>NZ_AP023246.1:1972500-7592533 GCF_016756515.1 Mesorhizobium sp. 113-3-9 | reverse complement strand
TTTCCGCCGGGGATGCGCCTCCTGCATCCTTCTTCCAGCGACTGCGCTTTGCTACGACGTCCGCTGCCGCCGCTGGCAGTGAACATCGCCCATTGTCTCAGGGAACCGGTGCCGGCCCATGGAAGCCAGTCCGCGTTGGGTATCTCAGGGCAATACAACACCGTCCGGCGAAAACGCCGGCGCGCCGTCGACCTGCCATGTCTAGTTACGCCAGTCCCCTACCGTATCGAAAAAGAGCAAACCAAACCCATCCGCGGACTTGATCCGCGTCGCAAATCCCGCCAATTTAAGCTGGCCGCGTCAGGCTGGGTTAAGGGCCCAGAGGCCCGTCCCTTTCGATGGATCGACATTACCGAAATCGCTGTGGATAGGGCAAGGCCACGTCTAACGGATTTTTAAGGAATCTGGTTACCTCGGGCGCGTCGGAGCGCCATGCCACGGCGGTGTATTTTGACAAAGCCATTGTGATTCAAACCCTTTTCCGGCGAATATGAAAAAGACGGGCCGGCGCGAAATATTCTGAAATAATTTGCTTGACAGCCAGTTGTCCTCCCACCTCCCCGGGGTGCTGTGGACAAGCTGTGGATGACCACAGGTAACTATTTGAAAAATAATGCTTATTTATGAGAATTAAGAATTCTTAAGCGGATGCTTTTCAAGCGTGCCAACCATCAGCCGACATGCATGTGCCGGCAAAGCATTTCGAAGCTTGGAATCCGCTTTGACCACCGTTTCCGAGTATTCTTTTTAAGTGCTTGCCGGCAAACGAAAAAACCCGGCGTGATCGGCCGGGTTTTACAGAAGATCAGTCTGAAAAGGCGATGTCAGGCAGACAACACCTTGAGGCGCTGGGCCAGGCGCGACACCTTGCGGGACGCTGTGTTCTTGTGGATGACGCCCTTGGTCGCGGCGCGCATCAATTCCGGCTCGGCGGCCTTGAAGGCGGCCTGTGCGGCGGCCTTGTCGCCGGAAGCGAGTGCTTCCTCGACCTGGCGGACATAGGTGCGCACGCGCGAGCGGCGGTTCTTGTTGATCGCTGCGCGGCGGACGATCTTGCGCGTTGCCTTTTTGGCCGAGGATGTGTTGGCCATGATGCCTCTCTTCTGATCTGGTCGGCGCACGCGGCATGCCGCAGGGCGCAAAAAACAAACGGGCAGCCACGGGGCCGCCTCGGTTGGTGCGGCTTATAGTTCAGCTTTTCCGGCGCGTCAACGCTGCCCGGCGTTCTTTTTGGTCGCCGCCCCAGGGTTTCGATCGTCGGCCGGCAACGCTTTACCGATTGGTGAAATTCGGCTTCCGCTTTTCGGCGAAAGCCGCCATGCCTTCCTTCTGGTCTTCGAGCGCGAAAAGCGAATGGAACAGGCGGCGTTCGAACCGCAATCCCTCCGCCAACGTCGTCTCGTAGGAGCGGTTGACGGCCTCCTTAGCCATCATCACCGACGGCAGCGAGAAATCGGCGATCTTGGCTGCAGCCTTGATCGCCTCCTCGAGGAGTTCGCCGGCAGGCACGACCCGCGACACCAGGCCTGAGCGCTCGGCTTCCGCTGCATCCATCATCCGTCCGGTCAGGCACATATCCATCGCCTTCGACTTGCCGACGAACCGGGTCAGGCGTTGCGACCCGCCCATGCCGGGAATGACGCCGAGCGTGATTTCGGGCTGGCCGAACTTGGCCGTGTCGGCGGCAATGATGAAATCGCACATCATCGCCAGTTCGCACCCGCCACCCAAGGCATAGCCGGCCACCGCCGCAATGATCGGCTTGCGCGCCCGCGTGAACTCTTCCCATCCGACGAAGAAGTCCTGGCTGTAGGCGTCCACATAGGAGATCGCCTGCATCTCCTTGATGTCGGCACCGGCGGCAAAGGCCTTGTCGGAGCCGGTAACAACCATGGCGCCAATGCCGGGGTCGGCGCCGAAACCGTTCACCGCTGAGACGAGTTCGGCGAGGATCTGGGAGTTCAGCGCATTGAGCGCCTTTGGCCGGTTCAGAGTGATCAGTCCGACCTTGCCGCGCGTCTCGGTGATGATCGTTTCATAGGCCATGGCTGCTTCTCCTCGCGATCCGGTCTATCTCTTTGTTTTGACGCAATTCCCGAGGGAAAGCGTCATGCGCCTTCCCGGGAAACAGTTCACTAACTCAGCTCTGACACGTCCGGCAATAGAAGGTCGAGCGTCCGCTCTGCACGATACGCTCGATGTGACCGCCGCAGCCGGGTTTCGGGCAGGGCTGCCCCTCGCGGTCGTAGACGGCGAAGGAGTGCTGGAAGTAGCCCAGCGATCCGTCGGTGTGCACGTAGTCGCGCAGCGACGACCCTCCGGCGGCGATGGCATCGGATATGACCGAGCGGATCGCCTCGGCCAGGCGTTCGCTCTGTTCCCTGGCCTTCTTGCCCGGCTTGGCGATGGTGCCTGCCTCGCGCAAGGGCGACAGGCCGGCACGCCAAAGCGCCTCCGAGACATAGATATTGCCAAGTCCCGCGATCAGCCTCTGGTCGAGAAGTGCTGCCTTGAGCGGCGATCTGCGGCCCTTCAGCAACGAGGCGAGCAGCACGCCGTCCAGCGTATTGCCCGTGGGCTCGACCCCCAGCCCGGCCAGCATCGGATGCGTCTCCGGCGATCCCTCCGCAAAAAGCATGAAACCGAAGCGGCGCGGGTCGTTGAAGATTACGCGCGACAGCGCACCGGCGGCGGAGACCACATGGAACACGACATGGTCGTGCACCGTGCTTTTCGAGCGTTCGTGGTGGAACACGCCTGGTGTGTCGCTGTCATCGTCTGTCTCGATACGAAAGGAGCCCGACATGCCGAGATGGCAGATCAGCAGCGGGCCGTCCTGCACATGCATGGTCAGATATTTGGCGCGGCGGCCAAGCGCCGTGATCGTCCTGCCGGTCAGCCGTTCCGAAAACCGTTCGGGAAAGGGAAACCGCAGATCCGGCCGTCGCGCCTCGACCCGGGCCAGACGGGCACCTTCCAGGACAGGCTGCAGGCCGCGCCGGACCGTTTCGACTTCGGGCAATTCAGGCATGGCCGCCAATCATCGCATGGAAAGAGGTGCCGTGGCGGCCGGGCGTCAGCCCGAGGTGTTCGGCGACGGTCTCGCCGATATCGGCGAATGTTGTTCTCAATCCGATGTCGCCACCTCTCAAACCGGGTCCCGTGCCGATCACCGGTATGCGTTCACGCGTATGATCGGTCCCACGCCAGGTCGGGTCATTGCCATGGTCGGCCGTCAGGATGAGAAGGTCGCCCTGCCGCAGCCTTGCGAGTGCTTCCGGCAGCCGCCGGTCGAAGGCCTCGAGCGCGGCGGCATAGCCGGCGACATCGCGGCGATGACCGAATTCTGTGTCGAAATCGACGAAATTGGCAAAAACGAGATCGCCATCGCCGGCATCGTCCATCGCGCCGAGCGCCTTGTCGAACATGGCCATGTTGCCGGCGGCCTTGCGCACTTCCGAAATCCCGCGATGGGCGAAGATGTCGCCGATCTTGCCGACGGCGATGACGCGGCTCCCTCGCGCGGTCAGCCGGTCGAGCAAGGTCGGCTCCGGTGGCGGCACGGCATAGTCATGGCGATTGTACGTCCGTTCGAAGGTCGCGGCGGTTTCACCGACGAACGGCCGTGCAATCACGCGCCCGATTCTGAGCGGATCAACCAGACGGCGCACGACCTGACAGAATTCATAAAGCCGCTCCAACCCGAAATGGACTTCATGCGCGGCGATCTGCAGGACCGAGTCGACGGAGGTGTAGCAGATCGGCTTGCCGGTGCGGATGTGCTCCTCGCCGAACCGTTCGATGATTTCGGTGCCCGGCGCATGGCAGTTGCCGAGAATCCCTGAAACCTCGCCCTCGCGGATCATCGCGGCGGTCAGATCAGCCGGAAAGGCTGGGACCGTATTCGGGAAATAACCCCAGTCGAAACGCACCGGCAGGCCCGCGATCTCCCAGTGGCCGGACGGGGTGTCCTTGCCGCTCGAAACTTCCTGCGCCGCGCCATGGAAGGCATTGGCGAGCAGATCCGTCCCGAAATGGGCGAAAGCCAGTCCTGTCGCCGTCTCGGCTGCCTTGCCAAGTCCGAGCGATGCCATGTGGGGGACAAACAGCGGCCCTTGTCGAAGCCGCTCGCGATCCGCGCGCCCTTCGGCGCAAGCTTCGGCGATATGCGCGAGCGTGTTGGCGCCGTCGTCGCCATAGCGTTCGGCATCGGCCGCGCCACCGATGCCGAAAGAATCCAGGACAAAGAGGAAAGCACGCGCCATCGGGTCATTATCGCCAGTTTGGACGCCCAGACATAGGGTTCCACGGCGGCATTGGCAATTCGGAAACCAAACGGCAACGGCTTGGCGCGATAGTCCAGTGAATGTCGCCCAAAAGTGCGTTGCGGTTTTGGAGTAACGACATGAACAAACCTAATAGTCCATGTCGCCCAAAAGTGCGCAGCGGTTTTGGGCAACGACAAGCTCAATCCAGAATGTAAAGTGTCGCGCGCAGCGGGCAGTGGATATGGATCGAAGAAAACGCAGGACGGTCTTGTCATGAATGCCGTGCGGAAGGCATGCGCTGCCCTTGTAGCCGTGCACGGGGCGCTTTGGTGTGGTCCGGCGCGGGCCGACTGGCGCGATGATATCGGCACGTTTCGCATCGGTATCGTCGCCGAGCCTGGCGCCGGCAACACCGTTCCGGGGCTGGCGCTGTTGACGCAATCCTTTACCAATGCGCTTGGCATGAAGGTGGAGTTCGTCGTCGCGCACGATTATGCGGCACTGATCGAGGCGCAGTCCAATGCCCGGATCGAATATGCCATCTATTCGGCGACGGCCTACGCGACGGCGCTGCAGCGTTGTGGATGCATCGAGCCGCTTGTGGCTCCGGTCGATTCCGACGGCGCGGCCGGCATCCGCTCCGTGCTGCTGACCAGGGACGGCAAACTGCCCGACCTGGCGGCGATGGAGACGCACCGGATCGCCATGCCGCCGCCGGACAGCGTCGGAGGTTCGCTTTTGCCGCTGGCGGGGCTGGCCGCCGAAGACGTCAAGATCGCCGAAGATTCACCGTTTCTGGTCCATGCCGATTCGGCGTCCGCGGCGGAAAAAATGCTCTTCGATGGCCAGGCTGACGCTTTGTTCGGTTGGGTGACGGCGACGGCCGACGGCCAGCCATTGTTGTCTGACGGCACGCAGGCAAGGTTGGAAGAGGCCGGCCTTGCGCCGTCGGCATTTCAGGTCGTGTGGACGTCGGGCTTGCTGAGATACGGTCCCCACGCCGTACGCAGCGATCTCGACCCGGAAGCCAAGCGCCGGCTGACCGTCTTCCTCACCAACCTCAAATCGACGACGCCGGATGTCTACGATCTTCTGGAATCGAAACACTCCGGCGGCTTTTTGACCGTTGCCCCAAAGGACTATGCGACGGCGGAGGCCATCGTGCGCCTGGTGTCGGCTGATGGTGGGCAGCAGTAGAAGTCTTCAGCAATCGCTGCAGGGGATCGTCAGGCTCCTGCGGGGGCGCAGATAGTAGGTCTCGCCCATCGGGATCGTCGTGGTCAGGGATTGGGTCAGTCCAAGCTTTTGTTGGGTGTCCGGCTGCCAGTTGATAATTGGCGAATAGGCTAGGTTGCTCTCGACGCGGATGAGGAAGGTGCCGGCGACCTTGAGCGTTGCCGGAACCGTAGTGGCCGTGCCTGCGGTGGCGCCGACGCTATTGACGCCATTGAGCACCTTGCGCGACCACACCACGTTCACCTTGGGTGGCGTGTCGGTGGTGACCTGTATCGCGGTGATGGTGATGTTCGGCGTCGAGCGGTTGTAGGGCTGGATGGTCGAGGTGCCGATTTGCATGATGGCGTCGAGATCCGCCTTGACGATGGTCGGCTGCTGCGTGACGAGGTCGGCAACCATGCTGCCGATGCGGCTGACCTTCTTGCTGGTCTCGATGGCCTGCGAAGCCTCCATGGTCATGAAGTACATGACCAGCAGGATAGGCACGATAAGGGCGAATTCGACCGCCGCCACGCCCTTGCGATTGGACGAGAATCGAACCAGCTTTCCCCAGGCTCCCGCAAATCTCAGATGTGCCCCCGCACGCATCATGGCATTGCCTTTTTTCTTGTTGGCGTCTTCGAACTCAATTGTCGAACGGTTCGTTCTGCCAGGTGATCGACGCGAAATGCAGCGTCCTGCCACCGCTCAGATTGGCCATCGACTTTGCCATCAGATCGGTCACCACAGGCCATGCGTAGAAGACCCGCAGCATGTTTCTCGATTCCGCCGGACCTGGCGAGTTCGCGAAATCCTGCTGGGTGGTGCCTTGCATCAGAACGACTTTGCCGCCAGCGATCTTGAAGCTCGCCAGGGCCGCGTCGGCGAAAGTCGAATATTGGCGGAGGTCGACGAGCAACTGGTCGGGACAATCCGTGGAGACGATGATCTGCAGTCTGCCGCAGATCAGGGTCGTCAATTTGGTTCCCGCGACATCGGCCGGCTTCAACTGGCCCGTGCGCAACTGGCGCGCGACATCGTCGGTGATGTTGGCCATCACCTCCTGGCCGGCAAAAGAGATGCAGCTTTCAAGGATGGCGAACACAAGGAGGGCGAACGGCAATGCGAGCAGCGCGAATTCCAGCGCCGTGCTGCCACGCCGGTCGCGTACGAAGCGCCTGAAAGACCTGGCGCGCTCCACCTTGTGCTGACCTGTCGAGCCGAATTCGTTGCCCATGCCCTGTTCCTGCCATCCCTGGACGGTCCTGACAGGTGTATTAGCGCAAACCAATTGAGGTCCGGTTTGAATGATCGTTAAAGTCGGCGCTAGCGTCTTAACTGGCCGGTAACCTGGACGACCGCCGGGGCCGTGCAGCCTATCTGCTGACGTTCATTTCGGCTTCGGAGGATTTTTCGGCCTCGCTCTTGTAGGAGCTCTCGCAATAAGGCGTGCAAGACATGGTTTGGACCTCTGCACGCCGATAGATGCGAACCGACGAGGCTGCCTGCCGCACGACGGTAACCTGCGCGTCGACGATCGGGCTGCCGTCCTGGTCGAGAACGACGAGATTGGTGACACCGAAACCCTTGCCGGTGAGCACGATCGTCGAGGCGTCCTGGACGGAGGCATCGGCGATTGCCGGGTTGCCGACGACGATCGTGTCGGCGGGGCGCGACAGCTTCACGATCTTGGCCTGATTCATGGTGACTTCTATATCGGCGCCGGCTCTGGCTGGCGTGACCAGGCTCGTGGCGGCAAGAAGCACGGCAATCAGGATTGAGGATCTCTGCACGGCCATCGAGGCGCTCCAAGCAAGCAAACTGTTCAACGGAACATGAACGAGATTGGTGAACCAACGGTTAAGTCGGCTTGCTGGCGCCGGATATGGCGATCGGCACGGCTGCCCGCATGGTCGGATCCGCTCTGGGTCGCAAGATTCCTTAAGCCCTTGCCCTTTGCGGCGTTGGCCTGGGGAACGGTACTTTAGCCGGCGCTTAGCATGGAGTTAACCAAGCACTCCGTTCGAGCCGGGAAAGGAATCGGTAAGGCTGTTTATTAAGCCGATCGAAAGAGCTTCTCCCTAGATTGGCAAGCATCCGATCAACCACCACAGAAGTTGACGGAAGTGCTGTAACACGTGGAGTAGGAGCTCTCGAATGTCTAATCTTTTTGCACGTTTCGTGAAGGACGAATCCGGCGCGACCGCTATCGAATATGGTCTGATCGCCGCTCTCATCGCGCTCGCCATCATCACCGGCGCCGGCGCACTCGGCAATGCGATCAACGCCAAGTTCAGTTCCATCGGAAGCACCCTGAACAGCAGCGGCAGCTGATCTGCTTATTGTTGAACGCTCCGATAGCGTTCCAGACAGGGGCCGCCACATGGCGGCCCCTGTTTTATTCTGTTCGTCCATGTCACTGCCAACACAAGCCATCTTTTCGTTTCGGGCCTCATCAATCGTTAATCGAACGAGCCTAGATTGAGCCCTTGGAATTCTGACAATAGGCATGAGCGCCGATGCTTGAAGCCCTGATCTTCGTCGTCTTTCCGTTCTGCATGCTGTTTGCCGCGATCTCCGACATGCTGTCGATGACAATTGCCAATCGCGTGTCAGTGCTGCTTGTAGCCGTCTTTGCGCTGGTTGCGCCGCTGACGGGTATGGACTGGGCAGCCTACGGTTGGCATTTCGCCGCCGGCGCCCTGGTTCTTGCCGTGACGTTCGGCCTGTTCGCAATGGGTGGCATGGGTGGAGGCGATGCCAAGCTGCTCGCCGCCACGGCCGTGTGGATGGGGTTGAACATCCATCTCGTCGAATACCTTGTTGTCTCGACAATGATCGGCGGCCTGCTGACGCTTGCCATTCTCGTCTATCGGAAGTCGCCGCTGGCGGTGATTACCGGACGCAATCCATTCCTGCGTCATTTCGCGGATGATACGACCGGGGTGCCCTATGGGATCGCGCTCGGTCTGGGCGGACTGCTGACCTATCCGGATTCGCCCTTGATGGTGTGGGCGCTGGCAAGGCTGGCGAGCTGAACGCGATCTGAATTCCGTCACCTTGATCGGGTTGCCCGACCGGCTTTGGAAGCTCCGGGGGGCCAGGGCCCTCTTTTGCATCCGTGGCGGGGCGATCCAGCTAATTTATGTAAACCTTAAATTAATCACGATCGTAAGCATTGCATTAACCTTGTTTTGACGATTGCCGCTGCAAAGTCCGGCTTGGCTAGGTGGTTTGCCAAGGGCGAGGGTTCGGACAGATGCCAGCATCCCGACTGATTATTCTGAGCGTGGCGGTGGCTGCGGCAGGTGGCGCTGGCTATGTCGCAAAAAACATGGTCGCCGCACCGCCGCCCCAGATCGTCGTCGATTCGGGTCCCCAGGCTCCTGCCGTACCCCTGCAGGACGTCCTTGTGCTCTCCGGAGATGTCGCGATGGGCAACGCGCTTCAGAACAACATCTCCTGGCAATCCTGGCCGGCCGACGGCGTCAACGCGAATTTCATCACCAAGGCAACCGCTCCCGACGCCCTGGACAAATTGAAGGGGTCGATTGCCCGTGTGCCGATGTACGCGGGTGAGCCCGTGCGGCGTTCCAAGCTGATTGGCGAGGGGCAGAGCTTCATGTCGTCCATCCTGCCTTCCGGGATGCGGGCGGTCGCCACCACCATATCGGCCGATACGTCGGCAGGCGGCTTCATCCTTCCAAACGATTTTGTCGACGTCATCATGACGCGAAGGGCCGATGCGAACAGCGGCAGCACCGGTTTCAACACTGAAACCATCCTCAAGAACATCCGCGTCCTGGCAATCGACCAGACCATCCAGGAGGATGAGGAGGGCAAGAAGACCAGGGTCGGCCAGACCGCCACGCTGGAGCTCACGCCCAAACAGGCGGAGATCATCACCGTTGCCCAGCAGATGGCCGATCGCCTGACGCTGGCGCTGCGGGCGATCACGGACACCCAGGAAAAGAATGTGGACGAGGCCGACTATCTCGTTTCCGGCAATGGCCGCAAGGGAACGGTGAGATTGATCAAGTCGGGTGAAGTTTCCGAAGTAGGGGCAAGGAAATGAGGCTAAGCGGTAAACTGCCGGCAATCGCAGCCGCGGCATTCGGCCTGCTGCTCGTCGGAACGAATGTGCAGGGCGTTGTCGAGGCGAAGAGTACGCAGGTGACGGCTACGACAGCCACGCAGCGCGTCAAGCTGGGCCTCAACAAATCGGTGGTCATAGACTTGCCGAGCGATGCCTACGACATTCTTGTCGCCAACCCGAGCGTCGCCGATGCGGTGACCCGCACCGCAAGGCGTATCTACCTGTTCGGCAAGTCGGTCGGCGAGACCAACATCTTCGTCTTCGGTCCGAACGGCGAACAGATCGCCAGCCTGGATCTGGCCGTTGAACGCGACGTTGCCGGCCTGGAGGGCTACATCAAGCGCTTCCTTCCTACCTCGGCCATCAAGGTGGAACTGCTGAACGACAACGTCGTCCTGACTGGAACGGTCGATACGCCGCTGGATGCGAAGCGAGCGGTCGACTTGGCGACGATCTTCGTCTCGGGCGGTGAAGCGACGACGGGTCAATATTCGCAGACCGCTGCCGGCGGCTCGGCCCAGAGCGGTGTCGACATCAACAACCCAGACCAGGAACGACGCGTCTCGAAGATCGTCAATCTCCTGCAGATCATCGGTGACGACCAGGTCACGCTGAAAGTGACCGTCGCTGAAGTCAGCCGGTCCGTGATGAAACAGCTCGGCGTCAACATGGTCGGCAGTGGCGGCAGCAACGGCATCAGCTACGGCGCGCTCAGTGACCCTTTCGCGGGTCTCGGCAAGCCGCTGTCGAACGCGGGCCTCAGTATCAGTGCGTCGGGGCTGCAGTCCTATATCAACGCAATGGAGCAATCAGGGGTCATGAAGACCTTGGCCGAGCCAACCTTGACCGCCGTATCCGGCGAGAAGGCGACCTTCAAGGTCGGTGGCGAATACAACATGGTGAGCAGCGTCTCCCAGAACGTATCCAGTGACAACCAGACCGGTCTGAAGACCTATACGGTCGACAAGATCGAGTACGGCATAGGCCTGGAATTCCAGCCGGTGGTTCTGTCGCCCGGTCGCATAAGCCTGAAAGTCAGAACCTCGGTTTCCGAACCGACAACCGAGGGGTCCGTGTCGGCCTCCACGGACAATAAGAGTATCGGCATGAACGCACTGTCACTGCGCAAGCGCCTTGCCGATACGACGGTTGAACTGCCCTCGGGTGGCTCCATGATGATCGCCGGCCTGGTTCGCGACGATGTCAGGCAGGCCGTCAACGGCTTGCCTGGATTGACGAAGATCCCCGTGCTCGGCGCGCTTTTCCGCAGCAGAGATTTCGTGCGCAATGAGACCGAGCTGGTGATCATAATCACGCCCTATCTGGCTAAGCCGGTGGCACGCAACGATCTCGCCAAGCCGGACGACAATTTCAACCCTGCCAGCGATGGTGCCGCCATGTTCCTTGGCAAGGTCAATCGCGTCTACGGCACCATGCAGACCGACAAGCCCAACGGCCGGTACCACGGCGTTGTCGGCTTCATCTACAAGTGAATGGGGAAGCGGACATGTCTCAGTCAGCGTTGAACACAAGGAGCATCGCCACGACGATGCGCACCGGCCGTTCGCGGACCAGCCTGCGGGCGCTCCCGATCCTGGCGGTGGCGGTAACGGCCTTGCTGGCCGGCTGCGCCCAGCGCGACAGCATCACCGTCGGAGCCATTCCGGACGACTATCGCACCAATCATCCGATCGTGATCGCCGAAAAGAACCAGAAGATCGATCTTCCTGTCGGCGCCGGCGACCGTGGCATGACCGGTTCGCAGCGCGACACGCTGCTCGGTTTCCTCGACGGCTATGACAAGAGTGCTGCTCCGACATTGACGATCCAGATCCCCAGCGGATCGGCCAATCAGGTCGCCGCGTCGGCGGCCGGCCGCGATTTCGCCCGGCTGGCGGTCGCCAGCGGCGTCAAGCGCAACCGGATCGTCGTGGTTTCCTATCAGGCTGGATCGAGCGAGGCATCGGCACCGGTTCGCGTCTCCTATATCGCGGTGAGAGCCCAGACCGACAAATGCGGACGCTGGCCCGACAATCTGGTCGAGACATCGGAGAACAAGCACTATGCTGACTTCGGCTGCTCCTATCAGAACAATCTCGCCGCCCAGATGGCCAACCCGGCCGATCTGCTCGGGCCGCGCAAGCAGAGCACCATCGACGCGGAAAACCGCGGCGCGGTGATCGATGTCTACCGCAACAGGGGCATTTCGAATGAATTCCTCGGCAATTCGGAAGTGACCTACTAAGCCGCCCTTGGGAAAGAGAAGACACGGAAAGAACAGGCCACGGAAAGAGCATGACCATGAGCAACCTTGCCTATGACGCCACCGTGGACGGCGGTGACACCTCACCGCAGGACATCGCCGCGATGCAGGCGTTGCGGCCGGTCCCCCGCATCTCGATCCAGGCATTCTGCGAGACCGAGGGCGTTGCCAATCCGGTCGAGCGCGCCGGCGAGGACCGCCGCATGACCAAGGCGCATCTCAAGGTCCATATGGGCGGCGTTCCCACGGCCATCGAATTCTATCAGTCGGCACCGACGCCGAACCTGATCCTGCTGGAGTCGCGCAGCGAACCCAAGCAATTGCTGGAGCAGCTCGCCCAGCTCTCGGAACACTGCGATCCATCCTCGAAAGTGGTGGTTATCGGCCATTACAACGACGTCGGTCTCTATCGCGAGCTGATCCGCTCCGGCATCTCCGAATATGTCATCGCGCCGGTGTCGATGGCCGACATCGTCAGTGTCGTGTCGTCGATTTTCGTCGACCCTGAGGCCGAACCGCTCGGCCGTTCGGTGGCCTTTGTCGGCGCCAAGGGCGGCGTCGGCTCTTCCACCATCGCCCACAATGTAGCCTGGGCAATGTCCTCCCTGTTCAAGTCCGAGGTCGTCGTTGCCGACCTCGACCTCGCCTTCGGCACGGCCAACATCAATTTCGACCAGGACCCGGCACAGGGCATTGCCGAAGCGGTGTTTTCGCCCGAACGCATCGACGAAGTCTATCTCGACCGGCTGCTGACCCAGTGCGCGGAGCACCTGTCGCTGCTCGCGGCGCCCTCGACGCTGGAACGCGTCTACGACTTCGATCCCGATGCCTTCGCGCAGCTTGTCGATACAGCGCAGCGCAGCGTACCGCTCCTCGTGCTGGACGTTCCCCATGTCTGGACGGGCTGGGCCAAGAACACGCTGGTCAAGGCCGACGAGATCGTCATCACGGCGACGCCGGAGCTGGCCAATCTGCGCAACACCAAGAACCTGATCGACATGCTCAAGCGGCTGCGCCCCAACGACCCGCCGCCGAAGCTCATCATCAACCAGGCCGGCGTGCCCAAGCGGCCGGAAATTTCGCCGTCCGATTTCGCCGAGCCGCTCAGCCTGACGCCGATGGCGGTCATCGGCTTCGATCCTTTGCTGTTCGGCAATGCCGCCAACAACGGGCGTATGCTGGGCGAAATGGATGCCAAGAACCAGATTGTCGCGACCATCAATGAGATTGCCCATGTGCTCACCGGGCGAAGCGAAATCCGGACGAAAAAGAAGGCTGGCCTCGGCAGCCTGCTTGGCAAGCTCTCGCGCAACAAGAAGTGATGCTTTGGAACCGGTAGTCGATCATGTTCGGTAAAAGAGGCAACGACGACGGCAACCGGTTCACACCGGAATTCCGCCAACCAGCACCGGCGCCGGCCGCGCCGCCGGCTGCGGGTTCGACGGATACGGCGGTTCTTGGCCGGGCCGCGGCACCGCCGCCAAGCGCGTCTGTCGCACCACCGGCTCGGCGCGCGGTAGAGGCGCCGCCCATCGCGCCGGAGGCGAGGCGGGGCCGCGAAAAGAGCGAGACCTACTACGACACCAAGAGCCAGGTTTTCTCGGCGCTCATCGACACGATCGACCTTTCGCAGCTCGCCAAGCTCGAACCCGAAAGCGCGCGCGAGGAAATCCGCGACATCGTCAACGACATCATCGCGATCAAGAACTTCGCGATGTCGATTGCCGAACAGGAGGAGCTGCTCGATGACATCTGCAACGATGTGCTTGGCTATGGACCGCTCGAGCCATTGCTTGCCCGCGACGACATCGCCGACATCATGGTCAACGGGTCCAAGAACGTCTATATCGAAGTCAACGGCAAGGTCGAACAGACTAGCATTCGCTTTCGCGACAACCAGCAGCTTCTCAACATCTGCCAGCGCATTGTCAGCCAGGTCGGCCGCCGTGTCGATGAATCCAGCCCGATCTGCGACGCACGCCTTCCCGACGGCTCCCGTGTCAACGTCATCGCGCCTCCGCTCTCCATAGATGGAGCGGCACTTACCATCCGAAAATTCAAGAAGGACAAGCTGACGCTCGATCAGCTGGTCAAGTTTGGCGCCATTTCTCCGCAGGGAGCCGAGGTTCTCAAGATCATCAGCCGCGTTCGCTGCAACATCGTCATCTCCGGCGGCACCGGCTCGGGCAAGACGACACTGCTCAATTGCCTGACCAATTATATCGACCGCGAGGAGCGCGTCATCACCTGCGAGGACTCGGCCGAACTGCAGCTGCAGCAGCCGCATGTCGTGCGCCTGGAAACCCGCCCGCCCAACCTCGAAGGCGAAGGCGAAGTGACGATGCGCGATCTGGTCAAGAACTGCCTGCGCATGCGGCCCGAACGCATCATCGTCGGCGAGGTGCGCGGACCCGAAGTGTTCGATCTTCTGCAGGCGATGAACACCGGCCATGACGGCTCGATGGGAACGATCCACTCGAACAGTCCGCGCGAATGCCTGAACCGTATCGAATCCATGATCGCCATGGGCGGTTATTCGCTGCCGCAGAAAACGGTGCGCGAAATCGTCGTCGGCTCCATCGATGTGATCATCCAGGCGGCGCGTCTGCGCGACGGATCGCGCCGCATCACCCACATCACCGAGGTCATCGGGATGGAAGGTGACGTCATCATCACGCAGGATATCGTCCTCTACAACATCAAGGGCGAGGACGCCAACGGCAAGCTTCTGGGCGAGCATGTCTCGACCGGAATCGGCCGTCCGCATTTCTGGGACCGTGCCCGTTACTACGGCGAGGAGCAGCGCCTCGCCGTTGCGCTCGAGGCCATGGAGAAACGCGCTGACTGACGTAGCGTTGAGGGCTCTGCTCGATGTTTGGAATTGACGGCACCGTATTGGCGTTTGTCGTGCTCGCCGGCTTCAGCGCCGGCGCGGTCGCCTATGCATTCCTGTTCAACCAGATCAGCAACGAGAAACAGGCCGGCAAGCGGCTTGAAACGATCAAGTCCGCTGAGACGGACCGTTCCATCGTCAAGGCCACTCGCGACCGCGCGGCGGACGCGGCCAAGCGCCGTAAATCGGTGCAGGATTCGCTGAAGGAGCTCGACGAGAAGCAGAAAGCCAAGGACACCGCCGTCAAGAAGCCGCCGCTGAAGGCGCAAATCCGGCAGGCCGGGATGAAGGTTTCGATCGAGCGCTTCTACATTTATTCCGCCATATGCGGCCTCGCGCTGACCGTGGTCGCATTCATGGCCGGGGCGCCGATGTTTGCCCTGCCAGGCGTGCTGCTGGCCGGCGCGCTCGGCCTGCCGCGCTGGTTCGTCTCGTTTCGCCGCGCCCGGCGCGTCAAGGCATTCCTCAACGAATTTCCAAACGCCCTCGACATCATCGTGCGCGCGGTCAAGTCCGGCCTGCCGCTGAATGATGCCGTGCGCCTGATCGCCAACGAATCCCCCGAGCCGGTGAAGACCGAGTTTCGCCGCATCGTCGATTCGCAGCAGATGGGCCTGTCGATCCCCGATGCGACCTTGCGGATGCCCGAAACCATGCCATGCACCGAAGCGAGTTTCTTCGGCATCGTCATCCAGATCCAGTCGCAGGCGGGCGGCAATCTGTCCGAGGCGCTGGGCAACCTTTCGCGCGTGCTTCGTGACCGCAAGAAGATGAAAGCCAAGGTCCAGGCGCTGTCCATGGAGGCGAAGGCATCGGCCGCCATCATCGGCGCGCTGCCCTTCATCGTCGCCTTCCTGGTCTACCTTTCGAGCCCGCTCTACCTGATGCCGCTGTTCAACACCAGTGTTGGCAATCTGATCCTCGGCGTTTCCGCCGTCTGGATGTCGATTGGCATCTTCGTGATGCGCAAGATGATGAACTTTGATGTCTAGGGCCGCGGCATGAGTGAACAAGTCATCAAGTCACTGACGGATCCGGCGTTTCTGATCGCGGTGCTGGTCGCCATCGCCGTGTTCGCGACCGTCTTTACACTGCTGCCGGCCCTTGGCGGCAACCAACTCAAGGCGCGCATGAAGACGGTCGCACTCGAGCGCGATGAGCTTCGCGCCAAGCAGCGCGCGCGGCTTGCCACCGAGGCCGATCGCCGCCGCAAAGGCCTGCGCGAACAACAGTCGATCGGCATGCGCAACATTGTCGACCGGCTGGACCTGCGGCGCGCGCTGGCCGACGAGAACACCTTGCAGAAACTCAAGGTAGCCGGCTTTCGCGGGCAGAACCCGCTGACGCGATTTCTCTTCTTCCGTCTCGTCTTGCCTTTTGTCGGCTTCGCGCTGGCCCTGGTCTACATATTCGTGCTTGGAGGCTTGCCGGACAAACCATTGGTCGTGCGGCTGTTCGTCTGCGTCGTCGTTGCCTATGGCGGCTTCTACGCACCGGTCGTTTATGTCAACAACCGCGCCACCAAGCGCAAGCAGTCGATCCAGATGGCGTGGCCTGATGCGCTCGACCTGATGCTGATCTGCGTGGAGTCGGGCATGTCGGTGGAAGCCGCGTTGCGCAAGGTTGCCGACGAGATCGGCGCGCAGTCGGTGGCTCTGGCGGAAGAGTTCATCCTCACCAACGCCGAGCTCTCCTATCTGCAGGAACGCAAGCAGGCCTATGAGAATCTTGCCAGCCGCACCGGCCTGGAATCGGTCAAATCGGTTTCGCAGGCGCTCGTCCAGGCCGAACGTTACGGCACGCCCGTGGCGCACGCATTGCGCGTGCTTGCCGCCGAAAGCCGCGACATGCGCATGAACGCCGCCGAGAAGAAGGCCGCCGCCTTGCCGCCCAAGCTCACCGTGCCGATGATCCTGTTCTTCCTGCCTGTGCTCTTCGCCATCATCCTGGGCCCCGCCGGCATCCAGGTCAGCCAGCGCGGCATCTTCGGCGATCATTCGGGGGCGCCAGCGTCGACCAGCCAGTAAAAGTCACGGCAAATCCTCGCCCAAAGACAAAAGCCGCGCTGCATGCAGCGCGGCTTTCAGCGTTTGTCGGCGAAATCGCCGTCAGTTGGTTGCCGGCTTCGCCTTGTCCTGATCCTTGAGCTGGGTCCAGGCATTCTGCTGGGCCAGCATCTGCCTGAGGTAGGCGACATTGGCCTGTGCCTGTTCGGGCGAGAGCTCCTGCGAGGCGATTTTCTCGGCTTCGTCGAAACGGCCCTGCAGGCCGACGACCAACGCCAGGTTCTGGCGCACACGGCTGTCGGCGCCAGGCTGCTGGGCAGCCGAGCGCATATAGGTCTCGGCGGTGCGCAGATCCCCTTCCAGCACGTAGGACATGCCGAGATTGGAGAGAACCGAGGGCTCGTTCGGCTTGAGTTCGAGGGCCTTGCGGTAGAGCTGGCGCGCATCGTCCTTCTGGCCGATCTGGTCAAGGATGGCCGCTTCCGCCGACACCAGCCTCCAGTCGGGATATTCCGGCGTCTGCGCGCGGCGCACGGCGTCAAGCGCTGCCTCTAACTGGCCATTGGCAGCCAGCGCCTTGCCATAGGCGGCGAGCACGTCGCGGTCCTTGGGGTAGGCGATGGCCAGCTTGCGCATCACGGCAAGCGACTGGTCGGCATCGCCGTCCATCTGCAACGCGGCCGCGAAGTTTGTCGCGATTCGCTTGTCGTTGGGGTTCCTGGCGTAGGACTGGCCAAGGGCGGCCGTGGCGCTGTGCAGTTCTCCCGCCGACATGGTCTCCAGCGGCTTGCCGCCGGTGCGGCCGATCGAGCCGGTGGTGAGCTTGTCGGTTCCGCAGCCGGCGACGCCCGCCGCGAGCGCCAGCATGAGGGCCGTGGTGACGAGCCGTTTTCCCCTGGCATTCACTGTGCGGTCGGTCGGCATCGCTACCCAAGCCTCCATTTCATGCGCGCGGCCATTGCGAGGCCATCTTCCCTCCCGCAGAAATATTCTGTTAACCCTAACGGAGAGTTAAGAAACGCCGACTCGGTTTGGGTTCGGCATGGAGAACATCGAATGCCTGTCGAGCTCGTCGAGAAGAAATTGGACGGCGCGTTGCCGGTGCACTTGGTGGCCAGGGACGGTCTGGAGGCCGCGGGCCTTGCGCCGTCCACGATCGCCTGGGCCAGGGCCAACGGCTTTTCCGGCGAGGCAGGCAGGACGCTGGCCGTGCCCGGCCAAAACGGCGCGCTTGCCGGGGCCTTGTTCGGCATTGGAGACGGCGAGGGCGCGCTGGCGCTCGGTGTATTGTCCAGGAACCTGCCGGAAGGCGACTGGCATTTCGCCGCGACGCCGGCCGAGCCGGAACTCGCGGCAATCGCGCTGGCGCTCGGCGGCTATGTCTTTACCCGCTACGGCAAGAAGTCAGGCAAGGCGCTGCGCTTCGATCTGCCGGCCGGTGCCGATGCAGGGCGTGTTCGCCGCATCGCCGATGGCGTCTTCCTGACACGCGACCTGGTCAACACGCCGACCAGCGACATGGGACCGGAGGATCTGGAGATGGCGGTGCGGACCTTGGCCGGGGTTCATAAAGCCGAAGTCTTTGTCATCAAGGGTGACGACCTGCTCGCCCAGAATTTCCCGATGATCCATGCCGTCGGCCGTGCCTCGACCGGCGCGCCGCGCCTGATCGACATGACATGGGGGTCGAAGGCTGCGCCGAAGGTGACGTTGGTCGGCAAGGGCGTCTGTTTCGACACTGGCGGCCTCGACATCAAGCCGTCATCCGGCATGCTGCTGATGAAGAAGGACATGGGTGGCGCGGCCAACGTGCTTGGCCTGGCCTCCATGATCATGGCTGCCGGATTGAACGTGCGGTTGCGGGTGCTGATCCCCGCGGTCGAGAATTCGATCGCCGGCAATGCTTTCCGACCGGGCGACGTGCTGGCGAGCCGCAAGGGCATCACGGTCGAGATCGGCAACACGGACGCCGAAGGGAGGCTCGTGCTGGGCGACGCGCTGGCGCTGGCCGACGACGAAGAGCCGCAGCTCCTGGTCGACATGGCGACGCTGACGGGAGCTGCCCGTGTCGCGCTTGGCCCGGATCTGCCGCCCTTCTACACCGGCGACGAGGCGCTGGCCTCGGATCTGACCGCGGCTTCTGCCGCGGTCGAGGATCCACTGTGGCGCATGCCGCTGTGGCGGCCTTACGATGCGAAACTGTCATCGAAGATCGCCGACATCAACAATGTCACCACGGACGGGTTCGCCGGCTCGATCACCGCTGCCCTGTTCCTCAAGCGCTTTGTCGAGAAGACCGCGAGCTGGGCGCATTTCGACATCTTCGCCTGGAACCCCGCCGACCGTCCGCACGGCCCCGCCGGCGGCGAGGCGCAAGGCATTCGGGCATTGGAGCGGATCATTTCCAATCGTTTCGGCTGAGCCGGTCAACAGAGCCGGCAAATTGCCGAAACTGAAACGGAACCGAAACAATTTGGCGTCATGCTTGTGCGATGTCGATTGCGATGCGCCCGAGCCAGGCCTTGCGACTGTGGCAGCAAGTGATGCTGTCGCAGGTGCGCGACGACGAACCCGACCTGACCATGCGCCAGACGGCGATCCTGTTCACAATCTATCTCGATCCGCCGCCGCACACGGTGCGTGGGCTCGCTGCTCGCCTCAACGTCACCAAGCCGGTCATCACGCGCGCGCTCGACACGATGGGCGCGCTGAAGCTGGTCTCGCGCCATCGCGACGAACTCGACAAGCGCAATGTCCTGATCAAGCGAACGGTCGAGGGCGCGCTCTTTGTCGAGCGCTTTGGCGATGGTATCATTGCCAGGGCGCATGAACTGCCCATCTGACCACTAGCCATTTGCCCGGATTGCCGATTTGACCGCCAGGGATGCCCGCCTTCATGCTTTCCGTTCCGACCTTGCCGACGCAAGGCTGAAGGGCGAGGTCGCCGCCGATCGCTTCGTCGCCGGCCGGCCGGCGCGGATTTCGGCCTCGGTGGCCGATATCCGCAAGGCGCCCAGGGCGGATGCGGGCATCAACACACAAGCCCTGTTTGGCGACGATGTGCTGGTTTTCGAGGATGCCGAAGGCTGGGCCTGGATCCAGGCCGAACGCGATGGCTATGTCGGCTACGTCGACGCAACCATGCTGGGCGGACGGGACCACGCGCCCACCCATATCGTCTCGGTGCCCCGCACCTTCCTCTACCCCGGTGCGGATCTGCGCTTTCCGATCGCGGGACGACTATCAATGGGATCGACGGTGACCGTGGCGGGGAGCGCCGAAACGCGCGGCACGCATTATGCCGTCCTGCCCTCTGGCGAGGCGATCATCGCGGGCCATTTGCGGCCAATCGGCGAAGTCGCGGCCGACTATGTCGCGGTGGCCGAGACCTTTCTTGGGACACCGTATCTTTGGGGTGGCGCGTCCGGCTTCGGCATTGACTGTTCGGGCCTCGTGCAACTGGCGATGCGCATGGCCGGCCGGGACGTGCTGCGCGATTCCGACATGCAGGCGGCAAGCATCGGCGAGCCGCTCGATCCGGGGCCGGACCATGCCGGATTGCGGCGGGGCGACCTCGTCTTCTGGAAAGGTCATGTCGCGCTCATGACCGATGCCGAGACCATGATCCATGCCAATGGCCACACCATGCTGGTCTCGCGCGAAGGGCTCAAGGATGCCATCGCTCGCATCGGTTATCTCTATGGCGGCCCGACGGGGTTTCGGCGGCCTTAGTGCGGGTTCTTCCTTCTCCCCTTGTGGGAGAAGGTGTCGCCGAAGGCGACGGATGAGGGGTGTTCCAGCGGAGTGAGACGTTGGCGATCCCTGGAACACCCCTCATCCGTCTCGGCGCTCCGCGCCGATCCACCTTCCCCCACAAGGGGGGAAGGTGGAGTTGATGCGATCCCCTTTTGTTCCGATTTCCCTTGGCGATTGCCCGTGGCCGCGCTACCTCTGGCGCGTGACAGTTGAGCCGCGCCTTGCCGAACAGAATGCCACTGTGGCCCTGCCCGAGCCATTCCTCAGATGGTTCGCAGAGAAGGGCTGGTCGCCGCGCGCCCATCAGATCGAATTGTTGGCGAAGGCTCAAAGCGGGCAATCGGTGCTGCTGATCGCGCCGACCGGCGCTGGCAAGACGCTGGCCGGCTTCCTGCCCTCGCTGACCGAACTGGCCGTCAGGCCAAGGCGAAAGCCGGGGCAGGCGCATCGCGGCATACACACGCTCTACATCTCGCCGCTCAAGGCGCTGGCCGTCGACATCGAGCGCAATCTCGGCAAGCCGGTCGAGGAGATTGGACTGCCGATCAGCATCGAGACACGCACCGGCGACACGCCGTCGCACAAGCGCCAGCGGCAGAAGCTGGTGCCGCCCGATATTCTGCTGACCACGCCCGAGCAACTCGCATTGCTGATCGCGGCCGGCGATGCCAGGCGCTTCTTCGAGGACCTGCGCTATGTCGTGCTCGACGAATTGCATTCGCTGGTGACGTCGAAACGCGGCCATCTGCTGGCGCTCGGCTTGGCGCGGCTGCGCAGCTTTGTGCCCGGGCTGCAGACAATCGGCCTGTCGGCGACGGTGGCCGAACCGGACGAACTGCGACGCTGGCTGGTCAGCCAGAATCCACCCGGCGACATGTCCGAATTGATCGTCGTCACGGGTGGCGCGAAACCTGAGATCTCCATCCTCGATTCCGAAGAGCGCGTGCCGTGGGCAGGGCATTCGGCCCGCTACGCCACGCCGGAGATTTATCGCGAGATCAAGCGCCACAAGACGACGCTGCTGTTCGTCAACACCCGCAGCCAGGCGGAACTGCTGTTCCAGGAATTGTGGCGGGTCAACGAGGACACCTTGCCGATCGCGCTTCATCACGGCTCACTCGATGTCGCCCAGCGCCGGCGCGTGGAGAAGGCGATGGGCGAGAACGCGCTGCGTGCCATCGTCGCCACCTCGACGCTCGATCTCGGCATCGATTGGGGTGATGTCGATCTGGTCGTGCATGTCGGCGCGCCGAAGGGGGCGAGCCGGCTGGCGCAGCGCATCGGCCGCGCCAACCACCGCATGGACGAACCGTCAAAGGCGATCCTCATTCCGGCCAATCGCTTCGAGGTGCTGGAATGCCGGGCCGCGCTCGACGCCAACTATCTCGGTGCGCAGGATACACCGCCGCTGGTCGATGGCGGCCTCGATGTGCTGGCCCAACATGTGCTCGGCTGCGCCTGCGGCGCACCCTTCCGCGCCGATGATCTGTTCGAGGAGGTGCGAACGGCGGCACCCTATGCCAGCCTCGATCGGCCGACCTTCGACCGCGTCATCGATTTCGTCGCCACCGGCGGCTACGCGCTGAAGAACTATGAGCGTTACGCCCGGATCCGCCTGAACAAGGATGGCCTATGGCGGGTTTCCAATCCGCGCGTTGCCCAGCAATACAGGCTCAATGTCGGCACCATCATCGAAGTGCCGGCGCTCAACGTGCGCTACGTCAAGGCTGGCAGCAAAGGCTCGGCTACGCGCGGCGGCAGCGTTCTCGGCAAGATCGAGGAGGCCTTCCTCGAAACGCTGACGCATGGCGACACCTTCATGTTCGCCGGCAAGGTGCTGCGCTTCGAAGGCATTCGCGAGAACGAATGCTTCGTGTCGAACGCGCCCGGCAGCGATGCCAAGGTGCCCTACTATGGAGGCGGCAAGTTTCCGCTTTCGACCTATCTCGCCGAACAGGTCCGCATCATGCTGGACGATCCGCAGCGCTGGAAGAAGCTGCCCGAGCAGGTGGCCGACTGGCTGCGATTCCAGGCCGACAAGTCGGTGCTGCCCAAGCGCGATGACCTGCTGATCGAGACCTTTCCGCGCGGCAACCGCCATTATCTGGTCGCCTATCCCTTCGAGGGCAGGCTGGCCCACCAGACGCTCGGCATGTTGCTCACCCGCCGCCTCGACAGGGCAGGCGCTAGGCCGCTCGGCTTCGTCGCCACCGACTATGCGCTGGCCATATGGTCGCTGGGTGACATGGGCGCGATGTTCAAAGCTCGAAAACCGTCGCTCGGTGCACTGTTCGACCAGGACATGCTGGGCGACGATCTCGAAGCCTGGCTGGCCGACAGCTGGCTTCTCAAGCGCACCTTCCGCAACTGCGCGCTGATTTCGGGACTGATCGAGAAACGCCATCCGGGTCAGGAGAAAAGCGGCCGCCAGGTCACCGTGTCGACCGACCTCATCTACGACGTGCTGCGCAGCCACGAACCGGACCATATCCTGCTTCAGGCGACACGCGCCGATGCGGCGGCCGGTTTGCTCGATGTCAGCAGACTTGCCGACATGCTCTCGCGCATCCAGGGTCGAATCATGCATAAGAATCTGGAGCAGATTTCGCCACTCGCCGTGCCCATCATGCTCGAGATCGGCAAGATGCCGGTGAACGGCGAAGCCGACGAAACCCTGTTGATGGATGCGGCGACACTGGTCGAGGAGGCCATGGGGCCGGAGATGGTTGAGGAATGAATTTTTCGCTGGCGCGCACGTCGCTGATTGCCGAGGCCGGCATGATAGGCATCGCCGGCGAGCGCGCGGTCTGCGATCCGCGCGGCGTGCTTTATTTTCCCGAGTTCAGGCTTCTGGCCGTTTCCGACCTGCATTTGGAAAAGGGCTCGTCGCTGGCACGGCGCGGCACGCTGATCCCGCCTTACGATACCGGTGCGACCTTGCTCAGATTGCAGGCGGTCATATCGGACTACCAGCCGTCGATCGTCATCAGCCTGGGCGATAGCTTCCATGATGGCGGTGGCGCCGAGCGCATGCATGCAAGCTTTCGCGAGCGGCTGGAAGCGCTGATGGCAGGCCGCGACTGGTTCTGGGTCGCCGGCAATCATGATCCGGAAGCGCCGGCCGATCTACCTGGTGAAACCGTGAGGGAACTGGCCATAGGCTCGCTGCTGTTCCGGCATGAACCGTCCAAGCTGCGCGTCGAGGGCGAGGTATCAGGCCATCTGCACCCTTGCGCGCGGATCGTGCAACAAGGCCGCTCGGTGCGCAGGCGTTGCTTTGCCGGCGATGGCGGCCGCATGATCATGCCGGCCTTCGGCGCTTATACCGGTTCGCTCAACGTGCTCGACCGCGCCTATGCCGGACTGTTCCGGTTGGAAACGCTAATGGCTTACATGCTTGGCGCCCAGCGCATCTTCGCCATTTCCGGTTCGATGTTGCGGCCGGGCTGACTGTCAACGTCCGTAGTAAAGGGTGACCGTGTGCTTCGCTTCGGCGAAGAACAGCCAGCGCTCGACCAGCATGCCGGTGAACTGGACGATGGCGGCGAGCCCTGAAGACACCGCCGCAAAGGGCCAGGGCAGGGCGAAGGTGGTGGTGAGCAGCAGGACCGGCAGAGCGAAGGCCAGCAGCTGCGTGATCCGGCGCAGCTTCGCGCTGTGCTTGCGCGCGATGCGAAAGCCCATTTCCTTGAGCAGGTAGTTTTCCTCAGTATGCGGCCATTCCAGTGACCGCACCGTCCCGCCGGCCAGACCGGTAGCCGTGTTGGCGGTGGTCGGGATTTCGAGCCGGTCATTGTAGCGCCAGGTCGCGAGCTTCCAGCCCAAGCCGGCAAGAGTGGCAAGCATCGACAGCGCCAGCATGACTCTTGAGCCGACGCCGAAGCCCTGCAGCAGCGCGTTCAACAGAACGCTACCGGTCATGGTCGCGAAGATCAGATAGGCCGGCAAGGTGTAGCGGCTGTGCCACTGGGCAATCGGCTTCAGTGACGCATAGATCATCCCAGTGGTGCAGACGGTGACGATCGCGCCGATGGCGGCCAGCAATCCGGCAATGGCCACCCAACCATCGGTGTGGCCCAAGAACACCCAGCCGATGCCGAACAGTCCCGCCGGGATGAAGGTGATGACCGACGACACGCCCTCGCGCGACAGCCAGGAACTGCGCCACTGCGAGAACGCCCGCCAGGCGCGCTCGGGTCTGCCGAGATGACCGGTCGAGGACAACAGTCCCGCCGCGACCAGGCCGAGCGCCAGCGCCAGGCCGACGAGGCCTAGCCAGAAATCGGGTGGGATGATCTGGAGCCCACCGAGCACGCCAAGCAGCGCGAGCAGGCCGTAGCCGGCACCCGTGGCGGTGGTGAAGAAGACAACGGAGACGGCTGGATGCATGGATGTCAGTTCGAAAGCATGCGGTCGACCCAGCCGAGGAAACCGCCTTCGGCCCGCACCGGCTCCAGCGCGGGAGCGGTGACCGATGCGGCGCGCTGCGTATGCGCGCGCGGGGGCAGGTACTTGTTGGTCGGGTGGTACCCCAACTCAGGCATCAGGTCGACCCCGCCGCGCTCCGCCACCAGCTGCGAGACGGCTGACTGGGGATCGCCGAGATCGCCGAAGTGCCGCGCGCTTGTCGGGCAGGCGGCGACGCAGGCCGGCACGCGGTCTTCCTCAGCCAGATTGTCGTTGTAGATGCGGTCGACGCAGAGCGTGCATTTCTTCATGACGCCGACATCGGTGTCGAACTCGCGCGCGCCATAGGGGCAGGCCCAGCTGCACAATTTGCAGCCGATGCACTTGTCCTCGTCGATCAGCACGATGCCGTCCGACGCCCGCTTGTAGGAGGCGCCGGTCGGGCAGACGGTGACACAGGCCGGCGTCTCGCAATGCAGGCAGGAGCGCGGAAAATTCACCGTGCGACCGTCCATCTCGGTGGTGTGCTCGTAGCTGTGCACACGGTTGAACCATACCCCGTCGACATGGCCGCCATAGGGGTCGGTATCGGTCAGCGGCGCCATGTGGCCGCCGGTGTTCCATTCCTTGCAGGCGGTGACGCAGGCCTGGCAGCCGACACAGGTGTCGAGATCGATGACGAGGCCGAGCTTCTTGTCCGTATGAGAGGGAAGGCAGGTCATTCCGCGGCCTCTCTTGCCCGGCGAAATTCGGCGCCGAAAGTCAACTTGTCGGGCGAGGGCTCGAAATGCGGCGGCTGGTGGAATCGTTCGAATTGCGGCTCGGTGAAGCCGGCTTCCTCATCAGCGCATCTGGCGATGCGCACGCGCAGGTCGAACCACGCGGCCTGGCCGGTCACCGGATCGGAGTTGGAGTAGCGCTTGCCTTGCGCGTCGGCCGAGGTCTGGTCGCCGATGACATGATTGAGCAGGAAGCCGCGATTGCTCTCGGCCGCATCATCCCTGAGGCCCCAGCTGCCGCGCCGCTTGCCGATCGCGTTCCAGGTCCAGACCGTGCTTTCGTTCACCCCGTCGATCAGCTTGATCTGCCCCTTCACCCTGCCGTTGATGCTCTCGATCCAGACCCAGTCGTCATCGACGAGACCGAGGCCGGCGCCGGTCCGGTGATGCACGAACAGGCGGTTCTGGCTGGTGATCTGCCGCAGCCAGGCATTCTGCGAGCCCCAGGAATGATACATGTGCATCGGCCGCTGCGTCAGCGCATGCAGCGGATATTTCTCGAGGTCGACGGCCGCTTCCTCGAAGGGCATGTACCAGAAAGGTAGCGGGTCCATGTAGGTCTCGATGCGCTGACGCTCGCCCTCCGGCGGCTGGACACGGCCATGGCCACGCGCGGCGAGGCGGAAGCGTTGCAACGGCTCGGAATAGAGCTGGAAAACGATCGGCTCGGCCTTGGCGATAAAACCCATCTGCACCGCGAAATCGAGATAGGAGCGGTTGGCCATCTTGTAGTAGCGCTGGTCGTCGGCAAAGTCGTGATGCCAGAAGCCGCCATTGTCGATGTAGCGCTGCAACTGGTCCGGATTGGCCTCGCCCCTGCCGATTGACGTCCCGTCCTTGCCGCGCCAGCCGGCCAGCGGACCGATGCCGGGCGTGCGCTCGTGGTTGACGATGTAGTCGGCATAGTCGGCATATTTGGCCGCTCCGTCGTTATTGACGAAGCCGGGGAGTCCCAGCCGCGCACCCAACTCGATCAGCACCGACTGGAACGGCCTGACGTCGCGGTCCGGCTCGACGACGGGATGGCGGATGGCATCGCCCGGTCCGTCGGCATGGCTGATCGGCCGGTCGAGCAGGCTGATGCAGTCATGGCGTTCGAGATAGGTAGTGTCGGGCAGCACCAGATCCGCGAACGGCACGGTCTCGGAATAATAGGCGTCGGAATAGATGATGAAGGGGATCTTGTAGTTCCCGGCTCCGTCATGGTCGGTCAGCATGGCAATCGTCTCGACGGTGTTCATCGAGGAATTCCAGGCCATGTTCGACATGTACATCATCAGCGTGTCGATCGGATACGGGTCGCCGGTCCAGGCGTTGCGGATGACGGTGTGCATCAGTCCGTGTGCCGCCAACGGAGCGTCCCAGGAATAGGCCTTGTCGATGCGAAGCGGCGTGCCGGCCTCATCGACCAGCAGATCGTCCGGCCCACAGACAAAGCCGAGCGGCATGCCGTCGAGCGGGGTCATCGGCTTGACGGTCTTGCCGGCGGGTTTCGGGCCAGGCGGCGCCGATCTGGGGTAGGGCGGCTTGAAGCGGAAGCCGCCGGGAACGTCCACCGTGCCCAGCAGCACCTGCAGCAGGTGGATGGCGCGGCAGGTGTGAAAACCGTTCGAATGGGCTGATATACCGCGCATGGCATGCATCGAAACCGGCCGCCCCTTGATCGTTTCGTGCCGCCGCCCGGCCCAGTCGGTCCAGGCCACCGGTAGTTCGATCGTCTGTTCGAAGGCGACATGGGCGAGTTCGGCGGCGATCCGGCGGATCGTATCGGCGGCAATGCCGCAACGCTCGGCGACCGCATCGGGGGCATAGCTCTCGTCAAGATATCGGTCGGCGATCAGCTGGAACACCGGCGTGCAGCGGCGTCCATCGATTTCAAAACTGCCGGTCAGCGCCGGCTTCGCCTCCGGGTCGGTTGCCTTGACTGCGTTTTTCGCCACCCTGTCCCAGGCCAGCGGATTGCCGTCGGCATCCCTGACGAACAGCCCGTCGTCGGCGACGCCGGGCTCCTGCACGACGAGAATATGGGCGTTGGTGTAGCGCAGCAAATAATCGAGATCGACGCGGCCAGCCTTCAGCAGTTCGTGGATGAGCGCGAAGACGAACAGCCCGTCGGTGCCGGGCCGGATGCCGATCCAGTCGTCGGCGATCGCATTGTAGCCGGTCCGGCACGGATTGATCGAAACCACCTTGGCGCCGCGCGCCTTGAGTTTGCCGAGGCCGATCTTGATCGGGTTGGAATCATGATCCTCGGCGACGCCGAACAGCATGAAATATCGCGTGTTGTCCCAGTCGGGCTCGCCGAACTCCCAGAACGAGCCGCCGATCGAGTAAAGGCCGCCTGCCGCCATGTTGACCGAACAGAATCCACCATGGGCGGCGAAATTCGGCGTGCCGAACTGGCTCGCCCACCAACCGGTCAAGGATTGCGACTGGTCGCGGCCGGTGAAGAGGGCGAGTTTTTTCGGATCGGTCCGGCGGATGGCGGACAGCCGTTCGGTGGCGATCGCGAACGCCTCTTCCCACTCGATCTCGCGAAACTCGCCGGAGCCGCGCGGGCCAGTGCGCAGCAATGGCTTCTTCAGCCGGGCCGGGCTGTAGTGCTGCATGATGCCGGAACTGCCCTTGCCGCAGATCACGCCGCGATTGACCGGATGGTCCTTGTTGCCGTTGATGTAGCGGACCTTGCCGTCCTTGATGTGCACGTCGATGCCGCAGCGGCAGGCGCACATGTAGCAGGTGGTCTTGGCGATGCTGTCGGAAATGCCAGGCGATGTGTCGACACCGTCACCTTCATCAGGCGCGCGTGTGTCGGCAAGCGGGCGTTGCGATGGTGCCGAATTCGCGCCGCGCGGCGGTCGGTGGCTCATGATCCGGCGGCCCCCCCGGACTTGGCCCGCGTCTTCGGCCCGGGGCCGCGCATATAGTGTTCTTCCGGATGATAGCGATCGCCGGCCAGCCGCCGCCTTATGCCACGGGCCCAATGGGCAAGCAGGGATCTGAACCGCCCGATCATTTTATTCGTTGCGACCTGTAGGCCAATTTTTTCTAACTTCGCCCCAAAAAGTAGAATAAAGATATCGATCCGTCTAATAAGTTGTTCTTGTAAATTCGATCGATATTGGTTCTTAATGCGTCCATGACCCTGGATCAGTTGCGCATTTTCGTCGCCGTCGCCGAGCGCGGCCACATGACCAAGGCGGCGGAGCTTTTGGGCATTTCCCAGTCGGCGGCATCGGCCGCCATTCGCGCGCTTGAAGAGCAGCACGGCGTCCATCTGTTCAACCGCGTCGGCCGCAACATCGAGCTTGCCCAGACTGGTCACCGGTTCCTGCCGGAGGCCAAGGCCGTGCTGGAGCGAGCCGCCGCCGCGCGCAATGTGCTTGAGCATGTCTCGCAGACGGTCGCCGGCAGTCTCTCGATCGCCGCCAGCCTGACCATCGCCAGCTACTGGCTGCCGCGCCGGCTGGCGTCTTTCCACGAGGCCTATCCGGCGGTGCGGCTGAGTGTCAGCATCGGCAACACAAGGCAGGTCGAGGCCAGTGTGCTGGATGGAACCGCGGATCTCGGCCTGGTCGAGGGGCGTACCGAGTCCGACATATTGCGCCGCGCCAAGGTCGATACCGACCGGCTGATGCTGGTGGTTGCCGCCTCCCATCCCGAGATTACCGAAATCGCGCCGGGCCGGCCTGACATAAGGGGCCTCCGCTGGATCATTCGCGAGGGCGGTTCGGGCACGCGCGAGGTGTTGGAGGACCTGGCGCGGCGCGAGGGGATTTCGCTTGCCGATCTGCAGATATTCCTGGTGCTGCCCAGCAACGAAGCCGTCCGCCAGGCGGTGGAGGCGGGTGCCGGCGCCACCATCATTTCGGAACTCGTCGTCGGACGTGCCGTGGCTGAGGGCAGTCTGAGAGCCGTGCCGATTGAACTGCCCAAGCGCGACTTCGCCATGATCACGCACCGCGATCGGCAGGCAAGCCTGGCCCAGATGGCGCTGAAGGCGCATCTCGGCGCCGAACCTGCGGGAAGCAGTTCAGCCTGATCAGCCGAACTTGCGCTGGGCGTCCAGAGCCAGGCCAAGCCCGACCGAGCCGAACATGTCGCCGTCGATGACGGAAGCGTGCGGCACCAGCGACAGGATTTCCCGTCTTGCCAGCGGGATCGCGGTCGAGCCGCCGGTCAGGAACACCGCCGTGATGTCGGACGGCTTGACCTGCGCGTCGCGGATGGTCTCAGCCACCGTTGCGGTGACGCGCTCGATGTCCCTGGCGATCGTGACGTCCAGCCCGTCGCGCGTGATCTCGGCGGCGAACTTCACGTCGGATAGCCTCACCGCGACTTCCGCCGATGACTGGTCGGTCAGCTCGATCTTGGCCTTTTCGACCAATGCCGCCAGCGCGTGCCCGTAGCGGTGCTCGACGATATGGATGAAGCGGTCGACCAGATCGGCGCGCGCGGCCTCGTAGCGGATCTGGCGCAGATGCGTCATCGCCTTGGCGGTGTAGACCAGGTTGATGCGCTGCCATGTCGCGAGATCGATGAAATAGCTGGCCGGCAGATTGCGTTTGCCGTCCTTGGTCGGGGAGAGATAGCCGAGCTGCGGCATGACATGGGCGATGCTGAGCAGCCGGTCGAAATCCGTACCGCCAATATGGACACCCCGGCTGGCCAGGATGTCGTCCTTGCGGTCTGGCGATCGGGCGCGCTCAGGCGAGACGCGCACGACCGAAAAATCCGACGTGCCGCCGCCCATGTCGATGATCAGCGCCAGCTCCTCGCGCATCACCCTCTGCTCATAGTCGAGCGCCGCCGCGATCGGCTCGAACTGGAAGGCGATGTGCTTGAAGCCCTGCGCGCGCGCGGCCTTTTCCAGGTCGCTCTGGGCATTGGCGTCGGCTTGCGCGTCGTCGTCGACGAACTGCACCGGGCGGCCGAGCACCACGGTCTCCACCTGGTCGCCGCCATCCTCCTCCAGCCTTTTCCTGAGATGTCCGAGGAACAGGCCTATGATCTCCATGAAGCCGATCGAGCGCGCCTTGATGCGTGTCTTTTCATGCGCCAGCGAGCTGCCGAGCACACTCTTCAGCGAACGCATCAGCCGGCCTTCCACGCTGTCGGTGTAGTTGGCGATCGCCTGGCGGCCAAAGAAGATGCGGCCATCCTCGAAATTGAAGAACACGGCACTCGGCAGCGTGACCTGGCCGTCTTCAAGCGTGACGAGGCGAGGTTGCCCGTTGCGGACCACGCCGACAGTGGAGTTCGAAGTGCCGAAGTCGATACCGGCGAATGCTGGTCGCAAGGCGGCCTCCTGTCATTGGCGCCAGGCAGTGGATCGGCGCTCGCAGGAGAAGCGTGCGCTGCGGTTTCGGGCGACCGAACCACTTTGCCGAATTGAATTGTGCGTGCTTGCCCGGTGGGCGGGGAGGTGCGGTCTATAGCATGAGGCGGGAAAGGGAAACCCCCTTTGGGATGCTCAGTCCTTGCGGAACACCAGCCTGCCGAGCCAGCCCGTCAGCATGGCCAGCGATATGGCGAAGACGCCATAGAGGAAGGAGTAGTCGTGGGCGACCCGGAAGATCGACTGCTCGAAGCCGGATTTGCGGATTTCGAGCTGGGCCGAGCTCTCCTTGATGAACAGGCCGCTCCTGAACAGGAAGGCGCGCGCCTTGTGGGTGCCGACCGGCACATTCGGCGCCAGCCTGACGGTGGCGCGGAACAGGTTCTGCGACAGGAACTGCACGCCGCCGACATTTTCGCTGTAGAGGCCGGTCGCGGCCTTGCGTTCGCGCAATGCCGCGGTGAATTCCTGGATCGTCGCCGGACTGTCGCCGGCGTCGGCGGGCTGCATATAGAGGTTGGAGGCGCCGAGCGACAGCTGCTTGTAGCTGTTTGGTTCGGTGATGTCCTGCAGCGGCCGCGTCGTCGCCACCGAATAGGACATCGGCACGTTCTCGAAGGTTTCGGAATCAAGATTGACCCACACGCCAAGCACACGGTCCTTGCGTCGCACCACCACCGGTCGCGGCGGGCCTTCGAGCACGACGATGACATCGTAGCGGTTTTGACGGGCTATAAGCGGGTCGGGATTTTCAAGCGAGCCGAAGATGGTCAGGTCGGCGCCGGAAAAGCCGGCGGTGATCGAGACATTGTCGGTGGAGAGCCCGATCTGGATGCCTTCCGGCAGCGGCGACTGCGCCTTCGCCGATGTGGCGGCCGCAAGCAGTGACAGGAGGATGGCGGCTGCGAACGCTTTCGGGCCCGTCATCAGTTGAGGCCCACGCTGGACAGCGAATAGAGATTGGGCGGGGTGACGAAGAGATCGATGGCGAGCCTGATCGCCACGGCCAGCACCAGCAAGGCCAGCAACGCCCTGAGTTGCTCGCCGCGCAGCCTCTGGCCGGCCTTGGCGCCATATTGCGCGCCGGCCACGCCACCCGCCATCAACAGGAAGGCCAGCACGACATCGACCGTCTGGTTGGTGGTGGCATGGACCAGCGTTGTATAGGCGGAGGTGAAGATGATCTGGAACAGCGAGGTACCGATAACGACATTGGTCGGCACCTTGAGCAGATAGATCAGCGCCGGCACCATGATGAAGCCGCCGCCGACGCCCATGATCGACGACAGGAAGCCGATACCGGCGCCAAGGCCAAGCACTGGAATGACGCTGACGAACAGCTTCGACGCCCTGAAGCGCATCTTCAGCGGCAGCCGGTGGATCCAGTTGTGCTGGCCGGATTTCTTCAGCACCGGGGCGGCGCCGCTGCGTGTGGCACGCAGTGCATTGATGCTTTCGACCAGCATCAGTCCGCCGACCGTGCCGAGCAGCACGACATAAAGCAGCGAGATGAACAGGTCGAGCTGGCCAAGCCGGCGCAGGAAGGCGAAGACGTAGATGCCGGCGGTGGAGCCGACGATGCCGCCGGCCAGAAGCACGCCGCCGAGCTTGAAGTCGAGCGTGCCTCGCTTCATGTGAGAAAGGACGCCGGAGACGGAAGAGGCGATGACCTGGTTGGCGCCCGTGGCAACCGCGATCGCCGGGGGAATGTTGTAGAAAATCAGGAGTGGCGTGATGAGGAACCCGCCACCGACGCCGAACATGCCCGACAGGAAGCCCACCGCCGCGCCCATGGCCAGCAGCACGAAGACGTTGACGGAAATTTCCGCAATCGGGAGATAGATGCCCACCCGTCAGTCTCGATCAGTTTGCCTGTCGGCGAATACAGCCGTTGTGAGCAGTCTCGCACCGAAAAGCCAATTTTTCCTTGCGCCGACGTGGCGGCGGGGTCAAACCCCGTCGCCACGCCGAAACAAAAAATATCTCAAGCAGTTAACAGGCAAATGTATGGCAAGAGCGTCGTGGAAACGACGCTTGTTCTGTTATTTGCGCGCCAGCAGCGCGCGGACCAGTTTCTCGTCGACGGCGCCGGTCGCCGGCAGCTTGTTGTCGGTCTGGAAAGCGATGATCGCGTTCTTGGTCTTGTCGCCCATGACGCCGTCGGCGCCGCCGGCATCATAGCCGTTCTTGTTGAGGATGAGCTGGATGTTCTTGACCGCCTTCTTCATGTCGATGCCGGCGGTCGTCTGCGGCGTACCTTCCTGCCAGGACTCGGGAATGTCGGCCGAATTGGATGCCGCGTTGAGCGGCTTGGCCTTCCACAATTCGGTCGCGGCGCGCGCCCGCTCGAGCTGCTCAGGCCGCAGCGCGTTGGCAATCTCGTCGCGCTTGGCGGCCGCGTCCTTGTCGCCGGTCTTGGCGACGAGCGCGAACCATTTGTAGGATTCCTCGAGGTTCTGCTTCATGCCGACGCCCTTGGCGGCGAGGATGCCGAGATTGAACTGGCTGTCCTTGACGCCGAGGTCGGCTGCCTCCTGGAACCAGTGCGCGGCCGATTCATTGTCGGTCACGCCATCGGCGGCCATGGCGAACAGCACGGCCAGATTGTGCATGGCGCTGGCGTTGCCCTGTTCGGCGGCCAGTTGGTACCAGGTCTTCGACTTCTTGATGTCGCGCGCGACGCCGATGCCCTTCTCGTAGAAATTGCCGATGCGGTATTCGGCCGGCGCGAAGCCGAGTTCAGCCGACTTCTCGTACCACTTGGCCGCTGCCGCCATGTCTTCCTTGACGCCGCGCGACTCGGCGTAGCGCGAGCCGATCTCGAACAGCGCCTTGGCGTCGCCATTGGCGGCGGCATCGCGCAGTGCGACCGGGCCGGCATCGGCCGGAATGTCGAACTTGGTCGCGGCTGCCGGTGCATCCGTCGGCGCAACGGCACCGGTGGTGAGTTTGGACGTGGCCTCATTGGCAGCCGTCGGGGCAGCCGCGGCCGGTTGGGCATCGCTATCCGTCGCTTGCGCGCCGCCGGTGATGGCGGTCGGCACTGACGCCGTCGCATCCGGGGTCACGGCAACGGGCGCGGCTGGTGCCGGAGCCATCGCGTCGGAGGCGGCAGCGCCCGGGCCGGAAGAGGCGGCCGAAGTCGCGGGCGCCGCAACCGGCGCTGTATCCGCCATTGCATCCATGTCTGACGGCATCGCCAGGGCGGTCTGCGTCACCATGTCGTCCTTGGTCGCGGACGCGGATGGTTCGGCCTGCCTGACGGCGCGGGCCGGCGCGCTGTCCGTTGCGGTCGACTGGGCTTCCGCCTTCGGCTGGCTCGTCGTGTCGACGGACGCCGTTTGCACAGGCTTCGCGGCGACGATCGGTGCCGCGTCGTTGTTTGCCACCTGGGCAGGATCCGAGAAAAACGCCTTGCCGAGCTGCAGGCCGGCAAGCGCCAGCATGATCGCGGCCGCCGCCATCAGGATCGGCTTGCGCCGCGCCTTGAGCAGGTCGCCGATCCTGAGTGCCTTCACCGGTCCCTTCATCGTCGACTGGCGCTTCAAGGCGTCGGCCTCGGCCGCGGCGGCCTGGGCCGCGCGCCGTGCTGCGGCGATGAAGTCCGATTTCGCGGCGTCGCCTTCGCTGAGCTTGGCCGGCTGACCACGCTCGTCGCGCACCCGCTTCATGATGGCATTGAGGTCAGGCGCACCGGAACCCGGCTCCAGCGGGCGATTGGCCACTTTCGGGTCGAGGGGCTCGTCGAGATCGACACTCGGGATATCGCTGCTCGGCGCCGAGCCGGCCAGTGGCGGAATATCAGCCGCCTTCTTGCCCTTGAAGGCGCGTGCCAGCCCGCCGAACATCGATTTGCGGCCTGCCGGCTGGTCTTTCTCGGCGATGGTGTCGGACCCGAGGGCTGCGATGGCGGCAGCCGCGGCGGCCTCCGCCGGCGTGCGCGTACCCAGGTCGCCGCGCGCACCGTGCTCGTTGCGCAATATGGCGGCGGCGCGGCCGTCGAGATCGGCCATGTCGCCGGTCAGTGGCATCGGCTCGTCGATATCCAGGGACGGTGCCTCGACAGCCATCTTGGCGGTCCGCGTGCGGCGCTTGCCGACCGCTTCGTCCGATCGCGTGTCCAGAAGCTCGCTTACCGCCTCGGACGGTTCGCTGGTCTCCAGCGAACCAAGCCTGTCGACGATCTTGAGCAATGTGTCGTGGATGGCTTCAAACGTTCTCGAATTGCGCTCGTCGGAACGCCGCGTCAGTGTTTCCAGCGTCTTCAGGTCCTGGGCGAGGCCGGAAACGGCAGTCGTGTTGGCGCTCGACCCGGCCAGCGAACGCACCGCGTTCTCGGCCGCTTCGCGTGCCGCGCCGAGGATGGAATCACGGGTGCCGGCCAGCGCTTTCTCGATCTCATCGAGGCGCGGGCTGATGTCCTCGAATTCCGGTAGCGGGGTGCTTGGCCTGGAAAGATGGGCGGACAGGCCGGCCACCTGCGCTTCCAGGCTGCGGATCAGCGCCGGGTCGATGCCGGCCACCTGGGCCGCCGAAGCGTCGAGCCGGCTGGAGATGTCCTCGAGCCGGCTTTCCAGTCCACGGATCGCCGCTTCGCCGGCCGGATCGGGAGCGCGCGTCTCCATGCGCGTGGCGAGCGCGGTGAAGCGTGCGTCGATGGCTTCCATGATGCCGGCACTGTCGATTTGCGGCACGATGCGCTGGTCGAGCCGGTCGGCAACCTCGTCCAGGCGTCGCTCGAGATCGCGAAACAGCATGTTGCCCTGTTCGATGGCGTCGCCCTGCCGGCGTTCCATCATGCCGGATAGCACGTCGAAGCGCTGCTCGAGCCCCTGGAAGATGTAGTCGGCGTCGGGCATGGCCGGCGCCTGGTCGATCTTGTCGGCGATGAGCGTGATCTGCTTGGCCAGCCGTTCCATCGCGTGTTCGGGAAGGTTGGCGCGGCCGGCAAGTTCGTCGACCCGGCTCGATAGCGTGCCCAGCCGATCCATGACCGCGTCGCCTGGGCGATCCTGTGCCACTTCCTCGATCTGCCGGGCGAGCGAGTCGATGCGCTTCTCGATGCGGTCGAAGGCTTCGTGGTCGACCGAATTGGCCTGTGCCGCGACGGTCGAGGCAACGATGGCGCGGGAGATCTCGTCCAGCCGCTCGTCGATCATGGCAAGCGTGTCACCGCCGCGATCGTCCTGCTGCTGGCTGGCGAAGTGATCGACAGCGCCGGCCAGCGTACGGACCTTTTCCTCGAGCGAGCGCAACGACAGCGATTCCGGCAGGTTGTTGACGGCGTTGCTGATCTGCTCCAGCCGGTCGGTCAGCGCCGCAAGGGCGGGATCGTCGGAACGTTTGCGCTGGTCGGCGTCAACGCGGTCTTCGAAAGCCGTCCAACGGCGGTCGAACTCGTCCCAGCGGCGGTCGACCTTCTGCACGCTCTCTTCGCGCGCCAGCGTGTCGAGCGCTGCCTTGACCTGCTCGAGCTCCAGCCGCAGCAGATTGACGCTTCTGTCGTCGCTCTTCTCCGACAGCGACTTGATGGCGCCGGAAAGCCGTTCGAACTCGACGCCGAGTTCGGCGCTGCCCTTGCCTGCCGCGCCGGGCTTGGCGTTCGCCTGGAAGGCGCGGTCGATATCCTTGCGCAGTGCATCGAATTCGCGCTGCAGGCCTGCCGTCATCTGGTGGCGCAGTTCCTCGCGCATGCCGCGCAGTTCGCCGGCGATCTTGCCGACCATGGCGACACTGTCTTCCTGGCCGCGCACGCGGTCGATGTCGCGGGCGATGGCTTGGTAATTCTGGTCGAATGAAGGGGCTGGCGCCGGGCTCTGCGGGCGTGGTGCCGGTTGCGGATCCTCGTACCAGCGTTGCTGGCTGGTTGGCTGCGCGGCGGGGTAGCGCGGGTCCGTGGCGGGATAGCGCGGGTCGGCGCCGTATTGGCGCGGAGCCGGACGTGCCGTCACCTCCTCGCGGGTCTGCCCCAATCGCTGCTCCAGCGTCTCCAGCGAGCGGTTCAGCTGCTCGAGCGTGGTCTGCGGCCTGCGCTGCCTGCCGGCGTTGAGTGTATCGAGGTAGGACCGCTTGCTGTTCATCGGTGCGTCCGTCTTTCAGATTGGCCGGCTTGCGGCCAGCTCCCCAAGTCCCTGCCGGAACGAAGGCGACCGCGCTTCCATGCCACGGTGGAAGACAAGCTTCCCGGGGGTTCACCCGCGCTCCGAAAAACCGTGAAAAATTCGATACAGGATAAACACGGGTAGCCGACGCGCCCACATTTCCCTCAACGTGGTAAACAACGCGTTAACCAAGCTTAAGAAGTTGCAAGAAGTTGGCTGTCGCTGCCCGCGGTGCGGCAAAAAGCACCGTCATAGAACGCCCCTTGCGTCATGAGGCGGCTATCGGTATAGAATTGACGTAAACGTAAAAGGCGCATTTGAGTGTGCTGTTTGCGATTTTGTTTGTCGAAACCACGGCCGGAAGCACGCCCCCGCTTCCAGTCAGGCGACGCATGGTCCAGGACCGCGACGCCACCAGACGGGGAAAGCCAGTGACCATGAAGCTTATCTCGGCCGGCGAGACCGCCGCCAATACCAATAATATATCTGTCGAAGCCGGTGAGGATCTCGTCCGCATCGGCGAAATGGCCAAGAAATACGGCGTGACGCTGCGCACGCTGCGTTTCTACGAAGACAAGGGCCTGCTCAACCCGCAGCGCGACGGTTCGACCCGTCTCTACACACGCCGCGACAGGGCCCGGCTGAAGCTGATCCTGCTTGGCCGCAAGGTCGGGTTCTCGCTGCGCGACGTCAAGCAGATGATGGACCTCTATGATCCGACCGGTTCCAACACCAAGCAGCTGCGGCTGGCGCTGGACAAGTCGGAGAAGCAGCTTGCCCGCCTGCAGAAGCAGCGAGCGCTGATCGACGACGCCATCAACGAGCTCTCCGGCTCGATGTCGGCGGTACGCCAGATGTTGACCGAGCGCACGGCGCCGCAGGCGAGCGTCGCAAGCTAGACAAAGCTGCCGGTTCCGGCACTATCAAGCCGCGTGGCTCTGCCACGCGGCTTTTTCGCTTTGTGCATCTGCCTCTCTTATCTCTCCGCTGGCCCGCACGATGTTGCGCCGCTAGGCTCACCAGGCTTGGCTAGGGGCGGCAATCTTGTCGCATCGAAAAAATTGACGTTTACGCAAACGTCAATTTTTGCTATCCCGGCTTCAACATGGGTCCGCATGCTGCCCTGACATGAATTCGGGGGCTTTCGGACCAGGTCCGCAGGGTGGAGAAGAAGCATGCCGACATACAGGGCTCCGGTTCAGGATACGCTGTTCGTACTCAACGAGGTGCTGGGCTATCAGCGCTATTCCAACCTTCCCGGATTTGCCGACGCCACGCCCGACGTTCTGGAGGCGATCCTCGCCGAGGGCGCCAAGCTCGCCGAAAATGTCATGCATCCGCTCAACCGCGTCGGCGACATGGAGGGCTGTGTGCGTCACGACGACGGCTCGGTGACGACGCCGAAAGGCTTCAAGGAGGCCTTCGACCAGTATCGCGAGGGTGGCTGGATGGGGCTGGCCGCACCGGTCGAGTTCGGCGGCCAGGGCCTGCCCTACATGGTGCACCAGGCGGTCTCCGAGTACATGGTCTCGGCCAACATGGCGCTGATGATGTATCCGGGCCTGACGCAGGGCGCGATCGCGGCGATCATCACCCACGGCACCGACGAGCAGAAGGCGACCTGGCTGCCCCGGATGGTCGAGGGTTCCTGGACCGGCACCATGAACCTGACCGAGCCCCATTGCGGCACCGATCTCGGCCTGCTGCGCACCAAGGCGGTGCCGAACGGCGACGGCACCTACAGGATATCAGGCCAGAAGATCTTCATCTCGGCCGGCGAGCACGACATGTCGGACAACATCGTCCATCTCGTGCTGGCACGCATCGAGGGCGCCCCGGAAGGCGTAAAGGGCATCTCGCTGTTCATCGTGCCGAAGCTCAAGCTCGACGCATCGGGCAATCCGGGCGAGAAGAACACGCTCTCCTGCGGCTCGATCGAGGAGAAGATGGGCATCCACGGCAATTCGACCTGCGTCATGAACTATGACGAGGCCGAAGGCACGCTGCTCGGCGAGGAGAATGGCGGTCTCAAGGCGATGTTCACGATGATGAACGAAGCCCGCCTCGGCGTCGGCCTGCAGGGCCTGTCGCTGTCGGAGATTGCCTACCAGAACGCCGTCGCCTACGCCAAGGACCGCTTGCAGGGCCGTTCGCTGTCAGGCGCCAAGGCGCCGGACAAGAAGGCCGACCCGATCATCGTCCATCCCGACATCCGCCGCTCGCTGATGACCATGAAGGCCTTCAACGAGGCTGGCCGCGCGCTGGCGTTGTGGACGGCGATCAAGTCCGACATCGCGCATCGCTCCGCCGACGACAAGGACCGCCAGGCTGCTGACGATTACACTGGGCTGATGACGCCGGTGGTCAAGGGCGTGCTCACCGACAAGGGTTTCGACCATGCGGTGATGGCCCAGCAGGTGTTCGGCGGTCACGGCTATATCGAAGAGCACGGCATGAGCCAGTTCGTGCGCGATGCCCGCATCGCCATGATCTATGAAGGCGCCAACGGCATCCAGGCGCTCGACCTCGTCGGCCGTAAGCTCGGCCTGAACGGCGGCCGCGCCATCCAGGCCTTCTTCAAGGAGGTCGGCGAATTCTGCGAGGAAAACCGCGCCGACGAGAAGATGGCGCCGTTCACCAAGGGACTGAAGAAGGGCCTCAACGACCTGCAGGCGGCAACCATGTGGCTGGTGCAGAACGGCATGGCCAAGCCCGACAATGCCGGTGCGGCCTCGACCGACTACATGCATCTCTTCGGCCTTGTCGCGCTGGGCTACATGTGGGCGCAGATGGCCAAGGTGGCACAGGGTAAGACCGGCGCCAACGGCACCCAGTCCTTCTATGACAACAAGGTGGTGACGGCGCGCTTCTTCATGGAGCGGATCATGCCGGAGACGTCGGCGCACCTTGCCCGCATCTCAAGCGGTGCCGACACGTTGATGGCCCTGCCGGCGGAAGCGTTCTGAGTTCGCCCGATGTCGATGTCACGACCGACAGAGGAACCGGTCTATGTGTTTGGCTCGAACTGGAACCGGAGCGACCCGGCTAAGTCCGTAAGGGCCTTGGTCCACGAATGGCTTTGGCGTATTCCCGAAGCCAGACGATCGGATCAGGATCGACGGATGCTTTCGGCTATCGATCTCGATTTTCTTGTCCTGCATGCCGGGTTTGAACGTATGATCGCGGAAGCTGGGCTGCCGGATGTACGCTTTGATATTCCGAGCGCTTTGGCCTTCGTCGAAAAGATCGGCGCCGATGAACATCTGGCTCTGTATGAGGAAGTGGTCTCGAATTTCGAACTGGCTTTCGACATTGCCCGAACGGACATTGGAGAGCACGACCTAAACGAATTGTTCGTGATGGAGCCGGCCAGGGCAAGCCGATTCAATGATACAGTCGGTCTGCTCCACCTTCGAGCCTATGAACTCGACCGCAAGCGGCCATTGAGCGACTACATTTGGGTTGAAGTGAATTCCTGGAGCAATTTGCGGCTTGTCGAGCAAGGCGAATTTGACCTTCGGCTAGTCGAAGCACGAACCACCACGGAGCGAGCTGACAATGAGTGATCCGGCCAACATCTTGTCTCTCCCCAAGCCCGCCTGGGCGGCGGACGAGGTCGGCATGCTCTACGACATGGCAACCCGCTTCATGGCGGAGGAGATCGCGCCGCGCTACGACGAGTTCGAGAAGAACGAGATGGTCGACCGCGAGAGCTGGCTGAAGGCGGGTGCCGCCGGCCTGCTTTGTGCCTCGATGCCGGAGGAATATGGCGGCTCCGGCGGCACCTTCGCGCATGAGAGCGCTATCATCGAGGCGATCGGCCATGTCGGCGTCGACGGTTTTGGCATCGGCCTGCACAATGCGATCGTCGCGCCTTACATCCTGCATTACGGTTCGGAGGAGCAGAAGAAGAAGTGGCTGCCGAAGCTCGCCACCGGCGAGCTGATCGGCGCCATCGCCATGACCGAGCCTGGCGCCGGCTCCGACCTGCAGGGCGTCAAGACGCGGGCCGAGAAAGACGGTAACCAGTACAGGATCAACGGTTCCAAGACCTTCATCACCAACGGCCAGCTCGCCAACTTCATCATCGTCGTCACCAAGACTGATCCGGAAAAGGGCGCCAAGGGCACCTCCCTGATCGTCGTCGAGACCGACGAGGTCGAGGGTTTCGAGCGCGGCCGCAACCTCGACAAGATCGGCCTGAAGGCCAACGACACGTCGGAACTGTTCTTCAACGACGTGCGCGTGCCGACCTCCAATTTGCTCGGCCACGAGGAAGGCCAGGGCTTCATCCAGCTGATGCAGCAATTGCCGCAGGAGCGGTTGCAGATCGGCACCGGCGCCATCGCCATGATCGAGCGGGCGCTGGCGCTGACCATCGATTACGTCAAGGAACGCAAGGCCTTCGGCAAGGCGATCATCGACTTCCAGAACACCCAGTTCAAGCTGGCCGAGCTCAAGACCGAGGCGACCATCGGCCGCGTCTTCTACAATGATTGCGTCACCCGCCACATCAATGGCGGCCTCGATCCGGTGACGGCCTCGATGGCCAAATACTGGCTCTCCGACCTGCAGGGAAAAGTCGTCGACGAATGCCTTCAATTGCATGGCGGCTATGGCTACATGAATGAATATCCGATCGCCCGCATGTTCCGCGACGCTCGCGTCCAGCGCATCTACGGCGGCACCAACGAGATCATGAAATTGCTGATCGGACGCTCTCTCTGAGCGTGGCGACCGGCAAACCCAAGGAGCAAGATAATGGCTGAGGCTTATGTCTATGACGCCGTGCGCACGCCGCGCGGCAAGGGCAAGAAGGACGGATCGCTGCACGAAGTGCCGGCGGTGCGGCTTGCCGCCAAGACGCTCGAGGCGTTGCGCGACCGCAATGGGCTCGACACCGGTACGGTCGACGACATCATCTTCGGCTGCGTCGATCCGGTCGGCGAGGCGGGTTCGGTCATTCCGCGCGCCGCCGCCTTCGAGGCCGGCTACGACACCAAGGCGCCTGGCATGCAGATCTCGCGCTTCTGCGCCTCGGGTCTCGACGCCATCAATTTCGGCGCCGCCAAGATCGCGCAGGGCGCCGATGAGATCGTCATCGCCGGTGGTGTCGAATCCATGTCGCGCGTCGGCATGGGCGCCTCCGGCGGCGCCTGGTTCATGGACCCGTCGGTCGGCCTGCCCGGCTGGTTCGTGCCGCAAGGCATCTCGGCCGACCTGATCGCCACCAAATACGGTTTCTCGCGCGACGACGTCGACGCCTATGCGGTCGAGAGCCAGAAGCGCGCCGCCAAGTCCTGGGCCGACGGCCGCTTCAAGAATTCGGTCATCCCCATCAGGGACCAGAACGGCCTGACCATTCTCGACCATGACGAGCACATGCGGCCTTCGACCGACATGCAGTCGCTCGCATCGCTCAACCCGTCCTTCGTCATGCCCGGTGAAATGGGCGGCTTCGACGCGGTCGCGGTGCAGAAGCACCCCGAGGTGGAAGAGGTCAACCACGTCCACCATGCCGGCAACTCGTCCGGCATCGTCGATGGTGCCGCCGCCGTGCTGCTCGGCTCGAAGAAGGCCGGGAAATCCATGGGCCTCAAGCCCCGCGCGCGCATCCGCACCTTCGCCAATATCGGTTCCGAGCCGGTGCTGATGCTGACCGGCCCGGTCGACGTCACCGAGAAGCTCCTGAAGCGCGCCAAGATGAAGCTGTCGGACATCGACCTCTTCGAGCTCAACGAGGCCTTCGCCTCGGTGGTGCTGCGCTACATGCAGGCCTTCGACATCCCGCACGACAAGATCAACGTCAATGGCGGCGCCATTGCCATGGGCCATCCGCTCGGCGCCACCGGCGCGATGATCTTGGGCACGGTGCTGGACGAACTCGAACGCCGCGATCTCAACACCGCGCTGGTGACGCTGTGCATCGGCGCCGGCATGGGCACCGCAACGATCATCGAACGCGTCTGACGGGGAGAGAACAATGAGCTATATCAATTTCACCCTCGACACCGACGCTGACGGCATTGCGCTCGTCACCTGGAACATGCCGGATCGCTCGATGAACGTGTTCACCGAGGAGGTGATGGGCGAGCTGGACAAGATCATCGACCAGGTGGTGGCCGATGCCGGCATCAAGGGTGCGGTGATCACCTCGGGCAAGGACAGCTTCTCCGGCGGTGCCGATCTCACCATGCTCCAGAAGATGCTGGCGGTCTTTGCCAAGGAGAAAGACAAGGATCCGGAGAAGGCTGCAAAGCTGCTGTTCGACAATGCCGGCCGCATGGGCGGCCTGTGGCGCAAGCTCGAGACTTCGGGCAAGCCCTGGGTATCGGCGATCAATGGCACCTGCATGGGCGGCGCTTTCGAATTGTCGCTGGCTTGCCACGGTCGCGTTGCCGCTGATTCAGACAAGGTCCGGATGGCCTTGCCGGAAGTCAAGGTCGGCATCTTCCCCGGTGCCGGCGGGACCCAGCGCGTGCCGCGGCTGACCGATCAGCAACAGGCTTTGCAGATGCTGACCTCCGGCCAGAATCTGTCGCCGCAGAAGGCGAAGGCCATGGGCCTGATCCATGAGATCGCCGAGCCGGCCAAACTGGTCGAGACCGCAAAGGCCATGATCAGGAACGGACTGAAAGCCGTCCAGCCCTGGGACGAGAAGGGCTTCAAGCTGCCCGGCGGCCAGATCTATTCGCCGGCCGGCTTCAATCTCTGGCCGCCGGCCATCGCCATCCTGCGTCGCGAGACCTATGGCAACTACCCGGCCGCCGCCGCCATCCTGAAATGCGTCTATGAAGGCCTGCTGGTGCCGTTCGACACTGCGCTCAGGATCGAGCAGCGCTATTTCACCGAGATCATGCGGACCAGGGAAGCGGCGGCGATGATCCGCTCGCTGTTCGTGTCGCTGCAGGAACTGAACAAGGGCGCGCGCCGCCCGGCCGGCGTGCCGGAAACCAAATTCAAGAAGATCGGCATTCTCGGCGCTGGCTTCATGGGTGCCGGCATCGCCTATGTCACGGCCAACGCCGGCATCCCGGTGGTGCTGCTCGACCGCGATATCGAGTCCGCTCAGAAGGGCAAGGCGCATTCCGACAGCCTGGTCTCGGATCAGGTCAAGAAGGGTCGCGCCAAGCCGGAGGAGAAGGACAAGCTCCTGTCGCTGATCACGCCCACGGCCGACTATGCCGATCTCGCCGGCTGCGATCTGGTGGTCGAGGCGGTGTTCGAGGATTCGGCCGTCAAGAAAGCCGCCACCGAACAGGCGGAGGCCGTGCTGAAGTCGTCGGCGATCTTCGCCTCCAACACCTCGACCATCCCGATCACCTCGCTGGCGAAGAATTCGGCGCGGCCGAAGAATTTCGTCGGCATCCACTTCTTCTCGCCGGTCGACAAGATGATGCTGGTCGAGATCATTTTGGGCAAGAAGACCGGCGACAAGGCGCTGGCGACCGCGATCGATTTCGTCCGTGCCATCAAGAAGACGCCCATCGTCGTCAACGACACGCGCGGCTTCTACGTCAATCGCTGCGTGCTGCGCTACATGTCGGAAGCCTACAAGATGCTGATCGAGGGCGTGCCCGCGCCGATGATCGAGAATGCGGCAAAGGCGGCCGGCATGCCGGTCGGTCCCTTGGCCCTGACCGACGAGACGGCGATCGACCTTGCCCAGAAGATCATGAAGCAGACCATCAGGGATCTCGGCGACAAGGCCGTCGACCACAAGCAGATGGCGCTGATCAACACCATGGTCGACGACCACGGCCGTTTCGGCCGCAAGAACGGCAAGGGCTTCTACGACTATCCGGCCAAGCCCGCCAAGAAGAAGCTGTGGCCGGGGTTGAAGGACCTCTATCCGCAGCTCGAGCCCGAGAAAGTCGACTACGAGGAACTGCAGCAGCGGCTGCTCGTCACCATCGCGCTGGAAGCGGCACGGGTGATGGAAGAGGGCATCGTCACAGACCCGCGCGAGGCCGATGTTGGGTCGATCCTGGCCTTCGGCTTCGCGCCCTATACCGGCGGCGCACTGTCCTATATCGACGGCATCGGCGCCAAGCGTTTCGTCAAGATCGCCAAGGGGCTGCAGAAGAAGTATGGCGCCGAATTCAAGGCGCCCAAGCTTCTCATCGACATGGCCGAGAAGGGCGAGACCTTCTACGAACGCTTCGACCCCTACGCAAAGGGCGACGTGAAGCAAGCCGCCTGACGCATGGGTAGAGTTGAAAGTGTTACAGCGTCCTTTGCGCGTCCAACAGGACGCGCGGCGCTGTAATGTATGTCTGGGCGCGTATGGCGCGCATGCTGGCCACGGCGCGAAGCCGTGGCCCCTATGTGATGGGCGGTGAAGGCCGGCTGGCCTTTCGCTGCCTGCCGACCGACATCGATTTCAACATCCATCTCAACAATGCGCGCTACATGATGCTGGCCGATCTAGGCCGCATTGATCTCTTTGTCCGCGCCGGACTGATCACGCTGGCGCGCAAGAACGGCTGGGCGCCGATGATGGGCGGGCTGCAGGCGGTCTACGCCCGCGAGATCAGGCTGTGGCGCCGCTTCGAAGTGGTGTCCTCGATCGAGACCTGGGAAGGCACCCAGGTCATCGGCAAGCACCGCTTCGTCCTCGACAATGGCGAGACGGCTGCTTTGATCCTGACGACCGCCGGCGTCTATGACCGCAAGGCTCGCCGCTTCCTCGACATTGCCGAGGTTGTCGCAGCCCTTGGTCGCACAGTCGATCCACGACAGCCTACGGAGGCGGAACGGATTTTCATGGAGTCGCACCAGGGTTTGCGCACCCTCGCCAAGGTGGCCAATTGATCCCGGGGATCCCAATGTCCAGGGTCGACACGAATGTGTGCCGTGTGAGCGGTGCTGGTGGACAAAGCGGCCTTCGCGGACTAGAACGAACAGGCATTTTTTCCTGTTTCGAAGGAGAGCACGACATGCTCTCGCACGACCGCGTCTGGGCCGCCATCGATGCTCTCGCCGAGCGCTATTCGCTTTCGGCTTCAGGTTTGGCAAGACGCGCGGGGCTGGATTCGACTGCTTTCAACAAATCGAAACGCCTGTCGTCCGACGGTCGGCCGCGCTGGCCTTCGACCGAATCGCTGGCCAAGATCATCGAGGCGACGGGTGCTTCACTCGACGAATTCACCGGGCTTATCGAAGGCCGCATGGGCGCCGCGCCCGCCTACCGGCGATCCGTGCCCTTGCTTGGTTTTGCCCAGGCCGGCGCCGGCGGCTTTTTCGACGATGCCGGTTTTCCGGCAGGGCAGGGCTGGGATCTGGTCGAACTGCCGGCGCAGTCGACCGAAAGCTCCTATGCGCTGCAGGTGCAAGGCGACTCCATGCTGCCGCTCTACCGCAATGGTGATGTCCTCATCGTCGAGCCGGGCGCGGCCACCCGCAAGGGCGATCGCGTCGTCGTCAAGACCACGTCAGGCGAGGTGATGGCCAAGGTGCTCGAGCGCCAGACCGTCAAGTCGATCGCGCTGGTCTCCCTCAATCCCGATCATCCCGACCGCGACATCCCCATGCGCGATGTCGAATGGGTGGCGCGGATTGTCTGGGCGAGTCAGTAGGTCCGAGCTGGTGCGGCTTCCTCATCTTGCCCTGGCGGTTGTGATGGTTCCGGTGATGGCGGCCCTGGTCGTCGCCGGCGGCCGCACGCTGAAAGGAAATGAAGGCACCGTTACGGTGGACCAGATCGATCCTGGCGTTGATACGATCTCTCAGGCAGGCACCGATGCCGGGCCGGAGGAGCCGGCTACGTCAGCCATCCCAGCGCCTGCCGCTGCGCCACCGGCAAAGCCGGCGGTGCATTCGCGGGCGATCGATCCGCAGGTCGTCGCGCTGCCGGAACTGCCCGCCGGGGAAATCGAGCGGGTCGAGCCGCGCGAGCCGCTGAGCAAGCTGGCGCTGGCCATGCCGCCAAAGCCGAAGATGCCCGACGACTGGAACGGCACGAAGCTGTTCCAGCCGGTCGCGCCGGCCGCCGGCCTTATCGAGGCAAAAGGCTATTCAGTCGCGGTTTCCGGCATCGATGTCGTCGCGCAGGATGAAGCCTGCACCACCGACGGCAAATCCTGGCCGTGCGGCATTCGCGCGCGCAGCGCGTTCCGGGCCTTTCTGCGCGGCCGCGCGGTGGTTTGCACGGTGCCGCCCGAAGGTGGGCGCGACCGGATCGCGGCGGAATGCCGGATCGGCAAGCAGGACGTCGGCCAGTGGCTGGTCGAAAACGGCTGGGCGCGTGCCACCAAGGGCGGGCCCTATGTCGAGGCCGGCGAAAAGGCGCAAAGCGGCAAGAAGGGCATTTTCGGGCCGGCGCCGGATCTTGCCGGTATATCGGCGATGCCCGCCGCGCCCGCCCCGGCGCCTCAGGCGCCGGGCTCGATCCTGGAAGAGGTCGACGGCGCCCTCAAGCCAGCTGACCAGCCAGCGCCTGCTGAATGAGCGCGCGGGTCTCGGCGACGCCGTAGAGTGCGGCGAAAGATCCGAAGCGCGGGCCGCGCTCCTGCCCGATGAGCACCTGGTAGATCATCTGGAAAAAGGCGCCAGACACGCCTGGGCCGCCTTCCGGGCTTTGCTTGGAATGATCCTGATAGCGCTCGATCTTGCGCGCCACGTTGAGCGAAGCGTTCTGGATCGCTTCGCCGCTGGCGTCCGCCGGCAGCGTGCCAAGCGCTGCGTCCAGCGCCTGCAGTGCCTCACGCTCTACATCGTCGGCGGCGCGGAATGTTTTCGTCGGCTTTACGAAGTCGTCGAAATAGCGGATCGCATAGCCCGTCAGCCTATCGAGTTCGGGATGGGTGGCCGGCGTCACGCCGGCGGCGTGGCGTGAGATGAAGCCCCACAGCACATCCTTGTTCTGCGCATTGGAAGCACTGACCAGGTTGAGCAGCAGCGAGAACGGCACCGGCATGTCGATGGCGGGCGGATTGCCGTCATGCATATGCCAGACCGGGTTGCCCAGCCGCTCCTTCCAGTCTTGCCGTGGGTACGCGGCGAGGAAGGTGTAATATTCATCCACGGCCCGCGGGATGACATCGAAATAGAGCTTCTTGGCCTGCCGCGGCCGTTGGTACATGTAGAGCCCGAGGCTCTCGGTCGGCGCATAGGTCAGCCATTCGTCGATGGTCAGGCCGTTGCCCTTCGACTTCGAGATCTTCTGGCCGTTCTCGTCCAGGAACAGTTCGTAGACGAAATGCTCCGGCGCGCGCCCGCCCAGTATGTCGCAGATGCGGTCGTAGACCACGGCATTGGTCTGGTGGTCCTTGCCGAACATTTCGAAATCGACGCCCAGCGCCGCCCAGCGCATGCCGAAATCCGGCTTCCACTGCAGCTTCACCCTGCCGCCCGTGATCGAAAGCGTGGTCTCGGTGCCTTCGTCGTCGAAGGTGATGGTGCCGGCCTTGGCATCGACATGCTTCATTGGCACGTAAAGCACGCGGCCGCTCTTCGGAGAAATCGGCAGGAACGGGCTGTAGGTCGCCTGCCGCTCAGGTCCGAGCGTCGGCAGCATCACCGCCATGATCTTGTCGTAGCGCTCCGCGGCGCGAAGCAGCATCGCGTCGAAACGGCCCGACTTGTAGTACTGCGTCGCACTGGCGAATTCGTAGTCGAAGCCGAACGTGTCGAGGAAGCGGCAGAGCATCGCGTTGTTGTGATCGGCGAAGCTCGCGTAGTCGCCGCCGAACGGATTGGGCACCGACGACAGCGGCATATGCAGATACGGCTCAAGCGCGGCGCGATCCGGCACGCTGTCAGGTATCTTGCGCATGCCGTCCATATCGTCGGAGAAGCACAAGAGCTTGGTCGCGACCTTGTCTTGCGTCAGGACGCGAAACGCGTGGCGTACCATCGATGTGCGCGCTACCTCGCCGAACGTGCCGATATGCGGCAGGCCGGACGGGCCGTATCCGGTCTCGAACAGGATCGTTTCGGGAAAGTCGGCGCCTTTGTAGCGCTCGATGATCTTTTTGGCTTCCTCGAACGGCCACGCCTTGCTCTCGGCCGCAGCCGTCAGCAGTTCGGGATTGAGATCGAGGATGTTTGATCCCGCCATGGTTCTGTTTTCCAAATTATTCGCCGGCCAGATCATTTCGCTGGTTTGGCCGCGGTGTCGATTTTCAACCGGTCTCTAGGCGCGCGGGGCCGGAGCGTCAACGATTGCGGCGCTTTTTCCTTGCGGCCCTTGGCGCCCGTTCCTACCTTCGGAGCCCGTTCATGGAGCAAAGAATGCCGTCGCCCACCCCGCATGAAGCCCTGATCTATCTGATGGTCATCACCTCGGCGTCAGATCGGGACATGACCGATGTCGAACTGGCCCGGATCGGCGATGTTGTCCGCTCATGGCCGGTCTTCGAGGATTTCAAGCAGGACCGGCTGGTTCCCGTCGCCCAGGCTTGCCAGAAGCTGCTGCATGAAAAGGACGGCCTGGAGGGTGTCCTGGCCCAAGTCGCCGAAGCCCTGCCGGAGCGCCTGCGCGACACCGCCTATGCCGCGGCCTTCGAAGTGGCGGCCGTCGATCTCGAAATGCGCATGGAGGAAGTGCGCGTGCTGCAGTTGATCCGCCGGCAGCTCGATCTCGACACACTGACCGTCGCCGCCATCGGCCGCGCCGCCAAGGCCCGGCTTCGCACGCTGACCTGACGGCGTTACGGGCGGATCAGAAACACCGACCAGGACCGGATCAGAAAAAACTGACCGGGATCGGATCAGAAAAAACTGACCGGGAAGTAGCGCAGGTAGAATTCGGCGAAGGTGCCTTTCATCGAAATCTCCTGCAGCGCGTAATCGATCGCGGCGGCCAGCGCCGGATTGTCCGCCCGTGTGGCGACGGCCATGCCCGTGCCCAGATATTCGGGCGCCAGATAGGGACCACCGGCAAAGCGGCAGCAGCCCGCGGCATCCGAGCCGCCCAGCCAGAAGGCGAAGCGCATGCCGTCGCCAAAGGCCGCATCGATCTTGCCTGCCTTGAGATCGGCGTAGAGGGCCTCCGGTCTGTCGAAGGAGACGATCTGGACCGTGTTGAAATAGTCGCGCAGCATGCGCTCATGCGCCGAGCCGGCGATCACGCCGACGCGCTTGCCGTGCAATTTGTCGAAGACCGGTTCCGTCAACGCCTTGCCCTTCGGCATGATGAAACGCGCCGGAAACTGCAGATAGGAGCGTGAGAAGGCATATGTCTGGCGCGCCTGCGGCGTTGCGGCGATGCCGGCGATGATGGCTTCGCCCTCGCCCTTCTCAAGCGCCCCTTCGAGCTCGGCCCAGGGCAATGCCTGGATCTGGCATTTGTCGATGATGCCGAGTTCGGCGCAGATGGCGCGTGCCAGGTCGATGTGGAAACCGGACAGCTTTCCCGCGCCGTCGAGGAAATTGAAGGGTGGAAAATCCGTGGTCGTCAGGAACCGCAGCCGTGGCAGGGCCGAAAGATCCGGCTTGGGCAACCGTTCCTTGGCGTCCCACAGCACCGGCACCTGCGGTTCCGCCGCGCGCGCCCCGGAAGCCAGCGGCAGCGCCGCGATCAGCAGCGACGCCAGGACCAGGAACCGCCATTGGAACGCCACGATAGAACTCCGCCGCACTCGTTTTCGCACTGGTTTTGGTACGAAAATGATACAGGCACAATGGTTTTTGATTTCAACGCGCCGATTTCGGGATATGATTTAACACGTTTGCAAACAGCGGTGGCTGCCTTGGTTGGGGGGACCAGGGTCGAGAACCACAACCGGAAAAGTGCGATTGCAATCCGTGGTCGGTGGCAAAGTGCAGACAAGGCATGGACCATCGGTCTCAATGCATAAGGCAACATGGGGTTGATGTTGCGATGGGTCAATTCGATCGTACGCTGGAATATATAGACCAACTGCAGCACGCCGGAACGGCGGCGGCGGTTTGCGAGAAGCTGCTGGGCATAACGTCGGATTTCGGTCTGACCGCGCTTATGGCCGGAACCGTTCCGCAACCAGGCACGCCGACCGGGCAGCAAAAGCAGCATGTGCTGCTCTGCGACTGGCCTGTCGAATGGCTGGAGCGCTACGTGTCGCGCAATTATGTCGATCACGATCCCGTGGTCAGCCATATGAAGCAGCTGCAGGCGCCGTTCCAGTGGCGGGAAGCCGCCGAGGGCATTCGCGTCGACAAGAGCAGCGGCGAAGTGATGGGCGATGCCGGCGCCTTCAAGCTGCGCGACGGCTTGGCTTTTCCGCTGATCACACTCGACGGCCAGATCGTCATGGTGTCGTTGGGTGGCGAGGCCGTGCAGCTGTCGGCGGATGAATTCGGCCTGGTGTCGCTGGTGTCCACCTATGCCGTTGGCCGCGCCATGCAACTCCACACCATGGCGACCAAGACCATCGACCATATCGAGTTGACTCCGCGCGAGCGCGAATGCCTGCAATGGGCGGCTGTCGGCAAGTCCGAGTGGGAGATTTCGCAAATCCTCGGCATCTCGGAGCACACCTCGGAGAAACATCTTCTTAACGCCAAAAGCAAACTCGGTGCCGTCAATCGGGTTCAGGCTGTCGCCGAAGCGATAAGGCGCGGCTACATTAGTTAGGTCGGCCGTGCCGACCTAGAAATTCTTGCCTACGTGATCACGCAATTTTCTCACTGAAGCACGGCCGTATCTTCCTCTTAAACCCAGGAGACGACGGCATGCTTTTTTGTCTTACAACTCAGGAATTGATGGAACGTCCCGACCTTTGGGAGGCCGTCCATCGGCTGCGCTACCAGATATTTGTCGAAGAAATGGGGTGGGAGGACCTGCGGCGCCCGGATGGATTCGAGGTCGACCAGTTCGACCACGACGAGGCGGTACATCAGATCGTCATCAGAGGCAACGAAATCGCAGGCTATCAAAGGATGTTGCCGACCACGCGGCCCCATCTGCTGACCGAAGTCCTGACCGACCTTTCCGAGGGAACGCCGCCATCGGGCCCAAACATCTGGGAATTGACCCGCTATGCGGTGGCTCCCGGCTTTCGCGATGGCCGTCGCGGCGTCTCGACCGTCGGTACCGAATTGATCGCCGGCTTCGTCGAGTGGGGGCTGAAGCGCGGCGTCGACAAGGTGATCATCGAGTTCGAGCCGATGTGGGTATTACGCGCCTTGCAACTGCATTTCCTGGCGACACCGCTGGGCTACCAGCGCACCTACGGAAATCAGCAGGTCGTGGCGACACTGCTCTCCTTCACCGAGCACACGCTGGACGTGGTGCGTTCGCGCCGCAATCATCATGCGCCTGTTCTGGCCAGGGGATATCCCGACATGTTCGGCCAAAGGAGGGCGTCATGAGATCGGAGATGGCCATGCACCCGCAACCAGAACTGCGCAACCACACACTGATCGTCACCGTGTCGTCGAATGACGGCCGGCCGGTGCTCGACAGAAGGGCCTATGAAAGCCTTGCTAGGACGTTCCACGAAGCCGCCGACAATGATGAGGTTCGTGTCGTCGTGTTGCGTGGCCTGGCGGGCTGCTTCTGCCTCGGTGGCGACTTCTCCGAATTCCTCGACGCCACCAAGCATCAGAAGCTCATCGCGGCCGTCACCGACATGTTCCGCACGCTGGCGACGTTCCCCAAGCCTATCCTCGCCTGCGTCGACGGGGATGCCGTCGGCGTCGGCTGCACGATCCTGTTCCACTGCGACATGGTGATAGCCTCCAATGAAAGCACGTTCCGGGTGCCGTTCGTCGATTTCGGCCTTGTGCCGGACGCGGCGACCAGCATCCTGGCGCCGCAGAAGCTCGGCTATGCCGGCGCCTTCCGCTTCTTCTGCCTCGGCGACACGCTCCACGCCGAGGATGCAAGGGCGCTCGGCCTCGTCGCCGAGATCGTGCATGACGGCGTGGAGGAGGCGACGCTCGGCAGGGCCAGGCAGCTGGTCAAGAAGCCGGTCGCTGCCCTGCTGCAGACCCGTGGCTTGCTCAAGGGGAACACCGGCGCGCTGTGCGACCGCATCGACCAGGAGATATCGCTGTTCCAGCAGGCATTGCAGGACGATGCCACGCTGCGGCGCCTGCAGCGCATTGCAAGGCTGGCGGCCTGAGGATCGTGAAGAATGCCGTGCCGCGTGGAGGCCACGCGGCACGGGGAACTCAGCCTTCCTTGCCCAGGAATGACGGCCCTTCGCCGATGATCTTCTTGTCTTCCTTGCCGATGATATCGAGATCGCGCCCCTCATAGGGCAGCGACAACAGGATGCGCCGCATCACCGCCAGCCGGGCGCGGCGCTTGTCATTGGCCCGCACGATGATCCATGGCGCGAACGCCTTGTGGGTGCGCTCGAACATGGTGTCGCGCACCTTGGTGTAATCATCCCATTTGGTGATGCCGGCGACATCGATAGGCGAGAACTTCCAGCTCTTCAGCGGGCTGTAGCGACGGTCATGAAAACGCTCGAGCTGCGTTTCCCGGCCGATGTTCAGCCAGAATTTGAAGAAATGGATATCGTCATTGACGATCATCCGTTCGAAATGGGGCGTCTCGTCGAGAAACTTCTCGTGCTGTTCGGGCGTGCAGAAGCCCATCACCGGCTCGACGCCGGCGCGGTTGTACCACGAGCGGTCGAAAGTGACGAACTCGCCCGACGTCGGGAAGTGGTCGACATAACGCTGGTAGTACCATTGTCCCAGCTCGGGCTGGGTCGGCTTGGTCAGCGCCACGTTGCGCGCCGTGCGTGGGTTGAGATACTGGTGCACCACGAAGATCGTGCCGCCCTTGCCGGCGGCGTCACGGCCCTCGAACAGCGCCATCACCCGCTTGCCGGTCGCCTGCAGCCATGCCTGCGCCTTGACGAGCTCGATCTGCAATTTTTCGAGTGTCTCGTCGTACTCGTCGCTTTTCATCTTCTTGTCGTAGGGGTAGCCGCCCGCGGTCAGCTTTTTGTCCTCGACCCAGTCCGGAAGCTCGGGATTCTCGATGTCGAACTCGTGTTCCTTGCCGTCGATCGTGATCTTCAGCGGACCCGAAGGTGGCGCGGCGGAACTTTCCTTGGCTTTTTTCATGCTGACGAACCCTTTCCAGCTTTCGGACTCATGCTATTGGGAGCCACTACAGACCGCGCGTCCGTCTGGACGCGCAAACGACGCTGCAGGACTTTTGATTTTGCGCATGATCCTTTCCGAGAATCGATTCCCGATTTACGGGATCATGCGCGGAGCGGTCCAGCGGAAGTTTCCGCTGCCGCACGACCGGTGGGACGGCATGGGGGCGGGCGCGCGAGGGAATGACTGATCTGGACGCAGGGCAGAAAGGCATGGCGCAAATCCTGGCCGCCCGGCTGTGGAACAGCCGCTGGCTGCTCGCTGCCGGTGTCGCCGCGGTTCTGATCGCCTTTGCCTTCGCGGGCATTTCCGCCTACGTGCTGATACCAGCGCTGCTCTTGTTGCTTGCGGCGGCTATGCTGCCGGCCGCGGGCCTGCGCCAGTCCGCCGAGGGTGCCGCCGCGATCGAGACGATCGGCCTGCAGCGCCTGTCGGGCGAATATCTGGCGGCGGCCGTCGCCGACCCGCTCATCATCTTCGACCATGCCGCCACCATCGTCCATGCCAACGCCGCCGCGTTTGCCGCCTTTGGCGGGATCGCACCGGGCATATCGCTGCCACTGAAATTCCGGGCGCCGGAAATGCAGACCCTGCTCGACAGCGTGTTGTCGGGTGCCCTCGCCTCGGATGTCGTCGACTATACCGAGAAGCTGCCGGTCGAGCGGGCCTACCGGGTCAGCGCGTCCTCGGTCGGGCACCGCACCGATCTCTATGTGCTGGTGTTCAAGGATCAGAGCGAGACGCGGCGGATCGACCGCATGCGCGCCGACTTCATCGCCAATGCCAGCCACGAGTTGCGCACTCCGCTGGCCTCGATCGCCGGTTTCATCGAGACGCTGCGCGGACCTGCCCGCAACGATCCGGCGGCGCGCGAGCAATTTCTGCAGATCATGCAGAACCAGACCGGCCGCATGGCGCGGCTGATCGACGACCTCCTGTCATTGTCTCGGCTTGAGATGAAACCCTATCTGAAGCCCGGGACGGAGGTCGACCTGCGCCAGACCGTCGACAGCGTCATCGATTCGCTGGCCCCGCTTGCCCGCGAAAACAGCGTTGCCATCGAGCGCGATTTCGCCAAGGGGCCTCTCAATGTGCCGGGCGATCGCGACGAGCTGTTCCAGGTTTTCGAGAATCTCCTGGAAAACGCCTGCAAATACGGGCAGTCGGGCGGCCGCGTCCTGGTGTCGATCGCGCGCGGCGACCTCGATTCCGAACCCGGCATCGACGTGACGATCCGGGATTTCGGCCCCGGCATTCCCGAGGAACACATTCCTCGCATCACCGAGCGCTTCTATCGCATCGATGCCGAGACCAGCCGGACCCAGAAAGGCACCGGCCTCGGCCTGTCGATCGTCAAGCATATTCTGACACGCCATAACGCCAGGCTGACGATCAAATCCGAGGTCGGCAAGGGCGCCGCCTTCTCGGTTCATTTGCCGACGCACTGATCTCGCCCTAGTTTTCCCCTGGACCGTTTCTTTTTTCTGTCATCCCGCTAGCGTATCAGCGGGGATTCGAGGAAACGACTCAAAGCAAAGAACCCGTGGGAAGGCATTTCATTCATGCAGTCCGTACACATCATGAGCGCCTATGACGAGGAGCTGAAATATCTGTCGAAGCGCATCGCCGCTATGGGCGGCCATGCCGAGCGCATGGTCGAGCAGGCGGTCGCCGCTCTGGTCAATGCCGATCCGGGACTGGCCCAGAAAGTCATTCGCGATGACGCCGTGCTCGATGATGGGCAGCGCGAGATCGACGACAAGGCGATCATCATCATCGCCAAGCGCCAGCCGATGGCGACGGACCTGCGCGAGATCGTCGGCGCCATCCGCATTTCCGCCGATCTCGAACGGGTCGGCGACCTCGGCAAGAACGTCGCCAAGCGCGTGGTCGCCGTCATCGACGGCCGCCAGCCAACCAGCTTGTTTCGCGGCCTAGAGGCCCTGGCAAACCTGGCGCTGACGCAGCTCAAGGAAGTGCTCGACGTCTATGCCTCGCGCTCGGTCGACAAGATCGGCTTCGTGCGCGATCGCGACGACCAGATCGATGCTATGTACACGTCGCTGTTTCGCGAATTGCTGACCTACATGATGGAGGATCCGCGCAACATCACGCCCTGCACGCATCTCCTGTTCTGCGCCAAAAACATCGAGCGCATCGGCGATCATGCCACCAACATCGCCGAAACCATCTATTACATCGTCACGGGCGACCAGATGCCGGCCGAGCGGCCGAAAGGCGACAAGACCGACAAGATAAGTCTTTCCGCGACGGTGCCGGCGAAATGAACGCTCTTCCTCTCGAACGCTAGATCATATTGCGCTAAACTATCCCGGCGTTAAGCTTCTCAGGCCTTGATAAAGGTCCTGCCTTCAGGAGGCTGCGATGGAATATGTCCGAGAGTTCAAGCCCGCGGCGCCAACGTCAGGCATCATCGCCTCCAGTGTCTACACCGCCGGGCGGCGTATCGCCGATATTCCGATCGAGGAAGCCGGCGACTGGGCCAAGAAATCGGGACACGTCGTCTGGATCGGGCTGCTCGAACCGGACCGTGACCTTCTGCTGCGCGTCCAGGCACAGTTCCATCTGCACGAACTGGCGATCGAGGATGCCGAGCATCCGCACCAGCGGCCCAAGCTCGAGCAATATGGTGACGCGCTGTTCATCGTCGCCCGCACCGCGCAGCTGATCGAAGGACGGGTGACCTTCGGCGAGACGCATCTGTTCGTTGGCTCGGGCTATATCGTCAGCGTCAGGCATGGCCCGTCGACTTCCTACGCCGCCGTTCGCCAGCATTGGGAAAGCTGCCCGCATTCACTGGCCAAGGGCGAGGATTTCGTCCTCTATGCCATTCTCGATTTCATCGTCGACAACTACATGCCCGTGCTCGAGCAGATTGAGGACGAGGTCGAGGCGATCGAGGACAAGGTCCTGCTGAAGCCGATGACCGGTCCAGACATCGAGCGGCTCTATATGCTGCGCCGCGATCTCCTGCGCCTGCGCAATGCAGCGCTGCCGCTGGTGGAAGTCTGCCGCCGGCTGACCAGCGCCGACCTGCCGCAAATCCATTCAGCCATGCACCCGCTGTTTCGCGACGTAACCGACCACATCCGCACCGTCCAGGAAAAGATCGACAGTTTGCGCGAGGTGCTGGCCTTCGCGTTCGAGGCAAGCCTGCTGGTCGGTCAGAGCCAGGAAACGGCGATCTCGAAGAAACTTGCCTCCTGGGCGGCCATCCTGGCGGTGCCAACGGCATTCGCCGGCATCTACGGCATGAACTTCACCGACATGCCGGAACTGAAGATGGAATATGGCTACCCGATGGTGCTGGCCACCATCGCGGCGATCTGCGCGTTTCTCTACTGGCGGTTTCGCAAGAATGGATGGCTGTGAGGTGAGTCAGTAGAAATTAGTAAGTAGTGAAACTCACTACTCACTACTCACTACTCCGCGCTCAGCGATTGCGTCTGCGCTCCGCCGCCGGCTGGAAGGCCACGCGGGCGTGGTATTTGCAATAGGGACCGGTTTCGGCGGCTTCGTTGCCGCAGAAGTTGAAGTCCTCCGACAGCGGATCGCCATTCGGCCATTTGCAGGTGCGCTCGGTCAGCTCGACGAGCTGCAAATGCCGTGAGATCGGTACCACCACATTCTCGACCGGGCGGATATAGTGTCGCGCCACCGGCTCGGCGTCGAATTGCGTCTGAAGGGCGGTCGCGCCGATCGATGTCGTGACATGGCGAGCCGTGGTTGCGGCGCGCGCCACCGATTTCTGGACGGTCGAGCCCTGTGTCGCCTTCTTCTGGCGTGCCGGCGTCGCCGTTGCACGACCGCGGCCCGACAGCTTCAGCCGGTGGACCTTGCCGATGACGGCATTGCGGCTCACCCCTCCAAGCTGGGCGGCAATCTGGCTTGCGCTCAGACCCTCCGACCACAGTTTTCTGAGAAGTTCGACCCGCTCGTCAGTCCAGTTCATGAGACCGCGCTCCTGCTAAGCGTGCGGCAATCGGAATCCACTCCCGACCCAGCACCACTGCTGGGGCAGACACCACATATATCTGGTGATTAGGTCCGCCGCACGAAATCTAGTTATTTCTCGATTACAATTACCTTATGCGCTGACTCGGTGACAAGAGTCCCAAGTGCAACACGAATCGGTTTTTTCGGTTTTCCCCAACTTGCCCGGTCGCTTATGAGCCGGCGTCACGTCGGAGGGCTTGCCGCGCGCACTACGCGACGTTTTCGTTGACTTCATGGCCGAAAAACACGATAAGCCGCACAAGGCCGCCGCTTTGGCGGCTTTTTTGATTTTCCGGTACCGGAGACGCATATAATGAGCGGTTCGGCGCTTTACGAGACCTTTGCTCGCGCACCCCTGGCTTTCGACCACGGGGAAGGCACTTGGCTGGTTACCGACAAGGGCGAGCGATATCTCGATTTCGCCGGCGGTATCGCGGTCAATTCGCTCGGCCACAGCCATCCGCATCTGGTCGCGGCGCTGACCGAGCAGGCCGGCAAGCTCTGGCACGTCTCCAACCTCTATGAGATCCCGGGACAGAGCCGGCTTGGCGAGCGCCTGGCCGATGCCACCTTCGCCGACAAGGTGTTTTTCACCAACTCCGGCGCCGAGGCGCTGGAATGCGCGATCAAGACGGCGCGGCGCTACCACTTCGTCAAGGGGCATCCCGAGCGCTTCCGCGTCATCACCTTCGAAGGCGCCTTCCATGGCCGCACGCTGGCGACCATCGCGGCCGGTGGCCAGTACAAATACCTCGAAGGCTTCGGACCCAAGGTCGAAGGCTTCGACCAGGTCGGCTTTGACGACATCGATGCCGCCGAGAAGGCGATCACGCCGGAAACCGCCGCGATCCTCATCGAACCGGTGCAGGGCGAGGGCGGTATCCGCCCGGTACCCACACAATCGTTGAAGCGGCTGCGCCAGCTCTGCGACCAGCACGGCCTGCTCTTGATCTTCGACGAGGTCCAGTGCGGCATCGGCCGCACCGGCAAGCTGTTCGCGCATGAGTGGACGGGCGTGACGCCCGACATCATGGCGATCGCCAAGGGCATTGGCGGCGGCTTCCCGATGGGCGCGTGCCTGGCCACCGACGAGGCCGTGGTCGGCATGACGTCGGGCGTGCACGGCACCACATTCGGTGGAAATCCGCTGGCCATGGCTGTCGGCAATGCGGTTCTCGACGTGGTGCTCGAAGACGGCTTCCTCGAGGATGTCCAGCGCAAGGCATTGCTGCTGAAGCAAGGCCTGGCGGCGATCGCGGACGAGTTTCCCGATGTCATCGAAGGCATCAGGGGCACCGGCCTGATGCTTGGCCTCAAATGCGCCATGCCCAACACCAAGGTGAACATGGCGCTGCGCGACCAGCATTTGCTGGCGGTTCCGGCCGGTGACAACGTCATCCGCCTGCTGCCGCCGCTCACCGTCACCGACGCCGAGATCCACGAAGCGCTCAACCGCATCCGCGCTGGTGCCAAGGGCCTGGCGGACGCCATTGCCGTGGCCGCCGCGAAGTAATTCCGGAATATTGCTGATGTCAGTTCGCCATTTTACCGATCTTTCCACCGTTTCCGAGGGCGACCTGCGCTTCATGCTGGACGACGCGGTGGTGCGAAAGGCGCGCCTGAAGGCCGGCGAGCGGACCAAGCCGCTCGAAGGCAAGGTGCTGGCGATGATCTTCGACAAGCCGTCGACCCGCACACGCGTTTCCTTCGACGTAGGCATGCGCCAGCTTGGCGGCGAGACCATCATGCTGACCGGTACCGAAATGCAGCTCGGCCGCTCAGAAACCATCGCCGACACCGCCAAGGTGCTGTCGCGCTATGTCGACGCGATCATGATCCGCACCACCTCGCATGAGCGGTTGCTGGAACTGACCGAGAACGCAACCGTGCCGGTGATCAACGGGCTGACCGACGACACTCACCCCTGCCAGCTGATGGCCGACATCATGACCTTCGAGGAGCATCGCGGTCCGGTTGCCGGCAAGACCATCGCCTGGACCGGCGACGGCAACAATGTGCTGCATTCGCTGCTCGAAGCGTCTGCGCGGTTCCGCTTCAACCTCAACGTCGCCGTTCCCGAAGGCAGCGAGCCGGCGCAGAAGCATGTCGACTGGTCCAAGGCGCATGGCGGCAAGCTGCATTTCACCCGCTCGCCCGAGGAAGCCGTCGACCAGGCCGATTGCGTCGTCACCGACTGCTGGGTGTCGATGGGCCAGGAGCATCGCGCCCGCGGCCACAACGTCTTCTCTCCTTATCAGGTCAATGCCAAGCTGATGGCGCATGCCAAGCAGGACGCGCTGTTCATGCACTGCCTGCCGGCGCATCGCGGCGAGGAAGTGACCGACGAGGTCATCGACGGACCCCATTCGGTGGTCTTCGACGAGGCCGAGAACCGGCTCCACGCCCAGAAGGCGGTGCTCGCCTGGTGTCTTGGTGCTTGAGATGAAGTGTCTGGGCGCTTGATCTGCGGGGGCGCGATGCCTATCTGCGCCGCATCACGCAAATCAAGCGCGTTTGGACGCATGCACCCCAGGGGGCGGCATGGCCGCGCCCTGGAGCTTTGTCATGTTGGAAACGCATCAAGTGACTGAACATCACCCCAAACTCGGCGAGTTCGGCTATGCCGGCGACGACCATGTCGTGCCTTTCGAGGTCGGTCCGCTCGACGTGCGCGGTCGCACGGTCCAGCTCGGGCCGATGCTCGACGCCATCCTCAGCCGCCACGACTATCCCGAGCCGGTCGCCCGCCTGCTGGCGGAAGCCTGCGTGCTGACGGTGCTGCTCGGCACCTCGCTCAAATTCGAGGGCAAGTTCATCCTGCAGACCCGCACCGACGGGCCGGTCGACATGCTGGTGGCGGATTTCACGACGCCTTCGGCGCTGCGCGCCTATGCGCGCTTCGATGCCGATAGGCTCGAGGCCCTCGTCGCGGCAGGCGAGACGTCCCAGCAGACGCTGCTCGGCAGCGGCGTGCTGGCGCTGACCATCGACCAGGGTGCCCACACGCAGCGTTATCAGGGCATCGTGCAACTCGACGGCGAGACGCTGGAGGACGCGGCGCGCACCTACTTCCGCCAGTCGGAACAGATTCCGACGGATATCAGGCTCTCTGTCGCCAAGCTTTTGACGCCAGGCCCTGGTGGCGCGCGCGAACAGTGGCGTGCCGGTGGTATCCTGGCGCAGTTCCTGCCGCAGTCCCCCGAGCGCATGCGCGTTCCGGACCTGCCCGGCGGCGACGGCGATCCGCGCGACGAGATCCACGATCCGGCCGACAATTCCTGGCAGGAATTGCTGGCGCTGCTCGGCACCATCGAACCGACAGAGCTGATCGATCCGACGATCGGTGCCGAGCGGCTGCTCTATCGCCTGTTCCATGAGCATGGCGTGCGCGTCTTCGGCGGCGTCCCCGTCGCCGACCAGTGCTCGTGCTCGCGTGACAAGATCCGCGGCATTCTCGAGGGCTTCTCCGCGCAGGAGATCAAGGACTCGACCGAGGACGGCGGCATCCACGTCGCCTGCGAATTCTGCTCGAAGCAATATGACTTCGACCCGGCGGAATTCGCGGCGCAGTAAAGGAAGCTTCCTTCTCCCCGCCACTATCGGGGAGAAGGTGCCGGCAGGCGGATGAGGGGCAGCGCGAACTTTGGCAAAGTGGCCGCGCGTAGACCCGCCACGTGCGTGAAAGATAATCTCATCAGTTCGGCGCCGCCCCTCATTGCCCTGCCGGGCATTTCTCCCCTTGTAGTGACGGGGAGAAAGACGCTGTCGCCGATGACTTCGCTAATCGCCTGACTGCCCTAATTCACCGTCCGTCTCGTTCCCGGCAGATCCAGCGAAAAGGCCGGGATGGCGATGTCGAATGTCTCGCCGCGCTTGTTGCGCATCGTATAGCGCCCGACCATGATCCCTGACGGCGTCGAGAGCGGGCAGCCCGACGTGTATTGATAGCTGTCGCCGGGATTGAGTTCGGGCTGGTCGCCGACAACGCCGGGGCCTCGCACTTCCTCGACCCGGCCGGCGCCGTCGGTGATGTGCCAATAGCGCGACAGAAGCTGCACGAATTCGTCCGACTGATTGTCGATCGTTATCTGGTAGCCCCAGACATAGCGGTTCTCGGAAGGATCCGAACGGTCCTCGAGATAGAACGGCCTGACCTGCACTTCGATGTTGCGCGTGACGGCGCGGTACATAAGCGGCTCCAAAACGATATCGAGCATGATCCCGAAAAGTGGACCGGTTTTCCCGGCCAAACGGTTTCCGCCTGTCCAAAGATCATGCTCAAACAAACAAAACTTTCGGCCCTCCAGGCGAGGAGGTCAACGTGCGCGTCTTGTCGCGCTCGTCCTCGAAAGGCAGGTGCCGGCAAAGAATGTCATTTAAGTGACACATGACAATGGTGGTGTGCGCGAACCGAGCGACTCGGCGCTCTGTCGAACTGTTGAAAGCGGCCACACCGCGGCCCGTCTCTTCTGGAGCGCCCAGATCTCGATGGAACTCACTATCATAGCCGCCTCGCTTTCGACTGCTCTTATCCTTTCAAACGCTGCCAGCATCGCGCTGGCCGCCTCACAGCTGAAACGGCGCACTACGATCTCGCCGCCAGCCGGCAAATCGCAGCCGGTGTCGATTGTCGTGCCGTCGCGTGGCGTCGAGCCGTTCACGCACGAGACGCTGGAGCGCGCCTTCTCGCTCGACTGGCCGCGCTACGAGTTGATCTTCTGCGTTGCCCATGCCGATGATCCGGTGGTCGGGTTGATCAGACAAGCCATTGCCCGTTTCCCCAAGCTGCCGGCCCGGCTGTTGATCGGTGACGATCGCGTCAGCGCCAATCCCAAGCTCAACAATTGCGTCAAGGGTTGGGAAGCCGCGCGGCACAAATGGGTCATCCTGGCTGATTCCAACGTGCTGATGCCCGGGGATTACATCCAGCATCTGATGGCGGCGTGGCGGCCAAACACGGGCCTTGTCTGCTCGACGCCGATCGGCTCGCGGCCGGATGGCTTCTGGGCCGAGGTCGAATGCGCCTTCCTCAACACCCTGCAGGCCCGCTGGCAGTATGCCGGTGAGGCGCTCGGCCTTGGCTTTGCCCAGGGCAAGAGCATGCTTTGGAACAAGCCGATGCTGGATGCCAATGGCGGCATCCGCGCGCTGGCCGCCGAAATCGCCGAGGACGCCGCCGCGACCAAGCTGGTCAATGGGCTCGGCCTGCGCGTCAATCTCGTCGCTTCGCCCTTCGAACAGCCGCTTGGCCGGCGCACGCTTGGCGAGATCTGGTCGCGCCAGGCCCGCTGGGCGCGCCTGCGCCGCGTCACCTTTCCGCTGTTCTTCGCGCCTGAAATCCTGACCGGCGCGGTGGTGCCGCTGGTGCTTGCGCTGGTTGCGGCGGCAAGCGCCGGCTTCAGCCTGCCGCTGACGGCCGTCGCTGTGCTGGCGGCCTTCTACTTCCCTGAATGTGCACTGTGCTGGTCCAAGGGCTGGTACCTGTCGCCGCGCATGGTCGCGGCGATCGTGGTGCGTGACCTGATCCTGCCGGCGATGTGGGCACGCGGCTGGCTCGGCGGCGCCGTCGACTGGCGCGGCAATGCGATGACCATCGGCACCAAGGTAGCCGAACTTGAAGAGGCACCGTCGCGAGCCTGAACCCGCCGCAGGCGACGCTGCCTGGACGGCCTGCTATTTGGCGGCTTTCAACGCCTCGGCGATGTCTTCCAGAAGGTCGTCAGTGTCTTCCAGGCCGGCCGACAACCTCAACGTACCAGGCCCGATGCCGAGTTCGGCGCGGGCCTCATCGCTCAAATTCTTGTGCGTCGTCGTCGCCGGATGGGTGATCAGGCTCTTGGCGTCGCCAAGGTTGTTCGAGATCAGCACGATGTCGAGTGCGTTCTGCAGGGCGAAGGCTGCCTGCTTGCCGCCCTTGACATCGAGGCAGATCAGCGTCGAGCCACCCGACATCTGCTTCTTGACGATATCGGCCTGCGGGTGGTCGGCGCGGCCGGGATAGATGACACGAGCAATCTGCGGCTGTTCGGCGAGAAAATCGGCGATCCTGCCGGCGCTCTCGGTCTGCTGGCGCACGCGCAGCGGCAGCGTCTCCAGGCCCTTCAGCAACGTCCAGGCATTGAAGGGCGACAGGCTGGGGCCGGTGTGGCGGAAATAGTCGTGCAGGTTCTCGTCGATCCACTTCTTGTCCGACAGGATCACACCGCCGAGGCAGCGGCCCTGGCCGTCAATGTGCTTGGTCGCCGAATAGACGACGATGTGCGCGCCAAGCTGCAACGGCTTTTGCTGCAAAGGCGTGGCGAAGACATTGTCGACGACAAGCCGCGCGCCGATTGAATTGGCAAGCGCGGCGACGGCTGATATGTCGACCACTTCCAGTGTCGGGTTGGTCGGGCTTTCCAGGAAGAACAGCTTGGTGTTTGGCCTGACCGCTTTTTCCCAATTGGCGATGTCGGTGCCGTCCACCAGCGTGGCCTCGATGCCGTATCGCGGCGCCAGCGTCTCGACCACCCAGCGGCAGGAGCCGAACAGCGCGCGCGCCGCCACGATATGGTCGCCGGCCTTGACGCTGCACAGAAGGGCCGCCGTCACCGCGGCCATGCCCGACGCCGTGGCGCGCGCATCCTCCGCGCCTTCGAGCGCGCACATGCGCTTTTCGAACATGTCGACGGTCGGATTGGCGTAGCGCGAATAGATGAAACCCGGTTCCTCGCCCTTGAAACGGGCTTCGGCCGCCTGCGCCGTTTTGTAGACATAGCCCTGCGTCAGATACATCGCCTCGGAGGTTTCGCCGAAGCCGGAACGTAGGGTTCCGCCATGCACGAGGGCTGTCTGAGGCTTCCAGTTGCGCTTCTTGGTGCTCATCGCTTTTGTTCCAGACACAAAAAAACCGGCCGCGAAAGTCGCAACCGGTCCATACGGCCTTGCGGCCCAACGGTCCTTTAGCGACTTGTTTAACGTGGCTGCAAGCCGACCGGCCAAATCACCACGGGATAACGACCCTTTAGACCCGTCCCACGCTTGCGTCAATTGCCGGCTTCATTAAGAGGTTTGTACCAAGCGGGTTCCGACAAAGCCTGCCCTCTAGGAGCGAAGCCTTGCGAGAGACGGGCATTCTTCCCGATCAGGACATTTCGGCGCTGTTCCAGTCCGGCGCGCTGAAGTCGCCGCGCGCGCTCGATGCCGACCAGATCCAGCCGGCCAGTCTCGATCTGAGACTCGGCGACAGGGCCTGGCGGGTGCGGGCCTCCTTCCTGCCCGGCCCCAATCACAAGGTTTCGGAGAAGCTCGACCGGCTGAAGCTGCACGAGATCAATCTTGCCGACGGCGCGGTGCTGGAGACCGGCTGCGTCTACATCGTGCCCTTGCTCGAAAGCCTGGCATTGCCGGCGGAGATTTCCGCCTCGGCCAATCCGAAGAGCTCGACCGGGCGGCTTGACATCTTCACCCGTGTCATGACCGACCGAGGCCACGAGTTCGACAAGATCGCCGCCGGCTACAATGGTCCGCTCTATCTGGAGGTCAGCCCACGCACCTTCCCGATCGTGGTGCGCACCGGCTCACGCCTGTCGCAGATCCGCTTCCGCACCGGCAATGCGCTGCTCTCGGAAGCCGAGCTGCACGAACTCCATCGCGCGCAAATGCTGGTCGCCACCGAGCCGCCTAACATTTCCGGCGGCGGCATCGCGCTGTCGATTGATCTCAATGGCGACAGTGACGGGCTGGTCGGCTACCGCGGCAAGCATCACACCGGTCTCGTCGACGTCGACAAGCGCGCGGCGCAGGATGTCGTCGATTTCTGGGAGCCGATCCACAAGAGCGGCGCGGGCGAACTGGTGCTCGACCCCGACGAATTCTACATCCTCGTCAGCCAGGAAGCGGTGCACGTGCCGCCGCTCTATGCCGCCGAGATGACGCCGTTCGACCCTCTGGTCGGCGAATTCCGCGTCCACTATGCCGGCTTCTTCGACCCGGGCTTCGGCCATTCGGCGGCCGGCGGCACCGGCAGCCGGGCCGTGCTGGAGGTGCGCAGCCATGAAGTGCCGTTCATCCTCGACCATGGCCAGATCGTCGGCCGGCTGGTCTACGAGCACATGCTGAAGCGCCCGCAGGCGCTCTACGGCACCGATCTGGGCTCCAACTACCAGGCGCAAGGCCTGAAGCTGTCCAAGCACTTTCGCACCGCGCGCTGATACTGCCAATCTCCCCCACGAGGGGGGAGATCACCACTCACAGCGCCTTTACAACCACCTTCACCGGCTTTTCGATCTCCAGCGGATTGCGCAGCGGCAGGCCGAAATCCCCCGCCTCGATCTCGAACACATCGCCGGCCTCGGTCTTGACCCCGTCGGCGAAGGACAGTGTCGCGGTACCGAACATATGCACATGCACGTCGCCCGGCTGGCGGAACGCCGAATATTTGAAATGGTGATGTTCGAGATTGGCGATGGTGTGCGACATGTTCGCTTCGCCCGACAGGAACGGTTTTTCCCACAGCATCTTGCCGTCGCGTACGATGCGCGATGTGCCGCGGATGTCGGAAGGCAGGTCGCCGATCAGGATCTCCGGCCCGAACGAGGCATTGCGCAGCTTGGAATGGGCGAGGAAGAGATAGTTGACGCGCTCGGTCACGTGGTCGGAAAATTCGTTCGACAGCGTGAAGCCGACACGGAAGGGCGCGCCGTCGTCGCCGATGACGTAGATGCCGGCGACCTCGGGTTCCTCGCCGGCGTCCTTGGCGAAGGCCGGTGACAGGAGTGCCGCACCTGGGGCCACGGCCATGGTGCCGTTGCCCTTGTAGAACCATTCCGGCTGCACGCCGACCTGGCCTTTGGCGGGCTTGCCGCCCTCCAGGCCCATGCGGAACATCTTCATGGAATCGGTGAGCTGCTCCTCGCCATCGGTGCTGAGCTTCTTGTGCATGGAATCGCGCGTCGCCGCCGAGCCGAGATGCGTCAAGCCCGTGCCGGTGAGATGCAGGTGAGCCGGATCGGGATGGTTGATCGGCGACAACAGCCGCCCCTTTTTGTAGGCGGCGTCGAGATCGATCGTCTCGCCAAGCCCCTTGCGCTCGATCAGTGTGGCAAGGCCGACGCCGGTGCGGGCAGCTTCCATCGCCAGCGAATAGACGCTGCGGGCGCCGTTGATGATCCGGGTCTTGCCGCCGCTGCGGGCCACGACACGAATGGTCTCGGCGTCGTCGAGAATCTGCGAGATCAGCATGATCAATCCTCTCTTATCTGCTTGCCTTTTGACAAACCTTGACCTGCGCGGCTCGGACCTCGCCGCGCCACGGGTGAAATTCTTCGTCCGGATTGCGCTCGCGGGCTTGATCCCCTGGGGGACTTCTTGATGCCGACTATTTGCCGGCGTCATCGCGATCTAGACCCGTATGCCTTCCTTGTTGCCTCGCGGGAGCGGTTCGGCTTTGAGGAACCGAGCCGCTCCCGGTATTTTGTTTCTGTGCAATTCCTGTGGGGAAAACCGTGATGCGCTTTTCCTGGAATTGCTCCTGTCAGGCCTTGTTCTTGTTGTAGACGTCAAAGATCACGGCGCCGAGCAGCACCAGGCCCTTGACCACCTGCTGCCAGTCGACGTTGACGCCCATGATCGACATGCCGTTGTTCATCACGCCCATGATGAAGCCGCCGACCACCGCGCCGATGACCTGGCCGACGCCGCCCATCGCCGAGGCGCCGCCGATGAAGACTGCGGCGATGACGTCGAGCTCCGAGCCCAGACCCGCCGCCGGCACGGCCTGGCCGAGGCGGGCCGCGATGATCAGGCCGCCGAGTGCCGACAGCACGCCCATGTTGATGAACACGTAGAGCGTCAGCCGCTCGGTGTTGATGCCCGACAGCTGCGCCGCCTTGGCGTTGCCGCCCATTGCGTAGATGCGGCGGCCGATGGTCATACGCTTGGTGACGAAGACGAACAGCGAGATCAGCACGCCCATGACGAGGAGCACCACCGGCAGCCCCCTGTAACTGGCGAACTCATAGACCAGGAACAGCGCCAGCGCGCTGGCGACCAGCGTCTTGACGACGAACAGGGGGAAGGGTTCGGCTTCATAGCCATGGCGCTCGCGCTTGCGCCGGGTGCGCAGCCCGAAATAGGCATAGGCCAGCACGGCGATCACGCCCAGCACGACCGTCGTCATATGCAGCGTCAGGCCGCTGCCCATGATGGTCTTGCCGGCGGCGTTCACCGTCGGCGGGATCAGCGTCAGCGGGCCGATCACGTCCGGGATGAAGCCGGAGCTCAGCGCCTTGAAGCCGTCCGGGAGGGGCCCCACCGAGGATCCGCCGCCCAGCAGCGCCTGGCAGATGCCGCGGAAGATCAGCATGCCAGCCAGCGTCACGATGAAGCTCGGTATCCGGTGATAGGCGATCCAGTAGCCTTGCGCCGCGCCGATAAGGCCGCCCACGATCAGGCAGACGATCGAAACCACCAGCGGATTGCTGAGCGGTCCGAGCTGCCAGATCACCATCATGTTTGCCGCCAGCGCGCCGATGAAGCCCGCGACCGATCCGACACTGAGGTCGATATAGCCGGAAACGATCACCAGCAGCATGCCCAGCGCCATCACGATGATGAAGGAGTTCTGCTGCACCAGATTGCTGAGGTTCACCGGCTTGAACAGCGTTCCCGACGTGGTGAACTGGAAGAACAGCATGATGACGATCAGCGCGATGATCAGACCGTATTCGCGCAGGTTCGCCGTCAGCGCCGAGACGGCGATGCGTGGACGCTGTTCGTCAGTGACGTTGCCTTGCGGGGCGGGGGCGCTTTCGGTGCTCATGCTGCTTTTCCTTCTCCCCGAACGATGGCGCGCATTATTTTTTCCTGGCTTGCGTCCGCCGCGGGCATTTCGCCCACGATGCGCCCTTCGTTCATGACGTAGATGCGGTCGGTGATGCCAAGCAATTCCGGCATCTCCGACGAGATGACCACGATCGCCTTACCTTCCGAGGCAAGGCGCGCGATGATCGTATAGATTTCGTACTTGGCGCCGACATCGATGCCGCGTGTCGGCTCGTCGAGGATCAGCACGTCCGGGTCGGCGAACAGCCACTTCGACAGCACCACCTTCTGCTGGTTGCCGCCCGAAAGATTGCCGGTCATCTGATAGACGCTCGATGCACGGATGTTCGTTTTCTTGCGATAGTCGTTGGCGATGGCCAGCTCGCGCAGATCATCGATGACGTTGTGGCGCGACACGCCGCCGAGATTGGCGAGTGTTATGTTGTGCTTGATATGGTCGATGAGGTTGAGACCGTAAGTCTTGCGGTCCTCGGTGACGTAGGCGATGCCGTGTTCGACCGCCCTGCTCACCGACGAGACATCGATCTGCTTGCCCTTGAGCAGCACCTCGCCGGTGATGCGGCGGCCATAGGAGCGGCCAAACAGGCTCATGGCGAATTCGGTGCGGCCAGCGCCCATCAGCCCGGCAATGCCGACCACCTCGCCCTTGCGCACGTTGATGTCGATGCCCTTGATCACCTGCCGTTCGGCATGGAGCGGGTGATAGACCGACCAGTTCTTCACTTCGAACACGACCTCGCCGATCTTGGGCTCGCGCGGCGGATAGCGGTCGTCGAGCGAACGGCCGACCATCGAGGTGATGATGCGGTCTTCCGAAATGTCTTTCTTGGCCAGCGTCTCGATGGTGCGCCCGTCACGGATGACGGTGACCTTGTCGGCGACCCGGTTGATCTCGTTGAGTTTGTGCGAGATCAGGATGGAGGTCATGCCTTGCCGCTTGAATTCGAGCAAAAGGTCGAGCAGCGCCTGGCTGTCTTTTTCGCTGAGCGACGCCGTCGGCTCGTCGAGGATCAGCAACTTGACGTCCTTGCTCAGCGCCTTGGCTATCTCGACCAGCTGCTGCTTGCCGACACCGATATTGGTAATCAGCGTCTTGGGGTCCTCCTTGAGGCCCACCTTCTTCAACAGGGCGCTGGTGCGCTTCTCGTTGGCATCCCAGTCGATCACACCGTATCTGGCGTGTTCGTTGCCGAGGAAGATGTTTTCGGCAATCGACAGCATCGGCACCAGCGCGAGCTCCTGGTGGATGATGACGATGCCCTTGTGTTCGCTGTCATGGATGCCCTTGAACTGGCATTCCTGACCTTGAAAGATGATCTGGCCGTCGTAGGTCCCCGCGGGATAGACGCCCGACAGCACCTTCATCAGCGTCGATTTGCCGGCGCCGTTCTCGCCGACCACGGCGTGAATCTCGCCTTCCTCGACACGCAGGTTGACGTTCGACAGCGCCTTCACGCCGGGGAACGTCTTGGTGATGTCGCGCATCTCCAAAATCGTCGAGGTCATTGGCGCAAGCTCCTCCGAGGCCGGCAGAAACAATACCGGGGTCGCTTGTGAACGAAAAGGGGCCCTGCGTTGCGCAGGACCCCTGACTTTACAACCGAAATTACTTCAGGTCTTCGGCCTTGATGTAGCCCGAGTCGACGACCAGCTTCTGGTAGTTCGACTTGTCGACCTCATGCGGCGTCAGCAGGATCGAGGGGACGACCTTGACGTCGTTGTTGTAGGTCTTGGTGTCGAGGCCGTCAGGCTTGCCGCCCGAGAGCACCTTGTCGACGAGTTCGACGGTGGCCTTGGCCAGGTCGCGGGTGTCCTTGAACACGGTCGAGTACTGTTCGCCCGTGATGATCAGCTTGACCGAGGCGGTCTCGGCGTCCTGACCGGTCACGATCGGCCAGGGCTGTGCTTCCGTGCCGTAACCAACGGCGCGCAGCGAGGCGGTGATGCCGCGCGACAGGCCGTCATAGGGCGACAGGACGCCATCGACGCGGCTGCCGTCCGAATAGTTGGCCGACAGGAGGTTATCCATGCGTGCCTGGGCGGTTGCCGCCAGCCAGCGCAGCGTGCCGACCTTGTCCATGCCGGTCTGGCCGGACTTGATCTTGATCGAGCCGTCGTCGATCAATGGCTGCAGGACGGAAATCGCACCGTTGTAGAAGAAGAAGGCGTTGTTGTCGTCGGGCGAGCCGCCGAACAGTTCGACATTCCAGGGCTTGGTGTTGGGGAAGCGCTCCTTGAGGCCCTTGACCAGCGAATTCGCCTGGATCACGCCGACGCCGAAATTGTCGAAGGTGGTGTAATAGTCGACATTGGCGGTCTTCTTGATCAGGCGGTCATAGGCGACGACGACGACGCCGGCGTCAGCGGCCTTCTGCAGCGCATCCGACAGGGTGGTGCCGTCGATCGAGGCGATGATCAGCGCCTTCGGGCCCTTGGTGATTTCGTTTTCCAGCTGGCTGAGCTGGTTGGGGATGTCGTCCTGCGCATACTGCAGGTCAACGGTGTAGCCGAGAGCCTCGAGCTGGGACTTCACGGCATCGCCGTCATTGATCCAGCGCTGCGAGGTCTTGGTCGGCATCAGCACGCCGACAAGACCCTTGTCGGCTGCGTGCGCCGAGTAGGTCATGGCAGCGATGCCAAGCGCCGCGACTGCGGCCAGTGTCTTGATGATTTTCACTTAACTCTCCCTGGTTGATGGACGCGGCACCCCGGGGGTCGCGGGCCGCGCAATCGTGCAGAAGCGCCAAGGCACTGCTGCCGTCATATCGATCTCCGGTATCCTCCCATGGCCCCGAGGCACTGATTTCAATCGATACGATTTTGTCGGCGACTGTTGCGTCTCGGAACACACTGACGTTGCCGCCCTTTTGCCATAACTGTCAAATGCGATCTTTGATGATTGCTATACCGCAAGTGGTATATGTTATGGCGCGTGACGGGTCGCTGGCAAATGCCAATGGGCCGCGAGCGGAGGTAAGGGAAAACCATGGCGACGTTACCGAATCCGGTTGCGGTTTCAAACGTTTACAGCGACGTACCGGGTGACGGCGAAACCCTGCTGCGCAGCGGTCTCAGCCTGCGTCATATGCGCATGATCGTCGCTCTCGACGATCACGGCCGGGTGAGCGCGGCGGCGCAGGTCATGAACATCTCGCAGCCGGCGGCCTCGCGCATGATCGCCGAGATGGAGGCGGTGCTCGAGGTCAAGCTGTGCGAAAGGCTGCCGCGCGGCATCACGCTGACACCCTACGGCAAGGCGCTGGCTAGGCGTGCGCGCTCGATCCTGCTGGAGATGCGCGAGGTCGACCGCGAGATTTCCGAACTCAAGGCGGGCAAGGGCGGGTCCGTGTTCCTGGGTGCCGTGACGGCGCCCGCGATCGAACTGGCGGTACCGGCGATCCGCGAAATCCGCCGCATCTACCCGCGCATCGAGATCACCATGCAGGTCGAGACCTCGAATGTGCTGGCGCGCGAACTGATTGCCACGCGCCATGATTTCATCATCGCCCGCATCCCCGACGACCTCAATCCGCGGCTGTTCGAATCGCGTGTCATCGGCGTCGAGAAAGCCTGCCTGATCGTGCGTCGTGGCCACCCGCTCACCAGCGGCGGCGTGGTGCGGCTGGAAGACACGGCCGCCTATGACTGGGTCTTCCAGTCGGGCGGTTCGCCCTTGCGCCAGGCGATGGAGAGCAATTTTCTTAACCGTAACATCGCCCTGCCGGACCGGATCCTCAACACCAGTTCGCTGCTGCTTACGCTGGTCATGGTCGCGCAATCCGACGCCATCGCACCGGTTTCGGTGCAGGTGGCGAAATTCATTCAGAATCCCGACGGGCTCGCCGGCGCCATCGACGTCGTCCAGACCGAATTCGACATCGAGGTGAGGCCCTATAGCCTGATCACGGTCAGGAATCGCGTGCTGTCGCCGGCCGCCAAGATGCTGCACGATTTCATCCTGCGGGAGGTCGGTTGATGCGTGGCCACATGATTGTCGGCGGGTGAAGAGGTTGCCATCTGGTGTATTGATCGGTTTACAATGGCCCGGCAGATCCATTGCAGGACAGGCGGGTAGGGGGACGTGAAAGCGAACGTCGTCGTTGTCGAGGATGATCCGCTCGTCGCCGCTCATGTCGGACGCGGCGTGGCGGCGCATGACGGCTTGTCGTTGGCGGGCATCGCGGGCACGCTGGCCGGTGCGCGTGCTCTGCTCGAGGAGAAGGTGGACCTGTTTATTCTCGATCTTGGCCTTCCCGATGGAAGCGGGATCGAATTGATCGAGGAAATCCGTGCACGAGGCGGTCTTGAGCCGAAAATACTCGTCCTCTCGGTGCTGGGCGATCAGGATACGGTGCTGGCGGCCGTGCTGGCGGGAGCGGACGGCTATCTGCTGAAAGATATCGACAGTCTCGACATCGGCCAGCAGGCCGCCGATGCGTTGACCGGTGGTGCGCCATTGTCGCCCAGCATCGCCGCTTATGTGCTGCGTCATCTGCGCCGGCAACGGGAAGATTCGAAATCGGATGATGCCGATCCGCCGCTGTCACCGCGCGAAATCGAACTGCTCCAGCTTCTGGCGCGCGGGTACAGCAACCGGCAGGCGGCGGCCGAACTGGAAATATCGCCGTACACGATCGGCGATCATGTGAAATCGATCTACAGGAAGCTCAGGGTGAGCAATCGGGGCGAGGCCATGGTACGCGCCTTTCGCAGCGGGTTGCTACGGCTGTGACCATCATGCCCCGGCTGACGGGATGGCGCCGCGCGCTGGCTATCATTCTCGGCGCGCAACTGCTGTTCTGGTGCGCTTATGCGCTCATCATCGCCGGTTTGCAGCCCGTGGGCACACTAGAGGAATATCGGTTGCCAGCGGCGCGGGCGCTGCTGGCGTCCGAGCCGGCCGAGGTGGGCGCCTATGCTGCCGGGCTTTCAGGGCCGGCCATGCTGCGTATCCCGGGCTGGCAGCCCGTGGTCCTGCAGCCGGCGCAGGCGAGCCTGCTGTCGCGCGCGGAGACGTCGGCGGGCAATGAGTGGTCGCTCACCTGCCGGGGAAATCCTTGTCCGGAGGCCGCGACGGCCTATGCAGGACCTTTCGACCGTATGGATGAGGCGGCCGGTCGGGAGAAGTTCCAGCGTTTCGACATGGTATGGCTGGTCGTCGTGACGGAACTGATGATGGGCGCAGCGCTGCTCGTCCTGTTGCCGGTCAACGGGTTTTCGCGGCTCCAGTGCATCACTGGCCTGTTGCTCATATCGGTTGGCATCGACGCCTGGCTCACCACCTTCGGGGCGGAGAGCCTGCCCTATGTCTGGTTTCCGTTACTGCGCTACGGCGTGGAATATCTCATGTTGACGTTAGCAGCGCTTGCCGTGAACGCCTTTGCCGACTGGCGCTCGCGCGAGGCGTGGGCAGCCTGCGGCTGCTTTGGCGTCGCCTTCGTCATATTGCTTGGGACCATGATCGCAGGCGTCGGCTTTGCGACAATTGTGCCCTGGCTCGATGCGGTGGCGCTGACCCTGCTGTCGGGATATGGCGTTTTGGCCTTGCTGCGGATGGGACGGACAGCTCCGGGGCCGGCGATCCGGGTTCTGGCGATATTGCTTGTCGCTCTTGCCTCGATTGGTTTCGACCTGTTTCTCCTGCCGCCGCCCACCGGTTTCGCGTTGCAGGCGTCGGTCCTCGCACCGCCATTGACGATGTTCGGCATCCTGTTCGAGATCGCGCTGCAGGGGCACAGGCTCAATCAGGAGGCAGAGGAGGCGCGTAGCGACCTGGAACGTCAGGTGCTGGAGCAGGATGCGAGCCTGCTGCGCTCCTCGCGATTGTTGCGCCATCAGGAACGGTTGATCGCGATCGACGCCGAGCGTCAGCGTCTGCTGCGCGACATGCACGATGGAGTCGGCGGTGTGCTGACGCACCTTCTCCTCGATGTCCGCGAGAATCGACTGACCTCACGGGAAATCGAGCAGGGACTGCAGTCTTCGGTCGATGACCTGCGCAACATGGCCAGTGCGATCGACGCGGGCAACGAACCGATCGACGAGGCACTGGCGATGTTCCAGGAGCGCATGGCAGGCCGTCTTGCCCGATCCGGCATCACCCTGGACTATCGCTGCACGCTCCCGATTCCGGCGCCGAGCCTCGACGCGCGGCGGCTGCTCAGCCTCTATCGGCTGTTGCAGGAGGGTATCGCCAACAGCTTGCGCCATGCTTCCGCCACAAGGATCGAACTCGCGATGAACCCCGGCGACGATGGCGCCATTCTCGTCATACTGTCGGACGATGGCACAGGTTTCGAGCCTGAGAGAGCCTCAGGCGCTGCCGGCGAAGGACGGGGCCTTGCGAACATACGTCGTCGGGCTGACCAGATGGGCGGACGAATAGCAATCGAAAGCGCGCCTGGACGCGGCACGCAACTGACCTTGGCCATTCCGACCCATGCCGCGGCACGAAAGGCCTGATCGCTGCGTCAAGGTGTTCAGCGCGAAATGCCTAATTTGCCATGATATTTTGCCGGTACCCCCTCGAACGCGGGATTGATGTGTCCGCCGCCCCGGCGGAAAAGATCATCAACGACTCCCGTTCGGGATCGGGACCAAATCAATGAAATCGCGGTGCCGCCAGTGGCGGCGCGGGGGAGGGTGCATGCCCGCGCTCCCCTAGCGCCGGCGCGCGGGCGGCTGCCGTGAGGGAGCACGGCAATGGCGGCAGGGCGCGGCAATCGTTCGAGGACCATTTCGCTCCGCAGGCTGTCGGTCACGACCTCGACCCTCGCGCTCCTCGCCATCGCCTGCGCGCCTTCGACGGTCCAAGCTCAACAGCCTTGTGACCCGGGAGGCGGGCCGTACACCAGCGGGTCCCCGGATTTCAACGGCGGCCTTACCAATGGTTGCCAAGTGGATGCAGACGCAGCCAACACATTCAGCGGCACTGTTGCCGCGACCTTCCGCAATGGCGCCGTCCTCAATGCGAACGCGGCCGGCGCCGTCAGTGGCGGCCTCGTGCAATTGCCGACCTTCGACGCCGTCGTGAATGCGAACGTCGCCAACGCCATTACCGGTGGCACGCTGGTCCTCAATGGCACCGTGAACGCACTGGCCACCGGCGCCATCGATGGCGCCTGGTTGAGGCTCGGGGGAGACGGCGTCGTCGACATATGGGCCGCCAACGCGACGACCGTGAATACCGACCTGGAATTCGGCAGTCAGGCAGTGAGCGCCGGAGGTCTCCTCAACCTCAACGGCTTCAGCACGACCGTCGGTCGGATCACGAATTACATCCCCAGCGGGCAGATCGTAAACGGCGGCGCGGCGGATGCCGCGCTGACGATCGATGGTTCGGCCCTTGGAGATTCTTCTTTCGGTGGCGTGATCGCCGACGGGGCTGGTGGCGGCACGCTCGCGCTGGTCAAGCGGGGGTTGAGCACGCTGACACTTTCGGGTTCCAACACCTATAGCGGCGGGACGCGGATCGAAGCGGGCACCCTGGAACTCAAGGGCAACGGCACGCTCGGTGCGCCTACGGGAAAGCTCGACATTGCCAGCGGTGCCACGCTGCTTTTTGATACCACGGCTTTGACGGTCGGCTCGCTGTCTGGAGCGGGTACCGTCACCCGTTCGGACTTCAACCCGGGCGTGCTCACCGTCGATCAAGCCACCGATACCACTTTCAGTGGCGTCATCGCGGACTACTTCGACGAAATCAATGGCGTAACCACCATGACCGGACTGACCAAGTCCGGCACCGGCACGCTCACCCTGAGCGGCAACAACACCTACACCGGCACCACCAATGTGACGGGCGGCACGCTGCTCGTCGATGGATCCCTGGGCAATGTCATGTGGGGACCCATTGTGTTGGGAACTTCCACGGTTGCGATTGCATCGGGAGGCAGCCTCGGCGGCGCCGGATCGATCGCCGGCGATGTTTCCGTGGCATCCGGCGGCATCCTGCTGGGCCGCGCCGGTCAGACCCTGTCGATGGGGTCGCTGGCGCTGGACGCCGGCTCGGTCTTGGATGTCTCGCTCGGTGCACCGGGCAACACGCGCCTGTTCAACGTCGCCGGCAACCTGACGCTCGCCGGCACGCTCGATGTGAGTGACGCCGGCGGTTTCGGCGACGGTCTGTATCGCCTGTTCGACTATGGCGGGGCGCTGACCGACAACGGGATGGCCGTTGGTGCGACGCCAAACGGTTATGCTGGCGGCGATCTGGCCCTGCAGACTTCAGTGGCTAACCAGGTCAACCTGCTGGTCGGGGCGGTAGCGCCCGGCTCCTACAGTTTCTGGAACGGCGCGCAGACCACGGCCAACAATATGGTCAACGGCGGCACAGGCACCTGGAGCGCCGCCGGAACCAACTGGACGAACGCGGGCGGCAGCGCGAGCGGCGTCTACGATCCGTCGGCCATGATGATCTTCCAGGGCACACCGGGCGTGGTCACGGTCAGTGCTGGCGGTGGCGCGCTGGATTTGGGCGGCGGGATGCAGTTCTTCGTCGATGGCTATCAAATATCAGGCGATGCGCTCAATCTCACCGGATCCAGCGTTCCGATCCGCGTGGGCGACGGCACCGCAGGCGGCGCGGGCATGTCCGCGACCATTTTGTCCGCGCTCACCGGCAGCGGCGGCATCGACAAGACCGACCTCGGCACGCTCATTCTCTCGGGAGCAAATACCTACACCGGCGGCACGACCATCTCGGCCGGTACGCTGAAGCTCGACGGTGCCGGCACGCTCGGCGCGACGACGGGCGCGCTTGCCATCGCCAGCGGCGGCGCGCTCGATATTGCCGGCACCAACCAGATCGTCGGCGCGCTGTCCGGTGCCGGCAGCATTACCAGTTCCGTTTCAGGCGGCATGCAAAGCTCGCTCACAGTCGATCAGGCCGGCAACACAAGCTATGGCGGTGCGATCACCGACGGATACATGACGGCCACCGGCACTGGCACCGTTTGGCTGCTCAAGAATGGCGTGGGCACGCTGACTTTGACCGGGAACAGCACGTTTGCCTTCAACACCGTCAATGGCGGCACGTTGGCGATCGCAAATGGCGGTGAGGTTGCGAACGAAACCAGTTATGTGGGTGACGCGGCGGGCAGTGATGGAACGGCTCTCGTCTTCGGCAGTGGGTCCGTGTGGACGACGGATTATCTGTACCTCGGCTATCGGGGCGCAGGCACACTCACCATTGCGGATGGTGGCAGGGTCAGCGTCGGCACGCTCGATATGGTGCGCACAAGCTCCGCCCGTGGCACGCTGAATCTGAACGGCACGGCCGGGGCACGCGGGGTATTGGAAACCAGGGGCATCTGGAAAGGCCTCGATGGCGCGACAGTCAATTTCGATGGAGGCATTTTACGAGCCACGGCTGCCGACGCCGATCTGCTCGGCCACTTCGCTGCCGGCGATGTAACGATCAAGGCCGGCGGCGCATTTATCGATACCAACGGCTATCAGGTGGAGATCACCTCCCCGTTGGGGGGCGTCGGGGCGCTGACCAAACAGGGCGCGGGCGAACTCTACGTGATCGGGGCCAACACATACGAAGGCGGCACCAACATCGAGGCAGGGAGGCTGTTCCTTGGAGATGGCGGCACGCTCGGCGCCCCAACCGGATCGCTTTTCGTCGCAAGCGGCGCCACTCTCGATCTCGGCATCACGTCGCAGACGGTCGGTTCGCTGTCGGGTGCAGGCGATATCACCAGCACGGTCACGATGGGGGCTCCCAGCCTGCTCACCGTGGATCAGGCCACTGACACCACCTTTAGCGGCGCCATCAGGAATGGCATGCAGATCGTCAGTCCCGGCAGCAGCACCCTCCCTGCGATTCTTGTACCCACGGTCGTCGGGCTGACAAAATCGGGCACGGGCACGCTCACCTTGAGCGGTGGCAATACCTATACCGGAAATACCAACGTGACCGGTGGAACGCTGCTCATCGAAGGGGCCTTGAGCAATACCCAGGTCGCGGTTGCATCGGGTGCTGCGCTCGGCGGCACCGGCGCGATCACCGGCACTGTCACGGTCTCCGGCCGCCTCTTCGCCGGCACGGGCGCATCTGGCTCTGGCGGGGGCATCGGCACGATGACGGTGGTGGGCGCCGTCACATTCAACACCGGCTCGACCTATCAGGTCGCCGCGAATGCGGCCGGACAAGCCTCCCATCTCGACGTGACCGGGCCGGCCACGATCAACGGCGGGACAGTTAGCGTGCTGGCTGGCGCAGGCAGCTACGAACCTCAGACCGACTACACGATCCTGTCTGCGACCGGCGGCGTCAGCGGTACCTTCGCCAATGTGACCAGCAATTTCGCCTTCCTCGATCCTTCGCTCAGCTACGACGCGGATAACGTCTATCTAAGGCTGCACCGCAATAACATCAGCTTTGCTTCGGTTGGCCAGGCCCCCAACCAGATGGCCACCGGCGGCGGCGCCGAGAGCCTGGGCAGCGGCAATCCGCTCTACGATGCCATCCTGCGGCTACCCGCCACGGCTGCCGCTGGAGATGCCCTCGACCAATTGTCGGGCGAGATTCATGCCTCGGCCAAGGGCATGCTGCTGGGAGATGGCCATTTCGTCCGTGATGCCGCTACTAGCCGCATCTCTGCTGCCTTCGGCGACGGCAGCATGGCCGCCCTGCCGATCATGGCCTATGGCGAGGGAGGTCCCGAAATGGTCGCCGCCGACACCGATCGTTTCGCCGTCTGGGGTCAGGCTTTTGGGTCTTGGGGCCGCACGGATTCCGATGGCAACGCCGCCGCCCTTGATCGCTCGACTGGCGGCCTGCTGGCCGGCGCCGATACGTCGGTCGGCGGCTGGCGTGTCGGTCTGCTCGGCGGCTACAGCCATTCGAGCTTCGGTGCCGACGATCGCAATTCGACCGGTAAGAGCGACAACTATCATCTCGGTCTCTATGGCGGTACCAATTGGCGCGCCATCGCTTTCCGCACCGGCGCCGCCTACAGTTGGAGCAGCATATCGACCAGGCGCTCGGTAGCCTTCGACGGTTTTGCCGACGCGCTCTCGGCCGACTATGATGCTGGCACCGCGCAAATCTTCGGGGAGTTCGCCTACAAGGCCGATGCCGGACAATTCAAGTTCGAGCCTTTCGCCAATCTTGCTTATGTCAGCGTGCACACAAACGGGTTTACCGAACAAGGTGGCCCAGCGGCGTTGGCCAGCGCCGGTTCGACCACCGATGCCACCTTCACCACGCTCGGCTTGCGCGGTTCCACCGAATTCGCGCTTGGCGGCGTCAACGCCACCGCGCGCGGCATGCTCGGCTGGCGTCATGCCTTCGGCGATATCAAGCCGCTGTCGACCGTCACTTTCGCTGGCGGCGATCGCTTCACCATCGCTGGCGTGCCGATCGGCAGGGACAGCGCGCTCATCGAGGCCGGTCTCGACCTGCTGCTCGCCCCCAACGCCAAGCTCGGCCTGTCCTATACTGGCCAGTTCGGCGGCGGCGTTGACCAGGGTGCCAAGGTCGATCTCGGCGTGACATTCTGAGGGCGCCGGCGTCGCGCGCTGTCGCCGGCCGCCAAGATGCTGCACGATTTCATCCTGCGCGAAGTGGGCTGATGGAACAAGAAGTGCAGTCGCGCGTTCAACCCGATCGACATGTCGCTGGAGCCCCGTTTTGGGCGAGGGAACGAGGTGCCGATAGTCAACAACTCTGGAGGTTTTTGATGGAACGTCGGTTGTTTCTCACTGGAATGCTGGGCGTCGCGGGGGCCGTGGCGCTTGCGAGCGTGGCCGGGACCGGCCGGGCGGTCGCCGGTATTCCCCAAGGCAACGGAATTCTCGATGAACTGGACAAGCCGGATCCGGCTGTCTTCGAAGGCGATGACGGGGTCGGACTGGAACAGGTCTCCCATCGTCGCGGGCATTACCGCTATCGTCGCCGGCATGGCGGAAGGCGTCGCGGCTGGAGACGGGTGTGCCGCAGTTACTGGCGTCATGGTCGTCGCCACGTCCGCTGCTGGCGCGAGCGGGTATGGCTCTGGTAGCAATCGGACTCTCGCTGACGCAAGCCGGCCACCGACAGCGTGGCCGGTGTCGTCACGATGTACAAAATGTACAGGGCCAATGTATGCGTTTTGCAAATCGGTGCCCTAGGCACCGATCAACCAACTGTTACGGACCCAGGCACGTATTTTAGCTTAATCTAACACGTATTTTAGCTTAATCTGAGAATCGGCGGAACCATATCAGCCGTTACCCGTTGGGGCGCTGTTTATTGGGGATTGTGATCATGCCAGACGGCCATCGAAAAGAATCTTATTCTGCAATTGTGATCACAGGTCCACAGGCCAGAGGTAATCCGCACGCATGAGGGGCGTGGCGATACTGACAGAAGCCCGCAGTGGCTCCGAATGGCTCGGCAGTCTGGCAAACAGTACGGGAACACTGGGACGGTCGGCCGAATGGCTCGATACGGACACGTTGGGCCTCAGGCCGAAATCCTTCGACGAACTCTTGTCCGCCGTCATCGACCGTGGCGGGACCGAAAATGGCAGGTTCGCGGTCAAGCTGTTTCCACGCCACCTTCACTGGTCGCAAGCGAAATATGAAGCCGACTTCCTTGCCGAATGCGTCCGGCGCCATGCCATGGGTGTGGTCTTTCTGGAGCGGCGGGACCGCCTTCGCCAAGCGATCTCCTATTGCCGGGCAAAGGCGTCCGGTCGCTGGAGAAGCACGATGGGCGGCGCGGATCGGGTTCCGCAATACGACTTCGCCGGAATCTGCCAGGCCTATTTCATGATCGGGCAGAGCTATGCTTTCTGGGAGGCTTATCTGCGCATGGCCGACCTGCCTTACGACCATTTGTTTTATGAAGATCTGTTGGACGACCCTCGTCCCTATGTCGCGTCGGTGGCCCGGCAGTTGTCGATTGAAGTGCCGAACTGCGAGTTCAGGACGAATTTGCGGTTGCAGCGGGACAGCCGCACCGAAGAGTGGGCCGAGCGGTTCCAGAGCGACGCAAAGTCCAAGGGTCTGCTTGCCCATCTTCCCAAGAAGGTGGCGCCGCGAAATATCAACAACCTTGCCCGGTTTCTGCTCAAGAAGCAGATGCGCATCGGTCAGGCTTAAGCTTGGCCAATCCCGTACCGATCGTGCCGGACAGGCACACTCTGGAAGCGCCTGTCATGAAAAAGCCCGCCGGCTCCGGTCCGCGGCTTTTTATTTCGGCGGAGGCGCCGGCTTGTCGCGTTTCAGCAGGTCGCCGAGGACCGTGGCGCTTTCGCGCAACAACTCCCTGACGTCCTCCGGTTTTATCTTCTCCAAGTGATCGGCCGCGCTCAACAGCTCACAGACCAGCTCGACACCGCGCCCGTGCAAAACAGCCATTTTCGGTCCTCGTATCCAAGGCGTGCAGGCCGCATTTCGAGCTGCAACGCCGCAATAACAAATGACACCGAAAGGCGATTTTATTTTTCGGGAACAATTTCTCAAGTCCGCGCTTTTTTGGCCGTCAGACCAGAGGAGGCTTTCTTGAAACGAAGGATTGATCGCGAGAGGATTGAGAGAGCGGACCGCGCCAGCAAGCTGGTGATTGATGCCGAGCGGCAAGCCCGGGAAGCAAAGACGGCACGTTTGCGTGAGCAACGCATGTCCCTGGCGACTTTAGAACCGAAGGCTGTCGTCGTGGCGAAGGCCCGAAAGGGAGCGCGCGGAGCCATTGAGATCGAGTGACGGTCACCCGGAGATTCAAGGCATCCGCTGCATACCTTGCTGGCGCTTTTCAATTGCATAGGAAGTCCAGCGGCAGCACATGCCTATTACCGATGCCGCGGCGCCGGCGAACAGGCATATGGCCAGCATCGGATCTTGCGAGGCACTTTTCCAGCTGACCACTGCCAGCAATATGACACTCATCGTCGAAATCACGTAGCCGACACCCTTCAGCGCATGCGGCGAAACCTTAGCCATCAAACTCTCCCTTTCCGCGACACTGTTGAACAACCGCGTCCAAGGCAGGTTCCACTGGCGGACCCGCAAAACGGGGAACCTTTTGCCTCTTCGCGCGTGCTAATGCGATAGTGGTCTTGGATGCATGAGCTATGACAAACTTCCTGAAACTTCCGACGAGATCCCGGGACTTGTTTCGTGTCGTTATTGAAACACCCAGGGGAGCAGCGGCAAAGCTCGCTTACGAGCCGAAAACAGGTGTCTTCCAATATTCACGACCGCTGCCGGTGGGCAACACATACCCCTATGATTGGGGGTTCGTGCCATCCACCCTCGGCGATGACGGCGATCCGCTTGACGGCATGGTGATCCATCAGGCGGCAACGGCACCTGGTATAGTCATTCAATGCGACTTGCTCGGTGCGCTGCGGGTAAAGCAGAAGGACCCCGACGGGAACGTAATCCGAAACGACCGCTATATCTTCTGCCCACGCAAGGAGGACGCTCCCGACCGGCCCGTGGCCGCTGACCATGTGCCGCAAGACTTGCGCAAGGAGATCGAACAGTTCTTCCTGTCCTCGGTGCTGGGCACGGGCAAGACCATCAAGCTGAAGGGTTGGCAGGACGCCGGCAAGGCCGCCAAGGCGCTCAGCAAGGGTGCCAAGGCTTTTCGGCGCAGACACAAGCGGTAGTCCGCCTGGGACCGCTGGAACCGTTCCTCTTTTCGCTGGTTAGATCATTTCAACCCAAGCGGAGAAGCAGAACATGGACCACTCGAATCACACCCGCCTTGCTGACTCGGAACTGACCCCCGACATTCTTGAGGGTGCTACCATTTATGGCCCGGCCGACGAAAAGATCGGCTCCGTTGACCATGTCCATGGCACGCAAATTGTCATCGATGTCGGTGGGTTTCTTGGCATCGGGGCAAAGCCCGTTGCGGTCGCATTGAATGAACTCGACTTCATGCGCGACGAGGATGGAGATGTCCATGCCGTTACGTCATGGACGAAGGACCAGCTGAAGGCCATGCCCGAACACCGCGATTGATCGTTGCGGAGATAATGATGGCGGCGGCCAGGCTGGCGGTAGACCGTTATTTCCGCCAGGCGGCCGACTCCAATTGGCAAACGCCGGGCGGTCCGAGCACTCCCAGCGGAGAGCTTGAGATCGCCCGAGCGGCCTACTGGTCTGAAAACCTCACGCTCACGCCGCGCTGCCGAAAATAAGCCTGCATCAATTTGCGGCCCGAGCGGTTGCCCTGCGCCAACTTGGTCGGATCGAACACAGCCTCTTTTGTGCCCTCTCGTGTCAGCGCTGCCTTGAGCGTCGCGATATGTGCGTCGATGTCGGCATTGTCCGCCCGTAGCGAAGCATAGATATTTTCGGTCGCCTCGGCCACGGTTGGTTTGCTCACAGGTGTCGTCCTTTGTTTGGGCGGCGGCTTTGAAAAGTGCCGCCTTATCCGTCTGTTGTCTGGATGGTGTGCCGAAAGCTTGGAGCGGGTAGCGGGAATCGAACCCGCGCGTTCAGCTTGGGAAGCTGACAGGCTACCATTACATCATACCCGCGCGTGCCCTCGTTACCATGAGGTTCGGCCTTCGGGCAATCGCAAAGCGGCTCTCGAAACGCACTCTTCAGCGGTTCCCCCGGCGCGGGCCTGCGTTTTTATTTTGCCTTCGCGACCTTGTTGCTGGCGGTAAAGCTCGGCCAGTATTTCGAGATGGCGAGTATCGCGCCCGCCGAAGAGAAATGACCGTAGTCGAAGTAGAGAAATTGCCTGGTGCCGGCGTCTGCGTAGGAACAGCCGGCCGCGCCGCACAGATAGGCCAGCGGATCGATGAAAGTTGCCCCTTTGACGAAAGGCAGCACCTGTTTGTTGATGTCCGGATCCATGGCCATCGGCCAGGATGTGTTCGCCACGTGCTCTCGCCGTGCGAAGAAAGCGATTTTCTGCACGTCGGCGATGAATTCCGGAGACTGTCCGATGACATAGACCTTGACGCCCATCCCGTTGAGCCGGTCGATCGTCTTCTGCAGGCCGTCGAAGCCCCTGGCCTGGTAGTCGGTCCACCGGCCACTCAGGATCACGGCCTGGATGTTGGCATCGCGGATGATCGACAGCGCCCGTTCATTGAAGCGCGTGCAGGCCGGCCGGGCATAGGAGAAGTAGCTCAGGTTGGGCGGGCAGCCGGCGTAGGTGTACTGGATGACATTGGCCTGGATTTTCTGCGCGTTGGCCTCCAGCCCCGATACGTAGTGAGCGGCGAAGGAATCGCCCCACAACAGCACATTGGTTGGAAAGCCATGCGTTCGGGTGCAGTCGGCGAGGTTCCAGTTCTCGATCCGGCTCGCGCCCTCGTTGAAGCAGACGCCATTGCGCCAGTCACCCACCAGCACTCGCTCCGTCGAGAAGTCCGGGAACCGTTGCGGAAACCCCTTGCCGAGCGCACCGGCCAAACCGCCGACGCACAAAAGGACGATCGCCGTCGCCGAAAAGGCGAAGATGGGCAGCGGCGCCGTGAAGGTGCTTTTCCGGCGGAACGGCTGCTCGACATATTTCCAGGAGAACGTCGCCAGGGCGACGCTCGCCACGATCATTGCGATGATCGTCGGCACGCCGATGGCTTTCAGCGAGAGATAGTGGACGAACGAATTGATCGGCCAGTGAACGAGGTAGAGCGAATAGGAGATGAGGCCGACCCAGACCAGTGGAGCGAGCTGAAGCACGCGGGTGGCGACAGGGACAGGTCTGTCCGGGTGGGTCTGGCCCGCATAGATCAGCAGCGCCGTCCCGATGCAGGGAAATAGGGCATTGTAGCCCGGAAACGGGTCGCTCTCCGAAATCGTCAGAAAGCCGAATGCAAGCAGGCCAAAACCGGCGAGGCCGATCAGTTCCGTCAGCGGACGGCTGGCAAGTGCCGGGGGCTTTCTAAGCATCAGCATGGCGCCCAGCGCCAGTTCCCAGACGCGCGTCGGCAGGAGGTAGAAGCCGGCGGTCGGCGCCAGCGTGGTTGCCATCACCGCCAGGGCAAAACTGCCGATGGTAATCGGCAGCAATATCGTCAGCCAGCGCTTCGAGGCGTATCGGTAGATCAGATACACAAGGATCGGCGCGAAGATATAGTACTGCTCCTCGACCGAAAGCGACCATGTGTGCAGCAGGGGCCGCAGTTCCGCGTCGATGGAGAAATAGTTGGTCGTCTTCCAGAAATAGATGTTCGACCAGAAGGTCGAGGCCGCGATCACACTGAGACTGTATTCGTGAAGGTCGGACGGCAGAAGGATGAACCAGCCGGCGATGCTCGCGAGCAGGATGACGAAGGTCAGCGCCGGCAGGATGCGCCGTGCGCGGCGCCAGTAAAAGCGGCCAATCGAGAACTGGCCGCGCTCGAGATCGTCGAGCAGGCTGCCGCTGATCAGATAGCCCGATATCACGAAGAAGATGTCGACGCCGGTGAAGCCGCCGGGAATGGCGGACACGCCGAAATGGAAGAGCACGACGGGCAGCACCGCAACGGCCCGCAGGCCATCGATATCGCGCCTGTAGTTCATTCGGCCGATCCATACGCCGTGGCTCGTGCCTCGGAACCTGACATGCTCCTCATGCTGCGATGTCCCCGTCGTACAAAAAATCGTGGCTCGTGATTTTCACGGACTGTGCCTTGCAGCATAAGTTTGCTGCACTGCAATATCCATGTCAAGCCGAATGCCGGGGTTTGGGTGCCGGCTGCGCCGGCCCCTCGGGACGCTGTAGATCAGGTGCCGGGCAGGTAGATCACGGCATAATCGTCCGCATAGGCCCGCTTCCAGCCCAACTCCGCGAAGAAGGGGATGCGGGTGTCGTCGGCTGTAAGCAGTGCCCAGCCAATGGCGTATTTCTTTAACTGGGCCTCGAGCAGTGGTTTTCCGTCGCTGCGCCCTGTTGCGTCATCGGTTTTCGTGAAACCGCCCAGGAACAGCTGATCTGTCCTGCCGTCGATGTAAGTCTTGATGCCGTGAAAGATCAGTGTGCCGCCGAAATTGTAGGAATTCAGCACGTTGCCCGACAGGTGGTGTTCCCCGGCGAATGCGAGGGCACCGCTGGCGGATGTCTTCGGGCTCGGTGCCACCTGATAGGCATTGCCGAGGATTGCTGCCGCCGCGACCAGCAAGACGGCCATGGTGCCGCAGACAGCGTAGAACCGGTTGGCGAAGAATTTTTCCAGCCCGTCACGCTTTTCCACCAGCCAGGTCGTGGTTGAGAGCGAAGGGTATTGCTGTGCGACCTCGACGGCGATCACCAAGGGAATCAGCAGGAAGGGCAGATACACAAATCGCAGATGGGTGAGATAGACATGCAAGGCGAAGACGACGAATAGCGCCTTGGCCCAGCCGATCCGCAGCCTCGACACCAGAAGCCCGAAAAGCGCCAACAGCATCACCGCTTCCTCGAAGATCTGCTCCTGGGCATTGAACGGCCGCCACTCCAGGATGAGTGGCACCGCCTCGTTGCCATAGGCCACGGTGAATGTCGCCAGGATGGCTTTCACGCCATAGGGATGCATCAGGCTCACGACTGGGCAGAGCAGGCCGAAAGCCACCCATTTCGCCAGGAGAACGGGTTTCGACAGGCCCGAGCGCGCCAGCAGACCAAGCCCGGCAAAGGCGGCGATGACGAAGCTCAGGGTGAATGTGGCGTGCAGGTTGGCCCACAAGACGACAAGTATGAGCAGCCACAGGGGTGGAGCCCTTTCTTCCCGCGCGGCGCCAAACAGCATTGCCGTCCAGGCGACGATGATCGGCAAGGTGAAGACGTGGGGGCGTGCCGTATAGATCGGGGCGATCAGGAAAGCCATCACGAAGGTCAGCCCTATCGCCAGTATCGGCTTCAGCCATGCGCTGAGGAACCATCCCATCAGGAAGACCGTCAGGCCGACGGTGGCGATGATCAGTGCGACGACGCCATTCCAGCCGCCCGCGCGGTAGGCAAGCGCCAGAAAGACCTGTCCCAGCCATTCCTTGGCGATCCAGGGCTGGCCGCCGAACGTATAGGAATAGGGATCGACAAGCGGAAACGTCCCGCGTTCCAGGAAGTCCAGGCCGACTTTCACTTGCCACCAATTGTCGGGATCCTGCAGGATCGCGCTGGCAAGGGCGCTGAGCACACAAGCCACGATGCAGGCGCACAGAAGGCAGAATATCAGCCTGATGCGTTGCGCGTCGCCCAGCGAAGGCGTCGCCGTGGCGATTGCAGCGGCCTGGCTCATGTTGCGGCTCCGGGTGACGGGGTCGCCGTCACGACTGCTGTGGCCTGGTTCATGTCACGGCTCCGGGTGACGGGGTCGCCGTCACGACTGCTGTGGCCTGGTTCATGTCACGGCTCCGGGTGACGGGGTCGCCGTCACGACTGCTGTGGCCTGGTTCATGTCACGGCTCCCGGGCCATTTCGCGCTCGTCGCGGCGAAGGCGTCAGGATCATCCGCGCCGACGAAGACGAACCGGGCCGAACCGAGATAGAAGATGACCGAGTAGAGGCAGTTTCCCGCCAGGTGGACGAACGGGTTCTCGATGAAGCCGGCTGACATGGCGGCAATGACGATGCCCAGATTGGCGCCGTAGGCAACGACGAAGGTCATCGCGTATCGAGCAACCGCGCCGGGGCGAAAGCCGCCTGCACGTCCGAACGTCCAGCGGCGATTGAGAGAGAAACCAAGGGTGAGGCCAGCGGCATAGCCTGCCGCATTGGAAACGATATCGCCAAGGCCCAGCGCCAGCCCGGCCAGGATCAGCGTATATCCGAGCGCCGTGTTGAGAAGCCCGACAGCGCCAAAGCGCAGCATCCGCGAGACATCAGATGGAAGAGCCGACCGCATGCCGCCCACGCCGTTTCGGTTGCATCCGGTCGACCTTCGCCTCAGCCAGGCGCGACCCTTTCGCCATCTCCTGCAGGCGATGGATGGGTAGGTCGCTGTCCCTGGTGGGCTGGTCGCGCGAAACGATCTCATTGACGAAGTACAGCGGCCGCCGCTTCGTCTCCATGTACATGCGGCCGAGATATTCGCCGAAGATGCCAAGCACCAGAAGCTGGACGCTGCCCATGATCAGCATGATCGCGGCAAGGCTCGTCCAGCCGGGCACAACGTTGCCCCTGGACCATTCGAACAGCGTATAGCCAAGCACGACCATGCCGAGCAGTCCGAACATCATCCCCAGCAGCGAGGCAAACCGCAAAGGCACGATCGAAAAGCTGGTCATCGCGTCGACCGCCAGAAGAACCATCTTCTTCAGCGGGTAGTGAGTGGTGCCGGCAAAACGCCGGTGCCGCTCATATGGAAAGGCGACCTGGTTCAGGCCGATCCAACTCACCATGCCGCGAATGAACCTGTAGCGTTCGGGCATCGCGTTCAGATGGTCGAGCGCACGGCGGCTCATCAGCCGGAAGTCTCCGGAGTCCGACGCGATCTCGACATCGACCATCCGGCCGAGCAATCGGTAGAACATCGAGGCCGAAGCCCGCTTGAACCAGCTTTCGCCGTCGCGCTTCACCCTCTGGCCGTAGACGACGTCGAAGCCTTCATCCATCTTGGCCATCATCGCGCTGAGCAGTTCGGGCGGATCCTGAAGGTCGGCGTCGAGAATGAGAATGCGCTCGCCGCGACAGAATTCCAGCCCGGCGCTGAGCGCGATCTGATGGCCGTAGTTGCGGGCAAGGTCGATGGCGACGACATGGTCGTCCTTTTCGGCCAGTTCGAAAATGGCTTCGCGGGTGCCGTCGGTCGCTCCGTCGATGACGAGCACGATCTCGTAGGAAGCGTTCTGCTCAAGGCATGCGGCGCTCACGCGTCGGTGAAGCTCGGCCACGCCATCGCGCTCGTTATAGCATGGCACGACAACCGACAGCATGAGCGCGCGGTGCGCGCCGATTTTTCCCGTTCCCACCAAAGCCTGGCTCCCGCTCTTGCAATGGCAATAGCGGCAATTGGTTAGAAAACAGATAAATCAGAGGGAAGAACTGCCATTGGCCGGCCGACCGTCATGCATCTCGGCACCGTCACGAACGCACCGGCAACTCCATGCGGATGCGGGCGCCGCGCCATGAACCCGCCAGGATCCGGATCGTGCCGTCATGCAGCAGCGCGATCTGCCGGGCAAGATTCAGTCCCAACCCCGCCCCGCGCGACTGCGGCTGCAAGCGGTAGAAGGGCTCGAACACGTTCCCGCGCTCTTCCGCGGGAATGCCCGGACCCTCGTCGCGCACCTCGATGCCTCCGGTCGCGTCGATGGCGATCGTGATCGTGCCGCTGCCGCCGCCATGCTCGATGGCGTTGCGCACCAGGTTGGCGAGCGCGCGCTCGATCTGCAGGACATTAACCTCCACCTCGGCCTTGCCGGGTGGCGGCTCGAAGGCAAGGTCATAGCCGGCCTCGATGGCGAGCGGGGCGAAGTCGGCGGCGACCCGGCTGACCAGGTCGCGGAGGTCGACGATCTGGCGCTGGTCCGTCGGGCGGTCGAGCAGCTGATGGTCGAGCAGTTGCTGCGCAATATGCGACAGGCGCTCGATGTCATGCAGCAGTCGCGTGCTTTGCGGCTCCTGCTTCAAGAGTTCGGCGCGCGTGCGCAGGATGGCGATCGGCGTGCGCAGCTCATGCGCCGCGTCGGTGACGAAGCGGTTGTGCCGATCATAACCCTGCGCCAGCCGGGCCAAAGCCTCATTGAAGGCGTGCACCAGCGGCGCGATCTCCTGCGGCACGTTCTTGACCGGCAGCTGCATGGCGCGGGTGCCGATGTCGATGCGCGCGGCCTGGCGGACCGTTTCGACAAGGCCGACGAAGGATCGGCGCACCACGGCTGGCGTCGTCACCAGCGTCGTCGCGCCCATGACGAGGATGATCGGCAGAAGCAGGATCGCGATCACGACCGCGAGTGCCGGCAGGGCGCGCTCCCAGTTCCTGCTGCCGTCGGGATTGCGAGCGACTTCGACGGTGGCCGAAATGTTGATTTCGAGGCCGTCGGTCTGCTGGCGCGACGACTGTGTCGCGGCGATGATCTGCACCGTGCCGGCCCTGGTCGAAGCGTTTTCGATATAGGCTTCCGGCCGCATGTCCTTGTCGGAGAATCCGATCGTGGCGTGATCGGCCCCGCCAAGCAGGTCGCCGAAGCTTTTGGTGTAGATGTCAGGTACGTTGCCCGAGCGCACGCTCTCGCCACTGCCATCGCGAACGATGTACCAGACATTGGGGAAGCCCTCGCGAAACGCGGTGAGTTCCTCCGTTTCACGCACGATCAGCCTGCCATCCTTGTCCCGGTCGACCGCATCCTTGACCGCCGCGACAGCAGCCTCGTTGTCGATCAAAAGGCGCGGATTGGCGATCCACAACGCGGCCGCGCAAAGCACGATGAAGATGAGCAGCGTCGCCGCTGCAGCAGGATCAGCCGCCGGACCAGGATCCATTGCAGCGAGCGCGTGCGGACCTCCTTCACGAGGCCGCCCGCAAGAGATAGCCGAGGTTGCGGATCGCCCGGATATCGATGCCGGCGGCGACATCGTCGAGCTTGCGGCGCAGCCGCGAAATGTGCGCATCGAGCGCATTGGAGCCGATCTCGTCGTCCAGCGCGTAGACGGCCTCCTCCAGCGCGCTGCGCATGATGGTTCGGCCCGGCCGGCGGATCAGCGTCTCGAGCACCAGCCTTTCGCGCCGCGGCAGATCGAGCGCCTGGTCCTCGACCAGCGCCTCGCGGTGACGGAAATCATAGGTGAGGCGGCCGACCATCGTCTGGTTGGCGCGCGAGGTGAACGCGCGCCGGTGCAAGGCATGAAGCCGCGCGACCAGTTCCACCGTGGCGAAGGGCTTGACCATGTAGTCGTCGGCGCCGGCATCGAGCCCGGCGACCCGGTCGTCCAACCCGCTCATCGCCGTCAGCGCGATGACAGGCACATCCAAGTGCAAGGCACGCAGGCGCGGTATGAGGCTGAGACCGTCGCCATCCGGCAGCCGGCGGTCCAGCACCACGGCGTCGTGATAGCCCAGACGCGCCACCGCCTCGGCATCGGCCAATGTCGCGGCATGGTCGACGATGATGTCCAGGCGCTCGAGCGCGGCCTTCAGCACGGAGGCCATTTCCGGTTCGTCCTCGATCAACAGGACGCGCATAAATATTCTCCTTTATCCGCGGCCGGTCGGGACCTGCGGCCGCGGCAATTCATTCGCATTCCAGCTTGGGCTGGCGGAAATTGGTGATGAACCAGCGGCCGCCGGAAGCGCGGGCGTAGAATGTGTAGAAGCATTCCTGACGCTCGATATAGCCGGGCGTCTCGGTCTCTTCATAGACGGTTCCGTGTTTTGTGTGGCGAACCTCGCCGCTCGATGTCCCGGAAACCGCCGACGTCGACACATTGCGCCACTGATAGGCTCGCTCGCCCTGGCCAAGATCGACGACAGCGGTTGGCGGGCCGTAATCCAGGATGACCGATTCGATGGGCTGCCCGACATAATTCTTCATGATGTCGGAGGCGCAGCCCGCCAGCGCTAGCGCGATTGCGATGAAGACTATCTTCGGAGCCCGTATCGGGAGGCCGGCGCCACGCGTGGACATATCGGAACAGATTCCCATCATGAAAGTTACGCGCGGGACCTAGATCGCGAAGATTGCATCGACATTGCAACGAAGCGCGGAAATGGATCCATTGTCGAAAAAGGCCGGGCCATCCGGGGTACCGGCGCGCATCGAAACACAGGGATTGCGCGATGCCCCTGCGGCCACCGCGCAATCCAATTCGCCCGCTCTAGAACCGGTAGTTGATGCCGGCCTTCAGTTTATGGCTGCCGATCGTCGTCTTGGACGTGCCGAGAGCCGATGTCGTCTCGACGCCCGGGGTGCGGACATAGTCGTACTCGACCTTGGCGGACAGTCCGCCGGCAAAGCCCTGCTCGATGCCGGCGCCGAGGAGATAACCGACCTTCCATCCGTCGGCGCTGCTGACGTTGTCGCCCTTGTCGAATTTGGTCAGGGCAACGCCGCCGGTGCCAAACAGCAGCGTCTGGTCGAAGCTCACGCCTGCCTTGGCCTTGGCGGCGCCGCGCCATTTCTCCTTGATCTTGCCGCCCTGGACGTCGTGTTCGGCGCCGCCGAGATACGAGCCTTCGATCTCGGCGCCGAGAACCGCGGGACCCATCTGCTGGTTGTAGCCGGCCTGAACGCCGCCGCTGAAGCCATTTCGGTCGGCGAACGGATTGGGCATCCTCGTGAATGCCGTGCCGCCATGGACGCCGACATAGGCGCCGCTCCACTGGAAGGCGGGGGGATCATTGTAGGTGGGTGAAAGGTCGGTGGCCATCGCCGGCCCGAGAAGGCAGATGCCAAGGACACCGGCCGTCAGGACGATCTTTGCTTGAGAGGACACGAGCATTACTCCAACACAAACGCGCATCCGGCAAATCGGTACGCAGGTTAACTCCCCGGGGAGCGTGACCTCTGGGGCGGTCGGGCTCCGATTTGGTGTCTTCCAGGGACTGTTGCACGGTCCTGAAACTGGCGTTCGCCAGCTGTGGTAGGGGGTCAGAGCGCAGCGCAACCAGTCACCTGAAAGAGGCCTGATGTCTCGCAGGTGAAAATTGCACGCACATTGCGCAAAATTCGAAAATGACCATTTTGTGCTTTATTTTCAACAAATTAAAACGATCTTGTTTACCGATATTTAAGAACTGCGGACTTTCGCAAGCCCCACGGCCTGGTTCACCGCTCGGCTAGATGCTGCAGCGGTGCGGATTTTCCGCGGCCGTCGGAAGCTAGCAACGGATGCCGGCTTGACGCACCCGGTTCGGCGCACAGACCGCGCTGGCTTGATGGATGGCCGCCAAGCACGTATCTCTGGGCCGTGCCCATGAGTCCGGGCATCTCAATCGGGAGACGGCCTTGTCCGCACTGACGCGCTTTCTCGGCGACTCGCCGCTCAGGGTGATCCTGAAGCTGCTGGTGGTGTCGTTCCTCGTTGGCCTTGTCATGAATGCCTTCGGCTGGTCGCCGATGGATGTGTTCTACGGCATCCAGAAATTCTTCATCGACCTCTGGAACCTGGGCTTCCACGCCATCGACCGCTTCCTTGGCTACATCTTGCTCGGTGCCGCGATCGTCGTGCCGGCCTTCATCCTGCTCAGGATCGCCAACTACCGGAAGTGACTTGGAGCAATTCCAGGAAAAGTGTGAAACGGTTTTCCGTTCGGAATTGCATTAAAACAGAGGGCTAGGCGTAAGCCGAGGCGACCTCGAACAGCAGGGCATGCCGTGCGGCAAGCGCCGGCACGTCCGTGGAATAGCCGCCGCCGATGACGCCGCAGACCGGAATGCCTTGCGCGAGAAAGTGGCCGATGACCATCTTGTCGCGGGCGCGCAGGCCGTCATTGGAAAGCGCCAGCCTGCCGAGCCGGTCCTCGGCATGGACATCGACACCGGCATTGTAGAAAACGATGTCCCAGCGCAGCTGGGCCGAGAGCTCCGGCAGGATCGTGGCCAGCCTTTCGAGATAGGCGGCATCACCCGTGCCGTCGGGCAGTGCAATGTCGAGATCGGAAGCGATCTTGCGCACGGGGTAGTTGCGCTCGCCATGCATGGAAAAGGTGAACACGCGTGGCTCGTTGCCCAGAATATTCGCGGTGCCGTCGCCCTGATGCACATCGAGATCGACGACTAGGATGTTTTGTGCCGCACCCTGTGTGAGCAACACCAGCGAAGCGACGGCGACGTCGTTGAAGGTGCAGAAGCCGGCACCTTGCGCGCGCCGCGCATGATGGCTGCCGCCGGCGGTGTTGCAGGCAATGCCGTGGCGCAAGGCAAGTCGTGCAGCCAACACCGTGCCGCCGGCGGCAAGCTGCGCGCGGAGCGAAACGCGCGGGCCGACCGGAAAACCGATCTCACGCTCGATTTTTTCCGGCACCGAACAGCCGATGACCTGGTCGACATAGTCGGCCGCATGGGCAAGCTTCAGCCATGATGCCGGTGCCGGGGCCGCTGTATTGAGCGCGTCAGGCCCGGCCAGGCCGCGGGCGCGCAAGGCCTCCATCAGAAGCGGATACTTGCTCATCGGGAAGCGATGGTTGGCAGCGAAGCCGGCGTCGTAGTCAGGATGGTGGACGATCTGCAGGGGCATGAACGGAATCCGGCGGGCTCACGCCAGACCGGGATTTCGGTTGGCCATCGCGGGAAGAATGATTGCGCTGTGGCCGGAAAATGGGGCACATCGGCTCCTCGATCAAGCATCAATCAGCAAGGCAGCAATCCCTTGGACAAGGGTGCAATCCCAGCCGACGCCAGATCTTTTGTCGTCACCAACCGTTCCGTGCTCGCCATAGCGGTACCGATGACGCTCGCCTATCTGACCACGCCAATGCTCGGCCTTGTCGACACGGCGGTTGTCGGGCAGTTCGGCGACGCGGCCCTTCTCGGTGGCCTGGCCGCGGGATCGCTGGTGTTCAGTGTCGTCTTCACCACCTTCAATTTCCTGCGCTCCGGCACCACCGGTCTCGTCGCCCAGGCTTTCGGGCGCGGCGACGCGCTGGAGGAACAGGCGGTGTTCTGGCGCGCCGTGCTGATCGCGGTCGTCGCCGGCATCGTGCTGGCAGCGCTTTCACCGCTTATCGCCGTCGGTGGCCAGTGGTTCATGGGCGCCGAACCGCGCGTCAGCGAGGCGATGGGCGTCTACATCAGGATCAGGCTGCTTGCCGCACCCTTCTCGCTGATCAACTATGCCATCCTCGGTTATGTGCTGGGGCGTGGCGAGGGTGGGCTCGGCCTTGTGCTGCAGCTGGTGCTCAACGGCATCAACATCGCGCTCTGCTTCCTGCTTGGCCTGAAGCTCGGCTGGGGCGTTGCCGGCGTCGCCTGGGCGACCGTCACCGGCGAATTCCTGGCCATGCTGCTGGGTCTCGCCATCGTGGTGCTCCGCTTCCGCTCGACCCCGTCCCTGCCGCGCCATCGTCTGCTCGACATGAGCGCCTTCCTGCGCATGCTGTCGCTCAACCGCGACATCATGATCCGCTCGTTCTCGCTGCTCGCCGCCTTCGCGCTGTTCACGCGTCAAGGTGCGCAGTTCGGCACGGTGACGCTGGCCGCCAACGCGGTCTTGATGAACTTCTTCCTCGTCGCCGGTTATTTCCTCGACGGTTTTGCCACCGCCGCCGAACAGCTCGCGGGCCGTGCCGTCGGCGCACGTGCGGAGCAGCCCTTCCGGCGGGCGGTGCGGCTGACCTTGTTCTGGGGTTTCGGGCTGGCTGGCGCCGCGACGCTGGTGCTGCTCTCGGCTGGTGCCGATCTGGTCGCCGTCGTCACGACATCGCAGGAGGTTCGCTCGGTGGCCGACATCTATTTGCCCTGGGCGGCATTCACCGCGCTGAGCGGCGTGCTGGCGTTCCAGATGGATGGTGTCTTCATTGGCGCGACATGGTCGCGCGACATGCGCAACATGATGTTGCTGTCATTTCTCGTCTTTACCGTCGCGCTGCTGACCCTCGCGCCTGCCTTCGGCAATCATGGCCTGTGGGCGGCACTTCACGTCTTCCTGCTGACGCGGGGCTTCAGCCTGCTGGCGATTCTGCGGCTGCGGCTGCGGACGGCGTTCAGCTGAGCGGCTTTGACGCCCACTGATCGAGATGGCTGTCGCGCAACGCGCGGATGGACTTCAGGCGCTCCGTCTCGCAAAAGCGCGCCATGCCGGCGACGATACGGCCCGGCAGTGCCGGCCCTGCATAGATCATGCTGGTGTAGAGCTGGACGAGATCGGCGCCCGCGCGGATCTTTTCCAGCGCCGCATCCGTGGTATCGACGCCGCCGACGCCGATAATGGCGATATCCGACCCCAGCAGTTTGCGCATCCTGGCCAGTACGATGGTCGAGCGTTCGAACAACGGTTTTCCCGAAAGTCCGCCGGTCTCGCCGGCGGCGTCGGTGTTGCGCAGCGGCGGCCGCGAAATCGTGGTGTTGGAGACGATGACGCCGTCGATTTTTTTCTCGGTGACCTCGGCGGCGATGTCTTCCAACTCGGCCTCGACCAGATCCGGCGCGATCTTCAGGAAGACCGGCGGCTGCGCGGACGCCGTGGCGCGTGCGGCCATGACCCGCGACAAAAGCTCGCCGAGCTGCTCGCGCGCCTGCATGTTGCGCAGGCCCGGCGTGTTGGGCGAGGAGATGTTGACCGTCAGATAGCCGGCATAGGGTGCGAAGCGGACGACGCCGCGCTCATAGTCGCCGATGCGGTCGGTGCTGTCCTTGTTGGCACCGATGTTGACGCCGACAATGCCGGAATGCCCCTTGCGGGCGGCAAGGCGTCTTTCGGCTGCCGCATGGCCCTCATTGTTGAAGCCCAGCCGGTTGATCACCGCTTCATCCGCCGTCAACCGGAAGATGCGCGGCTTCGGGTTGCCGGCCTGCGGCAGCGGCGTGACCGTGCCGACCTCGGCAAAGCCGAAGCCGAGGCCAAGCAGCGCGTCCGGCACCTCGGCGTTCTTGTCATAGCCGGCCGCCATGCCGAGCGGGTTGGGGAAATCGAGGCCGCAAAGGCTGACCTTCAGCCTGGTATCGTGCACCGTCCGCGCGCCGACCGGCAGTCCGCAGCGCAGCGCCGCGATGGACAGGCCGTGCGCGGTTTCCGGATCGAAGGTGAACAGCAGCTTCTGGCCGAGCCGGTCGAGCACGCTCATTCGGCCTCCAGCGCCGGGAAGAGGTGGGTACCGTCGGCACCAAGCGGCAGCGGTCGCACCCACTTGACGGCTTTGAGCTCCAGCACGCCGTAAAGATGCGGAAACAGCGCGCCGCCGCGCGAGACCTCATATTTCAGGGCGGGTCCCAGGCTGGCGCCGTCAACGGCGACGAGCAGAAGGTCTGTCTGGCCGGAAAAATGCTTTGCCGCCGTTTCCCGGACCTGCGCCGCCGTCGAGAAATGGATGAAGCCGTCGGCGACATCGATCGGCGCCCCGGTAAAGCGGCCATTGGCTTCGGCCTCGCGCCAAGGCGCTTGCGGGGTTATCTTGTAGATAAACTGAGACATGGTTGCGCTATAGTCCGAACCAGTCGAGCGGGGAAGGCCACGCCAAGGGTCTTCCCCATTTCCGGCGCAAACATGCGATATTTCAGGCCTTGGCCATGGAGGACAACATGCGTCTGCACCACATTTTGATCCCCGCCGCGCTCGTTTCACTGGTCGCGGTATCAGCCTATTCGGAAGAAACCGATCGCTACCGGCTGGAAAAGTCCGCCAACGGCTATGTCCGCATGGACACGCAGACCGGCGCCATGTCGCTCTGCGAGGAGCGTTCGGGCCAGCTCGTCTGCAAGATGGCGGCCGATGAACGCGCCGCCTTCCAGGACGAGGTCGACCGCCTGCAGACCTCGATGAAGGCAATGGATGAGCGCGTCACCAAGCTGGAGAATTCGCTCTCCGCCCGTCTCGAATCGAAATTGCCGAGCGAGGAGGATTTCAACAAGACGATGAGCTACATGGAGCGCTTCCTGAAGGGCTTCATGGGCATCGTCAAGGATATGGACAAGGATAACGGCGACGGCGCCCAGCTCAACTCGCAGAAAACCTGATCATCCAAACCAGTGAAAATGGGGCGTGCCGGCTTTGCCGCTTGAAAACAGCGCGCGGCCCCTCATAATCGTCCGACTGGTCCCGAAAAGCTAAAAATCATCGACGGGATTCGGGGAGGAACATTTGCCGTCAGGCTATTCTTTCGTCATCGCCGACGATCACCCGCTGTTTCGCGGCGCGCTGCGTGAGGCACTTGCCGGCATCGGCAATGTCGCCGCCATCCACGAGGCCGGTGATTTCGAAAGCGCCAAGGCGCTGGTCGTGGCCAATGAGGATGTCGATCTTGTGCTGCTCGACCTGTCGATGCCGGGCGCCAGCGGCCTTTCCGGCCTGATCTCGCTGCGCGGCATCCATCCGGCGGTGCCGCTGATCGTTGTCTCGGCGCATGACGATCCTGCGACCATCAGGCGTGCGCTCGATCTTGGCGCCTCCGGCTTCATCTCCAAATCGGCGAGCATGGAAGAGATCCGCAACGCCGTGCAGTCGGTGCTGGCCGGCGACATAGCCGCTCCGGTTGGCGTCGATCTCGGCGTCGAGCGCGATCCCGAAATATCGGACCTGATCAAGAGGTTGCAAGCGCTGACCCCGCAGCAGACCCGCGTGCTGGGCATGCTCGCCGAGGGCCTGCTCAACAAGCAGATCGCCTACGAACTCGGCGTCTCCGAGGCGACGATCAAGGCGCATGTCTCGGCCATCCTGCAGAAGCTCGGCGTCGACAGCCGCACCCAGGCGGTTATCCTGCTGTCCAAGATAGGCAGCGACCCGTTGCAGCCGGCGCACTGAGTGCCGGCGTCGCAACGGATTCAGGCGACGCGCTTCAGGTCATTGTTCAGCCTTGTCTGTCACCCTTGCTTGGCTATCGCCTGTGCGATCGCGCCCATCCAGATCGCAACGGCCGCAGCGCCTCCGTCCGGCGCGCCGACTGCCCGCTCACCGAGATAGCTTGCCCTGCCAAGGCGCGGCGACATCGAGGCGGTGGCGTCGGCCCCGTCTGCCGCGGCGTCCGCCGCGCGCGTGCAGCGCTCGCTGGCCGGAAGGCCAACCGTTGATTTCAGTGAACGGACCGCGGGTTCCAGGGCGTCCAGCATGGTGCGGTCTCCAGGCTTGGCGCCGCCGGCCTCGGCGACGGCGGCAATGGCAAGTTCGAATGCGTCCACCCAGTGCTGCGCCGTCAGGTTTGGCTGCTGTGCCAGGTGACGTCCCGCGCGTGCCAGGGCAATGGCATAGAACGGCCCCGAACTGCCGGCGATCGCCCGACGCAAGGCGGTCGAGATTTCGATGATCGCCCCGGATGGGCTCGACCAGGCCGATTCCGGAAGGGCGCGAACGGCCTGGGCACCGCGCACCATGCTCGCGCCCAGATCGCCGTCGCCGGCCCTGCTGTCGAGATCAGTCAGCTGGTCCTCCGCCGACTCGAGCGCGTCCGCCACCGCCATGACAATTCCGCGCAGATTGGAATCCGCGGCGTTCAGATGCGCCTCGGCCGGATCGGCGAACGGTGCGATCGTGGCCGCGACGATGGACCGGTTGGCTGGAACATGCCCGCAACCGGGCCACGCGCTTGCTTCAACGGAGGCATCCAGGAAGCGGAGATCATCGGCATCGAGCTTCAGCACGGAGAGCGAGCAGCCCGGCATTTCAAGCGCGGTGAGCAAGTTGCCGCTCCAGGCGCGCTCGACCGTGATGCCGCGCCCGCGCAGGTCCGCCAAAGCGTGACGCGCCACGATGGCGAGTTCCAGCGGCGGCGTCGCGCCGAGCCCGTTGACGAGCAGTGCGACACGATCTCCCGCCTTGAGGCCGCATTCCTTGACGATCCTGGCGATCATCCGTTCGACCAGTTCGTCAGCGGGCTTGATTTCTCCGCGCTCGACGCCTTTCTCGCCATGGATGCCGAGACCCAGTTCGATCTCGCGCTCGCCCAGCGTGAAGCCTGGCCTGCCGGCCGTGGGAACGGTGCAGGCGCCGAGGGCGACGCCCATCGTGCCGACCCGGGCGGCCGCGGATCGCGCTTTTTCCGCCACCTCGGCCAGCGGAAGTCCTGCTTGCGCGGCGGCGCCGGCGATCTTGTGCACAAGCACCGTACCGGCAATGCCGCGCCGCCTCTCCGGCGCGACGACGCCCGCCAGGGCGACGTCGTCGGCTACCACCGCGATCTCGACAGGGATGCCTTCGGCGCGGGCGAGCTCGGCCGCGATGCCGAAATTCAGCCGGTCGCCGGTATAGTTCTTGATGATCAGCAGCGCGCCTGCCGGCCCCGCCGTCGCGCGGATCGCCGCAAGGACGGCATCGGAACTGGGCGAGGTGAAAACGTCTCCTGTCACCGCTGCGCTCAGCATGCCCGACCCGACATAGCCGGCATGGGCTGGCTCATGCCCGGCGCCGCCGCCCGAGATCACGGCCACGGGCCGTTCCGCCGCCGTCGGCAGGCCGATGCGCAAGGCGACATTCTCGGTGTCCAGCAGCGCCAGATGCTGTGTGAGGTCGGCGAGCCCCTCGAGCATTTCGCGAACGACGTTTCGAGGATCGTTGATCAGTTTCTTCATGGCGTTCAGTCGACCTTGCGAAGGAAATCAACGAGGCGGTTAGCCCCTTCCTGGATGAGCTTTGGATCGACCGCGAAGCAGACGCGCAGATAAGCCTCGCCGCCCCGGCCGAAGGCCGAGCCCGGCGCCACGCCGACACCCGCCTCGCGCAGGATGCGCCGGGCCATGTCGTAGCCGCTGTTCATGCCGTGGACGGAGAAGAAGAAATAGAAGGTTCCATCCGGCCAGAACACGCGCACATTCGGCAGGCTGTCGAGCGCGGAGCAGATGATCTCCCTGCCCTTGGCCGACCGCGCCACCAGCTCCTTGATGAAGTGGTCGCCCTGGTCGAGCGCGGTGATCGCGGCGTGCTGGATGAATGTCGCGACGCTGGTCGTATTGTACTGGCTGAGATTGTCGAAGACCGTGCCCATGCCGCGCGGATAGATCAGCCAGCCAATCCGCCAGCCGGTCATGCACCAGTTCTTGGAGAAGGTGTTGGTGATGATCAGCCGGTCGGTGGGCGCGGCGAGTTCCAGGAAGGAAGGCGCGATCGTGCCGTCATAGGTGAAATGGGCGTAGACTTCGTCGGAGACGATCCAGATCCCGCGCGCGCGGGCGAAGTCGAGCACTGCCTTCATCTGCTCGAGCGGCATGATCCAGCCCGTCGGGTTGGACGGTGAGTTGATGGCGATGACGCGGGTGCGTGGGGTGACGGCGGCAAAAAGGTCGTCGAGGTCGAGACGAAAGCCTTCTCCCTCGGCGACGCGATAGTTCACCGGCACCACCTTGCCGCCCAGGATGCCTACGATCTCGACGAGGTTGGGCCACGCCGGAACCGGAACGATTACCTCGTCGCCGGGGCTGAGAACGGCCTGGAAGGCCTGCATGATCGCCTGCACCCCGCCCGCGGTGACGCTGAAGCGGTCCGCACCGATCTCCACCTTCCAATGGCGCTTGTGATAGCGGTCGAGCGCCTCGCGAAGGGCCGGCACGCCATGGGAATAGGTGTATCGCGTCTGGCCCGCGGCCAGGGAAGCCACGGCCGCCTCGCGAATGAAGTCCGGCGTGGGAAGGTCGCCTTCGCCGATCCAGAGCTTGATGACGTCCGGGTCCTCCCGGGCGAGATCGGCGATGTCACAGATCTGATTGAGTTCGATTCCGCTGATCCGCTCGGGACTGCCCGCCATGGGCCACTGTGACGTATGCCAATCCATACTTTCTCCTCCGGACGGGTTCGTCCGCTTCAATGCACGTGTGTGGATATGGCGGGACGCGTCGCGCGCCCCGCCATCGGCTGGCATTCTATGCGAGAAGCGCTTGCAGGGCTTCGTCGATACGGCCCTTCTGGCTGTCGCTGACGGGCGGCATCGGCGCGCGCGGCAGATGAAGCGCCAGGCCCTGCCGATGCTGGCAGTACTTCACACAGGCCGGAAGATTGTCGTGAGGCAGTGCGTCCCACAGATCGGCCAGGCGGTAGTGCAGGGCGAGGGCGGCCTTGTGGTCTCCGGACTGGACATGGTTCCAGAGCTTCACCGTGACGGCCGGAACCGCGGACGTCAGGGCACTGATCGCGCCGTGCACGCCAAGCGAGAATGCCGGATAGAGCAGCGCATCGGTGCCGGTGAGCACGACGTTTCCCGGCTTGAGGCGATGGAGCAGGTCCGAGACGAGCTTCAGGTCGCCGGCACTCTGCTTCATGCCGATGACGCCGGGAACCTCGTCCATGATCCGCAGCATCAGGTCCGAGCTGAGATAGTTCCAGGGGACAACATTGTAGATGATGATCGGGATGCCGGTCTCTTCCCAGATCGTGCGGAAATGCTGGACGGTGGCATCCTCGTTCGGCTTGAAGAGATAGTGCACGGGGGTGACCTGCATCGCGGCGATATTCAGCCCCTTGAGCATGCGGGCGCGTTCGATGGCGCTGCGTGTGCTGTTGATGATCAGTCCGGCAAGGAAGGGGACACGGCCGCCGATTGCGTCATGCACGGCCTTCATCGAGGCCGTGAAGTCGGCGTCGTTCAGCGTATGGCCTTCGCCTGTGCTGCCACCCGCGACCATGCCGTCGACGCCCTGCTCGATCATGAACTCGACCTGCTCGCCGATCGCTCCCGGAACGAGATTGCCGTTGGCGTCGAAAGGCATCGTGATGGGCGGGATGATGCCCGTGAGCTTTTGGCCGGAAGCGGATTGTGTGGGCATGTCATTCTCCAGGAGCTGGGCTGCTTGATTTTGTATTCCGGAATGCGGAATACATTGTGTTACAAGTCATTTAAAACCCATATTTTATGTTTTGGTCAAGGGCTGGGCTTGTGTATTTCAAAAAAATGTGGATGCATCGCGTTGCAACCCTTGCATATGTTCCGGTATGCGGGATTAATAGCTGAATCAATGGGAGTGATTGATGAATTTCAACAAACTGGTTCCGTTGACGCTCGGACTGCTGATGGGCGCGGGCGTGACGGCGTGGGCTGCGGACGAGAGTCCGACGCTCGCCAAGATCCAAGGCGACAAGAAGATCGTCATCATGAACGACCTGTCGGCCGCGCCATGGCAGTTCCGCGATGCCAACGGCAACGCCGCCGGGTTCTCGATCGACCTCGATCGCATGATCGCGGCCAAGCTCGATGTCGACCTGGAGCTGAGGAACGTCGAATGGGCGGGCCTGATACCCGGGCTGCTGACACGCAAGTCCGATATTCTGGCCACCAGCATGACCGTTACTCCAAAACGCGCGGAGCAGATCCTGTTCACGAAGGAAAACTGGTACTCCACCGGCGTGGTAACGATCGTGCGGCCGGACGACGCGGCTCTCTCCTGGGAGGATCTGAACCAGCCGGGCAAGACGATCGCCGTCAAGGCTGGCACCAGCGCTGTCGACATCGCCAAGCAGTTTTTCGCTAATGCCGAGGTTCAGAGCTATCCGAACGATACCGACACCTATCAGGCCCTGAAAACCAGTCGCGTCGATGCCGCGCTGAACGACCTGGCGGTGCTCGGCGTCGTGCAGCGCGAATATGGTTTCGTGTCGCTGAAGAAGCCTCGTGAACTGATCAGTTCGGACGACTGGGCCTTCGCCGTGCGCAAGGATGATGTGGGCGCCCAGGCCTATCTCGATACGTTGCTTGCCGAGATCAAGGCAAACGGCAAGCTCGAGGCTTTACGCGCCTATTGGGTAGACGGCGAGGCCTGGAAGAAGGACTTCCTGGAGAAGAACGGCGGCGTGTCCGAGGAACGCAAGAAGCTGGTCGAGCAGCTCGGCATTTCGGCCTATGTACCGGAAAGCGGCAAGGGCACGCGAATGACCCTGGAATAGCATTGCGGTGCCGCATCCCTCGGGACATCGAAGGGATGCGGCAGCGGCACTTCTCTGACCTGGCGCATGAGCCTCTCCGAGCCGTCCTTTCCGGCCCATGCACCAGCAATGCGGTACGCATGCCAGCGTCAGGCATCTCCTCCACTTCCGGTGACTGAATGACATTCTTCGAGGCCAGAGACGTCAATTTCCACTTCGGCGGTTTTCACGCGCTGCGCGACGTTTCGTTCGAGTTCGGCAAGGGCGACGTGCTGGTCGTTTGCGGCCCTTCCGGTTCGGGAAAGAGCACCTTGATCCGTGCCATCAACCGTCTTGCCGGCCCGCTCACCAGCGGTTCGATGTCGATCGAGGGGCGCGATCTGGCGGACCTGCCCGGCAGGGAACTCTATCGGCGCATTGGAATGGTCTTCCAGCGCTTCAACCTTTTCCAGCACCTCACCGTGCTCGAGAATATCGCGCTGCCGCAGAGGCGGGTGCTCGGCAAAGGCCGGCGCGAGGCCGCGGACCGCGCCAGGGCACTGCTCGATCGCGTCGGCCTGGCCGACAAGGCCGGCACCTATCCAGTCAGGCTGTCGGGCGGCCAGCAGCAGCGTGTCGCCATCTGCCGGGCGCTGGCGATGGACCCCGAACTACTGTTGTTCGACGAGCCGACGTCCGCTCTCGATCCCGAAATGGTGGGAGAGGTGCTGCAGGTCATGCGCAACCTGGCCGCCGGCGGCATGACCATGATCGTGGTGACCCATGAGATGGGTTTCGCACGCGAGCTTGGCACCGAGATCCTCTTCATGGAGGCAGGCCAGGTGGTCGAGCGCGCGCCGCCCGCCGATTTCTTTGCCTGTCCGCGGGAGGCGCGCACGCGCGCCTTCCTCGACCAGATACTCCATCATTGAGGCCAGCGATGTTCGCCACAGCCTATGACCTGTTCTGGCAATATCGCGACGTTTATCTGCGGGGTCTGGGCAATGCCCTGATGGCGGCGGCTTGCGGCCTGGTGCTGTCCCTCATTGTCGGCGTCGTCGCCGGCGTCGTCCGCTTCTCCTCCACGGGTGTCGCGGGGCGCATCGTGGCCATCTATGTTTCCGTCGTGCGCAACACGCCGATGCTGGTGCAGGTCTATTTCATCTATTTCGGCTTGCCGGCGCTCGGCGTCACGCTCTCGGCCTTTGCGACGGGTGTTGTCGCACTCACCTTCAACTCGGGCGCCTACATCGCCGAGATCACGCGTGGCGGCCTTGCCGCCATCCCGCAAGGACAGACCGAGGCGGCGATGGCGCTTGGCCTCAATCGCCGCATCCTTTTGGCGCGCGTCCTGGTTCCGCAGGCGGCGCCGACTGTGCTGCCGGCAATCACCGGCCAGTTCGTGCAACTGATCAAGGACACCTCGCTGCTCTACACCATCGCGGTCCTGGAGATCACCAAGGCTGCCGACGACGTCGGCAACGAGACCTACCAGTTCCTGGAGGCCTATCTGGTGAGCTGCGTGATCTACGTCGTGGTCTGCGCCATACTCAACCTGCTTGTCGACCAATACGAGCGCCGTGCCGGCTTCTCCAGGCACCGGAGGGTCTGAGCATGACGCTCTTCTCGCTGGTCTACGACGCCGCCACGCTCATTCTTTCAGGGATGCCGATCGTCATCTTGCTGATGGTCTCGGCCTTCTTTCCCGCGCTCGCCCTTGGCATACTTGGCGGCCTGATGAGCAGTTCGAAATCCAGGCTGCTGCGCATCATCGCAGGATTGTATGTCTACATTTTCCGCAGCGTTCCCTTCCTGATGTTCATCTTCCTGATCTATTACGGCCTGCCCTACTACGACATCGACATCGGTCCGGTCACGACCGCCATCATAGCGCTCGCCTTGAGCCACGGCGCCTATATGACCGAGATCATCCGGGGCGGTCTGCTTGGCTTTGACAAAGGGCAGAACGAGGCCGCGATCGCGCTTGGCTTTACCCTGACGCAACGGCTCAGGGACATCGTGCTGCCGCAGACGCTGATGGCGATCATTCCATCGCTTCTTGGTCAATCGATCCTGATGGTGAAGGATACCTCGCTGGTCTCGGTGGTGGGAATCAGCGAGCTCACCCGCCTCGGGCGGGAAGTCGTCATCAGGACCAATGAGCCCTTCGTTGTTTTCACGATCGTCGCGGCTGCCTATTTTGTCCTATGTTTCGGTCTGGAAATGGTGGCGGGGCGTCTCGAAGCCCGTGTGCGCAAGATAACCTCGAGGCAATGAGCGATATGGAAGGGAAGACCATGAGTCAGGCCGGAACCGTCACGCCGCCTCGCGCCGCGTCCGCCGACGGGGTCGACGAAGCGGCGCGGGAGAGCCGCGACTCCGGGGCAAAGTCACTGCGCAAGATGTCCGTCGTGCTGGACTGCTTCACGCGGCTGCATCCCACATTGACCGTGGGCGAGATATCGGAGGCCACGGGCTTGCCCCGCACGACCGTCCACCGCATCGTCGCTTCGCTGAGGGAAGTCGGGATGCTCGACCAGGATGGGCGCCGCCAGAGCTACCGGCTTGGTTTGAAGATGTTTCACTATGGAAGCAGCGTGCTGGCGAGCCTCGATACCCCCCGGCGGGCGCATCCTCACATCGCCAAGCTGCAGCTCTTCACCGGCGAGATCATTCATTTCCACATGTTCGACGGCAGCCAGATGGTCTGCGTCGAGCGCGAGGAGATGGGCAGTTCGCGGCTCACCACATTGACCACCATCGAGGGCGCTCCGACCTATTGCACGAGCGTCGGCAAGGCATTCCTGGCATTTCAGGATGAGGCGCTGGTGCGCCGGATCGCGCACGAGGAAGGCCTCAGGCGATACACACCCAGGACGATCACCGATCTCGGCAAGCTCCTCGAAGAGTTGGCGCTCATTCGTTCCCGCGGGTTCGCGATCGACGATGAGGAGAACCAGGTCGGTCTTCGTTGCATTGGGGCGCCGATCAGGGACGCTGCTGGCAGGGTTTTTGCCTCGGTCAGCGTATCGGGGCCCGCCGAGCGGATGCCCGACATCCGGCTCGAGGGTCTTGCTCCGCTGGTAATCCAGACCGCGAACGATATCTCGAAGGCCCTGGCATAGAGCTTACGAGGCGATGCGTACGAGTGATAGGACCTGATCTTACTCGGCCGACGCCATCGGCCTGACCCTGGCCATCATCGAGCGCAGCACCGCCGGTTTCAGCGGCTTGTTGATCATCGGAACGTCGAGTTCGCCAGCCGCTGCGCGCACCTCGTTGGAACGGTCGGCGGTGACCAGCACACACGCAAGATCCTGGCCACACGTCGCGCGCAAGGTCCTGATCGCGTCGAGCCCGGTGACGCCGTCGAGATGATAGTCGGCAAGCACGATGTCGGGCCTGCGCGCGCCAGGCCGCAGGAGCTCTCCCGATCCGGAGGCGGTGTCGACGGTGCAGCCCCAGCCTTCGAGCAGAAGACGCATGCCGTCGAGGATGCGCGCGTCATTGTCGATGCAAAGCACTGTCAGTCCGGCAAGCGAGGAAGCGGCGCGTGCCGGTGCTTTCTCGATCTCGCGTCGCGGCGCCGCCACAGTCGCCACCGGCAGTATGACTGAGAAGCGCGTGCCCTTGCCCGGATTGGAGAAGAGGCGGATTTCGAGCCTGAGTACCCTGGCAATGCGGTCGACGATGGAGAGACCGAGACCGAGGCCCTCGGCCTCCCGCGCACCTTCGTCCAGCCGGGTGAACTCATGGAAGACGGTGTTCAGCCTGTCGCCAGCGATGCCGATGCCGGTGTCGATCACCTGGATCTCCGCCAGTTCGCCGCGTCGCCGCACGCCGACCAGGATGCGGCCCTGGCGCGTATATTTGATGGCATTGGAGACAAGGTTCTGGATCAGGCGGCGCAACAGATTGCGGTCGGTCACCACCGTCAGCGAAGACGGCATGATCGTCAGGCCGAGCTTTTTCTCCGCGGCCATCGGTCGGAAATCATTGCCGATCTGGCGCAGCAATCCGTCGAGATTGAAGGCGGTATCGTCCGGCTTCATCGCGCCGGCATCGAGGCGGGAGATGTCGAGCACGGCGCCGAGGATCGTCTCAACCGATTCCAGCGAGGATTCGATGTTGACCGCGGCCTTGCCGGCCGGACCCTTGCCGGCTTTCTCGATCAGCGAGGAGCAATAGAGCCGGGCAGCGTTCAACGGCTGCAGGATGTCATGGCCGGCGGCGGCGAGGAAGCGCGTCTTGCCCAGATTGGCCTCTTCGGCCAGCATCTGCGCCTGCGCCAGTTCCTCGTTGACCCGGGTGAGTTCGATGGTTCGGGTCTTGACGCGTTGTTCCAGCGATTCATTGGCGCGCTTCAGCGCCAGATCCTGCTCGACGCGGCCGGAAATGTCGGCATAGGTGGCGACGATGCCGCCGTCCGGCATCGGGTTGGAGCGCAGTTCGAGAATGCGGCCGCTGGTCTTCAGCTCCATCTGCCAGGGGCTGACGAAACTGGTCAGACGGTTGAGCATTGTCACGCGCTGGTCGGCGGGGATGTCACCGCGCTCGGCGAGATGGCGCAAGATCTGGTCGAGCGAGACGCCGACCTGGCCCATCTCGTCGGGCAGGTCGAACAGCGCCCGGTACTGGCGGTTCCAGCAGATCAGCCGAAAGTCCTTGTCGAAGACGGTAATGCCTTGCTCCATCTGGTCGAGCGCGATCTGCAGCAGGTCGCGGTTGTGCTGCAGTGCCTCGGTGGCGTCGTCGAGCAGGCGGAAGGCATCCCGGGATTCGCGGTCATGGCGCCTGAACAGCAGCGACAGGATCAGCCGCGCCGAGGAGGAACCGACGGCGCTGGCCAAAAGCTGCTCGGAGAAGCGGATGACGTCCATGCTCGCCTGCTCCTTGCCGTGCAGCGAGGTGCCGTTGGTCCTCTCGAACGACTGGAAAGAGCGCTCGGTGCGCTCGACGCCGAGATAGCGGCCGATCGTGTCCTTGAGGTCGTTGACGGTGATGGCGGTGCGGAAGCGGCGTAGACTCGGCATCGGGCCGGCGTCGCGCGGCACGAAGATCGATGCCTGGATGCGCTCCAGCGGCACCGACGCGCGCGACAGCGAGCCGAGCACGAAGAACACCGCGTTGATCGACAGGCTCCACAGCACGCCGTGGTTCAGGGGTTCGGCAACCGTGCCGAACAGGGCTTGCGGGCGCAGTGCCTCGAAGCCGAACAGCCCATGCACAACGATGTCGGTGTCGGGCGCGACAAGCGAAGGCAGGAGCAGCGTGTAGCTCCAGACAAGGATGCCGGCGACCATGCCGAGCGCGGCACCCCTGCCGTTGGCGCCGCGCCAGATCAGCCCGCCGATCAGCGCCGGCGCGAATTGCGCGATGGCCGCGAACGACATCAGGCCGATCGATGACAGCCGCGCGCTGTTGGTGCTCTCGCGATAGTAGAGGAAGGCGATGAACAGGAGGATGAAGATCGCTCCGCGCCGCACGTTGAGGATAAGCGTCGACCAGTCCTCGGTCTCCAAGGTCGAGGTCTTGAGCAGGCGGCGCACGAACAGCGGAATGACGAGGTCGTTGGAGATCATGATCGACAGCGCCACGCTTTCGACGATCACCATGGCTGTTGCCGCGGACAACCCACCGATGAACGCCGCCATGGCCAGCAGGTCATGGCCGCTGAAGAGCGGCAGCGACAGCACGTAGAGATCGCTGCTGGTGCCGGTGCCGACCAGCGACAGGCCGGCAAACGCGATCGGCAGCACGAACAGGTTGATCGCCACGAGGTAGAGCGGAAACACCCAGGTCGCGGTGCGCAGCTCGGCCTCGCCGCGATTCTCGACGATGGTGACGTAGAACTGCCGCGGCAGCATGATGATGGCACAGCCGCTGAGGCCCGTCAGCACCAGCCAGGTGGCAAGCGAGGTGTTGTAGCCCATCGCCTGCCGCACCTGCCCATTTTGCGCCAGCTTGGCGAACATGTCGCCCGGGCCGCCGAAGATCAGGAAGGTGACCATCAGGCCGATCGCCAGGAAGGCGGCGAGCTTGACCACGGTTTCGACCGCCACCGCCAGCACCAGCCCGTCCTGATGTTCGGTGGCGTCGGCGTGGCGGGTGCCGAACAGCACGGCAAACAACGCCAGAAGCATCGCCACGACCAGCGAGATGTCGCTGACGAACGGATCGAAGGAGGGCGGCGATCCCGTATAGTGCTCGACCATCAGGCTGACCGAGCCGGAAATCGCCTTCAATTGCAGCGCGATGTAGGGCACCGCCCCGATCGTGGCGATCAGCGTGGCGATCGCCGCGACGGTGAAGCTCTTGCCGTAGCGCGCGCCGAGGAAGTCCGCGATCGAGGTGATCTTCTCGGTCTTGGCCAGCCGTACGATGCGGTTGAGCAGCGGAAAGCCGAACACGAACACCAGCACCGGGCCGGTGTAGATGCCGAGGAATTCGAGGCCGCGTTCGGACGAGAGGCCGACGGAGCCGAAAAAGGTCCACGAGGTGCAGTAGATCGCCAGGCTGAGCGCGTAGATGAATGGCCTTGCCCGGCCCGGCCCTGAAATGGCCGAGCGGCGATCGCCCAGGCTGGCGATGGCGAACAGCAGCGTCACATAGGCGATCGCGATGATGACGATGAACAGACCCTGCACGCCTGGAATTTCCTCCTTTGCCGTTTTTTATCCGGCTTGCTCGAACGCAATCACAGCTTGAGCCCTAAGTCCATCGCGGCTTTGGGCGCATGAAGGGCATGATTTCTGGAGGTTGAGGTGGGCAAGGAGAAAGCGGTTGTTTTCTCTCTTTTACCCATGTTGCAACTTCAGGTTTTTGTTATTGTGCCCATGGTCGATGCCGCAAGGACGGAACGGCAGCGCGGCCGGGTCATGACAAGGAGGGTCGGAATGCTGAAAGAATTCCAGGAATTCATTTCCAAGGGTAATGTGATGGACTTGGCCGTCGGCGTCATCATCGGCGGCGCCTTCAGCACGATCGTTACCTCGCTGGTCAATGATATCATCATGCCGATCGTCGGCGCGATTTTCGGTGGTCTGGATTTCAACAATTATTTCTTCGGCCTTTCCTCGGCCGTCAACGCAACCTCGCTGGCGGACGCCAAAAAGCAAGGCGCCGTTTTCGCGTATGGCAGCTTCATCACCGTGGTGCTCAACTTCCTCATCCTCGCCTTCATCATCTTCCTGATGGTCAAGGTGGTGAACAATATGCGCCGGCGGCTTGAGGCCGAAAAGCCCGCGCCCGCCGCAGCGCCGCCCCCCGCCGATGTCGCGCTGCTGACCGAAATCCGCGATCTGCTCGCCAGGAAATAACTCGGCCTGCCATCGCTGGACCAAAACCCCGGTCGCTCGCGGCCGGGGTTTTCTGTTTTCGCATCTGGTAAGGAGCGCTGACCAACGCTTGAGACCGGAACCGACCCGCCATGACCTTGATCGACAGCTTGCGCGCCGAAGCCCGCGCGGCACCTGAAAGCGGCATTGTCGCCGTCGTCAATTACGGCCGCCTGCGCGAGGGCTTGATCCCGCTTTGGGCGGGTGAGGGCGACCTGCCGACGCCGGCCTTCATTTCCGACGCCGCTGCTCGGGGATTGTCCAATGGCGAGACCTTCTACACCTGGCAGAAGGGCATTCCTGATCTCAGGCAGGCGCTTGCCCGCTACTATGCAAGGCATTTCGCCAGGACGTTTCCCGAGGAGCAGTTCATCGTCACCGGCTCCGGCATGCATGCCATCCAACTGGCGCTCGATGCCCTCGCCGGGGCCGGCGACGAGGTTATCTATCTGTCGCCGGCCTGGCCGAATTTCGATGCCGCGGCGGCGATATCGGGAGCCGTTCCGGTGCCGGTCACGCTCGACAACTCGGGCAATGGCTGGTCCTGCGACGTCGAGAAGATAGCGGCGGCGATCACGCCGCGCACCAAGGCGCTGTTCATCAACACGCCCTCGAACCCGACCGGCTGGACCGCCGATCACGAGACCTTGCAGGCGATCCTGGATCTTGCGCGGGCGAAGAACCTCTGGATCATCGCCGACGAGATCTATTCGCTGTTCCACTATGGCCATGGCCGCGCGCCGTCCTTCCTCGACATCGCGACGGCGGAGGACCGCATCCTGTACGTCAACTCCTTCTCCAAGAACTGGGCGATGACCGGCTGGCGCATCGGTTGGATCAAGACGCATCCGAGCCTGCAGCAGGTGTTCGAGAACCTGATCCAGTATTCGAACTCGGGTGTTGCCCAATTCATGCAGCGCGGTGCGATCGCCGCGCTTGACGAGGGCGATGGCTTCGTCGCCGAGCAGGTGGAGCGGGCGAGGAAGGCACGCGACCTGGTCTGCGGCATTCTCGGAGCCACCGGCCGGGCCCGATTCACCGTGCCGCAGGGCGCCTTCTATCTGTTCTTCGCCGTCGACGGCATCACCGATTCGCGCGCGGCCGCTTTCGAGATCGTCGACAAGGCCAATGTCGGCCTGGCGCCTGGCACGGCCTTTGGTCCTGGCGGCGAAGCCTTCCTCAGGCTGTGCTTCCACCGCCGCCTCGATCAGATCGAGGAAGCTGCGCACCGGCTGGCGAAGTGGATGAAGACCGTTTGAGCGGGTGGTGGTTTTAGCCGCCCGAGATCAGCCGCCCGACTTGGGGACCAGCAGGGGAATGATGCGGTCGGTCTTGGCGACCGAAGGCCGGCCGGCGGAGCCGTAGGGGATGCCGAGCGCATCCCAGGTCTCGACCAGCGCATCCTGCAGTTCGGCGATCAGCGCGTCCGAATGGAACGGCGTCGGCGTGATGCGCAGCCGCTCGGTGCCGCGCGGCACGGTCGGGTAGTTGATCGGCTGGATGTAGATGCCGTGAACGCCAAGCAGCCGGTCGCTCGCCATCTTGCAAAGCTCCGGATCGCCAACCAGCACCGGCACGATGTGGGTCGCGGAGTCCATCACCGGCAGGCCGGCGGCCGCCAGGATCTGTTTGGTTCGGCTCGCCTGCTGCTGCTGCGCGTCGCGCTCGGCCTGCGATTGCTTGAGATGGCGGATGGAGGCGGTGGTGGCGGCGGCGATCGCCGGCGGCAGCGCCGTGGTGAAGATGAAACCCGGCGCATAGGAGCGAACCGCGTCGATCACCGCGCTGGTGCCGGTGATGTAGCCGCCCAGCGTGCCGAACGCCTTGGCCAGCGTGCCCTGGATGATGTCGATGCGGTCGGCAAGGCCTTCGCGCTCGGTGATGCCGCCGCCGCGCGGTCCGTACATGCCCACGGCATGGACCTCGTCGATATAGGTCATGGCGTTGTAGCGCTCGGCGAGCTCGACGATCTCTCTGATCGGCGCGATGTCGCCGTCCATCGAATAGACGCTTTCGAAGACGATCAGCTTGGCGCGCTCGCGGCCCGCCGCCTGCAAGAGGCTTTCCAGATGCGCGACGTCATTGTGGCGGAAGATCTTCTTTTCGGCACCCGAGCGCCGCACGCCCTCGATCATCGAGGCGTGGTTCAACTCGTCCGAGATGATCAGGCAGTTGGGCAAAAGCCGGGCAATGGTCGAGATCGAGGCTTCGTTGGAGACGAAGCCGGAGGTGAAGACCAGGGCCGCGTCCTTGCCGTGCAGGTCGGCAAGCTCCTGCTCGAGTTCGACCAGCGGGTTGGACGTGCCGGAGATGTTGCGGGTGCCGCCGGCGCCCGAGCCCATCTTGCCGGCCGCATTCTGGAATGCGGCGATGACATCGGCGTGCTGGCCCATGCCGAGATAGTCGTTGGAGCACCAGACGGTGATTTCCTCGGCGCGGCCATTGGAGCGCCAGATGGCGCGCGGAAACTTGCCCGCGATACGCTCGAGATCGGCGAAGACGCGATAGCGCCGCTCGGCGTGGAGCTGGTCGATCGCTTCTTCGAAGAACCGCTGGTAGTTCATGTCGGCTTCCCAATTTTGCGCGGGATCATAATCATTGCCCTATTGGTCGTCCACCGGGCCGTTTTGGTCAAAATGCCACGCCCCGCACCTGTTCCTAACGCTGGCGGATCATGGCCTATTCCCGTTCCAAGACACGCTCTGTGGATCACTTTTGTTTCCACACGATGCCACATCAAGTGAACGCCGGTTACCAAGGGTTCTAATGGCCATGCGGATGGCTTTCCAGTAAGGCGGTGTTTGAGACAGTTTCCGATAAATCTTGAGATGCGAGGATGCGGATGACGGTTTTGGTGACAGGTGGCGCCGGCTATATAGGCAGCCACATGGTCTGGGAATTGCTGGATGCCGGCGACAGCGTGGTCGTTCTCGACCGGCTTTCGACCGGCTTCGAATGGGCGGTGGCGCCGGAGGCAAAGCTCGTCGTCGGCGACGTCGCCGACAAGGAATTGGTCGGATCGATCATCCGGGACAATCATGTCGACGCCATCATCCATTTCGCCGGCTCCATCGTGGTTCCGGAATCGGTCGCCGACCCGCTTGCCTATTATGAGAACAACACCTCGAAGACGCGCACGCTGATCGAAACCGCGGTGCGCGAAGGCGTGCCCAATTTCATCTTTTCCTCGACCGCCGCCGTCTATGGTGGCGCCGGGCTTGAGCCGGTGCGCGAGGACGCCCGCCTGGCGCCCGAATCGCCCTACGGCCTCTCCAAATTGATGAGCGAATGGATGCTGCGCGACGCGGGCCTTGCGCACGACATCCGCTACACGGCGCTGCGCTACTTCAACGTCGCCGGCGCCGACCCGAAGGGCCGCACCGGCCAGTCGACGCCGGGCGCCACGCATCTTATCAAGGTTGCCTGCGAGACCGCGCTCGGCAAGCGTCCCTTCATGCAGGTGTTCGGCACCGACTACCCGACGCCGGATGGCACCTGCATGCGCGATTACATCCATGTCAGCGACCTCGCCGCCGCGCATCGCCTCGCCTTGCAGCGGTTGCGCGCGGGGGGCCCGAGCCTCGTCGCCAATTGCGGCTACAGCCATGGCTATTCCGTGCTCGAGGTGATCGACAGCGTGCGGCGCGCCTTCGGCCATGATTTCGAGGTGAGGATGGGCGATCGGCGTCCCGGCGATGCGGCGGCCGTGGTCGCCAATTCGGACCTCGCGCGAGCGGAACTCGGTTGGACCCCGCAACGCGACGACCTCGACCAGATCGTCGCCGACGCGCTCGCCTGGGAACGCATCCTGACCAGCAAGAACTCCGCACGCGGCTGAGCCAGGCTCCCCAAGGGCTCGCAACGCGCGCGGTGACACGCTATGGAAGCATTAGCGACACGGCGTGGAGGCGCTGTGCCGCGAAGAGCTTTTGGGGGATGGCATGAAGATAACGGTGCTTGGAGCTGGCGTCGTCGGCACGGCGGCGGCCTATTATCTGGCCGCCGACGGTCACGAAGTCACGGTGATAGAGCGCCATCCGGCGCCGGCGCGTGGCACCAGCCAGTCGAATGCCGGGCTGGTTTCGCCGGGCGACGCCACCGCCTGGGCCTCGCCGGCGGCGCTGAAGACCTTCCTGCGCGGGCTCTACAACCATGATCTCGGCATCAAGGTGCGGCTGCGCTTCGATCCTTATTTCCTTGCCTGGAGCCTGCGCTTCCTGCGCCAGTGTACCGTGGCCCGCCTGCGCGCCAACAGCCAGGTCAAGCTGCGCCTGGCGCTCTATTCACGTGAGTGCATCAACGCCATCTCGGCGGGCACTGGCATCCACTATGACGAGCGCAAGAAAGGCATCCTCTACTTCTTCCGCTCACAGCACAGCCTCGACACGGGCACCGACAATTACCGCTATCTGGCCGAGCATGGCCTGCCGATCGAGATCGTCGGCCGCGACCGGCTGGTCGAGCTTGAACCGGGCCTTGCCGGCGTGAAGGAAAAGATCGCCGGCGGCGTCTACTCGCCGATCGACCAGACCGGCGATTCCCGGCAGTTCGTGGAGAAGCTCGCTGCCCACGCCGCCGAAAAGCTCGGCGTGAGATTTCTCTACGGCACGACGGTCGAAGGCCTCGACATCGAGGGCGGCCGGGTGCGCGCGGTGATGACCTCCGCCGGACCGGTCGCTGGTGATGCCGTGGTGATCTCGATGGGCCCGGAAAGCGGCCTGCTCGGCCGCCGCTACGGCATCGACCTGCCGGTCTATCCGGTGAAGGGCTACACCGCGACCATTCCGTTGGAAGACGAGAGCAAGGGCCCGACCATGGGCGGCGCCGACGAGGACCAACTGATGGCCTATTCGCGCCTTGGCAATCGCTTGCGGCTGGCCTCGACGGCAGAATTCACAGGCTTCGACCGCACCCACAAGCCAAGCGACTTTGCCACCATGTTCAGGACTGCCAGGGATCTCTTTCCTGGCGCCTTCGACGAGAAGAAAGCGGAGCTGTGGGCTGGCCTGCGGCCAATGATGCCGAACTCCGTGCCGGTCATTGGCCAGGCGCGCTATGAAAATCTCTATCTCGACACCGGCCATGGCCATGTCGGCTGGACCATGGCCTGCGGCTCCGGGAAATTCCTGGCCGACCTTGTCGCAGGCCGCAAGCCGGAGATCGACCCGCAGGGGCTGGTCTACGGAGGCTAGGCATGTCGGGACCGCAAGTCGCCATCGACCTTGGCCGTATCGAGCGCAACGCCCGCACCATCGTCGACCGCTGTGCACTGTCTGGCATCAAGGTGTTCGGCGTCACCAAGGGCACTTGCGGCATGCCGCAAGTGGCGCGCGCCATGCTGCGCGGCGGCGTTGCCGGCATTGCCGAATCGCGTTTCGAGAACATCCGCCGGCTGCGCGACAGCGGCATCAACGCGCCGATCATGCTGCTGCGCAGCCCGCCCATGGCACGCGTCGAGGAGGTGGTGCGCACCGTCGACATCAGCCTGCAATCGGAACTCGCCACCATTCGCGAGATTTCGCGCATCGCCGAGCGCATGGGCCGCGTCCACGACATCATGCTCATGATCGATCTCGGCGATCTCCGCGAAGGTATCTGGCCGAGCGACCTGATCCCCACCGTCGAGAAGATCCTGGAATTCAAAGGGGTGCGCATCGCCGGCATCGGCACCAATCTCGGCTGCTTCGGCGCCATCATGCCGACGCCGGAGAACCTCGGCCAGCTCGTCGCTCACGCCTACAAGACCGAGCGCCTGTCGGGCAAAAGCCTCGACTGGATTTCAGGCGGCGCCTCGTCGTCGCTGACGCTGCTGCTCGAAGGCAGGCTGCCCCCCGGCATCAACAATCTCAGGGTCGGCGAGGCGATCCTGCAAGGCGGCGTCGAGACCTTTCGCGAGATGCAATGGGCCGAACTCGAACCCGATGCCTGCCGCCTGACCAGCGACATCATCGAGGTCAAGCTCAAGCCGTCACGGCCGATCGGCGAGTCCGGCTACGACGCCTTCGGCAACCAGCCGGTCTTTCCCGACGAAGGCGACAGGCTGCGCGCCATCGCCAATATCGGCCGCGAGGACGTGCTGGTGGAAGGGCTGACGCCGATCGCCAAGGGGATAAGGGTGCTCGGCGCCTCCAGCGACCATCTGCTGCTCGATGTGCAGGACGCCGATCCGCCGCCGGCCGTCGGCGACCGCGTCGCCTTCCGTATGAGTTATGGCGCCATGCTGCTCGCGATGACTTCGGAATATGTCGAGAAGGCGCCGATGCACGACGTCGCGGACTTTTCCGGCCGCAAGATGGTGTCGATCTCGGCTGAACCGGAAGCCGCCGGCATTCTCGCCCGCGAGGGGACGGGCGGGCGGCTGGAGGCGATGAATTTCGACGTCGTCGAACTGGCCGATGTCGAGCGGCCTCCCTCGGGGCTGATCCGTCTCACCGCCGGCGCCGATCGCCGCGTCGTCCACAAGGCGCTGACCGTGACGGCGCGCGCAACGCACTCCTTCGGCCTGATCTGGATCGATTCCATCGCCGCCCTGATGCCGGAGGATGAAGAGGGCATCGACCTGCCGGAGGCCTCGGTGCTGGCGCGAACGCTCGGTCTCGATCACAAGGCCGGCGCGCTGCAGCCTCAGCTGTCGCCGGAGAATGTCGTCATCGTCGGCTTGCGCCATGCAGATCCGGCCGAGGCGCGGGTGCTGAAGGATTCGCGCGTTTCGGCCTTCACCATGACCGACATCGACGCCATGGGCATGCGCGACCTGATGCATGAAGCGATCCGTATCGCCACATCGGGCACGCAAGGCTTTCATGTCAGCTATTCGCCGACAGCGACCGAATTCGCCGGCTGGGCGGCCGGCTCCGGCGGGCTGACCGTGCGCGAGACGCATCAGGCGATGGAGGCGATCGCGCTCTCCGGCGGCCTGCTGTCGATGGATGTTTCGGGCCTGACCAAGGGTCTGGAGCCCAGGATCGGCACCGATACCGTCAATTTCATCATGTCGGCCTTCGGCAAGCGGATCCTGTAATCAGCCCTGTGCTTCGACCGCCGCCCGCCATGCGCTGACATAGTTCGCCCAGGCCGGGTCGGCCGGCGGTTCCAGCCTTTCGCCTTTGCCATGCGTCGCGGCCTGATCCGATGCCAGCAATGCCGCGCCAATGCTGGTGCCGGTTGCGGCTTCCGAGGCGACGACGCTGCGGGCGGTGGCCGCCGCCAGCATGCCGACAAAGAGCCTGTTGCGGGCGAAGGGTCCTTCCACGGTGGTCGGACCGAAGGCGCCGATCAGCTCGAGACAGGTCGCCGTCATCAGCGCCAGGTAGAACGAGATGGTGGCGAAGCGCTGGCCATCATTCATGCCGTCGGCATCAAGCCATGTCGCGGCCTGGCGCGGGAACGGTCCCGACCCCTGCTGCGTCGACGGCAGCAGCAGGATCTTCCTTGCCAGAACCGCAAGCATATCGCTTCCACTGCAATCCAGCGGCTTGCCGTCGGTCAGCAGCGAGAATTCGCGTCCGCCCATGAAGCGAGCCGACGGCACGGGATTGCCGAGTGCATTGACATTGACCAGCGTATCGCGCGCCGCATCCAGCGTAACCTGCTTGCCGCCGACCGCCATCGATACCACCCAGGTCCCGGTCGAGACGACCGAGAAGGGCGGCGCATCCGACAAGAGATGCGGCAGCAGGGAGGCGTTGGAATCGTGCAGGCCGCAGAATACCGGTGTTTGCGGATGAAGCCCGGTTCGCACCGCAATCGCGGGCAGGATCGGGCCGAGACGGTCTCTTGCCGGCCGCACCGGCGCCATCAGGCCGCGCCAATCCAGGCGGTCGACCAATGACGAGAAATCCGCCTTCCACGGGTCCCAGAGGTCGGTGTGGCAGCCCAGCGAGGTGACCTCGTTGGCGGCGACGCCGGTGAGGCGCAAGGCCCAGTATTGCGGGTACATCAGCATCGCCACCGCCCGCGCGAACTCGGCCGGAAAGCGTTTCTGCTGCCAGAAGAATTGCGCTCCGAGATTGAGGCCGAGCGGCAGGCGCGGCGTGCCTGTCTCGGCAAAGGGCGGGCGGATCGCGTCATAGTCCGCCGCCAGCGTGTCGGGACCATCGAATTCATAGTCGAGTACCGGCAGCACCAGTTCACCAGCGGCATCGACCAGCGCGCCCGTCGCGCCATGGGTGGTGATCGAAATGGCGTCGATGCGCTGTTCGCGGTTGAGGCTGGCCAGGCTGTTGAGGATGAATGTCCACAGCGCTTCGACATCATGGTGCGGGTAGGGCGCCTGCCGCAGCGGCGCATTGGCCATCCGGCGCAGCGCGACTTCGCTCAACGTTGTGAGGTCCACCAGCGCCACCTTGGCGTTGGTCTTGCCGATGTCGATGACGGCGATGTGGCGCATCGCACTCATTCCATATGGAACACGGTTTCCAGCGGCACCACCACCGGTTCGTTGTCAGGCCTGGTTTCCATGATGTCGGCCATGTGGGCCCACCAGCGCTGCATCACCGGATGCTTCGGCAATTCGTCCATGTCGTGGTCGTCCCGCCGCCACAGCACGCCAAACAGGGTGTTGGTCTCTTCATCGAGATGGATCGAGTAGTCGCGGACGCCTGCCTGTTTCAAGAGCGCGACTAGCGACGGCCAGATCTCGTCGTGACGCTTCCTGTACTCGGCCTTCATGCCAGGCTTGAGCTTCATCTTGAACGCGTATTTCTGCGGCATCAGCGTCCCCCGCGCAGCCGCCGCCAGACGATCGGCAGCGCGATGACGATGATCAGCAGCAGGCCGATGAAGATCGACATGACGATACCGGGAACGTTGAGCAGGCCGAGGCCGAAGGTCACCAGCCCCATGATGAAGGCTGCGAGCACGACGCCCATAATACTGCCGGCGCCGCCCAGAATGCTGACGCCGCCGAGCACCACCATGGTGATGACTTCCAGCTCATAGCCTTGCGCGATCGAAGGTCTTGTCGAACCAAGCCGCGAGGTGATCAGCACCGAGGCGATGCCAGACATCAGCCCGGTCAGGCAGAACAGGATGAATTTGATGCGGCCGACGCGCACGCCGGAAAACTGCGCCGCGACCGGATTGTTGCCGATGGCGAAGACGCGGCGGCCGAAACTCGTGCGATGCAGCAGGAACCAGTAGACGATGGCCGCGATCAGGAAGAGCATCAGTTCGAACGACACCACCCACCAGACGTAACCCTGGCCGAAGAAGGCAAAGCTTTCGGGATAGCCCTTGTAGGCCTGGTCGCCGAGGATGATGAAGGCGATGCCACGGAACAGGCTCATCGTGCCGATGGTGACGACGATGGACGGCAATCCCAACCTTGTGACAAGCAGTCCGTTGAAGGCGCCGCAACCGAGGCCGACGACGATGCCGATCGCCACCAACGCCGGTGTTCCGGCACCTGCCTGCACCGCCATGCCCATCATGGTCGAGGCGAGCGCGATGATAGCGGCCACCGAAAGGTCGATCTCGCCGGAAATGATCAGCAGCGCCATGGCGAAGGCGATCAGGCCCTTCTCCGTGAAGTTGAAGGTCAGGTCCGACAGCGAATAGGGGTCGAGGAAATAGGGCGAGGCGAAGCTGTTGATGGCGAAGATGGCGACGGCCACCACGACCAGCAGCGCCTCCCAGGAAAAGATCGCTGACGAAAGCGGCTTGTCGAGCCGGTCGGGAATATGGCGCGGGGCAGGGATGTCGGTCATGTCACCGCCTCCATTTTTCGCAGGATGATGCGGCCCTGCTGGCGTTCGCCGCGCGCGTTGAGCACGACGGCCAGGATGATGGCGCTGCCCGAAATCGCCATCTGCCAGAAGGGCGAAATGTTGATGACCGGCAGCGCGTTGGAAATGATGCCGAGGAACAGCGCCCCCAGCACCGCGCCGCCGACTGAGCCGATGCCGCCGGCGATCGAGATGCCGCCGATGACGCAGGCGGCGATGATGTTGAGCTCATAGCCGTTGGCGACTTCGACCGAGGCGATCACATAGCGCGAGATCCAGAGGTAGCCGGCAAGGCCGCCGATCATGCCGGAGATGCAGAAGACGATGAATTTGGTCCGGCCGACATCGATGCCGGTATAGACCGATGCCGTCGGGTTGACGCCGATGGCGTAGATCGAGCGGCCGAGCGCGGTGCGTGTCATCAGGATGAAGAACAGCGCGATGACCAGTATGGCGATCCATGACAGCACCGGAATGCCGAGGAAGGCGGCGCGCTGGAAGCCGATGAACTCAGGGCTCATCTTGTCGGCATTGACCCATGCTCCGCCGGACAGCACGAAGGTGGCGCCGCGATAGATGGTTAGTGTGCCCAATGTCACCACGATCGAAGGGATGTTCAGCCGCCACACCAGAAGGCCGTTGATGGCCCCGAGCACCAGCCCGACGGCGAGCGCGATGACGATCAGCACCGGGATCGGGATCGTCGGATGCGCGGCGTTCAGCATAGCCACCACCATGCCGGTGAAGCAAAGGTTGGAGGCCATCGACAGGTCGATCGATCGCGTCAGGATGACGACCATCTGCCCGAGCGCCAGGATCATCAGGATCGAGGTGTCGTTGAACACCTGGCGCAGATTGCCTGGATCGGCAAAGGCGGGGAAGCGGGTCGAGATCAGCCCGATCAGCACGACGATGGCGGCGGCCAGCCAGATCTCGCGGTATTTCAGGAGAGCCTTCATGCCGCGATCCCCGCTGCCGTCCGGACCAGCGTCTCGGCGTCCAGCCCCTTATTGTCGTAGACCGCCGCGACAAGCCCCTCACGCATCACTACGACGCGGTCGGACATGCCGAGGATCTCCGGCAGTTCCGACGACACCATGATCACCGACAGGCCCTGCGAGACGAGCTCGGCCATGAAGCCGTGCACGGCGGCCTTGGAACCGATGTCGATGCCCTTGGTCGGCTCGTCCAGGATGATCACCTTGGGCGACGTCGCCAGCCATTTGGCGATGACGATCTTCTGCTGGTTGCCGCCCGACAATGTGCCGACATCCTGGCTGAGCGAGGAGGCCCTGAGGTCAAGCCGCTCGGTGTAGGAGCGGGCGAGCGAGAACTCTTCCGCCAGCCGCAGCAAGCCTGACTTGGAGGTGCGCTTGAGTGAGGGCAGCGAGACATTCTGGAAGATCGGCAGGCCGATCACCACGCCTTGCTTGCCGCGTTCCTCTGGCACATAGACGATGCCGGCCTCGATCGAATCCGCCGCTGATTTCGGCGCGATCGTCTTGCCGTCCAACGTGATCGTGCCGCCTGACGTGCGGGTGATGCCCGATATCGCCTGCATCACCTCGCTGCGCCCGGCGCCGACAAGGCCGTAGAAGCCCAGGATTTCGCCCTTGTGCAGTTCGAAGCCGATGTCGTTGAATTCGGTCGGATGCGAAAGCCCGGAGACGGTGAGCACCGGCGCGCCGATCTCGGCCTTGCGCTGCGGAAAGATATGATCGACCGAGCGGCCCACCATCATGCGCACGATCTGGCTCTGGCCGGCATCCTTGATCAGGCCTTCGCCGACCATTTCGCCGTCGCGGAACACCGTGTAGCGGTCGGCGATACGGTAGATCTCGTCGAACTTGTGGCTGATGAACAGGATCGCCTTGCCTTCGCTCTTGAGGAATTCGATCAGCAAGAAAAGCTCCTCGATCTCCTTCATCGAAAGGGCTGCGGTCGGCTCGTCCATGATGACGATCCGCGCGTCGATCGACATGGCGCGTGCCACCGCGACGAGGTGCTTGTTGGCGATGCCGAGATCCTTCAGCCGTGCATCGGCATCGATATGGCCGGCATGCATGGTGTCGAGCACTTCGCGGGCATCTTTGCGCATCGTGCGCCAGTCGATGGTGCCGAAGCGCGAACGTGGCGCATGGCCGAGAAAGATGTTTTCGGCGACCGTCAAATCGTCGAACAGCACGGTTTCCTGGTGGATGGCGGTGACGCCATGGCCGAAGGCGGCATGCGCGCTGGGCAGGGTGACGGCCTGGCCGTCGATGCTGATCGTGCCGGCATCCGGCTGGTAGATGCCGGTCATGATCTTGACCAGCGTCGACTTGCCGGCGCCGTTCTCGCCGATCAGTGCGGTCACCTGGCCGGGATAGAGCGAGAGGCTGACATTGTGCAGCGCGCGCGCACCTGGGAAACTCTTCGAGATTCCGGACAGCATCAGGCGTGGGGTGGAGGCCAGGGGCCTCTCCATCGCCGCGCCGTGTTGGGCTGTCGTGTCCATGGTTGTATCAAGCCCTGAAGCAGGTCCGTTTAAAGTCGCGGCGGGACGTGAGCCCCGCCGCGACAGCTTGAGAGGGTCCGAGATCAATAGATCTTGGAGAACTTCTCGATGTTGGTCTTGTCGAACTGGAAGGGCGGAGCCATCGCAGCCGAGTTGGTGTCGTCGAGCGTCACCTTGCCGACGCGGCCGATCGACAGCGTGGCGCCGGGCTTTGCCTCTTCCTTCTTCACCGCCAGGTCATGGGCGAGGTAGACGGCGGAGTAGCCGAGGTCGATCGGGTTCCACAGCGCGACCGCCTGGCTGGCGCCGTTGTCGATGAACTTCTTGAACTCGGACGGCAGCGCGAGGCCGGTGACATTGACCTTGCCGATCAGGTTCTCGTCGGTGACGACCTGCGCGGCGGCAACGACGCCGACGGTGGTCGGCGCGATGATCGCCTTGAGGTTCGGATAGGACTTCAGCAGGCCCTTGGCTTCGTCGGTGCTCTTGGCCGAATCGTCATCGCCATAGACGGTGGCGACGAGTTTGATCTTGGGGAACTTCTCCGGCAGGATTTTCTTGGCCGCGTCGATCCAGGCGTTCTGGTTGGTCGCGGTCGAGGACGCCGACAGGATAGCGACATCGCCGCCTTCCGGCAGGTGGTCGGCGGCAAGCTTGATGATGGTCTCGCCGATCAAGCCGGTGTCGGACGGGTTGAGATGCAGTTGGCGGCCTTCCTTGGCGACACCGGAATCCCAGGAGATGACGGTGATGCCCCGCTCCATGGCCTTCTTCAGCACCGGCACCAGCGCGTCGGCGTCATTGGCGGAAATGGCGATGGCGTTGACCTTCTGGGCGATCAGCGAATTGACCACTTCGATCTGCGCTTCGGCGGTCGCCTTGGTCGGGCCGGTGTAGATGATGTCGACGTCGCCGAGTTCCTTGGCCGCCTCTTCGGCGCCCTTGTTGGCTGCGTCGAAGAAGCCGTTGCCGAGCGACTTCACCACCAGCGCGATCTTGACATTCTCGGCATAGGCCGCATTCACGAACATGGCGGCGGAAAAGGCCGCCGTAACCATCAATTTCTTCAAGAAGCTCATCGTATATCCTCCCTTGAGCGTTGCATTTCCATCGCCGCTGCGGGCGTCTCAGGCCTGCAGTGAAGATTCTTCCTTTGCCGATTTGCGGGCGACGATCAGCGTCACGCCGGCGGTCTCCAACATCTTGGCTTCGCGATCCTCGATGCCGTCATCGGTGATGACCGTGGCGATGCGCGACAACCCGCACAGGATCAGGCTGGAGCGTTTGCGGAATTTCGAGGAATCGACCAGCACCACCAATTCGTCGGCCTGGTCGATAAGCTTCTGCTCGGCCTGGATCAGCAGCGGATCGCCTTCCATCAGGCCGAGCGGTCCCAAGCCTTGCGCTCCCATGAACATGCGGCGCGCGTAGAAATTGCGCGTCACGTCATTGTCGAAGGGCGACAGGATGATGTTCTGCTCGCGGTAGATGGTGCCGCCCGACAGCATCACCGTGTTCTTGGAGTGCTTGAGCAGATGCTCGGCGATCGGAAACGAATTGGTGAAGATCGGCATGCGGCGGCCGGTCAGGAAATGCACCATCTGGAAGGTGGTGGTGCCGCCATTGATGATGATCGGCTCGCCGTCGCCGCACAATTCCACGGCTTCTCGGGCGATGGCCCGCTTCTGCGCGGCGTTGATCGTTTCATTGACGGAAAAGGGCCGGCCGGCCAGGCCGATGAATTGCGGCGGCGAGATCGCCTCGGCGCCGCCGCGCACCCGGCGCAGGCGCTTTTGCACGTGAAGAGCCGCTATGTCGCGCCGGATCGTCGCCTCGGAGGACTCCGTCAGGTCGACCATCTCCTGCACCGTCACCACAGGCTTTTCCTGGACTGCGGACAGAATGATCCTGTGGCGCTCTTTTTCGTGCATGGTTCCTCCCTGCCTGGCCATCTAGGCACTCAAAACAAGCACTGTCAATCATTTCCGATCACATAATTTCATTGTGCAGCGCAATATGATCGATCTTGATCGTTTGTGATTGACAAGCGAGCCTCTTGCGTAGACATTCCCGGCAAAATGGACCGCGGCTTTTTGCGTCCCAGGGAGGATACCTATGCTCGACAAGCGCTCCGGCTCGCGCCTTGCCAATCTGTGGGACGATGCGAAGGCCCAGGGGATGAGTGAGCCTGAGCTCCTGGTCTATCGCTCGAACACGCTCGGCTCCGACAAGCGCGTCACCAACTATGGCGGCGGCAACACATCGTCCAAGATCTGGCAGAAGGATCCGCTCAGCGGCGCTGATGTCGAAGTGCTCTGGGTCAAAGGCTCCGGCGGCGACAGCGCCTCGATCAAGCTGGACGGTTTCGCCACGCTCTACATGGACAAATTGCGAGCGCTCAAAAGCCTCTATCGCGGCGTCGAGCACGAGGACGAGATGGTGGGATATCTGCCTCACTGCACCTTCAATCTCAATCCGCGCGCGGCCTCGATCGACACGCCGCTGCATGCCTATGTGCCGAAGCCTTTCGTCGACCACATGCATCCCGACGCCATCATCGCGATCGCCGCGGCCAAGGATTCCAAGGTGCTGACGACAGAGATCTTCGGCGATGCCATCGGCTGGCTGCGGTGGAAGCGGCCCGGCTTCGAACTTGGCCTGTGGCTGGAGAAGTTCTGTGTTGAACACCCCGCCGCCAAGGGTGTCATCCTCGAAAGCCACGGCCTGTTCACCTGGGGCGACACGCCCAAGGAATGCTACGAGACGACGATCTCGGTGATCAACCAGGCGATCGAGTGGTTCGAGCGCCGCTCCGAGGGCCTCGCCATTTTCGGCGGCGAAGTGGTCAAGTCGCTCGACGCCACGGAGCGCCGCGCCATCGCCGCGAAACTGATGCCCAGGATTCGCGGCCTGATCTCCGAAAAGAGCCACAAGCTTGGCCATTTCGACGATTCCGCCGCCGTGCTCGAATTCGTCAATTCCAGGGATCTGCGCCCGCTGGCGGCACTGGGCACCTCATGCCCCGACCATTTCCTGCGCACCAAGATCCGTCCGCTGGTCATCGAGTTCGATCCGGCCAGGCCCGATGTCGATGCGGTCATTGCGCGCCTCGCCGACGACATCGCTGAATACCGCGTCGGCTACCAGTCCTATTACGACAGCTGCAAGCATCCGGGCTCGCCCGCCATCCGCGATCCAAACGCCGTGGTCTATCTGATGCCGGGCGTCGGCATGTTCACCTTCGCCGGTGACAAGGCGACGGCACGTATCTCCGGCGAATTCTACGTCAACGCCATCAATGTCATGCGCGGCGCCTCGACCGTCTCGTCCTATGTCGGCCTGCCCGCCCAGGAAGCCTTCGACATCGAATACTGGCTGCTCGAGGATCTGAAGCTGCAGCGCATGCCGAAACCGAAGTCGCTGGCCGGCCAGATCGCGCTGGTCACCGGCGGCGCCGGCGGCATCGGCCGCGCGACGGCCAACCGCCTGTTGCGCGAAGGCGCCTGCGTGGTGCTGGCCGACATCGATGAAACAGCACTCGCCAGCGCCAATGAGGAACTGGCGAAAGCCTACGGCAAGGATTTCGTCCGGCCGGTGGTGATCAACGTCACCTCGGAGGATCAGGTCGTGGCCGGCTTTGCCGAAACGGCGGTCGAGTTCGGCGGCATCGACATCCTGGTGTCCAATGCGGGTCTCGCCTCCTCGGCGCCGATCGAGGAGACGACGTTGGCGCTGTGGACCAAGAACATGGACATATTGTCGACCGGCTATTTCCTGGTTTCGCGGGAAGCGTTCCGGCTGTTCAGGGTGCAGAAGATCGGCGGCAATGTCGTCTTCGTCGCCTCCAAGAACGGCCTTGCCGCCTCGCCCAACGCCGCCGCCTATTGCACCGCCAAGGCCGCCGAGATCCATCTCGCCAGGTGTCTCGCGCTGGAGGGCGCGGAAGCGCAGATCAGGGTCAATGTCGTCAACCCGGATGCCGTGCTGCGTGGCTCCAAGATCTGGACCGGCGAGTGGAAAGAGCAGCGCGCCGCCGCCTACAAGATGTCGACCGACGATCTGGAGGAGCACTACCGCTCGCGCTCGATGCTCAAGCGCTCGGTCTTCCCCGAAGACATCGCCGAGGCGATCTATTTCCTCGCCTCCGACATGTCAGCCAAATCGACCGGCAACATAATCAACGTCGACGCCGGCAACGCGCAGAGCTTTACGCGCTAGGCCATCTTCCTTCTCCCCGTTCTACAGGGAGAAGGTGCCCGAAGGGCGGGTGAGGGGCAGCGCCAGCTGAACGCATTCTTGGGAGGAACCAGCACTTGTCCGAAACGATCATTTCCGCCGACGTCGTCGAAAGAAATAACATCGCCCGCAAGGCCGACCTCGAGCGCGACTACGCCTCGCTCGGCGAGCGCCTCGACCGTCGCGGCATCGCCATCGACGCCATTCGCGACAAGGTGGAAAAGTTCGCCGTCGCCATCCCCTCCTGGGGCGTCGGCACCGGCGGCACCCGCTTTGCCCGCTTTCCTGGAGCCGGTGAGCCGCGCGACATCTTCGACAAGATCGAGGACTGCGCCGTCATCAGCCAGTTGACGCAGGCGACCCCGACCGTTTCCTTGCACATTCCTTGGGACAAGGCCGACCCGAACCGGCTGAAGCAGGCGGCCTCGCGTTTCGGTCTCGGCTTCGATGTCATGAATTCCAACACCTTCTCCGACGCAAAGGATCAGGCGCTTTCCTACAAATTCGGCTCGCTCTCGCATGCCGATGCCGGTACGCGCCGCCAGGCGGTCGAGCACAATCTCGAATGCATCGAGATCGGCAAGACGCTCGGCTCCAGGGCGCTGACGGTGTGGATCGGCGACGGCTCGAACTTTCCGGGCCAGGTCAATTTCGCCAAGGCATTCGAGCGCTATCTCGATGCGATGAAAGAGGTCTATGCCGGCCTACCCGCCGACTGGAAGCTGTTCACCGAGCACAAGATGTACGAGCCGGCCTTCTATTCCACCGTCGTGCAGGACTGGGGCACCAACTACATCATAGCGAAAGAACTCGGCGACAAGGCGTTCTGCCTCGTCGACCTCGGTCACCATGCGCCCAACGTCAACATCGAGATGATCGTGTCGCGGCTGATCCAGTTCAAGAAACTCGGCGGCTTCCACTTCAACGATTCGAAATATGGAGACGACGATCTCGACGCCGGTTCGATCGATCCCTACCGACTGTTCCTCGTCTTCAACGAACTGGTCGATGCCGAACTGTCCGGCGCCGACGGCTTTGACCCTGCCCATATGCTCGATCAGAGCCACAACGTCACCGATCCGATCGAAAGCCTGATGCTGTCGGCGGTCGAGGTGCAGCGCGCCTATGCGCAGGCGCTGCTGGTCGATCGCAAGGCACTCGAAGGTTTCCAGGACGGCAATGACGCGCTGATGGCGACGCAGACGCTGAAGGCGGCCTACCGCACCGATGTCGAGCCGATCCTGGCCATGGCGCGGCTGAAAACCGGCGGCGCCATCAACCCGGTCGCCGCTTACCGGGCGGCTGGCTACCGCGCCAAGGTAGCGGCCGAGCGCCCTGCCGTCGCCGGCGGCTCGGGCGGGATTGTCTGACACGCCTGACATCTGAATTGATCCGCCTGGCCCACCATTGATGGTGGACTTGGCGGCAGCGACAGGGTCTTCTGGGCACCCCGCCCAGGAGCACCGCCATGCGCCATATCAGCCAAACCCTGATCGCCGTCAGCCTCTCTTTTGCCTTTGCGATAGCACCACTTCAGGTGACGTTTGCGGCGTCGCCAGCGCCGGCCAAAGGCGAACACGGCATGGTGGTGACGGCCCAGCATCTGGCGTCGGAAGTCGGCGTCGAGGTGTTGAGGAAGGGCGGCAACGCGGTCGATGCGGCGGTCGCGGTCGGCTATGCGCTGGCCGTCGTCTACCCCAATGCCGGCAATATCGGCGGTGGCGGTTTCATGACCATCCGCTTCGCCGACGGCAAATCGACCTTCCTCGATTTTCGCGAGCGCGCGCCGCTGGCGGCCACCAAGACCATGTATCTCGACAAGGATGGCAACCCGAAGAAGGGCGCCAGCCTGGACGGCTATCTCGCGGTCGGCGTGCCGGGCTCGGTGGCCGGTTTCGAAATGGCGCGCGAGAAATATGGCACCTTGTCCAGGCAGGACCTGATGGCGCCAGCGATCGCCTATGCCAAGGATGGCTTCATCCTCGATCAGGGCGATGCCGCCTCTTTTGCCGGCAATGCGGACCGGCTGGCGAAGGACCCGGCGGCGGCCGCCGCCTTCCTGAAGCCCGACGGCAAGCCCTACGGCATCGGCGAGAAGCTGGTTCAACCTGACCTTGCCGCGTCGCTCTCGGCGATTTCCGACAAAGGCTCCGATGCCTTCTACAAAGGCGCCATCGCCGCCGCCATCGTCAAGGCAAGCAGCGCCAAGGGCGGCATTCTGGCCAAGGCCGACTTCGAGCAATATACGGTGCGCGAACTCAAGCCGGTGACCTGTTCCTATCGCGGTTACGAGATCACGTCCTCGCCGCCGCCGAGTTCAGGCGGTGTCATCATCTGCGAAATCCTCAACGTGCTCGAGAGCTATCCGCTGTCCTATCTCGGCGCCGGCTCGGCCGAGACGGTGCATGTCATGGTCGAGGCGATGCGCCATGCCTATGTCGACCGCAACTCGGCACTCGGCGATCCCGATTTCGTCGACAATCCGATCTCGAAATTGCTTGATAAAGCCTACGCCAAGGACATCCGCGACAAGATCGACCCGTTCCGGGCCGGCGTGTCGCAGGACCTGATGCCAAAGGGGTTTGGCGAGTCGAAGGAGACCACGCATTATTCGATCATCGACAAGGACGGCAATGCGGTTGCAGTGACCTATACGCTGAATGGGTCCTTCGGCGCAGGCGTCGTCGCCGACGGCACCGGCATCCTGCTCAACAACGAGATGGATGATTTCACCCAGAAGCCCGGCGTGCCGAACCTCTATGGCCTGGTCCAGGGCGAGGCCAACGCCATCCAGCCGAAGAAGACGCCGCTCTCATCGATGAGCCCGACCATCGTGGCCAGGGACGGCAAGCCGTTCATGGTCATCGGCAGCCCCGGCGGCTCGCGCATCATCACCATCACGCTGGAAGCGATCGTCAACGTCATCGACCATGGCATGAACATCCAGGAGGCCATCGACGCGCCGCGCATCCACCATCAATGGCTGCCCGACACCGTCTATGTCGAGCCGTTCGGACTCTCGCCCGATACAGAAAAGCTGCTCGCCGGCATGGGCTATCACCTTGATCTCGGTGACCAGACCTGGGGTCAGGCGGCTGGCATTCTCGTGGGAGGCAAGAGCCTGGCGGAAATCGAGAAGGGCGGCGGCGCGCGCTACAATGGCGCCATCGACAGCCGCGCGGCATCGGGGGAGGCTCTCGGATATTGATATCCGGGTAAACCCTTGAACAGGCGCCAGCTCATGGCCGGCCGGGCAGTCAGGTAACCAGCGTGATGGTCGATGCAATCAGCATCAGCGCGGCGATGCCGACGAACAGCGCGTAGATACGCGGCCGGTCGAGCAGAAGCGCATTTCCCGATATCCAGGCCGAGGTCGCGCCGCCAAGCGCGAAGAGGAACCCGTTGCGATGGCCGAAGGTCATCGACGCGGCCATCAGCCCGCCAATGATCAGGGCGCCGAATACGATGATCACGGCGACCGCGTATTTTTCGAAGTCGTTGCCGCCGCCCATGGCCGGGCCGATTGCATTCAGATTCGGCAGGTCGTCCGGATCGAAAGACCCGTATTCGTCTTGACCGATGGATTCTCGCATCACTCGTTCTCCGCTGACCGGCAACAAACCATCAACACTTGCCGAGTGCAACCCGATCGCACGTCCCTCTCCATGTTGACCGCCGTCTTCAACACGTTCCGGCGGCACTTGTCATCGATTTTTCGGCCATCTGGCTCGAATGCAACACGGGTCCGCGCCTCGGGGCACGCCGCCCTCCCATTCCATATGGACCGTGTTCGCGGAGAAAAGATGATGCCGCCGATCAATTCAGCATGCTGAGGCTTCTGCACGGCTGCGGCGGCGAGTCGCAGTGCCCGCCACGCGCCATCATTCCCGTGAAGGGGAGGCGCTCAATCGACGATAGGGGACGCCATCGAAGCTTGCCGTCACAAAATCGGCGACGGACATCTTGCGCTTGCGTCCGTCGCTGCAGGCATAAACCGGCCAACCGGCATCGCTGCATTCGCTGGCAGCGCAGATACGCGCCAGGCAGTTGCCAATGGTCAACCGGAAGCCGCCCTTGCCGGCGAAGCCTTGCAAGAGGCTGCCGTCCGCCGAGCGCCATGTCCGCGCACGAAATTCCGCCCGCAAAAGCAATGGCTCGAGAGAGACCGCAAGATTGGTTTCGCCCGCACGTCCCGCGAACTGCAGACGGAAGCGCGCCATTGCGGTCGTGTATGCGGTCACGAGATCCGATTCGCTAAGATAGGAGATCGGCAGGTTGGAGCGGTCGAGCAGATGAGACACACGCTTGCTCGCCTCTACCGGCGTCAGCAAGGCAACAAGAGTAAGAATGGCGAAGAAAGTTCGCGACATTTTCAGCAGCCATATCGATCTCGGCCTGCCGGTTTGGTCCCGGTTGCCCCCGCGTAAACATCCCGCCAATCGTTGCCCTGCGCAAGCCGCTTGCCCACGCGGTCCATAAGGCGGCCGAGTGTGCAACTCGCAAGGCCACCGATGGCGGGTACAGCCGGCGTTGCGGCAAGGAGGAGACCTGCCACCAGCCAGGATTCCTCAGCTGGCGCGCGCCGCCGGCAGTTCGAACAGATTAGCGCCGTTCTCCTGGCCGCGCTCGACATAGCCGATGACGCTGAACCATCTGGCGACGTCAGGCCCCTGCAACCAACTGCGCGAGTGGATGGGGAGATTGCCGGCGAGCGCCTGGATGTGGCGGATGTGCCGCTTGCAGAAACGCACGGTTGAGGCGCGGAAGAAATCCTCCTGCGCGGCAAACAGCGTATCGGCGGCGTCGCTGTTCTCATGCCAGGCGATGATCGCCACGGCCTTGTCGCCCTCGACAAGCGCGTGTGCGCGGCCTTCCTTCAAATTCATCATCAGATTGTCGTAGGCGATCTTGCTGTCCTTGCCGGCCGCCGCGTACTCGTCCGACATCCGCTTGGACAAGCCATGGAAGACATCCTCGAGATCCCCGAGCGTCGCTGCACGTGCTCTCATTTCACCTCCTGCAGCCCCTCCGGGAAGTTTGCCCTAAGGATGAGGGATCACCAAGCAAATCAATTCCACTGACGGGCCGAGTAGAGCAAAGTCATTTCAGGCCGGCACGATCGGAGCTGCCGAACGCATTCCGGCGCTTGGTGGGCTCTTCGCCAACAATCCGCGGAAAATGGCGGAGGCAAGCAGGGACAACACGCTGCCTACCCAGAACGACACGACGGTCGCGGCGCTGGGGAGGCCACGCGATCAATGGCGACGGCGCCCGAGTGGGCAGAGGGTTCAAGTTTCCTCTACTGCTTTGCCTATTCGATCAGAAAGCAGTGAGTGACGCTGCGTCAGGAGGTTCTTGCTCGCTGCATGAATTCAAAGAAACGCGGGTCCGAAGCCCACGCAATGTTCACGCGAATGCCGGCCTTGCCTGGCCGGCGTTCCGGCGAAAACACGGTGCCTGGCGCGATGAAAATCCCTTCGCGAGCCCCTTCCCGGGCAAGAGCGATGTCGTCGACGTGGTCCGGCAGCTCCAAATAGACGTAATATCCGCCGGTGGGCTCGGCAAAGAGCCGCAGGCCCATCTTCTGGAGGCGGGGGACGACCGCTTCGGTCGCCTGGCGCACACGTTGCCCGAGGCGCTTCAGATGGCGCCGGTAGTGGCCCTCGTTGATCAGCCCATGGATCAGCCGCTCGATATGGCCAGAGCTGTTGACGGTCGTCAGCATTTTCAGCTCGGCCAGCGAGGCGATGAGGTCGGGGCGTGCCGCGATATAGCCGCAGCGCAGGCTGGCCGACAGCGTCTTGGCGAAGGTGCGCACGCAGATGACGTTCTGCAATTGGTCGAGCGGTGCCAGGCCCACGCCGCGCACGGTTGGCAGATCGATGAACGGGTCGTCCTCGACCACCAGCATGTCGTATCGCGCGGCGATCGTCAGGATCGAATGGGCCGTCGGGAGGTTGGTCGAACTGCCGGTTGGATTGTGGGCGAGCGATTGGGTGAAAAACAGCTTCGGGCGCTCGCGCTCTGCCTTGCCGGAGAGATCCTCGATATCCGGCCCGTTCGCGGTTCGCCTGACGCCGACCATGCGCACCTGCGCCAGCTTCAGCTTGGCGAAAAGCGGGTAGTAGCCGGGGTCGTCGACCAGCACCGTGTCGCCGGACACCAGGAAGCGGCGTATGATGAGGTCGAGGGCATGGTTGGCGCCGAACGTCAGCAGGATCTGATCCGGCGCGGCCTGCACCTCGCGTTCCATCAGATCGAAGGCCAGCCGCTCGCGCAGCGCCGGCAGCCCCATCGCCGAACCGTAGCCGTCACTGCTGGATCGGTGGTTCCTCCCTAGCAGCCCGAGGTGACGCCGCACCTCCGACTCCTCCATCCATGAGGCGGGGGGGCGGCCGTCGCCAACGCGGATCGAAAAGCTTTCCTCCAGCTGTGCGTTGAGCAGGGAGGCGATGTCCACTGCCTCGGCCACATGAAGCGGGCGTTCGCTCGGCTTTTGCCGGCGTCGTTCGGCGACGGTGAAGCCCGCGCCCGGTCGTGACAGTGCAATTCCGGCTGAAACCAGGCGGTCGTAAGCATCGACAATCGTGTTCTTGGAGACGTCGAACTGCTCGGCGGCCTTGCGTATCGACGGAAGCTTGGCGCCGGCGATGAGCGAGCCCGTCTCGATGCGCCTTCTGATTTCGTTGGCCACGGCCTCGGCGCGCGTCATCTTCTGTTCCTTGCGGCGGCGTGCCCGGAAACGGACTGGTACAGTAGGCCGCTGTTTCTTAAAACTGTACCTTGCCTGATGGTATCAGTTGGACGATAGCTGGCTCAACAAGAAAACAGCATTCGCAGGGAGGCGATGGTGATGGGAGCAGTCTTGGACGGCGTCGAGCCGCGGCTGAATTCCCGCATCGAGAAGTTTCGCGATCTGTCGCCGGCGGATCGCCTGGCGAAGGCCGGCGAGGTCGCGGGCCTTTCGCAGACGGACCGTGACGCCTTGCGCGGGCTAGGCGCGCTTCCGCTCAACATTGCCGACGGCATGATCGAGAATGTGATCGGCACATTCGAGATCCCGCTCGGCGTCGCCACCAACTTCACCATCAACGGACGCGATTATCTCATCCCGATGGCGGTGGAGGAGCCTTCCGTCGTCGCCGCCGCATCCTATATGGCGCGCATCGCCCGCGGCTGTGGCGGGTTCGAGACGTCGAGCACGGCGCCGATCATGCGGGCGCAGGTTCAGATACTCGACATATCCGATCCTCATGGGGCGCGGGCCCGACTTCTGTCGAGCCGCGACGAGATCGTGGCCGCGGCCAACGAAAAGGACCGGGTCTTGAACCGGCTCGGCGGCGGATGCCGCGACATCGAGGTGCAGGTATTCGAGGATACCGCCGTCGGGCCGATGGTGGTGCTGCATCTTCTCGTCGACGTGCGTGACGCGATGGGCGCCAACACCGTCAACACCATGGCCGAAGCGGTCGCGCCGATGATCGAGCGGCTGTCCGGCGGTGTCGTTCGGCTGCGCATTCTTTCCAACCTTGCCGACCTGCGGCTGGCACGGGCGCGGGTGCGCCTGACGCCGGAGGCACTGGCAACGCAGGAATTCACCGGCGAGCGCATGGTCGCCGGCATTGTCGAGGCCTGCTCGCTGGCGGTCGTCGATCCGTATCGCGCCGCAACGCACAACAAGGGCATCATGAACGGTATTGATCCGGTCGTTGTCGCGACCGGGAACGACTGGCGCGCGATAGAGGCCGGCGCGCATGCCTGGGCGGCGCGCACCGGGCGCTACACGTCGCTCAGCCGTTGGGAAGCCGATGCGGCCGGCGCCCTTGTCGGCACACTGGAAATGCCGATGGCGCTCGGCCTTGTCGGCGGCGCCACCAAGACGCATCCGGCCGCGCGCGCCGCGCTGAACCTGCTTGGCGTGAAAACCGCACAAGAGCTTGCCGAGGTCACGGTGGCTGTCGGCCTGGCGCAGAACATGGCGGCGTTGCGGGCCCTGGCCACCGAAGGCATCCAGCGGGGGCATATGGCCCTGCACGCCCGCAACATCGCGATCGTGGCGGGAGCGGTTGGCGATGACATCGAGACAGTGGCCAAGGAACTTGCCGCCAATCACGACGTCCGTGTCGATCGCGCCAGGGAAATCCTATTGAGACTCAGCAAGGAGAAGGGCTGAGCGTGAGCGACACAACCGCAAACGGCTATCCGGCAAGGGCTCAAACCCTGCTGAAAACCCAGGAAGGCATCGTGTTGGTGCTGGCGGTGCTGGCCTTTGCGCTGTTTTCCTTGCTGCTGCCGTCCTTCTTCAGCGCCGGCAACATCCTCGCCCTGGTCCGAAGCGTGTCGATCCTCGGCATCCTGGCGCTGGGCATGGCGCTGGTGGTCATCGCCAGGGGCATCGACGTCTCGATGATCGCGACGATGGTGGTTTCCGTTTCATGGGCATTCGTGATCGCGCGCTCGGGCTATTCGTTGGAGTTCGCATTGCTGATCGGAGCCCTGTTCGCGGTCGGCGCCGGGCTGATGATTGGGACATTGATCGCGTTCGGCGACGTTGCGCCCATCTTCGCAACACTTGCCGCCGGCTCGGTGATCTATGGCCTCGGCAGGACCTTCTTCTTCACGCTGGAAATGCAGAACGTGCCGCCGGGAGCCGAATGGTTTTCGCTGATCGGCCAAGGCCGCATTCTCGGCATTCCGGTGACCGTGGTGGCGTTTGCCCTGCTTTGCCTGGTTCTGCACCTGGTACTCAGCCGCACGCGGTTCGGCTGGCAGATCTATGCCATGGGCAACAATCCGGCGGCGGCCAAGATCATCGGCATTCCCTATCGGCCGATGGTCGTTGCGCAATATGCGATCAGCGGACTGATCGCCTACGGCGCCGGACTGATCCTTGCCTCGTCTGCTTCGGCGATCAATGCCCGGCTTTTCAACTCGACGATGATCTACGACATCCTGCTGGTCGTGGTGCTCGGCGGCATTGGCCTGAATGGTGGCCACGGCAAGGTCCGCAACGTCATTCTGGGCACCATCTTCGTGGGCATCCTGCTCAACGGCATGACCATCATGAACATCGACTACACGATCCAGAACCTGGTCAAGGGCGTCGTGCTGCTTCTGGCGATCGTCATCGATTCACTCGTCAATCCACGTGACGAGCAGACATCCCAGCAAGGGGATCTCTGAGAACCAACCAAAATGCCAAATGCAATGGGAGGAAACCAATGCGACTTCTGAAAACGACAAGATGGCTTGCCGCGGTCTGTATCGCCCTGGCGGGAGTGGTCACGGCCAGCGCGCAGGACAAGGGCCTGGAAAATCCACGCTCGACGACGTTCCACAAGACGCTTGAAGGCAAGAAGGTCGTCTTCCTGCCGCTGTCGATGGGCTTCGACCTGACCGAAGGCTGGGCAGCCGTTATGCGCCAGCAGGCCAAGCGGCTCAACTACAGCTTCGAGATCCGAGATCCCGCCTGGAGCACTGATGCCGGCACCAAGGCGCTGCAGTCGCTGATCAGCGAGAAGCCCGATCTGATCGTCGCGCACAATCCTGACATCCAGTCCTACGCCCGCCTGCTGGCGCAGGCGCAGGCCGCCGGTATCAAGGTGGTGCAGATCAACCTCGAATCGAACACCCAGACCGACTCCTATGTCGGCGCCGACTGGACCGAGATCGGCGAGCAGGCGGCGCAGGCCGTGGTCGACAAGTGCAGCGCCGGCAAGGGCGCCTCGACCAAGGTGGCAATCGACACCGGGGTGCCGACGGCGGCGTCTGACGTCTTTCAGCTCGACGGCATCTATCGCGTGCTGAACCAGCATCCCGATATTCAGGTCGTCTCGCAGCAGGCCACCGAATACAATCCGGAAAAGGCGCGTTCGATCATGGACACCGTGCTACAGCAGCATCCGGACCTCTGCGGCGCCATCGGCATCTGGGATAACCAGGATACCGGCACGGCGTCCGCCATCCAGCAGGCCGGCAAGAGCGCCCAGGTCTTCCTCGTCACCAGCGGCGGCGGCAACAAGGTCGGCTGCGAGAATGTGGAGAAGGGTCTGTTCAATCTCTACATCAGCTACAACGTGCCGCTGCAAGGCGAAATCCTGAATGCGGAGATCGCGCGCTTGCTGCTTTCCGACGGTGCCGCGGGCGAGACCAAGACGCTCTACTTCAATCCGCTTACTCAGATCACCAAGGCAAACGTCAACCAGCGCAATTGCTGGACCCTGGACGACCTGAAGTAACGGATAACAGGACCGATGGCCGCCAGTGACGTGCTGCTGCGACTGCGCTACCGGTTCGTGCCGGACCGCCTGTTCGGCGAACTTCTGACCAAGAGCTGGATTGACAACGTCATTCCGGCCCTTGCGTTGGTGATTACGGTTCTGGCCATGATCTGGACCATTCCCGGCTTCGTGTCGGCCGGGACGTTCTCGGATCTTGCCCGCCAGGTGTCGGAGTTCGGCCTCGTCGCGCTGGCCCTGACGATCGTCATCCTTTCGGGCGGCATCGACCTCTCGGTCGGCTCCGTGTTCGCCCTTTGCGTGCTGGCCGCGCTGGTGTCGATGAATGTGCTCGGCCTGCCGATCGGCGTGGCGCTCATTGCCACGCTGGCGACAGGAATTGCCTGTGGATTGCTGAACGGCGTTCTTATCGGCTACCTCAGGTTGCGCGCCTTCATCACCACGCTGGTGACGCTGGTCATCTACCGGGCGCTCTATGACATCATCTTTCCGCGCCTTGCCAGCGCCATCGTCGGCTCGATGCCGGTGTCCCCGACATGGGATCTGATCGGCTTCGGTTCGTTCCACGGCGTGCCGGTCTCGTTCATCATCTTCGCCATCATTGCCATCGGCGCGCATGTCGTCCTCTCACGGCTCAGGCCGGGCTGGCGCCTGCGCGCGGTCGGCGGCGCGCGCCGATCGGCATACAATGCCGGCGTCAACGTCAAGCTGACGGTCTGCCTGGCCTATGTCGCCTCGGGCGTGCTGACCGCCATTGCCGCCTTCCTCTTTTCGGCCCGGCTTGGCAGCACCGGCGCCGACACCGGAATAGGATTGGAGATTTCGGTGCTGACCGCCGTCGTGCTTGGCGGCGTTTCGCTGGGCGGTGGCCGTGGTTCGGTCGGCAATGCGGTGATCGGCTCCATTCTGGTGCTGATCCTGACGAACGGGCTCATCCGGCTGTCGATGCCGGGCTCGGTCAACCAGCTGATCCTCGGCCTGGTTCTGATCGCCGCCGTGCTGTTCGACGCCAAATGGGTGAAGAACCGCGGCAAGCTCCTGAACAAGGTCTATGTTTCGCCGACCTATCTGCGCCTTCCCGAGCAAGCGGCCACGGTGGGAAGCAGCGTGCTGGCCGTCAACGACAAGCTCGGCGCCACGCAACTGATCGGGCTTGGCGACGTCGAAGGGCCTGAAGATGTTGTGCTCGACCGTGACGACAATCTCTACACGGGAACGCGGCACGGCACGATCATGCGGTTCCTGGCGCCGGATTATAGGCGCTGCGAGGTTTTCGCCCGCATTGGCGGGCATCCTTTGGGGCTCGCTTTCGCGCCCAATGGCGATCTTTTGACCTGTGTCGGCGGCATGGGGCTCTATCGCGTTGCGCCAGACGGAAAGGTCTCGAAAGTCACCGACGAAACCAACCGCAGCTTGCTGTCGGTGATCGACGATTCGCGGCTGCGGCTTCCTGACGATCTCGACATCGCGCCGGACGGACGCATCTTCTTCAGCGAGGCGACGATCCGCTACGAGATGTCGGAATGGGCGGTCGATGCTCTCGAGGGCAGAGGCAATGGGCGCCTGATATGCCATGATCCGAAGACAGGCTCCACGCGCACCATCCTGCGCGGCCTGATTTTTCCCAACGGGGTCACCATCTGCCGCGACGGCCAGTCGCTGCTTTTCGCCGAGACCTGGGCCTGCCGCATCAACCGCTACTGGTTCGACGGGCCGAACAAGGGCAGACGCGAGATATTCATCGACAATCTTCCCGGCTATCCCGACAACCTCAACCGTGGCTCCGACGGCACCTACTGGATCGCGCTCCTCGGCATGCGCACCAAGACCTTCGACTTGGCCATGCGCAAGCCTGCCTTCCGCCGCCGTATGGCCAGGCGTATCGCCGCCGATGAATGGATGTTTCCCAATATCAATCGCGGCTGCGTGTTACGCGTGTCGGCGACCGGCGAGATCATCGATGCACTCTGGGACAAGGCTGGCGAGAACCATCCCTCGATCACCTCGACGTGCGAGCACAAGGGCTGGCTCTATCTGGGCGGAGTGTCCAACAACCGCATCGGCCGTGTCCGCGTCGAGGGCGCCGACCCGCAATGGACGGCGCATGACGATTATTGGGGGAAGCGCTAATGGTGGGCCTGGGCACATTGGTGCGCCGGCTGTTTTCAGCCGATGATGCCGGCATCAGCGTGCCGGCGATGGACGGCGTCTTCAAGCCGGACAACCGGCTGGAGGAGGCGGAGCGGCTGCTGGCCCTTCCCGGGATCGACAATCTCGTCGCGTCGCCGACAGGGCTGCTTTGCAGCAGCGACAAGACGCTTCTCAGGATTGACCTCGACGGCACGCACATTTCGCCGGTCACCGTGGCGGAGTTTCCCGCACCGGTCACCTTTGTCGCATCGGCGCCCGATGGCCGGCTGGCCGTCGGCATCGAAGGCGATGGCCTGCATGTCGGCCAGGCAGGCACCTGGAAGCGGATCGAGCTCGCGCCCGACATGACGTCATGCCTCACCGCCGGCGTCTTTGCGTTTGACGGGGCGCTGTTGGTCTGCGTCGGCTCGCGCAAGCATTCGGCGCACCATTGGAAGCGCGATCTGATGGAACGCGGCGCAAGCGGCGGCGTGTTCGCAATCGACCCCATCGGCGGCTCAGGCCGCGCGCTCGCCCAGGACCTGGCTTTCCCCAACGGCGCTGCATTCCTCGGCGATGGCCGCCTGGCGATCAGCGAAAGCTGGCGCCATCGTGTTGTCGCCATCGACCCGAAATCGGCGGTGCGTCCCATGGCGATGCTGGAGGATCTGCCCGCTTACCCCTGTCGGCTGTCATCCGCCGCCGGCGGTGGCCTGTGGATCGCGCTGTTCGCGCCGCGCCGGCAATTGTTCGAACTGGTGCTGCGCGAGGACGACTACCGCCGCGAAATGATGGCGACGATCGATCCCGACGAATGGATCGGGCCGGAACTTGCCGGGTCGGCGAAACCCGACCAGCCACTGAGCCAGGGCTCCATCCGGCAGATGGGCGTGCTCAAGCCCTGGGCGCCGTCGCGGTCCTATGGCCTGGTCGCCCGCTGCGACGACAAGGGCCTGCTTCACGAAAGCTGGCACAGCCGCGCCGATGGCTCCATGCACGGCATTACTTCCATTTGCGAATATGGCGACCGCGTCTATGCCACGTCGCGCGGATCGGGCACGTTGCTGCGCTTGGCAGTGCCGGCAAATGACGGTGGATCCGTGCATGGCTGACATCGTCGAATTTCGCAAGGCGACCAAGGAGTTCCGCGGCAACGCGGCGGTACGCGCCGTCGATTTCACACTCCGGCGCGGCGAAGTCCATGCACTGCTCGGTGAGAATGGCGCCGGCAAATCGACGCTGACCAAAGTGCTCGCCGGCCTCTATCCCTTGACCTCTGGCGAAATGCTGCTCGACGGCAAGCCGGTGAGCTTCTCGTCTCCCGGCGAGGCCATGAAACATGGCATCGCCATGGTGTTCCAGGAAACCAACCTCGTCCAGTCCATGAACGTCGCCCAGAACATCTTTCTCGGCGAGGAACGTTTTTTCAACCGGCTGCGCGGCGTCAACATCCGGGCGCAGCAACATTTGCAGCGGCTGAACTTCCATGTCGAGCCGACAGCGCTGGTGTCGACGCTCGGCGCGGCCAAGAAACAGATGGTCGAGATTGCCCGCGCCGTCCATCACAAGGCCCGCATCTTCATCTTCGACGAGCCGACGGCAACGCTCACCCCGGAGGAAAAGCAGCACTTCTTCGCGCTGGTCGAACGGCTGAAGGGCGAGGGCGCCTCCGTCATCTTCATTTCGCATGCGCTGGAGGAGGCGCTGTCGATCGCCGACCGCATCAGCGTGTTGCGCGACGGTGCGTTGATCGTTACCGACGATGCCCGCAATCTCACCCGTGAAAAGATCGTCCAGGCCATGGTTGGCCGGCAATTGACCGATGCACTCTATGGCGATGCCGCCGCGAGGCGCGTCGCCCGCCCTCCCGGCGACAAGGTCCTGGCCCTGGAAAATGTCTCGATGGGCAAGGCGGTGCGCAGCGCGACATTGTCGGTGTTCGCGGGCCAGGTCACCGGCCTGTTCGGGCTGGTGGGCGCCGGTCGTACCGAAATGATGAAGATCGCCGCCGGCGTGCTGAAGCGGGACTTTTTCCATGGCGGGCGTATCCAGCTGCGCGGCGAGACAGTGCGCTTTCGCGTCCCGCGGCAGGCCGTGCGGCGCGGCGTCGCCTACATCACCGAGGACCGCAAGCTCGACGGTTTGTTCGACACGATGGGCGTCGTCCAGAACGTGTTCCTTGGCAAGCTGGCGAAGGCGTCCAATCCGGTCACCATGGTCGGCATGGGTGAGGCCAGGCGGCAATCGGCCGAATGGATCGAGGCCATGAAGGTCCGTTCGATAGGTGGCAACGCCAAGGTTGTGGAGCTGTCGGGCGGCAATCAGCAGAAGGTCGTGATAGCCAAATCGCTGATCCAGGGACCGTCACTGATCATTTTCGATGAGCCGACCCGCGGCGTCGATGTCGGAGCGATCGCCGAGATTCATCGGATGATCGAGAAACTCGCCGATGCCGGCGCGGCCGTCGTGGTCATCTCCTCCTACCTGCCCGAAATCCTCAACCTGTCGGACCGCATCCTGGTGGCGCGCCAGGGGCGCATCGTCGAGGAGATGACCATCGACGAAGCATCGGAAGAAAAGATCATGTATGCCGCCGTCCACTGAACCGTTGCGCGTGGAACGCCAGGTTACGATCGTCGAAGTCGGTCCGCGCGATGGGTTGCAGAACGAAAAGAGGTTGGTCTCGACCGGGCAGAAGCTGCGCCTGATCCGCATGCTGGCCGATTGCGGTTTCGCCCGCATCGAGGCGACAGCCTTCGTCTCGCCGAAATGGGTCCCGCAGATGGCCGACCATGAGGCCGTCATGCGGGGCGCGGTGCGTCATGCGGGCCTCGTGCTTTCCGCCCTGGTGCCCAATGAGCAAGGCGCCCGGGCGGCGATCGCGGCGGGCGCGCAGGAGCTTGCGGTTTTCACCAGCGCCTCCGAGACGTTTTCGAAGCGAAACACCAATTGCACGATCGAGGAGGGACTGGTCCGTTTCGCGCCCGTGATCGCATTGGCGGCCGAACACGCCTTGCCGGTGCGGGGCTATGTTTCCTGTGCCGTCGACTGTCCCTATGAAGGCCCGATCGAGCCCGGCGCGGCCGCGAAAGTCGTCGCGCGGCTGCGTGATCTCGGCTGTGCGGAAATCGCCGTCGCCGATACGATCGGCAAGGCAACCCCCGAACGCGTGCACGCCATGGTGCTGGCATGCCTCGCGGAGGCGGAGGCGACGCAGCTCGCCGGCCATTTCCACGATACCGGCGGCATGGCGCTGGCCAATGTCGATGCGGCATGGAGCCTCGGGCTCAGCGTCTTCGATTCCGCGGCGGGCGGGCTCGGCGGCTGCCCCTACGCCCCCGGTGCGGCCGGCAATCTTCGCAGTGGTGCGCTGGTGGAGCATTTCTCGTCGAAGGGGATCGCTACCGGAATAAACGGCGAGCTGCTGGCCAACGTGGAAAACATGCTTGCCGAAGCCATGTTCTTTGGCGAGCTGTGAGAGTTAAAAAGCAAAAGATTTCAAGTCTTTGCTACGCCCGAAGGGTAGAGGCTTCGGCGACAGGGATTGGTCGGCGGGCCGAACCCGCCATCAGTTCGACATCAGCCGATGAAGCCAGACTTCATCCAGCAGCGAACGGGTAACTCCGCCAAACGCCCATTCCCTCAGTCGGCTATGTCCGTAGGCGCCCGACACGATTAGGTCTGCCTTGACTGAGGCCAGGAAGTCCACCAGTCGATTTCCTTCCTCGTCTGACTTCAGGATTTCGGTTCGCGCCTTGATGCCGTGCCCGGCGAGGAAACTGGCGACGTCCTTGACGCCGTCCCTGATCCAATCGCTCGGATTGCGATCAATCGCCACGATGATGACTTCATTGGCCATGGCCATCAATGGCACGGCGTCTGCCACGGCGCGCCTCGCTTCCCGCGTGTCCTTCCAGGCTACGACGATCCGGCCGAGCGGCAAACTCGTCGCGCCAAGGGCAGCAACCAGGACAGGCCTGCCGGCGCGCAGCACCAAACTGCCCGGATCAGCCATACGGTAAGCGTCGCCCGTGGATGCGCCGAGCGAAGCGCCCGTGACGACGAGGTCGGCGAGAAGGGAAGCTCTGGCGAGGGCATGATCTGGATTCTCGACCGTGTCACGCCATTCCGCACTGACCGCTCCGGCGACGAGCCTGTCGAACTTGGAGTGCCTGTCATCAAGCCGTTGCCGGATCTCGGTCCTCGATTGCTCCCAAAGTTCAGCAGCGATCGCCGCGCCCTCGGGCGCCATCGTAACCGGCAGCGGAGCGTCCGCGGCGCAGAAACCGATCAGCTTTGCATCGAAACGTTTGGCAAGATCGATGCCGACCTGCGCGAGCGGTTCGATCGGACCATCGATGCCCAGGTTCAACAGAATGGATTTGTAGCTCATCGGGGCGCTTCCGTTTCAGAGGTTCGGTGCACCGAAGCTAGCCTTGCAGGAACGTTCTCACCTTGATGTCGATCAAAACGGTTGCAGCCGCTCAGGGGATACGGGATTGGAAATGAACCATTTCGCCGTCCACGACAAAGGCGCCATTTCCGACGTGGTGGATCGTCTTCGGGTTCGGTTGAGCCGGGTCGATCCATGCTTTCAGGACCTCGAGGACGAACAGGTTATATTTGCCCACCAGGCGTATATCGATGACCCGGCATTCGAGGTTGGCAAAGCACTCGGCGATCAGGGGAGCCGAAACGCGCTCGGCGGGAAGGGGCGTCAGCCAGGCTGTCGCGAACTTGTCAGTGTCGCGTCCGGAGCAGTTTCCGACCTTGACGACTTTCTCCGCGAGGCCAATGGCAGGGATCGCGACCACGCATTCCTTCGTTTGACGCAAAGCGAAGAAGGAGAAGTCGTCGCTCGACACGACGCAGGCCATGGTCGGCGGCGCGATTCCCGCCATCATGTGCCAGGACATGGTCATGACGTTCGCGCGGCCCTGCTTTGACCTGGTTGTCAGAAGGACAACGGGACCAGGCTCGATCAGCCGATAGACTTCGGCAAGCGGCAGTTCCTTCATCGCGTCCTCATTTCCACTGTCTGCAAGACAATTGCTCCGGCGATGTCGTGCCAGGCAATGCCCTTCCTCGCCTTGATCAATGTCAAAGTCGGGAAGCGGCGGAACGAGGAAGGGGTAGCCAAGAGGTCGATGCAAGTCTGTGCCGCCGGAGGCCGATTGATCTTGATCAATGCATGCCGGAATTGACTTTGCGATGTTCGATCAGAGCCACACAAGGATCAGTTCATGTCCACTGGAGGCATTCTCTTTTGGGGCGTCCTGCTTTGCCTCGCTTGGATCGTCGGGATCGGCATCTACTTCGAAATGACGTCCTCCAGGAGACGCAAGCCCTCTGCGGTGAGCTATGGCTTCGGCCGCCGTTCAAGGCCGCGCCACCCTAAGACCAGGCCTTGATGTGGAAGGCGGAGGCCAAGGAATTTTACAATGACCTGGAAGGGACGACATGCGCGTAGCCACTCTCGCTCCTTAAACTGACATGATCAAGCAAGGCCTGACGACAATGCGATCCCACCCGGCGCTCTCGATCCCACTACTTGTGTTCGCACTCGGCTTTGCATCGTCAGCCTATGCTGTCGAAGACCCGCAGGTCGCTTATGGGAAAAGACTGGTCGAGAAAAACTGTGCCCGCTGTCACGCGGTCGGTCCGGGCGGCGAGAGCGCCCATCCGGGCGCGCCGCCTTTCCGGTTGTTGCACCAGCGGTACCCAATCGAAGATCTTCAGGAAGCTCTGGCCGAGGGGATATCCACCGGACATCCGGACATGCCCGAGTTCGTAGCTTCTCCCGACCAGATCTCCGCGATTATCAGTTATATCCAAAGCCTGGGCCGATGATGTCGGTCGACAGCAATCTCATCGACGCGCCTGCGGTTCATTGCGAGCCGACATGGGTCTGCGAGATCATCAGACCGATCTGCGTAGCCGCTTGGCCACGGACCGGCTTCGACGTGCGTCAATCGTGGCTCTTGGCGGCGTTGACCGGAATCAATGATGGCGGGGTCGTCAGCTGGTCTGATGTGCCCGTATCAGGAGGTAGTCATGCAGACGAACGAAACACCGCGCTATGATGCGAGCGTGAACACGACGGGTTGCTGCCCAAAATTCAACCCGGGTGGCTGGGACGATCAGGAATTGCACTTCACCGACAAGCCGTTCGTGAAGGCGACGACCCACAGCATCATGCATGTTCCGGTGAACATGGGCAGCGTCTTTGCCCGTGTCAACGAGCACATCGACGACGCGGGCGCTTCTGCCGAAAGCCAGTCCATCGTCCTAAGCCGCGATCTCTCGCCTTGGACGAGCGAGCACCTTTTTTCGGTTTCAAAGGCCGTGCCCGAGGAGGAAATGGCTACGCTGACAGGCGACTTCGTCACCAAAGTGTTCGAGGGAGCGTTCGAGCAGGTAAGGGGTTGGCACGAGGAAATGCTTGAACTCGCGCGCCAGCACAATCCCAAAGCCAGCGACGTGTATTTCTTTTATACGACCTGCCCAAAATGCGCCGCAGTGTATGGCAAGAACTACGTTATAGGGGTAGCCAGGATTTCCTGAGCCTGGCAAGGGCTAGGGTTCGAACCAAGTGCCCTGACGCCGCTTGACGATCTCCGCCGCGTCCTCGAGCCGGCCGATCGCTGCGGGATTGCCCGTCGCCTGGACGAACTCGATCGCCGCACTGATCTTGGGTCCCATCGAGCCGGCTGGGAAATCCTTTCCCGAAAGTTCAGTTGCTCCGACATTGCGCAGTGCGCGGGCATCCGCCGTGCCGTAGCCCAGATAGACCGCATCGACATCCGTGAGCATCAGCAGCATGTCAGCCTTCAACTGGCGCGCCAGCAGCGAGCTGGCCAGGTCCTTGTCGATGACGGCTTCGACGCCGACCATGGCGCCATCTTCGCGCGCGACAACGGGCACGCCGCCGCCGCCGGTGCAGATGACGATGACTCCGTGGTCGACGAGGAAGGAGATGACGGATGCCTCTAAAATCTCGATCGGGCGGGGCGAGGGCACGACCCGGCGCCATTTATCGCCATCGGGCGCTACGGACCAGCCGTGCTCCGCTGCGAGCCGTCGCGCTGTCGCTTCGTCATAGACCGGGCCGATCGGCTTTGTGGGACTGGAAAATGCAGGATCGCGCGGGTCGACTTTCACCTGCGTCAGCAGTGTGGCGTATAGTTTCTGGGAGGCGAGATTGGCGAGCTCCTGCTCGATCATGTAGCCGATCATCCCGGCGCTCTCCGCGCCGAGAACGTCGAGCGGAAAAGCGCCGTCCGGTGAGGCAGCCGCCTGGAGCGCAAGCAGGCCGACCTGCGGGCCGTTGCCATGCGTGATGACGAGCGAATGGCCTTCGCCAATCAGCGTCGCCAAGGCTGACGCGGCGCGGATGACGTTCGCACGCTGGTTTTCGGCAGTCATCGGTTCGCCGCGCCGCAACAGCGCGTTCCCACCGAGCGCAACGACGATCAGCATGTCAGTTGCCGATCGTGGCGACGAGCAGCGCTTTTATCGTATGCATGCGGTTCTCCGCCTGATCGAAGACGACCGAGGCACCGGACTCGAACACCTCATCGGTGACCTCCATGCAATCGATGCCGAATTCGCGCGCGATATAGGCGCCGACTTCGGTCTCGGTGTCGTGGAACGCCGGCAGGCAATGCATGAACTTGACATGCGGATTGCCGCTCGCCGCCATCAAATCTTTCGTCACCCGATAGGGCGTCAGAAGACGGATGCGCTCCGCCCAGCCGGACTTGTCCTCGCCCATCGACATCCAGACATCGGTGTAGATGAAGTCGGTATCCTGGACGCAGCCGATCATGTCCTCATCGAGTCGGAAGCGGCCCCCGCTGCGTTCGGCGAGCCCCCTGACATGATCGCAGAATTCTTGGTCGGGCCACAGTTCCTTCGGCGAGGCGATGCGCATGTCGATGCCGACCTTGGCTGCCCCCAATGCCAGCGACTGGGCGACATTGTCCCGACCCTCGCCGACGAATGCGACGGTCATGTCTGACAAATGCTTGTGCGTGAATTCGCGCATCGTCATGAAATCGGCGAGGATCTGCGTCGGATGGGCTTCGTCGGTCAAGCCGTTGTAGACGGGCACCCCGGCATGCGCTGCCAGCATTTCGGCCTGGTGCTGCGCAAATCCGCGATATTCGATGGCGTCATACATCCGGCCGAGGACGCGGGCCGTGTCCTTCATGGATTCCTTGTGCCCGATATGGCTGCCGGAGGGACCGAAATAAGTGACGTGGGCGCCCTGATCATAGGCGGCCACTTCGAACCCTGTCCGCGTGCGCGTGGAGTCCTTTTCGAAGATGAGGGCGATGTTCTTGCGAATGAGGCGCGGTATCTCGTGCCCGGCTTGCTTGGCTGCCTTCAACTCGGCTGCCAGCTTCAGGAGGAAGCGGATCTCTTCGGCTGAGAGGTCGTCCAGTGAGAGCACCGAACGGCCATGCAGGTTGATCGACATTGGATGTCCTTTCAGAGTGGGTCGCGAGCGATGGGGCAGGTCATGCAATGGCCGCCGCCGCGGCCGCGGCTGAGCTCAGCCCCCTCGATGGTGATCACCTCGATTCCGGCGCGGCGCAGAAGTGTGTTGGTATAGACGTTGCGATCGTAGCCGATGACGACGCCCGGCTCGACCGCGACCACGTTGTTGCCGTCATCCCACTGCTCGCGCTCGGCCTCGTAGCGGTCGCCGCCGGTGGCGATGATCCGAAGCGATTTCAACCCGAGAGCTTCTGCCACGACTGTTGTGAAGGGCGCTTTTTCCTCCCTGACCTCGACTGCCGCATCGCCGTCTCCGGGCCGGATCGAGAAGGTGCGCAGCCTTTCGACCACGGGCGGATACATGGTGGCAAGGTCCCGGTCGCAGAAGGTGAAGACGGTGTCGAGATGCATGAAGGAACGGTCGCGCGGCATCAGTGCCGCGATCACGTGCGTGGCTTCGCCGGCAGCGAACAGGCTTCGGGCAACATCACCGACCGCCTGCGGCGTGGTGCGTTCGCCCATGCCGACGAGAACGACGCCTCCGCCGACGGGCATGACGTCGCCGCCTTCCAGGCTGATGCCCGTTCCGGCCTGGGGTGAAACGAATGGGATGCCGCTGTTGCGAAACCTCGGATGGAAACGGTACACCGCCTCGACATTGGCTGCTTCCGGCCGTCTGGCCGGCCAATACATGGCATTCACGGAAACCGAGCGGTAAATCCAGCAGGAGCTGTCGCGAGTGAACAGCTGGTTCGGCAACGGCGGCAGCACGAAGTCCTGCGGCGCGAATGTCCGTCCGGTCAGCCCCTTGGGCTCGAATGGCAGTTCGGCGCGGGCGATGCCGCCGACGAGGCAGGTTGCCAGCAGGCCGGCCGACATCTCGTTAAGCCAGCCCCGCATCTCGTCGACCATGTCGAGGCCGACGACGCCGGCATGCACCCGGCGATCGAGAAGCCAGTCGCGGGCCTTGCCGATGCCCATGGTTTCCGTGAGCAGTTCGCCGAACGAATGAACGATCACGCCGCGCTCGCGCAGGGCGTCGACGAAGATGTCGTGCTCCTGGCGAGCGCGCTTCACCCAAAGCACATCGTCGAACAACAGCGACCTGCAGTTGTCTGGTGTGAGCCTGCGCAGGCTGAGATCCGGCCTGTGGACCATCACCTCGCGCAGGCGGCCGACTTCTGAATGAACCCCCAGATTTGTCATAGGATAGCCTCTCAAAGCGCGCTGACGGCGCCGGTCCACATCTCGTAGACGGCAAGGATTGCGACTGCGACGAGCGCGACTGCGATGACGGCTTCCACCGGGTGGAAGACGCGCTGATTAGCCTCGCGACGGGCCCAGACGTAGAAGATGATGCCCGGAGCATAGAGGATCGCGCACATGAACAGGTACGCAGGCCCCGCCGCATAGACGAGCCACAGCCCGTAGGCCGTTGCCAACACACCGGCGAAGAGCGGCCCGGCGCGCCGTTCGCCAACCCGATAGCTTTCTCCGGTCAATGCCAGTTTGGCGGCGAAGGCTCCGGAGAAAATATAGGGCACGAGGATGGCGGCCGAGGCGATGTAGAAGAGCGCCTGATAGGTACTCTGGGCGAAGAGCGTGATCACCAGGAAGGCCTGGACGAGGACGTTGGTGACCAGCAGTGAGGTCGAGGGAACGCCGCGTTCGCTTTCCCGGCCGAAGAACTTCGGCATGGTTCCGTCCTTTCCGGCGACATGCGGAACCTCCGCTGCAAGCAACGTCCAGCTCAAGAAGGCGCCGAGCACAGAGACGACGAGCGCAAGATTGATGAGTACGGCACCCCAAGGCCCGACAACCGCTTCCAGTACGCCTGCCATCGACGGGTTCTTCAATGCCGCGAGTTCCGGTTGGCTCAGAATGCCGAGCGAAAGCAGAGAGACCAGCGCGTAGAGCGCGAGGCATGTGAAGAAGCCGATGACTGTCGCCGTCGCGATGTCCTTGCGCCTCTCGGCACGGGCGGAGAAAACGCTGGCGCCTTCGATGCCGATGAAGACCCACAGCGTCACCAGCATGGTGCTCTTGACCTGAGCCGCGATGGTGCCGAGCGAGGCATTGCCGAGCCCGGTGAAGTCGAGCGTCCAGACATTGAGCTTGAAGGCCACGGCGACGACGCCGACAAACAGTACGACAGGCGCGATCTTTGCCACGGTCACGATTGTGTTGACGATCGCTGCCTGGCGAATGCCTGCGAGGATCAGAAAGTGGATGAGCCACAACAGAATCGAGGCGCCGAGCACCGCCTGCCACGTATTTCCGTCACCGAAGGCGGGGAAAAAATAGGACAACGCGCTGAAAACGATCACGGCGTAGGAAACGTTGCCGACCCATGCGCTGATCCAATAGCCCCAGGCGCTGTTGAACCCGATAAAGGCTCCGAACCCTGCCTTGGCGTAGGCATAGGGACCCGCATCGAGATCAGGCCGGCGTACCGCCAGGGACTGATAGACAAACACCAGTGCGAGCATGCCGACGGCCGTGATCGCCCAACCGATCAGGACGGCGAGCGGACCGGCGCCGGCCGCCATGTTCTGGGGCAGGCTGAAGACGCCCGAGCCCACCATCGACCCGATCACCAGCGCTGTCAGCGATCCCAGTCGCAGTTTGGTCGATGTCGCGGCTTCCTTGGCTGGAATGTTGACTTCTGCTGTACTGGACATGATGCCCTCCCGGATTTGGAACAGTGGGAGGATTCAACAGGAAACAAAGCCTGCCGGCCTTGATGCTGGTCAATTCCCGATTGTCTTGCATCGAAGGTTGGGTTGAGAGGCATACGAATCTGCAAGCGTTGGGCGGCCGCGAGCCAGCTCGTTCACCCATTGCTGAGCTTGCTCGGCAGCATGGACGAGGGAGGTTTGGGAGAGAGAGTGTGTCATGAACGGAGCCTTCCACCCCGCTTCTTTTCCCTCAACGAGAAATGCACGCATTGCGCGGGATCAAGAGTGTTGTCCTTGGTGTCAGCCGCCCGCCTTTGCCGTCAGCAGCGGAATGATGCGGTCGGTCTTGGCGACCGAGGGCCGGCCGGCGGAGCCGTAGGGAATGCCGAGCGCATCCCAGGTCTCGACCAGCGCATCCTGCAGTTCGGCGATCAGCGCATCCGAATGGAACGGCGTCGGCGTGATGCGCAGCCGCTCGGTGCCGCGCGGCACGGTCGGGTAGTTGATCGGCTGGATGTAGATGCCGTGAACGCCAAGCAGCCGGTCGCTCGCCATCTTGCAAAGCTCCGGATCGCCAACCAGCACCGGCACGATGTGGGTCGCGGAGTCCATCACCGGCAGGCCGGCGGCCGCCAGGATCTGTTTGGTTCGGCTCGCCTGCTGCTGCTGCGCGTCGCGCTCGGCCTGCGATTGCTTGAGATGGCGGATGGAGGCGGTGGTGGCGGCGGCGATCGCCGGCGGCAGCGCCGTGGTGAAGATGAAACCCGGCGCATAGGAGCGAACCGCGTCGATCACCGCGCTGGTGCCGGTGATGTAGCCGCCCAGCGTGCCGAACGCCTTGGCCAGCGTGCCCTGGATGATGTCGATGCGATCGGCGAGGCCTTCGCGCTCGGTGATGCCGCCGCCGCGCGGTCCGTACATGCCCACGGCATGCACCTCGTCGATATAGGTCATGGCGTTGTAGCGCTCGGCGAGCTCGACGATCTCTCTGATCGGCGCGATGTCGCCGTCCATCGAATAGACGCTTTCGAAGACAATCAGCTTGGCGCGCTCGCGCCCCGCCGCCTGCAAGAGGCTTTCCAGATGCGCGACGTCATTGTGGCGGAAGATCTTCTTTTCGGCGCCCGAGCGCCGCACGCCCTCGATCATCGAGGCGTGGTTCAACTCGTCCGAGATGATCAGGCAGTTGGGCAAAAGCCGGGCAATGGTCGAGATCGAGGCTTCGTTGGAGACGAAGCCGGAGGTGAAGACCAGGGCCGCGTCCTTGCCGTGCAGGTCGGCGAGTTCCTGCTCGAGCTCGACCAGCGGGTTGGACGTGCCGGAGATGTTGCGGGTGCCGCCGGCGCCCGAGCCCATCTTGCCGGCCGCATTCTGGAACGCTGCGATGACATCCGCGTGCTGCCCCATGCCGAGATAGTCGTTGGAGCACCAGACGGTGATTTCCTCGGCGCGGCCATTGGAGCGCCAGATGGCGCGCGGAAACTTGCCCGCGATACGCTCGAGATCGGCGAAGACACGATAGCGCCGCTCGGCGTGGAGCTGGTCGATCGCTTCTTCGAAGAACCGCTGGTAGTTCATGTCGGAATGTCCTGTGCAAGAAGCCGGCCGCCATCTGCGACGGTTCGGCCTCAACCTAGGGGCTGGGAGCGGTCTGCGCTTTGAGCTATGTCAAATCACGGGACACCCAGATGCCTCATTATAGGCAGGTCTCCTCAACGCAAAACCGCCCAAAAACTGATTCAAATCAAAGCGCGGAACTGCAATTTTGCCCACGCTGGCCGGATGTGGAATCCAATAGCAAGCGCTCCGTTTGGCCGCAGCCTCGAACTAGCCGTTCTGGATGAAGAAGGCTTACATCCGCTTGTATTTCCCTGCGAAAAAGGCCGTGAGGGATGGCGGCATGCCGTTACCGGTATCCGCGTCCATATTCGGCCGACCCACTGGCGCGACTGGCATCTCCGAGAAGACAGGGTGGCTTCACTCCGAAACGCGCCTTAGAGCGGCGGTTCCGGGTGGAGAACCTCTGCTCGTCTTTCCCCGAATGCCCTAATGTTGGGGGCCGGCGATCAGGGCCATGCGCACCAGATGCGAGAGGCTGCCGGCGCCCATCTTGCTCATGACATTGGCGCGATGGATCTCGACCGTGCGCGGGCTGATCCCCAGATCGTAGGCGATCGTCTTGTTCGGTAACCCGGAAACAAGCCCTTCCAGCACCTGGTGCTCTCGCTCCGACAGCATGGCGAGATTCTTCCTGATCTCCGTCGATTGCGGATGCGCCGCGGCGGGCTGGCTGCGGTGATCCAGCGCCGAGCGAATTGCGTCGATAAGCACCTGATCGTCGAACGGCTTCTCGATGAAATCGGCAGCGCCCTCCTTCATCGCCTGGACGGCCAGGGCGACGTCGGCGTGCCCCGTCATCACGATCACCGGCACGCCGAGGCCACGGGCTTTCAGTTGCCGCAGGAACTCGATGCCGTCGATGCCGGGCATGCGTACATCGCTGACGATGCAGCCTTGGATCTCCTTCGGTTCCGTCGCCAGGAATGCCGTTGCCGATTCATAGAGGCGCACGGCAAAGTCGGCTGTCGCCAGAAGGAAACCCAGCGACTTGCGAACGTCGACATCGTCGTCGACCACATGAACGATATCATTGGCCACCAGCGACCTCTTCCTTCTCCACGGCGCGCAAAGTGAATCGGAACGCTGTCCCGCCGCCGGGCATTGCTTCCGCCCAAATATGACCGCCGTGCGACTCGACGATAGTGCGACAAATGGACAGGCCGACACCCATTCCGTGTTTCTTGGTGGTGACGAAAGGCTGAAAGAGTTGGGCTGAAACCTCCGGCGCCAGCCCCGGGCCCGTATCAATCACACCAACTTCAGCCATGCCATCCCGCCGTGACACGGTAACGACATGCAATTCCCGCCTGGGCGCGCCCTGCATGGCCTCCACGGCGTTTCTCATCAGATTCAGCAACACCTGCTCGATCTGGATTCGATCGGTCAAAACAAGCTCGGCCGCCGGGTCGAGATCATAGCTGACGCGCACGTCCGCTTCCCTGGCGCCGACCAAAGCGAGCGATGAGGCGTCCTCGATGAGCGTTGGCAGACGTTCGACCTGACGCTCGCTTTCGCCCCTGGCGACAAAATCCCTGAGGCGACGGATCACGTCGCCAGCGCGAAGGGCCTGCTCGGCAGCCTTCTCGACGGCATCCCGCAGCATGGCGGCGTTCTCGTCCTTGCTTTTCTCGAGGAGACGGCGGCTGCCTTTGAGGTAGTTCGTGATGGCCGTCAGCGGCTGGTTTATCTCATGCGCCAATGTCGAGGCCATTTCACCGAGCGCGGTGAAGCGTGCCATGTGAAGCAGCTCCTGCTGCTGCTCCTGCATCCTGGCTTCCGTTCTATGACGCTCCGTCAGGTCGCGGCAAAAACCGGTGAAGAAGCGGCCCGTTCCGGGATGCATTTCGCCAACCGCGAGCTCCATCGGAAAGGTCGATCCGTCCTTGCGCATCCCGGTTACCGTACGCCCGAGTCCGATGATGCGGCGCTCTCCCGTCGTCAGGTAACGCTGCAGGTATGCATCATGCTCATCCCGGTATGGCGAGGGCATCAGCAACTTGACATTTTGACCGATGACCTCGCCGGCCTTGTAGCCAAACAATGTTTCGGCCGCCGTGCTGAAGGATTGGATGTTGGCGCTTTCGTCGATGACAACCATCGCATCCGGCACGGTAGCCAGGATCGAACGCAGGTGATCCTCTCGCAGCTGAAGCGCGGCGTTCGCGAACGACAGATCGCTGACATCGGTGCCTTGAACAAAGATTGCGGTGATCCGGCCATCCCTGGCCCTGATGGGCTGGTAGACGAAGTCCAGGATACGCTCCTCCGCAAGCCCGGTCTCGGCATTGCGCAGGACGACCTTGATGCCGCGCCCGACATAGGGATCTCCGGTTTCGCTGACGCGATCGAGCAATTCGAAGAATTCCTGGCCCTCGAGCTCGGGCAGGGCCTCGCGAACCGATTTGCCGATAACCTGCCGCTGACCGATCAGGCGCTGGTAAGCCGCATTGGTCAGTTGAAAGATGTGACCAGGCTCGCTGAGCAGGGTCATGAAACCCGGAGCCTGCTCGAACATCAGCGCGAGCAGCTCGTGCTCCGGCAAGTTGGTGCCTTGTTCCGGTGGGCCGCCGGCCAGCGGTGATGCCTTGGCGACGGCTTCCGACCAGTCTTGCTCCTTGGTGCTCACGAGCAGTCTCCGGATTGAGAGGCAGCAGCGGCCGCTGATGTAGCATTCATCGTTCCGCGCACCAAACAGCGGTTATTTGATCGGTATCAAGGTGCCGCGGACCGCACAATGCAAATGACAAAGCATTCCACGTTCCGAGCGAGGTGCCCGCATGTCCTACAAAACGATACTCGTCAACCTGACCGTTGATGCAAATCCCGCTCCGATCTTAAAACTGGCGACGGAGCTGGCGCAGCGGTTCGACGCTCACCTCGTAGGCCTTGCTGCCGCGGACGTTCCGCCTTTGGTGACCACGGGAGAGGGCCTGGTCTACGAAGGCGAGGTCATGCAGATCCAGCGCACCGAGATCGAGAAGCGGCTTGCCGAATTGCGCGACATCTTCGAGAAGCTTGTCCCGGGCGAGGTCAGCAGCGAATGGACCCAGTACGTTTGCGCGCCAACCCGCGCTCTCGGCCTGGCCGCCCGTTCGGCCGATCTTGTTGTGACCGACGACGGCGGCGAGGATGTCTTCCGCGCCGTCGATATCGGAAGCCTGGTGCTCGGGGCCGGTCGCCCGGTGCTGGTTGCAGCGGCCAATGCCGAACATCTCGTCGGGAAAACCGTCCTGGTCGCCTGGAAGGACAGCCGCGAAGCACGAAGGGCCTTGTCCGATTCCTTGCCGTTCCTCGCCAGGGCCAAGGAGGTGGTCGTTGCCACGATGGAAGGCGATTCGGGAGAGGATGTTCGAAACAGCCTCGCCGACGCCGCGGTGTTTCTGGAGCAGCATGGCATCATGCCGCAAACCGAAGTGATCGCCGGTGCCGCGGATGGTGAGACGCTGTTGGCGTTTGCCCGCTCGATCCACGCCGATCTGATCGTTTCCGGAGCCTACGGTCACAGCCGGCTCAGGGAATGGGTCTTTGGTGGTATTACGCGCTCGCTGACCCACGAGAGTGGCATCAGCCGCCTTCTTTCCAACTGACCGTCCGGCCATGGCGACCGGAACGGCAGATGCGAGGGACCAGCCGGCGGCCATGGCGGGCGAGGGGCAACCGATCAGCCGCCTTTCCGGTCATGTCGCGCATGCCTACTGGTCGATCGAAACGGGTGACCTGGCAGGGCAATTGGAGACCTCTTCTTCGGGTCTGCCGAGCGTCGATGCGGCAATCCGACTTGCCAAATTCGGCCGCAACGCACTGGCGTCCCGGTCCGGCGGATCGGCATTGACTGTATTCGCGCGCCAGTTTCGCAGCCCACTCGTCCTGATCCTGGTCTTTGCCGCCGCCGTTTCAGTGTTCGTCGGGGAGGGGCATGAAGCGGCGATCATCGGCGCGATCGTGCTCGCCAGCTGTGTCTTAAGCTTCACTCAGGAATATGGCGCCTCTCGCGCGATGGAGGTCCTGCGGCAGCGGATCTCCCGCAAGGCCACCGTGCTCAGGGATAGCATCGAACGGACTATCGATGTCGAGGAGATCGTTCCCGGCGACGTCGTCTGCCTGTCGGCCGGCAATCTCATTCCGGTCGACGGCGTCATTCTCGAGTCGCGGGATTTCAACGTCAGTGAATCTGTTCTGACCGGCGAAACCTTTCCCGTCGTCAAGTCCGCCGGCCGCTCCGCGCCCGAAGCCGGCATCGCGCAGCGAACCAATGCGGTCTTCACCGGCACCTCGGTCCGCAGCGGAACAGCAAAGGTGCTTGCCGTCGCCACGGGAGCGCAAACCGAATTCGCATCGATCGCCGAAGCATTGGAGCGCCGGATACCCGAGACCGGATTTGCTCGCGGCATCAGGATGTTCGGATATCTGATGACCGAGATCATGCTTGTGATCGTCATCCTGGTGTTTTTCGCCAACGTCATGCTTGAGCGGCCGTTGATAGAGTCGCTCCTGTTTTCGCTTGCCCTGGCGGTTGGGCTGACGCCCGAATTGCTTCCCGCGATCATCAGCGTCACCCTGGCCAAGGGTGCGCGGATGATGGCCGCCAGCGGCGTCATCGTGCGCCGTCTCGACGCGATCGAGAACCTCGGGAGCATGGATCTGCTTTGCACTGACAAGACAGGAACGCTGACGGAGGGCGTCATTCACCTCGATGGGGCGTTCGATGTCGAGGGCATTGCTTCGAGGAAGGTTCTGCTTTGGGCGCGGCTGAACGCGATTTTGCAAACGGGCTTGAAGAATCCTTTGGACGAGGCAATTGCAAGCGCTCCGCATGACCAAGACGATTTGTCCGGTTTCACCAAGATCGACGAGAGCCCCTACGACTTTGTTCGCAAGCGGTTGTCCGTTGCCGTGCATGACAACGCGCTTGAACAGGTCCTCATCACCAAGGGAGCCGTCCAGAACGTCATCGAGGCGTGTGGCTTTGTGCAGGATCGGGACGGCTTGACCCCCCTCGGCGCGACGGAACGCCAGGCGATCGACGAGAAATTCAGGCGCTGGAGCGCGCTAGGGTATCGTGTTCTCGGCCTGGCGATCCGCAGATTTCAGGACAAGGCGAGCTTCAGCCGCGACGACGAAACCGAAATGGCATTCGCGGGGTTCCTGCTGTTTCTCGATCCGCCAAAGGAGGGGGTAAGGGAAACCCTGTCGGCACTTGCCGATCGCGGCATCGGCGTGAAGGTGGTTTCCGGCGACAACCGCTACGTCGCCGCGCATGTGGCCGAGGCTATAGGCCTCCGGTCCGACCGGATCATGACGGGCGAAGATCTGGCGAAAATGACGAAAAACGGTCTTCTGGCAAGTGCCCGCAATATCGATCTCTTTGTCGAGATCGATCCAAACCAGAAAGAGCGCATTGTCGAGGCGCTGCGCCGCAGCGGCCATGTCGTCGGCTACCTTGGCGACGGCATCAACGACGCGCCGGCGCTTCATGAAGCCGACATCGGCATTTCGGTCGATACCGCTGTCGATGTCGCCCGCGAGGCCGCGGATATCATCCTGCTCAAACGCGACCTCGGCGTATTGGTGAGGGGCGTCGATGATGGCCGAAAGACGTTCGCCAACACGATGAAATACATCTCTATCACGACCAGCGCCAATTTCGGCAACATGATCAGCATGGCCGCAGCCTCGCTCTACCTGCCGTTCTTGCCGCTGCTGGCCAAGCAGATCCTGCTGAACAATTTCCTGTCGGACATTCCGTCGCTTGCGATCGCGGGTGACAACGTCGACGCCGACCAGTTACGGAGACCGCGGCACTGGGACATCCATTTCATAAGACGTTTCATGGTGAGTTTCGGGCTCGTGAGCTCTGTGTTCGACTTCGCGACCTTCGCGTTCCTTCTGTTCGTAGCGCATGCTGCGGCAGCCACGTTTCAGACCGCGTGGTTTGTCGAATCTGTGCTGACCCAGCTTGCCATCCTGTTCATCGTGCGTACCCATGTGAGGCCGTGGAACAGCCGTCCCAGTCGCTTGCTTGCGGGTCTCGCCTTTGGCGTTGGCGGTATCGCCGTCGCCATCCCGTTCGCTCCCTTCGCCAAGTGGTTCGGTTTCGTTCCCCTGCCAGCACCGGTGCTGGCGGGGCTGCTCGCGATCACGGCGCTCTATATCGTTGTGTCGGAGGTTACCAAAACCTGGCTTTTCGATCATGGTCGCCGCAGGCGAAAAACCACGGGCACGCATGAACCGCGAGCAAATCGGCCTGGCCCTCTGGGTGAGGAGCCAAGGCGGTCTGTTCCATAGCTATTGTTCCCAGGTTCGGGCGCTCCGGCTGAGCCCTTGTATGCATGTTAGGAGCACTCGCGAAAGCGCCGGCTCGGCGGCCTGAGGCTGCCGATTGACTTTGATCAAGGCATTTGTTCGGATCGAGGGGCATCAAGCAGTCGAGCTGTCTTCTGACGCTTGCCGATATGGACGCGAAACCGTGGCGAAACAGACAACTTTTCCTTCATTCAAATGACTCGTCTTCATTCCGAAAATCATCTGGTGTCGCGTGTCGGCTGGTTACGGGCCGCGGTGCTGGGCGCAAACGACGGCATCGTCTCGACCGCCAGCTTGATCATCGGAGTTGCAACCGCAAACGCCGCCACCGCCAACGTGCTGGTAGCGGGCGTCGCTGGCCTTGTGGCCGGCGCCATGTCGATGGCCGCCGGCGAATATGTATCCGTCAGTTCCCAGGCTGATACCGAGCATGCGGATCTCGAGCGAGAGCGAAAAGAGCTGGCGAGCCAACCCGAGTTCGAGAGGCAGGAGCTTGCCCAGATCTACATCGATCGCGGCGTGGAGCCTCAATTGGCGTTGCAGGTGGCTGACCAGTTGATGGCCAAGGACGCGCTTAGCGCACACGCCCGCGACGAACTTGGTATTTCCGAGGTTACCGCCGCACGACCGATCATGGCGGCGCTGGCTTCGGCGGCTGCGTTTTCAATCGGTGCGATCATGCCATTGGCAATGGTGCTGCTTTCGCCACCCGCGAGGCTGGTTGCGGTAGTCGCGATTGCATCGCTCCTGTTCCTGGCGGTGCTGGGCGCGATCGGCGCGCGGGCCGGCGGCGCCAATGTATTGAAGGCCACCGCCCGGGTCACCTTTTGGGGAGCGCTGGCGATGGCGCTGACCGCGGGCATTGGCGCTATGTTTGGGACCGTAGGCTAGGACCGCGGCCTTACCGAGCTCATCATATCCAGGCGAGCCATGCAGTATCCAGAGCTGACTGCGCTGGTGTGGGCTGGGCGGGAAGGGTGGCCTTGTCCAGCGGAAGCAGTTCGGGGAATGGATGGCCCTCGTTGACCGAGATCAACGTCGCACGTCGCTTGGCATGGCAATGATTGCCGTCTGAGGAGTGTAACGACATGAACTTTCTCGAATACCTGACTGGACTTGATGCTCGGACGGCCTTGATGGGGCGCATGATGCAGAAACTGGGCGTCGACAGGCCGCTGAAAGTCGTGGCGGATCACGTCGCCGTCACCAATCGTGCGGTGGACCGGTGCCGGTCCTGCCGTCACCAGGAGGAATGCGCGACCTGGCTCGATGAGACGGCGCATGCGGATCACCCGCCGGCCTATTGCCGCAATGGCGACTTGATCGCCCGGTTGCAATCTGTCCGTTGATTGAACACCAACGCCCTAGCCGGATCGGCTGCCGCGGTGCGCCCTTATTCCAGCCGGCGAAGGACGATTTCGCCCTTGCGACGAGTTGACGGTCCAGGAGGCTTTTGACGACAGTCGGCACAAGTGGGACTGCTGCATTTGGCAGGTTCGCATACGAGGCAGGCAGTTTGGACAATCTGCATTTTCTGGAAGCATTCCTGCTTTTTGCCGCGCCGGGGCCGACCAACGCTCTTCTGGCGGCAGGCGCGGTCAAGCGTGGGAATGCCGCTACGCTCCTTGCCGCGCAGGCATGCGGATACGGGATCGCGGCAGCCTTCTGGCTTTCTTTGCGTTCCCTGGTGCCGCCTGGCACCATCCAGATGGTTCACCTGGTTGCCGCTGCATGGCTGGTAATACTTGGCTTTCGCCTGATCGCCGTCAAACGCGCCGACGCAACCGGGAACGGCGGTGGAATTTCCATCCTGGCAACCACCGTCCTCAATCCGAAGGCGTTCATCTATTGCGTGGCCATAGTGCCGATGGACATCGAGGCAGGCGCGCGGGGCATGGCTTGGATCGTATTGCTTGTAATCACGGCAATTACCGGATCGATATGGCTGTTGCTGGGCAGGCGGCTGAGCGGCGGCAAGAGAATAGCAAATACAATCGCCGGCGCGGCGCTCATTGCCTTCGCGCTGCTGTTGGTTCGGCCCTTGATACCCTTGTTGGCGATTTAAGGGAGGGGCCGGAATGCTGGATTGGACGGGGCGGATATGCAGCCCGAAAAATCTCCCTTTGGCGATGCGCTGTTCGGGAGCCGTTCCGCCTCTGTGACGTCCTCTAGGAGAGAAGCAGGACCGAGAACGTCCCGGCGCAGAAGAGTTTGTCCGTGACCTTCTTGACCCCGTCGACGTTCTCGGCCGCAACGACAGCGGCCTTTCGCTGACGCTCGTCGAAAATGGCGCCACTCAGTTCAACATCGCCGCTATCGACGGTAACGCCGATAAGATCGCCGCCGCTCCAGGATTGCCCCTGCAGCTCGGCAATGATCTTCCTGCGTATGACCTCGTCATCGGCAGTCGCGGCGCCTGATTTGGGCAGGATCCGCAGCAGGGCACGCAGCAAATCGGAGCGGGTTATGATCCCGGCCATTCTGCCCTGATCGAGGATCGGCACATTCTTGATGTCGTGGTCAGCCATCAATTCGACGATCTCGGCCAGCGACGCCCCAGGCGACGCCGAGACGACGTCCGTCGTCATGATGTCGCCAACCCGACGGCCGGTTGTGTGCACATACTCATCGGCGATCTTGCCGGGGCCGGCCAGAAATTCGAGCCAGCGAGGACGAACACGCTGGGTGCCAAGTTCCTTGCGCCGGAGGAAGTCACCTTCGCTGATGATGCCAATCGCCACACCGTCGCGTGTGACCGGCAGGCAGCTGATCTTCCTGGTCAACATCAGGTCGGCGGCGTCGGTGATCGAGGCCGAAGCATCGATTGAGATCACCGGCGTCGTCATGATGTCCTGGGCCTGCATCGGTGCCTCCTGCTCTTCGTCAGGCATTTTCTGGAACGCCGGGAGCGTCGGCGCTTTGATCCGCGTCAGTTTGACCGCAGGCCTTCATTGTCTTGCACCTCGGGCTCGATCAGTATCCGCTCGGCGGCTCCGTCGAGATCCTCGTACTGGCCGCTGCGTAAGGCCCACAGGAAGCCGGACAAACCGAGCGCCCCCAGGAAGAGGGCTACCGGAATGAGGTATACGAGCGTGGTCATGGATGGGCCGCTTCGATGATTTCGGTGCGGTGCCTGGCCGGAGCCGCGTCAGGTGCCGTTTTTGCCGTCGCCTGAAGCCGCATCGCATTTGCGATCACGATCAGCGATGAAGCACTCATCGCGATCGCCGCGATGAGCGGCGTCACATGTCCGAGGATGGCGATCGGCACGGCGAAGGCGTTGTAGATGATCGCGATCGCGATGTTCTGGCGGATGAGCCGGCCGGCCTTGCGCGAGACATCCAGGGCGAGCGGTACGGCCAAAAGGCTCTCGCGCAGGAAGACGAAATCCGCGGCTTTGCGACCAATGTCGGCCGCGGTCGCCGGAGCCATCGAAACATGAGCGGCGCCAAGCGCCGGCGTGTCGTTGAGGCCATCGCCCACCATCAGCACCTTGTGACCGGCGCGGGCCAACGTCTCTATCCTTTCGACCTTTCCCGACGGCAGCAAGGCCGGCACGAAGCGATCGATGCCGAGGATCTCCGCCGCCTCGGCGCAGGCCCGCGCAGTGTCGCCGGAGAGCATCTCGACCGGGATGCCGTCGTCCTTCAATCTCCGCACCGCGGCCTTCGCATCGGGTCGCGTGGCATCCTCGAAGGCGAAGCAAGCGACGATCCTGCCATTCTGGGCGAGAACCGTGCCGCCAAGGCCGCCATATTTTCCTTCACCGCCCGTACGGGCCTTCCACCCTGCCCAGCCGCGCCGGCCAAGGCGCCAGGTATCGCCGCCGGCGAACGCTTCGATGCCGAAGCCGGGCTCTTCCTGCACGTGGTCGAATTTGGTTCGGCTACGATTGTTTCCGTATGTCGCCAGAGCCTTTGAAAACGGGTGCCGGGAATGAGCTGCCATGTCGGCCGCGATCGCCAGCATGGCCGGATCGATTGATGCGGCATTGACCAGTCTGGGCAGCCCCAGGGTCAACGTCCCGGTCTTGTCGAAGACAGCCGCGTCGATCGCCGCGAGACGCTCCATGGCCGAACCGTCCTTGACCATGACGCCGGCCTCGAACAGGCGCCGGGCTGCCACGACCTGGACAATCGGCACGGCCAGGCCGAGCGCGCAGGGGCAGGTGATGATAAGCACGGCGATGGCGATGGTCATGGCCCGGTGCCAATCGCCGGACGCAACCATCCAGCCGAGGAATGTGACAAAGGCCGCCAGATGGACAACCGGCGCGTAGAGGGCCGATACCCGGTCCGCAATTCGCCTGTAGCGAGAGCGGCCGCCCTCGGCGGCCTCCATCAGCCGAACCATTTCCGCAAGGAAGGAATTCTTCGCGGCGGCGGTTGCCTGGATCGTCAGCGGACCTGTCAGGTTCAACGTGCCAGCCTGGACATGTGTGCCGGCACTCACGGTTTTGGGCGCGCTCTCGCCGGAGACGATCGAGCAATCCAGGTCGGAATTCCCGCTGATGATATCGCCGTCGACCGGTATCCGCTCTCCGGCCGCGATGAGAAGGCGCATTCCTGCCGAGAGCTCGGCGACGGGCACGTATTCGCGTGTTCCGTCGTCGCGCAGGACAATGGAACCCCGCGCGGCAAGGCGCGACAGGCCATTGACCGCGGTTCGCGCTCGCTCACGCATGACGTGGTCCAGCGTGCGGCCGATCAACAGGAAGAAAAGCAGCGATACCGAAGCGTCGAAATAGGCGTGCTCGCCGTGGTTGATGGTCTCATAGAGGCTCATCGCGTAGGCGAGCGAAACCCCCACCGCGATCGGCACATCCATGTTCATCCGGCCATGGCGAAGCGCGTTCGCCGCAGAGCGGAAGTAGATACCGCCGGCAAAGGCGAGGGCTGGAATGGCGATCAGCGCGGACAGCCAATGAAACAGATCGCGTGTCGGACCTTCCGCTCCCGACCAGACCGATACCGAGAGCAGCATGATGTTGCCGGCGGCGAAGCCCGCCACGGCGACAGCGCGGATCAGCTCCGAGAGCGTCCTGTCCTTCTCGTGAATTTCAGGGTCGAACAGGTGCGCCTGATAGCCGAGACGGCCGAGCACGGCAAAGAATGGCGGGACGCTGTCTCCGTGCCAGCGCACCGACACACGCTTCGTCGAGAGGTTGACGCGAGCGGACTCGACGTTCTCGACCGAGCCGAGCGCAGCCTCGATCGCTTGGATGCAAGCCCCGCAGTGAACCGTCGGCACCGACAGGTCGGTCTGGTGAATGTCGCTGCCCAGAAAGCGGCTCGCCAGCTTGATCTCCTCGCTCGACGGCGGCGCGGACGCAGCGGCGGGGACCTCCAATGCCATTTCCGCTCCTGGCGCGCAGCAGCTCATTGCAGGGCTCCATTCGAGATCATGACGCGGCGAACGTCACGAAACGGTGACGTCAGTCCGGCGTCCGCATCGATCTCCACGATCCAGACGCCATCCCTCGGCGTGTGCCGGACGGCAAACTCCTGCACGTCGCCCGGAGTGCCTCCGGGCATCGCGGCAAGTGTCAGGGCTTCATCCGCGGCCTCGTAGGCCGGGTGGCGGAACAGCATCTTGACGCCGTGCAAAGGCACCGGCTTGCCCTTGCTGTCGGCAAGGCTGTAGCGGACCTCGCCTGAGGCGACGGTCAGCCTGCCCGTCCAGCCTAGCGCCGCCTGTGCCCTTCCTTTCCGCGCTTCCTCGTTGAACTGCTGGCTTGCGACATAGGTGTTCTCGACAACGAGGCCCGTCCAGCTCTTCTCGGCGAGCGTCGCCATGGTGACGTTGACCCCGATCACCACAGCGAAGAAGCTCAGGATGACGATCAACATGTGCCTGCCGGTGAACTCGCGTGGCTTCCGCGTTTCGACGCTCATCTGCTGTTCTCCGGCGCGTTGAAAGTGGCGGTGTATTCGGCGGATTCGGAACTCGCCTTGTCGTCGATGCGAAATTCGAAATTCTGCGCCGGCTTCTGGATGCGGTCTGCCGGTTGCCTGACGAAGATTTTGAGCGTCTTCAGCCGGTCGGGTTCCACCGGAATGGAGAAAGAGCGGCTTGCGGCCTGGTCGATGCCGACGATGCTCATCTCACCGCCGTCGAGACCCTGCAGCGTGACCTCGATCGTCCTCGGTTGGGGTATCATGTTGAGCAGCTTGACCGTGTAGCCGTTCCGGATCGAGCCGTCCGAGAGCGTCACGAACTGCGGATTGCGATCGTGCAGGACATTCAGCTCAAGCCGCTCGCGCGTCAGCAGCGAATAGACGAGCACCAGGCCGATCGCCGACCATGCGCCGAGATAAATGTAGGTGCGCAACTGGAAGATCTTGCCGAGATGGAAGTGTGCCAGGCCGTCGGCGAAGCTGCCGTTCGCCGTTCTTACGAGCGCCGGATTGACCGGGCCAGTGCCGCCGGAAGTGGCCACTGCCATGTTGGCGTTGTAGTCGGCCAGCGTTGCATAGGAAATCAGCCCGCGTTCTCGGCCGAGCTTGTCCATGACGCTGTCACAGGCGTCGATGCACAGCGCGCAGGTGATGCATTCCAGCTGCTGACCGTCACGGATGTCGATGCCCATGGGGCAGACGGCGACACAGGCATTGCAATCGACGCAGTCGCCGACCGATTGCCCGGCGGCCGAGACCTTTTTGGCGTGCCTTGAGCGCGGTTCGCCGCGCCAGTCGTTATACGTCACCGTCAGCGAATTTTCGTCGAGCATGGCCGCCTGAATGCGCGGCCAGGGGCACATGTAGGTGCAGACCTGCTCCCGCATCAGCCCGCCGAACACATAGGTGGTGCCGGTGAGCACGGCGATCGTGACATAGGCCACGGGCGCCGCCGTGCCGGTGACGACTTCGCCAAGCAGCTTCGGCGCGTCGGCGAAGTAGAAGATCCAGGCGCCGCCCGTGGCCGCTGCGATGACGAGCCAGACGGCGTGCTTGGAAACGCGCAGGAGGAGCTTGCGAACGGTCCACGGGGCAGCATCGAGCTTGATGCGGGCGTTGCGATCGCCTTCGATCGCCCGTTCCACGACAAGGAACAGGTCCACCCAGACGGTCTGCGGGCAGGCATAGCCGCACCAGGCCCGCCCGACCGTCGATGTGATCAGGAAAAGACCTACGCCCGCCATCATGAGGAGGCCGGCGACGTAGTAGAATTCCTGCGGCCAGATCTCGATGAAAAAGAAGTAGAAACGGCGGTTCGCCAGGTCGATGAGAACGGCCTGGTCGGGAGCGAAGGGGCCGCGGTCCCAGCGCAGCCACGGCGTCAGGTAATAGATACCGAGCGTGATCGCCATCACCAGCCATTTGAACTGGCGGAAATGGCCGGAGGCCCGCTTCGGAAAGATTTTCTTGCGCGCGGCATAAAGTGGCTGTCGCGTCTTTGCGGAATTGACCGCTTCGGCTTCGAGCCGTTCTACCTGCGACTGATCCAGCACGACGATCTCCAATCACGGCGAAAATGACGCCGCCTTCCTGCAGCAGTCTTGCAGTCGCCTGGGCGCGTCGCGTTGATGCAGGTCAAATTGAGACATCAAAAAGCAAGTCGAGGCCCGGCATGGCCGGGCCTCGTTGCTTGAACGGCCAAGGGCTGAGAACAGGCCCCGCTCCTATTCTCCGCCGCCAAGCGAATGGACATAGACGGCCAGTTCCTTGACCGTCGTCTCGCCAAGGCGGCCGACCCAGGCAGGCATCACCCCGTTCTTCGGGGCTCGCACCTGAGAAGCAATCGCGGCTTCGCCGGAACCGTGTAGCCAGATCGCATCGGTCAGATCGGGTGCCCCGAGTTCCCGGTTGCCCTTTGCGTTCTCGCCATGGCAGGCGGCACAATTGTCCGCGAAAACCTTGGCGCCGGGCTCGATCAGGGTTTTGTCCCGTACCGGCCCGGAAAGGCTGGCCACGAAAGCGCTGACCTGCGCGATCTGCTCGGGCTTGAGCACGTCGAGGAAGGCGGGCATCTCCGACTGGCGGGTATCGGCATCCGAGGCGAAACGGATGCCGTGCGTGATCGTCTGCTGGATCTGCTCCGTCTTGCCGCCCCAAAGCCAATCGTCATCGTTGAGGTTCGGAAACCCTGTCGACCCTTGCGCGCCGGAGCCGTGGCACTGCACGCAGTTGACCTTGAATGCCGCGCCGCCGGCCGCGACGGCGAACTCGCGCAACGTGTCGTCCGCGGCGATTTCCGAAGCAGTTTTAGACTGTATCGCCGCGACGTATTTGGCCTTGCCGGCTTCAGCCGCGGCCATTTCGTTCTTGACGTCATTGCGGCTGGAAAAGCCCAGGACACCCTTGGTGGCGGAACTCAGCATCGGCCAGGCGGGATAGGCGATCGTGTAGGCCAGCGCCCAGGCGATGGTGACGTAGAAGGTGATCACCCACCAGCGCGGCAGGGGATTGTTGAGCTCCCTGATCCCGTCCCATTCGTGGCCGGTCGTCGTCACGCCCGAGATTTCGTCGACATGCTCGCTGCTCATGATCAATCGTCCTTAAGAGGAATCTGTGCGGCGCGGTCGGCATGCGCCTTGCCACCCGGACGAAGCGCGAAAGCAATGCAGCCTACAAAGAACAGGGCCATGGCAAGCAGACCCCAACTGTCGGCGAACTCCCGCATCAAATTGTATTCCATCGGTTGCTCTCCTCAGCGGTAGCCAGCTGCTTCGTCGTAATTCTTGAAATCGACCAAGGTGCCGAGCATCTGCAGATAGGCCACCAGAGCATCCATCTCGGTGACCTGCTGGGGGTTGCCGTCGAAGTCGCCGACCTTGGCTTTCGGATAGCGGCTCTCCAGTCCGGATGTGTCGGCGTTGGGATCGGCCTGCGCCATCAGGTCAGCGTTCGCGTGGGAGATCATGTCGTCGGAGTAGGGCACTCCGACGCGCCTGTTCGCCACCAGATGCGTCGAGAAATCCTTCACCGCGATCGGCGTGTCCTTCAGGAACGCATAGCTGGGCATGATCGACTCGGGCACGACGGAACGCGGGTCCGTAAGGTGCTGGACGTGCCAGCTGTTGGAGTAGCGGTCGCCGACGCGAGCGAGATCGGGGCCGGTCCGCTTGGACCCCCATTGAAACGGATGGTCGTACATCGACTCTGCCGCCAGGCTGTAGTGGCCGTAGCGTTCCACCTCGTCCCGGAACGGCCTGATCATCTGGCTGTGGCAGAGGTAGCATCCCTCGCGCACATAGATGTTGCGGCCGGCGAGTTCGAGCGGCGAGTAGGGCCGCATGCCATCGACCTTCTCGATCGTATTGTCGAGATAGAACAGAGGCGCGATCTCGACGATGCCGCCGACGGTCACAACCAGCAGGGATCCGACAAGAAGCAGCGTGGCGTTCTTCTCGATCAGCGCGTGTTTATCCATCAAGCCCATATCTGGCTCCTTATTCGGCAGGCTGGAGGGCGGGGGCGGAACCGGGCAAAGGCTGCTCTTCGCGCTGGTAGCCACGAATGGTCATGGTGACATTCCAGGCCATGACCAGCATGCCGGCGAGGTACATGGCGCCGCCCGCGGCGCGCATGACGTAGTAGGGATGCATCGCAGCGACGGTCTCGGCGAAGGAGTAGACGAGGAATCCCTGCTCGTCGTATTCGCGCCACATGAGCCCCTGCATGATACCCGAGACCCACATCACTGCCGCGTAGACAACGATGCCGAGCGTCGCCAGCCAGAAGTGCCAGGTAACAAGCCGCATCGAATAGAGCCGCTCGCGGTTCCAGAGCTTGGGCACCATGTAGTAGATCGCGCCGAAGGTGATCATGCCGACCCAGCCGAGCGCTCCCGAGTGGACATGGCCGATCGTCCAGTCGGTGTAGTGCGAAAGCGAGTTGACCGTCTTGATCGACATCATCGGGCCTTCGAAGGTCGACATGCCGTAGAAGGCGATGGCCGCGACCATCATGCGGATGATCGGATCAGTGCGGATCTTGTCCCAGGCCCCGGAGAGGGTCATGAGGCCGTTGATCATGCCGCCCCAGGAAGGCATCCACAGCATGATCGAGAACACCATGCCCAGTGTCTGCGCCCAGTCGGGCAGGGCGGTGTAGTGGAGATGGTGCGGGCCCGCCCAGATGTACAGGAAGATCAGTGCCCAGAAGTGGATGATCGACAGGCGGTAGGAATAGACCGGCCGGTTCGCCTGCTTGGGCACGAAATAATACATCATGCCCAGGAAACCGGCGGTGAGGAAGAAGCCGACCGCGTTGTGGCCATACCACCACTGGGTAAGTGCGTCCTGAACGCCGGAGAAGGCCGAGTAGCTCTTCGATCCCAGGAATGATGCCGGCATCGACAGATTGTTGACGACGTGGAGCATTGCGATGGTGACGATAAAGGAGAGATAGAACCAGTTGGCGACGTAGATGTGCGGTTCCTTGCGCTTCAGGATGGTGCCAAGGAACAGGATCAGATATGCGACCCACACGATCGTCAGCCAGATGTCGACATACCATTCCGGCTCGGCATATTCGCGGCTTTCGGTGATGCCGAGCAGATAGCCGGTCGCGGCCATGACGATGAAAAGCTGATATCCCCAGAAGACGAACCAGGCGAGATTGCCGCCGAAAAGGCGTGCCCGGCAGGTGCGTTGGACGACGTAAAGCGAGGTGCAGATCAGCGCGTTGCCGCCAAAGGCAAAGACGACGCCGGAGGTATGGACCGGCCGCAACCGACCGAAATTGAACCACGGCTCGATGTTGAGGTGAGGGTATGCAAGCTGCAGCGCGATGATCACGCCGACCAGCATGCCGACGACACCCCAGAACACCGTCGCGATGGCCCCATAGCGGATCGGACCATCCATGTAGGCGGAGGGGTCGATCGGCGCCGAGGGCTTGAAATCCGTATTGCGCAGCAGGATCGCAGTGAAGCCAGCCACAGCGAAGAGCAAGACCCACATGTGCTGGCGAAAAGGTTCATCCACGCCGAAACCGGCGGCCACGAGGGCACCAAAAGCAAACAGGCTTAAAAGGACGATCTCCGTGCCAAATTTCATCGCAAGTCCCCGATCGCGTCTCGAAAGTTCCGGCGGAAATGCCCGCTCGCGGCACCATTTCGGGATTTTCCGTTCCCGGGCCTTGATCCAGGTCAAACGCGGAGAGCTTTTGTTGGGGAGGGTCGCAGCGACCGCTGGAGCGTGGCTCTGGCAGTGACGTGACCAGGAAGGAAGCGTCGAAGAAACGACCTGCAGGGCTGAAGTCGGTGATTCCGGAAGGTCAAAGCCGGACGACGGTTCGACAGCGGGTTAGTCGCCGCAGCGTTCCTCGAACTGAGCCATGCTTGCGAGGCTTATGTGTCGCTTGTTTGTGATCCGGATCGCGCCGTCCACTCGCAACCTGGAGAATTCTCGACTTACCGTCTCGATCGTCAGGCCGAGAAAATCGGCGATCTCCCCGCGTGTCAGCGGCAGATCGAAGCTGATAGGGTCTGCTGGATGTTTGGATGGGTCGATGTTTCTGGCGAACATAAGAAGGAAGCTTGCGACCTTTTCGGAGGCGGTCTTGCGCCCCAGCGCCGCCATCCAGTCGCGCGCTTCGTCCAGTTCGTTCAGCGCGCGGTTCAGCAACAGGCGTCCAAGCTCCGGCACCTCGTCTGTCATTCGATCGATGATCGTTCTTGGAAACGAACATAGCGCCACATTCGTCAAGGCTTCGGCCTTGATCGGCCGTTTCGCCTCGAACGGCCTGCCCAGAAAATCGGGCGCGAAATGGAACCCGACAATCTGCTGACGACCATCCGAAAGATCCCTCGTGAGCTTGACCACGCCGGACAACAGGTTGGAATAGGTTCCGTCGTCGTGCAGTTTCGTCCCTGCCGAAACCTCATGCCTGGACGAGGCTTTGGCCAGCTCGGCAAGTTGGCGGGCGTTGAGCGCGCCGCACAATCCGCCCCGCCGCGCTTCGCAGGATTTGCAAATTGCGGGAACGTCAGCTTGTTGAGCATCCTGTCTGGCGGCCATTGCAACGCCCGTGATCAATAGGGACGGCAATTTGCGCCCGTTGTGACCTGAGTCGCCTTGATCGAGATCAAGGTTTTGCCGCGGTAGTTCAGGCAGTCTGACCGTCATGACCCCTCCCGCCGCCACCGTCCATTCCCCGCGCCCAACCCCGGCCCTGAGTCCAACACCGGCCGTCAGCCTTGTCGACAACGTGCCGCGTTACACGAGCTATCCGACCGCGCCGCACTTTCATCCGGGCGTCGACGCGGCCACGGTTCGCGGGTGGATGGACGCGCTCGAGGGCGATGACGAGATATCGCTGTATCTGCATATCCCCTATTGCGACCGGCTGTGCTGGTTCTGCGCCTGCCATACCAAGCAGACGCGTCACTATGCGCCCGTGGCCACCTTCCTGCGCTCACTCCACAAGGAGATCGAAACGGTCGGCGGCCTTGTGAGTGGCCGGGGCAGGGTTCGCGCCGTCCATTTCGGCGGCGGTTCCCCGACAATGCTCAAGCCCGACGACATCCTGGCGCTCGGAAGAGCGTTGCGGGATCAATTCGACTTCCTCGACGATGCCAGCCTCAGCGTCGAGATCGACCCGAACGACATGGATGAGGGTCGGCTTGATGCATTCGCCGCGATCGGCATGACAAGAGCGAGCCTCGGCGTGCAGGATTTCGATCCCAAGGTGCAGAAGGCGATCAATCGCGAGCAGGGTTTCGCGCTGACCAAAAGCATTGTCGATGCGGTGCGCGCACGGGGCGTCACTTCCGTCAACCTGGATCTGCTCTACGGTCTGCCGCACCAGACCCGCGAGAGTGTCGCGGCGACCGTCGCCCAGGCGCTGACGCTGGCGCCAGACAGGCTTGCCTTGTTCGGCTACGCGCATGTGCCTTGGTTCAAGAAGCACCAGACAATGATCGATGAAGCCTGGCTGCCCGATTCCGCCGCACGTCTGGCGCAGTCTCAGCTTGCGGCGCAACTGATTGTCGACGCCGGCTACGAGGCATTGGGGTTGGACCATTTCGCAAAGCCGGAGGACACGCTGGCGGTTGCCGCCCGTGCCGGCAAGATCCGCCGCAATTTCCAGGGCTACACCGAGGACCAGTGCGAAACCCTCATCGGTCTCGGTCCCTCGTCGATCAGCCGGTATCGCCAGGGCCACGCACAAAACATCGTTGCCACCGGCGAGTACGAAAAGGCCGTGGATTCCGGACAGCTGGCGATAGCGCGCGGCATTGAGTTCAGTCTCGATGATCTGGCGCGGGGCTGGATCATCGAACGTCTGATGTGCAACTTCACGTTCTCGGCGGTGGACCTTGTCGAGCGCTTTGGAGCGGTCGGCCAGACGCTGCTCTGCGAGGCGAGCCGGCTGGCCATCAGCGGTGCCGGCCAGCTTCTTCGGCTCGACGGTGAAAACTTCGTCGTGCCGCGGGAAAGCCGTCCCTTGGTCAGGACGGTGGCGGCGAGATTCGACAAGTATCTCAGCAGTGGAACCGGCAGGCACTCGGCAGCGGTCTGACCGATGGCTCGGGTACCGGGTCAAAAATGCTCGCCGACCCGGAAGGGACCGACACGGATGCCGGCGGCGATCAGATAGGCGGTCGACCAGCCAATCAGCAGAAAGCCATTGATGCCCTCCAGGGCCGCCAGCACCCGCCAGCCATGAGCGGGCACCACATCTCCATAGCCGACCGTCGAAAAGGTGATGGTCGAGAAGTAAAGCGCGGTCTCGAAGTCGCTCAGGATTCCGAGCAGCCGATAGAGCCCGGCCCATAGCCAGACCTCCGCCGTCATGACAGCGAAAAGCCCCATGACCACGCTGATCATGGCCAGGACCCGGCTGCGCCGTCCGTGCATGCGAAAGAGCGCAACAATCCGTGCCATTGCGTGAGTGATGGCGATGAGGCCGAAAGTATGGATCAGTACCGTCAGGCTGATGACGATGGTGCCGACGAAGAGATTAAGGATCATCGGCGGAAATTACGGGCCCCGACGGCCACAGTCCTTGCGCATGATCAAACCGGATGTCGGCTCGGTAAGCTCCACCGCGCCGACGGGATCTGCTAGCCAGGCACCTTGGTGGCGGGGCTGAGGTGGAAGAACATGGCGAGCTTCAGGCTCGTTGCTATCCTTTCCGCCCGTTCCACGAACACCGCCGCGATCTCGGGGGCGAAGAGCTCGGACGTCGTCTCGCCGAAAAGAGCCAGCCAAATCTCGAAGTCGGCTTCGGTGACATTCTTGAGCTTCAGATGAGCAGGCACCGGCCGGCCATGATAGTCGCCGCTTTTCAAGATGACGGAGCACCAGAAGTCCGTCATCTTCTCCAGATGGGGCTCCCAATCGCCAACGATTTCTCGGGCGAAGACGGGACCGAGCCGCTCATCCTTTCTCACCCTGGAATAGAATTTGCGGACCAGCACTCCTATCGAGGTCCGGTCGACGCCGGGGCGCGCCAGGGGCTGTTCGGCGGCAGGGCGAGCCCTGTCAAGCGAGGCCGGCTTCGGAGTCATCTACGTTCCTTTCTTGTCGAGCAATCAGGTGAGGCCCAGTCGGCGACGGGCGGCTTGCAGGAAGCCACCGGGATCATGGACAAGGCGGAAACCGAGATTGTCGGGCGGCGTGCCGACCGCGCAACCGCCGCTTTTGCCGTCGCGGATGAAGTTCGACATGTAAGTGCGGTGGAAACCCTCCACGACATGCACACCGCAATTGGTGATCGAACTGGCGATACGCGCGCCGTCGCTGGACATCGTCGCATGGGCATAGCAGGTCGCCGTCCACTCCCAGACATTGCCGGCAATGTCCGCAACACCTTTTGAATTGGCTCCAAATGCTCCAAGAGGCCGAGGTTCAGGATCCGGTTTGCGGCCGAGCGCCGCCTCATTGCGATATTGCGTGAGCCATCGCCTCGCCGGATCGGCCGGATCGCCATCACCACCTTCTATGTCGGCTCGAAATCGCTCACCCGCGGCATAGGCCCATTCCGCGTCGGTCGGTAGCCGCCACGCTTCACCTGTCTTCTCGGACAGCCAGTTCGCATAGGCCTGTGCATCAGTGAAGCTGACGCCGGTCGCCGGAACGTTACCGGCGAGGCGCGAATCAGCCGGCTGGCAGGCACCGTCCAGGACGCAACGGTCATAGTCCGACGCGGTCACCTGAAACGTCATGATCTCCAGCGGCGCGTCGATAGTCTCCTCCAAGACGGGCGCAGGCGCGGAATGGTCGTCCTTGAGGAATTCACCTGGCTGCGGGTGGTTGAAGGAACCAGGCGCCAGGGTGACCATGTCAGTCAAGACAACTGGCCTCCGAGGTTGCTCGGACATGCCGTCGACCGCGTGGCTGACACCCAGTCCGATGAGGGCGGCAGCCGCGATGGTTCCGAATGTGAAGACAGGGTCGAAGGACATGTCCAAACTCCGCCTGCCCTGCAATTCGCCGGCGGTGCGGAGAATAGCAGGGCGATCGGCTTTTCTTCCTACGAGGCAATCGCCTTGGGAGCTTCGACCTGCATCATCAGATCGTCGTCCCAGGTTCCATCGACCGTGAAGTGCGCGGTTGCGCCGAGTTCGACGGCCTCGATCAGATTGTGGTTCACGTAGGCGTAGACCCCCGGCTGCCGGAACGTGTAGAGAGCGGCGCCCGCCGATCCACCCCGAATGAACCAGGTCTCGAGATCCTTGGCCGGGGCATTGCCGAACTTGCCCTGTTCCCAGACGAAGTCGCCGTGGCCGCCGATCAGGTGCGGGCGAGTGTCGCGATTGGCCTGGGAATGGACGATCAGCACCGTTTCCCCGACCTTGGCCTTCATGGCGTTCTCGCCGGTCAGCGATCCAGCCTTGCCGTTGAAGACGACATGCGTCGGGATCAGGCCGCGCATCACCTTCACGGTATCGTCGTAATTGTCGCCGACCGAGTCGTACTTCTTGAATTTTCCCTGCTCGTCGCGCGGGATGTAGAAGTCGTTCTCACCGATATAGTAGATGCGGTCGTAGCGGACGGGCTTGCCTTTTTCGTCCTTCAGGCCGTCGCGCGGCAGGACCATCACCGCTCCGCTCATTCCCGACACGACATGCCAGGGGATCATCGCTCCGCCCGGTGCGCAATGGTAGACGAATGTTCCGGACCGGGTCGCCTTGAAGCGCAACGTCACTTGCTCTCCCGGGTTGATCAGTGTCAGTGCACCGCCGCCGAGCCCGCCAGTCGCCGCATGGAAGTCGATATTGTGGGCGAGCGTATTGGTGTCGGGATTGATCAGCGTGAGCTCGAGATAGTCGCCTTCATGCACGACCATGAGCGGGCCCGGAATGGAGCCGTCATAGGTCATGGCATTGAGCTGCGTGCCGTCGGCGTCGATCACCGTCGGCTTCTCCTCGATCTTCATGGTGAATTCGACAACCTTGGGGCCACCCTTGGCCACCTGGTCGTGAGGGTGCACGAAAGGCGGCGCGACAAGGGTCACTTTTTCGCGCGGCAGTGAGGCCACATCCTTCACGGCAGCCATTGCCGGCACCGGGCCGATGGCGGCAACGGCAGCGGCGGTAAGAACAGAACCCAGCAAAGCTTCGCGTCTCGTAAGCATTTTCATCTCCTCGACTTCAACGGTTTCGATGAAGCCAGGATAGTGTCTTGACGCGGCGCGTCTTTGCGTTTGCGCAAATCTGAGCCAGATGAATTTTGACTTGGAGGCAGTTGCCGAAGCATGTCTTTTCGATGACCCTGGCCACAGCGGCGTGCCAAACGGCAAAAATGAAAATGGCCGGGTCGGACCTCTCCCCAGGTCCGCCCGGCCAGTGCTTCCGGCTCGTCATCACCGGAGGCAGGCTCAAATGATGTCGGGTCAGTTCGAAGCAGCTTTGGTCGCCTCGGCGAACAGCTCGGCAAAGACCGGCTTTGCCTTGCCGATCTGCTTGACGGCTTCCGCCGCGTCCAGGTTGACCGGCTTGCCGACGACGATCAGCGCCACCATGCCCATGCCATAGTGGGGGGCGCACTTCACGCCATAGACACCTTCCTTGGTGAGGGTGACCGCGATCTCCTCGCTCGCCTTGCCCTTGAAGGGCTCGGCGCCGTCCGGAATCATTCCCTTGATGATCTCGGCATTGTGGGTCTTGTCGGTCGGCACGAACTTGATGGTGTCGCCGGGCGCCGCCCGGACGAAGTCGGGCTGGAAGACCATCGAACCCTTGTCACCCTTGTTCAGCATCTGGACGACATGTTCTTCGGCATTTGCCGCGCCGGTGATTGAGAGCAACGCGATCGCCGCGGCGATGAGGGGCAGATTCATTGGAATAGTCCTTTCTTTGGTTCACCACGGCATCAACCGTTGCGCCCTTGTAGGCCGTCGGACGGCTTGGCAATTTGTGCTGGCGCAAATTGTTTCGACGAAAATGATTGGCGCGGGGCTGGCAAGAACTGGCGGAACGTCGCCTGCCAACCTTTCATGCGCCGCTCTTGCCGCGCGCTTGCCGGCGCGGTCGCACGAGCATTCCGCCAAAGAGAACGGCGTAGCTAACGAAGGCGGCAACCCAGAACGCCGCCGAGATAGGCAGGAGAATTGCTGCGGCGGGAGCCATGGCGGCCGCTACACGCAGGATGGCGGCAATGACGATCGCAGCGAAGATCGCACGTGTTCCGGCGCTTGCCGTCAGTTCGCGGCCGGTATGGCCGAGGGAGGCACGGGTCATGACGGCAAGCGTCATGCATGCCACCGCTCCCACGGCCAATGCATGAATGCCGGCCACCGCAGGAACTGCTCCCGGCGCGAACACGGCCAGTCCGGCAAGCGCCAAGCCCAGAGGCACAAAGGCGAACGCAATGTGCAGGATCAGAACCAAAGGGTCGGCCGGCGTCCGGTCGCCCGCCCAGCGGGCAAGCCGAACTGCGTTGAAGACCGCTGCGGCGATCAGCAATGCGCCGGTTGCAACATTCTCGGGAAAAAAGGTCCACGCGGCGAGGCCGACGGCGGACAGCGCGATCGTTGCGATATCGAACTTGCCAAATGATACCGGGAGCCGGCCGGGGTTCTCGCGAACCAGCCAGTTACGGGTGAAGCTCGGAATTATCCGCCCGCCGACAATCATGATGAGGACGACAACCGCTCCAAGGCCGAGACGCCGGCTCATGTCGGAGGCTCCTTGATAATGCGCTTCCAGATGAAACATGACGTTTGCCGCAAAGAGGATTGTGACGGGCAGCAGCACCTTGAGGTTTCGCCAGTTTCGCCCGGCAATGATTTCCGTTGCGGCGGCCGCCACCACAGCGAGAAGAAAGGAGCAGTCCATGACCGCGCTCAGGAGCCATCCCGTTTCCGCCGAAAGGAACACGGCCGCCCGACCAGCGACCCAGAGCAGCACCAGCATCAGCAGGCGAAGATCCTGAACGGGAAGCCGTCCGGTCCAATTCGGAATTGCAGTCAGCAGGAAGCCGGTCACGACTGCCGGCAGGTAGCCGAAAAGCAATTCATGAATATGCCAGTCCACGGGCAGGAAGGTGCTGAAGGTTTCGAGCTTGCCGTAGTAGAGGGGCAGCCACAAAAGGATCGCGGCGGCGGCTTGCAGGGAGCCGAGCAGAAAGAAGGGCCGGAACCCGTAAGAGAGAATTGCAGGATAGGCGCTTGGTCGCGTCCGTGGAATTGCCATGACATGCCTCATCAAAACCAGGCAGGGCGCCTGTTTGGGTTCTTCTATCCCGGTTGCGAAGGATGGAGCTTGCCCCAGCGCAAACAAGCGGGTGATTGGCAGGCGGCAGCCAGGGGAGGCTTCACTTGTCGAGGGGCAGTGGTCCGTGACACAGTCGGGCAGGGGCCTGAGCGCGTTGCATTGTTGAAGTTGGGGAGGATGGCCTTTGGCAAGCCTTGATCGATCACTGGTTGCCGGGCTGTCCGTATTCGAGGGGATCGCTTCAGCGGACCTCGATCGCATTGTCGGACAGGCAAGGTCTATTCGGGTCGCAAAGGATCAGCCGGTGTTCGAGCAGGAGCAGGAGGCCCATTCGTTCTTCCTGCTGCTCGACGGCCATGTGCGCGTGGTGAAATCGACTCCGGATGGGCATGAGGTGACCGTGCGCTACATAAGCCCGGGCGAATTGATGGGGATCGCCAGCGCGCTGGGCCGGACGACCTATCCGGCAAATGCCGTCGCGGCTGTCGATTGCGTGGTGCTTGCCTGGCCGAGCCAGCTCTGGTCCACATTCGCCGCGAGCTTTCCGAGCTTCAGTGCCAATACCTATAAGGCAGTGGGAGTGAGGCTGCAGGATGCCCATGCCCGCGTCATCGAGATGTCCACCGAGCAGGTCGAGCAGCGCGTTGCGCATGCCTTGCTGAAGCTGATCAAGCAGTCGGGGAAAAAGACCGAGGAGGGAATTCTGATCGACTTCCCAATTTCACGCCAGGACGTCGCGGAAATGACGGGCACCACGCTTCATACGGTCAGCCGGCTGCTTTCCGCATGGGAGGACCAGGGGCTCGTCAAGAGCGGACGGCAGAGGATAGTCGTGATCGAGCCGCATCGTCTCCTTGTCATTGCTGAAGGTCGCGCGGCAAAGAGTTAACCCACGTCACTTTCGATGGCCGCCTCCAGATCGTGGCGAAGCTGATCCTCATCCTGGTCATGCTCGCGCGCCGCGTCGAAAACGGTGTGAAAGGACGCGATCGGGCAGCCGACGCACAGCATTCCGTGCTGGAGAACGACACGAATTGTCGCCGGCGTCTCGCGCATGATCCCGTCCATGGTCGCATCGGCGTTCAATCTGCGTTTCATGTTGCTTGTCCGCATCTTGCAAACAACTATCCTGCCTGGCCTTTTCAGGGCGTTCGTTGCTCTGAAGCAAAGACGGCGCTGTCTTGTCCTGCGGGTCGCGGCTTCGAGATGGGTTTGGAGCCGCGGTCGGCCTGCCCGGCATTTGCGATGGATCAAAGCTCGAAGTTTCTTGGCCGGATAGATCGATGGCGCCCGGTCTTGACACCGGCCGGTCATGAACCGGTGGCAGCGTCGAAGCGTTGTGCTTCAGCCGGTTCGGTTTAACCCAGCGAAGGAGTCGGAAATGACCGTGCATCCCAGCACCAATCGCTTGTCCGCACAGGAACTGCACGACATCGATGCCTATTGGCGTGCCGCCAACTACCTGACCATCGGGCAGATTTACCTGCTCGACAATCCGTTGCTTCGCGAGCCCCTTCGGCTGGAGCATGTCAAGCCAAGGCTGCTCGGCCATTGGGGAACCTCGCCGGGTCTCAGCTTCATCTATGCGCATCTCAACCGCGCTATCAGACAGCGCGATGCCAATGTCATCTATGTCTGCGGTCCCGGCCATGGCGGACCTGCGATGGTTGCCAACACCTACCTCGAAGGCACCTACAGCGAGATCAATCCGGATGTCGCATCGGGCGAGGCCGGGATGAAGAAACTCTTCCGGCAATTCTCCTTTCCAGGCGGTATTCCCAGCCATGCCGCGCCCGATGTGCCCGGCTCGATCCATGAAGGCGGCGAGCTCGGCTACGCGCTGTCGCATGCCTATGGCGCGGCCTTCGACAACCCGGATCTGATCGTCGCCTGCGTCGTCGGCGACGGCGAGGCGGAGACCGGTCCGCTCGCGACGTCCTGGCACTCCAACAAGTTCCTCAATCCTGCGCTTGATGGCGCGGTGCTGCCGATCCTCCATCTCAACGGCTACAAGATCGCCAATCCCACAATTCTGGCTCGCATCCCCGAGGACGAGCTGCGTGCGCTGTTCATCGGCTACGGCTACGAGCCGCTGTTTGTCGAGGGCGATGATCCAGCCCTGATGCATGAGCGGATGGCGGTCGTGCTCGACGATGCGCTCGACCGCATCAAGGCGATTCAAGACACGGCTCGCAGCGGCGCAAAGACGGCGCAGTCGCGGCCGAAATGGCCGATGATCGTGCTGCGGAGCCCGAAGGGCTGGACCGGCCCCAAGGAAGTGGATGGCCTGAAGACCGAGGGATTCTGGCGCGCCCACCAGGTCCCGCTGTCGGGCCTCGCCGAAAACCCCCAGCATCTGAAGATGCTCGAGGAATGGATGAGAAGCTACCGGCCCGAAGAGCTTTTCGATGCCGCCGGCGCGCCCGTGGCCGCGATCCGCGCCGCCGCGCCGGAAGGCGACAGGCGCATGAGCGCCAACCCGCATGCCAATGGCGGCCTGCTGCGCCGGTCCCTGGAACTGCCCGGCCTCAATGAGCACGCCGTCCCGGTAGAGCGGCCCGGGAGCGTCAAGGCGGAGTCGACCCGCGTGATGGGCAGTTTCCTGCGCGACGTCATGACGTTGAACCAAAGCGCCAGGAATTTCCGCATCGTCGGGCCAGACGAGACGGCTTCGAACCGGTTGCAGGACGTCTTCGAGGTGACGGAGCGCGCCTGGATGGAAGAGATACTTCCCGAGGATGTCCACCTGGCGCGGGAAGGCAGGGTTCTGGAAATTCTATCCGAGCATACCTGTCAGGGTTGGCTGGAAGGTTACCTGCTTACCGGGCGCCACGGCTTCTTCTCCTGCTACGAAGCCTTCACGCACATTGTCGATTCCATGTTCAACCAGCATGCGAAATGGCTGGATGCCTGCCGCAAGCTCGCCTGGCGGCGACCCATCGCTTCGCTGAACTATCTTTTGTCCAGCCATGTCTGGCAGCAGGAGCACAATGGGTTCAGCCATCAGGATCCAGGCTTCATCGACGTGGCGCTGAACAAGAAGGCGGATGTGGTGCGCGTCTACCTGCCGGCGGATGCCAACAGCCTGCTTTGCGTGACCGACCATGTGCTGCAGACATGGAACCGCATCAACGTCATCGTCGCCGGCAAAGCCAATTCCTGGCAGTGGCTGTCCATCGAAGACGCGAAAGTCCACTGCCGCGCCGGCATCGGCATATGGGAGTGGGCATCGACCGACGGTGGGGCCGAGCCTGACGTGGTGATGGCCTGCGCCGGCGACGTGCCGACGCTCGAGACACTGGCCGCCGTTCAAATCCTCAGGCGCCACATTCCCGACCTCAAGGTCCGCGTGGTGAACATTGTCGACCTGATGACGCTGCAGCCGAAGGAACATCATCCGCACGGGCTGTCGGATCGCGAGTTCGATGCGTTGTTCACCAGGGACAAGCCTGTCATCTTTGCCTATCACGGCTATCCATGGACTATCCACCGCTTGACCTACCGGCGGACCAATCACGACAACATCCACGTGCGCGGCTACAATGAGGAAGGGACGACGACGACGCCGTTCGACATGACCGTGCTGAATGGACTTGACCGCTATCATCTCGTGCTCGGCGTGCTCGACCGCATTCCCGGGCCGGCCGGCGCGCACATCCAGCTGAAACAGGCCATGGAAGGCAAGCTGATCGAGCACGCAGCCTATATACGCAAGCACGGGCAGGACATGCCCGAGATCCTCGGTTGGAAGTGGGAGCGGTAGTCGATGACGAAGCGCCAGGCAGAGAGGACCAGGCCTGCAAAAGCGGCCGGGACCGGTCGGCCATGACCGATGCGATTCTCGTCCTCAATGGCGGCTCGTCGAGCCTGAAGTTCGCCGCCTTTCAAGGGGGCGACGAACTGCATCTGCTGGTGCGCGGCAGCGTTTCGTCAATCGGCGAGCGGCCCCGACTCCATGTGTCGCCCATGGCGACAACGCCGCCGTTCGACAGGAGCCTTGGCGAACAGCCGATCTCCATCGGCAAGGCCTTCGAGGCCGTTGCGTCCTACCTGGCGGACCGCGGCCTGTTGCGCCAGGTGCGCACGGTCGGGCATCGTATCGTACATGGCGGCCGGGAGTTTGCCCGCGCAACGTTACTCGACGCGCGCACGCTCGACGCCTTGCGCAAGCTCGAGCCGCTCGCTCCGATTCACCAGGCGATCAACCTGGAGCTCGTCGACCTGGCCAACCGCCTTCTGCCCGGCGCCATGCAGGTCGGCTGCTTCGATACCGCCTTTCACGCCGCCCAGCCTGGGATCGCAAGACTTTATGGCCTGCCGCATGAGATGTCGGAGCAAGGCATCGTGTCCTACGGTTTCCACGGGCTCTCTTACAGCCATATCGCCAGCGAACTCCACAATCGCTACGGCGCCGCCGCCGGTGGCCGAACGATCGTTGCCCATCTCGGCAGCGGAGCGAGCCTGTGCGCGATGAAGGCAGGCGTAAGCCACGCCACCACCATGGGTTTCTCGACGCTTGACGGCCTTGTCATGAGCACGCGCTGCGGCGCGATCGATCCCGGCGTCCTCCTGCATCTTCTGCAGGATCGGAAGCTGTCGCCTGACGAGCTGACCGACCTGCTCTACGAGCGATCCGGCCTGCTGGGGGTATCCGGCATCTCCGGGAGCATGCAGACTCTGCTTGCGTCGAAAGACCCGGCGGCGGTGCGCGCCGTCGATCTTTTCGTCTACCGTATCGGGCGTGAGATCGGATCACTTGCCGCGGCTATAGGCGGGCTCGACACCCTCGTGTTCACCGCTGGCATCGGCGAGCATGCGCCCGTGATCCGACAGAGAATCTGCGAAACGGCCGGATGGCTGGGCGTCGCGCTCGACAAGGAGCTGAATGCGAACGGCGAAGAATTGGTCAGCACCACGGATTCGCTCGTCGACGTGCTTGTCATTCCAGCCGACGAGGAACGTGCGGTGGCCGAAGAGATAGAGCGCTTCGGCACCTCCGTGGGCGGGGGACCGTTCTAGCCTGGCAACTTGGCACCGAGCTTCCGCTGAACAAGGACGAGTGTCGGGTCGTCGGAGTCCGTTGTGACGGTGAAACCCATCTCACGCTCGAGTTCGATCGCCGCGCGGTTTTCGCGGCTCTCGATCGACTCGATCGTCTCGATGCCGTGGTCGTCGGCATAACGCGCGACATAGCCGAGAAACTCCCAGCCGACGCCGAGATGCTTGCGATCCTCGCGAATGCAGATGGCGACTTCGCCACGCCGGTCGGCCGGATCGCTGGCAAGCGTTGCCACCGCGATCATCATTCCGTCGGTCGAGAAGGCGAGAAAATTATGGACGTGCGGATCGTCGGAGCGGGTCATCGCCACCAGCCGCTCGTGCGAAACTTCCTTCACGGCTCCGAGAAAGCGGAAGCGCAGGTCCTCCGGCGTCACATGGGTGAAGAACTCGGCAACGATCGGCTCATCATCGGGACATGCATGACGCACTTCGAAGCGAAATCCGGTGTGAGTTGCAAGTGTGGTTTTCATTTTGCGCCCCTTTCAGGATTGATGCGCGGGATTGGCTCAAACGGCTTCATTCCCCCATTGCCAGCAGCGTATCGCGCTTGAGAATTTCGATGCTGCGCAAGGTGAGCAGGCGGATTACGCCTTTCTCCTTCAGCCGGGTGAAGACCCGCGACACGGTTTCGATGGTAAGGCCGAGATAGTCGCCGATGTCGTTCCGCGACATTGGCAATTCCACCTGCCGCAACCCGCCCTGACGCTCCGACATTTCGACGAGGAATGCCGCGACGCGCTCGATGGCGTTCTGGCGGCCAAGCACGAGGAGATGTTCCTGTGCCCGGGTCAGGCCCTTGAGCGCGAGAGGCAGGAGCTGGCGGGACATGTCCGTGCCTGATGGAGCGCGCAAGACCCGGACGCCGGTTGCGCTGATCGCTTCGGCGAAGAAGTGGTGAGTGGCGTCGGCCTCGAATCCGAAGGTTTCTCCCGCCAGATGGAACGCGCTGATCTGCCTGCGGCCATCGGCCAGCAGCCGGTAGATGCGGACCGCGCCGAACTCGACGTAGTAAAGAGCTCCGGCCTTTTCGCCTTGAGCGTAAATCTCGGTGCCTGCCTGGAAGAAGCTCACTGGCTGCACGGTCGCGCCGTCAAAGATGGCGGCTGGGTTCTGCTGGGGGAGATAGGACGGCAGTTCGATCTTGGCGGAGGCTTGAGCGTACATGGCTGGGGTCCCGGTGAATTCGTGACAACAGCAATCGCGCAAATCCGGCCACGCCGAAATTCGGTTATCTCCCTAAGGGAAACTACTTAGAGCAAGCCCGAAATCATCCGATGGAGCCAGATAAGGCGTGCGCGCAAGATGGTCGGTGCGATTGACCACGATCAAGGCCGGCATGACTTGGCTCGGCAATTATCTGGTCAGGACCAACCAGGAGAATCTGACCATGACCTCCGATATGATTGAAATCTGGGCTGGGATACTGGGCCTTGCCTATCTCGCCGCCGCGGGCCTTTATTTCGAAATTCTTTCTGCCGGAAAGCATGGCCATGGTCCGGCGAGGTACGGTTTCGGTCGTCACATCCGGCCGTGCCCGGTCAAGATCAGGAACCCGCGATAGGAACGAGGTGCCAAACCCGCGCGTTTCCATGCCGAGTGGACGCGGGGCCGTTCTCATCTACTTCTGAGAAACCGGGGAAGCGTGATGAAGGCAATGGTGCTGGAAAAGCCAGGCACGCGTTTGACGCTCGTCGACCGCCCGGATCCCTTGCCGGGAGCGGGCGAGATCAGGCTCAAGGTTGAGGCATGCGCGGTCTGCCGCACCGATCTGCATGTCGTGGACGGTGAGTTGCCGTGGCCGAAGCTGCCGCTCGTGCCGGGTCACGAAATCGTCGGCATCGTCGATCTTGTCGGTGAGGGCGTGTCGCGATCCCGGCTCGGGCAGAGAGTAGGCGTTCCATGGCTGGGGCACACTTGCGGACATTGTCCCTATTGCAGCGCCGGCGCCGAAAACCTGTGTGACCAGCCGCTCTTCACCGGCTATACGCGCGATGGCGGCTTCGCCAGCCATGTCGTTGCCGATGAGGATTTCGCTTTCGAGCTCGACGCTGCCGCCGACCCGGTGTCGCTGGCGCCGCTCCTGTGCGCGGGGCTGATCGGCTGGCGTTGCCTCAAGAAGGCAGGCGACGGGCGGCGCCTGGGCATTTATGGCTTTGGCGCCGCCGCGCATATCATCGCACAGGTTGCGATCTGGCAGGGACGTGAGATCTTTGCCTTCACGCGGCCTGGCGACATTCAGGCACAGGAATTTGCGCGCTCATTGGGCGTTGTCTGGGCAGGGGCGTCCGATGAATTGCCCGCTGTCGACCTTGACGCTGCGATCATTTTCGCGCCGGTCGGCGAACTGGTGCCGGCGGCGTTGCGGGCTGTTCGCAAAGGCGGCCGGGTAGTCTGCGGCGGTATCCACATGAGCGACATTCCGTCGATGCCCTACAAGCTTCTCTGGGAAGAAAGAGAATTGGTGTCGGTCGCGAACCTGACCCGTCGTGACGCGGAGGAGTTCTTTCCGACAGCGAAGCACGCTCGGGTGCGTACACACACAAAGGTCTATCCGCTGGAACAGGCAAACCAGGCGCTGGATGACTTACGCATGGGCAGGCTGAGTGGCGCTGCCGTCCTCAAGCCGTGGCGGCCCTAGCCCGCGCGTTCGCCCAGCCGTTGCATCTGCTTTAGCCAGTTCGCCCGCTTCGCGTCGCCGGCGTTCGCGACCATGCCGAACAAGGTCTCGCGCACCGGCCGGATGCCGACAAAGTTGAGGATACCACGCCGCATGCCGGCAATCCCGTGGCTGAAGAACCATATCCGGTAAACGGCCGCCGGCATTCCCATCGTCACCACCAGGCGGGCGGAGCGGCCGCGCAGCAAGGATTTGGTGAAATTTTCGCCTTTGGCCGGGTAGGTGAAAGCCGTGCCTGGTCGCATCACCTGCTCCAGGAAAGCCTTCAGCATGGCCGGCATGGTGCCCAGCCACAGCGGAAAGACAAAGACGAAATGCTCCGCCCAGACGACTGCCTCTGTCGCCTCTCTCAGGCTGTCGGGAATCTCGCCATGCTCGAACTCCTGCATCGTCCGGAGCATCGGAAAGTCGAGCAAGGCCAGGTCGATCTTGCGCACGGTGTGGCCCGCCCTCTCTGCCGCTTCGGCATAGGCCGAAGCCAAGGCACGGCACAGCCGGTCAGGGGAAGGGTCGGGGTGACCGACGAGGACAAGTGTACGGCGCGACATGGCTCCCTCCGGTCAGATGCGAGAGACGTTGCTATGGCTGCTCGACCCGGGCCACCTGATAGGTGTGCATGGCGCCGTTGCGCCTTATGGAGACATATTCGCCGGTGACGAAACGCTCCTCGCCGAGATGAAAGCCAACCTCGTCGTCACGATCACCCTCGGCATAGTCGAAATACCATTGTCCGCCTGGCTTGCGGCGCAAGCGGCCGACAAGATCCTGTCCGCCGGTGCCAAAACGGCGGACACGGCAGAAGGCCTTATGCGATTTCCATTCCTCGGCATCCAGCCGTCCCTCGCCGGTGAGTGGAGCCAGCACATCATAGCCTTCTTCGCGGTCACCCTCCGGATGGCCCTTCTCGCGCGCCAGAAGCAGGCGGATGCTCCTGAATTTGGGGGTAAGGTCGTGCAAGCTGGTCATGGCAAACTCCTTTGACGCCATTCCTACCGCGGCGACCGGGCGTGACCTTGATTAGAGTCAAACACTTGATCATCGACTTCCCTTGCCTGGTCTTCCTCGACCATAGCGACAATGGAGATCCGCCAGGCGGTGGTCAGCTCTATGATCCGGTCTTCCTGAAACTGGCTGAAGCGTTGCCCTCGACCACGGCCACCATCTCGGTTGTGATTTCGGCCACCTTGCGGTCCGCCTCGATTTTGCGCCAGGTCAACGGACCGGCATCGCGCTGCAACTGCCGCGACAGGATGTCGACCGTGGCATCGGAAGGGCCCCCCTTGCGCTCGCTGACCCGGCGCCAAAGTACCGGCGGATCGGCCGCCAGCCAAAATCCCGCAAACGGAACATCCGCCTCGCTCGCGGCACGCTCGATCCTGTCGCGATCCTCCAGCTTGTCGAATACGGCGTCGGCGACGACGGAGCCGCCTGCGGCAAGGATCAACTCCGAACGCCGGGCGATCTGGCGATAGACGCGTTCCGACACGTCGGGCCGGTAGGCCTTGTCCGGCAGCTTCGTTTCGGCGGCCACGCCATGCATGGCCTTGCGGATGCGGTCGCTCTCGACGATCCTGGCTCCAGGTGGCGCGCCGATCCGCGGTGCGAGCGCTTCGGCGACCGTCGTCTTGCCCGAGCCGCTCAAACCGCCGATTGCGACGAGCCGAGGTGGCGTTTCGGCAAGCAGGGTTTGCGCGAGTTTGAAATAGGATCGCGCTTCGGCAATCAGCTTTGTGGAGTCCTGGCTGCCCTCCTCGACCTGCGTCGCGGTCACGTGGGCGCGCACCGCCGCCCGCACCGCCATGAAAAAAGGCAGGAGCATGAAGCCGTCTTCGTCATCGGCGTCGTCGAGATAGCGGTTCATCACCAGATTGGCGAGTTGCGCAAAACCGCGATGCCACAGGTCCATGAGCAGGAATGCGAGGTCGTAGAGGACATCGACGGTGGCGATCTGATCATTGAACTCGATGCAGTCGAACAGGCGAGGCTCGCCATCGAAGGCACAGATGTTGCGCAGATGCAGGTCGCCATGGCAGCGTCGGACCCGGCCTGCCGCCTCGCGCCGGTCAAGCAGGCAGGTATGGCGAGCGAGGGTGGCGTGAAACGCCGCGTTGAGCGTTTCGATCTCCTTTCCATCGAACACGTGGCTCGTCCCAAATCCGGCCGAATTGATTTCAAGCACACCGCCAATGTTCCCTGACCCGCTGCCGGCGTGGATCACCTCGGCATTGCTGTGATATCGCGCAATCATGCGCGCCACGGCGGTCATCAGCGAGGGGGTCAACTTCGCCGCGACGGCCATGCGATCGAGGAGGTTCGACTGATCGAAGCGAACCATCTCGATAACAGCGTCGACCAGTTCCCCCGATCCATCCATCGCAAGCCGATTTCCCGCACGCGTGATGCGGCGGACATTGAGATAGAGACCGGGCGCCGTCCTGGAGTTCAATTCCACTTCCTTTTCGCACGCGGCGACCCGCAACTCCGGCGTCGAAAAATCGACATAAGGCAGCTTGACCGCGCGCTTCATTTTGAATGCGCGTTGCCCGATAAGGAATATCCGGGAAATGTGGGTTTCGATCGTCTCGACGGGACCGGCCTCGCCATAGGTGGCAGGGTCCTTCAGCATCTCGACCACGGCGTCCTGATTTTGAGCGATCATTGCGTGCACCAGTCCTGCTAGCGTTGAAGCGTCTGGACATAACCGGCGAGGTTTTGAATGCGTTCCGTGGTGATAGCCTCGCCACCGTAGGGGCCGTAGCGCTTCACATCGTCGGGCAGGAACTGATTGCCCCAGACTGGCATGTCGTGCTCGCCGTGCTCTGGCACGAGGCCGCGGCCGTCGATCGTGGCATAGACCCGCCAGTAGGGAAATTCGCCGCCATTGCGGCTTGTGAGCGTCGTCAAATTCGCGGGGCGCTTCCGCAATACGTCGGCCATGGGTCCGTCGCCGCTGCCGTCCACGCCGTGGCACACAGCGCAGGAATTCAGATATTCCTGCTGTCCATTGCTCATCTGTTGTGCCGCCGCGGTGCTCAACGTCAGCGCCAGGAAACCCATCGTCGTTCCGAATCTCATTTGATCCGCCTCCAGCCGTCGATGTCAGGCTAAGGCTCGCGAGGCGCGCGTACGTTGATCGGGATCAATCCTGCGACGCGATCGGTTTGATCCAGCGCAAGGCAGGTATCCGACCGGCTGGCTACGGCTATGACCACTGTGAACCTTTCCCGAACAAGGAGACGCCGCTATGCCATTCAAGACGTTGCTCACGGTTACAGGACCCAATCAGGGAGACGCTGATCTGAAGCTTGCCGCCGGCCTGTGTGAAGAAATCAATGCCCATCTCTCGGTGCTTGTTCTGGTCATCGCGGCGCCTCCCTCCGGCGGGGCATATGCCGAGGTGGTCTCTCCGGTTTGGCTCGCGGAGCGAGAAGCCGAAACGGAAATGCTGCAGAAGCGGAATTCGGCCGTTTCCAAAATGCTGTCGGCGAGCCCGGTATCGACGGACCTGAGTGATGACTACCCGGACTATGCCTGGGCAGACGAGGTCATCGGCCGGCGCGCGCGTTACGCCGATATAACCGTCCTTGGGCCAGACCTGCTTGCGAGCCAAACGCTCAAGGAGAAAGTCATCGAAGGCACGCTGTTTTCGTCTGGAAAGCCAATCCTGTTTGTCCCCAAAGGGGCGTCCGCGACGTTGAAACCGAAACGCGTCCTCGTCGCATGGGACGCCAGCCTGGAAGCGTCACGCGCCTTGCGAGAGTCGCTGGACATCCTCTCAGGTGCCGATGAGGTGCGGATCGTCATGGTAGACCCGATCGAGGACGAACGGCATCACGGCGCGGAGCCCGGGGCAGACGTGGCGACCTATCTCTCCCGCCATGGCGTAAAGGTAACGGTAGACCGTTTGCCGAGCTCAAACCACTCGATAGCCGACGTTCTCCGCCAGCACGCGGTCGACACTGGCGCCGAACTCATGGTCATGGGGGCCTATGGTCATTCGCGGCTGCGGGAACGGATTTTCGGCGGCGTGACAAGGTCCATGATCGAGGATCCCGGACTGCCGATCATCATGGCTCGTTGAAGGCTGGGTCGAAGTCGCGTGGTCAAGCCGCGCTCATCCCGTCCTGGAACTCGGCTGCCAGTTTTTCGAGGCGGACATCATCGCCGACAAAGCGGATGTCGTGCGAGGCGGCCGGCATAACTGTCGGCCTCTGCCTTGCGCTGGTATTGTGTGTGGCGGCGGTTCGCTTCCGATTCCCGGATTCGAACTGAGTGCACCAAGTGATTGAAAAACGGCACCAAGCCAGGAATTTGGGTGTTCACCCTACCAATTGCCAAAATGCAACAGGTGGCTGGATGTCATCAAAAATACCAACACCGAGAGAGCGCGTTGTGACTGACGCAAGGGTTGCGTCAAAAATTTATGACGAAAAGCCAAGTACTTACGATATGGAAACTACAGCTTGAAGCTGATGGTGCCCAGAGGCGGAATCCAAGTAGAGGAAATTTGAATTCGTTTTCAATCGCCTCGGCATGGAGCAATAGCAGCGCGGACCAACAAAAATACCAACAAAATATTTCTGTGGATTGGTTCGGTTCCCGAATAATGCCCTATCCATCCATGACACTGCATCAAGGTCGCGGTGCCGTTTCCTCCAATAGCGGGACGAGGAAAGAGCAGCAAATATCCTCCTATTATGCTGGCATGGGTCGACCACCCGGAATTGGAGAACTGCAATCAGGTAGTCGGTATCCCAGGTCGCGAGTTTTCGCTTTCCCTTGATGGATTGTTTTCCGGACATGGCTCGGATGAGGTTGAGGGCGAGGTGGCGGACCATGGCCATGTTTGTGGCGCCGTGGCTGCGGCGCAGGCGGGACTGATCATCCTTGAATTGGACATCGAGAACCCAGCGTAGCCCGTTCTCGATCCCCAATGGGGCGGCCTCGGCGAAAGTTTTTGCGGTGAGGATGCGAGAGGAGATGTAGCATCGCCGCTCGACCCTGACCTCGGCGCTGGTCTCGATGTGGGTCTCGACCATGTCGATGGGGCTGGGGCCTTTGAAGCGCAACTCAGGGCGCCGCGTTAGCACAACGTCTCGCACGCCACGCCGTCGCCGTCCCGATCCAGCTTCCGGCCCCAAGGGCAGTTGCTGAGATACCATTGGGCTTCCTCACAGGAGCCGATCTGCGAACAGGTCCGCCGTGGCTGGCACGAATAGCTCTGCGCGACCTGTTGGCGGCTGATGCCGAGCGGCTGGCTCGACGGAGCCGCGCCGTCTGCATGCTCCGTGCGCCAATCCCACGGCGACTGAAACTTGCCGACCCAAATGCCGACTTTCGACGCCTCGGCCGTCGCCTGCTTCTCTGCGTAGGTGCCGTGGCTGTAGCGGGGCCAATCCAGCGCCTGGCCGTGCTCGACCATCCAGGCGGCAACGCTGGCGCCATCGGCGCGCCGGCAGTCGCCGATATAGCGATGATAGCGGTCCCAGGTCACGAAGGTGCATTGCACCGGCTTCGAGGCTGCCAGGAAGCCGTCCAGCGCGGCGGCCGATCGCCGCCCGCAAGGATAGTCGGCCCCGCTCGCATTTTTACAAAGCTGCTGGCTCTCCGGCGCGTCGATGCCGTTGAAGCGGATGCGCTGGCCGTGGATTTCGATCGTGTCGCCGTCGATGACGGATGCCACGCCGGCAATCGTCGCCAGGCCCGCGCTGGTCCAATTCGGCAGATGGAGCTCGGGCATGTGGTCGCTGTGTTGCATGGCCGTTTGCGCAGCCAGAGCGCCAGCCGCGGCCACTGTCACCAAGATCAGGCGCCTTTGCACCACGCCAAGTGGCCTCCGGCGAGGCGATCGCATTCTACGCAGCATGCTAGTACTACTGTGTCATAAACTTCGTTAACGATTGATTGCGAGAATGGCGATTCAAGCTTCAAATGGAGGGAGCGATGAATCTCCGAGACGGAATCGAAACGAGTGAATCGCGTTTTGCGGCCTATGTCGAGACGCTCGCCTCGGCATTGGGTCATGCTGACCGGGTGGCGCCGCTGAAGGCCTATTGCACCGGGCTGCTTTTGCCAGGCGAGCGCAAGAGCGTCGAGCCGATGGCGGCACGGGTGGAGCCTGGGCGTGTTCAGGCGGCGCACCAGTCTCTGCATCACTTCGTGGCGAAAGCGGACTGGTCGGATGATGCCGTGCTTGGCGTCGTGCGGGCGCAGGTTCTGCCGGCACTTGAGGGTCAGGGGCCGATCCGCGCCTGGATCGTCGACGACACCGGCTTTCCCAAGAAAGGCAAGCATTCGGTGGGTGTGGCGCGGCAGTACTGCGGCCAGATCGGCAAGCAGGACAACTGCCAGGTCGCGGTCAGTCTGTCGGTTGCCACCGAACAGGCGAGCCTGCCGGTCGCCTATCAGCTCTATCTGCCGGAAGGCTGGGCCAACGACCCTGACCGGCGCGCCAAGGCAGGTGTGCCGGAGGATGTCATCTTCCGCACCAAGCCCGAAATCGCACTCGCGCAGATCCGGGCGGCGCTGGCGGCCGGCGTCTCGCCGGGCGTGGTGCTGGCCGATGCCGGTTATGGCAACGACAGCTCCTTGCGCACCGGGCTGACGGAGATGGGCTTGACCTATGTCGTCGGTGTCCAGTCCTCGATCCGTCTGTGGCCGCCGGACACGCAACCGCTGCCGCCCAAGCCATGGAGCGGCCGCGGCCGCCCACCTTCGCTCGTCCGACGCCAGGCCGACCACGCGCCCGTTTCGGCCAAGGACCTGGCGCAAGCGCTGCCCGAGGGCGCCTGGTGCCGCGTCACCTGGCGCGAGGGCTCCAAGGCGCCGCTCGCCTCGCGCTTTGCCGCCGTCCGCGTCCGCCCAGCCCATCGCGACTACTGGCGCTCCGCGCCACGAGCTGAGGAATGGTTCCTGATCGAGTGGCCGCAGGGCGAGGTCGAGCCGACCAAGTATTGGCTCTCGACCTTGCCGGAAGATACCGAACTCGCCGGCCTCGTCGACCAGGCCAAGCTGAGATGGCGGATCGAACGGGATTATCAGGAACTCAAGCAGGAGATCGGCCTTGGCCATTATGAGGGCCGAGGTTGGCGCGGCTTCCATCACCACGCCACGCTCGCGATCGCCGCTTACGGATTCCTAGTCTCCGAACGGAGTCTGATTCCCCCCTCAGCCCCACGCTCAGCGCCGCTCCTCAAGGCACCTGCGCTACCCGAAGATTATCGACCCCGCGGCGCCGCCGCTCCGTCCCGAACGCCACGTCAGCAATTCAATCGCCACCGTCAGGGTTAGACTCGCCCACGCCTTGGCGCGGCGTCTGCCACGATGTCCATGCTGCCAACATAGTTTTATGACACAGTAGTACTAGTTCGCCTCATGTCCGGTGCGGCCGCCCGGTTTCGCTTCGGCGGCACGTTCACCACAAGCCCGGCCTAGGCTGTCAACCCCATTGCGCAGATCGCATGGATGATTGCCAGAGTCCCCGCCGCCACCTTGGCGCGCACCTTGGCCTGGCGATGTCAGCGGGATTCCGCGAAAGGCCTGGATGACTCCAGCTGTTCGCTGGCCGTCGCCCTCGATATGCGTGTTCTGATTGTTCGGGTTGAACGGGTCGACTGTCTGGGCGAGACTATTGGCGCGATTGGCGTCGCCGGCAGAGAGCGTCACGCTGTCATAGTGATTGAGATAATCCGCTGCGCAGCCGCTCAATGCCAGAACGATGCCAAGGCAGATCGCCAGGTTCCACTGCATGGCCCCTAGACCGGCGCCGGGTTTATGCCGGCGGCTCTCAGTTGCGCACCAAGCTTCGCTCGAGTCCCACACGCGGCCTTGTCGCCGGCGACGCACTTGTTATTCGCGTCTGACCAGTCCAGCAGCGCCGTATTGATCCAGCTGCCAGGTGCGCGCTGGATCCCATAGGGTGTCGGTGGCGCGCCACCAGCAACGGCTGGAGCTGCCGTGGCACCCTGGCCATGCGGGGCACGCTTCCACCCGCTTAGGATGAGGCAGTTCTTCATATACTGGTCTTCGGCAGCCAAGTTGCCGAGGGCATTGCCGATTCCGGCCCCCGCAACAAAGCCCGGGGACCCGATAGCAATATAGCCTTGGTCAACCGACCCCTTATGCATTTCGCATTGAGCGTGGGCGACGTCGAAACTAGGCCCGTAGCCTATTTGCATGTAGTCGGCTTGATTGCTTGTTTGACAGCCGCCCAGCGCTGCCGTGGCACCAAGTGCCACAAATGCTTTTATTCTCATCCCCCAGCCCTCCCAAGGCCGAGTTAGCATCTCCTAAAGTTGAATTTGGTGCAAGAGTGATGAACAAATCTGGTAAATTCCACCTGCTGGCAGTTCGTAGACTTCCCTCTTACGACGGATATACCCCGTTATTTTATCCATCATTCCGTGGGATTGAAGATGCGAAACAGCGAATTGGCGCAACGGCTATGCAAGGGCTGGACCCCATGGGCCAAGGGTCCAGGCGACCACGATATTGAGAAAATATGGTGGGCGGCCCGCGTGTTGCTGCATTTTCCGAAGCTGAACTTCTCGACATAGTTCGACGGCTCGGAAGTCGTCGGCACCTGGCATTGGGGATTTCGTCAGAAGCGGAATGCTTTTCCCTCTGACCCGATCGAGCATCTCTTACGGGATGTAGAGCTAAGGATTCCCCTTACGTCCGCGACATGAGCCCGCAGAGTAGAGTGAACCCCTAGCATGGGGGGTGGGGGATTTTGTCCTCCTTCGGCGATCAACACTGCAATTTCGGCGGGAGGGGCTCGATCAAAGATGCCGAGACCGAGATTACGGCTTTTGAAGGCGTGCAGAATCGACGGGAAGGGTAGCTTCAGATCATGCGGCCGGCAGCATTCGCCATAGCGCCGATTTGATCCGCAGTTGCAAAGCTCGGCCTCCTTAAACTGGGTTAGCCGATAATAGGGATCAGCTTGGCCCAGTTCATCCAGCATCGCATACTGGCGTCCCGGCCACCGATCAAACACCACCAAATGAAGCTGGCGAAGCGCCCATACGCTATAAAGGTCCAGCAACGTGCACAAATCACTGCCTGGCGACCAAGCTTTATCGAGCATGGGGTGATAAGCGCACACCGAGCCGTCAGGGAAATTGGTATGTCGCGGGCCGATCCATTCGACCTGCCCATCTTGCTGCCAGAACGCCCATCCACGCGGCTCGACCGGTGGCGTTTCTGGTAGGGCAATAAGGAATATGGCTTCTCGCGATAAGCCATCTATCACTTGGCTGCGAGCGAGAAGCCATACTCCATGGTCATCGGGGAGGAGTGTTGCGCCGGGGTATGCCCGTTGCACATTCTCTAGCTGCCCGGCGTAGTTGCCGGCGAGGCTGATGCGTCTTTGCGACCGGGATCGATCCTCGAGAAGTGAGCTGCGCAACACTTCCGATCCGAAGCATCTCGCGCGCTGGCGCTCGGAATGGCCCTGTCGGCCCGAGATGTGTCTCGCCTGGCAGCCGCCGCCTCAAACCATCGTTGATTTGCAGATCCTTGGCGCGCTGTGCAATTTGGCGGACCATGTATCGATCAATGGAGCGGATCAGCTTGCTTCTAATGGCCGCCGTATGCTTTTCGGGCGTCGCACCTGATTTCCTTCAAAAAGAGATGCAAGAAGCGTTCGATCCGGCACTGACCCTTAAGCGGGGGGCTGGTTTGAGCCGATGCCGGACCGAACTGTCAGGGCAACGCCGGCTTTCTGGTGGGGCATTGCGACCACGTCGCGGCTAAAACGTGGCGATAATGTGATACGGAATCACCGATTCCAACACGCACTTCGAAAATGTGACCTAGACGTTTGGGAAACGGCGCAGCGCAGCTGGTCGGCGGGGCAGGGGGCCATCAGCCGCTCCGCGGTCAAGACCTTGTCGCGATTGTGAATGAAATCACGCCGGAGTCGCGGTCGGCCCACGTAGATGACATCGTCGCGATGGCGGTCGCCACGCCACTGTGCCAGCTTTGCCAGGAGCTGATTAGGCTGATGGCCCGGGCCATCAGCACCGGCACCGCGGGGACGCCGGGGCAGACATTCTGCCGTTCGATATCATCTACCGGAGCTATATGAAACTGATGGAATTCTATCATGAGCGCAGAGTTTCCTTTCGCGAATGAAAGAAAGCTCGATTGACTCTCCCGCCCCATTCCGGTCTCGTGAATCAACGTGCGGTTGCGGCGTGCAGAAGTCAGTCGACGGTCGCGATTCATGAAAGGAAACCCATGGCAAGGCATCGCTCCGCTGTGCACTCGACCACGTTGCGGCGCCCCGACTTACGGCCAGGGCGTTTTTCGCGCTTGCCCGTGACCAGTCAAAATCCGCAACCAAGCGGTGGATCCGGCTTTCAACGCCGCCGACAAGGACGTGCTCGGGGCGTCCGACAACATGAAAGTGTCGTTCATCGGCGTACCCGTTCGCGTCGATGCGAACGTCGTGGGCACCCCGACCATCGACCGCATTCTGGACAACAAATCAGGTTCCCTCCTCGATTACGACCTCCGCCTCCTCACCACAATCGCCAATCTGGTTGGGCAGACAGTGAAGCTGCATCGCATGTTCCTGGCAGCGGGAGCGTCAATCGGCTGAAACGACTTTGACTGCTGCCACGGACAGTGTTTTCCGCAACGCCGTGGAAGAGCGGACCGGGCACCAAGGTGCTGCAACTGGGGCCGATGATGCCAGACAAGGCCGGCCACGCGGCCGACTGAGGCTGCTCCTTGGGCCGCCGCTACGGTCCCGTCCGTCGTCAGGGACCAGGCACTGCTGGCGCCTGCCAGCGCAGCCTCTTTAAAGGTACGAGTATGTCAAATCGCGAGCGTGTCATCGCGGCCGTGGAGAGATGGCTCGGTGCAGGCAAAGGCGGCGCCTGCTTGGACCGACGCCGCGCCAGATTGGATACACGCTGAGGAAATACGGCATCAGATCAAGCGTCCTTGAAAGGCTGACCGAGGCAAATATCAGGGACAAATCAAGCGTTGGTGGTTGGCGGAGCCTTGGCCCGATGACGAGTGGATGCGGACTGAGCGTCGGGCCAATCCGACCCGGGAGGACAGCCCGCCCGACCTCGCGGGGTCAATGTGCTGACAACGGCGGTGTGAATGCACTGTTGGTCGGCCATGTGCTCAGACCATCAGTTCATCCCGGATTCCCTCTGCGACTGAAACGGAGAAAAACATGTCCGATGCAAAACTTCAGAGTGTGCTGTCGTCTCTTTCGCAAGTGGCGAGACAGTTAGATGCTCTGCCATCCGATACACCAGCGCCGGATTCAAGTTGGGTAAAACTAAACACGAATGAGAACCCCTTCCCGCTTCCGGAAATCATAATGCAAAGTGCGATTGCAGCTCTCGAACGGCAGTATCTATATCCAGAAGACGATAACATCAGCTTGAGAGAAGCAGCCGCGAATGCCTACAGCGTCTCCATGGATCAGGTGATCGCCGGCAACGGATCGTCTGAACTGCTTGGACTTGTCTACAGAGCATTCCTTACCCCGGGGGATAGCGTGGCGATGATGTCGCCAGGCTTTTCGTTCAACCGCAAACTTGCAACGTTGCAGGGTGCTCAATTTGTCGAAATCGAATTTAGCAAAGATCATTCCTTGCCGATGGAGCAATTGCTCTTCGGTCCTGCAAAGGACGCCAAGTTCATTCTGCTAGCCAATCCGAACAATCCGACTGGAACGTTCGTTCCGGTGGCCGATATCGAACGCCTGGTAGCGAAATCGGACCGCTTGATCGTGCTGGATGAGGCCTACGTCGACTTTGCACCCGAGAATGGTCTACGCCTCATCAATCGCTATTCGAACCTTCTGGTCTTAAGGACATTTTCGAAAAGCTATGCTGCCGCCGGCGTTCGCGTCGGTTTCGGTTTCGGTCATCCTGAAATTATCGGCAGGCTACGCAACATCCAGAACGTCTTCAACATGAATGTGATCGGGCAGGCGGTTGGTATCAGCGTCCTTGCGCACCGCGCCGCCTATGCAGACAACCACAGACACATCAGGCATGAACGACGGCGAGTGACGCTCGCGCTGTCGCAACTTGGATTTTCCGTAATCCCTTCCCACGCAAACTTCTTGCTTGCCCGCGTGCCAACGGCACAGGACGGCTCATGGTGGCAATCAGCCTTCGCAAGGCAAAAAATACTTGTTGCCGTCTTTCCAGATAAAGGTTTGGAAAATTACATCCGCGTCAGCATCGGTACAAAAGAGCAAATGGATGCGTTTCTTCGTGCCACTAGTCGTATTAGCAGAATATTGAATATGTCAACACCCCCGCATTAGGTTGCTAAGGCTCTTAGCATTTCGCAGCCAATAATCCGAGCGATTACACGAGCGAGAAATCTTTAAATTGCTTGGAATACGCAAGCAACCGGACTTTCTGCGTCAAAAATGGAGACAATATCATGGATAAGGCCTTTCCTTCAGGCCTAGCTGTCGGCATCTTCGATCATCTGGACGAGGACGGCCCCGATATCGCCCGACAGTACGAAGATCGCCTGATGTTAGCGGAGGCGTGCGATCACCTTGGGTTCTATGCATATCATCTCGCAGAGCACCATTGTACCCCACATGGGAGAGGTCCCTCACCGAATCTGTTCTTGTCGAGCGTAGCCCAGCGAACCCGGCGCCTTCGTGTCGGCCCGTTGGTAATGCTGCTTGCCCTCTATCATCCGCTACGTGCGTTCGAAGAGATCTGTATGCTGGACCAATTGAGCGGTGGCAGGCTCGAACTTGGGATAGGGCGCGGCTCGCTCCCGATCGAATTGGGTTACTTCGGGATTGGCTCGGACGCGGCGCCAAACCACTATGCGGAAGCCAGCGAAATTCTTATCAATGCGCTGAAGGGCGGCACGCTATCCTATCAAGGTCGCCATTTTGAGTTGAACAGCGTTCCGCTGACGCTAAGAACTCATCAGCGTCCACATCCGCCGACTTGGATCGCCACCAATCGACCGGAATCGGCAGTCTGGGCCGCTGCGAATGGCGTGAACATCGCGTGCGTGGGACCTTCCTCTTCCGTTCGAAGAATCACTGATGCCTTCCGTCGAGAGCACACCAGTGAGGCGGACGACCAAACGCCATTTCTTGGATTGCTCCGAATGGTCGTGATTGGGCGTTCTGAAACAGATGCACGTTCACTCGCCGCACCTGCTTACGAACGGTGGCTCAAGAGCTTTAAATTCCTTTATGATCTTAATGGCATGCCGACTCCACCAAACCTGCCGCTGACCTTCGATGCAGCAATCGAGAAGGAATTGTGCGTAGTAGGAACGGCAGCTTCTGCGGGACAAGCTCTTCTTGAACAGCTGGAAGCGGCAGGTGCAAACTACCTCCTTTGTCAACCGGCGTTTGGGAATCTGTCGTTAGATGCTTCCCTATATACCGCAACGGCGATTCAATCCGCAATTATGGCTCGAGTTGGCTAACCCCGGTTCGAACGTTCGCTCACCCAACAACGTGCCAAGCGGCATGCGGTCGCTAGCGACGACTAGATGCGGGTTTCGGATGACCCATCAACCGGTTGGCACAGAGACATGCGGCTTCCTCCTCAAAGCGGCGTGTTGTTGATAGGCGAAAGCGACCGTGTATGCCGCATTCTCACCCCTCGGATAGGGCCTTCATGTCCTAGGAGTAGACCCACGATCGCCTGCCAGACTTGATCGGAGCGTTGGATACGTTCGGCCCGATCAGCTTTTCGGCCCGAGGTCCTTCGATCCGGCAAGCGCATCGAAAACATATTGCTTGCCTTGGCGCACGCTCGCTTCCAGCGACGCTCCAAGAGCAAGCGAGGCGGCGACTGCGCTGGCCATCATGCAACCCGTTCCGCGCATCCCTCGCGGCAAGCGGGGCGCCTCGAACCGAACTGCAGGTTGGTTCGGCTGCAAAAGCACGTCGACGCAACGGGTTCCTTGTGCATGGCCGCCCTTGACGAGTACGGCGGTCCTCACCGTCCTCGATAGCTCTTCAGCCTGACGACAAGCCCCTTCTTCGTCCGCGGCCGGTGACGAGCCGGTAAACGCAGCCAGCTCGACCAGGTTAGGCGTTACAAGCCGGCAGATCGGCATCAGATCGTGGCGCAGCATATTAATGGCATCGTCCGCCAGCAGATTGCGTCCCGAGGTAGAGGCCAAGACCGGGTCGAGTACCACAGGCACTTGGCGGTTGACCAAAACAGCGCCGACTGCCTCAACAGCCGCCGATGTCCCAATCATGCCTATCTTGACGGCCGCGACAGCGTTGGCAGCGAACGCGGCGCGCATCTGAGCGGCGACAAGCTCCGACGGCACAAGCTTGACGTGCTCGACAGCCGAATGCGTCTGGACTGTCACGGCGGTGATGGCAAGACAACTTCGCACCCCGAAGGCGGAAACCGTTTCTATATCGCGGGCAATTCCAGCTCCACCGCTGGAGTCCGACCCGCCAACGACAAGCACATGCGGTTCTCGCCTCAGCGCCATCGCTCCGTCTTTTCGATCCATTCTCGTGTGCGCGCTTCGGGATCGGCATTCAGCGTGATGTCGGTCACGACGGCCGCGCTGTCCACGCCAGCCGCAAAGACACCGTCGAGCCGGTCAGGATTGAGGCCTCCAATGGCGACCAATGGGACAGGTGCGACCCGGCGCTTCCACTCGCGGATTCGTTCGAGCCCTTGCGGCGCCCATTTCATCTTCTTCAGGATGGTTGGGTAGATGGGACCGAGCGCGATGTAGTCGGGCTCGGCAAACAAGGCCGTCTCCAGTTCGACATGATCATGCGTGCTCAGCCCGAGCCTGACGCCGGCTGCCCGTATCCGCGCGCGGTCGGCGGTCTGCAAATCCTCCTGGCCGAGATGGACGAAGTTGCAGCCTTCCTCGATTGCCAGGCGCCAATGGTCATTGACGATGAGCTGGCTTTGGTGCTCGGCGCACAAGGCCGTTGCCTTCCGGATTTCCGCGCGCAACCCGGCCTCATCCTTGGTCTTGATACGCAGCTGCACCAGCTTGACGCCGAGCGGCAGCAGCCGTTCGATCCAGGCTGCGCTGTCGACGATTAGGTAGAACGGATCGAGCTTCATGAGAAAACCGCCCTGCCGAATATCGGCGTCGACGGCACGGCGACCTCGCGTGGCTCGAGCAATCCTGAACTGAAGGCTTCGCGACCGGCATCGACCGCCTTGCCGAACGCACGCGCCATGCCGACCGGATCGGCCGCCCTGGCGACCGCCGTGTTCAGGAGCACGGCGTCGAAACCGAGCTCCATGACCGTTGCGGCGTGTGACGGTCGCCCGAGGCCTGCATCCACGATCAGCGGGACGTCAGGGAAATGTCCGCGCATCGAGCGCAGTGCCGTCATGTTGACCGGTCCGAGGGCGGAACCGATCGGCGCGCACCACGGCATCAAGACCCTGCAGCCCGCCTCCAGCAGCCGTTCGGCCACGACAAGGTCGTCGGTGGTATAGGGGAATACCGAAAAGCCATCTTCGCACAGGATGCGGGCGCCTTCGACCAGGCCGAACACGTCTGGCTGCAGCGTGTCGTGGCTGCCGATCACTTCGAGCTTGATCCAGCTCGTACCGAAGACGTCGCGCGCCATCCTCGCGGTCGTGACCGCTTCCTTGACCGAATGGCAGCCGGCAGTATTGGGCAGGATTTTCGTGCCGAGTGAGCGGATCAGCGACCAGAATCTTTCGCCGGCCCTGCCGCCTGCCATCTCCCGCCGCAAGGAGACGGTCACCACCGACGTCCCCGACGCCTTCACCGCGTCGGCGAGGATGGCCGGCGACGGATACTGAGCCGTGCCGAGAAGCAGGCGGGAGGGAAGTGGCGTCCCGAAAAGCTCCAGCATGCTAGCCTCCCTGCATGGGCGAGAGGATTTCGATCCGGTCGCCGTCGCTCAACTGGAATTCTGCCCGCCGGGCTTTGTGCACGACGTCGCTGTTGACGGCCGTCGCCAGCCAATCGCCCTCATAGTCGAGCGCCGCAAGCAGCGCCGCCAGCGTGGTGGCGGCAACCTCACGCGCTTCGCCGTTGACCATCAGTTTCATGAGTAGGTTCCTTGGTTCCGTCTTGATTGAAAACCAGGTCGGCAGCTTGGCGCGCCATGGCGGGGGCGAGGAGAAAACCGTGACGATAGAGCCCATTGATCGCGACGGTGTCTCCGCTCGCTTCGACGCGGGGCAGGTTGTCGGGAAAGGCCGGACGAACGCCGACACCGGTTTCAACGATCTCGGCCTCGCCAAAGGCCGGATGGAGGGCATAGGCCGCGCCCAAAAGCTCCATCATTGAACGAGCCGTGACAGGTCCAGTGGACTGGCTCTCGATCATCGTCGCGCCGATCATGAAACGGTGGTCGGTGCGTGGCACCATATAGAGCGGAAAGCGCGGATGAAGCAGCCGGACCGGGCGCGACAGCGAGACATCAGGCGTACGCAGGATCAGCATCTCGCCACGAACGCCACGCAGCCTTCCATCGACGGCGGACATTCCCGTGCAGTCGATTTGACGACCGAACCCGGAAACAGCCGGGGCATCGGCGCAGAAGTGGAATTCGACTCCCATCGCCGCCAGCCTGTCATGAAGTGCCGCCATCGCCTGGCGCGGGTCGAGATGGGCTTCGTCGGAGAAGAGCAGTCCGCGGCGGAAGCGGCCGGCGAGGTCGGGCTCCAGCAACGCGATTTCATCCTCATCGACGCGCCGATGACCCGACGTGCGGCTGGCGAACCGGTCGAGTTCGCCCGCATCGCGCGGCGCGGCCACGACCAGTGTTCCGGCCCGCGTCACCTGCCCGGGCGTTGCCGCCTCCCACCAGTCGGCGGCATCGCGTCCGAGATCCAGCACCGGTTGCTCGGCGCTTTCGCGCTCGCACCATGGCGCCAGCATGCCGCCGGCGAACCACGACGCATTGCCGCCGAGGCCATGTCTTGTCTCAGCAACTGTCACCGCCGCGCCGCGCGTGGCGAGTTCGAAGGCTGCGGTGAGACCGGCGACGCCGGCCCCTTTGACCAGCACCCTCATGACCGCTCATGCGCCTCCGGCACCAGCGGTGTGCCGGTCTCGTCCGCCGGCACGTAGAGATCGCCGCCCTCGCGGTATTTCGCCGCCATCGCCGCCATGCCCTCCTTCTGCGCTTCGGCACGAATGTCGTGGGAAATCCGCATCGAGCAGAATTTCGGCCCGCACATCGAGCAGAAATGCGCCAGCTTGTGCGCTTCCTTGGGCAAGGTCTGGTCGTGGAAGGACCGCGCTGTTTCGGGATCGAGCGACAGGTTGAACTGGTCCTCCCAGCGGAACTCGAAGCGCGCGCGGGAAAGGGCGTCATCCCTGACTTTCGCCGCCGGATGCCCCTTCCCTAGGTCGGCGGCGTGTGCTGCGATCTTGTAGGTGATCACGCCAATCTTGACGTCGTTGCGATCGGGAAGGCCGAGATGTTCCTTCGGTGTGACGTAGCAGAGCATGGCGGTGCCGAACCAGCCGATCATGGCGGCGCCGATACCTGAGGTGATGTGGTCGTAACCCGGCGCGATGTCGGTCGTCAGCGGTCCAAGCGTATAGAAAGGCGCCTCGCCGCAGACGGCGAGTTGCTTGTCCATGTTCTCCTTGATCTTGTGCATCGGCACGTGGCCGGGCCCCTCGATCATCACCTGGCAATCCTTGGCCCAGGCGATCTTCGTCAGCTCGCCGAGCGTTTCCAGCTCGGCGAATTGCGCCGCGTCGTTGGCGTCGGCGATCGAGCCGGGACGAAGGCCGTCGCCGAGCGAAAAGGACACGTCATAGGCGCGGCAGATGTCGCAGATTTCGGCGAAATGCTCGTAAAGGAAGCTCTCCCGGTGATGGTGCAGGCACCATTTGGCCATGATCGACCCGCCGCGCGACACGATACCCGTGACCCGGTCGACCGTCAGCGGGATGTAGTGCAGCCGCACGCCTGCGTGGATGGTGAAATAGTCGACGCCCTGTTCGGCCTGTTCGATCAGCGTGTCGCGGTAGACCTCCCAGCTCAGATCCTCGGCGATGCCGTTGACCTTTTCGAGCGCCTGATAGAGAGGCACCGTGCCGATCGGCACCGGCGCATTGCGCACGATCCATTCGCGGATGTTGTGGATGTTGCGGCCGGTCGAGAGGTCCATCACCGTATCGGCGCCCCAGCGGATCGCCCAGACCATCTTTTCGACCTCCTCGGCCATCGAGGAGGTGACCGCCGAGTTGCCGATATTGGCGTTGATCTTGACCAGGAAATTGCGGCCGATGATCATCGGCTCGCTCTCGGGATGATTGATGTTGGCGGGAATGATTGCGCGCCCGCGAGCCACCTCGTCACGCACGAATTCCGGCGTGACGAGGTCGGGGATCGATGCGCCGAAGGCTTCGCCGTCGCGTTGCAGCGTGCCGCGCAGCATCTCGCGGCCGAGGTTCTCGCGGATGGCGACGAACTCCATTTCAGGCGTGATGATGCCGGCGCGGGCATAGGCAAGCTGCGTCACCGCCTTACCTGACCTGGCCCTGAGCGGCCGATTGCGAATGGGAAATTCCGGCGTCAGGCGCTCACCCACCGCGAATCCATTGTCTTCCGGCCGGACATGGCGGCCGTCATAGGCTTCGACATCGCCGCGCGCGGTAATCCATTCATGGCGAAGCCGGGCGAGGCCCTTTTCAATGCTGGTTTCGACTGTCGGGTCGGTATAGGGGCCTGATGGATCGTAGACGATGACGGGCGGCTCGCCGGCCGTTGGATGAACGGAGATTTCGCGCATCGGCACCCTGATCTGCGGGTGGAGGACGCCGGATTTGTGGATTTTCCGCGAGGCGGGCAGTGGTCCCGTCGACACGGCGGGGGTGAGGGCATTCATCGTGAGGCTCCTTTGCTCATGCATTGGAGACCCAGTTCTGTGCCGGAAGGATGAAAAGACGCTTTGGTCGGCCTGCCGAAACAGGACCTCGGGCGTAAACTCCCGCAAAGCGCTTGCACCGTCCCTACGCCAGTATGAACTGGATCAGGTTCAACGGGTCACTGCGCCGCGAAAGCCAGCAGTATCTCAGCCCCTTGCCGGGACTCCCCTGGTGAATGCATCGAATTGAACGGCCCGTCGCTATTTTGTCAAGCGCATTCGTCCCGCAGCGGTGATCGGCAACCAAACAAACCCAGCGGAAAAGCATGGTAGTATCGAGAGCAAGTCACGCTCCAGAGGAGCGGTGAAGCGCCCCCAATAAGGCGAGCCCTCATGCGGATTTCGGTGCCTTTTCCAGCACGGTGTTTTCGGGGCTTTCCGGAACGACGCTGCTGCCGCCCAGTTGGGTGAGATTGCTATAGAGGTCTGTCTTGCTCGTCGTCGGCAATCCTTCCCCTTCGGCTAGACGCCCCGTTTGTTTCCCCAGAGCAGAACATGAAGCTGCGGCAGTACACGCGCCTCGAACCACCTGTCACGGGTCACTTTTTCAACCAGCCATTCCATGCGCCTCATCACACCGGCCATGTCGATGAACCCGTCTTCGTTGCCGGGACGCGGCGGCGTGTGATTGCCGGGCTGCAGATAGACGGGTAATTGCGGGTAGCGCGCCGCGGCGTCTTTGGCATAGGCATAGTCATCTTCGTCGAAGACGACGAGCTTGAGCGCCGTCTGCGGCTTATCCTGCGCCGCCTCTAAGCAGGCGTCGAACGCGGCCCAATCTGTCGTCATTTCACTTGAGGGCGGCTTGGGGCTGAGTACCAGCACGTCGAGATCCGCGAACCATTGCTTAGACACCGAACCTTGGGTTTCCAATGCAAAACGGTAGCCCTCACCATGCCCGCGGTCGATCAACTGGCCAAGCGGCTGGATGGCCGGATTGCCGCCCGACAGCGATACCATCACGGGCTGACCGCCGGAAAGTGCAATGACCTTTTGCCAAACCGCGTCGGAAGACATCATCTCCCAATCATGGCGGAAGCGACGGTCCACCGCATGCAGGCTGTCGCACCAGGAACAGCGATAATCGCACCCGCCGGTTCTTACGAACACCGTCGGCAAGCCGATCAGCACGCCTTCGCCCTGAATGGTCGGCCCAAAAATCTCGCTCACCCGGATTCCGGGATGCAACGCGCAAGTCATGGTCGGTATTCCGCCCAGGTTTTCGGCGTCTCGCTCACCCGCACGGCGGAGGTTTCGGGTAGCCGCACCTTGCACCAGTCGTAGAAGTGCCTGGCCAGACATTCCGCTGTGGCATGGTCATGCCCCAGCACGTCGTTAAGATGCCGATGGTCGAACGTCCCATCGATGTAGTGCTTGAACGCCGCCAGATCTTGGTAGTCGCGCACAAAGCCGTGTTCGTCCAGTTCGCCACCTGAAAGCTCCACTACGACGATGTAGTTGTGGCCGTGCAGACGTGCGCACTGATGATCTGGTGGCAAGGAGGTGAGCTGATGCGAGGCCGAGAAGTGGAACTCTTTGGTAATGCGGAACATCACGCGCTCCTTGTCTGGATAGCGTGGAGCCAGAAGTCTGCGTCCTCATAATCTGTCGGGTCGGTGATGCCGGCCAGATCGAATGCTTCGCGCCGTTCGACGCATGTCCCGCAGCGACCGCAATGACGTGCACCGCCCTTGTAGCAGGACCACGTCGCCTCGAACGGTGTGGCGTACTTTGCCCCCTCGCTGACGATGTCGGCCTTCGACATATTCACATACGGAGCGTACAGGCGGATATCGGCGTAGCCTGCGAGGGCATGGTTCTGCATCGTCTGAAAGGCGTCGATAAAAGCGGGCCGGCAATCGGGATAGATGAAATGATCTCCGCCGTGGACGGCAGTGGCCACCGCATCGGCCTTCTTCGCGGCGGCAACCCCGAAGGCGATGGCCAGCATGATGGCGTTCCTATTCGGCACCACCGTGATCCTCATGGAGTCTTCGGCATAGTGCCCGTCGGGCACGTCCACATTATCAGTCAGCGCCGAGCCGCTCAGGTTCCGGCCAACATCGCGGATATCGACGATCTGGTGCGGAACAGCCAGCCGCTTGGCGCAGATAGCGGCAAAGCCGAGTTCCTTTTTGTGCCTCTGGCCGTAATCGAACGAAAGCAGGCCAATGAGTTTCTGCTCGGTCGCCACCTTGTGAGCGAGCGAAACAGAGTCCAATCCGCCGGAGCAGATGACGAGGGCTTTCATGGTTTGAATCCTTGTTTTGACCGGGTAAGGCTGCGACCGGAGATTTCTCTGCGTTCCCACTACTCCACGGAGCCGGTTTTGTGAATGGGGTGGACGCGATTGAGCGCACGTACCTTGTTGTCAGCGTCCCCAAGATGACTTGCACGCGACTTGTCGCGTATCTTCGACCGCTGGGGTGCTGACGCCGGCACTGCGTATATAGGCGTATAGATGATGCAGAAATCACTGCCGTGGCGCAGCAGCATTCCCGACACACCTTCGGCTTGTCCGGTTTGCCCCAGAACTTGACGTCCCGAGTTTCGGCGCTAACGCAAGGGTCGACCGGCAGTCCCAGGGAAAGGCTTCTGCCGCGTGCTTTGCCGTTTTCTGGTCTGCGCATAGATCGCCTCGAGCCGCCCGCGCTTCGTCATTGGTCAGAGCCGGGAATTCCTTTCCGAGGGCGCGGCTCGATAGGGGCCACCATTCTGGTTAAGGAAACGGAAGAGCAGATCGATCAGCCGCTTGGGCGTGTCGATAAAGGCATTCACCTGTTGCCGGAATTGATCGTAGCGCTGCAGAAAAGCTGTTTCGTAAGGAAGGTACCGTTCGATCGTCCGCCGAAGGCAGGCATAAAGAAATTCGGCGTGCGGGGTTGCATCGAAGTATCGGTAGAAATCCCCGGTGTCATTCAGCACCCGGACGTTGAATTGCGGCGTCGGTTCCCATTCGACCAATGGCAGAAGGCGCTTCGAATTGCTCTCCAGCACGCGCCTGTACTCGTCGATCTGGTCCAGGATCGCGGCCGAGACGGGAAACACCACTCCCGGCGATTGAAGCTGTGCATGGCAAGGACGTGGTGGATCAGGTAGCGGTGAATGCGGCCGTTTCCGTCCTCGAACGGATGGATGTAGACAAAGCCGAAGGCGAAGATTGCGGCGGCGACGACTGCATCAAGGTTTTGCGCTGGGCCTTGATCGAACGCAATTCCAGAAACAACTTTCTGAAGGGCGTCGCAAGGCAAGACATTGTCGGCGCTGATCGTCGCCCCAACTGATCCAAGCATCGGTTCCTGCTTGGGTCCAGCGCCCTAGGCGACGCCATGGTCGGCGAGCGCTCTGGCTGACCTTAATCCATTACCCAAGAATCACAGGGTTCCATTGCGCTGATCGAGACGGCTTTCTAGCCCTATCCATGCCATGGATGCGTTCCATCCAAACAACCAAGTTTACGGACCTGTCATGATGCTGCATAGCGAAATACCGGCAGGCACCGATCGATCACTCCACTTCCTTGATCATTAGATGAGCCCGCCAAAAGATTCCATTAGAAGGAGAACTGTGGATGCCCCTGTGCCAGTGGATGCCCTGCTGTTCGGCGGAACTCTGAGGGGTCCTTACGCCACACCGTGTTGTAGAGACCGCATACCTGAACAGCAGGTGCCTGAGAACGATGGCGCTTGCAGTAGAAAGTACTAGCCCATTGCAACATTACCCCACCCTGCCTGTCCACTAGCAAAGCGAAATCATGAAATTCGGGTCAAGCGGCGTTCGAGGTTTGGCTTCGGAATTGGTCGGCAAGGCCAGCGGACTTTATACCGAAGCTTTCGCTTGGCGTTTGATTTCCAGCCGGGTTCAGCCGAATAGTTCAGTCTTCATAGGCCGCGACCTACGTGACAGCAGTCAGGCGATAGCCAACAATTGCATGGCGGCGTTGGCCGCAAATGGTTTCCAGCCGATCGATTGCGGCACCATACCCACGCCTGCCCTGGCACTATATGCATGCAAACACGGCGCGGCGGCTCTTATGGTCACCGGGTCGCACATTCCAGCCGATCGCAATGGCATCAAATTCTATGGCCCGAATGGTGAAATCAGCAAGGCGGATGAGGCCGCGATTACGCGCTTTGTAGCCGAAAGATCAATTGCGTATTGCTTACCAACGGCTTGTCTGGGAACGACGTGGCCTATGCACCGTGAAGAAGCGATCGCCTCTTATCGAGAGCGCGCCCATGACATGCTGGAGCCGGGCTCACTTTCCGGCATGAGACTTGGTGTCTATCAGCACAGTTCGGTCGCGGCGGAACTGTTGGTACAGGTTCTTCGATCGCTCGGTGCCAGCGTGGTCGCCGTCGGGAAAACCGGGACCTTCGTACCTGTCGATACCGAAGCCGTGGACGCAGCAACAATCGCAAAATTGAAGAAGTGGGTCCGCGAATTCGGTCTCGATGCCATCGTGTCGACCGATGCGGACGCTGATCGGCCACTCATCGCTGATGAAAATGGCGATCTTCTTCGCGGCGACCTGGTTGGGCTTGCAACGGCTCTTTTCCTGAAGGCAGACACGATCGTGACGCCAGTGACCTCCAATTCGGGAATTTCGAAGGCCTTGGGTTTCGCGGTCCAGAGGACGAAAGTCGGGTCTCCATTTGTCATTGAAGCAATGGAAGCATTACACGGCGCCGGCGGCGTCATCGTCGGCTTTGAGGCCAATGGTGGTGTTCTGCTGGGCTCGGATTGTGTCGTGAATGGGAAGACATTGACTGCACTGCCGACGCGGGACTCATTCCTCCCGATTTTGGCCGTGCTCAGTACCATGGCGTCGACAAAAAAGAAGCTGTCGCGACTGCGCGGGCTTTGGAATCTTCCTGTGTGCGCCAGTGACCGGCTTCAGAACTTCCCCGCGGAAAGTTCGCGCAGATTGATGGATCATCTCGCAAGCCGGAACGCACTGCAGCACTTTCTTGCCTCGTTCGGGACCGTCGCCGAAATTGACGAAACCGATGGCCTCAGGGCGCGGATGCTTTCAGGTGAGATCATACATCTGCGGCCTTCCGGCAATGCCCCGGAACTGCGCTGCTACTCGGAAGCTTCGACCGAGAGCAGGGCCATGGCGATCGTCGCCTCGACGCTGCAAGGGGCACATGCGTTCGCGCTTACAGACGAGATAGAGGACCTTTGATGAAAGTGGTTCCGGTCATCATCAGCGGTGGAGCTGGTTCGCGGCTCTGGCCCGCCTCAAGGCAATCGCACCCCAAACCTTTTCTCAAGGTGGCGGATGGACTTTCGCTCATCCAGCACACCGTGTTGCGCGCCGCTTCGATGCAGCATGTCGTGGAGCTTGTTACCGTGACGTCCACGGGGCACCTCTTCCTTACGAAAGACGTTTTCGACGAGCTGGATTCCGTTGTTTTGCCACGCACCTTTCTGCTTGAGCCTGAGGGTCGGGATACCGCCGCCGCCGTCGCTGCGGCAACCGTCCATGCCAAGGCAACACAGGGTCCCGATGCTGTTCTGTGTGTTTTTCCCGCCGACCATATGATTGGTGATCTGCCCGCATTTCAAACCGCCATGAACCGGGCAATCGAACAGGCGCTGCAGGGGCGTATCGCAACCTTGGGGATAACCCCGGATAGGCCAGACACCGCATTCGGCTACATCGAGGCCGACGGTGAGAAAGTTGTCCGGTTCGTCGAGAAACCGAACGCCGAGACTGCCAAATCTTATGTCGCGTCCAAACGTTTCTTCTGGAACGCCGGCATCTTCTGCTTCAAGGCGCAGGTCATGCTCGACGAAATGGCTGCGCATTGCCCGCAGGTGATCGATGCCGTTCTCGATAGCTATGATAATGCTCGCGTCAGCCACGGCGAACATGTTGCCAGCGTCGAACTCTCATCTGAGCACTTCGCCATGGCGCCGCGTATTTCACTCGACCATGCGGTGATGGAAAAAACCCACAATCTCGCTGTCGTTCCCTGCGAAATGGGGTGGAACGACATTGGATCTTGGAACGCAATGGCCGAACTGGTCGCCGCTGACGGGAGCGGCAACAGGATTCGCGGCGATGTCCATGTGGTCGACACCGTGGGCAGTTACATAAGCTCGGACAAACGCGTCATCGGCACCGTCGGCATCAGCGACCTGGTGATCGTGGATTCCCCCGATGCATTGCTGGTTGCATCCCGCGATCGCGTCCAGGACGTCAAGAAACTCTTCGAGGGACTCAAGGCTGCGGGACATGAAGCGCACTTGCTTCACAGTACCGTGCACCGGCCCTGGGGCACCTACACGGTTCTGGAGGAAAGCGAGCGCTTCAAGATCAAGCGCATCGAGGTGAAGCCGGGCGGACGCTTGAGCCTGCAGATGCACCATCACCGCTCCGAGCACTGGGTCGTGGTCAGCGGCACTGCGAAAATAGTCAACGGCGACCAGGAGCTACTCCTGACCACTAATCAATCCACCTATATCCCTTGCGGCCACAAACACCGGCTCGAAAACCCCGGCAATATCGGACTGGTGATGATCGAGGTACAAAGCGGCGAGTATCTCGGCGAAGATGACATCGTGCGGCTTGAGGACGTATACGGTCGAACGTGACAGTCCAACGTCACATGCCCTACGGTGGCTGGCAGACCGAACCTGCGTCGGCATGTGGGCTGTCAGGCGACCGGCGGCTAGGCAAGGCGAGGCAAACCAGAACAGGTTTTATGAGTATGGCTAGTGAGCGATGTCGAAACGACAGGCTGGCCGAATTGTTGAGACGGCAGTTTTCCGGCGAGATTGTCAGACGACACTTGCGCATCCGATGTAACGGCATGCGCTGCTACAGCCGCTCGAGTTGCGGAAGGTGATCGGCAATATCAGTCGATCAGATGCGCGATAAGGTTCGTTGCCATGTACGGCAGGCGCGACATGAGCGGCCTGGCACTCTGACGGGGGTAGGCCAGCATGCGCCGGGCCTGACTGGCGGGGGCTCGCAAGAGAAACGCGGCACCGGCTGACGAAGATAATACGCTCCTGCGCGCCGGTGACGGACCGGGGCCATTAGGCGTAGGCGCATCGCTATCGCCATGCCACGTGGACAATCCTATTCGGGCTGGGCAGATGGACGGTAATTCCAGCTTTCGACGGCGTTGACTTCGTCGATGCAGACCGGCCCCGATGCACCGCAGTCCTCGCATTTCATCACAACGCGCGCCTCGTCCGTTTCATATGGCCTAACCTCGCAGCTTGTGCAGAACGGGCAAGGGATCGCTTTCATCGTGACGAATCTTCCTGATGGCCTCGGGTGGTTCCGCCGAAATCTTTCGCCTAAGCGCTCGACTTCGCAAGCGCTGATCGTTGTGCCGTAGTTCGGCGCCACCATCGGGTAGGGATATTTTGTCCACATGCCCTCGTACCATCAACGCGGCTAGCCGGTTCTCTCTATCCACAGATCTGGCCTCTCGTGCGGGCCAAGGTTACATCCGTGTCGCCCAGCATGAGGCCGATCTCCCGCAGAGCGAATCGATTCCGTAGAAATAAGAATTCTGCCACCGCCCCGCCGCCGTAAGGGTATTGATATACCCTTGGGATTTTGATCCGACCTGGCAGGCGGCGGGAAATCTTCAGAGGCCGACGTCAGGCAGCGTTCGGGATACCCGAGATTTCATCGAAGATACTCTCAGCCAAGCCAAGCGCCCGAGCGATCCGATCGCGATAGCCCTTGTCGAAACAATGGCCAGATTCGATCAGCCCGACCTCCTCGACTGTCAGACCGCTGGTCACGGCAATGTCCTCGGTCGAATAGCCAAGATGTTCCCGATATGCCTGAATTACGGGTTTTCCGTTTGAGATTGCGGTAAGCACTGCCTCGGGCAGCGCGAAAGGCGTTGCGGTCATTTTGCCTCCAAATGCAGAGAACGGCCATTCGATGACTCGAAACAAGCGGCGGCCGATGTTGAAATAGGATGCCGAAACGGCCCGAGCCGGCGGCATCCAAAAATGCGATCACTCTCGAACGTGTGAGAGGCGCTACGTTAATATGGCGGCCGCCGCCGTTTAGATCAAGAACCTTGGCTCGCTTTACGAGGATTGCTCCAGTGGCCACAATTCGACGACACAGTGCGCAGCGCCGTCATCACGCTCACATCGATGATTGCGCGGCCGCTTTAACGCGCCGTCGGCTTGCGGCGCGATTGAGGAGCCGCGATCTGGCGGTCGGGCACTAGGCGCACCAGCTCGCGGACCAGCGTCAAAGTATCTGCGGGGACTGTCTAGCGATGCTTGCCGGCGGCGTTCATCTTGAGCTTTAATACCGTGTGGTCCCCTCCCGCCCATGCAGGAGGCCGGGTGCCCATCGGACAAGACGCTGAGGGACCAACATCTCTCTGTTTCAGCCCGACTGTTGGCTGTCAGATCCGCGACACCGGAGTAGGGCTGCGCTTTGCTGCGAATTCCTTCAACCTATTGAATGATGACCAGAAAATCCCCGGAGGTTCCTTCTGCTCAGTTGGCACGACTTTTGATGCTTCTCGAGAGGCGACAGGAGATACCGACTGGCGTTCATCGTGGGTGATATCGCGCAATGCAACGAAGGAAGACAATATGTCAGGTCCGCGTCAGAATCGATTTTATTCAAAGAGGATTGCCGCCTTTAGCGCAAGGCGTTCACGAACCGCATATCAACAATGGCTTCCGTGCAAAACGCAGGGAGATCACTTGTGAAAATCCTATTCACTACGGTGGCTGTCGCGTTGCCGGCCATCGCTTTTGCTGCGCAAACGATCCCCGTATACCTCAGAGAAACAGCACGGGCCACCTTCAAGCCTCTACCATCCATCACGCCGACAGTCGCCAACAACCCGATCACACCGGAGAAGATAGCCCTAGGCAAGGCAATGTTCTTCGATCCACGCGTCTCGGCGTCAGGCGTCTTGTCGTGCAATTCGTGCCACAACTTGGCCACCGGGGGCGACGACAATCAAGAAAGCTCGATCGGCCATGGTTGGCAGAAGGGACCGCGCAACGCGCCGACGGTACTGAACGCTGTCTTCAACATAGCGCAGTTCTGGGATGGTCGTGCTGAAGACCTGAAGGTTCAGGCCAAGGCACCGATCCAAGCCGTTGTCGAAATGGCCAACACACCAGGTCAACTCATCGCCACGCTCAAGTCGATGCCGCAATATGTCGAGTGGTTCAATTCAGCTTTCCCGGGCGAAGCCGATCGCGTCACCTTCGAAAACGTCGCCAAGGCAATCGAAGCCTTTGAGGCGACACTGGTCACACCGGCGCCCTTCGATGCCTTCCTCAACGGCGATGACGCCGCTATGACTTCCGAACAGAAACAGGGCCTGACGCTTTTCATGGACAAAGGCTGCTCGTCCTGCCACGGCGGTATCAACGTGGGTGGGGAGGGCTATTCCCCATTCGGCCTCGTTGAAAAGCCCAACACCGATGTCCTGCCGGAAAACGACAAAGGCCGATTTGCCGTGACCCATGAAGCCGACGATTCCTATGTTTTCCGCGTGGCGCCGTTGCGCAACGTAGCACTCACCGCGCCATACTTTCATTCGGGCAAGGTTTGGGATCTGAAACAGGCCGTCGCCATTATGGGGACCACCCAGCTCGGCCAAGAATTGACGGAAAAAGAAGTCGACCTGCTCGTTGCCTTCCTTAATTCGCTGACCGGAAAAGTACCGGAGGTCGCCTATCCCGTCTTACCCGCCGAAACGCCGACAACGCCTCGACCTGTATTGCATATCCTCCCGCAATGATTGGCCGGAGCTGGCTAGCGAAGGTCGCAATCACGAATGATTGCGACCTTCACTGGGACGAGACGATCATGACTTCCGGCGAGGCCTATCCAACTGGAAAGCTAGGGGGACTTTCATTTCCGAATTCAATTGAAACGCTAAATGAAAACCTGACCCGTCGACGCCCACTTGCGTCACGACAGCATGACCCGCCTTGCCGGCCACGTCGATCAGACGCTCCGACTAGCCGACTGTGTCGTGATGTGTCGTTACATGTACCCCCTACCCCCGCTTTAGATCCGCTGACAAGCTCGCAACCACCTGATCGAGCCATCGCGGACAATATTCCGCGAGCCGCTGGCGTGCGCCCAGCAGAAACCGGATGCCTTCAGATCCACCCCTTCAAAACGTGCTCGATGGCGTTGCGACGCGCGAGCCGCTGTTCCAGCTCTGCAAACGCATCGATATGAAAACAAAGCTGCGGCCAGCCAGCGACGTGGCCCGAGCATTTGTCAATGCACACCGCAAGTGCCGCTTGCTCTCGGGCTATCTCATCCATATAGCTCGGCGCAACAGAGGAAGCGCCAGTTGTTCAGTCATCGTCAGCCGCGACCTCCTGTGCAATTCGTTCTAACAAGGAAGAAACTATGAGGCGGCAGACCCGACCGTTCACTGTGGAGGTCAAACAAAAGCGCAATTATCAAAAACGGGGCCATTCCATCTGGAGCGATGTCGATCTCTCCGCGGCTATAGCCGACACAACAAGGGAGCTCAAAGATATGGATCTGCCAAATCGTCGGCTGATTGACTCTAATGTCATAGCCCTTGATGCTGAACACGCCCACAAACCGCGAGCGGAGTATCTCATGGCAAATCCCCTAGAAGCTGAATCAGTAGAAGCTGCAACCGAACACGCTCCCAAAGGAAGGACGCCGGAAACGAAGAAGAAAACCCAACCTTCGCGGAAGGCCAAGACTGATCCTGGTCGCAAGAATGGCGCCAATGCGGCGTCCCCGGCGGAAGCAACAGCAACAGCAGCGGCCGTGCGGAGCGCCCGGAAGGTCTACTCCGGAAAAGAGCGCGCCCAAATGCTCGCTCAGGTCGAGACGTCGATCAGCGGCGGCACCACTCTCAAGAGCGCCGTAAAGCAGGCGGGTATATCGGAACAGACCTATTATCACTGGAAGAAGGCCGCGGCGCCTAGATCCGATGGCGACGATCTGAAGGACCTGGTCGCCCTCGAGAAAGAAAACAAGCGATTGAAGAGCCTGCTCGCGGAACGCCTACGCACAGAGAACGCGGAACTGAAGAGGAAGCTAGGACTGCAATAAGGCTTAAGATGCCGCCATTCGACCAGACGGTAGAACTGTGATCGAAGGCTCGCCGGCTGTCGGATGGACGGAGATTTTGCGCACCAGCACCCTGATCTGTCGCGGCCGAGACAGGACAAACCACTCCCGGCGGATTGAAGCGGCACATGGCAAGCACGTGTCAATCAGGGATCGGTGAACGCGGCCGAAGGCAAGGATGACAGCATCAAGGTTTTACGCTGGGCCTTGATCGAAGGCCACCATTCCATCGATGGCCGCGGCGGATTATCAGGGCGAAGTCAATGGGACGCGGATGCTGTGGGATTATAGCCCACCCATGCACAGGTACTTCATTTCGAGATAATCCTCGAGGCCGTGGCGCGACCCCTCACGACCGATCCCTGATTGCTTCATTCCGCCAAAGGGTGCGGCCTCGGATGACATGCGTCCCGTATTGATGCCGACCATTCCGTATTCGAGGGCTTCAGCCACGCGCCACACGCGCTTTAGATTGGAAGCGTAGAAGTAGGCTGCAAGACCGTAAATCGTGTCATTCGCCTCGCGCACCACCTGGTCGGGATCGTTGAAGCGGATTATGGGAGCCAGCGGTCCGAAGGTTTCTTCCTGAGCGACCCGCATTGTCCTTTCGACGTCGGTGATCACCGTGGGCTCGAAGAAGGTTCCCGATTCGCCGATACGGTTGCCACCGCAACGGATCTTCCCACCCTGCCGCACAGCATCGCGAATATGATCTTCAATCTTTGCAAGCGCGCACTTATCGATCAGGGGACCGATCGCAACTTCTGGCTCGAAACCGTCACCGACGCGCAATGCACTGACGCGCTTGGTGAATTTGTCGCAGAATTCATTATACACGCTGGACTGTACGTAAAGCCGATTGGCTGAAACGCAGGTCTGGCCTGCATTCCGAAACTTTGCCTGTAGCGCACCATCGACGGCAGCGTCGACGTCTGCATCATCAAAAACAATGAAAGGAGCGTTACCACCAAGTTCGAAGCTGGTTCTTTTGATCTGATCCGAACACTCCCTCATGAGCAGCCGCCCGACCTCGGTCGACCCAGTGAAGCTGATCTTGCGGACCTTCGGGTTCGAGCAAAGTTCACGCCCAACCGCATCGCCTTCCGATGCGTAGATCAAGTTTAGAACGCCATCGGGAAAACCTGCCATCCGGGCAAGCGTGAACATAGCACCCGCGACAAGCGGTGTTTGCTCTGCGGGTTTCAGAACAATCGCGCAGCCGGCAGCAAGCGCAGGCGAAATCTTGCGAGCCACCATCGAGGCGGGAAAATTCCAAGGAGTAATGGCGCCGACAACACCGATCGGCTGTTTGATTACCAGCATACGCCTGTCGTTAGAAGGCGGCGAAATCGTCTCGCCATAGATGCGATTGGCCTCCTCGGCATACCATTGGAGGTAGGCTGCGGCATGGGCGATTTCAGACTTCGCCTCTGCAAGCGGCTTACCCATTTCAGCCGTCAAAATGGCTGCAAGATCCTCGCTGTGGTCGAGGATCAGTTGGTGCCATTCCCATAAGATGTCGGAGCGCTCGCGCGCGGTGAGCGCCGCCCAATGTTCCTGCGCAGCTTCAGCCTTATCGATTGCCTTGGAAACGTCCCGGACATCCATATCTGGAAGCTCAGCCAACAGCTCGCCCGTTGAGGGATTGAACACCGAAAAACGCCTCGTGGATTGCTCCGCCTTCCGACCAGGCACACCGGCCAGATCGTCAAATAGCTCGGGATTTTTGAGACGTCTCGTCAGCGACTGTGTCACGGTCAAACCGTCGTCCCCCTTCATGGTTAAGTTACTAGCTTCGCAACGTACTAATAAGCACAACTTGTGCCAGATGATCGGACGAGATCGTTCCGGCCCTCGGTCATTGCAAGCGCAGCTTCCCGACTGATTAGCCCATAGCAATGACAGCCTCAATCACGAGTCGCGCTAAGGCTTTCGCTCCATAACAGGCAAGCGCGGATAGAGCTCGTGAAGAGCTGGCATAGGCGGAGTCGATCATCGAAATCGCCGACGTTGGCAACAGCACTGCGGTATCATTCTTTGAGCGGCTTCCACGGCCGCTCATACCAGGCATATCGAAAACCTACCGCCATGGTCGAACGTGCCATCGATGTAGTGGCTTAAGCGCTGCTAAGTCTTGATAGTCGCGCACAAAGCCATGTTTGTTCAGTACGCCACCCGAAAGCTCCACTGCGACGATGTAGTGTGGCCGTGTAGGCGCGCGCACGATAATATCACGCGAGCCCAAACCTTTTCCGACCGGCTCCGTCCCAAAGAAAGGGGGCGGCGTCGGTGCCGCCCTCTCGGTATCCGAAAGCTGATAGAGGCTAGATTAGAAATCCATGCCGCCCATGCCGCCCATGCCGCCGCCGCCCATGCCGCCAGGCATGCCGCCGCCGCCAGCCGACTCCTTCTTCGGAGCCTCCGCGATCATGGCTTCGGTGGTGACGAGCAGGCCTGCGACCGAGGCCGCGTCCTGGAGAGCCGTGCGCACGACCTTGACCGGGTCGACGATACCCATGGCGATCATGTCGCCATATTCGCCGGTCTGGGCGTTGAAACCGAAGGTCGCGCCCTTGTTCTCAAGGATCTTGCCGGCAACGATCGAGGCTTCCGCGCCGGCGTTGGCCGCGATCTGGCGGGCCGGAGCCTGCAGCGCACGACGCACGATGCTGATGCCAGCGGTCTGGTCGGAGTTTGCGCCGACAGCGTTGATGCTCAGCGAAGCGCGCAGCAGGGCAACGCCGCCGCCGGGAACGATGCCTTCTTCGACGGCTGCGCGTGTCGCGTTCAGCGCATCGTCAACGCGGTCCTTCTTTTCCTTGACTTCGACTTCCGTCGCGCCGCCGACGCGGATCACCGCAACGCCGCCCGCGAGCTTGGCGAGACGCTCCTGCAGCTTCTCCTTGTCGTAGTCCGAGGTGGTCTCCTCGATCTGCTGCTTGATCTGGGCGACGCGGCCCTGGATCTCTTCCTTCTTGCCGGCACCGTCTACGATGGTGGTGTTCTCCTTGGAGATCGACACCTTCTTGGCGCGGCCGAGCATGTCAAGGCCGACGTTCTCGAGCTTGATGCCGAGGTCTTCCGAGATGACCTGGCCACCGGTGAGGATGGCGATGTCTTCCAGCATGGCCTTGCGGCGATCACCGAAGCCCGGCGCCTTGACGGCGGCGATCTTCAGACCGCCACGCAGCTTGTTGACGACCAGCGTGGCCAGGGCCTCGCCTTCGACGTCTTCCGAGATGATGAGCAGCGGCTTCGAGGTCTGCACGACGGCTTCGAGAACCGGCAGCATCGCCTGCAGGTTGGAGAGCTTCTTCTCGTGCAGCAGGATGTAGGCGTCCTCGAGATCGGCAACCATCTTGTCGGCGTTGGTGACGAAGTAGGGCGAGAGATAGCCGCGGTCGAACTGCATGCCTTCGACGACTTCGAGTTCCGTCTCGGCGGTCTTGGCTTCCTCAACCGTGATGACGCCTTCGTTGCCGACCTTCTGCATCGCTTCCGCGATCATCTTGCCGACCGACTCGTCGCCATTGCCGGCGATTGTGCCGACCTGGGCAACCTCTTCCGAGGTCTTGATCTTCGTGGCGTTCTTGATCAGCGTCGAGACGACGTCGCTAACCGCGAGGTCGATGCCGCGCTTCAGGTCCATCGGGTTCATGCCGGCGGCAACAGCCTTGTGGCCTTCCTGGACGATCGACTGCGCCAGAACGGTTGCGGTCGTGGTGCCGTCACCGGCGATGTCGTTGGTCTTCGAAGCAACTTCGCGGACCATCTGTGCGCCCATGTTTTCGAACTTGTCTTCAAGCTCGATTTCCTTGGCGACGGTGACGCCGTCCTTGGTGATGCGCGGGGCGCCGAACGACTTGTCGATAACGACGTTGCGGCCCTTGGGGCCGAGCGTCACCTTCACCGCGTCGGCGAGGATGTTGACACCGCGCAGCATGCGCTCGCGGGCGTCACGGGAGAATTTTACGTCTTTGGCAGCCATTTTGTACTCCTGGGCATTTCGCCCGAAATTCAGATTGGATGGTACGGATGAAAGGCAGCGGCGTGTTAGCCGATGATGCCCATGATGTCGGCTTCCTTCATGATCAGAAGGTCTTCGCCATTGAGCTTGACTTCGGTGCCCGACCACTTGCCGAACAGGATGCGGTCGCCGGCCTTGACGTCCAGCGGAACGAGCTTGCCGGCTTCGTCGCGGGCGCCGGAACCGACGGCGATGATCTCGCCTTCCTGCGGCTTTTCCTTTGCCGTGTCGGGTATGATGATCCCGCCGGCGGTCTTGGATTCGGATTCGACTCGGCGAACGACCACGCGGTCATGAAGCGGCCGCAAATTCGACTGTGCCATTTTTACTATCCCTGGTGCGCAGGTTGAAAGGTTCTCCGTTGCCGGAGGGTGGTTAGCACTCGCTATTGGGGAGTGCTAAGATGATCGTGAGATAGGCTGTAGGTTCGTACTTAGTCAAGACGGGCGGGGGGACGGACCGGAGGGCAAAAGATGTGGAATCGGCGCGGAAGCCGGACCCCCATTTACGGCGCAATCCCACTGCCTACGCGCGTTTCGGCCGTAAGCTTTGGGCCGACTTTTGTGTCTTATTTGGAATGTGAAATTATGTGAAATTAACGGCCGAGCAGTCGGCCGGAATCGACGGCCAGCCGAACAGTCTTGAGCCTTTTGCAATTCATCCCTAACCTCGGGTTGCATCGCCAAAAGGAGCGCTCATCGCTTCGGAGAACGTGCGGAACTTCCGGTCCTTGAGGTTGCGTAGTCGCGGCGCGAAGCGTTTGCCGATCAGGGCAAACAGCCCGAAGACGTGATCGCTCGCGCCGCCCGTATCGGTGAAGTGTTCCTGGATGTCGAGGATCGTGTCCTGGTCGAACAGCCCATCGAGCACATAGGCTGCCTCGCTTTCGGTCGGGCTGATCGGCAGGATGCTGAAGTAGCCGTACTGATCTGACAGATGGCTATAGAACTTCGAGCCCGGCTCGCTGCCATAGTGCAGATTGACGTCGCCGCGCTTCGCCGCTCGGTCGCTCGCGCGAAAGAACTGCCCATCGGATGACGCGGTCGTTCCATTGCCCCAAAATCGAGAATGTGGATGCCGGGTGTGCGCATCGGTGATGCATGCTTGCGCCGCGCGATAGGTCTCCGACCGGGCATGGAAGGTTCTCATCCAGCCGATCTGGTGAGCGCTAGTAGCGCGCGGTGGACACGGCAGCGCAGCCTGATGCTGGGTCGACTGGTATGCTTGATCGCTTGTGGCGACACCGTAACCGACGCTCACCTTTCCAATTCGGAGATCATGGTTAGAGCTGCCGATTGGCTGCCACCGCTGACGGCTGGTGAGCGGTCTTAAGCGAGCAGGGTCATTTACGTATGGGGCTTCGAGTGATGCCACACACGGTGCCTGCAAAAAGGGCAAATCCGACTGCTGAAAACCGCCGCAGTGCAAGCTTGACGGCCTTCTTTCCTATACCCGTCCACGCGACCCAAGCTTTTCCCACAACGAATCAATCGTGGACCGAGGAAGGTGCAGCCGAAAAACATCGGACAAGACTCGCTGCAGTTCGCTCTTCGTTTTGAGGGTTTCTGTTTCCTCAATTTGGTTCCGAATCAAGCTGAAATCCTTGTTGAACAAGTTCGCAGGCCCTTCGGCTGTCAGCACGCTCATCATGAGGCTGGATGGAAACGGCGAACGGTCCCAGCGAGCGCAGATGAAGTTGGCGCCCTCAAAATCTGAGGGCAAGGCGGTGGCTCGATCGAAACCATAAAGAGGGAACCATTCATTCCCGTTCTTGCGTTCAACGACGAGTTCTCCGCTGGCGGAGTCAGCTCGCAGGCGAAACACGTCACGGCCAGCTGTTTGCAGTTCCTCTGTATCGATCCGTAGCGGTGCAATCGGTGCTGGACCACCGAAGCCAGCGTCGGCGAGCCAGTCGACGCCCTCGATGGTTAAGATGAATGCCTGGTGTGTGCGTGGCCCACCCTCCGCAGCACCCATACGCACTCTGCAAAGGATGGGCTGGATCGTGAAACCGAGTGCTTCGAGCGCCAAGCCAAACAACTTGTTCAATTCGAAGCAATACCCCCCTCGCCGGGCATTGATCAGTTTGGCCCAGATCGAATTCTCAGTCAGATTGGGTATATCACCCAACAGCACATCGATGTTTTCAAAGGGAATCGCGCGCATTTGAGCCTGCTGAAGGGCAACAAGACCGTCGACCGTTGTCGGCACTCGAGCAAGGCCGATACGATTCAGATAGATCGCAATATTGAATGCCATGGGATGTCCTTAACACCTAGGATTCGTATTCGTTGAACGCCTGCCGAAAGCGCGATGACGTCCCAGGGTTCACGGAGCAGAGTAAGGTGGCCATCTCCCCCTATACAAGTGAACATGCCGACCATTCCTCGTGTTCGCACTGAACCAAAGCGGCGGTTCGAGCGCTGCAAATACCCCTCGTGATCCGGAAACGCGGGCATTGCTCGTACAGGGCACTGAACATCACGGTGCTGCAAAAACGGGTACACAAAGGACTTCCGATCCACAGCGGATTGCAACAGTCGACCTTCTCAGGCCTCCGCTCATGGTGACTCGCTGTGGCTCACTACGATTGGTCGAGATAAGCGTCGAACGCGGCAGCAACAGAGCGAAGCAAAATGCGATGGCCATGCCGCACGCGGATGAAGCCATTCTCGACGTCCACTATCCCGTCGTCGGCCAGCATCGCCAAGCGCTCAGCTGAATCGAGAAAATGGGTCCAATCAAATCCGTGGGCGGCACAGATTGCCGGTACGTCGGCCTCGAGATCACACATCAGTCGCTCGATGATTGCGCCTCGGACGCGGTCTTCGCCGATGAGACGGTAGCCCTTCGACGTTGCCAAGCGACCAGCTGCGATATGCTGACTATAGGCCTCCAGCGCGCCTGCGTTCTCGACGTAACCCTCTCCAACACGCCCGATAGCCGACGCACCAAAGGCGATCAGGGTTTTGCAGGTGTCGGCAGAGTAACCTTGGGAGTTGCGCCGCAGGCGACCGGTTTTCTGAGCCAATGCGAGCTCGTCGTCCGGCAAGGCGAAGTGGTCGACCCCAATCTCTCGGTAGCCGGCAGCAACCAGCGTCTCGGCGACGGCCGCAGCTTGTTCGGCGCGGGCAGCGCTGTCCGGTAGTCCTGCCTTTTCGATGAGGCGCTGATGTTTATTAGAAGACGGCGTGTGAGCGTATCCGAACACGGCAATCCGCTGCGGGCGCATCGCCACCGCCACCGTGGCGGTCTGGACGCAGGACTGCATCGTCTGATTGGGAAGACCGTAGATGAGATCGATGTTAATGCGGTTTATTCCCTGCTGGCGCAGGTTTTCGACGGCAGTCGCCGTCTGCTCTACACTCTGGATACGATTGATCGCTTTTTGAACACTGGGGTCGAAACTTTGCACGCCGAGGCTCGCGCGGTTCACCCCGGCTGCACTTAAGGCTTCGGCCATCTCCGCGGTGAACGTGCGCGGATCGATCTCGACGGCGATGGCGGTCTTTTGCCTGAACGCGAAGCGGCGGCGTAGAAGCTTCGTCAAGGCGAGGAATTCCGTTGGCTCAAGGAGCGTGGGCGTTCCGCCGCCAAAGTGCACGTCGCTCACGGGCAGCGCCTGCGGCGTTAGCTCTGAGACCAAATGGATCTCGCCGCGCAGCGCCGCCACGTAATTTTGGTTCGGCGGGTCCCGCTGGGTGATGGTAGTAGGGCAGCCGCAATACCAGCACATCGACCGGCAGAACGGAATATGGATATAGAGCGATACGGGATCGTTAGCCGATAGGCCGCCGAGCCATTCCCCATAGGCCTCCGCGCCGATCGCTGCGGAGAACTGCGGTGCAGTTGGATAATTGAAATACCAAGGCAGGCACGCCTCGCTATGTTTTGTCTGTAGCATAGCCGTTTCTCATCTTGATGTTAGCTCCATACCTGCCGCGCTCTCCTATGTCTCTGATCTTCAACTGTCGCGGCGCAACTTGTATTTCCGTCGTGCCAATTAGCCTGTGTACAATAGTCTCCATGGAAGCGCGCACGGGTGCGCTTTATTGGGGCGCTGTTGGCGAAGGGCGGATTTGGTCGGCGCATCTGGTGCAGGTGTTCGATTCCACCCGTAGTGCGCGCCACGTCTCCGCCCTCGCCGCCGGCTTCATCTCGCTTCAATCCACACGGTCCTAAGGCTTGCGCACTATTGTCCATGAGTTTTTGAGACATGTGGGTGTATTCGAGGGCGTAACGGCGGGCGTATCCCTGCAGGTTGCCCTCGGCCTTGGACAGTGCATCGACATCGAGGATGGTGCGCCATTGCGGCTTGCCTGACCTGTAGGATTCCCAGTTCGCACGCCGCCACAAGGCTTGCACGTGCGTCCCGTCCTGCCAGAGTTGTCGATCATGTCGCCTTGCGCAAGGCCGGGCGAAGCAATACGATCGGTGGCCTGTAGGATCTTCAGAATGTCGGCTTGGTATTCTCTGTAGCGCGGATCTTTCGACAGCTTATTGACGGTCGATAGGTTATGCGCCCTGACCCAGGTCATCGCCTCGTCGTCGTCGACCTCGTTCAGATAGGCGCGGGGGTCGGTGGCATCGTTAGGAGCCTCGTTGGGGTTGGAACGGATCGCCTTGGCGATGGTGGTCATCTGGGGCTGGGCGGAAGCCGTCATGGCGGTCGCCGTAGCTAAGGCCGTCGCCGTCATTAAGCTGTTCATAGATGTACTGCTGATGGTTAGCTCTTTCGAAAGCCTCGAAAAACGTAGCCGAAGCGATGGAAATGAACCGCTTCGCCTCTTCTAGGCAAGAGCTGTGCCAGTAAGACACGCTTGAATTCAATGGATTATTCTGGGGCGGTGGGCGGCCGTCTAGGATAAGTCGCACCGTAATTGTCGCAAGCGCGACACGCTTGTCGCTTGGGAGCATGCTGCCCAAGCGACAGAGGCGAACGCCACCAGCTTGTTTTGAGACGTGATTCGCCTCAGGTAGCCGTTGCTCATGCCCGCGATGAAAGCACCGGTGCCGAAGCCGCCAATAAAATGCCGTAGACGATCCGTCCGCTCTTCAATTGATTCCGGACGACGAGAGGGAGCAGCGCCAGTATGGAAATGCTGGCCAAGCCGAAAATCAGAGATGTGAGGTTGGTACGGAGCTTGCTGGTACATCAGCCGATCGCTTGTGAGAGCGAGATGGCTGGATAGCTCGGACACTGAGCAGAGGCGGGAATTAGCTATGGCGCGAGCTGACGTAGAGCGATTCATCAACGAGTTGGGAAAAAAAGGCAGTCCGCTTGAAAACCTCAAACGGCGTGCTGGAGGGCTTGCATCGATTGTAGAATTTGCAAAGGACCTCGACTACAACATCACACTCGACGAGGTTAAAGGTTTTATCCGATCGAACAGCCGAGAAAAACCAAATAGCAAGAAGCTTCGCGCGACTGCGGGCCGCAAGGGTGGTTCGAGTGTTTCGACCTTGACCAGCCTTGTACACACCAATGCGTTGGCTAATTGCGCTCCGTGTACGTCCATGAGCCCTGTTAAAGTCGATGGAAAAACTGCAGCGGTCGCGGTCGTTGTCGTTGTTGTGATAGTTGTAGCTGTCGCGAGCTAGCTCTGATCGCATTGGCTCGAAGGAGCCGGTCTGAAGAGAACATGATCGCAAAGCTTGTCAACGAGATAATGCCATCAGGCGGACAAGGGACCGCTGCAAGGGCTCATCTCTACCCTCGGAGCGAACGCTGGCGGCAGATTTTTGATCGGCGCACGCCTAAGGAACGGCGCAGTTTGTCACATATCAAGCGCTTCATGGAGCGGCTGGCCGGTGATGGGAAATTCCGTACGGCGCTTTCCGAGAACCTCGACAACCCTCGGATAGTGACCGCGCGATACGGCATCGAAGTTGACCCAATGGAGATGCTGCCGCTCTGGTGCGGTGACTACCTGAAGTATCGCTTCAAGCCGGAGTCTGCCCCGTGGCCGCTGGCTATGATGTGGGATGAGTATACGCGGGAGATGTTGCGCCATCGCGACCTCCTGCGCGGCCAAGGCGAAATGTCGACTATCAATCCTCGCTTTCATGCCTGGCGCGAGCGCCAAATCCGGCGCTGTAACGACGAAATGGGCGAATTGGCGCCGTCAATCGCGCACTCTGTCATCGCTTTCGAGCTGAGCGAAGGCTGCACCGTCGGTTGCTGGTTCTGTGGCCTCTCGGCGGGTACCTTCAAAGGTTACTATGAATACACTGAGGAGCATGCAGAGGTTTGGCGCGGCGTGCTCCGTGCGGTGAGCGAAATGTTTGGTTCGGCAGTCCGCACTGGCTTCTGTTACTGGGCCACAGACCCGATCGACAACCCGGAGTACGACCGTTTTCTGTTCGACTACCATCAGATCACGGGCGAATTGCCACAAACGACGACGGCGGCCCCGCTCAAGGATCAGGCACTCACCAACCGCGTGCTCGAACTGTTCGAACGCTACGGTCGCGTGACCAATCGTTTCTCAGTGCTAAGCACGGACCATCTTAATCAGATACACGCGGCGTTTTCGCCCGAGGACCTGATGGGGGTCGAACTCATCTTGCAGGGCAAGGACGGGCCGACCGCAAAGGCTTTCACCGGGCGCGCACGAGCGCGGAAGGAGAAACTCAGGGCAGCCGGCAAAGACGCCGCAATCGCCGTGCCGGAGGGCTGTCCCACGACAATCGCCTGTGTTTCTGGCTTTCTCGTGAACATGCGGCAGGGACGTTTACAACTGGTGACGCCGGTACCGGGTAGCGAACGCTGGCCTCTTGGGTACCGAATCGTGGCTCAACGTTTCTTCAGCACGCCCGACGAGTTCCTGGAAGGTCTCGATAGCATCATCGACGAGAATATGCTCGAAAGCCCCCCTCCCAACCGGCCAATTCGCTTCCGCGGAGACCTGCAATACGAGGCAGGGGACCACTGCTTCCATCTCCGCTCACGCAACAGTGAGCATCGAGTGCTCGACGGGGTGGTTCCGATTCCCATTGGCCATCTAATCGCGAGCGGGAACTGTACAGCCTCGGAGCTGATTATGCGGGCCACGGACGGAGCGAGCGTCCTTGCAGTCGCCCGACTTGCTCGATCAGCTATACGCGGCTGGGGTGATCGAAGAGGACCTCGACGACATTTCGCTTGGCAAAACGGGATGACGGGCGCGGGCCGCGGGCTTTTTTGTCCGCAACGCCACTGCCCTGCGTCCCGCTCGGGTGAAGCGGGCTATCGCGGCCGGCCTCGACGAAATCGAGGTGCTCGCCGAAGGCTTCGCCAATGACAATGGCGCCAAGCTTACCGGACCGCTCTATGCCGACGGTTGGCATTGAAGTCATTGGCGAGCCAGGCCGGCGTGGCGTTCCCCTCACGGATCATCTGGTCCCACCTCCAGGTCATGGAACGCGATGTTGCCCGCTCGGCTCTCGCGGATGAAGGCGTGAAGCGGCTGATGACCATTCCCGGCGGGGCTGCGAAGCCCCTGAGCCACGCGACCGAAAGCGGCGCAACAGGGAACCGCGTCGAATCGGAAAGCGGCGAGAGTGTGTCCACCATCGGCGAAATAACGACTGCCACGGAACTGACCTCGCTCGGAGTCGATTCGCTGGGTCTGGCGGATCTCCTCTGGGATGTGGAGCAGGCCTACGACATCAAGATCGACATGACGCGGCTGACGCCTGGTCGAATCTCAAGAATGTCGGCGACATGGTGGAAGCCGTCCGCGGTTTGCTCGCGAAGGAGGTCTGATTGGACAGGCGAGTCGTCATTACTGGGATAGGGGGGCTTTGCGGCTAGGCAACAACGCCGCCTCTATCTGGAAAGAGATGCGCGAAGGTCGCTCCGCCATCCGCCCGATGGTCACTTCCGCGCTTCATGAGATGAAGGGGACTGTCGGTACCGAGATCAAGGAGCTGCCCCAGCACGACATCGGCCGCAACCAGCTCGTCTCCATGGACCGCCACAGCTTGCTCGCTGTGCTTGCAGCGCGTGAAGCCATGCAGCACGCCGGACTTTCCTGCGATAAGGGAAATCCGTATCGCTTCGGCGCGACAGTGGGCGTCTGCGGCTGGGGCTGGGGAACGGTCGAAGAAACCTACCGTGACCTCCTTTTGGGCGGCGCGAAGCGTGCTGGCATTTACACTGCACCAAGGGGGTTGCCGAGCGCCGCTGCCAGCCAGGTCAGCATGAGTCTCGGCCTGCGCGGCCCGGTCTTTGCCATCGCCTCCGCATGCGCATCAGCCAACCATGCGATCGCTTCGGCCGCGGATCAGATCAAGCTCGGCCGGGCCGACGTGATGCTTGCCGGAGGCGCCGAAGCGCCGCTCGTATGCCTTCAGATGAAGGCATGGGAAGCAATGCGCGCGCTCGCTCCAGATACGTGCCGGCCCTTCTCCGCCGACAGGAAGGGAGTGGTGATAGGCGAGGGTGCGGGCATGGCCGTGCTGGAAAGCTATGAGCATGCCGCCGTGCGCGGTGCCACAATCCTTGCCGAGATCGCAGGCATCGGCCTTTCCGGCGACGCCTTCCACATCGTCGCGCCGTCTGTCGAGGGGCCGGAGGCCGCGATCCGCGCTTGCCTTGCCGACGCCGGGCTGAATGCGGAGGACGTGGACTACCTAAACGCCCACGGCACCGGCACCAAGGCCAACGATCAGACTGAGACGGCGGCGATCAAGCGCGTCTTCGGAGACTATGCCTATTCGATGTCTGTCTCGTCCACCAAGTCCATGTACGCGCATTGCCTGGGCGCAGCGAGCGCACTTGAAATGATCGCCTCCGTGATGGCGATCCAGGAGGGCATTGTGCCGCCGACCGCGAACTATCGCGAGCCAGACCCCGATTGCGATCTCGACGTCACGCCCAATGTGGCGCGCGAGCGCAAGGTGCGCGTGGCACTGAGCAACGCTTTCGCCATGGGCGGCATGAACGCAGTTCTGGCGTTCAAGCAAGTGTAGAAGGCATGCGAGATGCCTCCAGTAACTCTATCTCTCGTTTCCAAATGCTTGCCGGATCACGATTGTGAAGGACGTGCCCTTGGACCGCCTCGGTGAATGCGCCAAGTGGCAGCGGAAGCTGGACAAGCCGGGGCCCCATCCTTTGCAAAATTCTCAACTGTTGAAGCGACGTCGACGTACCGCTACCCGGAAGGTTAAGCGAGCCCTTCGAGTTCGGCTCGATGGCCTGTCCAAAGCTGTATCCGATAATATCTGAAAGGCGCATGGCCGCCAGTGACCGCTTCCGTGGAAGACCGGCCGCAACGCGCTCGTCACCGGAGCAAGTGGTGGAATCGGCGAGGCCGTGGCGCGGACGCTGCACGCGCAGGGCGCAACCGTCGGCCTGCACGGCACGCGTGTCGAAAAGCTCGAGATGTTGGCTGCCGAGCTTGGCGGGCGGACAAGACTGTTTCCGGCGATTGCCGGGTGATCGCGCTGAGGCACCAGAGCGGCAGATTTTTTGCAGAGGTAATCTCGGACTGAATACGCGTTCCCATTCACATTAGCTGTGGATAACAAGGCTGAATTAACATGCAAATCTGCGCATCTAAATCGATTTGAGCACTCACGGACGTTGCGGACCAGAATCGCCGTCACCCTGAAATCGACAAGGCATCGGCTATCCCAAAATCGGGGCTTGACGTTACGTAAGGTCCTATGTTTTCCGATGTGCGGGAACGACTTCCAGTCTCAGCCCAAGGGCGACGAAAATGAGGGGCAGCAATGGTGGCTGGCGAACCTAATGACGTGCGCGTCAAGCGTTGTGGTGGGGGATGGGTTGTTCATATTGTCGAGGACGGCAAACTGACAGTTCTTCGGTTCAAGACACAGTTTCCCGCCGAAAATTACGCCGATGGCCAACGAGCCAGGCTCGGTCTTGCTGCCAAGCCACCGATCGACGAACCTGATATGTAACCGGATCAGGCGTCGGATGGCTGGTGAGCCTTGGCGCCGGCGGGAAACACTTGCCGAAGGCCCACCTCAATGCTGCTTGCGGCCGTTCGGCTAGCCATATTCGCGATGATGGTTGGCACCGCTGCCGATGCGGAAGACGGTAGCCTGCTTGATCGACACGGCGGCAAAGATCATGAAAAGCCAGGTCGTCAAGGACCCGGCCGCGGCGCTTGAGAAAGCAGCAAGAATTTGCAAGCCGCCACCGCAAGTAACCTGAGACAAGGGTCAGACATGCAAACCGCTGTTCGCGGATCAGCAGCTGCGAGACATTGCGCCATCCCACGAAGGCCCACGGTGCCCAAGGCGTGGTGGGCATCAGCCTTTCGAAGCTGAGCATCAGCAACTTCGTCGAGTCTTGGACCAGACGCTCTTCAGTGCCGAGGCTCGCACATCTGTGGAGCGCGGCTCACGCCCCGGAGACCAGGGCAGGAATGACCAAAGGCTCATCCGCCTCGTCAAGAATGGCGAAACTGTAACGGCCGTCTGTGTCAATATCGACGGAGTAGCTCAGGCGGTCGAGTATGTGGTTATCCTGGTCGAACGTGACGATGCGCGGCTTCAGCGAAGTGATATGCGCTTCGTCCAGGTAGATGGAGTTGCAGACGATAATCGGGTCGTCGGGCTGACAGGTGCGAGCCGCCGCTCCGTTGAGGATGCAGCACCGTGAGCCGCGCTCGCCGAGGATGACATAGGTCGAAATCCGCGCACCGGAATTCTTGTTCCATATCTCCACGAATTCCATCGGCAGGATCCCGGCTGCCTCGCAGTGGTCGGGGTCGAGCGTTATCGAACCATGGTAGTTGAGGTTCGCTTCTGTGACGTGGATGCCGTGCAGCTTGCCGGCGACTAGTTTTCGCATTGGTCGTTGTCCCTGTATTCATCGTTCAAGGTCAGTCTTGGCAGTTCGGTTCGCGCGGCTAAATTCCAACGACGAGCGCACCGCCGCTAAGACCCGCACCCGCGGCCGCCAGAAGAACCTTCTCCCCCGGCCGGAACGGTTCCGTGCGATGGGCGAGCGACAGTGAGAGCGGGATCGTCGCGGCCGAAGAGTTGCCGTAGTCGGCGATCGTCTTGACGATTGCTTCATCTGCAATGCCGAGGCTCCTCCCGACCGCATCGAAAATGCGGGCATTGGCCTGGTGCGGCACGAACCGATCGATGTCCTGCGGCTGCGTTCGGGCTGCGGCGAGCGCGTCCTTTGAACATGCAGTCATCATGTCCACGGCCTTGGCGAACACTTCGCGGCCGTCTGTAATGGTCATGCGGGTTTGCCCGAGATCGAGGCCACAACGGAACGGGGTGTTGCTTCCGCCGGCCGGAATCTGGATCAGCCCGTAGCGTGAGCCGTCGGAATCCACCGAGGCACCGAGAATGCCTCGATCCGGGTTATCGCACGGAGCAATCACCACGGCGCCGGCGGCATCGGCAAACAGCACGGCGCTGGCCCGCTCGGCCGGATTGATGCGGCGGCTGAGGATGTTGGCGGCGATGACCAGCGCCGGTTTGCCATGCAGGCGGGTGAATCCATCCGCGAACATCAGCGCATAGATGAAGCCCGCGCAAGCACCCGTCAGGTCGACCGCGCCCGCGCGGCCAAGGCCGAGCTTGTGCGCGACCAAGGGTGCGCTGGGCGGCAGAAGGTGGTCCGGCGTCGAGGTGGCAAGCAACAAGAGCCCGATGTCGCCGCGGTCAATGCCGGCCTCCGCCAGCGCCATGTCGCCAGCCTGCGTGGCAAGACCAGACAGCGTGTCTTCGTCGGTCGCCCAGAAGCGCGAACGGATTCCAGTACGCCGCTCGATCCAGCCGGGTTCGAGCCCGAGCCAGTTTTCGATTTCCGGGTTCTCAACCTTGCGCGACGGCGCATGATGACCAAACCCGAGAATTCGCGACGATGCGCTCATGGCTTCGAACCGAAGCGTTCACCGGCCTCCTCGATGGCATCATAGAGCCCGACCAGCTCGTCGCCGGTGATGCAATAAGGCGGCAGAAGATAGAGGACATTGCCGAGCGGGCGCACAAGCAGCCCGCGCTCGAGAAAGAACGCGCGCAGCTTCGGACCAATCTCGGCGAGATAACCTGAGGAATCGGTTCGGAGGTCAATCGCTGCGATCGTTCCCGTCGCGCGACAGTCGGTAAAATATGGATTGTCCCGAAACCGTTGCAGCCCGGCGGACTGCATAGCGCTCAAGGCCGCGATACGCTCGGCCACCGGTTCGTCATGCCAGATCTCGACATTGGCGAGTGCTGCCGCGCAGGCAATCGGATTTGCGGTGTAGGAGCTCGAGTGGAAAAACGTCTTCTTCCGGTCCGTCGAATAGTGGGCCTGGAAGATGGCATCGGTCGCAAGCGTGGCGGCCAACGGGATCACGCCGCCCGTCAGCCCCTTCGAGGTGCACAGGATGTCCGGAGAGATGGATCCCTGCTCGCAGGCGAACATGGTTCCGGTGCGGCCCCAGCCGGTCATCACCTCGTCGGCGATCAGCAGCGTGCCCGAAGCTTCGGCGATCTTCTTCAGTTCGGTCAGAACCGAGGCCGGATACATCAGCATACCGCCGGCGCCAAGCACCAGCGGCTCGACGATCAGCGCGGCGGCGTGCCGGTCGCGGCTGACGGCCTCGAACCGATCAAGCGTCTCCTGCTCTCGCCCGGCGGCCGGGAAGGGGATGGTATCGACCTCGAACAGCAACGGCTCGTAGGCAGCGTTGAACACACCGCGGGCGCCGACGCTCATCGTGCCGATGGTGTCGCCATGATAGCTGTGCTCCATGACGACGATGCGCGTGCGCGGTGCGCCGATGTTGCGGAAATAGCCGAGCGCCATCTTCAGCGCGACCTCGACGCAGGTCGAGCCGCTGTCGGAGTAGAACACCCAGTCAAGGCCGGCCGGAGCGAGGCCGACAAGCGCCCTGGCCAGGCGTTCGGCCGGCTCGTGGGTGAAGCCGGCGAACATGATCTGGTCGAGGCTCGCCGCGGTCGTTTCGATGGCCTTCATGATGTGGGGATGGCGGTGGCCGTGGGTGACGACCCACCAGGAGGAAATGGCATCCAGGATGCGCGTGCCGTCGGCCTTGTGGAGGTAGGCGCCGTCCGTCCGGACGATTTCAGGGATGGCGGGCTCGAGCGCGTGCTGGGTGAAGGGATGCCACACACGGGACTGCGGCATCATTCGCCTCCTGCGATCGCTGTGAGGTCGAAGCCGGCAACCATCGCATCCCGCAGCGTCTCACTCGTCAGCGGATCGATGTGTGGCAGCCTGCCAAGCTGGCGCACGCCGCTGAATTCCACGATTGTTCTCTGCGTATCGGCCACCTCATCGCCGATGAAGGCAATGCCGATGAGCGGGATGGAACGGGCTCTGAGCGCCTCGATCGACAGCAGCGTGTGGTTGATCGTGCCGAGCCTGGTACGGGCGCATAGGATGACCGGCACCCGCCACTGAGCGAATATGTCGATGAACTTGGTGCGCCGGTTGAGCGGCACCATCAGTCCCCCAGCACCTTCGATGACGATCGGGCCCGGCAAGTCCGGAAGCGAGAGCTTTGCCACGTCTATCGCGACGCCGTCGAGTTCGGCTGAACGATGCGGCGACAGCGGCTCCTTCAGGCGATACACTTCGGGCAGCACCCGCCCCGTCGGCAGGCCGGCGAGCCGTTCCACGACCTGGCTGTCAGTCTCCTCGTCGAGCCCCGATTGCACCGGCTTCCAGTAGAAGCCGTCGAGCAGGCCGGTGAGCCCGGCCGAAAACACCGTCTTGCCGATGCCGGTATCCGTTCCGGTGATGACGATGCGCTTGGTCATGCCGAGGCCAGCACCTCGACGAGTGCCCCGACCATGGCCGAAATGTCGGCTTCGTCGACGTTGAGCGTCAGCGAAATGCGCAGTCGCGATGTGCCCTCGGGTACGGTCGGCGGACGAATGCCGCGTATGTCGAAGCCGCGCGTCTGCAGCGCCGCCGCCACCGCCATGGTGCGCCTGTTGTCGCCGATGACAAAGGACTGGATCTGCGAGCCGCTGGGCTTCACGCCGCAGCGCTCGGCCAATTGGCGGCCCGCGAAGGCTACGCGCTCCTGCAGCTGGACACGGCGTTGGGGCTCGTCGGACAGCATGGCCAGCGCTTCGCGCACTGCCACCGCCATCAGAGGCGACGGCGCGGTGGCGTAGATGAATGGCCGGCAGCGGTTGACGAGATAGTCGCATAGCGTTCCCGGCCCGGTGACGAGTGCGCCGGACGCGCCGAGCGCCTTGCCGCATGTGTGAAGTGCGACAGTGTTGTCGCGGCCCTCGAAAGCGGCGGCCAGCCCGCGGCCGTTCGGTCCCCAGATGCCGGTGGCATGCGCCTCGTCGACGACGAGGAATGCCTCGTGCCGATCGGCAAGCGCGACCAGGCTTTCCATCGGCGCGCGGTCGCCATCCATGCTGTAAAGGCTTTCGACCGCGATCCAGACGCGTCCGGTGCCACCCTCGGCGCGCCAGCGCGTGATCGCATCCTCGAAGGCATCGACGTCGTTGTGCGCGGCGAGCTTGAACTCGGCACGGCCAGCGCGGGCCCCCTCATGCATGCTGGCATGGGCGAGCTCGTCGAGGACCAAAAAGTCGCCCTTTTGCGGCAGCGTCGTCAGCAGAGCGAAGTTGGCGATATAGCCGCTGCCGAAGAACAGCGCGCGTTCGGCGCCGAAGAACGCCGCGGCGTCTGCCTCCAGGGCCTCGTGCTCCGGTGAGTTGCCCCTTAACAACCGCGATCCGGTCGCGCCGACCGGCGTCCCCCGCGCAATCGCCGCCGCGACCGCTTCGCCAAGTCTTTTGGAGGCGGCAAGCCCGAGATAGTCGTTCGACGAGAAGTCGAGCCCGGCGCGCGGTGCAAGTGTGCGCAGCCGGTCCTTGCGCGCCAGTCCGCGCAAGGACGCGTCATACCGGGCAAGAAGTGCCTCGTTCATTGCGTGCCGATTTCCATCGGCTCGATGCCGAGACGCTGGAACAGCAGAGTATCCTTGTCTTCGCCGGGATTGTCCGCCGTCAGCAGTGTGTCGCCGACGAAGATCGAGTTGGCGCCGGCAAAAAAGCACAGCGCCTGCATTTCATCGGTCATGGCGGTGCGGCCGGCCGAAAGCCGGACATGCGATTTCGGCATCATGATGCGCGCCAGTGCGATCACGCGCACGAATTCGATCGGCTCGATGGGTTTGGCCTCGGCCAGCGGGGTGCCCTCGATCGGGATCAGCATGTTGATCGGAACGCTTTGCGGATGTTCCGGCAGGTTGGCCAGCGTCACCAGCATGTCGATCCGGTCCACCGGCTCTTCGCCCATGCCGACAATGCCGCCGCAACAGACCTTAATGCCGCTGTCGCGGACATTGGCGAGCGTATCCAGCCGGTCGGCAAACGTGCGGGTCGAGATGATCTCTGAGTAATAGCGCTCGGAGGTGTCGATGTTGTGGTTGTAGTAGTCGAGACCGGCCTGTTTCAGACGAGCGGCCTGCTCAAGATCGAGCATGCCGAGCGTCATGCAGGTCTCCATGCCGAGTGCCTTGACACCCTCGACCATCGCCACCACCGCGTCCATGTCGCGCGCCTTCGGGTTTCGCCAGGCCGCGCCCATGCAATAGCGGGTGGCGCCGGCATCGCGTGCCTTGGTCGCCTCGGCGATGACGCGCCGGACCTCCATCAGCTTTGACGCCTTCAACCCGCTTTCGTGATGTGCCGATTGGCTGCAATAGCCGCAATCCTCCGGGCATCCGCCGGTCTTGATGCTGAGAAGCCGGCTCAGCTGGACCTTGTTGGGATCGAAGTTCTGCCGGTGAACGGTCTGCGCCTGAAACAAAAGGTCGTTGAATGGCGCGTCGTGGAGCGCTTGGGCTTCCGCTCGCGTCCAAGGGGGAAGCGCCCAACCGATTGGATCCGAGGTCAGGTCTGGGCTGAGTTCGTTCATAAAATCTTGTTCTCCATAATCTTCCGTCCTTGACCTGGAGCGTTGCAGTGGATGCTGAAGACCAGGCGCATGCCAGCGGGAAGTCTTCTATCGAAACGCGACTGGTGGCGCTCTTGAGCGGACTCTCCAACTGCTGCCCGCAGGCTCAACTCACGTCATCCGTGGGGATTACGGTTTCCGTTATATTACTCTGAGCACAGGAATGCTCCTTTCTGATCGCGTCGCAGGATTCGGTGAAGGCGACGTCCAGCAGATAACCCAGAAGTTCCAGCCCGTGAGAGGCCGCCAACTGGCGCATCTCGTCGAGTCGGCAGATGATGACGCCAAGGGCTGCGACGCGGCTTTCTGTGCCTTGCTGGTCCGTCCCTCCCGCCTCCGTTGTTGAAGCGTGTCGCCTGGCGCCGAGAAGGCTTGCGTCGGCTGTTGGTGGAACCTGGGACGTGCTGACGCAGGTTAGCCTGCGACCAAAGGAGTTCCTGCGATCCCGGTTCATGTCCTCTCCATCAGTTCAGATGCCTGTTGCAATTTCGGTCGGCCGGCATGTCGAGACCAATGTCGAGGATGGGCGCGCTGTGGGTAAGCCAGCCGACCGATATGAGGTCGACGCCTGTCGCCGCAATTGCCCCGGCGCTCGCCCGCGTCACCCGGCCCGAAGCCTCGGTGATCGCGCGGCCACCGACCATAGCCACAGCCTGCGTAAGGTCCTCGACCGACATGTTGTCGAGGAGCACGGCGTCGACACCCGCTGCCAGCGCCATCTCCAACTGGTCCAGCCTGTCGACCTCGACCTCGATCTTGACCATGTGACCGATGGCGCTGCGCGCCCGCTCGATTGCGGTGCGGATATCGCCGGCAATGGCGATGTGGTTGTCCTTGATCAGCACGGCGTCGTCGAGCGCGAAGCGGTGATTGGCACCGCCGCCCGCTCGTACCGCATACTTTTCCAGGACACGCAGGCCGGGCGTCGTTTTGCGTGTGCACACGATTTTTGCGTTATGGCCCCTCACCGCGTTTACGAGCGTAGCCGTTGCCGTCGCGATGCCGCTGAGTTTGCATAAGAAATTGAGCGCCGTCCGCTCCGCCGTCAGCAGGCTGCGCGCCGGCCCGTTTACGATCGCGATGGTCTGGCCGGCCGAAACCTTGCCGCCCTCAGGACACCGCAGCTGGATGCTGATCCCGGGATCGACCAGCAGGAAGGCAAACATGACCAAGTCGAGCCCGGCAACAACGCCTGCCTGCCGGGCATTCAACGCCAGCGTCGCTTTGCAATCGGCGGGGATGATCGCATCGCTCGTGATGTCGCCGGCTCTGCCCAGGTCTTCAAGCAGGGCAGAACGCACGATGGGCTCCATGATGATCTGGGGAAGTGGTGCAAGTGAAGTCATGTCAACGGCTCCGTTCGGATGCTTGCCATCTGAGCGTGACGGCATTCTCAAAAGCTGTGCAGAGCGTCAATCGTGAGGGGAGGGCGGCGGCATCGCGCCCGGGGAAATCGGATCGAAAGTGGGAGCCGCGGCTCTCCTCGCGCCGAAGGGCGGCGATCGCCATCAACAATGCCACCAGGGCCGGATCGGCCGCGGCCGTCTCGCAAACAGAGATCGGCAACAGTGTCGCGACCGTGTCGCATAATGATTTCCCATTCCGAACAATGCCAAGCGCATTGGACACAATCGGGCGAATAGGTGAAGGGTCGGGCCGGATGGGAACAGTTGCCGGAAGCCTAGGCCACTGCCCACCCGCAGAGGTAGCTGCGACGCTTTCAGCCACCCAGGCGGCGGTTGCAACCGCTTCGGTCAGCGAGTTGCTGGCAAGCCGGTTGGCGCCATGCAGTCCTGTGCATGCGACTTCGCCACAGGCCCACAGGCCGCTAACGGAAGTTCGCCCCTCGGCGTCAACGGCCACGCCGCCCATGTGATAGTGAGCAGCGGGCCGCACGGGAATGGGTTCCACCGCCGGATCGATGCCGGCATGCTTGCAAATAGCGTCGATTGCCGGAAAGCGTCTTGCGAATTTCTGCCCGAGACAATGTCGGGCATCGAGATAGACGCCATGCCCGGCTGCGAGCTGATCGGAGATCGCCCGCGCGACCACATCGCGCGATGCGAGTTCTGCCCCGGGCGTGTCTGCCAGGAAGCGATGGCCGTGCTCATCGATCAGCACCGCGCCTTCGCCACGCACTGCTTCGCTGACAAGCGGCATTGGCCGGCGCGCAATGTCGAGGGCCGTCGGGTGGAATTGCACGAATTCGAGATCGGCTAGTTCCGCTCCAGCACAGGCTGCCAGCGCCAGGCCGTGCCCGAATGAGGAGAGCGGATTGGTTGTATCGCAAAACAGGCCGCCTATCCCACCGGTCGCCAGCACCACGCGGCGTGTGGGCAATGCGAACACGGCGCCATGCAGGACAGTCAGCAAGCCAACAATGCTGCCCTCCGCGACAACCAAGCCAAGCGCTGTCATGCCTTCCATGATCGTGATCGAACGGGTTCGCCGCGCCACGCCGAGTAGCGCCCGAAACAACTCGCGGCCAGTTGCGTCGCCGGCGGCGTGCACGATGCGGCGACGCGAATGCGCCGCTTCCAGGCCCAGCTGCAGCCTCCCGTCTAGCGAGCGGTCGAAAGGAGTACCAAGACGAATGAGATTCTCGACGGCTTGAGGTGCGGCCTCTACCACCCGCCTGGCCATTTGTTCGTCGCAAAGCCCATCGCCGGCAGCAAGCGTATCGGCGAGGTGCAGGTCGGGGCTGTCGTCCTCCCCCAGACTCGCTGCGAGCCCGCCCTGGGCTAGAATGCTCGAGCCTTCGGTTCCGAGCGAGGTCCTTGACAGAAGGACGACTGGTTGCGGCGCCAAGTGTAGCGCCGTCATGAGCCCGGCGATACCAGCGCCGATGATGACCGGCGCTCCGCCAATGTGATGGATGTCCGCCGTCATACAAAGAGCATGCGTTCCACAGCCCAGCGGGCCCGTTCAGCGACATGAGGATCGATCGTGACGACGTGGCGGTTCTCCTCGAGCGCGGTCCGGATGTTGGCGAGCGTGATGCGCTTCATATGCGGGCACAGATTGCATGGGCGCACGAAATCTACTTCCGGATGCTCGACCGCGACGTTGTCGCTCATGGAACATTCCGTCATCAGCACCACACGCGCCGGCCTATGCCGCGCGACATAGTCGGACATCGCCGCCGTCGAGCCGGCGAAGTCGGCTTCCGCGACCACTTCAGGCGGACATTCGGGATGGGCAAGTACACTGATGCCGGGATGGGCCTCACGCAGCTCGCGGATGTCGGCCGCGGTGAAGCGTTCGTGCACCTCGCAGCGCCCCTTCCAGGCAATGATCTCGACCTTGGTCTGCGCCGCGATGTTCTTCGCCAGATATTCATCGGGCAGCATGATCACACGCGGCGCGCCGAGCGATTTCACCACCGCGAGCGCATTGCCCGAGGTGCAGCAGATGTCGGATTCAGCCTTCACCGCGGCGGAGGTGTTGACGTAGGTCACCACTGGAACGCTCGGATAACGCTGCCGCATCAGGCGCACGTCTTCGGCGGTGATCGACTCGGCCAGCGAACAGCCGGCGCCGAGATCCGGGATGAGCACGGTCTTGTCCGGATTGAGGAGCTTGGCGGTCTCGGCCATAAAATGCACGCCCGCGAGCACGATGATTTCGGCATCGACTGTCATCGCCTTGCGGGCCAGCGCCAGGCTGTCGCCGACGATGTCAGCCACGCAGTGAAAAATCTCCGGCGTCTGGTAGTTATGCGCCAGGATGACCGCATTGCGCTGTCGCTTCAGATTCAGGATTGCGTCGATATCCTCGACGAAGACCGACCACTCGATCGGTGGGATAACGCGCCGAACGCGGTCGTACAGTGAGGCGCTCGAAGGCAGGACGGCACTCATCGAGCCTCCAGTTATAGTCCATCTGATTATAAGATATATATAATCGTTGTGACTATAAGGGGTGTCAAGCCCGTGCGAGCGGTAATTTTGTGCCGGCCACAGGCCTCTCGTCGAGAATAGTATGGTGGAAGCGGTAGAGCTGCGCAGGCCGGCCGCCGGTCTCGGCGGTCGTCGCCCCGGTCTTCTCAACCAGTTCCTGCTGCTCTATGAGCCGGCGAAAGTTCGGCTTGTTGATGAGCCTGCCGGAGAGCGCCTCCACAGTTCGCTGTAGCTGCAAAAGCGTGAAGAGCGGCGGCATCAGTTCGAACACAACAGGCCGGTATTTAATTTTGGAGCGCAGTCGTGCAATAGCCGTTGCCAGAATGCGGCGGTGATCGGCGATCATCGATCTGCCCGGCACGGAAGGGAGGATGGCCGAAACTCCGCCGCGCTTTGCTTCCTCCACCAGGGCGGCTTCGTAGAGCAGCTCGTAGCGCTGCAGCGCGAGTTCTTCGTTCCATGCCCGGCCGTCCAAGGCAAAGGCAACCGCCGCTCGCCGTCGGCGATCGAAGCGCGTCGCGCCGTCGTCCGCGCCGTCCGCCCATTCGATAAGGCGCGGCCGCAATTCTTCCAGCACTATCGGGGGCCTGCCGGACCGATGATCCTCCCACGGGAAATAGTCGTACCAGCTGGCCCAACTGCGCCTGCCCGAGGCGCCCGCATCTTCTTCGCGGGTGAGTGCGAGATAGCTGATCGAGATCACGCGCTGGTTGGCGCCGACCCGATCGCGATCGGCAAAGGTGTAGAGCTGCTCGATATAACCGAGAGGCTGACCGGTCTGCAGTTCCACCCATGCCCTAAGCCCCGACTGGAGCGAACGATGAGCGAGCTCAAACGGGCCCGAGGGAAGAGCGGCCCCCTGTTCGATGGTCAGAACACATGGTCCAGCGTCGTTCACGGCGACCACGACTGCGATCAGGTCGGCGTTGACATTGTTGGTCTTGCCTATGGTTCTGCCTTTCCTTGGTCCTTTGGCCTGATCCATGGTTCCTGAGCCACTTGGGTTAGACCTCCGCGCGAACTGTCTAAACCGATTTAGTTCTGTTCTTTATCATACCAATCGTCGCGTCAACACCACGCGCTGTGGCGACTTTACCTCTTCGAACCTGCACAAAAATATGCCAAACGCGACACTCGCCGTGGGTGACGCTGGGTGAGGAGAGACGTCGATTGAGCGTCGGAGGTATCGTAAAAGGCGATCACGCCGCCGGATATGCGTGCGCGAAAGGCAGCACGGCGCTTATCTGCCTGACGACCTACACCACTCCGGTAAGGTTGGTTGACGGCGTACTGTTCTCCGTTTCAATGGCGAGACATCCGGCACGGGGCCAGCGGAGCGACATGGCCATCGGACCGACCATGACGGCGCTGCGTTTGCGCCAACTTGACTGGGATACCAAGCGCCGTGCGGTCGAGCGGGCCGTGGATTGCGGCCGGCGCCAACAGGAGGGCTGCAACGCCTCACCGACGGAGGTCCGAGCCGTACCAATCAACGCTAATTTGTCCCAGCTATTCGCCTCGCGCGCTATCTCGCGGCCCCGCTTGAAGTCCGACAGCAGGTTCAGAGATTCTTGATCTCGATACCGTATTTCCTCAGCGCGTAACCAATCTGGCGCGGCGTCAGTCCAAGCAGGCGCGCTGCCTTTGCCTGTACCCAGCCGGATCTTTCCATGGCCGCGATGAGACGCTCGCGATCGGTCATCTTCGCGTCGCTTACGAGGCCTAGCCGAACAGGCGCTGGCAGTGCCTGCTCGCTGTCGTCATGCGGGACCCCAATTGCGGCCGAAGCAAAAGCACCAGACGATTGCATAGCCGGGTTCAGTGGCGATGGTGCGATCGGCTCCGATTTCGGCGAAGTCTCCTTAGACGCGTGCTTCCATAACATCGCGGAAAGGCATCGGCCGTGTGAGCAGTCAAAGTCGCTTCTGACGATTGACGTTCCCGCTGCGAGGGTCGCTGTCCGCTGCACGCAATTTTCAAGCTCGCGGACATTTCCGGGAAAAGCACAGTTCATCAGCACTTCAGTCGCACTCGCATCGAAGACCATCATACGGCCGTTCTCGTTGTTGAAATTCTTGAGAAACTCAGCGGCAAGGAGCGGAATATCACCGCGCCTTTCGCGCAATGGCGGCACCAGCAGGGGAACAACGCTGATGCGATAATAAAGGTCGGCGCGAAACTCGTTCCTTGCAACCGCGTCTTCCAGGTTCCTGTTCGTGGCGGCAATCACGCGAACGTCGACCTTAATCGTCTGGTTGCTGCCGACGCGCTCGAACTCCTGCTCCTGCAGCACGCGCAGCAGCTTTGCCTGGAACGAGGCCGAAATCTCACCGATCTCGTCCAGAAACAACGTTCCCTTGTCGGCGAGCTCAAAGCGCCCCTTGCGCGAGTTGAATGCACTGGTAAAGGCCCCCTTTTCGTGACCGAACAGTTCGGATTCCAGGACTGTCTCAGGGAGCGCTGCGCAATTGAGCTTGATGAACGGCCGCTTGGCGCGTCCCGACATCTCGTGAACGGCCTTGGCGACCAGCTCCTTGCCGGTCCCCGATTCCCCGCGCAGCAAAACGGTGCTGTTGGACCTGGCTACTAACGCGACCTTCTCAAGCAGCCCGCGCAGCGCCGGGCTGTCGCCAATGATCCCCTTGACATGAGCCCGTTTGCCCTGATGCCCAGGCTGCTTGAGTTCGCCGAATCGCTTTTGCATCCGGATTTTCTCGGCCATCAGTCGCTCGCGGTCGGACGCGAACAGGCGATGCAGCTTCACTGTCTGTCCAACCAGATTAGCGATTGTGGTAAGGAGGCGCAGGTCGTAATCGAGGAGGGAGCCTGATTTGTTGTCCAGGATGCGGTCGATGGTCAGCGTGCCCACGACGTTCGCATCGACGCGAATGGGTACGCCGATGAACGACACTTTCATGTTGTCGGACGCCCCGAGCACGTCCTTGTCGGCGGCGTTGAAAGCCGGATCCAACGCTATGTTCTCGGCGACGAGCGCCATGCCCGTCGTTATGATCTGGTCGATCGCCGCCCGTGGCAGATGCTTGCGGTAGCGCTCATCGCTGCCTTCGCTCCAGCCGGCGCCGACGGTCATGTCCGGTATGCCGGCACCGTCGCAGAGCGAGATGATGCCGTGCCGCACCTGCACCAACGATGGCAGGAGGTCGACGACGTTGGCCAACGTGGCTTCCAGCCCAGAGGGAGCGGTGAGCGCTGTCGACGTTTCAAAGATGTCCGGCGCCCTCTCGTGCAACGGCACAATAGGGACCACATGATTCGTCTCGGACTTCGAATTGGACTTTTTCATTTTTGGAAGCGATATGCAGCGTGACGAGATCTGCCTGGCACTTTGCTCGCAGTTGCGAGTATCGTGTTGCATGTGATCATCATCTCGCGCCATGAAATCGATGCCCGAGGCAAGTGCGCCTATTGTCCAGCGCGTGGATGTCCTTGGCGAATCGCATTCGTCGGCGTCTTCGCTCCGCAGGCCGCTGCACAATCGACGAGTTTGCTCGCCTCGCCCTTGCACGCGGCGATTCATTGAAGCACGTAAAGGCGTTGATGAAGATAGTCGTGACGATTGATCCGTCGGCAAGACGGACGTCTGCAGCCGGCTTTTCGCGCGCAATGAAATTGCCATCGAGATGATAGCTAATGTCGATGCCAGTCAGGCCCGGGCCGCGAGCAAGTGCGGCCCTGGCAAGATGGGGCGGCGTCATGCGGTCGATCGCAAAGCGGAGCGATGCTTGACGCATGGCTTTCCTCTCTCTTCATGAAGTGCGGGTCGTCGTTCTCGGCTGACTGGCTTCCGCCGCGCAGCAATCATTCGTTGTTAAACGAGACCGGAATGAGGCAGGTGAGTCAATCAAACTCCCGCTGCTTTTCTTTCATGAATGAAAGGAAATTAGGCTCTCATGATAGTATTTTATCAGTTTTTCAGATGTTTTCCGGCAGATAGATCTCAAACGGCAGAAAAGTCTGCCCGAGCGTCTCCGAAGTGCCGACCTTGATGGCCTGGGCCATCAGCGTCATCAGTTCCTGGCAAAGCAGGCGCTGGGGCGTGGCGACCGACATCGTGATCATGCCATCTGCGAGTGCAGCCCGTGACTCCGGCGTGATCTCGTTAACGATCGCGACGAGACCCCGGCTTTCGCCTTCTTCACGGAGCGCGGAGATCGCTCCCTCCATACCTCCGCCGGCCACATAGAAGCCGGTGAGTTCGGGTTCCCGTTGCATGAGATCCAGCGTGGCCTCGTAGGTGATCTGCCGTGCCTCAAGGTTCACGAGCGGATCGAGCAGCTCGAATGCCGGTGCATTCTCACGGAAATAGGAGCGAAAGCCGACCTCCCGCAGCTCCTGCCCCTGAAAACGGTGGCTGCCGACAAAAACCGCCACCTTGCCCGGCCGTCTTGCGACCTTTGAAAGCATCCACGCTGTCGTCCGCCCGACCTTGCGGTTGTCGAGGCCGATATAACCCTCACGAACACCTTCGGCGAAATCGGAAAGCAGCGAGAAAACGGGGATGCCTTTTGCCTTGAGTTCTTGGACGGCTGCCGTGATCGCCGGATGGTCCGGCGCCACCATGGCGATCGCGTGGCAGCGCGCTCCGAATTCCTTGAGCAATGGAATAAGGTCGCATGGCATGTGCGACGGCGCGAATTCGATGAGCGAAGTGCCATGGAAGCACTTCGCCGCGTTGACCGCCGCTTCGACCTCACGCGCGAAGCCCTGGTAGAAGTGGTGAGTCGGTTTTCTCAAGATGAAGCCAAGCCGATATTGCGGCAGGTCCGGCTGCAGGCGCTGCTTGATAAGACCTGCGGCGTGATATCCGATGGCCTGTGCCGCCGCTAAGACCCGCTGCGCAGTCTCCTTCCGCACCGGATGACGGGCATTCAGAACTCGGTCAACGGTGGCAACACTAACCCCGGCTTCCCGGGCGATATCAGCAATTATGGGTCGCTTCGCCATTGTTCGAGTCTGATTAAACGACATCAAGAAGAAATCCGGCAAAGGTCGATTCAGTAAAATCTGTCATTCCTGCATTGATCCTGTTCGCTACCGAATTCTGGTCGTGGCATGGTGCGAGGTAGAAGCCGAAATGTAGAGCCTGGGCGAATTGTTCAGCCGTGCCGACGGCTCCGACCCAGCTCCGCGCCCGGTTCGACGAACCGTCGCAAACTTCGGAGGCATTAAGCGCATCATCGAGGGCTTGTGTGTCGTGACCGGTGCAAGACCTTCGCAAGGCGCAGATGATTTTGCACCCACTGCATTTCGGGATTGTTGATTTCATCGGCCCGCGAGAGTTTGTTTGGAACCCGCGGCCCGATCGTCCGGCGTTTGGGACCAGCCAGGCGATTCAACCGGCAGCGATGCTGCCGAGTTGCTCGGCGCGGGCGTTATCAGTGGCTGGCCGGTTGATGTCTCGGCAGGCTGGTGGCCGCAGAATGCAGCTTTCAATTGCGCCTGATCCAGTTCGCCTTCCCAGCGGGCGACGACGAGCGATGCCACCGCGTTACCGACCAAATTCGTCAGTGCCCTGCATTCCGACATGAAGCGATCGACGCCAAGGATCAGCGCCATTCCAGCAACGGGAACTGCCGGCACTACGGAGAGCGTAGCGGCCAACGTGACGAAGCCGGCACCTGTGACACCTGCTGCACCCTTGGAGGAAAGCATCGCGACGAGCAGCAGCAGGACCTGATCGCCAACTGACAAATCCGTATTCGTCGCCTGCGCGATGAAAAGGGCCGCGAGGGTCATGTAGATATTGGTGCCATCCAGATTGAAGGAATATCCGGTCGGGATAACCAGGCCCACGACCGAGCGCTTGGCGCCGGCCTTTTCCATTTTCTCCATGAGAGAGGGCAGCGCAGCCTCGGAGGAGGACGTTCCGAGGACCAGCAGCAGCTCTTCCTTTATGTAGCGGATAAGAGAAAAGATCGAGAAGCCATTGTAGCGACAGACTGCACCGAGAACCCCGAATACGAAGAGGAAGGCCGTGAGATAGAAGGTCCCGACCAGCATCGCAAGGTTGGCTACCGAACCGATGCCATATTTGCCAATCGTGAAGGCCATTGCTCCGAAAGCACCGATCGGCGCGGCTTTCATCAGGATGCCGACCAATTTGAAAACGGGTGCAGTGAGGTCCTGAAGGAAGGAAAGAACCGATTTGCCCGATTCTCCGACCATCGCCAGCGCGATGCCGAAGAGGACGGAGAAGAACAACACCTGTAGAATGTCGCCTTCCACAAAGGCGCCGACAATCGTGGTCGGGATCATGTTCATGAGGAAGCCGGTCACGGACTGCTCATGGGCCTTTGAGGCATAGCCATTGACGGCTTGGACGTCGAGCGAGGTCAGATCGATGTTGAGGCCGGCGCCAGGCTGAATGACATTGCCGACGATGAGGCCGACGATAAGCGCGAGCGTCGAGAAGGTGAAGAAATAGACCATCGCCTTGCCGGCAACACGGCCGACCTTCTGAAGATCGCTCATGCCGGCAATTCCAGTCGACACGGTCAGAAAGATAACGGGCGCGATGATCATCTTGACGAGCTTGATGAAGGCATCGCCGAGCGGCTTCAGGTTTTCTCCGATTTGCGGATAAAAATGGCCAACCGCAACGCCGAGGAGGATTGCGACAAGCACCTGCACGTAAGGCTTGGCAAAAAGGGTCTTGCGGGGTGCGCGCTTTACGCTTGGAGCCAGTGGGGTCAACATGTAAGTTTTCTCTCCCTGACCGGTTTGGGGCGGGCTGTTCCTCCCCGCGGCTTCTCCCATCGCGGCGCCCCGGTCGAACGCTGCTGCGTTGTTGACCGCAATAGCCGTGCCAAGCCAAGAGAGCGCGGAAATCGCCGGAGCCTCAGGTATCTTCAACAAATCGCGCAGCAAGATTGTGCGGTTTTCCGCACGGATCGCCTTCCCTTCTGGCGGAACCCCGCACTATGGTTCGTCAATGATCGGTTTTAAGAATACGATGGCAGAAGAAGAAGACATGGGTAATGGCGCCTTCCAGCGCGCCCCATTGGTCTTCCCTGGTAGATCCGGCGGTCGATCTCTCTGGCTTGTGATTTTGCTTGCAATTCTTGGTGCGGCGCTCTGTTTCGTCGTCTTTGCAACGGGACGCATCGCCGGCACCAGAGCAGAGTATGCCCTACGCGACCGTGCTCTTGCCGCGTTCCCACTTGCAGCCGACAGTTTGAAAGGAGAGATCGAGAAGCAGCGAATGATTCCGCTGGTTCTGGCACGCGACGGTGCCGTTCAGGAGATGCTTCGCAGTCCGAGCACTGCCAACGAAGCCGCGCTTGATGAGAAGCTTCGCGCCATCGCGCGCGACGCCGGCTCTTCTATACTCTACATCATTAATCCTGAGGGCGTAGCGGTTGCTGCGAGCAACGCCGGCGAGCCGACCAGTTTCGTCGGCAGCGATTACCGCTTTCGCCACTACTTCACCGAGGCGATGGCGGATGGGGCGGCTATGCAATATGCGCTCGGCACGGTTAGCGCGCGCCCTGGTCTCTATCTGTCGAGCCGGGTCGATGGGCCGGAGGGGCCGCTCGGTGTGGTTGTGGTGAAGGTGGAGCTCGACCGCGTCGAGTCGCGTTGGCTGGAGAGCGGCTTCGTGGTCTTCACGACCGATGAGCGAGGCGTGGTTCTTGCCACGAGCGTGCCCCAATGGCGTTTTGGCGCTCTCTCACCGCTTTCCGCAAAGGAGAAGCAAACCGCTCGCGATCGTCTGCAGCTACCGGGCGTGACTTTCGAGCCGGTGCCGCTTTCCCGCCGCGGCGACAACCTGGTCACCGCAACTCCTGAGAGTCGATCAGCCGGTTTCGTTGCGGTTTCGCAGGATCTCGGCAAAGCAGTTCCGGGCTGGCGCATGTCGTTGCTCATCCCCGCCGACACCGAGATCTCCTCGGCGGTCATGACAGCCCGCGTGACAACGCTGCTTGCCCTCGTTCTCGTTGGATTCGTCATTTTCATCATTGTTCGACGGCGGCGGGCGGCCCGGCAGCGGCAAGAAGTGCTTGTGTTGCTGAATGCGGAACTGGAGCATCGCGTCGAACTGCGCACGGCGGAGCTCCAGAGCTCGAACGCAGCGCTCGCCGGTGAGATCGCCGAGCGAGAGAACGCTGAAGCAAGAGTGCGTCGCCTGCGCGACGAACTCGCCCAGGCGAACCGCTTGTCAATCCTGGGACAGATAACGGCCGGGGTCGCCCACGAGATCAACCAGCCGGTCGCCGCAATCCGCACCTATGCTGAAAATGCCGCGCGTCTTCTAGGGATCGGCCGGTCGCAAGAAACCGCCGAGAATCTGACCTCGATCGTCGCCATGACCGGCAGGATCGGCACGATCACTGAAACGCTAAGGTCCTTTTCCCGCCGCGCCAGCGGATCGATGGGACCGATACTGGCGGACGACGCGATCGACGGCGCTCTGTCGCTTCTTTCAGGCCGAATTCGCGATTCCGGGGTGACGATTGAACGGAAGCGGATCGATCCGTCTCCAATTGTCATGGCAAGCCGCATGCGACTGGAGCAGATACTCGTCAACCTTCTCCAGAACGCGCTTGACGCTCTGAAGGATCAACCGGAGCCCCGCGTCGAGATAGCGCTCGCCGAAAACGGGGAAATGGTCGCTATTTCCCTTCGGGACAACGGCCCCGGCCTTGCCCCCGACATTCGCAGGAGCCTCTTCATGCCGTTCGTTACCAACAAGGAAAAGGGTCTCGGTCTTGGCCTGGTCATTTCGCAAGAGATCGCACGTGAGCTCGGCGGCTCGTTGCGGCATGATGATGCCGGCCACGGGAGAGGGACTTCCTTCACGGTCGAGCTGAGGCGAGCGGCATGAGTGCTGAATCAGGACCGGTCATTTTTATCGACGATGACGAGGATGTGCTTCGCGCAGCCACGCAGATGCTGAAGCTTGCCTCGTTCTCACCGAGCGTGTTCGGTTCGGCCGAGGCCGCACTCGCCAGAATCGACGGGAACTTCGATGGCCCTGTCGTGAGTGACATCCGTATGCCCGGGCTGAACGGACTTCAGCTCTTCGAGCGAGTGAAGGCGATCGACCCGGAAATTCCGGTTGTCCTGATCACCGGGCATGCCGACGTCGAGCTGGCCGTTGCCGCCATCAAGGATGGCGCCTACGATTTCATCTCGAAGCCATATGCGAACGACCGGCTTCTCGTGACGCTGCATCGCGCTTCGGAAAAACGGCGCCTGGTCCTGGAAAACAGACGTCTTAGGGATGCGGTTGTCCGATCTGCGGGCGATATCCCGCTGATCGGGGAGGCACCGACCATGATTCGATTGCGCGAAACTCTCCGCCAGATCGCCGATACCGATGTGGATGTCCTTGTGGAAGGCGAGACGGGCACGGGCAAGGAGGTGGTCGCGGATCTGCTTCACCGCTGGAGCAGACGACGCACGAAGCCCTTCGTTGCCCTGAATTGTGGAGCGCTGCCCGAAAGCGTCATCGATAGCGAACTTTTCGGGCACGAGGCAGGCGCCTTTACTGGCGCGCAGAGGCGCAGGACCGGTCGCATCGAGCATTCGAACGGAGGGACGCTCTTCCTCGACGAAATCGAGTCGATGCCGCCAGCACTCCAGGTGAAGCTTCTGAGGGTGCTTGAGACCCGGCAGATCACGCCGCTTGGCACGAACGAAACCCGCAGCATCGACCTTCGTGTCGTGTCGGCTACCAAGGCCGATCTCGGCGATCCGGCCGCCCGCGGAGATTTCCGGGAAGACCTTTATTTCCGGCTGAATGTGGTGACGCTCCGCATCCCGCCGCTTCGCGAAAGGCGCGAAGACATCCCGATGCTCTTTGGGCATTTCCTGGAACGCGCCTCCAAACGCTTCAGCAGGCCAGTTCCGGACATCAGCGCTGGCGTGCGCGATCGCCTCGTGAGCCACAATTGGCCCGGCAATGTCCGTGAACTCGTGCATTTCGCCGATCGCGTTGCATTGGGACTTGAAAGGCTGGGCACGCCCATTGCATCAGGTCGAAAGGAACAAGCGGTATCAAGCCTCCACTTGTCCGAGAAGGTCAGCCTTTATGAGGCGACTATCATCCGCGATGCCTTGCAGGAATGCGGCGGCGACGTGAGGCGCACGATCGAAGTCCTGGGAGTTCCCCGCAAGACCTTCTACGACAAGCTGAAACGACATGGGATAGACACGGCCGATTATCGAAAAACCGCCATTGGCTGAAGCCTTCTTGCTTGCATGTCGCGGAAAAGAAATTTCGCCATTCTCGTCCGACTCAAAGGATGCACTATGGGCTAGGTGAAGCGAGCCTGAGGTCGCTTTCGGAGCGCTATGGCATCAACCCCAAGACGGTCGCGAAGTGGAGAAGCGGAATTCGACCGCGATCTGTCCACCGGCTCCAGGGAGTCGACAGTTCTGTCTGTCGAGGAAAACCGTTGTTGTGGCCTTCCGCCGCAACAAGGCTGCTGCCGCTCGACGATTGCCTCTACGCGTTGCAGCCGACGTCACGCATCTGACGCGCTCCCACCGCTGCCTGCAGGCAAGCATCGGCCGATTGCCAGATGTCGACGGCGACAGGCCGGCGAGAAGAGTCAAGAGAATGAACCGGACCATCAAGACGCAACCGTCAAGCGCTTCCACTACGACGATCGCGACCAACTGCGTCGGCATCTTGCCGACTTCGTCGCGGCCTACAATTTCCGGCCGCAAGCTGAAGACCCTCAAGGGCCTCACGCCCTGCGAGTTCATCTGGAAGGCATGGGCTTCCCAGCCCGAGCGTTCACTTTCAATCCGCTCCAGCAAATGCCGGGACAAAACATTTAGCAAATGGCGGATGAGGTGCACGATGCAAGTTAGCACGTCGCCTGGGGAAAGGTGCGCCGATCGCCTCCCTCTTGGCCAACCAGTTCCAGCTTGCCGTCTTACCAGGCCCCCGCCAATCTCGTTGCGTTGTTGTTTAGCGTTGCAACAGATCCTTCAAAGAAATTCATGGAATCGTTGCGAGCGCAAATCGCTGTCAATGGTACGCTCATCACAACTTTCGAGATCAGTGGCGGCAGAAATCTGGTGTCGTTTTATGTTCCGCCGCCAAACAGCATTTGCGAAGAGCGCGAAATGACAAAGCCAGCAGGACGAGGGTACCAGCCATGCGCACATCGATTACACCCAAGTCGCCCGCGATACGATACTCGATATTGGCGATGCCATCGGCTTTGATGGTCGAAATTGCGCCGTCGTTCTGGCTCTCACCGGGCAGTCGCCCGACACCAGCCAGGGCGTTGATGAAGGACGATGGCAGGATCTCGAGCAAGGGCGGGATCAGGGCTCATGTTTGGATTCGCATGTTTTCGATCTCCGACCGAAAGGCATCATCGAGATGCTTGATCTCGTACGCCCGATATACCGCAACACGGCGACATACGGACACTTCGGCCGTGAAGAGCCTGAGTTCACCTGGGAGAAGACGGACAGAGCCGACGACTTGCCGCGTGGGGCAGGACCGGCAGCTGCGTGAGCGCCGCTGGATCAAGCGCATGCGGCAACCCTTTTCAACTCGCTAGGCCCGCGCCCGCCGCGGCAGGCGCTTCGACATCATGCTGACGGCTGTGTGATCGACACGGGCGGTTACCGGAAAGGCGACAAAAAAGTGCGTTACGACATCGTTATCATCGGAGGAGCCATCGTCGGCTCTTCGATCGCCTACTATCTGCGCGAGGAAGGGTTTTCCGGCTCGATCGCGCTGATCGAGCGCGATCCGCAGTTCGCGCACGCGGCAACGACGTTGTCCTGCGCCTCCATTCGCCAGCAATTCTCGATCCCGCAGAACATCCGCCTGTCGCAGTTCACCATGAAACTGTTCCGGCGGCTGAAGGAAGAATTCGGCGCGGACGCCGACATCGGTTTTCGCGAGGGCGGCTTTCTCATTCTCGCTGGCAAGAACGGGCTGCCGATCCTGAATGCCAACCACGAAGCGCAGGTCGCCGAGGGCGCCGACATCGTGCTCGAGGATGCCGAGCAGTTGACCCAGCGCTTCGCCTGGCTGTCGACCGAAGGCATTTCTGCCGGCGCCTATGGCCGCAGCGGCGAAGGCTGGTTCGACGCGCATGCGATGCTGACGCTGTTCCGCAAGGCGCTGCGCGGCAAGAACGTGGACTTTATGACCGCCTCGGTCATCGGCATCGAGCGGCAGGGCCACCGTGTCACCAGCGTCAGGCTCGACAATGGCGAGACGATCGAAGCAGGCACCGTCCTCAATGCCGCCGGGCCGAATGCCGGCAAGGTCGCCGCTCTCGCCGGGCTGGCGCTGCCGGTCGAGCCGCGCAAGCGCAATGTCTTCGTCTTCGAGGCGCGCGAAAAATATGCCGACATGCCGCTGCTGGTCGATCCCTCCGGCATCTATGTCAGGCCGGAAGGCCCGGTCTATCTCACTGGCGGCGCCGAACCGGAAGAAGGCGACGGCCCGGCCGACCCCCAGGATTTCGAGGTCGACTGGCCGCTGTTCGAAGAGGTGATTTGGCCGGTGCTGGCGACCCGCATTCCGGCCTTCGAGGCCATCAAGCCTACCCGCGCCTGGGCCGGGCACTACGATTACAACACGCTCGACCAGAACGCAGTCATCGGCCCGCATCCGCAGGTTAAGAATTTCCTCTTCGCCAACGGTTTTTCAGGCCACGGTCTGCAGCAGGCCCCGGCGGTCGGCAAGGCGCTGGCCGAGCTTCTCGTGCATGGCGGCTACCGCACGGTCGATTGCTCCGCGTTTGGGTACATCCGTGTCGCCGAAGGGCGGGCGTTTAGGGAATTGAATGTGATCTAGCAACAACGGCGCCGCGACGGTCTCCTTTGGTGCCGGCGGGACAGAGGGGCGCGAAGGTTCGCGACAGGCGGTGCCGCGGTACAAAGGCCTTGATGTTTAGCTTGCCCTGTTCGGTTGGGATCTCCGCAATATCAATGTGGAAGAAGCCGATGCTTGCGCTGCAGACATCGGTGCAATGAAGAGCGCGTCAGATGCGGGATCGTCGGCTGCAAGGCCGTAGAGGCAATCGTCCAGCGGCAGCAGTGTGTTGCGGCGGAAGGCCACAACAACGGTCCTCTTCTACGGCAGACAGAACCTTCGATCTCGGCTCCCTGGGGCCGGTGGGCAGATCGGCGGTCGAACTCCGCTCCTCCACTTCGCGACCGTCTTGGGGTTGATGGCATAGCGCTTCGAAAGCGAGCTCAGGCTCGCTTACAGCTCGACGCATCGCCTCTTTCTTTGTGGCGCTCCCATGCAGAACCTGGCCCAGTCGAAGCTTCGTGGCCGCGGCCCGCGCTCATGGCCGGCTTACTTAGGTCGATGCTGCGTGCCGTCACCGTGAGGTTCCGCTGGGGTTAGCGGTGCGTCGAGCACAGCGAGAGGGTTCACAGCCAACGCTCTGGAACCCATGTCACTAGCCATCCATGGCGTGGATGCGTTTCATCGAAACAGACGATTTTACCGATGTTACGGCACGATGCATAGAAAGAATTCAAGAATGTAGCAGCCTTAAGGAAAGTGGTTGATGTTTGCGTTGGCTCCGAAGAGCATTTTCTGGTCTGCGCGGAAGACCAGCCCAGGCGCGCGTCCATCGCGGCCAGGCACTTCCGCGACAGACGCAAGCTACATCGCATTGGCACAGCACGACAATCTTCCCCGAATTGCGCAGGCGCTTGCCTCAAACGCAGCAGCAAAGCTGAGGCTTGTGGTGTTCTGGAGAGAGGCAATTTAGATGCTTGTTGATCGCTCAAGGAACGATCGGTTCGTTGTTTCTCGACGGCGCACGGGTCTCGGTGATTGCCTGTGGTCTCTCGCGTCGGCTTGGGACTACGCACATCGGACGGGACGAGCTTTAGCAATAGATTGGCGCGGCTCTTGTTACCTTGACAACCCGTTTGCGAATGCCTTTCCAGCTTTCTTCAAGCCAATTGAGGATATCGGTGGTGTACGGGTCATTTGCGATGACCAGATCAACCACGTCTCATTCCCTGGTCCCTTCTTCCCGTCGTGGTGGAACAAGCCATCCATCGACTGCGTGTACCGTCCGGATGAACAGATTTTCCAAGAACGTGACGAGCTTAACGATCTTTTCCAGGCCCAAGATGATTGTGAAGCCAACACGGTAGTGTGTGATGCTTGCTTGATGTGGCGCTGCGATGAAAAGGCCGAGCGAACCATATTTAGGAGCATCACACCGAGGGTCGAAATTGAGGATCGCATTGAAGCGCTCTACCAGGAACATTTTGACGGGCACAGCATAATTGGAGTCCATGTCCGCCACGGCAACGGCGAAGATATTATGGATCACGCACCTTACTGGGCTGATCCGACGGTTGCCTTAGAGCAGGTATGCACTGCCATTCGTATGGCCAAGGCGCAACCGCATTCAAGACCTGTAAGGGTGTTCTTGTGTACAGACAGCGCCAAGGTTGTTGATCACCTGTCGGGCGTATTTCCCGAACTTTTCACCGTCCCAAAACGCTTCCAGGCGGATCAGGCCGGCCCCTTACACAGTGCAGCACTGGGCACCGACGGGGGGTTTTCCGCGCTCGTTGAGATGTATCTCCTCGGTCGATGCGACACTGTTATTCGCTTTCCTCCGACTAGCGCCTTCACCCGCTACGCCCGCCTCTTCGTGCCACGAATTGTCGAATTCGATTTGAATGACCCGCGTCGTTTGATCTTGATCGACAACACTTTCGAACGTTCCCCGGCTCCATGAAAGGCTGGCATCCCGATCGAACTCTCCCTTGCCTTCGCGCAGAGGCCCCCGTTCGCCTGCCCAATACGCCCCTTTCTCGCCACGCAATCCCGCCGCAGGCGAGCGTTTTCATGGGCGCGTCAAAATCAAAAGGATTCAAGCTTGTCAAAGAGAAAAGTAGCTTTAATCACCGGGGTTACGGGACAAGACGGTTCCTACCTCGCAGAATTGCTTTTAGAAAAGGGCTATTCTGTGCATGGGATAAAGAGACGATCGTCTCTTTTTAATACGGGCCGTATAGACCATCTCTATCATGACCCTCATGAAAGTGGCGTTGATCTTACACTTCACCACGGGGACTTGACAGACTCGTCGAGCCTTACGCGCGTCATCCAACTGGTTCAGCCGGACGAAATTTACAATTTGGCAGCTCAGAGCCACGTTGCAGTCTCCTTTGAAGAACCAGAATACACCGCGAACTCCGATGCCTTGGGTGCGCTGCGTATCCTCGAGGCAATTCGGATCCTGGGGCTCGTCAAGCATACGCGCTACTACCAAGCCTCGACGTCTGAGCTCTACGGGCTGGTGCGGGAAACGCCACAGACCGAGACGACACCGTTCTACCCCCGGTCCCCCTACGCTGTTGCCAAATTGTATGCTCACTGGATCACCGTAAATTATCGAGAATCTTACAATTTGTATGCATGTAACGGCATTTTATTTAATCATGAGTCACCTACGCGCGGAGAAACATTTGTAACTCGCAAAATCACGCGCGCCTTGACTCGGATTAAGCTTGGAATGCAACGCACTCTATTCCTCGGCAACCTTAATGCGCGTCGCGATTGGGGGCACGCTCGAGACTACGTCCAGATGCAGTGGTTGATGCTGCAGCAGCAGCAACCTGAAGACTTTGTGATCGCTAGCGGTGAGCAACATTCGGTGCGCGAATTCGTCACCGTCGCGGCCGCTGAACTCGGCATCGATGTTCGTTGGGTGGGGGAAGGGGTCGACGAAGAGGGGTACGATGCAAAGACGGGAGCTCTGATCGTAAAAGTAGATCCCCGCTATTTTCGTCCTGCAGAAGTCGAGACACTTCTCGGCGATGCCCGCAAGGCGAAAGAAAAACTTGGGTGGGAGCCCAAAATCTCCTTCATCGAATTGGTTAGGGAGATGGTTCGGGAAGATTTGCGCATGGCGGAGCGTGAAGCAGTGCTGATGAATCAGGGTTATTATTCACACAGTCCACGAGAGTTATGCTGACAACGGCGGCGCCATGCGGGGTTGTTGTCAGTGCTATGGTGGCCTTCTTAAGGAGCGCCCAGAGCGTTAACAATGGAAAACAAAAAGATGAAGAAAGTCTATGTGGCAGGCCATCGCGGCCTTGTTGGATCGGCCACGATGAGAGCCCTCGAGGCGTTAGGATCCTATGAGATAATAACACGTACTCACGACGAACTGGATCTATTTGACCGGAGCGAGACGCGCAGGTTCTTCATGTCGCAGCGGCCAGATTACGTCGTTATGTGCGCCGCGAAGGTTGGTGGTATACTGGCGAACGCCAGCTCCCCTGTCGATTTCCTTCATAACAACCTCGCGATTCAAGTCAGTGTTTTTGATGCCGCTTACGCTTCCGGCGTCGAACGGATGATTTTTCTTGGCTCCTCGTGTATCTATCCACGCGACTGTCCGCAGCCGATACGGGAGGAATACCTTCTCACCGGTCCGCTTGAAGCGACGAATCGTCCCTACGCTTTGGCAAAAATCGCAGGTGTCGAATCGTGCTGGTCTTTCAACCGGCAGTACAAGGCGCGCTATCTCGCGTTGATGCCGACCAATTTATATGGTCCCGGCGATAATTATCACCCCGAAAATTGTCACGTTCTGCCTGCTCTGATACGCCGCTTTCATCAAGCTAAAATGAACGGCGACTCCTCTGTGGGGGTCTGGGGATCCGGAAATCCTCGGCGAGAGTTTATGTATTCGTCGGATGTAGGCGATGCCATTGCGTTCCTGCTTGGCCTGCCAGATTCGGATTTTGACGCCTTGACAGCCCCCGACACTGCGCCCCTGATTAATGTTGGCGTTGGTGAGGACGTCACAATTCGCGAGGTGGCGGAACTCGTCAAGGCGGCGGTCTGCTGGGAGGGCAATTTGGTGTTCGACACGACGAAGCCAGACGGTACTCCGCGCAAGCTACTGGACGTAACGCGCTTGCGTAACCTTGGCTGGAAAGCCAAAACGTCCCTTGGTGCCGGGTTGCAAGCGACGTATGAGGATTTTCTTCGCCTTCATGCGGCTTGATGTGGAAGCGCGCATCCAGGTTGGACTGCATGTCCGACCGGGTGCAAGCTCGCCCAGTCCGGCCAAACAGATGAGAGGGACGCATACATCTCGAGGCGGCCGCAATAGTGGCCTGTGCTGACTTTGCAGACCGGACCTCTCTGCGACCGGCGATGCAGAGGATCACCCAGAAGCTTGCCCAAGCCAAATGGGAAGGGGAAGGCCGCATAACTGGCCGCACCTGGAACGGCTGTGCGTGAGCGCCGTCAACTCAAGCCGCCAGTTAGAACTGCTCGACCTCGCGGGAGCCGCTGCTTACGAAGCTGGCATCGACAGGAAAGCCAACCAGGCCCGCATCATGCCTCGAGGCAGGCCTTATCCAAGGCGGTGCATGCGGAAATGGCGGGCGTCGACGTATGCTTTTCAACTCGCGCTTAGCCGCAGGCGGGATCGTGTCCCCCTGCGTGGTGGAGCTGGCGGCATTGGTCGCCGTGCTCTCCGGCATGGGCCGGGCTGATCGGATTGGTTCAGTCTGCGTTGTTAGCGCCGAACTCACTCGCCTCAAGGTCATGGCGCCACAAGCGCGGATTCGCGGCGCCGTGGTGCGGGCGTTACAACTCATGCAGCAGCGGGTCTCGTTGATGGCGAAGCGGGCTGCCCTGAACCAATCGCTCGCGTCTGCGGCGCGCCAAGCTGTCGCGCAACGCGATCATCCTGACGCTCTGGGATGGCAGTGGCAGGTGACCGCCTATATGGCAGTGGCAGGTGACCGCCTATGCGGTGAGCACGCTTGGCCTTAGCTCGATTGGCATCGACCCCAACCGGCCCTGGTCATCGCGCCGTGCCACAGCTTTTACCGCCAAGTGAAGCCGATCAGCTGCGACCGCTCGCCGCGACAACCCTGGCGCCAGACTATGCTCTGCTCGGCTGGTTCGAGCCCGTCGCCGCTGTGTTCATCCGCAGCATCGAATGCCATATCCGCTGCAGCCTCGAATGCAATAACCGTCGTAGCTTTTCAGAGTGCCTCTCGGAGTTGTTGAAAAACCCGGAAGTCAATTGCCCGTTTTACCTTTTCGGCAATGTTGAGGTGTCTGAGAATGGCTCAAACGATACCCCGTTTGGCTTCATGCAATGTCTCGCCCAGTCCGACGAGACGGGCTGCGGCCTGACCCGTCGGCATGTCAATGACCGTGATTGCGCTTGCCGCAAGGAAACGACGCTCGTTCTTGGTCAGCGTCGCTGTATCGATTGCCGCAAAATGTGGGCCATTGGAGCGCTTCATGATCTGCCGGGCATAGGTGCGCAGCATCTGATCGTTGAAGCGGCAGCCGATGAAGAAAACACCACGACTAGCTCGCCGTTCCTTCACCAGGTCAGGGATCGGCGTCTGGATGTCGATTTCGCTCAGCACTTCAACGTAGTCGGAATCTGCGACGAGGAAGTTTGCGGCCGGCCTGGCACCGCCGTGAGGGGCGTAGAGAACCGTCTTCGCCGCTGGTGCGGATTCGAGTAATATCCCGGACAAATCGTAGGCTTTCGTCCAAATGTCACCGATCTCGTGCGCCCGTGTTACGCCCTGTATTTCGACGACGTCCGTTCGGCGGGTCTGTATTAGAGCCGCGCGCATGGCACCGTCGTACCAGCTGTCGACGATCACGGAGAGCGGCAGCGTTGCAAGCCAGGCATGCAAGATGGTCGGCACCACCGGGGCCGCGAATATTTCGGCCATCCAAACTTGAAGCGTCCGGCGGTGCCGGCGCTGTTCGATATACTGCGCTACCGACCACATGTTGGTGCGAATCTTCGAAGGGGCTGGCGCGCGCTTGTTGAGCGCTGCGGCAACGGCTTCGGGGGTATGCGGTACGGGCGGTCCCGCGGAGCGGATCTCAAGCAGACCCGGGCCGAGATAGGGAATGACCTGATCGGCCGCGAGCCCTTTCTTCAAAAGGTCAAGCTGCCTTTCGGCAAAACTGTCCCGAATGACGACGAGATGGCCCGAGGTCATTGTGTTCATGCTCGTATCCCTTTGCCGCTCTCTTTGTGTCAACCCGAAGGTCAGTCCTCGTCGGAAATCTTCCTTGCTTCCACGGTAATCGGCAAAGGCGTATCGCGCGGAAGGTCGGGCAGGACTAGCCGCCAGCCGTTCTTCAGCGTCACGGCGCCACCCCATAAGTGTTCGTTGTCGACCTTGATGATCGGCTCTTCGAGATCCTTTTTGGGAATATATGCCGACAAGCCAGCACGGGTCCTGCGGATCATTACCCTCATCGGGCCGTTCCTTCGTCAAACCCAGCACCGATTTCGGCACTGGAAGGAGTCCGGGCCGTCTCAAGGCTCATGAGTTCACGCGCACGCATGCCGACGACGGTGCCGCGATCGACCCATTCGACCGCATAGATGTAGAACTGCTGGAGAAAGGTGCCGATGTCGCGCACATAGCCCTCGTCGCCTTTGCGCACCAGATTTTCACCGATCTCCTTGCCCGGATAGGTGCCGTCATTTTTTATGTGGCGTGTGGCGCGGACCCGCTCACCCGGCATGAATCGCGGGGGTGTACGGATTTCGATGTCCTGTTCGCGTCCGAGGCTCATGGCCGTTCCTTTCTCTCGGCTGCAGCTTTCCAACAGGAGGTCGATGGTCCTGCGGAGGCGCCTCGACCGTGTCAGTAGCCGAAATGGAGGTCAGGCAGGGACGCAAGTCTTCGACACCGGACATACCGAGGCGCATTGCTGCGTTTCGAAGGTCCCCTCGCATTCGGTGCACTTTTTCGGATCGATCACGTAGGTCTCGCCCTTGAACTTAATCGCGCCCGAAGGGCATTCAAACTCACAGGCACCGCACTGGGTGCATTGGGAAGCGATGATCTTAAAGGCCATTTTCAACTCCGGTTCGGTTAGAATGAGGCGGCTCAGGCCGTCGCAGCCAGTGGCTCACTCCCAAACTCGGCGGCGTAAAGCGCGCCGATCGCGGTCTCGATGTAGTCATACCCGTAAGCCTCCGTTGCTCGGATCCCACCTTCCTTGAGACGATCCTCGGGGCAATTTCCAATTCTCGCGCACAGCACGATGTCTACGCCTTCGAGCGTAGAGATGACGCCGTCGAGGCTCTTGTCCTCGGCCCGGCCGCCGAGGCAATACTGTTCGACCTTGCGATGACCGACGAAACTGATCCCTTTCGGAGAGGCCTCATAAACCTGGAATTCCTTCGCATGGCCGAAATGCTCGTTGATGCGGCCGCCACCCTTGGTCGCCACCGCTACCAGAAGCGATTTGCCGGAGCCTGCGGTCTTGACCATCCCGAGCGCCTCGCTCTTGGCCGCCAGGCGATCGCCCCGCTCGCGCGCGACCACTGCCCGATATGTCTCGCGCTTGCTGGCGTCGTACGTGACCTTGTCGGGAAGCCGGTCGAGCGTGAATTCCTGGCCACGATCCTCGCCGAGCAGGCCGACAGCATCGGCCCGGCACTGCCGGCAGTGGCGCATCAACTTGGCGCCGCCTTCGAGACGATCCTGAAGGGCCTTCAGCTCCATTGCCTTGGGGCCGCGCTGCCCACTCAGGCCGTAATGCGTACCGTGCGCCGGGTCGGAAATCAGCGGCATGACATTGTGCAGGAACGCGCCGCGCTCCTTGACCCATTTATTCACCTCGATCAGGTGCTCATCGTTTACGCCGGGGATCATTACCGAATTGATCTTGGTGAGGATGCCGCGCGCCGTCAGCATCTCCAGCCCCGACATCTGTCGTTCGTGCAGGATCGTGGCGGCCTCAACGCCGGTATAACGGCGGTTGCCATAGAAGATCCACGGATAGATCTTGGCACCGATCCGCGGGTCGACCATGTTGATGGTGATCGTCACGTGATCGACATTCATTTCGGCAAGCTCGGCGACGCGGTCTGGCAGCGCGAGCCCGTTGGTTGAGATGCACAGCTTGATGTCGCCGATTTCCTTGGCGACCCGTTGGAATGTCGCCTTTGTGTTCTTCCAGTCGTAACAGGCATCGCCCGGTCCGGCGATGCCAAGCACGGAAAGCTGCGGCACTTCGTTGGCAACCCCGATCACCTTGCGCAGCGCCTGGTCGGGCGTCAGCCTTTCCGAAACGACCCCAGGCCGGCTTTCGTTGGCGCAGTCATATTTGCGATTGCAGTAGTTGCATTGAATATTGCAGGCTGGGGCGACCGCCACATGCATGCGCGCGAAATAGTGGTGCGCTTCCTCTGAAAAGCAGGGATGATCCTTGATCTTCTCCCAGACGACCGAGTCCATCTCGTGCGGCTTCGCGGAGGAGCCGCAGGATGAAGATGCGCAGCCACCGGATTTCGCTCTCGCCGGCGACTGATCGAAGACTGTCGTGCCGGAAAGGCCCTGTAGCGAAATCATCGGTGCGGACATGGAGCGGCTCCGTGCGTGGTGTGAACATCGCACTTCAGAGCGCAAGAGATATGCCAACCCCAAAAGCGGTCTTATCCGTCATGTTGGCTTTTACGTCGGCCTTTTGTGTCCAATTGTGTCCGTTTCCTGCGACACGGTTTTGTCAGGTCGCCGACAACGGTCAAAAGCAACGCGAAAAGTGACGTCTTGTCTCAGTTACGCCCGGTGCGGGCAGCAACCGCGCCCCCACGTTTGATGTCATCAGGGACGTTTAGAACTTCTTCACTTCGATATGATGCCGGCGCAGAGCATAGCCGACCTGCCGCGGCGTGAGACCGAGGAAACGAGCCGCCTTGGCCTGAACCCAGCCGGCTTTCTCCATCGCATCGATCAGTCGGTCGCGTTCCGTCAGACGCTGGTTGATTGCTGGGCAAGCTGGATGGTTGGGGTCGCAGGTCTCGCCGGGCGATGCCTCATTCTGGGAGGGGCCGACTCGCATGGCAGGCAGCGGCGATCCAACCGGCATCATATTGCCACGTGCGAACTCGTCGACGGCATAGGCGCCGTGCGAACGGCCGACTCCTTTCCACAGAAGCGAAGAAAGGCACTGGCTGTTCTGGCAGGCGAAATCCGACGGAGTGATTGTCATTGAACGCGCAAGTGTGGCCGTCCGTCGCACACAATTCTCCAACTCACGCACGTTGCCAGGGAAATAGCATTGCGAGATCAGGTCAAGCGCCGACGGCGTGAAGGCAAGATCGCGATGGTTCTCCTTGTTGAATCTATCGAGGAGAGCTTTGGCAAGGCGTGGAATATCGCCCGGCCGCTCTCTGAGGGGAGGCAAGACTATTGGCACCACATTGATGCGGTAATAAAGGTCGGCCCTGAACTCTCCATTCCGGACAGCCATCTCGAGGTCCTTGTTGGTGGCGCATATGAGCCGCACGTCAACCTTTAGGGTCCTGGTGCCGCCCACTCGCTCAAGTTCTCCTTCCTGCAAGACGCGCAACAGCTTGGCTTGAAAGGCAGGCGAAATCTCGCCGATTTCATCAAGCAGCAGGGTTCCGCCATTCGCCAATTCGAACCGGCCGGCGCGCTGCAGGATAGCCCCGGTGAAGGCGCCCTTCTCGTGGCCAAAGAGCTCCGATTCCAAGACGCTTTCGGGCAATGCGGCGCAGTTCAATTTGACGAAGGATTTCTCCCTCCGATGCGAAAGCTTATGGATGGCCTGTGCAAAGAACTCCTTGCCGGTACCGCTTTCGCCTCGCAGAAGCACGGTGGAATTGGTCCTGGCCACGACCGAGACGATCTCCAGCACTTGCTTGAGTGCGGGACTTTCTCCGATGATTCCGTCGATCTTGACATGCGGATGTCGGGCCGGATGGGTCCTGTCCTCGTCGAGCGATTGCTCTGGTCTCGGTTGCTTCTCGATAAGTCGCTGACCAGCCGTGCTCAAAGTGCGATGCAGGCGGATGGTCCGGCCGACCAGATTGGCGACCATGGCCAGGAAACGTAAGTCCTCCTCGTAACGGAACTTGGTGGTACCGTTCCTGACCCGGTCGATCGACAGCGTCCCGAAGATCTTTTCCTCAGCCTTTAGCGGGACACCGATAAACGCAGTTGCGATCGTGCCGCTGGTCGATTGAGGATCGGCCTGAAACAGCTCCGACGTGCTTGTGTCTTGTATGACGATCGGCACTCCAGTAGCGACGATTTTGTCTATTACGGCCTGGGGTATGACACTGCCGATGGCTGACTGAGGCACAGCGCCGCCGGTAGTTGCGCTAATCTGCGGCTCTCCTTCAGCGTCCAGGACGACAATTGCGCCATGACGCATTTGCACAAACGAGGAGAGGATATTCGCGACATTGGCAAGCGTAATCTCCAGCCGGGTCGGGGCAGTCAGAATCTTCGATATCTCGTAGATTCCCCCGAGCAAGCTGTCCGCATTGCGCGCCGCTTCGACCGCAGGTTCAGGCGGGGTGTTCCGAGATACAATTTCACCGACCTGATCTGGAAGCATGTGAGCCATGCAAACACCTCAAGGGTTGTCCAAGGTGCTCCTCCCAGGCCCTTTTTTGTATTTTGAGTTCCAGAAACATAGTATTTTCAGCCTTTCGGCAATTGTGAACAATATTGGCGGTCTTGACCGCATTCCGAGCCTCTCGTTTCCCGCTCTTTGCGCCAGTCATCCGAACTTGAAGAGAACGCCGAAGCCGCCGCGCGGGTAATTCCACACGATCTCACCGCTGGCCTCGCACAGCACGCGACAGGTGCCGCATTCCATGCAGCCGTCGGAAGTGGTCTCCACCTGTCCCTTGTCGTTCAACTCATAGCATTTGGCCGGGCAGATGTGTGTCAGCGCGAGCAGGTTCGCGCTCGGCCTCTCGTGCGGTCGCACTTTGATATGCGGGCGGCCCGGATCGACCAGATAGCGGTTCTGATAAAGCTTCTCCTCGACACGTAACTTCGTCACGGCCATCGTCATCCTGTTTCTCCTTCAGCGCCAGGCGAGTGCCAGGCGGACCACATCGCTGATCAGCCCCCAGCGCGAACGCGCCTTGATGAAGGCAGCAGTGGTCGCCTTTTCCTTCTCGATTTTCGGGGTTCCGTCGACCCGCATGAAGTTCTGCGCGGCCTGCGACATCAACTGCGGGTAAGTCATGAAGAAATTGCGGGAATTGGTGTGTATCAGGGCCGGCATGTCCTTATATTTCATCAGGTCTTTGACTACGAAGGACTTGTCCAGCATGGTCTTGTAGAGGGCGAGGTTCCTCCTGATCATCGGCTGGTTGCGGCCCTTGATCTCAATGATTGCCTCGCCCGCGATGCGACCGGAAGTCATGGCAAGGTTCGAACCCTCGCGGTGAATAGCGTTGTTCAGTTGGGCGGCATCACCGACCGCCACCCAACCGTCGCCGAAGAGCTGCGGAATTGCCTTGTAGCCACCTTCGGGAATGAGATGCGCGGAATACTCCTTGACTTCCGAGCCCGCGATCAGCGGCCGGATCGAAGGATGGTTTTTGAAGTTGTCGAGGAGGACGTAAGGGCTCTCCATTGTCTGGGCGAAATCGGAGACGAGGCAGCCAATGCCGAGAGAGATCGACTCCTTGTTGGTGTAGAGGAAGGCCAGTCCGGCCATGCTGCGGGAAATCGTGCCCGCCGCTTCGATCACGCAGCCTTCGTCGCCCTGGAGGCCGAACCGCTGCTCAATGACCTCATCGGGTAGGAAATGCATTTCCTTGACAGCGAGCGCCACGCTTTCTGGCTTCGGCATCTTGCGCAGGCCGGCCCGTGTACCGAGCAGTCCGTTGACACCTTCTGCGAGCACGACGACGTCCGCGTAGATCGGCCCGCCAGCCCGGTCGGTGCGCACGCCGATCACCTTGCCGCTGGCATTGCGGACAAGTTCGGTCACCGTCGTCTCGCACAGCACCGTCGCGCCGGCCTGGCGCACCTTGCGCGAAAACCACTTGTCGAATTGGGCGCGGATGATCGTGTAGCGATTGGGCTTCGCCTCGTTGAAATCGTCCGATCGATACTGCATCCCGGTGTGGGAGGTGTCGTCCATCACCCAGAATCGCTGCTCGACCAGATGCCGCTCGAGAGGCGCATCATCCCGGAAATCCGGAATGATTTGCTCCAACATGTCGGCGTACATGATGGCGCCCTGGACATTCTTGGAGCCCGGATACTCGCCGCGCTCCAACTGCAGCACCGTCAGGCCCTGGCTTGCCATGGTGTAGGCGGCCGCGTTTCCGGACATACCGGCCCCGACGACGATGGCGTCGAATTCTTCCTCGATCATGGCCCTCTCCCTTAGCTCGCAAGCTTGTCGTGGCTGTGCGGCGACAGCCGCCGGGTGAAAGCTTCCGTCAATGCCGGCAGGAAACGGATTGCGTCGGTGACGATGCCGAGATGGGCAAATTCGAAGATCGGGGCGTTCGGGTCGGTGTTGATGGCTACGATCAAATCAGCCCCCTCCACGCCAACCCGATGCTGAATGGCGCCGGAAATCCCGGCCGCTATGTAAAGCTTTGGCCGGATGGTCTTGCCCGTTTGGCCAACCTGCCGATCGGCAGGCATCCAGCCCTTCTGGACCAACGGGCGCGAACAGCCATATTCGGCGCCGATTGCCCGCGCTAGATTCTTCACAAGCTGCAAATTCTCCGCTGAGCCGAGACCGAGGCCTCCGGCAACCACGATGTCGGCGTAGGCGAGATTTGCCTTTGCCGACTGGCGATCGAGGTTGAAGCCAAGGACTTTGGTGATGATCTCTTCCTCGGTCATTGACAGCTTGTGCCGGATGACACGCCCGACCGGCTTGTCCGTCCGCGGTGGCATGGCCATAACCCTCGGTCGTACGGTGGCCATCTGCGGCCGGTAGTTCAGCGTATAGATCGTGCACAGCAAGGAACCGCCGAAAGTCGGACGGGTCGCGGCGAGCGAACCGTCGACCACATCGAGTTCGGTACAGTCGGCAGTGAGCCCTGTCAGCAAGGTCGTCGCTACTGAGCCAGCGAGATCCCTGCCGAGCGTGGTCGCACCGAGAAGCAGGATCTCCGGTTTGTGGGTATTGACCAGATCCGTCATCGCCTTGGTGAAAGGCTCGTTGCGATAGTCGGCAAGCAGCGGTGCCTCGACCAGGTAGACAAGCTCGGCGCCGTAAGCGAAGGCCTCGGCAACGGCATGCTGCGTGGCCTCGCCCGGCGGTCCGAGCACGATCCCCGCAAGCTGGATGCCTAGCTTGTCGGCGAGCTTGCGGCCTTCGCCAAGCAGTTCGAAGGACACGGGATGGACCTCGCCGCGTTCCAGTTCGATGAAAACCCAGACGTGCCGATAGTCCCTAAAGTGCTCAGGCAATTCCCTCTTGATGCCGGCACGGCCGGCGGAAGGAGGAGCTTCGCGGTTCGCGTTCGACATCATCTCTCCTTGCCGTTCCGTCACTGGCCGCCGTCGAAGGCGAGTTCGTGTTCCAGCGCTGGCTGGCGGGTAAAGATTGCGGCGATCAGTTCGTCAGCGAGGTCGTGCTGCGTCTTGTCGGTCATGTCGATCTGCGTCGCCTTTTCCGCCCTCGTGGTTGGGGCGAAAACGCGCTTGACGACCGTCGGCGAGCCGCGCAGGCCGCATTTGTTGAGGTCCTCAATGCCAGCTTCGGCCGCGCTCCATTTCACGATCTGGCTGCGCGCGGCGCGCATGGCGTCCTCGAGCGAGCCTCTGCGGATTTCGTTGGTGCCTTCCAGCATTGTGATGAGGCAAGGCAGCCTGCTTTTCAGCATCTGCGTACCGCCTTCCGAACGGCGCTTGACGGTGATCTCGCGAGCATCGACATCGATAGAGTCGATCTTCGCCACATAGGTGAACTGCAGGAGGCCGAGGCGCTTGGCGATGCCGGGCCCGACCTGGGCGGTATCGCCGTCAATCGTCTGCTTGCCGGCGAAGACGATGTCCGGCGCGCCGAAGGTCTCGCCAATTCTCACGATTGCCCGAGAAAGCGCGAAGGAGGTCGCCAGCGTGTCGGAGCCGGCAAAACAGCGGTCGGTCAAGAGTACCGCGCGGTCGGCGCCATAGGTGAGCGCCTTGCGCAGCGCATCTTCTGCCATCGGCGGACCCATCGTAAGCACGGTGACCTCGCCGCCATGGGCGTCGCGCAATCTCAGTGCCTCTTCGAGGGCGAACAGGTCGTAAGGGTTGATGATGGTCGGCACGCCCTGGCGCATGATCGTGTTCGTCACCGGGTGGACACGTATCTGCGCGGAGTCCGGCACCTGCTTGATACAGATTACAATGTGCATTGCGTCTTTCTCGGCTCCAATCCGCAAGCGGCCCTGGCGTTCATCTCCTTCGCAGCATCATTCGTGCCAACCGCTTTGCGTTGCTCTGTTTCCTTTTGACATGGGGTTGTTTTCTTCCGAACGGTACCGTCGTGATGACCGAGTTTGTCGGCTTTTCGACATTGTCGCGTCGCACTCGTGTCGCGTTCATTCTGTCCCGAACCGCTTCAGGATCGACTCGAACGGGACAAAGGTGTGGTCCCGAGTGGCCGGTTTGTCGGGATCGTGCTCTTTGAGCACCTTGAAGACCCGGTGGGTGAGTGGCGAGGATGTCGCGAAATCCTCATAGGCGCGTTCCAACGTCGCACGCGCCCGCGCGGCGATCACCCCGTCGGGAAGACCGGCGAAATCCTCTTCAGCGAGATATTGGCCCATGCGCTTCAGGATATGCAGCCGTGAGACATTGAGCACCCTCGGATCATAAGAGATGCCAAGGACTGCGAAGAACTCCTCCGCAGCCGACAGGCTCTTCAGCCGGGCGAGGATGTCGGTGACATCGATGGCGCGGCTTTCAGCGAAACAACTGCGCATTGCATTCTCCTGGGCCGGAAACGGTTGTCGGGTTTGCCTTGTCGCCCAGGCCTGGAGTTGATTGAAGTTCTCTCGCCTGGCTGGCAGATGGGGAAAGCTCACGCAGCTTCTTCACGATCCCGGGCATGACCTCGAGCACCCGGTCGACGTCCTCCTCGCCGTTGTTGCGCGAAAAGGAGAAACGGATTGCACCGTGTGCCGCGTTATTGGGGATATTCATCGCCACCAAGACGTGGCTCGGCTCCAGCGAGCCGCAGGCGCAAGCAGAGCCGGAGGAGCAGGCAATGCCCTCGCGATTGAGGAAATGCAGTATGCCCTCACCTTCGATATCTCCAAAGGCGATGTTTGCGGTATTCGGCAACCGCTTTAGCAGATCGCCGGCGACGAAGGCGTCTGGGATGCTTTGGAGAAGTTCCTTCTCCAGGCGGTCGCGCAACGCCTTTACCCGTGTGTTCGCGTCGTCCATGAAGTTCAAGGCAAGATCGGCTGCCACGCCGAGGCCGACGATGCCTGGCGTATTCTCCGTGCCGGCGCGGCGGTTGCCCTCCTGGCCTCCCCCCTTGATCAGCGGACAGAAGCGCACGCCGCGCTTTATATAAAGTGCGCCGATCCCTTTCGGTCCGTGTAATTTGTGACCGGAGAGAGACAGCATATCGATTGCCGTCGATTTCAGGTCGATCGCAAGCTTGCCGACCGCTTGCACCGCGTCGGTATGGAAAAGGGCGCCGACTTCTTTGGCCAACTCAGCAAGCTCGACCACCGGGAAGATCGTTCCGGTCTCGTTGTTCGCCGACATGATCGAGACGATCGCCACGCGCGGGGTGAGGGCGGCCTTATAAGTGTCGAGGTCGAGCCGGCCGTGGCGATCCACCGGGATCCTATGCACCTTGATGGCGCGCGTCTTCTCCAGGTGGGCGCAAAGCGTCAGCACGGCCGAATGCTCGACTGCGGAAGTCACGATCTCTGTGCGCTCAGGCATCACCTCGAGCGCTGAAAGGATCGCCGCGTTGTCGCTTTCCGTCCCGCCCGAGGTGAAGGTGATCTCGTCGTCGAACTCCGCGCCGATGAGCGTTTGCACCTGCAGGCGCGTCTTTCTCACCGCCGCCCCGGCGGAAGCGCCAAAATCGTGGCTCGACGAAGGGTTGCCGAAATGGTCGGTAAAAAACGGCAGCATCGCTTGAACGACTTCCGGATCGACCCGTGTCGTTGCGTTGTTGTCCAGATAAACAGGTCTCATGGATGTGATCCTTCTCCTGAGCGCAATCACACAAGGCGCACGCCCGGTCTGTCATGATGATGATGATGGTCAGCCGAAGGAGTTGCCGCCGCCACATTCGGCCTGCGCGCTTCTTGGCGCCGGCGCGGCAACCCGCCTCGACCTTGGTGCGCCAGCGTTGCGCCGGCTCGGCCCCCGGCAAGCGCGGTCTTTAGGTCACGGCGTTCTCGGTGCGCTTGATCATGGACTGTCTCTCCTTCAGGCCGGACGCGTTCGCGAACAGCTACGCATGGACCGTGCCAAAGAAGGGAATCATTTCAAAACAACATGATGGCTCTAACACTGCTATGTCGCATTTCCGACATCGGCGGGAATTGTTCAACGCGGAACGCCGTTGAATCGGGCGTAGATTCCGCTTCGCGTGAGGAGTAATCCTGTCGGGCCGTTCGCCAAGGATGCCCGCGCGACCGAGGCGTCCTGTCGGGTTTGTCGAGTGCGCGACACGCCACTGTTACGCCCCCGTTGCCCTGCTGAGATCTCGTTTGTCATTGTAGAATATGCAGAAAATTCTTCTGAGCTTCTTTCTGAGCCTTTGGCGCGGCTTTTGCGGTTCTCTCCTCGTAGGGCAGCGCGTGCCCGCGGCCGATATTCATCTCGCGGGTGACATCGCGATCGATGGAACGAAGGAAAGAAACCAACATGTCAGCTCCAGATCAGCCACCCGCATTCCGAGCGATGTTTTCGTCCTCACGCAGACCTTCCATTTCGGGTTTCTTGAGACCGAGCGGCCTGCTGCGCTCTTACAAAGCCACGCGGCGTTTTCACATCGATCTACGCGGCGCCGCCTTTCGCGACGTTTTCGCCTTCACCATGCGCCACTGGAGCAGGCAACCGGTCCGGCTCCCGATCATTATGATCGCGGTGCTGGTGGCAACGCTCCTTGACGTTCTGACGCCGCTCTATTCCGGACGGCTCGTAAACGCGGTCGCCCAAGGAGCGGCAGCCGACGCCGTCGTGTGGGATGCGGCACTTGCGGCCTTTTCAATGTTGATTGCGCTCGCACTCGGCGCCGTCGTCATGCGCAACATCGCCTTCATTGCCGTCAATGACTTCATTCTGAAGATGATGTCGGACATCGCCAGCGACGCGTTCCATCGCGTCCAGCGCTTTTCGACCGATTGGCATGCGAAAACCTTCGCCGGCTCTACGGTGCGCAAGATCACGCGCGGCATGTGGGCGTTCTGCCTCCTTAACGACACGATCCTTCTTGCCTTGTTCCCGTCGCTCATCATGCTCGTGGGGTCGAGCGTTCTGCTCGGCTGGTATTGGCCGATGATGGGGCTGATCATCGCTTGCGGCTCGGTTGGCTATGTGGCGCTGATCATTGTCCTGTCGCTCGGCTATGTGGCGCCAGCCGCAAACCTCGCCAACAACTGGGATACGAGGCTTGGCGGCTCGCTTGCGGACGCGATCAGCTGTAACGCTGTGGTCAAAGGCTTCGGCGCCGAGGGGCGGGAAGATCATCGCCTGGCGAAAGTTATCTCCAAGTGGCGGCACCGCACCCTCCGGACCTGGGTGCGCGGGACGGTCAGTGCTGCATTCCAGGGGATCATGCTTCTTGCGCTGAGAGCGGCTTTGATCGGCTATGCCTTATTTTTGTGGTCGCGCGGCCAGGCTACCCCAGGTGACATCGCCTTGGTGCTCGGGTCTTTCACCGTCCTGTATGGGTACTTGCGTGATGTTTCCATACACGTGCGCAACATCCAGCGCTCTGTAAATGAGATGGAGGAACTGGTCCAAACCTACAGCCAGCCGCCCGACGTGGCCGATGTTCCGGGCGCCAAGCCGATCCGGATCACGAAGGGTCACATCGATTTTGAGAGCGTCCATTTCCACTACGGCAATCATTGGTCGCCCTTCTACAGCGACTTGTCGATTTCGATTGAGGCCGGCGCACGGGTCGGTCTGGTCGGCCCCTCTGGCTCCGGCAAGACCACCTTCGTCAAGCTCATCCAGCGGCTTTACGACCTGGATGCTGGACGAATCTTGATCGATGGGCAGGACATCTCGCGGGTGACGCAGGGCTCGCTGCGCTCCCAGATCGCGATCGTACAGCAGGAGCCCCTCCTGTTCCACCGCTCGCTGGCCGAGAACATAGCCTATGGGCGGCCGGGTGCTTCTCGGTCCGATGTCGAGCAGGCGGCGCGGCTCGCCAGCGCGCATGACTTTATTGCGCGCCTGCCGAACGGCTACGGTACGCTGGTCGGCGAGCGCGGCGTTAAGCTTTCAGGCGGCGAGCGCCAGCGTGTGGCGATAGCGCGCGCCTTCCTCGCCGATGCCCCGATCCTGATTCTGGACGAGGCGACATCAAGCCTCGACTCGGAATCGGAGGTGCTGATCCAGAAGGCGATGGAGCGGCTCATGGTCGGGCGCACCACGCTCGTCATTGCGCACCGGCTTTCGACGGTGCGGGCACTCGACCGGCTGCTTGTCTTCGACCGTGGTTGCATCACCGAGCAGGGCGACCATGCCGCGCTGATCCGTCGCGACGGCATCTACCGCCGCCTGTTCGAGCGGCAGGCCTTGGAACTGACAAAGGGGGAGTGGGATGAGACCAATGTGCAACGCGGTTGAACGCGGCGTGAATTCAGCTTGCCTCCCCAGCAATCCTGTCGGGCCGGTCCTGAAAAGGCGGCCGCAACCTGTCGTCGGGCTTGTCCAATCCACGACACGCCTGGTGCCGGCCTGTCTTCCTGCCGCGCTCTTGAGCAAACCCATGAATGGGATGAAGACAACTTTTTATGAGCTGCGTCCTGCGTTCCCGGCACGGCGCTTGAGGCTTCCTCCTGAGGCGGCAGCCGCCTCGCGATTATTTAGATCCTGGTTGATGCGATCAATGGAGCGAAGGAAAGCAACGCGCCGGATCCACGCGAGATCCGCCTTCTCTGGCATAGGGGCGTCGCCAAATCGACACCCTCACGATATGCGCTCACCGCCCGCGTCGACGTCGGGAACAAGATCTTGATTGTCGTCTGCGCTCAACCGCTCTTATGCCGAACTCGAAGGATACGGACCTGCGTCTCGCCGCGCGGGATTGCATAAGCTGGCTGCAGCGTCCATCGGCATCACCGGTTCGGCTTCGAGACGTTCCGGAAACCCGCCGAGGCCGGCGCGCCGGCGATGCGCTCGTGGCCATCGAAGCGCGTCCCGACATGGCGCGGGCGTAACGACCGGCTTGCGAGGAAGGGGATCATGTCAGACCTTGCGCTGTTGCAGAAGAAGGTCCGCAAGCTGCAGTCGCGCGCGGGAGCCGCCAAGATGGAATTGCACGACCTTGCCGAGGACCTTCCGGTCAACTGGACCGAGATCGAGGCGGTCGCCTGGAAAGCCTTCGAGGTTTTTGCCGAGTTGGATGCGGCAAAGGAAGAACTCGCAGCGTTGGAGAATTCACAATGACGGGCGCTTTCGTCACCCGCGACGGCTCTCCCTGGACGCCGCACTATCTGACGGCGATCGATGGCGCGACCTGCATCGGCTGCGGCCGCTGCTTCAAGGTCTGCTCGCGCGAGGTCATGCACCTTCATGGCGTCGATGACGCAGGCGAAATCCTCGGCATCTGCGCGGGCGAGGACGACGACTTCGACGGCGAGCTCAACCGCATGGTCATGATCGTCGACCATGCCGGCCGCTGCATCGGCTGCGGCGCCTGCGGCCGCGTCTGCCCGAAGAACTGCCAGACCCACCTTGCGGCCGACCAGCTTGCTGCATGAGCTGGGAACAAGACCAGCAGAACGGCGCCACATTCGCCCATCACCGTGGCTGTTTCAGCACCAGCCAATGGCCGCCGACAGACCAGGCGGCGGCGTTCGACCGGCATGTGCTTGCCTGTGTTTTCTACCTCGCGTTCGAGGAGGTCGAGGCCGGCAAGGCGACCGCGACCGAAGCAACCGGCCTTTCGCGTGCCGACCTGCGAGATGTCATGACACGCTATTTCCCGGCTGTTCCCGTCAACGCCTTCGCGCTGGAAAAGCTGACCGATCCCGAGCCGGATATGGAGGAAGGGCTTCTGCGCGGCTTGCTTATTGGGCATGCCAGGCCAGGCGATCCGGCGAGCCCCCTCTTCGCCAAGATCATCGCCAGGCGCAGTTTGCGCAATGACCATCTGTGGCAGGACCTTGGCCTTTTCAATCGGGCCGAACTCAGCCGCTTAATGGCCAGGCATTTCCCGGCGCTGGCGGCCGGCAACACCAAAAACATGAAATGGAAGAAGTATTTCTATCGTAAGCTCTGCGAGGCTGAAGGCCTTTCGCTATGCACCGCGCCCAGTTGTCAGGAATGCGGCGATTTCGAAAGCTGTTTTGGCCCGGAGGAAGGCGAAAGCCACTTGGCACGGATCAAGAACGGGCTCGCTTAAGAGCCGCTTTCGTCGCCGCCGCCGACCGGGCTTGATTGGCATCGAAGACGCACGCGCTTTTCCCGGCGACGTCGCGCGGAGGACGGGATGTTCAGCGCCTCACGATATTTCGCAACGGTGCGGCGAGCAATGTCGATCCCGGTTTCCTTGAGCCGGGTGGCAATGTCGTCGTCTGAAAGCACTTCGTTGGGCGATTCCACGGCAACCATCGCCTTGATTTGATGGCGGACAGCTTCGGCGGAGTACGCGTCGCCGCCTTCGGAGGAGCCGATCGCGACAGTGAAAAAATACTTCAGTTCGAACACGCCGCGCGGGGTCAGCATGTACTTGTTCGACGTTACCCGGCTTACCGTCGACTGGTGCACGTTGATCGCATCCGCGACAGTCCTGAGATTGAGAGGCCGCAGGTGGGCGACCCCATGTTCAAAAAAGGCGTCCTGCTGGCGGATGATTTCAGCCGCTACCTTGAGGATCGTCTTGGCGCGCTGATCAAGGCTGCGGATTAGCCAGTTCGCGTTTTGGAGGCATTCGTTGAGAAATGACTGATCTTTCGAATTTTGAGCGCTTAGGCGGGAGACCTGGGCAAAATAGTTTTGGTTCATCAGCAGCCTAGGCAGCGTGTCTGGATTGAGTTCGATTTGCCACCCACCTCCGGGAGAGGGCTGGACCAAGACGTCGGGAATGATCGATTCAGGCCCTCCGGATTGGAATCGGTTTCCGGGCTTGGGATCGAGCGCGCGGATTTCGTGCAACATTTCGAGAAGGTCGTCTTCATCGACACCGCAATGGCGCTTCAATGTTTGAAAATCGCGTCGCGCCAGCGCTTCAAGATTGGCGACCAGCGCTGCCATTGCCGGGTCGAACCTGTCTAGCTGCCGCAATTGTATCTCAAGGCATTCGCTGAGAGTTCGCGCAAAAATACCCGGTGGATCGAACTGCTGCAAGGTTCCGAGAACCCGTTCCACAACAGCCTCCCGGACATTCAGGCTGCGGGCCAGTTCCGAAAGGTTCACCGGAAGGTATCCGGTGTCTTCCAGATGACCGGCAAGCTCGCCAGCTATTCGCCGCTCCAGCGGCGCGAATGCGCTGAGAGCGATCTGACGAGCGACATGGTCGTGCAATGTTTCGATGGACGTCCAGGAATCTTCGAACGCATGGTTTCCCCCCGGTTGGACATTGTTTTTGCCGCGGATTGATTTCCACTGCGAGGCCCGATCCGATATTCCGCCCGTGGTCGGCCCGATGCGCGGGTTCCCGGCCGAAATCGACGGAATGTCCTTCGGCGCCCGGTTTGAGGCCCGTTCCAGAAAGGGGTTCTTCTCGATTTCCTGCTCGACGAACTGATGCAGTTCGGGATGCGCCAGTTGCAACAGGCGAATGGATTCCATCATTTGCGGCGTCAAAACCAACGATTGCTTCTGACGCTGAAGCAGGCTTGCTGAGGACTCCATGGCTAGCGTGAAACTCCTACCGAGCGACCCTTCGCCTTGTGCAAGGGGATTTTCGAGACGTTGACTCGTCTAGATCATGCAGCCGTCACGGCTTTGGCGGCTCTCAACGTTTCAAGGACGTTCTGCGGCGACGATACGCCATAGGGATCGGCCTCGCAGTTGTCGCAGAAACCGTCCTCCTCGAAGCACTGCTCCACTACGCCATTGTTGATCACGGCAGCGTAGCGCCAGGAGCGCATGCCGAAGCCGAGATTGTCCTTGGCAACCAGCATGCCCATCTTGCGGGTGAACTCGCCCGAGCCGTCTGGGATGAGCTGGACTTTCTGCAGCCCCAGGGCCTTGCCCCAGGCATTCATGACGAAGGCATCGTTGACGGAAACGCAGTAGATCGCGTCAATTCCCTCCTTCTCGAACTCGTCGTAGAGCATTTCGAAATCGGGCAACTGCAAGGTCGAGCAGGTCGGGGTGAAGGCACCGGGCAGCGAGAACAGGATGATGCGCTTGCCGCGGAAATAGTCGTCGGATGTCTTGTCTTCCCAGCGGTACGGGTTTGGCCCCTCGATGGAGTCATCGCGAACACGCGTGCGAAAGGTGACGAAAGGAACCTTTTTTTTGACGGTCATCAATGTGCTCCTGGAGGAAAACTGGTGCGCTGCTTTTTCGGTTGAAACTGACACGGCATCGACCTCGGCCGGCAATTCGGCCGGGCGCCGCGCGTTTTGTGTCGGCCTTGGATCAGCCATGGCAAAACCGCTCGCAAGCACGGGCGTCTGAAGAAACGAGCTCTCGATTTGCCGCGGCAACGAGAACGGTACGCGCTTGTACGGGGCGTCGCGATGTCAGCAATGGTCTTACTCCTGGCCACCTTGTGATGGGTTCTGCCGAGTACGACGCAAGCGCCATGCCATTTGATTTTAGGCTTGGGTTCACACTGTTTTTTGCAGCGACCCTCTTTGCCTTGAGCGGCCAGAACCATGCCTTCGCCGAGACCGAGCGCGCCCATAATCACCAGATCGTGGGCTCTGGGCGGAGGGGATCCCCTTTATGGGTATCAAGCCGCGACCCTCTTTGTCCGAAGCTGGACAAAAATGTCGGAAGTCGGACCGGAGGGTCGCCGGGTCGCCGGGTCGCCGGCGCGGCGAACACGTGGCTCGTATTCGAAGCGAAAATCTGGGCTCAAACTCGGAACGAGGGACAGGAGTCGATCGGGGTTAACCTGACGAGGGTCCCTATGGCCTCCGTTCTCAGGATTGAGACGGCTGACAGGCCCACGCGCTTCGCCCTATCGACGCTCGCGAGACCGCTTCGAAATCGACAACGGGTACAAAAAAGCCAGCACGTCCATTAGCAAGCTGGCCATGTGATCTTTCTGAACCGCGCTTGCGTGAGGCGGGCACGGTCCCAAGGTGATGGAAAAAGCCGCCTTGTGCTCTCGGAGCATTTTGAAGCTGCCGCGACTTTGCTGTCGGGTTTGTCATGTCCGGGACAGCCAGGCTTGCGGCTGCGCATTCGTTCAAGCTGTTGAATGATATGTAGAAAATCTCCTGCAGGGCTCTTTCCGCGCCGTTGGCACGACTTTTGAAGCTCTCATGTGAGACGGCAGGAGATACCGACTGGCGTCCATTCGTGAGTGATATCGCGCTCAATGCAATGAAGGAAGACGACATGTCAGGTCAGCGTCAGTTCAGATTCTATCCGAAACGGGCATTGCCCGCGGAATGCAATATCGACCGGCGTGACTGGCGTCACCGTCACAACCGCCCGGCACCGGCCAATGGCCACCGATCGATCTGCAGATACGGTTCGACCAGAATGTGCTTGCTCCTGCCCTCTCGCCGGCGCTTGAGGAGACCGGCGAGCACTTCGGCGGCCAACCGGTCTTTCGCGTGCCGCGCTGCGGATATCCTCGCAGAGATGATCGACCCCGAACCGCTGTGGAGCAAGAGCTTCATTCCGGTTCGCCGTTCGAAGCTGGAAAACGCCGGGTCTCCGACGATTTCGCTCGTCGGCTCTCTAGATGACCAAGATGCCATGGTGCGCGGCCTGGTTAGTGGTTAGACGGCAGGAGAAATGCAATGGCGATCAACCCGGTCCCAGATCATGTCCCGCCCGAAATGGTGAGAGACTTCAGCCTGTTCACATCGCCAGGCATGCCACCAACGCCCAACGGGGATCCACACGCAGCCGTCGCTTGCGCCCATGACGGGCCTCCGATCTTCTATTCCCCCTACAACACGCAAGATGGCCGGGGCACCTGGGTCATCACCCGCGCCGCAGATCAGCGTAAGGTGCTGCAGGACACTGAAACTTTTTCCAGCCATCGCAGCATCTTCTCCTCCATACTGGGCGAAACCTGGCCGACGATCCCGCTTGAGCTCGATCCACCGGCCCATGGCGCATTTCGCTCACTGCTCAGTCCGCTGCTTTCGCCCAAGCGGGTGACGGCACTGGAACCGGCTGTCCGTGAGCGAGCGATAGCCCTGATCGACCGGATCACCGCATCGGCCACGAGCTGCGACGTCATGAAGGATTTTGCCTTTCCGTTCACTGTCAGCATCTTCCTTCGGTTTCTGGGGTTGCCGGATCAGGGACTCGATACATTTGTCGGCTGGGCGAAAGATCTGCTCCACGGCGACGATGTGGAACGACCTGTGGCTGCCCGCAAGATTGTGGCTTTCATCGATGAACTTGCAACCAATCGCCGCAAGGATCCGGTCGACGATCTCATGACCTTCATCGTGCAGGCACAGATCGAGGGCCGCCGGCTAACCGACGGGGAGATCCGTGGCATCGGCGTGCTTGTGTTCGTCGCGGGACTTGACACTGTCGCAGCAGCTATTGGCTTTGACCTGGCTTATCTAGCGCGCAACCTCAAGGATCAGGAACTGCTGCGCAGCGAACCGGCCCGCATCCTGCTCGCAACCGAAGAGTTGCTGCGGGCCTATCCGCCCATTCAGTTGATCCGCGTGGCTACGAAAGATATCGACTTCGAAGGCGCGCCGATCCGAAAGGGGGACTATGTTTCGTGCGCCACGATGATTGCAAATCGCGACCCGGAGGAATTCGAATCCCCCAACACGGTCGATCTGGCGCGAGATCACAACCGCCACGCCGCCTTTGGCTATGGTCCCCACCGTTGCCTTGGCTCACACCTTGCCCGGCGCGAGATTGTCATTGGCCTGGAGGAATGGCTGGCGCGCATACCGACCTTCCGGATCAAGGAGGGTACAGCGCCCATCACCTGTGGCGGCCATGTGTTCGGGATCGAAAATCTGATCCTGGACTGGTCATGACCATCGCCGAGCCATGCCAAGACAATGGAGGCAGCGCTATGCGCATTATCGTCCACAATGCCAAATGCCAGGGTCACGCGCGATGCTGGGCGCAAGCGCCGGACATCTTCAAGCTTGATGACGATGGCTACATCCTGCCCGGTGACATTCAGGTTGCGGAGGGGGAGCAACTGCTTGCGTCACAAGGCGCGCGATCCTGCCCCGAACGTGCGCTGGAAGTCGATCGCACCTCGGCAGCGCGGTTCGAACCAGCCGCCATGCAACCAAGAACTGGGGAAGCTTAGGTGGAATCGACGAGACGTGGCCCCACACCGCAAAGCAAGATGTCCGGCCGCTTCCCTGCCAACCTCCTCTCCGGCATCGAGACCTCAATGACACGCACGCGACACGTGAAGTTCGTCTCCGTTCTGGCTTCTTCAGTTGCCGATCGGTTCGACCTTGCACGCACCTAGAGGCACGAAACGCCTCTTCCAATCTCAAATTTGCGACAGAGCGATGGGCCAGGCAAAAATCACCGAACTGCGCGACCGCGAGGCGATCCGCGACTGCCTTTATCGGTACTGCCGCGGCATAGACCGCGCGGATGAGGCTGCGCTGCGCAGTGCATATTGGCCCGATGCGCATGACAATCACGGTGCCTATCGCGGCTCAGCCGAGGGCTTCTTTGAGTTTGCGCTTGGTCTCTTCAAAACCGGACCGCGCTTAATCCACCAGATCACGAACGTCTTGATCGAATTCATCGACCCGTCGGAGGCCGTGGTCGAAAGCTATTTCACCGCGCTGCAACGCGGACCAGACAATGACGGAGAAGCACGCCAGGTGCTTCTCTGCGGCCGTTACTGCGATCTTTTTCAGAAGAGGGAAGGGGCGTGGCGCATTGCCGAACGGACCGTCGTTTACGATTGGCTCGAAGAGCAGACCCCACCAGCGGTCCCCGAGGCAGAACGGTTCGGCTTGCGGCAACCGATCGGAGCAGCGCATCCCAATGACCCGGTTTACGCGCTCAGGAAGCGCCGCAGCTCGTCATCAAAATGAAAATGCCATGCATGTCACCACAATGCTTTCCAAGGCTCCCAATTGCGGAGCCGCGTCGCGGGAGCGGTCGCGGAACGCAACACGTCTACCCGGTATGGAAACTCGCCGTCACCAGGACGTCCGCGACCGGTCTTGCGGCTGACTCGCGTCGATATCTCTGACGCTGGCTGCGGAGAGGTTCATATGAAGCAGGCAGGACGGGTCGTCATCATAACGGGAGCGGCAGGCGGAATCGGCCGTGCGCTGGTCGAGATCGTTGCCGCCGATGGAGACATCGTCGTTGCGGTGGACCTTCCTGGCAGCGGCGTTCTTGAACTGGCCGGCGGTCTCGGCCATCCGCATCTGGGCCTCGAATGCGATGTCTCACGAGAAGAGGACATTGTCGCCCTATACGGCCGCATCGAAGCGCAGTTCGCGAAAATCGATGTTCTCGTCAACAACGCGGCGATAGGACCCGCCATGGCTGCGACTATCGACACCGGTTTCGAGGCCTTCCGACGCGTGCTGGCAACAAATCTGATCGGGCCTTTCATCATGGCCGGCGAAGCGGCGAGGCGCATGCAGCCCGGCGCTGCCATTGTCAACGTCGCTTCGCTGGCGGGCGTGCTCGGCAATCCCAAGCGCAACGCCTATGCCAGCTCGAAGGCAGGCTTGATCGCTCTCACGAGATCGCTTGCATGCGAGTGGGCCTCGCGCGGCATCCGCGTAACGGCGGTAGCGCCAGGATACGTGCGCACGCCGATGGTGGCGGAACTGGAACGTGCGGGCAAGATGGACCTCGCGGCCGTGCGCCGCCGCGTGCCCATGGGGCGAATGGCGCGCCCCGACGAGATCGCTCGGGCCGTGCGTTTTTTGGCCAGCGCACAGACGGGCTACATCACAGGATCGGTGCTGACGGTCGACGGCGGTTGGATGTCGTTCAACCAGCCGGGCGACGCGCACCCGCCGGTCGACGAGACGCCTCGAGGCGAACTCTTCCGGCCGGCCGAACGAACTGGCGCGCGCACAGTGGTCGTGACGGGCGGCGCGAACGGTATAGGCGCCGCCGTCGTTCGCCGCTTTGCCGCGAACTCCGACACAGTCGTGATTGCTGATAAAGATGGTGCTGGGGCGGCAGAACTCGCTGATTTGCTGGGCGGCAGGCACGTGGCGAAATCCGTCGACTTGGCGGTCGAGAGCGACGTGGTGGCGCTGTTCGAGGAAATACGGGGGCGCTTCGGTCGCATCGAGGTCCTCGTCAACTGTGCTGCTATTGCCGATACGTTTGTGCGAGGGATCGAAATCCCGCAACAGATCGAGCGGGTGCTGGACGTCAATCTCACCGGCACCTTCACCTGCGCGCGCGAGGCGATCAAGTCGATGGACGCCGGCGGCGTAATCCTCAATCTTGGATCGATCAATAGTTTCCTGCCCTTCGTGCCGCGCCATGCCTATGGGGCGTCCAGGGCGGGTATGAACATTCTGACCCGGTGCATGGCGGCCGAACTCGGGTCGGTCGGCATCCGAACGGCCACCGTCGCTCTTGGCTATATCCGTACGCCTGACATTGCTCAGTTGGTCGAGTCCGGCTGCATCGATTCCGTAGCGATCAAACGGCGCATCCCGATGGGGCGGATGGGAGAGCCCGAAGACGTCGCCGAGGCAGTGTTCTTTCTGGCCTCGCCTGATGCCTCATACGTAAACGGCTCGACCCTCTACGTGGACGGCGGCTTGACCTCGTTGGCTGACGCGCGAAACGCCCAGCCAACCGATCAAGAAAATCCAACGGAATGTTCGCCGGCGACGGGTTGCGGTTCGTCGAAGCCGACGAGGTTCGAGGATTGAGACTGCGGCTGCATGGAACGTGCCAAGCGCGGCTTGCCAAGTGATCGTCTTCATCGGTGACGGAAAACTCGTCATCAGGGTCGAATGACTAGCCAGGTTTTGGCGCTTGCCTGCGGCCGCCGAACGATAAGCGGCTTTGCGCAAGATCGTCGACTACGTCGTCGCCAGGCCGCATCGATACCGCGACCCACCCGCAATCGGCACAAGTCGAAGGCTTGATTGGCCACTTTGTGTAAACGAGGGACACGCCATGGAATTCGCGACGTTCATCTTGGCGGCCCAGCGAGGCTATCATCAATCGTGCGACAGCGTCATCGGTAACTCCATTGAACAGACAATCGCTTCAGAGCAGGCTGGCTTCAACACCGCTTGGTTCGCCGAGCACCACTTCAACAATTACAGCCTGGTTCCCTCGCCCTTGATGATGGTGGCGCACTGTGCTGGCCTTACGAGCACCATTCGCCTTGGCACCGGTGTGTGTGTGCTGCCGCTATATCAACCGCAGCGCCTGCTCTCCGAGATCGGCTTTGCCGAGATCGTTTCGAACGGCCGCCTCGAACTCGGCGTCGGCTCGGGATACCAGCAGTTCGAGTTCGAGCGCTTCGGCGTCGATGTCGATCAGGCGCCGGCCGTGTTTGCGGAATACCTGGATATCCTTCTCAAGGGCCTTAACCAGAAGGTCTTCGAGCACAATGGCCAGTATGAGAAGATACCTTTAACGGCGATTTCGCTGCGCACCATCCAAAGGCCAGCCCCACCGATCTGGATCGCCTGCGGGTCCGCGCGAAGCATGTGCCGGGCCTATCGTGAGGGCCACAATCTTTTCGTCACGGCGTTCCACAACGGCTTGGAAAACTTAAGAACGCTGCGTGAGACCATCGAGGCAGCAGCGGCCTCGCGGGGTAAGGATGTCACCGCCGCCAAGATAGGGCTTCTGCGCTGCTGCTATGCCAGCGACGATCAGGCGGAGATCGACAGCTATCTCGACAACGCCCGCTTCCAGCGCCGGCTATCTGAAGCATTTCATCAGCGCCGCCAGCAGAGCCGGGACGGCTATCTGCTGCAGGAAACACCGACGCAGCAGGATCTGTCGTTCGAGACCATGCGCCAGAACCTGCCGATCGGCAGCGTAAGTCGCGTCATCGATCGCCTGCTGGAAGAGATAAGTATCCTGAAGCCGGACCAGATCGCAATTCAGACCCAATTGGGAGATTTCGACCAAAAGACGATGCTACGCCAGATTGAGCTCTGGGGAGACAAGATCATCCCATCGATCAACAAGTCGCTTGGTTAGGTCAAGGCTTGAAGTTCGGAACGGCCACTGGGGGAGCTGAAATCTCGCATGCCGATGCTCGACACTTCGTCCATGAGGCATGGATAAATAATCAAGCCGACCGGCGATCACCGGGATCGAAGACCAACGTCGTCCGTCCTTGCCTGCACGGACCGCCGGTCTTCCGCTCCCTGTCCATCTCGCTTGAGACCGTTGATCGGCAGCCTCGGAACGGCCGCCATGGCGTAGACGAATAGCCACTCCCGCTACCCCTCTTGTGTCCGAAGTTGGACGAGGATGTCGGAAGCCCGACAAATGTCGAGAGGGGACCTGGCCCGCCGGTATGGAGAACTGGTGCGGCGCAGGTGGTTCGCCAATTCGGCACGCGCCTTGCTTCATTGATTCTGTATGTGTGCACGACAGTGGCAGATCGCCGATCGGTGGGCAGAGCGGTTCGCCTCTGAAAGTACTTCGTCGGCAGCGATGACAGGCTTGTCGGCTGGACAGCGTCGGTGGAGGTGAGACCGTATGGTGGAGAGGCAGTCTGGTGCGCAGACGCGAGAGAGCTTGCGCCGAATGATCGCGTCCAGTGAACTCGCCTTCGCAATGGAGGCTCATGACGGCCTTTCGGCGGCGATTGCCGAGCGCGCTGGCTTCAAGGCGCTCTGGGCGTCCGGCCTCTCGATTTCATCCAGTCTCGGATATCGAGATGCGAACGAAGCTTCCTGGTCCCAACTCGTCGATGTCGTTGAGCGAATTTCCGACACGGTGGACATTCCAGTCCTCGTCGACGGGGACAGCGGGTTCGGGAACTTCAACAATGCCCGTTTGGTCGCCCGCAAGCTGCGCCAACATGGCGCGAGCGGCATATGTATCGAGGACACGGCGTTCCCGAAAATGAACTCGTTCATCGGTGATCGGCACCCGTTGGCCGATATTCCCGAGTTCTGCGGCCGGCTTAAGGCGGTGAAGGACCAAGTGCCGGATGCGGAGTTCGTTCTGGTCGCCCGGATCGAGGCGCTCATCGCCGGCCGCGGAGAGGATGAGGCGCTGGCGCGAGCACAAGCCTACGCTGAGGCCGGCGCCGATGCTATTCTGATTCATTCCCGCAAGTCCAACGCTGAGCAGATTTTCGCCTTCACGCGCGCCTGGCAGAACCGCCTTCCGGTCGTGATCGTGCCTACGAAATATTACCGCACACCGGTCTCCGCGTATCGGGCGGCCGGAATCTCCACGGTCATATGGGCGAACCACAACATGCGCGCGGCGATCTCGGCCATGCGCCAGGTCTGCGACCGCATCCTCCGCGAAGAAAGTACCGCCGGTATCGAGGACGAGGTGGCGACGCTCGACGAACTCTTCGATCTGCTCAATTACCAGGAACTCTCAGCGGCGGAAGAGAAATATCTGCCGCAGACGGCGACCGGCGTGCGGTAGCAGGCCCAGCCCGTCTTTGAAAGCAAACGAAAACGGGAGCGCACATGCTTGCGCATCGGACAAACCTGTTCGGTACATCGGGTACCGCCGCGGCGCGCGCTGCCGCAAAAGCGGCGGCCGATGCTGGCAAGGAGATCGTCGATCTGACCGCCGGCGAGATCTGGAGCGAGCTTGCTCCCACGATTCGCGACGGCGCGATCGACGCCATCAATAAGGGCGTCAATCGCTATACCGATACGGTTGGCATGGTGGAGCTGCGCGAGGCACTGGCGCGGAAGATCTCCCTCGATACCGGACAGATCTGGAAGGCCGAGGAAGTTGCCGTGACGTCCGGAGCGAAGCAGGCCTTGTTCAATGCCGCAATGGTGCTGCTGAACCCGGGCGACGAGGTCATCATCCCGGCGCCTTACTGGACAACGTTTCCGGCCCAGGTGCTAATCGCCGGCGGCACACCGGTCTTCGTCGACACCAGATCCAACGGTTACGTCCCGCGCCCCGAGCACATCAAGGAGGCGGTCACCGAACGAACGCGGGCGATCGTCGTCAACACGCCCAGCAATCCGGCCGGTGCGGTCTACGATGTTGAGACCCTGATGGCCATCGCTCAACTGGCGGTCAGCCACAACCTGTGGATCATTTTCGACGAGTGCTATGGCGACTTCGTGCATGAGGATCATACCCACCATCCGATCGTCTCGGTCGCCCCCGAAATTCGAGCACGCGCGCTGATCGTCAGCTCCTTCAGCAAATCGCTGGCATTGACCGGCTGGCGCATCGGCTATCTGGCGGGTCCAAAAGAGGTGATCAATGCCGTCAACGCGCTGCAATCGCACACCACTTCGAATCCAAACGTAATTGCCCAGCACGCGGTGCTCGCCCATTTGCAAAGGGGTGGCTCGGACTATGAAGGCAAGCTGCGTTCACGCCTCACAAGCGCCAGACGGATCGGTCTTGACGTGCTTGCTTGGTTGACGCGTGTACCGGTCCCCAGGGCGCAAGGCGGCTTCTATTTCTATCTCGACCTTTCCCATCTGCTGCGATCGGCATCGGAAGACGGCGCCTCAACGACAGCCGACGATATCGTGACGGCACTGCTTGCCGAAACTGGCGTCGCAGCTGTGTCGGGCGCCGCGTTCGGTGACCCCGCCGGCCTGCGCCTGTCCTATGGAATTCCATCTGAAAAACTCGCGACCGGCCTGGCCCGGCTCGTCGAATTCCTCAACTCCTGGAAATGACACCGCAACACAACGAAAGAGGTGAATGAGATGCCTCCCGCTGCTCCCAGGAAAGCCGTCATTCTCGCTGCCGGCTTCGGCTCCCGCCTGCGTCCGCTGACCGATCTGTGTCCCAAGCCCCTCGTCGAAGTCAACGGCACACCGATACTTTACAATGCACTGTGGAACCTTCAGACGGTGGGAGTTGAAGAGGTGACGATTGTTGTCGGCTATCGCAAGGATGCCATTCGCCATGCCTGTGGCGAACGCTTCGGCAGACTTGAAATCAACTATGTCGAGTCCTCGGTCTTCGACAAGACAGGGAGCGCGTACTCGCTCTGGCTGGCACGCGACACGCTTCTTTCCGGCGACTGTTATCTCCTCGAAGGTGACGTCTTCTTCGAAGAAGATGCACTGCGCCACCTGATCAGGGTCGAGGCGCCCAATGCCGCTGCGGTCGCGCCCTTCGATCCATCCATGGAAGGATCCGCGGCCGTCCTTTCCAGCGACGGCTTCATATCCGAAGTCCGGTTGAAGCAGACGGCGGCAAATCTGGCATCAGGCACCCCGGTGCTCTTCAAGATGATGAACCTCATCCGGTTCTCTGGCGCCGAACTCCAAACGGTGATCGTCCCGGTCCTCCACGACCTGATCGGCTCGGGCGCAATCAAAGCCTATACCGAGGAGCTGCTCGCGCATCTCATCGAGCAGCGCGGACTGCAACTCGCCGCGGCGCGATGTGACGATTTGCGATGGTACGAGATCGACAGTGAACAGGACCTGCGGGTAGCGGAAAGGATTTTCGCCTTCGAGCGACCTCACAGACATAGTGCCGACGCGCCGGCCGCCGTGGCGGGGGTAGGAGGATGATCCGCTATCTGTTCGACGCTGCAAATGCCATTACAGCCCTTGGGCTGATATTGGCCACCACGGCGATCTACTTTGCTTTGATCGGGCGCTTCGAGATTGGCATCTGTTTCGGCTTGTGGGCTCTTTTGGCAGATGATGCCGACGGCATGGTCGCGAAGAGTTCCCCGAACCGGTCCGCTTTGATGGCACAGCTGGGTGGCGCGTTGGACGGGCTGCTTGATTTGGTCTACGCAGCCGTCTTTCCAGCGGTTCTGATTTTGTCCTTCAACGCGTTCTCCGTTCTCGCATTGTTGGCTGCCAACTGCCTCATCCTGTCAGGGGCTCTGCGCCTCAGCTATTTTTCGACGTTCGGACTGGACGCTGACGGATTCGGCAGAGGATTGCCGTTGAACAATAATCTCTTCGTGTTGGCGTTCCTCTTCGTCGCCGACCATCACTTGCCGGTGCAAGGCCTGGGCAACCTATTGATCGGTGCAGGGTTTGTGCTGTCGGTCCTGCATCTTTCAAACTTCAAATTTCCAGGTACCGGCAGTGCGTTGCGCTTGGGTAACCTTACACTCGCCGCAGCCGGATCTGTCGCCTTGCTCACAAAGTGAATCAGTTTGCAGCTATAGGGAAGAGAATACATGGAGAACTCTTTCGAGGCCGAAACTCGCACCGTCTTTGATCGCTACCAGCGCCAGCAGGAGAATGACGACCACATATTCGACAGGTTGGTCTCTCTGATCGAGGAGGAATATTTCGGCTTGCCTACCGGTAGCTTCCGCGGTCTTGATGTCCTGGACGCGGGCTGCGGCTCCAACGCGAATGCGTCCTATGCGTTTCTCGACAAGGGGGCACGAAACGTTGTTTCGCTTGAATTGAGCAATGATTGGATGGATTGCGCGCGCAAACGCCTCAGCCGATTTGGGCCGCGCTCGGAACTGGTCGCGGGCAGTGTGCTCGATCTGCCGTTTGACGACTTCAGTTTCGATTTTGTCCATTGCGCAGGGGTTTTGCCGAACACCAGCAATCCGAAAAAAGGCTTTGAAGAGCTTGCCCGTGTAACCCGCCCCGGCGGCAACTTCTTTTTGACGATTATGGGCACCGCCAACGGCGTCATTTACCGATGCATCAATCACTTGCGAGAACTCTACCAAAGCGACGGTCAATTCCGCAGTTCCATCGACAATCTGGACGCATCCACCGCACGCGAAGCCATCAACTGGATGTTGAGAATAAAGGACGGCGAAGAGGAAGAATATATACCCGGCGAAAACGAATTCTTTCGGAGCCTTTTTGACGATGATTTGTTCGTGACGATCCGGGATCGTTTCCAGGCGCCGACCTATCACGAGTTCGCCTTCACAGAGGTACAAATCCGAGGCTGGTATGGCGAGTGCGGCTTCGAGAAGATCCGCAGGATCTCAAGGTATACAAAAAATTTCCATAATCTTCGGCGCTTTCTCGCTCCGATGTACCGTCATTATGACCACCCGCTGGCCCGCTTCTGGTTCGGCGATGGCTGCATCCAGATGATCGGCGAAAAGCCGAGCACGTAGTTGGCGTTATTCGTGCCAAGAGAGCGACCCCAATGTGCGGAATCTTTGGGATAGTCCTCAAAAACGAGGGAACACCCGTTTGTGCTGAGGCCGTTGAGCGTTGCGCTGAGGCTCTCGCTCATCGCGGGCCTGATGCCAGCGGCCTATACATTGATCAATCGGTCGCATTCGCGCATCGACGGCTATCGATTGTCGACGCTCATTCTCGCGCCAATCAGCCCTATCGCGATGACAATACCGGAGTGGTGGTGACGTACAACGGCGAGATATTCAACTATCGGGAAATTAGAGCTGAATTGAGGGATATGGGTTTTTCCTTTTCGACGGTGTCCGACACCGAGGTTCTAATTCTTAGCTATATTGCTTGGGGAAAGTCATTCTTAAACCGCCTTGACGGGATGTTTGCCTTCGCGCTTTTCGATCCACGGAAATCGCTTGTTCTCATCGCCCGAGATCGTTTGGGGGTAAAACCCCTCTACTACTCGATTTGCGATGTTGGGCTTCTGTTTGCGTCGCAGCCGAACGCTCTCATTCGCTGGCCGGGCGTCATGCGCGGACCCGACATGATCGGCGCGCTCAGTTTTCTTTCCTATCGCGCGGTTGTCGGCGCCAGAACGCTGTTCGCCGGGATTTCCAAGTTAGAGCCCGGCCATCTCCTCGAAATAAGAAATGGGCGACACACGTCCGAACGTTGGTGGAATCTGTCAGAGCGCATTTCGCGATGTAAGCCCGACTACTCCGACATACGCAGACTACTCGGAAGCGCCGTCGAACGTCAGCTGGTGGCTGACGTACCGGTCGCCGCATTGTTGTCCGGTGGACTTGACTCGAGCATCCTCGCCTATGAGGCGTCCGCCCGCTCCCAAATCCGTCCGATCTGCTATACCGGCAAGGTCGAGACCGCCGATTATGACGAGACGGCTTATGCGATGGAGGTCGCCGCAGAATTTGGGCTCACTCACCGGGTCGTCCCAATTGGAGAACCTTCCGATATCTACGCTGTGTCAGAGCTGGTTCGCCTGCGCGGACATCCGCTTGGGATGCATAACGAAATCGCAATGTTTACGCTCGCAAAGGCGATTTCGAAGGAGCATAAGGTCGTCCTCACCGGCGAGGGTGCCGATGAGATTTTTGCTGGCTACAGCCGATTGTTCCGTACGCCGTATGATTACAATCGAAGCAAGATCATCGCCGCATTACCACGTGCTCTTGCCCAGGTCGCACGCCGGCGCCTCGGACTCGACGTCCATTGCAGTCAATTGCAGTTCTTCCTGGCGCGTTACAGCTACTTCCCGACCGATGAAATCCGCTCGCTTGCCATCGATGGGCGGATACGAAGGGAGCACGAGATGGCTCTGTTCGATCACTTCTCGACTCAATTTGCAGAGGCCGGCGGAGATTTCTTTAGCAAGATCTCATATGTTCTCGTCTCTACGCATTTGCCCGCATTGCTGGAAATGGTTGACAACACCACAATGGCAGCTGGGCTTGAAGCTCGCGTTCCTTATACCGATCACCAGCTCGTTACCGCCGCAATGGCGATGCCCGGCTCACAGCGGTTGAGGTGGAGGTCTCCAATCGCTTCGGTCCAGGCACTGTGGCATCCGGTTGCTTCCTTCAGCGAACGTCTCGATGTCTCAAAATTCCCCTTAAGAAGGGAATACCGGAGCGTCTTGCCCAGATCTGTTCTATCTCGCAAAAAGATGGGATTTCCGCTGCCACTGGGTCAGTGGGCCGTTGGCGAGGGAGCAACGGAATATCGAAGGCTGCTGTTTGATAAGGACTCTCCACTGGGAGATTTGTTCGATCCTGCTGCTTTGTGGCGTTGGTTCGAGGCCGGACGACGAAATCCTTCAGACTCGTTTGGTCGGAAGTTCTGGCTGTTGGCCAACCTTGGGATATTCTTCAAAGAGGTATTCTCATGACGAATATGCGAGACCGCAGGCGGTCGCTTGCGGGCATCTTACAGAAGACCCCTTGCCGAAAACGGGGCGTCGGACAATCCCAAGATCTGAGCAATGGTTGGCGTGAACTCTTCAGCGGAGCCCCAGGCAATTTTGCAAGGTTGCATTCCAGGGATGCTCAACAGGCATATCCGATCGTCCTCCGCGCTGCCCGGTCGAAAACCGTGGGTGGACAAGTATCGAGGTCTGCCCGTCGGGCCAGCTTCTTGCGTGGCTCCAACGGTCTCCTCGAAGGAGTGTCCAGGAGGTGCGACATAGGTCGCTATGCAATCACGTTCATTTACCGGAACATGGTCGCTCGACCACGGCTCCACTTGGAAGCGCGCCAACAGTCCGTCTGCGATTCTGCGGTCATGAGCTCCGTCAACCAGGACATGGAGCGTCGCTCCTTCACTTTCCCAAAGCAAGTCAGGGATGATCGCATCCGGATAAATGGTTGTGTGGACGGCGCTATGTCCATGGTCACTTGCGACTACGATCGCGTAATCGTCTTCCCGCCCGACTCGCCTCAGTCCTTCGATGAGAGCGCCAATCATCATGTCGGCCGCGGCGATAGACCAATGTGCCGCCTCGCTTTCGTATCCGAACTGATGCTGAATCGAATCCGTCATGTCGATCTCGGTCAAAATGAGATCAGGCGGGTTCTCCGAGCAAGCCAGCGCTCCTGCAGCCCCGATCATGAGATGATCCGCGGCCAGGCCCGCAACGAGAGGAGTGCTCGCAACGGTGTCACGACTGGACGGGAAGCCGAAGAGATCGAGCACGCCGGCGGCTCGCAACCGTCCGTTTGGATCTTTGATCATGCGCGAGCGAGCGATGCGGTTTTCGGGCAGGCTCTTAAATGACCGGCTTCCCTGGAGAAACCCTCGTTCCCACCAGGCCGGGACGAAGACATCGCAATCGGCTGGGTCGATCAACCCAGCGCCGATGGACGCGACATCAAGCCCGCTATTTTTGGCAAGCTTTGCAATGGTCGGAACCCGCAGATCAGACGCGTCGGCGCAGACAAACGAGCCATCTCGCACAATGTGGTTTCCGTAGATCCCGTTCGCTTGAGGCGCCGCGCCGGTTAGCATGCTTGCGCGCCCCGGCATCGACGTTCCCGGCACCGTTGAGCGCAGGCGAGTGATGGACAGACCGTCTCCTGCCAAACGAAGAAGCGTCGGCAACCGATGTTTGTGCTTTTCGAAATAGTCCGCGCTTACGCCGTCCATGAGGATCAGAATCGCTTTCGTAGGAGCGCGCGGCTTTATCGAGGCAGGCGTCTGAAAACGAGCGGTAGGCCTGGATGGATTGGTGTGGGTCATGTTGCACCTGGAAGAGACCGATCGAAACCAAAGCCCCCTATAGGCTTCGGATGACGCCGGTATGAACGCATCACGGGATACTTCGAGCGCCAGTGGGTCGTTTTGATTTTGGGAATGGGCGCTTCTACGCGCGCTTTTTGTTTCCTTCAGAAGAAAGGAGTCCGAGATGGCCGATACGACCCGAGCTATTTTTGTCCTCGATTTCGCAGGGCCAAAAATACATCTGTGGAGTGGCAGCTACGATGCACCGTCGGTTCCTATCAACGGTCAGCCGCTCTTGGACCGTCTCGTCAATGCCTGTGTCGAAAACGGCATTGAAGATGTCACCGTCGTTGAAAACTTGAGCAGCGGCACATTCGATGGGTTCCGCCTGCAGGACAGCACAAATACGCTTTCGTGGCACGACGCGCATGACGGCGATCTCATTGAGAAGTTTTGCCAACATAATGGCGATACCCTTCTGATATGGGGAACGCCGCTTTTCGACAGTGAGGTTCTTGACGGTATCGATGTCAACAAAGGTTTGCGCGGCTCCGCTTGGCGGCCCGACGCGCCGACCGGGATTTATCGATTGAGTGCTGATGTTCTACGCAATCTTCTGGCCGAAAGCCGCGCCGCGGTATCTCTGCATCAGGCCTTGAGCACGTTGGTCGCGGGCCTGTCCCAGCTGGACGTAGCGTTGCCTGACAATGTGCTGAATGCTGGCTCGAAGCTGCTCGATATTTGCGACGGTGTCGACGCATCCATCGCGGAATTTCGGTGTGACAAGGAGAACGTGCTGCGGCGTCTGGAAACCAGCGTCGGAGGTTATTGGCGCAAGCCAATCGCCGAGCACATGCTTCTTTGCAATACCCGCTTCCCTCCCAAGACTTTTTACGATCGGCTGGCGGCGAGGCTCGAAGGCGTGTTGACATGCTATCCTTCTCAGCAGATCGATATCGCTTCAGTTGTTGGCACGATGACCTCGCAGCAGCCGGACTTTATTGCAGTCGGAAACGGGGTGACCGACCTCATCCAGGCGCTCTATTCAACGCTGAACCCAACAATCGCGATTCCCGTGCCGACGTTCGCCGGCTTTCAAACACCTCTCGATGACGAACAAAAGAACAACTTCGTCCTCACCCCGCCCTATTTCGATCTCGACGTTCGAGCTTTCCTGGAATTCGTGCTGGCGACAGGCGCGGATACGGCAATCGTTGTAAATCCAAACAATCCGACCGGTCGACTTGTTGATCATGCTGACGTGGCATGGCTGGCGGAGGCCCTAGGATCTCGAGGGCGGCGGCTGATCGTGGATGAATCGTTCATTGATTTCCCCGCTGCTGGCCGATCAAACAGCGTTGAGAATCTGGTGCCGTCCTGTGACAATTTGATCGTGGTGAAGAGCCTTGGAAAGGTCTTCGGACTTGGCGGAATCCGGCTCGCCTACCTCATGGCTGGCGATCCCGCGCTCGTTGCCGCCGTGCGCCGGAAACTGCCGCTGTGGAACATTAACGGCATTGCGGAATACACACTGTTCCTGCTTCCCGAATTCGCAGAGGAACTGGAAGACAGTCTAGAGATGTTGCGAGAAGATAGAGAGCTGTTCATCGAGGAGCTGCGGACGGTACCGGGCCTCGACGTCGTACCTTCGCAAACGAATTTCATCTTGTGCCGGCTGCCTGAAAATTCGCTATCCGCTGCCGAGCTCAAGCGCCGCCTTGTTCTGTTCGAATCCGTCCTCGTAAGAGAATGCGGCTATCAAGCCATGAACGACGCAGATCGATATCTGCGCCTGACGGTTCGAAGTCGGACGGAAAACGAAAGGCTGGCAAAAGCTCTGCGGCGCACCTTAAGCCGCTCAACGGCCTCTGAGACCGACGCCCTGACGTGACATTTGCGCAGTGAACCGAATAGCCTTTTTTCGAATGCCGCGAGAGAGAGAAGCATGTCGCTTAGTTACAATCGTCATAAAAGGCTCGTTGAAATCATCCAGGCGAATGGCGAAGTGCGCATCCGAGATTTGATGCAGCGGTTCAATATTTCAGAAGAGACTGCGCGGCGGGATATCAAACGGCTCGAGCAGGATGGCTTGGTCGCACGGGTCCATGGTGGCGCGGTCGCAACGCAACAGCCAAAGCTGCTGGCCATCTCATCGCGAGCTGTTTCCGAGCGCGCGGAAAAAAGCACCATCGCTGAGATCGCCCTGGGTCTTCTGAAGTCCGGTCAGAATCTCTTTTTCGGGGGCGGCAGCACCATTCTGTCGTTGGCCAGCCGCATATCGGCCCTCCCGGAAATGCGCGTCGTCACCAACATGGTCGATACTGCCATCGCCGCGGCCGAAGGCCATCGGCATCGCGTTGTCATGCTGGGGGGCGATTTCAATGTCGATTTCCGGACCGTAAGCGGATTCACCGCCTTGCGTACACTCCGCGAACAGCAGATCGACGTCGCATTTATCGGCGTCAATGCGGTGCATCCGAATGGCGTTTTCGACCATGAACAGGTCGGACAGGAGCTTGCTGCGACGCTCTGCGAGCAAGCACGGAAAATTGTCATTCTCGCCGATCACAGCAAATTCGGCTTGTCGGCGCGCTACCGCATCCTGCCCCATTCGGCGATTACCGCGATCATCACCGACCGGAGGCCTGCATCGGACATGCTGGACAAGATCGAAGCCGCCGGTGTTGAAGTTCTATATCCGCAAAACCGTCACAACCCCGCACTGGTCTCTACTTGATCCTCTTCTTTCAGCCCGCACGGCTGCCCCAATCGTGAAACATTTTTTCCATTTGATTTCAATAACCAACACAATCCGTCTCAAACATGCAAAAAACCGTCACATAACCGCGCTATGTCTCATCCCGTCTCGGGAGCGGATTTCATTCGCTCCGATTGTCATCCCGACTGAAAGAGAGGGGATTTTGATATGCAAACGACACGTCGCAGATTTCTCGGCATGAGCGCCATGGCGGCTGGCGCAATAGCATTGCCGAACACGATCATGGCGGCAGCCGGCCGGCGGCCGAACCTCAATATTGCCGTTCAGGACCTGCGCACAATTCTGGAACCGGTGGACGGCTCCTCCATCGCCAACGTTTCCTGGCGGGTGCAATACAGCATTTTCGATCAGCTTTTACGGACCGACTACAACGACAATTTTCGCCTGAATTTCGCGCTCGCGACATCATTGAAGCAAATCGACGCCACGATCCATGAGATCAGGTTGCGCGACAATGTGAAGTTTCATGACGGGTCCACAATGACGGCGGATGACGTTGTCTTCTCGCTCGGGCCGGATCGACTGCGCGGCGAAAAAGCGCCGGGCGCGGCCGTGTTTGCCAACTTCCTCTCCTCGCTTGCCGATGTGCAGAAGATCAATGATCGCACTGTCCGTTTGATCACCAGGACAGAGGATCCGGTCTTCGCCCAGCGGCTCGGCGCCTGGGGCACGCAGATCATCAGCGCCAGGGCACGGGCTGGCGCCAGCAGCTATGACGCCTGGGCGGCGAAGCCGATCGGCACCGGCCCTTACAAGATCGGCGAGGTCCGCAATGGCGACGAGATCACGCTGGTGGCGCACGACGAATATTGGGGAGGTCAGCCGCCATTTGCCTCGATCCGCTTCAAGCGGCTGCCGGAAATCGCCGCGCGCATCGCCGGACTGAAGTCGGGCGATTACGATATCGTCACAGACATCACTCCGGACCACATTGCCGAAATTGAGGGAGTCAACGGCCTCTCGATTGTTGGTGGCGAAGCCATGTGGTTCCGCTTTCTCACATTTGCTCCGCTCAGGACTCCCATCCTGAAAGATGTCGATCTGCGTCGCGCGCTCGCTCTCGCTATCGATCGCGGTGCGCTGGCGGACGGCCTCTGGGACGGCCGGGCGAAAGCGCTGACCAGCTGGCAGCTACCGATCTTCAGCGAGATCAACGACCCCGACCGCAAGGGGGTGTCCTATGATCCGGCGCAGGTCAAGGAACTGCTCGCCAAGTCATCCTACAGGGGCGAGGAAATCCCTTACCCTTCCGTCGGCACCTATTATCCGATGCAGCTCGCCGAGAACCAGGCGCTTGTCGAGATGTGGAAGGCTGCCGGGATCAACGTCAAGCTGATTATGTGTGAGAACTGGACGCAGGTCGGCGACATTGGCGGCATCAATGACACGTCCGGCGGCGCCTTCTACGCCGATCCCGTTTCCATGCTGTGGCAGATTATCGGTCCGACCAATGACCTCCAGTCGACAGGTGGCTGGACCAATGCCGAGTTCAACCGGCTCGGTCACGAGCTTGAAACGACGACCGATCTCGCCAAGCGCCAGGCGGCCTTCAAACGGATGCAGGACATTGTCGAGATCGAGGACCCTTGCATCACGCCGCTGCATTCCATGCCCTTCATCTATGGGCAGAAGGCGGATGTCAGCTGGCAGCCCAACCCGTTACCGCAAATGTATCTCGGCCCGAAGATGCCGCCTGAGCCGGTGGCCTGAGTTCCATGCTGCACAAGTCCTTCCAGAACAGCGCGGGCGCCGCGCTGTTGCCGGCCCATGACATCGGGGCTTCCGCCACCAAACCTGCCATAAGCATTGCTGGCTTGAGGGTGGCGTTCGGCGATGTGCCTGTGCTGCACGGTGTCGATCTCGCTGTGAACAAAGGCGAGACCCTGGGTATCGTTGGCGAATCCGGCTGCGGCAAGTCCGTGACCTGGCGGGCGGTTCTTGGCCTGCTGCCGAAATCCGCCGAGATCGGGGGCGAGGCCAGGATTGGTGATCTCGATCTTGTGGGCGCACGACAATCCGTTTTGGATCGGGTGCGCGGCGGACGCATCGCCATGATCTTCCAGGATCCGGCCAGCGCGCTGAACCCGGTGCATCGCATCGGCGCGCAGATCACCGAAGCGCTTCGCCTGCACCGTGGCCTCAGCGGTGCCGCCGCCCGTGCCCAGGCCTGCCGCCTGCTCGACCAGGTCGGGATAGCCGCTGCGGCAAGCAGGCTCAACGCGTACCCCCACGAACTGTCGGGCGGCCAGAACCAGCGGGTGATGATTGCCATCGCGCTCGCCGGCCGGCCCGAACTGCTGATCGCCGATGAGCCAACGACCGCGCTCGACGCTACCGTGCAGGCGCAGATCCTGCTGCTGCTCAAAGATATTCAACGCGACACAGGCATGGCGCTGGTCATGATCAGCCATGATCTCGCCGCGGTGGCGGCCGTCTGTGACCGGGCATGCGTCATGTATGCGGGCCAGATCGTCGAAACGGCACCGAAACACACGCTTCTGACCGCGCCGCAGCACCCCTATACACGCGACCTGATCGGTGCCATTCCGCCCTCGCACGGTCCGCGCATGCGGTTGACCGCCATTGCCGGCGCGCCGCCACAACGCAATCTGCCGCCGGGATGCGCCTATGCGCCACGCTGCCGGCACGCGATCACGGCATGTGGCACGAGCCGACCGGAACCGCGGCAGGTCGCCGCGCGGCATTCGGTGAGTTGCCTTCGTTTGGACGCCGGCACGTATCAATGACCCTGCTGCGTCTCAACAACATCACCCGTCGCTTTCCCCTCGGCTCGCCATTCTACGGACCGCGGAAATATCTTGTTGCAGTCGATGGCGTGTCGCTGGATGTCGAGATGGGCCGGACGACCGGCATTGTCGGCGAATCCGGATGCGGCAAGTCCACCACCGGCCGTATTGCGCTCGGTCTGGAGCCGTCGGACAGGGGAGGTGTGCTGTTTCAGGGTTTGCCGCTGCCGCGCATCGACAGCAAAAAGTGGCGCGCGCAGCGGCGCCAGATGCAGCTGGTCTTTCAGGACACCTTGGCAGCGCTTGACCGCCGAATGACTGTCAGCGCTCTCATCGCCGAGCCGCTGGCGATTCACGGGATTGGCGATCCGGCAAGCCGCAAGCAACGTGTGGCCGAGCTTCTCCACAGCGTCGGCCTCGGCGAAGACCATGGCGTGCTCTATCCGCATCAGCTTTCCGGCGGCCAGCGCCAACGCGTCGTGCTTGCCCGGGCGCTCGCGCCAAAACCCTCGCTTCTGGTTTGCGATGAGCCGGTCTCGGCGCTCGACGTGTCAGTCCAGGCGCAAATCGTCAATCTGCTCATGGATGTTCAGCAGGAGCTCGGGCTCGGCCTCTTGTTCATCAGCCATGACTTGCGAGTCGTTCGCCATGTCAGCGACCGGATCGTCGTCATGTATCTTGGCCGCGTCGTCGAGCAGGGGCGCGCCGACGCCATTATCGATCAACCCGCCCATCCCTATACGCAGGCGCTCGTCTCGGCCATGCCGAGGCTTCCGGGCGGATTCGATCATTATGTGGCGTTGCCAGGCGAACCGCCGAGCCCTACCGATCGGCCGAGCGGATGCCCGTTTCATCCACGCTGTCCACTTGCGCGCGATGTCTGCCGCCAGAGCCTGCCCGAACTCCTGCCGCTAGGATCGGAACGGCAGGTCGCCTGCCATTTGGTGAGGCATTGATGAGTGCTGTGTTTCGTTTCTCCGGCCCCAAGATCCTGCGTGCCGGCCTGTCGATCCTGATCGTGGTGACCTTTACATTCGTGGTGCTGCGGGCCTCTGGAGACCCGGCGCTGCAGATACTCGGTCCCAGCGCCCGCGCCCCGGATCTTGAGGCGTTTCGCCGGCATTGGGGACTCGATCAGCCTCTGTATGTGCAATATGTTCGCTATGTCCTGGCGGCACTTCACTGCGATTTCGGGAATTCCATGCTGGCTGGAAAACCGGCCCTGCAGCTTGTCTTCGAGCGCGCGCCCCTGACATTGGCGCTGATGCTGCCGGCACTGGCGCTCACGATGCTGATCGGCATTCCGGTCGGCGCCTACGCCGCCATGCATCGCGACACCTGGGTCGACCGATCGGTGATGATGCTGACCGTGTTCGGCTTCACCGTGCCAAGCTTCGTGCTCGGGCTATTGCTGATCCTGATCTTTTCCGTGACGCTCGGCCTGTTCCCATCCGGCGGCGCGGATCGGCCGGAAAGCTTCGTGCTGCCGGTGCTCACGCTTGGTCTGGGCGGGGCGGCCATTATCGCGCGCTTCACGCGTAGCGCCATGATCGAAGTTCTGTCGCAGCTCTACATCGTGGCGGCCAGCGCCAAGGGCGTGACGTGGCGGCAGGTGGTTCGCCACCATGCCTTTCCGAATGCGATCATTCCTGTGCTGACGCTGTTCGGCCTGATGCTCGGCGGCCAGGTCGCGGGCGCCGTACTGGTGGAAAGCGTCTTCGGCTGGCCCGGCATCGGCCAATTGCTGGTGGTTTCGGTTGCGAACCGTGATCTCGCCGTGGTGCAGGTCATCCTCCTTCTCGTGGCGCTGACCATGACGTCGGCCAACCTACTGATGGACCTGCTTTATGGCGTGTTCGATCCGCGCTTGCGTGGAACAAACTCAGGATCGCAATGAAAACGGCAACTGTAAAAACCAACCGTCCGCCGCCTCGCTCGGTGGACCTGCCGACACTCCTTGCTGTGGGCTGGGTTCTCCTCATGCTCCTCACGGCGCTCGCCGCGCCGCTGATGGCTCCCCATGAGATCACTTCCATCGACCTGCGCCATCGCCTGGCGCCGCCCGTCGGCTTTGGCGGAACGATGCTACACGTCCTGGGAACCGACGATCTGGGCCGTGACGTGGCCTCGCGTCTTTTCTACTCGATCCGCACCAGCTTGCTGGTCGCCTTCGGCGCCACTGCGATCAGCGTGTTGGTCGGTACCGGGATTGGCTTCATCGCCGCGTATTTCCGCGGGCTCGTCGAGCATGCCCTGCTGCTAATGATCGACGTACAGGCTTCGCTACCATTTCTAATCGTGGCGCTGGCAATGCTCGCCTGTTTCGGTAATTCGCTGACGCTGTTCGTCGCCCTGATGGGACTTTATGGCTGGGAGCGGAATGCGCGGTTGGCACGAGGACTGGCAATCACCGCCAGCGCGCAGGGCTATGCGAGCGCAACGCGCCAACTCGGCGCCCATCCGCTGCGTGTCTATCTGCGGCATATCCTGCCCAACAGCGCGGCGACGCTTCTCGTGGCGGCGACGGTGACCTTTCCGGAAATCGTCCTGGTGGAAAGCGGACTCTCCTTCCTCGGCCTCGGCGTTCAACCGCCGATGACCAGCCTGGGTGTCATGGTCGCGGCCGGCCGCGAGTATATCACCCGCGCCTCCTGGATGCTGCTCGCTCCAAGCCTCGTCATTGTCATCACGGCCGTTGCCGTTAGCGTCCTCGGCGACTGGTTGCGCGATAAGCTCGACCCGACCCTCAAATAACGGTTTCCCAATGCAAAGGAGCTGATCTCCACACTTGTCGACGGCTACGCTCTTGCACGGGACGGGGTGCCGAACCTTCGCCCGCGGCCGGTATCGACGTAACCGGAATACAACATATGGATCTCGTCGCGGGCCCGCGTCAGGCCAACATAGAACAGCCGTTGGCTTTCGCGGCGCGCCGCCGGCTGCTCGTTGCGCCAGGGCAAACCGCCCAGATCGAGTCCCGCCATGATCACGACATCATATTCGCAGCCCTTTGCCGAGTGCGGCGTCAACAGATTAAGATGGAGAGGCGACGCGTCGCGTCCACCGAGGCTCGCCAGATCCAGGTCGGCGAGCGGCCCGCCGACAGCGAGCGCCGCCGACATGCGCACCACCTGTTCGCGTTGATCGGCGAGGCTTGGCTCTGCCGCCATCAGCGCATCGAGCATTCCCGGCCGCAGCGCGCCGATTGGCGAAGTTTGTAATTTTGATCCGCGAAATTCGCACGGCGCCGTCCCCCCAGTTTTTTCTATTCGCGGATGTAATTGGCTCGCTCGGCGATATCGGCACATCGCGCCATCAGCGCTTCGAAAGGCTCCGCGTCTTCCAGAAGAAGCCCGTCGTCGACCATGCGGGCGTAGTCCTCTTCAAGCGCCTTCAGACCATCGCCTGCGGGCACAAGCCGCAGACCGCCGTTGACAGCCGCCGCGTAATCGATGGGCGTTCGATCGGGCGCTTTCTCGGCGAAGAACATGGTCTTGTGGCGCGCCACTGCGTTCGCCAGATCGCGATCAGCAAAGGCGGACGCGGCAAAACCGGTTTCGTCCAACCGCGCGACATCGTGCCAGTGACGAGCAAAGCGATCGCCGCGCAGGCGCTTCTGCAGGCAGAAGACATGGATGGCCGTCGCCTTCTCCCAGAAGGTTCGCTCCGCATGCATCACGCGTGGACGAGCCGTGGGAAAGGTCACGCCCTCGATCAGGCCAGACGCGTCGCAGGCGATGTCGCGCAAGCTCGCGGGCTCGCCCGTCGATCGTGCTCCGAATTCGAGGATCACGCTCGGCGCCACATAGCCGGAGCCAGCCGTCGCGGCTTCGTAATCGATGAACAGCTTCTCGCCCTCGACGCGGATGGCGGCCGCCAAAGCTTCAGCCGCGAGCGCATCTGCGATGATCGGCTGAACGCTTCCTTCAACCCAATTGGGCAGGCGCTTGCGCACCTCGCTGGACCAGCGTTTTTCCTCGCTACGGGTCTCCGGCAACGCTTCGCCGTCGTCGCCCACCAAGTCGGGTGCAATCGCCCGGATGTCGTATGTTAGGTCGACGTCCTCGGAAAACCGCTGGATAACCTGATAGGCTTTGGACAGCGACGTGCCGCCCTTGAACACCAGATTCGCCGAGCGCCGAGCCGTAAAGGTGGCGAGCGCCCAGACCACCCACACGTCCTTCTCGAGGAGATGCGCCGGCCGGCCGGACCGATCGGCCGCGCGCCGAGCGCCTCCCGCCGATCCTCGATCGGGAGGTGGAGAAAGGGATCAGCCATGTGCGGCCTTGCCCACGCTGCGCGCCATCCAGGTAGGAAGCTGCGGCGCTACCGCGACCAACTCGCTGAAGGCGCCCGGCGGGAGTTTCCGCTTCAGTGTCTGGAGGGCGGCCTCAGCCTTCTCCGGCCCAAGCCAAGCCAACGCTCGCACCGCCTCGCCAGCGGGCCGATGCGCCATGGCGAGCTGCCAACGAGGCGCGTGGCGAAGCTCGACGACCTGCTTGCCGAGGCTCATCTTCCGGGTGCGGCCGGAAGTCAGATAGACCGACCGGACCGGCACCTGTGTCGTGAGACCGAGGGTGTTGGCGGCAACGGCCCCACTCGGGACGATGATCTCCCCGCGCTGGCTGGCAAGCGCGTCGATCGCTTGCTCCACGGAGGGAGCCCGGGTGCCAAACCTGCTCGTGACCGGAAGGAGATAGACGCCGCGACCCGCCCGGATCAACTGCGTCCGCTCGGCTAGACGCGACAATGCCTGATCCACCGCGGCGCGATTCCCGAGGTGAAGCAAGCTCTTAGCTGCGACCGGCGTGCCCTCTGGCAGCCCTTTCGCGTGCGCAAGAATCTGTTCGGTCAACCGTTGCATGGATGCTCCTGTCAGAAATGTATGCGATTTTCTGACAGTTCTCAAGGCGGGCAGCGACGGGCAGCTGCACGCGGAACCCGTCCAGCAGGCGTTGTGGTCAATCATCGCCGCGCGAATCGACCAATCCCTGTTTCGCGCCGTTCTCCGAACGAGCCTCGCCCGTCCTGGGGCCGACGCCCTCTGGTCGGCGCCGAGATATTTCTCTTGTCAGCGCAAGAACTCGACGCTGGTCAAAAAGTACCGTCGCGTAACATATATCGCGCGTCCCCCACCGATGCCATTCAACCGAAAGAGAGCACTGCCCGGACTGCCTGCACCTTGATCAAACCAAGTATTCTGGTTATATTACTGGAAATGAGAAATGAAGACTGTCTTTCTATTTAGATCTGTATGTTCCTTCTTGTTGTAGTTATGATGTATGTCGAATGTATTATGTATGTGTGTTGTAGTCGGAGGCAGCTATGAGCAGCTCGCAAAAACGCGCCATTCAAAACTATCGATCTCGCCTCAGCGAGCGCGGCTTGGCGCGCTTCGAGGTGCTTGGCCGCGATGCCGATCGCGACCTCATTCGATCTTTGGCTCGCCGCCTGGCCGAAGATGGACCGGATGCCTCTAGCCTGCGCGCTGCTGTCAGCCAGACCATCGCCGGCGAGCCACCCAAGCTTGTCGGGATTCTCGCCGCATTGCGTCGTTCGCCGCTCGTGGGAGCTGACCTCGATCTTTCCCGCCCCCATGAAGAGGGGCGGAAGATCGACCTGTGACACGCTACCTCCTCGATACCAACATCATCAGCGATGTCGTCAAATCGCAGCCTTCGGAATCGCTCCTGGCATGGATGTCGAGACAGCGTGACGAGGATTGTTCATCGCTTCGCTGACCGTTGCGGAAATTCTTCGCAGGGTTCTGGAGAAGCCGCGCGGGAAAAAACGCGACGCACTCGACAACTGGTTCTCTGGGCCTGAGGGGCCGCAGGCGCTGTTTGCGGGCCGCATCCTCTCGTTCGACGACAAGGCAGGGCTGATCTGGGCGCGGCTGATGGCAGGAGGAAAACTGGCCGGCAAGCCGCGCAGCGGGCTCGAAGGCAAGATGGCTGAAACTCAGATAGAGTGGACAGAATCCACTTGGAACGCTCGCGGATTTGGCTGATCCCCGCTCCTTCAGCGCGCCAAATCCAGCGGGACGAGCTCCCAGATGATCTACAGCCAAGGGAGGGTCTTCTCGAGCTCGGCGATCGTCTCGCTGTAGATGGCGATCTGCTGGAGGTAGAGACGACCAACGTCGCGGACGATCGGCTGGATGAGGCCTTCCTCGTCTTCGATTGCATCCGCAAGGCGCTTCACGTGGGCCGGGCCGTGTGGGGCGACGACCCCGTGCTTCGGCGAGGTGGCCGCGCAGGGCGTTTATCAGCTGCGTGCGCTGGCGCACCAAGAGGTCGCGCGTGCGGAAGATCATCGACCGCGCCTCTTGCTCCTCGGTTTTGACAGCCACGAAGCGCATTGTCGGCCTGAGGGCCGCTTCCGCGTGCCGCTTTACAAAGGACTTCACATAGACCGGCGGCAGGAGCCGGACGGCATGCCCGAGCCCGCCGATCGTACGCCCCCAGTCGTGGGCGGTCGCGCTTCCATCGCCACCGTGCACCGGGGCTGTCCGGCGAGAAACGGCAGCAACTGCGCGCGACAGCTTCTTGCGAAAGACAACCTTCCCGTCACTCGCCGCGCCGTGAACCTGGAAGACCCGCTTTGCGAGATCGATTCCAATGATGGTAACTTCCATGGATGCCGTCTCTGTCTTGGTCGATTCTGGCAATCACCAAACTGGCACATTGCGATGGCGTCGGAGGGGGCATCTACTCCATCAGATTTTGACAACTAGCTTCTTTCCGGGCTCCGCGGCCGACGTCTCACTCAACGCCATCCGACATTTCCTGTCGCCTTTGTCAGGGCCGCGACACAAGTTTATTTAGCCAATTTAATATTTTTGCCAAATGTTAAACAGCTGAAAAGCAATCATAAAATTTCTTCTTCGATCCAACCGGCCGAATTGGCACGAGTTTTGAAACGATCGGTGCGAGGCGGCGGGATCTGCCGACCGGCATTGAAGTCGCGGTAACCGCTATGGATGGAAAGAAGGAAGGAAGCAACATGTCAGGTCTGCGTCAGATCGCATTCTACGGAAAGGGGGGCATCGGCAAGTCCACCACCTCTCAAAATACGCTAGCCGCCCTGGTCGACCTCGGACAGAAAATCCTGATCGTCGGCTGCGACCCCAAAGCCGACTCCACCCGGCTGATCCTGAACGCAAAGGCGCAGGATACCGTTCTGCATCTCGCCGCCCAAGAAGGTTCTGTGGAAGACCTTGAACTCCAGGACGTGCTCAAGATCGGCTACAAAGACATCAAGTGCGTGGAGTCCGGCGGCCCCGAGCCGGGTGTCGGCTGCGCCGGCCGTGGCGTCATCACCTCGATCAACTTCCTCGAGGAAAACGGCGCCTATGACAATGTCGACTATGTCTCCTACGACGTGCTGGGCGACGTGGTGTGCGGCGGCTTTGCGATGCCGATCCGCGAAAACAAGGCCCAGGAAATCTACATCGTCATGTCCGGCGAGATGATGGCGCTCTATGCCGCCAACAACATCGCCAAGGGTATCCTGAAATACGCCCATTCGGGCGGCGTGCGGCTCGGCGGGCTGATCTGCAACGAGCGCCAGACCGACCGCGAGCTCGACCTCTCCGAGGCGCTGGCCGCCAGGCTCAATTCCAAGCTCATCCACTTCGTGCCGCGCGACAACATCGTCCAGCACGCCGAACTGAGGAAGATGACGGTAATCCAATATGCGCCGGACTCCAAACAGGCAGGGGAGTACCGCGCGTTGGCCGAGAAGATCCATGTCAATTCGGGCCAGGGCACCATCCCGACCCCAATCACCATGGAGGAGCTCGAGGACATGCTGCTCGACTTCGGCATCATGAAGACGGACGAGCAGATGCTTGCCGAGCTTCAGGCCAAGGAAGCGAAATTGGCCGTCGCTCAGTAATCGCCGCTACCGACAGGGGGCGCAGACCGTGACCTGACGCCCCTTTCTACGAAACAAGGCCTCGTCGGCGAGGCGTTACCCGAACCTTGAAAGGGGCAGGTCCCATGGGCCTCGACTATGAGAATGACGGCGCCTTGCATGCGAAGCTTATCGAAGACGTGCTGTCCCAATATCCAGACAAGGCGGCGAAGCGTCGCAAGAAGCACCTCAGTGTCGCAACGAGCAAGGACGAGGCCGGAGGTGAGGACAAGGGCCTTTCCGAATGCGACGTCAAATCGAACATCAAATCCATTCCGGGCGTGATGACAATCCGCGGCTGCGCCTATGCCGGCTCCAAGGGCGTGGTGTGGGGTCCGGTCAAGGATATGGTCCACATCTCGCACGGGCCGGTCGGCTGTGGGCAATATTCCTGGTCGCAACGCCGCAACTATTACGTCGGCACGACGGGCATCGACACATTCGTGACAATGCAGTTCACCTCCGACTTCCAGGAGAAGGACATCGTTTTCGGCGGCGACAAGAAGCTGGAAAAGATCATCGACGAGGTCGAGGACTTGTTTCCGCTCAGTGGGGGCATCTCGGTGCAGTCCGAATGCCCGATCGGCCTGATCGGGGACGATATCGAGGCAGTGTCGCGCAAGAAGGCCAAGGAGCACGAAAAGACGATTGTACCGGTGCGCTGCGAAGGTTTCCGCGGCGTTTCACAATCGCTCGGCCACCACATTGCCAATGATGCGATCCGCGATTGGGTCTTCGACAAGGACGATGTCGCGTTCGAGTCCGGCCCTTACGACGTCAACGTCGTTGGCGACTACAACATTGGCGGCGATGCCTGGGCTTCGCGAATCCTGCTTGAGGAGATTGGACTTCGGGTGGTCGGCAACTGGTCGGGCGACGCCACGCTCGCCGAGATAGAGCGCGCGCCCAAGGCCAAGCTCAATTTGATCCACTGCTACCGGTCGATGAACTACATCTGCCGGCACATGGAGGAAAAGTACGGCATCGCCTGGATGGAATACAATTTCTTCGGCCCCTCCCAGATCGAGGCCTCCTTGCGCAACATCGCCAAACACTTCGGCGCGGAAATCGAGGAGAAGACCGAAAAGGTCATCGCCAAGTACCGGCCCTTGGTCGATGCCGTCATCGCCAAGTACCAACCGCGCCTCGAAGGCAGGACGGTGATGCTCTATGTCGGCGGCCTGCGCCCCCGTCACGTCATCACTGCCTACGAAGACCTCGGTATGGTGATCGTTGGCACCGGCTACGAATTCGCCCACAACGACGACTATCAGCGCACCGGCCATTACGTGAAGAATGGCACGCTCGTCTATGACGACGTCACCGGTTATGAGCTGGAGAAGTTCATCGAAGGCATCCGCCCGGATCTCGTTGGCTCCGGTATCAAGGAGAAGTACCCGGTACAGAAGATGGGCATCCCGTTCCGCCAGATGCACTCCTGGGACTATTCCGGCCCGTATCACGGCTATGACGGCTTCGCCATTTTCGCCCGCGACATGGATCTGGCCATCAACAACCCGGTCTGGGATCTCTACCGCGCGCCGTGGAAAAAGATGAAGGACGCGCCGCCGACGGCGGTCGCCGCCGAATGAGGACTGGCTGCCTCCCTGGCAGGGAGGCCGATAAATGCTTGGGGCGCGCTCGATCCACGCGGGATGCCCTTTAACGCTTTGATGTCTCTGTGCTGCCGCTTGCCGCAGCCAGATGGAAAAGGTGACCACCATGCCGCAATCGGCCGAAAAAGTTCTCGACCATGCTCCCCTGTTCCGCGAGCCGGAATACAGACAAATGCTTGCCGACAAGAAACTGAATTTCGAATGTCCTCACCCTGATCAGATCGTCACCGATCAAGGCGAATTGACCAAAACTTGGGAATACCGCGAAAAGAACCTCGCTCGCGAGGCGCTTGTCATAAACCCCGCCAAGGCCTGCCAGCCGCTCGGTGCGGTGTTCGCGGCCGCGGGCTTCGAGCGGACCATGTCTTTCGTCCACGGTAGCCAGGGCTGCGTTGCCTACTACCGCTCGCATCTGTCGCGACATTTCAAGGAGCCTTCGTCAGCGGTTTCCTCCTCGATGACCGAGGACGCGGCAGTGTTTGGCGGCCTGAAGAACATGGTCGACGGACTCGCCAATACCTACAAGCTCTACGACCCCAAGATGATCGCCGTCTCGACCACCTGCATGGCTGAAGTCATTGGCGACGACCTGCGGAGCTTCATCGAGAACGCCAAGAACGAAGGCTCGGTCCCGAGCGACTTCGACGTGCCTTTCGCGCATACGCCTGCCTTCGTCGGCAGCCATATCGATGGCTATGACGGCATGGTGAAGGGCGTGCTGGAGCATTTCTGGAAGGGCAGCGAGCGCTCGCAAGCCGCTGGGACCATCAACATCATTCCAGGCTTCGACGGATTCTGCGTCGGAAACAACCGAGAACTCAAGCGCCTCCTCGACCTGATGGGTGTCACTTATACCGTCATTCAAGACGCCTCAGACCAGTTCGACACGCCGTCTGACGGCGAATACCGCATGTATGACGGTGGCACGAAGATCGAAGACTTGAAAGGCGCACTCAACGCGGAGGCGACACTGTCGCTGCAGCATTACAACACCCGCAAGACGCTGGAATATTGCGACGAGGTCGGGCAAGCGACGGCATCCTTCCACTATCCACTGGGTGTCCAGGCGACCGACGAATTCCTGATGAAGGTCTCGGCGATTTCCGGCCAGGAGATCCCCGAGGCAATCCGGATGGAGCGCGGCCGACTGGTTGACGCCATGGCGGACAGCCAGTCATGGCTGCACGGCAAGAAGTACGCAATCTATGGGGATCCGGACTTCGTCTACGCCACGGCCCGCTTCGTCATGGAGACCGGTGGCGAGCCGACACATTGCCTCGCGACCAACGGCACATCGCCCTGGCAGGCCGAGATGAAGGAATTGCTTGCATCCTCGTCCTTCGGCCAGGATGCCCAGATCTGGGCGGGCAAGGATCTCTGGGCGATGCGTTCGCTGCTGTTTACAGAGCCGGTGGACCTGCTGATCGGCAATTCCTATGGCAAGTATCTGGAGCGCGACACCGGCACGCCGCTGATCCGGCTGATGTTTCCAATCTTCGACCGGCACCATCACCATCGCTTTCCCCTCATGGGCTACCAGGGTGGATTACGCGTGCTGACGACGATCCTCGACAAGATATTCGACAAGCTCGATCGCGAGACGAGCGAAACAGGCGTGACGGACTATTCCTATGACCTCACCCGCTAAGCCCGTGCCGGCCTTTCGCCGAGGCCGCCCATTGCCCGATGGACTTCGGAGACTGACGCAATGACCTCGCTCAGTGCCAAGATCCAGGACGTTTTCGACGAGCCCGCCTGCGATACCAACCGCGGCAAGGATGCCAAGGCGCGCAAGGAGGGCTGCTCGAAGCCGCTGACCCCCGGGGCGTCAGCCGGCGGCTGCGCCTTTGACGGCGCCAAGATCGTCCTGCAGCCGATCACCGACGTTGCGCACCTGGTCCATGCGCCGCTCGCCTGCGAGGGCAATTCCTGGGACAACAGAGGCGCAGCTTCGTCCGGGCCAACCCTGTGGCGGACAAGCTTCACAACAGACCTCACCGAACTCGACATCGTGATGGGGCAGGGCGAGCGGAAGCTATTCAAGGCGATCCGCGAGATCAAGGAAACATATGCGCCGCCGGCAGTCTTCGTCTATTCGACCTGCGTGACGGCGCTGATCGGCGACGACATCGAGGCCGTGTGCAAACGCGCGGCCGAAAAATTCGGACTGGCCGTGGTGCCGATCAATGCGCCGGGCCTGGCCGGCTCCAAGAACCTCGGCAACAAACTCGCCGCCGAAGCGTTGCTCGATCATGTCATCGGCACGGTGGAACCCGACGACGCCGGGCCCTACGACATCAACATCCTTGGCGAATTCAACCTCTCCGGCGAATTCTGGCTGGTCAAGCCGCTGCTTGATCGGCTTGGCATCCGGGTGCGCGCTTGCATACCGGGCGATGCGCGTTACATCGACGTTGCATCCGCGCACCGCGCCCGGGCGGCTATGATGGTGTGCTCGAGCGCACTGATCAATCTGGCCCGCAAGATGGAGGAGCGCTGGGACATCCCGTACTTCGAGGGCTCTTTCTACGGCATAACCGATACCTCGGAAGCACTTCGCAACATTGCTGAGCTGCTGGTGAGGAAGGGCGCCGATGCGGAGATCCTCGATCGCACGGAGACGCTGATTGCTGAGCAGGAGGCGATTGCGTGGAAGAACCTCGAGGCCTACCGCCGGCGGCTTCAAGGCAAGCGCGTGCTGCTCAACACGGGCGGTGTGAAGTCCTGGTCGGTCGTCCACGCGCTGATGGAGATCGGCATGGAGATCGTCGGCACCTCGGTCAAGAAATCCACAGTCGAAGACAAGGAGCGGATCAAACGGATCCTCAAGGACGAAAACCACATGTTCGAGCAGATGGCAGCGCGCGATCTTTACGCCATGCTCTCAAAACAGAAGGCCGACATCATGCTGTCGGGCGGGCGCACGCAATTCATCGCTCTGAAGGCCAAGACACCGTGGCTCGATATCAATCAGGAGCGCCAACATCCTTATGCCGGCTATGACGGCATGGTGGAACTTGTCCGGCAGATCGACCTCGCCATTCATAACCCGATCTGGGGCCAGGTGCGGGAGCCGGCGCCGTGGGATTGCCAGCCTGCTTTGGAGGACGATCTGGCGAGCACGAAGAACGGGACAGCGACTGTGAACGCTTTCAATGAATTCGCCGGCGCGACGGCTCACCGCTTCGGCGACCGGTGAGGAAATCCGATGGTTCGCATCCTTCGCAATACCAAATCAGCGGCGGTCAACCCCCTGAAGTCGTCACAGCCGCTGGGTGCCGCCTTCGCCTTTCTTGGAGTCGACGGCGCGATGCCCCTGTTCCACGGCAGCCAAGGCTGCACCAGCTTCGCGCTGGTGCTCTTCGTGCGCCATTTCAAGGAAGCAATCCCCTTGCAGACAACGGCTCTGGACGAGGTGGCAACCATACTCGGCGGAGCGGACCATCTGGAAGAGGCGATCCTCAACCTCAAAACCCGCACGAAGCCAAAGCTGATAGGAGTGTGCACGACCGCGCTGGTGGAGACCCGTGGCGAAGACTGCGCGAGTGATATCGCCAACGTCAAGCTGAAGCATGCGGAAGAGCTCACGGGTACGGAGGTTGTGCTGGCCAACACGCCTGATTTCGGCGGCGCTATCGAAGAAGGCTGGGCCAAGGCTGTCGCGGCGATGATCGAAGGGATTACACGGCCGGGCGCACGGACCCGGCAGCCGAAGAAGATCGCGATCCTGCCCGGATGCAACCTCACTGTCGCTGACGTCGAGCATTTGCGTGACATGGTTGAAAGTTTTGGGCTCAACCCGGTTATCCTGCCGGACGTCTCCGGCTCACTCGACGGCACGGTTCCCGACCGCTGGGTAACCACTACCTATGGCGGCACCAGCGTCGAGGAAATCCGCGAGCTTGGCACGGCCGTGCAATGCATCGTCATCGGCGAGCACATGCGCCACCCGGCGAAAACGCTGCACGGGTTGACCGGCGTGCCTTACGCGGTGTTCCAGTCGCTGACCGGATTAATGGCCGTCGACCGGTTCGTCTCGCTGCTATCGGCGGTTTCGGGCGCGGCGGTGCCGGACCGGGTTCGCCGTCACCGGGCGCAATTGGAGGATGCATTGCTCGACGGACATTTCCATTTCGGAGGCAAGAAAATTGCGATCGCTGCTGAACCAGACCAACTCTATCAACTCGCAACCTTCTTCACCGGCATGGGCTGTGACATCGCGGCGGCGGTCACGACGACCGATCTGTCGAAGATTCTGCAGAAAGTACCGGCGGAGTGGGTTCAGATCGGCGATCTCGGCGATTTGGAAGCTCTTGCAGCGGGCGCGGATCTTCTCGTAACACATTCCCACGGTCGCCAGGCGTCGCGACGCCTTGGCATTCCGCTCATGCGCGTCGGCTTCCCGATCTTCGACCGGCTTGGCAGCCAGCACAAGCTCACAATCCTCTATCGGGGGACCCGCGACCTGATCTTCGATGTTGCCAATATCTTTCAGGCCAACCAGCACGCGCCGACGCCTGAGGCGCTTGATCCATTCCGGAAACGAGAAATGCCAGATGAGCTCCGTTCGTCGCCTCTCACTCGTCACTGACGAGGTTCACGCACCGATGACGGACCGACGGGCAGGCGCATTGCGCGTAGCCATCGCCACGCAAGACATGACGAATCTCAATGCCCATTTCGGGTCGGCCAAGCGCTTTGCTGTCTACGACGTGACGCGCGAGGAGTGGCATCTCGTGGAAGCCGTGGCCTTCGATGACGTTTCCGATGAGAGCGGGAAGCGTCGGACCGAGGGCGATGACCGCGTCACGCCGAAGGTGGAGGCGCTGAAGGGCTGCCATCTGCTGTTTTGTCTGGCCATCGGCGGGCCTTCGGCAGCCAAGGTTATTTCGGCAAAAATCCATCCAATCAAGGTGCCGCAGCCACAAACCATCCAAGAGGTGCTGTTGCGCACGCAGATGATGCTGAGAACGTGTCCTCCGCCCTGGCTGCGCAAGGTGCTGGCCGAAGCTGGTGTCGCCGAAAAGAAACCCTCCTTCGAGGACGAGGACTAAAACGAGGAAGTGCAAAATGTTTGAAGTCGCGATCAGCCCTGCTGTCAACGATGACGAGGCCGCCCTTGCCAGCCCATTCGTCAAATGCCTCGTGCGGCTGATCCGTGCTCAGGATACCCACGGGTCATGGGACGGCACAGCGGATGCCGAGTTGCTGGCCGACTTCATCGTCAGCAAGGAACGGCGTCGTACGATCCCAATCATCGGCGATCCCGATCCGGACGTGCTGTGGAGGCTCGACAAGTTTTACACTGCCGTCGCCCTTGCGATCGAGGAGCGCTCCGGCCTGATGGCATCGCCGATGATCGAAATGAGCCATGAGGGGTTCGGGCGCGTGCTTTTCACCGCCGGGCGGCTGGTCGTTCTGTCCAAGACCGTGCGCGACGTCCATCGGTTCGGCTTCGAGACGTTCTGCAAACTCGCCGCCGCCGGTACGAAACTGGTCGACGATGCCATCGCAGCCATCGACGCCTATCCCGAGGTGGCACGGGCATGAAACCAATTTTCGAGCAAGAGGATCATGTCAGGCCTTGAGGAGCCGCGATGGCCAGCCCACGCGGCCGACGCGGTCGAGGCCAATTTGGTTCTCGGGGTAGCGCTGATGAAGCCACTCGTCCTGATCTGTTCGCAAGATGCGGAGTTCTATCTGTTCCTCAGCCACATACTGGAGGTGGACGGCTTCGTCAGTGAGCCGGCAGGCGGCGCCAAGGAAGCACTTGCAAAGGCCGACGAACGGGAATTCCAGGCCGTGGTGCTGGACTGCGGTCCAACGAGCCTTACCGGGTCCGCAATCTGCGCCCGGCTCAAGCGGGAACCCCGGACCGGCGGCCTGCCCATCATTGCCCTGATCGCGCCCGGCGCCGAGAACCAGCACCTTGATCTGTTGAAGGCCGGCATTGACGAGAGCTTTGTGCGGCCAATGGCACCGGCCAAGCTGCTCGATTATCTGCGGACGAGGCTGGCGCTGCCGAAGCCGGGTTCAAACGGGATCGAAAACGACAGCTGGCTTTCCTATGGCAGCCTTGCGATGAAGCTCGATGCCCACCGGGTTTGCGGCAATGGCCATGACATCCATCTCGGACCGATCGAGTTCAACGTGCTGCGGCATTTGCTGGAGGCTCCCGGCAAGGTCTTCAGCCGGGACGAGCTGATCGGCGGGGCCTGGCCGGCCAATATCCATGTCGGTCTACGCACAGTCGATGTCCATATCAGTCGGCTCAGAAAGGCACTGGAGACGGCCTCGACCGGTATCGTCATCCGTACCGTCAGGTCGGCCGGCTACTCGCTCGAGAAGCTGGACGGCTGAATCGAGTGCCGGGTCTGGTGCCACTCCCTTTTCCTCGCGCTGTGAGTCGGTCTTGCGGCCTGAAACGCCCTCATCGAACACTCAGGAAGAAACAGGAAAATGGGCTTTAAAACGGTACTCTGTTTGACCGGCGCTGACCATTCCGATCAGGACGTCAGAACTGCTGCCGGCTTGTGTGCGGAAATCGGCGCGCACCTTTCCGTACTGATTATACCCGCTCCGATGCTCCTTATGTCGCATCGGCGGATCGGAGATGGTGTCCCCGAGTGGCCTGTAGGACGTGGACAGGCAATTGCCAGATTGAACGATCGGTTTCGGCAAATCGATCGATTTACACAGGACGCGGTCAGACTGGGAAAACGCTCCAGAGATATCCAGAAATTGCTGGAATCTATGTCGCTCGCCTATGACGTTGACACCGACTATTACGATCCGGCCAGCCTCGGTGAAGTGGCACGACAGCGCGCGCTCTGCGCCGACATCACGATCATCGGACCAGGGCTCCTCAACGACGAGAATCTCGGACCTCCTGTGGTCAACGGCTGCTTGTTCGATACGGGAAAACCGGTGCTTGTTGTGCCGAACGGTGCTGAGGCGACGCTGTGGCCACGGCGTGTCCTGGTCGGTTGGGATTCGCGAGCAGAGGCGTCCCGTGCGGTTCGCGAAGCGCTGGGTCTCCTATGCGCTGCTGAGGAAGTTCGTGTCGCCCTGGTCGATCCGAAGGCCAACTACAACGGGAAAGGGGCGGAGCCTGGAGCCGACATCGCTGCCTATCTCACTCGGCACGGTGCTCGGGTGTCGGTTGACCTCCTGCCAAGTGCCGGCAAATCGGCGGCCACGGTGCTTGCGCAGCACGCAACCGACACGTCTGCCGACATGATAGTCATGGGCGCCTATGGCAGCCGTCGGCTGCGTGAGCGGCTCTTCGGCGGCGTGACGAAATGGATAGTCGAAAAGCCGCCATTGCCGCTGTTTTTGGCTCGATGACGGTTCCGGACCCGCACCGATGCTGTTCAAAGCTCTACTGTGACGCCTGCATTCATTCGTAGATGGGCTCCATCGAAATAATCGATTTTACGAAGAGTAACGAACATGAAAAGCATTGATCGGGAGGCGACGCCCGCCGGAAATCTCTCCAGTCATGCGCAAGGCGGAGGTGGAACGGCCAGAGCGTGACCAGTGTCAGCCTCGACAATGGCGACAGGCTGGAAGTCGGCATCGTCGTCAACTCAGCCGGGCCGAATGCCGGCACGGTGGCTGCCATGGCGGGGCTGGTGTTGCCGGTCGAGCCGCGCAAGCGCAACGTCTTCGTCTTCGAGGCGCGCGACAAATATTCTGATATGCCGCTGCTGGTCGATCCGTCCGGCATCTATGTCCGGCCGGAAGGCTCGGTCTATCTCACTGGCGGCGCCGAACCGGAAGAAGGCGACGGCCCGGCCGACCCCACCGATTTCGAGCCGGACTGGCCGTTGTTCGAAGAGGTGATCTGGCCGGTACTGGCGACCCGCATTCCCGCCTTCGAAGCCATCAAGCCGACGCGCGCCTAGGCCGGCCATTACGACTACAACACGCTCGACCAGAACGCGGTGATCGGCCCGCATCCGCAGGTTAAGAATTTCCTCTTCGCCAATGGTTTTTCCGGCCACGGCCTGCAGCAGGCGCCGGCGGTCGGCAAGGCGCTGGCCGAGCTGATCGTGCACGGCGGCTACGGACACGGTGGAATGCTCGGCGTTTGGGTACAGCCGTGTCGCTGAAGGGCGGGCGTTCAGGGAATTGAATGTGATCTAACGGGAATTGAATGTGATCTAACGCTGGCGGGACAGCCCCCTCTCTGGCCTGCCGGCCATCTCCCCCGCAAGGGGGGAGACCGGCAGCTTCCCTGGCGGCTCCATAATTCTGGCCTTGGAGATTGGCGAAAGCAGCGATGACGGCCAATCTCCCCCCTTGCGGGCGCGGTCAGCGGGTTCCTTGCCTTTGGCGATGCATGTCGTGGCTGGACCGGGTGAGGTGAGCCCGGCCAAGTCTACCCAGCCTCTGCGCCCTGTCCCGAAGCCGCTCGCCCGCTCGGCGCTATGAGGGCGCGCTCGCGAGCGGCTTCGCTAAAGCTACGTTACAGCACGTGCAGGGACGCGACCCCAGTGAAGGCATACTCCAGCGTGGCTTCGCCAATTCCGTTCGTTGGCCCGCCTCAAGCCGGTCTTCCAACCGAAGGCCGAACGCGCCAATTCGCCAGCCAACTCCACCAACGATTGTCGAAATCCGCAACCCGGGGCGGTTCGCTCGAGCTCGCTTGCTTGAGCACGGCACAGACGGGATCGCGAGCATGATGCCGCGGAATGGGAACGCACCCATGCTTGGGTACGAGGGCCCCGAGCCAACGCGCATCGCGCCAATCGGCGTCGTCACGTTCGAGATTCATCACCGGCAGCTCGGCGCTTTTCGCTCGCATATGCGCCGGCACGCCGCTGGCGATCGATGACGCATTTGCCGACGAGCTGCTCGTTCCACGAAAAAGCAATAAGCGCGAGATCAATGGGCAACCTCGTCGGGACCGAAAAGAGCGCTAAACCGGGTTGCTAGATCAATCCAGGGTACCGCGTCGCCGCTCTCTGAAGCTATTCGAACGACCGCCGCCAGATAATCGGTAAAAGCCTTCAGTCTTATGGCGCCTTGCTCTGAGAGGTAGTCAATGGCGTCAAGCCGCTGGTGAACGGCAGCGAGCATATGTTGCACCAAAAGCAGGGAGGATGGGCAGGGGCAATCGCTCTTACTCGCGAGGCGCCTGCACTCACTGCAAAGCGGCGGAATGTCCTCTAAGGCTAGGTCGCCGGAAAGACGTTGTATGAGATTGTCAGTGGCGTTCCACAAATTCGCTCGCATGCAGTACGGAGTGCAGCGTGACGCCATGTTGGGCTAGCAGCGGTGTAGCTCCCTCGTCACGGTCCACGAGGCAAGCAGCGTCACCCACAATGCCGCCGACGCGGCGAACCTCTTCAATCGCCTTCAATATCGACTTGCCGCTTGTGGCAACGTCGTCAACGATCAGGACCACTTTTCCCTCGAGATCTTCTTTAGGCCCAAGTCCTTCAATCACGTCCCTTGTGCCATGGGCCTTTGGAACTTTGCGAACGAAGATCGTGTTTATGGGTTTGTTCATCATCGAGCTGACAGCCGCCATCGATCCGATTACGGGGACCGCTCCCATTTCAAGACCGCCGACGTACTCTGCTTTCACTTGCTCAGCTATTTTTAGGAATTCAAGAGCGGCAAGTTGCGCGCCTCGCGCCACCATCATGGTAGGCTTCATATTGAAATAGATGTCGCTCTCTATGCCCGACGAGAGCGTGTAGCGTCCGAATCGAAAAGAGCGCTCACGGACAATCTCGCGGAGTTCGTCCTTGTCGTGTTGGCCGGAATCAACTGGTCTGAATTTCGCCAGTGCCGCCATAGATCAGACCTCGCCCGTAGGGAAAAAATTGGCTGCGGCATGCACCTAGTCACTACCGCTATGTGGCTTATGCAAGTGTTCGCGGGGTGTGTCAATTAATGTCAATACCGGTGCGACCGTTTCGCGCAGATTTTTCCATTATCGTTATTGGGTGCCTAAGCGTGATCACGGGCTTCGCTACGGCTGGGTAGCCTTGGCTCCTGGCCCTTGCCCAATCTCGGCTAGGCACGGGTTTTTTCGACGCGGGCCGTCTCTTTGAGGATTTGGGCGTTTCATCCTCGTCCCCTCGAGTTCCGCCACGCTCGGCCCCGTTTGCGCCAGCTTCTTAACCAGGTTGCGCATGAGGTGAGCGTTTCGGCCGCCATGTCGGCCCCGTGTCACTCTTGTGGTACGAGTGGGCAAGGCCGCGCTTTTCGTGCAACCTCCTCGTAAAGGCGAGGTAAAGGTCGAGTCGCCGAGAATTTCGTTCATCAGCACCGCGGCGCAACATTCGGCTCGCTTCGTCTGACGACGGTAAAAGCCAGCAGCAAAGTCCAAGGTAGGCCGTAGTCCACCTCCCCTGCAGGCCGAGTCTCGACGCGATATCGGCGACAGGGCGAGCGTCTGCCTCTGAGGCAGACGCCGAACAGCAGACCGAGCCTTACACTGATTTTGGTGGCATTGAGTTCGCCGACACCGTGACATGGAGCCTATCACGGGCGGGAAGTGCCTGGTAGCAGAACTCGACAAGCGGCGCTACGTTCTGGACGCCGGCGTTGCTGACCAGGACATCGAGGCGCCCGAAGGTTTCGATCGCCTGCATCAGCTGCTTTCCACCTGCCCCTCTCGCTGGCAACCATTTTCTGTCAACCGATCGATCCCGGACGCCGTTGTTGGACTTCGCTGTGATCAAGATCCGCGGACCACTCTTGCTCCCTCGCGGGCGAACCGCGCTATCCTTGCCGACCCCGCTCGCGGCTTCGGTGATCAGCGCCACCTTGTCGAGAAGCCGGCCACCGGCTCCCCATCGCGTTGGTTCAATGAGATATCACTGTAAAAGTTCATGGTTTCTTCCTTTCCGATGGCGAGGCTAGGCTTTCGCGAGATAGTCGTGGACGACCTTCCCGAGCGCGAGCGTGAGATCTGCGACGAAGTGGACGGCCGAGACTACTTCCAGCACCGGCAGTTCGGCGACGGGGGCAAGCGCATGCGACCAGAGGTTCAGGGCTGCCGGCCCGGTCCAGGCGCCCCTCAGATGGACGTCCTGTAGATGATATTCCACGAGCTCACAGATGCGCGGCGTGCCGTCGACATGCGGGATGATTTTGAGGAGGAAGTTCGGTTCAGCGAGCGAGGCCCTCACGCTCGCGAGGTCGGCGGCTCGGTGCTTGTAGCCCATGGTACTCGTCGCGACGCGGACCGGCCCGTAGTCCAGCGTGCCAACAAGGGTATCCGTCTCGGTTCGGAGCGTTGGGCTAGCGAGCTTCTTTGGAAAGCCCCACAACTCGCGTCCGCCCGCTATCGGCGGATGGTCGTCGAGAAACATGCAGTGGGTGTAGCTGCCCTTGCGGCCTCGGAAGGAGACCGGGATGACCTGCCCGCTTTCAGTGTAGTCGCCAAAGCCGGTCGAGTCCGGCATGCGAATGAACTCGAATTTGACCAGAGGCTCGCACACCTGAAGCGGCTCCGGCACAAGGTCGCGCAGTTTCTGCGGATCGGTGCGATATGTGATGATCAGATACTCCCGGTTGCCGAAGCGATATGGGCCGGCCGGGAAGGCCGGGCTGGTCAGGGGCATGGCGAATGCGCTCGCCCGGACGGTATCTTGGTGCATGTTTGAAATTCCTTTGTGCTGGATCAAGTGGGCTTAGATCGGTCTGCATGATGGCGGCGAGGCTCTCCGAGGTGCTGTCGCAGCCTCGTAAGGGATGCATGGCGTAATCGCGCGTAGCCATTTTGCGCTGGGCAATTGCCTTGGGGCGCGATCATTGGCGATGGTCGCGCACACGGTTCCATGGCTCCGGTTGTGATCGAGGGAGGCAAGATTCGAGGTAAGGTGATTTTGTTCCTCATTTGAAGGCGCTGCTTCCCGTCTGCCCTCGTGGTAGGAGGAGGTGGAGTGGCGGCCAGGTCCGATTTCTCCTCGACGGGGTTTGCGGATCGACGCGCATGCGCCATGCCAAATGAGAAATCGTTCGAGGCTAGCAGGACAGACGGCCTCGGCGAGCCAGTCGAGAGAGAAGGTCTTCGCCTCACGCGGATCAGATACGAATTCCCGAGCACTGCGGTGATGTAGCAGCAAGGCCCGCGACGCCACCAAACCTCTGTCGCGAAAATATGGAGGTGACGCGGTATCCGCCGTCTAGCGAAACAGCTTACGCAGCATCCGGCAGCACGCACTCGACGGCCCGGCCTCATCGCCGGCTTCAGGAGAAAAGATCAGCTATGAGCCGGCAGGCAATCGCTGCACGCGGCGGTCAGGTCGTGTAGATCTTCCGCGCACACAGCTGGCGCCGGAATGATGCTAGATGATGAGCCGACGCCAACATTACCGCAGGGGAGACAGCCAAGTCTGTCCTCAAGCGTCTGAAATGCATGTCCAAAAGCTGACAGCGACAAAAAACATGTCTGGTCCAAAACAACCGGCCGCCTTGGGCGTGAGGTTTCTCGAAGCCTACTCGTGCAGTTGCGCGGCTAAGCGCGCTGGCACGGCCTTTGCTAGAGATGCGGCAATATTGAGTCGGGGCTGACCGCATAAGAACGCGAGACGATTGATGGTCTGCTGCGCCATCTCGGCGGCGCGTTCGCTCAACGGTCACGGCTACACCCTTGGCAACGGCTGACGCGCGACTTTGCGGTTGCGCCGCCCTGCCGCGCCGATGCGCCCAAAGTTCGTTGATAGTCCGCTCGGCCGATTGAGGAAACCGGCTGTTGACTGCTGCCAAGGCGGAGATGGCTGGGCTCATTCGGACTGTCTTGACCGTCGGTGTCATGAAGCCAAAGACACCATACTGGACGTTATGCATGACCAAGACGAGTGGGAGTCACAACGAATGATTTTACCGGAACTGCGCTCTGCTATCCCAGCCGGCAGAGTTTTGGAGATAACGACGACCACAGGATGCATCGTGGGATGTTCATATTGTCCGCAGGACAAGTTCGCTGACCGGCAAAGAAAGGTATCTGATACGAAGCATCTTAGTCTTGGAGATTTCAAGCGCTGTCTGGCGCGCGTACCAGCCTCCGTCGACATTAGTTTTGCCGGGTATTCTGAGCCATGGCTCAATCCGGATTGCACCGAAATGGTCGAGCACGCTTCCGCCAAAGGCCACGGCATCAGGATTTTCACGACGCTTGTGGGAATGAAGGGGCAGGATCTACAACGCTTGCAGGCGCTGCGGTTGGGGGTATTCGTGGTTCATGTTTTTGATGATGGCGCCCACATGAATAGCCGCCTTGTCGGAGCCAAGTATCGCGATTTGGTTGGTCAACTCGTCGACGCCGACATCCCTTCGATCCGATTCGTGGTTTTGGGTGAGCCCCATCCCGATATCGCCGACATTATCCCTGCCCAAGCCCTAGTTCGCGCGCGACCGGTGAGCAGCAGGGGTGGAAGCGTAGACCCTAAGATTGTAGAACCACGGCAGCCAGTCGTCGGAGCGCTGATATGCGTGGACGAACGGCAGTATCGGAATGTACTCCTTCCAAACGGCGAGGTTACTCTCTGCTCCATGGATTTTGAGCGGCGTCACGTATTGGGCAACCTTCTATGCGACGAATATGGCGATCTCTTTAAAAGCCCAGTTTTTTGCGAAATCGTCGATCGCATGAATGGAGCGGCTGGTTTCCTGCTTTGCAGGATGTGTGAATTTGCCGATCCAAACGATAGGAACTGACTGACGCCGGCTGACCGCGGCGGGCCTGAAATGCCGACGTCCCTGAAACGGCAAGATGCACATGCCCGCGAAGTCATCGTGTTTTCACGTCACGCTAACACGATCCCGTAGGCGCGGCAGTCAGCCTCGACCATTTCCGAGACGAACTCATCGAAAGTGGTCTTCGGCTTCCAATCGAGTTTTGTCGGCTGCCTTGGAGGCATCGCCGATCAGCAGGTCAACCTCGATTGGCCCGAAACAGCGTTTGTCGATCCGGATCAGCGCTTGATTACTCATGCGTTCAGGGCCCACCTCGTCAACGCCTTCGCCCTCCCAGACGATCTCCTTTTCGACTCGCCTGAAGGCAAGCCCCGACAAAGGTGCGGACCGTGTGTGTCTCGCCGGTTGCAAGCACGAAATCGTCAGGTTGATGCTGCGAGATGCGCCACATGCCCTCGACATAGGCGCGCGCCGAGCCCCAGTCGCGCTTTGCTTCCAGGTTTCCGAGATAGAGACAGTCCTGTTTGCCGGCCATGATCGAGCCACCGCACGCGTCACCTTGCGCGTGATGAAAGTTTCGCTGCGCGTCGGCCCTTCGTGATTGAACAGGATGCCATAGAGCCCGTATACCTCGCGGTAGTTCATGGTGATCCAGTAGGCGTAGACCTTCGCCACCGCATAGATCGAGCGTGGATAAAACGGAGTGCTCTCCTGCTGCGGGATGCCCTGGACCGAACCAAAGAGTTCGGAAGTTGACGCCTGGTAGAACCGCGTTTCTTTCTCGAGACGAAGAATGCGGATCGCTCGGCAGCAGCAGCGTGCCGAGCGTATCGGCATTGGCGGTGTATTCCCGGTCCCGAGGGAGACTGCACGTGGCTTTGCGCAGCCGGTGCAAGGTTTCGGCCTCAATGTCGGATACTCGACAGGATCGCAAACCTGCTTCCGTTGCTTTGCTCATGTTTTGCTCTGGCACGTTCGATGCAGGAGACCCTCCCGAACGCAGCAGCGGATGTCTTCTATGATCAAACCCACGGGAAAATGCTGTCGCCGCACTCATGACCGCGCCCTCGCTGGTCGCCAAGCAGGCCGAAGGTCGGCTCATCACGGTCGAGGCGGGCAACTGAGCCCAATTGCAATGAGGGATAGGCTGCGAAAGCATGTCACTGACCACGCGGGGGTCATCGAGGCGGGATTCTCGATGCCAGCCACGCGCAACATATCGCCGGCATGAGTGCCGATCTCATCACGGAGCCGGCATCCGCGGGCGTCACACCCGATACTACGAACGCGCGGACAAACTGTTGCAAGTCCTGCGGTGTCGACGATGCGTGCGGGAAGGGCAAGCCCAGCGGCCATGGCCGACATTCGCCGCATATAGCGCCTGATTGGGAGGCGTCAGCAGGAGCAGGACAACTGGATCTCTCTTGCATTGGGATCGGTGCTGGCCCGTCCAATTTGAGCCTTGCGTGTCAGATACACGAGCAAATCGGGCACGGGGCATTGTTCTTGGATCGGCAAGTTGACTTCCGCTGGCATCCAGGCAGCGCATTCGACTCTTCAGAACTCCAGGTCAGCCACGTCAAGGATCTGGTAACGCTGGTGAATCCGCGATCCGCCTACACTTTCATAAACTACCTGCACGAGAACGGGCGTCTGTACCACTTCCTGAATGCACAGTTCGATGCTGTGCTCAGGGCTGAGTTCGAGCAATACCTGAACTGGGCGTTCCGCAGGAACCCACTTGTGCGCGGCGGCGAGACCGTCCGCGAAATACGCTATGATGGCGAGTTTCGGGTGCGGACGGACGACGCGGTGCTTAGTGCCAGAGACCTGGTGGTCGGCATCGGCAAGCAAGCATGGATTCCACCTCAATTTCAGGGCTGGATCGGACGCAACCTGTTCCATTCATCCGATTTGCTGCACATCCATCCTGAGGTGCGGCAAAAACATGTTTGCGTCGTTGGTGGAGGCCAGTCGGGAGCCGAGGTACTGTTGCATTTGGTCGGTGGGCCAAGAGAACGGCGGCCTGCCTCGATCACCTGGGTCTCGCAGCGCGAAAACTACCTGCCCCTCGACAACAGCCCGTTCACAAACGAGTTGTTCATGCCCTGTTTTTCGGATCGTTTCGCGGCAATGAGCGAGCCGCAGCGCAAGCTGTTCCTGCGGCGTTTCGTGCTCGCCTCGGATGGTATTTCGGATCGCACTTTGCGCGCCGTCTACCAGGCGCTGTATCGCCACGAATTTCTTGAGCCAGACCTATGTGACATCGCACTGCGGCCGGGTTGCAACGTTTCGCGCTGCATCAACGCCGGCGCGGGTCACAACTTGACGCTGCAGCGCGGCTTGGGCGACGTCGAAGAAGTCACGGCCGACATCGTCATCCTGGCCACCGGTTACGAGAACGCCGTGCCAAGCTTTTTGGAACCGATGGCGGATCGGCTGCAACAGACCGACAATGAGTTGGTCATCAACGCGGATTTTTCGGTGTGCTGGGACGGACCGCGTGACAGACGCATCTTCGTACAGAACGCCAATCCCGGGCAGCGCGGGCTGGCCGATCCGAACCTAAGCCTGCTGGCCTGGCGAGCTCGCCGCATTCTTGACAGCCTTCTACAGCGCGCGCCGTGCGCGAACCCTGAGCATCCTGGCTTTATCAGCCGTACCACCGTCGAGAGCTGGCCCGACCCGGTAGCCGAAGAAATGGGCAGCGGGATATGACCCAGCGACTACTGATCATCGGCGGTGGCATCCAAGGAATGATGTCCGCCTCCGCTGCGGCGCAGTCCGGAGCCCGCTCCGAACTCATCGTGACTGAACATGCCCTTGGACCTATGGGCGCATCGCTTAATTCTGCGGGCGAGAATTTGCCCCACGGTCGTCGAAACCGTACAAGGTCGCTCACTCGAAAGTGCCCAGTGGCCCTAGCGGCCATGGCTGCGTCGGCCGTTAGCGGAGGCCTCCCGCCCGTAGCGATGCGTGTGGTGGCTGGACCGGGTGAGGTAAGTGATCGGGACCAGCTTAGGGAACCCGAGGACCCGGCTTGGCCTCGGATGGGTCAGTCTAGCGCCGAACTTGTGCGGACAATACTCGTTTTTGGAGCATCGATGGACCCGATGCCAGCGACGTGCCTCCCTGATCGCCCGACCGGAACGGGAACTTGTCGCAAAAATTTTCGCGGCGCACGACTTGCGTTGCGTCAGGCTGCACGAAAGGTCGTCTTATCGGGCAGTCGTACCATCAACAGCATGCTCGGCCGTGACTACCATGCAGACGTACCGGATCGATAGATCTTTACGGGCCTGGGCGATCTCTCCATTGAGGAGGGACAACAAAGCCTTGCAATCCACCCGGAGCGGAAGGCACTTTGCGTCGCCGTCTGCATGCCGTGGAGTATCGTCTCCGTGGGCCCACACCCTGACGGCGCCCGACTGCCTCTAACCGGAATGTTTGACCAACCACTCTTTCCAACAGGAGGCTTTTCGCATGTTGACCGATGCACAAAGAGAAAAGTGGAAGAAAGACGGATACGTCAGGCTCGAGAGGTTCTTCGATCCCGCGACTCTGGAAGGTATTTCCAGATCTGTTGAAGACATATCACGCTGGGATGTCAGCGACGATAAATGGCTCATGTGGTTCGAGAAAACGACGGACAATCGGAAGATCATCTCCAAGGTCGAGAATTTTCTGGACTTCCATGACCCATTGCGTCTGCTCCTCCTAGAAGATCAGCGCATAAACTCTGCGGTCGAGGATTTGCTTGGCGAAGATTCGCGCAGACTCAAGGAGTTGCTGATCTTCCACTATCCCGATAGCGGCGGTTATCGCCCGCATCAGGACATTTATCACATTCCACACAGGCTGCCCGACCGGATGGTCCATGCGATCGTTGCCATAGGCATTGACGATTCCGACCCGGACAATGGTGGCCTTTTCTTCAGCCCCGGCAACCACAAGAAGGGGGTATTTCCCATGGATGCCGGCGGGGTGATTGATCCTGAGGTCGCCAAAACATTCTCCTGGGAACCCGTAGTATGGAAGGCTGGCGACATCTTCATCTTCGACGATTATGCACCGCATTACTCGAAGCCGAATAAAAGCAATCGTTCGCGGCGGACGCTCTACTTGGTGTTCCAGCGTGCTTCAACCGGTGGACCGACCCGCGCTGAATATAACGTGCTTAAGCGCGCCCTTAATCCGCCGGAGGGCAAAGTGGCCGATCTCGACAACCTCAAACCCCCAAACGGCATTTTCTATCGCGATTGAGCTCACGGAACCAGGCGGGAATGCACACGAAACTGATCGGCCGCCAAAAAATGCGCGGAGAGCATGGTTTTGATTGCCGGCTACTGGAGCATCGCCAGCAGTCCGTTACAACGCTTCGGTATGTCGATTGTGCAGGTGTCGCCGGGGGGTCTTCTGTAACGTCTAAAGCCCCACTGGCGCCCGTCGTCACCCGCTTGGGCACCCAGAGCCGGATCATTCTAACGGAGGCGGCCAACGTGTCGGGCTGCCGCTCTCTTCGCAACTTGCAGCAGGGGCTGTTGCGTTGGCAGCCGAAGATACCACTGCTTCAACAAGCTGAGATTCGTCATGCGGAAATCCACGTTTTCTCGAACGCAGCTGTCGCGGGTGTTCGGTATCGACATGGCTGCGCTTGGGACGGGAAGCGCGGGCACCGGGTTTTCATTTGGCAAGGTGGCACCAGGCGTCACATCCGAGCCCCATCGGCACGACGAAATCGAGGCCTTCGTGGTCCTGTCTGGAGCGGGCAAGGTCAGGACCGACCTTGGGGAAATCTCGGTCGCAGCCGGCGATGTCGTTCTGTTCCATCCTTTTGAAGCGCATGTGCTGCACAACGATGGGCTCGAAAACCTAAACTTCGTCGATGTCTACTGGTGCGACGGCAAGGCGGCCCTCGAAGCTGCTGCACAGGTCGCGATTCCCCGCGGGCCGATCTTCGTCTTCTCCACGCCGCCGACGCCTAATGGCGATCTGCATCTGGGGCATCTTTCTGGCCCTTATCTTGGCGCCGATGTCTACACGCGTTTCCTGCGCATGAAAGGGGTCGAAGCCTATCACCTGACTGGAAGCGACGATTACCAGAGCTACGTCGCCACGCGTGCCGATGCCGATCAATCGACGCCCGGAAAGGTGGCGCGCCACTACGCCGACGAGATTCGAGCCACGCTTGCGCTTCTCGACTGTGAGGTCCACAGCTTCCTCCCCACCTTGGGCGATAGCGCTTATGCAGAGTTTCAAGCCGCGTGTTTCCGTAGTCTTCTGAGTAGCACGGCGGTAGATCTGCGCCAGAGCCCTGCGCTCTTCGATGCTGTGACAGGCGACTACCTTTACGAGCCGGATGTAAGCGGCCTCTGCCCCGATTGCGGCAGCTCCGCTGGTGGCAACATCTGCGAGGAATGCGGCGCACCGAACCTATGCCACGACCTAGATGCAGTCCGGTCGCGGCACTCGGCCGAGGCGCCGGTGGTCGGCTCCGTGCGCCGTCCCGAACTTGCGCTGGAACGGTGCTACGACAATATCGACCGGCATTTAAGGGCGTCGGGCGCCCCCGTTCGGATCATGGACCTCTTCGCGCGTCTACGCCAACGTGGCGACTTTTCCGTGCCCATCATCCACCCGTCGGACTGGGGGCTACCGGCCGAGGGATTCCCGGGGCAGGTGACCTGGGTCTGGCCAGAGATGGCGTTTGGCTTTCTTTACAACATCCAGACGCTAGCTACATCGCTCGGTCGTGACTGGAATGCGGCCCTGCCCAGCAAGGACTGGCAAATTGTCCATTTCTTCGGCTTCGATAATTCCTTCTACCACGCCCTGCTTTATCCGGCGCTTTATGCTGAGGTCTTCTCCCACTGGACGCCGCGCATCCGGTATCATGTGAACGAGTTCTACCTGCTCGACGGTCAGAAGTTCTCGACAAGCCGCAGCCATGCGGTCTGGGGCAAAGAGGTTCTGGGCCAAAAGACAGTCGATGTCGTACGTCTTCATTTGGGCCTGACACGCCCGGAAGGTGAGCGGACGAACTTCACGCTGGACGCGCTACGCCGCACCGAGAACGAGGTGTTCCAAGGGATCTGGCTGAATTGGCTTGATGCGCTGCACCGGGAAATCAAACAGGACTTTGGCGGCTGTGTGCCCGACGCAGGCGACTGGGCTCCCGCCGATCGTGCTTTCTTTGCTCGGATAGAGATCCATCGCGCAGCGATGGAACGCGCCTATTCGGACGATGGCTTTTCGGTCCGGCGCGCGGCCGCGCAAGCCTGCTGTTTCGTGAGCGATTGTGTGGTCTACCGACAGGCGCAAAACTATGAAGCGGCGCGACGTCTCTATCCCGCCCGCACCCGCACTTCGCTCGCCCTTCAGACGACGGCCGCTGCGATCCTGGCGCAGACACTCGCACCGCTGATGCCCCGATTCGCCAGCACGCTGGCGCGAGGTATCGATGGCGTCTCGACCGAAACATGGCCCACGTCCGTCCGGCGCCTTGCGCCAGGAACGACCTTTGAGCTCGGACCCGTGCTAGGCTTCTACGCCAGAGCAGACATTCCTGTTCTCGATGAGGAAGGGGCATAATAGCCTATCGGAATTTCGACCAGTTTTGGGCGGCAATCAAAGCCGATGATGCCGAAGCTTTACTCGCTACCACTGGCTGCCGAAGGCCACTCGCAGACCATAGACACGAACACTGGCCGGCCGTAACCAATCATATCGTCGAGACGCAGGCCCTCGCCTTGGAGGATCGCTCGATTGACAGCTTTCGGGCGCTTGCCATTCGTGCGGCAAATGCCGAGTGGGCTGCACTGCGCTGACTTTTCGGAATCGCGGAATTTCCGACCTATTGCCAGCCGGTCAAGAAGGTCATGCGGTTTGGGCGCTGGGTCAGCCTAGCGCGCCCGCGTATCGCCGGCGGCGAACGATGGCCGACGAGCGGTTCTCGCCCTCAAGCGTCTGACGCATAATGCGTGTCCAAAAGCTGACAGCGGCAGAAAACATGTCGGGTTCAAAACAACCGGCCGTCTTGGGCTTGTGAGGTTCGAGGGAGAATCATGCATTTACTGCGGACAAAGCGCTGGCATGACGTTTGCTGGTTGAGATCGGCAATACTGAATGAGGGCTGATCGCATGAGAACACGCAAGACTTTGATGGTCTCCTAACCGGTGTGTTCCGTTCTGAGAGAAGAACCAGCTCGCGTATAAACGTCAGGAAAGGTGTGGGAATGGAGAACAACATGTTGCGTAGAGAGTCCCCGGCTCCTCTGATCAAAGTGGACGACTGGCTGCGTGGCGAACCTCTCACGAACTTTCAGCCCGGCAAGGTGTCGGGATGACAAGTGGAATGGAACCCTGGTCAATCCGCCCATTTTCTGCGGCGCGCCCGCAGTAACTATGTCCATGGAGCACAGCGTGGACCGTTTGCTGCAGGTCAGGGCTCGGACCTTAGACTTCCAACCGAATAGCCGCGGCGGCGATATTCGACGCGAATTTGGCCCGTCGTTGAAGACGTCACAGTCCAGGACCTGTTCAAGGTCGGCCACAGGGGCAGCATTTACGTGGAATCGGCCTGGCGAGGCCGGACGTCGGCTGCGTAAGCGAGCACGAAGTCAGCGTAACCGAAAGCAGAAATCCTCCGTTGAGGACGAGACCTGAAATTGAGGAAACGAAATGTCTCACGCAGCGCTTGGCCCTGCCGTCAACAAGGATGGCGAGGCCCGTGCCCGCCCGTTCGTCAAATGCCTCCTGCGGCTGATCCGTGCTCAGGATTTCCACGGAAATCGGACACCGGGCTGCTGGCCGATTTCATTGTCCCCGAGGAACTGCGCCGGAATATCCACTCAATGCCAATCCGGATCCGTTTTAGACCGTAGCGGAGCTGGCGATCGAGGAGCGCTAAGGCGTGATGACATTGTCAACAACAGAAATCAAACGTCTGTCGAGACGTCTACCGGTTCGGCTTCGAGACTCTCCGGAAACTCGCGGAGACCGGCCGCGAAACTGGTCGGCGATGTGACTGCAGCTATTGCCTATCCCGAAGTGGCGCGGGCGTGAAGAAACCCATTTTCGAGGAAGGATCATGTCAAACCTGGATGAGATGGCGAAGAAAGTCCGAAAGCTTCAACTGCGCGCGGCAATTGCCAAGACGAACTTGCGCGACCTTGCCGAGGGTCTCCCGGTCAAATGGATTGAGATAGAGGAAGTCGCCGAGAAAACGCATGCCGTTTATGCCGAGTTGGATGGTGCCAGGAGAGAGCTTGCCAAAATGAAGACTTTGCGATGAGGAGCACATTCATCAGCCGCGACGGCTCCATATGGGTGCCGGAATATCTGATCGCTATCGATGGCAAGATCTGTATCGGCTGCGGCCGCTGCTTCAAAGTCTGCTCGCGCGAGGTCATGCATCTTTACGGCGTCGATGACGCGGGTGAGATCCTTGGCGCCTGCGACGCCGATGACGACGATTTCGATGGTGAGCTCAATCGCATGATCATGGTTGTCGACCATGCCGGCCGCTGCATTGGCTGCGGAGCCTGCGGCCGCGTCTGCCCAAAGAACTGCCAGACCCATCTTGCGGCCGACCAGGTCGCAGCATGAGCTGCATGATTTGACGAGACAAAATCAGGAGGACGGCATGCGCTTCATCATCTTTTGTCGGCTCCTCGGGCTGGTCCTGTGCGGCAACGCTGTGACGGTTTACTTCGCCTCGCATTCGTTCCGTCTAGCAGTCGTCACGACGCTGGGCTGTTCGCTACTTCTTCAGCTGGGCTATTTCGCAAGTGTGCTCTTTCTGATTTGGCGATCCAGCTGCGCTGGCAAAGCCGGGCAAGAAGCTGAGCTTGTCGATAGGTCCCAGGAAGTTCGGTCGAGCGACGATGAGCATTGGAATGAAACTCAAGATGTGCCACGGCGCAATCAAACGCTCGGCATATCGCTGCTCCTCCCTTGAGCGCCGTCACAAGATCAGAGCTCAGATTCATCCCTTTGTTGAAGTTTGATTATTCAGGCCAGGTTCCCTGGTAAGGTCGAAGGCGACGGCATTCTCATCGTTCTACCGTCCAGGGGAATGCAGTTTCGGTTCTCCGGGCAATGGTAGTCGATCGCAGCGCGCGGCACGCGGGTTGCTTCATCTCGAAGGCGAACGAAGCGCCGGAAAACTTAACATGTGTGAAGGCGGCACATGTCCGGCTTCGCCACAGCCGTATGATGAGCTTCAAGAACCGCGCCTGACGCGCCCACCGCCCAAACAATCCGCACTCGCCGGGCTGCGCAACCCGACCAGCTCCGCCCGGCGAGCGCTCCTCGTCGCGCCTATGCAAGCGGAGGCAATAAGTGGACGCCGATCTGGAGTGCGGCCCTGTGGACAGATATCAGGCTGCTGATTTGCCAGTCTGCCGGATGTGTTGATCCTCGAACTGCTGTCCGCATCCTCGGCGACATCGCCGTATCGCCGCTCGAGCTCTTGGCATTGCCATGTCGTGCGACGGGCCTGCTGTCGCCCGCTGCCGCGCGGATATCTCGCACCCTATTTACCTCCGTGCCGAGGCGACCTGGCCCGCGATGTTTTCGAAGCACCGCCTGAGGGCGCTCGAGTGCCTCAATGAACTACGTCTGGGCCAAAGCCGGAAAAACGCGTCTAACCTTCGTTCTTCGTGGGCTCGACGGCTCACTTGCTGAGGCGTCACATACGCGAGGTCGCCGAGGGGCTGATTGGCCTACGGCGCGGCCATGCCGATTGTGGCGATCCTCGCGATCATCTGCCCGCCACATTCGCCGCGCCGTCTCTCGTGGCCGCGCCCTCTGCATTGAAGGTAAACATACGCCCTGTCCGTCAGCCTGCGAACAGTTCGGAGCTAAAACCCGGTCACCACCAGTTCGCCAGGTCGAAATGGCATCGAACGGCCTGGTGAGTGCGCTCTGGTTAAGGTGTAGGTCGATGCCGAGAGGCCTCGTTCGGCATTGTCCGATAGCCGACAATGTCGGGTACGCAACGTAGAGGAAGCTGACTCTCGGGTGTTTTTAAATGCTTTTGGCTTGGCACGGCAGATGCTCGTTATTGCGCAAAACGCACGGATTGAGTGGTCCCACCGACACGAAAGTCGCTAGCTTACGCCGCCTCCCAAGGCGAACCCGGCCCGGCAGGGAGCTCCGTCTCTGCCGGGCATGCCTTTTCAGACGATTCGCGTACAGAACTTCAAATTGGGCGGCGCAATGTCCGACTGAAGTGGATTGCGTCGAATGGAAAATGAAAGCCGTTTCGAGGCTCTCCGGCGCATGGCTGGAGCGAGAAGGGAGTGTTGCCATGCGGGAGGGGTCACGCTCAGCGTTTTCGTCAATATCCGGCAATTGTGTCGGCTTTGTCGGTTCGACGACACGGCCTTGGTTGGCCGGCGTCTTGGACGTTTTGTCTAAGCCGCTGAAAACAAACATACTATTCCTTCTATGGCGCCGTCATCTAGATCGGCATGAATTTTGCTCGTTTCCGTTGAGAGGGCGGGAGCTGCTTGCCAGGGAGAGCGAAGAGATGGCTCGGGCGAAATTGAAGGACGGGAGATCACAGATTTGTTGCGAATGAACACGTTGGCCGCTGGCGGCCATGCGTCTGCGGCTGGACCCTCCGTGTGGTTGAACATGCGGCAAGGGACTGCAGTACGCGTGTCGATCACATGATTTGCTGGCGGATCCAACGAGGGGGGGTGCAGATGTGCATACGGTCGGCGAGTTACGTCCTGTTCGTGATGGCATTCTTCGCCAGCCCGATAACTGCGAACGGACAGGAGACCAGCCTTGTCGGCATTTACCAGGGTTCGGAGCTAACCGTGGCAGCCAACCATCTGGAACAAGGCGGATACGAGCTGTCGGGCGGTACCAAAGTGTCTTTCGACAAGTGGTACCATAGCAAATGGATCGACATGCGATTCGAAATGTTGACGCAGCTGTCGGATGATTTCGGTCTCCTGTGGGGCGCGAGCACCGGCCAACATGCCGAAAAGGTCCGAATCGAGCCAGGTTTGAAACTCGGCCTTATTCTGCAAAAGCGACCGACACCGTCCACGACGCTTTCTCTCACCGTCAGTTCGATTTTGGGCGGGAACCTGACGGAACGACCTTGCACGGCTGACTATGGCGCCGTCGGCGGCTTCCAGACAGTGAATTGCCGTCTGGCCGCGTCGCAACTCCGGCCTGCGGACACGTTGAAATATATGGCAAACATCAATCCAAGCCGATTGAAACTCGATCTCCGGTTCAGGGGTGAATTCTAGAGATAGGGAAAGGCATAGGCGGTACATTTCGTTGATGCAGAACAATCCAGACAGGAAGTCTATTATGCACAAAACACAATTGTTCCCGGTAGGACTCGTTGCCGGTCTTTTCATGTGCCTGCTGACGGCACCCGGTTTTGCTGGTGATCTCGATGCGCGGGTCAGCGGTAAAGGAACGACCGGAACGCCAACCACGGAAAGCAGTAGCTCGGGCTGCCCACAAAATGCCGACGGGACCTTCTGCTGGATGAGCCTGGATATTGGTGAAGCATGGGCATCGGGCTATACCGGTTCCGGCGTATCGGTGACTGTCGCAGACGACTTCACAGGTGAAATGGATGAGTTTGGGGATCTCGGCTATGGCCCCCAATGGCGGCAACATGGGCAGTGGATCGCTCAAGCAGCCGGCATGGTGGCGCCTGGCGCAAAGATAGTCGAGCTCGACTATTTGGAAGCAGTTCCGCTGACGCTGGAGGAGGGGCTCAATGTCATTAATCTGAGCTATGCCCTTGAAAACCCAGTGAGCGGGTACCGGCTCGAGCAGTCGATTGTCGATGCGGCCCGGGCGGGTGCCGCGGTCTTCACAAAGGCAGCCGGAAACAAATCCGTAGCGGTAGGTACCCCGGCCGAAGGGGATATTGATTTCCTAGCTCTTGAGCTGACTGGGACGCAATCGACAATCTTTGTGGGTGCGCTCGAGCGCAATGGCACTCCCGAAAACAAGGCGAAGCTCGCCTCCTATTCGAATTACGCCGGTTCAGATTCGGAGGTGCAGAACCACTTCCTCACGGTGGGGGTCGATAGCGACAAGATTGGGCTATCCGGAACGTCTTTCGCGGCACCTGTAGTGGCTGGCTATGCCGCCATCCTTGGCAGCAAGTTCACGTCCGCAACACCGACACAAATCACCAATCAGCTGCTGGATACAGCCAGGACCGACACGCTCGTCAACTATGACGCGGCGACTTACGGCCGCGGCGAGGCCAGCCTTTCGAGGGCATTGGCACCCGTTTCGATCAGGTAGACGAGTACTTCGATCGAGCAGCTGAAACTTCTGTGAGGCGTTGAGCGCCACAAAAATCGCCTCGCAGAATTCGGCTCGGCAACTGTGCGGTTCTGCCGATCCAAGCGCAAACAAGAGCCACTGCGTTTTTATCGAAGTATGTTGGTTTGGCGGTCTAGCTGCGCTCGCAAAGCTGGCAAAAACACAGATGCCGACCGCGTGTCGTCGTAGGTTTCCTAGGCGATGGTCGCCTCATCGCAGCATGCCGACATGTGGATCGCTTCGTTCAGTCGCAAGGAAAGCGCTGGAAATCGCCAAGGCTCTGACGGCAGGTCGAAGAGCGCGGCCGACCAATCCAAGCAGCGCTTATGGAACGAGTTTTGCGTGGCTATTTCAGCTGAATGATCATCGCCGGAGAGAATATGCTGGAAGAATTCGAACGTTACCCGCTCACCTTTGGACCCACACCCATTGAGAAGCTCGACCGGCTCGGCAAGCATCTGGGCGGCAAGGTGGAGATCTACGCCAAACGCGAGGACTGCAACTCCGGTCTCGCGTTCGGCGGAAACAAGCTCCGCAAGCTCGAATACATCATCCCCGACGCGATCGCGTCGGATGCCGATACCCTGGTCACCGTCGGCGGCGTGCAGTCCAACCACACGCGGATGGTTGCAGCCGTTGCCGCCAAGATCGGCATGAAATGTCTCCTGGTTCACGAGAGCTGGGTCCCCCATGAGGATGCCGTCTACGACCGGGTCGGCAACATTCTCTTGAGCCGCATCTTGGGCGCAGAGGTGCGTCTGGTCGACGATGGCTTTGACATCGGCATCCGGCACAGTTGGGAAAAAGCGCTCTATGAGGTCAAGGCAAGGGGCGGCAGGCCTTATGCGATACCGGCCGGGGCGTCTGTTCATCCGAATGGAGGCCTCGGCTATGTGGGGTTCGCGGAGGAAGTGCGCGCCCAGGAGGAACAGCTAGGGTTTGGCTTCGACTACATGGTCGTTTGCACGGTCACCGGTTCAACGCATGCCGGCATGCTCGTCGGATTCGCCAAGGACGGTCGACAGCGCAAGGTGATCGGTATCGATGCCTCTGCCACGCCTGCAAAAACCAAGGCGCAGGTGCTAAGCATTGCCCGACGTACAGCGACCCTCGTCGAGCTCGGAACGGAACCTGTCGAGGATGACGTGGTGCTGCTCGAAGACTACGCGTACCCGCGGTACGGCATTCCATCCGAGGAAACCAAGGCGGCGATCCGTCTGTGTGCGCGGCTCGAGGGTATGATTACCGATCCCGTCTATGAGGGCAAATCGATGCAAGGGATGATTGACCTCATCCAAAAAGGCTTTTTTCCAGAGGGCTCGAGGATACTCTACGCGCATCTCGGCGGCGCGCCGGCCATCAACGGTTATGGCTACACCTTTCGCAATGGCTGATGCTCGACAGACCTCCACGTGCTGTGCCCGCCGTAACAGTGCTGCGCCAAGTTTGACCGAAGGCCCGTTGGCAAACTTCAGCGGGCAGCTGTTAACTGCCGCCACGACGTGGGGTCGTGGTGCTGGCATGCTTGGCAGCATTTGCCTGTGCTCAATGTGTCCTGGAGCCGCATAAGAAGGGAGAAGACATGGCCGTTTGACTTTCTTGTGATTTTGCGGTGCGGCGATAATCGCCTTAAATTTGATAAATTGTAAGCCACCGAAGATGTCGCGCAGGCGCAGAGGTATCTACTTGAGCAGGTTTGGAAGCTGTGACCAAGCGTGCCCGAGCGGGTCGTCGTCGGCGAGCACATCGCCGCACACCCCCAGCGCGGCGGTGAACTGGGCCAGTATGGGTGAGGGAGAGGCGTCCCCCGCGACGTGACAGCGGGCAGTCGGTATCCGGCTTAACGAGGGCTTGCTCATACCTATTGCGAGCGTCGACGAGACTGTCGTCCCTTCGGCAATTTGACCGAAACGGCGCGTTCAGCCGGCGCGTTGCCTTCGGGCGGGTTCCTCCACTTGGCGCTCTTTTAGCACTATGTGCGGAGGGGTTGGGGGCTACGACGTCGCTGAGCCGCTCAATACGGAGGGGCGCGCGCGAGGCGAGGCGACGATGAGGTCGAGTTGTCCCCCGATCGCCTCTACGTAGCTCTAAGTGTCGACAGATGCATTATCGGCCTGCTTGCTCGATCTTCGAGACAGAGGGCTGGTTGATCTTGAGGGTCGCGGCAAGCTCTGCCTGGCCTTGCCAGCCGCACGGCGCAGATCGCCGAGGCTCTCGACCTCCGTCCTTAGCTCTTCGAAACGTGCATCGACACGCGCCCGACGCTCCTCAGGGAGGGCTGCGATCACGTCATCAAGCCTGCGTTCCATCACTTCCTCTCCTTCTTGTTCGCCGCCGCCCGGCGGTGAGATGCCCTTGATGGCATTTGTCCAATGGCGTGTTGATTGGTGGCCCCGGAACGGGAAGTCGCATCTGGCCTTTGCCATCGCCCGGGCGCTCATCCGCGACAGCGGGCGCGGCTACTTCGGAACAACGACCGCACTGCTCGATCCTCTCACGCATCATTGCGAGATCATCGAAATCGGACATGAATCCTGGCGCTCCAAGAACCGCGCCTGATCAACACATCGCCCAAGACGATCCGCGCTCGCCGGGCTTCGCAACCCGGACCAGCTCCGCCCGGCGAGCGCTAAACGCGATGCGCTGCCGCCAATTTTTTAGCGGGATATTCGCTGCGGCCAAGCAAGAGGGACATCTTCTCAAAAAAAGCAAAACTGGGCTCATTATCGATGTAGCACCGCCAAAGTGCTCTACTGGGTGCATTTGCAGAGCGCGATTGACGGGTATCTGAGAGGGTTTTGCGCCGAGCTGGAACGGCCCGTGCAGTCCAAAATGCGTTCATAGGAAAACAGGATCACTTGGCGAAAACGGCTGTTTGACCCGAATCTTTTCTTTTCAGTGGCTGAGCGGAGTCAGATTGGTCGATGTCTGCATCGTGATGGGTGTTGCAATCAACGACGCCCAAAATCGCGAGCAGCATCTGGCGGTCAATGCCCTCAAGGGATTTGGCGGCCGAATCCTTGCGGTGGTCGACGACTTAGACGGGGATACTTATCGCCCGTCCATGCCGTCGCTTCGCTGGTGTGATCTGCATCTTTGCTTCCAGAAGAAGGGCAGGGACACGCCCAAGTGCGAAGTCGATCTCGTTACAGCGATTGAAGGTGGCTGAGACGCGCGATCGCGAAAACTATGGCAAAGGAACACAGTCATGACTGAAGAATCACCGGCGAAATGACCAGCGGCAACGTGTTTGCGGATTTGGGCTTTGATAATTCCGAAGAGGAATTGCCCCGAAAGCCAAGCTCGCCCGTGAGATCCGCGCCATCATTGTGCGTCGGCGCCTCACTCAGGCGAAATCGGCTCAATTGCTTGTTATGAAACAGCTCGACATATCTGCGATAGTCACGGGGCGAACAGACAAGTTCTCTATAGATCGCCCGGTGCGCTGCCTCGGTCGACGCGCTTATAAGGTGGACGTTGTGGTGCGCCACAAGCAGCGCAAATCGGCGCCGACGGCCGATGCAGCCTGGTCATTGGCGCAAGCGTGGGTCCAGCTCTCGACAAGATCGTCTTCCTCGGGGATTTCTATCTCCTCGTCCTCCTGGCCTATTTCGGTTGCTACGAGGATCATGAGTGCCGAGCTGCCCTTTGCGCCCCAGTTTTACTCCACGAAGCGGTTCGCTTCGCAGCGGCACGGATGACCTTATCCGGACGACGATGGCTCTTCCGATTCTTAAGTCCAAATGCTCTCTGGCGTGAGAATCTCGAACGGAACAATCCGCTGTTCGATTAGCCGTGTGTCCGTGCGTTCGATCATTCGCAGCATTACGTCGATGAGTTCTTCAGGCATCCTGTCGACGGGATGGCACAAGGAAGCAGTAATCAAGCCTTCCCTCAATTCCTTGCGTGTCTCGGGCCCGATGTCGCGGCAGACGACCCGGATTTTGCACTGCTGCTCCGCAGCGAGCTCGCGCATAGCACGCAGAACGCCGGAAATGCCGCCGCCATTGACGAAGATGCCCCTGAGCTCCGGCTCCTCCGCTATCAGCCTGCGAACGACTGCATAGGCGTTACTCGGCGTCTCATGGGTCAGGAGGGTTTCGCTGACATGGAACTCGGGCGCGTGCTCGCGCATGTAGGAGCGAAAGCTCGCATCCGAGATGTCTTGGAACTGATAACGGTTGCTGCCGATGAGAGGAAAGACCTTGCCGGGCCGACCGGACGTCTGGCTGATAAACCATGCGGCGGTGCGGCCGGCCTTCCAGTTGTCGGTTCCCACAAAGCCGGCCCGGCTGGCGGCGGACAGGTCGGTGACGTAGGCGATCACCGGAACGCCCTTGACGCGCAACTCGTCAATCGCCTGGCCGACGAGCGGGTGATCGGCCGAGATCACCGCGATTGCATTGGCGCTTCCGCCTATCTTGAGCAGATTGGCAGCAACCGCTTCGGGGGAAGGGTCGTCCTCGAACAGAACGTCTGGCTCAATAACCGCATCTGTGCGTCGCGCGCAGGCACTGAGAAGCGCCTCGGCCCAGATCTGACAGAGCGGCCGGTTTGATTGCTGCATGAGAAAGCTCAAGCGCCGATGCGGGAGATTGTCCCGCCTGCGTTCGTGCAGCGGCCCCGAACTGCGGAAGCCGATCTGCTGCGCTGCGCTCAGGACGAGGTCGGCCGTCTGCGGTCGCAGTGTGCCAGTTCCGTGCAAGAGCCTATTGACCGTGGAAACACTTACGCCCGCGGCTTTCGCCAGATCGGCGATCGTTGGCCTGTTCATCAGCCGCCTCCATATGTGATTCGTGAATGACGCCTTCGAAGTGCAAATGCCATGTCACCGGCGAAAGAGGCGTAGGTCTCCGGATTCTTCGAGGGAGGCCTGACATATTGCACGAATCTCCGCGCAGCCTGACGCCCAATCGGAGCCCGGTTTTTTCCGATGGCGCCACCCGCGCCGCGGCTGTGCGATCCGAAGCCGCGTCGCGCGCTGCAACGCGAAGGCGCCAATCTGTGTGACATCAATGGGCGCTGCTTTCTGGACCTCAATCAATACTTTCGCCATTCTGATTCATTGGGGGGCTTTGCCCCGGCGCTTGATGCGGTCGCGCGTATCCTTCATGACGGCAGCCGCCTTTCAATTCGACGGCACATGAGTCGACCTTGCTGGGCTACCTGCTCGATTGTCTTCCGGCGGTCGAGCAGATCCATTTCGTCAATCGACACTGAGGCTGTGATGATCGCCATCAAGGCGGCGCGCGCATTCACTGAACGCACGAGCATTGCCAGATCGAAGGCGCTATCAGGAATCCTTTGATTGGCCCGAGGCGGGGCCAGGGGAGGGATATCCGCAACATCGCGTCGCCGCAGGCGTCTGCGCCCGTGCCAGCTCACGCAGGCGCTGGCATCGATTGCCGATGAGGTCGTCATTCTTCGTTCAATGATGCCAGTGGTGCGGCCATGCTGGTGATGGACTGCATGGACGATCCTCCACATAAGGGCAGGCTCGGGCATCAACTGCCTCTCGTCGAAACCACAACCTCCCCCTTTTTTCTTGGCAGTACGCTCCACGATCAAATCCGACCGGGATCAAGGATAACAACCGCAGCCTGCTCGCCGTGGTGCTGAACTCCCCCACGAAACAGCACCATGCGAACGGCGAAGATCATCAAAGTCGATGGTATGGAACAGCCCTTCGAAACGGCATCGAAGGCGCGTACCTGGTCGTGCTGAACATCACAAAGAGAAGGAAACGATCTATGGAACAGATTGCCACCGTCAGCCTGGATCTTGGCGCTCACGTCATTTCATGGGCGGTCACGGGTGCCTCTTTGCAGGATCGGAATTGCTCCCATCCTGCTGCGCGAAGATTACACTCGACGCAAGTACCGCAACCGAAACCCCAGCTATGTCTATGCTCGCGGTCTCCGCTATAGCAGGTGTGGCTTCCTTCGCAGATGAGCTTCACCAGCGCCTCGCCGCCCAGCCAATCCGCCAGCGCCCAGGTCTGCGCCTTGTCACACTGCGTGAGGGGTGTGTGAATGACGAAACGCGTTTCCATTCCAAGGTTCAGGGCAAGTTGCATCGCCTTAACTGCGTCATCTCGACAATCCGGGTAGCTGAAACGATCCGTCTCGGACACGCCGATTACGAGGTGATTCGCGCCCATCCGGTAAGCTATCGCGGCCGCAAAGCCGAGGAACAGAAGGTTGCGGCCAGGCACGAAGGTATTTGTTATGCCGTTCGCGTTCAGTGCGATCTCGACGTCGCGCGTGAGCGCGGTATCACTGATTTGACCGAGTACGGCCATGTCAATCATGTGGTCCTCGCCCAGTCGACCACGCCAGGCCGGAAAGTCTGTTCGAATGCGCTCGATCAGGTAAGGCCGCACATCGAGCTCGATCCGATGCCGCTGCCCATAGTCGAAGCCGATTGTCTCGACGCGCTCGAAGTTCTCCAGCGCCCAAGCCAGGCAGGTTGTCGAATCCTGGCCGCCGGAGAAAAGGACGAGTGCGGTTCCCGGATCTCGTTGCATCGGGTCAACCCTCGTATTCAGCCCAGCACAGCGGCGTCTCATAGACCGATACCGAGCACATTTGGCCAAGAAGCGGCTTGGTTTGGTTCCAGATCCAGACCGCAATGTTTTCCGCTGTCGGATTGCCGAGACCCTCAACCTCATTCAGATGCTGATGGTCGAGACGTTGCAGAAGCGGTCCGAAGACAGCCTCGACATCGAAGAAATCGATGACAAAGCCCGTGTCTGGATCGACGGGCCCTTCCAGACGCAGTTCCACACGGTATGAGTGGCCATGCATGCGGTGGCAGCGATGTGTCTTTGGCACGCGCGGAAGACAGTGCGCTGCCTCGAAGGTGAAAGCTTGCGTAATTTTCATGGGATCCCGAGAAGTTTGTGGGTTTGAAGGCTCAAGCGCCAACGTGGGTTGGCAAGACAATAGGCTACTGCGGCGGCCGTATTCGCCTCGCGCTCGGGCCCATCCATCGGCTGAAGCAAAAGGTGCTCAAACGCGAGAACTTCGAAATGTTCAGGCTCCGCGCCAATCTGAGGATATACAAGCTTTAGCTCGTCCCCTGCCATGACCACGAGGCGCGCATTGCATTTCGGACTGACGCACAGCCAGTCGATGCCGGCGGGTGTGGGAATGGTCCCGTTGGTCTCCACGGCAATTTCAAACGCCAAGGAATGCAGCGCTTCCAGGAATTCTTCATCGATCTGGAGGAGGGGTTCCCCTCCGGTGAGCACGACAAAACGCTGCCCAGCTCCCGACCCGCGCCAGGCTTGTTCGATCGCCGACGCAAGCTCCCGTGCGGTGTTAAAATGTCCGCCACGGGGGCCATCTACCCCAACGAAATCGGTGTCGCAAAATCCGCAGAATGCTTTTGCCCGGTCGCCTTCACGTCCCGACCAAAGGTTACAGCCGGCGAAACGACAAAATACGGCGGCCCGCCCGGCATTTCGTCCTTCACCTTGAAGGGTGTAGAATATTTCCTTAACCGCATATGACATTGCTTAAGCGGCCTTCGAGTGAGCAAGGGAGCATCTCTGCTGGCTTAGGAGACACGGCATAAGGTGGGAAATTACCCACTGCACGTCTTGCAGCTCGTTCCACCATCGAGGCTCGTTGCCGAAAACCCACTCGCCCGAACCCCACGCAGAATTAGGTTTCAGCGTGGGAAGGCTGCGGGGAAGGTGCTCCAGCTCCTCGAAGCCTGTCATCACGAGAAACGCCTCTATCACGTCGCTCATGGCGATGATGCCTTGACGAGGACGAGGCGTGAGAATCCTGGCGTCTCCTCGAAAGCCTGTCTCACAGCACGGAAGAACTCGCTCATCAGCCGCAAGCCGCGCTCCAGGATGAGGCGGTCGAGCGATGAGTAGATCGTGTGCGGCGGCAGGGCGCCGAGAAAATCCGCTATGTCCCGATCGGTGATCTGAAGGGCTTCATCGATGGTCTTGCCGACGATGAATTCGGTAAATGTCGAGCAAGCGGTTATGGCCGAGCCGCGGCCGAAGGTCTGGAACGTTGCGGCAGTAATCGTCTCGGTCCTGGGGTCGAAACCCATTATTAATTTAAGCCCGTCGCCGCAGGCGACGGCGCCGACCTCGCCGGCCGCATTGGGGGTGTCCAAAGCGCCGACATTTTTCGGGTTGATGAAATAGAGCTTGTCGCTGAAGAGGTAGACGTTGTCGGTGTCGTCCCGCATGGGCGCCGATCCTTGTCGTGATGGCGGCTAGCCAAAGGACTTGCCGCAGGCGCATTTGTCCCGCGCATTGGGATTGTCGAAGACAAAGCCCGAGGTCTGCAGGTCCGTGACAAAGTCAACGGTCATGCCGGCGAGATGGAGCTGGGAGTTTGCGTCGACGAACACCTTGACCCCGTCCGTCTCCATGATGGCATCGCCCTCGCGCGAGACGCTTTCCAGACCCATCAGGTATTTGAGGCCGGCGCAGCCGCCCGCCTCGACCATTATGCGAAAGCCTTCCGCCGGTTCGTCGGCGCGGGAAAGCGCGGCCTTAACAGCGGCGAGCGCGTTTGCAGTGAGTGTGATCATGGGACTATTTTCTTGCTGATGCATTCGCAAGTCGCGCTGCATAGAGCGTGCCAGAGAGGAAGATTGGATTAAAACACCGGGTTAGCGGATTTGACGCCCTGTCTCACATCCAACAATTGTCGGATGTCGGACAGAGCGAAACCTTGCGTAGAAAAAGCGGCATCGGACACATCGCCAGTGGCGTCGCCAGAGCCAGCGTTTTTATGTTGACCAGTGTAAGGGTGGGAACTCTTAGTCGTGCTGCGCTCCAAAAGCCGCGCCATCGTCACCACGAGTGCGGAGGCGAACACCGGGGTTGTCGATACCGCTACGATGGCGCCTTCTCGAAGCAGCGCCGTCTGCGTCAGCTCGTGGGGCGCGAACACCACTCGCGTGCTCGGCCCGTGGCCTGCAGTGCGGCCGTCACCTCGCGAGGGCCGACTGAGGCATTGTAGACGCCGCGAAGCTAGGGGTTGGCCAACGCGCCGCCCAGCGAACGGCCCCATCACCGCCAGCTGCCACGGCCGCGATTAGAGGCCGCGGTCAGCTCCAGTTCTGTCGCCAGTTCGCGGTCTGGCTCGTCCGCGTTCCAAAACGAAACTCGAGCGAGCACCGGTCTCGCCGTCACATCGAAGCAGAGAAATTGCTATCTGTCACAGCTACTCGTCGGCAAGAATCCCGTCACGGCCGACATAGAGAAATACCCAAGCATCGTGGTTGCAGTCATGCTTGGAAAAACCGGTGCGGCTATGTCAGTCGCCCCCGCCAACAACGCCGCGGATAGCGTTGCCGCAAGGCGGGTATTGACTGTCACGCTATCGCTATCCAAAGCGTTGCAACAGATTCGTCAAACAAGTTTACAGACTCTTTGCGAATGCAAGTCGCTGACCATGATACGTTCGCTTTAAGGCAGAGATTGGCCGCAGCTAATCGTCGAAATCAATGGTTTGGACTGCGTGAACATAGAACCTGCAGCGTTGATCGCAAGCAGCATACAGAGAGGCCCCTTAATGGATATCGACGTTTTTGAAGCTTACGAGTCTAACGTTCGTCGCTATGGGCGATCCTTTCCAACAGTCTTTACAAAGTCTCTTGGGGCGACAATCTGGGACGAGTCCGGAAAACCTTATATTGATTTCCTTGTTGGGTCCGGCGCGCTCAATTACGGCCATAACAACCCGGATATCATTGCGCCGGCAATTCAATATCTCGCCGATCAAAATATCGTCTTGTCGCTTGATATGTATACAGCTGCAAAGCGTGATTTCATCGAAGTGTTTGTCGAGTCGATCCTGAAGCCGCGAGGCCTTTCTTACAAGATACAGTTTCCTGGGCCGACCGGGACAAACGCTAACGAAGCGGCGTTGGCGCTGGCGCGAAAATATACCGGCCGCTCGAGTGTCATGGCCTTCACAAATTCGTACCATGGCATGTCGCTCGGCTCCTTGGCGGTGTCGGGTTCAGCGTCAACCAGACAGCTTGGCGGCGTTGCTCGCCACGATGTGATCCGTGTCCCTTACGAGAACTATCCGAACCAAACTTTCGATTCCGCGAGTTACATTGATCACGTGTTGGGCGACCCAGGCAGCGGGATAGAAAAGCCGGCCGCAATCATCCTGGAGCCCATCCAGGCAGAAGGCGGCATGAACACCGCATCCGCACCTTGGCTCGCAGAAATTCAGCGCATTTGCCGTAAGCACGACGTTGTTTTCATCGTCGATGACATTCAGGCAGGTTCGGGACGAACGGGCGATTTCTTCTCGTTCGAGTTCGCGAAAATCGAGCCCGACATCGTGTGTCTTTCAAAATCGCTAAGCGGTTCAGGCAATCCGTTGTCCATAGTTCTGATTCGCCCCGACATGGACATATGGAAACCGGGAGAACATAGCGGGACCTTTAGAGGCAATAATCTCGCCTTCGTGACTTCCGCGGCCATGTGCACAATGTGGTCCGATAGGCAGTTCACTACGGCCGTCGAGGGGACGGCCATCAAACTGCAAGAACACCTTGATCGCCTCGTTGCGAAATTCCCCAAGTGCATCGAACAAAAGCGCGGCCGTGGTCTGATGGCCGGCCTTAAGTGCCGGTCACAGGCCGTTGTTGGCCGTGTGCACGATGTCGCGTTCGAAAACGGCCTGCTGATCGAATCCTCCGGGCCAAATCGCGACGTCATCAAAGTCCTTCCGCCGATAACAATCTCAGATGACGAACTTGATCACGGCATTGCCATCCTCGATCAGGCACTACAGGAGAAAACAAATGGCGACTAACCAAGTAGCTCAGACGCCGGCCATCTCGCCTCTTATAATCAAAGAACGAACCGGCTCGATCAGCACTGCGGAGATCATCTCAGTTCTGAAAGGTGAGATCACGGCTCTGCACATTAAGCAAGCTTTCAGCGCCGAAGTAGCCGAGGACATCACTACGAAGTTTTTTGGCAGTCCCGGTCTCAACGAGCGCAAAGATGGCGTGCCGGGGCAATATGTCGGTGCATCCCACTACAGGAAGGATGCGGCCACCTATTTCAAGGAGGCGGAAAATGCGCGGCCGCACGTTGACGCCCTTTTTGGCAATTTAGTTGACCCGGTCCGAGCCGTATTCGACGCATTGAAGCGCGAGCTTCACAAACAAGGTATTGAATTGCGGCTGGCCCGTTCAGAACACGGTCGGGCTAACGTTTGTCGGGCTCTCAGTTGGACCGGAAGCGGCACATTTTCCTTGGATCCCCACGACGATGTCGCTCAAGTTTTACGCGCTGGGAACGATTACGAGCTTTCTGCGGTGGCGCACAACACCGTCGCAGCACTCAACTTTTATCCCAGCATGCCTGAGGAAGGTGGAAACTTGAGGCTATGGAGTCACAAGCCGACAGTCGCAGATCGAAAGTCGCAGGGTGTGGAGACCACGGGATATCCCTACTCCGCAGCTTATCTCGAGGCCGTGCCTAGTCGCGAAATCCAGCTCAAGGCCGGGGATATCGCGCTACTTGACGGCGGTTTCGTTCATGGGGTTACCGGTCAATCAGGCAACGGAACGCGTCGCGTACTGCTGAACAGCTTTTTCGGATTTGCGCGACCAGATCTTGTTCTCTGGTGGACTTAAAGTTGGATGTCGCAGCGTAGACCCGTCGATCAGCATGGTATCGACGGCACATCTCGATGAGCTGTTGCCAACTGCGACAGTTGCGGGCAAAGCGCTCGCGCGATTCCGCCTGGAGCAGAGCGGCGAGATCGACATAGACCGTCTCGATGCAAAACCAGCCGAGCGCCACTAGGTGACGGCGCATTGCATACTGCAGGGCGCTCCAGTTGGTTGGGCCGGAATCTTCTCGTCGATCAGGGCGCGCCCCCACCGTTGAACGGGGGGGGGCGGCCGCTCACGATTGCGGACGCCGATGCGCGCATAAAGGATCGCCTTCCGCCAACGTGGTCGAGGTTCAGGCGCACCGGTAGCTTTGTCCGCATCAGGCGCGTCTCTTCGGGCAGCGCCTGCGATGGCGACATCTGCGCGGTCTTCGCATCGTGCAGTTTGAGATCGAACTGATATGGCGTGGGCTGGCGCGGCATAGACCTCTCCCCGATACGCGTGGTAAGCTCTGATGCTGTGCCCGAATCGTATTTGGCCGTTGCGTCCTGTAGCAGCGTCACCAAGACGCCAACGTACTGAGGGCAGTTGCGCCATGCCGTTCAGACCGCGCCTGCAGCGGAAAACCTCCCGCGGCTGTCTCGATCACCTCGCGAATGTGAACACAAACCCAGCCCGAGGATGCCATGACCAAAAACTCGCGTTCCCCACGTCCTCTCGGCGTTGTTTCGTTGTATTGTTCAACACTGCGAGGCCGCATTCATGGCTCAACTATGAGGCCCCGGCAACCACAACGGAATTAATGGCGCAAGCGCCTTCGTTAAGTTCTCGCCGGAGGACAGTTCAGAGGGCTTCCTCCAGTTCGATAATCCCGAGGCTTACCGCCTTGATAACAGCGACCGTTCTGCTGCCCGTGTCCAACTTGCGCATTACGTTTTTTATATGAAAATTCACGGTGTTTTCCGACCTGCCAAGTATTCGTCCTATCTCCCACGACGATTTCCCTCTAGCTGACCAAAGTATGCACTCTATCTCCCTTGCGGAAAGCACGGGAACTTCTTCGATCGGGGGGTGATCCATAGTTTCTTCTCCGCAACCGTTTGCACCGAATATTCAGAACGGCGCACAAAGCTGCGGCTAAGGCTCGGCGCGGCGTCCTTGGCAGGTCGGTGTTAAAGCTTTAGCACGGAGTTGCCCTTAGGAGAGTTATCTGAACGTGAAATTACTATTCATTTATTACACAATTTCAAAAAATGGTGAAACATATTAGATCTTGATAATTGTGAATAGGATTTCTCGAAAGTCGGTTCGACCCAGTTGTAAGATGGGCTTGGCTCCTGGTCCGCCCGCCAATCCGACGGGAGGACGAACATCTCGCGGGCAATCCTTCCCACTTTTTCCTCGTCGCTCGAACTGGCGGGCCCGCAGTCCGAGTATGTCGCGTCCGAGGTCTTCTTGGCCTTTCCACTTGCATTATAAAATCAAACCTCAGTTCCCGGTTTGGGCTGCGCCAGCACTGCGCTCAGGAACTTTGTAGCGATGTCACCCTCCAGCAGCCGGTCGCGGTTGTTGGAGCACATCCAATGATCCCAGGCCGCATCGTCGACGGCGATCCCGACGAACTAGACTAGCGGAACAAGAGGTCGTATTCCAGCCGCTCCATCAACAGCCGCGCCGAGCGGATCGAATAGAACGCCTATAGCAGCGTCTCTGGCGGGACGATGGCCGCCCATCGGCGAGGATAGCGCGGCAAACTCCCGCTCCAGCGCCGAAAGCGTCTCGTTCACAATTGCCCGAATACGGCGCAACAGATGATCGCGCCGAACCCGAGCCTCAAGTCCACGTAGCTGAACAGTTCGCCCGTCCGTCCGTCACTGCCACGATTCACTCCCACATCTTCGCGGTCAGAGTGAATCACGAACCTGAGACTGTCGCGAGCCTTTTTCAACAGCCTGCTAGTACTACTGTGTCATAAAACTACTACTGTGTCATAAACTTCGTTAACGATTGATTGCGAGAATGGCGATTCAAGCTTCAAATGGAGGGAGCGATGAATCTCCGAGACGGAATCGAAACGAGTGAATCGCGTTTTGCGGCCTATGTCGAGACGCTCGCCTCGGCATTGGGTCATGCTGACCGGGTGGCGCCGCTGAAGGCCTATTGCACCGGGCTGCTTTTGCCAGGCGAGCGCAAGAGCGTCGAGCCGATGGCGGCACGGGTGGAGCCTGGGCGTGTTCAGGCGGCGCACCAGTCTCTGCATCACTTCGTGGCGAAAGCGGACTGGTCGGATGATGCCGTGCTTGGCGTCGTGCGGGCGCAGGTTCTGCCGGCACTTGAGGGTCAGGGGCCGATCCGCGCCTGGATCGTCGACGACACCGGCTTTCCCAAGAAAGGCAAGCATTCGGTGGGTGTGGCGCGGCAGTACTGCGGCCAGATCGGCAAGCAGGACAACTGCCAGGTCGCGGTCAGTCTGTCGGTTGCCACCGAACAGGCGAGCCTGCCGGTCGCCTATCAGCTCTATCTGCCGGAAGGCTGGGCCAACGACCCTGACCGGCGCGCCAAGGCAGGTGTGCCGGAGGATGTCATCTTCCGCACCAAGCCCGAAATCGCACTCGCGCAGATCCGGGCGGCGCTGGCGGCCGGCGTCTCGCCGGGCGTGGTGCTGGCCGATGCCGGTTATGGCAACGACAGCTCCTTGCGCACCGGGCTGACGGAGATGGGCTTGACCTATGTCGTCGGTGTCCAGTCCTCGATCCGTCTGTGGCCGCCGGACACGCAACCGCTGCCGCCCAAGCCATGGAGCGGCCGCGGCCGCCCACCTTCGCTCGTCCGACGCCAGGCCGACCACGCGCCCGTTTCGGCCAAGGACCTGGCGCAAGCGCTGCCCGAGGGCGCCTGGTGCCGCGTCACCTGGCGCGAGGGCTCCAAGGCGCCGCTCGCCTCGCGCTTTGCCGCCGTCCGCGTCCGCCCAGCCCATCGCGACTACTGGCGCTCCGCGCCACGAGCTGAGGAATGGTTCCTGATCGAGTGGCCGCAGGGCGAGGTCGAGCCGACCAAGTATTGGCTCTCGACCTTGCCGGAAGATACCGAACTCGCCGGCCTCGTCGACCAGGCCAAGCTGAGATGGCGGATCGAACGGGATTATCAGGAACTCAAGCAGGAGATCGGCCTTGGCCATTATGAGGGCCGAGGTTGGCGCGGCTTCCATCACCACGCCACGCTCGCGATCGCCGCTTACGGATTCCTAGTCTCCGAACGGAGTCTGATTCCCCCCTCAGCCCCACGCTCAGCGCCGCTCCTCAAGGCACCTGCGCTACCCGAAGATTATCGACCCCGCGGCGCCGCCGCTCCGTCCCGAACGCCACGTCAGCAATTCAATCGCCACCGTCAGGGTTAGACTCGCCCACGCCTTGGCGCGGCGTCTGCCACGATGTCCATGCTGCCAACATAGTTTTATGACACAGTAGTACTAGTACTACTGTGTCATAAACTTCGTTAACGATTGATTGCGAGAATGGCGATTCAAGCTTCAAATGGAGGGAGCGATGAATCTCCGAGACGGAATCGAAACGAGTGAATCGCGTTTTGCGGCCTATGTCGAGACGCTCGCCTCGGCATTGGGTCATGCTGACCGGGTGGCGCCGCTGAAGGCCTATTGCACCGGGCTGCTTTTGCCAGGCGAGCGCAAGAGCGTCGAGCCGATGGCGGCACGGGTGGAGCCTGGGCGTGTTCAGGCGGCGCACCAGTCTCTGCATCACTTCGTGGCGAAAGCGGACTGGTCGGATGATGCCGTGCTTGGCGTCGTGCGGGCGCAGGTTCTGCCGGCACTTGAGGGTCAGGGGCCGATCCGCGCCTGGATCGTCGACGACACCGGCTTTCCCAAGAAAGGCAAGCATTCGGTGGGTGTGGCGCGGCAGTACTGCGGCCAGATCGGCAAGCAGGACAACTGCCAGGTCGCGGTCAGTCTGTCGGTTGCCACCGAACAGGCGAGCCTGCCGGTCGCCTATCAGCTCTATCTGCCGGAAGGCTGGGCCAACGACCCTGACCGGCGCGCCAAGGCAGGTGTGCCGGAGGATGTCATCTTCCGCACCAAGCCCGAAATCGCACTCGCGCAGATCCGGGCGGCGCTGGCGGCCGGCGTCTCGCCGGGCGTGGTGCTGGCCGATGCCGGTTATGGCAACGACAGCTCCTTGCGCACCGGGCTGACGGAGATGGGCTTGACCTATGTCGTCGGTGTCCAGTCCTCGATCCGTCTGTGGCCGCCGGACACGCAACCGCTGCCGCCCAAGCCATGGAGCGGCCGCGGCCGCCCACCTTCGCTCGTCCGACGCCAGGCCGACCACGCGCCCGTTTCGGCCAAGGACCTGGCGCAAGCGCTGCCCGAGGGCGCCTGGTGCCGCGTCACCTGGCGCGAGGGCTCCAAGGCGCCGCTCGCCTCGCGCTTTGCCGCCGTCCGCGTCCGCCCAGCCCATCGCGACTACTGGCGCTCCGCGCCACGAGCTGAGGAATGGTTCCTGATCGAGTGGCCGCAGGGCGAGGTCGAGCCGACCAAGTATTGGCTCTCGACCTTGCCGGAAGATACCGAACTCGCCGGCCTCGTCGACCAGGCCAAGCTGAGATGGCGGATCGAACGGGATTATCAGGAACTCAAGCAGGAGATCGGCCTTGGCCATTATGAGGGCCGAGGTTGGCGCGGCTTCCATCACCACGCCACGCTCGCGATCGCCGCTTACGGATTCCTAGTCTCCGAACGGAGTCTGATTCCCCCCTCAGCCCCACGCTCAGCGCCGCTCCTCAAGGCACCTGCGCTACCCGAAGATTATCGACCCCGCGGCGCCGCCGCTCCGTCCCGAACGCCACGTCAGCAATTCAATCGCCACCGTCAGGGTTAGACTCGCCCACGCCTTGGCGCGGCGTCTGCCACGATGTCCATGCTGCCAACATAGTTTTATGACACAGTAGTACTAGGGTTGTAACGTTGCTTTGCATATCGATGCATCCTTCAGTGCGCTGAACACACCATGGCTTCTAGAGGTTGCGGGAAAGCGATACTACGGCATCTGGTAGTGGACGCGTCCACTTATAGTCGCCCGTGAACAATCCGGGTTCTAGGCGGTGACCGGCTTGGGCCGGAGTTGAAGCAGAGCGATCAAGAGCGACAAAAAACCCTTCAGCCACCTGAGCAGGAGGGAGAAGTTGTAGCCTGCGGCGGCCAGGATGGCGTTGACGGCGTCGCCCTGCTGGCCGGCGAGGTAGTTGCGGCCCATACGGTGCTCGGCCTTGATGTGGCCGATCACGGGCTCGATCGCGGAGCGGCGGCGCATCTGGCGCTTGATGGCTGGGGTGACGCGGCGTTTCTGACCGCTGGTGAAGACCCTGAACTTGTGGCTCTGCGGTGCGTTGTGGCCGCGATAGCCGGCGTCGGCGAGGATGCGGCCGATCTCGTTGCCGATGGTCTTTTCCATGTCGGGGATGACGCTTTGAAGCGTGTGGCCGTCATAGGGATTGCCGGGCAGTGCTTTTGCATGCAGGGCGAACTGGCCGCCCTCGGAGCGCTTCAGCGTGGTGGCCACCGACACCTTCACTCCGAACTCGTAGGGCATATGCGCCTTGCCCTTGCCGATGCATTCCACCTCGTGCGCGTGCAGGCTGTAGATTTTGCGACCGCGCTGGCGCTGACGCTGTTCGAGAACGGTGGCGGCCTGATAGAGCGGCCATTTGAAAAGCGCGTCCAGTTCCGCATCGCCGGCGACCTGGCGGGAGATGTCGCGAATGGTCCGGCCGAGATAGGTCTTGAGCCTGCGCAGCGCCTTGTTGGCCCGCTTGAACTGCTTGGCGTGGGCATAGCGCTGGTGCTTGATCAGCGCCAGCTTGCCGACCCGCACATAGGTCTGGCGCAAATTGAGCCCCGTCTTCCTGGCCAGCCGCACCAGCCGCTCACGCGCCCGGTGGATGAGCTTGGCGTCGGTCGGGAACATCACGTTCTTCGGCTGCACGGTGGTGTCGACGATCACCTGGCGCGTGTCGGACGGCTTCATCGCCCCGGCCTTGACCGCGATGCTGAGGCTTTCCTGCAAGAGCGCCACGATCCGCTCCTCGCCCATCCGGTCCCGCCAGCGCGTCATCGACGAACGGTCGAAGGGCAGCGCGTGGCAGAAGAACTCCTCGCCGCACAGATACTGTATGCGCCGCCCACACCCCATTGATTTCGCTTGTTTCTGAACATTGAGGTTTCTGCCAGAAGGTTTTCGGCAGGAGCTGGAGATTTGGCATGGCGGATGGCGAGGGATTTGTTGGGCGATGCGAAGTTGTCGAGCCTCGTCGTGGAAACCGACGATGGCCTAATGATCTGAAGGCGCGGATTGTCGCGGAGAGCCTTCAACGCGGTGCGCGGGTTGTTGATGTTGCGCGTCGTCATGATCTCATTGCGCATCAGCTTTCGGACTGGCGACGGCAGGCGCGTCAGGGTCTTTGGCGCTGCCTGCGGAACTGATGCCGGTGCCTTGCGAGAATAGCGGCCCATTCGAGCCTGCCTTCGTGCCCCTGGCGATTACGACGGAGCCGAAGGAGGCTGCCGATGCTTTGCCGGTTCCGGAGCCGGTCGAGATCACTTTGGGGATCATGACCGTGGAAATAGGCGCAGACCTCGTGGTGAGGGTTCCCGGCGATGTGCCGGTTGACCGGGTTGCGGCCTTGGTGCGTGCGATGCGCGGGACGGCATGATCGTCGCGGGCCAACGATTGCCGATCCTGATCGCGACGCGGCCGGTGGACTTCCGCTGTGGCCATCAGGCGCTGGCATTGATGGTGCAGACCGAGTTGAAGCTTGATCCGCATTCCGGGGTCACCGTGATCTTCCGGTCGAAGCGCGGGAATCGTGTAAAAATCCTGGTGTGGGATGGCACCGGAATGGTGCTGACCTACAAAATCCTGGAACAGGGCAGCTTTGCCTGGCCCAAAGTGCAGGATGGGACGATGCGGCTGTCGCGGGGGGGCAGTATGAAGCTTTGTTCGAAGGTCTCGACTGGCGACGCGTGGTAGCGCAGCGGGTAGCGCCGCCCGCTGCGGCAGGGTGACTCACCCGTTCGGTTTTGGCGTTGTTTTATTGGGCTTTTTTTGCTTCGATTTGCTACGAAGGCGCATGTCTGCGCCCATTGATCTCAGCCAGTTCCCGGACCTGCCTGCAGAGGTGGTGAACGCCTTTGCGGCCGTACAGTTCGAGCTGTCGGTCGAGCGTGCGGCCCGTCAGCATGAGCAGGCGGTGGTGGCTGAAAAGGACGCCTTCATCACCGAGTTGAAGGAACTGATCGAGAAGCTGGAGAGCCAGGTTCAGGACTACCGCCGCACGAAGTTCGGGCCGAAATCGGAAAAGCTCGATCCGACGCAGATGGAACTGGCGCTGGAGGACCTGGAGACGGCAATTGCCGAAACACAGGCCCAGATCGCCTTCGTCGAGGAAAAGATCGCGGCCAGCACAGCCAATTGCGAAAAGACTGCTTCACGCAGGCAACGCAAGGCGCGTGCTCTGCCCCAGAGCCTGCCGCGCGTCGAACAGGTGATCGAGCCTGATAGCATTGCCTGCCCCTGTGGTTGCGGCAACATGGTCCGGATTGGCGAAGACCGGACGGAGCGGCTCGATCATATCCCGGCGCGCTATCAGGTGATCGTCGCGATCCGCCCGAAATATGCTTGCCCCAAGGGGCGCACGGGAGTGGTTCAGGCCAGGGCGCCGGCGCATTTGCTGGAAGGTAGCTGGCCGACCGAAGCCCTCTTGGCGCAGATCGCCGTGTCCAAGCATTCCGAACACATGCCGCTGAACCGGCAGGCCGCGGTCATGGCCCGACACGGAGTGCCGATCGACCGCACGGTCCTGGCCGACTGGCTGGGTCGGACGGGCGCCGTGATCGCGCCGGTGGTAGACCACATGGCCATGATCCTGAAACAGGGTAGCTCACGACTATATGTCGACGAGACCACGGCTCCGGTGTTGGATCCCGGGCGCGGCAAGACGAAAACTGGCTATCTCTGGGCTATTCTGCGCGACGACCGCGGCTGGAACGGATCTGCGCCGCCGGGCGTGGTGTTCCATTATCGGCCTGGGCGTAAAGGTGAATATGCCGCAGGTATCCTCGACGGCTTCAACGGCACGATCCAGGTCGATGCCTATGGCGGCTACTCCCACCTCGCAACGCCAAAACGCACGGGCGGCGATCCGTTGAGGCTGGCCTTCTGCTGGGCGCATGGCCGCAGAAAACTGATCAAGTCCCAGCCGAAGAAGGGTTTGCCCATCGTCGACGAGGCGTTGTTGCGCATCGCCGCCCTCTACAAGATCGAGGACAGCATCCGAGGTTGTGACCCCGATCATCGCCGGGCTGTCCGCCAGCACCTGTCCCGCCCCCCCCTGGTGGACGAGTTCTTCACCTGGCTGACAGTTCAGGCCGCGCGCGTATCGCGCAAGTCCGACCTCGGCGAGGCCATGGCCTATATGCTGAAACGCCAGGTCGGCTTCCGGCTGTTCCTGAACGACGGCCGCGTCGACATCGACTCCAATCTCGTCGAAAACGCGATCAGAAGTCCGGCCATGAACCGCCGCAACGCTCTCTTTGCCGGCCATGATGAAGGCGGCCGTAATTGGGCCCGTTTCGCCAGCCTGATCGGCACATGCAAGATGAACCGCGTTGAACCATACGCCTACCTGCGCGATCTCTTCATCAGCCTCGCAAATGGCCACCTCGCCAAAGACATCGACGCCCTCATGCCCTGGGCCTATGCGCAACGGATCAGCGCATCACAATGAGCACGTCCGGGATTCCCCAACGTGCTCATAGGACCAGCTGCAAGCGCTCCACCTGACCGTTGCAACAAGAAAATCAATGGGGCGGAGACGTCGCATACCAGATACTGGAAGTAGGGGTTCTCCACCCAGCGGGCGCACAGCACCTCATCTGACAGGTTGAAAGTGTGCTTGAGGATGGCCAGCCCCGCCATCAGCCGGGTCGGCAGTGGCGGCATGCCCGGTCCGTCCGAATAGACGGCGCCAAAACGCTCCTCCAGCACCGGCCAGTCGATCGCCTGCGCCAGCCGCACCAGCTCGTGCTTCATGTTGATGATCTGATCGAGCCTGGAGCGGAACAGATCCTGCTTTCCCGTCTCGCGCTTCTCGCGTGGCCTGGACATTCGCCGTCCCCTCGATTCGCCGCCGCCGAACCGAGTGAATCACGCTCCGCAGCACAAGGGAATCGCAAAACGAATTGCAGGAAAACAGCGCCCATAAACCGCTAATCTTGCAATTCCAAAGCCGCTCTCCGCCTCAATCAACATGCCACATCAACGGCTTGCGGATAGTTCACGGTCGACCTTATAGGCGGGAGAGACTTTTAGCATGAGGGACAGCACGCGCACGGAACATAGGAGATCCGCTCCGGGATCGTCGCCTGTCCGAGCGTCACGCCGTGAAGGCGGGGCGCACACGGCCTCGCCAAGGGTGGCGCAACGTGTCGCCGCGAGCTGGAAGTAGCGGCTAAACTTGACGAAATCGCTGCCTCGTAGACAACAGTTGCGAAACCGCTGCGTTCTTGATGTGCGTCGGCGTTGAGGGCTCGCCTCAGCCCTTCGGCAATTTCCCTATCTGAGGAGTTTAATGCAAATTACCATCTCAGAAAGGAGTCCCTACGTGACTCGCCCATCACACGGCCATCTCGGCATTCATCCCGCTGTCCACCCTAGCTGATTCTCGGTCTGTCACCAACTACTAGGGTGTAGTATGGATTTCCCGCGGCACCATCAGGTATTTTTCTGCCTGACGAGTGATCCTCTGCTGTGGGTGCCTAATAGGGCCCGTTTATCCTCGTCTGAGCATCATGGGGATGTTGGGAGGCTTGTTTGGTTTTCGATTATATCGTGATCGGTGGCGGTTCCTCTGGATCCGTCATGGCGAGCAGGCTCTCCGCCGATGGAGATCGCGTACTGCTCATCGAAGCGGGGCCTGATACGCCCCCGAATGCCGTCCCTGATGACATCCTGGAAGGCAATCCAACACGTGCTTACTTCAATCCTGATTATCAATGGCCTTCACTCGACGCGACCACGGTCCGGGATGGCCGCAAGACAATTCATTACGAGCAGGCGAGGGTGATGGGCGGCGGCTCCAGCATCAATGCTCAGGTGGCTAACCGCGGTGGTCCCGAAGACTACAACGACTGGGCTTCGAGCGGTGCAGCGGGCTGGAGTTGGGAGGAGGTTCTACCCTACTTTCGCCGCCTCGAATGCGATCTTGATTTCGAGGGCGAATTCCACGGCAAGACTGGCCCACTACCTATAACACGTGTGCGGCAATCAGACTGGTCCGGCTTTATCCGAGCGGTATCCAAAGCGTATGAGAATGAGGGTATTCATTTCAGGCCAGACTTCAATGGTGAATTTGGTGACGGATACTCGGTTGTTCCCTTGACCAACCGCAACGGTCAGCGGGTTTCTGCTGCGATGGCCTACTTGTCCGAGAGTGTCCGCTCACGGCCCAATTTGACAATCTTGTCGGAGACGACGGTTGTGCGGCTCATCTTTTCGGGACGCGCCATAAAGGGCGTCGAAACGGAGAACAGCTGCGGTCGGCAGTCATATAGCGCTTCGGTTGTGATCCTCTGCGCCGGAGCCATCCATTCTCCCGCTATATTAATGCGCTCCGGGATCGGCCCGGCCGAGCAACTGGCAAAGCTCGGAATTCCAGTGGTTACAGAGTTGAAGGGTGTCGGCCGCAGCCTTCAGGAACACCCAGGGATCGCCGTTTCGTCGTACTTGAAACTAAGCGATCGCATGGCACCCAATGTGAGTGGCCACATCCAGATGCATGCTCGTTACTCGTCTGGCTACACCGGGTGCCCTTCCACAGATATGGCAATATCGGCGGTTGCCAGGTCGGCCTGGCACCCGCTTGGCAAGCGCCTGGGCTCCCTCTATTTTTGGGTCAACCGCACCTATTCGACAGGAACTATCGTCCTGAAGGATCGCTCACACGCAGTTGCACCGGACATCGATTTCAACTGGTTGAGCGACGAACGGGACGCCGCGCGATTGAAGCAGGGATTCCGTTTTATCGCCCGCCTGCTGAAGCAAGATTCACTGTCGGCCGTGGCACTCAACCCCTTCCCATCAGCTTGGAACGCACGAGCCAAGCAGGTTAGCAAGGTCAATTGCATTAATTACGCGCTTACATCGGTGTTGGCGCTGCTCATGGACTGCTCGCCACGGCTGCGCCGTGGCCTCATCAGACACTTGATAACCGATGGACATACCATTTCAGAACTGATTGATGACGAGGGGCAACTGGATCGGTTTGTCCGTCAGAACGTGACCGGCAATTGGCATCCGACATCAAGCTGCAGGATGGGGGCGGCCTCTGACCCGGCAGCCGTGACTGATCCGTCCGGCCGCGTTCGTGGCGTTTTCGGTTTGAGGGTTGCCGACGCATCGGTGATGCCATTCTGCCCCCGAGCCAACACAAATATTCCAACGATCATGGTGGCTGAAAAGATGGCTGATGTGGTTTTAGAAGAAAACCGGAGAGGTTAGAGCCGCTTGCGATCGACGGATGCATTGTGATGGGACGACGGTTTGGGACTGTAGTCCATCATCCACTTTGATGAGCTGAAGATTTGAAGGTCATTGAGCGACGATCTTTGATTGTGGGTATGAAAGCATTGGAGGAGGGTATATCCGCGGGAAGCCACCACCCTCACTGACGCGCTGCGGCTGAAGGGCATGACCGTAGTTTCTTATCACGCTGGGGACTCCACGGGCAGGCGGATGGACATCGATAGCTTACACGACTGTCCTAGCCCGAGAGCCGCTATTGCTTCCGCGCCTCGATTCTGACCTGAGACCCTAATCTCCTCCGGCTTGAGGGAGAGTCCTGGTTTCGTTTCAGGCCTCATGCGGCCTGTTTTCCCAGCGTGGATTTCATTGCGAACTCAGCCGGCGGCATGTTGCCGAGGGCCGAGTGTGGTCTGTGGTGGTTGTAATCCTCCTTCCATGAGGTCATGGCGTTGCGGGCGTTGGACAGCGTCGAGAACAGCGTGTCGTTGAGGCACTCGTCCCTGAGGCGCCCGTTGAAGCTCTCGACGAAGGCATTCTGCGTGGGCTTGCCCGGCGCGATATAGTGCCATTCGACGCCGGTCTGCTGGCACCAGCGCAGGACCGCCATGGAGGTCAGCTCCGTGCCGTTGTCCGAAACGATCATGGCGGGCCGCCCGCGCCAGTGGATGATGGTGTCGAGCTCGCGCACGACGCGCAGGCCCGACAGCGAGGTGTCGGCGATCAGCGCCAGACACTCCCGCGTATAGTCGTCGACCACAGCGAGCACCCGGAAGCGACGGCCGTCGGTGAAGGTGTCGGAGACGAAGTCCAGGCTCCAGCGGGCGTTGGCGCGATCCGGAACGAGCATCGGTCTGCGTGTGCCCAGCGCTCGCTTGCGGCCGCCGCGCCGGCGCACCTGCAGTTTCTCCTCCCGGTAGAGGCGCCGCAGCTTCTTCTGGTTCATCACGATCCCCTGCCGGTCCAGCATGACGTGGATCCTGCGGTAACCGAACCGCCGGCGCTCTGCCGCCACGGCCTTCATCGCCTCGCGCAACGGAGCGTCGTCCGGACGGATGCTGGTGTAGCGCACCGTCGCACGATCGATCCTCAGGGCTTGGCACGCCCGACGCTGGCTCACCCCATACGCCTCGCAGGCATGAGCCACCGCCTTCCGCTTCGCATCGGGCGTCACCATTTTTTTGCGGCAACATCCTTCAGGATCGCGTTGTCGAGCATCTGCTCGGCCAAGAGCTTCTTCAGCCGGGCGTTCTCATCTTCCAGAGCCTTCAGGCGACGGGCGTCGGACACCTCCATCCCGCCGAACTTGGCCTTGAACTTGTAGAAGGTCGCTGCCGAGATGCCATGCTTGCGGCAGACATCAGCCGTCTTCGCGCCGGCCTCCTGCTCCTTCAGCATCCCGATGATCTGCTCTTCCGTAAACCGTGATGGTCGCATCGTCCGTCTCCGTGATCGACGCACTCTACCCAAATCTGGAGGAAGTTCAGGGTCTCAGGTCAATTCCCCTGCCCAACCAAAAAAGGAAAAATCGCAGCCATACTGCTGTGACGTTCAGGTCGCACTCTCAGGTGACATTTTGACCGAGCTCCGGGTCGCCTTAAGGCAGATGCGTCAAAAGATTTCGGCGAACAACATTAAACAGCGTCGTATGCTACATAACAATAGTTCGCATATAATTAATACATCATATATTGTCCACTGGGCTAGAGGATATTATACGTGTTGGTGAGGAATTTGAAAGTGATTCAGGCATTCTCACCAATGGGCCAGTTGCGAAAAAGTCCGAATGTGAGGTTTGCAAACTGGTGAAAGCCGCCGCTGCGGGATCCATGGACAATTATTACATCACGGCCTGCCGCGGTCACGCCTAGGCATGCCCGGCCAGATTGGGTGCTCGAGCTGGTTCGGTCATGCTCAAGGCGGTGCCCTCGCCAGCAAGCGGTCAAGACCACAACAGATAGGTCGGGAAGACAATGCACATTACCAAATTTTCCAGCAGCCCTATCAAGGCAAAGCAAGAACGGGAGAAGAGATTATGACCACGCTACCGCAAATATCACTGGCGAAGCTGGCCTCTGATGAAACGCGACACGAGGAGCAACGCCGGTTACTTTTGGCCTGCGAGGAGTACGGGTTCTTCTACCTTATCGAGCACGGGATTCCGAAAGAACAGATTGCGCAGGCCATCGACGCCTCCCGCCGGTTCTTCGCATTACCACAGGCTACCAAGGAACGTTACGGTCACGCCTTTCAAGATGTGTACCCCGCTACCGCCCGAGGGTATAGTCCGTTACACGGCGAAATGTTACATCCTGAGTTCGGCCCAGATCCAAAGGAAATGTTCGACCTCGGAATCGACAGTGAAGGCGACCGGCGTCCGTTTGCCGGGCGCACCCGCCTTCCGGATGACGAGTTGGCTCCTGGTTTCGCTCGAAGCCTACTTACTTTGCAGGCTACCGTGCTCGACGGGGTTGTGCCGCAGCTCGGGATGGCGCTGGCCGACCTACTCGGTATGGAAAAGGACTGGTTTCGACGCCATTTCAGCCCGCCGACGGTGCTGCAACGCGTGATCCGGTATCCGTCTACTGGCGGCGCGGCCGCCAAGCATACAGACAACGGCTTCTTCACGTTGCTGCTGCAGGAGGAACTCCCAACGCGCTCTTTGCAGGTATGGTTCGGCGGGCGTTGGATACCGGCGCCGAGCCTCCCTGACAGTCTTGTGGTCAATCTGGGCGACATGCTTCAGGCTTTGAGCGATGACCGGTTCAAGAGTACGCCGCATCAGGTCGTACACCGTGGTCCGGCCGAACGCATTTCTCTTCCCTTCTTTATCTACCCCGATACTGACGTTCGCCTGACTTCGCACCAAGGCAAGAACACGTTCAGTGTCGCAGAAATGATGCTGCGCAACTACGAGTCCATATGGGAAAAGGGCAATGGTGCCGGACGCGCGCGGGAGTTGCAGTAGGTATTCGGCGTTATGCCAGCAAACTCCCGTACGAGGCAATGACGGCACACCAGCGGGATCATTTCTTCAAAGCGCCTTTAAGCCGGAAAGGACGAATGCAGCGTTTTCGTTATTGGTTGCAGCGCTGGTTCCATGAGTCATCTAAGAGCCTCTCTGATTGGGGTCGTTTTGGTCAAGATGCTCCTGCACTTTTTTCTGGACCGTTCCGTGGGTCACTCGCTTCTCTTCGCGGTCAGCGCTTGGGCCGCCGCATGATGGGGTCAGGAGAGCGAAGGCGTCTCAATCCGTTTCACGACCTTGCCGCGCTTGGGCCGGCAGGTTCGGGACTCTCAACGAGATCGCCTCGCCCATCGTCCCCAGGGAACGATCCGGGCATCGCCCTTTCGGGCGAAGGCTTTGTTCGTGTTGCTTGCTCCTCGATCTGTCTCAGTTCACGCGGCCAGGTGAACAGGCTCCTTTCAAAGCGGAACTCGGTCGCGTCGGCCCACATGCGATGCAGAATGACGGGCAGTTTGCGGGCGACCGCGACCCGGGCTCGTGCCATGCCGCGCCGCCTGGCGATGTTCATGCCCCATGCTCTGAGGCTCGACCACTTCTTCGATCGCACCAGCAGTGTGTGGGCCGCCTCATAAAGCGCGGTGCGTGCAAGTTCGTCGCCGCATCGGCTGACCTTTCCCTGGATGTCGGTTTCGCCGGACTGGTAGCGTGCCGGCGTCAGTCCCAGATGCGCCCCCCACCGCCTGCGACGAGCCGAACCGCTCAGGCCGGTCGATCGTGGCGCGGAAGGCGAGCGCGGTGATCGGCCCGACGCCCGGCGCGCTCTTCAGCCGCCGGCAGACTTCTTCATTGCGGACGATGTCGAGAACCTGCTTCGTCAGGCGGGCGAACTCTCTCAACATGACACCGAGGATTGCTAGCAGCGGCTCGACCATCGCCATCACCTCGGCGTCAGCGCCCGTCAATTCACGCACGCGGCCGGCAAACGCGCTGCGCGACGGCAGGCCCAGCTTGACGCCGGCCTCGCGCAGGATCGCCCGCACTACGTTCTCGATCGAACGCATCTCGTTCAGCACCGTGCGGCGGGCAACCAGCAGCGAACGCCACAGCCGGCACTGCCTGCTCTTGACATGCACCTGCCGATACCAGCCAGTGCGCATGATCTGCGCCAGCGTGCGGATTCCGACGTGAAGCCGGCCGCCATTCCGATCAAACACCGGCCACCATTCCGGTATGAAGCCGGCCACCATTCCAACCAAAGACCGGCCGGTTTTCGGCACTGAAGATTACCTCCTGGGTCAGCAACTTTGGCATCAATTACCTCGCGATGAACGAGGACATTTTGATGCCGGCAAAGAGAAGGCTGACCATGAGACAGTTGAGACAAATGCTTCGGCTTGCCGGAAGCGGGACCAGCTCCCGCGAGATTGCGGTCGTGCTGGGAATAGCACGCAGTACGGTGCAGGATAATCTGCGGCGCGCAGCGGCAATCGGGTTGAGCTGGCCCCTGCCAGGCGAGCTGACCGATGACGCGCTTGAGAACAAACTCTTCGCTCGCAATGGCGTCAAACAGGGCACGCGGCGGCGCGCAGAGCCGAACTGGGCCGATCTTGCCGTCGAGCTCAAGAAGCCGGGCGTCACGCTCCTCATCTTGTGGGAAGAGTATCGAGGAAGTCATCCCGACGGATATGGCTACAGCCGGTTCTGCGAGCTCTTTCGCAGCTTCGAACAGCGGCTTTCGCCGACGATGCGCCAGGAACACGCCGCCGGCGACAAGGTCTTCGTCGACTATTCCGGCAAGAAGATCCCGATCGTTGATCGAGACACCGGCGAGCTCCGTGAGGCGGAGATCTTTGTGGCGGTCTTGGGAGCGTCCAGCTTCACCTATGCCGAAGCAACCTGGACCCAGACACTACCTGATTGGATTGGTTCGCACGTCAGGATGTTTCGTTTTTTTGATGGCGTTCCCCGACTGATCGTCCCCGACAATCTGAAGTCGGGTGTCAGCCGCGCCAGCTTCTACGATCCCGAGATCAATCGCAGCTACGGCATGATGGCATCCCATTATGGCGTCGGCGTTCTTCCGGCACGGCCGCGACGGCCGAAGGACAAATCGAAAGTCGAGAACGGCGTGCGTTTCGCCCAGTCATGCATTCTGGGGCGGCTGCGCAACCAGACCTTCTTCTCGCTGGCCGAGGCCAATGCCGCCATTCGCCAGGCACTCGATCGCATCAGCAGGATCACGACATGGGTTGGACGGAGGCCACCCGCCGGCAATATTGCCGCGCGGGGCAGCGGGATGCAAACGCGTTGACGGACAGGGAATGGGCGTTGATCGAGCCGTTCATGCCTGGAGCGAAGGCGACAGGACGACCGCGGACGACCGAGCTGCGGGCAGTCGTGGACGCGCTCCTCTATATCGCCTGGACGGGCTGCCAGTGGCGGGCATTGCCGGACCGCTTCCCGCCGGTTTCGACGGTTCAACGCTATTTCTATGCCTGGCGAGACAATGGGCTGTGGAGGACCATCAACTTCCACCTGGTGGCCGCGGCACGCCTCGCCCTCGGTCGCGAGGCGAGCCCGAGCGCCGGCGTCATCGACAGCCAATCGGCAAAGGCCACGGACGTTGCCGGTCTGCGTGGCTACGACGCCGGCAAGAAGATCAAAGGCCGCAAGCGCCATATCATCACCGACACCGAGGGGCACCTGGTCGGGCTGACGGTGCATACGGCCGATATCCAGGACAGGGATGGGGCAGTCTGCGTCATCGCCTCCATTCGACAGCTTTACCCGTGGTTGCGCCATCTATTCGCCGACGGCGGTTATGCCGGAGAAAAACTGACGCAGGCTCTGGCCGATCTGGGCACGTGGACCATCGAAATCATCAAGCGCTCCGACACGGCCAAAGGCTTTGAGGTGCTGCCGCGACGATGGGTCGTCGAGCGAACTTTCGCCTGGCTGGGACGTTGTCGCCGGCTCGCCAAGGACTTCGAGGCGACCATCGCCAGCGCCGAGGCGTGGATCTTCATCGCGTCGATCCGCCTCATGCTTCGCCGCAGGGCAGCTCCGCGTCGTGCCTAACCGAGTTTCGAGTCAGGCTCTAACTCAAGGGAGAGCAGGTTGGTGTCGTGTTGCCTCATCTAATTTTGTTACCGGCTGCCTCACCAAGAATGTTACCCGCTCGCCAGACGTGCGGAATCTGAAGCGACATACGGCGCTAGGCTGCTGACCTCGCCGATGAGCCGCTGCACGGCTTGTTGTCGCCACGCCCTTACTCGCTTCTGCAACGTGTGAAGCTGGTGCAAGCTGTATCGTCCGGGATAACGGACCTGGAACTCGACGAGAAGTTCAAGTGCGGTCTGATCCGGACGCTCTTCAAGGCATCGTGCCATCTCTTCCCAATGGTCCTTAAAGATGTCGGGACGTCGGCCGCGCGGTTTGTCGTTGAGCCGACGATAAGTCTTTGGCCCAACGACAACACCGCGGGCGCGAGCCGCTTGGCGCCAGAGATTGACCCGTCGAACGAGTGTTTTGTACTGCTTGCGGGTAAATCGACCTGGAAACTGGACGCACAGCTCCTCGAAGAGCTGCGTGGCGTTGATGTTGGGGAATTCCTCCAATCGGCGACAAACGATCGGCCACACCATGCGGAGCGCCTGGACGCGGGCTTGGCCAGGCTCGGCGTAGACCGGCTTCGGCTTCTCCTGCATCGTCGCGGGAGGAGTGGGTGGGATCACCGGTTTGAGCGTCGGCGAGGGACTCGCAATAAGGGTTTGTGTCGAGAGCTTTTGTAGACTTCGCAGGTAACGCGGTTTGGCTTCGATGGAGAAGGTCGGCCGGATTTCGCCCGCATGCCAGGCGCTCGATAGGCTGGCTACGAACGCGGCCAGGTTGGGCGGTTCCGATGTCGCCGGTGGCGGTGTTTCGCCGTCAGCCAGCGCCGCCAAATAAGCCTGGACAGCTCGCATCTCCTCCAGCAGCTTCAGCGGATCGAGGTCGCCGGCGATCTCGCGCAGCTTGTTCTTGGCGGCCATCGGGATAGCCTCCGCCTGCAGGAGACGCTCGCAGGGAGACTGCGGTGGATGATAGCGCTTAGCCACCTTCGCACCGTCACGCTGTTTGGCAGCCAGCTTGAACGAGGGCTGGAAGAAGTTCACGAACAGCCGGGATGCCGCGTAGAGGCGCGTGATCGCTCTGGCCGCCGCCAAGCCCTCGAAGCGCCGATACCCCATGAGCTTCCGTACCACGGCACCATTTTTCTGCTCTATCCACGCTTGGTCATTCTTACGGTAAGGCCGCGAGCGAGTGAGTTCGATGCCGTGACCGAGGCAATATTCGATCAGCCTGTTGTTGACGAACTCGCTGCCATTATCCACATCCAGCGCTCTCAGGGCAAAGGGCAAGCCCGTGCGGATCCGGTCGAGTGTCTCGACCACGAGGGTACCTTCTCGGACCACGATGGGCGCGGCCTCCGTCCATCCGCTCGCGATGTCGGTCAGAACCAGGCTGTGAACGTAGCTACCGCGGTTGGCCTCTCCGCAATGAGCGACCAGGTCCATTTCCATGCTGCCGGGAAGCGGCTCGTTCCAGTCAGCAAAGGTGCGCATTTTGATGCGCCGCCGGGGCTCTGGCATAACCCTTGGCGGTTTTTTCGTACGCATGGTGCGCCTTGGCATCTGGAGCAAGCGGTCGATCGTGGCGGCGCTCATCGACAGGATCTTGTGGCGTATCTCCTCCTCGAGCTTCAAATGTCCATTGCGTTCCAGCGCCGGCAATAGAATGGGCAGCAGTGCCTTGAGGCGCTTGCCGCAGACTCGATCGGAAGCTTCCCACAGCACAATCAACGTGCCCCGAGCGGCCTCATCATAGAGCGACGGGCGTTGGCGGGTCTGACGGTGCTTCGCCTCCGGGTGGCTGTTCAGGACACGGATTGCGGACTTTTCGTGATACCCCGTCGCCGCAATGAACTCCTCCAATATCCGGCGCTTGTCCTTGGTCGTTGCGGCCGCATAGCGATCCCTGACCGCATTGGCCAGTTCCATACGCATGGCATGTGTCATCTTCGTCTTCATGTTGCCTCCCTGGTAGTGAAGGCACCATGGCGACATGCGCCTTCACGGGTAACATTTTAGGTGAGGCAACGAACCCGCGCGGTAACATTTTCCTTGAGGCAATGCGTCAGGTTGGTCCTTACAGACCTTTGAGAACAGGAGAATGCTCATGTGCGTGAGCCGTGATCTCAACAACGCATTGCAAGGAGCCCATAATTGGATCAGCGATCTAGCGTGGAGACTTCGCTGGCATGATCGCGAGCAGGTGTACCAAGTCCTGATTGCGACCCTGCACGCCTTGCGCGATTGCGTGGATCGCGACCAGGCCGTTTCCCTGGGCGCGCAGCTGCCAGCCTTACTCCGCGGCTTTTATTACGAGGGCTGGCATCCCGCCCGACGAACTATAATTAGAAGCCGGAACTCATTTCTAGACCGGATCCACGTTGGCGACCACAGTGACCCTGCACTAGATCCGGAAGAGGTTGCCCGCTCGATACTAGCCCAATTTGCGGACCGTATGACTGCAGCAAAGATTGACGATGCAAAGGCTGCCACTCCAGCAATGCTGCGTGACCTTTGGCCAATCTAAGAAAGAGGTCCTACCCCGCGAGAATGCATAACCAAAGCTGGGGGCCTTTCGACCGGGCAACGGGTATGTACCTCGACGCCGGAAGGAACATTAAAAATGGCAAATGACGTTGCATACTACGATGAATTTGCTCAAATATATCAAGAATATACGGAAAAGTTAGGCAGAGTATCTGAGGCTGCTGCCACCGCCACCTTTCTTGAGCGCTATTCCCGCGGCGGGAGTGCTCTTGAACTTGGCATCGGCAACGGGCGTGTGGCGATTCCGTTGAGTGAACGCGGCGTCAAGGTCCAAGGTATAGATAACTCGGAAAAAATGTTAAAACTGCTCGCCATGCGGACGGATATGGTCAAGGCCTCGAAGGGGAACATTGCCGAATTTAGTTCAGAGCGACGCTACGATCTTGTCTATTGTGTCTATGACACGTTCATGTGGCTCTTAAGCCGCGATGAGCAAATAGCTTGGCTGCGATGTGCGGCCGAGGTGCTAAATGAGCGCGGAGTTTTGGTGCTAGAGGTGCGTGTGCCAGACCTGGAGGGATTCGTCAACGGCCAGAAAATTACTACTGCGCTTGTCGATAACGAAAATACCTTCGTCAATACGGAAATCCACGATGCAGTAAACCAGAACTTGTTTCTAAGCGTCCTCTGGTTCTCCGGTACGTCGGTCAGACGTTTTCCAGAACGCGTTCGTTACGTCTATCATCAGGAGGTCGATACAATGGCGGAATGCGTAGGGCTGGTGCTGGCTGAGCGTTGGGGGGATTGGATGAGAGGCGCTTTCACTGCGGGGTCGAAACGTCATATCTCAGTTTACAGCCGAACGACGCTGTAGTCCGCCTTTGTTGCCCCAACTTTCGAGCTTTTTGATGGGGGCCGATCCAGTCAGAGCCGACTTGTTGACGGATCGGGTGAAGACGAACCGCCGGGATGCTTTCATTGGCAAGGCTGCGGTGCACCGGCGAACTGACGGTGGTCTGGGTTCGCAATGAAGATCCCCAACAGTCGCTGGCGCCCGATCGTGCGAGCGCTCCAGACATTGCGTGGGGTCAATCTGATCGTCGCCGTGACCGCGCTGCCGAGGTCGTCGAAGTGAGCCGTTTTGAAAGCCCTCGCCAGCTCATGGCTGCCTCGGCCTCGTTTCCGGCGAGCGGTCGACTGGAGAGACAATAATCAGGCGTGGCGGCATTACCAAGGCGGGCAATGGCCGCGTTCGCCACATACTTGTCGAGAGCGCCCGGACCTATTGACCTATTGACATCAGCCTCGGATCGGTAAGGCGAAGCTGTACCGGTTGGAGCAGGCACGCAGGCACCACCGAACGTCCGTGAGATCGCATGGAAGGGTCAGGTCCACCTCACGGCCCGCTACCGCATGCTGAGCGCCCGGGGCACAACGGACAACCGTCGTCTACACGGCGATCGTCCGCGAACTGGTCGGCCTCGTGTGGGCCGTCGCTCCCCAGGGAAGGCACGCTTCACCTGATCGGCGCGGCGCGTCAATGTATACCCTGCGCATGGGCGGAGGCGGGACCACGGCAGGAATGCCCGTCAGACGCTTTGTTTGCGTCATTTCAGGCGAGTCAGCGGAGGCGTTTTATGATGCACTCCAGAGCATGGTTGCCACCGATAGCATATCAGCATCTGACGATCCGGAAGCTGCAGCGGGCGCTGCATGGTCAGAGGCGGCGGTCAATCGGCTGCGCAAGCTGGGGTAAGGATATCACCGAGACGCTGGAGGTGGTGCCGCGGCAATGGAAGGTGATCCAGCACGTGCGGGAGAAGCTCACCTGCCGCCGCCTGCGAGGCGATCAGCCAGGCTCCGGCGCCGTTCCAAGCCACCCCGCGAGGCTGGGCCGGTCCCGGCTTGCTGGCGATGATCTTGTTCGAGAAGTTCGGCCAGCATCAGCCGCTCAGCCGCCAGGCTGAACGCCATGCCCCCGAAGGCGTGCCGCTCAGCCTCTCGACGCTTGCTTGGGCCACGCAGCTGCGCCGGAACGATGTCGAGCCGCTCGCTCACGTCCTCGCCGATCCGATGCAGGCCATTGCGGCAGCATGGGCAGGCATGGTCCTCAATGTCGATGATCATTTCCACCCGCGGCAGATGGGGTGGCAACGCGCCGCGGTTCGTCCGGCACTTCCTGGCGCGCTCCAGACGCTCTGTCTCGGGTGGCTTGCCGTTTCCGCTGCTTCGATGGATGCCTGGCTACAGGTTCCGGCGCCGCCACAACCGCCGGCACGAAGGCAGGAGAATCTTGCTGCACCGAAGCAACCTGTTTGCGCGCTTCGCGGCGCCAGGCGAAGACCTGCTGCGGCCTGAGACCTAACGGGCGGGCGACCTCGGAAATGATCGCATTCGGCTCCAGTCTCCGCGATGATCCGCGCTTTGTCATCCATCGACCACTGCCGCCGACCGCCAGCACCGTTGATCACCTCGAAACGCCGAAGCTGCCGCTCCGGGTCAAACGTAAGGTCAAGTCCAGACACAAGCCGATCTCCGATCCCAATGCAGAACCGGCAACCTCACTGATCGCGACCACTCCCGAAAGGTGGTCCCGAAACACCGCTCTGATGTCCGCTGTCAAGGTTTGGAACACAGGAGGTCGACCGATCCGAGGAACGGTTGCTCATTCTGCTGATCGCGCATGGGTGGAGGCGGAACTGAAGGACGTCGGTGATCAAGCTCTGATGCGCGGGTTGGCTTCCGCATTCCCGATTGTGCGTCCGGGGCTGTTCCTATCTTACTGCGGGCGTCGGCCATTGCCGGCCACAAAGCGTCTGACGGGCATTCCCCTGCCGTGGTCCCGCCTCCGCCCATGCGCGAATGATGTATGTCGCTGCGGCGACCAGATCAGATTGCTTGCGCCTCCCGGGCAACGGCCCACATGAAGCCGACCAGTTCGCGGGCGATCGCGGTGCAGACCACCGTTGTCCTCTTGCCCCGTCCACTCAACATTCGATAGCGGGCGGTCAGCCGCGTCTGCGCCTTCCAGGCGATCTCCCGCACCTTCGGTGGTGCCTGCTCCAGACGGTACAGCTTCTTCGCACCGACCCTCGGCGGATGCCTGTAGGTCCATGCGCTCTCGACCAGCATATGGCGAACGCGACCGTTCCCTGCCTTGGTGATGCCGCCCCGTCTGACGGTCTCGCCGGTCGATCGTTCGCCGGGAACGAGGCCAAGATAACCCATGAGCTGGCGCGGGCTCTCGAACCGCTGCACGTCGCCAACCTCGGTGGCGAACGTTACGGCGACGATCAGCTCTACGCCGCGCAGCGTCTGCAGAGCCCGCACGATCGGCGCCAGTGACCAGGTTGGAACGAACTCCTCGATCACATCCTCAAGTCGCTCGACCCGCTCTTTCGAGACGCGGACTGCTTCAACCATTTCCTGAAGCGCGATCTGATGCGCCGGGTGATCGAACGGTTGTTCCTGCAGCCAGCGCAGATAGCGCATCGACCAGCCTTTCCTGCGAGGATAAATCCGTCCGTGCTTGAGCATGAAGGCGCTCACATGCTGCCGGTGGACGCGAAGCGTCTCGACCGCCGCCGCCCGGGCGCGGACTAGATCCCGCATCGCTTCGTGACCTTCATCTGGGACCCACACTGCCGTCAGTTCGCCGGCGCGCAGCAGTCGAGCCAACGCAAGAGCATCCCGGCGGTTCGTCTTCACCCGATCGCCAGGCTTCCTCGGGATTAGCGACGGGGCGACCACCATGCATTCATGGCCGAGCGAACGGATCAGCCGATAGAGACCATAGCCGGTCGGGCCGGCCTCGTAACAGAAATACACCCGGTTGAACTTGGTGGCGATCCGCTGGATAACTCGGCGCATGCTCTCATCCGAGGCGTCGACCTCGCCAAAGAAGCGAACTTCTCCCTCCCGGCCGGAATCCGCAATTGCGATGGCGTTCCTCAGCTTCGCGACATCAATTCCGACAAATGCTTCCCTATAATCTGCCACGGCTCGTCCTCCTGTGATGAGGATCGGCTCGGACCGCCCGAGCAACCCTCGGACGCGCAGTGTAGGGCGAGCCACCTCACCGGCAGAGGCGGACATACGGTCTTATTGTGGATCGAGTCGGGCGCCAGCTTCTTCTCGTTGGTCGATAGACCGTATAGGTCCGAATGTCCTCGCGCCCGAGCAAGTCCGGCGACTTGCTAAACAGCGGGCGAATAGCGACACCTGTTGCAGATAAAACAGCTGGGTGTTGAGCGCGAAGTTGCGCACCTCCATGTCCTCGCTAATGCGCTGGCGAAGTTGGGTCACGACAAGCTCCTTTGTCGGATGGAATGGGCTGCAAGTAGCCACTCCATGCTGACGCGCTCGGAGCTTGGTTGGACACATGACCAGCGCGACAGAAGACTCGATCAAGACCACGCTGTCGACACACACCCTCCTTGCGCTGCGCGATCGCGTAGCGGGTTAGTACCACCGAAATCATGTGGAGCGCAGGATAATACTGAGCAGCGGCTCGAGCGATTCCTTCCTCCTGTTACAGTATTTTAGCCTACCAGGCGGGCTTCCTCACCCGACAGGTGATTGCATGGTGCGATATCACGACGCCGCGGGGCGTCCGCGACCGTGCGATCCTGCTGCTGCTCTCGCTCAACCTACGTGCGGTGACGGTCGGGACATGCGCTCCTCGACGACATCAACTGCCGCGTCTGATTGGCTGCCAGGGCGCCACTTATGGTCACGAGCGGAGGTCGTCAACTACCAGATGGCGCAGTATCGATGCTTGCCCGAACACCCTAGAAGCTGGATGGGTCCAGCGTATTAAGAGGTGCCTCGGCATGCAAGGCGACGTGACGACGCTACACATTTCGAAGTATATCTGTGCAGCAGAGGAGCTGGGGCGCAGGTCCGGCCTTCATATTACAATGGGCGACGATTTTGAGCAGTATGTGGGGATTACCGACAGGCTCCCCGGGAAGGCGCCGACCTATCCAAACTTCCGCCCCGACTGTTCTTTTCTTCCACCTGGAAAGGCGTTTTGGATCATCGGACGGGATCCGGAAGGAAGAGTAGCGCATGTCCAGGCAATGCGTTTTGATCATCTATACAACACAAACCTTGCTGAGCACCTTAGATCGCTCAGAGCCTGTTTCGCGGATCCGAAGCTCAAAGCCGTGCCCGGTTCCTCGTCTCGCTGCCACGCGCCGAGCGCTCCCAGCATCACTGGGCTGGTTGCTTATCATGGGGACATTTGGTTGCGCGAGGACTTTAGAGGCCGCGGGCTCGCTACCTTTATAGGTCGCATTGCATTCGGATTGGCATGGGCCAAATGGTCGCCAGACTTCATTTACGCGCTGGTTGCGGGCTGGAACATCGAAAAAGGCATAGTCGATCGCTATGGCTATGTGCATCGAGAGCCGCACGGATCTATTCTGCACTTACCGGCGCAGGGGATAAACGATGATGAATGGCTCGTTTGGTTGACGCGAGACGAATTGTTGAAGACGCTTCGTACTTCGGGATCTTTCGGGTTTGGCGAGGGTCACTTGGCCGCAGCTGACTCATCTGATGATGGACAGCATCACTGACACTCACCTTACTCTATAAGATCCGCATCGACATCCCTGGGCGTCTCATAGGGGAGTTAAAAAGTGGCCGACAAAATATTGAATTTCAGTTTGGAAGAATATCGGACGCGACTTGGTAAAACTCGGTCGGAAATGCAAAGGCGCGGTATTGATATTCTTATCCTTAGCGAGCCTGCGAATATGGCTTGGCTGACCGGGTATGATGGCTGGTCTTTTTACAATCACCAGGCGGTCATCGTTCCCCCGGAGGGCGATCCAATCGTATGGGTTCGTTGTTCGGATGAATTCGGCGCTAGGCGCACGGTCTATTTTTCGGATGACAATGTCCTCAGCTATGCCGATAAATACGTTCAAACTCCCGTTTGTCATCCGATGGAAGATCTTTGCAAAGTTCTTGCCGATCGCAAGCTGGACAAGGGCGTTATCGGTGTCGAGAAGGATAACTACTATTTATCTGCAACGGCATTTGAGACGTTGGTTTCGCGTATGCCCAACGCCAAATTCGCTGATGCAACGGTGCTTGTTAATTGGCTGCGAGCAATCAAGAGCCCCCGCGAACTAGAGTACGTGCGTAGTGCGGGACAGATCGTGACCCTGATGCATGAGCGCATCTTGGAGAAGATTGAACCTGGTATGCGCAAATGCGACCTTGTTGCCGACATTTACGATGCTGCGATTCGCGGGACGCGCGACTTTGGAGGTGATTACCCGTCCATCGTGCCGATGCTTCCATCGGGCACCAATCTGTCGGCGTGTCATTTCACGTGGGACGATCAACCTCTTCGCAACAACGAAGGAATCTATTTTGAAGTGGCTGGTGTCTACAAGCGCTATCATGTTCCGCTCTGTCGGACGTATTGCCTTGGCGAAGTGCCACAGCATTTCTTGGATGCAGAGAAGGTCACTCTAGAGGGAATGGACGCAGGTCTCGAGGCGGCCAAGCCAGGTGCAACTTGCGAGGACTGGGCGGTGGCATTCTTCAATGTCCTTGAGAAGCATGGCGTGGATAAAATTACACGAGCCGGTTATCCAGTCGGTCTATCTTACCCTCCAGATTGGGGTGAACACACGATGAGTTTGCGGCGAGGGGACCGGACAGTACTCAAGCCAGGCATGATCTTTCACTTCATGACTGGTTTCTGGCACGACAACTTTGGTTTCGAAATCACTGAAACCGTTCTCATCACCCCCAATGGTAATGAGTGCCTATCGAAAGTACCTCGGAAGCTCTTCGTTAAGGTATAGCGTCTCCAAACGCACCCTTCTGGTTTTTACGAGCCGTCATTCGGAGCGGTCACGATTAGACGCACCGGCGACCCAATCCAAAGAGATTATCTTTGGAAGCTCGACACAGAAGACGAAGACTTTGCCGCCTCAAATCGTCATATACTTGGAACAGTTGATGATAGTGCACCCGGAGCCTCGGCACTTCCTCACGCATGAGGACCTATTGCGCAATTGTGGAGGAAGCTTGGGAAGAACTGAGGAAGAGGTGCATGTGTATCGTTTGCAAGTTTCGGGATGTGAAGAGGCGCTTTGAGGACCCAACCAGATTGCGGGCGCAGCTATGGGGTGATCGCAGGCCAACGGCGCATTTGAAGGCGACCATACCAAAGGCGCGAAGGCTTGTGCTTTGTGAACATGGCGGACACGGCGAACCGCGCTTCTAAGTAACAAGCAAAGCAAAGGACTGAATGCATGGACTCTAAGAGCATCGGCTTTATGCCAGCGGCCGAATTGGCCCAGTTGATCCGTACCAGGAAGATTTCTCCGGTAGAGTACATGAGCGCCTTGCTAGCTCGTATCGCTGAGCTGGAGCCTAAGGTGAACGCCTTCGCCTATCTTGATGCAGATCGCGCAATGGACGACGCGAAAAAGGCTGAAGCCGCCTTGACGAGTGGCGCGAGGATCGGCCTGCTACACGGTGTGCCTGCCACGATCAAAGATCACTCCATCACCAAGGACATGCCGACACAGCACGGCAGCAAGATCTTCGCCGGCCATCAGCCGGCCGAGGATACACAGGTGGTGTCGCGCCTGCGGGACGAGGGTGCGATCATTCTCGGCAAGACCACAGTACCAGAGTTCGGCTGGACGGGCGTTTCGCGTAGTCCGCTCACCGGGATTACGAGCAACCCTTGGAAGCTCGGGTACAATGCCGGCGCCTCCTCGGCTGGCGCTGGCGCTGCGGCGGCGGCAGGTTTCGGGCCGTTGCACCAAGGCGGTGACGGAGCGGGCTCAATCCGCATGCCTGCACACTTCTGTGGGGTGTTTGGACTAAAACCCAGCTTCGGGCGTGTGCCCTACTCTCCACTCGGCGTCGATGATTTCAGTGCCCATGTCGGACCGATAACGCGCACCGTTGCAGACAGCGCTCTCATGCTTCAGGTGATAGCCGGTCCGCACTTCCTGGACCATACGACGCTTGAGGCGGGACCTGCCAACTATCTCGCGCGACTGCACGACGGCGTAAATGGCAGGCGGATTGCCTACAGCCCGAATTTAGGCGTCGCCCGCGTCGATCCTGAAGTCGCGTCGCTCGTGAAGGCCGCCGCCGCGCGTTTTGAAGAGCTTGGCGCAATCGTCGAGGAAGTAGCCACTCCTTGGGCGAAGGATGGGCCGGAGCTGATCCGTTTCTTCTGGTCTGCTCATCAAACTGGCCTCGCCCGGTACCTTCCGCAATGGGAGGCCGATATGGACCCCGGACTAGTCGCCTGTATCAAGCAGTCCAAGGATGTCTCCATCTCGCAATATCAAGAAATGCGTGAGCGGAAGATGCGCTACGTTGAGAAGATACATCGGTGGTTCCAGGACTGGGACTTCCTGCTGACGCCATCGGTTTCGGTCGCCGCCTTTCCCGCCGAGAAGCTGATGCCAGATCACTGGCCTACGCATCCATGGGACTGGATTATGTGGGCGGAGTTCAGCTATCCGTTCAACATGTCCTGGAACCCGGCCGCAAGCGTGCCATGCGGATTTACCCAGAGTGAGCTTCCTGTCGGTCTCCAGATCGTTGGCAAGCGCTTCGATGATCTTGGTGTCTTACAGGCCTCTGCAGCCTTCGAAACGCTAAGGCCATGGGCCAACAAGCGCCCGCAACTCTGAATAGGTTTGCAGGGGCGAATCAACCGTGAGCGTCACGAGCACCCCATCTTGCCGGAGGGCAATGCACTGGCGAGATTTGCCGCCTCATTTTGCGAGCAGTTGACCTGCCACTGAACCTTGATTCAGTGGCGATTAGAGCCTCGGCCGGCGCAGCGAAGTGCGAGGGTGCCCACGGCGCAAGCCGTTCGCCGTGGTCGAGGCCGCTCACTTCGGCTTTCCCATCCGAAATTTATTTCTGACAGTCACCCGGAGTTGACGAAAACGCCGCTCAAAACACAAAGCCTCCCACGTGCAGCGGAAGGCTTTGTTGTTTCGTGTGAACAGATTTAAGGCTTCACGAAAAGCTTTCTCGGCACCGAGGCTAGGCATTCGTTGCCCTCGGGAGTTATGAGAACGGTTTCCGTGATCTCAAATCCCCAGTCGCCATACCAGAATCCGGTCATGAAATGGAATGCCATGCCCGGTTCAAGAACAGTCTTGTCACCTGGCCGCAGGCTCATGGTGTGCTCGCCCCAGTCCGGCGGATATGACAGACCAACCGGGTAGCCTGCGCGGGTGGTTTTGTGCAGGCCATGCTTATTAAGAACCTTGAAGAACGCCTCGGACCAATCCTCACAGGTCGCCCCTGGCTTTGCAACCTGCAGACCGGCCTCCATTCCTTCTAGCGTGGCCTTCTCCGCTTCGATGAAATGTTGAGGTACTTCGCCAAGGCAATACGTCCGGCATGTCGGGACGTGGTAACGCTTGTGCACGCCGGCAATCTCGAAATAGGTGACCTCGTTGTTGAGCAGCGGCCTTTCATCCCACGTAAAATGGCACGAGGAGAGATCGGCGCCAGATGGAGTTATCGGAACGATGGACGGGTAGTCGCCTCCCGCTTCCGGAGTGCCCCGAATCGCGGCATCATAGATGTCCGCAACCAGGTCACACTTTCGCAAGCCAGGTTCCATTTTATCCAGTATTCGTTCGTGCATGCGGGTAACGATCCGTCCCGCGTGGCGCATGTAGTCCAATTCCCTGGGGCTTTTCACAGCCCTCTGCCAGTTTACCAAGACCGTCGCATCAACGAACTTCGCGTTCGGCAGCCGAGCTTGGAGTACCTCGAAGGCAAGAGCCGAGAAATAATAGTTGTCTTTTTCGACGCCGATCGCCCCGCGGTCGAGTTTTCGCTCACCCAGAACCCTGCACAGATCTTCCATCGGATGCCTGTCAGGGGTCTGGTTGAATTCGTCCACGTAGCTGACCACATTCTGTTCCGAAAAGAACACAGTCCGGTTAGCACCATTCTCATCGGAACACCGGCCCCACCAGATGGGGTCACCTTCGGACGGGACAACGACGATTTGGTGGTTGTAGAAGGACCAAGCATCATAACCGGTCAACCAAGCCATATTTGCCGGCTCGCTGACCAGAAGTGTATCAATTCCCCGTTTCTGCATTGCAGAACGGGTCTTCGCTAACCGGCTCTGGTACTCACTTAGCTCAAAACTCAGTTGTTGTGCAGGCATTCACATTGCTCCCGTGCTTCCGGCCGGAAGCCCGCGTATGCGGGATCCCTCGCTGATTTTAGCAAAGCACTCCGGGCAAAAATCCCGCAGATTCAATCAAATGCGCAGGAAAACCGCATTTTAGTCTTTCTGGCAGGCTGGAGTTCGCCCGGCGCAAGATCCAGCCTCTGTTCAGAAAACCAGCACATCGGCTGGTGAGAAACCGATCCTAACGGATTGGCCTACTCCGAAACTTGTCCGTTGGCTGCCGCTCTTTTGAATGGCGAGGACTCTTGGGCCGTGGTCAATATCGATGACGATATGGACATCGGCGCCCAACGGAGCGACGTCGACCACGGTACCGGGCATGGTGTTTTCGTCCATAGTCGCCGGCTCTCCGGCGGCCAGTACGTCGATGTTTTCAGGCCTGATGCAAAGGTCAACCTTGCCGGATGTGTTTGGCTTGGCTTGGCCGCATATCGAGATGCCCGCGACGCTTTCGTAATTAACAAAGCCATTAGCTGCGTCGCGCCAGTTGCTTGCGTTAAACCAATTTGATCTGCCGACGAACTCAGCGACAAATCGATCCGCAGGGTCGTTGTAAATCGCCGTGGGGGATCCGCGTTGTGCAATTCGTCCATCCCGCATGACAACGACCTCGTCTCCCAGACTGAGCGCTTCTTCCTGATCGTGGGTCACCACGATTGTAGTTGCCTCCACCGACCTCAGAATTTCCTTCAATTCGAGGCGAAGTTCCAAACGCAGCTTGGCATCCAGGGCGGACAATGGCTCATCTAGTAGTACGACCTGGGGATCAGTGGCTAAGGCACGTGCCAGCGCGACGCGTTGCTGTTGACCTCCACTCAACTCGCGAGGATATCGCCCTTCCATGCTCCCGAGCCTTACGAGCCCGAGCATTCTGGCAACACGAGCAGGAATCTCGGAGGCAGCGATCCCCCTGTACTTCATCCCATAGGCAACGTTCTGGAACACGGTCATATGAGGGAAAAGTGCGTAGTCCTGGAAAACCAGACCCACGTTGCGATCGTAAGGCTTCAGATGACCGACATCAGACCCGTTGATGATGACTGAGCCTGAATTAGGGGCTGTAAAGCCAGCAATCATGCGCAAGGTCGTGGTTTTTCCACAGCCACTGGGGCCGAGAAGCGATAGTATCGCCCCCTTTTCGATAGTGAGGGATACATCATCGACCGCCAGAAAACTCCCGTATGACTTGGATACCCGCTTCAGCTCAAGAACATTCATGAATTTACGCCTTATCAACGCTGAGGCCGACAACACGGTCGAGACCGACGGTCCGGTCGAGAACCAGCAGCAAAATGAGAGTTACGCCCATCAAACCCACTGCAGCCGCAGCAATGGTAAGATCAAAACTCGACCGCAAAAGCCCAACGAGTGCGACGGGTAGGGTGAAGGTATTGAAATCGCTGAGAAACAAGCTGATCGCGAGATCATCCAAGGAGAAAGCGAACGCAAACACCGCTCCGGCTGCAATGCTGCTTTTGGCCAATGGAAAGTTAATCGTAAGAAATGCCTGAATTTCATTGGCTCCCAAGCTCAACGCGGCTTCGCGCAACGAGCTCTTGACACCGAGGAGGCCTATTAACGCCATCCGAATGCTGTAGGGAATGGTGATTACAAGGTGGCCTGCGATCAGTCGGATGAGGGGGGAACCGATACCAAGTGCTGAAAACAGCATCAGCAATGCGAAACCGATAATCACGCCGGGAACGATGAGCGGCGACAGGAACAGGGACGACAAGACGTCCCGGGCTGCACCGGTCATCCTACTCATTGCGACGGCGGCAAGAGTCCCGACGATTGCAGAAATCAGCGTCGCAGCCGAGGCCACGATCAAGCTGGTGTAGAACCCGGCCCAGAGGTATTGTTCATCCCATAGCTTGTCGAACCACTGGAGCGAGAGGCCTTGAGGAGGAAACGGACCCAGATAATCACGAGAGTCGAAGGCCATTAGAACCGTCGTCACTACGGGAAGTATCAGGAAAACCGCGGTGAGGAGGAAAATTAGTCCAACCACCAGCGTCATCAAACGATCAGCCAGTTGTTTCCGTGACATGGGATTACGACCGATCTGCTAGTGTTGCGACACGTGAGACAATGTAGATCATAACCACGCAAAGTATAATCATAATCACGGAGATTGCTGCGCCGCTCGGGAAATTCGCAACCTCATTGAATCGGCTGTATATAAGGTTTGAAACGAATAGGACGCGACCGCGACCGAGTATCCAGGGTATTGCAAACGCGCTTATACCCATAGTCATAGACACTAGAAATACAGACACAATGCCTCGAACGCATAAAGGTATTGTGATGTTGACATGGGATCGAAAGGCGGAAGTGCCTAGGGACTGAGATGCCTCCAGTAGACGCGGATTGAGATTCTGAATGGTACCGATCAGGATGAGCATTGACATAGGTATGGAGTACTGCAGCAGACCGGCTACAATCATAAAGTAGATGTACTCGCGGCTATTCATGCTAATTCCCAAGGCGGTGAGAAGTGGCGCGAACATTCCGGTCGATCCGAACGTCAGCTCAATCGCATAGATTCGAACGAGATGACTGAGGAACAGCAGGCCCACAGTGATGAAGATTACGCCTTTTCTGACTGTCGGCGTGCTGCGGCGGCTTATGTAGTAGGCAATGGGAAACGCGACGAGAATGGCGACAATGGAGGAAATAAAGGAGAGTGCATACGTCAACGCAAAATATTGGATGTAAACCGGATGCAAAAGCTCGGCATAGCTCGCAAGTGTCAACGGCGCACCACCCACCGAACCGATGCGGCCAGGCGTAAATTCACGAAAGCTTTCGACACCTGCCAGAACCAGGGGCAGCGCGAGTAGGAAGATGAACAGGGCCCCTGCTGGCAGAAGCAATATACCTTGGTTTTTGTCGGCTTTCATAGGACTCAATCAGCTTGTGAAAAAGACTGCGCGTAGACGCTATGCTTACGGCAACCTTGCTTACGGCATCGCGGCTGTGTCTGTCCCGTCACCGGCGGCCAGTAAGCAGGTAGCCTGCGGCCTTCGCCAAAAAAAGAATGCGGCGTTGATCATTTTTGGTTCCCGTTTGTTTTTATGACAATGACGTAAGGTTGCTTGCTGCCCCATTCGCAGCAAACGACGGTATTTTTTTACGTAAGCCTAGCCCTTCTACCTTTCAGATTGAAGTTGGTACGTGCCGGCCGATGAAGCCTGGGCCCGCATTTCGGAATGGCTCGCTAATTCTAGAGATGGTAACAGGGAGCGACTAAGGAAAAAGCTCGTAATTTGCACATCCATGCAGGTTTGCGGCGAATTTCGGGAAAAATGCCTGCGAAAGCTGGCGATCGGCAAGCTTCTAATGAAATTTCCCCCGCAGCAACACGGCAGGCCTCGGACACGATGACCGGTCCTGACATCTCGCCTGTCAAATGCAATGACCTTAATTTCCCTCACCCAGACGAGAGGAATTCCGCAAAATCGGATTTCCGGCCATTTGCCGGAAAGTACGCAGGAAACATGCGTTTGAACGTTGAGGTTCGCTGCTAAAGGACCGATAGGGGTGGCATCCTGGTCCCCGGCACACAGATGCTCGTCCCTGCCCAGTGTAGGCGCCGCAATGAGGGGAACGGTGAACGGCCCATACCATCGGTGTTGAGGCTAAACCGCTTTGGTTCATGGCTCACTCAATAGGAGGTATTAATGGAATCTGCAAAATGCTCGCGAACATCGTCGCCCCGCTCGGCTGCTGGCATCTTTTTCAAAACTCTTGTCGCGGCCGGTATTGCGGCTGCGGCTGTCGTCGCAAACGCTTTTCCGGCGTCTGCGCAGTCGCTTTTGGAAAAGATCAAGAAAGGCGAGCCGGTCAGGATAGGATTTTCCAACGAGTTGCCTTGGGCGTACCCGGGGAAGAATGGTGAGCCGCTCGGCTTTATGAACGCCATTACGATCGATGTTCTGAAAAAGCTCGGTACGGCCAAGGTGGAGCCCATCCTCACTGAGTGGGGCTCCCTCGTTCCTGGTCTCCAAGCCGGACGTTTTGATGTGATTACGGGCGGCATGTACATCACCCCGGAGCGATGCCGCAACGTTCTGTTCACCGAACCACTCGGGACCTTCTCTGATGCACTGGTGGTGCCAAAGGGCAATCCTGAGGGCTTGCACTCCTATAAGGACATTCTCGACAAGGGTCTGACCTTGGTCATAGCCACGGGATCAGTCTTCGTTAAGCAGGCGATAGATGCTGGCATACCCGATGACAGGACGATGCAGGTAGCCGGCAATCCCGAGGTCGTCCAGGCCGTCAAGTCGGGCCGCGCTTCAGCCGGTAGCGGCTCCTACTTTACGCTCAAGGAGTCAGTCGACATGGATCCTGCACTCGAGCTCGCCGAACCTTTCGAAGCACCGGGCGGTCGGGCCTATCCGGGTCTGGCGTTGCTCCCCAGCCAGCAGGCTGACGTGGACGCTTTCAATGCCGCGCTGAAAGCCTATATGGGCACGGAACAGATGATGAACGCGGTCAGCAAGTACGGCTACACCAAAATCAATCTGCCAGATGGCACAAAAACAGCGGATCTGTGCAAATCGTAGACTAAGGCGCTAAAGGCGGGACTGTTCAGTTTGTCCCGGGCAGGTTGCTGCGTCTGATTGTCGGCCTCGCCGGGGTTATCTCCAAGCAGGACGCCTAAATGGTGCGCGGCGAGAAGGTCTCGGTTATCGGTCCCTCCGGCTCAGACAAGACTACCGTCCTGCGCACGTTGATGACTTTGGAAACCCTGGCGGTGTGAATCTGGGTCGAGGGCGAACCTCTCACACACATGCGAAAACGTGACCAGCTGGTGCCGGCAAAGGAACGGTATATACTCTCCGCATCTAACGGCCCTGCAAAATTTGCATGGAGGTTCCCATCGCGGTGGTCGGTTCGGATTCGTCGAGTGAAGCTTAGCGCAATCTTCCTTCGGGAAGGTCATATAGGCCAGCACGTCGGGCATGGCGTCGTCCGATTGTCGCCAGCTTCGGCACCTTCGGCCGGAGCTGGTCGGCGACGGCGCGCCATTGTACGGACGCGGCCTCGCGCGTCTCCTGGGCGGAGCGGTGGCGATGAAGGCTGAGACGACCCTGCGGCCGCTCTTGCTGGCAGTCCATGTCGCCGACAGCAGCTTGGTGGCGGCGGCCTTGAGGCTTTCGTGCGCATCGGAGACGACGAGCTTGACGCCGCGCAGGCAACGACGGGTCCTCGGTCCAGATCGGCTCAGCCTCAGCTCCACCCGAGCGAACGCTGACCGCCGCGCATTACATAAGGGGCGTCAACATTGGACGGCGATCTTCTGACCACCCGATAACCCGTTGGACGTTGAGCTCAAGACGGCTAAATTGGGGGCAGCGGACCGAGGATTTGGCTCCTGGGATCGCTGCCCTCTCATACCGGTGATAACTCAGGCGACGATATTGGGGTTCGAAACCTGTATCCCCACATTCCGGGTCTGCACGTAACCGTCGAGTGCTTCCACGCCCTTTTCCCGGCCGTAGCCTGATTTGTTGATCCCGCCAAAGGGCGTTTCCACACCGCTTACGTACCAGCCATTAACGTAGACGTGCCCTGCCCACAGCCGCTCTGCAGTCCAGAGAGCCTTGTCTAAATCTCGGGTGAAAACGCCTGCTGCCAGTCCCTGGTCAGTCCCGTTGGACAAATTAACTGCCTCTTCGGCACCGTCGAAAGTTGTGATCGCCAGCACAGGACCGAAGGTCTCCTTTTGGAAGAGGTCGCTTTCAGGTCGGACGTCGGCGAACACTGTGGCTCCCACGTAATACCCGCTGCGGTCCGACAGGGCAGCTCCGCCGGTAACCGTGCGAGCACCCTGTTGCTGGGCAGTCTGGCAGGCTCGCGCAACACTAGTCTGTTGTTTCCGTGAGATCAGCGGTGTGATGTCGCAATCGTCGCGGCCTCGGCCGACCGACAAGGATTCAACGCGATCCTTGAGCCTTTCGATGAGTTCCTGGGCAATGGAGCGATCAACCAATAGTCGGGTAAGGCCGTTGCAATTCTGTCCAGCGTTCATGAAGGTGCCGATCCGGATGGATGCCAATACTGCATTGAGGTCAGCATCGGCGTGGACAATCGCCGCTGATTTGCCGCCCAGCTCCATGATGCATGGTACGATACGCTCTGCTGCAGCGCGCAAGACCCTCTGTCCAGTGGCCATCGAACCTGTAAAGACCAGGTGCCGAACTTCTGGATGATCGATCAATGACTGGCCCGCAGTGTGCCCATAGCCGCTCAGAACATTTACCGCCCCGGCCGGCACACCCGCAGCCTCACAGGCCACAGCCATGGCGACACCCGAGAGGGGGGCAAGTTCCGGCGATTTCACGACCACCGAGTTGCCCGTAGCCAAGGCGCAGGCAAGGGACCTTGCGGTCAGTTCCAGTGGAAAGTTCCACGGAACAATATGGCCTGAAACCCCAAACGGGCTGGGAATTGTGTAATCGACAAGATTAGCGCCACGCGGGATCGACCGGCCTTCATGCTTGTCCGCCAGGCCGCCGTAATAGCGAAGATATCTTACAGTGGTCTGGACTTCCGATACGGCTACGTTCAGGGCCTTCCCCGTATCGTCGCAGAGCATTTCCGCCAGTTGTGCACTTCGGCTTTCAATCTGTTCAGCGATGCGGAAAAGCATCCTTCCCCGATCATAGGGGTGCATATCGATCAGAATCCGTTCGCGGAACACACGCTGGGCCGCTTTCACGGCGAGTTCGACCTCGTCACGGCCTGCATCGGCAACGACTGCAAAAACTTCCCCAGTGGAGGGGTCGTCGACCTCGATGCGGCCTCCGGTGGAGGAGTCTCGCCATTCTCCATCGATGTAGTTCTTAAGAACCTCGCTGCCGGCCATGTATCCCGATCCCTTCGTTGTATGTTTGGATTGTCTCGGCAGTCGCCGATGCGCATTAATGGTTGGCCGTCAGGTCCGGCGGGATTGCGATTGGGAGCACGCCATACCGTGCCCCCAACGCGTTTTTGCACCCAAATGACGGGTTTTCCTCACGCAAGACCTAGTTGAGGGTTTTGCTCACGGTTTCGACACTATCGCGAATGACCGAAAGGCCGCGGCGGAGATCTTCTTCAGTGATCGTGAGCGCTGTCATGAACTTTACCACTTCTCCGTACGATCCCGCCGTTTCAATCACCAAGCCACGGCTTAGAGCTTCCTTCGACACTGCGGATGCGAAGTGGCGATGTTTTTGGCAAACAAGACCAAACATCAGTCCACGACCGCGGACGGTGAGTCCGAGGGCCGAAAATTCTTCGGCGATCGCTTTGAGAGATTCAGCCAATACGGCTGATTTCTCGGCAATTTGCTTTTCAAACTTGTTGTCTGACCAGTAAACTTCAATTGCCCTGCGCGCGGTGATGAAGGCCAGATTGTTGCCCCGGAACGTGCCGGTGTGTGCCGCTGGGGCCCACACGTCGACCTCCGGCTTCATCAGGATAAGAGACATTGGTGTGCCATAAGCCGACAGCGACTTTGACAGAGTTACAATGTCGGGGATGATCCCGGAGGTCTCAAAGGCGAAGAACTTGCCCGTGCGGCCTATACCGGCCTGAATTTCATCGCAGATGAGCAAGATGCCATGCTGGGTTGTCAGTTCGCGCAGCCGCTTCAGCCAAGGCGTGCTGGCGATGTTAATGCCACCTTCGCCCTGAACTGCTTCCAGAATGACAGCAGCGGGCTTGTCTAAGCCGCTGTTCGGATCAAGGAGAAGGTTTTCGAAATAATCTAGGGTGTCGATTCCTTCGCCGAGGTACCCATCGTACGGCAGCATCGTGACGTTCGCGAGTGAGATACCGGCCGCCGTGCGGAACTCCTTGTAGCCGGTCGCCGCAAGGGCGCCGACACTGACGCCGTGAAACCCGTTGGTGAAAGCCACAACGTTTGATCTACCTGTCGCGAGGCGAGCGAGCTTCAGGGCTGCTTCAACGGCATTCGTGCCGGTGGGTCCCGGGAACTGCAGCTTGTAGTTAAGCCCACGCGGCAGGAGAATATGCTTCTCAAAGGCCTCCATGAAAGCCCTTTTCGCCGTCGTGGCGAGATCCAGACTGTGGACGATGCCGTCGCGCTCGATGTAGTCCAGCAGAGCCTGTTTGAAAGCGGGATTGTTATGCCCATAATTGAGAGCGCCCGCCCCACCGAAGAAATCGATGAACTCACGACCGTCTGCGCCCACCAGCTTTGTGTTGGACGCGTGGTCGAATAAAACCGGAAAGGAGCGGACATAGCTGCGGACTTCAGATTCGAGCCGATCAAATAGCTCCAGGCTCGTGTCATTGATGGGAGTGAGTGGCTTGTTCATAGCGAATCCTTGTTTTGACGGCCGGCCCAAGACAAGGAAGGCCGGGAACACAGGGCGCTGGCGCTAAACGTCAGGCGCTGCCCTTGGCTGAACGTAACAAGGCCGCCTCACCGTTCGTCGCTGAATTGCGGTCTTTTGCGCCGAAATTCTGCAAAAATCGGCTTGTACTATTTAGCATCGTGCGAAAATTGGGATCTTGCGCAAAAAAACCACCGATGGGTCGCCTTTGCCGGCAGAAGCTCAATATTCCAGCATTATGCGTTGGTAGATTTGGACAGCATAATCCAGCTGATCCAAGGTAATATACTCGTTGCTGGTATGGGCTTGAGCCATGCTACCGGGGCCAATCACTACACAGGATACCCCAGCGAGTTGGCTAGCATCCGTTCCCCAAGGCGCACCCGTAAACCTGCCAGTTCCTGCCACATCTTTGCAGATTAGGGAGGCCACCTCCGCAATTCGGCTACCTTCGGCACTTAAGGGAGCGGGGTCTTCCAGCGCCGGAAGGAGTGAGCGGGCGATAATCTTGTATTCGCTTTCACGGAAGTGTTTGAGAATATCCTCGACCTCTTGAATGGCTCCCTGTGGAGACTCTCCAGGAGTTAGTCGACGGTCGATCCAGATCCGGCAGGCCGGGGGAACGGTTGTCAGTTCTATCCCACCTTCAATCAGGCTTACGGTCAGGGCAGGGGGGCCGACGAGCGCATTTTCGCGTAAGCTTAGGTTCCTGTTCAGCTCTTCGAGCGCTAATATGATCCGAGCCATCCCGGTGATCGCGTTGACGCCCAGGTGCGGTCTCGAAGAATGAACCGGTATACCTTCGACTTCGACCTGCCAGCGGACTGACCCTTTGTGGGCTACTACCAATTCCAAGCTTGTTGGCTCGCCGACGACGGCGGCTTCGTAGGCAACACCGGAATCTGCTACGGCGCGAGCGCCGATTTTGCGGTATTCCTCGTCAATACTGGCCACCAGGACTACCGTGGCTTTCGGTTTTCGTGCTCCAAGCGTGCACAGTGCCCTTAGCATTGCTGCGAGGGAGCCTTTGGTATCACAGCTGCCCCGGCCGTGGAGAAGCCCGTCTCGGATATCTCCCGAAAACGGATTATCCTCCCATTTCTCAACCGGCACGGTATCCGTGTGGGCAATGAACAGGATGCGCCGGTCGGGATCCGTTCCAGGCACCCAAGCCACCAAATTCGGGCGCCCGTCCTTCACTTCCTGAAGCTCACAAGCTAACCCGCGTTCCTCGCAATATTTCTGCAGGTAAAGAGCCATAGCCCGTTCACCGCTCCCGGTCTTGGACAGAGAGGGGTTGACGCTCTCAATGCGCGTCAAGTCCTGTAGGAGCGATACCAGCTGTGGATCGGGCGAAGGCATGATGGACCTCTTTTGGGGTAGAATGCGATCAGGCGGGGCGGGTCAACCAGCCCTTAGCTATGTCAATAACTTGATCGACCTCATCGGCCGTATTGTAGAGATGAAGTGAAAACCGCAGCATCCCACGGCGGGCGGATGCGATGATCTTGTGCTGCGCCAGATGATCCCGCAACGATGCCACATCTAACTGGTGTGATGATTGACCGCCGAGCAGTGACATGTCGCCTACCGCCACAATACTGCTGGAGCCTGGTCGAAGCAGTCCCCCGCATACAGGCATGCCCAGACCATGAAGACCGGTTGCGAGACGGGCCGCCAGACCGGTTACGTGGCGCTCGATCCTTTCCATTCCGACGGCACTCAGCTGCCGGATGGATGCTGTTACCGCGATTAGACCCGGGAAGTTATAGTGCCCGATGTCAAAGCGGGTTGCGCCAGGGCGGAGAGTAAACGTGTCGGATACCGGAGCAGATTCCAAAGCCTCGCCGAGATCTACGCTGAATCTCGCAAGATAGGCCGGCAGAAGCCGGTCGGCCCATTGCCGCCGGCAATACAAAAAGCCGGATCCGTAAAGACCCATAAGGCCCTTGACTGTCGAGACAGCCAGCCCATCGATGCCCAGATCGCGCACATCAGTGGCAAGAATGCCTACTGATTGCGTGGCGTCTGCTAGGAGGAAGACCCCCTTTTGGTTGCAAAGCCTGGCAATTGCCGAGACCTCGGTCCGGAAGCCGGGCACCATCGTCACCGTGGCGATCGTAACAACGCGGGTTCGGCTGTCGATGGCTTTACCCAAAGCTTCGACGTCAATCTGCCCGTTGAGTGGCTCGATCGTCCGGACTTCAACCCCCTGACGAGCCTTTAATTGCAGCCATGGGAGAATGTTGTTGGCGTGTTCGAGTTTCGGGCAGAGAATTATGTTGTCGCCCTCTTTCCAAGCGAATGCATTGGCAATGATGTTAATCCCCTCCGAAGCGTTTTTCGTCAGGGCGATCTCATTTGTCTGAGCGCCGATAAAGCGGGCGAAAAGCTCGCGGGTCTCCTCTACCTTAGCCAACTGGTGCAGTTCGTCATTGATGCCGACGAGCCTGTTGTTAAGGTGCTCATTGATGGAATCACGGACTGCTAGCGATATGAGGCCCTGGTTCGCAACATCCATGTAGATAAACTCACTGGTCGCCGGGAAATCTTTGCGGATGGCGTCAAGAAACGGGGGGGGGCTTTCAGTCGCAACTGTTTGATTCAAGATCGTAATCCAAAGTTGAGCAAACCAGACGCCATCGTGGGCGGCCCCAGCAGGTTACACGTCCCACCCGTCCGTCTTGCAGCTTTGAGAGCCGGCGAGCCGCATAATTTCTGCGCCGCAGGCCAATGTAGCGAAGGGACGCTGCTGATCTTTTGTAATCATCGCCCGGCGGTGTTCACAGACGCAGCTAGGCGCCACCAAGTTGTGTTGTAAGCTCGCCGTCCTCTCCGCCCCCGCCCAACATAACCGTTTCGGTGCAAAAGAACCCGAAAAATCTTTGGCTTCGCGGCTTTCATGCGCAGAGCGCTCGAAATATGCCGGACTTCAACATTATGGACGGTGAAATCCCGAGTTTTACGTCCTGAGCCTTGTTAGGATGGCAGGGACAACAACATCGCAATTGTGCGCCTGGTATGTGGCCTGCTGGCTCGCGGCAAGTTGAGGCTGTATGACAAACTATTCTGCGTTTGAATCATTAAGGCACGCTGTCTCGGGTCGGCCATGGTCCCGCGCTTGGCGCAATCCTGAACCAAAGTCGCAATATGACGTGGTGATAGTGGGCGGCGGCGGACATGGACTTGCCACCGCCTACTACCTGGCCAAGGAATTCGGTATTCGTAACGTTGCAGTTCTCGAAAAATCTCACATCGGGTCCGGCAATGCCGGTCGGAACACAACTATCATTCTGGCAAATTACCTGCTGGCGGGTTCGACCGAGTTTTATGGGCATTCTCAAAAGCTCTGGGATACGCTTTCGAGCGAACTGAACTTCAACGTCATGTTTAGTCCGCGCGGGCAGATCCTTCTGCTGAATTCATCAGAGGACGTGGATGGGGCAGTGAGGCGTAGCAACATAATGCTTCGCCACGGCATTGATGCGCGTTTGCTAGACCGCGCGGCAATGCAGAAATTAGTACCGCACCTGGATTATCGGCCGACAGCACGCTTTCCGATCTGGGGAGGGTTGCTTCAACCGAGCGGGGGGACTGCCCGCCATGATGCGGTCGTCTGGGGATACGCCCGCGCTGCATCACAGCTCGGAGTCGACATAATTCAGAACTGTGAGGTTACCGGTTTCCTCCGAGATGGCGGCCGCATTACCGGTGTGGAAACAACCAGGGGTCGCGTCCTGTCCAAGAAAACGGCAATGGCGGTGGCGGGTCATACCTCGCAGCTTGGCGAAATGGCCGGTCTGCGGCTTCCTATAGAGAGCCATCTCCTGCAAGCCTTTGTGTCTGAACCATTGAAGCCACTTCTCGACCACGTGATCGACTTCGTGTCACACGGTCAATTCTACATCAGCCAATCAGATAAGGGTGGGATGGTATTCGGCGGCGATCTCGACATGTACAACTCATACGCTCAACGGGGCAATTTGCCGGCTGTTCGTGACGTAGCTTCTCTAGCGGTTTCACTAATGCCGTGCCTAGGCAGGGTCCGTCTGGTGCGGCACTGGGGTGGCATCAATGATATGACCATGGATGGCTCGCCCATCATTTCAAAGACACCGCTCGAAGGTCTCTATCTTAGCGGTGGATGGGGTTATAGCGGATTCAAGGCAACGCCGGCGTCAGGCTGGTGTTTTTCTCACCTAATTGCTCGAGGTGAGAATGATCGCCTGTCAGCACCATTTTCACTCGATAGATTCGCGCGAGGCGCAACTATCGACGAGGCCGGCACCGGCCCCATTCCAAGGCTTCACTAATGCGCATCAGCTGTCCTTTCTGTGGCGAACGCGACCACAGTGAATTCACGTATGGTGGCGACGCTAGCGTGACGTTTCCCGAACTTGATGCGTCACTCGAGGAGTGGAATGACGCGGTCTATATAAGGTCAAATCCCAAAGGTGTGCTTCGCGAAAAGTGGCATCACTCTGGTGGCTGCCGGATTTGGCTGGTCCTCGAACGCGATACCTTGACCCACTCCATTTCCCAGGTCGAGCCGGCGCGCCTCACCATTTCGGAGCTCGTGAAATGACCGCCTTCCGCTTTGAAGTTGGGGGTGCGCTGGATCGGGATCGCCCGGTCGAATTCTCGTTCAATGGGCGCCGCCTCCAGGGTTATACGGGTGACACATTGGCGTCGGCTCTGTTGGCAAACGGTGAGTGCTTGGTAGGCCGTAGCTTCAAGTATCATCGGCCACGTGGAATCATGAGTGCAGGCCTTGAGGAAACGTCTGCGCTGCTGACTGTAGGAAGGGGGGCAAGCGCTACCCCGAACACTCTCGCGACCACGGAGGAGCTTTGCCAAGGCTTGGAAGCCTACAGCCAGCATTGCTGGCCCTCGCTTCGCTTCGACATCGGCGTCCTCAACCAGCTGTTCACGCGGTTTCTCGGCGCGGGATTTTATTATAAGACCTTTATGGGCCCCGGCAAAACGTCGCGAAGCTGGATGTTTTACGAGCGTTTCATTCGCAGGGCCGCCGGGTTGGGACGCGCCTCTCGCGAACCTGATCCGGACAGATATGAAAATGTTGAAGGCTTTTGCGACCTTCTCGTTGTCGGAGCTGGTCCTGCGGGTCTTGAAGCGGCACGCGTCGCGTCTGGGGCCGGACTCAATGTGATATTGGTGGAGCGCGACTTTCAACTGGGCGGAAACCTCTTGCAGGAGACCGTCCCGATTGAAGATGTGACTGCGTCGGCTTGGCTGGCGTCAAGAGAACGATATCTGCGAGCGTCCCCAAATATTCGTATCCTCACGCGTACGACTGCTTTTGGTATTTATGACCATGGGGTCGTCGGCTTAGTTGAACGTCTGCAGCGTTCCCCCGGAGAATTGGACAATACCGCCAGGGAACGGCTGTGGACCATTCGGGCCAAGCGAGTCGTCGTGGCAGCCGGTGCCATCGAGCGTCCCCTCATCTTCGGCAACAACGACCGGCCCGGCGTCATGCTGGCCTCGTCGATGCGAAGCTATGCAAATCGGTGGGCAGTGGCTGCGGGCAAAAGCGCCGTCATCGTCACGAATAATGACAGCGCATACATTGCAGCGCGCGATCTGGCCAAGGCGGGCATTGTCACGATCCTCGTTGATGCTCGCGAGAAAGCGTCCGGCTCCATGGTCGATGCGGCCTTGGCCGCGGACGTCGAGGTCCGTTTTGGACGTGTACCGCTGAGGGCTAAAGGCCGTAATGGCGTCACAGGGTTACAGATAGGTGACCCCAACGGAGGCCATGCAGAGATCATTCGCTGTGATGCTATCGGGATGTCCGGCGGATGGTCGCCTACCCAACATCTGCTTAGCCAGCGAGGCGTCCGGCCCGTGTGGAGCGATGAGCTTGCTGCTTTTCTGCCCGGCGAGACCCGAGAGCCTATCCGGTGCGTCGGCGCGGCTTCTGGTGTATGGGGAAATGACGAATGCCGCGATTCTGGGTGCGCTGGCGGAGCGGAGGCGGCGATTGCGCTAGGCAAAACGATCGTAAAGCCAGGTTTCCCGCCAGCAGGCGGATGGGATAACCCCATTCGCCATCATGTGTTGAATTCGATTAAAGGGAAAGCATTTGTCGACGTCCAAAATGACGTAACGCTGGGCGACATTATCCTAAGCACATCGGAGGGTTACGACGCTCCGGAGCTGCTGAAGCGCTATACGACACTGGGTATGGGAACAGACCAAGGACGAACGTCTGCCGTCAATGCCTTAGCCCTAATCGCAAAAATGCGGGGGCGGCAGATCAGTGAAGTGGGAACGACGACATTCAGGCCGCCGTTTGCGCCGGTTTCAATCGGTGTATTAGCGGGTTCTGACCCAGGTCAACGTCTTTATCCCACGCGTCGTTCTCCTGTGCACAATGCGTCGATAAGCCAGGGCGCGAACATGATAGAGTCAGGTTTCTGGCTGCGCTCACAATACTTTCCACAAGGCGCCGAAAGCCTTGAGGCGGGTTACCAGCGGGAGATGCGAATGGTCCGAAGGTCCGTTGGCATCTGCGACGTGTCATCTTTCGGCAAAATATCGGTCCAAGGCCCGGATGCGGGAGAATTTCTGAACCGGGTGTATGTCAACGCCTTCAAATCATTGCCGGTGGGCAAGGCACGTTATGGTGTCATGCTGCGCGACGACGGCTTGGCAATGGACGACGGGACCTGCTGGCGCGTTGGTGAGTTCGACTACCTTGTGACAACCACAACCGCCTGCGCGGGCAAGGTCTTGTCTTGGTTAGAAGAATTGTTGGAGACGCGATGGCCGGACCTGCGAGCCTCCGCAACTTCGGTCACCGAGCAGTGGGCGGCCATATCTATCGCCGGGCCACGATCGCGCGAATTGTTGGAACCGATAATCACCGGCATGAAATTGGATAACGACGCCTTTCCTTTCATGGGGGTCCGCGAAGGAAAAATCGACGGTGTCGACTGCCGTGTTGCTCGGATAAGCTTTTCGGGTGAGCTCGGGTATGAGGTCTACGTGCCAGCGGATTTTGGGGAAAATACCTGGAACCTGCTGCTTACTGGCGTGAAAGGTCTTGGTGGAGGCCCGTACGGAACTGAGACTCTGGACGCACTGGCAATTGAAAAAGGTCATATAGTAGGTGGCGAACTGGACGGTCGTTCAACACTGGACGACTTGGGCTTGGGGCGCATGGCATCCGGCAAAAAGCCCTTTGTCGGATCCGTCATGCGCCGCAGACCCGAACTATGCAACGATAACCGGGCTCAATTGGTGGGATTGGTGCCTGTGACGGATGGTGAAACGTTTGAAGTGGGCTCCATCCTCTGCCAGCAGCAGGACCTCAGCGGCCATGGATTGGGTTGGGTGACTTCTGCAATCGAAAGTCCCTCTCTCGGTCATTGGATCGGGATTGGTATGCTGAATGGCGGCCTCTCCAAATGGGAAGGTAGAACGCTCCTGGCTGACAATCCGATCCGCGGCGTCCGTTATCTCGTGAAGGTCGTTTCGCCTCACTTCATAGACCCTGAAGGAAAACGGCTCCATGGCTAAGCGCATTTACCCAACAGAGGGCTTGGCGACAGTTTCCGAGGTCACCTACCAGCCTTCACAAACTGTGGTCCAATACCATGCTTGGCCGCAACGTTATGTTGAGATGGCTGGGACTTTGGCGGCCCAGTACAAGCTTTCCACTTCGCCAACACCGGGAAAGGCCGTATGCGGTGCCTACGCATCCCTGCTGCGCGTCCACCCACAACGCCTTTGGTTGGTTGGCGGAGATCTCGCACCGGACGTCAAACCCGACCTTCCGCCTGATATTGGCTGCGTCCAGGATTTATCCCATGCCTGGCACACGATACAGGTCGACAGCTCTATAGCCTCCCAACTGCTGAACCAGTTTGTGAGTGTGAATCTCGTGCCGCAGCATTTTCCGGTCGACAGCGTCGCATTGACGCCACTGCATGGGATCGGTGTGGTTTTATGGTGCCGACCAGGCGGAATCAGTGTTTTGACACCACGCAGCTTTGCACAATCAATCTGGCACGCGCTGGTCGAAACCCGCAGGAGACTTCCTAGCCAAAAGCCGTTGTGACGGGATCGCGCAAGGTTGTCTTGCTCAGCACTTATCGCAACTGGGGCTGGACGACCCTCCGGCTCATAATGCCCGAAACTGCGTGTAGGCTTTTCGATGCATGAAAACGCTCACGGCTGGCTTGAGAATGCAGGTTTCCTGCAGAAAGCGGTCAAAATTGTCTATTGCCCGTAAACTGCCACTGCTATCGTTCCAACGTGAATACTCAGTACCCCGCTGCTCCATCGCGGCAGGCGACTGCGACGATTAGGATCTAATCACCAATGGAATCTAAGCTCACACCTTCGCTTGGCGTATTGGCGCTTGACCAGGGACCGCGCGATCCCGCCAGGGAAAACGAAGTCGGCTCTATCCAAAACCCGGCCTCGATCGATTTCCCCACGATCACCGAGGTGCCTGAAGGTTCTTTTGGAGAGCGCGTTTTGCGCGGTGACCCAGCTTTGGAGCCCTCCTACATCGCAGCGGCGCGACGCTTGGTGGAGCAAGGCGCTGTGGCCATCAGTTCAAATTGCGGTTTCACAATACGATTGCAAGGTGCGGTGGCCTCTTCAGTCCAAGTTCCGGTGGCGATGTCCAGCATGCTTCTGCTGCCGATGCTATTGAAGCAGCTGCCGGCGCCGGCGAAGATTGCCGTTCTCACGTACGACTCAAACTACGTAAGCGAAGATATGATCGGCTTGAGCGACCCGCAAGACCGGGCGAGGGTTGTTGTCGGCGGTATTGAGGGTAGCCAGTTTTGGCACGACGAGCTGAAGATGCCGGCGCCTCCGTTTGACGTCGTGGGTCTGGAGAAAGTCGTCTCTGAGCGTGTGATGAAGTTGCGGGAAGAGCACCCGGAAATTGCGGCTATTTTGTTCGAATGTGCGGTTTTCCCCGCTGTTTCTCCGGCTATTCGCCGCCTCACAAACCTCCCAGTATACGACCTCACTTTGCTCTGCAGAATGATGCTAGCGGCAATCGGTAAGTAAATTGATGCAGGGAGGACAGATCGCGTGTCTAAAACACGATAGCGTAAACTTTGCTTCGTTGCAGAGGAGAGGCAGTAATACGCCCAAAGACATTGAAGCGACGAGCATATCGACGCTTACGAATATGTATCAACTATAAAAAAGGGAACCTGAAATGAATAGAATGACACGGCGTCAATTCACCAAACTGGCTTCATCGGCGGCTGTATTGTCTACAGCAGGACCGCTGTCTCTGGGCCGAGCCTTGGCTGCAGAAAAGATCACTGCTGTAGAGTGGGGGGGAACCTATCTTGATGCCAGCCAAGCGATAGCAGCTAAGCAGACGCATGTGGACGTTAACTGGCAGCGTCACGCGGGCGGCGCCATGGTCATTATGTCAAAGATCAAATCCACATGGCCAAAGCCAGGAATCGATCTGCTTTCAGGATGGGACCCATCTTGGCAGATGGTCGCGAAAGAAGGATGGGCTGAACCAGTTACACTGGAACAAGTTCCCAACCTCGCCGACATCCCGCCTAAGTTGCTCGTGAAGGACGGGGGTGGCAATATCGTCAACATCCCGCGAACCGTTGCGTCCACGTTCTGGATTTACCGCAAGGACACCATCCCTTTTGAGATTACGAAGGTCGAAGATCTTCTAGACCCGCGGCTGAAGGGCAAAATCTGCTGGAATGTGCCCTCGCTCGGCTCAAACCTTCAGATGGTCATGCTGGCCCTTCACAAAGGCGGCGACGAACGAAACTTGGAGCCCGCATGGGATTTCGTGAAAGAGCTCGCCCGTAGCGGTAATATCGGCCGCGTCGCCAATTCCGATCAGGACATGACAAGTTCGATAAGCACCGGCGAAACAAGTATGGCCTTCGCAGCCGCGTTTGTCATTAAGGATCTCGCCAGGAACTTCCAACTCCACTATTTGAACAAGATGGACACAGCGTCAGGTTTCCGAACGTTCATCTACCAGGAAGGATGGACGGTGCTTAAGGGTGGCAACACGAAGGCTGCTTTCGATTTCGCCAACTTTGCGATCAGTCCGGAGAATGACGCCACCTTCAACCAGATCTCAGGAGCTGGGTTGCCCGCCAACGTCAAATCGGTGGTCTCTGAAGAGTTAAAACCATTCTCGCTCAATAGCGAGGAAATGAATCTTCATGCTTACATCCCTGACTGGGCCTACCTGTCTGAACAGGAAGCCGTTTGGCAAAAGCGGTGGGAACAGGAAATCGCTCCATTGTTGTAACAGCTCAATAGGGACGGGTTGCACCGGGCGCTAACTTGCGTCTGGTGCAGCCTGCGTACCCCGCAGATGCCTATTGGTGAGGAACTTTGGGTACTATGGCGGACAGGCGACCGTGCGTTTTTCTCAGGCGGGCTTTGCCCACCGACATTTCGTTCATTATCCGAACAGAGCAGATCCCAGCGTATAGGGATTTTATCGACCAATGGAACGAGTCTCAGCATCTGACCGCCATCGCTGATCCGGACTATCGATATTTTCTGGCGGAATCTGACGGCATCCCTGTGGGCTTCGCGATCTCGAATGGTTGGCGAGCAGCGGAAACTTCGATTTTCGTTAAGCGGCTCGCCGTGACGAAACAAGGGGGTGGGTACGGTCGCGCCATGATGTCTGCGCTAATCGAAACTGTATTTGCCGAATCTTTGGTGGACCGCCTTCGGCTTGGTTGTTTTCCCGAAAATCTGAACGCGAGGAGAAGTTACGAGGCGATCGGTTTCAAGCTTGAAAGCGTGGCGCGGGGGTGCTCTATTTTTCGCGGAAAGCTTCGCGACGAGCTGATCATGGCCTTTGAGCGGTCCGATTGGAAAAGCGGGAGAGCCGACGAAGTTCTACCCATTCCTGGGTAATGTGACATCTGAAGAACGAAGAGACACCGTACTCAGAACGCTTGTCATACACGTACGGTTGACACAGCAAGGCTCAGGTACCCTTTGATGAATGCGTCGCTTTCACCTCGCGCGGGGGATATCCAAACCGCTTGTCTGATTGGATATACCAACCGCCTCTCGGTCCGTGCGGGTGAAAGCATCGAGGTCAAAGTTTCCAGCAGCTTTACGCAGGACTACGCTGCAGACCTAGTGAGGATTTTCTCAGCAGACCCTAACCCAAAGGGACCCGGTTTGGACCTAAGGCCGGTTGCCTCGCCTTTTGAGGGGGCATATCCTTCGGTCTCCAAGCAAATACAGCTGGGTTCTTATGGAGTCATCCCTCTGCAAGGCGCAGATCTGAGGGAAAATACGTTCTCCATCCGGTTTCAGCCTCGGCTGCTACGTTCGTCTCCGCAGACCTTGTTCTCCTTCGCCGACTTGGAGGGCATATCTGTTTCCATCGCCATCACAGATACCCAGCTCGTCTGTCGCACGCCAGCCCAAGTGAGTTTCAAGGAACTCAGCTTAAGAATTGGCCAGTGGTACGAACTGCGCATTGCAGTGCATGGCCATGCGTTGGATGTCGTCGGGTACAATGTAGCTGACGGATTACAAATCGTCGGACACCAAGTCTTCGGATACAATCAGAAAAGCGCAAATGAAAAGGTGGTCCTGGCTGCGACGCCGCGCGATGCTGACTGCTCGATGTTCGAATTTTTTTTCAACGGTCGGCTTGAAGCACCTACTCTCCTTCGTGGGTCTCAATTGCCGCAAAGGCTTGACGGGACACAGCCAATGCCTGATGCGATGCTCGCATGTTGGAACTTTGGTCTGGAAATGTCGACGCCGACAATCCGTGACACTGGCCCGTTGAGGCTGGATGGACAACTTTTCAACTTGCCCACTAGAGCCGTACGAGGCTCGCACTGGTCGGGCACGGAGATGTGCTGGCGCCACGCGCCCGACGAGTATGCGGCGGTCCATTTCCATGAAACCGATCTCTATGATGCGAAGTGGGACACAGATTTCACCTTTGATACAGCGCCAGACCTGCCCAGCGGTGTTTACGGCATCCGACTGAGATGCGGCGGTGCCGAGGATATCATTCCATTCTTTGTGCGGCCGTCCAAGCAGTCTTGTAGGGCAAGGATTGCCATACTTTTTTCGACTTTCACCTACGTTGCCTATGCAAATCACCCTCGTTCAAATTTCGGCGCCGAATATGTCAAACGCCGAGACGAATGGAAATCATACCCCTACCATCCAGCGGAATATCCTCAATACGGTCGGTCCCTTTATGATCTGCATGCCGATGGCACTGGTATTATGTTCAGTTCCATACTTCGACCGCAACTCAACATGCGTCCCGGATATTTCGCCTATGTAGACCATTATGGCTCTGGTCTTCGGCATTTCCCGGCTGATATGCACCTAATTTCTTGGTGCGACGCCAAGGGCATTTCTGTTGATATTGTCACGGACCATGATTTGCAGGATGAAGGGACGGCCGCGTTAGCGGGCTACTCGCTGGTACTCACGGTTACGCATCCGGAATACCACACGAAGAGGACTCTCGACGCTATCGAAAGTTATATCTCCAGCGGTGGAGGCTTCGGATATTTGGGAGGTAATGGCTTTTACTGGCGCATCGCAACCAACGAGCTGTTTCCTGGTGCCATTGAAATCCGACGGGCAGAGGCTGGAGCAAGAGGATGGGAGTGTGAGCCGGGCGAGTATTTCCACGCATTTGACGGCCAGAATGGTGGGCTGTGGTTGAAGAACGACAGACCTCCGCAAAGAATATTCGGAATAGGAATGTCGGCGCATGGCGACTTCCTTGGTACGCACTTCGTCCGGACCCCGGCATCGTACGATGAGCGGTTCGCAAGGTTTTTCGAAGGCATCCAAAGCAAAGAATTCGGTGGCTTCGGGTACTCGGGAGGTGGCGCCGCAGGTTTTGAGGTCGATGTCGTCGACGCAAGCCTCGGTACGCCTCCCGAGACGGTAGTGCTTGCTACCACTGAAGGTATTCCTGGGGAATATTTCTGCGCACCGGAGAAGGCGTTCTGGCCGGAAATCCACACGGCGGAGTGGCAGTCGGCCCAAGTACGAGCAGATTTGTGCATCGTTCCCAAGCAGCTGGGGAATTTTGTCTTTTCGACGGGCTCGATCCTGTTCTGCGGAAGTCTCCCATTCAATGAGTACGATAACGACATCTCAAGGCTTTTGGAAAACGTGGTTCGCGAGTCCTTAGCTCGATACGATGAGTTGGAGCGCCGGCTAATAGAATTAGAGCCATGCCTTTCCGGTTGACGGTGCCTAAAATGCCACCTTTGTTTTTTTCAGGAGAAATCCGCAGCGCATCCCAGATTGGGCTTTCGCCAATAGGCAGCGAGCGGTAAGAATTCCCCTCATGCAGTAAACCTGCGTGTCAGTCGTGATAAGTGAGGTTTCGGGGTGGAACTGGACCGGATTGATCGTAAACTCCTCGTCGCTGTTCAGCAAAATAATCGGCTCACGACAGAAGAGTTAGGCAGTCTTGCAGGGGTGTCGGCAACCGCCTGCCAAAGGCGCTTGAAGCGCCTTCGTGACGAAGGAGTGATCCAGGCGGACGTCTCAGTGATATCTCCAGATGCTGTAGGCCGGCCACTAATGTTGCTGGTGTCGATCGACCTCGAGCGCGACCGCTACGATATTATCGACCGGTTCAAGCAGGCGATACGAAGGACACCTGAGATTGTCAGTGCCTATTTCGTCACTGGAAACGCGGACTTTGTGTTGCTCGTTTCCGTCCGCGACTTAGCAGAGTACGAGTCCTTCTCGCGTCGGTTTTTCTACGAGAACAGCGATGTGAAAGGTTTCAGCACGATGGTGGTCATGGACCGAACTAAGACCTCTCTGGCCATCCCGATAGATGGCTAGAGTTGCCGTAGCAGCTATCAAAGGGGACCTTTTCTCGAGAATAGGTCCCCTTACCTAACGCCTTGCGGCGAAACGAGGTGACGCCGGTGCTTCCTCGCGACCGCGGGCCTCTTTGGAATATGCCTTGCGATTGGATGTGTGGTTGTTCGTTGGGTCATAGTCGATATACGCCGTGGAGGTCGCCCGTCTTCAGTGATCTCTTGCTATCAAGGAGAGCAGGGTGCAGCCTGAAAAGCGCAGGGCCGCGCCCATTTCGCACCTCAGCGGCTTCGCCCCTCCCTGAAGCATTGGTAGCCACCGACCACTCTACAGAACTTAGCCCGTTGGCCAACTCGGGCCAGTCAGCCGGATTAATCCAGCGGAATACGAGATTGATCATCGTTTTTCTCAGCGAATCGCGCTTGGGAAGTAATGGACAAAGCTACCGGCCACCACGAGACGAGCTGCGATTTTTGACACGGAATGGTGGTGTCCTTGCGCAAGCTTTTTTCTTTTCCCGCCCGAAAGCAGCAGGCAGCCGCCCGCGACCCGCCCCATGCTTTCCCGGTATATCGGAGCAAGATTTAAGCATTGATGCGTAAAATTAGCCTGAAACGCAGCTTTTCTGCAAGAATATGGCAATCTTACTGAAGACGGCGTCGGCGCCAATGGTACTGTTCTGACTACGAATTCAACAATTTATCCACAAAGGCACCCATGAAAGTCTCCGGCATTGACAGCGTTAGGGTCGAGAAGGACCTCGCGTTCGCGGTAACTGAGTACCAAACTCGCCTGAAGGCAGTTCGTGAAGGTATTTTGAGCCGAAACCTTGACCTGCTCGTGGTGACGGTCCCCGAAAATATGCTGTACTTGAGCGGATACACCACGCTGGGCTACGCTTCGGCGCAATACCTGCTCATCCCGATTGACGATGAGCCGCTTCACCTGACCCGAGGCATCGAAGAGGTTAACGTCCGGGCCTTTTCCTGGATCGACAGAAGCGCGAGCTACATGGACCACGAAGTCCCGCTCGAACTACTTGCACAGACGCTCCGTGACCTGGGTTATGCGAAATCACGGATCGGGTTCGAAAAAAAGTCGTGGTTCTTCACTATCGCGGATTATGAAAATCTCAAGTCGCTACTTCCAGACGCTCAGTTCGAAGACGGATCAATGATCGTCGAAGCGATCCGTGTAGTCAAATCAGACGCCGAGCTGCAGTACATCCGCCAGGCTGCCAGGATCGCGGAGGCTGGCATGAAAGCTGGCATCGGTCAGATCCGTGCAGGAGCCAATGAAAATGATATCGCCGCTGAGATCCAGCGAGAAGTCACGCTGAAAGGTAGTGAATACCCCGGCTATCCGCCGTTCGTGACTTCGGGTGTTCGAACCAGCTATGCGCACGGCACTTGGTCGGGGCGCGTTCTCCGAGAAGGCGATCCGGTGTTCCTCGAGCTGTCCGGAACCGTGAGGCGTTACAGCGCGGCGCTCATGCGCGCCTCGGTAGTCAGTCCGTCAAACCGTGAACTGGAAAAAATGGAAGATGTTTCCCGCCGCGCGCTGGAAAACATGATCGATGGCATCCGACCGGATCGTCCGCTCGGCGAGGTCTGGAGCATTTGGTCTGACACGGTCAACGCGGGGGGGTACGAAGGTCGCTTCAAGCGTACCGGATATTCGATAGGTATCAACTATCCACCGGATTGGGGCGAAGGACACATTTTGTCCTTCAAGCGCGGAGAGACCCGGCTGTTGCAAGCCAATATGACCTTCCACATTCCGTCGATGGTCAAGGCGTTCGGCTTCGCGGATGTCGGCACCAGCGAAACGGTGCGCGTAACCGAAACAGGCTGCGAGATGATCACCAACTACGAACGGAAGCTCTACGTTCGATAGCATCACGACGACCGCCGCACTTGGCGGAGGCAATCTCGTCATCCAATTGGATACCTCTCGCTGGTCTGAGCACGATCTGCGGGAGAGCTTTTATGCTCAGCAACCAGCAGCGTGAAACGGCCAATTTGGATCGACCGGGTCAAACCGGGGGACTGCGGACATTCGCGACCCTCTTCCTAATGTCACGCGCGCTGGTGCTAAGTAATGCCGATCCAGGCTTACGACTTGCTGGGTAGCGAGCGACAAGTGTCGTTGCTATATGCAGTGATTTCAGTGATGGCGCTGATCGGCACTCTTTTTGTGCCATCTATGATCGATCGCGTCGCCCGGAAATGGGGCTTATACCACTGGCGCAGGTCTCTCATCGGAGCCGTGGCAATGTGTACCTCGACGAACCAGCGCTGGGTGGAGTTCGTGTCGGAAGTGCTGGCCGCCGGTTCCGTTTTTTAGCAGCAGTAGATTGACTTCACTTGTGAGTGGACACATCGCGATCAGCATGCGGGTAGCGCGGGAGCCCCATGCCTCGCCGACCGGACGACCAGCTGCTGATGGCGGACACGTAGCTATCGCGGCCGAAAACCGGGAGTACATCGTGCGAGGCAATCCGCCCAGAACACCTTGTGAAGACCTGACGGCCGCTTCGCGAGGGATGCCTCGATATCTGTTCCGCGGCCACCGCACGCCGTACCGTCGAAGAATTGAGGATCGAGTACGACCCGCACCGCCTTATACGAGTTTGCGTGGCTCACCCTAGCGGGACAACATTAGTCAGGTTCGCGCAGTAGAGGGCTGAACCAACGTGTTCGCCTGCTCTAATTTAAGGTTGGCGAAGAAGATGCCGATTTTCTGCGTAGACAGCTACCGAACGCCGAATATCCGCGTCTATCCCGGAAGATTCGCGCGAACTGCTCGTTCGACGCTGCTATCTTCGCCAAGCGGGCGCTGAGTGGTTCGTTCCCCGCAGCCAGGTGGACGGACAGTCATGCGCGGCTACGCGCGGTCGAACCCACACTGTGTTGAGTATTGCAAGCGGATTTGAGGCGTCGCAGATGGCGGCAGGTTGCGATCCAAGGTCTGATAATGGGACCGTCACGACGGTACGCCCGAAATTCGGTTGGGGCGAAAATGATGTTTCGCACGAGTAGTTGCGGGGGACAAGGATCAAGAAGCTGCCCGGGTACAACCGGGACTTTATGTGCAAAGGACCCGACTTACGCCACCTCCCAAGGCGTGCCAGCCCGGCAGCGAGCTTGGTCTCCTGTCGGGCTGGTTTCATGCAGTGGCGGCAACTCCTCGCTGTAGAGCGATGTGACAAATGTAACATGAGCAAAGGGCAGATTGAATGAGCAGTTTCGCGGGCCGAGACGCGGATCCAACGACCCTTGCGCCGCTCAAAAATCGAACCTTTCGTTCTATCTGGCTCGCCACCCAGGTTTCTAGTCTCGGCTGGTTGATGCAGATTGTTGCCATCAGCTGGCTGATGGCAACGGTCTCGACTTCCGATTTGATGGTAGCGCTGGTTACGGCGTCATCGACGTTGCCAGCCTTCGTTCTGTCCGTATTCGCCGGGGCCATCGCCGACAATTTCAGCCGTCGCCGGGTGATGTTCGCTGGCCGCTGCCTGATGGTAATAGCCTCTGCGATGCTGACCGCTGCTGTGGCGCTGGGCTTTGTCAGTCCGTGGATGATCCTCGGCTTGACCTTCTTGATCGCGTGCGGCGGTGCTCTCAATGATCCCGCCTGGCTAGCCTCGGTTGGCGATATGGTGAGCCGACGCGAGGTTCCCGCTGCCGTTACCCTCCTCTCCGTAGGTTTTAACGCTGTCCGGACCGTTGGCCCGGCACTCGGCGGCATCGTGGTTGCCTCTTTTGGCCTCCTGACAGCTTTCGCCGTAACCACACTTAGCTACCTGGTACCTCTAGGCACGGTATGGCACTGCAAGTGGAAGGTTCGCTCCTCGCCTCTACCGCGTGAGTCGATGAGGACGGCGATCTATGACGGGCTCCGCTTCACGGCCATGTCATCGGAGATCAAGGCGGCGATCGCCCGCGGAACCCTCTTTGGCCTGGCGAGCGTCGCCATACTCGCGCTGCTGCCCCTGGTTGTCCGCGATCAGCTTGGAGGCGGACCGCCCGCCTATGGCACTCTAATGGCCGGCTTCGGGACGGGCGCCGTCATAGCCGGCATCTCAAATAGCCTATTGAGACGGAACTTGAATGTCGTGCGTCGCCTGCGCGGCGTGCTCCCTTTCCCTTGCGTTGACCTCTTCGAGTGCAGTGGCCGGAATTGCGCTCGCCTTGGGCGGCGCGGGTTGGGTCACTGCCTGGTCCGGGCTTGACGTGAGTGTGCAACTGGCGAGCCCGCGCTGGGTCGTGGGGCGCACCATCTCGATCTACTATGCCTTGGCAGATGGCGGCATGGCCGCCGGCAGCTGGGTGTGGGGTATGGTGGCGCAGAACCATTCCCTCACCTTGGGGCTGGAGGGTTCCGCAGGTGCTCTGTTGCTCGTCGCTGCATCGGGCGTCCTGTTTCCTTTACGCGAACGCGGCGGCCCGAGCCCGATCCATTGAATGAATTCGACGCACCGGCAATCTCGCATCATCTTAAGCCGAGAAGCGGTCCCATCGTCGTCAAGGTAGAATACTTGATCCCTGAAGAGAACGTCGGGGCCTTCCTGGAGCTCATGCGCGAGCGTCGGCACGTGCAGACCCGCGTCGGCGCAAGGCATTGGACACTGCAACGCAACCTCCAGAGACCCGTGCAATGGACAGAAACATTTAGCACGCCGACCTGGACAGACTACCTTCGTCTGAACCATCGCCTCACGACAGCGGATCAGGAATTGGACAAGCGTTTTCTGGACTTGCACATTGGCGAATTTCCACCTCAGAAGACGCTTTTGATCGAGCGTTCCACAGGCCAGACTCGCAAGCCCGAGCAATCGACGCCTTATTTTCCACGCCACTGATCATGCACAGCTTGTGTTCGGCGTCTAGGAATCTGACACAAACGCACCGGCGGCTGCAGCGTAAAGTGCTCGTGGTAAAGGAAACCGCGACGGCGCGCCTACCGGAGAGTTCCTCTCCGCTGGCAGGATGCTCTTCGCGAGGTCCAAGCCTAGAGGACTACCTCGAGATGCAATACCTCCGCATAGGCGGGATCTGATAGCTTGGAAGCAGTGCTCAGCCGACAGACGCGGTAATCTGCTTCAACCTCGCGGCAGCAAATTGCAATTGCTCGATGAAGAGAAAAAACTCCTATATGCTTTACGCCCATGCCGCCAGAAACACAAAGCAGTAGGAAGGCGGCCACACTATCGCCGTGCCAAAGGATTGCAATTCCGGCCGGGAGTCCGGTGCATCAGCCGTAGTCGGGTAAAATCGGCGCGCGCTAACTTGTTGTATGACAGCGGGCTTTCCTGAACTCGCAAAGGACTGCCAATTATGGCCAAACCTTCTGCAAAGCAATACATCAGCGGACTAACCGCGATGGGAGTCATCGTTTTAGCCTACGTTCTGATAGGTATCACCGTCCGACTGAACTCACCGGATCATCAGCTGCCAGTCCGCGAAGAAACGGGTTCAGCGAACACAACAACATCGCGGTCGATACCAGGCACTGCTCCCCTAGGCGAGCACGTTGGAGTGGACTGGCCCCTCGGTTCCGGCCATTGAGAAGCTAGGGAGCGCCATCGGAGGGGCCTTAGCCCGAGCAGCTTTCGGGCTCGACAACATGTGGTGGCGAAGCCCACGCTCGCTCCCAGAAACGCTTCTATGGTGTGAGCGGCGACCGTGCCGGACCGCATGCAGCCTGGTCAGCGCCTCCATGCTGCGATGCGAACGGTGCCGCGGCAACCACAAGCTCTTGAAGGCACAAGAGGTCAGGGATCAGGGAGAGCCCAGGAAGTCGCGCGCTGCCTCGGCCCTACGGAAACCAAATTCCGCACTGATCTAGCAGCTGCGCCCCACGCCGCGTATGAGACTAAATTCGGACATTTTGACCTTTGGTATGCGTAAACACCCCGAAAATTGCAGGAATTATGCTTGAGGCCGACAGAATACCTCTACCGCCCTTCGCCGCTGCAGTTTAGCCTCTAAGAACTTGATAGCTACCGAGAAATTGATCCGGGGAGTCTATCGTCGGTAGCATTTAAAGGAATTGAGATGGATATCCTCGAAATTGGTCGCAAGGACAGAAACGCCGTTCTGCATCCTTTTACACAGCTCAAGGATTTCGCGAGCGGTAAGCTGGGCGAGCCCACAATCGTGGAGACCGGCAAGGGGATCAGAATCCAAGACGCCCACGGAAACGAGCTCATCGACGGGTTTGCCGGCCTCTATTGCGTCAATGTCGGCTATGGCCGAACGGAAGTGGCGGATGCAATTTCACGCCAGGCTCACCGTCTCGCGTACTATCACTCCTACGCCGCCCATACCACTGACGAGCTTGCGATCCTGTCCGACAGGCTCGTTAAAATGGCGCCCGGCAAAATGAGCAAGGTCTTCTATGGCATGTCGGGTTCGGACGCGAACGAAACTCAGGCAAAGCTTGTCTGGTACTACAACAATCTTCGAGGCAAGCCGACCAAAAAGAAGATCATATCGCGTGAGCGCGGATACCATGGCTGCAGCGTGGTTTCCGGCTCGATGACTGGCATGAGCTTCTACCACGACCACATGGACCTTCCGTTGCCTCAAATCGTCCATACGGGTGTACCGCATCACTATTGGGGCGGCCAGCCTGGCGAAACCGAACTTGAATTCTCTGCGCGGCGTGCAGAGGAACTTGACCAGCTGATCGAACGGCTCGGACCCGACAACGTCGGCGGTTTTATTGCTGAGCCAGTGCTTGGGACCGGCGGCATTACGCCGCCGCCAGAAGGTTACTGGCAGGCGATTCAGCCGGTACTCAGCAAGCATGATGTGTTGCTGATCGCCGATGAGGTTATTACCGGGTTCGGCCGTACCGGCTCGATGTTCGGGTGCCTCCACTACGGGATCAAGCCGGACCTCATCACGGTAGCGAAGGGCTTAACCTCAGCTTACTTCCCGCTCTCCGCGGCGATCATCAGCGAAAAGGTCTATAAGGTGCTCGAAGAGGGCGCCGACCGCGTCGGAGCATTCTCCCATGGTTATACCTACTCTGGACATCCGATCGGCGCGGCCGCGGCCAATGCAGTCCTCGACATCGTCGAGCAGGAAGACTTGCCCGGCAACGCCCGCGATGTCGGCGCTTTCTTCCAGGCTCAGTTGCAGGAAAGGTTCGCGCAGCTTCCGATTGTGGGAGAAGTTAGAGGCGTCGGGCTTATGGGCGCAGTCGAGTTCGTTGCTGACCGTGACAACCGCAAGCGGTTTGACCCATCACTGAAAATTGGCGCGCGGATCTCGAAAGCCGCCCGGGAGAGGGGATTGATTGCGCGTGCCATGCCTCACGGTGACATTCTGGGCTTCGCACCACCGTTGGTCGCGACGAAGGGCGAAGTGGAAGAGATTGTCGCGATCGCAGAAATGGCTGCCCGCTCTGTCATGGACGAGCTTGCGCGCGAAAGGTTTGAAGCTTTGTAAGGTCCCGCCATCTCCCTTGGTCGGCACGCTCCAGCCGGTCGAGGGAACATGAGCTGATCGCTATTAGAAGGTTAGACCAATATGCCAGTTCTCGACCGAGTTGCCGCCATACAAAAAGACATCGTGGAGTGGCGCCGAGACCTCCATGCCCATCCGGAACTCGGCTTTGAGGAGAACCGCACCGCGACTTTCGTGGCAGAGCAGCTACGCGCGTTCGGTTGCGACGAAGTGACAACCGGAGTTGGCAAGACCGGCGTTGTGGCTGTTATCAGAGGCAACCACGCGGTACCCGACGGTAGGACCAAGGTCATAGGTCTGCGTGCGGATATGGATGCATTACCTATCCACGAAACGACCAACCTGCCCTACGCGTCGAAGCATGAAGGCGTAATGCACGCCTGTGGTCATGACGGGCATACTGCTATGTTGCTTGGCGCCGCAAAGTGCCTCTCGCAAGACAGAGATTTCGCGGGCACTGTTGTGTTGATCTTCCAACCGGCTGAGGAGATTGGGGCAGGGGCTATCGCGATGCTCGAGGATCGCCTGATGGATCGGTTTGAGATCGAGCAGATTTACGGCATGCATACATTGCCCGGACTGCCGATTGGCACGATCGGCATTAGGGCCGGTGCTGTAATGGCCGCAACGGACAGCATCGAAATACGGATTGAAGGCCGCAGCGGTCATCCGGGCAGGGCACATCTGGCTATTGATGCCATTATGGTGACGGCTCAGCTTCTCAATTCGCTACAGCAGATCACCTCACAGAATGTAAATGCTCTCGAAGCCGCCAATATGACGTTTCAGGAAATACACGGCGGCGGCACCCACAGGGTCATTGCTGAAAAAGTGGAGCTGCGTGGTAGCTTGCGCACCTTATCCCCGGATGTACATCAACTGATCAAGAATCGGGTGCGGGAAGTGGCATCCGGCGTCGCCCTGGCTAGCGGAGCAAGGATTGACGTGAAATTCGAGCCAGACCACGGATGTGTCTACAATAGCCCGGCTCAGACGGCAGTTGCACTCACAGCTGCCCAGGAAATCGTCGGCAACAATATCGAGGAGACCCCTCCGACCCTCCTGGGTGAGGACTTTGCGACAATGTCACAGGTACGGCCCGGCACTTTCGTGTTCTGTGGTAACGGAGACAGCGCTGCACTTCATCATCCGTCGTTTGACTTCAATGACGAGTCGGCTGCTTACGGGACATCCTACTGGTTAAGCCTTGTCGAAAAAATACTGGGCGAAGATACTTTCAGGGTGGCTCAACCATCACGTATCGTATAAAACATTAGGGCGGCAGCGGCGATTTTTTCTGATCAGCGTTATCGGTTGAGGACTTCAAACGAGCTTGGTTTGGCGCTCATACTTCGCGCGTGCCTTCTCGGCTTTTGTAAGCTGCAGCACGGCGTGCGCCTCGCGCCACATGGCGGCTGATCTCGTGGAGGTGAAGCTGCATGGCCGCGGTGTCGGCAAACGGCAGCGCCATGGCTACTCCCTTGACGAGCAGCCGCCAATGCTGCCTGATTCGGGTCTTCCACTACTGGACCAATATGCAAACCGGATTTGATGCCGCCTAATGGGAAGACAATCTCCTGGCATCCGAGACAACTGCGTGATTGGCATGACTCCTATTCGCCAATTGGCACAGCACCTTGGTGCGTTCCATAGCGACCATCGTGCTAAATTTCTTTATATCGGCATTCTCGAAAAAAAAGCGGCGGGTCAACGCCTCGTACTCCACCATACCCGCTTACGGAGATTACAAGAACGAAATCGGTTTCACCCGTCACATTATATGCGCACGTAATCTCGGGTGTTCGTCGAACGGCTTGCTTGAAACGATCAAGGATATCTGTGCGATCGCGTTCGAGATTGATATACACCAGCATGAGCATTGGCCGGCCGACGGCTTCGGGCGAAACTATAGCTACGTCAGCTTCGATGATTCGCTCGCGCTGCGCTAATGCCAAAAGCTCCGCGCCGGCGCGTCGCTTCACCCGCCCAAAGCATACATAAACGGGGCACAGCGGCGTCCAAATGGCGCTGTGCGTGCCTTGCCTCAAGGGCATTTATCTTTTGGCGGCAGGGGATGAGGATGGCATATGCTCCTCGAACCAACCAACAACTCGCGCCGCATAATCTAAGATGGCCGGAAAGCTTTGTACGCCATGCCCCTCCTCGGGGTAGACGACGACCACCGAATCTATCCCATACTCACGCAGTGCTGAATGAAATTCGAGCGCTTGGGTGGGAGGCGTACAGGCGTCCAGTGCACCGGCAATGTTCAGAGTAGGCGTTCTTATGCGTATTCCGACGAAGCCGGCCATCGATTCCGATTTGAAGCCGGCCAGTCATTCCGATTTCATTCCGGCCGGTGTTCCGATTTGAAGCCGGCCATTTTTCGGACTGATCCTGGGTCTCGTTGATGTTTGGATTGGGTTTCGTTTCAGGTCAAGCTTGCGCTGTTTCAGAGGCTCTTGGCGAGCGCTGTTTTCGCATGCTTTCACCGGTGAGATCGATGCGATAGGCGTTGTGAACGAGGCGGTCCAGGATGGCATCGGCCAGAGTTGGGTTTGCAATGATCTCGTACCAGCGATCCAGGGGCAGCTGGCTGGTGACGATTGTCGATCGGCGTTCGTAGCGGTCTTCAATGATCTCAAGCACATCACGCCGCTGGTCATCATTGAGTTTTTCGGGTCCCCAGTCATCGAGAATGAGAAGGTCGGTTTTGGCGAGTTGCTTGAGGATCCGGCCATAACGTCCGTCGCCTCTCGCGAGGGCAAGCGTGGCGAACAGGCGGGGAACGCGGTGATAGGCGACGGAGAAATCCTCTCGGCAAGCTTTGTGGCCAAGCGCACAGGCCAGCCAGCTCTTGCCGACGCCCGCCGGCCCGGTGATGAGAAGACTGTGATGCTTTCTGATCCAGTCGCAGCCGGCGAGCGCCATGAACAGATTGCGATCAAGACCGCGTGCGGCACGAAAGTCGGCATCCTCGATCTGTGCGTCATGGCGAAGTTTTGCAGCCCTGGCGCGGGCTTCGAAACGCTTCTGGCGGCGCATGGTAGCCTCGCGCTCGAGCAGCATGGCAAGCCATTCGCCATGCTCGAGGCCGCGTGCTTCGGATTGTGCGTCGAGCTCCTGGAAGGCGGTGGCCATGCCATGAAGGCCGAGTTCGCGCAGCATGTCGATGGTCGGATGGATGAGCATTGGTATGTCTCCTCAATGGAAGTAATCGGGGCCACGCAGATTGGCGTGATCGACGATGGCGGTCGGTTCGGTGGAATGCCTTGCGGCCTTGTGATTGGCGATAAGCGAGGCGATGCTCTTGCAGTTCAGCCCACCGATCTCGACAGCGCGGGCTGACACGGCTTCGGCGCGGTCGCGTGTGATATCGCGAAACAGGCGAAGGACACCCAGGCATGTCCGAAAGCCTTGTTCAGGATGTGGGCGGCTGGCGAGGATTGCGACAACCAAGCCTTCCGTCTCGGGCCCGACGGATGCGGCCCAGCGACGGAAACGATCCGGCGTCCACTCGGCATATCGCCGGTGGGAGCTGGGCATATGATCCGGATCCGTCCCATGACGAGGGCCGCCATAGCGGCGCTGATGGACGGCAATGCGCTTGCCGCGGTGGAAGATCTCGATGGTGCGTGCCGTTGCTCTCAGATCGACTTGCTGGCGAATGAGGCTGTGCGGCACGGAATAAAAGAAGGTCTTGAACTCGACGTGGTAATCCGTCGAGACGCGGGCCAAACGCCACTCGGCGAATTCGTAGTCTTTGCTCGGAAGGCTTGCGAGCGCAGCACGCTCGACGCTCTCAAACAATTGCCGGCGACTGACGCCCAGCCGACGCATGACGTGATCATTGATGCGATCGAGTGCCTGGCGAATGGCGGCATTGGCCTCGGCCAGCGAGAAGAAGGTCTGGTTGCGCAGCCGCCCCAGAATGCATGACTGGGCGAAACGCACGCCGTTCTCGACTTTCGATTTGTCCTTCGGCCGTCGCGGCCGTGCCGGAAGAACGCCGACGCCATAATGGGATGCCATCATGCCGTAGCTGCGATTGATCTCGGGATCGTAGAAGCTGGCGCGGCTGACACCCGACTTCAGATTGTCGGGGACGATCAGTCGGGGAACGCCATCAAAAAAACGAAACATCCTGACGTGCGAACCAATCCAATCAGGTAGTGTCTGGGTCCAGGTTGCTTCGGCATAGGTGAAGCTGGACGCTCCCAAGACCGCCACAAAGATCTCCGCCTCACGGAGCTCGCCGGTGTCTCGATCAACGATCGGGATCTTCTTGCCGGAATAGTCGACGAAGACCTTGTCGCCGGCGGCGTGTTCCTGGCGCATCGTCGGCGAAAGCCGCTGTTCGAAGCTGCGAAAGAGCTCGCAGAACCGGCTGTAGCCATATCCGTCGGGATGACTTCCTCGATACTCTTCCCACAAGATGAGGAGCGTGACGCCCGGCTTCTTGAGCTCGACGGCAAGATCGGCCCAGTTCGGCTCTGCGCGCCGCCGCGTGCCCTGTTTGACGCCATTGCGAGCGAAGAGTTTGTTCTCAAGCGCGTCATCGGTCAGCTCGCCTGGCAGGGGCCAGCTCAACCCGATTGCCGCTGCGCGCCGCAGATTATCCTGCACCGTACTGCGTGCTATTCCCAGCACGACCGCAATCTCGCGGGAGCTGGTCCCGCTTCCGGCAAGCCGAAGCATTTGTCTCAACTGTCTCATGGTCAGCCTTCTCTTTGCCGGCATCAAAATGTCCTCGTTCATCGCGAGGTAATTGATGCCAAAGTTGCTGACCCAGGAGGTAATCTTCAGTGCCGAAAACCGGCCGGTCTTTGGTTGGAATGGTGGCCGGCTTCATACCGGAATGGTGGCCGGTGTTTGATCGGAATGGCGGCCGGCTTCACGTCGGAATCCGCAGTAAGCGGTACTCCGCTGGCACCTGGAGATAAAATTATGGATTTGTTGTCGATGAGTAATAGCCTTGGTGGACACTGCAGTTGTGCACAATTGCGGTCGTCACGCCTTCATGGTTACCGTCATTGAGAGCGAGATCGAGTTAGGACAGGCCCGCATTCGATGACCAACGGAACGGTAAGTTTTTACAACGACAATGCAGATGATTACGCTGCCCGTGAGCGTGGACCGAATCCTAGACTGTTTCCCTTTCTGCAACGCTGCAAGGCAGCGGGCAAAGTACTGGAATTAGGAGCTGGCGGAGGCGTTGATGCCGCCGCGATTATCAAAGGCGGCTTCGACTTGGATGCCACCGATGGCTCTTCGGAACTCGCGGCAATAGCCACGCGCCGACTAGGTCGGCCAGTCAGAACGATGCTCTTTGACGAGCTTGATGCCATTGACGCTTATGACGGTATCTACGCCTGCGCATCTCTGACCCATGTCCCTAGACCCAATCTCCAGGGAATAATCGAGAAAGTCTACCGAGCTTTGACACATGGCGGAGCCGCTTGGGCCAGCTTCAAAACCGGAGTCCGTGAAGGCACAGATGCTCTCGGCCGTTACTACAACTATCTTTCCGCAGACGAATTGATCGCAGTCTGGCGCGAAGCCGCACCATGGCGCAATGTCGAGATGGAGTCCTGGTTGGGAGGAGCTTACGACAGCAGGGCAACCTCGTGGGTAGCTATCACTGCAATCCGGTAGCGTCCGATTAGGCTGGCTGCCGTGACGGATGGGGATTGCTTTGTAAGGCGGGATATTTCCAAGGCAACAGCTCATCAATCCGGCTCTGCTTGTGGCCGTGGACGATGGCGGTAAGCGTGGCGGCCAGGTAGGTCTGCGGATCAACGGCATTGAGCTTGCAGGTCTCAACGAGCGAGGCGATGGTGGCCCAGTTTTCGGCTCCGGCGTCATGGCCGGCGAAGAGTGCATTCTTCCGATTGAGGGCTATCGGCCGGATGGTTCGCTCGACGCTGTTGTTGTCGATTTCGATGCGGCCGTCAGCGACGCGGGCACGGTGATGAACGAGCCATGTTTCCAATTCGGCTACCAGCGAGGCTGATCGTTCCTGTCGCCCGGCGAGGCGAGCCTCCGGATGAAGGCCGCGCAATTCGGCTTCGATCCGGTAGAGTTCGCCGATCCGTTTGACGCCGTCCTCGGCAATCGGTGCTGCTCCGTTGCGGGTGATCTCCACCAGCTTGCGGCGTGCATGGGCTCAACAATAGGCAAGCCGAATGTCCGCGCCAATCCGGTCTCGTGCAATCAGCCGGTTGTATCCGGCATAGCCATCGACCTGCAGAATGCCCGAGAAGCCCTGCAATATCCGTTCGGCATTAATGCCCCCGCGACCTGGCGCATAGGTGAAGGCAACGCCTGGTGGCGCACCACCGCCCCATGGACGATCATCACGAGCCAAGGCCCAGAAGTATCCGGTCTTCGTTTTACGGGAGCCGGGATCAAGCACGGGGGCACGGGTCTCGTCCATGAAGAGCTTGCTCGAACGCTTCAGGTCGGAGATCAGCGTATCAAAGACAGGACGCAATTCGAAGGCGGCCCGACCGACCCAATCGGCAAGCGTGGACCTGTCGAGATCAATGCCCTTTCGGCTCATGATCTGAGCCTGCCGATAAGATGTTGCGCACGGAATTATGCTGCGGAGGCTCCAGTTCTCCCTAAGTTCCAGGCGATTCCAGGGAATCTCCGCAACATAACTTTCTGAAGTCAAATTGCATTCAGGAACGCCATTACACCCTTGTCCTGCTTCCAAGGCCGGTCTGGCCCCGAAGCCGCTGCATCGCACAGCGCCATCGCTTTTGCCTTCATCTCGAGATCGATTTCGGCATAGATGTTGGTGGTCTCAAGGCTGACGTGTCCGAGCCATGCGCGTATGGTGTTGAGGTCGACACCTGCCTGCAGCAGATGACAGGCGCTTGTGTGACGGATCACGTGCGGCGTGATTGCTCTTGCGGCAAGCGTTGGTACGCGCGCCGCGCATCGCTCGACGAGCCGATAGACACCGAACCGCGTATAGCGCTTGCGATGGCGGCTGATGAAGACGGGGTCACCGTTTGCGCGTCCTCGAACGAGCTCGCCAAGCGCCTCTTCCGTGCGTGGCCACAGTGGGCATTGCCGGATTTTGTCGCCCTTGCCGCAAAGGGTGACGAGTGCATGTTTGTCGCGGTGTCGGCCGATCTGGAGATTGTCGACCTGCAGTCTTGTCGCCTCCGAGACCCGCGCCCCGGTGTTGTAGAGGAATAGCAACAAGGCGTGTTCGGCCCGCCCCCGCAGCGTCTGGCGGTCGGGAACCGCGAGCAGGGCCTCCATCTCCTTCCTGGTCATCCACGAGATCGGCTGCGGTGCAGCCTTCTTCGTTGCAATGGAGCGGATCTGCGCACACCAGGCGAGACGGGCGGGATCACGGCTGGCGACGAAGCGGGCGAAGGATCGGATCGCTGTCAAGCGTTGGTTGCGGGTCTGCACCGAACAGCCGCGGTCCTCCTCAAGATGGGCAAGGAAGTGCAGCACGCGTGATGGATGGATATCCTCGACATCTAGGCGGTCCGCTGGTTTGCGGACCTTGGCGCTGATAAATGGCAGCAGCAGCGTGAAGGTGTCGCGATAGCTCTTTTGCGTGTTGCGGGCGAGACAGCGCTCAGTGACGATGTAATCAGCCAGGAAGCGCCGGAGCCAGGGGCCGAGCGTGCGGGGATCACCCATGGTCTCCTCCATTGACGTAGCGGTCGAAGCAGACCGACGCCTCGTGTAGGAGCTCCGGCGTCATGGACAGGTAGACACTTGTGTCGTCCAAGTTGGCGTGGCCGAGATATGTCGAGAGCGCCGGCAGCAGCCGTTGCACATCTGCGCCCTGGCGATACCAGGACGTCAGCCGATGCACGGCCGCGGTGTGTCGAATATAGCGCGACAATCTGGGAGAGAAGCGCGCGACAATCTGGATGAGAATCTGGTGTCGCGGCGATGGTGATAATCTCGGCATTGATTGTCGCGCGCAAGAGGTTTTATCGGTTTGATTGTCGCGGCGCGTCAATCAGGAGCGACGTTTGCGGGCGTCGCATATGACGCCGGCCTGCCTGGCCCCCGCTTTCGCTCGATGGCCTCGCGCCGCCGATAGCTCTCGACATTCAGCTCGAAGATTGTGGCGTGATGGACGAGGCGATCCACCGCGGCGAGCGTCATGGCTGGATCGGGGAAGACCTTTCCCCATTCGCCGAAGGGCTGATTGGCGGTGATCAGCAGGGAACGCCGCTCGTAGCGGGCGCTGATGAGCTCGAACAGCACGCTCGTTTCGGCCTGGTCCTTGGTGACATAGGCGAGGTCGTCGAGGATCAGCAGGTGGAAGCGATCGAGCCGGTTGATCGCGGCCTCGAGGCCGAGTTCGCGGCGCGCGACCTGAAGCTTCTGGACGAGATCAGTGGTGCGGGTGAACATGACCCGCCATCCGGTCTCGATAAGGGCAAGTCCGATGGCCGAGGCGAGATGGCTCTTTCCGCCGCCGGGCGGGCCAAACAGAAGCAGGTTCGCTCCCTTCTCGAGCCAGCTGTCGCCGGCGGTGATGGCCATCACCTGGGCCTTGGAGATCATCGGAACGGCTTCGAACTCGAATGTGTCGAGGGTCTTGCCCGGCAGGAGGCGCGCCTCGGCGAGATGGCGTTCGATACGTCGCCGGTCGCGCTCAGCCAGTTCATGTTCAATGATCGCAGCCAGGAAGCGAGCGGCCGGCCAGCCTTCCTTGTCGGCCCGTTCGGCAAACTGCGGCCACATAACCTTGATGGCCGGCAGGCGCAGTTCGTTGAGGAGCAAGCCCAGCCTGGCGGAATCGACAGCGGGGTTCGTCTTCATGCCGCATCTCCTGTCAGGTTGGCGCCAAGCAGGGCTTCATAGGCGTTGAGCGGAGCAAGACGCACGACGACACTCGGCAGCCGGGCGGGATCCGGCGCGAACCGTTCCCGCAAAGCAGCCATATTGGGCAATCGCCGTGCCTGTAGCGAGGCGGTCAGTTGATCAGCCAGTTCGCTCTCGCAGCCGCGCTCGTGCGCCATGGCGAGAAGCTCGACCATGGTGCGGCAGGCCTGCCGCTCAGGCAGTCGCTCTATGAGCACGTCGAAGGTTCGCCGGTAGGCCTCGCGGGGGAAGAGCTGGTCACGATAGACGAGGTTGAGCAGCGCCATCGGCTTGCGGCGCAGCGAATGGATGACATGCCGATAATTGACGACCTGGTCGTGCTTGCCGTTTGAAGAGGCGCGCCCGCGCGGCAGCGTCATGAGCTGCGTGCCGCCGATGAAGATATCCAGCCGATCATCGAAGAGCCGCACTCTGAGGCGGTGGCCGATCAGGCGTGAGGGCACGGTGTAGAACACCTTGCGCAGCGTGAACCCGCCCGATGACGTTATGCGCACGGTGACCTCCTCGTAGTCGGAAGTGCGCCGGACGGGCAGTTCCTGGAGTTCGGCCCGCTCGATGTCGATGCGCTTGGAGTTGCGAGCATTCACGCGGCTGACGATCTCGTCGACAAAGCGACGGTAGGCTGCCAGGTCGTCGAAATCGCTCGATCCCCGCATCAGCAGCGCGTCATTGATCGCCCGCTTGAGATGGCCGTGCGGGCCTTCGACGGAGCCGTTCTCATGCGCGATGCCGCGATTGTTGCGGGAAGGGGTCATGCCGTAGTGGCCGCACAGTTCGTCGTAGCGGCGCGTCAGGTCCTCCCGGGCGTCCTTGTCCAGGTTGCGGAACGCCGCCGACAGGCTGTCGCTGCGATGCTCGCGGGGAGCCCCGCCGAGCGACCACAGCGCGTTCTGCAGGCCTTCCGCCAGAGCGACGAAACTCTCGCCACCGAGCACGACATGCGCATGCTCGAAGCCGGAATAGGCGAGCCGGAAATGGTAGAGCCGGTGATCGAGTGGCTGGCCCGCGATCGTGACGCCGGCGGCTGCCATGTCGGTGAAATCCGACAATCCCATGCGCCCGGGTACGTGAACCTGCCGGAAGATGACCTCCTGTTCCTCGCCATGGACGGCGCGCCAGGCTCGGACGCGACGCTCGATCGTGCGGCGAATGCCGGCTCCAAGCTCGGGATGACGCCGGATCATCTCGTCGAAGATGGCGATCGCCCGAATGCCCGGAGCTGCCCTCAGCATGGGCGCGACCTCGGCTTCGAAAATATCGGCGAGAGGGTCGGCACGGCGCCGTTGCCGCGGCGCCTTCTTTTGTGACGGCAGTCTCGAATCCTTCTCGATGCGATAGGCCGTGGCGATACTGATCGACGCCTTCGCCGCCGCGACGGCCGTCGTATTGGTCTGCCGGAACTTCATGAAAAGCCTCATATGGTGATCGGTTACGTGGCGGCCGGGCACAAAGCGATTCCTCCCCAACAGGAAAAACCACCGGCATACCCGGTCGACCGTGATCACCAGACGAACGCTCCCGAAAAGGAACGCGCCGCCGGCGGATTGAAACTCCGGTCGGGCTACGCCCTCCCTGCGTTCCAATCCGCCGGCATTCTCATCCTGATTGACGCTGCGCTCTCACGTTGATTGCCGCGCCGCAGTCGAAAGGCGTGCAGACACGGGGCGCGCCGGCCGTCATCCTTGCGATCGATTCCGGTGGTCTCGAGCAGCCGTTTCAATGCATGATCGACATTGTGCTTCCTCACCTGTGTTCCATCGCGGTTTGCAAGGAAGGCGGACGCCATCCCTTGTGGCAGCGGACGGTCCGAACGTCGTTCGGCATAAGCACTAAGCGCGCCGGCGAGTTGCGGAGCGACGGGAACGAGGCGACTTTTGTAGAATTTGGTGTCCCGTACGGTCAGTACGGCATCTGCAAAGTCGACGTCGCTCATGGACAGGTGGAGCGCCTCGCTGGTTCGCAGACCAGCTCCGTACAGGATCAACAGCAGTGTGCGGAAGGTGTCGGCATCGAGCCGAATGGCGCGCTTGCGGCTGATATCGATGGCGCCGAACAGGCGCTCCAGTTCTTCGCGAGAGTAAATGTAAGACGGCGCCGATTGCGGGTCTCTCGGCTCTTCGTCCGCCGACGGCAGCGGCGACAGGGCGGCATAACCGCGGCTGATCGCATACCGGTAAAATCCGGCGAGAGCAGCGTACTTGTTAGCACGCCAACGGGTGAGCGGACCAGTTCCGGCGAGGAACCGTCGCACCTCGCTTTCTGTAACAGCATCGCAGCGCCGGTGCTCAGGAACGCTCTTGCAAAATTGGTACAATGTGTTTGCGCTGGTAAAAAATCGGGCGCCATGGGCTCGCCGCCACGCTACATAGTGGTCGATCGCGTCACGGAGGATCATAGCAGCCCCTCCAGATCAATCTTCGCAACCTCGCGAAGAATATTGAGCTGCACCTTTGCGTAGATTGAGGTAGCTGCGGTGCTTCGATGGCCGAGAAAGTCGCCGACCGCTTTCATCGACAAACCTTGATCGAGGAGGTGTTGGGCGGCGGCATGGCGCAGCGCATGCGGACCGCGGCGTTTGCCGGTGACCCCAAGACTATCGAGACGGGTACAGACGATTCCCTTTATTACTCCGCGGCTAAGCGGCCTGATCGGGGCCTTCATCGTCAGGAACAGCCTCCGGTCGGGGTGCGCGGGGCGAACCTCGCGCAGGTAACGCAGGATCGTCTGCCCCACGCCTGGTGAAAGCGGATAGAGATGCGTACGTCCAGGCTTGGGGCAGCGCACCCGTAACATCTCCTGCTCCCAGTCGAAATCGCCGAGTTGAAGGCCGCTAACCTCACCGGCGCGCAGACCGTAGGTGATCAGCAGCATCAGGATGGCACGGGCGCGCATATCATGAGGGCGGTCGCCCTCAGTAGTGGCGAGCAGGCGGATGACCTCGTCCCGGCTCAACCCTTTCGGAATTGTCTCGCCGGGATAGCGTTGCGGCGGCATGATCCCATCGGCCAAGCCCGGCTTGCACCAGCCCTGCTGTCCGGCGAACCGAACGAATCCACGCAGTTGTTGCGCATAGAGATGGATGGTTGATCGACTGCAGCCGCGTGCGTGATAGCGCGCGACAAACTGATCGATCATGTCGATCCCGACCGACGCTAGATCGACGCCTCTCCCTTCCAGCCAGTCGAAAAAGCAATTGATCGTCCGGCAACATCCTTCGACCGTGGTATCCGCCCATCCATGTTCAGAAGACATGCGCGCCGCGAAGATAGTGACCTCGCGCGTATGGGAGTGGCGTGTCGCCTCGTGCTCCCCAAGCCAACCCATAAAGCGCATCCATCGCTCAGCGTACCCGAAGAATCGTCGACGCGCGCGAGGTCGTGATTTGCATTCGACGGGTAGAGACCAAAGCCGGAAAGCTTTCCCAACCTTGAGCAAGATCGAGCTGTCGTTGTCGTGCAAATCGAGAATGCGCACCAGGTCCAGCTGGGAGGCGGCGATCTTGCACAGCGTCTCAAGCTTGATGCCGATTTGCTTGCAATGGGCAAGATAGAGGAGCCGCTCCCTGAGCAATGGAGCGGAACGATACCGTGCGATCGCATGCGGTCGGCTAAAAAGAACCTCAAACATAATCCAGGTCTCCTTGTTGTTGGCGCCTGGATCATGACATCGGATGTGCTTCAGAAAATTATGTTGCGGAGATTCCCTGGAATCGCCTGGAACTTAGGGAGAACTGGAGCCTCCGCAGCATAATTCCGTGCGCAACATCTTACCGCCAGGCCCAGATGATGGCCGCCAAGGGCGTCGATATCGAGCGATCGACGCTTGCGCGCAGCGCCGGCTACGCCGCCGCCTTGCTCGATCCGATCTACAACCGCATCCGTGAGATCGGCCGTACCCGCACCAAGATCCACACCGACGACACGCGGCTTCCGATCCTGGCGCCCGGCAACGGCAAGACACACAAGGGCGCGCTCTGGGTTTACGTCGCCGACGACCGCAACTCGGGTTCGCAGGAGCCGCCGATTGCCTGGTATCGCGCCACCATGGGCCGCGCTGGCGAGAGCGTGATGACTGAGCTCGCCGGATTTGCCGGCACGCTGCAGGCCGACGGTTTCAGCGGCTATAACCAGATCTACAAGGGCGGCGCCATTCGAGAAGCTGCCTGCCTGGCCCATCTGCGTCGCAAGATATTCGACGTTCACGACAGCCAGCCGACCGAGCTCAGCACGACGGCCATGGCTGGTATCCAGGCGATCTACCGGATCGAGGAAGAGATACGGGGGCTCCCGCCCGCCGAGCGATTGACCGCACGACGAAGGCGGACCCGACCACTGGTCCGCGCGTTGCGACGACAGCTCATGCGCCAGGGCAACGGTTTGTCGCGCCATGCCGATATTGCCAAGGCCTTCGCCTACGGCGCCAAGCGATGGCGCGCGTTCAACCGCTTCCTCTACGATGGCCAACTCGAGCCCGACAACCTGATCGCGGAGCGCGCGATTCGTGGATTTACGGTCGGCAGGCGCAACTGGCTTTTCTCGGGCAGCTTCGCCGCGGCCGAGCGGTCAGCGGTCGTGCTCAGCATCATCGAGACCTGCAAGCTCTGCGGCGTCGATGCCGAAGCCTACATGGCCGATGTCACCGAGCGCATCCAAAACGATTGGCCAGCCTCGCGCTGGGACGAGCTGATGCCATGGAACTGGGCGCGCCGCCAAGAGATGCCGCTCCCCTTGGCGGCATGAGCGCGCTCGATGACAGGGCGCTGTCGGACGAGGCGCTCGATGCCTGGATGGCCGTCAAGCCCGCCCCCCGCCCGCTGGTGCGGACCATGTCGGCGCTGGATGGCTTCGTAACGGCGGCGGTCACCGGGCCGCGCTACCCGGACCCGCAAGACTGGATGTGCCCGCTCATGGGGTTGCCGCGCGACGTTCTGGCCAAAGGCTCTGCAACCGATCACGCAGTGTTTGCCAGCCTCGCCAGGATCCACAACCGGATCAACGAGACGCTCTTCGACAGACCCCAGGATTATGCGCCCCGATTCGCCACCAAGCCCGGCGGCATCGACCCCCGACCGTGGTGCCAGGGGTTCTACGCGGCCATGAATCTCAACATCAAACGCTGGAAACGGCTACTCGACCTCAAGAACCCCAACCACGGTCTGCTGCTGCCGATCCTGATCTATTGCGTCGACAAAAAGGGGCGGCCCGTCCTCGGCAAACCCAGGCAGGGGCCCGAGACCGCGCACTTCATCGAGCACGAAGCATACAAAGATATCGCCCTCGTCGTCCCCGCCCTTCGCGAACTCCACTATGTTACCCGTTATGATAACCCGCAGTGATCGCCCCGCCGCCCCGACTAACGGCTGACCGCCATACACGCATCAGGCGGCTTCGGGAAAGGTGCCTTGGTGCACCGCTTACCCTTCAGGCGACGGGCGTCGGACACCTCCATCCCGCCGAACTTGGCCTTGAACTTGTAGAAGGTCGCTGCCGAGATGCCATGCTTGCGGCAGACATCAGCCGTCTTCGCGCCGGCCTCCTGCTCCTTCAGCATCCCGATGATCTGCTCTTCCGTAAACCGTGATGGTCGCATCGTCCGTCTCCGTGATCGACGCACTCTACCCAAATCTGGAGGAAGTTCAGGGTCTCAGGTCACTTCGCATCAAGCCGCGAGTATATGAGCCTTTTGCCCAGTATTGTGGATTAGACCGCAGTTGGGAAGTGAATAGTCTATGAGAGGGCAGGCGTCGTACTGGGTACGCGACGTGGACGAGCAACAACCTCGTAGCCGTAGGCCAGTTGCACAAGTAGCTCATCTGCGAATGGTCTACCCAACCATTCCATGCCGACCGGAAGCCCTGTCGCGCTGAACCCGGCCGGAACAGCCAAGGCCGGCAAGCCCGTGACGGCGCTTAGGTTACCATTGCAGTCGCCCGGCTGTATCTTACCGATCTCAACCGGCCCAACTCTCGTGATCGGATATACAAGAGCATCGACTTGGAGTTCGTCCATCTTCGAGACCACGGCGGCGCGAATGCGAACCTGCTCCGCAAGAGCCGTACGGTAAGTGTCAGTATCGAGGCTGAGGCTCGTCTCACAAAGGCGAAACTCCTCTTCAAAAGGAAGGTAATATTCGCCACCCTCCAGTATGTCTGCCAGACATTGAACAGGGGCGCTTGGAATGCCAGCGAGGAATTCAGCGAGGTCAAACTTGAACTCCATGTTCCAAACAGTAGCTTCATTCAGGCTGTCCGCAAGCGGCAATTCTAATTCAACCGTCGAAGCACCCGCTTTTCTCAAGGTTTCGGTTGCAGCGGCAATTATCACACTCACTTCGGAGGCTACGGCTCCGTGCAGATTCTTGACCAGTCCGAACTTCGCACAGCGCAGGCTTTCTGTATTAAGTGATGCCAAAAACCTGGGCGTCAACCCTTTCGGCGCCGCCCTAGTCGCGGGGTCTTTTGGATCGTATCCAACGGTAGCATCGAGCGCGATGGCCAGGTCTGCTACATTGCGGGCCATCGGTCCGGCAGTATCGTGTGTCCGAGACCTTGGCACAATTCCCGTTATACTCGACAGTCCCTTGGTCGGACGAAGCCCAAATAGGTTATTGGCGGAGGCTGGGAGCCGAATTGAGATACCTGTATCGGTCCCAAATGCGATTGGGGCAAAGCTGGCCGCTACAGAGACCGCGCTCCCGCCGCTCGACCCGCCAGGAACAAACCGCAGATCGTAGGGGTTCAGGGTCTGCCCCCGCACCGAACTCATGGATACAGAACCGTTGGACAGGTCATCCATGTTCGCCTTGCCAAGGATGATCGCTCCTGCGTCTCGCAGTTTCTTCACCTGGAATGCATCATCGGTAGTCTGCAAAGTTGCGAGTGAAACTGACCCCGCCGTAGTCGGCATCTCTCTTGTAGTGTAGTTGTCCTTGAGGATAACCGGGATTCCATGAAGGGGACCTCGAACATGCCCCCGCTGTCGCTCAGCGTCGCGTGTCACTGCATCTTCACCGGCGTTAGGGTTTAAGCAAATCATGGCGTTTAGGCACGGCCCCTTTTGATCGAACGCCTCGATCCGCGCCATATGCGCAGTCACTAGCTCGGCAGACGATATTTGTCCTGACGCCATGGCGGCCTGCATATCGAGTACTGTGGCTTCTCGCACTTCGAAGGGCATCTTCGCATCTACCTGATAACTCTGGAAGGGGACGATCTCGTTACGCAAGGGCGTAGCGCCAAAAGGAACGTCGAGTTCGCTAGCTTGTCTGATGATTCTCAACCCCATTCTGTTATGTGAAACATCTAATCGTTTCCTACGCTGCGAATGTCCGCAGGCAATGGCGTATGACGCTGACGACGTCCCGCAAGCGCATTCGACACATCGTGATTTCGCGGCCTCCACATTATGGAGAACTAAGTCTGAATCATCATTTAAATTAGATCTCTGTTTTTCTTAATGTTCCATTTTCGAGAAACTAAAAGGTTGCCCCCTTCGAACGCGTCTACCCGCGCTTCGATAATAAATTCGGTTTCAGTGGCACGAAAGGAGGTATGAGACTTGGTGTGAACTTCCCATTCATCCCGAGCCTGGCGGTGCCAATTCTCAATATCGATCGTTGCAGTAAGGGGATCGTCTTCTCCGATCTTGAAAGTGTCAAGCTTGCCGCTTTCTATCTCCAGTCCAATATGATCGATGGTCTTAGAGCCATTATCTCTTGCGAGAACATACGTCGTTTCGCCTGTCACTAGGTCGCGGGTGGTTGTTTCACGTGTCGACCCCTCCCGGTGCACTGTGCTTTGCTCGAGAGGGCCGGCTTCGGGAGGCAAAAAAGGTTTCAAATGTTCGTCTTCGAGACGGGGGTGGCGTGTCGGCAATTCCAACTTGCTCGCGCCAGCGAAAACACTGACCGTTGCGGGTTCCGGAGTTGGCCAAACGAATGGCCAATAAGCCGAACTCACAGCAACACGAATTCGGTTACCGGGCGGGAAGGCGTAAGCTGACTCCTTCAATTGCACTCGTATCTTGTAGCGCCTTCCGGGTTCAAGCTCAGTTGGCATTTCATGTCCGTCGCGATGCGTAAGATTGAGCAAGCCGTAACTCACCCGCGTCGAGGCACCATCGGGCGCTACGTCATTTAGGCGAATACAAATCTGCGCAACAGGTTTGTTGCTCGAAACGTCAAGCTCAACGACGGGTGCCCCCAGAATCTCGATCCTGGTTTCCAGCGGCTCACTGTCGAAACACAAAGATTTGCCGTCTTCTTCGCGCTGATCAGCCGGCATGTCGCCGGGATAGGCCCACGCGCTAAAGCGACCGGCCGCTGCACCCGTATGAAGAGGTGAGCGGATTTGCAGTTCGGCTTCAGGCTCCTGCGTTGAGGAAAGTGTACCTACATTCAGGGTGAAATGTTGCGGCTGGATATGAGGACTCGGCCAAGAGGGTTCGGCGACCCAGCGACCGGGACGCTCGCTGTAGAATGTCTTTGGTCGGACAGGTTCACACAACCACGCCCGATACATCGGCTCGTCCATCACCCCTGTATCCTTGCCCTTTAACCAGTGATCCCACCACCTAAGGCATTCCTGCAGAAACCCTATTTGCGGCCCCGGGAAGGCTTCAGGCACATGCGGGTAGTGATGCCCCCAGGGGCCTACCAACCCTTTACGGGGCACACTCAACTTCGAAAGTAGACGGGGCACCGCGTTGGTGTATCCATCTGTCCAGCCGCTAACAGCGTAGACCGGACACGATATACTGGAGTAGTCCTCACAAACCGAGCCGTGCTTCCAATATGCATCACGACGCTGATGCTCCAGCCAATTATCGAGAAGCAGCGGTAGGTTTTCCAATCGCCTTAGCCACATCTCGCGCCAACGCTCTCCCAACAGCGCCGGATCCGGCGCGTAGGTCAACTCTGAGGTCATCTCTTCTGCCCAGGTGATTTTTCGAAGCAGCAGGCATCCACCGATATAATGAATGTCGTCCCGATATCGATCGTCGGTGGAGCACAGCGAAACCACCGCCTTCAATTCCGGGGGGTTCCTTGCAGCAACCTGCAATCCGTTAAAACCGCCCCATGAGATACCGATCATACCACATGCGCCGGTGCACCAAGGCTGTTTTGCCAACCAGGCCAAAACCTCTAGACAGTCGTCCTGCTCCTGCTTTGCATACTCGTCGACAAGCAAACCGTCCGACTCGCCAGTGCCCCTCAGATCGACTCGGACGCCGGCATAGCCATGACCTGCATAATATCGATACGTAGCCGTATCTCGTGCGGATATCCAATCGCGCTTGCGATACGGGGTATATTCGAGAATAGCTGGCACAGGATCGGTTTCGGCGTCCTCCGGCAGCCAAATACGTGCGGACAGTTGCGTGCCGTCGGAGAGCGGAATGAATACGTTCTCAATTTCACGGACCTTCCGTGGGAAGTCAGTCACTATCTTCATTTGGATCCTAAGAGTTGTCATACTAGTGGTGGCAGCGGCAGCCCGCGGTTGAATATACGGCTAGCGAATCCGGCCGCGTTTGCGAGCACAGTCCACCCTCACAAGGTTACCTCTGGCGAAGAAATATGCGTGTTTTACTGACATTTATACACGTTAATCTGGCTCCTTCGCTTTGCCGGGTTCAAATCGCGACTACATAGCCCCCGTTTACTGAACCGCGCAGCAGCACCGCCCATTCTATCAAATGTAGCAGGGTTGCCCGGGCCGCTTTGCGTGAATCAGATCGGCCTCAACGCAGGAAACCAGCGTTTTCTTGACCCTCGGCGACTGTTTTAAGCATCTGTTCAGCACGAGTAGCCGTTTCAGGAGATGTGCGCGCGTCTTCATTGGAGCGTGAGCCGATATGCCTAGCTAATCAGCGCCGCTTGACCGACGGGTGCACTAATTCATCTCGTCGCCTGTGTTAATTTCCGCCAGGGAACTTTCACCGATAGGCGACCGACTTTCATGCATGTCGCTGAAGCTGAGGTCTGCGTTGATGACGACGCAGGTGCATTGTTCAGAACATTGAACAGCAGTGCCCACCTAATCAACCAAGATCCGCACCGGAGAAATGGCTGTCTGGCTCGGTCTGACCCGCCTCAATGACATCGCCCTAGGCACGCCGACTACGTGGGTAATCGAAAGCGTCATCGGAGGGGTACGGCAGAACTTGACGTGGCATGACTTTCACCTCCGTCGTCCACGTCTTTGATTAGGTCGCGATGAGCAGATGACCGCCGGGCTGCGCAATGGAGAAGCGAGAGTTAAGAGGACAAACCAAGGCGTGTAGATTGGTCAGCGATCCTGCTCGTTCGATGCCAGATAAGTCACTTCCTTTCAAATTGAAAGGAACCAAAGAGCGAGCATCGGCGCTGCTTCGGCGCGCATCGCATGTAGAATGCCTGGACGATTGTGGAAGGTCTCCCCCGCCCGCTTACGCTGCCAGTCACCCTCGCTCTGCCTGAACGAGCCTGACGACAACACAAGATACGCTTCCTCGGGTGGATGAGTATGATCAGGATATGTGACCGTAGGGCCGAGCAAACTGGCACCAATCCACACGTCGTCGCGATCCTCATACCCGCCTGGCCCGACGATCATGGCGGAGGCATTGCCATCGAGGAAATTGTCGCTCGCTCCGGGGCCTACACGGTTCCGAGACTGCCACTTAAGATGCGGATTTAGCCGGCATAGCGTGTCAGCAACATTAACCAGGTCGGCGGAACAGCGGCGCGACGGGCAATCGTCTCGTCGAAATGCGTCATTACCGGCAGCCTGAAGTCGCCTGCCGAATGGATCTCGCCCGTCCAATTCCTGCATTTTGCAATGACCCTCTGAACCACGCAGCGCTCCTCCACCGGACGCTGTGAGAAACACATCGCCAGTTCAGCCGTGTCGAGGAAATGCTGAAGGTCGGATGGACGGTTCATTGGATACTAGCTCCTGCAAGATGCACCAATTGTGAAGCTCCCTAGCCGGTACACTTTGACGCTCAGCCATCGGAAACGCCGGCACCGCTCGTCCGGTCGCGGGGCGTACCGGCAATAGCTGGAGGCTACACCGCCGCTCTGCAATTGGCGGTGGGCTAAGCGGCTCGCTTGTCCAATTTATCTGATGATCTCATTCTATTCGGAAGAACAATCACGCAGCTCTTCGATGAGCGTTTATGGCGAACAAGGGTTGGGCGTCTCTCGTGAAGGAAAGCACCAGTTAGTGCGACAAGATCTGACTGAGGAACAACTTTGTTCTGTCATGCTTTGGATTCGTGAAGAAGTCGCGTGGCTTGCCTTCTTCGACGATCTGGCCCGCGTCCATGAAGATAACTCGGTCGGCAACCGAACGTGCGAAGCCCATTTCGTGCGTAACGCACACCATGGTCATGCCGTCGCGCGCGAGACTGGTCATCGTCTCCAGCACTTCAGCGACCATTTCCGGATCGAGCGATGAGGTCGGCTCGTCGAAGAGCATGACGGCAGGTTCCATACAGAGGGAACGAGCGATCGCGACGCGCTGCTGCTGGCCTCCTGAGAGTTGACCTGCATATTTGTGGGCCTGCTCGGGTATTCGCACGCGCTCGAGGAATTTGAGAGCCAGCTTCCTAGCCTCGAGCTCGGACATGCCTTTAATCCACATCGGGCCACACATGCAATTCATGAGCACTGTCATGTGCGGGAAGAGATTGAAGTGCTGGAACACCATGCCGACGTTCTTGCGAACCTCAGAAACATTGCGCATTTTGCCGTGCAGCCTGATCCCGTTAACTGTAATCTCGCCCTCCTGATGTGCTTCGAGCCGGTTGAAGCAGCGGATCAGTGTCGACTTGCCCGAACCAGAGGGGCCGCAGATAACGACTCGTTCACCCCTGCGGACGCTGAGGTTGACGCCAGTCAACGCTCTGAATCCGCCGTACCATTTCGAGACGTTGCTAGCTTCGATGACCGTGTCACTCACTACCGCTTGCCTCCCGCCCGATGAATTCCGAACCGAACTTGGTTCAGCATACGGTACAGAGGCAGGAGCCTTGGAGTACCAGCTTGGACCTTCCTTCACTTGACCAATGCGTTCGAAGGTCATCGCACCTTGCTCCTGGCAAAATAACGTTCAAGCCTGGATTGCATTAGCTCGAGGCAGACCGAAAGAATCCAATATAAAATTGCCGCGGCTATCAACATCTCCATCACTTGGAAGGTCGGAACCCCGATGGTGCGACCAAGGAACGTCAATTCCCATACTCCCAGGACCGAGACAAGCGAACTGTCTTTTAGCATCCCGATGAAAGAATTTCCCATTGGTGGAATGATTACCGGAAGCGCTTGCGGCAGTATGATCTTTCTCATCGTGAGGCCGAAGCCGAAACCCAACGAACGAGAGGCCTCCCATTGACCTCGGTCGATGCTCTGGATCCCAGAGCGGAAGATCTCTGCCATGTATGCACCATTACACAATGAAAGTGCTAACACTCCAGAAGGGACCGCGTCGAGCACGAGACCCACCTGCGGCAACCCAAGATATACCATATAGACCTGCATCAATAGGGGCAGGCCGCGGAAAAACGAAGTATAAAAGCTTGCGATCCCATACGCGAAGCCATTAGTTGAAAGCTTCGCGATTGCAGCAATTATTCCTATAATCGACGAAAACACAAGCGAAATCGCAGAAATGTATATTGTGGTTACCACTCCTTGGGTGATCAGACGTGGCAGATTCTTCCAAATGAACGGTAAGCTCAAATCGAACAAATTGAAGAACGCAAGAAAAAGTAGGAGCAATTCAAACCACACAATGCCTACTTGGACTTTCAATGTTGAAAAACCGATCAGCACCAAGTTGATACAGAAAACAATTGCAATTACAAATGCAATCGCGAAGGAACCAAACAAACCACTCTTTATCGGATCGCCAATCACGGGCCGCATGAGTTCGCCCATCCGAGTGCCTGTGAGGTCAATCGCTAGAGAAATCAAAAACACTGCCGCAAAAATTGCGGTGATAAACCACCACTTATGAACGAGCGCCTCGGACTCGACAGTATCCCTATAGAGCATTGATAACATCCATTAGTATAGATGGCCCAGTTTTAGCTGGGCCATCTGACACCTTAGTAATCGGTCGAGACGTCTACACCGTACCACTTAGTAGCTAACTTCGAGAGCGTCCCATCATCCCTCATGCTTTTTATCGCGGCGGCAATCTTCTCGTCAAATTCTTTATCTCCGTGAAGAGTTGCTATAGCACCGGGGGCCGCGTAAAGGGTGTCTCCGAGTTGCCTAATCGGGCTACCCGCTTTAATAGCATCCTGCGCTGCTATGTCTGATACGACAAGCGCATCCAAACGAACTCCATCGCCGAGGCGTAGATCAGCCAATCCAATCGCATAGCTTTCGTAAGTCTTCACTTCTCCTGGATTTAACTTATATTCCACGCGCTTTGCGTCAGGCCAATCCGGCGTCAGAGTGTGTCTGACGTAGAATTCGTCCGTAGTACTCACGTTAGCGCCGATGGTCTTGCCGTTGAGATCGGAAAGCTTCTGCGCTTTACTATCCTTGTGAACGACGGCGACAGAGCGTGCGTAGAAATATATCCCTGGGAAGCTAAGTTTTTCTGCACGAGCCTTCGTCGGGACCATCGCTCCCATAGCAACGTCCCAGCGGCCCTGCCAATCGCCTGCAACCATAAGCTCCCAGCTCGGCGTTACAAATTTCGGTTCGACGCCCAGGTATTTCGCGATGCCTTTGATGACGTCGGGATCAAGCCCGTCGATCTCGCTTTTGTCGTTCAAGAACGACTCCTTCCCCCAGTCGGTGCCCACTGCCGCTGTCAGTGTCTTTGTGGCAAGCACTCGGTCAAGCACCTCGCCGGCATTGGCCTCGGTCGACAAAGCTATCGACGCAACGCCGAGTAAAGCGAGAGATGCGAAAATCGTCCTAAATCTGTTCACGTGATGCTCCCATTTGTGACTTGCGTTTAGACCAATCCACTGCGTGCCGAAGTCCGTCCACACCTTGTTCCCTTAAGGTCTGGTTGGTCAGAGCAGGTTCAAATTATGCGATCGTCGACTGCCAAGGTCGGACTCTTCCATCTCATGCCGCAGTTTTCCTGCATAGATTCGCTTCATTTGCAGTTTTGTCGACTAAGCTAAGGTCGTGACTCAACTAAATTGCGATGATTGCGGCTGCGAGGAGAACGCCGGCAAGGGAGTTGCTGGCGACCTTGTCGTAGCGATGGCGATCGGGATGCACTGACCGGAAGTTTCACGATTCGTGAGGAACTTCGACTTTAAACGAGGTGGGAGGGGATGCGCCTCGATTAGGGCATGCAGTGGGTGCATTGCCGCCGAGCACGCGCCGACCTAGTCGGCCCGCCTAGGTTGACATCGACGTTCGAGACGGCGGACGCAGTTTGCTATAGCCTGTTGCACAAAAGGCAATGCGGTGGAATATCATCCTCGGAGGTGGAAACTCCTGGATGCTCGCTATCTTGCTACCGCATGTCTGGTTTTCGACGTTCTTCACCAGGGCTAACCCCGTAGGCGTGGCGGTAGGCGCTACCAAGATGCGAACCCGAGACGAAGCCACAGCGCAGCGCGATCGAGGCAATGGACTCGGTGCTTTCCTTGAGCAGCCGATGGGCCTCGTTCAGGCGCACGGCGAGGTAAAAGCGCTGCGGGGTTGTGTTGAAGTGCTGGTGCCACAAACGCTCGAGCTGTCGCTGCGACAGGTTGCAACGCTGGGCGATGTCTTGTATGGGGACCAGATCTTCGAGGTTCTGCTCCATGCAAGCGATCCCGCCGTGAGACGGGGGTCATTCACGCCGTAGCGCCATTGAATGGCAATACGCTGATGCTCTTGAGGCCGACGGATGCGGCTATGGAGGAACTGCTCAGCAATGTCCGCAGCGAGCTGTCCACTGCAATCACTGGATATCTGGTCAAGCATCAGGTCGATCGCGGCGGTGCCCCCAGCGCATGTCCAACGGTTGCGATCACGCACGAAGAGCTCACGGCAGGCGTCGATTAGCGGAAACTCCTCCGCGAATTGGCGCAGCAACTCCCAATGCAATGTGCACCGATAGCCAGCCAGCAGCCCGGCGCGGGCGAGCACAAAGGTTCCCGTGCTGAGCGCACCGAGCGGCTTACCTGCGACGGCCAATCTTCGGAGGAAACGATCCACACGGACATCATGCAACTTCTCGGTTTGCATGCTTGCGATTACGAAGAGCCGATCGATCGCGGGTGCGTCGTCGATCGAAACGGTCTGTAGCTCAAGCCCGCTGCTCGAGCTAATGGGAGTCCCATCCGATGATAGGACATACCACTCGTAGAGTGATTGACCAGAAAGTCTGTTGGCTGCACGAAGAGGTTCGCTTGCCGAGGCCAGCGCCATCATCGAGAACTCCGTATGCGACGTCTCCGCCCCATTGATTTTCTTGTTGCAACGGTCAGGTGGAGCGCTTGCAGCTGGTCCTATGAGCACGTTGGGGAATCCCGGACGTGCTCATTGTGATGCGCTGATCCGTTGCGCATAGGCCCAGGGCATGAGGGCGTCGATGTCTTTGGCGAGGTGGCCATTTGCGAGGCTGATGAAGAGATCGCGCAGGTAGGCGTATGGTTCAACGCGGTTCATCTTGCATGTGCCGATCAGGCTGGCGAAACGGGCCCAATTACGGCCGCCTTCATCATGGCCGGCAAAGAGAGCGTTGCGGCGGTTCATGGCCGGACTTCTGATCGCGTTTTCGACGAGATTGGAGTCGATGTCGACGCGGCCGTCGTTCAGGAACAGCCGGAAGCCGACCTGGCGTTTCAGCATATAGGCCATGGCCTCGCCGAGGTCGGACTTGCGCGATACGCGCGCGGCCTGAACTGTCAGCCAGGTGAAGAACTCGTCCACCAGGGGGCGGGACAGGTGCTGGCGGACAGCCCGGCGATGATCGGGGTCACAACCTCGGATGCTGTCCTCGATCTTGTAGAGGGCGGCGATGCGCAACAACGCCTCGTCGACGATGGGCAAACCCTTCTTCGGCTGGGACTTGATCAGTTTTCTGCGGCCATGCGCCCAGCAGAAGGCCAGCCTCAACGGATCGCCGCCCGTGCGTTTTGGCGTTGCGAGGTGGGAGTAGCCGCCATAGGCATCGACCTGGATCGTGCCGTTGAAGCCGTCGAGGATACCTGCGGCATATTCACCTTTACGCCCAGGCCGATAATGGAACACCACGCCCGGCGGCGCAGATCCGTTCCAGCCGCGGTCGTCGCGCAGAATAGCCCAGAGATAGCCAGTTTTCGTCTTGCCGCGCCCGGGATCCAACACCGGAGCCGTGGTCTCGTCGACATATAGTCGTGAGCTACCCTGTTTCAGGATCATGGCCATGTGGTCTACCACCGGCGCGATCACGGCGCCCGTCCGACCCAGCCAGTCGGCCAGGACCGTGCGGTCGATCGGCACTCCGTGTCGGGCCATGACCGCGGCCTGCCGGTTCAGCGGCATGTGTTCGGAATGCTTGGACACGGCGATCTGCGCCAAGAGGGCTTCGGTCGGCCAGCTACCTTCCAGCAAATGCGCCGGCGCCCTGGCCTGAACCACTCCCGTGCGCCCCTTGGGGCAAGCATATTTCGGGCGGATCGCGACGATCACCTGATAGCGCGCCGGGATATGATCGAGCCGCTCCGTCCGGTCTTCGCCAATCCGGACCATGTTGCCGCAACCACAGGGGCAGGCAATGCTATCAGGCTCGATCACCTGTTCGACGCGCGGCAGGCTCTGGGGCAGAGCACGCGCCTTGCGTTGCCTGCGTGAAGCAGTCTTTTCGCAATTGGCTGTGCTGGCCGCGATCTTTTCCTCGACGAAGGCGATCTGGGCCTGTGTTTCGGCAATTGCCGTCTCCAGGTCCTCCAGCGCCAGTTCCATCTGCGTCGGATCGAGCTTTTCCGATTTCGGCCCGAACTTCGTGCGGCGGTAGTCCTGAACCTGGCTCTCCAGCTTCTCGATCAGTTCCTTCAACTCGGTGATGAAGGCGTCCTTTTCAGCCACCACCGCCTGCTCATGCTGACGGGCCGCACGCTCGACCGACAGCTCGAACTGTACGGCCGCAAAGGCGTTCACCACCTCTGCAGGCAGGTCCGGGAACTGGCTGAGATCAATGGGCGCAGACATGCGCCTTCGTAGCAAATCGAAGCAAAAAAGCCCAATAAAACAACGCCAAAACCGAACGGGTGAGTCACCCTGCCGCAGCGGGCGGCGCTACCCGCTGCGCTACCACGCGTCGCCAGTCGAGACCTTCGAACAAAGCTTCATACTGCCCCCGCGACAGCCGCATCGTCCCATCCTGCACTTTGGGCCAGGCAAAGCTGCCCTGTTCCAGGATTTTGTAGGTCAGCACCATTCCGGTGCCATCCCACACCAGGATTTTTACACGATTCCCGCGCTTCGACCGGAAGATCACGGTGACCCCGGAATGCGGATCAAGCTTCAACTCGGTCTGCACCATCAATGCCAGCGCCTGATGGCCACAGCGGAAGTCCACCGGCCGCGTCGCGATCAGGATCGGCAATCGTTGGCCCGCGACGATCATGCCGTCCCGCGCATCGCACGCACCAAGGCCGCAACCCGGTCAACCGGCACATCGCCGGGAACCCTCACCACGAGGTCTGCGCCTATTTCCACGGTCATGATCCCCAAAGTGATCTCGACCGGCTCCGGAACCGGCAAAGCATCGGCAGCCTCCTTCGGCTCCGTCGTAATCGCCAGGGGCACGAAGGCAGGCTCGAATGGGCCGCTATTCTCGCAAGGCACCGGCATCAGTTCCGCAGGCAGCGCCAAAAGACCCTGACGCGCCTGCCGTCGCCAGTCCGAAAGCTGATGCGCAATGAGATCATGACGACGCGCAACATCAACAACCCGCGCACCGCGTTGAAGGCTCTCCGCGACAATCCGCGCCTTCAGATCATTAGGCCATCGTCGGTTTCCACGACGAGGCTCGACAACTTCGCATCGCCCAACAAATCCCTCGCCATCCGCCATGCCAAATCTCCAGCTCCTGCCGAAAACCTTCTGGCAGAAACCTCAATGTTCAGAAACAAGCGAAATCAATGGGGTGTGGGCGGCGCATACAGAACTCCGGAAAAACCAATAGCCCAATACGTGTGGGTACGGATCCACTCCCGGGGATGCCGGTCGCCGTGCTGCCCTCTTTTAGCAAAAGTTTGGTCATTCACATCCTATCGCAGGCCGACTCGCGAATACTGGGTGTTCGGGTCGCCCGTCGACCAAGCTCACTTGCGCAACGGCACGATACGCGCTTCGGGCAACTACACCCAGTCGGTCGGCGCGACGGCGTGGTTGTCCGAGCATTCCGATTGGCTTACTTGGGCCGATTTCGAGAGCTCGGCAAGGAGCGCCTGCACAGGATGGGCGAGGCGAACCCCGTCGATGATCTCAACCTGGGACCGGCAGGAGAAGCCGTCCGCGAGGAGGCGACCCGAGGATCCGGCGGCGTTCACATGACTTGCCCAACTCAGTGCATAGATGTGCTCGGACAAGGCGCGATGCTCGACCTCGTGACCGAACGTGCCCGCCATGCCGCAGCAGCCGGACGGCAGAACGGTGAGTGCGATCCCGCAAGCGTCAAAGACGTGGCGCCAGCCTGCCACTGCCGCCTGCGCGTTCGTCCGCTCCGTGCAGTGCGGCAAGAGGAAGTAGTTGGGCGCCCCCGCGACGCGGGGGAGCCCATCTAGCCGGGCGGCCAGCCATTCCTGGATGAGTTGCACGGAAGGCAGCTTCCGCCCCGGGAGTGCTGCGGGGTACTCGGAACGGTAGGTCAGCGTCATAGAGGGGTCGAGCCCGACGAGGTCGACGCCGGCAGCGGCGAGCTGCCCAAGCGCACCCGCGTTCTTGGCCGCCAAGCGCTCAAACGAACTGAGGAAGCCGTGAACGTGGAGCGGCTTGCCGTTCGGCCGATAGGGCGCGAGCCACGGCCTCATCCCGATGGCGCGGAGGAGGTCGAGCGTGTCGAGCAGCACTCCCGTATCGTAGTAGGTCGTGAATGCGTCCGGAACGACTACGACGCTCTGCCTACGTTCGTGCGGAGCCAGGGCCCCGAGCGCGTCCGGCGTTGCCATGGCGACGCTCCTTGCCTTCAGCTCCCGCCCGAGATCGACCCCGGACAGCCTCGGCGTGTTGACAAGGCCGAGGGGCCGCATCAGGCCGAGGGCCGTCGCCAGGTTGACGAGCGACGGCATCCTGGCGAGGAGCGGCAGCATCGCCTCCAGCCGCCCGATCACGTGGTGGCGCAGAGGCCGCAGATAGCGTCCATGGTAGAGTTCGAGGAACTTCGCCCGGAACGTGGGCACGTCCACCTTGATCGGGCACTGGGCCGTGCAGGATTTGCAAGCGAGGCAGCCTGCCATGGCCTCGTGGACCTCATGCGAGAAGTCGTCGTCCCGACGGAGCGTTGCGAGAAGCCGGGATGGAAAAGTCAGCCAGCCGGGCCGGGCCCGCAGCCGTCGCGCTTCTGCCAGCGGGTCAATGTCCTTCGCGGCGAGCCGCCGCAGCCATTCGCGCATGAGCTGGGCGCGGCCCTTCGGGGAATGCCGGCGCTCGCGCGTGCCTTTCCAGGACGGGCACATAGCGTCGTCCGGGTTCCAGCTGAAGCAGGCGCCGTTGCCGCTGCAGTGCAACGCCTCGTCGTAGCCGGCCCGCACGCCGGACGGAATGGTTCGGTCGTGCTGGCCCTTGGTCGGCACGCCATCGACCCTCAGAAGCACGCCGCCGTCCGGGACGGCAATCTTGCCGGGATTGAATTGGTTGCGCGGATCGAAGGCCGCCTTGACGGCCTGAAGAACCGGGTAGAGCGGCCCGAAGAAGCGGGGCGAGAACTCAGAGCGCATACCCTTGCCGTGCTCGCCCCACAGGAGCCCTCCGTATCGCTGCGTCAGGGCCACGACCTCATCCGTGACTTCCCGGATCAGCGCCTCGGCGCCCGCCGCCTTCATGTCGATGGCCGGACGGACATGGAGCACTCCGGCGCCGACGTGCCCGAACATCCCGTAGTCGAGTCCGCGCCGGTCAAGCACCCCCCCGGAACTCCGCAATGAAATCAGCCAGGTTCTCCGGCGGCACGGCCGTGTCCTCCACAAAGGGGATCGGGCGCTTGTCGCCCTTCATGTTACCGAGGAGTCCGACAGCCTTCTTCCGCATCTCCCAGATGCGAGAGACCTCGATGATCCCCCGTGCGATCGTGAAGCCGCGCCGTCCGGCAACGGGTCTGTCCGTGTCAAGCGCATCCGTCAGCCGGCCCAGCGCCTCCTCAACCTGCGCGTCGCTTTGCCCGACGAACTCAATGAGGTTAACGCCACGCGCCGGTTCCCCGGCGTCCTCGGGAAAGAATCTAGAGACGCCCGCCCAAATCAGGTCACTCTGGGCGAGCGATAACACTTTTGAATCAATGGTTTCGATGGAGGCCGCCCCGAAGGCGATGAGGGCCTGCGTGTCCCGGAGCGCGGCATCGAAGCTGCCGTAGCGCAGGATCACCAGCGCGCTCCGGCTCGGCAGCGGCAGGACGTTGAGTGTCGCCTCCGCCAGAAATCCGAGCGTCCCCTCCGATCCACACAGGATAGCATTGAGGTCGAAGCGGCCGTCTGGGCGCCGGATATGAGCGAGGTCGTAGCCTGTGAGGCAGCGATTGAGTTTGGGGAAGCGCTGGGTGATGAGCGCCGCGTTCACGCGCTCAAGATGGTCGACGGCGCGATGAATGGCTCCTGCTTGGTCGGGGCGGCTCTTAGCGGCCGTGAGCGCCTCTTCGTCCAAGGGCGCAGAGTCCCAAACCGTCCCGTCGGGCAGGACGGTCGTCAGTTCCAGGACGTGATCGCGGGTCTTGCCATAGAGGCAGGATCCCTGCCCGCAGGCGTCGGTCGAGATCATGCCGCCTATGGTGGCCCGGTTCGATGTCGACAGCTCGGGTGCGAAGAACAGCCCGTAACGCTTCAAGGCCGCGTTGAGCTGGTCCTTCACGACGCCCGCCTCCATCCGAGCCGTACGGCGCACCGGGTCTATCGCGAGGATCCGGTTCATGTGGCGCGATATATCGACGACAAGCCCGTCCGTCAGCGATTGGCCGTTGGTACCGGTCCCGCCGCCGCGCGGCGCGACCCGAATGCCCGAGAACCGATTCTCCGCGAGCAGCTTCGCAATCCGGACTAGGTCGTCTCGGTTGCGCGGGAAGGCAATCGCCTGCGGCGTCAATTGATAGATCGAGTTGTCCGTCGCCATGACCGTCCTGTCGCCGGCCTCCGCCGACAGTTCGCCCGCAAAGCCGCGCGCCCGAAGTTCGGCACAGAAGGCTTGGTAGAGCGGAAGCGTGACGGATTCGGATGGGAGTTTAGGGATCATGTTGCTCAAGGAGGCCGGGCGCGGCCTGTTCCAGCCAGGGCCGCGCGGGTTCAAGAGGCGGAAGGGTTACATGGTGTGCGCGCGGATTCCGAGGTCGATGTTCTCGATCATGTAGCGGAAGACAATGTTCTCGGCGCTCATCTGCTGGCCATGCTCCATGCCGGCAATTAGTAACGGAGCCTTGGTTTTCTGCCCCGGATAGACCTGGTGCAGCCGGATCGACTCCTCGGGCATGTGGAGCGTGTTCTCCGCCCCATGGATGATCAGTGTCGGCGGGAAACGACCTGAATCCTTAACGAGCTCAGCCTCCGAGTCAAATGCTAGGGACTCCTTATACGACCTCGCACTCACGGTGCTGCAACCTGGCCAGCGATCAACCCCGTCGACATCCGTATAGCTGCCGAGCTGCTCATCGACGTAGGCTTGCGTCGCCGAGTCGAGGGGATAGTAACCAAGCCTCGTCTCTTCGGTCCCCGTGTCGAACGACGGTACCGGTTCGTCATCTGGCAACTCCAGCAGCGCCGCGTGTGCGGCCGTCTTGTCAGCGCGAAGGTTTTGCAATGAAGTCATGCGGGTGTAGTTCATCGGCACGTAGTACGGAACCTGGTCGCCGCCCGCGCGGGCCAGTTCTACAATGGCGGCCAAGCTGGCGACCGAACCCATCGCCCATGAAGCAACGACCGGCATGCGGCCAAAGTGCTCCTTGCTCCAGGTGGTCGCAGCGAGCACCTCGGCCTTCTGGTCCTCGAGGCTGACGTTCGTCATTGTGAGGTCGCCGCGCTTGACGGTGTTGCGCACGTCCTTATTCTTGAAGAAACCGGCGACGTCATAGGTCATCACGCGATAGCCGCGCCCGACCAGGGCCTTGCCCACCAACTGGCCGTACATGCTGGTGCCGCCGGTGAAGCCCGAGTTGAAGACGACCGGAGGGAGCTTCTGCTGCTCGTCGCTCCGATTGGCAGGGCGGAAGACCCGTCCACGCAGGCGATGGGTGCCGTCGTGGTAGGCCACAGGGAAGGAGATATCTTCTTCAATCAGGTTGGTCATGTTTTTCCTTTCAAGGGGAGGTTGGGAAGACTTCGGCGGATGCACCACGAAGCAGTACATCCGCCGTGGTACCTGTGAGCGCGGCGGTGGCGCGAGCAAGCCGCGCGACGAAGTCGAACGCGGCCAAAGGCGTGAAGTGATCGGCATAGGCCCGGCCCTCGCGGTCGCCGACATGGGGGGCGTCGCTGGCCTCCAGCAAGAGCCTGTGAGCGCCCACCCTTTCGACAATCCGAACGGCGAATGGTAATGCGGCGGCCGTATCGATCGCTGTACGGTAGCCGGGACCCTTGAAGTAGACGTTGCCACGCTCGCTGGCCTCGCGGAGCAGAGCGTCGAATGCGGGATCGTCAACGCCACGCTCGGGATGGCACGTGCCGAGGTGGTCGATCAGCACGGAAACCCGCTTGGGAAGCTGCCGCAGCACCTTCAAGTTGACCGCGGCTTTCTGCGCGTACACATGCACGTGCTGGTCAGCGCGCAACCCCGCGAAAAGCTGCTGCCACTCCGCACTAGCATAGGCATCATGGCTGAGCGCCTCGGGAATGGCGTCATGAAGTACGATACGCACACCCTGAACCTGCGGATGCGCCAATCGATCAGCGGTGGCATATAGAGGATCGGCCAGGATCGTTCCGACCAACCTGATGCTCCCGTAGCGCACGGGATCGCGCTCCTGTAAACCTGCCAGCTCGTTAAAGGACGCGAACACATTCTCGGAGTCCGGCAGGATGCTCAAGTGAACATTGTTGAGGAGGGTGGGGTTCAGCCCGGCATCGATCAAAGTAGCAAGATATGTGCTTAGAGGGTTCGGAGTTGGTAACGTGTAAGGCAGTCCACCTTTAACGCGCGTCAAGTCTTTGGCTGTGTAGAAGTGCGCATGCGCATCAATCCGTGGCGTTGCAATCGTCATGACCGGTCACTCATCAAAACCACGAGAAGGTATCCGGCCAAGTCCTCAATTGCCTCGCGACAGTTCGACGAATCGTGTCAAATGATCGCCATGCGCCATTCGCCGATCTACCTGACTAAGCGATATGCGCAAGGTCGCGAGATGAAATGGCAGTTAGGCTAGGTGCATCATTCGGAGGCAGGCAGCCACCATGCCCCGGAAGCTGCCAATGCGAGTCTGGGCCGTAGCCGCTTTGAAGGTGATCAGCCCCATGACTGACGGCCTGAATCCCGCGTCAGACGAGCGATCCCGGCTCTCCTCACGCAGTCATTTTTCCGGGTAGGCCATTTCTTACATGTCGAAGGCCGGCCGTCGCTCGGGCCGCTCAGCAAAGACACGATCATTCCAAAAGCCTCAGACCAAGCCGAAGATTGACAGTCCGACCCCGGCTGACCGTTCGCCATCGCACCATCAGCACCTCACCAATCACTGGATCCTTCGCGACCGCCATCTTGCATACCGGGAGCAAAGCGTCGGCAGGTCGCCATCTTGTTCGCTAAGGCCGACGACAAGTTATGGTCTCTTTGAAGTTCCAGGCGCGGATAGAAGCCACTCTGCTTTTTGCGCTTCATTGAGAGGTGGCTCGGCAAAAATGGACAGGGTGATACGTGGAATTTCTGCCTGAGATCGGCATGAGTGCCGGAACAGGAGAATCACGAATGAGCAGACGACCACGCCGGAACCACAGCCCGGCTTTCAAGGCGAAAGTTGCGCTTGCGGCGATCAAGGGAGAAAAGACGCTGGCCGAGCTGGCGCAGCAATATGATGTGCATGCGAACCAGATCACGGATTGGAGAAAGCAGCTTCTGGAAGGGGCCTCGAACGTGTTTGGCGCGGCGGAGAAATCGGAGCCGACGGTGGACATAAAGGCCCTCCATGCCAAGATCGGAGAGCTGACGCTGGCCAATGATTTTTTAGGCTCGGCGCTCGGCAAGGCCGGCTGGTCGGGGAGCGCAAGACGATGATCGACCGGGAACATGAACTGCCGATTGCCAAGCAGGCGGCCGAACTGGGGATCAGCCGCGGCAGCGTCTACTCCCTACCCAAGCCGACATCGGCGGCAGACCTGAAGCTGATGCGGCGCATCGACGAATTGCATCTGGATTACCCGTTCGCGGGCAGCCGCATGTTGCAGAAGCTTTTGAAGCGCGAAGGCTATGAGACGGGTCGCCTGCATGTGCGCACCTTGATGAAGCGCATGGATATCGAGGCGCTCTACCGCAAGCCGTATAGCGCGACAATCTGGGAGAGAAGCGCGCGACAATCTGGATGAGAATCTGGTGTCGCGGCGATGGTGATAATCTCGGCATTGATTGTCGCGCGCAAGAGGTTTTATCGGTTTGATTGTCGCGGCGCGTCAATCAGGAGCGACGTTTGCGGGCGTCGCATATGACGCCGGCCTGCCTGGCCCCCGCTTTCGCTCGATGGCCTCGCGCCGCCGATAGCTCTCGACATTCAGCTCGAAGATTGTGGCGTGATGGACGAGGCGATCCACCGCGGCGAGCGTCATGGCTGGATCGGGGAAGACCTTTCCCCATTCGCCGAAGGGCTGATTGGCGGTGATCAGCAGGGAACGCCGCTCGTAGCGGGCGCTGATGAGCTCGAACAGCACGCTCGTTTCGGCCTGGTCCTTGGTGACATAGGCGAGGTCGTCGAGGATCAGCAGGTGGAAGCGATCGAGCCGGTTGATCGCGGCCTCGAGGCCGAGTTCGCGGCGCGCGACCTGAAGCTTCTGGACGAGATCAGTGGTGCGGGTGAACATGACCCGCCATCCGGTCTCGATAAGGGCAAGTCCGATGGCCGAGGCGAGATGGCTCTTTCCGCCGCCGGGCGGGCCAAACAGAAGCAGGTTCGCTCCCTTCTCGAGCCAGCTGTCGCCGGCGGTGATGGCCATCACCTGGGCCTTGGAGATCATCGGAACGGCTTCGAACTCGAATGTGTCGAGGGTCTTGCCCGGCAGGAGGCGCGCCTCGGCGAGATGGCGTTCGATACGTCGCCGGTCGCGCTCAGCCAGTTCATGTTCAATGATCGCAGCCAGGAAGCGAGCGGCCGGCCAGCCTTCCTTGTCGGCCCGTTCGGCAAACTGCGGCCACATAACCTTGATGGCCGGCAGGCGCAGTTCGTTGAGGAGCAAGCCCAGCCTGGCGGAATCGACAGCGGGGTTCGTCTTCATGCCGCATCTCCTGTCAGGTTGGCGCCAAGCAGGGCTTCATAGGCGTTGAGCGGAGCAAGACGCACGACGACACTCGGCAGCCGGGCGGGATCCGGCGCGAACCGTTCCCGCAAAGCAGCCATATTGGGCAATCGCCGTGCCTGTAGCGAGGCGGTCAGTTGATCAGCCAGTTCGCTCTCGCAGCCGCGCTCGTGCGCCATGGCGAGAAGCTCGACCATGGTGCGGCAGGCCTGCCGCTCAGGCAGTCGCTCTATGAGCACGTCGAAGGTTCGCCGGTAGGCCTCGCGGGGGAAGAGCTGGTCACGATAGACGAGGTTGAGCAGCGCCATCGGCTTGCGGCGCAGCGAATGGATGACATGCCGATAATTGACGACCTGGTCGTGCTTGCCGTTTGAAGAGGCGCGCCCGCGCGGCAGCGTCATGAGCTGCGTGCCGCCGATGAAGATATCCAGCCGATCATCGAAGAGCCGCACTCTGAGGCGGTGGCCGATCAGGCGTGAGGGCACGGTGTAGAACACCTTGCGCAGCGTGAACCCGCCCGATGACGTTATGCGCACGGTGACCTCCTCGTAGTCGGAAGTGCGCCGGACGGGCAGTTCCTGGAGTTCGGCCCGCTCGATGTCGATGCGCTTGGAGTTGCGAGCATTCACGCGGCTGACGATCTCGTCGACAAAGCGACGGTAGGCTGCCAGGTCGTCGAAATCGCTCGATCCCCGCATCAGCAGCGCGTCATTGATCGCCCGCTTGAGATGGCCGTGCGGGCCTTCGACGGAGCCGTTCTCATGCGCGATGCCGCGATTGTTGCGGGAAGGGGTCATGCCGTAGTGGCCGCACAGTTCGTCGTAGCGGCGCGTCAGGTCCTCCCGGGCGTCCTTGTCCAGGTTGCGGAACGCCGCCGACAGGCTGTCGCTGCGATGCTCGCGGGGAGCCCCGCCGAGCGACCACAGCGCGTTCTGCAGGCCTTCCGCCAGAGCGACGAAACTCTCGCCACCGAGCACGACATGCGCATGCTCGAAGCCGGAATAGGCGAGCCGGAAATGGTAGAGCCGGTGATCGAGTGGCTGGCCCGCGATCGTGACGCCGGCGGCTGCCATGTCGGTGAAATCCGACAATCCCATGCGCCCGGGTACGTGAACCTGCCGGAAGATGACCTCCTGTTCCTCGCCATGGACGGCGCGCCAGGCTCGGACGCGACGCTCGATCGTGCGGCGAATGCCGGCTCCAAGCTCGGGATGACGCCGGATCATCTCGTCGAAGATGGCGATCGCCCGAATGCCCGGAGCTGCCCTCAGCATGGGCGCGACCTCGGCTTCGAAAATATCGGCGAGAGGGTCGGCACGGCGCCGTTGCCGCGGCGCCTTCTTTTGTGACGGCAGTCTCGAATCCTTCTCGATGCGATAGGCCGTGGCGATACTGATCGACGCCTTCGCCGCCGCGACGGCCGTCGTATTGGTCTGCCGGAACTTCATGAAAAGCCTCATATGGTGATCGGTTACGTGGCGGCCGGGCACAAAGCGATTCCTCCCCAACAGGAAAAACCACCGGCATACCCGGTCGACCGTGATCACCAGACGAACGCTCCCGAAAAGGAACGCGCCGCCGGCGGATTGAAACTCCGGTCGGGCTACGCCCTCCCTGCGTTCCAATCCGCCGGCATTCTCATCCTGATTGACGCTGCGCTCTCACGTTGATTGCCGCGCCGCAGCAAGCCGCGCACTTCGAAGCCGGGGGACGGGCACAAGATCTATCCGTATTTGCTGGGCAAGCTGGCGGTGACGCGGCCCAACCAGGTCTGGGCGACGGACCTGACCTATATCCCGATGGCCCGCGGCTTCTGCTACCTGGTTGCTGTCGTCGACTGGTTCACGCGCAAGGTACTGAGCTGGCGGCTGTCGATCACCATGGATGCGGCGTTTTGCATTGAAGCCCTCGAGGAGGCGCTGGCGACATACGGCAAGCCCGAGATCTTCAACTCCGATCAGGGCAGCCAGTTCACCAGCCATGACTTCACCAAGGTCCTGCTCGACCGGGAGATCAGGATCAGCATGGATGGCAAGGGCGCCTGGCGCGACAACGTCTTCGTCGAGCGTCTCTGGCGGTCGGTGAAATATGAGGAGGTCTATCTCAAGGCCTATGACAGCGTTCGCGAAGGGCGAGCGTCGATCGGAAAATATCTCGATTTCTACAATCGGGGACGCCCGCATTCCAGCCTTGACGGCAGAGCGCCAGATGAGGCCTACTTCACCCCGCTACCGCTTCCCGAGGCGGCCTAACCATAGGCAGTGTTCCACTTATAAATCGGGAATTCCTGTCCAAACAAACCGAGCCACCTCTTTTCAAAGAATTGCAGCAGCGTGTTCGGCGCTGCATAGCAACTGTACTGTGCAGACCGGGCCCGATCATGTCACCGCCGCAACGCTGCCTCGCTGACCGCGGCGTCCACGCGCACGTGCAAACCGCCGGCCAGGCCGATCTCAATCATGCCACGCTGTTCCGCCCCCGGTCGCTCCGGAAAGGAGGCAGCCGACCCGATGCTGACAACGTCGACGGGACCAATTCCGGCGAAGCCACCGACGTCGGCGTGCGCATGTGCCGGCGTCACGTGAACAACAGGTTCGCATTGATATCATGCCGCTGCGGCACGAGCGACATCGACGCCCCTGACTCACAGCTCTCGGCAACCAGCCGCTGCTTCTCTTCGAGAGTGGATGACTTGCGCCGGCGGGCGCGCCAGTATCGGCGAGGGTCAAGGGTCCGGTGTAGTTCCCATATCCTTTTGGTAGGTGGCTCGCGGAGCGAGCCAATTGAGAACATGTGCCCGTCCTGCCAGATCGCGGCTACCTTCAGCCACGCATCCATTCCACATGCACCCCGTCTACCTACTTGGCCTCGAGCACAGCGCTGAGAAATTGTCGGGTCCGCCCGTGCTGCGGATCGCCGAAGAGCTGGTCGGGCGGGCCTTGCTCGGCAATCTTGCCGCCGTAAAAGAAGCAGACGCGGTCGGAGAACTCCTTGGCAAAGGCCATCTGGTGCGTGACCATCAGCATTGTGAGGTCATGCTCTGTGCCGAGCTTACGGATAACGTTGAGCACCTCCCCGACGAGCTCTGGATCAAGCGCCGATGTAACCTCGTCGAACAGCATCACCTTGGGTCGCATGGCCAGCGCCCGAGCGATCGCCACGCGCTGCTTTTGGCCGCCGGAGAGCTGGATCGGGAAATGGTTCTTCTTGTCGCTGAGCCCGACCATATCGAGCAGCTCTGCCGCTCGGGTCTCAGCCTCCTGTCTGGACAGCCCGAGCACCGAGATCGGCGCCTCCATGCAGTTCTGCAGGGCGGTCATGTGCGGGAACAGGTTGAAGTGCTGGAACACCATGCCAATTTTGCCGCGCACACGCCGCAAATGACGCTCATTCGCCGGCACCATCTGGCCGTTCTTCCGCATGTGCGTGAGCGGCTCCCCGTCTACCCAAATCACCCCCTCATTAATGCGCTCCAGCGTCATCAGCATGCGCAGCACGGTGGTTTTGCCCGAACCGGAGGGACCGATGATGCACACCTTCTCGTTGCGGGCAATGTCGAGATTGAGTTCATCCAGCACGCTAAGCGTGCCGTAGCGCTTTGCGACGTTCTCAAAACGGACCATAGGTTCGCTCATGACTTTCTCGGTGCGCGCGATGCCTAATTTGAGTTCCTCCAGCACGCTACAGCGCTTAGTGAGGTTCTCCAAGCCAACTGTGGCTTCGCTCATGGCGGACCTCCTACTGGAGATGGTAGCGACGGTTGAGCCAGAAGCTCACCGACTGCACGATTGCGGAAGCGGCCAAACTGAACACGAGGTAGAACAGGCCGGCCATGGTGATCGCCTCGACGTAGCGATAATTGTCACTTCCGAAATTCTTCGCCTGTTGCAGCATCTCGAGGATTGCGATGGCGGCCAGGATCGGTGTGTCCTTGAACATGCCGATGAAGTAGTTGCCGAGGCCGGGCACGATGGGCGGGATCGCCTGCGGAAGGATGATGGCGCGCCAGCTCCGCGCCGGCGACAGGTTGAGCGCTGTGCAGGCCTCCCATTGGCCCCCTTCCACATTCTCTATCCCGCCGCGGTAGCACTCCGAGCAATAGGCGGCATAATGTATGCCCAGCACGCCGATGCCAACTGTCCAGGCAGGGATGACGATGCCGAACTGAGGTCCGACGAAATAAACGAAGAACACCTGCAACAGCAGCGGCGTGGAGCGGATGAACTCCACGATCTCCGCCATCGCTGTGGAGATGTAGCGGTTCGGCGACTGGCGGATCAGCGCGAAGACTAGGCCCAGCACCAGCGCGATCGCGAAGCCGAGCAGCGTGGCCTCAACTGTGACAATCGCGCCCCGATAGAGATACGGGAACGCCTGCCAGACATAGGACCAGTCCCAAAGGCTCACGCCTGTGCCTCCCGCACAAAGCCCCGCGAGAAGCGGCGTTCCAGCCAACGCACCAAGGGCGTGATGAGGGCGCGCGCGATGACGTAATAGCCGAACAGCGCCACCGCGAAGAATAGCAGATAGTTACCGGTGGCGTCGGCAGCAAGCTTGGAGGCGGTGGTGAGTTCTGTAATGGTGATGAAGAAGATAAGCGAGGTACTCTTGAGCAGATCGATGAGCAGGTTGCCCCAGGCAGGCAGCATGGCGCGGATCGCCTGGGGCAAGAAGATACGCCGCATCGCGGTCAGCCGCGGCAAGTTGAGCGCGATGCTGGCTTCATACTGGCCGCGGTCGACGCCCTGGATGGCAGCGCGGACCAGCTCGGCACCGTAACCGGACACGTTCATGCCGATACCGAAGATCGCGACGGTCCAGGGTGATAACGCGACCCCGAAGATAGGCAACACAAAGAACCACCAGTAGACCTGCACCAGCATCGATGTCCCGCGGAAGAATTCGATATAGGCGACGCCAAACCAGCGCAGCGGCCAAAGGGGCGAGATCCGGATCAGGCCAACGATCAGCCCTAGGGCGATCGCCACCAGCGATGACGCGAGGGTCACTACGAGGGTGACTATGACGCCCTTGGCGAGCGCTGCAACGCTGAAGCCGAGCGCTAACTCGTTCATCATGTCCCCCCCTCGCTGAGCGCCCCCGGCCAGGCCCGGGAAGGCGGTGAGGCGTATGAATAGCAGTTCCCCGCCTGGCATCAATGCTCGCACAGCTCGGCAGTCGTCTTGCCGTCCGGCAGGTTGGCTTTAGTATAGCCGTATTTGCCGACTGACCCCATCATCTCGTCCGAACCGATATAGTCTTTCAGTACGGCGTTGAAGGCATCTACCTCCGCCTGCTGGTTCGGCAGGAACGCGAGGCCCGAATAATAGTTGTTACCGGCCGGGACCAGCGCGACACTTTCGTCTTTGTCAGTGAACTCCTTCATGGTGAAGTAGGCGCCCGAACCCGCGGCGGCACGGCCGGACTTCACCGCCTGCAGGATTTCCGCCGGGCCGGCGACCTGCATGATCTTGTCGTCGGGGACGCCGAGTTTGCGCATGAGCGCGATTTCGCTGTAACCCGCGCCGGTGACGAAGGTGAGGCTCTTGTCGTGTACATCCTGATAGGAGTGAAGGTTTTCCGGATTGCCAGCCGGAACAATCAGCGCGTCAGTGGCCTTGACAATCGGGTCGGTGAACAGCACGTTCCGGCAGCGCTCCGGCAGGATGTACATGCCGCCCGTGATGATGTCGAAGCGACCCGCCTGCAGGCCCGGAATGAGCGAGCCCCATTCGGTCACGACCGGCTCGACCTTAGTCGTGCCCAGTTTCTTCAGCATGTCGGTCGTCATCGCATTGACGAAGCCGAGCGGCTCGTTGTTCTCGCCGGGATAGGCCCAGGGAACCTCGTTGGAGAAGCCGACTCGGATCGTCTCTCCGTTCTTGATCTTCTCCAGCAGCGACTGCGCCGAAGCCGAACCGGCAAATGAGGCGAGTGCCATCGCTGCTACTCCGAGCGCGGCAATTCCTCTCAGGATTGCGCGTCTCCGCGCCCGATGTTTCCACTTATCCATCTAAAGTTCCTCCCGGCTCACGTTTTTGTTTCACTAGTCCACCAAAAATATGCGAGACGACGTTCACATTATCCATGCGTTCACATGAAACACGATCCAGCAGTTATACGGAGTTCAAAGGCACCTCTATCCTTGGGCCTGCCAGCTCATTTTTGATGCCGACCTTTCAGGTGGCCGCTTCATAAAGGTAGCAGCCCAAATCGGCCGCTTTGCACGAACCAATACCTCTGAACGCAGGAAATCGGCGTATTCTGGCTGCATTCGAATCAAACCGACGATTAACGGGCGAGGGGTTGCATTCTGCGGTCCAACTGCCCGAACCCTCAACGAGCTCAGCCTCCGGGTCGAATGCTTCCGATCTCGCACAGCAACTGTGGAAGCCAAGCCCGGTACCGGATCCGATGCTAGCGCCTGCCAGTGTCTGGCAGGCCACATCGGCGGAGATCAGCTCATCCCCTTTTTGGGGGAGCTATGCACGGCGCCTTGAAGCCGTCGAGAAAGGCGGTCAGATTAGAGGCGATCCTAGACGCTTTCGCGCTGGGGCGACGGCGCATCAAGATGGATCGGTCGCCGCGGAGGACTGCAGGACGGTTCGGCTGTAAACCGAGATATGGCGTTTGGACCCTTCGGTGAACGCACATCTTGCCCAATCTCCCCAACGCTCCACTAGCGCCAGCCCTACGCATTCAGCCATGGTATCGAGTTCCTGGTGATAGATGTAACGAACGCGATAGGGCAAACGTCTGACCGATGTACCTGAAAACCACAGGAGGGTTGAAACCAAGTTCTGGTTCAGTGGGTCGTGTACCTGTGCATCGAGAATCGTATTCTCATGGTCTACGAGCGGCGTAGTAGTTTTTTGCCCGCTGACGAACCCATCCAATGCTGGCACCTCCGTCTCTATAACTAAAATTCCGTCGTCAGCTAGCGTCGCCACGGCAGATCGGAGGCAACTTATTTGCTCTTCGCGCGTGAAGAGTACTGTTAACGTGTTGTAAACACAATACACGAGATTATAGCGCCGTTCCGATTTGAACTCAGCAATGTTTCCTTTCCACGCGTTGACAAGATCGGTACGCTTCTCGAGAAGTTTCAACATACTGTTGGAAGCGTCGATACCTTCGACTCTAACGCCGCGCTCGCTTAGCGGCACTGCCACGCGACCGTCCCCGATACCAAGTTCTAGAGCACTTCCTCCGCTACAATATCTCTCAAGAAAGGCCGCAGTCTGAGCTGCTTCGATGACCTTTCCGCGGATTCTGGTAAACTTTTCATAGATTAGTGCCCAATTCTCGTCGTATTCGAAGTCGTCAGACATCGTATTCTCCTAGTTTGTAAATTATTTGATCCACTTCCTGGCGCCAAATATATTGCTGGCAGTATGCTACAGCTTATACTTAAGCATGCAATAGAAAGTCATTCTACGTAGTTGAAGGGTGGAAAGTCATTCCGGATTAATCACCACGCGCCGTTCGACGTAGCGAGGTAAGAGAGCGCGTCCCCGCAACCATGCGCAGCCTTGTGCATCGAGCCGTTCCGCCTCGCGTCAACTGGCCGAAGTTGGTCAAGCTCTCCAGCGAAATCATTGGCATACATATAACGGCTCCGTGTTGGGCGACTCTCAACACAAAAGAGCAAGAGCCATGCCGACTTTTAATAGTTGTTTGTATTCAGAGGTTTGACTTTTCTGTGCCCGATTCAGTCTGTTCGCTAGCGACACCATTTGGTCAGGATTCCGACAGTGGACAAGCGAATTGCGTCGCGACAGCGGTCCCGTCCACGCACCCAAGGCTGCGGCGGCTATCATCGAGCGGCGCCCTGTGTGGATCGCGGTCCACCTTGAACAGCGGATTGTACCGGCCACGAGCATCGGTCCTTCAGAATGCCGCCAAAGGTCTTCAGATGGTGCAACCGCCAGCACCCTTCCTCGGCCCGGATCGTGAGACGGTGGACCGCGAAGGCATAGCGGAACTCGTAGGTCGGGCGCCTACCCCTCCGCAGCGCTGCTCGATGAGGAGCTGGCGCCGATCGTCAATGTAGCTCCGCAACTCTCTCACAAGGTCGTCGCGCATGGGCACGATCCGTATGCGCCCGCTTGCTGGCGCGGACCGTCAAGATGCAGCGTTCAAGATCGACATCGGCCATCTTGGGTCGCACGGCTTCCTCAAGCCGCAGGCCGGTGCAATGGAGCACAAGAACAAGCCTACGCAGCATCGAGGCCACATGAAGTGCCCCTGATACGCCGAGGCGACAGCAAGGATTCGGCGGATCTCGTCCTGGGTGAAAATATGGAAAAAAGGTCGACTCAATTACCGGCGGCCAGCTGTGCTCGGGCACATAGCTGATCGGATCGCGTCGCCGGCGGGAAGACAGAGCTGGCGAATGACGCCGAACTCGTTGGCGAGCGTGACGGCTTGCGGGGGCGCCGCCCAAAGGGCGCTGAATGGCCTCGGCCCAGCGGGATCGAGCCTTCTTAGCCCCAATGATGACACGAGGAAGCAGAGGAAACGGTCGATCTCGAACGCATCACGGCTGTAGGGATGCCCCTTGTCGCGTTTGAACTGCCGAAAGCTCTCCGCCTCGCTCTCCAGTTCGGAAAGGGTGACGATGGTGATCACGCCGGCATCGGCAATGCGACATCACGCAACGTCTCCGCTGCGATCCGCACATGGGCAGAAAGTGATCTGGATCGCGGTGCCCGAGAAACTCGGACGCTACACGCGGCGGGGTGCCGAGATCGATCTGGCGTGCCGCGTGGGAATGGCTCAGAACGTGGCTGCCGAGGGACGGTGCCGAAATCCCCCCAGCTCTTGATGATGGCGTAACGCGCTTGAAGCGGCCATGGGCCGAACGGCACATGCATCTGCACGAACAAGGCCGGGTGGGTGTCTCCATGGGGTGTCCCGCGCTGATAGCACGCCACGGCCTTGGCGACGGCCGGCAGGAGCGGCAGGGTGAAGGCTATCCCTGTCTTTGGACGGACGACCGACAATGTGTCGGCTTCCCAATCGACGTCGTCGAACCGCAAGCGTATAGTCTCGCTCCAAGGCCGTAGGTGTTCATCATCAACAGGAGCGCGTAATCGCGCAGACCCATTGGTGTCGACCGATCCACGGCCTTCAGCAGCCGCTGCACATCCTCCCAGGCGATGCGCTTCATACGGTCACCTGCGGATTGCCGCAATGCCGCGCAGGTATTCGGCCTAAGGCGTTGCTGGCCGCTTTGCCGGCCGTGGCGACCGCCAATCCGGCAACTCCGTGCGGTGATAGATTCGGTTGAGCGACTGCAGAGCGTTCCGGAAAAGCCCCAGCGACTGCGGCTCGAGATTCCATCGCTGCGCATACCGACCTGTGAAGCAATTTTCGCGTTCGCGGGGTGAGCTCTTCGCGCTCGACCAGCCGTGTTCGGCGCAATAGGCACGAAACAGCTGATCCTGCTCATGTAGACAAGCGCCGCGCCAGGGCTCAGGCGGCGGTCGGCGCGCCAGAGACGGATAGTTGTACTCGGCGGTGGGCGTGGGTTCGGTCCGCATGGACATCATCTGGTAACTCTTTGTTGCAAAACCAGTTTCTCAGATTCTCGGGGTCGATGCACTTCTTTTGGTGAGATATTCAGGCTGGTCGACCACGACCTTGCAGATTGTCGGAATCCGCAAACAAATTGTGCCATTACAAACAGACGGAATCGGACGCAAATATCCAATTTATTGAACTAAAAGCGCTTTTCAATTTGGCATAACGCTTGCGCTCTGAACTTCGCTCAATTGTCTGTGATGGTTATTTCGCTTGATGGTCTGATCACTTGCGTCGTCCTGCTATCAAAGTTGCCGGCAACGGAACGATTTGTGGAGACGTTGCCCGCGAGGGGGCGTCTCCTGTATTGGCGGTGTGAGTGCGTTCACTGCATTTTTGCGCTCAGGTTCAGGGCTCGTGCCGTCCTGCGACCTTCCCCAGAGTGCTTGATCAAGTTGGTATAGCAAACCTTAGACTGTGGATGGCAAGCAGCTTGTTAGCTTTAGTTGTACGCAAAAGCAGTTATAAAACAGTGAGCATTGACTGGTATTACCTAATTATCTATGAGCAAAATCCGTCAATAAATTTCGATACTGCAAAAGGATCTTGTCTGTGAGATACATGACTGAGCGTTTCAGTTGGGCTAATAAGAATATCTCAATCTCACGCACATGAAAATAGACAACGCACCAAAAGGAAAAGTGATATGCAAGATAAGCATATATATTACGATAAATTTTCTTCAATCTATGAAGAATATACCGGCATGTTAGGGAAAGTCGCTGAGGCAGATGATACAGCCACCTTTCTTGAGCGACTCTCTCACGGAGGGAGCGCTCTTGAACTTGGTATTGGCAGCGGGCGCGTGGCGGTGCCGTTGAGTGAGCGCGGCGTCAAGGTCGAAGGTATGGATAACTCGGACAGAATGTTAAAACTTCTCGCCACGCGGACGGATCTGATCAAGGCTTGGAAGGCGAACATTGCCAATTTCAGCTTAGAGCAACGTTACGATCTGGTCTATTGTATCTACGACACGTTCATGCTGCTCCTAAAACGCGAAGAGCAAATAGCTTGCCTCCGATCTGCTGCTGAGGCGATAGATGAAGGGGGAGTTTTGGTGATAGAAGTGCGTGTGCCAGCCTTAGATGGTTTCGTCAACGGCCAGAAAATTACTACTGCGCTCGTGGATCACGAGAATACATTCGTCAATGCGGAAATCCACGATCCACTAAACCAGAACCTGATTTTAAGCTTTCTCTGGTTTTCCGGTACATCGGTCAGACGCTTCCCCGAGCGCGTTCGTTACGTTTATCACCAGGAGCTCGATACAATGGCCGAATGCGTGGGGCTGGAGCTAGCTGAGCGTTGGGGAGATTGGACGAAAGGTGTGTTCACCGCTGGCTCCAAACGTCATATCTCGGTTTATCGCCGAATTAAGCGATAGTCCGCTTTTGAGATCCACCTATCGAGCACTTTTGATGGGCGCCCCGTTGCTGCAACCCTCCGCAAAGGACTGAATGCACGGACTCTAAGAGCATCGGCTTTATGGAGCAACCCTTGGAAGCTCGGGTACAATGCCGGCACCTCCTCGGCTGGCGCTGGCGCTGCGGCGGCGGCAGGTTTCGGGCCGTTGCACCAAGGCGGTGACGGAGCGGGCTCAATCCGCATGCCTGCGCACTTCTGTGGGGTGTTTGGACTAAAACCCAGCTTCGGGCGTGTGCCCTACTCTCCACTCGGCGTCGATGATTTCAGTGCCCATGTCGGACCGATAACGCGCACCGTTGCAGACAGCGCTCTCATGCTTCAGGTGATAGCCGGTCCGCACTTCCTGGACCATACGACGCTTGAGGCGGGACCTGCCAACTATCTCGCGCGACTGCACGACGGCGTAAATGGCAAGCGTGCGTATTCCGACGAAGCCGGCCATCGATTCCGATTTGAAGCCGGCCAGTCATTCCGATTTCATTCCGGCCGGTGTTCCGATTTGAAGCCGGCCATTTTTCGGACTGATCCTGGGTCTCGTTGATGTTTGGATTGGGTTTCGTTTCAGGTCAAGCTTGCGCTGTTTCAGAGGCTCTTGGCGAGCGCTGTTTTCGCATGCTTTCACCGGTGAGATCGATGCGATAGGCGTTGTGAACGAGGCGGTCCAGGATGGCATCGGCCAGAGTTGGGTTTGCAATGATCTCGTACCAGCGATCCAGGGGCAGCTGGCTGGTGACGATTGTCGATCGGCGTTCGTAGCGGTCTTCAATGATCTCAAGCACATCACGCCGCTGGTCATCATTGAGTTTTTCGGGTCCCCAGTCATCGAGAATGAGAAGGTCGGTTTTGGCGAGTTGCTTGAGGATCCGGCCATAACGTCCGTCGCCTCTCGCGAGGGCAAGCGTGGCGAACAGGCGGGGAACGCGGTGATAGGCGACGGAGAAATCCTCTCGGCAAGCTTTGTGGCCAAGCGCACAGGCCAGCCAGCTCTTGCCGACGCCCGCCGGCCCGGTGATGAGAAGACTGTGATGCTTTCTGATCCAGTCGCAGCCGGCGAGCGCCATGAACAGATTGCGATCAAGACCGCGTGCGGCACGAAAGTCGGCATCCTCGATCTGTGCGTCATGGCGAAGTTTTGCAGCCCTGGCGCGGGCTTCGAAACGCTTCTGGCGGCGCATGGTAGCCTCGCGCTCGAGCAGCATGGCAAGCCATTCGCCATGCTCGAGGCCGCGTGCTTCGGATTGTGCGTCGAGCTCCTGGAAGGCGGTGGCCATGCCATGAAGGCCGAGTTCGCGCAGCATGTCGATGGTCGGATGGATGAGCATTGGTATGTCTCCTCAATGGAAGTAATCGGGGCCACGCAGATTGGCGTGATCGACGATGGCGGTCGGTTCGGTGGAATGCCTTGCGGCCTTGTGATTGGCGATAAGCGAGGCGATGCTCTTGCAGTTCAGCCCACCGATCTCGACAGCGCGGGCTGACACGGCTTCGGCGCGGTCGCGTGTGATATCGCGAAACAGGCGAAGGACACCCAGGCATGTCCGAAAGCCTTGTTCAGGATGTGGGCGGCTGGCGAGGATTGCGACAACCAAGCCTTCCGTCTCGGGCCCGACGGATGCGGCCCAGCGACGGAAACGATCCGGCGTCCACTCGGCATATCGCCGGTGGGAGCTGGGCATATGATCCGGATCCGTCCCATGACGAGGGCCGCCATAGCGGCGCTGATGGACGGCAATGCGCTTGCCGCGGTGGAAGATCTCGATGGTGCGTGCCGTTGCTCTCAGATCGACTTGCTGGCGAATGAGGCTGTGCGGCACGGAATAAAAGAAGGTCTTGAACTCGACGTGGTAATCCGTCGAGACGCGGGCCAAACGCCACTCGGCGAATTCGTAGTCTTTGCTCGGAAGGCTTGCGAGCGCAGCACGCTCGACGCTCTCAAACAATTGCCGGCGACTGACGCCCAGCCGACGCATGACGTGATCATTGATGCGATCGAGTGCCTGGCGAATGGCGGCATTGGCCTCGGCCAGCGAGAAGAAGGTCTGGTTGCGCAGCCGCCCCAGAATGCATGACTGGGCGAAACGCACGCCGTTCTCGACTTTCGATTTGTCCTTCGGCCGTCGCGGCCGTGCCGGAAGAACGCCGACGCCATAATGGGATGCCATCATGCCGTAGCTGCGATTGATCTCGGGATCGTAGAAGCTGGCGCGGCTGACACCCGACTTCAGATTGTCGGGGACGATCAGTCGGGGAACGCCATCAAAAAAACGAAACATCCTGACGTGCGAACCAATCCAATCAGGTAGTGTCTGGGTCCAGGTTGCTTCGGCATAGGTGAAGCTGGACGCTCCCAAGACCGCCACAAAGATCTCCGCCTCACGGAGCTCGCCGGTGTCTCGATCAACGATCGGGATCTTCTTGCCGGAATAGTCGACGAAGACCTTGTCGCCGGCGGCGTGTTCCTGGCGCATCGTCGGCGAAAGCCGCTGTTCGAAGCTGCGAAAGAGCTCGCAGAACCGGCTGTAGCCATATCCGTCGGGATGACTTCCTCGATACTCTTCCCACAAGATGAGGAGCGTGACGCCCGGCTTCTTGAGCTCGACGGCAAGATCGGCCCAGTTCGGCTCTGCGCGCCGCCGCGTGCCCTGTTTGACGCCATTGCGAGCGAAGAGTTTGTTCTCAAGCGCGTCATCGGTCAGCTCGCCTGGCAGGGGCCAGCTCAACCCGATTGCCGCTGCGCGCCGCAGATTATCCTGCACCGTACTGCGTGCTATTCCCAGCACGACCGCAATCTCGCGGGAGCTGGTCCCGCTTCCGGCAAGCCGAAGCATTTGTCTCAACTGTCTCATGGTCAGCCTTCTCTTTGCCGGCATCAAAATGTCCTCGTTCATCGCGAGGTAATTGCTGCCAAAGTTGCTGACCCAGGAGGTAATCTTCAGTGCCGAAAACCGGCCGGTCTTTGGTTGGAATGGTGGCCGGCTTCATACCGGAATGGTGGCCGGTGTTTGATCGGAATGGCGGCCGGCTTCACGTCGGAATCCGCAGCAAGCGGATTGCCTACAGCCCGAATTTAGGCGTCGCCCGCGTCGATCCTGAAGTCGCGTCGCTCGTGAAGGCCGCCGCCGCGCGATGCCAGATCACTGGCCTACGCATCCATGGGACTGGATTATGTGGGCGGAGTTCAGCTATCCGTTCAACATGTCCTGGAACCCGGCCGCAAGCGTGCCATGCGGATTTACCCAGAGTGAGCTTCCTGTCGGTCTCCAGATCGTTGGCAAGCGCTTCGATGATCTTGGTGTCTTGCAGGCCTCTGCAGCCTTCGAAAGGCTGAACCCATGGGCCAACAAGCGCCCGGAACTCTGACCAGCGAATCAACCGCACGTGTGAGCAACACCGTTGCCGTGTTTGGAACGCGCCTCGCGGAACCATCTTGGCCAGCGACACCAGATCGCGTCGAAAGCCGGACATATGACCACAGGCGAAGCGAAATACATCAACTTCAACTCCTGTAGTAAATGGACCTGCCCTCTGGAGAAGGTGGTATCTCGCACGTCTCAACTGCGATGAAGGAGGAGGGTCATGCAGGTCGTTCGGGTAGGTCTAGAGATCTGACGAAAAATATCCCTTTCCAGTTCATGGGTCAACGCGAGCGGCAACGTCGTCGTCTGCGGAAGACGCTGCGGCGGGATTGCGTGCCCCGCTTCTTCGCCGCCGCGATCCACGATCTGCGCGATCCAGCGCGGGTGACGCACGCCATGGCCGACATTCTGCGCGCCCGCATCTTTGCGATCGCCTGCGGCTACGAGGATGCCAACGATCTCGACCTGCTGCGCAGTGATCCGGCTTTCGGGCTCGCCTGCGGGCGGCTGCCCGACAGCGGGCTGGATCTGTGCTCGCAGCCGACATGCTCGCGGGTGGAGAACCTGCCGGACCTGCGCACCGTCATCCGGCTCGGCTGGGTGCTGGTCGATCTCTGGCTGTCGAGCTATGCCGCGCCACCCGCAAGCATCACTCTCACATCGACGACACGGTTGATGTCGTTCACGGCCATCAGCAGCTCTCGCTCTTCAATGCCATTTACGACGAGCGCTACTTCCTGCCGATCCCCATCCAGGACGCCGCGACAGGACGCCCGGTCGCCATGATCCTGCGTCCTGGCAAGACCCCGACGGGCAAGGAGATCCGCGGCCATCTGCGTCCTGATCCGCGGCGATGGCCACTATGGCCGGGCGGAAGTCATGGTCTGGTGCGAGGACAATGCGATCGACTACGTCTTTGGCCTGCCCGGCAACACGGTTCTCCAGCGTCTCGTTGATGAAGCCGCCGACGACATCCGCACCCGCCGCGCGCTCGAGCAGAAGCCGGTGCTGCGCGGTTACGCCGAAACGATACAAGCCGAAATCCCGGAAGACGGAACGTCGCGTCTGCGCCCGCTCAAGGCAACCTCGATGGGCCTCGACGTCCGCTTCGTCGTCACCAATCTCGACAAAGGCTCCGCCGCGCATGTCTACGACGTGATCTACAAGACCCAGCGCACCAGCTGCCGCTCACCGATTGCCAACCAAGTGCGCCTCGTCTTGCACACCGCCGCTGATGCTCGCCCTACGCGAGGCGGTGTCCGGAGCCCATCATCTCAGCAACGCCGAGTTCGCCACACTGCGGCTCAGGCTCCTTAAGCTCGGCGCCCGCGTCATCGAAACCATCTCGCGCATCCGCCTGGCCTTCGCCGCCACCTGTCCCGAGGCCAGCCTGTTCCGAGCGATGACCCTCAACCTGCAGCCAGGAGGACCATGAGCGCCGGGGCATCAAAGCCCCCCGCTTAACCAACACCTTCCACCCTCCAGCGCGTTCCACAAGTCCAGCCTCAGCCGCGGTGAAAAGGACGCCTCACGCCTCCACGTCCGCGCGCTTCGTGGCAAAGGAACCAAGCCGCTCGCGAATAAGACGGGCTAGACCGCATGCCTGAGGTAGGGCGACCCGTTTCACAGTATGCAGGTTATCGAGGGTCGCGCTGGATGTCCCGGCGCCGAGCCTTGCGGTGGAGACGGACCCAGGGACGAGCATGACAGCTACGTCGGTTTGATGTTCACAAAGAGACGATCTCGGTCGCTCTGGCAGTTGGAAGCAGGCGCGGAGACGTTCGCGAACACGGACAGATATCGAATGCGCCTGCGGCCCTGAGGCGACTTTGAGCAAGCTCTCTCTGCCGGGAGCCGTGCTCCGGTTCTGGTATGAGTCCCGACCGTGTGCTACGGCATTCAGCGGCAACTGACCGCGGCGGGGCACGGCTGTCTGGTGGTCGCGCCGTCGCTGATCCCTCGCAAGCCGGAGACCGGATCAAGACGGACCGTCGGAACGCCATCAATCCGGCGAAGCTGCATCCCGCCAGCAGCTCTCCGGATTTCTGTTGCATTCCACAATCGTCCCGCCTGGACGCAAATGCATCGCGGCTGGCTGGCTGGGCTACGCTTCGAGCAGCCCGCCCCCACATCGTCCTGGAAGACTGTATGTCAACGATCAGAGCCGCGGCGGCCCGTCGTGATCGGCTGACGGCACAGATCGAGACCATGCTCGAGGAGTGGGTGTTGGCGCCGATGGTCCACGCTCTGCACGCGCTTCGAGGAATGGCCCTTGTGACGGCCCCGACCGTGATCGCGGAACTCGGCGACGTCACGCGCTTTGAGAACCGCCGGCAGCTCTTGGCCTATCTCGGTCTGGTCCCCTTGGAACATTCCAGCGGTGGAACTAGGCGTCAGGGCGGCGTAACGAAAGCAGGCAACGCCCGGCGAACGCTGGTCGTGGCGCCTGGAGCTATCGGTTCCCTGCAAGGATCAGCCGTGAACAGTTGCTCCGACAAGAGGGGTTGCCCAAGCTGATCCGCACGTGCGGCCGATCAGAGCCGGCAGCCGGCCACATCGTGGCTACGGCGATCGCTCGCGAACTGGCCGGCTTCGTCTGGGCTATTGCGACCTGAACTTCGCTGGTGGCATACCGCCCGCCCTTCGGAACCATCTGGTTCCTACAGCCTGCTCACGCCGGCTTCGAGCGCAGCATCTTCCAGCCCCGTCGCAATTGCCGGCCAGAATCTATTCTGTCCATCGCTCCCGCCACCGGCGGCCGTGGCGCTCGTCCAGACCGCGCCGATCGCCGCTTTCCAATGCTCATCGCGAGCCCGTGGCGGAGGCCGGCGTCGAGCCCTCGGTGGGAAGCGCCGGCGAAACCTGCGACAAGGGCCTCGCCGAGACGATCAACGGTGTCTACAAGCCTGAGGTGATCCATCGACGCGGACCATGGCGCTCGTTCGAGGCCCCGAGTTCGCGACGCTGGAATGGGTCGACTGGTTCACCGATCGCCGGCTGCTGGAGCCCATCGGCAACGTCCCGCCGGCCGAAGCCGAGGAACGCGATTTAGCACATGAGCGCGTTTGTTGATGTCATCGGTTGTAAGATGATCCGGCGCACCCTCTCGGGATAGGCGAATGCTACGACGCATTGCAGGTGGCTCCCCCCAGCCCTGGGTCATGGGCAGACATTGCTAACCTCAGTTGCCGGCGTCGTTCCCTCACTCGTTGTGCCTCCAATTCGCCATTGCTCTAATCTCAGGCGTTCTATTTGGCAATTGGCATTCTCATCGCGTGGCCAGCAACTCGCCAATAATCCTTACGGTCAATCCAGTGGTTGCAACATTTTATTAACATAAATTTACGATACATTCACGAACGCAAATCACTGAGACTGTTAAGTTAAATGCAGACGGACTTTAGTGACGGCCGATTCCGCTCTGAAATCGGTACAATTATTCAGCAATCAACGTTTGAGGCAAGATCCATGGCAATAAGAACTATCATAATGATTGAAAGTGCAAGTAATACCCTGCGATACGCTCAAGCGGCCCGGCGTCTTGCTCTTCACTCAATTGTCCTATCGGCTGATCCTTCCAGGTACGAGGATCTTGCAGCGGAAGAGGGTGCAGCCATTCGGGTAGATACAGACGATCTTGATGCGCTGATCCGCGAATGTTCCCGGTTACGTGAGACCTATGATATTGCTGGCATTACGTCTGCCAATGAGTCGGCTTATGCGACAGTTGGCACGCTATGCCGGCATTTCGATCTACCGGGACCAAATCCCTCATCGATTGAGCAGTGTTGCGACAAATTCACTCAACGCCAGCTCCTCACAGAAGCCGGCGTTCCGGTGCCTGCTTATCGCCTGGCAGCGACCGCGATGGATATAGAAAGCGCTGCCGCAGAAATCGGCCTGCCGGTGGTCGTCAAGCCAGCGGTAGGTACTGGCAGCGTCGGTGTCCGATTGTGCCGCAGCCGCAATGAGTTGTCCGAACATATGGCTTATCTATTGGGCGAGAGCCACATTTGGCGGTCCTCGCCAAGGATATTGGTCGAAGAATTCGCACAGGGCCCGCAGTATTGCGCTGAGATGATGGGCAATGATCTCGTTTGGATCGGCTCCGGTGATTACGGCCCACCACCGCACTTCGTCTACCATGAGTGGAGCTATCCGGCGCTGCTGACCGATGACGAGCAAAAACGTATCGCCGATGCTTCGCTGAGCTGTTTGGCAGCTCTTGGACTTGGCTGGGGTCCCACAAACATTGAACTCCGTTGGACGAAGAGTGGCCCGGTCGTTATCGAAGTAAATCCGCGACTTGCGGGATCGCCTACTCCACAACTGGTCGAACTGGCTTACGGTATCGATCTGATCACCGAGCACATTAAGCTTGTTATCGGCGATGAATGCAATTTACGCAAAAGGCATTCCCACTCTGCGGCCGCGCGGTTCCTAGTTGCAGATCGCGATGGCATCCTCGATTGGATCGATGGTGACCAAGCTGCTAATATACCGGGTGTAACCGAAGTCAAATTCTTTGTTAAGCCAAAGACGCTGATCACCAGGAAAGGCGATTGTCGAGACTGCATGGGATATATCATCGCTGCTTCAGCCACCCGTACTCAGACCGACGCAATACTTCAACGTGCCATCGACTTGATTGATTGGTCCATTACACCATTTCCGACATATGGAGAATAAGAACAATGTACCTGTCGGTGTCGGTGCTGCTGAGCCAGGTACGAGATGATCGTTGCCAAAGATCCATTCAATAAGAGAATGAGAGAGATATTGCAGAAATGGCCAATGCATTGGATCGAATTGACCGGAAGATACTCAACGCCGTGCAGAGAAACAACCGTCTTACTACAAAAGAACTTGCCCGAATTGCTGGCCAGTCAGCCCACGCTTGTCAGCGGCGCTTAAAACGACTTCGTGATGCCGGTGTCATTGAGGCTGACGTAGCCATAATTTCGCCGGAAGCCGTCGGCCGGCCAATGCTCATGCTGGTGTATATCAGTGTCCAGCGTGATCGCTCAGATATCATTGATCGTTTCAAGCGAGCCATTCGACGGACGCCCGAGATTATGAACGCATATTATGTGACAGGTATAGCAGATTTCGTTCTTATGATCTCCGTACGCGGGATGGAGGAGTACGAGGCATTCGCTCGTCGCTTTTTTTACGAGAATGCCGACATCAAAGAATTTAGCACAATGGTCGTCATGGATCGCACTAAGGTACCCTTTGCTGTGCCAGTTGGCGAGTAGGGTTATGCTAACCAGGCGGTTCCCTCGAATGCCAGCAGGAGGGTCGCACCAAGGAAACGTAGCAGAAGGTGAGCGTCGCCCGCGCGGGTGCCCGAATCGATGTGGCCACGGAGACCAGACCAGTTCGTCAGGAGTGATCAATCGCTGCTATGACCTGATCACGTCTTCGGGTTCAGGCCGTAGCGGGCGGCAAGGGACCGGGTGCTCTCTTGCGACGCTTGGAACTCGGCTCGAAGACACGGCGTCGTGGGACTGTCAGGAATTCCGTGTGCGGGCGCTGCCGTGAAGAACACTTGCCATAGCGCATCCTCCTCCTGCCGACTCACGATCAATGGTACACCATCACATTCCGGGACTACACACCTAACTCGGTCACTGGACTGGTCACCCTGCCAGGCTCGCGCGCGATTTGACAAGGAGCTACTCCATCATCCTGATCACCGATGAACTGCGCTCCCTGCTACTCGCCAATGGCGTTACCGAGCACCGAAATCGACCACGTCCCGGTCGTCAAACTGTTCGATCCGCCCGGGTCCGCGAATTCTCACCGACCTCAACAGCGACATACTATCACCGGACGAGGTTCGCACGGCGGCTGGTGGCAATCGCGACGCCGTTGCCAGTAGCGTCTCCGCTCGCTTGCTGGCGCTTCCGGCGACGATGTCTTGCACTTTTCATGATCCTCACGGCGAACGTTTCACTATGCTTCCTACACCACGCTAATGCTGTCGCGAACGATTGACAGACCACGGCGCAGGTCAGCCTCAGCAATGGTGAGGGCAGTTAAGAAACTGAGCACTTCAGCCCGCCCGCCGCAGGTCTCGATCACCAAGCCGCGACGCAGGGCCTCCCGAGAGACTTGGACCGCCAATGAAGGGTGCTTTTGTGATACAAGCCCGTACATCAATCCGCGGCCCCGTACACTCAAGCCAAGGTTGGGGAAATCGTTCGCGATTGATTTGAGTTCTTCAGCCAACATCGTGGACTTGCTAGCGATTTCGTCCTCAAACTTGGTATCTGCCCAGTAGGTCTCCAGAGCGGCTCGAGCAGTAACGAAAGCAAGGTTGTTGCCCCTGAACGTACCACTATGCGCGCCAGGGGACCAAACATCCAGTTCAGGCTTCAGAAGAACGAGGGACATCGGCGTTCCAACCGCCGACAAGGACTTCGACAGAGTGACGATGTCAGGTACGATCTTAGCCTCTTCAAAACTGAAAAACTTTCCCGTGCGGCCCACACCCGCCTTAATGTCATCGACGATCATCAAGATCTCGTGTCTTGCGGTCAGCTCACGCAGCCGTTGCAGCCATTGGAAACTGGCAGGATTGATGCCTCCTTCGCCTTGGACTGCCTCCAGAATCACTGCGGAAGGTTTATCGAGTCCACTACTAGGATCGTTGAGCAGCTTCTCAAAGTAGTCAATCGTGTCCACCGTAGGGCCGAGATAACCATCGTATGGCAATGACGTCACGTGCGCGAGGGGAGAGCCTGCGGCAGTCCGGTACTTCTTGTTTCCAGTCGCAGCCAACGATCCAGCGCTAACGCCATGGAACGCATTGGTAAATGCGACGATATTCGCCCTACCGGTCACTAGGCGCGCCAGCTTTAGCGCCGCCTCGACCGCGTTCGTACCAGTGGGACCCGTGAACTGCAATTTGTAAGTTAGACCACGCGGCCTCAGAATATACCGCTCAAACGCCTCGATAAAAGCCTTCTTGGCGGTGGTGGCAAGGTCGAGCCCGTGCACGATTCCGTCACGCTCGATGTAATCCAGCAACGGTTGCCTAAAGGACGGGTTGTTGTGACCGTAATTGAGGGCCCCTGACCCTGCGAAGAAGTCAAGATATTCTCGACCGTCTGCATCTATGAGGGTAGTGCCAACCGCGCGATCGAATAGGATCGGAAACGAGCGGATGTAGCCACGCACCTCGGATTCAAGGCGCTCGAAAATTGCGAGGCTTCCGTCGCTCGAAGGCGAAAAGTTCTTGTTCATGGTTGAAATCTCTTCGTTCATGGAGACGAACTCTCTCGAATTTGCAGCCTCCGGCGGGGGCGGCGTTGCATGGTGCCCGCTCGGCGAATCTGGCGGGCCTCCGTCGCGCTCCGCAAGCCCGCAGCCGAGATCGTGTTTGTGAGCGCTGGCGGAACCGGCACGGTCGAAATCTAAGCGCGGGCCATAATACTCAGGATGCGCCTTCGTTGAGTTAAAGATTTAGAATTTTCTGCAACAGTCATATTTCTCGCGAGCTAAAGGTACTTCAAATTCGCTGAGAGGAACGGCCATGTCCCATTCGGCCGCAAGGCCTTGCCGGAAAACCTGCCGCGCGAGCGTGTCGAGTATGACCTTCCCGACGCCCAGAAGGCTTGTCGTTGCTGCCGTCACCAGATGCATCGCATGGTCGAGACCGTTACCGAGCAACTTCATATCGAGGTGAAGGCGAAGGTCCTGCAGAATGTGCGGTTCAAATATGCTTGCCGTCATTGCGACCGCACCGGGATCAACACGCCGGTCGTGATCGTGCCGATGCCCACGCAACCTTTGCCGGGCAGCATCGCTACGGCCTCGACTCGGGCATTCGCGCTCGTTCATAAGTATGTCGACGGCACACCGCTCTACCGCCTGGCGCAGGCATTCGAGCGCGCCGGCGTTCCCTGTCAGCCGAGGCGCTCTGGGCCATTGGGTGATCGGCTCGAGCGAAAAAAAATCTCTCCAGCATCTATGACGCGCTGAAGCTGCGGCTCAGATCGCAGCCCCTCATCCATGGTGACGAGACCACGGTCCAGAGGTGCTGAAGGAAATGGACAGAGAGGCCGCCAGCACGTCATATATGTGGGCTTACCGGAGCAGCGAGAACAGTGACGAGCCGATCGTGCTGCTCGCTTATCAGCCGGGCCGCGGCCAGATACACCCGCAGGCCTTCCTCGGCGATTACCGCGGCATAGTAATGAGCGACGGCTATTCCGCCTGGCGCACGCTGGAAGGGGCAACGCATCTTGGATGCATGGCCCATTCGAGGCGGCGCTTCGTCGATGCCCTCAAAGCGAGAACGGGCCGCCGGAACAGGCGCTCCGGTTCTTCGAACAGCTCTACCGGGTTGAAAGGCAGGCGCGGGACGGATACCGGAGAAGGGTGAAACACAGGCCGAATGCATTCGCCGCTTCCGCCAGCAACATAGTGTCCCCATCCTCCATGCTCTCAAGGTATGGCTCGATGAAATCGCCCAAAGGTCTTGCCTGACAGCAAGCTCGGCGACGCCGTGTCCTACACACTGAACCCAGTGGGACCATCTGACGCGTTACACCGGGGACGGCAGCATGCCGATCGACAACAATCTTCTGGAGCGCGACATCAGGATTTTTGCAACTGGCAGGAAGAGTTGGTTGTTCAGCGATACCGTCGACGGAGCCAAGGCGGCCAGCGCCATCGTCTACAGCTCGTGCTGACCTGCCGCGCCTGTGGCGTCGAGCCGTTAGCGCCACGTCCTCACTGAACTGCCTCAGCGCCCCGAGAACGTAGCTATCGACGATCTCCTGCCCTTCAACTTCCTCAAAGCCGCCGCAGCCCGACCCGACGCGTCGTCTGAAAGCGACGATCAGTTGTTGCAGCGGCCGTCAACGTGGGGGAAATGAGCGCCTACCGCAAAGCCACCAGATTTGGCAGTTTCTAAAAAGCGTCAACGCACTATTTTCAAAGTCCTGTCAGCGACCAACGGATACAAATCACCCGCCACGGAACGGCTACCAAGCTGAGATTCGTACGCTCTGGCGGCCTTCTGACTGCCAGAGCGGGTCGGTCCCTAGCTCGCGCGCTGCCTCAAGATGTGTGGGTCTCGCAAGCGCAATGGCAATAAGGCAACTGGATAGGAGCTGCTCATGACAACTCAGGTAGGGTCGGTCCCCGCGGAAATTGCAATAGTGCCTGCAATCAGCGAGACTGATGCACGAATTGAGCGCCGGCTCTGCGAGCTCGCAACTTGCGATTCGGCCGCTATCTGGGGTGCTCAAGACGAACTTTCCAGCGCCATTGCAGAGGCGGGCATGCACTTTGAGGGGCGGGCGTATCCCGTATGTCTCCGGCCCCTTGCAATAGATTGCGATCTGGAAAACCGCCTCGGCGCTATCGTTGAGGGTGTGGTCAAGATCCTTGATGTCGCCGCTGAGCTGTATTGTTGCAATGAAGAGGTACAGGATCTGTTCCCAGCCTACAAACATTTGTGGCATTGGATTACTCCTCTGCCAAAAAATCGGCCGATTGTTAGGATATGCCGACTGGACGGCCTGTTCGGCAGCGATGGATACTATAAGATAATTGAAACGAATGCTGAAGGGCCGGGCGGCGTTATTCAGAACGGCCTCGCCGCAAATGTCTGGAGCCGTATACCTAATCCATTGGCACAGGGCTTGGCACTTGACGTGAGTAAGCAGCCTTTCGCGAAAGATCCGAACTGCTTTGTTCGGGAACTGGTGTCTGCCTATCGCGCTGCAACTGGTTGCGAGCTCGCAACCGCCGCCGTAGTCAATTTTCGCGGCCGTTATACCAACGAAGTAGATTGGATTGTGGGCGGTCTAAGAGACGCCGGCGTCAAAGCAGCATTGCTGGACATAACTGCGATGAAGAGAACACCTCATGGGTTATTCGGTCCGGACGGTGAGCGCATTGAGCTTATTTATAATAAACTCGATGTCAGAGAAATATACAAATATAGTGAATGCAAAGATTACTTAGACGCGTGTGCAGCTCAAGAAGTTGTCTCAATAAACTCTTGGATCTCCCAGTGGATATTATCTGATAAGGCGATCCTTGCTGTACTCAGCGATGATCGTTTCAGTTCGAGCTTCAACGCCGAGCAGGTGGAGCTTATTGCACGCCACATTCCTTGGACCCGTCTTGTTAGAGCGGGAGTAACAACCAACCCCGAACGGCGCCGGATCGAGCTTATCGGTTACATCCGGGAGAATAAGGCGAATCTTGTTCTGAAGCCCTCTAATGCGACGCGTGGCGAGCATGTCTTGGTTGGGTGCCTCACACCCTCAGAGGTGTGGGAGGATCACATTGAACGGGCCGCCCGCAACCCATACGTCGTTCAAGAGTACGTCAGGCCCGGAGAGGTGATGGCTCTGCACCCACCAACCCGCTTGATCAAGAAAATGGCGTATGGAATTGATTGTTATGTGTTCGGTGGCCGCCTAGCAGGCTTTCAGTCGCGCGCAAGTTTCGATGCGGTGATGAACGTTGGGCGGAGCGGGATTTTAATGCCCGTCGCTATCGCTGGTGCATGAACAGATGGTGCCGATCCGTTTTTGTTAGCCGGACCTGGATATGTGGCGGCGTGCGCCAGAAGCCTGCCATTCGATTGTGCTGGTGAGCTTGGCTGCCACATAATTTCTGGCCACTTTCACCTCGATCGCCGCACGAACGGCGATCGAGCACGCACGCCGAACGCTTGTCGACCCGTGCGAAAGCCGGATTCGCATCGGTCGTCATCGCAGCCTTGCTTGGTTTCGATCGTCGAGGCATTGAAAGCCACCGAACGCAACCTGGGTCTCGACCCGCAATGGATCCGCAAAGTCCCCTTCTACTGAGAGGCGGTGCGCAACCAGTATGCTGCCTTCGAAAGCGACCTCAAGGGACCGGCTCCAGAAGTCTACCTGCACGAATTCACCAAATTCAAGGGACAGGCCCGCTCGGTCGGGCTTGAGACACGCTGGCACAAGGTGGCGCCATCACGACGTCAACCTGATATTCGGCAACATCGTCAAGGTGACGCCGTCGTCCAAGGTCGTCGGCGACATGGGCATTGATGATGGTCAGCCAGGATCTGACGGTTGCCGATGTCGAAAATCCGGCCAGGGATGCCGCCTTTCCGGATTCGATCGTCTCGATGCTGCGCGGCGATCTCGGCCAGTCGCCCGGCGGTTGCCCGACAGCGCTGCAAAAAGGGCGATGAAGATGATGAAGATGAGACGACGCTGCATGCGGAGCGCGACGGGACAATTGCCGAAGTGCTGGTCAAAGCGGCGACCAGATCGGTGCCAAGGATCTGCGGCTGATCTATAATCTCCGGGATGTAGCTGGCCATGTGTACCACGTCGAGTTTTTTTCAGAATGCTTTCGAAGGAGAGGGAGGCCTGCTCCTCAACATGAAAGTCATCGATGGGCCGCCCCAGAAGCTAATTTGCAGGACTGATGGTATGCAACGCCGCCACTTTGGCACGATCGTGCCGGGAAGGGGCGTCCACCCCATCTGTCCCCATTTCTCTAATGCTGTCGAGGCTATACAAAAGAGCCTTCGAACACCTCATTCTTCCCGACGGCCTTGCCGGACCCGTTGGTGCCTACAATTGGACCTACGCTGCCCGTTGCGGCATTTGGGTGCGCATGTACAGCTTCGCCATCTCAAAACCAGATGACCGCGATACACAGACTGAATTTGACGTACGCTCGGCTGCACTTGAACATCGATTGGACGATGAGACAGCCAAAAAAGGGGGAAATGGAAGATGACAATCTCTCGACGCGACCTCATTAAGGTAGGCTTGGCCGCTGGAGCGGCTTTGTCGATTCCTTCAGTCCTGCGGGCAGGAACAGAGCCAACCGCTGCGCGGACGGTGCGGATGGTTATGGGTATGCCCAGCGTCTTCGATCCGATCGTTTCTACCGCTTACTCAAGCGGCAATCATGGCTTGGCGATTTACGACACGCTGTTTGCGCTTGATTCCAAGTTGATGCCTCAGCCGCAAATGGTAGGGAAATGGGGCGTTTCCGATGACAAGAAGAAATATACGCTTGAGCTCCGGGATGGCTTGGGCTGGCACGACGGCACTCCCGTCACTGCAGCGGACTGTGTCGCATCGATCCGTCGCTGGGGCCAGGTGGATCCCGGCGGACAATTAATCATGGCGCGGGCGAGCGACATCTCGAAAATCGACGACAAAACCTTCACGATCGCACTCAAGGAGCCCCTGGGGACTCTGCTCGACATCCTGGGCAAAGCGTCTACCCCGTGCCTGTTCATCATGCGCGAGAAGGATGCAGATCACCCAGCCACCGAGGAAGTAAACGCGAACATTGGATCTGGGCCGTTCAAGTTCAACGATGCTCTTGCCAAGCCGGGCGCGAGCTTCACCTACGATCGCAACGAACAATACGTACCACGCAGCGAAGCGTCAGACGGATTCTCCGGCGGGAAGGTCGTGAACGTCGATCGCGTCATCTGGGATAATATTGCCGATCAGCAGACTGCCTTTTCTGCCTTGCAGTCGGGCGAGGTCGATTTCCTCTCAAGCCCACCTGCCGATCTTTACCCAGCGATCGAGAGCGATTCCAACCTTGAACTCCAGGTCCTGAACAAGGCGGGCAATGTATATTTCATGCGCATGAACTGTCTGCAGAAGCCGTTCGACAACGTAAAGGCGCGCCAGGCGATGCTTTACCTGATCGATCAGGAGGCATTCATGCGTACCACCTTTCCCCCAGAATACATCAGCACTGTTACTTCGGTATTCGGCAACCATACGCCCTATTCCAACGACGAAAACACGGGGTGGTACAAGAAAGGTGGCGACCCGGAAAAGGCCAAGCAGCTCTTCAAGGAGGCGGGATACGCCGGCGAGAAGGTCATCCTTCTCCAAGCGACGAGCGATCCGTTTGACAACAATGCCATGCAGTTACTGGCGGCCACGCTGCGCAAGATTGGGGTCAATGCCGAGCTTGCGCCGAGCGACAGCGCCGGATTTTCCGCCCGCTTAAGGAACAAGGGCCCCGTTGAGAACGGCGGCTGGAGCATATTCGAGACGTACGAGTCCGATTACGAGCGCAGCGATGCAGGCGGCAACCCCACTCTAAGCGCGAATGGCGAAGAGGGTTGGTTGGGCTGGCCGAAGAGCGATGAATATGAGGCTCTTCGCGCCAAATGGGCGGTTGTCGAAACGCTCGAAGAACGCAAGGCACTGGCCCGCAAGATGCAACAGGAATATTGGAATTTCGTTGGCACCGTTCTTCTGGGTTCAGTTGTCTCGCCAATCGCGCGTCGCAAAGCGCTGACCGGCCTCATTGGCATGCCGGGGCTCACCCCGATGTGGAACATGCAGAAGGCCTGAGCACAATGGCCACTTACATCCTGCGCAGGATGGTATCGACCATCGCGGTCATGGCGATCGTCGGGATTTTCGTCTTTCTGCTTCTCAGGCTGGCGCCTGGTGACCCGGCAACCATCATCGCCGGCAATAAGGGCACGCCAGAGATGATCGCCGCTATTCGCGAACAACTGGGACTAGACCAACCGCTGCCCGTTCAGTTCGTACATTGGGCGCTCAGCGTCCTCGGCGGCGATCTCGGGACTTCAATTTTGACGGGTCGACCCGTTTCCGAACTGATCTCGCAGCGGCTGGAACCGACACTTTCCATTTCGATCTTGACGATGATCCTTTCGGTCACGGTCGGGGTCTCTTTCGGCATCCTTGCCGCGTGGCGAACTGGCGGTCTTGTTGATCGCATCCTGACGGCATTCGCTACGCTTGGTTTTTCTGTCCCGGTATTTGTCGTCGGCTTCTTTCTCATATACGTGCTCGCCATCAGTGCACGCTGGCTGCCGGTCCAGGGATATGTGTCGATCGATGGCGGCCTCGGGCCTTGGTTTGTGCATCTCATCCTTCCCACCGTGACTTTAGGTCTTGGCTACATCGCCTTCATCGCCCGGGTTACGCGGGCGAGCATGCTCGAGGTCTTGTCGGAAGACTATATGCGAACGGCCGCCGCCAAGGGCGCGTCGTCCTATGCCATGCTTTTTCATCATGCCTTAAAGAATGCCGGCGTCCCGATCCTGACCGTGATCGGCATAAGCTTCGCCTATCTGATCGGCGGGGTCGTCCTCACGGAAACGGTATTCAACATCCCCGGTATCGGTCGCCTGGTCGTCGATGCGGTCAACAACCGCGACTATCCGATCATTCAAGGTGTGCTCATCCTGACTTCGGGTCTGTACGTCCTTATCAATCTCACGGTCGATCTGGCGTACACCTTGATCGATCCCCGTATACGGTATTGATATGACGATTTTGTCCGCACCAGTTGAATACGTCCCTACAGGCCGCCTGCGAATATCTGACCTTCCCCGTCTGGCAAGGCGTCATCCGCTGGTCATGATCGGCGGCGGCCTGTTGGCGCTCCTGATCATTCTGTCGCTCGCTGCCCCACTTTACGCCGGCGATCCGGTGAACATGGATCCGTTCAAGCGCCTCCAGCGGCCGTCAGCTGAGATGTGGTTCGGAAGCGACAATCTAGGCCGGGATGTGTTTGCGCGAACGATCTTCGGCGCCCGCATCTCCCTCGTGGTCGGGCTGCTGTCGGCAGCGAGCGCCGCCGTTGTCGGGCTCCTGATTGGTGTCATCGCAGGTTACAGCCGCAGCTTCGACAACGTCGTCATGCGGGTTATGGACGGCCTGATGTCGATCCCGACGATCTTGCTGGCTATTGCGCTCATCTCTCTAACAGGACCGGGAATCGGCATCCTCATCGTCGCCATCGCGATCCCCGAGACGCCAGCCGTCGCGCGGCTTGTTCGTTCGGTGGTTCTGGGGGTTCGCGAGCGTCCCTATGTGGAGGCCGCGCTTTGCGGCGGTGCGCGACTGCCCAAGGTGCTGTGGCGGCATATCCTGCCGAGTACCATTCCTGCGCTGATGGTCCAGGGCGCTACTGTCTGCGCCAGCGCGATCCTGACGGAGGCGGGGCTGAGCTTCCTCGGCGTGGGCGTGCCACCCGAGATCCCCAGCTGGGGCAACATGATCGCCAGTTCGCGCCTATATCTCGCCATCGCGCCATTGACGATCTTCGCGCCCGGGATCTGCCTTGCCGTCATGGTCCTTGCCGTCAACCTACTCGGGGACGGCCTGCGCGACCTATTCGATCCCCGCGCCAACCGGAGGCGCTGACATGCAGATGCACCAAGCCGCGGGAAACGACGTGCTTCTCGACGTTCGAGACCTTGAGACACACTTTTACGGCGAAGAAAGCGTCACCCGTGCCCTGGGCGGCATCAGCTTCCAGGTGAAAAAAGGCGAGACCCTCGGCGTCGTCGGCGAATCCGGATGCGGAAAGAGCGTTACCGCTCTCTCCATCCTTCGCCTGCTGCCGAAGCTGAGCGCCAAGACCGTCGGCGGCGAGATCCGTTTTCGCGGACGCGACCTCCTAGAACTGTCTGATCCCGAGATGCGAAAGATTCGCGGCGACCAGATCGCCATGATCTTCCAGGAGCCGATGACGAGCCTGAACCCGGTCTATACGGTCGGCCACCAGATCGCCGAGGCGGTGCAGATCCATACAAAAGCGTCCCGCTCGGTGGCCATGGCAAAGGCCGAAGAGATGCTCCGGGTCGTGCGCATCGCGGATCCCGAGCGTCGCGTCAATAATTATCCCCACGAAATGTCGGGTGGCATGCGCCAGCGCGCCATGATCGCCATGGCGCTGGCCTGCTCGCCGGAACTGTTGATCGCCGACGAGCCAACGACTGCGCTTGACGTTACTATCCAGGCGCAGATCCTGCGGCTCATCATCGATCTGAAAGAGCGCACGGGAACGGCCGTGATGTTCATCACGCATGATCTTGGCGTTGTGGCCGAGACATGCCAAGGCGTGATCGTGATGTACGCTGGCCGGATCGTTGAGCAGGCGAACGTGATAGATCTGTTTGCGCGTCCGGCGCATCCCTACACTCAGGGCCTGATGCGATCGGTGCCTGATCCGCGGCGCGGCCGTCAGCACCGCCTTCCGGAAATCCCCGGCATCGTGCCAAGTCTGCGCGAGCCCATTATGGGCTGCAGCTTCGCGCCTCGCTGCCCGTTCGCGATCGATATTTGCCGCGAGAAGACGCCCGCCCTGCGTGATGTCGGCTCGAGCCACGCCGCGGCGTGCTGGCGCGCCGAAGAGGTCATGGGCACATGAACGGTCCTTTGCTGAAAGTCGAGAATCTGACCAAGCACTACCCGCTTGGCTCGGGGATCTTCAAGAAAAGCGTTCCGGTGATCCGGGCGGTGGAAGATGTATCCTTTTCCGTCGAGGCGGGCGAGACGCTTTGCATCGTCGGTGAATCCGGTTGCGGCAAGTCCACCGTGGCGCGGCTCTTGATGCGGCTCGTGCAGCCAACGAGCGGGCGCGTGATGATCGACGGGACCGACATTGCGGGCCTCAAGAAGGACGCCCTCCACGCGTGGCGCCGTCGGATGCAGATGGTCTTTCAGGACCCTTACTCGTCGCTAAATCCGCGCCTCAAGGCCGGGCAAATTATTACGGAGCCTGTGGAGAACTTTGAACGTCTCGGCCGGAAGCAGCGCAACGCGCTTGCCGCTGACCTTCTCCGAAAAGTCGGCATGTCGCCCGAGATGATGCATAGGCTGCCGTCCGAATTGTCGGGCGGTCAGCGCCAGCGGCTGGGCATTGCACGCGCCCTGTCGCTCAACCCCTCGCTCATCATCGCCGACGAGGCGGTGTCAGCCCTCGATGTCTCCGTGCAGGCGCAGATCTTAAATCTGCTTCTGGATCTCCAGCAGCAGATGGGCATCGCCTTCGTCTTCATCTCACATGACCTTGGCGTCGTGGAGCACATCGCCCATCGGATCGCGGTTATGTATTTGGGCCGCATCGTAGAACTCGCCCCATGCGAGGCGCTCTTCGCCAAGCCAGTCCATCCCTACACCGAGGCGCTGATCGCGGCCGCTCCGGTGCCGGATCCGACGCGCGTTCGGCTGGAGGCGCCCGTGGAGGGCGAGGTGCCGAGCCCCATCAATCCGCCAAAAGGATGCGCATTCCACCCTCGCTGCCCGCTTGCGATCGAGCGTTGCCGCATCGAAGTGCCGCCCCTAGTGCCGATCCCAGACGGGCGCGTCGTGGCCTGTCATGTACGCGCTCCGGCCGCAGAATTCCGGGATCAGCCTGCTGCTGTGGCCAATTCGTCGCTCAGTCGTGCGGTATAGCCTCACACCCTTCACCCAATCGAACATCTCATTCGTACAGCTGACACGAGCGCCGAACATCGCGTTGAGCACGGCAAGAAGATGAGATGAAACGAACAGATTTGAAAGCAAATTCAGCCTATGGAGAACCGTATGGAAAAGCATTCACCCGACAACAGCTGTCATTCGGACGAACCGGCGAGCTATGATACCGTCGGTTCGATTGCAACAAACGTTGCGGACGGCTTCACGATGGTAGCAGTTGGCGACCTCATCCTGTCGCGGCCGCTTGCCAAAGGTCACCATCCCGGCTTCGGAGACATCGTCAAGGTCCTCCATGAGGCCGATGTCACGTTTGGCAACATGGAAATGAACATCTTCGATATCCGATCCTTCAAAGGAAGTCCGCAGGCTGAGTATGGCGGTGCGTTTCACGTCAGCCTTCCTGAGGTCGGACCTGATCTGAAGGCGATGGGGTTCAATCTGATGAGTCGCGCAAACAACCATACGCTTGACTGGGGGCTTGAAGGCATGCGCGAGACGAGCCAAGTGCTTGATCAGAGCGGGATCATCCATGCAGGGGCGGGTGAAAATCTCGCACAAGCCGGCGCCGGTCGCTTTTTGGAAACCGCACGCGGTCGCGTGGCGTTGGTGTCGTTTGCTACATCCTTCACGCCTATGTCTCGGGCTGGCGATCCGGCCGGCGAGGCGCCAGGCAGACCCGGACTCAACGCCCTTCGTTTGGCGCAAAGCATCGTGGTCCCGCCCGAGAAGCTCGATAGCTTGAGGCAGATACGCGATACGCTGCCCGACTCCCGCCCTGGTGGTCGATCGGCGCCGCCTGCAGTCTCTGGGGCCACGGCCGAGAGGCCCGAGGACCCTAACAATCCAAACCGGGTCGTGGTCGCTGGAATGACGTTCACAGCAGGCGACAAGGCTGGTTACAGCTACGAGGCCGACCCGCGCGACGTCGCCGACATTGTTCGGAACGTTCGTCGGGGCAAGCAGTTCTCCGACTTCTGCATCGTCACGAATCACTGTCACCAGCCCGGGAATTGGAGCGAGGAGACGCCTGATTACGAACAATCGTTTGCGCATCGACTGATTGATGCGGGAGCGGACGCTTATGTCGGACACGGACCCCACAAGTTGCGCGGCATCGAGATCTATAGGGGCCGGCCCATTTTTTATAGCCTGGCCAATTTCTTTTATGACGACCACCGGACGCCTGTAGGGGCTGACATGTTCGCCGCCTACGGGAAGGACCCACGGGTTGACACGGATGCCGAGGTGACCGTCGCGGAGGAGGCAAAGGGATTTGACGATCCGGTCTTCTATGAAAGCATTGTCACCGTCAGCCGCTTTGAAAAAAACCAGCTTGCTGAATTGCGGCTCTATCCCATTGAGCTCGGATACTTGAAGAGGTTTGCCAACCGTGGTGTCCCGCGGCTCGCCCCTCCACCGCAAGCGAAATCCATTCTGGAACGCCTGCAGAAGCTGTCGAAGCCATTTGGGACCGAGATCGCCATCGAGAACGACGTTGGAATCATCAGACTACGGCCTAGCTCCCCGCAATGACGAGCTCAGATGCGTGATTAGCGGCTTGAAGAAGGCTCGGTTGCGCGCCGAGGGAACGCGACGACCGACTGGCGGAAGCAGCTCCGGAGCTGTCGGTTGGCGATACCAGCAGGCATAAGGATAGGTATGGGTGCCCGACTGGTGCCCAGGTCGCTCGTCACGCGCTCCTGCGAGGATCGGCTTTCAAGATGCGGCGCGCCGGCCGGCCCGTCGATTCATGGCGCTCGCGCGCTGCTCGTTGCAACTGGGCGAATGAGTGTCAACTGCATGTCGTTAGCATGCTTGCGGCAGCGGCCTGCCAGCTGCGAACACCCTCTGCTTCTGACTTCTCCACCTTCTTTAGGTTACCTTCGGCACCCGAGCATAAGCGCCGAAGTCAGCGCACTGCTCGTCGCGATGCTCTCCGGTATTGGCTCGCGACCACTTGGTGCTGACCGACGGGCACCCGATCGCGGTCGCACGTTGGGAGAAGCCGCCGGGAAAGCGACCGTTCTGCCTACGTGCGGCGCGGCAATCAACGTGAGAGCGCAGCGTCAATCAGGATGAGAATGCCGGCGGATTGGAACGCAGGGAGGGCGTAGCCCGACCGGAGTTTCAATCCGCCGGCGGCGCGTTCCTTTTCGGGAGCGTTCGTCTGGTGATCACGGTCGACCGGGTATGCCGGTGGTTTTTCCTGTTGGGGAGGAATCGCTTTGTGCCCGGCCGCCACGTAACCGATCACCATATGAGGCTTTTCATGAAGTTCCGGCAGACCAATACGACGGCCGTCGCGGCGGCGAAGGCGTCGATCAGTATCGCCACGGCCTATCGCATCGAGAAGGATTCGAGACTGCCGTCACAAAAGAAGGCGCCGCGGCAACGGCGCCGTGCCGACCCTCTCGCCGATATTTTCGAAGCCGAGGTCGCGCCCATGCTGAGGGCAGCTCCGGGCATTCGGGCGATCGCCATCTTCGACGAGATGATCCGGCGTCATCCCGAGCTTGGAGCCGGCATTCGCCGCACGATCGAGCGTCGCGTCCGAGCCTGGCGCGCCGTCCATGGCGAGGAACAGGAGGTCATCTTCCGGCAGGTTCACGTACCCGGGCGCATGGGATTGTCGGATTTCACCGACATGGCAGCCGCCGGCGTCACGATCGCGGGCCAGCCACTCGATCACCGGCTCTACCATTTCCGGCTCGCCTATTCCGGCTTCGAGCATGCGCATGTCGTGCTCGGTGGCGAGAGTTTCGTCGCTCTGGCGGAAGGCCTGCAGAACGCGCTGTGGTCGCTCGGCGGGGCTCCCCGCGAGCATCGCAGCGACAGCCTGTCGGCGGCGTTCCGCAACCTGGACAAGGACGCCCGGGAGGACCTGACGCGCCGCTACGACGAACTGTGCGGCCACTACGGCATGACCCCTTCCCGCAACAATCGCGGCATCGCGCATGAGAACGGCTCCGTCGAAGGCCCGCACGGCCATCTCAAGCGGGCGATCAATGACGCGCTGCTGATGCGGGGATCGAGCGATTTCGACGACCTGGCAGCCTACCGTCGCTTTGTCGACGAGATCGTCAGCCGCGTGAATGCTCGCAACTCCAAGCGCATCGACATCGAGCGGGCCGAACTCCAGGAACTGCCCGTCCGGCGCACTTCCGACTACGAGGAGGTCACCGTGCGCATAACGTCATCGGGCGGGTTCACGCTGCGCAAGGTGTTCTACACCGTGCCCTCACGCCTGATCGGCCACCGCCTCAGAGTGCGGCTCTTCGATGATCGGCTGGATATCTTCATCGGCGGCACGCAGCTCATGACGCTGCCGCGCGGGCGCGCCTCTTCAAACGGCAAGCACGACCAGGTCGTCAATTATCGGCATGTCATCCATTCGCTGCGCCGCAAGCCGATGGCGCTGCTCAACCTCGTCTATCGTGACCAGCTCTTCCCCCGCGAGGCCTACCGGCGAACCTTCGACGTGCTCATAGAGCGACTGCCTGAGCGGCAGGCCTGCCGCACCATGGTCGAGCTTCTCGCCATGGCGCACGAGCGCGGCTGCGAGAGCGAACTGGCTGATCAACTGACCGCCTCGCTACAGGCACGGCGATTGCCCAATATGGCTGCTTTGCGGGAACGGTTCGCGCCGGATCCCGCCCGGCTGCCGAGTGTCGTCGTGCGTCTTGCTCCGCTCAACGCCTATGAAGCCCTGCTTGGCGCCAACCTGACAGGAGATGCGGCATGAAGACGAACCCCGCTGTCGATTCCGCCAGGCTGGGCTTGCTCCTCAACGAACTGCGCCTGCCGGCCATCAAGGTTATGTGGCCGCAGTTTGCCGAACGGGCCGACAAGGAAGGCTGGCCGGCCGCTCGCTTCCTGGCTGCGATCATTGAACATGAACTGGCTGAGCGCGACCGGCGACGTATCGAACGCCATCTCGCCGAGGCGCGCCTCCTGCCGGGCAAGACCCTCGACACATTCGAGTTCGAAGCCGTTCCGATGATCTCCAAGGCCCAGGTGATGGCCATCACCGCCGGCGACAGCTGGCTCGAGAAGGGAGCGAACCTGCTTCTGTTTGGCCCGCCCGGCGGCGGAAAGAGCCATCTCGCCTCGGCCATCGGACTTGCCCTTATCGAGACCGGATGGCGGGTCATGTTCACCCGCACCACTGATCTCGTCCAGAAGCTTCAGGTCGCGCGCCGCGAACTCGGCCTCGAGGCCGCGATCAACCGGCTCGATCGCTTCCACCTGCTGATCCTCGACGACCTCGCCTATGTCACCAAGGACCAGGCCGAAACGAGCGTGCTGTTCGAGCTCATCAGCGCCCGCTACGAGCGGCGTTCCCTGCTGATCACCGCCAATCAGCCCTTCGGCGAATGGGGAAAGGTCTTCCCCGATCCAGCCATGACGCTCGCCGCGGTGGATCGCCTCGTCCATCACGCCACAATCTTCGAGCTGAATGTCGAGAGCTATCGGCGGCGCGAGGCCATCGAGCGAAAGCGGGGGCCAGGCAGGCCGGCGTCATATGCGACGCCCGCAAACGTCGCTCCTGATTGACGCGCCGCGACAATCAAACCGATAAAACCTCTTGCGCGCGACAATCAATGCCGAGATTATCACCATCGCCGCGACACCAGATTCTCATCCAGATTGTCGCGCGCTTCTCTCCCAGATTGTCGCGCTATAGCCTACGGCCATTACGACGTGCAGCCGGCTGACCCGATCGACAAATGGCTCTCGCCGCCCCTTTGAGCCGACTATCTGTGACGGGCGCCTTACGCACCGGCGGAACGGCCCTTCTACGAGCGCTTCTGCTTCCGCCCGACGCTGACCATCAATGGCTTCAATGGGCGGCTATGGCGGGCCGAGTTCATCTCCCGCGATCTGCCCCTACTACGGGCCCACAGGTGTGCCCGCCAGGCGTTGATAAGTATCGTCCATTGGTGGATCAGCAGCTTCGCAACTCGGTGCAACACCAGAAGCTGCTCGTCACCCTTGATCGGGGCGAAGAAGCCCAGATCATTTCTCAGCTGGTTCACATGGGCTTTGTGCAAGCCCGCGGCATCAGACGAAGCTCATCCAAATCCAGCCAATGCCGGCCCCAATGATAGCCGGTCACGCACGGCCAATGGCGATCTCAGGTACTGCGGTAGAGCACCGTAATGGCGACATCGTCGCGCGGCAGTATCGTGGACCACGACCGCACCTGAAGGACGTGCGAGGCGATATCGGCTCTCCCTGATGTGACTTTCGACAGCCATGTTTTGGCGCAATGCGATGCCCGGAGAGGTCCCTTCCACCACACTAGGTCGTACGTGGCTTTAGCCCCCATCTCGTTTCCAGATGAGGACCATACAGTAACTCTGTTGGACAGAAGCCGCCGGGTGATCGTTTATTTCATTCGAAACTCTACACGGCGCGGTTCGTAACCGAGAAACTAGCTTCGTGCGGCATCAATCATGTCGAACGGGAACATTGAAACCCGGTATCCAAAAGCCGTTGCGTTTTGGTGCAAAACTAACTGCCATTCGTACTGTCTCCCTGAAGGACATATACCGGCATCACCACCGAGGAATGACAATCATGACTAGGTTCCGCGCCGATTTTGCCAAGCGCGTCGACGCATTGTTCAGCGAGTTCAGCGGGCCGGAAATGCCTGGCGCTGTCGTGGCGGTGACCGAGAATGGACGCGAGATTTTCGCCAATGCGTATGGTCTGGCGAACATCAACGACGACATCACGATGGGGCGAAAGACCATCATCCGCATCGGTTCGCAGAGCAAGCAGTTCACGGTGTTGCTGATCCTGATGCTGGAGGCAGAAGGCAAGCTGAGCATGGAGGACGAGGTGCAGAAGCACCTGCCCTATGTGCCCCGGCTCGAATACCCGGTCACCCTCAGGCAACTCGCCTCCAACACCAGCGGCTACCGAGACTATCTACAGGGGATGATCTTTGGCGGCCTGTCGCTCTTCGCTCCGTCAGGTCGCCAGACCGCCCGTGATGTTGTCGCCAGGCAGGACGCGCTCAACTTCAAGCCCGGCAGTGCCATGATGTATTCGAATTCCGGGTTCTTCATGTTGTTCGACATCATCGAGCAGATCGAAGGCGCGACCTTCAACGAGGTACTGCGCGAACGCATCACTGGCCCGCTCGGCATGTACGACACCTCGCTCATGTTGCGCGACGGCTCAGTGATGAAACGGCTGGCCGCGCACTATACCAAGCAGGCTGACGCCTGGTTCCATCTGGGCTGGGGGATGGAATATGGCGGCGGGGGCGGCATAGTTTCGACACTCGACGACATGGTGCTCTGGCAGCAGAACCTGATCGACCCCAAAGTCGGCACGCCGGAAATGTATCAACGCATGGCAACGCCTTGCGTCTTCGATAATGGCGCGACAGGCTTCTATGGACTCGGGCTGGTGACGGACGTTTATCGCGGCCGCCGCGCGGTCGGCCACGGTGGCTCAGTTGCCGGCGGCGAATCGGAATCGATGCGCTTCATCGACGATGGCCTCGGCATCGTCATTGTCGCCAACAACGACCAGGTCGCCGCCTTCGAAGCCACCCGCCGCATCGCCGACATCTATTTCGGCAACGCAGCCCCGGCGCCGATCGGGCTTGCTCCCGGCCGCTACCGGCAGGAAGGCGGCCAGGACGTGTTCGAGATCATCGCCAAGAACGGCGTGCCCACCTTCCTCAGTTCCGGTGGTGGGACCAGTTTCGATTTCGGCCATCCAGGCGGCGCCAAGCCCGAAAGCTCGATCACTGACCTGGTTCTCAGTCCACGGCCGGACGGCAAGATCGACGGCACGTTCTGCGGCACGCCGAGGGTCTACGCACCCTTGGACCCGGACGCGACGGCCGCCACCCCTCTCGCTGGACGCTACGCCAACACGGCGCAGGGCATCGAGGTCGAGATCGATGGCGATGCGCAGCGTGGCATGTTCCGCCTGCGCTCCGATCTCGGCGCCATGAATGCGCCCATCGTCGCCGCTGACAGCGATCTCTGGTTCCTGCTCCAGCCCGACACCGACATGAGCCCCGGCCTGACTTGGAATGCGACGTTGAGCGTCACAGCAGACGGTTTCGAGATAAACTCGGGCCGTATCAAGAAACTGCGCTTCACGCACGCCTGAGCAACACCAACGGCACGCCTTCTTCGGTTGGTTGTGTTCTACCGATCAAATTAGAAAGAGCTGATCGCATGGACTCTGATACCATCGGCTTCATGCCAGCCGTCGAGCTGGCCGAGCTTATTCGCACCAAACAGATTTCGCCGGTTGAGTACATGCGCGCGCTGCTGGCCCGCATTGCCGCAGTCGAGCCCAAGTTAAACGCCTTCGCTTACTTAGCCGAAGATCGCGCGATGGATGATGCGAAGAAGGCGGAAGCCGCTCTGATGAGCGGTACGCGAATCGGCCGGTTGCATGGCGTGCCCGCCACGATCAAGGACGTGCAAATCACTAAAGACATGCCGACCCAATACGGCAGTAAGATTTTCGCTGGCAATCAGCCGACCGAGGATACGCCGATCGTGCCGCGCCTTCGGGACGAGGGCGCGATCCTCCTCGGCAAGACCACAGTGTCTGAGATTGGCTGGACCGGCGTGTCGCGCAGTCCATTAACGGGCATCACAAGCAATCCGTGGGAGCTCGGCTACAATGCCGGTGCATCCTCGGCTGGCGCGGGCGCTGCGGCGGCGGCAGGTTTTGGGCCACTGCACCAAGGCAGTGATGGAGCGGGGTCCGTCCGCATGCCCGCGCATTTCTGCGGTGTGTTCGGACTGAAGCCCACCTTCGGGCGTGTGCCGCTATATCCGATTCCCGCAACTGACCTTGCCTCCCATATCGGGCCTTTGACACGGACGGTCGCGGACGCCGCGCTGATGCTCGAGGTGATGGCCGGACCGCACTTCCTCGATTATACGTCGCTCGAGGCGGGGCCTGCCAACTATCTTGCCCGGCTGAGAGATGGCGTTAAGGGCAGGCGCGTTGCCTACAGCTCCGATCTGGGTTTCGCCCGCGTCGATCCGGAAATCGCGGAGCTAGTGAAGGCGGCGGCGGCACGCTTTTCGGAACTTGGGGCAATCGTCGAGGAGGTGCCGACCCCTTGGGCAAAGGAAGGGCCAGAGCTGATTCGCTTTTTCTGGTCCGCGCACTACGCAGCCAACGCACAGTACCTTCCGGACTGGGAGGCGGAGATGGACCCTGGGTTTGTCGCCTGCATCAGGCATTCGGAGAACGTCTCCATCGCTCGCTACCAGGAGATGCGACGGCGGAAGATGGTCTACGTCGCGAGCATGCATCGCTGGTTCCAGAATTGGGACTTCTTGTTGACACCATCCGTCTCGGTCGCGGCTTTCCCGGCGGAAAAGCTGATGCCCGACCATTGGGAGACGCATCCTTGGGATTGGATAAGGTGGGCGGAGTTCTCTTACCCGTTCAACTTCTCTGGGAACCCCGCGGCAAGCGTGCCATGCGGCTTTACCCCGGCCGGGCTGCCGGCCGGTCTGCAGATAGTCGGCAAACGCTTCGACGATCTGGGTGTGCTGCAGGCCTCGGCAGCGTTCGAACAGCTCCAGCCCTGGGCGGATAAGCGCCCGCGGCTCTAACTAGTTACTTTTAGGAAATATCGAAAGGGCGGAACAACCGCGCCACTAACCAGCAAAGGGGAAATGGAACATGACAATCTCTCGACGCGACCTCATTAAGGTAGGCTTGGCTGCCGGAACGGCTCTATCAATCCCATCAGTCCTGCGAGCACAAACAGGGCCAACCGCTGCGCGAACGGTCCGGATGGTTATGGATCTGCCCAGCGTCTTCGATCCGATCGTTTCGACGGCTACCACGACCGCCAACCATGGCATGGCGATTTACGACACGCTGTTTGCGCTTGATACCAAGTTGATGCCTCAGCCGCAAATGGTAGGGAAATGGGGCGTTTCCGATGACAAGAAGAAATATACGTTTGAGCTCCGGGATGGCTTGGGCTGGCACGACGGCACTCCCGTCACTGCGGCGGACTGTGTCGCATCGATCCGTCGCTGGGGCCAGGTGGATCCCGGCGGACAATTGATCATGGCGCGGGCGAGCGACATCTCGAAAATCGACGACAAAACCTTCACGATCGCACTCAAGGAGCCGCTGGGGCTCGTAATCGATCTGCTGGCAAAAACGGCCGGACCGGTGCCGTTCATCATGCGTGAGAAGGACGCGAATCGCCCCGCCACCGAACAGGTTAACGCAAATATCGGATCTGGGCCGTTCAAGTTCAACGATCCTCTTGCCAAGCCGGGCGCGAGCTTCACCTACGATCGCAATGAACAATACGTACCACGCAGCGAAGCGTCAGACGGATTCTCCGGCGGGAAGGTCGTGAACGTCGATCGCGTCATCTGGGATAATATTGCCGATCAGCAGACTGCTTTCGCGGCCTTACAGTCGGGCGAGGTCGATTTCCTCTCAAGCCCGCCCGCCGATCTTTATCCAGCGATCAAGAGCGATCCCAACCTTGAACTCGAGGTTCTGTACAAGGCGGGCAATGTACAGTTCATGCGTATGAACTGTCTGCAGAAGCCGTTCGACAACGTCAAAGCGCGCCAAGCGATGCTTCACCTGATCGATCAGGAGGCAATGATGCGCACCACGTTCCCCCCAGAATACCTAAGCAGTGTCACTTCGATATTCGGAAACCATACGCCCTATTCCAACGACGAAAATACAGGGTGGTATAAGAAGGGTGGGGACCCTGAAAGGGCTAAGCAGCTTTTCCAGGAGGCGGGATACGCGGGTGAAAAGGTCATTATTATCCAACCGACGGACGAAGCTTGGAACAGCAACGCCGCGCAGTTGCTGGCGGCGACGTTGCGCAAGATTGGGGTCAATGCCGAACTTGCGCCGGGCGACTGGGCCGGACAGTCTGCCCGCATAAGGAACAAGGGCCCGGTTGAGAGCGGCGGCTGGAGCATATTCATGACGAACGCTTCCGACTTTTATTTCAGCAATCCGGCCGGCAACCCCGTACTAAGCGCGAATGGCGAAGAGGGTTGGATGGGCTGGCCGAAGAGCGATGAATATGAGGCTCTTCGCGCCAAGTGGGCGGATGTCGAAACGCCCGAAGAGCGCAAAGCGCTGGCCCGCAAGATGCAACACGAATACTGGAATTTCGTGGGCCTCGTTCTGCTGGGTGCAGTTGTCTCGCCAATCGCACGCCGCAAGACGCTCACCGGCCTGATCGGCATGCCGGAGGAAACTCCGATGTGGAACATGCGGAAGGCCTGAGCGCAGTGGCCACTTACATCCTTCGTAGGATGGTATCGGCCATCGCCATCATGGCGATGGTCGGGATTTTCGTCTTTCTGCTTCTCAGGCAGGCGCCTGGTGACCCGGCAACCATCATCACCGGCAACAAGGGCACGCCACAGATAATCGCCGACATCCACGAACAGCTGAGACTCAACGAGCCGCGACCGGTTCAGTTCGTAAATTGGGCTGTCAGCATCCTCAGCGGCGACGTCGGGACCTCTATCTCTGCGGGACGACCCGTTCTTGAGCTCATCTCTCAGCGGCTTGAGCCAACCATTTCCCTGTCGATCTTGACGATGATCGTTTCGATGACGGCCAGCCTATCGACCATGGCTTCGGGCCACGGCGAGGGGTCGCGCCCCGGGCGCCTTTTGCTCATTGCAAGACCGAGCGCCCAGCACTGAAGGAAGTTGGACCTGGGCGAATGAGCGCGTGTCATCTAAATGATCGTTAGCATGCTTGCAGCAGCGACCTGCCAGCTGAGAACACCCCGTACATCTGTCTTCCCTCTTTCTTACAGGCAAGGATTTGACCTCTTCTGATCTGTTGAACGCCGTTTTCGAGCATATCGAAGCGAACCGCACCCCTTTCCTTGATCGCCTGATCGATTACGTTCGGCACCCGAGCATAAGCGCCGAGAATATCGGCATCGCCGAAGTCGGCGCGCTGCTGGTCGAGATGCTCACCGGGATCGGGCTCGAGACCAGCCTGGTGCCGACCGACGGGCACCCGATGGTGATAGCGCGCTGGGAGAAGGCGCCGGGCAGGGCGACCATTCTGCTCTACGGCCACTACGACGTGCAGCCGGCTGACCCGATCGACAAATGGCTCTCGCCGCCCTTCGAGCCGACCATCCGTGACGGGCGCCTTTACGCACGCGGGGTGGGCGACAACAAGGGACAACATTTCGCGCAGATCCTGGCAATCGAGTCCCACCTCAAGGTGCATGGTGCGTTGCCCTGCAATGTCATCCTGCTGCTTGAAGGCGAAGAGGAGATCGGCAGCCCGCACATTGCCGATTTCGTGCGTGCCAACAAGGAAACGCTAAAAGCTGATCTTGCCGTCACCGCCGATGGCCCGCGTCATGCAAGCGGTGCGCCCGTGATCAAGTTCGGTTCGCGTGGCGAGGTATCCTTTGAATTGCGTTGCCGCCATGCTAACAGTGACTTGCATTCTGGTAACTTCGGCGGCGTCGTGCCCAATCCAATCTGGACATTGGTGCACCTGCTAGGCACCATGAAGAATCCCGACGGTGAAATCACCATTGCCGGTTTCGCCGATGAAATCGAACCACCGTCAGAGGAGGAATTGGTCGCGGTCGAGCGATTACCTCTTGATGTCGAGGCTGTGAAGCGTGATCTCGACCTTGCGCGACTTGACGCGCCGGCGGAACGGGCTTTCTACGAGCGCCTGTGCTTCCGCCCGACGCTGACGATCAATGGCTTCCATGGCGGCTATGGCGGGCCTGGTAGCAAGAGCGTTCTGCCCAACGAAGCCTTCGTGAAATGCGACATACGGCTCGTGGAAGCACAGGACCCCGCGGACATCCTGCGCAAGGTGGCTGCCCATGTGGAAAAACACGCGCCCGAAGTGGAGTTCATAGCGCATGGGAGCATGCTTCCCTCCAAAACGCCCATTGCCTCCCCCTTCACCGCGCCGCTTTTTCGTGCTTTTGTCGCTGCGCAAGGGGAGGAGCCTTTGCTGGTCCCCGCAGGGTTCGGCACTCTCCCTAATTATGTATTCACCAAGATCCTTGGCATTCCTGCTTTCGACACGCCTTACGCAAACTACGACGAAGCCAACCACGCGCCGAACGAGAACCTAACGCTCAGCTGCTTCTATAGCGGGATTCGCACAGGCGCTGCATTACTGCATGAGCTTGGTTCGTTGCCATTTCCAGAGCGCGGGGTCGGTGGGGTGCAATCCGCCTCTAGTCTAACTCGTAAGAGATGAGTAACTAGATTGGATAATCGTGCGCCTTTCGGTTACTGCGCCGACATGAACTTGCCCGCCTCTCGGGCATGCATTTCACGGTCATCCAGCCAGAGCAAGGTCGACACACCCGTCGGAACGGACGGCTGCACTCCGCTGCGTTCCGCGCCAACTAAAAGGACCGTACAGAAGATGCCAAACATCAACGCCGGACGGTTGCTCTCGGAGCTCAGTCGTTTCGCGCAGTTCGGCGCGTACAAGACGGGTGTCCATCGTCCAACCTATTCGAAGGAGGACATCGACAGCCGCCGCTGGCTTGCGCAGCAATACGAAGCCATAGGGCTTCAGGCGCATATCGACGGAGTCGGGAACGTGTTCGGAATGCCTCGGTCGGACCGGCGATCGCTGTTGATCGGGTCGCACGCAGAGTCCCAGAATAATGCCGGATGGCTCGACGGGGCGCTCGGTGTGATCTACGGGCTCGAGATCGCCCGGACCTTTGCGGAAACCCCAGACTGCGCAGACCTCCCCATCGCCCCGGTGGCGTGGGCGGATGAAGAAGGTCACTACGTCTCAATGCTCGGTAGTCGTTCATTCGTCGGTGATATCGACGAGGCAGAGATCGATCGCGCGGCGAATGTCGATGACCGGCTGCCGCTCAGGGACGCGCTCCGTGCAGCCGGCCTAGCAGGTGTTCCCCGATCTACGGTGGAGCCGGACCGCTACGTCGGATATCTGGAAGCACACATAGAACAGGGCGACGCGCTGGAAGCCTCGGGCAACCAGATCGGTGTGGTTACGAGCATCGTCGGGATCTGGCAGTATTCAATCGTCTTTCGCGGCATTCAGAATCACGCTGGCACGACGCGCATGGCTATCCGGAAGGATGCCGGACTCGCAGCAGCGATGCTGGCGACGACTATTGCCGATCGCTTTCCTAAAGTGGCCGGCCCGCATTCCGTGTGGACCACAGGCCGCATTAGCCTTGACCCGGGCGCTCCCAACATAATTCCGGGGAAGGCAGAAATGTTGTTCCAGTTCCGGGATTCTGAGATGCCGGTGCTACAGCGCCTCGATGCGGTGATAAAGGAATCGGTTGAGGAGACCGCGATTAAAACCGGTTGCCATGCTGAGATCGAGCAGACCGAGGCCTCCAAACCATGCCATATGGATCCGGCCCTTCAGGACGCAATAGAGAACGCAGCCGCGCGCCATGCTCCCAACGCCTATGTGAGGATGCCAAGTGGGGCTGGTCACGACGCACAGGTCGTGGCGCGCAAACTGAGGTCCGCTATGCTTTTCATCCCAAGCATTGGCGGTATCAGCCATCATTGGACCGAAAATACCGAGGATGCCGACCTTGTGCTCGGCTGCCAGGTGCTGGCTGATGCCGCCGAGATGATCCTGCGTGGCGACGGAAAATCTGGACTCCGCAGCTAAGCGGGTCCTGTACAACGCCTTGACACCTGGCTGAATTTCGCAATCGGGATTCCGCCCGGCAATACTACAGAATAATCTGAGTTCCATCTGAAAACCAGATGACCTCGATACACAGACTGAATTTGACGTAAACTCCGCGGCAATTGAAAACCAACGGAACAATCGCCGTCCTCGGACGAGGTCCTGCATTGGGCTGTCGCATCCTCGGCGGCGATTTCGGCACCTCGATTTCCCAGACATTCTTTTAGGATTTGGCGGTTCTCGTGAAGGAGTAAACATCTATGCGATCATCGATTGATGCGGTCATCGAGGGAAAGCTCAAGGAGTTTTCGATTCCAGGCTCAGCAGTTGGGATCGTGCAAGATGGCAAGCTCGTTTGGGCAAACGGTTATGGATGGGCAGATGTGAAACGCAAAGTTCCGATGACGCCCAAAACCATCATGAATATCGGTTCCGTGTCCAAGACCATTACGGCAACAGCCGTGATGCAGCTTTGGGAGCGGGGGTTAATTGACCTTGATACAGATATCAGTAGGTATTTTCCCTATCAGGTCGTCAATCCGAAACACCCGTCGATGGCCATCACAGCACGGCGGCTTTTGAATCATCGTTCGTCAATCCGGGATGGGAAGTCTTACTGGGGTACCTACGCCTGCGGCGATCCGACGACTGCGCTTGGCGACTGGCTCGAGGCATACCTAAAGCCAGGAGGGGCGTATTATGACGCCGACGACAATTTCCATGGGTGGGTGCCCGGCATACTCGAACCGGATCAGACCGGCGGGTATTGCAATGTTGCATATGGCCTGCTCGGCCATCTTGTTGAGTGCGTGACTGGCACGCGCTTCACCGATTATTGCGCCGACCACATCTTCACCCCCTTGGGCATGAACAGCACTGGCTGGTATGTGCGTGATATCAATGTTGACCGGCATGCGGTTCTCTATGGCAGGGTCACCAAAGAAAAGTTGGATAAGGGCAGGCAATCATTTTCCTCCCTATTACCAGCTCCCGGTTTGACAATTGATGAGCTTACGCCGGGAGGCCGCATGCCGCATTGCCTCTACGGTTACCCCACCTATCCGGAGGGGCTAGCGCGCACAAGCGTCGAGGAACTGTCGCTCTTCCTCGCCACTTATAGAAACCGAGGCGGAATTCAGTTGTTGAAAGAGTCAACCATCAACCTGATGATCTCTGAAGTCCACGATGGTCGCCCTCTCTGCTGGCACAAACTCATCCTTGCAAATGGTGATGTCATTTGGGGACACGCTGGCAGCGATCCCGGTATTAGGACCCATATGGGCTTCCGTGAAAAAGACGGGACTGGCGCGATCGTATACTTCAATGGAGACGACATTGGTGACAGCAGAGAGGTTATTATCGAAAGCCTTTTCTGCAATGCCGCAACCCTTTAGCGCTCGTTTCGGCTGTGCCCGCTCCCTCGGGAGTCAAGGCGGATAGGCTGCGAGAGGTTTTGTCAGGCAATTGAGCGCCGCGATGAGCAGCCAAAAAGCTGCCTGAACTAGTTTAGCAGCAGCGAGAAGTTGTAGCCTGCGGAGGTTAGGATGGCGTTGACGGCGTCATCCTGCTCGCCAGCGAGGTAGTTGCATCCCAAGTGCTCGGCCTTGATGCGGCCGATGACAGGCTCGATCGCCGAGCGGCGGCGCATCTGGCGCTTGATGGCCGGTGTGACGCGGCGCTTGAGAGGTGGCTCGGCAAAAATGGACAGGGTGATACGTGGAATTTCTGCCTGAGATCGGCATGAGTGCCGGAACAGGAGAATCACGAATGAGCAGACGACCACGCCGGAACCACAGCCCGGCTTTCAAGGCGAAAGTTGCGCTTGCGGCGATCAAGGGAGAAAAGACGCTGGCCGAGCTGGCGCAGCAATATGATGTGCATGCGAACCAGATCACGGATTGGAGAAAGCAGCTTCTGGAAGGGGCCTCGAACGTGTTTGGCGCGGCGGAGAAATCGGAGCCGACGGTGGACATAAAGGCCCTCCATGCCAAGATCGGAGAGCTGACGCTGGCCAATGATTTTTTAGGCTCGGCGCTCGGCAAGGCCGGCTGGTCGGGGAGCGCAAGACGATGATCGACCGGGAACATGAACTGCCGATTGCCAAGCAGGCGGCCGAACTGGGGATCAGCCGCGGCAGCGTCTACTCCCTACCCAAGCCGACATCGGCGGCAGACCTGAAGCTGATGCGGCGCATCGACGAATTGCATCTGGATTACCCGTTCGCGGGCAGCCGCATGTTGCAGAAGCTTTTGAAGCGCGAAGGCTATGAGACGGGTCGCCTGCATGTGCGCACCTTGATGAAGCGCATGGATATCGAGGCGCTCTACCGCAAGCCGCGCACTTCGAAGCCGGGGGACGGGCACAAGATCTATCCGTATTTGCTGGGCAAGCTGGCGGTGACGCGGCCCAACCAGGTCTGGGCGACGGACCTGACCTATATCCCGATGGCCCGCGGCTTCTGCTACCTGGTTGCTGTCGTCGACTGGTTCACGCGCAAGGTACTGAGCTGGCGGCTGTCGATCACCATGGATGCGGCGTTTTGCATTGAAGCCCTCGAGGAGGCGCTGGCGACATACGGCAAGCCCGAGATCTTCAACTCCGATCAGGGCAGCCAGTTCACCAGCCATGACTTCACCAAGGTCCTGCTCGACCGGGAGATCAGGATCAGCATGGATGGCAAGGGCGCCTGGCGCGACAACGTCTTCGTCGAGCGTCTCTGGCGGTCGGTGAAATATGAGGAGGTCTATCTCAAGGCCTATGACAGCGTTCGCGAAGGGCGAGCGTCGATCGGAAAATATCTCGATTTCTACAATCGGGGACGCCCGCATTCCAGCCTTGACGGCAGAGCGCCAGATGAGGCCTACTTCACCCCGCTACCGCTTCCCGAGGCGGCCTAACCATAGGCAGTGTTCCACTTATAAATCGGGAATTCCTGTCCAAACAAACCGAGCCACCTCTCTTGTGGCCACGATAGCCTGCATCGACGTGGATGCGGCCCATCTCGTTGCCGATGGTCTTCTCCATGTCGGGGATGACGCTTGCGAGGCGTGGCCGTCAAAAGGATTGCCCGGCAGCGCTTTCGCGTGCAGGGCTAACTGGCCGCCCTTTGAGCGCTGCAGCGTCGTAGCCAGCGAGACTGTAAGCGGCATGCCCCTTGCCATGCCGATGCTCTCGACCTCGTGAGCGTGCAGGCTGTAGATCTTGCGGCGGCCGCGCTAGCGCCGCCGCCGTTTCACGCGCAGCCTTCTCCCGACGCGCGGCCACCCATGGATAAAGGGTTGCCTTGCCGCCGTCAAAGCCGCGCTATTTGACTTCGGTCCATAGGAGAGCACCGTTCTGCCGCCCATCCCGCCAGCGCCGTTCAAGATAGTCGCGAGGGATCGATACAGGTGTGACGTGCGGGCGGCCGCCGGTGCTCGGGCTCGCCGCCGGCGGCCAGCCAGCGCTCGACCGTCATCACGCTTCGCAGGTCTTCGCCTGGCCGAAGCCCGCAAACAGCCATGGTAGGATTCAATTCGTGGCCTGACCCGACAACTCTGAGCCCGAAGGGCAGTTTGCTGAGAGAGGTGGCTCGGTTTGTTTGGACAGGAATTCCCGATTTATAAGTGGAACACTGCCTATGGTTAGGCCGCCTCGGGAAGCGGTAGCGGGGTGAAGTAGGCCTCATCTGGCGCTCTGCCGTCAAGGCTGGAATGCGGGCGTCCCCGATTGTAGAAATCGAGATATTTTCCGATCGACGCTCGCCCTTCGCGAACGCTGTCATAGGCCTTGAGATAGACCTCCTCATATTTCACCGACCGCCAGAGACGCTCGACGAAGACGTTGTCGCGCCAGGCGCCCTTGCCATCCATGCTGATCCTGATCTCCCGGTCGAGCAGGACCTTGGTGAAGTCATGGCTGGTGAACTGGCTGCCCTGATCGGAGTTGAAGATCTCGGGCTTGCCGTATGTCGCCAGCGCCTCCTCGAGGGCTTCAATGCAAAACGCCGCATCCATGGTGATCGACAGCCGCCAGCTCAGTACCTTGCGCGTGAACCAGTCGACGACAGCAACCAGGTAGCAGAAGCCGCGGGCCATCGGGATATAGGTCAGGTCCGTCGCCCAGACCTGGTTGGGCCGCGTCACCGCCAGCTTGCCCAGCAAATACGGATAGATCTTGTGCCCGTCCCCCGGCTTCGAAGTGCGCGGCTTGCGGTAGAGCGCCTCGATATCCATGCGCTTCATCAAGGTGCGCACATGCAGGCGACCCGTCTCATAGCCTTCGCGCTTCAAAAGCTTCTGCAACATGCGGCTGCCCGCGAACGGGTAATCCAGATGCAATTCGTCGATGCGCCGCATCAGCTTCAGGTCTGCCGCCGATGTCGGCTTGGGTAGGGAGTAGACGCTGCCGCGGCTGATCCCCAGTTCGGCCGCCTGCTTGGCAATCGGCAGTTCATGTTCCCGGTCGATCATCGTCTTGCGCTCCCCGACCAGCCGGCCTTGCCGAGCGCCGAGCCTAAAAAATCATTGGCCAGCGTCAGCTCTCCGATCTTGGCATGGAGGGCCTTTATGTCCACCGTCGGCTCCGATTTCTCCGCCGCGCCAAACACGTTCGAGGCCCCTTCCAGAAGCTGCTTTCTCCAATCCGTGATCTGGTTCGCATGCACATCATATTGCTGCGCCAGCTCGGCCAGCGTCTTTTCTCCCTTGATCGCCGCAAGCGCAACTTTCGCCTTGAAAGCCGGGCTGTGGTTCCGGCGTGGGCGTCTGCTCATTCGTGATTCTCCTGTTCCGGCACTCATGCCGATCTCAGGCAGAAATTCCACGTATCACCCTGTCCATTTTTGCCGAGCCACCTCTGAGCATCACACAGGCGGACGGCGCAATTCAAAGAACATATAATCCGTTCCATCAACGACAACCGGCCCAAGAAAGGAATAGCCCAGCGCGGTTTTCGTTCTGAGAGATCGAATATTCGTCGGGCGTACGAGAGAGACCAACCGATCGATAGATTGGGTTGCGAAAGCGAATTCAATCACTGGCTTAATGCTTTCCGGCCCAATCCCTCGACCGCACCGGGCTCCGAACAAGAAACATCCGGTTTGAATGTCATTTTCATCGAAGCGGCGCAGCCCGGACTGCCCCACGAAGCGCAAATCGCCATTGTCCTCTCGTTCATAGACCATCCAGAATCCGTACCCGTAGGTATCCCACTCATGAAGATAAAGGGACAGCCGCGCATCAGACATTTCCCGCGTTGGCGAAATTCCTTCGACAGACGATTCGAACACTAACGGATCACAGCTCAGGCGATGCAGTGCATCGGCGTCCCAAGGACGTATTGGGCGCATGAATAAGCGTTCCGTTTCTATATTCATGTAAGGCTCCTTTCAAATTGGAGAGATATACACCAAAAGCAACTGGCAAAAGTGATAGGGATGCGTGACTTGGAATAAGGTGGTTTACAGTTGAAGTAGAACTCGCGCTGTTGTAAAGAATTAACCAAGATAAAATCCGAGTACCTGTTATAATATGTGCAGAATCCTGTGTCGATACTCAATAACTACACAATTACTCGATCAAAGTCAACGGGTTATAAAATTAAGACAAAATCGTGACGAATATACATTGCCGAGGTGAGCCGAGAAGTCGCTTTCTCCTGGGTCGATGACATTCTGCGGATACATGATCAAGTGCCGTGCCAACCGGAAAGTTATTCCGAAATGGCGGCAAATCGACGACGCGGAACGCGGCTGAACGACAAGTGAATTCCGCTTCCTGTTGTTTGTGGACTTATCCCACATTGATCGTCATGGAGGATCTCGTTCGGCTATGGACCATCCTCAGTCTGGCGGCGCCCCAAAGGTAGAATGCAGATCAGATGCTATTATCCGAGGGTTGAGCCGGAAATGGTGTGATCGACCAATCTATTGAGTCGACGGCACGCTGAAGTATCGCCCCCGTCCGAGCATGGCTGGGTGAAGCGGCCACGATATATGCGATCTTGTCACGGTAATCGCCTTTCCTGACGATCGGCGTCTTTGGTTCAACAAAGAGTTTCACCTCGGCCACACCTGATACAGCAGCCGCCCGCCTGTCGCCACGGATCCAATCGAGGATGCCATCGCGATCAGGAAGTAGGCTCCGCACCGCTGCGGAGTGCGAACGCCGTTTGCGCAAATTCCATTTGCCGCCGATGACAAGCTTGATGTGCTCGGTGATTAGATCGATACCGTAAGCCAGTTGAATGAGTTGGGAATGGGGCGCGTTGGCAAGACGCGGATTGACTTCAATGACGACTGGGCCAAGCTTCGTTCGCCGGAGTTCAATGTTCGTTGGCCCCCAGCCAAGATCGAGAGCTCGCAAACAGCTCAGAGAGACATCGGCGATACGCTTATGCTCATCATCAGTCAGCACGGCCGGAAAGATAGTCTCACGACAGACGAAATACGGTGGGGGGCTGAAGTCACCGCTGCCAATCCCAACGACCTCGTCTCCCATTGTATAAGCGAGATAAAGGGGACCTTGCGCGAACTCTTCGACCAGTATCTTTGGCGAAGATTGCCATACGTGCTTCCCGCCCAATAGATAGGTCGAATGTTCATCTAGCTCGTCGACGGTGCGGCACAGTCGGACACCAATGCTGCCGCTACCGACGGCTGGCTTAAGCACCACCGGCAGGCCGATCTCCGCAGCAGAGCTTTTCACGTCCCTCGCATTTGCTGCCAAGCGATAAGCAGGTATCGGAATGTTGGCGTCCGCGAGGAGCTGGCGCTGAGCAAATTTGTCGCAGCATCGTTCGATCGATCCCGGATTCGGCCCCGGTAGATCGAAATACTGGCAGAGCTTTCCAACCGTCGCATAGACCTCTTCCTCGGCGCATATAATGCCAGCAATTTCATTGGTGTCCTGCAACCGGGTGCATTCGTGGACCAGTGCATCGAGATCGCTTGTATCGACTCGGATTGTCTCACATCCCGCAACAAGAAAGTCCTGCTTATCCGGGTATGACGACAGGTTAATTGGATAAAGACCAAGCCTCTTGGCCGCTTCGACGTATAGTAGACAACAACGCCCTGCTCCGCCTTCAATAAGGATAAGAGTTCTTCGTTCCATTTTACTTGGACTCCAGAAGGTTATTGGTGTGTGTGGCTGTAAGCAAACGGGGTCAGTTTATTTTGCACGTCACTTTCATATCTCGCGGGGAACTTACCATCGTCTGTGATCTTCGGTTGCAAAGATTCTGTGAAGTTATTTGAAGCGTCTGTTTCAAATTTCATTTTACCCGTCTGCCCAATAAACCGAAATTTGCCGGACCGAACGATAACGAGGTTGTCGTCGACGACGTAGCGGATGGTCTTCCGGTGTGTGGCATGGTCGATTTGAAGAAACGCATGAGGCTACGGCGTAGACGCGGAAGTTCCTATCATAGTGATTCTGGGGTGACATGCTCGGACTCGGACGTCACTTTTCCATAATCGCTCTATTAGCGCTAAGGTTGGATGCATAGGCGGGCAGGAACTACCCCGAGCCTGCAATCTCAGCCTGAGCGATCTGAGAGCCTTCTCTGATTGGGGTCGTTTTGGTCAAGATGCTCCTGCACTTTTTTCTGGACCGTTCCGTGGGTCACTCGCTTCTCTTCGCGGTCAGCGCTTGGGCCGCCGCATGATGGGGTCAGGAGAGCGAAGGCGTCTCAATCCGTTTCACGACCTTGCCGCGCTTGGGCCGGCAGGTTCGGGACTCTCAACGAGATCGCCTCGCCCATCGTCCCCAGGGAACGATCCGGGCATCGCCCTTTCGGGCGAAGGCTTTGTTCGTGTTGCTTGCTCCTCGATCTGTCTCAGTTCACGCGGCCAGGTGAACAGGCTCCTTTCCAAAGCGGAACTCGGTCGCGTCGGCCCACATGCGATGCAGAATGACGGCCAGTTTGCGGGCGACCGCGACCCGGGCTCGTGCCATGCCGCGCCGCCTGGCGATGTTCATGCCCCATGCTCTGAGGCTCGACCACTTCTTCGATCGCACCAGCAGTGTGTGGGCCGCCTCATAAAGCGCGGTGCGTGCAAGTTCGTCGCCGCATCGGCTGACCTTTCCCTGGATGTCGGTTTCGCCGGACTGGTAGCGTGCCGGCGTCAGTCCCAGATGCGCCCCCACCGCCTGCGACGAGCCGAACCGCTCAGGCCGGTCGATCGTGGCGCGGAAGGCGAGCGCGGTGATCGGCCCGACGCCCGGCGCGCTCTTCAGCCGCCGGCAGACTTCTTCATTGCGGACGATGTCGAGAACCTGCTTCGTCAGGCGGGCGAACTCTCTCAACATGACACCGAGGATTGCTAGCAGCGGCTCGACCATCGCCATCACCTCGGCGTCAGCGCCCGTCAATTCACGCACGCGGCCGGCAAACGCGCTGCGCGACGGCAGGCCCAGCTTGACGCCGGCCTCGCGCAGGATCGCCCGCACTACGTTCTCGATCGAACGCATCTCGTTCAGCACCGTGCGGCGGGCAACCAGCAGCGAACGCCACAGCCGGCACTGCCTGCTCTTGACATGCACCTGCCGATACCAGCCAGTGCGCATGATCTGCGCCAGCGCGCGGGCGTCATTGCGGTCGGTCTTGTTGGGCATCGTCTTCATCGCCGCGTTGGCCTGCCGCGTCTCGATGCAGGTCGCCGGCAAGCCTTCGGCGTGCAGTCCATCGTGAAGCCAGGCCGTCAGCGAGCACGCTTCCAGGCCGATCCGCTCAAGCGGCAAGCCGGTCCCCTTCAGCGCGTCACACAATGCCTGCGGATCGCTCAACGCTCTCGCCTCCTTCACGATCCGGCCAGTCTCGTCGACAATGCAAATAGAGGTCTCTTCCAAAGACACGTCCAGTCCGGCAAAGTACTTCATGGCTGCTCCTTCCAAATGTTTGTGGCGACTCATATCGACCACGTTTTCACATTTCGACAGGAGCAGCCGCCATCATCGTATGCGACGTCTCCGCCCCATTGATTTTCTTGTTGCAACGGTCAGGTGGAGCGCTTGCAGCTGGTCCTATGAGCACGTTGGGGAATCCCGGACGTGCTCATTGTGATGCGCTGATCCGTTGCGCATAGGCCCAGGGCATGAGGGCGTCGATGTCTTTGGCGAGGTGGCCATTTGCGAGGCTGATGAAGAGATCGCGCAGGTAGGCGTATGGTTCAACGCGGTTCATCTTGCATGTGCCGATCAGGCTGGCGAAACGGGCCCAATTACGGCCGCCTTCATCATGGCCGGCAAAGAGAGCGTTGCGGCGGTTCATGGCCGGACTTCTGATCGCGTTTTCGACGAGATTGGAGTCGATGTCGACGCGGCCGTCGTTCAGGAACAGCCGGAAGCCGACCTGGCGTTTCAGCATATAGGCCATGGCCTCGCCGAGGTCGGACTTGCGCGATACGCGCGCGGCCTGAACTGTCAGCCAGGTGAAGAACTCGTCCACCAGGGGGCGGGACAGGTGCTGGCGGACAGCCCGGCGATGATCGGGGTCACAACCTCGGATGCTGTCCTCGATCTTGTAGAGGGCGGCGATGCGCAACAACGCCTCGTCGACGATGGGCAAACCCTTCTTCGGCTGGGACTTGATCAGTTTTCTGCGGCCATGCGCCCAGCAGAAGGCCAGCCTCAACGGATCGCCGCCCGTGCGTTTTGGCGTTGCGAGGTGGGAGTAGCCGCCATAGGCATCGACCTGGATCGTGCCGTTGAAGCCGTCGAGGATACCTGCGGCATATTCACCTTTACGCCCAGGCCGATAATGGAACACCACGCCCGGCGGCGCAGATCCGTTCCAGCCGCGGTCGTCGCGCAGAATAGCCCAGAGATAGCCAGTTTTCGTCTTGCCGCGCCCGGGATCCAACACCGGAGCCGTGGTCTCGTCGACATATAGTCGTGAGCTACCCTGTTTCAGGATCATGGCCATGTGGTCTACCACCGGCGCGATCACGGCGCCCGTCCGACCCAGCCAGTCGGCCAGGACCGTGCGGTCGATCGGCACTCCGTGTCGGGCCATGACCGCGGCCTGCCGGTTCAGCGGCATGTGTTCGGAATGCTTGGACACGGCGATCTGCGCCAAGAGGGCTTCGGTCGGCCAGCTACCTTCCAGCAAATGCGCCGGCGCCCTGGCCTGAACCACTCCCGTGCGCCCCTTGGGGCAAGCATATTTCGGGCGGATCGCGACGATCACCTGATAGCGCGCCGGGATATGATCGAGCCGCTCCGTCCGGTCTTCGCCAATCCGGACCATGTTGCCGCAACCACAGGGGCAGGCAATGCTATCAGGCTCGATCACCTGTTCGACGCGCGGCAGGCTCTGGGGCAGAGCACGCGCCTTGCGTTGCCTGCGTGAAGCAGTCTTTTCGCAATTGGCTGTGCTGGCCGCGATCTTTTCCTCGACGAAGGCGATCTGGGCCTGTGTTTCGGCAATTGCCGTCTCCAGGTCCTCCAGCGCCAGTTCCATCTGCGTCGGATCGAGCTTTTCCGATTTCGGCCCGAACTTCGTGCGGCGGTAGTCCTGAACCTGGCTCTCCAGCTTCTCGATCAGTTCCTTCAACTCGGTGATGAAGGCGTCCTTTTCAGCCACCACCGCCTGCTCATGCTGACGGGCCGCACGCTCGACCGACAGCTCGAACTGTACGGCCGCAAAGGCGTTCACCACCTCTGCAGGCAGGTCCGGGAACTGGCTGAGATCAATGGGCGCAGACATGCGCCTTCGTAGCAAATCGAAGCAAAAAAGCCCAATAAAACAACGCCAAAACCGAACGGGTGAGTCACCCTGCCGCAGCGGGCGGCGCTACCCGCTGCGCTACCACGCGTCGCCAGTCGAGACCTTCGAACAAAGCTTCATACTGCCCCCGCGACAGCCGCATCGTCCCATCCTGCACTTTGGGCCAGGCAAAGCTGCCCTGTTCCAGGATTTTGTAGGTCAGCACCATTCCGGTGCCATCCCACACCAGGATTTTTACACGATTCCCGCGCTTCGACCGGAAGATCACGGTGACCCCGGAATGCGGATCAAGCTTCAACTCGGTCTGCACCATCAATGCCAGCGCCTGATGGCCACAGCGGAAGTCCACCGGCCGCGTCGCGATCAGGATCGGCAATCGTTGGCCCGCGACGATCATGCCGTCCCGCGCATCGCACGCACCAAGGCCGCAACCCGGTCAACCGGCACATCGCCGGGAACCCTCACCACGAGGTCTGCGCCTATTTCCACGGTCATGATCCCCAAAGTGATCTCGACCGGCTCCGGAACCGGCAAAGCATCGGCAGCCTCCTTCGGCTCCGTCGTAATCGCCAGGGGCACGAAGGCAGGCTCGAATGGGCCGCTATTCTCGCAAGGCACCGGCATCAGTTCCGCAGGCAGCGCCAAAAGACCCTGACGCGCCTGCCGTCGCCAGTCCGAAAGCTGATGCGCAATGAGATCATGACGACGCGCAACATCAACAACCCGCGCACCGCGTTGAAGGCTCTCCGCGACAATCCGCGCCTTCAGATCATTAGGCCATCGTCGGTTTCCACGACGAGGCTCGACAACTTCGCATCGCCCAACAAATCCCTCGCCATCCGCCATGCCAAATCTCCAGCTCCTGCCGAAAACCTTCTGGCAGAAACCTCAATGTTCAGAAACAAGCGAAATCAATGGGGTGTGGGCGGCGCATACCCATCATCTGGCTCGGTCGAGACCCCAATCACCCCATCTGACTCGAAACTCGGTTAGGCACGACGCGGAGCTGCCCTGCGGCGAAGCATGAGGCGGATCGACGCGATGAAGATCCACGCCTCGGCGCTGGCGATGGTCGCCTCGAAGTCCTTGGCGAGCCGGCGACAACGTCCCAGCCAGGCGAAAGTTCGCTCGACGACCCATCGTCGCGGCAGCACCTCAAAGCCTTTGGCCGTGTCGGAGCGCTTGATGATTTCGATGGTCCACGTGCCCAGATCGGCCAGAGCCTGCGTCAGTTTTTCTCCGGCATAACCGCCGTCGGCGAATAGATGGCGCAACCACGGGTAAAGCTGTCGAATGGAGGCGATGACGCAGACTGCCCCATCCCTGTCCTGGATATCGGCCGTATGCACCGTCAGCCCGACCAGGTGCCCCTCGGTGTCGGTGATGATATGGCGCTTGCGGCCTTTGATCTTCTTGCCGGCGTCGTAGCCACGCAGACCGGCAACGTCCGTGGCCTTTGCCGATTGGCTGTCGATGACGCCGGCGCTCGGGCTCGCCTCGCGACCGAGGGCGAGGCGTGCCGCGGCCACCAGGTGGAAGTTGATGGTCCTCCACAGCCCATTGTCTCGCCAGGCATAGAAATAGCGTTGAACCGTCGAAACCGGCGGGAAGCGGTCCGGCAATGCCCGCCACTGGCAGCCCGTCCAGGCGATATAGAGGAGCGCGTCCACGACTGCCCCGCAGCTCGGTCGTCCGCGGTCGTCCTGTCGCCTTCGCTCCAGGCATGAACGGCTCGATCAACGCCCATTCCCTGTCCGTCAACGCGTTTGCATCCCGCTGCCCCGCGCGGCAATATTGCCGGCGGGTGGCCTCCGTCCAACCCATGTCGTGATCCTGCTCAAGTCTAGACAACTCAAGCGAATCACAACGGACGGGGCCACTCAACCGCTTCCACGCCCAATCCCGAGTTTCGGGTCAGGCTCTGAGAGATCATGGTCGAGCGCGACGAGCATCACGATCGGCGGCCCTTAGACTTTGCAGTTGTAAGCGGATATAGGGGGCAATAGCTAAGTCTCGGTGGCGGCGGTGGTCTCCTCCTCGCAGGCGCCAGCCATCTGAAAACGCGATAGCACCAATCCGGACATTATATTGGCGAACTCAAGGCCAAGTGGCGCATTTAGTGGGGAGCGGTCCGAACTCCATGCCAATCAATATCCACCGAAAAAACCGAGTTCCACCAAATGCAGATTAAAGACATCCTTCTCGCGCCGGGCAATGGGGCCTTTTTCTATGACGATCAGGAAGCCATTAGGTCGGGCGCGACGCAGGACGGCTTTATCTATCTCGGCGCACCGACAACGCATGGGTTCAATTCGATCCGCATTCCAGCATCCTCGCTCAGCCTCGGGCTTGTCCTTACCGACGACACTGTTGTTTGGGGCGACATGATGAACGTCCAGTACTCTGGTGCCGCCGGACGCGATCCTGTGTTCGACGCCAGTCAAACCTCGGATTTTACGTCGCGCGTTGTCGCGCCGCGGCTTCTCGATGTTGATGCATCCCGCTACCTAGAAGCCTGCGCGAAGGTTTTCGAGCCCTTCGAACACAAGCGGCTACCTCTCGCGATTGAGTATGGCGTCAGCCAGGCATTGCTTCGAACTGCGGCCCACCTTCACCGCAGCACGATGGCGGAGGTCATCTGCACTGAATTTGACCAACCGCTGCCAACGCGCAGTGTCCCGATTTACTGTCAGAGTGGCGATGCGCGGGAAATCAATGTCGACAAGATGATTCTGAGGTCCGTCGATGTTCTTCCCCACGGCCTGATCAACTCGCGGCAGAAATTCGGCGTCGACGGCCAGACCTTCATGGACTTCGTGAAGTGGGTTGCAACGCGTACGCGCCAAATCGGCCGCCCAGAGTATCATCCGGTGCTGCATTTCGATGTGTATGGTTGGATAGGGCAGGAAATCGGCCTGGAGCCGCAACGGATCGCCGATTTTATCTGCAGGGTTGCCGATACCGTTCCGGGTTTTACGCTCAATATCGAGTGCCCGGCCGATTTTGGTTCCACACAGGCCCAAATTGATAACTACGCTCGAATTGTATCGATCCTGGATGACCGGAGTTCCAGCGCCCGCATTGTCGTGGATGAGAGATGCAATACGCTTGAGGATATTCGGCTCTTTGCCGAAGCGAAGGCCACGCATCTGGTCCAAATCAAGACGCCAGACGTCGGCTCAATCGCCGATACGGCGCGCGCAGTTCTCATCTGCAAGGCGAACAAGGTAGGGGCATATGTAGGGGGAAGCTGTACCGAGACGGATCTCTCCGCCCAGGTTTCAGTCCACGTTTCGGTAGCGACCCAGGCCGACATGATGCTCGCAAAGCCCGGAATGGGTGTCGACGAGGGTTTTTCCATCGTTGGGAACGAACAGAGCCGGTTATTCGCGATGCTGAACCGTCGTCGGGCGTATGTCGAACAAGTTGGATGAAGAGCCGTGTGTCGCCATGCTGAACGGCCTTGAGGGGATCACCGTCGTTGCCGTGGAGCAGGCTGTAGCTGCGCCTTACGCATCGTCTCGCCTTGCGGACGCTGGCGCCAGAGTCATCAAGATCGAGAGGCCCGAAGGGGACTTTGCGCGGAATTACGACAAATTGGTGAGGGAGCAAAGTGCCTATTTCATTTGGCTTAACCGGGGTAAGGAGTCGGTTTGTCTGGACCTGAGATCGGAGGCGGATCGCGCCGTCCTAGACACGCTTATTGCTAGTGCTGACGTGTTCATCCAGAATCTGAAGCCGGGCAGCATCAAAAAACTGGGTTTCGGGTCTGCGGATATTCGCCGACGCTTTCCGCGCCTCATCACCTGCGACATCTCCGGGTTCGGGGAGGGGGGGCCGTTTTCCCACCTGAAGGCTTATGATCTGATCGTCCAGGCCGAAACAGGTCTATGCGCGATCACCGGGACACAACAGGGTCCGGCGCGGGTAGGGGTGTCGGTTTGCGACATCTCGGCAGGCATGACGGCGCATAGCGCCATCCTCCAGGCACTGTTCCACCGCGAACGAACAGGTGAAGGCGCAGGCATACATGTCTCGTTGTTCGATGCCGTCGCCGACTGGATGAACGTGCCAGTTCTGCAAAACGACTACAGCGGGTATCACACGGTACGCGCCGGCGTGAAACACCCGTCGCTTGCGCCGTATGGCGCCTATCGTTGTGCCGATGGCAAAGAGGTTATCTTTTCGGTTCAGAATGACCGCGAATGGGTGAATTTCTGCGAGAAATTCCTAAAGCAGGCGGCGCTCACACGCGCACCTGGTTTTGCCGATAATATGGAGCGTCTCGGTCACCGGGCGCAACTTGATGAGATCATTGAATTGCGTTTTTCCGAATTATCCTGCCACGAAGCAATGCAGGAGCTTGAGGCAGCCGGTTTGGCGTATGGCCGTTTGAACGAAGTGGCGCAAGTTTCAAAGCATCCACACATTCGCAGGGTGCAGGTTGGCACACCCGAAGGAACCGTCGAGACGATAGCCCCAGCCGCGATCTTCAACTCTGAGCGCCCCTCGCTGCGGCCAGTTCCGGCTCTCGGCGCCCATACCGAGGCTGTCCGCGAAGAGGTTGGAGCAGGCTTGCGCACAAAAGCCGCGTCAGCGTGAGTGCGCGTTTGAGGGTGAGTGGGCTCGCGAGTTACGAAGAGTCTGTGTACCTCGGATCATCCCAGCGCATCGGCTATCCAGCAAGCGTACTGCCGTCACGCTCGCTAAGATTGATCGCAGAGGCGACTCCATGATCAAGGACACCTTTCCGGCCGTTGAAAACACGATGTCTGTACCCCGCTGGAGATCCCTGCTCTTCGTTCCCGCTCACGTTCCGCGCTTTGTGGAGACGGCTCATGAGCGGGGTGCAGATGGCGTCATTCTCGACTTGGAGGACTCTGTTCCCCAGGATCAGAAGGGCCAGGCAAGGCGGCAGCTCCCAGAATCCGTGACAAAAGTGGGTCGCAACGGTGCGTCGGTTTTGGTCCGCGTGAACCGTGGCCTGCGCGCGCTGGCTGTCGACCTTGAAGCAGCGGTTGTCGCAGGCGTCAACGCGCTTGTCCTTCCCAAGGTGGAGTCGGCCGAGTGGGTGATGGAAGTCGCTGATGCCGTGACGGAACTTGAGCACGAAAGGAAACTTGACGCGAGAAGCGTTCGGTTCGTTGCCCAGATCGAAACTCCGGGGGCATTGGCGAGACTCGCGGCAATAGCTTCGGCCCATCCCCGGATGGCCGCGATGGCGCTTGGCCCGGAAGATTTCAGCGCGGCCGTTGGCGGGACACCAGATCCGGAGCTACTTCTAGGACCGAACCTTTCGGTCTTGTTCGCCGCCCGCGCGAGCGGTCTGCTGCCTCTGGGATTCGTTGGAAGTATCGGGGAGTTCTCTGACACGCAGAAGTTCCGCGATGTCGTCATACAGGCAAGGCGGCTCGGCTTCGTCGGAGCGTTGGCGATTCATCCGACACAAGTTGCCATCCTGAATGAAGCCTTCTCGCCTAGCGCAGAGGAGTTCGAGTGGGCCCGGCGCGTGCTCGCGGCCGAAAGGGATGCTGCGGCAGAGGGCAGAGGTGCTTTCGCCTTGGAAGGAAAGATGGTCGATGCCCCGGTTGTCAGGAGGGCCCGTGAAATAATCGCCATGGGTCCGAAAGCCGAGTTGGGTGTTTGAACGGTTGATTTAGAGCAGACTAGGACGACTCGACACCAAGGTACTCCACTTGCCTCGGCCGTGGATTGGCGCGGTGATTGCTGCAGCGCGGCACAATTATTGCTTTCGCGCCATCGCTTTTCGAGATAGATAGGGGGAAGTTGGGGAAAGTGCCTCAGTTGGGCTCTTCAAGTTATGGAAATTAGGCAGTTAAAATACTTCGTCGGCGTAGTCGAAGCAGGCAGCTTCACGAAGGCCGCTGCGTTCCTCAATATTGCTCAGAGCGCTCTGAGCCTGCATGTGCGTCAGTTGGAGGAAGGCTTCGGCACTCAGCTGCTGATACGCGACAGGACCGGCGTGAGCGTGACGGCGTCAGGAGCCAAACTGCTCGAACGAGCGCGGGCAATTCTCAGGGAAATTCGACTCACCGAGGCGGAATTGACCAACACAGCCGCTTCCCCTGCTGGGGAGGTGACCATTGGCATTCCGTCCGGAGCCGCTCGCGTGCTGAGCGGCCCCCTGCTTGAATCAGTGAGAGCCGAACTGCCGAGGGTCTCACTAAAGATGATCGAGGGCATGACGGGACCGCTGGAGGAGTGGATGGCTGCTGGCCGCTTCAATCTGGCAGTTCTCTACCGCACCGCGGATAGTGTGGCACGAATGACAATCTTGGCGCGCGAAGAGCTCTGTCTCGTGGTGCCGTCAGGTGAACCGCCTTTCGAAGATTCGATATCTTTGGCGGATCTACACGCGTTCCCGCTGGCGGTTCCCATGCGCAATAACAATGTCAGACGTTCGGTGGCTGACGTCGTCGCACAACACGGTTGCGCGCTGGACGTCAAGTTTGAAGTGGACTCGCTCTCAACGATCATCAACATGGTTATAGAAGGAAAAGCCCATTCTATTCTCGCCCCCTCGGCCGTTCAAAAAGAAGCCTCTCAAGGGCTGGTTAGGACGGTCAAAATCGTCGATCCGGTGATCACCCGTTCCGTTGTGCTTGCCGTAAATCCGAAAGATGAGCGTTCTGCGGCCGTCTCCGCGGTCCGCAAGCTCATCCCCAAGGTCGCCAGAGAATTAATTGAGAGTCGGGCCTGGGCAGCCGCGGCACCTGACGCGGCCTGAACTCTTCACCCTATTTGGCAAGGCTATGTATTCTTGCGGCCATCAGGATCAGAACGATCTGGATTCCAGATGGATTTCGGCAATATTCGATATTTGACCTGCCGCGACACTCGCGATGAAATTGGCTCAAGCGAGTTCAGCGGTTCGGTGTCGAATGGCGCTCGTATGGCAAAAATTCACATAAGTGGAGCAAGCGATGTCAGACGCTAGGAGCCACGAGCTCTTCATCAACGGCAAATGGCGGGCCGGTGGTAGCAGAGCCACATTGCCGGTGATTAATCCGGCAACGGAGAAGGTATTTGCCTCGGTGGCCTCGGCGACGGTGTCAGATCTGGATGAGGCCCTCGCTTCGGCAGAACGCAGCCGCACGGCTTGGTCTGCACGGCCTGCGAAAGAACGTGGCGAGATCCTGGTAGGAGCCGCAAGAATCTTGGCAACGAAGATTGAAGCAGCAGCCAGGGAGCTGTCGGCCGAACAGGGAAAAACGATTGCCGAAGCGACAGGTGAGTACGCACGTGCCGTCGAAACGCTGGAATGGAACGGCAGGCATGCCGAAGAGCTGTCGGCCCCGATTCCGATGCGTCCGAACCGGATGATCGTCCCGGAGCCGCTCGGTGTCGTTGCTGCCTTTACGCCATGGAACTATCCGGCCGTTCTCATCGCCCGCAAGCTCGCCCCCGCGCTGGCGGCAGGCTGCCCGGTGATCCTCAAAGGGGCCGAAGAGACACCGAGCGTGGCTGTCCATATCGTTGAATCGCTGCACCAAGCAGGCATCCCGGAGGGCGTGGTCAATCTGGTCTTCGGCGTGCCGGTGCATATATCGCGGCATCTGCTCAGTTCGCCGATCGTGAAGGTCTTGACTTTCACGGGCTCAACCGCGGTTGGAAAGCAGCTGGCCACGCTCGCCGCAAATAATTTGCAGCGTTGCATCCTTGAACTCGGTGGGCACTCCCCGGTCATTGTGTGTGAGGATGCTGACCTGGCAAAGGCGATATCGGCAATTTCGGAATACAAGTTCGAGTGCGCAGGCCAGAGCTGCAACGCACCCAGCAGGATCCTCGTCGCGCGGACCCGCTATGAGGAATTTTTGTCCCGGATGACGGATGCGGCTCGCAAGATCAAGATCGGGCTACCGGACGATCCTGCAACGGAGATGGGACCGATGGCAAACGCGCGGCGAATCGAGGCCATGCAGCGCCTGACCAAGGATGCGGTCGATCGTGGCGCCCGCATCGTGACAGGTGGAACCCGCCTCGACCGACCGGGCTTTTACTGGCCGCCAACCATCCTGACGGGCGTGCCAAAGGATGCCAGAGCGCTTCATGAAGAGCCGTTCGGACCGATCCTCACGGTGGCGCCGTTCGATACGATCGAAGAGGCAATCGAGGAAGCCAACGCCACCGAGTACGGCCTGGCCGCCTACTTCTTCGCCGGCGCTGCCGAAGCGCAACAGAAGCTTATCAAAGGTCTTTCGGCGGGCGCTGTCAGTGTGAACTACCTGAAAGGGGTTTCCGCAGATGCGCCTTATGGCGGCATCAAACAGAGCGGCTATGGATATGAAGGAGGCGAGCAGGGGGTGCGGAGCTTCCAGATCCTGAAAATGGTGAATGGCCTCGGTTCATTTGGATAAAATCCGGTGGGAAATAGCACACGGACCATCGCTGGCAAGGACATCACAAGGAGCGTCGCCGACGCTCTTCAGTATATCTCATACTATCACCCTCCAGATTATATCCGGTCTCTTTCTCACGCATACACGCGCGAACAGAGTCCAGCGGCGAAGAATGCCATCGGGCAGATTCTGCTGAACTCCCGCATGGCGGCATTTGGGCGGCGGCCGATCTGCCAAGACACCGGCCTTGTGGTGGTCTTCGCGAAGGTTGGAATGGACGCCCGCATCAGATCAACGGTCAGTTTCGCAGACCTCGTGAATGAGGGCGTCCGTCAGGCATATCTCGACCCTGACAATCCCCTTCGGGCATCGATCGTTGCCGATCCGCTCGCCGGACGGGTCAACACCCGTGATAACACGCCGGCGGTCGTCCACGTTGACCTTGTGCAAGGTAACCAGATTGAGATCACCATTGCCGCAAAAGGCGGCGGCTCAGAGAACAAAGCACGTTTTACCACCTTGAACCCCAGCGCCTCCGTTTCCGACTGGGTGATTGACACTGTCTCGACGCTTGGCAGTGGGTGGTGTCCGCCCGGACTGATCTCCGTTGGCATCGGTGGTAGCGCTGAAAAGGCGATGCTGCTGGCCAAGGAGGCCATGAACCAGCCCATCGATATGGCGGAATTGATCGCCAGGGGGCCATCAAGTGCGGAGGAAGCACTCCGGGTCGAGCTTTATGAACGAATTAATGCCCTCGGCATAGGCGCTCAGGGCCTAGGCGGCCTGACGACAGTCGTTGACGTCAAGGTTGCGACTTATCCTACCCATGCGGCGTCCAAGCCCGTGGCGCTCATTCCGCAATGCGCCGCCAACCGGCACCTGAAGTTCACCTTGGACGGCTCTGGACCTATCAGGCTTCAGCCGCCCGACTTGCGCGAATGGCCCAATATCGGAACCGACGAATTGAGTCCAGCCGGCGTACGAAGAGTCAACCTCGATGCGTTGACCAAGGAAGAGACGGCATCATGGCGCTGCGGAGAAACGCTCCTTTTGTCCGGAAAGATGCTGACGGGCCGTGACGCCGCCCACAAGCGAATGGTCGAGTTGATCGACGCCGGCAAGCCGCTTCCGTTCGATCTGCAAGGACGCGTGATTTATTACGTTGGACCCGTCCGCGCCGTGAGAGAGGAGGTCGTCGGACCGGCTGGCCCAACAACCTCCAGCCGCTTGGACGATTTTACGGACAAGGTGCTCGCCGAAACCGGGCTTTTCGCGATGGTAGGCAAAGCGGAGAGAGGACGGGCTGCCATCGAGTCGATTGTAAGACACAAAACGCCGTACCTCATCGCAGTGGGTGGGGCTGCCTACCTGATATCAAAATCAATCAAGTCAGCACGGCTCATTGCCTTCGAAGACCTGGGCATGGAAGCAGTCTATGAATTCGAAGTGCAGGATATGCCTGTCATCATGGCTGTCGATGTTGAGGGAAACTCCATTCACAATTCCGGGCCTCTTGAATGGCGCAAGCGCATGGCTGCGGACAGCATCGCACGCAACATCGGCGTTTGAGCCTTCCGACCAATCTCGGTTGGTCGGCGTCAATTCCATTGTCGACAACGGCTTAAGAGCACAAGGTCATGAAGTCGAAACCCAATCCTGCGCGTCTGGACGCTTGGGACTTCCGGATTCTCTCAGAGATTCAGGCAGACGGCCGGATTTCAAAAAGCGAGCTTGCAAAACGCGTTCATCTTTCGGCGTCGGCCTGCTCGGAGCGGCTCCGTGCACTCGAGGTCGCAGGGATTATTGAGGGGTTCTACGCGCGGCTGAGTCCGGCCCTCATCGGCGGCATGGTCTTTGTCATGGTGGAGGTCGTGCTGGAACGTCATCGCCTCGAGGACCAAAAACACTTCGAGACTGCGATCGGAGAATTTCCGGAAATCCTGGATTGCTGGGCTATCGGCGGGCGGATCGATTATCTGATGCGCGTCGCATCTCCTTCCATGGCTGCGTATCAGGATTTCATGGAGGGAATGCTGCAGGCAGGCTTGGGGATCGATCAATATTACAGTCTTGTCGTGACCAAACCAATCAAGTCCAATTCACCAATCCCCTTGTCCGCACTAAGGCGGCGGTAAACGGCGAGGCCTTGGTTTCCACGGCTTTTGATCCCGATTCCGCGAATTCGTCGGCGAAGGACGTGCATTCCCGCGAAACTGGAGAGGCGTTTGCGGTATGCTAATTGCTAAGGAGGCGGCCGGCCGAGTGCCCTCCGCCAATCCATCGCGAGGAGAGGGACTATGCGGTTGAGTAATCTGGGAACCGAGCAACTCAGAGAGAAGGATCGAAGCTTCGTCTTTCATCCGTCCACGCATCTGGCCAAGCACAGCCGAGGCGAGACCCCAAATCGGATCATGGCCGGTGCGGAAGGCGTGTACATCTGGGATACCGAAGGCCGCAAGAGCCTTGACGGTTTCGGTGGGCTCTACTGCGTCAATATGGGATATGGCTGCACGGAAATTGCCGAGGCCATTGCCAGGCAAGCACACGAATTGCCGTTCGCCCATGTCTATGCAAGTCAAGGAACAGAGCCAGTCGCCCTCTTGGCAGAGGCTGTCGTCGAATATTTTGGTCAGAACATGCGAAGGGTCTTTTTCGGCCTTTCCGGCTCCGACGCCAACGAAACCAACATCAAGCTGGTCTGGTACTACAACAACATTCTGGGCCGCCCCGAAAAGAAGAAGATCATCTCGCGACATCGCGGTTATCACGGGTCTGGGCTGGTCACCGGCAGCCTGACAGGCCTTGCCTTCTTCCATAATTTCTTCGACCTGCCGCTCGATTTGGTGCGCCATACCACGACGCCGCACCACTATCGCCAGGCGCATGACGGCGAAAGTGAGCAAGCGTTCTCGACACGCTGCGCGGATGAACTTGAAGCCCTTATCCTCACTGAAGGCCCGGAGACCGTCGCAGCTTTTATTGGCGAGCCGGTGCTTGGGACAGGCGGTATCGTTCCACCCCCAAAAGGATATTGGACCGCGATCCAAGGCGTGCTCGACAAGTACGACATCCTGCTGATCGCCGACGAGGTGGTCTGCGGGTTTGGACGAACCGGTGAGCAATTCGGTTCCCACCTCTATGGCATGCGGCCGGACTTCGTGACCATCGCCAAGGGCTTGAGTTCCGCCTACCTGCCCATCTCCGGGTCAATCATTGGCGACCGCGTCTGGTCGGTCTTGGAACAAGGAACAGAGAAGCACGGCGCTCTCGGCCACGGCTGGACATATTCAGGTCACACGCTTTGCGCTGCGGCCGCGCTCGCCAATATTCGACTCCTAAAGGAAAGAAATATCCTGGAGCATGTCCGCGATGTCGGACCGTATTGGCATGCCCGCATGAATGCCGAACTGGCGGGACACCCCATCGTCGGAGAGGTTCGTGGTGTCGGAATCCTCGCCGCCGTAGAGCTGATGCGAGATCCAAAGCAGAGAATACCGTTTGAATCCGATCTTCAGGTCGGCGTTCGCGCCGCCGCTGCTCTGTTCGAGAATGGTGTCATCGGCCGTGCCATGCCACACGGCGATATCCTCGGCTTTGCCCCGCCTTTGATCATCACCCGTAAGGAGATCGACATAATCGTCGACGCAACCGCGAAATCAGTCGAGACGACCTATCGCGCGCTGAAGGCCGAGGGTGCGATATGAACATGCGAGTGCCGACGGAAGCGAGCCCCGGGTTCGACGCCGTCCCGGGTAAAGTGGTCCCTGGTAGGAACTTCCCACGGACCAAACGCTTTGACGTCAGGCTGGCGTTAGGACTGGTCGCCCTTTGGTGACGAGGGGTTGACGGCGCATTTCGCGCCGAGCCGACCTAAACCGCTAAACTTGAAGCCGTCAGATTCTAAGCATGCTTCGGACAACTTCGATCTCAAGCGATAACCAAATCAGTTCTGCCGCCGCTGTCCTGTTGCCCAACGATCAGGGTGTTTGTGCGGCGCGCCCTGCCGGTGTCCCTCCCCGCCGGCAGGGCGCCTTTTTTGACCCGCTGGATCTCGGTGCCTCATTGGATCTGGGTGATTGTAGCGCGTCCGCAATCGATAGTTCGAGAAGGAGGTCATCTGCATATCCGGATGGCACATCGAGCTTCGATATTTCTACGACACCAGGGAAACCACCCACAATCGCAGCTTCGGACCCGCGGCTTGCGGCAGCCGGCGTCGAGGTCGCATCCACCTGCTTTCATATGATCAAAGGTCCGGGGAGTAGTCACCGCGGTGAATTTTCTCCAGCGTCGAATATCTTGGGGGCGAGTCTTCTCGCCGTAGCTGCCAAGAAGCCAGAAAGTCCCATGTCTAATTGAAAACAGCCGCAGGAGAAAATGCAGCTCGTCTTCGAAACTTTGCTGGAACAGTTGTCTTTGAGCGTTGATGAAGTCGACTTCCATAACGCACTGGCCAGCGCCGCCGGCGCCTTCGACATTCCCGCATTCGCCTATCTGTCTCTGGTGTCTGATCGCGTCACAAAACCCAGGCTGATATCGAACTATCATTCCGGCTGGACGTCGCACTACTTGCGCCACCAATATGAAAGGATCGACCCGGTCATAGAATGGGCAAGATGCAGCGAATGTCCCTTTCAGTGGGGGCCGGGTTTCGGCCATGCCGGCATTTCAACGCGACAGCAACAACTTTTCGATGAGGCTGCCGAATTCGGCATCTGCTGCGGACTGACGATACCACTTGTCGATCGCCGCGGCGGTGTCGCTGCGATGACCTTCGCGGCAGACAGGCTCGATCCGACCTTCCTGCGCATCGCCGAGCAATATGAGCAGGCGCTCGAGATTATGGCGATGTGCTTTCACATTGGCGTTCGCCGCAAGCTTTCGGGTGGTCTGGCCGTGGATGGTGTTTCGCTGACGCCCCGTGAGTACGAATGCCTGGAATGGACGGCGAAGGGCAAATCCGCCTGGGAGATCGGCTGTATCTTGGGGATCAAGGAGCGCACGGCCGCTTTCCATCTGGACAATGCCAAGAAGAAGCTCGGCGTGCGCACCAAAAATCAGGCGGTGACGCTGCTGGCCTCCTCACGATCATCAATTCTCTGAGGAACAGAATCCCTCTTTAATCTACCTGTGCAAATGCACAGGCAGTCGCGGCATGAAGGTTCGCCTCCAATGGCAGGGTCATACCTGCGAGGAGACCATCATGATTGAGCTTATTGCGCCCGGCTGGTACGGCGCCTTTGCCGACGAACTTCACGAAATGCACCGCCTGCGCTACCGCGTCTTCAAGGAGCGGCTCGACTGGAACGTGCGCACGACCGGCGGCTTCGAGATCGACTCATTCGATTCCCTGAAACCGCACTATCTTGTGTTGCGCGATGCCGGCGGTCGTGTCGGGGGCGGCGTACGCCTTCTGCCCTCAACGGGGCCGACGATGTTGCGAGATGTCTTTTCGAGGCTGTTGGAAGGGGGAACGGCACCCGAGGGACCGAGTGTCTGGGAAAGCAGCCGTTTCGCCCTTGATCTCCCACCGTCTGCACCGAAGGGCAGTGGGAGCATTGCTGTTGCCACCTATGAACTCTTCGCCGGCATGATCGAGTTCGGTTTGTCGCGGCGGCTCACGCATATCGTTACGGTTACGGATTTGCGCATGGAGCGAATCCTGCGTCGCGCCGGATGGCCGCTGGCCCGCATCGGGCCGCCCCAGACAATCGGCACCACGCGCGCCGTTGCCGGCTTTTTGGATGTCTCAGAGGAGAGCCTTGCTACGGTCCGCCACAATGGCGGTCTTGGCGGTCCCGTGCTGTGGGCGCCGGTGCTCTGCACGGCCGCCTGACATGGTTATGATAGGTAACGGCGCCGACTGGCCTGACTGGCAGGATGAGAAGTCCTATCGCTACACGCGCTACCTGACCCGACGCGGCTGGGCCTGGGAATTCCTGCGGCGCAATCCGGCCTTCCAGCGTGACTTGAGGCACGCGCTTGAGCAGGCAGAAATTGCAGAAAGGTGCTTCGACATAGAAGTGGTGAGATCGTCGCTCGATCTGACGCGGTGGGGGCTCCTGTTTCGCAAGCTCGTTGAGGCCTGATGCGAATGTGTTCTGGTGCTCCCGCCAATGCCCGCACGTCCTGCCGGTCATTGCGGAAAAAACATTGTCGCCCGAAACGCTTTCGTTTGATCTCGCTGCATTGCCATGTCGGGCGGCACTCGTGATCACGGCGGACGGTCGCCAGCATGTCATGCTGCGAAATGCTCACCGGGATTTACAACTGGTTGTGGAGGGCGCGGACGTTTTGTGCCCCGTTCGGCTTTGCGTCGACGCGATCTGGCCCGCCGATCGGATGAGGCAGCAGTTGAATGCGCTCGAATGCCTCAATGCTCTTCACGCGACCGGACAACTTCCCGACAGGCTGTTTCCCCCCGAAGCGCGCGCCAGTCGTCTGCGCTTTGTCCTCCAGGCGCTTGACGGCTCGCTAGGCGGTGCATCGCACCGTCAAATCGCAAGGGCCCTGTTGGGCCGGCAACGCGTCCAGGCCGACTGGACGGATCCGCGCAATCACCTTCGCGATCGCATTCGCCGTGCTGTCCGGCGCGGTCACATGCTCATGGATCGTGGCTATCAGGATTTCCTCGTCTAAGGTGATTGCAATAGCTCATCTGGAGCCGGTCAGCGCGCGAACAGTTCTTTGTATCCAGTCGTAACCATCCAGTTGGCCCGATCGAGATGGCTGCGAACCGCCATTCGGGCGCGCTCAGGTTCTCGCATCGGATCGATGCCGAGGACGAGCTGCGCCATCTCGTCTTCGCTGGCATCGTCGGCGGACGCGTCCAGGAGCCTCATATAGATCGTGAAGTGCTCATTGTCGTAAGCGGTCAGGCTGTCCGACCACGGGACTTCGTCTTGGACTTTGCGTTTCATCGCGACCCTCTTGCCGGTTTGGGGTTTGTTGTGATCGGGCACGGCTGCTCCTCGGTTGGCTCACCATAGCGAATAGGAACGATCGTTCCTAGAACCATAGTTCCGGTTCTGGTCCCTATCTCGCCATGGACCTCAAGGAGGTCATGGCGATCAACATGCGTCGTTTGCGCCATGATCAGGACCTGACGCAGGAAGAATTGGCTGCCCGCGCAGAGCTGAGCATGCGCTATGTGGGTTCGATCGAGCGTGCTCGGGTTTCCGCCAGCGTCAGTGTGCTTGGCCGGCTCGCAAAAGCACTTGACGTTGATCCTTGTGAGTTGATTAGGCCGCAGTAACAAAGGCGATCTGGCCCATCCCGGATTGCCGAAATCGATTTTGATGGCGCGCAACCGGCCGCCAGTGAACTGAGCCCGCTTTCTTCGACATGGGTCTAGTACTACTGTGTCATAAACTTCGTTAACGATTGATTGCGAGAATGGCGATTCAAGCTTCAAATGGAGGGAGCGATGAATCTCCGAGACGGAATCGAAACGAGTGAATCGCGTTTTGCGGCCTATGTCGAGACGCTCGCCTCGGCATTGGGTCATGCTGACCGGGTGGCGCCGCTGAAGGCCTATTGCACCGGGCTGCTTTTGCCAGGCGAGCGCAAGAGCGTCGAGCCGATGGCGGCACGGGTGGAGCCTGGGCGTGTTCAGGCGGCGCACCAGTCTCTGCATCACTTCGTGGCGAAAGCGGACTGGTCGGATGATGCCGTGCTTGGCGTCGTGCGGGCGCAGGTTCTGCCGGCACTTGAGGGTCAGGGGCCGATCCGCGCCTGGATCGTCGACGACACCGGCTTTCCCAAGAAAGGCAAGCATTCGGTGGGTGTGGCGCGGCAGTACTGCGGCCAGATCGGCAAGCAGGACAACTGCCAGGTCGCGGTCAGTCTGTCGGTTGCCACCGAACAGGCGAGCCTGCCGGTCGCCTATCAGCTCTATCTGCCGGAAGGCTGGGCCAACGACCCTGACCGGCGCGCCAAGGCAGGTGTGCCGGAGGATGTCATCTTCCGCACCAAGCCCGAAATCGCACTCGCGCAGATCCGGGCGGCGCTGGCGGCCGGCGTCTCGCCGGGCGTGGTGCTGGCCGATGCCGGTTATGGCAACGACAGCTCCTTGCGCACCGGGCTGACGGAGATGGGCTTGACCTATGTCGTCGGTGTCCAGTCCTCGATCCGTCTGTGGCCGCCGGACACGCAACCGCTGCCGCCCAAGCCATGGAGCGGCCGCGGCCGCCCACCTTCGCTCGTCCGACGCCAGGCCGACCACGCGCCCGTTTCGGCCAAGGACCTGGCGCAAGCGCTGCCCGAGGGCGCCTGGTGCCGCGTCACCTGGCGCGAGGGCTCCAAGGCGCCGCTCGCCTCGCGCTTTGCCGCCGTCCGCGTCCGCCCAGCCCATCGCGACTACTGGCGCTCCGCGCCACGAGCTGAGGAATGGTTCCTGATCGAGTGGCCGCAGGGCGAGGTCGAGCCGACCAAGTATTGGCTCTCGACCTTGCCGGAAGATACCGAACTCGCCGGCCTCGTCGACCAGGCCAAGCTGAGATGGCGGATCGAACGGGATTATCAGGAACTCAAGCAGGAGATCGGCCTTGGCCATTATGAGGGCCGAGGTTGGCGCGGCTTCCATCACCACGCCACGCTCGCGATCGCCGCTTACGGATTCCTAGTCTCCGAACGGAGTCTGATTCCCCCCTCAGCCCCACGCTCAGCGCCGCTCCTCAAGGCACCTGCGCTACCCGAAGATTATCGACCCCGCGGCGCCGCCGCTCCGTCCCGAACGCCACGTCAGCAATTCAATCGCCACCGTCAGGGTTAGACTCGCCCACGCCTTGGCGCGGCGTCTGCCACGATGTCCATGCTGCCAACATAGTTTTATGACACAGTAGTACTAGACCAGTCGGCTTCGCTCCCTGGCGCAGCTTGCGTGGCCTACAGCGCTGACCTTGAGCGATAACCATCGTCAGATCGCATCCGGGAAGTCGCGATCCCTAACAGCAGGGAGTTCGGGCAAAGTCGATGCTCGTGCGAGTTGCTCCTTAAGTTTGTAGAGTATACTCCGTGGTGAAATCCTCAACAAGAGGGTGGCCTCTCGCCTATGGGAATCCGAGAGGTCTTTGCCCGCAATCTGCGTAGGCTTCGCGAGAAAAAGAAGCTGTCGCAGGAGGCGCTGGCACATGAAGCTGGTGTTGATCGAACCTATATCAGCGCTCTTGAGCGCAGTGTATATGCTGCTACCATCGACATGGTCGAGAAGCTCGCTACGGTGCTGGAGGTTGAGCCGGCAACGCTGCTCGATCCGCGATCTGAATAGGCTTAAGCACCGTCTGATGCCGAAATCCCTTCGATCGCCCCGCCAAGGTCGGCTGCTGGAACAGCTGATAGCGGCGCGCAAGAACAAGGGCTTAACCCAGGCCAAGGTTGCCGAAGCGCTTCGCCGCCCGCAGTCTTTCGTGGCCAAGTATGAGGGCGGCGAACGTCGCATGGACGTCATTGAGTTCCTCGACGTAGCGGAAGCGCTCGAATTCGACCCTTGCGAGGTTCTCGCACATGTGCGTCGCTTGCGTGACCGATAGCTCGTGCTGTGCTTGGCTTGAGCGACCAACGTCATCAACATCGCATCCCTGGATTTTGCTGCCCCGCGGCAGATGGTTCGGGCAAATCGATGACAATGTGGCTGACCTCCGCGCATGGATATGCGCAAGCTGGTCGGACGAAATGCACGCAGGATCAGGGAGAAGGCCGGCTTGACGCAGGAGCAGCTTGCCGAGATCTCCGGCTTCAGCCAGCAGTACATCAGCGGGCTGGAGAAGGGCAAAAGGAACCCCACCATCGTCACGCTTTATGAACTGGCACAAGCCCTCCGTGTCAGCCACATCGATCTGGTGCGACCTGACTGACCAGGATTAAGCGCAATTTGGAAATGACCGACGCGCCGCGGACATTTCGACCGCATCCGTCGTAGATGATGCTGCGCACACTCGGATAGGCGAAGAACGGCACGACGTGCTGCCAGTCGCGCCGCCAGCTTTGAGTAATCGCCGGGTATCGCCGGCCCAGTCGCCGGCCTCGAAGTCCTCCAGAGCCTTCATGCCGGCTTGGCGTCCGCGCCCGGCAGATGGCGCTGAGCATCGGCACGACGGCTTTGCGATCTTTCCGTGACACGAAATCAAGTAAATGGCGGATCAGGTGCGCCAGCAGGTTAGCACTGTCGCCTGGGATAAAGTGGCGCCGGTCGCCTCTCTCTTGGCCAAGCAGTTCGCCAGCTTGCCGTCTTACCAGCACCTCGCCAATCTCGTTGCGTTCTTGTTTAGGCCTTGCAACAGATCCTTCAAGGAAATTCATCGAATCTTTGCGACCACAAATCGCTGTCAATGGTACGCTCACCACAACTGTCAAGTTCAGTGGCGGCAGAAATCTGGTGTGTTTATGTTCGCTGCCGAACAGCATTTGCAAAGAGCCCGACATGACAAAGCGAGCAGGACGAGGGGTTCGGTTCTTCTATTTGGCGTCGTTCTGACCAATGATGATACTTGTCGATCGCCTAATGACAGCAGCACATCTTGATCGCCTACGGATCCTGGGCCTTTGCGCGCATGCCGACCTGACTGTCCGCGAACTGGCGGAGATTCTCGATCTTCGTCGGGAGCGCGTTGCGCGACACGTCCGGATGCTCGCCAGAGCCGACTTTCTTTGCGGCAACGGACAACGTCCTTGGTCCTCATATCATCTCAATGCAGGGGGCAAGGACGGAGGGTTGGTTCAATTCTTGGTCGATCTCCTGCCCCACGACGATGGGTGTCATAAGCGGGACCTGGAGCGGCTCGAGGCGGTACAAGACGCGTGGTCGAAGGGGACTGCTGCTTGTCGTGAAAAGATCTGCCTACGTGGGAGTGCGAAACTACCATGAACAACTCCGCTGACGTAGCCATGGCAGAGCCCGGCACATACGGACGGTCTTCCTTGGTCCACGTCGATTGCCGCGTTCACGAACTGCTTCTAAGACAGGAGCGGCAGGAGCGGACAACGCTCAAACTCATCGCATCCGAGAACTTTGCCTCTTCGGCCGTACTGGAAGCGACCGGCTCTATATTCACGAACAAGTATGCCGAAGGGTACCCGGGTGCGCGCTACTACGCGGGAAACGAGATCGTCGATGAGCTTGAGACCCTCGCGATCGAGCGCCTAAAAGCGCTCTTTGGCAGTGAGCACGCCAACGTCCAACCTTATTCCGGCTCACCAGCCAACCAGGCTGTCTATCGTGCGCTTTTGAGCCCCCGTGACAAAGTCATGGGCTTGCCTTTACCCGAAGGCGGCCATCTGACTCATGGTTGGTCCGTCAACTTTTCCGGCACTGACTATCAACGCGTCCCCTATGGGCTGCACGAAAAGACGCAGCAAATTGACTATGACCGCTTGCGCGAGACCGCCAGGCGGGAACGGCCGAAACTGATTTGGGTCGGCGGAACTGCCTATCCGCGCGCTTTTGACTACGCGGCAATGGCAGAAATCGCTCTGGAGGCGAACTCTTATCTCGTGGCCGACATCGCCCACATCAGCGGCCTGGTTGTCGCTGGAGCGCATCCGAATCCCGTGGTTCATTGCGACGTCGTCACCAGCACATCTCACAAGTCGATCCGCGGCCCCCGTGGAGGCTTTATTTTGTCGAAGAATGAAGATCGTTATCAGGCGCTCTATCATCCCACGAGCAAACACAATCTCGCCAAACGGATTGATCGCGCGGTGTTTCCTCAACTGCAAGGTGGGCCGCACATGAATATCATCGCCGCGCTCGCTGTTGCTTTGCAGGAAGCCGCGACCCCCTCTTTCCGCACCTACGGTCACCAGATCGTCAAGAATGCCAAGGCACTGGCCGAGGCGCTTGTGGATCGTGGTTACGATCTGGTCACCGGCGGGACGGACAATCACATGCTGATCCTTGATCTTCGGGACCGGCCGCTGTCAGGCAAAGCCTATGCCGAGCGCCTGGCAAGGGCAGGCATCATTACGAACTTTAATATGGTGCCGGGCGACCCACGCGACCCGACAGTCACAAGCGGGATCCGCTTGGGGTCGCCGGCAGTAACGTCCATGGGCATGCGTGAAGGGGAAATGGTGCAGATCGCCGCTTTCATCGACTCGGTCTGCCGCCAGCCCGACGACGAGGAAGTTCATGCGAGCGTACGAAGAGACGTTGCCAACTTCTGCACTGCGTTCGACGTCCCCGGCATCCCCGACCGGTAAGCCACCCTAATCCAGAAACTCCCCACCTGACTCCAACACTTGAAGCGAGGACATTCCATGGCCAGGCAGTTCGTGTTCTCTTCCGAATCCGTCGGCGCGGGACACCCCGACAAGATGGCAGACAACATCTCGGATGCCATCCTCGATGCCATCCTCCGCACCGACCCGAAGGCGCGCGTCGCCTGTGAAACGTTGGTGAAGTCAGGGATGGTCGTTCTAGCTGGAGAGATCACCAGCCACGCGGAGATCGATTACACTCAAGTTGCCCGCGATACGATCCTCGACATTGGCTATGACGACGATGCCATCGGCTTTGATGGTCGACGTTGCGCCGTCATTCTGGCTCTCACCGAGCAGTCGCCCGACATAAGCCAGGGCGTTGATGAAGGACGAGGGCAGGATCTCGAGCAGGGGGCGGGGGATCAGGGCCTCATGTTTGGATTCGCATGCAACGAGACGGATACATTGATGCCCTTGCCGATCCAACTCGCACATCATTTGACGAAAAGACAGGCAGAGGTCCGGAAAACGGGACAGCTTGGCTGGTTGCGTCCGGACGTGAAATCTCAAGTGTCCGTACGCTACGAGGGTCTCCGCCCGGTGGCGCTGGACACCATAGTCCTGTCAACGCAGCATGACGAGGCGGTCTCCCAAGATACAGTCCGCGAAGGCGTCATTGAGGAGATCATAAAACCGGTCCTGCCAACCCATCTGGATACTTCGGAGATCAGATTTCTGGTCAACCCAACAGGGCGGTTCGTGGTCGGTGGGCCCGCCGGCGACTGCGGCCTCACTGGACGCAAGATCATCGTCGATTCTTACGGTGGAACGGGGCGTCACGGCGGCGGCGCCTTTTCGGGCAAGGACCCATCTAAGGTTGACCGCTCGGCCGCCTATGCGGCGCGGTATGTCGCAAAGAATATCGTTGCCAGCGGCCTTGCCGAGGTCTGCGAGGTTCAACTTGCCTACGCGATCGGCGTGGCCAGTCCGGTTTCTGTCATGGTTAACACCTTCGGAACCGCAAGGATCGAGGAAAAAAGGATCGAGCGCCTTATTCTTGAGCTTTTCGATCTCCGACCGAAAGGCATCATCAAGATGCTTGATCTCTTACGCCCGATATACCGCAAGACGGCGACATACGGACACTTCGGCCGTGAAGAGCCTGAGTTCACCTGGGAGAAGACGGACAAAGCCGACGACTTGCTGCATGAAGCAGGACCGGCAGCTGCGTGAGCGCCGCTGGATCAAGCGCATACGGCAACCCTTTTCCTCGCTAGACCCCCGCCCGGCCGGCATACCAGAAAGCCGCTGGGTAGTAGGCGGAGACATTGATGCCGGATTATGACGTGCTTTGTATCGGCAATGCCATCGTCGACATCATCGCCCAGTGCGACGAGGCGTTCCTGGAGACGAACGGCATCATCAAGGGCGCGATGAACCTGATCGACACAAGGCGCGCCGAAGTGCTCTACAGCCGCATGGGCCCGGCCATCGAAGCCTCCGGCGGCAGCGCCGGCAACACGGCGGCGGGCGTTGCCAGCTTCGGCGGTCGCGCCGCCTTCTTCGGCAAGGTCTCGAACGACCCGCTCGGCGAGATCTACGCCCACGACATCCACGCGCAGGGCGTCGCCTTCGACACCAGGCCGCTTCAGGGCGAACCGCCGACGGCGCGCTCGATGATCTTCGTCACGCCCGACGGCGAGCGCTCGATGAACACCTATCTCGGCGCCTGCATCGAACTCGGGCCGGAGGACGTCGAGCCCGACAAGGCGTCGGGTGCGGCGGTCACCTATTTCGAGGGTTATCTGTGGGACCCGCCGCGCGCCAAGGAAGCGATCCGGCAGACGGCGAAGCTGGCGCACGCCGCCGGACGCGAAGTGTCGATGACGCTGTCGGACTCGTTCTGCGTCGACCGCTACCGGGAGGAGTTCCTCGAGCTGATGCGCTCGGGCACCGTCGATATCGTCTTTGCCAACAGCCACGAGATCAAGTCGCTCTACCAGACCAAGTCCTTCGACGAAGCGCTGGCGCAGATCCGCAGGGATTGCCGGATCGCCGCCGTGACCCGCTCGGAAAAAGGCTCGGTCATCGTGCGCGGCGACGAGACCGTGGTCGTCCAGGCAACCGCGATCAAGGAACTGGTCGACACGACAGGCGCCGGCGACCTCTATGCCGCCGGTTTCCTGCATGGCTACACGCAAGGCCGCGACCTCAAGGCCTGCGGCGATCTTGGCTCGCTGGCGGCCGGCTTGGTGATCCAGCAGATCGGCCCAAGGCCGAGGCAGAATTTACGCCGCGAAGCCGAGCAGGCGGGGTTGATCTAGCGGGACGACTCAACGACAAGCTGCTCGTCTCCCTCCTGCAGGCTGTGCGGGTAAATTGCGCGTAAATCGAAATGTCGGATGCGCATCCGCGTGAGGCGGCAGCCCGGGGCGTGTCACGATCGAAACGGTTGATCGCGGTGCCGCCCTTCAGCGCGACCCTTTTGCCGTGCGATATGGGGAACGCGTTCGGATCAGCAGGTCGACCTGTGGCATATATTGCTCACCGGACATCGACCTTGTGTGGCAACAGGTCGGCCGGGATCGTGATGCGATAGAGCGGGTGAAGCGGCCAACTGGTGAATTGACATCAATGCATCGCCCGATTGAGATTATCCTGCCGGGAGGCGCAATGAGGTGTTCAGCCGAGTCGAGACGATCATGGGAAAATATAAAGACCATCGTGAGCCACGCCGGCATCGTCATGACGATGACCCGGTTTCTTTTGCGGAACGGCCTTCCGAGCTAAGCTACTTTCAGCGTTCGTCCACTGTAACCGCGGATCCTGTCGACGCCGAAGTGGTGTGGTTCAACACCAGCAAGGGTTTTGGCTTTGTCAAATTGCCGGAGGGCATCGAGGCCTATCTGCACATCCGGGTGCTGGAGGCGGCCGGGAGCCGCGGTGTTTCCGAGGGAACGCGTCTGAAGGTCACAACGGAAGAAAGTCCAAGAGGTCATCAGGTCGCGCAAGTGCTGGAGGTCAGCGATCAGACCGCGAGAACTCAGCTACATACGCGTCGCACTGGAGAGTCCACCGCCGGGACGAGTGCCCAGCTGGAGAGCGAGGGCACGGTCAAGTGGTACAATCCCCAAAAGGGCTTCGGCTTCATTGCTCCTGAAAACGGTGAGAAGGACATCTTCGTTCATGCCACCGCGCTGACCCGCTCAGGACTGAGCATGCTGATGGAGGGTCAGAAGGTGTTTGTCCAATGCGGACAGGGCAAGAAAGGCCTGGAAGTTCGGAGCATTCGCCTCCCTTAGAGCCAATGCGTCGGCCCTACCGAAATCGCGCCTCAGACAAAGAAAAAGCCCGCTACCGGGAGGAGGTGGCAGCGGGCTCGATTTAGAATGAGACGCGGGAGGAGGTGCGCCCCATTCAGCGTCGGCACCACATCTGGGAGGAGTAGATGGCCGACACCATGATCATACCGATCGCCCCGGATATTGCAACGCACAAATTTTATCTCGCGAGTGCGAAATCATGCCGGGCCTGCTTCGTCGATCCTGAAAAATTGCGGTCAGGCTGCGGCTTTCTTGCGGGCACGCTTGGCAGGTGCCGGCGCTCCCGGTTCCTTCGGCTTGCGGCCCAGACCCATGGTCTTGGCCAATGCCGAGCGCGCCGCAGCGTAGTTCGGCGCCACCATGGGATAGTCCGCCGGCAGCTCCCATTTTGCGCGATATTCGTCGGGCGTAAGGCCATAGTGGGTAGCCAGGTGACGCTTGAGCGACTTGAACTTCTTACCGTCCTCAAGGCTGACAATATAATCGGGTGTAACCGATTTTCTGATCGGTACGGCAGGCTTGAGAGCTTCCGATTTTTCTGGTGCGGCACCACCAGCAGTGCCTTTCAATGCGATGTGGATCTGGCCGATAAGCCCAGGCAGTTCACCGACGGGAACCGGATTGTTCGAAACATAGGCTGAGACGACATGGGCGGTGAGTTCGATGAGGTTGTCGGCTTTGCTCTCGGTTTCTTCGGTCATGAAAACGCTCCTGCGGAATTAGAGTAGCCGGGTAAGAATCATCTCGTAGCTTAATAGTGACGACCGCGTTTGATGGCAACCAAAGCCATTGCATGATGTGTTGGCGGATCGCTGCACGCCCGGTCGCCGTCGCGGATCTTCCTCTTGAACCGTCATCGCCCTGACAACACATTGTGTCAGGGTCGCCTCGCGTCGATGCGGCGCCTCTTCACACAAATTGGCTATTTGGAAGGTTGGAGGAACGAATGAACGCTGAGGCTTTCAGCAGCCCGCTTTTCGTGAGGCGCGCAACGCACATCATCCAAGAGATTGCCGGCCTTGCGGATGCAATCGATTTTCTCAACGAATGGCCGGAAGATCGCAGAGACATGATCCACGAAGCCGCCCTGAGGGCATGCTACGATGCGTACGATGGGCGCAAGCCGGTAAGCACGGCGCGCAATGCCTTTTTCGGCTTTGCGAAGCGGGTCGCCATATTGGAAGATCCAACCTCCGCCATGCAGTGGATCGCCGCCTGCAGATCGGGCAGTGGAAAAGTGCAGGTGTAGACTTCGACGACGAGTTTGAGACTGGCGAGGCGCGTCAAACAGTGCACTATGTCCAGGTTTCACAGCTAGACCACGCGAATGAGAAGCAGTTCCTCACCACCGACTGCAAAACCGCAGATCGCAAGCAAGCTGACCATGGCCAGACGCAGCTCATGGCGATCGCTTGCTAGCCAATGGCCAGGCTCAGTGGCGCAGATGCAGCGGTCGCGTTCGGCTGAATAAAAAAATGTGATCCGGCTGTTTGCCGTATAGTGGCTGTGGGGAGGGGGGATGACCGGGTTGACCAGATTTGAGAGACCAGTCGTTGTTCAGCTTAGCCGCCGCGGCTCGGAGCGTATCGTGTTCGACGTCAACGACGCGGCCGCTATCTTGCTGCGGGATCTGCATCATGAGACCGATAAACGCAGGATAGCGATGGACGCCTGTCTGCAGGTTTTACGCGGTAAGACCCATCCACCAACCGCTCGACGGGCTTTTGTCGCAGCCGCGCTCGAAGCACGCGTTCTGCGCAGCGATTGATATTCAGGATGCCGCGGATGAATTTCGGCCATCTGCGCATCGGTATTGAGCGCGGTCCAAATACCCCTGCCGGCTCCGCCAGGAGCAAGCCAACCCCGCTCTTTCCGCGGCGGCTTTCCTGGTCCGGCGCCTGATCTTCCACCATCAAAACACAAGGGTCCGCCAGCCAGCTGCGGCCGCTCGGCTTCGCCGTCGCGGTGATGGTGATTGCAGCCAGAGGCAGACGCCATCGAGCGGGAATTGGCCCGCTGCAGATGGTGGAGCGTCGATGCCGCCTCAAAAGTCTCCAGAAGCGCTGTTTGAACCTTCCCCCAGCTTGGCCCTGCATCCGGTTTCTCGGAACACGCTCCGGGACCGGGGTGCGTGATCGCCGATGTTTCTCCCCATGGTCGGGACCGGGGTTTCGGCGATCAAGGTTGGGAGACGATAGTGATTTCGATTATCCCAATACGGAATAATCCGAAACGGGCTGGCGGAGAGCCTTCTCGTTTCTGGCCGGCTCATTTGAGGCCCAAGCCTCCTTCAATCGCCCGCCAACGGCCGCCTCTGGAACAGCTGACTTCGACGCGCCATGACAAGGGCCGCGGCCAGGCCAAGCTTGCCGAGGCGCTTCGTCACCGGCAGCGCGATTGCCTTGGGCGCGCCGGATAGACTCCCCCAAGGATGCCCGGTGTGTGGCGTTGCCGCTCACCGCCGGCGAGTGGCACCGAGCCCTACGCCGTCTGCGCTTTTTGCCGAATTGCGCGTGCCGCAGCCACCATGTTCACCAGCGCAGGGCGGACCTCCTCCCATCTGCGCGTTTTGAGACCGCAGTCGGGATTCACCCACAGTTGGCCATCCGACAATCGCTCGCGCGCAAGCATGATAAGGTTGGAAATCTCCCCCACTTCCGGGACCCGCGGCGAGTGAATGTCATAGACGCCAGGACCGATCTCGTTCGGATACTTGAAGGTTCGCAGCGTATCGAGCAGTTCCATCTGCGAGCGCGAAGTTTCAATCGAGATCACATCGGCATCCATTGCGGCAATCGCGTCCACGATATCGCCGAACTCGGAGTAGCACATATGGGTGTGGATCTGGGTCGCATCGCCGACCGCTGTTGAAGCCAGCCGGAAGCATTCGACGGCCCAGTCGAGATAGGCCTGCCAGTCGGCCTCGTGCAGCGGCAAGCCCTCGCGCAGTGCGGCTTCGTCGATCTGGATCATCCTGGCGCCGGCCTTTTCGAGGTCGCTCACTTCATCGCGAATGGCGAGCGCGACCTGGCGGCAGACGGCTGGGCGGGCAAGGTCGTCCCGGACGAAGGACCAGTTGAGGATCGTCACCGGGCCGGTAAGCATGCCCTTCACCGGCTTTAGCGTCAGCGACTGGGCGTATCGCCACCAGTGTAGTGTCATCGGCTGTTGTCGCGACACATCTCCAATGATGATCGGGGGTCGCACAAAGCGCGAGCCGTAGCTTTGCACCCACCCGTGTTGCGTGAAGGCGAAGCCGCGGAGCTGCTCGGCGAAATACTGCACCATATCGTTGCGCTCGAATTCGCCGTGGACCAGCACGTCGAGTCCGATCTCTTCTTGCCAGCGAACGGCGGCTTCTATCTCTTTCTTCAGGAACGCCTCATAGTCGACGTAACTCAGCTCGCCTTTGGCATGGGCTGCCCGCGCCTTGCGAACCTCGGCTGTTTGCGGGAAGGAGCCGATCGTCGTGGTGGGGAAGGATGGCAAGCCAAACGTGTCGGCCTGAAGCTTGGAGCGCACGGCGAATGCGCTCTTCCGGCGCGTCATGGCGACCTTGATGCTGGCGACCCGACCTTCGACGAGCGGATCATGCACCTTAGCGGATGTCGCGCGAGCGGCGGCAGCCTCAGCCGACGCCTCTAGTTCGGCGGCGACCGCGTCCCGGCCTTCAGCCAGGGCACGGGCGAGCACGACCAGCTCGTCGGTTTTTTGCGCCGCGAAGGCGAGCCACGATTTCACGTCCGCATCGAGTGCCGTCTCCATGTCCAGGTCGATCGGCACATGCAGCATCGAGCAGGACGGGGCGATCTCCACGCGGTCCAACGGCCAGCCGGCGACGATCGGCTTGATGCGGTCAAGTATGGCAGGCAGGTTCGCGCGCCAGACGTTGCGGCCGTCGATCAGCCCGAGCGAGAGCACAAGTTCCTTCTGCGCGAGCCGGCCGACGGTCTCCAACTGCTCTGGAGCGCGCACGAGATCGACGTGCAGTCCCGCCACGGGCAGAGAAATTGCGGTCTCGAGATTGTCTCCCAGCGATCCGAAATAGGTAGCGACCATGATCTTCAACTCCGGTGCTGCTTTTGACAGCCGGCAGTAGGCGAATTGGAGGGCATCCCGTTCGTTGGGAACCAGATCGACCACGAGCGCCGGCTCATCGATCTGCACCCAATCGGCTCCCGCGAGCTTCAGCCTCCGCAGGAGCTCCTCGTAGACGGGCAGCAGCCGTGGCAGGAGCGCGATAGGGTTGAAACCTTCCTCAGGTGACTTCGCCAACTTGAGAAAGCTAACCGGTCCAAGCAGGACCGGGCGCGTGTGGATGCCGAGCGCCTTGGCCTCGAGGAAATGATCGACCGGTTTCGCCGACGAGAGGGCAAAGCTCTGATCGTCGGTAAGTTCCGGCACAATGTAGTGATAGTTGGTGTCGAACCATTTGGTCATTTCCATCGCGGCAAGGCCATGCCCGTTGGCCGCATGCTCGTCACCGGCATGTCCACAATCAGCGGCCTGACCTTGGTCGCCGCGCGCCATGGCGAAATAGGTATCGAGTGGGACCTCGCCGTCAGTCCAGACGTATCGTGCCGGCACGGCGCCGACCATGATGACGGTGTCGAGCACATGGTCATAAAGCGAGAAATCGTTGGACGGGATTTTCGACACGCCGTGATCGTGCTGCTCCCTCCAGCTGGCGGCGCGTAGCGCCTTCGCCGTCGCGAGCAGGTCGGCAGCGGGAGATTTTCCGGACCAGTAGCTTTCAAGCGCGAATTTGAGTTCCCGCCGTCGACCGATACGCGGCACGCCGAGCGTTGCCACTGGAATTTGTTGAGAGACAGTCATGCCATACCCCGATGGTTGGGGCGTGGGGACAAGGAACGCGCAAGCAGGCGGCACGAAGCCAAGCTACCGCGGCCACCGAGACACCCCGCCCGTGGACGTTGTTCGTCGTGGCAGGTCTCCTGGCTCGCGGGTCAAAGCCTCTGCCCGTCTTCCCGAGGCCGTTCGCCTCAGTGACACCAATGGGCTTGGCTCGCCGCTAACAGTTGCGGGGGCAGCGCCGGCATCGCACCGGCTTCCCTCTTAGCTCCGCTACAGCAGTGCCGCGCGGAGAACCACGACATGCGCACAATCACAGCAGCTTCGCTCCTTGTCAATGCATATAACGAGATGTTTATGTGATGATGCGAATAATGCCCTTGCGCTGATCGGTCTCTTTCGCCCAAAGCCGCTTACGATGCCGCCTCTTATCAGTGCAGGCTCGGAGAGATCCTTGTCCCCATCGGCGACGCCGGATCAGATCGAGGTCGCCGGGCTCAAAGGGCGTAAAGTCGGGCCAGGTCGTCACGGTCAGCCGGGAATCCCGGTATTTGTTCCCGCTCGGCTTCGCTCAGCGTGCTTGCGCATTCCAGCGCGCTGATGACCATGGCCGCAAGCGGAAAGAAGAGGTGGCGCCGCAGGTGGGCGGACTGGGGCCGGGCCGCCAGCGTCTCGACAAACTGCGCGGCGCTCGCCTCGACCTGCTCCGCGAGCAGCTTCACCCTCGGTTGCTGAACGCCGGCGCCACGATCGTGCGTAACCGGGCATGCTCGCCCCCCCTCGCGCGAGACCAGCCACTCCGGCAAACCAAGAATCACCGAATCCGGGGTGAATGCCGCACTCTCTAAGCGATGGAAGGGCGGAAGGTGACCGGCAGGCGCTGCGGGCAGCGAATGACGTAAGACGGAATGTAGACGACGTCCTCCGCGGCGATGGTCAGCGCCAGATCCTCCAGCCGCCCGAACAGCGCGGGGAAGGCGCAGCGCAATTCCAGGCGCGCCAGCGCAGCGCCCAGGCAGGCATGCGGCCCCTCACCGAACGACAAATGCGGGTTGTGCCGCCGGGTGACATCGAACCTGTCGGCGCCGGGGCCGAAGGCCTGTTCGTCCCGGTTCGCCGCATGGAACGCCATCAGGACGGCATCGCCGCGGCGGACCATGCATCCGTCGATCTCCACGTCCTGGGTGGCATAGCGGAACGGCAGATTGGCCGCTGAGCTGCCCCAGCGCAGGATCTCCTCGATCGCCTGTGACCACGGAACTTGGCCGCTGCGCACCAAGTGCAGTTGCTGCGGATGCGTCAGCAATGCCAGCACGCCATTGCCGATGACGCCGGCGGTGGTCACGAAGCCCGCAGAGAGCACCATGAACAGCATGTCGATGAGCTCGGTGTCGGAAACGAGCTCGCCTTTGTCACGGGCGACGATCAGGGCCGAAGCCAGATCATCTCCGAGCTGGCCCCGCTTGAGCGCGATCAGGCGACGGAAGAACTCCGGGATGCGCTGCCGCGTCTGTCGCACCTCTTCGGCTGTGGCGGAGGTGTTGGCCATGCTGTAGGTGAGCGCGACGATCTCTTCGCGCTGTTCGTCCGGCAAACCGAACAGTTCGGCGATCACGTTGGTGGGCAGCGGAGCGGCGAACTCGCTCATCAGATCGGCACTGCCGCCGCGCTGCGCCATGTCGGCCAGGAGTCGATCGACGCTTTGTTCGACCCGTGGCGCCAGCAAGGCGATCCGACTGGGCGCGAAGCTGCTGGACAGCAGGCCGCGCAAGCGCCGGTGATCGGCGCCGTGCGCCGTGGTCATGTTGTCCACTTTGCATATCCCGATCAGCGGATGATCCTCGGGAATCTCGCCGTCCTGCAGCGCCCGCCACTGTCGCCAGTCCTTGTTGAAACGCTGGTCGGAAAGCATCTGCCTGAGCGTCTGGTGACGGGCTGCCGCCCAGGTCACCAGATCGCCTGGAAGCGACACTCGCGCCATCCCCCCCTGCCGCAGAATCGCAGAAGAAAGACGATCAAGTTGCGTGGGAGCGGCCGGCACACCGATCACGTCGCAATGATCGTTTTCTACGCGCATGCCAACAGCTCCTTTAAGAACCATCGCGGGTCCACTTCTCGGCACGGATGATCCGCGCGCGGACTTCGAAAAGTGCCCCTCAGTGTGCTTCGTCCTCAGAAGCGGTAGGTCAGACCTGCGCCTATCAACCAGGGATCGAGCCTGGCCTTGCCTGTGAGCTTGGTGCCGGCGACAGTGACGTCGAAGTCGGGCCTGAGGAAAAGCTTCTTCACGTCGAAGTTGACGCCCCAGTGCTCGTCCACCATGTAGTCGAATCCGACCTGCAGCGCGGCGCCGAATGTGTTCTTGACCTTGAGATCATCGGCGCTGCCGACTTGCTGATGATAGAAGATCGTATAGTTCACGCCGGCGCCGACGTAGGGCTCGAAGGCGTCGAAATCGGTAAAATGATACTGCAATGTGAGCGTGGGCGGCAGCAGCCAAACCTTGCCGACCTCGCCCAGCCCGCCGATCGCACCCTGGCCATCGATGTTGGCATAGGTGGTGCCGAGTATGAGTTCGGCGGCGATGTTGTCCGTGAAGAAATAGGAGATATCGAGTTCCGGCGTCACGGTGTTCGAATAGGAAAGACCGGAGCCGGGCACCGCATTGACATAGCCCGAATCCTCGGTGATCACCCCCAACGCACGCAGGCGGATCTGCCAGGGGCTTGGCGCTTCCGCGACGCAGGCTTCTGCCTGCGGGACGCTCGCGGCTTGCCCAACATCTGCCGCGCCGGCCTGTCCCGCAACGATGAGGACGACAGCCGCTGTCATTGCCCGCGCCACGCCAATTCGCGCTCTCGCCATACTTTTCTCTCCTTGATCTTCAGAAGCGACGCACTGCGCCTTGATTGAATCCTGCTCGCATCAATCGAGATTGACGGAGCGCTCATGCGGGATAGCCCCCGCATGTGTCGTGCCAAATGAGAAAATCGTTGCAGAACAATGCGGTCACTCCGATAGCGCTGTGTCTGATGTCCGACTTCGTCGAAGATCCGACAATGAGTGCAGCCGTAGCCGCCCCTGGGAGCCGTTCGTCAACATCGGCCGGCAGTTCGTTGGCATGCTCGTACTCGGCTTCGAGTTTTGGCGTATTCTGCGTTCAGCGCCTTGATCGGCGCCTGCTGCTTCGCCGTCAGGCCGGGGAACGTTCCAGCCAGTTGGCGCAGTCCGTGGGCATGTCCGTAAGGCGTCTCGACCGCGACCGATATGGGCGGGAAATCCTTTGGCAGCATGCGCCAGCCGCCATCTGATCGGGCCATGTAGCGGATCGCGTTCAACCCTCGCGCAGGTCCGTCACCACGCGCCGCCCGGTCTTGGCCGCGCCCGGCAGGAGCGGTTGTATCCGCGACCATTCCTCATCCGTCAGATCGGAGGGGATAGCGCCTGGTCTTCAATTAATCCTGCTTCGGTTTGAAATTCGCTACGAGAGCACGATATCGTTGTGATGACCAACCTGGATTGATCATCAAGTGGCCGATACCGCCATAGAATGCGGCGAAAAGGCGCGTGGCCGTTCTGAACCTCCGGGCCGGCCGCCGCGCAATCGTGCGGTGATGAAGCACTCCGATGTCCTTGGCGGGCTCGATTACCTGGCGGCGGACTATCACCGGCAGGATTTCTCCAAGCATGTCCACAACGAGTATCTGATCGGGCTGATCGAGCGAGGCGTCCATGATGTTTGGTGCCGAGGTGAGGTTTGGCACGCCGGTAGCGGCACCGTCGCGACCTTCGCGCCCGGGGAACCGCATTTCGGGGGTGCTGGTGACGATCTTGGCTGGAGCCAGAAGATCTTTTACATGCCCGAAGTCCTTATCCGGCAAGTCCTTGAGGACAGCGGCCAAAACGAACCCGGAACGATCGACTTCAAAAGCCCGTTCCAGGAGAATGCCCCAGTTGCACACGGCCTCAGCGCGTTTTGGCGCCTGCTTGAACATGGGCGTAGCTCGGCACTGGAGATCGAGGAGTATCTGATCCGTTTCCTGCCCCACGTCTTCGCAGAGGCAGGCGGGTCGCGCGTTGCAGGGCCAAAATTCGTGCCATCGAGGTTCCGCGACGTATGTGACTTCATCCATGCCCACTTTGACGAAGTTCTGCAGCTCGCCGCCCTGGCCGCCCTGGCCGGATGCTCCAAGGCGACGCTGATCGATGGCTTCAAGGCGCATTTCGGGTTGCCCCCCACCCGCTACCTGATCCAGGTCCGCATCGACGAGGCGCGACGGCTGCTGAGGCGAGGTCAGCAGGTCGCCGAGGTCGCCGTCGCGGTAGGGTTCGCGGACCAGAGCCACCTGACCCGGCACTTCAAGGCGGTGCTGGGGGTGACGCCGGCGCGTTACCTCTCGGTTTGAATATCGTTCAATAAAGCGCGCGGCGAACCGTCTAGCTTGGACGCTCAATGGATGAAACGAGCGTCAGACCATGAACGAAAGCAAGCAGACCCGCCCCCGCGACTTCACCAGCGACAATATCGCCGGCGTCTCCCCCGAGGTGATCGCAGCCATCACCGCGTGCGCGTCGGGTCAGGCGCTTCCCTACGGCAACGATGAGCTGACGCATACCGTCGAGCGCCAGCTCGCCGAGGTGTTCGAGCATGCGGTCGACGTGTTCCACGTTTCGACGGGGTCGGCGGCGAACGCGCTGGCGCTCGCGGCGATTACGCCGCCATGGGGCAGCATTCTCTCGCACGCCGACGCACACATCAACCGCGACGAGTGCGGCGCGCCGGAGTTCTACACCGCCGGTGCGAAGTTGGTGCAGCTTCCAGGCGAGGCTGGCAAAATCGACATCGACGCCTTGGCGGCCAATGCAACGCGCATGGTGGGCGATATCCACTCGGTCCAGCCCTCCAGCGTCAGCATCACGCAGGCGACCGAGATGGGATCGGTCTACGCGCTCGACGAGATCAAGGCGATCGGACATATTTGCCGGTCAGCGAACCTGGCGTTCCACATGGACGGTGCTCGCTTCGCCAACGCCCTCGTCACTCTGCGCTGCTCGCCAGCCGAGATGACGTGGAAGGCCGGCGTCGACCTTGTGTCATTTGGCGCCACCAAGAATGGAACGTTTGGGGTCGATGCAGTCGTCTCGTTCCGCGGAGATCTCGCGAGCACGATAGCCTTTCGCCGCAAGCGTGCCGGCCAGTTGAGTTCCAAGATGCGCTTCATGGCGGCGCAAATGGACGGCTATCTGAGGGACGGTGTCTGGCTTCGCAACGCGACCCATGCCAATTCGATGGCATCGGCGCTCGCGCAGGGGTTGGCCCTGGTGCCAGGCGTGAAAATCCAGCAGCGTCCCGAGGCCAACATCCTGTTCTGCAGACTTCCCATGTCCCTGATCCGGGGGCTGCTCGACATGGGATTCCGCTTCTACCATGATCGCTGGCAGACCGGGATCGTGAGGTTCGTCACCTCTTTCGCGACGACCGAGGCTGACGTGTCCGACTTGATCGGCGCGGCAACCAGCCTCTGCGCACCGGTCGGCTCGGCTCGTGTTCCGGCTGGCGCCGAATGAGTGTGGCGACAGTCGAGCGCTCTCGCCGCCCGTCACGGATGTCCTCTTTGCTCGACTGCATTGATGATCCGAGCGTTCTGGCCGCACGGGCATCTCAGGCTGTATCTTTTGTCTCAGGCCTTTTAGACTTGCAGCTTCATCCTACCTCGGCAAGGCGGCATGCCGTACGGTTACGAAGTAACCGGGTTGATTTTCTGTAAGAAGGTCCCCTATCTGCGCAATTCACTTCAAGTCATCCGTAATCCGGCATGCCTGTAATATTTATTTTGCATTTTTTTATCATATTTTTGATGAAAAATGCTGTTCACTCGTCCGAGTTACTTAAAAGAGTGAGTCGGATCTGCGCGGATGGCAGCATGAATCGGGATTTTGACCACTAGCAGGAGAAAATATGCCTTTCATATCTACTCGCCGCGCCAACGCAACGGACGCAGGGACGGTCGTCCGTTTTATTCACGCGCTACTCGATGAACTCACTGGCGGGAAAGCGCCCGCGCCCGACGACGTGAGACAAAGCGCGCAGATAATGCTTGCCGACGCTGGCGTGGTCGCAGTGATCGCAAGTGCAGATGACGAGCCGGTCGGCATCATGGTGCTGAATGAATGCACGGCGATTTATGCAGGAGGTAAGTTCGGCTATATTTCGGAGCTGTATGTTCGACCCGAAAAGCGCTCCAAAGGGATTGCCCCTCAACTGCTTGAGGTCGCCTCGCGGGAAGGCCATGCGCGTGGTTGGAAGCGACTTGAGCTTGCAGCGCCCAGGCAACCAAAATGGAAGCGCACGCTCGATTTCTACCTGCGCAACGGGTTCGAGGAACTCGGCCCTCGGCTCTTTCGGATTATCTAGACTATAGAGTTTGCTATGGGCTGCTCAAAGCAACCTGCACGATCTCAGCGGATTGAGGTCCGGCGTGGTCGCTGCCTGACGCTGCAATCGTACCAGCATCGTCATCGCAAATGTGTGCCTCGGATAATGCAGGGGTTCCCGTCACGCCGGCTGCCCGAAACGCATCGGCAAAAACCGCCGTCAATCGGGTCACGCTAACGACGTTTCCTTGAGTGTTGAGGAACAGAGCCGAGGGCGGCGATTTTGCCACCTACAGGGGCGCTGCATAGACGACCGCACGTGACGTGCACCCGGTTACGCTGCCTATAGCCAATGGCGGATGATTCCCATGAGGGTAGTCCTATGAAATTGTACGCGAAAGTCTTTGGTGGAGCGGCAGCGTTGCTCGCTGCCTGGCCGGCGATGGCCAGCGACGCGGTGGCGAGCGAACCGGCGCCCTACAATCCCAATTTCTCTTTCGTTGGCGGCGTCGGCGTCATCGACATCGAGGCCAACGAGCTGGTCTATCAGGCTCCCGGCAGCGGCTCGAAGCTGAGCCACCTTATCTGGGAAGGCACCTCTGCGGTCATTTCAGCCGAGATGACGGCGCGCAGCGAGACCGGCTGGACCGCCAAGCTTTCCAGCCAGATCGCCTTCAGCGGCAACAGCTACATGGAAGACTATGACTGGAACCCGTCATTCTCGACCAATGATGGCTGGAACGACTGGAGCAACCGTTCGCGCCATTGCGACACCGATCTTGATTACTTCTATTCGGCAACCGTCGCGCTCGGCCACGATTTCCAGTTCAGCGACCAGCTGCTGATCAACTTCAACGGTGGTTTCAAGTACACCTCGGTCAAGTGGACTGCCTATGGCGGCTCCTATGTCTACAGCGTTGCCGGCTTCCGGGATTCGGTTGGCGACTTCCCAGGAGACGCAAAGGCCATCAGCTACCAGCAGAAATTGCCGGTCGCCTTCGCCGGCATCGATGCGACCTATGTCCAGGATCGCTGGAACTTCGGCTTTGCGCTGAAGGGCGGCACGACCTTCTCGGCCGGCGCTACCGATCATCACTGGATGCGTGACCTGCGCTTCGAGGATGATTTCGAATTGGCGCCGGTTCTGATGGTCGGCGGCAGCGTCGGCTACCAGTACAACGAGCGGACCAGCTTCTTCGTCTCCGGTTCCTACGTAAAGGTGTTCACCGCTCGCGGCGACTACAACACCTATGACATTGCGACCGGCGCAGAGACTGGCGGCGAAGACGACTGGATCGGCGGCGATTTTGCCGCGGCGACGGTGATGGTCGGCATCAAGACCTCGTTCTGATTGAACGAGTGCGACCGGAACACCAAACCGATGTCCGCACGGCGCAGAAATCTGACGCGCCCGCGCGCCTGACGGCGCGTGCCGGGTGCTCGTGAACCGAGCCCGCTTTTTCTTCGCCAGGCTCAGGCGGTCTCGGCCATCCGGCTTCGCCCCCTGGCGCGGGCAGCCTGTCGGCTCCTGATGGTCGCCGCCCTGCCGGCCGGCGCGGTTTGTCTGTTGGCCTTTCCCGGCGGCGCGGGGTGGGCGGCACTCCCTTCTAGGCCCGCCGCGGCGTCCCGCAACCCTTCGCTTGCGCTTCGGGTCCTCCTCTTCGTTCCGGTCCTTCGGATGCGGTCCGCCTCCGACGGCGGGCCTTTCCGGTCGCGTCTCGCCGCCCACCCCACTTGCGGGGAAAGGCGCGGGATTGAAGAGCGGAGGACCAGACGATGCGTGCAAAACACCAGCGTTCCGGCAGCCGAGAGGCTGGCGCGGGCAGGGGCGGGCGCCCGGGCGCCAGCCTTTATCAGGAGATCACGGACCGCATCATTGCCGAACTGGAGCGCGGCACCGTGCCATGGGTCAAGCCATGGGGCAGCGCAAAGGCCGACCTCGGCCTGCCCAGCAACGCGGCCACCGGGCGCCGCTATTCCGGTATCAACATCCTCATCCTGTGGGGCGCCGTCGTCGAGCGCAGCTATCCCGGCCAGAACTGGCTGACCTTCCGGCAGGCGCTTGCCCTTGGCGGCAATGTCAGGAAGGGCGAGCGCGGCACCACAATCGTTCATGCCGACCGCTTTGTCCCAAAGGGCGAGCAGGAGCGCGCCAAGGCCGATGGCGACGAACCGCAGGCGGTCCCTTTCCTGAAGCGCTTCACCGTCTTCAACGTCGCGCAATGCGACGGCCTGCCCGCGCACCTTTACCGCAACGCAGAACCGCTGCCCGAACGCGAGATCGTCCCGCAGGCCGAGGCGCTTATTCGAGCAAGCGGCGCGGATTTCCGCATCGGCGGCGATCGCGCTTTCTACATGCCGGGCAGTGACTCCATTCAGGTGCCGCCGCAGCCGGCATTCTTTCAGCAGATCGACTATTACCGCACCTGCTTCCACGAGCTTGGCCACTGGACCGGCCACCCGGCGCGGCTGGCGCGCGACCTCTCCGGCGCCTTCGGTTCCAAGACCTATGCGCGCGAGGAACTGGTTGCCGAAATCACCGCAGCCTTTGTCTGCTCGACCCTCGGCATCGAGCCGACCGTGCGCCATGCCGACTATATCGGCACATGGCTGAAGGTGCTGCGCGAGGACAATCGCGCCATCTTCCGCGCCGCCAGCCTTGCCTCCAAGGCCGCCGATTTTCTTCTGGGCTTCAACGCCGAGGCCCAAGGCGCGCAACAAGACGAGATCGCGGCATGAGCGCGCGCGATCCCGACACCCTGCAGACCGAACCGAAACCGCGAGCAGACGCTCATTCCCGGTGTCCGGCCGCTCACCACGCGCGACCGCCTGCCCGTTTGGCCGACGCGCCCGCGCGCGGCGCAAAAGCCGCTCGATATCGGGCTGTTCGATGACGCCAGAAATCAACGCGACCTGTTTTGAGAGGAGTTTTCCCATGATCCTGATCACCGACGAGCTTTGCGCCCTGCTGCTCGCCAATGGCGCAACCGACACCGAAACCGACCATGTCCCGGTGGTCAAACTGTTCGATCCTACCGGCCTAGCGACCTGGCTTCTCACCGAACTCGACACCGACGGCGACACCCTTTTCGGCCTTTGCGACCTCGGCTTCGGCTTCCCCGAACTCGGCAGCGTCAGTCTTGCCGAGCTTGCAAGCGTCAAGGGGCGGCTTGGCCTCGGCATCGAGCGCGACCTTGGATTCAAGGCGCGCTTTCCGCTCTCCGTCTACGCCCAGGCAGCGTACAGCGCCGGCCACATCACCGAAGCCGACCGGCTGCTGCGACAGGCGGCAGAAGCCCTTGGCAACGCCGATTCCAAGCTTCCGCCCGACACGGCGGAACAGACGCGCCGCTAGGGCGCGAAAACCGTCCCGCCGCGCCGGCTTGCAGCCTCTGCGGCGGGGCAATCCCACCCCGCAACGAAGGAGACAAACCATGCAACTTGCCCACATTCCGCTTGATAAGCTCAACATTTCCGCGCTCAACATGCGCCATTCCAAACGCGCGCCCGACGTGTCGGACATCCTGCCGTCGGTTCGCGCGCGCGGCGTCCTGGTGCCGCTTTTGGTGCGGCCCAACGGCACGCCGGAAAGCTTCGAGATCGTCGCCGGCCGGCGCCGCTATTTCGCCGCCAAATCGCTCGCCGACGAGCGCGGCCAGGGCAATGCCTTGCCCTGCGCCATCATGGAAGACGGCGACGACGCCGACGCGCTCGAGGCCTCGCTGATCGAAAACTTCGCCCGGCTCGATCCCGACGAGGTGTCGCAGTGGGAGACGTTTTCGCGGCTGATCAAGGAGGGCCGCGGCGTTGGTGACATCGCCGCCACTTTCGGCATCACCGAGCTTCTGGTCAAACGCATTCTGGCGCTCGGCGATCTTCTGCCCAAGATCCGCGAGGCCTATCGGCGCGAGGACATCGACGCCGAGACGGCGCGCCATCTGACCATGGCCTCCAAGGCGCAGCAGAAGGATTGGCTGGCGCTTTATGCCGATCCCGAGCAATACGCGCCGCGCGGCCACCAATTGAAGCAATGGCTGTTCGGCGGCCAGTCGATTTCCACCAAGGTGGCGCTGTTTGCCATCGAGGATTATCCGGGCCTGATCGTCTGCGACCTGTTCGGTGAGGACAGCTATTTCGCCGATGCCGACCTGTTCTGGCAAAAGCAGAACGAGGCGATCGCCGCCAAACGCGACGCCTATCTGGAAGCCGGCTGGCCCGAGGTCGCCGTGCTGGAACCGGGGCAGCATTTCCAGTCATGGGACCATGAAAAGACGCCGAGGAAGAAGGGCGGCAAGGTCTTCATATCGGTCTCGCATCGCGGCGCGGTCGAATGCCACGAGGGCTGGCTGTCGCGCAAGGAAGCCCGCCGCGCCCGCGCGCAAGGCGAGGGCGGCGCACACGACGAAACGCCCGCCAAGCCGTCGCGACCGGAACTCACCGGGCCGATGCAGAACTATCTCGATCTGCACCGCCACGGTGCCGTGCGTACCGCCATGCTCGACCATCCTTGTGTCGCGCTGCGCCTGATGGTGGCGCATGCCATCGCAGGCTCGGGCCTGTGGCAGGTTCGCCGCGAGCCGCAGCGCACCGCCAATGAAGCGGTGGCGGCAAGCATTGCTGCGTCCAGGGCCGAAGCCGCATTCGCCGAAAAACGGCGCGCGGTGCTGGCGCTGCTTGGGCAGGCCGACGAGGAGGGCGCGATAGCCGGCGGCAATGGCGACGCCTTTGCGCTTGCCGCAGTCTTTGCCCGTTTGCTGGCACTTTGCGACGACGACGTCATGCGCGTTCTCAGCCTTGTCATGGCCGAGACGCTCGAAGCCGGCAGCGCCGTCGTCGAGGCCCTCGGCAACCATCTGGGCATCGACATGGGCGCGTGGTGGCAAGCGGACGACGCCTTCTTCGACCTGCTGCGCGACAGGGAGATCGCCAATGCGATGCTGGCCGACCTCGCCGGCAAGCCTGTCGCCGACGGCAATGTCGCCGAGAAGGTCAAGACGCAAAAGAAGATCATCCGCGATTGCCTGTCGGGCGAGAACGGCCGCGAGAAAACCGACAACTGGATGCCCAACTGGATGAAATTCCCGGTCGAAAGCTACACGAAACGCGGCGGCTTCCGCACCGCCGATCAATGGGCGAGCGTCCAGCCGCTGTTCGTCCGCCAATAGCTGCCAAGCCGGGCGGCGGCTCTTTTTAAGTGCCGCCGCCCCGTTTGCCTGCCGCTGGAATATTGGCTGATGCGCACGGCAATCCGAACAGATTTGCCACGCGCAAGGCTATTGTGCATTGCACAAAAACCGACGCGCGCCTACACCTCCTTCCGTTGCGGGAATCGGGCTTGGACCAGCGGCGAGGCAGTGAAAAGAGATGCTTCGTCAATATCATATTGCATTCATAGCTGAGGACCTTCATGACCCTTTCGAGCCCTGACAAATCCGGCGCCACCAGTCTCGAGGCCATCGCGCGAAACGGCGGCGTGCTGCGCCGCATCGCCGTGCGCATTCCGACCTATCTGTCGGACATTCGCGAGAACCCGGCATGGCTGCCGATGTTCGTGCTCGCCCGCACCATGCCGGCCCGCCGGATGCACTGGCGTGGGGCTAAGCCGGTTCGCGTGTCGCAAAAAGCCCACGACACCATGTTTGCCGGCGTCGATCGCCAGGAAATTGTCGAGGCGCTGCGGTCGGACGGGCTGTTTTGCGGGCTCGTCCTGCCGACTTCCATCCATAAGGAGATCGCCGCCTTCGCCCGGTACACGCCTTGTTTCGGCAATTTCGATCGCCGTCTCGAATTCATGGCTGAGGACCATGCCGAGGCCGAGAAGCGTTTCGGCCGCTCGCTGCTCAGCGGCCACTTTTTCGAACACATCCTCGGCTGCAAGGCAGCGGTCGCCATCCAGAACGATCCGCTGCTGCTCGACATCGCCGCGCATTATCTGGGCGCTCAGGCGAAATTGATCACCACACGCGTGTGGTGGAGCTTCCCGACCAGCGAGGCTTCCGACGCCGACAAGAACCGTGCCTCGCTCGGCAAGTATCATTTCGACCTCGATGACTGGCGGATGCTGAAATTCTTCTTCTATCTGACGCCGGTCGACGAAGGCACCGGCCCGCATGTCTATGTCCGTGGCAGTCATAACCGCCGCGCCATCAAGCATCAGCTGACGCTGCTTGTCGGCCATCCGGCGCAGGAGGTTCTCAAGGTCTATGGCGACGACAGTCCGGTCACGCTGACCGGCGAAGCCGGCCTCGGCTTCGTCGAGGATCCGTTCGGCTTCCATATGGGCACCGTGCCTTCGCGCACGCCACGACTGATGATGGAAGTCGGCTTCGGCGTCTCGCCGCCCTCGCGCCGGCGCTTTCATGGCGAGCCGGTTATTCGCTGATCTCGCAAAAGTCCTTAAAACAGCCTTCCCCAGATCAGACGCCTGGTTCTTCCTTGGGCTGGCTGGTGCCATGGCGTCGTCATGGGATCAGCTGGCGCATGACTGGATTGGATCGATGTCATCTGACGCCGGCTGGGCCTCGACTGACCCAGATCAAGGCCACGCCCTTGTCGGCGTGGTTTGATCGCCCAGTCCTTCACGGGAAAACGCATGGGCTGACCGACAGCCTGGTCGTCGCTCCCATCATCTTGACAATCCAGATCATACGGCAGGCAAATGACGCTTCACCAGCCAGGAACCGACGTGAGAACCGCGCTTGAGGCGATGCGGGCAATAGATCACAGCGCAATCGATGCACGACCTGCGGCTCGACTCCCCCAACATCTCACGAAGAGAACCGACGCGCTGGCGCCACGCTGATGGCCGGCTGTGACGACAGCTTCGACATTATTGTCGTGGGCGCCGGGCCGGTCGGACTTTCCTTCGCCGCATCGCTTGCCTATAGCCAGCTCAAACTGGCGGTTGTGGAAGGGCAGGCCCTGGAAAGACTGGCAAGTCCGGCTTTCGACGGCCGCGAGATCGCGCTCACCCACGCCTCGATTGGAATCCTTCGCGAGCTCGGCGCTTGGGATGTTATCTCCGCTTCGGACAAGTCACCGCTTCAAGGCGCACGCGTCCTCAACGGATCGAGCCCGTTTGCGTTGTGTTTCGATTCCCCCGCCGGATCCGCGGAACCACTGGGCGTTCTGGTCCCGAATTGCCAGATCCGCGATGCCCTGTTCAAGATCATCCGCTTGCGGGGCCATGCCCGGCTGCTGTGCGGCCACTCGGTCGTGCGTGCAACAAACAGCCGTCAAGGAGCAGTGATAACGCTCTCCAATGGCAGGCAGCTGAGCGCTCGCCTTCTCGTTGCAGCCGATTCGCGTTTTTCCGCCACCCGCAATCTGCTCGGCATTGGCGCCGATATCAATCGGCTTGGCAACTCGATGCTGATTTGCCGGGTGAGGCACGAGCGCCCCCACCACCAGATCGCGATCGAATGGTTCGATCACCATCAGACGGTGGCGATGTTGCCCCTCGCGCCAGGCGTGTCGTCGCTGCTTTTGACTTTGCCCTCAAACGAGGCCGACGGACTGCTTGCCCTCGACGACGAGTTGTTCCTGAGGGAGTTGACAAAGCGCTGTCGAGGGCGCCTCGGCAACATGAGCCTGGCAAGCCAACGCTATATCTATCCGTTGGCCACGACCTGGGCGCACAGGTTCCGGGCGCCGAGCTTCGCATTGATCGGCGACGCTGCCATCGGCATGCACCCGGTGACCGCGCATGGCTTCAACATCGGCCTTGGCGGCCAGAAGCAGCTCGCCCGGGGTATAGAGACCGCATGGCGCGACCGTCGCGACATTGCCGACCCCGACATGCTCCACAGATATGAAAGCCGACTGCGCCTGTCGGCGGCGCCGCTCTACCATGCTACGAATATCCTCGTCGGACTCTACTCAAGCGAGCATCCGGCGGCACGGCTTGCAAGGCATGTGGGGCTGCGCCTCGGCCAACATCTTCCCTTTGTCCGTCATGGCATTGCGGCCATGCTGAGGCGGTAAACCCCAGTCACCATAGTCTCAGCATCAGCGTGCGGCGTCGTAGCAGGCGGGCGCGTGTGGTTCGATGGGAGCGGTCGCGGCTGCGCGGGATCAGCTTGATGAAGACGGGGCTGCTGAATGCCGCGAGCCTCTTCCATCGCGGATCGTCAACGTGTCAATCGCCGTGTGTGTGCGAATCCACGCCCAATTCCGCCTTCGATGTGTTCACTGCGTGGATGGTTGTCATCCAAACAATCAATTTTGCCAATCCTGCGGACCCAATTAGGAGCGTGACCGAAATCAACTGCCTCGGCCCGCAGTACGGTCCCGACCCTACCGACATCTGACGGCATTTGCAGCGCCGGTGATTGCTGCCTTAGCTAGGTGCGAATTTGACCCAAATCGATCATGAACTGCTGAATCGAGAAATGGCCGCAGACGATCCATGGCGGCTCGATGGCAACCCGTTCGAGCGGGAGCGCCACACCCAAATTCTCCGGTTGTCACTTGCGCAAGGTCGAGTCGCGAATGCGCTCGAAGTCGGGTGCGCTGCCGGCGCTTTTACGGAGCGGCTAGCCCCCATTTGCCAGCGGCTCACTGTGATCGATGTCGTGGAGCCAGCGATTACCCGAGCACGTTTACGCATGAAGGAGACGCCGCACATCAGCTGGATAATTTCCGATGTTCAACAGTTTTCGAGTGATGAGCTGTTCGACCTGATCGTCGTTGCGGAGGTTCTTTACTACGTCGGAGACCTCGTTCAGATCCGCGCGGCAGTCCGCAACCTGGTAGGTCTGCTTGCGCCAGGCGGGCAGCTGGTTTTCGGGTCGGCACGTGACGCCAATTGCCAACGCTGGGGGCACGCTGCTGGTGCAGAGACCACCATCGCCATGCTGAACGAATCGTTGACCGAGATCGAGTGCATCGAGTGCCGGGGCGCGTCGATCAATGAAGACTGCCTGCTGGCTCTCTTCCGAAAGCCGATTTCCGCTGCCTGATAAAACACTGGGAGACACTGTGCGCTTCTGCGGTGTCAAGCTGACCCAATATGCGGACGTATAAGAGCGCCCGATGCAACAAGTAGCTGGATCCGGTTGATGGTAACAACCGCTGACTACATCCGGCTTCTTCATGCGGCTCGATGTTCAGCGCCGCGAGCCTCGAGGGGTTTTCGCCCGCTTCCACCTCAACGGCCCCAGACGTCGGCCGAAGCCTTTCCGGTCCAGACATCAGGTTCGGAAGCGGCGGGGTGACCGTTCCCCACCTCTGCCATTTTGCGTAACGGCTTTACCCAATAAATGACCCATAGATGCCCACATGAAGCGAAGTCCTTATTTTGCATGGCTCCCTATGCGGGACGGGCTCTACGGCTGCCGCCACCGAACCTCAAAGGTGTTTCGGCCCAGGTAGGTGACGATCCCTAGCCGGGAAAGCGGCACTCCTCGTCGGGGGCCGTCGGTCCCGTGTCCGAGCGCCGGAGAAACCGGCAAGGAATAGAATGGTGAAAGTCCATTTCAGTGAAGGAGTAGCAATCCACATTGGCTCCGAGCCGTGCGCCGACGCCCGCGAGGTCGTCGGTGAAGCGTCGGTAGGAGAAAGCATAGGCCAGCCATTGAGCCGCGTAAGGGACCTAATCTCGAGTGCCGACGGCGTGGATGCTCCGGAAGGCAACATGGTAGGGCGCGTTATTGCGAGTGCCCGACCAACTCGGCGTGGTCGTAGAACCTGGCATGTGCGGAAATTCCTTGTTCGGGAACCGGGAGATCTCACGATTGACCAAGGCGGTATCACCTTCCTTGGTCCGTATCGGGAAAGCGAAAGCATGAGCCGATGATGAACGATCGTGAGAAGTCAGACGTTGCCGTAGTAGCTATGAAGCTGACGAACAAGGCCGGGGAACCGGCTGCGGAGTCAGTGGAGCCAAGGGCAACGACCAAGGGAAATGCGGATCAGCAAACCACGCGCCGGGCACAGGACCGGGAAAGCGTGTCACATGCGCTGGAACGCATACGGCAAGTCGCAAGACTTAGGAAGCAGGAGAGGTTCACCAGCCTCTTTCACCATCTCAATCTCGAAACGTTGAGGACGGCATTCTACGCTTTACGGCGTGATGCAGCCCCCGGCGTCGACGGGCTGACATGGCGAGCCTACGAAGCGGACCTTGATCACCTGATCGAGAATCTGCGCGATAGGCTCCAAAGAGGTGCATACCGGGCAAGCCCCGCACGGCGGCAATACATACCAAAGCCGGACGGACGCCAACGCCCGCTCGCAATCGCCGCCCTTGAGGATAAAATTGTCCAAAGAGCGACGGTCACGGTGCTCAACGCGATCTACGAGGAAGACTTCCTCGGGTTCTCGTATGGGTTCCGGCCCGGACGCGGCCAGCACGATGCGCTGGACGCGCTCGCGGTCGGGATCGAAAAGCGAAAGGTGAACTTCATACTGGACGCCGATATCCAGCAGTTCTTCGACCGGGTCAGTCAGGAATGGCTGGTCAGGTTCCTGAGCCATCGGATCGGCGACCAGCGTATCATCCGTCTCATCCAGAAGTGGCTGAAGGCGGGCGTTCTGGAAGAAGGGATCGTCACGACGTCTGAACAGGGAACGGGTCAGGGATCGGTGGCTTCGCCACTGCTCGCGAACCTCTACCTGCATTACGTCTTCGACCTTTGGGCTAACCGCTGGCGACAGCGGTCAGCCACGGGCAACATGATCATCGTGCGCTACGCGGACGATATCGTGGTGGGCTTCGAACGAGAAGCTGACGCACACCGGTTCCAGATCGAGATGCGAGAACGGTTGGAGAAGTTCTCTCTGTCATTGCACCCTGAGAAAACGCGCCTGTTAATGTTTGGCCGCTACGCGGCCAGTCGCCGACGGGAACGTGGTCTTGGAAAACCGGAAACCTTCGACTTTCTCGGCTTTACCCATATCTGCGGCAAATCACTGCGGGGAGACTTCATGCTTCTGCGGAAGTCCCGCCGCGACCGTATGAGGGCGAAGCTCCGGGAGATCAAGGACCGGCTGCGATGGTTGAGAAACCAGCCAATTCGCGAACAAGCGAAATGGCTCAGGCAGGTCGTCCGTGGATACTATGAGTATCACGCGGTGCCCGCCAACCTGCGATCACTTCAGGCATTTCGGGAGCATGTCATCTTCCTCTGGAAGTTGGCTCTGAGACACCGTGGCCAGATGGACACGACGTCGACGTCCCGAGTGGAAAAGCTCGCAGCGAAATGGCTTCCGAAACCAAGAATCCTGCATCCCTGGCCGGCAATCCGCTTCGCCGTCAAATACCCAAGGTAGGAGCCGTATGCGGGAATTCTGCACGTACGGATCTGTGCGGGGGGCGCTCAGCAATGAGCGTCCCTACCGCGATCGTCCTGCGGCCGGCGCTATGCTGACACTCCTACGGCTGCCCTTTTAACCGATCTCGTCGTTGCAGTCAGTCCCGCGTCCCGGCCCTTCGGCCGGCGCAAGTGCTGACGCTCCTTAGGCTGCCTTTCTGTGTGCGGCGATTTTTGATCCCTCGCACGGAATGAAGACTTAGGGGCCAGCTCCTTCGCGCACTTCAGGCTTCAGCTGCTCAAGCTGTGTGTTCCAGTCGGCCAAAACCTCAAACAATTCGTTCGAAGTAGCGCCATCCGGGCGCGCCCTCCTTCCCGCTCTCCAGGTGCTTTCACCGACAGTCCGGTTGACTGGCAACACTCGAAAGCATTGACCAGACGATTCCTGTTGGCGAGCGCGATAGAGCTTCGCGGAACCTGTTTGCCGCCGGCGATCCAGAGCTGCGCGATCGCCATGCATCATCGCGTGCGCCAACGGTCGCCGCGTTTGCTGACGCCTAACAGTCGGGCCGTCCTCCACTTGATCGCTGCTTCGGCACGGGCGCAGCCACGCGCTGGCGGCCGCTCTTGAATCAGGTTGTGTCACCGACAGCTGCCATCGGTGCCGCCGCTTATCGGGCCAATCGAGCACGACCAGAAGGTTCAGATCAGGCTTTGAAAGGCATGGTTTTAACATCCATAGCGTGGATGCTCGCGATCTAAACAATCAATTTTACCAATCCGGGAGGGCCGTTCATAGACCCATGACATGCACCGCCATTGCTCTACCGCGTGAGGTGCACAAAAGAACCCGAAAAAGAGGAAGTCTTCGCATGCGCCCTGACGTGCAGTGGAGGTTATGCTGGGAAAATGAGTTGCAGCTTCCCGATCACCTCGAACTCTCTGAGTTCTTCCGGAAGACCTATGAGCCGACCGGAGCCTTTAATGGGAAGCAATTCGCAGGCGGTCGAAGTTGGGCCGGTGCAAGGCCGGAGCTCCGCGTAATCGGCCGTGATGTGCACGGGGTAGCGGCTCACTTGGGCCTGCTGCGCCGATACATCAAAGTTGGCGACGATGATCTGCTTGTCGCTGAACTCGGTCTATACGGGGTGCGTCCGGATCTTGAGGGGCTAGGAATCGCCCATTCGATCAGCGTGATGTATCCGGTGCTGCAGCAGCTTGGCGTTCCATTCGCGTTCGGCTCGGTGCGGCCCGCGCTCCGGAACCATGTTTCGAGGTTCTGCCGCAAAGGCTTGGCGAACATTTTGTCGGGCGTTCGCGTGCGTTCAACCCACCCGGACGTGTACCTCGATCTGCCTCCCACGCGAGTCGACGACAACGTACTCGTCCTGGTGCTCCCAATTGGACGCTCAATGAGCGAGTGGCCGGCCGGCACTTTGATCGATCGGAACGGTCCAGAGCTATGAAGGACACCCGCTACGACGTCAGTCAGCGCGACCCGCCCCCATGGCGTTGATCGAGCTGATTCCAGCATTGGCCGCGGTTTTACTATCCGCCCGCTTCCCTCAAATTCACTGAAAAATCTGACATCTCATGAACCTATTTGCCTCAGCCAGTACTGTTGCCATCTGCTCTTACGCGCTGCTGTCGACCGTCTATAAAACCGCGCAGGTCTTTTATACCCTGCCTACAAACGTACCGCCGACCTCGGGCGACCCGCCCAGCGGTGAGCCTTGGCCGAGCGTCGATGTCATTATCCCGTGCTACAACGAGGCGCCTCGCACCCTCTCGGACTGCCTGGCTTCCATTGCAAGTCAGGACTACGCCGGCAAACTGCAGGTCTATGTTGTTGATGACGGTTCTGCAAACCGCGATGCCCTCGTGGGTGTACACGAGGAATACGCGGGCGACCCGAGGTTCAACTTCGTTGCGCTCCCAAAGAATGTCGGAAAGCGCAAGGCGCAGATTGCCGCCATTCGCCGCTCGTGCGGAGATTTGGTGCTGAATGTAGATTCGGACACGATACTCGCCCCGGACGTCATCACCAGGCTTGCGCTAAAGATGCAAGATCAAGCGGTCGGCGCCGCCATGGGCCAGTTGGCGGCTAGCAATCGCAGTGAAACTTGGCTGACGCGGTTGATCGACATGGAATACTGGCTCGCCTGCAACGAAGAGCGGGCAGCGCAGGCTCGGTTCGGTGCCGTCATGTGTTGCTGCGGTCCGTGTGCCATGTACCGGCGATCCGCGCTTGTTTCGCTGCTGGATCAGTACGAGACGCAGCGCTTTCGAGGGAAGCCGAGCGACTTCGGCGAGGACCGCCACCTTACGATCCTGATGCTGAAAGCAGGCTTTCGAACAGAGTATGTCCCGGAGGCCGTCGCGGCAACAGTCGTTCCCAACAGCATGGGTCCCTATCTGCGCCAACAGCTTCGCTGGGCCCGGAGCACTTTCCGTGACACGTTGCTGGCGTTCCAACTGCTGCGCGGCCTTAATATTTATCTCACATTGGACGTGATTGGCCAGAATATTGGCCCATTATTGCTCTCTTTGTCGATTCTGGCGGGGCTCGCGCAATTCGTAACGACAGGTACTGTGCCTTGGACGGCATGCCTGATGATTGCAGCCATGACTATAGTTCGCTGCAGCGTGGCAGCGTTTCGTGCGCGCCAACTTCGATTTCTCGGGTTCTCGCTCCACACACTCATCAACATCTTTCTCTTGCTCCCCTTGAAAGCATACGCGCTGTGTACATTAAGCAACAGCGATTGGTTGTCGCGAAGCTCTGCGGCCAATGTGCAAGACACCGGCGACGCCCTTCCAAAGCCAAACCTGGTGGGATCTGACGCCGCTTACAGCGAACAGCAATAGTTACTTGATCGCAGGTAGAAGAGTTTTGAGCCAGGACCAGAAACATCAAGTGTTGAAGCGTAAGTTGGGCCCAGAGGATTTGCGGCGGCTCGAGACTCCTGCGATCGAACGGGAGTCTCACGGGCAAACAAGCGCGAAAAGCTCCGTGCCTGACTCTGCGTCAACCGTGGCAGTCGATTTTGCCGGCGTAACCAAGTCGTATGGGAACAAGATCGTTGTCGACGAACTGTCGTTCTCCGTTGCGTCGGGAGAGTGTTTCGGCCTCCTCGGACCAAACGGGGCGGGCAAAAGCACGATTGCGCGTATGCTCCTCGGCATGACATGCCCTGACGCGGGCACGATCACGGTGCTTGGCGTCCCGGTGCCGGCGCGCGCTCGGCTGGCACGCAGGGGCATTGGCGTGGTCCCGCAATTCGACAATCTTGACCAGGAATTCACCGTACGCGAGAACCTGCTGGTGTTCGGACGCTACTTCGGCATGAGCACACGTCAGAGCGAAGCGGTCATCCCGTCGCTTCTCGAGTTCGCTCGCCTCGAGCGCAAGGCGGATGCGCGCGTCTCGGAACTGTCCGGCGGCATGAAGCGATGCCTGACAATGGCGCGGGCGTTGATCAACGACCCCCAGCTCATTGTGATGGACGAGCCGACCACCGGCCTCGATCCGCACGCGCGCCACCTGATCTGGGAGCGGCTGCGCGCCCTGTTGGCACGCGGCAAGACGATTATCCTGACGACGCATTTCATGGAAGAGGCTGAGCGATTATGCGATCGGCTGTGCGTGCTCGAAAAGGGCCGCAACATCGCCGAAGGCGGCCCGCAGGCGCTGATCGACGAGCATATCGGATGCCAGGTCATGGAGATTTATGGCGGCGATCCGCACGAGTTGCTTTCGCTGGTCAAGCCACATTCCCAGCGCATCGAGGTCAGCGGCGAAACCCTTTATTGCTATGCGCCAGACCCTGACCAGGTGCGCACGCAACTGCAGGGGCGAGCAGGTCTGCGTCTTCTTCTGCGTCCAGCCAATCTCGAGGATGTTTTCTTGCGGCTGACCGGGCGCGAGATGGAGGAGTGAGCGATGATTGAAGGTTTTGCGGCGGCGCTGCCGGCCAATGCGTGGAACTGGGTTGCGGTATGGCGACGCAACTATCTGGCATGGAAGAAAGTCGCACTCGTGTCGCTTCTCGGTAACCTCGCCGATCCTATGATCTACCTTTTCGGCCTAGGCACCGGCCTCGGCATAATGGTCGGCCGCGTCGACGGTGCGTCGTATATCGCCTTTTTGGCGGCCGGCATGGTCGCGGTAAGTGCGATGACCGCCTCTACCCTGGAAACATTGTACGCGGCTTTCGCTCGCATGCATTCTCAACGCACATGGGAAGCCATGCTGTATACGCACGTTACCCTCGGCGACATCGTTCTGGGTGAACTGGCGTGGGCAGCCACCAAGGCCTTCATGGCCGGTACGGCTATTACCATCGTCACCGCAACCTTGGGCTATGCCGCCTGGCCGTCCGTCCTCTATGCGCTGCCAATCATTGCTCTGACAGGGTGCGTATTTGCGAGCCTCGCGATGATCGTCACCGCACTTTCGCCCAGCTACGATTACTTCGTGTTTTACCAGACGCTTGTCCTCACACCTATGCTGTTCCTGTCGGGCGCCGTTTTCCCATTGAACCAGCTGCCTGGCGCCTTTCAGCAGATAGCGCGATGCATGCCGCTGTCACATGCGATCGACCTCATTCGTCCGGTTATGCTTGATCGCCCGATCAGCGGCATCGCCCTGCACGTCGGTGTGCTCGGCCTGTACGCGCTGTTGCCATTCTTCCTCTCGATGGCGCTGTTGCGCCGCCGACTAATGCGCTGACGAAAGAGAGTGAGATAAACAATGCGCTACGGACTTCGTGCTGCAAATAAAAACGACATCGCCAATGCAAATCGGCATCCAACCCAGGGTCTTCGTGGCATCCACTCAATCTCTCAACGTTATGGAACGCCCGGGACCTCGATCACAGGATCTCATGTTGATCCAGGCGTAAGAGAATTTCTTTGAGGTTGGTGATGTCTGACTGGCGTTCGCGGCGGCGAACGACAACGCAGCCTGTGTTTTTGATCAAACGGCCTTGAGACAGGCCAATTCAGTCTTCCTGTACGATAAACGGAGAGCGAGATGCTGTGTCTAGGATTGAGCGGCGGATTAGACAAAGTCTATGAAAACCGATTCCAGATTGCGAATACATTCATGCACGATGGCGCTGCGGTGCTCGTCCGAGACGGACAGGTCATCGCGGCCGTAGAAGAGGAGCGCCTCAATCGGATCAAACACTCCAACAAGCTCCCAATCAGTTCGGTTCAATACTGCCTTTCAGCCGCTGGGGTTCAGCTCAGCGAAATCGATCATGTGGCGTACTACGCTACCGAAGCCTATTGCAACGCCATGCTCGAAAACATGCTTGCTTCCGAGCCCGACGCCTCCATTCCGTTGGATGCCAAATTTTTGGTGCAGCAGCTGTTGGCGCAGGAGTTCGGTAGCGAGCTCGACCCTTCGCGTATCTCATTCGTAAGTCATCATCAGGCGCACGCCGTGAGTGCTTTTGCAATGTCGGGCTTCGAGCAAAGTCTGATTTTCGCGATTGATGGCTCTGGTGATTTCCAGTCGGGTCTTGTGGCGGTAGGATCTGGTGCTGAAATTTCGCAACTCGCGACTTTCCCAGAGAACAATTCCCTTGGGCTATTTTATCTCGAGGTGATCCGGTATCTCGGCTACGGCTTGTTCGATGAATATAAGGTAATGGGGCTTGCCCCCTACGGCGATCCCGTTCCCTATCGCGAGCTTTTCGAGCAGTTCTATGAACTGTCTGCAAACGGCGAGTATCGCGTCCACCTGGACCGCATCGGTCCGACTTTGCTTCGCACCATTCAGGTCCGGCAAAAGGGAATGCCATTCACTCAGCAGCACAAAGATGTGAGTGCGTCGCTACAGGAAGCACTCGAACGCATCGTGTTTCACATTCTTCGGCATCATCGTGAGGCCACGGGGATGACGCGGCTGTGCCTGGCCGGTGGCGTTGCGCACAATTGCTCCATGAACGGCAAGCTGCTCTATTCAGGCCTTTTCGAAGACATCTTCGTGCAGCCCGCGTCGCATGACGCTGGCTGCGCATTGGGCGCTGCATTAATCGTGTCTGGTGAGTTGGGCCGCCCCGCGCCGCGTGCGCGATTGCAGGAGGTTTATTGGGGGCCGGATCTCGCGAGCGATCATGCTGTGGAAGAGGAACTAAAGGCATGGGCGGGGCACCTGGAGTTTGAACGCACTGAGGAGGTGGCGGATAGGGCAGCCGAGTGGATGGCCGGTGGCGCCGTGATCGGCTGGGTGCAAGGTCGTTCGGAGTTCGGGCCGCGCGCGCTCGGAAATCGCAGCATTCTTGCCGACCCCAGGCCCGCCACAAACAAGGACCGGATCAACGCCATGGTCAAGAAGCGGGAAGGGTATCGCCCGTTCGCCCCATCAGTGCTGGAGGAGGATGCGCGCGAATTTTTCGACCTCCCAGGCAGTGCGTGCGAATTTCCCTTCATGAATTTCGTGGTTCGTGTGCGCGACTCCAAGCGTGGTTTGCTCGGCGCCATCACGCACGTCGACGGTACGGCTCGGCTGCAAACAGTATCGCGCAAGGCCAGTCCGGCCTACTGGGACGTCATCAATGCCTTCAAGCAGCGCACTGGCATCCCAATTCTGCTCAACACGTCCTTTAACAACAATGCCGAGCCGATCGTGGATTCAGTTGCAGACTCGATTGCCACGTTCCTGACGACAGGGTTGGATGGACTTGTGGTCGGGCCGTTCCTCGTCAAAAAACGGGCCGCAACGCTGGAGGATTGGACTGCGCTAGCGGTTTCATTGCCGCCTTATGTATCCCTGTATAAGGTCCGCGCTCACACGGCGCTGGATCGCCAGGAGACCATCTGCGAAATCCGAACGGATCACTCCAGCCGTGACGGTGTGCGTATTTCACCTGAATTGTTCGATCTGCTGACGCGAATCGAGGGCGAAGCCGTGCTCGCGGATCTCCTCGATACAATTACGCTGGATCAGGCCCAGCGCGAGGCTCTCACAGGAGAACTGCGACGGTTGTGGGAGCAGCGCCGCGTTCGGATGCGTCCCTCGCAAGCTGCTCGCGTCCATCAAAACTGATGCCAAAAGCTGGACGACAGATAACAGTTGCCGAAACACCGTTCTGTCCAAGCATCTTCATATGACTGTGCCCAGGCTGCGAGCATGCATAACGCCTATGGCAGTCGAGGATCAGTAATGGATTTGCTTGCCGGTGGCTCAAGACAGCACCAATTCGTCGTTTCTCGACGGCGGACCCGGTTCGGTGACTGCCTATGTCTCCGGCATCAGCCTGGTGTTACGCATAGCGGACGGGACGTGCGAGCGGGCTGCGCCGCTCGCGGGATAAGGCGGCGGCCCTACGGCGCGCCAAGCCGGCATATTCGTCGTTGAGATGCTTTTGGCAAAATGCATTGGTGAGGCGACGATCATGTCTTAGCGCGCCTTGACCCTTCGGCCCCCTCGTTGGCGATGCCCGACATCTCCTTTCGGGCAATCGCCTGATCGGGATGCGAGTCGAAGAAGGGGAGCTCACCTAACCCACGGCCGAATGCCCGTCGCGCACCTGCGCGATCGCAAGCGCCGTGGTGCTGTGCCATTCCATGCGAAGCGCGAGAGTCCTTTTCAGCCCGCGCAGAACCAGGAGGGAGGACATGGTCGAGAGCGCCGCGCCGGTGATGTAGCGCAAGCCCGTTTCGTACAGCGTGTGGAGGCTTCCGCGGCGCCGAGGATTGCGCCGCCAAGGCGGCGGCCTCATTCGCCGCAACACTTTCGATCGTAGGTCGAGCTCAGGAAGACGCGTGGTTGACCGGCATTGGGAAAACCAGCCGGATCGTAGCCGTGATGGATCGCGAGGGTAGCGAAGCCGAATTTGGCATCGTTCGCAGATGTGCCACTTTCCGGTCTTGGATTGCGGTCTCGGGCATCGGCTTCAGACGTGCCTTGGCTTTCGGAAGGAGTGGCTGCAAACTGGTTGATATGGAATGTCCAGTTGGCAGGAAAAGAAATGGTCCAGTCTCCAGGTCCCGGTGCTTCAACCCGCTCGCATGGCATGGGCGCGCGCCAGATCTACGAAGCGCTTCGCGAGCAGATCCTCAGAGGCGTTTACGGCACCGGAAGCCAGCTGCCGTCCTCCCGTGGTCTCGCCGAGGAACTTGGCGTCTCGCGAACGACCGTCACCGTCGCCTACGAGCAGCTGGCCGCGGAAGGTTTCATCGACATCCGTCAAGGCGCGCGCCCTCGTGTCGCATCCTCACTGCTGGGACATGAGCTGACCGCCAATCCCCCAAAACGGTTCGGCCCGGTTCACTTGTCAAGCTATGGCGAACGGCTGCGTGGTACTCCGCGCTGGCCGGATTACCTGCCGAACACGCTGAAGGTTGATTTCCGATATGGCGTCCTGGCGCCCTCAGATTTCCCCGCATCGGTTTGGAAGCGCGCGATGAACGCGGCGATGGCGCAGCGGCCGGCACGGCTCGCCTATGACGATCCGTGCGGTTCGAGCCGGCTCCGCCAAGCGCTTCAGGGCTATCTCTGGCGCGCCCGTACTGTGCGCTGCGACCCCGAGCAGATCGTCATCGTCAATGGTTCGCAGCAGGGCCTCGATCTCTGCGCGCGCCTGCTGCTCGACCCCGGGGACAGCTTCGTCATCGAGGACCCCTGCTACAGGATGGCGCGCCAGGTCTTTGCCAGTACAGGTGCCACGCCCGTTCCTGTCGAGGTTGACGATCACGGCATGCAAACGGAGCAACTGGCGGGGGTCGCGGCCCGGCTGGCCTATGTGACGCCCTCGCATCAGTTTCCGCTCGGCGGCGTCATGCCGATCCCGCGGCGGCATCAGCTTCTGGAATGGGCGCGGGAGCAGGGCGCCTATGTCATCGAGGACGACTACGACAGCGAATATCGCTACGATATCAGCCCCGTTCCCCCGCTGCATAGCCTCGAGGATCATGGGGCCGTCATCTACCTCGGCACCATCTCCAAGACGCTCTCGCCGATGCTGCGGATCGGTTATCTCGTCGTCCCGGCGGAATTCCTGCAGGTTTTCGAAACCGCCAAGCAGCTTGCCGACCGGCATTCTCCGATGGCGGGGCAGGAGTCATTGGCCTCTCTGATCGAGAGCGGTGGCTATGAAAGCCATGTGCGCCGCGTGCGCCGCATCAACGGCGAGCGCCGGGAGGCATTGCTGACCGCCCTGAAGCGGAGTTTTCAAGGTCGGATCGCCGTCCAGGGGGCAGAGGCTGGACTGCACGTCGTCATATGGTTCAACGACCTGCCGCGATCGCGTGAAACGGCGTTGGTCGAAGCTGCCCAATACGCGGGTCTGGGTCTGCACCCGATTTCGCCGCTTTATCATCGGCAGTCGGGAGCAGGCGAAGCCGACCGCGTCGGGCTTGTCATGGGCTATTCCGCCCTGAGCATCCGGCAGATCGAAAAAGGCGTCGAGATGCTGCGCGACGTCGTCGCTCGACTCTGAGACGCTGACGGTTCCGCACGCGGGTTAGAACGCATTCGCGGCCGCTCATCGTAAACAGTTCATCGTTGAAATAGTCGCGCGGCCGGGCGACGGCCGCGCTCATGGCCGGCTGACTAAGGTTGATGCTGCTGCCGCCGCCGTGAGGTTGCACGCGATCCAAGCCTTTGTCTCATCTATCCGCAACGTGGATGCTTGTCATCGAAACAATCGATTTTGCCGATTGTACAGAACGTCCCATAGGAAGAATTCAAGGATGCAGCCCTAAGGAGATTGTCGATGCGTGCGTTGGCTCCGAGGAGCATTTTCTGGTGTGTCCCTCCTGGTCTGCGCCGAACATCAAGCGAGCCGATCCCCTTTTCGACCAGGTACATCGGTGATCGGCGCAAGCTGCATCGCGTCGGCTCTTCGCGACAAGCTCCCCCCGATAGCGTAGGCCCCTACCTCAAGGATCGGGGTTATGCCGATTGCGAATGGCCGACCGGTACAACAATTGACCGCAAGGGTTCGCAGCTATGAGACGTCTCGATGACAGATGGAAGGTGCAGAGTGAATGCGCTGACGGCACCGGGCGTCGAAGCGTTTATCTGACGTTTGACGACGGTCCCAATCCATGTTTCACACCACAGATACTCGATGTGCTGGCGCAAAATCGGGTGCCAGCGACATTCTTCGTCATTGGTGCTTACGCCGCAGAGCATCCGGAACTCATCCAGCGAATGATCGCAGAAGGGCATGAGGTAGGCAACCACACGATGTCTCATCCGGACCTGTCCAAATGCGGTTTGGGCGAAGTGCAACGTGAAGTATTTGAGGCGAACCAGGCCATCATGCTGGCATGCCCGCAGGCCTCGATCCGCTACATTCGCGCGCCATACGGCGCCTGGAGCGAAGAAGTGTTCACTGCCTCAGAGATCGCGGGGCTGGCGGCCCTTCATTGGTCGATCGACCCAAGAGACTGGTCGCGCCCCGGCACCGACGCGATCGTCGATGCAGTGCTCGCCTCGGTACGCCCCGGCGCAATCGTGCTCTTGCACGACGGATGCCCTCCCGACGAGTCGACACGGAGCACTCAAGCCAGTCTGCGCAACCAGACCGTTATGGCGCTGTCCAATCTGATTCCTGCATTAGATGCCTGCGGATATGAAATTCGCTCGCTTCCAGAACATCACTGAAATGCGAGATCCCACGGACCTGCTTTCCCAGCCAGTACCTGTGTGGTCTCGCTTATGAAGGCTTACAGGCCGTTTGCGCCCTGCGAACAAGCACTTCGTCGACATCGGACAAACTGGTCGGCTCCGACCGGTTGGCTAAGGGTAGTGTTGTCACCTGCTACAGTGAAAACCCGCGCAGGCTCTCGGCATGCCTAGCATCGCCGGTAGGTTCACTTTTCGACGATTGTTTGCATGTATGGTTCACTTTGCGTTGGATCAATTTCATTGGGCTTGCCGCAGGCTCACATAGCGACCAAGCGGGATCGCTGGCTGCGTCCAAAAGGTTTGGCAAGCAATTCGCATACCGTGACCGGCACCGGGGATTCCGGTGCCCTGATCCGGTGCGCGATGCCATCTTTCACCAACTGGACTACCTCAATAGCTTCTGACTGGCTGTTTCCAATAGGCCAGCTTGCCGATACCTGACTTGGTAACGCAAGGAGTTTCGCGATGTACATCCCTCCCGCTTTCCGCGACGACGACAAGGAATGCCTGCGCGCGACCATTCGCGCGGCGCTGCTGGCGAACTTCGTTACCGTCACGGCGGAAGGGCCGCTCGCAACGCCACTGCCCCTCTTCCTTGACGAGAGCGAGGGCGAGCACGGCGTGATCTACGGGCACCTGGCGAAGGCCAATCCCCAGTGCCGTGTTCCGCCGCTGGGCGACGGCTTAGCCATCTTCATGGGGCCGGACGCTTACGTGACGCCGGCATGGTATGCGACCAAGCGGGAAACCGGGAAGGTCGTCCCGACCTGGAATTACGTCGCCGTCCACGCCTATGGCCCGGTCGAGTTCTTCGAGGATGCGGGAAGATTGCTGGACGTCGTGAATCGGCTGACCGACCACCACGAGGGCGAGCGCGCCTCGCCTTGGGCGGTGTCGGACGCGCCGCCGGATTTTATACAGGCGCAACTCCGCGGAATCGTCGGCCTGCGCATGCCAATCACGAGGCTGGAGGGCAAGCGCAAAATGAGCCAGAACCGGAACGCGGCCGACCGCGCTGGCGTGGCGGCGGGCCTTGCGGTGAGCGAGCGGGCATCTGACCGCGACGTCGCCGCTCTCATCCCAAAATAATCATGAACTTCGTCGGAATCGACCATCATGCCAGAACTGACCCCACTCGCCCTGTACCTCGCCGCGGCCTCCGTGCTCGCCATCACCCCCGGTCCGGGCATCTTCTACGTTGCCGCGCGCACGCTCGCCGGTGGTCGTCGGGAAGGTATCGCTTCCAGCTTCGGCACGGGGTTGGGGGGCATGATCCACGTCCTCGCCGCAAGCTTAGGTGTTTCCGCGATCGTGCTCGAGAGCTCGGAACTGTTCTCCGCATTAAAGCTGTTCGGCGCGGTCTACCTCGTCTGGCTCGGCTTTCGCACCTTTCAAGCCGCCCGCCTCAAGGGAGCGACTGGCGGCGATGACGGCGCCGCAGTGGGTCCAGTCGGACCCCGGCGGGCGTTTCGTGAAGGGGTACTGGTCGAGGCGCTCAACCCGAAGACGGCAGTCTTTTTCCTCGCCTTCATTCCGCAGTTCGTGAATCCGAGCGCAGGGCTCGTAGCTCTGCAATTCGTGGTGCTTGGCTCCGTGTCCATTGCGCTCAACACGCTCGCCGACATCGTGGTTGCCGTCGTGGCCAGCGGCATTCAAGACGGCGCGGCAGCGCGTCCCGGGTTGATCCGCCGCCTGAGGGAGGCGTCAGGTGGCGCGATGATCGCGCTGGGCGTCGGCCTCGCTCTGGCGAAACACCCTGCTGCCTGACTTTGGCGGGTACCTTGCGGAAGCAGTTGGATGGCTGCGAGCGAGTTCGGTCATTGCACCTATTTAACCATGTCTCAGGAGGCGCGGCACCGCCGTTTGGGTGAACGTCGGCTCATAAATGAGAGAAAAACATAGCGTGAGAGAAACGTGAGTACGACTGCCTCGCCTCGCTCATGCCCATCATTTCGGACCTCGCGAATCAACGCACGGTAGAAGCCAGTCAGCCGAGAATGACGCCCGTTTCATGGAAGGAAAGCCAAGCCATGCGCGAAGCATCGCCCCGCTTTGCACTCGATTATTTGGCGACGCCCGGACTTGACGTCAGGGCACTTTTCGCTTTTGCCCGCGACCAGGGCCTAACCGATGTCCAGATCCGCAGCCAACCGGGCAGCAATGCTATTGCACGCGGCATGCCGGCGGCGGACGTCCGGTCTGCGGCCGCCGACACAGGCGTTGGGATTATTTCCGTCAATGCCCTCCAGCGCTTCAATGAGTGGACCCCCGCCCGCAGGGCCGAGGCGAGCAAGCTCGCCGATTATGCAGCGGCCTGCGGAGCCAAGACGCTCATGCTGGTGCCGGTCAACGATGGCTCCTGGCCCGCCAATGTCGAGCGCCGGGGCGATCTCCGCGTCGCCTTGAAGGCGCTCAAGCCGATCCTCCAGTCGCGCGGTCTGATCGGTCTCATCGAGCCGCTGGGCTTCCGGACCTGCTCGCTTCGATCGAAGAACGAAGCGGCTAAGGCCATTGCCGCCATTGATGGCCAATCCGTCTTCCGCCTCGTGCACGACACGTTCCACCACACGCTTGCCGGGGAGACGTTCTTCTCCTCCGAGCTGACCGGTCTCGTCCACATTTCAAGCGTGAACGATCCGATCCACTGGATTTACCCGGATCGCGTCCTGGTCGGTTCCGACAATGGCAGCCAGATCCGGGCGCTGCTTGATGGCGGCTATGGGGGGCCCTTCTCATTCGCACCGTTTGTCGACGCAGCCCACCCGCTGGACGACCTCGCAGGCGCACTTGCCGCGAGCGTCGCTCTCTTCCGACACGGGCTATTGACGCGAGTGCCGGCGTGAGACGCGGGAGTAAATTAGGGCTGCCTGGGGCGCCTTTTGGCGTCCCCCGGAGAAGTCATTCGAGACGCCTCCTGTAGCAATATCTCTCGCAGCCAGATGCTTGCCGGATCACTGTTGTGAAGGGCGGGCCATTGAACGGCCTCGGTGAACGTGGGTAGTGGCAGCGGAAGTTCGATGATCCGCAGGGGGAAGGTTTTTTTGAAATGCTGAACCAGCCGGAAGGGCATGGTCGCTATACGAGCTGTGCCTGAGACCATCGGCGGGATCATGCTAAAGGCCTGCACAACGATCTCGACACGTCTCTTGAGACCATGCTCAAGAAAAAACTGTTCCTCGATGGAGGGCTTCAGCGTCCGCCCGAACTTGACCGCAACGTGCCTCATCGACATGTATCTCTCGAATGTAAGCTGCCGTGGCAGCTGCTTGTTCGTGGAGCAGCCCACGCACACGAGCGTCTCGTCGAACAGCGCCGCTCTTGGATGGGCACTTGACATGAACAATTCTGGAAAAATCAGAAAATCGACGTCACCGCGCCGGAGAAGCTCATCGGGGTCGTCGTCGATAGGCAACAATTCGAAGCTGACGGCGGGTGCTTCGCGTGCAACCCGCTCCACGACCTTTTCAAAAAACACGAGTGTGGCGAAATCGGAAAGAATGATCCTGAAACGGCGATCGGATTGAGCCGGATTAAACGGATCCCAAGAGATAATCGAGCACTGGATTTGCAAGAGTGCGCTGCGAACTGCGGGGGCGAGTGTTTCCGCACGCGGGGTTAGAACACGTTCGCGGCCGCTCGTCGTAAACAGTTCATCGTTGAAATAGTCGCGCAGCCGGGCGACGGCCGCGCTCATGGCCGGCTGACTAAGGTTGATGCTGCTTGCCGCCGCCGTGAGGGTCCGCTCGGTCAGCAGTGCGTCGAGCACGACGAGAAGGTTCAGATCAAGGCCCTTGAAGCGCATGGCTTTCACTTATCCATAGCGTGGATGCTCGCGATCTAAACAATCGATTTTACCAAACTTCCAGGGCGCTGCATAGATGACCGCACTTGACATGCGCCCGATCACGCCACTGCTTCTGCAGCGTGTGCTGGGAAATGACTTGTAAGTAGCCGATCATGTCGAACTCTCCGCCTTCTTCCAAAAGGCCTATGGGCGACAGGGGCTTTCAGGCGGTTGTAGCTGGGCCGGTGCAGGGCCGAAGGTTCGCGCAATCGGCTCTGATGTGCACGGCGTAGCAGCTCACTAGGACCTGCTGCGCCATTTCTTCACGGTTGGCGAGGTTGATTGCTTGGTAGGCGAACTCGGATCGTACAGGATGCATCCGGATCTTGAGAGACTCGGAATGAGTCGTTCTATCCGCGTCATGCGTCCGGTGCTGCAGCAGCGTGGCATTCCATTCGCTTTTGGCATGGTTCGGCACCCGCTGCGAAACCATCTTGAGAGGTTTTGCAGAGACGGCCAGACGACCATAGTGCCGGGCGTTCGCATCGCCACACATGATCGCGACCGCCAATGCGCTCGAGGTTTGCGATCAGGCACTGGGATGTTGTCCGCTCGGTTGCAGCCAATCGGCCCTCCATACCACGCCGCGATCGGCGTGATTTTCGATCCTTTGCACCGCGCTCGCCGTGCCCAGAAACGGCAAGTAGCAACTGCAACAGATAGGCTGGAGTCTGATGCTTGATAACATAAGAGCCGGAGCGAAGGGACGCGGCTCGTGCCCAGCAGGGACAAACAACCGAGACCTAAGCTTCGATTTCGCCAAAGGCATACTCATTACTTTGGTGATAATTGGGCACTTGTTACAATATTTAATCTACCAGGGCACCGACGCTTTCTGGCTGTCGCCGTATTTCAAGTCGATCTACATGTTTCATATGCCTCTCTTTATGGCGCTAAGCGGATATCTTTCTTCTGGGGCAATTTTGCGAAAATCGTTCACCCAAGGTGTCGGTGAGCGGGCAATGCAGCTACTACTGCCAATGCTTTTTTGGTGTACGTTGATTTGGACGTTAAAGTCCGCAGTTATTTTTCCCATGAAGAGTTTAACTGATACATTGTTGGATTTGTCGACGGAAGTTATTGGAACCTATTGGTTCATATGGGCGGCATTTATTTCGTTCATTCTGATTAGAGTTCTTACAACTTTCAACCGTCTATCGATATGGATCATAAGCGCATCTGCAATTGCGGTCGCATTCGCACCCATCACGTTATCAATAACCCCGTTGTTAAAGTACACTTACCCATTTTATTGTTTAGGGTTCCTGTTTGCCCAGCCGATCGGATGGCAGAATGGCGTCATCTGGCGTCACAAATCCATTTTTGTTGTCTTATTTTCGATAGCGGCTTTCATATGCTTCCTCGGGTGGGGCAAGGAGACTTATGCCTACAACAATCTCGTTTTAATTCATGATGAACAGTCAGCTAAACAAGTTTTTCTGATGTTCTCTGGCTCTTTGGCGGCTTCTGCGGTAGCAATGCAGTCTATGTTCCAATGCTGGAGACTTGTCTATTCGACTAGAGTAGCTCGCTTTGTCGCGGTGCAGCTTGGTCAGAGCACGCTGCTGCTTTACCTGGTCCAGGGTGCCGTGTTTCGCCTCATGGATTTGATACAGTTTGGAGAAGTCTGGAATCTCACGACCAGAATCACCTTCGCAACTGTGCTTGGAGTGGCGATTGTCGTCATAGCGATGGCAATTCGCAGTATTGCGCGCAACCTCGGATATGTGTCGCGGATCGTTGTCGGAGCGCCGCCACGCCCAAGTCTGCTCAAATCTCAATCTGTAATCAATTAGCCACGTGAAAAATTCGCATCTGTAATCGACATGTTTCATAGCTCCGGACCTATCCGATCGACTGTTGTACCGGTCGGCCATTCGCTCGTCGGCCGCGCTATCCCCATAACTACGACGAGCACGTCCTCCACGCGCGCGGGCGGCAGGTCGGGACACAACACCTCTGAGTGGGACCGTAAACGAGCGCCCATAATGGTCACGATGACAAACAACCACGTTACGGACAGATGAGGCATGCGTTTCAAAGGCCTTGATCTGAACCTTCTCGTCGTGCTCGACGCACTGCTGACCGCGCGCAACCTCACGGCCGCGGCAAGCAGCATCAACCTTAGTCAGCCGGCCATGAGCGCGGCCGTCGCCCGGCTGCGCAACTATTTCAACGATGAACTGTTTACGATGAGCGGCCGCGAACGCGTTCTAACCCCGCGTGCGGAAACACTCGCCCCCGCTGTTCGTGGCGCACTCTTGCACATCCAATGCTCGATTATTTCTTGGGATCCGTTTAATCCGGCTCAATCCGATCGCCGCTTCAGGATCATTCTTTCCGATTTCGCCACACTCGTGTTTTTTGAAAAGGTCGTGGAGCGGGTTGCACGCGAAGCACCCGCCGTCAGCTTCGAATTGCGGCCGCTCGACAACGACCCCGATGAGCTTCTCCGGCGCGGTGACGTCGATTTTGTGATTCTTCCGGAATTTTTCATGTCGAGCGCCCATCCAAGAGCGGCGCTGTTCGACGAGACATTCGTGTGCGTGGGCTGCCCCACGAACAAGCAGTTGCCACGTCAGCTTACATTCGAGAGATACGTGTCGATGAAACACATTGCGTTCAGGGTCGGCGGTGCCCAGATGCCATCCATCGAGGAACAGTTTTTGCTTGAGCATGGTCTCAAGAGACGTGTTGAGATCGTCGTACAGGCCTTTAGCATGATCCCGCCGATGGTCTCAGGCACAGCTCGGATAGCGACCATGCCCTTCCGGCTGGTTCAGCATTTCAAAAAAACCTTCCCCTTGCGGATCATCGAACTTCCGCGGCCACTACCCACGTTCACCGAGGCCGTCCAATGGCCCACCCTCCACAACAGTGATCCGGCAAGCATCTGGATGCGGCAGATAATGTTGCAGGAGGCATCCCGCATGTGAAGTCGCGGGCACTCCTGGTCTCAGTCTAGATTTACTCAGCGCCTCATACGGGTGCGAACCGGCGTGCAAAATTGGGTCTGACGCACATTCGATGATTTTGCATGACGGCGTGCCACGTGTTTCCCCATGCTGGCAGCCGGCATCACCAAAAACATGAAGTGGAAGAAGTACTTTTACCGCAAGCTATGCGAGGCTGAAGGTTTTCGCCATGCGCCGCACCGAATTGCGGGGATACTGAGCGTGAGATAACTCGTCTCGTCCTCCTTCCGAATTCCGGTAAGCCGCCTTACCAAGGGCAGGCGGCGCTTGAGATTCCGCCGCTGGAAATCCGTCGCGCGGGGCTGTCGACGTTCAATCGCGGCTGGATCACAGTTGGTGAATACAACTACGATATCGCCGAACGATCCTCTATTTCGGGCCGAATCAGAAGCTGCGGGGCATGTTCGGCCCCGAGCTTCATGTAAGAGATCAGGCGCGCGATCCGCCCGATGCTCGCCGCAAGACAGAGCCGCATAGACCGCGTCGCCATGCCAGAGCGGTCGACGGACGAGGCGGTCCGGTTCGGTCCCGCACTCTTAGGTTCTCTCGTCGGCACCATCATTCGAAACGCCCCCGCCGGTCGAAATCGACCGGACAACAGCGTCCGATCACCCGGAGACGAGGCCTGCAACCGCCAAAAATCGTGCGTAGGATCGCACCGCGCGGCTGATGATTGCATCTTTCCCGCGCTGCACTGATGGCCTCTCTGTCAGGTGGTCTGAGGTTCGCGCTTCGGGCCGAGCAAGAACACTGTCAGGGCGCCGAGGAACGAGGCAACGGCGCTGTAGGCAAGGGAACTGGCGACGCCGGCATTGTCCATCAGTAGTCCGCCGAAAATCGCGCCCGCTGCGATGGCTACCTGGAACGTTGCGGCCATCAGCCCACCGGCGCTTTCGGCCTGCTCGGGAGCGGCGTGCAGCACCATCCATGTCTGCAGTCCCACCGGCACCGCGCCGAAGGCAAAGCCCCATACTGTAACCGCAATCGCCGTGGCCCAAGCCGATGCTCCCAGCGTCAGCAGCGAGACAGTGGCCATCGCTATGAACAGGGGAGGCAGGGCCGCGGCTGCCTTGAGGCTGTGCTCGGCCAGGAATCCGCCGGCCAAATTGCCGAAGAAGCCGCCGATGCCAAAGACGAGCAACACCAGCGAGATCGTCTCGATATCAAGCGCGGGAAACTTCTCAAGGAAGGCGCGGATATAGGTGAAGCCGGCGAAGTGCCCGGAAGCGACCAGCAGGACGACCAACATCGCGACTTTGATCATCGGATTCTTGGCCACATCCAGCAGACTGCGGAAGCTGGCCACTCCAATCGGAGGCAGCCTCGGAATGGTTATGAGTTGCACTACCAGCGTAACGGCGCCGACGACCGCAGCGATCATGAAGGCGGTTCGCCATCCCCAGATATCGCCGACATAGGCGCCGATTGGAGCCGCGCAAACGGTAGCGCAGGTAACGCCGGTGAGGATGATCGACATGGCGCGCCGCAGGAGGTGACTTGGAACGAGCCGCATCGCCAGCGCTGCCGAAATCGACCAGAACCCTCCGAGTGCTATGCCGAGCACGACGCGGGCGGCCAGGAGAACCGGCAGCGACCCCGCGACGGCCGATAGAACGTTCGACAGGATCAGCAGCAGCGTCATCGCCCATATGACGATCCTGCGGTCCAGGGGCCTTGTGATGACGGCCATCGTCGGCGCCGAGATCGCCCCCACGATGGCGGTCGTTGTCAGCGCCTGTCCGACTGCACCCTCGGTGATAGAGAGATCATGCGCGAGCGGCGTCAGCACGCTGGCAGGCAGAAACTCTGCCGTCACAAGCCCAAAGGTGCCTAAGGCAAGCGAAATGACTGCACCCCATGCGGGACCAGACCGTTGATCTGGCTGTTTTGGGTCATGCAGAACTCCGTCCATGAAGCCCGTAGCGGATTCGGTCATCAACAGGGTCTCCAGTTTGGATGTGCTGCAAACTCGGGTTGCTGCGTTGACCCGCATTAACGCCAGAAGCGCCATTGCCTGCGGCATTGCACGGACGAGGGGATGTTCATCGCTTCGCGATATTTTGTGACGGTGCGGCGCGCAAATCGATGGCCCTTTCCTTGGGCCGGACGACGATGTCGTCGTCGGAAAGCGCGTCATCTTGCGATTCGTCGGCGATTGTCGCCTTGATCCGATGGCGGACAGCTTCGGGGGGGACCGCGCGTCGCCACCTTGGGAGGACGCGCTCGCGACGGTGAAAAAATACTTCAGTTCGAACACTTCGCGCGGGGTCTGCATGTATGTGTTCGACGTCACCCGGCTTACCGTCGCCTGATGCACTTTGATCGCGTCGGCGACCCTCCTGGCGGAGGCGGGTAAGCGACAATTGGGCGAGCGCCACGGCTCCGTCAGTCTCGAACCAGCCATAGCAAATCAGATACCGGAGGAGGGACGTCTGGAGGGGACGTTCGGCGCAAACGTGCACGGTCTCCTTGGGCGCTTGTATGGAACTTCGCGTTTTTGCCATGGTTCTGTTCATAGCTTTCTACGTGCTTTGGTGGGCTCTAACGGATAACAGCAAGCGCTATGCCATTTCACTTGGGGGCACCGAATCGGACTATCTTTTGCCGAAGCCCTGTCGGCTTGAGCAGGGGCGCCGTGCATTGACCGAGACCGAGCGCGCCGCACAATCGCTTGGTCACCCGGACCGAGCAAAGGTGCTGTACTGTCGGAGTAGTCAGAACTTCCGCGCCGGCAAGGGAAGGCGAAAGCCGTTCCGGACGGGCCGAGCCGATGCATTGCCGCACGCCGGCATCGACCGCGTAAGGCTTTGTCTCTGGCGTGTAATTGCGTGCGCAGGCTGCGATCTGCGAAGATGCGGCCGTCGCGCCTACGATCGCGCTGTTGCTGCTCCCCCTGTCGAGGAAGGCCTTTGACACCTCCGAGCTCTTCAGCACGGCGCGCCGGTCTCCACGCCCTGAGGATCGAGTCCGGCTGGGCGTCACGGCGTTTGCGAGATTGAGATTCCTTGATTTGCTCCCTCGTGCGCGCCTATCCGAAAACATTGTTGTGTCCCGAAGGCTGACAAGAATGTCGCAAGCGCGACCAAAAGATCGCCACGGCCCACAGGGGCAATTGCGACCAGTGGCCTTCTTCGGAAATCGGGGGAGCAATACCCTTTCCTCGTCGACTTCGGACGCGGGCTCAGCCGTGCCCGCCGCGCCGCTAGGAACGACCTAACCTTGGCGGATGGCGGCTGGCCGATCACCCGGGTATGTCCGCGTCGATAAAAGAAAAGCGTCTGGTCTCAGCCAGGCGGACCTCGCGAAGGCCATCGGTATCAATTTGGTCGAATTCCTCGATCACGCCGAGACGATCGGTTTCGCTCCAATGGAACCAGCTGGCGCGGATTCGACCAAGTTCCCAACCGAAAACACACGAAACGCGGCGGCTTCCGACCGCCGATCAATGGGCCGAGGCCCGGTCGCTGTTACCCTCGAATGAGTCCGCCATGCCGAGGCGGCTCGTCGATAGCCGCGGGTTGGCGCCTCTCCGGGGCGCGTTGGCTGCACGTTCCGCCCCTTGGACCCCGCTTCCGGCAACAACATCCGGCCGCCAAAGCTCGCCCTTGTCAGTGCTCGATTACCACGCCGAGATGCCTGCTGGGGCTCCCGGTGCACGGGCACATTTATCGATCCGGCACGGTGTTGAGCGTGCGGAACCCGCCGCACGCGTTCCGATCGCTTGTTGTGCTCACCCGATCACGCGACCTGTCCCCACACGTCTTGAGGACATTCCCCTGCGGCTGGCTCATTGACCTATGGGCGGTTCCAGCCCGCCCGAAACCCTCGCCACCAGCTTTTTTCCCCGCCGCATGACGCGGCTTCCTCGCGCCGCTTCGCTTCAAAAAAGCTGCCCGCTCGGGTCCTTCGCTGCCGCTGCGGCCCTGCCGGGTTCGGGCGGTCCGGACGCGCCCATCACGGTCCGCCATCGCAGGGGAATGGTCCCCGGCGACAGCAGAAGGAGACAGGAAAATGACCGCGATCGGCTACGTCAACAAGCAGGAAAACGGCAGCTACAAAGGCCAGCTCAGGACGCTCAGCGTCCGCGCCGACATCGACATCGTGCCCAATCGGAGCAAGTCCGCCGACAACCATCCCGACTTCCGGGTGCTGACGCAGGGCGTGGAGGTCGGCGCCGGCTGGATCCGAACCGGGGAGACTTCCGGCAACGACTATGTGAGCTTGTCCATCGCCGCACCGGAGTTCGGTCCCCGCAAGCTCTACGCCAATCTCGGCCGCGCCGCCGGCCAAGACGATCAAGACACCTACGCCGTCATCTGGAACCCGGCCGACTGACCGGCCGGCTCAAGCCCTCGCGCCGCAACTCGGCGCGGGGGTTCCCGCCGACGCTCGCCCGAAGGGGCGGCGAAAACTCCCACCCGACTCTTCGCCCGTCCCCAGGACGACCTCGCTCGCCGATCCTCGCGGTCGCTTGTCCGAAGCGAAACGAGGACCATCATGGACGACGAAAACGACCGCGCGGCCCGCGCCAAGAAGGGCAGTCCGTTTCTGAACACCGCGCAGGCTGCCTTCTATATCGGCCTGTCCCAGCGCACCCTGGAAAAGATGCGGCTGACCGGCGGCGGCCCGAAATACCGCAAGCACGGCCGCTATGTCCGCTACCACATCGACGAACTCGACGACTGGTCGAAAGGCCGCCCGCCAGAACCCGGCTCCGACGATGACAAGGGCGGGTCCGGCTCAGCCGACGAGGGAGCCCGCTCATGAGCCAGCGGCCTTCCATCCATCTGATCGGCAGCCGTTTGCGGCGCGTTCGGGCGCGCAACGCAATCGCCATCGCCGCGATTGGCCTGAGCCTGACAGGCTTCACGGCGCTCCCAAAGCCGTCTCCCTTGCTGGTCTGGAACGCCTCGGCTAGCGCGCCGGTCGGTCTCTATCGCGTTGGGTCTGGCACGCCTGCGCGCGGCGATCTTGTGCTCGCCCGCCCGCCTGGCTTCGTTGCCTATCTCGCCGACCAACGCGGCTATCTGCCTCGCAATATACCGCTGGTGAAGCGTCTCGCCGCGCTGCCGGACGAGCATGTCTGCGCCTTTAGTAATGCCATCATCATAGGCGGCGAGATCGTCGCCCGTCGGCTCAAAATCGACACGCAAGGCCGTCCGCTGCCCTGGTGGAACGGCTGCCGAGCGCTCGCCCATGACGAGGTTTTCCTGCTCGGCAACGAAAAAAATCACTCCTTCGACAGTCGCTATTTCGGGCCGGTGCCGGCCGAAAACATCATCGGGAGGCTGGTGCCGCTATGGACCGAGTGACCCTCCTGATGCTCGGCATGATCGCCGTCGCGCCATGCGCCTGTTCCGCCTCGACCGGCGCTGAGCCAGCCGTCATCTCCCAAAGTCCGCAGCTGCAACGATGGCAGCACTTCGTATCGGAAGCAAGCGCACGCTTCCACATTCCCCAGGCCTGGATTTGCGCCGTCATCGATGCCGAAAGCCGCGGCAAGACCGTCCTCGATGGCCGTCCCATCACCTCCCGCGCCGGCGCCATGGGTCTTATGCAGGTGATGCCCGGCACCTATCAGGAGATGCGCGTCGAGCACGGTCTGGGAGCCGACCCGCACGATCCGCGCGACAACATCTTGGCCGGAACCGCCTATCTCAGCGCCATGTATAAGCGTTTCGGATTCCCCGGCCTGTTTGCCGCCTACAACGCTGGACCCGAGCGCTATGAAGGCCATTTGAAGCTTCGAAGGCCGCTGCCGAAAGAGACCGTTGCCTATCTGAAACAGCTTGAGGCGACGGGGATTTCGGCGGCCGACATGAACGAATTCAAAGGCCAATCCACAACTTCAAAGGGGCGGAACGCTCCCTCCGGACGCTCTTTGTTCTTCCTTCGCGACGGTGTTCGCGCCGGTGAAACGAATGGCGGCCTTTTCGTGCCGCTCGGCAGGGATCTCGCGCGGCCAAAGAAGCACAATGGCTAGCGCTGTTGAGGGCATCCGGGAGGGGCCAGGGACGCTTAAGGCGAGGGGCGAGGGGCGCGTAAGGCAAGATAAAGGCACCGCCTCCGATAGGCGGTTAAGTCTTTGTCTGCACATCGCTTTCCCAGGAGGCTGCCAGCGGCACCAAGAGGCTGGGGCGCGCAAGCCGCTGATTTTGTTGCAGTATTTCGGGAGGCTTGCATGACAGACGACGAGTTCAGGCCAAAGCTTGGCAAGATCGGGTCGCGCGGCTCGAAGGCAGAAAAACGCTTCGCCGGCCAGGTCCGAGCTGCAATCAACCGAGCCGGCGGCAGGTCCCCGCGCGGTGGCCGCTTCACGGGAAGCCGGGCTGGGCGGGGTGGGGCCGCAGCCGCGCTGCTCAAGTCACGCGACCGCTACGCCGCCTTTCGGCTGCGACGTGTCGTCGTCAAGGCACGGGTCGTCAAACTGGCCGGCAAGGGTTCCGACGGAGCGCACGCGCACCTGCGCTACCTCCAGCGCGACGGCGTCACCCGCGAAGGCGAGCCTGGCCAACTCTATGGTGCCGACAAAGATCGGGTCGATGGCAAGGCCTTCCTCGATCGTGCCGATGGCGACCGGCATCAGTTCCGTTTCATCGTCGCCGCCGAAGACGGCATTGAGTATGACGACCTCAAGCCACTGACCCGACGCTTGATGGCGCAGATGGAAGAGGATCTCGGCACCAAGCTCGATTGGGTTGGCGTCGACCATTTCAACACTGGCCATCCCCACACCCATGTCATCGTTCGCGGCAAGGACGATCGCGGCGAGAATCTCGTCATCGCCCGCGACTACATCTCGTCCGGTTTGCGCGAGCGCGGGGCCGAACTGGTCAGCCTCGATCTCGGTCCTCGCACCGACCGCGAGATCGAGCAGCGCCTGCGCCAGGAAATGGAACAGGAGCGCTTCACCAGCATAGACCGGCAGCTGCTACGCATGCGCGACGACGACGGACATGTCACGCCGGACGGCCGGGACGCCTTTCGCCAGACGCTGCATCAGGGACGCCTGCGCAAGCTCGATCGGATGGGGTTAGCCGATGAGATCGGCTCTGGCAGGTGGCGTCTGGACGACGAGCTTGAGGCGACGCTGCGCCGCGTTGGCGAGCGCGGCGACATCATCAAGACCATGCACCGCGAGCTGACCGGCAAGGGGCTCGCCCGCAGTGCTGCCGATTACATTGTGCATGATCGACCGGAACCGCTGGCCGCACCTATTGTCGGTCGCGTCGTCGTGCGTGGGCTGGCCGACGAGATCAGCGACCGGCATTACCTCGTCGTCGACGGTGTGGACGGGAAAAGCCATTATGTCGATATCGGCAAGGGCGAGGCCGCTGGGCCGACGCCCGACGGCTGCATCGTGCGTGTCACGCCGAGGAACATCGAGCCCACGCCGGTTGACCGGGCGATCGCCGAGATCGCCGCTACTCATGAGGGCCGCTATTCCATCGACATTCACCTCAAGCATGATCCGTCCGCCACCGAACGCTTTGCCGAAACCCATGTGCGGCGGCTGGAGGCGATCCGCCGCGCGACCGCCGGCGTGGAGCGCGAGCCGGACGGAGCCTGGATCATCGCGCCAGATCACCTCAACCGTGTCGCTGACTATGAGCGCCAGCGGGCCAGGGCCGAGCCTGTTGTTGTCGACGAGCTCTCGTCAATGCCGCTGGAGCGACAGGTCCGTTCTGACGGCGCCACCTGGATTGACCAGCAGCTGGTTGCCGACCGACCGGAGGCCTTGCGCACCTCCGGCTTTGGCGGTGAGGTACGGGAAGCGCAAGTCCGCCGGCGGCAGTGGCTGATCGCGCAAGGCCTCGCGCATGAAGAGCAGAACCGGACCGTCTACCGCGCCAACATGATTTCGATCCTGCGCCAGCGCGAGCTGAACCGTGTCGCCGGCCAGCTGTCGGATCAGCTCGGTCTCGCGTATGCCGAAGCGCAGCCTGGAGATCGAATAGAAGGCACGCTGCGCCGATCCGTCGACCTTGCTAGCGGCAAGTACGCTGTCATCGAGAAGTCGCGAGAATTCACGCTGGTGCCATGGCGACCAGTGCTTGACCGACATCTCGGCAAGGAGGTTTCCGGTGTGGTGCGCGGGGAGGCCATCTCATGGACCCTCGGACGGCAGAGGAGCGGACAGAGCGTTTCGTAGTGGCGGCGCGGCGTGAAAGGAGGTACTGCACGTCTCATCGAAACCGTGTCACCTTTGAACCGTCGTGGCAGCCTCAAAACCGAACGTTAACGGGCTTCGAATGACAATAGGATCGTCAGGAGAGGGGCAGCTTTTTGCACCCTGCCTCTGGCGCTGGTTGCCAATTGGCTTATCATTAATGGGAAACAGCGCCGCATTGGGGACGAGTCGAGCGCGGAAGGTAACGGAACAATGGCGCGAACCGGCATCGCACGGAAGGATGACGATCTTGGCTTTTCCAGCGACCGTGCCTCGCTGCCGCTTCAGGCGCTTGTCGCCGAGGCGCGGGCCCAACAACAGAACGGAATCGCTGAGCGACTAGTCGACGCGATCGACGCAGATCGTAGGAAGAGGTCCAGTGCGCCGAGAATGCGTGAATACGCCATCCCGCCAGAATTGAGTGACGCACTGGTCGAGCTCAAGCCGAGCCGTAGGCTCAAGGATCTCGTCCTGGCACCGGAGACGTCGGGGGAAATCCAGGAATTCATTGACGAGTATTCGGAAATCGGATTGTTGCGGTCCCACGGTCTCGAGCCGCGGCATAAGGTGCTGTTGGTCGGGCCGCCCGGGACGGGCAAGACAAGTCTCGCTGAAATACTCTCGCACGAGCTGCGGCTGCCATTTTATGTCGTCCGGTATGACGGACTTATCGCCAGCTATCTCGGCGAGACCGCATCCCGCCTTCGCCGGCTCACTGATTTTGTCGCCGGGCAGTCCTGCGTGGTGTTTTTCGACGAATTCGACACGGTTGGCAAGGAACGGGGCGATACCCAGGAGACCGGAGAAATCAAGCGCGTCGTGAGTTCGCTTCTGTTGCAAATGGATGCGATACCCACGAACTGCGTGATTGTGTGCGCCACCAATCACCCCGAGCTCTTGGACCGTGCCGTGTGGAGGCGCTTCGAGCTTCGAGTGGACGTGCCACTTCCACGTCCGCAGGAAATATCCCAGTGGTTTCATCGGCTCCGGAAAGACTACGGTGACTCTATTGCCTTTATTGAGGAAAAATTCGTACGCACATTGAACGGTCTGAATTTCTCGGATATCGAAGCCTTCACTTTAGACGTGAGAAGGAAGGTCGTTTTGTCTCGCGGAAAACTTGCCGCCGACCAAGCGCTGCTTGAAGGTCTGGCCAAGCTCCGGCGGAAACGGTCAATTCGGGGGGGGGCTGAAGATAGTAGACCGGCCGATCATACGCATTCGCCGAAGCGAAAACGTGCTCAAGCGCTTAAAGGGGAGCCGAAAGGCTCGCTTCCCGAGGGCTCGCTCCTCTGAGGAACAATCCAGGAGGCTGGCTCCGGGCATCGCCCTCCTAAAGGAATCACTAGAAGCTGGGGCAACCACGAATGCAGCGTTCGCTTCTCCCGAACGTGCCTTGGTGTTCGAAACCATCGGTCCGGTCGAGCGGTTCGTTGCGGCCGCCGAGCAGCTTGGATTCGAGTGGCTGACCGAGGACTATGTCGGCTCAGACCCCGACCCTGTCACCGATGACGATGCGGACCAGGACGACGCGGGAGATGCCGACTCCGCTATGTCTCGCCTCTACCTCACCATGCCGACCGAAAACGGCATGCGCCAGCTGCTTGCCATGTGGCGGCGGTTCGAGTCGAAGCTATCGCCTCGCGAAGACGAAAAGGATTGGTGGAAAATATTCGGCTACCTTTCCAAAATCCGGGTGTGGAATGCTTCTGACAGGGTTGAACCGGCCACCCAGTTCTTCATCCACCGCCGTCTCGCGAAGGATCCGCAGGCGCCGGTGCGGCTTGAACTCGATCTGTGGTTCCACGAGAACGAGGAACTCCGCAAGAATGCGAAGCAGGCGCTCGAGGGCATTCTTTCAGCGGTGGGTGGCCGGATTGTCGATTTCGTGACGATCGAGCCCATCCGGTACCAAGTGGCACTGATTGAGGTCCCGGCCCAACAGGCTAGCGCGATTAGTTCCCGCACCGGGCGCTTGGCCAATGCCGACCCGATCATGTCGATCCGTCCCCAGTCGCTATACGCCACCAGGCCCCTCTCCGAGCCGGATTCTGCGGTGACTAGCCTGCGTGAGGGCACAAATGACGGACTGCGTCCCGCGGTGGCCGCGATCCTGGATGGATACCCAATGCAGAACCACCGCCTTCTGGATGGGCGGGTGGATGTCATCGAGGTTGACGTGTCGAGCGCCTGGGTTCCCGTCGCTCGGCGATATCATGGTACTGCGATTGCTTCCCTGATCATCCACGGCGATCTAGCAAATGGAGAGGCGCCACTGACGAGAAGCCTCAAGGCGGTTCCCGTCCTGGCCGCACCCCAGCATCTCAATGACGAGCGTACGCACCAGGACCTTCTTCCTATCGGCATCATCTATCGGGCGGTCTTTGCCCTGAAGGACGAGCACCAGCAGGCTGGGCCGGCGGGGCCCGATGTCCTGATCATCAATCACTCGATCTGTGACGCAGAAGGGCCTTTCGTGCGTCGGCCAACTCCCTGGGCGCGACTGCTTGACTGGCTATCGCACAAATACGGCATCCTGTTCGTCGTCAGCGCCGGAAATATAACAGCACGGTTTCCCTCCGGATATCCGGATCAGGCATCGTTCAACGCAGCTTCGCCCCTGGAACGACAGATCGCGCTCATTCGTGCGGTCGAGGCAAGCAAGGGCATTCGCGGTCTGCTCAGCCCTGCCGAGGCCATGAATGTCCTAAGCGTGGGTGCCGTGCATGCGGACGGGGCGGGCGCCTGCCCTTCGGACACTATCGACCCGTTCGCGCCGATTGGCGTTCCAAATCTCGGATCGGCGATCGGCCCCGGGATCAACCGTTCACTCAAGCCGGATATTGTGGACATTGGAGGTCGGCAGGTCGCAAGGGCGGCCGATCACGCCGATGGGCACCTCGTCTGGCCGGACGAGATCGGACACATTGGCCTGGAGACGGCAGCACCCGACCCTTCGGCAGGATCTGTTACGCGTACCCGTCGCTCGACCGGTACGAGCAACGCAGCAGCTCTCGTAACGCGTTCGGGTATCCAGATTGTCGACGCTCTTGAGGAGGTGCTGGCCGAAGACGGGGTCAGCCTGCGGGATTTCAAACGGGCGGCTCTCGCCACGAAAGCATTGCTGGTGCACGGCTCCCAGTGGGGCGATGCCGGTACCTTGCTGGACGCCTCTTATCCACCGCCGGGCACGAAACAATGGCGGCGGCGCAGGGCAACGGTCACGAAATTCCTAGGATACGGCAAGCCGACGGTCGAGCGGGTGATATCAGGTGCGGTCAACCGTGTCACCCTGCTTGCCGATGATGAGATCAGCCACGAGCAGCTTCACGAGTATCGCATTCCAATCCCAACCGGCATGATCCGCTCAAGGGAGATCCGTAGGATCACTATGACGCTCGCATGGCTACCCCCGATCCATCCAACCTCCATCGCCTATCGGGGTGTGATGCTGGACGTCGTCGATCAGGACGGAAAGCGTAAGTTCTGGCGAGGTGTGAAGACGATCATGCAGCCCCATCCGGATGATATAAGGCGCGGAACCGTGGCGCACTTCATCCTTGAGGGGAGCAACAGCACTGCCTTCATGGACTCCAGCGGGCTGTTCATAGGAGTCCAGGCGCGCGCCAACCACCGGAATTTCCAGCAGGCTGCGGTTCCCTATGCACTCGCGGTGACGTTGGAAGTCGGCGCCACCGTGCGGGAGGATATTTACGCCTCCGTTCGCGAGGCCATCCGGCCAAGGCCGCGCGTACGTGCTTGAAAGGGGACCGAATGGAATTCGACAAATCAGATTGCATCGGAGCCAAGCATCCTTTGGAGATCGCCGCCTATCTGGAGGAAATCGGCGATCACGAAGCGGCTTCCCGTTTCCATCAGCTGGGGGCTCGAAGTCAGGCGATCAGCGTTCCCTTCTTCACCAACGACCAATGGGCTAACACTGGCGCGGCGATCGGGTTCATTCCCGAGAATGGATCTTCGGCGGGAGATAGACTGGACATCGTTCACGCAACGTCGATGGCGCCCGATGAAAGGCTCCAAGGCGCGAGTTTGAAAATCACCCTCGATCGGTTCTACGTTCACAACTATCCGGGGTCCGGCCGCCACGAGATACTGTGCGAATTTACGGGGAAGAACCAAGCTGGGAGCAAGTCGGAGGAGATGCGCTTTGCCTTGAAGACCATCGCCACTGACGGCAGCGCAGCCCCGTTGCTAAGCTTGCCCATCTTCGTCGGAGTGAACGTTGGCAACGACGGCCTGAGCTTCGAAGGGCGCACCATCAACGTTCGCAGCGGCGGAACCGACATGCTGGTGGAAGCGCTGGATAACTCTGCTTTCAAGGAAGGGCTATCGCTTCTGACCACCGCGCAGCCCGTGCTCGTGCCCTTCGTTCAGCTCGCCAAGGGCGTTGTTCGTGCGATCGAGAAGCAAGGCAACAACCGGCCTGTCTTTTCATTCGGTCTGGGCTTGGATTTCTCAAAAACGGCCACTTCCGCCAAATTGCGGTTAGGCTCATATGTCGTTGTGCAGACAAATGAGGTCGGCTGGAATTGGAGCGATTTCGTCTTTAGCAGGCAGAGCGGAACTGTCGCTCCCAAGCTCAGCGGCGCTTCCCCCATCGCTCTCAATTACATGATCTTTGGGGTCACACGAGCCGGTCAAGCAGCGCCTTGAGCGTCCAGGGGGGAACATGATTCAATGCAGCAAAATCACCGAGTCGTGTGAGAAGCTGTGCTCGATCATGTCCTATGATGACTCTATTGACGGATTTGGCAAGACGGGTTTGAGCGTCCGAGAATCCGCATCTCTCCTCGGCAGGAAACCCAATTCCATCTCCAAGAGTCGTAAGCTTGACGAGGTGCTGGACTGTCTGGGGGGCATCGCCACGTTGCCGGCTGAGCTGCCTATCCTCGATGTTCACGTCAGCCCGGTTTTCGCACGAGTAGGCCTATCGGCTAAGAAGCCACGCGGCGCGGCAGCCTCGGCAAGTTCGGTGGCGACAAACAGATCGGCTGTAGTTAGGTGCATGGGAATTGCCCCCGATCTTACACGCACACGGACGCAGCCCAGTGCTCCTTGGCAGTACGCGAGCCTTACCAAAAAGCCATATGGCGCTGGCACTGCTGTTTATCACAGGCTTGTTCAGCTTAAGGTCGGTCGATCACTGCGTGATAGCCATGATGTAGACGCCGCAAGGATTCGTCGAATCATTGTCGATCGGACCCCGGTGGCGTTAACGGCTGGTCTGGTCCTTTGTCGACTCGCTCTTGCCAAGCCATTCCACAGCATGAAAGCCGCGGATGATCCTGCAGCCAGAGGATTGGCGTGATGCAGGGCGAACTGTTCGAGCCTCCGACAATGCTTCTCCGAGAAGCTGTGCTCGGTCGCAACGGCGTCGTTCCACTCATTGTCATTGGCTGCGGCCGAAAGAAGCGCCAAGAAGCCGCCCCCGCAGATCAGCTCTATACTTCGGACCGATTCAAAAGTTGCATCAATCTTGTTCGATCGCTCGGCGCGCCGTACGCAATTTTGTCGGGCAAACACGGGATCGTCGCGGGCGAGATGGTTATCGCTCCGTATGATCTCAATCTCCCCGATCTGCCTGAAGCCAATCAACGCGATTGGGCTGAGCAGGTGCTTGATGCGCTTGCTGCTCGTGCCGAAAGCAGGCAGGTGACGCTGCTTGCTGCTAACGAATACAGTATGCCGTTGCTGGAGCTGAACAGGGCCAGGGTCTCTCCGTTGGATATCGTCGCGCCCTGGTTGGGCCTTGAATACTCTGACCACGCCATTTGGCTAGCGGAAGCAAAACGAATGGCGGCAAGGATACAGGACCTGGATCGGCTCTATAATTGGATTGGTGAAGAGCGCATAGCGGACCGTGTGTTCTCGTTCAGGGAACTTTCGTCGAGATCCGTGCCAAAACGCGGGGTCTACATATTCCTGGACGGCGCCGAACGGAACTTCCGAGGCGCTGGTTTCCGAGTGGTGCGGATCGGTACCCACGCAGTTAGCGCTGGCTCGCAGGCTTCCCTGCGGGGTCGATTGCGCAATCACCTGGGACCTTCCAGTCAGATCGGCAACCATCGTGGCTCCATCTTCCGTCTGCACATTGGTAGAGCGATGCTGGAGGCCGGCCCCGGCCATGGCAGCCTTGCGACTTGGGGTGAGGGTCAGGACGCTCGCCCCGAGGTGAAGAGTTTGGAGATTGCGCATGAGCTTGCGGTCTCACGATATCTTCAGGATTTAGAGGTGGTTCTGCTTGAAGTTGATGACAAACCTAGCAAGGAAAGCTTGCGCGCTAAGGTTGAGATGCAGTTGATTGCGCTTTTTAGCGAATCGATGCGGATAATTGATTATCCCGGTCCTGACTGGCTTGGCCTCAAATCTCCTGTAGCACATATCCGCCAATCTGGATTATGGAACATCCGTGGGGTCGGGGGAAAATATGATCCAGCAGCAGCGGGCTCAGTCGCCTCGATATTTCGAGGTCTGAATAATGGTTAGTGACCTTCATGCCGCCATCGCGCGACAGCCGCGTCTCCCGCGATTTTTGTGCCACCTCTACCAAAGGCTGAGACTGCAACGGCTGAACCTGGTGACGGGAGCCGGAATTTCAATCGACGCCAAGGTGCCCGGGTGGCAGGATCTATTGAAAAGGCTTGCGGAGATTCAGGGCGGCCTCCCTGATGATTTAGCAGCACACGTTGCGGCGGGACTCCAACCTGAATATCTCGGACAGATCATCTATCATCGCTTCAGGGGGGCATGTCCTGTCACGGATCCGGCAGAGCTTAGGTCCGCAACGGTCGAATATGAATGGGGCGACGCTATTCACAAGGCGATCTATGAGAAGGTCCCGCAAACAATCGCCGAGGTCATACAAACGCATCCCTATCTCGCACAGCTGCGTGATCTGTCTCGCAAAGTATCACTGGTAATAAATTTCAACTTCGACGATCTTCTGGCTGATGCGATAGGGGAGCAGGTAAAGCAAAGCGCTTTTGGCAGCGAGTCCGGTAACGCCCTAAGCGTCACTTGGCAACCGCCTCTTACCGATCGAGGGAATCTGACGACAGTTTATCACGTCAATGGAATATTGCCCCGTGTCAGCCTTAAGAAGCGCAGCCCCCAACTGATATTCACGGAAGATTCTTTCGCGGATGCTCGTGCACGTTCCCCCGGTGTCAGTTCCGAGTATCTGTTCCTTCGCTTTGTTCAAAACACAATGCTGTTGATTGGTCATTCGCTTGCCGATAGCTCACTCAAAAATTACCTACGCCTCAACCGGGATAAGAGCCCAGCTAACCATCACTATATGATATACTGGATTAAGGAAGAAGGGGTCCTATCAGAGGCGCGAAGACAGGACATATTCGAGGCCAATCTCGAGCTCTATAACTTGGTAACGATATTTCTCACGTCTGCTGAGATCAGAGATTTTCTCGATATTCTTAATCTTGATGAAAGAGGGTTCAGCGAAACCGTGGAAACGCTTGGAAAGGATCGGCGCTCTCGGTATCACTATTATATAGTGGGGCCTGTCGCCTCCGGGAAATCGACATTGCTCGAGCACTTGCGATGCTTTCAAACACACGAAGAATGGACACGGCCACCTCCTCGTGAAATGTATATGGCGTCAAGTAAGATCACTGAAGATCAGCAGAAAATCGTAGATCAATTCATATATTCGGAACTGAAGGAGAAGAATCGCCGTATGCATGCGGCGACGGCGGGGCTTCATTTTATGGATCGTGCCCCTTTGGATCTTTATGCCTTCTCTAAAGGCGATGACGAGAACAAGGTAAAGTCTCATGCATTGCGCGATCTAGTAACTCGCGATCAGCCTCTTCAGAAAGGAGAGATCATTTTTATCGAGGCGGACTCCAAGACGCTAGTGAAGCGAAATATGGCGCGAGGTCGCCCTCCGGAGGAGGCGGGCAAGCAACCCTATTTTGATGCACAGACTATGACCCTCAAAATGATCTACAATCCGTCGTTTGTCCTCTCAACCGATGAGAACAGTCCAGGTGACGTTGCTCGCAAGGTGGCTCGGCACGTTCTATTCGAGGAATATGAACCGACCGAGCTCAACACGATTATCGCCCGCTATGAATGATGCTCGAACGTCCATGCGTATCTATCTGGCAGCGCCACTGTTCAATGACATTGAGCGCAGCTTCAATGAGCGGCTGACAAGCCTTCTTGAGCCTATGGCGCACGTTTTTCTTCCTCAACGCGACGGAAAGCTCATGCGCGATCTAGTCGATGGAGGGATGCCATTGGAGGCTGCGAGGCAATTGGTGTTTGAGGCGGACATCAATGCGATTAGGAGGTGCAATTATATCGTTGCTGTACTGGACGGTCGCACGATTGATGAAGGCGTGGCATTTGAAATTGGCTACGGTCGGGCGCTCAACAAGGTGTGCCTTGGTCTCAAGACCGATGATCGCACATTGCTACCCTCCGGCGACAATCCCATGATTATTGCAGGATGCAAGAAGATTTTTGCTAACACCATCGAACTCGTTGCTTGGTTACGCGGGGGATTTCTCTCGGCACGCGACGCAGGTTGAAGGGGCGGCACGCTACCCGAGTCATGATGGCGGGGTGTTCGTCGATCCGCAAAGAGGCGCATCACGCTGCGGATTCGCTGGAGCGACAGGTCAGCTTTGACGGCGCCACCTGGATTGACCAGCCGCTCGTTGCCGACCGACCGGAGGCCTTGCGCAACTCCGGCTTTGGCGGTGAGGTACGGGAAGCGCAAGTCCGCCGGCGGCAGTGGCTGATCGCGCAAGGCCTCGCGCATGAAGAGCAGAATCGGTCCGTCTACCGCGCCAACATGCTTGCGATGTTGCCAGCGCGAGCTGAACCGTGTTGCCGGGCAGCTGTCGGAGGAACTTGGACTGCCTTGTGTCGAAGCCCGGTCTGGAGAACGAGTAGAGGGTACGCTACGCCGGTCCGTCGAGCTCGCCAGCGGAAAATATGCCGTCGTTGAAAAGTCGCGAATTCACGCTGGTACCATGGCGGCCGGTGCTCGAGCGGCACATCGGCAAGAAGGTGTCCGGGATCGTGAGCGGGGAGGGGATATCATGGACGATAGGTCGGCAGAGGAGCGGGCCCAGCGTGTAGTTCGCCCTCGTCACGAGCACAAGCCGCCGGCCCTGGGATCTAGATATCCGCGTCTGCTTAGGGGGCGGAGACATCGCCTAGCTGTTCAACGCGCTTGCCGTATTTGCGTATTTGCGCCTGTAAGCGGCAATGAAATCGTCATCGCTACAGATGCAGCGGCCGCTGGAATCCTTGGCCTTCGGATCGTGCAAGCGGGAGCTAAGTGGGCGCAGAAGATTCACCCGAGTGCTCGTCGTCGGGCCCACGGGAAAACCCGCGCTGTGTTTGACGAGCTCGGCGGCAAGCATAATCCCGGCAAGCGCTGACTGGAAGGCCATCGGAACCACGGTTCGAACGCGGCGACTTCCATCACTGAGCTGGAACACCAGACCGCCGCAGATAGCCTGCTGATAAAAGGAACGCAGGGGCTGGCCAACAAACGGGGCTAGCGGTTCAAACGGCACAGCCATCGCTGTAGCCACCCGAACTACAAAGTCGTTGGGAACTCCGGCATTGGTCTGCAGGAGCGTTTTCACCTGCTCGTGTGCTTCCGGTATTCCGAGTTCCTCGGCAATCAGCTGGTGCTCGTCCTTGGATTTCCCGGACGGCAGGTACATGCAACAAAGGCAAGCTTGGCCGTCATCGAACCCGTGCCGCGAGATGCCGAGGTCGTGCTCCTGCGTCCAGGCATTCGCGATCCATCGGGGCAGAGCACCTTGGACCGCCAGACGGTCGGCGGCGGTGTCAAGCGCCACACCCACTCGGTCGAAGACCCAGTCGCCGTGGCGCGCAACATATTCTGCCCACGTCAGCGGGTGCGCCTCGACCCCAATGGCCGTCGATCTAAGGGCGGTGGCTGCAAGAACCGCCTTGGACATGCCAATCTCCGCCTGGCCGGCCAATACGTAGCGCTGCAGGTTTGAGAGTTCGATTGCTTCGTGATCGATTACATGCAGACGACCCGTGAGACCGGGTTGTCTCGCTAGCGCCCAAAGCGAGCCATGGCCTATCGCACCGAGCCCAACGAGGTGCGTTTCGCCAAGGTCGACAGGTATGTCGATCGGGCCTGCCTCGCCGGCTTTGGTCTTGTCGTAGCTGTATAACGAGAGGTCGATGGTTTCGTCTAACTCGGCGCGGGTCAGCTGGGCGGCGAAGATGGTTCGAAAGACGTTGGCGGCGCCGAAGCAACTGGCGGCGCCAGCTCCATAGGGCAGCAAACTCGAGCCGGAGCCCACCGGGTCCGTACGCGACAGCTTTGCCGCCCAACCGTCCGATCCCATGAAAAAGGTCGGGCACCGGAGTGGTGGGCGCGTCACCCCTGCAACTACGCAGATGGTGGCAGACTTGCCGGAACGCCGGATGCCAACTTTTGGATTTATCGACTTTGCCAAGCGCTCCAGCGCTTGGGCTTGAAAGCTTGCCGCGCTGCCCAGCGGGAGTATCGCCAGAACTGGATAGAGCCTGGCGAGCAACCTCACCGCAAGATCTAGTGTCGCCTGGCCTTCGGCGCAGGAAGCGGCTTGATCGTCAAAGGCGACGGCCACGACCTGCTTTTCAAGAGCTGCTTTAAAGTCCTCCAGATGAAAATCGGCTAGGACCTGAGATGCCGCCGTGGCGGCGCGGTCGATGAAGTTAGCGAGTGCCATTGTTCAACTCGTTATTGTGATCATTCGCGACAGTGCCGCGGAAGGGAGCGCATTCCAGTTGGCTTTTCCGTCGAGCCGATAGGCGGCGACTCGAGCAAAATCGAAAGGCTCGCGGGCGAAATTCGGCACTACCAGCGACAGACACCCAACCGTGGTAGCAACCGCATAAGCATCGTCGGTCGTCGAATGGTAGGCTCGGCCCGGATGGCTATGGATCTGGGCCAAGAGTTTCAGGCCGCTATTGTAGAGCCAGACATTAAGCCGGTGCAGTTCCTCGGCCGGAACCATCACGCAAACACCATCGCCCGTCCGAATGTGACGCTGCGCCGGGAGCACGGTCTCTGTTACGGCAAAATGCTGGTCTTGCTGAACGCCGACCCAGAGCGCCATCCCCTCATTGCCTTCGCGACCAACCGAGCGCAGATGCGCATGCACAGTCGAGATGCAGTGGCGCGGGAGCGTCACGGTCGTTACATCCATCAAAACGCTCATTCCGGGATGGCGGATGGGGGTACTACCATCGCTCCCACTGAGATTTGGAACTGATACTGTATCTGCTCCACGGGGCCGGTCCCGTACTTGATGATCTTGTCCAGGATAAAGGCCAAACAGCCTTCGCCAGAACCCCGGTGGAGAAGCCATGAGTCACCTGAATGGGCTGGATTGTCGTGGTATTCCCGGACGCCTGCCATGCACAGGAATGGCGTATGTTCCGCACTGTTGGCCTGGAGGAAGTCCGCTAGCGACAGAGCTTTCTGCTGCATGAGGACCGAAATCATATCCGGTGGGGTTCCGGGTAGATGCGGTCGTCTGAGCATACTTAGCAGTAAATCCTTGCGGGCAACCGGCCGGCGGGTAAAGGGGTCGACGAAGACTACCGACGGAGGTCGGAGGTCGTAATTGGAGAAGTCGATCTCGACAGCTGCACCGATTATCTGTGGCCTTATCTTGGGCGGTGCGAAGATGAAGAAGGCAGTAGGGAATCTCGCCTCGATCAGGAAACAACCCTGAGCCCGGTAAGCGCCCGCTTGTGTTTGGAACCAGCCGATCTGCCGATCGAATTTCGCTCGCGAGACCGCAGGGTCCACAGTCTGGATTTCAGGCACCTGCTACACCCGCCTTCAGGCTGAGGAACAGGGTCACAATGTTCGCGAAACCGAAATCGCCAACTTTTTTGTCAACGTCGAGCAGGTTGCCGGCCTCATCCTTGAATTCCCAATTCTCGGCCGGCTGGGCGACGTTCTGCGTGTTCTCAAGGGCTTTGGCACGAACGACGTGAAGCGGCTGGTTGGGATTGGCTTCGACCTGCGTGGGCTGGCCGTTCACCACCACCGTGATCTCGATCTTGCCGCCGTGATCGCCCTTACCCGAATCCTTCGACATTTGTCCTACTCCTGTGGCTTGCCAACCGGCCCCAGGCGCTTGTGCCCACCTGCTAGTGAGACCGGCGATCTTCAATCGTCCACTCGGCGCCACGGGCCGCGAGTACGCAAAAGACAGGGGATAAGCTACCGAATCGGTGCTACCTTCTTTTATGCGTGACTTGAGCGGCAAGTAAACGGGCTGAAATTGCGCTTCACAACTATAATCGATTAGAGCAATACGAAAATATTGGCGATACACCTATTTCATGTGCTCTTTCACGCGCCTGCTCCACTGACAGCCCCCGTGCAAGTCCGCCTGCCGGTATGATTTCAGGTTCGATTGGGCGGGCGCTGTGACCGTTTGGCTGCGGCGGCTTCTAGCCGCTGCAATCTTGACGGAGGGTTTATCGAATAGGCAATCACGTGGAGCTTTAGAGCTGGTGATCCGAGCTCGGCCTATTCGAAAGGTGGCTCGGAAGCAGGTCGCCGTGACCAACTCCGGGTACCGGGATAGTCGCGACGAGAAGACGGGACTGTCCGGATTGACGTGAGTGGCTGCACCGAACCGTGGTCCGGGTGTGCCCGAAGAGTGATGTTATCCAGCTAACTTGTTGCGAGTGGAAGAGTAGAGTTAAGCAACTGATAATGCAACATTATCATTCGTTTTGCGCTTCCGACAGGTGCAGCGCTTTTTGCCTATTTTCGTTGCTAAAAGCGCCGTCATGATTCATCCTGCTTGCAATGATTCTGCGCCCCAAATCTCTCTCGCGCCACCCCGGCACGCTTCTTGGCGCGGCAGCCGTTACTCCACCGGTCCCCGTCCCGACCTGGCTGCGCCGGTCCGTCCCGGATGCGCAAGGCCTTGCGGGAAAAGATGTTGACGACGTCGCGTTCGCCGCCGGCGCCGCCATCGGCGCGCTCGATGCTGTGGTCCGCCGGCAGGAGCGGTGGGCCGGCGCCTGGCGGCAGCGGCTGGCAATTTCGGCGGCCGCGGCAACTGCAAAGCAGGCCGGCCGCGTCGAGGATGAAAGCGCGGTGCGCGACGCCGTGTTGCTCACACGACCGGGCGACAATGTCGGTCCCGCCGGCCTTTTCCTTCTTGCTTGGCGGCGGCTGGCATCTCGCCCAGCGGACGATCTGCTGACGGAGAAAAACCTCGCCGCGGTGCTGGAAGATCTCGGTCTCACGCGCGGTGACGAGGTGGTCAGCGATCTGACGGACGATCTCCGACAGCTTGCCGCCAACGCTGGGACGGTCGAAACGCTGGTCGGAGCATTCGCGGCTGCGGAGCGTTACGGCTTCGGGCGCGTTCTCGGAGCTTGGCTTGCCGATGTCTTGCTCGCGCAGCGGCTAGGTTGGACACATGCAGTCCCTTTGTTGGGCGGCGAGGCTACCTTAGTTGTGGGTACGAGCCGGCCGCGTCGACCAGTGACTGCCGTTCTAGCAGCGGGTGCCGAAACGGAGGGCGGGACCAAAAGTCTGCAGGCCGCGCAAGCGCGCGCTGCGCTGCGCGCCATTGATCTTTTCGCCGAACTCGAGCGCCGTGCGGACCGGCTGCTTGCCGTTGCCCCGAAACTCAGAGCCAAGGCGGCGGGTGCTGTCGTCGAAAAGCTCTTGTCCGACGACGCGATCATTGCCTCAGAAAACATCGCTGGAATGAGCGACCGCGGATTGCGCCGCCTGTTCGACCGGCTGGTCGAGCTCGGTGCCGTGCGCGAGCTGTCCGGTCGTCCCACGTTCCGCATCTACGGGCTGTGACGATCATGGCGGAGGCAGCGCGCAGGCGAGGGGGGAGCCGGTCAGATGACCGTCGATCAGCTGATCAGCTGTTTGACCGGGAACTGGATCACCTGCCGCCGGAGGCCCGCTGGCGCGAATGGATGCATCGCGTCGAGGCAGCGATTTTTGCGGCCAGCGAGCCAGTCAACCGCGAAATGCTCGCCCGGATCGTCGGAAAAAGCTGCAGCATTGATCTCCTCATCGACGACATCCGCGAGGAGCTGCGCGGTCGACCCTATGATCTGGTTTCGGTCGCCGGCGGCTGGAAACATTTGACCCGGCCTGCCTATGCAGACGCCATCCGCGCTGCTGTAGGTGGAAGTGGAAAGACGGCCGACCTTACGCAGTCGGAGGTTTTGGTCTGATGTGCATCGGCTACTTCCAGCCGATCACCCGCGCCGAACTGTCGTCTTTCTTCGGCAAGGAGATCAGTCGCGATTTTATTGGTCATCTGCGCGGTGCCGGCCTGATCGCTTCCGGTCCGCGCAGCCCAACGCCGGGCGCGCCCTACACCTATGTGACGACAAAAGAATTCCTGCTGGAGTTCGGGCTCGACACGCTGCGCGACCTGCCGGATTTCGAGGCGCTCGAGGATGCCGGACTGCTGTCGAAGGAGAAGCTGCTGGCTGGTGACATCATGCCAGACTTTTCCGGCAGCCAGCAGGACGTCGGCGTCGAGATAGAGGAATAGGTTTGTCGGAGGGGGAGGGGATCGATGACTGGGAAGTGGTCGCGATCGGGAATTCCGCATAAGGGCTGGACCTGCGTCAATGTCGAGGATCTCGATGAACCGTCTGAGATCTGCGAAATGTGCGAAACCCAAGAGATCAGATACGTCCATTATATGACTCATCCTGACCATGCCGAAATGCTCGGCGTGGGATGTGTCTGTGCGGAGAAGATGGAGCAGGACTACGAGGCACCGCGAATGCGCGAACGTGCGCTCCGCAGTGCTGCTCACCGCCGACGCAATTGGCTCCTGCGCAAGTGGCGCGTCTCGCACGCTGGCAACAGCTATTTGAATACCGACGGGCTGAACATTTCCATATACCGAAAAGGATCGGACAGTTGGGGCGGCCGGATCCTGGAGCGCTCATCCGGCCGATCCGTGGAGTCTCGAAGGCGCTATGCTACCGAAGCCGCGGCAAAACTCGGCGCATTCGATGGAATGATCTTCTTGAAAACGAAAGGCTGGCCAAAGACATAGAGCTCCTCAGTATTCGGCTAGTGTCACACTAGATCTGAGAATACGTCATCCGGATCGGGTACGAGCGGGGCGAGTCGGATGTTCGCTCGGCGACCTTCCTCGTGGAACCAGAGATCAACTATTTTGGTGTCGTCGCTGGATGGCCGGGGAGACGCGTCCCTGACGCGGAACGTCGTCGGCAAATTCACGGATGTTCCGAACACCAACGCGTGCTGCTTGGGGAGGGATGGCAACCGTTTGAGAACCGCGTCGGAAATAAATGGAGTCATCTGACGGATTTGCGACAGGTCGTCTGGGTTCTGAATGCGGTGAACGACAAAGTTGGAGCACTGAGACAACACGGTTTTTGAAAGCTCACTTGGCCTCTGTGATGCTACCATGAGGAACATACCGTACTTGCGACCCTCCTTGGCTATCCGCTCAAAAACCTTCGCTGCGTCCAACGCATAACGGGAGGGTGTGGAGGCAATATAGCGATGAGCCTCTTCAAGCAGCAAGTGAACTGGGAAACGGTTACGCGGATCGGCTTGCCGCAGCAGCCTAAACGTCATGCGTGCGAGAACCGAGCAGAAAAGCTCGACGACGTCATCCGATACGGCGTTCATATCGACGATCACGACCTGACTGGTCTTAGTCAGGCCACTGCCCTTCGCGGTCAGCCCGAGGATTCGGGCTAGGAATTCGCTCTGACCTTCACCGGCTTGCCCCCCGACTGGCAGTGAGTGGCGCAGAAATTCATACTCCCGACGCTCCTCAAGCGATTTCAGGCGGGTGACCATCTGCGAGCAGTAGTCACGTATCTGGCGGTTGCCGTGTGCCTCCTCGTAAAGGATGGCGAGATCCATTGCCTCTCCTAGTGAGCGGAAATCGAAAGGGATGTTTTCGTAATCCGGCAGCTTCAACTCGTCGATAACAAAGGCATTCTCGCCGACGAGAAAGTCGTCTAAACCTTGGGCATCAGCCAGCTGACCGTAGCTAATTGCAATGAAAGGTTGGATGGATTGCAGATTGATTTCACCAGTGTTGAATCGCTGGAGGATGCCAACTATCCGGTCATGCTTGGACGGACTACTGGAATCGTCGCGCACGATCTGCGTGATACATTTGGCAAGGATGTGGTTCTTCACGCCGCCGAGATCGTTGGCACCAGCTTCTGAGAACATCGTTGAAAGGCCAAGCGCCATGCGCAGTATGGGTACCTGCGTGCGTTCGCTGGCCTGGAGCAGCAGTTCCCACTCTGAAAGATCCAAGAACCAATGGGGCAAGCGGAAGCCAGTGGCTGTGCCATCGAGTACGACCCGGTCGATCCCAATACCGCCTGGCTTTGCCAGTGGTTCTAGCGCCTGCCGATACTCGCCGTTGACGTCGAACACCACGAACGTGGCGCCCCGGGCATGATGTTCGTCCGGTTTTTCAAAAAGCGCCTGAAGAATCGAAGCGACTGTGCACGACTTTCCGCTTCCCGTGTTGCCAAGCACTGCGACGTGACCACCGAAGAAATCGTCGAGGCGGACCTTCACCGCATAGTCCTCGAACACCACGGACTGACCGATGCTTAAAACACGAAAGCGGGTGGCTTTCGCCGGCACACAGATTTGCCCGTCAGGTCCGATGCCGGCCTCAACCTCGGTTTTCGTCTCAAATATCCGGTCGAGTTCGCTGTCGAGGGCATACAATGCGTCCGCGTAGAGCGAAGGGAAGACCGAGACACCGAACCGGAATTTTCCATCGCCCGAAGCAGGCAACATGCCGACGGGCACGACATCGAGGAATTTCGCCGATCCTGCTTTGTCGAGGTCGCCTCTCGAGGATGCAGCAACATCACGTTCGCGCAGCCCCACAACCTCAGCGACAACATATTCGGCGTGAGTCGGTATCATCAGGAACGAGCCCAAACGTGCGACGTAGTGCACGTCGTCAAAGCCCACGACCGTGAAGTTGTCGGTTCCCGCGTGCATCTCGACCACGAACCTGTCTGCTGCCACTGACGTGACCTTGCCTACCGCCCGTTTGCGATCGTCGTGACTCATTCGGTATCGCCCTTGTCCGGAGCCAATTCCTTCATCACCTTGCGAACGGCGTCGTCGATACGCTCGCTTGGCCGCTGAGGCATGAACCGATCGACCATCGTGTCGAAATAATGTGCCCTTGTACCCGGCTCCGGACCGTCGCCACCGATTATCCAGATCCGCGGATCACCAAGGGCGCGCAGTTTGGCAATCTCTCCGGGTGCGTCCGGTGATGCAAAGATAATCAACCGAAAGGTCGGTATTGTCAGCGCCTGGTAAATGATGTTGTTCAGGTGCTCATCGCCGAACCCGTAGCCCGAAGTCACAAGCACGCTTTGCTCGCGGACGATGCGCGACTGGAATTCGCGAAAAAGGTCGGCATATGGTGACCCTAGACTCGAGTTCTGCTTTGCGGGCGTGGGAAAGATCATCATCTTGGCGCTGCCGTCGGCCGGCCACTTCTCACGGATTGGGAACAGGCCGTGATCGTCTTCTGTCCAGCTGATCGATCCGTGTAACTTGCACAGGTAGACAAACGCATCGACCGCCGACCATTTGCGGTTTGAAAGATCGAGCTGCTCAGCCAAGGCGTAGCGAAATGTGGAGGGATTGAAACGGCGCTCTATGATGCCGGAGAAACCGTTGGCATAGGGAATGCCGAGGCGGTCCATCGCCGTTTCATTGAACAGATCATAATTCGTAGTGAACACCCATGGCCGGGGTAGGCTTCGGTCGCGCAACACTAATTTTCGGTAGAACTTCTCATAGAGGTCGCGGACAGCTGTATCTCCCTTCGCGAAAGCACCGTCAGTGCACCGTTCCCAGAGGAATGCCTGGACCTTGTTGATTACCTCCGTCAGCTCCTTGGCTCGCGCCCAATGGGATGATTTCGCGCTGCGTTGGGAGACGAAACGAAGACTGTGCAATACCTCCATCAAGCGCTCAAGGTTGCGAGCGTACTCATCTTCCAGTTCGACGCCCGCCTCTTGGAGAATGGCTACTTCTTCTTTGGTTAGAAGCCAGTCAGGCGGCTCTACAGGGGGCACGTCGGCGCTGCCTTCGCCCAACAGATCCTCGTCTTCCGCAGCCTGCTGTGCGGCTGCCAACGCTTGGGTGGTAGTGTTGCAAAATATCTCAGCGAGGGGCTGCATGGTTGAGATGCCTCGCTCCTCTCCGTCGACACGCAACGAGGAGCAGCCAGCGCCCAACAGGAACGCAACGTTGCGCGCGTTCAGGGCATCGGCGATGCCCTTTTGAACTGTCTCGACTCCTTGGGACCAATCTATGTTGGCAGGTGTCGAATCGCCGTTGCGGACAATCTGGAATTGGCGCCGCGGCGCCACATCCTCGTCAGCCATCCCTCTTCTTCCCCCATATATGCGAGCACCAAGAATATGCCGCAGTAGTGGCCCACCGTTCAAATTAAAGCAAAGATGATTTGTAACGACTGGCAGGTCAGCACCTGCAAACTACGCTGCTTTGAAGCGATCAGCTGCTGAAAGCCCTCGCGTGAGCGGCTCCGCTTCGGGCCAACGATAGATGTCCCCGCGCAGAAACCGAAGTTCGTCACATCAGACCATCCTCAGCCTCCGGTGCAACATTAGGCTGTTTCCGCGCAGGCCGAGCCGGAGCAACGCGTCGCGGTGTTTTCCTATAGCCGGAATCAAGGTCGAACAGATCGAACTGTCCAGAAAGCGTGTTTATCAAATTGTAAGGCAAGGAGAGTAACAACCAATTCCGACAGGGTAAGATGGCATCATCGACCGTTCTCCATGCAGTTAGGGCGACTCGGGCCCAGCCTTGCAATTGCTATTTTGCATTTATCCGCTGTCTGCTGCGGGGGCGCGATCGACGGTCGATGAGTATGGTTCCGTCCGGACCAGGCGAAACGTTCCGCTCTTTCCGACCCTCGTACGATTGCAACCTGCCGGCTATAATTTCGAAGATCTCAGCTGTCCGACGGCTGCGTTCTTGCTCACTGTCGGGGCGTTCTAGGATGGCAGCAAAGACTTTCTGGTCAAGGCCGAAGTAAACACCGTCTTCAATTTCGCGACCAACATATCCGTCAACAACTTCTGCCTGCAGATCCGTCGTAGGTTCGTCCAGGAAGAAGGAGTATGCCTTGGCAAGCGCATCTAGCACATCGAAGTTGACAGCGCTGCCTTCTCCATTACCGGGAGGGTCGGACACGAACCCCTCGGTACCAGCGCTCCTGAGCATGAAGAAACTTGCACACCGGGTCTTTGGCGCCTTGCCATTGACCGAATGAAGGGCGGACACTTGCACGAGCGCCTTGCTCACAGCACTTGCCGTCGGCCGCCGAATCCGGCCCTTGCTTTCGAAGACATGACTCTCGGTGCGGCGTATGCCGATGAAATCGGGACGGCTCTTTGCGGCTGGCGGGGACGCGCCCGTCTTCGGGGCAAGCGGAGTAGCCGGTGAAGTCCACGAGCAACTCGACAGCCCACCCACATGGACGAGATATTCAATCTTCATCCTGTCCTGCGCGTACCAGTGGGTGAATGCCTCGCCGAGCAGGAAGGAAACACCGACCTTCTCCGACTGCTCGAGATTGCGGAAGTAAAGCGTCGTGTTTAGCGCATTGTCGAGATAGCCAGTCGCCATCGCGACCAGCATTCGTTCCCTCCACCTACCCACGACGCGCACGGCCGCCCTTCGGCTCGGATACCCCACCGTCAGCAGTGACCGGATAATGTCCGCATGCGTTGCGGTCAGTGCGACGGTTCCGTTCAGCTTCTTGAAACGTCCCGAGAAATTCACCGACGTAACGTTCCCGGCCATCGTCAGGCACCTCCCCGAAGGGAGAGGCCAATAGACTGCAGAGCTGCTATCAGGTCTGGGTGCCGCACGAGATTTATTGCTGGCGACGCGTCCAGCTTTCCCTCAATGGCTCTATCGTAAACGGCCACACACTCGGCGGACGTGAGACGGGATGCATAGAGCAGGCCGTCAATCGCGAAGGCGCCATGAATCGCCGCGCTGAGTTGTCGCCCCTGCCGGTGCTTCTTGGCTCGAGCGGCGTCAGTGCTGACTCCCAACCTGAGGAGGCCCGTGGTCCGCAGATCGAGTACCGTAAGCGGAGAAGTCGCCGTAATCTCCGCTACGGCCCACTCTTCGATCTCGCTTTGATCAAGGACACGCTTCGTCCTGCCCTCGAACCTGTCCCGGACGATGGTCTCGGCAATTGCCGTTGCAAGGTCGCGGGCGATGTAGACGAGTTGAAACGTCCAATCCGGACTTGAGAAGCGTGTGTGTCCAAAACCCATCCCCAGCGGCGTCGCCATATGCGCGGCGCGCATCACGCGTAGGTATGAACGCGGCTGAAATTCGAGAGCGAGGTCCGCGACTGTCTTGGGATCAAGCTTCACGATCAGCTGAAGTCACGTTCGGCGGCCGCAACAACCTCGTTCACCCGTCCAGCCTTGAGAAGGTCGAGGGGAGCGCCCCCGATGCTGGGCTTCGGCTGAATAAGCCATTGCCAGGCCGCGCGAGAATTACGGATGATGCTGGTGACTTCAGACATCCCCTTGACCGGCCGGCCGTCCACAAACTGTGCCAAGGGAAAGACATGCTTTCGTTCACCTTTCAGCAAGCCGATGACGGCTCCCCGTTTCTGCCAATCATGGAGTGTGGATCTTCTTGTTCCAAAGGCCTTCTCAATATCGCTCGGCCCTGCAACCGGCCCGGCCCAGTCTTCAAGGCGAACCGCTGTTACATATTCCGCGACCCTTCGCCGACCTTCCTCAAGATCTACTACGTTGCCGAGTCCCGCGCCGTGGCTGACCTCAACAGGCCTTTCAATGTCGAGCTTAATCAGTCTGCTGTCGCCTCGACCAGCGAGATCCGCGACCACTGTTTCCATTGCCTGGGCAAGATCCTTTTCATGGACCAGAATCTGACGCTGGTTCTCCTCCGAAAGCCGGACGGCTGCCGCAGTGACCGCAGCTACCATTTTGCTCTTGCCCTTTAGCGCCGATCGGGAGATTCCTGGATTGTGCCGTGCTAACACGTCAAGAATGTCGGCGACGGCCGCGCTACTCACATTAACGTGCACGCCTGTTCCAGATTTTCGAACTGTTGCGACCATGGCGGCCTCCATTTCTAAATGACATAGACATAGTCCGGATCGTCCGAATTGTCCAGATCGTATGGAGGCGGCTTGTCTTCTGGCTGTCGCAAGAGCCGCTCTGCATTCGCGAAAGGATGGGAGGAGCGCTATGTTGTTTAGGTGCGCACTCCGAGACATCAGAAAGGTCCTCGATGTCCTTTCACTGCCCTTGCGGCGCGGCAGGCGCAGATCGATTTTGCTGCCCAGCGCGCCCTGCGTGAGGCCGGTCTGCTTGCGTCCGCGGCACAGTATAGGGCGCCGAAAGCTTTTCGTTGCGGGCGTCTGGTCGGTCATGGCGAGCTTCCAGAGAGACTGCCGGCTTACCCGCGTGATGTGTGGCGCGGGTATCGTGACAAATCCACCTCTAGCGGTCATCGCTGATTAATACACATCGCCGCACATTGACAATGTCAGAAAAAAATATCAACATCACTGACATTGGGGAGATTCTAGTGAGTGACGGTCCGCATAAAAGCCTGCCACTGCGTCCTAAATATCGGCGTGTCGCTGAATGGGCGTACAAGCCGGCATTTTCTATCTCCGAGGTCTGCGAAGCGACCGAATCCGCGCTAGTTCAGGACGCCAATATGGAAGTGCGCGGTGTGATCAGGCAGCTGATTGACATTGTTGACGGTGGCGATCTTTTCAGCAGGCAGCCGGATGAATTGCAGCGTCAGCTGCAGGAGCTGCGCGATGATCCGACGGTGCATCCACTGGCCGCAAACGCGATCGAGTGCACCCAAATGGCCGTCCAGCAAGGCTTGCAAGGACGTGATGCGGTCCAGGACGGGATTGTCACGGCCTTGAGCGAGCGTCTGCATGCGAACGCGCGAACTACTGAGGAGCACTACCTCGTCGAGCGCGGGCCAGGCGCAAGCCGCACTATCCGCAATCGCATGGGCGAAGTCAGCGCTAGAATGAACGAGAACGGCTCGTTCGCCCGTATCGCTCGTTCGCTTTTCGGTGACAGCACGGTCGCCATCACGAGAACTCCCGCCGCGCGCAACGGTCTTGACGATGGGGTTTCCCTATGAAGGTTCTTCAAGGGGAATGCCCCGCACTCAAGGTTGCCGTTATTGAGGCCGGCGGGAAAGCCAAGGAAAGTTGGCAACCGGTCGAGATTGGCAAATTCATCATTTTCAACATGAAGGATTTGGACGACTACCGTACGAAGAATTGGGACACTCGTATCTTCGACACTTTGGTCCTGAGCGCTGCAGTTGAATATTGCGACAAGACGTGCAAGCGCTCGGCATGGGGCTGGATGCGGAAGTTCGATTTAGCTGTCCCTGTCCATGATTTGGCTCGCTGGCAAGAACCCGAGGTCATCGCGGCGCTCGTTTCCGTTTTGAAATTTCTAACTGGCGATGAGTGGAGCCTCTCTTTCTACCAGCGCCAGCGGGCGCCCGAGGAAGACGTCGGTCAGCAGAGTCGTCTGGAATTTGGTGATGCCACGCGCATAGTGACGCCGTTCAGCGATGGTTTGGATTCGCGGGCGGTGAGCGCTTTGCTTTCGGCAGGAGGGCGCCCGGATCGGTTGATCCGTATCAGGGTGGGCTCGAAAAAAGATGATCGCCCCTGTCGCGACGCTCGAAAGCTTCCATTCCTGAACATTCCCTTCAGGGTCAAACCTGGACCAGACGGCTTCAACGAGTCCTCCGCTCGGAGCCGCGGCTTCAAATTTACTCTTTTGAGCGCGATCGCAGCCTATCTGCTCGGAACTCATGACATCGTCATGCCGGAAAGCGGTCAGGGCGCGCTCGGGCCTTCGCTGGTACAAACCAGTCATGGCTACGAGGACTACAGAAACCACCCACGCTTTCTCACTAAGATGGAGCGTTTGTTCGCTGCGCTTTTTGACTACAGTGTCGCCTATCGGCTTCCGCACTTGTGGAAAACGAAGGGCGAGACGCTTCGCGAGTTCGCGGCTCTTCCCATCGAGCCGAAGGAGTGGATCGAGACGCGATCGTGCTGGCAGCAAAACCGTAATTCCTCCGTAGATCACAAGTGGCGCCACTGCGGCATCTGCGCTGCCTGTATGCTTCGCAGGCTCAGCTTTCATGCGGCCGGTGTTGACGAGCCAAAAGAGAATTACATCTGGGAGGACTTGTCAGTCCCCAAGTTTGCTCGGGGAGCTGCCAAGGATTTTAACAAAATAACGGGGGCAATGGAGCAGTATGCCATCGCCGGCGCACTGCACCTTGATCATTTGGCTGATTTGGGCTCTTCACCCGCCTATCGGAAACGCATGAGCCGTCACGCGTGGCAATTGTCCGAAGTACTGGACATGTCGCATGCGGATGCGGAAGGCCAGCTCTTGGGCCTGCTTGAACGGCATGAACTTGAATGGAAGGCATTCATGAAAGATCTCGGACCCAAATCGTTCGTCGCTCGGTGGTTGGCCTGACAGCGATGAGTGAGGCCAATAATCAGCTCTCACTAGTGGAAGTAGGTGAGAGAATTCGGATCGCGCGTGAAAGTGCGGGCAAAACCCAGGCAGAGGCTGCAGAGGCAATCGGTGTGGCACGCACTACCCTAGTTGCGATGGAAAAGGGTACGCGGCGCGCAAAGATCGGGGAGCTGCAGAGGCTGGCAGGGTTCCTAGACACGAACACCAACGCGTTGCTCCGCAAGGAAGCGGTCCACGTCGAGCTAACGCCAAGATTTAGGAAGCTGACCGAAAACGAAGAGCCATCGGTTGCGAAAGCCGCCGACCTTTTGGCGCAACTCGTAAGGGCTGAGGTTGAGCTTGAGGCTCTGCTCGGTGTCGAATATGCGCGCAACCTGCCGCCTGAAAGACGCATCCTTGTTGGCGACGTTCGCCAACAGGCAGAACAACACGCTTTGGAACTTCGCCATTGGCTCGGTCTTGGGCTTGCGCCGATCGCAGATATAGTCACTCTGCTCGAGCTGCAGATGGGTGTCCGTGTTTACGCTCGACGCCTAGCGGCGAAAATCTCCGGCTTGTTCGCCTATGATGAAAAGGTGGGTGCCTGCATACTTTTAAATGCGAACCATCCAATCGATCGGCGCACTCAGACGGCCGCACATGAGCTTGGTCATTTAGTAGCTACGCGCGGAGACGCAGAGGTCTATGAGATCGACGAACTGGAGAGTTCGCGCGAGGAAAAATATGCCAATGCCTTCGCAAGGAGCTTCTTGACGCCGGCGCAGGCTGTTCGGCAGAAATTTGCTGAAGTTACGGCGGGTGCTACGAGCCTCACTCGCCGGCACGTGATCGTTCTTGCCCACTATTTCCATGTTTCGCGCGAAGCGCTTGTCCGGCGCCTTGAAGAGCTCCAACTTACGAAAAGAGGAACTTGGGATTGGTTCGTTCAGAACGGAAACATTACGGATGAGCAAGCACAGCAAGTGTTAGGTGACGTTTCGAGGAGTGATAGCCTGAAAGACGACGCGGCCAGACCAGTGTCGCTGAAGACAGGCCTGATGGCATATGAGGCGGCAAAGCGGGGGCTCCTTAGTGAGGGGCAAATTGCACGGCTCCTTCATATCGACCGGATCCAGGTGCGCGTTTTGCTAAGTGATATTGATGCCGAGGAAAGTGGGGCCAATGCGGCGACCTCAATTCTCCGGTGATCTTCCACCGAACCTAGTTGCTGACACCAGCGTCATTATTAATCTCAATGCCACTGGCGCTGCGCATGAGATCATTCGGTCACTGAATGTCAAGCTGAGTGCAAGTACGGTCGTGAGAGATGAGCTCATCCATGATCGGATTAGCGGGCGCAATGACGCCGACCTCGCTCAACGGCTGGTACAGGATGAATTGCTGCAGTTTGCTGAGTTTGACGAAAAGAGCGGGGCGATATTTGAAAGCCTGGTCAGTGGCACCGCGGAGACGACTCTGGATGACGGTGAGGCGGCGACATTGGCCCTCGCCGTATCGTCTCAGGGATTGGCAATCATTGATGAACGCAAAGCAATTCGCATCGCCACTCATCGCTTTCCAACTCTCCAGCTGCTCGCCACGGTGGACCTTTTGCGACTTGATCGCGTCCTTTTAGCGCTCGGAAACGAACGTCTCGCAAAGGCCGTGATAAGCGGCCTGAAGGATGCACGGATGGCAATCCCGGAGCGACACCATGGTTGGATTGCAGACCTTCTTGGTGACCAGATTGTCGAGTGCCGGAGCTTGCCAGCGGCACTGCGCCGAGCACCGGCCTGATCGCTTCCCAGCTTCCGTTTGCTCTCTTTGCGGTCTCAGACAGACAGTTGGGCATCGCGAAGCAAGAGATCGTCTTCGACCATCGCGGAGAAAACGCCGAATCTTCAAGCTCTTCGGCCCGGAGCCGAGGCTGTGACTGCAGGGTTGTGGTTCGACTTCTTTCAAGACCAACTTCAAGGGTTAGTATCTGGAATCACGAAAGCCGGCCGTCCTCGCCTGCGTACCGGACCCTCGGGGTGGCTCGCCAACGCCCGGGTCGGTAGACGCGCGGTCGATACCGACTTGCACTCGAGGAGGGTCTTTCCGACACCGTGCTCGTAGAGCGCCGAAATCGCGGCATCGAGGTCCGCTCCAGACGCTAGGCCAAGACCGTTATGCGTGGCATAGTCCAGGATCTCGTTGCGGCTACGCGCAATACCCTCTGCCAGGTAGTTGGCAAGCCGAGGCGTGAGCTGCTGCCGCCAATCGAACAGGATGCGCAAGGTGCGCGCAAGCGTGCCGATGTAGTGGGGGTTGGCCTCGAGATTGATATCGACGATGCCATGCTCGATGCTCGCCCAGAATCGCTCGGACCGGGTGATCTCCAGCGTGCGGCAGTGGAACAGGACTGCATCACAATCGAAGAACGTGGTTTTGACTAGGTCAGTCAGCGAGTGGACCGCGACGTAGTCATTGCTGGCCGCCCATGTCGTCTGCAAGGCCCAGACGTCAAAGTCGAAGCGGCCATACTTCAAGCGATACCCGCCGAACCGATTACGCTCACCGCCCAATTGCCCGAGCAGCGCCGCCAATGCTCCAGGGACGGCGTCAACCACGACATCGACATCCGACCTGAAGGAATTGCGGCCGTCGCGGGCGAAATCGCGTGGCAGGCCGCCGAAGATCGCACAATCCCCGACCGGACTCAGACGGTCGATAAGATCGCCGATATCGTGCCCTTGCGGCCCTCGGATGAAGTCGGCAATGTCCGAGCTGAGACCGTGGTCCAGCATATGCTGCGATGTGGTCATGCCGCGCCCCGTGCCCGCAGATCTTTCAGCAGCGAGATCGCGAAGCCGTCCGTCATGCCCGACACCATGTCCGTCATCAGCTGCAGTTCACGATAGCGGATAGGCATGCGGTTGTCCGAAGCCTCAGCGACGCGGCGGTAATTCTCCGAAATTCGGGAATAGACATAGCTGTGAAGGGGCGATGTTCGCTTCGAGGCGATATCCAGCGGATCTTTCCGGTTGGTGATGGCTGCCCAGAAGATGTCCATGAGTCCGTGAATCGTCTGATGGCCCGTCAGTTCAACCTCAAGCACCTGGCGGTGCGGGTAGATGTGCTTGCCGGCGAATTCCTTGAGCAAACGCCATAGGCGTGCCGCTTTGGACACTGCCATCAGTTCCTTGTCGAACGTGCCGGCCATAATTGCGTCCAGGTTTGTCACGAACGCATCTGTCGCTGCGACGATCATCACACCAATCGCGTTGACCCGAAACATCTGCATTGTGATGTCGTCAAGCTCTGCCGCCGACAGGGATTTCTCACGGAATTCTTGGTGCTGCTCCTTGGCCTTCTCGACTACCTTGAGAACGGCCTCGTCCTCCTCTGCCTTGTGCGTCAGGTAGCCGACGAGACGGTCGAAATTGATGAGCCCCTTCTTCGCGGCATCTTCAACATCGACGACGGAGTAGGCGATGTCGTCACAGGCTTCCATGACGAAGGTAAGCGGGTGCCGAATACCTTCAGCAAGCCCGGTTTCAGCCCAGACTTCCCTGGCGATGTTGGCTTCTGACTGGAAGAAGTTGAACTTCTTGCGAGCCAGCACCGACTTGTTCACCTTATCTGAAGGACTGGGGTATTTCATTAGAGCCGCGAGGAACGCGTAGCTCATGTTGAGTCCGAAGTCATCGTTGACGATCTGCAGCCGGGTTAGCAGCCTGAATGCTTGAGCGTTTCCTTCGAACCGAAGGAAATCTTCGCGCAATGCGGCACCATCCAGCCCTTCAAAGATCTCTGGTCCCTTGGACTTCACCCAAGATTGGATCGCATCCTCACCTTGGTGACCAAAGGGCGGATTGCCCAGGTCGTGGGCCAGCCCGATCGCTTCTAGCAGGGCAGGGACATTACGCCCGGCATTTACGGCTTCGGGCAAATTCAACTTGTCGGGATAGACGTGGACCAGCGCGGTACCGAAGCTGCGTGCCATGTTAGCTACTTCATGGCTATGGGTCAGGCGCGTCCGCACGCTGTCATGGGGGTCCAGTGGAAAAACCTGCGTTTTGTCCTGCATGCGTCGAACAGGTGTCGAGAACAGAATGCGGTCATGATCGCGCTCCAGCTCGGTCCGGTGTTCGGCGGTTTTGGCGGAGCGCTCGGCGGCCTTGCCCTTGGCCTTATCCTTGCGCCGTTGCGCATTGAGCAACTTTTCCCAATTTAGGTCAGCCAATGTCCGTCGCCCCCCGTCTTCGCTCCGGTATCGGCTCGGTGCTACGATTCGTCAATTGGCAGAACCTTGTTGCTGGAAAAACCACGCTAACAATGATCAAGCACAAACCATCATTGGCTCTCCAGCCAATTGGCGCGTCAAGTCCTATCAGTGATGTTCTTTATTTGTTCTAAATCAGAATAATCGTAGGGTCAACGGTACCCGCCGCGCTTAGCCCATTAGTCGACTTCTTCCGCGATGTGGCCTGTCATGTTCTGGCATCGAAAGTCTGGTGGGGAATCGCAAATGGGTGATGACTCCGATAGGGTCGTCAGACGAATGGCGGCTTCTTGCTGCTGAGCCGAAAGCCGACTTCCACATGGCCCGACAGTGCCGCAATACTGATCCTTCGATACGCGAATGACTTCTGGGGCAGAGAGCAAAGACGGTGCTTTCGGGCTCGATGTTCGCGTTATGTGCTTAGAAAGTCGCATAAAGGGCAGTGTGGAACTTCAGTGCTGCCTCGGCTGCCCTGCGCGCTCGACGTTTTGGTCGATCTGTCATCGCCGAACTACAGCGGGGGCGGCCCCGTCCATAGCGTGCTGTCTTGCGATTGGTCGAGCTCGCCAAGAACATGCGAAGGGAGTACAAGACCGGGATGCGCGAGGGGAGCGTTGCTTCACGAGCCATGCTCGCCTGGCTGACGCGCGATCGCTTGCCGGAGAAAGCGTCGCAGGAGCGACGCGTCAGGGAGCATTCCCGGCGCTGACCATGCCGCGGATCGCCTTCACGCTAGAAACCGCGTTTCAGGGGCACATTGGCACCATAGGGTCAGACCCCAAGCCTGGTTACGCGTCAGGACCTCGTATCTATTTCACCCACTTGCGTACGCGGTGCACGATCTCTGATGTTGAGATCCCGTAGCGGTCGTGAAGTGTCGGTAGCGCGCCGGCGTCGAGAAATTCGTCGGGCAGTGCGATCTGGCGGAAGACAGGGGTCACGCCCTCGCGCATCAGCAGGCCAGCGACACCTTCGCCCAACCCGCCGATCATCGTGTGGTTCTCCGCAACGACCACCATCCGTCCAGCCCGGCGCGCGGCGGCAAGGATTGCGTCCGTATCGAGCGGCTTGATGGTCGGCACGTGCAGCACCGCGCAGTCGATGCGGTTCGCTTCAAGCGCCTTCGCGGCCTCCAGCACGCGCATGGTCATCAGCCCGCTGGAAATGAACAGCACATCCGCACCGTCGCGCAGCAGCCGCGCCTTGCCGATCTGGAATGTGTAATCATATTCGTCGAGCACGACGGGGACCTTGCCCCGCAACAGCCGCATGTAGACCGGCCCCTTGTAGTCCGCGATCGCCTCCGTGGCCTGTTCGATGTCGAGCGCGTCGCATGGATCGATGATCGTCAGGTTCGGCATGCCGCGGAAAATCGCGATGTCTTCCGTCGCCTGGTGGCTGGGGCCGTAGCCGGTGGTCAATCCCGGTAGCTGCGCGATCGGGCCTGCGGCCCCAGCCTTGACCGTCACTGCGCGCGGCAGCCAGAGCGAAATAGGTCGGGACGAGGAGATGGTCGCCAATCGGCCGAACTAGGAGATGGTCGAAATGAAGTAGGAGCTGGCTTGACAATCATCGCCCCATACAAGTGTAGCTCGGCCTTTGATCCGAAACAGCAATTCCTGTAATTCCCAAGCGCGGTCCGGATCATCGAGGACCGCAAGGGACCGGGTGTCGCCGATTTCCGTGATGAATTGCAATGCTGTGGCGAGATCCTCATGGAGGTCAGGCCCGAGCGCCTCGTCCCTCTGCCACATCCAGGCTTCCGGTCCACCACAATCCTCAGGCGGACAGTTGCCGTCGCCGCCCGTACACGCCGGATAGTGAGCTCCGGGTTTGACAGGCCGGCGCTGCTCTAGCCGGACCTCGTGCTCCCAAGGGAAGTTGAGGTCGTACTCGTACAGGAACCGGCTGCCGTTACGCAGTTGCGTGCGGCCAACCATGCTTCATCGGAGTATGACGCGGCGGTAGCCGGTTTTCGGTTGTGCAATAGGTTTGGCAAAATTGAGCAGCAGTGAAATCGTTAGCGAAGAATCGTGCCCTTCGTAGCGTCTAAACCTAAACAACACATGACATTTCGACGTTTGAAATCGGGAAGTAAAAGCGACAATCGTGGCGGGGAACGTTAAACAGGTTGGCGATCGGGTCGTGTACGGAAACGAAAGGCTGAAGATGTCGCGCTGACTTGAAGCGCTTCATGATCCTCTCCCGCCGCGGGCCGGGTTGATGAGAGTTCTCCGCCCGATTGTTCGGGCCCTGTGCGAGCGATGCTCGACGCTTGGCATGATCTCCCGCTTCGCCGCACCGTAGGATCGAAGCTTGTCGGTGATCATCACACGCGGCGAACGGCCTTGGCCTTCAGAAGCTTTCGCATCAAGCGCTTTGCCGCCTTGACATTGCGACGGCTTTGCACCGACACGTCGAGAACAAACCCGTCCTGATCAACGGCGCGCCAAAGCCAGTGTTTCTTTCCACCGATGGTGATGGCAACTTCATCGAGATGCCATGTGTCGCCGAGCTTGCCGGCCGATCACTTCCGGATATCATTTGGCAAAGTGTCTGCCAAATTTTTCAGCCCAAAGTCGCACGGTCTCTGGCGAGAGACGATGACGCCACGAGCTGCCGGCATATCCTCGACCATCCGCAGGCTGAGCGGAAACCGGAAATAGAGCCAAACGGCACGGGCAATCACCTGCGCCGGAAATCGGTGGCGACGATAATCACGGGAAAATCTGGTCATGCCGCCAGATCCCACATTTTGATCGATGCCCGGTTAACGTTACGGTGCCCGTCAGCTTGTCGTAAGCCAACCCGCCTAGCATGGGTCATCCAGATGACACTGAAGGTTAAGCGCCCGTCTCGCGTATCCCGTCCCTTGGCGATCAGAAACTCCACTACAGGTGAACGGCTATGGGAATTTGCATCTCCAAATCCTCCGGATCGACTCGACATGCCACATATGACACGGAAGAGTCGCAAGGCAGACAGGCGCCCTCCCGGAGCCGGCACCCTTGACGGAAGCAGAGGAGGGATTCTCCGCAGAATCTCGACTCGATGAGCCGCTGCGCGGATTGGCGCAGGACTTTGACGATACAGTTTGATGCGAGGCTAGTGTGGACCAGCGAAAAATTACATCCCGTGTAACAGCTTTGCCGCAGGTGCAGGACGCCGGCTTGGAAGAGGGGCAAGCGGTCCAGGCCCGGCAGGTGGGCTTTGAGCAGCACCTTGCCGAGGCCCGGAGGCTGTTCGATCAAGCTGACGAGTCGCCAACCAATCCAGAGGAGCTTCTGCGACTGGAACAGGGGTTCCGCGAAGTGCTTCAGCGACGGCAGGATGATCAAGTGGCCGAGGCGCTCCGGCCGCTGTTCGATGATCGAGTTGACGAGCCGCCAGCCAATCCAGAGGAGCTTCTGCGACTGGAACAGGGGTTCCGCGAAGTGCTTCAGCGACGGCAGGATGATCAAGCCGTCTCGTCTTTTTTCAGCGACCCAGGGATGCCCGCTGGACCGGGTGACCACAACAGCATCGTGACGGACGCTTTCGCAGCGGCCGGCTCTGGGCACGCCGGAGTTGAGGCCGCCGCCCCGCCAGTCTTGGCTGCCAGCCAACAGCAGATCCGGCCCTCGCCGGATGCGCTTGACCAGGGCAACCACCTGCCACCCCAGGGGGGCATCATCAACAATGAACATTCGACGGCGCCGTTGCGGCCAGCGAAGAGGCAGAGGGCCGTGGATAGGCCGCAAGCCGTCGCCATTCAGCAGCAGCTGAGCGAAATCGGCAATTCAGGCGGCCGCGTGCCGATACAGCCCCCCACGCAGCAGTTGGGTGAATTGCCATTGCAAGGGGTACCGGTTCAAGGGACAGGGTCCGAACACATCGGAAGGCTGCATGCGGTGGCCGCGCCCTCAGCAAGGTCCGAGGCGCCCCCGGCTGCGATCGAGGACTCCATAAACGTTTCGTTCGCCGTCCCCAAAGACTTTTCCCATGGGACTCAACGCGTCCCAGACGCGATGCTCCCTTTCTTGGACCGCCCTGGCCCCTTGCCGGATGCTGGCCAAGCGCGGCAAGCGGGCTTTGAGCAGCACGTGGCCGAGCCGCGCCGAGCCGACCCGGTTGCGAGTGGCGCCCGTGCTTCCCGCTATCACCATCTGTCCGACGAACACCGGGACCTTATTGATAGAGCGATCGCCCACTCCCAGGAAAAATATAGCGAGACCACGGCCCGAAAATACACGTTTGCACTTAGCCGGTTGGCGAATGATCTCAGCGCTCGTGGCCAAGCAATCGATCTAAGAAATCACAAATCCCTGGTCGATCACGTCGGTGCTTTCTTTCCGAAAGACGTTGATATGAAGAGCGCTTTGAAGGCCCTGCGTGCGTATCATGAGCCGGGCTATTCAGCGACTGCTGGCGGCCCTGCTGCCAGCTATCCCCATCTGTCCGCCGAACACCGGGACGTTATTGACAAGGCGATCGACCGCGCTGCGGCTCAGCAAAACCAGAGCGCGGACACGCTGCGAATATACTCGAATGCGCTTCGCCGATTGGCGAATGATCTCGGCGCTCGTGGCCAAGCGACTGATCTAAAAAATCACCAATCCCTGGTCGATCACCTCGATACTTTCTTTCCGAATGACCAGAACATTAAAACGGCGTTGAACGTCCTACGTGCGTATCATGATCCGGGCAATGCAGCGACTGGCTGGTGGCCAGCGGCGGTGCCGTCAAAGGCAGATGCGCGTATCCTGGAAAAATTAAGCAGTGACAGCGGGTTGGCCTTAAGCACCCGTGTCGTCTATGGTCGTCTTCTTCGCAGATTTTCTGAGGAGCTCGAGAGTCGGGGCCAGACGATCTCTGGGCTGGATCACAATTCGCGGACCGAACTCGCCGAGGCGTTGTTTCCAGGCAACAAGAAACTCCGCTTGGCGCTGCAGCGGGTTCACAATGCGGAGGTTCCCGAGGCCTTGCGGCCGCTGTTCGATAATCGAGCTGACAAGCCGCCAACCAATCCAGAGGAGCTTCTGCGACTGGAACAGGGGTTCCGCGAAGTGCTTCAGCAGCGGCAGGGTGATCAAGCCGCCTCGTCTTTGTTCGGCAACCCAGGGATGCCCGCTGGACCGGAGGATCCTAACAGAAGCGTGTCGGACGCTTTCGCAAGCTCTGGGCACGCCGGAGTTGAGGCCGCCGCCCCGCCAGTCTTGGCTGCCAGCCAACAGCAGATCCGGCCCTGGCCGGATGCGTTTGACCAAGGCAACCACCTGCCACCCGAGCGGGTGATCATCAACAATGAACATGACACAGCGCTGTTGCGGCCAGCGGAGAGGCAGAGGGCCCTGAATACGCCGCAAGCCGCCGCCATTCAGCAGCCGCTGAGCGAAATCGGCAATTCAGGCGGCCGCGTGCCGATGCAGCCCCCCACGCAGCAGTTGGGTGAATTGCCATTGGAAGGGGTACCGGTTCAACGGACAGGGTCCGAACACATCGGAAGGCTGCATGCGGAGGCCGCGCCCTCCGCAAGGGCTGAGGCACCCCCCGCTGCCATCGAGAACTCCATAAACGTCTCATTCGCCGTCCCCAAAGGCTTCTCCCATGGGACTCAACGCGTCCCAGACGCGATGCTCCCTTTCTTGGACCGCCCTGGCCCCTTGCCGGATGCTGGCCAAGCGCGGCAAGCGGGCTTTGAGCAGCACGTGGCCGAGCCGCGCCGAGCCGAACCTGTCGCGAGTGGCGCCCGTGCCACCGGCTATCGCCATTTGTCCGACGAACACCGCGACCTTATCGATAAGGCGATCGCCCACGCCGCGGCTCAGCAAAAATATAGCGAGAGCACGGTCCTAAAATACAGGTATGCACTTCGCCGATTGGCAAATGATCTCGGCGCTCGTGGCCAAGCGACTGATCTAAAAAATCACCAATCCCTGGTCGATCACCTCGATGCTTTCTTTCCGAAAAACGATGATATGAAGAGGGCGTTGAACGTCCTGCGTGCCTATCATGAGCCGGGCTATTCAGCGACTGTTGGTGCCCCGGCTAACCGCTATCCCCACTTGTCCGACGAACACCGGGACGTGATTGATAAGGCGATCGCCCATGCTGAGGCTCAGCAACACCATAGGGCGCCGACGCTCCGAATATACTCGAATGCGCTTCGCCGATTGGCGAATGATCTCGGTGCTCGTGGCCAAGCGACTGATCTAAAAAATCACCAATCCCTGGTCGATCACCTCAATACCTTCTTTCCGAAAGACACTGACATAAGGGATATAAGGCCGGCGTTGAACGTCCTGCGTGCGTATCATGAGCCGGGCTATTCAGCGACTGGCCGGTGGCCAGTGACGGTGCCTTCAAAGGCAGATGCGCATGTCTTGGAACAAGTGACCAGTGACAGCAGCTTGGCCCCAAGCACCCGTGTTGTCTATGGTCATAGTCTTCGCAGATTTTCTGAGGCGCTTGACAGGCGGGGCCGGACGATCTCTGGGCTGGATCATGATTCGCGGATCGAATTCGCCGAGGTGTTGTTTCCAGGCAACCATTATCTCCGCTGGGCGCTTGAACGGGTTCGCGATGCGAAGCCTGCGTCAGACAGGATCGTGGCGGACGCTTTGGCAGCGGCCGGCTCTGGGCACGCCGGAGTTGAGGCCGCCGCCCCGCCAGTCTTGGCTGCCAGCCAACAGCAGATCCGGCCCTGGCCGGATGCGCTTGACCAGGGCAACCTCCTGCCACCCGAGCGGTTCATCATCAACAATGAACATTCGACGGCGCCGTTGCGGCCGGCGGAGAGGCAGAGGGCCCTGAATACGCCGCAAGCCGCCGCCATTCAGCAGCAGCCGAGCGAAATCGGCAATTCAGGCGGCCGCATGCCGATGCAGCCCCCCATGCGGCAATTGGGTGAATTGCCATTGCAAGGGGTACCGGTTCAAGGGACAGGGTCCGAACACATCGGAAGGCTGCATGCGGGGGCCGCGCCCTCAGCAAGGTCCGAGGCGCCCCCGGCTGCGATCGAGGACTCCATAAATGTTTCGTTCGCCGTGCCCAAAGGCTTCTCCCATGGGACTCAACGCGTCCCAGAGGCGATGCTCTCTTCCTTGTACCATTATGGCCTCTTGCCGGACGCGGACAAGCCGGAATGGAACTACGAGATTAAAGGCCACGGCTACACCGCCCGGAGGCCAGAGGAGGGCAACGACGTTTGGCTCCTCCATCGCGGAGCGATAAGGGAAGCTGGAGCGGCAGCAGTACCGGCAAGGGCTCCGGGACCCGCCTTGCCAGCGACCGCCAGGCTCTCAGACACCCATCTCGGGGTTCCGTTGGTCGATCTGACCACCTCCTCCGATGCACACATCGAAGCCCTTCCGTCAGGCTCGTCCAATCTCCCCCGGGGGGCGGTGCTCGGGGCCACCCAACTGCTGGGCGACGAACATATCCAGAGGGATTACGAATTCCTCGAGCAGCAGCTGCAGCAGGCCGATCCAGCGCTCGCCGCCCGGACGCGGCTGGTCGATCCGTCGGTCTCCCATCTGCTGCGCCACATGGAGCAGCAAGACGCGCGAGGCACATTGCAGTCGATTTATAATCGAAACGCCGGCCCATCCGACTTCCTGTTCGTGCCAGTGAACGATGGGGTGGGTATTGACCGCGGCACCCATTGGTCGCTGCTCCTCGTAGATCGCCGCGATCCGGAAAGAGCGGTCGCCTATCACTACGACTCCATCCAGCAAAATGAACAGCGATACAACGACGCGCCTGCACGAAAGCTCGCTACAAGACTGGACGCGACCCTGGTAACACCCGACATGGCGCAGCAGAAAAACGCTGTTGACTGCGGCGTCTTCGTGGTGGACGGCACGCGCGAGCTGGTTCGTCGATTGGCGAACGAAGAGCGGCCAGACCAGCAGCTGCCGCTGCACCTCAACTACCTCGTCGCCGATCGGCAGGCGCTGCAAAACCGACTGAGAGAGGGGCGCTTGCCGCACGAGCTTGCCGCAAGCCCTGCCGAAGCTTTGGCAGCACCCGGGTCGCAGGTGCAACACGCCGCCTTGCAAGAGCAGCAAGCCAGACAGGTCGCGCCAGCGCCGTTGGAACGGCACTTGGGCAAGACGCGCGAGGCCGAGGACAAGCTGACGAGTACACTGGACAGGAGCAACCGCGTGAACAGCGGGGGCGTCGTCATCAACACTGAACGTTACACAGCGCCGTTGAGACCGGCGAAAAGGCAGAGGACTGACAATTCGCAAAGCCTCGCCATCGGGCGGCAGCCGAGCGAAGCAAACACAACGTCCATCGGCCAAGCCTCCGATCAAGCCCGAGCGGACCTAATGGCTTCCTCCAGAAGCAGAGAGCGCTCCGACGCGGGACGTTGAGCTCGATGGCTGGGATGAACCAGAACAGCTCTTTGCCGACGGAGAGGCTGATGCGATCTCCGGCCCGGTAGCTCTCGCCGTAATTGATCAGGCTGGCACTGTTGGAAGGCGATGTAGGCCTGGAACTCGCCGATTGGGGGTCAGGAACTTGCGCATGTTCGGCTAGCCTGTGTCGAGACTTTCCGCGTCGAGCTGCAGCTCGGCGATTTCGTCACAGATGCCATTTGATCCTGCGCAAGGTTGCAAGCAGGTCCTGTCCGGTCTGCTCGTCGTGGTTGTCGAGCCCTTGCACGAACTGGCGAAAAACCGTGATGCGCATGGTGATATGGAACCAGTCGAGGACATGCTCGCGCCGGTGCGATCATTTCCGCGAGCGAGCGGACTTCTTCCCCCCGTCGGTGATTAAGGTAATATCCTGATTGGCCCGGACGCCCTGCTTCTTGAGATGGTCGAGAATGCGCCGTTGCAGCTCGCGATCATAGCCGTGGACGAAACCGATGTAGCGCGGAGCGCCGTCTTCAGGCAGCGAGCGGCCTACGATCAGCTCGAATTTTCTTCCGGTCGTCACGGTGGCGGATGTACTCGGGAACCGGGCAGGTTCATCCAGTCGCGCGGGCTGCCGTACATTGCGCGCTTGAGGGTCTTGAGGCGGTTGATCTGACCTTCGGCCTGTCCGTTGCTCCAGGGCAGCTCGATGGCGTTGTTGTCGGAATGATGTCGGAGTCGATTGCATCGTCGATCTAGGGGGCCAGTGTTTCCGACCTCCTGCTCCGAAGGATACCGTTGAAGCGCATTGCCAAGGCGTCGCATCTCGGCGAATGCGTCAGATCCCTGCTTCAGGGCATCGACTTTCCTTGCTTGTCGAGGCGTCAGCAGGCCTCTTGGCTTTATGTACAGCGCCGCGGCAACAACTGGCGAAATCGCGTGGCCGGTATCCGGATCTCGAACGGGTCCCGAGCTGATCGCCATCGAAGGAACATCATCGGCGCGCACTCTTTCGGCCCGCCGCCAAGCTCCCAGCAGTCGCTCCAGATTGGAGAAGCTGCCGGTGTAGCCGCGCTGCTTGACATCATGAAAAAGATGCCGTCCGCAGCGGTTCCCTTACTTCCAGCATTGGGCAAGGAACGTTTCAAAGCACCATGGTGATGTGGGGTTCAATGCTGCTCGCCGCCTATCTGGTAGGATAGACCCTCCTGGCGTAAGGACTATGCGCGAGACGGGCACGCCGGCGATGTGTCGCAGCGTCGACAATAGCGTCCTCGGACAGGATGGGTCTTCCTGAAGCACGTCCACTAAGGCTCATCTGTTCCTCGATTGCCGTACGAAGATTCTGGACCAGATGAAACCGGTCGGCCACCTGGTGAGCCTGCGGTGCGCCTTCACGGACGGCCTGCGCATACAGGCGGCAGCGGTCTCGGCTGACGACCTCGACGGAGGGATGATTCCGCAGCCACCTGGCTGCGCTATCGACACTCCGATCATGGCCTAATCGGCCCTGCGATTTTGGCCAAGTTGTGGAACGTTGCCGGAACGGATTGACCGGTATGGCGTCGGCGCTTGAGAATTCACTCTTGGAAGAGGGAGTGGATGTATGGGTTTGCGCGTTTCGCTCGAGGTGTTGACCGGGGCGTGGAGCCTCTCTTTTGCCGACATCGACTTTTTGAAGGTCAAGGCGGCCGGGTCGAGGCTTGGACTGGCGGTTCAACTGAAGTTCTTCGCCGCGAACGGATATTTCACCACCGCGGCGGCTGAGGCCCCCGATGACGCGGTTTCGTATCTGGCCGAGCAGCTTGGCGTCAGCAAGGCAGATCTCTGCCGGTATGATTTTTCGGGGCGTTCAGGGCGGCGCCATTGCGCCGAGATTTAGCGCCATCTTGGTTTCCGCCGGATGAAGCGGGCGGATCGAGCCGCACTTGCGAGCCGGATAGCGACGGAGCTTTGCCCTGGGGGAGCATCGGTCGCAGCGATGATGGAGGCTGTTTTTCTGTTGTGCCGGGATCGCAAGATTTTCGGTCCGTCGCGCAAGGAGATGGAGCGGATAGTGCGCTCCGAGCGGCAACGCTTTCTGGAATCCTTTCTTGGCGGTGTTGCGGATCGGCTTCGCCCGGAAACGGTCGCGCTGATGCAAACATCGCTGGCCGATCCAGATAGCCCGACCGGGTTCCATACGATCAAAGGAGATGCGGGTGCAGCCACGCTGGACAACATGCTTGCCCTGGCTGATCGGCTTGCCTTCATCAAGAAGCTGGATTTACCGCGGGATCTTCTATCCGCTGCCGGCAAGACCTGGATCGATCAGATCGTTCGGCGGGTCGGCGCCGAAAAAGCGTCGGAGATGCGCCGCCACGCCCCGAGGCGGCAACTGGGGCCTCCATACCGTTTTCCTGACGATGCGGGAAACACAGATCAGCGACGGCATGATCGACCTGCTGGTGGAGACCATCCACAAGATCGGGGTGCGTTCGAAGCGCAAGGTGGTGGGCGGCATCGCGCGTGACATCGAGAAGGTTTACGGCAAGGAGCGGCTGCTGGTCGATATCGTGGGTGCCGCGATCGAGGCGCCGGGTGGCCGGGTCTGCGATGTGATCTTTCCGGTAGCGGGCAAGGAGAAGCTTGCGGCGATCGTCAAGGAGCATCGGGCGAAGGGCACGCTCGAACGGCGCATCTACCAGGTTATGCGTGGATCCTATGCCGGTCACTATCGAAGAATCCTGCCGAAGCTTCTTTCGGTTCTGGAGTTTCGTTCGAACAATGCCGTGCATCGGCCCGTGCTTGGGGCGTTGGACTGGATCAGGCGGGCCTTCGAAACCGGTTGCCGCGTGGTGCCGCGGAACGGGGTGCCGATCGAAGGCGTCATTCCGCCGAAATGCCGCGGCGCGATCATCGGCAAGGACGGACGCATCAACCGGATCAGCTATGAACTGTGCGTGCTCAGTCAGTTGCGCGACCGCATCCGGGCCAAGGAAATCTGGGTGGTCGGGGCGGACCACTATCGCAATCCGGACGACGATCTGCCCAAGGATTTCGAGAGCCGACGGGCGGCCTACTACAACGCGCTCAACCTGACGTCGGATGCGCGAGCTTTCACGCGCAAAATCCAGGCCGAGCTTGAGCGGGAATTGCGGCTGCTGAATGCCGAACTCCCCCGCAACGACAAGGCACGCATTCTCTGGCGCGGCGAGAACCGCATCTCGATCACGCCGTTCCAGCCGCTGCCGGAACCGCAAGGCCTACGATCGGTCAAGGCCGAGATCGGCCGGCGTTGGCCGATGACGGAACTGCTGGATGTGTTGAAGGAGACGGCGCTCGACACCGGCTTTCTGGACGCCTTTGAAACGTCGGCTTCCCGTGTGGCGCTTTCGCGCGGTGCGCTCGACCGGCGTCTGATCCTGTGTCTTTACGGGCTGGGCACGAATGCCGGCCTGAAGCGCGTGGCGGCCGGATGCCCGGATGTCAGCTACGAGGAACTGCTTCATGTTGGCCGGCGCTTCATCCATCGGGATGCGCTGGAGGCGGCCTGCGGACGTGTTGCCAATGCGACGCTGGCAATCCGCAACACCGCCATCTGGGGCGAAGCCGGCACGGCTTGTGCCTCGGATTCCAAGAAATTCGGCGCCTGGGACGGCAACCTTATGACCGAATGGCATGTCCGCTATGGCGGTCGCGGCGTGATGATCTACTGGCACGTCGAAAAGGGTTCAACCTGCGTCTTCTCGCAACTCAAGCGGTGCTCGTCCTCGGAAGTTGCTTCGATGATCAAGGGCGTGCTTCGGCATTGCACCGACATGGAGATCCAGCGGCAGTATGTCGACAGCCACGGCCAGAGCTCGATCGGCTTTGCCTTCTGCCATCTGCTCGGGTTTGAACTGGCGCCACGCCTTAAGGCGATCGCCCGGCAGACGCTGGCGCTGCCGCATCCAGGCCTGCGCGCTTGCCCAATCTGCTTCCCATTCTTTCCAGCGTCATCAACTGGGAGGAGATCGAGCAGAATGCACAGCGGGTTAGCCGATCCCGAAGCGATCCTGCGCCGCTTCGCCCGCGCCGAGGTGATGCACCCGACCTATAAGGCACTCGCCGAACTCGGCCGGGCGATCAAGACGATCTTCCTTTGCCGGTATTTGCGCCACGAGAAATTCCGCCGCGAAATCCACGAAGGCTTGAATGTGATCGAGAACTGGAACAGCGCCAACAGCTTCGTCTTCTTCGGCAAGGGTGGCGAGATCGCCTCGAACCGGCTCGATGAGCAGGAGATATCGGTGCTGGCCCTGCATCTGCTGCAGGCGTCGCTTGTCTATGTGAACACGCGCATGATGCAGTCGGTGTTGAGCGAGCCGAAATGGTCGGCGCGGCTAACGCCGGAGGATTATCGCGGCCTGACGCCGCTGATACGGGCACGTCAATCCTTATGGCCGCTTCAACCTCGACCTGAACAGCAGGATCGATTTTGAGCAGAAACAAGCGGCGTGAAGCATCGAAGGGAATGGTAGAAATGCCTGTATCGAAGAAGCCCCGAAAGAAGGCAGTGGCGAAATCCAAGAAGCCGGAAAATGACAATGCTCTGCCTCCGATGCCGGACCGGCGCGGCATGGAGGGGTTCATGGCAGGTCTTTTCGGCGGAGGGCGTGGGAGCGACCCGACGGACGCTGCGCAAGACATCATGTATGAGGCTTGGGAAGCAACCAGTCGCAGCAAGCGTATTACGCTGGCCCGGAAAGCGCTTAAAGTCTCGCCGTTGTGCGCCGACGCCTATGTGCTGTTGGCCGAAGAAGAGGCGGGGTCTGTCGAGGAAGTGCTGGACTATTACCAGAAGGGCGTCGCGGCGGGTGAAGAGGCGCTGGGCCCTGACGGGTTTGAGGAATATGCCGGTCGCTTCTGGGGTTTTCTCGAGACGCGCCCCTACATGCGGGCGCGGGCAGGTCTTGCCGCGGTACTCTGGCGGCTTGGTCAGCACCAGGAGGCCATCGACCATTATCAGTCAATGCTCAAGCTCAATCCGAATGACAATCAGGGCATCCGCTACGTGCTGGCCGGGCATTTGCTGGCGCGCGACGATATCAAGGCCCTGAGGAAGCTTCTCAAACAGCACGAAGACGATGGCGCTGCTGCATGGCTCTACACGCGGGCACTTCTTGCCTTTCGTGAAAACGATCCGGGCGCCGGCAAGCTTGCCGAGGAGGCCTGGCTCGCGCACAGCCATGTGCCTGGCGTCCTTTCCGGCAAGCAGCCTTTGGTTGCTTCCATCGACGGCTATATCACTTTGGGGGGGGAGGATGAGGCAGCTGACTACGTCGACGAAAACGGCCAGGCCTGGCAGGCCACGCCCGGTGCAGTCGCGTGGCTGGCGGAGGTTACCAGAAAGCTGAAACCACGACGACGGCGTAACTGACCACCGGAACCGATGGGCGTGTTCTAATTTGGGTATACCCGGCCTGAACACCCCCCATGAACACGTCGCAACCGGAAAGCCTGTATATTTTGGGCTCAATCTTCGTTAATGAACAGAGCATCGCGCCGGCACACCCAAAATGAACAGTTGCATGACCCGCATCGGATACGCCCGCACCTCCACCACTGACCAGAACCTCGCCGCGCAGATCGTCGCGCTCAAGGCCGCCGGCTGCGAGGTCATTCGCGAGGAGCAGAAGAGCGGCTCTACCCTGGAAGGCCGTCCGCAACTCAACACCATTCTCGACTTCATTCATGCTGGCGAGACGCTTGTCGTCACCCGGATTGACCGCCTGGCCAGATCGCTGCGCGACCTGCAGATGATCGTGGACAAGCTCAAGACGAAGGGCGCGCATCTCTCCGCGACAGAACAACCTGTCGATACGTCGACCGCCGCCGGTAAGGCCTTCTTTGACATGCTTGGTGTCTTTGCCGAGTTCGAGACCAATCTGCGGCGCGAGCGCCAGGCGGAGGGAATCGCTGCCGCCAAGAAGCGCGGCACATACAAGGGCCGGCCGCCGAAAATCGACCGCGACACGATCCAGCAAAGGCTTAAACAGGGTCAGGGCCCAACACAAATCGCCCGCGATCTCGGCGTCTCACGCGGTACTGTCTATCAGGTGAGGAAGGGCAAATGACGAAGGGCAGGCTCATAACCCGTCTGACGCCAGCGACATGCGAAGAGATCCAGACCCGCATGCTCGAAGTCTGCCAGAAGATCGCTGAGGACCACGGCCTGGTCATCGAGGGCGCCGGATGGCGCGGCACGGATACCGGCTTCTTCTTCGAGCCCGTGTTCCGCGTCAGCATTCCCGCTTCCGACGGCACCGCATTCAATCTCGAAAAAGACAGGTTCGAGTTCTTGGCAGAGCACTTCGGATTGGCCCCTTCGGACTTCGGACGCGAGTTCCGCACCGGAAGCGAGCGATTCCGGATCACCGGCATCGATCCAAAGCGGCCACGCTACCCGATCTCCGCTGAGCGAATTCCCGACCGCAGAGGGTTCAAATTTGCCGCCGAAAACGTCGAGCAGATGCAAGCTCCCACCCCGTCGTTGTCCGCGCCGCAGCGCGGCGCACAGCCCAGCTCGTCGCAGGAGCTTCCCGCAACCCCAGCTACGCCGAGCTCGGGAGCTTGGGATGGGGACAGGCTTAGGGAGCAGACACAACAACCCGAGTCATCATCGTCAGCCGACGCTGCGGCGTCAAACATGTACGACCGCCTTGACCCAGTGCTTGATCCGAATGCGCTCACAGTGGCTAAGTTGAGCAGCGATGCGCAATCTGTGCTGGCGCCTGGCGTTGCTAGACCGCCTTCGTTCGTTGGGCCAGCAGGCCCCCCCGACCTACAGGACATCGGACCTATCGTCGGCAAGGGCTGGCGCCACGGCTCCCAACCGGCCTCGAAGATCCTGATCGAGGAACTGGGTAAGATCAATCTGCTGCCGAACCAGTTCGGCCCAGCCCAGTTCGCGATCAACAGAGAGCACTACTCCGCCACGTTGGGTCGGGAGGGCGCAGGGACGTTCGCCTCATCCATCATGCTCGCTCCGGGCAGATAAATGAAGCTGGTCCGTCACGTCAGCCGCCGCGTCTGGAGGCCGGAGCACAGGTACCTGCCGGCTGGAGCACCGCGAGTGTTGGCTATCCGGTGCCATCCACCCCGAAGCTGCATGCTCATTATGCGCCCGCGCTTCCGAGCACATTCTCCGCTGATCAGATCGGGGCGTTGAAAGTCTCGTCCTCCGACCCGAGCGGGCGGACGCTCGGCGCCAGGGAATTCCTGGGCGATCAGCACATCCAAAGGGATTACGAGCTCCTGGGAGAGCAGTTGCAGGCGCGCGATCCAAATCTCGCTGCTCGGACGCGGCTTGTCGATCCCCTTATAGCCCATTATCATCTGCGCCTGGGCGAAGTGAGCGAGGCGCAGCGCGCATTTCGGCGCATCGTCCAAGATCCCAATCGTAATGACACCGCCACTTCCTGTTTCTGCCAGTGAGTGATGCTAGCCGTGCCGATCGTATGGCCCGCGGCACCCATTGGTCGCTGCTGCTCGTTGATCGCCGCAACCGGCAAAGCCCGGTTGCCTATCACTACGACTCCTACGAGGGAGGCAACGACCGCCAAGCTGCGATGCTCGCAACGCGGTTGGGCGCCAACCTGCAACAAGCGAGCATACGTCAGCAGGAGAACAAATTTGATTGTGGCGTTTTCGTCGTGGACGGCACCCGGGCCCTTATTGAACGATTGGTGAAGACGGACGGGCAACACATAGCAGATCTCAACGACCTCGTCCCCGATCGCCGGGATTTGCAAGGCCGACTCAGAAATTTTCCTGGCCGCGGTTGACGGCGACCAGAGCAGCTCTCGCGATCAGCGCTTGTCGCGGCGAGGCGGTCGCACGCAAGCAGGGCCAGCCATCTGGCTCGAAGCTCGACCCGCACGAACGCTTCATTCTTGGCCTGATTGAGGAGACGCCGGACATCACGCTTGCCGAGATCGCCGAGAGACTGGCGTCCGGGCACGGCGTGCTGGTTGTTCCTTCAACGGTGTGGATGTTCCTCGACAAGCGCGGCGTCACGTTCAAGACGTATGCCCGCCCGTCGGCAAGAGGTTTATTTCTGATGGCGGCTGGTCTGCATCAACGTATACGGCGTGTCGGCTGAGGGCCTGGGCCGGTAGCGCGACGCCGTTGCTGCGGAAGAATATTCTACACCGGCGCCCTTCCGAGCGAGAATAGCTTCGCCATCACGAGAAGTCCCGGCGGTACCGCCAGCGGCAAGTTCACGCGCCACTGGCGGGCAATCGCAGCAAAAGCCTTAGCATCTGTCGCCTCACTCTTCAAAGCCAAGCGGCACGGCTCTGCCAACCTTCGTCTTTGCCTCGTCAGAGCATATTCATCGTCACGCATCATCAGCGTGGCTTCGCCGAGGCTTGTCCACAGCGATCTCGCTCACCGCCGCAGCTGGCCCGAGATAGGGGCAGCTCCCGGACGTCTGGCGGAATAGGTGAACGCAATGCGACTCCAGATAGACCCAGGTCAGAGTCACGTCAGGTGAAGGGGATATGTTCGATCCCAGAGCGCGCAGGTTGGGCAGATCCGCGCTTTGCGGGTTGTGGAGGGCGCCGTGTGCGCCACGCATTGTAATCGGCGCGCATTTCTCGCCTGGAGACGGATTATGACGGGAGTTGACCGGCGTTTGAATGCGCCTAGCGGATCAGGCACGCACCGGGCTGAATCGGATCATGGCGGTGGTCAAAAAGGCTCGACCTTCAGTTCTGTCGTTCAGGGCTTGCGCTCTGAAGATCGAGAGTTAGGGGCATCCTCAGCTGAAAGGCCACCTTCGGCCAGCGATGTCCGGCGCCGCACGTCCGGCGATCCCTCCGTCAATAGGTGTGACGGCCAGCCCGTTTTTCGCGACTTGCCGCATCTGGGAGCGACAAATCGGCAAGAAAGTTCGTCGCGTTCCGGTGCAGAAGTCCGCAATGCCGATCAGTCCAGGAGTTCACAACAAAGTGGTCCTTCCTCGCGCAGGCAGCCCGTGTCGGGCCTGGATCGCAGACCAAAAAGGCGGCGCCTGGACGATGTCGCCGCGCAGAGCGTGCAAAGTGCAATCTCAGAAGAACAATCTAACAACGCACTACACGCCATTTGTTTTGCCCGTGACATTGAGGGGTTCTCGCGTGCAGTGGTGGAGCATGACAGACGGCTGCAAGGGGCGGGCGACGAGGTCCATGCAGCCTTCCTGCAAAAGGCCGCCGCCCAGTTCAAAGCTCAATTTGTCACATGCTTCGAGGACAATATCCGCCGCGGGCAATCATGGGGCTACGCCACCGCATGCAATACGGTGAGTCGTGAGGCTGGAGGTCAGGAAGGTGTGGAAGCTTGCAAGGCGATGGCAGCTCGGGTGTCGCAGCTTCCTAGTGCGTTAATGTGCGAAGTAGACCCCAAAGCCTTTTCGCTCTTTTCGGCATCGTTTGGTCGGCATCCGCAGTCGAGAACATGCCGAAATGGAACGATCAGAATCGCCGAATTTTGCCGCGATGAGGGCAGGACACTTGGCGTACTGCAAAGTCAAAGTCTGTCGTTGCTGGTGAACGGTTTCAGCAAGTGGCCGCAGCGGTCGGAAACTCGTGACGGTACGGAAGCCGTCGCCAGTGAGGTCCGTCGTCGCGAGGACCGCCGTTTCGGGCTCTCTGATTTTAGGGAGCAGCACCTGGCTAATCTGGTGAACGGTTTCAGCAAGTGGCCGGAAAAGGAGTGGTCCCGCCAAGCCACCGGAACGATTGCCGGTGAAGTCCTTCGCCGCCGTAACCTCGGGCTCTCAACTTTTAATCACCAGGACTTGGCCAACCTAGTGAACGGTTTCGGAAAGTGTGCCCAAGAGGAGGTCTGTTGCCAAGCCACAGTTGCGATCGCGGGCGAGGTCCTGCGCCGCGACCGCCGTGCCCGGCTCTCCGAATTCACCCACCAGGAACTGGCGAACCTGGTGCAAGGTTTCAGCAAATGGCCGGAAGAGCAGGCGTCCCGCGAAGCCGCCAGTGCGATGGCCGGTGAGGTCCTTGGTCGTGACCGGCGTGCCGGCGTCGCTGATCTTAATCCCCAGCACATGGCGACCCTTGTGAACGGTTTCAGTAAGTGGCCGATAGAGGAGCGGTGTCGCCAAGTCACCGGAGCGATTGCCGATGAGGTAGGTCGCCGCGCCGCCCGAGGCAGGTTCGGGCTCTCTGATTTTAATCATCAGGACTTAGCGAACCTGGTGCAAGGTTTCAGCAAATGGCCGGAAGGGGCGGTCTACCGCCAAGCCACAGCCAATATCGCCACAGAAGTCTCTCGCCGCGCCGGCGAGCAAGGGCTGTCTCATTTTACTCCGCAGGAGCTGGCTAACCTAGTGAACGGGTTCGGCAAATGCCCGGACGATGCCGACTATCATCACGCCACAGTCGCGATCGCCAGTGAGGTCATCCGCCGCCGCGCCCAACTCTCTGCTTTCAGTCATCAGCACTTGGCAAACTTGGTGAACGGTTTCAGTAAGTGGCCACAACAGGCGGACTGTCGCGATGCAACACTGGCGATCGCCAGCGAGGTCTTTCAACGCGATGACCAGTTCTCTCATCTTACTCAGCAGGCACTTGCGACATTGGTGAACGGTTTTAGCAAGTGGCCGGAAGAGGCGGCGTCTCGCCAGGCAACAGTCGCCATCGCCGGGGAGGTCACCCGCCGCGCCGGGCGCGGCGAGTTCGGGCTCTCTGATTTCAATGACCAGGACCTGGCGAACCTGGTGAACGGATTCGGCAAGTGGCCGGAAGCGGCGTCGACTCAGCAAGCCACAATCGCTATAGCCAGCGAGGTCCTTCGCCGAGGCACCCGACTCCGTGACTTTACTCACCAGCACCTAGCTAATCTGGTGAACGGTTTCAGCAAGTGGCCGGACGGGGCGGACTGTCGCGACGCCGCGATCGCCATCGCCGGTGAGGTCATTCGCCGCGGCGCCCGACTCTGTGAGTTTAGTCACCAGCACCTATCTAATCTGGTGAACGGTTTCAGCAAGTGGCCGGTCGGGGAGGACTGTCGCAGAGCCGCGATCGCAATCGCCGGGGAAGCCCGTCAGCGCCAGCTCTCCGATTTCGCTCCGCAGGGAGTGGCGACCTTGATGAACGGCTTCACCAAGTGGCCGGAAGAGTCGGCGTGCCAGCAGTCCACGATGGACATCGCGCGCAGATTGGGTGCTCGAGAGCTACGATTCGGTGTGTTCACGACAGCTCAGCTAAGTATTCTCGCCAATGCTTTGTCGCGAATGATCATGAAGGCAGAAGACACTGGGGATATTACGGACGCGGCTCTGCCGAAGGATCGCTTGCACAAGCTCGCTCATTACCTGCACTATGATGATGATCGCCTGGCGCAGGCTGACGTTCTAGACATCACAACCGTTTTCAAGGCACTTGGTAAGGCTCGGCTGTCTGATGATCTCGGTTTGCTCGCACCGACAGGCTTGAACCGCCTCTCGGAATTGCGTCAAGCCCCTGATTTTACGACCCACAACGATCTGGAAACCATGGCTAATCTGTGTGCATCTCTGCTGCCGCTGGCTCGCAGCCCACAGAGGCCGCTGCGCTCGCACCGCACGCAGGCCCTCAATCTGCTCAACGACCTCCAATCCGTGCTCGAGCAGAAGATCGAGGCGCATCTGAACGCAAGCGATGCCGAGCGGACCCGTGGACCGCTTGCCAGCCGCCGCCCCGCTTTATCGATCTATCAGACGCTTAAGGCCCGTGCGGTCCTGGAGAGACTATTCAGGTCACCGTATGTCGAGGGCAAGAGGTCCGACTTGCGGGTGAGGCAGCAAGCGCTGGAGCGCAAGACGAAGGAGATCCTGGACAGCACGCGCGGCCTCATTGAAAGCGACCTTTCCAGCATGAGCTGGAACCTGATCGCGCAGATCGAGGCGGAGAATCCAGTGGATGCGCTGGACTTTTTCATAGAGCAGGATGCGGCGACGATCCAGGGGCAACATCCAGCATCGGTCTTCGACGTGTATCAGGTCCTGCGAACCATGGATCACGAGCCAAGACCGCCGCAGGGTGACGCAGGACTGATGCAGTTGCCGGTAGTTGACATGCAGGGACGGCCGGTGGCCACCGAGCCGGAGAGACGGTATTCGATATTTCAGCGCCTGACTGCCGGGGCTTTGCCAGTCGTTGCGGTCCAGATGCCAGGAACGCCGAGCGCCTTCATGCTGGCGCGTACGGTGAACGTCAACGGTGTGCCATACCGCATGGACCTGTTCGGAGGCAGCAAGTTAAAGCCGCCGCGATTGACCGTGTCTCAGATTGCGGCCCGTGCTCCAGGCGAGCTAGCTAAGCTTTCCGGGGGAAAGCTGCTGGCGATTCCGTATGTCGATACCGCACCGGGCACCGCCTTCGAGCAGCTGTCTCGGACTTGGGCCCCTTTCAAGGAGGCCTATTATTATACCCAGCGCAGGGGTTTTGCGGCGCCACCGGCGATCAAGGGCCTGGGAGTTCACGACTACGCGCTGGAAGGCGCCTTCAAACTGTCGCTGCTGCCGGACCGTCCCGCCAACCAGGAGCATCCCTTCAAGCTGAGGGGGCCGGACGGTCCCATTGCATTGCGACCGCATGACGGCTGCGGTTTCATCAGGGCCTCGCTAGCCAACCTTATGCCAGCTGTATGTCGCGCCGGCGAGCAGGGTCCTGATCAGATGTCTGCCTTTGGTGAGGGAAGGAAATCATCCCTGCCAGTCTCGGCGCTGCAACACTATCCGCGCTGCGACCAAGTGGCGGATGAGGTCCGTGAAAAGGCCACGGCCTGGCTCGAGAGCCAACAAGAGCCAACGTTGACCACCGAAGAGCTGTTTAGAACGGTGACGGCCGGACACATCGATGGTCCCGGCGCGGTTGCCGTACCCTCCAACGATGAGTGTCTCCATGTGCCGACGCTGAAGAGCGAAACATTGACGGGGACGAGCGGCGTGCTGGTCGGGCGCTCGCCCTACGATAAGCCGAACCTGCGCCCGTTTGCCGCCGAGCGGGTCAAGTTGGCCGTCGACGGCGATCCGACCGCTGTATTTCTCGATAACTGCACGGCCATTCAATACAGCTTCAATGTCGCCCAGAAGTCGGGGAGGGAACTGGCCGCCGACGATCCGACTTTCTTTGCCAAAGGCATCCTGATCGTTGTACCGGATAAGATGTGGCCGGCCGCCTACGCCGACCGTGCGCTAATCATGTCTGCCGAGGACGTCAAATGCCATGCGAGCTGGACCACGAGCAAGGACCGCGTCAAGGTGGACACGACGGTCGACTGCCTCGGCATCCTGCAGGCGACCGAGGTGTTTGCCCCGGGCTCGTTGGTTGCCGTCCCAACTGGTGAACAGAAGAAACTTGACGGCGACTTCGACGGAGACAGCCTCGTCATCGTCGGCGACCGGCCACAGCTTTACGAGCATGTCAGGCAATTCGATCAAGAGGAGCAAGCTCGCGGATTGCGCTCGCTCAAGCCGCCAAAGTCGCACACGCCGGCGATTGAGGATGGTCGCTACAAGTTCGGGCGCGCCAGCCAGATCCTCGCCGCCACGCGCAATGTTCTGGAAATCTATACTTGTCTGCAGCGAGACTTTCTCGCTCAATCCCATGAAGCCCGACAGTGGTTTGCCGAGCGTGCCATCTTCGGCACGTACGAAGGCATTCACCAAGAGCTCAAGCGAGACATCCGAGGCGTGTTGGAGCAGGAACAGGTCAGTGCTCAGAACGTCCAGGAGACGCTTGAAAAGGCGCGGCACGACATCCAACTGGCAGACCATCCGGTCGCGCGCGAGATTGCTGAGTTGCTCCACGCTGAGCTCGAGACGTGGGCCGCGAGGCTGGATGAGCAAGCTCTGCCCGAACAACTCCTGCCCGAAACAGTCGTCAGCCTGAGCGAGGCACCACTCGCGATGAGCCAACCGCTTTGCGAGCTGTTCCCGGAGCTGGCGGAGATCTATTCGGCAACGGCTCAGCCACGCGACCGCGTCCAGCTTCTTGTCGACCGTTACCCTACGCGCATTGCCCCGCGACCGGATGGATACAATCCACACGACCTCGTGCGGAGTGCAAAGAATCTCCTGAGCCTCGGTATCAAAGTCGGAACTGACGCATATAAATCGGACACTGGGGCCCACATCTTTATGTTCAAGAGCAGGCAACTTCGGCGCCTGCTGCAACAAACACCAGGCTCGAAATCGGTGCCCTACACCAAGAGCATTGCGGCTACCCTCAACCAGGGTCGGTTTGATGTCGATGCCACATTGCAGGATCTTCAGGACAATCCGACGCTGGCGGCTTCAGTTATGCAAGCTTCGATCAAACTTGCTGCCGAGCGAGGCTTTCTGCCTCAACCCTCGGCTCGAGGGGCTTCTGCCGATGATTCAGCCACGACGATGACCTTGACTCCCGAGCTGGCCGTACAGCGAGCTCAAATGGAGGCTTGCCGCGCCCGAGCCGAAGAGAAGGACATCACCCCGATGGTAATCTCGGTTGCCGAAGCCCTCAGGAGAGCCGATATCAACGTGAAGATGCCCCATCTCGCTGAGCGTTTGAGATCGGAAAGCTCGATGACAGGCCAGCTCACCGGGATACAGGCCCCGTTTGAAGCCGGCGCCCAGCTGATCAACAACGCTGTACGCCACTGCTTCCAACTCCCTGATAGAGATTTTACCCGTGCCTTCAAGAAAGCCATTATAGCCTTCGACGAGAGCGGGTATTCTGAGGTCAGCACGACCAACTGGTTCAGGACGCGATCGCCGACCTTCGTCGGCATCAAGACCGTGCTCGCCACGCCGGGGGGCTACCGCTTCGAGGTGGAGTTCCACACTGCAGACAGCTACAAGACCAAGATTTACAATCACGACACCTACAAGGAGCTGCAGAAGCTGCAGGAGCTGCAGCGAGAGAGCCAAGATCCACTGGATCAGTCTATAGCCGAGCAACTCTTGGAGCGCGTGCGACAGGCCTGCAACAAGGTCATCATCCCTCACGAGGCCATAGAGATCCCCCACTGGGAAGCCCACGCCGATAGCACAGTTGGTGCCAGCCTACGTCGTCGGTTGCAAGTCGCCCCGCCGAGACGAACGGAGCGCTCCCCGATCGCAACAGAGATTCTTGGCGCGTTGGGCGCGCGGTCGATCGTGCTCGTCGGCGTGAAAGGCGCAGGGAAATCCAGTTTGGGCCGTGCACTCGCCAAACGACTAGGAATGAGGTTCGTCGATTCCGATAGAAAAATCGAGGCGAAGACCGGCAAGTCCGTAGCTAAGATCGTCGCTGAGGATGGGGAGGCCTATTTCAGAGATCTTGAGGTGAATGAGATCAGGCAGTCACTCGAACTGGGGTCGGCGGTGCTCGCAACCGGCGGTGAAGCGTTCATGATCGAGGAGATCCGGCATTATGTCGGGGAGAAAGCCGTCTCGATCTGGCTCAATACCAGCGAGGACGTGATCAGGCGGAACCTGAGAGATAACATCAGAGGCCCAAAGGTGCAGACCGCCGACCAAGCCCAGACCATCACAGACCTGATGCATGTGCGGAATCCAATCTATACACTTGCCGATCTCACGATTGCCCCGCAGCATGAGCGGGATCTCAAGAACGCGAATGCTTGCCTGACCGCGCTGCACGCCTATGTTTGCGGTGGGGGCAGGGCGGTACCCAAGCTCGTGACCTCATCCGGGGTCGTACCATGACGGCCCCGTTCAACTCGGCCGCGTGCGGAAACGGGAAAGACGCTGATCCAGCAGACCCCTTGGTGATCTCCAGCGCCTCCGCTCACTGAAATCGGCACCGTGGAGCATATGATAGCTGAACGTCCCGGCAAAGATCAGAGGAACCTACCTCAGACACCCGCCCGAAATCGGCGAGCAGATTGTCTGTCAACCCATGGACATCGCGAAAGTCTTGACCAGCTGACTGGTCGGCATGAGCAGCAAACGCCACGTCCGGCCGCAAAATCAACGGCGGCCGTCAGAAGGTCGCCGAGTGGATGTGGCACGAACTCGGCGTCATCGACCTGCGCGAATGACCGCTATCGCATTTGTCCCAAGCCCGACCACGGCCGAGATGAAGCCGCGCCACAGGGTTGATGCTAGACGGGCGCCGATCAGTGCCGCAATTCAGCCGGGCAAGCCTGGGCAACGTTTAGGTGCGGCGAGATAATGTCGGACGGGAGCCGTTTGGTTTCCAGCGCATCTTGCGGCCATCCAGTAGGCGAGCGTCTCTCAGCGAGATTATGTGGCGGAGCCGCCCTGGAGCGCGAGGTGTTCTGCGGAGAGGAGAATGGAACCGATACTGATCGGAAACTTTTGGCAACGAGTCTGCACCAATCCGAAATGCCGGCGCGACGCTCCCTTATTTGCCGCACCCGAGTTGGTGCGCGACGAGGCGGTGCGCGGACGGCATCATTCCCCAGCATCTATCATCCCGAGCGGTGATAATCGGCTGCAATTTCGTGGTCAAGAATCGAGGCCAGTGACAGCAACTCGGCCGTCACCTCCTAATGGCCAAGAAGGGAGATGCTCTCGGCCGCCCACCCAACCGCCGCTATAGGCTTGGCCCTGTCGACCGCCGCAATATCCACAACGTTCTGGATGGGCGTGCAATACGCCGGTGCCTACTCGGTATCGTGCAGCTTTACAACAGGCCGAGTCGAGAACCTGACCAAAAACCGTGTCAGCTTGCTCTTGAGGCCGTTGCACCTGATTGCCAGGGAAAACCGACGGTTGGTTCGATCCGACACTGACCTGTGTGATTGGGGGCTTGGGTTACGAGCCGGTGCCGGACTGAACCGTCTCCGAGGACGACGGTTATCTCGTGGCACATTGGGGCACGTGGCGGCGTTGCCAATCGCCCCAGGTGTCGCAGAAGCGGTCAACGATTGCACTTCATGGTCAGGCGGACCTGATTTGAGGCTGAAACCAGGGAGGCGTCGGTACCAAGCATCAGCCTCACAGTGCGATCTGGGGGGTGAATATGCGGACAATCCAGGATGTGGATTGCTTACATCCGAACAATCGATTTGCTCAAGTCGCTTGTCGAAAGCTAACCCCTACGGGTCATGGAATTATGGGCTCTGGAGGGCAATGTCGCTTGGCGAATGCAGGGGCCGCCACATCGGCAGGATGCGCAGACGAATTGAAGGCGGAGTGGCATCTTGGCCTGCCCAAACGACGCTTCAGCCCATCACAGGTTCTACCTCGCCTACTACAGGCGTACGGCTCGCATGATCCTGCGACTAGCCGTCCCAAAGAGGATTACGAACACTGCGACGCGTTGCGCGACTTCTGCTTTCGCCGTCTCAACAGTCTCGGTGACCTGTCCTACCATTAATAGGAGATGAAATGCGAACGCTATTCGTTGACCACCATGCGGATCTTACGCGAGCGGTGGGAGTTGCACTCGGCGACAGCGGTTTCGCCGTTGATGTTGTTCCCACACTGGAACAAGCATCGAGTGCATTTTCTTGCGCCAGCTACGAAATTCTCCTGCTGGAGCTGGTTCTGCCGGATGGCGATGGCTTGGATTGGCTGAAGCAGCTAAGGGGTGAGGGACATTCAGTTCCTGCTCTCATTTTGAGTGACGTCGACGATCTTGAGAAGCGAATTGCGATTTTCAACGGTGGTGCGGACGATTTTCTGCTCAAGCCAGTGTATACTAATGAGCTCATTGCCAGAATGAGAGCCGTTCTGCGGCGGTCGACTCAGATGACTGCCCCGATCATTGTATTTGGCAATCTCCACTTCGATCCGATCGGCCGACAGGTTTCCGTTGCTGGTTATCCACTGACGGTCGCACGCCGTGAATTATGTATTTTAGAGCATCTGCTCAACCGTGCAGGCCGAATTGTGCCGCGTTCGCAGTTGGAAGATCACCTCTATTCGTTCAACGATGAAGTATCGGCCAACGCGCTTGAAGTCGGAATCTATCGCTTACGTCGATATCTGAGCAGTTCAAACGCAACGCCGCGGATAAAAACGGTGCGTGGCATTGGTTACATTCTTGAATGTGACTAGCGCGACATTCGTATAGTTGGCCGAATTTGAAAGAAAAGACCGCCTTGAAAATCATTACAACTCATTCTGACACCGATCGGCGGCCCCCGCACATCGTTTGCCCGAGACCTGCTACTGTTTCTCCTTACTTGGGCCGCCTTCTCTGTGCGCTCATTCTGGCATATCCAGTTTCTGCCCCGGCCGAAAACATGCAGGATCAAGGGGCGCCGCGTGCCGCTTCCAATAGCATCGACGGCACGCTGAACCTTTCCTCTTCGCTCGGCAAGACGGTTCATTTGCCCGCGCCTGCCACGACCATCTTTGTTGCTGACCCGACGATCGCTGATTATCAGGCAGCCTCAAATACAACGATCTTCGTCTTCGGGAAGAAATCCGGGCGGACCAGCCTGTTCGCCTTGGACGATAAGGGCGAGGCTCTCGCCGCGCTGCGAATTGTCGTTACGCAACCGATCGAGGAATTGCGCGCCATGTTGATGGATCAGGTTGGCGACTCTTCAATCCAGGTGAGCTATACGCCGCGCGGCGCAATCCTTAGCGGTACAGCGCCCAATGCGGAGGTCGCCGACACCGCAAAAAGGGTCACTGAGCAGTATCTCGGGGACGGTGCGCAAGTCGTCAACAACATTAAGGTCGCTGGGTCCTTACAAGTTAATCTCAGTGTGCGCGTAGCGGAGGTCTCCCGTAGCGCCATGAAGGCACTCGGCGTTAACCTGTCCGCCTTTGGTCAAATCGACAATTTCAGAGTGGGCTTGTTAAGCGGCGGAGGCACTGGCTCTGGTGCAGCGCAGGGTGGTGGCACAGCAGGAATCGGATTCAACAACGGTGCCGTCAACATCGGCGCGGTTCTAGACGCGCTCGCCAAGGAGCACATAGCTTCCGTGTTGGCTGAGCCGAATCTCACCGCGATGTCCGGTGAAACTGCCAGCTTTCTCGCAGGTGGCGAATTTCCCATTCCTGTCCTGCAGGAAAACAAGCAAGTGTCGGTTGAATTCCGTCACTTCGGCGTCAGCCTGGAATTCGTGCCGACCGTTCTCAACAACAACCGGATCAACATTCACGTAAAGCCGGAGGTCAGTGAACTATCGTCCCAAGGTGCCGTTCAAATCAATGGTATTTCCGTGCCGGCAGTTTCCACGCGCCGAGCCGACACAGTCGTCGAACTCGCCAGTGGGCAGAGCTTTGCAATTGGCGGTCTGATCAGGCGCAACGTGAACAATAATGTCAGTGCGTTTCCCTGGCTCGGCGAAATGCCGATTCTTGGCGCTCTGTTTCGTTCCTCCTCGTTTCAAAAAGAAGAATCAGAACTTATAATTCTGGTTACGCCTTACATCGTAAAACCAGGCTCCAGCCCCAACCAGATGAGCGCACCCACGGACCGGATGGCGCCGGCTTTGGACGATCCGCCGGCAGATCCGCCGCGAGGCCGCGCTGCTGCCCGCACCGGCGCGCCCGGGGCCAAGCGCGGTCGCGGCTTCATAATTCAATAGGTGATCGAATGACTTTGCGGATCAAAGTTCTCCTGGTCGCCCTGACAGCCAGCGCAAGTGGCTGCACAAGCACTGTGCCGATCTATGTCGAGCCCCCTGCGCCAATCCTTATCCGGCCGGAGACCACCGTGCTGATATTAAAGAGCCTCCGCGCTTCCGAACGGCAGCGTTTGCGTGTTTTCCTTGACAGGACCAGTAGCGGCCGCCGCGATGCCCTTCACCTCCTTATCTGGGGCTCGTCCCGGCTCAGCGCAGAGGTGGTGCATCAGGCCAGGCAGATGGGTATAGACACTTACAACATCCATTTGCTCGACCAACACGATGGCGGCGCAGTCCAAGTAGAAGCAATTGTGTATCATGCCCGCCCACCTGCCTGTCCGTCGTATTCTTTACTCAGTGACAAATCCTTCGAAAAGCCCCTTGGCTGTTCGACACGACGTAACCTAGCTGCAATGGTCAACGATCCGCGCGATTTGCTCGACAACCAGGCTGTCGAGCCGAGCGATGGCGAGCGTGCGGCCATACCAGTTGCCACATACAGGACGTTCGGGGCGGGCAAAGGTCAATGACATGGGTCGTATGTTTTAGCTTGGTAGAGCACGGCGCCGCCTCCAGTCTGTAACATTGCCGTTGCTTCGGATCTGGTGGTGAGCGCGGCCGTCACAATACACGACCGTGACCTGAACAAGATAGGGGTGTCCCTCACCTCTCCGGGGTGCCCGGTGGCGCTGCGCTCATGACGTTGCCTCGCTGAGCGGCGTTCTTCATTTGCGAGGTTAAAGGCGCACGTCACGCGACGGCGGCGTGGCTCAAGTGGCCAAGCGAGCTTGATCTTGGCGGTCGTGTCGACAAAGCTGGCGGCTGTGTCGCTGCGCTCCACCGGCCCATGTTGCGGCCCGGTGGTCCCTATGACCACCGGAGAAGCAGTGGGGGACGGGCGCTGCGCCAACTGGCCAGCACGACCGCTCTGGGTTGATACTGTTGAAAAAGTCCGGCGCACCGCAAAGTCCCCACCGATATTAGAATCCAGTTCCAACCCGGCGCATTGCATGGAATCAGGATTCAATTTTGGGGTCTCCGCGGAACGCCATCCTACGAAAGCGCCACGGGCGACCGCGACGCGGACTTTTTCAACAATATCGGTTTTTTCTAGCCGTTCTCAGTTTTCACCTTCTCCTCTCAGGCTAAGTGTGAAAACGACCTCAAGGCCGAAGGATGAGCGGATTAAGCCCGGGCCTGCTGCGACCTAACCACGATCCTCAAGGCACGCCTGCCAAATCGCCTTGCGGAAAGGCAAAGGTTCCCCACAAGGTGATTGATAGGCTAGTGAAGCGTGCGAAGGAAGTCGCACATTTGTTGTCAGGCCACTTTCTGGAGTATTGGCACCATCGGGCTGAGGAGGCCGGCCGCTTGCATAGTGTCGGCCGGAAGGCATGCTTGCAGGTTGGACAAATAGTCTTCTGCATAGCTTTTCGCCATGGAAATCGGCAGATCGATCCCGGCCGCGGCGGCCTCTTCCAACGCCGTCTTCACCAGCCCGTTGCGAATCGCAAGCTTGACCTCGGGACCCGCGACAAGGCTGAGCGCCTGCGCTCCGATATTGATGCCAGCGTCTAGCAGCGCCTGCTTCATATTGCCTCCGGTAATGGCTGTGCGGACAAGATTTGCCGCTTGCGCCTCGAACGCGAGCGTCATCGACACGGCATCGGCCACTTGGCCCACGACCGGAATGAAGCTCAACAGACCCACCGCCGTCGCAGCCCAATCAGCCACTGTCGAGTACACCTTGAGCACGTCGTCGACTGTGTGGATGAAGGCCCCGCCGTTCTTTTTGGCCGACTTGGTATCAGGCTGGTCCGCCCGGCCCGTCATCATGTCCGAGACGGCGTCCTGTTCCGCAGCAGTTTCGGGCGCATGGGTCTTTGGCTGCTGAACGGCTCGGTTTGCAGACGACATGCCGTTGTAGAAGTGGCCAAAATCTTTGTTGCTGATATTGCCGGAATCAACCGTGTGTCCGCCGCCGAAATCGAAGAACGAATTGTGGGTCTTGTAGCCCGTAATCGAATTGTTTAGAAGACCGAAGAGCAGATGATCCGATAACAGCTGCGATGCCGCCTGCTTTACTCTCGGATCTAGGCTCTTGTCTTGCGCCATGCTTGCGAGCTTGTCACGAGTCAGGACACCGCTCCCAAAGAATTTTTGCTGGTTGCTGTTGATCGTCTTAAGGGTATTCAGCTCGGTTTGCGTGAGGCTCATCGAAGATGAAGCGACTTGGAGAAAATCCTCTTTATGGACTTTGTCTATCGAGCCACCGTACAACCGCTTCCATTCATTCGGGTGACTGACAAAGTACTGAGCCGCCGCAATGACCTGTGGCGGACATTTGCCAGTTTTCGCGTCGCCGTCGACGATCTGCTTGAAATAAGTCAGACTCAGGTTCTTGGGCAGGTTTTCGGAGTACCGGTAAAGCTCGCGCATCGCATCGTTCAAGGTCATAACCGACGGCTGCGCACTTCCAGTACTATCGGATGGGATGTAGTTCTGCGCGTAGCTTTGCGCCTGCTGGCCCTGAAATGCGGCAACTTGTGAGTGATGGCGAGAGAACTCGGACAAATCCTTGGCCGTGATCTTACCGCCACAGCGGCCATCGCCCTGCGAGCCGATCGCATAAAAAAGCTCTGGATCCTGCTGCAATCCCTCAATCGCCGCTTTCAGATCCGGTGGCGTAGAGGGATCATTGGCTTTATCCGTCAGCGATTGCCAACTAAGCGGGCATAGGTCCTTGTGACGGTTCAGCACTGCGACAATCTGCAACTCGGCTTGGGACAGTGAGCCGCCGTTCCACGTAATTCTCTCGCTTTTTATAGGCGCTTGCGCAATGGGAGGGAGGGCGACCGCAGGCTGCGGGCCTTGATCCGTTGCTTCGATGGCTGCCCTCATGCTTGGCGGCAGCAGATCCAATGGGTTCTTGCGCAATTCTTCCAACGAGGATGCGACATCGGGCAACAGCGACTCCGATGTGTTCCGGCACAATTCCTTCATCGACGGGAAGGGGCTGGCGTCGTCTTCGTGCAGGTGAAGGGAGAGCATCGCCTCGAATGACGATGCGTTTTGCTGCGCCTTTTCCAACGAAGATGTCAGATTCAGGCTGCTGTACTGGAGAATATCCTGGCTACTGAAAACGTTGCTTGTATTATTATTGACGGACATTGTGTCTCCTCAAAAATGAAATTGCAATCCCCCACGCCAGATCCATGTGCAATACCAGCACAATGACCGAAGATATCGCTGAAGCTGGCGGTTGCCACCATGAGCGGTTTAGCTTTCGGTAAACTGACGAGTTCAGAGGAATTCACAATTTGGGGTGGCCGCGGTGTTGTTTTGTCCCGAAGCTGCGACCGCAGATATCATTTTTGGCGTGGCTCTGGCTTCCCGCCAACGCCATCCTGCTGCGGCACGTCGGACGAATAAGCGGCTTCAGGCAATCCGTTGCGGACGACCATGGTGGAGGAACCCCGAAACAATGTCAGGACCGATTCGCTTGTCGGCGTTTCATGGACGCGCGGCTGCCCCTGTGCCTCTGCGACAAGACCATTGAAAGTCTGCTCCACGAGCGCGGTGAAGCGCGGCGGACCGGAAACCAAAACGAGGCCATCTCCCGGCGCGGGTCTCACGACGTAGCGGTCATCGGAGATCTCAAGCTTGTCTAGGGCACCCTTAAACGTATCGAAGCGGATCGAAGTCAGCACAAGCATGCGGGTTTGTGATTCTTTTGCGGCTGACACGTAGAGGACAAGCCCATCATAATACCATTGGAGACCGTACATATTGGCCAAACGGTCGAGGAACTCGCGCGGTGGCAAATCCGGCATACTCCCGCGGATCCGCCCCTTCACCTCGGCGCTAATGTTGACTCGGATATTAAGGTTGTTGCCGAATTGCTGCAGCGCCTCAGAAATATCCTGATCGAGAACCGTATATCTGTACGGCGTCTTGGAGAGGGATAAGGGGACGCCGAGAGTTCCGTTGGTTCCGGCGGAGAGAAAAAAACCGGCACACAGAAGTCTCAAAACGTGTGGGCGGACGGATCGGATGAGCGCTCTCAACATTGCGCACTGATACACTAGAGTCTGAAATTTGCACAAGTGACTTAGGCGCCAGCATATCCTCTAGATACTAACCAGGCTCCGTCAGTCAGCTTGTCGTCAGCTCGGCCACCTAGACGTTGACCTGATAACGAATGACGAAGGGCCGAGTTCGCTCCGGTCAAAGAGGAAGCTATCGGGTCTTTCATGATGATCCCTATCACGTCGATCACTGCCACTTTAACGGACTGTCTGGCCAGGGCCGGGTCACCGTCGTTCAGCGAGCAAGCCCAGTTTGAGCGCGCTTTGGCGCACGCGGCCGACTCGCTGAAAAACGATGCCGCATCGGCGCCATCGAGGGTGCCAGTTCCTCCGGCGATGGCTCTTCAACGCGCGGCTACGCAGATGAGTCCCTTGGGGGACCGCGTGTTGCAGACGATTTCTGCGATGTACCCAGACCGTGCTGTTAATTCGGCTGCGCTCGACCAGCAGGTAGGCCTTTTCAAGGGCGCTCTACCTAGGCCGCAGAAGCTTCCTGCCGAAGGTGATGCGGGAACCGGAACGTCAGGCGTTCCGCAAGGACGGCATGATTTCGAAACAATGATTGCTGGTCTGCGGGATATGTACAATGGCGTCACTCAGGTTGCGCTTGTTTCCAAAGGTGTCAGCGGCATCACCTCATCTGTAAATAAACTTCTAAAGGAAGGCTGAACCGCGCACATGATTGGCTTAGCCCAGGAAATCATGCCTGGCACGTGCGGTCGGAGGTCACTTCGCCTTATCGTGCTGCCACTCCTCGTGGCCCTCGGCGGTTGCAAGGTGGATCTCTACACGCAACTGCAGGAGCGCGAGGCGAATGAAATGCTCGCCCTTCTGATGGACAACGGAGTTGATGCGGTTCGGGTCGCTGCCAAGGATGGGACTAGCACGGTCCAGGTTGACGAAAAGCTGCTCGCTTACTCAATCGACCTCCTGAATGGCAAGGGATTGCCGCGCCAGTCATTCAAGAACCTCGGAGAGATTTTCCAAGGATCAGGCCTCATTGCCTCGCCGACCGAGGAACGTGCCCGTTATGTTTATGCGCTCAGCGAAGAGTTGTCCCGCACGATCAGCGATATCGATGGCGTATTCTCTGTACGTGTCCACGTAGTTCTGCCGCATAACGACCTTTTGCGAGCAGGCGCCACGCCATCCTCGGCTTCGGTCTTTATCAGGCACGACGCCAAAGCAGATCTCTCGGTTCTGCTGCCGAAGATAAAGATGCTCGTGGCCGACAGCATCGAAGGGTTGTCCTACGACAAGGTCGAAGTGGTTTTGGTGTCGGTGGAGCGTTCCGCGCCTGAGCAACGGTCCGTGCCGGCGACTGTTTTGGCCCAAGCGTCCAGGCCCGTTCCAGCGCCACTTTTGGCCAGCTTAACCGGTATTGCCGCAGCTGTGTTCGCAGTGGCGTGCTATCTCTTAGTCACCGGTCTTAGCCGCCGGCGCAAGCAGTCAGCGGGCGAAGTTCCCAAGCTCGAGCGGCGGTCGGGTGTTTCCGCACTCGATGCCATTCGCAAAAAGACACCGGCGATAGCGCCTCAGTGACATGTCAATGCCAATGCCGATACTGACCGCCCAACCTGATGGTTCGTTCCAATTGCCTTCCTTGGGTCGGAGCGAGCTTGCTGCTTCGGCCCATCCTACCCGTCTTGGCGCGCGTCTTGATCCGGCGTTATCGGCTGCTACGTTGGCTCAGTTGCAGAAGTGTCCCAGACTGCAGCGAAGACTAACAGAATTGTTACTCGACAATGATTCGAAGTCGAATGATGTTGAGCGGGGGCTGGACCTTCTGCGCGGTAATGATCCGCTTCGGGCTGCCCTCCTTGCAGGTAGTGCATGGCATGCCCGATCGCTGCTTAAGCTTGTCTCTCAGCCTGACCTCACAGTGCTCATTCAACGTATCGGCGCTGATGCCCATGCGTTTGGAATCCGACATCTGGCGCATTCCATTGCGGACAGATTGATCGCGGATCCGGGAAAACTCGCGCACCAAATTGAACACGATGGACACGCCTGTCTTGGTGCCTGGCTCCATCACAGTCCAGTGATGGAGCGCAACCGCGTGCTCCTACGCTTGCCTGTAGGAACCGCCGCCGACAATCCAGAGCCTAAGCACGGGAACGCCGCAGGCCAGTTGTTGTCGCTTGTGGTACGCCATTTTGAGGCGGAGAACCCGCCGATATGACAGCCGATATTTCCGTGGCGCCGGCAGCGCCGCAGATGCGCCCATTGGGGCCACTGATACCGGCGAGCGAGCTCGAAATCTGGGATAATGCCGCAAAAGCGTGTGCCGCCGCAGAACGGCATCAGCAGCACGTACGCAGTTGGGCACGCGCGGCGTATCAGCGTGAGTTGGCGCGCGGCCATACCGAGGGCCTGAATGCAGGCGCGGAGGAAATGGCGGCGCTGATTTCGCAGGCGGTTGCCGAAGTCGCACGACGAAAGGCGGTTCTGGAGCAGCAATTGCCGCAGCTCGTGCTTGAGATACTAAGCGAGCTTCTAGGAGCGTTCGATCCGGGCGAACTGTTGGTCATGGCTGTTCGCCACGCCATTGAGCGCCAATACAGCGGCGCGGAAGTCTGCCTCCATGTGTATCCGACGCAAGTGGACATGCTTGCGCGAGAGTTTGCGGGATGGGACGGCCAGGATGGTCGGCCAAGGGTTCGGATCAAACCGGATCCGACGTTATCGCCGCGACGCTGCGTGCTGTGGAGCGAGTACGGCAATGTCGATCTGGGGCTTGATGCGCAGATGCGCGCGTTGCGTCTCGGCTTCGGGTCGCTTTCTGAAAAAGGCGAACTGTGACAACGCAGGTATCAGAACATAATCACGACGATGCGATCTGCCCTGTCGATCCGGCGATCTCGTCTTTGAGAGCTACGGCAAAGGGGATCGACACGCGCGTCGTGCGCGGCAGGATCACGCGGGCTGTCGGCACACTGGTCCATGCCGTCCTGCCAGACACTCGTATTGGAGAACTTTGCCTCCTACAGGACCCACGAACCGGACTGTCGCTGGAAGCTGAGGTGATCGGCCTGTTGGATGATGGCGTATTGCTGACGCCGATCGGCGACCTGGTCGGCCTCTCCAGCCGCGCGGAAGTCGTGGCCACTGGACGAATGCGTGAAGTACCCGTCGGCAACGATTTACTTGGCCGGGTGATTGACAGTCGCTGCCGTCCATTGGACGGCAAAGGCCAAATCGAGACCACAGAAACTCGGCCGCTGCACGGCAGAGCTCCAAATCCAATGACAAGGCGCATGATTGAACGGCCCTTGCCCCTTGGGGTGCGTGTTCTGGATGGTCTCCTGACGTGCGGCGAGGGCCAGCGGATCGGGATTTACGGCGAGCCAGGTGGTGGCAAGTCGACCTTATTGTCACAGATCGTAAAAGGTGCCGCCGCTGACGTTGTCATAGTCGCATTGATAGGCGAACGAGGACGTGAAGTTCGTGAATTCATCGAGAGGCATCTCGGGGAAGAGGGCCTTCGCCGTGCCGTCGTTGTTGTTGAAACGTCCGACCGCTCGGCTGTTGAGCGGGCGCAATGTGCTCCGATGGCGACAGCGCTCGCGGAATATTTTCGCGAACAAGGGCTACGCGTTGCTCTCATGCTGGACTCGCTGACACGCTTCTGCCGCGCCATGCGTGAAATAGGCCTTGCTGCGGGCGAGCCGCCGACGCGACGGGGCTTCCCTCCTTCCGTTTTCAGCATGCTGCCAGGCCTGCTTGAGCGCGCCGGCATGAGTGAGCGTGGCTCAATCACGGCGTTCTATACCGTGCTTGTAGAAGGCGATGGCACAGGGGATCCAATCGCTGAAGAGTCGCGCGGCATTCTCGATGGCCATGTCGTGCTCTCGCGCGCTATTGCGGCGCGATCGCATTTCCCCGCTATCGATGTACTACAGAGTCGCAGCCGCGTGATGGATGCGGTCGTTTCGCGGACACATCGCAAGGCGGCATCCTTCTTTCGTGAACTCCTTTCCCGGCATGCCGAGACCGAGTTCTTGATCAACGTCGGAGAATACAAGCAAGGCGGCGATCCCCTGACGGACCGGGCTGTCGAGTCAATAGACGAACTGAGGGAGTTTTTGCGCCAGAGCGAAGACGAGATCTCAGGGTTTGAGGAAACGGTCGCATGGATGTCGCGTCTGACCGCGTAAATCATGTTCAGGCTTCCAGGTTACGGGTCTTGAAGGAAATGCAAGAGCGTCGTGCCCTTAGTGAGCTGTCCAAGAAGGAAGCCGAGCGCCGTATGGCCACCTTAGCCGCACAGAATGCCTCCCGAGAGCTTGCCATGGCACAACAACATTGCGCAACGGCGGAAGCAGCGCTCTACCAGGAGCTGATGACTCTCGAAAACTTGTCTAACGCCGCGCTTGACCGGCACCACCTGCATGTTGAGCGGCTTGCAACTGAAATCACACGCCGACGGCAGATGCTTGGTAATGCGCGAATCGCCCAAGAAAAGGCGGAGACAGCGGCGTCCGAGACGAGGGACCTATGGGTCGCATGTTCGGCGGCTACGCACAAATGGCGCCAGATCGAGGACGACGTCGGGCGCGCCGTCGAGATCCGTTCGGAGGCCGCAGGCGAGATCGAGGCCGACGATGAGATACTGCTTCGATTTGGCAGGGGACCGCTTTCCCAGGTCGCGAAACGGATTCGATAACCTGCAGGTCCTCCGAATGACAGAACGGTGCAGCTTTTTGGCAGCCGCTTTGGTGAGCCCCCCTCTATTGGAACCAGCGCTGACACTGTCCCACGAGGTCGCCTCGTGGCTCAATGACACTGCGGCTTCGCGCGGACCGTTTCAGACCCGGATCAACGACGTGCCACTGTCGGTGCGTGTGGCAGGGCTTGTCTGGCAGGAGAATTTTGCCGCCATTCCAATGCTCGACTGCATTTGTAGGGTCGGAGCTGAGACGGTCGTGCTGTCGATATCGCGGTCGCTCGTAGAGGGGCTCATCGCAACAGTGCAGAATGGGCTGACTTTCCCTTCCGAGCCAACGGCTTCACTCATTGTTGAACTTGCACTTGAGCCACTTATTGCTCGACTGGAGTATAGGACTCAGCTGAACGTGCAGCTCGTGCGCGTGTTTGAAGCCGCGACACTGGCTCCTTATCTCGAACTGGATATCGACTTCGGCCCGGTCAGTGGCAAGGGTCGTCTGTTCCTGTTCTCGCCTCTCGATGGCTTGGTGCCGTCTGCGTTTCGTGCTCTGGGCGAACTGTTTGGCCAGTTACCGCGACAGCCGCGCGGATTACTTTCAGACCTCCCGATCGTGGTTGCAGGAGAGATCGGCACGCTGCACGTTCCTGCGGCGATTCTTCGAAAAGCATGTGCCGGTGATGCTCTGTTGCCGGACCTGGCGCCGTTCGGCCGGGGCGAGATCGCCCTATCTTTGGGCCAGTTGTGGGCCAGCGCCGATCTTGAGGGCGACCAGCTAGTCCTGCACGGGCCTTTCCGCCCGCGTTCCTATTCTTTGGAGAATGCGCATATGACACAACTTGGATCGCAACTAGGGCCGACGGAGGATCTCGACGATGTCGAGATCATGCTTGTCTTTGAATGCGGTCGCTGGCCTATTCCTCTAGGGGAATTAAGAAGTGCCGGCGAAGGGCATATTTTCGAACTTGGACGGCCGATTCAGGATCCGGTCGATATACTTGCCAACGGTCAGTGTATCGGGCGTGGCGACATCGTGCGCATTGGAGATACGCTGGGCATCAGGCTCCGTGGCCGGTTGGGATGCAATGACTGAGCTCCAGCCGCCAATCCTGGCGCTTCTCGCAGTTACCGCCGGACTGGGTCTGCTGGTTTTAGTGGTCGTCACGACCACGGCCTTTGTAAAGGTATCGGTTGTTCTTTTCCTCGTGCGCAATGCGCTCGGGACTCAGACGATACCACCTAACATAGCGCTGTACGCTGTCGCATTGATCCTCACCATGTTTCTTAGCGCGCCCGTTGTTGAACAGACCTATGATCGGATGACCGATCCGAAGCTACATTATCAGACGTTCGACGACTGGGTAAGCGCCGCCAAATCCGGGAGCGAGCCCCTGCGTGATCATCTTAAGAAGTTCACAAATGAGGAGCAGCGACAGTTTTTCCTCTCGTCTACCGAAAAAGTCTGGCCAGCGGAAATGCGTGCCAAAGCCACAGTTGATGATTTGTCCATTCTGGTTCCATCTTTTCTAATTTCAGAGCTAAAGCGCGCGTTTGAGATCGGATTTCTTCTTTATCTTCCTTTCATCGTTATTGATCTTATTGTGACGACAATTTTGATGGCGATGGGCATGTCTATGGTATCCCCGACGCTTATATCTGTCCCTTTCAAACTCTTCGTGTTCGTCGCTATTGATGGCTGGTCGAAATTGATGCACGGGCTTGTGTTGAGTTACACGATACCGGGAGGTTGATTATAGCTGAATCCAGTATTGTCACTCTTATGAGCCAATCGTTGGTGGTATTCATGATCTGGATTCTGCCGCCGCTCATTGCATCGGTGGTCGTTGGCTTGGTCATTGGCATCATCCAGGCGGCAACACAGATCCAGGATGAAAGTTTGCCACTAACCGTCAAGCTTCTGGTTGTTGTCGCGGTTATTGGTTTGTTTGCTCCTGTGCTGAGCGCCCCGCTGATAGAGCTAACCGACCAGATCTTTACCGAGTTTCCCGCCATGACACTTAGCTACTAGTCTCCGCCATGTATGCGTCACCGGCCGAGATTCAGATCCTCATGCATACGGCTATCGAACTCGTCGTAGCAGCCGGTCTTGGCGCAGCGCGCGCGATAGGCATTATGATGATCCTACCGGTATTTACACGTTCTCAGACCGATGGCCTGATCCGCGGCTGCCTGGCTGTCGGCTTCGGATTACCATGTCTGGCACATGTCAGCGACGCGTTGCAGGCGCTGGATCCTGAAACACGTCTGATTGAGGTAGCTCTGCTCGGATTGAAGGAAGTTCTTGTCGGCGCACTACTTGGCACCTTCCTTGGCATTCCCTTATGGGGACTTCAGGCGGCCGGTGAGTTTATCGACAACCAACGCGGCGTCACCAACCCGTCCGCCCCGACCGACCCCGCGACGAATAGTCAGGCTTCCGCCATGGGAGTCTTTCTCGGGATCACTGCGATTGCCATCTTCGTCGCATCAGGGGGGCTGGAAACGTTGATCGGCGCCCTTTATGGCAGCTATTTGATCTGGCCCGTGTATAAGTTTTATCCTACATTGAGCACGCAAGGAGCAATGGAGGTGTTAGGGCTCCTCGACCAGATTATGCGCACGGCGTTATTGGTGTCAGGGCCCGTCGTGTTCTTTATGACGCTGATTGATGTATCCTTTATGCTACTGCGTCGCTTTGCGCCGCAATTCAAATTGACCCAACTGTCCCCGGCGATCAAGAATCTTGTCTTTCCGATTCTCATGGTTACATACGCTGGCTATCTCGTAGAGGGTATGAAACTGGAGATCACACAAGCGAATGGCGCGCTCGAGTGGTTCGATAGATTGCTGAAATGAGCGACTCGAGCGAAGAGAAGACACACGCCGCCACCCCCAAAAAGCTAAACGATGCACGCAAAAAAGGGCAGCTGCCACATAGCTCCGATTTCGTTCGCGCGGTCGGCACTTGCGCTGGTCTCGGATACCTTTGGCTAAGAGGCAGCGCGATCGAAGACAAATGCCGCGAAGCGCTACTATTTGTCGACAAGCTGCAGAACCTGCCATTTGACTTCGCGGTCCGGCAGGCGCTGGTTGTGCTTGCCGAACTCACCTTGGCAACTGTTGGCCCGCTGCTTGGAACGCTTGTCGCGGCGGTGCTTTTGGCAAGCATATTAGCCAATGGTGGATTTGTTTTCTCTCTCGAGCCAATGACGCCCAACTTCGATAAAATTAATCCTTTTCAAGGGCTGAAGCGCTTGGCGTCTGCGCGTTCGATGGTCGAACTCGGGAAGACGCTGTTTAAAGTATTCGTTCTCGGCGCAACCTTTTCCTTTTGCCTTCTCGGCATGTGGAAGACGATGGTCTATCTGCCGTTCTGCGGCATGGGCTGTTTGGGCCTTGTCGTTACGGGGGCAAAACTGCTGATCGGAATTGGCGCCGGCGCACTTCTGGCCGCTGGCCTGATCGATCTCCTGGTGCAGCGTGCGTTGTTTCTGCGCGAAATGAGGATGACCAAGACTGAAGTCACGCGCGAGCTGAAGGATCAGCAAGGGGCGCCAGAGTTGAAGAGTGAACGACGTCGCATTCGTGACGAGTCAGCTGACGAACCTCCCCTCGGTGTGCATCACGCCACGCTGATCTTCAAAGGAACGGCGATACTGATCGGTCTGCGTTACGTCCGCGGTGAAACCGGGGTGCCCGTCCTGGTTTGCCGCGCCGATGGCGAGCGGGCTTCACACCTGCTTAGCGAGGCGCGAGCGCTACGTCTTGAAATTGTCGACAACGATGTCCTAGCGCATCAGCTCATCGGCAAAACGCAACTGGGCAGACCCATTCCCATGCAATATTTCGAGCCCGTGGCGAGAGCACTCTTCGCCGCAGGATTGGCCTAGCCCTGGGGCCTCTGTGGCCGCCCCGTAACACAAGAGGGCTAGTGCCATTTTGGACGTGATCGGAGTGCGGTCTTCCGTGAGGCCTTTATGTGTAACATTCCTAGCCTGAAAAATTCGTGGGAGTCGGCGGGTTTCATGCAAGACGTTGAACGCATGATTTGGTTGCTCACGCCGATCCGCGCCATTTCACGGAGACCACTTAAGCTGCCGCTGAGCGGTTTGTCATTTGTGGTCGGCAAGCGCGGCGGCGCATGTGGCATGCAGAGCTTTGGAGCGGACAGACGCCGGCCGTGCTGACCCGAGCTGCCTCTGCGGTTTTCCGAGCTCTGATCGGCTGAATTAACGCACAATCCGCCGGGGAGCCACGCCCTTGGATCTCGCTGGATTCGGCGGCGAGCCTGAGCTCCCTCGGTGCAAAAAGGAGGAGCAGCAGCTGAACGCGGGAGCGCATCACCGCACCCAGGTCACACGACCAAGTTCGCACTTTTCCGGCCCGCGATGAATGGGAACGACCTTTCTCCTCAATTTGACAGCACGGCGGGCGTCATCAGCAGCGTTTGCCGGATGTTAGTGAGATCGCCGGGAAGTGCAATTGCGCCGTCGAGGCTGCCGCTCGCTTTGGCGCAGGTCGGTAGCAGAAGACGGTCCGGGCAAGGCGGGGCTCGGGAGTTCGCCTCCCGCGCCCTCAGCCCGCCACCGTGGGAAAGTTGGGAAATGATGATGTCGCAGCAACGAAGCCTCGGAATTTACCGCTACGTTCGAAGAATGTCAGGCCTCCTGTCAGGCGCTATTCCTTTGGCAGAAGCGCAGTACCCACTTTTCACCACTTTGCAGGAGGCCGAACCCTGCTCGATCATTATTTTCCGGTAGCCCGCTTTTTGTCCAGACTCGTCAGGTTCTCGAAAGCTCCTGCTCGTAGCCTGATGAGATTATCTTTAGGCGTCGGCGCCAATGGAACGCATGCAGGAGTACTTGATGGCCGCAGCAATTGGGAGTGGATTTGGCAACATTTCCTTAGCTCGCAGGGGGCATGGAGATCCGAAAAGCCAACCAGAGCAACCTGACAAGCCGGGTAGCGGGAATGATGACCCTAACAAACCGGGTAGCGGGAACAATGACCCAAACAAGCCGGTTGGCGGGAAAGATCCTGTGGACGGTCAGACTATCTCTGGGGATGATCAGCAAGCTCTAGCCGAAGCGTTCGACACGGTTCTCCACTCCGTTGCGCTAACTATTTTGAACGATGCCATGGCTGATGCCGACGAGGCTATTGCAGAAACTGAAGAGGATGCCTGACGTGGATGGTCTGCGTCAGGATGTGTGTGCCGTGCTGACGGGCGCGGTTTGAACAGAAGGAAAACGTTATGAGTAAAGCAGGTACTGGCACCAGTGCGGCTGGCACTGGGACTTCGGTGGCTACAGACGTAGGTACCAGAGTCGCGGGGAAAGCCGCTTTCGAGGCGCAAATCGCGGATCTAACGGCGGCTAGCTTGGAGGCTACGGCTAGGAGTATACAGCTGCGCACCGTTACGACCAACCTCAACACAATCAAGAAAGCGGCCGACGAGCGCGTTCAGTAGGTTCGGAAGCAGGGGTTCCCGATCGCGTCGCCAGGTGGCGCGATGTGGAACCGAAATGAGCCGCACGGCAATTGCCGTGCGGCTTCTCTCTTGTTCGGGAGAACATCCTTGAATGACGCCGTTTCTCTTGATTTCGAAGTTCTGTCGGGGCTCTATTGCGGGCTGACGGGTAAGACTGCTCTCGAAACGAGCTTAATCGGCTGCGGCTTAGACGCCGATATGATCTTCGTCGAGCAAGGATTGGCACCGCATCATTTTCGTATAACGCTCCTTGGCAACTCGATCGAGGTCGAGGCGCTTGCGGCCGGACTCAGCATCAAGGGTAAGCGGAATATCGCCGCGGGCGAGTGCGTTGTGGTGCCACTTCCTGTCGTCGTTCTCGCAGGCGAGATGTCCATTCTCTGGTCCGTGCAGGATGAAGTGACAAGTGGTCCGATAGGCATACCACGCCTCTCGATGCGTGTTCTGGCCACGGTGATAGTCAGCTCTCTAGCGGTCGGTATGCTCTCAGCCTTTTTTTCCTATAATGGGGACGGTGGTGCATCGAGACCCAATTCACCCAGTGCCGATCATGAGTCGAAGCGGACCAACCACCGCGCCGACGACCAGATTGCGGAGGCAGCGGCTAAAGAGCTGCAGGAGGAAGTCGATAGAGCGGGCCTACTCAATGTTAAGGTCGGCTCGGCAAAGGACACTGTGACGGCGGAGGGTACCGTCACGTCTGAATCGGTCATCAGTTGGCGGAAGCTCCAGCAGTGGTTCGATCATCGCACCAAGGGCGCCCTGACACTGGTCAATGGAGTGCTCATAAAAGACGAAAAGGCGCCATCCGCAATCGCAGTTGAAGCCGTTTGGCGTGGCCCGCAACCGTATCTTGTCATAGGTGGTGAGAAGTATTTTGTTGGCGCCGTTCTGGATGATGGATGGACGGTCGACAGGATCGAGGACGGTCGTGTGCTGCTGAGCCGTAATGGCCGCCTTGCTGCTCTCCCGTATTAGTCCGCAGGCCCTATCAAGCAGAATTGCGTGGTCAGCTACCATTCTGCCGCGCCCACTACCACAACAAACCTGGACAGAGTGAAAACTTGCTGACCACCCAGCTTCGCGCATTCGGGCTCTCATGCCACAGCCTGCTGCTCGCGGGCTGCCCAATGAGGGACTTGGCCCTCGGACTTCGAATGCTACGCTTCACTGCGTAGCAGCAGAATAATTCTCAAGCGATCGTAAAGGGGCCTAGATGGCCAACGTCCTGCGTAAGTTCATCAACCGTTCGCCGGCCAACCCGGACCTGATGGTCGCGTTGATGCTGCTTCTGGCTATCGCTATGATGGTCATGCCTATCCCGATCGTGGTGGTCGACGCGCTGATAGGATTCAATATGGGACTGGCCATCCTGCTGATGATGGTTGCCCTGTATGTCAGTACTCCACTTGATCTTTCCTCTTTGCCCGGCATCATTTTGCTTTCCACGGTGTTCCGCCTGGCGCTCACCGTCGCAACGACGCGCCTGATCCTGGCCGAGGGGGAGGCAGGCGCCATCATCCATACGTTCGGCGATTTCGTGATCTCGGGCAATATCGTGGTCGGTTTCGTCATATTTCTGGTCGTCACCATGGTACAATTCATGGTCCTCGCGAAGGGCGCCGAACGCGTGGCCGAAGTGGCGGCGCGCTTCACGCTCGACGCTCTGCCGGGTAAGCAAATGGCGGTCGACGCAGAGCTACGCAACGGCCACATCGATGCCAACGAATCCCGCAGGCGACGCGCCGCATTGGAGAAGGAAAGCCAACTTTACGGCGCGATGGATGGCGCGATGAAGTTTGTGAAGGGCGATTCCATCGCCGGACTGGTGGTTATCTTCATCAACATGCTGGGTGGGATATCGATCGGCCTGCTCTCGAAGGGCATGTCCTTCGGCGATGTGCTGCATCACTATACTCTGCTAACGATAGGCGATGCATTGATATCGCAGATTCCGGCCCTGCTGCTATCAATTACAGCGGCGACCGTCGTCACTCGTGTCACGGGGGCGGCGAGGGTCAACCTTGGTACCGAAATAGTGAATCAGATCACTGCCAGCAAGCGACCAGTGCGGGTCGCAGCTTGCGTCCTGGTTTTGATGGGGTTCGTTCCTGGCTTCCCCCTGCCCGTCTTTTTGGTGTTGGCCGCAATCTTCGCCGCGATAAGCTTTGTGAAGGGCGATGTTGTCGATACCACAAGTGCAGGGGACACTCAAAAACAAACCGCGCCCGCGCAGGAATGTCCGATCGCTTTCTTCCTTGCGCCAGACCTGATGCATGCGATTGAACAAGTCGAATTGCAGCAGGAGATTGCACGCGTTTCGCAACTACTTTCAGCCGATCTTGGCATTGTCGTTCCCCCCATCCCTGTCACTGTCGACCAGCAGTTGCTGGAGTCTCAGTTTCGAATAGATATCGAGGGGGTGCCAGTTGAACAGGGTGTGTTTGATCCGAGCCAGCTGATGCTCAAAGACGATGTGGCGAACATCGAATCGAGCGGTATCCCGTATCGGCGTGATCCAAAAACGGACAGACTCGTGGCCGACCAAAGCCATGCACCGGCTCTCAAGAGTGCCGGCATCACACATTACGGTCCTGGCGAATTCCTCGCCTTGCGCCTCCATACAGCGTTGACCCGTTTCGCACCCCGATTGATCGGTATTCAAGAGACCCGACAATTGATAGGCCGAATGGAGAAGGACTATTCTGATCTGGTCAAGGAGGTGCTGCGCACGACGCCAATACCTCGGATTGCGGATGTGCTGCGCCGGCTCCTGGATGAAGGAATCCCGATCCGCCACACCCGCCTTCTCTTAGAAGGATTGGCGGAATGGAGCGAACGTGAGCCAAACGTTGCCCTGCTCACGGAATATATTCGTTCTGGTTTGAAGCGTCAGATCTGTCACCGCTATGCCAACACAGAGGGCATCGTGCCCGCCTTGGTCGTCGAACGCCAGAGTGAGGATGTGATGCGCAATGCAGTTCGAGATTCGGCTGCAGGACCCCACCTCGTACTAGAGGACCGGCAAAGCGAAGCGCTGCTGTCACAGGTACGTCAGATCCTTTCGAACACAGCACCGGGTCAGACCCGCCCTGTCGTTTTAACCTCAACGGACATCCGACGCTTCGTCCGCGGCTTTTTCACCAGAAACGGGATCGATGTTGCCGTGCTGTCTTATCAAGATATCGCCTCCGACTTTACAGTTAAACCCGCCGGGTCCGTCAAATTCCCGCATGGATTGATCAGTGGGCTGTCAGAGTAAACCCAATCCGTTTGCCATCGAATGAACGTGATAGCACTCTATGATAATTGGAAACCAAGCATGAATTCACACCAGAATACAGACGGCCGAGCATTTAGGAACTCACTTTTCTTCTCTGTACTCGCCATGCTGCCTCTCGGCGGTTGCGCCAGCTTGGACAAGCCTGCTCTTTCAGTGAGGGAGACGTCATCCCCAGAGCTGCTCAACGCCAACCAAATCGACCCGGCTATGCGAGAACGCATTTTGAGCGCGGTCGGCCAGGATGCACAAGAGCGGGCTCTGCGGGATGAGTTGACGCAGCACCCAGACAATGTCGATGCGGCGATCCGTCTTACGAATGCTTTGGTCGCGCAGAAGCGTCCGCATGAGGCGCTTCAGGTACTGGACAGGCTCTTGGTTGCAGCCCCAGGAAATTTGCGCGCATTGAACGCGAAGGGAGTGATCTTGGACCTTGAGGGGCGGCATGACGCGGCACAGGTGCTGTATCGGCAAGCTCTCGAGACAGAGCCTGGGAATCAGATGGTGCAGCACAATCTCGACCTGTCGCTTGCGTTTTAAAGGAAGTCCGGACCTGAGTGCGTTGGCGCGGTCGCGCTAGCTGTGCACATGCACCGCCCGACACACCTTGGTCAGCGACCGGTTATTTCCAGCACCTCGGCGTCAGCGCCGGCCAGCTCCTGCACACGACCGGCGATGGTGGTTCGCGACCGCGTGCCCAGTTGATACAGGCCTCCCGCAGGATCGTCCGGACCATATTCTCGATGCTGCGCATTTCGTTCAGCACCGGGTGGCGGTGAACGAGGAGAGAACGCCAGAGCCGGCATTGCCAGCTCTTGACATGCACCGGCTGGCCTTCGGCGCGCAATCCGTCGTGAGGCCAGGCCGTCAGCGAGCACGCTTCCAGGTTGACGCGCTCCAGCGGGAGCCCGACTTTGGGCAGCGCGATGCGGGCAAGAAGATCAAAGGCAAGAAGCGGCATATTCTCGTCAATACCAAGGTCTCCTGATGCACGCCCTCGTTCATGCCGCCGACATCCAGGACTGCGATGGCGGCGTGATGGTGATGGCGAAGCTGTTCGGACTCGATCCCTTCCTGTTCAAGCTCTACGCCGGTGGCGGCCATTCCAGGGGCCGGAGTTCCAAAAGGGGCTGAGGAAGACAAATTCAATTTCGAATCGCACCAGGGCGCTCGCCTTCCTCAAGCTGGCCTCCATTCGCCTCATGGTCGGAAGGCTTCGGGCACTGTAAAGTTATCAGCGGATTGATGCAGCGATAGCTGGCCGGGACGGCTGTCACGCTGCGGCGAGACACGCGATTTTGTTCCAGATTTGCATGGCGGCGTTACGCAGGTCTCGATGTTGAGCCGATGACAGCGTATTGCGGGGAAAGTGGAACAGGTTGGCAATCGGATCATGGATGGAAACGAACCGCTGAAGCTGGCGTGCCGACTTGAAGCGTTTCATGGTCCTTTCGCGTCGTCGGGTCGGCTGGTGCGAATTTTCCGCTCGATTATTGAGGCCTTTGTGCGACCGGTGTTCGACACCGGGCATGAGGTCGCGCCTGGCGGCATCATAGGACCGGAGCTTGTCGGTGATCATGACTCGTGGTGTCCGCCCTTGAGCCTTCAGCAACTTGCGCATCAGACGCTTTGCCGCCTTGGCATTTCGGCGGCTTTGCACCAGCACTTCGAGGACCAAGCCGTCCTGATCGACGGCACGCCAGAGCCACTGCTTCTTGCCATTGATGGCCACCACACATTCGTCGAGATGCCATTTGTCGCCCAGGCAGCCGGCTGACCGTCGCTTGATCTCCCGGGCGAAATGCCGCCCGAATTTCTCCGCCCAGCTTCGAATGGTCTGATGCGTGACGATGATGCCGCGGGCCGCCAACATGTCCATGCGCAGGCTGAGCGGAAAGCGAAAGTAGAGCCATACCGCGTGCGCAATGATCTCGGCGGGAAAGCGGTGGCAACGATAAAGCGGATCACGAGCAACTTCTGATATGGCCCATGTTCGCACATCTTCATCAGCCGTCGGTTAACTTTACGGTGCCCGGCTACCTCATCAAGATGCCAGACATCGTCTTTCGATGGCGCCTTGCGGCGCAGGCGACGTGCATAATCGGGACTGTGCTTCTTTCCCCAGCGGCGGATGGTCTCGTAGGAGACGACGATCCCCCGCTCCAGCAGCATTTCTTCAACATCGCGCAGGCTCAGCCCGAACCGGTAATAAAGCCAGACGGCATGAGCAACGATTTCGATCGGGAAGCGATGGTTCTTGTAGGTGGCGCATGCTTCGACCATGCCAACCTGACTTATCGTCAAACCGTTAAGCCAAAATCAATGTGACAGCACCCCTGCTTGAGTTCCTGATAGTCCCGCTCGATCCGCCATCGCATCTTGGCCTGATCGACGAGGTCGGCAAGCCTGGTCTTTCCAGGCAAGGTCGAGAGCCAGTACTTAGTTGGCTCGACTTCACCGTCCGGCCATTCGATCAGGAACCATTCCTCAGCGTGGGGGACGGAGCGCCAGTAGTCGCGATGGGCCGGCCGAACCCGCACGGCGGCAAAGCGTGAGGCAAGCGACGCCTTGGAGCCCTCGCGCCAAGTAACCATGTGCCAGGCGTCCTCGGGCAGCGCTTGCGCCAGTTCCTTGGCTGAGACCGGCGCATGTTCAGCCTGCCGCCGAACGCGCGAGGGCGGGGTCCGCGTCCGCTCCACGGCTTCGGCGGCAATGGTTGCGTGCCGGGCGACCACAGGCGGATCGAGGACTGGACCCCGACGACATAGGTCAAGCCCACCTTTGTCAGCCCGGTGCGGAAGGCGGTGTCGTTGCCGTAACCGGCATCGGCCAGCACCACGCCCCGTGAGACGCCGGCCTCCAGCGCCGCCCGAATCTGCGCGAGGGCGATTTCGGGCTTGGTGCGGAAGATGACATCCTCCGGCACACCTGCCTTGGCGCGCCGGTCAGGGTCGTTGGCCCAGCCTTCCGGCAGATAGAGCTGATAGGCGACCGGCAGGCTCGCCTGCTCGGTGGCAACCGACAGAGAGACCGCGACCTGGCAGTTGTCCTGCTTGCCGAGCTGCCCGCAATACTGCCGTGCAACCCCAACCGAATGCTTGCCTTTCTTGGGAAAGCCGGTGTCGTCGACGATCCAAGCACGGATCTGCCCCTGACGCTCAAGCGCTGGCAGCACCTGTTCCCGCACGCGGCTCAGCACGGCATCATCCGACCAATCCGCCTTCGCTACGAAATGATGCAGCGACTGTGCGCCGCCTGGACACGCCCAGGCTCCACCCGTGCCGCCATCGGCTCGACGCTTTTGCGCTCGCGCGGCAAAAGCAGCCCGGTGCAATAGGCCTTCAGCGGCGCCACCCGGTCAGCATGACCCAATACCGAGGCCAGCGTCTCGACATAGGCCGCAAAACGCGATTCACTCGTTTCGATTCCGTCCTGGAGATCCATCGCTCCCTCCATATGAAGCACGAATCGCCATTCTCGCAATCAGTCGTTAACGAAACTTACGACACAGTAAGACTAGGGGCCAGTTTGTAGAGTGCCGGATCGGCGTCTCTTAAAGAGAACACGGTTGTGCCCCTGACCGCAGGCTCTTGCGTGATTAGGGGAATCACATCGTCGACCGCCTCTGGAAACGCGTCTCCCGTGGCCCGTAGCATCTGAACCAACTTGAAGTTGGCCCTCGGCGTTTGGAGTTCGGCGTCAAGTGGCCAGGTGCCGCGAAACACCGGCCCAACAACTTCGCGCCAGGTCTTGAGCTTCTCTGCGGGCGCCTCCGACTTCCATCTCAATGGCGAAGCGGTGCCCGACCTGCCAGAGGGCATTGGACCCTATGCGGCGCAGTGCTGCTCTGGCCTCTACAGGTGCCCCTTCCGCGTGGGGCCGACCAGGCATGGATCAGCGCCGGGGCCTCGCCGGCCTTCACCGTCCGAGACTACAAGGAGCGATCAGCGTTCGGCCGGGCGGAGTTGGTCAGGTTACGCAGCCCGGGCGAGCGCGGATCGCGCTTGGCCGCTGATCGGTGATGACGCGCGGTTCTTGTCTCGATTTGGAAACCCGCCACGAGAAACGCTTGGCCGGCCAGTAGGTCGATGGTTGCGCCCGCCATCATCATCGTGCGCAACAGTCGACAGGGCGGCATTCCCGACAGCACGCCCGCATCATCCGAAAGTTAATTCCGATCCGTGATGCGCTGCGCGAGTGCCGAAGGCGAGGGAATTCGACGGCCCCCGAGAGAAAAAGCGAACGCAGTATGTGCATCGCCCCGCCGGAACTAGCTTACAGCGCGTCAGCTCACCGTCAGCTCGTTCGAGTAGCTCTCTTCGAGAGAGACCTAACAACTCAAAATCATATTAAAGACTTCCGCCAAAAAGGGAACGAATGCCATGTACGGTCGGAAAAGTGGCTCATCCGAAAGCTCCAACCAAGCTAACGACCCGGTACGGTCAAAGGGCAGCGACGGCTTTGGCAAGCACTTGCGCACATGGCGCCGCCTGGTCTCAATGCGAGTTCGTCTCCAGCGCCGGCACGCCCGTACTCGCTAGTTTCGCGGCCTCCTATCGTGGAGATCGACAGGTCTTCGTGTGTTTTGCATTGGGTTCAGGCTGGACCGGCGCGGCAGGGTCGATCCGGGCTGGCCATGACGACTGACGAAAACATGCCGCTGGTTCTCAGACGTCATGCCACCTGTCATCTGGGCGATTGCACTTACCCGCCAGAGCCCTGATGCACTACGGCTGACACATCAGCCCCAATCCACAGACAGCGCGTTCTCGTCTATATCGGAGATGAAAAAATGACGGGCATTGGCCGATCTGGAAAATCGCGCATTGGAGATGCTGGAGCCGGATCGAGCAGTTCGCGCTCGCAATCAGGTCTTGCCTCCGGGGAAGGCAGCCAAGGGTTCGGTTCCGTCCTGGAGCGGATGCGCTCTGAGGGAGGTAAAGGTTCACCCTCGGCTGGCGCTGCGCGAGGTGCCCATGATGACCTTGGCGGCAAATCTTCAGGCCCTTCCGTTCCCCCACATCGAATCCCGGCGGCTGCGCCACGTGCAGCCGCCGGGCCACGTGCGGCCGGTTCGCGGAGGCGCAGTGTTTCCTCAACGTCGGATGGTGAAGCCCTGGCGCCGGTCGCCAGCCAGCCGTCAACTTCGGGTGTGACAGTCCCCAGTTCCTCGTCAGGCGAAGTCATCAACGAGACAAAGCGACGAATGTGCTCGCTGATTGACGAAATCCAAGTTCTCGAAGAGAAGAGCCTGCATAGCGGAAAACCGATGGAGGGCTTCCGAGACGAGCTTGATCAGCTCGCTAATGCGGGCGCAGAACTTCTGGAATGCTACGCGAGCCTGCCCAAGGATGAGGCGCGCAGCACTCTGTCCGACGATGATGTGCGTCACTACCGCGCCGACGTGATTCATCGGGCGGACAGTGCCAACGAGCTGGCCCATACGATCTTCAAGAAGGAGGAACAGAACCGGAAGCGGATGGAGGACATTCTCCACAACTTGGTCAAATCCAATGCCACCCTCGACCAGCTGAGCCGATCGGCTCCCAGTATGGCGAAGTATCCCGTGGCCTGCGTGGAGCGTTGGGACAAGAAAGTACAGCGCCACGAATTGATGCGGGCCGTCTGCGTCGCGACAGCCGACTTACCAAGCTCAACAGCCGAGATGCGGCGGGAAGAAGAGGCCGCGCTGCGGCTGCACTCGGGCTGGGTTGTCAATTCAAAGATAATGCAGCTGCAATCGCGGATCAATCTCGCGCAGGTCAACATGGCCCCGCAGGCGATCATGCTCGAAGCACCCATCAGGGAACTCCTCATCGGTGACAACGGGCAAACGCGTCTGCTGGGTAACTTCATCGGCGAGGTTTTTCCGGCATTCGTCTCGACGGCCGAAGCTGTACTGAGGAAGGAAGGGCGCCCGCTCGACGCGGAACACTGCGCCGTTCTGGAAGGAGTTGTGGAGCGGCTTGCGGATTTTGCGTCGGCCTCGCACTCCGTGGTTGACAGGCTAAGGGATCACCAAGCAGGTGCTGGCCTCCCATTGGAACTGTTGACCCGGATCGTGGACGACGCCTGGATCGCTTCGGACGAGGTTACGGACCTCCTCGCACTGCAGCCGAAGCCGCCAGCCCCTGACCTGACGGCCGACGCTGCCGCTGCGATGCCGACTGGAACTGCCGGCAAGACTATGGTGGCCGAAAGCACTACAGCGCCCAGAAAAAAAGGAAAAGACAAGAGCAAGCAGGCCGCTGGCGCCGGGAGTTCGGCGGCCGGGCGGCCGGAGCCGCAAGTCGCTGCGGCCGTCAGCGACCCTGCGCCAGCAGCCAAGGTGCTCGTACGCACGGATTTAGGTACGAAGAAGCTCGTGAGTGCAGAGGAGGCGCAGAACAGTGCGTCGTCCGCGGCAGCACGCTTGGCGATCTTGCAAAATCCAACGACGGGGGAAAACACGAAGTCACTAGTCGCACGGTCGACCGAACTTTTGAAGTTCGATTTGCCTGCTCAGCAAAGTTTGATCTCCCGAGCGCGCTCCGGGAAGCCCGAGGACGTCGAACACGCCGTCGGCCTCGTGGTCCAGCGCCTGCAAACGCAGGCTGTCGAGATGGAGCCCTGCCTCCCAGCGTTGGAGGCGTCTCGTCTCTCCAAGGAGGGAAAGATGGACGACGTGCACCGACTAACGGTTCAGTTCAGGGACATGTTGGCCAATGTGCGGGGATTGGCTAAAGCTTGGGACGAACAAAAGCCTGATATGATCATGGATTGCATGAAGAGGTACCCATTTCCCTCGCAAAACCACCTTGAGCAGTTGCGGTCGGCCCGGGAGTTGACGCCTGCAGATCCCCCGTGCGCGTTGAACCCAGAGCCGAGCAATCTGTTCGAGATTAGGCTGCAGCCCAAGGCGCTGAGCAACCGTACACTACCGAGTCCAATGTGGGTGCACATCCACACGACACGAAAGATATATGCGCAGCAGTTGGCAACGCTGGACAGCGCCGAGTTCGCCGCTTGCCACGTCAAGTCCAATGAACAGCGCGGCCATAATCGGCAGTGGCAGACCTCCCGGGCTAAGAAGGGTTACGACAACGCAATCCACCGCGGCAAGCTCACCCCGGCGTTCTGTAAGTCCTTGTTGAGCGACCGGGCCGATATGCGAAATGGGCCGGCGTAACATCGGCATTTTGTGGATTCCAACCAGCTTAGTAGACAGAGGCGCAATCTGGGAAACCCCTGGCAGAGCGGCAGTGGCCTGGATCGCAGGTGTGGCTGATTTCTCGCGATGGCCGGCATCGAGCATGCTGCTCTAGGGTTTTGGGTACTGCCCGACAACCTGACGACCCGACAGCACGCCTGCATCACCCGAAAGTTTTTCCAAATCCGCGATGTGGTGCACTAGACGTTATGACCGTGGTCTGAGGAGCGGCCCGCCCTTAGACTTTGCAGCTGTTAAGCAAACGGGGGTTGCTTCGGCACTGTAAAGTTATCAGCGGATTGATGCAGCGATAGCTGGCCGGGACGGCTGTCACGCTGCGGCGAGACACGCGATTTTGTTCCAGATTTGCATGGCGGCGTTACGCAGGTCTCGATGTTGAGCCGATGACAGCGTATTGCGGGGAAAGTGGAACAGGTTGGCAATCGGATCATGGATGGAAACGAACCGCTGAAGCTGGCGTGCCGACTTGAAGCGTTTCATGGTCCTTTCGCGTCGTCGGGTCGGCTGGTGCGAATTTTCCGCTCGATTATTGAGGCCTTTGTGCGACCGGTGTTCGACACCGGGCATGAGGTCGCGCCTGGCGGCATCATAGGACCGGAGCTTGTCGGTGATCATGACTCGTGGTGTCCGCCCTTGAGCCTTCAGCAACTTGCGCATCAGACGCTTTGCCGCCTTGGCATTTCGGCGGCTTTGCACCAGCACTTCGAGGACCAAGCCGTCCTGATCGACGGCACGCCAGAGCCACTGCTTCTTGCCATTGATGGCCACCACACATTCGTCGAGATGCCATTTGTCGCCCAGGCAGCCGGCTGACCGTCGCTTGATCTCCCGGGCGAAATGCCGCCCGAATTTCTCCGCCCAGCTTCGAATGGTCTGATGCGTGACGATGATGCCGCGGGCCGCCAACATGTCCATGCGCAGGCTGAGCGGAAAGCGAAAGTAGAGCCATACCGCGTGCGCAATGATCTCGGCGGGAAAGCGGTGGCGACGATAAAGCGGATCACGAGCAACTTCTGACATGGCCCATGTTCGCACATCTTCATCAGCCGTGGTTAACTTTACGGTGCCATACTACGCCATGCTGCAAGAGCCAGCCATAGCCGCGTGACTCAAACCAAATGGCCTTCGCCAAACCCGGGACGGTTCTGAAACTCTCCGTCAGCTAATCGTCAGCCAAGCGATCTATCTAGACCTGCCGTGCCTAACCGGCCCGACGCTAACGGAAAGATAGTAGTGCAAATCCTAGTATAGCGAATTGGTGGCCCGTCCGATGCACACTACACGCGCATTGGCGAAGCTGACGAGGCGTGATTTCACTCATCAAAGCCTTCATACGCTAGGGCTCAGCGACATCAGCCCCAACAGCATAGGCAACACATCCTCGCCTATATCGGAGACGGAATATGACGGGCGTGAACCGATCTGGGAGATCGCGGACTGAAAAGAGAGTCGGCAGGACGGGGGAGGCGAGCAGTTCGCGCTCGCAATCAAGTCTTGCGCCTGGGGCAGGCAGCCAGTCGTTCGATACCGTCGTGGAGCAGATGCGCTCTGTGGAGATAAATAGAAGGACGCCCGCCGTGCCAATGGAGCGCGGTGCCGATGACGCCCTGCACGACAGGCCGTCCGGCCCCTCCGTTGGTATACACGGAACCCTGGACGCTGCGCGGCATGCCGCCGCCGCGCCACGTGCAGCCGGTCCGCGGCGGCGCAGTGTTCCGTCAATGTTGGAGGGTGAAACCCTGGCCCCGGTCGCCAGCCAGCCGCCAACTTCGGGTGTGGCAGCGCCCATTTGCTTGTCAGGCGACGAAATCAAGGAAAAGCGACGAATGGACAGTCTGCTTACGCTAGTGGGCATGCGCTTTAACGCGGCCAGGCAAGACCCGGGCGATGAAAAGCTGCTCGATCAGGTCATCAATGCAGGCTCAGCAGCTCTGCACCACTACAAGAGCCTATCCCTGGCTTTGGCGCGGACCATTGTGGACGACAACCAGTTGATTACCTGCCGCTACCTCGTGTGGGATGCGGTGCAAGAATATAGCCGCCTTGCCGAACCGACTATCCACAAATTGCAAAAAAAAAAAGCTGAGGAAGAAGCGATCGGGCTGACTCAATCCACGGCTACCCCGGAGAGTGTGGTGGAGGCGCATGCGGCCTGCGTGAAATGGTGGGAAAAGAAGGTAGGGCACTGCGAACGGGGGCGAGCCGCCTGGCGCGCCACTGCCAGCTTGCCAAGTGCAACAGCCAAGATGCGGCAGGAAGAAGAGGCCACGCTGCGGCTGGCAACCGGCTCGGTAATGCATAGCAAGCTCGTGTATCTGCAATCTCGGATCGATCTCGCGCGGGCGAAGATTGAGCCGCAGGCGAGCACGTTCGACGCACCCGTCAGGGAAATCCTCATGGTTGAGAATGGGCGAGTGCGTCTGCTGGAAGCCTTCAGCGGGGACGTTTTACCGGCATTCCTTTCGACACAGAACGCTGTTCTGAGCAGCGGTGGGCACCCACTCGACGCAGATCACTGCGCCGTTTTGGAAGGAGTCATCGAGCGGCTTTCGGAGTTTGCGTCCGAGTTGCAAGTCATCCGGACCAACCTAAACGATCACCAAACAAGTGCCGACCTCCCATTGGAACTGTTGAGCCAGATCGTGGAAGGCGCGTGGATCGTCGGGCACGAGGTCATGCACTTGCTGGAACTGCAGCCGAAGCCGCCAGCCGTTGCACTGCCGCCCGACGCTGGCGCTGCGATACCAGCCGAAACTGCCGGCAAGTCTCGAGTGGCCAAAGGCACTCTGGCACTGCAGCCGAAGGCGCCAGCGCTCATTGCCTCGCCGGCCGACGCTGGCGCTACGATACAGATCGACACTGTCGGCAAGTCTCCAGTGGCCAAAGGCACTCTGGCACTGCAGCCGAACTGGCCAGCGAACATAGCACCACCAGCCGATATGGGCGCTGGAATACCGGCCGACACTGCCGGCAAGGCTGCGGTGGCAGGCGCCGCAGCGCGTAGGAAGCGGAAAGGCAAGGGCAAGCCGGCCGTTGGCGCCGGGAGTTCAGCCCCCGGGCGGGCGTCGCAAGTCGCTGCCGTCGACAGCGACACGGCGCCAGCAGACAAGGTTCTAGTGCTCTCGGATATGGGTACGAAGCTTGTGAGCGCGGAGGAGGCGCGTGCGAGTGCGTCGGCGGGCGCACAGTCGGCAAAGCAGGCGCCGCCGTCCATGGAAGCACTGACGCAAGAGCGCCAGGTGAAACCCGAGGACGCCCGCTACGTCGCGGAAACCGTGGTCGAGCGCCTGCAGACGCAGCCCGCCGAGATGCGGGCCTGTCCGGCCGCGTTGGATGAGCCTCGTCGACCAGGCCTGCTTGCGCCTGCACAGGTGCCCGAAGTGCAAGACAAAACAGTCCGGCTCAAAGGAATGTTGAACCAGGCGCAGGAACTGGCCAAAGCTCTGAACTCGCAATCAAGTCATGCCCCTGGGCAATCCAGCCAATCGTCCGATGCCGGCGTGGAGCGGACGCACTCTGGGCCCCAAGATAGAATGTCCTATGCTCGCGTCGTGCGAGGGGCCGACGAAGCCCTTGGCGACAAATCTGCCGATTACTCCATAGCTCCCCGCGGAGCCCTTGCAGGTTCGCGAGGCGCAACCAGTGGGCCGCGGCATGGTTCTCCCCAAGGTCGGCACGGCGAAGCGATGGGTAGGCAAGAAAGCTCTTTGCGTTTAGAGAGGTCCTGGCTCGGCGATCAAGAACCGAGTAGGTCGCAACCGGACACGCTCGCACGCCATGACCAAAGCCAGTCCAGGCCGGTTGCAGGACCGGAACGGCGGCGTTTCGACCATGTAGCTGCACAGAGCTTCGACGATGCACTACTTAATGACGCTTTGCACAAAATTTTCTTCGCACACGACATCAATGAATTCTCATACGCTGTGGTGGAGAACGACAAGAGGCTGCAGAGTCAGGCGCATCGGGCAACATTCCTACGAAAGGCCGCTTCCGAGTTCACCCGTCACTTTGTTCCAAGATGGGAGGACGATGTCCGCGCCGGCAATACCTGGGGGTTCGCCACCTCATGCAACGCGACGAGCCGGGAGCCTGGAGGTCAGGCAGGCATGGAAGCTTGCAGGGCCATGGCAGCTCAGGTGTCGAGGCTCGGCAGGGCGCTGAACGATGTCGAAAGCAAAACGCTTTCGCTGTTCGTATTGTCGTTCAGTCGACATCCCCGATTGGCGGAATGTCGCAATGGAATGATCACAATCGCCAAGCTGTTTCATGAGCAACCCGGAGCGCTGTCGGAGCTCAACGGTCAAAGTCTCGCTCTGCTGGTCAACGGATTCAGCAAGTGGCCGGAACAGGAGAACGCTCGTAAGGCCACGGTAGCAGTTGCCGCCGAGATTCGCCGCCGCCCTGCCGGGCTCTCTGATTTTGATCCGCAGAACCTGGGTAACGTTGTGAACGGGTTGAGCAAGTGGCCGCTAGAGGAGGAGTGTTGCGGCGTTATCGATGCAATCGCCGGGAAGGTCTGTGGCCGCGCCGGTGAAAAAGCCGGCCTGTCTGGGTTTAATTCGCAGGCATTCGCAAACCTGGTGAACGGGTTCAGCAAGGCGCGGGAACCGGGGAACTCACATCAGGCGACCATTGTCATAGCCGATGCGGTCTGTCGCCTCGCCGATGAAATTGTCATAGCCGATTCGATCGGTCGCCTCGCCGATGAAAAAGCCGGCCGGACTGGGTGGTATCCGCAGGCGTTGGCGAATTTGGTGAACGGCTTCAGCAAGTGGCCTTTGGACTGCCGCGGCGCTATAGTTGCGATCGCGCGTCAGGTCGCTGGCGGGGCCGGCAAGCTGCCTGTGTTTGATGCGCAGGCATTGGCGAACCTGGTGAACGGGTTCAGCAAGTGGCCAGAGGACTGCCGCGGCGCTACAATTGCAATCGCCGCTGAAGTCTGTCGCCTCGCGGACCTCCCAAAGGCCGGGCTTTCTGGTTTCGATCCGCAGCACCTGGCGAACCTGGTGAACGGCTTCAGCAAATTGCAAGCGGCGGAGTGCTCACGCGCCACCGTTGCAATCGCCGGTGAAGTCTGTCACCGCGCCGGCCGCCGCAAGGGGCTTTCTGATTTTGATGTGCAGCACCTGGCGAACCTGGTGAAGGGCTTCAGCAAGTGGCCGCAAGAGGTGAATTTGGGTTACGCCACCAATGTGGTCGCCGGCGAGGTGCTTCGCTGCGCCGAGCCACTCTCTGAATTTCTTCCGCTGCACCTGGCGAGCCTAGTGAACGGCTTCAGCAAGTGGCCGCGATGGGAAAACTCACATCAAGCCACAGTTGCGATCGCCGGTGAGGTCCGTCACCGCGCCGACCAGCTGTCTGGGTTCGAACCGCAGGAGCTGGCAAACCTGGTGAACGGTTTCAGCAAATGGCCCGAGGACTGCCGTGGCGCCATCGTTGCGATCGCCCGGGCGGTGCCTCGCCGCGCCGGCCGGCTGTCGGGATTTAATGGGCAGGATCTGGCGAACCTGGTGAACGGTTTCAGCAAGTGGCCTTTGGACTGCCGCGAGGCCATGGTTGCGATCGCCCGGGCGGTGCCTCGCCGCGCCGGCCGGCTGTCGGGATTCAATGGGCAGGATCTGGCGAACCTGGTAAACGGCTTCAGTAAATGGCCGCAAGAGGAGAACTCACGTCAGGCCACCGTTGCGATCGCTGGTGAGGTGCTTCGCAGCACAAACCCGCCCCCTGACTTTAGCTCGCAGTACCTCGCGAACCTGGTGAACGGCTTCAGCAAATGGCCGGAAGAGGAGGCCTTACGTCAAGCCGCCGCGGCGATTGCTGGTGAGGTGATTCGCAGCGCTAACCGGCTCCCTGATTTTACCTCGCAGCACCTGGCGAACCTGGTGAACGGCTTTAGCAAGTGGCCGCAGGAGGAGAAATCACGTCAGGCCACCGCGGCGATCGCCGGTGAGGTGCTTCGCGGTGCCGAGCGACTCTCCGGGGTTAATCCGCAGCAACTGGCAAATCTGCTCAACGGCTTCGACAGGTTTGCGGAAGAAGAGGCGTGCAGCCAGGCGATTTTGGAGATCGCGCGCAGACTCGGCCAGGCGGGTCAACCATTCCGTCATTTTGCCGCGCCCGGGCTCTCCAGTATCGCCAACAGTTTGGCGCGGGGGATCCTCAGGAGCGAGGACGCCGGAGAGATTGCAGAGGCCGCTCTGCTGAAAGATCGGCTGCACAAACTGGCTCATTATCTTCATTATGCCAGTGATCGTCTGGAGGAGGCCGACGCGGTGGGCGTCACGAGCATCTTGAAGGCGTTGGCCAAGGCTCAATTGTATGATGATCTCGGTTCGCTCGCAGGAGCAGGTTTAAATCGGCTCGCGGAATTGCATCGTGCCCCTGGCTTTGCCCATGAGAATAACCTCGAAACCATGGGCAATCTGTGCGCCGCTCTGCTGCCGCTGGCTCGCAGTCCGCGCAAGCAGCTGCTTTGGCACCGGCGGCCGGCTCTGAACTTGCTGAACGATATTCAACCGATCGTGGAGCACAAGATCGAAGCCCATCTCAGGGCAAGCGATGCCGAGCGGGCCCGCGGGCCGTACTCGACCCGTTGTCTGGCCCTGTCGATTTATCAAGTGCTCAAGGCCCGTGCGAGCCTGGCAGGGTTGCTGCGGCGGCCCTATGTCGAGGGCAACAAGCCCGATTTGCGTGCGAGGCGCGACGAGCTGCAGTCCAAGACCAAGGAAATCCTGGACAGCACGCGCGAGCTCGTCGAACGCGACCTTTCCAACATGAGCTGGAACCTGATCGCGCAGATCGAAGCGGAGGGTCCGACCGATGCGCTGGACACGTTCATGGCGCAGAACGCCGCGACGGTGCAGGCCCAAAATCGAGCGTCCGTCTTCGACGTCCATCAGACTTTGCGAGCCATGGACCACGAGCCCAGACCGCCCCAGGGCGAGGCGGGGCTGATGCGATTGCCGGTGGTCGACATGCAGGGCCGGCAACTGGCCACGGAGGCCGAGACACGCTATTCGATCTTTCATCGCCTGACCTCGGGGGCGGTGAAGATGGTCGCGGTGCAACTGCCCGGAAAGCCGAGCCCGTTCATGCTGGCGCGCACGTTGACCGTCGAGGGCGTGCCATACCGCATGGACCTGTTCGGCGGCAGCAAGTTAAAGCCGCCGCCGAAGACGCTTTCGCAGGTCGCCGCCCGCATTCCAGGTCGGGTGGAGGCAGCATCTTCCGGCGGAAAGCTGCTGGCCATTCCCTATGCCGAAACCGCACCGGGCACTGCGTTCGAGCAGCTATCGCGCTCTTGGGCGCCTTTCAAAGAGGCATATTACTACACTCAGCGCAGGGGGTTTGCAGCGCCACCGAATTTACAAGGTCTGGGGCCTCGCGACTACGCGTTGGAAGGCGCCTTCAAATTGTCGCTGCTGCCGGACCGCCCTGCCAACCAGGAACGTCCCTTCAAGCTGATTGGGCCGGAAGGCCCGATCGCCTTGCGACCGTATGACGGCTGCGGTTTCATCAAGGCCTCGCTGGCCACGCGTATGCCAGCTGTTCGCCGGACCGGTCGGCAGGAAGGACCTGATCGGGTTCCTGCTTTTGGTGAGGGAAGGAGATCGTCCTTGCCTGCCTCGGCGCTGCAACATTATCCGCGCAGCGAGCAAGTGGCCGATGAGGCGCACGAGAAGGCCAAGACCTGGCTCGAGAGCAGAGAGGGGAAAGAGCTGACGGCCGAGGAGCTGTTTCGAACGGTGACTGTCGGACATATCGACGGTCCTGGCGCAGTCGCGGTACCGTCCGCTGATAAGTGTCTCCATGTGCCGACGCTCAAGAGCGAGACGTTGACGGGCAAAAGCGGTGTGCTGATCGGGCGGTCGCCTTACGACAAGCCCAACCTGCGCCCATTTTCCGCCGACCTGGTCAAGTCAGCAGTTGATGGGGACCCGACGGCAGCGTTCCTCGACACCTGCGTTGCTATCCAATACAGCTTTAATGTCGCCCAGAAGTCGGGGGAGGAACTCGCGGCCGACGATCCGACTTTCTTTGCCAAAGGCATCCTGATCGTCGTGCCGGACGAGATGTGGCCGGCCGCCCACGCCGACCGAGGGCTGGTTTTGTCTGCCGAGGACGTCAAGTCCCATTCGCACTGGACGACAGGCAAGGACCGCGTCAAGGAGGACACGCCGCTCGACTGCCTCGGCATCCTGCAGGCCACCGAGGTGTTCGCTCCGGGCTCCTTGGTTGCCGTCCCGACCGGTGAACAGAAAAAGCTTGACGGCGACTTCGATGGCGACACCGTCATCATCATCGGCGACCGGCCGCAGCTTTATGAGCATGTGCGCGAGTTCGATGAAAAGGAGCAAGCTCTCGGACTTCCATCGCTGAAGCCGCCAAAGTCGCATACTCCGGCGCTTGACGGCGACAAGTACCAGTTTGGTCGCGCCAGCCAGATTCTCGCCGCCACCCAGGATGTCCTGGAAACCTATAGCGGTCTGCAGCGAAACTTCCTGGCTCAATCCCATGAAGCGCGAGGCTGGTTTGCCGAGCGTGCCATCTTTGGCACCTACGAAGGCGTTCACCACGAGCTTCGGCGAGACATCGGTCAGTTGTTGGGCCGCGAAGAGGAGGTGAGTGGCCAGGATATCGAGACCGTGTTTGCGAGAGCGCGGCGCGAGATCGAGGTCGCCCGGCATCCGGTTGCTCGCGAAATGGCCGCGCTGCTGGTCGCCGACCTTGAGGCGTGGGCACAGAAGCCGGAACGCCTGCCCGAAACAGTCGGGCCCGTGAACGATGCAAAAAGCACGACGCTGAGCGCAGCAGTCTCAGAGTTGTTGCCGGATCTGGCGGATGCCTATCCGGTAACAAATCAGCCACGAGACCGCATCCGGGCTTTGATCGACAACTATCCTGCGCGGATCGATCCTCGCCCGGACGGTTACAACCCGGATGACCTCGTGCAAAGCGCAAACAATCTCCTGAGCCTCGGCATCAAGGTCGGCACCGATGCCTACAAATCCAACACTGGCGCTCGGCTTTTTTCCAGGAAAAGCCAAGATCTTCAGCGGCTGCTGCATACGACGCCTGGCTTGAGGTCCGTGCCCTACGTCAAGGGCCTGGCAGCGTCTCTCAACCATGGAAGGTTTGATGTCGATGCAGCCTTGAAGGACCTGGAGGACAACCCCACGCTGACGGCTTCAGTCATGGAAACATCGATCAATCTCGCTGCGGAGCACGGCATTTTGCGCAGACCCTCCGGCCTTCGGCCCACCGCCGAAGCTGCCGAGATGATCCCGCTGACCCCCGAGGAGGCCTCAGAGCGCGCCCGAATTGAGGTTGCGCGCGCTACAAAAGAGGAGGGGAAAATCACCGCAGCGGCACTCAGCGTCGCCGCAAGCCTCAGGAAAATGGAGATCCAGGTGAAAATGCCTCATCTGGAGCGCCGGTTGAGATCGGAACGCTCCATAAGAGAGCAGCTCACCGGCACGAGCATCTCGTCCGGCAGCACTCCACAGCTGATCAGCAGCGCCGTACGCCACGTCTTCGAAATTCCTGACAACGATTTTACACGTGCCTTCAAGGCAGCCATTCTGGCCTTCGAGGAGCAGCACTACACCGAAATCGAGGTGACCAACTGGTTCAAATTCGAGCGTCCGAGTTATCTCGGCATACACACTGTGCTCGCCACCACAGAAGGCTACCGTTTCCAGGTGGAATTCCATACGCCAGCCAGCTACAGCGCCAAAGTTGACAATCACGACGCCTATAAAGAGATGCAGGAGCTGAAGCGCCGTGATGCTTTGCAGAAGGCAGAGAAACTCGAGCAGAAGGTAAGAGAAGGCAATAAGGCAGTTGACAGACCCGATAACGTGCTCAGCATAGCACACTGGAGGGATGGTAAGGATAGTGCTGCTGCAGCACCTGGATTGCGAGCTGTCGGACGATCAACAGAGTCGGAGATCGCCAAGTCACCGGAGGCAAAGGAGACTGTCGCTGCCCTCGGCCATCGGCCGGTCGTGCTTGTCGGTATGCCGAGCGCCGGGAAAACCACGATTGGCGCGCCACTCGCCAAGCGACTGGGGCTGCGCTTCATCGATACCGACCAAGAAATTCAGAAGCAGACCGGGAAATCGATAACGCAGATATCCAATACAAATGGCGAGGGCTATTTTAGGAAGCTTGAGGCGGAGGCAATCGCGCGTGTGCTCGAGCAAGGGCCCGCGGTCATCGCGACCGGTGGCGGCTCGTTGAACGATGAGCAGACCCGGCGACTCATCGCCGACAAAGCGGTCTCGATCTGGATAAATACCGACCCGCGGGTGCTACGACGCCGCCTCAGGAACGATACCACCCGCCCGCTGCTGCGGGGCTCCGACCGGGATCAGACGGTTCCCCAACTCATGGACGAGCGCAAGCCGTTCTATGAACAAGCTAACGTCAGGTTTGTCCCACCCCGCAAAAACGATAAACAGAACGCGGGCCCATGTCTGAAGGCCCTGCACGCATACCTGTGCCCCACGGGGGCCGACGCTCAGTCGCTTTCTAATATATCCCACGGCACTGTAAAGTTATCAGCGGATTGATGCAGCGATAGCTGGCCGGGACGGCTGTCACGCTGCGGCGAGACACGCGATTTTGTTCCAGATTTGCATGGCGGCGTTACGCAGGTCTCGATGTTGAGCCGATGACAGCGTATTGCGGGGAAAGTGGAACAGGTTGGCAATCGGATCATGGATGGAAACGAACCGCTGAAGCTGGCGTGCCGACTTGAAGCGTTTCATGGTCCTTTCGCGTCGTCGGGTCGGCTGGTGCGAATTTTCCGCTCGATTATTGAGGCCTTTGTGCGACCGGTGTTCGACACCGGGCATGAGGTCGCGCCTGGCGGCATCATAGGACCGGAGCTTGTCGGTGATCATGACTCGTGGTGTCCGCCCTTGAGCCTTCAGCAACTTGCGCATCAGACGCTTTGCCGCCTTGGCATTTCGGCGGCTTTGCACCAGCACTTCGAGGACCAAGCCGTCCTGATCGACGGCACGCCAGAGCCACTGCTTCTTGCCATTGATGGCCACCACACATTCGTCGAGATGCCATTTGTCGCCCAGGCAGCCGGCTGACCGTCGCTTGATCTCCCGGGCGAAATGCCGCCCGAATTTCTCCGCCCAGCTTCGAATGGTCTGATGCGTGACGATGATGCCGCGGGCCGCCAACATGTCCATGCGCAGGCTGAGCGGAAAGCGAAAGTAGAGCCATACCGCGTGCGCAATGATCTCGGCGGGAAAGCGGTGGCGACGATAAAGCGGATCACGAGCAACTTCTGACATGGCCCATGTTCGCACATCTTCATCAGCCGTCGGTTAACTTTACGGTGCCGGCCGGACTATTCCGATGTCGTTCTGGCCGGCCCAGATTGACTGTGGCCATACTGCTGCTCGACCTCCTCCCAAGTGAGGACCTTGGAAAGAATGGGAAGCATTTGGCAATTCAGCGCGCAGGCCTGGCAGCGCCAGCTTCTGCCAGGCGATCGCCCTCAGGCGTGGCGGCAGGTTGAACCCGAGCAGGCGGCAAAAGGGACGCCGAGGGCGCTCTGGCCATGGCTGCCGACATATAAGCGCTGGATCTCCACGTTGGTGTAATGTCGCAGCAAGACCTTGGTCATCGCCGCGACCTCCGAAGACGAACAGCGCTTGAGCTGCGAGAAAATGCAGGTCGAGCCCTTTTCGACATGCCAGTAGATCATCACGCGCGACCGCCATAGCGGACATGCCATTCCGTCATCAGGTTGCCGTCCCAAGCGCCGAACTTCTTGGGCCGTGCCGGCTTCGCCCCAGATGGCGGTGTTGCGGATCGCCTGTGTTGCATTGGCAACGAGCCCGCAAGCCGCCTCGAGCGCGCCCGGAGCAAGCACGTGACCCCTGAGCCAACCAGGAGCCCTCCTATGGCTCAATACGGTCAGGTCGCCTGCCATCATTCCACGACAGGACAACTAATAAAGAAGGTGTCGCCGGTCTGGCGTCTGACCACCGTATACTATCCGACACTGTTTTGTCGCCTTTGTTGGGTCCGCGACACCGGGCTATTTCATCGAGCTCTTGTCTGCCTCAGGCTAATCCCCTGAAAAGCAATCACAATGTTTTTCTTCTGCTGGGTCGGCCAAATTGGCACGAGTTTTGAGACTCCTTCGTTGGGAGCCGGGAGCCGACGACCGATCTTCATTTCGTGGATGACACCGCGATCGATGGAACGAAGAAAGAAAAGCATAATGTCAAATCCGCATCAGATAGCATCCTATGGCAAGGGGGCCTTGGCGAAACCGCCCGTACCCAAACAGGCTGCCAACCTTGTCGACGCTTGCGCAGGAAATCTTGATGGCCGGCTGCGACTCAAGGGACCACCACACTCGCCTTAATCCTGAACTCGAAGGCGCAGGATAAAGTTCTGCATCTCGCCGCGCGGTATGCCTAGACAGTTACACGTTGGCCGATCTTGACATCGAGTCGGGCTACTCCCCGGACGACGTCTACGTGCCGTCGTAATCATTCGCTGCCCGCAGCGCCTTCCGCCCTTCCATCGCTTAGAGAGTGAAGTGCCACCATGTCCGAACAACCCTTGCCGACGCTGCCGATGTGGCGCGTCGATCACATCGAGCCCTCGCCTGAGATGTTGGCGCTACGCGCCAACGGTCCGATCCACCACGTACGCTTCCCGTCCGGGCACGAAGGCTGGTGGGTGACAGGCTACGACGAGGCCAAGGCGGCGCTGTCCGACGCGGCGTTCCGGCCCGCGGGAATGCCGCCGGCGGCATTCACCCCGGATTCGGTGATTCTCGGTTCGCCGGGGTGGCTTGTCTCGCACGAGGGGGGCGAGCATGCCCGGTTACGCACGATCGTGGCGCCGGCCTTCAGCAACCGCAGGGTGAAGGTGCTCGCGCAGCAGGTCGAGGCGATCGCCGCGCAGTTGTTCGAGACGCTGGCGGCCCAGCCCCAGCCCGCCGACCTGAGGCGCCACCTCTCCTTTCCGCTGCCGGCCATGGTCATCAGCGCGCTGATGGGCGTGCTCTACGAGGATCACGCCTTTTTCGCCGGGCTGTCCGACGAAGTGATGACGCACCAGCATGAAAGCGGCCCGCGCAGCGCGTCGCGCCTGGCCTGGGAAGAACTGCGCGCCTACATTCGCGGCAAGATGTGGGACAAGCGCCAGGATCCGGGCGACAACCTGCTGACGGATCTGCTCGCGGCGGTCGAGCAGGGCAATGCGACCGAGGAAGAGGCGATCGGCCTGGCGGCGGGCATGCTGGTGGCGGGGCACGAGAGCACCGTCGCGCAGATCGAATTCGGCCTGCTGGCCATGTTCCGCCATCCGCAACAGCGCGAACGCCTAGTCGGCGATCCATCCCTGGTGGACAAGGCGGTGGAGGAAATCCTGCGCATGTACCCGCCGGGCGCGGGCTGGGACGGCATCATGCGCTATCCGAGGACCGACGTGACTATCGCGGGCGTGCATATTCCCGCGGAGAGCAAGGTGCTGGTCGGCCTGCCGGCGACGTCGTTCGATCCGCGCCATTTCGACGACCCGGAAATCTTCGACATCGGACGCGACGAAAATCCGCACCTGACGTTTTCGCACGGGCCGCACTACTGCATCGGCATGGCGCTGGCCAGGCTGGAACTCAAGGTGGTGGTCGGCTCGATCTTCCAGCGCTTTCCCGCGCTGCGCCTGGCCGTGGCGCCCGAAGAACTGAAGTTGCGCAAGGAGATCATCACTGGCGGGTTCGAGGAGTTCCCGGTGCTCTGGTGACGCGCGGACGCCGCCCGGAATCGCGATCTACTCCGCAATTTGCCGGCGCGCCCAGCGCGCGCCGGTCAGATCAGCCAGCCAACAGGTAACCAAGATGGACGTGCAAGAAACCACGGCAGCATGCCGGGACGCCTTCGCCGAACTTGCGTCGCCAGCGTGTATCCAAGACCCGTATACGTTCATGCGGTGGTTGCGCGAGCACGATCCGGTGCATCGTGCGGCGTCGGGCCTCTTTCTGTTGAGCCGCCACGCCGACATCTACTGGGCGCTCAAGGCCACGGGCGATGTGTTTCGGGGACCGGCGCCGGGCGAACTGGCGCGCTATTTCCCGCGTGCGGAGACCAGCCTGTCACTCAATCTCCTCGCGTCCACGCTAGCGATGAAGGAACCACCGACGCATACGCGTCTGCGCCGGCTGATCTCGCGCGATTTCACCATACGCCAGATCGACAACCTGCGGCCGAGCATCGCACGCATCGTCGCAGCGCGCCTGGACGGCATGGCGCCCGCGCTGGAGCGCGGGGAGGCGGTGGACCTGCATTGGGAATTCGCGCTGGCTGTGCCCATTCTGGTCTTCGCCGAACTGTTCGGCATGCCCCAGGATGACATGTTCGGGCTCGCCGCCGGCATCGGCGCCATTCTGGAAGGCCTGAGCCCACACGCCAGCGATCCCCAGCTCGCCGAGGCGGACGCGGCCAGCGCGAGGGTGCAGGCCTACTTCGGCGACCTCATACAGCGCAAGCGCACCGATCCCCGCAACGACATCGTGTCGATGGTGGTCGGCGCACACGACGACGATGCCGACACGCTGTCGGATGCGGAGTTGATCAGCATGCTGTGGGGCATGCTGCTGGGCGGCTTCGCCACCACTGCTGCGACCATCGACCATGCGGTCCTAGCGATGCTGGCGTATCCCGAACAGCGGCACTGGCTGCAGGGAGACGCCGTGGGGGTGAAGGCATTCGTCGAAGAAGTCCTGCGCTGCGACGCGCCTGCCATGTTCAGCTCCATCCCGCGTATCGCCCAGCGCGACATCGAACTGGGCGGCGTGGTGATCCCGAAGAACGCGGACGTGCGCGTGCTGATCGCGGCCGGCAATCGCGACCCGGACGCCTTCTCCGATCCCGACCGCTTCGATCCCGCGCGGTTCTACGGCACCACTCCTGGCATGTCGACCGACGGGAAGATCATGCTGAGCTTTGGCCACGGCATCCACTTCTGCCTCGGTGCGCAACTGGCCCGGGTGCAGTTGGCCGAGAGCCTGCCGCGGATCGAGGCGCGCTTCCCCACGCTGGCATTGGCCGAGCAGCCGACCCGGGAGCCATCCGCGTTCCTCAGGACGTTCCGCGCGCTGCCGGTGCGACTGCATGCTCAGGGGGGCTGAGATGCGCGTCGTGATCGATCAGGATCTATGCGGAACCACCGGGCAGTGTGTGCTGACGCTGCCGGGCACCTTTCGCCAGCGCGAACCGGACGGCGTGGCGGAAGTGTGCGTGGCGACGGTCCCGCAGGCGCTGCACGCCGCCGCGCGGCTCGCGGCCAGCCAGTGTCCGGTCGCCGCCATTCGGGTCATCGAAAGCGACGCTGGCGAGCGCGCCAGCGCCGACCCTGCGCCTTCTCCGGCGCAGGCTGAGCGGCATGCCGCGAAAGACCAACGCAACCCAGGAGGACGGTTTGAAGGCAAGGTGGCCGTGGTGACCGGCGCCGGCGCCGGCATCGGCAAGGCATGCGCCCTCGCCATCGCGCGCGAGGGCGGCAGAGTGGTGGTGGCCGACATTGATGGCTCGGCGGCCGTCGCCTGCACCGCGCAGATCGCGGCCGAAGCGGGCCACGCGCTGGCCCTGGCCATGGACATCGCCGATGCGCAGGCGGTGGCAGCGCTGTTCGAGACGGCGGAGCGGCACTTCGGTGGGGTCGACCTGCTGGTGAACAACGCGAGCGCCATGCATCTGACACCGCGCGACCGCACGATCCTCGACCTGGACCTGGCGGTCTGGGATCAGACCATGGCGACCAATCTGCGCGGCACGCTGCTCTGCTGCCGGCAGGCCATCCCACGAATGATCGCCCGCGGCGGTGGCGCGATCGTCAACATGTCGTCGTGCCAGGGGCTCAGCGGTGACACCGCGCAGACGTCCTACGCCGCGTCGAAGGCGGCGATGAACATGCTGTCGGCCTCGCTCGCCACCCAGTACGGTCATGCGCAGATCCGCTGCAACGCGGTTGCGCCGGGTCTCATCATGACCGAGCGTCTCCTCGCCAAGCTGGACGAGTGCATGCAACGGCATCTGAGCCGGCACCAACTCCTGCAGCGCGTCGGCCGCCCCGAGGACGTGGCCGCGCTGGTGGCGTTCCTGCTCTCCGACGATGCTGCGTTCATCACCGGCCAGGTCCTGTGCATCGACGGCGGCATGCTGGCGCATGTGCCGACGTACGCCGACGGTGGCAACAGCCGCGCCGCGCGGCCTGCCGGCGACACCGCCAAAGCGGCCGCGGGGCCGCGCTGCTGATGGACATGCTGCTCAACCCGCTGGACCGTCGGCACCGGCTGCGGGACGACATCCCGGTCGTGCCCGGCGCTTTCCCCCTGGTCGGACATCTTCCCGCCATCGTATGCGACCTGCCGCGCCTGCTGCGGCGCGCGGAACGGACGTTGGGCAGCCACTTCTGGCTGGATTTCGGCCCTGCCGGACACCTGATGACCTGCGTGGATCCGGATGCGTTTGCACTGCTCCGGCACAAGGACGTGTCCTCGGCGCTGATCGAAGAGATCGCGCCCGAATTGCTTGGCGGAACGTTGGTCGCCCAGGACGGCGGCGCGCACCGGCAGGCGCGCGACGCGATCAAGGCGGCGTTCCTGCCCAAGGGGCTGACCCAAGCCGGCATCGGCAACCTGTTCGCGCCCGTCATCCAGGCGCGGGTGCAGGCGTGGCGCGACCGCGGCGACGTAACCATCCTGCGCGAAACCGGCGACCTGATGCTCAAGCTCATCTTCAGCCTCATGGGAATCCCAGCGCAGGACCTGCCGGGATGGCATCGCAAATACCGGCAACTGCTGCAGTTGATCGTCGCGCCCCCGGTCGACCTGCCTGGACTGCCCTTGCGGCGCGGCCGCGCCGCCCGCGACTGGATCGACGCGCAGTTGCGCCAGTTCGTCCGCGACGCGCGCGCACATGCCGCGCGCACTGGGTTGATCAATGACATGGTGAGCTCCTTCGATCGCGGCGACGATGCGCTCTCCGACGACGTCCTGGTCGCCAATATCCGCCTGCTGCTGCTTGCCGGTCACGACACCACCGCCTCGACGATGGCCTGGATGGTGATCGAGCTGGCGCGGCAGCCTGGGCTATGGGACGCCCTGGTCGAGGAGGCGCAACGCGTGGGCGCGGTGCCGACCCGGCACGCGGACCTGGCGCAGTGTCCGGTCGCCGAGGCGCTGTTCCGCGAGACGCTGCGCGTGCATCCGGCGACCACGCTCCTGCCGCGTCGCGCGCTGCAGGAATTGCAACTCGGCCAACGGCGCATTCCTGCGGGCACCCCTCTGTGCATCCCGCTGCTGCATTTCTCGACCTCTGCGCTGCTGCACGAGGCGCCTGATCAGTTCCGCCTGGCACGGTGGCTGCAACGCACGGAGCCGATCCGGCCGGTGGACATGCTGCAGTTCGGTACCGGCCCACACGTCTGCATCGGTTACCACCTGGTATGGCTGGAAATGGTGCAGTTCTGCATCGCCTTGGCACTGACCATGCACAAGGCCGGGGTGCGGCCGCGGTTGCTGAGCGCCGTCGAAAAAGGTCGGCGCTATTTCCCGACCGCACATCCGTCCATGAAAATCCGCATCGGATTCTCATGAGCTGGCATCGCATGCCCCGTGTGGCGAGGCAGCTACTCGGCGCGCGCGCTCGGTGCGACCCCGCCAACACCGCGGCGGCTCGGACGCTCGCCGTGGCCGTGCCAGATACAAGGACATGAACGACATGCAGACCGATTCCACGCTACACGACGACGCGCAGGCGCGCGGCGCATCCGGCAGGCTGCCGTCGGAGATCTGGATGCAGGACGGCGCAAGGCGGGTCGAACAGGCGCTGGCGCGTCTTCTCTGCGCCGAAGACGACGGTGAGACCGAGCTGATGGCGGCGATGCGCTACGCCACCTTGCATGGCGGAAAGCGCACCCGCGCCTTGCTCTGTCTGGCTACCGGCGCACTGGCCGACACGCCGGCGCCCATGCTCGACGATGTCGGCGCCGCCATCGAGATGATGCACGCCTGTACCCTGGTCCACGACGACCTGCCCGCAATGGACGATGACGTGCTTCGCCGCGGCCTTCCGACCGTGCACGTCAAGTTCGGCGAAGCCACTGCGATCCTGGTCGGCGATGCGCTGCAGGCGCACGCCTTCCTGACCCTGGCGAGCCTGGATGCGCCGAGCGACAACCGTATCGCGCTCGTGCGCGAACTGGCGCAGGCGGTGTCCGCCGAGGGTGCCGCAGGCGGGCAGGCCATGGATCTGTCGCTGGTAGGAAAGCACGTCGAGCTGGACAGGATCGTGGCGATGCACCGGATGAAGAGCGGAGCACTAGTGCGCGCGTCCGTTCGCATGGGCGCGCTATGCGCCATCGCGGAGGATGCCGCCCACGCTGCGCTGTACTGTGCGCTCGATCGCTACTCCGCCTGTTTCGGCCTGGCGTTGCAGGTGGTCGACGACATTCTCGACGCGACAGCGGATACCGCGACGTTGGGCAAGACCCCCGGCAAGGACGCGGCGGCGCAGAAGCCGACCTGTGCGTCGATCATGGGGCTGCAGGCAGCGCGCCAGTTGGCGCTGGATCTGTTGCGCGACGCCGGGGAGGCCATCCCCCCGCTGGGAACGCGTGCGGAACGGTTGGCGCAGATGCTGCAACGGGCCAACGCGTATCTGTTCAAGCACGCGCCATGCGCATGAGCGCGCCCGTCCGCATGGAGTCGCCCCTGTGCCGCTGCGATCGATCGGCCGGCGTGAGCGGTGCATGCTGCACTGTGTCCAAGTCGGCGGCGGCGATCGCAGCGGTTGCCCAGCACAGCCGCGGCTCACGCGGCGCGCTGCGCGCAAGCCTATGCGGCGGACCGGCCCCAGCATGGGGCGCGTCGCCGCGCCGGAGCAGGGCGGCCGTCCGGCGCTGCCCGTGCGCCGGGCCGCGACGGGCCTGCGGCGACGTGCGCGGCGTCTGCCCGATCCAGGTTCCCGTCAACTGTCTGCAGAAGGAACATACCGCGTGAACGCGCTGTCCGAACAGATCCTTTCCGAATTGCGCCACCTGCTGATCGAGATGAGCGACGGCGGCAGCGTCGGTCCGTCCGTCTACGACACGGCGCGAGCTCTGCAGTTCCACGGCAACGTCACCGATCGGCAGGACGCATACGCGTGGCTCATCGCGCAACAACAGGCCGATGGCGGATGGGGAAGCGCGGACTTCCCGCTGTTCCGCCATGCGCCCACCTGGGCGACGTTGCTGACATTGCAGCGTGCCGATCCTCTTCCCGGCGCGGCCGACGCAGTCCAGGCTGCAACCCGGTTCCTCGAGCGCCAGCCCGATCCCTACGCGCATTCGGTGCCGGAGGACGCGCCGATCGGCGCGGAGCTGATCCTGCCGCAGTTGTGCGGCGAGGCCGCATCCTTGCTGGGCGGCGTGGGGTTTCCGCGCCACCCGGCGCTGTTGCCGTTGCGGCAGGCGTGCCTTGTCAAGTTGGGGGCGGTGGCGACGTTGCCGAGCGGCCATCCGTTGCTGCACTCCTGGGAAGCCTGGGGAACGTCGCCGACCACCGCATGCCCCGACGACGACGGCAGCATTGGCATCAGTCCGGCGGCCACCGCCGCGTGGCGTGCGCACGCCGTAACACATGGGAGCACGCCGCAGGTCGGGCGCACCGACGCGTATCTGCAGGCGGCATCGCGGGCGACGCGCAGCGGCATCGAAGGTGTCGTTCCCAACGTCTGGCCGATCAATGTGTTCGAGCCATGCTGGTCGCTGTACACCCTGCATCTGGCCGGGCTGTTCGCGCATCCCGCGTTCGCCGATGCCGTGCGCGTGATCGTCGCGCAGCTCGACGCCCGCATGGGCGTGCGCGGTCTGGGCCCGGCCTTGCACTTCGCAGCCGATGCCGACGACACCTCCGTTGCGTTGTGCGTCCTGCGCCTTGCAGGTCGCGACCCGCCGGTCGATGCGCTGCGCGATTTCGAAATCGGCGAGCTATTCGTCACCTTCCCCGGCGAGCGCAATGCCTCGGTGTCGACCAACATCCATGCCCTGCATGCGTTGCGACTGTTGGGAAAGCCCGCCGCCGGCACCAGCCACTACGTCGAGGCCAATCGCAACCCGCACGGTCTATGGGACAACGAAAAATGGCACGTTTCGTGGCTGTATCCCACCGCGCATGCGGTCGCTGCGCTGGCGCAAGGCAAGCCCCAGTGGCGCGACGAGCGCGCGCTGGCGGCGCTGCTGCAGGCGCAGCGCGATGACGGCGGCTGGGGCGCCGGTCGCGCGTCCTCATTTGAGGAAACCGCCTATGCGCTGTTCGCGTTGCACGTCATGGACGGGAGCGAAGAGCCGACAGGGCGCCGGCGCATCGCGCAGGCGGTGGCGCGTGCGCTGGAGTGGATGCTCGCTCGCCATGTGGCGCATGCATTGCCGCAGACGGCGCTGTGGATCGGCAAGGAACTGTATTGCCCCACCCGGGTCGTGCGGGTGGCCGAACTCGCCGGGTTGTGGCTGGCGCTTCGTTGGGGGCGGCGCGTCCTGGCCGAGGGAGCAGGAGCGGCGCCATGATCCAGACCGAACGCGCGCTGCAGCAGGTGCTGGAGTGGGGGCGTTCCCTGACAGGGTTCGCCGACGAGCATGCCGTGGAAGCGGTCAGGGGCGGCCAGTACATCCTGCAGCGCATCCACCCGAGCCTGCGCGACACCTGCGCCCGCACTGGCCGCGATCCGCAGGCCGAAACGCTGATCGTGGCGTTCTATCGCGAACTGGCGCTGCTGTTCTGGCTCGACGATTGCAACGACCTTGGCCTGATCGCGCCGGAGGAGCTCGCCGCGGTGGAGCAGGCGCTGGGGCAGGGCGTGCCGTGCGCGCTCCCCGGATTCGAGGGCTGCGCTGCTCTGCGCGCTTCGCTGGCCGCGCTCGCCTACGATCGTCGCGACTATGCTCGGCTGCTCGACGACACTCGGTGCTACTGCGCGGCGCTGCGCGCCGGACACGCGCAGGCGGTAGGGGCGGAACGCTGGTCCTACGCCGAGTACCTGCACAACGGCATCGATTCGATCGCCTACACGAACGTGTTCTGTTGCCTGTCGTTGCTGTGGGGGCTGGACATGGCGACCTTGCGCGCGCGTCCGGCGTTTCGCCAGGTCCTGCGGCTCATCTCCGCGATAGGGCGCCTGCAGAACGATCTGCATGGACGCGACAAGGACAGGTCGGCGGGCGAGGCCGACAACGCGGCGATCCTGCTGCGGCAGCGCTATCCGGCTATGCCTGTGGTGGAGTTCCTCAACGACGAGTTGGCCGGCCATACGCGCATGCTACACCGGGTGATGGCGGAAGAACGCTTTCCCGCGCCGTGGGGAGCGTTGATCGAGGCCATGGCGGCCATCCGCGCGCAGTACTACCAGACCTCGACCAGCCGCTACCCCAGCGACGCTGCGGGGGGAGGCCAGCGTGCGCCCGCCTGAACGGCGGGATGCGGCTGCGTGCGCGCGCTGCCGTCGGTCCGATCCGATGCAACGCCGTCCCCCGATGCGACGGATGGAGCGAGCATGAGCGATAGCGACAACATCCCGAGCCGGCGCAAGGACGACCATCTGGACATCGTGCTGGATCGGCGAACGGCGCCGGCCACGGTCGCCGCCGGCTGGGAGTACATCCGTTTCGAACACTGCGCATTGCCCGAGTTGGACCTGACGCAGATCGACCTGCGCGCCTCGCTGCTGGGCAAGACCATGCGCGCGCCGCTGCTGATCAGCTCCATGACCGGCGGCGTGCTACGCGCCGAGGCCATCAACCGGCATCTGAGCGAGGCAGCACAAGCCTTGGGGATCGCCATGTGCGTCGGTTCGCAGCGCGTGAGCCTGCAATCCCGCAACTCCCAGGGGCTGACGCGCGCGCTGCGCCGCATGGCCCCAGACATTCCCTTGCTGGCTAATATCGGCGCCGCGCAACTGCGCGAGGCCGACGGCCTGGACCTGGCGTGCCGGGCGGTGGATGCGCTGGAGGCCGATGGACTCATCGTCCATCTCAATGCGCTGCAGGAAGCGGTACAGCCGGAGGGCGACCGCGACTGGCGCGGCGTCCTGGCGCAGATCGCTCGCGCCGCGCGCAGCGTGGACGTGCCGATTGTGGCCAAGGAAGTGGGGTCGGGCCTGTCCGCCTCGGTGGCCTGCGCGCTCGTCAAGGCGGGCGTGGCGGTCATCGATGTCGCCGGCGCCGGCGGCACCAGTTGGGCCGCGGTGGAGGGCGAGCGCGCCCGCGATGCCGCCGACCGTGCAGTGGCGATGGCGTTCGCCGACTGGGGGATTCCGACCCCGGCCAGCGTGCAGGCGGTACGTCGGGCGCTGCCAACTGTGAAGCTGATCGCGTCGGGCGGGATCCGCGACGGCGTCGACGTGGCCAAGGCCATCCGCCTGGGCGCGGACATCGCCGGGCAGGCGGCCGGCGTGCTGCGCGCGGCGACGGTGTCCACCGAGGCGGTTGTCGCGCATTTCGAGATCGTCATCCGCCAGTTGGCCGTTGCCTGCTTCTGCACCGGCTCGGCTGATCTGGCGGCGTTGCGTCAGGCGCGGTTGTTGCCCTCGGCGCATCTGCCCGCCGGTTGATGCCGGCGTCGCCCGCACGTGGCGGCGGGCGCCTAGCAGGCTGCTGAATACCTACGCCAAAGATGACTACTGATCCACCTTGGCGAGGCGGTTCAATGCGCGGGAGCTCGTGATCACCAGAAGGGAAGTCGATGCCCAGGACGTGGCTTGGTTGGAGACGCTAAGGAACGTCAAACTGACGATTCTTGTAACGTGGTCGGGGATCGAGAGCGACAGGATCGAACCGGTCTCGTCCCGCATAGCGGAACGATAGCTCCACCGGAAGCATTCGGTTCTGCCACAGCATCGGCCAGGCAAAAATAACTTGCGTTGCGCAGATAAAATGCCCTGATCCTGCCATTCCTCCATGGGCACGTGGGCGGGGAGAAATCTCATACAACTGGCAGCGAAGGGAGGCTCGGCCCAATGAGCGGGGTGGCGCGTGAAGAAGTTAATCCGGTGTCATCGGCAACGTTCGCGCCGCTCGAGAATTCAACTTTCCGTCCGATCTGGATTGCCACACAGGTATCCAGTCTAGGGTGGCTGATTCAAATGGTTGCCATCAGTTGGCTGATGGCGACCATTTCGACATCGGATGTGATGGTCGCCTTGGTGCAGGCTTCGACAACCTTGCCCACATTCCTCCTGTCAATTATCGCCGGCGCCCTAGCGGACAATTACAGCCGCCGCAATCTCATGTTCGCTGGCTGGTGCGTGATAGCATCGTCCTCGACGATGCTGACTGTTCTTGCAGGTCTCGGAATTTTCAATCCATGGATGGTTCTTGCATTCAGCTGTTTGGCCGGAGTAGGCGCCGCTTTCACCGACCCCGCCTGGCACGCGTCGGTTGGCGATATCCTGCGAAAGCGCGATGTTCCGGCCGCCGTCACGCTTATTTCGGTCGGATATAACGCCGTCCGAAGCATCGGTCCCGCTCTCGGTGGAGTCGTCGTTGCTTCCTTTGGCCCTTTGACGGCTTTCGCAGTGGCGACGCTTACATATCTGATGCTGCTGTGGACCATAGGGCGCTGCAAATGGCAAGTTCGCCCGTCACCGCTGCCGAGTGAACCATTGACCACGGCGATCCATGACGGAGCGCGCTTCACTGCCCTGTCATCCGAAATCAAGGCAGCAATTGCCCGCGGTGCCCTCTTTGGGCTGACGAGCATCTCTATACTAGCGCTCTTGCCTCTCGTCGCCCGCGATCAGCTGGGGGGAGGGCCAGTCGTTTACGGCATCCTGATGGCCGGCTTCGGGACCGGCGCCTTGTTCGCCGGCATCTGCAACAACATTCTGAGACGGAGGCTGTCCCAGGAACGTTTGACGACACTGTCGTGCATCGCCTGTGCGGCTTGTTGTCTATCGCTTGCTTTCACCCCCTCGGTGGCGGTGGCGGCTATCGCGCTGGCGCTCGGCGGCGCGGGCTGGGTCGTGACCTGGACCGGGCTGGACGTAAGCGTCCAGTTGGCGAGTCCAAGGTGGGTCGTTGGTCGCACGCTCTCGATCTATTACGCCCTTTCATCCGGCGGCATCGCGGCTGGCAGCTGGCTGTGGGGTACGGTGGCCGAGAGCTATTCGCTGAGCTCGGCTCTGGAGCTTTCAGGTGGCGCGCTGCTGCTGGTCGCTGGCACCGGCTTCCTGCTGCCCATCCGTCAATGGAAAGATTCCGATCAGGCTCCTCTTGGCTTCGAAACGCCTCAGGTTGCCCTGGATTTGAAGCCCCGAAGCGGGCCGATCGTCGCCAAGATCGAATATTCAATACCCGAAGCAAATGTCGAAGCGTTCCTGGAGCAGATGCGGGAACGGCGGCGAGTACAAAGCGGCGTTGGTGCGCGACACTGGAATCTCCAGCGCGACCTCCAGCAGCCTTCGCGTTGGACAGAAACCTTCCGCACCCCGACCTGGATGGACTACCTTCGCCTGAACCACCGCCTTACGGCAGCCGACAAGGAGTTGGACCAGCGTCTCCTCGCATTGCACCTGGGAGAGCTTCCTCCTCGAACCACGCTTGCGATCGAGCGGCCGACTGGAGCTGGCCGCAAGCGGGACCAATCGATGCGGTTCTTTTTCCGGCGTTGACATCCGTCCAGGCGTCCGCGCTGGTGAGACAGGATGGGTTGGAAACGAGCCACCGCTCTCACCATCCGTTTTGCAGATCGGCTTCGATCCATTCGAGTGGTTGCCGAGCCGGCATACTGGGCGGCTCAGACGTATCCTTGTCGGAGAGATTCCTCGGCACTCGAGCGTCTTGCAGCGCGTTGCGCTCAAGCTCACCGGCACCTGTTCGGTGCGTTCCCAAACAGAGCAATGGCTTTTCGCGCCGCAACCCCGAGGTGGGTAATTCTGGTTTTTGCTGGGTTTAACTCTACGAAATATGAACAGGATCGGCTTCACGGCCCGTCTGGTTCGCACTGGCCACAGAGGAATACACAGATATGGCGACCGGAACAGTGAAGTGGTTCAACAGCACCAAAGGTTTTGGCTTAATCCAGCCCGATGACGGCGGTCAGGACGTTTTCGCCCATACTCCAGCTGTAGAACGGGCTGGACTTTCAAACCTCGTTGATGGGCAGAAGATCAAGTACGAGATCGAGCAGGACCGCCGTAGCGGCAAGTCCTCCGCAGGTAGTCTCAGCAAGGGTAGGCTGATTTTCTCGTCGGACCCGCAGAGCGCGAAGGATAAGTCAAGCCGAAGGTACCATCGTCATTCGCGGGGCGTATCGCGACGGACTCTCTTTTACGAGACGATCCTGATGCGTCACGCAAACGGTGAATCACGAACGCTCTCGCCGCAAACCCCTTCCGCCCGGAAATCTGCCCCGGTTACGGCTCTCGGCGTATCCCAGAGTTGGGAGAAGCTTCTGCCAGACTACAACTGTAACCTCATATCGGTTTAGCAGGTCAAGCGTCGGTGGTACCCTGATTGGGTAACTTAACGACTTTGGAGGCCGAGCAATGGATCGCGATAACAAACGGGCACGCGCAGCTGCAAGTTCATCCCAAGACGTGGGGAATCGCAGTACCCTCCGTGACCTTCCATACGGACCATTGACCGATGTTGCAGAACGGCTGGTAAGCGCTAAACCCGCGCGATACAGCGCGAAATCTTGGGACCTTCAAAGAACTCGGGAGGCGAGAGCGCATAGCCGTTCGGGGCACTCGAACCGAGCCAGAAACTGACCTCGCGAAGTTTGAAACGCGGACCAATCAGCTTGGACGATCAGCCGTCGATCTGGGAGATAAATTGACTGCCGGGTTGGGACACACCTCGGATGAAGTAGCATTGGAGCAATTCAGAGCAGTCAGTAATGTGTCTCATTACCTTCGGCCAGAGACACAAGATAGTATTGTTAATCGCATTGGCAACATGGATCCACCTTCGCAAGCTATCGGAGCGCTTTACGCTGCGCAAAACTTCAGCAAGTTTAACGCTGAAAATAAAGCTCGCATTTTTGATCAGGCCGCTGAATTGGCTACCGATCCGGATGGCCACGTCAGGTCGACAGCATCCAATGCTATGTACGCGATGTATCACCAGTTAGATCCAAATCAACAGGGCCAAGCTCACTCAATTCCCGGCATGCAAGACATCTTGCCGCAGATGCCTCCTCCGCGGCATGCAGCAGAGGAACGCAGTGCGGATCTGGACGCCCACATAGCAGGTATTGGGGCTGCAGTCCGTGATACAGTTGGCCCGCAAACCTCCCACGAACAGCTGCAGCGGGGTGGTCAAGTCGGCCGGGACACAAGCCACTCCTACAATCACGCCCGAGAGGATCTAATGGAGGCTAGGAGAAGCAGAGATCGCACCGGCCGTTGAGGTCTCGGCCATGGCAGTAACGCTTCCTCTCCCGAATTCCGTTCACGGCCTTGCTGTTTCCAATTCCCTGGCCGTCGACGTAGCTGCTTAGTGAAACTTTCAAAATCCACGTCTGCCGGGTGGCGCGATGCAAGCATCGCACCACCCGCTGCGGCATCGATCTGTCGAGCGTCGGCATCGCGACCTCGGTTCGGTGTCTGAAGCAAGCGCAGCATCAGCACGGCTAATTCGGCCATGGAACAATGTCTTCTACAAAAACGACGTCCCCCAACATAGCCATTAGCATCGCGTGCTCACTCGCCTTGGGGTTCTGTGCGGCAAGTCTGTACGCAACCTTCCGCCACGGGGGTAGCGGCGAGGCTCTGATGGCGTTTGATGTCCGTGCCTTTTGGTTTGAGACGCCCTTCTATTTGGGTATTTGTTCAGCAGCGCCTGCACGCCGTCGGCGCTCAGCTTGCCGCCGTGCGTGTTCGGAAAGAGAGCCGTTGCGCCCCGCTTCCTGGGCTCGTTGAGCCAGCCCCGAAGGGCTTGCTGTGCAACCTTGGTGAGCGGCGTACTTCGCTCCTTGCGGCCCTTGCCAACGCATCGCACGTGGGCACCGTGCCCCAGCATCACCGAGTCCCGGTCGAGATCGATGATCTCCGAGACCCGCAACCCCGTTTGCGCGGCCAGCAACAGCAGAGTGTGATCACGCCGTCCCAGCCATGTGCTGCGATCCGGACAGGCCAGGATCGCTTCAATCTCGGGCCTGGTGAGAAACTGAAGCTGTCGCTTGTCGCATCGCTTGCTCGGGATCGCGAGCACGCGTTGAATCTGGGCGCTATGGGCCGGCTCCTCGAACGACGCATATCTGAAGAAAGACCGAATGGCCGTGAGGCGGAGGTTCCGGGTCCTCACTGAGGCGGATCGCAGTGTCTCAAGGTCCTCCAGGAATGCACCGATGAAAGGCGCGTCCAAATCCCGCAGTGTCAACTGCGACGGAGACCTGCCAAGGCGTGTCTGCGCGAATGCAAACAGGAGCCGGAAGGTGTCGCGATAGGAGGCGATGGTGTTGGAGCTTACGCCTCGATGTCGCATGAGCCGATCGGTGAACCACCGCTCGATCAGCACGGCCAGATCGTTCGAGGCACTCATGAGCGAACCTCCCACCGCTCATCCAGCAGTCGCGCGGCATGGGTCATTAGCTCCGGCGCGGCGGATAGATACCAGTAGGTGTCGCGAACATTGGCGTGGCCGAGAAAGGTCGAGAGGACCGGCAGTTCCCGCTCGACATCTTCGCCCGCACGCAGTTGCACTGGGCATGCCCTGTGCTCGGCTATTCGAGCTTCTCCAATGCCTGCCTAATGTCATCTCCGGCGTCCTCCGGCAACGGCAAAATAGGGCGCGGTGGCTGGACGTGCGCCAGACCGAGGTAGTCGGCGATGACGAACATAACGCGGAAGCTGCCGTAGTGTTTGAACAAGGTCCAGAGCGGCCCGAAAGCGCGGTTCAACCGAGTGGACTCCACCGCGTCGCCGGACTGCGCTGCACGCGTCAGCGCAAGCGCCGGGACCGGCAGCAGACCTGCCGCAACGCTGTACCAGGTGTCACATCCGGCAAGCAGGGCATCCGCCGCGCCCCAATCGCCGCTGTATCCGATTGTGAACGTGTCAGGCGTCATCGACCGCAAACGTGCCAGTTCCCCCGCATAATCGTCATTCGCCGCCAGAGGCATTTTCACCGCGACGATGTTGGACACCTCTGACAGCCGGGCGATCAATGCGTCGCTGAATGTGAAGCGCGTGGTGCTTGGATTGTTATATATGCACAAAGGCAATTCCCCCGCCTCGGCCACCGCGACGAAGTGCTGGAAGACTTCGTCCTCGTTCAGGGGAACGTAGGACATCGGTGCCAGGAGCAGGCCGTCAGCTCCAGCGGATTTGGCATCGCGCGCCAGAGCCTGAGCTTCATCGGTACGCAATGCACCCACACCCACGACAAGAGGCGTTTTGCCGCCGATGCATTCCACGGCAGCCTGAACGGCACGCTTGCGTTCTTCCCTGGTGAGGTAAGCATAACCGCCCGTGCTCCCCAGAAGGCCGATGGAGTCCGCTCCGGCGCGTTGAATACGCTCGAGAAAACGAGCCAGACCCTCGGTGTCGACATGCCCTTCCGCATCGGTTGGCGTAAGGGGGAACGCCGACAGGCCGCGAAACAAAGTCATCATCCATTCCTTTCGAAACTACATACGGGAAAGCAGCATACGCAGCCCGGCGAACGCGAAGAACATCGCCAACAGACTTTCGATCCAGCGGCGGCAGCGGCGATATAGAGCCACCATAGGCGGTGTGGAGAAGACAATGGCGTAGCCGCAGAATATCGTGACACTTAGGATGGCGCAGCCACCCAATATCGCTGCGATGCTTTGCCACGATGAATTCGGACCGATCCCCAGCGTGACGAGCGCGATCCATGCCAGCACGGATTTTGGGTTCGCCAAATGCATCAAGAGGCCCTTCCTATAGAGCTCACCCCGCGAAAGAGCGACTTGGTCGGTCGATGCGCGCACCGCCAGCTTCTCGTTCGACGTAAGCGCCGACCGTCCCGCCCTGAAGGCGAGGAATAGCAGGTAAAGCCCCCCGAAAACCTGCAGAACGAGCAGTGCCTGGGCGTACCTGGCCAACAGGGCGGAGATGCCGGTGGAGGCCATAAAACCCCAAAAGATCGAGCCGCTGACGACGCCGGAGGCGAGCATGAGCGCAGCACCTCTGCCGCGCGCCATCGCAACCCCCATAATGCGCATGTTGCTCGGGCCGGGGCTCCCCGCGGCAATGACATATGCAGCAAAGACGATGAGCAACTGATGGAGATCGACATTCATTCTCTCAGCCCTTGATAATCTCGATCGGATCGATCGCGCCGGATGCCCCGGGCGGCCATGGATCCACTCGCTCGACCGGAAACCTCATCCGGCGATGGCAATTTCTTGGCTCGCGATTTTGCAGCCAGGCATCAAGGCATTCAGCCCTCCGACCATGGCATCCGTCGCCTCTGCCAATGCATCGTCCGGCATGGTCTCCAACGCCTCCAGTACGAACCACATCCGGCCTGTTAGGGTCTTCAGGCGGGTTCGAGTGCCCTGTCGCCAGTTCCAGCGTCGGCAGGTGACGCCAATGTCGTCGCGCCAGATGACCTCACCGGGCAAGGGAGGATCGTTGACCGCCTCTCCATTCACCATGGTGTCGAACGTCTCACTCCCGTCAGCGATCGTCAGGTGGGGTCTTCCGACATAGGCGTCAAAATTCTCTCCACCCACCGGGACTGCGTATTTCAGGCTGATGGCGTTGTAGAGATCGACGATCGGGTTGATCGTCGAAAGAGTGCCGTCTTTCAGAACCCGCTTTCTGAGGGCCTGGGCTGAGCACGGCGTACGGTTAGGCTTCGCGCCAAAGACGGCGTAGGCGTCGGACCAACTCGCCAGATGAGCTTCTGCCCAAGCCGGGCCATCCGCCAACGCGCAATCGCAGGCTTCACCAAGCAATCGGGGATCGAAACGTCCTTCTTCAGCTGAAGTGGCATCGACGTAGACGCTCACGGCTCTAAATCCCGATGCAATACTCTTAATTCGAGCGTCGATGATGGGACCCTCAAACATCCAGGCAACTCCATCAGTTCGAGCGCAAGCAATCCATGACCGGCGCGACCAGTCACGATCGCTTCCCTGACTGCAAGCCAATATTGCAGTTCACTGGTCCAAACTAAACTGCCACTTTTGGAGATTTTAATTGGTCCAGTATGAGGAGGGTTCTCGCAGCACGGGAGCGACGCGTCGGATTTATCAATCCCTGATCAAGCAGATCCAGGCCGGAGCGTACGGGTGTCGGTGACGCCACCCAGTTCTCCGCAAGCAAGCGGCCCACAAGTTCCCCATGATCCGGTCATGCTGTTGTGAACCCTAGAGCGGGATGATTTTAGGTTGAACAAATCCGGCGTTTTCGAAGTAGTTGTTGCATTCGGTTGCGGTGAGGCCATCGAGGATTTCGCCGATCGCGCTGCAGACAGTATCGACGGTTCGGCGCGCCGCCTTTCTGAGCCAGTGCTTGAGCTTGGCAAAGCTTGCTCGATCGGGTTCAGATCGGGCGAATATTTCGGCAGGAGCAGGAGTCTGGCACCGACGCCGCGAATGGCGCGGCGCATTGCCTTGCCCTTGTGCGAGCCGAGATTGTCCATGATCACGATGTCACCGGGTTTAAGGGTCGGAACCAGAACCTGCTCGACATAGAGCCGGAACCGCTCGCCGTTGATCGGTCCGTCGATCAGCCATGGCGCGTCCAGGCGATCATGGCGCAGTGCCGCCAGGAGTCATGGTCTGCCAGTGGCCGTGCGGGACCTCGGCATAGAGCCGCTCCCCGACCGGCGCCCAGCCGCGCAACGGCGCCGATGAACACCAAGCGTGAAGGATCGATCGCTGCGCGATACTTCAACCATTGCTGACGCCGGCGCGCGATGTCGGGACGCCTCTGTTCGGCCGCGACCAGCGTCTTTTTTTATAACTAAGCTTCTCCTCGCGAACGAAGGCCCAGACCGAGCGATAGTCCACCTTCAGGCCGCGTTCGGCCAGTTCCGCGACCAGCCCACGCAAGGTGAAGGCCTCATTGCGGCAGCGCTCAACCAACCAGTCGCGGTGGGCGCCGCGGATCTTCTTGGGCTTGTGTCCACCGATCTGGCCGGGGCTGACGCTGCCTGTTTCTCGAAAGCGCCCCACCCATCTGATTACCGAGCTGATGCCGACATCATAACGCGCCGCTGCTTGCCGGCGCGAAAGCCCCTCCTGCTCAACCGAAGCGACAACCCGGTCCCGAAGATCGTTTGAATATGGCTTGCCCATCCATGCCGGCCTCCTTCTCCCAGCCAGCATCTTGAATCTGATTTGCAGACCCTTGGGAATCCCCTTCGATTCAATCCAAATTCATCCCGCTCTAGTACTACTGTGTCATAAAACTATGTTGGCAGCATGGACATCGTGGCAGACGCCGCGCCAAGGCGTGGGCGAGTCTAACCCTGACGGTGGCGATTGAATTGCTGACGTGGCGTTCGGGACGGAGCGGCGGCGCCGCGGGGTCGATAATCTTCGGGTAGCGCAGGTGCCTTGAGGAGCGGCGCTGAGCGTGGGGCTGAGGGGGGAATCAGACTCCGTTCGGAGACTAGGAATCCGTAAGCGGCGATCGCGAGCGTGGCGTGGTGATGGAAGCCGCGCCAACCTCGGCCCTCATAATGGCCAAGGCCGATCTCCTGCTTGAGTTCCTGATAATCCCGTTCGATCCGCCATCTCAGCTTGGCCTGGTCGACGAGGCCGGCGAGTTCGGTATCTTCCGGCAAGGTCGAGAGCCAATACTTGGTCGGCTCGACCTCGCCCTGCGGCCACTCGATCAGGAACCATTCCTCAGCTCGTGGCGCGGAGCGCCAGTAGTCGCGATGGGCTGGGCGGACGCGGACGGCGGCAAAGCGCGAGGCGAGCGGCGCCTTGGAGCCCTCGCGCCAGGTGACGCGGCACCAGGCGCCCTCGGGCAGCGCTTGCGCCAGGTCCTTGGCCGAAACGGGCGCGTGGTCGGCCTGGCGTCGGACGAGCGAAGGTGGGCGGCCGCGGCCGCTCCATGGCTTGGGCGGCAGCGGTTGCGTGTCCGGCGGCCACAGACGGATCGAGGACTGGACACCGACGACATAGGTCAAGCCCATCTCCGTCAGCCCGGTGCGCAAGGAGCTGTCGTTGCCATAACCGGCATCGGCCAGCACCACGCCCGGCGAGACGCCGGCCGCCAGCGCCGCCCGGATCTGCGCGAGTGCGATTTCGGGCTTGGTGCGGAAGATGACATCCTCCGGCACACCTGCCTTGGCGCGCCGGTCAGGGTCGTTGGCCCAGCCTTCCGGCAGATAGAGCTGATAGGCGACCGGCAGGCTCGCCTGTTCGGTGGCAACCGACAGACTGACCGCGACCTGGCAGTTGTCCTGCTTGCCGATCTGGCCGCAGTACTGCCGCGCCACACCCACCGAATGCTTGCCTTTCTTGGGAAAGCCGGTGTCGTCGACGATCCAGGCGCGGATCGGCCCCTGACCCTCAAGTGCCGGCAGAACCTGCGCCCGCACGACGCCAAGCACGGCATCATCCGACCAGTCCGCTTTCGCCACGAAGTGATGCAGAGACTGGTGCGCCGCCTGAACACGCCCAGGCTCCACCCGTGCCGCCATCGGCTCGACGCTCTTGCGCTCGCCTGGCAAAAGCAGCCCGGTGCAATAGGCCTTCAGCGGCGCCACCCGGTCAGCATGACCCAATGCCGAGGCGAGCGTCTCGACATAGGCCGCAAAACGCGATTCACTCGTTTCGATTCCGTCTCGGAGATTCATCGCTCCCTCCATTTGAAGCTTGAATCGCCATTCTCGCAATCAATCGTTAACGAAGTTTATGACACAGTAGTACTAGGGCATTATGGTCGATGCCAGCGCCACCAGGGTGCCGTCGTACTGTTCGAAACCCCCCGATTGTTACCGCGGTTTTGCTTGACGCGCGCGATGACCTTAGCTGAGGCCTAGGATGAAGCGCCGATTGGAGGGACGGATCGACCGCGCGTTAGATGCGTAAAGCGTCGTAAACCGCTTGATGTCTGCGGTGTCGACCTCGACCGGTTCCATTGCAACCATCCACTCCACGTTTTCGGTGCAGGGCGGAGTCGTTAATGATCCCTCATAGGTCCAATAGCCGAGCGAGGCCGGCAAAAGCCCGTTGGGATCGAACTCGTCAACTGCCATCTCCTCGCCGGGCCGGGCCGGAAAGACCTTGGCGAGACCGGCAAAGCTGTTATTTGTCGCGCCAGGCATAAGAAGGGCGCTCAGCACACCCAGAGTATCGCTCTTTGTGTCTTTATGGACAAAATGCGCTTCCATCGGGAAGCTCATGCCCGCCACGTGATGCTCGCTCGGCGCGTGGAAATGCAACTGTGCCAGTTGGTAGACGCGATCCCCGCGGGTCAAGGTGCTGCCTTCCGGCATGTTGATTTGAATGGTGTGGCCGTTGTTCACCATCCTGCCGCCGCCCTTGAGCCAACTGATGTCGATGCGCGGTATATCCGCCTTTACCGTGCCGGCGATGTCGATGGGTGACTGCTGCCTGCCCGCCGAACAGGCGAAATTTCTCGTGTCCAGATCGGCCCAATGCTCCGGCCCGACCGAGCCGCCATATCCCCAATGGGCGCTGGCCGCACGCGCGGTCTGGGCGCAGATCGGGCACACGCCCAGCGCGATGAATGCTCTAATCAGGTTACGACGATGCATATTGCCTCGCTCCTTGATGCGAACCTTATGTCCTTGCTTCCAATTGGTGCAGTCAAGGCACAGCCGCAAGGGCGGGCGTAGGTTGAGCCGCGCCACCAGCGTACACGCCAGCCAGTCCTCGTCGAACTGGTAAACTGGAAGAAACGTCGCCGCCGGCGATCGTTGGAGGCTACGCTCGCCGGTCCGTGGAAATGGCTGGCGACGTGGCTCAGATTCACCGTGCCGCCGCTGATCAGGCCAACAACCAGCACAGCCGGCGTCGCCGGTCCGGCTGTTACTCGGCGGTATGTGGCGCGTAACGTTGAAGCGGGAGTGTCGGGCAGGCAGTGCATTGCAAAGGATCCCCTCTTTGGCGAGACGAATTCCTCCATTCCAACTGATTCCCGACCTCTCCGCCACCCACTGTGTAGCCTGCCCGCCACGCTCCCAAGACCATAAAGGCATGGATAAAACTCGCGAATACGCCTTGGAAAGCAGGTCTCAAAGGGCAAGGGGACCTTCCATCTGGAAAATGCCAAGCAAAGCTCGCGTTCGGACGATCCATGCGGTTGCCAGGCTGGCTGCCTCCGGTCAGGCGAGATCCGGATCCTTCCGCGAGGATAGCTGTAAACGTCCACAGGCTGCATCGCTGTGCGCTTTGCCCTTCGATGGCGGGAACACAACCCGCACGGAGGCGACGAATGATTCAGCTGATCACACCTGGCCTCTACAGCGAATTCGCAGGCGAGCTCAAAGAGATGCACGGGCTCAGATATCGGGTTTTCAAGGAGAGGCTCGATTGGGAAGTTCAGACCGGAGGCGAAATGGAAACAGACACCTTTGACGACTTGAAGCCTGTCTATCTGCTGCTCAAGGGATCCGATTGGCGAATTCGTGGCTGCGTGCGCCTCTTGCCAACCACTGGGCCGACCATGTTGCGCGACACATTCCCGGCGCTGCTGGGTGAAGCTGTGGCGCCCGCGAGTCCCGACATATGGGAAAGCAGCCGTTTCGCGCTCGATTTGCCCCCATCAACGCCCAAGGCGGCAGGCGGCCTTGCCCAAGCAACCTACGAGCTCTTCGCCGGCATGATCGAATTCGGCTTGGCCAACAATCTCACCCGGATCGTGACGGTGACCGATACGCGTATGGAACGGATCCTTCGCCTCGCAACGTGGCCATTGTCGCGCATCGGAAAGCCGCAGCCCGTCGGCAAAACGGAGGCGGTGGCCGGGTTTCTCGAGATCTCTCACGCCAGCCTGTTGCGCATCCGCTGGAGGGGACGTCTGAATGGGCCGGTACTGTGGCGACCGATTCTCGGCCTGCCGCACGGCCCATGCGGTAGCTAAGACGTGGTGCGTGGCCCCAGGGATCGGAAGAGAGGGTTTGCTTCTCGTCGCCGAAAGGAGTCATTGCGTCCGGCCTGGAGAAGCAAACCGAGGAATGATGCATGAAGCAGCGTCCGCACAATTGAACGGCGAGATCAAAGAGTGCGCTGGGGCTACCCATTCGCACTCGGCCCAAGTATTCCCCGTCTCCTCCGGCCGGCTTGCATGCTATTAACGCAGGTGAGGGCGCCGGCCATGATATGCGCAGCCCGTTGAAGGCGGAAGCGTACGCCCCGGTTCACATCACCCGCATTGGACTGAGATTTAGTTCATCCATGGCGTGGATGATGGCTATCCCAACAATCAATTTTACCGAACTGACTGGATTCCATTAGAAGACTCTAACTGAGCGCATGCCGGGCGGCGTCCCTCGTCTGCGTCGGCTAAGGCTGCCGGGAAGACTTCGGAGAAGAACATGTGCGGAATTGTTGGCATCGTTGGGCAACAGCCGGTGTCGGAACGCCTGGTCGACGCATTGAAGCGTCTGGAATACCGCGGCTATGATTCGGCCGGCATTGCGACGATCACCGATGGCACCTTGCACCGCCGGCGCGCGGAGGGCAAGCTCGTCAATCTCGAGAGGAGACTCAAGGAAGAGCCGCTGGGTGGTACCATCGGCATCGCCCACACCCGCTGGGCAACCCATGGGCCACCGACGGAACGCAATGCACACCCGCACTTCACGGATGGTGTGGCCGTCGTCCATAACGGCATCATCGAGAATTTCGCCGAACTGAAGGACGAATTGGCGGCGACGGGAGCCGAGTTCCAGACCGACACCGACACTGAGGTCCTTGCGCATCTCTTGGCAAGGCACCGCCGGGAGGGCATGAGGCGTGGTGAGGCGGTGCATGCCATGCTGAAAAGCGTCAGGGGTGCCTACGCGCTTGCCATCCTCTTTGAGGATGATCCGTCGACCATCATCGCGGCGCGCAATGGACCACCGCTGGCGATCGGTCACGGCGACGGCGAGATGTTCCTGGGCTCCGACGCGATCGCGCTTGCTCCATTCACGAATGAAATCACCTATCTCATCGACGGTGACTGGGCCGTTGTCGGCAGGACGGGCGCTGATATATTTGATTACGACGGCCACCCCGTCGCGCGTCCGCGCCAGACCTCCGTGGCCGTGGCCACTCTGGCCAACAAGGGCAGCCATCGCCACTTCATGGAGAAGGAAATCCTCGAGCAGCCCGAGGTCATCGCCGATGCGCTCGGTCATTATATCAATTTCATCGAAAATGGTGCCGATGCGGTTTCTGGCATCGACTTCGCCAAGATCCCGAGCTTGGCGATCTCTGCCTGCGGCACCGCATATCTCGCCGGGCTGATCGGAAAATACTGGTTCGAGCGCTATGCGCGCCTGCCGGTCGAAATAGATGTTGCATCCGAATTCCGCTATCGCGAGATTCCATTGTCGCCGCAGTCTGCGGCTCTGTTCATTTCACAGTCGGGCGAAACCGCCGATACGCTGGCATCGCTGAGGTACTGCAAGCAGCTTGGGCTGAAAATTGGCGCTGTCGTCAATGCGCGCGAATCGACCATCGCTCGGGAGGCCGATGTGGTCTTCCCGATCCTTGCCGGCCCAGAGATCGGCGTCGCCTCCACCAAGGCCTTCACCTGCCAGCTAGCCGCTCTTGCCGCACTCGCCATCCACGCAGCCAAGGCCCGCGGAACCGTGACCGAAGATGAGGTGCAGGCGCTCGTCGAGAGCCTCGCCGAAATGCCGCGCCTCATGAGGCAGGTACTGGACAGCATCCAGCCGGAGATTGAGCTTCTGTCGCGCGAACTGTCAAAGTGTCATCATGTCCTTTATCTCGGCCGTGGCACAAATTTCCCGCTGGCGATGGAGGGGGCGCTGAAGCTCAAGGAGATTTCCTACATCCACGCCGAAGGCTATGCGGCGGGTGAATTGAAGCACGGTCCTATCGCATTGATAGACGAGAACATGCCAGTGATCGTCATCGCGCCACATGATCGCTTTTTCGACAAGACCCTCTCCAACATGCAGGAAGTGGCCGCCCGCGGAGGGCGCATTATCCTCATCACCGATGGAAAAGGGGCAGCCGCATCGAAACTCGATACGATGCACACGATCGTGCTGCCGGCCACCGACGAGATTATCGCGCCGATGATCTTCTCGCTGCCGATACAGCTTCTTGCGTACCACACGGCGCTCTTCATGGGCACAGATCTCGACCAGCCACGCAACCTGGCAAAATCAGTCACCGTCGAATGATGTGACGCCTTCATTAGTCGCAACGCTCGCCCATTCGGAAAAAACTCCAAGCACTTCAACCGGGGCTCAAGCGCGCCGCTACCGCCTTGCCGTTATTTGCTGGAGCATGCCGTTTAGCGACGATTGGTTATCCCTTTGGCCTCCCCTCACGCTGCTTGGCTGTGCCTACTGGCAAACCCGGTCGAGAAAAGCATCGAATACGCAGCAATAGCGCTAACCACAAAGCGATCCTCCTGCCGCATGCGGATAAAACCCTTCGCTGTCCCTATTTCGTCCTCGCTCGATGATTGCGGCTCGCCGCGGTCTTCGTCGGTGAGACGGTTGCCCTTTGACTTTGCCAGGCGGCCAGCTGCGATGTGCGGGCTGTAGGAATCCCGTGTAACCTCGTTCTGGATCTAACGCTCACCGATAGGCCCGGCCAGTCGCAAGAGGACCGGGCGATGATCGGACACTTCCAGGAACCGCTCGATGGTTCGGTCGAGCGCGAGGATCATGAAATCGTGGCCGCACGGCAGGAGATTGGGCGAGATAAAGACATGGTCGATCAGCGACTTGAAGGGCGCCTTGACGCAGGTGATTTGCTTGTCCGAAGCATCCTGCGCGGCGAGCGCGGTCAGGCCGGCGGCGGTCAGCGCGGTCTCCGGAAGCCAAGGTTGCATTGAGTCGCCGCCGATTCAGTCGTTATCGAAGCTGGGATACTAGGCGAGTTCGGCGATTGCTTCGGCGATCACGCGCCCACCCATCTGCCGGCGGCCTCCACCGTGTCGCCGGACTGCGCCGCACGCGTCAGCGCAAGTGCCGGGACCGCCAGCAAACCTGCCGCAACGCTTTGCCAGCTGTCACATCCCGGCAGGCGGGGCATCGGCCGCGCCCTAATCGCAGCTGTATCCGATTGCAAACGTGCCAGCGCTTATCTGCCGCAGGCGTGGCAGGTCCCCCGCATAATCGTCATTCGCCGCCTGAGGCACCGAGATGAAGCTCTTCCTCCCGTTAGAATGAACGTTCGAAACGGAGGATGCCGCCGACACTGCTCTTTTTGTTGGCATTCGCCCAGCTAATGGAAGGGTCGACCTTGCCGACGGCGAAGTCGCCGTAGCGGTCATAGTCGAGTTCGGCTGTAATTGTGAAATCTGCAAGAAACGTATAGGCGACGTTTGCAGCGACACCATAGTTCCTGAGCTGATCACCCGAGAGCTGAAGATTCAACGAAGTTGTCTCATTGAGCTTGTAAGTGGCGCCGGCCCAGAAAGCCCAGTTACCGCCCCAACTTTTGTAGAACCCGCGACCATGAGCGTCGATTGCGTTAGTGACGTCATCGTTGAGCTTGCCGCTGGAGCCGTAGCCGAACATTCCGAATAGCGAGAGTTGGTCGGTAACATCGACGTCGATGCGGACCTTGCCCGCGACCGATTCGTAGTTGCTATCATAAGCGACAACGCCGGTGATCGCGCCCCAGTGTTGTGTGTATTTCACTCCGCCGACTAGGTGCGGAACGTAGCTGTCGATGGTGCCGACCAGGCCCGAGCCTTCTTCGAGTGAAACCACAGCCGAAAAGCCGTTACCGGCGTCAAAGTAGTACTGAACCACATTAGTATCGAAGGCGCCGTACGGGATAAGCATCTGATTGAGCACGTCGCCCGCGTAGCCATTAAACATGTCGAAGGCGGACCAGTCCTTGCCAACTCGGAGGCCACCAAGCTGAACCCAGGCGAAAGTCAACGTGATGCCTTGGCTGAAGGCATAGTATCGAGGACTGTCCGAACCGGAATAGGCCGTGTGCTTGCCGTAGTTCATGCGGGTCTCGATGTAGGTCTGCAATGTACCGAGTTCGGTCTCTTGCCCGGTCCAAGTTTTGAATGTGAAACGCGTGTGGTTTTGCCATATGCCCTGGGCCTCGCCAGTCTTCACATCCGTGGCTCTAGCTTTGTCATGCGACACGACATCGCCGAGGCCGATGTCGTAACGGATATAGCCGCCGATGCGCAGGCAGGTCTCGGTGCCGGGGATGTAGTAGTAACCAGCGCCGTAAACGTCGCAGATCTTGACGTATTCAACGGGCTCAGGCTCGGCCAGGACGATGGCGTCGGCGGCTCGGGCACAGGAAACGGCGATCAGGGCCGCAGCTGAGCCGAGCAGGAGGCTCCTGATGTTCATTCTTGATCTCCGTTCAAATATTAAAGAAGGGGACGTCAACGAACGAGCCAGCCCTTCCTGTCCCACAATCGAAAACGATGCACATCGCGCTGCGCCCATCGCAGTATGACGCACGGGTCATAATAATGATTCAACAACAGAGGCGATGAATCTGAATCATACTTCCACGCGATAAGATGTTGTTCTCATATCACCTGCTTGAAATGCCCGGGGGAGGAATCAAACACTTCTGGGTCGATCGCCATGATTATCTCCGATAGCTGCGGGCGTACCGGCTTCAGAAAATCACCCCGCAAGCGACGTGCCAACCTCACGACCAAGCTACGATTGACACTCAAGTTTGCCGTCGGACCTTGGCTTGCGTTTCCTTTTCTGCTCTGAGGGTCAAGCTGAGCACGAAAAGCAAATGTTTCGGACATGGTTCGTCTGTTCGCTTCGCGACAGTATCGTTCAATGGCGATAGCTTTTGTTTGTTTTGAGCCTCGACATTGTTGACATCATGCGAGTGCACCGCTCGGTACGTCAGCCGAGATGCCCCACTGATGCCGACATGCCTAGGCGTAAGCGTCCTCGTTAGGGCGAAGGGCCACACCTCGGCGGTGGCGAGGTGCACCAGCTGTCCAGCTAGTCCGGACAAAGTGGTTCCGAAAGGCGGGAAGGTCGAGACGAGCCGTTGTAAGCCCCTCTCTGAATCGGAAGCCGTGCATGGGCCATTTTTGTTTTTACGGAAGCACATGCGAATTCGCTCGATTGTCAGCTGCGAGCGATGCTTGAGTTGCGCTTCACTCCGGCGCTTTGCCGGGCCACAGGAGCGCGATTTGTCGGTGATCATGCGCCTGGCGTAGCGCTACTTTCTAAATTGGTTCATCAGGCTTGCAGCCTTGGCAGGGGCGGACCTGGACGGTCTCCTCGAGCACAATTCCCGCTCTGACAGACGGTGCGCCACAGCCAAAGCCTCGTGCCGGCAATTAATACGACGAACTCATCGAGATGCCAGGTATCGCTACGTGACGCCGTCTTACGCACCAGCCGGCGAGCAAAAGTCTGGTCCCAACGCCGAATCGACTGGTCGGACGGGGCATGCTGCGTTCCATCGGACGCTGAAGGGAGGGGATAGGATAGGATAGTAGCACCAAACGGTGTGCGGGAAAGTCTCGACGGGAAACCCACGGCGCTTGTCGCTGACCAGCGCGTGCTCATACCATCGCTGTCCAGCCAAGGCTGAATGGGGCTATCGCTGCGAAATAATCGGGCCCAAAGCGGACCGGACTGATATAGCGCAAAGACACAGGAGAGCGCAGTGGTAAGGATGGAAGGCAACAACATGGGACGGTAACTGTTGCAGACCACAAAACATCGCGAAGCCCACCTGCCTTGGTACACCATCTATCCGACTGTCGCGGAGTTCTCTGGGGCGGTCGGCGCCGACGCTTATGAGGAATGGCTCAGGAACCTACCGGCTAACGATCCGGCGTCACTCTACTTGCACGTTCCGTTCTGCCGATCAAAGTGCTGGTATTGCGGCTTCCCCACCACCATCACCCGCCATGATGCGCCGATCGTTAATTATCTGGCGGCGCTGCGTGACGAGATACGTTTGGTCTCGGAGCACGCGCCGCAGGCGCTGCCCGTGAGCGATGTGCATTTCGGCGGCGGAACGCCAACTCTCATGGGGCCAGTTGAGTTCCTCGCCCTGACGGAATTCCTGCGCCGCCACTTTGCGCTTGCGGAAACAGCTACGATCGCCGTCGAGATCGATCCACGCACGTTCACGGCCGATATGGCCGAAGCCTTGCAAGCAGCCGGCGTGAACCGCGCGAGCCTCGGCGTGCAGAGCTTCGATCCCATTGTTCAAAGAGCGATCAACCGGGTCCAGAGTGAGGCGCAGACGGCGGCTGCCGTCGAAATGCTGCGTCGGCATGGAGTGACAAGCATCAACTTCGACCTCATCTTTGGTCTCCCGCATCAAACGGTGCAGTCTTGCGTCGAGACCACGAGGGCGGCGGTCGCCATGCGCCCCAACCGGCTTGCGGTGTTCGGCTACTCGCACATTCCGTCCTTTATTAAGAATCAGCGCCTCATCGAGGAGGCATCGCTTCCGGGCAGCGCTGCCCGCGCCGAACAGGATGCGGCCATTGCCGTGACGCTGATTGCCGCCGGCTACCGAGAGATCGGGCTCGACCATTTCGCCTTGCCGGACGACGATCTCGCGCTGGCACAGAAAACCGGTCGCCTGCGGCGCAACTCGCTGGGCTACTCGGCCGACACCTGCAAAACCCTGATCGGTTTCGGCGCGTCGGCTATCGGGCGTGTCGGCGAGGGCTACGTTCAGAACGAGGTTACACGGGATTCCTACTGCCGGCACATCGCGGCTGGCCGTCTGGCGACGTCAAAGGGCTACCGTCTCACCGACGAAGACCGCGCGCGAGCCGCAATCATCGAGCGACTAATGTGCGATCTCGAGGCCGATGTGCCGGCAATCTGTGCCGCCCACGGATCTGATCCGATCCATTTTCTCGATTCAGCTGAACGCTTGGCGATGCTTGCCAAGGACGGGATTGTGGACATCGAAAAGGGTTTTGTCCGCGTAAGGCGGCAGCATCGCTTTGCGATGCGCGTTGTCGCTGCCGCATTCGACGCTTTTCTCGACCGGGTTGCCCGCTGAGTCAGCCAACCAAGTGTGAGGAGGCCAAGGCGACGCCGAAGCGAAATTTGACGCCCATGCGGTTTCCTTTCTTCGAGGTCAGGATTTCACAGCCTTCGCCGGCGTAGCAGGCCTCAAGCGGCTTCCCGCCCTCGAAGAAAGCCACGGTGTCGCATCGATCGTGATCCGCTCGAATTGGTGCGATAGCCGATCTCGTAGTAGGCGCGTACTCATCTGCGCTCTGGTCTCCGCCTTATAAGCCATGACTGGATCGAGCGTTCCATCGTCAGGAAGGGATAGACCAACTGCCAATCCCGGACCCAAATTCGACAGGGCGCGCTGCTTGATCTGGTCGTCCTCAAATGTAGATCGGCTGGACCGCGGGATCGTGGCTATATGCGTGATCTTTCTCAGCTGCTTGATCGTGGATCTTGCCGCTCCCGCCGCCGGCCACGATGTAGAAGGGCTTGCCCTCCACGGCGATCTCGCCGTTCCTGCTGAACGATCCCGCCGACACGATATAGGGCTTGAGGGTCGGTCACGACGATGTTGTCCCCTGCCGCGGCGATGCACGGCCGTGCCCGTCCATCGAATAGAGGTCGTGAGCTTGAGCGAGTTGGCGATCTTGCCAGCCACGAAGCTTGGCGTTCTGGTGACGCTCAACAAGGCGACCGCAGCAATGGAACGTGCTGCCAGAGAAGCCGAATCCGTTGAGGCGGGCGGCAAGCTGCGGCCGCGCGTGCAAATCTGTATGGTCAGGGAACTATTGAAGGGCAGAAAGCCCACGCTTCCACCTGTCTATGACATTGTCTCTGCCGCTGCCGCCCGGCAGGTGGCCGCCGCGGTTGCCAACGCGACAGGAAATACGGGACCCGCCGTCCTTCAAATATTCCATCGCCGGCAGCGGACAGAAAGCCACGAACAATCAGTCGCCGACACCTGTGAACAAGCCGTGTGCGACATTGCAATCATCCATTTATTGGCTCAACTGCCCACATGGCCGTGAATGAACTGGATTTGTTGGTTTTCCAGATGGCAGTGGAAAGCGTCCGCTCACTCTGCTTGAGCTTCAATGACAAAGCGGCGGAGATAGCCGCGAGGAGCCGCGGAAACCTGCTTTTCGATGTGCGGATCGATGATGACGCCGAGGTCCAACGGCTCGCAGCCATCCGATATCGAGGCGGGCAGATTGGTGTGCTGGCGTTGGACAGACAAGGCCTTATTAGCCGCTACTGCGTCATCGACGATACCTTCTCCCGCTTCATTGCACCGTTGGAGAATTGGACCAGCATGCCGGTGTCAATGCAGGCCAAATTCGATGTCACTCACCATGCCGGCCTCTTCCTAGACGCGTTGCGAAATGCCGGTCATATGCTTGGCAACTGAAGGCCGGAAGGTAACTTATCTGGGATAGAGGCAACGGGAAGGCGCCTTCCACTTATAAGGCAGCGCCCAATAAGTCGGTACTCGCCTGAGGAATTCCCATGGCGGGCAGGGCTACCTCGCGATCCGATCTCGATAGGCTTGTTGTACCTCAGACCGGACTCGATGTTCAGAATTTCCTCAGCGGCTTGCCCGCACGCCACCGCCAGCTCGCCGACCACGTGCTCACGATAGGCACGACCGATATGAGTCCCCTCCGACGTAGCAGTCCTCGGGAATGCGCGAATATTGATACACCTCGAAGGAGAGCAAACGGCGCGCCAAACAGCCTCTCATCGCACCAAGTCGTACATAGGGCGCATTCCTGTTCCGGCCGTCCCGGGCGATGCTCGATCCATCTCTCCAGAACAGCGGAGCAAGCCAGTGACGCCCACGAAGCTTCTGATTGGGCAGATCGCCATTGTGTTCGCCATCGTTCTCCTCAGCGTGTGGGCTGCCACGCAATGGTGCGCTCATATGCTAGCCTTTCAGGAACAACTCGGCGCGCCATGGTTTGTCGCGGCTGGCTGGCCGATCTACGAGCCGTGGAAACTGTTGGAATGGTGGTTCCAATTCGATGCCTATGCGCCCGAGGTATTCGACAAGGCGGGCATGCTTGCGGGCACCAGTGGATTCATGGGCTGTGCCGCTGCGATCGCTGGTTCCCTCTGGCGCGCGCGCCAGCGCGGCTTGGTCACCACCTATGGCTCCTCTCGATGGGCGGCGACGCGGGAGATCGAGAAAGCAGGGCTGTTTCAGCCGGCAGGCGTCTTCCTCGGCAAACTGAAGGACCGGTATCTGCGTCATGACGGGCCTGAGCACGTCATGGCCTTTGCGCCGACACGTTCCGGCAAGGGCGTCGGACTGGTTGTCCCAACCCTTCTCTCCTGGTCCGGCTCGGCCGTCATTCACGACATCAAAGGCGAGAACTGGCAGCTGAGCTCCGGCTGGCGGTCGAGGTTCTCGCATTGCCTTTTGTTCAATCCGACTGATCCGCGATCGGCCCGCTACAACCCGCTGCTGGAGGTACGCAAAGGTTCGGACGAGATTCGCGATGTCCAAAACATCGCCGACATTCTAGTCGATCCGGAAGGCGCGCTGGAGCGGCGGAATCATTGGGAGAAGACCAGTCATTCACTCCTCGTCGGCGCTATCTTGCACGTGCTCTACGCCGAAGAGGAAAAGACTCTTGCCCGCGTCGCCACCTTTCTGTCGGACCCGCAACGCTCGTTTGCCGCGACTTTGCGGCGAATGATGACGACCAACCATCTCGGCTCGGCCAATAAGCCTGAGGTCCATCCCGTCGTGGCCTCGGCGGCACGAGAGGTGTTGAACAAATCGGAGAACGAACGTTCAGGCGTCCTCTCGACCGCCATGTCTTTTCTCGGCCTCTACCGTGATCCGACCGTGGCGGCGGTAACATCGGACTGCGACTGGCGCATTGCCGATCTGATGGATGCGGAGTGGCCGATGTCGCTCTATCTGGTCGTGCCGCCATCGGACATCTCGCGCACCAAGCCCTTGGTGCGACTGATCCTGAACCAAATCGGCAGGCGGCTGACGGAGCGCCTCGAGGGTGACCCAAAGAAGAGCCGCAAGCATCAACTGCTCATGATGCTGGATGAGTTTCCGGCGCTCGGTCGCCTCGACTTCTTTGAGACCGCGCTCGCGTTTATGGCCGGTTACGGAATTCGTGCCTACTTGATCGCGCAATCGTTGAACCAGATCTCCAAAGCGTATGGCGACAACAACGCCATTCTGGACAACTGCCATTTGCGAATTGCCTTTTCCTCCAATGATGAGCGCACGGCCAAGCGAATCTCGGACGCGCTTGGCACGGCCACGGAACTCAGATCCATGCGCAACTATGCGGGCCACCGGCTGGCACCTTGGCTCTCGCATGTCATGGTGAGCCGCCAGGAAACCGCCCGCCCGCTGCTGACACCGGGCGAGGTGATGCAATTGCCGCCCGCGGACGAACTGGTGCTGGTTTCGGGACTGCCCCCCATCCGGGCCAAAAAGCTGCGATACTATGAGGATCACAATTTCACCGAGCGGGTGCTGCCTTCGCCGGTGTTGCGCGACGGACCCTACGCGGACTGCCCGATGTCGCGGCCGGACGATTGGACTGGGCAAGTACGCGGCGTCGACCGTCGTCTTGCGTCCGACGATGAAAGCGCTGGCGCCGCGCTTGCGGACGAGGGAGGTGTTCAGCAGCAGCGCCATCCTGGCCTACCCGAAGAACATACCGCCGTCACCCAGGAACCGGACCAGGACGATCTGTCCAGACCCGCAGACGATGATAGCGAGGCGATGGCGGACAAGCGCGTCATGGACCGGATCTCCACCGTCGCAGGTGCCTATGGCATCAACGAGGGAAGGGACGATGATAAGGATATCGTCCCCGGCTTCTGAACGCTTTCCGCAGCTCGGGCGTATCTCAGCGTAGATAACGGCCGTAAGCAATTTTGGGCATCTCGATAATGCTTGTTCCGCCGCCGGCCCGCCAGCGCCGGCCAGTTGGAACAAGCGCATGAAGCCCCACCGCATTCGTCACCAGTTTCTGCTCGAACCGGAATTGAGCGAGAAGCTGGACAACCTCAGCCGCGATCCCTCGACCACAAAATCCGCGGTCGTCGCGAAGGCCGTAGAAGCTTTCATCGAGCGGCGTGGCGAGAATGAACTCGATCGGCGCTATGGCATGAGGCTGGACCGTCTTTCCCGCGACCTCAGTCACGTCAGGCGCGATGTCGACATGACATTGGAAAGCTTGGCGCTCTTCATCCGCTTTTCGATCACGCTTCATGCCCACACGCCTGTTCCGGACAAGGCGACGCAGGCGATTGCTCAGGAGCGTTTCGACAAATTCGTCGAGCAGGTCGGTCGCCAGATCGCATCGGGGAAACGCTCGTTTGGCAAAGACAATGGCGGAGGAGGGGAAGGATGAGCGCTCATCCAGAGGCCGACCACCGACGCCGCGCCATGCTGCGCACCGCCATGGGTCCGACGATCACTGAGGCGCTGGCCGATCCATTGGTCATCGAGGTGATGGTCAATCCCGATGGTGCGCTGCGGCTCGACCGGCTGGGAGAAGGCCGAATCGATACGGCCGTGCATATGCATCCTTCCGAGGCGGAACGCATCATCCGCCTGGTCGCTTCCCACGTGCGTGCCGAGGCGCATGCGGACAATCCGATTGTCAGCGCCGAATTGCCATCGGGCGAACGCTTCGAGGGACTGCTGCCGCCTGTCGTGCTGGCGCCTTGCTTTGCCATCCGCAAACCAGCCGCAAAGCTCTACACGCTGGCCAACTATGTTGCGGATCGCATCATGTTGCCGCTGCAGGCCGATGCGTTGATAAAGGCAGTCCGAGAACGGCGCAACATCCTTGTCGCCGGAGGCACGTCGTCGGGTAAGACGACGCTTGCCAATGCGCTGCTGGCCGAAGTCGCCGAATGCGACGAGCGAGTGATCCTCATCGAGGACACCCGCGAACTGCAATGCGCAGCAAAGGACTGCGTTGCCCTGAGAACCAGGCGGGGCTCGGTCACACTCGCCGATCTCGTGCGCTCGACGCTCCGGCTCCGCCCCGACCGCATCATCGTCGGTGAAGTCAGGGGCGCGGAAGCGCTGGACATGCTCAAGGCATGGAACACCGGGCACCCCGGCGGCATCGCCACGGTTCATGCCAATTCGGCGCGCTCTGCCCTCTATCGCATCGAGCAGCTTGCACAGGAAGCTGTCGTCACCGTGCCGCGCCGCCTCATCGCCAATGCCATCGATCTCATCGTCTTCATCGCGGGGCGCGGCTCGTCGCGCCGCATCGATGCAATCGCTGAGGTCACAGGTCTCGACGGCAGCGGCGACTACGCCCTCACCCCACTCACGCCTCCGCAACTCCAGCAACTCTGAAAGGCCCCCTTATGCGCAAGAAGCTCCGCTTTCTTTCGTTTGCCGCGCTCGCGTTTCTTCTCACAGTTCCGGCGCACGCTGCCGGCTCCGGCATGCCTTGGGAACAGCCGCTGCAGCAGATCCTGGAATCGGTGCAGGGACCGGTCGCCAAAATCGTCGCGGTGATCATCATCATCACCACCGGCTTGACCCTTGCCTTCGGCGATACTGCAGGCGGTTTCCGCCGGCTGATTCAGATCGTCTTCGGCCTGTCGATCGCCTTCGCCGCATCGAGCTTCTTCCTCTCGTTCTTCTCCTTCGGCGGCGGGGCGCTCGTCTGATGGCCGCCGGAGTGCAACATATCGAGGGCTTCGAGGTTCCCGTTCACCGGGCCTTGACTGAACCGATCCTGCTGGGCGGCGCGCCGCGGGCGGTGGCGATCCTCAACGGCACGGTGGCTGCGGCCATCGGACTAGGCTTGCAGCAATGGATTGCCGGGCTAGTGCTCTGGCTTGGCGGCCACACGCTCGCGGTCTTTGCCGCAAGGCGCGATCCCGACTTTGCCAGCGTGCTTGTCCGTCACCTTCGCCTGAGGGGATGGCTCGCATGCTGAACCTTTCGGAATATCGCGGCAAGGCCGACCGGCTTGCCGACCATCTGCCCTGGGCAGCACTGGTGGCGCCCGGCATCGTGCTCAACAAGGACGGCAGCGTTCAGCGGACTCTTCGGTTTCGCGGGCCCGATCTGGAAAGCTCGACCGAAGCCGAACTCATCGGCATCTGCGCCCGGGCCAACAATGCGCTTAGACGCTTTGGCTCCGGCTGGACATTGTTTTTCGAGGCCGAGCGCATCGAAGCGCTGGGCTATCCGTCCTCGCGTTTCCCGGACGCGGCGTCATGGCTGGTTGATGAAGAACGGCGTGCTGCCTTCGAAGGCAAGGTCGCGCATTTCGAGAGCCGCTATCACCTGACCTTGTTGTCCATGCCGCCACCGGACGCCCAGGCGCGGGCGGAAAGCGCGCTCGTCGACTCGCATCATTCAGAAGGCGAAAGAGACTGGCGCCAGGAGATGGCGCGGTTCCGTGACGAGACCGACCGTGTGCTGGATCTTCTGTCGGGCTTCATGCCCGAAGTGCGTCCGCTCGATGACGCCGAGACGCTGACATACCTGCACGACACGATCTCGACCCGCCGCCATCCGGTCGCCGTGCCGGAAATGCCAATGTATCTGGACGGCATCCTGGTCGATGTGCCGCTTACCGGCGGCTTGGAGCCGATGCTGGGTGTGCAACATCTTCGCACACTTACCATCCTCGGCTTTCCGAACCTCACCCGGCCCGGAATCCTCGATGCCCTCAATCATCAGGATTTCGCCTATCGCTGGATGACGCGCTTCATTCCGCTCGACAAGACCGAGGCCACCAAGACGCTGACCCGCTTGCGCCGGCAGTGGTTTGCCAAGCGCAAATCGATCGTCGCAATCCTGCGCGAGGTTGTAAGCAACGAACCCGTTCCGCTCGTCGACAGCGACGCCGACAATAAGGCGCTCGACGCCGATGAAGCACTTCAGGCGTTGGGCGGCGATCATGTCGGCTTCGGGTATCTCACTGCAACGGTGACGGTATGGGACGAGGATCGCCAAGCCGCCGCTGAGAAACTTCGCGCGGTCGAGCGCATCATCAATGGGCTCGGGTTCACCACCATCCGCGAAAGCGTCAATGCGGTCGAAGCCTGGCTCGGCTCGCTGCCGGGTCATGTCTATGCCAACGTTCGTCAGCCGCTCGTTCACACGCTGAACCTTGCCCATCTCATGCCGCTTTCCTCGGTGTGGGCCGGTCCTGCGGCGAACGAGCATCTGGCTGAAGTCACTGGACGAGAGGCCCCGCCGCTCCTCATCGCCGAAACCAGCGGGTCGACTCCGTTCCGGCTTTCTTCCCATGTCGAAGATGTCGGCCACATGCTGATCGTTGGACCGACCGGCGCCGGAAAATCGGTGCTGCTTGCCCTGATCGCCCTGCAGTTTCGTCGCTATGCCGGCGCGCAGGTCTATGTCTTCGACAAAGGCAATTCGGCGCGCGCGGCAACGCTCGCCATGGGTGGAGAGCATCATGTCTTGGGTTCGGACGGTGCGCTTGCCTTCCAGCCACTGCGCAATATCGGTGATCAGGGTAGGCGCAGCTGGGCAGCTGAATGGATCGCCGGCCTGATTGCCCATGAGAACGTCACCCTCACGCCGGAGGTGAAGGAGGCGATCTGGTCGGCGCTCAACAGCCTCGCCACCGCGCCGGCGCAGGAGCGCACGCTGACCGGTCTGTCGGTCCTGCTTCAGTCCAATGCACTGAAGTCCGCCTTAATGCCCTACACGCTCGACGGTCCCTTCGGCCAATTGCTCGATGCCGATGACGATCGGCTGGCCTTGTCGGATGTGCAGTGCTTCGAGACCGAGGAGCTGATGCATAGCCAAAGCGCTGTGCTGCCTGTGCTCACCTATCTCTTCCATCGCCTTGAGGAGCGGTTCGACGGGCGACCGACGCTGCTCATGCTCGATGAGGCCTGGGTCTATCTCGACAATCCGCTTTTTGCTGCCCGCATCCGCCAATGGCTGAAGGTGCTGCGAAAGAAGAACGTATCGGTGATCTTCGCCACGCAGTCGCTTGCCGACATCGCCGGCTCTGCAATAGCGCCGGCGATCATCGAGAGCTGCCCACAGCGCATTTTTCTCCCCAATGATCGTGCCGTGGAACCGCAGGCACGGACTGCCTATGAGCGCTTCGGTCTCAACAACCGGCAGATCGAACTGATCGCCCGGGCCACGCCGAAGCGGCACTACTATTTGCAGTCGCGCTGCGGCAACCGTCTCTTCGAGCTCGGGCTCGGCCCCATCGCGCTTGCACTTTGCGGCGCCTCGGGTCCAGCCGCGCAAAGCCTGATCGACAGGGTCCTGTCCGAGCACGGGCAGGACAGCTTTGTCTTTCGCTTCCTCGGCGCCCGCGGCCTCGATTGGGCGGCCGAGCTTCTCCAGCAATTCCCTCAACCAACCAAGGAGCAATCGTCATGATGCGGCGCCGCTTTCTCTCGGGCCTGATCACCCTTTCGTTGATCGCCAAGCCGATGGCCGACTACGTGCAGCCGGCCTACGCGCTCATCGTGTTCGATCCGTCGAACTACGCTCAGAACGTGCTCACGGCGGCGCGCTCGCTGGAGCAGATCAACAACCAGATCCAGTCGCTCCAGAACCAGGCGACCGTGCTGCAGAACATGGCACGCAATCTTCAGAGTCTGGATTTTTCTTCCGTGGGTCAGCTTACCGGCTCGCTCCAACGGATCGACGGTCTGATGGACCAGGCAAGTGGCCTGAGCTTTGATCTCAACAAGCTTCAGGACCAGTGGCGTAATCAATATCCGGAAAGCTACGACGCCACGATCAAGGTCAGCGATGTAGCGAGCGCCGCACGTGACCGCTGGCAAAGCGCAATGCAGGCATTCCGTCAGACCATGGGTGTTCAGTCGCAGATCGTCGAGAATGTTCGCGGTGATGGCGACCTGCTTGCCGATCTCGTCAACCGCAGCCAAGGCGCGGCCGGTGCGCTTCAGGCAAGTCAGGCCACTAACCAGCTCCTTGCGCTTTCGACCAAGCAGCAGATGCAGATCCAGACGCTGCTCGCAACGCAGTTCCGCGCTGAGGCCGAGGATGCGGCGCGCAAGGCGCAGTCCGAGGAGGCCGCGCGCGAGACGACAAAGCGCTTCCTCGGCACAGGCACGGCCTATCCCGGCAACTGATCACCAATCTCTTGACGACGAGGAAGGCGGCATGAACGACCTTGGGGTCATTGATCGCTTCATGGAGACCTTCATCCGCTACATCGATAGCGGGTTCGGTCTGCTCTCGGGCGATGTCGCCTTCCTTACCACGACCCTGATCGGCATCGACGTCACACTTGCCGGCCTCGCCTGGGCATTCGGCGGCGAACCCAACATATTCGGCCGGCTCATCCGCAAAGTGCTCTATGTCGGCGTCTTTGCCTTCATCTTGAATAACTTCAAGAACCTCGCCGACATCATCTATCGGTCCTTCGCTGGCCTCGGCATCAATGCGTCCTCAGGCAATCTCTCCGCCGACAATCTCCTGCATCCGGGCCGCATTGCCGCAACCGGTTTCGAGGGCGCCTGGCCGCTTCTCGATCAGGCAAGCCAGCTTCTCGGCTTCCCAGAAATCTTCGGCAACGCGCTCACCATCTTCGTGCTGCTCGTGGCCTGGTTCCTGGTCATCATCGCCTTCTTCATCCTCTCCATCCAACTCTTCATCACCATCCTCGAATTCAAACTCACCACTCTGGCCGGATTCATTCTTGTGCCCTTCGCGCTTTGGAACCGGTCAGCGTTTCTCGCCGAGCGCGTGCTCGGCAATGTCATCTCGTCGGGCATCAAGGTAATGGTGTTGGCCGTCATCATCGGCATCGGCTCCACGCTCTTTGGCGAGTTCGCTTCCGCGCTGCAAGGCAAGGAGCCGGATCTGGCCGCCGCCATGTCACAGGTCCTGGGCGCCTTGGCGCTCCTTGGTCTCGGCATTTTCGGACCTGGGATAGCCTCCGGTCTTGTCTCGGGCGCGCCGCAGCTTGGCGCGGGCGCCGCACTTGGAACCACGGCAGCCGCAGCCGGTGCATCGCTCGTTGCCGCAGGCGCAGCATTTGCCGGCGCGCGCACGGCAACCGGCAGCGGTCTCACCGCACTCCGTGCCGGCACGACCATGGGGTCAGCGGCTTCTACGGCCTGGCAGATCGGGCGCGCAACATCGCCCGAGTCCGGCCTGTCCGGTGTAGCTGCTGGAATGCATGGTGTGACCAGCGCCGCCGGCGGCGCCGCAATGCGGGCGGCACGATCTGCCGCAGGAGGCTTCGGGCGCAGCGTTGATGCCGGGCGCGAAGCTGCCTGGACCGCGACCGGTGGTGCGCCGACCGCATCCATGACCGGAAGCCCTACTGGTCCGGTCGCTGATGCCGCGCCCGGCTGGGCCAGGCGCCTGCGTTCCGAACAGACAGCCCGTGCCCACCGTCACACCGCCATGCAGGCCGTCCGTGAAGGCGACAGGCCGGGAGGCAGCGCCAATCCCTCTCTCAACGACAAGGACGACTAAATGCTATTCAAGCGACCCATTCAACGTTACGGCAAGACGCCCGAGCCGGTCACGCCGTATCAGAAGGCCGCGCAGCTCTGGGACGAGCGCATAGGCTCATCTCGAGTGCAGGCCCGCAACTGGCGGTTCATGGCTCTTGGCTGTCTGACCTTGGCGGCCGGACTTTCCGGCGGACTCGTGTGGCAGTCGATGCAGAGCCGCGTCGTGCCTTACGTCGTCGAGGTCGACGGCTTCGGCGAGGCACGCGCCGTTGCGCCGGCAATCCGGGGCTACGAGCCCTCCGATGCCCAGATCGCGTGGCATCTCGGCCGCTTCATTCAGAATGTCCGTTCCGTTTCCACCGATCCGGTGCTGGTGCGGCAGAACTGGCTTTCGGCCTATGACTTCGCCACCGACCGCGCGGCGCTCTTTCTCAACGAGTACGCCAAGGCGAACGATCCTTTCGGCCAGATCGGCACACGCAGCGTGTCGGTGCAAGTGACCAGCGTGGTCAGGGCTTCCGACAGCTCGTTCCAGGTCAAATGGGCCGAGCAGGTTTTTGAGCGCGGCAGCCTTGCCAGCACGACGCGCTGGACCGCGATCCTCACCATCGTGATCCGCCCGCCAAGTAATACTGACCAACTGCGCAACAACCCGCTCGGCGTCTTCATCAATGCGATCGACTGGTCGCGCGAGCTCGACAGTGCTGCGCCGACGTCCGTTTCCCCAAAAGGAGTCCACCAATGAAGAATAGAATGTCGTCGGTCCGTGCCGTGCTGATCCTGTCGGCCTCTACAGCAGTCCTCTCCGCCTGCGCGTCGAAGCCGGTACCGCCGCCTGAGATTTCCTATGATGCTGCCGATTTCAAACCAGCCGCAATCGAGAAGCCGCCGGAGAAGCCGGTCAAGATAGTCGAAGTGCCAAAGCCGCTGCCGTTGCCAGGTCAGCTACAGCCCGATCCGGGCAGGGTGGCCGATGACAAGCGCTCTCCTGAAGAACGGGTCTCCGATGCCAATAAAGCAGCGACGCAGCAACCCACCAGGTATGGGTACGTGAATGCGGTTCAGGTCTATCCATTCGCCGATGGCGCACTCTATCAGCTCTATGCCGCGCCGGAGCGCGTTACCGATATCGCACTCCAGCCGGGCGAGAAGCTAACAGCCGTGTCGGCCGGCGACACGGTGCGTTGGGTGATCGGCGATACCGTCAGCGGCACCGGTGACAATCAGCGCACCCATGTGCTGGTAAAACCCTTCGCGCCGGGACTTAACACAAATCTGGTGATCACCACGGAACGACGCACCTACCATTTGCAGCTTCAAAGCACCGAGAAGACCTCAATGGCGGCGATCTCCTGGACCTATAGCGAGGACCAGATCATCGCGCTACGCCAGCGCAACGCCCAAGCCGAGGCTGCCACGCCGGTGGCGTCGAATGTGGCGCTCGAGAATATCCGCTTTCGGTATTCAATCACCGGCGACACACCACCCTGGAGGCCGACGCGCGCTTTCGACGATGGCAGCAAGGTCTATATCGAATTCCCCCGTCGCATTGATCAGGGTGAAGCGCCTCCTCTCTTCATCGTCGGTGCCGATGGGGACAGCCAGCTCGTCAATTATCGCATGCGCGGCAACTACTACATCGTCGATCGCCTCTTTGGCGCTGCAGAACTGCGTCTAGGCAGCAAGCAGCAGCAGGTGGTGCGCATCACCAGGACTGACGGCCGGCAACCGCCGCGGCGGATTCCGCTCTTTGCGCGGCCCAGCAGGTGAGGGGAGCGCTCATGACCGATACTTCCCGATCCGATGCGCCGCCGAAACTCGATCCCGAGCAGCTGCAATTGCGAGCCTCGCCCCGCCGCGCTGTCCGATTCAGGCGCGGTGTGATCATCGCCATCGCTGCAGTCGGATCCGGTGCCATTCTGGGCGTCACGATGATGGCGCTTCAAGGACCGGCATGGCGTATCAAGCACCAGGCAGAGGACCGCTATAACACCGAGCGCAAGCCACCCGCCGAGGGACTAGAAGCGCTTCCCAAGGACTATTCCGGGATCATGCCGAAGGCCCCTGTGCTCGGACCGCCACTGCCCGGCGACCTCGGTCGCCCCATCCTTGAACGCCAACGTCAGCTCGGCATCGCGCCAGGGCAGGATATCTCCGCCGAGGAGCAGCGCCTTGCCCAGCAAGCAATTGAGGCGCGCGAGTCGCAAGTCTTGTTCCGGATCGACAATCGACCCAGACAGACAGATGTCGCCGGCGGCGGGCCGAGTGCGCAGCAGCCGTCTGAGGCGCTTCCGCAATCCGGAGCGAGGCGCACGTCAGCTTCCGTTGCCCCAGCCGAGGGTGACCAGAACAACCAACAGCGCAAGCTCGATTTGGTCAGTCAGCGAAACACAAGCGGGATCTACAATCCGCATGCGCTGCAGACGCCGGCCTCGCCCTACCAACTGATGGCCGGCAGCGTGATCGCGGCCAGTCTCGTCACCGGCATAAATTCCGACTTGCCTGGCCTTGTCGTCGCGCAGGTCACCGAGAATGTGCACGACACAGTCACCGGCAGCATTGTGCTCATTCCGCAAGGCTCACGCCTCATCGGCACTTATGACAGCGTCGTGGCTTTTGGGCAGAGGCGCGCATTGCTGGTCTGGCAGCGAATAATCCTGCCCGACGGTTCCTCGATCGAAATCGACAATCTGCCAGCGACGGATACTGCCGGCTATGCTGGGCTTGAAGACAAGGTCGATTTTCACACCTGGCAGCTGATCAAGGGAGTTGCTCTAGCGACGCTACTGGGCGTTGGTACCGAGTTGAGCTTTGGGGAAAACGAAAGCGACCTAGTTAAGGCGATCCGGGAATCCACTCAGCAAAACATCAGTCAAGCCGGCCAGCGCATCACCGAAAAGAACCTGAATATTCAACCCACCATTATCGTCCGCCCCGGTTGGCCCCTACGCGTGATTGTACACAAGGATCTTGTGCTGCGCCCATACCCGACTTGAACAGGAGTAATCATGGCAGATCTGAAACTTGGAAAGCTTCCGGACCGGACACCTTCGAAGATGACCATCACCGTTAGCGCGGACCTGAACCAAGCACTCAAGGACTATGCGGCGCTTTACCGCCAGACCTATGGCGAGTCTGAAACGGTAGCGGAACTCATACCTTTCATGCTGGCAGGGTTTCTGGAAGGTGACAGAGCGTTTGCCAAGGCCAGAAAGGAAAGCTTGCCCGCCGGCATGTCAGAGAAATCGCGACGCGTGTCAGGTTCAGATTCCGAGTAATCGAAGCATAAAGTTGGTCAATTGGCGCAGCCGCCCGGGTGCCTAATTTCCCGGCGGTCGCGGCCTACCGATCCGTCATGTAAGGCCTATGCGCGAACTTCGAGCAGCTGGAGGTCAAGTAAGTGCCTGGGCGGCCCGGAAACCGCGAACAGGCGCAGGGCGTGCTAGCCGCACTGATGCATGGTTTCAGACCCGTGGGAACGCCGTGCGGTTGTTACTCAGAATGAGCTCATCTCAAAGGGGCATTCAAGAGCCGCAGCGCTGAGTAGCGGAAGCCGCAATGGGGTGCGTCGCTGACATTCAGTGAAAGACTGGGCCGAACAATCCAACCTGCTTGGGCGGATACGAAGTGGAGCCCTGCTTGCAGGGTTCCGGCGGGTCCCAGCCCTCTGCCATGCGACCCCCTTTGGGAAATACCCGCGTCGTCACAGCATCGTAAAGTGGCGTCATATGCACTATCGAATTGTTAGCTGCTGGTTTCGGCGATTTTGAGGAGGTTCGCGATCGACTGAAGACGGTGACGTTCGTCTGTGGCACTCAGACTGCCACTGAGTGCCTGGCCGTTCCACTTTCGAAATATTTGTCGAACTTCGCTGCAATGCTCCTTACAAAGGGACGACTTTCCGCCGATACGACGTAACTGTCACCTTGGAGTTCAAGCGGTCGAGCAGGGTCGCCAATGGCGATGGAGCTTGCTTGGAAAAGAAGCTTTTGTCCGGCTTCCCCGAAGCGTTCCACCAGATCGGCTGCTGAAAAGCCGAAATCGCACATCAAGCGCTCGATGATCCAGCCGCGAACACGGTCATCTTCGGAAAACGCGATGCCGCGGACCGTGGCCAGATGTCCCCCCTCGACCATGCGTCCATATTCGGCTGTCGACGGCATGTTCTGCGAATAGCCCTGTCGAAACCGGCTGATCGATGACGGCCCGAGCCCGATCAGTGTTTCGCAGCGATCCTCGGTGTAGCCCTGGAAATTGCGGCGGATTGTTCCCGCGCGAGCCGAGACTGCAAGCGCATCATCCGGCCTGGCGAAATGGTCTATTCCAATCGCCTCGTATCCGGCGCCCATGATCAGACGGGCGGCAATTTGCCACTGAGCGAACCGTTCGGCCGGACCCGGCAACCATGCCTCGTCGATCATAGTCTGATGCTTCTTGAACCAGGGCACATGCGCGTAGCCGAACAGCGCCATCCGGTCCGGCTCCAGAGTCAGCGCCTGCGCCACGGTGGAACAGACGCTCTCCCTGGTCTGATGCGGCAGGCCGTAAAGCAAATCGAGGTTCACGGACCCTACGCCGCGAGAGCGAATGCCGTCTACAACCGCCTTGGTCTGCAAAAAGCTCTGCTCGCGATTGATCGCCTTCTGCACCTTCGGATCGAAATCCTGAACGCCGAGGCTCGCCCGCGCCATGCCGATCTCGGCAAGTGTATCAAGGCGGGCTTCGTCCATGTCGTTGGGTTCGATTTCGACGCTGATCTTCGCATCGGCAAGAAAATCGAAGCTATCCCGCAGGACAGTTCCCAAGGCTATCATATCCTCGGGCTTCAGCATGGTCGGCGAGCCGCCGCCGAAATGCACGGCGCGGACATGGGCCTTGCCGCCGACAAGACCGGCGACAGTCGCGATCTCCGCGTGAAGCGAGCGGAGATACGAAGCCACCGGCTCGTAGCGGCGGGTCTGCTTTGTATGGCACGCACAGAACCAGCACAGCCGGTCGCAATAAGGGATGTGCAGGTAGAGCGAGACCTCGTCACCGCTTTCGAGCGCCTTCAACCAGCTTCGATAGACATCAGCGTCGACGCCAGGATGGAAATGCGGCGCGGTCGGGTAACTGGTATAACGCGGGACGTTCTCGCCAAGCCTGGCAGCTAATTCCGGTCTCATTTGGTGGTCCGCCGTTTTTGCCTCGCCGGAAGTCTGGACGCGTCGAAGAGCCAATGCCCTGATTTCGGTCAGCCTCCAGCACGGACAAACTGCCGCAAGGATTTCTCTGCCATCGCTTGCTATCCTGTCGAAACTTGGGATCGGTAGCGCGAGCGTAATGACAGTACGGCAAGACATTCACAGTTCCGGCATTCCCGTTCTTTGCCTGTCTTGCGCAGCACGACTTCGCGGCGTCTGCGCTGCGCTCGATCCAAACCATTTGGTTGGGCTCGCCAAAACTTCGTCGCGGCACAAGCTCGAGCCGGGGGTCGAACTGATCGCCGACGCCGAGGCCGTCGACAGCTATTCAAACTTGCTTTCAGGCGTTGTGAAGCTGACGAAGTGCCTTTCGGACGGCCGCCAGCAGATTGTCGGTCTTCGGTTCGCACCGGATTTTCTGGGACGGCCCTTCAAGGTGAAAAGCACGATCAATGTGGAAGCGGCAACCTCCGTCTCGCTGTGCTCGTTTCCGAAGGCGGCCGTTGAACGGATAATGAAGGAATCACCGGGACTCGAGCATCGCCTGCTCAAGCAGACGCTGGACGAACTCGACGAGGCACTTGAATGGATGGTGACTCTCGGGCGCAAGACCGCACCGGAGAAGGTGGCGAGCTTTCTCCTCATGATCGCCCGGAATATGGATTCCAGTATCGACCCGGCGGCTGGGTCGGCATGCTTCGATCTGCCGCTGACACGTGCCGACATCTCTGATTTCCTTGGACTGACGAACGAGACCGTGAGCCGCCAGCTTACGCGATTGCGGGCTGACGGCGTGATCCGGATCGAGAGCAAACGCCATGTAACGGTCGACAGCATGAGCCGGCTGGAGCAGCGCTGCGGCGGCCGAGGCGCGCGGCAACCGGCCTTTGAATGAGACCTAAGCGTCGGGGCCTTCGTCGCTTATTACGATCCGCGGCAGGACATGCTCGCGTTCGAAAGCGATGTGTCGCCGCAAGCCTTCGAAGAAGCCGCGTAGCATGAATCCGACAGCTTCCGCGCTCTCTATCGGATCACCATGACCGATCGCTAGGAGCGTTTCGGCCACCTCGCCAGCGAAGCATTGATCCTCAAGGTGCTCGATGCGCAACCGGCTGGTAGAGGCAAGTTTGGTCTCGGCCGGGGTCAAGTGCGCCTCATACGCAGGGAAAATCACCCTCTCCTCAAACCCATGAATGTCACGGAGCAGCGGAACGATCTTCTTGGCCGTTCCAAGACATTTGAGGCGGTCGACGTTCGGCAGTGCATCGGCAATGCTTTCCAGCGAGAAGCAGAGCTCCAGCTTTTCCCGATGGGCAAGCTTCATGACCTCGCCCGGAATCGCCTCTGTGCCGGCCTGGCGCGAGAAAGCCGCACTTGTCCATGAGCGGGTTGGCCCGTGCTGCGTTTCCTTGTTCAAATCGCCACCTTCTGATTGCACCGAACTCGATGCTGCCCGAAGCAAAATCGTGCGGCTCTGACATGGATCAGGGCGAGCAGGCGGCAACTACGGAATTAATGCACCGCGGATTTGGCGTCCGCGCATTGGAATCCTGGTCGGGGACATGTCATGAAATTCGGCACGGAGATCGTCGTCCTAAGCCTGTTTGCTTTTGCGGCCCTGGTGGCTGCCGGCTTCGGCGTAGAAGGACCTTTTCGCCAGCATATGGGGGTTTTGTTCGTCGCCGTGGCTGGCTTTACCGCGATCCTGCTGCGCAACACAGATTTCAAGCCGGCGGCTCCGGTCGACACCTCCGCCTACATGGATGGCCCAATCCGCTACGGAGCCATTGCAACGGTATTCTGGGGCGTCGTCGGCATGCTCGTCGGTGTGATCATTGCCCTGCAGCTGGCATACCCTCACCTCAACATCCAACCCTGGTTCAATTTCGGCCGGCTGCGGCCGCTGCACACATCCGGCGTCGTCTTTGCTTTCGGCGGCAACGCTTTGCTTTGCACGTCTCTCTATGTCGTGCAGCGCACGTGCCGCGCCCGGCTGTTTGGCGGCAAACTGGCCTGGTTTGTGTTCTGGGGTTACCAGCTGTTCATCGTCATGGCCGCGACCGGCTACCTGCTCGGCATCACCGAAGCCCGCGAATACGCCGAACCCGAATGGTATGTGGACATCTGGCTTACCATCGTCTGGGTCGCCTATCTCATCCTGTTCCTCGGCACGATCCTGAAGCGCAAGGAGCCGCATATCTACGTCGCCAACTGGTTCTACCTGTCCTTCATCGTGACCATCGCGATGCTGCATGTGATCAACAACCTGTCGATGCCGGCCTCCTTCCTCGGCTCGAAGAGCTACTCCGCCTTCTCCGGCGTCCAGGACGCCTTGACGCAATGGTGGTATGGCCACAACGCCGTCGGTTTCTTCCTCACCGCCGGGTTCCTCGGCATGATGTATTATTTCGTGCCCAAGCAGGCGAACCGGCCGGTCTATTCCTACCGGCTGTCGATCGTCCACTTCTGGGCGATCATCTTTCTCTACATCTGGGCCGGCCCGCACCACCTGCATTACACCGCCTTACCCGACTGGGCGCAGACGCTCGGCATGGCGTTCTCGATCATGCTGTGGATGCCGTCATGGGGCGGTATGATCAATGGCCTGATGACGCTGTCTGGCGCCTGGGACAAGCTGCGCACCGATCCGATCATCCGCATGATGGTGATGGCAGTCGCCTTCTACGGCATGTCGACCTTCGAAGGTCCGATTATGTCGATCAAGACGGTCAATTCGCTGTCGCACTACACGGACTGGACCATCGGCCATGTCCATTCCGGCGCGCTCGGCTGGGTTGGCATGATCTCGTTCGGCGCAATCTACTACATGGTGCCGAAACTGTGGAATCGTGAACGTCTCTATTCGCTGCGGCTCGTCACCTGGCACTTCTGGCTGGCGACGCTCGGAATCGTCGTCTACGCCGCGGTGATGTGGGTGTCCGGCGTCATGCAGGGCCTGATGTGGCGCGAATACAACGAGCAGGGTTTCCTCGTCTACTCCTTCGCCGAAACCGTCGCCGCCATGCATCCCTTCTACGTCATGCGCGCCATCGGCGGTGCGATGTACCTCACCGGCGCCCTGCTCATGGCCTGGAACGTGACCATGACCATTCTTGGCCACGAGCGCGAAGAGCAACCAATGCCAGGTTCCGAGCCCGCCCTCCGGCCTGCCGAATAGGGAGCCAGACAATGGGCTTGATGGACAAACACGCGATCATCGAGAAGAACGCCACGCTTCTTCTCGTTGGCTCTCTTCTTGTGGTGACCGTCGGCGGCATCGTCGAGATTGCGCCGCTCTTCTATCTCGACAACACGATCGAGAAAGTCGAAGGCATGCGGCCCTACTCGCCACTGGAACTCGCCGGACGCAACATCTATGTGCGCGAGGGCTGCTACCTCTGCCACAGCCAGATGATCAGGCCTTTCCGGGACGAGGTCGAGCGCTACGGCCACTACAGCCTGGCCGCCGAGTCGATGTACGATCATCCCTTCCAATGGGGATCGAAGCGCACCGGGCCCGATCTCGCCCGGGTCGGTGACCGCTATTCGAACGCATGGCACGTCGCACATCTTTCCGATCCACGTTCCGTGGTGCCGGAATCGATCATGCCGAGCTATGCGTTCCTGAAGGACGCTCCGATCGAGGTGAAGGACTTCTCGACGCATCTGGTTGCGAACGCGCGTGTTGGCGTCCCGTACTCCGATGACATGATCGCGCACGCCAATGCCGATCTGATGGCCCAGGCCGACCCGAATGCCGATGCCTCCGGCGTCGAGAAACGCTATCCGAAAGCCAAACTCGGTGATCTGGACGGCAATCCGCAGCAGGTGACCGAGATGGATGCCCTCGTCGCCTATCTGCAAATGCTGGGAACACTGGTCGATTTCAAGACCTATGACGATGCAGCCGGCTACCGCTGAGGGGGACGCAATGAGCTATAATTTGATGCGGGAATTCGCGGACAGCTGGGGTCTGCTTGCCATGGCGCTCTTCTACGTCGGCTGCATTGCCTTTGCCTTGCGTCCCGGCGGCAAAACACAGGCCGATCAAGCCGCCCAGATTCCACTCAAGGACGACTGATCATGAGCAGCGAGCATATCGATGAAGTCTCGGGCATCTCAACGACCGGTCATGAATGGGACGGGATAAGGGAACTCAACAACCCATTGCCCCGATGGTGGGTGATAACCTTCTACATCACCGTCGCTTGGGCGGTGGCTTATACAATTGCGTATCCGGCTTGGCCGATGCTGTCTTCCGCGACCAAGGGTGTGCTTGGCTATTCTAGCCGCAACGCTGTCAAGATTGAGCTGGCGGCTGCCGAAGCCGCCAAGGGCAAATATGTCGCGGCCATCCAGCAGAAGACCGTATCCGAGATCGCAGCCGACGACGCGCTGCGTGAATTCGCGGTAGCGGCCGGCGGAGCTACCTTCAAGGTCAATTGCGTGCAATGCCACGGCTCGGGCGCCCAAGGGTCGAAGGGCTTTCCAAACCTGAACGACGATGACTGGCTGTGGGGCGGCACGACCGAGCAGATCCAGCAAACGATCGCGCACGGCATCCGTTTCGCATCCGACCCAGATACTCGGCAGTCGGAAATGCCCCCCTTCGGTGACATCATCACGCCCGAACAGATCGCACAGGTCGGCGCCTATGTCGCCAGCCTCTCGGGCAAGGTCCAGGATGCAAGTCTTATCGAGCCCGGCGCCAAGGTATTCGCGGAAAACTGCGTCGCCTGTCATGGCGATAATGCGAAAGGCAACAAAGAGCTCGGCGCGCCCAATCTGACCGATGCGATCTGGCTCTACGCACCCGGCGAGACAGCCATCGCCGTCCAAGTCCGCGCGCCGAAGCACGGTGTCATGCCGGCCTGGATCGGGCGTCTCGGCGAGACCAAGGTTAAGGAACTTGCGGTTTATGTCCATTCGCTTGGCGGCGGAGAATAGGAACGGAAGCCTATTCTCGGCCCTCCCCGCCAAGCGACGGGGCCCGGCACGAGTCGGGCCCCGACACCATTCCGGCATGCGGCGATTGACCTGCAGCAAGGCGGCGCGGCCCACACGGCGAAGCGGGCTCACTGCAGACCGGACGTCTGTCGAAGCTGACAAGTCCGTCGCACAACGATGTCATAGGCCGCGCGCGAGTGGAGATGCACGTGCTGGATGAAACGCAGATGGAGCGGCTCGAGGCAAAAGCGGTCAACTCCGCCAAGACACGACAGCCGCTCTATGCTCCGCGCAAGAAAATCTTCCCTAAACGCGCCTCGGGCAGCTTTCGCCGCTTCAAATGGCTGGTGATGGCGATCACGCTGGGCATCTATTATCTGATGCCCTGGTTGCGCTGGGATCGAGGTCCGTTTGCTCCTGATCAGGCCGTGCTGATCGATCTTGCCAACCGCCGTTTCTACGTCTTCTTCATCGAGATATGGCCGCAGGAATTCTACTATGTCGCCGGCCTTCTGATGATGGCCGGCATCGGCCTCTTCCTGATCACGTCCACCGTCGGCCGCGCCTGGTGCGGCTATACCTGCCCGCAGACGGTATGGGTCGATCTTTTCCTAGTTGTCGAGCGGGCGATCGAAGGCGATCGCAACGCTCGCATGAAGCTCGACGCCGGCCGCTGGACCGCGCGCAAACTGGTGCTGCGTGTGTCGAAACACGCCATCTGGCTGGTCATAGCGGCAGCTACCGGCGGCGCCTGGATCCTCTATTTCGCCGATGCGCCGACGCTGATCGGCGACGTATTCAACCGCACCGCCGCTTCGGTCGCCTACGTCACCATCGCCGTGCTGACAGCGACCACCTACACGTTCGGCGGGCTGATGCGGGAACAGGTCTGCACCTACATGTGCCCGTGGCCGCGCATCCAGGCTGCCATGCTCGACGAGAATTCGCTCACCGTGACCTACAATGACTGGCGTGGCGAACCTCGTTCGCGGCACGCCAAGAAGGTCCAGGCTGCGGGGCAGCCGGTCGGTGACTGCGTCGACTGCAATGCCTGTGTCGCAGTCTGCCCGATGGGGATCGACATTCGCGACGGCCAGCAACTCGAATGCATCACTTGCGCGCTGTGCCTTGATGCCTGCGACGGCGTCATGAACAAGCTCGGCAAGGAGCGCGGGCTGATCTCCTATGCGACGCTGTCCGACTACAACGCCAACATGGCGGTGGCGACCGCAGGCGGCTCCGGTCGGGTGAACCCTTCACTCGTCAGAACGGCCGACAGCACATTTTCCGCCAGGTTGGCGCATTTCCATATTAGCAAGATCTTCCGGCCGAGGACCTTCTTCTACATGGGCGCGTGGACGGCGGTCGGGCTTGCCTTGATCTATTCGCTGCTGACGCGCGACCGACTCGAGATCAACGTCCTGCACGACCGCAATCCGCAATTCGTGACCCTGTCCGACGGCTCGATCCGCAACGGTTACACCGTCAAGCTGCTTAACATGATCCCCGAGCCAAGGACGATCGTCGTCACGATGCAGGGCTTGCAGGGAGCCGAAATGAGCGTCGTCGGCAGTGATCTGCCGGCAGCTCGCTTGTTCGCCATCGCGGTCGAACCCGACCGGCTGAACATGCTGAAGGTCTTCGTGCGCCAGCCAGCGGGTGAGGTTCGGCACGCTGCACAAACCTTCAAGTTCCGCGTCGAGGACAGAGCGAGCTTCGAATCGGACGAATACACCGCCACCTTCAACGCACCGGAGATCGCCAGATGAGCACCAATACGCAAAAGACGCGTGAGTTCACCGGCAGGCACATGCTGCTCACCATTCTCGGCTTTTTCGGCGTGATCATCGCGGTCAATCTCACGATGGCGACACTCGCCAGTACGAGCTGGACCGGCCTTGTCGTCGAGAACACCTATGTGGCCAGCCAGCAATTCAACCGAAAGGCCGAGGAAGGGCGCGCGCAGGCGGCACTCGGCTGGACCGGCAAACTGACGATCGCTCGGGGTGAGGTCCGCTACAGCTTGAGCGATGCCACCGGCAAGCCGGTCCCGTTGCATGGCGTCAAGATACTGTTTCGTCATTCCGCCTACGAGGCTGGGGACAAGGCCGTCACTCTCGCCCTCGTCTCGGACCAGGAATTTGCCGCGCAGCACTTGCCAAGGGATGGCGTCTGGATCGTCGAAGTCGACGCCGATGCCGGTCTGACAGAGCCCTATCGCGACGTTCGCCGGATCATGATTTCGCAAGGAGCGCTGCAATGAGCTGTTGTGCACCCAGCGCGGAACTGGCGCTGGATCTGACCAGTACCACATCGGTCCTGCCGTCTAGCCAGGAGATCAGGTTGGCGAGCCGATCGCTTGGCGACAATCTTTGGCAGACCGACCTTTCAGTGCCGACGGTTCACTGCGCGGCGTGCATCCAGGCCATCGAGACGGCTCTCGGAAGGCTCGATCGCGTCGAAGGCGCTCGTGTCAACCTGTCGACGAAACGGGTCGCGATCCGGTGGCGTGGGGACTCTGTGCCTCCGTTTGTCGCCGCGCTGGGACGGCTGGGCTTTCAGGCGCACCTGTTCGAAGCCGACGCTGATAAGAAGGACAAGACGCTTGCCGAGCTGATCCGCGCGGTCGCGGTCGCCGGGTTCGCCGCCGGCAACATCATGCTTCTTTCGGTCTCGGTCTGGTCCGGCGCCGAAGGTGCTACCCGCGACCTGTTTCACTGGGTCTCTGCATTGATCGCCATCCCGGCGCTCACCTTTGCCGGCGGCATCTTCTTCCGCTCGGCCTGGAATGCACTGCGCCACGGCCGCATGAACATGGACGTGCCGATCGCGGTTGGGGTGTCGCTCGCTTATGCCATGAGCCTCTACGAGACGATCAATCATGGCGATCACGCCTATTTCGACGCGTCCGTATCCCTGCTGTTTTTCCTGTTGATCGGCCGCACCCTGGATCACGTCATGCGCGAACGGGCACGGACCGCCGTGAAAGGCCTGTCCCAGTTGGCCGCACGTGGCGCCATGGTGCTGCGCGGCGATGGCGCGCGCGACTACCTGCCGGTTGGCGAGATCGAACCGGGCATGCAACTGCTGGTCGCCGCCGGCGAAAGGGTGCCTGTCGACAGCAGGGTCATTCGCGGCGCGTCGGATCTCGACTGCTCGCTGGTTTCCGGCGAGAGCACACCGAAAACCGTGGCGTCCGGGGAACAGGTTCAGGCCGGCACGCTCAATCTTACCGGCCCGCTGACCATCGAAGCGACCGCTGCCGCAAAGGACTCCTTCCTGGCGGAAATGGTTCGGCTGATGGAAGCCGCCGAAGGTGGTCGTGCGCACTATCGGCGGATCGCCGACCGTGTCTCGGCGCTCTACGCGCCGGTGGTCCATCTCACCGCCTTCGTGACGTTCCTTGGCTGGATGGCGGTAACCGGCGACTGGCACCGGGCAGTGACGATCGCGATCGCCGTTCTCATCATCACATGCCCGTGCGCGCTCGGTCTGGCCGTGCCGATCGTGCAAGTGGTCGCGGCGCGCCGCTTGTTCGAAGCCGGCATGATGGTCAAGGACGGATCGGCCATGGAGCGCCTGGCCGCGATAGACGTGGCGGTATTCGACAAGACGGGCACGCTAACGCTCGGTCAGCCCAGGCTGGTCAACGCGTCGACCATCGATCCGGCGATGCTGGCGATCGCAGCCGACATGGCGGCGCACTCCCGTCACCCGTTCTCGAAGGCGATCGCCGCATTCGCGGGTTTTGCCGGCCAGCCGAAGCTGGAAGCCGTCAGCGAGCACCCGGGTCTCGGCATCGAAGCGACGACCGCGGACAGCACCTGGCGTCTTGGCCGGCGCGGCTGGGCCGGATGGAAAGCCCGGACCGGTGGCGAAGGCAAGTATGGCGGCTATGGCGGGACGGTGCTCTCGAAGAATGGGAGGATCGTCGCCTCCTTCACGTTCGAGGACGCTACGCGCGCCGACGCCAAGGCGGCGGTCGGGCAATTGAAGGATGCCGGCGTGTCGGTCGAAATGCTGTCCGGGGATATAGCCCATGCCTGCGGCGAGGTTGCCGGGACGTTGGATATCGAGAGTTTCGTTCCGGCGCTGCTTCCCTCCGGCAAGGTTGAGCGGATCGAGGTGCTGGCCAGGGCGGGCCACAAGGTTCTGATGGTGGGCGACGGGCTCAACGACACGCCGGCCCTCGCTGCCGCGCATGTCTCGATCGCGCCGGCAACCGCCGCCGATATTGGCCGCAACGCCGCCGATTTCGTGTTCCTGCGCGAAAGCCTGCTGGCGGTGCCCCTGGCGCTGGATGTCTCGCGGCAAGCGGGAAGGCTGATCCGGCAGAATATCGCCATTGCGATCGTCTACAACGCTGTCGCCGTGCCGATTGCCATTCTCGGGCACGTCACGCCGTTGATCGCGGCGATCGCGATGTCGGCCTCATCGCTGCTGGTCATCGGAAACGCGCTGCGCCTGCAGGGCTTTAGGCTCGCCGAGCTGACGAGGGCTTCTTCGGCAACGCATTCCGGCATTCACCCATCAGCGCGGTCATCATGACGATACTCGTCTACCTCATGCCAGTCGCCCTATTTCTTGGCGCACTGGGGCTGACTGGCTTTCTGTGGGCGTTGAAGAGTGGCCAATATGAGGATCTTGACGGAGCCGCTGAGCGCATCCTCCGGGACGACAAGCCGGAACGCTGAGCCAGACCGCTGTTCCTGACGCTGTGCTGACGCCTCCCGTCAGCCGACTCGGAATAACGATTGAAGCTCCACAACCAGTTAAGCCGCTTGACGTAGATTTGTGAAAAGCCCCTGTCCCTCGAAGGACTGCGTCGCCGGTTCCGCCCCAACATAGACGCGGCCATTGTCATAACGTACGCAAAGCTGATGTTCATGTTCACGATAGGTGCGGACACGGGGTTGCAGTTACACTTGTTTGGGTTCAACTGCAGGTTTCGTGCACCCAATTTCGTCCAGATAATCGGCCCACCACTGCATCATACTGACGCGCTTTTCCCAGTGCTCTGCCCTGGCGTAAGTGCGCCGAACGTCGTTCTTTTCAATATGGGTCAGCTGTCTCTCTTGCGTCTGGATGCCACTTGCCGCATTCATTCAACAGAGTTGATGCCGTTGCTCGGAAACCGTGAGCCGCTGCTTTTTCTTGCTGTAACCCATGCGACGCAGGGCGGCGTTAAGTGTATTGTCGGAAATCGGACGAGAACCCGATCGCACACTTGGAAACAGCAGCGCCTCGCCGCCGGAAATGTCTCTGAGATCGGTCAGGATTTTGATGACCTGCCTCGAAAGTGCAACGCGGTGCGGCCGCCGCATTTTCATGCGTGCTTCCGGGATGGTCCACACCGAACCTTTGAAGTCGAACTCTTCTTATCCGGCGGCTCGCAACTCGCCGGGGCGGGGAAACAGTAGGCGCAGTTATGCGACGCTAAGTTTCCGGAAATAGCTTAGGAAACAGTTCGTCCAACGTGTCGACCGGGAAGCGTAGCGATACCGGTCCTTTCGGGGTATCGGACGCAAGCAGGCCAAGCTCGAGCACCTCGGTAAACACGCGGCGGGCCGTACGTTCCGGCAAGCCAGCGATACGTGAGGCCTCACCGCGATCGAACTCGCCGCGCAGAAGCGCCTCCTCGAGCAGCCGGAAAGCTTCGGGCTTCAGGTCGTAGCGTTGAACGAACCGCTGCAGGCGCCGGGCTAGTTGGTTCAAATCGAACAGGCTCGACATGAAACTGACCTGGTCGATACATACGCGTAGAAACCATAAGGTAAAATCCGCCAGCGCCCGCATAGAAAGATTACCGCGGCCGTCGCGATCGCCTTGGCGTGGCATGTCGGCGTGATCCATCATGCGTTTATAGTCGCCGCGGCTTTCCAGACCCCGCGCCAGGCCTCGGGAAATCGACCACAGCCCATGCGCGGCTATTCCTGCCTCATGGGCCATGGCGTGACTCATCAAGCGGCTGACGCGTCCATTGCCGTCTGGGAAGGGATGAATGTAATTGAACCGATGATGCGCGGCCGGAATCGCCAATATCCTAGCCGCTTTGCCCGTACGTTGGAAGCGGTACCGGCTAGCGAAATGCTCCATGAACGCTTCGACGCGATCGCTTGACGGCGGCTGGTGGCGGCCGACAGTGACATCATGTTCGGGCTGTGATCGCCACCGACCCGGAACCATCAAGAATTCTCTGTCTGCGCCGCGAATGCGCAACATCGCCTCATCGGCGTCACGGTAGAATTCCGCATGCAGCCAGCGCAAAAAATCAAGCGAAGCCGGTTCTGGGAGCTGACCCTCTGCGGCCAGGCGATCGATTTCCCCCTGCAGTCGAACATGGGCCGCGGCTTCCACCTGCAGGTTGCGTCGTTCCTGGTCTTTGTCGAATTCGCCGGCGAGGGCGCGTTCGATGTCGCGGGGGCGCGTGTTGTGGCCCTCGATCAGGTTGCTGTAATAGGTGTTCATGATGCGCACGAGATCCGCCAGGTTCGCGGCCGTGCGCGGATGCAGCTTGGCGCCGAGAACCGCCGAGCTTGCTGACAGCTCAGCCAGCGCGTCGGAGATAGGCTCCGCAACGTCTTCCAGGCGCGCCGGCTCGATGCGCTGTACGGTCTCTTCCATGATTGGCCGATGTTAGATCGCGCTAAGTACGTATATGTCAACAGAAATTTTAGCTGAGCGCCCATAACTGGCCGATCATTTGGCCGATGTTAGGCGCTACCTCAGCTTCACCGAGACGGTTGATCGACGACGCCAATGCCGATGCCGATGATGGCCGATATTCGCTATGCTTAGCGCATTGATAGCATATACGAATTTGCGATCGGTAGGTCGATTTGGCCGATCGCTTGGCCGAACTTCGCCGGTCGCGCCGGCTAGGATATACGACCAGGAAAATACAGGCGACTCCAAATGATTCTCCAGAGATTGCGGAAGCACGCGACGCTGCGACCAGGCTGCGCGAGGACTCGAACGAGGCAGCCCAATATCTGCTGAGCTCTGCGAGCGCGTGTGGAAGCCCGATGCGGGCCGCCAGGTTCTCACGTTTGCGTTTGAGCGCGATCCATTCGCTCTCAAATCGCAACTGGCGTCTTTGACGCTGGATTTGAACCCACAATAGGTACGCGCCGACAAGAGCAAATACGCCTGCACAACGTCTGGAAAGCTCGCGCGTTGCCACAATATCTCGAGCAGGCCGAAGCACACGTCTTCGTCGCGGGCGGCACTCTTTCCCCAATAGGCGAATGGGCGGCGTCAACCGGACACATCTCCATCAGCGTGCCATCGAGGTTCGGAATCCAGAGGTGCCAGGATCGGTCCTCCCAAGAGCGGCATCATGTTGATGACCCGACCATTCAAGGTTTCGATGTTGAGATGTCGCAGCTTTTTCAACTCGGAGAGCTTCGCTTTCTCCATCAGGGGTGTTCTCGCGTGAGAGACAAAACCGCGTGATTGTTACGGGCATGGTTGGGTGGGAAATACCATCTGTCGCCTTCCGGTGATGCCGCGAATGGTCGCATTTGACCCCGGCAGTCCAAAACACCGCGCAAACGGAAGGCTCTTCCATCAATCCGGTCATTCGAGGATCGGGTCCGCGTGGCTCGATGTAGCAGCCATCCTGGCCTCAAGGCGCGCGGCCTTTTCAGGCGTGTCGATGTATTGAGATAACCTCGGCCGGGGACCGAAAACATTCCGGCAGATGATATGCACCTCTTTCCCAAGTCGCCGCACTCTAGTGGTGATGGTCGGCACGATCGCGCCATGGGCGCGGATCAGGTCGTCGCTAGAGCGATCCTGGCCGATGGTCATGCGATAGGAAAACTGCGCGATCGTGCGATTGAGTTGCCGCACCTTGTGGCTGTCGGAGATATCGCGATGGCGCGAGATCATGTTCACCGGCCCGCGCTTGCTGGAACCGCGCACAAGCATGTGCGCCGAAACCGGGAAGATCAGCTCGACCTCGCCGGAATGCTCGTAAGGCGTACGCGCATGGAACGCCTGACGCGGATCGTAGCTGCAGACCGGATTGTCCGATGTGAGGAAAGGCGTGCTTGTCCTGTTGTGGAGCACCTCGAAGCCGAGGCGGAAACAGAGGTCGCCGAAATCCTTGAACTCACCTTTCATTGCCAGCAGCGTTTCATGTGGGTTGACGCCTATCGGCACGGTGTCGAACTGGCCCGCATAGCGCTCGAGCGGCGGAGGAAGGACGCCGAGTTCTTCGCCGATCTTGTGCTCGCAGCGAATTTTGGCCTCGATCATCAGCGCGTGCCGATCGCGCGTCGCCGGAACACGCGCGCGCAAGATCGTTTGCATGCCGAGCACGTTGAAGGAGATGGCGGCCGACAGGCGGCGTGCCGCGAGCGCCCGCACCGTTTCCGGCCATCCGGTCTCGATGGTGTTCCACAGATCCTCGAAACAATGGTTTTCCTGACCACCCCCGGGCAGCTTCTGGGAATAGTAGTCTCGCTCGAAACCAATGGCCCGTGGATTCATTGGCGGCAGCGGGTCTTCGGGCGCCTCGCAAAGATAGGCCAGCACTCGGCCCCGGTCATCCGCGAAGCCGTTCATATAGACGGCCGAGATAAAGTGATGTCGGCGGTTGGTCCGGTTGGCATTGCTCCCCACGGGATTGATCATGCTGAACGGCCGCACATCATCATCTACGGGCACGTTGCCCCATGCGCCGAAGTATCTGGGAGCCCTCGCCATTTGCGCTTGCGTGCTCCTTTTGTCCTTAATTCTTACGCACCAGACAATATCTGATCTGATTCTTATGAACGCGACCACAGAATCTTCTTGGCATTGCTCATATCTGACTGAAGTATCGAGCAAATTGCAGGCCTGCAGCACGGCGGCGCAGCCTATCTGGAGCGTCCGCTTAGCGCCTCGATTTCCCTCGTTCCCAACCCCAGCCAGCGATCCTGAAAGCCGCCGTCCGAGCAGCTTGGTGTACGACGCCATCTCGACGACCGAAGTCGCCCTTGTGCCCAGACCTCACGGCCAGCTTGAGAGTGGTGCGCCAATCGCGGTTGCGGAGGGCTTTCAATTTTTGGGATTCAACGTCGAGCTGTACCTTATTGCTAAGGTGTGACCGCGGCCGGGCCTCTGGAGGGTGCTGACCAAGCAGGAGACGGAGTTCCTGCAGCCGCACTCTTATGGCTCGTAGGAGAGAGGCCGGGAGCCGGCGTCGCCCCGGGATTATGAAAGACCACGACGCCGCACGGCCGCAATCACTTTCTGATTTATCGAACGCCTGGTCGCCAACTGCCGTTGAGACAGGTTGCGCTTCCGCATGGTGCTCTGCTGGAACTGATACTCCCAATCGTTGATGACCCCGCGTTCGTGAAAGAACGCGGTGGCATCCGGGCCGATCGGCTTATCTGGGTCGGCTCGGACACGCTTCAGAGACTGGAAAATCAAATCGGAGCGGAAACCCAAGAACCGCTTCACGCAGACGTTGCCTACGTCCACCGATTTTCGGGTCGTAGCATTGGAGATGGTGCACAACTCGATGATTGGGAAATGGCCGCACAGACAGGTCTCGGGCTCGTCGGCTTCGGAAATCTCGACGAGGCGCCACTCCTTTTTGGCCACTTCCCAATCAGTGGCCCGGCTCAGCGCTAAAATCGCGGCCTTGAGTTGCTGAAAGTTGTATCCGTCGCTCATTCCCCCGTCCTTTAGCCATCAGGCGGTGACATTCCGAGTCCTTCGTAGATGGTCCTGAGCTTCGCCCAAGCCGCATCGAGCATGGGTTTCGCAGCGTCTCGGCTGTAGCTGTAGTCATCGTTGGTCGCGTTGGTTCGAACAACGAGACACCACTCGCCCTTCGGGATGACGTGGGAGCTGTTCCTTCGACATTTGCGCTGGCGCTGCGCCTGCTCGATCCTCACGTCGATTAGAATGTCCCTGACTTTAGCCATCGTTCTTCCCTTTCAGGGCGTCGCGCACGTTGTCTCCCAGCATATCGAGCGCAGCCAAAGCGTCCTCATTGTCGCCCGCGTCGGGTGCCTTGCGGCTCCCGGACTTGATCCCGAGATGTTCGTTGATCGCCTTGTTCAGCAGCGATGTAACGGCGGCCCGGTTGTCACGCCCCGCGACGGTCTTGTCTCGCTGGCCGACCTCGCGCCCGGCGGGCGAGAGCTTCAGGTCCTTGAGAATGCGGGCGACCACGGAGCCTGTGCGTTCGGAAAGCCGCTTGCGCGCGCCGACCCGCCGCGCCTGCGGCTGCACCGGAAGGTCACCGGAACTGCTGACCTGGGACAGCTCCGCTTGCTTTCGGCGCAGCGTCTCCCGGAGCTTGTCCTTCGCGATGACGTCGCGCAGGCGGAGGCCTGCGCCGATCTCATGATCCAGCATTTCTTCGAGGACGCGATCGTCTTCGGGATCAAGGAACGACCGATTGATGAATGAGCCGACGATCTCGTTATCGACCAGCATACCGATATCGAAGCGACGGGGCTCTCCTGAGCCGTCGCCATCGCCATTCTCGTCACCGGCCTCCAGCCACTTTTTGACCATCGCCTGATCGTCGAAGTCGAGCTCCCGGAAATCGTCCCAATGGGCGTCGGTGTTCAAGCCCACATGGGAGACCACGAATGCGTGGTTGTCCGGGTGGTCCGGCTTCGCCTCGTGGACGACGCGCATCACGCGCCCGACGAATTGGATGTAAGGCGACAAGCTCGCGTACGGCCGGAAGATGGCCGCGACACTCAGAGGCGGATGATCGAAGCCCTCCCCGAGCATCTGCACCTGCACGATACAATCGAGCTTGCCGCTGCGCAGATCGGCAAGAACGACGTCCTGCTTTTCACGATCCATCTCACCATAGATTTCGGCCGCCTTCAGGCCCCGCTCTTCGTACAGCCCTCGCACTTGGCGGGCATGGTCGACGGAACAGGCAACGGCGATGATCTGGTGACGGACACCGCTGCGCTCTCGCAGCTCCTGGAGATATTTGATGCTGGCATCAACGATGTGACGATTGCACTCGGGCGCCAACGCGACACCTCGCCGGAACCAGGCATGTTCTCGCAAGGCCAACACCTCTTCCAGTGTGTGCCGCTTCATGTCGTCACGGTAGGTGAAGGACAGCTCTGACGGCGCGACGTTCCGAGAGTGAATCTGCTTGATGTACCCCTTCACCATCGCCCGAGTGAACGGGTAGCGATAGATCACCTTGCCGACCGGCCGCGTTCCGTCACCCCTGAACGGCGTCGCCGTCAGGCTGACGACCTTGGCGTTCGGAAAGCGGTCGAAGACCTTCGCCCAACTCGGCGCCACGTTGTGGTGGCCCTCGTCGATCATAATCATGTCGAAATAGTTCGGCGGAAACTGCGGGAGCCAACGATCGGCCGAGCTGGCCAACTGGTGGATGTTGGTCACGACGAACTGGCTTGCGTTGCAGTCGTGGAGATTGGCATCAACGCCATCCAAAACAGCGCGGAATGGCCCCGCGGAAAAATCGTGGAGCGCCCCTGTCCGCCGCCAGAAATTCTTCGGGTTGCTGATGTCGAGCGACTCCGCGACACCCGACCGTATCGTCAGGTTCGGTGTGATGACGAGCGCGCGCCCTTTGGCGACGCCGAAGGGCAATGTCGCGATGACGCCAGTCTTTCCGCATCCGACGGGTATCTGCAGGATCACCGGCTCGTTCGAGGCTTCGAAGTGGGTCCGCACTGCCCGGTGCGCGCCCTGTTGCGGCTCGCGTATCTTGGGGTTCGCTTCAATATCTGCGGTCAGGGTCTGAAACATATGGTCCGGCTCGTTGGCGGCCTGTTCGGCGCGCCGGTACTCGAGGCGGAAGGGCTCAAGGTCAGGCCGGCGATAGAAGCGATAGCCGCTCCCTGGACGGCGCACGGGCTTGAGCTTGCCCGAGGCATCCCACCGTCGAAGCGTGTCCTTCGAGACGCCAACATACTCTGCGGCCTCGGCAAGGGTCAGGAAATCGGGGGCATCATTCTGTGACATACGGCAACATTATGCAACCTTACGCAATTGGTCAATCCCCGACGTGACTACGCTGGCGCCGTGAGCTCCGGATGCCATTGACGAGCCGCCCCGGGGCCATTGCGTCTCATACAATATTTTGTATATATAAGGTGGGCGCGCAGTTGGCGTTCCCAGGGCCTGCAAGGAATACTCATCATCATGAAGGTTCAGGTTCGAAAGCTCGAAGGCAGTTGGGATCTCGGTTACGCGCTGCACAAGCATACGCTGTCGAGCGTCTACCTGGGCGACGACGAATACGGCCACCCTCGATTTGACACGACGCGCTCAGAGCCCGGCGAGGCGTTATACCAGCTTAAATATCGAGCCGATTGGAATCAGGTGCAAGCGCTCGCAGCGCAAGTGCAGCAATCCTTGCTGCCTTTGTTCGGCAAGATTGGCCTTATTATCCCGATGCCGGCCTCCACGGTGCGCGCGCGCCAGCCGGTCAATGAGATCGCCAACGAACTCGGCAAACTGACGAAAACGCCGGTGTTCGATGATATCATCGTCAAGGCGCCAGCGCCGGAAGGTAGCCCGCAGCTCAAGAATCTGCATGGCCGCGAGGCTAAGGACGCCGCATTGGAGGGACGGTTCAGCATCAACCCGTCCATCACCAACGAAGGGTGTTGGAACGCGCTTGTCCTTGATGACCTTTTCGACACGGGCGCCACGATGGACGCCGTCTGCAAAACGCTGCGCACGTACAAGAAAATCAACCATATCTACGCCGCTTCGATCACATGGAAGTAATGCCATGACCACTGTCTTCATCGCCGGATCAATCTCCATCAGTCGCCTGCATGAGAAGGTGGCGGATAGGATCAACAAGATCGTATCTTCAGACTTCGACGTCGTGGTCGGAGATGCCGATGGTGCCGATACCTCAATTCAAGAATGCCTCCAGCAGTACCAAGCCAGAAAGGTGACTGTGTATTGCACCGGCGATTCGCCCCGGAACAATGTCGCAGAATGGCCGGTCCACAGGGTCGTCTCGAAGGCGAAGGCTGGCACGCGCGCCTATTTTACCGCCAAAGACCTGGAGATGGCGCGCAACAGCGACTATGGCCTCATGGTCTGGGATTGCAAAAGCACCGGCACACTAAGCAATGTCATCGAGCTTCTTCGAGAAAAGAAGAAGTCCGTGGTCTTCGTGAACAAGAACAAGGATTTTGTAACCGTATCGGACAAGGGTGGCTTGGAGCGCCTTCTCGCCTTCATGTCGGATCATGCTCGCGCAAAGGCGGAAGAGAAGATCGGCCTCACCGCGAAAATCGCCAGTATCGCCAACGAGCAATTCTTGCTGGACATCGGTGCGAATAGCGAATCGTCTGCAGGCCCGGTGAAGGATCTGGAGCCGGCGGCACCTGCCGAGCCGAGCCCGCAACAGAGCGAGAGCGCAAAGTTACGCGCGGTGCTCATGACGGCGCTCAAAGAGCATATTTCCCGCACGCATTTAAGTCAGTCTCAAGCGGCCAAAGTCTTTGGGGTGACCCAGCCGCGGATCTCAGACCTTACCCGCGGCAAAGTCGACCTGTTCGGCCTCGACGCACTGGTCAACATGGCTGCTGCCGCCGGCTTGCAAGTGGAGATGCAAGTTCGCGAGCCTCACGGCGCTGCCGGCTGATACAGTTTGAGATCCTTCAGTTTCGATCGGAGCGCTCGGGAAGCTCGAAGCGTCCATTTCCCAATGTGCAGCAAGGCGGCCGGACGCCTACGGCCGGACTGGGGTGAGTCCTATGTAGAGGCATTAGCGACTGCTGCGCGCCAGTAGCGGTCCCCCGCGCCGTGGCAGGTCTAGCCAGCAACCGCCTTAGGATGCCGGTAGAGAACGTCCCCGACGAGGTCGCCGTCGCCCCAGTTGTTGAAGGTCAGTAGATTTTCCTCCAAGGGGTGGCCGGTCACGGCATCGGGCCAGTTCAGCCTAGTGTACTTCTCGGTGCCGATGCGCTGTTTGAAAAGGTAGGCGAGACTGTTTGCCAGCACGTCTGCAGCCAGCACCAGACCGTCACTGTCGTGATCGACAGCGTTGATCTCGAGGCTCCTCACCTGCAGCTCAATCTGCAACTCGGGAGGGAGAACTGTACAGATGCGGATTTGCCTATCGACCAACGTCTTGGTAACCGTATCGAAGCGGCGGGACGTCCTAGTGAAAGTCATGTCGCCCAATAGTCTTTCGGCGACCGCGATGAAATCCTTAACAATAGGATTGTCCACACGGTCGGTCCGCACCTCGATCTCGACATCCTTGCAGCCGCGCTCCTCGAGGAAGGCAACAAGATGGGCGTAGAGACCGTCAAAAATCGCGACGTGCAACGAATCCGGGGTTTCTCTTGGACTGCCTCCCTTATAGCGCGGAGGTTGGCTTGAAGCGGCGGCGGGCAGGGCCTTCGCCTGCTTGCGTGCCTCGATCTGGCTGAGGTGCCAGGCATGAAAGCCGGCGACGTGGATGGCGTACCAAAAGCAAGGAAGTTGATGTTTGCGAATGACCGCATAGATGTCATCGCGCAGAGCTCCCTGTCGGTCAGGCGGTAAGTCGGCGATATGCAGCTTCTGAGCGTCAGTCTGATACCTCTGCACGACGATTTGCAGGTCGGCCTCTACCGCTGCAAGATGGCTTTCGGGCACCATGACACCTGCGAAGAGGCCAACTTCACCGTCGAATGCCTCGTCGCGATCCGCGTACCCCTTCGCACCTGACTCGTCGCAGGCAAAAATGATCCTCATTAGCAGTGCATCTCCCAATAGTGCATCCAATAGTTTTTCGGTACGACTGATTGTAGAAAAATTTGTAAGACTGCAATCTTGTCCATTGTCAGGACGGGTCACGAGGATCAGCGCCAAGGTAGGCACATCAGCTCTCACACCCTTCGACTTCTCAAATCCCAATGTAAGGGGCAACTTTAGGCCCGGTCGTTGTTCCGAAGAAGAGCAAATGACCGCAATGGCGTCGGCTGCGGAATGGCAGCTTACTGCCGCGAGTTTGCCGCAACCGGACCGTCTGGACACGGCCCCAAACCAGCCACGTTCGTCACGGGTTAATCGACCCTTCTTGTGGACGACGAGACACCGCGGAGGGAATACTAGTCCTCCTCCTGGTCCTTAGGTTCGCCAGACCATACGAGAGAATACGAAGGAAATGTGTGGCCAATTGATTTCCTGTGGAAAACGATGACCCTCCGGGCCTGCAACATTGGTCGCCCAGTTTCGGTGTTTTCGACGGGGTTCAGTGTGATTTTCGGAGATTGGAGGTTCGTCTCGTCGTTTGGCGAACCGTCGCTGTTGGCTTCCAAACTAGACCCTCGCGAGGATGTATGGACAGCAGGCTTGCCTCGCGTCCCCCGATTGAGACCACCCGCGAGTTTTTGCTCTCGAGTTCATCCAGATAATCGGCCCACCATTGCATCATCCTGACGCGCTCTTCCCAGTGCTCTGCCCGGGCATAGGCGCGCCGAACGTCGTTGTTCTCAATGTGGGCCAGCTGCCGCTCTACGGCGTCCGGGTGCCACTTGCCGCATTCGTTTAGCAGAGTTGATGCCGTTGCTCGAAAGCCGTGCGCGGTAGCTTCTTCTTTGCCATAGCCCATACGGCGAAGGGCGGCGTTAAGCGTGTTGTCGGAAATCGGACGCGAACCCGATCGAACACTAGGAAACAACAGCGATCCACCACCAGAGATTTCTCTAAGTGAGGTCAGGACGCTGACGGCCTGCGTGGAAAGAGGTACGCGGTGCGGCCGTCGCATCTTCATGCGTCCTTCAGGGATGCTCCACACCGAGCTTTCGAAATCGAACTCGTCCCATCCGGCCGCGCGCAGCTCGCCGGGGCGGGGAAATAGCAGGGCCATCAGCTTCAGAGCGGCTCGGGTTGTAGGCTGTCCGTCAAATGCATTAATCGCCCTCAGCAAGCCTCCCAAGGCCTTAGGATCGGTAACCGCGGCACGGGGCGTGACCGTCGGACCGACGAGTGCGCCCCTCAGGGCGATCGTCGGATCTACATCGGCGCGTGCGGTTGCGATTGCATATCGAAACACGCTGCCGATGGTGGAGCGCATTCGCCTGGCCGACTCGTATCGACCACGAACCTCCACGCTGCGGAGAGCGGCAAGAATTGTGGCCGGATCGATCTCCCGAACGCTTTTGTCCCCAAACGTTGGATAGGCAAAGTCGAGCAGCCATTTGACCTTGGTGATGGTCCGGTCGGCACGTCCCTCCTTCTTCAGCTTGTCGACATAGTCCTCCGCGATTGAGCGAAAGGTGTCCTCCGCCGAAGCCTTTTGCGACTTACGCTCCTGTGCGGGGTCGATGCCACGTAGGAGGAGACGTTTGGCGGTATCGCGCGCCTCGCGTGCCTCAGCGAGGGAGATGAGGGGATAGCTGCCCAACGCCAGAAGCTTCTGCTTGCCGCCAAAACGATAGGCGAGGCGCCATAGGCGAGATCCGGTAGGCTGCACCCAAAGCTGGAGCCCGCCACCGTCAGACAATTTCACGAGCTTGGAAGCGGGTCGGGCATTACGGCATTTTACGTCGGAAAGAGCCATTTTCGGGACCTCCATTTGGCTGCATCGATACCATCAGGATCTCCAATACCAGCGAAAATACCAGCCCCCCGCCTCGTTGGACCAACTGCGCCGAAATTCCACGAAACCCGACCATCCGCGCTTTGGGCAGCGAAATCAGTAAGTATTTCAGCTAGTTGCCGAGACAGGAGAGTAGAAGCTTCGGCGAAAGGGACTGTCGGGAGAAGAGGGGATGGTGCCCAGAGGCGGATTCGAACCACCGACACGCGGATTTTCAGTCCGCTGCTCTACCAACTGAGCTATCTGGGCCTGTTCCGGCAAACGAATTCCCGTGAACCGGATTTCATGAGGGCGCCAGGGGCGCCCCTTGAAAGCGCGTGGGTTATAGCACGGGAATTCGGCCTGTCCAGCGCCCAGCTGTCGATTTCTGGCAGGAAAAGAGATGGCATGGAAAGGCGGCTTCCTCGGGTGCTTTCATCGCTGGAATGGCCTGAGGTCGGCCCCTTGTGGCCAGTCAGCCTCCGTCCCGGCGCCGCCGTTCTTCACCGACAGCGCCGGGCGCGACCATGCGATCGAGCTCGCACTCGAGTTCAGCAGGCGAGAGCGCGATGTCCAGCGCCCGCAAGTTGTCGTCCAGTTCGCCCAGGCTGGACGGCGGCGGCTTGCACGCGGCATAGTCGAAGCCGCATCAAGCCTGAACCTATGCCGGAGATTGGCGTGGCAAGAAATCCCAGGATCACATTCATAGGCGCCGGCTCGACGGTGTTCATGAAGAACATTGTCGGCGACGTGCTGCAGCGGCCGGCCTTGTCGGGAGCAACAATCGCGCTGATGGACATCAATCCGCAGCGGCTGGAAGAAAGCGCTGTCGTCGTCAACAAGCTGATCGCGACGCTCGGCGTGAAAGCAAAGGCCGAGACCTATTGCGACCAGCGCACGGCGCTGGTCGGTGCTGACTTCGTCGTCGTCGCCTTTCAGATCGGCGGTTACGAGCCCTGCACGGTGACCGACTTCGAAGTGCCGAAGAAATACGGCCTGCGCCAGACCATCGCCGACACGCTCGGCGTCGGCGGCATCATGCGCGGCTTGAGAACCGTGCCGCATCTGTGGGCGATCTGCGAGGACATGCTCACTGTGTGCCCGCAGGCGATCATGCTGCAATATGTCAACCCGATGGCGATCAACACCTGGGCGATATCGGAGAAATACCCTGACATCCGGCAGGTCGGCCTCTGCCATTCGGTGCAGGGCACGGCGATGGAACTGGCGCACGATCTCGATCTTCCCTACGAGGAGATCCGCTATCGCTCGGCCGGCATCAACCACATGTCGTTCTATCTGAAGTTCGAGCATCGCCAGCCGGACGGTTCCTATCGCGATCTCTATCCGGATCTCGTTCGCGCCTATCGCGAAGGCCGCGCGCCAAAAACCGGCTGGAACCCGCGCTGCCCCAACAAGGTGCGCTACGACATGCTGACCAGGCTCGGCTATTTCGTCACCGAAAGCTCGGAGCATTTCGCCGAATACACGCCCTATTTCATCAAGGAAAGCCGCCCCGACCTGATCGAGAAATACGGCATCCCGCTCGACGAATATCCCAAGCGCTGCATCGAACAGATCGAGCGCTGGAAGGGCCAGGCGCAAGCCTATCGTTCGGCCGACCGCATTGAGGTCGAGCAGTCCTCGGAATATGCCTCCTCGATCATGAATTCGGTCTGGGTCGGCGAACCGTCGGTGATCTATGGCAATGTCCGCAACAATGGCTGCATCACTTCGCTGCCCCGCGATTGTGCCGTCGAGGTGCCTTGCCTCGTCGATGCCTCGGGCATCCAGCCGACCTATATAGGCGACCTGCCGCCGCAACTGACGGCGCTGATCCGCACCAACATCAATGTCCAGGAACTGACGGTGCGGGCGCTGGTGAGCGAAAACCGCGAGCACATCAACCACGCGGCGATGATGGATCCCCACACGGCGGCGGAGCTCGATCTCGACCAGATCTGGTCACTGGTCGATGACCTCCTGGCTGCCCATGGCGACTGGCTGCCGGCCTGGGCGCGGACAAGCCGCAAGACCCACGCGGCTGATCGGACGAGCCCCGGGAAAGACCTCACCGACGGCGCTTGTACAGACGTTCCCTGCGCATGTGATCAACCGCCACTGCGCAGATAAGGATCGCGCCGATGATGATGCTGTTGTACTGCGGCGGCACGCTGGCAACGATGAGGGCGTTATCGATCGCCGACAGCAGGAGGGCCCCAACCGCAACGCCGGTGATTGTCCCCAGGCCTCCGAGCAAGCTTATACCGCCTATGAGCACGGCCGTGACGACCGAGAGTGTGACCGAGGGTCCACCGGCGGCAACCTGGCCACTTCCAACGCGCGCCGCGTAGATGACACCGGCAAGGCCGGCGGTGGCGCCGGCGGTGACGTAGAGGATCGTATCGAGCCTGTTGACCTTGAGGCCGTTGGCGATCGCGGCTTTGCGATTGCCACCCAGCGCGCGTGTCTCGACACCGAACGGCGTTTGCTCGAGCAGGAACCAGAAGAGCAGCCCCAGCGCGACGGCATAGAGAACGATGTAGGGGATGCCGAGCACGGCTCCCTGACCCAGGGCCTGAAACGTTTCGGGCAGCGGGACAATGTCTTCTCCGCCAGTGAATTGGACACACAGCCCGCCGACGATGAAGAAGGTGCCCAAGGTCGCTATGATCGGAGGCACGTGCAGCCGCTCGATGATCATGCTGTTGACGTATCCGACGGCGGCACCGGCCGCCACGCCCGCCAGCACGGCGAGCGGCCAGGGCGCTCCCCACACCAGCAACCACGCGCAGATGATGCCGCCAAGCGTAAATACTGCGCCCACGGAGAAATCGAGCCCGCCTCCTATCATGAGCAGTGAAGCGCCGCAGCCCATGACGAAATAGATCACCGCCGCGCGGGCGATGTCGGTGAGATTTGCCGGGTTGAGGAATGCGGGGTTGCGAAGCGTGGCAACGATCCCAATCGCCACGATAACCGCCAGCAATGTCGTTTCCTGGCGCAACATCAGTGTTGAAAGGACACCTTGCGAGGCTGTCGAAGATTGGTGTTCTGCCTGTTCGCTGGCCACGGTCTGGTTCCCTCGTTCAGGCAAAGGTTGGATCGGAACTGGCAGTGTCGCCCTGGATCGCACCTGTGATCAGTCCGATGATTTCATCACGGCTGGTATCCCTGGTGCGTCGCGTCGCAACCGAGCGCCCCAGCCGCATGACAGTGATGCTGTCGCTGTTGCGGAACACGAAATCCATGTCGTGGCTGATACAGATGACGGCCTTCCCCTGCTGCCGGAGTTCGCCGAGGATTTCTCCCACATGGGCCGTCTCCCGGACACCCAGTGCCGCGGTAGGCTCGTCGAGAAGCATGATCGGCAGGTCCATCCGGACCGCGCGGGCGATGGCGACGATTTGACGTTCGCCACCAGAAAGGAGCCCGATCTGCGTGCGGACCGAACCGACCCTTATCTTCAGATCGTCCAGCACCTTGGCGGCTTCCGTCTCCATGCGGCGACGGTCCAGCCGGAATCGTCCTCTGCGCGGAATGGCTCCCAAAGCCATGTTCGTGGCGATGTCCAGGCATTCGACAAGCGCGAGGTCCTGATGGACAACCGAGATACCCAGATGATGGGCCTCCGACGCGTCGCGCATCTCGACCGACTTTCCGCCCAGCCGCAATTGCCCCTGGTCCGGACGGAAAATCCCGCACATGATCTTGAGCGTGGTCGACTTGCCCGCGCCATTGTCGCCGACAATGGCATGGATTTCGGCAGCCCCGGCGGTGATATCGACATTCGACAACGCCTTGACGTTGCCGAACGACTTGCCCACCCCGCGCATCTCCAGCGCGGGGGCCGGAATGTCCGGCTGGGCGATCGCCATCATTGCCATCCCTTGGCGAGAAACTCCTTGTAATCGCTCGCGTCGAACATGCGCACGCCAACATCGATCTGCGGCTGAACCGTCTCGCCGCGAGCGATGGCCGCCACTGAATCGACCATTTTGGTACCCGCCGTACAAAGATCCTGCAGCATCAGCTTGTAGACGGTGCCGTCGGCAAGTCCTTGCTCGCCGCCACCTGCCGTCCCATTGGCGACGAATACGACCTTGCCGGTCAGGCCCTTGGACTTGATGGCGGCGGTCCCGCCCTGCGTGGCGGTTCCCATATGCGAGGCGATGACGTTGACCTCGGGATGCGCCGTCAAAAGGGCATTGGCCTGGTCAAGCGCCTTGCTGGCATCGTCATTGGTGTAGACCACAGCGGATATGGTGACGTTCTGGGTCTTCGCGGCCGCCGCGGTGAACCCGTCGACGAAGGCTTTGGCCGCGCCGCTTGGTCCCTGCGCCATCAGCCCGACATGCTGCGGGCCTTCGCGCTTTGCTATCGCTTCGACAAAGATTTCGCCGACCCGGGTGAAGTTTGCCCCGATGTTCACGTTCGAACCGGATTCCGTTCCGGAAGCGCCATAGAACGTGCCGACCGTGATACCGGCCTTCCCCGCCTGCTGGAGCAAGGGAACAAATCCAGCCGTCGCCGGAAAGGTCAGTATCGCTCCCGCCTTGTTGGCGATGCCTTGCTGAATCTGCTGAATCATGACGGTGGCATCGAGATTGCCTGTGGTCGGGCCGGATTCGGTCGTGGGAATGTTCAGCTCCTTCGCCCGATTGGCGACGCAATCGCCGATCAATCGCCACGCCGGATATTTGGGCAGCGGATTGACGAAAAGGATCGAGGAAAGGTCCGCCGCTCCAGCAGCCGCTGGTCCGAAGACGGTGAAGGCACTCAACGTGCATGCCAGCGCTATGCGCGGCAACCGCAGGCTATTGGTTCGCATGAAATCCTCCCATTGACGCTTGCAGCCACGGCTCGCCAGCGTTCGAGGACGTTATGCAACAAACATTGGCACGTGTCAATAATAAGTCAGAATGACTTACTAAATACGCCATTACTCGAACAGGGCCATGTCGATGGCTTGCGCCATGGCCCTGTAGCCTGCGTCGCTCGGATGGATGTGATCGCCGCAATCATAGGCTGGGAGGAGCCTGGTTGGCCGGCCGGGATCGCGGACTGCGGCATCGAAGTCGACAAAGCCGTGAACGCCCTCGGCCTTTCGGATCCATTCATTGACTGCGGCGCGAACCTTCTCTTTCTCGGGCGTGTGAAAATCGCCGACCGGCGATTCCGATGTTGTTCCTTCGAATGGGGTCAGGGTCCCCAGTATGACGCGAATGCCGGCGGTCTCGGCGCGCACGGCAAGCTGCCTGATCGCCGATATGATTTGTTTTGCCGTTACGGCCTCGTCGGCGCCCGCAAGCGCGGTGTTGGGCCAGCCTATGTCGTTGACGCCCTCCAGAATGACGAGATGCGATACCCTGGACAGGCTGAGCACATCGCGGTCGAACCGCTCCAAAGCCTTCGTGCCGCGGCGATTGCTCAGAAGCCGGTTGCCGCCGATGCCAAGATTGAGCACGGCCAGGTCCCGCGTCGCGGTGCCGGCGCTGAGCCGCTCGCTCAGAATGTCCGGCCACCGCCTGTCGCCATCTATCTGCGAGCCGTAGCCGTCGGTGATGGAGTCGCCGAAGCAGGCAATCGCGCGCGATCCTTCCTTTGCGTCGACGTAGATGGCTGAAGCGAAGTAGCGGCTGGTGGTGGTTTGCTGGAGCGGCAGGAGTTCGGAGGCGGCGAAATTCCCCGGAATGGATATGAATGCCGTCTGCTGCGCTTCGTAATGATGAGTTTCCACCGGAAGGTGGCCGCTGACGTAGAAACTCACGGCAAGCCGGGACAGCGCGGGCGTTGCCAATTCCACGGGATCGCTCAACAGCGGAGCACCCGGCGCGATTGAGGCGGTCGCGTCGCCGCCAAAGGTGAGGGGGCGGCTCGTCAGGGGCTGGATGGCTCCGTCCTCGCCCGCCAGTGCGACATGGGCCGCGTTGATGACGACCGGTGCGCTGCCGAACTCGTTCGACAAACGTATCCTTAGTCGCTGGCCGCCGACGCTGATGCGGGCAATCTCGCGAACCGTCTGGTTGTAGAACCCCGGGATCACCATGTCGGCGGCCCAGACATTCATTGGGCTGGCAGTCCATGTTGCGATCCAGTCGCCGCGTACCATCTTCGCTTTCCTCGTCTTTGGTCCATGCCAGCTACTTTCAGGTCGGGGATCAAGTCAATAGGTAATTTTGATTGACTTATTTGCCTCGCTCCTGCAAATCCTTGCCAAGGGTTCGTATCTGCGTCTGCCAACATCCAGGTCGGCGGGCTCGTCCTTATTGGGGTATTCACGGTGACCGGACGTATAGGGGGCGGAAGCTCTGCCCGAACGAGCCCGAACGGCATCTATCCAGGTTACAGGGGCGCGAACCAGGTCGGCCTCCGCGCGTCGAATGAACGTCTTGCCCTGTCGCTGATCAGGATTCACGGTCAGCTGTCCAAAGCCCAGATCGCCGAGATCACCGGGCTCACCAAGCAGACCGCGTCCGTCATCGTCCGCTCCCTAGAGGCGGAAGGACTGCTGGTGGCGGGAAGACCTGTCAAGGGCAAGGTCGGACAGCCGTCGGTGCCGATGTCGATCAATCCCGAGGGAGCGCTGTTTCTTGGCCTGCGGCTGGGGCTGCGCCATGCGGACATCGCACTGGTCGATTTTGTCGGCGGGGTCCTGGAGCAGCGAAGGCTGTCCTACGGCGCGGGCGAAATGGGTGAAATAGCACGCATCGCATATACGGCGATCGCCGAGATGCGCTCGCGCCTGACCCCGGCCCAGCATGCGAGGCTGGAGGACATCGGCATAGCGGTTGCTTCGGATATTCTTGCGGCGGTCGCCAACGGCAAGGGCACGGACGGTCCGGAGAGCGCGTGGGCCGAGTTTGAGGACCTGGCCCTGCAAATGGGCAAGGAAACACGTCTATCGATCTATCTCGACCGGGACGCGGTGGCGGCATGCAGCGCGGAATTGGCCTATGGGCTGGCCGGAGGCGCGCCCGACTTCCTCTATATCTTCATCGGGCATTTGCTTGACGGAGGCATTGTCCAACATGGTCGCCTCGGCTTCTCGCGGCGCGATGCAAGGCCTGGGATCGGACGCATCCTGGTGCCATCTGCGACCGGCGGCGTGGCACCGCTCGGCACGTCGGTTTCGGTTGACGATGTCGGCCTGGCGCCAGGGTCTCGCGCCCCGGACCCGGAACTCAGGAAATGGATCGAGGCAACCGCGTCCAGCATATCGCTGGCGATCCATTCGGCATCGGCGCTTGCCACATTCAGGGGCATCGTGCTGGACGGCCTCATGCCGCAATGGGTGAGAGCCGAGCTGGTGCGCGAGATCAGGGAAAAGCTCACGGCCATCGGCGCCAGTGATCTCGCGGCTCTCTTCGTCAGGGAGGGCACGTCGGACCGGCAGGCAGCCGGCCTTGGGGCGGCCTGCATTCCCCTCCTCGACAGATTCTTTTTGCAATCGGACGCCAATGGCCCCGCGGGCTCGGCGGAGGCCTGATCGAAGTCTGGCTCCGCGCTGATGGGCTGGCCTTATTTCGGCTCGTCGGCGTCCGGCTCTTCCTCGTCGTCGTCGCGGGCCTTGATGACATAGGCCCCCTTCAGCCAGCGGTTGAGGTCGATGTCCTTGCAGCGCGTCGAGCAGAACGGAAAGGTGTCGCGCGCCGATGGCTTGCCGCATTCGGGACAGGGGCGCTTTGGGCGCAGCGGCGTGACCTTGGAGTCGGAGTTCATGGCCGTGCGGTGAGCCAGCTCTGATGGATCTTGAAGCCTTCGCCCGACAACAGCGCCACCGTTTCATAGAGCGGCAGCCCAACGATGTTGGTGTAGGAGCCGACCAACTTGACGACGAAGGCCCCGGCGAGGCCCTGGACGGCATAGCCGCCGGCCTTGCCTCGCCATTCGCCCGAGGCGACATAGGCGTCGATCTCCTCGCGCGGCAGTCGCTTGAAACGCACCCGCGTCTCGACCAGCCGCTGGCGCAGCTTGCCGCCTGGCGTGATCAGGCAGATGCCGGAATAGACACGGTGCGAACGGCCGGACAACAACCCTAGGCAGTTGGCGGCATCATCGAGTGTTTCTGCCTTGGGCAGGATGCGCCGCCCAACCGCGACCACAGTGTCGGCGGCCAGCACGAAGCCTGGCGCATAGTCCGTCTCGGTCTTCAGCGACGCGAACGCCTTCTCTGCCTTTTCCTTCGACAGCCGCTTGGCGAGCGAACGCGGATGCTCGGCACGCAGCGGCGTTTCGTCGATATCGGCTGGCAGGATCCGGTCCGGCTCGATGCCGGCCTGCTGCAAGAGTTCGATGCGGCGCGGCGACCCCGAGGCAAGCACCAGCTTCTGCAAAATGCTCATCGCGGACCAATCGGCCTTGATCTTACTTGAAGCGGTAGGTGATGCGGCCCTTGGTCAGGTCGTATGGCGTCATCTCGACCAGAACCTTGTCGCCGGTCAGCACGCGGATGCGGTTCTTGCGCATGCGGCCGGCCGTATGGGCGATAATCTCGTGTTCGTTTTCGAGCTTCACCCGGAACATCGCGTTGGGCAACAATTCCGTCACGACACCCGGAAACTCGAGGACTTCTTCCTTCGGCATTCGATACCTTTGCTTGGATGGCAGTTCCGGCGCCCAGGCGCGCCCAGGCCGGAATTTCGGCGGAACCTATATGATAATCGTGCGCTTGTGAACACGCTTAATCCGTCGCGTTTTTTGCTTCTGGAGGCAAAAAACGTCGGCTTATGCGCAACTTCAGCCGCTCGCGCACGTCGCGGTAGGCCGCCATGATCTGCTCGCGCGTGCCGCCGGCACCGGTCGGGTCCTGCGTCGGCCAGTATTCGACCTCGACGGCGAGCGAGCGGGTGAGCTCCAGCGCGGCGTGGTGCGCCTCCGGCGCCAGCGTGACGATCAGGTCGAAATAGTCGTCCTCGAGATCGTCCAGCGTCCTTGGATGACGCTCGCCCAGCGTGAGACCCTCCTCGGCAAGCACGGCGTCGACGAACGGGTCGCGCTCGCCGGCGCGCACGCCGGCCGAGGCGACGAAAATGGTGGCGGGCAGCATCCGGCGCGCCAGTTGCTCGGCCATCGGCGAACGCACGGCGTTCATGCCGCACAGGAACAGGATCGAGCGGGGCAGGGCGCCGGGTACCAGGGCTAGCCCCGCCAGTGCAGCACGCAGACCAGCGTGAACAGCCGTCGCGCCGTGTCGAAGTCGATGTCGATCTTGCCGGAGAGCCGGTCCATCAGCGTCTGCGAGCCTTCATTGTGCAAACCGCGCCGGCCCATGTCGATCGCCTCGATATGGCTCGGCGTCGAGGAGCGGATGGCGTCGTAATAGCTTTCGCAGATCATGTAGTAGTCCTTGACGATGCGCCGCAGCGGCGTCAGCGACAGGATGTGGGTGACCACCGCGGTGCCGTCCTCGCGCGCCACGGCGAAGACCAGACGCTGCTCGGCCAGCGACAGTTTCAGCCGGTAGGGACCGGCGCCGCTGTCGTTGACGGGCTGAAAACTGTTCTCCTCGATGAGGTCGAAGATCGCCACCGCCCGCTCGTGCTCGACATCGGGCGTCGAACGGCCGATCGATTCATCGAGTTCGACATCGATCAGCTTTGCGCGGGTTTGATCGGGGCCCGTCATCTCAGCCTACATGTTCAGCCGTATGGCGACGGAGCGGCCATGCGCGTCGAGCCCTTCCGCCTTGGCGAGCGCGATCGCCGCCGGCGCCAGCACACGCAACTGCTCCGGCCCGAGTTTCAGGACCGAGGTGCGCTTGACGAAGTCGAGCACCGACAGGCCCGACGAGAAGCGCGCCGAGCGGGCCGTCGGCAGCACGTGGTTGGAACCGCCGACATAGTCGCCGATGGCTTCCGGCGTGTGGCGGCCGAGAAAGACGGCACCGGCATTGCGCATCCGCGACAGAAAACCTTCGGCATCGTCGATGGCCAGTTCGACATGCTCGGCCGCGATGCGGTCGACCAGCGGCAGCGCGGCCTCGATGGTCGCGACCTCGATCACCGCGCCGAAATCGCGCCAGCTCGCCGCGGCGGTCTCGCCGCGCGGCAAGCCCTGCAACTGGCGCTGGACCGCTTGTTCGACTGCCTTGCCGAAGGCCGGATCGTCGGTGATCAGGATCGATTGCGCCGATACATCGTGTTCGGCCTGGGCGAGAAGGTCGGCGGCGATCCAGTCAGGATTGTTGTTGCCGTCGGCCACCACGAGCACTTCCGAGGGGCCGGCGATCATGTCGATGCCGACCGTGCCGAACACCTGGCGCTTGGCCGCCGCGACATAGGCATTGCCGGGGCCGACGACCTTGGCCACCGGCTTTATCGTTTCGGTGCCATAGGCAAGGGCGGCGATCGCCTGGGCGCCGCCGACGCGATAGATTTCGGAAACGCCAGCGATGTCGGCCGCCACCAGCACCAGCGGCGGTATGGCGCCGCCGGAGGCGGGCACGCAGATCGCGACGCGTTCGACGCCGGCAACCCTGGCTGGTATGGCATTCATCAGCACCGAGCTTGGATAGCTTGCGGTGCCGCCCGGCACGTAGAGCCCGACGGCTTCGATCGCCGTCCAGCGCCAGCCGAGTTCGACCCCGGCGGCATCCGTATAGCGATTGTCCTTGGGAAGCTGCTGTTCATGATAGGCGCTGATGCGGTCGCGCGCGAATTCGAGCGCCTTGATCGTCTGTTCATCGGCGCCATCATAGGCGCTGGCGATTTCGTCTTTCGATACGGCAATGCCGACGCTTTTCAGGTCGGCGCGGTCGAACCGACTGGAATAGTCGATCAGCGCCGCATCGCCCTCGGCGCGAACCCGAGCGATGATCGCGCGCACCGCGGCCTCGACATCGGCGGATACTTCCCGCTTGGTCGTCAGGAAGGCGGCGAAACGCTGCTCGAAATCGGCATCGGACTGGGCAAGCGTGATGGCCATGGGGCGCTCAAGCCTTGTGGACGGGACGCGACGTGGCTTCCCACGCGCCGCCGATATCGGCAAGGCGGGCCTCGATGCATTCGACATCGAGCATGATGGTGCCGCCGCCCGAAAAGATCAGCTCGACGATGCCTGCCGGCTTGCTGATCTCGATGAAGCTGATCGCCAGCAGGGACAGCACCTCGGCGGGCTTGTCGCGGGCAATGCCATTGGTCTTGGCGCCCAGCACCCGATCGAAATGCAGAACGGCCTGCCGCCGCTCATTGTGCTGGCGAAACAGGCCCGACTTCGCCTCCCAGACGAAACGGTTCATGGTCAGCACGAAGCGCTTGGCCGAGGGCAGGTATTCGAGATCACTGACTTTCAGGACGGCGTCCTGAACATGGGCCGAAACGATGCCCAGGTCCTGGTCGTCGAGCGCGATAAGCTTGAGGGCCATGCGGAATTGCACCTGAAGGTTGGTTTCAGCCTTCTGTTAGGCGGTCTTGGCGATCCGTGCAACCGCGCCAAGGGGAGCTGCGACCGGTCAAGCTGCTGATCTCCCCCGCAAGGAGGGAGATTGGATGCAACATCTGCTTTCGCAAATCGCCAGCGCCGAAGGCAGGGTCGCCCTTGCTACGCTGAAATCCGCTCGATCACCGCGCCGCAATTGGAGAGCTTCTCCTCCAGCCGTTCGAAGCCGCGGTCGAGATGGTAGACGCGGTTGACGGTGGTCTCGCCTTCAGCGGCAAGGCCGGCGATGACCAGCGAGACGGAAGCGCGAAGATCGGTGGCCATGACCGGCGCACCTTTCAGCTTCGCCACGCCGTCGACGATCGCCGTCTGGCCCGAAAGCGTGATGTGGGCGCCGAGCCGGGCCAGTTCCTGCACATGCATGAAGCGGTTTTCGAAGATCGTCTCGGTGATGCGCGACTTGCCCTTGGCCATGGTCATCAGGCCCATGAACTGCGCCTGCAGATCGGTCGGGAAGGCCGGGAAGGGCGCGGTCGTCACGTCGACCGGCGAAATGCCGGCGCCGTTGCGCTTCACGCGGATGCCGGAATTGGTCTGTGTGATCTCGGCTCCCGTCTGCGAAATCACGTCCAGCGCGGTCTGCAGCAGCTCTGGCCGCGCGCCTTCGAGCACGACATCGCCCCCCGTCATGGCGACGGCCATGGCATAGGTGCCGGTCTCGATGCGGTCCGGAATGACGCGCACGCGCGCGCCCGACAGCGCTTCGACGCCATCGATGGTGATGGTCGGCGTGCCGGCGCCGGAAATTTTGGCGCCCATGGCGTTGAGGCATTCGGCGAGGTTGACGATTTCGGGCTCGCAGGCGGCGTTTTCCAGCACGGTTTCGCCCTTGGCCAGCGATGCCGCCATCATCAGCACATGGGTGGCGCCGACCGAGACTTTCGGGAAGACATAGCGGTTGCCGACCAGGCGGCCATTCTTGGTCTTGGCGATGACATAGCCGGTGTCGACGTCGAGATCGGCACCGAGCGCCTGCAGGCCTTCGAGGAACAGGTCGACCGGGCGCGTGCCGATGGCGCAGCCGCCAGGCAGCGACACCTTGGCTTCGCCCATGCGGGCCAGCAGCGGGCCGATCACCCAGAAAGACGCACGCATCTTCGACACCAGCTCGTAAGGTGCCGTCGTGTCGACGATGTTGCGGGCGGAGAAATTGATGGTGCGCGAATAGCCTTCATTCTGCTTCTCGCGGCGGCCATTGACCGAATAGTCGACGCCGTGATTGCCCAGGATGCGGATCAGCTGCTCGACATCGGCCAGATGCGGCACGTTTTCCAACGTCAGCGTGTCGTCGGTCAAAAGCGAGGCGATCATCAGCGGCAAAGCGGCATTTTTCGCGCCCGAGATCGGAATGCTTCCGGCGAGCTTGTTGCCGCCGACAATTCTGATGCGATCCATGGAAGAACGTCCCTCTCGGCTCAAAAAAGCCGGTTCAATCGTTTGAGTATCGGCCCGTCTAGACCATTGGCCAATCTGGTTCAAGAAATAGGATTTCGCCCGCTCCGGTCCAAGAGTGGCCGATTTGAGTTAATCTTTTTGTATTTCCCGGGCCGAGCCGAGCCCTTCCGGCCTCTGGTCGGCTTCACCTGTTCGGCGCGAGCGCGATTGCGCCTTGCGTTTCTGCAGATTGGCGCGCAACTGCTCGGCGAGCCGATCCTTGCGGTCCGTGCCGCCCTTTTTCGGTGATATCGTCTTGTCGCTCATCGTCCCGTCCCGGCCGGCGACCGGCCAACCCTGTTGTTCAGGGATAGCCAACATTGTGGCGCCGCCATGTCATTAAAAGCTATCCGGCAAAGGCTTTCACAGAAGCGTTGTTCTTGGCCTTGCGCTTACCGGTTCGATATGGCAGAAGCCCCGCCATCGGCGGCTGCGGTAGCTCAGTGGTAGAGCACTCCCTTGGTAAGGGAGAGGTCGAGAGTTCAATCCTCTCTCGCAGCACCAGTTCTTCCGAACAGTTTCAATGCGATGTCGTTGCGGTCACTTTTTCCCGGCACTGGCAGGCGAACGAAGGACGCAGCACGGCACTTTGCCGGTGGAATTTCCGTGGACTTTGTTCCCTTGTGTTCCCGCAACCCGCGGCGTGGTTACCCTTACCTGCCTTGAGGTGGTGGCCGCTCGGTTGACCCGAAAACGATCCTAGCTACGCATTTCGGCAATTTCTCTTTCGACGCGAAATATAGCCTCCTGGAGGCTGCGTTCGTCCGACATGTCGATGCTCAATGTTGATCTCTCTTTGCCGAGAAGGAGGCTTTTTACCCGGCGGATGATCGGTATCGATTGCAAGTTGGTTTTGGAATCTGCCTCGAACAGCCGCTCCATATAGCTCTGATGAAAGAGCCGGTCCTTCAGCCGTTTCGACAACAAGGGTTCGGCGGCGTCCACACTTATCGCAAGATCCGAAGTGGGTATCAGGTCCAGGACCGTCGCCAGTGACGCCGTGTCCGCAACTCCGCTAAACAGGCTAAGAGAGCAGACAGCCTGAATGAAACCCTGATCGAAAATCACAATTTCCCGATCGCCGACCGAATACTGCCAAGCCACTGATAGGGCAAGGATATAGCGGCTGAACCTTATCAACCAAATCGGATTTCTCGGCGTTAAAATTCGGACCAGCTTGACTGTCAGCCTGAGTTCATCCGCGTTGTTCAAGGGACGGAACGCAAAGGCGGCCGTTCGCAGTATCGCCCTGACAACACGCTGGAAGGCGTACCAAAGTCCGCCAGGGTCAAGTGGTGTGGAATGGACACCGGGTTGATAGGAAAGCACGACTTTGGCAACGTAGCCCTGAGCTTGCAGACGGCGCTGAAGTGCATGTGCAAATGTTGTTTTGCCCGACCCGGCAGGGCCAAATAACTCGACAATCACGCGATCCGGCTCCGGTGATATGTTCCAAGCCAAGTCACCCTCGACCGGCCACGGGAACAACGACCTAGGGGCGAAACTCGAACACGTTCTCGAAGCAACCAGCAAGCTGCTACATACGTGAACTCGCACCATTTTTTGTTAGCCGACTTCCTCCGTTTGCATGAACTGTTCCTTACGAATTTGTAAGGAATCGATCGGTGAGCCTGTCAGGATGGCGCGGGTTCAAACGCCGAAGATGTGCTTGTGCTCGACGCGCAGCCGCGATTCGCAATCAATGGCCGCTTTGCGCCTCATTGGAGACCCCGGCAGGCTGGAAGTTGATCAGTCTTTCACGCCCATGGCGAGCGCGGCGGCGATGGCATCTAGCCGCTCGGGTGTCGGATGGTTCTTCAACCGCAGCAGATTGAAATCGAGGTGCTCCTTCTTGAACATGGAGACCAGGGTGACGCCTGCTGAATTGGTTGCGAATGCGTAATCGGCGAGAAATGCGACAGCAACGTCAGTCGGACTGCCGCGGTATCCGAGGTCGCCAAGAGCGGCCAGTATCTCCTTTTGCGCATTTAAGGTCTCGACGATGCGATCGAGGCCTGAGAAGGACCCATGCGTCACAAACGTTTTGTGCCCGCGAGCGCGCTCCTTCAACTTCCCGAGGTTGGGCTCCAGCGGGGTATTGGCAATCTGAACGAATCGATAGGGCAGCGCTTCATCGAGAGCCGTCATTCCAGCCTCGAGGTCTCCTGCGACCGAAATGGCCCGGGCCTTCCCGTCCTGAACCACGCGCTCCACGGTCCGGATGATATCCTCGCGAACAAGTTCCTCGGCGGTCGGACGGTGTAGCGCAAGGACATCGACGTAATCCGTGCGAAGACGCCGCAGGCTCTCCTCGACGCTTGATCTTATCAACTCCGCGGACAGCGGCACTTTGAATGGCGTGGGGCGCACTCTTGATGCATAGCGCTTGAGCGCCGGAACCGTCGCAATGGCAATCCGTGACAACGGCTTCAGCACGCGCATGGTGGCGGAGGTCTTGGGCGGACGCATGCCAACCTTGGTGCAGACGCAGACGCTATCGCGCTTCCTGGATGCAAATTCGCCCCAGATCGATTCCGCCATCCCGTCGCCATAGGAGGGCGCTACGTCGTACCACGTTATCCCCGCCTCGTACGCGCGCTCGAGCGTCTCGAGCCCCTTGCGAACTCCGATGCGAGAACCAAGCGAAGCGCAGCCAAAACCGACACTTGATACCTTGCTGCCGATAGCTTCGACAAAGACCAGCTTCATGACGAAGACTCGTTTTCAAGCCGGCATCAAGCCCGCCCCCAACCTTAGTCGACTGACATTTTGTCTTTCTGTCAAGGCATGGTGTCCTTGGGAGGCCCCGCTTCCTGCGCCCATTTCGGGCAAAAATCCGAACAGCCTGCCCGGCCTCGTCCTTTTCGATCAGCGCGCCATAGTGGCGTTTGCTACCTGATGCCGGGAATTCGTGGGTCGACGTCCATGCTTACTTCCGTCACCAGCTTCCGGCGCAGGGCCGTGGCATAGTCGTTTGGGCCCTTCGGTGTCATGACGAAGGCTTGCGAGCCGCCAATCACCGATTGGGCGAAATAGGATGCCAATGGTTGGTCGGGATTCTCATCTTCTGCTGGGATGGCGATCGCATTGATCGTGTATCCCTTGGCGATGGCGTTGAGCCTGCTGGGCTGGACCGGAAGTCCATCGTTGTTCTCACCATTGGAAGAGATGTCGATCACTTTCTTGGCCGCCTTTCCAGGAAACTGATCGAGCAGAAGCGTCCCGACGTCGATGGCCGAGGAAACGGATGTGCCGCTTCGCCCCCTGCGAATATGGCCGGTATCGCCTCTCTTGCTGATTACCGAAGCCGCCGCCTTGGCATCTTCCAGCCCGCAGATGCTTGTCCACGGCAGCACGATGCGTGTGTGCCCGGGGCTTGACCATTCAAAGTAGGCCACGCTGATGCAGCCAACATAATTTCGGGTGATGGCAGCGATAATCTCGGGCGAGGTGAGCGCCGCGGCATGCCCCTCGCGCTGCATGTCGGCAATCTCCGGATCAATCGAGGACGAGAAATCGACCGCGAACACGACAGCAACATCAACATTGGCGGCACGGGCTTGTGGCGCCCAAAACACCGAAGCGGCAAGGATTCCCGCCAGTCTCAAATATGAGCTGGCCCGTTTTGCCGGCCCATTGGCCGGTCGTCCCGCCTGCTCGCGAAAGGAGGCCGCCGCGGACAAGGCGCCTGCGTCCTGATGCATGCTTTCGACCATGTTATTCTCCATCCCGACAACCGCTTGCTTTCAAGGCGGTCATTTTCAACATGTGGAAATTTGGCGTGGGGCCTTGGTCCCCACGCCGAACAGCAGCAGGTCGGCTTTGGTCCACAAAAGGTAACAGCCGAGCAAAGTCAGTGGCATGGCGAGCGCCGTGAAGGGCCCGCCCGACCAGACCTCCAGCAGCGCCCAGCCAAGGGCGACGGTTGTCGCCAGCATCGCCGGCAACCGGCTGGCGAGCACCGCACTGCGGAACGGATCTGGCCAGCCGGCCGGCCACATGGGAACCGGCGTGCCCGGCCTGTGGAAGGTGCTGCCGAATTTGCCCAGCGCATGCAGCAGGCCGGAGGTCGCCGCGAGTAGCGGCTCGCCGAGCAGCAGCAGGGCAACGCCAAGCCCGATGGCGCCTATGCCCGACAGGAAGTCGCCCAGACGGTTGAGGGCGGGATCGGGAGCATCCGGCCTTGCCCAGGCTCGGTGATAGGCCTCGCCGCCGCAGAAGAAGACCAGGGTCGCCAAGGTCAGCGCAACAGTGCCATGGCTGCCGGCGAAATAGTCCATCACCGCCGCGGTGACAGCGCTTCCCTCGTAGAAGCCGACCGGCGCGGCGGCAATCTGGATCGCAAAACCGACGATGAGGCCGAGTGCGTTGCCGCTGTTGTAGTAGCCGCCGGGTCCCTTCAGGCGGGCACGAAGCGCCGATACCAGATGGGCGAGCGGAAGAAGCATTGCCCGCGCGCTCACCACCGCGACCTCGCGACAAGTCCAATCGCCGTCGATAGGGCGATCGGCCCCGTGCCGAGGAGCGGTCGGGTCGGGAATGCGTTCGCATCACCGGCAAGATTCATCACATTCCTCCATGGGATCTGAAGTGGCGGCGGGACGATCGCTCGCCCAGGCTGCGGGCGCGCCGGCGATGGCCGCGTCGAAGCTCTGAATTGGACCGGCCAGCAAGGCCGCGCGTGCACGCGGCGCTCGGTTCGACATTGCGACGGACAGGATCGCACCGAGAATGATCGCGGCACCCAGTGCGCCAGCGGGAGAGTTCCGTTCGCCGAGGAAGATCGCCGCGCCTAAAGCCCCGAAGACGCTTTCGGCACTGACGATCACGGCGGCATGACTGGCGGGGGTGAAGCGCTGGGCGGCAATCTGTATGCCGAAAGCGATCGCGGTGGAGAACACGCCGAGGACCGCCAGTTCCGGTCCGGCTGCAAATGCCGCGGCCAGCGACAAGTTGCCTTGCATTGCCCCGAGCGGCAGGGCGAAGGCGGCGGCGCCCAGGAACTGTGTCGCCGCGCTGGTGAACGGCCGCGCATGGGCTTGCATGTACCGGCCGAGCTCGACCATCCACAGCGCATAGCAGGCGGCCGACAGGATGGCGGTGAGATCGCCGCCGCCGAGACTGCCGATCCCGCCGGACAAAAGCAGGGCGCCGACCACGGTCAGCCCGGCGGCGACCGCGAGGCTCGCGGTCGGACGTTCACCGATGAGCAGCCAGGCGGCAAGTGGCGTCATCACGGTTGCCGTGCTCACCAGGAAGCTTGCATTTGTGACCGTGGCGCCGAGATAGCAAAGCTGCTGAAGCGTGATGGAGACGGCAAACAACGCGCCCACCCTGACCAGACTGGAAAAATGGCCCGGCCCTGCGGGCAGTCGCCTTTCGGTCAAGACAAAGGGCAGCACAAGCAACCCCCCGATCAGGCAGCGCAAGCCGACTGCACTCAGTGCGTCAAGATGAACAAGCACCGTCTTTTGTGCGACGTTGCCAAAGCCCCACAGGGCAGCGGCAAACAGCAGCAGCAAATTGGCCTTAAGCTCGGACATCCACCGCACCCCTTGGAGTAGCCTGTCGCGGGCTTGCGATGGCTCCAACCATTTCAGGGCGGCCGGTTTCCGTCCCCCACAACCGGCGTTTCGTTCAGTTGCCCCTACTTGAGCGATGTCTTAATTGATCTGCCGTCACGGTAGCGCTTGAGCGCGTGGTTCCACCGGTTGCGAAGCGTTAGTTTTGAGTTAGAATTTCGTTAGGCTGGGAAGCTGTTAAGAACATGCAAAGTGGGGACAGCGTCGCCGCAAGTAAAATCTCACTCTTCGGCGGCTTTCGAATTGAGAAGGAAACTGTCGGTCCGCTCTGGCTGACCGGGAAGCGGGGCCCCGCGATCATTGCCTATCTGGCCCGGTGTCCAGGCATGACGGCGACAAGGGAGAAGCTGGCTGATCTGCTATGGAGCGATAGCGATAGCGAACACTCGCGCAACAGCTTGCGGCAGACCCTCAGCGTTCTACGCCGGGATCTGTCGCGGGCGGGCGTGGATATCATCCATTCCCGGAGGGAGTTGATAGGCCTCAGGCCGGACGCGGTCCGAGTTGATGTCGAGGAATTTGAATCCGGGCTCTCCGCCCGCTCCGCGCCGGACCTCGAGACAGCTCTGGCGCACTATACCGGACCGTTTCTCGATGGCGTCTATCTGGGGAGCAACGCTTTCGATGACTGGGCGGCGTCGGAACGCGACAGGCTGCTGGGCCGTGCGCTTGAGTCCTTTGAAAAACTTGCCCGCCTCGTGGACACAGAGGCCGGGTTGGCCCTGGCCGATCGAATTCTGGGCATGGAACCGACGCGGGAGGAGTCCTATCGGCTCAAGATGGAATTGCTTGCCGCATGCGGCCAGCGCGACAGGGCGATAAGGACATACGAGGCTTGCAGGAGCATGCTGAAGAAGGAGTTCGGCGTCGAAGCGAGCCCGGAGACGCGGGCGCTATGGCAATCCCTGCTGTCTGCTGCCGACACGACAAATCCGCAGTCGGCCAACGCTGCTCCAGCCAGCCAGCGCCCCGGGCGCCCATCCATCAGCGTTGCCGACTTCGTCAATCTGACGGGAAAGCGAGGCGATGACTTTTTCGCCAAGGGGCTCGTCCAGGACATTACCACGGCCCTCTCCGAGGTTGCCGACTATGTCGTGCTCTCCGGGCTCCCGTCTTTGGAAAAGAACGGCGACGAACTCAAAACGCCGGCCTTGTTTCGAGCGCGTTACATGCTCAATGGCAGCATTCAGCGATCCGGCGACGAATTGAGGGTGAACGTCCAGCTTGCCGACGCCGGCAGCGGCCAGAATGTCTGGGCTCAGAAATTCGACGGCCACTCCGAGAACGCGCTCGAATTCCAGGACAGGATCGCACAGTCGGTTGTGCTGGCCGTGATCCTCGAACTGCAACTGACGAACTGGAAGGTTCGCGACAAAAGCCCGCCGGGTCCCCCCGAAGTGCGCAGGTTGGTGAACGAAGCTCTCATGAAGTATTTTGAGATGACCCGGGACTCGTTGTTGGTCGGGGTAGAGCTCGCCGAGAAGGCCCTTTCGGTAGGCCCCGACAATGCCCGTGCACAGCGAACGCTTTCGATCGCAATCTCCATGAGCGTGGCGTTCGGCGCGATGCCTCGGGAGCAGGCGCAGATCGAGCGTGCGATTGAGCTTGCGAAAGCATCGGTACTGGCAGTGCCTGACGACGAAATTGCCCGCTGCATCCTGTCATTCGCTCTTGAAAGTTCCGGCCGTATCGACGAGGCGATCGCCGAATGCCAACACGCGATCAGTCTCAACCCAAGCTACCCGTCTGGCCACGGCGACATTTCGATGCTCTTTGCGTTGCGCGGACAGGTCAGTGAAGCAGTGCGTGAGGCCAATGAGGCAATCCGGCTCGGAACGCATGACGTCATCGATTTCTGGCGTCACCACGGCCTGGTTGTGGCGCTGTTTGCCGGGGGAGATGACCGGCGGGCGCTTGAGGTCGCACGCAAGGTGGTCAGGACAAAGCCGGGCTTCGTTCGCGGTGCCCTTTATTGGGCCGCGAGCGCTTCGGCCACCGGAAACAACGAAGAAGCATCGCGGGCCATCCATCACTGCCTGTCACAGCTTCCTCATCTCAACCTGGGCAATGTCTGTCCCGGCTTTGTGCCACGCTACGTGAAGGATCATCATCACTCGAGATTCCTTGAAATGCTGTCGAGGGCTGGCCTTCCGAGTTCTTGATGGACAGGGGCGGGTTCTTTTCCGCCGGCGCCGACTTACGACCGTTGTTTCCGATACATCGTGGAGACTTTCCACAAGGTGGGCACCAATCCCTACATGGGCCTGAGACTTCATGCGGCCTTCATCGAGGCCGGTCTGCCTGCGCCGACGATGGCGGTCAGCGCCTTGGCTGGTGGCGGCTCCGATGGACTAAGCGGCATCGACCTCATTTCCGATCTCGCCGTCACCATGGCACCGGTTATGGAACAGACCGGCGTTATCAATGCCTTGGACCTTCAACCCGAAAGCCTGCAGGAGCGGATACGCGAGGAGGCCACCACCAACGGAAGCGTCGTCGTCGGCCGCTACGAGGTAGGAGCATGGGCTCGCCTGACAGGATCACCCCCGGCGCGCCAATGAGCAGAAAGGCCGCTTCCTCTATTCCCGCAGCACCAGGTTTCCTGGTTTCTTGAATTGGCCTGCTTTGGCGCCCCGGCTGTTGTCAGCTGTGCAGATGCGTCAGTTCAAACCCGGCCGCGCTTGGTGGCAACTCCTGGCCCAAAAGTGAGCAAAGCTAATTAAGAATTATATAATATAATCTTTTATGCTAACGGAGAGGTTCCATTGCAGCTAGCGGGGGGAAATCGATGATCTCAGATAATTTATTGCTCAATGCCAAGAAAGCGGCCGATTTCCTTGCGGCGGTGGGCAATGAAAAACGATTGGCGATCCTTGCCTATTTGCTAGAGGGGGATACCTCTGTGAATGTCCTCGTCAAGAAGTTGGAGATCAGCCAGTCGGCGCTCTCGCAGCATCTTGCCAAGCTGCGTGCGTCTGGCTTGGTCGAAACCCGCCGGGACAGCCAGCGGATTTATTATTCCTGCAAATCAAGTGCGGTGCGGGAACTGTTCGCCACGCTGGAGGTGGCATACGGCAAGGAAGGCGCTACAAAACAAAAGTGCCCAGTCCTCGTTGCAGTGCCGTAGATGATGCGGCATGCCTATCTTGACAACATACGCGCCTAGCCGCCGTCCTGGACATAATTCAGTTGGCTGCGCTTCATCTGGCTTGGCATTACGGGATTGACGGATATGCTTCGATGCTGGCGACCCCGATCCATAATGGGTCGTTGCCGGACGCATGGAGAAACCCTCGCCGAAGCCGATGCCAACCGAGAATCCATTCGGTCACCAGGAGTTGCGTGAGACCTCATTCAAGCAGAGCGTCATGGCTAGATAAACGATCACACAGGGGAAGGTATTATGGCACTTCACCTTTCGGCGGATGCCCCGGCTTCGGTCGCGGCCACGCCACAAAAATATCTCTTTGGCCCGTTCATCGACTTCTTCATGCTTGGCGGAAGCGCGCTTCTGATCCTGCCGGTCCTGTATTTTCTGCCTCTGCGCTACGAAGCCGCCGTTACGCTGACGATGTTCTTGCTCTCGCACCTCATAAACCAGCCGCATTTCGGTCATTCGTACCAGATCTTCTATCGCAATTTCGCCCGCAAGGTGCGCGGTGAGGGATACGGCCGCAATCTCCAGATCCGCTATGTCATCGCGGGCATTGTCGTCCCGCTCGCCATGATTGCCTTCTTTGCCTATGGCTCGCTGACGGGCAACGTCCGTCTTCTGGGCTATGCGACCAACGCGATGGGCTTTTTCGTCGGCTGGCACTATGTCAAGCAAGGCTACGGCATGCTGATGGTGGATGCCGTGCTGAAGCGCAAATTCTTCAGCGATCAGGACAAGAAGGTGTTGCTGTTCAACGGCTACGCCGTGTGGCTGTTCGCCTGGCTTCAGACGAACGTGGTAATCAGCGAAAGACAGTTCTGGGGTTTGGAGTACTACACCTTCGCGGTCCCGCCATGGCTTATCACCATCGCCATGTCGATTGCCGCTGCCTCATCGGCCGCCACCGCCGTGATGTTCATCAACCGTTGGCGCAGGCATGGTGGAGCGCTGCCTTACAACGGCGTCGTCGCATACGTCGTGTCCCTCTATGCCTGGATCCTGTTCGTGACGCTGAACCCGCTCTGGCTGCTCGTCGTGCCGGCGCTCCATTCCTTGCAATACCTGGCGGTGGTCTGGCGCTACCAGACCAATGTCGAGCGTGACCGCGCGGATGCCGTCGCGAAGCCGGGATTGAAGGCGCTGTCCATTCTTGGGCCGCTCTACAGGCTGCGCGTCCTGGCGTTCATCGTCTTTGGCGCAATTCTAGGCGCGCTCGGGTTCTGGCTGGTGCCGATGGCGTTGACTGCCGTCGTTCCCTATAACAAGGCGGTGCTCGGCTCGTCGCTCTTCCTGTTCATCGCCTGGATATTCATCAACGTGCACCATTACTTCCTGGACAATGTGATGTGGCGGCGCGGCAATCCGGAAGTCTCGAAATATCTGTTCCGCTGAAGCCGTCGATTGAATTCAGTCCGGGCAGCGGCCAGTGCGGAAAGGCCCATTCCCGGTACGGACACGATTCGTTAACCAAGATGCTGTTCATCGACAGGACGAGTTGTGAGACGGACGCCCGTCTGCCTGTTCAAACCTGCTTGTCAGGTCGAGGTTTTCGAAAAGAAGGCTCAGCAGCTGGCGAAAGACGTCAAATCGCCCGAAACAGAAACAATGTGCAAGGCATGAACGTGATTGAAAGCGAACAGAACGCGCCCGGCGCCTCCCATCGTTGGACATGGCTGCCGGCCATCGTGGTCGCGTTCCTTTGCCTGTGCGTCACCAGCGCGTCCGCCGAGACGCGCGCCTTGAGGATTCAACATCTTCATACCGGCGAGAAGGCCGAGATCGTCTTCAAGCGCAACGGGCGCTACGATCAGGCGGGATTGAAGAAGATCAATTTCATGCTGCGCGACTGGCGCCGCAACGAGCCGACCAGGATGGATCCGCGCCTGCTCGATCTTGTCTGGCAGGCCTATCGCGCCAGCGGCTCGACATCCTACATCCATGTCGTCAGTGCCTATCGCTCGCCCGCGACGAACGCCATGCTGCGCAGCCGCTCGAAGGGCGTGGCCCGGGAAAGCCAGCACATGGTTGGCCGCGCGATGGATTTCTTCCTTCCGGACGTGCCGCTGAAGAAGCTGCGCGACATCGGCCTCAAGATGCAGGGCGGCGGCGTGGGCTACTACCCGACCTCCGGTTCGCCTTTCATTCACATGGATGTCGGCAATGTGCGGCATTGGCCGGGCATCAGCCGGCAGGAACTCGCCAGGGTCTTCCCGAACGGCAACACGCTGCATGTGCCGAGCGACGGCAGACCGCTGCCCGGCTATGACCAGGCGCTTGCCGCCTACAAGTCGCGCAAGTCCGCCGGCACGCCCAATATCGAGCTGGCAAGCGCCGACGGCGGTCAACGCAGGCCGGCGCGTGGCCTGCTGGCGACGCTTCTGGGCGGACGCGGCGCGGACGACGCGGAGGATGTGGCGGAGGCCGTGCCGGCGCCACGCAAACCGGCGAGGTCCGTCGAACCCAAGACCGCCGGACAGGGCATCGCCATCGTGCCGCCGGAGGCAGCCCAGCGGGCGGACATCCAGATGGTTTCCGCCGGTGCCGATGAAGAACCGCTCGCCGACCAAAACAGCAAGACACCGGAAGCGATCGTCATGGCGATGGCGCCCAGTGCGGTGCCGTTGCCCGCCTTCGCCCCGCGCGCCGAGCCGACCACCAGCATACCGACGCCGCAAACCGCACCGTTCGCGATAGCCAGCGCGTCCGCGGCACGTGCCGAATTGCCGGGCGCCAAGCCGGCGGCAGCCAATGCCGAAATGCCCTTGGGCAAGACGGATGCCGCTCCAGCGGCCGTCGCGCCGGACATGGTGGCGCTCAACATCCCCTTGCCGACATGGCGGCCGCAAAGCCAGACAAGCCCGGCGCCCCAGCCGGAAGCAGCCAAATCCGCTGATGCCGTCGCTGCCTTGCTGGCCATGCATCATCCTGACGATGGGCATGGACTGGCCGCTCGGCAGGTTGCCGTCCCTGCGTCGAAACCCGAAGATCGCGTCAGGACGAGCCCGAAGGCCGACCGTGTCCAGCCACGTCTCGATCCCGAAGCCACCGCCATGATCGTGCCGGCCGCGTCGACCGGTCGGCCGCTTGCGGCACGCCTTGGCATAGCCGCCGGGCCGACGGCGGCACCTGTCATCGCCGCCAATTTCATCCGCACGGCGCCGGAGCAGGTCTATCTCGACGGATTCCAGCCGCGTGGACAGACGTCCGATCATCGCCGCTTCACCGGCTCGGCGGTCAAGTTCCTGCCCATCGCCAGCTTCAAATAGGGCCGACGCAGCCGTTCGACCCGGCGTGGACAGGTGTGGTGCAATACGGATGCTCGGGCTGTCTCCCCTGCCGAAGCCGCGCTGACGGCTCTGTAAGATATTTTCCAAATTTGACAATCATGCATGAAATTGTAAGGTAATCGTCTTCCCGTCAGCGAGAGGCGATGACCATGTCGATCCGCGAAGAACTGGCCAACACGACCTTGGCGTTCACGTCGGCGGAAGAAAAGATCGTCCAGGTCCTGCTTGCCGATTATCCGATGTCGGGACTTGGAACAGCGACCCGTCTGGCACGGCGCGCCGGGGTCAGCGACCCGAGCGTGACACGGCTGATGACCAAGCTCGGCTATGTCGGCTTTGCCGATTTCCAGGCGCGTCTGCTCACCGAGGTCGAATCCAGGCTGCACTCGCCGCTGCTGATGATGGAGGCCAAGCGCCCGGGCGGCTCCAGCGAAGGCACCGCACTGGCCTATTTCCACTCGGTCTCCGACAGCCTGGAGCGCACGCGCACGGCGGTGCCGCTGCAGGCTTACACGCGCGCGGTCAATTTGCTGCTCGAGACCAAGGGCCAGGTCGTGCTGCTGGGCGGCCGCTTCAGCCGGCATATCGCCTCCATGCTTGCCGGTTACCTCCTGCAATTCCGCTCCGGCGTACGCGACATCGGTTCGCTCAGCCCTGCCGATTTCGATCTCCTGATCGACCTTGGCAGGCGCGACCTTCTCGTCGTGTTCGACTATCGGCGCTACCAGTCGGACGTGGTGAGCTTCGCGCAACAGGCGCATGAACGCGGCGTCTCCGTGCTGCTGTTCACCGACGTCTGGCTGTCGCCGATCGCCGAGATCGCCGACCTGACCATGGTCGCGGCGATCGACGCCAATTCACCCTTCGACACGCTGGCCACCGCCGTGGCGCAGATGGAGACCGTCTTCGCCCATGCGCTGGAAGGCCATGGCGCCGGGGTGCGCAAGCGCATCGAGGACATCGAGAAGATCCGCAGCGCCAATGCCGTCACCCTCGATGCCGCCCTCTCGGCACCGGACAACGAAACCGCCAAACCCAGACCCCCCAGGAAATAGCGTCGAAGCGCTGGCGCGGCGATGCGAGGAAGGAAACGACGATGCCCGACACCCAGACCATCATCGATGCCGTGCAGGCCGAGATCGAGGCCGACCGCGACTGGTTGATCGGGCTGACCCGCGACATGGTCCGCATCCCCTCGGTCAATCCCAAATTCGAAGCCAACCCGGCGATCAACCGCGAGGCGGATGTCCAGGCGCTGCTCGAACCGATCCTCATGCGGGACGGCTTCCGCACCGAACAATGGGATGCCTTGCCCGGTCGGCCCAATCTGGTCGGCGAATGGGCTGGAAACGAGGACCGCAGCCTGATCCTGTGCGGGCATATCGATGTCGTGCCGGTCGGCGAGATGAAGGACTGGTCCGTCGATCCGTTCGGCGGCGAGATCACCAATGGCCGGCTCTATGGCCGGGGTGCTGTCGACATGAAGGGCGGCGTCGCGGCCTGCGTCGCCGCCGCTCATGCGATCAAAAAGGCCGGCATCACGTTGCAAGGCCGATTGGCCATCCATTCCGTCGTCGACGAGGAGGCCGGCGGCTTCGGCGCGATAGACGCGGTGAAGAAGGGCAAGCTCGCCAAGGCGGTGCTTGTCGCGGAGCCGACCTGGGGCGACGTGCTGCCGGTCGAGGGCGGTCTTGAATGGGCGCGGGTGACGATCCGTGGCCGCAACGCGCATTCGGCGCTGCGCTACAACGAAATCTATCCGCAGCGCCACGACAAGGACCGGCTGAAGCCGGGCGTCAACGCGATCGAGATCGCGGCGCGCTTCATTGCAGCCGTCCGCCAGTATGAGTTGGACCGGACGCGGGCAAAGTCGCACCCGCTGCTGCCGCTCGGCATGAACACCATCAATATCGGCGTCGTGCATGGCGGCACAGGTCTTGGCGAGCATGGCCTGCCGACGGTGATGACCAACCCGGCCATCATCCCCGATGTCGCCGTGCTCGATCTCGACATGAAGTTCATGCCGGATGAGAATTCGGCCGACTATCGCCGCGACTTCGAGGCGTTCGTCCATCATTTCGCGCAGACCGACGCCTGGCTGCGCGACAATCCGCCGACCATCCAGTGGGAGCTCGGCGGTCTGCATTTCCCGCCGATGAACACGCCGGTCGACCATCCGCTGGTGACGTCGCTGATGAAGCGCAAGGCCGCGGTCGGCAAGGCGCTCGAGGCACGCGGCTTCGTCGCCGTGTGCGATGCCGCGCACTATGCCGGCGCCGGTGTCGACGGCGTCATCTTCGGTCCATCGGGCGATGGTTTCCATGGCGCCAACGAATATGTCGAGGTGGAATCGGTGGTCGAGACCGCCAAGGTGATTGCCGCTTCGGTGATCGACTGGTGCGGCGTCCGCTGAGCAGCGCTGCTGTTTCGGGCACTCAGGCCGGGCGTTTGATCCGCCCGGCGACGGCACCCCATGCGGCCTTGATCATGCCGGCCAGCCCGCTCGGATAGGCCAGCATCACGCCGATGATCAGCACCGCAGTGATCATCGGCCGCCATGCCCCGAAATCGGCCATCCACTCGGCAAAGACGGTCAGCACGAAGGAGGCGATGATGGCGCCATAGATGGTGCTGGTGCCGCCGAGCAGCACCATCGAAAGGATGATGGTCGCCAGGCTCATGCCGAAGACGTCGATCGAGGCATTGCGCTGGTAAGCGGCATAGAAGGCGCCTGCAACACCGGTGAAGAAGGCGCTGGCCGCAAGGGTCAGCATGCGCTGGCGCACGATCGAGATGCCGCGGCTGATGGCGTATTCCTCATTGTCGCGCAACGCCACGATGCTGGCGCCGGCACGCGAGCGCACGAACACGCGCAGGAACAAGGTGCTTGCCACGAGCAGCGCCAGGGCGATGTAGAAATAGGCGAACTTGCCGTCGCGGACCATGTTGTGGTCGAACCAGTAGAGGCCTGGAATGCGCACGATGCCTTGCGTGCCGCCGGTGATGTCGGACTGGCTGAGGATCACCTGCATCACCAGCTGCGCGAAGCCGAACGTCACCAGGATGATGTAGATGCCTTTCAGCCGCAGAATCGGGATGGTCACCAGGATCGCCGCCAGCGTGGCGATGATGCCGCTGGCAAACAGCGCGATCCAGGGGTCGAGGCCTGCCAGCTTGGTCAGCAGGCTGTAGGCATAGACGCCGATGCCGAACAGCGCCAGATGGCCGAAATTGAAGACGCCGCCATAGCCGAGGCTGAGGTCCCAGTTCGAGGCGACGATGGCATAGATGAAGGCCATGATCAGGATGTGGCGGGCATAGGTGTCGCCGAAGACCAGCGGCAGCAGTGCCAGCAGCGCGAAGCCGAGCACGAAGCCGACGGCCTCATGCTTCCACGGCGTGCGGCCCGGCGCGATCGGGGTTGCCGCTGCTGTGCGGACTGGTGCCATCGTCGAGGTCGTGTCGGTCATGCGAGGCCTCGCGAGCGGCTGGCGAAGATGCCCTCGGGGCGCACCATCAGGGTCAGGATAAGCACGCCGAACAGCAATGCCGGCGTCCAGTAGAGGCCGAAATAGTAGCTGCAGGCGGCCTCGAAGAAGCCGATCAGGTAAGCGGCGAAGATTGGTCCCGATATGCTCGATATGCCGCCGAAGACGACGACGATCAGCGCCTTGAGCAGCGGGTCGCTGCCCATGACAGGCGACATGAAACGATAGCCGCCCATGAAGATGCCGGCCAGCCCCGCCAGCGAAGCGGCGATGGCGAAGGCCAGCCCATAGAGCGCGGTCACGTTCAGTCCGACCAGATGGCTGGCATCCTCGTTCTGCGCCACTGCTCGCAGCGCCAGCCCAAGCCGTGTGCGGTTGAGGAACATCCACAGGGCCGCCAGGATCAGCGGCGTGATGACGATGATGGCGATCTGGTGCAGCGAAACGCCGACGCCGCCGATGGTGGCGTTGCCGTCGATCAGCGCCGGGATCTGCTTCGAACGCGGCCCCCAGATGGTCAGGGCGCCGTTCTCGATCAGCGAGCCGGCGGCAAGCGTGGTGATGACGACGACCAGCACGATGTTGGGCCGGCCGATCAGCGGCCGCACGACGCTCGCCTGCAGTATCCAGCCGACGCCGGCCATGACGACGACGGCGACCGGAAAGGCCACCGCTGCCGGCAGGCCGAGTTCGACCAGTTGCCACGCGATGTAGGCGCCCAGCATCATGAACACGCCATGGCTGAAATTGAACACGCCGATCGTCGTCCAGACCAGGGCGAGCCCAACCGCCATCATGGCGTAGAGCGAGCCCTGGAACAGGCCGCCGAACAGGATTTCCGCCAATGCGCTCATGTTCGAAATCCTAATGGCCAAAGTACATCGACATGATCTCGCCGTGGTCGAGGCTTTCGCCCGGCTTGATCTCGGTCGCCACCGCGCCATGATTGACGAGGTAGAGTTGCTGCGTCAGTTCGAGCAGGAATTCGATGTCCTGCTCGACGACGATCAGCGGCACGCCGCCGCGCGAAATGTCCATGACGGACGCACAGAGCTCGTCCTTGATCTTGGGCGCCAGCCCCAGCGTCGGCTCGTCGAGGATCAATAGCCGCGGATGGCTCATCAGCGCCGTGCCGATCGACACCATCTGGCGCTCGCCGCCCGACAGCGTGCGCACGCGCTGGCGCCAACGTTCGGCCAGTTTGGGGAACAGCTTGACCACCTTCTCGCGGTTTTCGGCCTCATGCGGGCGGGCGCGCGACGAATAGGCGCCCAGCGCCATGCAGTCGGCGATGGAGAGGTCGGGAAACAGCCGGTTGCCTTGCGGCACATGGATCAGCCCGGTGCCGACGATGGCGCGAGCGCTACGGCCGGCGATGTCCTGCCCGTCGAACAGGATGCGGCCGCTTTTCGGCTGCAGCAGCCCGGAGATGGCGCGCAGCAGCGTCGTCTTGCCATGGCCGTTGGGCCCGAACAGGCCGACATTGCCGAAACGGCCTGCCTCCAGCGAAATGTCGTGCAGCACGGTGACGCGGCCATAGCCTGCGGTCACGCCCTCGACGGTGAGAATGGGATTCACGCCACCGCCCTCCTGGTTCCGAGATAGGCTTCGATGACGCGCTGGTCGGCGATCACGCTCCCCGGTTCGCCGGCGGCGAGTACTCGGCCATTGTTGAGCACCAGCAGGTGCTGCGACAGGCTCATCAGGAAGGTCAGCACATGCTCGATCAGGAGGATGGTGATGCCGCGTTCGGCGGTGCGGCGGATCAGGCCGATCGATGTCTCGATCTCGGGTTTGGTCAGGCTCGACGCCGGCTCGTCGAGCAACAGCATGCGCGGCTGCATGGCGATCGCGGTCGCAAGCATCAGGCATTTGCGCTCGAAGACGGACAGTTCGCCGGCGAGCCTCCCGAACGACGCGGAGCCCAGTCCAACGAACTCCAGCGCTTCGGCGGCGGCTTCGCGGGCGGCAGCGGCCGCCTTTTCCTGCTTGCCGTAGCTTGCGCCGATCAAGGCGTTCTCGAAAACGGTCAGCCCGTCGAAGGAGGTCTCGCGCTGAAAGGTGCGGGCAAGGCCGAGGCGCGCGATGGCGTGCCCTGGTCTGCCGTTGATGGCGGTCCCGTCGAAGCGGATGCGGCCCCGGTCGGGTCCGAACGGGATGCCGGTGATGATGTTGAACAGCGTGCTCTTGCCGCTGCCGTTCGGGCCGGCGATGCCGAAAATCTCGCCGGCCTCGACCTTGAACGACACGCCATCGACGGCCTTCAGCGAACCGAAGGCCTTCGACACGTCGTCCAGTTCAAGCAGGGCCATCCCTCACTGCATCCAGGGCTGCGGCTTGAAGGCGCCTGTTGCGTATTTCTCCGGCGAGATCAGCGTGCGCTGGCCGTCCCAGATCTGGAAGAAGGTGATCGGGATATAGTCGTCGCCCTGCGTGGCAAGGTGGGTTGCGGGATCGAACTTCAACCGGCCCTCGGCGACCTGCTTGTCGGTCTCCGACAGCGCTTTCATGATCGCGGCATGGTCCGATGCGCCGCCGACCTTCTTGACCGCGTCGAAATAGACATTGGTCATTTCGTAGAGGCCAACGCCATAGGTCCCGCTCTCGACACCGTATTTCGCCTTGAACTTGGCCGCCACCTCGTCGGCGCGCGGGTTCTTCGGCGTCGTCAGCGCCCCGCCCAGGAGATTGTAGATCACACCGTTCGACTTCTTGCCGGTCAGTTCGACGAATTCCGGAACGCTCGGCGCATATTGCAGGAAGACCAGGCTCTTGGTCGGCTGCTCGAGGAACTGGTTCAGGAAGGATGCCGAATTGCCCGGCAGATAGTCGGTATTGATGACGACGTCCGGGACATTCTCGCGCACCTTGGCGAGGATCGAGCGCCAGTCGGTCACTTCGCCGAACGGAACGATCTCGTCGACCGTGATGGTCCAGCCCTTTTCCTTGAAGGTCTTCTTCATGCCTTCGGAGATGGTCTTGGAATAGGCGTTGTCCGAGGAGATGATGGCGACCTTCTTGGTCGGCAAGGTGATCTTGCCGTCGGCCGCGAGCTTCTCTACGAACAGGGTGACGTCGGTGTTATAGGCGTCGAAGGACGGCGTCAGCGACCAGCAGCACATGTATTTGTCAGGGTTCGGCGCGATGATATCCTTGGTCTGCTGCGAGGTGGCCGCGAGCATGTAGGGCATCTCGGCCTCGGCCATGTTGTCGATCTCGAAATTCGTCAAGCTGGCGTAACCGGTGAGCATGAACTGCACGCCGGGATCGCCAAGCAGGCGCTCGACCGCGCTGGTGACATTGCCAGCGGACTGATCCTTGACGTCGCCGACCACCAGTTCGAACGTGTTGCCGGCAACGCCGCCGGCCGCGTTTGCCTCGTCGATCGCCATCTGTACGCCGCGCTGGAATTCCTGCCCGTCCGCCGCGGCGGGCCCGGTGATAGGCGCGAGCAGGCCGATCTTGACGACGTCGGCGAAAGCGGGCGCGCTCGCCGTGGCAAACACGCCGATCAGCGCGCTGCTCATCAGCATATGGCGGATTCTGTTGCCTGCGGATTTGAATTTCATCGTGCGGTTCCCTGTTTTCCTCCCGTTCATCGGGAGTTGGATAATTGACAATCTACGCATAATTGTTCTTATTTGAAAAGGATTTTTCAACGCAGCCTGACCGGGAAGACGGTTCCCGCAAAAGGTATGGAAGCCGTGGCGCTTTGCTGCGCATCTGCACTAAAACAAGGCAATTCCAGACGGAGCGGACCATGACGATCTCGCAGAAGACCCTTGAAACCAGCCACGGCAAGATCGCCGTTCGCGAGACCGGTGGCAAAGGCACCGCCGTGTTGCTGATCCACGGCAATTCCTCTTCCGGAGCTGTTTTCCGCAACCAGCTCGAGAGCCAGCTGGGCGAGCGCTACCGTATCATCGCTCCCGATCTGCCGGGCCACGGGGCATCAGGTGATGCGATCGATCCGGACCGCTCCTACAGCATGGAGGGCTATGCCGATGCGATGACCGAAGTGCTCGGGCTGCTCGGCATCGACAAGGCCATCGTCTTCGGCTGGTCGCTTGGCGGCCATATCGGATTGGAGATGATCGACCGCTTTCCCGGCCTGCTCGGCCTGATGATCACAGGCACCCCGCCAGTGGCGCCCTCGGAGGTCGGCAACGGCTTCAAACCGAGCCCGCACATGCACCTTGCCGGACAGGAAAGTTTCACTGCCGCCGATGTCGAGGCCTATGCGCGCAGCACCTGCGGTGAGCCGTTCGAGCCGTTTCTCCTCGACACTGTCGCACGCACTGACGGTCGCGCACGGCGCCTGATGTTCGAGAAATTCGCGGCCGGCACCGGCCGCAACCAGCGCGAGATCGTCGCCGGCAAGACGCCGCCCATCGCCGTTCTGAACGGCATCGACGAACCGTTCGTCAACACCGATTTCGTCGCGGCCGTGAAAATTTCCAACCTGTGGGAAGGCAAGGCGCATCTGCTCGACGATTCAGGCCATGCGCCGTTCTGGGATTCGCCCGGCCGCTTCGATCCAATCTTCGCCCGCTTCCTGGCGAGCGTCGACAAGGCTTAGGGTCGACGCCCTGTTGACGATCCAAAATTCGAATCGTCAAGCCATTGACAGGTTGGGGTCCGGAGACGCTACATATAGCCATCGTGGTTCTTTCGAATCTGTTTGGATTCGGGAGCTAAGAGGGAAGCCGGTGAGCGATTCTTCGCAATGCCGGCGCTGCCCCCGCAACTGTAAGCAGCGAGCTTAAGTCGAGTAATGCCACTGGCGTGGACGCGCTGGGAAGGCCGACGGAAGCGACGACCTGCGAGCCAGGAGACCTGCCGCGATGAATTTGAACGTCCACGGGCGGGGTGTCCCGGTGGTGCGCTTGCTGCGGCCGAATCTCCGGCCGTCACTCAGGCATGCGTGCGCCAAGGCCTCCGTCTCCAACCAATCGGGGATCATGATGCCGGCGACTTCCACCATCCACACCAACGGGACCGATCGGGTTCCTTTCTCTCGCATCGATACATCGGCCCAGCCTGCGCGGCCGGCCTATCAGGTCATCCGCCGCAACGGCTCGGTGACGCCGTTCGACGCCACCAAGATCGCGGTTGCGCTGACCAAGGCTTTTCTGGCGGTCGAGGGTTCGGTGGCCGCCGGTTCGCGGCGTGTCCATGACGTCGTGGAGGAACTGACCGCGCAGGTTATGGCAGCGCTCACCCGCCGTGCGGACGCTGGCCGCACCTTCCACATCGAGGAGATCCAGGACCAGGTCGAACTGGCGCTGATGCGCAGCGAACACCACAAGGTGGCACGCGCCTACGTGCTCTACCGCGAGGAGCGCAGTCGCGACCGCCAGGCCCACAGCGCGAGCGTGGCGGACGCGTCGTCGTCGGTGCTCAAGGTCAAGGCGGACGACGGCAGCCTGGCGCCGCTCGACGAGGCGCGGCTGCGTCGGGTCATCGACGAGGCCTGCGCCGGCCTGGAAGCGGTTTCAGCTGAAACCATCCTCACCGAGACCAGGCGCAACCTCTATGACGGCATCACGCTGGATGAATTGTCGCTGGCGCCGATCCTGGCGGCGCGCACGCTGGTCGAGACCGAACCGAACTATGCCTTCGTCAGCGCCCGCCTGCTGCTCGACCGGCTGCGGCGCGAGGCGCTGAGTTTTGTCGCCGGCAGGGCGGAACAGGCGACGCATGCCGAGATGGCGAGCCGCTACGCCTCCTATTTCCCGCAATGTATGTCCACCGGCATCAAGGCCGAACTGATCGATCCCGAACTTGGCCGCTATGATCTCGCCCGCCTCGGCGCCGCGCTGAAGCCGGAGCGCGACCTGCAGTTCCAGTTCCTCGGCCTGCAGACGCTCTACGACCGCTATTTCCTGCACGCCAGCGGCAAGCGCTTCGAACTGCCGCAGGCCTTCTTCATGCGCGTCGCCATGGGGCTTGCCATCAGAGAGATCGACCGCGAGGCGCGCGCCATCGAATTCTATGACCTGCTGTCGTCTTTCGACTTCATGGCCTCGACCCCGACGCTGTTCAATTCCGGTACGCTCAGGCCGCAGCTGTCCTCATGCTTTCTGACCACGGTCGCCGACGATCTCGACGGCATCTTCAAGGCCGTGAAGGACAATGCGCTGCTCGCCAAATATTCGGGCGGTCTCGGCAATGACTGGACGCCGGTGCGTGGCCTCGGCGCCCACATCAAGGGCACCAATGGCGAGAGCCAGGGCATCGTGCCGTTCCTGAAGGTCGCCAACGACACGGCGATCGCCGTCAACCAGGGCGGAAAACGCAAGGGCGCGGTCTGCGCCTATCTCGAGACCTGGCATGTCGACATCGAGGAGTTCCTCGACCTGAGGAAAAATACCGGCGACGACCGCCGCCGCACGCATGACATGAACACCGCCAACTGGGTGCCGGACCTGTTCATGAGCCGCGTCGAAGCCGATGCCGAGTGGACGCTGTTCTCGCCTGATGAAACGCCCGACCTGCACGACCTCTACGGCACGGCCTTCAAGGCGGCCTACGAAGCCTTTGAGGCGAAGGCCGCCGCCGGCGGTGTCAAGGTGTTCAAGAAGGTTCGCGCGCTCGACCTGTGGCGCAAGATGCTGACCATGCTGTTCGAGACCGGGCACCCCTGGATCACCTTCAAGGACCCCTGCAACATCCGCTCGCCGCAAGGCCATGTCGGCGTCGTGCATTCCTCGAACCTGTGCACCGAGATCACGCTCAACACCTCGAAGGACGAGGTCGCCGTCTGCAATCTGGGTTCCGTCAATCTCGCCAACCACGTCACCCTGAAAGGCCTCGACCTCGATCACCTGGCGCGGACGACCGGTACGGCGATGCGTATGCTCGACAATGTCATCGACATCAATTTCTACACCATCCCGGAGGCACGGCAGTCCAATCTGCGCCACCGTCCGGTCGGTCTCGGCCTGATGGGTTTCCAGGATGCGCTGCAGGCGCTGCGCATTGCCTATGCATCGCCCGAGGCGATCGCCTTCGCCGACACCAGCATGGAGGCGATCGCCTACAACGCGATTTCCGCTTCCTGCGATCTCGCCGCCGAGCGCGGCCGCTATCCCAGCTTCGAAGGTTCGCTCTGGTCGAAAGGCGTGCTGCCGATCGACTCGATCGGGCTGGTGTCGGACGCGCGCGGCGCGAAGGTCGACATGGATTGCTCATCGACGCTCGACTGGGAGAGCTTGCGCAAGCGGGTAAGGAAGACCGGCATGCGCAACTCCAACACCATGGCGATCGCACCGACGGCGACGATTTCCAACATCTGCGGCGTCGCGCAGTCGATCGAGCCCGCCTACCAGAACCTGTTCGTCAAATCGAACATGTCTGGCGACTTCACCGTGGTGAATGCCGCGCTGGTGCATGACCTCAAGGCCCGCGGCCTGTGGGACGAGGTGATGGTCTCCGACCTCAAATATTTCGATGGCTCGGTCGGCCAGATCGACCGCGTGCCCGACGACCTCAAGGCGCTCTATGCCACCGCCTTCGAGATCGACTCCGCCTGGCTGATCGAGGCGGCGTCGCGGCGCCAGAAATGGATCGACCAGTCGCAGTCGCTCAACCTCTACATCGCCAATCCCTCCGGCAGGAAGCTCGATGAACTCTACCGGCTGGCGTGGCGCATGGGCCTGAAGACCACCTACTATCTGCGCTCGCGTTCGGCCTCGCATGTCGAGAAATCGACGCTCAAGGGCACCGATGGAAAGCTCAATGCGGTGTCGTCGGTTGCCGCCGTTGCCGCCGCTCCAATCGTCATCAGTGAGGATGCCGCCTGGGGCAAGGCCTGCGCCGTCGACGATCCCGAATGCGAAGCCTGCCAGTAAGCAGCAAGAGAACAGGAAGAAAAAATGCTCGATTGGTCAGAACCAACCGCCGCCGCCCGCCATCCCGCGCCGACGGAGCCTCCGCTCGCCGATGCCACCGGCCTCGGTCTCATCGAACGCGGCGGCGGCCGCGTTCGTGTCGACGACAAGCGCATGATCAACGCGCGTGCCGACGTCAACCAGCTGCTGCCCCTGAAGTATCGCTGGGCCTGGGAAAAATACCTCAATGGCTGCAACAATCACTGGATGCCGACCGAAGTGTCGATGCAGGCCGACATCGCGCTGTGGAAGTCGAAGGACGGATTGACGGAGGATGAGCGGCGCATGCTGAAGCGCAATCTCGGCTTCTTCGCGGCATCGGAATCGCTGGTCGCCAACAACATCGTGCTGGCGATCTACCGGCATCTGACCAACCCGGAATGCCGGCAGTATCTGCTGCGGCAAGCCTTCGAGGAGGCGGTGCACACGCACACCTTCCAGTACATAGTCGAAAGCCTCGGCCTGGACGAAGGCGAGCTGTTCAACATGTACCGTGAGGTGCCGTCGATCACCGACAAGGCGGCCTGGGCGCTCAAGCACACGCAGCATCTCGACGATCCGGATTTTCGCACCGGCACGCCGCAGGCCGACCAGGCGTTCCTGCGCGACCTCGTCGCCTTCTACGTCATCTTCGAGGGCATGTGGTTTTACACCGGCTTCGCCCAGATCCTGTCGCTTGGCCGCCGCAACAAGATGGTGGGTATCGCCGAGCAGTACCAGTACATATTGCGCGACGAATCCATCCATCTGAATTTCGGCATCGACGTCATCAACCAGATCAAGATCGAGAATCCGCATCTGTGGACGAAGGCGTTCCAGGAGGAGGTGCGCGGCATGATCCGCACGGCGGCCGAACTCGAGGCCGCCTACGGACGGGACACGATGCCGCGCGGTTTCCTTGGCCTCAATGCGCCCCTCTGCGAAACCTACATGCACTTTATCGCCAACCGCCGCTGCGCCCAGCTTGGCCTGCAACTGGTCTTCGCCGAGGTCGAGAATCCGTTCCCGTGGATGTCCGAGGCCATGGACTTGAAGAAGGAAAAGAACTTCTTCGAGACCCGCGTCATCGAATACCAGAATGGCGGTGCGCTGGTCTGGGACTAACAGCACGCAGCTATTCGCGAACGATAGAACGGCGGCCATGAAGGGCGCCGCACTATACAGCCTCCTCAACCTTCGGAACGTATTTAACGCAAGGCAGGACGAGAGGACGCCGAACGCGAGCCCTGATCAGCGAAGCTGCGCTCGGCGATGGCGCCGAAGACAAGACCGATGGTGGTCCACAGCACCATATGGATGCCAAGCGAGGCAACACGGAAGCGCCACAAGAGATCGGCCGAGAATTTCTCCGGCACTTCGTTGATGGTTGGCAGCACGTACATGGCGACCGTTATGACCGCGATGAATGCCGCGCCCGCAATGATCGTTGCGTTCCAAGGGCCATACTGTGCCCAAAGCCTTCGTGACAGCCCGACCGCCGCCGTCAATGCGGCAATGGAGATCACCAGCATGATGAAGAACAGCACTGTCCGCGACCCTATCGTGTCGGGATTGCCGACCGAAGGTGGATTGGCGGGATATTTCAGGTCCGGAACCAGAACGATTGAAACGAAGGCTGCCAGGGCCAGTACTGCGGAGGTGGCGCGCGGTCCCAGGCTGCTGATGCGGCCATAGGTGTAGGCGAAGACCAGCGAGAACAGCCCGCCGATCGACGCGGCATAGACCAGCACGCCGGTCAGGAGGCCGAACCCGGCCTGTGTAGGACGGCTGACGAGTTCAGGCTCGGGCGCTTCGCCGGCGGCCTGGGCGGTTTGTTCCTCGAAGGCAATGGCCCGGTCGACCTGCGGTTCGCCGTAGATCTTGGCAAAACCAAATGCGAGAAGCCCTGCGACGATGCCGACCAGCATGCCGCGCAGCAGAAGACTACCAACCATGTTCATGATCCCCGAAGCATGACCTCGAAAAGCCCCCGGCCTTTCGGTTGCTGTCACGCGCTAAAACAAATGATCAGGACGGCATCCCTTCGGGATGGCCAGCTCTCAATGGCCAACTCTTAGTGGCAAGGGAAGCCGAGCAGGTGGCGACCGTCATGTACCCATTCATGGACATACATGCCCGAAATCATCGAGGTGGCACCTTCTTCCGCGCCGACGAAATAGATCGCAAGCAGGCACAAGAGACCGCCGAAGATCGCCCACGGAAGAAGCTCTTTCGCCGGGATCGGAACCGGACCGTAGGTTGGTGCAAAGGTGGTATTGGACATTAAGGCTCTCCTGGGATTCAGCGTCCCGTTGATCGAAACCATTTTCACGGGAGAAGGCCTGACTTTCAGCAAGAACAATTGCTGATCACAGTGGCGCGACCGTGCCGGAATTTCACCGGCTTCCAAACCCGTAACTCTGACGCCAGCCTATTCAGCCGGCGCTGTTACTGTCAACGAGATGTGATCGATCACACGGGAATGTGTTCGACCTGCCGGAACGAGGCCCTCGTGTCGGTGTTCTATCGGCTTTCCGCCCCGACCGTGTCGTTTCCGTGTGGACGGCCTTGGCGAGCAGGTGCTTATATCGTGGGGTTCAAGGTGCCCTTCAGTCGATTCGGCCGGAGGGATAATTGGGAAGCCGGTGAGATTCCGGCGCTGCCCCCGCAACGGTAGCGAAGCGTGCGTTCCGACAACAGACCACTGGGCAAATGCCTGGGAAGGTGTCGGAACCGGTCCAAAAAGACCCCTTCGGAGCCCGGAAACCAGCCTCGAACAGATTTGAACTCGACTGATCGCGGTGGGCGGTCAAGAGGTAGATGCGGACCGGCCTCAGCGCCGACCGTGGCTTTCCTCCATCACCACCAGGTTCAGTCCTTGCAAAGAAGGACGAACATGGATTCGCACAATGAAATACCCGGGCTCGCGCCCGGCAGACCGCAACGCCCTCGCACGGTGCGTCGCGTCAATGCGGCGACGATGCGCGCCGTCTCGCCGCTGCCGCCACCGGAAGAAGTGTTCTCCGACTGGCTGCTGTCGGTGCCGCATGACGCCGATCTGGAGGCCGCGGCCTTGAAAAAGATCGCGCTGATCGACCGCTGCGGCCATCTGCATCCGGACGTCTTGCGGCTGCGCACCTTGCTTGCCGTCGTCGCCGGAACCAGCGCGTGGCCGTCGCGCGTCCGCAATCTCTAAGTGCCGAGGAAAGAAATCATGTCTGCAAAATCTACTCTCACGGCCAAGCGCGGCCTGCTCGAACGTCTCGACGCCGGCGCCGTCATCTGTGCCGAAGGCTATCTGTTCGAACTCGAACGTCGCGGCTATCTGCAGGCCGGCCCGTTCGTACCGGAAGTGGTTCTCGAACATCCGGACGCGGTGACACGTCTGCATGAGGATTTCGTCCATGCCGGCTCGGAGGTTGTCGAAGCCTTCACCTATTACGCCCACCGCCAGAAGCTGAGGGTGATCGGCCGTGAGGATATTCTGGAAAAGATCAACCGTCAGGCGTTGCGCATAGCCAAGGATGTCGCCGACCGCAATGATTGCCTGATGGCTGGCAACATCTGCAACACCAATGCCTATGAGGCTGACGACAGGAAGACCCACGATGCCGTGCGCGCCATGTTCGAGGAGCAGATCGGCTGGGCGGTGGAGGAGGGGGCCGACTTCCTCATCGCCGAGACCATCGACTGGTGCGGCGAGGCCGAGATCGCGCTCGACGTGATGAAGAAAACCGGCCTGCCGACCGTGGTCACGCTCTCCGTCCACCGTGAGGAAAAGATGTTCGACGGCGTCTCGGTCGTCGATGCCTGCAAGCGGCTGGAGGCGGCGGGCGCCGACGTCGTTGGACTGAACTGCCAGCGCGGGCCGAAGACGCTGATGCCGGTGGTGCGCAAAGTGCGCGACGCCATCTCATGCCATGTCGCCGCACTGCCGGTGCCCTACCGCACGACTGACGCGGAACCGACCTTCCAGTCGCTGACCGACCGCGCCTGTTCCTGCATTCCCGGCAACCGGCCGTTCCCGACCGCGCTCGACCCGTTCACCTGCAATCGCTACGAATGCGCCGAATTCGCACGGGAAGCCTTTGATCTCGGGGTCCGTTATATCGGGCTTTGCTGCGGCGCGGCCCCGCATCACATCCGTGCCGTGGCCGAAGCGCTTGGCCGCAGCGTACCCGGCAGTCGCTATTCGCCCGACATGTCCAGGCACGCCTTCTTCGGCAGCGATGCGGCGATCCCAGACGCCTACAAGGGCCGGCGCCTCGAGATCTGACACGCACCAGGCCACCACAGACATCCAAATCGCCAGACAGGATTGGGTTATGAACGTGCATCCTCTCCAGCAAACCCATGCCGACGGCGATACGATCGATCGGCTGGTGGCCGCGCACCGGCCGGGCCACGGCCTGATGCGTGCGTTCTACCATGATCGGGCGATCTTCGAGCGCGACATGGAACGCGTCTTTCGCCGCCACTGGCATTGCCTCGCGCATTCCAGCGTCATTCCAAACCCCGGCGATTTCGAGCTGTTCAAACTCGGCGATGAAGCAATCATCCTGACCCGTGGCATGGATGGCGCCATCCATGCCATGCTCAACGTCTGCCGTCATCGCGGCGCCGAGGTCTGCACCAGGCAGAAGGGCAATGCGAAAGCCTTCGTCTGCCCCTATCACGCCTGGACCTATTCCAGTGACGGTTCGCTGCGCGTCGCCCGCCTGATGCCGAAGGATTTCGACCGCGCCGCGCATGGATTGAAGAGGCTGCATGTCCGCCTCGCCGAAGGTCTGGTGTTCATTTCCTTCGCCGAGACGCCGCTCGACTTCGATCCGGTCGAACAGTCGCTGCGCACCAGCTGCGGCCAGTATGGCTGGGCCGATGCCAGGGTGGCGCATCGCGAGACCTATCAGGTTGACGCCAACTGGAAGCTCGCCGTCGAGAACTATGTCGAGTGCTATCATTGCGGTCCGGCGCATCCGGAATATTCGCAGACGCATACTCTGGAAAAACCGGCGGAGATGATCGAACAGCTCAACGCCGCGATGGAGCAACGAACCCGCGCGCTCGGTATCGAGATCGGCAGCGGCGACCGCTGGCGGAATTCGGCCGCCGGACAGGAAGCCATCCACACTTTCCGCTACGCGCTCTACGATGGTGTTTCGAGCGGCAGCCAGGACGGCTCGCCGGTGGCACCGCTGATGGGCCGCTTCACCGATTACGATGGTGGCGTCACCTCCATCCATCTCGGCGGCACGAGCTTCCTCGTCTGCTACCCCGACCACGGCATGATCTACCGCTTCATTCCGAAGACGGCTGATACCTGCGAGATGGAACTCATCTGGCTGGTGCGCGGTGACGCGGTCGAGGGCCAGGATTACGATCTGGAGAAGCTGACCTGGCTGTGGAAGGTCACCACCGACGAGGACAAGAAAATCATCGAACACACCGCGCGCGGCGTGCGATCGCACTATTTCGTACCCGGACCGATCGCGCCGATGGAGTACAATGAGCTGCGCTATATCGGCTGGTATCTCGAGGAGATCAGCCGACCCTGAGCCAGGGCAATTTCCAGGAAAAGTGTGAGGGCTTTCCCTTGGGAATTGCGTCAAGACAATGAGATAGCGGAGCCGCCATCGGATGCGCTGGCGGCTCCACCCCGATCAGGCCGCGGCTCTGAGCTGTCTTGCCGCCTCCACCATGTTGACCAGTGCCGGACGGACCTCGTCCCATCCGCGGGTCTTCAGGCCGCAATCCGGATTGATCCAGAGTTGCCCGTCGGCAAGGCGTTGCCGGGCCAGCGTCATCAGATCGATCATTTCGCCGACCGCCGGAACGCGCGGCGAGTGGATGTCGTAGACGCCCGGGCCGATCTCATTTGGATATTTGTGGGTCCGGAAAGCGTCGAGAAGCTCCATCTTCGACCGCGACGTCTCGATCGAGATGACGTCGGCGTCCATCGCGCTGATCGCATCGAGGATGTCGTTGAACTCGGAATAGCACATATGAGTGTGGATCTGCGTGCCGTCTCCAACGCCTGACGATGCCAGGAGGAAGCACTCGACCGCCCAGTCGAGATAGGTCTGCCAGTCGGACTTGCGCAGCGGCAGCCCTTCGCGCAGGGCGGCTTCGTCGATCTGGATCATTGCCGCGCCCGCCGCCTCCAGGTCCACCACTTCGTCGCGGATGGCGAGCGCGATCTGGCGGCAGGCCACGCTGCGTGGGATGTCGTCGCGCACGAAGGACCAGTTGAGGATCGTCACCGGCCCGGTGAGCATGCCCTTGACCGGCCTGTCCGTAAGTGACTGCGCATAGTGCCACCACGAGACCGTCATCGGACGTGGCCGCGACACGTCGCCGAAGATGATCGGCGGCCGGACATAGCGCGAGCCATAGCTCTGCACCCAGGCATGTTTGGTGAAGGCAAAGCCGGCGAGTTGTTCGCCGAAATACTGCACCATGTCGTTGCGCTCGAACTCGCCGTGAACCAGCACGTCGAGGCCGATCTCTTCCTGCCAGCGGATCGCCGTCTCGGTTTCCTTCTTCAGGAAGGCCTCGTAATCGATATAGCTCAACTCGCCCTTGGCATGAGCGGAGCGCGCCTTGCGCACTTGCGGGGTCTGCGGAAACGAGCCGATCGTGGTCGTCGGAAAGTTCGGCAGGCCAAGTTTTCGTGCCTGCAACTCGCGCCGCTCGGCGAACGCGCCCTGCCGGCGCCGCATCGGCTCCGTGACAGCCAGCAGCCGGCCTTCCACCAGCGGATCATGCACCTTGAGCGATGTGGCGCGGGACTGGACGGCCTCGGCCGATGCCTGCAACTCCTTCGCAACCGCGCTCTTGCCTTCGACAAGCGCCTCCGCGAGCAGCGTCAGCTCGTCCATCTTCTGGACCGAGAAAGACAGCCAGGATTTGAGGTCCGCATCGAGCGTGGTCTCCAGCTCCAGATCGATCGGGACATGCAGAAGCGAACAGGAGGGCGCGATCTCGATGCGGTCGAGCGGCCAGCCGGCAACGACCGGGCGGATGCGGTCGAGAATGGCGGGCAGGTCGGCCCGCCAGACGTTGCGGCCGTCGATCAATCCGAGCGAAAGGACCTGGTCCTTTCGCGACAGGCGGGCAACGGGTTCCAACTGCTCCGGCGCCCGCACAAGGTCGATGTGCAGGCCGGCGACAGGCAAGGCCAGCGCCGTTTCCTGATTGTCGCCCAACGCGCCGAAATAGGTTGCCAGCATGATGTCGAGATCGGGAGCCGCCGCCGCGAACGTCTGATATGCCAGTTCGAGACCGATGCGTTCGGCAGCATCGAGGTCGAGCACGAGGCAGGGCTCGTCGATCTGCACCCAGCGGGCACCGGCCTGCGACAATTGCTTGAGAAGCTCGGCGTAAACCGGGAGCAGCCTTGGCAGCAACGCTATCGGGTCGAAAGTGCTGCCGCGCGCTTTGGCCAGCTTGAGAAAGGTGACCGGGCCGAGGATCACCGGGCGCGTACGGATGCCGAGGGCTGCGGCCTCGCGAAACTCGCTGAGCGGCTTGGTCGAACGGAGTTCGAACGTCTGGTCGGCGGATAGTTCGGGAACCATGTAGTGGTAGTTCGTGTCGAACCACTTCGTCATCTCAAGCGCGGCAACGCCGTGGGCGTGACCGCCATGGGCGCAAGCTTCATGGTCGTTGCCCTGATCGCCGCGCGCCATTGCGAAATAGACGTCGAGCGGAACCTCGCCTCCGTTCCAGCCATAGGCTTTCGGAATCGCGCCGACCATGATGGCCGTGTCGAGCACATGATCGTAGAGCGAGAAATCGTTCGAGGGGATTTTCGTGATGCCACGATCGCGCTGTTCGATCCAGTTGGCCTCGCGCAAGCGCTTGGCGGTTTGGAGCAGGTCTTCGGCCGAGCTCTTGCCCGACCAGTAGCTTTCCAACGCGGCCTTGAGCTCGCGATGCCGGCCGATGCGTGGAACACCGAGCGTGGCGGTCGGGACTGAGAAAGTAGACATTGCATACCCCATAAGGTTGGGGGCATGGGTCAAGCGGATGCATGCAGAACCAGCAGCGAAGGCCGCGGCCTGCAGGCTACCACCGGGACACCCCGCCCGTGGACGTTTCAGTTCGTCGGGGCAGGTCTCCTGGCTCACGGGTCGTCGCTTCTGTCCGTCTTCCCAGGCATTTGCCTAGTGACATCCTGGACAGCGGCTCGCCGCTCACAGTTGCGGGGGCAGCTCCGGCATCGCCATGGCACGGGCCATGCTCACCGGATTCCCTCTTAGCTCCGACCTCGATCAGGACCGGAGAACCACGACGCCACCATGTTCCACCAACACAGGCTTCATGTCAAGAAAGATATAAAGAGATGTTTATATCTTTACGTGTTTGTGACGCTATGATCGCTGGCGAATGCCACCAACATCGCCATGGTAATGGCGAGATGCGGTGTGCCAATATCGGCATTTGCACTGGTGGCTGGCCTGTGATCCAAGGCGACGATAAATCCCACGCTTTGCAGTTGGAGCGCTGAATGACCGGATTGACACGCCGCGGGCTCTTGAAAATGGCAGCCGTTGCTGGCGCCGGCGGGGTCGGGCTCTCGGCCATTGGCAGGCTCGGCAGCTGGGCCGCCGCCAGTCCTGAACCGGTGGTGCTGCAGACGGCGAAAATCCAGGCCAGCCTGATGGACGTCGGCCCGACCAACAATGTGCTGACCTATGGCAGCGCCGGAATGCCGCCGGTGCTGAGGATGAAGAAAGGCGAACCGTTCGCCGCGCGCCTGGTCAACGCCATCGACGATCCGACGACCATCCATTGGCATGGCATTCGTCTGCCCAACAAGATGGATGGCGTGCCTTTCCTGGTGCAGCCCTATGTCTACACCGGCGATCATTTCGACTACGCCTTCGCCCCGCCCGACGCCGGCACATTCTGGTATCACCCGCATTGCAACACGCTGGAGCAGATGGGCCACGGCCTGACCGGCGTGATCGTGGTCGAGAATCCGAATGATCCGAAATTCGACGCCGAGTTCGTCCTCAATCTGCGCGACTGGCGTCTTGGCGACGACGGCCAGTTCATCGATCAGTTCCGGCCGCGCGATGCCGCCAGGACCGGCACCTACGGCACGGTGCGCACCGCCAACTGGCTCGACCAGCCGCAATATGACGCGCCGGCCGGCGGGCTGGTGCGCCTGCGGGTTGCGATATCAGACGTTACCCGCATCTACGCCTTTCGGGTCGACGGCGCCGAGGCGATCGTGATGGCGCTGGACGGCAATCCGGTGCCGCAGCGTTTTTCGCCCGATGCCTTGCTGCTGGGGCCGGGCCAGCGCATGGAACTCGCCATCCGCATGCCGGACGAGGAGGGCGCGGTCGTCAGCCTGCGAGACGTCAGGGGCACCAAGCCAAAAATCCTGGCTAGCCTGCACGCGACGGGTAGTTCGCTCAAGCGGGATGTTCGCGATCTTCCACCGCTGGAAGCAAATCCGGTGGCGGAAGTCGATCTCACCGCCGCCCAGCATATTTCGTTGGCACTCAGCGCCACGGCGGAAAACGTCCCGAGCGACGGCATCTGCGGTTCGCTCGGCTACTCCTTCTGGGCCATCAACAAGGTGCCGTGGCCAGGCGATACATCCGATCCGACCGCGCCGCTGGCCGAGCTGAAGCTCGGCAAGAGCTATGTCATCGACATGGAGAACCTGACGCCGCAGTCGCATCCGATGCACCTGCATGGCATGAGCTTCAAGGTGCTGTCGTCCTCGACACGCCAAGTGCAGCCGCTGATTTCCGACACCTATCTCATCCAGCCCAACGAGAAGGTTCAACTCGGCTTTGTCGCCGACAATCCGGGCGACTGGCTGCTGCACTGCCACATCATCGAGCACCAGAAATCGGGCATGACGAGCTACGTCAGGGTGGCCTGAAGCCGAGCACCGTCGCCGGAGCCGCGTCGTCGGTGATCTACTTGCGCAGCTGCGCCTCGATCTCGTCGAGCACCTTGTCCTTGCCGATGCCGGTGAGGAAGGCGAGGCCCTTGATAACCGGCTTGGTCACCGAAGCCGAGATCGGGGTGGTGGCGACAATGAAGTCGACGCTGTCGGCCAGCCCCGGCACTTCGGTGGCTTTTGCCTGTTGCGCGTTGAAGGTCAGGCCGCGCTGCTTCATGGCCTCGGTGACGGCGACATTGACCGCCGTCGATGTCGCGATGCCCGTGCCGCAGGCAAAGAGAATAGTTTTCTGTCTGGACATCTCTTGCTTCTCCTTGGGTTATCAGCCGAGCACGGCACGTACGTCGTCAAGCGTCCTGGCGGACCTCAAGCCGTCCAATGCCTCTGGATTCTGGATGGTGGCCATGACGGACTGCAGCGCTTCAATCTGCTTGTCCTTGTCATTGATGGCAAGCAGGAAGACGAAGCCGACCGGCAGCTTCTCGTCGGGATCTTCCATGTTGGCGAACATCACCGGCTTTCTCAGCGTGCCCATCGCGATGCCGGGCTTCAGCACATGCTCGGGATCGGTATGCGGCACCGCGACATTGTCGGCGCGTTCCAGCGGCAGTCCCGTCGGGATGGTCATTTCGCGGCGCACGACCGCGTCGGCATAGGAGCTTTTGACATAGCCAAGGCTCTCGAGCCGGCCGGCCAGGACGCGGATGATCTCCTCGTTGGTCGAGGCATCCGATCCGAGCACGACCGCTTCGGGATCCAGAAGCTGCATGAGGCTGTCGGACATGTTCTGCTCCGTCTATAAAAGTCGTGCGCCCGAGGAGGGCGCACGACCGTTTCAAATTCAAGGCGCGATGGCGCTTAGGCGGTGCCTTCGGCCCGCTCGTCCTCGGCGCCCGCTGCTCGTTCCCAGCCGAGCGGGTTGCGGCGGTAGAGGATGAACAGCGCGGCGATGACGACTGCGATCAGGATGATGCCGAGCAGCCCAAGTCCCTGGATCGCTTCGATGATCACATAGGGAACCCAGAGGAAGCCGTCGACCACCGAGGTGATCTGCAGCGCATCCGCCGGCAGTTTGAAGCCCGATGCGACGGCCGCGCTGGTGAACAGCGGCGCCAGCGCGTTGGCGACGTAGAAGCCGATGGCCAGCGTCACCGTGCCGATCACCACCATGCGGAACACATTGCCTTTGACCAGAGGCGCGGTCATGGCGACGATGAACGGGATGACCGCGAGGTCGGCGAACAGGATGACGCGGTTGCCCGGCAGGATCACCGACAGGATGATCGCGATCGGCACCAGGATCAGCGACGACGAGATCGCGGCCGGATGTCCGATCAGGATGGCCGAGTCGAGGCCGACGAGCAGCTCGCGGTCGCCAGTGCGCTTGCGCACGAACTCCTGCGCCGCGTCGGACACCGGAAGCAGGCCTTCCATCAGGATCTTCACCATGCGCGGCAGGAGCAGCATTACGGCCGCCAGTGTCATGCCGGTGCCCAGCACTTTGGCCAGCACCGTGCCGAGATCGCCCGCGTTATAGAAGGCGATGGCGCCGAGCACGAGGCCGATGATCAGGCCGAGCACAACCGGTTCGCCGAACACGCCGAAGCGGCGCTCGATGGTCTCGGTGTTGATGTTGATGCGGTTGATGCCGGGAATGCGGTCCATGATCCAGTTCAGGATGATGGCGATCGGCAGGATCTGCGCCGAGGCGAGATGCGGCACCGAAATGCCGGGCACGCCGTAGAATTGCTGCACCGCGCGCGCCGACCAGTCGGCGAACAGCAGCGACAGGGCCGCGACCAGGGCTGCGATCGCAATGCCGTAGGCCAGATTGTTGGTGGCGGCGACGACGAGCGAGCCGACAAAGGCGAAGTGCCAGAAATTCCAGACGTCGACATTGAGCGTGCGCGTCATGCGCGTCAGCAACAGCACGATATTGACCAGGATGCCGACCGGAATGACCCACAGGCCGACCGATGAGCCGAAGGCGATCGCCGCCGCCGAGGGCCAGCCGACATCGATGATGTCGCGATGGATGCCGGTGTTGGTGACGATGGCCTTGGCGACGTCGCCGATCGACGTGAACATCAGCCCAAGCACAAGGTTGATACCGATGAAGGCGACGCCGATGGTGACGGCGGCACGGAAGGCCTTGCTGACCTTGGCACCCAAGACCACGGCTATGATGAAAATGACGATCGGCAGCAGGATTGTCGCACCGAGCGTGTCGATGGCCCCCTTCAGGCCAGCGAGAACTGTATCCATTCTTCCTCCCCTGGAGCGCGAGCCTACGCCTCGCAATGCTCCTTGATCTCATCCACGCCTTTGCCGCCAGTCTGGCGCAAAGGCACTCCCCAGATTGCCCGCGGCGAATGCCCGTCGACCTATCGGCTCGATGAACATTTGCCTTTGTCAGCAAACGAATGTTTTATTTAGACTGTTCACAACAATGTCAATTGGCAACCCTTTGGGCCAATCGGTCCGGGGAAGGTGCCTTTTTCGGGCATTTTGGGCTCGGAATCGCGGCTTGCGAGCGGTTTCATTGGCACACGCGACCGGTCCCTGCTAATCCGGCCGCAAATCAAGAAGCTGTGGACATCCTGCATGACCAATGTCGCCTTGACCGGCCTTGCCCGCGATCTCGCCCATCGTGCCGATGAGGGCCGCCCGGTGCGCATCGGCGTCATCGGTTCGGGCGAAATGGGCACAGATCTGGTCACGCAAGCCATGCTGATGCCGGGCATTTCGGTCTGCGCCGTCTCCACGCGGCGGCCCCACACCGCGCGCGAAGCCATTCGCATCGCCTATGGCGATGAAGCGATGGCGGTCGAAGCCGACACCGCGTCGAAAGTCACCGGTGCCATCGAGAGCGGCAGGATCGCCATCACCTCCAACGAGATGCTGGTCACCAATCCGCTTATCGACGTCGTCATCGATGCCACCGGCAAGCCGGGCGTCGCCGCCGATTTCGACCTGATGGCGATGGAGCATGGCAAGCATCTGGTGATGATGAATGTCGAGGCCGACGTCACCATCGGCTGTTATCTGAAGCAGCAGGCCGACCGGCTTGGCGTGGTCTATTCGGTCGGCGCCGGCGACGAGCCGTCGAGTTGCATGGAGCTGATCGAGTTTGCTTCCGCGCTCGGCCTGACCATCGTCTCGGCCGGCAAGGGCAAGAACAACCCGCTCAATCGTGACGCCGTGCCCGACGATTATCGCGAGGAAGCGATCCGCCGCAACATGAACCCGCGCATGCTGGTCGAGTTCGTCGACGGTTCCAAGACCATGGTCGAGATGTGCGCCATCGCCAACGCCACCGGCCTGGTGCCCGACGTGCCCGGCATGCATGGCCCGAAGGCCGACCGTGACGACCTCGTCAGGGTGCTTATCCCGCGCGAGGATGGCGGGCTGCTCACGAAAAAGGGCGTCGTCGACTACACCATCGGCAAGGGCGTCGCGCCCGGCGTCTTCGTCATCGTCGAGGCGACGCATCCGCGCATCATCGAGCGCATGGACGATTTGCATATCGGCCACGGTCCCTATTACAGCCTGTTCCGGCCCTATCATTTGACATCGCTGGAAGTGCCGCTGACCGCCGCCCGCATCATGCTTTTCGGCAAGCCCGACATGGTGCCGTTGCCAAGGCCCGTCGCCGAAGTCTGCGCCGTCGCCAAGCGGGACTTGGCCGCCGGCGAGATTTTCGATGCGATCGGCGAGACCTGCTATCGCTCCTGGACGATGACGGTCGAGGATGCTCGCGCGCAGCGCGCCCTGCCGGTCGGCCTGCTCGAGGGTGGCAAGGTGCTGAAGCCGGTCAGGAAAGGCGAACTGCTGACCGCCGACAACGCCGCGCCAGACCTCACGACGAGGCTGTTCGCCTTGCGCCGGCTGCAGGACGAGATGCTGTACGGGGCGACCTGAGCTTATTTCCCCAGTTCGATCGACCGCAGCCGCGCCGCCTCAACCGCTTCGGTGAGCAGATTGGTCAGCCGGTCCTCGCCCATCAGCACGCCAAGGGCGGCTGCTGTCGTGCCGTTCGGGCTGGTCACCTGCTGGCGCAGCACGCCCGGTTCCTCCTGGCTTTCGGCGGCGAGTGAGGCGGCGCCATAGACCGTCTGCATCGCGAGCAGCTTGGCGGTTGCCGGCGGCAGGCCCGCCTTCTCCGCGGCCACGGTCAGCGCTTCGATGAAGTGGAAGATATAGGCCGGCCCCGATCCCGACACGGCGGTCACGGCATCCATCAGGCCCTCGTCGTCGATATCAGCCACTTCGCCGCTGGCCGACAGCAGGTCGGCGACGAAACGCTTGGTGTCGTCGGAAACCAGTTGATTGGAGAACACCACCATCATGCCCTTGCCGATCGAAGCAGGCGTGTTGGGCATGCAGCGCACGATCGGCGCGCGGTTTCCCAGGATTTCTTCGAAGGTCGCCACTGGTGTGCCGGCGGCGATGCTGACGAACGTGGTGCGCCCGTCGCCAAGGCGCTTGTAGTCGGCGGTGACGTCGCGGATCACTTGCGGCTTCACCGCGATGACGACCAGATCAGGCACTGCGTCGGCTGGAAGAGCGCCGGCATCTCCAGCCGTGCCGCAACCGAGTGCGGCGGCGCGCTGGCGAAGATCGGCGTTGGGCTCGACGACGAAAACCGCTGACGGCGCAAGCTTGCCGGATTTCAGCCAGCCCGCGAGCATGGCGTAACCCATATTGCCGCAGCCGGCGAGAACAAGCCTGATCGTCATCTGAAAGCCCTCCGAGGAAAGGCCTCACATAAACGTTCGCGCCGCGTCCGGAAAGCCCTGTCAGGCCGGGTGGGAAGGGTTGCGCACCGCGATCGGACGCAGCGACACTTGTCTCAGGCCAAGCACGCCAAGCACGAAGAACAGCCAGACCGGATCGCCGCGATGGAAAAAGAAGCTTTCGAGGAAGGCGTTCAGCGCGGTGAACAGCACCACCATCATGAAGAAGTCGCCGAGATAGATGTTTTCCTTGCGCAGCGGAATGCGCATGTAGTCGCGCAGCGGCGCGATGAGAAAAGTGTAGACCGCCACGCAAAGCGCCGGAACGCCCATCAGCACGGCGATGTCGAGATAGCCGTCATGGCCGTGCACGATGGTTCTGATGTCCCAGGGACGATCGAAGGGCTGATCCTGGTTGAGCAGCAGCGGCGTGCCCCAGAAGCTCTCATAGCCGTAACCGGTCCAGGGCTTCTTCGCCAGCATCGAGCCGGCGAACTCCCACAGGGTTGTGCGGCCCGTATAGGTCATGTCGGGGAAATAGATCGCCGCCAGATGTTTCACCGGCGGCAGGAAGACAATGCCCAGCGTGCCGACCGCCGTCGCGATGATCGCCAGCGCAAACAGGATCGGGGTACCGAGCCGCATGCCCATCAGGCTCGGCAGCACCACGATCAGGATCGAGAACGGCACCAGGCCGGCGGTGGTCTTGGAGCCGGTGTGCAGCATGAAGATCATCGCCGCGCAGAAGATGCCCGCGCCCCACCAGCGCTGCCCGCGCCGGTAGAGGTAAAGGCCGGCGAAACTGAAGCAGGCCATGATCGGGCCGGCGATGTTCTTGTGGGTGAAAACGCCGCGCCACAGGCCGGCATGTTCCGGTTCCTGGGAGTCGGCCGTGTGCAGCGCTTCGTGCGGAAAGACGATCAGGCCGAGATAGGAAAGGCCGATGACCACGACGGCGGTGAAGATGATGACTTTCGAGAAGGACTCGGCATCACGCGGCAGCGCCAGGATCGTTGCCATGGTCAGGATGCCGATCATGGTGAAGGAAGCCGCGCGCATGGCCGAGGGCGGGTCGGTCGCCAGCACCACCGACAGGAAGAAGAAACCCAGCATCAGTATCCAGGACGGGCTGAGCAGCGAGCGCACGATGCGGGGATCGGCGAAGGCCATCAATGAGAAGATCGAAATGGCGCCGAGCGAACCAAAGCCGAGCTGGTTGACGATGTCGCCGCCCTCGCCGGTGAGTTCGGCGCCGGCCGGCTGGAACGGGCGGAAGGACACCATGATGACGGTGAACAGGAGTGCGGCGATCGCGGTCGCCACGCCGGCGCGCGTGAACGCGGCGCTGAGCGGGGCGCGCTCAGTTTTTCTCGGGCTGGCGATACTGCTCATTGGCATATCCAAATTCGGCCAGCACGCGGCCGAGCGCCACATGGATGGGGTAGATGGCGATCGCCGGCGATCCGGTCCGCACCAGTCGGATCAGGCCGCGAAACGGCGAAGCGGCAAGCAGCGCCAGGCTCCTCGCGAATACCTTGGCGCCGGCCAGCGGCGTGCCGGCGCGCTTCTTCTTCTCGACCAATGTCGAGATCACGCCGTTGCGCAGGCTGCGAGCCCGGATCCAGTCGGCTTCGATACGCCGCGCCGGAACGGTTTCGTGCACTTTGGCCTCGGAGCACCAGCCGAGCACGAAGCTCCTTTGCGCCGATCGGCTGAGGAAGTCGGAATCGCCACCGCCCATGAAGTTGAATCTGAGATCGAGGAAGGGCGGCCCCATGGCGATCAGCACGTTGCGACCGACCAGGAGATTGCCCGACGAATAGAGCGCCGGCACGCGTCCGGTCTCCCGGTAGGGTGGCGCGAAGACAGGATGTTCGGCCCATTTCGCATGGGCGGGGTCGGCGAAGACAGGCACTTGCGGGCCGCCGACAATATCGGCGCCGAGCGTCTCGGCGGCCAGGCACATGCGCTCCAGCCAATGCGGATCGGCGATCTCGTCATCGTCGATGACCAGCAGATGCCTGAAGTTCGGGAAGTGCAGGATCGCCGTCTGCCAGCCGGCATTGTAGGCACTGCAATTGCCGCGCTCATGCGCGATGATGACCATGCCCGGTATCTCGCCGCTCTCGAACAGCGGCAGCACCGCCTTGGCGCCGTCACGCGCCTCGGCTTCGTTCTCCATGACGATGACGGCAAAGCACCTGCCGGTCCGCTGTGCGCGGAGCGAAGCCAGCGTCTCCAGCACCTGTTCGGGCCGCTTGAAGGTCGGCAAGGTGACCACCGCTTCGACAGCCTCCACGTCAAGCCGGGGAGACCGTCCAGCGATCGATACCGAACCATCCGATGGCAAAGGGATCATCCGTGTCCAGCCACATGGTGAGTTGGGGTTCTGGTAGCAGCACGGTGATAAGGTTTCGTTAATCACCTTGCACGGAGAAGCCCGTCGGGCAGGGGCTTTCGGGCGTTGATTGTGCTCGCTTAATCAAGGGTTCACCGCGTTTTGCTACCGGCTACACCACAGGATAGGTGAGATGCATCTGCTGTTCGCCACATCGATCGTGCCCGACGGTGCTCTCGCCTCGGGCTACGAGATCGCCAATGCTGCGATCATCGCCGCCTTGCGGCGGGCTGGCGCGCGCGTCACGGTCATCGGCTTCATCTGGCCCGGGAAAGCCGCTTCCGATCCCGAAAACACCGTGGTGCTGGGTGGGATCGACGTTCGCACGGAAAGTGCCTCGGCACTGAAAAAGCTCACCTGGGTCGGCAAGGCGATGCTGTCGGGCCTGACCTTCGCATCGGTCAAGTTGCGCGCGGTGTCCGACCGCGATGTTCAGGCCGCTCTCGATCGGGCCGGTCCGTTCGATGGCTATGTGCTGAATTCCGTGCAGTTCGCCGGTGCCTTCGAAAAGCTCTTGGAGGACCGGCCTTCGCTCTTCGTCGCCCACAATGTCGAGCATCTCTCGGCGCGGGAGAACGCGGCCGCCGCCGGCGGCCTCTTCCAGCGCCTGCTGTTCCGCCGCGAGGCAAGGCTGCTCAAGATCGTCGAAGAGCGTCTCTGCCGCCGCGCGCGCTTCGTCTTCACGCTGGCCGAGGAAGACCGCGCGGCACTCGGCGTCGCCACCGACAACCGCTCGGCGGTGCTGCCGCTGGTGACCAGCGCGCCCGCCCGCAAAGGTCCGCGCCGGATCGACTGCGACGCCGCCTTGATCGGCACCTGGACCTGGCAGCCGAACCGCATCGGCCTCGACTGGTTCCTGGGCAAGGTGGTGCCGCATCTGCGGCCGGATTTCCGCATCCGCATCGCCGGCCACATGCCTTCCGGTGTGACCTCGGCGCATCCGGGTGTCGAGTTTGTCGGCCGTGTGCCGGATGCAAGGGCGTTCGTAAGCGGCGCGGCCGTCATCCCGCTGATCAGCACCGCCGGCAGCGGCGTGCAACTGAAGACCATCGAAACCTTCGAACTTGGCCTGCCGTCGGTCGCCACCGGCCGCTCGCTGCGCGGCATCGACCATCGCCCCGACAATTGCGTCGTCACCGACGATCCGGCTGCTTTCGCCAGGGCGCTGGAGGCCGCCGCGGCCGACATCCGGGACGTCGACGGCAGCGCGTTCCATCGCCGGCAGGTCAAGGCGCTCGATGCCGCCATCCAACTCGGCCTGGAAAAGCTGGGGGCGGTCAGGCGGGAGGTGTTTGCATGAACATGCACACCGCCCGCGCCGCATTCGGCCTCGACAGCCTGAAGACGGTCCTAGGCATTTCGGTGCTTGCCATCCGCTGGGACGATGCGATCGCCCTGCTGAACCGGCTGATAGCCGAGCGGCGCTTCACCAAGGTCAGTTTCCTCAACGCCCACAATGCCAACATCGCCTATACCGACCCCGTCTTCGCCGAGGCGCTCGACGATTTCCTCATCCTGCCGGACGGCATCGGCGTCGATCTCGCAGCCAAGCTTCTCTATGGCTCGCCGTTTCCGGACAATCTCAACGGCACAGATTTCGTGCCGGCCTTCCTGCAGGCCTCGACACGGCCGCTGACCGTCGGGCTGCTCGGCGCGACGCGTGTCAATGCCGAAGCGGCGTCGGTCAAGCTGGCCGCCCTTGCCGTGCAGCACAATTTCGTGGTCGTTCATGACGGCTATTTCTCCGCCGCGCAGGAACCCGAGATCATCGGCCGGATCGCGGCGCTGCGGCCCGACATGCTGCTTGTCGCCATGGGCGTGCCAAGACAGGAACTGTGGATAGCGCGCCATATCGACGAACGCCATTGCACCATGCCGGTCGCTGTCGGTGCGCTGCTCGATTTCCTCAGCGGCTCGGTGCCGCGCGCGCCGCTGTGGATGCGCCGCCTGCGCCTGGAGTGGCTGTTCCGGCTGGCGGTCGAGCCGGGCCGGCTCTGGCGCCGCTATGTGGTCGGCAATCCGGTGTTCCTGTGGCGGGTCGTCAGGCAGAGATGGTCGCGCGGAACCGAGACGGCGGGAGAACTCCGTTGAACAAACGGTTCGTTCCAGACGTGCTTGCCGGCCCGGGCCTGCTGCCGAGGACGCCGGCGGCGGCGGTGGTGACGGCAAGCTACGCGCCGGATTTCGAGCGCTGCCGCCTGTTGTGCGAGACCCTCGACCGGCATGTTTCGGGGGCCGCGCACCATTATATCCTGGTCGAGCATCGAGACGTTGCGCTTTTCCGCCAGTTGGAAACAAGCCGGCGCACTGTCGTCGATGAGCGCGACCTGCTGCCGCGCTGGCTGCGCGCTTTCGACGACCCGCTCAGCCTGTTTCGCCGGCGTGTCTGGCTCAGCCTGAAGACGCAACCGCTGCGCGGCTGGCACGTGCAGCAACTGCGCCGGATAGCCATATCGGCCCATGCCAGCGAAGACATATTGGTGTTCTGCGATTCCGACGTCGCTTTCCTCAAGCCCTTTGACTGTGCCGCCTTCTGGCGCGACGGCAAGGCGCGCCTGTTTCGCCGCGACGCCGTTCTGGCGGACGAAGGTCATGACGAGCATCGCATCTGGTCGCGCAACGCGGGTTCGGCACTTGGCATCGACCCGTCCCGCGTATCGACCCACGATTACATCTCGACCCTGATTGCCTGGCGCCGCGACACCGTGCTTGCCATGTGCGGTCAGATCGAGAAGGTCCATGGCCGCGACTGGGTCCAGGTCGTCGGCTCGGCGCGCAGATTCTCCGAATGCATGATCTATGGCCGCTATGTCGACGATCTGCTGGATGGAGCCGGCCACTTCCACGGTTCGGAAGAATTCTGCCGCGTTCACTGGACGGGCGAAGCGTTGTCGGACGACGAGTTCCGCCGCTTCGTTGCCGGCATGGCGCCGGATCAGGTGGCGATCGGCATGCAATCCTTCATCGGCACCGATATCGGCCGCATCCGGCGTTTGATCGGGCTGGCTTAGCCAGCGCAAGAATTCAGGTCAGGGCGAGCCGAAAACAGTGGCTTCCGAGAACCGGAGCGGAGCGTACTTTTCGTACGTGAGCACCGGAAGCGCAGGGAGCCGCTGTTTGCAGGCCGGCCTCACCTGAATTCAGATTGCCTTCGCCGGCCTGCGCAGCGCCGAATAGGTCAGCAGCATCGAGGCGAGATAGAGCAGCAGGAAGACGATGTTGAGCGACAGCACCAGCGTCGAGGTGTCGGTGATGGTGGTCAGCACATAGGTCAAAAGCAGCGCCTTCAGCGCGGCGAGCAGGCCGAGATTGAGCGCCCGCACCGCCGTCTGGCCGCGCGCGAAGAGGAGCTCGGCCTGGTATTCGACCAGATTGCGCAGCCCCGGAACGCAGATCGCCAGCGCCACCAAGGGTGCTGCCTCGGAGACATTCCTGCCAAGCGCATTGGGGAAGAAGTGCAGCACGATGCCAAGCGCCAGCAGCGCCAGCGTCGAAACGACGAAGACGCCGCCCTCGATGCCGCTCTTGACCGTCAGCCGCGACAACAGGTCCGGCGCGCGCATCATGCGCTGCACCAGCATCATGGAGAAGGTGCGGATCGGGATCGCGGTCAGGTCGACCAGCCGCATGATGATGGCGTAGATGCCGGCCAGATGCGGACCACCGATCGCCAGCACCAGCAGCTTGTCGAATTCCGATTGCAGATAGAACAGCACTTCGGCGCCGGCGACATAGACCGAATCGAGAAGCCGCCGCAGATAGAGCTCTATGCGCAGCCGCAGCCGCTGGCGCGGATAGAACCAGCCGAAAGCCAGAAGCAGCGAGGCGGCGTTGGCGCCGATATAGAACCACGACCACGCCCAGATGCTGTGTTGCGCCGAGACCATGAACAGCACCGCGCCAAGCGCCCGCAGCGCCGTTGCCACGATCGCCAGCACGGCGGCACGGCCGAACTTGCCCAGCCCGTTGTTGACGATCAGGGCCACCTCCACCGGCCGCCACAACAGCGCTTCGGCGAATACGATCGCCGAGAACACCGACAGCGGCACGGTACCGGCGAAGAAGACCAGATAGACGCCGAACGAGGCCGCGGCCAGCAGCGGCAGCGAGATGATGGCGAGCAGCAGGAAGCCGGCGGTGAAAGTGCCGATCAGATTGGGGCGGATGGTGGCGGTGCGGTAGAGCGCGGAGATGAAGCCGAAGGCCAGGATCCGCGACAGCATCACCCCGGCCGCCGAAGCGGTGGCGAACATGCCGAATTCGGAGATGGACAAGGTGTTGGCGAGGGCGATGAAATAGGCCAGCGAAAAAACCAGCCGCCCGCCGGCGCCGCTGATCGCCGAGAAATAGTCGCGGACCAGCCCCCGTCGCTCGGCCACGAAAGTGCCGATCCGGGCGAAAGTACGCCTTTGCGGTATGCCGCGAGCCTCGGTCATGTGCCGGGAAGCCATAGGCTGGAAAGCTTAACGTGCCGTTCTGAGGCTCGGATGCGTTGAGATTCCAGCCCTTGAGGTTATGAAAAGCTTACCCGCCGGCCGGCCAAAATTAACCTTTTGTTTCCTATGCTTGTTTAGCGTGACTTAACGAATAGCCGACCGCCGCTGCCAAGTGGCTAAAGAGTGAAGCTCCAAGACATGGTCGACAGGGAAAACCGTGAAGACTGGAGGCGCGAGCGTTCATTGCTGGCGCTCGGCCAGGCCATGCGCGGTGAGGACGACGCGTCCCTGGTCTCGATAGGGGATCGGGCGGATTCGGCATGGCGCGAGGATGCCGCCACGCGCCACCGCCTTGCCCGTTCGCAGCGTGAGGCGCGGGCGAACTCAACGCCATCGGCGGCCGCCGTCGAAGCTGAGCCGTTCCAGCCGGACGAGCAGCCGGAAGCGGCCGCACAGGATGACGCCTGGCGCTCGCGGGAGGACGCCGGCAGCGGCGATCTGCCGCCGGCCATGCCGCGCGCACGGCCGGCCGCGGGAGAACCTCCCGGCAGCGTTCGTTCCGACGAAACATCCGGATCCCGCCGGGCGGGTGAAGCGGATGCCTCCTTTGGCGATCGTGGGGACGACCAGCAATGGAAGCCGCTGATCGATCCGATGCACGTGGTGCGCGGCATTGCCAGGTCGAAGCTGCTGATCATCACCACCACTCTGATCGGTGCCGGCCTCGGCATAGCGATCGCGCTGTCGACGCCGAAGAAATACGAATCAATGACCGAATTGGTCGTCGATCCGCGCGACCTGAAACTTTCGGACCGCGATCTCACCCAGATGGCGGTTGTTCCTGACGCGACACTTGTCAACGTTGAGAACCAGATCAGATTGCTGACCTCGGGCACGGTGCTGGGCAAGGTCGTCAACAAGCTCAATCTTGCCGACGACCCGGAGTTCAATGGCCAAGGCACGGGCGGCCTGGGCGTCATGTCACTGATTCGCTCGATCCTGTTGCGCCACGACGGACCGGGCGGTGGCGATGAACCGCGTCGCCTGTCGCTTGCCGTCGGCAATCTGGCCGAAAGGCTTTCGGTCGAGCGTGCGGGCAAGACCTCCACGATCGTGATCGGCGTCACCACGCAGAACGCACAGAAATCGGCGCTCATCGCAGAAACGATGACGGATGTCTTTCTGCAGACCTCGGGTGAATTTCAATCCCTCACCGCCGGCCGGGCCAACAACGAATTGACGGCGAAACTCGAGGAGATGCGCAAAAGCGTCGAGACGGCCGAGCGCAAGGTCGAGGATTTCAGGGCCACGCACGACCTAGTCGATGCGCAGGGCCACCTGATCAGCGATGATCAGATGCTCAAGGTCAACGAGCAACTGTCCGTTGCTCGTGCCCGTACGGCGGAACTGAACGCCCGCGCCGCCTCCGCCCGCTCGATCAATGTCAATTCGGTGCTCGGCGGTACTTTGCCGGAAGAAATCAATTCCAACACGATGAGTGATCTGCGCGCGCAGTATGCCACGCTCAAGCAGGAGGCTGATCGCGCGGCGGTTCGGCTGGGGCCGCGTCATCCCGAACTCCAGGCGCTCAACGCGCAAATTGCCGGGGCGCGAGATCGCATCGCCACCGAACTCAGCCGCATTGCCTCGTCGCTGCAGGTTGACCTGAAGCGCTCGATCCAGGTCCAGCAGGACCTTGCGTCCCAACTGGCGCAGATGAAGGTCCGTAGCGGTGACGTCAACAGCGACCTCGTCTCGATGCGCGAACTGGAGCGCGACGCCGCGGCCAAGCGTTCCGTCTATGAACAATATCTGCTGCGCGCCAAGGAGATTGGCGAGCAGAAGGGTATCAACACCGCCAATATGACCGTCATCTCGCCGCCCTCCGTTCCGCTCGAGCCGAACGGTCCGTCGCGGGTCGTGATGGCGCTTGCCGGCCTGCTCCTGGGCTTTGCCTCCGGTGTCGGCCTCGGCGCCATGCGCGGCGCCTATGAAAGCCTGCGCGAGACCGCGACATCGCGGTCGCGCCGCGACCGCAAGCCGCCTCTCGAAGATCAGGCATTGCGGACAGCACCACCGCCCGCGCCGCCAATGCCGGCGGCGCCGATACCTCCAGCACCGCCACCCCCACCGCCTGCACCGCCGCCCGTCGTGCAGACCGAAACCGCTCCCGCGGAACGGCCCGGGCGGATCGGCGCACTGATGGCGAAGCTGCGCGATGCCGTGTCCCGCAAGCCCTCCGCAGAGGCGGATGATGCCAGCGAATTCGCCGCCTTTGGTGAAAACGCGGGGCCGGCGGATGCTGCCATGCCTTCCGGCTTTCCGAATCCGGATTCCGCCTTCATGCCTCGGTCGTCGGACTATGCGCGGCCGCCTTTCCCGCCAGGCTTCGATGCCGCCTATTCCCAGCCGATGGGGCCGCCGTCGCGGTCGCCGATAATGCCGCTGCAGCCGCTCTATCCGCCGCCGCCCTATCCCCCCGCACAGCAGGCCGGCTATCCGCAAATGCAGCCGTGGCAGGCGCAGTCGCCGGCTAGCAATCCCTACGCCCAGGCCATGGCGCCCTATGCCGGGCAAATGCCGCATCCATCGCAGCCCGTTCCGCCGCAGCAACCGGCCTATCCGGCCCAGACGCCGGTGGAGCCTTCACAGGTCGAGGAAAGCGCCGAGCAGGCGCCGATCGAGGAAATCCGCGCCAGCCTGCGCGAATTTCGCGAGGCGGTCCGCGAACTCACCGAGAGCCGCGCCCGCCGCCGCTACTTCTGAGCCACAAAGATACGTGCTCGAGGCCGAACAAAAGCAACCCGGTTTCGCGTAAACGGCATCGGACGGCGTTTTGGCGGGATTGCGTGGTGGGATTTTCGTGACAATGCCGCGCTGCATGTTGCCGGCGCCGCTGCGTTGTGTTCCCGAAAGCGGCGTTGGACGAAACAGTGTTGAGGATGGTTCATGGCCGAAGTGATTGACGGAAAAAGCGTCGCCGAGGATGTGGTGCGGACGGTCAAGACCCTGACTGCCGAACTGGTCGCCAAGGGTAAGGCCAAGCCCGGTCTGGCCGTGGTCATCGTCGGCGAGGATCCGGCGAGCCAGGTCTATGTCGCCTCCAAATCCCGCACCGCCAAGGAATGCGGCTTTCATTCGCTGCAGCACACGCTGCCGGCCGAGACCTCTGAGCAGGCGCTGCTCAAGATCATCGCCGAACTCAACGCCGATCCGGCTATCAACGGCATCCTGGTTCAGCTGCCGCTGCCTGCCCATATCGACGCAGGCAAGATCATCCAGGCTATCGCGCCTCAGAAGGACGTCGACGGGTTCCATTTCATCAATGTCGGCAAGCTCGGCACCGGCGAACTCGACACGGCCTTTGTTCCCTGCACGCCCGCCGGCTCGATGCTTCTGATCGAGCGCGTGCGCGGCAAGGATCTGTCCGGCCTCAACGCCGTCGTCGTCGGCCGTTCCAACATCGTCGGCAAGCCGATGGCCAATCTGCTGCTTGCCGCCAACTGCACCGTCACCATCGCTCACAGCCGCACGAAGGATCTGCCGGCGCTGGCCCGCACGGCCGACATTCTTGTCGCCGCCGTCGGCAGGCCGGAAATGATCAAGGGGGATTGGGTGAAGCCCGGCGCCACCGTCATCGATGTCGGCATCAACCGCATTCCCGCGCCCGAGAAAGGCGAGGGCAAGTCGCGCCTGGTCGGCGACGTCGCTTATGCTGAGGCGGCCAGGGAAGCCGGCGCCATCACCCCGGTGCCCGGCGGTGTCGGGCCGATGACCATTGCCATGCTGATGGCCAATACGTTAGCTTCCGCATACCTTGCGGCCGGATTGAAACGGCCCTCTTTCTGAGCCCGGGTTGACCCTGAAAGCCGCAGCTTTGCCGAACCCCTCTGTTTCCCAGGAACGGCCGGTCACGAGTGATCCCGTTCAAGGTGGCCGGCAGTTCGCCTTTCTGCTGGTCGACAAGTTCTCCATGTTCTCGCTGGCCGCGGCGATCGACACGTTCCGTTCGGCGAACCGTCTGCTTGGCCGCGATTTCTATGGCTGGACCACGGTATCGGCCGACGGCGATCCGGTGATGGCCTCCAACGGCCTGCCGCTCAAGATCGACTACAGCGTCGCCGACCTGCCGCCGGTCGACATCCTCTTCGTCTCGGTTGGCCTGACGACGGAATTTCCAGGCAAGAGCAAGGTGCTGGCGGCCCTGCGCAGCTGGGGCCGGCGCGGCAACGCGCTCGGCGCGCTGTCGGTTGGTTCCTACCTGCTCGCCGAGGCCGGACAGCTCGACGGCTACCGCTGCACCATCCATTGGGAAAACCGCGCCGGCTTCATGGAGCGCTTCCCCGACATCAACTGCACCGGCAATGTCTTCGAGATCGACCGCAAGCGCTACACCTGCGCCGGCGGCACCACCTCGATCGACCTGATGCTGGAGATCGTGCGTGGCGATTTCGGTTCGAACCTCGCCAATGGCGTCGCCAACCAGTTCCAGCACGAGCGCATCCGCTCGGCCGGGGACCGCCAGCGCGTCGGTCCGGAGCGCGACCTGACCGGCAAGTCGGAGAAGTTGAGGCGCATCGTCGAACTGATGGCCGACCATCTCGACGAACCCTTGTCAGCGGTGCAACTCGCCAAGTCGGCGGGTCTATCGGTGCGCCAGGTGGAGCGCCTTTTCCTGCGCCACCTCAATGTCACGCCTGGCCGCTACTATATGCGATTGCGGCTGGAGCGGGCGCGCGAATTGCTGCGCCAGACCAATATGCCGATCCTCGACGTGGCGATCGCCACCGGCTTCACCTCGCATTCCTATTTTGCCCAGAGCTACCGGCTGCAATTTGGCCGTCCGCCTTCCGAGGAGCGCCGCACCACCTACTGAGCAGCCTGGAAGGCAGCTCCGACTTCCCCCACTTTTTCGCCGGGTTGAAAACCGCGATAGGCCAAGCAATGCTGCCCGCCGGCGGGAACCGTCGGTCGGCATCGAAGCGCTGATGTCGATGGCGATGATAGCTCGTCCTGATGTTGGAGGGCATCAGGCGAAAGCGGGCAGATACGGGCGTTAGGGGACAATGGGGCTGGTCTTGGCAAACAAGCGCGATCGTCGCCTTCGCGATTGGAAGGAAATCGCCGCGTTCTTCGGACGCGACGAACGCACGGTGCGGCGTTGGGAGCGACAGCGCGGGCTGCCCGTGCACCGCATTTCCGGCGGCGCCAGGAGCCTGGTGTTTGCCTATACGGACGAGCTCGAGGCGTGGCTGCGTGGCGGTGAGCCGGTCGTATCCGACAACGTCGAGCCTCCGGGCGAGGAACCGGTCTTGCCGCCCTCGGCTACGACTGCCCCAGGCGTTTCGGCCCGGTTTTCGAGATGGACTCAAACCTCGCTGCTGGCGCTCGGCGCGGTCGGATTGGTGTTGCTCGCGGTTGCCGGCACCCTCGCCATGCAACGTGCGGATGCGCCTCCGGCACGGACTATCTACCGGCCCGATTCCCGGGTCCAGGATCTCTACCTCGATGCCGTCTATCATCTCGGTACCCGCCAGGCGGACGGCTTCACCCATGCGATCCAGCTGCTGACCGAGGCGACGACGCTCGACCCGAACTATGCCGATGCCTATGTCAAGCTTGCCGAGGCCTACAACACGGTCAGCCAGTTCACGCTGATGCCGCCGAACGAGGCCTATCCACGCGCCGTCGCCGCCGCCGAGCGGGCGATCGCGCTCGATCCCGACAATGCCGGTGCCTATGCCGCCCTTGCCTTCACCACCTTCTACTGGGCGAAGGATTTTCCGAGATCGAGGGAATTGTTCGAGCGCGCGATCCGGCTCGATCCGAACGCGGCCCAGACCCATCACTGGTACGCCTTGACCCTGATGGTGACAGGCGAGACCGCCGCGCCCTTGGCCGAGATAGGCAAGGCGCAGCAGTTGAATCCGGAATCCCGCGCCATCATCGCCAACAAGGCGCTCATCCTGTTTTATACCGGGCGCGCCGACGACGCCGTGATGATCCTGCAGCAACTGGCCAAGGCCGAGCCGAATCTGCGCTCCGCGCCCGAATATCTGGCTACCATCTATCTCGATCAGGGCCGCTTCACCGATTTCCTGCGCGAATACCGGCGCGCCGCCGAGATCGCCAACAACAGTGCCCGACTGGCCATAGCCGACGCCGCCGAGAAAGGTTTGCGCGAAGCCGGCGGCCAGGGCCTGTTGTCGGCCATGTATGCCGAGCAAATACGCCAGTATGAAAGAAACCTGGAGCCCGCCTACAAGGTGGCGGGCACGGCGGCGATGCTCGGGCGTTATGACGACGCGATCCGCTACCTCGAAGAGGCGATGCGGCGCAAGGAGGACGACATGCTGGGCATCCGCATAGAGCCTTCCTTCAAGGGATTGCGGTCCGATGCCCGATACCGCGCCATCGTCGAGCACGAAGGCTTCAGGCCGGCTCCGCCAGTTGGCGCCTGAGCAACATGGCCGCGTCCGGGCTTGTGTCGCGACGCGCGCTCAAATAGTTTTGGGCCTCGGGCGGGGCGGCTACTCAGGAGATTTTGATGGTGGGACTTGCACGGAGCATCGCTGCGGCGATCCTCCTTTTGTCGATGACGACGTTTGGCTTCGCCGCCAACAAGGTCATCATCATTCTCGATGCTTCCGGGTCGATGTGGGCGCAGATCGACGGCAAGCCCAAGCTCGAAATCGCCAGGGAATCGCTGAGAACCGTGCTCAAATCGGTTCCCGCCGACGACGAAATCGGCTTCATGGCCTATGGCCATCGCGAAAAAGGCAGCTGCGATGATATCCAGCTGATCGTGCCGCCCCAGGCGGGCTCGGCAAGCGCCATCACGGACGCCGCCGACAGTCTGAAATTCCTCGGCAAGACGCCGCTGACGGCGGCCGTCAAGCAGGCAGCCGAAGCGCTGAAATACACCGAGGACAAGGCGACCGTCGTCCTCATCACCGATGGGCTCGAAACCTGCGGCGGCGACCCGTGTGCGCTTGGCAAGGAACTCGAGGCGTCCGGCATCGACTTCACAGCCGACGTCGTCGGCTTCGGCCTGACCGCCGATGAAGGCAAGCAGATCGCCTGCCTCGCCGACAACACGGGCGGCAAGTACATCCAGGCCTCCGACGAGAAGGCGCTGCAGGAAGCGTTGGTCGAAACCGTCGCTGCACCGGCTCCTGCGCCGGCCCCCGAACCAGCACCGGCTCCCGCGCCGGAACCGAAGGCAGCCGAGGTCGATTACAACCTCATCCCGCAAGCGTTCTTGAAAGAGGGCGGCGAGGTGCCGAAGATTGATGTCTACTATGAAATCTTCAAGGATGACGCCAAGGGAAGCGGCGGCGACCATGTCGACTCCGGCTACAACGTCGTCAAGTTCCATCTTGCTGCCGGCAACTACATCGTCGTCGCCTCGAGTGGCGCCGCCAAGGCGGAGCAGAAGGTTTCGCTGACGGCCGACAAGGCGACGGAGCTGGCGCTCAATCTGAACGCCGCGCAGATCTCCATCCACGCCCGGCCTGCCCCTGGGGCCGATGTCGACCGCAATGCGCAGATCAGTATCGCCTATCCCGGCGGCACGTCGGACGCCAACTACGGCGAGGTCAAGTACGTCGTTCCGGCCGGCGAGACCAAGGTCACGGTGAAGCTGGGAGCCGGCGAGGCGAGCGAGACCATGCAACTCGTCGCCGGCCAGGTCGTCGATAAGGATATCATCGTCGGTGTCGGCAAGGCCAAGGCCAACGCCTTCTACACGCAGGGCGGCGAAAAGGCCGAAACCGATGTGGGTTGGAAGGTTTACAAGGCGGCCAAGAAACTCGACGGCACCCGCGATCAGGTGACCTACGCCTACGGCCCCGACAGCCAGTTCGACCTGCCTCCTGGCGACTATGTGATGGGCGTCGATGTGCAGGCCGTGTCCACGGAGCAGCCCTTCAGCGTCACGGTCGGGCAGATGACCGATGTCAACGTGACGCTGAACGCAGGCGTCCTGGCCGTCGACGCGCCCGGCGCGGATGGGTTCAAGATCTTTGAGGCCAAGAAGAACATCCAGGGCGAGCGCAAGCAGGTGACCTACGCCTATGGAGAGAAGATGCAGACCACGCTGGCGGCGGGCGACTACGTGCTCGTAACCAATTTCACCACCGACAAGGCCGACAAGGAGACCCCCTTTACGGTCAAGGCCGGCGAGCGCAGTGAACTCAAGGTCGAATAGCTCCGGCAGGATAAGCAAAAAAAGGGCGGCTCAAGGCCGCCCTTTTCATTTGGGCATGAGAAAGCTCAAGCCGTTCCGAAGGCGCTGGCGCCGTGGTCGGCACGGCCCACCATCTGGCGGAAGCCGGCGAAAAGCTCGCGGCCGAAACCGAACTCGTTGCCGATGAGATCGACTTCGGCGGTGCGGCGCAGCGCGAACTCGGTCCCTGGCACCAGCACTTCGAGCGTGCCGGCGTCGGCGTCGAGGCGGATGATGTCGCCGTCATGGAGCCTGGCGATCGGCCCATCCTCGACCGCTTCCGGTGTCACATGGATCGCCGCCGGCACCTTGCCGGAGGCGCCCGACATGCGCCCGTCGGTGACCAGTGCGACGCGCTGGCCGCGATCCTGCAGGATGCCGAGCACGGTGGTCAATTTGTGCAGTTCCGGCATGCCATTGGCCTTCGGCCCCTGGAAGCGGATGACGGCGATGAAATCGCCGGTGAGCGTGCCGGCCTTGAACGCATCGTTCAGGCCCTGCTGGCTGTCGAACACCTTGGCCGGCGCCTCGATGATACGTCGTTCCGGCTTGACGGCGGAAGTCTTGATGACAGCGTGGCCGAGATTGCCAGCCAGCACCTTCAGGCCGCCGGTCGGCTGGAAGGCCTTGCTGAATGGCGCCAGCACCTTTTCGTCACCGCTGGCGCGCGGCGAAGCCTCGCGCACCACGGAGCCATCGGCGCCGAGCTTTGCTTCGACGGCGTAGGGCCGCAGGCCTTCGCCCCACACCGTCTGCACGTCCTCGTGCAGGACGCCTTCGTCAAGCAGCTCGCGGATCAGGAAGCCGAGCCCGCCGGCGGCATGGAAATGGTTCACGTCGGCAAGCCCGTTCGGATAGACGCGCGCCAAGAGCGGCACCGCTTCCGAGAGGTCGGAAATGTCCTGCCAGGTCAGTGCGATGCCGGCCGCCGCCGCCATCGCGATCAGGTGGATCGTGTGGTTGGTCGAGCCACCGGTTGCGTGCAGGCCGACGACACCATTGACGATCGAGCGCTCGTCGATCATCCGCCCGACCGGCGTATAGGCATTGCCGAGCGCGGTGATCGCCAATGCCCGCTTCGTAGCCTCGCGGGTCAGGGCCTCGCGCAACGGCGTGCCGGGATTGACGAAGGAGGCGCCCGGCGTGTGCAGGCCCATGATCTCCATCAGCATCTGATTGGAGTTGGCCGTGCCGTAGAAGGTGCAGGTGCCCGGCCCATGGTAGGATTTGGACTCGGCTTCCAGGAGTTCGGCGCGTCCCGCCTTGCCCTCGGCATAGAGCTGGCGGACCTTGGCCTTTTCATCGTTGGGCAGGCCTGTCGTCATCGGCCCGGCCGGGATGAACACAGCCGGCAGATGGCCGAAGGTCAGCGCCGCGATCACCAGGCCCGGTACGATCTTGTCGCAGACGCCGAGAAAGACGGCGGCGTCGAACATGTTGTGCGACAGGCCGACCGCTGCGGCCATGGCGATCACGTCGCGTGAAAATAGCGACAGCTCCATGCCGGGCTGGCCTTGTGTCACACCATCGCACATCGCCGGCACGCCACCGGCCACCTGGGCGATGCCGCCGGCCTCGCGCGCTGCCTCCTTGATCAGGGCGGGGTAGGTCTCAAAGGGCTGATGCGCCGACAGCATGTCATTATAGGAGGTGATGATGCCGAGATTGGGCACCTTGTCGGCACCGAGCGCCAGCTTTTCCGAAGGACTGCAGACCGCGAAGCCGTGGGCGAGGTTGCCGCAGGACAGCACCGAGCGGTTGGCGGTCTGGTTCGACGCTTCGGCTATACGGCCGAGATAGCGCTCGCGGCCCGGTCTGGAGCGCTGGCGGATCCGCTCGGTGATGGCTTCGATGTCGCGTCTTGCGGTCATGGCATCAGGTCCTTTCAGGCGAGGTCCCGGAAACATCCTCCCGCCGTTGCCGGGACCACTAAACGTAAAATCAGGGCGCCCAGAAAACCTCTACGGGCATGGGGGCGGCATCGAGCACGGCGCGGATTGGCTTTCGCGGTCCGGGCGCGACCGCGCCGTCGAAGGCAGTGCGCTTGTCCTCGCCCTCGATGTGCAGCGCGATGAAGCCGGCATCGATGATGCGCGCGAGCGTCAGCGTCAGCCGCGGTTCGCCCGCACTGGCCGCATGAACCGGCAGGATGATCCTGTCGGAGGCCGGGTCGAGCAGCCTTGCCAGATCGTCGGCATCGGGAAAGAACGAGGCGGTGTGGCCGTCCGGCCCCATGCCGAGCACCACGACATCGAGCGGCCAAGGCAGGGATCGCAGTGCCGCATCGTCGGATGCGGCGGCATCCTCGATGCCTGATGCCTCATGGTAGAGCGGCACGAAGCGTGCCGCCTTGGCCGCGTTCTGCAACAGATTGGCGGCCACCAGCCCGGCATTGGAACGCGGCGAGGAGGCCGGCACGAAACGCTCGTCGACCAGCGTCACGATCACTCTGTCCCAGGCGATCGGCGCCACCGAAAGCGCGGCAAAGAACTTCGCCGGCGTTGTACCGCCGGAGACCGCCAGCACTGCCGTGCCGCGTTCGGCTATCGCCCCGGCCAGGCGATCGGCCACACGGCCGGCCAGTGCCGCCGCCAGATGCGGACGGTCCGGGAAAGCGTTCCAGTTGTAGCTGGCGCTGTTCAATTGCTCTCGTGCCATGTCCGCCCGTCACGTTCGATCAGCGCTATCGAGGCCGACGGCCCCCAGGTGCCTGCCGTATAGCCCTGTGCTTCCTGCTTGGCGCCTTCCCAGGCATTCTGGATCGGGTCGATCCACTTCCATGCCGCCTCGACTTCGTCACGGCGCATGAACAGCGTCTGGTTGCCGCGGATGACATCCATGATCAGCCGTTCATAGGCATCGGGCGCACGGCCATCGAAGGATTGCGCGAAGCTCATGTCGAGCGAGATCTGGCGCAGCCGCATGCCGCCCGGGCCTGGATCCTTGATCATGATGAACTGCTTGACGCCTTCATCGGGCTGCAGCCGGATGACCAGCTGGTTGGCGAAGATCGGCCCGGCGCTGTCGCCGAAGATCGAATGCGGGATCGGCTTGAACTCGATGACGATCTCCGAAACCCGGGTCGCAAGCCGCTTGCCGGTCCTGAGGTAGAACGGAACGCCCGCCCAGCGCCAGGTGCCGATCTCGGCCTTGATGGCGACGAAGGTCTCGGTGTTGCTGTCCTTGCCGAGCTCCTCGACATAGCCCTTCACCGGTCCGCCGGCGGACGCACCGGCGCGATATTGGCCGCGCACCGTGTGCTTCGGCGCCTCGTTGCCGTTGATGCGCTTCAGCGCCCGCAGCACCTTCAGCTTCTCGTCGCGCACGGCGTCCGCGTCCATCGACGACGGCGCCTCCATGGCGACGAGGCAGAGCAGCTGCAGCATGTGGTTCTGCACCATGTCACGCAGCGCGCCGGCCTTGTCGTAATAGGTGACGCGGTCTTCCAGGCCGACCGTCTCGGCGACGGTGATCTGCACATGGTCGATATGGGCGGAGTTCCACAGCGGCTCGTAGAGCGCGTTGGCGAAGCGCAGCGCCATCAGGTTCTGCACCGTCTCCTTGCCGAGATAGTGGTCGATGCGGAAGATCTGGCTTTCGTGGAAGTCGTCGCCGACCAGATCGTTGAGCGCCTGCGCCGAGGCAAGGTCGCGGCCGATCGGCTTCTCCAGCACGATGCGCGAGTTCGGCGTGATCAGCTTGTGCTCTTTGAGCTTGTGCGAGATATCGCCGAACAGCGCCGGCGCAACGGCGAGATAAAAGGCGCGGATGCTGTCGCTCTCGCCGATCGCCTTCTTAAGCTTGTCGAAGCCCGCACCGCTCGTCGCATCGGCCGAGACGTAGGAAAGCCGCGCCAGGAAGGTCTTCAACTCCTTGGCGTCGATATCGGCCGGCTTGACGTGATCGGAGATCGCCTGGCTGGCGAAAGCCCGGAATTCCTCGTCGCTCATCTTCGAGCGCGAGGTGCCGATGATGCGCGTCGGCTCGGAGAATTGATGGTCACGCTGGCGGTAGTAGAGCGACGGCAGCAGCTTGCGTTCCGACAGGTCGCCGGTGCCGCCGAAAATGATGAAGTCGAAAGGGTCGACGGGAATGATCTGGCTGGTCATGGTCTGTCCGCTTTGACGCCGGTCGCGAGTACGCGGCTGATATATTCTAATCGATTTAAATTTTCCAGTGCCATGGTGTCACATCAGGGACCAATCGCACGATATTGATTGGCTCCATATGTGCGCTTGACACTGGCGATTGCCGGAGGCTTGTCGGTGGACGGAGACTCCGGAAGCTTTCGCAGTTGCAGCATAGAACGTGAATGTGACGAAAGCTAAGGGAGAAATGGCGCGCTGTCTGTTGCCGCATGGGCCATGGCGGTCGGCCGTCTTATTAATTCCGGGAAGACATCAATGAGCGGGAAAAGCATGCGTCTGGAAAACAAGGTTGCCGTCATCACCGGCGCGGCATCGGGATTTGGCGAAGGCATGGCCAAGCGCTTCGCGCAAGAGGGTGCCAGGGTGGTTGTCGCCGATCTCAATGCCAAGGGCGCCGAGCGCGTCGCCAATGAAATCGGCGAGGCGGCGATCTGGACGCAGACCGACGTTTCGCTGCGCTCCGAGTTCGACGAGATGGTCTATGCCGCAAAGAGCGCCTTCGGCCGCATCGACATCATGGTCAACAATGCCGGTTACACCCATCGCAACGGCGACATGCTCAAAGTAGACGAGGACACTTTCGACCTGATTACCGCTGTCAATATGAAGGCGATCTATCACGCGGCCCTTGCCGTGGTGCCGATCATGGACCGGCAAGGCGGCGGCGTCATCTTGACCACGGCCTCCACCGCGGGCCTGCGGCCGCGGCCCGGCCTCACCTGGTACAATGCTTCGAAAGGCTGGGCGATCACCGCCACCAAATCGATGGCGGTGGAGCTGGCGCCCAAAAACATCCGCGTCAACTGCCTCTGCCCGGTCGCCGGCGAGACCGGTATGCTGGAGAAATTCATGGGCGCCGACACCCCCGAGATCCGCGAGAAATTCCGTGCCTCGATCCCGCTCGGCCGGCTTTCGACCCCGCTCGATATCGCCAATGCCGCGCTCTGGCTGGCATCGGATGAAGCCGCCTTCATCACCGGCGTGGCGCTGGAGGTCGATGGCGGCCGCTGTATCTGACCTGATCCGCGCTACGCATAGCTGTGGTTTGACTTGATCATCCGCGAGAAGGCATAAGCTGAAGGGCTTGGGAAATCTGGCGGCGCGATGAATGCGAAACTGCGGAAAATTCGCGAAAGCCTGAGGCAGCGCCTGATGGCTTACAGGGCAGGGCGCGCCCGCTCTAAAAGCAACGCGACCTTCATCGGCATAACCGGTAGCTCCGGCAAATCGACCGCGACGGCGCTGCTTGGTCACATATTGGCCGGCCATGGTTCGGTCCATGTTCAACCTCTTTTCCATTCGCTGAAGATGCTGTCGAGGATGCTTTCGCGCCGGATCGGCGGCGTGAACTACGTCGTCGTTGAGGTGTCAGCGTCGGCGATCAATTCCATCAAGCCGATGGCAGAAATGTTGCGGCCGCATGTCGCTATCGTCACCATGGTCCGGCTTGAGCATGTATCCAGTTTCAGAACCTTGGAGAATGTCGCTCACGAAAAAGGCGCACTCGTCGAGGCGCTGGAACCGGGCGGCCTCGCCGTGCTCAATGCCGATGATCCCAATGTGCTGGCCATGGCATCGGGAAGAGCACAACGCTTCGTCACATTCGGCGAATCCGAATCGGCCGACTACCGTGTCACCGAGGTCAGTGCCGGCTATCCCCGCATGCTCAGCTTCAAGTTACACTGGCGCGGCGGCACGCTCGACCTCAAAACCCCATTCCCAGGTGAGCATTTCTGGCTGCCGACGGCCGCAGCCGCGACTGCAGCCCTCGAACTTGGAGTGCCTCCGCAAACAGTGAGGGACAGGATCGAAACGTTCCAGCCCGTGGAAAACCGGTGCCAAGTGATCACCCCCGAGGGCGGGCCGCACTTCATCGTGGACTCTGTCAAAGCGCCTTGGCATTCGCTACCCCTTGCTTTGGATATGATGGCAAGATCTACCCTTGGCCAAAAGCGGATCGTGCTTGGCCAACTGTCGGACTTTACCGATTCGAACGCAAAGTATGCCCGCGCCTACAAAAGCGCGCGTGAGATCGCGAACCAGGTGATCTATGTTGGCGAGCATGCGCATCGCTCGAAGGCCAGCCAGGACGATCGCGACACCGGCCGCTTCGTCGAATTGCGCACGCCGAAAGAGGTCTCGGATTACATCAGGCGGGCGGCAGTGCCTGGCGAGTTGATCCTGCTGAAGAGTTCTTCCAATCTTCATCTGGAACGCGTCCCGCTCGCCTGGACACGCGATGTCCGGTGCTGGGTACCGGTATGTGGCAAAACCGAGGGATGCCAGCAGTGCGGCCTCTATGGAGTGCCCTTCGAACAACATCGGGAGTTTGTAAGGCAACGCAAATCGGCGCGTCGCCTGCAGCGTTTCCGGCGGCTCTTCAGCCGATGAGCTTGTATCGATCAGGCTCCGGAGAAATCCGTAACGACTTGAGACGTCGAGCGGCGCCATCGAACCCTGCAGGCTCACAAGTAGCAAGGCAGCAGGCGTCGCTTTGGGCGGTTGCCTGGCGGTTTAAGCCTCACGCGCCGGGCTTGATGTAGCTCTTGTAGACCCAGCCGTGCTTGCCGTTGTAGACGATCTCGCACCACTGCTTGCAGCCCATCAATTGCACTGAAGTCCGGGCGGGCACGGTGCCGATGGGGGTAGCCCCCTTCTTCGGGGCATTGCGCATGGTCACAGCCCGCAGCACGCGGCCGGTGCCTGCCGCCGCCACCTTTCGCGGCTTCGCTTTGGCCGCGCCATCGTCGCCTTGTGCATTCGCGGGTTTTTGTTCCGGCACTTGCGGCTGCGTCTCGGGGATGGCAGCGGTCCGCGCGCCATCGGGTTTGCCGCCATTCGCAGACGGCGCCGGCGCGGCAACCTTGGCAAGCTCGTTAACGGCATCGGTACTGGTTGACGGCTGCGCGAACGCCACTGCCTTGCCCGCCGCCGGCTCGGCCTGGTTGGCCGTTTGATTGGGGGCGGTGGAGGCGGAAGCGGGCTTCGGCTGTGCCTCGGTCCAGCGGGGATCGTTGGCCGCAAGCGCCTGTATGCTTGCTTTCGCCGGCGCTGCGGTCGATGAAACCTGGTCGGACTTGCGAGCCGGCACGACCGCCGCGGCCACCGTGGTTCCGGCGGGGACGATCTTCGTCGTCTTCACCGGAATGGCCGGAATGCTCTGTTCCTGGCTGGCGGCTGCCTGCCGCTCGCTCGTCGGCAATGCCAGCCAGAGCGCCACCGCGGCGACGCCAAGCAGCGCGGCGGTGCCGACCGCGGCAATCACCAGATGCGAGTTCGAACGGACTTCCTGCCAGAAGGACGGCCGCATGTCGTATCCAAACTGCATGGCAAAGCGCCGACGTTCCGGCGCACCGAAACTGAAGGGCTCTCTCACTCTCGCCACCTCCATAAGCGGGCCAATGTTCTTTCGATCGGTACCGGAAGTCCGGCGTCTGATCGGCATCGGTCCCTAAATCAACGCGGGCAAGCCCGCAGCAATCCCCGAATAATCGCCCAGAAGCGGAACCTTTCACCCGCGATTGTGGCATCAGTACGCCATTATAAGGGATTCTGCGCCATTGCCGGCATTTCCGCAATGTGCCGCTAGGGCAACAAATGTTACAATGAATATTACAATATTACATGGGGTCGTGATGGCGATCCGATCCCGCATGAGGCGCGTCGCGCCGAAACGGATTTCAGGCGACGCGCTTCAACCCTTACTTTGTGGATGTTGTTCTCCCAAACCTGGAGTCAGTTTTGGGGGGCAACTAGATCCTGTCGCGAAGCGCGAACCAGTTGAGCGCCAGGAAAAGCAGGGGCGTACGGAAACGGCGGCCGCCCGGAAATGGTGGAATTTTCAGGTCCTCGATCAGCTTCAGCCGGTTGCGGTTGCCGGCAACTGTCTCGGCATAGAGTTTGCCGAAGAAGTTCGACAGCATGACGCCGTGGCCTGAATAGCCGCCGGCCGAGATCACATTGGGCATCACTTCGCGCACGAACGGTTTCCTCGGCACCGTGATGCCGACATAGCCGCCCCAGCCATGCGTGATCTCGATATCCTTCAATGCCGGATAGAGCTCCACGATCTGGCGGCGGATATGGATGTGGATGTCCTTGGGGTCGTTGACGCCATAGACTTCACGTCCCCCGAACAGCAGCCGTCCATCCCTCGACTTGCGGAAATAGCGCACGACGAAGCGGGAATCGTCGACCGCTTCGCCGCCGGGCAGCACTTTCAAGTCCGCCCCCAAAGGCACGGTCGCACCGATGAAGGAACCGATCGGCATGATGTGCGCCGCACTCACCGGTTCGAGCGTGCCGCCATAGGCGTTGACCGCGATCAGGCATTTCTGCGCCGTCACGGTGCCTCTTGGCGTCGAAACCCTGACCTTGCCGCCGGTCGAAACGATGCCGGTCGATGGTGTCCCTTCGAACAGCTGCGCGCCGGCATGCGCCGCCACCCGCGCCGTGCCGATCACCAGCTTCATGGGATGGATATGGCCGGTGCCGGTGTCGCGCGTGCCGCCGAAATAGGCGGTCGAGCCAAGCCGCTCCGCCGTCTCCTTGGCATCCATGAACGAGATGTGCGGATAGGAGAAACGGCTGGCCATGATCTCCGCATGCGCCTTGTAATCGTCGACATAGCGAGGCTTGTGCGCCACGGAGAGCTGGCCCGGCATATAATCGATATCGATCTGGTTGGCGGCGGCGAATTCGATGAGATGCGCCTTCGCCTCCTCGGCAAGATCGAACAAAGCTTTGGCACGGGACAAGCCGTACTCCGCTTCCAGCTCTTCGGCCCAGGCGCGCTGGCCGGTGCCGAGCTGCCCGCCATTGCGCCCGGAAGCGCCGTCGCCGAAGCGATACGCCTCGATCAGAACGACATTGGTTCCAGCCTTGGCCAGATGTGTCGCCGCCGACAGCCCGGTAAAGCCGCCGCCGATAATGATGACATCGCAGGCCCGGTCGCCGTCGAGCGCCGGGTATTCGGGTCTAGGTCCCGCCGTGTCTTCATACCACGAGCGGCCGGGAGAAATGGGGGATTGGTAAGGCATGGTATTGTGAAGACTCGGGTGTTCGGAGGACGGTGCAGCCGATGGTGAGTAGTGAGTAGCCAGTAGTGAATAGGCTAGTGATGATTCTACTCACTACTCACTACTCACTATTCACTCAATCATCACACATTCAGCAACAAATACTCCCGCTCCCACGGGCTGATCACTTCCATGAAGGTCTCGAATTCCGCCCGCTTGATCGCTGCATAGGTGGCGGCGAAGGACTTGCCCAGCAATGCGCAAAGCTCCTCATCGCCCTCGAACAGGTCGACTGCTTCGAGCAGGCTGCGTGGCAGGTCGATCTCGTCCGCATTGGCGGTCGTCAGCACCGGAGGCTCGGCCTTGATCTTCCTGGTGATGCCGATCAGCCCGCAGGCAAGCGATGCCGCCAGCGCCAGATAGGGATTGGCGTCGGAGGACGGGATGCGGTTTTCGACGCGTCGCGCCGCCGGGTCGGAGCGCGGCACGCGGAACGCGGTGGTGCGGTTGTCATAGCCCCATTTGTTGTTGACCGGAGCCGAAGCCGCCTGCGTCAGCCGACGGTAGGAATTGACATAGGGCGCGAACATCACCAGCGCGTTCGGCACGTGCTTTTGCATGCCGCCGATGAAATGGAAGAACTCCTCGGTTTCCGAGCCGTCCTCGGCCGAAAAGATGTTCCTGCCTGTCTTCTTGTCGACGATCGACTGATGGATGTGCATGGCCGAACCCGGCTGGCCCTGGATCGGCTTGGCCATGAAGGTCGCGTAGATTTCATGCTTGAGCGCGGCTTCGCGAATGGTGCGCTTGAACATGAACACCTGGTCGGCGAGCTCGATCGGGTCGCCATGGCGCAGATTGATCTCGAGCTGGCCAGCGCCCTCTTCATGAATGAGCGTGTCGATCTCCAGCCCCTGGCTTTCGGAGAAATGATAGATGTCGTCGATCAGTTCGTCGAACTCGTTGACGCCGGCGATCGAATAGCCGGCGCCGCCGCCGATTGCGCGCCCAGAGCGGCCGACGGGCGGGGTCAGCGGATAGTCCGGGTCCGGATTCTTGCGCACCAGGTAGAATTCGATCTCGGGCGCCACCACCGGCCTCAGCCCAAGCTTGTCGTAGGCTGCAAGCACGCGCTTCAACACATTGCGCGGCGTGAATTCGACCGAGCGGCCATCCTGGTGGACGAGGTCGCAGATGACGGCCGCCGTCGGGTCTTCTTCCCACGGCACCACCGTCAGTGTCGAAAGATCCGGCATCAATTTGAGGTCGCCGTCATCCTCGGGATAGTGGAAGCCGTTGCCATCTTCGGGATAGCCGCCGGAAATCGTCGTCATGAAGACGGCCGAAGGCAGCGCCAGAGAGGTGTTGGAGGTGAATTTCTTCGACGGCATCATCTTGCCGCGTGCCACGCCTGCCTGATCAGGCGTGATGCATTCGATATCCTCGATGCCGCGCCATTCCAGCCATTCGCTGACTTCCTTCCAGTTCTTCACACCACGCAGGTTTTTCACGAAGGCAGGCGTGCGAGCCCGTCCTCCGCGGCTCGACGGACGGACTTCCTTTTTTGCAGGCGGCATCATTCACCAGATTGGGTTGCGGATTTCGGAGTATAGCCGTGCCCCACTGTGGAAGGGAAGGGGAGCCGCTGCCGGCATTTGCCGCCGCGGTTGAAAATCGTGCCCGGCTCGGCTTAGGCTCAGCCTGTCCCTGAACTCAAGAACTCGACGATGCGAACCAGTAGCGAAGTGACCACGATAGGATTCGACGCCGACGACACGCTTTGGCAGAACGAACAGTTCTTCCGCATGACGGAGAAGCGCTTCGCCGCCATGCTTGCCGACCATGGCGAGGAGAAGCAGATCTCGGCTCGATTGCTCGAAGCCGAACGGCGCAACCTTGCCGTTTATGGCTTCGGCATCAAGGGATTTACGCTGTCGATGGTCGAGACGGCGATCGAGGTCACCGACGGACGGGTCCCGGCTTCGGTCATAGCGCAGATCCTCGATGCCGGCCGCGAGATGCTGAGCCACCCGATCGAGGTCTTGCCGCATGTGCGTGAGACGGTGGAGAAGCTCGCCGGCGCATACCGCCTCGTGATGATCACCAAGGGCGATCTCTTCGACCAGGAGCGCAAGCTGGCTGGCTCCGGCCTCGGCGACCTGTTCGATGCGGTCGAGATCGTCAGCGACAAGAACGCCGCCACCTATGCCCGCCTCTTCAGCCGCCACGGCGACGGTCCGGCAAAGAGCATGATGGTTGGCAATTCGCTGAAGTCGGACGTGGTGCCGGCCATCGAGGCCGGCGGCTGGGGTGTCCATGTGCCACACGAGCTGACCTGGGTGCTCGAACATGTCGAGGCGCCGGTCGCCGACCCGCGATTCCGCCAGATATCCGACCTTGGGCAATTGCCCGAACTGATACAAAACATCACGAAGCGAGATTGATCGCGCTTTGGCTAGCGCCTGATCAGGCGATCGATCACGGGTTGCAGCCGTTCTGGCGTGATCGGCTTCGCGACCACGACGTCGATCACGCTCGGCAGGCCCAGGCTTTCCGGCGTGCCATTCTTGGTTGAAAGCAGGATGACGGGAGGCAGCGATTTGCCCGAGGCCCGCCGCAACGTTTCGATGCCGGACATCAGATTGTCGCAGTCCTTGTTGTCCGCGCCGCCGTCCAGGACAATCACGCTCGGCACAAGTGTTCGCAAGGTCTTGGCCGCCATGTCAGGCGATTCCGAGATTGGCCTGAGCCCGGATCGCTCGACGATCTTCGACACCACCACACGATTGATCGGCGATTTCCCGACAACAAGCGCTTGCGGGGGACTGCGGATCGTTTCGGCGCTTGAACCCTGGGTCACCAGATTCGGACGTTTTGCGGTCTCGTCCTTGCTACTCACTGGGCACCCAAGTCGGCCAAGAAGCTCGCCCCTATTTCAATGCAGAGTTGAAATCTGGGTGACAATTGGCGTGAGATCGCACCCCATGTCAAGTTGAAATAAAAGACCTTGGAGACGCCTCTTCCAACAGTGGAGTTAAGCAATAGTACTGTACTGTCCTGTCCACGCATTGGTTGCATAAAAATAGAATTCACCTGCGCATACGCTGCGCAGGTGAGAGGTCGGTTGCAACGATTGCCGGTCAGCCATGGCTCTGTTGTGTGACGATCACCGGGATCAGCAGATCGCCCCAATTGCCGTCGCCGCCATGGTGCCTGGCCGAGCGCACCAGCTCCACCGAGACGCCCGCCTCGACCGCCTTCATCACCGACTGGTTGAGCCTGTGCAGATCGTTGGCGAGCATGCGGATCGTCGCCTGCTGATCGACGCTCATCGTGGTCGATTGCTCTTCCGCCCGTTCCTTGACGCGGCTTATCGATGCCATTGGTCTTCTCCCGTTTCTGAGCCCTGCTGGGCGTTTCCTCTGTATTTCCGACCCGCTATTCGGCGGCCGGCTTGAATTGTGCGTGCTCGGTCGATTCATGCATGGCGGTGGTCGATGACTTGCCGCCGGTGATCGCCATCGACACGGCGTCGAAATAGCCGGTGCCGACCTCACGCTGGTGCTTCGTGGCGGTGTAGCCATTGGCCTCCGCGGCGAACTCGGCTTCCTGCAACTCGGAATAGGCCGCCATCTGCCGCGCCTTGTAGCCACGCGCCAGCTCGAACATGCCGTAGTTGAGCTGGTGGAAGCCGGCCAGCGTGATGAACTGGAACTTGTAGCCCATGGCGCCGAGTTCCTTCTGGAACTTCGCGATCGTCGCGTCGTCGAGATTCTTCTTCCAGTTGAACGAGGGCGAGCAATTATAGGCGAGCAGCTTGCCCGGATGGTGCTTGCGCACGCCCTCGGCGAACTTCTTGGCCTGCGCCAGGTCCGGCTTGGAGGTTTCGCACCAGATCAGGTCCGCGTACGGTGCATAGGCGACGGCCCGCGCGATGCAGGGCTCGATACCGTTCCTGACCTGGTAGAAGCCTTCCACCGTGCGCCCGGCATCGTAGTCGACGAAGGGCTGGTCGCGCTCGTCGATGTCGGATGTCAGAAGCTTGGCGGCTTCCGCGTCGGTACGCGCCACGACGAGCGTCGGCGTGCCCATCATGTCGGCCGCGAGCCGCGCGGCGTTGAGGTTGCGGATATGCGCGGCGGTCGGGATCAGCACCTTCCCACCGAGATGGCCGCATTTCTTTTCCGACGCCAGCTGGTCCTCGTAATGGACGCCGGCGGCACCCGCCTCGATGAACGCCTTCATGATCTCGAAGGCGTTGAGCGGCCCGCCGAAGCCGGCTTCCGCGTCGGCGACGATGGGCGCGAACCAGGTATCGACCGAAAGCCCGTTGCCCTCGGAGGTCTCGATCTGGTCGGCGCGCTGCAGCGTCCGGTTGATGCGCTTGACCAGCTCCGGCGCGGCATTGGCCGGATAAAGCGACTGGTCGGGATACATCGCCGAGGCGGTGTTGGCGTCTGCCGCGACCTGCCAGCCCGACAAGTAGATCGCCTTCAGCCCGGCGCGCACCTGCTGCATCGCCTGGTTGCCGGACATGGCGCCGAGCGCGTTGACGAAATCCTCCTCGTGGATCAGCTTCCACAGCCGGTTGGCACCCATTTCGGCCAGGCTCTGGCGGATCTGCACCGAACCGCGCAGCCGCTTCACATCCTCCGGCGAATAGGGGCGTTCAATGCCGTCGAAGCGACCTTCAGGCGCCGAGGGAACGAGGTTGTAAAAATCAGTCATGGGTCACTCCGAAGGATTGCTGTACTTTGTCCGCGCACCAATCTTTTGGCGAGCTGCGATATGACTGAATTTACATTGCGGCGCAAAATCAGCTAGAAAAATCAGCAATTACAGCCGGAGATAAGGGAAAATCTGTGTTGTGTTTGACAGATAGCCGCTGTAAATTTGTCATACTTGTAAAACCTGTGAGCGATGAATTATCGCGAATGCCGTGTAAATTCCTGTCAAGGACAGTCGATGGCTGACCAGAAGATTTTCGCGGGGCCGCGCATTCGCCGCATCCGCAACGCCAAGGGCCTCACCCAGACGGCTATGGCCGAGGGGCTCGGCATCTCGCCGTCCTATCTCAACCTTATCGAGCGCAACCAGCGGCCGCTGACGGTGCAGCTGATCCTGAAGCTGGCCTCCGTCTACAAGGTCGACCCGCATGAGCTGCAGGGCGAGGCGAGAGGGTCGGTCGCGGCCTTGAAGGAGGTGTTCACCGATCCGCTGCTGGTCGGCGAATTGCCGGGAGATCAAGAGCTGATCGAACTTGCCGAGGCGGCGCCCAACGCGTCGGCCGCGGTGATAAAACTGTTCCGCGCCTATCGCGAGCAGGCCGAGCGGCTGTCCGACCTCAACGAGCTTCTGGCGCGCGAGGGGCGGGCGACAGCGCTTTCGGGCGCCCGCTTGCCGATCGACGAAGTGCACGAGACCTTCGAGCGGCGGCCGAACCATTTCACTGCACTCGAGGAGGAGGCGGAGGCGTTCACCGCGGTGCTCGATCCCGGCGATGACCTGTTCGGAGCCTTGAAGGCCTGGCTGAAGCGCGAATACGGCATCGTCGTCAAGGTGCTGCCGGTCGCCACCATGCCGAACTGGCGCCGCCGCTACGATCGCCATTCGCAGCGCCTGTTCCTGTCGGAGCGGCTGTCGCCGTTCGACCAGTTGCGCGAAGTGGCGATGGAAGCCTGCCTGATCCGCATGACGGTCGCGGTCGCCGGTCAAATCCAGGCGCTCAAGCTGAGTACGGACGAAGCCCGTCGCCTTGCCCGCTTCGAACTCGGCCGCTATGCCGCGCATGCGCTGATGATGCCCTATCAGGCCTTTTATGCTGCCGCCGTCCGCGCGCGCTACGACATCGACGTCCTTCGCTCGCGCTTCGGCGTCTCGTTCGAGCAGGCGGCGAACCGGCTGACGATGCTGCAGCGGCAGGGCGCACTTGGCGTGCCGTTCTTCATGCTGGAGGTCGACAATGCGGGCAACCGCTTTCGCAGGGCCGGCAGCCAGGGCTTTCCGCACAGCCGCTTTGGCGGCGGCTGTCCGAAGCTGCCCGTGCACGTTGCCTTCACCCAGCCCGGGCAGGTCTTCGTCGAAGCGGTGGAAATGCCCGATGGCGCCGAGTTCCTGTGCCTCGCCCGCACGCTGGAGGGGCCGCAGGGCGCATTCTCGGAGCGTCCGCGCCGCACTGCGCTGCTGCTCGGTTGCGACATCGGCTTTCGCGACGACATCGTCTATGGCGCGGCGCTGCCCGGCGCCGCCGCCGGAAAGTCGGGAGCAGGCGCCGTCGTGGCGACGCCGGTCGGACCCGCCTGCCGGCTTTGCGAGCGCGTCGGCTGCCTGGCGCGTGCCGAACCGCCGGTGACACGCCCGCTCGGCCTCGACGAGATGGTGACGGGCCTGAGCGCCTTCGACTTCCAGTAACGCGGCAGCAAAGGTGCCATAATCGTCGCCTGTGTCTGGATCACCCGCGGCTCAAGTCCTTGCGTTACGCGAACAGGGCAGTTCTTTGTCGTCCCTTGCGCATCGTCCCGTCCACAAAAGCTCGACAGTCGCGCCCATGACAGACGCAGCATCATCACCGGCCCTTGTCGCTTCGACCGCCTCGCCGCGCGAGGAGCGCGTCGGGATGCTTCTGGTCTTCCTCTCGGCGCTGATGTGGAGTTTCGGCGGTACCATCGCCCGCTTCATCACCGTCGGCGACAGCTGGACGGTTATCTTCTGGCGCTCGGTTTGGGCTGCCGCCTTCCTGCTCTCCTTCATGGCCTGGCGTGATGGCTGGCGCGGCATGCTGAGATCGTTTCGCGACATGGGCCTGCCCGGCCTTGCCGTCGGCTTCTGCTTCGCCATCGCATCGACCTCCTTCGTCGTGGCGCTCGCCTACACCACTGTCGCCAACATCCTTTTGATGCAGGCCGGCGTACCGCTTCTGGCGGCGCTGTTTGCCTGGGCGCTGTTTCGCGAACGGGTTGGTGTCGTGACCTGGGTGGCGATTGCCGCCGTCATCGCCGGCGTCGCCATCATGGTGTCGGAATCGCTCAATGGCGCCGTCTCGCCCATGGGCGACGGGCTGGCGCTGCTGATCGCGTTCATGTTCTCGATCGCCACCGTCATCACACGGCGGTTCGCCAGCGTCAGGATGACTCCGGCGACCTGTCTTGGCACGATCCTGGCCGCGGGCCTTGCCGCCTCGCAGGCGTCGACATTCACGGTCTCAGCCGGCGACATGGGCTTTCTCTTCGCGTTCGGCGTGGTCAATCTCGGCATCGGTCTTGCCTTCTTCGCCACCGGCGCGAGGCTGATCCCGGCTGCCATCGCGGCACTGCTTGGCACTTTCGAGCCGATCCTTGGGCCGATATGGGTCTGGCTCATCCATTCCGAAGTGCCGTCCGGACGCACCATCATCGGCGGCGCGGTGGTGGTCACGGCGCTGCTCGTCCATATCGGTCTCGAGTTCAAACGCCAGGCACGGCCGCGGCGAGCAGGCGTCACCGGGGTGCCGTCGCCGAATTGATGCGGGCGCCGATGCTTTGCCATTGACAACCTCGCTGCCGCCCGGGCAGGCTGGGAACACGGCAACAACAAGACAGGCGTATCTTGCCAAGTCTCCCCGGCGGCCCGATCGAGACCGGACCATATTTCTGTATTTCTGTCCGCGCGGCGGCGAAAGCTTCTGACGGCATCGCGATTCCTTCCAGTCCGGGTCAATTGCGTGGCCGCGACCGGCGCGCCAATCGCCGCTTGTTGTCCCCTGGAAAGCTCAATAGTCTGAAACAAATGCCCGGTCGCGCGTCGCGACGAGCCGGCGATGGAACACTCACCAAAGGAGAATAGCATGATCCGCAAAGCGCTCTGGCTTTCGGCGACCTCGGTATTTCTGACATTGTTCACGCCCGCCGGGCATGCCGAGGATCGCGTCGTCAATGTCTTCAACTGGTCGGATTATATCGACAGCTCGATCATCGACGATTTCACCAAGAAGACCGGCATCAAGGTCGTCTACGACACGTTCGATTCCAACGAGATCCTGGAAACCAAACTGCTCGCCGGCGGCAGCGGCTATGACGTCGTCGTGCCGAGCGGCAACTTCCTCGCCCGCCAGATTCAGGCCGGTGTGTTCCAGAAGCTCGACAAGTCGAAACTGCCGAACCTCTCCAACATGTGGGACACGGTTTCCGAGCGAACCGCCAAATATGACCCCGGCAACGAATACTCGGTCAACTACATGTGGGGCACGGTGGGCATCGGCTACAACACGAAGAAAGTGCAGGCTGCACTGGGCACGGACAAGATCGACAGCTGGGACGTGTTCTTCAATCCGGATAGTCTTGCCAAGTTGAAGGACTGCGGCGTCTACGTGCTGGACTCGCCGGCCGACATCATACCGGCGGCGTTGAAGTATCTGGGTCTCGACCCGAACAGCACCTCGCCGGACGATATCGCCAAGGCCGAGGAAGCTTTGCTCAAGGTCCGTCCCTACATCAGGAAGTTCCATTCGTCCGAGTACATCAACGCGCTCGCCAACGGCGACATCTGCCTCGCGGTCGGCTGGTCTGGTGACGTGTTCCAGGCCCGCAACCGCGCGGTCGAGGCCAAGCAAGGCGTTGAAATCGGCTATTCCGTGCCGAAGGAAGGCGCACAGATGTGGTTCGACCAGATGGCGATCCCCGCCGATGCGCCGCATGTCGCCGAGGCACTTGAATTCATCAACTACATGATGACGCCCGAAGTGATCGCCAAATCGTCGAACTACGTGCTCTATGCCAACGGCAACAAGGCATCGCAGCAATTTGTCGACAAGGCGCTGCTGGGGGATCCGGCTGTCTATCCGGACGACGCGACCTTGCAGAAGCTCTACACGGTCTCCCCTTACGATCCCAAGACACAGCGTATCATCACGCGCAGCTGGACCAAGATCGTCACCGGCCAATAAGCATCTGAAGCGACCCCGACAGACAACTGCCGGGGTCGCTCATTTTGGGGCACGAAGCAAGAAACAGCACGGAGTGGGGATATGAAATCGCTTGGCAGCATCCGCAGGGATTTCGCGCCATGGAACGATCCGAACGCCAAGCCATACATCCAGTTTGACAACGTCACCAAGAAGTTCGGTGACTTCACCGCCGTCAACAATCTGTCGCTGACGATCTTCGAGCGCGAATTCTTCGCCCTGCTCGGCGCCTCCGGTTGCGGAAAGTCGACGCTGCTCAGGATGCTTGCCGGCTTCGAGGAACCGACGGCCGGCCGCATTCTGCTCGACGGCCAGGACCTGCGCGGCATTCCGCCCTATCGCCGGCCGGTCAACATGATGTTCCAGTCCTATGCCCTGTTCCCGCATATGACGGTGGAGAGCAACATCGCCTTCGGCCTCAAGCAGGAAGGCATGCCCAAGTCCGATATCGAAAAGCGCGTCGCCGAGATGCTGAAGCTGGTCAAGCTCGAGCAGTTCGCCAAGCGCAAGCCGCACCAGCTTTCCGGCGGCCAGCGCCAGCGCGTCGCGCTCGCCCGCTCGGTCGCCAAGCGGCCGAAGGTGCTGCTGCTCGACGAGCCGCTGGGGGCTCTCGACAAGAAGCTGCGCGAGGAGACCCAGTTCGAACTGATGGATTTGCAGCAGGAACTTGGGCTGACCTTCGTCGTCGTCACCCACGACCAGGAAGAAGCGATGACCATGGCCGATCGCATCGCCATCATGGACAAGGGCGAGGTCATGCAGGTGGCGACGCCGGCGGAAGTCTATGAAGCCCCGGCCTCGCGCTTCGTCGCGCATTTCGTCGGCAACGTGAACATGTTCGAGGGCAAGGTCGGCGAGCGGTCGGCCAACACCACCCGCATCACTGGCGCCACAGGTGCCCAGATCGTCGTTGAAAACAGCGCCGATACCGCAGCCGGTTCCGACATCGTTTTCGCCATCAGGCCGGAGAAGATCAAGGTGTCGTCGAAGAAGCCGGTGGACGCTGTCAATGCGTTGGAAGGCGAGGTCTACGACGTCGCCTATCTCGGCGACATGACCGTCTACCACATCAGGCTGGATGACGGGCAGATCATCAGGGCAAGCGCGCTCAATGCGGCGCGGGTGACCGACGATCCGCTGACCTGGAACGACCGCGCCTGGGTGTCCTTCCGGCCCGACGCCGGCGTCGTGCTGGCGCGGTAGGGGGTTGATATGTCCAACATCGCTGTCACCGATGCCGCCCGACCATCGACCGTCGCCAAGCCGTTCCTGACGCGGCTGGGTGGCGGCTTCGTCAACCGGCTCGTCATCATCGTTCCTTACCTCTGGCTGCTGTTCTTCTTCCTCATCCCCTTCATCATCGTCTTCAAGATCTCCCTGTCGCAGACGGCGATCGCCATGCCGCCCTACACGCCGGTGCTCGATTTCAGCGATGGCGTCTCCGGCTTCTTTGCCGGGTTCCGCGACCTCAATTTCGACAACTATGTCTGGCTGACGCAGGACGCGCTCTATTTCAAGGCCTATGTGACGAGCGTCATCATTGCCGCCATCTCGACCGTGCTGACACTGATCGTCGGCTACCCGATCGCCTATGGCATGTCACGTGCGCCGGCCACCATCCGCCCGACCTTGCTGATGCTGGTCATCCTGCCGTTCTGGACCTCGTTCCTGATCCGCGTCTATGCCTGGATCGGCATTCTCAAGCCCGAGGGCCTGCTCAACCAGCTGCTCTTGTCGCTGCACGTCATCAACCAGCCGCTGGTCATCCTCAACACCTACACGGCGATCTTCATCGGCATCGTCTATTCCTATCTGCCGTTCATGGTGCTGCCGCTCTATTCGTCGCTGGAGAAGATGGACTATTCGCTGATCGAGGCGGCCAAGGATCTCGGCTGCCCGCCGACATCGGCTTTCTGGAAGATCACCTTCCCGCTGTCGCTGCCCGGTGTCATCGCCGGCTGCCTGCTGGTGTTCATCCCGGCTGTCGGCGAGTTCGTCATCCCCGATCTGCTCGGCGGATCGCAGACGCTGATGATCGGCAAGACGCTCTGGAACGAGTTCTTCGCCAATCGTGACTGGCCGGTGTCGTCTGCCGTGGCCGTCATCCTGCTGTTGTTGCTGACCGTGCCGATCATGCTTTTCCAACAAGCACAGGCGCGTGCCCAGGAGCAGGGCAAATGAACGCCACCTGGAGCCGCTTCAACGTCACCTCGATCGTGCTTGGCTTTGCCTTCCTCTACCTGCCGATCGTGCTGCTCATCGTCTTCTCCTTCAACGAATCCAAGCTCGTCACCGTCTGGGGTGGCTTCTCGACCAAATGGTACGTGTCGCTGTTCCACAATCAGGGCCTGATGGACGCCACCTGGGTCACGGCGCGTGTCGGCGTCATTTCGGCGACGGTGGCGACCGTGCTCGGCACGCTGGCGGCGCTCACCCTGACGCGCTACACCCGCTTCCGGGGCAGGGTGCTGTTTTCCGGCATGGTCTTCGCGCCACTGGTCATGCCGGAAGTCATTACCGGCCTGTCGCTGCTGCTGCTCTTCGTTGCCGTCGGCCTCGACCGCGGCTTCTTCACTGTAACGCTCGCCCACATCACGCTCACAATGTGCTTCGTGGCCGTCGTGGTGCAATCGCGCCTGGTCTCCTTCGATCGTTCGCTGGAGGAGGCGGCAATGGATCTCGGCGCAACGCCGGCGAAGACCTTCTTCCAGATCACGCTGCCGGTCATCCTGCCGGCGATCGTGTCAGGCTGGATGCTGGCCTTCACGCTGTCGCTCGACGATCTTGTGATCGCCAGCTTCACCTCTGGCCCGGGCGCCACGACGCTGCCGATGAAGATCTACAGCCAGGTCCGCCTCGGTGTGACACCGGAGATCAATGCCGCCTGCACCATCCTGATCGCCGTCGTCGCGGTCGGTGTCATCGTCGCCTCGATCGCCAATAAGCGGCGTGAGGTGCAGCGTCAGCTCGACGAACAGGCTGCGCAGCGCGGGTGAGCATCTCGACAGCGTGCCCTCGGGCTTGGCCCCGAGGGTGACACCGGTTTTCGGACGATACGATGTTCAACTGAAGGAAAGCGCGTTTCTATTCGCCCGAAACACCGCGGCTTATCGGGGAAATGAACGGTGTGCTCCAGGTTCCGCCGACGAAGAAGGACGACTGGTTGGGCCCCTGCTGGCCGTTCTTCTGCGCCGCCTGGTCAGGCTGGATGACCCCGCCCGACAGTGCCAGCCCACGCCCCGCATAGGAGGCGATGCCGGAAAGCCAGATCTTGTATTTCGCCGAATTGGCTTCGGCCTTGTCCAGCCTCGCCACGCCGCGTGAAATGGTCGCCTTCACTTCAGCGCCGTCGATCGGCAGTGTCCCGTCCGAGACATCGTCGAGCGCGAAGAAGCCGCCCTGTTCTGTATGCTTGAGAAAGGCAGGCAGGTTGAACTTGCTGAGCGCGCCGGGCCCGAAGGTCGCCGTGACCGAGCCGTCGGCGTTTTCAAAGATCGAATCCCAGGTCCTGCCGGGTCCCTTGAGGATGACCGAAACGGTGCCCGTGCCGACCGGCACCAGCCGGGTCATCCCGGCCGCCGTACCGAACGCGCCGCCATCGACATCGGAAGCAAGCAGCCGGATCTCGACCTGGGTGCCCTCGGGCTTGCGGTCGAAACGAAGGCTGGTCTGGATGTTGCCGCCAAAGGCCGACGCGTCGGAGATATCGAAGACTGAAAGACCGTCCTTGACCTGGGCGGTGGCGGCGACGTCGGCAAGCTGGATGGAACCGGCCGTGGCATGCGCCGCCGACAGTCTGAGGTCGAGATTGACCCGATCGGCGAAGCTTGTGTCGACGTCACCCGGTCCAGTGCCGCTCGCCGGCCCCAGCGGCGTGAAGGCGGACAGGAACGATCTGAGGTCGAGCGTATCGAAGGCTAGCGTGCCCGATATCACCGGCTGGGCGTCGCCAAGCGACAGGTCCAGTGCGCCCATACCCGGATTGTTGTCCAGCGCCAGCGCGGTGTTCTCGAATTTGACGCGTCCGGCCGACGCCGTGACCTTGCTGGAAATGCTGACGGAACCGATCGCTGCGCTCGGCGCGATGCCGGCCTGTGACCATTCCAGCACGCGGCGCAGCGAAGGTGCCGCGAACTTCACCTGGCCGTCGAAATAGGCGTTCTGGGACATGTTGGCGGTGCCGTCGAAGGAGAAGGTGGCGGGCGCAGCCTTGAAGGTCAGGGTGAGCGGCGCCATGCCGCCGGCAAACAGCACCAGCGGCTTCGGCGAGGCAGCGTCCAGGGCCACGCTTTCGCCACGCCAGATACCGGTTGCCGACAATGTCGCATTGCTGTTCATCGCCGCCCAGGTCGCTTGGCCGCTAAGGCTGCTGAGGATCTCCACGTCCTTGCCGTTCACGGACGCCACCATGCGGCCGTCCCTGAATTCGACCGTGCCGAAGGCGTCGGTTGGCAGCTTGTCGAGGTCGGGCTTGGCGGGATCGGCATTGACCACGCCGCGCGCCGTGTCGATGGAGCGCGCGATGCGCCCGCCCGTCGGCGCGGTGGGCAGGAACAGGCCATCGGCCGTGCGCTGGACCCGGATCGTCGGACGCACCAGCCGCGCCGTGGAAAACGCCACGTCGCCCTGCAATGCCGCCATGGCCGAGAGGTCGATTTCCACCCGTTCGGCTTCGACGACCGGCGGTGCGTCGGTGTCCGTCCACCTGGACAGCGTCACATCGGTCAGGATTGCCCGGAATTTCGGCCAGACCTCGATGCGCGGCGAGCCTTCGATGGCGACCCGGAAGCCGCTCCACGCGCTCATCTCCCAGGCGATGCGGTCGCGCACGATGCGCGTCGAGGCGATCAGCGGCAGCGCGGCGACCACCAGAGCAATGACGATCACGGCAGCGCCGATCGCCCATACTCCGCGGCGGATCAAGGATGATGGCATCTCGCCCTATATGCTTCCGTTCCGATCAATTGCCCGACGTGTGTAACCCCAGTCGTCACTACGACTTAGGACTGAGGCATTTCAAGTCTTTATGGCCCGGCGATGGCATTTGCGCACACCTGGTCGCTTCGGCCCAACAAAATCTTGCTCTGCTGCGCTGCGATATGCATAAGCGATGACGACCGTGGGAGGATCGATGATGGCTGCCGAAGTACCGCTCTGGACCCCGACGCAAGACCGGATCGACGCTTCGCCATTGACGGCTTTCCTGAAGGCCGCGGAGGCGAAAGCCGGCGCCACATTCTCCTCCTATACCGACCTTCACCGCTGGTCTATCGAGGATCGCGAGGCGTTCTGGAGCCTGATGTGGGACTTTTCCGGCATCGTCGGCGACAAATGGACCAATGGCGGCGAGCGTGTGCTGGCCGATGGCGACAAAATGCCGGGTGCCTCGTTCTTCCCCGACGCGACGCTGAATTTCGCCGAGAACCTGCTGAAGAAGACCGGCGCCAGCGAGGCGATTGTCTTTCGCGGCGAGGACAAGGTCGAGCGGCGGTTGTCCTGGAATGAGCTGCATGGCCTGGTCTCGCGTCTGCAGCAGCTCTTCCTGTCGCTCAAGGTGAAGAAGGGCGACCGCATTGCCGCGATGATGCCCAACATGCCGGAAACCGTCGCGGCCATGCTGGCGGCGGCCTCGATCGGCGCGGTGTGGTCATCCTGCTCCCCCGATTTCGGCGAGCAGGGCGTGCTCGACCGCTTCGGCCAGATCGAGCCTGTCATCTTCATCGCGCCCGACGGCTATTGGTACAATGGCAAGGCGATCGAGGTCGCCGACAAGGTCGCGGCGATCGCGGCCAAGCTCGGCAGTGTCCGCAAGGTTCTGCTCGTCGATTATCTCGGGACCTCGACCGACGTGGCCGCGATCATCGACAAGGCCGTGGCGATGGAGGAGGCGCTGGCGCCCTTCGCCGTCAAGCCCGTCACTTTCGAGCGGCTGGCGTTTTCGCATCCGCTCTACATCCTGTTTTCATCCGGAACCACGGGCATTCCCAAATGCATCGTCCATTCGGCCGGCGGGACGTTGATCCAGCATGTCAAGGAGCACCGGCTGCATGCCGGGCTCGTCGACGGCGATCGCTTCTTCTATTTCACCACCTGCGGTTGGATGATGTGGAACTGGCTGGTGTCGGGCCTGGCGTCCGGTGCGACGCTGCTGCTCTATGACGGCTCGCCCTTCTACCCTAACGGCAATGTCCTGTTCGACTTCGCCGACGTCGAGAAGATGACCTTCTTCGGCACTTCCGCGAAGTTTATCGATTCCGTGCGCAAGGCCGGTCTCAAGCCGATCGGCAGCCACGATCTGTCGACCGTGCGGGCGATATCCTCCACCGGTTCGCCGCTGTCGCCCGAGGATTTCCGCTTCGTCTACGAGGGCATCAAGAAGGACGTGCATCTGGCCTCGGTTTCCGGCGGCACCGACATCGTCTCGTGTTTCGTGCTCGGCGTGCCGACCGAACCGGTCTGGACCGGCGAGATCCAGGGCCCTGGCCTTGGCCTTGCTGTCGATGTCTGGGATGACGACGGCAAGCCGATCCGGCAGGAAAAGGGTGAGCTGGTCTGCACCAAGGCCTTTCCGTCCATGCCGATCGGTTTCTGGAACGACCCCGACGGCAAGAAATACCAGGCGGCCTATTTCGAGCGTTTCGATAATGTGTGGTGCCATGGCGATTTCGCCGAATGGACCGAGCACGGCGGCATGATCATCCACGGCCGCTCCGACGCCACGCTCAACCCGGGTGGCGTGCGCATCGGCACGGCGGAGATCTACAACCAGGTCGAACAAATGCCGGAAATCCTGGAAGCGCTGTGCATAGGACAGGATTTCGACAATGATGTGCGCGTCGTGCTGTTCGTGCGGCTGGCCGCGGGCGTCCAGTTGGACGAGGATCTGGAAAAACGCATTCGTGCCAAGATCCGCGGCGGCGCCAGCCCCCGCCATGTCCCGGCCAGGATCGTCGCCGTGTCTGACATTCCCCGCACCAAATCGGGCAAGATCACCGAACTCGCCGTACGCGACGTGGTGCATGGGCGCGCCATCAAGAACAAGGAAGCGCTTGCCAATCCGGAGGCGCTGGAGCTGTTCCGCAACCTGCCGCAGCTTGCCGAATGACCGGTCCGTCATGGTTAACGGATTATGTCTCGAGAATTTACCTAGATTTCACGAGTGGTACACATTCGTAAATTTTTTGGCGGCCCGGTAAGGACTTGTTAAGGCCCGACCCCGATAGTCGCATGTAACTTGAGGGAGAAATCCCGTTCCTCAGCCCCCGGAGGATCTGAATTCGCTCAAGCCCCCGTTGTGACAGCAATCCCATCTCTTAAGGCGTCCTTTGGGCGCCTTTTCTTTTGGAGCGCTATTCCGCGAGCACCCGGGTCGAGGGAAAAGCGACCTCGACGAGCGTGCCTTCGCCCGGTGTCGAATTGATGGTGAAGCGAGCGCGGTTCGCTTCCACCATCGCCTTGGTCAGCGGCAGGCCAAGGCCGGTGCCGTCGCCGCGCCCGCGCTTCAGCGCATTGATCTGCTTGAACGGCTTCAGCGCCTGTTCGATCTCGGCCTGGCTCATGCCGATGCCGGTGTCGCGCACCCGCATGACGACATCCCCCGAGGTCTCGTAGGCGGTCGAGACGATCACCTGGCCGCCGGCCTGGGTGTAGCGGATGGCGTTCGACAGGATGTTGAGTGCGATCTGGCGCACGGAGCGCAGATCCGCCACCACTTCCGGCAGCCGCGAGGCAAAGCTGGAGCGGATGATGACACGTTCGCGGTTGGCCTGCGGCTGCATCATCGCCACCGTCTCGGCCAGCGTGTCGTTGAGCGACACCGCCTCATAGGCCATTTCCTGCTGGCCGGCTTCGATCTTCGAGATGTCCAGCAGATCGTTGACGAGGTCGAGCACATGGTTGCCCGAGCGGTTGATGTCACGCAGATAGTCGCGGTAGCGGTCATTGGCGACCGGCCCGAACTTCTCGTCGACCATCAATTCGGAAAAGCCGATAATGGCATTGAGCGGCGTGCGGATCTCGTGGCTGATGCGAGCCAGGAAATCGGTCTTCTGCGAGGACGCCCGTTCGGCCACTGCGCGTGCTTGCGTCAAATCCTCCTCGGCTCGCTTCCACTGGGTGATATCGCGCACCACGGCACAGAAGCCGCTGTCGTTGGGCAGCCGGCCGATGGTCATGAACAGCGGGATGAAGCGCCCCTGCGCTTCGCGCCCGATCACCTCGCGGCCGTCATTCAGGACGCTTGCCACGCCGGGCTCGGACAGGCCGGTGAGATAGTCACGTGCCGCGCGCTGGCTTTCGATGGCAAACAGCGAGGCGAATGGCTTGCCGGTCACCTCGTCGCTGTCGAAGCCGAACAACGCTTCGGCCGGGCGGCTGATCGAGCGGATGGTGCCGTCGCTGCCGATCAGCACGACGCCGTCGGTGGCGGTATCGATGATGGTGCGCATCTCGGCGATGCGTGCCTTGAGTTCGGAAATGTCGGGCTGCGTCGGCTCCTCGCCGACCACGTGAAGGGCCGCCGGCGCGTCATCCTCGCCGGAACGGCGCACGACCAGCATCAGGGCCTTGCCGTCGCGCCAGGGCACGGAGCGCAGGATGGCGTCGATCGGGAATTCCTGGCCATCGCGCGTCTTCAGCCGCAGCGACCGGTCGCTCCCGTCGGAGGCGCCGTCATCCCCATAGGGATCGGCAAACAGCGCGCCCAGGCCGCCCGCATCAGCGAGGTCCTCGAGTGCTGGGTAACCGGTCAGGTTCAGGAACTCATCGTTCGCATAGTGCAACTGGTCGCCCGAATGGATGAGCAGCGGCACCGGCAGCTTGCCGAGCAGCAAGGTGTCCGGAGCCTTGCTTTCGTCGCCGACGGAAAAGGCCGACGGCACGAACCCTTCGGTCTTGAGCGGCGGCACCCGCAGGCGAGGACGTTCAGCCAGGCTATCGACGGTGTCGGCTGCACTGGCGGCTTCACCGGTGAGTGCGGCGGCCTGCTCATCTGCGGCCGCGGCTTCCTCGCCGTCGGCCCAGTCCTCATTGTCCTCGGCATCGCGAAAATCGGCCGATGTCATGCTGTCGTCGTCCTCGACGGCATCATGCGTGGCGTCTTTGGTACCAGGTCCTTCGGCCGCGACCGGCTCGGTCCCCTGCGGTTCCGCCACAGCGGGTTCTGAAACCGGGGGCTCGTCATTGTTCGCGACAGGACCGGGTTCATCATTCCGGTCGGCGTAGTCAAGCAACGAACCGCTCACACCAGGCAAGGTGCCGACGGGTTCCACATCATCCACTTCATCCGGGTGACCGCCATCAAGCCGTGCGAGATCCGCCTCGTCCTCGGCATCGGTCTCGGCTGGCTCGGCCAGCGCCGCATCCTCCTGATCCGGCACGGCATCAGGCGTCGCCGCGACCTCGCCGGCGGGTTCGATCGCAGTCTCCGTCTTCGCGGCCGGGGCCTCCGCCGTGGGCTCAGCCGGCGTGTTGATCGCCGGTTCCGTCGGGCTTTCGATGCCGGGCTTGTCGGTTTCCGGCGGCTCGGCCGGCGCACTCTCCTTCTTCAGCCGCTCGCCGATCTCACGGAAGGCGCTGCGCTCCAGTGTCGACAGTCCCTTGTCATTGGCCGGTTGCCGGTGTTCGGCCAGCCGGATGACCTTGTCGGCAAAGCGCCGCTCCTGTTTTGGCACGATGGTCAGCGCCGGCACCTCGCCCTTGAACGGGTCCGCGTTCGGCTCCTCGGCCTTCGGCTCTTCGGCGGGAGCTTCGACGGTTTCCGGCACGGACGACGCTGGAGCCTGGCCATTGGGTACGAGGGCCATGCCGATCGCTTCCGGATCGACGACCGCGTCGCTGGCGCGGGCAACGCCGAAGCCGCGAAAACCCTCGAAGGCACGGCTGCGGCCATAGACAGGCAAAGCCGCGAGGTCGACGGGAATCTTGAGGTCGGTGCCGACCACGGGCCACAGCACGGAGCGGCCGGACCAGGTGTCGCGTCGCTCCAGCAGGCCGGCTATCTCGCCGGACGCGTCAAGGCCGAAGGTCGCCGCGACATCCCTGAAACGCCGGCCGATCACGTCGGCGGCCGGCTTGCCGACGATATCGGCGAATTCCGGCGACAGCGCGCTGAACCTGCCCTCGGCGTCGGTGCGCCAGACAAAGCGCATCGGCGCCGCCGAGCGGTCTATCGTCCGGGCGGCCGAGCTTGTGGCCGGGACAGCCGGGGAGGCGGCCTCGTCTTTTTTCGCGCTGTCCACCGAAGCCTCGGTGCCGATTGCTTCGGCCACGGCTTCTGGCTCCGGCCCGGCTGGCGCGTCCTCCTCACCCGCATTGAAGTACCAATGATCATGCTGTGCAGTCGTGCCGCCCGCCACCGGCCGATCATTGTCGGCGGCAGCTGGTGTTGGCCCGGCAGGAGAGAGGGCTGGCTGCTGCTCAGGCGCGGCGGTGCCCGTCGGTCCCTCGATCGCTTCTGTCTGTGAAACATCCGCCAGCGGCTGATTGTCCTGGTGAGACTCGGATTCTGCGGAAACGCTCTTGGCCGCTGTCGTCGCGCCGCCAGTCTGGTTGGCGGGGCTTTCCGTCGCCTCGGGCACTCCGTCCGCCGAAGCTTCTGCGGCAGGCACGCTGTCCTCGAGCTGATCCTCGTCGATCACCACCAGGAGATGCCGCTCCGGCGTCAGCCGCGCCAGGCCGGCCGGGTAGGAGGTGCTGCCGCCTGGAACGAGGCGCTTGACGATACGCTCGCCTTCGGCGGTCACATCCGCCACCAGGGCGGCCAGCGTCGCGGGCTGGATGCCGAGCCTCGAAAACCCGTCCGATGCCGCCTCGACATTGCCCCCCGCGTCGATGAAGGCGATGAAATGGCCGTCTTCGGTGAAGCCGCCGATCGCCCGGCTGGCGATCTCGGCGGCACCGCGTGAGCCTGTCTGCGCCGCCGGCACCGCCAGCATGATCGCTTTCTCGCCATCGGGCAGCGCCACTGCACTGGCAAGGAAGCTGACAGCGCGGCTGGTCATTCCCGTTGCCAGCCGCACCATGATGGCGCGATCGCTGCCGATCTCGGGAAAGCCGCTGGTCGCCATGATCTGGCGGCGGGCGATCAGCGGCAGCCGGGCCGAGGCGCCGATGATCGCTTCAATGTCGGGATAGCCGAACACGGCTGCGCCCGGCCCGTTGGCCCAGATTACATGCTCCAGGTCCCCCGACAGGATCGCGATCGCGTCGCCGGCGGCAAAGCGCTGGCGGACCGCATCGAGCACGGCGACGTCGAGGAAGGAATATTCGGACGGCATGCGCTTGGCGAACCCTCACGGAGCGGCGAAAATTGCAGTTAACGCTTTGTTAATAAAAGCCGCAGCCACGAAGGTCCACAAGCCAGAACGTGCAAAGGCTGGAATTTGGGCTCTTGGTTAACGGCCCGAAAGATTTTTTTGTGCACTGCAACAAAGATATTGCAATGCACAAAATTTGCCTTTATATTGACATCATACATGAACGAGACGGCTTTCTGTCAAAGCCGCTGCCGCTGAAAGGATGGAAAATGTCCAGGACCAAGACTGCCGAGACCATCGAAAACGTTGAATTCCCGAGCTTCGACGCTTCCAAGGCCACCGACCAGATCCGCGCTTTCGCCGAAAAGGGCGTTGAGCAGTCGAAAGAGGCCTATGCCAAGCTCAAGACCGGCGCCGAGGAGACCCAGAAGGCTCTGGAGTCGACCTACGAGACCGCCAAGACTGTTTCTAGCGACCTGTCGCTCAAGACCATCGCGGCACTGCGCGCCAATGCCGAAGCCGGTTTCTCGCATCTCGAAGCCCTTATCGGCGCCAAGTCGCTGTCGGAAGTCATCGAACTGCAGACCGCCTTCCTGCGCAAGCGCGTCGAGTTGTCCGTCGAGCAGGCCAAGGAGTTGCAGGCTGTCGCTTCCAAGGCGGCCGAAGACGTCTCCAAGCCGATCAAGACCGCCTTCGAGAAGGCGATCAAGGACATTAAGGCTGCCTAATATTTACGCAGGATCAGGAGATGCAACAAAAGGTCGCATTTTCTTCAAACTGATCAAGCGTATGATGCCAGCCATCAAGGAATACCCGGCGAGTGGAACCTCCTCCCTCTGCTCCCCGGGGTGACCAGCCAGCACCTCCTCCCGCTGGCTCGTAACAGGAAAAGGCCGGCACCTCCTCCCGCCGGCCTTTTTCTTTGCCCGGTGGATACCGACCGCACATGTGGGGAAGTGGTCTTTGCTTCGCAAAAGCCTTGAATTAAAATCCATAAGCCCGTAAGGACGCATCGCCGAACGACAGAGTGGGTCAAGTGGAACGCGTTTCCGACGAGATCACGCCCAGGCAAATGTGCCGTTGTAGCTCAGCTGGTTAGAGCGCCGGATTGTGGATCCGGAGGTCGCTGGTTCGATCCCAGCCAACGGTACCATCGGCTTATTCCCTAAGTGGCTGTTTTTGCTTTGCAAAATTCTGACTGCCGGCTTCCATGCCTGCCCTGAAGGCGATTTTGTGTCACAAATCGTGCTACCTATTGTGATACAAATGGCCTCTGCGAGGCCATAGGACGAAGGCGCGAAGAGGAAGATCGTGCTCGCTACCTCCACTTGAGGGGCGGCTATTTCCATTGCCGACGAAGGGGCCCTGCAGAGGTCAGGGCTCTTGGTGATCGCGGCCAATTCTTCAGTCCGGTCGATGCGGGTACATGACTTGCGGCCGAACTCGACGAGGACGGCGATACCCTATTCGGTTTGGCCGATCTCGGTTTCGGCTATCCTGACCTCGGCAGCTTCAGCCTCTCGGAATTGCAGTCGGTTAGCCTGCCATTCGGCATGGCGATCGAACGCGATCTCCTGTTCGTGGGTGGTTGCCTATTTCGGCTTATGCCGAGGCTGCCCGGGCAACTGGAAGCATCCCGCAGGGCGAACAGATTCCGCGAGCCGCTGCCGACGGGCAGTGGCGCGCGGGAACTATGCATCGAATCGAAGCGACGCGGCCTGCCAATTCAGTACGCGGCGCTTGGCTGCCCGATTCAGCGAAGTGGCCGTGCCCGTCGAGCATCTGCCTCTTCAATGTCGCGTATCGATCGCGGGATGTATTCGTCAGTGGGAGGACCTAGGACTCAAAGTCACCGATCTCCCCAAATCACCGCCCAAAAAGATCAGGCCGCGCCAGGCTGAGCCGTTGCACGGTGCGCAACACTTCGCGCAGATGCGCAGTCATGCGGGCGCCGGCCTGCTTGACCTCGCCGGTCTCCACGGCCTCGAAGATCGCCGCATGCTGGGCCAGCAGCGTCTCGAGATGGCCGGGCTCGGGCAGGCTGAGGTAGCGCACGCGGTCCATCTGCAACTTGACCACCTGGATGACCCGCCAGCTCTTCGGCAGGCCGGCCTCCTCGCACAGGCTTCGGTGGAACGCCTCGTCGAGCTCGAGGAACAGCTCGCGGTCGCCTTCCGCCACAGCTTTCGCCTGCATGGCGAGGTTGGCTCTGACTGTAGCAACGAACCCCTCAGAACCATGCCCGGCGAGTTTTTGCACAACCGAAACTTCGAGCGCCTCGCGAATGAACTGCGCTTCCTCGACGTCGCTTAGCCGGATCGGAGCGACGAAGCTGCCGCGCTGCGGCAGGATGTCGATCAAGCCCTCATCGGCAAGCCGGATCAGCGCTTCGCGCACCGGCGTGCGGCTGACGCCGAGTTGCTGGGCCAAATCCTGTTCGCTCAAGGCTTCGGACGGCAGCATCACGAGCGTCGTAATGGCACGGCGCAGGCGCTCGTAGATCTGCGGCGAGATCGGCATGCGGTTGTTGACCGGCTCCAGCAGGCGCGACGGCTCGCGTGGCGCGGCGCCTTTGTTCCTTGGGGACCTAGTCTCCCCCGAAATCTTCCCCATGACGAATCCGTTCTGCGGCTGCCAGTGCGGCTCCGGTCATGACACTGCGCACGCCGCAACTCAAGCGCCAAGCAACAATCGGGACCGTTGTTGACATACTACCATGGTAGTGTGTAGAACGCCACTCGGCTAGGGAGAGGAGCCGGCATGAAGATCACGGACATCAAGGCCACCACCGTCACCGTCCCGCTGGAAGCAGCACTGCGGCACAGCAACGGCACGCATTGGGGGCGCTTTGTCCGCACCGTGGTCGAGGTCGAGACCGACGAAGGCATTGTCGGCCTCGGTGAGATGGGTGGCGGCGGCGCTGGCGCCGAGCTGGCCTTCGCCGGCTTGAAGCCCTACCTCGTCGGTCACGATCCGTTCGATCTCAACCGCATGCGCTACGCCATCTGCAATCCGACGGCATCGCTCTACAACAACCGCACGCAGTTGCACGCAGCGCTCGAATTCGCTTGCCTCGACATCATCGGCAAGAAGCTCGGCGTGCCGGTCTACCAGTTGCTTGGCGGACGCGTGCGTGACTCGATCGGCTTCGCCTCTTATCTGTTCTTCCGTTATGCCGACCGCCGCAACGGCAAGGGCGAGGTGCGTACAATCGAGCAATTGCTCGACCACGCCCGTGCCCTGAAGGCCGAGCATGGGTTTTCCGCCCACAAGCTCAAGGCGGGCGTGTTTCATCCCGACTACGAGCTGGAGTGCTACAGGGCGCTCGCCGCGGAATTCCCTGGCGACACGCTGCGCTACGATCCCAACGCAGCCCTGTCGGTCGAAGAGGCGCTGCGTTTCGGCCAGGCTATCTCGGGCCTCAGGAACGACTATTTCGAGGACCCGACCTGGGGGCTGGCCGGCATGCGCCGCTTGCGTGAAAAGCTCTCCATTCCGCTCGCGACCAACACCATCGTCATCGATTTCGAACAGCTCGCCACCAATGTGCGGGATCCCGCTGTCGATGTGATCCTGCTCGATACCACCTTCTGGGGTGGCATTCGCGCCTGCGTGCGCGCCGCCCAGATCTGCGACACGTTCGGCCTCGGCATCGCGGTGCATTCCTCGGGCGAACTCGGCATCCAGCTAGCCACAATGCTGCATCTTGGCGCCGTGCTGCCCAATCTCGTCTTCACGGCCGACGCGCACTACCACCATCTCGCCGACGACATCATCGTCGGCGGCAAGATGCGCTACGAGAACGGTGCTATCGCCGTGCCAGAGGCACCGGGCCTCGGCGTCGAACTCGATCGCGACAAGCTGCAGACATATGCCGAGCTCTACCGCTCGCTGGGCGGCTATGCCTATGACCGCGATCCCGGCCGCCCAGGCTGGTATCCGCTCTTACCCAACACGAATTTCGCCGACCATCGAGACGCCGCCGTGCCCGATCTCGGGCTGGGGTGATTTTTTCGTTCGAAATGGTCGGTGGGAGGACGCTATGACTTTCAACAGGAGGAGAACGAAAATGAGCAGAACCAGAACAACTGGAAGAACCTTGCTTATCGCGGCGCTGCTTTCTTGCACAGCCCTTGCCACGACAGGCGCCCAGGCCGAGGACGGCGTCGCCAAGGGCGACACTTCGGGCAAGAAGATCGCCTTCAGCAATTCCTATGCCGGCAATTCCTTCCGCCAAGTGATGATCAAGAGTTTTGAGGAGATGGGCGCCAAGGCCGTGGCCGACAAGCTTATCGCGTCGACCACCGTCGTCAGCTCGAACAATTCAGTGACCGAGCAGGCCTCGCAGATCGAGAACCTGATCCTGCAGGGCTATGACGCCATCATCGTGCTTGCCGGCTCCGACACCGCGCTCAACGGCGCTATCAAGGATGCCTGCAACGCCGGCATCACCGTCGTCGCTTTCGCCAGCGGCGTTACCGAGCCTTGCGCCTACGTCGTCGACTACAATCTCGATTCCTACGCCAAGGCCGAACTCGATTTCATCTCAAGCAAGCTCGGCGACAAGCCGGCCAACATCCTCGAAATCCGCGGCATGGCCGGCGACGGTTTCGACAAGCGCCTGCATGAAGGCGTCGAGAAGGCGATGAAGGCTCACGCCAGCTACAAGGCTGTCGGCGAGGTCTATGGCCAGTGGACGGCGACGGTGGCGCAGAAGGAAGTGTCGGGCATCCTGCCATCGCTGCCGCAGGTCGATGCGGTGCTGACGCAGGGCGGCGACGGTTATGGCGCCGCGCAGGCATTCAAGGCCGCCAACCGGCCGCTGCCGATCATCATCATGGGCAACCGCCAGGACGAACTGGCGCTGTGGAAGCAGGAGCACGACGCCGGCGGCTACGAAACCTTCTCGCTGGGTGCGACGCCCAGCGTCTCCCAGGTCGCGTTCTGGGTTGCGCAGCAGATCCTGGCCGGCAAGCAGGTGCCGAAATTCGTCGAAGTGCCGCTGCTCCAGATCAATCAGCCGGATCTCGACGCGTGGCTGAAGACAGTTCCCGAGGGCGGCGTGGTCAATGCCGAGTACCCACAGGAACTGGTGGCCAAGATCATCGACGCCAACGTAAAGAAGGAGCCCCTGCCGGGCGTTCCCGCGCCGAAATGAGCAGCATGGCTGAATGATGAACGATCCCACGCCGCCCAGGACGGACACAGCCACTGCAAGTGATGCGGACAGCCCCTTTATCGAGGTGCGCGATGTCCGCAAGCACTATGATGCCGTGCATGCCCTGGGCGGCGTGGATTTTCATCTGAAACCCGGCGAGGTCGTCGGCATCGTCGGCCACAACGGCGCCGGCAAGTCGACGCTGATGAACGTGCTGGCCGGCACGGTCGAGCGCAGCAGCGGCAGCTTTCGCCTTGGCGGGAGCGAGATTGGCGCCTGGAGCCCGGCCAGAGCCCAGCAAGCCGGATTGCGCTGCATCTTCCAGGAACTGTCGCTGTGCGCCAACCTGACGTCGGCGGAAAACACCCGCATCGTGCACAGGCCCTTGCGTGGTCTGGGCTGGCGCCGGCGCGCGCGCCAGGTGATCGGCCCGGCGCTGGACGAGATATTCCCCGGCCATGGCATCGACCTCGACAGGAAGGTCGCCGACCTGCCGATCGGCGAGCGACAGATGGTCGAGATCGCCCGCGCCTTCACGCAAACCGACATCGGGCTGCGCTGCGTCATTCTCGACGAGCCGACGTCGGCGCTTGGCCATGAGGCGACGGAACAATTGCTCGCCCATATCTGTCGCGCCGCAGGACGCGGTATCGCCTGCATCCTGATCACCCATCGCCTGAACGAGATCCTCGCCGTCTGCGACCGCACCGTGGTCATGGTCGACGGCAAGGTGGTTGCCGAGCGGCCGACAGCCGGCCTGTCGCGCGCCGCATTGGTCGAGCTGATGGGCAGCATCGAACGGCCGCACGACCGTTCCGTCGGCAAGGCGGCCCCGACGCAAGCCCCGGTGATCCGGCATGCCGGCCGAGACACCGCCGATCTGACCATCGAAGTTGGCAAGGGCGAGATCATCGGCTTCGCCGGGCTTGACGGTCACGGCCAGCGCGACCGGCTGCGCGCCATGTTCTATGCCGCGCGCGGCCAACGGGAAGCCTTACCTGGTGCCTATGTCGCCGGCGATCGCGGCTCGGAGGGCGTCTTCGCGCTGTGGTCGATCGCCGACAACCTGACCATCCGCAGCCTCAATGCGCTGACCCGCGGCGGCATGATCTCGAGCGCCGCCGCCCGCAAGCTGGCCGGCAACTGGTCGGACCGACTCAGGGTCAAGGCGCCTTCGATCGACACGCCGATCCTGTCGCTGTCCGGCGGCAACCAGCAGAAGGTGCTGTTCGCCCGAGCGCTGGCCTCCGACGCGCAAGTGATCTTTCTCGACGATCCGATGCGCGGCGTCGATGTCGGCACCAAGCAGGAAGTCTACCGGCTGATCCGTGCAGAGGCCGAGAGCGGACGTTCCTTCGTCTGGTACACCACCGAGCTCGAAGAACTCACCAATTGCGAGCGTATCTATGTCTTCCGCGAAGGCCGCGCCGTGACCAGGCTGGAAGGCGACGCCATTGAGACCGGCCGTATCCTGCAGGCGTCATTCGGAGGCGAGCATGTCTGACGCGGCTGCCCGTGTTGCTGCCCGTTCGTCTTCCCAGGCGCGCCCGGCCTTGCTCAATGCCCTGCAGGTCGGCCTGCCGGCGATCGCGCTGCTGGTCATGCTTGCCATCATCTTCAGCATTCGCCCGGCGGCGATGAGCTATTTCGGCTTCCACCTGTTGTTCAAGCTCTCGGTGCCGCTGGTGTTCGCCGCTCTGGCGCAGATGATGGTGATCGTGCTGGGCGACATCGATCTTTCGAATGGCGCCTTTGTCGGGCTGGTCACCTGCGTCACCGCGCTCTATCTGCAGGACGCGCCTGCGCTCGCGCTGCTGTGCTATCTAATCCTCGTCGCCGCCTATGCCGGCTTCGGCCTGCTCATCCACTCACGGCAATTGCCGTCGATCATCGTGACGCTGGGCATGTCCTTCATCTGGCTTGGCATCGCCGTCATCCTGCTGCCGGCGCCGGGTGGCTCGGCACCGGCATGGCTGGCTTCGTTCATGAGCTGGCAGCCGCCTTTGATGCCGCTGTCGATCTGGCTGGCGGCGCTGGCCGCGCTCGCCGGCCATCTCGTCATCTCGCGCTCCTCCTATGGCGCGGTGCTGCGCGGCGCCGGCGGCAATCCGCGCGCCGTTGAGCGCGCCGGCTGGTCCGTTATCGGCATCCGCGTCGCGGTCTATGCCTCAGCCGGCCTGCTCGCCTGTCTGGCCGGGCTGACGCTGACCGGCCTCACCACATCGGGCGACGCCAATGTCGCGCCGGCCTATACGCTGCTCGGCGTCGGCGCGGTGATCCTTGGTGGCGGCGCTTTCACCGGTGGTGTCGTCTCGCCGGTCGGCACGGTGATCGGTGCGCTGACACTGTCGCTCGCGGGCTCGCTTTTGTCCTTCCTGCAGGTGCCGCCGACATGGCAGATCGGTGCCCAGGGCATTATCCTGTTTCTCGTCCTGGCCGGGCGGGTGCTGTTGTCGGAGCGGGCGCGATGACCCGAAGGTTGAGCCTCGCGCCGTGGACGTACGGCTTCGTCGTGGCGCTCGCCATGTGGGTGGCAACATCGGCCTATTCGGGTATCGGCAGCGCCGGCGCCACGCTTTCGGGCGCGCTGGCCTTCGGGGCTTTCAGCGTCGTGGTGGGAACCGGGCAGATGTTCGTGGTCGCCTCCGGACCGGGCAATATCGACCTGTCCGTGCCATCCGTGCTGACGCTCGCCGCCTATGTGTCGATGACGGTCATGCAAGGGGCCGATGGCATGCTGTTGCCCGGCCTGCTTGCAGCACTTGCCGTCGGCGCCTTCGCAGGGGCCGCGAACTTCCTTGCCATCGTCGCGCTCAGGCTGCCGCCGATCATCGCCACGCTTGCCTGGAGCTTCGTCTTCCAGTCGCTTGCCTTCAATCTCGGCGGCCAGGCGACGCTGAAGCCGCCGGCAGGCCTTTCCCGCTTCACCTCGTTGAGCCTGGGGGGTGTGCAGGTCATGCCTATAGTCGTGATGGCGCTAACCCTCGTTGCGATGTTTGCCCTCAAACGCACGGTCTGGGGCCGGCAATTGCTGGCCACCGGCCAGAGCGAACCGGCGGCGCGGCTTGCCGGCATCAACGTCGCCCGGGTGCGGCTGATGGCCTATATGCTGTGCGGCACGGCCGCCGCGCTAGCCGGCTTCCTGCTTGCCGGCTTCAGCGGCGGGGCAGCCCTCAACATGGGCGATGCCTATCTGATGGAATCGATCGCCGTGGTGGTGCTTGGCGGCACCAGCGTCGCCGGTGGACAGGCCAACGCCATCGGCATATGGGGGGCCGCATTGTTCTTCAACCTGATGTCCACCATGCTCAACACCTTCGGCATCCAGGCAGGCGTGCGCTTCCTTCTGACCGGCGTGCTGATCATCCTGATCGTCGCTCTGGTGCCGAGGCCGCGCGTCAGATGACATCCGCCACCGACACCCTCGCTGACCTGTTCGAAACAAAGGCGGTCTCCTTAGTCGACCTGACACATCCGATGAAGCCTGGCATGCCGGTGTGGCCGACGCACCCGCACTACTGCCAGAAGATGGTGGAATCCTACGACCGTGGCGACGTCGCCTGCAATCACGCACTGGCCATGAGCGAGCACACCGGCACGCATTTCGACGCGCCGGTCCATTTCATCCGCGGCGGCGCCGCCATCTCGGACATTCCGGTCGAACGGTTCTTCGGCCGCATGGTGACAATCGATGCTCGTGGCTGCCAGCCCCGGCAAGCGGTCGAGCCGGGGCATGTGTTCGCTTTCGAGGCCGAGCATGGCCGCATACAGCAAGGCGACGCCGTGTTCTTCCATTTCGGCTGGGACCAATTCTGGGACGATCCGGCGCAGCACGCCGCGTTTCTCGCCGACTGGCCCGGCCTGTCGCGGCGGACCTGCGAATTGCTGGTCGAGCGTGGCGTGCGCATTGTCGGTTCGGATTGCCTGTCGGTCGATTGTTTCGGCAGCGAGGATTTCCCGGCGCACAATACGCTGCTTTCGGCTGGCGTCCTGATCGGCGAGAATTTCGCCCGGCTAGGCGAAATGCCGCCGCTGTGTTTCCTGATCACGCTGCCGCTTCCGATCGAGGGCGGCACCGGATCGCCGCTGCGCGCCGTGGCGCTGGTCTAGTCTAAGAAAAATCCAGCTGAACCTTGAGCGTTCGCTGCGGTTCCCGCTCGATCAGATCGAAGGCAGCGCGCGCTTCCGACGCGGCGAAAACCTGCGTGATCATGTCTTGCGGATCGAGCCGCTTGTCGGCTAGCCATTCGACGACGCGCGGCAACAGCCGGCGGTTCAGGCGGGAACCGACGATGGCCAGTTCCTTGCGCACCACTTCCTGCTGGCTGAGGTTGGACGGGGCATCCGAAAAGCCGAGCAGGCCGATGCGGCCTGCCGGACTGGCCAGGCGGCAAGCCTCGTCCAGAAGGGCGGGAATGCCGGCGCCGTCGATGACCAGCGTCGGGCCAAGGCCATCATTTTCAGTGCGCACCGCGGCCGGCACCGGATCGCGTACGGAGTGGATTACCCTGTCGGCCCCGAAGCGAAGCGCTCGCTCTAGGCGCGCTTCATCGATATCGGCCACGATGCAACGGGCACCCTTGAGCTTGGCGACCTGCAGCACGGTGACGCCGACCGTGCCGGCGCCATAGATCAGCACCGTGTCCTCGGGTCCACAGCCGGTGCGATCAAGCACATTGGCGGCGATGGAAAACGGCTCGGCCAGTGCCGCCAGCCCAAACGGCATGTTCGCCGGAATCGGTATGGCATTGGCAGCCGGCACTGCCACGAAGCCGCGAAAACCGCCATCGCGGTGAACGCCCATCACTTCGAGATTGGCACAGACATTGGAGCGGCCGACCCGGCAGGGATAGCAGTGGCCGCACGACACCACGGGATCGACCACCACGCGGTCTCCGGCCGCGATGCCGGTCACATCGCGGCCGAGCGCGGTTACGGTGCCCGCGAATTCATGGCCGATGATGCGCGGATAGACGGCGAACGGATTGGAGCCGTGCAAGATGTGAATGTCGGAGCCGCAGATGCCAGCCCGGCTGACATGCACGACGACCTCGCCAGGATCGGGCGCGGGCATCGCGCCCTGCCGAACTTCCAGCAACTGCGGGGTCCGGACAAGGATCTCAAGCATGGTCACTCCAACTGGTATACTAGTCGACAATTGCTCATAGCCAGCCGATCGTCAAGTTGGTCCGCGACGACAGGCGCCCTGATGTGGCGCTCGAAGCGGAAAAGGCCGGGGATAATTGGACAAGCGGCCCTTCATCGCGCCGCCGCGAAGAAAGCCGGCGGTGGGTATCGCGTTCAGGACGGATCGTATCGGGCAACCGCTCCCGGTTTGGTTACGGTCAGCGCGCCAGCATTCAGGCCAATCGCCCGATCGCCTCGCGATCGCGCGGCGCCGTCGTCAAGGCGCGTCGTCCGTTATTCCGCGGCGGCCACTCCGCTTGCGAAGCATCTCAGCTATCTGCGTCATGTTGCGCCTGCTCAAGGGCGAACAGCTTTTTTTGAGGCTCAGGCCCTCATACCCGTCACCATGCGGCTTGACAGCTTTCTTTTTTGTATCCAATATCCTTTATAAAAATGAGAACCAAGGGGAATGGTATGAAACTCACCAGGAATGTTGCGCGCGGCCTGTTCGCATTGACGGTTGCCTTTTCGGGATTGGGCGCGATGGGGGCTCTCACGGCCCAAGCCGAGGAAGTCGCCTCGAAGATCGAGGGAACGGTATATTTCCTTACGCCCAATTCCCAAATCACGCGGTTTGAAGCCTATGACAAACCGGGGATGGATGAGGCACTGAAGAAATACGCTCCCGATCTGAAGCTTGTCGTTCTGAGCGCCGACAACGATCCGTCGAGGCAACTCGAGCAGGCCCAGGCAGCGGTGACCCAAGGCGCCAAGGCAATCATTCTGGCGCCGGCTGTGCCCAATCAAAGCCAGGGCATTGTGCAGGTGGCGCACGACGCCGGCATTCCGATCGTCGGGTATGCCTACAATTCCGACAACAGCGACATCGACTACTATGTCACCGTGCCGTTTGAGCCGATCGGCGAGGCGGCTGCCAATTTCGCGGTCAAGACGCTGGCCGATGCCAAGAAGCCGATCCGAATTGGCCTGATTACGGGCGATCCATCCTTCTTCTTTGACCGCGAGATCGTCAGCGGCACGGAGAAGGTCCTCGCCCCCCTGGTTCAAAAAGGCGAGGTCGAGATCGTCTGCAAGAGCGACAACCTGCAACTTTCGGAGGAAAATGCCCGCGTCGCGACGGACGGTTGCCTGCAGCAGGCGGGTGGCGATATCGACGCGTTCCTTGTCCATAATGACAGTTCCGCGAACGGCACCATAGCCGCGCTGGCGGCACAGGATCTGCTTCGAAAGGTCAAGGTTTTCGGCGGCTATGACAGTCAGGCCGGGACGATCCAGCATCTTCTCGCCGGCAACATCGAGAACGATATGGTGCCGCCATATCGTGCGATGGCCGACAGCGCCGTCCGGCTGGTCGTCGCCCTTCTCGAAAAGAATGGCGAAGAAAAGAAGATGGTGAACGGGACCTACGATAACGGCATGAAGGCGGTTCCGGCGATCTTCAACGAGAACGTCTTCATCACCCGCGACAACGTGCAGGCGGAACTGATCGACAAGGGAATTCTGACACGCGAGGAAGTCTGCGCGGGTCCCGCCGTCAAGAGCGCCTTGTGCACCAAGTGACGGTGAGCGCGATGGGTTCCACAAACACGAACAGCCAGCCCGTTCTCGAACTCATAAATATCAGCAAGCACTTCGGCGGCGTCCACGCTCTCGAAAGCGTATCCCTGGCGGTTCGTCCTGGAGAGGTTGTCGCACTGGTTGGCGACAACGGCGCCGGAAAGTCGACCTTGGTCAAAACCATCGCCGGCATCAACATGCCCGATGCCGGGGAAATGCGGGTCAATGGCGCAAAAGTCAGGATCACCGCGCCACATGATGCAATGCGGCTGGGTATCCAGACCGTCTATCAGGATCTCGCCTTGTGCGACAATCTCGATACGGTCCAGAACCTGTTTCTGGGGCGTGAACTGCAGGGCGGGATACTGACCGCTGGCCGTTTGCGTCGTGCCGACATGGAGAGCCGGGCGCGGAAGGTGTTGCGCGAACTGGGGGTCAGTGCATTGCGCGACCTCACGGTGCCGGTGGGCAGCCTCTCGGGGGGCCAACGCCAGTCGGTCGCCATCTGCCGCTCGGTGCTCTGGGAACCGAAAGTTGTATTGCTCGACGAGCCGACGGCGGCGCTGGGGGTCGCCCAGCGCAAGGAGGTCATGGCGTTGATCATGCGACTTCGCCAGACCAATCATGGCGTCATCGTCATTTCGCACGACCTGGCCGATGTACAGGAGATGGCTGATACGGTTGTCGTCCTGCGGCTTGGTCGCAAAGTGGCTGAATTCAGCCGTGGAACGTTCTCGCGCGACGATCTGGTCTCGGCAATCACCGGTCTGTCCGCATCAGCCGCCTAGGAAAGCCCATGAACAATTCAAAAGGCCTGCGGATAAGCAAGGGGGCCAATTTGCAAAATGATCGTACACGCTCCCGGGATCTGCAGAGACGGATACTGAGTGGGATCAGCGGCAAGTATCGGTTTATCCCCGTCCTTATCGCGATCGCGCTCGTCTGGGCTTTCTTCTATGCGATGAACGACCGCTTCCTCTCACCGCGAAACCTGACGAACCTCGCCGTTCAGATCGTTGTGACGGCCATGCTGGCGCTGGGTCTCGTGCTCGTTCTCATCGTGAAGGAGATCGATCTTTCGGTGGCCGCACTTAGTGCGGTGGCATCCGGTGTCATGGGTTATCTGTTGGTCACGGTCGGCCTTCCGTCGTGGCTGTGCCTGTTGGCGGCAATTGTCACGGGATCGGCGGTCGGCTTGGTCCAGGGTCTGATCATCTCGAGATTCCGGGCGCCCGCTTTCATCGTTACCCTAGGCACCTCGCTTGCCATGCAGGGCGTGCTGCTGATGCTCTTGCCGAGGAGCGGGTCGATCCCGCTATCGGGGACCGATATCCAGTGGATCGCCAACAGCTTCTTGCCGCCGATGGCCGGCTACCTGCTTCTGGCCATCGGTATCGGCGTGGTTGCCGCGCTCCTTGTCCAGTCGTCAAACCACAAGAGGCGTCTCGGCATCCATCAATCAATCCCGAGCAATGTTTTGCTGCCAATCGCGGCTCTGAGCCTCGCCGGCGGTCTCGTCGTCGCCATTCTCAATCTCGATCGCGGCGTTCCAACGCCGGTGGCGATATTGATCGTTCTCCTCTCGATCATGGCCTATGTCACGACCCAGACGAAGTTCGGCACCTATCTCTACGCCATTGGCGGAAACGTGGAGGCCAGCCGGCGCGCCGCCATCAATGTTGGCCGGATCCGCATTTACACGTTCATCATCGCTGGCGCGCTGGCCGGCATTGCCGGCATCATCTCCGCGTCACGCACATTGGGGGTTTCCGCTCAATCCGGCAGCGGAACGCTCTTGCTCGAGGCGGTGGCCGCGGCAGTCATCGGCGGGGCCAGCCTTTTTGGCGGCCGTGGGTCCGTATGGGCAGCCCTCCTTGGGGCCTTGCTTATCGGCAGCATCACCAATGGGCTTTCGCTGCTCAGTGCGCCCACCGAGATCAAGTACCTGGTTCAGGGGTTGATACTGGTGCTTGCCGTCACCGCCGATGGGCTCCTGTCGCGGGATGCAAAAACATGAACTTGCCGACGCAACTCGGTTCGGCCGCGGCGTTAGCCGGGTGTGCAGCAGTGTATTTCGAGGAAACACGGTGAAAATTCTAGGGTATGCAAGTCATGTGAGCATCCAGCCGGGCGGTACGATCGATTTCCAGGTCAGTGCGGCCCAGGCGCCATATTCAGTCGAGTTTGTTCGGCTGCATGGCGTCGCCATCAATGGCGATGACCAATCAGTGAGAGAAGAAAGCATTGGCAACGCGGCGGCCGGTTTCTACGAGGGGCGGCTTCAGGACCTTGATCCGGGTTCGTACGCGATCGTGGTGCCAACGTTTTCCCCGGTGATCTCGACTTTTGGTTTCGAGGTCTGGGTCCAGCCAACTCTCAAGGATCGCGAGTGCCAGACAATCCTGGCTGTCGCCACCGACCGGACCACGGCTTCCTGGTCTCTCGTCATCGCGAGAGACCAGCTTGAACTGCGCGTCGGCTGGGGAGAAGACGCCAAGGTTCTTTCCATGAACCTCGATGACCACGTGGGGAAGTGGATCCATATCAAGGGCGGGCGCAGCGATCGCGGCATTGCCCTTGAGTTTGCCGTCGATGGACTATGGCCATCGCAACGTTTTGGGCAAACGCGATTTCTCGCACTGCCGGATACGCCGGAGCCCGCCCGAGTCGATCGCATTCTCATCGGTTCAAACCTGGATGAGCGCGACCGCCCTGTGGACCGGTTCAACGGCCGGATCGACAATCCCTCGGTGTGGTCCGCACCCGGAGAGGGGGCAAGGCCGATCGCGTCATGGGACTTTGCGTTGGGGATCGACACACTGATCGTCACCGATGTTTCAGGCAACGACCTGCATGGAACGCTTGTCAATCGGCCGGCTCGCGGGGTTCGGGGTCATCTGTGGAAAGGAACGAAGGTCCGCTATCAGGAAAATCCATCCGAGTGGTCCGCTATCCATTTCCATGAGGATGATCTGAACGATGCACGATGGGAAACTGACTTCAGTGCTACGTTTCCCGAGGCGACGCCGAGCGGCATTTATGCCGCCAAGCTCACACAGGGCGACCAGGTCGAGCATCTGCCCTTCTACATCCAGCCGACCGAGCGATCCAAAAACAAGGTCCTGTTTCTGGCGCCCACGAACACTTATCTCGCCTATGCCAACGAGCACCTGGGATACGGTGAACGTGGCGAGGCTCACCAAAAGCGCATGCGTGACAAGATCCAGCTCAATGAGACGGATGTTTTCGTTCATACGCACCCCGAACTGGGGCTTTCGATTTACGATCGGCATGAGGATGGCAGCGGGGTCATGCATTCCTCGTGGAAGCGGCCTGTCGTCAATTTTTCGCCCAACTACATCACCTGGCTCAACGCCGCGCGCCGGCATTTCGCGGCGGACTTTTACATCACCGGCTGGCTGGAGAGATCCGGCGTCGGTTTCGACGTGGCGACGGACGAGGACCTGCATCGCATGGGCCTGGAACTGCTGGCCCGCTATGATGTCGTTGTCTCGGGATCTCACCCGGAATATCCGACATCGCTGGAGATGGATGCGCTGAAGGCCTATGCCGGACAGGGCGGGAGCCTCATGTATCTCGGCGGCAATGGCTGGTATTGGGTGACGAGCTATGACGGCGACGACACCATGACGCTGGAGTGCCGGCGCGGCTATTCGGGTGAGCGCAACTGGACGTCTCATCCGGCTGAGTTGATGCATGCCACGACCGGAGAGATCGGAGGCCTCTATTCGCACCGAGGTCAAAGCAGCCGCCTGTTTTTCGGCGTCGCATCGGCCGGCGTCGGCTGGGGCACGGCTTCGGGCTATTCTCGCACGCAGGACTCGTATAGTCCCGACCTCGCCTTCATGTTCGAGGGCATCGGCGATGAGATGATCGGTGACTTTGGCTATGTCCTCGGGGGCGCCGCGGGCGACGAGTTGGACAGCGCTGACTTCGCCGCCGGGACGCCGGGCAATGCCCGCGTGATCCTGAGCTCGCGGCACAACGATACCTACTATCCGTTCCTCGAGTCCGTCACGCAGGTCGAGCCAAATGTCAGCGGACCGAACAACCCGAATGTCAGGTCCGATGTCGTCTTCATCGAAACCGGTGCTGGTGGCGGGATATTCTCCGTCGGGTCGATCTGTTGGGCCGGATCGCTTGCCTACGACAACTACGACAACAACGTCGCGACGCTCACGGGCAACGTGCTCCGTCACTTTCTGCGGGAGGCGTAGGCCACTCCGTTCCGAAACGGAGTTGAGCTTTTCGTCCAGAGTTTTCGAATTGCCGGGAAGGTCAGGGCTAGACTCGAAATATTGGATATTGTAGATTGGATATAGTGATGGCGTAAGGTATGCCATCGAACGCAAGAGGAAAAAATGAACAACTGGACTGGGGTGTTTCCCGCCGTAACCACCAAGCTGAATCAGGACGGCTCGATCAATGTACAGGCTAATCAGTCTGCCATTGACAGGCTGATCGCCAACGGGGTTTCAGGCGTGATCGTTTTGCCGATGCTCGGCGAAAATGCCTGCCTCACTCCTTCCGAGAAGGAACTCGTCATCCGCAGCGCGCAGGAAGCGGCTGGCGGGCGGGTTCCAGTTCTGTCCGGACTTGCCGAGATCACCCAGGCCGACGCCAATTCTCGTGCCCGCGAATTCGAGAAACTTGGTGTGGAGGGCCTGATGGCGTTCCCCACCCTTGGGTACAAGTCCGATGCTCGAGAGACAGCCGAATGGTACAAGAGTCTTGCCAGGGCCAGTGGGCTGCCGATCATGATATACAACAATCCGATCGCCTACGGTGTCGACGTTACCCCTCGGGTTTTGCAGGAACTGGCCGACTCGCCGACCATCGTAGCCGTCAAGGAAGAGACCGGCGATGTCCGCCGCGTGACCGACATGTATGTCGCGCTCGGCAATCGGTATCAGATTTTCTGTGGCGTCGACGATCAGGTCGTCGAGAGCGTCGCGCTCGGTGCGGTCGGCTGGGTGTCGGGCATGACAAATGTATGGCCCAAGGAATGCGTCACGCTGTTCAACCTTTGCAACCAGGGGCGCAAGGATGAGGCGCTGCAGCTTTACAGGTTGCTGACGCCGGCTTTCCATCTCGATACTCACGTGAAGCTCGTCCAGTACATCAAGCTCTCCGAGAGCCTGGTCTATGGCGCGCCCGAGTGGGTGCGTGGACCGCGCCTGCCGCTCGTTGGCGACGAGCGGGAATTCGTGACGCGTACCATCAAGGACGCGATCAAGCGGCTCGAAAACTACTCGCTGCCGCAGGCCGCATGATCTCTGGATCATCATCATGATCTTCGGATCGTCATATTGAGAAGAACCGGCGGACAGTGGCACTAGCTTGTCCGCCGGTTTATCGCCGAATTCTGAAGCCGGAGTGAGCCAGGTGCGTTCAAAGAAATACGATTATATTGTCGTGGGATCTGGAGCGGCCGGTTCCATTGTCGCCGCCCGGCTCGGCGAGGACCGTAATGTCAATGTTCTCGTCCTCGAGGCAGGGCCGCACGACAATTCGATCTATGTTCGCATGCCCGCCGCAATGTCCTATCCGCTGACTGACAAAAAGCGGACGTGGGAATTCGAAACGGGGCCCGAGGCGGCTCTCGATGGCCGCATGGTCACCCATCTTCGCGGCAAGATGCTTGGCGGCTCGGGATCCCTGAATGGCATGGTCTATGTGCGGGGAAATCCACGCGACTTCGACCGCTGGGCGGAAAATGGTCTGCCCAACTGGTCCTATGCCCACTGCCTTCCCTATTTCAAGAAACTGGAATCGTATGACAAGGGAGGCAATGAATACAGGGGCGGGCAGGGGCCAATACGGATCACGACGCTGAAGGCCGAGCTCGAGCCCTTCCGTGCGTTCCTGGAAGCCGGGCAACAGGCCGGGCACCCGTTGAGCGAAGACTACAACGCCTATCGCCAGGAAGGCGTCCACGCCTATCAGGCCAACATCGACAATGGCATCCGCGCGAGTGGGGGCAGAGCCTATCTTCGCCCGGCCATCAAGCGCGGCAATGTCGAGCTGCTTTTGAACGCCCTGGTTCACAAGGTCGATTTCAGTGGGCGGAAAGCTGTCGGTGTCACCTTCGAGAAGGATGGCGTGGTTCAGTCAGTTGAAGCCGAGCGCGAGGTTATCCTGTGCGGTGGTGCCTTCAACTCGCCGCATGTGCTTCTCCTTTCCGGTGTTGGTCCCGCCGCGGAACTTGCCGCGTACGGCATCAAGGGCGTGGCTGACGTTCCCGGTGTGGGAAAAGGCTTGCAGGATCATGTCGCCGTATCCGTCAAGTATCGTGCCTCGCATCGAGGCGTGTCTCCGGCGGTCGACATGAACCTCATCAAGATGGCGTTCATCGGCGCACAATGGCTGTTCTTCAGAAAGGGCTTGGGCATTACCAATCTGTGGGAAGTCGGCTCCTTCTTCAAAAGCAGCGATTCCGTCGAGTATGCCAACATTCAGCACGAGTTCCTGCCGATGCTCGGCGAGCTGATGCATGGAAAGGTCAACATCGAGGAAGGATTCCAATATCAGGTGTGCCTTGGCCGGCCGGAAAGCCGAGGAGCGGTGACGCTCAAATCGGCTGACCCGAGGCTGCACCCGTCAATCGTGTTGAATTATCTCCAGCAGCAGCAGGACAGGCGGAATCTGATCGACGGGGTTCGTCATACCGACGAGATCATCCAACAAAGGGGTTGGGATAGCATCCGCGGCGAAGCCATCGTCCCCGGCCTGCGCAAGAAATCCGACGAAGAGGTCTTCTCTTGGCTCAAGGAGAATATGGGGACGCAATACCATCCGTGCTCGAGTTGCCGGATGGGCAATGACGACATGGCTGTCGTTGATGACGAAGGTCGGGTCCATGGTGTCGAACGCCTCCGGGTGATCGACGCTTCGGTCATGCCGCGCATTCCCAACGGCAACCTCCACTGCCCGACAATGATGATCGCCGAGAAGATGGTCGATCGCGTGCGAGGTCGCCAGGCGCTGCCACCGCAAGTGGCGCACTACGCCGACGAGAAGCGCTTGGGCTGAAATCCACAGGAGGGCGATCGCCCGCGGAGCCGGACTGCCTGGCCCACGCCATGCTTCACAAATGATTTGACTGCGAATTTATTATATCCAATATCCATTATAAAAGAGTGAGTGAACCAACACGAAAGGGGAATGACATGGCGAAAGAACCGAAGACGTCTATGCTTGAAACAATCCAGCTCACCCGACGTACCGCGCTGCTCGGCCTGGCAGGGGCCGGCCTTGGAGTGTCGACCGGGCGACTGTTCGTAACGCCAGCCCGTGCGGCGGTTGGCGGCTCATTGCAGATCATGGCGTGGGAAGGCTACGACATGACGAATGAGCTGCGGGAGTGGCGGTCGACCAATGGTGTCACCGCGGAAACCTCCTCGATAGCGTCTCAGGACGATGTCCAGGCCAAATTCATTGCCGGCAATCCTCCTCCCATCGATCTTGCCGAATATAATCAGGCCTACAGCAAGCTTTATATCAAGGACATGAAGATCGTTTCGCCAATCGATATGTCCAAGATACCGAACTACAACGCGGACAATCTCTTTGACGTATTCTTTGACAAGCCGACATGGTTCTCGGACGGCAAGCATTGGGGGTCGCCCTACATATGGGGCTTCAACACCCTCCTCTATAACTCCGACATGATCAAAAAACCCGCGTCCTACAAGGATCTGCTGGACCCGAGCCTGAAAGGGAAGATCGCGATAATGGACGATGCGACGGGCAACTGGCCGTTGATCGCCCGCCTGGTCGGCCTGGGAGACAAGTATCCTCTGCTGACCCGCGAGGAGTTAGCCAAGGCGTTCGAGAACTACGTCCTGTATCGAAACCAGGCACGCCTGATCTCGATCAATCAGGGCGATGTTGCGAATTTCGTGGCGTCGAAGGAAGTCGCGGCGGTTCTTGTGGCGGATCCGTCAATCATCACGCAGGTGCGCGCGCAAGGCGTGCCGCTCGAAATGGCGATCCCCGAGGAAGGCCCGGTGCTATGGGTCGACGCTTGGTTCATTCCCATATCGGCCGACAACATCGATACCGCGCACGCGTTCATCAACCAGTCTCTCGATCCTCAGATCCAGGCCAAGGTCGCGACGGCGGTCGTACAGGCGCCGGTCTCGAAGAAGGCCGTCGAGCTTCTGGATGCCGACGCCCGCAAGCGGATCGACTATTCGAAGATCAACGAAATATTCGCGTCTGGCTTGCCGGGTATTCCCCCCGTCGACGATGATGGCGAGCACGCGACCTATGCGGACTGGGTCCAGGCCTGGCAGGAATTCAAGGCAGGCTTGTAATCCACCGTAACCAGTCGTCGGGGCCGGTCGGCGAGACCGGCTCTTGCGCTTTCTTGTCAAAGGAATTGCGATGACTCCATCACAAAGAACCGGAGGCGTTCTGGCCGCGCCGGCGGCAATCTACATGCTGTTGTTCTTCGTGGTGCCCGCTATATTGCTGTTCTCCTATAGTTTCTGGATGTCATCCGGCTTCCGCATCGTTCCAGACTTTGTGCTGACCAATTACATATCGGCGCTACGATCGCCGCTCTTCCTGCGAGTGACCTACAACGCAATCGTAATCGGTCTGGTCACCGCGTCCGTAACGCTCTGTCTATCGATCCCTGTTGGATATTACCTGACCTACGTCGCCAGATCGAAGATCATCTTCTATCTCGTTCTCGTCACGTGGTTCTCCAGCTACCTCGTCAGAATCTACGCCTGGCGCACATTGCTTGGCACCAATGGCCTGCTCAACGCGGTGTTGCTTCAACTCGGAATCGTCGACACACCGGTCCAAGCGTTCCTGTTCAGCCCATTTGCGGTCGCGATAACGCTGACCCACATCTATCTGCCATTCGCGATTCTGATGGTCGTTTCGGCGATGAGCGAGATCAAGGCGGAACTTATCGAGGCATCGCGGGATCTCGGCACATCGGCTTTGGGGGCCTTCTTCCGGGTTGTCGCTCCCAACGCCGCGCAAGGCCTTATCGGCGCCTTCATGCTGACATTCATCCTTGTGGCAGGTGATTACGTCACGCCGCAGATGGTGGGCGGATCCTCGGGCCAAACGACCGGCCTTCTTATCGCGGATCAATTCCGAAAGACCGGCAATTGGCCGCTCGGGGCCGCCCAGGCCTTTCTCATGTTCCTTGTATCGCTGGTCATCTATGCACTCGTGCTTGCCCTGGGCCGCCTCACGGGACTCATTCCGGCCAAGCGTAAGACCAAACCTGCCAATGAGGTTGCGTGATGTTGCTGAAGGCGGTCGTCTACGCGACCTTGGCATATCTCCTGATTCCGCTCGTCGTAATCGTCTTGTTCAGCTTCAATGCGGAGCAATCGTTTTCCTTTCCTATCAACGGTTACAGTCTGAGATGGTACGCGCTGATCTTCGAGGATCCGCAGCTTGGCCAGGCTCTTGTCAAAAGCCTGATGATCGCCACGGCAACAGCCATCGTCACCCTTGTCCTTGGCACGGCCGCGTCCCTTGCCTGGCTGCGGCTAGGCAGGATTGGCCGAAGCGTTCTCGAAATCCTGTGCATCACCCCGATCGCCCTGCCTGGTCTCTTCCTGGGTGTCTCTTTGCTCGTCTTGGCCGCGCAACTGGGCGTCCGTCTTTCGACGGTCACGATCGTCGTTTCCCACGTCGTTCTATCCGTGCCGACGCTCATGATCGCCATGCGGGCCCGGCTTGCGCTGTTCGATCGAACACTCGAAGAGGCCTCCCGTGACCTTGGCGCCTCGCAGATCGGGACATTCAGGAGGGTAACGCTTCCGCTGATCGCGCCGACCTTGATCTCCTGTGCGATCCTGAGCTTTGCCCTGTCGTTTGACGAGTTCGTCGTCACGTCATTTGTTGCCGGCACCGAAACCACCTTGCCCATGTACATCTGGTCGATGATGCGCCGCACGGTCACGCCACTGATCAACTCGGTCTCGACGCTCGCCCTTTTGTTCTCGATCGCCGTCATGGCGATCGGCTTCCTCGTCGGGCGGTTCAGGCGAGCATCGGCCCTGTCAGAACGCGCGTCCTCTTGAGGCTACAAATGAACACTGGAATTTCAACAGAAGCACCGTTGATTGAACTGTCGAACGGTCAAAAACAGTTCGGCCTCTTTCAGGCCCTGACCGACATCAATCTCACGATCAACGAGGGGGAGATCGTGACCTTGCTCGGCCCGAGCGGCTGCGGCAAAACCACCTTGATGCGCATCATCGCCGGCTTCGAGGCACTCACATCCGGCACTCTGAAGATCGACGGCAAGGACGTCGCTGCGTTGCCCCCGGAAAAGCGGCCGGTGAACATGGTCTTCCAGCGCTACGCGCTGTTCCCTCATCTGGACGTCTTCGACAATGTCGCATACGGCCTCAAGGTCAAAGGTGTCGAGAAGGAAGAGCGCCGCAAAAGAGTCCAGGCGATGCTCAGGACCGTGCAGATGGAAAGCCTTTCGCATCGTTTCATCGGCGAGCTCAGCGGTGGCCAATGCCAGCGGGTGGCGCTGGCCCGGGCCCTGGTGAATGGCCCCCGGGTTCTGCTGCTCGACGAGCCTTTGGCTGCGCTCGACCTCAAGATTCGCCAACATATGCTCGGAGAAATGAAACGAATCCAATTGGAGACCGGCGCAACGTTCGTTTATGTCACGCACGATCAGGATGAAGCGATGATCCTTTCGGACCGGGTTGTGCTGATCGATCACGGCCGGATCGTTCAGGTCGACAGACCTCAGGACATGTACTTTCGCCCAAGATCCCTGTTTGCGGCAAAATTTCTTGGCGAAACAAATCTGTTCGAGGGAAAACTGACTGGGTCTGGCATCGGGCGGCTTTCGCTGGAAACCAGGGACGGACCGTTTGATGTGGTTTCGAACGATGTCCCGGTGTCTGAGAATGACGCCGCCGTAATGTCCGTCCGGCCGGAAGCGATGTCCTTCCGGCAATCCGATGCGCAGCTTGACTATGCGATGGACGCCGAAGTTGCCGACGTGATTTTTTCAGGCAGTCGCTCTTTCTTCCATCTGGTCAGCCCGGGCGGCCAGAAATTCCGGGTCCAGGTTCAAAACATGCCTGGTGCGGCCCTTCCGACGGCGGGTGACAAGGTCCATGTCTCGTGGCGTAAGGACAGCGCGACCGTTCTGCCGCTTGCCCGGACGTCATCCTGACATCCATTTGGACGTGCAGTACGGAGCGCCGCACTAGCGTTACAATTCTATATCCTATATTCAATATGCTTGGAATTTTCCTGATAGGTCATAAATGGATCCGTCTGTCGCCATCAAGCGCCGAACCGTCACGTCTTCGGTCGTTGACCTGATCCGCGACAGGATCATATCCGGGTTCTACAAAGGCGGTCAGCAAATCAGGCAGGAAGCGATCGCCGAAGAAGCCGGGGTCAGCCGCATCCCGATCCGCGAAGCTCTTCTTCAACTCGAAGCGGAGGGACTTGTCGTCATTCACACCCATAAGGGCGCGGTTGTCGCGTCGCTGACCGTGGATGATGCGATCGATATCTTCGAAGCACGCCTCGCGCTTGAGCCGTTCATCCTGAAGAAGGCGATCGAACGGGCAACTGAGGTTGATGTCGAGCATGTGCGACGCGCCCTGGATGACTATACCAGGGGGGTGGAGGCAAAGGAATCGCCGGCGAAGCTCAGTGAACTCAACTGGTCGTTTCACAAGGCGATGTCCCGTTCCGCAAGGCGGCCGCGGTCTCTCGCTCTTTTGTCATCACTTTACAATTCCGCCGACAGATATCTCCGTCTTCAGATCGATGCCCGATCGGCGCAGACCAAAGCACTGGAAGACCACAAGGCGCTGGCGGTTGCATTCGCCGAGGGCAATCAGACCCTGGCGCAGAAGCTTCTCAGGAAGCACATCGAGGACGCTCGCGACGACGTGATGGCTGGCCTGCAGGCGCTGCCGGATTTCGAAAACTCCTGATCGTTGGTTTGTAATTTTTGCGCGAAGCCGCCATTAGCTATTGCTTGCTTTCAATAAATATTGGATATTGGATATAGAAGCCACCGGAGTCGAGCATGCAGTTGGATCGCGTTATAACTGTCGTTGGCGCACACGCCGAAGGTGAGGTCGGCCGGGTCATCACGGGTGGCATTCTCCCCCCGCGCGGGGCGACGATGTTCGAAAGGATGGAGAACCTGGAGCGCGACAGCTCATGGCTCAGGAACATGCTGCTGTTCGATCCGAGGGGCAGCGTGAATGCCGCCGTCAACCTCATCACGCCGCCAATCCATCCTGATGCCGACATCGGCATGATCGTCATGGAGTCCGATTACTTCGTGCCGATGTCGGGCTCGAATCTGATCTGCACGGTGACCGTCGCGCTCGAGGCCGGAATGATTCCCATGAAGGAACCTCAGACGATCGTGCGGGTCGACACGCCTGCGGGATTGGTGGACGTGATCGCCGAATGCCGGGCAGGCAAGTGCCGGAGCATTACCTTTCGCAATATCCCCTCCTTCGTCATGCATCGCGACAGCATGATCGACGTTCCGGGACTTGGTTCGCTGCGGGTCGATGTCGCGTATGGCGGCATGATCTACTGCATCGTGAATTCGGCGGATCTGGACCTGACGCTCGCGCGCGGCGAGGCCAGGCAGCTTGTCGAGATCGGCGAACGGATCAAGGCGGCGGCGGCCGTCCAGCTGCCGTCGATTCATCCCGAAAATCCGCTCATCCATACGATCAATCAGACCGAGTTTGCTGGCCCGGTGGAGGTCATCAACGGCGTCAAGACATCCAAGAACGCGGTCGTCGTGTCGCCCGGGCGGCTCGATCGCTGCCCATGCGGGACAGGCACCTCGGCGCGCATGGCGCTTCTTCATGCCCGTGGCGATCTCGCTGTCGGTGAGAAATTCAGGCACCTGTCCATTCTCGACACGGTTTTCGACTGCGAGATCATCGCAGAAACCAGGGCAGGTGATGTGCCGGCGGTCATTCCGCAGGTCTCTGGTCGCGCTTGGTTGACGGGTGTGAGCCATTACGGCGTGGATCCAGAGGATCCGTTCCCGGAAGGCTACCGCCTATCCGACACCTGGTTCAATTGATCGACAGCCACCCTTGTGGCCCAGGCGCTGGCTGAGTGTCTCGGCGCCACAGGCACAAACGAATGGGAAGGTGGGAAGATGGCGGAAGAACAGTTGAAATGGCTCAACGAGCCACCGCGATACACAAACGACGGCGGTCTCCTTCGTGTCACCACAGGCCACGAAACCGACTTCTGGAGGGAAACCTTTTACGGTTTCTGGCGCGACAACGGCCATTTTCTGTATCGCAGCGTCACCGGGGATTTCACCGCCGAGGTGACGATCAAGGGTGAATATGAAGCCCTTTACGATCAGGCCGGCCTGATGATGCGGCTCGGCGAAACACATTGGGTGAAAGCCGGAATCGAGTTTACCGACGGGCGGATGTACTTTTCCGTCGTTATCACAAACGATGTCTCGGACTGGTCCCTGGTTGCCATTCCGACGGATCCGGCGAGCGTGAGAATCCGCCTCACCCGGCATCGCGAAGCGGTTCGCGTTCAGTATCTGGATTCCGGCGACAACAGCTGGAAGCCGGTAAGGCTCGGCTATTTTCCGCCATCCGACCGGGTGGATGTCGGCATGATGTGCTGCTCTCCTCAACGTGCGGGGTTCGAGGTGGCTTTCGCAGACTTCGTGGTCGGGCCACCGATCTCCAAAGAGCTGCATGACTGACCTGAAGCCGCAGGATGCGAAGCGTCTCCTGCCTTGCCGATCTTCGTCGGGATTCTGAAATGACCAAGCGTGAATACGGCATCTGGATCAATGGGGCTGCCGAGTTGCCGGCGGGAGGCACTCTCTTCGAGAGAAATTCGCCTTCCACAGGCGAAAGCGTCGCCAGAGTTCATCTCGCCGGGACTACAGAACTCGACCGTGCCGTCGTTCTCGCGAAGGAGACGTTCAGGAAAGGCGGATGGAAGGGACTTGCGGCAAGCGAGCGTGGGAAGATCCTGCTGCGTTGGGCCGATCTCATCCTGGAGAATCTCGCAACGCTCAGCCGCATCGAGGCAGATGAAGCAGGGAAAACAATCGCTGCCGCCAAGGGCGAGATCGAGTGGTCGCTGGAGTTGCTGCGCTATGCCGCATCGCTCGCCTGGAGCATTCCCGGCCGTATCGTCAATCACGAGGGTGCCGAGAAACTGGGCCTTGTGACTTACGAGCCACTTCCCGTCATCGGCATGATTCTTCCCTGGAATTTTCCGACGGTGACCCTGTTTCAGAAGTTGCCCTACGCCCTCGTTGCGGGATGTTGCGTCGTAATCAAGCCGTCGGAGCTCACAGCGGGCACGGCGATCGAATATGCGCGACTGGCCAAGCAGGCTGGAATCCCCGACGGAGTTCTTGCGGTCCTGCCTGGCACGGGCGAGGTGGTCGGCCAGGGCATGTGCCTGCATCCGGACATCGACATGATCTCCTTCACGGGGTCCACCGCCGTTGGGCGCAAGATCGCCAGCCTTGCCGGCCAGTCGCTGAAGAAAGTGGCGCTTGAACTCGGCGGCAAGGGCGCCAACATCGTGTTCGCCGACGCGCATCTCGACGCGGCGGTCGCCGGTGCGCTCGCTGCCTTCACGATCAATCAGGGTGAGGAGTGTTGCGCCGGCGGGAGGCTGTTGGTCCAGGAAACTATCGCATCGGAGTTTGTCTCGAAGCTGGCCGAAAAGGCCAGGGCGCTGAAGCTTGGTACGCCTGACGACGTCGATGCCGATCTCGGCCCGATGATTCATGCGCAGCATCAGCGGAAGGTTCTCGATTACATCGAAAAGGCCGGGGAGGAAGGTGCAACGCTCGTGACAGGCGGAGGAGCGCCGACAAGCCCGGGACTTCGCGACGGCTATTTCGTCGAACCGACCATATTCACCGGCGTCCAGCCGCACATGACGATCTTCAGCGAGGAGATATTCGGACCGGTGCTTGGGGTCACCACTTTCAAGGATGTTTCCGAAGCAGTCGCGCTGGCCAACCTGACACATTACGGCCTGGCCAATGGCATCTGGACCTCTAACCTCGACACCGCAATGGCTGTCTCCAGTGCCCTTGAAAGCGGGTTTGTCTACGTCAACACCTATCTTGAGACGGTTCCCCAGCTGCCATTCGGCGGCAGCAAGTCCAGCGGGCTCGGCAGGGAAAACGGTCCTGACGGGTTACTGGAATTCATGCAGGCGAAGTCCACATTCGTTCGCCTGCGCCCGAGCGTGTGATCCATCAGATGCAAGAGAGAGCAAGGCGATGAAGCCGGTCCGTTTCGGGATTGTGTCGACAGCGAAGATCGCCCGCGACTGGGTGATACCGGCGATGAAAGCCGTACCGGAGTGTGAAGTGGTAGCCATCTCCTCACGCGACGGATCTCGTGCGGCCCGCGTCGCCTCGGAATTCGGTATTTCGAAGCACTATACGTCTTTTACCGACTTGCTGAACGACGATGAGGTCGAGGCAATCTATATCCCGACGCCGAACAATCGGCACGTCGAGGATGCAATTGCCGCGGCGAGGGCCGGCAAGCACGTCCTGTGCGAGAAACCACTTGCCTTGGATGCTGCGGACGCCCTGCGCCTGGCCGAGGTTCAACTGCAGACGGGTGTGCAGATATCGGAGGCCTTCATGGTCCGATATCATCCACGATGGCTCGCCGCGCGTGAAATCATCCGCAGTGGCAGGCTCGGACGCGTCACCCAGATCCACGCTACCTACAGTGTGATCAACGACAATCCGCAGGACATCAGGTTTCAGCCGGAACTCGGCGGAGGTGCCTTGGGAGACGTTGGCGTCTATCCGATAACGGCAGCCCGCTTCCTCTTCGAGGCTGAGCCGCTCGCCGCGACCGCGACATTCGAAAAGCTCGCGCCCGATGGTGTCGATATTGCTGTCGCCGGACTGCTCGAATTTCCCGACAACCGCAATCTTCTGTTCAGCGGCGCCCTGCTGCAGGCATGGGCACACTGGATCATGGTTATAGGTACGGACGGCTGGATGGAAATCCCGGTCGCCGTCTGGCCCTCGGCAAAGCAAGAGACGATCATCAAGCTGCGCAAGCGTGACGATATTTATGACCGGGATGTCGAAGTCATCGGCTTTGCGCCGGCAAACCAATATGAAGAAGAAGTCCGCGAGTTTGCGCGCGCCATAAGGGGTGAGATCGAGCAGTCCTGGCCAATCAGCGACGCGGTCGCGGGAATGCATGTACTCGATGCCATCAGGCGGTCTGCCGCAGAAAAGGCGCGTGTCCTGGTCCAAAGGGATCGAGGATAACCCCTTATACAGCTCCCACACACCGATGCCGGCTGCCGATGCAGCCGGATGCGCAATCACTCGGTGTCACGGTGATCGAGGACTTCAAGCATGGTGGTCAGCATGCTTCCGACTTCTTCCGAGATTTCCTCAGGCCGAATCCCCGCCTTGATGGCGTCCGCGGTCGCCTGTTCGGCGAGCTTCGCCGCAAGGGCCGGATCGGCCGTCGAATAAGGTGGAACATTTTCCTCCACCCATTTCTGCAGGAATTCGATGCCGCGAGCGCTCATGACGAACAAAAGCTCATTGGAGCGATTTCGTTCCGCCGAGGTACATTCAAGAAAACGTCAGACCCTTTTGATCAGGGTCTGACGTCTCCAAGGCTCACGTTACGATGAACGAGGATGCCGTCAACGATAGGTGCGGAGAAAGGGTAGCGAACTGGATCTGATGTGCTCTGCCTGTACCATCGCTGTCGAAAGAGAGCGCGCCGGTCGAGCTGTTGTAAATGATGTGGTCATTGCTGTCGTGGGCACCCGCGCCGGCGAAGAAGGCCGCGGTGGGAAGGGCGCCCTTTTGAAGGCCGGCAAATATGGTGTGGTCGAGCTGGATCTTGTCCTGGTACACATTAAAGTCTGTGATCTTGTCGACATTGCTGGCCTTGAGGGCGGAATTGAAGACGAAGACGTCCTTGCCCCCATTTCCGGTCAGGACGTCTTGCCCGCCACCGCCATTGATGACGTTGTTGCCGGCATTGCCGTCTATGGTTTGGGAAAACTCGTTTCCGGTGAGGTTGATGGCGGTTGTGCCGGATCGGCTCGTGGTGGCGAGATGTTCGATCTCCGACCCGGCCGACAACGCATAACTCACCGATGCCAGCACGGTGTCGTTGCCGCCGCCCTTCAGTTCCACCACCTTGTCACCGACGTTGTTGACATAATAGGTGTCGTTGTAGCCGCGACCGGCCATCGTGTCGGCGCCGGTGGTGCCGTGCATTACGTCCGCCCCACCAGTGCCGTAGAAAACGTGATCGCTGCTCGAAGGCGTACTGGTCGTCGGGGGCACCGGCGTGGTGGTGGTGGGCGGTGGCGTCACGGTGGTGCCGCCGCCGGATGAACCGGTGCCGCCGCTAGAAGATGTGCCGGTATCGCTCTGGTTGTGCTGGAGGAAAAGGGCCTGCAGCGCCGGCGAGTTTCCAAGCGCCGTGTCACCCTGCTGGGAACCCCACGCATAGGCATAATCGAAGGCGGGGGTCGGAACCAGCTTGGACCAGTGGTCCAGCATGGTCTGCTCTTGGGCGACGGAGGGAAGGACATATTGGCCGCCGGTGTCGGTCGTGAAGCTGCCGCCCCCGAATGTCTGGTAGACCGGAACGATCTGGCTGACCGGGATGCCCGAGGCGACAGCCGCGGCCACGGTCCTGTCGATCATGTTGTAGTCGACCGTGCTTGTTCCGGTGCGCACCGGGTACGGATCCAAACCATAATAGTCGATATGCGTGTTGGCGGGATTATAGGTGTTCGAAAAATCAGGGTTTGCGGAAGACCCCATGTTCATCATGGTGATGAAGGTCTTGGCGCCCGGCACATGCGAGTGGATCCAGTCGGATTCCGCCTTCAAATTCGCGGCGGTGGCGTAGGTTCCCCATTTGCCGGTCGGGTCCGGCTCATCGACGAGGAAGAAGCCAAACACCTTCGGATTGCCGATGAAGGGCGTGACTTTCTGGATAAAGGACGAGGTCGCCCCATTGGCTTCATCGAGCCAGACCAGGCCTTTCGTGCCAGCCGGCAGGGCGTTGAGTTCGTCCACGGATGAAACGTCGACAAGGTTGAATCCGGCGGTTGCGACCTGGGAGGCCGACCCACCCGAGGCATAGTGGAGGGTTGTCATGCAAATATCCTTCGTCCGATTCGGTAGGTGCCCCACGCCTGCCTAGTGGAAAGGATACTTTAGAGACAAATCAAATACCGGCGCCCCTTGATAGAATCGTTGATCATCGCAAACAAAACATTACGAAGTCGGACAGCTGTCTTGGCTCCGAGGCATTTGATTACCAAAGATATTTAGCGCTCCACGCAGAACAGTGGAGCGCACATCGCGGCCATCTATTTGCTATGCGCCGCGCACCAGAAATGCCCTTTCTATCAATGGACGGTTATGGCTGAGATGGGGTTCAATGAGCATGTCGAGGTGTCCGCCCACGATCGGGACTATGCTCAGATCGGCAACGAAGGCACTCCAGCCAAGGTCTGCCGGAACGCCTGTGCGCCTGCACCGGAACAGGGTGGCGGTAATCGGCAATGCGGGCTTCGGTCGCGCGAGCCACCGGCCAAATGCACGCATGCGCAGGATTTCCTCGAGCTCGAGGCGCAGAATGAATCGCGTCCTGGCGAAAGCTCTCCACTTCAGCCAGTCGATGCCCCTTGCCAGCACAGCCTCGGCACCAAATTGGGCAAACAATTTTGCGAGCGCCCGCAAGGTCATGCGATCCACCGTCACCCTATGCGTGCGGATGCGCTGGGCGGTGCGTGCAAGGGTTTCGCGGTAGTTGTGCCGTCCTGGCCCGATGTTGGTGTCGAGGATTCCCAGGAACGTGACCGATCGACCTGCGGCAACAAGTTTGGCGGCGGCCTCGAACGCGACACCGCCGCCAAGCGAATAGCCGATCAGATTGACATTGCCTTCTGGCTGGGCCTGGCTGATCTGCTCGACGACCGCATCCACCATTCGCGGTATTGTGTCATGGCCCTTGAGCAGATCGTTGAGATCCCCGTAACGCACCGCGACAACCTTGGCGACAGTGCCCATTTCGGCGCCGAAGGCCGCCAGACTTGGACCGTAGCCGATCGATCCCGGCACAATGAACAGGATGGGCTTTGGGCCGGAGGCATCGACACGCGAGCTGCCTCCATCTTGCCCTGGAGACGCTGCCCTGACGACATCTGCGAAGCTCATCCCGACAGTGAACGCGTCCAGGTTGAGCTCACGCCCCAAAGCTGTCTCAAGTTCCATGACGAATTGCAGCAGCTTCAGTGAATCGCCACCGGCATCGTCCCAGTGGCTGCCAGCCGCTTTCTTACCCGGGAGTATCCTCTCCCATACGGCGGCCGCGGCACCTTCGATATCGAGCGGGTCGGTCGCCTGCCGGACATCTTGCGCGTTTTGGGCGTCTTGCGCATTCAGCGCGCGATCCAGATCCCGCAACTTGACGCCGTCGACCTTGCCGCCCTTGAGCTGCGGTATCTCCTCAACACTGTGCAGCCGTGTTGGATGAACCGCAGGCGGCAGGGCTGTCCTGATCAAGTCGCGCAAATCAGCAATGAGCTCGCTTCCGCCCGGTCTCGCGGGGACGACGAAGGCCACCAGTTCGTTCGCGTCCGTCACCACCGCAACGGCATCATTCACTTGAGGCGCGCGGCGCAGGACGAGTTCCAGTTCGGCGGGTTCGACGCGTCTTCCGTTAATCTTTATCTGGCGTCCCTTTCGCCCGACGATCCACATCCGTCCAGTGTCGTCGACCTTGACCAGATCGCCCGTTGCGAAGATCCGAAGCTGGGGATCGGCGGAGCTTGCCTGAAGAGGGACGTTTTCCCCATCCACCCAATAGCCCAGCGTGGTGTAGTTGCTTTTGATCAACAACTCGCCCTCGTCCCCCGGAGCGACCTCGCATGCGTTTTCCCCCACGACCGTGTATTCGATGCCGGGGAGGACGAAGCCAACCGGGACCGTTGCGCCCTGTTCCGGGTAGTCCCTCGGCAGGAACCACTGCGTGCCTGTTGTTTCCGTGGACGAATAGCTGATCTGCACAAAGCAGGACTCGGGAACGCTGGCGCGGAGCCGGTCGATGTCCGACCACAAGATCTTTTCTCCACCAACGCGCACGATCCGCAGTGAAGAGAATGTGTCGGACGCGGAACCATTCATCAGCACACGCAGCAGCGCGGGCACGAGATAGGCGACCGTCACCCGCCATTTCTGGAAATTGTCGCGGGCGGCGCGAATGCCGGCGCTCTCGATGTCCAGGAGATACAATGTGCCCCCACACAGCATGGGGGTCATCATCTCGCGGCATCCCGCGATCGTCGCCGGCCCTGTCAGCGGCATGAACACATCGTCAGGACCGATGTGGCAGGCATCTACGTATTGCTGAACGCGGTGAAGGATCGCCCGTTGGCTGTTCACGACGCCCTTCGGAGCCCCGGTGCTGCCTGACGTATACAGAACGATTGCCGGGGCATCGACCGACGGATCGGACGGCAGCGCCGGCAAGTTGCCCTCCGTTGCGGCCATGCAGCTTGCCGCATCGATCCATTCCAGGGGCGAGGCATCCGGCCAGCCTGCCGGCTTGCCTGGTCCTGGCTTGACGATCGCGGCCAGCCGCGCGCTGGTGGCAATTGCAGCGAGGCGCTGAAACGGATCCCGGGGATTTAACGGAACGGCGGGCCTGCCAGCGCGCATGGCGGCGAGCATGGCCACCGGATACCACAACGTATTTCCGATAAGGAGCCCGACCGCCTTGCCCGGTGGGACAGAACCAGCGATCGCACCCGCCAGGTTTCGGACTGCGTTCAACAATTCCGCAAAGCTGAGCGATGTAGAGCCGTCACTGATCGCGGTTTTGTCCGGGTATCTTTCGACAACTCGCTCCAGATGCCAGAACGCCGGTTTTTCAGAGAAATCGTCGCCCATCCATTGGAATGGATGGCTGGTTGGTCCGTCCACGTCCAGAGGGCGGGTCGATGCCCGTTTCCATGTGAAATCGTCTGGAGGTCCGATATTGCGATCTATCGTAACGTCCTGCCGCGTTGCCAGCCCGCTAACGGACGCCAAGGGGCGTGGGAACGAGCTTTCTGAACGCAGGCGCTCGAACGCTTCCAACACAGTCCCCCTTTTGCTGACTGGCTTTGCAGTGTCCTACGCGACCATGCCGGTCGTGGCATCGTTAGAACGAATGATTCCGGACCGGACTCGGCGATCCGATATGCGCCGACCGATCATCGCCGCATCGTCCAACGCCCTGCTTCATTCAAACAGACGAGGACAGCGGGAAGGCCTGCTCCTAGCGTGGATTTGGCGTTGTGTGCGTAGGGGCGATGAACGGCCATGAGAGCAGATCCAAGAGCCAGCCATTTGATGCGGTCGGGATACTGCCGGCATCCTGGGGGCATGGGATGAGCCCGCACCTTGTCTGCATCGGAGGCGAGGATCACCGCCTCAGAATCCCATTCCTGCTGGCGATGCGCGAGAAGGGTTTTCGAGTCACTGCCGTGTCGAGCGATGCGGGGGCCGCCTTCTCCCTCCATGGCATTCCCCATCGCCGATTTGGGTTCGACCGCTTTAGCAGCGGCGGCGGGGAATGGGGCGCTCTCGGCACGGTCCGCAAATTGATGTCCGAACTGCGTCCGGACATCGTTCAAAGTTTCGACACCAAGCCCAACCTCCTGACCCCCTTGGCCGTGCGCGGGCAGGTTCCGGTCATCCGCACCATCAATGGCCTTGGGTGGACATTCTCGTCGCTGGAGCCGCGCGCTCTGGCGCTGCGTCCGGTCTTCTGCGCTCTTCAGGGCCTCGCGTCCTTGTGGACAGCGATGACCGTCTTCCAGAATCGCGACGATCAAGCCTTCTTCGAGCGCTACCGGCTGGTGGGCAACGGCAAAGCGCGGCTGATCCGCAGCTCTGGCATCGACCTGAATGCATTCTCGACAGCAAAGTATCGTGGTCCGTCGACCGCCATGATGCGCGAGGAACTGGGGCTTCAGTCGGCCGAAGTCGTGATCTTTGTCGGTCGGCTGACCCGTCAGAAAGGGATCCCGACCCTGCTCAAGGCGGTTCCCCGCATCCTCTCCGAGAGGCCCAATGCACGTTTCGTGCTCGTCGGCCCGCAGGATTCGGAAGGTCCATTTGCGGTCAACAAGTCCGATATCGAGCGATATGCTCCTCACGTGATCGCCTTGGGGTCAAGGCGGGATGTTCCGGCCCTCCTTGGCATGGCCGATCTGTTCGCGTTTCCGACGCAATATCGCGAGGGCATTCCGCGCGTGCTGCTGGAAGCGGGATTGTCCGGATTGCCAATCGTGGCTTCGAGAATGCCGGGCTGCAATGACGTGGTCGAGGATGGCTGGAACGGTTATCTCGTCGCGCCGCGCGATGCGGAAGGCTTCGCATCCAGAATAATCGAGATCCTGTCCGACCGCGCCCGCGGAAAAATCATGGGCGGCCGTTCCGTCGGACTCGTGCGGGAGCGCTTTTCGCTGTCGTGGGTCGTCGATCAGTATTGCGAGCTATACAAGACCGTACTCGGTGGCAGCGGCAGTCTTGCTCGATCGGCCCCCGCGACCATGATGGAAGAGCGTGCGCGAAACCCCCGATTGGGTGAGGCGCAGCAATGATCCGTGATGCGTTCCTGGCCATCGGCATAGCAATGTCCTACGCGGTGCAGCTCAGCATTCCGGGGCTGCCGTTCGGCTACAGCGAACTCTTCCTCACGCTCTGGATATTGATGTCGATCACGCGGGTTCTTGCTGGTGGCCGGCTGGAGGTAACGCCGGCCCTGGCCAAACTTGCACGTTTCTGGCTGATCCTGACGCTTGCCCTGGGCGTCGGTTCCATCATCGGCTTTATGACGACCACATTGTTTCTCGATCCGTTGTTGCATGACACGATGGCGTACGTGTTGTTGGCCTGTGTCACCTGCTTGGCCGCCGCGGAGCCGAACGCGGCTGTCCGTTTACGTCGTATCGCCTGGTGGATGGTCGCTATTGCGAGTGCTTGCTTTGTCGTTCAGCTAGGGGTTGGTTTCGGCTGGATCCATCAGTCTGGCGTCCGTCCCTGGTACTGGGACCGCTTTTCCGGTTGGTCCGAGAATCCGAACCAGCTTGCTCTCTACTGCGCTCTGCTTGGTCCCCTGGCCCTGCATCTTGCCATAACCACCAGCAATCCGTGGGGAAGATGCCTTGGGCTATTCAGCCTGATCATCACCTTCTATGTCGGAAGGCTGACAAAGAGCGATACCTATCTCTATACGACAGTCCTGGCCTGCCTGATCCTTCTGGGATTGCGGCTTCGGGCCTTGCTGGCAGGCGACGGCGGCAAGGCCAGCCTTTCGCGCCAACTTGCCCTCCTGCTCGCGGTTGCGTTCCTTCCATTGGCGGTGTCGATGGCGCCTTACGCCCTCAGCGAGGCCGCCAGCGCCGAAGATTTCGCCAAGAGCCTCACCAAGGACAAGGGCGGGGAAGCGACCGCGGAAACCGCGGCACTTCGCCTCTATCTTTGGGACGCGGCATTGGACAAGGGGGCAAGATCCGGCTCTCTGGGTCTCGGCCCAGGCCCACACCTTGATACTCCGCCCGTGGTCAATCAGCAGTTTCTGCCGCGGCCTTTCGAGGCCCATAGCACGATCCTCGATCTCTACACTCAGGGCGGCCTGATTTCAGTCCTGGCCCTGGTGTGGATCCTCGGCTCGGCCGCCTGGTCCGCTTGGCGTGCGAGGCTGGACGCTCTCGTGGCGCTTACGGCATCGATCGCTGTCTTCAGTGCTCCGCACCTGATCATCCGCCATCCGATCGTGTGGTTTTCTTTGACCCTCTGCCTTGTCGCTGGAACACCTCAGTCGGTTCCCACGATCATTCGTCAGAGGAGATATTAGAATGTGCGGGATCGCCGGAATTCTCTTGGCGCCAGATGCAGCCGATACCAATGCCCTCAGGGCGATCGGGCCGATGGCGATGGCCCTTCGTCATCGCGGGCCTGATGGCGAGGCATTCTGGATGAGCCGTGAGGCCGGGATCGCCTTCGGCCACCGGCGCCTGGCCATCGTCGACCTCTCGGAGGCGGGTCGCCAGCCGATGCACTCCGCAAGCGGCCGGTATGTCATCACCTTCAATGGCGAAATATACAATTTCCGCGATCTGCGTCGCGAACTGGAGGGGGAGGGCCACCATTTCCGCGGCACCAGCGACACGGAAGTCATGCTGTGCGCGATCGAGAGCTGGGGCCTCGATACGGCACTCCAGCGGTTCGCCGGCATGTTCGCTTTCGGGCTGTGGGACCTGAAGAAACGGATTCTCCACCTCGCCCGCGACCGAATGGGCAAAAAGCCGCTCTATGTCGCCTCGACACGTGAAGCGCTCGTCTTCGCCTCGGAGCTGAAGGCGATCACGAGCTTCCCGGGCTTCAACCCTGAACTCGACGTCGATGCGGCGGCGACGATGCTTTCGAAAGGGTGGGTGCCGGATGACCTTTGCATCTGGCAGGGCGTGTTCAAGCTGCCGCCTGGTTCAGTCCTGTCGGTGACGGCGGCGGATTTCGCCAATGCCCGCGGCGCCGGGTCGCTTGCGCATCGTGTTCGCCGCTGGTGGTCGCTGGCCGATGTCGCCAGCAAGGCGCAGCGGAACCCGATCGCCGGCAGTGACGAGGAGCTTACGACGGAGCTCGACAGGCTGCTTAGCCTTGCCGTCAAGGAACGCATGATTGCAGATGTCCCGCTTGGCGCCTTCCTGTCGGGCGGAATTGACAGCTCGGCGGTCGTCGCCCTGATGCAGGCACAGTCCCGGAAGCCCGTTCGCACGTTCACAATAGCGTTCGGCGAGAGCGGGTTCGACGAGGCTCCCCATGCGGCCGCGGTTGCTCGGCATCTGGGCACCGATCATACCGAGCTTCACCTTTCACCGGCCGCGGCGCTTGACGTCATTCCGGAACTGCCGCGGATCTGGGACGAGCCGTTCGCCGATGAGTCGCAGATACCGACGCTGCTGGTCTCGCGCCTCGCCAGGCAGCACGTAACGGTGGCGCTATCGGGCGATGGTGGCGACGAGTGTTTCGCGGGCTATTCCCGGCACTTCCTGGCAACCCGCCTCAGAAGGCAGCATGAGCTGCCATCATCGTTTCGTCGAATGTTGGCGGCGGGGGCTGGATTGCTGGCTCAGGCCTCCCACCGAGACATCTTCGGCAGCCTGCCGCTTTCGGCGAGTATGCGGCACGGATTGCGCGGTGACAGGTTGAACCGCCTCGCCGCCCTGCTCGCGGCGCGAGATGAAGACGAACTGCTTCGGCAACTGACGGGGTCTTCTACCAACAGCCTCCTTCATCACAAGCCGCCGGCATCGCTTGCCGTCGCGGCAAAGCTCGACGACCTGCTTTCGCGTCTCCTGTTCGACGACATGACAGGCTATCTGCCGGGCGACATATTGGTGAAGCTCGACCGCGCCACCATGGCCAACAGCCTCGAGGGGCGGTGCCCGATCCTGGACCATCGCGTCGTGGAATTCGCCTGGCGCCTTCCGACCAGTGCCAAGGTCCGTAATGGCAAGGGCAAATGGATCCTTCGCCAGCTCCTCGATCGTTATGTCCCGCGCTCACTGGTCGATCGGCCGAAGCAAGGTTTCGACGTTCCGGTCGGGGCCTGGCTGAAAGGACCCCTGCGCGACTGGGCAACCGACATCATCGCCACGATACGCCTGTCCGCAGACGGGGTCATCGACTGTGCGAAGGTCGACGCATGTTGGCGCGATCACCTGCGTGGAAACCAGGATCATTTCCGCGACTTGTGGCCGCTGCTGATGTTCCAGGCGTGGCGCAACGAAGCCATGCGGCCATCGGCGCCGGCAACGCATCTTTCTTACGATATCGAACTGACAGGGGATTGAGATGGAAGGTTCCATAGCCAGCCGCGCCAGACTTCCGCGCGCTACGCAAATGGCCGTCGCTACGCTTGACACCAATTCGCGGATGAGGCGACCGCCGCGCGAGCATATGCAACCATCGTCTCCCTTCCATCAGCTCGTCACCACCCTGGCGACGAGAAAATGGTTGTTGCTTGCCATCGCCCTTCTGGGTGGGATCCTGGCCGGCCTGGCGGGCCTTACCCGTCCGGTGCTGTTCGAGGCGACGACGCAGGTCATCATCGACGCCCCAAGCACCGGCAATCCGGGTGGCGCGGCGCTCGTTCAAGACTCGCTGGATTCAAGTATAGATGACCATCTGACGATGCTCTCGTCGCAAGCCCACCTGCGTCGAGTTCTGGTGGCACTACGCAAGGCTCAGGATGCCGACGCTGCCGGAAAGAGCGGCATCAGTGCCGTCCCGCCCGCCACTGGCTCATTCGTGAGCAATCTCCTGAACCGGATCTGGTCGCAGGGCAAGCCGGCGGCGGGAAGTCCGGAAGCAGCTGATGCCGCCGATGCCGCCGAGCTGAAGACGCTGCGGAACGGGATGAGGGTTGGACAAGAGCTGCGCTCGCGCGTCATCACCATCGGCTTCACCGATGCCAGTCCGGCGCGTGCGGCGCTCATCGCCAACACATTCGCTCAGGTCTATATCGAAGACCTCGTGCAGAAACGTCGTGCATCGGATCAGCTCGAGCTTGAGTCGCTGGTCGCCGGTCTGCCGCAAGTACAAAAGGATCTGGTCGCCGCGACCGATCGGCTGGAGACCTACCGGCTGACACACGGCGCCGTCGATCAAAGTGCGGCCAACAACGCAGCCAATGAAACAGCGGAGCTCGGCCGGCAGATTTTCTTGTCGAAGGCCAATCTTTCCGCCTCGGAATCGCGCCTTAGCCATATCGAGGACCTGCGAAAGGCGGGCGCCTCTGTCTCGGCCATAGCTGAAGAGATCGGATCGCCTGTGTTGACGGACCTGATGGCACGCCAGCCGGTTGCTGCGGACGGCGATCCGGGCAGCGCGATCACCCTCGAGATGGAACAGGCCATCGCACACATCGCCGCGGAGGCAAATGTCTACCGCGCGCAGGTCGCGGCTCTCGAGGACCGCAAGAGAGTGCTCGACGCGGCCGTGGCCGACACCGCGAGCCAGCTTTCCGGATTGCGTGCCCTTGAGCCGCAGGTGGCCATCGTGACACAGCACTACAACGAGCTGCTTGGCCGCCAGCAGGATCTGATACGGCGCATCGCCGCTCCTTCGCCAGGCGTGGCTGTCCTTTCGACGGCATGGGCGCCGTCAAATCCCAAGACCCTGTCGCCAATTTTCCTGATTCCACCCGGCATGATCGTGTTTGGCCTGATGGGGGCGGTGTTCGTTCTGATCCGCAACAACTTCAATCAGACCTTGCGCAGCGAAGCTGAAGCCGAAGCCGAGCTTGGGATTCCGTGCATAGGGCTGCTTCCCAAGGTTTCGGGACTTCATGCGAGACAGCTGCGGCATCTGGTACTGGGTCAGCAGAACTCACCGTTCAGTCGAGCCGCGACGTCCCTTCTCGTCACCGCGGCGCCCACTCAGGGCAGGGGTCAGCCGCCGCATATCATCCTCGTGACGTCCAGCATCCAGGACGAGGGCAAGACAGAGCTGGCATGGAGCCTGGCGCTGGCGGCAACGAGACTGGGCGGAAGGGTGCTTTTCCTCGACCTCGATCGCAAGGACGTGCGGCTCACGAACGAGTTTCGTGGTGAATTCAGCACCATCAAGGCTCACAACTCCTTCGGAGACTATGTGAGTGAACGCTGCGCGCTGCAGGATGCAATCACGAGAATGCCAGAAGTCGGCATCGACCTCATGGCCGCCCCAGCCCCTTCGGATGATCTGCTGACACTTCTGTCGACGGTCGACAAATCCCAGTTCACCGATGAACTGCTCTCGGTCTACGACGTCGTCATCATGAACGGGCCCCTGGGACTCGGCGGCCCCGAAACCAGACTTCTGAAGCGCTGGGCTGACGCGGTGCTTTTCGCCGTTCGCTGGGACAGGACGAGGCGCAGCATTGCCCGTGGTGTTCTGGAGTCGCTCCGGGGCGGTGGATCCGTTGCCGTTCCAGTAGGGAGCGTGCTCACCCAGGTGAATCTAAAGAGGCACGGCGGCTACCGGCTCGGGGATAACGCCGACCTCCTGTTGGCGAAGGTTTGATGGGCCGTGCCTCCGCTTTCCGCCAAATACCACAGGGAACCAGGTGCGTTCCCGCAATCGGACCTGACCCGGAATGATCATTGAATTTTTTGGACCGCCAGGATCCGGCAAAACAACCTTTGCACACGCGCTGGCAGAGCAATTGCGTGGGAAAGGCTATAACGCCAAGGTCGCCCTCAGCTATAAGCCCAGCACGAGGGCGGGAAGCCTTGATCTTGGAATCGTTCTGTTCATCACGAGAATCGCGTCGGCAATATTCTCCACTCTAAGAATATTGCTTTCCTCGGGCGGGATAGCGAACGATCTGTCGATTTCGCTGTCGATGGTAAGATTGATAACACCAAAGAAGCGAATCTGGCGTGCTCGAATCTGGCGATATATTTTGCATCTTTCGCATTGCTGGGGCCGGGCCAGGCAATCGCCTGATATTATAATTTTCGACCAGGGATACGTTCAAGCGATTGGATCGCTGGCGATTTTCAATGGGAACACAGACAACGATGTGCTCGCAACGGCGCTCAGCCTCGCGCCGCGGGCCGATCTCACCATCAGGCTGGTGGTGCCGTCGGATGTCGTGGAGAACCGTTTACGGCAGCGGATCAAGCATCAACCGCCGGCGGAGCGGGTCTTTGAGGCCGACTTGAACGTGAATATGCTCTCCGTTGATGTGTTCGAATCCATAAATGGTCTTCTCGCGACTTCCGGCCAAAAAATTATTCCCGTCGACAATGTCGACAGTCAATCGAAGTTCAAGGGTATTTGTACAGTCGAGAAGCAAGTCATTTCCGCGCTTTCGCGGATGGATAGGGGGTTGGCAGGTCAAGACCGAAGAGAAGGCGTCCCCGAAACCCATGTCATGGGTCTCGACAGTCGCGTGTCTCGAAAGGCTTCAGTTTATCCCGCTGCCCCTCCCTCGATAGCCACACCTCGACGGAACAAGGACGTCGGCTCGCGGCTCGCTCGGGCAAGCGTCTTCGCCCTTATGATATATATCGGAGGTGCCGGGCTGACGAGCCTTGCACAACTGGCCATTGCACGTCTCATCGGGCCCGGCAATTACGGCATCTATTCCTATGTTCTGGCTTGGACTTCAGTGCTCGCCTATCTGGCAACGCTTGGTTTCAATGTATCCTTGTTGCGTTTTGTGCCCGCCTACAGAGCCAACGGCAGGCTTGATCTGGCGCGGGGGGTGATAAAATTCGCCCTGCAGAAATCGCTTCTTGCGGCGGCGCTGTTCGGAATGACAGGCGCTGCCTTGGTCCTCTTCTTTTCGGATCATGCGCGATCGGATCATATGCGAAGCGGACTTGAGATCAGTATCGTGCTTGGCATGGCGGCCGTACCCTTGATTACCGCCTATGCCATTGGCGCTACGGTCATACGTGCCTTTGGGGGCGTCGTCTCGGCGCTGTTGCCGGAGCGCATCGTGCGAGATGGGCTCCTGCTGATATTGGTGGCGATCATGGCCAAGTCCGCTCTATGGGTCGTGGACGCGCCGGCGGTGATGGTGGCGGTGCTGATAAGTTCCGCCTTCACGGTTGGGCTGGTCTTCATCACCGCGAGGAGGTTCGAACCATCTGGCTTGCGGCAGACTCAGCCCAGTTATGCATCAAGGGAATGGTGGTTTGCTGCCCCCCCGCTCATGCTCATCACCGGGCTCGATGTTTTCGTCAGCCGGGCAGGGGTGCTGGTTTTGGGCTGGACAGACCATATTCGTGAAGCCGGTATTTTCGCCTTGGCGTTGAATGTCGCGATGCTTGTGGGACTCTCTCGCATCGCCGTCGCCACCATGTTTTCGCCAACCGCGGCCGATCTGCATGCCAGGGGAGATCGTCAGGCCCTGCAGCAGCTGTTCGCACGGGCTACGTTGCTTTCCGCCGGTGGCGCCATAGCGGTGGCCATCCCCATGATGCTGATCGTCGAACCGTTCTTGAGCTATTTCGGTGAGGGCTACATCGCGGGAGCGCCAATCGCGCGTGTTCTCATTTTGGGATATGTCTTTGTCGCGCTGTGCGGGCCTCAGCAGAATCTCCTGACCATGACTGGAAACGAATGGGCCGCCGCAACGACGATGATCGCCGGCGCCGCGGCCAACATCATAGCCTGTGCCGTCGGCGTCGCGATCTACGGCCCGATCGGCGCTGCCGTGGGTGTCGCGCTTGCCCTAAGTATCTGGAGCGTTGCCATGGCCATCTATATCGGCAAGCGACTGAAAATCTTGCCGGGCTTGGTTTTTGCCCTGCTCTCGATCAGGCCGAACGCGATTGACGCCCAGCAAGGGAATTGGTTCTTGAGGGCGGGCAAATAAGGGCACTTCATCCATCGGTGCCGGTCCCCGTCGTCGACCAGTCAGTGAACGAAGGCCCGATGCATGTTCATCGGCATCGCGGCGCGTGGGCTTGGCAACATCCGAGATGGCTGAAGACCTGCTGCCATCATATTTTACCGGCTGTGTCCGTCATATGAAGGATGCGTGAGTTCCGGACGCGCGTCACCGTGTTGTGGCAAGCTGCGGAGCATCCATGGGACAAGAACCAATGGCGGCGGCCTCGACGTCTTCGATGCGCCATCGGTCCGAAAGATCGACGCCTGTCGAGCCCGGTCAACGTCAAACCCTCACACAGGTCCAAGTTCTGCGCGCCCTCGCGGCAACTTCGGTTGCGCTGCGCCACGCCCAGCATGATGCGGCGACCCTGGAATCGGAGGCCGGCCGCACCTTTCAAGCCTGGGATCCGATACCATGGAGCGCCGGAGTCGATATCTTCTTCGTGATCTCCGGCCTGATCATGGTGCACACGTCGCGACAGCTATTCGCAAAGACGGGTGGCGCGCGTCTCTTTCTTTCTCGCCGGATAGCCCGGATTGTCCCGCTTTATTGGTCGGTCACCACGCTCTATCTTGCCGTGGCTTTGCTCGCTCCCACCTTCCTCAACCAGACCTACATCAATTTCAGGTTTGTAATTGAATCCTACTTCTTCATCCCCGCCACTCGCCCTGACGGCGTCGTTCAGCCCCTCTACGAGCTAGGTTGGACGCTCAACTATGAAATGCTTTTCTACGTGTTGTTTGCGGCGGCGATCGTGCTCCCCATGCGTTGGGCCGTCACGGTCCTGCTCACGACCCTGGTGGGGATGGTGCTCGCAGGCCGTCTCGCGGCGCCTTTGCGAGAGCCATTCGCGTTCTGGACCGATCCGATCATCCTCGAGTTCGCCTTCGGCGTGGTAATCGGCATCATGTGCACCTCGACCCTGCGGCCATCCGGCTTCATCAGGGCCTGCGTCGCTGCGACAGGACTGGCCGCCCTGATGCTCGCGGCGGCATTTCCCGATATCTCGATCGGCCTTGCTCGCCCCGTTGTTTATGGCATCCCGGCATCTCTCATCGTCTGGAGTGCTGCCTTGGCACCTGGCGAGCTGCGGCAGGAAAGCCTGGCCGCGCGATGGGGCGCTGGCGTTGGCGATGCGTCCTACGCTCTCTACCTGCTGCATCCTTTCGTGATCCGCGCCATGCGCATCTTCTTCTGGCGAACCGGCCTGATTTTGGTGCTTGGCCCCTGGACCTTTATCGCGTTGGCGCTGGCGACCACTTTCGGCGTGGCACTCATCACCTACCGCCTGTTCGAGAAGCCGCTGACTGGCCGTGCCCGCCGTCTCTTGGGAGTCGGGTCCAGCGCCCGACCGCAGCTGCGCCCATTTCCGGTGCCGGCGTATCCCAAGGCAGACTGATCGAGCACCACAACGCTGCCGGCCAGGGCAATTCCGGGAAAAGTGTGAAACGTTCTCCCGCAAGAATCCCGTCAAAACAAATAGTTAGAGCAGTTCGCCATCTCCGTGAATGGTGAACTGCTCCAGGGCGAACGCCATCCGTTCGCATGTGGAACCCCATGGGCTTGGGTGGATGAACCGGCGTTGCCCTCTTTCCGGTTGCCGCGCCGGCACCCGTTTCTCGCCTATGCCGGAATGAACGCTTGTCGTTCCCGGCTGGCGGGTTTTCCGTGAAAATCCCGGTACCATTCCACGAACCGTTGCACGCCGTCCTCGAGTGCGGTTGCCGGCGCAAAGCCGACAGCGCGGCGAAGATCGCTGACGTCGGCGCGGGTTTCCAGGACGTCGCCCGGAGGCAAAGGCACATTGACGCGAAGCGCGCGGCGGCCGAGCGCCTTCTCGATGATCGCGATCAGGCGGTTGATCTCTTCGGGCCGGTCATTGCCGATATTGTAGACCCGATAGGGCGCCGAACTGGTGGCGGGATCGGCCGCCTGACTGTCCCAATCGGGATCCGCGCGCGGCGGCGCGGCGAGCACTCGAACCACCCCTTCGACGATGTCGTCGATATAGGTGAAATCTCGCCACACGTGGCCGGCATTGGCGATTTCGATCGTTCGTCCCTCGGCTATGGCATGGGTGAACGTATAGACCGCCATATCCGGCCTGCCCCAGGGACCATAGACGGTGAAGAAGCGCAATCCGGTCACGGGCAGGCCGAACAGGTGGCTGTAGGAATGCGCCATGCATTCGTTGGCGCTTTTGGTCGCGGCGTAGAAGCTGACCGGATGATTGGCGCCATGGTGCTCGGAAAACGGTATGCTTCGATTGGCGCCATAAACGGAGCTCGACGAGGCATAAACGAGATGGCCGACGCCGGTGTGCCGGCAACCCTCCAGGACATTGAGAAACGCGACGATGTTCGACTGCACATAGGCATGCGGGTCGACGAGCGAATAGCGCACCCCGGCTTGAGCGGCGAGGTGCACAAAATGCGATGGCCGGAAGTCGGAAAACAGCGCTTTCACGAGCGCCTGGTCCGCGAGGTCCATCCGCATGGGAGTGAACCTCGGCTCGGCACAGAGGCGTGCAAATCGCTCTTCCTTTAGCCTTGGATCGTAGTAGGGCGTGAAATTGTCGACGCCGACAACCTCGACGCCGTGCCGCAAAAGCCGCGACGCGACATGAAACCCGATGAACCCAGCGGCACCTGTGACGACGACCGGCCCAGCGCGCGCAAGTTCCGAGACAGTGCCGTCAGACTGCACGCGAGCGGCATCCGCCAGCTTCCGCCCTGTCGAATTCAGTTCGACCATAGCAAGTCACTCCTGTTTCGAGATTCCAGGCGCTGCCTGTGTCCGACCGCGCGTCGAAATGGGCATGGAGGGTGCCGTCAGTTCCATGACCGTAGCAACGCAGCCGCACGGCTGCGTTGCTATGCTCGATTCCCGATCGAGTGGATCCGGACGGATGCCGACACCTGGCGAAGTTGCCTATCTCACGGCAGGACCGAAATGCGCCCCAGAAGAGCCACCAGCTCTGCCTGGCGCTTTGTCTCGGTCTTGGCGAACAGCGAGGCAAGCTGGGAGCGGATCGTCGTGCGGCTGAGGCGCCAACTGCGAGCGATCTCCAGCGGCGCGTCGCCTTGAGCCAGACGCAATGCCAACTGCGTTTCCGCGCTGGTCAGGCCAAACATCCTTTGCAATGTCTGAGGATTGGCCGCTGACGTGTTCTCCCGATCCAGCAAGGCGACGATGCTCGTCCCGTCGGGCGCGATGACGCCCGTTTCATTCAGGATCACCGGCCTGTCGCCTCTGCTGCGGATCACCACCCATGAGAGTGAGCCTGGCTGGAAATGGACCGGAACATTCGCGACCAGCCGCCTTAGCCCCGCGGAAAGCTCGCTGGCCGTTTCGGCCGCTTCGCCCTGCCGCTCCAGTGTGTCTTGAGCGGCCCCATTCCATTCGATTACTTTTCTGTCGCGATCCAGCACCAGATAACCGCAGCCTATGCGGTCGAGCATGCCGGTTATGGATTCCAAACTGCGTCGCTGTGCCCCGCCAATTCTGGCGTCCGATCGATCCGAGAGGTGTGTCGAGCGTGCATTGCGAGTATTCCTCAGTACGATGTATTGGCTGCCCGCAGCCACGTCGTTGTGCCTGTCAATCAGTGTCATAGCTTCTACCCCAACCCTAGTTGCTTCTGACGCAAGTAAATTACGCATCATTTACTTGCTATGAGTTTCACATATCACCCAGAGCGCGCTCCTCTGTCTTGGGTTTTGACATAGTTGAAGAAGTCTGCGGCAGAACGATTCCGCAGCGTTCGTTGAAATGTGCGTTCTGATGAGCCCTTCCAACCCTCGATTTTATTCGCCGGGAAAGGCGTGGCAATCCGGCAGTGGTACTAGGTTGCCCCTTCACGGCCTAGTCTCGACGGACTAGACGGAAGGTTGTAGGCTGACGCATGGGTTTGGTTCTGCGTCGACTGAAATTGAATGTGCCAGGCACCCCGTTAGCTCATGTAGCTTCGCTGTTGGTGCTGGCAGTCTCTTTAATATTCGTGATAACAAATACAATACATGTTGGGCAGGACGCGGCCTTTATTGCGTTTATCCCCGCGATTATTATCATTGCATATCTCGAAGGGCGATTGCTCGCCATCGCCGCGACGCTTCTCATGGCAGCCGCCGGCTTGTGGGAACAGCGCGTCCTGAATTCTCAAATCTCTGCGGAGGATTGGACGCGCGCCATCTTCCTCCTGGTTTCGGGTGGCCTGATCGCGTTTGTGTTCCACCGCCTGCGACAGGATTTGCGCGAGGCGCTCGAGGTCGCCGAGGCAAGGCTTGCTGCCATCGATGCTGCCGAGGGCCGCTATCGGTGGGCCTTCGAGCGCGCCGCCTTGGGTTTTGCGAATGCCAATCGACGTGGCGAACTGCTGCAATCGAACAGACGTCTGTTTGAGATGACCGGCTACGGAGAAGAGGAACTTGCGCAGCTGGAGCTGGAGGCGCTCGTTCTTCCTGACGATCGAGATGCCGTGCGGGATTTGTTGAAAGATCTGAGCAATGGCGCCGCGTCATCCGCTGCGGATGTTCGCCTGTTGAGGAAGGACGGCAAGGCGTTCTGGGCTCGCCTGGCCTTGTCTTCGTCGCGGCCTGACGAGGTGTCCACCGAGAGCGTGTTCGTGGTGATCGACGATATTTCCGAACGCCGAGCCGCCCGCGAGGCTCTCCGGGCTCAGAAGGAATGGCTTGATCTCGCTCTGTCTGCCGGACGCCTGGGTACGTGGCGTATCGATCTCAAGGAGGGGACAGTCACAGGCTCCGACAAGTTCTGGGACATCCTTGGCCTGCCGCCAACGCGCGTCCGCCCCTTGGAAGAACTTTCGACCGTGATTCATCCGGCCGATTGGCTGAAGCTGGCGGCCTCGGCAAAACCATCGTCGGGTGTGAATTACGACATCGAGATCCGTGTCCGGCGGACGGACGGCCATGTGCGCTGGATTGCCATGCGCGGTCGGCAGGAAAAACACGGCGATCGACCGTTGCGCATCGGGGTGGCTGCCGATCTCACCGAGCGTCGACAAACCACGCTTCTTCGCGCTGCCGTGAAGAAGCGCGAGCGCATCATGCGCGAAGAACGCCATCGGTTCAGCAACCTGTTCCCGGTCATCACGGCCCTGGTGAAGATGATCAATGTTCCCGAGAACGACGTTGCCAAATACAAGGAAATGCTGATCGATCGGATCAGAACGCTGGAAGCGACGCACATGCTCCTTTCAGGTCATAGCAATATTTCAGGGTTGCTCCACGAGCTCGTGGCCCAGGAACTGCAGCCCTTCAAGGAAACACGGGATATAACGATCAGCGGCCCCTCCGTTTTAGTACCAGGTGGCGCCGCCGAGAGCCTTGCGATGATACTTCACGAGCTGACGACAAACTCCGTGAAACACGGTGCGCTGGGTGACTCACAAGGCAAGGTCGAGGTTAAGTGGCAATTCGCATCCGACGGCGCGGGCGACGATCTCGTGTTCGACTGGGTGGAATCGGGGCGGCGGAAGAACGCAAAGGTCGTGCGCCACGGTTTCGGTTCCATGATAATCGGCGTCGACGGCACGCCGCTTGTCGGTCATTCCCCGAAACTGGAAATATCGGAGCACGGACTGCGGTATTCATTGCGGCTGTCGCGGAAGGAAATCGAACTCTGAAGCGCGTCATCTGTGAGACGATCTGGTGACACGCTTTAAGCTCTTGTCCCGTGCATGTCACCCAAACCGCTCGCCTTGAGCGATGGCCGTCAGTTGACATTCCTCGACAGCCAGCTTTGCAGCAAAACGGCTGCTTCGGTCCGGTTTCGGACGCCGAGCTCGCGCAGAACGGCAGCAGCATGGATTTTCGTTGTCGCCTCCGCAATATCCAGGTTGCGGGCGATCTCCTTGTTCGAATACCCCTCCGCCATCAGTTTGAGGACGTCCTGCTGTCTCGGTGTGAGCCTGTCGAGATTGGCGCCGTTCACGCTCCGACGAGTTTGATTTTTCGCCGGGGGCAATGTCGGATATGGCTTCTCGGCCGACGCTCGAGACAATAGCGCCGGCACATAGATCCGGCCGGAGAGGATCTCGTTTACGGCCAGCACGACTTCCTCGTCTTTCTGCGACTTGACGATGTAACCGTGCAGTCCGATCGAAAGAGCGGTCAGTATCTCAGAGCGCGAATCGTCCCCCGAAACGATCGCAAAGCGCGTGCCGGGATAGGCCGACAGAACATCCCCGAGAACCTCCTGGTTAAACAGTCCGGGCATGTTAAGGTCGAGGATCGCAAGATCGATGGATGCCTGCTCCTCGAGAAGATTGACCACGGCATCGAAGCACGCAGCCTCGAATATTTCGGCATTCGGAATCCCAGCCGTAAGTGCTAGCCGCAAGCCGCGCCGATACAAGCCGTGATCGTCAGCGATGACGATCCGATACATTGAACTACCCCAACGCTCACTCGGTTCCCGACGAGAAAACCCGCTGAAACCTCCCATTCCTCCATGATGGACACAACTGCGGCGATCCTGAAAGTCGTGATCAACCACCAGTCGTCACATCACAGTGATATCCACGGCGTCCCCACCCGCGAACATCACGCATGCATAATATAATCCTAAATTGCGAAAAAGCTTCTGTTATTTTTTTTAACCCTGCGCGAGCTGCCCGGCCTGCTGAGCGATATCGAGCACAAGAGGCCGCGTTGCCTCACGGCTTTTTGATGCCAGCACCTGCCTTCACCGGGGGCTCACAGGCCAATCCCGGCACTTGGCGGACGCTGCTCGCGGCCAGGTCCTGACCGCTCAGGCCGGCCTCGATTTCGCGGAAAATTCAATACCGGAAGAGCGTTGGCGCGTTGCCATTCGAATGCACGACGACAGCCACCCCAGCTGTCACATACCCTTCTCGTATGATGTTCGGAGTGCCGCCGAGGGTCGGGCCGGATGCCAAGTCCGAATGAACTCGAACACGAGATGCCCGGACAGAACCAAATTGTAAATCAGGGAGGATCGGATGAAAGCGGTGATTCAATGTGGTGGAATGGGCACGCGCCTTCGGCCCTTCACGTCGGTCTTGCCGAAGCCCTTGATGCCGATCGGAGCCCGGCCCGTTCTTGAGTTGCTTCTCAAGTGGCTGCGGCGCAACGGCATAGAAGAGGTCTACATCACGACCGGCTATCTCGGACACCTGATCCGCAGCGTCTGTGGAGATGGATCTCAATGGAATCTGAAGATCAGATACACCCAGGAAATGGAGCCGCTCGGCACCATCGGGCCTCTGTCTCTGATCAGGGAAGAACTGAACGATACATTTGTCGTGCTCAACGGCGATGTTCTTACCGATCTAAGCCTCAGCCGGTTCGTAGCCGCGCATCGGATGCACAAGGATCCGGTCACGATCGCCACTGCCTGCCGGCTGATCAAGATGGACTTCGGCGTGATCGACGAGGTCGACAATGCCGTTCAGCTCTTCAGGGAAAAACCGACACTTTCCCATCTCGTCAGCATGGGCATTTACTGCATGAACCCGGATGTCCTGCGGTTCATTCCTTCCGGCATCCCTTTCGGGTTCGACGATCTGATGCTCCAGATGATGCAGGGCGGCACGGCCGTGCATGTGTACAAGCACGACGGTCTCTGGCTCGACATCGGTCGCGTTGACGACTTCCAGAACGCACAGGCGATTGCCTGGGAAGAGCAGTCGACCTCGATCGAGGTCGCCGCCGCGGCCGCGTGAAGAGTTCAGAAATCAGAGGCCGAACCAGCAAATAACAGTTCAGGAGGTCAAGATGCTCTTGGTGAGCGCACCAATTCTAGGTGTACCGGAGAAGGTAGCCCTATCGAAGGTGATTGATAGCGGCTGGCTTACCATGGGAGAGCGGGTACAAGCTTTCGAGCAGGCCTTTGCCGACATCCATGGCGCACAGGATTGCGTTGCGGTCGGTTCTTGTACCGCGGCGCTTCATCTCATCCTGCACGCGCTGGGAATCGGGCCGGGCGACGAGGTGCTGGTTCCGTCACTGACCTTCGTGGCGACCGCGAATGCCGTGCTGTATGTCGGGGCCACGCCGGTCTTTGTCGATATCGAGTCGGCCGACGTGCCGCTGATGTCGCTCGCGGAGGCCGAAGCGCGGTGCACGCCACGCACAAAGGCGGTCATTCTCGTGCATTTCGCGGGCTACCTCCCCAATCGGGAACAGTGGCAGCGTTTCGCCCGGGCTAGAGGGCTGCATATCATCGAAGATGCCGCGCATGCTCCCGGCCTGAGGGAAGTGGGGACATTCGGCGCAGCGGCTGCCTTCAGCTTCTACGGCAACAAGAACATGACAACGGCGGAAGGGGGCGCTGTGATTGCGCGCGACCCCGATCTGCTCGACAGGATTCGCCAGGCCCGCGGGCATGGCATGACCACCGGGACACATCAGCGGCTGAACAGCCGTACGCCGCAATATGATGTCACCATGCTCGGGTTCAACTACCGCATGGATGAGTTGCGGGCGGCGATCGGACTGGTTCAGCTGCAGAACCTGCAGGAGTGGAACGAAATCAGGCGCATCCTGGCCGTGCTGTACCGGCGCCTCATCGCGGAACGCTGCCCTGCCGTGACGGTTCCCTTCAGCGAACCCCGGACGTCGGCTTACCACATCATGCCGATCCTCCTGCCGCGCTATGCGAGGCGGCAGGATGTTATCGACGAATTGCGGGCGCTGGGGATCCAGACCACGATCCATTATCCGCCGGTGCACCAGATGACACTCTATCGTGAGCGTTATCCCGACACCCATTTGCCGCGTACAGAGGATTTTGCCCAGCGAGAGCTGACAATTCCACTGCACCCCCAGATCACGTCGCCTGTCGCGGAGGCAGTTGTGGCTGCGCTGGCAGCCGCGCTTAGCAGCGGCGCTCAGACAGGAACCGCGGCATGAATGCATCAGATCTCTCACTTCACCGGCGTCTCGTGGCAAGCCCCACGCATGGCTTCGTGAGACGTTCGATCGATCTCGCGGTCGCCGGCGCCGCGTCCGTTATTTTGGCGCCGCTGATGCTGCTGATTGCCGTGGCGCTTCTGGTCGAAGGTGGCCGCTCCGTCTTGTTCGTGCAAACCCGCATGGGCGCCGGTGGCCAACCCTTCCGCATGTACAAATTCCGCAAGTTCAGGGTGGACTGCAGCTCCCAAGGACTCGCCCTGACCATGGTTGGCGACAGCCGCATGACGACGATAGGCCGGTTCCTCGCCGCGACCAAACTCGACGAATTGCCGCAGCTGTGGAATGTCCTCAAAGGCGAGATGGCGATCGTTGGGCCACGACCCGAGAGCCTGGCTTTCGCCGATTGCTTTCACGGTGGCCTGGAGGCCGTCCTGCGCTACAAACCTGGCCTGCTGGGCCCAACGCAGGTTCTTTTCAGGCACGAGGCGCGTTTATTTCCCCAATCCGTGGATCCGATCCTGTTCTACCGGGAGGTCATGTTCCCGGCCAAGGCAAGGCTCGACCTGTCCTACTATCCGCAGCGCACCATCGGCTCCGACATCATGTGGATGGCACGCGGCTTCCTGGCGGTTGTCGGCTGGGTTCCATCACCGCCGATCGACGTATGAACCCCAAAATGGAAAGCGCTCCATCAAGCCAAGGGAATGCGCAGTCATGAGTTACAATGGCAAGAAAGTTCTGGTGACAGGCGCGGATGGATTTATCGGTTCGCATCTCACCGAAGCGCTTGTTCGCAACGGGGCCGATGTCACGGCCCTGGCGCTCTACAATTCCTTCGACAGCCATGGATGGCTGGACGATTTGCCGGACAACATCCGCAGCCGGCTGAAGCTCGTCCGCGGCGACGTCCGCGACAGCGCGTTCCTGAACCGGATCATGCGGGGCCAGGCCGTCGTGTTTCATCTGGCTGCCCTGATTGCGATTCCATATTCCTATGCGGCCGCCCAGTCTTATGTGGAAACCAACATCCTGGGCACGGTGAACGTGCTCGAAGCGGCGCGTCAATGGGAGACGGAGCGGGTGGTTCATACCTCCACGAGCGAGGTCTACGGAACCGCCCAGACCATGCCCATTCGCGAAACGCATCCGCTGCAGGGACAGTCACCCTATTCGGCATCCAAGATCGGCGCCGACATGATGGCGGAGTCCTACGCCAGGTCGTTTGATGTTCCGGTCGTCATTATGCGGCCCTTCAACACATATGGTCCTCGCCAGAGTGAGCGCGCCATCGTGCCGACCATCATCCGGCAGGCCCTCGACCCGAACTGCCCGGCGATCATGGTCGGTGATACGAGCCCGATCCGTGACCTGACCTTTGTCGAAGACACCGCCGCGGCGTTCCTGACGGCCGGTTTGGCGGGGCTCGAATTCGGCCACGCCTACAATGCCGGCAGCCAACGCGCCGTGACCATCTCCGACGTATTGGACCTCGTCCTCGAATTGAGCGGTTCCAAAAAACCGGTCCATCGCGACGAAAGCCGCTTGCGGCCGCAAAATTCGGAGGTTCGCGCCTTGCTCGCCGATTCCTCGCGCTTTGAAAGCGAGACGGGATGGCGGGCGCAGACCAGTCTGCGCGATGGGCTCGAGCGGACGATCGCATGGTGGCGCGCGCGCCTTGGCGAAGGCCGGGTACGGCGCGAAAAGGGCTATATGACATGACCCTGCTGCGCCGGCATGTGGTGGCACTGTTGCTGATTGCCGGTGCCGTATTCCTGAATTTCTACATGGCCGGCGGTCGGGCAAGCAACGCGTCGGGGCCGCTGGTGGCGGCCAACCTTCCGGACTATCTGGGTGAAACAAGGGATCCGGCGTCCGGCACGGTCTTCTTGCGCATCACAGAACCCGGAATTCTCGGCCTGGCCGGTGTATGCGGGACGAAATACTGCACCCACCGCTATTCAAGCGCACAGGCCTGGAATGCCGACCAGAGCCTTCTTTTGATCGTCAATGGTTGCGGTGGCATGTGCTTTCTCGACGGCCACAGCTACGTCCCATTATTCCACCGCGACCGCTCGATTGAATGCGAATGGCATCCCAGGGATCCCCAGCTGATGATCTGCGTTGCCGGCCGGCAGATTTCAACCTGGGCGCCACGCACCAACCATGAGGACGTCGTGTTCACCTCGTCGGCCTACACCAAACTTCAGTTCGGGCCTAACAAGGGCAATCCCAGCCGCGATGGCAACCGCATTGCTGTGCGTGCGACGCGCAATGACGGCAAGGCGGTGGTCTTTGGCTACGACCTCAAGGAGCGGAAGAAGTTCCCGGATATCGATCTTGCCCAGCTTCCAGGAACCACCGGCTCCTGTTCGATCTCCCCGCTCGGAATCAACATTGTGTGCTCACAGGTATTGCCGGACGGCAATGAACCGAACTTCATCTTTTCCATCGACGGCGTCCTGCGCCAGAAGTGGATGGAGCACCACCGGCCCGGTCATGGCGACATGACGATCGATGCCGACGGCAGCGAAATTTATGTCGGGATCAGCAAATCGGATCCCGACAAATATCAGGTGATCAAGCGCCGATTGACTGACGGCAAGGTCACCTCGCTGATGAGATATGGCGAGGCCATGCATGCGTCGCTCAGGTCGCTGGACAGGCCGGGCTGGGTATTTCTAAGCTATGGCGGTACACCAGCCGAAATAGCGCAGCACCCTGATTGGGCGCCTTACGCGCAGCAGGTCATTGCACTGCGCTTGGACGGCAGCGGAGAGGTCCGCCGTGTCGTCGACACGCAAAACGCGCACTTCGATTACTGGAGCGAAACACATGCCTCGCCGTCTCCGGATGGCTCGCAGGTGATCTGGTCGAGCAATTGGGGCGTGCCCGGTGGCCCGGTATACGATTTCGTTTCCCGTCTTGAATGGCCTTCGGAGCCGGTGCCGAACCAGAAGGAGATTGTCGCAAATGGCCTTCGCTAAAAGAACCGTTCTTGCCTCGGTTGCCGGGATGTTCCTGACATCGATGGCTGCCGCCGGCGACGTCGAGCCCTATCGCCTGTCACCTGGCGATACGGTCGAGATAGGGATAGCGCCAATTCCGGATCGAACGCAGCGAGCGGTGGTCCAGATGGACGGCAATATCGCCCTTCCCGAAGTCGGGATGGTTATGGTCGGAGGGTTGACCGCGTCCGAGTTGCAGAACCGCATGCAGACGCTTCTGCCGGCCACGATCTTTCACGTGCGTTTGCCCGATGGACGAGAGCAGATGGTTGTCGTCAAACCAGGCGATATAACGGCCATCATCGCCGACTATCGTCCGATCTACGTGACGGGCGACGTGCTTACGCCGGGACAGCAGGTCTACCGTCCGCTCATGACCGTGCGGCAGGCGCTCGCCGTCTCCGGCGGCTTCAGCCTCTTGCGGTCGCGCGCGGGCCAGACAGGACCCGACCCGGTTGATCTCAGGCGCGATTACGAGACACTCTGGGGCGACTACACCAAAGAGTATTTTCACGCCGCCCGTCTCCGCGCCGAACTTCAGGACCAGGCGGATTTCGACAAGCAGACGCCACAGGGGTCGCCTCTGTCGCCCAGCGTCGGGTCAGCGGTCGCCCAGGCCGAGGCGGACGCGCTGAAGATCGCGCTAAGCGACTTCCAGCAGGAACAGGCTTTCCTTGAGAAGGGCCAGAAGGACGCGGCCGATCAAATCGAGCTTTTGCAGAAGCGCGAACAGGTCGAGTCCGAGAGCGTGAAGGCGGATCAGGACGACCTGGCGAAAGTGACCAAGGCGTTCGACGCAGGCAATCTGACCAACACCCGGCTCGCCGATGTCAGGCGCGCCTTGCTTCTGTCTTCAAGCGGTGCGCTGCAAACCTCCGTCGAGCTCATGAGAGCGCGGCGCCAGCAGGAGGACTATGTCAGGCAGCGCGAACGCAATGACAATCAGAGGAAGGTTGGCTTGCTGACGGATCTGAAGGACACCAACGCGCGGCTGGGGGATGTCACCGCCAGACTCCGCGCCGCCAGCGAGAAGTTGCAACCGACCGGAGCATCCGCCCAGCCATTGCCGATTGCCGGCGAAACGATCCAGGCTCAAGTTACGATCGTGCGCAAGATAGGCGACGAGTGGCGCAAAATCTCGGCGGACGAAGATACGATTGTGATGCCGGGGGATACGGTCGAAGCCAAATTCAGCAGTGATCTGCAAAGTGCTGCAATCCAATAGGGCGGCTTCAATCGCCGGCCGATAAAAGGGGGGCTTGGGAAACTGTTCGATTGGAGGGTCGAACAAACCGAACAGGAGATCCTGGTGAGGCTCAATTCCAGGCGAGATGCGAAGCGGAAATGGTTGATGAACACGGCTCGGATGGCTCAGCCGGCGGCTTATGCTGTCGGTGCGCCTTCGGCGGTCCGAATTCTCATGGCCGAGGCTCAACCCGGCAAGTCCGCGATTTGGCAGGACCTGGCGTCCAGCCAACAGATCCACACGCAGGGCGACCGGGTGTCGGACGACTACAGGGCCAGTCATTGCGCGCCGGGCTACGGCGCGCACTACAACATGACGCACGAGTTCGGCTATTACGGTGCGCTGTGGGACAAAATCGAAAGGCCCATGATCCTGGACGTTCTTCGCCCAATGGGCGGAGCCGGTCGAAACTGCCTCGATTTTGCATGCGGAACAGGTCGCATCACCAACGTCGCGGCTGAGGTTTTCGGCGAGGTGGTCGGCGTCGACGTTTCCAAATCCATGCTTGCCTGCGCGCAAGTTCCGAACAATGTGAAACTGCGCAACATCGATATGACGATGGAATCCCTCGAAGAGACCTTCGATGTCGTAACCGCGTTTCGCTTTTTTCTGAATGCCGAGGATCAGCTGAAACGGGAAGCGCTGAAAGCGATAAACCAGCAGTTGAAGGATGACGGAAGGCTCGTGTGCAACGTTCATATGAATGCGACTTCGCCCATCGGCCTGGTTTGCCGGCTGCTCAATTGGTCGCTTGGACGCACGGTTCGCAACACGCTAAGCGAGACGAGATTCAAGAAACTCCTGACCGCTTCCGGCTTCGTCGTGGAGGAAGTGATACCTTACGGCTATCTGCCTCGGCCTGGACGCCTCTTGCCGCGGCTCTGCGAAGCATTGATCGAGCCCTTCGAGAAGCTATCCAGAACCCTGCGCGTTCCCGGACAACTGGCGCAGCATTTCCTGGTTATCGCGAGGAAGCATTAGATCGCGAGGAAGCATTAGAAGACGAGATCGCTCACCAAAATGGCTCGATGAAACGGCCGTGAGCCGGGCGCCGTGGCTTTGCCTCTGCGGCGACTCACCCCCCGAAAAAAATGATGCGGGCTCAGTTTCGTTTGCCTGAAACGCGATCTGTACAGCCCTCCTCGCACCTTAAAACGGCAGTTTTCCCCTGGTTTAATGCGTCGATTCCCGGTTTTTCGGGCCAGCGTCACGATTTTGCTACATTTTGACCGAAGGCCACGTACGTTAGTGGGGCGTAATATTATAAGGCAAAAAGGGAAAACGCTCCTGAAAACCAAAAAATTGTTGACGGCCGGCGGAGCCAGTGAACCTGCCCGACGACTTCTTACCGGAGGTCGCAAGCCATGAGCCTTGGTGGAAACTCGCCCGATCTGCGTGGCGCTATGCTTGGCGCCGCGCCCGCACTGGTAGGCGTTGGCGTGTTCTCGGCGGTCATAAACATTCTTGCCCTGACCGGCTCCGTCTACATGCTGCAAGTCTACGACCGCGTTCTGCCTTCGCAGAGCGTTCCGACGCTGGTCGGATTTACGATCGGGATGCTGGGCCTTTACGCGGTTTACGGCCTGCTGGATTTTGTGCGGCTTCGCCTCCTGGTTCGAATCGGCAATCGCCTCCATAAGACTCTGCAGCAAAGGGTCTTCGGCCTCTCTTTGTCCTTGCCGCTCATCGGCGGGCAGGACGCGAGCCGGGTACAGCCGCTTCGTGACCTGGATCAGTTGCGCGGCTTCCTTTCCGGATTGGGGCCGACTGTCGTCTTCGACGCACCGTGGATACCGTTTTATCTACTGGTCATCTTTCTTCTGCATCCTTCGCTCGGTCTGCTGGCGACGGGCGGCGCGATTGTTGTCGTGCTGCTCACGGTTGTCGCGGAAATCCTTGGTCGCGGCCCGGCCGCGCGCGCGTCCGAGACGCTTGTGTCGCAACGCAACCTTGCCGACTCTGGCCGTCGCAATGCGGAAGTTGTCCGCGCGATGGGCCTTTCCGGGCGGCTTGCCCGCCGTTGGGGTGAGGTCAATCACGCATATCTCACGCACCAGGAGCGCCTTTCCGACATCGTCGGCGCCACCGGTTCAACGTCGAGGGCGCTGCGGATGGCCTTGCAGTCCTGCGTCCTGGGGCTTGGTGCCTATCTCGTGATTGGAGGTGAAGCGTCGCCTGGCGTGATCATAGCATCATCCATATTGCTGGGCCGCTCGTTGGCCCCGGTTGACGCGGCGATGGCAAACTGGAGAGGGTTTGTGGCATTTCGTCAGAGCTATTCCCAACTGGCGAGGGCGCTGACCGCCTTCGGCAGCCATGACGAGCTCATGGAACTGCCAGCGCCGCAGGCGATGCTTGCGGTCGAGGAACTGACAATAGCCCCGCCAGGCCAGCAAAAACCGACCGTGGCCAATGTCAGTTTCCGCCTGCAGGGGGGCGCGGGAATGGCGATTGTCGGCCCAAGCGGTTCCGGGAAAACGACACTTGTGCGCGCGCTGGTGGGCGTGTGGCAGCCGCTTCGCGGAACGGTAAGGCTGGACGAAGCCTCGCTCGACCAATGGGGTCACGAACAGCTTGGCACCCATATCGGCTATCTGCCGCAAGATGTTGAACTGTTTGATGGAACGGTTGCCGACAATATTTCGAGATTTGGCGGCAAGGGCGACGCCAAGGGCGTGCTGGCAGCCGCCAGGGCGGCGGGCGTCGACAAGATGATCATGCGATTGCCGAATGGTTTTCAAACACGCGTAGGCGAGGGAGGGGCAGCCCTTTCGGCCGGACAGAGGCAACTCGTTGGGCTTGCCAGGGCACTTTATGGCGAGCCGTTTCTTGTCGTCCTCGACGAGCCGAATTCAAACCTGGACGTCGATGGCGATGCCGCCCTGGCCGGCGCGATCCTGGCGGTGCGCCAGCGTGGAGGCATAGTCATCGTCGTTGCGCACCGTCCTTCCGCCCTCACCAATATCGACAAGGTACTGGTAATGTCGAATGGGACGCTTCACTCCTTTGGCTCGCGCGAGGAGGTGCTGGCCAACGTTATCCGGCCCTTCCCCTCGCCAGCTGAACGGCCGGCGTCGGTTGTCCCGATACAGAAGGGAGTAAGCGGTCATGCGTGAGGTGCTGCTCCATGTCTGACGCGACGATGTTTTCATACGTGCCGCTCGCCGATGCGAGCCGAAGGACCGAGGCGAACTCGGCCGAGGTGCGGGATGATATCCGGGCCAACCTGATCCTGGGCGCGGCGATCACGGCTCTGCTGATTGTCGGCGGCGGGCTTTGGCTCGGTTTGACGAAGATCGCCGGCGCGGTGATTGCGCCTGCCACCGTGGTGGTCGAGAGCAACATAAAGAAAGTCCAGCATCTGACAGGCGGCACGATCGGGGGCATCTTCGCGCAAGATGGCGATCATGTCCGGGCCGGCGATGTGGTGGCCAGGCTGGACGACACGCTGACGCGGGCCAACCTGCAAATAATCAGTGAGGATCTCGATCGCGCCACCGTTCGACTGGCGCGGTTGGAAGCCGAGCGACAAGGCCTGTCGGAGATGCAGCTTCCTTCCGGCCTTCAGACACGGATGGGCGACCCGGAACTGGCCGCACTCGTCAATGGCGAGCGCGCCCTGTTTGAAAGCCGCGCCGCGGCGTTGACGGGGCAGAAGGCACAGTTGCAAAGTCGCTCAAAGCAACTCGAGCGTCAGATCGATGGCCTCAAGGCACAGCAGGCTGCGGAAGACCAATCCGTGGTCTTGCTGGATGGGGATCTTGCCGACGTCCAGGCGCTTTTCACAAAAAAACTGGTGTCCAAGGAGCGGCTGAGCAACATCAGATTGGATGCAACCCGGGCGCACGGAGAGTCAGGGCGCCTCGCGGCGGCGGTTGCCGAGGCGCAGGCCCGGATCAGCGAGACCGAACTGCAAATTCTTCAGCTCGATGAACAGAGGCGCAGTGAGGTGACCAGCGAACTTCGCGAAACCGAGGCCAAGCAGACCGAACTCGAAGAGCGCAAGGTTGTGGCGCAGGACGAATTGACCAAAACCACCATCCGCGCTTCGCAATCGGGAACGGTGCAGGAATCCTCCATCCACACGATCGGCGGCGTCATCGCCCCGGGGGAAGTGCTCATGATGATTGTCCCCGACACCGACAACCTCGTCGTCGACGCGCTGATTCCGCCGTCGCGCATAGATGATATTCGTCCCGGCCAGCGGGTCTCGATCCGGTTTCCTGCTTTCGACTCCGGCACCACGCCTGCTTGCCAGGGGTCGGTCAAGCGCATCTCGGCGGACCTGATCAAGGATCAACAAAAGCAGCTTTCGTATTTCTCGGCGCGTATCAATGTCGAGAACAAGGCAGCCTGCCTGACCGATGCCAAGGTGCTAAAGCCAGGCATGCCGGCAGAGGTCCATATAAGCACGGACGAACGCAGCGTCTGGTCTTATCTGCTGAAGCCTCTCACCGATCAGATGTCGAGGGCTTTCCGCCAATGATGTGAGGGATCGTTGGAAGCAGGCGGCGAATATGGGCAGCCTCCTTCTATGATGCGGTGAGCGCCCTCCGGCGAACGCGGCGCATGGAGCGCGCTGTTCGCTCCACCGTCACGGGAACCTTGGCTGCATCGCTCTTGTGCGTCAAGGCGTTGGCCTTCGTCGTCGCATGGAGCCTCTCAAGAGGCAGGAGGTCCCTGATCCGGGCGTTGACCGACGCAATTTCGGTCCGCAGGTCTTCGCATTCCTGCCGGCGGACATCGAGTTGTATCTGATCGGACGCCTGCTGCAGGGAAAGCTGTGAAAAATTGGCGGTTATCTTCGAAAGGTTCAGCTTGTCGGTTTCAGCCTCCTTGGTGAGAGCAGCCAACCGTTCATCCGCGACCTGCTTTTCCGCCACGGCCTCGCTCCATTGAAGCCTGAGCTTGGCGAGTTCGTTCGAGGCTTCGCTGTTTGCGTTTGATGCGAGTTCCAGTCGCGAATGGAGGTTCTGAATCTCGGAACGCGATCCTCGAATTTCGGCACGGCAGCGTTCGATCTCGGCGTTCTTCTCCGCCTCCATGATACGGGCGGCTTCCGTCATCTCGGACAGTTTCGCCTGGGCGACCTCGAGCGACGTATGGAGTCGTGTCGCTTCCTTTTCGCTCTTGCCGAGTGCAGCCAGCAATTCGGAATTTCGTGCCGCTTCGTTGGCATGGATCGTGGAAAACCCGTCGAGCCTGTGCCGCGCCTCGTCTTCCCGCTTCAGCGCTTTTTCGAGGTCGATCGACAGGCTGACATTCTTCTCCCGCAGCTGTTTGTTTTCGCGCGCGCGTCTGTCGGCCTCGACGGTAGCAGCTGCAAGTGCGTTCGTGATGTCCCCGAATTCCGCTTCGTTTTTCGCGTTCGTGTTCGCGGCCTCCACGAGTTCCAGCCTTGCCCCGGCCAGTGCGCCGCGAAGCGCCTCACAGTCTTGAACCAGGCTTGCTTCGCGCTGCTGCAAGGCCTCCACAATGCCTTCCCGCTCATGCTGCCTTCGGTTCAGATCATTGAGCCTGTCCGACAGGCTCCTTTGCTCCGAGGTCAGGTTCAGATTCGCCAGCTCCAGTTCGTTGGCTCGCAGAATGTCGGCGTGAAGAATGTGGAACAGTTCGCGGGTCAGGTGATGCGTGCTTGCGATCTCCGACAGTTTCGAGTTGATCTCCTCGAAGTGGAGCTTCGCATCGCGAAACAGCCCATCAAACGAAGTCAAGGCGGCCATACGGCTCTGCGTATGGGAGGTCAGTCGTCGCGCGGGTTCCGCAGTGACGGCGCCGTCTCCGGTTTGGGTGCTGTTGTCCTGTTCGCTGTTGTCCTCTTGCATGGGCGTCTCGCCAGCGACGGCATCTCTTGCCTGCTCTGACAGATCGGACAAACCAAGGCACTCGTCGACGGCGTTCGCCAAGTCGGCCTCAAGGTCCTCGAAGGACTTCTCGGCGTTGTCAGCACGCCTGATCAGGTCTCTGAACTTCATGCCCTACATCCCCCTTCAGCATGCCTGGATCGAGCAAGGCGAGGATTAAGCTTCCCCTTTGTATCGAGAGGTCAGTTCGGCGTCTTCGTGCAATCAAACGATACCGAGCGCCAGCGATTTCAGCGCCTTAACAGCAAGGAGTGGTCGAAAATTGTGAGCGACAGGCCAAGGTTTGTTGATCTCCTGCGTGGACTCAGTACCGCTCGCTTGCCGGCATCCGGGGCAGTCCGAGCCCCATGTAGATCAAGCGGCCCGACAGCCTCTTGGAGGGGGGCATCAGGCGGCCGGGCCTAACCGGCTGTTGGGTGTGTTTTGGTTTGCCGGCTGACTCAACATGCGCCTCGGCTGACCGAAGCGCATCATTCGAACGAACTGCCCGTCTTCAGGTGTCTCGCGGCCGACCACGCAGGCTCCGCCACGGAGCCTGCGCCTTCTTGGGCGACTCCGGACGTCAAGCGCGACAGGTCAGCTTTCGATTAAGTCCATGGGCTCCTTCAAATGAACGATCAGCCCGTGGTCGGGGAGGGATAACATGGCTCTTGTGTGCAATGGGGCTGGAATTCTGCAGGCTATGGGGGCAAAGCCATGTGCGGCATCGTTGGAATCGTCGGCCACTCGCAGGTTACTCCGCTCATCCTGGCTACGCTGAAGCGGTTGGAATATCGCGGCTATGACTCGGCCGGCGTGGCCACCATCGAGAAGGGGCAGCTTGGCCGCCGGCGTGCCGAGGGCAAGCTGATCAACCTCGAACGCCGGCTCAAGGACGAGCCGCTCGAGGGCACGATCGGCATCGGCCACACGCGCTGGGCGACCCATGGCGTGCCCAACGAAACCAATGCGCATCCGCATTTTTCCGACGGTGTCGCCATCGTCCACAACGGCATCATCGAGAATTTCGCCGAACTGCGCGATGAACTGACGCGCGACGGCTATTCCTTCTCCTCGCAGACCGACACCGAGGTCGTCGCCCATCTGGTGGCGCGCGAACTGGCCAGGGGGCGCAAGCCGGTCGAGGCCGCGCACCAGGCGCTGAAGCGGCTCGAAGGCGCCTTTGCGCTGGCCATCATGTTCAAGGGCGACGAAGACCTGATCGTCGGCGCCCGCAACGGCCCGCCATTGGCCGTCGGCCATGGCGACGGCGAGATGTTTTTGGGCTCCGACGCCATCGCGCTGGCGCCCTTCACCAATTCGATCACCTATCTCGAGGACGGCGACTGGGCGGTGGTGCGCCGCGACAGCGTCGCCATCTTCGACATCGACGGCAGACAAGTCGAGCGCAAGCGCCAGCAGTCGCTGTCGACCTCCTTCATGGTCGACAAGGGCAACCGCCGTCATTTCATGGAGAAGGAAATCCATGAGCAGCCCGAGGTGATCTCGCACACGCTGGCCCATTATGTCGACTTCGTCTCCGGTGTCTCCAAGCCGCTCGACCTGCCGTTCGACTTCGCAGGGATCAACCGGCTGGCGATCTCGGCCTGCGGCACCGCCTATCTCGCCGGCCTGATCGGCAAATACTGGTTCGAGCGCTATGCGCGGCTGCCGGTCGACATCGATGTCGCCTCGGAGTTCCGCTATCGCGAGATGCCGCTGTCGGCCAACGATGCCGCCTTCTTCATCTCGCAGTCGGGCGAGACCGCCGACACGCTGGCCTCGCTGCGCTACTGCCGCAAGGCCGGCATGAAGATCGGCGCCGTCGTCAATGTGCGGGAATCGACCATGGCGCGCGAATCCGATGTCGTGCTGCCGACGCTGGCCGGACCGGAGATCGGCGTCGCCTCGACCAAGGCTTTTACTTGCCAGCTCTCGGTGCTGGCATCGCTTGCGGTGCGCGCCGGCGTGGCGCGCGGGGCGATCTCGAAGGATGAGGAGAAAGCCTTGGTGCGGGCGCTCTCGGAGGCGCCGCGCTATGCCAACCAGGTGCTCAAGCTCGAAGAGCAGATCGAGCGCATCGCGCGGGAATTGTCACGCTATTCCGATGTGCTCTATCTCGGCCGCGACACCAATTTCCCGCTGGCCATGGAAGGCGCGCTAAAGCTCAAGGAAATCTCCTACATCCACGCCGAAGGCTATGCGGCCGGTGAATTGAAGCATGGACCGATCGCGCTGATCGACGAGAACATGCCGGTCATCGTGATCGCGCCGCATGACCGGATCTTCGAGAAGACCGTGTCCAACATGCAGGAAGTGGCGGCGCGCGGCGGCAAGATCATCCTGATCACCGACAGCAAGGGGGCGGCACAGGCGAGCGTGAAGACGATGGAGACGATCATCCTGCCGGACGTGCCCGAAATCATCTCGCCGATCATCTATGCGCTGCCGATCCAGATGCTGGCCTATTTCACCGCCGTCTTCATGGGCACCGACGTCGACCAGCCCCGCAACCTGGCGAAATCCGTCACGGTGGAGTGACGGCGATGTCGCGCTTTCCAAGGCAGGCCGCACCATGCGGCAGCTGCTGACCGGATCCAGCACAACGCCCTGATTTCCCATCCTGGTGGCGGAGGCGGATTCCGCGGAGGTTTCCACGGCGGCGGGAAGCTGCTTCGGCGGTGGCGGCAATAATGGGGTTGCTTCCGATCGACGACGTGCGTCGTGGTGGCGGTTGCAAATCCCGTTGCTTCCTGCCTGGGCTGACGGTTGTTACTGTTACGTACTCCTTCGATGCGGCCTCAGATGCAAGCTTGGCAGCAACGCCAATCAGATCCGGGGCTCCAATGACCGTCGCGAAGCAGTCCCTGCTCATCTTGGCTCCTTCGACGATTTCGACAGCCCGCGCCACCGCGCGGGAGGAGCGCTGGCGCCGCTTGGCGGTAAGCGCTACTCTGTCCGTTGTGGATCCGAACAGGCGACGCAACCTTCCGGGTCAGACCAACAATCTGGCCGAAAGGTTGGAGGCACCTCCGGTGGCAATCGACGAACGAAACCAGCTGTCGATGAACTGCTTTAGCGATTGGGTGTCTTCGACAGGATTCCAAAATGAGCACGTAAAGAGGATCACTTGATGGCCGACCTGGTGAAACTGGCATTGAAAGTGGCGGTGGTTGCCTCGGCGATTGTGTTCGGCGATATTCGCACCCACGCTGCTGATCTGGTTATTGCAATGCCGAACTGGTCGTCGGGCCAGGCGACGGCCAACATCCTGAAAGTGAGTCTCAAGAAGGAGTTCGGGCTCGATGCGGATGTGGTGGAGATGGGCACCATGATTGCATTCGCCGGTCTTGACTCCGGCCAGGTCGACATCCATCCGGAAGTGTGGCTGCCGAACCTCGACACCTTGGTCAAGAAGTATGTCACCCAGGCCGGTACGGTCGCGATCAGCCCGATCGGAGTTCCGGCCTGGCAGGGTATCTGCGCCAACCGGACAGCGGCCGACAAATACGGCTTCAAGGACATTTCCGACCTCAGTGATCCGAAGAAGACCGAGGCGCTCGACACGGACGGAGACGGCAAGGGCGAGATGTGGATTGGCGCCCAAACGTGGTCGTCGACCACCATCGAGCGCATCCGCGCCAACAGCTACGGCTATGCCAAGAACCTGACGCTGCTCGAAATGCCGGAAGATGTGGGCATGGCGGCTGTAGATGCGGCGGAGGCCTCGGATCGGCCGATGGTCTTCGCTTGCTATGCGCCGCATGTGGTCTTCAAATTGCATGACATCGTGCGCCTGACGGAGCCACCATACGATGCCGCCAAATGGAAGATCGTCCTGCCGACGGAAGACCCGCAATGGCTTTCGAAATCGAATGCCGCGGTTGGCTGGGACACGGCCCACTACCACATCGCCTACGCGACCTCGTTGAGCAAGAAACATCCGGAGGTGGTTCGCTTCCTGGAGCACGTCGACTTCAAGCCGGAGGAGGCGATCGATATGAGCTACGCGCTCCAGGTCGAGCGGCAGGCGCCCTCTGCTTACGCCGAGCAATGGGTGGCCAAGAACGAGGCGCGCGTCGAAGGATGGGCCAAGCAATGACCAGACGCAGGATGATGAGGTTCGGCACCGACGAACGAGCGGCGGGAACCGGCGGCAGGCATGCGGCAGGCCTCGCGGTCGTGCTGGCGCTGGGATTGGTTTTTTCCACCACCGCGTCCCTTGCCGCGGGAACGCAGGTCTACGATCCCAAGACGCGGCAGTGGACGGATTACAATCGCACCAAGGCCTACCAGTACTACAAGCTTCACAAGCAGGTGCCGGAATCCTTCCGCCCGCAGGTGGTCAAGTTCCGCACCGCCGAGCAGCCCGGCACCATCATCATCGACGGCAACCAGCACTTCCTCTATCTCGTCCAGCCCGGCCAGCAGGCGATCCGCTACGGCATCGGTGTGGGCCGGGAGGGCTTCGGATGGGCCGGCATCGTCAAGGTCGGGCGCATGGCGGAATGGCCGACCTGGACACCGCCGGCCGAAATGGTTGCCCGGGATCCAAAAGCCCGGCCGTGGGCCAATGGCATGCCCGGTGGGCCCGACAATCCGCTCGGCGCGCGGGCGCTCTACCTCTACGAAGACGGCCATGACACCATCTACCGGATCCATGGCACGCCCGAACCGTGGACCATTGGTCTGGACGTGTCTTCCGGATGCATCCGCATGAACAATGGCGACATCATCGATCTTCATTCCCGCATCAAGGTCGGGGCGAAGGTCATCGTGCTGATGCAGGGCGCGGCGCTCTACAAGGGTGTGTGATCAAGGACAGACGTATAGTTCGATAAACACAGGGGACAACACCATGGAGACCGGCAGGCAGATCAGGATGAGGCACTGGGCCGTTTGCGGATCGGCCTCAATCGTCATCACAACGGTTCTGGCGGCATGCCAGAGCGCGCCGACGCCCGACCAGATGTCGAGGACGACGGTCGAAACAGCACCGGCCGATCTCCAGCTTCTTTGTGCCGGCGCGGCGGCGAAAGCGGGCGGGGTCGATAGCGGCAAGGCGTTGCCGACCAGCTCGCGCAGGCTCGATTCCAAGAGCTTCCAGGTCGAACTGAACGTCGCGGGAAAGCCAACCAGCTGCATTGTCGATAGCGATGGCAAGGTGGCTTCAGTTCAGCCGGCCTGATTTTAGAAAAGCCGAAAGCCATCGAGGAGCGGCGTCGATGAGCGGGACGGGCGCGCTCGGCCGGGCTTCGGCCCTGACCGCCACCTACGCTGCCGGTCAGCGCAGGCCTCTCACCTTGTTCAGAATATCATCCGAAAGCGCTGAGACGAGCGCCCTGTCGGCGCCCTTGCTCGGGATGAGGACGAATTCCACGTCCTCCAACTGTGGCAGGTGGCCGATCTCCTTGAGACCTGAAGGCGACATGCTTTGCGGTTGCACCAGAACCCCCATCCCGGCGCGTGCGGCGGCCGTCAGCCCGCTCAGGCTTCCGCATGTGCAGACAATGCGCCACGGCATGCGATGCCGCTCGAGCGCTTCCAGCGCGATGCTGCGCGTGACGCTCGGCGGGGGGAAGGAGATCAACGGCAAGGCCGCGAGTGACAGGACGTGTTCCGGATCACGGGCGAGCCAGACAAGCGGCTCACGATAGACGAGCCGGCCACGGCTGTCGCCCAGCCGGCGCTTCGCCAGGACGAGATCGAGTTCGCCATTGTCCTGCATCTCGTAGAGCACGCCGCTGAGAGCAACGGTCAGTTCGAGATCGACGGATGGGTGAGACCGGACAAAATCCTCCAGCACCAGTGGCAGACGGCTGGCAACCAGGTCCTCGGATACGCCGAGCCTCAATGTGCCGCGCAGCCTCTGCGCGGTGAACAGCGCCTGCACCTGCCCCTCTATGGACAACAGGGTCCGGGCATGGCCGAGCAGGGCTTCGCCGTCAGGCGTCAGCACCACCTTGTGCGTATCCCGGGCCAGCAACCGCCTGCCAATCGCGGCCTCCAGCTTGCCGATGTGCTGGCTGACGGTGGATTGCCCAAGCCCCAGCCTCTCGGCCGCGAAGGTGAAGCTTCCCATCTGCTGGACGGTGACGAAACTGCGAAGTTGGACCAGATCGAGCACTGATATCTCAAATCACGATAACTGTTATTCCTTGTATCCTATTTCACAATGCACGAAAAGACGGCGCTGGACCCATTCTGGAGCGAACATGTCATGCGCCGCTTTCTGCCGGACTCCTTTCTGATCCTGCTGTTGTGCACCGTCGCGCTTGCGTCTGTCGCGCCAGCAACCGGGACGTTCGCGGGATGGTTCGCGGTTGCGACCAATCTTGCCGTGGCGCTTCTGTTCTTCCTGCATGGCGCGCGGCTCTCGCGCGATGTCGTTGTCGCCGGCCTGATGCATTGGCGCCTGCATCTGGTGATCCTTCTGACGACCTTTGGCCTGTTCCCGCTGCTGGGTCTGGCGCTCGGCTATCTGCCTGCCTCGATCTTGCCCAAGCCGCTCTACCTCGGCATTCTGTTTCTGTGTGTCCTGCCCTCGACGGTCCAGTCCTCGATCGCGTTCACCTCGATGGCTGGTGGAAATGTCCCAGCGGCCATCTGCTCGGCTTCCGCCTCCAACATCTTCGGCATGTTCCTCACGCCCCTGCTCGTCGGATTGCTCTTCTCCATCGGCGGTCACGGCGGATTTTCATGGAATGCGGTGAGCCAGATCCTGGTGCAACTGCTCTTGCCCTTTGCACTCGGACAGCTGCTGGAACCGCGGATCGGCAACTGGATACGCTCTCGCAAGACGCTGCTGATGCCTGTCGATCGCGGCTCGATCCTGATGGTCGTCTACCTGGCCTTCAGCACGGCCGTCGCCGAGGGGCTATGGCATATGTTCTCGCTGCGCGATATCGCCGTGGTCGTTGTCGCCGACATGGTGCTGCTCGGCCTCGTGCTTCTGTGCACGGCCTATGGCAGCCGGCTTCTCGGCTTCGACAAGGCCGACCAGATCACGATCATCTTCTGCGGCTCGAAGAAGAGCCTGGCGAGCGGCGTCCCGATGGCCAACGTCATCTTTGCCGGCCAGGGCGTCGGCGCGATCGTTCTGCCGCTGATGCTCTTCCACCAGATACAGCTCATGGTCTGCGCCATGATCGCCCAGAAATATGCCAGTGCGGCGCACCGGTCCGCCATGCGGCAAGCCAAGCCGGCTGCTTCGGTGGCTTAGTCGGGTTTGCGTGTATAGCAGGAGGATCTCGCGCCGCGGATGGGCTTCATCCTGCGCGAATTTGTCGGCCGGCGCCCAGCCTTCTATCGCGACATGACCCGGTGGATCGCCTCCGCCTGGAGAATGCGCCGCATTGGGCGGGCAGGCGAGCATGGCAATGCGGTAATGGGCTGGGTTACCAATGCGATCGGCCTCATATCCGCAATCGAAGGCCCCGGATTAATCGGCTTGACGATCCGCGGCCGGACGACGTCCGTCGATCCACAAGGCGAGCAATGTGCAAGCCGCGCCCGACAGCAGATAGGCGCCGGCGGCGATGAGGCCGAAATTGCCGGCGAGCAGCAGGGCCGCGAGCGGCGCGAAGCCGGCGCCGAACATCCATGCCAGATCCGAGGTTATTGCCGAGCCGGTATAGCGATGCTGGCGGGAAAAACTCGAGGCGACGACGCCGGACGATTGGCCGAAACTCAGCCCCAGGAGGATGAAGCCCAGCACCATGAACAGGGCTTCGCCGACTGCACCGCCATCCAGAAGCTGCGGGGCAAAGCCGCTGAACGTCGCGATGGCGATCGCCGAACCGCCAAGCAGCGCACGGCGTCCAACGCGGTCGGCCAGTGGCCCTGACGCGACGATGGCCGCAATGCCGAACAGCGCACTCACCGCCTCGATCACCAGGAACCGCGCCGGTCCCTCATTGGTGAACAGGAACACCCAGGAGAGTGGAAACACCGTCACCATGTGGAACAGCGCGAAACTCGCCAGTGGCGCGAAGGCGCCGACGACGACGTTGCGGCCTTCGGCCCGGATCGTGTCCCTGATGCGTGTCGGCTGCAGGTCGCCGCTCTCGTACAGTTTCGAGAATTCAGGTGTGACGACAATGCGCAGCCGGGCGAACAAGGCGACCACATTGATGGCGAAGGCGACGAAGAAGGGATAGCGCCAGCCCCAGGTGAAGAAGTCGTCGGCCGACAGGTTGGCGACGAAGAAGGCGAAGAGGGAGCTTGCCACGATGAGGCCGATCGGGGCGCCCAGTTGCGGGATCATGGCATAGAAGCCGCGCCGGTTCTTCGGCGCGTTCAGCGCCAGCAGCGAGGGCAGTCCGTCCCATGTTCCGCCGAGCGCCAGTCCCTGTCCGATGCGGGCAAGCGCCAGCAGCCAGATCGCGACCACGCCGATATCGCCATAGGCAGGCAGAAACGCGATGGCGACGGTCGACGTGCCGAGCAGGAACAGCGAGATCGTCAGTTTCGCGCCACGGCCATAGGCGCGATCGATGGCCATGAACAGCACGGAGCCGAACGGGCGCGCGACGAAGGCGAGCGCGAAGATGGAGAAGGAATACAGCGTCCCGACGAGCGGATCGTGCGTCGGAAACACCAGCCTGGGAAACACGATGACGGAGGCGATCGCATAGACGAAGAAGTCGAAGAATTCCGACGTCCTGCCGACAATCACGCCAACCGCGATATCGCCCGCGCTGACCTGGCCATGATGCGAGCCGATCAGCTCGCTGTTCGTTTCGGCAGTCGAAGTCTGAGCCATCTTATCCGTCGCCACCGCGTGGAATGAAGTGTCCGGAACCCAATTCGGGGGATTCCCCAAAGGTTTCATTGTGCGCTGCACACTGGGCCAAAGCCATGCCTTCTGGGCATTGGACAAATTGTCCAATGTCACCGCGTCGCCGCGAGCAGTAGCCCTTGGTTGATACCGCACTGCAGCATGAACCGTTGCCGCGGTCCATCGAGGGCAGCGTTTGATGAGACGATTTGGAGCCTTGCTTCTGTTCCCCCTGGCCGGGTTGTTGAGCGGCTGTGATCTGGTCGTGCTCGCGCCCGCCGGCGATGTCGCGGTCCAGCAGCGCGACCTGCTCGTGGTCTCGACCTTGCTGATGCTGGTCATCATCGTGCCGGTCATGGCGCTGACCGTCTTTTTTGCCTGGCGCTATCGGCAATCCAACGCCTCGGCGACCTACGCGCCGGACTGGGACCATTCGACGAAACTGGAATTGGTGATCTGGGCCGCGCCCCTGCTCATCATCATATGTCTCGGGGCGCTGACCTGGCTCGGCACGCATTTGCTCGACCCATACCGCCGGATCGACCGGATCGAGCCCGGCCAGCCGGTCACGCAGAACCACAAGCCGCTCAAGGTCGAGGTCGTGGCGCTCGACTGGAAATGGCTGTTCATCTATCCGGACTACGGCATCGCCTCGGTCAACGAATTTGCGGCGCCGGTCAACCAGCCGATCGACTTCCGCATCACCTCGTCGGCGGTAATGAACTCCTTCTACATTCCGGCGTTGGCCGGGCAGATCTATGCCATGCCCGGCATGGAAACGAAGCTGCACGCCGTCATCAACCAGCCGGGCACCTATAGCGGCTTCTCGGCCAATTACAGCGGCGCCGGCTTCTCGGGAATGCGCTTTGCCTTCCACGGTCTGTCCGACCAGGCTTTCGACCAGTGGGTGGCGCAGAGCAAGGCTGCCTCGGCGGCTCTCAACCGCGAGAATTATCTCGAACTCGAAAAGCCGAGCGAGAACGAACCGGTCCGCCACTATGCCTCCGTCGATCCCGACCTTTACGGCGCTATCCTCAACCTGTGCGTCGAGCGCGGCAAGATGTGCATGAACGAGATGATGTCGATCGATGCCAAGGGTGGCCTCGGTCTTGCCGGCGTCCGCAACACCTTGCCGCTGCAATACGACAAGCTCGCCCGGCGCGGCGCGGTGTTCGGGAACGATCCGTCCTATGTCGCCAGCATCTGCACGGCGGAGGAGGCTGCTGCCGCGGCGCGCGCCGCCAGCAATGCCACGCCGACGGATTGGCCGTCGAAGGATCTTTCCCCGCTGCGCGGGGCGGGGCTGCTCAGGCCCGGGACCGAGAGCCGTCGCGCCGAGGCGGATACGCCGACGCTTGGCCTGCTGCGGCGCGAACTGTGAGAGACAACCGATGCCCGATACGCTGACCAAGTTCATCTTCGGCCGTCTCACCTGGGACTCGCTGCCGCTGCACGAGCCGATCGTCGTCGCCACTTTCGTCGCGGTGGCGCTTGGCGGCATCGCCCTTTTCGGCGCGATCACCTATTTCAAGCTGTGGACCTATCTGTGGCGCGAGTGGTTCACCAGCGTCGACCACAAGAAGATCGGCATCATGTACATGGTGCTCGGCCTCGTCATGCTGCTGCGCGGCTTCTCCGACGCCATCATGATGCGCCTGCAGCAGGCCATCGCCTTCAACGGCTCCGAGGGCTATCTCAACTCGCATCACTATGACCAGATCTTCACGGCGCACGGCGTGATCATGATCTTCTTCGTGGCGATGCCCTTCGTCACCGGGCTGATGAACTTCGTCGTGCCGCTGCAGATCGGCGCGCGTGACGTGTCCTTCCCCTTCCTCAACAATTTCAGTTTCTGGATGACGGTCGGCGGCGCGATCCTGGTCATGGCGTCGCTGTTTGTCGGCGAATTCGCCCGCACCGGCTGGCTCGCCTATCCGCCGCTCTCCGGCATCGGCTACAGTCCCGACGTCGGTGTCGACTATTACATCTGGGCGCTGCAGGTGGCGGGCGTCGGCACGACGCTGTCGGGCATCAATCTCATCTGCACGATTATCAAGATGCGCGCGCCCGGCATGGCGATGATGCGCATGCCTGTCTTCACCTGGACGTCGCTGTGCACCAACGTGTTGATCGTGGCGTCCTTTCCGGTGTTGACGGCGGTGCTCGCGCTGCTGTCGCTCGACCGCTATGTCGGCACCAACTTCTTCACCAACGACTTCGGCGGCAACCCGATGATGTATGTGAACCTCATCTGGATATGGGGTCACCCGGAAGTCTACATCCTCATCCTGCCGCTGTTCGGCGTCTTTTCCGAGGTCACCTCGACCTTCTCCGGCAAGCGCCTGTTCGGCTACACCTCGATGGTCTACGCGACGGTGGTCATCACCATCCTGTCGTACCTTGTCTGGCTGCACCACTTCTTCACCATGGGCTCCGGCGCCAGCGTCAATTCCTTCTTCGGCATCACCACGATGATCATCTCGATCCCGACCGGAGCGAAGATCTTCAACTGGCTGTTCACCATGTATCGCGGCCGCATCCGCTTCGAACTACCGATGATGTGGACGGTGGCCTTCATGCTCACCTTCACCGTCGGCGGCATGACCGGCGTGCTGCTTGCCGTCCCGCCGGCGGACTTCGTGCTGCACAACAGCCTGTTCCTGATCGCGCATTTCCACAACGTCATCATCGGCGGCGTGCTGTTCGGCCTGTTCGCCGGCATTGCCTACTGGTGGCCCAAGGCCTTCGGATTCAAGCTCGATCCGTTCTGGGGCAAGGTGTCGTTCTGGTGCTGGGTGGTCGGCTTCTGGTTCGCCTTCATGCCGCTCTACATACTCGGCCTGATGGGCGTGACGCGCCGTATGCGCGTCTTCGACGACCCTTCGCTGCAGATCTGGTTCGTCATCGCCGCCTTCGGCGCGGTGCTGATCGCCATCGGCATTGCCGCCTTCCTGATCCAGATCTTCGTCTCCATCCGCAGGCGCGAGGCGCTCGCCGATCCGACCGGCGATCCCTGGGATGGCCGCACGCTCGAATGGTCGACGTCCTCGCCGCCTCCCGCCTACAATTTCGCCTTCACGCCTGTCGTGCGCGACAACGACGCCTGGTGGGACATGAAGAAGGCCGGCTATATCAGGCCGCTCTCGGGCTTCAAGCCGATCCACATGCCCAGCAATACCGGCACCGGCATCATCCTGGCAGCCTTTAGCGTCGCGCTCGGTTTCGGCATGATCTGGTACATCTGGTGGCTGGCGGCGCTGAGCTTCGTCTGCCTCATAGCCACCGCGATCGGTCACACCTTCAACTATCACCGCGACTTCCACATTCCGGCTGCCGAGGTCACGCAGACGGAGGAGGCGAGGACGACGCTCCTCGCCGCTCAGGGCTAGGGTTCGAGCATGGCTTCGATGGCAACCACGACCGGAACCGAACCGGTCTTTCACCTGGAAGAAGAGCATGCGCACGCCGAAGGCGGCAGCACCATGCTCGGCTTCTGGCTCTATCTGATGAGCGACTGCCTGATCTTCGCGATGCTGTTCGCGGCCTATGGCGTGCTCGGCGCCAACTACGCCGCGGGTCCGGCGCCCAGGGACCTGTTCGACCTCAATCTGGTGGCGGTCAACACCGCCATGCTGCTCTTCTCCTCGATCACCTATGGCTTTGCCATGCTGACCATGGACAAGGGCCGGATCGCGGCGACCCTGGCCTGGCTGGCGGTGACCGGCCTGTTCGGCCTGGCCTTCCTGTCCATCGAGCTCTACGAATTCGCCCACATGATCCATGAAGGCGCCACACCGCAGCGCAGTGCCTTCCTGTCGTCCTTCTTCACCCTGGTCGGCACGCACGGGCTGCATGTCACCTTCGGCATTGTCTGGCTGGTGACGCTGATGACGCAAGTCGCCCGGTTCGGCCTCATCGAAGCCAACCGCCGCCGGCTGATGTGCCTCTCGATGTTCTGGCACTTCCTCGACGTCGTCTGGATCGGCGTCTTCACCTTTGTCTATCTGATGGGGATGTTGCGATGAGCGCTCATGATCATGCCGCCGATCACGGCCACGCCCATGGCGGGGCCGCGCATGGATCGCTCAAAAGCTATCTGACCGGCTTCGTCCTGTCGGTGATCCTCACCGCTATCCCGTTCTGGCTGGTCATGACCGGCGCCCTCGACAACAAGCAGGCCACGGCGATCGTCATCATGGTCTTCGCCGCGGTGCAGATCGTGGTCCACATGGTCTTCTTCCTGCATATGAACACCGCCTCGGAGGGCGGATGGTCGATGCTGGCCTTGATCTTCACGCTGATCCTGGTGGTCATCGTGCTGACCGGCTCGCTTTGGGTGATGTACCATCTCAACGCCAACATGATGCCCGGGCTTCACGACATGCGCGAGATGCCATGAGCCTGTCGCCGGGCGCGGGGAGGACCACTGGCGAGATAGGGATCGAGCAGGCTGGCATCGGCTTGTCCGCCGCGCCGCGCAGGGACGCCGGCAGGTCGCCCGCGTCGCGATTTTTCCTTGTGCTGCTCGGCCTCCTCGGCGTGCTGGTGTTTGTTGGGCTCGGCATATGGCAACTGGAAAGGCGGGTCTGGAAGCTCGACCTGATCGCCCGTGTCGACCAACGTATCCATGCACCGCTTGTCGATGCGCCTGGCCCGGGCAACTGGGACGGAATGACCGCAGCCAGCAGCGAATACAGCCATGTGCGATTGGCCGGGCGCTTTCTGGGCGGCGCCAACACGCTGGTGCAGGCGGTGACGGAGCTTGGCGGCGGCTATTGGGTCCTGACGCCGATGCGAACCGACAGCGGCTTTGTCGTGCTGGTCAATCGCGGCTTTATTCCCCAGGAGCGCAAGGCCGAATTCGAACGGGAGAGCGGCGGTTTTCCGTCGCCGGCCGTCATTGACGGGTTGTTGCGCATGAGCGAGCCCGGCGGCGGCTTCCTGCGCAGCAACGATGCCGTGGCCAATCGCTGGTATTCGCGCGACGTCGCCGCCATCGCAACCGCGCGCGGCCTGACAGATGTCGCGCCTTATTTCGTCGATGCGGGGGCATCCGGTGACTGGCCGCGCGGCGGCCTGACCGTCGTGACTTTCCGCAACAGCCATCTGGTCTATGCTTTGACCTGGTTCACGCTCGCTGCGATGCTTGCCGCGGCCCTGGCCGCGCCGATGATCGGTCGCCGCCGGCGGCAAGGACCTGCAAGATGAGCGTCCCGACCCAAATGCTTCGCAACGACAAATCCTTCGCGGCGGCATCCCTTGCTGGCAAGGGCGGCGCGGTCGCCGATCCCGACGCGGCGAACAGGAAGAACCTGCTCCTGCTCATCCAGCTGCGCTGGCTGGCGGTGGCGGGTCAGGTCCTCACCATCCTGGTGACGGAATACTGGTTCGATATCCCGCTTCCGTTGCCGGAGATGGCGGGCGTGGTGCTTTTCCTCGTCGGGCTGAACATCTTCAGCCTGCTCGCCTTGCGCGGTCAGCGCCCGATCAGCAACGCGCAACTGTTCGTCGCGCTCATTTTCGATATGGCGGCGCTGACGACCCAGCTCTACCTCAGCGGCGGCGCCTCGAACCCGTTCGTGTCGCTCTATCTGCTGCAGATTACGCTTGGCGCCGCGCTGCTGACACCCTGGTCCACCTGGAGCCTGGTGGCCGCCGCTTCCGCCTGCTTCGTCTTCCTCACCTTCCAGTTCCAGCCGATCGCGATCCCGCATCACGGCGGCAGCGACCTGCTGGTCCTGCATATCAGGGGTATGTTCATCTGCTTCGTGCTGGCTGCCGGCCTGATCGTGATCTTCATGACGCGCATCAATCGCAATCTGCGCGAACGTGATGCCTATCTCGCCGATCTGCGCCAGCGATCGGCCGAGGAGGACCATATTGTGCGCATGGGCCTGCTGGCGTCGGGCGCCGCGCATGAGCTGGGCACGCCGCTGTCGACCATCTCCGTCATCCTCTCCGACTGGCGCCAGATGCGCAGCGTCACGCGCAACCGCGAACTGGCGGCGGACATGGCCGAAATGCAGGCGCAGATCGAGCGCTGCAAAAGCATCGTCTCTGGCATCCTGATGTCGTCGGGACAGGCGCGGGGCGAAGGCACGATCCGCACCAGCATCCGCCATTTCCTCGACGATCTTGTCGAGGAATGGCGTGTCAGCCGCCAGCCGCTCAATCTGCGCTACAGCAATGATTTCGAACCCGACGAGCAGATCGTTTCCGACACGGCGCTGAAGCAGGTCATCTTCAACGTCTTCGACAACGCCCAGGAAGCATCGCAGGATTGGGTCGACGTCACCGCCGACCGGCAAGGCGAGAAACTGGTGATTTCCGTGCGCGACCGTGGGCCGGGCTTTGACAAGGGTATACTGGCCGCGCTCGGCCAGCCCTATATGTCGAGCAAGGGACGGCCGGGCGGTGGCCTTGGTCTTTTCCTGGTCGTCAACGTGGTTCGAAAGCTCGGCGGCGACTTTTCGGCGCGCAATATGGAGCAGGGCGCCTGTGTTACGCTGTCGCTGCCGCTCGCGGCGCTGACCGATGGAGATGATCATGCGGCCTGATCGATCCCTGTTTATCGTCGAGGACGACGCCACCTTCGCGAAAACGCTGAAGCGCTCCTTCGAAAAGCGCGACTACGACGTCATGGTCTGCCACGGCAGGGAAGACTTGGCTCGCGCCCTCGAGACAGCGGTTCCGGCTTATGCCGTCGTTGATCTCAAGCTTGGCGCCGGCGGCTCCGGGCTGGAATGCGTCAAGCTGCTCAGCGCCCGCGATGCTTCGATGAGGATTGTCGTGCTCACCGGCTTTGCCAGCATCGCCACGGCGGTCGAGGCGATCAAGCTCGGCGCATGTCATTACCTGGCCAAGCCCGCCAACACCGACGATATCGAAGCCGCCTTCGGCCGCGCCGAGGGCGATGTTTCGGTTTCGCTGAGCAGCCGTCCCACCTCGATCAAGAACCTCGAATGGGAACGCATCCATGAAACGCTGGTCGAGACCGGCTTCAACATCTCCGAAACCGCGCGCCGGCTCGGCCTGCACCGGCGCACCCTGGCCCGCAAGCTCGAAAAACGCGTGGTGAGATAGCAGGAAGTTGCCGTGCCCGTGATCGGGTCGAACCCGGTGTGGCCCATCGAACCACGTCGGGCGCTCTCATTCGATGCTTCCTTATGCGATCTCGGATACATATCTGTCCGGATAGCAACCGGAACAGGCAACGGACTTGGCGCAACGATCGGGGAGTGCTGATCTTCCACTTCATGGCGGACGCGTGCCGAAATGGCTGGGCGACCGCATGACGCGCCTTGGCGCCGTCATGTGCGAGGCGATCATTCATCACTACGGCCGCAACGAGTTGCTAAGGCGTCTGGCGCATCCGTTCTGGTTCCAGTCCTTCGGCGCCGTGATGGGCATGGACTGGCATTCCTCCGGCATCACGACCAGCGTCGTCGGTGCCTTGAAACGTGGTCTGACGCCGCTGTCGGGCGAACTCGGCATTCATGTCTGCGGCGGCCGTGGCGCGCATTCGCGCAAGACCCCGCATGAACTTGCCGCCATCGGCGAGCGCATCGGCTTCGACGGCACGCGCCTGGCGACCGTCAGCCGGCTGGTCGCCAAGGTCGACAGCGCCGCCGTTCAGGATGGCTTCGACCTCTATCTGCACGGTTTCATCGTCACCGATGACGGCGACTGGGTGGTGGTGCAGCAAGGCATGAACGGCGACAGCAAGGTGGCGCGCCGCTACCATTGGCTGTCCGAGGGGCTGAAGAGTTTTGTCGATCAGCCGCACGCCGCGATCGAGGGCGCCAACCAGGGCGAGATCGTCAACCTGACCGACCATCGCGCCGAGGCCTCTCGTCAGGGACAGCTGGATCTGCTCCACGACCTTGGGCCGGACCGCATTCTGCGCGAGTTCGCTGCCTTGCACCCCGGCACCGCATCTGCTCCCGAGCAGCCGCTGCTGCCGCATCTGGTCATGCCGGCCCACCATGATGTTCGCGAAAGCGATGTCGTGATGCGTCGTCTTCACGGGAACATGGCGGCCGCCGCCGAACGCGGCCCGGAGGATTTTTCCGAGCTTCTCCTGGTTCCTGGCGTGGGCGCGCGCACGGTGCGCGCGCTGGCCCTCGTCGCCGAAGTGGTGCATGGCGCGCCGTGCCGTTTTTCCGATCCCGGCCGGTTCTCGCTGGCGCATGGCGGCAAGGACAGGCACCCGTTCCCTGTTCCGCTCAAGGTCTATGATGAAACAATCGGCGTGCTGAAGTCGGCCGTGCAAAAGGCTAGGCTTGGTCGTGAAGAAGAAGTCGGCGCGCTGAGGCGGCTCGACGATCAGTCGCGGCAGGTCGAGCGATACGTCACCGGCCCCAGCCTGAAGGAAATCATCGCCGGCGAATTCGACCAGTCGCATCTGCTTGGCGGCCGCAGTGTCTTTGGTTGGGAACCGGCGCCGGACAAGGCGCCAGCGGAGTTGAACAAGAAGGCATGACAGGTCGCCAGCGCTCGCGTCATGCCACACGGCGGTAGCTGTAGTGATCGCGAATGAATTCATTGAAGAAGCGGCCTTTCGAGGTGGCTTTCCTGAAAGCGGCATAGGTTGCCGGGGCAACGTCCGCGTAATCGTAGCGATCGCCGCTCGGCACGAACCAGACGGAGAGGGTTCTGGTCGCGGGATCGTATTGTGTGTTTCGGATCGCGGTCGATGGCATCTTGGCACCTGACTGCTCAGCCAGATAACCCGCCAGCCACGGATCGAGTTCCCTGCCTTTGCCCATGGCATCACCTGTCCGCACGCGAGCAAGGGCTCCGTATTGCCTTGCTACACAGCATTCACCATCTAGGCGGGATGTCGTCGCTCAAATCGAAAGCCACCGGCCGCGCTCCGGTACTCCAGCATGATCTCTTTGGTGCCGCCGAGGATCTGCCCGAAGGTTTTGCCTACCAGCCCGGATTGATCACGCCGCGGGAAGAGACGGAGCTTGCCCGGCATCTTGAAGGACTGCCGTTCCAGGCGTTCGATTTCCATGGTCATCTGGCAAACCGTCGCGTCGTCGGTTTCGGTCTGCGCTATGATTATGACCGTCGGGAAGTCGTCGAGGCGCTGCCGATCCCCGACTTCCTGCTGCCTTTGCGAGAGCAGGTCGCGGCCTTTGCGCACCGGCCTGCCGAGGCCTTCGCGCAGGTGCTGATCAATGAATACCGGCCTGGCGCCGGTATAGGCTGGCATCGCGACAAGCCGCATTTCGAAGATGTCGCCGGGGTTTCCCTGCTGGCGCCCTGCAGCTTTCGGCTGCGGCGAAAGCATGGTGACAAATGGGAGCGCCCGACCATCGTCGTCGAGCCACGGTCGGCCTATCTCATGGCCGGCCCTTCACGCACGGAGTGGGAGCACAGCATCCCGCCGCTCGCCGAGCATCGCTACTCGATCACCTTGCGGACGCTGCGCTCTCAAAACCCCTGAGCATCGCGTCGGCGGTGAGGCAAGGCCGATCGTCCTCGTTCTACTTCACACCAATGCCGGCGGTCAGGCCGCCATCTATTCTGTAGTCCGCACCGGTGCAGAAGCCGGCCTTGGACGAGCACAGGAAGGCGATCAGCTCCGCCACCTCCTCCGGCTCGCCGATGCGGCCAAGCGGATGGGCCGCGCCGAAGCGCCTGTAGGCCTCTTCGACATCGGCATCGCTGCCATGGTCGCCACGCGCGGCCTTTTCGAGGATCGGCGTGCGGATCGAGCCCGGGCTGACTGAATTCACCCTTATACCTGATGCCGCGTAGTCGAGCGCCAGCGAGCGGGTCAGCGTGTGGATCGCCCCCTTGGTCGTGGCATAGGCGGCGACGTTCTGCTGGCAGGCGAAGCCTTGCACCGAAGCGACGTTGACGATGGCGCCGCCGCCGCGCTTGATCATTTCCGGAATGCCGAAATGCGCGGTCAGGTAGATCGAGCCGACATTGACCGTCATCGCCCGGTTCCAGGTTTCCCAGTCGGTCGTCGTCGCGGTTCCGTAAGGATGCACCGCGGCGGAATTGACGATGACGTCGATGCCGCCGAATTTCGCGACGCCGGCCGCGACCGCGTCGCGGACCTGATCGGAAACGGAGACGTCGACCGTTTGCACCAGCGCATCCGCTCCGGCCTTGGCAAGGCTTTCCTGCATGGCGGCATTGGCGGCCCGGTCGATGCCGCAGGCGATGATCGCCGCACCCCCCTGCGCCAGCCGTTTTGCGGTGGCGAGCGCGATGCCGGTCGTCCCTGTCACCAATGCCACCTTGCCGTCGAAATCCTTCATCGCGGGAGCTCCTTCATGCGCTGTCAAAACCCGGTTCTGAGTTTGACACTCATCGGAGTCAAACAATAGGTTGCCGGTCTCTCGCAAAAAGGAAAGTTGCAATGGAACAGTGTTGGCGCTGGTATGGTCCGGATGATCCGGTGACGCTTGAGCATGTCAGGCAGGCTGGCGCTACCGGCGTGGTTTCGGCGCTTCACCACATCTATGATGGCAGGGCCTGGCCTGAAGCCGATGTGCTCGAGCGCAAGCGCATCATCGAGGCCGCCGGCCTGACATGGTCTGTCGTCGAGAGCATCCCGGTCCACAATTCATTCAAGATCGGCGCGCCCGAACGCGAGCGCTACGCCGGCTACTATCGCGACAGCATCCGCACGCTTGCCAGGGCCGGCATCAAGACGATCTGCTACAATTTCATGCCGGTGGTGGACTGGACGCGCACCGACCTCATGTATCGCCTGCCGACGACCGGCTACGCCTTGCGTTTCGATGCCATCGATTTTGCCGCCTATGACCTTTTCGTGCTGCGGCGCAAGAACGGCGCGGCCAGCTATACGCCGGCGCGTATCGCCGAGGCCGAGAAGCGCCTGAAGGCGCTGACATCGGAGCAGGTCGACCAGATCGAGCGCAACCTCATCGCCGGCCTGCCGGCGACCGAGCGCAAGTATGACCGCGACAGTTTCCGCGAGGCTTTGGCGGAGTATGACGGGATCGGGCCGAAGGAATTGCGCGACAACCTCGCCTGGTTCTTGCGCGAGATCATTCCGGCGGCGCAAGAGGAGGGGGTGCGCATGTGCATCCACCCCGACGATCCGCCCTTCTCGCTCTACGGCCTGCCGCGCGTCGTTTCGACCGCGCAGGATGCGCGCTTCATCCTCGACGCCGTCGACAGCCCGGCCAATGGGCTGACCTTCTGCACCGGCTCCTATGGCACGCGCGCCGACAACGACATCGTCGCCATGATCAAGGAATTCGCCGACCGCATCCATTTCGTCCATCTGCGCAACATCACCATCGAGGAAGATGGCTCGTTCTACGAAGCCGAGCATCTCGAGGGCGGCACCGACATGGCGCATGTCGTCCTCGCTCTGATGCAGGAGGAGGCGCGCCGCCGCAAGGGGGGTCGCACCGACTGGCGCATTCCGATGCGGCCGGACCATGGCCACCTGCTCGCCGACGATATCGGCAAGAAGAAGATCAATCCCGGCTACTCGCTGATCGGCCGGCTGAAAGGCCTCGCCGAACTGCGCGGCATCATGCGCGCCGTGGAGAAGTTCGGGCTGGCCTGATTAAATCTCTTGCCTAAGGTGTGTTGAGATTCAGGTCAGGCCGAGCCGAGAATGGTGACTTTCGAGAACCGGAGCGGAGCGGACATTGGGGTCCGTGAGCACCGTAAGTGCGCCATTTGCAGGCCGGCATCACCTGAATATCAACATACCTTAGTGTAGGTGCCTGAGCTTGTCAGGATTGCGCACGACATAGATGGCCGCGATCCTGCCGTCCTCGATGTCGAGTGCGGTGGTCTGGAGTTCGCCATCGGCTTCCAGGGTGACGAACCCCGGCAAGCCGTTGATGAAACCGACGCGGACAAGTTTTGAGCCATGCGTGCGCAACCAGGCCGCCACCTGTTCATATTGCTTCATGACGGCGTCGAAACCCAGGGCCGGCTCGGTGGCTGCGGGACGCTTGCCGCCGCCATCCGCATGGGCGCTGACGTCTGCCGTCAGCATCGCGCCAAGCGCCTTCATGTCACCGCTGCGCGAAGCCGTGAAGAAGGCCTCGGCAAGCGCCAGGCCGCGTTGCCTTTCCACCGTGAAGCGGGGCCGCGCCTCGCGGACATGGCCGCGCGCCCGGGCGGCGAGCTGGCGGCACGCCGCCGGGTCGCGCTCAATGGCGGCCGCGACCTCGTCAAACCCGAGCCCGAACACATCGTGCAGAAGAAAGGCCGCTCGCTCGAGCGGAGACAGCCGCTCCAGCACCAGCATCAGCGGCAAGGTGACGTCTTCCACCTCGTCGTCTTCCACCACGGGATCGGGAAGCCAGGGGCCGACATAGGTCTCGCGCTTGCGCCGCGCGGATTTGAGCTGGTCGAGGCACAGGCGTGTCACCGTGCGGCGCAGGAATGCCTCGGGCTCGCGCACCGTGTCGCGGTCGGCCTTCATCCAGCGGATGAAGGCCTCCTGCACGGCATCCTCGGCGTCCGACACCGAGCCCAGCATGCGGTAGGCGACGCGCATGAGCTTTGGACGCAGCGGACCGAAGTCCGCCGCGGCATCGTCGGGTGCTGCGCTCGTCATCAGGCCGCGGCCGCCCGGGCAGCCTTCACGGCTGCCGGGTCGGCATACAGGCCGAAGCCGACGGCGATACGGTTCCAGGCGTTGATGATGTTGATCGTCAAGGTGAGCTTGATCTGCTCCTCCTCCGTGAAATGCGCCTTCAGCTCTTCATAGACACTAGCATGGCTGGTACCTTCCGAGAGCCGGGTCAAGGCCTCGGTCCAGGCAAGGGCCGCGCGTTCGCGGTCGCTGTAGCAGGGTGCCTCGCGCCAGGCTGGCAAAAGATAGATGCGCTGCTCGGTTTCACCGTTCTCGCGCGCCTCCGTCGCGTGGAGATTGATGCAGTTGGCACAGCCATTGATCTGCGAGGCGCGCAGTTTCACCAGTTCGGTGAGGCTGTGCTCGAGGCTGGCGGCTGCGGAGAGTTCGATCGAGGAGCGCTGCCAGTTCTTCATCAGCGAAGGGGCGACGGCGAAGAGATCGATTTTTGCGGTCATGGTAGGCTTCCTTCTGTTGGTGCCGTCCACATGACGAGGCAGTGTCCGCCAGTGTGACATGAAGGCCAGGATTTTTTCGGCCATGCGCTGTTCCCGTCAGCCGCTCCAGCATGCTTAGCGGCGTCGGCCAAGTCACCTTCGACCACTGGCAACTGGATGCGCACCAAGCGGCGGCCCACCATCTGGCTCAAAGCCCGCATAAACTTGCGCGACGTCTAATATGGGAGCAGAATTGAAGGCGTTTGAAGGAGAACGGCTCATAAGCAAATCGGGAGGAAACCATGAACAGCATGAGCCTCACCACGCTTGATCGCGGCAAGACGACAGTCGACGCCGCAGCCATCGAAGTGCTTTCCGCACAATTACGCGGCACGCTGCTCCAGCAGGGAGACCCCGCCTACAACGAAGCCCGCACCATCTGGAATGCCACGGTCGACCGACGGCCCGGGCTGATTGTGTGTTGCGTCGGCGCCTCCGATGTTATCCGTGCCGTGAATTTCGCCAGGGAAAACAGGCTTCTTGTCTCCGTGCGCGGCGGCGGCCATAACATTGCCGGCAGCGCCGTCTGCGACGGCGGTCTGATGATCGATCTGTCGCCGATGAAGTCGGTGCGGGTCGATCCCGCCGCACGGCGGGCATGGGTCGGACCTGGCGCTACGCTTGCCGACGTCGACCGCGAAACGCAGGCCTTTGGGCTGGCGGTGCCGACAGGCATCAATTCGACAACCGGCATATCAGGCCTGACGCTGGGCGGTGGCTTTGGCTGGATCACCCGCAAATTCGGCCTGACCATCGACAATCTTGTCTCCGCCGATGTGGTCACCGCCGACGGCAAGTTGCTGCGCGCCTGCGAGACGGAAAATCCGGACCTGTTCTGGGCGCTGCGTGGCGGCGGCGGCAATTTCGGCATTGTCACGGCATTCGAGTTTCAGCTTCACCAGATGGGTCCGCAGGTCCTGTCGGGGCTTGTCGTCCATCCTTTTGCCGATGCCGAGAAGGTGCTGGAGGAGTATCGCAAGGCGCTCGAAACGGCGCCCGACGAACTGACCTGCTGGGTGGTCATGCGGCAAGCGCCGCCGCTGCCCTTCCTGCCGGCCGAGTGGCATGGCAAAGATGTTCTGGTGCTGGCCATGTGCTATTGCGGTGATCTCCAGGCAGGTGAAAAGGCGACGAAGAAGCTTCGCGCCATCGGCTCGCCGATTGCCGATGTCGTCGGCCCCAACCCGTTCACCGGCTGGCAGCAGGCATTCGACCCATTGCTCACCCCGGGCGCCCGCAACTACTGGAAAAGCCATGACTTCACCGAGCTTTCCGACAGGGCAGCCGAGATCGTCACTGAAGCGATACGTGAGCTTCCCGGCCCGGAATGCGAGATATTCATCGGCCATGTCGGCGGTGCGGCGGGCTGTGTGGCGCAGAACGCAACCGCGTTTCCGCAACGCAGCTCGCACTTCGTCATGAATGTCCATGCCCGCTGGCGCGAACCGGCGATGGACAGGGCCTGCATCGGTTGGGCGCGCGGCCTCTATGAGGCGGCCAAACCCTATGCCGCCGGCACGGCCTATGTGAACTTCATGCCGGAGGACGAGGTCGACCGGGTCGAAGCGGCCTATGGCGGCAATTACCAGCGGCTCCTTGAGATCAAGCAGCGTTATGACCCGCTGAACATGTTCCGCATGAACCAGAACTTGCGGCCGAAGCAAAGCCAGCGCGCTGCCTGAGCCGGCCGCGTTGCAGTGACGAAAGCCCGCGCCTCCGCCAGTGGCGCGGGCTTTCGCAGAGCCATAGGTCACGGCTCTTCCGTTCATGTTTCAGGAGACAGGACCGATCCGCTGGCGCAAATTGATGGAGCGCGCGTTTCTTCTTCACCACATCATGAAGGACGCGACATCCGCATCCGAGACCTTGCCGGCGTTCACGTCGGCGATCGCCTGGTCGACGATCGCCACGCCCTCGGCCACTTCGTCCTCGGTCAATGTCAGCGGCGGCATGAACTCGAGCACATTGGCCTTCAGCCCGACATAGGTGAAGGCCGCGCCCAGCTCATAGCCGCGATAAATGATCTTGGCCGTGGTCGTGGCAGGCACCGGCTCGCGGGTCGCGCGGTCCTTGACCAGGTCGACGCCGATGGCGAGGCCGCGGCCGCGCACATCACCGATGATTTCGTGCTTCGCGGCGAGCGCCCGCAGCGCGTCGGAGAACAGCATGCCGATCCGCGCCGAGCGTTCGACCAGGCCTTCGCGCTCGATCGTCTTCAGCACCGCATTGCCTGCCGATGTCGCCACCGGATTGCCGGCGGTGGTCTGCAAGGCGAAGGCCGGCGCATGGTCCATGATCTCCTTGGGCCCGACCACGGCCGACAGCGGCAGCCCGCCGCCGATGCCCTTGCCGAACACGACGAGGTCCGGCGTCAGTCCCTCGTGCTGGAAGCAGTGCATCATGCCGCTGCGGGCGAGCCCGACCTTGACCTCGTCGACAACGATCCTGATGCCGTGTTTGCGGCAGCGTTCCTGCAGTGCTTTCAGGAACCCCGGTGGCGGCACGATCAGCCCGCCATCCGACATCAGCGGTTCGATGAACATGGCCGCGACCTGATGCGGTGGGCAGGTGGTCTCGAACTGGTAATCGAGCAGGGCAAGCACCTCCTCGCCGCTGAAGTTCGGCCGGAACGGATCGGGGTAGGGCAGCAGCACCACGCCCGGTCGCGGCAGCGTATGCGTCATGGCGGTGTGGCCGCTGATGCCCATCGAGCCGGAGAGGTTGCCGTGATAGGAGCCGATGAAGGAGATGAAGCGCGAACGGCCGGTGGCCGCCTGCAGCACGCGCACCGCGCAGTCATTGGCGTCCGACCCGGAATGGCCGAACCAGACGCGCCGCTCTCCTTCTCCCGGTGTGATCGCGAGCAACCGCTCAGCCAGAGAAACGGCGGGCTCGTTCGGATAGAGCAGCAGGCTGGCGCCCGCCATGTTCCGGACCGAGGTCTCGACCGCTTCGGCGACAGCCGGATGGCCATAGCCGAGCACCGCCGGGCCGGCCGATCCCGACAGGTCGAGCAGCGAGCGGCCGCCTTCCTCGATCAGCCTGTTACCCTGACCTCCGACGACGCTGAGCGGCGAGAAGCGCAGCTTGCCGATCTGCGCGATGGTCGCGGCGTCGCGTTCGCGCAGGCTCGGATTGCTCACGAAACCGTCTCCGTCTCGTGTGCCGGCAGTGCCGCCGCAAGGCGGTCCGCCCACTCCTCGATGCCGGCCCTGTTTGCCAGCAGATCCTGCCGGATTTCGATAAGGACGGCGGGGATGCCGCGATCGTCGCCGTGAATGGGCACTGCGTAATCGGCGTCACGGCTGATCACATAGGGCACATTGGCCGCGACATTGAGTGCCGCGTCGGCGCGCAGGCCCGAAAGGATCGCTTCGGCGAGCCCGGCGGCATGCTCATGCAGCACACCCGCATGCCATGGCCTGGCGACCCCCAGGAAGACCGGCGTGAAGGAGTGGATCGTCACGATCCGCGTTGGCCGCCCTTCGGCCACCCGTCGATCGAGATGTGCGGCCACCCGGTCATGGAAAGGCGAAAACATGACTTTGGCGCGTCGGTCCCGTTCCGCCGCATCGATGCCGACATTGCCGGGAATGCCGGTATCTTCCGACAGCACCGGAATGCTGCCCGGGGTGCCCAATGGCCGGTTGAGGTCGATCAGCAGCCGCGAATAGCCGCTGAGGAAGGCGGGCGCATCGAGCCGTCTAGACAAGAGGCGCGTCACCTCCGCGGCGCCGATATCCCAGGCGATGTGGCGTTGCAGATGGCTGGCATCGAGGCCGAGCTGCCGATACTCGGCCGGCATGTGGTTGGAGGCATGCTCGCACAGCAGGACAATATCCGAGTGGCCGTGCTCGTTGAGAGCCTCGACGGCGACGGGCCAATCTTTTTCAGTCTGCGCAGTCATCAATAAAGCGTCCGGTAGAGATCGCAGATGGCGGCCGGGTCGAGGCCGGCCAGACGCTCGGCCTCATGGCGCTTCAGTCCCACAAAGGTCTCTATGAAGACCGGCGCGAACCATCCCGTGACGGTCTTGTCGGCGAGAAGCGCGTCCAGCGCCGCCGGCAAGGTCTCCGGCAGCCGCACCAGGCCGAGCTTTGCCCGTTCCGCCTCGCTCATCAGCGTCGGGTCTCCGGTGACCAGCGGCGGCGATGGCAGGTCCGCCTTCAGCCCTTCCAGCCCGGCGCGGATGATCGCTGCCAGCGACAAATAGGGGTTGCCGGTGGCGTCGGCCGCCCGGTATTCGACATTGTATTGCCGCGCGGGATCACGTCCGCCGATCGTCACCGTCGGACAGATGCGCAGCGACGCCTCGCGGTCGCGGTCGGCGAGCCAGGTGTAGGACGAACTCCAGCTATGCGGCTTCAGCCGGTAGAAGGACGACACGCTCGACGCCGTCATGGCGGTGATCGCCGGGAGGTGACGCAGTACGCCGGCACAGAAGGCGCCAGCCTTGGCGGACAGGCCGCCAGGTTGCGCCGCGTCGTAGGTCACCGGCTTGCCGGCCTCGTCGACGAAGCTGAAGTGGATGTGCACACCGTTGCCGACGGCATTTGGCGCTGTCTTGGGCGCGAAGCTCGCGCGCCAGCCGGCATTGCGCGCCACTTCGCGCGTGACCTCACGAATGGCGACGGCGCGGTCGGCAGCCGTCAGCGCATCGGCGGGCTCGTGCGTCACTTCGAACTGCTCGTCGCCGAATTCGGCGATGACCACCTCGGGTCCGACGCCTGCCTCCTCCAGTGCCGCCATCAGATTGGGGGCGAACGGATCGGTGCGGCGCAGCGCGGCGAAGGACATCGAATGCGCCGGTGCGAAGCTGCCGCCGGCAATGTGGAACTCATGCTCGAAGGCGGCGATGACGGAAAGGCCGGTCGCTGCCTTCAGCTCCGCCAGCGCATCCCTGAGCATGGTTCGCGTGCAGCCGAGCCATGGGCTGCCGTCGAGCTCGACGATGTCGCCGGCCACCATGTCGAAGGGCGTCGCCGCTCCGGTCCGTTCGGTGCGGAAGCGCGCCTTGAGATCGGGGATCAGCCGCAGATCGCCGGAAGACCCCCAGGGATTGGGATCGACGATGGAATTGAAAGGCGTCATCGACAGATTGGCCTGCAGCCAGCCGACACCGGTCGCGGCGGTCTTCTGCAGCCTGCTTTCGACAACGAAGCGGCCCCGCGTGACGGCGCAGAGATCCGTGGTGACTACGGCAACGAGGGGCTCGACGGTCGATGTCATGCCTTTTTTCCCAGGGCGTTGAAACGATCGACGACGGTGTCGGTGTCGGTGACCCAGCAATAGCCGCCGAAAGCCTTCAGCGCGATATCGTGGCGCTCCTGGGTGATCGTGGCGCAGGCGTCCGACACGCAGGTGACGAGATAGCCTCGGTCGGCGCCATCGCGCACGGTCATGTCGACGCATTGGTCGGTGAGCACGCCGACCACGACGAGGTAGCGGATGCCGAGATTCTTCAGGAGATAGTCGACATTGGTCGAGTTGAAGATGCCGGACGAGGTCTTCGGCAGCATGATCTCGTCGCCGACCGGCGCCAGCGATGCAACCGGCAGGCCCTCGGGGAGGCTCGGCGCGACATGGATCGGCGTCAGCTTGTGGTCGAGCGAGCGATCGCGGCCGTCTTCGGTCAGGCTCTGGATGATGGTGTGCAGCACCTCGACGCCATTGGCGCGCGCCGCCGCCAGCAGCCGCTCCTGGTTGGGGATCGTCTGCGAGGATGTCTTGCGGTAGAAATAATGGTCGGGGCCGCGCTCCGGATGCGAGGGATCGGCGCCCGGTTCCAGCCAGATGCGCTGCATGTCGACGAGCAGCAGTGCCGTCTCGCCGGCACGGAAGGCTTCGTCTCGCTTGGGTAAGGCCTGCTTGGATAAGGCTTGGGTCATGCTTTGTCGTCCTGCTTTGGTGATTTGGGTCCGGGTGTCTTGCGTGGTCCGGCTGCCTGGCGTGCGCCGTTCTCTTGCGGGTCGCTGTCGAGCGTCACCGCATTGGCGTGCCGCACTTTCTCGATCCTCTCGATGCGAGCCCGGGCGTCGTCGCCCAGCGTCGAAACGATGTGGGCTGTGAGCGCTTCCATCTGTGCGATTGCCGGCGCCAGCGTATCGTAGGGCGAGGCGACTTCGAGCGGGCTGACGATCGTGACTTCGGCGAGATCCGATATCGGCGACAGCCATTGGTCGGTGAAAAGCAGGATGCGTACATCATGCGCCGCTGCCTGGCTTGCATAGGCCATCACGTCGAGCTGGTAGCGGCGATAGTCGAAGACGACGAGCACGTCACGGCGGCCGAGATCGGCCAGCGTGTCGAATGCCTGGGGGGAGAGCACGCCGAGATCGCGGACACCGGTGCGGAACTGCACGAGATATCCGGCCAGCATGCCGGCGATATGGCGGCTGAACCGACCGCCGACCAGCACGATCTCACCCTTGGCCTCCATCAAAAGGCGGGCGGCCCGCTCATAGGTCTGCACCGGCGTCGCGGCGGTGGCTTTCTGCAGGGCCGCGGTGACGGAATCGAGATAGGCGAGCACGGCGCTGTCGCTTGAGCCGCTCTGCCGCTTCGCCTCCATCATCAACAGCGGTGAATGCAGCCTGGCCTCGACTTCGGCCAGAAGCTTTGCCTGGAAGTCCGGAAAGCCTTCATAGCCGAGCTTGACCACCAGCCTGACCACGGTCGGGTCGCTGACGCCGGCACGACGGGCAAGCGACGAGGCGGTGCCGAGGCCGGAGGTCGGATAGTCCGTCAACAGCAGCCGGACGATCTTCTCCTCCGATGGCGTCAGCGCCAGATCCCCGCGCATCAGAACATCGCGTATCGCCATTGGCCTCCCCGAAATAGGTGTTGGGCTCTTAGCCTCGTTATGTCGAGTTTATTACAGGGATTTTAATTCAGGTCAACAATGAAGAGATGTTGACATAGCCGGAAGAGTAGCCTTACCTTGTCGGAAAGCAGCCAAGAGACTGTGGGGAACAGCCATGCGAAACGGAAGCGACGTCATCGTCGTTGGTGCTGGAATTGTTGGATCGAGCACCGCCTATCATCTGGCCAAGGCCGGTGCGAATGTCGTGCTGGTCGAGCAGACGCATCCCGCCGGCGGTCCGTCAGGCAAGTCTTCGGCGCTGCTGCATGCCTTCTACCTGATGCCGGAATTGTCGCAGCTTTCCATCCGTGGCCGCGAGATCTTGGTGTCGCTGCCCGAGATCGCGGGCGAGGGGTCCTTCGTCACCGAGATCGGCATGATGTGGGTCTGCGGCAACGACAATGTGGCGGGCTGGAAGGCGGCGGCCGAACGCATTCGCGGCGAGGGCGCGCGGATCGAGACCTTGTCGCCGCAGGCCTTTGCGGATGCAGCGCCCGGCTTTGCCTTGGACAATGTCGCGCTGGCGCTGTGGGAACCCGAATATGGCTATGCCGATGCCTTTGGCGCCACCAACGCCATCGCCCGCGCCGCCCGTGCCAGTGGCGCTAAGATCCTGCAGAACACGCTTGTCGAAAATCTCCGGCGGCAGGGAGACCGCATCACCGGCGTCACCTTGACCGATGGCACGGTGCTGGAGGCCGATACGGTCGTGCTGGCCGCCGGTCCATGGACGCGCCGCCTGCTGGCGACGGCCGGCCTCGATCTGCCGCTGCATGTCGAGCGCCATCCGATGGCCGTGCTCGACGCCGCCGGCAAGGCTAGGCATGTGATGCCGTTCGCCTGGTGCGATGACATTTCCTGCAACTACGCGCGGCCCGACAATGACGGCGTCATCCTGGCCGGCACCTGGGCGGGCGGCGGCACCGGCCTGCGTCACGAGCATGCCGGCCGTCCGCGTTTCGTCGAGAACCCCGACACCTACATGGAAGGCGTCGAAGAGTCCGAATCGGTCGAGATCCTGGAGACCTTTGCTACCCGTGTGCCCGCCATGGCCGAGCTTGGCATCCGCCCCGGCTACGCCGGACTCTACGATATGAGCCCCGACGATCTGCCGGTCATCGGCGCCATGCCCGGTGTCGAAGGTCTGGTCGTTTCGGCAGGGTCCTCCGGCCACGGTTTCAAGACCGGGCCGGCCGTCGGCGAGGCAATCGCCAAACTGGTCACCGAAGGCGCCCAGCCGATCCTGGCGCCGTTTTCGCCCAGCCGTTTCAAGGCCGCGTGATGGCGGCGGTGATGATGAGCGAGAGCAAGCCCCGCGGCTTCATGCCGGCCGCGTTTCGCAACGCCACGGCCGATGCCTTGTGCATGGTGGCGGTGCTGCTCTTGGTGGCGCTTGCCGCCTTCATCTTCGGCGGCGCCGCCATGCAGCGCGTCGTCACCTATGCCGCGATCATGCTGACGGCCGTGCTTGGGCTGCAGATTTTCTCCGGCAATAGCGGCATCGTCTCTTTCGGTCAGGCCGCCTTTGTCGGCCTTGGCGCTTACGCCACCGGCATTCTCACCATGCCGACCTCGCTGCAGCGCACGGCGCTGCGCGATCTGCCGGAATTCCTTGCCGGGTACCAGCTCTCCTTCTTCGCGGCGCTGGCCGTCGTCCTGGTTCTGGCTGTCGTCATCGGTCTGCTGACCGGCACGCCCTTGCTTCGACTGACCGGATCGAGTGCCTCGATCGCCACGCTCGCCATGCTGATCATCGTCTACACGCTGCTGGTCGCCGGGCGCGAGATCACCCGGGGCAGCCAGCCCTTCTACGGCGTGCCGCGAGAGGTCGGGCTGTGGACCGCCGCGGCGATCGCCTCTGTGACGCTGATCGCGGCGAGGCTGTTTCGCGAGACCTCCTTCGGTCTTGCCACCCGCGCCGCCGCCAATGACGAGCGCGGCGCCGCCGCCGTCGGCGTTGACCAGCGCACGGCGCGGCTCGCTGCCTGGGTGGCGGGCGTTGTCGCCGCCATGGCCGCCGGCGCCATGATGGCGCAGTTCCTGGGCGCGTTTTCGCCGCGCGACTTCTATTTCGACCTCGGCTTCACCATGCTTGCCATGCTCATCGTCGGCGGCATGACGTCCTCGCTCGGCGCCTTCGCCGGCGTCATCGTCACCATCGTGGTGATCGAGGTGGTGCGCCGCTTCGAGGGTGGCGGCGAAGTGCTCGGCCTGCATTTGCCTGTCCTCTTCGGCCTGACCCAGGGCGTGCTGGCCATCGCCATGATCCTGGTCATCTGGCGCCGGCCTACCGGCCTTTTCGGCGAGCGTGAGCTCAACCTTTTGCGCCGGTCAGGGCGCCGGGCGGACATGGCTTCGGCCGCGGTGCCGCAACAGGTTGGTGCCGACCGGCTGATGGCCGACCATCTGTCGCGCCGTTATGCCGGCGTCGTCGCCGTCGATGACGTCAGCTTGAGCTTCGAGACCGACAGCATCACCGGCATCATCGGACCCAACGGCGCCGGCAAGACGACGCTGCTCAACATGCTGGCCGGCGATGTGCAACCCAGTGCGGGAACCGTGTCCGTCGGCGGCGTGGTGCGGCAGGCCTCGGCCTTTCGCTTTGCGCGGTCAGGCATTGCCCGCACCTTCCAGAACATCCGCGTCTTTCCGCACATGACCGTGCTGGAAAACGTCGTCGTCGCCGCCCGCCAGGTCGAACCTGATCTCGGCCGCGCCGAGGCGGCCGCCATGCGCGAACTGTCCCGCATGGGTCTGGAGAAGTCAGCCGACCAGCCGGCGGCCCGGCTTGCCTATGGCCAGCGCCGTCGGCTGGAAGTGGCGCGCGCCCTGGCGCTGAAGCCGCGCTTCCTGCTGCTCGACGAACCGGCCGCCGGCATGAACGCCGTCGAGACCGCCGAACTCGTCTCCATCCTGTCGGCGGTGCGCGCCGAGCGCCGCATCGGCGTCGTGCTGATCGAGCATGACATGCGGCTGGTGATGAACCTTTGCGAGCGCATCGTCGTCATCGATCACGGCCGCGTCATCGCCGACGGCACGCCGGCCGATGTCCAGAACAACCCCGCCGTCATCGCCGCCTATCTCGGCAGCCGCACGGCGCGCGCCAAGACCGCGACACCTGAAAACCAGCCCGCATAGACCGCAACGACGACAGCCAACGATAACAAATCCAGAAGGAGAACCGACATGCCAAGCCTCTATCGCCTCCACCGCGCTGCCCTGTGCGCGGCGGTGTCCGGCATCGCCGCCATTTCGACGGCGAGTGCCGAGGAGATCATCATCGGTGCGGCGACCGCGCAGACCGGCGGCCTTGCCCCCTACGACCAGCCGGCCCTTGCCGGCTTGCGCATGTCGCTTGACGAGCTCAACGCCAAGGGCGGGCTCGGTGGCAAATACACCGTCAAGCTGCTGATCAAGGACACGCGCTCCGACACCGCGCAGACCGCCACCGTCGCCCAGGAACTGATCGACGCCGGCGCCAAGATCATGATCACGCCCTGCGACGCCGATCCCTCGATTTCCGCCGGCCAGCTCACCCAGCCGCTCGGCATTCCGACCCTGACCTTGTGCGGCTCCGCCCCCGTGCTCACAGGTGCGGTCGGCGACGTGATGTTCGGCACCTATCCGGCCGACAATGTGCAGGCGACGGCAGTGGCCGATTTCGCCGTCTCCGAAGGCAAGAAGAAGGTGTTCCTGCTGACCTCGCCGGACTCCACCTACACCGCCAACCTGCCGGAATATTTCGGCAAGGTGTTCGAGAAGAAGGGCGGCGCCGTCGTCGGCCGCGGCACCTTCACAATGGGCCAGCCGGACTTTTCCGCCGAGATCACCAATATCAAAGGCTTGGCCGACAAGCCGGACCTGATCATGACGGCGGCCTATGAGCCGGATTTCCCGGCCTTCATCCAGCAATTGCGCGGCGCCGGCGTCACCATCCCGGTCTATGGCGCCGATGCCATCGGCACGCCGACCATCAAGGCCCTTGGCAAGCTGGTCGATGGCGTCGTCTATACCGCGGCCGGCTATGCCGAGCCGGGCAGCAAGCTCGAAGCCTTCAACGCCGCCTTCACCAAATATGCCGGCCACGCGCCGGAATCGACCTATGAGGTCAATGGCTACGAGATCGGGCTGATCCTCGACCAGGCGGTCAAGACCGCCGGCTCCGACGATCCCAAGGCCATCCGCGACGCCATAGCCAACCTCAAGGATTTCGAGGGCATCACCGGCAAGATCACCTATGCCGGCACCGACCGCATGCCGCTCAGGCCCGTGGCGCTGATGCGCTACGACGGCGGCGAGGGCAAGCATGTCGAAACCCTGATCCCCGCCGCCGCCGACGTTCCCGCGCCGTGATGCCATGCTGAGCGTCGAAGCCCTGAAAATCCGGTACGGCGAAGTCGAGGCGGTGCGCCGTGTCGACCTCACCGTCGACAGCGGCGAGATCATCGCGCTGGTCGGCGCCAATGGCGCCGGCAAGAGCTCGACGCTTGGCGCCGTCGCCGGGTTGGTGCCGGCTGCGTCCGGCAAGGTGGTGTTCGACGGGGCCGACATTACCGGCCTGGCTCCGGAGGCCATCGCCCGCAAGGGCGTGGCGCTGGTTCCCGAAGGCCGCCGCATCTTCGCCAGCCTGACGGTCGCCGACAATCTGCGTCTCGGCGGCGCGGTGCATCAGCCCGCCGCCGAGGCGAGGGTGCGCGAGGAGGAGATGCTGGAGCTGTTTCCGATCCTGCGTCGCTATCATCGCGTCAAGGGCGGCAATCTGTCCGGCGGCGAGCAGCAGATGCTGGCCATCGCCCGCGCCCTGATGGGCAAACCGCGCATGATCCTGCTCGACGAGCCATCGCTCGGCCTTGCCCCGCAACTGATCGACACCGTTTTCGACCTGATTGCCGAACTGCGCCGCAAGGGCCTGACCATCCTTCTGGTCGAGCAGAATGTGGCACTGGCGTTGGAAATCGCCGACCGTGCCGTCGTGCTCGCCAATGGCGAGGTGGTGTTGTCGGGCACGGCAAAAGAACTCGCCTCTTCGGACCTCGTCCGCCAGGCCTATCTGGGAGCTTGAGAAGCATGGTCGCGCAGCAGATCATCAATGCGGTCAGCCTCGGCGGCGTCTATGCGCTGCTGGCACTCGGCCTGGCGATCGTCTTCTCCATCGTCGGCCTCATCAATTTCGCCCATGGCGAGCTGATGACGCTGTCGGGCTATGCGCTCCTGGCTTCGCTGGTGCTCGGCTTTCCCTTCCCGGTGGCCGTGCTTGTCGCCGTGTCCTGCGGCGCGCTCGCCGCTGTCGCCATGGAGCGTATCGCCTTCAGGCCGATGCGTGGCGCCAGCGTCACCAGTCTTCTGCTGACCAGTTTCGCCGTGTCCAGCCTTTTGAAAGTTGTTTTTCAGAACGGCATTTCGGCCCGGCCGCAGGCTGTCGCCATGCCCGGCTGGATGACCGGCGCCTTCTCCTTCGGTGATTTCACCATCGGCGTCGGTCCCAGCATCTCGATCGTCGTCTCGGCGCTGGCGCTGATTGCGCTGGAGGTCTTCCTGCGCCGCTCGGTGACCGGCACGGCGATGCGCGCGGCGGCGGAGGATTTCGACGTCGTGCGCCTGATGGGCATTCCGGCCAGCCGCATCATCGCCACCGCTTTCCTGCTCTCCGGCTTGCTGGCGGGGTTGGCGGCCATGCTGTGGGTGGCGCAGCGCGCCTCGGTCGATCCGCTGATGGGCTTCACGCCGGTGCTGAAAGCCTTCATCGCCGCCGTCGTCGGTGGGCTGGGCAGCCTGCCGGGTGCTGTCGCGGGCGGTTTCCTGCTCGGCATCATCGAGGTGCTGCTGCAGGCGACGCTGCCGGCGGCGATCGCGCCCTATCGCGACGCCATCGTGCTGTCGGGTGTCATCGCCGTGCTGCTGTTGCGGCCGCAAGGCCTGATCCCGGCGGTCCGGGTCCAGCGTAGCTGATCTGATGTACAGCAAGCCGGAATTCGCGCCGCTGTCGCGCGACGCCGTGTTCGGCCTGATCGAGGCGGCCGCCTTCGCCACGGTGGTGACAGCAGGGCCGCAAGGGCTCGTCGTCTCGCATCTGCCGTTCGTGCTCGACCGTACGCGGGGCGCAAACGGAACGCTGGTCTCGCATCTCGCCAGGGCCAATCCGCACAGCGAGCTGATTGCGCAGGGCAGGGAGACGGTTGGCGTTTTCCACGGGCCGCATGGCTACATCTCGTCCTCCTGGTATCCGCGCAACCCGGTGCGCGACAGCGCGCCGACCTGGAACTTTGCGGTGGTTCATTGCCACGGCCATCCGGTGCCGCTCGACGAGCACGCCACTGCCCGGCATCTGCTGCAACTGGTCGACGTGCTGGAAAAGGGTCGCGACGACCGCTGGCGCATGCGCGAACTCGGTCCCGGCGGCATGGAACGGCGCATACCTCACATCATCGGCTTCGACCTGCCGATCGAGCGGCTCGAAGCCAAGTTCAAGATGGGGCAGGATGAGCGCCTTTACGATACGGGTGGCGCCATCAGCGCGCTGGAGGAGAAAGACCCGGCGCTTGCCGCGATGATGAAGGCGCACAACGCGCATCGCAAGGACTGACCGGAACGCCGGCAAGGAAAACAAAATGATCCCCAATCTCAACATCGTGCCGTTCGTCAGCGTCGACCACATGATGAAGCTGGTGCTGAAGATCGGCGTCGAACGCTTCCTCGTCGAACTTGCCGGCTATATCGAGGATGATTTCCGCCGCTGGGACCTGTTCGACAAGACGCCGCGTGTCGCCTCGCACAGCGCCGAGGGCGTCATCGAACTGATGCCGACCAGTGACGGCGAGGTCTATGGCTTCAAATACGTCAATGGCCACCCCAAGAACATGCGCGAGGGCCGCCAGACGGTCACCGCCTTCGGCATGCTGGCCGATGTCCACAACGGCTATCCGGTGCTCTTGTCGGAAATGACCATCCTGACCGCGCTGCGCACGGCGGCGATGTCGGCGCTTGCGGCAAAGCATCTGGCGCCAGTCGGCTCCCGCAGCATGGCGCTGATCGGCAACGGCGCCCAGGCCGAATTCCAGGCGCTGGCCTTCAAGGCACTGCTCGGCATCGACACATTGCGCCTCTACGATATCGACCGTTCGGCGACCGAGAAATGCATCCGCAATCTGGCCGGTCTCGGCTTCGACATGACCGCCTGCACGACCGCGCAGGAGGCGGTCGAGGGCGCCGACATCATCACCACCGTCACCGCCGACAAGCAGTATGCCACCATTCTCACCGACAACATGGTCGGCTCCGGCGTCCACATCAACGCGGTCGGCGGCGACTGCCCGGGCAAGACAGAACTGCACCGCGACATCCTGTTGCGCTCTGACATCTTCGTCGAATATCCCCCGCAGACCCGTATCGAAGGCGAGATCCAGCAACTCGCACCGGATCATGAGGTCACTGAACTGTGGCAGGTCATATCAGGCGCCGTGCAAGGAAGGCGCGATGCCGGCCAGATCACGCTGTTCGATTCCGTCGGCTTCGCCATCGAGGATTTTTCGGCGCTACGCTATGTCAGGGATCAGCTGAAGTCGACCGGCCTCTACCAGGAACTCGACATGCTGGCCGACCCCGATGAGCCGCGCGACCTGTTCGGCATGCTGTTGAGGGCGACCCGGCAGGATTGAGGACGATTGGGCGCGCCCAGCGCCTGTTTGTCCCGGCACGACCGCGATCTTCATCAGCTCGCCCGTCCGAATGGAAAAATTGTTCGTCGCGGCCGCGACGAAGGGCCGATCGTTTCTTTCCCGGCAATTCGAAGTCGATGAGACTTGCGCGCGTTGATGGCGGCTATGGTCGCGCAAAAGTGCCTGCATGTTCAATCGGCTGGGTTTTCCGAGTGGTGATTTCAAACAACACCCGGAAAGCACTGGGAAAGGAGCCTGATATGCCTAGAATAGTGCCTGTGCTCGATTTGAGCCGTCTTGAGCAAGGCGCGTCGGAACGCCGGACATTTCTGGCGGACTTGCGCTCCGCTTCGCGCGACATCGGCTTTTTCTACCTGGCCGGACATGGCATCTCCTGGGCGGAGATCAGCGAGGTACTCACCGCATCGCGTCACTTCTTTGCCTTGCCGGAAGCCGACAAGCTTGCAATCGAGATGGTCAAGTCCTCGCAGTTTCGCGGCTATACGCGCGCGGGCGGCGAACTGACCAAGGGCAAGGAGGACTGGCGCGAGCAGCTCGACATCGGCGTCGAACGCCCGGCAATCGCGCAAGGGCCGGGGGTTCCCGCCTGGACGCGGCTGCAGGGACCGAACCAGTGGCCCGCGGCGCTGCCGGACCTCAAGCCGGCGCTGCTTGCCTGGCAGAGCAAGGTGACGGCCGTGGCGATCCGGTTGCTCAAAGCCTTCGCGCTGTCGCTCGATCAGCCCGAGGATGCCTTCGACCCGATCTATCGCGGGGAGCCCAACCATCGCATGAAGATCGTGCGCTACCCCGGCCGCGATGCAACCGGCGGCGACCAGGGCGTGGGCGCGCACAAGGATGGCGGTTTCCTGACGCTGCTGCTCCAGGATGACAACAAGGGGCTGCAAGTCGACTATGACGGCGCCTGGGTCGATGTCGATCCCATTCCCGGTACGCTCGTCGTCAATATCGGCGAATTGCTCGAACTGGCCTCCAACGGCTATTTGCGCGCGACAGTGCATCGGGTCGTGACGCCACCCGCCGGCGTTGAACGCATTTCGGTGCCGTTCTTCTTCAGCGCAAGGCTCGATGCGACGATACCGTTGCTTGGCCTTTCCGAGGAATTGGCGGCGCAGGCGCGTGGACCGGCCAGCGATCCGGACAATCCGCTGTTTCGCGATGTCGGGACCAATGTGCTGAAAAGCCGGCTGCGCTCGCATCCCGACGTCGCGAGGCGCCACTACGCGGATCTGCTTGAAGGGGAAAGCCGGGTTGGTTGAGCTTCCTGGCGAAGAAGGGACGGAATTTTCGCTATTCTGACCAATCTTTAGAAAATCATCCGTCGTATCTGTCCGAGAATCGGTTCAAAAGAGAAAAATCCGTTCGGTGTTTTCCTCCCATTTCACTGAGCGGTGTTCCCCTCTGAAGGTTATGACCTTCTTTTTGGCCGGGCCGCTTTCGCGCCCGGCCATTTTTCTGGAGCAATTCCACGTGCCTCGGCGTTGCCGCCGCCGCGCTGATCCGGCAAGCTTCAAAACCGTTCATTCGCAAGCCATCGACCGCAATCCGCGCAAGGAAGGAAAGGTCCCATGACATCCAATGTCGCCGTCATTGCCGGTGCGGGCTCCGGCTTGAGCGCCTCGCTGGCGCGCCTCCTTGCCAAGGAAGGGTTCAGCGTCGTTCTGGCCGCCCGAAACATTGAGAAACTCGGTGCATTGCAGGCTGAGACAGGCGCGCAGGCCGTGGCAACGGATGTCTCCGATCCCGCGTCGGTGGAGCGTCTGTTCGATGTCGCCGACAACGCCGGTCCGCTCTCGCTGGTGGTTTTCAACGCCAGCGGACGCGCTCGCGGGCCGATAGCCGAGCTCGATCCCGAGGCGGTCCGGCAGGCTTTGCTGGTTGGGGCCTATGGCGGGTTCCTGGTCGGCCAGCAGGCGGCCCGCCGGCTGGTGGCTCTAGGTTCGGGCTCGATCCTCTTCACCGGCGCGACAGCAAGCGTGAAGGGCTTCGCCGGCTCCGCCGGCTTTGCGATGCCCAAATTCGGCTTGCGCGGACTGGCCCAGTCCATGGCCCGTGAACTGGCGCCGAAGAACATCCACGTCGCGCATTTCATCATCGATGGCGCCATCGCCTCGGCCGCGTCCGGGCAGGAGTCCGGGCCACCGGATCGCCGGCTGTCTCCGGACGCCATCGCCGAGGCCTATCTCTCCATCCATCGACAGCACCGCAGCGCCTGGACCTGGGAAATGGAGCTGAGGCCCTGGGTCGAAACCTTCTGATGGCTGCGCGGGGGTGCGACTTTGGTGCAACCTGTGGGCACGGTTGGGAGGAGTCGACATTGGATGAGGATATCACTATATAGCGGCGGCCTCGTTGGCTGGTGCCTTGAGGCGCAACGTAAAAGGCGGCTGTAGCGACAGCCATTGAGATTAAGAAACGGACTGAAAGCCGTAAAAGGTAGAAGCAATTGCTCGGAGCGGGCCAGATCCCGCCAACGGTACAGTCCTTCAGAATCAGAAAATGTTCTTCACCCCTCGATTTCCTTCGGCTCTGTGGACCCTGCACGGCATTGACTTGCCGGCTGGCCGCGACTCGGCTGGAATGGGAGCATGCATCCTTTGCGGGATGCCGACGTTTATGATTACCAACCGGCTTTGCCGCCAGGGAACAGCAGTATGAGTGAACACGCCATCGAGTTCTTGCGGGGATGGATCGGCGAAAAGGTCCATTGCCAGTCCCAGGCCAGGATCGACAAGCAGGCCGAGACATTGGCCAGGGAATGCGCCGCCAAGGCGGCCGAGGTCGGCATCCCGCTGGAGGACATCCAGGAAGAAGTCGGCGATATCCAGGAACTCATTGCTTCCCGGCTCGAGGAAGCGGCCGAGGCCGACGAGCACCAGCAGGCCTCCAGCAAGGCCGCGGAATAGATTTTAACGGCCATTCTGTCTGAATGCGCGGGCCCGCCGGCCCGCGTTTTCGTCTCAGCCGAACTTTTCTTTCAGCCCGAATTTTTCTTTCAACCAGGTCTTCGGCAGTGCCGGCACGAAATTGCCGTCGCGCCCGGTCATATCGTCATTGGCGACCAGGGCGTTGAGGATCGATTCCTCGACGGTCTGGATCACCGCATCGAAGAACGGATCGATGTCCGTATCGGGAATGAAATCGGCGCTGGCGATTCGGCCCGACGGGGCCAATGCGGCGGCAGGGTTGGCTGTCGAGAAGGCGAGAAAGATATCGCCCGAGCTGTGATAGCCGAAGCCGCCGGTCATGGCGACGCCGAGCGGCACACGGCGAGCCAGCCGCTTCATCTGGTGCGGCAGGAATGGCGCATCGGTGGCGACAACGGCGATGATCGAACCCTTTTCGGCGCGGGGCGTGCCTTCGCGGATAGCCGGTTCCGTGAGTTCCGGCCCGGCACGCAGGCCACGAAGGGTAAAATTGTGGCGCTGGCCGAAATTCGACTGCACGAAGGCACCGACCGTGTAGGAATGCCCCTGCCATTCAACTATGCGCGACGCCGTGCCCGACCCGGCCTTGAAGCCGAAGGTGATCATGCCTGTGCCGCCGCCGACGCTGCCTTCCTCGACCGGCCCGCCGGTTGCGCCGTCAAGGGCTTCGGTCACGTGCTCAAAGGTCAGATGGTGGCCGTTTATGTCGTTGAGAAACCCGTCATAGGTTTCCGCCGCCACCGGCAGGCCCCAGCCGCTGTCGAGCGCGGCCGGCAGCACTTGATGCATCCAGCGCAGCGTGCCGTCGCGCGAGACACCGCAGGAATGCGTGTTGGTGATGGTGATCGGGAAATTGAAGGCACCGGTTTCCTCGACGATGTACGAGCCGGTCAGTTCGCCATTGCCGTTCTGGCTGAAGATACCGGCGAAGACCGGCGTGGCCAGATCGGTGCGCGGCCTGGGCAGGATCGCGGTGACACCGGTGCGCACTGGCCCCTTGCCGACGACGAGCGCACCGTCCCCGGAAATCAACGTCGCATAGCCGACAGCGACGCCGGACACATCGGTGATTGTGTTGAACGGCCCGGGCGTTCCGTCGAAGCCTATGCCGAAGCTCCGCGCGCGCGGCTTGCCGCTGGGTGTGGCCAGAAGGTGCGGATTTCCGGTCATGGTCAGAACAGCGATCCCTGATTGCCGGGTTCTTTCGCCTTGGCCGCTGGCTTGGCAGCCGGCTTCGGCCGCGCCGCACCGCTGGTTGCCACCGCATCCGCCGTGCCGTCGGCGAACTCCAGCGAAAGCGCCATCCCCGATGTCACGTCGGCGGCCTGCTTGATGACCGCGCCGTCGGCATCCTTCACCAGCGCGAAGCCGCGCGCCAGCACGGCCTTGTGCGACAGCGTGGTCAGCAGGCGCTCTGCCTGGCTCAACTGGCCGCGCAGCCGCTCGAGCCGCAGCGAGATGACACGATCCTGCCTCCTTGCGAGCGCTGCCAGTGCATCGGCCTGCTGCTTCTGCCTTCGTGCGATCGGTGCCGGCGACAGCCGCGTCGCGGTGCGCGCAAAGCGCGCGCGCCGTTCGCGCACGATGGCAAAGAACGCCGCCTGCGCGCGGGCGAGGTCACGGCCGGTCAGCGTGCGCGCCTCGTTGATGCGCCGCGACAGTGTGGCCGGCGTCAGCCTTTGGCCCTGGAGACGCGCCCGCTTGCGATCGACGCTGACGGACAGGCCGCGGCCGAGCCGGCTCGTCGCCTCATCGAGGCGCCGGCGCGGCAGCGCCAGCAATTGATCAGGCGAGGGCAGCGCACGCGCCGCCGCGCGCGCGGCCTGCCGCTTGCGTTCGAAATTGCGTGAGATGGCCGCCTTGAGCCGCGCGCCAAGGCTGGCAAGCGTCGCTTCGAGGTCGGCCTTCACCGGCACGGCGATTTCGGCCGCGCCCGTTGGTGTCGGCGCCCGCACATCCGCGACGAGGTCGATCAGTGTCCAGTCGGTTTCATGGCCGACCGCCGAGACCACCGGAATTCCGGAGGCGGCAACGGCGCGGGCGAGCGCTTCGTCGTTGAACCCCCACAGATCCTCCAGGCTGCCGCCTCCGCGCGCGACGATCAAGAGATCGGGACGTTGGATTGGGCCATCCCAGGCCAGTGCATTGAAGCCGGCGACGGCATTGGTCACTTCCACGCCTGATGTCTCGCCCTGCACGCGCACCGGCCAGACCAGCACATGCAGCGGAAAGCGGTCCTTGATGCGGTGGATGATGTCGCGGATGACGGACCCGGTCGGCGAGGTGACGACGCCGATGACGCGCGGCATGAAGGGCAGCCGGCGCTTGCGGCCGGCGTCGAAAAGCCCCTCGGCCTGCAGCCGGCGCTTGCGTTCCTCCAGCAGCGCCATCAGCGCCCCGGCGCCGGCCGGCTCCAGATTGTCGATGACGATCTGGTAGTTGGACTTGCCGGGATAGGTGGTGAGCTTGCCGGTGGCGATCACCTCCATCCCTTCCTCGGGACGGAATTTCAGCCGGCTCATCGTGCCTTTCCACACCACGGCGTCGAGCCGGGCGCGGTCGTCCTTCAGCGCGAAATAGGCATGGCCGGAGGAGTGCGGGCCGCGATAGCCGGAGATTTCGCCGCGCACCCGCACATTGCCGAAGACGTCCTCCACCGTACGCTTCAGCGCGCCGGAGATCTCGCTCACCGTGTATTCGGTGGCGTTGGTGCGTGATTCGGATGCTGCTTCGCTCATCGGCCGATTGGGGGTTGGTTGGCGCCCCACGTCAAGGCGCCCGTATCCGTTCGCGCGCTCAAGGCGCCCGATTTTTCCCTACCAGCCGGGCAGGATCTGGTTCGGTCTCGTTCGCTTCATCTTGGCAAAGGCGAGTGCGGCGAAGTCGAATGTTCCCGTCTCCTCGCCAAGCGGCACCGAGATGTTGTCCAGGCTCTCCGAGATGTGGCGGGCAAGCGCATCGACGATCTCGGGCCGCGAGGTCTGGCCGCGCATGATGCCGATGCGGCAGTCGGGCAGGGCGCCGAAACCGTCGGCCTCACCCAGCACCCGCATGCCGGGCCTGAGCGCGCATTCCGGCAGCACCGAGATCGCCAAGCCCGAAAGCACGGCTGCGGTGATGACGGTCGCCGAGAAACTGGTGAACAGGATGCGATAGTCGCGGTTCTGCTGGTCCAGCACATCGACGGCGGCGCGCCGCCAGATGCAGTTCGGCCGGCCAAAGGCCATCGGCAGCGTTATCTGTTCATGTGTCGCATGGTTGGCCGAGGTGACCCAAAGCAGCGGTTCGCGCCGCACCACTTCCGACTGGCCGCGCACATCGTTGTGCGTCACCAGTGCCAGGTCGAGATTGCCGCGCTTGATATGTTCGACCAGTCCCGGCGTCGGCTCGCAGATGACAGTCAGTTCGACGCGCGGATTGGAGCGCGTGAAGCGCGCCATGATCTCCGGCAGGAAACGGTCGGCGTAATCGTCCGGCGTGCCGATGCGGATCGTGCCTTCGAGCCGCTGGTCATCGAAGGCGGCCAGCGTTTCGCGGTTGAGGTAGAGCAGCCGTCTTGCATAGGAGAGCAGCTTGTCGCCTTCCTCCGTCAGCCTGTTGCTGCGCCCCTCCTTCTCGAACAGCGGCTTGCCGATCCGCTCTTCCAGCCGGCGCATCTGCATCGACACCGCCGACTGGGTACGGTGCACCTCTTCGGCTGCCCGCGTGAAGCTGCCGGTATCGGCGATCGAGATGAAGGTTTGCAACTGATCGAGATCGAGCGGCGCTTTCATCGGTCCAATCCATCATTGATGTTGATGCTAAAGATTAGAAACATTCGTTGGATTAATCAATCGGCCGATGGCAAATTGGTATCGTCCACATCAACCCAATGCATGTCACCCAAAAGTGGACACCGGTTTTGGGGCAGCGACATGCATCTTTGAAAGTGAATCGAAGCCGGAACGGCCGCTGTCGCCAGCGCCGACTGCTTGGCTTTGTCCGTTCGAAGCTTGAAGGAGGCCGACATGACCACGATCGATTTCGCTACCGAGACCTCGCGCATCACCTCGCGTCCGGCCGTTGCGATGCGCGTGGCCAATACCGTCTTCAACTTCTACCGCGCCTGGAAAAACCGCCGCGCCTTCTACCGTCTTGGCGAGATGTCGGACGCCGAGCTCGCCGATATCGGCCTGACGCGCGCCGACCTGCATGTCGCCATCGACGTGCCGTTTGGCCGCGACCCGACGGCGATGCTGCGTGAAATCGCCAGCGATCGCGTGGAGACGATCGAGGATCTTGCCCGCAAGGTGGCCTGATCGGTTGAGTTTCGGTCGCGTTGAACCTTTTCAGGGCTCAGCGCGACCAAAGGTTCTGCAGGCTTCCCACTCCCTGCCGGTTCCCCGCCGGCCTGCCTGCACGTTGCCCGGTCCTCCCAAGGACCGGGCTTTTCTTTGCCTCTGCTTCGTCATCCTTGCGCGTAGCGCCGCGTCGCTTTGCTCCTTGCTTCGCCCCAGGATGACGATCGAGAAATCCTACCTGCGATCCATATCGCGCTTGAACTGATCGAAGATCGTTTCCACGCCCTTCTGATAGTCATCGCGCTGCTGGGCGCCGGTCTCGAACATCTTGCCGAACAAATCGTCGAACGGGTTCCTCGGCCTGCCGCTCGGGTTGGTCTGTGGTTGCGGCGCCTGGCGCTGCTGCGGTGCCTGAGGTTGAGGCGCCGGCTGCCCGCCGCCCAATCCGCCGCCGCCCTGCCGCAGCATTTCCTCGAAGATCTTTCCCAGCGGATTGTCACCATAGGGGCTCTGCGTCTGCTGTGGCTGCGGTCGGGCTTGCGGCTGCGGCGCGCCGCCACCAAACATGTCCTGCAGCACCTTGCCGAGCGGATTTTCACCATAAGGGTTGGGCGCTTGCTGCGGCTGGCTTTGCCCGCCGAACATGTCCTGCAAGACCTTGCCGAGCGGGTTGTCCATCGGGTTCTGGGGCGGCGGAGCCTGACGCTGTGGTGGTGCCGGGGCCTGCATGCCGCCTTGCCGCATCATCTGCTCGATGATCTCGCCGAGCGGATTGTTCCCACCACCGCCGAAGCCTCCCGCGGACTGCATCTGATTTGTCGTCTGCTTGAACAGGCCGCCCATCACCATCGAGGCGATCGCGGGCAGCATCTGCTGCAGGACCTGCTGGCTGACGCCGCTCGCTTGCGCAGCCTGGCTGGCCACGGCGCGTGACAGGTCCTTGGACCCGAACAGATGTCCGAGAATGCCGTTGCCTTCATCGACGCCTTGCGGCGAGAACGCCCGGGTCGCGTCTTCGAAATATTTGGCGTGCTGGCCGCTTGCCATGGCCGTCATGAAGGCGCCGAGACCGTAGGGATCGGCGGTGTTGCGTTGCAACCCCTGCGAAAAGGCCGGCAGCAGTGCTGCGACCGCCGCCTGTGTCTGCTGCATCGAAAGCCCATATTGTTGGGCAAGCGCCTGCATGCCGTTGCCGTTCTGGGCCTGGGTCAGCATGTCGAACAAGGTAGGCATCGGCTTCTCCTCCTGAATTCCTTGGAAGAGAGCCTAATTCGTTTCAACACTCGATTGAAGCGGCTTTTGCCGTTCCTTAACGCGCGCGGTTAATAGGCGTATTCCATGAACACCGGCTCGATCGAGCCGCCCCAGCGCGTGTGGTAGGCCGAAAGCATCTCCTCGGCGCTGGTCGTGCCGCGCGCAACCACTTCGTCCAAAGTGTTGAGGAACGAGGTTTCGTCGTAGCCGTCACGGTTCTTCTTGCCGCGGTTCTTCAGCCCTGTGCGCGAGATTGCCAGCACATCGCGCGCCATTTCGCGCAGCGTGGCGTTGCGGAAGGGCGCGGAAATGCCCAGCTCCGGCACCGCGTTGCGCATGGCCAGCACTTCCTTGTAGGTCCAGCTCGAGGTCAATGCCTCGGCCGCGCCGAGCGCCGCCTCGTCATAGAGCAGGCCGACCCAGAATGCCGGCAGCGCGCAGATGCGCCGCCACGGGCCGCCATCGGCGCCGCGCATCTCGAGGAAACGCTTCAGCCTGACGTCAGGGAACAGCGTCGACAGGTGGTTCGCCCAGTCGCCCATCGTCGGCAGCCCGTCCGGCACTTCGTTGCGCGCGGCGCCGGCCATGAACTGGCGGAAGGTGATGTGCGTCATGTCGTGATAGTGGCCGTCGCGGATGACGAAATACATCGGCACGTCGAGCGCCCATTCGACATAGTCGGCGAAACCGAAATCGGGCGAGAAGCAGAATTCGAGCAGGCCGGAGCGCTGGTTGTCGGTGTCGCGCCAGATGTCGCCGCGCCAACTCTGCAGTCCGTTCGGCCGGCTCTCGGTGAAGGGCGAGTTGGCGAACAGCGCCGTCGACAGCGGCTGCAGCTTCAGCGAGACCTGCATCTTGCGGCGCATGTCGGCTTCGCTCTCGAAGTCGAGGTTAACCTGGATCGTACAGGTGCGGTACATCATGTCGAGGCCCTTGGTGCCGACCTTGGGCATGTAGCGCGTCATGATCTCATAGCGCGACTTCGGCATTTTCGGCGTCTCGGCCAGCGACCATTTCGGGCTGCCGCCGAGGCCGAGGAAGCGGATGCCCATCGGTTCGGCGATCTCGCGCACCTGCGCCAGATGCGCATTGCCTTCGCGGCAGGTCTGATGGATGGTCTCCAGCGGCGCGCCGGAAAGCTCGAACTGGCCGCCGGGCTCGAGCGAGATCGCGCCCTGGCCCGTCGGCTCGACCAGGCCGATGATGCGGCCGTCATCGATGATCGGGTCCCAGCCCAGCTTTTCCTGCATGCCTTCCAGGATGGCGCGGATGCCGCGCTCGCCGCCATAGGGCACTGGCGCGTTGCCATCGACATAGAAGGGGAATTTCTCGTGCTCGGTGCCGATGCGCCACTTGTCGCGCGGTTTGTTGCCTTCGGCCAGGTGCTCGACGAGTTCGTCGATGTCTTCGATCGGCCGGAAATCGGTTGTGTCGCGCGCCATGGTTCAGCCCTCAGAGGCGGTCGAGCGACCGCCGGCGGTAAATGGACGAAATGTCAGTAGCCGATCAAGCGAAAAATCCTGAGCCACAGGTCAAGAGGAATTGAAGGCCACGATCCGGGCCATCCCCTTGCAGGAAGTGACGTCCTACCAGTCTCCGACAGTTGCCTGCATCACCGCAAGTGCCGCTACAGCCGCCGTGTCGGCGCGCAGGATGCGCGGGCCGAGCGGAATGGCGGTCACGAAGGGCAGGGCGCGCAGCATCTTGCGCTCCTCGTCGGAAAAGCCGCCTTCCGGCCCGACCAGCAGCGCGAGCTTCCTCTCCTTTACCGCCTGCAAGGCAGGCAGCGGATTGTTGGTCGAGGCGTCCTCGTCGCAGAAGACCAGCCGCCGCTCTCTGTCCCAGCCGGTCAGCATGCGCTCGAACTTTTCCGCCTCGCGAACCTCCGGCAACGCCAGGACGCCGCATTGTTCGGCGGCCTCGACGACATTGGCGCGCAGCCGGTCGATGGACGGCTTGGCCACTTGCGTGTGCTGGGTGATGACCGGCTGCAGGATGCCCGCGCCCATCTCGACCGCCTTCTGCACGAGATAGTCAAGCCGCCCCTGCTTCAGCGGTGCGAAACAGTAGATGAGGTCGGGCAGTGGCGGCTGCGGCCGCTGCAATGCCAGCACCCTGAGCTTGACCGCTTTCTTCGACTTCGCCGCGATGGCCGCCGACCACTCGCCATCGCGGCCATTGAAGACCAGGATCTCGGCGCCTTCGCCAAGCCGGAGCACATGCATCAGATAATGGCTTTGCTGCTGACCGGCGTCGAATTCGGCATCCGCCCCGAGGTCGTCGGGCACGAACAGGCGTTGCATCTTGTAATTGGCGCGCATCGCCGAGGAATGAGCGAGCCGGCCGCCTGCGTCAAGTCTCGGCCGATGCATGCCAAACAGGTCGAAAGCCATGTCGCAGGACATTGAGCGTTGTCGCTGGCGTGAGCAGCAAAAGCATCTTTTCGCCGAGTGAGCCGAAATCGGCGGGTGGGTCATAACCGGCGAACGACCAGCGCAGTGCTTGGCCGCCGCGCAGGGCATAGGCTGAACCGCCGTCCGCAACCATGGCGCCGTCCGGCAGGCCGCCAAGGTCTTCAACGACAGCCACAGGCGGCTTGCCCCCCGAAGCCAGCCGCTCCTTGTGCAGACGTTTGTCGACCTGCGGGGCGCGCGGTTCGGCAATGCCGAAGGCTTCACCGAAGCGCTGGACAAATTCCTTGGCCCGTTCGCGCTGGCAGAAGAAGCAGGGGCGGTGTCCCGCCGCCAGGGCCGTAACCTCGTCGAGGAAGAAAAGCTCGGTCCAGCCGGCCTTGCCGCCGGGTCTGTTGCGGCCCATCGGCTCGCGCCGCACATTGCGGAATTGGCACACGCAGATGATCCAGGCCTGAAGCGCCCAGCGTTTCCTGAGCAGAATCTTGGTTTCGGGATCATGGATGATGCCGCGATTGCCGGTGAACAGGCCGCGCTCGGGCACGGCGTGGATGGCGCCGAACGGATCGACCCTGTTCTGCAGTGGCATAGTTCTCTCCTGGGATACGCATCTTGGCTGCTGTGCGGGCGGCATGATATCGCTCGTCGCATCATTTTCATGTCAGCAGGATTTTGCGATGCGGGTGCTGGTGGTCCAGAACTACGACAATACCGGCCTCGGCCAGGTTGGTGCCGCACTCGCGGAAGCGGGTGCCGATCTCGATGTGCGCCTCCCCTACAAGGGCGACCCGCTGCCGCAGGATGCGGCCGGGCACGATGCCATGGTGGTGCTCGGCGGCGGCCAGAATGCGCTGGCCGACGATGAATATCCCTATTTCCCGGCGTTGCTTGAACTGACCCGCGATTTTGCCGGCAAGGACCGCGCCGTGCTCGGCATCTGCCTTGGCAGCCAGCTCGTCGCCCGCGCCTTCGGTGGCGAGAACCGCATCGGCGCCGCCAACGAATTCGGCTGGCGCGGCGTGTCGCTGACGCGGGATGCCAAGGCCGATCCGGTGCTGGCTGAATTGCCGGAAAAATTCCCGATCTTCCAGTGGCACGACGACACATTCGAACTGCCGCAAAACGCCGTACGTCTCGCCGGCAATGATGTCGCCGAAAACCAGGCGTTCCGTGTCGGCCGCGCCGTCTATGGCTTCCAGTTCCATTTCGAAGCCGATCGGCCGATGGTGAAGGACTGGTGCACCTCCTTCGCCCCCACCATTGCCGCGCGCCATCCCGACTGGGCCGGCAAGCTCGATGGCGAAATGGCCCGCAATGGACCCGACGCCGATGCCGCCGGGCTGGCCATCGCCCGCGCCTGGGTGGCGACCATCTGAGACGCCCGCTCGCCAGGGCGAATTTCGAAACAGTCTCTGAGCGTCCATTCCTGCGCGTGACATAATTGGCACGCGGCCGTGAAACCGGCTGGGGAAAACCTCTTTCATTCTTGGCTTGTGTCCGCCCGCCATTCTAGAAGGCGCGCGCTCTGCATCTGAAGTGCAACCGCGATGGACCTTTTGTGTGACCCGTGCGACACACCGTCGATACAGAACGCGCCTAGAAGCGCGAAATCGTCGAAACTTTGAAGCGAATTCTCCGTTTCAACGCATTGGTAACCGCCTGGTGCACAGATGCAGAAAGCTCAACAAGAGATGACCTCCGTGAAAGCAGCGCTTCTGTCCTTTGCCATGTTGTCCGCCATCGTGCTTTGCGGTCTCGGCATCTATGCCGCCGATGCCGCCAACAACCACAACGCCGTAGACGGCTACGGCGTTACCGCCTCGCTTCGCTAAAGCCGGCTCGCTGGCGACGCTTCCTGCGGCGCGGCTCAAGCTTCTTTTATTGTCATTTCCAGGATGCGTTTGTCCGCTCCGTCCACGACGAGCGCGGTAAGCATGCCTGATTGCCAGGCAAGCGTGTCGACGTTGACGCGGTTGGCCATCACTTCGGCCTCGGGGACGGGTGTGTGGCCATGCACCACGATCTTCGGGAACAGGCCGGTGTAATCGTGGAAAATGTCGCGGATCCAGATCAGGTCCTGCGGGCTCTGCTTGTCCAGCGCAATGCCCGGCCTGATGCCGGCGTGGCAGAAGAAGAAGTCGCCTGATGTCACCGAGAACGGCAGCGACCGCAGGAAATCGACATGGCTTTGCGGCACGGCTTCGAGCAAGGCCTGATGTCCGCGTCTCATCGTCTCCGTCTTGCCGAACCAACTGGCGTCCGCGGTGAGGGAGACCCCGTAGGACAGCGCCGTCTGGACGCCGCCATAGCGCATGAAAAGCCCTTCCGGTTCAGGGTTTCCCAGAAAATCGAGAAAGCCGATGTCGTGGTTGCCGGCCAGCATCAGGTTGCGCGGATCGCGTTTTCGGGCTTCGATCAGAAAATCGATGACGCCCTTGGACTCCGGCCCGCGGTCGACATAGTCGCCGAGATGGATCACCCGCCAGTCGCGAACCGGTTTCCACTCCAGCTCGCTCTCGATCCGCCGGTGCATGGCGGCCAGCAGGTCAAGCCTGCCATGCACGTCGCCGATTGCGTAAAGGCGCACATCGTCCGGCCCATGCGCGTTGAGAAAATGGATGCCGGGTTCCGCCAAGGCCTCGTGGTCTCCGTGGTCAGGCTGTCATCGGACCCTAGCGCCGGAGCTGGTCCTTGCCCATGTCCGTGACCAGACGCTTTCCGCACAGCGCCAGCGTGATGTCCATCTCCTTGCGGATGATTTCCAACGCTTTGGTAACCCCTTCCTTGCCGAGCGCGCCCAGGCCGTAGAGGAATGGCCGGCCGATATAGGTGCCCTTGGCGCCGAGGCAGAGCGCCTTCAACACGTCCTGGCCGGAGCGGATGCCGCCGTCCATGTGCACTTCTATTTTGTCGCCAACCGCGTCCGCGATCTCTTCCAGCGCCATGATCGACGACGACGCGCCGTCGAGCTGGCGCCCGCCATGGTTGGAAACCACGATCGCGTCGGCGCCGGTCTTGGCCGCCATCAGTGCATCTTCCTTGTCGAGGATACCCTTTAGGATCAGCTTGCCACCCCAGCGTTCCTTGATCCAGGCGACATCCTTCCACGACAGTTGCGGATCGAACTGCTCCGTCGTCCAGGATGACAGCGAAGAGACGTCACCGACACCTTTGGCGTGGCCGACGATGTTGCGGAAGGTGCGGCGCTTGGTGCCGGCTATGCCCAGGCACCAGCGCGGCTTGCTGGCCAGGTCGATGATGTTAGCCAGCGTCATCTTGGGCGGCGCCGAAAGCCCGTTGCGGACATCCTTGTGGCGCTGGCCGAGGATCTGCAGGTCGAGCGTCAGCACCAGGGCCGAGCACTTTGCCGCCTTCGCCCGGTCGATCAGGTCGAGCACGAAATCCTTGTCGCGCAGCACATAGAGCTGGAACCAGAACGGTTTCTTCGTCACCGAGGCGACATCCTCGATCGAGCAGATGCTCATCGTCGACAGGGTGAAGGGCACGCCGAATTCCTCGGCCGCTCGCGCGGCCAGCATCTCGCCGTCGGCGTGCTGCATGCCGGTCATGCCAGTCGGCGCCAGCGCCACGGGCATCGACACTTTCTCGCCGATCATGGTCGATTCCAGTGAGCGGTTGCTCATGTCGACCAGAACGCGCTGGCGGAACTTGATCTTCTGGAAGTCTTCTTCGTTGGCTCGATAGGTGCTCTCGGTCCAGGCACCGGAATCGGCATAGTCGAAGAACATCTTGGGCACGCGCCGGCGGGCGAGATCCTTGAGGTCTGCGATGGTGAGAATGTCGCTCATGATGGTCCCCGCTTAATCGAAATGACTAGGAGCGTCTGCGTGCTGGTTCGCTATCGCCGGCTTCCGAACGCTGCCGCAGCCTCAGCCGCGACACCCGTTGCCAGTCGCCGCTGCGCTCGGCTTCGGCCATGGATCGCTCAACATAAATCATGTGGTCCATCGCCGCCTGCCGGGCAGCTGTGGGATCGCCGGCCTTCACCGCGCCATGGATTGCCTTGTGCTGCGCAAGCAGCGCCTCGCGCGCGCCGGGCACGGTGAATACCAGCAGCCGGTTCTGGAATACGCCTTCCGACAGCAGCCGATAGCAGGAGCGCAGCGTGTGCAGGAGCAGGATGTTGTGCGCGCATTCGCAGATCGCGTGATGAAACTCGACGTCGATTTCAGCCTCGTCGTCGAAATCGCCGGTGCGGTGCGCCTCGTCCATGCGCGCCATGATGCGGTCGAGCAGCGCAAGGTCCTCCGGGGTGGCGCGCCGCGCCGCATATTCGGCGGCGATGCCTTCGACCTCGCGGCGGTATTCCAGATAATCGGTCACCGCCTTGCGATGCATCGAGATCAGGTCGGCCACCGGCTTGGTGAACAGCTGGCCGATAATGTCGGCGACATGCGTGCCGCCGCCGGCCTTGGTCGTCAGCAGCCCGCGCCCTTCGAGGGCCTTCAGAGCATCGCGCAGGATTGGCCGCGACACGTCGAACTGGCGCGCCAGCTCGCGCTCGCCGGGCAAGCGATCGCCCGTGCGCAGTACGCCTTCGAGGATGAGGCTCTCGATCTGCTGCACCACCTCATCGGCGGTGCGCGAATGCTCGATCCTGGAAAAAATGTCGCTCAACAGAATGCCTGGAAGGTGAACCGGTGTCGCACAGGATAAAGCCTGCGTCGCCAACTGGTCAAATTATTTATCCAATTGGTCGAAGCGCGTCGGTTTCGCCGCCCGCCGCTCTATGATCTTCGGCTAAACTTTGCTGTTTGCGTCGTCCGGCGATTGGCCCTAGAGGGACGCGAACGCCAAAAAGGGTCAAAGAAAGAGGGTTCAGAGAAACCCGGGGGACAAGCCGTGTCAGACGACCCGTCCAATCTCGAGTTCCAGCCGCGCGCCAAGGGCAGCGTCATGGGTTTTCCCGCGCATGAGGGCCGGCCCGGCGCGCTCGGCGAAGTCCACGCCCGGCCGCATCCGCTCATTGAAAAGCCGCGCGTCCTCGTGCAACTCGCCTTCATGACGGAGGGCGGCTCCGGCGTCGACCACGCCGTGCTTTCCGAACTGTCGCGGCGCCTTGGCATCGCCGCGCCCGATCGCCAGGCCCGCCACCATGCGATGAAATGGGGCAAGGGCTCGCTGCGTTGGGAGCGGCATACCGAATTCTCGACCTATCTGTGGGAGGGGCCGCTTTCTGAAAATGGCAGGGCTCAGGAGGATTCGCCCTTCGGCAACGGCTTTTCGCCGCCGGGAACCGTCATCTCGGGCATCCGGCTCGAAATCCGCAAATGGACGCAAGTCAGCGAGCGGCTGATCGCGGCTTTCGACCCGACCAGCCTGTGCCACTCGCTGGTCGAGCGCGGCAACGCGGCAATCGTCACCGATTTTCGCCAGGATGGCGACGGCATGACCCGTATATTGGTGCTTGATCGCGGGCTGACGCCGGCCCGTACCGGGGCACTGTCGCAGCGGCTGATCGACATCGAGACCTACCGCACGCTGGCCATGCTCGGCCTGCCGCTGGCGCTGACCCTGTCGGGCCGCGCCCGCCGCATCGAGGACAGGCTGGCTCAGACCACGCTGGAAATGAAGGTCGCCGAGACACGCGACAGCCAGACGTTGCTGGCGGACCTGACCGAACTCGCCGCGGAACTCGAGGCGGACGCCGCCTCCAGCCTCTACCGTTTCGGCGCCAGCCGCGCCTATGACGGCATCGTCGTCGAGAGGCTGGAAGCGCTCGAGGAAGAGGCCGTACCGGGCTATGACACCTGGGGCGGGTTCCTGCAGCGCCGCGTTGCGCCAGCCATGCGCACCTGCCGCTCGGTCGAGGAGCGCCAGGCCAATCTGTCGCGCAAACTGACCCGCGCCACGACGCTGCTGCGCACCTGGGTCGATGTCGAGGTCGAGAAGCAGAACCGCGACCTGCTCGCCTCGATGAACAACCGCGCCCGCCTGCAACTTCGCCTGCAACAGACCGTCGAAGGCCTGTCGGTCGCCGCTGTCTCCTATTATGTCGTCGGCCTCATCGGCTATGTCGCCAAGGGCGCCTCGATCTTCGGTCACGCCTTCGCGCCGGAGGTCGTCACCGCCGCTTCGGTGCCGGTGGCCATCCTGTTGGTCTGGTGGGGCGTGCGCCGCGTGCGCCGGCTGCATTCCGAGCCGGCGAAGCACCCAGGCGAATAGCGGCAGATTGCCGCTACGGAAGCTCGTCCCGGGCCTTGGACGAGCGTCTTCACACCGCGGCATTTGCAACCGGCTCGCTTAACTGGTAAAAGATGTTGACCAGTCAAGCGAATGGGGGCTGCTGATGTCCGGCCTGGCCATGCCGAAACCAGACGACGCCACGATGCGCCGGCGCGACGAGATTATCGCGGATATGCGCATCATCGTGCCGGGTGAGGGCGTCGTTGACGCGACCAATCAAATGCGCGCTTTCGAGAGCGATGGCCTGACCGCCTATCGGCAATTGCCGCTGGTCGTCGTGCTGCCCGAAACGGTGGCGCAGGTCTCGCGCGTGCTGAAATACTGCAACGACCGCAACATCCGTGTCGTGCCGCGCGGTTCCGGCACCTCGCTGTCCGGCGGCGCGCTGCCGCTCGAAGACGCGGTCCTGCTGGTCATGAGCCGCTTCAACCGCATCCTTGCGATTGACTATCCCAACCGCACCGTCGTCGCCCAGCCGGGCGTCACCAATCTCGGCATCACCATCGCCGTCGAGCAGGAGGGCTTCTATTACGCCCCCGATCCGTCCTCCCAGATCGCCTGCTCGATCGGCGGCAACGTCGCGGAGAATTCCGGCGGCGTGCATTGCCTGAAATACGGCCTCACCGCCAACAATGTGCTCGGCATCGAGATGGTGCTGATGAATGGCGAGGTGGTGCGGCTGGGCGGCAGCCATCTCGACGCCGAAGGTTACGACCTGCTTGGCGTCATGACGGGTTCGGAAGGCCTGCTCGGCGTCGTCACCGAGGTCACGGTCCGCATCCTCAAGCGGCCGGAGACGGCGCGCGCGCTGTTGATCGGTTTCCCGACCAGCGAGCAGGGCGGCCAGTGCGTTGCCGACATCATCGGCGCCGGTATCATTCCGGGTGGCATGGAAATGATGGACCGGCCGGCGATCCATGCGGCGGAGGATTTCGTCCATGCCGGCTATCCCCTGGATGTCGAGGCGTTGCTGATCGTCGAACTCGATGGGCCGGGCGTCGAGGTCGATCATCTCATCACCGAGGTCGAGGCGATCGCCATCCGCAATGGTTCGACCACCTGTCGCATCTCGCAATCCGAGCAGGAGCGGCTGACTTTCTGGGCTGGGCGCAAGGCGGCCTTCCCCGCCGTTGGCCGCATTTCGCCCGACTACTACTGCATGGACGGCACCATCCCGCGCAAGGAATTGCCGCGCGTGCTGGCTGGCATGCGCGAGCTGTCGGAAAAATACGGGCTTGGCGTCGCCAACGTCTTCCATGCCGGCGACGGCAATCTGCATCCGCTGATCCTCTACGATGCCAATGTGCCCGGTGAACTCGACAAGGCCGAAAGCTTTGGCGCCGATATCTTGCGTCTCTGTGTCAAGGTCGGCGGCGTGCTCACCGGCGAGCATGGGGTGGGGGTCGAGAAGCGCGACCTGATGCCGGAAATGTTCAACCAGGCCGATCTCGACCAGCAGATGCGCGTCAAATGCGCCTTCGATCCCAACCATCTGCTCAATCCGGGAAAAGTGTTCCCGCAACTGCGCCGCTGCGTGGAACTGGGGCGCATGCATGTGCACCGGGGACAGGTGGCGTTCCCGGATATTCCGAGGTTTTGAGGATGGCCTGTCAGAACGGGGGTTCCTCGCTCCGCAAAGCAGGGGCGAGGAACCAGGGACGGCCATGACCACCTTCACCCCGACCACGTCAGACGAAGTCCTGTCCTCCGTTACCTCAGCGGTGGTGGAAGAGTCGCCGATCGAGATCCTTGGTCACGGCTCCAAGCGCGGCATCGGCCGTCCGCTGCAGACGGAGCACACGCTTGACCTGTCGAAACTCACCGGTGTCACGCTTTACGAACCCGCGGACCTGGTGCTGTCGGCAAAGGCAGGCACGCCGCTGGCCCAAATCGAGAAGCTGCTGGCGGAAAACGGCCAGCAACTGGCCTTCGAGCCGATGGACTACGGCCCGCTGCTCGGCGGCAAGCCGGGCAAAGGCACGATCGGCGGCGTGCTGGCCGCAAACCTGTCCGGTCCGCGCCGGCTGAAGGCGGGGGCGGCGCGCGATCATATCCTCGGCATCAATGTCGTGTCCGGCCGGGGCGAGGCCTTCAAGTCCGGCGGGCGCGTGGTCAAGAATGTCACTGGCTATGACATGTCGAAGCTGATGGCCAACAGTTGGGGCACGTTGGCCGTGTTCACCGACGTTACCTTCAAGGTGCTGCCGGCCGCCGAAACCGAGGTGACGCTCGCCGTGCGTGGCCTGCTCGACGATGCCGCGTCAAGCGCCATGGCCTTGGCGCTCGGCTCCAGCGCGGAAGTGTCGAGTGCCGCCCATCTGCCAGAGCGGATCGCCTCGCGAGTCGCGGGAGGCGCGCTCGGCAGTGAAGCCGCCACCTTGCTTCGGGTCGAAGGTTTTGGCCCGTCCGTCGCCTATCGCATCGCCGCGCTCAAGGCGCTGCTCGGCAGGGCCGGGCCGCTGGAGGAGATTTCGGGCGAGGCTTCCCGGCTGATCTGGCAAGATGTGCGCGATATCAGGCCCTTCGCCGACGGCAGCGAGAAACCGGTCTGGCGTGTCTCGATGACACCTTCCCAGGGTCACCTGATGGTCCTGACGCTCCGCATGCAGGCCGCCGTCAGCGCCTTCTACGACTGGCAGGGCGGACTGGTGTGGTTGCGCATGGAAGAGGGCGACCCGGAAGCCGCTCTGCTGCGCGGACTGTTGCGCAAACATGGCGGCGGCCATGCGACGCTGGTGCGCGCCGCCCCCGCTCATCGCGCCGCCCTGCCGGTATTCGAGCCGCAGGCGCCGGCACTGGCCGCGCTCAGCCAACGGCTGAAGCAGGAGTTCGACCCGAGGAACCTCCTCAATCCCGGCCGTATGGCCTAGAGCAGTTCCAGGAAAAGTGTGAAACGGTTTTCCGTCCGGAATTGCGTCAAAACAGAGCGTCAGCAATGCAGACCAATTTTTCACTTGCCCAGCTTGCCGATCCGCATGTCGCGGAATCGGAAAAGATCCTGCGCAAATGCGTGCATTGCGGTTTCTGCACCGCCACTTGCCCGACCTATGTGACGCTTGGCAACGAGCTCGATTCACCGCGCGGGCGCATCTACCTGATCAAGGACATGCTGGAGAACGGCCGGCCCGCCGACAAGGAGATCGTCACCCATATCGACCGCTGCCTGTCGTGCCTGGCCTGCATGACCACCTGTCCGTCGGGCGTCAACTACATGCATTTGGTCGACCATGCGCGCGCCCACATCCAGGAGACCTACAAGCGGCCGCTGCCCGACCGCCTGACCCGCGCCATGCTGGCCTTTGTGCTGCCCTATCCCAAGCGATTTCGCGCCGCGCTCAAACTGGCGAAACTGGGAAGGCCTTTCATCGGGCTGTTGGAGACAATCCCGGCGCTGAAGCCAATGGGTGCGATGCTCAAGCTCGCGCCGGCATCGATCCCGGCGGCTTCGCCGACGGCCAAGCCGGGCATCCATGCCGGACAGGGGGCAAGAAAAGGCCGCGTCGCCATCCTCACCGGTTGCGCGCAATCGGTGCTCGATCCAGCCATCAACGATACGACGATTTCGCTGCTTACGCGCCTCGGCGTCGAGGTGGTGGTGCCGCCGGGCGAGGGCTGCTGCGGCGCGCTGGTCCACCATATGGGGCGCGAAGAGGCGTCCCTTGCCTCGGCAAGGCGGAATGTCGACGCCTGGACGCGCGCCATCGGCCAGGGTGGGCTCGATGCCATCATCATCACCGCCTCGGGCTGCGGCACGACGATCAAGGATTACGGCTTCATGCTGCGCCTTGATCCGGCCTATGCCGACAAGGCCGCGCGTGTGTCGGCGCTGGCCAAGGACATCACCGAATATCTGGCCGGTCTTGACCTGCCCGAGCCGGTGCGCAAGCCGGGCACTGTCGTCGCCTATCACTCGGCCTGCTCCATGCAGCACGGCCAGAAGATCATCCGCCAGCCGAAGGAACTGTTGGCCAAGGCCGGCTTCATCGTGCGCGAGCCGCGCGAGGGCCATCTGTGCTGCGGCTCGGCCGGCACCTACAACATCCTGCAATCCGAGATTTCGGCCAAGCTGCGCGACCGCAAGGTGAAAAACATCGAGGCGACGGGAGCTTCCATCGTCGCCACCGGCAACATCGGCTGCATCACGCAAATTGCCTCCGCCGCCAGCATACCTGTGGTGCACACGGTAAAACTGCTCGATTGGGCCTATGGCGGGCCAAAGCCGGACGGCGTTCTGGACGAGAGCCTGATCGCGGCCGAGTAGGGGCCGGCGCTTATTCCGCCGCGAGCCTGTCCGCCGTGCCGTAGGTCGCCTCGTAGAGCGCCCGCTGGCGGCTGAGCGCCACCATCGTGTTGCGCAGCAGGATTGCCACCGTGATCGGACCGACGCCGCCGGGCACCGGCGTGATCCAGGAGGCGACTTCACGCACGCTTTCGGTGTCGACGTCGCCGACGATGCGGCTCGTCCCATCCGGTCCGATCTCGGAATTGATGCCGATATCGATAACGGCCGCCCCCGGCTTCACCATGTCCGCCTTGATCAGCCGGGGTTTGCCCACCGCGACGAACAGCGCGTCGGCGCGGCGCGCGTGTGCTGCGACCGACCGCGTCATGTGATGGCAGACCGTCACCGTCGCGCCTTCGCTCATCAGCAGGAAGGCGATCGGCTTGCCGACGATTTCCGAATGGCCGACGATGACGACTTCCAGCCCCTTGAGGTCGAGGCCGGTTTCCTTGAGCAGCTCGACCGAGGCCGCCGCCGTGCAGGGCGCCAGATCGAGCTGATTGTAGACGATATTGCCGATCGAGGCCGGATGCATGCCCTCGACGTCCTTCAGCGGATGCACCGCCGCCTGCAGCGTCTTGATCGGGATGTGGGCGGGCACCGGCCGTTGGATGATGATACCGGTGACGCGTGGATCCGCGTTCAGCCCGTGGATTGCCGCCTCCAGCTCACCTGACGTGATGGTGGCGGGAAAGCGCCGTTCCTCGAAATCGATGCCGGCGAGCTGAGCCTTGGCGCGCTGGTTGCGCACGTAGACGTCAACCGCATCGGTATCGCCGACGGTGATCGAGATCAGCTTGGGCGGAAAACCCTCGGCTTTGGCAATTGCCGCATCCTCGCGCACGGCGGCGATGATGCGCTGGGCAACCGGGCCGCCCTTGAGGTAGCGGCTGTCATCGGACAGGGACATGGGTGAACTCTTTCTTTCGTTGGCGCCGACATAGCAAAAGAACATCGAAGATGGCAGCACGAAAGCGAACCGCCATGCCCTTTGCGCGACGCAACGACGCGGGCCGTGCCGCAGGCCCGGACGCCGATCAAAAAGAAAGGGCAGCGCGGTCTCCCGCACTGCCCTTCTCGACCGACCGCATCCCCATACGGCCCGTCCCCCGTTATTCCTTCCAACTTCCGGAAACGATGTATTTCCGGGTCAGGTGATTCGCTTGAGCTATTATATCACCTCAACCGTGGTTCCGACATTGACCCGTTCATAGAGATCGACGACGTCCTCGTTGCGCATGCGGATGCAGCCCGACGACACCGCCCCGCCGATTGTCCACGGCTGGTTGGTGCCGTGGATACGGTATTCGGTCGTGCCGAGATAGAGCGCACGGGCGCCGAGCGGATTTTCGATGCCACCGGCCAGGTAGGTCGGCAGATAACGGCCCTTGGCGGCCTCGCGCTTGATCATTGCCGCCGGCGGACGCCAGTCCGGCCACTCGCGCTTGTTGGTGATCTTGTGCGTGCCCGACCATTCGAAGCCGGGTTTGCCGGTGCCGACGCCATAGCGCCGCGCCTTGCCGTTCTTCTCGACCAGGAAGAGGAAATTCTGCGTCGTATCGATGACAATCGTGCCCGGCTTCTGCGGGCCGTCGTAGGCGACTTCCTGCGGCAGGTAGACCGGGTTGATCTGCGGGCGCATCACCATGCGCTTGGCCGGCGCCTGCACGGCGGCCGTCTGCACCCGGTCGGGCTGTGCCGGTTGCGCTGTGCGCAGGCGCGGCTGCTGCTGCACGATTTGGCGGTTCTGCCGCACGATGCCGGGCGCGCGGCCAAGCTGCAGCACCCAGGGGGCGGAAAGATCGGGGCTCACCATCACCGGTGGCCTGTCGGCATAGCGGTCGCCAGCGGCCGAGGGGGTGACGCCGGCAAACACAGCCACGGCGCCGAGCACGGAAAACAAGACTCTCTTCATCGGGAACGCACCTTGATCGTCTGATACAACCGGGTGGAAACGCTCCCCGGTTCAGCGATCATTGGCGCGCAAGCAGCAACCGAAACATGAATCGGAATGCGTAAAATGCGGTTCTGTCAGTAAACCTTTTGGTGTGGTTACCGCCCGGTTCAGGAATCTGGTAAAGCCACGGTAAAAGCGGCGCGGAAGCGCGTTAACGGATGGATTTTTCGCGATGAGCAATGAAAACACCGGCCTGCTCGCCGGTCCCGACGGTGTCACGCGCTGCTTCTGGCACGGCAACCTGCCCGACTATCTCCACTACCATGACCATGAATGGGGCCGGCCGGTGGCCGATGACCGCAGGCTGTTCGAAAAGATCTGCCTCGAAGGCTTCCAGTCGGGCCTCTCGTGGCTGACCATATTGCGCAAGCGCGATAATTTTCGCGAGGCCTTCGCCGGCTTCGACTTCGACAAGGTCGCCGCCTTCACCGACAAGGATGTAGAGCGTCTGCTCGGCAATGCCGGCATCATCCGCCATCGCGGCAAGATCGTCTCGACCATCAACAACGCCAAGCGCGCCCGCGAGATGGTGGACGAGTTCGGCTCGCTCGCCGCCTGGTTCTGGAAATTCGAACCCGGCAAGGAGGAGCGGCCCAGAATTGTCGATCTCGCCCATTTGCGCGCCAATCCGACCACGGCGGTGTCGGTGCGGATTTCGAAGGACTTGAAGAAGCGCGGCTGGAGTTTTGTCGGCCCGACCACCGTCTATGCCTTCATGCAAGCCATGGGCCTGGTCAACGACCATCTCGAAGGCTGCGTCTGCCGCAAGCAGGTCGAGAAGGAACGCAAGGCGTTCAAGCGGCCGGAGTAGGGCTCAGTTTTCCCTTCTCCCCTTGTGGGAGAAGGTGGCCTCGCGAAGCGAGGTCGGATGAGGGGTGCTCCAGCTTGGCGCCGACAGCACTCCGTCACCCACCCCTCAACCGTCTCGGCGCTGCGCGCCGATCCACCTTCTCCCACAAGGGGAGAAGGAAGAGCGGAGCCACTACTTCTCAAACCGTCCCTTGTGTCCGCTGCCATTGATGTCCCACACCAGGCCGCGGTTGGAAATGGTCAGCACCAGACCGCTGAAGCCGCTGTCGTCGGGTGTGTGATGCGTCGATGCCGAACCGCGTCCGGCCGGAATCACCTCGACGGTTGATCCCTTCTTTACCCAGCAGCCCTTGCCGTACTGGTCGTTGGCGCCGTAGGCGAGCATGAACTCGAAGCTGCCGTCCTTCCTGAGCAGCAGTTCGGAGCCAACCTCCATGACGCCGCGCAGGTAGTAGTGGCCGGCAAGGCCGGCATCGCCGGGCTTGCAACTTGCGGCGCTGGCCGGATTAGCCGTTCCAATAAGAAGTGCGCAGCCAAGCGCGTATGCGTAGCCCGGTCGCATGCTCAATCCCCCGATCGAGAAAATTCTTGGATATCGCTCCCGACGAAGCGGGAGGTTCAGGTGCCGTTGGCGCTGGCCAGGAAAAGTCCGGCAACGATTGCCACCACCGTGGCCACCGTCGGATAGATGACTAGCAGGCCGGTCACCAACGCGTCGCGCAGGGAAGTCCCGTTGTCGGTGGCGGCCGGCACATCAAACGGGCCGGCAGCCTGGCCAAGCATTTTCGGTGCGTGGATGCCCGCCGGGCGCAGTCGCGCCGGCAACGCGCCAGCATCGCTATCGGCATGGAATTTCACTGCGCTGGTCATGTTCCCGAACCCCTTCATGTCGATGCGCTATATCGGCTCCGATTGTGTCGGTACGATGCCGCGCTCATGGCGGGATTGTTTCATTTTCAGTGCGTTTTTGTTTCACGCAAGTTCGGTTCTGTCTTCTCTTGATCCGGGCGGGTCCGAGGCGGCGACCCTTGCCGCTCTGGGCTTCATCGGTTAGGACACGCGCGTTGCGAAGATCGCAACATTGTTGACCTGCAAGCATCACGAAACTCCGGGCAAACATCTCATGGCCGATAAATCGGAAAAGACGAAAGCGCGGCTGCCGCGCGGTTTTGCCGACCGCAGCGCCGAGGACATTCGCGCCGTCGAGAAGATGATGGCGACGATCCGCTCGGTCTATGAGCTCTATGGTTTCGAGCCTGCCGACCAGCCGCTGATCGAATACACCGATGCGCTTGGAAAATTCCTGCCCGACCAGGACCGGCCGAATGAAGGCGTGTTCTCCTTCCAGGATGATGACGACCAGTGGTTGTCGCTGCGTTACGATTTGACCGCGCCGACGGCGCGTTTCGTCGCCGAGAATTACGAACGCCTGCCAAAACCCTATCGCAGCTACCGCTCCGGCTGGGTGTTCCGCAACGAGAAACCCGGCCCCGGCCGCTTCCGCCAGTTCATGCAGTTCGACGCCGACACGATCGGCACGCCGGGCGTCGCCGCCGACGCCGAAATGGCGATGATGATGGCCGACGTGATGGAAGCGCTCGGCATCAAGCGCGGCGACTATGTCATCCGCGTCAACAACCGCAAGGTGCTGGATGGCGTGCTGGAGGCGATCGGCCTTGGCGGCGACGAGAATGCCGGCCGCCGGCTGACGGTGCTGCGCGCGATCGACAAGCTGGACAAGCTCGGGCCGGAAGGGGTGAAGCTCCTGCTTGGGCCCGGCCGCTGGGATGGCGGCAAGGAAGGCGAGGGCGATTTCGCCAAGGGTGCCGGGCTGAACAATGGGCAAGCCGAAGCGGTTCTTCAAGCGACGGCTAGAAATGCACAGGTCGGCCAGGACTCAATGGTCAGTTCAAACGCGACTTACCAGGAAGGCGTTGGCGAACTCTCGACGATCGAAGCCTTGGTCCGGGCCGCGGGATATGCCGAGGATCGCATTGCCATGGATCGTTCGGTGGTGCGTGGCCTCGAATATTACACGGGCCCTGTCTTCGAGGCGGAATTGCTGGCGGAAATCCCCAATGAGGACGGCCAGATCGTGCGCTTCGGCTCGGTTGGTGGTGGCGGCCGTTATGACGGTCTCGTCTCGCGCTTCCGTGGCGAACCGGTGCCGGCGACGGGCTTCTCCATCGGCGTTTCCAGGTTGATGACGGCGCTGAAGAACCTCGGCAAGCTCGACAGCGCCGATGTGATCGCGCCCGTCGTCGTGCTGGTCATGGACAAGGATACCGAAAGCCTCGGCCGTTACCAGAAGATGGTGAGCGAATTGCGCGCCGCCGGCATCCGCTCCGAAATGTATCTCGGCGGCGCCGGCATGAAGGCGCAGCTCAAATATGCCGACAGGCGCGGCTGCCCGGTTGCAATCATCCAGGGCGGCGATGAGCGCGCCAAGGGCGAGCTGCAGATCAAGGACCTGATCGAAGGCGCGCGCATGTCCGCCGAAATCACCGACAACGCCGAATGGCGCGCCGCCCGCCCGGCGCAGGTCACGGTGGCGGAAAGTGAACTGGTCGCCGAGGTAAAGAAGATCCTGGCGGCGCAGGCTGCCGATCGCGCGAAATAAGAGCGCGGCCAGTGACTTCGCGCTACCCCGCCATCGCAGCCGACATCACCAGCCTCTTCGCCGCGCGCGACACGCACGCGGTCGAGGTCGCCGTCCTGCAGCCGGCGGACCCGTTCCTCGACATGGCCGGCGAGGATCTGCGCCGCCGCATTTTCCTCACCGAAAGCGAGACCGGGCAGACCTTGTGCCTGCGGCCGGAATTCACCATTCCGGTCTGCCTCGACCACATAAGCTCGCAGGCCGGCACGCCGCGCCGCTATTCCTATCTGGGTGAAGTGTTCCGCCAGCGTCGCGAAGGCGGCAATGAATTCTTCCAGGCCGGCATCGAGGATCTTGGCGACCGCGACACGGCGCAGGCCGATGCCCGCTCCGTGGCCGATGCGCATGCGCTGCTGTCGCTTGTGCTGCCCGGCCAGCCGCTGACGGTCACGCTTGGCGACCAGGGCATCTTCGAAGCGGTGCTGGCCGCACTCGGCCTGCCGCGCGGCTGGCGCATGCGGCTGGCTCGTGCCTTCGGTTCGGCGCCGATGTTGCAGGCGGCACTTGCCGACCTCGCCAACCCGCCGCGCAACGGCCAGCTCTCTGGCGATGTCGCCGCCCTTGTCCTCGATGGCGATCTCGAAGGTCTCTCGACCCACATCGCCGGCGGCATGGAAGAGGCTGGGCTTTCGGCAACGGCCGGGCGCTCGCCCTCCGACATTGCGCGGCGATTGATCGAGAAGGCCGAATTGCGCAGCGTAAGGCTGTCGAACGAGGCTTTCGCGGCATTGAAAAGCTTTCTGGCGATCGACGTCCCGCTCGACGGCGCGGCCGAGGCGCTGGAGACCTTCGCCGCCGGTGCTGGGCTTTCACTGGGTGCCGCGCTGGAGAAATTCGCCGCCCGTGCCAGGGCGATCGAGGCACATGGCTTGCCGGCCGGAAACATCCGGTATGACGCCGCCTTCGGCCGTCCGCTCGATTATTACACCGGTGTGGTCTTCGAAATCGCGGCGCAAGGTGGCGAGCGGCCTCTGGCCGGCGGCGGCCGTTACGACCGGCTGCTGACATTGCTTGGCGCCAAGACCGCGATCCCCGGCGTCGGCTTTTCCGTCTGGCTCGACCGTATCGAGGCGTTGCGGGAGACGGCACCATGATCACGTTGGCGATCCCGTCGAAGGGCCGGCTGAAAGAGCAGGCGCTGGAGGTGCTGGCCAAGGCCGGCCTCGCCATCAGCATGCCCGGCGACGAGCGCAAATATCATGCCCGCGTCGAGGGCCTGGACAATGTCGAGGTCGCTTTCCTCTCAGCTTCCGAAATAGCGGGCGAGATCGGCCAGGGCGCGGTCGATCTCGGCATCACCGGCGAGGATCTGGTGCGGGAAAACCTGGCCGACTGGGAGGCGCGCGCGGAAATCGTCGCCCGTCTCGGCTTCGGCCATGCCGACGTCGTGGTGGCCGTGCCCGAGATCTGGCTCGATGTCGACACCATGGCCGACCTCGACGACGTTGCCGCCGATTTCCGCCAGCGCCATGGAAGGCGGCTGAGGATTGCCACCAAATACTGGCGGCTGACGCAGCAATTCTTCTCGCAGAAGCATGGTATCCAGGTCTATCGCATCGTCGAAAGCCTGGGTGCCACCGAAGGTGCGCCGGCGGCGGGACTTGCCGATGTCATCGTCGACATCACCACGACCGGTTCGACGCTGCGGGCCAACCATCTCAAGGTGCTGGGCGACGGCGTCGTGTTGAAGTCGCAAGCCTGTCTGGTCGCATCGAAGAAGGCGCGTGCCTCAGGCGATGAAGCCATCTTGCGCGACATCGTCACGAAGATGGCGGCGGCGGTCGGGTAACGATCACTCCCCCCTCCATGGGAACAGAACTTCAGTACCATCGGCGGGATTTCCACCGTCCCGGCAGGCTGATAGGCTCGATGCGGCCTGGGAGGAGACAGCGATGCCGGTCAATCTCGACGAGCTGAAGAACGCCACCAATCTGCGTGGCCGCGGCGCGCGCGCCGGCAGCGTCTTTATCGCACCCGTCGATGGCAGGGCGCATGTCTCGGGCGAGCGCAAGGTACCGCTGCTCGACAAGACCATTCCGGCCCTTTTCACCGACACTGCCAGCAAATACGCCACGCAGGATGCCGCCGTTTTCGTCGGCCAGGACAAGCGCTTCACCTGGAGCGAACTGTCGGACACGGTGGATGCGCTGGCCGCGGGCTTCCTGGCGCTCGGTCTCGAAAAGGGCGACCGCGTCGGCATCTGGTCGCCCAACAGATGGGAATGGCTGGTGACGCAGTTCGCCACCGCGCGCATCGGCCTGATCCTGGTCAACATCAACCCGGCCTACCGGCTGACCGAACTCGAATACGCGCTGAACAAGGTCGGCTGCAAGGCGCTGGTGACGGCCGCCAGTTTCAAGACTTCGGACTATCTCGGCATGATCGAGACGCTGGCGCCGGAGATCGCCAAGGCCACGCCGGGCAAGCTCAAGGCAACGAAATTGCCGTCGCTCAGGATCATCATCCGCATGGGCGACGACAATTCGCCAGGCATGTTCAATTTCGCCGACGTGCTGGCCATGGCCGGTCGCGACGAGCATGACAGTCTCGACCGCATTTCAGAGGGACTGAAGCCGAACGATGCGATCAACATCCAGTTCACCTCGGGCACGACGGGGGCGCCCAAGGGTGCGACACTGACCCATTTGAACATCGTCAACAACGGCAATTTCGTCACCTCGGCGATCAAGCTCACCGTCGACGACCGGCTCTGCATCCCGGTGCCGCTCTATCACTGCTTCGGCATGTCGATGGGCACGATGGGCTGCGTGTCGAAGGGAGCCACCATGGTTTTCCCGGGCGAGGGTTTCGATCCCGGCGCGACGCTGAAGGCCGTGGCGCAGGAGCGCTGCACAGGCCTTTATGGTGTGCCGACCATGTTCGTCGGCATGCTCGATCATGCCGATTTCAGCGCCTTCGATCTCTCCAGCCTGCGCACCGGCATCATGGCCGGCTCGCCATGCCCGATCGAGGTGATGAAGAAGGTGGTGTCGCTGATGCATATGTCCGAGGTGACCATCGCCTACGGCATGACCGAGACCAGCCCGGTCTCCTTCCAGAGCGGCGTTGACGATCCGCTGGAAAAGCGCGTTTCGACGGTTGGGCGCATCCACCCTCATGTCGAGGTCAAGGCCGTCGATTCTGACGGCGCCACCGTTGCCGCCGGCGCGCCGGGCGAACTGTGCACCCGCGGCTATTCCGTCATGAAGGGCTATTGGGACGACGACGAAAAGACCCGCGAGGCGATTGATGGCGACGGCTGGATGCACACTGGCGACCTCGCCACCATCGATGCCGAGGGCTATTGCAACATCGTCGGCCGGGTCAAGGACATGGTCATCCGCGGCGGCGAGAATGTCTATCCGCGCGAGGTCGAGGAATTCCTCTATCGCCATCCCAAGGTCAGGGAAGTGCAGGTGTTCGGCATTCCCGACCAAAAATATGGCGAGGAGCTATGCGCCTGGATCGTGCTCAAGCCCGGCCAGATCGCCACCGAACAGGAGATCAGGAACTTCTGCGCCGGCCAGATCGCCCACTACAAGATCCCCCGCCACATCCGCTTCCGCACCGAATTGCCGATGACGGTGACCGGCAAGCCGCAGAAGTTTTTGATGCGCCAGGCGATGGTCGAGGAATTGGGGCTGGTGACGCAGAAGACCGCGTAAAAGGGGTGAACGCTTCGATCTGTCGGCGCGTGAATGCAGCCAAGGTTTGCAGAAGCGCACAGGGGCTTGAATGACTGGCGTCGGGCGATCGGCGATTTCCTACGCGATGCCGCTGGCTGCGCTGGCGATGGCTGTCGCGGTCAGAGCCAGCGGACTGTCGGTGGACCAGGGTTCGCTGGACGCCAGGATCCTTGTCGGTGCGCTGTCGTGTGCGATCATGTTCGTCACCATTTTCGTGGTGCTCGACCACGCCGAGGCGGTGGCTCGGCGGGTAGGAGAGCCGTACGGCACGCTGGTGCTAACGTTCGCCGTCACGGCAATCGAAGTGTCGATCATTGTTTCCATGATGCTGCATGGAGAGAACAACCCGACGCTGGCACGGGAGTCCGTCTTCTCCACCGTGATGATCACATCCACCGGCGTTGTCGGCATGTGTCTCGCGCTTGGCGGCTGGCGTCATCGCAAGCAGGCCATCGTGCGGCAAGGGACCAGTGCCTATCTGGCGGTTCTGATCGCGCTGACCGTCATGACACTTATTCTGCCGACCTACACCCAGACCACGGACCCCGGCACGTTTTCGGCAGCCCAACTTGGTTTCGTCAGCGTCCTTTCAGTGCTGCTCTATGCAAGCTTCGTGTTCGCGCAGACCGTCCGGCACCGGGAAGACTTTACCCAGGGACAACCACACGACGTTTCGGTGCGCGCTGCCCCTCAAGAGAACATCTCTGCCAGCGCTCTGCTGCTGATGGCCGGGCTGATCGGAATTGTCATGCTCGCCGAGCAGGTCGCGGCCAGCGTCGAAGATACGCTCGTTGCCTATCAGGTGACCCAGGCCGACAGCATTGTGGGGGCGATGATCGCGGCGCTGGTGTTGATGCCAGAGGCCATTTCGGCGGTGCGTGCTTCACTCAACAACGAGTTGCAGCGCGGCTTGAATGTGGCGATGGGGTCGGCTTGCGCCACGATCGGCCTGACCATACCGGGAGTCGCAGCCGCCAGCCTGCTGACGGGGAGAGGACTGACCCTGGGGCTGCCGGCCGCCGATGCGGTCCTTTTGGTCCTGGCGCTTTTCATATGCAATGTAAGCTTCAGCACCGAAAGAACGACGTTCCTGACCGGAATGGTCCATCTCGTGGTATTTTTTACTTATGTATTTCTGATATTTATACCGTGAGCGCTTTGGTGCAAGCGAAGCGCCAAGGCTCCGAGATCCTTCGCTATCTCAGATCCCGGATTTCAAGTGGTCGATGAAGGCGCGCAGTTTCGGCAGGATCTGGCGCTTGCCGGGATGATAGAGGAAGACGCCCGGCGTCGTCGCCGCGATGGTGTCCAGCACGGGCTCGAGTTTTCCCTGGGCAATCGGTCCCTCGGCGACGGGTCGCGGGATCTGCGCCAGCCCGATCCCACGCATCGCTGCCCCGACCAGGGTAGGGTAGTCATGCGCGATCAGCGGACCTGAGACCATGGCCTCGATCGCTTCATTGCCGTCGACGAAGGACCAGGGCGCGATGGCGCCGTTCGAGCGGCGCAGGCGCAGGCAGGCATGGTGGCGCAAATCGTCGACACGTTCGGGGCGGCCATGGCGCGCGAAATAGTCGGGACTGCCGACGACAACGAACGAGAAGGACGGGGTCAGCCGCACCGCGACCATGTCGGTGGCAATGAACTGCCCGAGGCGGATACCGGCATCGAACCCGCCGGTCGCCAGATCGACCATCTCGTCGCTCGCGGCGATCTCCAGTTCGACTTCGGGATAGGCCTGGCAGAACGACGCGATCACCGGCTCCAGGATCAACGGCACGACGGCGCGCGGCACGGACAGGCGCAGCAGGCCGGTCGGCCGCTGGCCGACATCACGCGCGGCCTCGCCGGCCGCGACGATCTCCTCGAAGGCAGGGCCGGCACGGTCGAGGAACCGCTGGCCGGCCTCGGTCAGGCCGACGCTTCGTGTCGTGCGGACAAACAGCGCCGCACCGAGCCGCGCTTCCAGCACGCGTACCGCCTGGCTCACGGCCGACGGCGTCACGCCGAGATCGGCGGCGGCGCGGCGGAAGTTGCGGCGCCTTGCGACAGCCAGGAACACCTCGACGCCCTCCAGCGCTCCGTGGCGGATTGTGTAGTTCTGCTTCATGGGTTGTTATGATTATAGCGGATAGTCGAACGATGGAAGCAGGTTTAGGTAAGAGGCCCGAGACAGGAGCATCTTGCCATGACCGATGAACTTGATGGAGTGCGCGACCACTATCGCGCGACTGGCCTGACCGAGCGGCTGAAGGCGGTGCTGGCCGACCTCGGCCCGGAGGATCAGCTTCTCACTCCGCAGCAGCTCGGCGCCCTCGACCAGTTTCACACCCGTGGGCTTGCCGCGACGGCCGAGCTTGCCCAATTGGCTGACATCACCGCCGGCATGTCGGTTCTGGACGTCGGCTCGGGCGTCGGCGGGCCGGCGCGCTTCCTGGCTGCGACCTATGGCTGCCGGGTTATCGGCGTGGATCTCAGCGAGCCTTTCGTGGATGCCGCGCGCTATCTGACCGGGCGCACGGGGCAGGGCGGGCAGTTGTCGTTCCTGACCGCCAGTGCGCTGGAGCTTCCGTTCGATGACGGCCGCTTCGACATCGTGCTGCTGCAGCATGTGGCGATGAACATCTCCGACCGGGCGCGGCTCTACCGCGAGATTCGGCGCGTGCTGAAGTCAGGCGGCAGGTTTGCAACTTTCGATGTCGTGTTGGGCAGCGGCCAGCCGCACTATCCGCTTCCCTGGGCGCGAACGCCGGCGACGAGCTTCCTCCTGACAAGCGACGCGACGCGCGAGGCGATCGAACCGGCCGGCTTCCATATGCTGGCATGGCAAGACGACACGGAGGCCGCCAAGACCTGGTTCGGGCAGTTGCGTGCGTCTGGTCCGCTGCCGTCGCCAAATCTCGGCGTGGTGATGGGACCGGACTTTGCCGAGCTTGCAGCCAATCTGGGGCGAAATCTCATGGAAGGCCGGCTCGGCATCCTGACCGCGGTGTTCGAGGCCGCACCCACCAACAGCTGACAGGAGACCGCAATGTCGACGGAAATCCTTTTCCAGACCCATCTCGTCCTGGGCTATGTCGCATGGCTGCTTTGCTTCGTTGCGTATATCTGGCCCTGGCTGAGCTCGATGGACCGCGTCGCGGCGCAACGCGCGATCGCCACACTGCACAGTTTCCGCTTCTTCGGGCTCGTCTTCATCCTTCCGGGCGTCGTCAGCCCAGATATGCCCGCCAGCTTTGCCACCTTCGCCGCTTATGGCGACTTCGCAACGGGTGTGCTGGCCATGCTGGCACTGCTGACGGTGCGGATACGCCAGCTCTTCTGGCCGTTCGTCGTCGCCTTCAATATTATCGGGATAGTCGACCTCATCGTCGATTATTACCAAGCCATCCAGGCCGACCTCCCGGCCCATGCGGGATTGTTTGGCGCCACCTACGCCATCCCGGTCATCTACGTGCCGCTGCTGATGATCACGCACGTCACCGCATTCTATTTTCTGCTGCGCCCGGACCAGAACGCGACACGCGCCATCGCCAACGAGGCGACTGCTTCGTAGATTGTTTGGAGATCGGCCCGGGCGTCCCGCAACCCGCCGCCGCTACGCCCCTTGCTGGCGACGGCCGGTCCGCATTTCGCTCGGTCGCGGCGCCGAACCCGGCTCCTGCACGAGCGGTCCAAGCAGCACCTCTCCGAACAGCGGCTGGTAGCTTCTGCGCACCGTCGGATCCTCCTTGAAGGACAGCGCGTACTGGCCGATCTGGTGGAAATAGGTGATGCGCGCCCTGACAAGGCTTTCATCCTCGGGATAGCCCATGGCGCGGAAGGAGCGGATCAAGAGCGCGATGCGCAGGTCGTCCATGTCCTTGACCTCCTGCGTCAGTTTCTTCGACGTGCGCGACCAGTCGCGTACGGCCAGATCAAGCAGAGGGCTGAACGGCGCTTCGTCCACCCAGACATGCACGATGTCGGTGAAGAACTGCAGGCCGTCTATGTCGTGCATGTCGCGCATCGCCCAGAACGGCGCGCAATTGGTGTTGCGCCATTCCTGCAGCAGGCTGTCGCGAAGGTCGGCCAGGCTGGCGAAGTGGAAGTAGAAGGAGCCGCGCGTCACCTTGAACTGTTGGGCGAGGCGGTCGATCTTGACCTCGCCGATGCCGCGCTTTTCCAGCACCTTGCGCGCCGCCGCGATCCAGGCCTCGCGGCTCAGCGTCTGCCGCGCCGCCTTCGCAGGCGGGGCGGCTTTGGACGGTCTCTTGCCTCTGGCAGGGGTGCTGTCCGCTTTCATCTGATCAAGACCTTCATCGCCATGCCCAACGCCTGCAATCTGTTTGCCGGCTCCGATGCGCTTCGCGACTCTTCGAGTGTCCATCTATCGCGGAACGCCGGGCTCAGGGCAATGCGCTGATCCGCTCCAGCATGAGTTCGAAGAACGGCGCCGGGTCGATGCGCCGCAGCACGTTGCAGTTCTTGCGCCGGCCGGTCACGTGCCACCAGTCGACGACGGTCATGCCGATCGTCTCCGGCGAGACGATGTCGACCGTCACCGCGCACTGGCGCTGCTCATAGATCTGCGGCGCCAGCAGATAGCCGGTGACGCAGGCGTCGTGGATGGGGCGCGCCGGCGTTTCGAATTTGTGCGTGCCGTACTGGCGGAAGAAGTCGGCCAGGTTGGCGGCCTCGATCGCGGCGCGGCTGCCGGTGGCGCGCAGGCGATCGAGCCACTCGGGCGTCATCAGCGCGGTGTAGGTGCAGTCTATGCCCGCCATGGTCACCGGCACGCCGCTGTCGAAAACCTTGTGCGCCGCATGCGGGTCGACGAAGATGTTGAACTCGGCCGCGGGTGTGGCGTTGCCGCCCTGGAAGAAGCCACCGCCCATCAGCACGACTTCGCGCAGCCGGGGCACAATTCTCGGCTCCATGGTCATGGCCATGGCGAGATTGGTCATCGGCCCGAGCGTGCAGACGGTCAACTCGCCCTCCGGCGCATCCATGATGGTGCGCACCATGTAGTTGACGGCGTGTTCGCCCTGCAGCGGCGTCACCGGTTCGGGAAGGTCGGCGCCGTCGAGACCGGTTTCGCCATGGACATACTCGGCCGTGATCAGCTTGCGCACCATCGGCGCCGGGCATCCGGCATGGACCGGCACGTCCGCGCGCCCGGCAAGCTCGACGACCTTGAGTGCATTCTTCGACGTCAGGGCCAGCGGCACATTGCCACCGACCGTGGTGATGCCGACCACGTCGAGCTCGGCCGGAGAGCCCAGTGCGAAAAGGATGGCGAACGCGTCGTCCTGGCCCGGATCGGTGTCGATGATGATCTTGCGTGGTGCCATGATGCCGCGACTCTCCTTTTGCGATCGAAAGCCTATTGATGAGGCCGTTCGGATGTGTAGAAATACAGTACTGTATCTTATGTTCAAGACAGGGTGTTCGAAAATGGATGCACAAGAGCGCGGTGATTTTTCCGAAATTCCGATCCTCGACGTTTCGGCGCTCTATGGCGACGACGAAGGCGCGATCCGGGCAACGGCGGCGACGCTGCGCCGCTATCTCGAGACGATCGGCTTCCTCTACGTGACCGGCCATCCCATTCCGCGCGCCGACGTCGAAGCCGTCCGCGAAGCCTCCAAGCGCTTCTTTGCCTTGCCCGAGGAGCAAAAGGCGAAGCTCAAGATCGACAAGAATTTCCGCGGCTTCCTGCCCTTTGCCGGCTCGACCATCGTGACCTCGTCGGTGGCGACCGTCAGCAAGCCGAACCAGAGCGAATCGATCTTCTTCATGCACGAGGTCGGCGCCGACGATCCCAGGGTCCTGGCCGAAAAGCCGCTGCAAGGCCCTAACCAGTGGCCGGACGAGGCCACCGTGGCGGGCTTCAGGCAGACGATCGAGCGTTATGTCGATGAGATGGGCACGCTAGCCCGCAAGATGGTCCGCGCCATCGCGCTCTCGCTCGGACTGCCCTCCGACAGCCTCGACCGCTATTTCGAGCAGCCGACGACCTTCCTGCGGCTGCTGCACTATCCGACCCAGCCTCAGGAAGAAGGGCTCTTCGGTTCGGCGCCGCATACCGACTATGGCTTCATCACCTTGCTGGCTCAGGACAATGTCGGCGGCCTCGAGGTCAAGAACAAGGCGGGCGATTGGGTTCCCGCGCCTCCGGTCCCGGATTCCTTCGTGATGAATGTCGGTGACATCCTTGCACGCTGGTCCAACGACCAGTTTGTCTCGACGCCGCACCGCGTCATCAACCGGTCGGGACGCGAGCGCTATTCGCAACCCTTCTTCTTCGATCCCTCCATGGACGAAACCATCGAGGCGCTGCCGGTCTGCGTGCCGGCCGGCACGCAGCCGAAATACGCGCCGGTGCTCTACGGCGACTATCTGATGGAGCGCATCGACAAGAACTACCACTATCGCAAGAAGAAGGCGGCCGAAGCGGCAGGCGTGTAAGCGAATGTCGAGCCCGAGCCGGTCCCAGAACGGAGGCCGGCTCGGGCTTTGCCTGGTGAAGACTGCAAACAAGCAAGAAAGGGGAACAGCAATGAATGCATATCTGCGAACGGCCAGCCTTGCGCTGGCGATATCCACCATGGCCTGGGGCGGGGTTTCTCGGGCCGCCGAGGTTGCGAAATCCACCGACGTCAAGCAGAGCGGCACGCTCGCTGTCGCCAACACGCTGGACTATGCGCCGTTCGAATATCTCGATGCCGACGGCAAGCAGACCGGCATCATCATCGAACTCGCGGGCGAGGTGGCCAAGCTGGTCGACGCCAAGCTTGATGTTCAGCGCACGCCATTCCCCTCGATGATCCCCGGCCTGGCCGCAGGTCGCTTCAAGATCGCCTGGGAGACGTTCTCGGCCACGCCCGAACGGCTGAAACAGGTCGATTTCGTCATGTTCCTGAAGGCCGGCCTCGCCGTCTCGACGTCGCCCGACAAGAAGGCGAGCTTCAGCGGCGACACGCCGCTCTGCGGCAAGCGCATCGGCGTTTCGGCCGGCAGCGCCTCCGACTTCCTGGTCGACAAGCTCGGCAAGGAGTGCACCGACAAGGGCCAGGCGGCCATCGAGAAGTCGGTCTTCAACTCCTCGACCGATATCGTCCAGGCCGTGCTGTCCGACCGTGTCGACGCCCGCATGGACGATGCGACCGCGTCGAGCTATTTCGAGGTGACGAGCAAGGGCCAGCTGGTGGTGTTGCCGACGCTTTACGAGGTCGCGCCTCTCGGCATGGCGATCGCCAAGGACGACAAGGAAACCGCCGACATGATGGTGGGCGCGCTCGCCGAGCTGTTCAAGAACGGCACTTACAAGGCTATCCTCGACAAATACGGCATGGGCGCTTACGCCATCAAGGAACCCTACTTCGTCGGGACCATGGACGCGCTGCGCGCCGAATAGAAACGACCCGGCGCCTGACCGTCGGTCAGGCGCCGGCCAGCAATCAGGAGACGATTGATGGGCGTGGCCCACCCGACCGAGATCGGCGTCGAGCCGGGCGTTGCCGCTGCCGTGTCACGACTGACCGTCGTGCCGCAGCGCCGTTATGGCATCTGGATCGGCACGGCGTTCGCCTTGCTGCTGGCGTTCCTCATCATTCGCGCCTTCGCCAGCAATCCGGCCTTCGCCTGGAGCACGGCCGCCGGCTATCTCTTCCACCCCTCGATCATGCGTGGCCTTGGCAACACGCTGGTGCTCACCGTCATCATCATGGTGTTGGCGATCGTGGTCGGCACTGTCATCGCCATCATGCGGGTATCGCCAAGTCAGGTGCTGCGCGCCTTCGCGGGCGTCTATGTCTGGTTCTTCCGGGGTGTCCCGGCCCTGATCCAGCTGATCTTCTGGTTCAACCTGTCGCTGCTGGTGCGCGAAATTTCGCTCACTCTGCCTTTCCTGGGCACGCTGTTTTCCGTACGCACCAATGATTTCATGACCCCGTTCTTCTCCGCTGTCGTTGCGCTTTCGCTGTGCGAGGCCGGCTACATGGCCGAGATCATCCGCGCCGGCATCAAGTCCGTGCCGTCGGGCCAGTCGGAAGCGGCGAGCGCGCTCGGCATGCCCTACCGCATGATCCTGAAGCGCATCACCCTGCCGCAAGCCATGCGCTTCGTGCTGCCGCCGACCGGCAACGAGGCGATCAACCTCCTGAAGATGACCTCGCTGGTGACGTTCATCGCCGTTGATGACCTGTTCTATACGGCACAAAGCATCTATGCCCGTACCTTCGAGACGATCCCGCTCCTGATCGTGGTCGCCTTCTGGTACCTCGCCGTGGTCAGCATCATGTCGGTCGGACAGCATTTCCTGGAGCGCCATTTCGGCCGCAGCGACACGCGCCGGGATCCCCTGACGATGCGCGCCTTGCGCAACTTGATCAGCCTGCGCGGCGTTGCCCGATGAGCGACGTGAAGTCCGAAAATCGCGCCCGCTTCGGCGTCCCGGCTGATTCCATGGTGTTCGCGCGCGGCGTGCGCAAAACCTATGGCCAGCTTGAAGTGCTCAAGGGCGTCGACTTCGACGTCGCCGAGGGAACGGTGGCCTGCATCATCGGTCCGTCGGGATCCGGCAAGAGCACGTTCCTGCGTTGCATCAACCATCTGGAAAAACTCAGCGGCGGCATCCTGTTGGTGGACAGCCAGTTCGTCGGCTACGACCTCCAGGGCGACAAGCTCTACGAGGTCAAGGACGATCTCCTGTGTCAGCGCCGGGCCGAGATCGGCATGCTGTTCCAGTCGTTCAACCTGTTCTCGCACATGACGGTGATGGAGAACCTGATCGAGGCGCCGACACAGGTGCGGCGCATCCCCGTCGACCAGGCCACGGCCGAGGCGGAAGTGCTGCTGCGCCGCGTCGGCCTTGCCGACAAGGTCGACCGCTATCCGCGCGAACTGTCCGGCGGCCAGCAGCAGCGCGTGGCGATCGCGCGTGCCATGGCGATGAAGCCGAAGGTGCTTTTGTTCGACGAGCCGACATCGGCGCTCGACCCCGAACTTGTCGGCGAGGTGCTGCAGGTGATGCGCGATCTGGCCGAGAGCGGCATGACCATGGTCGTCGTCACCCACGAGATCGGCTTTGCCCGCGAGATCGGCGATCAGCTCGTCTTCATGGACGGCGGCGTGATCGTCGAGCGCGGCGCGCCGCGCGAGATGATCGCCAGCCCGAAATCGCCGCGCACCCGCGAGTTCCTGTCCCGGGTTCTGTGACGCCTGGCTTCACGCGGCCAACACCGCCGTGCCGAGACTGCGGATGATCTTGGCGAGTTCGACGCACTCCCCATGCCTTGCATTGTTGCGTCGCCAGGCAAGGCAGATCATGCGTTGCGGCATCGGCTCCTGGAACGGCACGATCTTGAGGTCGGGGATGGTGCCGGCGGGGCCGGCCGCCATTTCGGGGATGAGCGTGACGCCGAGGCCATGCGCCACCATCTGCAACAGCGTGGTCAGGCTGGTGGCGCCGTAGCTTGCCATCGCCACCGGACGCACATTGCCGCAGACCGCCAGCGCCTGTTCGCGCAGGCAATGCCCTTCCTCCAGCAGCATCAGCCGCTCCAGTGCCGGGCTTTCAGGCGGAACCGGCGGCGAGGCGAAGGCCGGATCGCCAGCTGGCACGGCGAGGAAAAACCGGTCGGGAAACAGTGCCTCGGTGGTCAGGCCAGGATGATCGAGCGGAAGTGCCGCGATGAAAGCGTCGAGCTTGCGCGATGCGGTGTCCTCGACCAGGGAGGTTGTGACGGCCTCGCGCAATTCGAGCAGCAAGGCCGGAAAATGCTTCTTCAGTTCGGGCAGGGCGCGCGGCAGAAGATAGGGCGCGACAGTCGGGATGATGCCCAACCGGAAGCGCCCCTCCATGGCCGTGCGGCCGCGCCGGGCTGTCGTTTCGACGTCGCGTATGTCGGCCAGGATGCGTTCGATACGCGGCAAAAGGGCGACCGCCTCGTCGGTCATTCGGACCGACTTGCCGCCGCGCTCGAACAGCCGGCAGTTCAGCCGTTGCTCCATCTCCGCGATCTGAGAGGACAGCGCCGGTTGGCTGACACCGGCGAGTTTTGCCGCGCGCCCGAAATGCAGCGTCTGCGCCAGCGCGTCGAAATAGTGCATCTGTCGGACAGTCAAGCCTATCATAAGAAAAGCCTATCGAAATGAACAGGAAAGGCAATTTGTTTTTATCAGCAATGCGGCCTAGTCTGGAATCGTTCCAGATTGGTGCGGTCGCTGGCCGGCCCCAAGATCTTGGCAAAAATCAACCTCGGCAAAGTCAAACCTCGGCAAAATCGGAGCAGTAAGATGGACGCGAAAACCGACGACAACAGCGCGGGCAAATGCCCTGTGGCGCATGGATCCGCCGGCCGGACCAACCGTGACTGGTGGCCGAACCAGCTGAATGTTCAGATCCTGCATCAGCAATCGTCTCTGTCCGACCCGATGGGCGAGGCGTTCGACTATGCCGAGGAATTCAAGAGCCTCGACCTCGACGCTGTCATCAAGGATCTGCATGCGTTGATGACGGATTCGCAGGAATGGTGGCCGGCCGACTTCGGCCATTACGGGCCGCTGTTCATCCGCATGGCGTGGCACAGCGCCGGCACCTACCGCATCGCCGACGGCCGCGGCGGCGCCGGAGCCGGCCAGCAGCGTTTCGCGCCGCTGAACAGCTGGCCGGATAACGTCAACCTCGACAAGGCCCGCCGGCTCCTGTGGCCGATCAAGCAGAAATATGGCCGCAAGATCTCCTGGGCCGACCTTCTGATCCTGACCGGCAACGTCGCGCTGGAATCGATGGGCTTCAAGACCTTTGGCTTTGCCGGCGGCCGCGCCGATGTGTGGGAGCCCGAGCAGGACGTCTACTGGGGGCCCGAAGGCAAGTGGCTGGCAGACGAGCGCTACAGCGGCGACCGTGACCTGCAGAACCCGCTCGGTGCCGTGCAGATGGGCCTGATCTACGTCAACCCGGAAGGGCCGAACGGCAAGCCCGATCCGCTGGCTTCGGCGCGTGATATCAGGGACACCTTCGCCCGCATGGCGATGAACGATGAGGAAACCGTCGCGCTCATCGCCGGTGGCCACACATTCGGCAAGACCCATGGCGCTGGCGATGCGGCACTTGTCGGCGTCGAGCCGGAAGGTGCCGACATCGAGCAGCAGGGTCTTGGCTGGGCGAGCAAATTCGGCACCGGCAAGGGCGGTGACGCCATCGGCAGCGGTCTGGAAGTCATCTGGACGACGACGCCGACCAAATGGAGCAACAACTTCTTCGACAATCTGTTCGGCTTCGAATGGGAGCTGACCAAGAGCCCGGCCGGCGCGCATCAGTGGACGCCGAAGGGTGGCGCGGGCGCCGGCACGGTGCCGGACGCGCACAATTCGGCCAAGCGCCACGCGCCCTCCATGCTGACCACCGACCTCGCTTTGCGCTTCGATCCGTCTTACGAGACGATCTCGCGGCGCTTCCACGAGAACCCGGATCAGTTCGCCGACGCATTCGCCCGCGCCTGGTACAAGCTGACCCACCGCGACATGGGCCCGGTCGCGCGCTATCTCGGCCCGCTCGTCCCCAAGGAAGAGCTGCCCTGGCAGGACATCATCCCGGCGGTCGACCATGTGCTGATCGACGAGCAGGATGCCGAAGCGCTCAAGGCCAGGATCCTGGCCTCCGGCCTGTCGGTGTCGCAGCTGGTCTCGACGGCGTGGGCTTCGGCCTCGACCTTCCGTGGTTCCGACAAGCGCGGCGGCGCCAATGGCGCGCGCATCCGCCTCAGCCCACAGAAGGACTGGGCCGTCAACCAGCCTGCCGAGCTCGCCAAGGTGCTCGACAAGCTCGGAGCGATCGCCAAGGACTTCAACGCCGCACAGACCGGCGGCAAGAAGGTCTCGCTTGCCGACCTGATCGTTCTCGGCGGCAACGCGGCAATCGAGAAAGCCGCGAAGGCCGCCGGCCACAATGTGGACGTTCCCTTCTGGCCGGGCCGCATGGACGCCTCGCAGGAGCAGACCGACATCCACTCCTTCGCGCCGCTGGAACCGACCGTTGACGGTTTCCGCAATTATGTCAGCGGCAAGCAGCGGCTGACCGTCGAGGAGGCGCTGGTCGACCGTGCGCAGTTGCTGACGCTGACGGCGCCGGAATTGACCGTCCTCGTCGGTGGACTGCGCGTTCTCGGCGCCAATGCCGGGCAGTCCAAGCATGGTGTCTTCACCAAACAGCCGGAAACGCTGAGCAACGACTTCTTCGTCAACCTGCTCGACATGGGCACGGAGTGGAAGGCTACGTCCGATGCCAAGGACGTGTTCGAAGGCCGCGACCGCAAGACCGGTGAAGTCAAGTGGACCGGCACCCGTGCCGACCTCATCTTCGGCTCACACTCGCAGCTGCGCGCTCTTGCCGAAGTCTATGCGACCGCGGACGCCAAGGCGAAGTTCGCGAAAGACTTCGTCGTGGCATGGACCAAGGTGATGAACGCCGACCGCTTCGACATCGCCGGCTGATCCGGAAAGAGCTCTATCCAACAAAAAAGGCGCGGGCCATGGCCCGCGCCTTTTGCATTCAGGCTCTTGAGATCAATCCTTCTCGAAGACGCGCGCCTTGGCGACGACGCCGGCGATGGCGCCGCCGATCAGCGGGGCGACGATGAACAGCCAGAGCTGGCTGAGCGCGGCACCGCCGGTGAACAGCGCCGGGCCGATGGAGCGGGCCGGATTGACCGAGGTGCCGGTGACCGGGATCATGGCGAAGTGGATGCCGGCCAGCGTCAGGCCGATGACCAGGCCGGCAAACGCCGTCGAGTGCTTTTCAGCCGTAACGCCCAGGATCACCGTGACGAAGGTGAAGGTGCCGATCAGCTCCCAGAGGAAGGCCGAGCTCATGCCCCATTTCGCCACGTCCCAGCCATTGGCGCCAAAGTTGGTGATGGGTTCGCTGGTCTTGCCGGAAACGATGATCCACAGTGCCAGCGAAGCCAGGATGGCGCCGATGACCTGCGCGATCCAGTAGGGGATGACGTCCTTGGCCGGCAGCCGGCCGGCGAGGAAGACGCCGAGCGTCACCGCCGGATTGAGATGCGCGCCCGAAATCGGGCCGATCGCGTAGGCAGCGGCGATGAGGCCGATGCCGAATGCCAGACCGATGCCTTCCTGGCCGAGCGGCAGCGCGCCGCCGAAGCCGCCCGTCACCACCGATGCCGTACCGATGAACACCAACAGAAATGTGCCTAGAACTTCCGCCAAATAAGTTTTCATTGCCCTCTCCTCGTAGCGATCCGCCGGTCCGCGTTTTCCACGCCGCGAATCATGGTGTGAAGAGTATTACCAACCGAAAAACTTGGAAAGCAGAGCGGTTGCCCCACAGGTCGTGCTTGCAGTCGGCAGTTACGAACATTAGACACCTTGCATTTATTGATCGATCTGCTGTTGCCGGTCCGCGAGATGTATTGATCGGACGGATTTCAGGCTGCCTCTTCGTCGCGAGACGGAGCGGGGTTCAATCCGGACGCGAAAGGCTCTAAGAGCAGGCGATAGATCACGATTTGATGGAATGATCGATGCGACTGGGCGGACGGCTGGCTGCGGCCATCGAAGTGCTGGAGGACATTGGCCGGCGTCACCGGCCGGTGGCCGATGCGCTGAAGGATTGGGGCCTGTCACATCGCTTCGCTGGCGGCGGTGATCGCGCGGCCATCGGCAACATCGTCTACGACGCGCTGCGCCACAAACGCTCCGCCGGCTGGCTGCTCGGCGAAGATACGCCGCGCGCCATCGGCTTTGGCGCGTTGCTGCTCGAGTGGAGCCAGACGGCGCAGTCGCTCAACGACGCGCTCGACGGTGACAAGTTCGCACCGCCGCTGCTCAGCACCACCGAGCTGCAGACGATCGCCGGTCGCCGGCTTGCCGATGCCCCATCTGCGGTGCGGGCCGACATACCCGATTGGTGCGAACCGCTTTTCGAACGGGCCTTTGGCGAGGCATGGGTCGGGGAGGGCGCGGCGCTGGCGACCCGCCCGCCGCTCGACATCAGGGTCAACACGCTGCAGGCGGATCGTGCCAAGGTCCTCAAGGAGCTGGCCGATACCGGGGCGCGGGCCGCGCGGATCGCGCCGCTCGGCATCCGCATTCCGCCGATCGATGGCGACGGCAGGCACCCGAACGTACAGTCCGAGCCGGCCTTCCAGAAAGGCTGGTTCGAGGTGCAGGACGAGGGCTCGCAAATAGCGGCCGCGCTTGCCGGCGCCGAGGCTGGCATGCAGGTGCTGGACTTCTGCGCCGGCGCCGGCGGCAAGACACTGGCGCTGTCGGCATCGATGGGCAATACAGGCCAGATCTTTGCCCACGATGCCGAAAAGGCGCGGCTGGCGCCGATCTTCGACCGCATCCGCCGCTCGGAAAACCGCAATGTGCAGGTCGTGACCAGGCCGGCCGAACTCGCTCCGCTCTCTGGCCATATGGATGTCGTGCTGGTCGACGCGCCCTGCACCGGCAGCGGCACCTGGCGGCGCCGTCCCGATGCGAAATGGCGGCTGACGCAAAGGCAGCTCGACGCCCGCAAGGGTGAGCAGTCGGCGATCCTCGATGCCGCCAAGGCGTATGTGAAGCCCGGCGGCCTGCTTATCTATATCACCTGCTCGGTGTTCGACGAGGAGAACGGCGAACAGGTCGCCGCGTTTCGCGAGCGCGACAGCGGCTTTGCCCCGCTCGATCACCGCGCTTTGTGGGATGGCCATTTTCCGGGGCACGAGGCTGCAGCGCGGGTCGGCACTGGCGAGGATATTTCGCTGTCACCGGCATTGAGCGGCACTGACGGGTTTTACTTCTGCGCCATGCGCAAGGCGAGTTGAACGCTGCCGTTGACAAGGAGCGCCAGTGCCCCAGTTGCAGATGCGCGGCGCCGTGTCGCTCTGGGGTGGGATTCTTGAAAAAATATCTGTCGCTGCTGCCTTTCCTTGTCCTGGTGATCGGTGGAGGCTTGCTGATCGGCTATGCGACGTTGCCGGGTGCCTGGTATGCATCGCTGGTCAAACCGCCCTTCAATCCGCCCAACTGGGTTTTCGCGCCCGTCTGGACACTGCTCTACGTGCTGATCGCGGTGGCCGGCTGGCGAACGTGGGAGCGAGCACCGGCGGGAGCGGCGATGAAGATCTGGGGCGTCCAGCTCGCCCTGAATTTCCTGTGGTCGCCAACCTTCTTCGGAGCAAGGATGATGGGACCCGCCTTGGTCGTCATCATGCTTCTTCTCGCCAGCATCGTGCTGTTCATCGTGAGAGCCTGGAACCGCGACCGGCTTTCGGGCTGGCTGTTCGTGCCTTATGCGGCATGGGTGGCCTTCGCCACCGTGCTCAACGCCTCGCTTGTCTGGTTGAACTAGGCCCCTCCAATGTCGTTTTGTTGCAGTGCAGCAAAAGCATTTGCCTGCCGCCCGTGCCTCTGCGATAAGCTTCTCCGGCAAAACTGAAGGCAATTGCGATGGCAGCAAAGATCGTACCGGCTCCGGACTATGAGGATCGCGTCAGGGCGTCTTTCGCGCGCCAGCAGGCGATGGCCACGATCGGCGCCGAACTGACACTGGTGACGCCCGGCATCATCGAAATCGAGATGCCCTATTCGGCGGCATTGACCCAGCAGCACGGCTTCCTGCATGCCGGCGTCATCTCGACGGCGCTGGATTCGGCTTGCGGCTATGCGGCCTTTTCCCTGATGCCGGAAAATTCCGGGGTGCTCACCATCGAATTCAAGGTCAACCTTTTGGCGCCGGGCAGGGGCGAGCGCTTCCTGTTTCGCGGCTCGGTGACCAAGCCTGGCCGCACCATCATCGTCGCCGATGGCCAGGCCTACGCCTTTGCCGCCGACGGCGAAGCCAAGCTGATCGCGACCATGACGGGGACGATGATGACGGTGGTAGGCCGCGATGGGATTGCGGGCTGATGGCTAATGTTACGCGAATTGGCGGCAAGGATGTCCTCTTCGTCATGGCGGCGCAGGCCGAATATGGCCCGCATCTGCAAAAACTGTTCACGCCGCTGATGACGGGTGTCGGGCCGGTCGAGGCCGCCGTCCGGCTAGGCGCCGAGCTGTCCTGGCTGAAGTCGGAAAAGGCGTTGCCGGACCTCGTCGTGTCGCTCGGCTCGGCCGGCAGCCGGACCCTGGAACAGACGGAAATCTATCAGGCCGTCTCGGTCGGTTATCGCGACATCGATGCTTCGCCCTTGGGTTTCGAGAAAGGCGCGACCCCGTTCCTCGACCTGCCGGTCATCGTGCCGCTGCCGCTGCGGATACCCGAAATCAGGCAAGCCACGCTGTCCACCGGCGGCGCGATCATCACCGGTGCTGCCTACGACACGATCGCGGCCGAAATGGTCGACATGGAAACCTTCGCCTGCCTGCGCGCCTGCCAACTGTTCGATGTGCCCCTGATCGGGCTGCGCGGCATTTCAGACGGCGCGGCTGATCTCAGGCATGTCGGCGACTGGACGGAATATCTGCACGTCATCGACGAGAAGCTGGCCGAGGCCGTCATGCACCTCGAACGGGCGATCGGGTCGGGCTTGTTGCGGACTGCTCCATCCAACGACCAGGCCAGACCCGTCTGAAAGTCAGGCTACGCAACCCATTGCGCAGACTCATTTCTTTCTCTAAACGCTCGCCATGACAACAGCCAATCACCCCGATACCGTCCTGATTGTCGATTTCGGCAGCCAGTTTACGCAGCTCATCGCCCGCCGCATCCGCGAGGCCGGCGTGTTTTCCGAGATCGTGCCGTTCCAGTCGGCCGAAGCGGCGTTCAAGCGCATCAATCCCAAAGCCGTGATCCTGTCCGGCGGTCCGGCCTCGACATCGGATATCGGCAGCCCGCGCGCGCCGCAGATCGTCTTCGATGCCGGCGTGCCGGTGCTTGGCATCTGCTATGGCCAGATGGCCATGTGCGTGCAGATGGGCGGTGTCGCCGAAAGTTCCAACCATCGCGAATTCGGCCGAGCCTTCGTCGAGATCGAGAAGGACAGCCCGCTGTTCGAGGGCCTGTGGGCGACGGGCCAGCGGCATCAGGTCTGGATGAGCCATGGCGACCGCGTCATCGCCCTGCCGCCGGGTTTTCAGGTCTTCGGCAAGTCGGAAAGTTCGCCCTTCGCCATCTTCGGCAACGTCGAGCGCCGCATGTACGGCATCATGTTCCATCCCGAGGTTGTGCATACGCCCGATGGCGCGAGGCTGCTCAGGAACTTCGTCCACAACATCGCCGGCATCGAGGGCGACTGGACGATGCGCGCCTACCGCGAGCACGCGGTCGAGGCGATCCGCAAGCAGGTCGGCAAGGGCAAGGTCATCTGCGCGCTGTCGGGCGGCGTGGACTCCTCGGTCGCGGCACTGCTGATCCACGAGGCGGTCGGCGACCAGCTCACCTGCATTCTCGTCGACCACGGCCTGATGCGCAAGGACGAGGCGGCAGGTGTGGTGGCGATGTTCCGCCAGCACTACAATCTGCCGCTGATCCTGGTCGATGCCTCGGAAAAATTCATCTCGGCGCTGGAAGGCGAGGTCGACCCCGAAAAGAAGCGCAAGACCATCGGCCGGCTGTTCATCGAAGTGTTCGAGGAAGAGGCAAAGAAACTTGGCGGCGCCGACTTCCTGGCGCAAGGCACGCTCTATCCCGACGTCATCGAAAGCGTCTCCTTCACCGGCGGTCCGTCGGTGACCATCAAGTCGCACCACAATGTCGGCGGCCTGCCCGAGCGCATGAATATGAAGCTGGTCGAGCCGCTGCGCGAACTGTTCAAGGATGAGGTGAGGGCGCTCGGCAAGGAACTCGGCCTGCCCGAGAGCTTCATCGGCCGCCATCCGTTCCCGGGTCCTGGCCTTGCCATCCGCTGCCCGGGCGGCATCACGCGCGAAAAGCTGGAGATCCTGCGCGAAGCCGACGCCATCTATCTCGACGAGATCCGCAAGGCTGGCCTCTACGATGCCATCTGGCAGGCCTTTGCCGTGCTCTTGCCGGTGCAGACCGTCGGCGTGATGGGCGACGGCCGCACCTACGAATTCGTCTGCGCGTTGCGCGCCGTTACCTCGGTCGACGGTATGACGGCGGACTTCTATCACTATGACATGGCCTTCCTGGGCGCCGCCGCCACGCGCATCATCAACGAAGTCCGCGGCATCAACCGTGTCGTCTACGACGTGACGTCGAAGCCGCCGGGTACGATCGAGTGGGAGTGATTCAGGCCCATCCAAACGCCACCGGAGATGCGCCGAAATACGACGCAAGCCGTTGAAATAAAGAATAAATCCTCTCCAGGACATTCGGCGCCTATCGGCACTTAGAGTTTGCCGTTGGCGGCCCGCCTGACGGGCCTCGACCATATTGCCCCGACCAATTTTTCAAAGTACCGTCACGGCCAATGAGACTCGTGACGGCACTTTTCATTTTAACTTATTGAAAAAAATAGGAAAATCCTGCCAAGAGCCCGCGGTCATGGCGGATGAGGACGTTTTCGAGACCTTCCTCCTGAAGGAGTTCGAGCGCCTTCTTGAGGCCAATGATTTTTGGTCCAACCCATCCAAGCAGTGATCGGAGACGGCTGAAACACAACCGAAAAGCGATTTAATTCACTATCTAGCGAGTGAGGATTGACTCGTGTATCACATTGATTGATTCTTGGATTGACTTGGAATGCGTCGAATTGCCAAGGCTCGCTTCACAGCGCGCGAAATGGATGCGCTGGCGTCGGTTGTTAAGCGGATGCATTGTGGCGCCCAGCCTACCTCGCAGGATCACTTGCCTTGGTTGGACTTTCGAATGTATCCGCTGCTGGACTGGCGCGGTCCGTTCGCCGGTGAATTGGAAAGGGTATCAGCTTGTCTCAGGAGAGCGGCGTAAGGCGCAAGCGTGCCACGAAAGCAGAGCAACGAGCCGAGACGATCGAGCAGATTCTCGACACCGCCGAATTCCTCTTCTCAAAGCATGGACTGCATGGAGTCGCACTGAAGGACGTCGCTCGAGCCGTCGGTGTGCACCACACGCTGATCAATTACTACTTCACCGACAAGAAGATGCTTTTTGACGCTGTCTTTGCGCGCAGGGCTGCGGTCACCAGCGATCGGCGGATGAAGGCGCTTGCCGACTATGACCGCGCAATGAAAGGCAAGCCTACGGTAGAGGGCGCGTTGCACGCCTTTCTCGACACCGATCTCGACCTCTACATCGAAGGCGACGAGGGCTGGAAGAATTACGCTGCCTTGGGTGCCCAGGTGGCGAACACACCGCAATGGGGCGCCGAACTGATGGACAAGCACTTCGATCCCGTCGTGTTGCGACTGATTGACCTGCTCAAGAAAGCGCTTCCCGGATCCGCTGAAGAAGACATTTTCTGGGGATATCATTTCGTCACCGGAGCGCTGATGCTGACGCTCGCGCGAACCGGCCGCATTGACAAACTGTCCGGCGGACTGTGCCGGTCGGACGACTTTGTAGCAGTCAAGGAACGGATGGCAACGTTCATGGCGGCGGGCATCCGGTCCATCTGCGTGAAGCGGGAGGCTGCGGGCGACAGGCTGGGGGCGACGCGCAAGACCTGACCCGCTATCGCCTCGTGCGAAGCCACTCTGGCGGGCGCTGTCTCGGCACAATCCCGGACCAAGACCGGTGTGCGTGACCGCCATCTCCGGTCAAGCTGCTGTCGGGCACCCGATCCCAAGCGATATGGTCCCGGCGGCCGACTTCTCACCTTGAGATCATCCTGAAAATCGCCATCGCCGCCTGGGCGGGCGGCCGGTCGAAGCCGTCCGACGCCAGCGTTGCCGGCAGGCGGATCATCCTTGCGACAAATAACATTCGCTATCTTGTTAGTGAATGTAATTCTTGCTACAGCTTCGCCCGGGAGGAGAGGACATGCAACGCAAAGCAGGGATTGCGGGCTTGATCGGTGTGGGCTGCGCGATGCGTCCCCACGCAACCGTTGCGTCTCGCTTGTCAGGCCGTCGAGGAGCCTTCCGGTCGCCGGCCGGCGCGTGCGGAGCCGTTGATACGATCGGCTCGGACGGCGCCTGCCATGACTGAGACCGTGCTGGGGAAAATGACGGGCAGACGTGAGGTCGGCATGCTCGAGCGCGTCGTGCTCGTCGTGACCTTTGCCCTGGCGGTCTTGTTCGCTCTCTTCATCGATGGATTTGCGACCTCTGGAAACCTGCTGGTCATCCTGTCCAATTCCACCTCGCTCGTCATGCTGAGCTGCGGCATGGCCGTCGTGATCATATCGAGGGGCTTGGATCTGTCCCTGATCGCCCAGATGGTGGCAGGGGCAACCATCTTCAGCATCCTGGTTACCGGCGGCAGCCCGGCCTCGCTGGCGTTGCTGGTGGCGGTCGCCGCCATGGTCCTGGTCGGAATCGTGAACGCCTTTCTAATCGCCTATGTAGGCATTCCAGCCATGCTGGCCACATTGGCGTCGGCCATGTTCATCACCGGCCTGTTTCGGTTCGCGATCCTGCGTGGCGAATTCATCCTGCTGCTGCCGAAATCCAACCCCGCGGTGCTCTTCCTGTCGGGAAACATCCTGCCCGGCGTGACGGTACCGGTCGCGCTGATGCTCGCCACCCTTGTGGCGACCGGGGTGCTGCTCAGCTACTCGACGGCCGGGCGCATTATATACGCCATGGGCGACAATTATCAGGCCGCCCGCCTGACCGGCCTGCCGGTAAGGACGACAACCGTGGTGGTGTATGTCTTTGCCGCCGTCACGGCGCTCCTGGCCGGCCTTGTCACCTCGGCGGCCAGCGGCGCGGTTGACTTCCGGACCGTCTCGAACGGAACCCTGCTATTTGATGTAATCCTTGTCGTGGTGCTCGGCGGCATACCGCTTCGGGGTGGCCGCGGCGGCCTCAGGAACATCCTGGTCGGGGCGGCACTCATCGCCATACTGCGCAATGGGATGACGCTCATGAACTTTACCACCCAGATGCAGGACGCCCTGAGGGGGCTGGTCCTCATCCTTGCAATCGTCATCGACAATTATCTGAACCCCAGGGACACCGAAACGGACACCGTTGGCGATCTTTAAAGACTGATAATCAAACCAAGGAGGAGAACATGGTCTATAGAATTGGAAATCGCGTCCGAACCGCAGCTATGGCTTTTCTGATCGCGGCGACCGCGGCGATGGGTTCAACCGGATCGACCTCGGCGGGCACCGACCTCGCCGGCAAGAAGGTGATCTTCATACCGATCGCCATGGGTATTTCGCTGACCGAAGGGTGGGCGCGCCGCATGAAGGAGGATGCGGCGTTGCATGGCTACACCCTCGAGATCCGCGATCCCGCCTTCAACAGCGGCGCAATGGCCGAACTTCTGGCCAAGGCGATCAGTGAAAAGCCTGATGTTCTGGTCGTTCACAATCCGACGGTTCAGTTGCTGGCTCGCCAGATCAAGCAGGCCGAGGCCGCGGGCATCAAGGTCCTGCAGCTCAACCTGCAGTCCAACCAGCCATCTTCCGCATTCGTCGGCGCCAACTGGACCCGCATTGGCCACGACGTCGCGGAGGACATCGTCAAGGAGTGCGGCGCAGGCAGCGGCAAGTCGGGCAAGGTGGCCATCATCCCCGGTCAGTTGACCGCGGCCGACAGCGTCATGATGAACGATGCGGCCTTCAAGGTGTTCAAGGATCACCCCGAGATCCAGGTTGTCTCCAACCAGGCGTCCGACTGGGAGCCAGAGAAGGCGCGCCAGATCACGGCAACCGTGCTGCAACAGCATCCAGACCTCTGCGCCATCTTCGGCCACTGGGATGTTCATACGATGGGCGCCGGCCATGCCGTCAAGGACGCTGGGCTTGAGGACAAGGTGCTGGTCTACGCAACGGGCGGTGGCGACAACGTCACCTGCAAGGCGGTGGAGGACAAGATTCTCGACCGGGTGTGGAGCTACGACGCCGACGGGCAGGGCCGCGATGCGGCCACGGTGATCGACCTGCTGCTGCAGGGAGCCGCCGCCGCGGACGGGTCCATGCTGACGGTGGATTCACCTCTCAAGATCATCAAGGGCGGCCCCACATACGATGCTAGCTTGTGCTGGAAAATGTGAGCGACGGCCAGTCGCTGACATAACGGACTCCGCGGGGCTCTCCAGCCCCGCCTTTTCCATCGCCTGGAACGCGCCATGCCCGCTGAAATCGACTTCGCCAGCCTGCCAAGGCAACACGTACCCCTGTTCGTGGTGTCGCCGCGGCGCATTCTGGCGGACATCCTCGCCAAGGGATGGATCGAGAGTACAATTCCGTTCCTGGCCCTTCTGTGCGTGTTGATCGGCATCGCACTGACGACGGACGGCTATTTCTCGCCGGCCAACCTGCAGAATCTCGCGCAGTATGCCGCCGATGGCGGGCTCGTCGTCCTGGCGCTTCTGATTGTCGTCGCGGTTGGCGGCATCGATCTCTCGGTCGGCTCGAACTTCGCCATGTCGGCCTTCGTCGCGCTCTACTGCTTCCACATTCTCAACCTGCCGGTTCCTGCCGTGTTGGTGCTTACCCTTGCGGCCGGCGCCGCGGTCGGCATGACGAATGGCATCGTCGCCGGCCTGCTCGGCTGTGGCGCGTTGTTGACGACGCTCGGGACAATGATCACCGTCAGGGCATTGTTTGCGCTCGCCGCCCAGGCTGAACTCGTGGAAATATCGACGAGCAGCCGCACCGATGACCTTTGGGACTGGATTGGCTTCGAGAAGTTCCTGGCCGTCCCAATCGGAGCTTGGTGCCTGATCGCCGTGGCGGCGCTGGTGTTCGTCATGTTTCGCCAGCTTCGCTTCGGCTGGCATATCCTCGCGGTCGGTGGGAACCGCAAGGCCGCGCGCCATGGTGGTATCCCTGTCAGGACGACCATTTTCCTGGCCTACCTCCTGGCGGGATTTATCGTCGGTCTGGCCGGCTTTCTGTTTGCGGCACGTCAAAACAGCATCAGCGTCGCCGACACCGGCATCGGCATGGAGTTTTTCGCGCTGACGGCTCTCGTGGTCGGCCTTGGCGGCTTCGTTCCCGGCAAGGGTTCGCCCGTGACGGTGCTCATCGGCTTCACGACGATCTACCTCCTGAACAACGCGATGATCAATGCAGGCTTCCGTGGCGATTTCGTCCAGTTCTGCATGGGCGCCATCATCATCGTGATCCTGACGATCGACGTCCGATTCCGCAAGAACCGGCACCGCTTGCTGGCCTCGAGCTACCTCGATCCCATCGTGCTCGATGCCGGGCCGGTCGAGGGCATGCGCGGATTGATGCCGGATGAGATGGCCCCGCGGCTGAAGGGCGCGGAAATCCTGGCTTCCGGGCGCGTTGACGGACCCGAGGATGTTATTCTCGACGCTGAAGGGAACCTCTATTGCGGTAACCGCAATGGCTGCATCCTGAAAATCGCCGCACCGACCTATTCGGATGTAAGCGTGCTGGCCAAGATTGGCGGGCGCCCACTTGGGCTGGCCTTCGACCGGGAAGGGCGGATCGTCACCTGCGTTGCCGGAATGGGACTGATCCGCGTCACCATGGCAGGCGACGTCGAACTGTTGACGGACGAGACGTCACGCAGCCTCTTCAGTGTCCAGGACGACACCGCAATCCGTATGGCCGACGATCTGGACATAGGACCCGATGGCACGATCTATTTCACAGACGCAACGAAGCGCTACGACATTGAAAACTGGGGAATGGACCTTCTTGAAGGGCGGCCCAACGGCCGTCTCCTCAGCCATGACCCGAAATCCGGGAAAACCCGGACCATCTGCGACAATCTGGTGTTTCCAAACGGTGTGTGCCTGACACATGACGGCAAGCACCTGCTGGTCGCCAGTACGTGGAACTGCTCGATCCTGATCTTCGATCTCGCCAAGTTGTCGGATGGGCCACGCATCTTCCTCAAAGGTCTGCCGGGTTATCCCGACAACATCAACCGGGCGTCGGATGGCGGCTACTGGGTGGCGCTGGCCGGGATGCGCAATCCGCTCTTCGACCGGGTGCTGAAACACCCGGGCCTGCGACGGCGCATGACAAGGCGCGTGCCTCCGACAAACTGGCTCTTCGGCAACCTCAACATCGGAGGCGTGCTCAAGATAGACGGGCTGGGCAAGATAGTGGATGCACTTTGGGATGCTCCCGATGGACCTCTCTACATGATCACATCGATGCGCGAGCACGAAGGCTCTCTGTTCCTCGGCGGCGTGACCAACGACAAGATCGGTCGGCTCGCCCTAGAAGGCGCCAACGCACGGTGGACCGGGCCTGCGAGCTATTGGGGGAGGGACCGTTGATGCTCTTCGCACGCAAGGCCAAAGATACTCCCGGAATGACGCTGGAAGGGGTTCTTGGCCCCAACCACCGGCTGGACGACGCGGATGCCATCCCTGTGGAGAAGCCGGAAGCATTGTCCGTATCAGCCGAAGGCCACCTGCTGTTCAGTTCCGGCAGTCAGATATTTCGCCTGCACCGATGGCGCGACGCACCGGAAGCCTGGACGCGGTTCGACCAACCCGTGTCCGCCCTGTCGTGCAGCGCCGACGGCCTTGTCGCGGTCGGTCTGCAAGGTGGCTCCATCGCGGTCGTCGACCAGAGCGGGCAGGCGGTCGATGGCTGGTCCGCGCCGCAGGATCTCGTCTCTGTGAGCGATTGCGCCTTCCTGTCCAGCGACGAGATCGCTGTCGTCGACAATGGCTACCGCGACGATCAAAACGTGTTGTCCATCGCGCCATGGGATGAAGTGCCTCGCGGGAAGGTCGTGGTGGTGGGCCGCTTCAAGGAGCCGCGCATCGTTGCGCGAGCATTGCACTGCCCGATGGGCATCACCCCAGACTTCGCCGGCGGCCTCATCGTCTCCCAACTCGACCGGGCCAGCATCGTCGATCTTTCAGGCCGCACTCTCCAGTCTGGCTATCCCGGCTATCTCGGCCGCATTCGCAAGACCGACACCGGATACGCGATGGCCTGCCTGTCGAGGCGTGATCCCTTGATCGAATTCCTGAAGACGGAGCCGGTGTTCGTTTCGGATATGAAGGCCAATCTCGATCCGCGCTACTGGATCTCGCCGCGAGCCACGCCGGAAATCAGCCACGACTTCCCAATCGAACTGGGGGCGGCCCGGCTCTTCGGTGACGTAAAACCCTGGGCGCCTTCATTTTCATATGGGCTGGTGATCGAACTGGACGAGGCCCTGATGCCGATCGCCTGCGCGCATTCGCGCGCCAACGGAAGGCGGCATGCGATCTGCGATGTCTGTTCGTGGAACAAGAACCTGATTGCCGTCAGCCGGGCCAGCGGCGAAATCCTCAATCTCGGTTCTGGGAGCGTGCCATGACAGCCCAGCCCATCGTCAGCCTTGAGAATGTCACGAAGACGTATGGCAACACCGCGGCGCTTGCCGATGCGAGCTTTGATTTGATGGCTGGCGAGATTCACGCCCTGGTCGGAGAGAATGGCGCTGGAAAGTCGACGCTATGCAAGCTGATCGCCGGCGTGATCTCGCCATCCGAGGGCATTCTCAGGATCGATGGCCAGCCGGTGGTTTTCTCTTCACCCAGGGATGCGAGCGGGCAGGGGATTTCAATGGTCTACCAGGAGACCAGCCTGGTGCCGCAACTCACCGTCGCCCAGAACATGGTCCTGGGCCGCGAGCACATGTTCAACTCGGTACGGCGGGTGCGCAGTGCTGCCCGGCAAGTTCTGCAGCGACTGAATTTCAAGGTCGACCCCGCGCAGCTTGCAGGGACGCTCTCCGCAGCCAAACGGCAAATGGTCGAGATCGCCCGCGCGGTGCTGAACAAGGCAAGGGTCATCATCCTTGACGAACCCACGGCGGCCCTGACCCCGGAGGAAACCGATCATCTCTTCGACCTGATGAAGTCGCTGCAGCGAGACGGTGTGGCGATCGTCTTCATATCGCATGCGCTGGAAGAGGCCCTGACCTATGCGGACAGAATCTCCGTTCTGAGAAACGGACGCATGATGACCACCGGGCCGGCCGCCGATTTCAATCGCGGCATGCTCATCCACCACATGATCGGCGATGAACTGAAAGAGCAGGACAAGGCCCCGGCGGCAAGGCGTCCGCCCCGGTCCGCCTTGCCGGTGCTGCGCGTGGAAAACATCCGCATGGGCAGCATGGTCAACAGCATGTCCTTCTCGATCTTCCCCGGCGAGATCACAGGCCTGGCAGGCTTGATCGGCTCGGGCAGGAGCGAAGTCGCCAAGGTCATCATGGGACACACAAAGCGCAATTTCGGCGGTGGCCGTATCTGGCTCGACGGCCGCGAAGTGCGCTACGGCCTCCCGGCTCAGGCAGTGGCCGATGGGATCGCCTATATCAGCGAGGATCGCAAGCTCGACGGTTTCTTCGACACGCTGAGCGTGGCGGAAAACATCGGCTTGGGTTGGCTGGCCAAGTTCGGAGGTCGTCGCATCCTTGCTCCACGGGCAAGGATGCGAGCCTTGGCAAGCGAGTGGGTGGACAGGCTTTCAATCCGGAGCATCGGCGTCGAACGACCGGTCCTGTATCTTTCCGGCGGCAACCAACAGAAGGTGGTCATCGCCAAATCACTCATTCAGAAGCCGAAGCTGGTTATCTTCGACGAGCCGACGCGCGGGGTGGATGTCGGGGCAATTGCCGAGATCCGCCAGATCATCCGCAGCTTTGCCGACAGCGGTGCCGGCGTCATTCTGATATCGTCCTATTTGCCGGAAATTCTGGAAACCTGCGACCGGATCCTGGTCGCCAAAAGCGGCACGATTGCCGCCGAGTTTTCACGGGCCGAGGCAAGCGCGGCCAGTATTCTCAATGCCGCGATTCACTGAGCGCGCCGCCCCCCGGTGACGGGAGGCGGAGCAGGACATCAATTAGACAGGTCAATCCATGTTATTAACTGGCTCGATAGTGAATTTCATACCGATTGCCTCGGGTGGAAAGGGCGATCGCAGACGAATGATCGTGGCCGGCTGCCCGGCGAGGTCGCGATGATGGACGGCACCGTCCAGCCCTTCTCGTTGACGCTCGAGAAGTTTCTCGAGCACGCCGCCAAATGGCATCCTCAAGCGGAGGTGGTAACCGGACGCGCGGGCGGCAAATCCGATCGAATTGGATACCTCGCCTTGAGGGATCGCAGCATGTGCATCTCGGCAGTGCTGCGGAGCTTCGGCATACGTGTTGGGGACCGGATCGCCACTCTCGCCTGGAACACCCAGGCTCATGTCGAGGTCTGGTACGCCTGCATGGGCATGGGCGCCGTCTGCCATACACTCAACCCGCGGCTGACCGGCGCGCAACTCGCTGCCATGGCGGGCTTGTCCAAAGCGCGAATCCTCGTCGTCAGTGCGGATCTCCTGCCGCTTGCCGCGGAGATGGTCGCCGCCGCGACGGACATCGAGCGCATCTGGGTGATCGACGGGGCAAGAGACTTCGTCGCCGAACCGCCGCTTTGCTCGCTCGACCTGCTGATTGCGCGGTCGCAGGGCGAGGCGGGCTGGGGTGGTTTCGACGAGACGTCTCCTTGCGGACTTTGCTTCACTTCGGGCACAACGGGCGCCCCCAAGGGGGTCACCTACACCCATCGCTCGAGCTTCTTGCACACGCTGCGGCTGTTGCAGGCCGATGTGATGGCCATCTCAAGCGCCGACAGCGTTCTTGCCGTCGTGCCGATGTTTCATGCCAACGCCTGGGGCCTTCCATTCGCGGTGCCGGCGGTGGGCGCAAGGCTGGTCCTGCCGGGACGCGCCATGGACGGCGCCAGCCTGGCGCGCCTGATTGTGGAGGAAGAGGTGACGATGGCAGTGGGCGTCCCCACCGTCTGGCTGGGCCTTGTCGAGCATGTCGAAGCGACCGGCATATCCATGCCGACGCTCAAGCGCATCACCGTTGGAGGAGCCCCCATCGCACCGGCGCTGATGGAGCGGATCGAAAGCCGCCTTGATGTGAAAGTGCAGACGAGTTGGGGAATGACCGAGCTCTCGCCGTCAGGCACGGTGGCGCCGCTTCACGAGCGATCGCAAGCGGGGCTCTCGGGCCGCCCCGCTATAGGCGTCGATCTGTTGCTGACCGACGTCGACGGACAGGCGCTGCCTCGGCAGCGCGGTGTTGAAGGCCAGTTGCGCGTGCGCGGTGCCGCTGTCGTTGAACGCTATTTCGGAGAGCAGGACAAGGCGAGCGATGCGAATGGCTGGTTTGCGACAGGCGATCTCGCGCGCATCGACGAAAGCGGCAATGTCGCGATTACGGGCCGGGTCAAGGACCTGATCAAATCCGGCGGCGAATGGATCAACCCGGCCGAGATCGAGGCGGTGATCGGCGCTCTCCCGGAGGTCGGGCTCGCAGCAGTGATTGGACGACCGGATCCGAAATGGGGTGAGCGCCCGATCCTTCTGGTCGAGATACGCGAGGCGCAGGTGATCAGCGACGAAGACCTTCTGGCTTCGTTGCAAGGGCATGTCGCGTCATGGTGTATTCCCGATGCGGTCTATCGACTGGAGCGCATGCCGCTCGCGGCCACCGGCAAGATAGACAAGATGCGACTGCGAGCCGAATACGGCGGCGGTTGATGTCGGTCACCAACAAATGTCGATGAACCGTTACCCGGCGAACATGGCCGGTCGAAATCAGAGGATGCAGCCGAATGTCTGTCAATGGAAAGATCGCGATCATAACCGGCGCGGGCGGCGGGCTTGGCCGTGCGCACGCCTTTTTCCTGGCGCGGCAAGGCGCCAGGGTGGTGGTCAACGATCTGTCGCATGAGGCAGCGGATCGCGTCGCCGCGGAAATCGTGGCGGCGGGTTACGAAGCCATTGCCATCGCCGCATCGGTGACCGACGAGGCCGCCATTGCCGAACTGACCGCGCGGACAATGCAGCGCTGGGGTCGCGTCGACATTCTGGTCAACAACGCCGGGATCTTGCGCGACAAAAGCTTCGCGAAAATGAGCCTCGACGATTTCCGCCTGGTGGTCGACGTTCACCTGATGGGTGCGGTGATCTGCACCAAGGCGGTATGGGACATCATGCGCGAACAGCGCTACGGCCGGGTCGTGATGACCACGTCGTCGTCCGGGCTCTACGGCAATTTCGGCCAGGCCAACTACGGCGCCGCCAAGATGGCGCTGGTCGGGCTGATGCAGACCCTGGCGATAGAGGGCGACAAATACGGCATCCGGGTCAACTGCCTGGCTCCAACCGCCGCGACGCAGATGACCGATGGCCTGCTGTCGGAAGGACACCTGAACTTGCTCGATCCGGCGCTGGTCAGTCCGGGACTGCTCGCGCTCGTCGGCGAGGGCGCGCCCACCCGCGCGATCCTTTGCGCCGGCGCGGGTCATTTCGCCCGGGCAGGCGTGGTCCTTACGCAAGGCCTCTATATCGGCGGGGGCGAAGACGCGGGCGAACGGGTCGTCCAGGAATGGGATGCGATATCAGAACGCGACCGTGAGGTCGTACCGGACTACGGCTTCACCCAGGCCGAGCGCGAACTTGCCAGCGCCGAGACGGCCGCCACGGCAGCGGGGATGTATCGCTGATGCGCGACGCGGTGATCGTATCGACGGCGCGGACGCCGATTGGTCGCGCCTATCGCGGCGCGTTGAACCACACACCATCGCCGACGCTTGCGGCGCATGCCCTCACCGCGGCCGTCGAACGCGCCGGCGTTGCGCCTGCGGAGATCGAGGACTGCCTGCTTGGCTCCTCCTTGCCGCAAGGGGTGCAGCAGTCGGTCGGCCGTATGGCGGCATTGCGCGCGGGTTTCCCGGTAACGGTGCCAGGCATGACCCTCGACCGGCAATGTTCATCCGGACTGATGACCATAGCGACCGCTGCAAAGCAGATCATCGTCGACCGGATGGATATCGTCGTTGCGGGCGGGGTAGAGTCGATTTCGCTGGTCCAGACGCCCGAATTGCGGATCACGCCCGACCCTATGCTCACCGCCATGCATCCCGACGCGTACATGCCGATGATCGAGACCGCGGAGGTAGTCGCGCGGCGCTACGGCATCGCACGCGAGACATGCGACGCCTATGCACTCAGTTCGCAACAACGCACCGCTGAAGCTCAGCGCGCCGGGCGTTTCGATGCCGAGATCGTGCCGATGAGGACGACGATGAAACGCGTCGACAAAGCGACCAAGGACATCACCTTTCACGAAGTCATCCTCGATCGCGACGAGGGAGCAAGGCCCGACACCACGCTCGAAGGACTAAGCGCGCTGGCGACAGTGATTCCAGGCGGCACGGTCACGGCCGGGAATGCCAGTCAGCTTTCCGATGGCGCCTCGGCCTGCGTTGTGATGGAAGCGCGCCTCGCGGAGCGACGCGGTCTGAACCCGCTCGGCCGCTATGTCGGTATGGCTGTGGCCGGCACGAAGCCGGATGAAATGGGCATTGGTCCAGTCTTCGCCGTGCCGCGCCTGCTTGAGCGCTTCGAACTCTCTCCGGAAGACATTGGTCTTTGGGAGATCAATGAGGCTTTCGCCGTCCAGGTTCTGTATTGCCGCGACCGGCTCGGCATCCCTGCTGAACGGCTCAACGTCAACGGCGGCGCGATTTCAATCGGCCATCCCTATGGCATGTCGGGAGCAAGAATGGTTGGCCACGCCCTCCTGGAAGGCAAACGACGAGGCGTGCGTTATATCGTTGTCACCATGTGCGTGGGCGGGGGCATGGGCGCGGCAGGGCTCTTCGAAGTACTGTAACGTCGCGGACTCCTAAGAAGTTGAACCTTAACCCGCCAACTGTCTCAGTTCGCACGCCGCATTCAAATTATTGCCGTCGCGGGCACGTCGGGGTTCGTCGCGTCTATCACGATCCTTCCGTCCCAGTCGGGGACTTCCACCAGCGCTACGGCGAGCTCGGACCATGGCACGGCGAGCACGACGATCTCCTCTTGCGCCACCTCGAACAGGCTCGCCGCGACGACGAGGTCGGCGAGTTGCCGGGCGAAGTCCTCGAGGCTTTGCTTTCCTCGCTTGTTGCTGATGACCGCCACCATGCCGGCCCGAACGGCGAGCCGAGCGAGAGCCGATCCCTGATCAGGCAGGTCAGCTATACCACGTGGATGTGTCTGATCGGCTTGCCTGGTACGATGGCTTGAGCCGCGGTCGCTATACCTTGTGCATCGATGCCGTAGTGGCGATAGAGGTCCGCGATCGTGCCCGTCTGCCCGAAATGCTCGACGCCCAGCGAACGGGTTCGGTGACCATGAACCGAGCCCAGCCACGCCAGCGTTGCCGGATGACCGTCAATCACGGTGACAAGGCCGCAATGTCCCGGCACAGGTGCCAGCAAACGTTCAACGTGACTCTGTGCGTGGATCAATCCGCGCTCGCGGGCGCGTTGAGCCGCTGTCCAGCCCGCATTCAGTCGATCGGCCGAGGTGACAGCGAGGAGGCCGACGTCCCGCCGGTCCTCGGCGATCAACCCGACAGCTTCGATCGCTTCAGGCGCCACGGCGCCGGAATAGATTATGACCGCCTGCGCATTGGGCCCAGGCCTGCGCATCCAATAACCGCCATTGACGATGGCTTCGGCAAGTTCACCATCGATCTCGCGCTTGGGTTGCTCGATCGACCGTGTCGATAGCCTGAGGTAGACGGACCCGCCAACGGCATCCCGCAACCATGTCACAGCGTCTGGCTCGCTGTCCCCGGATCGCTGCATGTAATCGAACGAGAAACGCAGGATCGTAGCGAGTTCATCGACAAAGGCTGGCTCGAAACTGGCCAAGCCGTCCTGCGCCATGCCGATCAGGGGTGTTGCGATGGATTGATGCGCGCCACCCTCTGGTGCAAGCGTCACGCCCGAAGGGGTCGCCGCCACGATGAAGCGGGCATCCTGGTAACAGGCATAGTTGAGAGCGTCGAGACCGCGCTCGATAAACGGATCATAGAGCGTGCCTACCGGCAGCAGCCGCTCGCCGAAAATAGAGTGGGACAGTCCCAAGGCGGACAGCATGATGAACAGGTTCATCTCGGCGATGCCAAGTTCCATGTGTTGGCCCTTGGGCGAAAATTCCCAGTTGAAGGTGGACGGTATCCGTTCCTTCCTGAAGAGATCGACCATTTCCTCGCGTGCAAACAGCCCACGGCGATTTACCCATGCACCGAGATTGGTGGATACGGTGACGTCCGGTGACGTGGTGACGATGCGGCTGGCAAGATCTGTATCGCTCTTGGCAATCTCGTGCATCAGCAGTCCGAAGCCCTGTTGTGTGGACATGGACGGCTGCGACGGCGCTGGCAACTTCTCCGGAACGGCAACCTTGGCCGCCTGAAAGCGACGGGTTCCGCGGCTGTTGAACGGCGCCGTTTCTATGAATTCGACCAGATCTCTTTTCGGCAATGACAAGCCTTCGAACGGTTCCCACTCACGGCCAGGTGTCACGCCGAGGCTGGCGCGCAATCCTTCGACCTGCGTCGCCGTCATGAGGCCGGCGTGGTTGTCCTTGTGGCCGGCGAGCGGAAGCCCGAATCCCTTGATCGTGTACGCGATGAAGCACACCGGCCGGTCATGCGTTCGTGCTTCCTCGAAAGCGTCGAGCAATGCCGGCAGATCATGTCCGCCCAGATTGGCCATGAGCTGGGCCAGTTCTTCGTCCGAACGGCTTTCGATCAGTTTCGATACCGGGCCTTGATCCCCGATATCATCCAGAAGCCGCTTCCTCCAGGATGCGCCACCCTGGAATGTCAGCGCGGAATAGAGCTGGTTTGGGCATGTATCGACCCAGTGTCGGAGCGCCTCGCCGCCGGGTTCGGCGAACGCGGCATCGAGCAGCCTGCCGTATTTGAGAATGACGACGTCCCACCCGAAATTCCCGAAAAGGGATTCGAATCGTTCCCACAGACCTTCACGGACGACGGCATCGAGACTCTGGCGGTTGTAGTCGACGATCCACCACGTGTTGCGGAGCCCATGCTTCCATCCTTCAAGGAGCGCCTCGAAGATGTTGCCTTCGTCCATCTCGGCGTCGCCGATAAGCGCCACCATCTTTCCATCGGGTAGATCCGCTGCCATGCCCTTCGCGTGCAGATAGTCCTGTACCAGCGATGAAAACAGCGTCTGTGCGACGCCCAAACCGACAGAGCCGGTGGAGAAGTCGACGTCATCAATGTCTTTGGTGCGGGATGGGTAGGACTGTGCTCCCTTGTACGCGCGAAAGGCCTCGAGTTTCTCGCGGGTCTGGTTGCCGAACAGATATTGGATAGCGTGGAAGACGGGACTTGCATGGGGCTTCACGGCGACCCTGTCTTCGGGGCGCAAAATCGCGAAATACAGCGCCGTCATGATCGTCGCCAAGGACGCGGACGAAGCCTGGTGGCCACCGACCTTGAGCCCGTCATCGCTCGAGCGAAGGTGGTTGGCGTTATGGATCGTCCACGTCGCCAGCCACAGGACCTTCTTCTCCAATTCCGTCAGGAATTCCAAGCGCCGTTTGTCCATGGCCCCTCGCTTTCGAATGCACATAAGCTACTGGACGACATGAGCAGAGTGTGACCAAATATGGTCGGACGCTTTGGTAAAATTGGCTGGTTGAGCGAATTTACATTCGAAAAATGGCAGAATATGTCAAAAGCAGAAATTGACGAAATCGACCGAAAAATCCTTGGAGTTCTCCAATCCGATGCTCATGCGACAAGCGAAAAGCTAAGCGAGATTGTGGGACTATCGCCGTCACCATGCGCGCGCCGGGTTCGTAACCTCGAGGCCTCGGGTGTGATCAAGAGCTATGTGGCGGTTGTCGATCAGGTGAAAGTTGGGCTGCCGATCAGCGTGTTCGCATCGATAAAACTTGAAAGGCAAAGGGAAGAGGAACTGGATCGGTTCGCAAAGGCCGTCATGCGTTGGCCAGAGATTGTCGAGTGCTATCTCATGACCGGGCAGCGAGACTATCTGCTCCGGATCGTTGTGAAGGATCTCGAGGCCTACGAGAGCTTTCTCAAGCAAAAGCTGACACGCTTGGAGGGAGTTGCGTCAATCGAGTCGAGCTTTGCGCTAGGGCAGGTGAAACACTCCCAGGCGCTTCCCATAAGCGAACACGGATAAATTCAAAATCAAATGTTGCTGCGCTTTCCTTCCATCAGGTCGAGGATGGCGCGCGCTGCATCCAGCACATTGGTGCCTGGACCAAACACGGCCGCGACCCCGTGGTCGAACAAATACTGATAATCCTGACGCGGCACGACCCCGCCGCAGACGACGATGATGTTCTGCGCGCCCTTTTGCTTCAGCAGTTCGACAAGCTGCGGCAGCAGCGTCTTGTGGCCGGCCGCCAGCGAAGACACGCCGACGACATGCACCTTCGAGGTCATGGCCAGGTCGGCCGCCTCGCCCGGCGTCTGGAACAGGGGCCCGGTGACGACCTCGAAGCCGATATCGCCGAAGGCCGAGGCGATGATTTTCGCGCCACGATCATGGCCATCCTGGCCGAGCTTCGCGACCATGATCCTCGGCCTTGAGCCGAGCGAGGCCGAGACTTCCTGCAGGCGCGCAATCAGCGTGGTGAATTCCGGTTCGCCGGCATAGGACGGGCCGTAGACGCCGCGCACGACCTTGGGCGTCGCCGCATGGTCGCCAAAAGCCCCGCGCAAGACATCGGAAATCTCGCCCACCGTTGCACGAGCACGCACCGCTTCCACCGCGGCTTCAAGCATGTTGCCCTTGCCGGTGACGGCGACCTCCTCCAGCTGGGCGAGCGCCGCTTCGACCCGGATGGAATCTCGCTGCCGGCGAACCCGGTCCAGGCGCTTCACCTGCGCCCCGCGCACCGCCTTGTTGTCGATGTCGAGGACGTCGATCTTGTCCTCGTTGTCGAGCCGGTACCGATTGACGCCAACGATCACCTCATCGCCGCGGTCGACCGCCGCCTGCCTGCGTGTCGCCGCTTCTTCGATCAAGCGCTTGGGCAATCCCTCGATGACAGCATTAGTCATACCGCCCTTCGCTTCGATCTCCTCGATCAGCTTCCATGCCGCGTCGGCGAGCTCTTTGGTCAGGTTCTCTACATAGTAGGAGCCGGCGAGTGGATCGACGACCTTGGTGACGCCCGTCTCGTGCTGAAGGATCAGCTGCGTGTTGCGCGCGATGCGGGCCGAGAATTCGGTCGGCAGGGCGATCGCCTCGTCGAAGGAATTGGTATGCAGGCTCTGCGTGCCGCCAAGCACTGCGCTCATCGCCTCGAAAGCGGTGCGTACGATGTTGTTGTAAGGATCTTGCTCCTGCAGCGACACGCCAGATGTCTGACAGTGCGTGCGCAGCATGAGCGAAGAGGCTTTCCTCGGCTGGAATTCCTCCATGATGCGTGTCCACAACAATCGGGCCGCCCGCAACTTGGCCGCCTCCATGAAGAAGTTCATGCCGATCGCGAAGAAGAAGGACAGCCGGCCGGCGAAGTCGTCGACGTCGAGGCCCTTCTTCAGCGCCGCCCGGACATATTCTCGCCCGTCGGCGAGCGTGAAGGCCAACTCCTGTACCAGCGTCGCTCCTGCCTCCTGCATGTGATAGCCGGAGATCGAAATCGAGTTGAACTTAGGCATCTCCTTCGCCGTGTATTCGATGATGTCGGCGACGATCCGCATCGAGGGCTCCGGCGGATAGATGTAGGTGTTGCGGACCATGAACTCCTTGAGGATGTCGTTCTGGATGGTGCCCGAAAGCAGCCCTCGCGGCACGCCCTGTTCCTCGCCCGCGACAATGAAGCTGGCCAGGATCGGGATCACCGCGCCGTTCATGGTCATCGACACCGACACCTTGTCGAGCGGGATTCCGTCGAACAGGATCTTCATGTCTTCGACGGAATCGATGGCAACGCCCGCCTTGCCGACATCGCCCTCGACACGCGGGTGATCGCTGTCATAGCCGCGGTGGGTGGCAAGGTCGAAGGCCACCGACACGCCTTGCTGGCCGGCGGCGAGCACCTTGCGATAGAAGGCGTTGGAGGCCTCCGCCGTCGAGAAGCCCGCATATTGCCGGATGGTCCACGGACGACCGGCATACATGGTTGCGCGCGGCCCGCGCAGGAACGGTTTATGCCCCGGCAAGCCGCCGAGATAGTCGTTCCCCTCAAGATCCTGTGCTGTGTAGAGAGGCTTGACGTCGATGCCTTCCGGTGTGCGCCAGACAAGCGTGTCCGGGCCGGCCTTGACTTCCCTCCCGGCGAGGGCGCGCCACTGTTCCAGCTCGTCCGCCATCATTCGAACTCCATGATGAGTTCGTCGACGGCGAGGCTGGCGCCGGCTCTTGTCGCGAGCGCCTTCACCACCGCCCGACGCTCGGCACGCAGCACGTTCTCCATCTTCATGGCCTCGACAGTCGCCAGCGTCTGCCCGGCCTCGACCGTATCGCCCACCTGCACGGCGAGCGAGGTGATGATGCCGGGCATGGGGCACAGCAGCATCTTCGACGTGTCGGGCGGCGTTTTCACCGGCATCAGCCGGGCAAGCTCGGCCACGCGGGGCGAGCGCACGAATGCGGTGACGTCGATGCCCCGCCAGCGCAGGCGCAGGCCGGAGCCGTTGAGCGACACCTTCACGCCCGCCGCTTTGCCGTCCACGACGAAGGTTGCGTGGCTGTCGCCCGGCAGCCAGTCGCTGGACACCGCGAGGCCCGGCCCATCGGCAAAGGCGATGACGTCGCTGGCTTCATCCTGAACCATGACGAGCGCGAATTCACGATCGGCCACCGTCGCAACCCAGTCCTTGCCGATGCTGCGCGGATGGTTGGCAAGCGCACCCGAAATCTGCGCCGACCGGCGAGCGATCCTCGCATTGATGAAGGCGGCAACGGCCGCCAGCAGACGCGCCTGGGTATCGTTCGGCTCGACGCCTTGAAAACCGTCCGGGAACTCTTCCGCGATGTAGGCCGTGGTCAGCCGGCCCTCGCGGAAGCGCGGCTGCGCCATCACCGCCGACAGGAACGGCAGGTTGTGACCAATACCTTCCACTTCGAAGTCGTCGAGCGCGCGCGCCATTGCATCGATCGCCCCGCTACGCTCCGGCGCCCAGGCGCAGAGCTTGGCGATCATCGGATCGTAGTACATCGAGATCTCGCCGCCCTCGAACACGCCGGTGTCGTTGCGCACGACCGTGCCGTCCTCGCGCCGCCCTTCGACCGGCGGCCGGTAGCGGGTCAGGCGCCCGATGGAGGGCAGGAAATTACGATACGGATCCTCGGCATAGAGCCGGCTTTCGATCGCCCAGCCGTCGAGCTTCACGTCGTCCTGGCCAAAGCGCAGCCTTTCGCCGGCGGCGATGCGTATCATCTCTTCCACCAGATCGAGGCCGGTCACCAGCTCCGTCACGGGATGCTCGACCTGAAGGCGGGTGTTCATCTCGAGGAAATAGAAGTTCTTCTTGCCGTCGACGATGAACTCGACCGTACCGGCCGAGAAATAGCCGACCTCGCGCGCCAGCGCGACGGCCTGCTCGCCCATGGCCTTGCGGGTGGCTTTGTCGAGGAACGGCGACGGTGCTTCCTCGATGACCTTCTGGTTGCGCCGCTGGATCGAGCATTCGCGCTCGCCCAGATAGACGATGTTGCGGTGCTGGTCGCCCAGCACCTGGATCTCGATATGACGCGGCTCGGTGACGAACTTTTCGATAAAGATACGGTCGTCGCCGAAGGAGGCCTTGGCCTCGTTCCTTGATGACTGGAACCCCTCACGCGCCTCGCGGTCATTCCAGGCAATGCGCATGCCCTTGCCGCCGCCGCCGGCGGACGCCTTGATCATCACCGGATAGCCGATCAATGCTGCGATGCGCACGGCTTCGTCCGCATCCTCGATCAGGTCCATATGACCGGGCACGGTGGAAACGCCGGCCGCGGCGGCGATGCGCTTGGAGGTGATCTTGTCACCCATCGCCTCGATCGCCACCACCGGCGGGCCGATGAAGGTTATGCCGGCGTCATTGAGGGCTCCGGCGAAATTGGCGTTTTCCGACAGGAAGCCATAGCCTGGATGCACCGCATCGGCACCCACGGCCTTCGCCGCGTCCACGACCTTGGCGATAGCGATGTAGGATTGGCTCGACGGCGATGGCCCGATGTGGACCGCCTCATCGGCCATCTTCACATGCAGCGCGTCGCGATCGGCATCCGAATAGACCGCCACTGTCGCTATGCCGAGCTTGCGGGCCGTGTGGATGACACGGCAGGCGATCTCGCCCCGATTGGCAATGAGGATTTTCCTGAACATTATCGCTTGACCACAAACATTTCCGACTCCCCTTCGCGTATCCATTTCAGCGCCGAACGCTCCAATGTCCTGGGCACGTCGATCACGCACAGGCACCAGTCCATCTCGCCTTGGTGATCCACCCATTCGAGCAGTCCTTCGGCGCCAAGCCGGGCGGCCAGCTGCCGCGGGGTCGAACAGAGAATTCCGTCAATTTGGACCTGCGTGCACATGGGCCCTCACAGCGGCATGGTGTCGTGCTTCTTCCAGCGCGGCTCGAGGTTCTTGCCGCGCAGTGCCGCGAAGGCGCGCGCGATCCGCTTGCGCGATGAATGCGGCATGATCACCTCGTCGATGAAGCCGCGCTCGGCGGCGACGAAGGGATTGGCGAAGCGAGCTTCGTAGTCCTTGGTGCGCGCGGCAATCTTGTCCTTGTCGCCGAGTTCGGAACGGTAGAGGATTTCGGTCGCGCCCTTGGCGCCCATCACCGCGATCTCGGCCGTCGGCCAGGCATAGTTGACGTCCGCGCCGATGTGCTTCGAAGCCATGACGTCATAGGCTCCGCCATAGGCTTTGCGCGTGATCAACGTCACCATCGGCACCGTCGCCTGGCTGTAGGCGAATAACAGCTTCGCGCCATGCTTGATGACGCCGCCATATTCCTGCGCCGTGCCGGGCAGGAAACCGGGGACGTCGACCAGAGTCAGGATCGGAATCGAGAAAGCATCGCAGAAGCGGACGAACCGCGCCGCCTTGCGTGAGGAGTCTATGTCCAGGCAGCCCGCCAGCACCATCGGCTGGTTGGCGACAACACCGACCGTCTGGCCCTCGATGCGCAGGAAGCCGGTGAGGATGTTCCTGGCGAAGGCTTCCTGGATCTCGAAGAAATCGCCCTCGTCGGCGATGGCCAGGATCAGCTCGCGCATGTCGTAGGGCTTGGCGGCGCTGTCCGGCACCAGCGTGTCGAGCCGCATTTCGAGCCGTGACGGATCGTCGTGGAAGGGGCGGACCGGAGGCCTTTCGCGATTGTTGAGCGGCAGGAAGTCGAACAGGGCGCGAACCCGCTCCAGCGTCTCGATGTCGTTGTCATAGGCGCCGTCGGCAACCGACGATCTGGTTGTGTGCGTGCGCGCGCCGCCCAGCTCTTCGGCGGTGACAACCTCGTTGGTGACAGTCTTCACCACGTCAGGGCCGGTGACGAACATGTACGAGGAGTCGCGGACCATGAAGATGAAATCGGTCATGGCCGGCGAATAGACCGCGCCGCCCGCGCAAGGGCCCATGATCACCGAGATCTGCGGCACGACGCCGGAGGCATCGACATTGCGCTTGAACACGTCGGCATAACCGGCGAGCGAAGCGACACCCTCCTGGATGCGCGCGCCGCCGCTGTCGTTGAGCCCGATCACCGGCGCGCCGTTGCGCACCGCCATGTCCATGATCTTGCAGATCTTCTGCGCGTGGGTCTCCGACAGCGAGCCGCCAAGGACTGTAAAATCCTGGGAGAAGACATAGACCAGCCGGCCGTTGATGGTGCCCCAACCGGTGACGACGCCGTCGCCCGCCACCTTCTGGCCGGCCATGCCGAAATCGACCGCACGATGGGTGACATACATGTCGTATTCTTCGAACGACCCCTCATCGAGGAGAACGTCGAGGCGTTCGCGCGCCGTCAGCTTGCCCTTGGCATGCTGCGCATCGATGCGCTTCTGCCCACCGCCGAGACGGGCCTCGCCGCGGCGCGCTTCAAGCTGTTCGAGAACGGCGCGCATCAACGGCAGTCCCGCGCGTCGAGCCATTTCCAGGCGGCGGGAAAGACCAGCGCCGCCAGCAGTGCCTTGACGATATCGCCGGGGATGAACGGGATGAGGCCATACTGCAGAACTGGCTTGTCGAAGCCGATGACGCTGCCGAGCCAGAGCAGCCCCGGCGCGTAGATGACAGCGGCGGCCAGCAGGGCCGCGGCCGTGGCGTAAAGTGGATTGCGATCCCAGCCGCGCACAGCAAGCCAACCGGCAACAAGAACCGATGGCAAATAGCCCAGGAGGTAGCCTCCCGTCGGCCCCATCATGTAGGCAAGGCCGATACCCTTTTCTGGCGTGCCGGCGAAGACAGGAAACCCCGCGGCACCTTCTGCCAGATAAAGCGCAATGGTAGCGAGGCCGCGTACCGGTCCAAGAGCCAATCCCAGGCCAATGACGACGAAGGTCTGCATGGTGATCGGTACTGGGTAGAAAGGCACCGCGATCTTGGCCGAGATCGCCACCAGCAGCGAGGCTGCCACCACTGTGGCGACATCGACCCAGTGGTTTGTTGTGCCCAACCGCCCGGCAATGGCGTTGTAGATTGTCATTCGTTTCTCCTGTCCGTGCACAGAACCCTGCTGCCTGGGTCTTAGGTGACGGGCCCGAATGAGAAAACGTTTGAACAGGTAGGCAGGCATAATATAGAAAATTGCAAAATGCATTTTGCAAAGTTGCGAACATGGCCACAGGCAAGCTCTTCATCGGCAGAAAAGTCCGCGAGCTGCGTGAAAGCAGCAAAGCGACCCAGGCGGCCTTCGCCGAGCGCATCGGCATCTCGACCAGCTACCTCAATCAGATAGAAAACAATCAGCGCCCGGTTTCGGCCTCGGTGCTCCTGTCGCTTGCCGAGCACTTCAAGATCGATATCGGATCGATGTCTGGAAGCGACAGCGATCGCCTGCTCTCCGCGCTCAGCGAGGCGCTTGCCGATCCGGTTTTCGATGCTTATTCGCCAAGCCTGCAGGAACTGAAACTCGTCACACAAAATGCGCCAGGATTTGCCCACGCGCTGATAGCCAGCCACCAAGCCTATCGCCGCAACAGCGAGCAGCTTGCAAGCTTCGACGATCAGATGGTTCGGACCAATACCTTGAGCGATCCAACACCATACGAAGAAGTCCGCGACTTCTTCCACTTCGTCGACAACTACATTTCTGACCTCGATCTGGCAGCCGAACGGCTGGCGACGAGCCTTGGGATCCCGGATCGCGATACCGGACTTGTCCTGTCCAACCACCTGGAGAGCCGGCACGGTGTGCGCATACTGCGCGCGGAACCCGGCGAGGATATCCTGCGCCGATATCATGGCGCCTCCCGCGCCCTCTTCCTCAATCCCTATTCGCCGGCGTCGACACGAACGTTCCAGATGGCGTTCCAGATAGCCGTCTTGGAATTGGACGCAGAGATCGAAGCCATTATCCAGCGGGCGAACTTCCGCACACAGGAATCCGCGGAGATCTGCAAGATAGGTCTGCGCAATTATTTTGCCGGAGCACTGATGCTGCCCTATCAGCATTTTCTGGCGGGAGCGAAAGAACTCCGCCACGACCTCGAATTGATGGCGGCGCGTTTCGGTGCGAGCCTTGAACAGATCGCCCATCGTCTTTCGACCTTGCAGCGGCCGGGGCTAAAGGGGGTACCCGTATTCTTCGCCCGCATTGACCGGGCCGGCAACATCACCAAGCGTCACAGCGCGGCAAAACTTCAGTTCGCTCGCTTTGGGGCAGCATGTCCGCTCTGGAATGCACATCAGGCCTTCGAAACGCCGGGCCGCGTCATCCGCCAACTTGCCGAGACGCCCGATGGCGTGCGCTATCTGAGCGTCGCCACGGAAATCGCAAAGGGCGGCGGCGGTTTCAATGCGCCGCACCGGCGCTATGCCATCGCTTTGGGCTGTGAGGTCACTTATGCGGCCGACTTCGTCTATGCCGACGGTCTTGACCTTACCAGCCGCACAGCTTTCGATCCGATCGGCATATCATGCCGGATTTGCGAACGCGTAAATTGCTTCCAGCGCGCCGTCCCACCGCTCAAGAGCCGGCTAATGGTGGACCACAACCGACGCGCAACGTTGCCGTATACGATTTCTTGAAGGCGGCTTACAATCTGACCAAAGTCGTTCGGTCGAAATCTTTCGAGGGCTTGCCCGCCGGATAGGGCCTCATCAAGCATAGTGGATTGCGTGCGGACGACAGGTGCGGATATCGACGGTCTCAGAGCGACGGAAGAACGCTTCGGATGTGATTGGCAAATGCGTCGACCGCAGGCGACCGTTCAGTGTCGGCAAAGGCGATCAAAACGCCAAGGCGGGGCAATTGGGGAAGGGGGGCGTTCAGAACATGGAGGTCGGATGGGACCGCCTCCTCGGTCATCACGCTTATGGCAAGACCAGACCGTGCGACGGCAATCAATCCGGCAAGACTGTTGCTTGCATATGATATTTTGTATTGCAGCCTGGCGGTGGCCATGGCGTCGCATGCGGCTCTGTGGTCCATGGCGTTCGATGCCGGCAGAGCCAGAGGCACGACGTCGCCGAACTCGTGAAGCGCCAGGGTCGGTTTGCTGCCCACCCACACCAGCCCTTCCGTGCGGACGATATCCTCAGAACTGTTTGCATTCGGGGTCGAGACAAGCGCCAGGTCGATCTGGCGCGAGTGCAGGAGCGTGCGCAGTTCAACGGTGGGCGCGGAAACGACCTTGATCTCGATATCGGGGTAGAGGCTTCCGAAACTTTTCAGGAGCGTGGGAAAGAACGCGCTCAGGTAATCCTCGGGGCTGCCGAACGTCATCGAACCGTGCAGACCCTTGTCCGAGAACGCCGAAATCGCTTCGTCATGAATCTTGAGGATGCGTTCGGCATAGACCAGGAAGCGTTCTCCATTGCCGTTCAGCCGGACCCCGCTGCCACTTCGATGAAACAAACTCCGGCCAAGAGCGTCTTCCAGCCGCTGGATCTGCATGGTCACGGCGGATTGCGTGCGCCCGACCTGCACGGCCGTCGCGCTGAGCGTGCCCGAATGGGCGGCACGGACGAACGTTGCCAGCAGCCGGAGATCAAGTGGAGCGTGCATATCAATTCCGTTGATATCTGAATCCGATTACTATCAATTTTACTGCATCCGCGCCAACCGCTAATTGTCCTGTTGAACGCTTCAGCGGGGCTGTGAGATGTCAAAGAACTTGGATCGCGGGTTTTGGGCTTCGGCGCAGAAGCACCTCATACGCTATGGGGGCACGTTCGAACCCGCCATCATCGAGCGCGCCGCGGGCTCATTCGTCTATGATGCGGACGACAGGCCCATCCTCGACTTCACGTCCGGGCAGATGAGCGCGCTGCTCGGACATGCCCACCCCAGGATTGTTTCGACGGTCAGCCGGCAGGTCGAGAAGGTTGCGCACCTGTTCAGCGGCATGCTGTCCCGTCCCGTGGTCGAGCTTGCCGAGCGTCTTGCGGCGCTCGCGCCCGGCCTCGACAGGACCTTGCTGCTTTCGACGGGCGCGGAGTCGAATGAAGCAGCCATCCGGATGGCGAAGCTGGTGACCGGCAAGCACGAGATCGTTGCCTTCTCGAAAAGCTGGCACGGCATGACGGGAGCGGCGGCATCGGCGACGTACAGCGCCGGTCGCAAAGGCTATGGGCCTGCCGCTGTCGGGTCGCTGGCCATCCCGGCGCCCAACAGTTTCCGCCCGCGCTTCAAGCATGCCGACGGGTCGCTCGACTGGCGCACGGAACTGGACGACGCGTTCAATCTGGTCGACAGCCAGTCGACAGGCAACCTCGCGGCCTTTATCGCCGAACCGATCCTCTCAAGCGGCGGTATGCTGGAGCTGCCGATCGGCTATCTGGCGGCGCTCAAGCAGAAATGCCGCGAACGCGGAATGCTGCTTATCCTGGATGAGGCGCAGACCGGCATTGGCCGCACCGGCGATATGTTCGCCTTTCAAAGGGACGGCGTCACGCCGGACATACTGACCCTGTCCAAGACCCTCGGCGCGGGCCTTCCCCTGGCCGCGGTGATGACAACAGCCGAGATTGAAGAGGCGGCGCACGAGAAGGGTTTCTTGTTCTACACGACGCATGTTTCCGACCCCCTGCCGGCAGCCGTGGGCCTCGCCGTGCTCGACGTGGTCGAGGAAGAAAAGCTGGTCGAGCGGGCGCGGCATCTGGGCGCGAGATTGTTCGACGGACTGTCAGGACTGAAGCAGCGATACGAATGCGTCGGCGACGTGCGTGGCCGTGGCCTTATGCTTGGCGTCGAGATCGTCAAGAACGGCGAGCGCAGGGATCCGGACCACGAGCTTGGCGCGAGGATCGCGGCGGAAGCATTCCGGCGCGGCCTGAGCATGAACATCGTCAAGCTTCCAGGGATGGGCGGCGTGTTTCGCATAGCCCCGCCGCTGACGATCTCCGAGGAGGAACTGGACCTCGGCCTGGGGATCATTTCCGACTCGATCGAATCCGGGCTTGCCGAGACCGCGGGCCTTTCCGGCATCGCGGCGGAGTGAAGGCGCAACAATGACTGACACGAACATGACTGGCCCGGCCACCAGCGCCGGGGTGGATGCCGACGTGCATTCGCCCGGCACCATTCGAGTGCTTGTCGCCAAGCTCGGCCTGGATGGTCATGACCGGGGCGCCAAGATCGTGGCCCGCATCCTCAGGGATGCCGGAATGGAAGTCGTCTACACCGGCCTCTACAAATCGCCCAATGAGGTCGTCAACGCCGCGATACAGGAAGACGTCGACGTTATCGGCGTCAGCCTTCTGTCGGGCTCCCACGTGCCGCTGTTTCGGGAACTGGGACGCTGCCTGCGGGAGCAGAAAGCCGAACACATTTTCGTTGTCGCGGGCGGCGTGATCCCAGAGCAAGACTACGCCGCCTTGTCGGAAAGCGGCGTCGACGCCATCGTTCCACAGGAGGCACGGGCCGATCTGATTGTCACGACAATCAGGAATCTGATCGAGGCCCGTGGTCGCATATGAGCGCATCCTCGAGACAGGCGAAGCGCGCCGCCTACATACCTTCGATTGAGCTTTTGCCCGATGTTCTTGCAGGCGGTATTCTGGCCATTGCCCGCATGATTTCACGTGCCGAGGCCGGATATGCCGAGGCCTCGGAAGCTCTGGCGGAAATCTACAAGCACTCGGGCAAGGCGCATATCGTCGGCATCACCGGCGTGCCGGGCGCGGGCAAGTCCACCCTTGTCTCCGCTCTCATCAAGGCTTTCGCTTCGGACGGATACAAGGTCGGGGTCATCGCGGTCGATCCGAGCAGTCCGTTCTCCGGGGGTGCCATTCTGGGCGACCGGGTGCGGATGAGCGATGCGGCGCAGTCCTGCCAGGCTTTTGTCCGCAGCATGGCGACGCGCGGCCATCTTGGCGGCCTCGCTCGTTCGACCCTCCAGGCGGTCGATATTCTGGATGCAGCAGGATACTCGCCGATCATCATCGAAACCGTCGGCGTCGGCCAGGACGAGGTGGAGGTGGTGACGGCGGCACACACGATCGTGGTCCTGTCCGCTCCCGGGCTTGGCGACGACATCCAGGCGATCAAGGCAGGCATCCTGGAAATCGCCGACATACACGCGGTCAGCAAATGCGACAAGCCAGAGGCGCCGGCCACGGTTTCGGCCCTGAAAGGCATGATGGCGCTGGGAACGGCCAAGACAGGCACGGGCTGGAATCCGCCCGTTCTTCCGGTCAGTTCGGTCTCGGGCGAGCGCATCGGCGAGCTGAAAGACGCGATCGGCCGGCACTGGGCGCATCTGCGCGAGAGCGGCGAATTGGCGCAGCGCCAGCGCGGCATGTCCAGGACGCGGATACTCGGTACCGCCAGGCATCTGTTCCAGCTCAAGTTCAACGAGCAAACCGACGACCTCGAGAACCACATCCAGGCGGTGGTGAACAGGGACATGGATCCGTCCGTCGCCGCCTGCCGGTTGCTGGGTTGGGACAAGGAGGCACGGGTGGAATGAATCTGTTCTCGAAGCAAGCGATCGAAGACATTCGGGAAAAGCAAACCGAGTGGGAAGACAATGAGCTCGCGGCTGCGCTGAAGAGCAGGCCCGAGGAGAGGCCCGCATACGAAACGGAATCCGGGATTCCGCTGAAGCGGATTTATACCGCGGCCGATATCGCGGATATCCCCGCGGCCGACCTCGGCTTTCCAGGCGCCTATCCCTTCACGCGCGGTGTCTATCCGACGATGTATCGCGGGCGGCCGTGGACCATCCGGCAGGTCGCCGGCTTCGGCAATCCGGAAGCCACCAACCAGCGCTACAAATACATGATCCAGACAGGCCAGACCGGGCTCTCGACCGATTTCGATCTCCCGACGCTGCTGGGGCTGGATTCAGACAACCCGATGGCATTCGGCGAAGTGGGGCGCGTTGGCGTCGCGATCGATACGGTCGATGATGTCGACCGCCTCTTCGATGGCATCGACCTCGAGACGATCTCGGTCTCCCTGACCATCAATCCGTCGGCCTGGGTCATCTACGCCATGTTCGTCACTGTCGCCGAACAGCGCGGCTATGACCTGCACAAGCTGACGGGGACGCTGCAGGCGGACCCGCTGAAGGAATATGTCGCCCAGAAGGAATGGATCTATCCGGTGCGGCCCGCGGTCAGGCTCCTGCGCGACCTGATCATGCACTCGGCCAGGACGACGCCGAAGATCAATCCGATCAGCCTCAGCGGGTATCATCTGTCCGATGTCGGCGGGAACGCGCTGCAGGAAATCGCCTTCATCATGGCCTTCACCATCGCCTATTGCGAGGAGGTCATTGCCGCCGGCATGGACATCGATGACTTCGCGCCCCGGCTGTCGTTCTTCTTCATCAGCCACCAGGATTTCTTCGAGCAGATCTGCAAGTTCAGGGCGGCGCGACGCGTCTACGCCAGGATCATGTCCGAGCGGTTCAAGGCCAGGAAGCCGGAATCCATGCGGCTGCGGGTGCATGTGCAGACCGCGGCGATGAGCCTGACCAAGGTCGAGCACCACAACAACCTCATGCGAACGGCCATCCAGGCACTCGGCGCGGTGCTGGGCGGCTGCCAGAGCATGCATACGAACGGTCTCGACGAGGCCTTTGCCATCCCGACCGAAGAGGCGATGAAACTGGCGATCCGCACCCAGCAGATCATCCGCGAAGAAATCAACGTGACATCGGTGATTGATCCGCTCGGCGGCTCGTACTTCGTCGAAAGCCTGACGCGCGACATGGAAACCGAAATCTGGAAGGTGCTGGAAGAAGTGGACCAGCGCGGCGGTGCGATCAAGCTGGTCGAGGAGGGCTGGTTCCAGCAGAAGCTGGCGGACTCGGCCTATGCGACCTTCAAGAAGATCGACAGCGGCGAGAAGGTCTCGGTCGGGGTCAACCGCTATGTCGACGAGACCAGCGGGTCGGCGGAGGTTCACATCCATCCCTATGACGATCATTGCACCCAGCTGCAGATCGATCGGCTGAATGCGGTGCGGACAAATCGCGACAGCGCTCGCGTCCGGCAACTTTTGCAGGAACTCGCCCAGCAGGCCGGGTCCGACGACATCAACCTGCTCCCGAAGACGATCGAACTGGTGAAAGCCAGGGCGACGCTGGGCGAGATCTGCGCCGCGCTGCGCGATGTCTGGGGCTCTTACGCCGAACCGATGATCGTCTGAGGAGGACGCCATGACCAAAGCAGTCATTTCAAGAAACGACGGGCCCGTCGCCTGGATCAAGCTGAACCGGCCCGAACGGCTCAATGCCATGAACAGGCAGCTTGTCGATGAACTCGCCCAGGCGCTTGCGAGAGCCGAGGCCGATGAAACCACCCGAGTGATCATTCTCCACGGCGAAGGACGGGCTTTCTGTTCCGGGGATGACCTCAAGGACCTTGATGCGCAGACATCGTCCGAAGCCGCGACGCAAGCCTGGGTCGAGGCCATTCAGAACATTACCCTGCAGATCATGCAGTCCAGGAAGATCGTCATAGCGGCGGTGCATGGCTGGTGCGTTGGAGGGGCGCTCGAATGGGCCATCAACTGCGATTTCCGGCTGTTTGCCGATAACACGCGCTGGTTCTTCCCGGAGGTCAGCTATGGGCTGTTCGTCACCGGCGGCGTGACGGCGCTCCTGACGAAACAGGTCGGGCCGCAGGTCGCCAAGGAACTGATGATCCTTGGCGAACGTCACGATGCCAGGAAGGCCGTCGAAGTGGGCATCGCTTGGAAGCTGTTTGCGGAGGCCGAACTGCTCGATGAAGCCAGAAAACTGGCGCTGACGATCGCGGAGCGGCCAGCCGGTGCCGTGTCCGACGTCAAGCACGCAATCAATGAAGGCTTTCATTCATCCCTCGCGGACGCAATGACCCTCGAGACCAGAGCCACGGTCAGCGGCTTTTTGTCTCCCGAGGCGCAGGCCCGGGCAAAAGAGTTTTGACCGCGCCCATGACGATGCTCGAAATCCAGCCTTCCATCTACATTCCCGGCAAGCACGAAGACGACATAGCCGGCCGGGTGCTGTCCAGGATCCTGCTGGAGCAGGCGGAAAGGCTCGGCGGCAAGAAATTCATCGAAGTCTGCGGGCGTACGGCAAGCTTCGAGGACATGCTGGACGTATCCAGCCGGCTGGCGCTCGGCCTGCGCAAGCTGGGCGTTGGCCGGTCGGACCGCGTGGCGATGCTGCTGCCCAATTGCTTTGAACTCATTGCGATGTGGTTTGCATCATCATGCCTGGCCGCGATCGAGGTGCCGACCAATCCTGGCCTGAAGGGAGACCTGCTCTGCCATAACCTGAACAACTGCGGCGCGGAGGTGCTTGTTACGGACGCCAACGCGCTTGCGGAGCTCGCAAGGGTCCAGGACAAGCTGCCCGGTCTGCGCACACTCATCCTCGTTGGAGCCGATCCGGGCGAGGCGAGGGCGGCGGGCATCAAGATCGGCCGTATTGTCAGCTTCGAGGAATGTCTGGCGCCAAAGCCGGAGTTTGATCTGGCTGACATCCACTACTCCGACCCGATGGCGATCCTGTACACGTCCGGCACGACCGGACCCGCCAAGGGTGCGTTGATGTCCCACCATCATTGCTATTCCTGGGCAGCGGCCATGGCATCCAATCTCGGTTACACGACCGCCGACAGCTATTTCTCGGCCTTGCCGCTGTTTCATACCGACGCCCAGATGTTCGGCGTGTTCCTCCCCCTGATCTACGGCACGCCGACAACGCTGGTCGATGGCTTCAGCGCGTCAAGATTCTGGGATCAGGTCCGCGCCAGCGGCGCGACCGCGACAAACCTGCTGGGCGCCATGGCCGTCATCCTCTCTCGCGCGCCGCAGTCCGGGAACGATGGCAATAACCCCGTCAGGGTGTGCCAGTGCATTCCCATGGTTCCTGACAGGCAGGCCTTCGAGCGCCGTTTCGACATGAAACTGGTCACGGGCTATGGACAGACGGAAACCAGTTTCGTGACCTTGGACACGGTGGACGAAACGAAGCCGGGTTCCTGCGGCCGGCCCCACCCGGACTGGGACGTGGCGATCGTCGATGAGGCCGACAAACCCCTTCCGCCCGGAACGGTGGGCGAGATAGTGTCGCGTCCGAACAAGAGCTGGAGCATGTTCTCCGGCTACTATCGCGCCGACGCAAAGACAGTGCAGACGCTCAGGAATCTCTGGTACCATTCCGGCGACGCCGGCGTCATGGACGAAGACGGCTGGCTCTATTTCAAGCATCGCCTGAACGAGGCAATCCGGCGCCGGGGCGAGAATATCTCCGCCTACGAGGTGGAGACCGTTGCCGAGAAACACCCGGACATCATTGAAAGCGCTGCGTTCGGGGTTCCGTCGGAATTCACGGAAGAGGACATCATGGTTGTAGCCCTGCGGAGAGCGGGTTCAACGCTGGAACCAGCCGCTCTGCTCGATCACTTCAGGGAGCTCGCACCCCGCCATATGATCCCCCGCTACATCGAGATCACCGACATCCCGCTGCCGAAAACGCCAACCGAAAAGGTCGCCAGGAACACCTTGCGGCAGCGCGGTGTGAGCGCGGCCACCTTTGATCGAGGACAGCGCTAGCGCGGCGGAGGTTCAAGCGATGGAACGCCGGATGATCGCTCCCTGTTTCATGGACGATACGCTCGAATGCCTTCGCCGCCACGATGTGCAGATCGAGCCCCTGCTAGCCAAAGTGGGGCTGCCGCCGGTCATTACCGAACCGATTTCAGCGCAGCAATACGGCGCCCTCTGGCACGCCGTCGCCGAGACCATGGACGACGAGTTTTTCGGCGAAGGTGCCCGTCCGATGCGGGCGGGCAGTTTTGCGTTGCTATGTCAGGCAGTCCTGTCAACCGAGAACCTGGAACATGCGTTGCGGCGAGGCCTGCGATTCCTGCGCGCGGTCCTTGATGATCCCCACGGCGAACTGATCATCAAGGACGGCCTTGCCGAGGTGACGTTGAAGGATGCCGGTCCGCTAAGATCGGCCTTCGCCTATCGCACCTTCTGGATCATCGTCCATGGCGTGAATTGCTGGCTGGTGGGCCGCCGCCTGCCGATCCGGTGGGTCGATTTCAAGTGCAGCGCACCGCCCACCGGAACCGATTACCGTCTGTTTTTCGGCGCACCTGTGCGGTTCGATCAGCCGGAGAGCCGTCTTGTCTTCGACGCCGACTTCCTGAATCTGCCGACTATCCGGGACGCATGCGCATTGCGGGAATTCCTGCGCCAGGCGCCTGCCAATATTCTGGTGCGCTACCGCCATGATGCGGGACTCTCGACCGCCATCCGCGGCCGCCTTCACATGACGGTTCCATCCGCTTGGCCGAGTTTCGAGAGCCTCGCCGCGGGCATGCGCATGCAGGCGCCGACCTTGCGCCGCCGATTGCAGTCGGAGGGGCAGAGCTATCGTTCCATCAAGGACGAAATGCGCAGGGCCTTGGCGATGGAAGCCCTGCTTGGCGGAAATCGAACGGTGGCCGATCTGGCAGCCGATATCGGCTTTTCCGAACCGAGTGCCTTCCATCGGGCATTTCACAAATGGACTGGCAAAAGCCCCGCTTCGTTTCGCCGGGAGGCCGCCTCCGGGCTCAATGCGACAGACAATTCGTCGCCGACTTCGGTGACGTGACGCGCGCAGACCGCACGGGGCAGCAAACATTGCAAAACCGATCATCAAATCTAAACGCTTCGGTCATCGTATGCCACTTTGCTTCATTGCAACATGTCCGGGCGAGAAACTCTCGCCCGGACATGTTGCAATGCGGATCAAGGATAAAGTCTTTCTGGTCACCGGCGCAGGTTCCGGATTGGGAGCGGCGGTCACACGCATGTTCGCGCAGGAGGGCGCAAGCGTCCTGGCGATAGACGTGAATGCCGCGGCTGGTGAAAGACTGGCCTCGGAGATTGGCGGCGCGGTGCGCTTTCAACGGGCCGACGTCACCAGTGAGGCTGACGGGGCCGCCGCCATCGAGCTCGCGAGGAATGCCTTTGGCCACGTCCATGGCCTGGTGAATTGCGCCGGTGTGGCGCCAGGCGAAAAGGTGATCGGCCGCGGCGAGCCCCACAGTCTGGAAAGATTTGCACGCACGATTGCCATCAACCTCGTCGGAACCTTCAACATGGTGCGGCTTGTCGCCGATCTGATGGTGAAGGGGGAACCGGACGCCGAGGGCGAGCGCGGGGTGATCATAAATACGGCTTCGATCGCCGCATTCGACGGGCAGATCGGCCAGGCGGCCTATGCGGCGTCGAAGGGCGGCGTCGCGGCACTTACGCTTCCGGTCGCGCGGGAACTGGCGCGCTATGGCGTGCGCGTCGCCACCATAGCCCCGGGCATCTTTGAAACACCGATGATGGCCGCCATGTCGCAGGAGGTCCGGGATGCTCTAGGCGCGAGTGTACCGTTTCCGCCGCGCCTTGGCCGTCCGGATGAGTACGCCGGGCTGGTGAAGCACATCTGCGAGAACACGATGCTGAATGGCGAGGTCATCCGCCTCGACGGCGCGCTGCGCATGGCGCCGCGCTGATCCCGCGATGGCCTCGTGTCCTGGCGGTTGGCAGCCGAAATTTCGATGCGGGTCAATGGCCCTGCGTTTCGCAGCCGATGACCCGAAACCAGAATGGGAGAGTTCCTGACATGAAGCCTTTGTCCCTCCTGCGTGTCGCCATCCTTGCGTCGTGGATCCTCGTTGCGGGACAGGTGTCCGCAAAGACGCTTGTCTACTGCTCGGAGGCCAGCCCCGAAACCTTCACCCCGATGACCAGCACCGCCGACTCCACCATGGACGCGGCCGCCAAGACCATCTTCAACCGGCTGGTCGAGTTCAAGCCGGGCTCCACCGAGATCGGGCCCGCGCTGGCCGAAAGCTGGGATGTTTCGCCGGACGGCAAGACCTACACGTTTCACCTGCGCCACGGCGTCAAATTTCAATCGAGTGCGCATTTCACCCCAACGCGCAACTTCGGCGCCGACGACGTGCTTTACACATTCAACCGCCAGCGGGACCCGAACAATCCCTACCACAAGCTCGGCAACGGCTCTTATGAGATGTTCGCCGCCGCCGGTCTCGGCTCGATGATCGACAGGATCGAGAAGGACGACGACAGCACGGTACGCTTCACCTTGAACGCTCCCAACGTGACCTTCCTGTCCGGCATCGCGCTCGACGCCATGTCGATCCTGTCGCTGGAGCAGACGCAGAAGATGGTCGCCGCCGGCACCCCTGAGCTGATCGACAGGGAGCCGGTCGGCACCGGACCGTTCGTACTTCAGGCCTATGTCGCCGACAATCAGATCCGCTACGCCGCCAACCAGGATTACTGGGGCGGTGCACCCAAGATCGACACGCTGGTCTTTGCCATCACGCCGGAGCCGACGACGCGGGTCGAGCGGCTGAAGGCCAATGAATGCCAGGTCGCCGCGTTGCCGCCCCCATCCTCCGTCGCTGACCTGAAGAGCGATCCCGACATCGACGTCCACCAGATCGAGGGACAGAACGTCGGCGTCCTCGGCTTCAACGTCGAGCACAAGCCATTCGGCGATGTGAGGGTGCGCACCGCGCTTGCCAAGGCGATAGACCGCAAGGCAATCGTCGAGGCGGTCTACCAGGGTACCGGCAGGTTGGCCGGCAGCATGGTGCCGCCGGCGCAGCTCGGCGCCATCAAGGACGCCGCCATCGACTATGATCCCGAAGGCGCGAGGAAACTGCTGAAGGAAGCCGGCTATGAAAGCGGCCTGTCGATCAGCCTGTGGGCGATGCCCGTCTCGCGGCCTTACAATCCCAATGCCCGGCGCATGGCCGAGATGATCCAGGCCGATTGGGCCGCGGTGGGCGTGACGTCCGCCATCGTTTCGTATGAGTGGGGCGAGTATCTCAAGCGCACCTCGGCCGGCGAGCACGACAGTTTCCTGCTCGGGGGCAGCAGCGACAATGGCGATCCCGACAATTTGCTCAGTTACATGCTGAGCTGCGATGGCGTCGCCGGCGGCTCCAACCGCTCGCGCTGGTGCGACAAGGATTTCGACAGGCTGTTGCAGCAGGGCCGCGCCGAGTCCGATCCCGCCAAGCGCGCCGAGATATATCGCCAGGCGCAGGAGATCGTGAAGACCGAGGTTCCCGGGGTGCCGATCGCGCATTCCGTCGTGTCGATCCCGGTGCGCAAGAGCGTGCTGAACTATGTGATGGATCCGTTCGGCCGCCAGAATTTCGCTCGCGTCGACATCGCTGAGTAGGACGCGCGGATGACCAGAACAGTGGATGAGCTCGGCCGTTTGCTCGCCGACTATATCGACCAGGGTGCGGTAGGGGCCTCGCTTGCTTTCGCCGTGGCAGGCGGACCTACGGAAGTCGTCACTGCGGGCGTGGCGGACCGGTGCGATGGCACGGCCGTTACGCCCGATAGGCTCTTCAAGATCGGGAGCTGCACCAAGACGTTCGTCGTCGCCGCGCTCGTCCGGTTGGCCGAGGACGGCAAGATCAACCTCGGAGCACCGATCTCGCACTGGTTCCCCGACCTCCCTGGTGCGGAACGGATTTCGGTGCGGCAACTGGTCAATCATCGCAGCGGCCTGCCGGAATTCGAGTATGAGATACCGATGGACCCAGGCCGGGTCTGGAAACCGCACGAACTCATCGGCATCGCCTTCGAGGTGGGCGGTCAGAAGGCGCCCGGCGGCCCAGCCGTCTACAACAACACCGGCTACGTCTTGGCGGGCCTGCTGATCGAAGAGGTCACCGGCCAGTCTCTCGGTGCCTGCGTTCGCCAGCTAGTGCTCGGGCCTCTTGGATTGCACGATACCTGGTCGCCAGCCACCGAAGCCTATCCAGCCGAGCGGCTGGTGCGGGGCTACTACCATCGTCCTCCACAGCCCGCGGATGCAACCAGAGACATCGCCTTGGGAGGCGAGATGTGGCGCATGGATGGGGTGCTGGCCTATTCGGATGCGTTGCAGGATTCGTCCGATACATTTCCCTATTCAGCCGCATATGGCCTGGGCGACATGGTCTCCACGCCCAGCGATCTCGTCGCCTTCCTGCGCGGCTTGTTTGCCGGCGAGGTGATGTCGTCCCCATGGTTCGAGGAGATGTTCGGCTCGCGGGTGCCGGCCTCCTTCCCCGGTACCCGCATGCGCGAAACCGGCGCCGGTATGTTCCAGAGTGCTTATGGCGGCCGAGCGTTCTACGGCCACCAGGGCAGCGTCCCGGGCTATGTCTGTGTCATGCAGCATGATCCCGAAAGCGGGCTGACCATTGCCATGACCAGCAATGTCGGATCGGGCAATCGCATGTCCTTCCATGCCAGTGGCCTCCATGCGGTTGTCGACCAGGCCATCCTGGCGATCCAACCATAGGCGAGGGGAGGAGAAGGTGAACACGCGTGATCCGGTCGTTATCGTCGGGGCAGCCAGGACGCCACTTGGCGGGTTTCAAGGGAACTTAAAGAACGTCACCGCCGTGGAGCTTGGTGCGACCGCCATCCGTGCCGCCCTCGGGCGGTCCGGGATCGACATCGGACTGGTTGATGAGGTGCTGCTTGGCTGCGTTCTGACTGCCGGTCAGGGCCAGGCCCCCGCGCGTCAGGCAGCCCTCGGAGCAGGCCTCCCATTGGGCGTCGGTGCCACAACGGTAAACAAGATGTGTGGTTCCGGCATGAAGTCGGCCATGCTTGCGCACGACCTTATCGTCAGCGGGTCCGCGGCCGCCATCGTAGCGGGCGGCATGGAGAGCATGAGCAACGCGCCTTACCTGCTCGAGCGCGCGCGCTCCGGCTATCGCATGGGGCACGACAGGATTGTCGATCATATGTTCCTTGATGGCCTGGAGGATGCCTATGACAAAGGGCGGCTCATGGGGACCTTTGCCGAGGACTGTGCCGAGGCCTACCAATTTACCCGCGGCGCCCAGGATGCATTTGCCGTTGCCTCCCTTGAGAAGGCGCGAAAGGCCATTGTTGACGGCAGCTTTATGGAGGAGATCGCCCCCGTCGCGCTGATGGCAGGCAACGCCGACATCAGCGAGGACGAACAGCCCGCAAAGGCCAAGATCGAAAAGATTCCAATGCTGAAACCTGCCTTCCGGGAGGGCGGTACGGTGACGGCAGCGAATTCCTCGTCGATTTCGGATGGTGCCGCGGCACTCGTGCTCATGCGCCGTTCGCAGGCGGATGAAAGCGGCGTTACCCCGCTTGCGGCAATCCGGGGGCATGCCACATACGCGCAATCGCCCAATCTTTTCGCGACCGCGCCTGTTGGAGCCATCCGAAAGCTTTGCCAACACATAAATTGGGATCTCGAGGGCGTGGATCTCTTCGAGATCAATGAGGCATTCGCGGTGGTGCCGATGGCGGCTGCGCGCGACCTCAACCTGCCACCGGACAAAGTGAACGTTCACGGCGGCGCGTGTGCGCTCGGCCATCCCATCGGCGCGTCGGGCGCACGTGTGATTGTCACGCTCATTTACGCACTTCGAAAACATCGCCTGAAACGCGGAATTGCCTCTGTCTGTATCGGTGGTGGCGAGGCCACTGCCCTGGCGGTGGAACTCATGTCCTGAACGATCCGGAGACCCATTGGCGCCGCCCGAAGAGGGAACGGCGGTGGCACGGATCTCCGTCAGCTTTCTGCGTCAAACGTGGGCATCGCATGAAAGTACCAACCAGCGTCCACAATGCTAATGGGAGCGTTAATCCATGAAGAGACTACTTTTGCATTCGATCGCCCTGATCGCGCTGAGCGTGTTCAGTGGTGCCGCCTGGGCCGACATTGTGATCGGCGTTGCCGGCCCGATAACTGGCCCGAATGCCGCCTTTGGCGCACAGTTCCAGAAGGGCGCCGAACAGGCGGCCGCGGACATCAACGCAGCCGGCGGTCTCCTCGGCCAGCAGATCAGGATCGAGGTCGGGGACGATGTCTCCGATCCGAAACAGGGTATCTCGGTGGCCAACAAGTTCGTCGGCGACGGGGTCAAGTTCGTGGTCGGCCACTTCAACTCGGGCGTCTCGATCCCGGCATCGGAAGTCTATGCCGAAAACGGTGTCCTCGAGATCAGTCCAGCGTCAACCAACCCGCAGTTCACCGAGCGCGGCCTGTGGAATACGTTCCGCACCTGCGGACGCGACGACCAGCAGGGAAAGGTGGCCGGCGGCTACATTGCTGCAAACTTCAAAGATGCCAAAATTGCCATCGTCCACGACAAGACCCCATACGGGCAAGGACTTGTCGACGTAACGAAAGGCGTGTTGAACGCCGACGGTATCAAGGAAGTGCTGTATGAAGGTATCAATATCGGCGACAAGGACTTCTCGGCGCTGATCGCAAAGATGAAGGAGGCCGGAGTTACATTGATCTACTTCGGCGGTCTGCACACCGAGGCCGGCCTGATCATGCGCCAATCAGCCGATCAGGGTCTGAAGGCAACGCTTTTCTCGGGCGATGGCATGGTATCGAACGAACTCGCCGCGATCGCCGGTGACGCCGTAATCGGCACACTCAACACTTTCGGCCCGGACCCGCGCAAGAATCCGGCCGCCAAGGGTATTGTCGAGAAATTCCGCGCTGCCGGCTTCGAGCCGGAGGCCTATACACTGTACTCCTACGCCGCCGTCCAGGTCATCGCCGCCGCAATCGCAAAAACCGGCTCTGCCGACGACGCGCACAAGGTGGCCGACGCCCTCAAGGCGAACGGTCCGTTCAGCACCGCCATCGGCGACTTTGGTTACGACGCGAAGGGCGACCCGACGCGCCCGGACTACGTCGTTTACGAATGGAAGAAAGGTGCGGACGGAAAACCCACCTATTTCGAAAAATAAGGACTGAAGATCCATTTTCATTTTCAAAGATGCCCGGTGCACGACCGGGCATCTTGTGGGATCGAACTCGAAGAATCCCTGACAAGCATCCATTCGGCCGGCCAGAACAGCCTCTACTTCGTCGCGGCGATTGCCAAGGTCCGGGGGATTTCGCTCACCAGCCAGGCCGCGAGGTCGCCTGACATCCGAGGACTTCCTTATGGGCGGGCTCCTCGCCGCGTTTATGCGACCGACGTTGTGGTCAGCGCGACCGCTTGCCTGTCCGGGGACGGTACTGGACGATGGCAAGGATGACCTTGGTGAGCTCGTCCGCGACTTCCGCGATCGAAAGGCGCCCTTCCTTGCGGTACCAGACGTAAGCCCAACTCACCATGCCGCCGATGCCCAGCGCGGCTATATGCGGGTCCGACATGGTGAATTCTCCGATATCGACGCCTTGGCGCAGCAAGTTGGTCAGCTTGCGATCGAATTCGCGACGCATGTCGTTGATGCGGTCGAAATCCTCCGGAAGCAGGTTCTTTTCCTCGCGGGAGAATATCGCGATATAGGTCTGGGCCTTGAGCACAGCGGTGACGAAGCCTTTGCTCAGCATCTCCAGCTTCTGTCCCGGCGAGGCATCGGTCGACAATGCCTGATCCAGCGCCTCCAGGGATGAGGCGATACCGCGCGAACAGATATCCGCGAGAAGGTCGGCCTTGGAATTGAAATGGGCATATATGAACGGCTTTGAGACACCCAAACGTTCCGCAACGGCGTCCAGCGTCGTGTTCTCGTAGCCGTTTTCATAAAAAAGATCGGCCGCCGCCGCGAGTATTCGGGTCCTTTTCAACGCGGCGATCTCGTCGCGTATTCCCATGTTTGTCTGTGGCATAGGACTTAAACTTTCCCGACGGCGGAAGCAGATTTTTCCTTATTCGATTCCTGCTGAACGTCATACACCTGTCTGGTCACATATGCCGCCGGTTGTCAGCCCTGCGTCAGGCGCGCTCGAACCAGAAGTCCAGCATGTCGCCCTTGCGCTGCTCGGCGAATTTCGTCGTGACACGCGTGCCGACCTTGAGCAGTTCGGCCGCCTTTGCCGCGTCGGACAGATTCACGCCCTTGAAGAAGCCGCCTATCGCGGTGTCCGCGCCGTCCAGCATCACATAGCCGAAGGCGTAAGGCGGCGGCGGCAGGTTCTGGAATTCCTCGTAGACAATCGTGAACGTCTCGATGCGGCCGCCGGGGCCTACTTCGACCCAGTCGGTCGTCGGTTCGAGCGTCTGGTCGGAGAAGGCGCGCGGCGGCACCAGGACACGGCCCGTCTTGCCGCAACGCTTGCCGTAGATCTTGGCGTTGTCGCGGACCTGAACGTAAAACCAGCTCGCCGTTTCGCCGAGTGCGTGGGTGTAGGTGATGTTCCAGGCCTCGCGGCGCTTCAGAAGTTCCATTTCTTTCGTCCTTGTATCGAGGAAATTTGAGGTGTCCGGCGAGATCAGGCTTCCACAACCATCGTTCCAAAGAACTGGTGGTCGCCGCCATTGCCGCTCGCGATGCCGACCTTTGCTCCCTTGACCTGGTGCCCGCCGGCCCGGCCGGAAACCTGGAGCGCTATCTCCGCCACCCGGATCATGGCGGTTACCGCGATCGCGTTGGTGCAGAGCGTGCCTCCCGACGGGTTGACCGGTATGTCGCCGCCGATCGAGAAGCGTCCTTCGTTCACGCCGGCCACGGCTCCACCGAGGTCGGCGAGATCAGCCGCTTCGATCGAATGGTATTCGGTGTTGCTGAAAGGCGCGTAGAGCTCCGCGACATCGACCTGCTTTCGCGCGTTGGTGATGCCGGCCATCTTGTAGGCACGCTGGAAGGAATTTCGCAGCGCATAGGCGTCGGCATGGTCGGCGGTAAAGCCGCGGCCCATGCGATCGCCGAGATAGTATGTCTCGGAGCAATGTCCGACACCGGTGATCCACACGGCGTCCAGGCGGTTCTCCTTGATGTACTTCTCCGAGGCCAGCACCATCGCGCCGCCGCCGCTGGACTGCGGGCAGCAATCCATCAGCTTGATCGGCCACGATATGCAGCGCGACGCCATCACCTCGTCGACCGTCACCTCCTTGCGGAGGTGGGCGTTCGGATTGAGCGAAGCATGCTTCCGGTTCTTGACCACGACCCGCGCCATGTCCTCTTGGGTCATGCTGTATTTGTCGGCGTAGCGGATCCCCGACATCGCAAGCATGGTGATGGTGCCGAGAGGCAACGGCCGCTCGTAGATCGGATCCCAGATCTTGTTCAGGACGGTTTGCGAATCCCCGCACTCGCCGACCTTGTCGGCCCCGGCCGTCATGACCACGTCGCACGCTCCGGCCGCGATATGATAATAGGCTGCCGCAACGCTCGAAATCCCGGTCGCCCCGCCCGTGTTGATGCGCAGGAAGCGCTTGTTCCTGCCGCCGACGGCGTCCACCCCCAGGCGCTCGGCGTTGCCGATGCCGACCATCGCGTCGGGCGACAGGGAATAGACGATCGCGTCGATGTCATCGAGTTCGAGCGCGGCGCCGGTCAAGGCCTGGTTCACCGCCTCGCGCACGAGGTCCGGGTAGCTTGCATCGTCACGGCGCGCCTTGAAGGCGGATTGACCGATGCCGATGATTCCAACTCTTGGCGCGCTCATGCCAGTGCTCCGTCCTTGTTCTGCCCGAGCACAAGCACGGTCTGGTACATCATGGCGAAGCCGCTTGCCGCATGTCCGAGTGCCGTCCGGGCGTTGTTGATCTGGTGGCGTCCGGCCTTGCCCTGTATCTGCCGGGCCGCTTCGGCGATGCGGATGAGGCCGGTGCAGAAGACCGGGTTGATGGTTGCGACGCCACCCGAGGGATTGACGGGGAGGTCGCCGCCGCGATCGAAGACGCCTGATGCCACATCGTCCTGCCACTTCGATTTCTCGGAAAGGCCGAGCGCGTCGTAGGCGAGCAACTCCTGATATGGGCTGATGTCGGTCAGTTCCACGACATCCAGGGCCTTGCGCGGATCGGAAAGCCCGGCCTCCGCATAGGCGCGGCGGGCCGCTTCCTCGAGCGCGGGCGCCGTGGAGAGGTCACGATCGCCAAGGAAGCCAGGTTCCGTCGCCCAACCCATGCCGCGCACCCAGGCGACGTTATCGAGCTTGTGTCGCGCAACGTAGTCTTCCGAGGCGATCACCATGGCCACGGCGCCGAGGACCGGGCGCGAGACCATGTCCTTTTCGATCGGCCAGCGCCCGGCCTGCGTCGAGGCAGCGTCGGAGCCGACCGCGGCAGCCTCGGGGTAGGCGTGCTTTCCATTGGCGCGATTGCGCGCGGAGAGCCGTTTGGCGAGTTCGGCGGCTTCGGGACGCGATGCCAGAATCGCTGAAGCCTGAAGCGCGGCGCCGGACAACTCGTCCAGGGGGAGCGCCCGATGGAAGTAGGGGTCGGCTCCCAGACGCTGCGCCTCCGAGAGGGAGGATGCCTCGACGGGGCTCCAGGAGACGACAAGATGCGTCTCGTACTGGCCGGAGGCGACGCGAAGCACGCTCATCACGAAAGCGTGCTCGCTGGCGGAGGGCGTCGACAGGATATCGCGATCGACGCCGCCTACAGATCCGGAAGCGGCCATCACGGAAATCGCGCGACCGTCGAACTGGTCGTTGGAGGCAACGACGATGCCGTCGATCTCGTCGGCGGTCAGGCCGGCATCCCGCATGGCCTCCTGGGAGATGTCGAAGAGAAGCTCTTCGAGCGATTTCCCTTCGTCTGCCACTGGCGCTTTGATCGCACTGCCGATCACTGCGGTTCGTCTGTTCAAGGCCATGGGTTAGGCACCTTTTTGATCATGTCCGGTCATGGGCGGTTGAAGCGCCGGCGGCTGCCGGTCGCGGGTGATCGGTCTGCGAGAGAGGGCTGCGCGGCGAAGGGGGAATTCCGTCGATCAGGGCGGGAAACAGCGCCTGCAGATCGCCTTCGGCGTTTCGGCGCACAAGACCGCGCTCCGCGGTGTGGACGTCGGCCAGGGCCTCGCCAAGGTCGTTGACGATCGACAGGCAGCAATCGACATCTTGAAACCGCGCCTCGATCTCGTCCTTCGACAACGACGAGAAGAACGAAGCGACCGCGTCGCGGAGCGTATGCTGCGGCAGGGCCTCGACCTGTCTCGCGATCCAATCGGGGCGTTCCGCGGTGTTGCAGAAAGCCTCCCAGAACTTCGGCTCGATCGCTCCAAGGACGACGTATCGCCCGTCACGGGTCGCATAGACCTGATAGTAGGCGGCGCCTCCGTTGAGATAGGTTTCACCCCGGGCAGGGATCGTGCCGTTGGCGCCGTAGGCGGCAATCTGAATCAGCTGGAGAGGCATGGCCGTGTCCGCCAGCGCCAGGTCTATCGCGCATCCCTTGCCGGTTCTGACGCGGCCATGCAAAGCGCCGAGGATCGCGATTGCGGCAAACAACGATCCGGCGACATCGGAAACAGGTGGATCGAAGAATATCGGCTTGTCCGTGCCGTTACGGTCGAGCATGCCCTTCAGCGCCAGGTAGTTGGCGTCGTGGCCAGCCTTGGCGGCATAGGCGGAACGCGCTCCGTAGCCGTTGATCGAGCACAGCACGATCCTGGGATTGACGCTCTTCAGGACTTCGTAGCCGACGCCGAGACGCTCGAGGACACCGGGGCGAAACCCCTCGACGACGACATCCGCGGAGCGCGCCAGATCGAGGAACACGGAGCGGTCGGCGTCGTCCTTGAGGTCGAGCCGCTTTACGGTCTTTCCGGCGTTCAGGCTGTTGTAGAAGATCGGTCGGCCGAGCGCGTCGCGCGGGCCGAGCGTGCGCATTTCATCTCCCCTCGGGGGCTCGACCTTCAACACCTCGGCCCCCATGTCGGCGAGAAGCAGCGTAGCCAGAGGGCCTGGAATGTATTGCGAAAGATCGAGGACCCGGACGCCGGCAAGAAAGGTCGCGAGGGCCGACCCCGCCGGCACGGTTGGCGAAGGGTTCCAGCTCACAGGATTGCCACCGGGTTGAGAGGGCTCCCTGTCGCGCCGCGGATCGGCAGCGCGGCGGCGACGAAGAGAAATTCCGAGAGCCCTTCCTCGGCGAGCGGCGCGAGCACCAGCCCCTCGAGCAGGGGTATGCCATAGTCACGGATCAGCCGCTGATGCACCGGAAATACCGTGCCCTCGCTGAAGGGGAGTACTTCCACCGCGAAGTTGTCAGCGCCGACAAGCGCCACGCCGCCTTCGGCGAGCACCAGGGCCGCGTCCAGGTCAAGGCCGGGCTCGTTGTCGAAATTGACCGCCTCGCCGGCCTGTGACCGCTCCTGCCAGCCCGTCCGCAGAAGCACGGCGTCGCCCTGGCGCAGGACCAGCCCGGCGCGTTCGATTGCCGCGGCCAGCATCTGCGGCCCGATCGCGAACCCGTCATGCAGCGGGGCGCCGTTCAACCCAACGAAATCCAGAAGCACGCCTCTTGCGGCAATCGGTCCGAGCTTGTCGACACCGAGCTTCGCCGCGCCGTTGCTTTTGACCTCGGTCGCCGCAAAGCCGTTGTAGAGCGTGTCGTCGTACCAGCAGTGGCAAAGCGCATCGATATGCGTCCCTGCGTGGAGAGGCATGACCACGGTGTCGTCGGCGACCTGGAAGCCACCCGGGCGGCGCCGGCCGGCGGCATAGTCGCCGCCGTCGCGATTCATGAAGTGCATCATGCCGGGCCTGCTTTTCGGCACGGCCATCGTCGGCGAAATCTGCTGCGCCAGGCTCAATGGCTTGCCTTGCCGGACCAACTGCGCCGCGCCGCGCACATCCGCCGCGCCGATCAGGTTGAGCGCGCCGCGTTCGTCGGCGCCGCCCCATTTGCCCCATGCGTTCTTCATGTCGAGGCTGCCTGGAGTTCCTGCGCCAGCAACGTCGTGGCGGCCTTCTTGAGCTCCTTGCGCTGAAGCTTGCCCGTGGCGGTGAGCGGCAACGCTTCAACGACCTCGATCCGGTCCGGAAGCTTGTATTTGGAGAGTTGCACGCGGCAGTGATCGAGAAGTCGCGCCGGGCTTACGGCAGCGCCTTCCTTCGCGACGACATAGGCGACAACCAGTTCGCCCCGCTCCGCGTCCGGCACGCCGACAACGGCAGCCTGCGACACACCCTCGGACGTCTTCATCACGTCTTCGATCTCGGCCGGCGATATGTTGATGCCGGCGCGCTTGATCATGTCGGAATCGCGGCCGACGAAAACGAAGGAACCATCGGCATCGAGGAAGCCCACATCGCCGGTCCGGTAATATCCGTCCTCGGTGAAAATCTCGGCATTGAGGGCAGCGCTGGCACCCGAGTATCCCGGCGAAACATAGCCGGAGACCTCGACGAGGCCGGGCTGGCCGGATGCAAGAAGAGCCCCGGTCTCTGCGTCCCTGAAGCGGAATTTCTGTCCAGGCAGCGGCTCGCCCTGGCAATTCGCGCGTCGCTGCAAAGGCCAGTCGTGACTGGTCACGGCACAGTTGCCGTATGTCTCGGTCGCGCCGTAGACATTGCACAGCCGGCTGACGCCGAGATCCTCGACGGCCGCGAGGAAATCCCGGGGACTGCCGATGGTGAGGCCGGTGCGCAGCGTTCTGGCCCTCGAACGATCGAAGTCGGGGTGCCTCAGCATCGCGTTGGTGATTGCCGGCAGCGTGTATATCGCTGTGCAGCCCGCGCGTTCGATCATGGACAAGGCCGCGCCGGGCTCGAACCTATCCGGCAGCACGAGGCAGGCCCCATGGCTGAACGTGGCGGGAAGCGCGTTGGCGGCGCCGTAGGACCAGAAGAGAGGGGTCGGCAGGAACACCCGGTCGCCTGGCCGCAGCCCCTGCCGTTCACCGATGTTGAAGCCGTTCTCGATTATGCCGAAGTGCTTCAGGCGAACGCCTTTCGGCCGGCTTGTAGAGCCGGATGTGTAGAGCACGACCGCGTCGTCGGAGGGCGCCGGTCCTTCCTCCTCCGGCCACGCTCCCGGATCGCCGATGCCATCCAGATAGCTGTCCATGGTGAGGCCGATGGTCGTGTCGGGCGCGAGAACGACGATCGTCTTCAAGGCGCCAAGCCGGCCGGCGCGGGAAAGCTCGTCCAGATCGGCCTCGAAGTCCCTGTCGAGAAATCTCGGCCTGACAAAAAGTGCGGTAATGGCCGAGTCGCCAATAAGGAATTCGAGTTCAGCCCTGGTCGACCAGGTGCTGAAGGGCACGACGACCGCGCCGGCCATCGAGGCGCCGAAGAATATCTCCAGCCACTCCGGCCCGTTGCCAAGAAGCATGCCGACCCTGCTGGTCCGGCCGGTCCCGTCGCGCCGCAAAGCAGCGGCAATCCTGGTGGCGCGCTCGTGCAGCCGGGCGAAGCTTGCCTGTGCATGCTCGCCGATCACGGCGATCGCGTTGGGATGCAAGGTGGCCTGCTCGCGCAGCAGATCGGGCAGGCTTCGCGAGGCTGGCGGCGCTGTTTCCGTAGCCGTGATGTCCTTTCCCACCAACGCGAATTCCCCCACCGAAAACCTGTAAGTGTAAATATCTACTGGTGAGTATTAGCAGGTTTCACCCGATATGCAAGTTGACGGAACCGATCCGTCAGGACCCTCCCAAACTCCCCGCAAATGGCGCGAGGCGCGGCCTTTTTCGCACCGCGCCCATATCGAACGGCCTCGTGCTGGCGCAGGTGGCCCAGCATATTCTGGGGTATGCCACGCTCCTATTGATTTGCGGGACCCGACGACATCGGGCAGGTGGGACCTTCCGAAATTCGAATTGCAGAGATCGGCCACGGCCACCAACGTGCGCGCCGATTCCCGGGAGAGAAACGATGACAGGGCAGGTCAGGCGCGGCTTCATCGAAGGCGAGGAATGCGCGGTCGATGCCGCGGCGGTCGAGAGGGCCGTGGCGCTCGCGGCGGAAGCGCTTGACAAGGTCAGGCGTACCAGCAGCTTCGATCGCGCCGTCGTGCTCGACAAGGTGGCCGTTGCGCTGGCCGCGAAGGCCGCCGAGATCGCCCAGGCGCTCGCCGATGAAAGCGGCTATCTCACCGTCAAGGATATGACGCTCGAGGTGCAGCGCGCGATCGAAGTGTTCACGCTGACGGCCGCCCATGCCCGCGCGGGAATGTCCGAGACGCTCAATGTCGATGCGGTCGAGCGGGCGCGCGGCGCAGTCGCCTATATCAGGCGGGAGCCGATCGGTCCGGTTCTGGGCATCACGGCTTACAATGGTCCGCTGCTGATCGCGGCGCACAAGATCGCGCCGGCGATCGCGGCTGGAGCACCCATCGTGCTCAAGCCGTCGCCGCGTGTGCCGCTGGCCACGATCAGGCTGGCCCGCACCGTGGTCGAGGCGGGCTGGCCGCGCGAGGCTGTCGCGGTCCTCGACGTGGACAATGATGCGACCATGGCGCTGGTGCGCGATCCCCGCCTGCCGGTCGTCAGCTTCACGGGCGGCATGGTGGGCTGGAAGATCAAGGAGGCCGTGCCGCTGAAGCGGGTGCATCTCGAACTTGGCGGCGTCGGCGCGGTGTTCGTCGCTTCCGACGGGAACGTCGCGCTTGCCGCGCAGGAATGCGCCGCGGGCGGCTTCGTCCGTTCGGGACAGTCCTGCATTTCGGTGCAGCGCATCTATGTCGAGCGGCCGCGTTACCAGGAGTTCGTCGACGCCTTCATCGCGCGCGTCACGGAAATGCGGCCCGACAGCCCGGCTGCCATCGGCCCAATGGTCGATGACGCGGCCGCAAAACGGGTCGAGGCCGTGATTATCGACGCCGTGTCGCGCGGCGCGACGCTTGCCTGCGGCGGCAACCGGCAAGGCGCATACATGGAGCCGACCGTGATCACCGGAGCGACCGGCGAGATGACGGTGATGCGCAACGAGATATTCGGCCCCGTGGTGGCGGTCAGCGCCGTCGATTCCGCCGATGAGGCGATAGCGGAGATGAACGCCGTGAGCGGCGCCATCCACCATGGCATCTACACCGCGAATATCGACACAGCCTTCAGGATGTCCGACGAGATCAGGGCCGGCGGCGTGATCATCAACGGCCCGGGAACCTGGCGTGTCGACCATATGCCTTACGGAGGCACGGGAACTTCGGGATTTGGACGCGAGGGCGTCCGTTTCGCCGTCGAGGAGTACACTGAGCCGAAGGTCATCGTGGTCCGGCCGTCGGTGCCTCGACCGCGCTAGTTTCCCAAGGCTCCGATCCGGGCGGACGCGTGACGCGCCGGAGGGTGAGCGGCTCGCAATACCGGTATAGCCAAACGCTCTTTGCAAACATCGCGAAATTGCCTGATGCGCTCGGGCAGGCGGGTCGCATTGGGAGGACGAACCGATGTCACAGGCCGCGGGCCAGTTCGATTTCATCATTGTCGGCGCGGGAACCGCCGGCTGCCTCCTCGCGGACAGGCTTTCGGAGAATCCGGCCAACTCGATCTGCCTGATCGAAGCCGGGCCGCGCGACAACCATCCTTTCATCCACTTGCCGGCCGGCTACATCAAGACGCTGTTCAATCCCGCCTATACCTGGCGTTTCGAGACGGAGCCTTCGGTGGGGAGCGCCGGGCGCCGCATTGCGACGACGCAGGGCAGGACGCTTGGAGGATCGAGCTCGATCAACGGGCTCGTCTATAACCGCGGCCAGGCCGCCGACTACGACGCCTGGGCTCAGATGGGCAATCGCGGCTGGAGCTACGAAGACGTCCTGCCTTTCTTCCGCCGGACGGAGAAGCGGCTTGGCGAGGGAGACGACCGGCTTCGCGGCCGCGACGGCGGCCTCTACGTGACCGACCTGGACTGGCATCATCCGCTCTGCGACGCCTTCGTGAAGGGCGCCATGGAAGCGGGGATACCGTACAACCCGGACTATAACGGAGCCGAACAGGCTGGCGTGGGCTATTACCAGCGCGTGATCCACAAGGGGCAGCGCCGCAGTTCGGCAAGGAGCTTCCTGAAGGCAGCCCTCAAGCGGCCAAACCTCACACTGATGGCCAACGCGCAGGTCTCTTGCGTGAATTTTGCCGATCGCAAGGCAGTCGGCGTCACGATCCAGCGCCCCGACGGGAGCGAACAGACGCTCGGCGCGAACCTCGAGGTCGTCATAGCAGCCGGCGCGGTCAACAGCCCCAGGCTCCTGCAGGTGTCCGGCATCGGGCCGGCTCCGGTCCTGGAAGCGCTCGGCGTCAAGCCGGTCCGTGTGCTCGAAGGGGTAGGTGAAAACCTGCGCGATCACTGGGCCATCCGCGTGGTCGCGCTGGTCCGCGGCGTGAGGACGATCAACCGCATGGTCAATGGCCTGCCACTGGTGGGCCAGGCGATGCGCTGGGCGTTGGGCCGTCCTAACGTCCTGTCGGTCAGCCCCTCCCTCGCGCACGTGTTCTGGAAATCGGATCCGGTCCTCGCGGTGCCGGATCTGCAGATGACATTCACGCCGGCCAGCTACAAGGAAGGCGTCGCGGGCCTGCTTGACAGCTTCGACGGCATGACGTGCGGCGTCTGGCAGCAGCGTCCGGAAAGTACGGGCTTCGTGCGTGCGCGCTCGCGCGACCCACGCGAGCATCCGGCCATCCAACCGAACTATCTGAGCGACGAGATCGATCAGAGGGCAATCGTATCCGGCGTCAAGCTGGCGCGGCGACTGCTCGAGACAAATCCCCTCAAACCCTATTTCCTGGACAGGGAGAGCCCTGGTCCCAATATCGTGACCGACGACGAGATCCTCGATTTCGCCCGCAGGAAGGGGTCGACGGTGTTCCATCTGATCGGCACCTGCCGCATGGGCCCCGCGCAGGATCGCCGCGCTGTCGTGGACGACCGATTGCGCGTGCACGGCGTGGAGGGATTGCGCGTCGTCGATTCCTCGATCATGCCGACCATGCCATCGGCCAATACGATGGCCGCGACCTATATGATCGCCGAGAAAGGCGCCGACGCGATGCTGCGCGGCGGCGGTTGAACCATGACACCGCCTCCGCTGAAGAAAACGATCTCGAAGCTCGACCTGCTGAGCCTCAGGCTCTTCCTGACGGTCTGTGAGGAAAAAAGCATCGGCCGCGCGGCCGAGCGGGAAAGCATCACGCCCTCAGCCGTGACGAAGCGGATTCAGGACCTCGAATATCTCTTCGACGTCAAGCTGCTCTACCGCAACACGAAGGGGACAATCCCCACGCCCGTCGGCGAGGCGCTGGCCGAGCATGCGCGCCAGATATTCCAGCTCGTCGAGGGCATCCGAACGGATCTCAGCGAGTTCGCGGAAGGCGCCAAGGGGCATGTCCGGATCAGCGCCGTGCCTTCCGCGCTGGCAGGTTTCCTCGCCGTCGAGCTCAGGGATTTCGCCGCCATGTACCCGCGGATCGATCTCGATATCCGCGAGCACCTGAGTTTCGAGGTGGTTCACGCGGTCAGCACCGGAACGGCGGACATCGGGGTCTATGCAACACCGCCGGAGGTCCCAGGCGACGTCGACACCTACGCCTACAAGCAGGACGAACTCGTCGTGGTTCTGCCGAAGGACCATCCGCTCGTATCGAAGAAGTCGCTGACATTCGCGGAACTGCTGACGACCGACATCGTGGGCGTGAACGAAAGCAGTTCGGTCATGAACCAGCTACGCCGGGCGGCGGCGAACCTCAACCAACACCTCGTTCTGCGCTATCAGGTCCAGAGCAACGAGATTGCCCGCGAGATGGTGGCGGCGGGGTTCGGCGTCACCGTGCTGCCTCAGGGTTTGGCCACCCATGCCCGCTCCGGGCAGATCGTCACCGTTCCGCTCGCGGAGGCATGGGCAAAGCGCGAGATGCGCATTTGCGTGAGGCGAGGCGCGGTGTTGCCCGCGCAGACCCGGGCCATGCTGCAATTCCTGCTCGGAAAGCGGTTTGGCGAGCTTCCCGGGCAGATCGTGAAATAGGCTGTCGGCTAGAGATATTCCACGCCCATTCAGCCGTGGTTGAGAATGACGGTCTTGGTCGCCGAGAATTCGTGCAGCGCCTCCATGCCCTTCTCACGACCGTGGCCCGACTTCTTGAAACCTCCGAAGGGAAGCTCCACGCCGCCACCCGCGCCGTAGCCGTTGATGTAGACCTGGCCGGCGCGGACCTGCCGCGAAGCACGCATCGCGCGGCCGACATCCCTGCTCCACACGGCTGCCGCGAGGCCGAACGGGGTGTCGTTGGCCAGCGCGATGGCATCGCTCTCATCAGTGAAGGGCAGGAGTGACAGCACCGGCCCGAAGACTTCCTTGCGGGCGATGGTGTTCTGGCGCGGCACGGGTCCGAGCAGCATCGGCCGGACGAAGTAGCCGTCCGGCGAGCTGCCGTCGGCGATCCTGCCTTCGGCGATGACCGGCACGCCTTCGCCGATCGCCGTCGACAGCATCGAGTTCACGCGCTTGTGCTGCTTGGCATTGATGAGCGGCCCAAGATCGCACTCGACGTCATGCGGCCCGGTCGACAGGCCCTGGAAGTGGGCGCCAAAGAGTTCGCTCACCCTGTCGATCGCACTGGCCTGAACCAGGAGGCGGCTGCCGGCTACGCAGGTCTGCCCTGAATTGACGATGATCGAATTGGTGATGATGGGCAGCGCGGCCGCGAAATCGGCATCGTCGAACAGGATGTGCGGCGACTTTCCGCCAAGCTCCAGTGTAACGCCGACATGGTTGGCCGCGGCGGCCTGCTGGACGAGCGTGCCCACCTCGGGCGAGCCGGTGAAGCTGATGAAGTCGATCGCGGGGTGGGCGGAAAGGGCGGCGCCCGCTTCGTGGCCGTAGCCGGTCACGACGTTCAGCGCGCCTTCCGGCAGGCCAGCCTCCATGGCGAGTTCGGCCAGCCTCAGCACCGTCAGGCATGCATCCTCGGCAGGTTTCAGCACGACAGTGTTGCCCATCGCCAGCGCAGGGCTGACGACACGGCCGAACATCTGGGTGGGGGAATTCCAGGGGAGGATGCCGGCGACGACGCCGAGGGGTTCGCGAATGGTGAAGGCCGTGAAGCCGGTCGGCAGCGGGATGACGTCGCCGCCGATCTTGTCGGCCGCGCCGGCATAGAATTCGAAGTAGCGCGCAAGCACCGTGACATCCGAAAACGTCGAGCGGTAGATCTTGCCGACGTCCTTGGCCTCGAGACGGGCCAGGCTCTCGCGCTCGCTGAGGATCAGTTCCGACATGCGCGCCAGGATCCGGCCGCGATCCGTCGCCGAGGTTCGCGGCCATGCTCCGGTGTCGAAGGCGACACGCGCCGCCCGGACCGCGGCGTCGACATCGGCCTGTCCGCTTCTTGCGATCGTGGCGAAGACCTGGCCGTCCGACGGGCAGATCACGTCTATCGTGCGTCCATCCGCCGCCGGCCGCATCTTGCCGCCAATGAAATTCGCGTGGTCTTTGAGGGTCGGCTTCTCGACCTTGGATGCCGCTTGCGCTGACATGGCATTCTCCCGATGCATCAGAAGCGGCCAGTCTAGGCCGTGAACCGCGCCCGGCAAAATACGAAGCGGGTAAGCGGCCATAAGATTTCGCGATCCTAGCCCCAGCCGACGAAACGTGGCCTCTCGATCGGGAAGGTCACGCATCGTGGAGTTTTTGTTGCCGCCTTGCGCTTCCTTCGGTTTCCATCAGCAAGAGCTTGCCTGAACAATGGGAGAATCTGCTTGTCTTTCAAGGACGTGCGTATCGTCGACCTCACCCGTGTGATCTCGGGCCCGTTCTGTACGGCTCTTCTGGCCGATCTCGGAGCCGAAGTGATCAAGGTCGAGCCGAAGGAGCAGGGAGACCCGGTTCGCGAGCAAGGCGTCATGGTCGGTGGCATGAGCAGCTACTTTGCCAATTATAACCGCAACAAGCGTTCGATCGCGCTCGATCTCTATTCTCCCGAAGGCAAGCAGGTACTGGCGGACCTTCTGGCGCAAGCCGATGTTCTGGTCGAGAATTTCCGCCCGGACGTGCTGGGCAAGATGGGTTTCGCGCCGGAGCGGCTGAAGGCGATCAATCCGGCCCTCATCCATTGCAACATCAACGGCTTCGGCATCGACGGTCCGTACGCCGATCGTCCCGCCTTCGACTTCATAGTGCAGGCGATGAGCGGTTTCATGAGCTGCAACGGCAGGGCGGAGGATCCGCCGATGCGCAGCGGAGTGCCGATAGCCGATCTCGTCTGCGGCCTCTACGCGGCGCTCGGAATCGCGGCGGCGCTCCACGGCAGGGACGAGCGCACAGAAAGCAGCACCCTCAGCGTGAGCATGCTGGCAAGCCTCATGAGCATGCTGTCTTTCCACGGGACCAACTTCCTCAACTCAGGCGTGGCCGCGCCGCGCACGGGAAACGACCATGCGCTGGTCGCGCCCTACGGGCTGTTTGCAACCGCCGATGGCGAGATCGCGATCGCCCCCTCCAACGAGGCGGTCTACCAGAAGCTGGTCAAGGCGCTCGGCCTCGAGAAGCTTCTCACGGATTCGGCGTTTGCCACCAACGAGGCGCGCACCGCCCGCCGGCTGGAAATCAACGCGCTCATCGAGGCGCGTACGCGGGAGGCTTCGACCGAGCATTGGATCGAGGTGCTCAACAAGGCAGGCATCCCCAGTGGGCCGGTGTATGGGCTCGACCGGGCTTTCGACGACCCGCAGGTTCGCAGCCAGGACATCGTCGTCGAAACGACACGCCCCGGCGAAGAGCCCATCCTCATTCTCGGCTCGCCGATCCGCCACGGCGGCATGGAAGCCGGCCCGAGCCTGCCGCCGCCGAGGCTGGGCGAGCACACGGAGGCGTTGTTGCGGGAGGTCGGCTATGACGAGGACCGGATCGGCGCCTTGCGGACCAAGGGCGTCATCTGAGCGGCGGGCTCGGCTCGCTGTTCGGGTTGCCTGCTGCGGCGCTTCGCCTTTGGCGTCAGGCTCTTGTCGGGCTTTCGCGATGCCAGTTCAGGATCCAGCGTCGCACCCTTCCACGTGCCGATTTCGACCAGATCCTTGATGAGGAAACGCAGCACTTCCTCGGCTGCCTGCATGGCCCGACTTCGCGGCGCTCCCTCGGACCGGCACAACGCCAGCGGCCGGGTCAGCTTCGGCTCGACGATAGGGCGGCTGAACAACTCGCCATAGCCGGTGGACTCGGCCAGCGCCGACTGGGGCAGAATAACGCCGGCGAAGCCCGTCGCCGCGATACCGCGCAAGGCCGGGAGCGAATCGACGTCGGCGACGATCTGGAGTTCTATGCCCATGTCCTGACATGCCTGGTCGATCACGGCCCGCATCGCATGCGGCTTGCCAGGCACCGTGACGGGGCGTTTTGCCATTTCGGCGAAGGTGATGGGTTTGTCCTTCGTCTCGGCCTCGGACGATATCCAGAAGAGTTCCTCGACGAGAAGCCTTTCGACCTGCAGGCCCGCCGCCGGCTCGGAGCGGAACTGTATGGCGAGGTCGATCCTGTTGTTGAGCAGCATTTCGATCAGGTGGCCGGAGAGTGCCTCCACCACGCGGAGCTGAATGCCCGGAAAATTGCCGCGCATGCGCTGTATGTAGGGGAGCGCGACCATGGTTGCGGTCGAGGTCGGCAACCCCACGGAAACCTGGCCGACGAACTGCTCGGCGAATTCCGACATCAGCACGTCGGACTTGGCCTGCTCGACATGAGCCAGAATGATCTGCGCCTGGCGATAGAGTCGCAATCCCGCATCTGTGGGCTGGACGCCGCGGGCGCTGCGCACCAGAAGCGGCCTCTCGAGCTCGCTCTCCAGGTTGGCTATCTGCTGGCTGAGAGCCGGCTGGGCGACATTGAGCTGGCCGCTGGCCTTGGAGAAGCTGCCGAAATCAATGATGGATATGAGATAGCGAAGCTGCCTTAGTTCCATTCCAGTTCCTCGCGAACCCCGGTTGCGGCGGAGTCCGCTTCCATAGGATATAAGGCTTACGTATAGCCATAGCGATGTTCAATATTTCATGCGCGTCCAAGCGTGTGGTTTTCCATCCTTCCATGCAGTCGATGCGATTGGGAGTTCGCCGATCGCGGGAGGAGCGTCATGCAGCCAGACTTCGTCGTTGTAGGTGCCGGCTCGGCCGGGTGCGTGGTCGCGGCACGACTCGCGGAAGCCGGTCACAAGGTGTGCCTTCTCGAAGCCGGCGGCCGGGACGCCCATCCGCTCATCCACATTCCCGCCGGCGTGGGTCACATGCTCTACAACTCGACCTACAACTGGATGTACGCCTCCGAGCCGGAGGAGGGCACATACGGCCGGCAGATCCACACGCCGCGCGGCAAGGTTCTGGGAGGCAGCAGCTCGATCAACGGCATGCTCTATGTCCGCGGCAACCCGGCCGACTATGACGGCTGGGCGCAGCTCGGCTGCCGTGGCTGGAGCTACGACGACGTTCTGCCGCTTTTCCGCCGCGCCGAGACCTATGCCGGCGCCGGCGATCCGCATTATCGCGGCAAGTCGGGTCCGCTGAAGGTGGAAGACTACCGGACCATACTTCCCCTGACCCATCTGTTCATCAAGGCCGCGCAGGAAGCGGGGTTCGCCTACACACGCGACCTCAACGGCGCGCAGCAGGAGGGCGTCGGCTATGCCCAGATGACGCGGCGCGGCCGCCTGCGCGGGTCGACGTACCGGACGTATCTCCGCGTTCCGGCCGCTCGGCGCAATGTCGAGGTGATCCCGAATGCCACCGCCACCGCTCTGATCTTCGAAGGCAACCGGTGTGTCGGCGTGCGATATGTCCAGGGTGGGCAATCGAAGGAGGTCAGGGCAGGGCGCGAGGTCGTGTTGTCGGCCGGAGCGATCGGATCTCCCCAGCTGTTGCAGCTCGCCGGCATCGGCGACCCGCAGCACCTGTCGTCCGTGGGGATACAGACGCGGGTCGCCTTGCGGGGCGTGGGGCGAAACCTGTCCGATCATCTCACCGTGCGGCTCGTCAGTCGCCTGCGCGACCTGACCACGATCAACGAGCTTGCAAGAGGATGGCGACTCGCCCGCGAGGTGTTGAAATTCGGCTTTGCCGGCAACGGAGCCCTGACGTTCGGCGTCACGAGCGCGATGGTGTTTGGCCGGAGCAGGGAAGGCCTGGAGAGCCCGGACCTGCAGCTTCTCTTCACGCCGGCGAGCTACGTGTTCGGCAAGGCGCTGGTTCTCGAAAACGAACCGGGCATGACAGTCGCCGTTTGCCCGACGCGTCCAGGCAGCCGCGGCAGCGTGCTGATTGACAGCGCCGATCCGAGCGCGCGGCCGAAGATCCGCTATGGCTATGTCACCGATCGGGATGATCTCCGGGTCATGTCGGCTGGACTGGCCCATGCCAGGCGTATCTTCGGGGCGCCGGCCTTCTCGCCCTATGTGGTGAAGGAGACACGCCCGGGCAACGCGGTGAGCGACGACGCGCAGGTCGAGGAGTTCGTTCGCCGCGAAGGTTCATCGCTCTTCCACCCGGTCGGCACCTGCAAGATGGGCCTGGACGAGCTGGCGGTGGTCGATCCGCGCTTGAAGGTCCGCGGCATCGAAGGGCTGAGGGTGGCGGACGCTTCCATCATGCCCTACCTGACGACCGGCAACACCAACGCGCCGACGATCATGATCGGCGAGAAGGCGGCCGACCTGATCATCGAGGATACCCACAAGGTCGCCTGACCGGACTGGCGCGCCGCCGCCGGGCCTTCGTCCGGTTAGCCGACGGCTCGGCGCACCGACTCGATGGGGTGAAGCCGCGTGCGAGGGCCAGCGCGCATCAACTGGCCGGGCAATGGCCTGCCGAGGCAGCGTTCCATCTCTTTCGCGACCCTGATCATCGCTTCGAGATCGATGCCGGTTTCGATGCCGAGTTCCGACAGCAGATAGACCAGATCCTCGGTGCAGATGTTGCCCGTCGCGCCCGCGGCGAAAGGGCAGCCGCCAAGTCCGGCGGCGGCGGATTCGTACCGGTCTATACCAAGCCGCAGGCCGGCCAGAACATTCACCAGGCCCATGCCTCGGGTGTTGTGGAAATGCAGCGTGAGGCGGACATCCGGATGATCCGTCAGAAGTCGGCCACAGACGGCTTCGACATGGCGTGGCGATGCCATGCCCGTCGTATCGCCAAGCGTCAGGGAATCGATCCCGAGCGCAATCAATCGCGCCGCGATCGCGCTGACGGTCGAGGTCGGAACGTCGCCCTCGAACGGGCAGCCGAACGCCACCGCGATGGCGGCGCGCAGCACGATCCCGCTTTGCCGGGCAATTTCCGCCACGGGCTCCACGGCCGCTATCGCCTGGTCGACGGTCATGTTCAGATTGGTGCCGCTGTGGCTTTCCGATGCCGAGATGAAAACCATCATTTCGTCCACGCCGGCCTCGACTGCCCGCATCGCACCCTTCGCGTTGGGCACCAGCGCGGCGATCGTCGGACCAATATCCCGGACAGCGGCGACGACTTCCGACGCGTCGGCGAGTTGCGGCACGGCGCGTGGCGAGACGAACGAGGTGGCCTCGATGCGCTGCAGGCCGGCGGCCGCGAAGCCCTTTATGAACTCGATCTTGCGATCCGTGGGAACAAAGGTCTTTTCGGACTGGAGCCCGTCGCGCGTTCCAACCTCAGTGATTTGAACCTTCGACGGGTGCATGGCGCCTTCAACCTTTCCTCGATCCAGCGACCGCATTGTGCGTGTCCGGCCGGGGGCTTGTCCATTCTGCGCCGTTCTCGTTTGAGAAGCATGCAATTCGCGAAAGCTTTTTCCAATAGCCCAGTCGGCAGATGCTATTTCCGCGCCTCCGCGCCCTGCCGTACACCCGCCTCAGCACTTAGGGAGGAAGTTGGTGGCTGAGGCATACGCTCGCGACAGGAAATGTCCGCTGGACGGTGTCCGGGTGCTGGATCTTTCCCGCCTCGTCGCGGGCAACATGCTGACCCATGTGCTGGCCGATCTGGGTGCCGATGTCGTCAAGGTGGAGCCGCCGGAAGGCGATTCCCTGCGCGCCTGGAAGCTCAACGGCATACCGGTGCAGTGGAAGGTCTATGGCCGCAACAAGCGCAGCATCGTCATCGACCTGAAGAAGGATGACGACCGCGACATATTCCGGCGGCTGGTCGCTAGTTCCCAAGTCCTGGTCGAGAACTTCCGGCCCGGTGTCCTCGACAGGCTAGGCTTCAGCCTGGAGGAGTTGCTCGAGCTTCAGCCGAAGCTCGTGGTGGCGCGCATCAGCGGCTGGGGCAAGACAGGCCCCTACAAGGACAAACCCGGCTTCGGCACGCTTGTCGAGGCTGCGTCCGGCTTCGCCTACAAGAACGGGTTTCCCGACCGCGAGCCGCTGCTGCCCAATCTTGGGCTCGCCGATTCCATCGCCGGCCTCTACGGGGCTTCCGCCGTGCTCGTGGCCCTCAGGGAGGCCGAACTCGGTGTGGGCAAGGGGCAGGAGATCGACCTCTCGCTGCTCGAGCCAATCATCTCGATCCTCGGCGCGGACCAGGCCGTCTACAAGGCGACCGGCGCGGTGCCGACGCGCACAGGCAACAGGACCGCTCTGTCGGCGCCGCGAAACATCTACCGCACCCGGGACGAAGGTTACGTCGCGCTCTCGGCCTCCACCCCGGAGATGGCGTTTCGCCTGTTCCGCTCGATCGGCCATCCGGAGCTGTGCTCGGATCCACGTTTCGTCACCAACGAGAAGCGCGTCGAGAACGTCGAGGAGCTGGATGCGATAATCGGCGCTTTCATCGCGCAGCGCACGCTTGTCGAGAACCTTTCGCATTTCGACAAGGCCGAGGTCACGGTCGGGCCGATCTACGACGCCGCGAGCCTCATGGAGGACCCGCATGTGCGGGCGAGGGGCACCTTCGTCGAGATGGAAGATGACGACATGGGCACGCTGCCGATGCATGCGGTTGTTGGGCGCCTGAGCGTCACGCCGGGCGCGATCCGGCGACCGGCACCCGTGCTCGACGAACATAGGGCGGAGCTTTTGAGCGAACTCTATTCGGAGCGTGTATTGACCATGTAGTTGCCGCATGGTTGGCCCCTCGGGGCCTGTGGAGGGACTGGTACTATGCAAACGGCAATCAACGAGAAGGCCGGCGCTCGGCGCTCGGCATTTTTCTCGCAGGAGCGGATCGTTCTCGCGATCGCCGCGCTAATGTTCGTTGTCTTCGGCGTGACCCTTCCCGGCTTCCTCAATGCCGGGAATCTGCTGTCGCTGGTCCAGAGCGTTTCGATCCTGGGAATCCTCGCCATCGGCATGGCGCTCACCATCATCGGACGCGGCATCGATCTGGCCATCATCTCGACGATGGCCATGTCGGTGGCCTGGGTGATCTTCATGCTGGGCGGCGGCACGCCGGTCTGGCAGGCGGTCCTGCTCGGCTACATCTTCGTGGTCTGCATCGGCCTGGTCATCGGTTTCCTGGTGGCCTACGCGGAGATCCCCGCCATATTCGCCACGCTCGCCATGACCACGGCGATCTATGGTTTCACCCGTGTCGCCTTCGTCGATGTCGACCTCCTTTTCATTCCGGAAAGCGCGTCCTGGACCCGAGAATTCGGCGCGGGCTACCTGTTCGGCATTCCGATCCCGGTGATTGCCTTTGCGGCCGTCGCGCTGCTGGCGCATCTTTTCCTGCGCCACACCAAGCCCGGCGTGTTCATCCGGGCCATGGGCGACAACCCTCTGAAGGCGCGCATCGCGGGCATGCCGACCCGGCCGATGATGCTGCTGCAATATGTGATTTCGGCGTCAATCGCCTTCTTTGCGGGGCTGGTCCTGGCGACGCTCGTCGGCACCATGAACACCCGCGTTGTCAACTCGACCATGGTCTACGATGTCATCCTCGTCGTCGTGCTTGGCGGCATCGTGCTGAGCGGCGGCCGCGGCGGGATCTTCAACGTCATCGTGGGCACGCTGCTGATCGGCATCTTTCTCAACGGGATGACGATCATGAACGTGTCCTATTCGATCCAGAACCTCATCAAGGGAGTGATCCTCCTGGTCGCCATCATCATCGACACGGTTCTGAACCCGCGTGACGAACAGACGTCGCAACAAGGCGATATCTGACGCTACTGACCAAATGGAGGAGAAAATGAAAAAGCTGATCAACATCATAGGAAGCGCAGCCATCGCACTCACGCTTGGCCTGTCGGCCGCCAAGGCTGAAGGTGGCGGCTTCGACGACGGCATGTCGACCAAGTTCTACGAGAGCATGAAGGGCAAGAAGGTTGTGTTCGTGCCGATCTCGATCGGCATGGACATCGCGGCGGGCTTCGCCGCGGGCATGCAGCGGATGGCCGACCAGTACGGCTTCCAGCTCCAGATCCGCGACCCGAACTGGAACGTCGACCAGGGCGTCCAGGCGATCACGCAGATCATCAGCGAGCATCCCGATCTCGTCATCATCCAGAACGTCGACATGCAGGCCTATGCGCGCGTCATCAAGCAGGCGATGGAAGCCGGCGTCCGGGTGCTGCAGGTCAATGTCAAGGCGACCACAAACTCGACCGCCCATGTCGGCATCGACTGGTACAAGAACGCCGAGACGAACGCTCTCAAGCTGGTCGAGAAATGCAGCCCCAAGAACGGCGGCAACGGCAAGATCGCCGCTCTGGAAGGCACGCCGAACAATCCCACGAACTTCATCGGCATGAAGGCCTTCAACGACGTCATGGCGGCGCATCCGGAAATGACCGTGGTGTCCGACCAGGCCGCGGACTGGGATGCCAGCAAGGCTCATTCGGTCGTGTCGACGGTGGTCCGCCAGTCGCCTGACCTTTGCGGCTATTTCGGCCTCTGGGACGGGCAGGATTCGGGCATGGCCGCCGCCATCCGCGAAGCCGGCCTGACCGGCAAGGTGTTCGTCGTCTCGCAAGGCGCGGGAGAGAAGGCGGCCTGCGAAAAGATCGCCGACGGCAGCTATGACTTCTACGTCTCCTACAACATCCGTGAGCTGTCGAAGCACATCAACGACGCAATCGCCGTCATCCTGCAGCGTCCGGCCGGGGAAACGCTCGAGCCGTTCGCCATCTACCTGACGACGCAGAACCTCACCAAGGAGGCGCTGACCCCGAGTTCGTGCTGGACCTTGGACGAGATCAAGCGCGGCTACTGAGCCCATTTCGATAGAGCGCCCCGCACGGGCGCTCTATTTTCCGCAGGTTACGAATTCAGAGATGTGAAATGGCGATATCGGAAACGTATGCGAAATGGCGTTACCGCCTGGTGCCAGACCACGTCGTGGGTGAACTGCTTTCGAAGAACTGGATCGACAATGCGATCCCGGTCTTCATCCTTGCGCTGCTGCTGATCTTCTTCGGCACCGTCATCGACAATTTCTTCACCTTCGGAACCTTCTCGACCATGCTGAGGCAGATGGGCGAGCTGACTTTCGTGGTGCTGGGGATGACGCTCGTCATCCTTGCCGGCGGCATCGACCTCAGCGTCGGATCGGTCTTCGCCCTTGCCAATTTCCTGACGCTGTTCCTGCTCAATTATATCCAGGTGCCAGTGCTGGCGGGCATTGCGATCGTGATCCTGGTCGGCGCCTTTTGTGGGCTCGTCAACGGCGTCCTGGTCGGCTACCTCAAGCTCCGCGCCTTCCTCACCACGCTCGCGACGCTCATCATCATCGACGCCATCGTCGAGATCCTGACGTTCCGCTACGCCCGCGACGTCGTCCTCTTCATGCCGGATTCGCATCTATGGGACCTGTTGGCGGCGGGTAGCGTGCTCGGCATTCCCTTCAACTTCGTGCTGGTGCTGGTCGTCGCGGTGGCGCTGCACATCTTCCTCACCCGCATGCGCAAGGGTTGGCACATCACGGCGGTCGGGGGATCGCGGCGTTCGGCCTACAACGCCGGCATCAATGTGCGCGGCACCGTGTGCCTGACCTATGTCATATCGGGCATCTTCGCCAGCTTCGCCGGCATCCTCTACGCGGCGCGCCTCAACAGCGCCGGCTCGGAAACCGGCGCCGGCCTGGAGGTCACCGTCCTGACGGCGGCGGTGCTCGGCGGCAACTCCCTCGGCGGCGGTCGCGGCTCCGTGGCCAAGGCGCTGCTCGGAACCTTCATCGTCGTCCTGCTGACCGGCAGCCTGCTTCGATTGCAGATGCCGAGCGGCTACAATTCGCTTCTGCTCGGCGGCGCGCTGCTCGTTGCCGTCGCCACCGACGTACGCTGGCTCAAGAACCGGCATAAGCTGCTTTCGCGCGTCTATGTCTCGCCGACCTACTTCGCCCCGACAGCGGCCGCCGCGACCGATCCGGGTTCCGGCTCGCCCTACGAGATCAACGACCGGCTGGCCGAGGCCGAGCCGATCGGCCTCGACCAGGTGGACGGCGCCGAGGACCTGGCCTTCGACAAGGACGACAACATCTACACGGGCAGCCGTCACGGCGACATCGTCAAGTTCTTCGCGCCCGACTATACGCGCCGCGAAATCTTTGCCCATATCGGAGGCCAGCCACTCGGCCTGCACTTCGACGGGGAAGGCGCGCTCTATGCCTGCATCAGCGGCATGGGCCTCTACAAGGTGACGCCGGACCGCGAGGTGATCCGGCTGGCCGACGAGACCAATCGCAGCCGGCTTTCGATCATCGACGACAGTCGCATGCGCTTCGCCGACGACATGGATTTCGCGCCCGACGGCTCCGTCTATTTCAGCGAGGCGACGATCCGCTACGATGTCACCGACTGGGCGACGGACTCCATGGAGGGACGTGGCAACGGGCGTGTCCTGCGCTACGATCCGAAGACCGGGGTCACGCGCACTGTACTGCCGGGCCGCATGTTCCCGAACGGCATCTGCATGACGGGCGACGGCGAGTCGCTGTTCTTCGCCGAGACCTGGGCGGGACGTATCAACCGCTACTGGTTCGCCGGGCCGCAGAAGGGCAAGGTGCTTCCGGTCATCACCGACCTGCCGGGGTATCCCGACAACATCCGGCGCTCATCCGACGGCCATTTCTGGGTCGCAATGCTCGGCATGCGCACACCCTCACTCGACCTCGCCATGCGCATGCCGGGCTTCCGCCGGCGCATGACCCAGCGCGTGGCCTTCGAGGAATGGATCTATCCGAACATCAACACCGGCGGCGTGGTCAAATACGACGTCAACGGCAAGATCCTCGAATCCCTCTGGGACCGTTCGGGCCAGAAGCACCCCATGATCACCTCGATGCGCGAGCACAAGGGGTATCTCTATCTGGGGGGCGTCTTCAACAACCGGCTTGGCCGACTCAAGCTGCCGGATGCCGATCCGAACTTCAACGATCGCGCGCTTTATTTCAGGAACTGGTCGTGAGAAACAGTCTGACACGGATCTGGGACGCCGTCTGGGGCCGGGGCGAGTATTCCATCACGGTTCCGTCGATGGACGGCGCCATGCGTCCCAATGCGCGGCTGGACGAAGCTCCCACCGCTTTAGATGCGACCGGTATCGACAACCTCACGGTCAATGGCGGCGTGCTGTATTTCAGCCAGGCCGAAAAGCTCCTGGCATTGGACGCGCCGGGTGCGCAGCCGCGGCTGGTGAAGGCCTACCACGCCCCGATCTCCACGCTTGCGGCATCGGAAGGCGCCGGTCTGGCGATCGGCTTCGACAAAGGCGGCGTTCTTATCAGGCCCGCTGCAGGCGATGCGAACGAGATCGAGATCGATCTTCCGGAAAAAGGCGCGTCGGCAACCGCGATGAGCTTGGCGGACGACGGCGCGCTGCTGGTCTGTGTCGGCTCGACAAGGAACAGCGCGTCGGAATGGAAGCGGGACTTGATGACGCTCGGGTCGGATGGGACCGTGCTGCGGGTGCCGCCCTCACGATCGCGGGGTGAAACGATCGGCCAAGGCATGGCGTTCCCGGCCGGCATTGTCACCGACCCCAGCGGAGCGCCGGTAGTTTCGGAGGCGTGGAGGCATCGCCTGGTGCGCAAGCGCCCCAATGGCAGCTGGGAGACCATACTGGGGGACATTCCGGGGTATCCCGGTCGTCTCGCACGTGCCGCGTCGGGGCAGGGCTATTGGCTCAGCGTGTTCGCGCCGCGCAGTCAGATGATCGAATTTGTGCTGCGCGAGAAGGTCTATCGCGAACGCATGATAGCGGAGGTGCCGGAGGATTTCTGGATGGCGCCGTCGCTGCGTGCGGGACGCAGCTTCAAGGAACCGCTGCAGGGTGGAGGCGTGAAGCATCTCGGCATCCACAAGCCTTGGGGGCCGACCCGATCCTATGGCCTGCTTGTCAGGCTCGACGAGAATTTCAAACCGGTCGACAGCTTCCACAGCAGGTCCGACGGCAAGCGCCACGGCGTGACCAGCGCCGCGGACTGGAACGGCGCGACCATGGTGGCGAGCAAGGGGGACGGCGTCCTGATGGCGCTTGCAGCTAAAGCGGAGCGGGCATGACCTCTATCGTCGAAATGCAGTCGGTGACCAAGGAGTACCGAGGGGTCACCGCCGTCAAGAAGGTCAACTTCACGCTTCGCAAAGGCGAGATCCACGCCCTGCTGGGCGAGAACGGCGCAGGCAAGTCGACCCTGATGAAGATCATGGCCGGAGTCACCGAGCGCTCGGGCGGCAAGATGCTGCTCGACGGCAAGGAAGTATCCTTCCAGACGCCGGCCGAAGGCCTCGCCAACGGCATCGCCATGGTGTTCCAGGAAACAAGCCTGGTTCCATCGATGTCGGTGGCGCAGAATATCTATCTGGGCGACGAGCGACTGTTCAACCGCCTGCGCGGCCTTTACATCGCCGCCCAGCAGTTCCTGCAGTCGCTCAATTTCAACGTCGATCCCTGGGCCACGGTGGCCACGCTCGGCGCTGCCAAGAAACAGATGGTCGAGATCGCGCGGGCGGTGCGCCAGGACGTGCGCGTCATCATCTTCGACGAGCCCACCGCCTCGCTCACCCCGGAAGAAAAGTACTACTTCTTTTCCCTGATCAAGCGGCTGAAGGAACGCGGGGTTTCCATCGTCTTCATCTCGCATGCGCTGGAGGAGGCGCTGTCGATCTCTGATCGCATCACGATCCTGCGCGACGGCGAACTGGTGACCACCGGCGATACCAGCGATTTCGACCGCGACAGCATCATTCGAGCCATGGTTGGCCGCAGCCTGTCCAACGAACTCTACTCGAATGCTCCGCGCAAGAACCGCGCGGCCGGCGAGAAGGTGCTCAGCGTCCAGAACCTCTCGATGGGCTCGATGGTGCGCAACAACAGCTTCTCCATCTACGCCGGACAGATCACGGGTATCTTCGGCCTGATCGGTTCGGGACGCACGGAGACGGCCAAGGTCGTAGCGGGCGTGCAGAAGCGCAACTATTTCCACGGCGGCGAGATAAAGCTCTTCGGTGACTCCGTGCGCTACCGCGTGCCTCGACCGGCGGTCCGGGACGGCATCGTCTACGTCACCGAGGACCGCAAGCTTGAGGGGTTCTTCGACACGATGTCGATCGCCGACAATCTCTATTCGGGGTTGCTCGGCGCGGGCCTCAACACGGCCGCCGTCGTGAACCATGCCAGCGCGAAAGTCCTGGCGGACGAGTGGACGAAGAAGCTCAATATCCGCGCCATCAACTCCAACGCGCGCGTCATCGAACTGTCCGGCGGCAACCAACAGAAGGTGGTCATCGCCTCGGGCCTTGTGCAGAAGCCGAAGCTGGTGATCTTCGACGAGCCGACGCGCGGCGTGGACGTGGGCGCGATCGCCGAGATCCACGAGATCATCGGAAAGCTCGCCGACGACGGGCTGGCCGTGATGGTGATTTCGTCCTATCTGCCCGAGATCATGAACCTCTCGGACCGGATACTGGTTTCGCGCCTCGGCCGCATCGTCGAGGAGTTCACGCCGGGCGAGGCGACCGAAGAGCGCATCATGTACGCGGCCGTGCATTGATCGCGGCAGCCGTTCGCGGCGTGCCACGAGCGCCATTGGCCGGGCGTCCTGACAAATCCCTGGAGAGGTGTAGAAAGGGCGGGCGCCGCGGCTTGATGTTGGGACCGGGGGCCTGCCGCTCGTGATCAATCGCATCGCGCTCTATCACATCGAGACGCTGCTCTGGATCGCGCGCCTTGGCACGTTCAACGCGGCCGCGGAAAGACTGAACACCACCCAGCCGTCGATATCGGCGCGCGTCAGGGAACTCGAGAACCATCTCGGCTTCAGCCTTTTTCGGCGTGAAGGCCGGCGCATGCTGCTGACGGTGAAGGGCAGGGAGTTCGCCGCGCAATGCGAGGCCCTGTGGGCGCAGCTCGAGACCGTCCTGCTCGCGACGGAAGCATTTTCGACGGCGACCGGGATTGTGAAGATCGGCTGTGGCGAGATCGTCGCGGTCGAGAGCCTGCCGGCATTTCTGTCCGAGATCAAACGCCTGATGCCGAACGTCACTCTGGAGGTTGAGATCGACCTCACGATCCACCTGCGGCACAAGCTTGAAGCCGGCGCCATCGATTTTGCTTTCCTTGTCGGACCGATCGACAGCCCGGCGCTGGAGGCAGCTCCGATCGGCACGGTCGAGATGAAGTGGCTGATGGGCCGCGAGCTTGCCTCGCGGCTTTCACGGTCCGTGGATGGCGGCGAGGTGCCCGATCTTCCGGTCTGGTGCCTGTCGAGGCCCTCACATCTCTACCAGGTGATGGCGGAATCGCTCAGGCAATCCAACCTGAAGCGGCCCGTGATAAACACCTGCAACCATGTCCGCACGCTGATCGATGTCGTCGCCAGTTCCGGCGGCATGGCGATCCTGCCCGAACTCCTGGTACGCGACAGGATCGCGAGAGGCGAATTCGTTCCGGTGCCCGAGATGGTCGCCGACCCAATCGCGTTCTTCGCCGTGGTGCGCAAGGGCGAAAACGAGCCGATCGTGCTTGAGATGCTCAAGCGGGCGAGAGACCTCAGGCTGGGCTAGGGCGGTTTCGCCGGCCAATCGGGAGAGCAGGACCGCTGGCCTGACCGGTCATTCAAAGCCGGCGTTTTTGTATCCTTAAAAAAAGTTGCGATTAGACAGCCGGGCCTCCCGATCGCACCCTCGCCCGAATTGAAGCCGGGGAGGGCGTGACGGATGATCGATTTCAAGGTCGCGGACGGCATTGCGACGATCGTCATCGATCGTCCGGCTCGCAGAAACGCGCTGGCGCCCTCGACGATGGTCGCGCTGAACGAAGCGCTGCTGCGTTTCGAGGACGACGGGAGCGCGCGGGTCGCCATTCTCACCGGCGCCGGAACCCTGGCTTTTTGCGCCGGCGCCGATATCCACGAGACCGTTCCGAAGGAGCGCGGCTTCCTCCAGGGCTATTTCGATCGCAAGACCGATGCGACCCACCCGCTCTATGTCCGCAATATCGCGCTGAGCAGGATGGGGTTGACCAAGCCCATCATTGCCGCCGTGAACGGCGCGGCGGTCGGCGGCGGAATGGAGATCGCGCTTAACTGCGATCTTTGCATCGGCTCGGCCAATGCGCGGTTCGGCCTGACCGAGGTGAGGATCGGATCCATCCCCGCCATAGCGGGCATCCAACGCCTGATGCGTTCCCTGCCGCGACCCGTCGCGATGCAATTGCTTCTGACCGGGGAGATCGTCGGGGCGGCCAAGGCACTGGAATGGGGTATCGTCAGCGAGGTTGTCGAGGCGGAGCGGCTGATGCCGCGCGCAAGGGAGATTGCCCACTCCATAGCCGACAACGCGCCGCTGGCGGTGCGGGCAGCCAAACGCTTGGCGGACAAGGCGGCTGAGTTGCCCTTGTCCGAGGCGGCTGATTTCGAGGAGATGCTCTGGGGCCACCTGTACGGCAGCGCGGACCGCGTGGAAGGCCGGCGCGCGTTTTCCGAGAAGCGCAAGCCGCAATTCCGGGGCGCCTGACCGAAGCGGCGCGCAAGGTGGAGAACTCATCATATCCAAAGACGCGCCTTCCGATCCGCGAATGGATTGCGCGGAAACGCTTTGCGAAAATTCGAGGGTCAGCTTGCGGAAAAAAACAAAGCCATGTACCTTCCGGGACAATATAAAACTGGTCAGTATTTATTCTAACCGTCTGGGATAATTTGGGTCTGAGGAAATCCTGCCGTCATGCGCCGGAGGACTCGCGCGCAGGGCGGCTAAGGGTGGGAATGAGGGAGGAATGCCGTGCGCTGTCATGCAATGAAGGCGGTTCTTTGCCCGGCCGCCGATAGGCCGTCCGGAGAGCTCCTGTCGTGAGCGCCTCGGCGGGCCGTTACCTGAAGGCCTTTCACTTTAGTCAGGAAAAGATCGTCTTCACCATTGCCGTTGTCCTTTTCCTCGTCTTCGCGGCGACGCTGAAGGGATTTCTGCAGGCCGACAATCTGCTGTCGCTTGTGCGCAGCGTCTCCATACTGGGAGTGCTCGGCATCGGCATGGCGCTCACAATCATCGGGCGCGGCATCGACCTGTCCATAGTCGCCACCATGGCGATTTCCGTTGCCTGGATGCTGACGCTGGCCAACAGCGGCACGCCGCTCGGCATTGCGCTCCTCTACGGGCTTTGCCTCTGTCTCGCCGTCGGCTTGGCCAATGGCCTGCTCATCGCCTATGTCGAAATACCCGCGCTTTTCGCGACCCTGGCCATGGGGCTCGTCGTCTACGGCTTCGGCCGCTATTTTCTCGTCGCCAACGATGTCACCTTCATGCCGGCCACCGCGACCTCGTTCAAGGCGATCGGCAGCGGCCGGGTGCTTGGCATTCCCAATCCTGTTCTGCTTTTCGCATTGTTCTCGTTCATTGCGTTCCTGTTCCTGCGCAAGACACGTCCGGGTCGTTTCATCTTCGCCATGGGCGATAATCCTCTGACGGCGCGGGTCGCCGGCGTGCCCGTACGCCCGATGATGGTGGTGCAGTATGTGATCTCATCGCTTATCGGATTCGTGGCCGGCATCATCACGGCCACGGCCGTCAGTTCCATGAACGCCCGCGTCGCCAACTCGACGCTGGTCTACGACATCATCCTGGTGGCAGTGATCGGCGGCGTCGGCCTCAGCGGCGGCAAGGGCGGGGTCCGCAACGTCGTCGTCGGCACGCTCCTCATCGGCATCCTTCTCAACGGCATGACGATCATGGATATCCCGTACACGATCCAGAACATCGTCAAGAGCTGCATTCTTCTCGTGGCCATCGTCGCGGATTCAATCGTCAATCCGCGCGATGAGCAGACGTCCCAGCAAGGGGACATCTAACCCGCCTTAATCCAAAGCCAACAAGTGACCAGGGAGGAAAGTCATGCGTATCAGGAAGTTTATCATGGGCCTGCTGACGGCAGCGTTCTTCACGCTGCCGGCCGTTGCCGTTGCCGAGCATTTCGACGACGGCCAGAATCTCACGACGCTGAAGGCCCTCAAGGGCAAGAAGGTCGCCTTCGTGCCGCTCTCGATGGGCATCGACCTGACACAGGCGTGGGCCGCCGCGCTGAAGAAGGACGCCGAACAGTTCGGTTACGAGCTGATCATCCGCGATCCGAGCTGGGACGTCGCCGCCGGTGCGCAGGCCGTCACCCAGCTTATCGCCGAGAAGCCGGATGTCCTTGTCCTGCATCCGCTCGACATGACGGCCTATTCGAAGCTGGTCGACCGCGCGAACGCGCAGGGCATCGCGGTCGTCCAGGTCAACCTGAAGTCGCTCAACACCGGTGACGCCTATGTCGGTGTCGACTGGTTCGACCTGCTTTCGAGCGAGATCGACATCGCCGCGAAATATTGCGGCGCGGGTACCGGCCAGTCCGGCAAGATCGCGCTGCTCATCGGCACGCCGACGACGCCCACCGTCACCATCGGCCTCCAGGGGGTCAAGGATGCCCTGACCCGCTATCCCGAGCTCAAGGTCGTCGCAACGCAGTCGGGCGACTGGGATGCCTCCAAGGCCAAGGACATCACCGCGACCATCCTGAAGCAGAACGAGGATCTTTGCGCCGTCGTGGGGTTCTGGGACAGCCAGGACATGGGCGCGGCCGCTGCGATCGCCGAAGCCGGCAAGACCGGAAAGGTCAAGCTGATAACGGACGGCGGCAGCCGCAAGGAAGCAGCCTGCGATCGTATCGAGGACGGCACCTTCGACGCCTATGTCGGCTACAACGCGAAGGAACAGGGCCGTGACCTGGCCCTAGCCGTCCGCTCGCTGCTGCAGAACCCACCGGAAAAGCCCGGCTCCAAGCCCTTCGGCTTCTATTCGACGCTGACGACCATCACCAAGGAAAACGTCACGCCGACCTCCTGCTGGACGCAGCAATGAGTGGGTGAGGCGAACAATCCGAAACAAAAACGAGCGGCGCGCAAGCGCCGCTCCCTGTGACTGATTTTGCAGGAGGCGCCGCTGATGTCGGCCTCGGAGACCTACGCTCGTTGGCGCACGCGCCTCATACCGGACCATGTGATCGGTGAGATTCTGTCCAAGAACTGGATCGACAACGCGATCCCGTTCCTGATCCTGGTCGTCACCCTGGGCATCTTCTGGTCCCTCATACCCAACTTCCTCGGCGGCGTCGGCGTCAGCGATCAGGCGAGGGAGCTCGGCGAGATTCTCTTCGTCGTGCTTGCCATGACGGTCGTCATGCTCGCCGGCGGCATCGATCTCAGCGTCGGCTCGACCTTCGCGCTCAGCAATTTCGTGATGCTGGCGATGTTCAACTGGCTGGGCTACCCGGTATGGGCGGCGGTCGGGGCCGCGCTGTTGTCGGGCGCGGCGGTCGGCCTCGTGAACGGCGTGCTGGTCGGCTACCTGCGGCTGCGCGCCTTTCTCACCACTCTCGTCACCCTGATCATCGTACGGGCGATCGACGACACGCTGGTGCTCAACTATTCAATCGACATCCTGCTGCCCACGCAGACATCGGAAATCTGGAACTTTGTCGGCGGCGACGGCGTCTTCGGCATTCCGGTCGCGTTCCTGCTCGCGGCGCTGATCGCTGTTGTCGGCCATGTCTTCCTGTCCCGGCTTCGCCCCGGCTGGCACATTCTCGCCGTCGGCGGTTCGCGCCGTTCGGCGCACAATGCCGGCATCAACGTGCGCCGCACGGTCGCGATAACTTATGTCATGTCGGGGCTGCTCGCGGCGGCCGGCGGCATCTTCTATGCCTCGCGCCTGGCCTCGGCCGGCGCCAGCACCGGCGTCGGCCTCGAGGTCACGGCGCTTACCGCCGCCGTCCTCGGCGGCATCAGCCTCGGCGGCGGCCGTGGCTCGATCGCCAAGGCCGTCCTGGGCGCCATCATCGTGCTCATCATCACCAACAGTCTCGTTCGGCTCGGCCTGACCAGCGGCGCCAACACAATGGTGCTCGGCATGGCGTTGCTGATCGCCGTCGCGATCGATGTCCGCTGGCTGAAGAACCGCCACAAGGTGTTGTCGCAGGTCTATGTTTCGCCGACCTACTTCAAGATGGTGCCTTGCCCCTCCACCGAGGAAGGATCCGACTCTCCCTACGCGCTCAACGATAAATTGCGCGACGTGGAGCTTATCGGCCTTGGCGAGATCGATGGCTGCGAGGATCCGCTGCTCGACCGGGACGACAACATCTACTTCGGCAACCGGCAGGGCGACATCATCCGCTACTTCGGCCCGGACCACAAACGCTGGGAAGTCTACGCACATATCGGCGGCGCGCCGCTGGGCATGGCCTTCGACCGGGACGGCAACCTGACATGCTGCGTTGCCGGCATGGGGCTCTACCAGATCCGCAAGGACACGCGCGAGGTGGTCAAGCTCGCCGACGAAACGAACCGGTCCTTGTTCTCCATCATCGACGATTCCCGCATCCGCTACGCGGACGATCTCGACATTGCACCGGATGGCCGGGTTTTTTTCAGCGAGGGCACGATACGCTTCGACCCGGACGAATGGATGGTGGACGCGCTTGAGGGCCGCGGCAACGGTCGCATCCTTTGCTACGATCCACGGGACAAGACGACAAGGACCGTCGTTCCCAACCTGCGTTTCCCGAACGGCGTCTGCGTGGCGCACGACGGCAAGTCCGTGCTGTTCGCGACAACCTGGGGCTGCTCGGTCGAGCGCTACTGGCTGGAAGGTCCGAAGGCGGGCAAGGTCGAGACACTCATCACCAACCTGCCTGGCTACGCCGACAACATCAATCGCGCTTCGGACGGCACATATTGGCTGGCGATCGTCGGCATGCGTACACCGGTCTTCGATCTCGCCCTGCGCAAGCCGGGCTTCCGCAAGCGGATGGTGCAGCGGGTGGCGCAGGACGAATGGCTCTTCCCGCAGATGAACGTCGGCAATGTGGTGAAGTTCACCGAACAGGGCAAGATCGTCGACTGCCTGTGGGACAAGAGCGGCGTCAACCACCCCATGCTCACCTCCTGCAACGAGCACAAGGGCTACCTTTATCTCGGCGGCATCTACAACAACCGGGTCGGCAAATACAAAATCCCGGGCGCCGATCCGAACTTCACCAATCAGGACTGCTATTGGGGGAAGCAGAAATGATCAGCGCCATCCGAAATCTCTTCGATGCCTGGCGTGGTGCCGGCGCCTATTCGGTCACAGTGCCGCCCATGGACGGCGCGCTCAGTCCCAATCAGGTCATCGAGGGCTCTCCGCTCGCCCTCGAAGCCAAATCGCCCGATAATCTCATATCCGACGGTTCGAGCATCCTCTTCTCCTCGGGCAACGAGGTCAGGTCACTGCGCGGGTCTTCGTCGGAAAGCGTGGCGACTTTCGACAGCCCGGTGACAGCGCTCGCAGCGCGTCCGGGCGGCGGTTTCGCCGTCGGGCTGGACGACGGTCGTGTCTTGCTGAAGGGCGGACGCCACGACGGCAGGATAGTGTCGAAGGTCGGTGGTCACGACATCAGATGTCCGACCGCGCTGAGCTTCGTTGACGAAGGCACGCTTGTCCTGGCCGTGGGCTCGGCCTCGAACCAGCCCTCGTGGTGGAAGCGCGATTTCATGCAGAAGAATGCCAGTGGTTCGGTCTGGCGCGTGCCGGTCGACGGCGAAGCCGAATGCCTGGCGGACGGTCTTGCGTTCCCCTATGGCCTGCTGGCTCAGGCCGACGGCAGCGTCATCGTGTCGGAGAGCTGGCGCAACCAGCTCATACGCGTTGCCAGGGGACGGCGGCCGGTCGTGGAACTCGGCGACATAGCCGGCTACCCGGCGCGCCTTTCCCCAGCCGCCGGAGGCGGAGCATGGCTTGCGGTCTTCGCGCCGCGCAGCCAGCTCATCGAATTCGTACTCAGGGAGGCGGACTACCGCCAGAGCATGATGACCGAGGTGCCCGAGCATCTGTGGATCGCTCCCTCGATTTCAGCGCCGCTGACGTTCCTCGAGCCGCTGCAGGGCGGAGGGCTGAAGCACCTCGGTATCGTCAAGCCATGGGCCCCGACACGCTCCTACGGACTGGTTCTGCGCCTGGACGAGGCGTTCCAGCCGGTATTCAGCATGCACAGCCGCGCCGATGGCCGCCGTCATGGCATCACGTCCTGCCTTGAAGCCGATGGCCGCCTCCTGGCGACGAGCAAGGGCGGAGACGCGATCGTGTCCCTGCCGACCGACGAAGGGTTTGGAGAATAGCATGGCATCGCTGATCGAAATGCGAGGCGTCACCAAGGAATATCGGGGCGTGCCGGCGGTCAAGAACGTGTCGTTCTCGCTGGAGAAGGGAGAAATCCATGCGCTGCTCGGCGAGAACGGCGCGGGAAAGTCGACCCTGACCAAGATGATGGCCGGCGTGACATCGCCGACCTCAGGTGAAATGCTTGTCGACGGAAAGCCGACGCATTTCGCCACTCCCGCCGAGGCCCTGCACAACGGGGTCAACATGGTGTTCCAGGAGAACAGCCTGGTTCCGTCCATGACGGTCGCCCAGAACCTCTATCTCGGCGACGAGAAGTACTTCAATCGCCTTCGCGGCCTGTACATCGCGGCCCAGCAGTTCCTGCAGTCGCTTAACTTCAACGTCGATCCGTGGGCAAACGTGGCGACGCTCGGCGCCGCCAAGAAGCAGATGGTGGAAATCGCCCGGGCCGTGCGCCACAACGCGCGCGTCATTATCTTCGACGAGCCGACGGCGACGCTGACGCCCGAGGAGAAGCATTACTTCTTCGCGCTGATGAAGCGGCTGAAGGAGCGCGGGGTCTCGATCATCTTCATCAGCCACGCGCTCGAGGAAGCGCTGGCGATCTCGGATCGCATCACCGTGCTGCGCGATGGTGAACACGTCGTCACCGACGAGACGAAGAACTTCGACCGCGAGAAGATCGTGCGCGCCATGGTGGGCCGCACCTTGTCGCAGGCGCTCTATCATCGCCGCGAGTCGGTCAGGAAACCCGGGAGGCGCGTGCTCAGCGTACAGAACCTGTCGATGGGCAAGCTCGTGCGCAACAACTCTTTCACGGTCTATGCCGGGCAGATCACCGGCATATTCGGGCTCATCGGCGCCGGCCGCACCGAGACGGCAAAGATCGTCGCCGGCGTCTTGAAGCGCAACTTCTTCCATGGCGGGGAGGTACACCTCAACGGGCAATCGGTGCGCTATCGCGTGCCGCGGCCGGCCGTGCTCGACGGTATCGTCTATGTGACGGAGGACCGCAAGATGGAAGGTTTCTTCGAGACCATGTCGATCGCGGAGAACCTGCATATGGGTGAACTGACATCCTCGCATTCAAGCGGTTTCGTGGTCCGCTTCAGCGAGATGCAGCAACTCGCCGACGAATGGACCAAGAAGCTCAACATCAAGGCGATCAACAACAACGCCCATGTCATCGAGCTTTCCGGCGGCAACCAGCAGAAGGTGGTGATCGCCAAGTCGCTGGTGCAGAAGCCGAAGGTCATCATCTTCGACGAGCCGACCCGGGGCGTCGACGTGGGCGCGATCGCCGAGATCCACCAGCTCATCAACCGCCTCGCGGATGAGGGCATGGCCGTCGTCGTTATCTCGTCGTACCTTCCCGAGGTCATCAATCTTTCGGATCGCATCCTGGTGTCGCAGAAGGGGCGCATCGTCGAGGAGTTCTCGCCGCTCAGCGTGACCGAGGAAAAGATCATGTATGCGGCGGTCCACTGAACACCGTTTGCCCGTTCAACGCGCAAGACGCCGCCGGAGCTTTCCGGCGGCGTCTTGCTGTCAGGCACGCTGGGAGGATGCGGACTTGACCGGGATCTGATGGCGTCCTTGTCGTGAAGCGGTTCCGGAACAGAAGCCGCTTCACGTTCTCCTGGACAGCCTAGCGGGAACTGCCAACCCGCATGACGAAGGGGTCCTGCACGCGCTCGGCGTCCGTGTCGACGAGAACGCTCTTGACCTGCAGATATTCGCCCATAACGGCGAAGCCATTTTCGCGCCCGAAGCCGCTCGCCTTCCGCCCGCCGAAAGGCGTCTGAGGCGCGACCTTCCGGTAGAGATTGAGGAAGATCGTCCCGACATTGAGGCTGCGTGAAAGTGAGTGAGCGCGATAGAGGTCGCTGGTCCAGAGCCCGGCCACGAGCCCGAAATCACTGCGGTTGGCGATCTTCAGCGCCTCTTCGGCCGTCGAAAAAGGCATGACGGTCATCACCGGCCCGAATATTTCCTCGCGGCAGATGGCGGTGTCGTTGGTCACGTCCGTGAGGATCGTCGGCTGGAAATAGTAACCGCCTTCGAAACTCTCGACCCTAGCCCTGTGGCCGCCCGCTGCAATCCGGGCGCCCTCGGCGAGGGCTCCCTCGACGAGCGACGCCACCCGGTCGAGCTGCTTCCTGTTGCCGAGCGGCCCGACCTGCGTGGTGGCGTCGGCCGGATGGCCGACCACGATTGCTTTCGTCCGCTCGCGGAGGTCGTTCAAGAACCTGTCGAATATGGTTTCCTGGACAAGGACGCGGGACCCCGCCATGCATGTCTGGCCACTGGCTGCGAAGACCCCCGCCATGACCCCCGCCAGCGCCTTGTCGTAGATCGCGTCGTCGAACACGATGTTGGCGCTCTTGCCGCCGAGTTCCAGGATCGAGGGCGCCAGCCTTCGACCCGACCCGGCAGCGACGGCGGCGCCATGCGCCGGCCCGCCGGTGAAGAAGATCTTCCTTACGTCGGGGTGATCGACGAGAGCCGCGCCGGCTTCCACGCCGTCGCCCGTGACGATGTTGACGACGCCGGGCGGAAGGATGTCCTTCAGCAGCCGCATGAGGATGAGGATGGAGGCGCTGGTGTATTCGCTGGGCTTCATCACGACAGTGTTCCCGGCGGCCAGCGCCGGCGCGAGCTTCCACGTGGACAGCAGCAGCGGAGAGTTTCCAGGCACGATGGCGCCAACGACGCCGTAAGGCTCCAGGGTGGTGTAGTTGAACACGCCCCGGTCCGACGGGATCGTCGAGCCGCAGACCTTGTCGGTCATGCCGGCAAAATACTCGAACCATTCGGCCATCGCGTCGACATGCAGCAGGCATTCACGCAGCAGCTTGCCGGAATCGTTGCTCTCCGTTTCCGCAAGCTGGTGCCTGTTCTGCTGGATGCGCGCGGCGATCGCGAGCAGCAGCTTGCGCCTCGCCGACGGTTCCATGTCGAACCAGGCGGGCTCTTCAAAGGCCCGCCATGCCGACGCGACCGCGCGCTCGACATCGGCTTTCCCGCCCGCGGCGACCCGGCTCCAGACCTTGCCCGTGGCCGGGTCGAGGCTCTCGAAATACCGGCCCGAGGCCGAAGCCTGCTCCTCGTTGTCGATCCAAATCCCGAATTGCTGCATCGGCGGCCTCCTCTCGACCTGGCTCAGGCCTGGCTTTCCAGTTCCTTGACGATCTCGTCGCTGGTTGCGACGCGGCCATAAAGCGGAAGCAGTTCGGTGACCGTCTTCTCGCTGTATTCGCCGAGGAACCGATCGATGCAGTCCGACAGGACGCAGATGCCGTAATCGCGCTCGTTGCCGCTGCGCGCGGTCATCTCGATGCCGAAGTTGCAGGCCAGGCCGGCGACCAGGATGATGTTGCGGTTCAGGTTTCGCAGGAGCACCTCGAATTCGCTGCAGGTGAAGGGGTCCACCTTGGCGTTGTGCAGGACGAATTCGTCGCGGCCCGGATCGGGCGCGAGATCGTCGATCACCTCGGCGCCCCACTGGCCGCGCACCGCCATGTCGTCGCGGGCAAGTCCAAGCACGCGGCCTGTCCCCCGCACATAGCCGCCTCGGCTGGCGCGCAGTTCCGGATGGCCGGGCCGGAACGTCTCGTTGTGGAAGATGACCGGAATGCCGACCTTGCGGCAGACGGCGAGCACGCGCTTGATCCGGTCGAGAGAGCCCGACTCCTTGAGGAATTTGTAGACGATGCTCGCTCCCTTTCCATCCGGATGGGCGAACTCGTTCTGCAGGTGGGTCAGCACCAGCACGGTATCGTTGGCGGGGAGAACGGAAAACTCCGACATCTAGGTTCCTCCTAAGCGGTTTCTGCGGGGCTGGCGGAGCGGTCCGCGAAGACCGCGCCGGTGGTGACGAGAGCCGCCGCCTCGGCGGCGGTGAAATCGAGTTCGGAAAGCACCTCCAGCGTATGCTGGCCAAGCCTGGGCGGCGCGCGGTGCGGCAGCGACTGGCTCTCGCGGGAATTCACCGGGAAGCCCGGGACGCGGTGGCTCCGACCGAGGTCGTCGGTCAGGCTCGTGATGAGCTTGAGATGGGCGACGGCAGGATTCTCGATCAGGTCCGCATAGTCGCAGACCTTGCTGCACAATATGTCCCTGGCCATCAGGCGTTCCAGCCAATAGGCGCATGGATGGCGGGAGAAAGCGCCACCCAGTTCCGCGCGCATGGCCTGGCGGTTCCGGACCCGCAGAGCCGACGTCTCGAAACGCGGATCTTGCGCCAGGTCCGTCCTTTCGAGGATTTCACAGAGCCGCTCCCAGCGGCCGCCCTGATAGGCGGCGACCATGATCCAGCCGTCGCTTGCGGGAAACGCCTCGTTTGGCGCCGAATAGGGCGCCGCGCTGCCGAGCCGGCCAGGCAACTCGCCGTCGCCGAGAAAGCCGGCCAGGGACGACTGCTGCAGCGCGACCGCGGCCCCGAGCATCGAAACGTCCAGGTAGCCGCCGAAACCGGTCGCCTGGCGCTGATAGAGTTGCGCCATCACGGCGATCGTCGCGACATAGCCGGTGGTCACATCCACGACCGGCGCCTGCACCTTGCTCGGCGGCTGGCCTTCGTCGCCAAGTAGGCTCATCAATCCAGACTCCGCCTGGACGATGCCGTCGACGCCGCCGAGGCGCGCCGCCTCGCCGGTGCTCCCATAGGCGGAGACAGAGCAATAGACGATGCCGGGATTGTCGGCGCTCACCTCTCCATGGCCGAGCCCCAGCCTATCCATCACCCCCGGCCTGAAGCTCTCGATCAGCACGTCGCAGGACCGCACAAGGCGCCTGGCCGCCCGAAGGCCCTGCTCGGATTTGAGGTCGATGCAGATGCTTCGCTTGTTGCGGTTGAACGCCACGAAGACGGAACTGACATTGTCCGCGACCCAGGGCGGGCCGAGCCCCCGGCCAATATCGCCCGAGGGCGGCTCGACCTTGATGACGTCCGCGCCAAGGTCGCCAAGGAACATCGAACAGGTCGGGCCCGCGCCTATCTGGCTGAAATCGGCTACCCTTACGTCTTTCAGGCTTTTTCTGAGCATGTATCAGTATTTCACGCCGCGCAGTGCCGCTGCCGCCGCAGGGAAGGAAGGTTCATGGTCCTTCCGCTGCAACGCGAACAATCTTCCGGCAAACCAGGCGGGCGTCCTCCTCGGCGCGACTATCGCGGTCACATTTGAAACGGTCCACTAATCTGTTTTTTGCAGTTCCGATAACCGACGTTTATGTCTCGGCGACCGGCCGATCACCCCCCTTTGATGTCGATGCGATTGGAAGGCGTCGCACCGCCGGCCCATGTGAGCAATCCATCGCGCAAGCTTTCGGCCATGCGCACGCGTGTCTCGATCGTTGAACTGCCGATGTGAGGCAGCATGAACACGTTGGGAAGGGCAAGATAACGCTTGTCGAAGCGCGGTTCGCCGTCGAAGACGTCCAGGCCGGCCGCGCGGATCCTGCCGGTCTGGAGCGCGGCTATCAATGCGTCGTCGACGACGACGTTGCCTCGGCTCACATTGGCCACGATCGCCCCAGGTTTCATGAGCGCCAGCCGCTTCGTGTCGAGGAAGTACCGTGTCTCCTCGCTGGCCGGACAAGCAAGCATCAGCGCATCGCTCGTCGTAAGCAACGAGGTGGGATCGGCATGGAAGTGGGCGCCGGCTTCAAGTTCGGGCGGCAGGCGGCGGCGATTGGAATAATGGATGGCCATGCCGAAGGCCCGCGCGCGATGGGCGATGCTTCGTCCGATCCGGCCCATGCCGAATATGCCAAGCGACTTGCCCGCGAGCTCGACGCCGTTGAGCTGAGTGGGCTGCCAGCCCGTCCATTGTCCGTCGAGGATCAGCGTCGCGGCCTCCCGTGCCCGCCGTGCGGCGCCGAGCAGAAGCAGGAGGCCAACTTCCGCGACCGCGTCCGTAAGCACATCCGGAGTATTGAAGACGGCCAACCCCCGATTTCGGCAGGCGTCCATATCGACGTGTTCGTACCCGACCGAATAGGTTGCGACCCCACGAATGGAATCGGGCAGCCGCTCGATGAGCTCCCGCGTCAAACGCAGCGTGACGCTGAGCAGCAGGATTTCCTTGCCCTGCGCCATCGCCACCACCTGTTCCGGCTCGGGGCGCTCCGGAGTGGTCACCACCGTGACGTCGAAGGCGTCATTCAGCACGGCAAGCGCTGCATCCGGCAGCGCGCAGGCGACGAGAACCGGCCTCTTGTCTTGTTGCACGGTCATGGTCTCGATCTCCTGTTACGCGATTGGGTCAAGCGCGACGTCCATCCATCGCTGCCATTCACCCACGCGGCCCTCGCTGCGGATGCCTGACCCCTCGATGCCGGCGCTCCGCAGCGGGCCCACCGGAAACATCCGGACAGACTATTTTGCGGGGGCGCGCGGCCAAACAAGCTTCGGCTTATCGCCACATCGCGTTTCGCGATGACGACCGGACTTTCAGGCTGGGAGCAGACGTGGCGCGCAGGTCGGCCCGCATGGCATCGGCGGATAGGCTGGGGTCATACGGCCTCCTGGCGATGCCGTCATCGTCCAGCACGCGGACCAGCCCGCTGGTCAGATCCGTGATGCTGGCAGCGTCCGCGTCCACTGCGAGCCTTGCGACGTCTCCGGCCGCCGAAAAATGCAGGTGGCTGTAATCGCCTTGCTGGCCTGGCCGCGAGGGTGGCTCCGCTACGCCAAGGCAGGGGCGCCGTCTTCCTGCATGTCAGCTCCAAGTGAGGACTGTTCGATGCTGACCACTGCGCCATGCCGCGCGAAACGCGACGTGAGCAGGATTGGATCCGAGCCGGCGGGCACCAGCAGTTCGAGGTTCATGGTCGATTTGCCACCAGGCAGCGGTTCAAGGTGAAGCCTGCGCAATGTGAGGCCGAAGCGCTGGGCATCGCCAAGAATCCGGATCGTTCCATCGAACGGATCGACGAGCACTGTCGATATCTGGAGTACGTCCATTCGAAGTTTCGATCTTTCGTCCAGCATGGCGCCTCCCAGCCAAGGCAGGCTATTCCGATCCACGTCCGATTTCTTTCTTTTGTTCCGCCAAAAGCAGGGTATTGTCGGCAGGATCTTCTGCAAAAGACGGAATTGACCGACATGTCTTCTGTAAGGAAGCGCAGGCAGACATCTGGCGAACTGGACGTCATTGATCGAAAGATTCTATCCGCCCTGCAAGGGAATGCGCGCCTCACCAACAACGAGCTGGCGGAGCAGGTCGGCCTTTCGCCATCGCCTTGCTGGACGCGCGTCAGGCGCCTTGAGGCAAACGGCACGATCGAAGGTTATACGGCGGTCATCGATCAGTCGGCGCTGGGCCTCGGCGATATCGTCTTCATCGAGATCACGCTCCAGCAGCATGACGAACATGTGCTGCAGCAGTTCGGCAGCGAGCTCGCACGCATACCCGAGGTGCTGGAGTGCCACCTTGTGACGGGGGACTACGATTATCTCGTCAAGGTGGCGGTCGCCGGCACCGCCGACTACGAGCGCTTCCTGCGCGAACGGCTGTACCGCATCAACGGCATCCGGCATTCGCGCAGCACCTTCTCGCTTCGGGCGCTGAAGCGGGTTGTCTCGGTCGATCCGCTGGCGGTGGGCTGAGGAAAGCGGCCCCGCGTTTTGCGTGAAATCCAGGATCCGTTCAGTAACGCCGAGCGGTGCCAGCGATGCCATCTGGCTGCAGAATAGCTAGAAAGTCTTCTCCATCCGACCGAGCAGGCGCTCGGCTGCCGCGAGATGAGGCGTGTCGATCATCCGGCCCTTGTACCGGAAGGCAGCGCCTCCACCCTCGCGAGACATCCGCAATATGGTGCGCGCATCGTCCATTTCCTCGACCGAAGGCGAGAACGCCGCGTTGATCGGCTCGACCTGCGAGGGATGGATGGCGAGCTTCCCGGAAAAGCCCATCCAGCTTGCCTCGGTCGCTTCCCGCTTCAGTTGCTCGCCATTGGCGATGTCGATGAATGGCGTGTCGACGCAGGCGATGCCGGCGGCGGAGGCGGCAAACATAGCCAGCGAACGCACGGTCTTGAAGGCCTCGAGAATATCGCCATTGTCGTGGCGCGTGCGGCGCGCGCCGACCTCCACGCCGAGATCCTCCATGCCCCAGAACATCGCGCCGACGCGCGGGTGCGCGAGTGCGATCTCTCGCAGATGGAAGATCGCCTCCGGGAGTTCGGTTGCGATCGGAATAAGCGCCATGGGCCTGGCCCCGGGCGCCTCGGCGCTTTCCAGCATCCGCGCGAATTCCACCACGTCCGGCGCGCCGGCGACCTTCGGAACGACGTAGCCGTCAGCGCCGGCGCCGACCGTTGCGGAGATATCCCGCTCGGCCAGTCCGGTTTGCAGGGCGTTCAGGCGAACCACGATCGGCGTCGTCACGCCCTCGGCCCGCGCGTTGCGGATAGCCTCGGCGGCCGTCTCGCGCGCAGCCGCCTTATTGTCGGCCGTCACCGAATCCTCAAGGTCGACAATGATGACATCGGCGCCGCTCGACCAGCATTTGGCGAGCTTGCGCTGGGAATCGCCAGGTACGAAAAGCCACGACCTGGCAAGGCGAAAGTCCTTCGTCATCCGCGTCCTCCACCATGCTGGGTATCGCCGCGACGGATACTGCACCGAGGAGGCGCCTAGTATTCGGATCGACGTATGAATCTATCACGAGGAACTATGAGGGTGGCGCGGCCGGTTCGACTATTGTCGCGGCATTGATCCTGGCGCCTTGCGCGCGGACCCACAACCGCATGGGCAGCGGATGACAGCCGATTTCCAGACCCTTGAAGTCATACAGGAACGCGAGCACGTCGAAACGGTGGCGCTTAGCCGGCCCGAAGCGGCGAACGCGCTGAACACCCGCATGGGCGAGGAACTGGTTGCCTATTTCGAAGCGCTCGCGATGACGCCGTCGCGGCTGCGCTGCGTGATCCTCACCGGCGCGGGAGAAAAGGCGTTCTGCGCCGGCGGCGACCTCAAGGAGCGCAACGGCATGTCCGTCGAGGCCTGGGCCGCCCAGCACCTCGTGTTCGAACGCATGGCGAGGGCGCTGGTGAACTGCCCGGTGCCGATCATCGCCGCGGTGAACGGCGCGGCCTATGGCGGCGGCTGCGAGATCGCGGCGGCCTGCGATTTCATCTATGCCTCCGAGGGGGCGACATTCGCACTCACCGAAGTGAAGCTCGGCATCATCCCGGGGGCCGGCGGTACGCAGTCCATGGCGCGGGCGGTCGGAGAAAGGCGAGCCAAGGAACTGATCCTGACTGGACGTTCCTTCTCGGCCGCCGACGCCCTGGAATGGGGATTCGTCAACGCCGTGTGCCCAGCCGATGCGCTCACCGGCAGGGCCCTCGATACCGCCATGCGGATATCGATCAACGCGCCACTCGCGGTCCGGCAGGCCAAGCAGGCGATCGCGCGCAGCTCCGGCCTGTCGCTCTCGGATGGAATGGCCTTCGAGATCGAAGCCTACAATCGGCTTGTTCCGACCGAAGACCGGCTGGAGGGCGTCAGGGCCTTCAACGAAAAGCGCGCGCCGCTTTTCAGGGGATGCTGAACATGCCTGCGGGACAGATTTTCGCGCTTTCGAAGGGCATTGGCGATTTGTCGCCTGCCACGAGACGGGAAGTCGAACGCGCCTATATCGACACGCTGGCAGTGCTTTGTGCCGGGTGGAATGAACCGGTCACAAGGGCTTTGCGCCAGACCTACCCACATGTTCGCGCACCCTGGGAGGCGGTCAGTCCGTCCGATGCGGAGACGACGGCGCTGACCTGGGGCACAGCTGCCCATGCGCTGGATTACGACGACGTCCATATGACCAGCGTCACGCATCCAAGCGCCGTTCTTGTTCCTGCCATCGAAGCCGTCGCACGGCTGGTTCCCGGCACCGGTGGCAGGAAGGCTGGAGCGTTTGCGGTCGGCCTTGCCGTCAATGTGGGCCTTGGCAATGCCATGGGCTTCGCCCATTACGAAAAAGGCTGGCACGCCACATCCACCATCGGCGCCCTGGCCGCGGGAGCGGCCATCGCGCACCTGCTGGACCTGGACGAGCGCGCCTTCCGCTCCAGCCTCGCCGTCGCCGCGGCCCAGTCGGGAGGGCTGCAGCGCAATTTCGGCACCATGATCAAGCCGCTGCAAGCGGGTCTTGCCGCGCAAGCGGGCATCCGCGCCGCGCACCTGGCGAGGTCGGGCCTGGAAGGGCCCGGCGATGTCTTCACCGGCAATAACGGCTTCCTGGCCGTCTTCGAGGGACCGCCGGATACCCGGCTCGAATTGGACATTGAGGCGGCGGTCGCCGGCCTGTCGCGAAAGCTGTTCGCCTGCTGCTATATGGCCCATCGGCCGGTAGCCGCCGCCATCCGTCTTCACGAAGCGGGAGCGTCCGACCTGCTCGCCGATCAGGATACCGGGGTTGAGGTCGAGGTTCCGCCGGGCTGCCTCAAGGCGCTCACGGTCGACATTCCGGCAAGCGGATCCGAAGCCAAATTCTCCGGCAAATATACGGTGGCGCACGCGCTCTCGACTGGACGGCTGGGCCTGTCGGCATTCGTTCCCGAAAGCGTCGCAAGCCCTGAATTTGCCGGCATCGCAAGGCGCGTTGTCCTGCGGGAGACAAGTACCGCGGGAGAAGCCGGCGTGGGCATCGATCGCGGCAGCGTCACCGTCAGCCTCGTCAGGGGAGGTTCGGTTGCCGCGCGCATCTCGATCGAGGCCTATCCTGGGTCACCCGCCGCGCCGATCACCGACGCGGCGCTCGAGGCCAAGCTTTCGGATTGCATTGCGATGGGCGCCCCGCACGAGAAGGATCTTGCCGCACGGTTCAGGTCGATGGCGAAGCAATTCGCGGGGAACGCCTGACAGGAAAGCGGATCGCGATAACCAGGAATGTCGAGGGTGGAAGCGGCTCAACGCCGCCGCCGCCGGAATCATTGCGCGCCAATTGGGGGCAGTATGGACAAGATAGACCCGAGTGAACTTAGTTTCGTTTCCAACGGCTTGAGCCGGCCGGAGTGCATTCTGTGCACTGCTTCGGCGGGCATATTCGTATCGCACGACCCGATAGGCGTTCTTCACATTGCCGCGGATGGCAGCCGAAAGCTCTATGGCCGCCAGGATGGCGTAACTTCCCAGCAGTTCACGCCAAACGGCATCGCGTTGATGCCGGATGGCCGGCTGATGATCGCAAACAGCGGCCTGGAAGGCGGGGTTTGGCAGGTCGACCGCAGCGGGGATTGCCGGCCCTTTCTAATGGAAGTCGAGGGACGGCATCTCTACCCGGTGAATTTCGTGCTCGCGGATAAGGAAGGCCGGCTCTGGATTTCCGTCAGCACCCGCCAGGTGCCGCGCGCCAAAGCCTATCGTCACGATATCGCGGATGGCTACATCGTGCTGTGGGACGGCAAGACCGCCAGGATCGTTGCCGAGGGTTTCGGCTACACCAACGAGTGCCGGCTGTCGAACGACGGCGCCTATCTCTATGTCAACGAGACCTTTGCCAGGCGGATTTCCCGCCTTCCTGTCGCCGCGGATGGTTCCCTCGGGGCACGGGAAACCTTTGCTGAGCTCGGCATCGGAGATTATCCGGATGGAGGTACTTTCGATGCCATGGGTGGCTATTGGCTGACCAGTGTGGTCTCCAACCGCATCTATCGTTTCGAGCCCGACGGCAGGCCGCGCCTGATGTTCGAGGACGCCGACCCGGCCTACGTGGCCATGGCCGAGCAGAGCTTCAAGAAGGAGGGGCTGACCGCCGAAATCCTCTATGCCGACGCGGGCAAGACGCTCAACCACATCGCGAGCATCGCCTTTGGCGGGGAGGATATGCGAACCGCCTATCTAGGCACGCTCAAGATGAACTGTTTCCCGACCTTCCGCTCGCCGGTTCCTGGCGTGCGTCCCGTCCACTGGAACTGGGCGTTCTGATCACCCGCGCATCGCCGGCGTTTCCGCCGAGCCGGCGTCGCCTGTCGGTGAAAGAGCGAACCCGATGGCTGCGTCAGTCCGGCCGGACTTACTTCCAGGCTTAGGGAGCCTTGCCGCGAAACACTCGCGGACTTCCGGCGGCATGTTGCGGCCCGCCCTAAAGGGAGGCCGCATCGTTCTGCAGGCGAAGCGCTTGGCGCGCTCCCAGTATGTGCGCGGACATCAAGGCTTCGGCCCATTCGCCGTCGCCCTGCCTCAAGGCCTGCAATATCTGGCTGTGCTGCTCGAAACTGCGCCGCAAGACGTCGCGCGGATAGAGGCTGATGGCACGCCTGACCATCGGCAGTTCCGTCAGCGCCGTCACGATCGACACGAGCCTTGGCGAATTGGAGGCTCGCAGGATCGCGGTATGGAATTCGGCATTGAGGTCGGTGCACCGCTCGATCCAGCCATCCGTCCCGGCATCGAGCAACTGCGTCATGGCGGTGGTCAGCTCCTCCAGATGGTTCAGTTCCGGCATTTCGATCTTGCCCGCGGCGAGACGCGCCGCATAAGGCTCCAGCCGCACGCGAAGCCCGTAGATCTCCTCGAAGTCGGTGTCGGTGAGCCGGCTGACGAATGCTCCGCGATTCGGGATGATCTCCACGAGACCGTCGCCTTCCAGCCGCGCGAGGGCTGCTCTTACGGGCGTCCGGCTCACCCCGTAGGTCTGGGCGATCTGCGACTCCACCAGATGCGAGCCAGGCAGGAGACGTCCTCTGAGGATCTCCGTGCGAAGGCCCTCATAAAGGGGTTGCGTGCTGGCGCGCAGGAGCGAGTTTTCGGCTTCAAAAGAGCGATCGTCCTCGATCGCCCGGGAATCCTGCAGTTCGGCGGTTGTCGACATGTGCGAACGCTATTCTCTCGATGTGCCCGGCGTCATTATCAGTCCTACACCAGCGCAGGATCGTACACAATCCCGAGTTGCGCGAAATGATGGACGTCGCTAACATATTGAAAAATATGAGACACTTCGTGCCTGCCTGCATGGTGATGTACACAAACTTCTAGTGAGCGTAATTCATTTATCAATTTTTACGCTTATCCATCTGTTTTGATGGTACACAATTTCAGGCGAAAATTCGCGATTACCGATGACAATCTGGTGATTATGGGTTGCGCGAAGAGGTCAATCGTGTACATTTTCGGCCGATCGCATTGATAAGTCTAACTCAGTTAGCGATTTTGAGGCCAAATAGTGAGGGAGGTGCGCCTTGGGAGGAGAACCGGGTGCCAGCAATGCCGCCGCGCGCGCAGGTGAGCGATACGGCATAGGGGTCGATATCGGGGGGACATTCACCGATTGCACGGTCGTGTCGCGCGGTGGGGCCATCTATGTCGGCAAAGTGCCGACGACGCGCCACGCGCTTTCCGAAGGGTTCTTCGGCTCCATCGCCGACGCCGCGGCGCAGATCGGCATCGGCGTCGACGAGCTGTACAGGCGCTCGGAGCGTCTCTCCCACGGCACCACGGTGGGCATCAACGCGATCGTGACGCGGACCGGCGCGAAGGTTGGCCTGCTGGCAACCAAGGGCCACGGCGACGCAATCCGGATCATGGACAATTCGGGCCGAATAACCGGCGTCTCCATCGAGGAAGTCCTCGACTACACGCGCTCCAAGCGGCCGCGCCAGTTCGTCGAGCGCGAGCACATTGTCGAGGTTACCGAGCGGTTGGATTCGAAGGGGCGCATCGTCGTCCCGCTCAACGAGGACGAGGTTCGCCGTGGCGTGGCCCGGCTCCTCGCCGGCGGTGTCGAGGCCTTTGCCGTTTCCTATCTCTGGGGCTTCCTGCGACCGGAGCATGAGTTGCGCACGGCCGAGATCATCCGCGAAGAGGCCGGGGATACTTTCATATCGCTGGCTCACGCGACCGATCCGCGTCTCGGCGAGTACGAGCGCACGGTGACGACCGTTCTCAATGCCTATGTCGGCCCGTTGATGCACGACTATATCGGGGCGATCGTGGACGGCGCGGCTGCGCACGGTTTTGGCGGCGATGTGCTGTTCGCCCATTCCGACGGCGGTCTGGTCACGGCCGACTTCGCTCGTCGCCATCCCATCATCACGTTGCAGTCGGGTCCGGTGGGCGGCGTCGTCGCCAGCGCCAATGTCGGCCTCTATGGAGGCATGCCGAACGTGATCGCGACAGACATGGGCGGCACCACGCTCGACGTAAGCGTCATCTACAATGGCCGCCCGAGTGTCGCCGATGTCGCGAGCGTCGAGCAGCATGCCTTCCACCTGCGCAAGGTCGACGTCGAGTCGGTCGGCGCCGGCGGCGGCAGCATCGCCTGGATCGACAAGGAATCGAACACGCTCAGGGTGGGGCCGCATTCCGCGGGCGCCGTCCCGGGGCCGGCCTGCTACGGTCGCGGCGGTCGCGAGGCCACCGTGACGGATGCCGACGTCGTTCTCGGCATCATCGACCCCGAAGGCAGTCTGGGCGGCGACCTGAAGATCGACGGCAAGGCCGCGCGGGCCGCCGTCGGCGAACTGGCGCAACGGCTCGGCATGACGGTCGAGCAATGCGCGGCGGGCATCGTCGAGATCGTCGACAGCAAAATGGAAGACCTTGTGCGGCGAGTGACGCTGCAGCGCGGCCATGATCCCCGCGACTTCCAGCTCTGGGCCTATGGCGGTCACGCCGGCGCCCACGCGACCCTTTACGCGCGCGATCTCGGCGTGCAGACGGTCGTCGTGCCGATGGGCAACCTGGCCTCGGTGTTCTCGAGCTTCGGCATAGGCACGGCCGACATCGTGAGGACGCGCGAGGCCAGCCGGCACCTGCGCACCCCGTTCGACCAGACGGCCATCGACACGCTGAACCAGACCTTCGCCGAACTACAGCAGGCGGCAATCCAGGATTGCGTGGCGATGGGTGCCCGCCCGCAGGACGTCAAGATCGAGCGCACGGCGAACCTCAAATATGCTTTGCAGGTGTTTGAGGTCGAGACCCCTGTCCCCGACGGGCATCTCGACGAAGCCGGCGCGGCCAAGCTGATCGCCAACTTCGATGCCGCCTACGAACAGCGTTACGGGAAAGGGTCGCGCTATGCCGAAGCCGGCTACGCGCTGACCGAAGTGCGCGTGCGCGCTTCCGTCGCCTGGGACCGGCCGCAGGTGCCGCGCGAGGCGGCGACCGACAAGCCGCTCGCGAGGCGGACCAGCAGGCAGGTCTACTGGCAGGAATACGGCAAGGCCGTGGAAACGCCGATCTACGCCGGCGGCTCTGTCCACTCCGGTCATCGGATCGAAGGTCCGGCTGTTATCGAATATCGGCATACGACAGTTGTCGTTCGTCCCAACCAGACCGCGAAAATCGACCCGATAGGCAATGTCGTCATCGACCTGTCCGCCATGGCCATCGGAAGTGTGCGGGCTGCCAAGCAGAAGGTGGCGTCATGAATATCGCCGTAACCCATCCCAGCGAAGCCCGGCGCCGGGCAGCCAGCCTGCTCGACGGCTACATGCCCGGTGAAAAGCTCATCGTCGATCCGAGCGTGGCTTTCCATCGCGATTACGAGAAGAACCTCGATCCCGTCACCTACGAAGTGCTGCGCTCGAAGTTCTGGAACCTGAACTGGGACCACCAGGAGGCGCTGCGGCGCGCGTCGGGATCGCTCGTGGTCGTCTACGGTTTCGACTTCAACACCTCTATCCAAACGGAAGAAGGTGAGGGCGTCGTGTTCGGGCCCGGCAACCTTTTCTTCGCCGGCTGCGCCGATCTGTGCGTGAAATGGACGCTGGAGCATCGCTCCGGCGGCTCCGGCATCAATCCGGGCGACGTCTTCATGCAGAACGATCCCTGGGTCGGCACCAACCACCAGATGGATACGGCGGTGTTCGCCCCGGTCTTCGTGGACGGCAAGCTGTTCGCGTGGGTCTACAACGTCGTGCACCAGCGCGAGCTGGGCGGCGTGGAGCCGGGCGGCTTCGTCCAGCAGGCCCAGGACGTCTATAGCGAAGCGACATTCATGCCGCCGATCAAGATCGTCGATCGCGGCGAGCTGCGCGAGGACGTGCTGGACATGTGGGTCCGGCGGTCGCGCCTGCCCGACCTGATGACGTTGGAGACCAAGGCGCAACTGGCCGGTGTCCAGTTCGCCAAGCGGCGCCTGGAGGAAATGATCGAGCGCTACGGCGCCGCCGTCGTCAAGGGCGCCATGCGGGGCGTCATCGACAACGCCGCCCGCACAGTGGGCCGCAGGCTCGAAAAACTGCCGGATGCGACGTGGCGGGACCTTCGTTATGTCGCCGGGTCGAGCCCGGGCGACAAGAACCTCTATAAGCTCGGCCTGACTTTCGAGAAGCGCGGCGACAGGCTGCGCGTCACAAATGAAGGCACGGACCGAAGCGTCGGTTCCTTCAATATCACCCGCGGCGTCCTGCGGGCGGTCATCGCCAATGTGTTCATCCCGCTTCTTGCCTATGACCAGTTCCTTTGCGGGGCCGGCGTCCTGCGGCAGATAGATTTCCTCGTGGAGGGCGGCGACCGGATAACCTCCGCGCGCCATCCGGCGGCGGTCAGCACGTCGATCGGCATGTGCACGGCGGGCGCCCAGGCGCACTATCTCGCCGCCAAGATGCTCTCAGCGGATCCTGAACTCGGCGCGCATGTGTTCGCCGCGTCCTGCCTGCACACGCTGGTCGTGAACCAGGTGTTCGGACGCGACGAGAACGGCACCCCCTATGCCAATTTCCCCTTCGACTCGGTCGTCGGCGCGATCGGGGCCTTCACGTTCCGAGACGGTATCGATCACGGTGGCGGCATCCTGTCGATGATGAACCCGGTGGGCAGTTGCGAGGGCTACGAACGCGAGATTCCGTTCCTGTATCTCTATCGCAAGGAAATGCCGGCCTCGGGCGGCCATGGCCAGTTCCGCGGCGGCTGCTCCTTCGTATCGGGCTTCACCGGTCACCGGACCGACCACGCGTTCATCTCCTCGGGCGGCCTGTTCCAGACGGTCACGCAGGGACTTGGCCTGGTAGGCGGCTTTCCGGCGACGGCCGGGCTGATGCGCCATGCGACGGGAACCGGCGTGCCGGCCCTGCTGGCCGGCGGTACGTTGCCGGGCGGTCCGGAGGAACTCGAGCAACTGGTGCCGGACCTTGCGCCGCCGCCGACCAAGAAGTTCGACAACCGGCTCGCCGAGGGCGATGTGTTCGAGAGCTGGGCGCAACCGGGCGCAGGCTACGGCGATCCCCTACTGCGCGACCCACAGCTCGTCGCCGGCGATGGTTCCTCCGGCCGTCTTCTCGAAGGTGACGCCTTGCGCATCTACGGGGTGGTGTTGAAGGACGACGGCTCCGTCGACGCCGACGCCACCGCCCAGGCCCGCAAGAAGGCTTATGAGCAGAGGCTGTCGCAGGCCGGCAAGCCGCGCCGTCCGGGCTTGTCCCGGGCATCCGGCAAGGTGATCGGCAAGGTGCTCGCCACCGTCAATGTCTGCGAAAATGCGGAAGGTCTCGTCCTCACCTGCAGCCATTGCGGTACCGGCCTCGGCACCGGCGAAACCGGCTATCGCGCTGGCTGCGCCGAGCTCGACATGCCGTTGCCTTCGATCTCGCCCTATTTTGGCGATCCGTCGACGCAGGTAACCGATGCGCTGGTGTTCCGTCGCTTCCTCTGCCCGTCCTGTGGTTCGGCTCTCGACGGCGTCATCTGCCGCCCGGCCGACGAGCCTTTCAACGATATCACGGTCACTCGCGAGGGCGCGCGGTCATGAACGTCATGATTGGGAAGGGCGCGACGCTGCCGTCGTCGCCGGGATGCCTCATCGACGGCGTATGGGAGACAGGCGAGGGCGAGGAGATCGTCGTCGTCAATCCCGCGAACGAGACTGTCCTGCATCGGTTGACGGGAGCGTCCGTCGAGCAGGCTGACCGGGCTACCGCCGCCGCCCGCCGGTCGTTCTTTGAGGGCCATTGGTCCCGCATGGCTCCGCGCGAGCGGAGTCGGCGCATGCACCATCTGGTCGACCTGTTCGAGGCGCGGCGCCAGCAGCTCGCGGAACTGATCGTCGATGAGGTCGGCACGCCGATCCGCATCACGCACGGCCTGCAGATCCAGTTCGCGATCGATGTGCTGCGCTGGTTCGCGGACAAGGCCGCCGAGGGACCGCGTGGCGGCTTCGAGGAACTCCTGAACCTGCACAAGCAGCCGATCCTGTCGGCCAGCATGCTGGTGCGGGAACCCGCCGGCGTGGTCGCCGCCATCACAGCCTACAACAACCCGCTGCTCCTGCTCGGGCGCAAGCTCGGTCCGGCACTCGCCGCGGGCTGTACGATCGTGGTGATGCCGTCGCCGCGCGCGCCGCTCTCGACCATCGCCTTCATGGAACTTCTCGCCGAAGCGGACCTGCCGAAGGGAACGGTCAATCTCGTCGTCGGTGGCGTGGATGTCGGCCGCCGGCTGAGTGAGAGCCCGGATGTCGACGTGGTCAGCTTCACCGGCTCCCACAAGGTCGGCGCTCAGGTCATGCGGCAGGCGTCCAGCACCCTGAAGCGCGTGACGCTGGAGCTTGGCGGCAAGTCGCCCAACATCATCTTGCCCGGCGCGGATCTCAGCGTGGCGGTGCCGCCATCCCTGCTGCGCTTCTGCCTGAACAGCGGTCAGGGATGCGGTTGCACGACGCGAACTCTGGTCGCACGCCAGGCCTATGACGAATATGTCGAGCGCTCCCGCGATGCTCTCGGAAAGCTGGTCGTCGGTGACCCGCGTGACGAAAGGACCGACCTCGGCCCGCTCATTCGCGCCGAACAGCGCGACTTCGTGCAGGGACATGTGGATCGTGCCCTGGCGGGCGGCGGCCGCATCGAGGCCGGCAATCCGAAGGATCGTCAGCAAGGATACTTCGTCGATCCGATGGTGATCGGCGGCGTCACCAACGACAGCGACATCGCCCAGACGGAGCTGTTCGGCCCCGTCGGCGTGGTCATGCCTTTCGACGACGTCGAGGAGGCCATCCGCATCGCCAACACCAGTTCGTTCGGCCTCAACGCCAACATCTGGGGCAGGACCTCCGAGGCGATCGACGTCGCCCGGCGCATAAGGTCGGGCACCGTCACCATCAATGGCGGCGGCGGCATGCGGCCCGATGTTCCCTGGGGCGGCTACGGTTTCAGCGGGCTCGGCCGCGAAGGCGGCGAGGACGGCTTCCTCGAATATCTCGAAACCAAGCACATCCAGTGGCCGCTCGACGGCGAGCCAACCAAGCCATTCGGCACCAAGTGAGACGACAGACGGCTGCCGGCCATAACAGGAGTTGGGAATGACGGTACACCAGGGAGAAGGGCTGTCGCTGCCCTCTGCATTCAGCCTGCGGGATCGCGTGGCCGTGATCACCGGCGCGGGCTCCGGCATGGGGCGCGCCTGCGCCAGGGCCTTTGCCGAGGCCGGCGCCACTGTCTATGGCCTTGACCTCAACGGCAAAGCCGTGGAGGCGGTTGCCGGGGAGGTGTCCTCCGCCCAGGGTCGAATCCATGCAGTGGCGATCGATGCAAGCGACGACGCCGCGATCGATGCAGTGCTTGCCCGTATCGAGCACGAGCAGGGCCGCATCGACGTGCTGTTCAACCATGCCGGCCGTGCGTGCGCTCCTGGCTTGGCGCTGACCAATGACGACTGGCTCGCGGGTACTAACCTGAACTTGCGCGTGCCAATCATGCTGACGTCCAAGGCGCTTCCGCTTGTGCGCAAGTCCAAGGCCGGATCGCTGATCTACACGGCATCGATAGCCGGCCTGGTGGCCTCGCCGAACAGCCCGCTCTACTCGGCCGTGAAACACGCCATCGTCGGTTTCACCAAGGCGGTGGCCGCGGCTCTCGGCCCGGAAGGCATCAGGGCGAATGCCATATGCCCCGGTACGATGGAAACCCCGATGCTGATCGATTTCTTCCGGGCCACGGCGGATGTTGCCGATCCCAAGGCCGCGACGCGCGCCGACGTCGCCGGGGGCGTGGACCGTTTCAAGCAACTCGTCCCGCTGGGCCGGACCGGCGTGCCGGAGGAGGTGGCGGGGATCGCCCTGTTCCTCGCCAGCGAGGCCTCGCGCTACGTGACCGGAACGGCCATACCCGTGGATGGTGGCTATGTCGCACGCTAAGACCGTCCGCGTCGGCTGTGGTTCCGGCTTTGCGATGGACCGCCTGGAGCCCGCGCTCGATCTCGCCGCCAGCGGGAGGGTCGACTATCTCGCATTCGACGCGCTTGCGGAGCGCACCCTGGCCATGGCGCAACTGCGGCGGCAGGAAAACCCGCGGCATGGTTACGACACGCGGCTGGAGGACACGCTTGACGGTCTTGCGCCATATGTCGCCAATGGCCTGAAGGTCGTCGGCAGCTTCGGCGCGGCCAATGTCGAGGCCGCGGCCGAGGTGATCGTGGATCGCTTCCGCAACGCGGGTCATCGCGGCGTCAAGGTCGCCGCGATCGTCGGCGACGACGTGCTGAAGCAGGTCCGCGAGATCAACCCGTTCATCGAGGAACTCGACAAGCGCATAGGCGATCTCGGCGAGCGGGTGATCTCGGCCAACGCCTATCTCGGCGCGCGCGAGATCGTCGAGGCGCTCGGGCAGGGCGCGCAGTGGTGCGTGGGCGGCCGCCTCAGCGACCCGTCGCTCTATGTTGGACCGATCTGCCACGAGATGGGTTGGTCGCTCGACGACTGGGACCGCGTCGCCCATGCGACACTCGTCGGTCACCTCCTGGAATGCAGCACGCACATTACCGGCGGCTTCTTCGCCGACCCGCCCTATCGCGAGGTGGACGGTATCGAGAACCTGCCGTTCCCGCTCGCGGAAGTTAGCGACGGACATGCCATCATCACCAAGCTCGATGGCACTGGCGGCCTGGTGGACGACCGGATCATCGCGGCCCAGGTGTCCTACGAAGTCCATGACCCGGCCGCCTACACCAATCCCGATATCGTCGCGGACTTCACGCAGGTCACGGCCGAGACCGTGGCGCCGCACCGGGTCCTGGTTCGTGGCGCCAGGGGGAGCGCGCGCCCGGACAAGCTGAAGGTGCTCGTCGGCATCGACATGGGGTGGAAGGTCGTCGCCGAGATTTCCTACGCGGCCGCCGGCTGCCTGTCGCGCGCCCAACTGGCGCAGAAGATCATCGCCCACAAGCTGGCGGCGATGGGAGGAGACATTCTGGAATCGCGACAGGATCTGCACGGCTTCAATACGCTTGTCGGCGATACCTTCCGCGACCGCCGCAACCAGGATCCAGTCGAGGTGCGCATGCGCGTCGCGGCGCGCTGCCGCACGCGCAAGGCGGCCGAGCGCCTCTCGCTCGAAGTCGAGCGGCTCTACCTGGAAGGGCCCGCCGGCGGCGGCGGCGTCGTCAGGCGCGTCGAACCGGCGCTGGGCGTGTTCCCGATCTACATCGACGCCGGCGTCGTCACCCCGTCCATCTCTTACATGGAGACCTGACATGGGATCGTCGAAGCCCAGCAGCGGTTTCATTCCCTTGCGCGAGATCGCCTTTTCCCGATCCGGCGACAAGGGCGACACGATCAACGTGTCCGTAATCCCCTACGACAAGAAACACTGGGAACTGATCAGGGAACAAGTAACCATCGATGTCGTGCGCCGGCTTTACGCAGGCTTGGTCAACGGCGAGATCACCCGCTACGAGCTGCCGGGAACGCGCGCGCTCAATTTCGTCATGAAGGGCGCGCTCGCCGGCGGCGTCTCCATGTCCCTGCGTGTCGATGGACACGGCAAGTCATTCCAGTCGCTGATCTTGGAGGCTGAAGTATCAGCTCCAACGGCGTAGCCGGGCTCGTATTCACGAGCCTGGGTGCGCGGGCGCCGCCGCGCAGAGGGTAGTCCAAAGGGAGGATAGATAATGACATTTCCAACGAAGCGCGGGTTGCGATTGCGCAAGACAGTCGCCGCGATTGCCGCCGGCCTTGCACTCGGCACGGCGGCACTGAGCAGCGCCAGCGCGCAAGAAAAGACGGTCTCGTTTCCGGTCGACAAGAAGACGATCGGCTATGTCGACCTGATTGCCTCCGGTGCCATGCAGCGCCGCTTCTACAGCTACTTCACCGCCGGCACCGACGCTCTCGGCTGGAAGGTGATTTTCCAGGATGCCCAAGGCGATCCGACCAAGGCCAACACGGAAGCGATCAACCTGATCAACCAGGGCATCGACGCGCTTGTCGTCTCCTGCGCCGACTCGGCGCCGATGCGCCCGGCGTTGAAACTTGCCAAGAGCAAGGGCATCCCGGCTGTCCAGGCAGGCTGCCCGATGACCGACGAGAAGGCGTGGGACGCTTCGTTCCCGCTCGATGACGCCGCCGTCGGCCATGCGCTGGGCGAGTATGTCGGCAAGCAGATCGGCGACAACGCCCAGGTCGGTATCCTCGGCGACACCGTCATCCTGGCCGGCAAGATCCGCACCAACGCGGTCAAGGAAGGCATGGCGGGAGCCAAGGCGGTGATCGTGGGCGACCAATCGGTCAATCTGACCGACATCGTCGGCAACTCGCGCAAGATCGTATCGACCTACCTGACGGCCAATCCGGACCTGAAGGCTATCCTGGCGGTGTACGACTTCTTCGCCGCGCCCGCCGGCAACACGATCAAGAGCGCCGGCCGGGCCGACAAGGTGTCGGTTTATTCGTTCTTCGCCGACGCCGTGAACGTGCCCTACATGAAGACCGAAGGCTCGCCCCTCAAGGCGGTTGCCGACGGTCCGGTGGAGCAGGTTGGTCTGCTGGCGGTCGACCAGTTGCTGGGTCACTTCAAGGCGAACAAGCCGTTCGATTCGTCCGCCGCGCAGCGCCTGGAGGTTCCTGTCGAGATATTCACCCTCGAGAACCTGCCGCCGGCTGGCGAGGATTTCCTCACCCCGTATCCGGTGAAGAAGTACATCGACCAGTACAAGGAGAAGTGGACGAAGGAGTATGGCGGGAACTGATCCCGCCAGCATCCAGTCCGAACAACGTACGACCAGGGTTTGAAGAATGTCGATGCAGCAGGTCGCGAAGTCGCCTGCGCCCGTGGCGGGCGCAGGCGGGGTGGAGGTCCGGAAAGGCGCGGAGCGCACGATGCAGTTTCTCCTCAGATACGGCGTGTTCGCGGTATTCGTGATCATGCTCGTCATATTCTCGGTGCTTCGGCCCGGAACGTTCCTGCAGATCGATACGCTGCGGGCGATCCTGGTCGACGCGGCCGTCCTCGGCGTGGTGGCCTCGGCCCTCACGCTGGTGCTTGCGATCGGTGAATTCGACCTGTCCTTCGGCAATGTCGCCGGCCTCGCGGGCGCCATTGCCGTCTATTCCATGTATATGCTCGGACTGCCGGTTCCGATCGCCATCCTGCTTGCCCTGATAGCGGGACTTGCGGCCGGCGCCATCAGCGGCATGATCGTCGCCCACGGCAAGGTGCCGGCGCTCATCGCCACCCTGGCCGTGGGCTCGATGGCGCTTGGGCTCGAACGCGCTGTCATGAACGACAACACCGTTTATGACGGTATTCCGCCGGGATACGTCGCCTTGACCGAGACCAGCTTCGCCGGCTTGCCACTGATCGTTATCATCTCGATCCTCGTGGTGATCGCGCTCAGCCTGATCTCGTCCTTTACCGTATTCGGCCGCCGCATCTATGCCATCGGCGGCAGCGACGAGGCCGCCAGGATCGCCGGCATCCGCACCAAGCGGGTGCGCTGGCTGACATTCGTGGTGATGGGTCTGACCGCGGCGTTTGCGGGCATCCTGCTGACATCGCAGGCGGGTTCCTATTATCCCAACAGCGGGGTCGGATTGCTTCTGCCGGCCTTCGCGGCCTGCTTCCTCGGTTGGAGCGCCGCGGGCGCGAACCGCTTCTACCCTGCCTATACCTATTTCGGCGTGCTCTTCATGGGCACGCTGTCCACCGGACTGATCATGCTGCAGGTCCCTTCATGGGTCGACAATTTCGTCCAGGGCGCAGTCCTTGTGTCAGCCGTGCTGGTCGCCAGGGCGGCGCGAACGAGATGACGGGCCAACCCTCCATCGCCCCTGCAATCGCCCTCGAGATGCAGGGCATCCAGAAAGCCTATGGCGGCGCGCCGGCCCTGCGGGACGGCTGCCTGCGCGTGGAAGCCGGCACAATCCACGGTATTATAGGGCCGAACGGCGCCGGCAAGTCGACGTTGGTCAAGATCGCGTCGGGACAAGTCAGACGGGACGCCGGAGAAATCCGGGTACGGGGCGACGCTGTCCACTTCCAGGGGGTGCCTGACGCCCTGGCTGCCGGCGTCGTCGTGATGCCGCAGGAGCTCACCATCGTCCCGGAGCTGTCGGTGGCCGAGAACATCACGCTCGGCCGCGAGCCCTCGCTGTGGGGTATGCTCAGCCCGCGCCACTCTGTGCGCGCCGCCGAAGCGGTGCTGCGGCGCATGAATGTCGACATTCCCTCGGCGACGCCGGCGGGAGAGCTCGGACCGGCCTCGCAGCGCGTGGTCATGCTTGCCCGCGCGTTGCACGCGGGAGCCCACACCGTCATTCTCGACGAGCCCACTGCCGCGCTCAACGCGACAGAGGCCGAAGTCTTCCTGGGCGTGGTGGAAACACTCCGGGAAGCAGGGGTTGCCGTCGTCTATATCTCGCATCGTTTCGGCGAGATCGAGCGGCTCTGCGACGAGGTGACCGTCATGCGCGACGGCCGCACCGTCGACAGGCTCATCGGGGATCGTTGCAACCAGCATGAGCTGGTATCCGCGATCATGGCCGAGGGCGAGACGGGTAGTGCGCCGGAGCGCGCGCGCGGCCGTTACGACGCCTCTCCCGCATTGCTGGCGGTCCGCGATATCGTCGGCAAACGCCTGCGCGGTGTCAGCCTCAGCCTCGGTCGCGGCGAGATATTGGGCCTGTGCGGCTTGCCGGGGTCGGGCATCAACGAACTTATGGAGATACTCGGTGGCGCGGAGCGGCCCGTGCGTGGCTCGATCCTTGTCGACGAACGCGAAGTGGCCTTCGCCGATCCCGCGGATGCGCTGGCTTGCGGGATCTCGTACCTGCCCGTCGAGAGGGCCCGGGCCGGCATGCTGGATCTCACCATCCGCGCGAACCTGATGGCTTCCAGTATTCCACGGGTCGGCCGTCTCGGGGTGCTCAACGCCGCGATGGAAAGCCGTTTCGTGCGGCCCGTCGTCTCGGAACTGGGCCTCGAGCGCAGAATCGAGGAGCCTTTGCGCGCCCTCTCCGGCGGCAACAGGCAGAAGATATTGCTCTCGCGCTGCATGCTGGCCGACGCCCGCGTCCTGATCCTGGACGACCCGACTGTCGGTGTCGATGTGAAGGCAAGGCAGGAAATCCACGACCTGCTTGCCCGGATTTCCGGCGAGGGGCGCTCGGTGGTGGTGGCGGTTAGCGAACCGGAAGAACTGGTCGGCCTTGCCGATCGTGTCCTCGTGCTTAGCCGGGGCCAGGTCTCGACGGAATTGAGCGGCGGGAAAATCACCTCGGAGGCGCTCGTACGGGCAGTCACGACGGCAGGAGCCGTGCTAAACGCCTAGAGTCGGAAGCCGTCTCCAGATCAAAGAGATAGAGCATGATGTCGTCGAAAGCCGCTTCACACCTTTCGGCATCATGCTCCAGGCAGGGCAGAGCCGGAGGTTAAGGGTGACAGGGTCGAGGTTGGACGAGCGGAACGCGCAGGAAGCTCCCGCTGTTCTGGAATGGATCGACGAGGGCATTGCGCGCATAACCTTCACGCGCGGCGACAGCCACAACACCGTGACATTCGACTTCCTCGACACGGTGGGCCGACTCCTGCACGAAGTCAGCGCGCGGAAGGCACGCGTCCTCATCCTCACCGGATCGGGCCGCACCTTCTGCGGCGGCGCGCAGATCACCTATTTCACCGATCCGCAATCGCCGCTCTATCGCAACGCGCGCGCCATACGCGACGACTATGTGGTCGCCATCCTGAACGTATTCAGCAAGGTTCGCGACGCGTCCTGCGTCACCATCGCCTCGATCAACGGCTTCGCGCTTGGGGGCGGCTGCGAACTGGCTCTGTCCTGCGATTTCCGGCTGATGGCCGACCATACACGAATGGGACTGACCGAGACCAGGATCGGCGCGCTCGCCGCTGCGGGAGGAGTGCAGTTGCTGGCCCGTGTGGTCGGTCGCGCGAAAGCCCTCGAAATCGCCTTGCTCGGCGATCAACTCAGCGCAAAGGAGGCGCTTGCGGCCGGGCTGGCGACATCGCTCCACCCCGCCGATCAGCTGGCCTCGGCGACCGAGGCCTTTGCCAGGCGCTTCCTGGTCTGCAGCCCGATTTCGATTGCCGAGACGAAGCGCGCCCTGTACCGATGCGAGACCGTGGGAGGGCAGGAAGCGGACCAGATCGCGCTCGACGCCGTCGCGTCCGCCGCCGCCGGCACCGAATGGTGGGAGGGGATGGCCGCCTTCACGGAAAAAAGGAATCCGAGCTTCCGGGCAGGGGACTGATGACGAACGGCACCGCACGCCGACAGGTTTTCCGGCTTTCGAAGGAGCGCCGCGTCTCCGACATCATGGCTGCCGCACGGTCGGTCTTTCGCGAGAAGGGCTATGAGGACGCGCCGTTGTCCGACATAGCCGAGCGCGCCAATGTCGTGGAAGGCAGCATCTACCGATACTTCGAGAACAAGCGCGATCTTCTGGTGAAGGTCATCGAGGATTGGTACGAAAGCATGCTGGCCGACTACGACCAGCGTCTGGCGGGCATTACGGGCACTCGAAACCGCCTGCGCTACATGATCTGGCGCCACCTGAAGACGATCCACGACGAACCGGCGCTGTGTAACCTGATGTTCCAGTTCCTGCGCACCGGCAAGGACTACAGCCACACCGCCGTCCACGAACTGAACCGCCGCTACACGCGCCGTACGCTGGATATCGTGCGCGAGGGGGTCGATGCCGGCGAACTGCGCGACGATGTTTCGTTGGCGCTCGTCAGGGACATGATCTACGGCTGCGTGGAGCACCGAACATGGTCGTATCTGCGCGGCGAAGGCGAGTTCGACCCCGACGCGACCGCCGACGCGATTGTCGAACTGATCCTCAGTGGCCTGCGCAAGCTGGGGCCGGACCCTGCGTCCGGTCGCGCCGATGTGGCCGAACGGATCGAGAAGGCGGTGGCGCGCCTGGAAAGTCTGGCGGGCGGCAAGAATCCCTGAAACCCACGGGTGCGATGCCTTCCGGCCACTGCCGTGACCGGGAGATTTTACGGCTTTCAGAGCCTGTCCTGGTCTAGAGCAATTCCAGGAAAAGTGTGTAACGGTTTTCCGTCCGGAATTGCGTAAAACAAATAGTTAGAGCGGGAACCCGGCAAGATTGCCGTCTTCCAGCCGCTCTATATACTCAGTCATGCCGCGTCCCTGCTGGCCGTCCCAGTGGAACCGGGTGAAGCCTTCGGCGATCCGCGAGAGAAGGATTTCATCGCCGGCCCGGCGCCGGTTCCGCAACGGCGCCAGTTGCAGGATTTCGGCGTCGATCCGGGCCTTGCGGTTGGCGGTGAGCACGCCCAGGCGAACAAAGGCGGGATCGCGATCCCCGGTCCATTCGGTGGAGACGTCGAGATCGAGCACGGGCTCGTAGCGCCCGTCCACGAGCAGGACGCCCTCGCGTCGCACCCGGCCGGCGCGATCGGTGATCTTCAGCAGCATGAAACCGTCGCCATTGGGGAAATTGGCGATGAACAGGCGATAGAAATAGATCGCCTGCCAGTAGCGCGGGCCCCAGGAATGATCGCGCCATCCGCGACCGTCGATCGTCCAGGATTGATCGCCGACACGGATCTCTCCCCTGGCGCGGCCGTGCTGGTTGAAATGGCCCAAGGAGAAATCGCGTCCGTACATCGTCTGGACGCTGTCGTCGGCGGGCTCGCCGCCGTGAACAGGGGATTCGGCTTCATGAACCCAATGCGCGCGTCCAGGTAGCCTCTGGCCGCCCTGGAACAGGCTTGCCGGATCGCGGAGGGCCTCCGGGTCCTCGACGATGATGAGGTCGCCCGAATAAGTCATGGAAACGCTCTTCAGCGGCTCGATCACCTCGTAGGACAGGCCACCGGCGTCGAAGCGGTCATTGCTGGTGATCTGCGGCCGGGCGAACTGGCATGCGATGCGGCCATCCGGAAGGTACAGGCACACCGAAAGCTCGGCATATCCTTCGTTCACGCGATTGCCGAGGCGCATCCACCCTCCGACCGGCGAGGCGGTGTCGAAGGCGTTGGTATAGACGCTTTCGTTGAAGTTCCGTGAGCCGTCCGGCTCATGCGGCAGTTCGTGCCGCGGCAGCATGACGAATTGGCCGTCTTTCACGGCTGGGTCTCCTCATCTTTGTCGGCGCGGACGATCACCTTGAGGTGGCCGCGCTGTATGATCTCGTCGTTCTGGTTGAGCACCTCGAACGCGTAGGTGGCGAGGTCGCGACCGGGTTTCGATGTCGGGCGCAATGCCTCCACGGTCACCCTTGAGCGAATGGTGTCGCCCAGCCTCACCGCGCCGAGGAAGTCCCAATTCAGGTTGACCAGGCCTATGACGCGTTCACCGAACAGGCCGGTATGAGTGGCCATGCCGATCGCCGTCGCCATCGAATGGGGTCCGTGAGCGATGCGCGTGCCGTGCGGCGACCTGGCCGCCGCCGTCTCGTCGACGTGGATGGGCGTGAAATCGCCGACGAGTCCGGCAAACAGATTCACGTCGCCTTCGCCGATCGTGCGCCCCGCCGATTCGGCGGTGAGTCCTTGAACCAGGGGAGCTCCTGCAATGTTCATTTCTGTCGCTCCAGTTCCACGCGCGCCAGCGCTTCGCGATGCACCTCGTCCGGTCCGTCGCCGATGCGCAGGAAGCGCGTTTCGGCAAAGGCCTCGGCGAGGAAGAAGTCGTGCGACAGGCCCGCGCCGCCATGGAGTTGGATGGCGCGGTCGATGACGGCACCGGCCAGGCTCGGCACGACGATCTTCGCCACCGCTATGTCGTTGCGGGCGGCCTTGTTACCCAGCTTGTCCATCATCCATGCGGCCTTGAGCGTGACCAGCCGTGCCTGTTCCACCTCGCAGCGGGACTGGCCGATCGCTTGGCGCACGCCGCCCATCTCGGCAAGCGTCGAACCGAAAGCGGACCGGCTTCGGGCCCGCCTGCACATGCTCTCCACCGCTCGCTCCGCCAGTCCCACGAAACGCATGCAATGATGGATCCGGCCCGGACCCAGCCGACCCTGTGCGATCTCGAAGCCTCGCCCCTCGCCGAGGAGCATGTTTCGCGCCGGGACCCGCACGTCCTTGAAATCGACCTCGGCGTGACCCAGCGGGGCATGCTCATAGCCATAGACCGTGAGCGGCCGCACCACCGTCAGGCCGGGCGTGTCCATCGGCACGAGGATCATCGACTGCTGCTTGTGCTTGGGCGCGGAAGGGTCGCTCTTGCCCATGACGATCGCGACCTTGCAGCGTTGCGACGGCGCGCCGGTCACCCACCATTTGCGTCCGTTGATCACATAGTCGTTGCCGTCGCTCTCGATACGCGTTTCGATGTTGGTCGCGTCGGAGGACGCTACCGCGGGCTCGGTCATCGCGAAGCAGGACCGGATTTCGCCGGCGAGCAACGGACGCAGCCATTGATCCTTCTGCTCCTGCGAGCCATAGGCGGCGAGAAGCTCCATGTTGCCGACATCGGGCGCATTGCAGTTGAACAGTTCCGGCGCGGCGAGGGATCGGCCGAAGATCTCGCAGAGCTGCGCGTATTCGAAGTTGGACAGGCCGGCGCCCTCGGGCCCGTGGTTGTAGAAGAGGTTCCACAGCCCGGCCTCCCTGGCCTTGGCCATGAGGGCCATGGCGAGCGGTCGCGGCGCCCACCGCTCGTCTTCCGGCGGCGGCGCCAGCAATTCACGCTCGTTCGGATAGACGTGCTCGTTCATGAAATCGACGAGACGGTCTCGAATGGCGGCGGCATGCGCCGAGAGCTCTGCAAACATGAACGGCTGACTCCGTCGAAGAGGACCGGTGCCGTCGCGCCGGCTTCGCCTCAGGTTCTTGTTCTGATGCGCGACATCCTCTCGGGCCACCGCGCATCGGGCACGACTGCTTCAGGCGCCGATCTTTTCGCGCTTGACGACGATCCCCGCGGCTTCACGGTCCCAGGTGTCGGCGGTTATCCCGAATTCGCGCAGCTTGATCTTCTCGATCTTTGCGGTCGGGGTGCGGGGCAGGGCCTCCACCACGCGCACGTAGCGAGGGATCATGAAGTGAGCCATGCGCGGTCGCAGGAACTCTATCAGTTCGGCGGGGTCGAGCGTGGCGCCGTCCTTCAGGGACACGACCGCCAGGACTTCGTCCTCGGCGATCTCGCTCTTGATCGCGATCGCCGCGGCCTCGCGTACCGAAGGATGCGCCAGGACCTCGGATTCAACCTCGAAGGAGGAGATGTTCTCGCCACGGCGGCGGATTGCATCCTTCAGGCGGTCGACGAAATAGAAGTTGCCATCCGCATCGCGCCGGAAGCCGTCGCCGGTGTGAAACCAGCCGTTGCGCCAGGCGGCTACTGTCGCCTGAGGATCGAGCGCATAGCCGTGGTTCATCGCCCACGGGCAATCCGTGCGAACCACCAGTTCGCCCACGGCGCCGACATCAACCTCGCAGTCGTTCTCGTCAACGATCCTGACCTGGACGCCGGCGCGAGGCTTGCCGGCGCTTCCGAGCGCCTTGGGGTTGGCCTCGGAGACGATCGGCATCGAGATCTCGGTCATATTGAAATGCGTGTGGATCTCGGTGCCGAACCGCTGATGGAATTCCAGCGCCGTCTCGTTGAGCGGCACGTAGGTACAGGTCCGCAGCGTGTGCTCCCTGTCGTCCCCGCTCGGAGGGCGCTTGAGGAGGAAGCCGCCCATGACGCCGAGCAGGATGGCCGTGGTGACGCCGGTGCGACGCACGAGTGGCCAGAAGTCCTCGGTGCTGAACGCCTCGACCACAACGACCGACCCGCCATGGATGAGCATCGCGGTGATCGGCATCACGCCGGCGGAATGGAAGAGCGGCAGGTGGATGAGATAGCGGTCGTCGCTGCCCAGGAAAGGTGCGGAGACGGCCATGCTGTAGATATGCATGTAGGACGACATCACGCCCTTGGAGGGGCCGGTGGTGCCGGAGGTGAAGACGATCGCCTGCATGTCCCACGGCACGATCGGCCGCTCTAGCGCCGGCGGGTAGTCGTCGGTCGAGGTGAAGCTCTCGGCCTGGTGCACCCTCAGGCCCGGGACCGGGTGTCCCTTGCCGCCAAGCACCACGATCTGCTCCAGTCGGGCGCGCTCGACATCGCCCAGCCTCTGGTGCAACTCGGCATGAACGATGCCCAGCCGGGCTTCCGACAATTTGACGGTGTGCGCCAGGATGTTGCCCCGATAGGAAAGATTGATCGGCACGAACACCGCGCCGAGGTAATTGAGCCCGAGCCAGGAGAGTAGGCAGTCGGCCCCGTTAGGCAGCCAGCACAGAACGCGATCGCCTTGCCGAACGCCCAGCGCCTTGAGCGCATTCGCCGTGCGGATGGTGCTTGCGAGTGTCTCGGCATAGGTCCATCGCGAGCCGTCGGCGAAGATCGCGAATATCTTGTCCGGCTGCGTCGTCGCCCAGCGTTCCAGCATGTAACGCTGAACGCAGGCTTCGGGTGCCGGCATCCTTGGATCGAGATGACTGACCATGGTCACCGCCTCCCTGCAGCGACTTGACGGGCAGCTCGCAGTTTCATGGAAACGCCGAACTCCCCAACTGTTTATTCCTACACAATCCCGGACGGAAAACCGTTCCACGCTTCTCCTGGAATTGGTCTAGTCGTGTTTCGCGCCGTCCTTGCCGCCGGCGATCTCCGCGAACAGAGGCTTGCGCGTCTTCTTCAACTCGGCGTCCGCCTCGGCGTGCAGATGTGCCTTGATCGCGGCGACGGCCCGGCTGGAATCCTCCTCGCTGCGGCGCGGCCATGCCTGCGCCAGCACGTCCCCGAGCGCCGCATCGAGTTCCGCCTTGCGCGCCAGGAGCGCCTCCGCGGTCGAGGCATCGTTTCCGACAGCATCGATGGCAGATTCGGGAATGACCCCGGAGACACTCTCCAGAAGGTCGACTTTCTGCCTGACCGCCGCGGCCAGGGGCGCCTGCGCCCATTCCACCCGGGGAGCGATGTTGTTCAGCAGATCGATCACGCCGACCGCCTGGCCGCGCGCGTAGGCATCGCCGACATGCGGAATTACGTCGCTGCGCATGGTCGCGATGATACCTTCGATGAGGCGTGAAAGAGGGATGTTCATGAGGCGCGCTCCACTGCGGACTCGACCTGGAGGAGCATGCGGGGAATTTGCGCGCCCATGCCCGCCATGCGCAGATCGTTGAAGCCGCGCCGGGCGAAACAATCGGTCGCGCCGAAATGCATGACGGCGAGCTTCAGCGTTCCGAACGCCTCCCAGTAGGCCATGTCGGCCAGGCTTACCTCCTGGCCGGAGAGCGCCGCGTAACGGTCGCGTAATTCCTCTCGCCCGAACAGATGGCACATATAGGGCGAGCGCCCCCGCCAGGCCTGTAGGCAGATCCAGCCCAGATCCTCGACCGGATCGCCAAGGCGGACAAGCTCCCAATCGAGGATCGCGGTGATACGGTCCTCCACCACCAGGAAATTGCCGATCCGGTAGTCGCCGTGAGTGATGGCGATCCGTCTCGTGACGGGCGCATTCTCGCGCAGCCACAGCGCCGCCATTTCAAGCATGGGCACGCGCTCCGGGGACCATCTGGTGAGCAGGCCCATCCAGTGATCCACCTGATCGACGGCGGCGCGCCGGACATCCTTCGTTCCGTCGATATTCGCGACGGGGGTCCGCTGCCATTCAAACCCATGGAGGGCTGCCAGAGCGCCGACGAACTGCTCGCCGAGCACGGCCCGTCGCGCATCGTCGAAGGCCGGCCCCCCGTCTTTCGTCCAGGGTATCGGCGCCTCGCCAGGCTCAAGGCTGGCCACGAAGAACGGAGCGCCCAGGACAGAATCGTCGTCGCTGTGCCAGTAGACCCGTGGAACCGGCACCGCGCTGCCGGCAAGCGCGCGCAAGGTGACGAACTCGGGATAGGCGCGGTAGGGGCCGAAGATGCCGGTCGGAGGGCCGACCCTCAAGATGAGGTCCTTCTGATGGACCTGTCCGCCCTCGCTCCATTTCGCTTGGAAGCCATAGGTGACCCAGGAAAAACCGACGGTGAAACGGCGCAGCGGCCCGATCTCGACCGGGCCGTTCGTCTGGACCCGCACGAAATCCGCGAGAGCCGCGCGGACCGCGTCTACATCCGTCGCGTCGAACAGGCGCGACACCTGCTGCTGGCCGACGGCAAGGGCGGTCATGCGCGAAGATCGCCTGCAGATGCGTTCATGCTCACAGGGGCCTCCTCCCTCGATCAACGCGGCTTGCCCGGAAACGGGTTCCGCCCGGACAGCGCCTGGGCGCGGCCGGAGATGGCGATCCTCCTCGACCGCCTCCGATGCAAATCATGCTAACCGGATTTTCGCTGTTGTAAACAAAAATGACTCATGGTTCATGATTCATTTTGTTTGACAGGCTGGCTGGCCGCACCTAGGCTTTTCGTCATGAATGGTCCCGCCACACTGGGAGAATCCGGAAGTCATGCCGCGCCAGCGAAAGGCACGAAGGGCAGGCTGACGCGCGCGGAAAAGGCGGAGGCGACACGCAGCCGCCTGTTCGACGCCGCCGTGGAGATCGTCGGCGAATCCGGCTATGCGGCGACTTCGGTGGCGCTCATCACATCTCGTGCCGAGGTCGCGCAGGGCACATTCTACAACTATTTCGAATCGCGGCAGGATTTGTTGGATCAGCTGCTGCCTGCAATCAGCGACAAGCTGCACGACATGGTGAGGGCGCGTGTCCGCGCGGCGCCCGACAACGCGCTGGAGCGGGAACGGGCGCGCATCAGCGCCTTCTTCGAATTTCTCGAGACGGCGCCGCACCTTTTCAAGATACTCAGCGAGGGGCCCGTCCAGGCGCCGCTCGGCTTCCGGCGGCATCTCGACCAGCAGACGGCAAGCTATCGCCGCGCGCTGGCTTTCGAACTGGAACGCGGCAACCTGATCGTCACCGATCCGGAGGAACTGGAGGTGGTGGTGCAGATGCTGCTGTCGTCGCGCGAGTATCTCAGCGCGCGGTTCTGCTTTGTCGACGGTCATTTCACGCGGCCGCCGGCCTTTGTCGTCGATGTCTACATGAAACTCGTCACGGGAACGGTGTTCAAATCATGAAAGCCCTTCTGAGCAAGGCTCCCGGCGGTCCCGATACGCTGGTGCTGGAGAATGTCGCCGAGCCGGCCGCGGGGCCCGGCCAGTTGCTCGTGCGCGTTGCCGCCGTCGGCGTCAATTTTCCGGATTCATTGATCATCTCCGATCGGTATCAGTTCCGGCCCGAGCGGCCCTTCGCCCCCGGCGGTGAGTTTTCTGGAACGGTCGAAGCCGTGGGAGAGGGCGTCACGGATTTCGCGCCTGGCGACCGCGTCCTGGCGATGACGATCTGGGGCGCGATGTCGGAGAAGGTGGCGGTGGACGCCTGGCGATGCGCCCGCATACCCGACGACATGCCTCTCGACGAGGCGGCGGCCTTCCTGCTCACCTACGGCACATCCTACCACGCGCTGGTCGACCGTGCCGGCCTCAAGGCCGGAGAGACGCTGCTTGTTCTGGGGGCCGCCGGAGGCGTCGGACTTGCCGCCGTCGAGATCGGCAAGGCGCTCGGCGCGCGCGTGGTTGCCGCGGCATCGAGCAAGGAGAAGGTCGACCTTGCCATCAGCCTCGGCGCGGATGCGGGCGTCGTGTATGATGCGCGGCTGACGGAAGGCGACGGTCAGAAGGCACTCGCGGCCGAGTTCAAGAAGCTCTGCGGCTCCGGCGGAGCGGACGTGGTCCTGGATCCGGTCGGCGGAGCCTATTCCGAGCCTGCCCTGCGCGGCATCGCCTGGCTAGGCCGCTTCCTCGTCGTGGGCTTCCCGGCCGGCATAGCCCGGATACCGCTCAACCTTCCGCTGCTCAAGGGCTGCGATGTGCTCGGCATCTTCTGGGGGGCGGCGATGGAGCGCGACCCGCGGCGTCATCGCGAGGCGCTGGCCGAGCTTTTCGCGCTCTACCGGCAGGGCCATGTGAAGCCGGTCGTATCAGCCCGTTTTCCGCTGGAACGCGGTGCCGACGCGATTACCGAACTCGCGGCGCGCCGGGCAAGCGGGAAGATCGTGGTGACCGTCCCCTGAGCGAGGGGATCGACTATTCCGGCGTCTTGAAGTAGTCGGGCTTTCCGGTTGTCCAGGTCTCGCCCCAGAGCTGACTGCCGCCGTCGACCGTCAGCAGCTCGCCGGTGATATATTTGCCCGACGGCCCCGCCAGATAGACGCAGGCCTCGGCAATGTCCCAGACGTCGCCCGGTCGCATCATCGGGTTCGAGCGCGGATAAGCCGCCCGCGCCTCTGGCGTGTACACTTTCCAGCCCTCGGTTTCGATTGCTCCCGGAGCAACGCAGTTGACGCGGATGTTGAGCGGCGCCCACTCGACCGCCACGCTACGTGTCAATCCGATGACGCCGGATCGCGCGGCGATCGAATGCGCCACGCCGTAGAGGCCGTGGGTCGTCACGACAACGATGTTCACGATGTTGCCTGCCGCGCCGGCATCACGCCATTTGCGCGCGGCCGCCTGCATCATGAACCAGGTGCCGTTGAGGTTGGTGTTGATGACGGCGTTCCAGCCCTTCACGCTGAAGTCGATCGCGGGTTGCGGGAACTGGCCGCCGGCGCTGTTGACCAGTGCGTCGATGCGGCCATGGTCGGTCCAGACGCGATCGAAGAAAGCCGCGACGCTGTCCGGCTCGCGGATATCGACCGTATGGCCGCTGCACGGAAAACCGCGCGCGCCGATCGCGCCGACAACATCGGCGACCTTGCCCTCGCTGCGTCCGGCCACCACCACATGCGCCCCGAGCCGGGCAAACAGCCAGGCTGTCGCGCGGCCGATGCCTCCGGCGCCGCCGGATACCACCACAACCTTGCCCGCGAATGTGCCGCCGGCAAAGACAGTAGGGTGTTCGGCGAGTTCGGCCTCGGTTAACCCGAAAGGTTCGGCTTCAAGCTCGCTCACCGGTCCATCCCCTTCAGCAATTCGCCCGCGATGATCATCTTGCGAACCTCGGTCGTGCCGGCCCCGATCTCCATCAGCTTCGTGGAGCGAAACAGGCGGTTGATCTCCGACTCCCAGATATAGCCGGTTCCGCCATGGATCTGCACGGCGAGATCGAGCACCTTGTGGGCGGCCTCCGCCGCGTACATCACCGATGCGGCCGTCAGCATGTGGATGTCGCCGCGGCCGCCTCCGCCGACTTCCAGCGGCGCGGCCGCGGCCAGGACGCGGTAGGTGAGGCTGCGCGCGGTTTCCACCTGCACATACATGTCGGCCAGCATCGACTGGACCATCTGGAAAGAGCCGATCGGCTTGCCGAACTGCCTGCGTGTCTTGGCGTAGTCGACCGAGAGCTCCAGCGCGCGCTCGGCCACGCCGAGGCACAGCGGCGCAATCATCGCGCGCTCCAGGTCCAGGCCGCTCATCACGACGGCAACGCCGCGATCCTCGCCGCCGACCAGGTTTTCGGCCGGAACGCGACAGTCCTCGAACAGAAGCTCGCCGGTCTGGCTGCCGCGATATCCCATCTTGTTGAGCTTCTGGGCGACGGTGAAGCCCGGCATGCCCTTCTCGACGATGAAGGCCGAAATACCGTGCGTCCCCTTGTCCCGGCTGGTCTTGGCGTAGATCAGCAGCACATCGGCGACCGGCCCGTTGGTGATGTAGATCTTGCTGCCGTTCAGGACGTAGTGGCCGCCGTCGCGGCGAGCGGTCGTGCGCATGGCGCCGAGCGCGTCGGACCCTGCCCCCGGCTCGGTCAGCCCCAGCGCGCCGATCTTGCGTCCGGCGCAAAGGTCCGGCAGGTAGCGCCGCCGTTGGTCCTCGCTACCATTGCGGTAGATGTTGTTGGCGCACAAATTGTCATGCGCGACCCAGGCAAGAGCCATCGCATGGTTCCACCGGGCAAAGCCCTGCAGCACCAGCCCGGCCGCGACGAGATCGAGCCCGGCGCCGCCATAGGTTTCCGGAATCGTGATCCCGAACAGGCCGTTGTCGCCGATTTTCGGGAACACGTCTTCGGGCCACCACTCCTCCGCGTCCATGCGCTCGGACAGATGATAGAATTCGTTGCGCGCGAAGCGGTCCGCATTGTCGAGGATCATCTGCTGTTCGGCGTCGAGACCGAAGCGGGCGGCCGGATCAGTCTGTCCCGTGGCGTCGCTCATCTGGCGTCCTTCCTCCCTCTTCCAAAGGTTCCAATCTGCATCAGCCGTTAATGAGACAATTTCATCATCAGATGATGAAGAGGTTGTCAACCGGCCATTCACCAAGGCGTATGATAGTGCAATTGCCAAAATTTTCACAGGAATGTTCTTGCTGCCGCGATTGACAACGCTGATGAATTCAATTCATTTATGTGCTTGCCGATGCCAGCGATCAAGGAGGACGAGTGGAGGAGCCGGTCAAAATCGAGCGCCGTGGCGCGGCCCTGTGGATCACCATCGATCGCGCGGCGCGGCGCAACGCGCTTAATGAGGCCGTGGCGCGCGGTATCGAGGCGGGGCTCGACATGGCGGAAGCCGATCGCGATGTACGCGCGGTGGTCCTGACCGGGGCCGGCGACAAGGCCTTCTGCGCTGGCGGTGACCTGCAATTGCAGGCGGACGGAACGCCGTTCACCATCGATGCAGCCGATCCGCGCCACTATGTGGCGCGGTTGCTGCGCCGGATGGATGCCTGCCGCCTGCCGCTGATTGCGCGGGTCAACGGCCACGCGCTAGCGGGCGGCTTCGGGCTTGTCTGTGCGTGTGACCTGGTCGTGGCGCGCGAGGATGCGCTGGTCGGTGTGTCTGAGGTCAAGGTCGGGCTCTTTCCCATGATGATCCTGCCTTATTTGCTGCGAACGGTTTCCTATCGCCGCATGATGGAGCTCTGCATCACCGGCGAGGCCATGACGGCCGGCGCGGCCGCCGCCGAAAATCTGGTCAACTATGCGGTGCCGGCCGCAGAGCTGGATACCCGGCTCGATTGGCTGCTGGCGCGTGTCGTGGACAAGTCACCCACAGGTATCCGCCTTGGCAAGCAGGCGTTGGCAAAGATCCGGGAGATGTCGACGGACAGCGCGCTCGAATACGCACAGTTCATGCTGACCAACATGGTCCGGACCCGGGACGCCCGCGAGGGACTTTCAGCCTTCAACGAGAAGCGCGCGCCGGAATGGACCGCGGAATGAGCGCGGCTGGCCGTGTCGTTCGCATCGGTTGCGGCGCCGGGTTCTGGGGGGACAGCCCGGACGGACCGGCGCAGCTCGTCCGCTCTGGCGGGATAGACTATCTCGTCATGGACTATCTGGCCGAGATCACCATGTCGATCCTGGTGCGGATGAAGGCGAAGCGGCCGGAACTCGGCTATGCCACCGACTTCGTTTCGATGGTCATGAGACCCTTGGCGCGCGATATCGCGGAGCGGGGAATCCGGGTGGTCACAAACGCTGGCGGCGTCAATCCCCTTGCCTGTCGCGAAGCCCTGCAGGCCGTCTTCGCCGAAGCGGGGGTGGACCTGAAGATCGCCGTCGTGCTGGGCGACGACCTGTCCGCCTCCTGCGACCGCTATCGCGCCGAGGGCATTCGCGAGATGTTCTCGGATGCGCCGATGCCGGCGTCACTCTCGAGCGTAAATGCCTATCTTGGCGCCTTTCCGATTGCGGCCGCGCTGGATGCCGGAGCTGATGTTGTCATCACCGGGCGCGCGGTCGACTCCGCCATCGTGCTGGGGCCGCTCATCCACGAGTTCGACTGGCGGCCGACCGACTATGATCTCCTGTCAGCCGGCAGCCTGGCCGGCCATGTCGTCGAATGCGGCACGCAGGCGACGGGCGGCGTGTTCACCGACTGGCGAGAGGTGGAAGGCTGGGACGACATGGGCTTTCCGATCGCGGAATGCTCGGCCGACGGCAGCTTTGTCCTGACCAAGCCTGCCGGAACCGGGGGGCTTGTCACGCCACGCACGGTGGCGGAGCAGATCGTCTACGAGGTGGGTGATCCGAGCCGCTACATCCTGCCTGACGTGGTCGCCGACTGGAGCGCGGTCAAGCTCGAGGAGGCAGGGACCGAGCGTGTCCGCGTCTCCGGCGCCCGGGGCGCCGCGCCCACCGCAAGCTACAAGGCAAGCGCGACCTATGCGGACGGTTACCGCGCCGGCGCCACCATGATGATAGCGGGACGTCATGCCGCTGCGAAGGCGAGGGCAACCGGCGAGGCGATCCTCAAGCGGTCGGAGCGGCTCATGCACGCCGCGGGGTTCGGCGGTTTCGCCGAGACGTCGATCGAGCTGCTGGGCGCTGAATCGAACTACGGCGCCCAATCCCGCGCGACCGGCGCGCGCGAAGTGATCCTCAAGATCGGCGTCCGCCATCCGCAGAAGGATGCGCTCGGGATATTCGCGCGCGAGATCTATCCGACCGCCACCGCGATGGCGCAGGGCATCACCGGCTTCGCGGGCGGCCGCCCGGAGCCGCAGCCGGTCATCCGGCTGTTCTCCTTCCTCGTCCCCAAGGGGGACATCGCGGCGACGGTCGAGATCGGCGGCACGAGCCTTGTCGTCGCCCCCTTCACCCCGAACGACGGCGCAAGCCTGTCTGTTCGCGGGTCGACGAGCGTTTCCGACGCGGATGCCGCGGGCGTTGCTCTCGCCGCCGTCCCGCTGATCGCGCTTGCCCACGGTCGCAGCGGCGACAAGGGCGACATCGGGAATATCGGCGTTCTGGCAAGGCGTGGTGACTATCTCCCATGGATCCGCCGCAGCCTGACCGAGGAAGCCGTCCGGCATTACTTCGCGCATTTCGCCAATGGCAAGGTGGTCCGCTACGACTGGCCCGGACTGCAAGGTTTGAATTTCCTCCTGCATCAGGGCCTCGGCGGGGGCGGCATCGCCTCGCTGCGCCATGATCCGCAGGGCAAGGCCCTGGCGCAAATCCTGATGGATATCCCGATCGAGGTTCCCGCCGTCTGGCTCGACCTGGACGGACCGTTGGCTGCCTGGCAGGAAGATGTCGCCCCATGAGCGAGACCCCTTTGTTCAAGAAGGTCCTGGTTGCCAATCGGGGCGAGATCGCTTGTCGCGTCTTCCGGACCCTCGATGCCATGGGCATTCAGTCCGTGGCGATCCATCATCGTGTCGAGGCAGGCGCCCGGCATGTGCGCATGGCTTCACAAGCCGTCGAGATCGAGGGTCAGACGCCTGTCGCGGCTCATCTCGACATCGGCCGGATAGTCGAGGCGGCGATTGCCGTCGGAGCCGACGCCATCCATCCCGGCTATGGTTTCCTGTCCGAGAACGCCCGCTTTGCCGCCGCCGTGGCGCAGGCCGGCATGACTTTCATAGGTCCGGATTCCGAGACAATCGCGCTCATGGGGGACAAGATTTCGGCGCGCAATTTCGCGGCGGCGAACGGCGTCGCGGTCGCGCCATCCGTCATGCCGACGGACAGTATAGAGGACTTCACGAGGCAGGCGGAGACCATCGGCTTTCCGTTGCTCATCAAGGCCGCGGCCGGCGGCGGCGGCAAGGGCATGAGCATTGTCCGCTCAGCCGGCGAACTGCACCGCGCCTCCGCCCTCGCGGCCAGCGAGGCACAGCGCTATTTCGGCGACGGACGGATCTATGCCGAAACCTATATCGAGCGCCCTCGCCATATCGAGGTGCAGGTGCTGGGGGACGGCGAAGGCGGGGCGATCCACCTGTTCGAACGGGAATGCTCGGTGCAGCGCCGCTTCCAGAAGATCATCGAGGAGGCACCAGCCACCAACCTGCCGGCAGGCTTACGCGACGAGATCTGTGCGTCCGCGGTGCGTCTTGCGTCCGCGGCCAAGTATAGCAATGCAGGAACGGTCGAGTTCATCCTTGGCGCGGATGGACGCTTCTTCTTCCTCGAAATGAACACCCGCCTCCAGGTCGAACACCCAGTGACCGAGATGATCACCGGCCTCGACCTTGTCCGCGCGCAGATAGAGATCGCGGCGGGCAAGGGACTGCCGCTTCGGCAGGACGAGGCGAAGATCGGCGGACATGCGATCGAGTGCCGGATCTGCGCTGAGGATCCGGAACGCGACTTCATGCCGGAGACGGGCACGATCGCGTATATCGGGGTGCCCGAGGAGCCTTGGCTCCGTTTCGAGAACGCGCTGGACCAGGGCAGGAAGGTGACGTCGGACTTCGATCCGATGCTCGCCAAGCTGGTGGTTCACGGCGCAAGCCGCGACGAGGCGATCGAGCGGTCCATAGCCGCCCTCGACATGCTTGCCGTGCTCGGCGTCAGGACGAATGTCGACTATCTGATGCGGGTCCTCGGCCATGCTTCGTTCCGCGCGGGCGATCTCCATACAGCCTTTGTGACCGAGCATGGCGGTGCCCTGGCGCCGGCTCCGGTCGGCGAGGCCCTGCGCGTCCAGGTGCTGGCGGCGGCGGCGCTCGGCTTCCGCGATTTCCATGAACTCGCGATCCGCACGCCCGAGCCCTACGCGGCCATCGGCGGCTGGAGGAACTGAGCATGGTTTTCAGGCTGACGTTGGACGGCCATACCCACGAAGTGACGATCGTGCGCCGGCGGCCGCACCTGGTGATCTCGATCGATGGCCGAGAGCACGAAATCGACCAGGTGGCCGATGTCGGGGACGGGCGCCGCGTGCTTGGCATAGCCAGGCACAGCGTCGCTTTCGCGCGCGCCGGTTTCCACGACCGGCAGATCGTCCGGCTGGCGGGCCGCACATTTGAAGTGGGCATGGTCGATCCCTTCGCCGGCGAGGCGGGCGGAGCAGGCCCGCAGGATGCAATCAAGGCGCCGATGCCTGGCGCCGTCGTCGATGTCCATCGCGAAGTCGGCGACAAGGTCGTCCGTGGAGAACCCATCCTGACGATCGAAAGCATGAAGCTGCAGATGGTCCTGTCCGCGCCGCGCGACGGAGTGGTCGCCAAGATACTGCGCAGTTCCGGCACCACGTTCGAGAAGGACGAAGTCGTCGCCATGCTCGAGCCACAGGACGTCTGACCATGCGCAAGATCCAGTCCGCGCTCAGCACATCATCGGCGGACTTTCGCCGCAACGACGCGCATAATCGCAGGCTTGTCGCCGAGTTCCGCGAAAAGCAGGAGGCCAGCCGGTACAAGCGGCCGACGCGCGACCTCGACCGGTTGGCCAGCCAGGGCAAGATGCGACCGCGGGAGCGGATCGAAAAGCTGCTCGATCCCGGCACGCCCTTCCTCGAACTTTCCTCGCTCGCCGCCAACATGGCCTATGACGGCGATTCGCCTTCCGCGTCCTCGATCGTCGGCATCGGCATCGTCTCGGGGCGCGAGGTGGTGGTGCGCGCCGACGACCCGACGGTGAAAGGCGGCGCCTGGTATCCGCTGACAGCCAAGAAGATCGTGCGCGCGCTCGATATCGCGATGGAGAACAGGCTGCCCGTGATCCATCTGTGCGATTCCGCTGGTGGTTTACTGCAGCTTCAGTCCGAGGTGTTTCCCGACAAGTACATGGCGGGCCGCATCTTCAGGAACCAGTCGATCCTCTCCAAGCTCGGGGTCAAGCAGCTGTCGTTGGTGTTCGGACACTGCACGGCGGGCGGCGCCTATATTCCCGGCTTGTCGGACTACAGCGTCATCGTGCGCAAGACCGGGGCGATCTTCCTGGGCGGTCCGCCGCTGGTGAAGGCTGCCACCGGCGAGGAGGTCACGGTCGAGGAACTCGGCGGGGCCGACATGCACACCAGCGTCTCGGGTACCGCCGACTATCCCGCATCGAGCGAGCAGGAGGCGATTCATATCGGGCGCGAGATCGTCGCGCAGTGGGACAGACCCAGGAAGTGGGATTGCCAGCGGGAAACGCCGGAGGACCCCGCCTACGACCCGCAGGAAATCTACGGGATCGTTCCCGACGACATCAAGAAGTCCTTCGACATGCGCGAGATCATCGCCCGCATCGTCGATGGCAGCCGCTTCCATGAGTATCAGCCCAACTACGGCACCACGCTGGTTTGCGGGTTCGCGCACATATGGGGCTTCAAGGTCGGTATCCTTGCCAACAACGGCGTGCTGTTCAACGACTCGTCCCTGAAGGGCGGCCATTTCATAGAGCTTTGCAACCAGAACAACACGCCGCTGGTGTTCCTGCAAAACATTACCGGCTACATGGTCGGACGCGAATACGAGCGCAAGGGCATCACCAAGGACGGCGCCAAGATGATCATGGCGCAGTCCTGCAGCCGGGTGCCGAAATTCACCGTCATGTGCAACGGATCGTTTGGCGCCGGCAATTACGGCATGTGCGGACGCGCCTTCGACGGACGTTTTCTCTTCACCTGGCCGAACCACCAGATCGGCGTTATGGGTGGCGATCAGGCGGCGAACACGCTTGCCGAAGTCAAGGTGAACCAGATGCGGCGCAACGGAGGAACCGTCGACGAGGCGGAAGTCAGGCGCGTCTGGGACGCGACCCGCTCCGCCTACCAGGAGCAATTATCGGCTTACTATTCGACATCCGAACTTTGGGACGACGGCATCATCGACCCGCTGGACACGCGCAATTCGCTGGGCATCGCGATCTCCGTTTCGCTCAACGCGCCGCTGGGCGAGGCGGGCTACGGCGTCTTCAGGTTCTAGGCAGGTGGCCGGGCCCATCCGCTTCTATTTCGACTTCGCGTCGCCATACGCGTATTTCGCGGCCGCTGAGATCAACCGGATCGGCGAGGAATTCGGGCGGCCTGTGGAGTGGCGGCCGATCCTGGTGTGGGCGGTCCTCAAGGCGCTTGGGATACAGGCGCCAATGGACCCGCCGGCCAAGCGTGATTATTTCCTCAAGGACATGCGGCGCTCTGCCGCTTTTCATGGATTGCCCTACCGTCATCCGGTGAAGCTGCCGCTCTCATCCCACTTGGCGGCGCGTCTGTTCCACGGCTGCTTTGACAGGCTTGCCCAAGATCTCGTCGACGTCTTGGCGCGCCGCTTGCTCAACGCTTTTTTCGTGGAGCACCAGGACATTTCCGGCGAGGCAACGCTTGTCGCCCTTGCCAGCGAGACAGGCATTTCCGAGGCTGAGGCGCTTGAAGCGATGCACGGGCAGCTCGGCCGTACGCGCCTGGAGGCCGCCGTGCGCGAGGCAATCGACGCAGGGGTCGTGGGCTCGCCCTACGTCCTGGTCGACGGAGAAGGGTTCTTCGGGGCCGATAGGCTTCCGCAACTGCGATGGTTCCTGGCAGGAGGTGGTGGATGAACCGGTACGAAGACGTGAGCTACAGCGTGTCCGACGGGGTCGCGCGCGTCGCGGTCAACCGACCGGCGAAGCTCAATGCCTATCGCAACCAAACGGCCGACGAACTGCGTGCCGCGATCACCGAAGCGGCCTCCGATCGCGATGTGCGGGCGGTTCTTTTAACCGGAGAAGGAAGGGCGTTCGGGGCGGGCTACGACCTGTCGACGATCGACCCGGGCGAGACTCCCGCGCTCGACGATGTGCTGGAGCGCCACTTCAACCCTCTCGTCGAGACAATGCGGGCGTCGCGTTTGCCCATCGTGGCAGCCGTGAACGGCCCTTGCGCCGGCGCTGCCGTGGGTATCGCGCTCGCCGCCGACATCGTCATCGCCGCCCGCTCGGCCTATTTCTACGAGCCTTTCGTCGGCATCGCGCTCGTGCCCGATGCCGGCAACACACTTTTTCTTTCGCGCATCCTTGGCCGCGTACGCGCGTCCGGCATGATGTTGTTGGGGGACCGGATCACAGCGGAACGCTCGCTGCAATGGGGCCTTGTCTGGGAGATCGTGGAGGACGACGGTCTGCATGCCGCGGCCCTGGCGATTTGCGCGCGGCTCGCGGCTCTCGACGCGCAGGCGGTGGCGGCTACCAAGCAACTGATAGCGAGCGCGGCTGATTTCGGCGCGAGCGAACAGCTTCAACTTGAGCAGGATCTGCAAGGCGAGGCGGGTCGTTCTCCGGCGATGAAGGCGCGCATCGCGGAGTTCTTCGCTCGGCGGAAAGAGTAGGATCCGGCAATGGAGACAGCGCTGAGACCGCCCCGCTTCATCGATAGCGACCATCCCGCTGTGCGCGAGTTCGCCGCCCGGCACGCGGGGGCCGGCGGGCCGCTCGAAAGAGCGGTGAACCTCGCCGCGCTTTCGCCGCTGCTCGATGACGCTGTCTTCGCATGCGGGCGTTCTATCCGCGTTTGCTCGCCCATCTCGAGACCGGGCGCATGAAAAATCCCCAGGATGCCAGAAGGAACGGTGACAGCATATGACCATCCAGACGACCTACATCCTTTCGGGCGTACGTACCGGCATCGGTACTTTCGGTGGAACGCTTAGCGGCGAGGAGCCGGCCGCGCTTGGCGCCAGGGTAGCCGCCGAAGCGATCAAGCGCGCCGGCATCGAGCCTTCCGAAGTCGGCCATGTGGTCTTCGGCAATGTGATACCGACCGGACCGAAGGATGCCTATCTCGCCCGCGTGGCGGCGATCGACGCCGGCATTCCCAAGGAAACACCTGCCATGACGTTGAACAGGCTCTGCGGCAGCGGCGCGCAGGCCATCGTGTCGGCGGCGCAGTCGATCATGCTCGGTGACGCTGATGTGACGCTTGCCGGCGGCGCGGAAGTGATGAGCAGGGCGCCGCACTATCTTGGTGTCGGGCGCTTTGGGCAGAAGATGGGGGATGTCTCCATGGCCGATGGCCTGACGGGCGTCCTCACCGATCCTTTCGGCAGCGGCATCATGGGCATGACGGCCGAGAACGTGGCGGCGAAGTTCGGCATATCGCGCGAACAGCAGGACACCTTCGCTCTGGAGAGCCAGCGCCGCGCCGCCGAGGCGATCAACGCCGGCCATTTCAAGGAACAGATCCTGCCGATCGACGTCACGGCTGGCCGCAAGACGGTAAGGTTCGAGACCGACGAACATCCAAAGCCGGGCACGACGGCCGAATCGTTGGCGGCGTTGCGACCGGCCTTCAAGAAGGACGGCTCGGTTACGGCGGGGAATGCCTCCGGCATCAACGATGGCGCCGCGGCCGTTATCCTTGCGGGCGAGGGCTATGTGAAACGCAGCGGCGCAAGGCCGCTCGCCAGGATCGCGGCCTACGCGCATGCCGGCGTCGAGCCGGGCATCATGGGCATTGGTCCGGTGCCGGCGGTGCGCGCGCTTCTCGCCCGCTCGGGGCTTCAGATCGAGGATTTCGACGTGATCGAGTCCAACGAGGCGTTTGCCGCGCAGGCCCTGGCGGTCAATCGCGAACTCGGACTGGATCCTGCCAAGGTGAACCCCGAAGGGGGCGCTATCGCGTTCGGCCATCCGGTCGGCGCGACAGGCACGATCCTGACCGTCAAGGCAATCAATTACCTTCAACGGACCGGGGGACGTCTCGCGCTCATCACCATGTGCATCGGCGGCGGGCAAGGCATAGCGCTGGCTGTAGAAAGGATCTGAGCCGCGGCTTTCGGCCACCGTCCTGTCTCTGTCTCGGCAGGAACAGATCTCCCGCCCACGCACCGCGCTGGCGATGAAGTCGGTCATCGCCTTGATCCGTGTGAGGCCGTGCGTATCCGAATGTTCGGTGCGCGCTCCTGGCGAGGCCGGGAACCAATTCATGGCCCGCCGGCTTCCCGAAGGTGCCGCTGGATCCCAGCCGTCACGGCATCGACATGATCAGTCCAACGGGTGGGTAAGGCTTACAATGTCCTCGACGTCCTGGCGGCTGCGCGCGAAGCGCTTGAGCACCAGCGGATCGTGCCCCGGCACGATGTGAGCGGGCGAACTGGCAAGCTGCTTCATCCGTTCCACCCCGAAGATCACGTCGCTCAGTCGGTCGAAGACCGGAAAGGGCTTTTCGCGCTCCATATTGGCGTAGAAATGGGCTGCGTCGGACGCGATCACCACCGCGCCGTTGTCGGTTTCCACCCGCACCACCTGCAATCCGCGCGAGTGGCCGCCAACCTTGTGGAGCGTGATGCCGGGCGCGATCTGCGACTCGGGGTCGTGGAAGCAAACCTTTCCGGCAAAGACGCGCCGCACCATGGTGGTGACGTTTTCAGCCTCGAAGGGATGGCGCATGGCATGGTGGCACATGCAGCGGCCGGTCGCGAACTCCATCTCCGCATCCTGCAGGTGAAAGGTCGCGTTCGGAAACAGATGATGGTTCCCGCAGTGGTCGTAATGCATGTGGGAGACGATGACGTCGCTGACATCGGCGTGGTTGATGCCGATTGCCGCCAGGCCGTCATCGACGGGCCTCACGACACTGCGTCCGCGTTTGTCACCGGTCGGTTTGTCGAAACCGGTGTCGACGATGAAAGTGCGCTTCTCGCCGACGATCGCCCAGACGAAGTAGTCGAGCGGCATGGGAACATCATGTGTGTCCCCGCCCAGGAAATTCTCACCCGAGCGGCGTTCGAAATGGCCGTAGCGAACGGCATGGATCTCATAGCGTTCGGAGTCACCCATGATCAGCTCGCTTTGGCGACATCTGGGGTCTGGGCTGAGCCGACCTCCACATGCGCCCATGTCTCAACCGTCTTGACCATACAGGTAAAATCGGAATCCGGCCCATAGAGCTGGTTCGTCACGCTCAGCAGCTGGCGCACGGCACTGCCCACCACCATAGGCACGCCCATCGCCTCCGCCTCATCCACGCACAGCCGCACATCCTTGAAGGACAGGCCGGTGGCGAAGCCGAAATCGAAGGTGCGCGGCAGGACGGATTTCGGGAACTTGTCCTCGGTGGCACTGTTGCGGCCGCTCGATGCGTTGATGACGTCGATCATGACCTTCGGATCGAGGCCCGCCTTCACGCCCATCACCACCGCCTCGGAGGAGACCGCAAGGGCCGCCGCCGCAAGCAGGTTGTTGGCTAGCTTCATGGTCTGGGCGGCACCCTGAACCTCGCCCATGAAGAATATCCGGCCGAAATTCTCGATGACCGGCCTCGCCGTCTCGAAGGCGGCCTTTGGACCCGAGACCATGACAGCGAGGGTGCCGTTGCGTGCTCCCTTCAATCCGCCGCTGACGGGCGCATCGATCATGGCGATGTTCTTGGCTGCAAGGCCTTCTGCAACCCTGGCGGCCGTTCGCGGGCCGGTGGTGGAAATGTCGACGAAGATGCGGACGGCCTTGCCGTCGGCGATCCCGCCATCGCCGAGCACGATCTTTTCCAGGATCTGCGGGCTGGGCAAGCTGGCAAAGACGATCTCCGCAGCATCGGCAACCTCGCCTGCGCTGCCCGCGGCCTTTGCGCCCGAATTGGTCAGCTCCAGCACGGCGTTGGCGTCGATATCGTGGACTATCACCTCATAGCCGGCCTGGATGAGACGGGTCGCCATCGGCGTGCCCATTTTTCCAATGCCAACAAAGCCGATTTTCAGGGTCGACATGATCGCTCTCTCCTCCTTCGGGGCCTATTGCCCATGGTGCTTGGTCTCGATTTCCCGGATCGCATTCCGTCAGGTCGTTTCCACCGTGGGCATTTCGAGCGCCTGGCTTGTACGCGGCACGAGAAGTTCCGCTATGTCCACGACCTTCAATCTGTCGGCCACGCCGAGTGCATCGATCGCGGCTGTGTACATCACCTTGTCCTTCGGACAGGCGACGACGAAATAAGCGACGTCGCCCAGGCTCAGTGCCTCGCGGATGCGGTTCTCGCTCGGCCGCTCGGTCACACCGTCGTCACCTTGCCAGATGCGGCCGCCGCCGGCGCCGCAACAAAAGGAATTCTCCCGGCAGCGCGGCATGTCATGAAGCGTATAGCCGGCGGCCCGGATCAGGTCGCGCGGCGCATCGAAGCCGCCATTGTAGCGTCCAAGATAGCAGGGATCGTGATAGGTGACCCTGGCGCCGTCGGCGACATGCAGGTCGAGTTTTCCCGCCGCGATGAGTTCCGCCAGCAGCGCCGTATAGTGCAGCACCTCGAACGCCGCGCCGAAATGCTGATAGTCGTTCTTCAGCGCATTCAGGCTATGCGGATCGGTGGTCATGATCCGGTTGAAGCTGCACGCCTTGATCTCATCGATGTTGGACTGAGCGAGCGTCTCGAACAGACCTTCTTCGCCGGCCCGCCGCACATCGTTGCCGCTGTTGCGCTCGGCATCGAAGAGAATGCCGAAGTCGACACCGGCCGCGGTCAGCAGTTCGGCCACCTTGCGGGTGATTTCCTGAACGCGCGGATCGTAGGACGCGTAGTCTCCGACGAACCACAGAACGTCGACAGGCTCCTCGCGCGCGTCCTTGACCGGAAAGCCGAGCTCCTTGGTCCAGCGGGCCCGCATCTTGGAAGGCTTGCCCATGGAGTTGCCGAGGCGGGTCAGGTTCGATAGCGCCTCCTGGAGCCCGGGGCTGATACGGCCTTCGTCGACAAGATGACGGCGCATGTCGATGATCTTGGGCAGATGCTCGATCTCGACCGGGCATGCTTCCATGCAGGCACGACAGGTGGTGCAGGCCCACAGCGTCTCCTCGGAAATCACGCCGCCGACCAGCGGGGCCGCCGATGGTCCCGCGGCAAGCGCATCGCGCATGTCGGTGATCAGCAACTTCGGGCTGAGCGGCAGACCGGCCGCATAGGCTGGGCAGACCGCCTGGCAGCGGCCGCATTCGGTGCAGGACAGAAGGTCAAGCTGCTGCTTCCAGTCGAACTGTCCCAGGCTGTCGATGCCTGGAGCCTCACGCGCTTCCGGGACCGCGGGCGCCAGGCCGCGCGGCTCGAGGCTGCGGAAGTAGATGTTGGGCGCGGCAAGGAACATGTGCCGGTGTTTCGAGCCGGGGATATAGACGAGGAACGCCAGAATGGCGCCGACGTGAACCCAGTAGAACAGCTCTTCGCCCGCATGTCCCGGTATGCCGGCACGCTCGAGCAGTCCGGCAAGCGTCGACGCGACGGGCCGCCACGAGCCGTCGGCGCCGCCGGCTATGCGCGCCGCCGCCTCGAGCAGCAGAGACGCCACAATCAGAACGATCAACACATAGATGATTGCCGCATCGCTGCCGCTCGAGCCATCGAAGCGGGCAGGCCTCAGCACGTAGCGCTGATAGAGTGCAAGTGCGACGCCGACCAGCATCAGCACCGAAAAGATATCCTGCAGAGCGGCAATCCAGGTTTCGCCTCCGATGGGCGCAAGCGAGAACCCGGGAAACAGCCGCGAACCGAAGGCATCGATCGTGGCGGTGAACAGCACGAAGAATGAAATGAAGATGATTGCGTGGAGCACGCCGGAAAGCGGCTTGCGGAGCATTTTCCGGTGCACGCCGATGGCGACCATCACGCCCTGGAGACGCAGCATCGGGCGGTCGAAGCGGGCCGCTGCCGGTGCATTGGCGAGAGCGACCACGTAACGGCGAGAGCGCCAGGCCGTCAACGCGAGTGCTGTGACGACCAGGATCCAGAGTGGCAGGGTCGATGCCATCTCAACGGCCAGAGCCGGCTCGCAGCCTGTCGCTCAGATTGGCGACGAGATCGAACAGGTCACAGGTCGCGCCGTAATGCGCGACATTGAAGATGGGGGCCTTCGGATCGGTGTTGACGGCAATGATGAGGTCGGCCTGCGACATGCCCTCGAGATGTTCGGGCGCGCCGGACACGCCGAGCGCCAGGTAGAGCTTCGGCTTCACCTTCTGGCCGGATTTGCCGACCTGGCGCAGCTTCGGCAGCCAGCCATTGTCGACCACAGGACGGCTGCCGGCGATCTCCGCCCCCAGCATCGTCGCCAGATTGCGAGCAAGGTCGATGCTTGCCTCGTCGCCGATGCCGCGGCCCACGCACACGATCCTGTCGGCTGTCGTCAGATCGACGTCGGCATAATCCGGCATGTCGATGGCCACCATCTTCACCTTGCCGCTGGTGAGTACGGGTTCGGCATCGATCGTCTGCACGTTCATGGGCGCGATCGGATCCGGCGCTGCCGCCGCGAAGGCTCCTGGGTTGATCATCAGAACCGCGGGCAGCCGCACTTCACATTCGGCCAGTATCTTGCCGCCATACATCTGCGCGACGATCGTCAGGCCTTCGCCATGCCGCTTGATTTCATTGACATAGGAGATGAGCGGCCAGCCGGTTCGCGCCGCGATGTCCGCTGCCACGTCCAGTCCGTTTGCCGAATAGGGAACCAGGATCAGGCCGGGGCTTTCGGCGGTGATGACGTCGCGCAGAAGCAGCGCGTAGGCCTCGGCGGGAATGACATCCGATTTTGTCGAGCGGGCCACTATCAGGCGATCGGCGGCACCAAGGCAAGCGGATGCGCCTTCCGCGTCACGACCGGCGAAAAAGGCAACGACTTCGTCGTCGGCCTCGGCCAGCGAGCGCGCCGCGGCGATCATCTCAAGTGAGAAGGCTTCGATCTTGCCGGAATGGCCTTCGGTACAGGCAATCAATTTCATGGCTTAGTTCCTCGCCAGGCCTTTGGCTGCCAGGATGGTGATCAAGCGATCCGCGACTGTCTCAGCGTTGCCGCCGAGGTTCTCGCCGGAGCCGCCCTGGACTGGCAGGCGCAATGTGATGATCTCGGCGGTACGCTCGAAGCCCGACAATTCGGGCGTGGCGCGGCCGATGGGCGTCTTGGACGCCTCGCGAAGCTTGCTGCCCGAGACATAGCGGGGCGCCTTCGACGCGGTCTGAACGCCGAGCACCGCCGGCGTGGCCAGCTCATAGGTGACGGCGACACCCGCGCCGCGCTCTTGCGTGACCCGAAGCACGGCGCCGTTCGCAACGATACGGTTGGTTCCCGAGACATGCGGCCAGTCGAGCAGCGCGCCGACATAGGGCGCGAGCTGGCCAAAGACATCCTCGCTCGATTGGACGCCGCACAGAACCAGGTCTGCCGACCTTGCCCTCGCCATCGCGGCGATGGAAGCCGCGATCTCTCGTGAGGAGATCATGGCGTCCTCCTCGAATTGGAGGGCCACGACTTCGTCGGCGCCGCGCGCCGCGGCCATCTGCAGGATCCGGTTGGCACCTTCGCCAACGGCCACCGCCGTTACCTTCGCACCGACGGCTTCCTTGAGCAGGATTGCTTCCTCGAGGGCATGATCATCGAAATCGTTGAGCTGGAAATCCAGCCATTCCCGATCGATGCTGCGGCCGTCCTCGGCGAGTTGCAGCTCGCCCGCGGAATCCGGGATCATGCGCAAGACGACAAGAATATTCACGGCCTCTCCTCCGACGGAACGCACCTCAAGCGCCCAGAACCGGCTGCTAGATAAGTCGTATTCTTCGCTGCTCCCAATGGCCAAAAAGGTAATAGCAGCTATTACAAGACGGCAGATTGACGATCATGGGTAATCGACTGCTAACTTGCGTCAAATCGCGTCCAATCGAATTTTCCTGAATTGGAGGTTGTCAGGAGAATGCTCGTGCGATTTGCCCGAGATATAAACATATATTCTTTGTTTATACTTTCTCGGTTGCGAGAATATCTGAGGAGAATTTTAAACGCTCTGTCGAGCGTTAAGGAGGAGGAACCAATGTCAATAAAGAGCATTCTAGACCACAAGATTTCCCGTAAGGGCTTTATCCGGGGCATGCCGGCCGTGGCGGCAGCCATGGCCGCCGCGCCGGCCATCCAACTCGCCCAGACCAGCGCGGCCGTCGCTTCAGAGACGGCGGAAAAGAAGCCTGGCTATTACGGCGCGCCGCGCACCTGGATGTGGAACCCCAATGCCAACACCATGGTCGACACCTCGAAATGGAAGAAGGCGGGTCCGTACACGATCGGGTTCTCCAATGCTTCGATTTCCAATGCCTGGCGCGTCGCCTTTCAGCATGGCGTCCTGTGGTCCGCCGGCCAGCATCGCGACGAGATCGCTCATCTTCTCGTCACCGACGCCAATGACGATCCTTCCAAGCAGATCGCGGATATCCAGGATCTGATCAGCCAGGGCGTCGATATTCTGCTCATTGCGGCCTCGACCGAGGACGCGCTCGATTCCGTCGTCGGCCGTGCAACCGAACAGGGCATCCCTGTTGTCATGGTCGATCGCAAGGTGAAGACGCCGGCCAACTACATCACCTACGTCACGGCATCCGACTGGGCGTTGGGCCGTCTCGAGGCGCAGTGGTTGTGCGAGACGCTGGGCGGCAAGGGCAACATCGTGATGCTTCCGGGCATCGCCGGGTCGAGCGTCGCGGAAATCCGCATCAAGGCGAACGAGGAAGTGTTCTCGAAGTTTCCCGACATCAAGGTGCTGGAGAAGCAGTATTGCGACTGGAATCCGGCAACCGGCAAGTCGGTGATGGCCGCGCTGATCCAGAAGCACGGCAAGGCCATCGACGGTGTCTTGGCCGACAGCGCGCTACAGGGCTATGGCGCGATCGAAGCGTTTCTTGACGCCGGCTACAAGGACGGCGAATTCCCGCCGATGACCGGTGGCGACGTTGCCCGGATGTATCAGCTGGCCAACCAGCACAACATCAAGATGGTCGGCATCGACTATCCGACGTCGATGGGCATCACCGGCATCGAGACCGCGCTCGACGTGCTCAAGGGTATCTCGGTCCCGGACAAGGTCGAGGTGAGCTTCCAGGTCGTCACGTCGCCCGGCGCGGATACGGTCTCGGTCAAGGGCGACAGGCATCTGCTCGACCATGTCAGCATGAGCGACCCGGGCGATCTGTCGCCAAGCAACGGGCTGCCTGCCGGCTACAATCCGAGCACATTCAATCCCGACTATCCGAAGTAAGCCTCCCAAGCGACCCGGTGTGCGCCCTTCTGGGCGCGCACCGGACGTGCATTGAACAGTTCGAGCACCGGATATGTCAGCGTCTGTTATTGAACTCAGTCAGATCGAGAAGGACTATCCTGGAGTCAAACCCCTGGACAAGGTCGATTTCGCCGTGCAACCCGGCGAGATTCACGCCCTTCTCGGCGAAAATGGCGCGGGCAAGTCGACGCTGATCCGCGTCATGGGCGGCGTGACCAAACCGAATTCCGGGACCATGACCTATCTCGGCAGGCCGGTTTCCTGGCAGTCGCCGAAGGAAGCACGCGCGGCCGGCATCCACGTGATCCATCAGGAGCTTGCTCTTTTTCCCGAGCTTTCCGTTGCCGAGAACATTCTGGTCGATACGCAGCCCCGCGGCATGCTGGGTCTCATTTCAAACCGCGCCCGCCACGTCCGCGCCGCTGAAATTCTCTCACAGCTCGGCGTCGACATTCCAACCCACGCCAGGATCGACGAATTGCCGCTTGCCGACCAGCAAATGGTCGAGATCGCGAAAGCCCTGGTCGGCAAGGTGCGGCTGCTCATCCTGGACGAGCCGACGGCGGTCATCGCCGGACGCGAGGTCGATCTTTTGTTCGAGAACATGCGCAGGCTGCGCAACGAAGGCGTCGGTATCGTCTACGTCTCCCATAGGCTGGAGGAAATCTTCGAGATCGCCGACACGGTCACGATCCTCAAGGACGGCCAGCTCGTCGGCACGAGCCCGGTAAGCGCGCTCACGCGCGAAGAGATGATCACCCGGATGGTCGGTCGCCGGCTCAGCCAGATCTATCCGCCGCGGCGCACCGCACCGGCGAGCGGCCCGGATGTGCTCACCGTTCGCAACCTCAAGGCTGGTCCGCGCGTCCGTGACGTCAGCCTCAACGTCAAGGTTGGCGAAATCGTCGGCGTCGCCGGCATGGTCGGTTCGGGGCGCACGGAGGTCGCCGAGGCGATCTTCGGCACGCGCGCCGTGGAGAGTGGTGTGATCGAATTCGATGGCAAGCCATTTGCGGCGAAGCTTCCGAAGGGCTCGATACGCCACGGGCTCGGTTTTCTGACCGAGAGCCGAAAGGACGACGGCCTGTTTCTCGGCCTGCCGATTTCCGCCAACATCGTAGCGCCCGACCTCGAAGGCATAACGAAACATGGCCTGATCGACCGCAAGCAGGAACGTGCGGTGGCCATGCGGCAGATCCAGGACTTCTCGGTCGCGACGCCGTCGCCTGACGTGAAGATCGGCAATCTCTCCGGTGGGAACCAGCAGAAGGTGTTGTTCAGCCGCTGGTCGCGGATCGCCAGCAGGCTGCTTATCCTCGACGAACCAACGCGCGGGGTCGATATCGGGGCCAAGGTGGAGATTTATCGCATCGTGCGCCGGCTGGCGGATTCTGGCGTCGGCGTGCTGATGATCAGTTCGGAACTGCCCGAGATCGTCGGCCTTTCCGACAGGGTCTTCGTGATGGCGCAAGGCTATGTCGTCGGCGAAATCAAAGGCGATGCGCTCGGCGAGGAGGCGATCATGGATCTCGCCGTGCGATCTGTCGGGCACCGCAAGGCGGAAATTGATCAACGTGCGGAGCCGGTAGGATGAGTGCGATCACGATGGATCTTCGCCGCAACCGGCTGATGCTTTCCTATCTGATCGTGGCTGTGCTGCTGGTCCTGCTTGCGGTCGCCGGCGGCTTCTTGTCCGATCGGTTCCTGACCTGGCGCAACATCGGCAACCTGTTCCAGCAGCTCATCGTGCTGGGCATGGTCAGCCTGGGCCAGACGTTTGTCGTGCTGATGGGCGGCATCGATCTGGCGGTCGGTTCGCTGGTTGGTGCGCTCACCGTCTTTCTGGCGAACTTCCTCGAATGGCGCCCCGATCTGGTGTGGCTTGCACTGCCGCTCGCATTGGTCGCAGCGACCGCTGTGGGCGCGCTCAACGGGTTGTTGACGGTCGTGCTGCGCGTCCATCCGTTGATCGTCACGCTCGGCATGTCCTCGATCATCTTCGGCGGAACGCTGATGTACCGCAAGGAGCCCGGTGGCTCCGTACCGCGTGCCTTCGCGGATATCGCCTATGCAAAGGTCGGCGGCATTCCGCTCAGCGCCGTCGTGCTCGTCGTGATTTTCGCGCTCGCCGGGCTTTGGCTGCAGCGCACGCGCACCGGCCGCAGCATCTACTTCGTCGGCGGCGACCGGGAAGCGGCGCGGCTGAACGGGTTGCCGGTCGATCGTATCGTGGTGCTTGCCTACGCGCTGTCGGGCCTGTGCGCGGGCATAGCGGCGATTTTCCTGACTGCGCGAACTGGCGTTGGCGACCCGCGGATCGGTGCCGCGCTGACGCTGCAGTCGGTGACGCCAGTGGTGGTCGGAGGCACCATCCTGGCCGGCGGAAGAGGCGGCGTGCTTGGCACTTTCCTTGGCGTGCTGCTCGTCACCATGCTCAACAGCCTGCTGAACTTCGTCAATGTCTCGTCCTACTACCAGTGGGTCATCCAGGGGCTTATCATCATCATCGCCGTCGGCATCCACACACCAAGGCGGAGATAATGATGGCGCCTCTCGATACCCCGATGCCGCGATCGCAAGGCATTTCCCTGGCGTCTGTCTTCGAGCGCTACGGGCTGGTGGTCTTCTTGGTCGTGCTGATGACCGTCGCGGCTCTTGCCTCACCGACCTTTCTGCGACCGGCCAACCTGGTCAATGTGCTGACCATCGCGGCACCGCTTGGCATGGTTGTGATCGGTCAGACCTTCGTCATCCTGGTGCGCGGATTGGACCTGTCAGTGGCCTCGCTGATGGCGACGGTGGCGGTGCTGGCGACCGCTTTCAAAGCCACCACCAATGAAGCGATTCCGATGATCTTCATCGCCGCGATCGCCCTGTCGGCCATGGTGGGCCTGGTGAACGGCTGGCTCGTCGCCAAGCGCAATGTCAGCCCGTTTCTCGCGACACTGGCGATGATGATCATCCTGCAGGGCATTCGTTTCGCCTATACCGGCGGGGCGCCGATCAGCACCTTGCCGCCGGGCATGGGCTTTCTGGCCTCGGGGCGGATTTTTGGCGTACCAGTCAATCTGATCACCCTGGCATTCCTGGCGATCGCGTTCGGCATCGTGCTGCACCGGTCACGCCTCGGCCGTGAGATATTCATGGTGGGAAGCAATCCGAAGGCCGCGTTCCTCAACGGTGTCGCGCCCGATCGCGTGGTCATCCTTTGCTACGTCATCTGCTCGGTCTGTGCGGGAATAGGCGGCCTGTTCCTGCTCGGCTATGTCGGTACCGTCTCGAACTGGGTCGGGCAAGGCTACGAACTGGACTCCATCGTTGCCGCTGTGATGGGCGGCGTGGCGCTCACCGGTGGACGCGGCAACATCTTCGCGGCGCTGCTTGGCGTGGCTGTTCTGGTGGTGATCAACAATCTCGTGCTGCTGCTCGGATTTCCGATCGAGATGCAGCTCATCATCAAGGGCGTCATCATCATCGGCGCGGCGGCGTTTTACCGGACGCGGCTCGCCTGACCCGATGCTGCCGTTGGACCCCAAGGGAGGAAGAAAATGACCGTTGAAGTTCTGGCGGATCGCAGTGCACGGGCAAGGCGCGACGAGGAAGTGGATGTCGTGATCGTCGGGGCCGGCCCATCCGGCTCGGTCGCCGCGCTTCACCTGGCGCGTGCCGGCATTTCCGTTGTCGTGCTCGAACAGGGCGAATGGCCTGATTATGCCGACTATACCGGCGCGCGTCCGGAGCACGAACTTGTCAGCACCAAGCTCTGGCATCCCAATCCCAACGTCCGTGACAATCCCAACGACTATCCGGTCGACACGTCGACGACGGACATCAACCCGCTGATGTTCGCCGGCGTCGGCGGCAGCGCGACGCTTTATGGCGCGCAGTGGATGCATTTCCTGCCGTCTGACTTCCGCGTGCGGTCGATGGACGGCGTGGCCGAGGACTGGCCGTTCAGCTATGAAGACCTGCTGCCTTACCAGCTCGAGATCGAGCGCGAGGTGGGCGTTTCCGGTCTCGCCGGCGATCCGGCCTATCCGCCCCGCGGTGCCTATCCCTTCCCGGCGCTGCCCATCGGCTCCGTCGGTCTGCGTGGTGCGCTGGGCATGGAAAAGATGGGCTGGCACTGGTGGCCCGGCAGCAATGCCATCCCGTCGGAGACGTTCGGCGAACTCAATCCGTGCGTGCGCCGCGGAACCTGTCTTACCGGGTGTCCGGAGGGCGCGAAATCCACGACCGACCGGTCGCATTGGCCGCTGGCATTGAAAGCCGGCGCGCGGCTGGTCACCCGTGCCCGGGTCAAGGAAGTCGAGACCAACGAGCAAGGGCTGGCGACCGGTGTCGTCTATATCGACGCGAACGGCCGGGAGCGGCGCCAGCGCGCCAAGGTGGTCATCCTGTGCGCCAATGGCGTCGGCACGCCGCGACTGCTGCTGATGTCAGGAGGGTCCAGGAACCCGGACGGCCTTGCCAACTCATCGGGCATGGTCGGCAAAAGGCTGATGATGCATCCTTTCGCCAGCGTGCTTGCCTCTTACTCGGATCCGCTCGATTCCTGGCGCGGCCCCTTTGGCCAGCAGGTCTATTCGCTCGAGTTCTACGAGACCGACGAAAGCCGCGGCTTCGTGCGCGGTTCGAAATGGAATTGCATGCCCTCGGGCGGACCGGTTGGCGTATCCGGGGCAACCGGATCCAAGGTCTATGTCGCCGAGAGCGGCCGGTTCCAGGATTTCTGGGGCGCCAACCTGCACGAGAATGTGGCGCGCCGCTTCGGCCACTCGCTGATTTGGGGCATTGTCGGTGAGGATCTTCCGGAAGAGAGCAACCAGGTGATCCTGTCCAAGGATATGACGGACTCAGACGGTCTGCCCGCGCCACAGATCGTCTACAAGGTCAACGAGAACTCCAACCGGCTGTTGAAGTTCAACATCGATCGCTGCCTGGAATCGGTGCGCGCCGCCGGCGCCATCGAGACGCTGGTTTCGACACCGGTGCGAGAATCGGGCTGGCATCTCATCGGCACCACCGTGATGGGCGACGATCCGAAGCGCTCGGTCGTCGATCAATGGGGCGCCTGCCACGACGTGCCCAACCTCTACGTCATGGACGCATCGACCTTCCCGACCTCGGGCGCCACCAACCCGACGGCGACCATCATGGCGGTCGCGCTGCGCAACACGCGACGCATGATCGCCGAGCGCCGCAACCAGAAGGTGGCCTGACATGTCGAACGAGAACACCTTCTTCGCGCTCGCCGATTTCCTCATCCCCGCATATCGCAAGATGCCGAAGTTCAGCGACGTCTGCGGCTATGCCGACGTCGAGAAGTCGCTGGATTTTCGCACGGACCTGAAGCCGGGCTTTGCGCGCGGCATCGCGGTCGATCCGGCCAGCGGCGCAGAGGCTTGCCTGGAAAGCCTCAACAAGGAGGATGGCGAAGCCTTCTCGGCGATCACAACGATTGCCATCGCCACCTATTATATGAGCCCGCGCGTGCGCGAACTGATCGGCTATCCCGGCCAGGAGAACGTCCCCTACGATTCCAAGGCGACGCAGATTTACCTGACCGACGGCTCGCTCGGCCACGTCATTGCGCGCGGCCGCAAATATCGGCCGACTCCCGGCCTTTGATCTCCCAATCAACCGGAAAGGACAATCCAATGAGCAAAGATGTATTCGACAAGGGTTTTGAAATCCGCAAATCGGTTCTGGGCGCAGAATTCGTCGAGAAGTCCTTCGCCAGCGCCGACGATTTCAATCGTCCGCTGCAGGAACTCGTGACGGAATATTGCTGGGGCGCCGTCTGGGGCCGCGACACGCTCGACAAGAAGACCCGCAGCATGCTGAACCTCGCCATGCTCGCTGCCCTCAATCGTCCGCACGAGCTGAAGATGCACGTGAAGGGTGCGCTGACCAACGGTGTGACCAAGGACGAAATCCGCGAAGTCCTTCTACAGGTCGTGATCTATGCCGGCGTACCCGCAGGCGTGGATTCTTTCCGGGTGGCGCGCGAAGCTTTGCAGGAAGTCGGAGCATGACAACCCGTCCGCCGCTCGCCACGGAAAAGCTGTCGATGCTGATCGGCGGCCGCCAGGCCGCCGCTCAGTCGGGGGATTATTTCGAATCCTTCGATCCCTTCACCGGCAAGGCCTGGGCGCTCCTCCCGCGCGCTGGGATAGCCGATGTCGATGCGGCCGTTCAGGCAGCCGCGGCCGCCTTCCGCGGCGAATGGCGGACAATGACCCCAACAGCGCGTGGACAGATCATGACGCGCTTTGCCGACCTCGTGGCGGAGGAGGCCGAGACCCTGGCCGTTCTCGAAACCCGCGACAACGGCAAGCTGATCAATGAAATGCGGATGCAGTGCAAATACATCCCGCAATGGTTCCGCTTCTTTGGCGGCCTCGCCGACAAGATCGAGGGGCGCGTCATCCCGATCGACAAGCCGGGCGTTTTCAACTACACGCGCCGCGAGCCGCTCGGGGTGGTGGCCGCGATCACCCCATGGAACTCGCCGCTGATGCTGGCGACATGGAAGCTTGCTCCCGCGCTCGCCGCAGGCAACACGGTCGTCTGGAAGCCGTCGGAATTCTCCTCGGTGTCGGCTCTGTTCTTCGGCCAGCTTTTCGAGAAGGCGGGCTTTCCCAAGGGCGTCGTCAACATCGTCACCGGTTTCGGCCACGAAATCGGCGATCGACTGGTCACGCATCCCGATGTCGCCAAAGTGGCCTTCACCGGCGGCGACGCGACCGGCCGCCGCGTCTATCAGTCCGCCGCCGGCGGGCTCAAGAAGGTTACGCTCGAACTCGGCGGCAAATCCGCCAACATCGTCTTTGCCGACGCCAAGATGGACGCTGCCATTCCAGGCCTCGTTTCGGGGATCTTCGCCGCGACCGGGCAGACCTGCATCGCCGGATCGCGCGCGCTCGTGCAGCGCTCGGTCTATGACCAGGTGACGGAGAAGCTGGTCGCCTTCGCAAAGACCGCGAGGATCGGCGATCCGCTTGATCCCGAGACCCAGGTGGGTCCGATCACCACCTTGCCGCAGCGCGCCAAGGTGCTCGATTACATCGGCATCGCCAATGGCGAGGGCGCCGCGCAATTGCTCGGCGGCAAGGTACCCGAGGACACATCGATTGCCGATGGCTGGTTCGTCGAGCCGACGATCTTCGGCAACGTGAAGCAGTCCATGCGCATCGCCCAGGAAGAGGTCTTCGGACCGGTGCTGTCGGTCATCCCCTTCGAGGACGAGGACGAGGCGGTGGCTATCGCCAACGACACCATCTACGGCCTTGCGGCCGGGATGTGGACGCAGGACCTTGGTCGGGCGATCCGCCTGCCCGAGCGGCTAGAGGCCGGCAGCGTCTGGGTCAACATGTACCGCGCCACCAGCTATCTCTCGCCTTTCGGCGGCTACAAGCAGTCGGGCATCGGCCGCGAGAACGGCCAGACCGCCATCTACGAATATCTTCAGGAAAAAAGCATCTGGATCGATGCCGGGAATTCCATTCCCGCGCCGTTCGTCCAGCGCTGATCGATGCTTCGGGAGGAAACCATGACCATACGTTTCGATGCCGTGCCGCCACTCGATCCCAAGGTGGCGGCGTTCGTCGGCGGCAGCCATGCGATGCTTGTCGGCAACGCGTGGCTCCCGGCGGCCTCGGGAAAGACGTTGGAAGTGGTCGATCCTTCGAACGGCCGGATCATTGCCGCCGTGCCGGCCGGCGACAGCGCCGACGTCGATCTGGCGGTCCGGGCCGCGCGCAAGGCGATCGACGGCCCCTGGTCGAAAATGGTGCCGGCCGAGCGCGCCAGGCTGATCTGGAAACTCGCCGATCTGATCGATGCCAATGTCGATATGCTGGCGACGCTCAATTCCTATGAGAGCGGCAAGCCGATCGGTGATTCCCGCAATGGCGAGGTGCCATTCACCGCCGAGACGTTCCGCTACTATGCGGGGTGGGCCACGAAGATCAATGGCGAGACGATGACGATCAACGCGCCCGGCGACTGGCATGCCTACACCCGCCGCGAGCCGGTCGGCGTCGTTGGCCAGATCATCCCGTGGAACTTCCCGCTCAGCATGCTCGCCTGGAAGGTGGCGCCGGCCTTGGCGGCCGGCTGCACAATCGTGCTCAAACCGGCCGAGCAGACGCCGCTCGGCGCGCTCTATTTCGGCAGGCTGGTCCAGGACGCCGGTTTTCCGGAAGGCGTAGTCAACATCCTGACCGGCTTTGGCGAAACCGTCGGTGCGGCGATGTCTGCCCATCCCGACATCGACAAGGTGGCATTCACCGGTTCGACCGAGGTCGGCCGGCTGATTGCCCGCGCCGCGACCGGCAATCTCAAGAAGGTCAGCCTGGAACTTGGCGGCAAGGCGCCGACCATCGTGCTTGGCGATGCCGACATCGACATGGCGGTGGCCGGCGCCTCAAGCGCGGCATTCTTCAATGCCGGGCAGAGCTGTGGCGCGGGAACGCGTTTCTTCGTTCACAAGAAGATCTACGACAAGGTCATGTCCGGGATCGCGGAGCGCGCCGAAAAGCTGAAGCTCGGCGCCGGGCTTGATCCTGCGACGGAGCTTGGCCCCGTCGTCTCTCAGCAGCAGATGGAACGCATCACCCGGCTGATCTCGGAAGGCAGGAGCGATGGCGCCGAGATCGTCACTGGCGGCGCGCGTGCGGGTGACGTCGGCTATTTCGTCAAACCGACGGTCATTTCCCGTACGCGGCCTGACATGTCGGTGATCCGCGAAGAGATATTCGGGCCGGTGGCCTGCGCGATGCCCTTCGACGACGAGGACCTGGACAAACTCGCCAGGGATGCCAACAACACCGAGTATGGCCTGGCCGCATCGATCTGGACCAACAATCTGGGCGCCGCGCATCGGCTGGCCGCAAAGATCAAATCCGGCACGGTCTGGGTGAACTGCCACAACTTCAATGACGTCACCATGCCGTTCGGCGGGTTCAAGCAATCGGGCTGGGGGCGCGAACTTGGCGAACAGGCGCTCCAGCTCTACACCGAGACCAAGACCGTCGCGATCCGGCTGCCATAGGCGAGGGGGCGGCCGATGTCCTGCTACGAGACGATCGATGCGCGGTTCGGGGATCTGATCGATCCGGTCGCATTCCTCGAAACCATCCACACGGGAAATCGCTGGGCGGAGGGGCCGGTCTATTTCGCCGACCTTCGCTCGTTGATCTGGAGTGATATTCCCAACGACCGCATGCTGCGATGGGACGAGGAGACGGGCGCGGTTTCGCTGTTCCGAAGCCATGTCTCCAACCCGAACGGCAACACGCGCGATCGCAGCGGAAGGCTGGTCACCTGCATGCAGGGGGAACGCCGCGTCGTGCGTACCGAATGGGACGGCTCGATCACGGTGCTGGCCTCCGCCTATGATGGCAAGCCGCTGAACTCGCCGAACGATGTTGTCGTGAAGTCCGACGGCAGCATCTGGTTCACCGATCCGAACTACGGGATCATCTCCGATTATGTCGGGCGCAAGGGCCTGCAGGAGCAACCGGGCTGCCGCGTCTACAGGATCGATCCGCTATCGGGGAAGATCACCGTCGTTGCCGATGATTTTTCCATGCCGAACGGGCTCGCCTTCTCGCCCGACGAGAAGCACCTTTATATTTCGGACTCCGGTTTTCTAACCGACCGCAGCGCTCCCCATCACGTCAGGCGGTTTGACGTTGACGGCGACAGATTGGCAAATTCCCGCATCTTCGCCGACATATCGCCTGGCATTCCGGATGGTTTTCGCGTTGATGTCATGGGCAATCTCTGGATCAGCGCTTGGGATGGCGTACAATGCCATACGCCCGAGGGTGAACTCATCGGGAAAATCCAGGTGCCGGAAATGGTTGCGAACCTGGCCTTTGGCGGGCCGCGCAACAATCGGCTGTTCATCACGGCGACAACATCGGTCTATGCCGTGTTCCTGAATGTCCGAGGCCAGAAGTACCCGTTCGGCACGTGACACGGACACCACTGGGGGAGCTTGGAAGCGCTGCGGCAGCGGATGGTTGGGGTGAAAGTTGGACACGAAGCAGCTACAGGTATTCATCGCCGTCGGTGCGGCTGGCAGCTTCTCGAAGGCCGCACTCGACCTCAGCGTCACCCAGCCGATGGTCACGCGCCATATTCGTGGGCTTGAGGAGGAACTCGGCGTCGAACTGTTCTATCGCAACGGCCGCGGTGTCGTGCTGACCGAGGCGGGCGTGCTCCTGAAGGCCCATGCCGACGAGATCGTCGAGCGGATGCGGCTGGCGCAGAATGCCGTCTCGAACCTCAAATCCTCGCCGAAGGGAAGGTTGGTGCTGGCCGTGCCGCCTTCGGTCGGCACTGTGTTGACGGTGCCGCTGGTCAAGAAGATCAAGAACGAGTTTCCCAATGTCGCGCTGCAGGTGATCGAAGGCTTCAGCGGCCATATCCTGGAATGGCTGATCGCCGGCCGCATCGATGCCGCCGTGCTCTACAATTCGCCGAACCATCCCTCGGTGCTGACCGAGCCGCTCGCCGATGACGAACTGTTTCTGATCGGGCCGGTCTTATCCGAGCGCGTGCTGCCGCGCGGGCCGGTCGGCCTCAACATCTTCGCCGAGCTGCCGATGATCCTGCCCAGCCGCCCGCACGGGCTGCGGCGGCTTATCGACAACACCCTGGCGGAGCATGGCATCTATCCGCGCGTCGAGATGGAGCTGGAGGCAATGCCTTCAACCTTGCTTCTGGTCGAGGAGGGCACTGGCTATACGGTTCTGCCCTATGCTTCCGTCCATCTCCTTGTCGAGGCTGGCCGCATCGAGGTCTGGCCATTCGACCCGCCGATTACCCGGCAGCTGATCCTCGCGACCTCGTCGCAGCGACCGATGTCCTCGAATTTTCGCCCGCTCTTCCGCGCGGTGCGCACGGAACTGCGGGACATCATTTCCACCCACATCTGGAAACCGACAACTTATCCTGAATGAGTGTTGGTGCCGTCATTCCCGATCGGGTGGAAAGATCGGCCGCAACCCGCTTATCCGTCGGGTCGATGCCGAATGCCCTGAACTACCCGTCAGCATTCGAGTGACGGTGAGACCTCTATGGCGATTGTCGAGGTGTCGGGCTTGCGGCCAGGACATTGGCTAAACTCGCGATAGCGTGCACGCAACTCGGTTGCCAGCCATGTGATCAGGGAACAACCAGTTCGATGAGGAATGGCCCCTTGCGTCGAAACGACATCGTCAGCAATTGCGTGAAACGCTCCATCGTAGCCGCTTGTGCCGCTTCGACGCCGTAGCCCTTTGCCAGATCGATCCAGCTGATCGACGGGTTCTCAAGGCTCATCATGTCGAGCGCGACCCGCCCCGGATCGGCTCCGACATTGGCCAATTCGCCCAGCAGAATTGCGTATTTGCGATTGGAAAGAATGATCGTCGTGACATCGAGGTTTTCGCGTGCCTGCGTCCACAGCCCCTGTGCGGAATAAAGAGCGGATCCGTCCGCTTGCAGGTTGACGATCCTTCGCCCGGGCGCGCCAATGGCCGCTCCCGTGGCGAGCGGAATACCGGCGCCAATCGCGCCGCCCGTAAGTTGCAGCCAGTCGTGCGGGGCGGCATCCTGGGTTTCGGAGAAGAAATCGCGGCCGAAGCTGACGCTCTCATCCACAATGACGCTTTGCTCCGGCAAAAGGGCGCTCAAGGCCTGTGCGACCGCATGCGACGTTATCATTCCGGTCGGAGGCGATATCCTTTCCCTGACAGCAGGCAAGATCGGATGATCAGTGGCGCACAGTTCGTCCGCAAGCCGCAAAAGGGCATCATTCAGATCCTGTTCCGGTCGGGCAAGGACATGAACGACCGCATCTCTTGGCTCGGCCGAAGCAGGCTTGTCCGGGTAGGCAAAGAATGCCACCGGACGCGTTGCGCCCACAAGGATGACGTTTGAAACGTCCGACAGCACCTTGACGGCCTGGTCTATGGGATAAGGGAGCCGAGCAATCGGATATCGTCCTTCACCACGTTCAATGCGGGCATTTGAAACGGGAGCATAAAGCCTGGCATTCGTTGCGGCGGCGATCCTGCTCGCCAGTTCGAGCTGCGGCGCGCGCAACGCCACGCCGCCAAGAATGATCGCCGTCTGCCGGCCTGAACGCAGCAGGCGCGTTGCCGTCATAACGGCGTCGGGGCTCACTTGCGGGGCGCCAGAGACGGCGCGGGGCGACCCCACAATACCGCCCGGGCTCCAGCAGACATCCGACGGCAATATCAGGCTAGCGATGCCGCCCGGGCTTTGCTGTGAGGCTTCGACGGCGGCCGCGGCATCTTCTCCAACGGTGTGCGAACTCGCGGATGTTCTGACCCATCGCGAAACCGGCCGTGACCAGCCTTCGGTATCGGCCGTCAGCGGTGCGTCCAGCGGGCGGTGATAGGTCGCCTGGTCACCAACCAGATTGACGATCGGAGTGTTCGCACGGCGTGCGTTGTGAAGGTTGGCGAGGCCGTTTGCCAGGCCCGGGCCGCAATGCAGCAAGGTGGCGGCTGGCTTGCCGGTCATTCGTCCATAGCCGTCCGCGGCGCCGGTCACCACGCCTTCGAACAGGCCAAGTACACAGCGCATCCCGGCAATGCGGTCCAGCGCCGCGACAAAGTGCATTTCGCTGGTTCCCGGATTGGCAAAGCACGTGCTCACCCCACACGCCAGCAAGGTCCTGACCAGACTCTCGGCACCGTTCATCATTTTCCTGTCCGATCCTTCAAGACGTCGCGTTCGAGGTCGGTCGGCTGGCGGCTCCGTCGTAGCGCGCTATGCCGATCCCCGCGGGGGACGTGACGGCCTTGAGGGCGGAGGCGAGATCCTTGAGTTTCTGTGGTGTGTACGCATCGTAGTAGGCTTGGTTCTTGCGGCCGATTGCGTGCTCGGCGCTGAAGCTGCCGCCGAAATCGTTGACGACGATGTCGACCACCCAGTCGCGGACGCGTCTTTCGAAGGTGCTGTCGGCGGCACTTGCACCGCCCTTCGACGCGACCAGATTGAAATGCACGCCGCCATCGCCGATATGGCCGAAATCGCAGATGGAAACGTCGGGAAATTTTTGCGGGATCTCGATCGCCATTCGTTCGCAGAACGCCATCAGTTGCCCACGGCGGAACGAAAGATCAAAGGCGACAAGCTTGCCCAGATGCTTGACCCCTTCGGAGATCGCATGCCGCAGTGACCAGATCTCATGCGGTGGTCCGAAGATCGCATCCGCTAACGGACAGTCCGCGCTTTCCCAGATTTCAGCGAGCACGCTTTCGAGTGTCTCGGAGAGGGGCTGCTCGCCCTGCCTCGGGTCCCAGCTGCGCGTGATCTCGGCGAGGATGACATAGCTGGGTATCAAGCCGCCCTGGAACGGGTTTCTCAGCGATGGGATATGGGCTAAGGTCGCTGCGATCGCATTCCCCGACATGCCTTCGAAAGCGGTCAGGTATGCGCCCAGCCGCACTTCCATGGCATTGAGTAGTGGCATGATCTTGGCCGGATTCGTCGGCACCAGCAGCGCCGCCGCCGTCTGGCGGGGCAGCCGCTCGAGATTGAGGACGCATTCCGTGATCAGGCCGAAAACCCCTGACGTGCCGATGAACAATTGCTTCCAGTCGACGCCGGTGTTGTTCTTGCGCAGGTCGGAATTCAGGTCGAGGACGGTTCCGTATTCGTCCGCCAGGACGACCGTTAAGCCCAAGGTATTCTTGCGGACATCGCCAAATTTCAGGAAGCGTGCGCCTCCGGTGTTGGTCGCCAGCATGCCGCCCAGCCGCGGATCCGCGCCAAGATCGATGGGGAAAAACAGCCCGTGCCCTTCCAATTTCGCATTGAGTTCGGACAGCCGCATGCCCGCGTCGGCGCGAACGGAGCGGTTGTCGAGGTCAAGTTCGAATTTCCGGTTCATTCGGTCGATGCTCAGAACCGCCTGCCGGCCGCTGGCATCGGGTGTCGATGCCGCGACCACTCCGGTGTTTCCCGCCTGCGGCACGATATGGATTCTCTCGCGCACGCAGTAGGAGATGGCGGCTGCGGCCTGCTGCGTCGTTGCCGGACGCAAGACAAAGGCCGACTTTCCCTGATCGAACCGGGCGCCGACTTCATAGGGGGCCATGTCGGTGCCGGTCAGCACGCCGTTGTCGCCGAGGATGGCGCGCAGTTCAGCAACATGGCGTTCGATCTCAAGGACTGACATATGTCTTGTTCCGTTGTTTCCGCTGGGACTGGAGCACGTTTGTTCGCCGGCGAAAGTCGATGCGCCTCAGCCGGGCCATCCGAACTGCCCGACAGGTGCTCCGGGCACGGCCACCCTGAAGCTTATCAGCGAGCCGCTGTTGGTCCTGCCGGGCGCGATCGTGGAGAGAGACGTCACAAAGAGGGTTCGCAGATCGCTCCCCCCAAAGCAGGGCATGGTGGGCGCATCGAGCGGCACTTTCACCGGGTCGAGCATGAAACCGTCAGGCGTTATTCTATTGAGCCGTCCCGCGGAGACACCGGCGCTCCAATATGTGCCTTGCTGATCGACGGCCGCGCCGTCCGGCAACCCCTTCATCTCGTCGAGTAGGGCGATCATGCGGCCATTTGAAATGTTCCCGGTCGCTGCATCAAAATCGAACGCCTGGATGAAGGGGCCGCGGGAATCCGCGTGATACATGGTCCGTCCATCGGGGCTCCAGGCCAGTCCGTTCGAGACGTAAAGCCCATCGAGAACCTTCCTGCTTCGCCCATCAGGCGTGATGCGATGAAGGGCGCCCGAAGGCGCCCTTGGCACCGCATCGTGCATACTGCCGACCCAGAAACAGCCGTCCGGTCCGACCTTTCCGTCGTTGAGGCGATTCATCGTCATCTCGGGTTCCGGATGGACCAGGAAGTCGAGACGCTGCGTTGCCGGATCAAAGAGATGGATGCCGCTGCGCAAGGCGACGACGAGGAGGCCTCCATTTGCCCTGCCGATGCTGCCGACCTCGCACGGCATCCTGTAGTGCGCGATGCTCCTGGAGATGGGATCAAGGCTGTAGATGGCCGGGCGCAGGATATCGACGAACCAGAGGATGGACCGAATGGGGTCCCACACCGGACTCTCGCCAATCTCGAGCCCGAAATCGATGCAGGTCTCGAACGAATTGGTCGTTATGGGCACGTCTATCTCCACCTTGCACTCCAAGACAGTCGGCGTCCGATGCGATGTTGGAAATTTGATATAGCAAAATTGCTATCTTTGTCGACTGTTGATCATGCTTGTGGCCGTCATATTTCTCGGAGAGGGGGCTTTTCGGCAGGGTTTTGGGCAAGGCAGCCTGGTGTTTGGCTGTCTGAATGTCATCAGAATCAGGGATTTACACCAAGAATCGTACCGTCAAATAGGGATAGGCATGGATTCTGTCGAAATGCGCTCAAGGTGAGCCGGTCTGCCTTGTCGCTTAAAAAGAGATTGACAGGCGTTCGGGATTGGCATCTATGATATATCAAATAAGGCGCTCTGAACTGAATCAGGCGGACAACAAGGGGAATGAGCAATGATCAAAACAGCTGATATGCCCAGTACCGGGCGTGCAATCCGGACCGTCCTTCTCTCAACCACGGTGGCTGTGATGCTGGCCTCCTCGCTCGGCGCCGTGTCGGCGCAGGAGAAGCCGTTGATCATCGCGCGCAACCTCGCGGTCAATTCGCTCGATCCGGCGCGGACCTCCTGCGACACCTGCAATATCTTCCTCTATGCCGTCTACGAGACGCTGGTGCGCCTCGGCGACGACAACAAGACCATCATTCCGGCCTTGGCGCAGAAGTGGGAAGTCAACGGCGACAACACGGAGTTCACTTTCCATCTCAACCCGAAGGCTGTTTTCGCCGATGGGTCGCCGGTCGAAGCCAAGGATGTGAAGTGGTCGTGGGATCGGCTGACCAATTTGCAAGGCGGCATGGCCTGGCTGTTTGAAACGGTGAAGTCGATCGAGACGCCGGACGCTCACACGGTGGTCGTCAAGCTCGCCCAGCCCGACTCCGAATTTCTGGGGAAGGTGATTGCGCCCTACGCTGGTATCGTGAACAGCGACGTCGCCATCGAACATGGCGCCAAGGCCGGCAAGGACGATGCCGCCACCGACTCCGCCGAGCCCTGGTTCCTTGCCAATTCCGCCGGGAGTGGCCCCTATGCGCTGGAATCCTACAGCCCCAATGATGAGCTGCGGTTCAAGCGTAACGCGGCCTATTGGGACAAGCCGGCGGCGATCGAGGAGATTGTCATCAAGCAGACGAAGGACTCGGTTGCCCAGGCCCAGGTCCTGCAGAGTGGCGATGTGGATATAGCCATGCAGATCGCGCCCGACACGGCAAAGACGATCAATGCGCCTGGCGTTACCGTCGAGACTGTTCCCTCGTACAATTTCATCTACATGGCGATCAGCCCGGGAGCGAAATCCAACAAGGTCCCGATGGACACGAAGGTCCGCCAGGCGATCGCCTACGCGCTCGACTACCAGGGCATTATCGACTTCACCATCGGCGGTGCCGGCAAGATGGTGCCGGTGGCAATCCCGAACGGTTTCCCGGGGACCGACGGTCTGCCGATGCCGGTCCATAACGTTGAGAAGGCAAAGGCCCTTCTCAAGGAAGCGGGACTGGCGGACGGATTCGACATCGAGTCAGTGTTCCCAAACGAGAATTACTATGGTGTCGACATGTCGACCTTGATGCAGCTCGTCCAGCAGGACCTGGCCAAGGTCAACATCCGGCTTCAGCTGAAGCCGGTTACCTTCCCCGTTTGGCTCGATACCGTCAAAGGCGATGGAACATCGCTGACGGCGTCCTTCTACGCGCCCGACTATTACGGCACCGACCAGTATGTGAAGACATTTGGCATGATCCCGGGCACGCGCTGGCTGAAGCGTTCGGGAGCGGAGCGGGTGCAGGGAGTCCTCAACATGGAGGAGAAGGCGTTGTTGGACAAAGCTGTCGCATCGCCCACCGAGGCGCGTGACAAACTTTACAATGAGATCGCCCTGGAGATGATAAAGGATCGCGTCATCGTCCCGTTGGTCGGGCCGGACACGGTGCTTGCCTACAGCAGCAAGGTGCAAGGCATGAAGTACAGCGTCACCGCCGTGCTGCCGTTGCAGGATCTCAGCATCAAGAAATAGCGCCCAGTCGCGGAGTGGCCTGATCGAGAGTTCGAATTCATGCAAGCCTACCGATATGTCTTTCGTCGCTTGATCGGGCTGCCGCCGCTTCTGCTTGGTGTTCTGACCGTCGCCTTCATCCTGTCACATGGCACGCAGGCCGATCCCTTGTCATCGATCCTGCCGGAGCGCCAGCTCAGCAATCCCGAGGCCGTGGCGGCCGCCAAGGCAAGATGGGGGCTCGATAAGAGCCCGGTCGAGCAATACGTCCTTTATGTCAAGAACGTCGTCACCGGCGATCTCGGCATTTCCTTTCGTACCAAGCGCCCGGTTTCGCAGGATCTCCTGGCACGTCTGCCGGCCACGCTGGAGCTTGTCATCGCAGCCCTGCTTGTCGGTTCGGTCTCCGGTATTCTGCTGGGTGTGCTGGCAGCGAGAATGAGAGACACGATTGTCGATCACCTGGTCAGGTTGTTCGCGCTGCTCGGCTCTTCCATTCCCGTCTTCTGGTCGGGTCTGGCAGTGCTGTCGATCTTCTCCGTGCAGCTTGGAATCCTGCCTGGGCCAGGCAGGCTCGATTCACGTTCCACTCCTGTGGATCCAATCACCGGGTTCTACACCGTCGACGCGCTGTTGCATGGCAACATCTCCAGCTTCTTCGAGGCCGTTTCGCATCTGATCCTTCCGGCTGCTGTTCTGGGTTGGTCGATCACCGGCATTATCTCGCGGCTGGTAAGGGCCAGCATGCTCGACGTCCTTGGCCAGGATTACATCATGATGGCCAGGGCAAAGGGGGCGAGTAGCAAACGCGTGCTCTTCCATCATGCGTTGCGCAATGCACTTATCCCGGCAATCACCGTGATCGGCTATTCCTTTGCATTCCTGATCACTGGCGCGGTTCTGACCGAGACCATTTTCTCGTGGCCAGGCATAGGCTCATATGCCGTGGATTCGGCGCGAGCCCTGGATTATCCGGCGATCATGGGCGTGACCATGCTCGGTGGCGCCGCCTTCCTGCTGACCAATCTCCTGACCGACCTCACCTACGTGCTGGTCGATCCAAGAATCAAACTCCAATAGGCGGCGAGATGGCCAGTATCATATTCGCCCCGTCCCGGCAGCGCCGCCGCCGCGACCTTTGGTCTGTCGTCCCGGGCTATATCGGCCTGGTCATCATCCTGTTCTGGATCATGGCCGCGCTGACGTCCCAATACTGGATGCCTTATGCTCCGCTCGACATGGTCGGCCGGCGCCTGCAGCCACCAAGCTTCGCGCATCTGTTGGGTACCGATGCGCTCGGCCGCGATGTGTTTTCGCGCACCATGGCTGGCGCCGTCTATTCGATCCCCATCGCTTTGCTCGTCGTCTCGGTCGGCGCATTTTTTGGCAGCCTGCTCGGTGCCATCGCCGGTTTCTTCGGCGGCTGGACCAACACGGTGATCATGCGCCTGGTCGACGTGACGTTGTCGTTTCCGCCCATGCTCCTGGCCATGGCCGTGGCCGCCTCTCTCGGACCGGGGCTGTGGACCGCAACATTGGCGATGATTGCCGTCTGGTGGCCGCTCTACACGCGGTTGATGCAGGCACAGGTCATAAGCGTCAAGCAGATGGAGCATGTCGATGCCGCCATCTCGTCTGGTGTCAGGCCGCGTCGGCTGTTGACCCGCTACATTCTGCCGCTTTGCTGGACGCCCATTCTGATCAACGCGACGATGGATTTCGGCCAGGTCGTCTTGCTGGCGGCCTCCCTGAGTTTCATCGGGCTTGGAGCCGCACCGCCGGCGCCGGAATGGGGAGCGATGGTCTCTGACGGCGCGGTCAATTTTTACTACTGGTGGATCGCGGCAGCCCCGGGGGCCGCCATTCTGAGCGTCGTGCTGGCCCTGAATTTCATCGGCGACCGGGTGCGCGACATTTTGGATCCGAGGAAGCATGCATGAAGGATGAAGCGCTTCTCGATGTCCGGGATCTCAAGATCGCGTTCGACACACCGTTCGGATATGTCGACGCCGTGCGCGGCGTGTCGTTTTCCATTCGCAAGGGCGAGATCATCAGCCTGGTCGGCGAATCCGGGTCCGGCAAAAGCATCACCATGCGTGCCGTCATGGGGCTCTTGCCGCCGTCCGCGCGTATCAGCGGCTCGGTAAAATTGCTCGGCAGCGAATTGATAGGCTGCCCGGCCAAGAAACTCGAGCAATTGCGCGGCTCCAGGATGTCGATGATCTTCCAGGATCCGCTGACCGCCTTGAACCCGGTGCTGACCGTCGGAGACCAGGTCATGGAGGCGATACGGATCCACAATCCGACGATCTCGGCGAAACAGGCGCATGATCAGGCGCTCGCGTTGCTTTCCGAAGTCGCGATACCGTTTCCGGAAAAGCGCATGCAGCAATACCCGCACGAATTTTCCGGTGGCATGCGTCAACGGGTGGTGATTGCCATCGCCATCGCGAACAAGCCGGACTTGATCATCGCCGATGAGCCGACCACGGCGCTCGACGTCACGGTCCAGGCTCAGATCCTGGAGCTTTTGAGGCAGCTCTGCCGCCAGCAGGGCACCGGGCTGGTCCTGATCACGCACGATCTCGGCGTTGTCGCCGGCATGGCCGAAGGGGTCTCGGTCATGTATGCGGGATCGATCGTCGAGCGTGCCGCCGTCGACGATCTGTTTGATCGGCCCGGCCATCCCTATACCCGAGGCCTGTTGGGCTCGCTTCCCGAAATGAAAGGCGAGATCGGCCGGCTCATCGACATTGGTGGTGCTCCGCCAACGGCTCAGACCATACCGTCAGGTTGCGCGTTCAACCCGCGTTGTCATTTCGCTATCGATCGGTGCCGGAGCGAATCTCCATCATTGATGAAGGCTGGCGCCTCGGATGTGGCATGCGATTTGGCACCAACGCTGCCGCAGTATCACAGCCGAAGGAAAACGGCATGACGTCGGCCACACGCGACGATCCGACACTGAAGCAAACCGCCGACGAAAGCCCGTCGCAAGCGGACAGGCCGGTTCTGCTCTCAGTGCAAAATCTCGTCAAGGAATTCGGTACTGGGGGAGCCTTTTCGGGATCAAAGAACGCGCCGGTGATCCGCGCGGTCGCCGGAGTGACTTTCGATCTGGCGACAGGAGAGACGCTGGGTCTTGTTGGCGAATCCGGTTGCGGCAAGTCGACCCTCGCGCGTTGCATCCTGCGGCTGTCTCCCCCGACCTCGGGAGAGGTCTTCCTCAACGGCGTCAACCTCGCAAAACTCAGCGAGGAGGAGATGCGCCGGCAGCGCCGTCATCTCCAGGTGGTGTTTCAGGATCCGTTCGCATCGCTTCATCCGCGCATGCGTATCGGCGAGATCATTTCAGAGCCTTTGGGCCTTCTCGATATGACGAAGAAGCAGCGACTGGAGCGCCTTCACGAACTTGTCGACCTGGTCAAGCTGAACAAAGAGCATCTTCAGCGCTTCCCGCACGAGCTTTCGGGCGGTCAAAGGCAACGCGTGGGCATAGCACGTGCGCTTGCGGTCAATCCCAAGGTGGTGATCCTGGATGAGCCCGTCTCAGCGCTCGACGTCAGCATTCAGGCCGGCATTCTGAATCTGCTTGCGGATCTGCAGGAACGGCTTGGCCTCTCCTACCTTTTCGTCGCGCACAATCTTTCCACGGTCCGTCATATCTCGAACCGGGTCGCGGTCATGTACCTTGGAAAGATCGTCGAACTCGCGCCAAGGGAGCAGATATTCGACAGCCCCAGACATCCCTATACCGTCGCGTTGCTTTCCGCCGTGCCCACTGCTGATCCAAGGAGCGAGCGTCAGCGACAGCGGATCGTCTTGAAGGGGGACTTGCCGAGCCCTGCTGCGCCGCCAAGCGGCTGCAGGTTCCGAACCCGGTGTTGGAAGGCACAGGATCTATGCGCAACCGAAGAACCCATGCTGCGCACCGTCGGCAGGTCTACTTTCGCTTGCCATTTTCCGGAGCCCGACGTGAGATAGGGTTTGTTCCGAGCTTTAGCGCAGCGATGGAACGCCTCCAGACTTATGCTATGGGAGAAAGAGCATTTCGCGGTTTGGCCCTATGTGATGAGCAGTCATGAGTTCCCCGGCGACGGAAGAAATCGATTTGGAGCCTGAGGGACAGGATGCAAACCGCGACAGTCTGTCGGAGCGCATTTATGCGCGGTTGCGCATCGATTTGATGACCGGACAATACGAGCCTGGCAGCCGGCTCAATATTCGCCGGCTCGCCGCCGCCTACGATATGTCTCCAACCCCGGTGCGGGAAGCGATCGTTCAACTCGTTCGCGAGGGCGCGCTGGAATTGCGGCTTGGCCATCAACCACGCGTGCCTGTCCTGACCATTCCCCAATACATCAACATCCGTGAGACCAGGGCGCCGCTTGAACGTCTCGCGGCGGAACTGGGCGCCGTCCATATCAGCGAGGACGACATAGAAGCCCTGAAGGCACTACACGACAGGTTCGTTCAATCCGAAAACCAGGAACGCTGGAAGGAGGCCTTGGCCGCCAATCAGGAGTTTCATTTCACCATCTACCGGGCATCAGGCAATGATGTGCTGGTCCGCTGCATCGAGAATCTGTGGCTCCTGGCTGGCCCGTTCGTGAACAATCAGTACCCCCTTGTCCGCAGCGCGGCCCACAGCGTGCATCCGCATCTTTTGATTATCGACGCTCTCGCACGCCGGGCGCCCGGCGAAACCGGCGAGCTGGTCGTCCGGGATCTGCGCGAAGGGTCCTATGTGATCCTCGAGAAGATCAAGAACGAGGCCAATGCAGGGCATGTGAAAAAGTCCCGACGCAAGAAGGCCGAGGCTTGATCGGTCCGCTACTGGTGGCCGCAGTGGCGCGGTCGGTGTCGGCCCTATTTTGACGGTGTCGTCCTGGCTGCGCGGCGGGCCTTGAGCTTCTCTGCCCCGATTGCCGCATTCCGGTCCATCATCTTCCAAAGGCTGCGCGGACTGGCCCCGAGCTTCTTGACGACCTTGCCGCGTTCGAGCGGCGCAAAGGCCTCGATCGTATTCTTGCGAATGGCTTCCAGGACGATGCCTGCGACAAACTCCGCGGTCACTGGCGTTCCGGCAAAGGACAGCGCCATCGCATCGTCCTCGGCCTCCTTGTCGAGCATCGGTGTTTCGGTCGAGGTCGGATGAACGATCGTGAATTTCACCGGGCTGCCGCGCTCCTCGAGCGCGAGGGCAAGATGATACGCACGAAGCGCATGTTTTGCCGCGGCATAGCTCGCAATGCCGGGAAACGGCAGGAATGCCGTCATGCTGCAGACGGTGACCAGGTGGCCATGTCCTTGTGCGTTGAACTTCGGCAATGCGGCCATCATGCCTTTGACGGGGCCGAAGAAGTTCGTCCGCATCGTGTCCTCGTGCTTTTCCATCGTCAGGTCGCGCGCGTAACCCGTGTGGACGATCGCCGCATTGTTCACCAGAACATCAAGGCGTCCGAATTTTTCCCAGATGTGCCCGAGCACCTGTTCCCACTGCTCGGAAGAGCAGATGTCCAGTTTGACCGCCGAGGCGGCAGGACCGATTTCCTTCGCAACCGTCGTCGCGCCGGGGAGGTTGATATCGGCCAGCACCACCGTGTTGCCGGCTTCGGCCGCCAACCTGGCCAGAGCCGCGCCGATGCCGCTTGCCGCGCCGGTAATGAGAAAGACCTTTGGTTTGGACGGTTTCATTTTGCCTCTGTCTCTTGTGGGCCAGGCGCTGCGACCTGGACGATAAACCTGCTAGAAATAGGTGCGGACGGAACTGACCACCTGGTAGCTCTCGTCAACGACATGCATGACGCGCCATTTGTCGAAGGTCAGGCAAGGGTGCGAGATGCCGAAGCCGATCATGTCGCCGACTCTGAGCGGCGAGCCCGCCGGGATGGTCATGTGACAGTGCTGATCGTTCAGGCGTGTGACGGTATGATCCGGCGATAGTCTCTGCGGGCTTTCCATGCCGCCTCCAGGCCGGAACCATGTCAGCGCCACCGGCTGGTCGTCGTAGGAAACGTCGCGTTTGCCGAGTCCGGCAATCAGCTTTTCTTCCTCCGGCCGGGATTGCACATAAGCCCAGACTTCGAGAGCCGGCGTGAGCCCACCGCGAGAGCTGGCAAGCCCGGGATTGCGTTCCCTGAGCGCATCGACGGCTTTGGCGTAAAGGACGGAATCGTGCGTTATGTAGCAGCCGGATCGCACCAGAACCATGCTTGGCCGCGACAACGCCGCGGCGCCCAGTCCTTCGACCACCACGTCGTAGAAGGCGGAGCCTCCGGCGCTCAGGATTATTGGTTCGGCGGCAAAGAGGTTTTCGGCATCGCAAAGGCGGGCCAGCGAAACCATCTGTCCGACAAAATTTTCGACAAGCTTCAGCGTCGCCCTGTTGTCAGCGCCCTTGAGGAGACCTTCGAAGCCTTCTATGCCGCGAAGAGCAAGTACCCCGTCGGTGCGCTCGATACAACGAGCGAGCTCCACGGCCTCGTCGAGGCCACGGCATCCGGTACGCCCTCCGGCATAGCCGAGTTCGACCAGCACGTGCAGTGGGCGCTTCGATCCTGCCTTGCGGGCGGCGTCGGCAATCGTGCGGATGTTCTCCTGCGAGTCCGCGAGAAACAGGAATTCAAAACTTGAATCCGCGGCCAGTTCGCCCATCACATAGTCGATCGCCTGCCGTCCAATAAGCTGGTTGGCCAGGAAGATGCGCTTGACGCCGAAGCTTCGGGCGATCTGGATCTGATGCAGCGTCGAGACGGTAATCGCCCAGGCTCCGTCGGCAAGCTGGAGGTCGAACAGGGCAGGGCACATCGTGGTCTTGCCGTGCGGCGACAGGATCGCTCCGGCATCGGCCAGGAAGGATTTCATCCATGCGCTGTTGTCCCGCACGGCCTGATCCCTGAGGACCGCAACAGGAAGTGGCAGGTCTTCCCGCAACAGATTCCAGTGTTTTGCCGCTACATCCTTGATTGGCGTGGGTCCGCTCATTGGCGGGACGCCCTTGTCCAGGGAGGACAAGGGGAGATCCATGGAGTTGAGAAGCGATGGCATCCACTAAAGACCTATTTTGATATATGATTGATACATTCTTCAGCCTGCTTCGGCAAGTAGGGTCTCCCATTGAAATTTGTCCGATGCGACCAAAATGGCGCTCCGAGAGCACGTTGATGTTAGGTTGCTCGCCTTCTGCTGAACCGGACACGGGCGACAAGCGAGAAAATTTCCTATTTTTGATATTTCAAAAATGCCAATCTTGGGCTAGCAGTGACAGGCGCCACGCGCACTGAACCCCGATGGAGAATTCTCTTGAAGAACGCCCTCAAAGCCCGGCTCGCGGCCGGCAAGGCCTGCCTGAACGGCTGGCTTGCGATCCCTTCCGGTTTTTCCGCGGAAGTCATGGCTCGATCAGGTTGGCACAGCTTGACCGTCGACTTGCAGCACGGTGTCCAGGACTATCTCAGCATGATTCAATGTTTTCAGGCTATGGGCCCATATCCCGTGACGCCCATGGTTCGCGTGCCTTGGAATGAGCCTGGAATCATCGGCAAGGTTCTTGATGCCGGGGCGTGGGGTGTCATCTGCCCGATGGTCAACACCGCGCAGGAAGCCAGAGCCTTGGTCGCGGCCTGTCTTTATCCTCCAAAAGGCAATCGTTCGAACGGCCCAGTCCGCGCTGGCGGCTATGGCGAACCAGGCAATCTCTATCAAGGGTTCGCCAATGACGAGCTGCTTGTTCTGCCCATGATCGAGACACGGCAAGCGGTCGACAATCTCGAAGCGATTCTGGATGTACCTGGGATCAGCGGTGTCTATGTCGGCCCCAGCGACCTGGGTCTGTCCTTCGGAATGTCTCCCACGCTGGATCGGGAAGAACCGGAAATCCTGGATATCTACGCGCGGATCATAGAGGGGACCCGCAGGCGCGGTCTGATCGCGGGTCTCCACAACGCCGCCCCTGCCTATGCCGCGCGTATGATAGGGCTGGGATTCCGCGTCATCACCATCACTAGCGACGCCACCCTCCTTGGCAAGATCGCCCAGGAAACGGTCCGGCAAATCCAGACCGCTGCCGGCGAGGCCGCCCGATGACATTCGAGGCGCCATCGGAGAGGTTGAGAAAGCTAGGTCTGACGTTGCCGCCGCAAAGAAAGCCGGTCGCCAACTTTCTGCCGTGCAAGCGGTATGGACACCTGCTTTTCCTCTCCGGGCAAGGCCCTGTGAGCCATGAAGGCGTGAGGTATACGGGCAAGGTCGGCCTCGACGTCAGCGTAAGCGAGGCGTACCAGCACGCTCAACTGACCACGCTCAATCTGCTGGCCGTCGCAGAGGCGGCGGCCGGCTCGATCGACCGGGTCGCGGAGATCGTCAAGGTCCTCGGATTTGTCAACGCGGCTGCAGATTTCACCGACCATCCCGCTGTCATCAATGGCTGTTCGGATCTGCTCGTTTCCGTGTTTGGAGAACAAGGCATGCATGCCCGATCGGCCATCGGAGCAGGTTCACTGCCCAACCAGATCACGGTGGAAATCGAGATGATCGTTGCGCTCGCGATCGATTGAAAATCGTCTGGTGGCTCGGCATCGCGCTCGGCAGGTGATCGCAAAACGGAAGCCATGCCCCGCCTTGATCCCCACGCTCGACAATCATCTCTGCACGCATCGATTGCGCGCTCTACATCTCCGTCACGAACTTCGTCCGCAGATAGGCGTCGAGGCCTTCGATGCCACTCTCCGAACCGTAGCCGGATTCGTTGACGCCGCCGAACGGCGTTTCCGGCGTCGACACCATCATGTGGTTGACGCCGACCATGCCGGCCTCCAGCGCTGCCTCGGTCTTCTGCGCGAGGCTGAGATTGCGGGTGAAGACGAAGGAGGCCAGGCCGTAAGGCAGCGAATTTGCCCGTTCGATCATGTCGTCGAAGGTTGAGAAGGTGGTGGTCGGCGCGATCGGCCCGAACGGCTCTTCGGACATGATGCGCGCCGTATCCGGTACGTCCTTCAGCAAGGTCGGAGCGTAGAAATAACCCTTGTTGCCGATCCGCTTGCCGCCGGTGACGACGCTCGCCCCCTTCGCTGTCGCATCGCTGACGAAGCCGTCCATGGCGTCCAGCCGTCGCGGCGCGATCATCGGGCCCATCTGCACGTTTGCATCGAGGCCGTCGCCGATCTTGAGCTTTTCGGCGCGCGAGGCGAAGCCTTCGATGAAGCGGCCATAGACAGCCTCATGCACGTAAAAGCGGGTCGGCGAGGTGCATACCTGGCCGGCATTGCGGAACTTGAAGGCGACGAGCGTATCGAGCGTCCTGTCGAGATCGGCGTCCTCATAAACGATGACCGGGGCGTGGCCGCCCAGCTCCATGGTGCAGCGCTTCAGCGTATCCGCCGCCTGCTTCTGCAACAGCTTGCCGACGGCCGTCGATCCGGTCAGCGAGACCTTCTTCGGGATCGGCGAGGCGATGAGATAGGACGAGACCTTGGCCGGCTCGCCGAACACGATGTTCAGCACGCCCGCCGGCAATCCGGCGTCCTGGAAGCAGCGGGCGATGGCGACGGCGGTTCCGGGCGTTTCCTCCGCCGGCTTCAGGATGATCGAGCAGCCGGCGCCGAGCGCACCTGAAATCTTGCGGATGACATTGCTGGCCGGAAAGTTCCAGGCAGCGAAGGCGACGACAGGCCCGACCGGCTCCTTGAACACCATCTGCCGCACGCCGGGCAGCCGGGCAGGGACGATGCGGCCATAGGCGCGCTTGCCTTCTTCCGCATACCAACGGGTCGCGTCCGCCGCGAACTGCACCTCGCCGGTGGCCTCCGCCAGCGCCTTGCCGTTCTCCATCGTCAGGATGCGGGCGATGGTCTCCTTGCGCTGCTCGATCAGGTCGGCGGCCTTGTCCATGATCGCCCAGCGCTGCATCGCGGTCATCGTCTTCCAAAGCTTGAAGCCCTTGAGCGATGCGGCGAGAGCACGGTCGAGATCGGCCACCGTGGCATGAGGCACGATAGCCAACACCTCCTCGGTGGCAGGATTGATCAATGGTTCGGACTTGCCGTCCGATCCCTGGCACCACACGCCGTCAATCAGCAGCTCGATCGTCTCTGGATACATGTTCCTGGCCCTTTCAGCCCGGCGGGGCGCGGAAAGCCGCCGGCGGATTGCACGTCACAAGAAAATTTCCGCGATGGCTTGACCTGTACATTGTATACAGTATGGTGTCGACATGATTTTAGCGCGCATCCAGAAATTGTCGGTCGCCATCCCGGAGAATCTCGCCGAGATGCTCGAGGAAGAGATCATCTTCGGCCGCCTCAAATCGCGGGAGCGGTTGACCGAGGAAATGGTCGCCGCGCGCTACGGCGTCAGCCGGTCGCCGGTGCGCGAGGCGCTCAGGCTGCTCGAGCGCGACGGCCTGGTGATGCGCGAGGCCAGGCGCGGCATCTGGGTTTCACCGATGTCGCAGCGCGATTTCGACGAGGTCTATACCTGCCGCATCGAACTCGAAGGGCTGGTCGCCAAGCAGGCGGCAGAATCCGCCGACATCGAAAAGAAGGCCGAATTCAAGAACCTTTTGTCGGAGCTGAAGCAGGCCCAGGCCAGGAACGATGCGCGGCAGTTCTTCATCGTTGACGTGCGCGGCTCTTTCCTGACCTACACGCTGGCCGGCAACAAGACGCTGACACGCCTGCTTGGCGGGCTGGAAAAGCAGGCCTTGCGCTACCGCTATCATGCCTACGAGCAGGATCCGAAGATCATCCAGCTGTCGCTGGACGACACGGCCCGCATCTATGATGCGATCACCGCCGGCGATGGCGAAAGCGCCAAGGCCATGACCGAAAACCTCATTCGGGAAATCTGGCAGAGCATGCGGGCCGGCATTCGCGACGCCTTCGGAGAGGGCTAGTCCGTGTCCAGCTTCTCGTCAGCGTTCAGCGTCATCGATTCCCATACCGCCGGCCACCCCACGCGCGTCATTCTGAGTGGCGTTCCGAAACTCTCCGGTTCGAGCGTGCGGGAGAAGCGGGACCATTTCCGCCGGCGCTTCGACCATCTTCGCCCAGCGCTGCTGCATGAGCCGCGCGGCCATGCCGCCATGGTCGGTCTGGTGCCGGTCGCCTCCGATGTCGCCGACTATGGCGCGTTCTTCATCTCGTCCTATGTCTATCTCGATATGTGCGGTCACGGCACGATCGGCCTTGCCAGGACGCTGGCCTTCACAGGCCAGATCTCTGTCGAAACGGGCGACAGCTTCACGCTGGAAACGCCTGCGGGCATCGTGACTGTTCATCTGATCTGGAGCGAAGACGGCTCGCTGGACCGGGTGCGCATAGCCAATGTCCCGAGCTATGTCGGGCTGGAGCGCTTGAGCGTTTCCGTCGAAGGCATCGGCAAGGTTGATGCCGCGACCGTCTATGCCGGCATGTGGTATGCGTTGGTCGACGCCGCGCCGCTCGGCTTCAAGCTGATCCCGGACAATGCGTCGGCCCTGATGCAAGCCGGCGCCAGGATCAAGGACGCGATCAAGGCGGCGACGACGGACCTGCCGCTGCTGGCAGGTGCTGCCGCGCCGAGCGTGCTTTTCCACGATGCCGACAGCGCGCATTCGGCGACGCATTTTCTTGTCCTGGAATCCAACAAGTTCGACCGCTCGCCGTGCGGCACCGGCACCTCGGCGCGCCTGACCTACCTGCTTGGGAAGGGGCTGATCGACCCCGACCAGACTTATCACGCCAAGAATATCTTCGGCATTCCGTTCGAGGCGCGCCTGCAAAGGCGCGTCGAGGAGCAAGGCCGCGAGGCGATGATCATCGAGATCGAGGGCTCGGCCTTCATCACCTCGACCCAGACAATCTACTTCGAGAAGGGCGACCCCCTCTCGAAGGGATTTTTAGCCCGCTAACCACAAATAACTCAGAAAGGGGAATGACATGAAACTCACAGTAATGCGTACGTTCGTGGCCGCTTTGACCATCGGTCTTGGCCTGCTCACCGCGCCGATCGCTGCTTCCGCCGACGACAATCCGTCCGCCGTCATCGACCAGATCCGCGCCAGCGGCGTGCTCAAGGTTCCTGTGATGACCGGCGAGGAGCCGGGCTACATCAAGGATCCGGCCACGGGCCAGTGGAGCGGCTTCTACTACGAATTCCTGGGCGAGATCGCGACCCAGCTCGGCGTCAAGCTTGAGCCTGTCGAGACCACCTGGGGCAATCTGGCCGCAGACTTCCAGTCCAACAAGATCGACATCGCCATCGGCGTCAATCCGAACCCGAAGCGCGGTCTCGTCGTCGACTATCTGTGGGAGCCCCTGTTCACCGACGCCTGGGCCGTGCTGACGCCTCCCGGCAAGCCGGTCAAGACCTGGGCCGAGCTCAACACGCCCGACAAGACCGTCGTCGTCCAGAAGGGCAGCACCATGCAGGTCGTCGCCGAAGCCCTGCTGCCGAAGGCCAAGATCACGCCGGTGGAAGATCGTGGCCTGGCGTTGATGGAACTGCAAGCCGGCCGCGCCGATGGCGTCGTGCTTTCCATCTTCGATGCGCTGCAGATCACCAACCAGAAGATCGGCAATGTTTCGCTGCCCGAGCCGATCCTGCGCAATCCGGCGACGCTGGCCGTCGCCCGCAAGCCGGGCAATGCCGGTTACATCAACTTCCTGACCAACTGGATCCTGCAGGAGCGTTCGCTCGGCCTCGCCCAGGGCAAGCTTGCCCGCTCGTGGGAAGCCCGCGGCATCGACCTGTCGATCCTTCCGGCAGGGTTCTCCTTCTGATCGCAACAGCCTGACCGCCGCCTGGTGCGGCGGTCAGGCCACCACTGGACGTGCATCGAACCAGTGAGGACGCCATGTTCGACTATACAGTCATAACCAACAATATCGGGCTGCTCTGGCAGGGCCTGCTGATGACGCTGTACTTCACCGTCATCACCATCGGTGCCGGCATGCTGATCGGCCTGTTCATCGGGCTTATCCAGCTCAGCACGTTCAGGCCGCTGGTCATTCTCGGCCAGATCTATGTCGAGTTTTTCCGCAACATTCCGCTGCTCGTCACGCTTCTGTGGGTCTATTACGCCTTCCCGATCTTCGCCGGCATCAATGTCACGAAATTCTGGGCCGGCTTCATCGGGCTGAGCTGCTACGTCGGCTCCTTCTACGCCGAGATCCTGCGCGCCGGCGTCCAGTCGGTCGATCCCGGCCAGACGGATGCGGCGACCGCCATCGGCATGTCCTACGGCCAGCGCATGCGCCGCATCATCCTGCCGCAGGCCTTCCGCAAGATGATCCCGCCGCTGGCCGGCCAGTCGATCATCCAGATGAAGAACACCACGCTGCTGTCGATGATCACGGTTCCCGACCTTCTCTATCAGGCGAGCTACATCTCGAGCTTCACCTATCGGCCGATGGAAGTTTACACCGCCGTCGGCGTCATCTTTCTGATCATCCTGGTGCCGCTGACACTGCTGTCCCGGAAGCTCGAAAAGAGCGGGAGCCTCAAATGAGCATCAGCGAACCAAGCGCCGTGATCGACAAAGGCGACAAGCCTGTCCTGCGGCTGGACGGCATCTGCCTCAAATTCGGCGACAAGCGTGTGCTGAACGGCATCGATCTCTCGGTCGTCGAAGGCGAGGTGGTCGTGCTGATTGGCGCCAGCGGGTCGGGAAAGACCTCGCTGCTGCGCTGCATCAACCTGCTCAACGTGCCGAGCAGCGGCGGCATCGTCATCGATGACGAGACGCTGTTCCAAAGGCAGGCCGACGGCAAGGGCGCCCAGATACCAGCGCAGGAAGTCAAGCGCATCCGCTCCAAGACCGGCATGGTCTTCCAGCAGTTCAATCTGTTCCCGCACATGACGGCACTCGAAAACGTCATGGAAGGCCCGGTCATCGTCAAGAAGGAGCCGAAGGAGCAGGCGCGCCAGAAGGCGCTGCAACTGCTCGATCTCATGGGGCTGTCGCAGCACGTCGAAAAATATCCGCGCCAGCTTTCCGGCGGCCAGCAGCAGCGCGTCGCGATCGCGAGAGCCATGGCCATGCAGCCGAAGGTGATGCTGTTCGACGAGCCGACCTCGGCGCTCGATCCCGAACTGGTCGGCGAGGTCATGAAGGCGATGGTCGAGCTGGCCAGGAGCGGCATGACCATGGTGATCGTCACCCATGAGCTGGGCTTCGCCTTCGAGGTCGCCGATCGGGTCGTATTCCTCGATCAGGGGCTGGTGGCGGAGCAGGGGCCACCCGCCAAGGTGCTGCTGCATCCCGAACATCCGCGTCTGAAGACATTTGTCGGACGCTTCCATGAATCGGCGGACCTGCTTCGCCCGTTCCTCGAGGCGCGTGAAGCCGAGAAGGCGTGCTGAAGGCACGCCGCTTCACGCGAAAACAGCCAAGCGGACATCGTCGAATGCGCCCCCCTTTCGAGCTGGCCGCAAAAGGAAGACACCAATGACACTGAGTTTCGATCCGGCCACAATCGCCATTCCCAGGGGCCATCATATCGGCGGGCAGTACATTGAACTGCTTGGCGTGGAGATCGAGGTTCTTCGCCCTTCCGATCTCCAACCCATGGGGTTGATCACCGATGGCGGCGAGGCGGCGGTACAGCAAGCCGTCGATGCCGCGAAGAAGGCGCTGGCGCAAAGCCGCTGGGCGAAGATCGCGCCCCGCGACCGTGCCGCCATGCTCATGCGTTTTGCAGCGCTGATCGAAGAGAACGCGACCTATCTCGGACAGCTGGAAGCGATGGGATCGAGCCGGCTGATCTCGATGACGATCGTCCGCGACGCGGTACGTACCGCCGGCGTCGTGCGCTACTACGCCGAGTTCTGCGACAAGATCGAAGGCACGGTCACCGCGACCGAGGCGAATGCGCTGAGCATCGTCAAGCATGAGCCCTACGGCATTGTCGGCGCGATCGTTCCGTGGAACTTCCCGATGATCACCGCGGCCTGGAAATTCGCCCCGGCGCTGGCCGCCGGCAATGCGGTTGTAATGAAGACGTCGGAACTGACGCCGCACAGCCTTCTGGCGTTGGCGGAGCTTGCCGCCAGGGCCGGCATTCCCGCCGGCCTGTTCAATGTCGTCAACGGCTATGGTCATACGACCGGTGCGGCGATCGTGCGCCATCCCGACATCCTGAAAATCTCCTTCACCGGCTCGACGCAGACCGGTGCCGCGATCATGACGCTCGCGGCCCAGTCCGGCATCAAGCCCGTCACGCTCGAACTCGGCGGCAAAAGCCCGCAGCTGGTGCTGGCCGATGCCGGCGACATCGATGTGGTGGCCGGCCGCGTCGCGGCGGCGTTCATGGACAATGCCGGCCAGGTCTGCACGGCCGGTTCGCGGCTGATCGTCGAGGACAAGATCGCGGATCAACTTCTCGAACGCGTCATTGCCCGGACCAAGGCGATCAAGGCGGGACCGACCTGGGACGAGACGACCACCTTCGCGCCGATCATCAGCCGCAAGCAGCTTGAGCGCATCGATACGATGGTGCGCGCCAGCATCAGCGAAGGCGCCTCGGTCGTCACTGGCGGCACGGTGCTGGAAGGACGCAACGAAGGCAGTTTTTTCGCGCCGACGATCCTCGAAAACGTCGCCGACGACAATATCGGCTTCAAGGACGAATTCTTCGGTCCGGTGCTGACGGTGCGCACCTTTGCCGATCTTGAGGAAGGCCTCGCCCTGGCTGCGCATCCGGTCTACGGACTCGCCGCCAGCGTCCACACCACGGACCTGAAGAAAGCGCTCAAGGCGGCCGATTCGATCGAGGCCGGCATGGTCTGGATCAACCAGCACGGGCGCGGACCGGAGTTCACCTATCCGGCCGGCGGCTACAAGGGCTCCGGCTTCGGCAAGGACATGGGTCGTGCCGGCATCGAGGCGTTCCTGCGCCAGAAAGCCATCTGGGCCAATTACGGCTGAGCGAGCGCAAGCACATGCAATTCGACTACATCATTGTCGGCGGTGGCTCGGCGGGTGCCGTGCTCGCCAGCCGTCTCTCGGAGAACGGCACGAAGCAAGTCGCGCTTTTCGAAGCCGGGCCCGACACGCCGCCGGATGACGTTCCGGAGGTGATCGCCGACAGCTATCCCGGCCTGTCCTATTTCGACCCGAAATACCATTGGACCGAACTGCGCGTCTTCAACCGCTCGCCCAAGCAGAATGCGCAGGTGGTCAAGACGGCCAAACTCGAACAGGCCAAGGTGATGGGCGGCGGCTCCAGCATCAACGGCCAGTTCGCGGTGCGCGGCATGCCGCACGACTATGACGAATGGGAAGGTCTCGGCCTGCCCGGCTGGGGATGGGACAGCATGCTGCCCTACCTCAAGAAGCTCGAACGCGATCTCGATTTCGATGGCGAGCTTCACAACAAGACCGGGCGGATTCCGATCCGCCGCGTCTTTCCGCAGGACTGGGCCGGATTCACCAGATCTGTCCTCAAAGTGACGGAAAGCGAATACCCCTACCGGCCGGACTACAATGGCAGTTTCGAGGACGGCTCGTTCCCGCTGCCGCTGTCGAACGAGAACGACCGCCGCGTCTCGACCGCGATCGGCTATCTCGACGCCGAGGCGCGTGCCCGCAAGAACCTGCACATCTTCGCCAATGCCTTTGTCGAGAGACTGGTGACCAAGGGGACGCGCATCACCGGTGTCGAGGTCACGATCGCCGGCCGCACGAAGATCCATAGCGCCAACGAGACGATCGTTTCGGCTGGCGCCCTGCATTCGCCGGCCATCCTGCTGCGCGCCGGCATCGGTCCGGCGGCGCAGCTTAAGCGGCTGGGCATCGACGTGGTCGCCGACCGCCCCGGTGTCGGCGAGAACCTGACCGATCATCCGCATCTGGCCGTCGGCGCGCATTTCAAGAAATCCGCGCGGCTCAAGCCCGGTCAGCGGCGCCACATATTTCTGGGCGTCAGATACTCTTCGAACCATGCCAACTGTCACCCTGGCGACATGCTGCTGATGCCCGTCAACCGCGCCGGCTGGCATCCGCTCGGCAAGGCGATGGGCGCGCTCAATGTCTGCGTCAACAAATCCTATTCGCGTGGCACCGTGACGTTGAAGTCCGCGGTGCAGACCGACGAGCCGATCGTCGATCTGAACATGGCCTCCGACGGCCGCGACCTGATGCGCCTTGTCGACGGCTTCAAGCGCATCTGCAAGATCATGCAGTCGCCCGACGTCCAGCAGCACGTCAACACCTGGTTCCTGGCCGGCTATAGCGACGAGGCGCGTGCGCTCAGCGTCCGCAAGCCGTCGAACTGGATCAAGACCGCGACCGCGGCCTACCTCTTCGACTACGCGCCGTTCTTCCGTGAAACCTTGCTCAAGCGCAAGTTCGGCACCACCGACCGCATCCAGGCGATGCTCGGCAATGAGGAGCTGATCGCCGATTGGGTCAAGCAATCCGTCTGGTCGGGCTGGCATGTCTCCGGCACCTGCAAGATGGGCGCCGACAGCGATCCGTTGGCGGTGCTGGATGCCGAATGCCGCGTGCGCGGCGTGCAGGGCCTGCGCGTCGTCGATGCCTCGATCATGCCGACGATCGTCGCGGCCAACACCAACATCACCACCATCGCCATCGCTGAAAAAGCGGCGGACCTGATTTTGAATTCCCGACAATAGCAAAGGACCTCAAGGCTATGCGCAAGAACAAGGTGAAGGACATCTGGGCCGCCGGCGGCGAAGTCGTGACGGGCTGGCTCGGCATTCCGTCGTCGATCTCGGCGGAATTGATGGCCCAGCAAGGCTGGGACGCGCTGACCGTCGACCTCCAGCATGGCGCGACCGACTATGTCGACGCCGTGCCGATGCTGCAGGCGATCTCGACGACGGATACGACGCCGATGGTGCGCGTGCCGTGGAATGATCCGGCGATCATCGGCAAGGTGCTCGATGCCGGCGCCTATGGCGTGATCTGCCCGATGGTCAACACCGCCGAGGAAGCGGATGCCTTCGTCAAGGCCTGCCGCTATTTCCCCAAGGGCGGCCGCAGCGTAGGCCCGCTGCGCGCCTCGCTCTATGCCGGGGCGGACTATTTCCAGCACGCCAACGACACCATCATCACCATGGCGATGATCGAGAGCGACCAGGCCGTGAAGAACCTGGAAGACATTCTGAAGACGCCGAACCTCGACGCCATCTTCGTCGGTCCGTCGGACCTTGCCGTCACCATGGGCGAGGCGCCCGGTTTCGACCCGCGCTATCCCCCGGTTTACGAGGCGATCGAATACATCGCCGCCAAGTGCAAGGAGGCCGGCGTCATTCCGGGCATCCATTGCGGCTCGGTCGCCTATGGCGTCGACATGCGCAAGATGGGCTACCGCTTCATGGCCTATCTCTCCGACTTCCGCATGCTGCAGCAGATGGTGGCGCGGTCGCTGCCGGCCTTCCGCGCCGGCACGCCGAGCGCGATCGCGCCCTGATCGGCACATCCGGATTGATCGGCACATGACATCGACAAGCACGTCGCGCGGCAAGGTGACGGTCATCGGGGCCGGCATCATCGGCGTCTGCACCGCGAACTATTTGCTCGAGCAGGGTTTTGCCGTCGAGGTGGTCGATCCGGCCTTGCCCGGATCGGAGGAGCAGTGCTCCTTCGGCAATGCCGGCGGCATCTGCCCGGGATCCTGCATCCCGAACTCGATGCCGGGTGTGCTTCGCAACGTGCCGAAATGGCTGATGGATCCGGAAGGTCCGCTGATCGTGCGGCTCGCCTATCTGCCGCACGCGCTGCCCTGGCTGTTGCGCTTCCTCGCCGCCAGCCGCAGACCGCGCGTCGAGGAGATATCAGCGGCGATGCGCTCTTTGCACCGCTACACATTCGAGTGCTACGAGCCGCTGATCAAGGCGGCCGGCTGCGAGGATCTTCTGCAGAAGCGCGGCCAGCTTTTCGTCCACGAAACGGCCGATGGTCCGTCGAAGGGTGCCTATGGCCTCGGGCTGCGGCGCGAGCACGGCGTCAAGGTGGACATCCTCGATGCCGACGAAATCCGCCAGCTCGAACCGGCCCTGGCACCGATCTTCAAGAGCGCGGTCTATCTGCCCGAACAGGGGCAGTGCCCCAATCCTGGCCGGCTTGTCGCCAGGCTTGCCGAACACGCGGCACGACAGGGTGCACGGTTTGTCAGGGCGAAAGTCATCGGCTTCGACATGGGGGTCAGCGGTCCTTCGGCGGTGCGACTTGAAGGTGGCGATCGCATGCCAGTTGAGACCGTGGTGATTTGCGCCGGCGCCTGGTCGGGCGAACTTGCCCGCAAGCTTGGCGACCGGATCCCGCTTGAGAGCGAGCGCGGCTACCACATCATGGTCAAGGGCGCCGATACCGGCCTGCGCATCCAGACCATCTCGGCCGACCGCAAGTTCGTCGCCTCGCCGATGGAAGATGGCCTGCGGATCGCCGGCAATGTCGAGTTCGCCGGCTTGAAGGCGCCCGCGAACATGAACCGGGCGGATGTTCTCCTGAAGCAGGCGAGACCCATGTTCAGGAAATTGGAGGTCGGCGAGGTTACACGCTGGATGGGTCATCGGCCGGGAACCCCCGACAGCATTCCGGTCATCGACCGGGCGTCGCGGGCGAAGAACGTCATCTACGCCTTCGGCCATGGCCATCAGGGCCTGATCGGAGGCGCTGTCACCGGCAAGATCGTGTCACAGCTTGCCGCCGGTTTGCCGCCGGCGATCGATCTGACACCTTTCCGGGCGGATAGGTTCTGATTCAGGACACGTGACGTGGCTTCAGCGGGAAGTCGTGCGCCATTGTAACTCGGCGATCAGTCCCTGCCGGTCGGATCGCTTCCGGAAACTGAGGATCGCTCCCAGTCGCGCCGCCGCCATTGTTGCGATCGTAAGACCAAGCCCGGTGCCGGAAGCGCTTTTGTTGCGCCCTCGATAGAACCGCTCGGTGATGCGTGGCAACTCATCGTCATCCACGCCTGGTCCCTCATCGGAGATCGCCACGCCATTTCGATCAGGCAGCGCGTACCACGTAATGCGCCCCGCATTCGCCATATGCTCGAGCGCGTTTTCATTCAGGTTGCGAAGCACGAGTTTGAGGTCGTCGGGATCACCGTTCAGGGTTACCGCGTCGAGAGCATCATCGATCACGACCGACACGAGATCGGATTTGGGCATCGATCCGACGATGTCGCGCAGGACGCTGCCTATATTGCATATCGCGCCTGCGGAGGGCGGCGGCGCCGCTTCGAGCGCTGCGAGCGCCAGCAATTGACGAACGATTCGGCTGGTGCGGTCGACAGACGTGACGATATGACGAAGCGCCTGTTCGCGGCCGGGCCCATCAGGGGTTGCAAGCGCCACCTGTGCCTGGGTCTTCAAGCCCGCCAGGGGAGTGCGAAGCTCATGCGCCGCAAACGCCGTGATTTCCCGTTCATGACGCCGGGCTGCCTCGACCTTGGAGAATAGCTCATTCAAAGCGGATGTCAGCGGTTTGATCTCTTCCGGCGGATCGCGTGGAGAAAGCGGTCGCATATCCTCGCCATCCCGCTTGGCGATCTCATCGGTGACCGCCCTCAGAGGCGCGAGCCCCCGCGCCAGCGCAAGCCAGATCAAAATCCCGAGGATCGGGGCGATCAGCAGGGCAGGCCCGATCAGGCCGACGAGGATGTCGCGCACCAGCCGGTCGCGTAGCCCGATCCGGTCCCCGACGGCGACCCTTACGCCCTTGGTATGATCGACGATGGTGTAGACCCGCCAAAGCTCACCGCTGACGGTCCTGTCCGCATAACCCTCCTGGTCCTCTGCCAGACTTTGATCCGGGGCGCCGCTCGATCGGGCGACGAGGCGGCCGTCAAGTGACCAGATCTGGCAGGAGAGCTGACGTTCGTATGCGCCGTCCTCAAGGGCCGGCAGCGTCGAGGATGCGTTGACATTGCCGCTCGCCACCATGGAATGAACCATGCGAGCGGCTTCCTGAAGTCGGGTGTCGAGAACATGCTCCAGCTCCGACCTGCTGCCCAGCCCGATCCAGACAACGGCGCAGAGCCATATGATGCCGGTCGCTCCGAGGAGCAAAGCGAACAGTCTGCCGCGCAGCGATCTCATGGCCTGTCTCGCAATCGATAGCCGAGGCCACGCACCGTCTCGATGACATCGCGTCCAAGCTTGTTTCTCAGATTATGAACATGCACCTCGACCGCGTTGCTTTCGATCTCCTCCTGCCAGCCGTAAAGCCGATCTTCCAGCTCGCCGCGCGAGCGGATCGTGCCGGGGCGCTCCATGAGGGCGATCAGGATACTCAACTCGCGTCGCGAGAGAGACAGCGTCAAGCCGTTGGCGATGACCACCGCCGTCTTGGGATCCACCCTGATGCCGGCCGCCTGATACGATGCGCTGGCAGTCCCGTTGCTTCGGCGCGTGAGTGCCCGCAGGCGTGCGGTAAGTTCATCAAGATCGAATGGCTTGCCCAGATAATCGTCGGCGCCGGAATCCAGACCGCGAATCCGGTCATGCGTGTCGTCGAGCGCCGTCAGCAGGATCACAGGCGTCTGGTCACCCCTTGCGCGCAGCCTTTCGAGCAGATCGATCCCTGAACCGTCCGGCAGCATCACGTCGAGGACTACGGCATCGAAGGTGGCGGCTGCGAGCGCGGCGTCCGCGTCACCGCAAGTGGACACGTCGTCGGCTGCCCAGCCGCAAAGCCTGAGGCCGGCGATCAGTCCGTTCGAGAGGATCGGATCATCTTCCACGATCAAGATGCGCATTCAATGGTGCTCGCCAGTTTCGCCATGCGGCTCCGTGCGATCCGCACCTTAAGCCTGCCTTAAGGTGGGCGTCGAGATTCCGCCCGTGAATTGAAACGGAGCCTTTTACAAAATGCCGTTCTTCCTGCGCCTCCTGTGGTCTCTGGTTGTGCTGGTCCTTTTGCCAATCTCTGCCTTCGGTCAGGTTGGCTTCGGCAAGGCGCCGCCGAGAGCGGATGACGTGTTCAAGCTGAGCGTCCTGCGAGGCGCAAACGGCGGGCTGAAGCTTCACTGGGCGATCGATGGAGGCAACTATCTCTATCGGGACAGCATCGAGGCAAAGTTGGGGGATGAGACGCTTTCCCTTCAGACACCGGCCGGCGAGCGCAAGGACGATCCCAATTTCGGCGAGGTGGAGGTCTATCACAACACGCTCGATGTGGCCGTCGAAGCACCCGCCGCAGGACACCTCAGCGTCACCTACCGAGGATGTGCGGAGGCCGGGATTTGCTATCCTCCGATCTCCAAGGACATCGATCTGGCGAGCCTCGCCATCACGTCGGACGGCCCCTCGTTCGGCGGGGCGTCGGCGGCCGAGCCAGCCGCGCCATCAGATGCTTCCACCAACGACGATGCGACGACAGCTCTGAACGGTGGCATGCTGACAATGGCCGCCGCCTTCCTCGGGTTCGGGCTTGTTCTCGCCTTCACGCCGTGCGTCTTTCCGATGATTCCGATTCTCTCCGCGATGCTTGCCGGGACCGGCACGCGGCTGACTGCCATGCGAGGGTTTGCACTCTCTGCCGCTTACGTGACCGCAATGGCAGCCGCCTATGGCTTGGTCGGCCTCGCCGCGGGCCTGTCGGGGGCGAACCTTCAGGTGATGTTGCAGACGCCCTGGGCGCTGGGGATCTCGGCCGCTGTATTCGTCGCATTGGCGCTATCGATGTTCGGGGTCTTCGACCTGACCTTGCCGTCCGGTCTGGCCGCGAGGATCTCCGGACAGCGTCGCGGAGGATCCGTCGCCGGCGCGGCAGCGCTCGGGTTCGGCTCGGCGCTGATTGTCAGTCCCTGTGTGACACCCCCGCTTGCCGCCGCGATCCTCTACAGCGTGCAGAGCGGCGACCCATGGAGAGGCGCGATCGCGCTATTTTTCCTTGGCCTCGGCATGGGATTGCCTCTGATTGCATTTGGATCGCTTGGGCCTCGCTTCCTACCGAAGTCCGGCGTGTGGCTGGGACAGGTCAGAGGCGCTTTCGGTTTCGTCTTCCTCGCCGTGGCAGTGATGCTGGTGGCGCGTCTCGTTCCAGATGCCGCGGCGATGGCCATGTGGGGCGCGCTCGCGATAGGCCTCGGCGTTTTCATCGGCGCCTTCGACAGGATGGAACGTGCCAGCGCATGGTCCGGCAGGCTGTCCAAGTCGATCGGCCTCGTTGCCGCGCTCTATGGCGCGATCCTCATCGTGGGCTATGCCAGAGGCGGGACGGATCCTTCAAGGCCGCTTGCCTTCCTGACGTCATCCTCGTCTTCAGTGCGGTCCACTTCAACCGCCCAGGACCGTATCACCTCGTCGGCAGAATTCGATCGCGCCCTCGCGCGTCTAGGCGAGGGCGGTAAGCCGATCTTCGTATCGTTCACCGCCGATTGGTGCACGGTCTGCAAGTCCAACGAAGCCATCCTGGCCGGACCGGCCGTCGGCAAGCGCCTGGCCGGCATTCCGGTGATCGTCGCCGATGTCACGGCACAGAGCGGAACGGAGCAGGCGTTGATGAAGCGCTTCGGGATCGTCGGCCCGCCGACCATGTTCGTCCTGGACGCCCGAGGCGCGGAGCAACCGGGCTCGCGGCTCGTCGGCCCCATCACCGTGGAAGACATTTCGAAGCGCTTGACGGATGCCGGCGCCTGAGACCCAAAGAAACGGAGACATTTCCCATGAACCGAAGAAACCTGCTTGGACTGATCCTTGCCGCATCGCCGATGCTGTCGTTCGCTCCCTTCCTGTCGACGCCGGCGGCCGCGCAAAATGTCGACGTCAAGGCCGTGCTGCATGATCCTGATGCACCGGAGGGCGGAAATCCGAAGGGCGACGTCACGATCGTCGCCTTTACCGACTACAACTGCCCCTACTGCAAGAAGTCCGCCCCGGACCTGAAGCGCATCGTCGCCGAGGACGGTAAGGTTCGGCTTGTCTACAAGGATTGGCCGATCCTGACCAAGGCCTCCGTGTATGGTGCTCGACTGGCACTCGCGGCCAAATACCAGGGAAAGTACGAAACCGTTCATGACGCCCTGATGGGAATTCCGGGCAGGCAGATCCCCGACGCCAAGATGTTGGAAGCGGTGAAGGCATCGGGCGTCGACATGGCTCGGCTCAATGCCGACCTGAAGAAACACAATGACGAAATCGCAGCTCTCCTGAAACGAAACATTGATCAGGCCGATGCGCTTGGGATGCAAGGCACGCCGACCTATCTGATCGGCCCGTTCCGGACGTCCACACTCGACTATGGCGGCTTCAAGCAGGCCTTGGCGGAAGCGCGACGCCGTCAGGCCGCCGGCCAGGGGATCTCGGAATGACGATTGCATCATCGATGAGAGCGGGGCTGGTCGCCATCGCACTTCCCGCCTTGCTTGCCGCTTGCGCATCGACGGCCGAGACCACGCCCGTCGCGGCCGTCACCCCCGAAATGCAGCCTGAAAACCACCGATATGGCGCCGTGACCGATGAGCTGTTTCCAGTTGCGGCAGTGCCATCGTCGCGGTTGAAGCCGCAATATATGCGTCAACTCGTCGACGACCCGACCGGACAACCGCCCGGAACCGTCGTCGTCGATCCGCAGAGCCGCTATCTGTACCTGGTGCAGCAGGATGGAAAGGCGCTGCGATACGGCGTTGGGGTAGGCCGCGAGGGCATGGCGTGGTCGGGCAGCGCCACTATAGCTTACAAGAGACAATGGCCGCGCTGGACGCCGACGCAGGACATGATCGCGCGCGAGCCGGAGAAATACCAAAAGTGGGCAAACGGCATGGACGGCGGCGACCGCAATCCTCTTGGTGCCCGAGCCCTCTATTTATTCGAGGGCGGCAAGGACACGCTCTACCGGATCCATGGGACGAACGAGCCTTGGTCGATCGGAAAAGCCATGTCGTCCGGCTGTATCAGGATGATGAACCAGGATGTGATCGATCTCTACGGCCGTGTCCCGGACGGGGCCAAGGTTGTTGTGCTCCCGGCCAATCAGGGCGCAGGGGCATGACGGCGCCCTTCGGGTTCCCCTGCAAGATCTTCAGCAGTCGGCGGCGGCCATGAGAACATCTCCGTTTTCCGGAGATCGCAGGATATTCAAGGGCCGCCATTTCGATCGCTCGGTAATCTTGCCGACTCCAAGGCCGGTAATCGCTATCTACGCCAGTTGCTTGTCGTCGGCGCAACGGCGGTCATCCGTTATGCCGAGCGGAACGAATTAGGCCGCTATCAGATCGAACTGAGATTCGCGGCGATCGTCCCCATCAGGTTCTGCATGTCGATGCGCATGTCCGGGTTGATAGCCTCCGGCCAGGTCGACAGTTTCACCCCGACGAAATCCCGTTGATGATCTATATAGATCATCTGCCCGTAGACCCCCAGCGCCAGGATGACCGGGGCATCGACATCGGCGATCCAGAACTGGTTGCGGTAGGCGCCATTGGGGCGGTCGGCTCGGTAGCGCTCGGGAAACAGGCTGGTGTCGCCGATGCGCGTGTGCGCCACCCATTGCTCCGGCACGATCTGCCTGCCGTTGGCGCAGCCGTCCTGCGCGTAGATCAGGCCGAAGCGGCCGAGATCGCGCAGGCTGGCCGATAGGCCGCCGTCGGCGACGGCATATCCTTCCGGATCGACCGCGAAATTCGCCTCGTCCTCGGCGCCCATGGGTCGCCAGATCAGTTCGGAAACGAGATCGGCGAGCCTGCCCCGCACGGCCGCCTCGATACAAAGACCCAGCACTTCGGTTTCCATCGACCGGTACTCGAACTCCTGGCCGTGCGGGCGCGACAGGCCGCGCAGGGATCCCACCAGCTTGCGCACTGTCCTCGGGCTCGTATTCCCCGCCGGCGCGGGCTTCCAGCCGACCGCGATATCCATCAGGCCGATGCCGGACACGGGGTCGGCCATATCCTCGGGGAAGTGCACGCCGCTGGTCATGTCCAGCAACTGGCTGATGGTGACGTCACGATAGGCGCAGTCAGAGAATTCGGGCACATAGGCCGCCACGGTCCTGTCCAGCGGGAGACTGCCCCGGTGATGGAGGATGCCCGCCAGCGCTGCCACGACCGATTTCGAAACCGACTGCGTCAGATGCACGCTGCCGGGCCGCATGCCGTTTCTGTAATCCTCGACGACGACCCGGCCGCGATGCAGGATGAGAAAGCCGTCGGTCCATGAGCCGTCGAGCACGGCCGCCGCATTGACCCTGTCGCCGCTATGGTCGGCGAAGGTGAGGGCGGTAAGGTCGAGGCCGGTGTGCGCCGCTATGAGCGGCATCGGTTCCGCGCCGGCGATGGGGGCCGTGGGCAGGAAATCGCTCACATGCTGGTAGGCCCAGCGATTGCGAGGCGCGCGATCCCAGTTGGCCAGTGTCAGGTCCTCGGGACGGGGCACGCGCCCGGATTCAGGATCGCGCATCGGCCAGGATCATGTCCGCCGCCTTTTCCGCGATCATGACCACGGCGGCATGGGTGTTGCCTCGCACGATGCGTGGCATGATGGAGGCATCGACCACGCGCAGGCCAGCGATGCCGTTCACGCGCAAGCGTGGATCGACAACGGCGCCGGCATCAGGGCCCATCCGGCAGGTGCCGACGGCATGGATGTCGGAGCCCGCCTTCTGGCGGATGAAGTCGAGGATCTCGTCATCGGTTTGCACGTCCTTGCCCGGCTGCAATTCCGAGGCGACGTAGGGCTTCATGGCCGGCTGCTCGGAAATCCTGCGCACCAACCTTATGCCGAAGGTCATGGCGCGGATGTCGTATTCGGTCTGGAAGAAGTTGAAGCTGATCCTCGGCGCGGCCATGGCATCGGCTGAGCGCAACGTGACCGCACCGCGCGCATCGGGATTGACATGTTCGGGGCTGAAGCTGAAGCCGGAAAACGGATGCGGCTTCGCACCTTTGGCCGTGCGCTCGCCGACGCTCCAGGCCGCCATCGCCATCTGGATGTCCGGCCGGTCTTGCGTGTCGTCGCTACGCGCGAAGCCGCCGACATAGATGCCAGTCTCGGCGAGGTAGCCCTTGCGGGTGACAGCATATTGCATGCCGACGCCGATCCGCCTCGCCAGACTGTTGGCGATGTCGTTGACGGTGATCGGCTTGGTGCAGCGGAACATCAGCTGGACGCAGGTATGGTCCTGCAGGTTGCGGCCGACTTCCGGCAGGTCAAGGACGCAGCCGATGCCGAGATCCTGCATCGGCGCGGCGGCCCCGATCCCGGACACCATGAGTAGTTGCGGGGAGGCGATTGTGCCTGCCGACAGGATGATTTCGCCAGCCGTCGCGATCCGCCTCTGCCCGCCTTGGCTGAACAATACGCCTGTGGCGACGCGGTTCTCGACGACGATCCGCTCCACCCGGGCACCGGTGACGATCCTGAGGTTGGCGCGCTTGCGAGCCGGGGTCAGATAGCCGCGCGCCGTGCTCCAGCGCCGGCCTCTGTGGATGTTCATCTGGTAGTAGCCGAAGCCGTCCTGCGCGGCGCCGTTGAAATCGTCGTTGCGCTCGAGCCCGGCCTGCACCGCCGCCGCGCAGAGCGCGTTCGGCAGTTCGTGGTCGAACGACTGGTCCGACACTTTCAGCGGGCCGCCGACACCGTGCCAATGGTCGGCGCCGCGCGACTGGTCTTCGGCCTTGCGGAAATAGGGCAGGACCTCGTCATAAGACCAGCCGTCGCAGCCGGCCTTTGCCCAATCGTCGAAATCCTCGGCGTTGCCGCGCACATACATCATGCCGTTGATGGAGCTCGATCCGCCCAGCACCTTACCGCGCGGCTGGTAGAGCACGCGTCCTTGAAGGGCGCTCTCCGGCTCGCTCTCGTACATCCAGTTGTAGCGGCTGTCGGTGAACAGTTTGGAATAGCCCATGGGCAGGTGGATCCAGGGGTTCAGGTCCCTGGGGCCGGCTTCGAGCAGCAGGACCTTTTTGCGGCCGCTTTCGCTAAGGCGCGCGGCGAGCACCGCACCGGCCGAACCCGCGCCAATGACGATGAAGTCATAGGGGCCGCCATCAAGCAGCAGGGCATTCTGGGCATCGGGCATCGTCTAGGACCTCGGACACGAAAGGGACTGGCACGCGGGGGACCGGCGACAGTCTCGGCAATGGATCATCGCGGCAGATCCTCGCCGGCAGCGGACAGATATTTGCGAAGATCGAGAAGATCCAGCGTCAGCGCGCCTTGGCGCAGCCGGTCGCGCATCGCGATTTCCTGTGCAAGGCGCTCTCCGGTGCTTTCGAAGACGCGGCCAAGATCGACGCTCGCCACCGCGCACACCCCGTCGTCATCGGCGACCACAAGGTCGCCGGGCGCGATGCGGACGCCGCCGCATTGTACCGGGGCACCGATCGATCCGGCATGGATCTTGGTCGCGCCGCGGATGGCCAGGCCCCGGGCCCATACGGGAAAGCGCATCTTGTTTAGCTCTGCCGCGTCGCGCACGAAGCCGTCCACCACCACGCCGGCAATGCCCCGGCATGCCGCCGCCTCGGCGAGGATGTCGCCCAGATAGCCGCAGGCCTCGCCATGACCAGACAGCACGATCACGTCACCGGCCGCTGCCTCGGCCACCGCGCGGTGCAGCGCCAGATTGTCGCCGCGCTCGCAGCTGACGCAGAAGGCCGGACCGGCAATCGCGAGGCCTGGCACCATCGTCCGCACGCCCGGATCGAGATCGCCGATGCGCCCGTAAGCTTCATAGACGGTGGCCGCGCCAGCGCGGGCGAAGAACCGCAACTGCGATGCTTCAATCATCGATTTCCTCCATCAATTCTATGCGGCAGCCGGGTAGTGGTTCGAAAAAGGCGATCCGGCGATGGCCGAAGCCGCCACGAATCGTGGAGGGGCCCCAAATGAGCCTGGCGTTCCAGTCGGGATTTTCGAGAATGGCGGCAAGGCTCGGCACGGCAAAGCTTGCGTGCAGGAAGCCGCCGGCCGAAGGCACGTTCTTTCCGTCATAGAGCGCGGTCTCGAAGAAATTGATGCTGATGCCGCCAAAGCGGGCTTCCAGGAACTGTTCGCCATCGATGTCGTGCATGGCCCGCTTCGACCAGCCGCCTGTGCTTTCAACCAGCGCCTCCGCTTCGGCCACGCTGCCGACGCGGAATGCGAGATTGATCAGTTTTGCCTCGCCGTCACTCATCTGGCGCCATCCTCCTTGGTCAGGGTTACCCATATCGACCGCCGGAATCTTGATCAATAGAAATTGTTTTATAAGGAAAAGAAATTGCGATCATCGCAAAAAGCCAACGAAATTGCTTGACAATCGGTAGCCCTGTGGCCTTACATCGAATTGTTAGGCATAAACGTTGTGTTAAAAACAACAATTGCTAGCGACCTGAACAAGAATGGGAGACGATTTATGCGTGGTTCGATACTGGCTGCAGGCATTCTTGCGGCCGCGTTTGCCGGAACGGCGTCCGCCGAGGAGGTGACGCTTACGCTCAACACGCCCGGCGGCGCCGTACAGGAAGGTGGGCGCGCCGTGCTTTGGGGGCCGGCTGCCAAGAAGCTCGGTGTCCAAGTGAAGGAAGAGACGGCCGACAACGCCCTCGACGTGCTTCGGCTCGAGGTTGGCTCCAATTCGGTCAAGACCGATATCATCATCATGAGTGGCTACCAGGCGGCGATCGCCGGGGCCGAAGGCATGCTGGAGCCAATCGACTACAAGGCCGTTGACGCTTCCGAGTTCCTGCCGGGAACGGCGGCACCCTATTGCGTCGGCATCTACGGCTACGCGGCGGTGATGGCATGGAACACCAAGACCTATGCCAAGGACGCGCCTTCGAGCTGGGCCGATTTCTGGAATGTCGAGAAATTCCCGGGCAAGCGCTCGATGCGTTCCGACGCCGAGGCGCAGGTCGAGATGGCGTTGCTGGCTGACGGCGTGGCGCCCAAGGATGTCTATAAGGTGCTGGGCACCGAGGACGGAATCAAACGCGCCATCGCCAAGATCGCGACGCTGAAGCCCAGTATCTCCGTCTGGTGGTCTTCGGGTGCGCAGCATGGGCAGTTGATGAAGGACGGCGAGGTGGACATGACGACTGGATGGAACGGCCGTTTCCAGACCGCCAAGGAAGCTGGCGGCCCCGTGAACTACACCTACAACCAGGGCATCCTGACTTACGACTGTTTCGCTGTGACCAAGGGCTCGACCCACAAGGCCGAGGCGATGAAGATGATCAACGAGATGTCGTCGGCGCAGTCGCAGGCCGGCCTCACCAAATACGTCTCCTACGGTCCGCTGAACCAGGGCGCCTACAAGACCGGCATCATCAGCAAGGAAGCCGAGGCCGTGCTGCCGACGAGCCCTGCCAATTCGGGCGCGATGATCGTACAGGACATCGACTGGTGGGCGAAGAACAACGACCACGTCCAGCAGTTGTTCGAAGACATGATGACCGAATAGGCGCTGTCCCCTATGCTTCTTTCCCCGGCCTCCACCCGCAGCCAGACAGGTCATATGAGCAGTCGTTCCGCAGAATCGGTCCGCATCGAGGCCGTGTCCAAGATGTATGGCGATTTCCGCGCCCTCGACGATGTCAGCCTGACGGTGGAGGCCGGTGAATTCGTCGCCATTCTCGGTCCCTCGGGCTCAGGCAAGAGCACGCTCTTGATGGCCGTCGCCGGTTTCATCCGCCCCGATCGCGGGCGGATCTTCTTCGGCGACAGCGACATCGTCAGGCTTCCCGCCAATCAGCGCGGCTTCGGCGTCGTCTTCCAGAGCTATGCCCTGTTTCCGCATATGGACGTCATGGCCAATGTGACGTTTCCGCTGGAGGTTCGCGGCGTGCCGCAGGACGCGGCGCGCAAGCGGGCACTGGCGGCGCTAGACGTCGTCAAGCTTGGCGGCTACGGATCGCGGCGCATCGGCGAACTCTCGGGCGGCCAGCGTCAGCGCGTGGCGCTCGCCCGCGCCATCGTGTTCGAGCCCAAGGTGCTCCTGATGGACGAGCCGCTATCGGCCCTCGACAAGATCCTGCGCGAGGAGATGCAGATCGAAATCCGCGAACTGCACAACAAGCTGCAGATCACCACGCTCTACGTGACCCATGACCAGCGCGAGGCGCTGACAATCGCCGATCGCGTCGCCGTCATGGACAAGGGCAGGATCGTCCAGCTCGACAGTCCCGAAACCATCTACCGGCGGCCGACCAACGAGTTCGTCGCCCGCTTCATCGGCGAGGCGACCATATTGCCGTTGGCCGAGGCGCGCGGCGTTGTGTCTGGGGATCTCGGTGCGGTGGCGCCTTCGGCGCATGCGCTGATGGTGCGCAGCGAGGATTTCTGCCTGGCCAGGAGCGGCCACGAGAGCGACTGGTTTGCGGTCGCCGGCCTGCTGCGAGGCGTCGTCTTCCAAGGCGACAGCTGGCTGCTGCAGGTCGACCTTGCCGGCGGGCAAGCCATCACGGCGCGCGCGCAAAAGCATTTCAGTTCCGAGGTCGCCGACCTCCAGGTGGGACAGCCCATCGACCTGCACGTTCGGCGCGACCGCGTGCATTTCCTTCAGGTGTAGACATGTCCGCCCTGAATGCGACCATTCCGAACTCTGCGGCGCAAGCCGACAATGGCAGGCGGCTGGCATGGGACGCCAGGCTTGAGCGCTTCGTCTCCCTGGCCTTCACGCTGCCTTGCCTGGCGGTCGTGGCGCTTTGCGTACTCGTACCCTGCGCCTGGCTGTTCTTCCTGTCGGCCTTCGGCGCGGACGGCAAGCCAAGTTTCGAGAACTACCAGCGCATCCTGGATGGGGCGAGCTACGCGCGCATCTTCGTCACGACCTTTCAGGTCGCGCTGGCAACGGTGGCCGCGTGCGTGGTGATAGGCGTGCCCTTCGCCACCTTCATCAACGGGCTGCCGCCCAGGCGCTCCGTGATTTTCCTGGCGGCGGTGTTGCTGCCGTTCTGGACCTCGCTGCTGGTGCGGGCCTATGCTTGGCTGGTGCTGCTGCAGCGCACCGGCATCGTCAATTCGATGCTGATGTGGCTTGGCATCACCAAGGCGCCGCTGGAGCTTGCCTTCAACCATTTCGCCACGGTGCTCGGCATGACCCACATCATGCTGCCGATCTTCATCCTTCCGGTGCTGGGGGCCATGCGCAACATCGACCGCGCGCTGATCCGCGCCGCGGCCAGCATGGGGGCGTCCAGGTCCTATACCTATCGCCGGATTTTCCTGCCGCTCGCCGTGCCGGGCATTGCGGCCGGCGCGATCCTCGTCTTTGTGATGAGCCTTGGCTTCTACGTCACGCCCGCCATCCTCGGCGGCGGCAACGTCAACGTCATCTCGATGCGCATCGCGCGCAGCCTGTCCAACTATTCCAACTGGGGCGCCGCCAGCGCGCTCGGCGTGCTGCTGCTGGTGTTCACGGCCTTGCTGTTCGCGCTGAGCTATGGGGTGCAGCGCGTCCTGCTTTCGCGGCAGAGGAGCTGACATGCTTGATGGGTTCGAGGACACGCCGCTTATCGAGCGACTGAAATGGCTGCTTGCCATTCTGCTGGTCGTGTTCCTGGCGGCGCCGTCCTTCATCGTCATACCGATGTCGTTTTCATCGTCGGATTTCCTGGCGTTTCCGCCGCCGTCGCTGTCGCTGCGCTGGTATCAATATTTTCTGGACTCCATCACCTGGACCCAGGCGGCGCGCGCGTCGCTCACCGCCGGTACGCTGACCACGCTGGTGTCGGTGCCGATCGGCATCTTCGCCGCCTACGGCGCCACGCAACTGAGCCAGCGCTGGCGGCTGCTGGTCAGCGGGCTCATCGTCCTGCCGGCAGTGATACCCTCGATCCTCATCGCCATCGGCCTGTTCTTCGTGCTGGCTCGCATCGGTATGGTCGGCACCATGACCGGGCTGGTGCTAGGCCATGTGGCGCTGGCGATCCCGGTGGTGTTCGTGGTGATGAGCGCCGCCTTCAGCCAGTTCGATTTCAGCCAGGAACGCGCCGCGCGCAGCCTGGGCGCGCGCTGGCACCAGGCCTGGCTCAGGGTCGTGCTGCCGCAAGTGAGTGGACCCATCGTCGCCTCCGGCCTGCTTGCCTTCGTCACTTCGCTCGACGAGGTGGTGGTGGCCATGTTCGTGTCCGGCGGTAACAATGCGACGCTGCCCAAGGTGATGTTCACCGCGCTGCGCGACAAGATCGACCCGACCATCGCCGTCGTGTCGACGGTGTTGCTGGTGGTCGCCACGTTGGCGGTGATCGTCATCCTGCGAAAGGGTGTGGCGGCGCTGAAGGCCTGAGGTCGCCCGAGTTCGGCGTGTTTGCAAAGTCATTGAGAAACAATTGTTGTCTTGGGGAGCTTGTCAGTGTCTGGCGGACCTTGGGCGATCGGATCGACAATCTGGCGTCACGGTGTGTTCGTACTGCCAGCATTTGCGCAGGGCTCGACCAGACGCGCCCGGTTTGTTCGTTTGACAGGTGAGGGCCGACAGCCTATTCCATTGTTTCATAATCAAACTTTCGGGAGACAATGTTGGACAATCCGAACCCCGCGCACGAGGGCGAGAGTCCGGCCGGCCACATCCAGAGCCTTGAAAAAGGCCTGCGAATCCTCGATGAGATCATCGAGGCCCCGGCGCCGCTCAAGCTGTCGGATATTGTACGGCGCTTCAACATGGATCGTGCGTCCGCCTTCCGTTTCTTGCAGACGCTCGAGCATCGCGGCTTCCTGCGCAAGGACACCACGACCAAGGAGTATGACGTCGGCGGGCGCATCTACTATTGGGCGTCGCGGCTGCGCGAGAAGACGCGGCTGATCGATTCCTTCCACGACCAGTTGCAGCGGTTGGCCAGCATCACCCAGCAGACCACGCATCTGGGGTTGTTTGTCAACGACCGGGTGCTGCTGGCCGATTTCGCGCTGTCGGATTCGATCATCTCGATCCGCCATTGCATCGGCGTTCTCGAGCCGCTCTACAGTTCCGCCGTGGGCAAGGCCGTGCTCGCCTTCCTGCCGCAGGAACAGCGCGAGACGCTGATCAACAACATCGATTTCGTCCGCCTTACCGGCAACACCATCATGAACGCGGATGCACTGCGCATCGATCTGGCGGTCACGCGCGAGCGCGGCTATGCAATCGACGCGAACGAGACCCACGAGGGGCTGACCTGCGTCGCCCGCCCGATTTTCGGCAAGGACAACATTCCCGTCGCCTCGATCGGCATTACCTGCGTGACGGCGCTGGTCGGCGCGGAGCCCGGCAGGTTCGAGCATCTGATCCATTCCATCCAGGCGATGGGTAACGAGATCACCACGAATCTTGCCGTGTAGCTCGCGCGCCTCGCACGCCCACGATCAGGCTGCCGCCTTGCGGTAGAGGAATAGGGTGGCAAGCCGGTTCTGCTGCGACTGTTCCTGCTCGTTCTCCAGCCGGCGCAAGGGGGTCTCGAAGGCCGACAGGTCAAGCTGCGTGGCATCGGGATGGTCGATCTCGAACAGATTGTCCGAGGGATCACGCACGAACATCTGTAATTCGCCCGACGGCAAAAGCCACAGGTCGGCATAGCGTGTGCCTTCCTCGAAAGCGCCCCGCGCCTGCAATGCCCGGTAGGCGCCCATGAAGTCGGCCACCTCGACCGCGAAATGCTGGTAGGTGCGCACGCCAGCGGTCGGGCCGACCTGCTGGAGGTGGAGCTGCAAATTGCCGAGCCGCATCCAGCACACCGGGAAGCCGAAATTCGGCGCCTGTACGCGCTCGCATCCCAGCACTTCGCGATAGAACGCCTCCGACTCTGCAAGGTCGTGGGCGGGAATGCTGACATGGTTCAGCGTGGCTGACTGCGGTCGTTGGCTCATCATTCGCTCCTCCGGGCGGGTGCGGCCGTTCGTCGGCCGAAATCCCCGGCAACATCGCGCAACTCAGAATGAATATCAACAATTATTGTTATATTAGATACATCAGAGAAGTCGCCAAAGGGTCGATAAGCGAGGGTTTAGCTATGGAACCCTATGTTCGCCTTGAAAATTTGATACAGTTGTTGTTCTGTACGATATGCGCATCCGCAATGTGGATGGCCAAAAGGTGAAGAGGGATTTCATGAGGCGGTGTCTGATCATTTCCGGAGGCTACGCGCCGCATCGCGCCGTCGAGGCCGGCGAGCGCGTCAGGTCGATGCTCGAGGAAGACGGATTCGCCGTGACGCATAGCGAAACGCTCAGTGCCTATGACATGGAAGATCTCGCCGGCTATGACCTGATCGTTCCCAACTGGACAGTGGGCCAGATGAGTGTCGACACCTCAAAGAAGCTTTGGGCGGCAGTCTGGGCGGGCGTCGGGCTTGGGGGCTTCCATGGCGGCATGGCCGACGGATTCCGTGACAACGACCGGTTCCGCTATATGGTCGGCGGCGCCTATGTGCGCGAACCCGGCGGCATAAAACGCTATACGGTTGAGATCGCACGCCGGGACGACCCGATCATGGCTGGTATTTCCGACTTCGAATATCATTCTGAGCAGTACTACATGCATGTTGATCCGGCGAACGAGGTGCTGGCGACCGTCCGTTTCACCGGCGAGGACTATCCCTGGATCGACGGCGTGGTTATGCCGACAGTTTGGAAAAAGCCATTCGGCCACGGCCGCGTCTTCTTCAGCGCACTCGGACATGTCCCGGAGGAATTCGACAACCCGTCCATGGGTACTATCCTGCGGCGAGGGCTGAATTGGGCCAGCCGCACGAGGTCTCGGCCTCAGTAGGTAGAACCGTCGCGCGGCGCTCATTGCCGTGAGCCGATGCACGGGCGGTGGACAACGATCACCATCGCCAGCCGCCAAGGCCCGGCGCGCTGGCGTGCGCAAGCCGGCAGCATCCACGCGTCCGGCAAGCGGGGAAAGTGCGGCGCATTGGAATAGGGATCTGCGTCGCAAGGTTTCAGTCGACGAGCTTTAAATGCCGCGCGTCAAGGCGCGTATGACGCCCCTGAGTTCCGCCAGACCTTTGAGGCGTCCATTATAGGAATAGCCAGGATTGGTCTGGCGATCTATATCTCCGGCAAGGAGATGGCCGTGATCCGGCCGCATCGGGATGCGCGGACGCCGACCCTGTCGCCCAGCCTCTTCCTCTTCTCTCAGGAGAAGCTCGATGACCGTCACCATGTCGGTATCTCCTTCGAGATGCTCGGCCTCATAGAATGAGCCATCGGGTTCCACCGTCGTGTTTCGCAGATGCGCGAAGTTCACCCGATGAGCAAATTCCCTGGTGATCGCCACAAGATCATTGTCCGGGCGAGAGCCGTACGAACCGGTGCATAGCGTGATGCCGTTGGCTGGACTTTCGTATGCTGCCAGCAGCCTCCTGATGTCGGATGCCGTCGATAAGACGCGAGGCAACCCAAACAGCGGGAAGGGGGGATCGTCCGGGTGAATCGCGAGCCTGACGTTGAACTCTTCCGCCACCGGAACGATCTCTTTCAAGAAGGCGAAGAGATTGCCGCGCATGGTTTCGTCATCGATACCCTGAAAGGATTCGATCAGCGACGAGATGGAAGACCGTGTCTGCGCCGAAGCGCCGCCGGGAAGACCGGCGATGATATTCGTCTCGAGCAGCTTCTTCTGCTCCTCGCTTTTCCCGGCAATTCGTTGTTCGGCTTTCTCGACAAGCAATGGGTCATAGCTCTGCGAAGCGCGATTGCGCTTGAGCATGAACACATCATAGGCCACGAAATCGATCATATCGAAGCGAAGCGCGTAACCGGTCGTCGGGAGCCGAAACATAAGGTCGGTCCGGGTCCAATCGAGGATCGGCATGAAGTTGTAACACACGACCGGAACACCGGCCCGTCCCAGATTGGCGAGACTGTCCTTCCATGTGTCGATCGCTCGTCTTGCATTGGCGTCGCCGCGTTTGATGCTGTCTTCGGTCGGGATCGACTCGCATACGCTCCAGCTGAGGCCGGCCTCTTCAATGACGTGCTTGCGCTTCGCAATCTCCTCGGGTTGCCACACCTGTCCAGCCGGCAGGTGATGCAAGGCGGTGACGACACCGGTTGCTCCGGTCTGTTTGACATGGTCGAGCGGAATGGGATCCTGCTCGCCAAACCATCGCCAGGTCTGCTCCACTGCCTTTCCTTTCAAGTCTTCTCTGGAAATGCCCCGGCAATCGCCGACAGCGTTCCAACGCGGTTGATCTGCTCGAGTGCGCTTGTGATCTCGTCCAGAGCCTCGGTTCTCTCTCGCCATCGCGCGTCGAAGACAGAAGAAAGGCCAAGGAACGCATCGACGATCTCGGCAGCCGACAGGGCCGACAGGTCCTGATCCCGGCGCCATGCGGCCAGCGCTGGGTCACTGACGGAATTTGCGACACCGTTTTCGTTCACGCCAAGGCAGGACCGCATCCAGATGGCGACCGCGAAGGCGACGGCGCCAGCGGGCTTTCGCGCGTCGGTAAGTTCGGCGAGTGGAGCAAGGATGCGCTGCGGAAGTTTCTGTGATGAATCCATGGCAATCTGGGCCGTCCGATGCCTCAATGCCGGATTCAGGAATCGCTGGGCCAGACGCTCGCAGTAACCAACCGCGTCGACCGTCGCGTCGAGCGTGGCCGAAACCTCCTTCCAGTAGGCCGAGATGAAGCGCTGCGCGACAGGCTCGCCAAACACGTCCGCCACCGTCGCCAGTCCCGCGCTCTGCCCGATCGCCGCAATGGTGGTATGCGCGCCATTCAGAAGCCGGAGCTTCATGTGTTCATAGGGCTCGACGTCGGTCACGAACTCCATGCCGCTTGCTTCGAGTCCGGGCCGGCCCTCCGGAAAATGGTCTTCGATGACCCACTGGGAGAACGGTTCGGCGACAACGGGCCATGCATCCTCGGCTCCGAGACGTGACGCCGCCTGGGCCCGATCGTCGTCGGTCGTGGCCGGTACGATCCGATCCACCATGCTCGATGGAAAGGCCACCTGCTGTTCGATATGGTTCGCAAGCAGGCGATCGCCGTTACCAGCGAACTGGACCAGCAAGGCCTTCAGCGTTCTGCCGTTGGATGGAAGGTTATCGCAGGAAAGCACGGTAAAGGGGGCGATGCCACGATCGCGCCTGCGTTTGAGTCCTTCGGTCAGGTAACCGAGCGCGGTTCGTGGCCTGCCCGGGTTCTCGAGGTCGTGCTGGATATCGGGGTGATCCCAAAGCACCGTCCTTGTGGCCAGATTCGCCGTGTACCCCTTCTCGGTTATCGTCAGCGTCACGATTCGTATGCGCGGATCGGCCAGGTGCCGAAGCACCTGTTCGGGCGATTCCGGCGCGACGACGACATCGAGCAGCGAACCGATCGCTCTGAGACGATCCCCAGATCCGTCGCGCTGGATCAGTGTGTAGAGGCAATCCTGCGGTTTCAGGGCGTCTCGCGTTTCCGGGCTGCGGAGCGAGACCGCGACAATGCCCCATTCGTGCTCGCCGCGGTTTAAGCAATCATCGACGAAAACAGCCTGATGGGCGCGATGAAACGCACCCACCCCCAGGTGAACGATACCCGGGGTGACAGCCGATCGCCGATAAGCCGGCGTGACTACGCCAGGAGCAAGCAATGACAGTGTTGCGTCACCGAGGCGGGCGCTCATGGCAGTATCGCTCGCAAAAAGGCGCCATGTCGCCGGACTTCCGAATGCCGCCAAAACACCATTGTCGCGCGCTTTCTCTTGGAGTGTGGAGGTGGCAACGGCGCCTATGACCAGGATTGGCTTCGCCTGGCTTGCGTCGCGCCTAATCCATGAATGTCGATCGGCACTAGGCCTTCAACAAGATTGCTCGAACGTGATTGAGATGAGCCTTCATCGATTTGCGAGCGGCGACAACGGATCGAGCCTCGATGTGCCGGACGATCTCCGTGTGGTCGCTGATATCCATGGCGTCCGTATGGAAAAGCCCCGTCAAGGTCGAGATCCCGGAATGCATCGGCGTAAAATGATGCGACCACAATTCATCGACGATCCGCGCAAGGGTCATGTTCTTGGTGGCGCAGGCCACCAGGAAATGAAACTCGCGATCGCGTTCGAGCCCGGTTCGCGGATCTGTCGGCTCCTTCATTTTTTCAATGATCCGCCAGAGCGCGGCGATATCCTCGGCCGTGGCATTCCGTGCCGCCTCGGCCGCCACGTGCGGTTCAATGGTCATCCGGGCCGTCAGGATTTCAAACGGCCCCGCATCTCTTTGGGACATTGACGGGGCGGCAACACTGTCATCGCCTTTCGGCGGCAGATCATGTCGCACATAGATGCCCGATCCGGTTCGGATTTCCACGAGCCCGGCTATGTCGAGAGCGATCATTGCCTCCCTGACGGAGGGACGGCTGACGCCAAGCTGGGCGGCAAGCTCTCGCTCCGACGGCAGGCGGGCCCCGGCCTCGATCTTGCCCGTGCGTATCATGTCTTCAATCTGCTGGGCGACGAGTTGGTAGAGGCGCTGTGTTTCGACTGTCTGCAGGAGCATCGACGGAGATTCCTTCCCGTTTCGTACCTAGCGGGCGTCTCAAATTTGGTCAAGCTGTTTAAGCTATCTGGTGGTAAGGTGGTAAGGCCAATTTGTTCTTGACACCCTCGACTTTTGAATATTTGATGACGCTCAACGACAAGGACGAGCGAGCCATCGCTCGCCAAGGGAACGATATAAAAATTCTTTAAATCAAGTGCTTAGTTGCGCGAGATTGGAGCTCTACTCGACGATCACGCGTTCGGAATCCTGTGCGGGAGCGCGGGTGGATGTGGGTGAAAATTGTAAAAAAGGGAACCAAATATGAAAAAAACTCTCGTCGTTGCAGCTGCGATCGCAGCTTCAGTTTATGCGGGTAGTTCCGCCTTCGCGCAGGACAAGCCCTATGATGGCGTTACGATCCACGTTGGCACACAGTCAAGTCAGTGGGCGGATGTCTTCAAGGCAATGGCGCCCGAATTCACCAAGCAGACAGGCATCAAGGTCGAGTTCGAGGACATCTCCTTCGACGTCATGTACGAAAAGCTCAAAACGACTTTCGTCGGTGGCGCCCCGACCTATGATGTCGTCTGGTACGACACGATGTGGACCCCGGAATTCTCGAAAGCCGGATGGATCCGCGACCTGACGCCGTATCTTTCGGACAGCAAACTCACCCCCGCCAACTTCGGTTATCCCGACGACTTCTTCGCCACGGAAATTTCCGGTGCCTATGCAAAGGACAACGTCTGGAAGCTACCGCAGGGGACATACGGCATTCCGTGGATCGCAGGCTTCAATCCGCTTTATTACCGCACGGATCTTCTGAAGAAGGCTGGTTTTGACAAGCCGCCTGAAACCATGGACGACCTGCTGAAATACGCGGAAGCGATGAACGATCCGAAGAATGGCACCTACGGATACGTGATGTCGGCAAAACAACCTCGTATCGTCTACGATTGGTCCGGTTATCTCTGGACGTATGGCGGTGATTTCTTCGACAAGGATTTCAAGCCGATCTTCAACAGCCCGGAAGGAGTCAAGGCGCTCGAGACTTATATTGCGCTTGGCAAGCTTTCGCCTCCGGGTGTCGGCGCCTACCACATCACCGAGGAATGGACTTCCTTCATGCAGGGTCATGCCGCGATGGCCTGGACGTTCCAGGACCTGGCTTCGGTTGCTCGAAAGGACTCCAAGATCATCGACAAGTTCGAATGCGCTCCGCCGGTCTCGCATGACGGGAAGCGTGTGAGCTTGCTGGCCGGCATCACGGCGTCTGTTCCCACCAGCGCCGCAAACCCGGAAGCTGCCTACCTCTTCACGGTCTGGGCACAGGGTGTCGAACGCGCCAAGGCCGCCACGCTTAAAGGTGCGATGAGCTGGCGCAAGTCAATCTACAACGACGCGGACATCGAGCAGATGTATCCTTCGGTTAAGGGCGACATCGAGACCAAGACGATCGACACGGCGCGGCCGGTGCCGCTCATTCCCGAATGGGCAGCTGTCGACCAGATCATCGGCGAGCAACTTTCCGCGGCTTTCGCGGGCACCAAGAGCCCGAAGGAAGCATTGGACGAAGCGGCAACCCGCGTCGCATCGTTCATGAAGGATGCCGGCTACTGAAGACGGATACGGCTCCAGGCCGAGGCCTGGAGCCGTATCACTCTTTGACCCGATCGCAACGAGTGCCTTGATGAACCAAGCAGATAAAAGCAGCATTTTCTATCTTGTCGGTCCCGCACTCGTGCTGATGCTGATCGTAGCAATCTGCCCGTTGGTCTATACTGTCTATTTGAGCTTCCATACCTGGAATCTGGCCAAGCTGAACTCGTTCCAATTCGTCGGCTTGCAAAACTACCTGGGGTTCTTTCTCAACAGCGACATCTGGCATTCCATCGGCAGGACAGTGATATATGTCACGTCCTGCATGGTGCTTGAGGTGGGTTTAGGCCTCGCTATTGCGTTTCTTTTCGACACGAATTTCAAGGGCGAGGGCTGGATCCGCGCAATTCTTATTCTGCCGATGGTGATGTCCGAGGTTGTTGTCGGCCTCATATGGCGATGGATCTACAATGCCGAATACGGAATTCTGAACTACTTCCTGGAAGTGCTCGGCTTTGAGCGTTTGTCCTGGCTGACGACGCCCGGCCTCGCCATGGCCTCGCTTGTCATCACTGACGTATGGCAGTGGACGCCGCTTGTCTTCCTGGTTTGCCTGGCGGGCTTGAAATCGGTTCCACAGGACAGCATCGAGGCGGCCCGGCTGGATGGGGCGAACTGGCTGCAGGTCCAGTGGCATGTCGCCTTGCCGGCAATCAAACCCATCATCGTCTCGGTGGTCCTGCTGCGTCTGATCGACTGCTTCCGCTTCGTCGACAAGGTCTTCATCATGACTTATGGCGGACCCGCCAACGACACGGCACTCCTTGGGTTCCGCATCTACATCTACGGTTTCAAATACTTCCAGATCGGTCAGACGGCGGCCTATTCGCTGATATACGTCGCTGCCATCACCGTCCTTGTGAGGATCATGATCCGCTCGTTCAATTCCAAGGCGGTGGCATGATGCGCACCAGAGGCCTTCTCTCGAACATCCTGATCTATACGGCGGTCGCCGTTATCGTCCTGTTCTTCGGCTTTCCGATCTATTGGACGGTACTGACATCGATCAAACCCGTTGACCTCATCCCGCAGAACCCGCCCGCGTTCTTCTTCACTCCCACCTTCGACTACTACCGCCAGATTTTCTCGCAGCCGGTGCTCTGGCGCAGCCTCATGAACAGCGCGATCGTCGCAACGGTGAGCACCGTACTCTCCGTGGCGCTTGGAGCACCCGTGGCTTACGCCCTGGCGCGCTTCAATTTCCGCGGCCGCGAACAGATCGCGTTCTTTTTCCTTTCAACGCGAATGACGCCTCCTGTTGCCGTCGTGCTGCCGTTCTTCCTGATCGCTCGTTCCTTCGGGTTTCTCGACAGCAAGCTCGTCCTGATCGTCGCCTACACCACCTTCAACATCGGTTTCGTCGTCTGGCTGCTGCGTGGGTTCTTCAGCGAAGTTCCTGCCGAAATCGACGAGGCGGCCATGGTCGATGGCTGCTCTCGCGGTGGCGCATTCTTGAAGGTCGTGTTGCCTCTGGCAGCACCTGGCATCGCGGCGGCCGGCATCATTTGCTTCATCTTCTGCTGGAACGAATTCCTGTTTGCATTGATCCTGACGAACTTCAACGCGAAGACCTTGCCGGTGGCAGCTGCCGGCTTCGTCACCGACCGGCTTGTCTTGTGGGGCAATTTGTGTGCGACCGCCGTCATCACCTATGTGCCGGTGGCCTTTTTCGCGCTGCTTGCCCGCAAGCACTTGATCCGCGGTCTGACCATGGGTGGCGTGAAGTAGCCTCGATCATCCGCCTCGATAAACAAGCAGTTACCTTTTTCAGGAGCATATCCGGTGACGATTATGTTGGGAATTGACGTCGGCGGGACCTTTACCGACTTCGTTGCGCAGGACGCCGCGACAGGCAAGACGACCGTCTGGAAATCACTGTCGGAATCCGGCGACCCGGTCGCCGGTATCCTGCGGGGCCTGGAACAGTTCGAGGATCGTGGCAGGATCGATGTCGTGCGCCTCGGCACGACCGTTGCGACCAATGCGCTGCTTGAGCGTACTGTTGCGCCAATCGCCTATGTCACCACCGCCGGCTTCAAGGACGTCCTTTTTATTCAGCGCGGTCATCGCCGCTTCCACTATGACCTGAGCTGGAAGAAGCCCCGGCCGCTGGTCAAGCGCCGGAACTGCTACGAGCTCGACGAGCGTATCGACAACAAGGGCAACGTGGTCACGCCACTCGACGACGGGCAGGTTCGCGAACTCGCCAGGAAGCTGGCGAACGACGAAACCATCGCAGCCGTGGCGGTCGTGTTGCTCTTTTCATACGTCAATCCGTCCCATGAACAGCGCGTCAAGGCGATTTTCGCGCAAGAGGCACCGGCGCTGCCGGTTTCCATCTCCTATGATGTGCTTCCGCGCTGGAAGGAATATGAGCGGGCATCAACCACCATCGCCGACGCGGCGCTGAAGCCGATCGTCAGTCGCCAGATGGACAGCGTTCGCGACCGGCTGAAGGAGAACGGCATCGGCAAGTCGGTGTCGGTCATCCGTTCCAACGGTGGCGAGATGACATTGGACGCGGCATCCGAGACCCCCATTCAACTGGCACTTTCCGGTCCCACCGGTGGAGTCGTCGCCGCCAAGCACCTGGCAAATCTGCTTGGATTGCCGTCGCTCGTGACTTTCGACATGGGCGGCACGTCGACGGATTGCGCCACTATCCGCGATGGACAGGAGACCTTCACGACGGAGTTTGAGATCGAGTGGGGAGTGCCGATCCAGATTCCGATGATCGATGTGCGCACGATAGGCGCCGGCGGTGGTTCCATCGCCTGGATCGACAAGGGCGGCATGCTGCGTGTCGGACCGGAAAGTTCGCGATCCTTCCCTGGACCTGCCTGCTATGGCCAGGGTGGCACGGAACCAACAGTCACCGATGCCAACGTTCTGCTTGGACGCATCAATCCCGCGAATTTCCTGGGCGGCAAGATGAAACTCGATCTCGCCGCGGCCATGGATGCCATGGACAAGGTCGCAGCGCCGCTCGGCCTGACGCGCGAGCGGGCCGCCCTCTCGATCGTCCATATCGCCAACAACAACATGCAAGGAGCCCTGCGTAGCGTGCTGATCGAGCGTGGGCTGGACCCGCGCGATTTCACCCTCATGGGCTTTGGCGGCGCCGGTCCGCTGCATATCAGCGAACTCATGGATATGGCGGGCATCCCGCGCGGCCTCGTGCCAAACCATCCTGGCCAGCAGTCGGCCTTCGGCTTCACCTTGACCGATGCCCGCGTGGACCGCCAACGCACGACGCATATGACATCGTTCGACTATGATGCCAAACGCGCGTCCACGGTTCTAAGCCAGTTGATCGAGGAAACGCTCGCGGATCTCTCGCGACAGCAGAAGTCCGATAGCATCGCGGTGCTCTGTTCGTTGGAGATGCGTTACCACGGCCAGAATTACGAATTGGAGCTTCCGATCGATCGGAAGCTCTTCGAGACCAGTCAGGAAGATAGGCTCTGGAACAGTTTCCACGATGCCCACGAAGCCCGCTTCGGCTTCAAGTTTCCGGGCGAAACCGTCGAGATCGTCAATTTCATCGTCACGGCCATCGGACACACGCCAACCCCCCAGCTCCACAAGCTTGTCGTTGGCGATGGTTCGGCGACACCGGTCGCCCGACGCTTGGTGCATTTCGAAGAAGGCGCCATCGAGGTCCCTATCTTCAAGCGCGAGACCCTTCTTGCCGGCGTGAAGATAGCCGGGCCGGCGCTGATCGAAGAGGCCGTTTCGGTCACCGTGATCGGTCCGGGGCACCGGGCGGAAATCGATGCCTATGGCCACATCATCATAGAGAAGAAGTGACGTCTCACCGGCGAGCATCGTGCACGGCAAGAATTTTGCGGAGTCCCTGAAATGAAACTGTCCGACAACGGCTACTATGTCGAGCGATACGTGAAGTGCTGCAATTGCGGACTTCTTATCTACAAGGACGGGCTGACAAGGAAAGCCGGCGGCACAAGCGGCCTGTTCTGTTCCGAGTGGTGCGTCGAGTGGTTCGATCGGCGTGAGAGCGGCACTTCGCCGGCCCCCCTTCCACTCCCAAGGGAGGCCAACGGCGTTTTTGGCACCCGCAACGTCGTCACCATGAACATCCTCGATTCCGCAATGGTCTCCATTTGCAGGGAGATGGGCATTCTCATGATGAAGACGTCCTATTCGACGATCTTCAACGAAGGCCTGGATTTCACCTGCGCGCTTGCCGACCGCAATGGCGATCTGATCGCGGTCGGCGAATTCTGCCCTTCGATGATCGGCGGCATGCCTTTGATCGTGAAAACCATCACCAAGGAAATACCCCTCGACTCCTTCAGCGAGGGTGACGTCGTGATGCACAACGATCCCCATCGCGGTGGCCTGCATCTGCCGGAACACACACTCATCAAGCCATTCTATGTCGATGGGGAACTGCTGGGCTTTGCCGCCTGCATCGGCCATGTCGCCGAAATCGGAGGCACGGTGCCTGGAGCCTTCAACGGCGAGGCGACCGAGATTTTCCACGAGGGGCTTTGTGTTCCCCCGGTAAGGATCAGGGTCAAAGGTGAGGACAATGTCGACGTTTGGAAGATGCTGCTCGCCAACGTCCGGACACCAAAGCACAATTACGGCGACTTTCGCGCGATGATCGGCGCGGTCGATCTCGGTGTCAGCCGCATCACCGAACTGGTCCGGAAATACGGCAAGGACGTCTTCGTCAAGACTTGCCAGGACCTGATGGACTATTCCGAGACTTGCATGCGTGCCGAACTCGCGGCATTCCCCGACGGACATTACACCTTCGAGGATTTCGTCGAGAACGACGGTATCGAGGCGGGCAAAAGACATAAGCTGCATGTCGATGTCTATGTCCAGGGTGACGAAATCGTTGCCGACTTCACTGGGACGGATCCGCAGGCTCGCGGACCGATCAATGCAACGCTTGGCGTTGCCATGGGCGCGACATACAACGCCTTTCTTCACCTGACGGACCCGTCGATCCCCAAGAATTCCGGCGCATTCCGCCCACTTCGTATTGTCGCCAAGCCGGGGACGCTGGCCAACGTGAACTATCCGGCGCCCGAAGTGGCCGGCAATACGGAATTGCATCCCCGTTTCGCGGGCATCGTCTTCGGTGCGATGTCGAAATGTGTTCCGGATCGTGTGATGGCGTCCGAGGCCGGCACCGGCGGCAACTTTGTGTTCGGCGGGCGGCATCCCGACACAGATGACTATTACGTCTGCTACGATGTCATGTTCGGCGGTTGGGGAGGGCGAGCCGACTCCGACGGAAACGACGCTGTCGTCGTGATCAGCGGCAATTGCCGCCTCAACCCCACCGAGGTCTTCGAGACCCGCTACCCCTGGCGCGTTGAGAACTTTGCGATCAGCCAGGATTCCGGTGGCGCCGGCACCCATCGTGGCGGCCTTGGTTTTACCCGCACCCTGGTGGCGACCGCCAAGGAAATCACCGTCAGTCAATGCACCGACCACCACGAAGTTGCGCCATGGTCGCTGTTCGGCGGCCAAAAGGGTGGCCTCGGTTCGACGTTCATTCAAAAAAACGGGAGCCAGGAATGGCAGACCGTGTCGCAAGCCTACAACAAGGTCTCGACCAGCAAGTTCGCCAACATCCGCGTTCTAGACGGGGATCGCATCAAGATCACCGTTCCGGGCGGTGGTGGCTATGGCGATCCTTCAGCCCGCAGCAGGGAGCAGGTCAAAGAAGACCTGCTGGAAGGGTTCATCTCTGAAAAAATCGCCCGTGAAGTCTACGGGTTCTCCGAAGAGGCCGACGCATAAGGCGCGCGCCCTGATCACCAACCATTATTGAGAATTGAGACCACCATGCAAAGCTACCAGATTCCCGGGCCAAAAGGCACGGCCGTCCTCGACCTCCAGGAGCAGTTCCTTTCGCCTTCGATCAGCACCCCGATGCCGCTCATCTGGGAAAGCGCGAAGGACTGTATCGTCACCGATGTCGACGGCAATCGGTATATCGATTTCACCTCTGGCGTGCTGGTCACCAATACCGGCCATTGCCATCCGCGGGTCGTCAAGGCTGTTCAGGACCAGGCAGCGATCCTCTTGAACTGCTACGACTCCGCCCACCCCCTGCGATCAAAATTCGTCGAGAAGCTGGCCTCCCTGATGCCTGAAGACCTCAAGCGCGTCCTGGTCCTCAGCAGTGGCTCCGAGGCCATCGACGCAGCCCTCAAGATCGCACGCGTGTCGACCGGAAGGCAGGAAGTCATTGCGTTCGACAACGCCTTCCATGGACGCACGTTTGGCGGCATGTCGGTTGGCGGCATGGTGGGCTCGAAGGCTGGTTTCGGGCCGCTTGTTCCAGGCATCCTGCGCGCGTCGTTCCCCGATTACTACCGTATGGAAGGCACAGAAGAAGAAATCGATGCGCGTTGCCTGGCCAACCTCGAAACTGTGCTCAAGACCCAGTCGACCGGCAGCGTCGCGGCGCTCATCACAGAGGCCTACCAGGGCGGCGCCGGCTCGATCATCCCCTCGAAGCGCTTCGTGCACGGCCTGCGCGACTTCTGCAAACGGCACGATATTCTTTTGATCTTCGACGAGGTCCAGGCAAGCTTCGGGCGTACTGGCAGGATGTTCGCATTCGAGAACTACGAGATCGTTCCGGATGTCGTCGTCCTCGGCAAGGGTATCGCCAGCGGTCTGCCAACCGCCGCGGTCGTCGCGCGCCGCTCCGTCATGGACGGATTGAAGCGCGGCTCGCTCAGCAGCACCTACGGCGCCAATCCGCTGTCCTGCGCGGCCGGTATCGCCTCGATCGAGGTCATTCAGCAGGAGAATCTCGCCCACCGCGCCGAGGTCGTCGGCAAGAAGATGGTCAAGCGCCTGAACGAGATGAAGGAACGCCACCGCTTCGTCGGCGACGTCCGTGGCATGGGCCTCGCCCTCGCGTTGGAATTCGTCAAGGACAAGCAGACAAAGGAGCCCGATCCGGAGTTCACCCAGCAGTTCGTTCGCGAACTGCTCCAGGCCGGTTTGTCCGCGATGGCGCCAATCGGCCGCTTCGGCAACGTCGTTCGGATCGCGCCCCCTTTGACGATCACGGACGAGCTGGCCGATGAGGGTCTCGACATCATCGAAGGCGTTCTTCAGCGGCACTAACGGTCCTTGGTCCCCTCGCGTGAGGGCTCCAATTTGCAGGAGCAAGAAATGAGTTCTCTACGAATCGATGGCGTCAAGAAGAGCTTCGGCAATGTGACCGTCCTGCATAAGGTCTCGCTCGATATATCGGACGGCGAATTCGTCGTCCTTGTCGGACCGTCGGGCTGTGGAAAATCGACGCTGTTGCGCATGATCGCCGGATTGGAAGATCTGAGCGAAGGGCAGATCCGGATCGGCGACCGGGTGATCAACGATCTTCCTCCGAAGAGCCGGAACATCGCCATGGTGTTCCAGAACTATGCGCTCTACCCGCACAAGACAGTGAGGGAGAACATGGAGTTCTCCCTCAAGATCAAGAAGATGCCCGCCGGCGAAATCGCGTCACGCGTTGCGCGGGCCGCCGAGATCCTTGGCTTGCAGGAACTGCTGGAACGGACCCCTAAACAACTGTCGGGCGGTCAGCGCCAACGCGTCGCGATGGGGCGGGCCATTGTGCGGGACCCGGCGGTCTTTTTATTCGATGAACCGCTGTCGAATCTGGACGCGCAATTGCGCGTCGCGATGCGCACGGAAATCAAGGAACTCCATCAGCGGCTTCGAACCACAACCGTTTACGTGACGCACGACCAGATTGAGGCCATGACAATGGCTGACAGGATCGTGGTCATGCGGCAAGGCGTTATCGAGCAGATCGGAGCGCCGCTTGAACTCTACGATCGGCCCCAGAATCTCTTTGTTGCTTCCTTTATCGGTTCCCCGGGAATGAATTTCCTCAAGGGCAAGGTCAGCCATGACGAGCCGGCCAGTTTCATTGCGCAGGACGGCACTCGATTGCCTCTTTCGCCTTCGGCCGGAAGTATGAGCCGGGCGCCGGCCATCTATAGCGTCCGCCCGGAACATCTCGCTTTCGATCCAAGCGGAAAACTGTCGCTCGAAGTTGTCGTGGTGGAGCCGACGGGTTCGGAAACGCAGATCATTGGAAAACTGGCGGGCCAGAATGTGATTTGCGCGACACGCGAACGTTTGACCGTGGGTCCTGGGTCGATACTGCCGATCAGCATTTCTCTCCAGAACGTCCATCTCTTTGACGAGGCGACAGGCGAAAGGCTGAACTGAGCCGCTCCACTTTCAACGCCTGGAGCGCCGAAGCTCCAGGTAGCGCGGAGCTTTGCCGACCGGCCTCCGGCTTTCCGAACCGGGCGAGCCGCGAAGCCAGATCCGCCAGAGGCAAGAGTTTATGATGAATGACCGCAGCAATCACAGTGTAGCCGAGCGCGACACGCTTTATCATATCCATTCCCAAACCAGCCCCATCGTCCTCGAACGGCAAGGGCCGATGATCTTTACGCATGGGGAGGGCGCCCATGTCTTCGAGGAGGGTGGCAGAAGGTTGATAGACGCCATGGCGGGCTTGTGGTGTGCCTCGCTGGGTTTCGCCAACCAAAGGCTCGGAGACGCGGCCGCGAACCAGTACAAGAAGATGGGCTTCTATCACACTTTCAATCAGAAGACGCCCGCGATAAGCGTCGATCTTGCTGAGCAGCTCGTCAAGATGTCGCCCTTCGAAGATGGGCGGGCCTATTTCGCGACGTCGGGATCGGAAGCCATCGAAACGATGGTAAAGCTTGCCTGGCTTTACCACGCCCAGAATGGGAACCCGTCGCGGAGAAAGATCATCTCGCGCCAGCGTGCGTTCCACGGCTCAACCGTCGTTGGCGCATCCCTGACGGGATTGCCGCGCCTGCATCGGGAGTTTGGGCTGCCCTTGCCAGGCTTTCTCCACACCGGCTGCCCGGACTTTTATCGCGAGGGGCGACAGGGCGAAACCGAAGGGCAATTTGTCGCCAGGCTTGTCGAAGACCTGCGGGAGATGATCGAAACGGAAGGGCCGGAGACGATTGCGGCATTCATCGCCGAGCCGATAAACGCCGGCGGTGGCGTCGTGGTGCCGCCGGCGGGGTATTTCCCCGCTATCCAGGCAGTGCTCGACCGATACGGAATTCTCTGCCTCGACGACGAGATCGTTTGTGGTTTCGGCCGCACAGGCAACATGTTCGGGCTGGAGACCGTTGGGATGAAACCCGACATGATGGCTTTGGCGAAAGGCATCACGTCATCGCACTTCCCCCTGTCGGCGGTGATTGTGTCCCGGCGGATCTATGAGAGCGTGCGCGAATTCAACCGCGACGGCAGCGTCTTTGGCCACGGCTTCACCAATTGCGGCCACCCGGTGGGGGCGGCGGTCGCGCTCGAAACATTGGCGATCTACAGGGAAATGGGCGTTGTCGAGCATGTGAGGGAGCGCGGGAAACTCCTCAAGGGTCGGCTGCAAACCATCGGCGCGAATTCCCCGATTGTCGGCCAGGTGCGCGGCGAAGGCCTCATGCTCGCGGTTGAGATGGTCAAGAACAAAGAGACGCGTCAACGATTCGATCCAGAACTCAAGGTCGGGGCGGAATTCGATCGCAAGGCGCTTGCCAACGGTCTCGTCATTCGCCCGATAGACGATATCATCGCGTTTTGTCCTCCTTTCATCATCGGCGACGACGATATCAACGAGATAGCCTGCCTCTTTGAGCGGACCTTGTTGGAGGTCGAAGACTACGTCGGCGTTGTACGCTAGATCCGGCGGGTGAGGGGGGCCTGAAAAACCTCCAAGTCGAGGAGGAGGCACCATCGGTCGTGCCATATGGAGCGGACCGGTCACTCGGGCCAACCGGCGTCCTCACGCGCACGCTGCTGCGCCAGGGAGTTGACGCGGCGGATCTGATCCTGGCGATGCTCGAAGACCTTTGGGTTGGAAGCAAGATGGATCGGAAGGACGCTGCGGAACATACCGCCCGCCGCCGTCTATGGCATTGCTCGGAAACCCAGCCGGACTAGAGCAATTCCAGGAAAAGTGTGAACGGTATTCCCGGGACAAGCGCGTAGCGCTTGCCCTTGGGAATTGCGTCAAAACAAAGAGTTAGAGCGGTTCGCCGTTTCCGTGAAACGGTGAAATGCTCTAGTCGCGCGTCGCTTCGATAATTTCTAGTAAGCAATCGCCAGCTTGCGTGCTGCTGATGCCCAGATCCCGCACGCTGTTCATATGGTTCCGATCTTTCAGGGACAGGTTGCGGACACCGGGCCCGTGCGCGCGCAATCGCGTTGCGAAATCCGCCGCCTGCTTTTGGAATGGCGGCGTTTCTTGGGCACCTACCAAGATCGTCACGGCGGTATCAGGATCGTGTTGCCGCGTCATTGGCGTGAAGGCTAAAGCCTCCTCGTCGGTGATGCCGATTAGTGGCTTGAGGAAAGACGTCTGCAGCGGCTTCAGGTCGTAGAGGCCACTCAGCAGCAGCACTGCGCGGATGTGTGACGGCGCCGGCGTCTTTTCGAACAGGAATGTCGCCAGATGCGCCCCGGCGGAATGGCCGCTGAGGCTTATCCGGCCTGGGTCGCCGCCATGGCTGGCGATGTTGTCCAGCACCCATTGCTTGGCGCGCCGGACCTGATCGACGATAGCCGCCATCCTGACCTCGGGCATCAGCGCATAATCGACGATCACCGCGATCGCGCCAGCCTTGGTCACGGTATCCGCGACATAGGAATAGTCGGCTTTGGAGAACATGCGCCAATAGCCGCCATGGATGAAGATATGAACCGGAAGATTGCTGCCCCGGCCGGGCGGAAAAAACAGGTCGAGCTTCTCGGCAGGGTGCTCGCCATAGGCGAGATCGCCCGCCATGGCCAGCGTCGCCCGGGTCGCGGCGCTGCGCGCGACGATATCGGCCACGATGTCATCAAAATCGGCAACGTGGTCGCGGGTGCGGAAGGGGTCTTTCTGCATGGGAGCCCGATCAGAAGGTGACGGCGATGTATTTCGCCTCCATGAATTCAGCGATGCCGTGATGCTGACCGCCTTCACGGCCAAGGCCGCTTTGCTTGACGCCGCCGAAAGGCGCCGCTGGATCGGACATCAGCCCGCGGTTGAGCCCTATCATGCCGGCCTCGATACCCGACGCCACACGCATTCCACGTCCCACATCGCGCGTATAGATATAGGCGGCAAGGCCATATTCCGTGTCATTGGCATATGCGATGGCCTGCGCCTCGGTTTCGAACATGGTGATGGGCGCCACCGGCCCGAAGATCTCCTCATGCGCCATTTCGGCTTCGGGCGATACCGCCGACAGTACGGTCGGCGGATAGAAAAAGCCTTCGCTGTCCAAAATCGAGCCGCCGCAAAGCACCTTGGCTCCCCGCTCCACCGCGTCCTTGACGAGACGGTCGATCTTGTCCACGGCCTTTTTTGTGATCATCGGGCCGCACTCGGTATCGGCATTGGTGCCCGCCCCCACTTTGAGCGCCGCCATGCGTTTGGAAAGCCCGTCAGCGAACCGTTGGTGGATGCCTGACTGGACATAGATGCGGTTGGCGGCGGTGCATGCTTCGCCGGCATTGCGCATCTTGGCGATCATTGCACCGTCGAGCGCCGCATCAAGATCAGCATCGTCGAACACGACGAAGGGCGCATTGCCGCCGAGTTCCATCGAACAGGAGATGACATGCTTGGCGGCCTCGCCGAGCAAGGTTCGGCCGACCCCGGTGGAGCCGGTGAAGGAGAGCTTCCTGACACGCGGATCGGCCAGCATGGCCGATGTCAGCGGACCAGGACTGGTCGTGGTGAGGACGTTGACGACGCCGGCCGGCACCCCGGCCTCACTGTAGAGCGCGGCCAAAGCGTAGGCCGTCAGTGGCGTTTCGCTGGCGGGTTTCAGGATGACCGTACAACCTGCCGCCAGTGCCGGCGCAATCTTGCGGGTGGCCATCGCGGCGGGAAAGTTCCAGGGCGTGATCAGCACGCAGATCCCGATCGGCTCATAGTCGACCACGATCCGGTTGGTGCCGGAGGGTGCGGTGCCGAATTCGCCGGTGATCCGGACCGCTTCTTCGGCGTTCCACCGAAAGAACTCGGCCGCATACGCCACCTCGCCACGCGCGTCCCGCAACGCCTTGCCGTTCTCCAGCGAGATCAGCATGGCGAGCGTTTCAGACCGTTCGACCATGAGTTCGAAACAGCGCCGAAGGATTTCCGAGCGTTTGCGCGGCGCTGTCTCTCGCCATCCCTTGGCGGCCCTGGCCGCGGCCTCGACGGCCGTTGTGGCATCCTCGAGCGTTGCATCGGGAACCGCCGCGATCACGGCCCCGGAGGACGGATCGACCACATCGATGAGCCGGCCATCGGAAGAGGGGCGCCACGTGCCGTCGATGTAAAGCCCGTGCGAAAACCGGCGCACGTCATAGCCATCCTGGTCGATTTGCTGGGCAAGGTTCATCGTCTTGTTCCGTTCGTTCAATTGGCGCAGGCCGCGAGGTCGCCGTCGTGAGCTGCCTGAACCAGGCGTCGCATGGTGGCGAGATCGAATGGGCGCGGATTGTTCTTGATGAGGCGGTCGATGCCGAGCGCCTGCTCGGCGGTCCAGTCCAGTTTATCAGCGGGTAGGCCAAGATCCGCCAGCGTCGAGGTGATGCCGATCGCCGCGAACAGCCGCCTGATCTCCTCTATGGCAGCGCCGGCCTGCTCATCTTCACTGCGCCCGTCCGCGGAGAGCCCGAGCGCGCGGCCGATCTCGGCCATTTCAGCGGCGGCCACACGCCTGTTATAGGTCATGACGTAGGGCATCATGGTTGCCACACCCAGGCCGTGCGCGGTGTGCGTGAGCGCCCCGGCGGGATATTGCACGGCATGCGCCGCCGCCGTTCCGGCGGTGCCGAATGCACACCCTGCCGCCAACGCGCCCATCATCACATCGGCACGCGCATCGGCATCGGTCCCGTCCGTGCAGGCTTTCTGCAGACTGCGCCCCAGCAGCTTTATGGCCAGCAGCGCGAAATGATCGGTCAACGCCGTCTTGCCGATGAACACGTGCTTTTGCGGCAGGTCCGGGTCCTCGCCGCGCCGCATGGCGGTGAAGGCCTCGATTGCGTGTGTCAATGCGTCGGCGCCGGCGATCGCTGTCAGCCCGGGCGGACAGGTCATTGTCAGGTCGGGATCGCACAAGGCAACCGCGGCGATCAGATACGGGCTCGATATGCCGACCTTGAGCGTCCGGTCGGGATCGGAGATCACCGCGACCGGCGTCACTTCGGAGCCGGTGCCCGCTGTGGTGGGCACGGCGATCATTGGCAGCGTGGGACCGGGCACCTTGAACTCCCCATAATAGTCCTGGAGTTTGCCGCCATGGCTGAGCAGCAAGGTGGTGCATTTGGCAAAGTCGAGGCAGCTGCCACCGCCGATGCCGATCACCATCTCAGGCCGGAACGCTTTCGCCTCGTCGACGCAGATGCTGACGGTGTCACGCGGCACATCGGGTAGGACGCGGTCGTGCACCAGCACTTCGATCGAGGCGGCCTGGAGCGATTTGACCACCTCCGCGAACACCTCGGTGCCGGCGAAACGCTCATCGGTGCAGATCAGCGCGCGCCGCCCGAACCTGGCGGCGACTGTCGGCAGCGCGTGGCGCTGGCCTTTCCCGAAAAGGATTTCACGCGGAAGCCGGAGGGCGGCGAAGAGGCTCATGATGATCTTTTGTCCTTTGACGGCGGCTCAACTGGGAACTGGGGAAGGCTATCGCGACATGTCCGCCACCTGTCGGCGAAGGCTGTTGGACGCGCTGCGGCGACACTCAGGTGACGGTTAAAAAACATATCCGCTTTAAAATCGTATAGGATATAGGATTGCATCGGTCGGAGCATCGTGTTAGCAGTCCTCACTGTCAAGAGGCAAAAAGATGCAGACCGCGAACTTAACCGACACGACTGAAACGACCGCTGGCGGCGGTCGCATCCAGCGTTCCAACAGCTTGGTCGAGGATGTCTACGAAGCGATTTTCGCGCAGCTTATGGCGCTGAAGATCGCGCCGGGTTCACGCATCACCGTCGATAGCCTGGTCAAGGAATTCAACGTCTCGCACACGCCGATCCGGGAGGCGCTCGGCCGCCTCGAGGGTGAAGGCCTGGTGCTCAAGACGCATCTCATTGGTTACCGAGCGGCACCCCAGATTACCCGTCGCCGTTTCGATGAATTGTACGAGATGCGCCTTCTGCTTGAACCGCATGCCGCGGCGAAAGCCGCCGCTGCCATGGACGAAGCGAAGCTCAACACTTTGCTGGAAGCGGCCGGCGTGATGTCACGGCGCGAAGGCAAGGACGATCGCCTGCGCTATTCGAATTTCGCCCGGCAGGACGCGATCTTCCACGACAAGATCATGGAGTTTTCCGAAAACGAACTCATTCGGGAGACGTTGAGCCACCAGCACACCCACTTCCACATCTTCCGCCTGATGTACCATTCCCGCGTGACCGAGGAAGCGCTCGACGAACACGAGGCGATTCTCGCCGCATTCGGTCGCGCCGACCCGGACGCCGCCCAAGAGGCTATGCGCGTCCATATCGAGCATTCCCGCGATCGCTTGCTTCCGGCATTCGATTGAGGCTGGAACCGATGTCCATTGCCGCCAATATCGCAGGGGAGGGAGGAAGCACGCTGCACTCTGGTGAAATGCCGGGCGCCGTCGAGCCGGTGCTGCGCGCCGGGCACCTGTCGAAACAATACGGCCCGGTGACAGTGCTCGCGGACGTCACGCTCGACGTCCTGCCCGGTGAGATCCACGCCATCATCGGCGAAAACGGGGCCGGCAAGTCGACATTGATGAGGCTGCTGTCCGGCTATGTCGAGCCAAGCAGCGGCACCTTGTCGATGAACGGCCACCCGGTGAAATTCACCAAACCCAGCCAGGCCCAGGATGCCGGCATTGCGCTGGTGCATCAGGAGATCCTGCTCGCCGAGGCGTTGACGGTGGCGGACAATCTGTTTCTCGGGCGTGAGCTTTCGCGCGGCCCGGTCGTGGATGACCGTACCATGCGGCGGCTGGCGGCCGAGAAGCTGGCGCAGATCGGCTGTTTCGTATCGCCGACCGCGTTGGTGCGCGACATCTCGCTGGCCGACCGGCAGATGGTGCAGATCGCCCGCGCGCTGCTCGACGACTACAAGGTGGTGATCTTCGACGAACCGACCGCCGTGCTGACCGGCGGTGAGGTCGAACGGCTGCTGGAGATCGTTCTGCAGTTGAAGGCCCACGGCACCGCCGTGCTCTATATCAGCCACCGGTTGGACGAGGTGCAAAGGGTCGCCGACAAGGTGACCGTGCTGCGCGACGGCAAGATGGTGGGCACCTATCCCGGCAAGACGCTGAACCAGATGGACATGGCGCGCCTCATGGTCGGGCGTGAACTGGCCGCGCTCTACCCCGAAAAGATCGGGGCATCATCCGATGTCCCGATGCTGAGTGTCAGGAACGCCACCGTTCCCGGCTATGCCGAGGATGTATCGTTCACGGTCCGCAAGGGCGAGATACTCGGCTTTGCCGGGATGGTCGGCGCCGGCCGCACCGAGCTGTTCGAGGGTATCGTCGGCCTGCGCCCGGCAACCGCGACGGTCGAGCTCGAGGGCAAGCCGGTCCACTTCCAGTCGCAGCGCGCCGCGATCGACGCCGGCATCGGCTACCTGACCGAGGACCGCAAGGGCAAGGGATTGCTGCTGCAGGAGCGCCTGGCACCCAATCTGACACTCTCCGCGCTCGGCGTCTTCCATCCCGGCCTTTCGATAGGCCGCCGACGCGAGACGGAGGCCTTGGAAAAGGCCGTCGAGACCTATGACATCAGGGTGAAAAGCCCGGCCGCAAAGGCGGCCCAACTCTCGGGCGGCAACCAGCAGAAACTGCTTCTGGCCAAGATCCTTTTGACCAACCCGTCGGTGGTCATCATCGATGAGCCGACGCGCGGCATCGATATCGCCAACAAGGCGCAGATCTACGCCTTCATCCACGGCCTGGTCGCCAAGGGGAAGGCCTGCATCGTCATCTCCTCGGAGATGCAGGAGCTGATCGGCATCTGCGATCGCATCCTGGTGATGCGTGAGGGGCATGTCACCGGAGAAGTCAGCGGCGCCGAAATGACTGAAAGCAATGTGGCGCTGCTGGCAACCAGCGGCCCGAAGCCGGGGCCAAAGGCCAAGGGAGAAACAGAATGGCTGTCATGACCGGATCCCCGACGACGCGCCGGATCAGCGATTTGAATCTCACCTGGACCGACGTCGGACCCTTCCTGGCATTGGCTGCCCTGCTCGTGGCAGGCTTTCTTATCAATCCGGACTTTCTCTCGGCCACCAACCTTGCCAACGTGATCACCCGCAGCGCCTTCATCGCGATCATCGCGGTCGGTGCGACGTTCGTCATCTCGTCGGGAGGGCTTGATCTTTCCGTCGGCTCGATGGCTGCTTTCGTCACCGGCATCACCATCATGTTCATGAACGCGATGGCACCGCATGCCGGCCTCTGGGCCATTCCCGCCGGAATGGTCGTTGCGATCCTGGTCGGGTTGCTGTGTGGGCTCGCCAACGGGCTGATCGTCACGGTCGGCCGGATCGAGCCGTTCATCGCGACGCTTGGCACGATGGGAATTTTCCGGGCGCTGATCACCTATCTGACTGACGGCGGCACGATCCCGATCGACCGGTCGCTGCGCGACGCCTACCGACCTGTCTATTTCGGTACGGTCGCCGGTATTCCGATCCCGATCCTGATATCCATCGCGGTTGCGGCCGTCGCATCCTTCATCCTCTACAAGATGAAATACGGACGCAAATGCGCGGCTGTAGGCGCCAATGAGGATGTCGCGCGCTATTCCGGCATCTCGGTCATCAAGACCCGCACCATCGCCTACATCGTCCAGGGTGCGTGCGTGGCGATCGCCGCGATCTGCTACGTGCCGCGCCTTGGCGCTGCCACGCCGACCACCGGGCAGCTCTGGGAGTTGCAGGTGATCACCGCCGTGGTGATCGGCGGCACCGCATTGCGCGGCGGCAAGGGCCACGTGTGGGGAACAGTCGCAGGCGCGGTCATCCTGGAACTGATCGCCAACCTGATGGTGCTGTCGGACTTTGTTTCCGAGTACCTCGTGGCCGCCGTTCAGGGCGTCATCATCATCATCGCCATGCTCATCCAGCGGTTTTCCAATTCGAAATAGCCTCGTGTCCGGACCACGCGGGAGCCAGGGTTTTGTAGGTCCAATGGGAGAAGAGAATGTTGAGTAGAAAATGGATCGCGGCGGCCGCTCTTGGCTCGCTGCTGCTGGCCGGCCAGGCCATGGCACAGGACAAGAAGGTCGTCGCGGTGTCGATACCGGCGGCCGACCATGGCTGGACCGCGGGCGTCGTCTATCATGCCCAGCAGGCCGCCAAGGAAATCAACGCGGCATTCCCGGGCGTGGAAGTGGTCGTCAAGACGTCGCCATCGGCCGCCGAGCAGGTCAGCGCGCTCGAGGATCTGTCCGCCAGCCGCAAACTGGATGCCTTGGTCATCCTGCCATACAGTTCGGAAGAACTGACCCAGCCGGTCAAGGCCATCAAGGGCGCGGGGACCTTCATCACGGTCGTCGACCGGGGGCTGACCGATTCCTCGATTCAGGACCTCTATCTCGCCGGCGACAACATCGCGGTGGGCTCCAATACCGCGAAGTTCATGATCGACAAGCTGGGTGGCAAGGGCGATCTTGTGGTGCTGCGCGGCATTCCGACGGTCATCGATGACGAGCGCATCAAGGGCTTCCAAGACACGATCAAGGGCACCGGACTGAAGGTGCTGGACATCCAGTACGCGCATTGGAACAGCGACGAGGCCTTCAAGCTGATGCAGGACTACCTGGCCAAGTATCCGCATATCGATGCGGTCTGGGCCAATGACGACGACATGCTGCTTGGCGTGCTCGAGGCCGTGAAGCAATCGGGCCGGACCGATATCAAGCTGGCCCTCGGTGGCAACGGCATGAAGGACATCGTCAAGAAGGTGATCGACGGCGACGCGATGACGCCGGTCGAGACCCCATACCCGCCGTCGATGATCAAGACGGCGATCTACATGACCGTTGCCAATCTGATCGGCCAGGCACCTGTCCGCGGCACCGTCAAGCTCGATGCGCCGCTGATCACCCAGGCCAATGCCAAGGAATACTATTTCCCTGACTCGCCATTCTGATCCGATCCGATTCCCAGAAAGGCAAGGCGCGATCTGCGCCTTGCCGAGCCAAAACCGAGAGGAAGAGCCATGCCAGGCAAAAAGATACTGATGCTGACCGGTGAGTTCACCGAAGAATACGAAATCTTCGTCTATCAGCAGGCGATGGAAGCCGTGGGTCATACGGTCCACGTCGTGTGCCCGGACAAGAACGCTGGAGACGTGATCAAGACCTCGCTGCACGATTTCGAGGGCGACCAGACCTATACCGAAAAGCTCGGCCACTACGCGTTGATAAACAAGACGTTTTCCGACGCTGAGAAGCAGCTCGACCAGTACCACGCGGTCTATTGCGCGGGCGGTCGTGGCCCCGAGTACATCCGCACCGACAAGCGCGTTCAGGCGATCGTGCGTCATTTCCACGAAGCCCAAAAGCCGATCTTCACGATCTGCCATGGCGTTCAGATTCTCATTGCAGTCGATGGCGTCGTGCGCGGCAAGAAGGTTGGCGCATTGGGGGCCTGCGAGCCGGAAGTCACACTCGCCGGCGGCACCTACATCGACCTGTCTCCGACGGAGGCCTATGTCGACGGGACGATGGTTTCAGCCAAAGGCTGGACGGCCTTGGCAGCCTTCATTCGGGAATGCCTGAAAGTGCTCGGCACGGAAATCCGGCACAACTAAAGATAGTCTGAGCAGGAAGTACTTGGAGCGGTTCACCATCCTGGTTTGAGCTTGCACCGCTCCAAGTGCACAAAGCTCTGGTCGAGACGCTACATACACTCGATCCTGATGGCTCCGCACGGTACCTTCGCGACTTTGTGGCCTGCAAATATTCGGTCGCGCGCTGCTCGAAGAAGTTAGCGCGCGACCAGTCCTCGGCGTCGGTCACACGGTCGTGGATCGATTACTGTTCCTTCTTGAACAAATCCTGGAAGATGAGCTGACCCCAAGTGCGGCCGCGTGCGTGCACCAGCGCGCCACCCTCGTTGAGCTTTCCCAGCTTGACGGGTGCGAACCCGAGCTGTCTGGCCAAATCCGCCACGGGAGCGGTCGCGTCCTCATCGTCGCTCGACAGAAAGACGACCCGGTGGCCGCCCTCGACGACAGGATCGGTGGCCAGGGTGGCTGCAATCAAGTGATTGAAGCCTTTCACGAACTTGGCGCCAGCGAACGACTTCGCAACGAAGGCGGAGGACGGGAGGCCGTCCAGTTCCTCAAGGGGAACCAACGCGTTCATCGCATCGATGACCGTCTTGCCTTTCCAACTCGGCAGGGCTTTCGCAACCTCGCGATGTTCCCCGAACGGGACCGCCAGGATGATTGTGTCGGCCTCGAGCGCATCCCGCAGCGACTTGGCGACGACCGTGGGTCCAATCGCCCGGGCTTGCGGCGCCAACGCCTCGGGCGGCCGGCGGCTCGCGACGGTCACGTCGATGTTCCTACGGGCGAAGGCGTGGGCGAGGGCTTGGCCTATCTTACCGAATCCTACAATCGCATAGCTCATAATATTTCTCCGATCTGTGTTGGTATTGATTCCCTGGCCTTCAACGGCGCTGGGTCCGGCGCGATTTCAGATGGCCGAGAAGCCGCCGTCGACAGACAACTCCACCCCATTCACGAAGCTCGAATCGTCTGAAGCAAGAAACAGCGCGACCGCCGCAATTTCCTCGGGGCGCCCCATCTTTCCCCGCGGGATCAGGGATTCGAACATCCGCCTCGCCTCCTCGGTGAGAACTTGGTCCTGCATCGGTGTGGCGATCGGCCCCGGGCTCAGCACGTTCACGCGGATATTCCTGCCCTTCAGTTCGTTGAGCCAAGTGCGTGCGAATGAGCGCAGCGCCGCCTTGCTCGCCGAATAAACGCCGTAACCAGGAAAACCTTTCACCGAAGCAACTGACCCGGTCATGAAGATAGATCCGCCATCGTTGAGCAGCGGCAACGCCTTCTGAACCGTAAACAGCGTCCCGCGCGCATTCAGGTTGAAGGCCGCATCGAAGTGCTGCTCGGTAATCTCGCCCAGTGGGACGGCTTCGCCCGTGCCGGCGCTCGCATACAGGACGTCGATCTTGCCCTTTTCCCGCTTGACCGTATCGAACAGGCGGTCAAGGTCGTCGAGATTGGCCGCGTCGCCGCGCACGCCGGTCACGTTCCGGCCGATCAGCTTGACGGCCTCGTCCAGCGCCTCCTGTCTCCGGCCCGTGATGAAAACATAGGCACCTTCTTCAACGAACCGCTTGGCGCTCGCCAGCGCCATGCCGCTCGATCCACCCGTGACGACTGCAACCTTACCCTCGAGCTTTCCCATGACTTTCTCCTTCAGGCTCCGCCTTTGACATTCGGGGAGGTCCCCGAGAGCCTCGAAATAGGTCTGCCGGCTTCATGCGTTGAGTGCGGAAACGCGCATATCGGTGGTGCGAAATCGATCCGGCTGAACGACCCCAAGCCAGCCGCGACGATGGGCGTCGGCTGTTCGGAATTGGGGCCTCTTTGTCCGCATTGGGCTACGATGACCATCGTTCTGCCCACAGACGAGATACGGTTCGATATGTTAGATTTGGGCTTTGGAAGGCGCACCGCGCGGTGCGAGATTGCACCATGATCGACTGGGATGACGTTCGCTACTTTCTTGCCGTCGCGCGCGGCGGCTCGGTGCGGTCCGCCGCCGAGCGCCTCGGTGTGAACCACTCGACCGTGCTGCGACGCATCGCCCAACTCGAGGAACGCCTCGGGGCGCACATGTTCGAGAAGCTGCCTTCGGGCTACCGCCTGACGGCTGCGGGGGAGGAGGTCCTCGAACTCGCTGCCCAGATGGAAGCGTCGTCGCACCAACTGGAGACGCGCGTCTTTGGCCGCGACCAGAGCGTGCGCGGGCTTCTGCGGGTGACGCTGGCACCGCCCCTCGCGACACACCTGCTCATGCCGGACTTCGCCGATTTCGCGCGTCTGCATCCGGACATCGAGATGGAAATCCTGTCGTCCGGCGAGCTGGCGAACCTGACCAACCGAGACGCCGACGTGGCGATCCGTGTCGTCTACGACCGCAAGACCCTGCCGCTCAATCTTCACGGCCTGAAGGGACCGGAGCTGTTCGGCGGTATCTACATATCCCGCGATCGACTAGCCGCGTGGCGTGCGGGCGCGCCTGATCCCATCCGGTGGATCGTCATAAGCATTCATGGAATTCCGGACTGGGCCCGCGAGGGTGAGGTTCGCACCGCCGAGGTTCCGTTCAGGGTCACGGATGCCGAGGCGCAGGTCGTCGCGGTGCGGCAGGGGCTCGGGATGACGACGCTGCCGTGCTTCGTCGGAGATGCCGACCCGCTGCTGGTGAGGGTGCCGGGCACCAACCTGCACATGTACGGAACGCTCTGGCTTCTTACACAGGGGGAGACACGCAAGACGAAGCGCGTGCGGCTCTTCACCGAGTTTGTATCCGGCAGGCTCGCCGCGTACGCGCCGCTTCTGGCGGGGCTGTCCATATCGCGCGACTGATGCGCCGCGCGCAGATCGGCGGGTCCGTTCTGCTTTTCTCCATCAAACAGCGATCAGGGCGAGACGGTTGCCTGCGACTGCACGTCAAAATCGACCTGGCATCTCTGGCCTGCCGGAATTTGGTCATCGGGATTGGGTAGTTCCAATCGAACCCCGAACGTACCGCTGGCGGCGTCGAAAACCTTGTCCACCACGGTGACCGCTGCTCCACGCCTTTGCTGGTCAGGCTGGTTGAGGATGATCGAGCCGTGAGTGCCGACGATGATCTTGCCCCACAGATCGACGGGAACATAGGCCTCGATAAACAGGGGATCGATCTGCACGATCGTCATGATAGGGCTGTCCTGGCGGACGAATTCACCGGCGCGCAGGCTCTGTTCGGCGACAAATCCCTTGATCGGGCTGCGGATGCTTTGCCGATCAAGCAGTGCCTGCTGGCGCTGAAGCTCGATCTGCGCGAGCAGCATCTTGCGCTTCTCGGTGTCGAGGTCGCGCTTGGCGATCTCGACATTGGCTTCCAGCTCCTCGACCTTCGAGGTGGCGACGGATCCTGAGTTCACCAGCTTCTTCGAGCGCGACAGATCTGCTTCGGCCAGCGTCAGCCGTGTCTGCTGCGCCTGCACGGCCTCGTCGGCCTCCGCCTGCGCCTTGGCAAGCGCGACATTGGCCTCCTCCACCGTCGATTCCAGCTTCGCCACCACGTCGCCAGGCAACACGAGGGCGCCGCGACCGACAGCGACGGACGCCAATAGACCGGTGACCGGAGTACCGATCTGGACGCGCTGCGCCGGCTCGGCGACGCAGTCGAACGTCATGGCTCTGACGGCGGTGGCGGCAACGGAAAGAAGGGCGGCTGCAACGGCGACGATTGGCTTCATTGGTTCACTCTGGACGGCCGGAGAAGGCGAGGGTGCGGCTTTGTTTTTCATCGGAAGCCAACAGGTCCTTGCGCATGCCCGCGTGCACACGTTCGGCACGGCGCTGGGCGTGGCGCAGCAACCAGCGCGACGGCCTTTCGCCGAGGATCGGAGCAGCTGCCCGGGCGAGGTTCTTGAACGCTCGGCTGGCTGCAAACTCGACAAGGGGATCGTCAAGCGACAGGATCGCCTGGAAGCAACCCGGCTGGCCTTGCCTGCCGCTGCGACCGGCGAGCTGGTCATCGATGCGGCGCGCCTCGTGGCGCTCCATCATGATGACGTGCAATCCGCCGAGTTCCTCAACGCCTTCGGCCAGATGGATATCGGTGCCGCGCCCCGCCATGCTGGTGGCGACGGTGATGCGGCCGAGTTCACCGGCCTGCGCGACGATGGCGGCTTCCGCGCTGTCCTGCGCGGCGTTGAGAACAAGGTGAGGAAGCCCGGCATTGGCAAGATGCTCGCTGGCGATCATCGAGCAAGCCACGGAGCCTGTGCCGATCAGAACCGGCACGCCACGTGCGTGCAGCTCGGCGATGCGGTCGACCGCGAGCCCCCATTTGGCCTCTTCGTCGGGCAGTACCCGATCGATCAGGTTCTTGCGCCGCCTCGGCCGGTGCGTCGGGATCGCCACCACCGGTAGCCGATAGACATTCCAGAATTCACGGGCGACCTGACGTGCCGTTCCTGTCATGCCGGAAAGATGTGCATAGCGGCGGAAGAAGCGCTGATACGTCATGCGGGCTATGGTGGTGCGCCGCGCCGAGGGCTTGCAGCCCTCCTTGACCTCGATCATTTGGTGCAGCCCGTCGGTCCAGGCGCGGTCAGGCATCAGGCGACCCGTGTGCTGGTCGATGATCTGCACCTTGCCGTCACGGACGAGATACTCCTCGGCGCGATGAAAAAGATGCAGCGCCGACAGTGCCTGGCGTGCGAATTCCTCACGGACGATGACACCGCGCCATTCCTTGCCATGGGCCTCGGCGAACTCGGCGACACGTTCGCGCCCGGCATCGGTCAACACCACTCGCTTCTGTTCGGTCAAAAGCAGATAGTCGGTGCCCGCTTCCAGCGTGGCGGCGAGTTCCAACGCCTCCAGCGCCGCCTCCGCCGAAATTTCGCCCTTCGCTTCGCCCGAAATGACCAGCGGCGTTCGAGCTTCATCGACCAGCACGCTGTCGGCCTCGTCGACAATTGCAAAATGCAGGCCGCGCAGGCGCAACTTCTTCGAGCGCGGTGTCTCGTCCTGCAGGCCCTCGAGCTTCAACCGCAGGTTCCCGTCGCGTTGGCCGAGCACGATGCGGTCGCGCAGGTAATCGAATGCCAGTTCCTTGTTGGTGCAATAGGTGATGTCGGCACGATAAGCCGCCTGCCGTTCCTGCATCGATTGGCCGCTGACGACGACGCCGACGGACAGGCCGAGCGCATCGTAGATCGGCTGGGTGAGCTCGGCGTCACGCTTGGCGAGGTAATCGTTCACAGTCACGACATGAACCGGCATGCCGGCGAGCGCCGCCGTGCCGGCAGCCAACGCCGCCGTCAGCGTCTTGCCTTCGCCGGTGGCCATCTCGGCGAGGTAGCCGCGGATCATCGCATATGCGCCGATCATCTGGACGGGGTAGTGGCGCCTGCCGCTCAAACGCGCCGACAGTTCGCGGATGATTGCAAAACATTCGGCGACGGTTTCTTCCGGAAAGCCGCGCCTGCGCCTGAGCGACACCGACACATGCCGCGCTCGCAGGCGAAGCGCTTCGTCCGACAACGCCCGCATCTCGCCGTCGAACGCATCTGCCTTGGGCACGATATCGGCGAGCCGGCGGGCACGGCGCCCGGAGCCCGCGACGACGCCATAGGCAAGGACACGCGAGGCGAATTCATCGAGTGGCGCCCGCTTGGCATCTTCCCGTTCGGCATAGAGGATCGGCAGCGGCGGCCTGATCAGAGCGGCGTCAGACATTGAAGCGGCTCAGGAAGGTTTGGCGCACGGTGCGCACCCAGCGCCAGATCAGCGGCTCCCTGCCGTGGTCGAAGCGAACGAAGACGCGGCTGCCCAGAAGCAGATGCTCGCCTGCCCGCTGGGGGGCTATGTCGAAAACGAACAATCCTTCCAGCGCACGCGGCTTGCCGCTGGCGTCGTTTCCGGACCGCATGGCGACCGTTCCACCGCCTTCCACGGAAAGCGCCAGGCTTGGCAGATCGAACTGGGCTGCCGGAACTTCCCGGCTGATACGGGCCGGCACCGGCCTTCCGGACTCGCCCGCGTACCGGACCTCGACGCCGTCAGTGCGCGCGCGCACCAGATCGACCTCGCTTTGCGGCACGATCACGCGCAACTGCGGCGTGGCGGTCGAGACGACATAACCGACCAGGTCGCCCTGGTTGAGGAACCGGCCGGGCAGATTGGCCGCCTTTGGCAGGATGAATCGTCCCGCGTCATGGGCGCTCACCACCAGTCCGTCACGCCGCTGTTTTACCGAGGCGAGCACGCCCTCCATGTTTTTTATCTGCTCGAGCAGGACGTCCGCCTCGACGCGGTCGGAAAACCGCACCGCCTCGTAACGCAGTTGCAACTCGTGCCGCTGCGCCTCGATCAGCGCGACGCGGCCGCTGATGCCTGGATCTTCCAGCCGCAGCAGCGGGGTTCCGGCCGAAACCATCGTGTCCGGCGCGGTGAGAATTTCGGTGACGATACCGGCGGTGTCGGCCCGCACTTCGGCGCGGTCCGGTATCCAGACCACACCTTGCGCCACCGTGCCGTATGGCATGGGCACGAACAGTACGAGCGTGACAAGCCCGGCAACAGCGGTTCCGCTCAATGCGATGGCGCGACCGCGCTGGCCTTGCAGGCGTGGCGTCGTCATCAGGAATTTCAGGCCCTTGAAGATCGGCATCACCACGGTGCCGAAAACCGTGAACAGGGCGAGCAGGACGCCGATGAAGAACAGCTTGGTGGCGACCAGCAATGCGATGGTGAGGCTGAGCATTATGCGGTAGCAAAAGGACAGCACGGCGTAGCCGAACAGCCACTTGCGTTCACCCGGCGCCGAGGCCGGATTGTCGATATTCGTGATCCCCAGAAGGTAATGCTGGACGAGGTACCAGAAGTAACGATTGGCGCGGGTGCCGAGATTGGGAACCTCGATCAGATCGGCGAAAATGTAGTAGCCATCGAAGCGCAGCAGCGGGTTGCCGTTGAAGAACAGCGTCGAGATGCCGCCGATGACCATGACGTTGAAGGCGGCGGCTCGGGCAAGGCCAGGCTCCGCGTTGACCCAGAAGATCATGGCGGCGGCGGCCAGTGCGAATTCGACCATGATGCCTGCGCTGCTGACAACCACGCGGCGCCATTTCTCGCGGAAGGCGGTCGATGCGGTTGCATCGACATAGGGCGCCGGAACGAAGATGAGCAGCATCAGCCCGACTTCGTGCACCGCGCCGCCCCACGCCTTGGTGGCGTAGGCGTGGCCCGCTTCGTGGAACGTCTTGACCAGCGGGTAGATGGCGATGATCAAGGCGACATTGCCGGCGCTGAGCAGGCGATCCGATGCATCGGAGCTCAGTTCGGACCAATGAAGCACCGCCAGCGCAATGCCGGTTCCGACCAGCGCCAGCCATGCGATCAGGCCATAAATTGTGAACAGTGGCCGAACCAGCGGCATGGTGAGATCGAGCCACCGGTCCGGATCGAACAGCGGCATGCGCAGCGCCATCGGGTTGCGCAGCTTGTTGATCACCTCGTTGCGCGCCTGCTTGGCGGAGCGATCGGTCAGTTCCTGGAAATCGGGCGGCAGTTCGCCCTGCAAAAGGTCTGAGGCGTGCAGTTCGGCAAGCAGGTGGATGGCCTCATCCTGCGTCGGCGGGTCGTCGCCGGCGCGTCGCCCGACGAGATCCCATATCTCGTGCAAGGTGCGCCTGCCGTCCATGAGCGAGATCATCAGATTGGCCGACGCCGACAGCCGGTGGAAGCGTCCGGTCTGGTGATCCTGCAAGACGTACCAGATCTCGCCGCGGAATTTCTGCCGGTGAATCTGGGCATGCCTGCGTAGCCTGACCTTCAGCTCGGCGACGCGATACCAGGACGGGCTGAACAGCGATTTGGCCACGTCACGGCATCCAGCGCCAGCTTGCCAGGCGCCACCATTCCAGCACCGGCCGCGCCCATATCGAGACGAGCCGACGCTGGTCGATCGCGATCTTGGCGACGCCGATCATGCCGGGCCGCAGCCGCGGCGATGTCCGTGTCAGGCTGCCCTCTACCTGGAAAAGGTTCTTGCCGTCCTTGGCCTGCGCCACCGGCGTGATCTTGCCCACAGTCAGCTCGAAATGCTCTTCCGGCAGGGAAGCAAAGATAACTTCGCCCTTCTGGCCCTCGCTGACGTCGGCGATCTGGCGTTCGTCGACCTGCATGACGACGCGGTAATCGGTCAGCGGCGCGATCTCGTAAAGCAATTCACCGCGGCTGACCGAGCCGCCGATCCGCTGGCTGAGATCGCCGGAGACGACAAGGCCATCGAACGGCGCCACGATCCTGGTGCGCCCGATCTGTTCGTCGATCAGCTTGAGCTGCGCGTCGGCCTGGTCGATCTGGCTTTTAACGACATTGATCGTGGCCGGCTGGCGGGTGGCCAGGGCCTTGTCGTATTCGAAACTGTATTGCTGCCGCTGGGTCGCCCAGCGCAGCCGCTCGAGCGCCAGTTCACGGTCTTCGAGCGTCGCCAGTTCATCGCCGGATTTCACCACATCGCCGGCCCGCGCCTTGGCCTCCTGGATGAAGCCGTCATAGGAGGAAATGATCGCGCGGCGAACCGACCCTTCGATTTGCGCGTCGGCGTTGACGCGGTAGGTGTCGGTGGCGAAGTAACCAAAGGCCGCCGCCGCGGCGAGGCCGATCGCGGCGAGCTTGCGGCCGGTGTAGCCAGGCCCGAGCAGCCGCTTGATCTGCTGCCAGAGCGACTCGCCGATCTTGAAGATCAGCCAGCGGTCGTTCAGTCGTTTCTCGTTGAGAATGGGACCGATGGCGGTGGCGATCATGTCGAGGATCTGCACGATCTCAGGCTCGAAGGCATGACCGCGCCGGCGTTCGAACGTGATGGCGCCGACAAAGGCGTCGACGACGAACATCGGCACCGTCAGCACCTGGCCGTCATGCTGCAGCCGGGCGACTTCGCCGTGGGCGTGGGTGGCGATCGGCTCATCGACGCCGATCGGATAGAGGATGGAACAGCGCTGGTCGATGGCCTCGTCCATGGCCGCCCCGATGGCGCGCACGAGGCCCATCTGGCGGCCGAACTGCGCGGTGTGCGAAATGGCGGCGATACGGGCCGATCCGCGGCGCGTGAAGCCGATACTGACCCGGGCGCAGTCGAAACGGATCGCGAGTTCCGTCGCGGCCGCCATGGTCGCGGGAGCAAATCGCTGGTGTTCGAGAACCGAAGCGATCAGGTCGAGCGTGGCCCGTGAACGGTCGAGCTGGCGCACATTGGTGCTGGCCCGCTGGCCGCGCAGATGGTCGCGCAGCCAGGCCGAGCCCCACTGGATCTGGCGGATGGCGGCCCGCATCGCCTCCTTGGCCTGCGACGGCTTGGCGACGGCGATCCCGACCGCCACCACCGCGATGACGGCGTCGTCGAGCAGGATCGGGAAGGCCACGGAAGGACTGGCGACGGAATCAGCGGTCGCGCCGCGTGCCACGGCACGGCGTTCGGACAGGGCCAGCTCCGTCGTGCTCTTGAGGTCTGCTGGTTCGTCGTTCGCTTCGGGCCATGCCGACAGCAGGCGCATTCCTCCACGCGCTTCAACGAGCACGATGCCCTTCGACGCGCCGGGGATCATGCTGCATTGCAAGGCAAGCCATGCGGTGGCCAGATCCTCGGACGTGCTTGCTTCGGAGAGGCGCTTCCAGAGCGCTGGCGCAAGAAGCGTCAAGGAACTGGCGGATGCGGCCTCTTCGGCCTCATCCGCATCGTCGCTTTGCGTGACCTTGGCCATTTTTCCCGGTCGCTTACTCGACGTTGAGTGACCCGTAGCGGGCCTCATGCTCGCGCAGCACGCCACCGAGCACGGTCCACAACCGTTTCGCCGCCAGGGGCGTCAGGATGATGCGATTGGACAGCTCGACCGAAACGGAGCCGCCATCCTCGACGTTCCAGGTCCGGTTGGTGCCGAAGAACAGGTCGACCTGCTCCCTGGTGCCTTGAACGTTGACCACATTGGCGAAGTGGGTGGTCATCTGGTCTTCAAGCCACTGGACGCCCTTGCGCGCCGTGCCGTCTTCCTTTTTGGGTGCTGCGGGTCTTGCGGGCTTAGCGGATGCTGGTGTCTTGGCCATTTGGTCTCCCATGCCTGTCGTCGCTGCCTCGATCGCGGTCGAGAACCGCGATCGTCGAATGCGCTGCCGGTTTTTACGATTCTCGCCCCGAGAAAGGCACCGACCATCTTGGTCGACACGCCCGAGGCGGACAATAATTCAAATGGGTCGGGACCGAAAGGCGTCTTCGCAGCGTAAAGGGAGAAGCGGGAGGTAACGTTACCAAGGCTCGCGCACGGCTCGGGCCGCGAAGAATCGCTTGCGAACCGAGAGTCGGCCTGGGCTAGAAGTGGTAGGCGAGGCCGATCCTGCCGGTCAGCAGCGACGGCTTCAACTCATTCTGATCAAGCTGGGTGTTGGCGACGGTCAGGCCATCCACCGCCTTGGTGTACAGGCCTTCCACACGCAGGCTGAGCTTGTCTGTCAGGGCCGATTCGATACCGCCGCCGATCTGGTAGGCCGACAGCATCTTGCTGCCGCCACCGTCGAGCCCGAAGAACTCATCATTGGCGTCGGTCCACAGACCAGCAAAGCCACCCTTGGCATAGACAAGGGTTGAAGGCGTGGCGAAGTAGCCGGCGCGAGCAGTGAGGGAGAGCTCAGCCTTGACGGTGCCAAACAGCGTCGGAGCGCTCGGATCGAGCGAATTCTGCGACGGATCCTTGAAGCGTGCATCAAGGTAGTCGGCACCGGCTTCGACACCAAGCAGATAGGAAGAGCCCAGAAGGAAATTGTAGCCGGCAAAGATTCCGCCGCCGATGCTCTGCGCCCCATAGGGACCGACGGTTGCGCCTGGCACATCGACATCGAGATGCATGTTGCCGAAATTGTACGAACCATCGACGCCGGCATAGAAACCGCCCCAATTCATATCGGGTGCTGATTGGACCGGGTAGGCGGAGCCGTTCTGCGCGTTGAAGCGATAGGCTAGGCCCGCCGTCACCAGGAGATAGTGGGGATCGAAGGATTCGGCATCAGTGTTCGTGAACTTGTCGAAGGGGTGGTAATAATTCGCCTCGATCCGCCCCGTCAGATTGCCAAACAGGAAGGTTTCAGCGCCGATGCCGATTTCAGCCGCGCCAACAGTCTTGCTGACAGTGTCGAAAAAGCCTTGCTCGATATCGTCAAGCTTGATGCCGGCATATCCCAGCCGGCCATAGACCAGCGTCTGCGGCGTCAGCAGGTAGCCCGCGCGACCGGATACCGAATAGATCGATTTTGCCTTGACCAGCGTTCCGAAGCCGCCGGCGGCGAAAGGCGAATAGTCGGCGTCGATTTGCGTATAGTCCAGTTCAAAACCCGCCACCCAGCGATTGCTGAACTGGTAATCGAAGCCGCCATGGACGCCGTAGGCGAAGTCCGCGGCTCCGAACTTATAATCGAGCGAATTGGGGTCCGACGGGAAGTCGTAGCCCATATTGCCGAAGGCACCACCGCCGTGCACGCCGACAAAAAATCCGGTCCACGACGGGCCGGTGGCTTCCTGGGGCGCGACGACTTGGTCTGCGGCTCGTGAAAGCGAGGTGACGGAAACGAGCGCGGCGATCGTGACCGACGCTGCAAACAGACTGCGGACCATAAAGTCACTCCCTCACCCAATGCTATTGCGACTAACACGCGGTTCTGAAATGTGTCAAAAAATTGTCCGTGGATTGGTCTCGATCCTATACACTTGCGATGTACTGTGTTGAATCTGCCACAATAGATGACGATGCCGGTGAAAATCGACGGCCTCAACTGTCGAAAGCTCTGATCGATGAGGCTGGCAACTGGAACGTGGGCGAGGACTGGGCGTGATCAATACCGACCCGATACGGCAGGTAGACCGCTTCCTCGAAACCGAGATTGAGTCGCGGGCCCTGGCTCTCGCCTTGTCGCGTGGGCTGGTCGACCTGCTGGCTGGCCGACAATCGGCGGCTCGAAGCGATATCCATCGTTTGGCTCAGATGCCCGAGACTGCTTTCGACTTCTTTCTTCAGCTGCTGGCAAGCAATGGCGTGGTTCGTGGCGAGGATCCGCTCCGCTTGACGCCCGATTTCCGCGACGCGCTGGCCCACCGTGACCTGCTGGAGGCAAAGCTCTGGTTCGCCAATCTGGTGGCGCCGGACGTTCATGGCCTTTTTGCTGAGCTGCTTTCGGATATTCCGCAGTTCATGGCGCGAGCCCAGGTGTTCGAGCTTTTCCGTTACGACCGCTGCATGGAGGTGACGCCGGAAAACCTCGCCGCCACGGCGCGATGGGTGGGCTACACCTCGACGCTCACCCGATACGAAGCGCCGGCCTGTCTCGACCGGCTGAACCTCGCCGGACACAGGACGATCCTGGATGTCGGCGGCAACAGCGGTGAATTCGCCCGGCAGGTATGCGAGCGCAATCCGTCGATGGAAGCGACGGTTTTCGATCTGCCCGTCGTCTGCGCGCTTGGACGGCGCCATGTTTCAGGCTCGCCGCAGGCGGCGCGGATCACCTTCAAGGAGGGCGATTTTCGCCGCGACCGGTTGCCGGCCGGCCACGACATCATCAGCTTCAAGTCGGTGCTGCACGACTGGCCGCAGGACGACGCCGCCACGTTCATGCGGGAAGCCGCCGCCGCGCTCGAACCCGGTGGGCGCATGGTGATCTTCGAGCGCATGCCGATCGAACCCGCCGGCACCAGGCTTCCCTATTCGATGGTCGCCAACCTTGTTTTCCTGCCGTTTTTTCGCAAGCCGGATTTTTATGCGGTCGAACTCGACAAACTCGGCTTTATCGATATCAGTGTCCAGTCCGTCGGGATCGAGATGCCTTTTGCGCTGATCACCGCGAGAAAGAAATGGCAATGAAGCGAGCGCCCATTGTCGCGATATCAGGCCACCCCGGCAGCGGCAAAACCTCTCTGACCAAGGCATTGCAGGATCGACTCGGCGTGCCGGCCTTGCACTATGACGACTTCGAGACCATCACCGCATCGCCGCCATCAAAGATCAGGGATTGGATCGAACGCGGGTCGAACTACGACGAGATCATGCTGGAGCCGCTGGTCCGGGAGATGATCCGGCTTGCCGAGACCACGCCACCTCCGAAATGCGTCCTGCTCGATACGCTGCTCGGGCGCGCGCACGGCGCTACCGGCGAACTGATCGACACGCTGATCTGGGTCGACACACCGCCCGACATAGCGCTGGCCCGCAAGATCGGCGAAGCAGCGGGCAGGGCACGCGCGACCCCCGGCGAAGCGCCGGCCTTCATGGGATGGCTGGAGTCTTACCTGGCGCACTACACGGGGTTCATCGCCGGCACTTATGCCATGCAACGCGAACGGGTGCGGCCTGCCGCCGACATCGTCATGGATGGCCGGGCTTCGGTGGACAGGCTTGCCGAAGAGGCAGTGCTTGCGATCCTGCAGCGGCTGGACCGGTTTGCCGAGGCCGGCGACCCGAAGCGGACGCCGATCGAAGCGCAAGGCAAGCGCATGCTTTCGCTGATCGAGGATCTGAACTGCCCATTCGGGCTCGAGCGATCGGCCAAGCTTGGCGATGGCGAGATCAACGAGGATCGGTTCCTCGCCATCGTGCACAAGGATTCGCTGGGAACCGATGCCAAGGCCGGACTTCGTTCGATTGCCCGCAAGCTGTCGCTGCCGGAAGCCATGCTTGCCATGTTGTGCGAGCATCTTGGTGAGGCCGAGATCGTGCATTTCGGTTACGAGGGCGGCAAGGCCGGACTGTACAAGATTTATGTCGAGTTTTCCGGACGAGTCCGGCGCGGTCTGGCCAAGGGCGCGAAACCGGTGACCGAGCTGGTCCATGTCGCCGTTAAATGGCGGCCTGACGACCCGCAATCCGCCAGGGTTTCGCGCTATCTCTGGCCGGCCGAAGCACGTGGCGTCGCCGCAATCCAGCAGCGTCTAGCCGGATTGCGCGCCAATGCCGCTGCCTTTCCCTCGGTCGATGCCGCCTTTGAGATGATCGAGGCGGCGCGCCACCATTGCCCGGACGACCGGATTTTCTTCATGGAGGTGCAGGAAGACGGATCGCCGCGGCATTCCTTCGACATCAACTTCTACTCGGCCGGTCTCCAGGTTGCCTCGGTGGAGGACACGGTCAGGCGGCTGGGGCGTGCCTACGGTATCGAGCCGGCTGATATTGATGGATGGCTTTCGCGGATCGCCGGCGAACCGCTCGGTCATCTGTCTGGCGGAATTGGACGCAATGGCCGGGATTTCGCGACGCTTTACTTTGGCGCATCCGCAAGAAAGGGCGTTGGCCGTGGCTGACTTTCTTGAGTGGACGCAGCCGGGTGACAAGCAGTTCGACTATTGCCTTTGGCCCTACAAACCGGTGGCCGCCACGGCGGGCAAGCTTCGCTCCTCGACGCTGCTCTGGCAATCCTTCGAGGCGCTTGGCGCTCCGCCCCTGCTGAACGAGATGGTGCGCGCGGTACAGGGCGAAATCGGTCCGTTCCGGACCGTGTGGGGCGTCAAGCAAAAAGGGAGCGATTTCAGCTGGGAGCTCTATTTCTACGACTACGAGCGCCTTGAGCGAGAAGTCTCGATAGAACGGGTGCTGGCAGCGTTGGCGCCCTATACGCCGTCGACGCTCGCCTTGTCACCGAAGCGCCCCTATTTCATGTTCTCGCTCGATCTCGATGCCGCCCTTGGCGAGCGGAAGCGCGGGATCGAAGAGATCAGTGTCTATCTCGGCAATCCGAGCAGCGTGGTTTCCTCCGGGCTCTGCTACCAGCTCAGCCCGTCCGGCTTGCGCTTCGACAACCTTTATTATTTCTTCGACGCCAAGGATGACTGGGAAGATATTGTCGGCAAGGTCGCGGCGTCGGCGCATCTCGACCTCGACGGCCTCGATATCTCCTCCATCCTGTGGCCGGAGCTCTGCGACTGCGGCATTATCGTCGTTGCCAACAAGAAGTATAATGACGGTGTTTATTTCTCCCGGATACGCATCGACCAACTGATCTGGTTCGTCGACAGGCTAGGCTATCCCGACGCTATACAAGCCTTCCTGACCGCCAATAAAACCCGGCTCGACCACATGCTCTATGATGTCGGTATCGATTACCGTATGATCGGCGGCAGGCTGGAAATTCTCAAGAGCGCCTATTACGGCGTTCTGTAGATTTTCTCATGGGCGCGTGATGGCAATCTACGATCATAGCAAATACGTCTCGCTGACGATGGAATTCCGCTGCAACCTCAAATGCGTGCATTGCATGATCGAGGGCACGATGGATCGCCTTGCGCCCGAGAGCGATGACACCTTCCGTGAGTTGCTCGCCCACAACAGCCGCACCCGGCAATGGACCGGCCTCATCCTCACCGGCTCGGAAATTACACTTCGCCGCGACCTGCCGGACCTGGCTCGCCAGGCACGTGCCGCCGGCTTCGACCATGTCCGCATACAGACGCACGGCATGCATCTGGGCCGCCGGGCGTACAGTGAGAGCCTCGTGGAAGCGGGCGTCGATGAATTTTTCGTGAGCGTCGCCGGAAGCGACGCCATGACCCACGACACGATAACCACGGTCAAAGGTTCGTTTGAGAAGACGGTACGCGGATTGGAGATCCTCGACGAATATCCGGGCGTCGCGACAATCACCAATACTGTCGTAACTGAAGCCAGCTATCGATTGTTGCCGGCCGTTGTTGACAGGCTTGCGCATCTGAAGCGGCTTACGCAGATGGAATTCTGGCTGTATTGGCCGATGGCCGAGATCGACGAAAAAGGCCTGGCCGCCAACCATCTGGACGTATTGCCCTACCTGAAGGAAGCGGCGCGCAAAGCGCGCGCGCACGGCCGTTCGGTGGAGATCAAGAATTTTCCCGAGTGCCTGCTCGGCGACGATTCTTTACTTCTGGTTAACGATCAGCCGCAACTTTACATCGACCCTGCCTTCTGGGACGAGTTCGCGAAAAACGGCTTCTATCAGTGCCCCTACAGGGACAGTTGCGCGTCAACACAATGCCTTGGCCTCAACAGCGCTTATGTCAAAAGATATGGCGATCACGCAGATCGACTGGTCCCGCTGATCAATTCTTCAAAAGAAGCTGTTGCCCTTGCGGAAACCATCGTCTAGTTTCCTAATTAAGGGTTTCCTTAATGTTTTTTGGACGGGGGCCGAACGGGATCGTTCGGTTGCTTTTTTGTGCTGATACGGGTGGGGAATGGTAAAGCAACTTTTAATATATGAGCGGGCGGTACCGGTATCACGCCAAAGCCATGGCGACTTGTCCGTCAAGACCGGCAACAATTTTGCTTTCGCCAGGCAGGTTAACTCGGTGCCGTTGATGGCCGCCGAGTTTTCCGGTGCCGCGGCCGAATATGCCGTGGTTTTTGCGGGACAGGGCGAAAGTATAATTCCGGTGGTTCTGCTCGGTGTGCGCGACGGCGAGAATCTCTTTGTCAATGAGGACGGATCCTGGGGCGGGCGCTATGTCCCGGCGTTCCTGCGCCGCTATCCCTTCGTCTTCTCGAGCACCGATGACGGTGCGAATTTCACGCTTTGCGTCGATGAGGAATTCGAAGGCTGCAACCGCAAGGGGCGCGGCGAGCGGCTGTTTGACGGCGACGGCGAACGCACACTGTACCTGCAAAACGTGCTTGGTTTCCTGCAGGCCTATCAGGTGCAGTTCCAGCGCACCCAGGCGCTGACCAAGCGCCTCAACGATCTCAACCTGTTCGAAGCGATGCAGGCGCGCTTCACGTTGCGCGATGGCAAGACGCTGATGCTGTCGGGGTTTTTCGCGGTCAACCGCGATCGGCTGAAGGCGTTGTCTGGCGATCAACTGGCCGAGCTTGCCAGGGCCGATGACCTGGAACTGATTTATTTGCATCTGCAGTCAATGCGCCATCTGTCGGCGACGGCCGAGCGCATGGGAGCGGGAGCGGTCGGGGTGAAAGATGAAGCGCCCGAGCCGGAAACTGCTCCGGAGCCTGCGGACGCATGATTTGAAGGAGGGCGCATTCAATGCGCCCTTTTTCGTGACTGGGCATGGAAATGGGCAGGGAATTTTGGGGCGTTCCGCGCGGTTCATTGAGATGAGCGCGCGAGCGGGGGGTAAGCGAAGATGGCATTTCCGTTCAAGTCGGAAGGCATTTCGGGCAGGCCTATATCGCACCGGCGGGCGAAGCTTTCTGAAATCCTGAAAGCCAAACTGGCGCGCCTGCTCAAGGGCTCGCGCGTGCAGCGCGAACTAGCCGACCGCATTCGGCTGATCTTCGATCCCCTCGAGCCGCGCCTGCTGCTCAATGCCGACCTCAACGTCAATCTGGCAACCGACGGCCCGAACGTCGACCATGAAATCCTGGTCCGTCTGATCGAAGAAGTGCAGACGGTCAACAACGTCGCCACCACCATCCAGCAGGTCCAGATCATCGACCAGACCAATGGCGGCAAGGTGCTGGCATTCGGCGACCTGAGCACCATCAATGCCAGCGCAAACACGTCGTCGATCTCGATCACCGGCGGCAGCGGCAGGGATACGCTGAAGATCGACGCGGATTCGTTTGGCGCCAATACGCTTTCCAAGTCGATCCTGTTCGACGGCGGCGGCGGCAACGACAAGGTGGTGTTCGATAGCTCCGCCAACGCCGCCTGGACGCTGAACGGCAACAATGCCGGCACCGTCAATGGCGCGCATGTCAATGTGGCATTCACCGGCACGGAGAACCTGAAGGGCGCCGACGGCAACAACGACACCTTCACAATCGCAGCCGCTGGCAAGCTCAGCGGCACGATGGATGGCGGCTTCGGCGGCCACGATACGATCGTCTATTCTGGAGGCCTGGCCGCCAGCAGCGCGACGCTGGGGGCGAACGGCTCCGGAAAGGTCACGTTCGCCAATCCGAACGGCTCGACGCTTGCCTTCGAGAACATGGAGCCTTTCGCCGTCGGCGGCGGCGTGCTCGTCGTTGACCGCTCGGCGACGGTTTCGGCGGCAACCAACAAGAACGTCACCGTGCAGGCGAACGGCACCAACTCCCTGCGCGTGATCATCGACGGCACCAATTACGATTCGGCGGCGACCAGCAAAGTCTGGCTCTATCTCGGCGACAGCGCCAATGTGACGACGCTTTCGTCGTTGCCCACCGATGCCGGCTTCTCGCTGATGCTGGATGCGGGCGAGGAGATCGCCGTCAATTCGGTCGTTTCAACCACGGGCAGCCTTGGCTTGAGCGCCGAGGACATCAACATCGGCTCCTCGGCCGTGATCAGCGCGCAGTCGATCGACATCGAGGCCGTTGACTGGGCCCGCACATCGATCGACGCCGCCGGGATCGTTTCGACGCTCAGTGCAACGACGGCGACGTCGGCAACCGTCACCATCGCCGGATCGCTTGCGGCGGCCGGCGGTGCGGTGACGGTCTCGTCTCAGGTGTCGAACACGGTCAAGGCCCACGGCAAGGCCCTGCCCAGCCTGCGCACCATCGCCGCGACGCTGACCGATACATCGACGGTGACGCTGGCCGCCACGGCGTCGCTCACCGGATCGGCGATAACGATAGCGGCCAATACCGGTGTCGATGTCGACCTGATGATCACCGAGGTGCCGATCCCCAATCTTCTCGGGTTGACCGAAGTCGTCGTTCCCCCCGGCGTTCTTGCACTTACCAGCATCCCGCAAGACACGATCGCCCAGATCGAGGCCGGCTCCGGCGGCGTTTTCGATACCGGCTCGCAGGCTTTCAATGACGCGCTGTCGCGCGGCGAGATTGCCGCGGAAGACCTGGCGACGATGGCGAAGACCGTCATCAACGGTTTTACGAACTCGCAGGTTCAATCCAACGTCACTGTCACCAACACGACGACAACGTCGGTCGATGCCGCCGCAAAGATCATTCAGACCGGCGGCACGATCAACGATGGCGTGACGGACGTGCAAATCTCGGCCGCCGACGACAGCCGCGTTGCGGTCAATCTCCAGACCGAAACCGATGTGCTGATTCCGGGCACCGAGGGGATTGTCATCTTCTCGGCTGTCAGTTCGGACACCAATGTCAACCGGACCACGGGCGTCACCGTCGGTCCCGCAACCGCCGCCGTCTCCACGCATCCAATCGCGATCAGTGCCGGTGGCGATGTCGCGGTCGCCGCGTCCAGCAAGGGCGAGGTGCGCAACGCCATTATCTCGGGCTCGCTCGGCTCGGTGACCAATGTCGCCTCCGATACAACGAAGGCGCTGGCCCGTGGGATCACCGTGAATGCCGGTGGACTGGCGGTCACTGCCGACAGCGCGACCACCTACCGTTCGACCGGTCTCGACGCCGAGAATCGCGTCACCGGCGAAACCAGCGCCGGGATAGACGAGAGCGTTATCAACGCCGGTATTGGCGGCGTTTCTGTGCTGGCCGGCGACTATTCGACCTTCATCGCGATCGCGACACCGTTCCAGCCGCGCGTGAACCCGAACGACCCAGCGCCCTCGACGCAGGTCGCGCGCGTCAGCGTCATCAACATGGTGACCAAGACGACCGCCGCTTCGATTTCGCAATCGAATGTCGACAGCGACGGCACGGTCACGGTCGCCGCGATAAACCAGACCAACCTTTTGGCCTACTCGTCCTCCGCCCCGGTCGGTGCGGATGCCCCGGTTGTCGCCAAGACAGCGGTCGCCGGCGTGCTGGCCGTCAATGTCGTCAATGGCTCGACCACGGCAACGATCAATCTCAGCGATGTCCAGACGACCGGCACCGCCGATGTCGTCGTTTCGGCCACCGACAACAGCTTCGTCGACGCAACCATCTATGTCGATATCGACGGTCGTGGTCCGGTCAGCCTGGCCATGGGTTCTTCGAAGGCTGTGACCGGGCTGGAGGCGCTCAACGTCATCGGCTTCAATGTCGGCAGCACGGCCGCCGGTATCGCCAGGGCGACGCTCGATGTCCTGCTCGGCACCCAGTTCTGGACCAACGAGCAACAGGTCAAGGTCAGTGCCACGATCTCGGATTCCGTGGTCGCGGCGGCCGGCGCGCTGATGGTCACGGCGCTTTCGAAAGGCGTCGTCAACGCCACGGTCAGCAATGCCTCGCGCAATGTCTCCGAAGGCGGCATTCTCTCCAGCGGCGCCAAGTCGATCGGCGCGATCCTGTCGAGCAACCAGGTCAGCCGGCTTGCCTCGGCGACGATCGACGGCGGTTCAACCTCCAAGCAGGTCACCGCGGGCGGCGCGCTCGACGTCAGCGCCCGGGACGACACCACGATCAATTCCAACACCAAGATCGAGACGGCGGCGATCGCCTCCAGCGACGGCGGACTGCATGCGCTTGCGGACCTGTTCGATGACGGGCAGAAGCCCAACACAGACCGCTTGCTGACCGACGACAAGGTGGTGCCGCTGGCCTATGGCACCAAGGTCGGGCTCGATTACGACGTCAAGACCGACGGCAACACCGGGTCGATCGACGTCAAGACCGGCGATATCGTCTATGTCTCGGTGCTGGGCGGCGCCGGCCATCTCTACAAATATACCGGCCCCGACAAGCATATCGATTTCACGCATAGCTCCACGACCGTCGATTTCGCGACCGATCCCGACTTTGTCCTGCTGACCGGCGAACGCGGGCAGACCTTCACCTATCTGGGCGCCGACAATCCGACGCTCGACTTGACGGATCCGAGCCAGGTCGATTTCACCGACAAGGATCTCTGGAAGGCCGATCTCGATTATTCGATACTCGATTTCAACCTGCGCGCGACCGGCGGCAGCGCGATCGGCGCGGCCATCGTGTTCAACGACGTGCGTGGCGGTGCGGCCGCGCTCATCAACAAGGCCAAAGTCCAGGCGGCCACTGTCTCGGTGACAGCGGATTCGACGGGCGCCATCCAGGCCATGGCGGATGTGCTCAGCGAAGCCGAAGGCGGTTCGCCGTTCAACCAGGATGCGCTGGTCCAGAAGGCGCTCGGTTCGGTCAAGGGCTTCCTGTTCAAGGCAGGCGCTACCAGCGGGCAGAGTGCCATCGTGGCAACCAACCTGATCCAGGGGCAGACCTCAGCCAAGATCACCGACGCCACCATCGGTACGAGCGCCAAAACGGTCGGCGACGTGACCGTCCACGCCGAGAACCATTCGCTGATCGAGTCCGAAAACAAGACCGTCGCCGAAGTGGGAGAAGGCGAAAAGGCCGCGGCGTTCCAGATCGCCAACAACACGATCGGTTGGGAGCGCGGCAACTTCCTCTTCAACACGGTGGAGACGCTGCTCGGTGACGTCGTCGCCGATGTCGCCGGCGCGACGGGCGATACCAACACGTCGCTGCGCCATGAAAACCCGTTCAATGTCGAAGCCTCGATCACCAATTCCAACGTTACCTCCGATGGCGAAGTGCTTGTCGAGGCTGTATCAAGCGCTCTGATCACCGCGACGATCACCAACGAGGCCTCCGCCTCGGTCGAAGCCCTGTTCGACGGCGCGACGACCGGCTACGGCGCGGTCATTTCCGGCAATAAGGTCAGCAGCACCGCGACCGCGTTCATCAGCGGCGGCACGATCGTCGCCAAGACAGTCGCGGTGAGTGCCGCCGACGAGGCTGGCATCGAAGCCACGACCGGCCTTGGCGTCAGCTCCCAGCTCGACAACACCAATGGCGTCAACATCGTCAACGAAATCGCCGGCGACATGCTGAACGATTACAAATACACGACGAAGTCGGGCACGCCTCATCTCAATCTGGGCGACACCGTTCGTATCAGCGACGCGGATGACTACGCGGGCACGGGCGAGAAGGGCGGCATCTACCGGTACATGGGACCGGACGGCGCGGCCGTCGATCTGGCGACGGCAAATTTCGACGATTTCGGCCTGTGGAAGAAGCTCAACAGCGACAACCTGATCCCGGCGGATCTCGCCAAGACGGGTCTTTTGGCGGCCGGCATGTCGGAAAAATCCGTCGTCGGCAATGCCACGGGCCTGGGCGGCATCTTCGACCGCAATCAGGTCAAGAGCAGTGTGATCGCCAAGCTCGTCAACACTTCGGTGACCACGAACGGCGCGGTTTCGGTCACGGCGGATGAGTCCGCCACCATCACCGCCGTCGACACCAGCGTCATCGATTCCTGGGATTCGACTAGCGGTGTCTCGGTTTCCAACACTGTGCAAGGTGGCGCGTCGGCTTCCGTTGAGAACAGCTCTGTCACCAAGGCAACAAGTGGAGTTGCCGGTAACGACCTGACCGTCAAGGCGACGACCAAAGCGACCATCGACGCAACGGCGCTCAGCCAGGCCTATGGCTCGGGCAGCGTCTACGGTTTCGTGCTCGCCTTCAACGCCGTCGGTTGGCAACCGCAGAACCTGCTCTTCGACGCCGTCGATACGCTGATCGGTTCACCCGAGATCGGCAAGGCGCTCGGCAACGAAACACCGGTGCTGACCACCGCCTTCATCACGAACTCCAGCATCGACATCGCCGGCAACATCGATCTGTCGGCCGTCAATGAGGCCGGCATCACCGCCACGACCGGCAACGAAACGGCGATGGACTGGACGAACACGTTCACGCCTTCCGCCAAATACGGCGTCAGCGGCACCGCGGCCGGAGCGATCCTGGCCAGCAACAAGGTCAGTTCGGGCGCGTCCGCCTATATCGACAACAGCGGTACCCCGGCCAGGACCGTCACCGCGGGCGGCGCGGTCGACATCGAGACCTCGAATGCGGCGACGATATCGGCCGACATATCGGTGGTGTCGACAGCCGCGCCCGGCAGCACGCTCGGCGCGCTGCAAGATGTCGTCAGCAAGGTGGCCGATGAACTTGGCGCCGGCGATTACAAATATACAACCAAGTCCGGAACACGCACGGTCGAGAACGGCGACAAGGTCCGTGTCGCGCTCGACTATCTCGACGCCAAATACGATCTCGACACGGTGAGCGGGGCCGTCGAGATCACGCATGGCGATCTGGTCGAGAAGGGTGGCACCATCTACCGCTATCTCGGCGACGATCCGATCACCCAGACAAGCGGCATCACCCTGACCAATACGGCGCAGTGGAAGGCTCTCGATGTCAATTCGGGTGAGGTCTACAAATATATCGGCGACACGCCGTTTACGGGCGATCTCGGTAGCCACAATCCCGCAGTGGTGGACTATTCCGACGTCACGAAATGGCAGCAGCTGAAGACGTCCGACTTCGAGGACATCTTCTTCCCGGCAATCGGGAATGTGGTGACGACCAATTCCAAGGCGATCGGCCTGTCGATCGCCTACAATGACACCCGTGGCGATGCCAAAGCCTACATCAAGGGCACGACGGTCGCGGCCAATGGCGGCGACTTGACGGTTGCGGCCAAGGGCGCGTCGACGATCACGGCCTACACCACGAACACGGTTTCGGCCGCCGGCGGCAGCGGCATCGACGGCTCCGGCGACGTGCTCGGCTTCAGCGGCCAGATCGACACCAATGTCGTGCTCGGCAAGACCTCGGCCAGCATCGAGGACAGCTCGGTCACCGCCAGCGGCAAGCTGGTCGTGTCGGCCGACAACGAGGCGCGCATCGACGCCAGGCTCTATTCGTCGGGCGTATCCGGCGCGACGGCTGTCGGCGTGACGCTCGCCTACAATTCCGTCGGTTGGGAAGCGCAGAACATTCTGTTCAACACGCTCGACACGCTGATCGGTTCGCCTTACCTCGCCGACAATGCCTTCGACGGCAATGTCGGCGCCGACGCCACCGCCTCGATTCTGAGGAGCTCCGTCGACGCCGATGGCGGCATCGACGTCTCGGCACTCAACAACGCGCAGATCAACGCCACCGTATCCAATGCGGCCGTGACCGACACGGCGGCGCTATACGGGGCATCCGGCGCCTCCTACGGCGCTGTGATATCGGGCAACAAGGTGTCGGGGGCCGCCAAGGCGACCATCGACAACAGTGGCACGACCGGCAAGACGATCAGTGCCGGCGACACGATCTCCGTCACGGCCAACGATTCCTCCGGCATCTATTCGAACTCCAAGCTGGTCGCCGAAACCTCGGTCAGCACCGACGGCGGCGCATCGATCATCCAGGAGACCATCAACGACATCCTGCCGGCCGATTACGACACGAGGCCTGACGCGGGCATCGGCACCAAGATCCGCGACATCAAATTTGGCGACCGTGTGCGCATCGCCGACGACTACACCGGTAATGTGGTCATCAACCTCGACCAGATGCTGCCGCCGTCGAAATTCCCGATCTCGAACGGCGACGCGGTCCAGTTCGAGGCCCCCGAAGGCGAGGACAGCGGCCCGATCTACCAGTACAATGGCGAGGACGGCGTCATCGATCTCGAGGCGCTGGTCAATGCGATCGACGCTGGCACGGAAGACATCGACAACGATCCCAACTGGACCCGCATCGGCGGCAACGCCGGCAGCATCTATATCTACATGGGCGACAACGCGAGCGGGCAGGGGCTCGATCTAGCCAGCACCGACTTCACCAATCTTGGCTATTGGAAGGAAGCGCCGGAGGCGACTGTCCTGCTGCAGGATCTGAACCTGTCGGCGGCGCCCTCGCGGGCGGTTGGCGGCCTGGTGGTCATGAACGACGTGCGCGGCGGTTCCGACGCTTCGATCAAGAGCGCCACCGTCTCCACCACTGCCGGCGACGTGCAGGTTGTGGCGCTGGAAAGCGCCGACATCAAAGCCAAGGTTGACACGTCGATTACGGCGAATGGCGGCAGTTCGATCGACTGGGACGGCGATTCCAAGACCGACGGCAGCAACGGCAAGCCGGCCGACACGGATCCCGGCACCAACCACAAGCCGGGCTCGCCGGCCGATCCGGCCAATCCCGTGACGCCGGCCGATCCGAAGGAAGAAACACCGGCAGACAAGGTGCTGGCGATCAACGGCACCATCGCTACCAACATCGTGCAGAGCAGCGCGACGGCAACGATCTCCAACAGCGACGTGACCAGCGCCGGCGCCGTGACCGTGGCCGCGCAGAACGTGTCTGCAATCAAGGCCGATACGCAGAGTTCGGCCTACACGAGCGGCGGCGACACGGGCGGCGTGACGCTCGCCTTCAATACGATCGGCTGGAAGGCGAGCAATGTGCTCTTCAACGGCGTCGACGCCCTGCTTGGCGACGACCTGATCGCCGATGCGTTCGGTGGCCGCAATCCGGCGATGACGCAGGCGACCATCGTCGATTCCAACATCGCGGCCGGTGGTGCTGTTTCGGTGACGGCCGACAACAAGTCGATCATCGACGCCACGGTCGGCAACAAGGCTACCTCGTCCTCGACCTCGATTTCGGGCACGGACGGCAAGGCCTTCGGCTTCATCCTGGCGATGAACAAGATCGCCAGCGAATCCTCGGCTTCCATCGACAACAGCGGTGCCTCGACGGCCCAGGTCAAAGGCACGGACGTCACGGTGGCCTCGACGGACGATGCCTCGATCACGTCCGACGGCAAAGTTCAGGCGCTCGCCGAGATCAAGAACGATTACGGCGCCTCGGTGGTCACCAATCTGATCAATTCGGCGCTCGGCAGCTATCAGTTCACCACCAAGTCCGGTGTCCAGACGGTCAACAGCGGCGACCTCGTCTATATCGACGACGATACGGGCCTAAACGGTCCGGCAACCGGCGAAAAATGGGTCTATGACGGCCCCGACGGCGCGTCGATCGATCTGTCGAACATCGATTTCTCGGACGGCAACTGGTCCAAATTCATCGCCACCGACATTATCGACTGGATCAACACCAACCTCGTGCCCAGCCTTGCCGGCGGCAGCGCCATCGCTGCGGGCGGCATTGCCACCCGCAATGACATTGACAGCGGCGCGTCCGCCACCGTCACGGCGGCCAGCATCATCGCCACCGGCAACGTGCTGGTCTCGGCGCTGCAAACCGGGATGATCGTGGCCACCACCACGGCGCGCGTAGAGGCTACGGGCAGCGCCAAGGGCAAGTCGATCGCCGTCAATGGCGTCATCGCCACCAACAACGTCGTCAGCCATGCCACCGCGCTGGTCGAGGACAGCCACGTCGAAGGCGCCGACCTCGCCGTCACGGCGGAAAGCCACGCGTCGATCGACGCGTCGATCGACGCCGACACGATCGCCAAGGCGACCGCGGCCGGCATCACGCTGGCGTTCAACACGATCGGGCTCGCCGGGCAGAACTTCCTGTTCAACACCGTGGATGCATTGGTCGGCACCAATCTTGTCGACACCATCTACGGCCACGATCCGGCCGCGCAGGTCAGTGCGCGGATTTCGAACTCGACCACCGACATGAGCGGCGCCCTGACCGTCTCGGCGACGGCTTCGCAGACGATCAACGCGGAAATCTCCAACTACGTGAAAACCCTGCGCGGCGGTGCCCCGACGGCGGTCAGCGTCGGCGGCGTTTTCGCCCTCAACCGGGTCATCAATTCCGTCGAGGCGGCGATCGAGGATTCGACCGGCATCGACGCCGACGGCTTGGTTACGGTCTCGGCCAGCAACATCAGCGAGATCACATCGCATGTAGTCCTCCCCGTCATAGCCATCAACTACAGCTACGGGCAGGATCCTGACGGCAAATCCGTTTCGATCGGGCTGGTGGTGTCGCGCAATGCGATCGACGCCACGGTTTCCGCCACCATCGACAATGTGTCCGACCTCAATGCGGGCAGCGTCTCCGTCACCGCTTCGCAGGCTGGCAAGATCGACGCCACGGCTGCGGCGGCTTCCGTGTCGGTGGCTGCCGGAACCGGCAGCGGGCTGGCAGTCGGCGTCGCCGGCACCATTGCCTTCAACACCATACTGGGCGCGGTCGACGCGCTTATCCAGGACAGCGATGTGCAGGCGACCGGCGACGTCACCGTGTCCGCCACCAACAGCGCCGACATCGACGCCACCATAGCGGCCGCGGCCGCCTCGGTCGCCGGAGGTTTCAATTCATCGGGCACCGCGATTGCCGTCGGGATCGTGCTTGCCTTCAACTATGTCGGTTACGCCGGCAGTATCGAAGCACCCGGGGTGGCGACACCGCTGAAAACCGAGGCTCGCATCCGCAATTCCAGCGTCGGCGGTTCCAAGGTCGGCGTGTCGGCGACTTCCGGCCAGACCATCGATGCGCTCACCGTTGCGGGTTCCGTCGCGGTCGGCATTTCGGCTTCCGGCAACGGCACGTCCTTCAGCGCCGGTGGCGTGTTTGCCCAAAACAGCATCGCCGCCGACACAACGGCTCTGATCGACGGCGGCACCGTCGCCAACGGCAAATCGACCATCACCGCCGGAGCCGGCGGCGTCGATGTCGAGGCAGTGAACACAAGCGAGATCCATGCGCTGGCCGCGGCCGCAACCGTCGCCGCGTCCTTTGCCGCCAAAAATGCGACCGCTATTTCGATCGGCCTTGCCGTCGCGCTCAACGACATCAAGGGCAGCGTTGGCGCCGGTGTCGCCGACACGGATGTGACTTCGGACGGAGCGGTCAAGGTAAAGGCCGACAACCACGCCGTCATTGATGCCAAGGGCGCCGCGGCGTCGATAACGATCGGTTTCTCCGGCAACAATTCGATCGCCATCAGCGGCGCGGGCGCCGCGCTGTCCAACATCATCAACGTCGATACTTCGGCTTCGATCGTGGACTCGGACATCATCGACAGCGCCAGCGTCGATGTCGAGGCGCTGAGCGAATCGACGATTACCGCCACCGTGCTTGCCGCGTCCGTCGGCATCGGCGTAGGCGCCAATGCCGGCATCGGCGCCTCGATCGGTGCCGCCGTCGCCATCAATCGCATCGGTGACTGGTCGGTCGAGGAAGAGGAAGACGATGCGAGCGGCCAGACCTTGCCGACAGGCAATGCAACGCTTGCAAGCGACGGCACCAACGGTGTGCGTGCCTTCATAAGCAACACCGATGTGAACAGCGACGGCCAGGTGAAGGTCGATGCGCATTCCACGGGTTCGATCGAAGCCATTGTCGCGGCTGGATCGGTTGCGATCGCCGGCGGGTCGACCGGCGTCGGCTTCAGCGTCGCGGGCGTGTACACGCTGAATTTCGTCGCGGTGGCGACCCAGGCCTATATCACCGACGCCAGCAGCGTCTCCGTCGGATCGATCGACATCTCGGCCAAGGACGAAACGACGATCAACGTGCTGGCCGGCGCGGCAAGCCTTGCCGCTGGCATGGCCGGCACCACCGGCGTCGCCGTGTCGATCGGCTTCGCCATGGCGCAGAACAAGATAGAGAACAACGTTGCCGCCTATCTCAAGAACGCCGACAGCGTGGACGCGACGGCGGGCGGCATTTCGATAAGCGCCGAAAACGCCGCCAAGGTCCACTCGACGGTTGCCACCGCCTCCATCTCGGTGGCTATCGGCGGTTCCACCGGCATTTCGTTCAGCGGCGGCGGCGCGGTGGCGCTCAACAACATCGCCACCGACACCAATGCCTTCATCGAGGCGAGCGGCATTTCACAGGCGGATTCCGTCTCGGTCACCGCGAACGGGTCCTCGACCATCAAGGCGGAGACGCTCGCTGTATCGCTTTCGCTCGGTATCGGCGGCGATGTCGGCGGCGCCGTATCCTTCGGCGCAGCCGTGGCGGTCAACGAGATCGGTCATGGCGAGGCGGATCGCGACCAGGTGCAGGCCTATGTGCGCGGCAGCTCCATCGAAGCCACCGGCGCGCTTGCGCTGAGCGCGACCTCGAGCGGAACCATCGACGCCATCGTCGCCGCCGGGTCGGCCGCGATCGGCGCCGGCACGGCCGGCATAGGCATCAGCGGCGCCGGCGCCGGTACCCGCAACACGGTCGCGGTGCGCACCGCTGCGTTCCTCGACGATCCGATCGATCAGGCCGGGTCCGTCATCACTGTCGGCTCGGCGGACATAGGCGCCACCGACACGTCCCACATCAACGCAATCGTCGGGGCGGCGTCGCTGGCGGCCGGCTTTGGCGCCGTGGGTGTCGCCGTCACCATCGGCATCTCGGTCGCCCTCAACGACATCCACAACGACACCTATGCCGGCGTCCTCGACGGCCAGACATTGACTACAACGTCGGGCGCGATCTCCGTCAAGGCTACCCAGAACGCCACGATCGACGCCATCTCGGTGGCGGCATCGATCGGCATCGGTATCGGCGGCGCGGGCGGCATCGCGTTTTCGGGCGCGGGTGCCGCTGCCAAGAACACGATCAACGACAACACGATCGCGACCGTCGTCGACAGCACGCTGGTCAGCGCCGGCGCGGTTACCGTCGAGGCGCTTTCGACATCCTCCATCACCGCCAAGATCGCCGCGCTCTCGCTCGCGGTCGGGGCGTCGGCAGGCCCCGGCATCGGTGCCGCCATTGGTGTCTCGGTCGCCATCAACCGGATTGGCAACTGGACTGTTCTCAACAATCCCGACAATGATCCGACCCTGGCGCCGATCTTCAACGCGACCGGCAGCGGTGGCGTCAGTGCCACGATCATCAACAGCGGCGTGACGGCGGGCGGCACGCTGACGGTTCATGCCAAGGCCGACCAGACAATCGACGCGTTGGTCGTCTCTGGCGCCGTTGCGCTCGGTGCCGGAACTGTCGGTGTCGGCGTCGCCGGCGCGGGCGTCTACACCGAGAACATGATCGGCGTGCTGACCGAAGCCTCGATCACCGGCAAGTCCGCCGCCGACAAGGCGACGATCAGAGCGGCCAATGTGACGGTGAGCGCGGAAGATACCTCGCACATCGCGGCCAAAGCCGGTGCCGCCGCGATCTCGGCGGCCGTTGGTTTAGTGGGCGCCAGCGTCAGCTTCGGTGTCGCAATCGCCAAGAACACGATCGCCAACGACGTCGACGCCCATCTCGATTTCGCCGACGTGGCGGTCACCGACATACCGATCCACAATCCCGACTACACGCATGATCCGGTCTATACCAATGATCCGACAGGCGTGGCCGTGGTCGACAAGAATGAACCTGCCGCGAATGCGCCCGCGCCGGGCAAGATCACGGTCTCGGCTACGGAAGGTGCGACGATCGACGCCATTTCTGCCGCTGCCGCCGTCGCCATTTCTGGAGGCGCGGTGGCCGTGTCCGTCGCTGGCGGCGGTGCCGTCGCGACCAACGTCATTCTTGGCGGAACCCGCGCCTACGCGCTCGACAGCGTCCTCGACGCGGGCGGCGACATTGACTTCAGCGCCGCGAACACATCGGCCATCTCGGCCGACATCATCGCCGCGGCCGTTGGCGTGGCGATCGGCGGCGTTTCGGTCGGTGCCTCGCTCGGTTTCGGCGTCGCGCTGAATTCCATCGGCTACACGGTCGGCGGTGCGCGCTCGGCGGTCGAGGTTTCGGCCTACCTGAAGAACACCAATGTCGACACATATGGCACGCTCGGCGTGTCAGCGAACTCCAACCAGTCCATCGATGCCAATGTCGCCGCCGCATCGGTCGCACTCGCGGTCGGCATGTATTCCTTCAGCGCCGCGGGCGCGGCCGCCACGACGCTGAATCGCGTCGGCGCCGACGTGCACGGCTTCATCGAGGGTGGCATCATCAAAGCCGGCGACGTTGCCATCGAAGCGATCGACTCGTCTTCCATCGATGCTTTTGCCGGCGCGGCCGCCGTGGCCATCTCCGTCGGCTTCGGTGGCGGCAGCAGCGCGCTGGCGCTGGGCGTCGCCTATGCCGAGAACCTGATCTCCAACGACATCTCGGCCTACGCCAAGAACACGAACATCACCGCGACCGGCCAGATTCCGGTGCAGTCGAACGGCTATATCTACACCTTGCCCGGCGCTGTTCATCCGGGCACGGGCATCTCGACCGTGGTCAACAACGTGCTCGTCTTTATCCCGCCGGTGTACGATCGCGTCATGCCTGCCTATCAGGCCAAGACTGGGTCGCTGGCGATCACCGCCAGGGAAAGCGCCTCGCTCTCGTCCGCCGCCATCATGGCCTCGCTGGCGGCATCGACGGATATCGGCGTCACCGTCGCCGGTGGCGGCGCGGTCACTAAAAACACCGCCTCATCGAGCACGGCGGTCTCGCTGACCGGCAGCACCATCAACGTCAACGGCGCGTTTACCATGAGCGCGCGCGACGTCACCTCTGTGGTCACTGAGGTCGAGGCGATTTCGCTGGCGATCGGCATCTTCAGCCTTGCCGCCGGTGGCGCATCGGCGCAATCCAATGTCAATTCCAGCGTTTCGGCTGAGATTTCCGGCTCGACGGTCACGGCCGGGGCGGTCGATGTCGAGGCGGTGATGACGCCGAAAGCGCGCTCGCAGGCGGCCGGCGTCAACGCCGGCACCGCAGCGGTCGGTGTGTCGGTGGCCAAGGCCTATGTCGACACGCATGTGAGCGCCCAGACCAGCAGCGCCACGTTCAATGTGGACAGCCTGCGCATCGCCGCAAGCCAGACGCTGCCTTCGACCGGCGATACCGCCAACGCCAAGGCCCAAGGCCTTGCCGGCGGCCTGATCGGTGTCGATGCGACGATTACCGAAGCAATCAACACCAGCACGGTGGTCGCTCTGCTCGGCACCGGCACGCTCATCACGGCGGCCCGCAGCGTCAGCGTCGCAGCGCAGAACGACAGCCGCCAGCGCGCCGATTCCAACAGCGCTGCATACGGTCTGGTCGCCGCGGGCGCCACCAAGGCCAAGGCGCAGTCGCTGCAGCATTCCAGCAATGGGGTGCCGGTCGCCAACACCACGGCCCAGGTGGCCGACAATGTCACGATCAGCGCTGGTGCGATGAGCATCTCGGCGCTGGGCAGCGACGACAACAAGGCATCGAGCTCGCCGGGCGCCGGCGGCCTCGTCGGCATCGCCGCGGCGGTGGCTGACACGACCTCCAACGCCGTCACCCAGGCGGTGCTGGGAAACAACACGCAGGTAACGCTGTCCAAGGCCGCTACCCAGTTGGCCGGCGAGAGCGCGGCGGCCTTCACCGCCTACCAGGGTATCGCCGGCCGTTTCGCCATGACCTCCGACCATCTGGCGCGCGCCAACACGGTGATCGTCACCAGCGCCTATGGCTTGCTTTCCGGTTCGGGCGCCGAGGCCGACAACAACATCAACTCGACCTCCAACGTGATCGTCGGCGACGGCGCCAAGGTCACCGCCTATGCGATCAACGCCACGTCGCTCAACCGGTTCGACAAGCCGAATATCGGCGACAACGTCAACGGCAGCACCGGCGGCCTGGTCAACGGCGCGGGCGTCAGCAGCGACACGCACCTGACGCTGAACACCAAGACGCTGGTCAAGAACAATGCCCAGCTCAAGGTGATAGGGACGTCGATCAACGCCGGCGAGTTCACGCTCGCGGCGCGAAACGACATCACCTTCTACGAGAACGTCTCCTACAAGGGCGGCGGTCTCGGGTCCGGCATTGGCGCAGAGAGCACGTTTGACGCCGACAATGTCTTCGCGACCGTCCAGATCGGCACCAACACGGCCGTCGACAGCAATGTCGAACTGAGCACCGTCGGCGAGATGGATCTCAAGGCCGACACCAACGCAAATGCGGAACTGCATGTCAGCGTCGACAACTATGGCGGCGTGACCGTGTCCGTGGCCGACGCCACCATCAATCTCAGCCCGACCAACAGCATCCTCGTCGGCAACGGCTCGCACATCAAGGCGCTGTCCGACGTCAACATGCTGTCGGGCATGGATGCCAACTCCAACCACGACGTCTATCGCGTGGCGGTCTACAGCGACACCTTCGCCGGCAGCGTCATCCCGATCGACCACGTGGTTTCAGACGCGCTCCTGTACCAGGAAAACGTCATCACCATCTATACCGCCGCGCTGGTCGAGACCGGCGGCAACGTCAGGCTGTTCGCCGATAAATCCGCCTTCGCCGACATGACCTCGCAAGGCAAGGCGGTCAACTGGGCCTCGTCGCTGTCGGGCGCCATCGACAAGGCGCTGGGCGGCAATGCGTACGCACAGTTCGACGGCACCGCGCACACCGATTCGCACGCCTTCGTCACCGTCGACGGCACGGTGAGGACCGGCCTCAACCGCAACATCAATATCACCATCAACAGCATCGGCGGCACAACGGCCAACCCGACGATCGACTATAGCGGTCCCGGCTCCGAGACCGTCTCGCTGAGCGTTGATCAGGCGCCGCTGGTTTCCGGTTATTTCGACCTGATCGCCGATGCGGAAAGCAAGAAGGCCCAATACGCCGACAACCAAGACCTCGTCGATTTCTACGATCGCGAGATCGCGCGCATGACCAACGAGCTGCTCTTCCTTGGGCTTGCCAAGGTGGAAACGCTGGTTGACGGTAACGGGAACCCGATCCTGGACTCGAACGGGCATGTTCAGACCGCGCTTTTCGCGGTCCAGAAAAAGGTGCTGACAATCCATGTCGACCCGATCCTGGCGGCGGCCGGGTACATCGACATCCGGGGCGATGTGCTGCAGGGCCAGGGCAAGCTCGACGCGCCCGGCAACGTCAATGTCACGATCGTCAACAACACGGTCGCATTCCTCGACATCGGCGGCATCTACATCCCCGAGAACAATGGCGGCGTCTACTTCAACGGCTTCCAGAACGAGATTTCGCAGATCGACAATCCGGCGACCGATCCGGCCGTGGTGCGCGGCCTGCTCAACGGCGTGATCGCCGCCCAGAACCAGGCCAATGCCAACTCCGACAATTCGGACGGCCAGCGCGGCGGCGAGCCGGTGTTGGTGCCGGGCCTCGTCAACCTTGATATTACCCGCACCTTCGGTGTTGCGCCGGTCAACAAGGTGCTCATTCAGAACACGCTGATCGTCGATACCGCTCACAATCCGTGGCCGGGAATAACGATCTCCGGCGACATCGACGCGATCTCGGCCGACGTGACGATCGATAACCACGTCGGCTCTGGCAACATTACCATCACCGGCAGTATCCACAGCGCCTCGTTGAAGGTCATCACCGCCGGCATGGTGGTGATCGACCTGCCGCCTGGCAGCGTGCTCAACACCGGCGGCGACCCCTATATCGCCTGGAAGCAGATCACCAGTCCGGATGGCATGGGCGCGGCGACCGACGCCAACCGCGACGCCGAACTCGCCAAGCAGCCGACCAGCGGCATCTATGCCAGCCTGATCTCGATCAACGCCGAATATGTGAACCTCAACGGCCTGATCCAGAGCGGTTCGAGCGACTATGTCCTGAACATCGGCGCCGACACGATCGCCGAGATCGACCAGATCAAGAAGGACATTGCCAGCGGCAAGATCCAGGGCGGCAAGGTCATGCTGAAGACCGTCCAGTACAACGAATTCAAGGCGTACTGGGATTCCGACCTCGGCAAGATCGTCGTCCAGGAGTTCAGGACGCCGGCCGGATCGATCACGATCACCGGCAAGCTGATGAACACCGGCAACGGGCAGATCAAGGCGCTTGGTGCCTATGTCAACGTCACCGTCAACAATGCGTCCAACTACGACGTGCTGATCAAGCGGATCGACGTGACGGAGCGCGGCCTCGGCACGATCATCCTGAACGACAAGTCGAAGCGTACCGACGGCGGCTACACGCAGACCTGGTACCAGACCCAGATCGACGGCACGGTCGACGTACGCGTTGTCGACTTCGCGCCGGTGTTGAACGCGCTCGGCGCAAACGGCCAGCCCGTGCCAACCAAACAGATGGTCGAGACCGGCGCCGTGACGCTCAACACTTACGCCGGCCAGCACAACGGCACCTGGGACTACGTCACGCAGTACAAACCGCAGGCGGGATGGCGCTACGGTTGGTCGGTTGCGACCAAGACGCTGGAAAGCGTGACGACCACCTATGGCACGTCGGCCTGGCTGGGGATCGATTTCCTCGCCAGGGATCCGGACAACGTCGTCAATACGGAATATACGCTGCTCGAGAAGCCGACCCTGGTCCCCGGCAGCGATTATTTCTACCAGAGCAACGTCTCCGACCCCTATACCCACAGCTCATCGACCGTGACGCTGAGCGAAACCCCTCCAGTGCCTGGCGACAAGTGGACGACCAGCACCTGGTACGGCAAGAAGACCTACTACCAGAAATACACTGTCGAGCGTCGCACGCAGACGACGGCGACCAATTCGATCAAGGCCGATCTGCCGGTGCAGATCAGCTTCATCGGCTACGAGGAAGCGACGGTTAAGGTCAATTCGACCGGGGCCGGCAAGGTCATCATCGACAACGGCATCTACAACGATACCGGCCTTACCCAGATCGTCTCCAACACCACGATCGAGGCCAGCAACGACGATTCCGTCGTGCAGGGCGTGCGCGTCACGCTCGACGGCAATCTGGGCGTCGGGACCGCCGAACGGGCGCTGCAGATCGATCTCGTCGACCTCTACCCCCAAGGCTACAAGGGCCAGTCCGGCGTGAAGCCGACCGCCTACGCCTACCTGACCGGCCATTCCGCGAATGGCGACATCTACATCAAGGAACGCACCGGCGACATGTCGATCAATTCGGTCGTTGCCGACAAGGGCAATGTGACGCTGACGGCTCAGGCCGGCATCGTCGTCGCCGATTCCGGACCGGGCACCTACCTGCAGGGTCTGGTGAAGGGTGCCAAGATCACGCTGGTCGCCGACACCTATGTCGACGGGCAGGGCGCCTTGCCGGTCGGCGCGCAGGGCGGTGTCGGCAATTCGGCGCTGCGTCCGCTGCTGCTCGACTCGGGTGATACCAAGGACGACAAGGTCAACATCAGAGCGCAGGGCGACGTCTTCGTCTCAGAAGTTGCCGGTGACCTCCACCTTGAGCGTGCCATCACCCAGGGCGACGTCTGGATCCAGGTCCAGAACGGCTCGCTGCTCGATTCCGACGACGTCTCGGTCAAGGACAAGCGCACCTATGATGAACTGAAGGCCGGCGTCTGGACCGATCTGCAGCTGACCGGGACCACCGGCGTGCAGGACAAGATCAACTCGACGCTGCTCGGCTACGAGATGCTGAAGCGTGGCGACTACGACACCTATTGGCGCCTCAAGGCGAACTACGACCAGGTCTCGGGGACGGTGAAGCTCAGCGATGCCGAGCGGCAGTACTACGAAGACACGCTTTCCCCGGATGACGCCGCGGCAGCAATTGCCACGCTTGAAGCCTCTCGGACGGCGCAGTTCACCAGTCTCGACGCAATTTACGCCAGCTATGGTTCGACCTATCGTCCGGACATCGAAACCGCCTACAAGCAGTATTGGGCCTATCGCCACACCCAGGCGGATGCGACCAGCTACAATCCCGGCACCGCCGTCGGCCTGACGGCGGGCCAACTCACCGATTATGCCGACCTGCAAATGATGTTCGGCCGCCTCGGCGAGACGCAGCAGGACACGACGCTGTTCATGAGCGCCGATATCAAGGCCGACTATGACCAGTATTGGAACTATCGGAACGGCCAGACCGATCCGACGAAGTTCGATCCCGAATATGTCGTTGCCATCACCGGCGCCGAATTGACCAGCCTGACAAGCGATCTGACGACGAAGGGTCAGCTCAGCGGCCTTTCCGGGAGTGCCCTCGACGCCTATGTGGCCGATGGGATACAGACCGAGCGCGATATCCGCACCACGGAATACCACAAGCTCAACGAGCAGTTCGGGACGCTGAACGAGACGCAGGAGGACGCCAGCCGGACCTTCGGATACAAGCTCCTGTTTGCCGAGGGCGAAAAGGCGGCCGAACTCACCAGCACGATCAAGGTCTGGTCCGAGGCGGAACTGCTCAACGCGTTCGGATCCGGACTGACCAAGTCGGTGACCGACACCGAAGTGGTGATCGAAAGCGCCAACATCGTCGGCAAGAACATCGAGATCCACACCAGCCAGAACATCGGCATCGTGCTGGGCGAACTCAACATCGATCTCAGCGACGGCAACAAGCATATCATCCTGACCGACGACCAGCGCGTCGCGCTCGCTGCCGCCGAGCGGCAGGACATCGTCTATGTCGGCGGCTATGAGACCTCGCCTGGCGTCGTTGCCAGTTCCTATATCGCCTCGACAGTCGTCAACTTTGCCGCCCTGGCCGGCGGCACGAAAGGTACGATCACCGGCGCCAGCGCCTGGCCGGCCGGCATGTTCAAGCCGGGTGACCTGCTTTACATCGCCGGAAACACACAGAACACGACCGAAGACGACGCCTATTTCACCATTGCCTCGGTGGTCGGCAACGTGATCACGGTAAACCTTGCTCCCGATCAGTCGTTCGTCACCGAACTCGGCCGCACGGTCACGCTCGCCGCCGTCGTCGACGATCCGCTGAGCACGACCGAGCGCATTACCCGCATCATCGTCAATCGCCGCGAAGACGTCGACTTGACAGTGGGCAACCTGCTTACGGCCAAGGCCGGGGGCGCCATCTATCTCGGTTCCGAAACCACCATCAAGCTCGACAATGTGGTTGCCGGCGAGGGCCACGCGAACGGCGACGACATCCGCATCAAGACCAGCGGCAGTCTGATCAACGGCGCGACGAGCGGCGTCAATCTGGACGGCGCCAACATCCTGCTGGAAGCCAGCAAGGGCCACATTGGCGAGGACGGCACTCCCGTCACCGTAACGATGCGCGGCGAGGGCGGGCTCATTGCCAGGGCACAGGACGATGTCCGCATCACCGCTCCGACCAGCGATCTCAGGGTGGAATCCGTCTATTCGAAGGGCGGCGACGCTTTCCTGACCGCGACGGTGCAGTCGATCCTCGACGCGCTGCCGGGCTCGACCGCGACCAAGGTGCAGGCACAGCATATATCGCTCAGTGCCGGCGGAAGCATCGGAACGAGCACCAACGCGCTCGAGATCGACGTCACCGGCAACCTGTCGAGCGACCCTGCGATCAATGCGACGAACCGCGGCACGATCATCGCGATCGCGGGCGGCTCGATATTCCTGACGGAAACGCACGGCGACATGAATGTCCGCGGCATCCATTCGATCAACGGGGATGTCACTTTGGTCGCCGAAGAGGGATCGATCATCGATGCCGAGCTTCCCGATCCAAACTACAATCTCACCATTCCGGACTCGAATATCGACCCGTCGCATCCGACACGGGCAGTCGTGCTGCCAAAGGCCGATGTCATCGGCCGCAACATCAACCTCACCGCGCATCTCGGCATCGGCACCGTCGCCAACGAGCTTGATATCGACAGCTCCGCGTCCGGGCCGGGCACTGTCAGTGCGCACACCGATCTCGAGAGCATCTATCTCATCGAGACCTCGGGCGATCTCGTCCTCAACGAGGTCGGCGCCGGGATGGCCAATGCAGCGGCGTTCGCCGACGCGGTGGCCTTCATCACCGCGGTCAACGGCAGCATCCTGAACGGTCGCACCGACGGCCTTGCCAATGTCATTTCGAAGAAAACCTATCTGTTCGCTTCCAAGAGCATCGGCACGTCCTCGAAGCGCGTCACAACCTCGGTCGCCAATCTCGAATCCTGGTCCTACGAGAACGACACGTGGATTCAGAATCTTGGTGCGCTCGAAGTTGGCGGCGTGCGCGCCGAGACCTCCGGCGTCAATGCCGGGGGCGGCGCCTATATCATGGCGTCGAGCCCGATCCTGATCACCGAAAGCAGTATCGCCCAGCACGCCACGCTCGAATTCTGGGCCGAGGACGACCTAGAGGGCACACACATCGGCGATGACGACCTGCCGGACGACATCACCGTCGCGGCGGGCGTGACACTGGAAGCCTCGGTTGGCGATGTTCGTATCCTGGCGGGCGACAACGTCTACACCGATGCGACCTCGGTCATCATCTCGCCCACCAAGATATTGATTGCCGGCGACTATCAGGCTCCGGCGGTGACAGACCCCGATCCAGGCGTGGGCTCCAGCATCGAACTGCACGGCACGCTGCAGGCGCCGCAGATCGAGATCGCGGGCGGCGGCGACAAGGACAACATCCTGATCGACGTGGCCGCGCTGCGCGGCAACACGCTTGTCCATGGCGGAGGAGACGAGGATCTCATCACCGTCAACAAGCTGCCGTCGATGACCACCTACCTGGGCAAGGACGTGGCGCCGGGCGCCAACGGCCTGCCGGCCTTCGGCCGCGACGCGACCGGTCGCATCATTCGCGACGAACTGACGATCGACGGCGAGGGCGGCACGGATTCCGTGGTCGTCAACATCAAGGGCAATGCCGACTACGTCGTGAACATCCATGACAGCGGCGCCGGCGGTGACGGCGTCGACACGCTGACGATCGAGGGCACGAGCGTCGCGGACACGTTCCTGTTCCGCAAGAACTTCATCGCCCATATGGTGCCGGACGGCAGCGGCGGCTACAAGTCCGCCGTCGAGCGCATCAACTATGATGCCAGCAGCAACGGCCGCGTCATCGTCGAAGGCAATGACGGTGACGACCGCTTCTATTTCGACGACAATTCGGCGATCCTTACCGTTGACGGCGGCATCGGCAACGACTTCTTCCAGGTCGGCCAGATCTTCGGGAGTTCACGCGACCAGAAAGTCGATGCGAATGGCAAACTCGACCCGAACGGCGCCTATGCCATCATCTCGGAAGAAGACCGCTTCGCCACGATCGAGACGACCCTTGGCTATCTGTCGCAAGGCATCAGCGTGCCGGCCGTGCTCTATGGCGGCAGTGGCGAGGACATGTTCGTCGTCTACTCCAACCATGCCGACCTCAGGCTCGAGGGCGAGGACGGCAATGACGAGTTCATCATCCGCGCCTTCGCGCTGGCCGACGGCGTCAATGTCAAGGTCAATGGCGGCAATGGCGACGACGTCATCCAGTACAATGTCAACGCGCCGGTCAACATCGATGGCGGCGCCGGATTCGACAGGGTCGTGGTGTTGGGCACCGAGCTTGCCGACACGTTTGTCATCACCAAGGACGGCGTCTACGGCGCCGGCCTGACGGTCAAGGTCAGCAACGCCGAGGCGATGGATGTCGACGGCCTCGAGGGCGACGACACGTTCTACGTGCTGTCGACCGCCGACGACATCGTCACCACCCTGATTGGCGGCCTCGGCAGCGACACCTTCAACGTCGCGGGCGACGTAACGCAGACCGTTGTGTCGGACGATACCAATGGCGACAGCGGCACGATCACGCATACGGTGACCAGCGCCGACCCGCGCTACAGCGGCCTGTTCACGCCCGGTATCGATCTTACCACCAAGGGCAGCACGGCCGTTGCGGTCAATGTCGGCGACGGGCTCACGGTCAAGGAAGACGACGCGACCTCGGTGGACAGCTACACGCTGACGCTGCCGATGGCGCCGGTTGCCGGCACCATCGCCTATGTCACGGTCTCGGCCGCGCAGGCGTCGGCCCAGCAGCGTGCCAAGCAGGGCCAGACCATCCTGGTCTCGCTGACCGGAAACGCCGACGACTGGCACGAAGCCGTGACCGTCGCCTTCGACGGCTCGAACTGGCAGGCAGGGCGGCAGATCTTCGTCAAGGCGATCTCCGACAACGCCGAGGAGGGCAAGACCGTCGTTGCCATCAGCCATTCGGTCATCAATGTCGACAGCAATGGCGTCGCCCAGCCGCTCAACAATCTCGAGATCCCGAACGTGCTGGTCACCGTCATCGACGACGACAAACCGGACGCCATCATCACCGAAAGCGGCGGCTCGACGAGTGTGATCGAAGGCGGCGCCGCCGATGGCTATACTGTCGTGCTGAACAAGCCACCGGCAGTCGGCGAAACCGTCACCGTGACATTGTCCTCCAGCAGCAACCAGGTTGATCTGTCGCGCACCGCCATCAAGTTCGGGCTGGTCGCGGATGCCGCGAACAATGTCTTCGCCTGGAACGACGCGCAGACCGTGCTTGTGTCCTCGCCGACCGATTCCACGCCCGAGAACCGTATTGTCGCCACCATCAGCAATGTCGTCACTTCGGACAAGGCGGATGGCGTCTATGCCGTCGTCGATACCCAGAAGGTCAGTGTCGAGGTGGTCGATTCCGATACGGCAGCGGTTCGGATCATCGAAACCAATGGCAGCACCGTCGTGTCGCAAGCAGGCGAAACCGACAGCTACCAGATCGTGCTGACGACCAAGCCGACCGCGCCGGTCACGGTCCATATTGCCATTGACGGCCAGGCGCGCGTCGATCTCGCCGCTTCTCCAGGCGTGCAACAGGACGCCGGCGGCTATTTCGTGACGTTCAACGACACCAACTGGGATCAGCCGGTTACCGTCAACCTGGTCTTCGACGCCGCCGGCCAGGCGCCGCCGGAAGGCATCCGTGTATTCTCCCAGCAGCCGCATGACCTGACCCGCATCGGCGGCCCCCTGTTCGTCGAAGGCGGTGTCGGACCGGAAGACCGTTCGCTGACGCCTTCGGTGGCGCTGCCGGACGAGTTCAACCCGGAAGTGATCCGGCAGATAGAAGTCGATGACGGCACCGATGTGGACCAGCTCGTCGTATTCAGCGACACCGCCCAGGCGCCGCTGACCGGCGTGTTGACCGACACGCACATTTCCGGCCTGGGCATGCCGGCGAACCCGTTGTCGGTCGACTACAATGACGGCAATCCGCCGGTCAACGTGCCGCGCGGCATCACCTACACCAACCTGCAGGTGGTCGAGGTTCTGCTTGGCGTGGCCAACGACAACTTCACCATCAACAGCACCAAGGACCAGACCTTGACCGTCGTGCATGGCGGCGGCGGCAGCGATACGCTGACTGTCCACGACAGCACCGGACCGGTCGTCTTGTTCGGCGACACCTCGGCCAATGGCTTGCGCTACAGCTCGACGCCCGGCACGCCGAACGGCACCGCCTATTCGTTCCTCAACACCGGTGACGACATCATCGACGCATCGGGCGCCCATGGTATCGTCGTCATCGACGGAGGCGCCGGCAAGGACACGCTGACCGGTGGCCACAGCACGAACTTCATCGCCGGCGGCGCCGACGCCGACCATATCTTCGGTGGCATCACCGGCAAGAACTGGATCATCGGCGACTCGTCCTTCGACGTCGACTACCTCAACCGCACCGTCATCATCGATGATGACGGCATCAACGCCCAGGGCGTCACTGAAACGGCCGGCGCCGATATCATCACCGGTGGTGACACCGGTGACGTCATCATTGGCGATCACGGCATCATCACGCAGGTTGCGACCATCGTCGGTTCCAGCCTCGTTCTGGTGCCCGGCACGCTCGACATGATGGTCGACCGCGCGGTGATCAAGGTCGAGACATCGAACCCGTCGGTGGGCGGCGACGACCAGATCGACGCCGGCAAGGGACCCAATATTGTCTTCGGCGGCTTCGGCGCCGACATCATCAAGAGCACCGGCGGCCAGGACCTGATCGTCGGCGACAATGGCAGCGCCGAATTCGCCAACGGTCTGCCGAAGATCGTCAAGACCACCTATCCGCAGTTTGGCGGCGCCGACCAGATCACCAGTGCCGGCGGCCGCAACATCCTGGTCGGCGGCTCGGCCGGCGACACCATCAAGGTCCTCGGCGGCAGCGCCATGGACATCGGCGACGTCGTGCTCGGCGACAATGGCGTGATCCTGTTCGACGCCATCGGCAATGTCACCAGCATCGAAAGCACGGACCCGATCTACTACGGCGACGATGTGATCGAGACGGGTGCGGGCGACAACATCGTGATTGCCGGCTCAGGCAACGACAAGGTGACCTCGCAGGGCGGCGACGATGTTATCCTCGGCGACAATGGCAAGGCGACGTTCGCAAACAACATCCTGCTTCGCATCGAAAGCACCTTCGCCGATTTCGCACCGCTTCTGAACGGCGCACCTGTGCTGATCGGCTACAAGGATACGATCAAGGCCGGATCGGGCCGCAATGTGGTCTTCGGCGGCAATGGCGACGACGATATCACCGCCGGCGACGGCGACAGCGTCATCCTCGGCGACAACGGCCTGGCGATTTTCGATGCGACAGGCCGGCGTGTCTCGGTCGAGACGACAGATGTCACCTATGGCGGCAACGACACCATCGCCATCGCCAGCGGCAATCATGTGCTGATGGGCGGTTCGTTCGCCGACAAGATCGTTGCCGGCGGCGGCAACGATGTCATCCTGGGCGACAACGGCATTGCCCTCTACGTCGATGGCAAGATGAGGTCAGTGCGCAGTGCATGGACCAAGGACGACGGCATCGACGATATCCAGGCCGGCAACGGCAGCCATGTCGTGTTCGGCGGCGGTGCAGGTGACAAGATCAAGATCGGTACCGGCAACAGCGTCGTCTTCGGCGACAGCGGATATGCCGAGTTCGACAACACCTTGCCGACGCTCGCCTATTCGATCGACACCGCCAAGGGTGGTGCCGACACGATCACGACCGGCGATGGCGACAACATCGTGGCTGGCGGCGCCTTTGGCGACGCGATAACCACCGGAAATGGTGCCGATGTCATCTTCGGCGACAACGCCCGGTTCGAATTCGCGATCGCAACTGTCTTCGGACAGCGCGTTGCCAACCTGCAGAGAGGCTTCACCATCAATCCGCTTGATGGCGGCAATGACTTGATCAATGCGGGCGGCGGCAATGACATTGCGGTCGGCGGCACCGGCGCGGACGAGATCCACGGTGGCGCGAACGACGACCGCCTGTTCGGCGATCATGCGCTGTTCGACCTGACGTTGCCGGAAAACCAGCGGATCATCTCGATCTACACCACCAATCAGGACGGCGCTGGAAACGACACGATCTACGGCGATGCCGGCAACGATATTATCGTCGGCCAGCAAGGCAACGACCGGCTGTTCGGCGGCGATGGCGATGACGACATCACCGGCGGCCACAACGTAATCGGCGGCGCTGACGGCGACGACTATGTCGAGGGTGGGGCCGGCGAAGACGTCGTGCTCGGCGACAATGGCCTGATCGCCCGCAAGGTGGTCGGCGGAACGTCGTGGAAGAACACCGTATGGCAACTCGATCCGGCAATTCCCGGCAAAGCGCCGTCGTTGCTTCGCGACGTCATCCGCTTCGATCTGATCGATGGTGTCGGCGGCAAGGATGAGATCCACGGCGGCGATGGCGATGATCGGATTTTCGGCCAGCGTGGCGACGACCGTCTGTATGGCGATAACGGGATCGACGAGATCGTCGGCGGCCTCGGGTCCGACACGATCGAAGGCGGCGCCGGGGTGGACTATCTGCTCGGCGACGAGGGCCAGATTCTGCGGGCTTTCAACCCCAACGGAACCGCGTTGCTGAACAGCGACGGCAGTTGGCACCGCGATGTGGTGCTGGAAGAGGTCGCCACGATGGTCAGCATCGTCTCGATCAGTTCCAGCAAGACGGCATCGCGCGCCAATCTGGCTTCGAACCTGCTCAGTCCCGACATGCTGCTGGTCGGCGGGATCGTCGATGCCAATGGCGTCCAGGTGACGTTGGCTGGCGGGACATGGGACACGCAGGCGATCGGCATAGACCTTGAAGCCGCCTATGATGACCACATCGACGGTGGCGACGGCAACGATGTGATCTTCGGCCAGCGCGGCAACGACACGCTTCTTGGCGGGCTCGGCGACGACACGATCTTCGGCGACCGCGCCTCCAACGGGAGCGGTTTCCAGACGGACCTGCCCAAGATCGTAAATGCCTATCGCATCATCGGCGCGGCAGCGGGTCTCAACATCTCGCTGCCGATCGGCGGCCAGCTGGTGGTGCCGGGTGCAAACCTGCTGCCATCGGAATTGACGAATTCCTTGCCGCAGCTCGAGATTCTGCCGGGGGCCAGCGGCTTCCTTGGCGAGTTCTCGGCCAAGAACGACATCATGCGCGTCGATGGAAAGCATATCGAGGTGTTTGCCTCGGTGCTGTCGGATGTGACGCGGGTGAAGGACCTGGCTTACGGCAATGACATAATCGACGGCGGTGCCGGCAACGATAGCATTTTCGGCGACGACGGACGTATCACCACCATCACCGAGACCGGCCTGACGGCTATCGACAACGAGGTTGCCGGCCTGTCGGTCTCGATGAACGACCTGCTGCTCGACCTGTCATCGCTTGGATTTGCCAAAAACGCGCTCGATGCGGCTCCAAAAGCGGCCATCATCAATGTGACGGTTGGGGCGGACCAGATCACCGGCGGCGATGGCGACGACACCATATTCGGCGATACCGGGACCATAATCGTGCCGGCGACCGCGCTGACCATGGTCGGCACCAACCTCACCGCTGGGGCGCTCAGCCTGCACAACTGGCTGATGGATTTCCAGACCGTCGTCACCGACATGTCGTACACGGCCCATGCGGCCGGCGAACAGGTGATCGCCGATTTCGGCGTCAAGACCAATACGACGAATGCCACCTTCGTTGCCGGTCAGTCGACGCTGCGGGGCGCAACCTATCGGCTGAACATCGGGAACGACGTCATCCATGGCGGCCTGGGCAACGATTTCATCGTCGGCGACAACGGCATCGTCGTGCTGCCGGCCGTGAGCGCGGCGAATTCAGCCACGCTGGCCGGCGTCTCGACGGCCGAACTCTCCGCTGTCAACGCCGCGCTGGCGGCGCAGGACAAAACCCGGACCACCGCGCTGGCGGCCCATATAGCGCGCGACCACGCCATCAACGCCAACGCCAACAAGGTCGGCAACTGGCTGTTCGGTAACGGCCTGGGCTATGCGCTCAATGTCGGCAACGACCAGATATTCGGCGATGCCGGCAACGATGTCCTGATCGGCGACGTGGGGCTGATCGAGCAGCCGATGCTGACGATCGCGAGTACGTCGACGACCGCCAAGCCGATTGCCGACGGTCTGCAAGACGCCTTCTTCAAGACGATCGATCGGCTCTATCTGGGCAATATCAGCGCGACGCGGGCGCGTGCCGAGGCTTGGGGCGTACAGTCGACCCTTAACGCTTCCAAGACCGTCGACTGGTCGCAGAACGGGTCAAGGAGTTCCTGGCTGCTCAATACCCAGGACAAGCGCCAGTCGCAGCGTCCAGCCGCCGATTACATTGTCCTCGACAGCGATGTCATGGACGGCGGCATCGGCAATGACCTGATGTTCGGCGATATGGCGGCCGTCATTCCGATCGTCACCGGCACCACAGGCGCCGGCATGATCCAGAGCATGCGGGTCCTGCCTGTCGGGGAAACCGCCGCTACGCTGACGGCGACGCTCCGTTACGTCTACAACTATGGCGCGTTCGGTGCCTTGCATGGCGCCTTGACGACCGATGTGAACACGCCATCGCTGTTCAAGATCGATGCTGATCGGCTTATCGGCAACGACGGTGACGACGTTCTCTATGGTCTGCTCGGCGACGACTATATTTCGGGCGGTGCCGGCAACGATCAACTGTCCGGCGGCAACGGCTTCGATACCGTCAATGGCGGCATCGGCACCAACATCTATGCCTTCGATCGGACACGCGACAAAGTCGAGGCCAGCGGCGGCACGGATGTGGTCCGTCAGTCGCTGGATGCAGGCTCCAGCAGCCTGGTGCTGGGCAACTCCTGGATCAGCCCGCTGATGACGCAACTTGGCGCCAATGCCAGGACCGCGGCAGCATCGCTGGACCCGATCGGATTGAATTCGGTCAGGGTTGGCGCCGCATCAGCCCCGGCGAATGGCATCAGCACGACGCCCAAAATCATCAACACGGTCGCTCAGCCGCCGGTCTATCGCCCGACCGCTGACTTGACGTTTATAAAGGGTTTCGATGAAACGACGCTGCCCAACGCGGCCGAACTCCTGATGGCGTTTGCGGCTGCCAAGCCGCAAACGGATGTGCAGGTCTCCGCGGCGGCGGTGAAGCCGGCGGCTGCTTTGGCAGTGGCAGCTCCGGCAGCGAAGGCTTCGGTTGCGCCTGTTGTGACAGTGGCGCCTCCGGCTGCGCCTGTGGTGACAGTGGCAGCTCCGGCAGCAAAGGCTCCGGTTGCGCCTGTGGTGACAGTGGCAACTCCGGCAGCGAAGGCCTCGGTTGCGCCCGTGGTCAAGACAGTGGCGGCTCCGGCGGCGAAGGCCTCGGTTGCGCCTGTGGTCAAGACAGTGGCGGCTCCGGCGGCGAAAGCTTCGGTTGCGCCCGTGGTCAAGACAGCGGCGGCTCCGGCGGCGAAGGCTTCGGCTGCGCCCGTGGTCAAGACAGTGGCAACTCCGGCGGCGAAAGCTTCGGTTGCGCCCGTGGTCAAGACAGCGGCGGCTCCGGTGGCGAAGGCTTCGGTTGCGCCTGCGGTGAAGACTTTGGCTACCCCCGTGAAGAAGGAAAATACTGCGGCGCCGTCCCAGCTGATATCGGGCATTCGCAGCGGCGACATCACCATCAAGGGCACCACAGTCGTTCCGACGCCTTCGAAAGATGTCATTCGCAGTGTTGGCAATGTAGCATTCCGGATCAGGGAAGAGTTGGGGGCCGCCCCCTACATCGATCGCGACGTCCTGTTCTTCGATGCCGAGACCGGTTCGTTCGAGCTGCCCGCCGATCATGACGACGATATAGCTTTTCACTAGAGCAATTCCAGGAAAGTGTGAGCGGTTTTCCGTCCGGAGTTGCGTCAAAACAAGGAGTTAGAGTGGTTCGCCGTTTCTATGAAACGGTGAAGTGCTCTAAGTCATGGATCACCAGATAGACCTAGCGCACCTGACACTTCCAATGGGTACGACACCACGGGAATTGGGGCCGTGCCCTGGCTAGTGCCAAATCTGGCAGCGGCGGTCGCGGGATTATTCGGAATCAACGGAAGTCTGCGATTGCCCAGGTCCGGACGAACGTCGCGATATGTCGCCCTTACCGTCCGTCCTGGCCACGCTTGGGGAGATATGCCGACCCATCCCGGCTCCTGGTTTGGGGCCGCCTCATGGGTCTGCAAACAGGGTTCACATCACCACGCCGGCCGTTCCGACAACCGCGTGGATTTGATTGAACTCTCCCTAGCCGCTTGATCTCAGGCTCATGAAGCACCCTTGTCCTCAGAATCAAGGGATGCGCCATGGGCCAGGTTCTTCATGGGAGCCCTCGTTCCTCGATGCTCCGCCTCCCAACACGCTGTTCAGGAATGTCTGGCGCTCATTGAAGGACAAATCATCGAACAAGCATCTCTGCTGGGAATGCGGGACACCCCAAACCCAAAGGGTTCAGAAGAGCCCGGTCGTGCCCTCCGGAATGCTTTTCCAAGGCACGCGCAATTTGCTCCACACCCAGCTGGCGACAGTCGCGCTCGCGTCGTCAGGCAGATCCGGTGAAGCCCAGATCATCACGGATTACCGTCATCGGACCGATGGGCAACACCTCTGCCTGGGCCAGGTTGAGTTTCACAAAGTCGATCTTGTTTTTCCAGACCGTACGAAGGAAGTCCTCGAACGCATTGATGGTTAGTTGCTCGCCGGGGCAGCGCCGGTAGCCGAAACCAAAAGGCGCGAAACCCGCATGGTCGCACACCGGCAGCGGTTTGCCATCGGCAACACCGAAAACGGTTCCGAACGCGCTGTTGTGTAGTGATGCCTTCCGGCCGTCCTTCACGTCGAAGCTGGTTTTCTCGAAGGGACACCGGGCCATCCCGATTCGCTCGACATGCTTTTCGTCGACCTGTGCGCTCGTCGGGACACGCTCGTATCGTGATGGATCGAACTCTTCCGGATTCTTCCAGTGAACCGGGTCGAGACTGGTCGAAGTGTGAGGGCTGATGATGTAGCCGGACCGCTCGAACGCAGGCGGGGAAGTTTCCTGCAACGAGGAGATGCTGCCGCTGTTCGGCGAGATGATGCGGAAAAGCTCCATGACGAAACGCTCGAGTGGGCTGAAAGAGGATTCGCCGGCGCTATCGAAGCTGCCCTTCATCGTCTTTGCAAACGACGCCCGTGTGTCCGGGTCGCCGGTCGCCGTGCCGAGCTTCAGCATCATGTTGTAGAGCGAGTTGCCCCACTGGCTGAACGCCACAAAGTTGTGAAAGCACTCAAAGACCACGTCCTTGTGAGCGAAATTGTCGTCACCTTCGCCGTTCTTGAGCCAGTACCAGGCAAATGTCTTGTGTGGGTGGGGCGTCTTTCCCGTCTCAAGATCGGCAAGCCGCTCCCCAATCCATGACTTCAGGAAATCGAGATTGTCCCGGACGACCATGTAGTTTTCGTAGACGATGCGTTGGGTCGGATCGAGATAGGCGAGAACCGTGTTGAAGCTCATGCCGATCTGGCGCACCTTCGGGGGTATGGCATCGCCGCTGACTCCGAGATGCAGGTCCCAGTACATGTCCCAGAACGTATCGAGGTACAGGCGCATCAACGGCTTGCCGGCATTGCCCTTCGACAGCAGGCCTTCAAAGAACGCTGTCACCTTGGCGCTGTACATCTCCTGATAGAGATCCGGCGTGACGGCGCTCATGTAGATGCGCTTGCGGCGATTGTCTGGGCCGCGCTTGTCCAAGCCCTGAAGGAAGACGGTTACGCCTTTCTCCGGAGCCGGCCGCCAACTCTCGCTGATCAGGCCCCACAGATATGTGGGAAGGGCATTTTCCTTGCTCAGCGCCTCATCGATCATGGGCAGCATCGCACGCTCCCCCTGATAGACGCTGACCAGGAAGAAGGGAAGGATTGCGTTTTCGATATAAGCGGGATCGAAGTCCCGGGAAAAACGGCTTCGAAGCTGGGCGGCGGAGTTTTCGAGGTCCGTGACGGTGAGCGGCTGGCGTTCGGCGGTGGCCGCATGTGAAAAGACAGGATCTACGGATAGTCCGGCAACGGCAGCCGCGCTCCCAGTCAGAAATGTGCGTCTTTTCATTCGGCAGCTCCTTAGGCAAGGTTCCGAAGAAGCATATTTCCCATCGCGGAAAGTCGAAAGCCACGGAATTCGAGATTTGCGGCGATTAGCCATCAATCCGATAAAAATGGACCCCACGCATAGGGGTGGGACAAATTGGACAGACTGCAGAACTACTGGTTACACTTAAAATTGGCCCGGAATAGCGCATTTTTAGGATACGCCAATTACCCATTGGTCGCCGCAACGAGTTCGCTCGCGCGTGCCTACAGGTGGCCGTCGAGTGGAAGGTTGCTTGCCAGAAGGCTGTTTAGGGAAGGTCTGTCGTCGCCGGTTCGCTCGGCCAGGGGCGGATGCTTGATGCCCAGCCAGCCGGCCTCGCGTGCCTCCTTGGGTGAGATTCCAAACTCTCTCCTGAATGTTCGGCTGTACGTGGAAGGGTCTACAAAGCCCCATTCCTCCGCGATGCTGGAGATCGGGCGTCCGTCGGTGCTGTCGCCCAGGACGTCCCTTGTCCTCAGCAACCTTTGGCGCCGGATGTAGTGTGAGACGCCGCCAGCCGGTTCGAAAATCCGATAGAGGCGCGAGCGTGAGATCGAGAGTTCCTGGCAGAGCCTTTCGGGCGTCAGGTCCCGATCGGCAAGCCTGGCGGCAATGAGCTTGTTGGCGCGGGCCATGATGACGGCATCGATCGGTTCCTGGGCCTCGAAGAAGTGATCCCGGGACGGGGAGATGCAGGCGGCGAGCAGGCTGGTGGTCGCCGCCGCGATATAGGGAACATCGTTCTCCGTGCGGTTTGGAAGGGAATGATAAAGCAGCAGGATGTAATCGGCGACGAACGCCGCCATCTCCTGGCGGATGTCGAGCGTGAAGGGCTGCGAGAACGCGAAGTCTCGCGGAAGGAACAGGCAAATCACGCCATCATCCTCGCCCTGGCCCTGATGCGGTGTCGCCAGGCACTGCCAGCGCAGCGGTCCACTCCGCGGCTGCCCGCCGCCTGAAGGGATTGTTTGCGGCACGCAGAGAAGCCAGTGATCGAAGACCGGATTCTTCTTGCTGCTCCAGCGGCGATGATAGCCGGTTCCGGGATATTCGATGCAGGCCAGGACGAGGCCGCCCAGCTGCCACACCCGCTCGCGCGCGGCGAACGAACCGAACTTGTCCCGAAGCAATTCGATGTCGGCGATGTTGGCGTGCCAGCTTCGATAGAGGTCGAACTGTTCAGCGGGCGGCGCCGAAGAGGTGTCGATGTCGACGACGCACCTCAGAGGCTCCGTGGTGCCGATCCTGGCGCTTCCGCTGATAGTGCGTGCCTGCATGAGACAACTCATCGCTTGGAAGAAAGTGACAGCCCCAGGGAATTGTTGATGAGAAGGGTGCCCAGGGTGCCGACACCATCGAGCGGCTGGTCGATGCTCAGCCAGGTGGAGTGCTTGATGCCTTGCCATCCGAGCTCGCGCGCCTCCTTGGGAGACACGCCGAACTCCAATTTGAACATCCGGCTGTAGGTGGAAGGATCGGTGAAGCCCCATGCCTCGGCGATGCTTGAGATCGTGCGCCTGTCCGAACTGTTGGCCAGGGCATCGCGTGTCTTGAGCAGCCGCTTGCGGCGCACATAATTGGCCACGCCGCCCGCCGGCTCGAAAATTCGATAGAGGCGCGAGCGTGAGATGCCGGCCGCACGGCAGAGCTTGGCGGGCGTCAGATCGGGGTCGGTCAGCCTTTCCACGATGGTTTTGGCGATACGCGCGATGGTGACGGCGTCTACTGGTCCTTGCGCGGCCGCGAGATGATCCTTTGAGGGCGTCAGTGCCGCCGCGAAGAGATTGGCGGTCGCCGTGACGACGTGCGGCAGGTCTCCTTCCCTCAGATTGGGGAGAGAGCGGTAGAGCAGGATCGCGTAGTGGGCCAGGAAGGCCAATGTCGCGTCGCTCGCTTCGATTTTTGACGAGCGGGTCGCCGGCCATGTGCGTGGCAGGAAGAGCGTGACGGTCAGGTCATCATGGGTCACCGCGACATCGGGCAGGGCCAGGCACCGCAGGCGGGGCTTTCCAGGGGGCATCTTCCCGCCGCGGGATCGTGCAACCGGCGCGGACAGGACCCAATGGTCCAGCAGCGGCCGTTTGCGATGTTCCCATCGGATGTCGTAGCCGGAACCGGGAACTTCGATGGTGCCCAGTGCCAGATCCCCCAATTGCCACACCTGATGATGGGCCGGGAACAGGGGCTGTTCGGCACGAAGAAGCTGCATCTCGGCAACCCCGGCGTACCAAGTCCGGAAGAAGTCGAACTGTTCGGCTGGAGGCACCGACGCGGTGCTCTGGTCGATGGCGCATCTCAGTGGCTCGGCAGCGTACGGATCGCTGGGAATGCCGGCTGCGCTTACTCTTGCGTCCATGACAAAACTCCTGTCACGCCATCGCCTGGGGGGGCCGTGGCGAGCCGCCACCGCCTCTTCCCAGCCATCTGTCGGGGTTGTTTCGGCCTCCGCCGACTTCCAGCCTTGGGAGCCGCGCGTTGTATGGTCAGGATGATGCCGGCGCGCCCGGGTCACGTGAGCGGGGCGGCATGACGGCTGCGCCTATAAAGGCTGATCGGGCACCATTCCGCTCTCCTGCATTTCGGCCAACCCTGGCTCCCGGCATCCGCGGATCAGCGGCGCTCCGGCGGCAACGACGCCGCATCACCAGAATCTCCTGAGGGAGAGCCAATCTCTATCCACTTTCCGACAGGGCGGAGTGGCTGCCGGAAAGCGTTGAAGCCGTGATCGACGACATCCATCAATCTTGCGGCGCGTGCCCCCAAATGCGCCGCCGCGTCTCGCTGGGCGAGCATCCGAAGAGCGCCGAATAGGCCCCCGCGAAGCGGCCCAGGTGCCAGAAGCTGAAGCTCATGGCGATGTCGGTGATCGAGAGGCGATCGCCCTGCGTCAGGATGAGGCCGTGCGCCGCTCGCAACCGCCGCTCCCGCTCATAGGCGCGGGGATTGACCCCCAGGTGTTCGTGAAACGCGCGCTCCAACGTTCGCTCGCCGACGCCCAGTATCCCGCAGACGGCGCTGACCGAAACCGGGCCGTGCGGTTTCGTCTCGAGGATGGCGAGGGTGGCATCAACGATATCGCGTCGATCGCCGGAACCGAGGCCGCGGGCGGGCGGGCCCTCCGTGTGGAAGAGCACCTGCGCGAGCGCGGCTCCCGCCTCGCTCGCCGCAACCGCCAGGCCGGCACTCAGGTCGTAGCCAGGCCGCGCGGCGGCGGCCTGCGCGTATCCAACGGTCAGCAGCAGCTTCTGTTGAAGCTCCAGTTCGGTTGCCGGGGCGAAGCGCTGCCCGTGCACCCCAGGCATCAGCCAGTTCCGCCCGTCCAGGCGGGAAGCAGATGCCGTACGCAGAGAATCGAGCGCGGACCTACGCAGGCCGATCCGCATGAGGCGATAGCTACCGGGCATCTCCAGGTCGAATTCCGTTCCCGGGCCGATGACCCGCAACCGCGGTACTTCACTCCGTTGCCCGTTGAAGGTGGTGCCTTCGCCCCAAAGGAACACCGCCGTCAGCGCATCGTCATTGATCGCCCCCGACATCGCGATGCCACCTTTGTCCTGCAGGTCGAGGATGAATGCGTCGCCATAGTCGATGGTTGCCAGGCGCGATGCATGGCGCTGTGATCCGATCTGCCGGATATGGAATTCCGCGTCGGGATCGGATCCGCCGGTGCGGGCCACGACGGAGTTGTATTTACGCGCGTACCAGTTCGGTGCCTCCAACATCCATGGCCTCCACAAAGTGTCGTCCGATCTGGGAGATACCGGACGCGGTTCCCCACGATGGCAAACAAGATCATCAGCTGTCCGTCGCAGGTCAGGTCAAATCAAGGTTACGATATATAACGCCAATCACGTGACTGATGGCAGGCGCAATGTTGCGGGCGGACGGGCCGGCATCGGCGCCGAAACGGCAGCGGGCGTAGGGGAGCCCGCTGCCGCCAGGAGCGAACACCACGACTGACGGATGTGTTCGGCTCCTTGTTCCTCGCAGCGGCTTGGCGGCAGACATCGCTGCGAGGAAGCTCGTTAGCTGAAAGCGCCGCACACCCCCAGCGATGCCCTCAGCGTTCTGAAGCGGCCCCCCGAAAGCCACGTGTGGTCTCGGGGGACGTTCTCAGCCCTTGCTGACCGGTACAGCGACGAAGCGGTTGGCGTCGTCACGTGTGATCTGCATAAGCACGGCCTTGCGTCCTGCCTTGGCGGCATCCGACATGACCTTGGTGACGTCGCCGGCGGTGCTCACCTTGGCCGAGTTGATCGTGGTGATGACGTCGCCGGGCTGAATGCCGTGGTCGGCGGCATCGCTGTTGGGATCGACATCGGTGACCACAAGGCCCTTGCCGTTGTCCGACTTGGTGACGGTCAGCCCGAGATCGGCCAATGCGTCGGTCTTGGCGGGCGCGGCCTGTTTGCCGTCATCGCTTGAGCCCTGCTTGTCGCCGGAGGGCAGCGTACCCAGATCGACCTTGATCGTCTGGCTCTTGCCGTCGCGCCAGACTGTGACGTCGACCGATTTGCCCGGCGCATAGGCGCCGATCGTGCGGGCGAGTTCTTTCGGCGAGTCCACCTTCTTGCCGTTGACCTGCGTGATAACGTCACCGGCGACGATGCCAGCCTTGCCGCCGGGACCAGCGTCCTGGGCGTTCGACACCAGCGTGCCCTTGTCCGATTTCAGGCCGAGCGAGTCGGCGATCTCGGCGGTGACCGGCTGGATTTCAACGCCGAGCCAGCCGCGCTTGATGGAACCGTCCTTCATAAGGTCATCGACGACTTGCTTGGCGGTTGACGCCGGAATGTCGAAGCCAATGCCGACGCTGCCGCCCGATGGCGAGAAAATGGCTGTATTGACGCCGATCACCTCACCGTTGAGGTTGAAGGTCGGGCCGCCCGAATTGCCGTGATTGACCGGAGCGTCGATCTGGATGAAATCGTCATAGGGGCCAGCGCCGATGTCCCGGCCGCGGGCAGAGACAATACCGGAAGTGACGGTGCCGCCAAGGCCAAACGGATTGCCGACGGCCACCACCCAGTCACCGATGCGAACCTTGGAATCGTCGGCGAAGTCGACATAGGTGAACTTGTCGCCGCCGTCGACCTTCAGCACCGCAAGGTCGGTGCGCGGATCGGTGCCGACCAGCTTGGCGTCGAGCTCCTTGCCGTCGCTGGTGACAACCGTGAAGGACGAGCCTTCCGAGACGACGTGATTGTTGGTGACGAGGTAACCGTCCTCGGAGATGAAGAAGCCCGAGCCTTGCGCGACCGGGCGCGGCTTGCCATTGCCATGCTTGAAGTCGTGTTGTTGCGGGTTGTCGGGGAGGTTGTCGAAGCCATCCTGGCCGTCGGAGCCTTCATCGGCCGCAGGCTGGATCGTCGACTTGACTTTGACGCTGACGACCGCGGGCGAGACGCGTTCGACGATATCGGCAAAGCCCGTCGACTGTGGCGCATCGACATGCACGGCACCCGCCAGAACGGGAACCGTTTCGGAGAAAACCGCGGTGGCGCCGACAGCGCCGACGACTGCCAGTGACGCCACGGCCGCTGTCAGGCGCCGACGCGTGCTGGAATATGAATTGTGGGCGATAGTCATGAGTTGGGATCCTCTTGTAAGGATGCGCTCCAGATGAGCGTCCTGGGGAGGAGGACTAGAGGGGCACACATTACAGCGCCATTTCCGTTGCATGAAAGTTTTGTCATTTTTCCAAAGACTGAGAGCATATGTATATAAAGATGCTGTCGGCTTATTTTTGGAAAGATTGCAAAATTGTAACTTGGATTTTTGTATGATCTGTAATTCAGGTGCATCGAAAGAGATGATTGTTCGATGTCAAAGAAACCAATATCGAAATCAAAAAAATACAATATACCGTCCGACTTATTCGGTGTTTACGCTACATTGATTCGAGGGTCGTGCGCCGGCGATTTCCGATCAAATTTCGTCAAAAGTGCCCTATACGTTGATTGTATGGCGGCGCATTTGAAAGCGGCGCGCATACCATCAGGCTCGCCTTTGTCGTCATTTCCCGAGGCCGCCAGGAAGCGGCTCTAGACTGTGACTTTTCGTGGGGTGGGGCGCTGTCCAACGGGTGATTTTCGTCTCGACGAGAGAGGGCGGGCGGCCTGTCGCGGGCATCGAGGAAGTGCGGTCAGCGGACGCGGTTAACGGAGGCAGTGCAAAAAATAAACGCCCTATCCACGTTTGGGATTCACGGCATATTCCAACAAGACGACGTGCTGGCGTAAGGTTGCTTCGATTTGACTCCATCCGCGGCGGCAGGTTGTACGGCGGCGGACGCAGCTAACGGAGAGGCATATGAAGCGCATCATCATCGCCGCGCTCGTCGCAAGCATGGCGGCACCCACATGGGCAATGCCCGTCGGAGCGTTGAGGCCGTCAGTCTCCGATACGGTCACGAACGTCGATCTCAGGAGGCCCCCCCGCCATAGACCGGGACACGGAGTACGGCCACCGCACCATAGGCCTCCTCATCATCGGCCCTCCCGTCACCACCACCGTCATTCGAGGAACAATAGTGGGGCCGTCGCGGCGGGCGTGATTGGCGGAATGCTGCTCGGCGGGATGGCGGTCTCGGCTGCTCGCCAGCACAATCACAACGCGTGGAACAACCATGTGAACTGGTGCTCGCAGCGTTATCGCTCCTATCGAGTCTCGGACAATAGCTGGCAGCCTAACAATGGCCCGCGCCGGCAGTGCATCTCGCCGTTCTGAGCGTCCTGCGGGCTCGCTGGTTCTGGCGAGCCCGATTGGATTTGTTGCAAAGGCTGAGTGCAAGCTGGTACCGGAGCAAGTACCGACCCAGGCAAAGGCCAACAACGCCGTTGGCGTGAGTCGGCCGGAAGCGCCCGCCTGCTCAAAGAGCATTTCCGAGAAGATGCATGATTGAACGGGCCTTGCCGATCAGTTTACACATGTCCGCACGGGTGACATCCTACGGAATGTCTCCGCCATATTGGCCGATTGCGCTGATGCGCCAGTTTGGGAAAGACTATCGTGCTGAGAAACCTGTCGATCGCGGCAATGAGCACCCTGATGATTGCAAGCTTCGGGCATTCCGCGTCAGGCGCGTCGATTGGCGCGGGCAATCCCTATCCGGTCAGCAACTACACATGCCAGGACGGCACGCGTCTGGCAGTGCGTCTCCTCGGTGATCGCGCTTCCGTGTCCGTCAACGACGCGGCCGAGGTTGATCTGCCCTCGATGGGGCCGGAAGGAACAACCTATTCGAACGGCCGATGGACGATCACCATCATACAGGGACGCCTGTCGTGGGGCGTTGGCCGAGCTGTGCCGTCCGAATGCGCCGGCGGTTGAGCATCTCATCTCCCTGTAAGGAAAATTGAAATGCAAAGACCGCCCCGTTCGGTCGCGAGTCGCATCGCCGGCTTTGCGAAGGGATCTTTTTTGCTGCGGCCAAATGCAATCGAACCACGAACACCGGCCGAGGCATGGCGGCAACGTGGGCGTGGTCTTCGGAATTCCAAGTCGCCATTCGGATAAGCGCTAACAGGCCGTGGAAAAGGATCGGGGATACCCGTTTGAATCCGATCTGCGCTCGGCCCGGTTCTGATACGTTCCGTCAGCAAAACAGTCTTTCAACTGCCTGCTAGAGAACGATAACACGGGCGCCGTTGCGTACTGTCCCGTAGAGTTCAAAAATGTGCTCGTTCAACATCCGGATGCAACCGGATGATGCGGCTTTGCCGATACTCCACGGCTCATTGGTCCCATGGATGCGGTAAAGCGTGTCCTGGCCATTGCGATACAGATACAGCGCCCGTGCCCCGAGAGGATTGTTTGGGCCTCCGGGGACGCGCTGCGGCAAGCTCGGATTGCGGCGTCGCATGTTGGCGGTGGGAGTCCAGGTTGGCCATTTGGCTCTTCGTCCGACTATCGCCTCTCCGTTCCATCTCTGTCCGTCGCGACCGACCGCAATCCCAAAGCGGATCGCCCTGCCGGCATCTTCGACATAATACAGGAAGCGCTCTTGCTTGTTGATAAGGATTGTTCCGGCAGGTTCCTTGCCCAAGTAAGGCACCGTTTGCCGACGGAACTGCTGGGGAATATTTCCCTTGTCGACGAGAGGCACGTCAAACGGCTTGTCTGGAATTCTCCCGATATACCAATTCTTCTGGGAGGCCTCCGCGCGACCCAACAGCGCCAGAAATGATATGCCTCCAACAATGACGGACCGTCTGTCTAAAGAATTTGCCAAATGAATCTCCTATCCTCGATCCGGTCACGTCAGCCGAACTCACTAACTACGTGTTCTACAGTTGGCGGCCAAGCAGATAGTTGCTTGCCAGAAGGCTGTTTAGGGAAGGTCTGTCGTCGCCGGGTCGCTCGGCCAGGGGCGGATGCTTGATGCCCAGCCAGCCAGCCTCGCGTGCCTCCTTGGGTGAGATTCCAAACTCTCTCCTGAATGTTCGGCTGTACGTGGAAGGGTCTACAAAGCCCCATTCCTCCGCGATGTTGGAGATCGGCCGTCCGTCCGTGCTGTCGCCCAGGACATCCCTTGTCCTCAGCAGCCTCTGGCGCCGGATGTAGTGTGAGACGCCGCCAGCCGGTTCGAAAATCCGATAGAGGCGCGAGCGTGAGATGCTGAGCTCCTGGCAGAGCCTTTCCGGCGTCAGGTCCCGATCGGCAAGCCTGGCGGCAATGAGCTTGTTGGCGCGGGCCATGATGACGGCATCGATCGGTTCCTGGGCCTCGAAGAAGTGATCCCGGGACGGGGAGATGCAGGCGGCGAGCAGGCTGGTGGTCGCCGCCGCGATATAGGGAACATCGTTCTCCGTGCGGTTTGGAAGGGAATGATAAAGCAGCAGGATGTAATCGGCGACGAACGCCGCCATCTCCTGGCGGATGTCGAGCGTGAAGGGCTGCGAGAACGCGAAGTCTCGCGGAAGGAACAGGCAAATCACGCCATCATCCTCGCCCTGGCCCTGATGCGGTGTCGCCAGGCACTGCCAGCGCAGCGGTCCACTCCGCGGCTGCCCGCCGCCTGAAGGGATTGTTTGCGGCACGCAGAGAAGCCAGTGATCGAAGACCGGATTCTTCTTGCTGCTCCAGCGGCGATGATAGCCGGTTCCGGGATATTCGATGCAGGCCAGGACGAGGCCGCCCAGCTGCCACACCCGCTCGCGCGCGGCGAACGAACCGAACTTGTCCCGAAGCAATTCGATGTCGGCGATGTTGGCGTGCCAGCTTCGATAGAGGTCGAACTGTTCAGCGGGCGGCGCCGAAGAGGTGTCGATGTCGACGACGCACCTCAGAGGCTCCGTGGTGCCGATCCTGGCGCTTCCGCTGATAGTGCGTGCCTGCATGAGACAACTCATCGCTTGGAAGAAAGTGACAGCCCCAGATCTGCCAACTGCCACACCTGATGATGGGCCGGGAACAGGGGCTGTTCGGCACGAAGAAGCTGCATCTCGGCAACCCCGGCGTACCAGGTCCGGAAGAAATCGAACTGTTCGGCTGGAGGCACCGACGCGGTGCTCTGGTCGATGGCGCATCTCAAGGGTTCGGCAGCGTGGGGATCGCTGGGAATGCCGGCTGCGCTTACTCTTGCGTCCATGACAAACTCCTGTCACGCATGAGAGCTGCCATGATCTGGGCAGTTCATTGCGCGACAGGCCGACTTCCCACAAAGGAAAACCAACAATAAATTGGATCGTCAACCTGCCGTCGCGGATGAGGTCGGATCGAAGTAACTCTAAGCCAGCACTGCGTTTTTTTGGAATATGCTGTGAATCCCAAACGTGGATCCGGCGTTTATTTCTTGCGCTCCGCAATGAGGCTGATCGAGCAACATGTGGATTTCTCGTGGCTCACAGAGAGGACGCAAAGTCATGTCTCGGATTGTTGAGACTGTTGGCTCCGGGAAAACCATCGCACAGACAGTCGCCGTTTTCTGCCTTCGGTGACGCCGGGAGCGAGCAGACGTCGGAGGTAGCTCTCCTCTGGAAATTCGGCGAGTGCGCTGGCCATCCCAACTCTAGGCATCCCGTCCATTTTTTCTGTTCCGGGCTTTGTTCTCCGGTCGGTGGCGTGGACTCTCAATCGGACATGGGACATTCGGTTTGAACAATCTGGTGATTTGACCGTCATTCGGCTGGTGCCGATCCGCATTCAGAGAAATATGGTCGGCTGGCGATCATGGGAGGTAGTAATTCTGTCCAGAAAATCGTGCTCCCTGTTCAGGATCGCCGCTCCATTTTTGGCCTTCTGTCTTGCAGCCGCAGGAAGTGCCGAGGCTGCCACCTTGACAGCGCGCGGCAACGAACCCGGTTGGCAAGTCGTGGTGTCCGACAAGGCGATTTCCTTTCGTGCCCTGGAGGGAGAGACCTTCACGATTGAACCAGTGCCGCAGCCCACAACAAAGGACGGTACCTATGTATACACCGCGACTGTTGATGGCCGTCACTTCACGCTGACGCTTGCGGAAGCGGTATGCGCCGACACGATGACGGGAATGCCATATCCGAAAACCGCGACCGTGATGATGGATGACCGCAAGTTGGCAGGATGCGCCGGCGAACCGGCAGACCTGCTTCACGGGGATTGGCCTGTCGAAATGATAGCTGGATCGGCCCTTGTCGCGGGATCACAGCCCACCCTTGCCTTCGATCAGGACGGAAGCATCCACGGGAATGGCTCATGCAACCGATTTCTTGGCAAATTCACCTTGAATGGGGAAGGTTTGACGATTTCAGAGACGGGCGCATCCATGATGATGTGCGATCAACCGCTCATGGACCAGGAGCGCAATCTTCTGACCGCCCTCGAAGCGGTTCGTCGCTTCGAGGGCGCATCGACAGGACAATTGCGGCTTCTCGGCAAGGACGGCCAGACGCTCGTAAGCCTGGGGAAATAGACTCTCTTCGCGCGGAGAGCCCTAATGCTGGCCTGGGCTGGTCGCGCAGGAAAAGGTATAGGCAATGACGACTTCATCAAGAATTCAGTGCTCCATCCTTCACTAGTGGCACGACTATCATGTGTTTGTCTGTCATCGCCGCGCGCGCAACTTGAAACGGGTCTCGGGACAGCCACATGGTCGGTGCCGTCAGCCGCATGAAGAAAACCGCGATACGGCTTGTTCCGCTCATCTTGTTGGCGGCGCTTCTGCAGGGTTGCGCCGGTCCAAGGGCCGTCACTGGCCTTGCCTCTCCCACTCAGTCCGATGCGCGGTACCTGTCGACGATCCCCTTCCTTGTAGCGACTACGCGTGCAGCGTCCGCTACACCCGAACCGCCTTACTCTCGTGATCGCTCCTTGGCGTTGAATTTTTCGCAGGTGAACGTTCTCGTGCCGGCGGCCCATAGACCCGGTTCGGTCGAGACTTCATCTGATATCCCTGATCCGGCGCGCCATTTCTCGGCACGCAATCTCACCCCCATTGCCGATAGCAAGTCATTCCTGTCCCTGTTGAACGCGCGACTGGCAGAGCGCCCGCCATCACAGCGGGAAATATTCATCTTTGTTCACGGCTATAACAACAACTTTGCGGAGGGCTTGTTTCGCAACGCCCAGATCGTTCACGACTACAATATCTCCTCCGTGCCGCTGCATTTTTCGTGGGCGTCCGCCGCATCCTTCAGCGGTTACCTCTTTGATCGGGACAGCGCTCTGCTGGCCAGGAACGGCCTTGCCGAAACGATCGAAATCGCAGCGCGGTCCAATGCGAGCGGGATCGTCATCGTCGGCCATTCAATGGGCTCATATGTCGTGATGGAGGCGCTGCGAACCCTGGCATTGAGAGGCGAGAGCCGTATTTTCCCAAGGATACGTGGCGTCATGCTGGCCGCCCCAGACATCGATCCGGATGTCTTCAGCAGTCAGGTCGATGATATCCCCGTGCTTCCGCAGCCGTTTACCGTCATCGTTTCGCGTCGCGACCGGGCATTGAATATTTCAAGGCGCCTGACTGGCGGCGGCCACAGGATCGGCAGCGGCTTCAACATTCCGCTTCTCCAGAAGAAAAATGTTCAGGTGATCGACATCTCCGACGTCGATGGTGGCGGCCACAGCGGGTTCGCGAGTTCGGGCACGCTTATCAAACTGCTGGGCTCTGACCGTCTCCTGCGCCGCCTGATGACCGACGAAGACGCAACTGCCAACGGCAAGGTTGCGGAGGCGGGACAGGCCGTATTCGAAAATGCCGCCCTGGCGATCCACCTGCCGGTCAGAATTCTTGAGGGGTTGAGCACTGGACAATCTCGGCCGGTTTTGGATGGTGGCAATGTGTCGAGATAAGCTCGAAGGATCTGGTCAAGAACGCAGATGACGAGTGTCCAATTTCTTTCATTGTTTCTATGGAGGTGACTATGGCTGTAAATTCAGGGTCTCTGCTGGTCAACAAATTGACCGCTATCGGTTTCCTGGTTGTGGGATTTCTCATTCTTGCATCTGGTTACCGCTATGGCTCGACCTCAACCCTGTTGGGCGGATGCCTTATTCTGATTATCGGCGTCATTCTCTTGATTCTGAAGATCGCCCGTCGAAACAACGGGACGCCTTGAGCGGCGATTTTCGTTCGGGGTTGCCCAAGAACAGATGGTTAGGGTGGTTCAGCGATCCTGCCAATCGCTGGACCGCTCCGGAGCGATCGTACCTCAACTCGGCACGCGGCCAGTTGGAGAAGCGTCCCCATTTGGCAATCGCAGGCTGGTTCGGCCATTGCCCGACGATGCCGTTGGGCCGATACGGCGAGGCCAATGCCGTCGATACGCGTCGAGCTTCTGTATCGCGGCTCTATCGAGGAGAACTATTCGTGCCCCTGGCAAGCCGGGCAATGCAGATTGCAATGATGCCGCCCAGAAGTCCGGCAACACCCACACCGATCAATATTTCAAGTGTGAACCCGCCGGAGCCACGTGACAGGGCGTCAAAAGCACCTCCCATATAGCCGACGAAGCGCGCCAGGCCTGGAAACAGCGTGGCAAGAAGTGTCAGAATCAAGCCCCCAAGCGCGCCGATGGCAGCGATGGATTTCCACCCAAAACCGATCCCGCGCCACAGCCGGGCCACGGCCATGGCGCCGGCGGCTCCGCAAACCGCCTCGAATAGAAGCAGGATCGCTATTTCAGGACCGGACATGTCAAATCAATGCGGCCCGACACGCAGGGAAGCCGGAGGCCGCACCCTGGAAAAATTCCGACGCAGCGGGCCATCAGGTGTTTGAGCCGGATTCCTGGCCGGCCGCCGCCGACGCACGCTGAAGTGCGTCGCGCAGGACTTGCTCCTTGGTTTCGTCCAGGGATGTTTTGAGCACCACCCCACCGAAACCCTGGATTTCCTTGAGCACCTTGTCTGCCGTCATTTCCTGGACGAGGACGAAAAGCGCGGCGTTGCCGGGCTGGATGCTGGTCGACAGATCGCGCATGAACGCATCGTTGATGCCAACATCGGTCAGGGCGCCGCCAAGGGCCCCGGATGCGGCGCCGACGGCAAGGCCGACCAGCGGATTCAGGAAGAGGAGACCGACGAGCATTCCCCAGAAGCTGCCGGAGATCGCGCCCGTGGCGGTCGTATTCATCAGCTGGTTGAGCTTGATCGTGCCTGCTTCGGTTTTGGTCGCGATAACCGCGTCACCCAGCTTGATGATGTATTCCTTCTGCAATGTCAGAAGGAGCTGGCGCACTTCTTCAGCCTTGGTCTCGGTCGGATATACGATGACAATCAGGTCGGACATATGAACCCCCTAGGGTGAGACTCTACGCAGTCGAGGTTTCTTACACAGCCGAGACGCCGAAGGATTGAGCCGTAAATCCAGGCACTGTGCCGTCAGTCCCATTTTTACATCGAGCTCGGCGATTTTCCTGATGGGCGGCTTTTCGCACGGCATGTCTGATGAGGTTGCGGGGCGCTCTGCCGCACTGGTGCGGCTATCTTCCACTGCGCTGCGCGAGGTGTCGTTTCAACTGTTCTATCCGGTCGGCGGTCCAACCCTTGGGATCAGTCACGGCAAACCAGGCGTCGACATAGTGCTCGGGCGCGTAGACATGCCCGTAACCCATCGGCGTCGAGGTTGCCATGCCCATATCGAGTGCCAGTTGCAGCATCGTCACCACCGGATACCACCGCAATTGTGGTGACACATCGGGGCCGCGCGGTGCGCTCATCCAGTCGGGGCGCCGGTAAAGATCCCGATAGTCGAAGAAGGTGATCGCATCGCTTGCATACTGCAGGTAGACGATGCGCATGGGCCCCCATCGTGTACCTGGCGCGACCGTCCCGCCATGCTGGTTCATGAAGCGGACAACCGAGCCGTCTCCGAACTGCGGCAGCCAGGCAGGCGACCCGGGGGTTCGCGCATCGGTGGCTCGCCGCCAAATCCTGCTTTCGAAAGGCGGCCCGCTCCACAAGGCACCTTGGATCGGATCGCCGAGTATCTCGAAGAGCTCGGCCGAACGTTCTGAATTCATCGCCCCAAGACTTAGTCCGTGCAGGTATAGTTTCGGCCGGTGGTCCTTTGGCAGGGTCGTCCAATAACCGTAGACGGCGGCGAACAGCGCCCTCGACGCCTCCGCGCCATAGCCCGGCTGTACGAGCAGCGACAGCGGGCTCGATAGATAGGAATATTGCAAGGCGACGCTCGCCACGTCGCCATTGTGCAGGTATTCAACCGCATCCATCGCCGAGGGATCGACCCAGCCGGTCCCCGTCGGCGTGATGACAATCAGCACCGAGCGGTCAAAACCGCCAACGCGTATCAGCTCGTCGAGGGCCAGCTTCGCGCGCTGTTCGACAGTATCGCTTGCCCCAAGCCCGACATAGACCCTGATCGGCTCGAGCGCAGGCCCCTGGGTAAAGGCCTGGATTTCTGCCGCGCTGGGGCCGGTCGCGACGAATTCGCGGCCCGCTCGTCCAAGTTTCTCCCAAGCGACCAATGAGGCCGCGCTGCCTGTCTTGAGCGGGGAGGTTGGGCGCACCCGGTCGGGTTCGATGAGCGCGTCGAACGCCGCAAAGGACGAGTCGAGAAGATGCAGCGCCGTGCGGATGAGAAGGCCGTTCGCGATCGTCCAGAACAATAGGGCACTCACGGTGAAGCCGATCACCTGCGAAATCCGCGGCGGCACAAAGCGGCCGACGGCGTTCGACGTGATGCGCAAGACAGCCTTGAAGAGGCGGGCCAGCACAATGAGTGCCACAAAGGTGATGACCGCGATCACGCAGACTTCGAACGGGTGGGCGCTGGTCACGGGTTCGAGCCCCATCAGCCCGCGGATCGAGTTCTGCCACTCGGTCGTTCGCCATAGGAATGACAAGGCGATGACGGTGCACACCAGCGCCGAGGCGATCTTGAGCCATCTCTGGACGCGGCCATTGGGTTCCGGCAGTTGCATGTATTGCCAGAGCCACCGCCAGGCGACCCCAATCCCATATCCGGCTGCAAAACAGGCGCCGGAGAGAATACCTTGTGTCACATAAGTTCGGGGAACGAGCGTAGGGGTTAGCGAGGCCACGAAGAACAAGGTGCCTAGGACAACGCCTCCGGCGGAAAGCGAGCGCAAGAACCTCACCAGGAGGTCGGCAGATAGCCGCGTTGTAACGAATGCTACCATGCCTGTGTTGCCAGTTTTACTTTGTCGAATAGAGGAGGTGTTCGGCGGAGAACACTCGAGTATCTCAAGATACAGTTCGGAACGTCGAAATCAATTCACAGTCAACGCCCCATTATCGCGTCAGGAGAGACCGTGCAAGCAGCCGTGCCGTGGCGCCCATGCATCGCTTGGCTGCGACAGTGCCAAATCAACCGCGCTTATGCCGAGACCGCCGGTCGGCCCCCAGCCGCCAGCCACCCGAGTCCGTGGGCTACGAGGTCAATACCCAAAAGTGCCCCTATCACCCAAATTCCGGTTGAGGGCCATCCAAGCAGTATCAGGAAGCCCGCGGCCAGGCCGAACAAGCCGGAAACAAACATCAGCCGCCTGCCGCTACGCAAGTAGCGGTTTCCCAACAATATTCTTCCAATCCCTGAAATCAAAAGCGCGAACCCCAAAATCCAGGTGAGGATCGCGGATCCAAGAGCGGGTATGCCGATCAGCACACAACCGAAAATGACGTACAGGATGCCGAGAAACGTCTGCCACAGAAAGCCACGCCATCCTCCGGCCCATACCGCCATGGCGATCTCAACAAACCCCGCGCATATGACGATGACGCCAAGAAGAAGGGTACTTATGGTGGTGGCAAGGGTCACGTCGGCCAGGACGAAGAAACCCGCAAGGATAAACACCACTCCTATGGCCGAATTGGCGGAAGCGGATCGCGCCGGCTGTTCAGCGGTCGACGGGTTCGTCATTGTCTATGGCTTCCCGACTTCCTTGAATGCGACGCCACTCACCAACGGACACGGCGTATATCCACGACGCGAGCCGTTCGGGAATTAAGCGTCACTTCAAATCGGCCGCCGGCACGGCGTGTATGATACTTGAAAAATGGCCCGCGGCAGCTCACGCGGCGGACATCTCGGAAGCCACGATTCTGGAGCAGCCTCTGACCTTGGCCGCACGTGATCGCTCTGCCGTTGTTGAGGCTGGAGCCGACCGGCATGTTGAACGCCGCCACCTCCGCGAATGAGGGAACCGCGGTCGGCACCGTAAGGCTGATCGCGACTGCCAGAGCCGCCAGGGAATTTCTGAACATGTTCGTTCTCGCCACGAAAGTATTGTGAGAACCATCAGTTCACAGGCCGCTGCGATGTCAACAAGCTGGCAAGGTGCCTTGGTGCTTTAGGGACGCCAGGCCAAGGATCTGGACTATTTGTCCATGTTTGGCGGCCAGGAAAACTGTGGTAGGCGGGCTGTTACGAATTGCTGGTGGGGACCTCCGCCTGTTGTGCCGGGAGCGGAGACCGAAGAAGCCTAGCGCGTGGCGAATTTAGGCAGGCTTGTGCGACCACGGCCTAACCCGTTTTAGATCAGGTCAAACCTTTGGCGCCAGTCCTTCCAGCAGATCGTCTACCGACACATTCACTGGCGTGGATTGATCGAATTTTGTTGAGCATGATCTCGTGACGCCCTCAGTGACAGGCGTTCGGTTGCTGTCTGGACAAGAAAGTAGATTCCAGGAACGATCAACAAGCCGATCGTGGTGGCTGCGATCATGCCTCCAAAGATTGTAACGCCAACAGCCCGCCGCGCACCTGCGCCGGCGCCTGTCGACACGACAAGGGGAATGATTCCGAGAATGAAGGAGACCGCTGTCATCATGACGGCCCTGAAGCGCTGCTCGGCCCCGGTCCGCGCGGCCTGCATTATGCTTAGGCCTTCAGCACGCCGCTCCTTGGCGAATTCGACGATCAGGATGGCATTTTTCGCGGCCAGCCCGATCAGCAGCACAATGGCGATCTGCACGTAGAGGCTGTTCTGCAACCCGAAGGCCCTCAACGCCGCCACGGCGCCAAAGAGAGCGGCTCCGAGCGAAAGAATGACGACCAACGGAAGCGACCAGCTCTCATACTGAGCGACAAGGAAGAGATAGGCGAACAGGAACGCCAGCGCGAAGACCAGCCCCTCCTGGCCACTGCCGCGGCGCTCCTGGAACGACAGTCCCGACCACTCGAAGCCATAGCCGTTCGGCAACACCTGGGCGGTCGTCTTCTCCATGGCATCCATGGCGGCGCCGCTGCTGCTTCCAGGCGCCGTAATGGCGTTTATAGGCGCGGCAACCGACAGATTGTAACGCTGAATGGCGAACGGCGACAGGATGGTCGTCAACGACGCCAGATTATTCAATGGCACCATGGTGCCGTTCCGGCTGCGCACGTGCAGCTTGAAAATGTCCTCCGCATGGGCGCGGAAATCTGCGTCCGCCTGCAGATTGACCTGGAACACGCGGCCATTGAGCGTGAAATCATTTACATAACGCGATCCGAAGGCGGCGCCGATGGTGGAATAGACATCCGACACGCTTACCCCAAGCGCCTCGGCGCGCGTCCTGTCGACATCGACATAGACCTGCGGGACATTCGCGCTGAAGGTGGTGGCGGCGCCGCCGAGCTCCGGCAGGTGATTGAAGGCGCCGAGCAGGGCGCCGACGACCTGGGCGATCTCTTGCGGCGGCTGTCCTTCAAGCGCCTGCAGGCGGAAATCCAGGCCACCGACCGAGCCGATGCCGGCAATCGCCGGCGGAGCGAAGACGGCGACGTTCGCGCCCGGGATTTGGGAAAACTTCATCCGCAGCGCCTGCAGGATGCCGGCAAGCTGCAGCTCCTTGGACGTGCGCTCATCCCACGGCTTCAGCGCCGCTACCGCCATTGCGCCGCTCGGCGAACTCGTCGACTGAAGGATGCTGAACCCCGCAACCGTTATGACGTCTTGCACGCCGCCGGTGTCGGCGAGAATCTTGCGCACATCCTCCACGATGGCTTTCGTTCGATCGAGCGAAGCGGCGTTCGGCAACTGGATGTCGACGAACAGGGCCCCCTGGTCCTCGTCGGGCAGGAAAGTCGACGGTAGCGCGATGAAGATCAGATAGGCGGCGACAAAACAGGCAAGCAGTCCCGCTAGCGGTACATACCAATGCCCCACCAGAAACCCGACGAGCCGTCCATAGCCGTCGCGCGTCTTGTTCATGAATCCCGTGAACCAGGCCAGCGGGCCACGTTTGAAATAGCCCACATCGCGCCGCAGAAGCAGTGCGGCCAGCGCGGGACTCAAGGTCAAGCCGACGAAAGAGGAGATCACCAGCGCCGAAGACAAGGTCACAGCGAACTGGCGGTAGAGCTGGCCGCCTATGCCGCCGAGAAACGCCGTCGGCGTCACCACGGCAAGCAGCACCAGGGTCGTGGAAATGATCGGCCCGGTGATCTGATGCATCGCCTTGCGCGTGGCGTCGGCGACCCCGATGTCAGGCGTATCTTCCAGCACATGCTTGACGTTTTCGACAACGAGGATGGCATCGTCCACCACCAGGCCGATCGCCAGCACCAGTGCCAGAAGGGAAATCATGTTCAGCGAATAGCCGGCGGCAAACAGCACCGCCACGGCGCCCAGCATGGAAACGGGGATGGCAAGTGCCGAGATGAATGTGGCGCGCCAATCCTGCAGGAACACATAGGTGACGGCGAGCACGATCAGGAATGCTTCAAGCAGGGTTCTGGTCGTCAGCGAGATGCTGGCATTCACGAAGCGGGTCGCATCGTAGACGATGTGATATTGCATGCCCTTCGGGAAGCGTGACGAAAGGCGCTCCAGTTCGGCGCGGACCGCCGTTGCGGTCTGGATAGCGTTGGCGCCGGGAGACTGGTTGACCTGCATCATCGCCGACGCGTGTCCGGCGAAGCTGGCACTCGAAGCGTAGCTTAGCGCCCCAAGTTCGAGCCGGGCTATGTCGCGCAGGTAGACCTTGGCCCCCGAGGGGCCCGTGCGCACGACGATGTCGCCGAAGTCCTCGGCACTCCTCAGCCGCCCCTGCGCGACCAGCGTGTATTGCAGTTCCGAGCCTTGTGCCTGCGGCGGCGCGCCGGCCTGTCCGAGCGTGGCCTGGATGTTCTGTCGTTGGATGGCGGCGGAAACGTCATCGGGCGTCAACCCGAGCGCGTCCATGCGCTGCGGATTGAGCCACACCCGCATTGAGTATTCCGAGGCGCCGGCAACGGAAGCTTCGCCCACGCCCGGCACGCGCGATATCGCGTCAGCGACCGTCGTGGTGATGAAATTCGTGATCGCCAGAGCATCGAGACTGTCGTCCGGAGAATAGAAAGCGATGCCCAGAACGAAATCCGGCGAGCGGGCACGCACGGATACACCTTGCTGGGCGACTGCCGCAGGCAGACGCGAAATCGCCAGCTGGGCGCGGTTCTGCACGTTGATCTGCGCCGACTCTGGATCGGTTCCAACTTCGAAGGTCACCGACAGTGTGTACTGGCCGGCGTTGGAGCTGGTGGACGACATGTACATCATGTGATCCACGCCGTTGATGGCCGTCTCGAGAGGGCCGCCGACCACGTCGGCGATCACTTCCGCGCTTGCTCCCGGGTAGGAAGCCGATACGGTGACCGTCGGAGGCGTAATCTGCGGATATTGCTGTATCGGCAGGGAAAACACCGCGATCGCACCAGCGATCGAAATGAGGATCGAGATGACGATCGCAAGCCTTGTGCGGTGGATGAAGAGATCGGAGATCATGGCGCGCGCTCCGCTTCGCGTGGTGTGACCTGCTGACCATCGGAGATGCGTTGCAACCCTTCGATGACGATTGTTTCGCCGCCCTTCAATCCGCTCGTCACCGCCCACCGATTGTCGATGCGCGCGCCGGTCGTGATCGCCTGCCTGGTCACGGTATTGTTGTTGAGCACGAAGACGAACTTGCCCTGGCGGTCCTGAAGAACGGACGCCATCGGCACCAGCGGCAAATCCTTGGCCGCCTCGTCGACGACGGTGAGCCGGACGAACTGGCCAGGCGTCAATATGTGGTCGGGGTTGGGAAACAGCGCGCGGACGGCCACGGTTCCGGTCTGCAGGTCGACCTCGTTGTCGATGAACTGCACCCGCCCCGGCGAAGCGTATTGCGTGCCGTTGGCAAGCGACAGGCTCAGGTGGAACTGGTTCCGATCGATGCTCTGCCCGCCAGCGAGTTTCTGCCTGATGTCGACCAAGGTGCTGTCGGCGATCGAGAATGCGACGCGGACGGGGTCGAGTTGCACAATGCGCGCCAACGGTCCGGAGCCAGGCCCCACGAGATTTCCGGGCGTCGCCAGGGAGCGGCCGATGGTCCCGTCAATGGGCGACTTGATCTGGGCGTAGGAAAGATTGAGTTCGGCCGTGTTGAGGGCTGCATTGGCGCTTTGGACGTCCGCTGCGGCGACGTCGAATGCAGCCTGCGCGTCATCCAACGTGGCCTGCGGAATGGTCCTGCGGTTGAACAGGTCCCTGGCGCGTGACAGGCTTTGTTGCGCGGCGTTGCGCGTGGCTTCCGTCCTGGCCACCTGCGCCTGCGCGGACATCAGTGCCGCCGACAGCTGATCTGGCTCGATTTCGAAAAGCAGGTCGCCTTCCTTCACGCCCTGGCCTTCCGAGAACTTGACCGCCTTCAGCAGGCCGGAGACGCGTGCTTGTATGTCGACCGCCTCGATTGCCTCGACCTGCGCATTATACGTCAGCGGCGGGCTTGCCGGGCCGGACAGAACTTTTTCCACCACCACCGGCACTGCCGCCGCCGGTTGCACGGTCTGTGCATGCGCCGTACCCGTGAAGCCTGCCACTCCGACCAGGAATGCGGCCGCCGCGACCGCGGGTCGAAAATCGAAACTGCTTCCCATAGCGGATCCTCGCATCCTGTTCTCAAGACAAAATCTTCGTCTTGCGCACGCTCAGCGCAATGACGAGATACGCCAGTCCAGCAATCATCAGGGAGAAGCCGGCCACAAGGCCAGTTGGCATCTCTCGGACCATTGGCCACTTCAGAATTATGGATAGACTTGCCAGTACGGCAACGGCACCGGAAATGACGAACCAATACCATCGGCTCGCCTTCCTGACCTCGATTGCTATTATTATTTGAAGGATTCCGTGGACGAATAATACGAAAGCAATGAACAGCGATATCGCGGCTGAAGCCTTTACAGGATTGAAGTAAATCATGATGCCGCCAATGAGCTCGAAGAAACCGGTCAGCTCCTGCCATACGAAGCCGGTCCAGCTTTTGATCCAAAGGGACTGTATAACCTTGGTGACGCCAACCCCGATCAGAGCGACGGCGAACACGACACTGGACGCGAAATTGGAAACGGCCGGGACCGCGACGGAAAATACTCCGCCAGCCAGCAAGAGGAATCCAAACAGCAGAAACCGGCGCCATTTGCCTTGCTCGGTTTCGGCTCTTTCGGATGCCGTCGCAGGGGATTGGTCTGGATTTCCTGTCATCTTCCCGCTCCGAGTACCTTCTAGATATCGGTCTCGCGCCCGACGAAATGAACAATTTCCTTCATGGCCAAGAAGCCGATCAGGGCGTCAATAGATTTTTCTTCTCCTTTTTCAGGAGCAACGGAGACGTGTATTTCCGAAAGACCTTTGTCCTCATTGGCGTCGCTGTCCATGGACATAAGTCTAAGGTTTTTCATTGCTACCGCCTGAATGACTGAAGACTTCACGACATCCGATTTTTGCAGATCGCACTGTATCTTTATAAGATAAATTCTCTCGCTATCCGCGGGCAGGGCAGAGTATCCGGCCACGTGAAGAGCAAGTCGGGGAAGAAAAATATTCGACAAGATCACGAACAAGGTTGTTTCTGCCGCGAGCAGCAAGAAGCCGTAGCCGACAAACACCCCCACGGCTCCAGTGCTCCAGACGGTGGCGGCCGTGCTCAGCCCCTTTATGCTGGTGCCATCCCTCATGATCAGGCCGGCACCCAGAAAGCCGATGCCCGTCACCACCTGAGATCCCATGCGCAGATCCAGTTCCAGGCCAAGCGCGCCGGGCAAGGATGCATAAGACGCGGCGCCCAGCGCAACCAGGGCATGGGTCACGAGCCCGGTATGGCGCTGCTTGTATTGGCGCTCCACGCCGATCATAAGTCCAAGCAGCAGCGATAGCGCCAGCTTCAGCATGATCGAATGCGCTGCTATCAGATCGGCCATCATTGGCGGCGCCGATGCCTGACATCACGGCCAGCCGAAGACGAGGCCCTCGGCGATCGCTTGTTCGTCAAGGCCATGAAGTCAGGATGGATTGACTGGGCGCCGCGCGATGAGTGCAGCATATGCGGTTCCGCCGCTGCTCACAGGATATTCTTGTGCAGTCGACCGTCCTTCACGATCACCGTGAAGTTCTTCTGCGGGTCTTCAAGCAGCCTGATGTCGTCGACCGGGTTGCCATCGACCACGAGCAGGTCCGCAAACGCACCCTCCTCGATGACACCGATCTTGCCAGGATATGGATTGCGGAGATTGGAGAGGCCAAGCAACTCGGCATTGACCGATGTCGCTATCTGCAGGACCTCGGCATTCTTGTACCAATTGGCCAGATGCGTGAGCATGACATTCTGGCGTGGCCCCAGTTCGGGCGAGAACAGCACGTCGGAACCCCACCCTGTCTTGATGCCGTACTTGCGGACAAAATCGTATACCCTTGGCGTTCCGGCGAAGAGCTGCTTGGCGCGCTCGACGCCTGGTCCGCTTGCCGATGCGGCATCTTCCATCGTCAGGAAGGGCTGCATGCTGAGCCACACGCCCTTCTCCGCGATCATCCTTGCCGTTTCCTCGTCCATCAAATGGCCGTGTTCGACGCAGGTCACGCCAGCGGCCAGCGCACGCTGCACGGCGCGGGGGGTATAGGCGTGTACGGTGACATAGGTATTCCAATCCTGCGCGACCTCGACGCCGGCCCGAAGCTCATCTTCACTGAAGGTGACCATGTCCAGAGGACTGCGCGGCGACGACACGCCGCCACCGCCCACCAGCTTGATCTGCGATGCGCCCTGGAGAAGCTGTTCGCGTATGCGCATCTTCAGGTCATCGATACTGTCGACGATGGCCGATCCGCCCAGCAATTCGCCTTTGCTGAGCTTGCCGCCGTCACGCGGAATCTCGCTTGGCAGTCGAAGATCGCCATGCCCTCCGGAAGTCGTGATCATCGCGCCAGCCGGGAAAATGCGCGGACCGGGAATCATTCCGGCATCTATGGCCTGCTTGAACGAGAAGGACGGGCCTCCCAAATCGCGAACGGTGGTGAACCCGCGCATCAAGGTGCGATCCGCCTCGGCCGTGGATGCGGCGAAGATGATACCAGGATCGCCATTCAGCAGAATGTTCAGGGGAACCGCCGCGAAAATCGTATGCCAGTGGGCATCAATCAGACCCGGCATAAGCACGCCATTGCGGCAGCCGACCACCCTTGCGTCGCTCGGCGCAGGCGCGTTCGTCATATCGATGCCGGAAATCCTGTTGTTCTCCACCAGGATTTGAGCGCCATCCTTCACCGTGCCCGATTTGCCGTCGAAAAGTCGAACCTCGCGAAACAGGATCTTGGAGGGAGGCGCGGCCGTCTGCGCGAACACAGGCTTGGCCAGCACGCCGGCAATGGTCGTGGCCCCAAGACCGGAAAGAAAACTGCGCCGCGAAAAGGCTTCCAGGCGACGGGAAGCCTTTTGAAGGTCGGGGTTGAAGCAGCCGCAACCGGAACTGTGAACGAGGTGACCGTACTTGGAGCCTAGCCGCAGCATGTCTTTTGCTTTCGGTTGAGCGACACTTGCACCTGCCGGGCGGCGCTTCGTGTCGCTGTTCTTGTTGTTTCAGATCCCGTCACTCGACCAGCACGTCTCCGCCGACAGGATTGGCGCTGTCGAAGATGAGGAACACGATCGGATTTCCCGGCTCGGCTGTTGCATCGGTGCGCCTGGCGCCGACTTCGCCGCCGAGAGACACGGAATATTCCGCGACGATTTCACCGAAGGTGTTCCTCTGGACGGCAACTTTCTGTCCGGGCCGAACGGTTTCATTGAGTTCGACCAACAATTCGACGAAACCGCCATGCGTCGCGATCACGGGAAACATGCCGTCCGCGACGAAAACGTTCGTATCCTTGCTGGTTTTGCCGATAGGGCCTGAAATTATTCCGTGATGCTTGATGACGTTCATCGTCCCTTCGACGAACAGGGCGATCTTATCGTGATCGAAGACCCGCGGCTTGCCGATTTCGGGCGTGAAGGCCGGAATCCCGGCATCGATGAGGGCATTGGCAAGAAGGCCATGCTCACCCAAATTGTCGAAAATCTGGTCGACCGGATAGAGCTCCGCCATCGCCCGCACTTCGGGGAATTCCATGCGAGCAAGATGGAAGGCCGTCGCGTCCATGCCCGTGGCTGCTGTATGGAAATCGATCCCGTAGTCGAGGTTTGGCCGCAGAAGCCGGTTGAATACGAGGCCGGCGTGGCGCGACGGCGCGTCGGGCGCGCCTTCATTGCCAGGGAACAGCCGGTTGATGTCGATCAGGTCGATCCCGCGCCCCGAACTCGGCCATCTCCGTTCCATGCCCTCCATTGCGGGGCGCGAAATGTCGAATGCCGCCACCACGGATCCCGACATCGCGGCCGGATCGAGCTCACGCATGACGGATTGCACGGTGTGAATAGGGCTCATTTCATCGCCATGCACGCCGCACATCAGTCCTAGGCGTTTGCCCGGCGCGGCCCCCTTGGCGACCATCACCGAGACGTACCAGTGCTGGCCCGTCGGCATTTGGACGCCCTGGAAATAAAAGCTGTGCTTGCCTGGTTCCAGATCAGAGATGTCAAGCGAACTGATGACCTTCTTTCCGTCGATGATATCGCCGGTGTAGACGGTTCCCGACGTGCTGGCGGGGGACGCAGTTGCAGGTGCCGAGCCCGTTTGTGCCTGCGCCGGTCCGGCCATGAGCGCAGCGGCAGCGCCGATCGTGGCGACCGATGCGATCATGAAGTCCCGACGGCCGAGGCCCTCGCTGGGTTCATTCGCCATGGCTGTGTCCCTTGCCGATCAGGATCATGCTGCGGATCTCGCGGTGACGCCTACAAGGGCGGCCAGATCATCTCTGCCGATCCCCGTGAGCGCATGGTGTTCGGGCATTAGTCCACCGGACGTTTCAGGGAGTACAGCCTCAGACAAGAAAAATGGACTGGTGGTCTATGATTGGGATGCTTTGCATACTGAAAGGACAGCCCCCGCAAACTCATGTGAAAGCGCCGGGTGCGATACAACCGCCTCGGGCTTCGATGCACGCGATCAGGATCGGTCCGCGGATTAGCCAGCAGATCAATCAGAAAGGCCGGATAACAGCTTAACGATTGGTTAGTGTGATTTCGATGCTGCGAAACTGGCAGGCGCTACATTAGCCCCCGGCAACTGGTCTGCTTGAGGCGGCTAGGCTATCATGAAGAAGACGTGATCCGTGTTGCAGCAATAAGACGGAGAGTTGTCATGGATGCCAAGGATGATGCCGCCGGGCGATCCGGAAAAGCAGATGACGAGCCCCTGCAATGCGTCGTCGACATGGACACTTCCTCGGCACCACCCGCCGAGCAATTCGACCTGTTTCGAAGCTGGCATCAAGGTGTTGCCGACGCTGAACTTCTGCAAGACCAGAGCCATTCGTTTCCAGCACATGAAACAGTGTGGGATTTGGGAACGTTGGGTGTCATGTTCCTCGAATTGCCCGGTAATGCCTACCGCTGTCGCTGGCGCTGGCGGCATTTGAAAAACCCCTCGGTAGACAATTGGTATTTGAGCCTGCCCCTATCCAAGGGCAGGCATCCTGGAAATTGGCAGGTCGTGAAAACGACCCTGCAATCTTTCGCAGAGCCCTACGAATGCATGATGGAGGATGATGCCCTCCTTGCGCTTTTCTTGCCCCGCGATCTGCCATTCATCCAATCATCCAGGATCGAAATTCGCGAGGAGTCGAAACGCTTCTTGGCGGACTATGTGCTGCTCTTGTACCGCTCGCTTCCCGATCTGAAAGCGGTGGACATACCGCACATTGCCACTGCGACCACCAATCTGCTGGCCGCGTGCCTGTTGCCATCGCATGAGCGCGTCACCGAGGCACAGCGTGTGATAGACGCCGTGATCGTCGAGCGCGCCGCCAAGATCATTGCAAAAAACCTGAGCGATCGGAACTTGACACCCGACAGGCTTTGCCGCGACCTCGGCGTGTCCCGCTCTCGCCTCTACCGGATATTTGAATCCGCTGGAGGTGTTTCGAATTATATTCGCCACAAACGTCTCATCAAGACACGCGATATACTTGCTGACAGCCTGGATGGACGACCGATCTCCACCGTTGCCGGGGAATGGGGCTTCACGGATCCATCGGCATACAGCCGGATGTTCAGGAAGGAATTCGGCATCACGCCAAAGGAGGCACGCGCGGAAGGCTGGCGAGGTGCTCAGGCCGCGACCTTGCAGCACATCGGTCATGCCGAGAGCAGGGCACACACGTTGAGCGGTCTTCTGCTGCGAAACAGCTTTGGACCCTAGAGAAATTCCAGCAAAAGTGTGATCGGTTTTCCCGGGAAAAGTGCGTAGCGCTTTCCCTGGGGAATTGCGTTGAAACAAAGAGATGGAGCGTTTTACCGTTTCGGTGAAACGGTGAAACGCCCTAGACCGCGATGAGGCCGGCAAGGATGCCGTAGATTGCCGCGACCGCGCCAAGCGCGGCGACGGCGAACATCCCCATCTCGACGGGAGTGAATATCCTCTGCCCGCGTTCCTTGCGAGCCATGATAAAGAGGATCGTACCCGGTCCGTAGATGGCGGCCGATAGCAGCAGGTGCTTGGCGCTGGCGGCGTATATGAGACCGGCGGTATACACCAATGCTATTGCTGCCCTTGCGAAATCGACGCGCCGCGCCGCGGGGTCGTTCTCATAGCTCTCACCACTCCATGCGAGCTTGAACCCGTAGGCGGCGACGAGAAGGTAAGGGATGAGGATCATGGAACTCGTCAGTTCGAGCGCGAGCCTGAAGGCCTGTTGAGCAAAGAGCGTGAGGATCAGGAAGACCTGCACGACCGTATTGGTCAGCCAGAGTGCGCTCGACGGCACGCCATGCTTGTTCTTGTGTGCAAGAAAACGCGGCATGGTCTGGTGATGTGATGCGGTGAACAGGATTTCGGCGGCCAGCAGCACCCAGGACAGATAGGCGCCGGCAACGGAGATCAGCAAGCCGAAGCTGACGAACTTGGCGCCCCATGGTCCGACCACCGCCTCCAATACGCCGGCCATGGATGGATTGCGCAGCGCTGTCAGCTCGGGACGAAGCATGATCCCGTAGGACAGGATAGTCACCAGCACGAGCAGACACAGCACGCCGAGGAAACCAAGAAGCGTCGCGACCCCAACATCCCCGCGGTTGCGTGCGTAACGCGAATAGACGCTCGCGCCTTCGATTCCGACAAAGACGAATACGGTCACCAGCATCGTCCCGCGAACCTGGCTCGCGATGGCGCCAACGCTGACTTCTTCCCCGCCCCAGAAATTGGCTGTGAAGATATCGGCCCTGAAGCCATAGATGACGAAAACGATAAAGAGAAAGATCGGAATGATCTTGGCGTAGGTAACGACGGTATTGATCGCCGCCGCTTCCTTGACGCCGCGCAGCACCAGCGAATGCACGATCCACAGGAGCATCGAGGAAATGACGATCGCCGTGACGGTATTGCCGTCGCCGAACACCGGAAAGAAAAGCCCTAGCGTCGACTTTATCAGCACGAAATAAGAGACGTTGCCGAGAACGGCGGCAGACCAGTAGCCGAGGGCCGAGAGGAAGCCGAGATAGTTGCCAAAGCCGGCCTTGGCATAGGCGTATACGCCCGCGTCGAGATCTGGCTTGCGAAGCGACAAGGTCTGGAAGACGAACGCCAGCATCAGCATGCCGACGCCGGCAATGGCCCAAGCGATCATCGCCCCGAACGGGCCGGTTTCGCGGCCGAAGGCCTGCGGCAACGAGAAGATGCCCGCGCCGACCATCGAACCGACGACCATGGCCGTCAGGGTCCATATCGAGAATTTCTGCTGAACGGCTGAGTTCATCGAATGGATCAACAATTCCTTTGGCCGATGGACCGTTCAGGAGGCCTCTTTGTCACGCCCGCAACCTAGCCCGAGTCTGACGCCCATGTGATTGGCATAAAATCCCGCCAGTATACCTGACGTCCCAAACCTTTCCCGTGGCTCGTGTAACCGGTTGCCGACGTCCGGATTTACTGCTTCTGATCATACATAACCTTGCTGGATCGAGACGTGTCGGCGAGGCGTCCGATCGCGAACTCTGGTTCGCGCAGCCAGGAGAGAGGTCTATGGCTTCAAACGATAATCAGAAGCTTTCGCTGTTTGCGCTGACCAGCATGGTTGTGGGATCGATGGTCGGCGCGGGCATTTTCAATCTGCCTGGCCGGTTCGCGACCGCGACAGGTCCGTTCGGCGCGATCATCGCCTGGGCCATTGCGGGAACCGGCATGTACATGCTGGCGCGGGTGTTCCAGGCGTTGGCCGAGAAGAGGCCAGACATCGACTCAGGCGTCTTCGCCTATGCCAAGGCCGGCTTCGGCAACTACATGGGCTTCCTGTCGGCTTTCGGCTATTGGCTTGGCAGTTGCCTGGGCAACGTCTTCTATTGGGTGCTCATCGGCTCGACGCTGGGGCGGTTCTTTCCCGGGATATTTGGAGACGGCAGCAGCGCCATCGCGATCATCGTGTCGCTGATCGGCATCTGGGCTTTCCACTTCATGATCCTTCGCGGCGTCGAGCAGGCGACCTTCATCAACACCATCGTGACGATCGCCAAGATCGTGCCGATCCTGGTCTTCATCCTGCTCCTGATCTTCTTCTTCCATTTCGGGCAGTTCCGCGAGAATTTCTTCGGCGGGCTGGACATGCCGCCGAAGTCCCTGATCGCCCAGGTGCGCGACACGATGCTGATCACGGTCTTCGTCTTCCTTGGCATCGAGGGCGCCAGCGTCTATTCCCGCTTTGCCAAGGTGCGTTCCGACGTCGGCACGGCGACGATCCTCGGCTTCGTCGGCGTCACCGGCCTGATGGTGGCGGTCACGCTGCTGCCCTACGCGGCATTGCCGCAATCAGCCATCGCCGGTGTCCAGCAGCCGTCGATGGCCGGCGTTCTCGAGGCGGTCGTCGGTCACTGGGGTGCGGTCTTCATCTCGATCGGCGTTCTGGTCTCGGTGCTCGGCGCCTATCTGGCCTGGTCCCTCATCTGCGCCGAGGTGCTGTTCGCGGCGGCAAAGTCGCAGGACATGCCAAAGCTCTTCGCGGCGCAGAATGGCAACAGGGTTCCCGCCAACGCGCTCTGGCTGACCAACATCGTCGTGTCGCTCTTCGTGATCTCCACCTACTGGTCCCGGGATGCGTTCAACTTCATGCTCGACATGACGAGCGTCACCGCGCTGCTGCCCTACCTGCTGGTGGCCGGCTACGGCATCCTGCTCGCCCGCAGCGGCGTTGGCTATGAAAAGACGCCGGATCAGCGCGGCCGCGACCAGATCTTCGCCTGGATCGCGGCGATATACACGATCTTCATGTTCGTCGCCGCCGGGCTCAAATACGTGCTGCTTGTTGCCGTCCTCTTCGTGCCCGGAACCATCCTCTATGTCTGGGCGCGCCGCGAGCAGAAATTGCAGCTGTTCACGCTCGCCGAACTTTTCGTGTTCGCCGTGACGCTCATCGCTGGCCTGATCGGAGCCTACGGGCTGCTGACAGGCGCCATCGCACCTTGAACAGAAGGCAGGAAGGTCATGACAAACAATACTCCATTCGGCGTTCATTCCGAGGTTGGTCAGTTGCGCAAGGTCATGGTGTGCGCCCCCGGCCGGGCCCACCAGCGACTGACACCCAGCAATTGTGACGCTCTCCTCTTCGACGACGTGCTCTGGGTGGACAATGCCAAGCGCGATCATTTCGACTTCATGACCAAGATGCGCGACAGGGGCGTCGAGGTGGTCGAGATGCATAATCTGCTGGCCGAGACGGTCGCCATTCCGGAAGCCAAGAAGTGGATCCTCGATCAGCAGGTCGTCCCGAACCAGGTCGGCCTCGGCCTGATCGATGAGGTCCGTTCCTATCTCGAGGGCCTCTCCAATCGCGACCTTGCCGAGACGCTGATCGGCGGGTTGTCGACCTTCGAATTCCCGGAAAACATCGGCGGCGAACAACTGGCGCTGATCCGTGACGCGGCCGGCGTCAACGAATATCTGCTGCCCCCGCTGCCGAACACGCTCTATACCCGCGATACCACCTGCTGGATCTATGGCGGTGTGACGCTGAACGCCCTGTACTGGCCCGCGCGCCACGAGGAGACCATCCTCACCACTTCGATATACAAGTTCCACCCCGACTTCGCCGGCAAGGTCAATGTCTGGTGGGGTGATCCGACCCAGGACTGGGGACTTGCCACATTCGAGGGCGGAGACGTCATGCCGATCGGCAAGGGCAACGTGCTTATCGGCATGAGCGAGCGCACCTCGCGCCAAGCCATCAGCCAGGTGGCGGCGGCCCTGTTCGAGAAAGGAGCTGCCGAGCGTGTGATCGTGGCGGCAATGCCCAAGCTGCGCGCGGCGATGCACCTCGACACGGTGTTCACCTTTGCCGATCGTGACTGCGTTCTGCTGTATCCGGACATCGTCGATGGCATCGATGCGTTCTCCTATCGCCCCGATGGGAAGGGCGGCGTCGAACTCCACAAGGACAAGGGCAGTTTCGTCGAGACGGTGCGCGATGCGCTTGGTCTCAAGAAGATGCGCGTCGTTCAAACCGGCGGCAACGATTACATGCGTGAGCGCACCCAGTGGGACAGTGGCGCCAACCTTGTCTGTGCCTCGCCAGGCGTGGTGTTCGCCTATGACCGCAATACCTACACCAACACGCTGCTTCGCAAGGAAGGCATCGAGGTCATCACCATCACCGGCGCCGAACTCGGGCGTGGACGTGGCGGCGGTCACTGCATGACCTGTCCGATCATCCGCGACGCCGTCGATTATTGACCGTCAAGGACCAAGGCGCGGACGTTGTTGAGCCGGTCGAGGTGGGAACATGGCCCCACCTCGACACTCCCTGTGCCCAAGAGGCCGCAGCGGCATCCTGTCAACCCATAAGTGCGCGGGTCGTCATCGGGCGGCCTCTGGCGTGCCCACGATCCCCTCGTTTCGGGCTTGAGCTGGAGCCAGATGAATCAGAGACGGGGGACACATTTTTTGGATTTCCCGCTCATGTGCCTCCTGTTTAATTGGTAAATAACTCAATATGATAGCTCTACTCAGAGCTATGTGAAATCGCTCGGAGAATAGAGAATGCGCAAGATTGCTTTTGCTGCTGTGTTGGCCGTACTGGCGTCAGGATGCACGGCTACTGAACAGCGGACCGCAGGCACGGCCTTGGCCGGCGCAGGCACTGGTGCGGTCATAGGCGGCCTTGCCAACGGTAGTCGTGGGGCGCTCGTGGGCGCGGCAATCGGCGGAGGCACGGGTGCCGTCGTCGGCGCCGCCACGGCGCCTCGCGAATGCTGGGCTCGCGACCGGTGGGGCCACAAGATACGTGACCGCAACGGACGGCCCGTCACGAAGCGTTGCTGAACGCACAGTGGAACTGGGGCCGGAGCATCATCGCATCCTGCCCCTCTTCTCCTTCGCCATGGCAGCAATTGATACTGCCGCGATTTCGACCCGTCGGAATTGATCCGGATAACGCTATATTTGCAGGCTTTCGGCAGCAAATGTCATGGTATGATAGTGCTGTCTTGTGTCGTTGCTCCGAAAGTCTGCCTGTTTCCAGCGATGTTCTAGAAGTGTCTGCGATGCAATCGCTGCACGCGAGGTCCGAAATCATATCATGACAGAACGAGCGCTTGTCGCACCTATCTGCATCCTGGCGATAATCGCCGTGGTGACAGCGCTCTACACCGCGGCCTCGGTTCTGGCGCCGGTCGCCTGCGCTCTGTTCCTGATAGCGCTCGTATGGCCTTTGCAACAGAATTTGCAGCGATTTCTTCCAAAGCTGCTCGCTCTGGCGGTTGTCGTCTGCGTCGTCGTCCTTGGCTTTTTCGTGTTTGCATCGGCCGCGACCTGGGGATTTAGCCGCATAGGTCGATCGGTCATTGCCGACAGCGCCCGCTTCCAGTTGCTTTACGGCCAGCTTGCCGATTGGCTTGAGGGCCACGGTATCGTTGTGGCCGGGGTATGGGCCGAGCATTTCAACGTGGGTTGGCTCGTGCGGATAGCGCAAGGCGTGACGGCGCGGCTGAACACGATGATCTCGTTCTGGATCGTGGTTGTCGTCTATGTCTTGCTGGGCCTGCTTGACACCAAGACGATCGCTGACAATGCCCGTGCGGCGTTAGACCCCGGCACCGCGAGCGTGCTGATCGATGGAAGTGTCCAGACGGCAGCTAAGTTGCGCCGCTATATGCTGGTCAGGACGCTGATGAGCGTTGCAACGGGCTCGATGGTTTGGGCGCTGTCAGCCGTCTTCGGCCTGAGATTTGCAGCCGAATGGGGCGTCATCGCCTTCACGCTGAACTATATTCCGTTCATAGGCCCGCTCGTTGCGACGTCCTTGCCCACGCTTTATGCCCTGGCGCAATTCGGCTCACCGCAGGCCGCCATAACGATCTTTGCCGGTCTCAATGTCATCCAGTTCGCGATCGGCAGCTATATCGAGCCGCGGGTGGCTGGCTACGCATTGGCGGTATCGCCTTTTGTGGTCTTGTTCTCGGTATTCTTCTGGTCTTTTCTGTGGGGTGTATTCGGTGCGTTCATAGGCGTTCCCATCACCATCGCAGTGCTCACCTATTGCATGCAATCGCCATCGACGCGCTGGGTCGCTCAATTGCTTGGCCCGCCGGGCCGCATCCCAAACAGGGATGAAACTTGAAGCCTGCAAAAACCGCGCTCGATAGCCATGCGCCTTCGGCAAGCCGTCCGATCGTGCGGGACTGGTCGACATCACCGCCCTGACCTTCACTTTCCCAAGCTGAAGCAGTTCGCCATTTCATGGAAACGGCGAACTGCTCCAACTATTTGTTTTTACGCAATTCCTCCGGGAAAGCCGTTTCACACTTTCCTGCAATTGCTCTAGAGCGGTTCAGCGTTTCACAGAATCGCAGAATCGCTCTAACTCTTTGTTTTAACGCAATTCCGGACGGAAAACCGTTACACACTTTTCCTGGAATTGCTCTAGTTGGTCTTTAGCTTGCCGACGCGGTTCTCGGCGATCCAGCGGGCGGCCAGCACCAGCGCGCCCATGCTGAAATCCTTGCCGTGCTTGGCCACCATTTCTTCCGACAGATCGGCAAGCCGTTCGAAAAATTCGTCCTTGCTTTTGTCCTCTGCGGTGAGTTCGGTCTGCATTTCATCCTCCTGTGTCATGCGGACAGCGTCCGCTATTTGAACATCTGCGCGGGGAAGGTGACGATCGCGGCGGTGCCGTCGACGGCGCCCATCGCCAGATGCCGTCCATCGCCCGACCAGGCAAGCGCGGTTACCGCGCTGCCCAGCGGCCTGACGAGGAGTTCGTCACGCATGCCGACCTGGGCGACGGTGACGCGGCCATTGGCGTAGCCTGCCGCGATCAGCTTCTTTTCCGGGTGCGCCGCCACCACCTCGACCAGAACCAGCCCGGCGCGACCCGTTTCCAACGCACCCGAGGTTTCGCCGCCAACCGGCGGAGCGGTCATCGACCAGCCAGCGATCCTGAACGCGCCCGAGGCAAACAGCGCATTTGCCGGCGAGCTCCAGCACACGGTCCGAACAGGCGAGGGGAACCCCTCGACGATATCAGCTTGGCCATCGGCGATGCTGACCAGGCCAAGGCCTCCTGTCTCCAGCCCGCAGGCCAGCCACGTGCCGTCACGGCTCCATCGGATCGACACCGGGCGTGCCGGGAGCGAAACATCGCGTATCAAGGCCGCGTCGCCTTCAACCGCCCAGATCGACAGCCCCTCGCCAAGGCCCAAGGCGAGGCGCCGGCCGCCTGGCGAGAAGGCAAGGGAATCCGTCGACGATGTCTCATCGCGTTCCAGTCGCGTGGCGCCGCTTCCGCTCTGCGAGAGGAAGACATCATGTCCGTTGCTGACGGCTGTCGTGCCAGCCCTCGCGCTGTGGTCGATCGCGACGATCGGCCCGTCTATCCTGACCAGAGGGTTCGCGACTTCACCGCCGGCGCTCAGATGCAGCACCTCGCCGCTGGCCGCGCCAACCAGAAAGCCGGAATGCGGATGGGTGGTGAGCGGGACATCGCCCTCGGCGAATGCCGCCGTGGCGATCAATGGCACTGCGGGCTTTTCCCGGGGGCGGATCGTCGTCTGGCCGAGATCGTTGCTCACCCGGATCCGCGCTTCCGGCGGCTCGTTGTCCGCGACCGCGGCAATGGCGACGGTTCCGTCCACCGAAGTGAAAGCGACAGCAGAGCCGTCGGCGCTGAAGCGCAGATCCGCGATCGCCGACGGTCGTTGCCAGGTGCGCGCCAAGAGGTCGAACAAGGTCAGGTTCTGCATCGTCTGCTGGTTCATGCTTTCTCTCCCATCAGTCCTTGTTCGTCGTTGCGGCAAGCCGGCGATCAACGTCATCGACATCACCTTCGGCCGCGACAATGCGTTGCTCGCACGCCGCGCATGCCTGCATGATTGCCGCCGCGCTCTGCTCTGCATCATGCAAGTCCCGCACCAGTTGCGCGCTGGCCCCGCTTCTGCCGATTTCCAGCTCCAGGCGCAGCACGTCCATTTCGATGCCGGCGCGCTTCTGGTTGAGCCGCAACGCTTCCGCTGTGAGAGCGGAGACGCTGGCGACAAGATCAAGCCGGCGCGCAAGCAGCGCGTCGCGCCTGGCCGTTTGGGATCCCTTGGTCATTTTTCGCTCCCCAAAGGCCCGGGTGGTTTTTCGAAAGCCGAGAGCAATTTGGGCAGCGTGCCGGCCTGCGACTGGAACTGCTTTTCGGCCGTTTCGATGTGGCTTTTGAGCTGGTCCCAGATGTCGACGCGGATCATCGACGTCGTGTCGCCGGTCAGGCGCTCGATCTCCTCGACACGGAACTGACGCGTCAGCGAAACACCTGAAAACACGAAGTCCCGCAACAGGATCGCATGGCTTTCTATGAACAGATGGACCATCGGATGCGTCTCCGTGGTGACGCCGCCGGCGGTGAGCTCGGCCCGGATGAAGTCCTGGAAATGGGCCTGCAGGCGGTGCTGGCTCTCGCCCATGAAACGCATGACGAAGACCAGGTCGCGAGGCATCAGCTTGACAAGTTCGCCGGCGACGCCGTCGGCATGGCGGGACATTGGTCCGGGCGGCCCGCTTCTGTCTTCATCGTTCGGCATGGTCTTTCTCCAGCGCGAAGCCCGTTGATGGGCCGTGGCTTTCAAATAGTAGAGAAAGACGAAGAATTAAACAGGCGATATGGATTTTGATATTTGCTGCAATTGCTAACTAAATATGTTGCAAGTGCGAATATATATCAAATATTACAGGCGTAAGTTACGGATGTAAAGAAACGTTACATTCGGATGCGGGGTTTTGCGCCGGAGGGGTGGCGATCTTGTTTTTAGCCCTGGGCATGAGTGCTATTCTGGAACTGGCACGCTGCTTGCTTTGCTCATTGTCATAAGAAGCCCATCGCGCTTGGCGCGGTGCCAAAAGAACGAAGGAACGGAGGAAGCAGAGACACATTCCGCTTCGATACGCCCATCGCATATGCGGTTGGCGCCGCGGGTTTCTGCCAAGCGCCTCAAGAACCTTTGCCGCGATCCACTTGAATGGCCGGACCATGAGTCGCGCCTTGATGCGCAACCCTTTGTCATGCCGTTCGCACTCTCACTGGCGGCGTTTTGTGCCGCTTCATGCCGGGGTCAAGGGACCCGCGGCTCAAACCTGGTGGAGGCTTATGACCATGACGTCTCTGACGCTCAACAAGATTACCTCGCAGCGCGGAATCTCCGTCGGCGAGGCGACCAAGAAGATTGCCGACCTCGGCTGGAATCCTTCCTATGTGCAGGAAGCGATGACGTTTCCGACCGACTACAAGATCAACAAGACGCCGCGCGACCCGATGAAACAGGTTTTGCGGTCCTATTTCCCGATGCAGGAAGAGAAGGACAATCGCGTCTATGGCGCGCTCGACGCGGCATTGCGCGGCGACATGTTCCGCAACGTCGAACCGCGCTGGGTCGAGTGGATGAAACTCTTCCTGGCCATCATTCCCTTCCCGGAAATCTCCGCCGCCCGCTCGATGGCGATGGTTGCCCGCATCGCGCCCGGCGAGGAACTCAGAACCGGCTTCACCATGCAGATGATCGACGAGTTCCGTCACTCGACGATCCAGATGAATCTGAAGAAATGGTACATGGAGAACTACATCGATCCGGCCGGCTTCGACATCACCGAGGAAGCCTTCGGAAAGTGCTACGCCACCACCATCGGCCGGCAGTTCGCTGAAGGCTTCATCACCGGCGACACGATGACCGCCGCCTGCATGTACTTGACCGTGGTGGCCGAGACCGCCTTCACCAACACACTGTTCGTCGCCATGCCTTCGGAGGCCGCCCGCAACGGTGACTATGCGCTGCCGACCGTCTTCCTGTCGGTGCAGTCGGACGAGAGCCGGCATATCGGCAATGGCCATTCGCTGCTGATGGCTGCGCTCAAGGAGCCGGAGAACCATCTGCTGCTTGAACGCGACCTGCGCTACGCCTTCTGGCAGAACCACGCGATCGTCGATGCCGCCATCGGCACCTTCATCGAATACGGCACCACCAACCGCGATAAGAACAAGGAGTCCTACGCGGAAATGTGGCACCGCTGGATCTATGAAGACTATTATCGCACCTACATGCTGCCGCTCGAGAAATACGGCATCAAGGTCCATCACGACGACGTCCAGGCGGCTTGGGAGCGCATCACCAAGAAGAACTACGTCCACAAGGTCGGGCAGTTCTTCGCGGTCGGCTGGCCGGTCAATTTCTGGCGCATCGAGGCCCAGACCGACAAGGACTTCGAGTGGTTCGAGCACAAGTATCCGGGCTGGTACGCCGAGTTCGGCGACTTCTGGAAATGGTACGCCAAGCTCAGCCACAAGGGCGAGAAGGTGCTGCTGTTCAACAGCGACGTCGGCTACGTCTATCCGCACCGCTGCTGGTCCTGCCTCGTCCCCTGCCTGATCCGCGAGGACATGGTGGTCGGCGAGATCAACGGCGAACTCTACACATTTGCTCACGAGCTCGACCGTTGGACCACTATGGTCGCCTTCAACGACGAGTATGAGGGCCGTCCGACGCCCGCGATGGGCCGTTTCAGCGGCAAGCGCGAGTGGGAGACGCTCTATGACGGCTGGGACCTTGCCGATGCCATCAAGGACCTGAACTTCGTCCGCTCCGACGGCAAGACGCTGGTTCCGCAACCGCATCTGCGCTTCGACGACAAGGAGATGTGGACGCTTGACGATGTGCGCGGCAACACGCTCGGATCGCCGCTCAACGCCCTGCGTGCCATGTCGCCCGCGGATCGTGAGAAGCATCTGGCCGAATACCGGGCCGGCTTCACCATCAATCCCTGCAACTGATCAGGCCAGGGGGCGGGTTCGTCCCGCCCCTTGCTTTCACTGGAGGTCCGTATGTCGGAAACCCACACGGTCAGGCTCAGCCCAGTCGGTGTCGAGTTCGATGTCGAGAATGGCGAAACGGTGCTCAACGCCGCGTTTCGTCAGGGCATCGCGCTGCCGCACGGCTGCAAGGAAGGGCAGTGCTCGGCCTGCAAGAGCGTGCTGCTCGAAGGCGAAGTCGACATGCTGAAATACTCGACCTTCGCCCTGAACGACATGGAGAAGGAAAGCGGGCACGTCCTGTTGTGCCGTTGCATCGCCTACTCCGACCTGGAAGTCGAGCTTCTCAACTACGACGAGGAGATTCTGGCGAAGGCGATCGCCGTGAAAACGTACAAGGGCCGGATTGCTCGCATCGAGCAGCTGACCCACGACATTCGCGGCATCGAGATCGAACTCGGCTCGCCGATGAAGTTTTGGGCGGGACAATATGTCGACATCACGGTTACCACGCAAAAAGGGGAGACGATTACGCGCTCGTTCTCCATGGCAAATACGCCGGACCAAACCCAAAAACTCTCCTTCATCATCAAAAAATACCCCGAAGGAAAGTTCTCGGGAGAACTCGATTCCGGAGGCATCAGGGCCGGAGCCGAAGTCACCGTCGTCGGACCCTACGGAACCTGCTTCCGCCGCGACGAACGGCAAGGACCGCTGATCTTGGTCGGGGCCGGATCGGGCATGTCGCCGATCTGGTCGATCCTCAACGACCACCTGAAGAGCGGCGAGAAACGTCCGGTCTATTTCTTCTACGGCGCCCGCACCCGCAACGACCTGTTCTATCTCGACAGGATCGCCGAGCTGGTCGGCAATCATTCCGACGTCACCTTCATTCCCGTGCTGTCGCACGCCAATGACGACGCCGAATGGCAAGGCGAGCGTGGCTTCGTGCACCAGAGTGTCGATGCCAAGCTCAAGCAACTGGCGGTCGACGGGCAGGGCGATGTCCATGCCTGTGGCCCGCCGCCGATGATCGATGCGCTGCAGCCGGTGCTGTTCATGAACGGCTTCGAGACCGAGCGGATCTTCTTCGACAAGTTCACCACATCGGCAGGCGCAACGCCGGCCCATTGAGGGCGGACGTGCCAAGCCAACCACAACTGCAACAAGGGAGAGAGACTATGCCTGCAACCTCGAGTTCAGTCGGTTCCGGAGCCGCTGGTGCCGCGATCTTCGCCGACTCCGACAGCCGGAAATACCGGTACTTCGAGCCGAAAGGCCAGCGTGCCACACACTACGAGGACATGACGGTCGACGTTCAGCCCGATCCGGAACGCTACCTGATCCAGGACTGGATCATCTCCTTCGCCGACGGCAAGGGCGCCTATGTCAAGCAGAACACCGCCGCCCAGAGCTCCAACTGGCATGCCTTCCGCGCCCCCGACCAGGAGTGGGAGCGTACCCACTATCAGCGCCAGTCGAAGATCGAGACGATGGTGCAGAGCGTCATCAACAATGCCCGCAAGTCGGGTGCGCCGAAGACCTTCGACAAGGCTTGGGTCAAGATCCTGCAGACGCAGCTCGGCGCCTGGAAACATGCCGAATTCGGGCTCGGCACCTCGCTGATGCAGGCGCAGCGTTACGGCTACACCCAGATGATCAACAACGCGACGCTGACCAACTCGTCCTACAAGCTGCGGCTCGCCCAGGACATCACGCTCTACCTTGCCGAGATCGGCATGGACCTGCCGGGCTGGGACGACGAACTCGGCAAGAAAGCCTGGCTCGAGGACAAGAACTGGCAGGGCACGCGCGAAGCGGTCGAGACCATCATGGGCGCGACCGATTATCTCGAGCAGTATTTCGCCATCAATATCGTCTTCGAGCCGCTGGTCGGCGAGGCGTTCCGCTCCGGTTTCCTGATGCAGATCGCCGCCGCCAACCACGACTTCATCACGCCAGCGGTGATCTCGGCGGCCGAGGCGGACTACGAGCGCAACCTCGCCAACACGATCGACCTGATCCACATGCTCGCCAACGACGAGAAATACGGCGCGGCGAACAAGAAGCTCTTCCAGGGCTGGGTCAAGAAGCACGGCGCACTCGCCGACAAGGCAGCCACCGGCCTGCAGCCGATCTGGTCGATGCCGCATTCCAAGCCCGTCGCATTCGTCGATGTCCGTGCCAAATCCGAGGAACGGATTGGCCAGATCCTCGGCGAACTCGGCCTCAAGCGCTGAAACAGGAGAAAATCGTCATGTCACTATCTGCACGCGACGCAACGCATTCCAACATCTTCAAGGCGATGAAGGACATCACCTTCGAGCAGACGATTTCGCATCAGTGCGGCGTCACCATGAACGACTCGGTCGAGGCACGCGCCATCGCCGAATTCATGGGTCAGAAGCCTGGGGTGACCATCACCTATCAGCCGGCACTGATCCGCATCGACGGCGACGGCAAGCTGATCTTCAAGATGGACGCGATCGGCGAATATCTCGGCCGCGAGATGTCGGCCGAGACCTTCGAGGTCAACACCTCCACCCATTACGGCCGCATGGTTCGTGTCGACGACAACACCGTGATCCTGTTCGGCAACATGGACGAGATGTTCGAATACATCGAATAGCCGCCAAGGTCAGTGCCGGAAAAGCGGATGCTTTTCCGGCACTGACCTACGCAAGGTGATTGAGAATTGCCGGACCACAGAGGAAATACGAATGTCTTCGAAAATGAAAGCCGCGGTGTTTGTCGAGAAAGGGCGCATTGTCCTTGAGGACAAGCCAATTCCCGATATCGGCCCTCAGGACGCGCTTATTCGCGTAACCACCACGACCATTTGCGGAACCGATGTCCATATCCTCAAAGGCGAATATCCGGTCGCCAAAGGTCTGACAATTGGCCACGAGCCCGTTGGCATCATCGAGAAGCTCGGATCAGGCGTCAGCGGCTTCAAGGAGGGTCAGCGTGTCATCGCCGGCGCGATCACCCCTTCCGGCTGGAGCCATGCCTGCCTGTGCGGTTGTGGTTCTCAGGATGGTGCCGGCACCAAGCACGGCTGGCAGGCGATCGGCGGCTGGAAGTTCGGCAATACCATTGACGGCTGCCAGGCCGAATATGTCCGCGTGCCGGACGCAATGGCCAATCTGGCGCCGGTTGACGACGGTGTCACCGACGAGCAGGTGCTGATGTGCCCGGATATCATGTCGACCGGCTTCGCCGGCGCCGAAACCGGGGGCATCCGGATTGGCGACACCGTCGCGGTATTTGCCCAGGGACCGATCGGTCTCTGCGCGACCGCTGGCGCAAAGCTCATGGGCGCAACCACGATCATAGCCGTCGACACTGTGCCGGCTCGCCTGGAAATGGCCCGCCGGATGGGCGCTGATATCGTCGTCGACTTCAAGAAGGAGAACCCCGTCGACGCCATCATGAGGTTGACGGACGGGCGCGGCGTCGATGTCGCGATCGAGGCATTGGGCACACAGGCAACGTTCGAGTCCGCCCTGCGTGTCTTGCGTCCGGGCGGCGTGCTGTCCAGCCTCGGCGTCTACTCCTCCGATCTCAAGATTCCGCTCGATGCATTTGCCGCGGGCCTGGGCGACAAATCCATCCGGACGTCCCTTTGCCCCGGAGGCAAGGAGCGGATGCGCAGAATGCTGGGAGTGATCTCGGCAGGCCGGGTCGATCTCGGCGGCCTGGTCACGCACCGCTTCAAACTCGACCAGATCGAGGACGCTTATGAGCTGTTCGCAAACCAGCGCGACGGCGTCCTCAAGGTCGCAATCACAATCTGATCCGCAGCCATTCAAAGCAACCCATCGCGTGGAGGAAAACATGTACAGAACACCGGAAGGCAAGGACATCTTCATAGTCGACGGCCACACCCATTTCTGGGACGGCAGCCCGGAAAACCAGAAGAACATCCACGGCAAGCAGTTCATCGAGTGCTTCTATGCCTACCACACGGGCTTGAGCCCCAAGGAACAGCTGTGGGAGAAGAGCAAGTTCGAGAAATACAGCGCCGACGACCTCTATCGTGACCTGTTCATCGACGGTCCCGACGATGTGGCGATCGTCCAGTCGACCTATCTCAAGGACTTCTACAAGAACGGCTTCAACACGATCGAGCGCAATGCCGAGGTGGCCAAGCGCTATCCCGAGCGTTTCATCGTCAACGGCGCCTTCGATCCGCGCGATGGCGAGAAGGCGCTGGAATACATCCACTTCCTCAAGGAGACCTACAACGTCAAGGGCGTGAAGATGTACACGGCCGAGTGGAACGGCGCTTCCAAGGGCTGGAAGCTCACCGATCCCGATGCCTACAAATGCTTCGAGCTCTGCGACAAGCTCGGCATCAGGAACATCCACGTCCACAAGGGCCCGACGATCCTGCCGCTCTCGAAGGATGCGTTCGACGTGCATGACGTCGACCACGCGGCGACGGATTTCCAGGGCCTCAACTGGATCATCGAGCATTGCGGCCTGCCGCGCCTCGACGATTTCTGCTGGATCGCGACGCAGGAAACCAACGTCTATGGCGGCTTGGCGGTGGCACTCCCCTTTATCCACGCTCGCCCGCGCTATTTCGGCGAGGTCATCGCCGAGCTTCTGTTTTGGCTTGGGCCGGAGAAGATCCTGTTCGGTTCAGACTACGCGATCTGGACGCCGCGCTGGCTGGTCGAGAAATTCTGGGCCTACCAGATCCCGCAGGACATCGCCGCCGAGCGGGGTGTGCAACTGACCGACGAGATCAAGGAGAAGATCCTCGGCCTCAACGCGGCGCGCCTCTACAACATCGATATCGAAGCCAAGAAGAAGGCGCTCGCCAGCGCGCCCTTCAGCATCGCGGCGGAGTAGGGGCCATGGCAACCGCCACCGTTTCCGGCGATCGCCAGAAGGAACTCTGGCGGCGCCTTGGTGAGGTCAATGACCCTGAACTTGACGAACCCATCACCGAGATGGGTTTCGTCGAGCGGGGCGAGGTGAAAGGCGATGGCAGCGTGGAGATCGACTTCCGCCTGCCAACCTACTGGTGCTCGCCCAACTTCGCGTTCCTGATGCTGGACGGCGTGCGCAAGGCGCTCGACCAGCTTTCCTGGTCACCGGCCTATCGCGTCAAGCTGCACGATCACATGTTCGCCGAAGAGGTTAATCGCGGCATGGAGGCCGGCAAGGCGTTCGGCGACATCTTCGCCGTGCTTGCCGAGGATCAGGATCTCGGCGCCTTGCGCGAAACCTTCGCAATGAAGGCCTTCAAGCGGCGACAGGAGGCACTTTTGCGCGGCCTCAAGGCGCACGGTCTCACCGATCGCGAAATCCTCGGCATGGACCTGCCGGCATATGACGTCGCGCGTTTCGAGCCGGGCGAGGCAGCCAAACAGAAGCCGAGATACCGGGCGGCCCTGCTCGAGCGTTTTCCAGGCCGCAGGGTGGACGAACCCGTCTTCGTGACCTGGGAAGGGCAACCCGTACCGCCTGCCGCACTCAGCGCCTACCTCGCCGAATTGCGCGGCGTGCGCATCAACATGGAGTTCAACGGCGCGCTGTGCCGGGGACTCAAGCAGAGCAGATACAAGGAACTGGATGTGGTCGACGGCGAACCGACGTTGGTCGATTTCATCATGGATCGCGTGCCGGTGCGAGTCGCACCAACCGCCTGAAGCAGAGCCGACAGCAACGGCCTCCCTTGCACGAGGCCCCTAACCAACAACCCGCCCGTAAGGCGGAAGGAGGAACCATGCCCAAGATAATGCTTCATAATTCCGAAGCTCGCCGCGCTCTCGCCCGTGGCGTCTTCCGGCTCGCCGCCGCCGTCGAGCCGACGCTCGGCCCTAAAGGCATGAACGCTATGATCGACCGGCCGATCGGCACGCCGATGGTGACCCGCGATGGTGTCAGCATCGCCTCCGAGATCGAGCTGCACGACCGTTTCGAAAACATGGGCGCGCAAGTCGTCCGCGAAGTATCGATGCAGACCAACGAGGTCGCCGGCGATGGCACGACGACGGCCATCGTGCTCGCCAACGCGCTGATCCAGGGCGGTGTCGAAGCGAACGAGCGCGGGGTGAAATCCGTCGATCTGTGCAAGGGCATCGACCTTGCCGTGGCGGCGGTGGTGGCCGCGCTCAAGACGTCCGCCAAACCCGCCAAGGGCAATGGCATCCTGGCGTCGGTCGCCAACATCGCGGCGACCAACGCAAAGCTTGGCGCCCTGGTGGCGGAGGCGCATCAGCGCGTGGGTGCCGAAGGGGTCATCACCACCGATTTCAGCGTCACCACCGAGACCACGCTCGACGTCGTCGAGGGCATGTCCTTCGAACGCGGCTATCTCTCGCATCACATGGTGACCGACCAGGAGAAGATGGAGGCGGTTCTCGAACGCCCCTACATCCTGATGACCGACCTCAAGATCAAGGAGCCGGGACAGCTCGATGCGGTTCGCCGCATTGCCGACGAGAATGGCCGGCCGTTGCTGATCGTATCCGAGGAGATGTCGCCGGAAGTGGTGGTGACGCTGCTCGGCAAGCAGGGGCCGGGACGATACCTCGTCGTTCATCCGCCGGAATACGGCCATTGGCGCAAGGCGATGATGGAGGATCTGGCCATCATCACCGGCGGCAAGGTGATCGCGCGCGATCTCGGCGGCCGGCTCGAGGATGTCACGGTCGAGGATCTCGGCACCGCCGACCGGGTGAAGACCAGTTCGTCCTACACCTCGATCATTCGCGGCGGCGGCGACCATGCGGCGATCGCCTCGCGCCGCGCCCAGGTTCAGCGGCAGTATGAGGCCTCGCAGCCGAACATCGACCAGGACAAGCTGCGCGAACGCCTGGCCAAGCTCTCGGGCGGCACCGCGATCCTCTATGCTGGCGGCGTCACGCCGGTCGAGCAGAAGCGGACCATCCAGCTGATCGAGGATTCCTTGAACGCGGTGCGCGCCGCATCCGAAGAAGGCGTGGTCGCCGGCGGCGGCTCGGCACTCGCACAGATCGCGCCGTTGCTCGACAAGGTGGCGGCCGGGGTCGACGGCGACGTCGCCGAGGGCGTGCGCCTGGTGCGCTCGGTCATGACGCGACCGCTCTGGCGCATCGCCGCAAATGCCGGCGCCGACCCCGAAGCCGTGGTGGTCGAGGTCACCCGCATCAACGGCGGCTATGGCTACAACGCATCGACCGGCGCCTACCAGAACATGTTCGAGGCAGGGATCATCGATCCGGTTCGTGTCACCTACACCGCGCTCGCCAACGCGGCGTCGGTGGCGACGCTGATCCTGACCACCGAAACGCTGATTGGCGACCTCGCCGAGGATGAGGATCCGACGGCCGGTCCGGCGCGCGGCGGCGGCTCGGAAAAACTCGGCCGCGCCTGAAGCAATCCAGACAATCCCGACGTTGAAGGATACGACCATGAAAGCTGCCAGACTCTACGAATACGACCCGAGAATGAACGTCCAGCTCAAGATCGAGGAGGTCAAGGCGCCGACAATCACCGCACCCGACGAGGTGATCGTACGGGTCGGCGCTGCCGGCCTCTGTCGCACTGACCTGCACATCATCGAGGGCGTTTGGAAGCCGACCATGGATCCCGAGGGCACGCTTTTGCCCTACATCATGGGTCACGAAAATGCCGGCTGGGTCGAAGAGGTCGGCAGCGGCGTCAAATCGGTCAAGCGCGGCGACGCGGTGATCTGCCATCCCTTCCGCTCATGCGGCATCTGCCTCAACTGCCGCCATGGCGAGGACATGTATTGCGACAACGGGCAGTTCCCCGGCCTTGGCATGAATGGCGGCTTCGCCGAATACTTCATCACCAGCGAACGCTCGCTGATCAAGCTCAACGCCAACATCACGCCGATCGAGGTGGCGCCGCTGGCCGATGCCGGCATCACCGCCTACCGCGCCGCCAAACGCGCCGCCAAGCTGCTGCGGCCGGGGAGTTATTGCGTACTGCTCGGCATAGGCGGGCTCGGCCACATCGCGTTGCAATCGCTGCACGCGATCTCTGGTTGCCGCATCATCGCCGTCGATCGCGAACCGGCGGCGCGGGTGCTGGCCAAGGATCTGGGTGCCGACTTCATCCTTGATGGCGGGCCGAACGTCGTCGAGGAGGTCAGCCAGATCACCGGCGGCGGCGCGCATGTGGTCATCGACTTCGTCGGCGAACTCGGCGTCGAGAACATCTGCTGGAAGATGGTGCGCAAGGGCGGGCAATTGTTCGTCGTCGGCTATGGCGGCAACATCAATGTGCCGACCGCGCATCTCGTCATCGAAGAGATCAACATCGGCGGCAGCCTGGTCGGCAATTTCACCGAGCTTGTCGAACTGATGGAACTCAACGCCGACGGCAAGGTCAAGATGCACTACACCGAATACAATCTCGCCAGCATCAACACCGCACTCGACGATTTCAAGAACCGGCGGTTCACCGGGCGTGGCGTCATCGTTCCCTGACGCCCGGCCGGAATGCAGGCGTAGGCCGATCGCCAGTCCGATCCATCGGCCGCAATTCCCCCAACCCATGGCGCGAATGCCGTGGGGTTCTTTTTTGCTGCGTGTCAGAGGAACCCGCGCCGGATGCCGTACTGGCCGAGCTTGCGATAGAGCGTCGGCCGCGAAATGCCGAGCCTCAGCGCGACTTTGCTGAGATTGCCGCTCTCCGCGACAAGCGCATTCTTGATCGCCTGGCGTTCGGCATCCTCGAAAGTGCATACGGGCGCTTCGAGCATGGTCGCGGGATGGTCGCCGTGCATGGCCATGGTGTCGCGATTGCCCGCGCTGATTTCCCCGGGAAGGTCCTGGAGGTCGATCGTGCCGCCGCGCGCCAGTATATGCAGGCGCTCGACCAGGTTCTTCAATTCGCGCACATTTCCCGGCCAGCGATAGGCCAGCAGCGCGTCGAGGGCGTCGTTTGAAAACTCCAGCGGGTCGTTGCCGGCCAGCTTCGCGATCTTCCGGTTGAAATGCTCGACCAGCAGCAGCACGTCGTCGCCGCGTTCACGCAGCGCCGGGACATGGATCGAGACCGCCCCGATGCGGTAATAGAGATCGCTGCGGAAGCGCCCGGCCGCCACTTCCTGCTTGAGGTCGCGGTTGGTCGAGGCGACCAGCCGCACATCCACCGGCCGGCCTCTTGAATCGCCGATGCGGTGGACGACACGCTCCTCCAGGACACGCAACAGGAAGGGCTGGATTTCGAGCGGCAACTCACCGATTTCGTCAAGGCTGAGCACGCCGCCATTGGCGAGTTCGAAGATGCCCGGCTTGCCTTCGCGCGAAGCTCCGGTGAAGGCGCCGCCGACGTGACCGAACAATTCGCTGCCGAACAGTTCCTTGGTGATCGCGCCACAGTTCATGGCAATGAAAGGATCGTTTTCGGTGCGTCGGCTGCCGGCATGGACAAGCCGGGCAAACAGTTCTTTTCCGACGCCCGTTTCGCCTTCTATCAGCAACGAGGTGACACCGTTCGAGCCGGCCACCCGGGAGGCGACATCGACGGCAGCCAGCAATTTTTCGCTTTCGCCGACGATCATCGCCGCGGCTGTCCGCAGGTGCTTGTTTTCCTCTCGGCGGATCACCGTCATGGTCGAGACGGCCGGCACCGATGGAAACACCAGAGCCGCGCCGCGAAGATCGCCGTCAAGCTTCAGCGGCGTGACATGGCAGGATCGCAGATGCGCCGGCAGCGCGTTGGCGAGATCGGTGTCGGAGCCGGAGGCCGGCAGGTTCATCAGCCATCGGCCACGCCCCGGTTCCATCGGGCCGTCCATCATCTCTGTTGTGTCGCCATTGGGCACGTTGTTGCAGAAGATCGCGCGGCCGCGATGATCGACGATCACCAACCCATCTTTGCGGCGGTAGCTGGGTGCCGAGGAAATGAAGGCTTCGAGCAGGCGCGTGCGCTGTTCCTGCTGTTGTTCGGCCAGGGCCTTTTCGATCTGTCTGGCGGTGGCCGCGACCAGCGCGGTGTTGTGCGGCCGGAAGATCGGCGAATAGCCCGACAGGTCGACAACGCCGATGATCTTGCCGTCCAGGGGATCGCGGATCGGCGCGCCGGCGCAGGTCCAGGATTTGATGCCGGCGCAGAAATGTTCGGCGGCATGGACGAAAATCGGCTCTCCAGTCCACAGCGCGGTGCCGATGCCGTTGGTTCCAACGGCATCCTCGTTCCATTTGCCACCGATGCCCAGATGAATGTCCTGGCCGTTATGCAGGGTCTTCTTGTCACCGATCGCGTCGATGAGCACGCCGTCGCTGTCGGCGAGCACCAGCATGGCTCCCGTCCCCTCCAGCAACGGACCAAGGGACGCAAACGATCGCCGCGCCGCCGAAAGCAGCTCGGCGTTGGCGCGGGTCAGATATTCGATCTCGTCACGGTCGCTGTTGAGCGGCGCCTCGATGCCTTGAGCGTTGATGCCGCCGGTGGCGCTGCGGTACCAGGAATCGTGGATCAGCGAGCGGACATGGACCGGATCGCGGGCGCACTTCGGCGCGTCAGCCAGAAAACTTTCCCAAGCGCGCATGGTGGCGCGCTCGTCATAGTCGATGTTGTCCAGAACCAACTGTCCGGAGGCCATCGACGCACGCGACGGAATAGCCTTTGTCTTCATCTGATCGGGGCCGCTCGCGTGTCTCATTCAGTCATCACAGTACCTTTTGAGGTATGCCATTTCTGTATGCTGTCGCGGACTGGGCATGCTCAGCGACGCCCAACAGCCTGCCGTCAGTCGATGCCGAGTTTCGCGCCGATGTCGGCTGCAAGCTGCTCCTCGGTGTAAGTCGCGGTCAGCCGGGACCCGTCCAACTCGGTGAGCGCCTCACCGATGGCTTCGTCGACCGGCGAGAAAAAGCCGTTCTGCTTTGTTCCCAGAACGAAGATCTGCTCTCCATCACGATTGCGGATATCGCCGATATGATGAAGCTGGCGGCCGGTATTCTGATCCTTGGAGATCACACGGCCATTCATGGTGACGCGGATGGACGGCTTGGCCTCAGTCACGGTGGCCACGCTGCCGCCAACGTGGATGATCAGGCCCTCGGCCTTGGGTTGCTGGCGTGGCTTCCTGGAAGCCGAATAGCCGCCCCCGCTGATCTGGTCGGCAAGTCGAACGATCGTCGAGCGGTTCTGCTCGATCAGCCGCTTGACCTGAACATCCTCACGACGCGGGCCGTCCCGCTTGGAGATGATCTCGACCATGAATCCTCCCAGATTCGTCAGCTTGGCGGTGCCGCAGGTACGGTCATTCTTATGTGCGGCGAACCCTACACTGCCATCGCCAGATGCGCCATTCACAATAGGTAGCGCCGAAATTCACTTCGTTGGTAGCAGGTGGCTGCTACACGATTACCAGCCGTATCCTTCTGTTTCAAAAAAAGGTGTGCCCCGGAGCCGGACAGCTGGCCGGACGGTTCGACACTCATTGCGGACGGTTCGGCTGTGAGGTAGTTTACACATTCGAATGAGGAAGGTGCCAGCTTCCGCGATAGGTTTTCGGTCTTGTTTCCGTTCCTGTCGCGGCCGATTGTGAGTTCTTCAACAGATCTTGATGCCACAATCTTGGGAGCTTGTGGTCGTCAGGTCGCGGCGGTTGAGGCAGTTGCCATGCTCCGGCTTTGCGGATTGATCGCGATCTTCCTTGTCGCGGCCCTTACGAGTTTCGATGCGTCGGCCGATCGAAGGGTCGCCCTGGTGATCGGCAATTCCCAGTACAGGGAAATCCCTACTCTCAAGAACCCCGACAAGGATGCCGAGGACGTATCCAAGACGTTTCGGCTGGCCGGCTTCGAAGTGTTCGTCGCCAAGGATCTCACAAAGTTGCAGTTCGAGAAGCAGTTCCGCAACTACCTCGCGGCGGCGGATGGCGCCGATCTGTCCGTCGTCTACTATTCAGGCCATGGCTTTCAGATCGGTGGTGAGAATTTCCTGATCCCCGTCGATGCTTCGCTGAAGAATGCGGCCGACATCGAGGTTCAGGCCGTCAAGCTGAACGATGTCCTGCAGCAATTGCGCGCGAAATCGAAGATCCAGGTGATCATCCTCGATGCCTGTCGCAACAACCCGTTTCCGCGCAAGGATTATTGGTTGAGGGACCAGCTGATCACCGCAGAGAACACCGGTCTTGCTCAGGTCAAAAGCTCGCTCAACACGTTGATTGCCTTTGCCACCGAGCCGGGAGCGGTCGCTTATGATGGAGCGGGAGACCTCAGCCCGTTTTCATCCGCATTCTCGCGTCGCGCGCTGGCGCCGAACCAGGAGATACGCACGGTCATGGCCGCGGTGCGCCGCGATGTGGTAGAGGCCACCGACGGCAAGCAGGTTCCCTGGGAAAATTCGTCGCTCATCGACGAGGTTGTCCTGATGCGCCGCGCCAGCCGGCCTTCGCTGCCGCCGGTTCTCGAAAAAGTCGTGCCCTCGGGTGTCGGACCTGTTGCCCTGGACCTGCCGGAACCGGTCGATGTCGATGGCGGATCGATCACCGTCAGCATCGAAAGGCCGCCCGCGCTTGGACGCCTGCTGCTGGATGGCAAGGCGGTCGCGGTCGGCGAACAGATCGAGGGCAAGGACCTGCCGCGCCTGAAGATGGATGTACCCAAGGGCGTCGGTGCGCCCGAAGAGGTCGACATGCTGGCCTACGCCACGCATGACAATTGGGGCGGCCAGGCCCAGGGCATCATGGTGTTCCGCGTCAAGGACGGTCAGGGCGCTGAAGGCGAACAGATTGTGGCCTCGCTCGAGACCGAGCAGAAGCAGGAGGTGCTGGAGCGGGGCATCCACATCACCGGCGCCGCCGAGGCGATCGAAGACCGTGAGATCAGCGTTCCGGTCGGTGTCGGCCCGGTTCCGCTGAAGCTGGACTTCCCGACTCGGGATCCCGCGGTCAGCCTGAAACTCGCGAGCTATCCGGTAACGGGAACCCTGTCCCTGCCGGATCGTGCCCTGTCGCCAGAGTCGAGCCTGATGGCGGATGAGGTCGATCAGCTGCGCTACGAGCCCCAGATCGGTGCCGCCGGTCCTGTCGAGGTCGGCTTCGAGATCCGGGCCGACAGCAGCTCCTCAAAGCCTGCCACGATGAAACTGTCGCCAAGCGTCGATCCATGCGACCAGGCCGCCGGCGAGCCTCTCGATCTGCAAGGCGTGGTTCCCGGCCTGCTGCCGAACGAAATCGGCGCCGAGGCGGTCAAGGCCTGCGAGGCGGCGGTGAAGGCCTATCCCGATGTCGCCCGCTTCCGTTACGAACTGGGCCGGGCACTGCTTGCGGCCGGCAAGGTCGAGGACGCCAAGAAAGCGATCCAGGTGGCAGCCGACAAAGGCCACGTTCGCGCCGTGTTCGAGCTCGGCTATATCGCGTCGTCCGGGATAGGAATGGCTGTCGATCCCAAAAAGGCAAACGACTTTTATTCCGTGGCGTCCGACAAAGGCGACCCTTACGGGATGACCGCATGGGGGCGCGCCTTGTTCAATGGTCTAGGCGTCCAGCGAGATACCGCCCAGGGACTGGACCTGCTGCTCAAGGCGGCGGCGATGGGGCATACCTATGCCATGAACGATCTGGCTGCGATCTTCACGGAAGGCCGCAACGGCGTGCCCGCCGATCCGGCGCGAGCGGTCGCCTTCCTCAGGGCTGGCGTGGAGCGGCAGGACATGTATTCGATGAACATTCTTGGCCGCAACTATCTCACCGGGCGCGGCGTCGAGAAGGATCCGAAGCAGGCGCAGACGCTGTTCCAGGAGGCAATGGACCTCGGCCAGCCCTACGCTCCCGGCAGTCTTGCGCGCATGTATCGAGACGGCGTTGGCGTGGCGCAAAACCTTGATGAGGCACAAAGGCTCTTCGAGTTGGCGACCGCCCGAGGCGATTACTCCGGTGCATATGATCGCGCGGCTCTTGAGATGCAAAAGGGCGACAAGGCCGACCAGGCGATAGCGGTGCGTTATCTGGCGTTCGCGGTAGGTCTTGATCTACGCGACGAGTTGCCGAGCGCTCGGACAACGCTGGCGCAGTTTCCGGCGAAGGCCAAGACAGCGGCATTGAAACAGCTGCGCTCGGGACTCAAATCGAAAATCCCGGCGACTGGCCCGGTCGAGGACCAATTGGTCAAGACGGCCAGGGCGGTGTGGGAGCAGGCTAATCCGCGTCGGGACTTGTTCTGAGCAACGAGGAGGCAACAGTGGGCAGGGCATTGAAGCACGCATTCATAATGACTTTTCTATCCAGCGCCCTGGCGCTCGCCGGTTGCACGACCTTGATGCCGAAGGTCGAACCGGCACCGGCGTCCAAGCACAGGACGAAGACCGTTCGCACGACGACTGCACCCAAAATTATCAGGCAGAAAAAAGTAACTGCCAAGAAATTGATCAAGCCCGTGAAAAACGAATCCGTACCTGTGATTGCGCCCTTGGGCGGCGGCAGTACCGGCGGTAATGCGGGCGGCGGTAGCACTGGCGGTGGAAATAGTGGCTGGTGACGAGAATCTGTGGCACCGCAGTCCTTCGCGGATGCTTGGCGCATGCTCCCTCCGCCGGGAGTGCTCGCCAACCAGGCGCAAGTGCTCTATGCTGGCGCTTGGTGTCGTGTCGATACGGTGGTCCTGGGCAGGGGCGTTCCATGTTCGAAGTCGTCGCATTCCGGTGGAAAACGGGGTTTGGGAACCCCGCCATAAGGGCTCTTGGCCTGATCGTCGCTTTCTCCGGGCTGCTGCTGTTCGGATCGCAAGCGGGAGCCGCGCCGAACTGGACGCTCGATCCCACCGCTTCGGTGATCACCTACCAGTCGGTCAAGAAGAACACGATCGTCGAGACCAACAAGATCAGGAACATCACCGGCACGCTTAGCTCGGCGGGTGATGCCAAGGTCACGTTCGACCTCAATTCGGTCGATACCGGTGTCGATCTGCGCAACGTTCGCATGCGCTTCCTGTTCTTCGAGACATTCAAGTACCCGACCGCCGAGCTTACGGCGAAGGTGGATCCTGCCGCATTCGCCGACCTCGCGACGAAGCGCAGGGTGAAGGCAACGCTGCCATTCCGCCTCAATATGCACGGCGTCGACAAGGACCTCGAGGCCAGCGTCGTCGTCACCATGATCAGCGACACCATGGTGTCGGTTGCGTCGGAAGCTCCGGTCGCGGTCCATGTCGAGGATTTCGGCCTGTTGCCGAACATCGACAAGCTGCAGCAGGCCGCCAACGTCACCAACATCGTGCCCACTGCGTCGGTATCGTTCGATTTCGTCTTTACCGCGGATGGCAGCAAGCCGGCCGCCACCCAGGTCGCGGCGGCGAGTTCGGCCGATGTGGGCCCGGTTGCCACGGATGCCGCCAAGGCGAACTTCAGCGACGAGGAATGCCTGAACAGGTTCGCCGTGCTCTCGCGCACCGGCGCCATCTATTTCCGGCCCGCCAGTGCGCGGCTCGATGCTAAAAGCCGCCCCTTGCTGACCGAGGTTGAAGGCGTCGTCGGAAAATGCCCGAGCCTGAAGGTCGAGGTCTCCGGTTATACCGATTCAGACGGATCGCCGGAGGCGAACAAGCTGTTATCGGAGCGCCGGGCCCAAGCGGTTGCGGACGCGTTGGTTGCCGCCGGCATCCCACGCAACCAGGTCAGTTCCGCGGGCTATGGCGAGGAGCGGCCGGTTGCCGCCAACGATACCCCCAAGAACAAGGCGCTCAATCGGCGGATCGAGTTTTCCGCTACCAAGCTTTGAGGTTGCGGTGAAGTCCGATCCGATCGCCCTTCGCGGTGGCTTCTTTCGCGCCGCCTGTCTTGCGGCGCTCGCCTTGCTGTTGACTTTGACTGGCGCCAGCGCCGAGCGCCGCGTGGCGCTTGTCCTCGGCAATGCCCAGTACCAGCACGCGGCGGCGCTCGCCAATCCGGTGCGCGACGCCCAGGCCATGGCCGAACGCTTGAAGAAGCTCGACTTCGAGGTGGTTTCCGGCTTCGACGAGACCAAATTGCAGACGCAGGCGACGATTGCCCAGTTCGCAAAACAGGTGCGTGGTGCCGACATCGCGCTCTTCTTCTACGCCGGCCACGGCTTGCAGGTTTCCGGCAAGAACTACCTGCTTCCGGTCGACGCCGCGCTGGAGGACGAGACCTCTCTCGACTTCGAGGCTGTGTCGGTCGATTTCGTTTTGCGACAGATGTCGCGGGAGACCAGCATCAGGCTGGTGTTTCTGGACGCCTGCCGCGACAATCCTCTCGCCGAGGCGCTGGCCAAGACCGCGGGCGTCAACAGCGCGAGCAGCGGCCTGGCCGAGATTCCGATCGAGAATGGAGGCGCCGGCACGCTCGTCGCTTTCGCCGCCAGCCCCAATCAGCTCGCCTATGACGGGTCGGGCGAGCACTCGCCCTTCACCGCGGCGTTGCTTCAGCACATCGGCGAATCCAACGTCTCCATCACCGAGGCCATGAACAGGGTCACCAGCGACGTCTTCAAGGCAACCGCCGGCAAGCAGCGCCCCTGGATCAACGTTTCGCTGACCACCGAGGTTGTCCTCCACAAGGTCGATCTCAATGCGCCATTGATCGTTGGCGAGGCGAGTACGCCTCAGGCGGAAAGCGGCTCCGAAGCGCGCAACACCGGCGCGGCGGCGAACCAGGGCGATGACCAGCTTGCGCTCGATGTGCTGCGTCAGAAAATCCCCAAACTGGCGTCGGATGCCCCGATCCTTTTCGACCATCCGATCGACTTCGGCGATGCGGCGATCGACGGCAAGAGCATCGCCGAACTGATCAAGGGCAAGCCGTTGTTCAGCCCCGTGGAGGGGTTGGACAAGTCGGTCTGGGAGGGCAAGCACTGCGACGGCTGCCACGAATGGAACGAGGCCCGGCTGTGTGATCAGGCGAAGAATTTTGCCGCCAACGATGTCTCGGTGCTGCGCCTGCAACATCCGCTGGGCACACGCTTCAAGGTGGCGCTTGCCAAATGGGCGCAGGGCGGCTGCAAATAGGCAGGCAGGTGGCGGCTCCAGCCGATTCCGTCGGGATGGCGGCCCTAATAGGCATCCGCCGATTGGCGCAACGCCTCGATCTCGGCCATCTGGATGCCCATGTCGACAAATGCCGAAAGAACGGCAAACCGGTCCGTGAGGGCGACACGGGCCAGTCCGGCCAGTATTCCGGCATTGACTGCATGGGCGGCAGGAAACGGTTGCAAGGCCGCTACCTCGGTCGTGGCCATGGCCGAGCCGTTGTCACGCCATCCGGCGGCCAGAGCAATCCAGCCGACCGGCGTTGTCGGTGGTGCCGCCGCGGCTGTGCCGACAGCTGCCCGGTAACGGGGATTGTCCGGTTCACCCACCCAGTCGCGAACATGCGCAAGCAGTTCTTGATCGGTCCCATCGAACAGCTCGGTCAGGTGGCTCAGGCATTCATGCGCCCACCAGACCGCGGCCCGCTCGGGAAGCAGGTAGGCACAAAAGGTAATCGCTTCCTCGGGAACGCGCCCGGCAAGGAGGTCGCGGCAAAACGCGATCGAGTTCTGTTCGGTTGGAAGGGTTCCCATGTCCCTGGCAATGGCGGGACAAGCCATGAAAAGATCCCGTGCCGTCTTGAATCGGAGCCCATTGGCCATGACCGCCACGCTTTCATCGAGAAGCCTTGGCCACTCAAGCCTCAGGCGCGGCGCGGGTCAAGTCTGAACCTGTGACGCCGCGGGACCCGTCGGCACAATCGTGCCCCAGCGTTTATCGACAGACAATCGCCTTGCAATTTGATATCATGGTCGTCGAAATCGGATGCTCAAACAGGAGTAACCGCTATGCAGTGGGGCAGTACAGCCTTTGTGTTGGCGGTCGTGTTTTTCTCGACCCACGCTTCCGCCGACCCCGTTCAGAAATCAGAAGACATCGTGAAGTTTTTTGCCGGCGCGGCCGATCTTGGCAAGTCGCGCGGAATTTGTGTCGGCACTGAGGAGGAGTGCAAAAGCAAGAGCAAGGCAAAGGAAGGACCGGCCGAAAAATCCAGCCTCGATATGCTGATCAATTTCGGATTGGATTCGGCCGCGCTCGACACCACCGCGCGCGCTGAACTCGACGAGTTCGCCAAAGCACTCAAGGACAGCAGGCTTAGCACTTTCAGCTTCGTCGTCGAAGGCTACACCGACGCCACCGGCACGGTGCATTACAACGAAGGCTTGTCGCAACGACGAGCGCAATCGGTGGCAGCCTTCCTGACGGCCAAGGGGATTGAGGCGGCCCGCATCGACGCGATCGGCATGGGCGAAAAGAATCCACGCAGCCCCAACCCGTACGATCCGGTCAACCGCCGCGTGGAAATGCGGATAAAGACGCAGTAGCGCGCACCGGTCATCGGTTGAGCGCGCCACCCACGGTCACACCGGCGCCGAAGGTCAGTGCCTTTGGCAGTAAGTCGTTGTTGCGCCGGGGTGGCGGAGGATCATCTCGCCGCACAGCCGCGGTTGCGCCACTTCTCAACGACCTGCTGGGCGTTTGTGATCTGGACCGCAATGCCATGACGGGCGGCCTCAAAGCGTATTCTCAATCGAACTTATGAGGGCGGTGACAGCCTGCTTGTATTTTTCGAACTCCGGCGATGTCTGTCGGATTTCCGTTGTCGTTGTCTGCGGGTTGGCGTCGGTGGCGACACGGCTCAGCTTTTGGCCCATTTTCCTTTCGGCCCAGTCCACCACATAGCTGGCTGTCTTGCCGGTGAGAAACGGGTTGGCCTGGATGACGGCCGATCCCAGCACGGCGCTCAGTTGCGCCGAAGCTGGCGCCGACAGCACCTGATGCGCGCCTTCCATTCCCAGGAAATGACAGAGATAGAGTCGGCCGGCGGTGATCTGGTGACCGCGTGCCCTAAGATAAGCCTCGCCTTCGCGCGCCAGATTGCGCACCATCTCACGCGAGATCGTGGCGTCGTAGCGCAGAGCGAGCAGGTCGGCGGTCGACAGCGTGCGCGCGAGTTCCGGACGATAGGTATTCATCATCCGGATCCAGGTCTTGGTTATGAACTGGCCGGCGCCGGTCGCCGAGGAGTTCGGGTTCTTGGCACGGGCACTGCCGCCGCTTTCGACATGAACGATCCGCTCGGTCAACGTTTCAACGGCGACGTCACCGGAATTGCCGGCATCATAGGTGGCGACCGTGGTGGCGGTCCCCAGCGGATCGATCGCCTCGCCATTCTGGTAGAGCTCGAAATGCAGGTGCGGGCCGGTCGAAAGCCCGGTGGTGCCGATATAGCCAATGACGTCGCCGGCCTTCACCTTGGTGCCGACGCCGCTCGCAATGGCGAATTTTTGCATATGCGCGTAGCGCGTCTCGCGCCCGTTCGCATGCGAGATCTTCACCAGATTGCCATAGCTGCCGCCATCGCCCTGGAAACTGATCTCGCCGTCGAAGGCCGCCTCGACCGGCGTGCCGACAGGGGCTGCCCAATCGACACCCTTGTGGATGCGAACGACGCCGAGGATCGGGTGTTTGCGCGGGCCGAAGGTCGAGGTCATGACCCCGTTCACCGGCGTGACCATGCCGTTGGCAACAGTCAGCGAGCGCACCTCGTCATTGCCCGTGACGCAGGCGAACTGGCCGTCGCTCTGCTGGAAGACGAAGCAGTCGATGGTCTTCTCACCGCCCTGGACGCCGACATACAGCACCCGCCCGGACGTCTCGTCCTTGCCGCGCGGCGTCTGCGAATAGATCAGCACCAGCCGCTGGTCCTCGCTGGCGAAGGCGTCGAGGTCCTGTCCTCGTGACAGGTACATGATCGCTTCGCCGATGACGCCGGTCGGAACCTTGTTGCGCGCGGCCGTCGAATAGATCGCGTCGAGCAGGCGGTATTGCCGCTTGGGCCCGCCTTGATCGGTACCGGAATAGTTGAACAGGTCCTCGCGCACCCAGGGGTCGACACCCGACACGAAGGCGCCCGCGGCGTTGCGTGTCAGCGTGCCGACAAAGACATTCTTGGCGTAGATCGAAACCTGCATGAGCGACATCGTGGTCGTCCCGCGGTTCGGCCGGAAACCGCGCATGGCGACGACATAACCCGGTTCCAGCCCGTCCCGGTTGAAGAGCGCCTTCAGCGCTTCGCCCGCCAGCTTGGCATCGTCGGCGGAGAAATGTGCATCGAGCGCAACGCTGTCCAGGCTGCGGTCGTTGAGGATCTTCACGAACGTGTCTTCGGTCGCCTCGAAGCGCTGGTACTCGCTGGTCACGGTTGCGACGGTCGTATTGTTCTCGATCTGGGTCTTCGTGAAGGCGGGCAGCGCTGCCTCGCCCTGATTGACGGTCTCTCCCCAGCCGGCCTCCGGGTCGTCGGCATCCTGCTTGGGCACCGAACTGGCTGGGGGCCCGCTCGCGTCGGGTGCCGCCTGAAGGTCATTATTCAGGTCGCCCTGCTGGTCGTCCGGGGCCGCCGCGGGGGCAGGTGGAGCGGCCTGCTCAGTGGGTGCGGCAGCCGGAGATGCCGGAGCAGTCCGCCGCTGCGCCTGGAAGAACGCGAAGTCCTCCTGCGTCGACGGGATCGTCGTCATGAACTTTTCGCTGGCGCTAAGCATCACGTCGGAGAGGATCTCGATTTGCGGCGAGGCGCCGGAACTGTCGAGTTCGGCCGGGCGCGCCACCGTATGGCCCTTGCTTGCCGTGTCGGCATCGGGCGCAAGGGTGATCCACATCGGATCTCCCGCCAGGTCGATGATGGCAGGCACGTAGACGGAGGCATCGGCCGGCACATCGTCCGCACCTTCGACCGCGTGCAATTCCTCGTCTTCGTCGCCGAACGACCAATAGTCCGCGGTGAAGTAGAAACCGGCGGCGATGGACAGCAGGACCATGACGGCGAAACCGGCAATGAGCCTGCGCCAAAGCGTGCGCCTGCGCAGCGCGGCGCGCGCCTGCTTCTTCTGCTTGAAGCTGGTGTCGATACTGTGCGTCACGGACTGCTTCCGGTCAGGAAGAAGGTCCATCGCACCTGTTCCAGCGTATCGACCTCGAGAAATTGCGCCGCGATATGGCCACGCTGCCAACAGTCGTCGATGCCGCGGATTGAGAAACGCCGGCGCTCGATGCACATTTCCGTCGACCCTGTCAGGATCGCATGGCCAAACACGTCCGTTGCGTAGATGTAGATGTAGCGGTTCGTCAGTTCCTCGCGGATGACATTCACGCATTGATTTGCGCCGATGGTCCACCAGCCGTCGGTCTGGTCCGCATTGTCGACCTTCTGGCCGACCGCCAGATTGACGACGTCGAGCGTCTGGTTGCAGACCGTGAATTCGGCGCGCGCTTCGCTGGATGCCAGCACGGCCAGCAGTGCCGCTCCAGCCATGATCGCAAGCTTGATGCGGCCCGTCAGGGCGGGCAGGGTTGGAGCCGGATCACGCTGCTCTATGGGCAGGCCGGCAGGGGGCAGACACGCGCGGCTGAGTTCCATCGGGCGCCCATGCTATCCGCCGAGCCGGAAATACTTGGCAGTGGCTGAAAACTGAGATCCGTCGGTTTCGATCTCCTCGAGAATTTTGGGCAGCAGCACCGATGCTGGCGTTGGCGCGGAGAAGGCAGCCGCCTGAATATCCTGCGGGCCCGTGATCACCATTATGATCTGAGGCACGGCCTTTCCTGCGGCTTTGTCGGCGGCGCCCAGCCCAATCGGGATGCTGAAGGTAGCCTTGCCCGATTGCACGACGATGCGGTCGTCGAGGTTGAACACCATGCCCTTGTGGTCGATCAGCAGCACACTGGAAATGAGCCCGCCATGGGTCACCAGCGTGCCGCGGATCGGCGTACCGTTCGGCACCGATGTCCGGTCGAGAACAAGCTGCGGTCTGTCGGCCGCGGTCTGCCCCAGAAAGCGCAGAAAGTTGGTGACTTCGCATTGGCTCGGCTCAATGAGGCGGACGCTGATGTCCGGCTCGACATGGAATTTTGCCTGGAAAGCGCCCAGCATCTGTTCGAATGGCTGGACAGCCGTGCCAAATCCTTCGATCGCGGGGGCCTTGTCGGCTGACGATGTCATGGTCGCATAGAAACAGTCGCCGCCGCTGAAGTCGCGAACCCAGGAGACTCGTTGCGCGCTGTCGTCGACGGCCGGGGGGATCGCTGGTTTGGGGACGTTCAACGCGACGACAGCTTGGTCCGGCTGTTTGGTTGGCGGCAACGAGGTGTTTTGGCCCTCGGCGTTCGCGGCGTCTGTCTGGCTCACGCTGGGTTTGGGTGCCGGCACGGCCGCCTTGGGTGCTTCCGGCTGGCTGATCTGTGACTCGGGCTTTTGGATCTGCACGGCCTCTGGCTGAGCCGGCGGCGGCGCTGCGACCTTTTCGGCTGGCGGCGTTGGAGCTGTCGTCTCGGATGCTGGAGCCGACATCTGACTGTTGCTGGCCATCCTATCCGGCTGGATTGCCGGCGATGTCTCTGGCTGCGCGTTCGTTGCCGAAGGCTCCAGGGGCTTCGCTGCTTGCGGGGCTGTGGGCTTCGCCGGCTCCGGCGCTTGCACCGGCTTGGCATCTGCCTGGTTTTCGGCCGACGGCGTGCTCGCTTCTGTTTGCGGTTGCGCCGCCATTGCCGGCGGCTTCGGCGGGGCCTCGGCCGGCTGCGGCTTTTGAGCCCCCTCCGTCTCCGGCTGACTTTCAGTCGGCGCTACGCTGGCTTGCGGCTGCGCCGGCGGAACCGGCTTTGCCGGTTCCGGGGCGTTCGCGATCTTGTCGGCCGGGAGCGGCTTTGCCGTTTCCGCGGCAGGCTTCGACGGTTCGGGCGCGGAAAGCGACGTCTTGCTCGCAGTCGGTGGCGCGGGCGTCATGAAGCCGCCCAGGTAAAGGCCGGCACCTGAGGCGACAGCCAGCGTGGCCAGGGCGGCGATCGCGACGGTGCGGGTCCTTGCGGGTTTTCCGGGGGCGTTGCGGGCGGCCGCACGTGGCGGGCTGGGGTTCGCCCGAGGCTGCGGTTCGGACAAAAGCGCGGGCCGGACATGCGGGACGAAGGGTTGCGCGCCCGCGCCCATTGCCGCCGACGCACTGTGTCCCGGGACGTTGGATGGCTGGGACTGCGCCTTGGGATCGGGAGCAAGGGTCTGCCCGGCTCTGGGCAAGCCGGGCCGGTCGCGGGGGGTGATCGACGTCGGCGGCGTTGTTCCTTCGTCTTCGTCGCGCGTCATCCTGGCGATATCCGCCATGCTGACCGGCCGGTCCTGCGGATCCGGTTGCAGCATGGCTTCGACAATGCCGCGAAAATCCTCGTCGATGTCGGAGAGGTCGGGCACCGTCCGGCGCTTTTCGATGATCTCGAACTGTGATCCGCTCATGTCGATCGGCTTGCCGCGCAGGGCGGCGGCCAGCACCAGCCCAAGGCTGTAGATGTCGGACTGTTCACGGACGTCGCCGCTGTAAAGGCCGAGTTGTTCGGGTGAAACGTAGTTGTACTTTCCTGCGAACTTTCCGCCGATCAGCGTCTCACCGCCCACGGTCGCCGACCGCGCAATGCCGAAATCGATGATCTTTGCGCGGTCGACGCGGCCTCCCGGCAGGATGATGTTGTCGGGTGAAAGGTCGCGATGGATCGCGCCCGCCTGATGCACGGCGCTCAGGCCGGATGCGAGGCGATGGCAGAGCTTGCGCACCTCTTCCGTCGGCATCGGCCCGCGTCGCATGATGTCGAACAGCGACTCGCCGTCGACGAATTCCATGGCAAGGTAGGGACGGCCGATCCCGGGATCGATGGTGAAGACGTGGTATCGCACGACCGCGTCATGCGATAAATGGTTGAGGATCGAGGCCTCCTTGCGGAACAAGGACAGGATCGTCTGGTCACGGGCAAACTCGGGCAGGACGATCTTGATCGCGACGTGGTCTCCGGTCTGGATGTTGTGGCCACGGTAGACCTCGCCCATGCCGCCGAATGCGATCCGCTCGTCAAGTTCGTAGATGCCGCTGAGCTGCGTGCCTACGGCGGTGTTGGCCACCTGCGGCGATATTCGCGTCTTGTCGTCGGCGCTCATCAGCCTCAGCCCTCCGCTCTCGACAGATCAGCGCGCAGCGATTGTCCATTGCGCCCGTTTCCGATCTTCACCAGCACAATGGTGACATTGTCCGTTCCGCCCCGCGCCAGTACCGTTTCCAAAAGATTTTCGCAGGCCGCCTGCGGCGTTGCCGACACCACCGCTGCCTCGATCTCCGCGTCGGTGACATGCGCTGTCAGCCCATCGGTGCTCAGCACGAAAATGTCTCCCGGCATCAGTTCGCCTTGCTGGAAGTCGATGATGAAGTCATCGCTGACGCCGACCGCATGCGTGATGACATTGCGGCGTGGCCAGGTGAGCGCCTCGGCTGCACTGATCATGCCCCGGTCGAGCAGTTCCTGCACTTCGGTGTGGTCCTTCGAAATCTGCGAGATCGAGGCGTTGCGGATCAGGTAGATCCGGCTGTCGCCCGCCCACAGACAGGCAAACCGTCCGTCCATCGCCAACAGGGCGGCGACCGTGGAGCCGATGGTGATGCCGCGCGATTCCGATATCCTGCGGATCTCGGCATTGGCTCGGCTCAGCCTGTCCTCGAAGCGCGCCCGCAGGTCCGGAGCGGAGCTTGCGATGCCGATCGTGGCCAGATGGTCGACAATGCTGGCCGAGGCGACCTCTCCGGCATCATGCCCACCCATCCCGTCGGCCACTACCCAAAGCCCGGTTCGTGGCTCGAGCAGATAGTTGTCTTCGTTGACCTCGCGGACACAGCCCTTATGGCTCACGCCGAAGCTGTCAAAGGGAAGGGCGACATTGCTCAACTTGCCACCAAACGCGTCTTGCGCGTCCTCTGCGGCGCACTCGCGGGCGCTCGCTCTCGCCACTTTGCCACAGGCTCAACCATTAAAGTATAGAAATTAAGCTCCGGGCGCGTGGGGCTCATACAGGCTGTCAATGCATTGAAAAGCTCGAAGCCCATCTCAGAACGCCTTCGGACAGCTGAATCCCGAAAGTGCGGGAAGGAAGAAGGGGGTGGGCCCGGAGCCAGTCTGGATCGTATAGGTGACGTCACGCCCGCCGATCACGAAGCGGGCTTCGACATTGGGGTCGTTGCCGGTGATGGTCGCCTTGTCCAGCAGGCGTTTCAGCGCCCACGGACCTTCGAACTTGATGGCGGATTCGCGGCCTGGCATCTCTGGCGTCAGGCTCAGACTGGCGGATCCGGAAGCCGTGCCGCTCGGCCAGGTGACGGTGCTCGGCGTATTGCCCGCCTGGTTGCTCTGGACTGTCTGGCCATCGACATCGAGCACCGCCGCGTCGGCGTCGCCATGCAGTGAGAACGGCGTGAAGGTGATGCTGACCGAGGGCACCGAACCGCCCTGGGGAAAAAAGGCGCTGCGGATTTCGGCCGCCAGCTGGAAGTTCTTCAGCGTCGACTTCGACAGGTCGCGCCCGAAGCGCGCATCCTGCTTCCAGCTCCACTCCTGGCCCGTCATGTCGATCAGCGATGCGAGATTCTGGGCGAAGAACCGGTCCATCAGCCCGCCGGGGGCGAACAGTTTCGCGAAATCCGCCATTGCCATGTCCTCGGAGCCATTGCCGGAGAAAGGGTAACGGCCGTTGACGGCCGCCTCGCAGGGCGCCGTGACCGACTGATCGAGCATCTGGTTCAAATTCGCCACCGAGGTCTCGGTGACGTTACCTTCAAACTCGTCCGCCGTCGCATTGACCATTCTGGCGAGTTGCTTGGGCAGGCGTGAGACATTGGCGCGAAGAGTGGCTATCTGGAGCTGCAGGTTTGCGTTGACGCGTTCCGTCTGGGAGGGAACGTCGGTCGCCAGTTGCAGGCTCTGGTAGATATCGCGGAAATTCTGGGTCAAGGCATCGATCGGGCGGTGTCCGGCAGGACCGCCCACCAGGGTCTGGAACGACCTGAACTGCGCTTCGACGTTGGCCCCGGGATTTTGGTTTTGCGCGTTTGCGGATCCTGTGCCGGCACGGCTTTGCGATTTTCCGGTGGCAATTTGTATGCCGATGCGAGCCAGGCCTCTGGCCATGTTTACGGCCTCTTGTGACTGGCCTTGAACCGTGCCGGCTTCGGCACCTGAGTCCTTGCCGGAAACAGCGCCCCGCGTCAGTGCCGTTTCGTCGGCGATCGCGGTAAACAGCTGTTCGATCGGCGAGGATGGCGAGGCGACGGCGGAAAGCGCGATATAATGCGGCTTGTCCTTCAGCATCGCCTTGAATTTCAACCCGTCGAGAACGCCGTTCCACGCGGCTGCGAACTCCTTCCCGTAACGATCGAGAAGTTCGGGGCCGAGCTTGAGCAACTCCTGGTCGATGCCGCCTTGCTCGCCGCCGCCGCCGAGCACCCACTGGTCGTCGACGAGCATCTGCGCAATGTGCGAGAGCTGACCGAGATAGAAGTGATTGAAGCCGGCCCAGGTGTAGAGGCCGGGCACGCGAAGGCCTGACAGGTCGCTGCCATCGACACGTTCGAACAATAGCTGCGCTTCCGGTCCGCCTTTTACGGAAACGGAAAAATCGTCCAGCGCCGCCGAATACACCGCCGACTTGATCAACGCGGAGGCGCGGTCGGCAAGGCTCATGCGCCCGAGCGAACGCTGGGCGGCTTCGATGAGGGGCTGGTTGAGTTCGAAAACCGGATCATAGGCGTCGTCCAGGGCAAGCATGGCGCGCAGGTGCTTCTCGAGTTGCTCGCGTCCCGCGCGGTTGTTTTCGCCTGGATACCGGTTTTGCTCCCAATCCTGCTTCATCCAGGAAACGATCAGCGCGTCGTCGACCTTTGGCGCCTTGCCGCCGAGCATCAGATAGATCTTCAACGGCTCATAAAGCGCGGCGGGGTCGGCCATCTTGGCCTGGATCGTCCGCTCGGCCTGGATCAGCAAACGCGACCGCAACATGCGTTCCAGCGCTTGCCGGTAAGCCGTCCTGGATGCCGAAAGAAGTCTCTCCCGTTGGCTGAGGCCGAAGGTCTCCTCGATCGGTGTGGATATGTCGCCGGTTTCGAATCCAGCCGGCAGATCGCGCAACTGGTCGAGCGGGCCAATGACGTTTTCGAGGTCGACGTCGGCGACCTCGGTACTTTTGAGCAGCGTGTCCGCCGTCGCGCGATACTGGCCCATGGCCTGCGTTGTGGAGGCGATCAGTGATCTGTTGGCCGTGAAGCTCAGGGCCAAGGTGCCGAGGGCCGCCGCGGCGATCAACGCGATGGCGCAAAGTCCTGCAAATCTGGCGATCGCCGCACGCCTTACAGCCGATTTGTCGTAGGAGACCCATCCGGATTCAGCGAAAATGACGCCCGTCAGCAGATCATGCAAGAAGAAGCTTTTGCCGGTTCCCGAAAGATGGGCGCGGGAATTGCCGCCGAAGCTGCGGCCGATCGCGCCCAACACCTGATCGATTGGCGTTCCCTCTTGCGTACCCGACGAAAAATAGAGGCCACGCAGGCTGACATTCACCTGGCTGCGGGCCGGATCGAACAAGCCGGCGACAAAACTCGTAATTCGGCTCTTCAGCGCACCAAACTGCGCCGGAAAACCAAAGGCGGATATGCGCGCGACCGGATCGACCTCTTCTTGAAGGCGGTCGGGCATCTCCTCGACCAGGCGTCTTGCCAGCGCATCGAATTCAGCCGGGGCCTCGGCCGCCATGTTCTTGTTGCGATCCGTGGTTTGGAATGTCGCGCCCCAGACCTTGCGCCGGCGGGGCTCGTCGAAAGCGCCGAAGTAATCCATGAACCCGGAAACAAGATCGGCCTTGGTGAACAGCAGATACACTGGAAACTGGATCTTCAGCGTCTCGTGGATTTCCCGCAGCCGGCTGCGTATCTCCACGACGTGAGCATCAAGCTGCTGATCGTCGAGGCCGATGAGATCAGCGAGGCTGATCGCCAGGATGACGCCGTTTATCGGCTGCCGCGTGCGGTACTGCTTGAGCAGCGACAGGAAGGCGAGCCAGCTCTTCTTGTCGCTCTCGGCATTGGAATCCTGCGTCGTGTAGCGTCCGGCGGTGTCGATCAGCACGGCCTCGTCGGTAAACCACCAGTCGCAGGCACGTGTTCCGCCGACACCGGCGACCGGCTGGGCATCACCCGAACCTGCCAGCGGAAAATTCAGACCCGAATTGACCAGTGCCGTTGTCTTGCCCGCACCGGGCGGGCCGATGATGATGTACCAGGGGATCTCATAGAGGAAATTGCGCTTGCCGCTCGACCGTTTAAGCGCGGCGATCGCTTCGTTCATGCGCGCCTCGAGCACCTGTGAGTCGTCATCCCTGTCGTCATTGCGGGCAACGGCGGTCTCCAGCGCCTTTTGTGCCTTGCGCATCCGCCAGAAACGCAATCCATAGAAGAGCGCCACGGCCGCCACGATCACACCGATGATTGCCGCGCGCAGCCAGGCCGGCCCAAGAGGACGGCTATCGGCGAAGCGGATCAAAGGTCCGGCAAACCACACTGCGGCCGAAAAACCGGCCAGCGCGATCACGCTGAATATCCGCAGCAGCCAACGCGTCATCGGCGCATCCAACCGGCCCTGCTCACAATGTCTCCTCCTTGGCGATCATCACATCGACACGGCGGTTCCTGGCGCGGCCTTCCGGTGTTGCATTGTCGGCGATCGGCTCGTCCTCGCCCTTGCCGTCGACCGTCAGTCGCGAAGGATCGCTCAACTTCTGCGCCATCATGGTTTCGACGGCCTTCGCCCGGGCGACGGAAAGATCGAAGTTGGACTTGAACGGGCTCGATTTTCGCGGCTTCACATTGTCGGTATGGCCGACGATCCTGATTGGTCCGCGCTCGGGTTCCAAGGCGGCTGCGATGTCGGCGGCTATCGGCTGGAACTCCGGCTTCGCGTCGGCTCTGCCGGACTGGAACACCAAGAGATTGTTGATTTCCACGACGATGAAGTCGCCCTTCGTCCCGACGGTCAACCCACCGGCTCCGACATCCTTGACCAGTGCCGAGCGGATGCGATCGATCTGCGTGGTCGTGGCTGCCGGAGGGATGGCTTTCTCCGGCTCGGCCAAAGGCGCCACGCTGGCGCGCTCGATGGCGATCGGTGTCGACGGGTTGAGGGCCAGCAATTCACCAGCGGTGGCGTCGCCTTCATTGGTGATGACGACCCGCAACGCGAAGAATGCCGCCGTCAGCAGCGCCGCTGCCGCTGCCGCAACGGCCCAGAGCGGCAGGCGCGTCGAAGACTGCGTCATCGTCGCCGCCAGGCCCTGCCAGCGAGGCGAGATGTCTTCGTCGGCGCGGGGCCTGAAATAGCGAAGTGTTTCGTAGACGTCGCGCCGGACGCGTTCGAGATTGGTGTCCTCGCGTGTCAGGCCGCGATATTGGCCCTCGTACCCCAGCGACAGGCACACATGCATCAGTTCGAGCAGATCGTAGTGCGCCTCTGGGCTGGCCAGGACTTTATTCAGTGCTTCGAAAAAGCCCGTGCCGTTGGGCTCGACGTGGAAGAACCGCGACAGCATGCTGTGCCGCGCCCAGGCGTCTTTCGATGGCCACGGCAGGTTGCCGATGAGATCGTCGGCGGTCTCGCACAGGACAAATTTCGCAATCCGCGCATCCTCTTCGGCAACGCCTGCTTTCTCCAGTGCGCTGTCGAACTTGTCGATCGCCTCGGTGACGTGTTCCGCCAACGGCTCCGCTTGTCTCTCGACCGGGATAAGCCTGAGCTGGCCGAACAGCATCAGCAACGGTGCGGCCGCGGCAAGGATCTGATTTGCCGCGGCATATCGGACACTGTCCGTGACATTGAGCAGGGTCTCCTGCGGCAGGGCCGGAGCCGGCGCGTCCGCGGAAGGTGTTCCTTGATAAATCACGGTTCCGGATGTCCAACCGGGCGGTGTATGCCGGCCGACGCCGGGATCGAACACGGTCGAGTCCTTGACCTGCGAGGGCTGTCCGCCATCCGCGACGGGAGGGCTCGGTGCCGGTTTTCGCTCACGCCGTGGCGTGGAGCGAATGACGGTCTTGCCCGCCGGGCCGAAAGGATCGTCCTTCGAGCTCATCGCCGATCGTCCGTTCGCGCCAGGCACCCGCGCTCTTGCCGGACAGGCGCAGAGCCTTTCGCGGTCAGGTAAAGCAACGCCGGGCCCTGCGGGGCAGGGCAGTGTCTTGAGGACGGTCGGCTATATCTCGCTATCCCGCCGTAAGTTGACATTTGCCGCAGACCCCCAGGTCGATCAGCCTTACCCGCTTGGCGAATTGTCGTATGCGATCGTAGTCTCAGAAACTCCCGATTGGAACCGGATGCCGCGCACCGAAGAGGTATCTTCGTTGGCTGTGGCGCCACGGCTCCCCTGAAGCGCCTATTTCTGCTTGTCGGCCTTGGCATAGGCTTCGCTGAAATAGGCCAGGAATATGTCCAGCATGCCGTTCTCGTGTGCTTCCTCCATGGTTCGCCAGGTCGCGACAAAAGCGTCCCAGGCCTGGCTCTTTTTCGACGAGAACGACGTCGGCGGAAGCTTTCTTCCGATCGCTTCAGGAGACAGGTCGTCGAGCAGCCGCGACAGTGCCGCTTGCATGGCGGCATAGGTGGCGAATTCGTGCGTCTTGAGATCGCGGAACGCATCCTCGATGCTGCGCCTGGCATCGAGATAGCCGGCACGGCGCCGTGCGAACATGATTTCGAGGATGTCGTCGGTTCCCGGAACGAACTTCAGGGGATTGTTGTCGGCGGCGCTGATCATCGTTCGTTGTGTGCTCTTGGCCAGCATTTTCGCGGCCGCGCGGGCTTTCAGCAGCAAGGTCAGTTCCTCGACCATCGTCCGCAGCACCGCGCCGATTTCGGCGGCAACCTCATGCGGGTCGCGCGATTGCAGCAATTCCGGCGAGATACCGGCGGCGATCGCGATTTCCCGCAGCACCTCGTCTCGTGTCGAGGGAAGCGACGAGGGTTGCGACGAGAATGCCGGAGCCGTAACCCGTTGCCCGGACCGTTGCTCCGCAGGATCAAAGAAGGGTCCATCTCCGAATTCCAGCGACCGATTTGTCGCGGCCGGCATTTCTCGCTGCGTCGGGCTGCGGCTGGGATGACCTGTCGCGGCGCGCTCCTCGTCGATCGACACGAAGATGACATAACGGCCGATCAGCATCCGGTCGCCGTTGCCCAGCCGATGGGGGGCGGTCATGCGCTGGCTTGATCCGTTGACGTAGGTTCCATTGCGCGAGACATCGTGCAGCCAGAACGCGCCTGCCTCGTATCGAACCTCGCAATGCCGGCCCGAGATGAACTTGTCGGGGTCCGACAAGGTCCAGTCGCAAGCATCGCGTCCGATTTCGAAGCTGCGATCGCGCGCCGCGTAGCCGGTCGAGATGCCGGCGGGCAAGGCGTCGACATTGTTGATTTGCAGACTGATATACATCCAGGATCGCCGTCGAACGCTGACCGATAATCCACATTCTAGCAGTTTGCACATACAACAGGACAGCAGTGTTTCGAGCCGTTGCATCGACAGGGCAAGGTTTAGCCGCCGTGTGTCCTCTTTGGTTGGCAGGACAATATGTGGTAGGCTCAACATGGCCTGGTGCGGCGGGTCCTAAAAGGTTCCTCAGCAGATGGAACTTCAAATCCACCGCGTCGGCGGCCGCGTCCAGGAGGGGCTCGACCCATGCCGAACGAACGTGCCACGGTTGTGCAGACGCCGGTCGGCGCCGAGCTGACCTTCACGCATCTTGTCGGGCGCGACGAGATCAGTCGCTGCTTTGCCTATACGGTCGGGTTCGTCGGGCCCAACTCGGACATCGATCCGGCGAAGATGCTTGGGGGCGCGGTTTCGGTCGAAGGGGAATCCGATCCGAAACGGTGGTTCAGCGGCCTGGTGTCCGAGTTTCGCCTGACCCGCATCGAGGACCGGCTGGCCTACTACGAAGCAGTCGTCAGGCCGTGGCTCTGGTTTCTCGGCAACACCACCGATTGCCGGATCTTTCAGAACATGACCGCTGTCGAGATCGTCGAAAAGATCTTCTCGAAATACGGTACGGCGAAATTCGAGAAGCGGCTGCAAGGGTCGTACCCCTCGCGCGAATACTGCGTGCAGTATGACGAAAGCGACCTGGATTTCGTGCAGCGCCTGCTCGAGCACGAAGGCATCTTCTATTTCTTCGAGCATGACGAGGGCAAGCACACGCTCGTGCTGTGCGACGCCATGAACAAGCTGAAGCCGGCGCCGGGCTACGAGAAGATCCTTTACAATTTCGAGGGACAGGGCTCGCGGCGCGACGTCGAATACATCACCGAATGGATTCCGGGCAGTTCGGTGCGGCCGGGGGCCTATGCCCATACCGACTATGATTTCCAGAAACCTGGCGCCGATCTGATGGCGAAGTCCGCCCAGCCGTTCAGCCACAAGGAAGCCTCCGGCGAGAATTATCGCCAGCCCGGGGCGCATCTCGATGTGGGGCGCGGCGACACCCTGGCCGGCATCCGGCGCGAGGAACTCCAGGCCGTGCACCAGCGCATCACAGCCGTTGGAACCGTGCGCGGCCTCCATTCCGGCTGTACCTTCAAGCTGGAGAGCTTTCCGCGCGATGACCAGAACCAGGAATATCTGGTGATCAGCGCCGAATACAGGTTGTTCGATCCGGGCTACAGAACCCAGAACGAGGCCCACAGCGAAAACTTCAAGGTCGTGCTGGGCGTTGCGCCGACTGCCTTGCCCTATCGCCCGCCCCGGATCACGGCGCGGCCGATCATGCGCGGGCCGCAGACGGCGACGGTTGTCGGCCCTTCCGGCGAGGAGATATTCACCGACAAATATGCCCGGGTGAAAGTGCAGTTCCACTGGGACCGCCTGGGCAAGAAGAACGAAAACAGTTCCTGCTTCGTGCGTGTCTCGCAGACCTGGGCCGGCAGCGGCTGGGGCTTCATTCAGATACCGCGCATCGGCCAGGAGGTGATCGTCGACTTCCTCGAAGGCGACCCTGACCTGCCCATCATCACCGGCAGGGTCTACAACGCCTCGCAGATGCCGCCCTACGGCTTGCCGGGCAACGCAACGCAATCGGGCTGGAAATCCAACTCTTCGAAAGGCGGCGGCGGCTACAACGAGCTGATGTTCGAGGACAAGGCCGGCTCCGAGCTGGTCAACTTCCAGGCCCAGAAGGACCACAACCTGCTGATCAAGCACGACCGCACCAAGCTGGTCCAGCACGACCAGTCCGACCGCATCGACCACGACGCCAAGCACTCCGTCGGCCACAACCTCGACGAGGACGTCGGCAACAACAAGACGGTCAAGGTCGGCGTCGACCAGACCACGAATATCGGCTCGAACGACACCGAGACGGTGGGCGCGAACCGCTCGCTTACGGTGGGGGCGAACGAGACGATCCACGTCGTCGCCAATTCGACCGAAAACATCGACGCCAACCATTCGCAGACCGTGGGACTGGTTCAGACGGTCACCGTGGGCGCAGCACGCATCGACACGGTGGGCGCTGCCGAAACCCGAACTGTAGGCGGCGTTCAGACCAACACGATTGGCGCCGCCCGCTCGGTCACGGTCGGCATCAGCCAGAGCCACGATGTTGGCGCGTCGGACAGTTGGAACGTCGGAACAAGCCAAGGCATACAGATCGGGTCTGATCAGGGCGTCAAGATCGGCGGGGCCCAGAACACACAAATCAGCAAAACGCATATCATCAAGGTCGGCGAGGATGCCTCAACTCAAGTCAATGGGGCGCACGAGCTCAAGGTCGGGAAAAAGAGCCTTATCCAGGTCGGCGAGGACGCGGGCATGGTGGTCGGCAAGAACCTGACCATCGAGGCCAAGGAGTCCGTCACGATCAAAACAGGAAGTGCCGAAATTGTCATGAAAAAGGATGGGACGATCACGATTAAGGGCAAAGACATCACCATCAAGGGTTCAGGAAAGATAGACGTCAATGCTTCGAGCGACATCATCATGAAAGGCTCGGAGATAAAGCAGAACTGAGGACGCACCCATGAGCGATATTGACGAACGGATTGATGGAGTGGTGATTGGTTTGCTGCTTGGGTTCGACCAAGGTGCGCCACTCGTGGTGTTTCCCGGAAATCGGGAGGAGGTAGCCCTGCAGGCGCGAAGTCTGACCGAACTGTCGTCTGACATGATCGGGTCAGAAGTCGCACTGCTGTTCGAAAATGCCAATCCGCTGAAACCGCTGATCGTAGGGCGTATTGTCGATCCCGCAAAACGACAGACAAACAGCCGGGACAACAGTCATGTCGTGCGCGACGGTGAAACGGTGAAAATCAGTTCGAGCGAGCGGCTTGAGCTGAGGTGCGGCAAGTCGGTCATCATTATGGAAAAGGATGGCCATCTCACCATACGAGGCACCAACCTGGTTAGCCACGCCAGCGCCTCCAACCGTATCCGTGGCGGCTCCGTGAATCTGAATTGATGCCAAAGCCGCCGATACTCGAACACATAGTACGTCAGCACGCGGAAATGGCGGCCTTCCTCTGGACGGTCTACGACCACCATCTGCTGCATCCCGGCGAGAACCCCGAGATGGACGAGGAGCGCGTGGAGCGGCTCTTAGAGCGGCTGGAAGCACATCTGCTTGGGCTGCGTGTTGCGGGTGTCGAAGGCAAGCGTATCGCAAAGGAGCGTTTCGACGAATTTTCGGAAGCTGGGGAGCTTTTTGTGGTCCGGATGCTGGAAGCCAGTAGTCCTCTCCCTCTCAAGCAGTTGAACCTCGATCAAGTGCGCAAATATCTAGCTGCCAAGTTGCCAGCGGCTGATATCTGAAGAATTTTTATACGACCTTCCCGCTGCCCCTTACGACAAAGTGTAAGTAACTTCGCCCCAATCGTCTTCATCCAGCTTGTAGATTTGATGCGGGGCGAACGCTGCCAGGAATCCGGCATAGCTCGAAACGTTTATGAAACTTTCGTCAACGCCAGGCAGCGACGGTTCGAACGGCTCCATCTCGCCGGTCCACCGGAAAAGTGTGCCGTCGAAGTACACAAGGATCCCTTGTTCCGTTCTTTTTATATCCCAGAAAGATTTCTTCTTGCCGAATGCGAATACGTCGCTGAATTCCTGGAAATCGGGTGTCGAGACAATGCGTCCATTGGTTGTGAAAATCTCGATGGATCTGCCTGCCTCCAGCATCTCGACGACAGTTCCGGGATGATCAAAATCCGCTTGGCTCCACGAACCGTCGTATACCCCGACCACCGCTTTGTCCGGTACCTTCGCCGCCAGGATGGCACGCGCGAGACGCCGGCCATCGCCGGCTTGGCTCGCTGCGTCAATCTCTGCCGTGCTCCTGAATCGCTTCGTCTCCGTTCCGCCAAAATACAGCCGGCCTTTGTGCGCAACGGCGCAGAAGTAGACCAGGTTTGTTGACCCGTCATCGCTGCCTTTCGGGCCCCCGAGAAACCTCCAGCCCTCCGAAGGCGTCCGCATGTAGACTTGCCCCCCATAGCCGAGCGCCAACAGTCGATTGCCGATCTGCAGTATCTTTGTCATGCGGCCGAACTTCATCGCATTCTCGGAGGCGAATCCGGCTCCCGATATCTGCTCACGTTGACTGACGGCGTCGAAAAAATACACCACCTCGCCCTCTCCAGTCAGTCCAGCGGCTTGGGCTTCGAAGGGCTGCTGCAGGGCCGTGAAAGAGATTAGGTCCGCGACCTCCTCTCGAGGCCGAAGCACAACCGAACCATCGGCAACGCGACCGGAGGCGACGAGCCGGTCATCGTCTTCTCCCGGCGTCGCTTTGAACAGGATGTAGAGGGTCCTGTCCACGCTCACGACACCTCCTGTTATCTCTGGTTTTCGCCTCATCGGTTGCTCAATACTCCCTTGGCAGCGATCTCATGCTGTTGGCAGATGCTGCCTGTTCAGCACGCCCTTGGCGGCAGGACTCATATTGCTGGAGCTTTTCTCCGCACGAGCATACTTGTCCTTGATTGGCTCTGTTTGCTCGGTCACCTTTTCACATGCCACTTCGAAGCAGTCCGCGGACACAGGATCATCGACCAGTTCGGCAAGAGCATCCAAACATTGATTTCTTATTTTATCCACCTTCTCGACGCCGCGCGGGTTGGCTCTTGTTGCGACCTGCTCGCCGAGTTCGGTCAGAGCATTGTCCAGGTGATGGTGCACGGTGACGTCTTCGCCTGTCGGCGGCCGAGCCGCCGAGTGGTTCACGCGAGGGATGCAGATACAAATGCCCTGGTCCCTGCTGGGAAATGGCGGGTTCGCCATTCGATCTTCGCTATTGACGCGAAAACAGCGGTCCGGAACGATATGGTGAGCTTGGTGAGCCACACCTTGCGTGCCCGGCTTGGCCAACGGATCAGTAGGGTCCTTTTTGGCGTTACACTTTTCGTGAATATCCTCGAAGCTGCCGACCATGCAGTCTTCATCGCCAGGAATTCCGAATGCCGGCTTTCCGACGATCACCATTGGGGGCGCATCGCCGGGATCGGTCCCGTGATTGCTGGTGGCCATGTCGCCGAGTCGAACGACACCCTTGCTCTCGACCTTGACGTCTGACGACCAGCCGTGTGCGTAGACCTTGCCGGTATTTTTTGAGGTGATTATTCCTTTTTTTGCCGCCGCCCCAGCCTCATCGCCGCTGCATTTGCTGTAGTAGCTGCTATTTTCCTGGCTGATAGGCTTGTTGCCAATCTTCACGGTTCCGCTACCCGACGTCAGATCGGAGTCGACCCCGAAATCAGGGTATGGGACGGGCACGCCCGGCGGGGTTGCCGGATTCTCGGGCGGGGTGAAACATGTGTCGGGGAAATCCGCAATGACCTTGCACCCTTGCGCCTCTGCCGAAATCTCTCGCCCGTTCGCGAAGACAGTCATCTTGCCTCCACCACCGCAGCGCCGCATGCACCGTCATCGCCCGAGGCCTCGATCAGGATCGGCCCCGATGGCGCGTAGCCACGTTGTATCGCCGACAGCGCCCACCCCAGCATCACCGGGACAGCGGCCGCCCCGACATTCCCCAAGCTCGCGCCCAGCGCCCATATTGGCCGCACCTGCGAGTGCTCGCGTTGTGTGCGCAGCATGGCGAGGGCACATTGCCGGAACCAGTATGTTTCGCCGACGAAATCTCCCATCTTGAGAGTGATATCTGAATGGAGGCGCCGTGACCCGGCAAACGCTTCCTTGTAAGCCGTTGTCATCGCTTGCCCTCGGAAGGGAATATCCATCTCGTTGTAAATATGAGCTTCCTCCCGTGCCAGGCCGAGCCCTGTGAGGTGCATGGTGCCGCCCGCGCGCGCGCAGAGGATCGCAGCCGCGGCTTCCCCCGGAATGAAGCCGTTCGAGTTTCGTGGCGTGAGCAACCGCTCTCGGGCGAGATAATGGTTGATGGTCTGGGAGGTCAGATAGCTGTCCACCCCGACAATTATCACAAAAGGAGCAGTATTGGAGGCGAGCAGGCGACGGGCCGCCTCCAACGCGACGTGGCCGGACGGGCGGCCATGCGCGACGACGCGCGAGGCAATGGGACCGACGATTTCCGTGATTTGCTCGATCTGGGCAAGCAGGTTCCGGCTGTCAGGCGCCGGACGCCCGGGACGATCCTCCTCAGCCAGGCAAAGAACAAGGGCCGTCCTGCCCCGGGCCTCGGGCATCGCTTCGAACGCTTCGACAATTGCTGCGGCGGCCATATGGGCAAGGCGCTTTGCGCCCATCCAGTTGCGCGGCAGCGGGACGGGCGCACCGATCAGCCACTCGCCGGCGGCGCCAAGGAAATGCGTTTCCTGGAAACCGTCGAGACGGGCGCGCATCGCGGCGCAACTCGATGGCGCGTCGAGGCCGACTGCCGTCACCATGCCCGCCGAGACGATATCGAGGTCAGCGTTCATGCGGCCTCGTCTTCATCGCGAAGCGGAGTGTTGAACTTGCGGATGTAACGTTTGCGCTTGGCATAGGCGCGTTGCATGCCGGGTGTTGGCGGCCCGACCCAGCATTCCGAAAAATCGAGGATCGTGCGCTGGAGGTGCTGCTGCATCCGCCAGACCAGCGAAAACCGCCGCCTCTCCGGATCGAACAGCACCGTATCAGGCAGAAGCTCGCCCACGAACGCTTTTTCGCGACCTTTGAACAGCGTCAGCGGCAACGCTGTCGTTGGCATGCGGAAGCTTTCCTTGCCTGCCGGCGTCAAATTTATCAACTGTACGTCCTCGCCGCCCCTTGGGTGGTCGATCTGCTGGTCCGGTGGTGCCATCTGGAAATAGCGTTCATCGAAATCCGGCGGCAAGAACGGAAAAATATTGTCGATCCAGTTCTGGTCGTAGGTGCCGCCATATTCGATGCGGCCCGGCCAGCCCCGGCCCATGGGCCCGAAACTCATCGGCTTGTAGTCGCCAAATGGCGAGCGGATCTCTTCGTCGACCGCCTGGGTGTTCGGCAGCCGCAGGCCTGGAATAAGGCGCTGGTTCCTGGTGCGCGACCAGCCGGTGCCGACCGGGTTGTATTTGTAGCTGCCCGGGAGTTTGTCTTCCGGATCCAGCCTGTCGACGCCGCCCCAGGCGACGTCATAGGAGATGGGCAGTTTCAGGAAGGGCTGCGGCGATGTGGCAGTAAAGATCGGGCCGATGGCGCGCCATTCGCGGTGGCCGACGACCTCGAACAATTTCGACCAATTGCCAACCTTGATGCCGACCGGCACGCGCGCTGCCGGGCGCCCGCCCGGCGCGTAGGCGCAGCCATTGGCGATCACGTCGCAGCGCGGTTTGCGGAAGGCGAAGTCGGTCTCCCACAGCGTGGCCGAGTAGCCGGGCACGCCGGTTTGTGTGTCGGCCATCACCAGCGGCACCTGTTCCGCCGATTTTTGCACCAGTCCGCCCGGCTTGTCGGGGAAGTCGAACGTGCCTTTGACGACCACGACAATCCACTCATGGCCGGCCTTGTCCATGCCCATGGTGAATTGGTGCGGATAGCCCATCTGGTTCCAGATCTGCATCAACTGGTCTCCCAGCTTGCGGCGAGGATCTGCTCCAGAACCGCCTGTGGCGATTGCGGATCGATGTCGAAAATGTTCGAACGGGCTGTCCACATCACCATGTCGCCGATGACTTCTTCACCCGGCTCGACTGATGGCGCCGGCAGTCCGGCCAGTGCGGTATCCAGTTCGTCCGGCGTCAACTCGCCGTTCTGGGCGGCGATGGCCGCCGCTTCAATCTGGGAAAACCACGCCTCGGCGTCAGCCAGCTGAATGGGCGCTTCGGCAAGCTGTGCGACGACGCTCAGAGGGAACTTCCTGCCGACCCTGTCGGCGCTTTGCACGATGATGCCTGCCGAGGCGCCGAAGGACGCCGGGCCGGCCAGGAAGCGCAGCGCGGTCGTGCCTGGCCAAATTTCCGAGCCGAACAGTGGGACGAGATGCTGCGCCAGCCAGCGGTCCCAGCCGCGAACAAAGTCGCCGGAGAGCCGCCGCGTCACGAAATCGCCGGTGGCTGGCATTTTGCCGTAAAAGCCGGGCAAGATCATATCTGCGGCGGACATGAGAATTTCTTGAACATCTGGAGATTGTAGGGGTTCTCGACGCTGGCGGCCTTGAGTTCGAAATCGGCCCACATTCCCTTCGTGCCCAGGCGCAGGCTGTAGACATCGGACAGCGCCGTGCCGGCGAAACGGCCGTTGCGCAGCATCCTCAGCCACGCCCAGCTGCCGGTCTCGTTGAGCATGATTTCGGGCGAGCCGTCGATGGGCTGGAAGGCGAGCGAAATAACCCCGGTGCCGTCCTTGCCCGGCCACGTCATCGGTTGCGGCCGCGTCGCATTGTTGAAATAGACCAGCGTCTGGCCATCGAGATTGAGCGTGACGCGCGTGACGTTCGGAGACAGGTCTTTCGGTTCGAGCGTGAAGCTCATCACCGGTCCGGTGCCGCCAGGAAAAAGATCGTCGCGGATATGCCTGGCCTGCTCGAACGCCGCCAGCGCCGAGGGATCGAGGCCGAAATCGGCGCGCCATTTCCACGGCTGGCTGGTCGTGTCGACATAGTTGATCAGATGGTCGTTGATGAAACCGTCGATCAGTCCGGCCGGCCCGAACAGGCGGGCGAAATCACGCACATTGACGTCCACCGCGCTGTCGGCGCTGAACGGATAGCGGTCGTTCAGCGCCGCCTGGCAGAAAGGCAGTATGTCGGCCCGCCAGATGGCGTTGAGCTCCGAGGTCACAGCCTTTTGCGTCAAATTGCTGGTGTCACCGGCAATCCCGCTGAGCCAGGCGTTGATAGGGTCAGGCAGGATCTGTGCCTGCCTGGCGACCGCGCCGGTCAGTTCGGCAAGGCCGCCCTGCTTCTTGATGGCGTCTTGCGGATTGGGATTCGCGGTGACCGTCTGCAGGACGTTCGACAGCGCGGTCAGCGCGACGACCGCGGCATCCAGTGCCGGCGGCTGGCCGTCGACCTCGGCAATGGTGCTCTTCAGCGGCTTGAAATGTGCCGCCACCAGATTGCCGGTCAAATCCACCTCTGTGGCTGATCCGGCGCGGGGAAGCAGTTTCGCACCTGATGTCGCCAGCTTGCCGAGTTTGCCAAGCTTGCCGAGCAGTTTCGAAGCGCCCTTGGCCGCTGCCTTGTCGTCGGCGGGCGCTTCGTCGGAGCGCGTCAGTTCGGTCTCCTGCACGACCGCCGTCAGCAGACGTTTCAGGGCTGAATCGGCACTCGACAGATCCTTCAGATTTTCACTGGCGACATTGAGATCCGTCAATGGCGCGAGCCGCATGTCTCGCAGGAAGCTGTCCCATTGCGCGATGTAGTCGTCATAGTAGAGCTTCAGAATATCCTCGGACAGCGCCGAGACCGAGGTTTCGGAGTTTTCCGAGCAGCCGCCGGCGAAAACCGCGCGATCGAGCGCCGCCTGGGCGGCGACATCGTCGATGCGGTCGAGAATGGCGTCGTGGAAGCCGGCATAGGTGAATGCCCCGGCAATGCCGACGCGAAGTGTCTTGTCGGAACGCCGCGCAAACACCTTGCCGCCATTGGGGCCGGCGAAATTGGCCGGAATCCACTCCTTGAGCCCGGCCACCTCCGGGTCGGCCAGTAGCTGCTTATAGGCACGCGCCGGCAGCGAGATCGTGCAGACCGTTTTCAGCGCTTCGGCAACCAGGGCCTGGTCGGGCGCGACGTAGCTTTCGTCGACCGCCATGCGGCGGATGGCGGCAAGCTGATGCTCTTCGGCGTCGGCGGTCGGAAATGGTGCCGCGGCCGCGAATTCCGGCAAGCTGTTCACCCACCAGTTCTGGGCGAAATCGGCATCCATCTGCGACAGGCCCGTCATCATGCGATAGGTCTTCAGGGCTCCGAGCATGAAATCCGGATCGCGGATCTGCCGCCACATGGTCGCCTCGAGCAGTGCGACCATCCGTGGCTCGAGAACATTGCGCAGGGCATGGTCGTATGTGTCGCTCTGCGCCCGCACCAGTTCGGCCGAGGCCGATGGACCCAGCAGGTCCTGGGCGGCGCCCGGCGGTGCAGTCCGGGCATTTGCGACCGCGTCCATCGCCTCGAGCGCGCCGTCGATGGCGGGCTGCTGCACCGATGCCGGGCTTGCGGCAGCCGAGGTCAGCGGCGCTTGCAACGATTCGAACTGGCTTGCCTGGGCCGTGATCGCGTTGCGGTTGTCGAAATAGGACCAGGTGAACAGCCCGCCGGCCAGCAAGGCGCCGGCCGCGCACGCGGCCGCCGCGCCTCGCCAGATCCAGGCGCGACGGCGTTGCGCCAACGGGTCGAACGTGCCGAGGCCGGCTTCCTTGAAGATGACTTCGGTGAGCAGGTTCTTCAGGAAGAAGCTGCGCTTCTCGACTCTTGGTGCGGGCAGGGCGCGCCGTGGCGGCAGGCCGAAGGACGACGACAGCGCCGCGGTCAGCCGGTCTATGGGCGCCCCTTCCTGCGTCGCCGATGTCAGGTAGAGGCCGCGCAGCCAGGCGGCCTCTTCATACCGGCTTTCGCCGAACATCGCCTCGACCAGAACCTGGATCGGTTCGGACAGGCTGGACAACTGGGCTGGAAACCTGAAGATCTCGGCGCGGGCGGCGAGTTTGTCCTCGTCCTCCAGGCGCGGCACCAGCCGCCGCTCGAGTTCCGTCGCCAGTATTGAAATTTCCCGCTCGATGGTCTTGGCATCGACGCGCGCATCCAGCGCGAAGGTCGTTCCCCAGACCTGTTCGCGCGAGGCGGTGGACAGGCCGCCGAAGAAAGCCTCGAAACCCCTAATCAGATCGGCCTTGGTCAGCATCAGATAGACCGGAAGGCGGATTTCGAGCCGGTCGTTGAGTTCGGCCAGCCGGCGGCGGATCTTGCGACCGTGTGCCTTGATGGCTTCGTCGCCCTCTGAAAGCACGTCGATCGAAAGCGCGACGATAACGCCGTTGAGCGCGCGGCGGCCGCGATGTTTCTTCAGAAGGTCGAGGAAGCCCAGCCATTCCGCCGCGTCGACATCGGGCTGGCTTTCCTGTTGGACATAGCGGCCGGCGGTATCGATCAGAACCGCGTTCTCGGAAAAGAACCAGTCGCAGTTGCGCGTGCCACCGACCCCTTGCAAATCGTCCGTGAGGTCGATCGGAAAATTCAGTCCGGACTGCCGCAGGGCCGTGGTCTTGCCGGTGGCCGGCGGCCCGACGATCACGTACCATGGCATCTCGCGCAGGAACTTGCGTCCGCCCAGCTTGCGACGCTTCAGTTCGGCCATCACCTCGGCAAATTTGGCACCCACGGCGGCGACGTTCTCCTCGCCGGGGCTGAGCGGCTTTTCCGCCACGGGCGCCGCGATCTCGGCGACGAACATGCGGTTGGCGCGGATCGCCCGGCGCTGGGCGACGATCAGCCAGATCAGCCAGAAGATAACCAGCAGCGCGATGATGACGATGCGCACATTTTCAGAAGTGAATGGTTCGTAAGGACCGACCCTGACGATCGGACCGAACACCCAGATGACCAGGGAAAGCAGCGTGATGCCGATCAGCGTCCACAGCCAGCGCGATGTCAGAACCGCCCAGAGGAAGCGCAGGATAAACATCTCACAGCCTCTTTTCGACGAGCACCTCGACGCGGCGGTTCAAGGCTCGCCCCTCGCGCGTGCTGTCGCTGGCCACTGGATCGGTCGCCGCGCGGCCCTCGGAATGGACGCGGTCCTGCGGCACCCCGTTCTGGACCAGCATGTCGGCGATCGTCTGGGCGCGGGCCTCCGACAGCCGCTGGTTGGTCGACAGCGGATTGGTCTTCTGCAGGGGAATGCCGTCCGTATGTCCGATCACCGTGATGTTCCCGATCAGCTCCTGATTGGCGAGGATCACCTTGGCGATCGAACCGATCAGCGGCTCGAAGCCTTCGGTCAGTTGTGGCCGCGACGACTGGAACAGTTCCGGGTTGGAGGCCTGGATGATCAGCTTGGCCAGCGAGACGCTCTCGGTGCCGCTAAGCGCGGATTTGAGGTCAGCCGGCGCGCCGGCCTGGAATTCCGGCAACAGCGCAAAATCCACTTTCTCCGGTGGCGGGGCGTCGACCTTGGGCGAGGTCCGGCTGATGTCGCCGCGTTCAGGCGGCGGCAAGGCCCGAACAAGAGCTGAAAGCTCGACCGCCTGGCTGCTCAATCCCATTGACAGCCCGACATGGACGGCCGTGGCGACAACCGCCGCACCGAGCGCCATGACCCAGATCGGCACGATGAAGCGCTGCGGTTCGTCGGATGCGATGACGCCTTTCCAGTTTGGCGACAGCGGCGCGCCCTCCGCATCGGCATCGCGCAGGAAGCGTGCCGCCGCCACGCGAACCGCATTGAGCGATCGGTCGCCTGAGCGGCCGGGCACGCGATATTTGCCGCGGAAGCCGAGCGCCATGCAGTCATACTGCAGTTCCAGCAATTCGCGGTCGCGGTTGGGATGGCGTTCCAGTTCGTCGAGACGCGTGAAGAACTGCGTGCCGGCATCGACATCGCCGCGCAGCATGACCACGAGCGGCTGCCGCGGCCAGGCGCTGGCCCCGCCCCACGGCGTGTTCAGGGCGAGATCGTCGAGCAGCGCCGCCACCACCCAGGCTGCCTGATCGGCGCGCTCCAGCGAAGACCCCGTAGCCATCGCCGTGTCGCGTGCCCGAACCAGTTCTTCGAGCAGACGGGTGCGCAACGCTTCCGGGTTCTCCGGCGCCAGAGCGCTTTCAAGCTCGGGCGCGAATTCGAGCAAGGGCGCGAACGCGTTGACAAGCGCGTTCGGATGCGTGCGCGACCGCTTGACCGCCGTGCCCGGCAAGAGCGGCGCCATCGGCCGCGGCATCGGCGCGCCGGTCAGCCGTATGCGGGTTCGTTCGCGATCCTCCGACAGTCCGAAAGGATCATCGCGGCTCATCATCTCACCTGTTCACCGAATAGCAGTCCACTTGCGGCTCACTTGGCAACACGCCCGAAACGCCAATGACGAAGCCGGGTGCATCGAGCAGCGACGCCCAATGCTCGCTTTTCTGGTCCAGTTCGAGGCATAGCCGATCGCCGTCGTAAGGGATTTCGCGCGGCTGGGAGTGAAGCGGTTTCAGCGGAATGCCGGGCAGGCGTGATTTCCACAGGCCCTCGAACTGGTCGGCCGAGCCGACAGTCGCCTGATTGACGAAGATCTTGCGCAGCGCGTCTTCCGACAGCTCCGAGCCGACCCGGATGACGATGCGGCTGGCGACCAGCAGCTTCGGATTGTCGATGCGGATTTTCCAGACATTGGTCGAATGCCGCATGACCGGCAGTGCCCGCGATTTCGGCTCGATGTAGCGCAGGCTGAGGATGAGCGAGCGCAGTGCATCCGCCAGCGCCATGTAGGCCGGCCCGGGTGCCATGTGATCGTAAGCCGGCAACTCGCCCAGCCGCCGCGCGCTCGATCCGTAGGTGGCCATCGAACCGGCGAGCCCGGCAAGCTCCAGGTAAAGCTCGGCCGGATGGAAGACATCCTGCGCCAGCATGTGGGCCAGCCGCGGCCGCGCCGCATTGGCGAGGTTGAGCATCAGCAGGTCTTCAACGCTGCGCCCAGGCCCGCCCATCACCATCTTGCCATGCGCCTCGGCGATCTGGTCGAGGCCCGTGACGACTTCCAGAAGCAATTGCCGATACCAGGCCACCGCCCCGGTAACCAGTGTCGGTGGCAGGAAGGTCTCGTCCAGCGAGACGCCGCCATCGGCTCGAATCCCCTTGAGGTCGGCTATCGGCAAGGCCGTGTAGCCGCCAACCGACCTGCCGGGCGCAAGCAGCAGCGCCTGCGGCCGTGCGATTTCGATTTCTTCGGGGTCTGAACCGCCCTGGACGGCGTCGCGCACCGAAACGATGCGCCCATGATAGCGTGCTCCCGACGCGGCCGCGTGTGCCGGATCGAAGCCGACACCACCGGGAGGTTCCAGCGGCAAGGCGACCAGCACCGGTCCGGCGCCTGTGTCCGGGGTGACCGGCAAAGGTCGCGGCGCGTCCATCATGTCGGGAATGGAAAACGGCGTCCCGTCCGGGAAGATGCCCCGCGCCGACAGGATCGAGATCTGGCCGGCCTCCAGCAACGCCTGGTCCAGCGTCAGCTGTTGAAAGCCGAACGTATGCAGTTGCCCGGCCTGCAACGCGCCGCGCACCGTCGCCTCGAAGAAACGATCCTGCTGCTGGAAATGCTGGGTCCGCAGAAAAAGGCCTTCGGACCACAGCACCCTGTTTGCATCGCTCATGCCGTTGCTCTCTGCATCGAGCTCTCCTTGCCCTGGCCGCTAGGCGGAAATACCGCCGCTGCCAAGCGTGACATTGATCGTGAATTTGGATCCCGGCGACACCGACTTGGTCGTCCGCCAGCTCCTGCCTGTAGGCTCGCGGATGAGCGCAACGAAGCCCAGCGCCGTGGCATCCGGCTCGACGGTGATGGTCTTGGACGCGGATTTTCCCGGCCCGACGGCAATCTGGTCGGATCCGATAAGATCGCCTGCCAGCGCCGTACCGGCATCGCCCTGCAAGGCAAAGTAGTCGGCGGAATTGAATTTGCCGGTGCTGCGCAGCCGCATCACGAGGACGGTCACCGGCCGGTCGCCGCCGCCCGGTCCCGGGTTCATGCCGGCCCCGCCGGACACGTTGACGGTGATCACCGAAGGTTTTGGCGGGCCGCTCTGGCAAGCCGCAAGCAGCCCCGTTGCGCCAAGGGCAACGATAAATTCGCGTCGATCGATCATGTCTCACTCCTCCTCATATGCGTCCCGAAAATCAGCGCCGATTTCGCCAAGGAAGCTCTTCTCCGCGCTCTCGGCGATTTCACGATGGCGTTTCTGGTAGAGTTCCCACAGCTTGGCGCCGCGTCCGCCCGAAAGCAGGGTACCGATCGCCGAATTCGATTTCAGCTCTTCCTCGATCGCTGCCGGGTCGAAGCGGTCGATCATCCGCCGCAAGGCGCCTTGCACGCCGCGCCAGGCGCGCACGTGATGTTGAGCGAGATCGCGAACCGCGTCGGCGATAGCCGCTTCGCCGGCGAGGAATCCGGGACTGCGCTCGGCGATAAGCGTGACGATGGCGTCGTCGACCGTCGGCAGAAACTTGAGCGGATTGACTTCGGAAGCCCCGACCATGGTCTGGGCAACGCGGGCGTTTCCCTTTTCCTCGGCCCGCTTGCGCAGAAGCTGCATCAGGCCTTCCATCATCAGCCGGTATTCATGGCCGAATTTCTCCATTTCCGCGATGCTGTCGCGCCCGGGGAAATCGGCTTCCTCGACGCCCATGCCGCGCAGGAACGCGGAACGAAGCGCCATGTCTCCCGGCTGGGCCGCCGCCGGCAGGCGAGCAGGCGCGGCAGCGGCACCCGTGCGCGCCGGAGACGGGCCATCTGCCGCTTGCACGGGCAAATCCCAGGGATTGGCTGGGCGCTGGGCAACGCGCTCGCGCTGTCCGGCCGAGCCGGCGCCGTTTGCCGACCCGGTTGCGGCGGCTGGCCCGAAACCAAAATCATCATTGAAATCGGACGGCTTTCCCCGAGCGATCTGGGCTCCGCGTCCGAGGGACGGCAAGGGGTCGAGGCTGAACGGGTCCGTTTGGTTCTCGGTGCCGCCGGGTTCTAGGTAAGGAGCGTCGTCTTTCGACACAGGCGTCGAAACCGGATCGAGGCTGAATGGGTCATCGAAAGCAGGCGAACTGCGCTGGCTGGACGCGGCACGCTCGAACGCGCCCGCAACCGGCTGCTCGAACGGATTGGGCAGGTCGGCCGGGCGCGGCCGTCGCGGCTCTTCCTCGACCTTGGCGGAAAAGAAATCATCACGGCCGATGCTCACCGGCGCTCGCGATGCCGGCGGCAGGCGTTCCGGAATGGGCTGGCTGGCTGTGGGTGCCTGGGCGGTTGGCGTCTGCAGGTCGACATGGACGACGTAGTCGCCCAGCCTCAGCCGCATGCCGTTTTGAAGGCGCGTCGACTTGCCGGGGCCAAGCGGGCTGTCGGAGTCGTTTATGAACAGTCCGCTGCTCGACGTGTCGGTGACGAAGTATCCGTCCCGCCCGCCCGAAATCTTGCAATGAGCGCGGGAAACGAACATGTCGGGATCGTTTATCTGCCAGCCTGCGTCCGCGCTGCGGCCGATCACCAGCTCGCCCTCGTCCAGCCGGGTCTGCCGTACCGTCTGGGTGCGTGGCCCTTGCTCCAGCGTCAGCAGCAGGCTCATGCCGCGCCCTCCGCCATTTCCGGCCGCCATCCGACAATTGTCCGCAGCCGCAGATCGTCAGCATCCCCCCTTTCGGTGGGCCGCGCAAGCCAGGCGGTCCGGCCGAGCTGGAGCGTTCCAATACAAGGCGGCGGCACGGCTTCACGCGCCAGCACGATGCGCAGGTCGACGTCGAGCGTTTCCCCAACCATGTCGCGAACGGCCTGCTTGAACAGTTTGAGGCGCGACCCTCCCGGCAGGAAGGCCTTGAATTCCTCAAGCCCGAGAGGGCCGACACGCAGTTCGATCCTGCTTTGGCGGTTGAAAACGCGCGGACCGATGGTTGCCCCCCGGCCGAGCCCCGCATAGGCTTTTGCGAGCCGGGTCTGGAGCCCCGTTGGGATGGTTATCCAGGCGGCGATGAACTCCTTGATTTGAACCGGTACCTTGAACGCTTCCGCCAGGAACAGCGTCAGCCTTTCGGGGCCGTCGACCTGGCTGGCGAGCGCCGCGGCCTGGCGAAGCTTGACGGTGTCGAGATCAGGATTTTGGGTGCCGGGAAGCCCGATCCCCGCCATCGCCTCAAGCATGGCGCGAACGCGGCCACCGACAGCGCGCTCGACCTGGACAGCGGGATGCGCATCCGCCCAGGCCCGGTAGTAGAGAGCAATCATGCGGTGCTGAAGGATGTTGACGAAGTCCACGAATGTCGTGTCGCTGGTCTGCTGTGCGTCGGCGCCGGCGAACCAGCGCTGCGACAGGCGGTCGAGCACCCAGCGCGTCAGATGCAGCGGCATTGGGCCCTCAGGGCCCAACAGACCGAGATTTGCGACCGTGACCCGTGCCGGCGCCTTTTCGTTGGCTTCGCGGAATTGAACCAGGTCCCGCGCGGAAAAGGCCAGCCGCACATGCTGGCCGAGCCTCGCGGGCTCGCGGTCGGGCCGTCCGGAATGGCCGAACAGACCGCTGCGCTGTTCAAGACGGCGCAGCAATTCGAAAAAGTCGAACGCTTCGGAGAGACCTTCGGCCCGGTCCGGGCCAGCCTTGTCCAGATGAGGTGACTTGCCCGGATCAGGTGTCTTTTCCGGATCAGGTGACTTGTCTAGATCAGGTAGCGATTGCCGGGCGTCATCGGCCATGGCACATCCTCCTGCTTCTGCAGCAGCCGCGTGCGAGTTCGCACGAAGCCGTTTATTCCGGCATGACGGGCAAATAGCCGCGCCAGCAAGGCCGACAGCAGCAAGCTGCTTTGCCCCGCCAACACTGACTGATCGACATGCAGCGTCACTTCAGTGCCGCGCCCGAAGCACATCGGCCCATCGATCTGCAGTCGTTCGACCACCGGCCGCGAGTCTATGCGCACGATCGAATGCACGTTGCGGGCAAGGCCCGGGTCGCCCCGGTCGGCATAAAGATCAAGCAGCGCGTGCAGCGGATCGACGCCGCGGCCTTCCTTGGCAAGGCTCAAGAAATTGAGCGCCAGCTGCGCGACCAGCCGCCAGGCGAGATCGTCGGCGCGGGATTCACCGCCGGCCCCGGCGGGAAGCGCCGCCGGGATGGCCGGCTGTGGCGGACGCAACGCACCGAGCAGCCGAACGGATTCGACCGGGTCACCGGCCTCGAGCGTCAAGGTCGGATTGTCATCGAGGATCGGCAGATCACGATTGGTGCAAAGCGCCATGATGTCGAGACGCTTCAGCGGCCGGTTCGCGGGACTTGCGAGCGGCCGCGATACGGCCAGGAAAACGTCGTCCCCGGTGTATGACGTGCGGGTCAGACCCTCGCGCCGTTCATCCTCCGTTGCCCGCCTTGGGCGCCGTTCCGTCGAATAGACCCAGCCACTGCCGCGGTTCTGCCCGAGGCTGAACAACTCCGGTATCTCGGCGTCGCTGCCTTCACTGTCGGCATCCTCGACGCGGATCACACGATAGATCTCGAAGTCGCGCGCCCGCGTGCGGTCGGCGTGGATCACCTGCCGCGTCTTGCGCGCGTCGAGCTCGACGACATTGCACTCACGCTCGAACAGATTGATGATCGGCGTCGCGAAAAGTTCGAAATCCGCCGGCGTCAGGTCGGCGAGTTCGGGCACCGGGCGACGGAACAGGAAGATGATCTCCAGGCCGGCCTCGCATTTGCGCACCACGGTCTGCAGTCCCAGGACCCGCACATAGTGAAAGCGCTCCGGCATGACGAAGTATTCGCGCAGCAGGCGGTACCCTTCGAATGTCGGGCGGGTGCGCGGCATCAAGGCCTCGTCGTCGCTGATGCCGACCATTTCGGGTACCGGCAAGGGCGACAGCCGGTTGGTCTTGCCTTCCGGTCGCGCGCCAACAGCCACGCAGGCGCCAAAGATCGCGTCGAACAGAAGCGGCGCCTTGGTGCGTCCGGCAAAATAGAGGTCAAGCTGGTCGAGCGCCAATTCGTCGAGTTTGCCCTTTCCGGTCCGCGTCAGCGCCAGGCGCAGCGCTGCCTCGCCGCCGGTACCGCCGATCGGTCCTATGCCGGCCGCGGCCAGCGCGCTGCGATCCTGAAAATAGCTGACCGAAGTGATCGCTATCGGCCACAGCGTCATGTCCTGCGCGGTGGAGAAAGTACAGCGCGTCGACAGGCCGGGTTGCAGGCTGGAGACCAGCCGCGTGTTGCGCTTGACGACGTGGCCGGCGGGCATGGTCTGCACCTGCTGGCCGGGTTTCAGCACGGCCATCGCCGTTGCCGGCGCCGGCGTGACCAGATCGGGATAGAGGACGTCGAGCACGCTGCGCGAAAATCGCGAGCGCTCGGCGTCGACCTTCAGCCGGGTGCGCGCGGCGAGGAAGGCGACGCCGTCCAGCAGCCGTTCGACATAAGGATCCGGGCAGGGCACCGTGTCGAGGGAAAGGTTGCGCGCCACCGCCGGATGCATGTCGGCGAATTCCGCCGCGAGGCCGCGGATATGGGTCAGTTCCTCCTCGTAATATTCGACGAAGACCCGATCCATCTCAGGCGTCCCTAATTTCGGTCCGTGCCAAGCCGTTGTCGAGATTGATCGTGGTGCGCAGGCGCATGCGTTCCGGTGTGGGCGTCATGATCAGCACGGCGTCTATCTCGATCTTCAGGCCCACGGTCTTGTCGCCCAGGGTGACGGTAACCTTCGTGGCGCCTTCCTTGAGGCGGGGCTCGAAGGTGGCGAGCACCGAGCGGATTTCGCGGGCCAGCACGTCGCGGTCGAAGTCGCGGGACGACCGGCCCGAGAAGGAGGGCACGCCGTAATTGACCACGCTTCGACGGACCTCCGGAAAATCGGCGAGCGACGGCGGATTGTCCGCCATTTGCTCATTTTCCAGGTCGGAAAGCAGCGGCGTGGCCTCGAAACGCTCGGTGTTGAACAGAGCCTCGATGTCGCGCCGCACCGCTTCCCTTAGCACGCGGGCCGATACCACCACGCCGCGGCTTTCGATCTCCGCGCGGTGCTGGGTCTGGAAGGCCAGGCGATGCAGACGCCGTTTCTGGTCGGGCGTCAGCTCCGCATCGGCATCGATGGTCCGTGCACTGCCGGCAGCGAAGGTGTCGAGACGGTCCGCGCCAAGCTCGTCCAGCAGGACATGGCGCAGCCCGTCTATCTCCGAGGTCAGGCCCGGCAGGTCGTTGACAAGACGATCCCATAGCGATGGCTGGACGGCCTCGCTTTTTGCCCGCAAGCTGCCGGCTATCTGCTGCTTGCCCGCGCCGGGCCGCCGAACCTCACTTGCCGACATAGACATCCATTTCGGCTTCATCATTGCCGTCATAGACGAACTTGATCTTCTTGTAGGCGAAGCTGACCTCCTCCTGGATCAGGTCTTCCTCATCCTCGGCCTGCGACATGTCGTATTCCATGATCGAGGCGTCGGTGAGCGTAACGACCAGGTAGTCCTTGGTCTCGCCATCGATGGTCCGCCGTGCGGAGAACACCACTTCATCCAGGGCCTTGTTCTCGAAAAGAGCCTTTTTCAGATAGGGCGAGGACTTGTCGTAATGTTTGATGAACTTGATCATGCCCATCGACACGCGCCCACGGCGTGAGAGCGAATTCGGGTCATAGGGCGCGACCATCTTGTAGTCGACGCCATGGATTTCGATCTCGTCCGAGTGGCCGTCGCGGGTGCTTGGGCCCTTGATATCGGGAACCTTCAGAAAACCATCAATCTTGACTGGCATTGTCTTTCTCCACCGCTTTCAAACAAAACAAGGTCTGGTTGCTGCAAATCAGGTCTTTACGGACGGCAGTTCCGATACCAGCCGCAGCGAGGCGTTGATGCCTTCCAGCTGGTAATGCGGGCGCAGGTAGAAGCGGGCGTTGTAGTAGCCCGGCCGCCCCTCCACGCTGTCCACCTGGACTTCGGCCGCCGCCAGCGGGCGCTTGGCGCGCGCCTTGTCGTCGGCGAAGGCAGGGTTGGCCAGCACGTAGCGGTTGATCCACTCGGTCAGCCAGATCTGCATGTCGGAGCGTTCCTTGAACGAGCCGACCTTGTCGCGCGCGATCGCCTTGAGGTAGTGCGCGAAGCGCGAGACCGGGAAGAGATAGGGCAGGTTGGCGCTCAGCCGCTCGTTCGACTGGGCATCGGGGTCGACCAGTCGGCCGGCGCGCGTTTCGTCGTCCTGCAGCGAATGGGCGCCGATGAAGGCCGCGAGATCGGTGTTCTTCCGGTGCAGGATCGGCATCAGGCCGAGCTTGGCCAGTTCGGCCTCGCGCCGGTCGTCGATGGCGACTTCGGTCGGACATTTCATCGCGATCGAGCCATCGTCGGTCGGGAAGCTGTGCACCGGCAGGTTGAGCACGGTGCCGCCATTCTCGACGCCGCGGATCTGCGTGCCCCAGCCGAAAAGCTTGTGGCTGCGGTTGATGTTGACGCCCATCGGGAAGGCGGCGTTCATCCAGACATATTTGTTGTGATCGCCCTGCACCTCTTCCTCGAAGGTGAAGCCCTTCACCGGAACGGTATCGGTGCCATAGGGCAACCTGGCCAGGACGCGCGGCATGGTCAGGCCTATATAGCGGGCGTCCTCGCTCTCACGCAGCGACTGCCACGAGGCATAGGCCGGGTTGGAGACGATCTGCTGCAGGTCTTGCGGGTTCGGCAGTTCCTGCCAGCTGTCCATGCGGAACAGGCGCGGCGAGGCGGCGGCGATAAACGGCGTGTGCGCCGAGGCGCAGATGCCGGAAATATTGCGCAGCAGGCCGACATCGCGCGGGTGGTTGGAGAATTCGTAGGCGCCGATCACACAGCCGATCGGCTCGCCGCCCAGCATCGAATACTCGTCCGTGTAGACTTTCTTGAAGATCGGGCTCTGGTCCCACATCTGGCCTTCATAGTCTTCGAGCGTGTCGGCCAGCTGTTCCTTGGAGATGTTCATCACCCGGATCTTCAGCTTCTGGTCCGTCTCGGTGTTGTTGACGAGATACCAGAGGCCGCGCCATGTGCCCTCCATCTCGCGAACTTCCGGCGCGTGCAGGATCTCGTTGACCTGTGTCGTCAGCATCTTGTCGATGCCCGCGATCAGCGACTTGATCGACTTGATCGCATTGGACGAGATGGTCGTGGTGTCGGAACGCGATTGCGCCGCGAGCGCGAGATTGCGGACGAGCTGCTGCAGCTTCTCGCTGTCGTCCTTCTTGACCTTGAAGTCCTTTTCGAGGAGCCCGCTGAATTCTCCCAGGTCGATGGCTTCGGCCTCGGCGGCGACGGCGGTCTTTTGCTGTTCGGCCATGACTTATTCCCCTGCCTTGTCGTCGTCGGCCAGTGCCTGGCTGGCGATCTTGCCAAGCAGCGGCTCGTTGTTCAGCAGCTGCGCGATGCGCTTTTCGGCGTCGACGCGGCCATCCATGAAGCCGAGCAACTCCTCGAGCTGGCGACGCATCTTGAGGATCTCGGCTAGTTGCGGCACCTGCTCGGCAATCTTGTCGGGAGCGAAATCGCCCATCTTGGTGAAGGTGAGATCGAGCGCCAGTTCCTCGTCGCGTTCCTGGCCTTCGGCCTGCGGCAGCGTGTTCTTCACCCGGGCTTTGACGCGGGGCCCGAGCGCCTCCATGAATTTGGGGAAGCGGTTCGCGTCGGTCTCCACGAAGGCTCGGTCCAGCACCGATTTCGACGCTTCCCTGGTCTGCGAAGCGCCGGAAAGGTCGGCCATCACGGCCATGACAAACGGCAATTCGATCGTCGTCGGGCTACCGTAGGTTTCCACATCGTAGGCGATCTGCACCCGCGGCGCACGATTTCGTTCGATGACCTTCGCTTTGCTTTCGGCTGGCATGTGCTGTTACCTTTCATCCTTCTGAGCCGTCTTCTTGGCATCGGGAACGCCGGCGAGGAGCCGGAATTCCTTCAGCCCCGACGGGGCGAGATCTTCCATCAGTTCAACGAAATCCATGTGCACCATCCGGCGCACACGCCGGGCCAGATGCGGTATGGGGCTCGACGGTTCGGTGCGGTCATAGAAGGCGACAACGAGGTCGAGGCACTTCACCACGTCGTCGCGCGAGGAGATCCGGTCGGGAAGCCCCGTGCTCGAGTCCGCGTAGCTTGCCGCACTTGCCATAGTCTCGGCTCCATGACCGTTTCGAGCAGGTGTTGCCGGTTCTGCCGGGATGGGCGGCTTGGCCACGCCATTCGCCACCGCACCCGAGTTCCGTTCGAGGGTCGTCAGCAAACGCTGCAGAAATCGTTTTAATTCCGGAACAGGGGCGCCGCCGCCCTCGAGGCGGGCGCCGAGCGCGGTCTCGACCGCGTCAAGGGCTGCGATCGCAGCCCGGGCATCGGCGACCAGCGAGATCATCTCCGCACCGGCCTGATCCATTTGTGCCGCACATCCGGCACGCACCCGGTTCAACAATTGTCCGTGCGCGCTGACCAGTGCCGCCTTTTCCGCCGTATTCAAGCCGGAGGCGGCTTCCTGGAGCATGACACGGTCGTCGAGCGCGCTTTGTTCCAGGTCGCGTCCGCTGATCGGCCCGATCGAGCGCGGCGCAAAGAAAATCAACTGCCTAAGGTTCGCCAACAACCCGCCCTGACTGTTCTGGAGGTCGAGCAGCGCGTTGATGCGGCGCAAGGCGGCATCGCGAGGCGAAGCGTTGGGCCGCAGTGCCGGATGCATGGTTTCCCAATGCTGGTCGAAGGTCTGCGCAATCAGGGTCAGCCCCTGCGCGAGCCCGGCCAGCCCTTCTTCATTGGCCAGTGCGCGGGTGACGATGACCAGCAGCCGCAGGTCGCGGCCATGCGCACGCAGTTCCCCCGCCTTCGCCAGCACGGCGGACCAGTCGACCGGAATGGTGCTTTGCGACGTGGGCTTGTTGTTGCCGTCGTGGACGACCTTGATCTCGGGTTCGGTCAGGCGCTCCAGCTCGTGAAAAGCCGGGTCGTTGCGCAAGTCTTCCCCTGACGGATTTCCACCGTCAAGCGGACTAAGCCAGAGTGCGACATCAATCACACAAACCCCCAGCGACCAGCCTCAAGCCATACGTGACGCAACGTTATCACACGGTTGCACTTTACCACAATTCAACGAGCGCTCAAAAATTAACAGAAGCTAAACGCGATCGCCTCACAAGCGCAGAAATCCACGGCGTGGTTGCCTTGGCCGCATGCGAACCGTATCGCGCAGAGGCATGCGGCGACGTGGCTGTTTGCAGTCAATGGTGCGGGACTTTCAACAAATGGAAAGGAGCCGGCTAAACCGGGCACCGGGACATCGGTCCATGACGCGCTTTGTCAAGTGACGTCTTATGTGGCAGTTTATCGGCTGGCAGACTGCAGGAGCACGTTCGATGGAACAGCGCCGGTCATCGCAGACTTTCAAGCGCAAGGAACTGGTCGGCAAGCTCAATCCTGTCGGCGTCCGCGCCTTCAAGGCTGCCGCCGATGCCGCCAAACTGCGCGGCAATCCCTATGTCGAACTGGTCCATTTCATCGAGCAACTGGTGCTTTCCGACCGCTCCGATGTGCAGATGATCATCGCCGATGCGGGCGTGGATGCGAGCCGGCTCACGGCCGACATGACCCGCGCCGTCGACAAGCTGCCTTATGGCGCCACATCGATCGAGGAATTCTCCGACCACATCTTTCATGCCATCCAGGAGGCCTGGAACCTGGCAACGCTCGAGTTCGGCGTCGAGGAAGTCCGCAGCGCACATATTCTGCTTGCCTGCCTGAAGACGCCGGTGCTGGAAGGCCTGCTGTCGAAGATCAGCGGCGAGTTCGACAAGATCGATGCCGACGCGGTCATCGCGCGGTTCGCCGATGTCGTGGAGGGGTCGCTCGAAGCCGGTGCCTCGACCATGGTCTCCGCTCCAGAAGCGCCGCGGCGGGGGCCGGGTGGGGATTCAGCGCTGGCGAAATACGCCACGGACCTGACCCAGCGCGCCCGCGACGGCAAGATCGATCCGGTCGTCGGCCGCGATCCGGAAATCCGGCAGATCGTCGATATCCTGATGCGGCGCCGGCAGAACAACCCGATCCTGACCGGCGAGGCCGGTGTCGGCAAGACCGCGGTGGTCGAGGGCTTTGCCTTGCGTGTCGCCGCGGACGACGTGCCGCCCACACTGCAAGGCGTCAGCGTGCGCATGCTCGACGTCGGATTGATGCAGGCGGGCGCCAGCGTGAAGGGCGAATTCGAAAAACGGCTGAAGGCTGTCATCGACGAGGTTCAGTCGTCCGAGACGCCGGTCATCCTGTTCATCGACGAGGCCCACACGCTGATCGGCGCCGGCGGCGCGGCTGGAACAGGCGACGCGGCCAATCTCTTGAAACCGGCGCTGGCGCGCGGTGAACTTCGCACGATCGCGGCGACGACCTGGGCCGAATACAAACAGCACATCGAGAAAGACCCTGCGCTGACCCGCCGTTTCCAGGTGGTCAAGATCGACGAGCCGTCGGAGGCGGTGGCCGTACTCATGTTGCGCGGCGTGGCCGGCGTTCTGGAGAAGCATCATGAGGTGCAGATACTCGATGAGGCGATCGAGGCGGCGGTCGGCCTGTCGCATCGCTACATCCCGGCACGGCAACTACCGGACAAGGCGGTGAGCCTTCTCGACACCGCTTGTGCCCGTGTCGCCATATCGCAGCACGCCACGCCGGCCGAGGTCGAGGACATCATGCGCCGCCGCCAGGCGCTGGAGGTCGAGCGCGGCATCATCGGTCGCGAGGCCGCCATCGGCATCGAGGTGGCCGAGCGCCAGGCGCGGGTTGAAGCCGGGTTAGCCGAAACCGAGACCACGCTGGCTGCCGCCGAGGGGCGCTGGGAGCGTGAAAAGGCGCTGGTTGCGGAGATACTCGAATTGCGCGCGCGGCTGCGCGGTGAGGGCGTGCCGCTCGATGCGGAGGCGACCGCTGAGGTCGACACTGAAACGGCAGTGACGGACGCAGAAAAGACCAAGGTGCCCAAGACTGAGCCGCCCAAGGCCGAAACGACGATGACGGAAACGGCGAAGACCAAGGCAGCCAAGGCCAAGGCGGAGGTGCCGGCGGTTGCCGATCCTGCGCCGCCGGATCCTGCGGCCGACCTTGCCCGGTTGCGCGAACTGATGGCCGAACTGGCTACGGCGCAGGGCGAGACGCCGCTGATCCTGCCCTCGGTCGACCGCAACGCCGTGGCCGCCGTGGTCCAGGACTGGACGGGAATCCCGACCGGACGGATGCTGTCCAGCCAGACCGAAAAGGCGCTCAAGCTCGCCACCACGCTTTCGGAGCGGGTCGTCGGCCAGGACCACGCCATGGAGATGATCGCCAAACGCGTGCAGACCAGCCGCGCCGGGCTCGGCGCACCGGAAAAGCCGGTCGGCGTGTTCCTGCTCTGCGGTCCTTCGGGCGTCGGCAAGACCGAAACCGCGCTGGCGCTGGCCGAAACCCTCTATGGCGGCGAACAGAACCTGATCTCGATCAACATGTCCGAGTTCCAGGAGGCGCACACCGTCTCGACACTCAAGGGCGCGCCACCCGGCTATGTCGGTTACGGCAAGGGCGGCATCCTGACCGAGGCCGTGCGTAGAAAACCCTATTCGGTGATCCTGCTCGACGAGGTCGAGAAGGCGCATCCCGACGTGCACGAGATCTTCTTCCAGGTTTTCGACAAGGGCATGATGGACGACAGCGAGGGGCGCCGGATCGATTTCAAGAACACGCTGATCCTGCTCACCTCCAATGTCGGCTCGGAGGTCATCATGGAGCGGACCCGGAACGGCACGATACGGGCCGGGCTTGACGATCTGGACATCGCCTTGCGTAGCCCGCTGCTGAAGGTCTTCCCGGCCGCCTTCCTCGGCCGGGTGGTGACCATTCCCTATTACCCGCTCTCGGACGGGATGATCGAAGCCATCACCCGTCACCAGTTTGCCAAGATCGCTCGCCGGCTGCGCACGACCAACGATGCGGAACTGGTGATCGGCGACGGTGTCATGGATCTGGTCAAGGCCCGCTGCACCGAGATTGAATCCGGCGGACGGATGATCGATGCCATCCTGACCAACACGCTGCTGCCGGAACTGAGCCGCGGCGTGCTCAACCGGTCGCTCGCGGGCGAAAAAATGACAAAAGTCACCGTTGGCGCCTCCAAGGAAGGTTTCACCTATTCCTTCGAGTAGCTTCGGGCGAACATCGATCAAGCGAGGCTTGCCGCTGGGCGCAGCCGCTTGGGGCATGGGATATCCCGGCAATCATCCCCCAGAACGTGCTGGATTCTCTTGAGAATCGGACCGATCGGGCGCTCCTGGTCGACGGAACTCTCTTGATGGCCGGCGATGCCTCCCGGGCGGCGGGACATGATTCACGCTCGTTTCACGCCAACGTTGCGATACACGGATCGTCAAACGCGAGCTTTGCAGGAGCAAGCGATGCCAGATCCGAAGACATACCTGTTCGATTTGCCGGCCGCGGGTAGGCCGGCGCCATTTGCGATCCCAGAGGTGCTCTATCCAGGCGTTCAGGATTACTGGGCGCGCTCGACGTCGTTGCGGCGTTTCGATCCGATCCTCGGCATCAACGCGGTGGTCATTCATGCGACTGCCGGCGGCAGCTCGGCAAGGGCAATGTCGGTGATGCAGGCCGGCAGCGGCAGTTTCCACTGGCTGGTTCCCGATGAGAACGAAAGCCAGCACGGAAACATTGTCTGGGCGTGTGCGCCGGAATCGCGGGCGGCCTGGCATGTGGGAAACGACAAGAGCCATCCGCGGGTCAATGGCGGCGCCAAGCGCGTCAACCACTGGAGCCTTGGCATTGAAGTCGTCAACAGCCAGGTCGCGGACCCATTCTCAAGCTGGCAGGTCGAAGTGACGGCGAGGATTGTCCGCTATTGCTGGGCAAAATACCCGAACCTCAAGACCATCGTTTCGCATGCCGCGCTCGATCCGGCCCGCCGGCCCGATCCAGGCATGAACTTCGACTGGAAACGTTTTCGCCAGCTCGTCATATCGCCTCCCGGCACGGAATCCGTATCGTCGATGATTGCCGGCGTGACCCCGATGGGCAAACTTGCACCAACTGATGTCCGGACTTGTTGCACCGGGTGATCGGTAGGCTTCAACTATGCATCTCAAGTCGGCCGGGGGGCTGGCGGCGGGACGGATTTTGGGCCTCCCAACATAATCCGTCCCGCCCTTGGGCCAGGCCGTTTGGCCGGGGGCGCAAGATATGGCCGGCTGGTATCGCCGACCGCGTGCGAATGGAATAGTCTTTGACGAAAAGGGCTGGCGATGAGACACGGCGAATATGCGACATATGAAACCCTGGTAAATCACCGCCGCGCGCTCAACGCGATGGCGAGGACTGCCGGAGGTCCCACCGTCGAAGCGGCGGGTGCGGACGCGGGCGACGCTCTTCGGCGCCGGCTCCTGTTTCCCGATCTCGCCGAAAAGCCGATAGGCCTCATGCCGGCTGGAGAAGATGGCTCCATGACGGAGAGAACCCAGACGGCGCTCACCGACATCTCGAACTGCATGCTCGGTCCCATCGATTCCCCCGACCTCAGCGACAATCCCGCTGCTTATACCTATTTCGGCCAGTTCACGTTTCACGACATCGTCTTTAGCCGCATATTTGGCATGCCGGGCGATCGTGCCGGGTTCACCTTGAGAAATGCCGTCTCGGGCAGTCTCGATCTGTCGGGCCTTTATGGACGAGGCCTGATTGTGGACTCGCACCTCTATGACTCGGCATCGGAAAGCGACACCACTCTTTGTCGATTTCCGATCGGCCTGCCCGGGGTCAGCGACAAGCAGGTCAAACTTCCCGTCGATGGTGCGGTCGAAAGGGCGCGAGACGTCCCGCGCGTCGACGCCTCCAGCGGTTTTTTGAGCGTGTGCGGACGAAAGGCGCCTTACCGTCCTCTGATCGGCGACCCCAGGAACGACGACAATCTCATTCTCTCCCAGCTGCAATGCTCGTTGATGCAGGTGCACAACCGTCTCGTCGATTTGCTGATGGCGCGCCGCGCTGTACCGCCGCAGACCGCCTTCGATCAGGCGCGGCTTTACCTGACCGGTGTCTATCGCCGCGTGGTCGTTGACGACTATCTCAGGCGAATTCTGGCCCCGGCAGTCTGGGCGCACTTCTTCGATGGCGAGGAGTTTCGCGGCCCCGGCGTCGCATCGCTGAAGCCGCTGGCGGACTTGCCGATGGAGTTCACATTTGGCGCCTCGCGGTTTGCGCATTCGATGGTCCGCGACCGCTACGCCCTCAACAAGGCATTCGAAGAAGAAGCCGGCACCTTGCGCGAAATCCTGGCATTTTCGAGCCAGCGCCCGAACGGTGACGTTCCGGTCCGTGTGAATTGGGCCGTTGACTGGAGCCGTTTCATCGAGCCGGGCGACGCGGCAAGGGCACTGAAGGCACGCCGTATCAGTCCGTTTCTCAACTACGAGATGGCGGTGGTTCAGCACGCCGCCGACTTCGACGGGACACCTCGGTCCATCGCCTTCATGGATTGTTGGCGCTGTTACGATCTCGGCATCGCATCAGGCCAGACGATTGCCGGCGCCGTCGCTGCGGCGCTTTCCGCGGATGTGCCTGTACTTTCCGGCGCTGCCATGCTGCCCACGCAAAGCTGCAGGAAACGCTACAGCTTCCAGGCTGGCGTGCTTGAGAAGACGCTGCTGGCCCATCCGCAGTTCCTGACCGAAACACCTCTGTCCTATTACATCATGCAGGAAGCCGCAGTGCTCGGAGATGACGGCAACCGGCTGGGACCGACCGGCTCGTTCATCGTCGCGGCCACCGTCGCCGCTGCACTGTTCAATGCCGGGGACAGCGAAATCCAGGTGCCGCTGTCCCTATCATCGGCCGAACCCGGCAATCTGGCGGGGCTATTGGGGCTGGCCGACGACAGGCTGGTTTCAGACGACGAGCTCTACGAATACTTCAAGCGGTACGCTAACCTGGACATGCCGGGGCGGGCCTATCGAAGAACCGGCAACGTCGCAACCTGAAGAAATGGAGAGGGGTCATGGCCAAATTCGAGAATGTGCAGTTCGAAGCGTTGGGAGCCTTTATTCGAGAAGCCATAAAGGATCCCGCCACCATGGAGATATTCAGACACGGCACACAGAACGAGAAGAAAGACCTGCTCAGAGGGTTCATGAACCCGCGCGGCAAAACCTGGGACGAGATCGAGATCATCGCGCATTTCGATGAAGAGAACGTCGTCAACATTGCCTTTCCTTTCACCGGGGACGTCGAGGAGACCGTGCGGACGATCGCGCCCGAGGTCGGCCCCGGAGAGGACTATCCTTTCCCGGCGCACTACAAATTCGACCCTAATGCAGGCTCGACGGTCGAGGAGAAGAAGGCAAACCGGCTCCGGGGCTACCGTTGCCGGCTTGGCGACTATGTTATGTCGCGCTGCAGATAAGATGCGTCCGGCCTCGGCCGCGTCATGCCAGCCGTGAGGCGCGGTCGATACCTTCGCTCAGTCTCGCGCGATCGGCATCCAGGCGGATCGGGAAGACGTTCTTGAACCAGTCGATCGCACTTCGCCGGGTCGGGCGCTCGCCATTGTGCCATGCGGTCGTGACACCCTTCAGAAATATTCTGAAGTCGGTGGCGGCTTTCGCGTCATCGCCCATGAAGGCATGGGCGGCAGCCGACCAGCCTCGGATATCGGGAAACAGGCCGTCGCTTTTCTCGACAGCCTCGACGCAGCTCTGCAGGTCGCCCGCCAGGAATGCAACGGTCGCATGGTAACCGTGGTAGTGCGGCTCATGCAGCGGGTTGAGCTCGAACGACCGTCGCGACAGGTCGACCGCTCGCTGATGGTTTCCGATGAACGCACTGAAAAGCGAATAGGCGATAAGGGTCGCCGGATTGGCGGCGTTGAGGTCGTGCGCCAGTCCGAAATGAAATTCCGCCAGTTCCCAGCGCCGCGCCAGGAGGTGGCTCCAGGCCAGGTTGACCTGGTTGCGGTGATCGAGAGGATCGAGCGCGACCGCCTTCTTGGCGAGGTCGAATGCACGGTCGAGGTCGGCGCTTTCGACTGGATAGCCGGGCAGCACGATCCACCGCGAATTCAGGATCACAGCCAGGCTCGAATAGGCGCAAGCCAGGCTAGGGTCCTGGCGAATGGCTTCTTCGTAACGCGCGATCGCGACGGCGTCGGTGTCTTTGCGCCACAGCGTCGAAAGCCGCTGTCCGTCGAGCCAATTGTCATAGGCCGAGATATAGTTTGGCGACTGTTCGTCGATGCGATGGAGGCGCGTGGTGGAAATCACCAACTGGAGGCGTGAAGCAACCCGCGCGCAGATTTCATTGAAGACGGGTCTCCATGCCGCCGGTTCTCGAGGCGCGGTGGTGGAGAACTGCAACACGCCCGTTGCGATCGTGCGGCATGAAATATCGAAATGCGGTTCGTCCTCGTCATCGGTCGCGGTTATGATCACGGCAAGGTCGGCGGTTTCCCCCACGGCGGCACGAAGCGTCTCGACAGACCCCGATCGGATCGTGTCGCGATCAAGCTCGGTGTGGATTGCGGTCCAATGCCTGAACCGCGAGAGGGTGGCGGACAGTTCACTGACCAGAGCGAACTGAATGTGCGCGTCGGCGCTCCTGTGTTTTTCCGTGACGAGCACGATCGTCGGCCTTTCGACGAGCTGCCGCGGCGCGGCAGGGTCGAAGGCGGCTTGCGGCTGCGCATCCGCCCCGTCCTGGGCCGCTGTCTTGAACCGCTCCAGTTGCTGGATGATTTCGCGTGGCGGAGCGAGATCGAGTTCCGACCTCAGGTCGCTGACATAGCGTTCGAAGAAAACGCGGGCCCTGGCATAGCCGCCTTCCCGATGCAGCGCCCCCAGCATACTGACGACCGCCGATTCATGGAAAGGATCGAGGCGCAAGATGCAGCCGGCGATCGCCTTGCGTTCCGCCAGGCTCGAATTTGCCTCGTTGAGCGATTTCGACAGTTGATGGGTCAGACCATCCGACCACTGGGTCGAAATCATCCCGATCCAGTTGTCGAATACCGGATCGCAATCCTGAAGCCCGATACAGAGTGATCTGTCGCTTCGTGCCAGGATGCCGTCGACAGTCGGGAAATCCCGGTCCCTGAGCGCATGGCGCAGAGCCGCGAGATCCGTTCGCAGGACATTGGGGTCGATCCCGACGGAGAGCTTGTCGAGGACCAGAAACTGCACCCCCGTCTTGAGTTCGATCTGCTTCAGATCGCGGATGGATTGCCTCAGCGAGGCGCGTGCGTGTTCTTCATCGCTGTCGCTCCACAGCAGCGCGGACAAACGCCCGCGTGTTTCGCGCGTCTGTTCGGACAAAATGAGATAGGCCAGGATCGCGCCGGCCTTGCGTTTGTCGAGGGCATAGACCTTGTCGAGGCTGCGTATCTCGAAATTGCCGACGAGTTTGATCTCGAGGCTTTTCCTGGGAGAGCCCCTTTCTCTCTGCCTGTGGATCATGGTTACTGACATGATCGGCCCAAACGCCCTCTGATCATTTAATACCAGAACCGGGCGGACGTTAAGCGAAGATCGAAGAATGCGGCTAGAAAAAGGTCATTGGGAAGTGCTCTGCGCACAGCCGCATTCCGCTGTCGGCTCTTCGAACGCGGTGCTCGACAAGGTGCCCGATACAATAAGGCGGGATCTTCGGCTCGCGGGATTGGAGCTCCAGCCGGAGATGGATGTCGAGGCTTCCGACCGCCTGCGCCTGTATAGCTTCGCCGCCCGTCATGGCCTGATTGTCGATCTCTTCGAGATACCGGGCGGCATTCTGGCCGCGGCGAACCTCGGTCTGGCGTGGAGCGGCGGTATCCGCCAGGTGACTGTAAGCGGAAAGGGATACAGCCGGTCACAGGCCCTGTTGGGATGCCTTGGCGAAGCCGTGGAAATCAGCAGTTGGATGTATCAGGCCTTGGATGAGAGCAAGCTTGTCGCGGCCGACCAGGCCAGCGATATCATCCCGGCCGAGGCGGTACTGGGTTTTTCCAGGCGCCAGATACAGCAGCGCCGCCGTCTCAACCGCATGTGGGAAGGCTGGGATGCGATCCCCCCGCCCGGGCAGCTGTACAATCCCGACCGGTTGGCCCGCGTGCGCGATTTCGCGGGCTCGCGCACCGCGATGTGCCCCGCATTTCTTTGCTTCGGTGGCTTTGGCGAAGCCGTCCATGGAGACGACAGCCTGAACGCCGATTCCAACGGCTGCGCCGCCGGAAGCACGATCGACGCCGCTATGTCGCGCGCCGTGCTCGAGATCATTGAGCGCGATGCAACCGGCATATGGTGGTGGCGAGGCTGCCGGCGTCGGCGCTTTGCTCCCACCGGGGATGATGCTTCCCTGGCAGCGGCCCTGAAGGAGCACGCCGTCGAAACCGGGCGGCGTGTCTGGTTCCTCGACATTTCAACCTTTCACAGCGCGCATGTGGCTGCCGCTATATCGTGCGACGGGGACGGCCGGCGCGTGGCGGTCGGATTTGCGGCGGCCTTCGATTTACAGGCGGCGGCCAAGGCCGCGTTCCTCGAGATGATCCAGACCGAGCTGGCGTTCGATGCCCATGAGATGAGGGTCGCAACAAACGGCGATGCGCCGATGTCTGCCGCGGACCGTCGCGTCGCGGCCTGGCTGGAGCACGCAAATCTCGACACAATGGGCTTTTTGAGCGGCTCCGATCCCGGCTCGGCAACGCAGACAGGCCAAGCAGGGATGCTGTCGCGTCTGATGGAAGAGATAAACACCGCAAGCGGCGGCAATGTATGGTTCGCGGACTTGCAGCGGCCCGCATTCGAGGTCCCCGTGGTCAAGGCGATCAGCGTCGGTCTCGCACACTTCAAGCCGCGGCCAGGGTGTGAGCGGCTCTGGATGTTACCTCAACAGCGGGGTTGGCAGGCAACTTACGGACGCCGCGATTTTGAGCGGCTGATGCCTCTCTTCGTCTGAGGTTTGGGCTCCGCCTGGGGTTGATTTCACGCTGAGTTCACGGTGCTGCTCCCAAATTGCCGCGACGGGTAGGGGAGGGATGCGGCGATGAAGAACCGATACATCCTTATGGCATAGGTGGCCTGCACTTTGGCGGGCAGACGCTGCGGCAGAACCTCGCCCACGATCTGGCCAGCATTCGCCATGCCGTCAACGACGATGCGCAACTGCCCGACCTGAAGGCCTTTGGAAATTTTTTCAACGCCGGGTGATGTCCTCGGCTTTTTTCGATTGGAGAAACTCATGTCCGTGACTGAACTTGCGACCGTAAGGATGGACAGGCGACCGCAGCTTCGCGATATGCGGCGGCTGCGCGGGCCGGGGGCCGGGGCAGCTCTCGAAACGCACATTCGCAGTGAGGGTGCCATGGCCGAGCGCGCGGCACGACCGCGCACGTCGCCGCCTCAATCCTTTGCTGGCCGTACCGGCTTCGATCGGACTTTCCTGACCAGATTCCCGATCGACTTGCCCAAGCCGACCGGCCAGCGATCCCGCGACATAACGCCGGTTGGCGGCGATGCCAGCGGCCGGCTCGACTATTGCAACTTTTCCGTCGTCATGTGCGCGTCGCGGCGCATGGCCATGTTCACCGCCGTCAATATCGAGGGCGCCCGCTCCATTTCGATTGGGCGCGAGGACAACAAATGGGCGCTGGACGGGCGCCTGCCGGCCGAAGCGCAGCTCGGTGAGGACCTCTATGCCGGCAATCGCCTCGACCGAGGACACCTTGTCAGGCGCGAGGATCCCAATTGGGGCGCCAACGCCCTCGTCGCCAATGCGGACACGTTTCACTTCACGAACTGTGCGCCGCAGATGGACATCGTCAATCAGAAGACCTGGCTCGGAATAGAGAACTACATCCTGCAGAATGCGCGGGCCTGGGCCGAGCGGTGTTCTGTATTCACCGGCCCCGTCTTCGGCGGCACTGATCTTCGCTACCGAGATGCGCTCATTCCGAAAGCTTTCTGGAAAGTGGTGTCGTTCATCTCCGATGACGGCCGCCCGTCATCGACGGCCTACGTGGTTGAGCAGGAAAGGGAGCTCAGTGAACTGGAGGCGGCGTTCGGCGCCTACAAAACCTACCAGCGCAGCGTCAAATACGTCGAAGGGCTTTCCGGCCTCTCTTTTGGCTCGCTCGCCAATTTCGACGGGTTTTCCAACGAGGAAGAGATCGAAGGCGGCCTGTCCATTTCGTCGGAGATCAGGGTGCTGGGCGATGTGCGCGTCTAGGGTGGAAAACCGTTTCACGCATTTCCTGGATTTTGCTCTAGTAATGTATCGGCCCGATGGCCCCGCCGCCGCAGGCGATCGCATCGCCGTTGATGGCGACGCTTCGCGGCGAGGCGAGGAATGTGACGACATCAGCGACTTCGGCCATGTCGACGAGGCGGCCGATCGTGACGTTGGCGGCAAGTCGCCGTTCGATTTCCTCGGGCGAAACGCCCGCCGAAGCCGCGCGGGCGGCGACCAGGGGAGCGGTCTTTTCCGTGCGGGTCAGGCCAGGATGGACCACCGTCACGTTGATCCCCTTCGGGCCCAATTCGTCGGCGAGATTCTTCGTCAGGGCAGAGACGGCAACATTGCGGATCGAGCCGATGATCGAGCCTGTCTGCCGGGCAGCGAGCCCGCTTACGTTGATGATCCGGCCCCAGCCGGCGGCGGCCATATGAGGCGCGGCCTCACGCGCCATACGCAGATAACCCATCACCTTGACGTCAACGTCATCCCAGAACAGGTCGTCGGTGATCTCGGCCAGCTTGGGCGGTGGTGTCTGGCCGCCCGGCTTGGCTGCGGCGTTGACCAGGATGTCGAGGCCGCCGAGCGCCGCGATCGTCCCTGACACCAGCGCTTTGACCGAGCTGTCGTCCTGTGTGTCGACGCATAGTCCGACGATCTTGCGCCCGGTTTCGGCGGCCAGTTCGCGCTCGGCAATATCCAGATCGGCAGCGTTGCGGGCGGCGATGACAAGGTCCACGCCTTCCAGGGCCAATTGCCGGGCGATGGCGCGGCCAATTCCCTTGCTGCCGCCTGTGATCAGGGCGCGTTTGCCGTTCAGTTGCAGATCCATGGCTTGGTCCTCGGTTATGCGGGCGGCTTCTTCGCGGAAGCCGGATGTTCCCGCAAATCTAATCTGTGTTGGGAGCTTCGCTTCTTGCCTCAAGCCGCCAGAAGCTTGCGGACGGCGCCGACGATCGCCTCGTCCTGCGGCTCCGTGTCGGAGCCGAAGCGGGCGACGACGACCCCCTTGCGGTCGACCAGAAACTTCTCAAAATTCCAGCTCACTTCGCCGGCCGCGGGCGCGGCGCCTTTCCCGGCCAGCCGGGTCAGCAGCGTGCTGTCCGGCTTGAAGACAGCCTGTGGCCGCGCCTCGATCAACGCTTGATAGAGCGGATGCTTTCGCGGTCCCGTCACCGCGATCTTGGCCAACACCGGGAACTCGACACCATAGGTCAACCGGCAGAATTCCTGGATTTCCGCATCCGTGCCCGGTTCCTGCCCGGCGAAGTCATTGGCCGGAAAACCGAGCACCACAAGGCCTTGGTCGCGATACGAGCGATAGAGAGCCTCCAGTCCGTCATACTGCTTGGTGAAGCCGCATTTGGAGGCGACGTTGACAATCAGCAAGACCTTGCCGGCATATTCGCCCAGGCTTGTGGTTGAGCCGTCGGCGCGGCTGAACGGAATATCGTGGATCGAGGCTGTCATAAGCAAAATACCCTGCAGGTGAGATCGCCCGGTACATTGGTGGCTTCCTGGCTCCCGTCAAGGAAAGCTATTCTCCGGAGCTGAGATTGCCGGATTTGCAAGATCACGTTTTCGCCACCCTCACGCGGTGGCTGATGCTCAGCTATAGCGGTCTTAGGCAAAGGTCATGCTGGGCTTCACACCTCAAAATTGGAAGGGGATCAGCCAAAATCAGAAGCACGGTTGTTGACGGCGTCTTTGATGTAAAGCGCTATACGCTTTGGATAGGGCGGTAGCGTAGAGTGACGTGCAATTCGGCGGGTCGCGGCCCGCCGACAGTCCGCGAAACGATGTGGAGAATTCGATGCGGAACACGATGCTGGGCTTCATGGCGCTTGCGCTCGTCGCGTGCCAATCGGCTCCCGCAGGGCCGCAACCCGCCGCTCTCGAACCTGCGCCGGATCCTGTTGGCACTCCTGCTCAGCCGGTCTCGAGCTCCGCCGCGGCCTCCGCGGGTTCGGCAATCATGGATCCATCCGTGACGATCACTCCCCCTGCGAAGGGCGTTCCAACAAAGTACGCCGCTTTTTCGGGCATGTGGGCTGGGCAATTGGAGGGGGCGTATGAAGCCAAAGTCGCCGTGCAGACGATTTCCGCAAACGGCAAAGTGACTGTCACTTTTGCCTGGGGCAATCTGGGCGACAACAATCCGGGCGAGGCCGCCGGTGAAGGAAGAATTGTCGGGAGCACATTGAAGCTCGGGCGCCTGCCGAATGGCGCGGACATCAGTCTGACGATGATGCCTGACGGGACCCTGGCCGGAACCTATGCGCTCGCCGGCCAGACCTATAGGGGCCCGTTCATCAGGCAATGATCAAACCCGACTGGTCGCCTTGCGGCCAGTCCGTACCCGTCAACCCGCCATCCAGCCGCCGTCAACCATCAGGTTGATGCCGGTGACGTAGCTTGCCATGTCGCTGGCAAGGAACAGCGCCGCTCCCGCCACATCGTTCGGGGTTCCAAGCCGCGGCCAAGGCGTACGACGGAGCGAATAGTCGAGCGCTTCTGGATCGTTGGCCACGCCCGGCTTGCCGGTGATGATCTTGCCGGGTGCGATGGCGTTACAGACGATCAGATCGTCGGCGTGGTCGACCGCGATCTGCCGCGTCATCTGCACGATGCCGCCCTTGCTCACCGAATAGGGAAGGTCGCCGGGGCAGGCCACCATGCCATGCTGCGAGGAGATGTTGATGATGCGGCCGCGCACTTCGTCAACGGGCGCCTGGGCGAGCATCTGCGTCACCGCCCGCTTCGAGCAGTAGAAGAAGCCGGTCAGGTTGACGCCGATGACGCGGTTCCATTGCTCCGGCGTGGTGTCGATCAGATTGGTGCTGGTGTAGATCGCGGCGTTGTTGACCATCACATCGAGCCGTCCGAATTGCTCGACCGTCGCACCAACCAGCGCGTCGACGGCGCTCCAGTCGGAGATGTCGGTCCTGATGTAAACGGCAGCTCCGCCGGCCGAGCGGATCAAGTCCACGGTGCTCTCACCCCCCTCGATCGGTTGCTCGACCGTGTCGGCGATGACGACGCTCGCGCCCTCGGCCGCGAATTTCAGCGCGATCGCGCGGCCGATGCCGGAACTGCCTCCGGTGACGATGGCGGTCTTGTCTGTGAGCAGGGGCATGGTCCTCAGCTTTCCCGGGTGACGATGTTTCCGACTTTCGGGCCGATCAGTTTTCCCTCGCGTACGATCTCGCGACCGCGCAGGAAGACACTTGTCAGCCGCGCCTTGACGGTCCAGCCGTCGAATGGCGTATAGCCCGCGCGCGACACCTGATCGGCATTGGCGATCGTGCTGGACCGGCGCGGATCGAGGATGAGGATATCGGCATCGTAGCCGCTGGCGATCTTCCCCTTGCGCCGGCCAAGCCCGAAGCGCTCGGCCGGATTGCGGGCGCACAGGCGCACCAGATCGGGCAGCGTTATCAGGCTCTCGTCGACCAGTTTCAGCATCGCCTGCAGCAGCGTCTGCAGGCCCGGCATGCCACCCGGAATGTCGGCGAAAGCCGCGCAGGGCGCCGCCTTTTCGGCAGGTGCGTGCGGCGCGTGATCGGTGGCGACGATGTCGATCAGTCCCGCGCCGAGTGCGGCGCGCAGCGCATCCACATCATGCGGCGAGCGCAAGGGCGGCGAGGCCTTGAGATTGGCGCCTTGCATCTCATAGTCGCCGGCGTTGAAGAAGAGGTTCTGCGGCGTGGTTTCGACGCTGGCGTCGGCCATGCCGCGCAGCCGGCTCCACGTCTCGACGCCGAGTTCGGAATTGATCTGGCGGACATGAATTCTGGCCTCGGCCGAGGCGGCGGCGACAAGCGCTCGGGCGATGCCGTTGGCCTCGGCGAGCGGCGGCCGGCTGGCCTGAAAGGCGGCGATGGTGCTGGAGCGGTCGCGCAGAGTGCTGCCGGCCAGGATCGATTGATCGCCGGGCGAGATGCCGATCAAAGTGTCGGTGCCTGCGAAAGCCTTCAACGCCTCTGCCACGGCGTCGAGTGTCGCAAAGAGGAATTCATCGGGCACATCGGCGGTGAACAGCTCAAACGAGACCGGCGCGAGATCGAGCAAGCCTGGTATGTGCGACAGGTTGCGGCTGACGACGGTCTGCAGGCCGACATCGACATGGATGCGGCCTTTGGCCATCGCCATCTTGTCGGCAAGCTGTTCGGCCGTGGCCGTCCATGGCTCATCGGTCGGCATGTCGAGCACCGTCGTCACACCGCCAAGGGCCGCCGCATGCGTGCCGGAGGAAAAATCCTCCTTGTGGGTCAGGCCGGGCTCGCGCAGATGCGCGTGCGCGTCGACCAGCCCGGGCAATAGATAGGCGCCGGCGGCATCGAAAACGGTTCCGGCCGAAACCGCCTCACCGGGTGCGACGAGCGCTACGATCCTTCCGTTGGTGACGCCTACATCGCGCCGCTCGAACCCTTCGGCGTTGACGATGGTGGCTCCTCGGATCAGCGTTTCGAACATGCCGCCATTCTCTTTGCTCTTGTCAGCCGAGCCGCTCGAAGCCGGCATGGTTGGCGAGCCAGAACCGGGCGATGTCTTCGCGCCGCATGAAGGCGGCGGCCGGGTTGTGCTTCACGTGCTCGATCACCTCGCGCAGACCGGACGCCCGGTTGGGCTGGCCCATCCAGCGCGCATGGATGCCGATCGTCAGCATGCGCCCGCCGGTCTCGTCCGCCTCGTCGAGCATGTAGTCGATCGCCGAGCGGCAATCCTCGGCGAAGTCGCGCGGGTTGCTGTAGCCGGGCGCCACCAGATAGCGGCTGTCGTTGAGTGTCTTGGAATAGGGAACGACCAGTATCTCCGTGCCTTGGTGATCGACGAAGTAGGGCAGATCGTCATTGCAGGGGTCGGAGTGGTAGAGGAATCCGCCTTCCTCGACGAGCAGACCGCGCGTGTTGACGCTGGGCAGCGAGCGGCAGTTCCAGCCCAACGGGCGCCTTCCCAGCAGCTTCTCGTAGAGGGCCACGGCTTCATGCAGATGGCGCTTTTCCTCGCTGCGCTCCATCGTCGTGTAGTCGATCCAGCGCAGGCCGTGGCCGAGCAGGTCGTGCCGTCGCGTCTTCATCCATTCGACGAAGGGCGGGTTTTGCTCCAGCGCCACCGCACAGGCGGAGATGGTGATCGGGATATCATAACGGTCAAACAGACGCGCCAGACGCCATACGCCTGCCCGGCTGCCGTACTCGAAATGCGTCTCGGTGCCGAGGTCGCGCACCGGCGGACTGGAAGTGAGATTGTATTCGCCCCAATTGTCGTTGCGGCCGTCTTCGAGCCAGGAATACTCCGAGCCTTCCTCGTAGTTGAGCACGAGGTTGATGGCGAGCTTGACACCACCGGGCCAGGTCATGAAGGGCGGGCGCGGACCGTAGCCGACGAAGTCGCGCGGCTGTGGCGCTTGCGAGGCAACGCTGTGCGTCATGACAATTTCCTCTCAGCTCGTTTCGTTGGCTTCTATCCAGTCCATGTAAGCGTGGAAGGCTTCCTTGCCGGGACGCGGCCGCCATGTGGTGTCGCGCAGGATGCGGGCGATGTCATACGCCCCCCACATGCCGCCTTTCAGGCTAACATCCTGGACGATGTTGGCGTCTTCTCCCGATGTCACCTCGACTTTCAGTCCGGGCACGCGTTCCCTTGCCCAGCCGATGATCTCGCCGATGGTCTGGCTGGAGCCGGAGCCGATATTGTAGTGGCGGTAATTGAGGCGTGGCGCATCGATCAGTGCGAGGATCGCGGCGGCAACGTCGGTCGAGGCGGCGTAGTCACCGACCGGCTCCAGGCTGTTCGGCCTGATTGTCTCACCGGCGAGCGCCATATGCGCGACCCGGTTGGGAACATGGCGAAAGTTGCGACTCTCGGTGGCGCGGTCCATCGGGCCATAGACGGAAGCAAGCCGCACCGAGACTGCCGACAGGCCGAACAGGTCGGCATAGCGGTTGGTCACCATTTCGGAGGCGAATTTCGAGATGCCGTAGAGCGTCAGCGGCGCGACATAGCCGTCTTCAGGCAGTGGCTCGCTGCTCCAGTCGGGCCCGTTGTGGCGGTAGACGGATCCGGAGCTGACATAGACGAAGCGCTTGAGACCCTGTCTCTCGCGCGCCCAGTCCAGCATCCGCACGGTGCCCATGAGATTGACGTCGACGATGCGGGCGGGGTCTTCGGCCTCCGGCTGGCGTTTTACCTCGGAGGCGCTGCCACGCGAGATCGGCGTGATCGTCGCGCCATGCACGATTGCCGTGATGCATTGCTCGTCAAGCGTCGCGGACCAGCTCTTCGGGTCGAGCACATCGGCGGCGATTACCGTGAGCCGATCGCGCACCGGAGCGAAATGCTTCTCGGCCGCCGCGTCGAGGCCGGACCGGTCGAGGATCACGGCACGGGCTTGCGGGTCACGGTCCAGCCATGCGCGTGCGACCACACTCATGACAAAGCCGGTGCCTCCGGTGACGAGCAGCGTCATGCGAACTCCTTTGAAGTTGAATGAAGAAGGTCAGCGCGTCGCATAGCCGCCATCCACGAGCATGTCGGATCCGGTGACGAAGGACGCGTCCGATGACAGAAGGAAGGCCGCCGCGGCGGCGATTTCACCCGGCTCCGCGATGCGGCCGAGCAGATGGGCGGGTCCAAGACCCGTATTGGCGGCCTCGAAGTCCGGAAATCTGCGCAACAGGCGCGCCGTCGCCACGGCGCCCGGCGACAGGCTGTTGACGCGCACCTTGTCCGGCGCATGGTCGACCGCCATCGCCTTGGCGAGATGGATCAGTCCCGCCTTGGCGGCACAGTAGGCGACGGCCTTGGTGGTGGCGACCCGTCCGAACTGCGAGCCGATGAACACCACCGAACCACCGCCGCCGGCCGCGATCAACGGCACCGCGTACTTGCTCATCAGGAACGCACCGGTCAGGCTGACGTCGAGCTCGCGGCGCCAGGACTGTTCGTCAAGATCGACGACGGTGGCGTTCGTCGACGGCGCGGCGGCGTTGTGCACCAGTCCGTCCAGCCGGCCGAATTCTTGTCTCGCGAATTCGACGGCGTCCCGGGCGGAATCGATGTCGGTCACGTCACATTGGCAGGCGGCAGCCGAAGGGCTAAGTGTATCGGCAAGCTGTGTCGCGGCCGCGAGATCATAGTCGGCGCAGACCACGCTGGCGCCTTCCGCGACGCACCGCCGGGCAATGGCGGCGCCAATGCCGCTTGCGGCGCCCGCGATCAGGACAACGCTGCCTTGCAATCGGTTCATCGCGGCGACCTCAAACTCGTTCCTCGACACTTTGCATGATCGGCGCCGTGACCGGCCGGCGCAGAAGATTGTAGCAGGCCGCGATCGTGACCAGGGCAGCGCCGCCGCCGAGCAGCAGGAACATGGCGGGAGGGCCAAGATGCGCCATCAATCCCGCGGCGACGCCCGGCGTCGCCACATTGCCGATCGAGTAGAGCAGGAGCAGCGTGCCGGACGCGGCGACCATGTGCCGGCTGTGAAGCTGCGATGCGCCGAAGGCCATCGCCACCGGATAGATCGTCAGCGCCGTGGCCCCATAGAGGAAGAACAGCACGAACAGCAACGGCACCGACAGGGTGCCGACCCATGCGATCGCGGCGCAGGTCGTCACTGACACCAGCCCTTGGATGAGCAGCATCAGGCGACGGTCGAACCGGTCCGACAGCCAGCCGACCGGGGTCTGCGCGAGCATGCCGGCTATGCTAATTATGGTCACCAGCCAGACCGTGGCCACCGCCGACAGTCCGATCTGCGTCCCGTAAAGAGGTGTCAGCACGAAGATGTTCATGTTGGTGATGCCGGCCTGGAAAATGGCGACGACCGTCACCGGCGCCAGCCTGAAAAGCGCGAGCGGTCCGAGCCGCCTGTCTGCCTTCGCTCCGGGCGTGGGCGCCGGATCGGCCGGCACCGAAGGCAGCGTCGGCCAGCGTAGCCCCGCGAATTTTGGCGCGAAGGCCAGAAGCACCGTCGCCGTCGCCACCAAGAACAGATGCGGAGATTTCGGACCGACCAGCGCGACCAGTATCTGGCCGAGCAGCACGGCGATCGCTGTCGTCAGCATGTAGATCGAGAACATCGCGCCGCGATTGTGCTGTTCGGCATAGAGATTGATCCAGCTCTCGCAGACGACGAACATCGAGGCCATCGACATGCCGCCAAGCAGCCGGAAGCAGAACCAGCTCGGCATGAAGTCGGTGAAGATGAAGCCCAGGGCCGACAGCAGCGCGGTTGTCAGGATCAGCAGGAAGGTCCGTTCATGGCCATAGCGGGCGACCAATGGCCGCGTCATCAGGCATCCGATCAGGAAGCCGACCGGATAGGCGGTCAGCACGATCTGCACGACGTCGGGGTCGACGCCAGGTTTGCCCAGATGGAACGAGACCGCGGTCGTCAGCATGGCGCTGCCGATGCAGGCGAGACAGACGCTTGCCATGATCGGCAGCGTGGCGCGGGAGCGCTCGGCGTTCCGCCAGAAGCGCATCGCGGATTGAGAGATCGACCCCATGAATGCCGCCGTCAGCCGGCTAGGACAGGCGCCGGCGATCGCAAGCAGGGTCAATGACCGACGCTGAACCTTGATGCATTGCGACGGCTCCCCTTGGCAGTCACGCCGGCCAGCGGCTGCTCTCCCAGACAGAAGCTACACTTCGTCATGCACGCCACAAGCGAAGATTGACACGGCTATGGCGTGATTTTTTTTGGCCATCCCGGTGGCGGAAAACGGCGTTGCGCCGTGCGACAGGCTTTACAGTCCTTTTGCACGCTCCCTACGATAGGTCACCTGCCGAAGATCGAGAGGAGACCAGGGTATGACGATCGAACGTCTTGAGAACGGGCAACGCTTCTGCCGGGTGCTGCGCTACAACGGCACCGTCTATGTCTCCGGCCTGACGGCGGACGACCTTTCCGGCGACACCACCGCGCAGACGAAGCAGATTTTCGCCAAGATCGATACCCTTCTGGCCAAGGCCGGCAGCGACAAGTCGAAGCTTCTCAGCGCCCAGATCTGGCTGCGCGACATCGCCGACTTCGAGATGATGAATGCGGCATGGGACGCCTGGATCGATCGCAGCGCCATGCCGGTGCGCGCGACGGTGGAGGCGCGGCTTGCGGGTGATCAGTATCGCGTCGAGATCATGGTCACGGCGGCCGTCGGCTGATGCCGATTGGGGTGGGCAAACCGTATGCATGAGCTGGTGATCAAAGGCGGAAGGGTTGCGCTCGACAACGGTTGGGCCGAATGCGACATCGCCATCGATGAGGGGCGCATCGCCGCCATCGGGACCGGCCTGTCCGGCAAATCCGTGATTGGCGCTGGCGGTCGTTGGGTCATGCCCGGCGGCATCGACGCCCACTGCCATCTCGACCAGCCGGTCTGGGGCGGGGCCGGCAATGCCGACGATTTCGAGTCCGGCACCATCTCGGCGGCCTTCGGGGGCACCACATGCATCGTCCCGTTCGGCATGCCGGGCCCGGACATGACAACGATTGGCGCCGTCGACCGCGCGCTCGATCGCGCCACGGGGCGCGCGGTGATCGACTACGGGCTGCACGCGGTGGTGACCATGGGCACCGGCCCCGATGTCGAGCAACAGCTTTCGCAGCTCGCCGGACGCGGCATCGCCTCGGTCAAGCTGTTCATGACCTATCAGGGCTTTGCGGTCGACGACGATCTCTTCTTCAGGGTACTCGATACCGCGCACAGGCTTGGCTGGATCGTCATGGTCCATGCCGAGAATGACGCCGCCATCCGCCGCACGCGCCAGAGGCTGATCGATCTCGGCCGAACCGACATCCGCTACCATGTCGTTGCCCACAGCGAGACGATGGAGCGCGAGGCCACGCATCGTGCGCTGGCCTTCGCCGAAATGACCGGCGCACGCATGACCATCGTCCACGTCTCCTCCTGGCAATCGGCCGAGGAGGTGGCGCGGGCGCGGGCTCGTGGTGTGGATGCGATCGCCGAGACCTGTCCGCAATATCTGTTCATCGGCGCTGCCGACCTCGATCGGCCGGCCCTGGATGCCGCGCGCTTCGTCTTTTCGCCGCCGCCGCGTTCGCCGCGCAGCCATGAGCATCTGTGGCAGGCGCTGATCGATGGCGGCATCGATCTCTGGTCCTCCGACCATTCGCCCTATTTCTTCGCCGACAAGATCGCACGATCGCGGACGCCCGGCTTTACCACCACGCTGAGCGGCATCCCGGGCATCGAGACTCGTCTGCCGCTGCTCTTCTCGGAAGGACTGCTCTCCGGCCGGCTGACGCTGGAGCGCTATCTCGATCTCACCTCGCGCAATGCCGCCGCGATCTATGGTCTGGCCCACGCCAAGGGCCGGATAGCGGTCGGCCTCGATGCCGATCTGGCGCTGTGGGATCCCACAGCGACCTGGACCCTCGGCCATTCGGCCCTGCATTCGCGCGTCGACTTCACGCCCTACGAGGGCAGGAGCGTGACCGGCAAGCCGACCACCGTGCTGGTGCGCGGCGTGCCGGTGGTCGCCGACGGCGTGCTGCAGGTGCAGCCTGGGTTCGGACAATTCGTAGAGCGCACCGCGGCCGATCCGGCCCTTTCGGGAAAACCAGTCGAGGAGACGACGCCATGGCTCGATGCCTGACAATAGCGGTCGCCCAGACCGGACCGATCCAGCGCAGCGCCTCGCGTGCCGAAACTGTCGATCGCCTCGTCCACTTGCTGGAACAGGCCGCGGCCGAGGGTGCGGAGATTGCCGTATTCCCTGAGATGGCGCTGACCACCTTCTTCCCACGCTGGCGCATCGACGATCAGGCGGAGATCGACGCCTTCTTCGAACAGTCGATGCCTGGCCCCGAAACGCAGCGCCTCTATGCCGCCGCCGCGCGCCTAAAGGTCGGCTTCGCGCTCGGCTATTGCGAGATCGCTCGGGAAGACGGCCGGACGCGCCACTTCAACACCATGGACCTTGTCGGCCCCGACGGGCGCTTCATCGGCCGCTATCGCAAGATGCATGTGCCGGGGTCGAGCGAGCCGGAGGAAGGCATCACCACGCATCTCGAGCGCCGGTACTTCGAGCCCGGCAATCTCGGCTTCCCGGTCTTCGACTATCGCGGCGTTCGCGTCGGCATGGCGATCTGCAACGACCGCCGCTGGCCCGAGACCTACCGCATGCTTTGCCTCAACGGCGCCGAGGTCGTGCTGCTCGGCTACAACACGCCGCTGCTGCTCGATGAGGCGCCGGCGCTGGCGCATCTCAGGATGTTCCACAACCATCTGCCGATGCAGGCCGGCGCCTACCAGAACACGCTGTGGGTGGCGGCCGCCGCCAAGGCCGGGCTGGAAGACGGCCAGGCACTGATAGGCGGCTCCTGCATCATCGCGCCGACCGGCGAGATCGCCGCGCAGGCGATGTCACTCGGCGACGAGATCATCGTCCATCGCGCTGACCTCGACCTGATCGAGACCTGCCGGAAGGTGAATTTCAACTTCGCGCTCTATCGCCGCCCCGATCAGTATCGGCGTATTTCGGAACCGGTCTGAGATCGAAACGAGATGGGCCTGATCGAAGCCAGCCATAGCCAAGCCACGATGATGCTGCCGACCGATCCACTTTCGCTGAGCGAGATCGTCGAGAACGGTCTTTGCATCGGCTGCGGCCTCTGTCGATCGATCGCCGGCCCCGGCGCGGTCGAGATGGTAATGACGCCGGAGGGGCGCGAGCGGCCGGTGGCGAACCAGGCATTGGACAGGTCGACGCTGATGCTGATCAACGCCGTCTGTCCGGGAACGCGCATCGCTGGTCCGCCGCCGGCGCACGCAAGCAATGCCGCGTTGACGGACACCGTCTGGGGTCCTGCCGAACGGCTTGTCCTCGGCTGCGCGGGAGATCCCGCGGTGCGGTTTGTCGGCTCGGGAGGTGGGGTGCTGACGGCGCTTGGCCAATTCCTGCTGAGTTCCGGACGCGTCAAGTTCGTGCTGCATGTCGCCGCATCGCATTCCCAGCCGATGCGCAGCGAGCGCCGGCTGAGCTTTGATGCCGCTTCGGTGCTTGAGGGCGCCGGCTCGCGCTATGGCCCGGCTGCGACCCTGGTGGATTTCGGCGACATCCTCGATCGCGGCGAGCCCTTTGCGCTGATCGCCAAGCCTTGCGACGTCACCGCCGTGCGCAACCTGGCGCGGCTCGATCCCCGCGTCGATGATTTGATGCGATATGCCTTGGCCTTCGTCTGCGGCGGTGCCTCGGATCTGTCGAAATCTGAACAGGCGTTGCAGCGCTTCGGCCTCGGCGAGGACGAACTCAGATTGTTCCGCTATCGAGGGTACGGCAATCCCGGCCTCAACCGAATCGAAACCAGCGACGGGCGCGCCTTCGAACTCACCTATCGGCAGCTGTGGGAAGACGAGGACAAATGGATGATCCAGCCGCGCTGCAAGATCTGCCCGGACGCGATCGGCCAGGTGGCGGACATCGCGGTTCATGACGCCTGGCTGAACGGCGGGCCGGCGGTCGAGGACGAGGCGCTCAACGGCATCATCGTGCGCACCAGGCGCGGCCTTGAGCTGTTCGACGCGGCGGTCGAAGCCGGCGCGCTGGAGATCAAGCGGGAAACCAGTATAGCCGAAATCAGCGAATTGCAGTCGCACCAGGTGCGCAAGCGGCGCGCCGTCTGGGCGCGGCTGAAAGGCATGGCGATCGCCGGCAAGCCGATGCCTTTTGTCACCGACCTCGCACTTGAAGATTGCGCCGCGCAGAATTCGTTGGCCGAAAATCTGGCCGAGGGGCGTGGCGCCCGCGACCGCGCCCGGCGCGGACGCCTGGGTGAGCCGCCTGCCGTGCCGCGTGAAAGCAAGGCTGTGCGATCTTGTTGAAGGATGAGCTGATATGAGTACCGCCGAGCAAACCGAAATCATCATCATTGGCGGCGGCATGGCCGGGGCCGGCGCTGCCTTCGAGATCTCCCGCTCGGCCAAGGTGGTCGTGCTCGAGCGGGAAAGCCATTGCGGCTACCACACCACCGGCCGCTCGGCGGCAAGCTTTACCGAAAACTACGGCAACGGCATCATCCGCCGGATCGTGCTGGCGAGCCGGTCTTTCCTGACCGAACCGCCGGCTGGCTTCACTGATTATCCGCTTCTCGGTAAACGCGGCATGATCACCGTGGCGCGCGCCGATCAGCTCGATCTCCTGGCTCAGGATCTCGAGGCCGCGCGGGCGCTGGTGCCGTCGATCGTCGCCATGACACCGGCCGAGGCGATTGCGCGCGTGCCGGTGCTGCGCGCGGATTATCTCGCCGGCGCCTATATCGAACCGCATTCGATGGACATCGATGTGAACGGCCTGCACCAGGGCTTCTTGCGTGGCGCCCGTGCGCACGGCGCCAGGATCGTCACCAATGCCGGCGTCAACGCCATCGATCGGCAAGGCGGCCAATGGCGGGTCGAAACCTCGGCGGGAACATTCCTTGCGCCACAGATCGTCAATGCCGCCGGCGCCTGGGGTGACGAGATCGCCGTCATGGCTGGCGTGCGCCCGATCGGCCTGCAGCCGAAGCGCCGCACCGCCTTCAACATCCCGGCGCCCGCCGGTGTCGACATATCAGAGTGGCCGCTGGTCAACGATGTCGGCGCCGAATTCTATTTCAAGCCGGATGCCGGGCAGTTGTTCGTTTCGCCTGCCGATGCGACGCCCTCAGCGCCGATGGATGCCTATGCCGAGGATATCGATGTGGCGATCGGCGCCGAACGTCTTGAACGGGCGACGACGATCGAGGTGCAGCGCGTGTCACGCTCATGGGCGGGCTTGCGGACCTTCGTCGCAGATGGCTCGCCGGTCGTTGGGCCGGATGACGAAGTGCCGGATTTCGTCTGGCTGGTCGGGCAGGGCGGCTACGGTATCAAGACCTCGCCGGGGCTGTCGCGCGTCTGCGCCAGCCTGATCGCGGGCAAGGGCTTCCCAGATGATGTCGCAAGGCAGGGCGTGTCGATGGATGATCTCGCGCCACACCGGCTGCGCGGCGTCGAGTCCCAAGCCAGGCAGGTTGCGTCATGAGCGATGCCGCACTCACGGCCGGCGGCAGGCTGGCCGGGCATCTGCTGGACAGGCTTGCGCACGCCACCACCGATGCGCCGGGGATCACGCGCATCGCCTATGGACCCGGTGAACGCTTCGCCCACGATCTCGTGCGCGACGAAGCGGAAAAGCTCGGCGCCACGGCGCATGTCGATGCCGCCGGCAATCTCTATTTGACGCTGAAGGGCCGCGACCCCGACCTGCCGGCGATCGTTGTCGGTTCGCATCTCGACAGCGTGCCGCACGGCGGTAACTTCGACGGCGCTGCCGGTGTTGTGGCGGGGCTGGCGGTGATGGCCGAACTGGTCGGGCAAGGCATCCAATTGTCACGCGCTCTGATCGTGCTGGCGACCCGCGCCGAGGAAGCGGTGTGGTTTCCGCTATCCTATCCCGGCAGCCAGGCCGCACTTGGGTTGCTGGAGCCGGCGGCGCTGGACGCGAGGCGGTCGGACAGCGGACGCACGCTTGCGGATCACATGCGTGAGGAAGGCTTCGACCCCGAAGCCGTGCGGCGCGGCGTGCCGGGCATCGATGCCGGCCGCATCGCGGCTTTTGTCGAAGTGCATATCGAGCAGGGACCGCGCCTCGTCGCATCCGGCGCGCCGGTCGGCATCGTCACCGGTATTGCCGGCGGCTTCCGTTATGTCGATGCGAAATGCCTTGGCGCCTACGCGCATTCAGGTGCCGAGCCGCGCTTTGCCCGCCATGACAGTGTGCTCGGCTTTGCCGATCTGGTCGCCGGCCTTGAAGAGGAGTGGGACGCGCTCGAGCGTGAAGGGCATGAGGCCACCATCACCTTCGGCCGGGTGGAATCCGATCCGAGCCAGCACGGCGGCAGCCGCGTCCTGGGCGAACTCCGCTTCACGCTCGATGTGCGCAGTGCCGAGGCCGCTGTTCTGGAGCGGGTCGACGCAAGGTTGCACGCGCTCTTCGCCGAAGTCGGCAGGAAACGCGGCGTCAGCTTCGAGGCCGGGCCACGCTTCACCTGGGAGCCGGCAACCATGTCGCCGGCTCTGATCGCGAGGCTGGACCGTGCCGCCACCGAACTGCAGATGCGGGCGCCGCATGTGCCGAGCGGAGCGGGGCATGACGCAGCCACCTTTGCCGGCGCCGACATCGCGACTGCCATGATCTTCGTTCGCAACGAGAACGGCAGCCACAACCCGCATGAAGCGATGGAAGTCGCCGACCTTGATCAGGCGATCCGCTTGCTTCTTCGTTTCATCACTGACTTCGACAATCCCCTGGGACAGCCATGAACCTTGCCGCGACCGCCTTGCTCGTCATCGATTTGCAGAACGAATACCGCCCCGGTGCTGCCTGGCCGGTGATCGGCTATGACGCCGTGCTCGCCAATGCCGCCACGCTGATCGCAGCCGCCCGTGCGGCGGGCGTGCCGGTCATCCATGCGCAGGCCTGGGTGAAGCCGGAGGAACGCGACGGCTACGCAAGGCAGGAGGAGATCCTGACCGAGGAATTCCGCTCCGCCGTGGCCGGCAGCGATGGCGCGGCGATCTGCGCCGAAGTGGCGGCGCTGCCCGGCGACATCATCATCCACAAGCACTGGCCGAGCGCCTTTCGCCGCACCGATCTTTCAAAACGGCTGGCCGACCTCAAGGTCGAGAACCTGATCGTGACCGGCGTGCTGACCGACAGTTGCGTGACCGAGAGCGTGTTCGACGCGGTCTACCAGGGTTTCAGGGTCTGGCTGGTCAAGGACGCCTGCGGCAGCATGAGCGAGGCCATGCACCGCACCGGCATGCTCGACATGGCCAACCGGCTCTATGGCGGCGGCATCCTGCGCCTGTCCGAGGCGTTAAAGGCGCTCGCCGGCCAGCCTTTCGACGGCTGGCGCTGCACGCGGCCGGTGGAATTCGTCTATACGCTCGAAACGGTCGACCGGATTTACGAGGCTCTGTGATCGGCGCCGCAGCCGCATGCGCCCGTGACGACCTTTGAGACCGAGGGCTTGAGCACAGTGCCAGGCAGTGCGCCGGTTGCCCTGCCGCCGCGCCATACGGATACGCCGTTGACGAAGACATGCTCGATGCCGGCGGCGGGCCGACGCGGCTCCTCGAACGTGGCGGTGTCGATGATCGTGTCGGGATCGAAGACGACGAGATCGGCGAAATTGCCTTCGACCAGCAGCCCGCGTTGCGCGATGCCGAATTCCTTCGCGGGCAGCCCGGTCATCCGGAACACGGCCTCCTCCAGGCTGAACAGGCCGACATCCCTGGCATAGTGGCCGAGCACGCGCGGGAAGGTGCCCCACAGGCGCGGATGCGGGTGGATATCGTGCGGCAGGCCGTCCGAGCCGATCATGGTGCGCGGATGGGCGATGATGTTGCGCACATCCGTCTCGTCGAGCTGGAAATAGACAGCACCCGCCGGCAGCAGGCGCTCACCCGCCTCGCGCTCGCTGCAATTCCATTCCCGCGCGATGTCGGCGATCTCGCGCCTAGCCATCTCCGGATGCGGATCCGACCAGGTGACGAGGATCTTTAGGCCCGTGTCGCAACGTTCCAGGCGAAGCACGGTAGAGCTTGCGGCATAGGGATAGACATCCATGCCGATGTCCATCGTCTCGCGCGCCCGGTCGATCCTTTCCAGTGACGGACGGCTCTTGCCGAAATTGGCGCGGCCGGTGCACTGGTGGTGCGAGATGAACAGCTTGCCGCCGGCATGATCGGCAGTGTCGATCGCCTCCTCGATCGCCTCGTCCATCGTTTCGAAATAGTTGCGTGTGTGAGTGACATACGGGCCGCCGAGGCCGGCCGCCATGGCTGCGAGCGCCTTGACCTCCTCGGTCGAGGACTTCACGGCGGGCGGATAGTCGAGCCCGGTGCTGAGGCCGAAGGCGCCGTCGGCCATGGCCTCGGCGACCGCCTCCTGCATCGCCGCCGTCTCCGCTTCGTTGGCCGGACGGTCGGTCACCGGCATGCAGCGCTGGCGCAAAGTGGTGTGGCCGACCAACAGAGCCGCGTTCGTGGCGATGCCGCGCCGCCTGAGCTCGGCGACATAGTCGGCAAAGCGATCGAAGCGGAAATTCTCGCGACCGCCGACCAGCGTGAAGGGCGGCGGTGGCGTCCTGTCGAGAAGCAGCGGCGCCAGGCTGACGCCGCAATTGCCGGCGATCACCGTCGTCACGCCCTGGCTGATCTTCGGATCCATGCCGCGGGGCGCCAGCAGTGCGCCATCGTCATGTGTGTGCACGTCGATGAAGCCGGGCGCGACCACCTTGCCCCTGGCATCGATCTCCTCGATGCCAGTCGCGCCGTCCAGCCGGCCGATGGCGGCGATCCTGTCGCCGGTGACGGCGATGTCGGCCTCGAAAGGTTTGGAGCCGTCGCCGGCGATCAGCGTCGCGTGACGGATGACGAGATCATGGTGCATGGAGCAGAGGTCCTAACCTTCCGGATTGGCGGCGATTTCCTCGCGGCGGCGCGCGACATAGGCGTCGAGCTCCTCGCGGATCGCGGGGTCCATCACCGGTTCTTCGTAATCGTGCAGCGCCTGCTGCCAGAGCTCCGTCGCCCGCTCCAGCGCGTCCTTGCCGCCGGCCTCCTCCCAGGCGCCATGGTTCTGCCAGTTGGAGAGCATCGGCTGGTAGAAGGCGGTGGTGTAGCGCGACATGGTGTGCTCGGCGCCGAAGAAATGGCCGCCGGCCGGCACCGACTTGATCGCTTCGAACCCCAAATCGTCCTCCTGGAACGGCAGCGGCCGCAGGAACTCCATCATGTTCTGCAGGATCTCGACGTCCAGCACGAGCTTTTCATAGGACGCCGTCAGCCCGCCCTCCAGCCAGCCTGCCGCGTGGTAGATCAGGTTGGCGCCGCCGAGCACCGCCCCCCACGTCGCCATTTCCGTCTCGTAGGCGGCCTGCAGGTCGACCACGTTCGAGGCATTCGCATTTGAGGTGCGATAGGGTAGTTTGTAGCGCCGCGCCAATTGCCCGGCGATGATATTGGCCTTGGCATTCTCAGGCGTGCCGAAGGCCGGCGCCCCGGACTTCATGTCGACATTGGAGGTGAAGGCGCCATACATCACCGGCGTGCCGGGATTGACGAGCTGCGTCAGCACCACGCCGAACAGCGCCTCCGCGTTCTGCTGGCAGAGTGCGGCAGCCAGCGTCACCGGCGTCATCGCGCCCATCAGCGTGAAAGGCGTGACGGTCACCGGCTGGCCGTGCTCCGCCATGGCGATCAGGCCCTCCGCCATGGCGTCGTCGAACAGGCGCGGCGAGTTGATCGAGATGATCGTGGTCACGCCAGGCGAGGCGCGCATCTCCTCGACGGAGATACCGCGCGCGATCGCCATCATGTTGATGCCGTCCATGGCCCGGGCGCGGCCGATCGCGGTGCAATGGAAGGAGAGGTCGCTCAGCGTCAGATTGGCATGGTAGGTGTCGAGATGGCGCGCATTCGCCGGCAGCTCCATCGGCGCCACCACCTGGTTGCCGATGATGTGGATGGCGTTGAAATGGTGCGCGAGCCGGATGAAGTTCTGGTAGTCGGCAAGATTGCCCTGACGGCGGCCGTTGATGCGGTCATGCACGTTGGGCGGGCCGGCCACCAGGCCGAAGACCAGCGAGTTGCCGCCGAGATGGACCTGCTTTTCCGGATTGCGGCTGGTCAGCGTGAAGGAGGACGGCACCGCCCGCAGCGCCTCGCGCACCAGGCTCTCATCGATGCGGATGGTCTTCTCTTCGCGATCGACGATGGCGCCGGCGGAAGCGAACAGGTCCATCACCTGCTCGCTCATGACGCGGATGCCGAGTTCGGACAGGATACGCATCGAGGTGTCGTGCAGTTGCTGCATCCGCTCTTCGTCGAGAAGCTGCATGGGCGGATAGGGATTCTTGACGCTCTGCCACGGCAGTTGCGCGATGCCGCCACCGCTGCGCCCGAGCTTCGATCTGCGGCCGCCGCCGCGCCTGTCCTGTGACATCGGATTTATTCCTTCCCGACTCTCTTTTTCGCAATTCCGGACGGAAAACCGCTGCACACTTTTCCTGGAATTGCTTTCAATAGCCGCGCTCCGGACTGACCACATTCTCCAGCGGCTCGCCGCGGCGATAGCGCGCCAGATTGTCGGTGAACATGCGCACCGACTTGATGTCCCAGCCGTCATAGACCGCCGCGCAATGCGGCGTGATGGCGACGTTGTCGTAACCCCAGAGAGGATGCTCGGCGGGCAGCGGCTCGGTCGCAAAGACGTCGATCGCCGCCCCCTTGATCCGCTTGTCGTCAAGGGCTTCGAGCAGCGCGGTCTCATCGACCACGCCACCGCGCGAAATATCGATGAGCACGGCGGAGGGCTTCATCGCTGCGAAGGCCGCTTTGCCGAGCAGGCCGCGCGTGGTCGGCAGCAAAGGCACGCAGCAGATAATGAAATCGGCGCGGCCGACGAGCGGCAGCAGCGCGTCAACGCCATGAACCTCATCCAGGCTTGGTGTCGGCTTGGGGCGTGCGCGGATGCCCAGTGTGCGCATGCCCATCGCCTGCGCCCGTATGGCGACGGCCTCGCCGGTCTTGCCAAGGCCGATGATCAACACCGTCTTGCCTTCGATCGGCTCGACGCGGCCGCCGCCCCACTGTCGTGCCTGCTGGCGGCCCGCAAAGCCGCGCAGGTCGAGCGAGAAGGACAGCATGGCGCCGAGCGCATATTCGGCAAGCATGCCGGCGGCAACGCCCGCGGCGTTCGTCACCGTCAGCCGCTCCGGGTCCCAATATCCGAGATGATCGGTGCCGGAGCCGCCGACCGAGACCCATTGCACGGTCGGGCTTTCGACCAGGGCCTGGCGCGGAAAGCGCGGCGTGCCGTCGAAGCGGACGGAATAAACCACTTCCGCCGCCACGCGCCCGATCAGTTCGGGCAGGGCGGCGTAACTGTCGCAAGCATGGATCGCGAGGTCCGGATGCGTCTCCATCAGCACGGCCAGCGCCGCGCCCGGCCGGTCTGTGTGCAGGATGACGGATGGCTCAGCCGACATGGTGCCGCTCAGTTCCGGCCAATGTGATCTGCCGAAGAGCCGAGCGCCGCGAGCAGCTTCTGACCGCTTTCAAGCGTTGCATTCTCGTGTGGAGCGCGCAGGTTCAGCCAGCGCTTGTCACCCGAGCGCACTGCTAGAACGGCCTTCATCGCCGGGATCAGACCGGCATCCTGGATGATCTTGCGGAATGCCTTGATCGCGGCATCCGCTTCGGCAACATCCTCTCCGGCCAGCGTGCGATCGTAAAGGGAGCGGATGGCCGCCGCATTGAGGTTGACGGTGGCCGAGATGCAGCCTGCCGCGCCGCTGGCCAGGCCCTTGGTCAGTTGCGCTTCGGAACTCGGGAACACCGCAACTTCGGGGGCGGCGGCAATCACCGCTGCCGTATTGTTCCAGTCACCAGCGCTGTCCTTGTAGGCGACAACGGTGTTGGGAAACGCCGCGCTCAGCCGGGCGGTCAAGGCCGGGCTCACCGGCACGCCCGAGTTCTGCGGGATATGGTAGAGGATCATCTTCATTGCCGGGTTCGCCACCCGCTCGATCAGTTCGCTGTAGTAGCGCGCCTGGCCGTTATCGCCGGCGGCGGTGTAGAAGAAGGACGGCAGCACCATCACTCCGGCACAGCCGAGCCCGACCGCGTGCTTCGACAGTTCGACGGTTTCGGGCAGCGCGGTGACGCCGGTGCCGGGCATCAGACGATCTGGCGAAATGCCGGCTTCGATCAGCCACTCCAGCGCCCGCATGCGCTCACCCAGCGAGAGCGACAGCGCCTCGCCGGTGGTGCCGAAGGGGGACAGGAAATGCGCGCCCTGGTCCAGCACCCATCTGGCATGGGACACAAAGAGGTCGCGTGCGATGCCGCCGTCGTCAGCGAATGGCGTCAGGATCGGTGCGATGGTTCCTTGCGGGCGGGTCATCTGTGTCCTCTGTGCGTGATGGTATTCGATGCCGTGTGTGACCGCCGCTGCCGCTGTCCGGCCGCTACCACGCTGGCCGTTGCAGCATCCTGGTGATGACAGGAGGATCGTAGAGCAATGCCGACAGATCGCTGAAGAGGCTGTCGCGGTCGCTGAGCGACAGCACCGCGTCGCGGATCGCCTCGGCGCGGCCTTGTCCGAGCACCGGCGCGGCGAATTCCATGTACTTGTCCTCGATTTCAGCTTGGGTCAGCGGCGCCTCCGGTCCGCCGCGCGCATGGACGTCTCCGGAAGCGAGGATCCGCCCATCTGATGTCGTGATCGCCACGTCGGCCCATCGGCCCGCCGGAAAACGGGCACTGTGGCGCTCCGACTCCAGGACCGTGATGCGGCTCAGCATATCCGCCACGGCAGCATCCTCCAGCCCGCTGCCGGAAATGTGCTCGAGTCCGATACGGCCATGGACGATAAAGGTCGCGACGGCGAAGCGCAGGCTGTACTGCGCCATCGAGGTCGTGTCCGGCATGCCGTCGAACAGCGTGGCGGCGTAATGAAAGCTGTTCACCTCGACGTGGCTGATGTCGGAGGGCGCGAGATGATGCGCATGGCAGAGCCCGCGCGTCGCGTCGATCGCGGCGTGCGCCCAGCGGCAGATCGGGTACGGCTTCACATACTGATGCAGCACCTGCCAGAAGGCGCCGAGATCCTGCCAATGCGGCGCGACCTCGGGCTCCTCGATCGTGATCGCCGGCGCGCCGGTAAAGCCGCGTTCGGCGAGCACTGCCGCGGACAGGCCGACCAGCGTGCCGATGCCCGAGCCGTCATGCAGCATCGTCGGGTTCGCGATCTCGCGCATCATCTGGCTGCGTGGGCCGTGATATTCCGCAATGCCAAGCGCCTGGCGCAGTTGATTGTCGTCGAGCCGCCGCAACCTCGCCGCCACCGCGACGACGCCCAGCGCATTCCAGGCGCCTGATGTATGGTAGTCCGACACAGTCGCGTGCAGCGCGATGCCCGCCCGCCCGGCAATTTCGTAGCCGACGACCAGGGCCGCCAGTGCCTCCGGCCCGCCAAGGTCGGGGCGTGCCTCGGCAAGGGCTGCCAGCGCCGGCACGACAGCGACGCCGATATGGCCCTTGGTCGGGCTGTATCCGTCATGGCCGTCGAGATTGTCGATCTGAGTCGCGGCCGCATAGGCGGCTCCAGCGATGCTGGCACGACGTCCATCGAAAAGCATGCGTGCCGAATGCCGCGGGTCGGTCGAACCGTAGAGAAGTGCTGCGGTGTCGCGGGCAATCCGGCCCGCTTCCATCGGACCGGCGGCAATGGCAATGCCGATTGTGTCCAGCAGGAGATAGCGCGCCTGCTCGAGGACGGAGGCTGGGAATGCCGCCGCCGGCCGCCGTAACACGAAATCAGCCAGGCGGACGGTAACGCTGGTACTCGCGTCAGGCCCTTCACGCCGATGCGACGGCACAGCCACTTGCATTACTCCCCTCTGCGTCACGACATCATTAATTTGGGTTCATCGTGCTTTCACGCAATTAGTTCGGCGGCATTGGCCAAAAAAATACACGTCTTGTGGTCGGTCACGATTGAACGCCGCCCTGTCTGTGGGATAGCTATCACTGCGTCTTGCAGGAGTTAGCGATGAAGCCGCCACCCCCGTTGAACTATATCAGATCCTTTGAGAGTTCGGCCCGGCATCTCTCCTTCACCGCCGCCGCCAACGAACTCGGATACACGCAGGCCGCGGTCAGCACCCATGTCCGCGCGCTCGAACATTACATCGGACGGCAATTGTTCATCCGCTACCCGCGCAGCCTCAAGCTCACCGAGATGGGCGAGGCCTTCCTGCCGACCTTGCGCCAGGCCCTCGATCAGATCGACCAGGCAACGGAGGCGATCGTGACCTCTTCGCGCAACCGCACCGTGGTCGTCTCCTGCCCGATGAGCCTGGCGGAGAACTGGCTGGCGGGCTGCATGGCCGCGTTTCGCAAGAAACATCCCGAGATCGAGATCGTGCTGCACGGTACGATCTGGGAGGATATCAGTGAACAGATCGCCGACATCACGATTTCGACGCGCCGCTTCGACGATCGCCCTCCCGCCGGCATCCCGCTTTGGAACGACGAACTGCTGTTGCTCTGCGCGCCTTCGCTGCTCGAAGGCGAGCATGCCGTGAAGGCGCCGGCGGATATCCTCAAGGTGGACTGGATCTTCGTGCACGGCCGCCAGGAATACTGGCAGGTTGTTGCCACCGCGCTCGGCGTCGACATGGACGAGCACGACAAGGGGCTGTCGACGAACGCCTCCAACATCGCGCTCGAACTCGCTGCCATGGGGGCCGGACTGGTCGCCACCCAGCGGTCGCTTGCCCATGCCTATCTGCGTCGCGGACTGCTCGTCGAACCCTTTCCGGTTCGGCCGCCAAGCCCCTGGAATTACTACCTCACCGAGAGCCAGCTCTCGAAAGGAAACATCGCTCGCATTGTGCGCGAATGGATCCTCTCGCGAGCACGCGAAGACAGCGCCTGATAGCCGTCCGCGAGCGGGCGACAGGCCCGCGCTCAAAAAATTGACACGCCAATGGCATCGTTTTTTTAGGTCTTTAGGGCCGCGTTTTGGCGGTTCTTCATGGCTTGAGCCCTTCCGGGATTTTTGCATCGCCCCTAACATGAATATCGCAAGGGGAATGTAACGGGCGGAAAGCCCTGAACCGGAGAACAACGATGACAATGTTCAAGAGCAACGGTGACCGCGTCCCGGCGGTTATCGAAAGCTACGCAGCCGAAGTCAAAAGCGGCAAGATGGATCGCCGCGAATTCCTGGCCATGGCAAGCGCGATGGGGGCCTCCACGGCGTTCGCCTATTCGATGGCCGGCATCGCCCCGGCCAAGGCCGCGACGATCGTGCCCGGCAAGAAGGGCGGCATCCTGAAGATGCAGATGATCATCAAGGACATGAAGGATCCGCGCTCCTGGGACTGGTCCGAGATCGCCAACGTCATGCGCCAGTGCAACGATTACATGATCCGCTACACCACCGACTTCACCTTCGAGGGACACCTGGTCGAGAGCTGGGAAGTGAGTGACGACGCCACGCAATACACGCTGCATCTGCGCAAGGGCGTGAAGTGGTCGAACGGCGACGACTTCAACGCCGACGACATCGTGCACAACATCGAACGCTGGTGCGACAAGGCGGCCGAAGGCAATTCTATGGCCGGGCGCATGAGCTCCCTGATCGATCCCGCCACCAAGAAAGCCGCGGCCGGCGCCATCACCAAGGTCGACGACCACACGGTGAAGCTGAAATGCAATCAGTCCGACGTCACCATCATTCCGGGCTTTTCCGATTATCCGGCGGTCATCGTCCATCGCGACTTCGACAAGAACGGCGCCGACATGCTCAAGACGCCCGGCACCGGTCCCTATGAGCTGATTTCGTACAAGGTCGGCGAGTCGGCCTCGGTGCGGCGGCGCAAGGACTTCACCTGGTTCGGCGGCGAGCCCTATCTCGATGGCGTCGACTGGACCGACTACGGATCGGACGCGTCCAACCCTGCCATCGGCAGCGCCTTCGAGGCCGGTGAGATCGACTGCAACTACCAGACGGTGGGCGGCACGGTCGACCTCTATGACAGCATGGGGCTGGTCAAGGAGCAAGTGGTCACCGCCGGCACCATCGTGCTGCGCACCAATGTGACCAACAAGCCGTATGACGACAAACGCGTGCGCAACGCCATACAGCTCGCTGTCGACAACGAGACGGTGCTGAAGCTCGGCTACAGCGGCCTTGGGCAGGTCGCTGAGAACCACCATGTCTGTCCGATCCATCCGGAATATTACGCGCTGCCTAAAGTTCCGCGCGATATCGCCAAAGCCAAGGCGCTTATGGCCGAGGCCGGCCAGACGGATCACGAATTCGAGCTGATCTCCTACGATGCGGACTATGTGAAGGACCCGGCCGACGTCGTCGCCGCGCAGATGCGTGAGGCCGGCTTCAAGGTCAAGCGCACCATCATTCCGGGCTCGTCGTTCTGGAACGACTGGACGAAATATCCGTGGTCGACCACCGATTGGGGCATGCGGCCGCTCGGCGTCCAGGTGCTGGCGATCGCCTATCGCAGCGGTGAGGCCTGGAACGAGTCGGGCTACGCCAATCCGGAATTCGACAAGAAGCTCAGCGCGGCGCTCGCCGTGGCGGACGTCGACAAGCGCAAGGAGCTGATGAAGGACGTCGAATCCATTCTGCAGGACTCCGGCATCCTCATCCAGGCCTTCTGGCGTTCGCTGTACCGGCACCACGCAACCTATGTGAAGAACCTTGGCATGCATCAGACATTCGAACTGCAACTGGATAAGGTCTGGCTCGACAAGGCATAGGTCGGTTCAACCACAGCAAATATCTCGGGGGCGCATGTTGCGCCCCCGAACTCGCCGGGCGACTGCGATTGACCAGTCAGCTAATTCAAACGCCAGGATAAAGTCGCCGTACAAAGGGAAGAAACATGCGTACTCATGCACAAGCCGTCGTCATCGGCGGCGGTCTGATCGGCTGCTCGATCCTCTATCACCTTGCCAAGTTCGGCTGGACGGATGTCGTCCTCCTCGAGCGCAGCGAACTGACCTCCGGTTCCACCTGGCATGCGGCGGCAAACATTCACGGCCTGCATGATTCCACCAACATCAGCCGCCTCCAGCACTACACGATGGCGCTCTACAAGGAGTTGGAGGCCGAGACCGGCCAGGGTTGCGGCATCTTCCAGCCGGGCTCGCTCTATCTCGCCCAGACCGAGGCGCGCGAGCATCAGCTGAGGCTCCAGGAGGCCAAGGCGCGGCGCTACAAGATGAATTTCTACGAAGTCGCGCGCGACGAGGCGGAGCGGCTGCATCCGCTGGTCGACTTCGACGGCATACGCTGCATCATGTACGAGCCGGAAGGCGGCAATGTCGATCCGTCCGGCGTCACCGCGGCCTACGCCGCCGGCGCGCGCCAGCGCGGCGCCGAGATCCATCGCTTCACGCCGGTGACCGCGACCGAGGCGCAAGCAGACGGCAGCTGGATCGTGCGCACGCCGAAGGGCGACATCCGTACGCAATGGGTGGTCAACGCCGCCGGCCTGTGGGGCAGGGAGGTCGCCGCCATGGCTGGCCTGCAGCTGCCGCTGATCCCGACCGAGCACCAGTATTTCGTTACCGAGACCATTCCGGAAATCGCCGCCATGGGCCGCCGCTTGCCTTCGGTCGCCGATCGTGACGGCGAGTACTATCTGCGCCAGGAGGGCCTCGGGCTGCTCATCGGCGCCTACGAGCGCAAGATGAAATTCTGGGCCGAGGACGGCACGCCGCTGGACTTCGGCCACGAACTCTTTCCCGACGATCTCGACCGTATCGAGGAGAACATGCTGCGCGCGATCTCGCGCGTGCCGGCCGTCGGCACAGCCGGCGTCAAGAAGGTGATCAACGGGCCGATGATCTGGTCGCCGGACAGCGCGGTGCTGTTCGGGCCGGTGCCCGAACTCAGCAACTATTTCTGCTGCAACGGCATCATTCCCGGTTTCTCGCAGTCGGGCGGCATGGGCAAGCTCGCGGCTGAGTGGATGATCGAGGGTGAGCCCTCGCTCGACATGTTCGCCTGGGACATGGCGCGCTTCGGCCACTGGGCCGGCAAGGCCTTCACCAAGGCCCGCGTCCAGGATCAGTACAGCCATCGCTTCAAGATCCATTTCCCCAACGAGGAACGCGCCGCCGGGCGACCGGTGCGCACCAGGCCCGTCTACGACACGCAAAAGGGAATGAACGCCGTCTTCGGCCTCAATTTCGGCTGGGAGCACCCGCTGTGGTTCGCCGCCGAGGGCGAGCCGCGCGAGGAGACGATCGGCTTCACGCGCCAGAACTGGTGGGAACCAGTGGGCCGCGAGGCGCGCATGCTGCGCGAACGCGCCGGCATCATCGACATCTCCAATTTCGCCAAATACGAGGTCAAGGGCACTGGTGCCGAGGCCTGGCTCAATGCGCTGTTCGCCAACCGCATGCCGGTAAAGGTTGGCCGCTCCTGCCTCACGCCGCTGATCGGCAAGCGCGGCGGCATCGCCGGCGACTTCACCGTGACCAGGCTCGCCGACGACGAATTCATGGTCATCGGCTCCGGCATGGCCGAACGCTTCCACCAAAGGTTCTTCAAGGCCGTCCCCTTGCCCGAGGGCACGACCTTCCGCTCGCGCACCGAGGAGCTCTGCGGCTTCAACGTGGCGGGACCGAGTTCGCGCGACCTCCTGCGGCGCCTGACCAATGAGGATCTGTCGAACGAGGCATTTCCCTTCATGCAGTCGCGACGGATCACCGTCGCCGGCATCGATGTGGTGGCGCTCAGGGTGTCCTTCACCGGCGACCTTGGCTGGGAACTGCATTGCAAATCCACCGACCAGGTCGAGCTCTACGACGCGCTGCTCAAGGCCGGCAACGAAGTCGGCGCCGGACCGGTCGGATCGCGTGCGCTGATGTCACTGCGCGTCGAAAAGGGCTATGGTAGCTGGAGTCGCGAATATTCGCCCGAATATTGGCCGCAGGAGGTCAAGTTCGATGGCCTTGTCAAAATGGACAAGGGAGCGTTCCTGAACCGCGATGCCTATGCCGCCATCGCCGGCAAGCCGGCGCGCGATGAACTCATCATGCTGTCGATCGACGCCAGGGATGCCGACGCGACCGGCGGCGAACCGATCTTCCTCACCGATGGCACGCCTATCGGACAGGTGTCTTCGGGCGCCTATGGCTATTTCGTCGAGAAGTCGCTGGCGCTCGGCTATGTCAAGGCCGGCTCGGCCAAGGCCGGGGACAAGGTCTCGGTCGCCATACTGGGAAGGCCGCATGAGGCGATCCTGCTGCCGCATCCGCCCTTCGACCCCGAAGGCAAGCGTTTGCGCTCATAGAAGCCCGGCCATCCATCCATTCGACGAACCGACGAAAACCGTGACCGGCCGGAAACGCCGGCGAAGCTGGACGAGGAAGATTTCGACCATCTGAAAACAAAGGGGAATCGCATGATCAAATGGCATCTGCTGGGCACCATGTTTGCCCTGGCCCTCACATCCTCCGCGCATGCGGGAGACGTCAAGGTCATCAATGAAGACGCGTGGTTCGCCGAAGGTCCGATCTGGTATCAGGACAAGCTCTTCTACGTCGAATACGGCCGCGGCACGGTGACCGTATGGGACGGCAAGAAGAACGAGATCTTCTGGAAGATGGACGGTTGTGGCCCTTCAGCGGTGTTACCGACGACATCCGGCGAGTTTCTTGTCACCTGCTACGACAGCAACTCGATCGGCCGCATCTCCGCCGACGGCAAGACGCTGCCGGCCTATGACAAGGATACGGACGGCAAGCCGTTCAGCGGACCGAATGACTTCGCGCCCGACAAGGATGGCGGCATCTACTTCACTGGGTCCGGCAAGGGCGGACCGCTGATCGACGCCTCGGCCTACTACATCGGCAAGGATGGCAGCGTGAAGAAGGTTGCCGGCGACCTGCACAATGCCAATGGCCTGGTCATGTCGAACGATGGAAAAATCCTCTACCTGGTCGAGACCGAGGATAACAGGATCATCGAGTTCGACGTCCAGCCCGACCACGGCCTGGGCAACCGCCGCGTCTTCCTGCGCCTCGACGACCTGTTCCCCAACCAGCCGCATATCTGGCCTGACGGCATCAAGATGGACAAGGCCGGCGAGATGTATATCGGCCAGAGCCCGCGCTCGCTCGATGCGCCAGGCAAGATCATCGTCGTCGACAAGGATGCGAAGCTGCTGCGCACGCTTTCGGTTCCGTCGCCGTCCATGCCGAATTTCGCCTTCGGACCGGACGAGAAAGAACTCTACGTGATGGCGCTGGACCAGATCGACGCGGCGCCATGGCACGGCAAGGTCTACGAGGTTCCGAACAAGTAGGGTTTAGCCGGCGGCCAGAGCAATTCCAGGAAAAGTGTGAAGCGGTTTTCCGTCCGGAATTGCGTCAAAACAATGCCGCCGAATGCTTTCTCAGCCGCCGAACCGATCCAGCCAATGTTGGGCAAGGTCGGAGCGGCGGCAGATCCATATATCCGGATTGGCCTTGATCTTGTCGAGGAAGCGGGCGAGCCCGATCATGCGGCCCGGCCTGGCCGCCAGCCGGCAGTGCAGCGAGACTGTCATCATGCGCGGCGTCTTTTCGCCTTCGGCCAGCAGCCAGTCCACGCCATCGCTGACATATTCGAAGAACTGGCTGCCTGTCTCCAGGCCGGAGCCGCGCGAGAACCGGCTGTCATTGTTGTCGAAGCTGTGCGGCACGACCAGATGCCGCTTGGCATCGACGTCGACAAAATAAGGCAGGTCGTCATTGTAGTCGTCGCAGTCGAACAGGAAGCCGCCATGCTCCGCCACCAGCCGCCGGGTGTTGAGACTGGGCCGGCCCGTGTACCAGCCAAGCGGGCGAATGCCGGTCAGGCGCTGGACGGTGTCGACGGTCATGGCAATGTGCTGGCGCTCCTCGTCCTCGCTCAGCGGCGCGTAGTCGATCCAGCGCCAGCCATGGCAGACGATGTCGCTGCCAAGTGCCGCGATCGCCTGGCCGGCCGCCGGATTGAGTTCGAGCGCTCGCCCGACGACATAGAAGGTCGGGATGATGTTCTTTTCCTGGAACAGCGAGGCCAGCCGCCATACGCCGACGCGTGAGCCGTATTCGTAGAGCGATTCCATGTTGCGGTTACGCAGACCCGGCGCCGCCGGGGACACGGCAAGGTCCGACAGGATCGCCTCGGAGACGCCGTCGCCTTCGCCGATGCTGTATTCGGCGCCTTCCTCATAGTTGACGACGATGTTGAGGGCCAGCTTGGCGCCGCCAGGCCACTGCGCGGCGGGCGGCTTTTCGCCATAGCCGATGAAGTCTCGGACGGGCAGGTACGGCATCTCTCAAATCTCCCCAGGGTGCAAGTCGCAAAAACATGCGGTCGCCGGATCTAGTCGCCGCGCATGTCGATCAGTATGCGCAGCGCCCGATCCATCATCTCTTGCGGGCCGACCGTCGCGCGCAAACAGTCGGTGAGGCCGTAGCCCCCCAGGCTCCGCACGATGATACCGGCGCCGCGCAAGGTCCTCTCGGTAGCCTCCGCGGCGGCTGCGCTGGCGAAGCGGATCAGCACGAAATTCGCCCGACTTTCGGGAACATGGTACCCGGCAGACCTCAGGTCATGCGCAAACCGGTCGCGAATTCCGGCCGTGCGGGCCACCGTTTCGCGCATGTAGGCCTGGTCCTCCACAGCCGCGACGGCCATGGCGAGGCTAGGCGTCGTGACCTGGTTCGAATTCTGCATCTTGCGCACTTGCGCCGCGACCGAAGGCGCAAACAGGCCCCAGCCGACGCGCGCCCCGGCGAGGCCATAAGCCTTGGAGAGGGTACGCAGCACGACGGTATCGCCGCGCGCGACGAGCGCAAGGATCGGCCCGGGGTCTTGGTCGTCGAATTCGCCATAGGCCTGATCGATCACCAGGAGCACGTCTGGCCGCAACGCCGCGCGCAGTCGCAGCAGTTCGCTGTTGCGGATACGGGTGCCGGTCGGATTGCCCGGATTGCAGACGAAAACGATACGCGTTGCGGGCGTGACCGCAGCCAGGATGCTGTCGATCGAAACGGTGAAATCGTGCTCTGCTGCCTTGACGTAGGCCGCACCGACACGCGCGGCGGCGGATGCGGCGAAATTATAGGCATAGGAGGTGCCAAGCACCTCCTCGCCCGGGCCCGCAAACGCCGCGACGGTGCAACTGATCAGGTCCATCGAACCGGCGCCGCACAGGATCATGTCGCGCTCGACCCCATAGGCTTGCGCGATCGCCCCGCGCAGTGCCGTCCAGTCCGGGTCGGGATAGAGATGGCTGCGGGCAATCGCGTCCTGGCCAGCGGCGATGGCCTTGGGGCTGGGCGGAAAAGCGCTTTCATTCTGAGCAAGGGTTGGCCCGTCATAGCCACCGAAATTCGCAAGCGCGAAGGCGGACATGGCCTCGATATGAGCTCCTGCTTTCAGCGGCACGCTGCATCCATCGGAATTTGGATGTCGACCATCTCGCGCACCACCTTTGTTGGACCGGCTCGTGCGCAGGCTACAATCCGCCAGCCTGTTCACAAGCAAAAACTTACCGCGCAATGGCTCCGAAATTCTGGCCCTTGTTCTGCGATGCGCTTGTCATCCGGCAATGCCGCTTCAGTCGTCGGCGAAGGCGGACCGTGCGAAGCGGCGCGGCGCCACCTGCTCGTCCTCCAGCGGGCACGCGCCGGCGTCAGCTATTGCGCTGCACTCCAGAGCGGGCGAGCACGCCCGGCTTCAGCCGCTCGTTCTTGCCGTAATCCTCGGCGGGGTGGAAGAACAGCCGCGGCGTGTCGTCGATCTCTGCCAGCCGCTTGCCGTAGGCCTCGAGATAGGCCTGGCGGTCATCGTCGCCGACGCGGCCCGGCATGTAGGCGACGAAGGGCGGCAGCACGTCGAAGCCCGAATAGCGCAGCAGGCCGTTATGCACGGGCCACAGCACGGTGAGGATATCGCCGTCAATGCCATCGGGCGCATAGGTGTCGGCCGATGTGCCCGTGGTGGCGGCCACCATGGCGAGCTTGCCCTTGAACATGCCGGTGTCATATTTGCGGCCCGGCAGATAGGCGAAACCGCGTGCGAACACACGGTCGGCCCAGCCCTTGAGGATTGCGGGCATGCCGAACCACCAAATGGGGAACTGGAAGAGCACGAAGTCGGCCCGCCTTACTTTTTCGATCTCGGCCGCGATGTCGGACGAGAGCACGCCGGCCTCGTAGGCGGCAGTTTGTTCGCGCGGCAGGCTGAAGAACTCCGGATCGTTGCGTTCACCTGATATGTCGCCGGGCCCGGCGACAGGGTTGAAGCCCATTGCGTAGAGGTCGCTGACGACGACTTCGTGGCCGGCGCGGGTCAAGGTTTCCAGCGCGAGATCCTTCATGGCGCCGTTGAAGGACTTCGGTTCCGGATGGGCATAGACGATGAGGATGTTCACGGCGATAGCTCCTGGTAGGAACGCGGCAGGCCGAGCACATGCTCGGAAAGGTTTGACAGGATGAGGTTGGTCGAGATCGGCGCGACCTGATAGCGACGCGTCTCGCGGAACTTGCGCTCGACATCGTATCCCTCCGCGAAGCCGGGAACCCGTGTGCGGAGCCTGGCGGCGGCGTCGCGGATGTCCTGGTACTGGTCCATGAGGGGCCCCGGCCTTCTGTCTCGCGCAGGCCGTATTATCGTTGCGGCACTCCCCATCCGCAATGCAAGGCTGGCGTTATCAGATATGCCGGAATTCAAACGCTCAGGGTGAGCCAAGAAGCTGGCCGACCCATACGGTCCTTTCGACCAGGTCCTTGACGATGTCTTCTATGGCTTGGCCGGCAAACCGTGCCAGCCGCGAGGCGGGCCGGTCGGCCGGGTAGGCAAGGATGAGGCGGCGCACGGGCACGGGATCGATCAGCGGCGCGGCGGTCAGCAGGCCGGCGGCGACATCGGCGTGGATGGGGGCGAGCGGCAGGATCGTCCAGCCATGGCCGTTGCGTACCAGGTCCTTCAGCGCGGCATACGAATCTGCTTCGATGCCGACATCGAGCGTGATGCCTGATTCTGCGGCGCAGCGTTCGACGATGGTGCGCAGCCCATGCTTGATGCTGGGCATCAGCAGGCGTTTGCCGGCGAGCGATGCGAACGGCACCGCGCGCACCGTGGAGAAGCCGGCCTCGGGTGGACCGATCAGGAAGAGGTTTTCCAGCAGCAGCGGGCGGGAGCGCAGCGATCTTGCCATGCGCGGGTCGTAGAGCACTGCGACGTCGACCTCGCCGCGGTGCAGCCAGTCCAGCAGATAACCCGTATAGGCGCTCACCAGCCTGAGCTTGGCCTTGGGGTGGGCCTTGCCGAAGGCGGCGGCGAGCGGCAGCGAAATGATGTCTGCCACCGTGGGTGGTAGGCCAATGGCGACCTCGCCGGTCAGCGGCGCGTCGGCGGGCGTGGCCGTGGCGCGGATCTCGTCGATCTCGGCCATCACGCGCATGGCGTGCGCCAGCACTTCCTTGCCCTGCTCGGACAGCACCATGCCGCGTCCGTGGCGCAGGAACAGGGCAAATCCCAGTTCTTCCTCCAGCATGCGCACCTGCCGGCTGAGAGCCGGCTGTGCGATGTGCAGCCGGTCGGCTGCCTTGCTGAGGCTGCCCAGATCGGCGACGTGGATCAGGGTGCGCAGTTGCGATAGCTCCATGAGCTATCGAATATCATTATATCTGATCACGAGAAAGAGACGAAGATTGGATCGCAGAACAGAGGTAGTCTGACGCCAATCCAATCCTCGGGGGTCCAAGGTGACAGCGAGCCTGAAAGCAAGACAAGCGGATACAGCCGCTTCCACGGTGCCTGAAAAGCAGTGGCCGGATCAGGTCTATGATGTGCTCAAGGCTGCCGGCATCAGCCAGATGTCCTATGTGCCCGATGCCGGCCACACCACCTTGATCCGCCGCTTCAGTGAAGATCCGGAGGTCGTGACCAACGTGCTGACGACCGAGGAAGAGGGCATCGCCATCGCCGCCGGCTCGTGGCTCGGCGGCAAGCGCAGCGTCGTGCTCATGCAGTCCTCCGGCGTCGGTAACTGCATCAACATGCTGTCGCTTCCCGTGCAGGCACGCCTTCCCCTGCTCGTCCTGGTGACGATGCGCGGCGAATGGGCCGAGTTCAACCCGTGGCAGGTGCCGATGGGGCAGGCGACGGAAGCCTCGCTGAAGGCGATCGGCCTCAGGGTACTGCGCGCCGAGACCGGTCCAGATCTAGTCGAGACGGTGGCGCAGGCGGCCTCGATGGCGTTCGACGCCGACCAGCAGATCGCCGTGCTGATCGGGCAGCGGCTGCTTGGCAAGAAGAAGTGGTGAGCGACATGAACTTGCCGACGATGGACCGTAGGGTCGCGGTGAAGAAGCTCCTCGATGCCCGCGACGGCGCATTGGTGGTGACCGGTCTAGGCTCGCCGAGCTACGATGTGCACGCTGCCGGTGATCGCGACGACAATTATTACCTCTGGGGCGCCATGGGCGGTGCGGCGCTGATCGGCCTCGGACTTGCTCAGGCCCAGCCGCTGAAGCGGGTCATGGTCATTACCGGTGACGGCGAACAGCTCATGGCGTTCGGGTCGCTGGCGACGATCTCGGTGGCGCGGCCCAAAAACCTCGATCTGATCGTGCTCGACAACCAGCATTTCGGCGAGACCGGCATGCAGTCGAGCCACACCGGAAAGGGCATCGCTTTCGACAAGGTCGCGGCTGCCTGCGGCTTCGCCGAAACCCGCGAGTTGCGTTCGCTGGAGGAGGTCGAGGCGCTGTGCGACCAGCTTCGCCGCCCGGCCGAAGGCCCGCGCCTGTTCGTGCTGAAAATCGCAGCCGAAAATCTGCCCCGCTCGCTGCCGCCGCGCGACGCGGTCGAGGTCAAGAACCGCTTTCGCGCCCATCTGGGCCTCGCCACCTGTTGAGGGCCGATATGCCGCTGGTTAGCTTCCAGAACACGGTCGGCGGTCGGCTGCAATCGATTGCCCATGCATTCGAGAGCCACGATCCGTTTACCGGCAGGGCTTGGGCACTGATCCCGCGCTGCGGCAAGGCCGAGGTCGACGCCGCCGTGGCGGCTGCCAAGGCGGCTTTCCGGTCGAAGGAATGGGGCGGCCTCACGCCAACCGCGCGCGGCAAGCTGCTGGTGAGGTTGGCGGATCTGATTGCGGAGAACGCCGAGCGCATTGCCGCCATCGAGACGCGCGACAATGGCAAGCTGCTCACCGAGATGACGGCGCAGCTGCGCTATATCCCCGAATGGTTCCGCTATTTCGGAGGGCTTGCCGACAAGATCGAAGGCTCGGTGCTGCCGATCGACAAGGCTGATATGTTCGCTTTCACCAGGCATGAGCCCTTGGGCGTCATCGCGGCCATCGTGCCCTGGAATTCGCCCCTGCTGCTTCTGACATGGAAGCTCGCACCGCTGCTGGCGGCAGGCAACACGGTCGTCATCAAGCCGTCGGAACACGCCTCGGCCTCGACGCTGGAATTCGTGAAACTGTTCGCGCAGGCGGGTTTCCCTCCGGGCGTCGTCAACACCGTCACCGGCATGCCGCAGGACGTCGGCGTGCCGCTCGTCTCCCATCCCGACATCGCCAAGATCGCCTTCACCGGTGGCGAGCCGGGCGGTCTCGCCGTCTATCGCGCGGCGGCCGAGGGACTGAAGACCGTGACGCTGGAACTGGGCGGCAAATCGGCCAACATCGTCTTCGACGACGCCAATATCGAGAGCGCGGTAAACGGCGCGATATCCGGCATCTTCGCGGCCAGCGGTCAGACCTGCATTGCCGGCTCGCGCCTGCTGGTCCACCGCAAGATACACGATCGGTTCGTGGAAGATGTCATCACGCTCGCGGCAAGTGCCCGGATAGGCAATCCGTCGCTGGCCGAAACGCAGGTGGGGCCGATCACCACGCATGCCCAGCGCGACAAGGTGCTTTCCTATCTCGGCATCGCACGGCGCGAGGGTGCGCTGTGCGTGCTTGGCGGCGGCAAGCCGGATGCGGCCGAACTGGCCGACGGCTGGTTCGTCCAGCCCACCATCTTCACTGGCGTCAACAACACCATGCGGATCGCCCGCGAAGAGGTGTTCGGGCCGATCCTGTCCGTCATCCCGTTCGACGACGAGGAAGAGGCCTTCGCCATCGCCAATGACAGCCCCTACGGGCTGGCGGCAGGTATTTGGACCGGCGACATGGGGCGGGCGCTGCGCGGCGCGGCCGCGATGGAAGCCGGCATGGTCTGGATCAATTCATACCGCGCCGTCTCCTATATGGCGCCCTTCGGCGGCTACAAGAGAAGCGGTATCGGTCGTGAGAGCGGGCAGGAGGCGATCAATGCCTATCTGCAGACCAAGACGGTGTGGATAGACACGGTTGGCAAGACCGCCAACCCGTTCGTGATCCGCTAGAGCATGATCCCGAAAAGTGGGAACCGGTTTTGGGAAAAGATCATGCTCCAACAAACAGATAGAGCAGGATGACGATTAAACCAAACGTCACCCTGCTCTAGGATAGGCTTCGGTGGGAGAATTATCCCTATCCGTGGCCGAGCTTGGTGTGCCGATCCCACGAACGGTGACCTGCTCACAATGACGAAGGAATTGCACATGAGACAGGCGGGCAAGGTGGCTGTTGTCACCGGGGCGGCGCGCGGCATCGGGCGCGCTTGCGCGGAACGCTTTCTGGCCGAAGGCGCTTATGTCGTGATCGGCGACATCGATGCCGCGGAACTGAAGAAATGCGCCGCTGAAATCGGCACGGACGAGACCGTCCTGGCAGTGATCACGGATGTCAGCAGGAAGGATCAGGTCGATGCGCTGGTCGCGGCGGCGGTGGCGAAGTTCGGTCGCCTCGACATCATGGTCAACAATGCCGGCATCGCTCCGGTCCAGGACTTTCTCGACATCACAGAGGCGGACTACGACAGGGTTCTCGCCGTCAACCTGAAGGGCGCGTTCATGGGCACCCAGGCCGCGGCCCGCCAGATGATCGCGCAAGGCAACGGTGGCGTTATCGTGAACATGTCCTCCATCAATTCCGGCCTCGCCAATCCGCGCGTCGCCACCTATGCGATCTCCAAAGGCGGTATGAACCAGGTCACCAGCACCGCGGCCGTCGCCTTCGCCCCCCATGGCATCCGTGTCGTCGGCGTCGGCCCGGGCACCATCGCAACAGAGATGGTGATGGACGGGACCTTCATCGATTCTGAAGAAATGCGGCAGGCGATCCTTTCGCGCACACCGCTGGGGCGCCTCGGGACGGCGGCCGAGATCGCTTCTGTCGTGGCGTTCCTGGCCAGCGACGATGCCTCCTACATCACCGGCGAGACGATCTATCCCGACGGGGGACGCCGCGTGCTGAACTATACGGTTCCGGTCAAGAGTGAGAAAAATGGGAAGTGAGGAAATGGGCAATTTCGACAAGCTGCATCACATCTGCATCGTCGTGCATGATATCGACAAGGCGCAGACCTATTACGATTCCATCGGTATAGGACCGTGGGAAGCCTATCCGCCGCTGGCCGAATATGAGGAACTCCAGGTGCCCAGCCCCGAGGGATTCAAGGTGATGCAATACCGTATTTGCAACCTGCCGAATGTTCAGCTGCAGCTTTGCCAGCCGAGCCGTGATCCTTCACCGCAGCGGATCCATCTGGACACCAAGGGCGAGGGTGTCTTCCACATCGGCTTCGAGGTTCGTGATGCCGACGCGGCCGAAACCAAGGCGCAAATCGATGGGCTGTCCGTGCTGATGCGCGGGCGCAGGAAAAACCGCACCGGCTTCACCTACTACGATACGGCCGACAAGGCTGGTGTCATCCTTTTGACCCGGGCAACCAATCTGCCCGGCAAATGATCCGTACCGGGGTGGCCGGCCGGGGATCGGGGTCGCTTCGTCAGCTGCCCCGCAATTCCTGGAGCCGGTCGACCAGGAACTTGCCGCTGGTGATGATATGCATTTCCAGGAGGCTGACGGCGCGCAGCGTATCCTTGGCTTCGCAGAGCTCGATGAGTTGCCAGTGGTCACGGTCAGACTGTGCCTGGATCTCGGTGAGCGTGACCATCATGCGCGTGTATCGTTCCAGCTGCTGGTAGATGCGCCCGACCAGTTCGATCGTCGCCTTGCGGCCGGACGGCGCGTAGAGCGCTGCGTGGAAGTTCCAGTTCAACTGGTTGGAATATTCACCGGTCCGGCCTTGTTCCTGGTGCTGCTTTGCCCGTTCACGGGCAAGCGCGAGATCGGCCTCCGTCATCCTCGGAATGGCAAGGGCAAGCAGCCAGGTTTCAATCCGGGCCCGCAATTCGTAGAGCTCGAGGATCTCGTCCAGGGAGATCGAGGTGACGACCGCGCCCTTGTGGGAGACGAGCGTGACAAAGCCTTCGGAGTGAAGCTGATGCAGCGCTTCCCGTACCGGTATCCGGCTGACGCCGAACTCGGTGGCCAGATGTTCCTGCCGCAACTGGAAGTTGGCCTCGTATTCGCCGATCAGGATTTTCTGCCTGATGGCGTCCGCGACCTGGGCCGAGATGGTTTTCTTCTGTACGAGCATTGATCAGCCTGGGGGCGACCGCCTTGTGATTTGGCATGCGGCGCAATTTTGATTGAAGAAACGGACGCATAGCACTGCGCATAGGTTGTTGTCACTCCGAAGGCCCGCCGCCGGTTTCGCCTCAGTAGACATGTTCCTCGATGGGCTGGCCGCTGGCGATGCGCTCATAGCGGAAGGCCGAGAGGTCGATGGAGCGGTATTCTCCGTAGGCGATCAGGTCGCTGACCCCTGAGCCTGTTGCCGCCGCGTGCATCATGCCGTGTCCGCTGAAGCCGGTGGCCAGTACGAAGTTCGAGACCTCCGGATGACGCCCGATAATGCCGCTGTGGTCGAAAGTATTGTACTCATAGAGCCCTGCCCAGGCGCGCAGCATCCTGAGCTGCTCGAACCCGGGCACACGATGGGCAAGTGCGGGCCAGATCAGGTCGTCGAACAGCTCGTAGTCCACATCCAGGCCAAAATCGTCCGGATCATTCTCGCGCAGCGGCGGAATCCCGCACAGGAAAAGCTGGCCCTCCGGCCGCAGCCAGAAGCCGCTCGTATCGAAGACGAAGGGGCAGTTCTCGATCCTTGCCGGGGTCTCGAAGACGAAAACGCAGCGTTTGCTCGGCACGACCGGCACCTCGACACTGGCCATCCGGGCGATGCCCGCGCTCCATGGCCCGGCCGCGTTGATCACCGTGCCGGCTACCAGCCGTTCGCCATTGTCCAGCACCACCTCGCCAACCCTGTGCGATGAAGCCATGGCCAGTCCGGTCACGGTCGCGGCGATGTAGTCGACCTTCTGAGCGCGCGCCTTTCGGCGAAATGCCTGCATCAAGCCAGGGCCGTCGAACCAGCCCTCGCTGCCGACACCGAATGAGCCAAGGGCGAGGTCTTCCGTGTTGAGCCAGGGCAAGCGCCGCGCCAGATCGGACTGTTCGATCAGCTCGATGTCGACGCCCATGCTGCGCTGAACCCGGTTCTTTGCGCGTTGTGCGTCTGCCCGCTCGGGCGTTGCCAGCACGAGATAGCCGGGCTGATGGAGCCCGATGTCCGCCGGCTCGTCGCCAATGGCAAGCCGCGTCCCCACATTGCGCAGGAACTCCATGCTGAATTTCGACATGGCGATGTTCGGCGGCGTGCCGAACTGCTGGCGTATGGCGCTGGTCGACAGCGAGGACGAAGAGGCAGTGTAGTAGGGATCGCGCTCGATCACAGCGATGCTGCCGCTGAAATCCGGATTGGCGGACAGGAAATAGGCGATCGAGCTTCCGACAACGCCTCCACCGATGATCACCACATCATATTTCATGCCCATTCCAGTCGCGTTCCCTATCCGGCCGATATATGGTCTGGCGATGGATTGGATACTTTCGTGGCCAATCTCGCCTCCTTCACCCAGTCATAGCCCGGTCTCCGATAGAGAAAAAGGGGTTTGACGTGAAAAAAGGAATACATTATCCAATTTTAAACAGAACAGGATCTGCCTCGGCAATCGAGGTGGCCATGCCGAGGAACGTTCCGTGGGCCTCATTGCTCCCCGTCTCGACGTCATCAAGCCAAGCCCGAGCATGGCGGTCACCGCCCGGGCCATCGAAATGCGCTCTGCCGGCATCGACGTCATCAGCCTCAGCGCCGGCGAGCCGGACTTTCCGACGCCGCCGCATATCGTCGAGGCGGCCTACGCGGCGATGCGCAGGGGCGAGACGCGTTACACGGCGGTCGACGGTACGGCCGCGCTGAAGAAGGCGGTGGCGGACAAGTTCAGGCGTGAAAACGGTCTTGACTACAAGCCGACGCAAATCTCTGTCGCCGGTGGCGCGAAGCAGGTCATCTACAACGCCATGCTGGCGACGCTCGCTCCCGGTGATGAGGTTGTCGTTCCCGCACCCTATTGGGTCTCCTACACCGACATCGTGCTGTTGGGCGAAGGCAGGCCGGTGGTCGTTCCCTGCACGCAGGCCGATGGGTTCAAGCTGACACCGCAGGCTCTGCGCGGCGCAATCACCGAACGCACGAAATGGCTGCTCCTCAACACGCCTTCCAATCCCACGGGCGCCGTCTATGGCCGTGACGAACTCGCCGGATTGGCCGAAGTGCTGCTCGACCACCGCCAGGTCCATGTGCTGACCGACGACATCTACGAGCATATCCTGTTTGACGGCCGCACCTTCGACACCATCGCCGGTGTCGAGCCGCGGCTGAAGGACCGCACGCTGACGGTCAACGGCGTGTCCAAGGCCTATGCCATGACCGGCTGGCGGATCGGCTACGCCGGCGGACCGGAGCCGCTGATCCGCGCCATGGCGACGGTGCAGAGCCAGAGCACGTCGAACCCGTCCTCCATTTCGCAGGCCGCGACCATAGCCGCGCTCGAGGGTCCGCAGGATTTTCTTCGCCCGCGGGCGCTCGAATTCCAGGACCGGCGCGATCGGGCGCTGGAACTGCTGCGGGCAATCCCCGGCCTCACCTGCCAGACCCCGGAGGGGGCTTTCTATCTCTACCCCGATTGTTCGGCCCTTATCGGCCGACGCCGTCCCGACGGCGTTGTCATCGGCGGCGACGACGACCTCTCGCTCTATCTGCTCGACCAGGCGCGGGTCGCGGTGGTTCAGGGCTCGGCCTACGGCCTGTCGCCGCATTTCCGCATTTCCATAGCCACGTCGATGGACCAGATCGAGAAAGCGATCGGGCGCATCGCCGAGGCTGTCCAGGCGCTGCGGTAATGTCGGCGATGGATCTGGACTTCGTCCATGGGCTGATCGAGCTTGTCGCGCGTTCGCCCATCGATGAACTGGAAGTCGAGTGCGACGGCGTGCGCGTGCGCCTCGCAAGGCAGATGTCAGCGACGCCATCCGCGACGCAGGCCGGTTCGTCGGCACAGCCTTTGCCAACTGCCGCCGTGGTCGTTCCCGCTGCTTCCGCCCCAATGGTCTCGACGATAGCGCGGCATTCGATCCGTGCCCCGCTGACCGGTGTCTTCTACCGCGCCGCCGCCGAAGGCGAGCCACCGCTCGTTTCCGTCGGCGACATTGTCGAGGAGGGGCAGAAAATCGGTGTGCTGGAAGCCATGAAGACGTTCAACGTCGTGGAATCCGACCGCGCTGGAAAGATCGCCGAGATCGCTTTCGAGGACCATGCCGGTGTGCAGTCCGGCGACGTGCTGTTCGTCTTGGAAGAGGCGGGCTGAGGCGATGTTCGATACCGTCCTTATCGCCAACCGTGGTGAAATCGCGCTGCGCATCCTGCGCGCCTGCCGGGCCCTTGGATTGAAGGTGGTCGCGGCCCATTCGCAAGCCGATACCAGCCTTCGCCACGTGGCGTTGGCGGACAGGGCGATTTGCATCGGCCCGGCGACCGCTGCTGGAAGCTATCTCAACATCGGCGAGATCATCGCCGCCGCGCAGCTTACCGGCGCGGGCGCGATCCATCCGGGCTATGGTTTCCTTTCGGAGAACGCCGCCTTCGCCGAAGCCGTCGAGAATGCCGGCCTTGCCTTCATCGGCCCGTCGTCGGCGGCGATCCGCGCGATGGGCGACAAGGTGTCCGCCAAGCGGATGATGATTGCCGCCGGCGTTCCCTGCGTTCCAGGCTCGGAAGGCGCGCTGCCGCAAGACGAGCAGGCGGTGCGCGGCATCGCTTCGGCCGTTGGCTATCCGGTCATTGTCAAGGCAGCCGGCGGCGGCGGCGGGCGCGGCATGCGCATCGTGCGGTCTGAGAGCGGGCTGATGGAAGCCGTGTCGCTGGCGCGCGAGGAAGCGGACCGCGCTTTCGGCAATCCGCAGGTCTATCTAGAGAAATTCCTCGAGCACCCGCGCCATATCGAGATCCAGGTGCTGGCCGACCGGCAAGGGACGGCGGTCTGGCTTGGTGAGCGGGACTGCTCCATGCAGCGGCGCCACCAGAAGATCATCGAGGAAGCGCCGGCGCCCGGCATCGCGCGCGAGGCGATCGCCGAGATCGGCGAGCTGTGCGCGCGTGCATGCCTGACCATCGGCTATACCGGTGCCGGCACCTTCGAATTCCTCTACGAGGGCGGGCGCTTCTATTTCATCGAGATGAACACCCGGGTGCAGGTCGAGCATCCCGTTACCGAGCTCGTCACCGGCATCGATATCGTGCGCGAACAGATCCGCATCGCCCAGGGCGAGCATCTGTCGTTCAGGCAGGAAGACATCCGCATTCAGGGCCACGCTCTGGAATGCCGCATCAACGCGGAGCATCCCTACAGCTTTCGGCCGCATCCTGGCCGGGTCGAGCGGTGGACGCCTCCGGGCGGTCCGGGCATCCGCGTCGAATCGCACCTCTACTCCGGCTACACGGTGCCGCCGCACTACGATTCGCTGGTGGCCAAGCTGTTGGCGCATGGCGCGACGCGAGCCGATGCGGTCCGGCGCATGAGCGGCGCGCTGGCCGAGATGGAGGCTGTCGGCATCGCCACCAACGCGCCGCTGCATGGCCTGCTGATGGAGGAGCCAGGCTTCGCCGCCGGAGGCTTCGATATTCATCATCTTGAACGTCTCATCGAAGGCGGCTTGCTCAAGGGACGGGGCGGCGATGACGCTTGAAGAAATCGAAAGGCTGGCCGGCTGGTGCACACGCGCCGGCATCGGTGAGATCGAGCTGGCGCAGACCGGCTTCTCGCTGCGCCTGCGTCTGAACCTGCAATCGTCCGTCGCCGAAACGTCCTTGGCTGTGGCCACGACCCCCAAGGCCGAAGCGGCCTTCAACGGCGTGCGCGCACCAGGCGTCGGCGTCTTCCGTCTCGATCATCCGACGACCGGTCGCCCGGTTGCCGCATCAGGCCAGACGGTTCGCAAAGGCGAGACAGTCGGTGTCCTGCAAGTCGGGTCACACCTGAAAGCCGTGCTTGCGCCCGACGATGGCGTGCTGGGCGCCGCACTGGTCGAGGACGGAGCGGTGGTCGGTTACGGCACGCCGCTCTACGCGCTGGCAACAGCCGATCGTGCAAGACAATGAGGAAGGCGCCATGAGCGGACTGCAGGTCGATATCAATTCGGACATGGGCGAGGGTTTCGGCGCCTATAGGCTCGGCGACGACGCCGCGATCCTCGGCATCGTCAGCTCCGCCAATGTCGCCTGTGGCTTTCATGCCGGCGACCCGGAGATCATGGCCGCCACCTTCTCGATGGCGCGCGAGAAGGGCGTCGCGGTTGGCGCGCATCCGAGCTTCGCCGATCTGTGGGGGTTCGGACGCCGTGTCATTCCGCATTCCATGGATGAGATCGAAAGGCTGGTGGCCTACCAGGTTGGTGCGGCGCAGGCGCTGTCCGCCTATGCCGGCCACCCGATCCGCTACGTCAAGGCGCATGGCGCGCTGGGCAATCTTACCCAGACCGACCGTGGCGTCGCCGAAGCCGTGACGCGCGCGGTCAAGGCCGTCGATCCCGACCTGATATGTCTCGCCATCGCGCTGGGCTTCCAGGACAGGATCGCGCGCGACGCAGGCCTGACGGTCCGGTCCGAAATCTTCGCTGATCGCGCCTATACGGAGGAAGGCTTTCTTGTCTCGCGCAAGCTGGAGGGCGCGGTCATCCACGATGCCGAGAAGGCCGCGGAACGGGTCGTCCGCATGGTCAGGCAAGGTGCCATCGAGACGATTTCGGGGCAGTTGCTGAAAACGCCGATCGATTCGATCTGCGTCCACAGCGACACGCCGGCGGCCGTCACCATCGCCGCGCGTGTGCGGGCCCGGCTGGAAGAGAGCGGTGTCGAGGTAAGAGCCTTCGTGACAACAGCCTGAGCATGGCGGAACAGGAACGAGGCCGTGCCTGCCGGCACGGCCTCGTTTGTTCAGAACCAGACGTCTGCCAGCCTGTGGCCGCGCGGATAGGGATCTGTCGGGTCGAGGCCGTACTGGCCGATGCTGGTGATCCAGGCCTGTCCGGCGATGGTGACCACGACGGCATCAAGGTCGCCCACGCGTGCGTTGGCGATCACGCGCGAATCGAAATGGGTCCCGATGATCGACTTGTTGCGAAACAGCTCGCCCTTGGCGATTTGACCCTTTGCCGACATTACCGCCAGACGCCCGGTGGTGCCGGTTCCGGTTGGAGAGCGGTCGAGCCTGCCATGCAGGCAGACCGTGCCGTTGATGCTTTCCACGCGCCCGTCGACGCGCGCGATCGGGCCTTCGAAGATGACATTGGAGACATCGCGGATCTTCGGGTTCTCCGGATGCACCACCTTGAGCTGCTCGTTGACCGCCTTCTTGATCCTTTGGCCTGTCAGGGACATTTGATGAGCCTCGTCGGGGGTGACGGCAAAGCCGAGCGCGCTTGCGTTGACATGGGCGAAAGTCATGCCGCCATAGGAGGTGTCGACGGTGATGGTGCCCAGCCCTTCGACCTCGACCGGCGTGTCGAGATGGAGCGCGAAAGCCGGCACGTTGGTGAATTCCACTTGCTTCACCTTGCCGTTCTCGCACAGGCAGCGCACTTCGATCATTCCTGCCGGGGCTTCCATGCGCAGCAGTGTCTCGGGCTCCTGCATCGGGATGATCCCGGTTTCCAGTGCCACCGTGGCGACGCAGATCGTGTTCGAGCCCGACATGGGCGGATACTCGGTGCTTTCGATGATGACATAGCCAAGATCGGCCGAGGGGTCGCAAGGCGGCAGGATGATGTTGCCGTTGACGTATGGCGCGCCACGCGGCTCGAACAAGAGCAATCCACGAATGTCGTCCATATGCTCTTCGAGATATTCCTTCTTTTCGAACATCGTTTTGCCGGGAACGTCCCTGACGCCCCCGGTGATCACGTTGCCCACTTCACCTTCGGCGTGGCAGCCGACGACCGTGAATGTTTTCGCCCAGCGCATTTCTGTCCCTCCTGTGGTTGGTCTTGGCCTTGGCCATTATCGGTTCAGACCGCGTCGAGCCCTTGCTCGAGAAGACGGTCAAGTTGCTCCATTTCCTGGTGCGTGAGGACAATGCCGTCGCGCTCCGACTTTTCGCGGGCCAGGAACCGCCGCTGCGAGGGCAGGCGCGCGCCTTGGCCGAGGATCGCTTCGAACAGGGCTTCCGCGCGAGCCAGGGGATTGCCGGCCCGACCGGCGGCGAAGGCTTGCGGCGAAAAGGCGATGATCAACTCGCCATGCGACGGATAAAGCGTCGTGGTGCCGATCAGGTCCAGCGCCTCGGGGCTGGTCAGGTCGCCAATCATGATGCCGGCGAGCAGTTCGATCATCGTGCCGATGGCGGAACCCTTGTGCCCGCCGAAGGACAGCATGGCGCCGGCGAGCGCGACCTCGGGATCCGTCGTCGGCTTGCCGTCCGAATCGATGGCCCAACCTTCAGGCAGCGGCTTGCCAGCCCGGCGATGGAGTTCGATCTCGCCGCGCGCGGCAACCGAGGTCGCGAAATCGAAGACATAGGGTGGCTGTCCCTCGCGCGGCCAGCCGAAAGCAAAGGGATTGGTGCCCAGCAACGGCCTGTTGCCGCCGGTCGGGGCGACGGTGGCATAGCTCGGACACATGGCGAGGCCGGCAAGGCCGGCTTGCGCCAAGGCCTCGACCTCGACCCAGAGAGCGGAAAAATGCACGGCGTCATTGATCGCCAGCGCCGCGACGCCACAGGCATGTGCCCGCTCGATCAGCGCCGGCAGGCCGACTTCGAAGGCCGGGTTGGCGAAGCCGCCCTTGGCGTCCACTTTCACGATGGCCGGTGCCTGTTGCGGCAGCAACTCGGGCACCGCGTCTGGCGTGACCTTCCCGGCCTTGATCGTGCGTAGCGCCCCTTTGATGCGATAGATGCCATGCGACTTGCAGGCGTCGCGCTCCGCGGCGACGATGACCCGCGTGATGGCGCTGGCCTGGAGGGCGTTGAGACCGGCCTTGTGAAAAATTGTGTCCACGCGCGCGGACAAGGCATCGGTGCTGAGAACGCTGGTGCTCATTTTCTGGCCTCTGGGTTGGCGGCACGCGACGTATCTGCCGTCAGGAAAATTTCAGGTCGCGGGCAAAGTCTATGAGATCCTGCGCAAGCAGCACAGGCTGCTCGAGAGCCGCAAAATGGCCGCCGCGCGGCATCGCGGTCCACCGCCGCACGTCGCGGAAGACACGCTCGACCCAACTCCTTGGCGGCATTGGCAGTTCTTTCGGAAACAATGCCACCGCGAGCGGCACGTCGATTGCCGTGCCGCGCGGGAATGCAAGCGGGCGCGCGCGCGTTTCCCAATAGAGGCGCATCGACGAGGCGACTGTCCGGGTGAACCAGTAGAGCGAAATGTCGGCAAGCATGTCGTCCTGCGAAAAGGTGGCCTTGCCCAGATCGCCGTCGCAATCGCTCCAGTCTCGGAACTTCTCGATCATCCACGCCGCCAGTCCGACTGGCGAATCCGTCAGCCCGTAGGCAAGCGTTTGCGGGCGCGTGCCTTGGATATGGCCGTAGGCGCCGTGGAGATCCGCCCATTCGGCTTTCCGTTGCAGGAACGCGCGTTCTTCCGAAGTCAGGTCGCCGTCCAGGCCCGCGTCGTGGGGAGGCAGGTATGAGCCGGGAATGAAATTCAAATGGGCCCCGGCCAGACTGTCGGGATGCGCATATGCCAGACATGTCGAGACGCTGGCGCCCAGATCTCCGCCTTGCGCGAGATATCGCTCATAGCCGAGACGGCGCATCAATTCCGCCCAGAGCCCGGCAACGGTGAACAGGTTGAGACCGGGCCTGCCTGGCCGGCTTGAAAAGCCATATCCAGGGATCGACGGGACCACGACATTGAAGGCATCCTCCTGTCTTCCGCCATGGGAAAGCGGGTCGGTCAGAAGTGGGATCAGCCTGTGGAATTCGAAGACGCTGCCCGGCCAGCCATGGGTGAGGATCACCGTCCTGCGGGTCGCGACGGCGGCGGGCGCATGGATGAAATGGATGGTTTGATCGCCAATATCCGTCTGGTAGTGCGGATGGATATTCCAGGCGGCTTCCTGCTTGCGCCAGTCGAAGCCGGTGCCCCAATACTGCATAAGCCGCCGCAGCGCCTCATACTCGGTTCCCTGCGCCCATCCTATTGCCTGCAACTGGTCCGGCGTGCGCCAGGCTGAAATGCGCTTCTTCAATTCATCGATTTCAGCCTGGGCAATCTGGATCGTGAAAGGGCGCATTTCCATTGACCTGTCCTGCTCGCTGATACCTGCCGAACGAAGCGAATGCGGATATCGTACCGCCCCCCTGTCATCGCCGTCGAATCTCGGCCCGATCGGCACGGTGGGAGAGCGCGCACGTCTTTCGTTCAACCCGGCCGTGGCCGTGCGGCCACAAGGTTGCGTGCGGCGGCGAAGTCGTGAAGCCACGTCTGGCCAGCGCGGAGCGCGTCTGTCGACGCTTCGACGGAGACCGGCAAGAAGCGCAGATTTGCGCCGACCGGCGCTTGCGCCAGCCGCCACAGGTCGGCCTCGATCACAGTGGCGATCTTCGGATAGCCGCCGCAGGTGTTGGCATCGGCAAGCTGGATGATCGGCTGGCCGGATGGCGGCACCTGAATGGTGCCCGGTACGATGCCGTGTGACAAGAGTTCCAGCGGCGAGATGAGCGAAAGCGGTTCTCCGGACAGCCGATACCCCATGCGATTGGCATCGTTGGTGATGCTCCATTCGCCGGTGGTGAAGGTTGCCTGGGCCTCCGGCGTGAAGGCGTCGAACTCGGCCGCCGGCAGAACCCGCAGTTTGATGGCGGCGGCAAGGCCATCGGCCGCGCCGCGTCGCTCTTCCAGCGCTGCGCCAAGGCCGCCCGCCGGCAGCGGGCATTGCGCGGGGTTGAGCGCGAGCCTGTCGCCGCGTGCCAGGCCGCGCCCTGCCAACCCGCCGAAATTGCCTTTCAGATCTGTCGCGCGCGATCCCATCACCGGCGGCAGATCGAGCCCGCCGGCGAAGGCGATGTAGGAGCGAGCACCGGTGCGCGGCGCGTCGATGACGAGCGTCTCGCCAGCGCGGATCGTCATCGCCCACCAGGCCGGGCAGGGCCGGTCGGCGATGCTGACGGTGCAATCCGCGCCTGTGACGGCGACGGCTGTGTCCATATGGGCGCGGAACCGGAACGGATGCAGCGCGACTTCTATCCCGGCCGCGGCAACGTCATTGCCCAGCATGAGGTTGGCGACTGCCAGGGCCTGCTTGTCCATGGCGCCGCCATGGCTGACCCCGAGCGCGAGATGGCCGGGCCGGCCAAGATCCTGGACCGTGTTCAGCAGGCCGGTGGTGAGGATCTCGATCATGCTTCGATACCGGCGATTGTGAACCGGATCTTGTCTCCGGGCTTCAGCAGCACCGGCGATTGCGCTTCGGGCGTGAAGAGCTTCATGTCGGTATGGCCGACAATGTGCCATCCGGACGGCGCGGTCATCGGCATGATGCCCGCCTGCGCGCCACCGATGATGACGGCACCCTCGGCCACTTTCAGGCGCGGCGTACCCCGCCTTGCCCAGGCAAGTCGAGGGTCAAGGCCCGAGAGATAGGGAAAGCCCGGCATGGCGCCGATGGCGGCAACGGTATAGGTGGCCGCGGCATGGCGCTTGACGGTCTCGTCTATGGTCATGCCGCAATGCGCGGCCCATCCGGCCAGGTCCTCGCCACGCGCGCCGCCATAGTCGACGGGAACGGTGTGATCGGTGCCGGCCACCGCGCGGGCATCGGTGCCGGTCCAGAGCGACCTTAGCTGCGCGCCGATGCTCATTACGTCAGTGGTCAGCGGGTCGAACAGCACGAGCAGGTTGTTCATGCCGGGCACGGCCTCGCGCACCCCCTCCAGCATCAGCGCGGCCTCCGTCACCGCCCAGACCAGTTCCTGGACAGCATCGTCAAAGGCGCCCTGCGCGCCATCGAGAAGCAGGGCACCGGACCCGGCGAGGCTGATGCGGGGCATGGTCATGGGCGCTCAGTCCTTGACCGGCACCGTATAGTTCAGGATCAGCCGGCCACCGTCGGGATAGATGGTTTGGCCGACAATGTAGGAGGCGTCGTCGCTGGCCAGAAAGGAGGCGACGCTGGCGATTTCCGACGGCTCGCCGCAGCGGCCGCTCGGCGTGCGCGACAGGATGGTCTGGCGCTGCTCCTCGCTCGCCATGACCGAGCTCTTGACCATGTCGGTCAGGATGGTGCCCGGGCCGATGGCATTGACCCGGATGTTGTGCGGGATCAGTCCGACCGCCATCACCGCCGTCAGCTGCTTGATGCCACCCTTGGACACGGCATAGGCGACCGAATTGGGAATGGCCAGAATGGCGTTGATCGACGACATGTTGATGATCGAGCCGCCACGTCCCTGCGCGATCATGGCGCGTGCCGCCGCCTGGCCGAGCAGGAAGGGCGCTTTGAGATTGATGCGCTGGACCCAGTCGAAAGCCTCTTCGGGAAAATCGACGAAATTATCCAGATGGATGACGCCTGCATTGTTGATGAGGATATCGATGCCGCCGAATCTCTCCGTGGCCTTGGCAACGATATCGGCTGCCATTTTCTGGGTGCATTCGGACAGATCCGCCGATAGCCAGGCGGCGCGCTCGCCAAGGCGTTCGGCATGCTCGCGTCCGCGATCGGCCTGGACGTCGACAAGCACGACATTGGCGCCATCGGCATGAAAGCGCTCGGCGCAGGCAAGGCCCAATCCTTGAGCTGCCCCGGTAATGATCGCGACTTTTCCTGCGTGCTTCACGGCGATTCCTTTTTTGACGAATATGGATATGTTATCCAATCTATCTCAGGCTTTTGCGTAATTGCAAGCCCATGGCTGGAGGGATTGAACCGCCAAGGTGAGTAGGAAATGCGGGGTTTTCCTCGCGTTACGGCTTTCTTTGGTGAGCTGTCGGAACCCGGTTGACTTTCTCGCTTCAATCGTGATTGGATAATATATTCATAAAAGGTATCGACTATGGGAGAGCGGAAGATGGCAGATAGGCGTCAGGACAGCGAACTCATCGACGCGTTCCGCGCATTCGCCACCCCGTTGATCAGCGACAACCTTTTGCGTGTCCCCGGGGCTGTCGGATTGCGGCCCTTTCACCGCCTGGGTGGTGTCATGGCGGGGAGGGCGCTGACGGTCAGGACCCGCCCGGGCGACAACCAGTTCATCCATCGCGCGCTCGACCTGCTGCAGCCCGGCGACGTCATTGTCGTCGATGGTGGCGGCTATGAAGGGCGCGCGCTGGTCGGTGAGATCATGACGAGCGTGGCGGCTTCGCGCGGCGCGGCTGGCATTGTCCTCGACGGCGCTATTCGCGATGCCGGCGCCATCGGCCGCAGCGCATTTCCATGCTTCGCGCGTTCGGCCATCCATCTCGGGCCTTACAAGGACGGTCCAGGCGCGATCAATGTTCCGGTCTGTGTGGGCGGCATGGTTGTCAGCCCAGGTGACATCGTCGTGGGCGATGAGGATGGCGTCGTGGCCTTTCCGGTTGACGGTGCCACGGCCTTGCTGGCCGCCGTCCGGGCACAGGAAGCGCGCGAAGCCGAGATCATGCAGAGCATCAGGGAGAACCGCTACCAGGGTGCCTATGCCCAGGCCGCCGGCGGGCATTGACCTGCCGGGCGAGGTCCTTGCCGTCGAGCATGACATGCTCCGCGCCCGGCCAGGGGAGCCAACCACATCCAATCGCCCGAGGGCGGTTCGACAAAAACACAAGAATGCATTCCGGGCACGCCGCCTGGATGCGCCAACAGGGGAAATGGAGAGAATAATGGTTGTTTGTTTCAAGAAGCTCGCTTGCGCCACCGCCCTTGCCGGGTTGGTCATGACAGCGGCGGCCGCGGCCGCCGACATCAAGGTCGGCATCATCGCCCCGATGACGGGTCAACTCGCCAGCGAAGGCCAGGACATGGAGAACGCCGTCAAGATGGCGATCGACGCCGCCAATGCCAAGGGCGGCGCCAACGGCGACAAGATCGTCACCACGACCGCCGACGACGCCTGCGATCCGCAGCAAGCTGTGACCGCGGGCAGCAAGCTTGTCTCGGAAGGCGTGACCGCCATCGTCGGCGGCTACTGCTCGGGCGCGGTCTTGCCGACATTGAAGATCTATGGTGATGCCGGCATTCCGTTCGTCATCATCGGCGCGAACTCGACCAAGCTGGTCGCCGCCAATCAGGGCAATGCCTTCCTCGCCAATTCAACCGGCGACATGCAGGCCGTAACGGCCGTCGAGCTGTTCAAGAAGAACGGTTACAAGAAGATCGCGGTCATCGACGAGGGCGACGCCTATTCGTCCGACCTGGCCAAGCTGACCGCCGAAGCCTTCAAGAACGCCGGCGGCGAGATTGCCGCGAGGGAAACCACCACTGCCGGCGAGCAGGACTATTCGGCTGTCGTCACCAAGGTCAAGTCAAGCGGCGCCGACGCCGTCTTCTGGACCGCCTATCATGCCGGTGGCGCCCTGCTCACCAAGCAGCTTCGCCAGGCTGGTTTCCAGGGTGGCATCGTGCTCGGCGACGGCAACAATTCGCCGGAATATCTAGAGATCGCCGGCTCGGCCGGCGAGGGTGTGTACCTCCTGTCTCCGCCGACCGTCGATCTCCTGTCCGGCGCGGGCGATTTCAAGGCCAAGTACAAGGAGGCCTATGGCCGTGATGCCGGTGCCTATGCCGCTCTCTCCCATGATGTCGGCGACTTGATCGTCGACGCGATCACGCGGGCGAAGTCGGCGGATCAGAAGGCAATCATCGAGGCGCTCAAGGCAAGCGACTTCAAGGGCCTCGCCGGCGAGATCAAGTTCACCGACAAGAACACGCTGCAGACGTCGAACTTCCGCCCTGTGATCGCCAAGGGCGGCAAGTGGGTGGCCGCCGAATAAAAGGCGAAACAGATCGATGCCGGGGCGGGGCCCGAACCCGCCCCGGTATCGTTGTCGCTTGTCTGGGACGCAGCCGTGCCACCTGGACAAGATCGTCTCAATTTCCAGATCTGGAGCATCAATGACGTTCGACCTGGTTATTCAGCAACTGGTGAACGGCCTCATCGTCGGTTCGTTCTATGCCCTGATCGCGCTTGGCTACAGCATGGTCTTCGGCGTCATCAAGCTCCTGAATTTTGCTCATGGCGATATCTACATGAGCGGCGCCTTCATCGGCCTTATCGTGTTTTCCTTCGTCGGCATCTGGGTCGGCAATGGTTGGCTGGGTGTCGTCTGCGCGCTGCTCGCGTCGATGCTGGTCGTCGGCCTGCTGGGTGTCGTCATCGAGCGCTTCGCCTATCGGCCGATGCGCAATGCGCCGCGCCTCTCCATACTCATCACTGCGCTCGGTGCCTCGATGGTGCTGAACGGCAGTGCACTCGCCCTGACCGGCGGGCGGCATTATGCCTTCAGCACGGATCTCGGTTTTGCCGGCATCGATGTTTCCTCGGTCCACATCACCTACACGCAGATGGTGCTTGTCGGCGCTTCCATCACCCTGATGACCGGCATGCAGATATTCATCTCGCGCACCATGTACGGCAAGGCGATGCGCGCCGTTTCCATCGACATGGGCGCCAGCCGCCTGATGGGCATCGATGTCGACCGGGTCATCGCGCTGACCTTCTTCATGGGCTCGGCGCTCGCCGCCGGCGGCGGCGTCATGGCCGGCGCCTACTATGGCAGCGTCCATTTCTTCATGGGTTTCATCATGGGGCTGAAGGCGTTCACCGCCGCGGTCATCGGCGGGATCGGCAGCGTGCCGGGAGCCATGCTCGGCGGCCTGCTGCTCGGCCTGCTCGAGGCCTTCGGGTCGTCCTTGCCCTTCGTCGGATCGGAATGGCGCGACGTCTTCGTCTTCGGCGCCCTGATCCTGTTCCTGGTCTTCAAGCCGACCGGCATTCTTGGCCGCGCCGTCGTGGAGCGGGTGTGATGAGCGACGAAGCAAGGATCTTGCCGGCCGCCGCGCAAGCGCGATCGGTGCGCTGGTCGATTGTACTGCCCTCACTGGCGGCTCTTGCCTGCGCGCTGGCGCTGCCGCAATTCGCCAACGCCTATGTGACGGAGGTGGCGACGACGACGCTGCTCTATGTCGTCCTGTGCCTCGGCCTCAACATCGTCGTCGGCTATGCCGGCTTGCTCGATCTCGGCTATGCCGCCTTCTTTGCGGTGGGCGCCTACACATCAGGCATCCTGACCGCGGAGTTCGGCTTCAATTTCTGGCTCACCATCCCGATCGCCATGGCGGCAGCCTGCGTGGCCGGCATCATCATCGGCGCGCCGACGCTGAGGCTGCGCAGCGACTATCTGGCTATCGTGACGCTGGGCTTCGGCGAGATCGTGCGCATCATCGCCCGCAATCTCGATATCACGGGTGGCGCCAGTGGCCTCGTCGGCATCGAGCGGCCCGAGATCTTCGGTTTCAAACTGATGCATGTGCAACACTTCTACTATGCGTTCCTGGTGCTGGCCCTCGTCACCGTCTTCGTCTGCCTGAGCGTGGAGCGGTCGCGAATGGGGCGGGCCTGGTTCTATGTTCGTTATGATGAGGATGCCGCCGCCGGCATCGGCATCAACCGGGTCGCGGCCAAGCTGCAGGCATACATGATGGGGGCGGTGATCGCCTCCGTGGCCGGCTGCCTCTACGCCGCCAAGATGACCGCCATCTCGCCTGAGAGTTTTACCTTCAACCAGTCGCTTCTCATCCTTCTCGGCGTCGTCCTTGGCGGTATGGGCCGCATTCCCGGTGTCGTGCTCGGCGCCGTCCTGGTTGCCCTGCTTCCGGAGGTGCTGCGTGGGGCGGGCACCTATCGTCCGCTCGTGACTGCTCTGGCACTGCTGGCAATCATGCTTTTCAGGCCGAACGGCCTGTGGCCGGACAAGCGGGGTTGACCATGGCCTTGCTGGAAGTCCGCGATCTGCGTCTCAGCTTCGGAGGGCTGAAGGTCCTTCATGACATCTCCTTCTCTGTGGAGAAGGGCGCCATCAACAGCCTGATCGGCCCCAATGGCGCCGGCAAGACGTCGCTCTTCAACTGCCTGACCGGCTTCTACAAGCCGAAGGGTGGGTCGATCAGCCTGGCCGGCCGGTCGATCACCGGTCTGCCGCCGCATCGTATCACCGCGCTTGGGCTTGCCCGCACGTTCCAGAACATCAGGCTGTTCAAGGAAATGACCGTTCTGGAAAACGCCATGTCGGGCCAGCATTGCCGCAGCCGCCACGGCATTGTCTCGGCGATCCTGCACTTGCCATCGCAGCGGCGCGAAGAGGAAGCTATTCACGCGGCCGGCATGCGCTGGCTCGATTTCGTCGGCATAAAAGAACATGCTCATCGCCAGGCCGGCGGTCTTTCCTATGGCGATCAACGGCGGCTCGAACTCGCAAGAGCCCTGGCATCGACGCCCGAGCTTATCCTGCTGGACGAGCCGGCCGCCGGCCTCAACGAGCACGAGAAGCTGGACCTAGTGAACCTGATCCGCCGCGTCCGCGACGAAACCGGTGTGACTGTCCTGCTGATCGAGCACGATATGGGCTTGGTCATGCAGGTATCGGAAAGGATCGTCGTGTTCGATCACGGCCAGAAGATCGCCGATGGGACGCCGGAGGCCGTGCGTGCGGATCCCAAGGTCATCGAAGCCTATCTCGGGACGGAGGATTGATGGACGCCGATATTGTTCTTTCCGCCGACCGGATCGTCACGCGTTATGGCGGCATCGAAGCCCTTCACGGCGTCAGCCTTTCGGTCAAGCGCGGCCAGATCGTCACGCTGCTTGGCGCCAATGGCGCGGGCAAGAGCACGACGTTGCGCACACTGTCCGGCCTCATCGCGGCATCCTCCGGAAGTGTCCGATTTCTGGGCGAGGACATAACCAGGGTTGCCGCCCATCGCCTGCCGCATCGCGGGCTCGTCCATGTGCCGGAGGGCAGGCGCATATTCGGCGACATGACGATCAAGGAGAACCTTGACCTGGGCTCGTTCACGCTGACCGACGATGCCGAGCGGCGCCGGCGGATGGATCACGTTTTCGAACTTTTTCCGATCCTGGCGCGCCGGCGCAATGGCGATGCAAGGAACCTGTCCGGCGGAGAGCAGCAGATGCTTGCGATCGGCAGGGCTTTGATGGCCGCGCCGAAGGTGCTGTTGCTTGATGAGCCGTCAATGGGGTTGGCACCGCAATTGATCAAGGAGGTCATGAACATCGTGCAGCGCCTCAACCGCGAAGGCGTGACCATCCTGCTGGTGGAGCAGAACAGCAAGGTTGCCTTGAAATTCGCCGACTACGGCTATGTCCTGAAAGGCGGGCGCATCGTCCTCGAGGGAACCGGCAGCGATCTCGCGAGCAACGACGCGGTCATCGGCGCTTATCTGGGCGGTGCTGCTGCCTGAAAGCGGGGCCGCCGTTTCACCGAAACGGCGGTCCGCTCTATAGTCATGCGGGTTTGTCGTCGGGGTGGCCGAGCTCGCAGAACCAGCCGCCGAGATATTTTACCGACGGTCTTTTCGGATCGGGAATGGGGGTCTTTGCTTCCACGGCGGCGCGGAACGGCTCGGCGCTGTCCTGCGGGATGAACCCCAGATGGTTGGCGCCGCTGTTGTCGACCGTCTTCACCTTGTTGTCCGAAATGCCGAAGGAGATCGTGTGGCCGACGCGCGGCGCGGTAAGCGCCGCCTCGACCAGGCGCACGCAGTCGGCAAAGGAAAGATACGACCACAGCATGCGCCGGTCCGCCGGTTCGGGGAAGGATGAGAAGATGCGCAAGCACACCGTCTCGATGCCGAATTTGTCCCAGTAGAGCCGGCTGAGGCTCTCGACGAAATTCTTCGAGACACCGTAGAGGCTGTCGGGGCGCACCGGCGCGTCGACGCCGATATGCGCCTCGACCTCGTGATAGCCGATCGCATGCACCGAGGAGGCGTAGATGACGCGCTTGACGCCGTGTTTCCGGGCGCCTTCGTAGATGTGGTAGGAGCCGCGTATGCTGGAATCCAGGATCGTCTGCCATTCGCATTCGAGCGGCGCGCCGCCGAAGTGAACGATCGCGTCACAGTCCTTGGTAGCCGCGATCGTCGCCTCCATGTCGGCGAGATCGAAGACCGCTTCTTCTTCGTGAGGCGCGAGGTCGCCGAACGGTAGGCGTCCCGCCAGGCGGATGGTTTTCGCCAGCGGCATCAGCCCCTTGCGCAGTTCCGAGCCGAGGCGGCCGGCGGCGCCGGTGATCAGGATACGGTCGTAATGCGGCATCATCTACTCCACTTGCGCGACGGCGGCGTTGATCCGCGCGATCGCCTCGGTCAGCACCTCTTCGCTGGTCGCGGTCGAGATCCGAAAATAGGGTGAAAGTCCATAGGCCGCACCCGGCACGGACGCCACGCGGCCTTCGGTGAGGAGATAGTTCGCCACCGCCGCATCGTCCTCCAGCACGACGCCTTTCGGCGTCTTGCGGCCGATCAGGCTGGCGCAGCCGATATAGGCATAGAAGGCGCCGTCCGGCGGCGACAGCGTCAGCCCGTTGATCTTCCTGATCCCATCGACGACGAGGTCACGGCGCGCTTCGAAGGCTTGCCGGAAGCGCGCCACCTCGTCCTGCGGACCGTTGAGCGCGGCCACCGTCGCCGCCTGTGCGATCGAGCAGACGGAGGTGCAGGACTGGCTCTGGATGGTCGACATCGCCTTCGCCAGCAGTGCTGGTCCGGCCGCATAGCCCACACGCCAGCCGGTCATCGCATAGGATTTCGAGACGCCGTTGACGATCAGCGTGCGGTCCCTGAGTTCCGGGCAGGCCTTGCCGAAGGAAACGAATTCGCGGCCGTCGAACAGGATGTGCTCATAGATCTCGTCGGAGAGCACGAGCACTTGCGGGTGCCTTGCCAGAACCGCGCCCAGCGCTTGCAGATCCGATTGTGAGTAGACGGCGCCGGACGGGTTGCCCGGCATGTTGAGGAAGAGCCATTTCGTCCTTGGCGTGATGGCTTTCTCCAGCACATCCGGCGTCAGCCGGAAGCCTGATGTCTCCGGGCATTCGACGGTGACGGGCGTGCCGCCGAGAAGCTTCACCATTTCGGGATAGGAGACGAAATAGGGCGCCGGCAGGATCGCCTCGTCACCGCTCTCCAGCGTCGCCATCAGCGCGTTGAAGATGATCTGCTTGGCGCCGTTGGCCACGACGATGTCGTCGGTCGTGTAGTCCAGCCCGTTCTCGCGTCTGAATTTGCCGGCAATGGCTTCGCGCACTTCTATCGTGCCGGCCGCACCGGTGTAGAGCGTCTGTCCCGCCTTCGCCGCGAAATGGGCGGCGTCGATGATGTGGCTGGGCGTCGGGAAATCCGGTTCGCCCAGGCCGAGATCGATCACGTCGACGCCCTTGGCGCGCAGCGCCTTGGCGGCTTGCGACGCAGCCATCGAAGCCGAGAGCTTCACCGCCGACAGGCGCGAGGCAATGTAGCTCATTTGCCGTTCTCCGAAATGTATTGCTTGGAGCGGTCGTTCGCCCGCGCCTCGGTGCTGCGTTTGGCCGGATCGCCATAGCCGCCGCCGCCAGGCAGTTCGAGGATCAGCCGGCGGCCTGCCGGGACGTGCTGCCAGCCCTTGGGCCGCATCTGCGTGCCATCGTCCAGCCTGACCACGCCAGCGACGCCAGGCTCGCCGCCATTGCGTCCATGGGCGGGGTGATTGACGCGGTCGAACATCGCCGAGAAGTCGAATTCGTGGCCTTCCAACGCGGCGATTTCGATGACTTGTCCGAGGCCGCCACGGAACTCTCCGTCACCGCCGGAACCCGGCCGCAGCTCCTTGCGCCAGATGACGATGGGACCGGTGTGCTCGGTCGCTTCGATCGGCATCGTGTGCACGCCGGACGGGAAGGCGGTCGCCGACAGGCCGTCGATCCCGGGCCGCGCGCCCATGCCACCGGAATTGAACATCAGCACCTCGGCGCGGCGGCCCGAACCGCCTGCGACCGGGCGCACCGAGATGTGAATGTTCCACAACGCGCCGGCGCCCTCCGCAAGGATCTTGCCCGGCAAGGCCTGGGAGAGCGCGCCCAGCACGAGATCGGGGACCATGTGGCCGAAGATGTGCCGCAGCGCCACCGGCGCCGGCCGCACCGCGTTCAGGATGTTGACCGGCGACGTCACGGTGAAGAAGGCGAGCGAGGCGGCGTTGTTGGGAATGTCGGGCGCAACCACGCATTTCAGCGCGTAGCAGGCATAGGCCTTGCTGTAGATGATCGGACAGTTGATGCCCCACCGGCTCATCGCATCAGTGCCGGTGAAATCGACCTCGACATGATCGTCGCGGACCGACACCTTTGCCGCCAGCTTCACCGGCGCGTCATAGCCGTCGGTCACGAGTTCATTCGACCAAGTGCCCTTCGGCAGCGCCTTGATGCGTTCGAGCATAGCGTCGCGGGTGCGCGAGAAGATGAAGTCGCCAAGGCCATCAAGTGATGCCAGGCCAATCTCCTTCATCATGTCGACGAGGCGGCGATGGCCGACCTCGTTGCAGGCGGCGAGCGAATAGAAATCGCCGACCACTTGGTTCGGTTCGCGGACATTGGCGCGCAGCAGGCGGACGAGGTCGAGATTGACCTTGCCCTTCTCCGCGAACTTCATGATCGGGATCTGGATGCCTTCCTCGTAGACCGACTTGCCGTCGGCGCCGAAGCCGCGCCCGCCGACATCGACGACATGCGCCGTGCAGGCGAAGAACGCCACCAACTCGCCATTCAGGAACGACGGCGACACCATGGTGATGTCGTGCAGATGACCAGTGCCCAGCCAGGGATCGTTGGTGACATAGGTGTCGCCCTCGAACATGGCCTCGCGCGGGATTTCATTCATGAAATGCAGCACCGCCTCGGCCATGGTGTTGACGTGGCCAGGCGTGCCGGTCACCGCCTGCGCCAGCATCTGGCCGCGCGGGTCGAACACGCCCGCCGATAGGTCGCCGGACTCGCGCACCGAAGTCGAGAAGGCCGTGCGCAGCAAGGTGAGCGCCTGCTCCTCGACCACCGAGATCAACCGGTTCCACATCACCTGCATGCGGATTTCGCTGATGTCGCTCATGACCGGCTGCCTTTGCGGACCAGAAGGATTGCGCCGTCGCTCTGGATGACGGCGTCGAAGCTGGTGGTGACGACGGTGGACGTCTCGCGTTCGACAATAACCACGGGACCGGCGACGCGGTCGCCGGCGCTGAGCGTATCGCGCTCGACGATGCCATAGGTCTGCGGCTCACCGCTCGCCGGATCGAACACTGCGCGGGTGATGGTCGGCGCGTTGGTTCGCTTGCCGCTCGCAAGCTCGTGCCTGGCGACATCAGGCCTGACATCCGTCGCCTTGACCGACCAGGTGACGATCTCGATCTCCAGCCCGTCGAGCCCTTCGATGGCGCGGCCGAAGAAGCGCTGGTAGTTCGCCTCGAACAGCTCCTTGAGACTTGTGACGGCATCCTCGCCGAACGGCTCATCCGGCACCGGCACGGGAATTTCCCAGCCCTGGCCGGCATAGCGCATGAAGGCGGTGATTTCGCAGGTGATGCTGCCGCTGGCGCCGCTGCGCACAAAGCTTTCGGCTGATGCCTTGAGGTCGCCGAGCAGCGCATTGACCTCGGCCGGCTTGAACCGCGACAGACGGGTCAGCTTCGACGCCAGCGCCTCGTAGCCGAATGGCGCCTTGAGGAAGCCGATTGCCGAGCCGACGCCGGCCCCCTTGGGGACGATGCAGCGTTCGATGCCGAGTTTTTCGCAGAGCCTCGCCGCGTGAAGCGGGGCTGCGCCACCAAAGGCGATCATCAAATTGTCGGAGATGTTCTTGCCGTTCTCGACGGCGTGGACGCGGGCGGCATTGGCCATGTTCTCGTCCACCACCTCGCAGATGCCAAAGGCCGTCGACATGGCGTCGAGCGACAGGCGCTCGCCGACGTCGCGCAGGATGGCCTGTTCCGACGCCGCAGTGTCGAGCCGGATCGCGCCGCCGGCGAAATTGTCGGGGTCGAGCTTGCCGAGCACCAGGTCGGCGTCGGTGATTGCCGGGCGCTTGCCGCCGCGGCCGTAGCAGGCCGGCCCCGGCTCCGATCCGGCACTTTCAGGTCCGGTCTGGATCCGGCCCATGGCGTCGACCCATGCGATGGAGCCGCCGCCGGCGCCGATCTCGATCATCTCGATGACCGGGATCGAGATCGGCATGCCAGAGCCCTTGCAGAAGCGGTAGGTGCGCGCCACCTCGAAGGTTCTGGCTGTGCGTGGCGCAAAGTCCTCGATCAGGCAGATCTTCGCGGTCGTGCCACCCATATCGTAGGAGACAACCTTTTCCAGGCCGAAGCGCCGGGCGATGTCGGCGGCGAAGATCGCACCGCCGGCCGGGCCGGACTCGACCAGGCGCACGGGAAATTCGGAAGCCGTCTCCACCGAGATCAGGCCGCCGCCCGAATGGATCATGAAGACCGGACACTCGGCGCCCATCTCCTTGAGACGGATCTGGAAGCGGGCGAGATAATCGGCCATCTGCGGCCGCACATAGGCGTTGGCGCAGACCGTGTTGAAGCGCTCGAATTCGCGCATCTGCGGCGACACTTCGGCACTGATCGAAATCGGGATGTTGAGGTGGCGGGAAAGGATCTCGCGCGCACGGCGCTCGTGGGCCGGGTTGGTGTAGGCATGGATGAAGCCGATCGCCACCGAGCCGAAGCCGCCGGCCGCGATCCGCTCCGCGATCTCCTCCAGCGCGGCTTCATCGAGCGGCTGCAACTCCTGTCCCTCGGCGCCGATGCGGCCCTTGACCGTGAAGCGGTGCTCGCGCGGGATGAGCGGCGTCGGCAGTTGCAGGTTCAGATCGTATTGTTCGAAACGGTTTTCAGTCCGCATCTCGATCACGTCGCGAAACCCTTCGGTCGTGACCAGCGCGGTCTTGGCGCCGCGGCGCTCGATCAGGGCGTTGGTGGCGAGCGTGGTGCCGTGGATGATAATGCCGATCTCGGAGGCCGAAATGCCGGCATCGCGGGTGACGACGGCAATGCCGTCGAGGATCGCCTGCTCGGGCGCCGCATAATTGGTCAGCACCTTGGTGGAGAACAGCGTGCCCCGCAGCTCGAGGGCAATGTCGGTGAACGTGCCGCCTATGTCAGCGCCAAGACGGATGTCGTCGGTTCCGGAGGTCATGCCTTGGCCTTCTGCGAAGCGAGAGCGGCTTCGCGCATCTGGGAGAGGGTCTGCCGGGGCGTCAGCGCTTCGGGCGAGATGGCGATGTCGAGAACAGCGCCCGTCGCCGAATTGAGCGCGCGACCGAAGGCAGCGGCGAAATCCGCCGTCGTCTCGACCCGCTCGGCATGAAAGCCATAGGCCTTCGCCAGCGTGACGAAGTCCGGGTTCTCAAGCGAGGTTCCCGAGACGCGGGCCGGGTAGTTGCGTTCCTGGTGCGCGCGGATCGTGCCGTAGATACCGTTGTTGATGATCAGCACGATCGGCTGCGCGCCGGCTTGCATCGCCGTGCCGAGCTCCTGGCAGTTCATCTGGAAATCGCCGTCGCCGGCAAAGCAGACCACCGTGCGCTGCGGGAATGCGACCTTTGCCGCGACGGCCGCCGGCAGGCCGTAGCCCATGGCGCCGGATTGCGGCGCAAGCAGTCGCGCTTGCGGCCCGAACTTGAAGAACTTGTTCGGCCACACCGTGAAATTGCCGGCGCCGTTGGTGAGGATGACGTCGGCGGGCAAGGTCTCGCGCAGCCAGGCGCTGACCGCCACCATATCCACCGGGCCGGGCTGGACGGGAGCCGCGAATGTCCCTTCATAGGCTCTGCGCGCCGACGCGCGCCACTCCGTCCAGCCGCCCTTCACCGGCGTCAACGCCTTGGCGAAGGCGTTCGGGCCGGCGTGTATGCCGATTGCCGGCACGTAGATCTTGCCGATCTCGCGGTCGGAGCCGTGGACATGGATCAGCTTCTGGCGCGGCTGCGGCACCGACAGCAGCGTATAGCCATCCGTGGTCATCTCGCCGAAGCGCACATTGACGGCCAGGATCACATCGGCGTCGCCGATCAACTTCTTGACGTGCGCCACCATGCCGACACCGGCCTCGCCGACGAACACTTGCGAATGATTGTCGAACTGATCCTGGTAGCGGAACGCCGCCACGACCGGGATGTCGGAAGCCTCGGCGAAAGTCTGCAGCGCCGTGCGTCCATCCGCCGTCCAGTTGGCTCCGCCCATCAGTAGGACCGGCCTCGAGGCTGCTTCCAGAAGTTTGAGAGCCGCGGCCATCGCGTCCTGCGCCGGAGCGGCTTCGAAGATTGCGGCCGGCCCGCTGAGCGGGGCGGCTTCGGTCAGGGTCGTCAGCATGTCTTCCGGCAGTGCCACCACGACGGGGCCAGGCCGTCCGGTCAAGGCGGTGGTCCAGGCCCGTGCCACGATTTCGGGCACGCGGGAGACGTCGTCGATCTCGACCGCCCATTTGGCGACGGTGCCGTAGACGGCTCGGTAGTCGATCTCCTGAAAGGCCTCGCGGCCCTTCATGTCGGTGCCGACCTGGCCGACGAACAGGATCATCGGCGAACTGTCCTGCATGGCCGTATGCACGCCGATGCTGGCATTCGTGACGCCCGGGCCGCGCGTCACGAAGCAAATGCCGGGCGAGCCGGTCAGCTTGCCATAGGCCGAAGCCATGAACGCCGCGCCGCCCTCATTGCGGCAGAGCACATAGTCCAGCTTCCCATGCGTGTCGTGCAGCGCGTCGAGAACGGCCAGGTAGCTTTCGCCGGGCACACCGAAGCTCTTGGTCGCGCCAAGAGCGATCAGGCATTCGACAAGAAGGCGGCCGCCATTGCGGATCATGTTTTCGGCATCCTCGGTCTGGCGGCAAGCGGATCCGGCCTGCCTTTCGGATTCATACGTGCACGCTGGCGGATCGGGACGAAATCAAGAAATGCGGTCTATTCGAAAGTTTTTCTTTACTTGGAAGTCCGCACCAGAACGCCGGGGTTCATTGCGCCCAAAGGATCGAATGCGCCCTTCAGCCGCGCCATGAGGTCCCGCTCCACCAAACCGCGATTGCGCTCGGCCAGGGCGATCTTTGCCCGGCCAAGCCCATGCTCGGCCGCGAAACTGCCGCCCATTTCCGTGGCAAGCGCCGACAGCGCCTCGGCGAACTGCCCGGCCTTGCCGTTGAAGTCGGCACGGCCCTCCGGTGGCGACAGATTGTAGTGGATGTTGCCGTCGCCGAGATGGCCGAACGGGTTGATCCGCACGCCAGGCAGAATCTCGTGGCAGAGCTTGGCGCCGGCCTCGACAAAGCGGGCGATCGCGCCCGGCGGCACCGAGATGTCATGCTTGAGCTGCTCGCCCTCCAGCCGTTGCCCTTCCGGCTGTTCCTCGCGCAACCGCCAGAACTGCGCCCGATGCGCGCCCGATGTCGCCAGCGCACCATCCAGGACCAGAGCTTGCTCCATGCCCCATTCCAATGCCGAATTCAGGATTTCGTCCAAGGGAACGCGGGGCGAACCGGAAGCCAGTTCGACAAGTAGATAAACGTCACCGCGCGTCTCCAATTGATAGGCGAGGTCAGGCAGGTGCTTGAGAGCCAGTGTCAGGCCGACATCGCTGAAGAATTCGAGGCCGGTGAGGAATTCGCCTGCCTCGCCGCGCAGGAAAGCGCCGAACGCCACGGCGGCGGCAAAGTCGGGCATGACCAGAAGCGCGCTCGCCTGCTGCCTCGGCGTGGGATGGAGCCGAAGCACCGCGCGCGTCACGATGCCGAGCGTGCCTTCCGCGCCGCAGAACAACTTGCGCAGCTGGTAGCCGGCATTGTCCTTCTGCACCGCGCGCAGTCCATCCCATACCGCGCCGTCCGGCATCACGACTTCGAGGCCGAGCACGAGATCCTGCATCATGCCGTATCGGAAAGCCTGGCTGCCGCCGGCATTGGTGCCGATCAGCCCGCCAATCCTGGCGCTGCCTTCGGCGCCGAGATGCAAGGGAAACATCAGGCCATGCGGTTCCAGCGCCTCGTGCAGCGCGGCGAGCACGACGCCAGCTTCGACGACGATCGAGCCGCTGTCGAGATCCGGTTCGCCGATCGCTGCCATGCGCGACAGCGAGACGATCACCGCGTTCGGCCGCTCCGCTACGGCACCGCCGCAAAGCCCTGTGTTGCCGCCCTGCGGCACCACCGCCAATCCGGCCTCCCGGCATGCCACGACAATCGCGGCCACTTCGGCGGTGTTCGCTGGCCTGGCAACGCCCAGCGGCGCAACGCCATAGCGGTTGAGCCAATCGCGCTGATAGGGCTCGGCATCGGCGCCCGAAAGCCAGCCTTTCGGTCCGAGGATATCGCGCAACGCGGCTGTCGGGTCAGTCATGGAAATCCCTGAAGGTGGTGTGCTGCTTGAACGTTGCATCTTAAAAAATGCCGTTCAATGGCCCAGCACCTGCGACAGGAATTGTCGGGTACGCTCGTTGCGGGACGCAGTGAAAAACTCTTCCGGCGGCGCCTCCTCGACGATCTCGCCGCCATCCATGAAGACCACCCGGTCGGCGACCCGGCGGGCAAAGCCCATCTCATGCGTGACGCAGATCATCGTCATGCCTTCGGAGGCAAGCGTGACCATGACATCGAGCACTTCCGAAATCATCTCGGGATCGAGCGCCGAGGTCGGCTCGTCGAACAGCATGATCTGCGGCTGCATGCACAGCGCGCGTGCGATTGCGACCCGCTGCTGCTGGCCGCCGGAGAGCTGGCCGGGAAACTTCATCGCCTGTTCGGGAATGCGGACCTTCTCCAGATAGCGCCGGGCGGTTGCCTCTGCTTCAGCACGCGGCTTTCTGCGCACGATCATCGGCGACAGCATGCAGTTCTCGAGCACCGTCATGTGCGGGAACAGGTTGAAATGCTGGAACACCATGCCGACCTCCCGCCTGATCTCGTCGATGTTGCCGACATCGTCGTTGAGCTCGGTTCCGAGTACGGTGATACGACCTGCGTTATGTTGTTCGAGGCGATTGATGCAGCGGATCATGGTCGATTTGCCCGAGCCGGACGGACCGCAGACGACGATCTTCTCGCCGCGCTCCACGGACAGGTTGACGTTTCGCAGCGCGCGGAACGATCCATAATATTTGTCGAGCTTCTCGATGCGGACCGCGGGTCCGGCCGATTGGGTCGACTTGGCTGAAATCACGACCGCCTCCCTAGCGTTCGCTGACCGACATGCGGCGCTCGAGGAAGGCGCCGTAGCGGGACAGGCTGAAAACGAAGACGAAGTAGATGAAGGCGATGAAGGCATAGACCTCGACATAGGCGAAACGCCATTCGCCGGTTCCGTAGGCGGCATTGCCGGAAGCCAGGATCTCGAAGAAGCCGACGATGACAACCAGCGAGGTCTCCTTAAACGAGATGACGAACTGGTTGATCGTCGCCGGCAAGGCGTTCCGCATTGCCTGCGGCAGCAGGATGCGGCCGATGCGTTGCCAATAGCGCATGCCGAGCGCCATGGCTGCCTCCTCCTGTCCCTTGGCAACACCCTGCATGCCGCCGCGCACGATCTCCGCCTGGTAGGCGGAGAAAAACAGGGCTGATCCCAGGATCACCCGGTACAGTTTGTCGCCCTGCAGCCATTGCGGCAGTGCGAAAGGCAGCACGATGGCGAATGTGAACAGGATCGAGATCAGCGGCAGCGAGCGCACCCCGTCGATGATCAGGCCGGTGGTGCGGGAAATCCAGGGCAGTTCCGACCGGCGCAGCAAAGCCAGGCAGATCGCCAGCGGGAAGCCGATCAGGCAGGTGGTGACAAAGATGAACAGGGTCAGCGCCAGCCCGCCCCACGCTTCCTCGCCGACGAAGGGCAGGCCGAGCACGCCACCTTTCATCAGCACGTAGAAGACGATGGTTCCGATACCCCACACCAGCGCGATGCGGCGGCCGGTCCAGAAGGCTGGAATGCAGCTCAGCACCGTCATTACCACCACGGCCACGCAGGCCAGCGCCGAGCGCCATTGCTCCTCATAGGGGTAGAGGCCGAAGAGGATGATGCGCCATCTGGCCGCGATGACCGACCAGCAGGCCCCGGCCGCGGCCTGGCAGGCCTCGGGCCCGCCGCTCGTGGTGAAGACGGCGGAGAAGACCGCCCAGGTCAGCAGCTTCCAGACGATGAAGGCCATGATCGCCAGTGAGATCAGCGACATCACGGCCTGAAGCGGCGTTGCGAAGAAGCGTCGCCTCAGATCCTCGATCTTTCCGGGGGCGGGTGGAGCGACAATGTCCATGGCTCAGCCCCTCAACTGATTGCCCTTGAGGGCAATGGCCTTGTTGAGGCGGTTGAACAGGGCGGCCAGCGAGAGATTGATGGCAAGGAAGCCCGCCATCAGGATGCCGATCACCTCGAGGGTCTGGCCGGAGTGATTGATCGTCAGCGCCACGATCATGAAGAAATCCGTGAAGCCGACCGCGATGCCCATGGTGGTGGCCTTCATCAGCCAGACATACTGGTTGGCAAGGATCGGCAGCATGGCGCGCAACGCCAGCGGCAGCCGCACCAGCGTGAACACCCGCCACGGGCTCAGGCCCAGCGAGAGCGCCGCCTCCATCTGACCCTTGCCGACAGATTTGAAACCACCGCGCACAATCTCGGCGATGTAGGAGCCGCCATAGATCGCGATGGCGATGGCGAGCGCGGAAAACTCCGGCGGAATGCGCAGGCCGCCCCTGAGGTTCAGGCCCTGCAGTGCCGGAAAGTCGATGAACGGCGCGTCGGGCAGGCGGCCGATCGCCAGAATGATCGCGGCACAGGCAAGTGCCGCCGCCGTGCCGGCGAACTGGATGGCGTGCCGCCCGCCAACGGGTTGGCTGAGCCGTGACGTCCTGCCCAGCCAGATCGGCAGCGTTATTGCCGCGATCAAGGCAAACAGGGCCAGTGCCATTGCCACGCCGCCGACATTCGGGAACGGGATATAGAGTCCCCGGCTGGTGAGCAGAAAGCCCCAGGCCTCGTGCGCGGCACGCGGCGTCGGCAAATGCGTGATCAGCGCGTACCAGAAGAAGACCTGGAGGATGAGCGGGATGTTGCGGAAGATGTCGACATAGGTGCGGCCGAGCAGTTGCGCCAATTCGTTGGAGGAGGTTCGCGCCAGGCCGACGATCGTGCCGACTATCGTCGCCAGCACCAGGCCGACGGTCCCCAGGAACAGCGTGTTGGTGATGCCGATGAGGAAGAACCACCAATAGGGGTCATTGGCCGTGGCGGGCAGCAGTGTAAAGTTCACGTCCCAGCCTGTCGACTTGAACAGGAAGTCGAAGCCGGAGGTGATCCCTTGCTCGGCCAGATTCCGTCGCGCGATCACCACGCCGGCAAGCACCAGCGCTGCGATCGAGCCGACATAGAGAACCTGCAACAGCGTGTTGCGGACCTTCTGATTCCTCAGCAGGCTGCTCATTGACCAATCTTTCTCGAAATTGCCGCAGGCTCCGCCCGGCAGAGGCCGGGCGGAGCCTGAAGCAGGATGCGTTCAGACCGGATCAGTCGATGACCAGCGGGAACAGGACACCGCCATTGCTCCACAAATTGGTCAGTTCGCGATCCATCTTGTAGGGCGAATCCTTGCCGAGATCGCGTTCGAAGATTTCGCCGTAATTGCCGACATTCTTGATCACCTTGTAGGCCCAGTCATCGGAGAGTCCGAGGCCCTTGCCCATGCCCGGCGTCACGCCGAGGAACTTGGCCACCTGCGGCGAGGTCGGCTTGGCCTTGATCTCATCGACATTCTTGGAGGTGATGCCTTCCTGTTCGGCGAAGATCAGGGTGCTCAGCGTCCAGTTGGCGATATCGACCCAATTGTCGTCGCCTTGCCGCATGATCATCACTTCAGGCTCGACCGCCAGCACGTCGGGCAGGATGACATGGTCTTCGACCTTGCCCTTGGCGATGCGTGCAATGGCAAGCGTCGGACCCCACTGCGCATAGAGATCGCAGCGTCCCGAGAAGTAGGCCTGTTCGAGCTCCTCGGTCTTTTCGATGAGCACGGGCTCGAGCTTGATGCCCAGCTTGGCCGTATAGGCCGCGACCTGCTGCTCCTGCGAGGTGCCGGCGGGAATGCAGATCGTGCCGCCCGCGGCATCCTTGAGCGACTTCAGATTGAGTTCCTTGTGCGCCATCACCTTGGTCGTGCCAAGGTAGTAGGACATGGAAAACTGCAGACCGAGTTCCGTGTCGCGGCTGAGCGTGCCGCCCGACGCCTTGATGATGATGTCGACATCACCCGACTGCAAAGCCGGCCAGCGCTGCGCCCAGCTGATCGGAACGACCTTCAGCTTTGCCGGATCGCCGAACACCGCCGTGGCCACTGCCTTGCAGAGATCGATGTCCATGCCCTTCCAGTTGCCCTTGTCGTCCACCTCGGCGAAGCCGAGATAGGAACCGTCATGGCCGGTGCAGTTCAGCCCGCCGCGTGCCTTGACCGTCTCGAGCGTCTTGCCGCCGGCGGCTTGCGCCGGCGCCGAAAAATGCACGAGGCCAAGGGCCAGGGCCGCAGCCCCCCATTTCATCGTCTTCATGATGTTGTCTCCACTGTTGAGGTTGTTCCGTTTCTTGTTGTTGGAGCCCCGAAAGAAACTTTACGAGGCTCGGTCTCGAAGCCGCTTCCTAGTCGGAAAGCGGGGTCGGTTTCGGCAAGGGGATCGTGAGGTCGCTTCGCCAATCCTGCTGGGCCAGCCATCGATGCAGGGCAGCCACGGCCTTCACGCGCAGGTGCCCGCGCGGGACGACAAGGAAGAAGCCGGGGACTTCCTCCGGCCTCATATCGGCGATGGCGTCGCGGCCGATCGGCGCGACCAGCGTGCCCGCCCGGAAATCTTCCTCGGCGTCGATGACGGAAACCAGGCCCACGCCAATGCCTTGCAGGGTTGCCCGGCGCATGGTCGCCGCATCGTCGAAGCTGATGCTGCGGTCGCCATCCGTCAGCTCGACGCCAAGGTGGCGCAATATGTCCGGCCACAGGCGCTTCGACTTGACGGTGTCGAGCAGCGTGAACTTCGTCAGGTCATGCGCCGACTTGATCTTTTCGCCGATCGCCGGCGTGCAGCAGATGATCTTCGGGTCCGGCACCAGCAGCGTGGTTTCATAGTCCGGCCAGTTGCCGTAACCCCACTGCACGGTCATATCGATGTCGTCGCGGCCGAAATCGGGCAGGTCGACCATCGTCGTCAGCCGCAGATCCGCGCCCGGCAGGATTTCCCGGAACAGCGAAAGCCGGGGCAGCAGATAGTGCGTGGCGAAATACGGGCTCGCATTGAGGTTGATGCGGTCGCGGTAGTTCGATTTGGTGACGCGGCGCACACCTTCCGAGAACTCGTCGAAGCCGGCCTTGACGTAATGCGAGAGAAGGATGGCGGACTCGGTCAGTTCGATCGACCGGCCCTTGCGCTCGAACAGCGTCACTTGAAGTGTGTCTTCCAGCAGCTTGATCTGTTGGCCGACCGCTTGCGGCGTGACCAGCAATTCATCCGCGGCCTGCCGAAAACTCCTGTGCTGCGCAACGGCGTGGAAGACGCGAAGAGCATTCAGCGAGGGAAGGCGCAGCTTGCCGGTCATCGAAAATTCCGTTCCTTCCGCTCGAGGCTCCGTTGATCATGCACTGCCATATTCCAGTCGCCGGTCGCGGAAAACCGCCTCAGGCGTAGATATAACCACCTGAAACAATTACGTTTTCACCGGTCATGTAGGTGTTCTTCGGGCCGCCCGTCATGAGCACCCATTCGGCGATTTCTGTCGGCTCGGCGCCACGGCCGAGCGGGCTTGCCTTGGCCAGTTCCTCCAGGAAGCCGAGCGCTTTCGCCCGCTCCGTTGCCATGCCGGCCGGTGCCACCGAATTCACCAGGATCCCGTCCTTCGCCACGTGATGGGCAAAGGATCGCGTCAGGCTGACGACGGCGGCCTTGGTTGCCGCGTAGTGGGCGTTCTGAGGATGCGCCTTGAAGGCGTCGACGGAGGTCAGGTTGACGATGCGGCCGCGGACATGCGCCTTCGGCTCCTGCGATTGCATATGGCGAACCGCCGCCACCATCATGTGATAGGTGCCCTTGATGTTGATGCCGTTGGAGGCATCCCAATCGGCGTCACTGATTTCCAAGAGCGGGCGGCGCGGGTAGATGGCGGCGCAATTGATCAGCGTGTCGACGCGCCCGAGCTTTGAGACGATGGCGTCGAAGGCCGCATGGCACTGAGGGCCGACCTGGATGTCGCAGGCAGCGGTCGCGGTCGGCAAGCCCTTGGCCCTCGCCGGCGCGAGCGCGGATTGGGCAGCTTCGTGATTGATGTCGATGATGCCGATCTTTGCCGCCCCGGCCCCCACGGCCATCTCGGCCAGGAGTGCGCCGAGGCCGGCGCCGCCGCCAACGATCAGAACGGAAAGATCCTTCATTCCAGTCTTCCTTACTTCGTGCCGCTTGGCGAGGTTGGCCAGGTCGGCATGATGTCGAAACGGGTAACGTCGGCCCATGCGGGGAGCGCAAGCACACCGACGACCATCCTGGCCACGTCTTCCGGCTGCACGACTTTGCTGGCGTACATGGCGGCGCGCGCCTTGGCGTCGAGGATGTCCTGGTAGAGCTGTGTCTCGACACGGCCGGCGACGATCTCGGTGACGCGTATGCCTGATGGGGAGAGGTCGGCGCGCAACGCGGCGGCAAAGCCTGATATCGCCGCCTTGGTGGCTGAATAGACGGCAATGTTGGAATAGGCCGCGTGGCCCGCCGTGGAGCCGGTGAACAGGATGTGGCCAGACTGCCGCTCGCGCATCTGCGGGACGACGAGGCGGGTGAGCAGGATCGCGGCGCTGAGGTTCACCTCCAGCGTGGTGTCGATGTCCGATATCTTCATGTCGGCGAAATTGCCGAGTGGCGGCATGATTCCGGCATTGTTGATCAGCACATCAATCGTGAGATCCGCCAGGACCGCCTCCAGCGCCTCGCGATCGGTGACGTCGACGGCGATCGGCACGATGCCCGGCCGCTCGGCCTGCATTTCCTTGAGCGCGGCCTGGCTGCGCCCGACCGCATAGACGTCATAACCGGCATCGCTCAACGCGATCGCCATGGCCCGTCCTATGCCGCTCGTCGCTCCGGTGATGAAGGCTGTCGTCACGTGGGCTTCCCCGTTTGCCTGGATTTCAGTGTGCGGCGCTGGCCGGCGCCGCGAAACCAAGAAAACCAGCAAAAAGGAAAGATAAACTTTCGAATCCTTTTTTCTTGCCCGAAAACTGGACAGACGGTCAGCCCGGCGAGGAGGCTGAAAATCCGGGAAAACGGCGGGAAAGCAACATTCACTGCCTATTGAAAACGGTTTCGGTCAGCCAGCCGAGCAAAAACATGGCTTTCGCAATGCGTGGCCAATCTGAATCCCGGCGAATGCCTGGGCGATCAACATCACTGGGCACTATCCGCCGGCCGGAGAGGGCCTTTTCATATCGGTGAACAGAGAGGCCGCTGCCGCCTTTTGCTCCGCCTCGATTGCCTCGACGCCGGAAGCCCGGGCCAGCGCGCGCACGCGCCCGAGGCTGTTGTGCAGGTGCTTGCGCATGGCTTGGCGCGCGGCGCGACCGTCTTGCCTTTCGATGGCGTCGACGATGGCTTTGTGCTCGTTGTGGATGCGCGTGTAGTAGCTGTCCTTGCGCTCCGGCGTGACCACGTAGCCGAGCTGGAAGCGCGGCACGATCATGGGCCTGAGATAGGCCAGGAAGCCGTGGATGAATTCATTGCGGGCCGCCTTGGCGATCGCCAGGTGGAAATCATAGTCGTAGTGGATCTGGACCACGGCCGGATCCGCCTGCTGGGCGTCGACCTGCTCCATCAGGGCGCGGATGCCGTTCGCCTCCGCGTCGGTCCGCCGTTCCGCGCAGAGCCCGGCGGACTCCACTTCGACACTCAGCCTCAGTTCGAGCAAAGCGATGGTTTCCGGCAAGGTCCTGAGCGCTTCGTCCGGGATCGAGAAATTGCGTGGCGCCGGCGTCTCGCTGACGAACATGCCGCGCCCCTGCTGCGGCACCACCATGCCGTCGGAGCGCAGCCGCGCTACTGCTTCCCGCACCACCGTGCGGCTGACGTCGTATTCGGCGCAAAGCTCCGCCTCGGTCGGCAACTGGGCGCCGGGAAGCAGCTGTCCGGAACGGATCTTTTCGGACAGGCTCTCCGCCACGACGGTGGAAAGCGGCTTGCGCTTCGTCATCAGTTTCCCCTTGGAGCAATTCCAGGAAAAGTGTGAACGGCTTTCCGTCCGGAATTGCGAACTGCTCTAACCAGATTCGCGATGATGCCCGAACCGGCAGGACCATTCAAACTGCGGCGGTGACGATCAGCTCGACCAGCATTCCTGGCTTGGCCATCCGTCCTTCGCCGGAAGAGCGCGCCGGCGCATGTTCTTTCGGCATCCAGGCATCCCAGACGGTGTTGACCTCGTCGAAGTCCCTGACGTCATCCAGCCACATCTGGACGTGCAGGATGCGGGTCTTGTCCGTACCCGCCTTGGCTAGCAGTGCATCGATCTTGCCCAGCACCTCGCGCATCTGGTCGGCGGCGGACTGGCCCGGTCTCGCGACCTGGCCGGTGAGATAGAGCGTGCCATTGTGGATGACACCGTGGTGGATGCGGGTGTCGAAGTCGAAACGCTTGATGTCGCTCACGGTTTGTCCTTGTCGGTTTGCCGGCATCCGCCGGCTGGGTCAGTTTGCCGGCGTTCGCCGGATGGGATTGCCTTGCAGGTATTGCGCGTAGGGCGCCTGCACGAGCCAGCCGGCGTCGACGGGCAGAGTGACGCCGGTTATCGATGCCGCGCGATCCGAGCAAAGGAACAATGCCGCCTCGGCAACGTCGCGCGGCTCGACGAAGCGGCGCAACGCCGTGGTCGCCTGGATCGCTTCGGGGTTTCGCTCGCCCTTGGCGATCCTGGCTTTCAGCCCATCGGAAAGCGTGTAGCCGGGGGCGACCGCGTTCACGCGGACGCCGTGCGGGCCGAGTTCTGCCGCCAGGATCTGGGTGAGTGCCAGAACCGCATGCTTTCCAGGCGTGTAGGCCGGCAGCGACAGCGGCGCGAAGGAGGCGAGCGAGCCGACATTGAGGATGGCGCCGCGCTCGACGGCCGACATCAGCCGGCCGAACACCTGGCATCCCAGCAGCGTGCCGCGATAATTCACCCGCCACATCTTCTCGTCCTCGTCCAGATCCTGATCAAGCACATGCTTGCCGCTCTGCAGGATGCCGGCGCAGTTGACGACGACTTCAGGCGTGCCGAACGCAGCGCTGACGGCCTGCGCCAACGCCTCCACCGAGGCGGCTTCGGCGACATCGGTCTGGACGAACAAGGCGCGGGGCGCGCCCGCCGTCTCGCAGGCGCTGGCCGCCTCCTTGCCCCGGATCGCGTCCCGGCCGGCGACGGCCACCTGGTAACCGTCCTGCGCGAAGCGCAAGGCGATCGCGCGGCCGATGCCGGAAGTGCCGCCGATGACGACGGCCGTCAATGTCTCAGCCATGGCCGCGGTCCTTGCGCTCGATGTCGAAGAATTCGGCCATGGCTTCAACCTGGAAGTCCATCATCGGGCGTCCGGGCTGGATGCGGCAGCCGATCTTCTTTGCTGCCTTGAGCAGCGCCGTCTCGGCCGGTTCCATGATGATGTCGACAACCGTCATGTCAGGCGTCAGCTTCGTCACATCCATGGGCAGCGGATCGCTGGCCTTCAGCCCGGAAGGCGTGGCGTTGATCGCCATGTCCATGCCGGACGGATCGGGTTGGCCAACCTCGATACGGCATTTTGGAAAGGACTTGCCGACCAGCGCGGCCAGCTTCTCCGCGCGTCCCCTGTCGATGTCGGTCAGCCGGATCTCCGCCGCGCCTTCCTCGGCCAGGCAGTAGGTCAGCGAGGCGCCGGCGCCGCCGGCGCCGACCTGGAGGATGCGGCGGCCGGCAATCTGGTGTCCGCCGGCCTTCAGGCCGTCGATGAAGCCGACGCCGTCGAAATTGTCGGCATACCAGCTTCCATCGGGCAGCCGCCGCACGGAGTTGGCGCTCTCCACCCGCGCCGCGCGGTCATGCGCGGCCGAGCATTTGTGGTAGACCGCGACCTTGTACGGCACCGAGATGATGACACCGCGGATGTTCTCGGCCGCCGTAATGCCAGCCCAGAAGGTCTCGAAGTCCTCCGGGCGGCAGCTCAGCGGCACCATCAGGCTGTCGAGGCCCTTCTGCTCGAAGATCTCGTTGAACATGCCGGGGCTCTTGGCGTGGCCCACGGGATGGGCCAGCATGACGAAGACATCGGCCTTGCCGGTTCCGCGCATCGATTTATTCCTTTCCGTTTGACAGTTCATGGTCGCTCAGCATCTCGAGCCCCTTGACGAGGGACGAGTGGTCGGCTTCCGCGCCGCCTGTCCGGGCCGCGCAGGCATTCATCAGCTGCTGCGCCATGGCGGTGTTCGGCAGGGCCACGCCAAGCGCGCGGGCGCTTTCGAGCGCGAGATTGAGATCCTTCTGGTGCAGCCGGATGCGAAAGCCCGGTGCGAACGTGCGGGCGATCATGCGCTCGCCATGCACGTCCAGCACACGCGAAGCGGCAAAGCCGCCCATCAGCGCGCTGCGCACCTTGGCCGGGTCACAGCCGGCCTTGCTGGCGAAGACAAGCGCTTCGGCCACGGCCTCGATGTTGAGCGCGACGATGATCTGGTTGGCGATCTTGCAGGTCTGTCCGGCGCCATTCTGTTCGCCGATCAAGGTGATGTTCTTGCCGAGCGTCTCGAAGATGGGCAGCGCCCGTTCGAATTCAGCGGCCGGTCCGCCAACCATGATGGTGAGGCTCGCCGCCTTGGCGCCGACCTCGCCGCCCGAGACCGGCGCGTCGAGATAGCCGGCTCCGGTCTGACGAACCTTCGCCGCGAACCCGGCCGTGGCGATCGGGCTGATCGAGCTCATGTCGATCACCAGCTTGCCGGCCGATAGTCCCTCGACGACGCCGTCCTTTCCCAACAGGACGCGCTCCACGTCAGGGGTATCGGGCAGCATGGTGACTGTGATCTCGGACAGCCGCGCCACCTCGGCTGGGGAGGCGACGACCGATGCCTTCAGGTCGCTCGGCAGGGGAGAGCGGTTCAGGACCGTCACGATCTCGTGCCCGGCAGCGGCGAGATGGCGCGCCATCGGTGCACCCATGACGCCAAGCCCGATGAAGCCGATCTTCATGTCCAAAACTCCCAAGCAGACACCGTCAATCAAACCGGCCTTGCGGTCAAAGTCAGCCATATGATATAGGACATCATACAAATTTCAATGCATCTTATTTGGCTGGAGACCGATCGCGAATGCAGGAGCGCCGCAACACATTGAAGGCCGCCGTGACGGCTGGCCGGGCTCATATCGGTATCTGGTGCTCACTGGCTTCGGCCCTCACCACGGAGATCGTCGCCGGCTCCGGAGCCGGTTGGGTCCTGATCGACGGCGAGCATAGCCCCAACGATCTGCGCAGCATCATGGCGCAGCTCCAGGTCATGGGCGGCTTCGACAGCGAGGCCGTTGTCAGGTTGCCATCGGACGATCCCAATCTGATCAAGCAGGCCCTGGACATCGGCGCGCGCAGCCTGATGATCCCCAATGTGCGGACCGCCGAGCAAGCCCGCGCCATCGTTGCCGCCATGACCTATGCGCCCGGTGGGTTTCGCGGCTTCTCGGTCGGTCACCGCGCCAACGCCTTCGGCCGCATCGCAGGCTACCACGCCAAGGCGCGTGAGCAGCAGCTTCTCGCCGTGCAGATCGAGGATGAACTGGGTGTTGCCAATGCCGCCGAGATCGCGGCCGTCGATGGCGTGGACGTCCTCTTCGTCGGCCCCGGCGACCTCTCCACCAATATGGGCTCGATGGGCAATCCGGGTGCGGCGCATGTACAGAAGGCGATCGCTTCGGTGCGCAAGGCCGCAAAGGCCCCGGGCAAGGCCAGTGGCATATTGGCGCCGGCAAAGGCCGATGCCGACCGCTATCTCGCCGACGGCTTCACCATGGTTGCCGTGGGCTCGGACCTCGGTCTTTTGGCTCGCGGCTCGGATGCGCTGATCGCTTCATTCAACCAGTAGACCGGAGACAGATCGTGGCAATTCCTCCCTACAAGGTGCCGTCGCGCACCGCCTACGACATCGTCATCGTCGGCGGTGCCGTTGTCGGTTCGTCGACGGCCTATTGGCTCAGCCAGGCACTGGGCAATGGCGCATCGATCCTCGTGGTCGAGCGCGACTCGAGCTACACCTTTTCGTCGACGGCGCTCTCCACCAGCGCCATCCGCCAGCAATATTCCAATCCGATCAATGTGAAGATCAGCCAGTTCGGGATCGACATCATCCGTGGCTTTCCGGAGCGGATGGCGCCCTTCTACAAGGATGAACCGGCGCCCGATCTCGGCTTCAAGGAATATGGCTATCTCTACTGTTGCTCCCCTGAAGGCGTGGAAGCGGCGCGCGAAAGGGTGGATTTGCAGCGTAGCCTCGGCGCCCACACTGTCTTCCTCGAACCCGGCCCGCTGAAGGAACGTTTCCCCTGGCTGAACGTCGATGATCTCGGCGGCGGCTCCTGGGGCTCGCGCGAAGAGGGCTGGTTCGATTCCATGGGCTTGCTCAACGGATTCCGCCGCGCCGCCCGCGCCAGCGGCGTCGAATATATCGACAACGCCGTGACCGGACTGGACCTCGCCGATGGGCGGGTCGTCTCGGTGCGCCTGGCGACCGGCGAGACAATTTCCTGCGGAACCCTGGTCAACGCCGCCGGCCCGCGTGCGCAGCAGGTCGCCGCCATGGCCGGCCTGTCCATCCCGGTCGCGCCCTACAAGCGCTACAGCTTCGTCTTCGCCAGCGCCAATCCGATCCCCGGCCGCATGCCCAACGTCATCGACCTCTCCGGCACCTTCGTGCGGCCGGAAGGCGAGCTTTTCCTCACCGGCAACACGCCGCAAGGCGACGGCCCGGCCGACTATGACGACTTCGAAATGCATTTCGAGGAGTTCGACGACTATATCTGGCCGTCGCTCTGGCACCGCATTCCCGCCTTCGATGCGCTGAAGGTCCAGACCAGCTGGACCGGCCATTACGAATACAACATGCTCGACCACAACGGCATCGTCGGCTTCCACCCCGAGGTGAAAAACTTCATGTTCGCCAATGGCTTCTCCGGGCATGGGCTGCAACAGTCGCCGGCCGTGGGGCGTGCGGTCTCGGAACTCATCGTTCACGGGTCTTTCCAGACGCTCGACCTGTCGCCGTTCTGCTACGAGCGCATTGCGCGCAACGAGCCGTTCCTGGAAGAAGCGGTTATTTGAGGCGAGGGGTCGTCTGGGCTTTGCCCGGCCTGGTGGCGGCGAATCCAATGCATCCGATGAAAACTGGGCAAGGATCGCTTTCGAGTATTCGGCCGATCTCGAGCCATCCATCGTCAGCGTCGTTACGCGCACCACGTCGGACGGCTCGGACGGCCCGAACCTGCACTGGGTGACGGTCAATGGCTTGGCCCTTGTGGGGATGATTTTCGGCCGCCGCCTGGCCTGGGAACCATGGTCCAATCCATCAGGGTTGCCGCGGTCCCGGCCCATGCCGTAGACAGGCGGCCGTGAAGGACGTTTGGCGGAGAAGAAACAAGATGTCGGACCGGATGAAGACCATCTCCTCGGCCAAGTCGCATGGCGGCGTGCAGGGCGTCTATTCCCACGCTTCGGATGTCTGCTCCTGCGACATGATTTTCGCCGTCTTCGTGCCGCCGCAGGCTCGCGAAAAACCTTGTCCTGTCGTGTGGTACCTCTCCGGCCTTACCTGCACCCACGCCAACGTCATGGACAAGGGTGAGTACAGGCGGATGGCCGCCGAGCTTGGCCTGATCGTCGTCTGTCCCGACACCAGCCCTCGCGGCGCCGACATTCCCGACGAGAAGGACAATTGGCAGTTCGGCGGCGGCGCCGGCTTCTACCTCGATGCGACGCAGGAGCCCTACGCCAGGAACTACCGCATGTATTCCTATGTCACCGAGGAATTGCCGGCCTTGATCGCGCGGGAATTTCCGGCTGACATGACGCGCCAGGCGATCTTTGGCCACTCGATGGGCGGGCATGGCGCGCTGACGATCGCGCTCAAAAATCCCGAACGCTTCAAAAGCTGCTCGGCCTTCGCGCCGATCGTGCAGCCGAGCACCGCCGGCTGGTCGCGGCCGGCTTTCGAAAAATATCTCGGCGCGGACGAGACATCATGGCGGCCTTACGACACCACCTTGCTCATCGAGGATGGCCACCGCTTCCCCGAGTTTTTCGTCGATCAGGGAACGTCGGACGGATTTCTCGATGACGGGCTGAAGCCCTGGCTTCTGGAGGCTGCCTGCGCCAAGGCCGGCATTGCGCTGACTCTGCGCATGCAGGATGGCTACGACCACTCGTATTTCTTCATTTCGACATTCATGGACGACCATCTGAGATGGCATGCCCAAAGATTGTCTGACCTGAAAGCATAGTTTTTCTCGCGATCCCGTGAGCCATAAGTCCGTGCGGGCTCACCGCGTCAGATCCCGAACCGATCCTTCAGTCGCCCGGAAAGGATCGCGGCCTTCACCCCGAGCGGCCAGAAACGGTGAAACCGGATTGGCTGGAGCGGCGATATCGGCATGGGAAACGGCGACATCTCGCTGCCTCGTAGGCGCTGCGCCAGGGCAGCACCCATTGCCGATGCCATGGCGACGCCGCGGCCATTGTAGCCAAGGCAGATCAGGACGCCGTCTTCCGGCTCGTGAATGTGCAGAAGATGGTCCTTGGTGATCGCAACCCGGCCGTTCCAGCCATGTGTCCAGCGAACCCCGGCAAGCGCTGGCCAAAGTCGCATCGCATAATCGGTGAGGTAGCGGATGGCGGAAGCATCTCCGATGGGCCTCATCGGTCCCCGGCCGCCCATGAGAAGACAGTTCTGGGCATCGATGCGGTAGTACACGGTGATGTTGCCGGCCTCGTAGACGACAGGCCTGTTGGGGAGAATTTGGGTCGCCACCGCCGGTGAAAGCGGTTCGGTCGCCGCGATCGCGCTGAACACCGGAACCAGCGATTGCTCAAGGCCCGGCCACAGGGTCCCGGTATAGCCATTGGTCGCGACAAGAACCTTCTCGGCGCTGACGGAGCCGTTGGCGGTTTTGAGGAGCCATCGTCCGCCCTCCTTGCGCAGCGAGATGACTTCGCTCTCGCCGAATATCCGCGCGCCGGCGTCCCGCGCGGCTTCTGCCAGGCCAAGTGCGTATTTCAGGGGATGGAGGTCGCCGCCGCGGGCGTCGAACATGCCGGATATGTAGCGGTCGGTCCCGGTGCGCCTCGCCATCGCCTGTGCGTCCAGCGTTTCGACCGGCATTCCCCGCCGCACGCATTGCGCGGCCGTGGTCTGTACGGCGGCTTCCGGCTTCGGCCGGATGGCCGCGCGTATGGTGCCGTTCTGCCGCGCCTCGCAGGCGATCGACAGGCGCCTGATGAGACCAAAGGTGAAATCCGGCGCGCCATAGGAGAAATCGATCATCCGTGGCCCAAGCTCAGGGCCGAACATCGCCTCGATCGTGTCGGGATCGTATTTGAGGCCGGGATTGACCTGGCCGCCATTCCTGCCAGACGCGCCCCAGCCCGGCTCTCGGGCCTCGAGCACAGCCACATCGTCACCGGCTTCCGCCAGATGCAAGGCGGTCGAAAGGCCCGTGAAGCCACCGCCGACAATCGCGACCCTTGCCCGCTGCGCGCCGGCAAGGGCAGGGTAGTCGCCGGTGCCGCCTGCCGTTTCGCGGTAGAGGCTCTTCGGTGGGTTGCTCTCAAGCATGCCGGGCATCGTCAAGGTGACAGGGAAGAACGCAGGCCCGAGAGGCTGGACGGAAGCCGTCGGGCGAAAGGGGATGCGCCACCTGCGAAAGACTCCATATGAACGGCGGGCCGTCGGACATCGCGTCCAGTGCGCGCCAGGCAATTCAGCATGGGTTTCGGAAAATCACAACAGCTGCGACAGCGCCGCCATGAAGTGGTCGTTCTCCGCTGGCGAGCCGATGCTGACACGCACGTAGCTGTCAAAACCTTCCTGCTTCCACGGTTTGACGATGACGCCTTCGCGCAGCAGGCCCTCGGCGAAGGCGGAGGCATCTTGCCGGCAGTTGAAAAACAGGAAATTGCCTCGCGAAGGAGCGACTTCGAGGCCCTTATTCCTGAGGAAACTCTCGACGCGTGTTCTCTCCGTCCTGGCCAGCGCCACGACCTTGGTGAGGTGTTCCTCATCCGCGAGTGCCGCCAGCGCGGCGGCCTGCGCAACGCCATTGGCGTTGAACGGTGTGCGCACCCTGTCGAGCAGCGCACGCAATTCCGGATCGCCGACGATGCCGAAGCCTATCCGTAATCCGGCCAGGCCGAACGCCTTGGAAAATGTCCGCAGCACGATCCAGGGCCGATCGCGTTTGCAGAGGTAAGGCAGGGACGAGGCATAGTCACCGCCTTCCGCATATTCGGCATAGGCTTCGTCGATGACGATCAGCGTCTCGCTGCTGACCGCATCCAGCACCTTCGACAGATCGCCAGCGGACAGCCAACTTCCGACGGGGTTCATAGGGTTCGAGAACATCAGCAAGCGCGGCCGTTCGCGCACTGCCTCGATCAGGGCGTCGACATTGATCGTGAGATCGTCGTTGACGGCCACACGGTGGATGGTCGCGCCCATCAGCGTCGCATAGTCTTCATGCAGCGGGAACGACGGATAGAGCGTGACGACTGCGTCGCCGGGGCGCAGCACAGCACGGCTGATGACGGAGAGAAGGTCCTCCGAGCCATTGCCGAGGATGACCTGATCCTCGCCGAATTCATATTTGGCGGCGATGGCCTGGCGCAGCTCGCGCCCGGCCGGATCCGGATAGAGCCGGAGCATCTCGGGGCCGGCCTGCATCATTGTGGCGAGCGTCGGGCTCGGGCCAAGCGGGTTTTCGTTCGAGCCCAGCTTGGCGATCCTGGCCGGAGCATATCGCTGCATGACTTCGGCGATGGTCAGTCCGGAATTGTAAGGCGACAGGCGCGTGACTTCGGTTCGGACCATGTCTGAAGCTTTCGACACGAGCGGGCTCCTCTGTGGTCGGCCGACAAACTCCTGTCATCGACCGGGTTCTCAAACATTGGTTTCGCAGCATGCCCCGGCGCGCGCCAGGTCGCTGGCGGCCGCCCTGGTGCGGTGAATTTTTTGGTAGGAGTAGCGTAGCCGAAACGGTTTGTATATGCTTGTATATGTAACTTGATCTGATAGTCTCGCCCTGCAAGCGGAAGCCGACACCGGCCAGGAGGATCACATGCGCAATGCTTCTCTGTTCGATCTTGCCGGCAGGAAAGCGCTTGTCACCGGCGCCAGCCGCGGCATCGGCCGTAGCATCGCCGAGGCATTGAGCGCTGCCGGCGCCGACGTCGCGGTCACCGCGCGCAGCCTGGCTTCCCTCGAGGAGACGACGGCGACGATCCGCGCGGCCGGTGGGGTGGCGCATGCGGTCCCCCTCGATGTCACCGATGTCGGCCGCTGCCGGACAGCCACCGCCGAGGCCGCCGGCCTGCTTGGCGGTCTCGACATCCTCGTCAACAATGCCGGGATGGAAGAGGTCCGGCCCTCGCTCGATGTCGACGAGGCACTCTGGGATCGGATCGTCGACACCAATCTCAAGGGGGCGTTCTTCTGCGCCCAGGCCGCGGCGCGACAGATGCGCGACGCCGGGCGTGGCGGCGCCATAATCAATCTCTGCTCGCTGACGTCGGAAGTCGGCATTCCGACCGCCGTGCCCTATGGCTCGTCGAAGTCAGGCTTGCTCGGCATGACCCGGGCGCTCGCGGCGGAGTGGGCCGATCTCGGCATCAGGGTCAACGCCATCGCCCCGGGCTATTTCCGGACGGCGATGACCGATGTGTTCTACAGCAACGAGGCATGGCAGAAGTCGATGCTCGCCAAGATCCCGCAGCATCGCTTCGGTGATCTCGGCGATCTGCACGGCGTTGCCGTGTTCCTCGCCTCGGATGCGGCGGCCTATATAACCGGCCAGTCCATTCCCGTGGATGGCGGGTTCCTGGCATCGATCTGAGGTTGCTCCCCACAGGTTCGAAATCAATGTCTTCCGCGACGTAACCAGCTGGCACGTTGCGTTCCAACAAAGAGGAATACCCATGTCCGATATCAGCTTCCACGATTTGTCATCCATCGGCGCCGACCAGCGCGCCGGCCTGCTGAAACGCGCCGAAAGCGATCTGTCGGCCTTCGTCGAAAAGGTCCGCCCGATCATCCAGGCCGTCAAGGACGAGGGTGACGCCGCGCTGATCCGCTTCGCCAGGGAACTCGACAAGGCCAACGTCCCCGAAGGCGGGCTGAAGGTCTCGGAAGCCGAGTTCGACGCGGCCTTCGACAAGGTCGAAAAGGATGTCGTGGAAAGCATCGGCTTCGGCATCGAGAACATCAGGCATTTTCATGAGGAGCAGAAGCCGGAGACGATGTGGCTCAAGGAAGTCCGGCCGGGTGCCTATGCCGGCGATCGCTACACGCCGATCGCCTCCGTCGCGCTCTACGTGCCACGCGGCAAGGGCGCCTTTCCGTCGGTGACGATGATGACGTCGGTCCCGGCGGTCATTGCCGGCGTGCCGCAGATCGCCATCGTGACCCCGCCGACAGCGGACGGTTCGGTGGATGCGGCGACCCTGGTCGCGGCTCGCCTCGCCGGCGTGAACACTGTCTACAAATGCGGCGGTGCCCAAGCCGTCGCCGCCGTCGCCTACGGCACCGAGACGGTCAAGCCGGCGCTCAAGATCGTCGGCCCCGGCAGCCCGTGGGTGGTGGCGGCCAAGAGCGTGCTGTCGTCGATCATCAATACAGGTCTTCCGGCCGGCCCGTCGGAAGCCATCATCTTCGCTGATGACAGCGTCGACGGTGGCCTTGCCGCGCTCGATCTGTTGATCGAAGCCGAGCACGGGCCGGATTCCTCGGCCTATCTGGTGACGCACAGTCGCAAGGTCGCCGAGGCGGCACTCGCCGCACTTCCGGAGCACTGGTCGCGGATGACCGAACAGCGCGTGGAGTTCTCACGCGCGGTGTTGACGGGAAAGCGCGGCGGCATCGTGCTGACCGCGTCGCTGGAAGACAGCTATCGCTTCATCAACGACTATGCGCCCGAGCATCTGGAAATACTGTCGAAGGAGCCGTTCGCGCATCTCGGACACATCACCGAGGCCGCCGAAATCCTCATGGGTCCGCACACGCCGGTGACCCTTGCCAACTTCGTCCTTGGGCCGAACGCGGTGCTGCCGACCAGCCGCTGGGCGCGTACCTATGGACCGCTTTCGGTGACGGATTTCGTCAAGCGCTCGTCGGTCGGCTATGTCACGTCGGCCGCCTATCCGGAACTGGCGAAGCATGCCCGCAGGCTCGCCCGCTACGAAGGGTTCAGTTCGCACGAAAACGCGGTCTCGGAGATCCGCGACCGCTACCTCGCCGGCTGAACGGAGACGATCGCGATGAAGGCGGCACGGCTTTATGGACCCGGCGATCTGCGCGTGGAGAGTATCACCGCACCGGGCACTCCGGATGCGGGCTGGGTGAAACTCAGCATCGATGCCGCCGGCATTTGCGGGTCGGACCTGCACAATTTCCGCACCGGCCAATGGATAAGTCGCTCGCCTTCGACGGCTGGCCATGAACTGACCGGCACGGTGATCGCCTTGGGCGAGGGCGTCGACACCGTCGCCGTCGGCGACAGGGTGGTCGCCGATTCCCGGTTCTGGTGCGGAGACTGCGCGCAGTGCCGTGCCGGCAGGCGCCATCTCTGTGCTTCGCTGGGTTTCGTCGGCGAAGTCTGCGACGGTGGCTTCGCCGAACAGACGGTGCTGCCCGCACGCCTGCTGCATGTTGTCGATGCCACACTTGACGAGCGGGTCGCCGCCATGGCCGAGCCGCTCGCCGTGGCGCTGCACGCGGTGCGGCGCCTGCCCAAGACGGCAGGCTCCGTGCTTGTCGTCGGCTGCGGGCCGATCGGTGGTCTCGCCGCGCTGCTGCTGTCCCGGACTTTCCCTGGCGCCGTGCTTGTCGCCGACCGCAACCAGGCGCGCTGCGCCCGCGTGGCGAAGGTGACCGGCGCCAGGATCGTCGACCTCGACCGCGATGCCATTGCGGCAGCTACCGGCAATGCGCCGCTGCTGGCAGCTGTCGAGGCGACCGGCAGCGTCGCCGCTTTCACCCAGTTGCTCGGCGTTCTCGATTCCGGCAGCGCTGTGGCGATGGTCGGCATTTTCCATGGCCGTCTCGACATCGACCCCAATCTCCTGGTCGAACGCGAGATCGCATTGCTGGGATGTCATGCCTTTGCCGACGAACTGCCCAACGCCGTGCGGATGCTGGGCGAATTGAGCGACCCGCTGCTCGCCCTGATCGATCGCGAGATCGGTCTCGACGACATTCCGGCCGCCTATGAGCGCCTGTTGGCGGGGCAGAGCGACGGCTTGAAAACAATCATCCGCATGCGGCAACCTGTTGAGCCGGCGTGATTTCCGATAAATTGCCGGAAAGGATTTTGAAATGATCGATTTGCCCGATACGGCGAGCCCCCTTTACGAGAAGGTGAAGGACTACATCCTGGCCAATATCGGAACGGGCCGGTGGGGCAAGGATCGCAAGCTGCCGTCAGAGAACGAGCTGGTGGTTTCGCTTGGTGTCTCGCGCATGACGGTTCACCGCGCGTTGCGGGAACTGACCGCGGCGGGGTTCCTGATCCGGCTGCAAGGTGTGGGTACCTTCATCGCGCCGCCGCGGCCGCAATCGACGCTGATCGAGATCAACAACATCGCGGCCGAAATCGTCGAGCGCGGCAATCGGCATCGCTCCGAAGTCCTCGTGCTGGAAACCATCATGACGACCAAGGAGCTCGCTCTGTCCTTCGAGTTTCCAAAGCGGGTTTCGATCTATCACTCGGTCGTCGTCAATTTCGAGAACGATTTGCCGGTGCAACTGGAAGAGCGCTTCGTCAATCCGAGCCTGATCCCCGACTACGACAAGCAGGATTTTTCGAAGACCGCGACCTACGACTACCTCATGCAGAAAACTCCGGTGACCGAGGTCGAGCATATCATCTCCGCCATCCCCGCCGACGCCGAGACGGCGCGGCATCTGAACATCGATGTCGGCAGCTGCTGTCTGTTCCTGCATCGCAGGACATGGACGGGCGCCGTCGTGGCCACGATCAGCAAGCTGACTTATGCCGGCAGCCGCTATTCGCTCGGTAGCCGGTATTCCCCCTCCAGGACCAACTGACGTCGAAAGCGGATGCAGATCACGAAGCCTTCGGCGCAGATGTATTTACATGTATTGATAAGAGCCGTTTCCTGCCTTGCGGGCGGAATGGCTGGAAGGGACGACCGATGACGCAGAGTCGCACGGCGCGGATCCGCGCTCTCGCTCAGCACGATGTCGCCGAGGCGCAGCGCGCGCTGATGGCTTTGCTGGCCGATCTGTTCGGGATGAGCCCCAGCAATGTCCGCATCAATTTCGACAAATACAGTCTCAATTCGTTGAACGGCTTTTTCGACAGCGAGGGGCAGGCCTACTTCTTCAAGTTCCATCAGGAAGAACGTGAAGAGGGCATGACCGGCGAATACTACCGGGCCGAAATCCTGTCGCGTGCCGGCCTGCCGGTCGATCAGCCCGTCCATATGTCCGCCCAGCCCGGCGAGCAGATCCTTGTCTATCGCCGCCGCACGGATCCGAGATTTTCGGATGTGCTGTTCGCGCTGGATACCGAGGATGATGCTGGCAAGCGGCGCGAGGCGGTTCTTGCCGAGCGCGACCTGTCCGCCAGGCTGCTTGCTGTCTATCTCGAGACGCTGCATCCGGTGACGGTCGCGCAGGTCGCGGCGGAGCCTATCCACCGGCTGTTTCATGAGCGGCTGATCGACGCCGGTACACGCTCGTCGCCGGGCGGCCGGCTGGCTGATTTTTATGTCTGCAAGCCGTTTGTCTTTCCAGACCAGGAACTGGACTGGGATCATTTCTCCCGGCTGAAATTCGTCATCAACGGCCGGCCTTACGCCAGCAGCATCGGTGAGCTTTTCGACGCCGCGGCCGCGCGACTGCGGCCAGATCGGCTTGCCGACGCCGGCGGCGTGGTCGCGCATGGCGATGCCCACAACGCCAATGTCTGGTACACCGGGAAAGCGGGGAGGGCGGAACTGTCTTTCTTCGATCCTGCCTTTGCCGGTTCGCACATCCCCACGCTGCTGGCGGAGGTGAAAGCGACGTTCCACAACATCTTCGCTCACCCGTTCTGGCTCTACGATCCGGCCATCGCGACCGAGGTTTTTCGCGCGCGGGCGCGGCTGGAAGGAAACCTCTTCCACGTCGACACGGACTGGGATCTGAGCCCGGTCCGCCGCGACCTGCTGGACGTCAAGGCAACCGCCCTGTGGCGGCCCTTGCTGCTCGAGCTCAAGCGGCGCGGCATGCTGCCGGCCGATTGGCGCGCGGTTCTGCGCGCAGGGCTTTTCCTGTCGCCGACCCTGGTCATGAACCTGCGGGCCGGCGCGCGCAGCCACACGCCGGTCTCTTCCCTGATTGCCTTTTCGGTCGCGGTCATGGTTGGCAGCGAGCCTGGTGCCGGGGCCGACCGGGTCACCGATTTCCTCGACCGGATCGATCCTGAAAGGGCTGGCGAACGCGCCTGATTACAGGGCAAAATGGAGTCACGCCAACTTGTATATGCATGTATGTATTTTAGCCTTGACATCCGCTGCCGCTGACGCTGAAATATCCTTGCACTTCACCACGAAGTGGTGGGCAAGACGCCGGGGCACAGTGCCGCGAGAGCAGAAACCCACAGTCTCACCAGACCGGATGCCTGGGTATAAGAGCGGTCTGATCATCAAGGGGAACTAGATGATGCGTAACCTAGCAGGACAATTTCGCGCGCTCATGATGGCCGCCGCCATCGGGCTCGTCGCCGCCCCAGTGGCCCACGCGGCCGATGCGGCCATTCCCACCACGCCCGAGGCCGGGTCGTTCAAGATCGGCATCGAGCCCTGGCTTGGCTATGGCCAGTGGCACGTCGCTGACGCCAAGGGCCTGTTCAAGGCAAACGGCCTGTCGGACGTCCAGATCGTCAATTTCGCCGAGGACAAGGACATCAATGCCGCCTTGGCCAGCGGCCAGCTTGACGCGGCCAACATCGCCACCCACACGGCGATGGGCATGGTCGCCGCCGGCCTGCCGGTGAAGATCGTGCTGCTGCTCGATGTCTCCATGACGGCCGACGCCATCATCGCAGGCAAGGACGTCACCTCCATCGCCGACCTCAAGGGCAAGCAGGTTGCTTTCGAGGAAGGCACGACGAGTGATATCCTGCTCAAATACGCACTCGCGAAAAACGGCATGTCGGTCGCCGATATCCAGCCGGTTCCAATGCCGGCCGCCGATGCCGGCGGCGCCTTGATCGCCGGCCGCGTGCCGGTCTCCGTTACTTACGAGCCGTACCTCACTGTCGCCATGGCGCAGAACAAGGACGTCAAGCTGTTGTTCACCGCCGGCGAGGATCCCGGCCTGATCAGCGACGTGCTGGTGGTGCGCGATGAGGTGATCAAGTCGCGGCCCGGTCAGGTGCTGGCCATGATCAAGAGCTGGGACGCCGCGCTCAAGGACTATAATTCAGACACACCCGGCGGCCGCGCCATCATCGCCAAGGCAGTCGGTTCCGACGTCAAGGACCTGAACACCGCCTTCGACGGCGTGCGCTATTACTCGCTCGCCGAAAACAAGACCGCGCTGACCGGCGATTTCACCACCAAGACATTCGCCGATGTCGAAGCGGCCGCCAAGAACGCCAAGCTGCTGCAGGCGGATGTGACGCCTGAGCAGATGATCGACCCGTCCTTCGTCAAGGCGGCGGAATGACAAAGGCCGGATCGCGGTGGTAACGCAAATGTCCGGAGACCCCCCCGCGAAAACCGGCCTGACCGGTCCCGCAGCGAGACCGGTCGCGAAACAGGCCAGGCGCCGCCGATCCTCCGGGATCGGCGTGCCCATTGCCCGGTCGCGTTTCCTGATGATCGCGGTGGCCGTCTTTGTCGGGCTCGGCCTTGCCTGGTGGGCGGCGACCGGGCTGGAGTGGGTAAAACCCATCTTTCTGCCGTCGCCCGGCAGCGTCGCGACCCAGATCGCCAAGCTCGCCACGGACGGCACGCTGTGGATAGATCTCACGGCTTCGGCGTATCGCATCTCCATCGGCTTCCTCATTGCCTCTGCGCTGTCGATCCCGATCGGCGTGCTGATCGGCAGCTTCCGCTCCTGGGAGGCTGGTATCGAGCCGCTGGTGGATTTCATCCGCTACATGCCGGTCGTCGCTTTCGTGCCGCTCTCCATCCTGTGGGCCGGTACCGGCGATACGCAGAAATTCCTGATCATCTTCATCGGCACCTTCTTCCAGCAGGTGCTGATGATCATGGACAATGTGAAACGGGTTCCCGCCGATTTCATCGGCCTTGGCCGCACGCTCGGCCTGCCGGACCGCAAGATCCTGACGCGCATCGTGGTGCCAAGCGCCTTGCCGGGCATCTGGGATACGCTGCGCATCAGCCTGGGCTGGGCATGGACCTGGCTGGTGCTGGCCGAACTCGTCGCGGCGACGTCTGGCCTCGGCTATCGCATCACCGTGTCGCAGCGCTATTTCCAGACCAACACCATCATCGGCTACATCCTGCTTCTCGGCGTACTCGGTCTCATCACCGACCAGGTCATGAAGGCCCTGGAAAAGGTGCTGTTCCGGCAGGACGGCCATTCGCAATGAGGAACCGCCGATGACTGTTCCCAAATTGCGCATCGCCGGTCTCGACAAGAGCTTCGGCACGGGAGAGCGGCGTACGGAAGTGCTGCGCGACATCAACCTCGATCTTGCCGACAATGAGTTCGTCTCCCTTGTCGGCACGTCGGGCTGCGGCAAGAGCACGCTGCTGTCGATCGTCGCTGGACTGCAGGACTTCGACGCCGGCGATCTCAGCATCGATGGCGCGCCCATCCTGCAGCCTGGTCTCGACCGTGGTGTCGTCTTTCAGTCCTACACGCTGCTTCCCTGGCTGACGGCGCGGCAGAACATCGAGTTCGCCCTCAAGGCCGCCGGTTACGATCGCACGGCCTGCCGTGAGATCGCGCTTGAGCATCTCGACCTCGTCAAGCTGCCGCAGAGCGCCGACCGCTATCCGTCCGAGCTCTCAGGCGGCATGAAACAGCGCGTCGCCATAGCGCGCGCGCTGTCCTATCGCCCCAAGATGCTGCTGATGGACGAGCCGTTCGGCGCGCTCGATGCCTTGACCCGGCACCAGATGCAGGAACTGCTGACCCAGATCTGGGAAGAACACAGGCTGACCGTGCTCTTCGTCACGCATGACGTGGAAGAGGCGGTCTATCTATCGGACCGCATTGTCGTCATGGGGATCGGCCCGGGACGCATCATGCAGACCTTCAACGTCGACATCGAGCGGCCGCGCCGGGAAGAGGTGATGGAAACCCCGGCCTTCATGGATTTGCAGCGCGGCGTCCACAAGGCGATCCGCGAGGCATCAAGACGCCCCGAAATCGCCTAGTATCCGGACCGCCAACGTCGCTGATCCCGATGGTCCCATGGCACCCGCGCGCGGGTGCCATGGCTCATAGATCAGAGGATTCCGAACGGGCCATAATAATAGGGGCGGTATGGGGCACACAGCCCGAGCGCCAGCTGGACGGGTCCGCAATAGTAGTCATCATAGTACCCGCCGTAATAGCCGCCTCGCCAGCCGCCGCCGGCCCAATGGCGACCGTGCCCGCGGCGAAAGGCGTATCTATGCCCGCCACCGAAATGGCCGTCACCAAAATGACCGCCGCGGAAATGGCCCATGGCATGGCCACCGCCATTGTGCCTGACGAACGCGGCGTCGGCCGTGGTGGCAAATGAGGTCGTGCCTGCTGCCAATGCCAGCACGACCGAGCTTGCGAAAACGAGTTGTCTTTTCATGAGCGTCACTCCTATTTGTTTGCGACACTGCGCATGGGAGGAAAACGGCCTCCTCGCTGCACACGTTCCTTCACGAAAGCGGGACGGAACGTGACCCGGCGCGGTGCGCAACGCAGGCGTCCCGGGACATCCGGGTCGTCTGTCTTGCCCGGGCCCGGTGTGGTGCGGTCAGCGATCAGGGGCCGTGGGGACCGCACAGGTCGAGCGTCCACGCGATCGTTCCGCAGAAGTCGCCAGCGTAGCCATGGTAGCTGCCGTAACCGTTGTAGTAGTTGTCCATCCAGCCATTGCCGGTGGCCGAATTATCGCCGGTCCAACCGCCGCCGACCCAGCCGCCGTGACCTCCATGCCCGCCATTCGAATGGCCGCCATGGGCAGCGGTGAGGTGGACATAATGATGCTTGACGACGGCGGCATCGGCGACGGTTGCAAACGGGATCGCGCTGGTGGCCAGGGTCAGCAGGATGGAGCTGATGAATACGAGTTGTCTTTTCATGGGAATGTCTCCTTTCCGTTCCAGAGATATGGGAAGGAAAGGCGTCCCCCGCCGGACACGTTCCTTCACGAAACCGGGACGGGGGCTCGCCGAATTGCGCAGCGTCTTTGGGTGACGTCGCCGGTCCAGCCGGTGCCCAGCCCGCTCACGGCGCCGGTCAAGATTTGTTGACTTCCGGCAAGGTGGAAAGGACTACCCCCAACCTATTTGTCGGACCATAAGATGGCCGTGCGATCAGGCCCCGGCTGGCTGGCACAAGTGAGGCAATCTTGCCTTTGAACCGGGATGCGCCACTTTGGCTACAACCTACAAGCAGCCTGCATGACGGAATTGGCCGGAGCATTGGAACAGCCTCAATTTGCCACCGAGCGCGATCCTCGGCTGAGGCTGATCATCCCGATCATCGTCGCCGTCGCCTTTCTGATGGAGCAGCTCGATTCCACAATCATCACCACCGCGATACCGGCCATCGCGCAAAGCCTCGACACGACGCCGGTCCGGCTGAACCTTGCGATCACCACCTACATTCTGACGCTCGCCGTGTTCATTCCCGTCAGTGGCTGGTTCGCCGACAGATTCGGCGCGCGAAAAGTGTTCGCGCTGGCGCTGTTCACCTTCACCCTTGGCTCGGCTCTGTGCGGCATGGCCAACAGTTTCGGCATGCTGCTGGCCATGCGCGCGCTGCAGGGGTTGGGCGGCGCCATGATGACGCCGGTCGGGCGGCTCATCCTGCTGCGCAGCTTTCCGCGCAGCGGGCTGATCACCGCCATGACCTACATGACCTTGCCGGCCATCATGGGGCCGGTCATCGGGCCGCTGCTCGGCGGCCTGCTGACCACCTACGCCTCGTGGCGCTGGATATTCTACGTCAACGTGCCGTTCGGCTGCGTTGGCATCCTGGCGGCGCTGCGCTTCGTTGACGATTTCCACGAGGAAGCGGTGCAGCGCTTCGACTTCGCCGGGTTCCTGATGGTGGGATGCGGCGTGGCGCTGCTGCAGTTCGGACTGGAAAGCATCGGCCGGCCGATCGTTCCCGTTTCAGCCACAGTGCTGGTCCTGGCCGCTTCCGTCCTGCTGCTGCTGGCTTTCGGGCGGTATGCGCGCCGCGTCGTGGCTCCGGCCGTCGACCTGACGCTGTTTCGATTTCGCTCCTTCTGGGTCGGCACGCTTGCCGGCGGCTTGTGCCGCGTAGGTCTCAACGGCGTGCCGTTCCTCATGCCGCTGATGTTGCAGGTCGGCTTCGGCATGAGCCCGGTCACCTCGGGCTCGCTGACATTCGTCGGTAGCTTCGGTGCCTTGCTGATGCGGCCGCTGCTGTCGCCGCTGCTGCGGCGCTTCGGCTTCGGCGTCGTGCTGATCGGCAGCGCCGTCGTCGGGTCCGCCACCGTGGCTGGTTTCGCCCTGATGAATGCCGATACGCCGCATTGGATGATCGGCGTTTACGTCTTCCTGTTCGGCATCGTCCGCTCGGCGCAGTTCATGACCTCCAACACGCTGTCCTATGCCGACCTGCCCGCGGACAAGCTCAGCCGGGCCACCAGCCTCGGCGGCGTGCTGCAGCAGCTCAGCGTTTCGCTTGGCGTCTCGATCGCAGCCATGCTGCTGGGCCTGATCGCGGGGGAGGCCCACGTGCTCACGCCGGAACGTTTCCACCAGGTGTTCCTGCTGACCGCGATCATCCCGCTGCTCTCGATCCCGGGCTTCCTCTACCTGCGCGCCGAGGACGGTGTGCAGGTCAGCGGCCACGTCAGGCGACCCCGCAAATAAATCTCTCGGGGAAGAGCAGGGCGATCAGTTCGAACCGCTCAGGTCGCTTTGCCGACCGCCGCGTCCATTCCCATCTCTTCCTCGGAAACGTCGTCGAACGAAGCGTAGTTCATGTTGTAGAGGCGGGCGTAAAGGCCCTTCCTCTGCATCAACTGCTCATGGTTGCCGCTTTCGACGATCTCGCCATTTTGCAACACGATGATGCGGTCGGCGCCGCGTATGGTGGCCAGCCGATGGGCGATCACCAGTCCGGTGCGGCCCTCCAGAAGCTTTATCAGCGCCTTCTGGATCAGCATCTCGGTGTAGGAATCGATGCTGGCGGTGGCCTCGTCGAGCACCAGGATCTTGGCATCGGCCACCAGCGCGCGCGCAAAACTGATCAGCTGGCGCTGGCCGAGCGAGAGATTGCCGCCGCGCTGTTCGAGTTCGGTGTCGTAGCCATCGGGCAAGTGCTCGATGAAGTCGTGCGCACCGACCGCCTGTGCGGCGCGCACCACCTCTTCGCGGCTGGCTGATGTCTTGTGGTAGCGGATGTTTTCCAGCACCGTGCCGGAGAACAGGAACGGCTCTTGCAGCACCATGGCCACTTGGTCGCCGAGCGAATCCTGTGTCAGGTCACGCACATCATGGCCGCCGACCAGAACCTCGCCCGACCAGACATCGTAGAAGCGGTGCACAAGCGCCATCGAGCTCGATTTGCCCGAACCGGTCGGGCCGACAAGGGCCACGGTCTCACCTGGATTGACGCGGAAGGAGATGTTCTTCAGCACCGGCTGGTTCTGCCGGTAGCCGAAGGTGACGTTCCTGAATTCGACCGAGCCGTCCATGTCGCGCGACAGCGCCACCGCGTTTTCCTTGTCGCTGACATCCACCGGCACATCAAGCACTTCGGAGATGCGCTGGCCCGAAGCCATGGCGCGCTGCATGACGCTGTATTGCATGGTCAGCGAGCGGATCGGGTCGAAGAAGCGTTGGATATAGAACAGGAACGCCACCATGACGCCGACATCGAGGCTGTGTGACAGCACCATCGAACCGCCGACCACGATGACCGTCGCCATGGCGATGCCGGTAAGCGTGTCGACGATCGGCACCATCACCTGCGCGTATTTCGCAGACCGCAGATGAGCATTGAGATTGGCCAGCACCTTCTCGTCGTACAGGTCGAAGTTGACATGCTGGCGCTCGAGGCTCTGCACGGTGCGCACGCCGTGGATCCCTTCGGCCAGAGCGCCATTGGCGATGGAGTTGGTCTCGTGCGCGGCCATGAAGGCGACCTTGGCGCGCGGCAGCCAGAACAGGCGCACGATGAACAGCATCGGCATGGTCGACAGCGTCAGCAGCCCGAGCCGAAAATCGAGCCAGAGCAGGACGGTGACGATGCCGAACAAAAGCACGATGTCGCCCACCGACATGACCGACGTTTCGAGGAATTCCTGCATCGAATTGACGTCGCCTTGCAGGCGCGACATCAGCCGGCCGACCTCGGTCTTGTCCATAAAGCTCAGCGAGACGCGCTGGAGATGACTGAACATGGCGCGGCGCAGGTCGGAGAGCACGTTCTCGGCCACCTTGCCGACGACGCTCTCCTGCACATGGCTGGCGGCGTAGTTGACGAGGATGATCACGGTGAAGGCGGCGATCGCGGAGATCATCACCGAACGGTCGAGCTTGCCCGGAGTCATGCCATGATCGATGGCGTAGCGGATCACCAGCGGGATCGCCAGCTGGGTCAGCGTGAACACCAGCACAGCGGCGACCGAGATGAAGATCTGGCCCCGATACGGCCTGACGAAACTCCAGATGCGCCTGATGATGCGGGGGTCATAGGCCTTGCCGAAAACCTCTTCCTCGTCGCGGTGCGAGCCGACGACCGCCTTTGTCGGCCGTCCGCTTTTGTCATCCTTCTCGTCGTCGTCCTGCGTCGGCATCATGCGGCTCCCTCGAGCCGGTCTTCGTCCGGCCGCAGCTGCAGGTCGTAGAGCGCGCGATAGCGCCCGCCGAGCGCCAGCAATTCCTCATGCGTGCCGCGCTCGACGATTCGGCCGCCCTCGACGAACAGGATCTGGTCGGCGTGCATCAGTGAACTCAGCCGGTGCGAGATGATCAGCGTCACACGATCCTTGGCGAAGCGTTTCATCGCCGCCCGGATGCGCTGCTCTGTGCCGGCGTCGATGGCCGCGGTGGAATCGTCGAACACCAGCACCGATGGCCGCAGCATCAGGCTGCGCGCGATGGTCAGGCGCTGCCGCTGGCCGCCGGAAAGCGACGCGCCGCGCTCGCCGACGACCGTGGTGTAGCCGGCCGGAAGCCCGATAATATAGTTGTGCAACTGGGCATACTCGGCGGCCTGTCCAATTCGCGTCTCCCGCGCCCAGGGATTGCCGTAGGCGATGTTGTTCTCGATCGACGTGGTGAACAGGAACGCGTCCTGCTGCACGACGCCGACCACCTTGCGCAGCGATTGCAGCGTGACCTTGCTGATGTCCTGGCCGTCGATGGTGATCGCGCCCGAGGTCACGTCGTAGAAGCGCGGGATCAGATGCGCGATGGTCGATTTGCCGCTGCCGGGCGGACCGACAATGCCGACCGTCTCGCCGGACTTGGCCTCGAAAGAAATGCCGGACAGGGTCGGACGGCCGCCCGCGCCCTCATACCGGAAGCCGACATTGTCGAAACGCAGCACGCCCTCGGTGATGACCAGTTCCCTGGCATCGGGCGCGTCCTTGATGTCGAGCTCGGTGTCGAGCAGTTCGAACAGCCGCGTGCCGCAGGTGGAGGCGCGCGCGAACGAATTGACCATCAGACCGAGCTGGCGCACCGGCATCTGCAGGATGGTCATGAAGGTGAGGAACTGGGCCAGCGTGCCGACGCTGATCTGGCCCTCGATCACCTTCTGGCCGCCGAACCACAGAACCAGCCCCATGGCGGCGAGGAAGGAAAAATTCATGGCGCTGGTGTTGGAGACGCGGATGTCGACGCGTTCATTGGCCAGCTCGAGCGCGTCCTGCTTGGCGCGGTCGAATTTTGCGAGCTCATGGCGCTGCGCCGCGAAGGCGCGCACGACACGGATGCCGCCGAGATTCTCGTCCATCACCCGGCTCAGCACCGACAGCCGCTCCTGCAGCGTCAGCCAGGTGCTCCGGAGTCTCAACTGAGTGACCGAGGAGCGCCAGGCGACGAACGGCACGAAGCTGAGGCTGAGCAGCCCGAGCACGAGATCGGTGCTGATCAAGAGGTAGGCGCCAACGCCGATCAGCACGCCGAGCAGCACCACGCGCAGGATGCCGGTGGAAAAGAACATGCGCACGCCGTCGAGATCGAGCAGCCCGAGCGTGATGAGATCGCCGGTATGCACCCGGTCGTGGAAGGAGAAGCTCAGGCGCTGGATCTTCTCGTAGAAGGCGAGCCGCAATTCATAGCCGGTCTGGTGGCCGACCGCCTCGCCATAATAGTTCTGCGCCATGGTGAAGAGGCCACGCAGGATGCTGACGACGAGCAGTGTCAGCGCCGTGTTCCAGAGCGCCTGCTCGGCCGCGGTTCCGGCACCCGCGGCCATCACGCCTTGAGCCTGGTCGATGGCACGTCCGAGCAAGCGCGGAATGAAAAGCTGCAGCGTCGCGGCGATGAAGGTCGAGGCGAGGGTGATGGCGACTTGCCAGGGATGGCGCAGCGTCATGCGCACGATCCGCAGTAAGGTGCTGAGGCCTTTGCCCCAGGAGGCTTCCGCCACATGGGCAAACGATTTGCCGCGCTTCGCCACGCTGCTGGCTGCATCCGTACTCAAAGGAAAATATCCAGTCTAATCCGGACATTAGCCCGGATGAATAAAGCAGACTCAGTTCTGATGTCGCGATGTTACGCGTGTCCGACTTGACCCTTCAAGGGGCCAAAGGCGGCATCGCACTGTGCCTGAAAAGGCGATCGTGTCGCAACTTGCCGCCGGTTTGCCGCCAGCGATCGATCAGACACCTTTCCGGGCGGATAGGTTCTGATTATTCAGGATACCTTGCTGCCGCAGTAGGGCTTGCCGCACTTGCATTGGGGGACGACGTGACCACAAACACCAGCACACAGGCCGCGGAGCCGATCGATGCGCAAACCGTCTACACCGTGCTGATCTGCGATCTGGTCGGCCTGCGCCTCGGACCCGACGGCAAGCCTGACCCGAGCGAAGTGCGCGCCCATATCGAAGCCAAGGGCGGCCGGTTCCACGCTGCTGCGCTTGGAGACAAAGCGCGACTTGAGCGCGGCCGGGTGCATTTCTTCTACCAGCCGGACCTCAGCAACCGGGAAGAGCTGATCGAAGCCGCGGGCGACGGACGCTATGACGCCGTCATCGCGGCGGCGACCTTTCTGCCCGCCGAGACCGTTTTTCCGCTGGCCGGCGTGCGCATCGGCGCCGGCACCGGCAATATGGGCTCTCGCTCCTGGGGCGGCGGCGGCGAGGGCGGCACCGCGGTGCTGATGAACACGCCCGGCATCAACAGCCGCGCCACCGCGCAGATGGTGATGAAGGCGATCCTCAAAGTGCTGCCGGATCTCCCGGTCGACTTGCTGCACGACCGGGTGGCGCGCGGCGCCTTCGATACCGGCAGGGAACTGCGCGATTTTCCGACCGAGAAGCTCGAAGGCAAGACGATCGCGATCATCGGCTATGGCAATATCGGCCGCGAGGTGGCCAAGCTCGCCCGCGCCTTCGGCATGCGCGTGGTGATCCATGCACGGCCACGGCATCGCGACTGGATCGAAGCCGAGGGTTTCACCTATGCGGCGGACCTCGTCGATGCGGCGGAAGGCGCCGATGTGCTGAGTGTCCATGTCGGCCTGGGCAAGCAGGACGCGCAGACTGGCCGCTACGCCAATGCCGGGCTCATCGGTTCGGGTGTCCTGTTACGCATGAACAGGGGCGCGGTGCTGGTCAATTACGACCGCGGTGAGCTTGTCGACGTTGCGGCGCTTGGCGACGCGCTGGATGCGGGGCAGGTGCGCCACGCCGCCATCGATGCCGATCTCTTCAGCGATGTATCGACCGGGCGTCTCTCCGGCCCGATGCTGCCCTATCTCGACCTTGTCGAAAGGCATGGCGCCAGGCTTGAACTCCTGCCGCATGCCGCGGCCGACACGGACCATCCCTCGCGCGTCGCTGGTGCCAAGCAGGCCGTCGACCAGATTTTCGATGTCATCTGCCGCAAATCGGTGACCAATGCGAAAGGCACAGTGCCGCCGGGCTATCTTTCCCTTGGCGCGACGACGCCGCCCGGCATCGGACCGGTGACGGCTGATCATCTCCTGAAACTGACCGCCGGCGAATGCTCCGAACTGGCTGATGTCTGTGACCGGCAAAGCCGCTTGTGGAAGGCTCTATCGGATGCGCCGCCCGCCGAGCGCGGCGCGATTGTCGGTGAACAGGGCGAAGAACTTGTCCGGCTGATCGACCGCTTCTGCCTCCTGGCCGACAAGCTCAATCTCAGGGGCCCTTACCAATAGTTTCGGCCTGCCGTGCCCCACCCAGGCGCGTCATTTCAGGACGCTATCCTGCTCCAGGCAGTTTTCTCGCGAGCCTCGAGAGAAGATGCACCGTCAGCACTGTGGCCAGACCGGAAACAAGTGTGGCGATGAAGAAGAGCGCGGAATAGCCGATGCGGTCGGCGATTGCCCCGGCCATCATCGAGCCAACCAGATAGATGATGATCTGGGCACAGGATAGAATGGTGAAGTCGGTCCCCGGCTGGTCCTTTGACGACACCGCCATGAACAGGCTGTAGAGCGCGACGATCTCCATGTAGCGGATCAAGGTCTGAAATCCAGCCGCTCCCAGCAATGCCCATATGCCTGTCACCTGGCCGGCCGCGTGGAGGGCAAACAACAGGAAACAGACCGTGCGCAGCGTGCCGAGCAAAAGCAACGTCCCGCCCGCACCCGAGCGTCGAACCAGCATGGCCGCGATGAAGGAACCGGCAATGCCGGCCGTTGCCGCCGAGATGCCGCTCAGATATCCGATCGCCGACAACGGCAAGCCGGCGTCGACCAGATAGGACCCTTCCATGGATTTCACCAACCCCTCGCTCGCGCGGTAGGTCAAGGCGATCATCAGAACCGTCACGGCCTCCGGCCGCTTCAGGAAGCTGGAAAGCGATGGTCTTGCACGCGTCTCCACAGTTCTTGTGATCGTGTCCTCCGGCATGAAGGCGATCGCGATCAACGGCAATGCCGAGATCGCCGCGATCGTCAGCACCATGGCTTGCCAGCCGACCCAGCCGTAGAGAAGCAGCGAAACCGTGCCGCCGACGATGACGCTGAGCGCAACCGCTCCGCCCTGGATCGCATTGCCCATGGCACGATCCTCTTGCTCCAGGGCAAGCGTGGCATAGCCGTCGGTGGCGATGTCCTGCGTCGATGTCAGCACCGCAATCGCGAACCCTATGACGAATATGGCTTTCAGATCGGTCGGTTCCACCAGGGCAAGTGCCGCGATCGCGATCACCGTGCCGATCTGCGTGGGAAGGATCCAGCCACGGCGATGCCCGATCGCCATCGGCCTGATACGGTCGACCAGCGGCGCCCAGAGGAATTTGATCGTCAGCGGGATCATCAGTATGGCAAGCATGCCGATGGCGGTTCGCGACACCCCAAGTTCGCGCATGATCGGCGGCACGGCGGCGACCAGGAGATACCCCGGAATGCCTTGCGCGAGATACAGACCAGCCAGGACGGCAAAGAGCCGCAGGCGGCCCGAACCCCGCTGGCCGGCCGTTGTACCAATGGCTTGCGGCGCGAGCTCGGTCATGGTCTTGCGGCCCTGCCGAGATGCCTGGCGGCGAATTGATGCGCTTCGTCGCGGTTGCTGGTGACATGGACCGGAATGGCCCAGAGCCGTTCGAAGGATTGGCGTGATCGTGGGTTGGGATTCTCGCGCACCAACGCCAGCGCCCGGCACGAACTGGAAATGCGTTGTCGTGTCGCCTTTGCCCATGCCGCCTGACGAATTTCACCCTCGCGGGACAGATGCGTGTTGCCCGCAATGTCGACCACGATGGCATAAGGCCCTTCGAGATGGCCGATGCGGTCGAGCGCGGAGAGATAGTCGGCCTCATCGGTTTGCGCGTGCGGCGGGTAGAGCCGCAGATCGACGATACCGTCATCATGCATCTCGAAGTGGACCATCTCAGAAGGTGACCTTGTAGCCGAGCGAGATCGTCCGGCCGAAACCGTTGACGACGTTGTTGCGCGTGGCGCTTGCTGTCGGGTTCATGTAGTCGGTGTCGAACAGGTTCTCGATGCCGACGCTGAGGTCGCCCTCGCCGACCTTGTAGCTCGCAAGGACGTTTACCAGCGCCGCTCCCTTGATCTCGGGCACCGTCGTGATCTTGTCCCGGCCGGTGAAGAACTGGACTTCGCCGCGCAGGTTGAGGCCGTTGTCGAAGACATAGGTTCCGTAGACGGTGCCGTGCACCGGCGTGGCTATCCTGTTGTTCGGCAGCCAGTCGTCGATCTTGCCATCACCATCCTTGTCGTAGCGGCCTTCGGTGTAACCAAGGATGCCGCCGACAGTGAGGTTGCCGGTGAGGTTCCACCACGCGGTGGCTTCGACGCCCCAGATTTCCTCCTTCTGCTGCGAGACGCGGTTGGAGGCGATGTCGTAGTTGACGCCCTGGTCGGAGGTGGAAAGAAAAGCCGACAGCGAGCCGCCATGGTCGGCCTCGCCGCCGCGAACGCCGATCTCGTAATTGTTGACGATCTGCGGGCTGGGCGCGATATCGGCGTAGCTGACCGTATAGTCCGGCGCACCGGCGCCGGGGCACGCCAGCGCTCCATAGGCGTCGCACAGCTCGGCACTGCTGTTGGCGCCGGCCCGGCGCGTGAAGCTGCCGATGTCGGTCAGCGAGAACCCTTGCGAGAAGCCGCCATAAAGCTGGACATCGGGCGTCAGGTCGAACGTGCCGCCGATGTTGAATGTCAGATTGTCGTAGTCGAACGAACCGCCGATGACGTCGATCGCCGGATAGGGCCGGTTGATGTAGAAGATGGCCGGGCGATTGAAGTCCTCAATGTCGAGGAAGTAGCGCTCGTAGCGCAACCCTCCCTGCAGGCGAAGCCGGTCCGTTACCGGAACCTGCAGCTGGGCAAAGCCGGCGACCGAATTCTGCTTCATCGGGCTGATGACGTCCCAGCCGTTCTCGAGCTGCTGGAAGGTGTTGTCATGAACGAAGTCCAGCCCCCAGGTCAGCGTCGCGCCTTGCAGCAGCACGTCGAGAGGGGTCTCGACCGTCGCCGTGACGCCAGCGCGTTTGCTGAAGAGCGTGGTCTGGGCAAAACTCGCCTGCGGGTTGAGCGGGTTGCCTGAATAATAGACCTGATTGTTGACGAAGCGGTCGAAGCGCGTGAAGGGAAAGCGCTTCTCCATGTCGTTGTAGAAAGACTTCACTTCGAGCGAACCCAGCGCGAAGGCCGTGTCGGTATAGCGCGCGGTGAAATACTTCGAATTCTCCATCACGGATTCGCCCGTATAGGGCGCCGTGTAGTCTGGCACCGCCGGCGTGGCCTGGAAATTGGAGAACCAGTCCGGATTCTGCTCCATGCGGACCAGTTCGCCGGAGACCTCGAAGCGGCGAGACCCATCCTCATATCCCAGCCTTGCATAGAGGTTGCCGAAGTCCGTGCGGTCGCCGCCGCCCTGGCCAAGCATGGCATCGGATGGCAACTCGCGGCCATCGCCATCATAGGTCCGCCGCGTCCGCTGACCGCTTGCCGAGACCAGGTAATCGAACTTGCCGATCTTCTGCGTGGCCGAGAGCGAGATTTCGGGCGCCGCGGATCTGCCGGGATTGGAAGTGAAGGCCTTCACCTTCGTCTCGACCGTCACGGTCGGCTTTTCGGTCGCGTCTCGCCTGGTGATGAAATTGATGGTGCCGCCGGTGGCGCCCGAGCCGTAGAGGCTGCTCGCCCCGTTGACCACCTCGATGCGCTCGACTTTGCCGAGGTCGATCAGCGCAAGCGTGCGCGAAACGTCGCGCAGCGGCGTGTTGCGCGCAACGCCGTCGACCAACACGAGCACGCCACGGCCCCGAAAGCTTTCGGAAGCTCCCGAAATTGTCTGGTTGGCGATCGAAAATCCAGGTACCAGCCTGGAAATCAGCGTTGCAGGGTCGCTCGTCTGCTTCAGCTGTTGCGCAAGCTCGGCACCTTCGATGACTTGAATTGAGCCGGGGATGCTGGAGATCGGCTGCTCCGTTCGGCCCGCCGTCACCACCACCGTCTCGAGCAGCGTTGCGGGCGTCTGTTCCGTCCCGTCCTCAGCGCTAGCCGGAAGCGTGGTGGAAACAAGTGGAAGCAGTGCGAGGCAAGTCCCCGCGAGCAACCTGTCAAACATAGTGGCACCCCCAATTTGGCCATTCGGGCGCCGTCAAGGCGCGAGCCATAAAGCGCTGGCTCCGTTGTCCCGGATCGAATAAACATGTCTCAATTACTCATGTTATCGATCGGGGCGGCGGCACGCTTGGGGTAAAGCGAAGCCGGCACTGCTGAAAACGAACTCGGACAAGCCGATTTGGAAATGTTGCAGTTATATCACAGGCCTATCAATGCCGGCGGGATCAGCCCGGTGAACTTCGACATGTCGGGTCATGACGATGCCGAAGCCAGGCGATCATGCGCCGCTCATCTCCGCGAGATCATCGGCGAGGTTGCGCTGGAGGCAGGCCGGGGTGTCCTTCCGGGGATGCGCGGCGTCAGATGCGGTCTCGACAATCTGAGCGTCATGACATGCTTCTTCCCGTCCTCGCCATTGCGACTGTCAGGCAAGGGAACGTCCGGTTCGGACAGGGTTCTGATGTTGCGAAGCATGGAAGGTCCCCTCGTCGTCGAGCAGGGCGGGCTGAGGACGGAAGCCGCGCTAGGCGATTTTCTTTTCGTATCCGGCGAGACGCCATTTAGCTGGTATCTGCCGGAAGGTGGGCGGTTGGACTGCGGCAGCCTGCCGGGCAGCGCGTTCAGGATTTCTAACGAAACCCTGTCGAAGCTGATGCTGCGACCGATCCCCAGGACGTTCCCGCCGCTGCAGCTTCTGATCACCTACGGCGCCTATCTGCTGATGCGTGGACCGCATTCGGCTGGCGAGGCTGAGATGGCGAACGCCCATTTCAACGAAATACTGCCACTGGTCGTTGCCTATCTGGAAGCTCCATCGGAGCAGGACCGGGATCGGCTGTCGCCTGTGAAGCGCTACGTCGACGACCATCTGCGCGATGGTGGTCTCAACATTTCCATCGTGGCTGGAGTTCTCGGTGTCACGCCGAGATATGTCCAGCAGCTGTTTCAGCGTGAGGGGACGACCTTTTCGAAGTATCTTCTCGAACGGCGGCTCGCCGAGGCGCGCAAACTGCTGTCGCGGGGCTCGGGCGCGCGTTCGATCGGCGCCACCGCCTACGAAGTCGGCTTCGGAGATATTTCCTACTTCAACCGCACTTTCCGGAAGCGCTATGGCGTGGCGCCATCCGCCGTTAGGGAGCAAAGCGCGGCAGACGAGTGAGGTCCGCCTTGCTCAGTATCTTGGTCCCGCCACCATCCGCGCCACCCGCGTCATGTCGGCGCTCATCTCGCGGTCGTCGTCGAGCGGGCTGACGAGCGCGCGCACAGCGGCGAAGGTGCGCTGCGGCCCTTCGCCCAGGCTGTCGACGACGCCGCGCAACTCCACGCCCGTCGCCGCGAAGATCAGTTCCATCGCCACGAGATAGCGCATGCGCTCGATGATCTCGGCCGTCTTGGCCACCACACGCGGCGCCATCGACGACTGGTCCTCGATGCCGTCCGAAACCGCCAGCGGGCTCAGCGACATCGGGTTGGCCAGATGCCGGATTTCGGCTTCGAGCGCTGACAATGGTTTCTGCAACTCCGCATAGCCCTGGCGGCTGCCGCCCCTGGCCGACAGGAAGCGCGGCAGGTCCGCTATAACAGGTGACATCAGCTTCATGCAGCGATTGGCGGTGCCGACGGCGCAATGCGCAAGTGCTTGGCCAAGTTGCTCCCAGGCGAGCGTCATTGCAGTGAGGTCGAAATTGCCGTTGGAAACCACCCGCTCGTCCTCCGGCAGGATGACGGGGTTGTCGCCCGAATGGGTCAGTTCGATCTCCGTTGCCAGCCTTGCCTGTTCGAACGCATTGAGCAGGCCACCCCAGACCTGTGGCACGCAGCGATAGCTGAGCGGATCCTGGAGGCGCCGCGCCGCCTTGTCCTGCCACAGGCGGCTACCCACAAGCTCCTTACGCAGCCGCGCGCCGATCTCGCGCTGGCCGAAGGCCGGCCGCGCGGCAAGGGCATCCGCGTCGATCGCGGTGAGGGAGGAGCGAAACGCCTCATAGTTGAGCGCCACTGCAGCCAGCGCCCAGTCGATGAGATGGGCGACGTCTTCGAGGCACAGGCACGCCGTCCCGGTCGACAGGCTGTTGGCGACGATGATGGCGTGGCCGTCCTTTTCGCGCAGGTCGAGCGGCTCGAGCCCGGCGAGAGCCAATGCCTCGGCGGAGGGCATGATCCTGCCCTGGAACTCCGCCTCGCCATCGCCGCGCAGCGACCTTGCCATATGGCCGAGATGGGCAAGGTCGGCCGCGCCGATCGATCCCCAGGTGGGGATCACCGGATGGACGCCGGCGTTGAGCGCGGCGACAAGACCCATGACCACGCGTTCGGAGGTGCCGGTGCCGCCGGCGGCCATGCCCGAAATGCGTGCGATCATCAGCGCCCGCACCGCTTCGGTTGGCAGGGCGGGGCCGATGCCCATGCTGTGGCTGAGCGGCACGCTGTGCTGGAAGGCGATCAGGTCGGCCTGCGCGAGCGGCGTGTCGACACATGCGCCGAGGCCTGTCGTGACGCCGTACATCGGCTTGCCAAGCCCGGTGAGATGCTCGATGAGGGCGCGGCTCGCCCGGATGCGGTTCAGTGCCGCTTCACCCAGCACGAGCCGGGCGTTGCGCCGTGCGATCTCGGCGACGTCAGCCACGCCGAGCGGCTTGGCGTCGAGCAGTATCATTCGGCCTGTCATGTCTCGCCTGTATCCTGTGACCTGATGCCCGGACCAGCGGCGCGGTGGGCGTCACTGTTTGTGGCGGCTTGCCGATCTGACTGCAAGCCATTCCGATTGGGGCAGAGTCTGGAAGCCAAGCTAACAAGCGAAGGCCCAGGACTTTTGTTGCTACGACGCCGGCTGCTCCGCGACAGCATCGGGCACCACCACCAGCTTGCCGACAAAATCCTTGGCAACGAAATCCGCCTGCGCGCGGTGGAAATCGGAGAGCCTGTAGATGCCGCCGACCAGCGGCCGGATTTTTCTCGCCTCGATATATCCGACGATCCGGCGGAAGTCGGCGCGCGTGCCCTGGCTGGAGCCATGCAACTGCAGCTGCTTGAGATACATGGTCCTGAGATCAAGCTGCACGACCGGACCGGCGATCGCACCGGCGGTGGTGTAACGGCCTTCGGGCCTGAGAATGCGCAACAGATCATTGAAGATCGCGCCGCCGACGAGATCGGCCACCACGTCGATCGGCTGGCCGCCGGTCGCCTCAGTCACGGCTTGCGGCAGGTCGGCGACGCCACGGGTGATGACCGCCTCGGCGCCGATGTCGAGCACCGCCTGTTCCTTGCCCTTGCCGACGACGGCATAGGGAATAGCGCCGCGCGCCCGTGCCAGTTGCACAATGCCCGAGCCAACGCCGCCGGAGGCGCCGGTGACCAGCACCCGCTCGCCGGCCTTCAGACCAGCGCGTTCCAGCATCTGCTCGCCGGTGAGGTAGGCGCAGCAGAAGGTGGCGAGTTCGACATCGCTCATCTCCGTGTCGAGGACATGCGCGTTCTGCGCCGGCACTGTTTGATACTCGGCGTAACCGCCGTCGCGGCCATGGCCCATATAGTCTATGTCGGCCAGTGAATCGTCATCGCGATTGTAGATCGAGAAATCGACCATAACCCGCTCGCCGATACGGTCCGGCGAAACGTCGGCGCCGACGGCAACGACGGCACCGACCGTGTCGGTGCCCTGGATGCGCGGGAAAACAAGCGTGTTGCCCTGCCGCCGCCAGGTCGACACGGCGGAAGCGTCTTCCTCCGTGCCATAGGCGCCCTGGCGCACCCAGACATCGGTGTTGTTCATGCCGCAAGCCGTGACCTTGACCAGCACTTCGCCAGGCGCGGGTGCCGGCACTTTCACATCGGTGCGGTAGACGAGCTTTTCCGGTCCGCCGTGCCCGGTGAGCAGCACGGCGGCCATGGTGGCGGGGAGATTTCTTGTCATGGCATTCATGAGTCGATCTTAGAGATTGGCAAACACGCTTTTCACCGCATCGGCGGTCTTGGCCACCACGATGTCGGCTTCTTCGCGCGTCAGGCACAGCGGCGGCGCGAAGCCGAGTATGTCGCCCTGCGGCATGGCGCGGCCGATGACGCCGCTGGCGGCGAGCGCCGTCGCCACTTGCGGACCGATCTTTTGCGAAGCATCGAAGAACACCCGGTCGTCCTTGTCGGCGACGAACTCGACCGCCGCCAGCATGCCGTCGCCGCGCACGTCGCCGACGTGTCTGTGGCCGCCGACTGCCTTTGCCAGTTCGGCCCGGAAATAGGCGCCGGTCTCGCGGGCATTTGTCACCAGATCCATCTCGTCGATCAGTTCGAGATTGGCCACGCCCGCGGCAACGCAGATCGGATGCGCAGAATAGGTCCAGCCATGGCCGAGCGAGCCGAGCTTGTCGGAACCTTCGACCAGCACCTGCCACACCTTGTCGGCGACAATGACGCCCGAAAGTGGCGCATAGGCCGAGGTCAGCCCCTTGGCGATGGTGATCAGATCCGGCTTGATGCCGTAGTGATCGGAGCCGAACATGGTGCCCAGCCGGCCGAAACCCGTCACCACCTCGTCGGCGACCAGCAGCACGTCATACTTCTTCAGCACGGCCTGGATCTTCTCCCAGTAGCCGGCCGGCGGCGGCACGATGCCGCCCGTGCCGAGGATCGGCTCGCCGATGAAGGCGGCAACCGTTTCGGGCCCTTCGGCCAGGATCATCTCCTCGAGCTTGTCGGCACAATGCTGCGAGAACTGCTCCTCGCTCATCGAGCGGTCGGCGCGGCGGAAATAGTAAGGCGCTTCGGTGTGCAGCACCGGCGCGCGCGGCAGGTCGAAGGCGTTGTGGAACAGGTCGAGCCCGGTCAGCGAACCGGTCATCACGCCCGAGCCGTGATAGCCGCGCCAGCGCGAGATGATCTTCTTCTTCTCCGGCCGGCCCAGCACATTGTTGTAGTACCAGATCAGCTTGATGTTGGTTTCGTTGGCGTCCGAGCCGGAGAGGCCGAAATAGACCCTCGACATGCCCTTCGGCGCGCGGTCGATGATCATCTTGGCAAGCGTGATCGAGGCCTCGGTGCCGTGGCCGACATACGCATGATAATAGGCAAGGTTCTTCGCTTGGGTTGCGATCGCATCGGCGATCTTCTGGCGGCCGTAGCCGACATTGACGCAATAGAGGCCGGCAAAGGCATCGATGCTCTTCTTGCCATTGTTGTCCCACACGGTGACGCCTTCACCGCCGGCCATGATGCGGGTCGGGCTCTCACCCCGCGCATGCGTGCCCATATGCGTCGAGGGATGGAAGAAGTGGTCGCGATCCCAGGCATTGAGTTCGTTGGACTGGTCGAGCATTTTCTTGACTCCTTGAAAGACAAACCGGGCGCGGCTTACGCCACATCCAGGCAGAGATATTTGAGATCGGTGAAAGCCTCCAGCCCATGGCGCGAACCTTCGCGGCCGATGCCGGATTGCTTGACGCCGCCAAACGGGATCGGCGCGCCGGTGATCTTGACGCGATTGACGGCAACCATGCCATAGTCGAGCGCGCGGCCCATGCGCTGCTGGCGCGCGCCGTTCTCTGTCACGACATAGGCGACCAGGCCGTATTCGGTGGCGTTGGCCCGTCCGATGACCTCATCCTCGCTGTCGAAGGGCGTGACCGCCGCGACCGGCCCGAAGGTCTCTTCGTGCATGATCAACGCCTCATCGGTGACATCGGCCAGCAGTGTCGGCTGGTAGAACAATGACCCGGCCTGATGCCGCCTGCCGCCAGTGAGACAGCGCGCGCCATGGGCAAGCGCATCGGCGACCTGCTCCTCGACCTTTGTGACGGCGCGCTCATGCATCAGCGGTCCGATGTCGGTTTTATCGACAAGGCCGTTACCGGTCCGCAGCGCCTCGATGCGCCTCGCAAAGGCGGCGCAGAAGCGCTCGTAGAGCGGACGCTGGACATAGATCCGGTTGGCGGCAAGGCAATCCTGACCCGATGTGGCGAATTTGGCATCGATGGCAATGCTCATGGCCTTGTCCAGATCGGCATCGGCAAAGACGATCAGCGGCGCGTGGCCACCGAGTTCCATCACCAGCCGCTTCATCGTCGGCGCGCTTTGCGCCGCGATGAGCCTGCCGATTTCGGTCGAGCCGGTAAAGCTCATGGCACGGATTCGCGGATCCTCGCACATCCGCCCGACGATCGTCGCGGCCTTGCCGGTGACGATGTTGAAGACGCCGGCCGGCAGGCCGGCGCGCTCGCCAAGTTCGGCCAGCGCCAGCGCCGACAGCGGCGTTTCCGAGGACGGGTGCGCGACGATGGTGCAGCCGGCGGCAAGGGCGGCGGCGGCCTTGCGGGTCAACATGGCCGACGGAAAATTCCACGGCGTGACGACGCCGACGACACCGAGCGGTTCGCGCCGCACCATCATTTCCGCGTACGGCAGATGGCTGGTGACGCTCTCGGCGTTGAGGCGCTTGGCTTCCTCCGCGTACCATTCGACGAAGGAGGCGGCGTAGTCGATTTCGCCGAGCGACTCCTGCAGCGGCTTGCCCTGTTCCAGCGTCATCAGCAGGGCGAGGTCCTCCTTGGCGCCGATGATCAGCTCGAACCATTTTCGCAGGATTTTTGACCGCTCCTGCGGCAGCAGCGACCGCCAGGCAGGAAAAGCGCGCGCGGCGGCATCGATCGCTTTTGTCGTTTGCCGCGCATCCAGCGCGGCAACGAAGGCAACGGTGGTGCCGGTCGCCGGATCGGTGACCTCAAAACTTTCGGCGGCCTCGCTCGCCGTCCAATGGCCGTCGACATAGGCGAGTTCGCGCAACAGCCGGCGGTCTGCGAGGCGGTCGAGCGCTTCGTGGCGATGCGAGCGGGCGAAATGCGCGGACATGGTCGAGGCCTCCCGGTTCGGACTGATGCGGGAAGACTATCCGTCATGCGCGGACAGAGAGGCTGTTTGGGCGCCCTGAAGCAGAGAGATTCTCTCTATTGTGCTGTCTCGGCAGACGATCTCTCCGGCACTACGGCGACGCCGGCAGCAACTCGGCGATGGGAAGCGCGATCTCTTCCTTCACCGTCTTGGTCACGATGTAGGTGAAGTAGCGGTCGATCCCGATCTCGCGCTCGAGCAAGCCGTCGACCAGCCGCTGGTAGGCGTCGATGTCGCGCGCCATCACCTTCAGCAGATAATCGACGCCGCCGCCCACCGACCAGCAGGCGACAATCTCGGGGATGTCTCGGATGACGCGCTCGAAGCGGTCGAAATCAGCCTGGCGGTGGCTGGCCAGCGTCACCTCCATCAGTACGGTGGCGACCGGCGCCACGACGCGCATGGCGATCCGGGCGTGATAGCCCGAAACGATGCCGGCCTTTTCCAGCTTGCGCAGCCGCATCCAGCACGGCGTCGGCGACAGTCCCACCTGCTCGGCCAGCGCCAGCTTGGTGATGCGCCCGTCGCGCTGGATGGCGTCGAGGATTTTGAGGTCGATAGCGTCGAGTTTCGCAGTAGTCATCAGAGCCCACTTTTTCGTCCACGGTACCATGATGGCGCATTATTTCGATTGTCAATTGCACTGATTTCGATCTCTAATAAGTCATGACATTGTGGCAACCAGATCCCGCGCTCATCCGGCGGCCAGCCTATCAATCGCTGGCAGACCAGTTCGCGCGTGCCATCCATGACGGGCGCCTCGCCAATGGCGCCCGTCTGCCCACGCATCGCCGCCTGGCCGATGACCTCAAACTGTCGGTGCAAACGGTCAGCCGCGCCTATGAGGAACTGATCCGGCGCGGCCTGATTTCGGGCGAGATCGGTCGTGGCAGCTTTGTCCAGACGCAGCGCCGCGAACCGGAGCCGCCCTACCTGCCGGAGCGTCTCGGCGAGGTCATCGACCTGTCCATCCTGAAGCCGGTCTGCGAGCCTATGCATCTGGAGCGGTTGAAGCAGGCGCTGGGCTGGCTAGCCGAAAACCTGCCGTCGAGTTCGGCGCTGTCCTTCCGGCCCAACATGGTGTTTCCGCGCCATCGTGCCGTGGCGGTCGAATGGCTGAAACTGTGCGGGCTCGAGGCCTCGGCGCAGAACATCAGCCTGACCAACGGCGCCACCGCCGGCATGACGGTGGCGCTGATGAGCGTGGCGCCGCCGGGATCGACCGTCGCCACCGAGGCGATCGGCCATCACACGCTGGTGCCGCTGGCGCGCTATCTCGGCTTCAACCTCGAAGGCCTGCCGATCGACGACAATGGCCTGATCCCGGAAGCGCTGGACGAGGCCTGCAGGCTTTCCGACATCCGCGCCGTGTTTGTGCAGCCCTCCGTGATCAATCCGACGGCAACGCTGATGGATGCGGCACGGCGCGCCGAGATCGCCGCGGTCGCGCGCAAGCACGACATCGCCATCATCGAGAACGATGTGCTGGGGCCGCTGGTCGAGGACCGGCCGCCGCCGGTTGCCGCCTTCGCCCCGGAGCGCACGCTCTACGTCACCTCCTTCACCAAGATCACCGTGCCCGGCCTGCGCATCGGCTATCTCGCCGCGCCCGACCGCTATGTCGCCGCTGTCGCCAACCGGCACCTGGTCTCCAACTGGATGGCAACGCCGCTGGTGGCCGAGATCGCCACCAAATGGGTGACCGACGGCACCGCGATGGAACTCGTCCGCTGGCAGCGCACGGCCCTGCGGCGGCGGCAGGATATCGCAGCGGAGGTGCTTGCCGGGATCGACTATCGCGCCCGGCGCGACGGGCTGCACGTCTGGCTGCAGCTGCCCGACGACCGCGCCGAGGAGGGCTTTGTCGCCCAGGCCCGGCTGCAGGGCGTGGCGATCGCCCCTGGCACATCCTTCCGCATTTCGGATGCGCCCTGGCATCCGGCTGTCCGTATCTCGCTGGGCTCGACCACCGAAGGGGAACTGCGCGCCGGTCTCGGCGTTGTCACCAAGCTCTTGCTTGGCGATCCGGAGCATCTGCTGCTGGCGATTTAGGCCGACTATGCTTCGAAATTGTGCGGAATCAGAATAATTGTCATGATATTATTTTCCCAATTGACATGATTTGGCGCGTTCCGCATCGTTAAGGGCACAGGCTTCTCCAGCACGGGGAAATTCATTTGTCCGCACCCATCATCAAGGTCGATGCCATTTCGAAGAGCTTCGGCGCCTTCAAGGTGCTGGACGGCCTGTCGATGCAGGTCATGCCGCGCGAGAAGCTGGCCCTGATCGGCCCCTCCGGCTCGGGCAAGACGACGATCCTGCGCATCCTGATGACGCTGGAGCGCATCGACGGCGGCCACATCCAGATCGAGGGCGAACATCTTTACCACATGGAGCGCAACGGCCAGCTGCTGCCGGCCGACGAGCGGCATCTGGCGCGGATGCGCCAGAAGATCGGCATGGTCTTCCAGCTGTTCAACCTGTTTCCACACAAGAGCGTCATCGACAATGTGACGCTGGCGCCGATGCTGACCAAGGGCACGCCGCGCGCTGCCGCCGAGAAGCGGGCGATGGAGCTGCTCGACATGGTCGGCATGGCCGACAAGGCCAAGGCGATGCCGGCGCAGCTGTCCGGCGGCCAGAAGCAGCGCGTGGCGATCGCCAGGGCACTCGCTCTGCAGCCCAAGATCATGCTGTTCGACGAGGTGACATCGGCGCTCGATCCGGAGCTGGTCGAGGAGGTGTTGAACGTCTTGTGGCGGCTCTGCGCCGAGACCGACATGACCATGCTGCTGGTCACTCATGAGATGGGCTTCGCCCACGACTTCGCCGACCGGGTGCTGTTCTTCGATCGCGGCAAGATCGTCGAGGAAGGCAAGCCCGACGAGATTTTCCGCCATCCCAAGCAGGAGCGCACGCAAGGCTTCCTGAAGAAGATCATCGCGGCTGGACATCGCGTCTGACCGCCATGCCTGAGGGAAGGCGAAGCCGTCCCGCAATCAAAACCAAAATGACAAAACCAAGAAACAAGGAGTTGGGAACAATGAAGAAACTTGGCATTCTGGCCGGCGTCGCCGGCCTTGCACTGACGGCGGTGCTGGCCGCCTCGATTCCGGGCTCGGCCGACGACAGCAAGCTCGAGCAGCTCAAGTCGCAGGGCTTCGCCCGCCTCGCCATCGCAAATGAACCGCCCTATACGGCGGTCGCCGCCGACGGCAAGGTTTCGGGCGCCGCGCCCGACGTGGCGCGCGAGATCTTCAAGCGGCTGGGCGTCGCCGATGTCGTTGCCTCGATCTCGGAATATGGCGCCATGATCCCCGGCCTGCAGGCCGGTCGCTTCGATGTCGTCACCGCCGGCCTGTTCATGAAGCCGGAGCGTTGCGCCGCGGTCGCCTATTCCGAACCGGTGCTGTGCGACGCCGAGGCGATGCTGGTGAAGAAGGGCAATCCGAAGGGCTTCAAGAGCTACGAGGACGTCGCCAAGGACACATCCGCCACCATCGGCGCGCCCGGCGGCGGCACCGAGGAGAAACTGGCGCTCAACGCCGGCGTGCCGCGCGAACGTGTCATCGTCGTGCCGGACGGCCAGAGCGGCCTGAAGATGGTTCAGGATGGCCGCATCGACGCTTACTCGCTGCCGGTTCTGTCGATCAACGATCTGATGAAAAAGGCCAATGATCCGAACCTCGAGGTTATCGCGCCGGTGCAGGGTGCGCCGGTCTATTGCGATGGCGCCGCCTTCAAGAAGGGCGACGAGGCGCTGCGCGATGCCTTCGACGTCGAGCTCGCCAAGATGAAGAAGTCGGGCGATTTCGCCAAGATCATCGAGCCTTACGGCTTCTCGGCCGCCGCCGCGATGTCGACGACGCGCGAGAAGCTCTGCGCCGCGAAGTGATTTTTGCCTTCTCCCCGTGAACGGGGAGAAGGCTCCTAAACCTAACGTTGGAAACCTCGAATTACATGACCCAGTGGTCCGGCTATTTCGGCCTGATATTGCAGGGAGCGCTTGTCACCATCGAGCTGACGCTGATGGGGTCGGTGCTTGCGCTGATCATGGCCTTTCTTGCCGGCATGGGGCGACTGTCGCGCTTCTTCATGCTGCGCGCGCTTGCCACCGCCTATATCGAATTCTTCCGCGGCACGTCGATCTTCGTGCAGCTGTTCTTCGCCTATTTCGTGTTGCCCTTGGTGGGTTTCGAACTGACCCCGCTGCAGGCCGGCGTCTTGGCGCTCGGCCTGAATGTCGGCGCCTATGCCGCCGAGGTGGTGCGCGGCGCCGTGCAATCGATCGGCCGCGAACAGCATGAAGCCTGCATCGCGCTCAATCTCGGCCGCTGGCAAGGCCTGCGCCACGTCATCCTGCCGCAGGCGTTTCTGGTGATGCTGCCGACCTTCGGCAACAACGCCATCGAATTGCTCAAGGCGACATCGGTCGTCTCTCTCATCTCGCTCGCGGATCTCACCTTCCAGGCGCAGGTGGTGCGCGCCCAGACCGGCAACACCATGGTGCCGTTCGCAACCATCCTGGTCATCTATTTCATCCTGGCGCTGCTCATCTCATGGGGCGTGCGCTCGCTGGAGCGCCGCATGGCGCGCGGCCTTGACGGAGTGCGTGTCTGATGGCCGGGGCGCGCTGATGGCAAGGGTTCGCTGATGGATTGGGATTGGGATTTTGTCCTGCAGATCCTGCCGACGCTGATCCAGGGGGTGAAGATCACCATCCTGGCGACGCTGCTCGGCTCGGTGCTGGCGGCGATCGTCGGGCTGGGCATTGCGCTGGCGCGCCGCTCGCCCAACAAGGTGCTGTCGCGTACCGTCGGCTGGGCGGCCGAATTCATCCGCGGCACACCGCTCCTGGTGCAGCTCTATTTCATCTTCTACGTGCTGCCCGACATCGGCATTCTTCTGCCGCCGCTCGTTGCCGGTGTCATCGGGCTTGGGCTGCATTACGGCACCTACACGGCGGAGGTCTACCGCGCCGGCATCGACAATGTACCGCGTGGCCAGTGGGAGGCCGCCAAGGCCTGCAACCTCAACGCCCGGCAGACCTGGACGCACATCATCATCCCACAGGCCATCCCACCGATGATACCGGCGCTGGCCAACTATTTCATCGCCATGTTCAAGGAGACGCCGCTGCTTTCGGCGATCACCGTACTGGAATTGATGAACCAGGCGAAAAGCGTCGCCAACACCTACTATCGTTATCTGGAGCCGATCACGCTGGTTGGCGCCTTCTTCCTCGCCATCAGTCTTTGTTCGGTCGTGCTGCTGCGCTGGCTGGAGCGTCGTTACGGCAAGATCGAGAGGTAACCGATGAAACCCTTGCCCGAAATCACAGTCCATCCGAAGCGGCCATTGCTCGATGATCGTCCGCTCGACAAGCGTATCGGCCTGATCATCCTGGCCACGGATCACACCAGCGAACCGGACTTTCGCCGCATGGTCGCGAGCGAGCGCATCGGCGTCTATGTCGCGCGCATCCCTTATGCCAATCCGACAACGCCGGAAAACCTGCGCAAGATGCAGCCGGCGCTGACGGCAGGCGCGGCATTGATCCTGCCTGACGAAAAGCTCGACGCGATCTGCTATTCCTGCACCTCGGCCTCGGTGGTGATCGGCGATGCCGAAATCGAGACGGCAATCCAGGCCGCCAAATCAGGCATTCCCGTGGTCACGCCGCCGATGGCAGGCGTGCGCGGGCTGAACGCCTTTGGCGTGCGTCGTATCAGCATCCTGACGCCCTACACGGTCGAAACCTCCAGGCCGATGGCGACGTATTTCGCGGCGCGTGGCTTCGAGATCGCCAGCTTCACCTGTCTCGGCTTTGAGGACGATCGCGAGATGGCGCGGATTCCGCCGGCAGCGCTTGTCGATCTCGCGCGGCAGACGACCCACCCGCAGGCCGACGCCCTGTTCGTGTCCTGCACGGCGCTGCGCGGCGCTCTTGCGGTCACAGGGATGGAACAGGCGATCGGTCGCCCGGTGGTCACCAGCAACCAGGCCAGCGCCTGGAATTGTCTGCGGCTGTGTGGCGACGACACAGCCCATCCTGAATTCGGCCGTCTGATGACGCTGCCTTTGCCGCGCGACTGACCACTATGGCGACAGTGAGCCTGAGCGATATCCATGCCGCGCGCGAGCGAATTCGCAACAAGGTCGAGCGGACACCAACCGTCACGTCCCAGAGCCTTACGGAACGCTTTGGCGTGCCGGTTTACCTCAAGCTCGAGCACCGCCAGACCACCGGTAGCTTCAAACTGCGTGGCGCCTCGAATGCCGTCGCCTCGCTCAGCGCGGGAGAGAAGACGCGCGGTGTCGTTGCTGCCTCGACCGGCAATCACGGTCGGGCACTGGCGCACGCGGCGAAACTCGAAGGCATGCGCGCCGTTATCTGCATGTCGCGTCTGGTGCCCCGGAACAAGCTCGACGAAATCCGCCGGCTCGGCGCCGAGGTCCGCATCGTCGGCAACAGCCAGGACGACGCGCAGCAGGAGGTCGAGCGGCTGGTGGCGCAGGAGGGGCTGTTGATGCTACCGCCCTTCGATCATCCCGCCATCATCGCCGGGCAAGGCACGCTCGGGCTGGAGATGATCGAGCAGGTCCCGAATGCCGATCTCGTTCTCGTGCAGCTCTCCGGCGGTGGTTTGGCCGCCGGCGTTGCCGCAGCGGTGAAGGCTGTCAGCCCCGGGACAAAAATCATCGGGGTTTCGATGGCGCGGGGTGCCGCGATGAAAGCGAGCCTCGATGCCGGCCACCCCGTTCTCGTGGAGGAATTGCCGACGCTCGCGGATTCGCTCGGCGGCGGCATCGGCCTCGACAACAGGCTGACTTTCGCCATGTGCCGTGACCTGCTCGACGATGTCATTCTGCTCAGCGAGGACGAGATCGCCGCCGGCATCCGCCATGCCTACGAACAGGAACGCGAGGTCGTCGAGGGTGCCGGCGCGGTCGGCATCGCCGCCCTGCTCGCCGGCAAGGTCAAGACGAAAGGACCTGTGGTGGTGCTGCTCTCCGGCCGCAACATCGACATGAATGCGCACCGCGGGATCATCTGCGGTGCGGCGATCGCGGAGCGTGCCGCATGAGCCGAATGACGGTCCTCACCGAGAGAGAGCTGCGCAAGATCGTGACGCTCGACCTCGACGCCATTACCTGCGTCGAAAACGCTTTTCGCGCGCTCGCCACCTTGCCGGTGGCGATGCCGCCGATCCTGCGGCTCGACATCCCGGAACATCGCGGCGAGGTCGACGTGAAGTCCGCCTACGTACCCGGTATCGACGGCTTCGCCGTCAAGATCAGCTCCGGCTTCTTCGACAATCCAAAACTCGGCCTGCCGAGCGGTGGCGGCATGATGGTGCTGCTTTCGGCAAAGACGGGTGTGGTCGAAGCGCTGCTGCTCGACAATGGCTACCTGACCGATGTCCGCACCGCCGCGGCAGGCGCGGTCGCGGCAAAGCATCTGTCGCGCGAAGACTCCACCGTAGCGGCGATCTTCGGCGCCGGTTTGCAGGCAGGTTTGCAATTGGAGGCACTGCGCCTTGTCAGGCCGATCAAGGAAGCACGCATCTGGGCGCGCGATGCCGCCAAGGCCGAAGCCACCGCTGCCCGCTTGAGCGAAAGACTGGGCATTGTCGTGCGCGCCGAGCGTGACGCGCCAAGCGCCGTTGCCGGCGCCGACATCGTCGTTACCACCACGCCGTCGACCGAGCCGCTGATCAAGGCCGGCTTTGTGTCCGCCGGCCAGCACATCACCGCCATGGGCTCGGACGCCGAGCACAAGAACGAGATCGCGCCTGCGATCCTGCGCATGGCCGATCTCTATGTCGCTGATAGCGCCCGCCAGACACGGCGGCTGGGCGAGCTCCACCATGCGATCGCGGCGGGAGTGATGGCGGCTGATGCTGAAGTCATCGAACTCGGCCAGATCATCGCCGGCGTCAAACATGGCCGGCGCTCGGCCAGCGACATCACCATCGCTGATCTCACCGGCACTGGCGTGCAGGATACCGCGATCGCCACGCTCGCCCGCGAACGCGCGTGGGCGACCAACGCCGGAACCATTTTTGAAAGCTGATGCTGGCCGCAGGAGCATGATCCGGAAAAGCGGAAACCGGTTTTCCGAAAAAGATCATGCGCAAGCTCCAACAAACGAGGACCCAGAACAATGCAACCAAACCTGAAATTCTCGCGCGGCGAATTTGCCGATCGCCTCGCGAAAACGCGGAAAGCCATGGAGGTCAAGGGCATCGATCTCCTTGTTGTCAGCGACCCCTCCAACATGGCCTGGCTGACCGGCTATGACGGCTGGTCGTTCTATGTGCACCAGGCGGTCATCGTGCCGCCGTCGGGCGAGCCGGTGTGGTATGGCCGAGGCCAGGACGCCAATGGCGCCAAACGCACCGCCTATCTCGCGCATAACAACATCGTCGGCTACGCCGACCACTACGTGCAGTCGACCGAGCGCCATCCGATGGACTTCCTGTCGAGCGTGTTGGCCGATCGCGGTTGGGGCAAGCTCACCATCGGCGTCGAGATGGACAATTACTGGTTCTCGGCCGCTGCGTTCGCCTCGCTGCAGAAGCATCTGCCCAATGCCCGCTTCGTCGATGCCACCGCCCTGGTCAACTGGCAGCGCGCGGTGAAGAGCCCGACCGAGATCGACTATATGCGCAAGGCCGCCCGCATCGTCGAAGCCATGCATCAGCGCATCGTCGACAGAATGGAAGTCGGCATGCGCAAATGCGACCTCGTCGCCGAGATCTATGACGCCGGCACGCGCGGCGTTGACGGTATCGGCGGCGACTATCCGGCGATCGTCCCGCTGCTGCCCTCGGGCGTGGACGCTTCAGCGCCACACCTGACCTGGGACGACCAGCCGATGAAGCGGGGCGAGGGTACCTTCTTCGAGATCGCCGGCTGCTACAACCGCTACCATTGCCCGCTGTCGCGCACCGTCTTCCTCGGCAAACCGACGCAGGAATTTCTCGATGCCGAGAAAGCGACGCTGGAAGGCATGGAGGCCGGGCTGGCGGCCGCAAAGCCCGGCAACGCTTGCGAGGACATTGCCAACGCCTTCTTCTCCGTCTTGAAGAAATACGGCATCGTCAAGGACAATCGTACCGGCTACTCGATCGGCCTGTCCTATCCACCGGATTGGGGCGAGCGCACAATGAGCCTGCGCCCCGGCGACCGCACCGAACTCAAGCCCGGCATGACCTTCCATTTCATGACCGGCCTGTGGCTGGAGACGATGGGCCTGGAAATCACCGAATCCATCTTGATCACCGAAACCGGTGTAGAGTGCCTGGCCAATGTGCCGCGCAAACTGGTGGTGAAGAATTGAGCCCGCTGTCCAGCCTCCGCCCGTCGCCGATCGCACCGACCGTCGATTTCGACCGCGACGGTGTCCAGCACGGTTTCCTGCGCCTGCCCTACAGCCGAGACGACTCTGCCTGGGGTTCGGTGATGATCCCGATCTGCGTCATCCGCAACGGCAAGGGACCGGCGGCGTTGCTTTCCGGCGGCAACCATGGCGACGAGTATGAAGGGCCGCTGGCGCTCTACGATCTCGCCCGTACGCTCGATCCCGCGCAAGTCAGCGGCACGGTGATCATCGTGCCGGCGATGAACTATCCTGCTTTCAGAGCCGGCACGCGGACATCGCCGATCGACAAAGGCAACATGAACCGCAGCTTTCCCGGCCGGCCGGATGGTACGGTGACAGAGAAGATCGCCGACTATTTCCAGCGCGAATTACTGCCCCGCGCCGACATCGTGTTCGATTTTCACTCTGGTGGAAGGACGCTGGACTTCGTCCCGTTCTGCGCCGCGCACACTTTGCCCGACAAGGCGCTCGAGCAGAAAGCCTTCGATGCGGTGGCGGCATTCTCTGCCCCGTTCTCGATGCGTATGATCGAGATCGATGCCGTCGGCATGTACGACACGGCAGCGGAGGAAATGGGCAAGGTGTTCGTCAGCACCGAGCTTGGCGGCGGCGGCACCTCACGCGCGCAAACGGTGCGGATCGCGCGGCGCGGCATTCTCAATGTGTTGCGCCATGCCGGCATTGTTGCCGGTGCGGTCGAGAAGGGCAGAACTCAGTGGCTGGACATGCCGTCCGGCGATTGCTTCTCCTTCGCCGAGGACGACGGCATGATCGAGACCATGGTCGATCTCGGCGAGCCCGTCCAGGAAGGCTCGGTTCTGGCGCGCATCCACTCCGTTGGCCGCACCGGCATCGCTCCGCTGGAAATCCGGGCAAAAATGTCGGGCATGCTGGCGGCTCGGCATTTTCCAGGGCTGGTCAAGGCCGGCGACTGCGTGGCGGTGGTCGCCGTGCAGGTCGATTGATCAATCGGTCTTTGCTCGAACAAGACAGAGACATGGACGGCCTGCATATTGCGCGACAGGCCTGAGGCCGCGATCGGGCCGCCCGTCGTGGCCCCTTACGACAGTTCCGGTGGGAGGCTATCCGCTCGCTGGGCTGTTCTGGAATAGATTTTCCCGGCACATGGAAATCAAAATTAACGAGAGACAGACAAAGTAGGCATGGGCGGGTTGGAATCCCCGCTCCGGTGCCATTGCTGGCCGGGCGCAGTGGCGACGATCGTTCAAGGCACGGGGCGCTTGGTCTGAATCATGAAGTCTTCGACTGGAGAGCATTATCCGGCGCTGGACCATATTCGTGGCCTTGCGGCTTTTCTGGTCTTCACCTGGCATTTCCTTCACCAGTCTCCCGATGGTCCGGTTCCTTATGGCTTCGTGCCGGCTTTACCCATCTTCAGCCTGCTGGATGAAGGAAACACCGGCGTTTCACTGTTCATGGCGCTCTCAGGTTATCTGTTCGCCAAGCTTCTCGATGGAAAACAAGTCAGGTATCTGCCCTTCTTTGCCAACCGAGCGCTGAGGCTGCTTCCGCTTTTGCTGGCCGTGATAGCAATCGAGGCTTGCCGCAGATATGAGGCGGGCCAGCCCCTGGGCGAGTATTTCACCGATGTTGGCAAGGGGTTGATTTTCCCGACTCTTCCGAGCGGCGGCTGGTCGATAACCGTGGAAGCCCACTTCTACATTCTGCTGCCGTTCCTGCTGATGGCGTCCAGACGCTTCCTGTTCGCGCCCTTGCTATTCATCGCGGCAGCGATTTTGCTGAGGTCGGCGCTCTACGTGCATCTCGGCGAGGTGCAGTTGGCGGCGGCCTGGACCATCATAGGCCATGCCGATCAGTTTCTGGCCGGCATTCTCGCTTTTCATCTCCGTGCCCATGCCAAAGATCGGCACTGGCTGGCATTGGTCGTTCTCATGGCATTTTCGGGGTTCTTCTGGTGGTTCGATGCCGCCGGCGGATTTTACCAGCTTGGGAGTTATCCGTCGCCCCATTCGATATGGATCATACTGCCAACGCTGGAGGCGGCGGCCTATTCCTTCGGCATTGCCTACTACGACACAAGTTTTCCAAGGAAGCGAACCAGCCTGCCTTTCAAGGTCGTGGAGAAGGCAGGCGCTTACAGCTACTCGATCTACCTTCTGCACCTGTTCTTCGTCATGCAGCTTGCCGCGTTCATAAACACGAACGTCATGAATATCAGCAACTTCTACCTTGCTTGCGTCTGGTCCGGCCTGTGCTTCCTGGCGACGATCCCGATCGGCTATCTCAGCTACACCTGTGTCGAAGCACCGTTCCTGCGTATGCGTATGCGATACACGGAGCCGGCAAGCGCCGATCCGATCCCGGTTGGGCGGCCAGCCGCCGCAGCCTAAGGCGCCGGCAGTCGGCGCCAGACTGCAATCGGACCCCGCTCGTACACGAGGATACTTATATCCCCAGTGCTTTTCCACTAGGCTGGATATCGCGTGTCAGGGGAGCATCGATTGCGCGGATTTTCCGAAAGCCTGATTGGGAGGCCGCAGACCGTGGCCGAGCAGGTTGCCAATGTCCTGCGCGAGGCCATAGCCAGCGGGACGCTGAAGGCGGGAACCGCGCTGCGCCAGGACGACTTAGCCGAGCAGTTCGGCTTCAGCCGCATGCCGATTCGAGACGCCCTTCGCCAATTGGAGGCGGAGGGCATTGTCTCCATCCATCCGACCAAGGGCGCGCATGTCGCCCGCATGGATGGCGCCGAAATCAGCGAGATCTACGCCGTGCGCGAATTGCTCGAGTGCGAAGCGCTGCGGCTGTCCGTGCCCGTCTTGTCCGGCGGCAGGCTCGACGAGGCCGAACAGGCGCTCGATCAGATCGATGCGGAGCGCAATATCGGCCGCTGGGGTGCCCTGAACCGCACCTTTCATCTGTCGCTCTACAATGCCTGCGGCAACCGGCGTCTGCTCGGCCTGATCGAGGCGCATCACAACGCCGCCGATCGCTATGTCCGCATCCTCTTATCGAACCTCGACTATCGTGCGCGCTCGCAGAGCGAGCATCGCGACCTATTGGCCGCCTGCCGCCAGCGCGACGGCAAGACGGCCGTGAGCATTCTGCGGCGGCATCTGCGCGAAGGAAGCGAGACGCTCGTCAAAGCGATAGAGGGTGGCGGTCTGTCGCGAAAAATACGAGCCCCGACAGGCAATGCCGAGGGCTGATCGATGCCGGCACGCCAGGTGCAGTTGCGTCAATATCCGTTAGCTGCCACATATTGCAACATCAATGCCCCCGCGAGGATCGCCATGTCTCCCGTCAGTCACTTGCCGGCGCGCGCCCTTGCCCCGCGCCGCCACGATGAGATCTTCAGGCGGCTCAGCGCCCAGGGTTCCGTCAGCGTCGCCGAACTGGCCGAGTTCTTCGATGTCTCGCGCGAAACCATCCGCCGTGACCTGAAGCTGCTTGCGGACCAGGGCCGGCTCGGCATCGTGCATGGCGGTGCCGCCCGCTTCGAGCCGAGTGAACCGGCGATGAGCCTGCGTAGCCAGGAAAATACCCCAGGCAAGGCGGCAATCGGCAAGGCGGCCGCCGGCCTGATCAAGGACGGAATGGTTGTCTTCCTCGATTCCGGCACCACCACTTTTGCTGTCGCGCAAGCCATGGCCGGCCTGCGCGATCTCACCATTTGCACCGCCAGCCTGAAGATCGCACTGCATCTGTGCCATGTCCCCGGCATGCGCGTGCACATGCTGGGTGGCGAGATCGATCCGGGCGAGGAAGCGGCTTCCGGCATCGACACGCTCGATGCCATGGCCCGCTTTCGCGTCGACATCGCCTTTCTGGGCGGCGGTGCCCTGTCACCGGACGGAGAGGTGACCGACTTCACTCGCGCCGGGGCCGAGCAGCGTGGCCGCATGATCGCGCTCGGCGGCAAGGCCTATTTCGTGCTCGACAGCAGCAAGTTCGGCAAGCTGACGCCGCTCAGGATCCCAAACTTCGACCGCGCTGCCGGAGTGATCGTCGACGCCAGTCCCGAACCGGCGCTTGTCGAAGCACTTTCGCAAAAGGGGCCTGAACTCATCGTGGCAATGCTGATGTGATTTTTTGTGATTTTTTGAGTTGATATTTGACTTTCCTGTGTTAGTGTGCCGGCCATTCCTCACATGGCGGAACGCTCATGGCACATGAATTTCCCTCCCAGGCACGGGTTGTCGTTGTCGGCGGCGGCATTATCGGCTGCTCGGTCGCCTATCATCTGACCAGGCTTGGTTGGACCGATGTCGTCCTGCTCGAGCAGGGCCAACTCAGCGGCGGCACCACCTGGCATGCCGCCGGCCTGGTCGGGCAGTTACGCAGCCACTCCAACATGACCAGCCTGATCCGCTATTCCACGCAGCTCTACAGCGAACTGGAGGCCGAGACCGGTCTTGCCACCGGCTGGAAGAATTGCGGCTCGCTGTCGGTGGCGCGTACCGCCGACCGGATGACAGTGCTGAAGCGCACGGCCGCTTCGGCCCGTGCTCAAGGGGTGGAGATCGATGTCATCTCGCCCAGGGAAGCCGGAAATCTATGGCCGGTGATGGCGACGGACGATCTGGTCGGCGCCGTCTGGTTGCCGGGCGACGGCAAGGCCAATCCAACGGATCTGACGCAATCGCTGGCCAAGGGCGCGCGTAACCGCGGGGCGAAAATCTTCGAGCGGGTCAAGGTCACCGGCATCAGCGTCAGGAACGGCGTCGTCCGTGGTGTCGAGACGGATCGCGGCGACATCGCGGCCGAGATCGTCGTCAACTGCGCCGGTCAATGGGCGCGCGAGGTCGGGCTGATGTGCGGCGTCTCGGTGCCGCTGCACTCGGCCGAGCATATGTACATCGTCACCGGCAGGATCGAGGGCGTGCATCCGGATCTGCCTGTCATGCGTGACCCCGACGGCTTCATCTACTTCAAGGAAGAGGTCGGCGGCCTGGTCATGGGCGGCTTCGAGCCGCATGCCAAGCCATGGGGCATGAACGGCATTCCCGAAAATTTCGAATTCGCGCTGTTGCCCGACGATTGGGACCAGTTCGAGATCCTGATGGAAAACGCGCTGGTCCGCGTGCCGCAATTGGCTGAGACCGAGGTCAAGAAATTCTACAACGGCCCCGAGAGCTTCACGCCGGACAACAACTTCATCCTGGGTGAGGCGCCGGAGCTGAAGAATTTCTATGTCGGCGCCGGCTTCAACTCGATGGGCATTGCCAGCGCCGGCGGCGCGGGCAGGGCGCTCGCCGAATGGATCGTCAACGGCGCGCCGACCATGGATCTCTGGCCGGTCGATATCAGGCGCTTCGCCTCCTTCAACAACAATCCGCGCTGGCTGCATGACCGGGTCAAGGAGACGCTCGGCCTGCACTACGCCATGCCTTGGCCGAACCGCGAACTGGATACCGCAAGGCCGTTCCGCCGCTCGCCACTCTATGACCGGCTCGCCGCCAAGGGTGCCTGCTTCGGCTCCAAGATGGGATGGGAGCGCGCCAACTGGTTCGCGGCCCCGGGAGAGAAGGCCGAGAATGACTATGCCTTTGGCTGCCAGAACTGGCACGAGGCGGTCCGGCGCGAGATGAAAGCGACGCGCGAAGCCGTCGCCATCTTCGACCAGACCTCCTTCGCCAAGCTTCTTGTCCAGGGCCTTGACGCCTGCGCGGTGCTCAACCGGATCTGCGCCGGCAATATCGACGTGCCGGTGGGCACCTCGGTTTACACCGGTGTGCTCAACGCGCGCGGTGGCTATGAAAGCGATCTCACCGTGATGCGGCTTGCCACGGAAAAATTCCTCATTGTCACCGGCTCGGCGCAAGCGGTCCACGACGCTGACTGGATCGTCAAGAACAGCCCATCCGATGCCCATGCGATCCTGACCGACGTCACCTCGTCCTATGCGCTGCTGGCTGTGATGGGGCCACGCTCGCGCGGCCTCCTCGGCAAATTGTCGTCGGCAGACCTTTCCAATGCCGGTTTCCCCTTCTCCACCATCCGCGAGATCGATATCGGCTACGCCACCGCCTATGCCAATCGCATGACCTATGTCGGAGAACTCGGCTGGGAACTGATCGTGCCGACCGAGTTCGCCGTCGGCGTCTACGAGGCGCTGCATGAAGCGGGCCGTGAATTTGGGCTGATCGATGCTGGTTACTACGCACTCGACGCCTTGCGCATCGAAAAGGGTTTTCGCGCCTGGGGCAGGGAATTGACGCCTGATATCAATCCCTGGCAGGCCGGGCTTGGCTTCGCTGTCGCCATGGACAAGCCGGGCGGCTTCATCGGCCGCGACGCACTGGTCGAGGCAAGGTCGTCAAAGGCACCGGCAAAACGGATCGTGCTGTTCACGCTGGACGATGCCGAGCCGATGCTGTGGGGCGGCGAACTGATCCTGCGCGACGGCAGGCCGGTCGGTGAGGTTCGCTCAGCCGCCTACGGCCACACGCTCGGCCGATCGGTGGCGCTCGGGCTGATCGAGAATGAAGCCGGCGTCGATGCCGCGTTCCTTGCCAGCGGGCGTTTCGAAATCGACCTTGCCGGCGTGCGCCATGCCGCCACAGCGCATCTGCGCAGCCCCTACGATCCGAAGTCGGAGCGGGTGAAGGCGGATGCGTTAGAGATCAGGGCCGCCGCTTAATCCGCCGACATCGAGCGCGCCATATCGAGAAAGGCACGCACGAGCTTGCCGCCGCTGCGCTCGCGCAGGCAGATCAGCGCTTCGTCCATCAGGGTTTCGGGTGCGTCGATGGTGATCGCCACCAGACGCGAATCCTGGCCGAACTCGGCCGCCGAGACAAAGCCGATGCCGGCACCCGAGGCCACGATCTCGCGGACGGCTTCGCGGCCCTCCGCCTCGATCACTGGCCTGAGTTCAACCTTCGACGCCGCGGCCAGGTCCTCGAGCTTCTGGCGCGTCTTCGAACCGCGCTCGCGCATGACAAGTGGTTCCTGCGCGAGTTGTTTCAGCGTCAGCGACTTCTTGCCCGACAGCGGATGGTCGATGGAGGTGAAGGCGATTATCGGCGTCGAATTCAGTTTCAGCACCTCGAAATCGCGCCCGGTCGGCACCTCGCCCAGCACGCCGATATCGGCATCGTAGCTGTAGAGGCTGCTGATCACCGTCTCGGTGTTGCCGGCGCGCACCGAAACCTGGACGCCGGGATAGCGGGCCCGGAAGCTGCCGAGGATATGCAGCAAATGGTGCGCGGCATCGGCAACGATGCGCAGCGTGCCGGAACGCAACGCGCGCGACTCCGTCAGAAGTTCCAGCGCCTGCTGCTCGGTATCGAACATGCGATGGGTTATCTCGAGCAGTTTTTGGCCCGAATGGGTCAGCGTGACCTGCTTCTTGTTCCGGTTGAACAGCAGCACGTCATACTCTTCCTCCAGCTTGCGCACCTGATCCGATATGGCGGGCTGGGTCAGGAACAGCGCTTCGGCGGCCCGCGAAAAACCGCCGGAGATCGCTACTTGATGAAAGGCTCGCAGCTGGACATAGCGCATCTTTGTCACCTCGAGGCACCGGAATTGCGGGTAATCTACCATAAGCCTGGATTTTCAAAAGTCAGAAATGAACGATTTGGCTTATGTTGAAAAGGCGAACTTATCCGGCTTCACAACCGTGTCATGACCGGATGCGATTTGTATCGCGTGGCCCTCGCTGACTATCGTCAGAATCGATACTTCGATACAAAATAACGATTTTACAAATACGTCGTGCGGGCCAAGAATGAGGCCACATAAAAAGCAGCAGCGATCTGTCGGAGGACACCATGCTCGCCGAGACGAAATTTGCCGCGGAGCCGCTGGCCAGGCCGGCGCTGGGCGAGCCGTATCTGCTGACCCCGGGCCCGCTCACCACGGCCTATTCGGTCAAGCAGGCGATGCTGCGCGACTGGGGATCCTGGGACGGCGACTTCCGTGCAATGACATCAGACATGCGCCGCCGCCTGCTGGCACTGACCGGGGACGCGAACGACGAGTTTGATTGCGTGCCGATGCAGGGCAGCGGTTCCTTCTGCGTCGAGGCGATGCTCGGTTCGTTCGTGCCCAGGGACGGCAAGGTGCTGGTGCTGGCCAACGGCGCCTACGGCCTGCGTGCCGCGCAGACCATGCAATATCTCGGCCGCGCCTATACGCTGATCGACAAGGGCGACTACCTGCCGCCGCGCGGCGACGAGGTGGCGGCCGCTCTCGAGGCGGACCCCGCCATCACCCATGTCATCGCTATCCATTGCGAGACCAGCTCGGGCATCCTCAATCCGGTCGCCGAGATTGCCGAAGCGGTCCATGCAAAGGGCCGCAAGCTGCTGGTCGATTCCATGAGCGCCTTCGGCGCCGTCGCGCTCGACGTCAACGAGATCCGTTACGAGGCGATGGTCTCGTCCGCCAACAAATGCATCGAGGGCGTGCCGGGCTTTGGCTTCATCATCGCCCGCAAGAGCGAACTGGAAGCCGCCAAGGGCCGCAGCCATTCGCTGTCGCTCGATGTCCATGCGCAATGGGCGCACATGAACAAGACAGGCCAGTGGCGCTACACCCCACCGACCCATGTCGTCGCCGCTTTCCTCGAAGCGCTGCGCCAGCACGAGGCCGAAGGCGGCGTCGCCGGCCGCGGCGCCCGCTACACCAGGAACCGTGACGTCATGGTTGCCGGCATGCGCGAGCTCGGCTTCGAGACGCTGCTCAGGGATCGCTGGCTGTCGCCGATCATCGTCACCTTCTTCAATCCGGCCCACGCCAACTTCGCCTTCGATCGTTTCTACGAACTGATGAAGGACAAGGGTTTCATCATCTATCCGGGCAAGCTGACGGTCGTGGATTCCTTCCGCGTTGGCTGCATCGGCCAGATGGACGAACATGTGATGCGCCGCGTCGTCGAGGCGGCGGCGCAATCGCTTGATGAAATGGGCGTCGACACCGCCGCCCCACCTGCCGCGGCAATCGCCGAGCGCGCCAAACTCGCCGCCTGACGCGGCCGATTTCGAGGATATCAGATGAACCAGATGTCTCCCGTCAATGTCGCCGTCAACGGCCGCACCTACGCCTGGCCGCGCGTGCCGGCCATCGCCATCTGCCTTGACGGCTGCGAGCCGGCCTATCTCGACGAGGCGATCAAGGCCGGGCTGATGCCGGCTCTGGTCAGGATCAAGGAGAAGGGCACGGTGCGTTTCGCGCACTCGGTCATTCCGAGCTTCACCAACCCCAACAATCTGTCGATCGCCACCGGCCGTCCGCCGTCGGTGCATGGCATTTGCGGCAACTATCTCTACGAGCGCGAGACCGGCAAGGAAGTGATGATGAACGACCCGCGCTTCCTGCGCGCGCCGACGATCTTCCAGGCCTTCTACGATGCCGGCGCCAGGGTTGCCGTGGTCACCGCCAAGGACAAGTTGCGCGCGTTGCTCGGCAAGGGACTGGCTTTCGATGAGGGCCGCGCACTGTGCTTCTCGGCGGAAAAGTCCGACACCACCACCAAGGCCGAGCACGGCATCGACAATGCCTCCAAGCACTTCGGACTGCCGGTGCCTGAAGTCTATTCGGCCGAACTGTCGGAGTTCGTCTTTGCCGCCGGTGTCCAACTGCTCAGGGAATTCCGTCCCGACATCATGTACCTGACGACGACAGACTATGTGCAGCACAAATACGCGCCGGGCGTGCCCCAGGCCAACGCCTTCTACGAGATGTTCGACAAGTACCTGGCCGAACTCGATGCGCTGGGCGCGGCGATCGTCGTCACCGCCGACCATGGCATGAAGCCCAAGCATAAGGCGGACGGTTCGCCAGATGTGGTCTATGTCCAGGACCTGCTCGACGAGTGGCTCGGCAAGGATGCCGCCCGTGTCATCCTGCCGATCACCGACCCCTATGTCGTCCACCACGGCGCGCTCGGTTCCTTCGCCACCGCCTATCTGCCCGATGGCGCCGACCAGGCCGGCATCATGGCACGGCTCGCCAAGACAGACGGCATCATGCTGGTCGTCGACAGCCCGACCGCCTGCGAGCGCTTCGAGCTTCCTGCCGATAGGATCGGCGACATCGTGCTGATCTCGACCGAGAACAAGACGATCGGCACGTCGGAGCATCGCCATGATCTGGCGGCCCTCAACGAGCCGCTGCGCTCGCATGGCGGGCTGACCGAGCAGGAGGTGCCGTTCATCGTCAATCGTGTGCTGCCCGACCTGCCGAACGAGCCGACGCTGCGCAATTTCGACGCCTTCTACTATGCGACGATGGCGGCGGCGCTAGCGGGCTGAGTGAATTGGGCGCCAGCGGGTATGTGGCCGTCCATCATGGCGCCGGTCGACCCCCACTCCGGCCCTTCGGGCCACCTCTCCCCCGATCGACGGGGAGAGGAAGGGCGCCGATCTGGCCGACCATGGCTCCCTTCCTCTCCCTCCGGAGGGGGAAGAGGTGGCGCCGCGAAGCGGCGACGGAGTGAGGGAAGCCATTGCCGAGACGCGGTGGCCTTGCTGATGGAAGATCAATGTTGCCTACCGAGGACCGGGAACTCGAAATGACCAAGCTCGACACCTCAATCAAAGTTCGCCACGAGCCGATGCGCATAGCGGGTCACAAGGTCGACGCCGATGACGTCGTCCCGGTTCACTACCCCTACACCAACGCAGTCATTGGCACCGTGCCAGCCGGTCGCGCCGAGCATGCGCGAAAAGCCTTCGGGATCGCCGCTGGCTACAAGTCGAAACTGACGCGCTACGAGCGCCAGCAGATCCTGTTTCGCACCGCTGAAGCGCTGGCGTCGCGCCGCGAAGAGATCTCCGATCTCATCACGCTCGAACTCGGCATCTCCAAGACCGACTCGCTCTATGAGGTCGGTCGTGCCTATGACGTGTTCACGCTGTCGGCGCAGATGTGCATCCAGGATGACGGCCAGATCTTCTCCTGCGACCTCACCCCGCACGGTAAGGCGCGCAAGATCTTCACCACCCGCGAGCCGCTGAAGGCGATTTCGGCGATTACGCCCTTCAACCATCCGCTCAACATGGTGTCGCACAAGGTGGCGCCGGCGATCGCCACCAACAATTGCGTGGTGGTGAAGCCGACCGAATTGACACCGATGACGGCGCTGCTTCTGGCCGACATTCTCTACGAAGCCGGACTGCCGCCGGAAATGCTGTCGGTGGTGACCGGCTGGCCGGCCGATATCGGCAACGAGATGATCACCAACGAGAACATCGATCTCATCACCTTTACCGGCGGCGTGCCGGTCGGCAAGATGATTGCCCGTACCGCCGGCTATAAACGCCAGGTGCTGGAACTCGGCGGCAACGATCCGCTGATCATCCTCAACGATCTCTCCGATGACGATCTCGCCAAGGCGGCCGATCTCGCGGTGGCCGGTGCAACGAAGAACTCCGGCCAACGCTGCACGGCGGTCAAGCGCATCCTTGTCCAGGAAAGCGTCGCCGACCGTTTCGTCCCGTTGGTTTTGGAGCGGGCGAAAAGAATCCGCTTCGGCGATCCGATGGACCGCTCGACCGATCTCGGCACCGTCGTGCACGAGAAGGCCGCGGCATTGTTCGAAACCCGCGTCCACATGGCCGCGGAGCAAGGCGCCGAAATTCTCTACAATCCGGGCAGGCAGGGTGCGCTGCTGCCGCCGATCGTCGTCGATCGCGTGCCGCATACGTCCGAACTGGTGATGGAAGAAACGTTCGGGCCGATCATCCCGATCGTGCGCGCGCCGGACGATGACGAGGCGCTGATAGCACTCTCCAACTCGACCGCCTTCGGCCTGTCGTCGGGTGTCTGCACCAACTCCTTTCCGCGCATGCAGAAATACATTGCGGGCCTGCAGGTCGGCACGGTCAACATCTGGGAAGTGCCGGGCTACCGCATCGAGATGTCGCCCTTCGGCGGCATCAAGGATTCGGGCAACGGCTACAAGGAAGGCGTCATCGAAGCGATGAAGAGCTACACCAATGTGAAGACATTCTCGCTGCCTTGGTCGTGACCGGGCAGCGTCGACTGGCAGAATAATCGAGGGGGCGTTCCACGCTCCGTCATTCGCGTTTCGGAGACGATGATGGCCGCAATACCAGAGCTTGTGCATACCGAGGGCGATTCCAACACCACGGCGGCACGCGGCCGCTGGGACGCCGGCCAGGACGATCCTCGCATCCGCGGTCTGCTCGATCGCGACGCGGCCGCCTTCATGCATCAGAGCCTCTCCAGCCCCTGTCTGTCGACGATCGCCAGGGCGGAAGGCATCTGGATCGAGGACACTGCGGGCCGTCGTTTCATGGATTTCCACGGCAACAGCGTGCATCACCTCGGTTACGCTCATCCCAGGCTGGTGGCAGCGATCAAGAAGCAGCTCGATGAGCTCTGTTTCGCGCCGCGCCGCTTCACCTGCGAGCCCGCTGTCGAACTGGCGGAGAAACTGGCGGCACTGGCGCCCGGCGATCTAGGCAAGGTGCTGTTCACCACCGGCGGCTCCGACGCCATCGAGGTGGCGCTGAAGATCGCGCGAGCGGCAACCGGTCGCTTCAAGACAGTGTCGTTCTGGGATGCGTTTCATGGTGCCGGCTTCGGCGCGGCAAGTGTTGGCGGCGAGGCGACCTTCCGCTCGCACATATCAGGCCCGATGATGACCGGTACCGAGCATGTCGCGCCATGGGACGGCTATCGCTGCCCGTACGGCCACGATTCCCTTGAAGCGTCCGGGCTCGCCTGCGCCAACATGATCGCCTATGTGCTTGGCCGCGAGCAGGATGTGGCGGCGGTCGTCGCCGAACCGATGCGGGCGACACCCAACCCGCCGCCGCCCGGCTTCTGGAAGCGCGTGCGCGAGGCTTGCGACCGGCACGGCACGCTGCTGATCTTCGACGAAATTCCGACTGGTCTCGGCAAGACAGGTAAGTTTTTCGCCCATGAGCATGACGGCGTGACACCCGACATCGTCGTTCTCGGCAAGTCGCTCGGCGGCGGCATCCTGCCGATCGCTGCCGTCATCGCCCGCCGCGACCTCGACGTCACCGGCGGCTTTGCCATCGGTCACTACACCCACGAAAAGAATCCGGTGACGACGCGTGCCGCGCTGACCACCATCGACATCATCCTCGAAGAGGGGCTGGTCGAACGGTCGGCCGAACTCGGCCGGCATATGCTTGGACGCATGCAGGACCTGATGGCGCGTTCGCCTGAAGTCGGTGACGTCAGGGGCAGGGGGCTGATGGTGGGTGTCGAGCTGGTCGAGGACCGCGCCACGCGCCAGCCGGCACGCGACCTTGCCGAACGCGTCTTCTACGCCTGCCTGGAGCAAGGCCTGAGCTTCAAGATCAGCCATGGCAATGTGCTGACGCTGTCGCCGCCGCTGGTCATCTCGAAAGCCGATCTCGACCGCGCGCTCGACATCGTCGAGCGCGCCGTGCTTGCGGCCTGACCATGAAGGCCGTTCGCACCGACCGGGAACTCGAATGCCCAGGCATCGATGCCGGCTTGCGGGCAAGCGGCGTCGAACTGGTGACGCTGCCGGACGGCATTGCCGAGGCGGACTTGATCCACGCCGTTACCGACGCCGATCTCCTTCTCATGTGCTACACGCCCGTCACCGCGCCGGTGATCGACGCGGCACCGAAATTGAAGGGCATCGTCAAATACGGCGTCGGCATCGATGCGATCGACATCCCTGCCGCGATGCGGCGTGGCATTCCCGTCGTCAATGTGCCCGAATATGCCGAGGAAACCGTGGCCGAGGGCGCTTTCGCCCTGATGATCGCGCTTGCCAAGCGCTTGCCGGCGATCACTGCGGCGGTATCGCGTGACGGCTGGGTCTGGCCCGAGCAGCGCTGGCTCGGCCGAGACGTGTCCGGCGCCACGCTGGGGCTCGTCGGCTGCGGCAAGATCGGCCGCAGCATGGCGCGCATGGCGGGTCAAGGGTTTCATGCCCGGGTTCTCGGCTTCGATCCCGGTGTCGATGCCACGACGATGCACGCTGCCGGCATCGAGAAGGTCGACGACCTCCAGGCCATGCTGCGCGCCTGCGACTTCGTTTCCCTTCATTGCGTGCTCAACGACAAGACGCGCGGCCTGATCGGCAAGGCCGAACTCGCTTTCCTGAAGGCCTCCGCAATCATCATCAACGTCTCGCGCGGCGCACTGATCGACGAGGCGGCGATTGTCGAGGCGATCGTTGCCGGCAGCATCGGCGGCGCCGCGCTCGACGTCTATTCGGTCGAGCCATTGGCCAGGTCAGGCCATCCGATGAGCGCCCTGTTCGATCGCGACAATGTGATCCTGTTTCCGCATCTTACCTTCTTCACGCATGAGGCGATGCGGCGGCTCGAAGACGACACGCTCGCGCGCTGCTTCGAGATCCTCGAAGGTCGGCCGGTGACCATCCGCTCGCATGATCCGCGTTTGCGGGCGCAGACATCGGGCGTTTCGTTCACCTGATAGGCCTTGTTTTTCAAATGGATAGATGTCTCCCGCGCAACCGCGATCGCGCCCAAGACAGGGATGCGACAGTTCCATGACAAATATCAGTAGAAGCTTGTCTGTCATAAAATAAATAGATTTTACTTATCGATCCCCAATCCTCAGAGTTGTCACAACGACGACATCCAGTCGGCTCAACGTCCGCCAGAGATCCGAAGCCGATTGGTCCTAGTGCATCGAAGAATGTGCCAACAATCACAGGGGAACTGATCCATGAAATCGCGCAATGCAACCATCGCCATGGCTTTCGCCGCGTCGCTCCTGACGTCGTCGGCTCTCGTCGGACCGGCATTCGCCGACGGCGTCGTCACCATCTATTCCGCCGACGGCCTGCATGACGGTAATGGCAGCTGGTACGAGACCGAATTCGCCGCCTTCACCAAGGCGACCGGCATCACCGTGCAGTATATCGAGGCCGGCTCCGGCGGTGTCGTCGAGCGTGTCGCCAAGGAAAAATCGAACCCGCAGGCCGACGTACTGGTGACCTTGCCGCCCTTCGTCCAGCGCGCCGCCGCCGACGGCCTGCTGCAGGACTACAAGCCGGCAGGCGCCGACCAGATCGACGGCGGCGCCGACAAGTACCGGCCGCTGGTCAACAACTACATGAACTTCATCTACAACAGCGCCGTGCTGTCGGAAGCGCCCAAGAGCTACAACGATCTGCTCGACCCGAAGTTCAAAGGCAAGATCCAGTATTCGACCCCCGGCCAGGCCGGCGACGGCACCGCCGTCATGCTGCAGATCATCCATGCTTTCGGCGGCGAGGATGCCGGCTTCGAGTTCATGAAGAAGCTGCAGGACAACAATGTCGGTCCGTCCGCGTCGACCGGCAAGCTGACCGCGCTGGTCAACAAGGGCGAACTGCATGTCGCCAATGGCGATCTGCAGATGAACATGTCGCAGATGGCCGACAATCCCAACATCAAGGTGTTCTGGCCCGCCGGCCCGGATGGCACCCGCTCCACCTTTGCGCTGCCTTATGAAATTGGTCTGGTCACCGGCGCACCCAATGCCGACAACGGCAAGAAGCTGATCGACTTCCTGCTCTCCAAGGAAGCCCAGTCGACAGTGAGCTCGGTTGCGCTCGGCCTACCGGCCCGCAAGGACGTGAAGCCGGATGACGCCAATTTCGCAAAGGCGCAGGAGGCGATGAAGGGCGTCACCATCTGGTCGCCGAATTGGGACGAGGCGCTGAGCAAGCTTCCCGACTACGTCAAGAAATGGAACGAGGCGACCGGAAGCTGATACCCGAGGGCAGAGATCCGGAGGACCAAGCCATGTCGGCCGCCGCCTTTACTGGGACCAGTGTCATGGACATCGACGCCGCGAAAATTCGCGGCGCCGGCTCCAATGTCCACTTCGACAAGGTCAGCGTCGCCTATGGAGCGCATGTCGTCCTGCATCCGCTGACCCTGGATATCGCGCCCGGTGAAATCCTGGCGATGATCGGCCCGTCCGGTTCCGGCAAGACCACCGCCTTGCGGGCCGTCGCAGGTTTCGTGCGGCCGGCAAGTGGCCGCATCCGCATCGGCGCGACAGACGTGACCGATCTGCCGCCTTACGAGCGAGGGCTCGGCATGGTGGTGCAGAACTATGCGCTGTTTCCGCATATGCGGGTGGAAGACAACGTTGCCTTTGGCCTGCGGGCTCAAGGCTCTGACAAGGCGCTGATCGCGGAGCGGGTCAGGGATGCGCTCGGCACCGTCGGCATGGCGACTTTTGCCCGGCGTTATCCGCGCGAGCTTTCGGGCGGCCAGCAGCAGCGCGTCGCGATTGCCCGCGCCTTGGCTGTGCGCCCGCGTGTGCTGCTGCTCGACGAGCCTCTGTCGGCGCTCGACGCACAGATCCGCCGCTACATGGTCGAGGAGATCGCTCGCCTGCACCGCAGCCTGCCGGGCCTGACCATCCTCTACGTCACTCACGACCAGACCGAGGCGCTGACGCTCGCCGACAAGATCGCCATCATGCGTGACGGCAGGGTCTGTTCGCACGGACCGACGACGGAACTCTACCGCCGCCCGCCGAACCGGTTCACCGCCGAGTTCCTCGGCCGCGCCAATCTCCTGCCGGTGACGGTCGCCGAGGGCGTTGGGTCGAAGGGCTTTGCCACGGCAAGGCATGGCGATGCGGTACTCACAGGCGCCGGTCGCGACGAGAAGGCCGGCGACAAGAGCTTGCTCTGCATCAGGCCGCAGCATCTCAGCCTGACGGCCGACGCAGAGCACACCAACCGCATCGTCGGCACGTTGAGGGAAGTGCACTGGCAGGGCGAACTCACTCATCTTGTACTCGATGTCGAGGGCACGCCGGTTCGCGTCTCGGCGACGAAGCTGCCGATCGCCTTGCCCAAACCCGGCGCCCAGGTGCCGCTGTTCTTCTCCCCTGCCGACACTTCGCTCCTGCCGGAAGACGCCGGTGTCTGAGGCGATCGCCCTTGACGCGCCGGCGATCAGGCGGGAACCCGGCAAATTCTGGATCGTGCCACCGGCGGCTCTGCTGGCGCTGCTGTTCTTCTATCCACTGGCGCTCATTGCCCGGCAGGCCTTCCTTGACGACAGTGGTGTTGCCAATGCCGCCGAGATTTTTCGCGTACTGCATTCGCGCTTCTTCCTCAACGCGCTGATCAACACAGTGACGATCTCGGTAGCGGCGACGGCCGGATGCTTGATCGTCGGCCTCGTGCTGGCGCTGATCCTGGCCTTTGTGCCGTTCCCCGGCAGCGGTTTCATCGCCCGGCTGATCGACACCTTCATCGCGCTGCCGACCTTCCTTGTGACGCTCGCCTTCACCTTCCTCTACGGCTCCGCCGGCATGCTCAACACCGGGCTGATGGAGGCCTTCTCGCTGCCGCTGCCCCCCGTCGATTTCCTCTATTCGACATGGGGCGTGGTGCTGGCCGAAGTCACGGTCTACACGCCCTTCATCCTGCGGCCGCTGCTCGCTGCCTTTTCGCTCGTCGACCGGGGCCAGATCGAAGCGGCAAGCGTGCTCGGCGCCAGGCCGTTCCGCATCGTGCGCCAGGTAATCCTTCCGGCGGCGGTGCCCGCGCTCATAGCCGGCGGGAGTCTCTGCCTGCTGTTGACCGTCAACGAGTTCGGCATCGTGCTGTTCATCGGCGCCAAGGGCGTCATCACGCTGCCGCTGCTGATTTATGGCAAGGCGATCCAGGAATCGGCCTATCAGGTGGCCTGCATCATCGCAGTGGTCAACATCGCGCTGTCCCTCGGCCTGTTCGGTCTCTACCGTTTCGCCGCCGGCCGGTTGGGGATCTAGCCATGCTGGTCTGGTCTCGCCCTGGTCGCATCGTGTTGTGGTTGCTTTTTGCGTTGATCTTCGGCGTGCTGTTCCTGGCGCCGCTGGCTGTCATCCTTCTGTCCAGCCTTGCCGACCAGTGGAACGGCGTGCTGCCCAATGGCCTGACGACGGAGCATTACACCGATGTGGTCAAAGGGTCGGCCTGGAACTCGGTCAAGGCCAGTCTGATCACCGGCTTCCTGGCCAGTGCGCTGGCATTGGTCAGCGGTACCTGGGCTGCCCTTTCGCTTCGCCTTCAGGGGCACGCCTTGAAGCGCCTGCTCGGCCTGCTGTTCTTCATTCCCAGTGCGGTGCCTTCTGTGTCGGTCGGCCTTGGCCTGCTGGTTGCGTTCAGCCATCCGCCCCTGCTGCTCAACGGCACGGTGGCGATCGTCATGATCGCGCATTTCGTCCTGATCTCGGCCTTCACCTTCGGCAATGTCTCGGCCGGGCTGGCACGGCTTTCGCCCGACTTCGAGCAAGTGGCATCAAGCCTCGGCGCGCGGCCGGCCTACCGGCTCTGGCACGTCACGCTGCCACTGCTCGCACCCTATCTGGTCGCTGCCTTCGGCTTGAGCTTCGCGCTGTCGATGGGCGAACTCGGCGCCACCGTCATGGTCTATCCCCCGGGCTGGGTGACGCTGCCGGTGTCGATCTTCAGCCTCACTGATCGCGGCGATATTTTTGCCGGAGCAGCGCTCACCATGATCCTGGTGGCGGCGACGCTGGTTCTGCTGCTTGGTCTCGAGCGCATCACTGCACGCGCCACCGGTTCTTGAGGATTGCCTGAGCTTCAGCTCTGCGCCGGCTTGCGTTCGACGATGTAGATGTGGTCGGCCGCCAGCACCACTTCGCCGCGCTGGTTGATCACCTCGCAGCGCTCGATCACCCGTCCCGAACCCGGCCGCTTGGGATCGTCTTCCCGGGCTGTGATCGTCGTGCGGGTTTTGATCGTGTCGCCGATGAACACCGGCTTGATGAAGCGCAGCCGGTCATAGCCATAGGAGAAGGCGACCGGGTTGACGATGGCTGCCGTCAAGCCGATGCCGACCGAGAACACCAGCGTGCCATGCGCGATGCGCTGGCCGAATGGCGTCGTCTTCATGTATTCGGCGTCCATGTGATGGGGGAAGAAGTCGCCCGTGTGCCCGGCATGGACGATGAAATCCGTCTCGGTGATGGTTCGGCCGCTGGTCAGGCGCGACGAGCCGATCTCGTAATCCTCGAAATATTGAATCCGTTCCATCAGGGTCTTTCCGCGATCGGCGTCGCCGGCGCCGCGCTCGATTTATAGGCGGCTTCCACCAGCGCCATGGTGTTCCAGGCGTCCTCGACCGAGCTTACCAGTTCGTCGTCTTCTCCGGCCGCAAAGCGCTGCACATTGGCCATGCGCCCGACGAAGGCGTCGGGGAACCATTCACCGGCAAGCGGCACGGTAACCCAGTCCGTTCCGCCCTTCGGATGGATTTCCAGGATATCCGGCTCGCCAGTGGGATAATCGAGATTGAGGCCGAGCTTGAGGTAGGCCGCACCTTCGGTACCGCAGATGCGGAATTCGCAGGCCTGGTGCCGGCGGCCGAATTTATGGTCGTGATTGATCGACAGGGCGCAACGCACCGTCTCGCCATAGTCGAGAATGGCGCTGGTGCGCGTCTGCGCCACCTTGTGGTTGGGATGGCCGAGCGTCTTGGCGTGGACGCCACTCGGATCGCCCAGCAACTGCCGGATCAGGTCGAGATAGTGAATCGAGTGCATGGCGATCTCGACGCGCGGTGCCTTGAGCAGGAACTCCCACAATTGCCACGGCGTCGCCAGCGCCAGCCAGGCGTCGAAATCGACGACCTCGCCGAGCCAGCCCTTGGCGATGGCATCCTTGAGCGCCAGCATCATCGGCGCGAAACGCAGCTGAAAGTTCACGGCCGCTTTGAGATCCTTGGCGCGGCAGATTTCGAGGATTTCGGTTGCCTCGCCGAGATAGTTGCCCATCGGCTTCTGGATCAATGCGACCGCGCCGTCCGGGAGAGCCTTCAGGATCTCGGCGTGCCGTCCCGGCGGCGTAGCCAGATCGAAGATCGCATCCTCGACGGTGGCCGCTTCTTCCACCGAGCGGAATGCGGTGACGCCCCATTTCTCGGCCAGGGTCTGCGCCTTTGTCTGGTCCGGATCATAAAGTCCGGCGACCGGAAAGCCTGCCTTTCTGTAGGCCGGGAAATGCGCATCTCCGACGATCGAACCTGCACCGAAAGTGACGATCGGCCGGGGCTTCGAGGGTTTGGGCCAGGACTGGATGAGCGAGGCAGGGTCGAAACCGACCTCAGTCATGATGGAAGACCTCGTCCATCGAAGCCCACCATTCGCCCTCCTTGCGGGTCGCCAGCGGCTCCTGGCACGGCATGCAGACCGCCCACCATTCCTGCGTCTTCGGGTCGGCTGCCATCTTGGCCATGTCGGCCGCGTAGTCGGTGCCGTGATACTCGAAATAGGAAAACAAGAGATTCTCCGGCCGCTTCAGGTAAATCGAATAATTCTTGATGTTGCAGGCCGAGATCATCGTCAGCACGTCGGGCCAGACGGCGGCGTGGAGGCGGACATACTCCTCGACCTTTTCCGGTTTCAACCCCAGCACCATCCCCATCCGCTGCATATCCGTCTCCTATTTGGTGATCGCCGTGGTGAACTCGGCGATGCTCATGGCCTTGACCGCGTCCCAGTCCCAATCGACGCCGATGCCGGGCTCGTCGGGCGCCAGTGCATGCCCATCCTCGATGCGCATATGCTTGCCGGTCAACTGGTCGAGCTGCGGAATGTACTCGACATAGCGGCCGTTCTGAACAGCGCAGGTCAGGCTGACATGCAGTTCCATGAGGAAATGTGGGCAGACCGGAATGTCGAAGGCTTCCGCCGCGTGGGCGATCTTGAGCCAGGGCGTGATGCCGCCGATGCGGCCGACATCGACCTGGACGATCGAGCAGGCGCCTTTCTGCATGTATTCGCGGAAATGGCGCATGGAGTAGAGCGACTCGCCAATGGCGATCGGCGTCGGCGTCGAATTCGACAACCGCACGTGCCCGTCAATGTCGTCGGCCGGCAGCGGCTCCTCGATCCAGGCAAGGTCGAGTTCGCGCAGCCTCGCCGCACGCCGGATCGCCTCGTCGACGGAAAAACCCTGGTTGGCATCGGTCATGATCTCGTAGCCGTCGCCGACCGCCTTGCGCACCGCAGACAGGCGCGCCAGATCCTCCGAACCGTGCGGCTTGCCGATCTTCACTTTCGACCCGCGAAAGCCCTTGGCCTTGGCGGCCAGCGCATCGTCGACAAGTGCGGCCGTCTCGATGTGCAGCCAGCCGCCCTCGGTGGTGTAGAGCGGGCAGCGGTCCTTGGCGCCGCCGGCCAGCTTCCACAGCGGCAGGTTCTGTTTCTTCGCCCTGAGATCCCAAAGCGCCGTATCGATCGCCGCGACGGCGATCGCCGTGATCGCGCCGATCGTGGTGGCGTGCGTGGCGAATTCGAGATCGTGCCAGATAGCCTCGATCATGTCGGGGTCACGGCCGATCAGGCGCGGCGCCAGATGATCGGACAAGAGCCGCATCACCGATGAACCGCCGGTGCCGATCGTGTAGCTGTAGCCGGTGCCGACCGCGCCGTCGGAATCGGTGATGGTGACGATCGGCGTTTCCTGGCTGACGAAGCTCTGGATCGCGTCGGTGCGCTTGACCTTGGGCACAAGGTCTACCATCCGCAGTTCGATTTTCTCGATTCTAGCCATCGGTCAGCTCCGCAATGTCTTTCCGGTCTCAGTGGCAAACAGATGTGCCTGCGACAGGTCAAGGCTCATGGCGACCCGCTCGCCCGACTTGAGCGGCCTCGGGTTCAGCATGCGCGACACCCAGTCTTCGCGGTTGAATTCGACGAACACCAGCGTCTCGTTGCCGAGCGGTTCGGTGACTGTGATCGGCAATTCGATCTGGTGGACATCTGCCGCACCGCCGGAGCTGATGCCGTGGCCGGTCGGATAGATGTCGTCCGGCCGCAGCCCGAACACCACTTTGTCGCCGGTCGCGACATTGGCCTTGAACTGGCCGGGCAAAGGCAGTTTCTCGCCACTGGCGAACACCATCTGGCCGTCATCGATCGTCGCCTCGTGCAGGTTCATCGGCGGCGAGCCGATGAAGCCGGCGACGAAGCGTGTCGCCGGTCGCCGGAAAACCTCGTCCGGCGTGCCGACTTGTTCGATGTATCCGTCGCGCATGATGACGATGCGGTCGGCCAGCGTCATCGCCTCGACCTGGTCGTGGGTGACGTAGATCACCGTCGACTGTACCTTGGCATGCAGCTTCTTGATCTCGGTGCGCATCTGCGTTCTGAGCTTGGCGTCGAGATTGGAAAGCGGCTCGTCGAACAGGAAGACGTCGGGGTCGCGCACGATGGCGCGGCCCATGGCGACCCGCTGTCGCTGCCCGCCGGACAGTTGCGACGGTCGGCGGTCAAGCAGCGTGTCGAGGCCGAGGATGGCCGAGGCCTCGGCAACGCGGCGGTCCATCTCTTCCTTGGCGGCACCGGCGATCTTCAGGGAGAAGCCGAGATTCTCGCGCACCGTCATGTGCGGATAGAGCGCGTAGGACTGGAACACCATCGAGATGTTGCGCGAGCGCGGCGGCAGATCGTTGACGACGCGCCCACCGATCTCGATCGAGCCGGCGCTGATCTCTTCGAGCCCGGCGATCATGCGCAAGGTCGTCGACTTGCCGCAGCCGGAGGGACCGACCAACGCGATGAATTCGCGGTCGGTGATATCGAGATCGATACCATGCACGATCCCGACATTGCCGTAGCGCTTGGTCAGCTTTTTGAGGGAAACCGTTGCCATGGGATCAGCCTTTCACCGCGCCGGAGGTCAGGCCGCCGACAAGGTGTTTCTGGACGATGTAGGTGAGGGTGAGCGCCGGGATGATCATCACCACGGCGAGCGCGCACATGCCGCGCCAGTCGATGGTGAATTCGGCCGTATAGTCGAGCAGGCCGACCGGCAGCGTCTTGGCACTGACCGAACGGGTCAGCTGCGAGGCCAAGGCAAACTCGTTCCAGCAGGTCAGGAAGGCAAAGATGGCGGCCGACGCGATGCCCGGCCCCGCGAGAGGGAACTCGACCTGCCAGAACGCCTGCCAGCGCGTGCAGCCGTCGATCTGGGCCGCCTCCGCGAGGTCTTTCGGCACCTGGCGGAAGAAGCCGTCGATCAGCCAGATGGTGAACGGCACGTTGAGCGCGACATAGGCAAGGATCAGCCCGAAATGCGTGTCGATGATGCCGAGCCGCACATAGAGAAAGAACAGCGGCAGCGACAGCGCGATGCCGGGCACCGTGCGCGTCAGCATCAGGCCGAGGAAGACGCTGGACTTTCCGCGAAAACGATAGCGCGCGAAGGCATAGCCGCCGGCCATGCCGATGGCGACCGCGATGACAGTCGAAGTCACTGAGATGATCAGCGAGTTGCGGAAATATTCGATGACCGGGATGCCGCCCTTGCCGATGCCTGAGAACATCGCGACATAGGCGTCGAATGAGACTTCCTGCGGGATCCACACAGGCGGCTTGGCCATGATCTCGACGGTCGGCCGCAGCGACGAGATGACGATCCACAGTCCGGGCAGGCAGATGGTCAACATCGCCAGGAACAGGCCGATGCGGTAGACGACACCCAGCAGCCGGCGCTTCAGGCGGGCGGAAGAATTCTCGTCCATTACCACTCCGCACCGATCTGCGTGCGCGCCGCGGCGAGCTTGTTGAAGAAGTAGACGGTGAAGGCGATCGACAGCAGGATCGAGAAATAGGCCATGGCATTGGCCATGCCCATGCGCCCGTCGCTGTAGGCGGTGCGCGCCACCAGGGTCCAGAGCAGTTCAGTGCGGCCGGCCGGGCCGCCGTCGGTCATGATCTTGACGATGTCATAGGCGCGCGCCACGTCGAGCGAGCGGATGGTCATGGCGATGTAGGCGAAGGGCATGACGAACGGCCACGTCACATAACGGAATGTCTGCCATGGCGTGCAGCCGTCGACGCGCGCCGCCTCGATCGGCTCCTTGGGCATGGCGAGCAGGCCGGCGAGGATCAGGATGGCGAAGATCGCGGTCGACGACCAGATCTCGGCGATCGAGATGGCGATGAAGGCGAGATGGCCTTCGATCAGCCACGGTATGGCATCCTGCGTGATGCCGAGCGACTGCAGGGCGTTGTTCACCAGGCCGATATTGTCGTTGAACATGAACTTGAACTGGAAGCCGACGAGGATCGGCGAGAACATCATCGGAAACATCATCAGCGTGCGCAGGATGCGCTGGCCTCGCGTCGCCTTCTCGACCAGCATGGCGAGGCCGAGGCCCAGCAGCATTTCGAGATTGAGCGCGATGGTCAGCAGCAGCACCGTGCGCCCGAATGCCCACCAGAAATCGGTGTTGGCCAGGATCGAGAGATAGTTCCGGAAGCCGACGAAAACGAAGAATGTCTCGGGCTTGGTCAGGCGGAAGGGCGTGAAGCTGGAATAGAGCGACAAGAGCAGCGGCACGACAACGACCGCCGCCAGCACGATGAAGGCCGGAAGCAGCAGCAGGAACGGCGCCGATGGCTTGAAGTCCTTCATCAGAGTCCTTTGGGTTTGTATCCCCGTTCGTCGAGCCCTAGCTGGGATAAGGTTAGGGGCCGCACCGGCAAGACGCGATCGCCTCCCCCATTCCTGATGGGGGAGGCAGCCTTGGGAGCTTTTGCTAGAGCTTGCCGGCGTCCTGCAGGATCTGCGTCGCCTTGGCGGCCGCTTCGTCCAGTGCCTGCTTGGAGGTCTTGTCGCCAAGGATCGCCGCCTGCAGTTCGGGATAGACGGCATTCGAGATCTCGATCCATTCAGGTGTCTGCGGCACGGCGAAGGCGTGCTTGGCTTCTTCCTGGAAGGCTGAGAGAACCTCCTTCTTGTAAGGGTCGTTTTCGGCCTGCTTCAGGTCCCAGTCCCAGACCGCCGTGCGGGTCGGCAGCGGGCCCGCGGCGGCTTCCAGCTTCTGGCTGTCCTCATTGGTCAGCCACCAGACCAGCGAAGCCGCGGCTTCCTTGTTCGGGCAGTTTTCCGTGACGGAGAAACCGTGGAAACCCGACCAGCCTGTGCGCTTGCCGGAAGACCCCTTCGGCGCGACCTTCACGCCGACATTGCCGGCGACCTTCGACGATTTCGGGTCGTTGAAGAATCCGGCCCAGCCCGGCCAGTCGAGGTTGATCGCCACCGTGCCCGAGGCAAAGCCCTGGCCGAGATCGTCCCAGAGGTAATTGGTGGTGCCGGCCGGCACGGCCTTGGCCTTGTAGAGGTTGACGAACCAGTCGAGAGCCCGGATGCCGGCCTCGGAATTGAAGACAGGCTTTCCGTCCTTGTCGAGATATTCGCCGCCCTCGGCGACCACCATCTCGTAGAAACGGCCGTTGATGGCTTCTTCCTTGCCGGCGAACTGCGTGCCGTAGAAATTGGGCGGGTTGGCGAAGAACTCGGCCTGGTCGGTGACTTCCTTCCATGTGTCCGGCGGCACCAGGTCATAGCCGTATTTGGCCTTGAACTTGGCCTTGTTGTCGGCGTTCTCGTAGAGGCTCTTCTGGTAATAGAGGGCAGAGACGTCGAACTGGGCGCGCGGCAGCATTTCCAGCTTGCCGTCGATGGTCGCGGCCTTGATCGTTGACGGCACAAAGGCGTCGATCTCCGCCTTGGGCAGCAATTTGCTGAGGTCGGTGTAGAGGCCCGTATACTGCGGCGCGAAGGACGAATGGTTCCAGCCGACGCACCAGTTAGTGCTGCCCGAGGCGATGTCGGACTTGAGCTCCTTGTCGATGTCGAAGCCGTTCTTCTTGGTCAGGATGTTGACCTTGGCGCCGGTCGCCTTCTCCCATTCGGGAATGCGCTCATAGAGCTTTTCATATTGCTGGCCGCCGATCAGCTTCACGTCGACGGTCACGCCTTCGAACTTGCCGGGCAGGTCGCCGGCAAGGGCCGTGCCTGCACCAAATGCAAGCACCAATGCGCCGGCGGAGACGCCGGAAAGCAGTCTGTTCATTGGTTTCCTCCCTGGGTGCGCCTTGGCGCGACCGCAACTTGTCCGCGTGACAAGAAGTGCTACATTCATATACAAACAAAACATTCATACATACGTCAAGGCGAAATTTGTTTCCGCCGGCCACGTTCCTGCGTATATGAAGGACAGAATTCACTGGAGAAATGCCCATGGATGACAGCGAAGACGAGCGCTATCGCGCGCCGGCGCTCGACAAGGGGCTCGACATCCTGGAGCTGTTGGCCGGCGTCGATGGCGGCCTGACGCAGGCGGAAATCGCCAAGAAACTCGACCGCAGTCCCAACGAATTCTACCGCATGCTGGACCGGCTGGTCCGGCGCGGCTACGTCACAAGGCTGGACGGCGACCGCTACTCGCTGACGCTCAAACTGTTCGGCCTTGCGCAATTGCATGCCCCGGTGCGGCGACTGGTTTCCTACGCCACGCCACTGATGCGCGAACTGGCCGAGACGTCGCAACAGGCCAACCAACTCGTTGTTTTTGATCGTGGTTCCGCCGTCGTGATCGCCCAGCAAGAGGCGCCGAATTACTGGGGCATCTCGATCCGGGTCGGCTCGCACATCAGCCTGTTCGATACCGGTTCGGGCCATGTGCTGCTCGCCTTCCGCTCGCAGGAAGAGCGGCAGATGATGATCTCCGAGCACGTCCGCAGCACCGACAAGACGGCGCAATCGGCCGAGTTCTTCACTCGTCTCGACCAGATCCGCGACCGTGGCTACGAGATGATGGCCTCGATGCAGACCGCCGGCGTCTTCAACCTTTCGGCACCGGTGCGCAGTTCCGACGGCAAGGCGATCGCCGCCCTGTCGATCCCCTACATCACCGTCGTCAACACGCCTTCCGCGCCGGACATTACCCGGACCATCGAACTCCTGCTGGCGACATGCGAGAAGCTGTCGCATCTGGCAGGTTCGACTGTCGGCTCATCGGCATGAATTCTTATTTGAATGAAGAATTCCTCCGTGAGATGATTTGAAAGCGCTGGGGGAGGAGCCTCGCCATGATCATCGACACCCATCTGCATCTCATCGATCGCTCGGCCTTGCGCTATCCCTGGCTTGCCGGCGTGCCGGCGCTCAACCGCGATTTCTCCTATGAGGAATACGCTGCCGAGGCGCAACGTGTCGGCGTCCAGCGCGTGCTGCACATGGAGGTCGATGTCGATCCGGCCGACATCGAGGCAGAGACCGCCCGCGTCCAGGGCCTGTCGCGGCAGGCGGGCAGCATGCTGGCGGGAGTGATCGCATCGTGTCGGCCGGAAGAGGCTGACTTTGCCGCCTATCTCGAACGCCAGCGGGCAAATCCCTTCGTCAAGGGCTTCCGCCGCGTGCTCCACGTTGTGCCCGATGACCTGTCGGAAGGCGATCTGTTCCGTGAAAACATCAAGCGGCTTGGCGGCACCGGCCTGACCTTCGATCTCGTCGTGCTGCCGCACCAGATTCCCAAGGCGGTCGCGCTGGCCGACCTGGCGCCCGATGTCCAGTTCGTTCTCGACCATTGCGGTGTCCCCGACATCAAGGGCAATGGCGAGCACCCATGGCGCGAGCACATGAGCGAGATCGCGCGGCGCCCGAACGTCATGGCCAAGATATCCGGCGTCGTCGCCTATGCCGATCCTGGCAACTGGACGGTCGAGACGCTGCGGCCCTATGTCGAACACACCATCGCTGCGTTCGGCTGGGACCGTGTCGTCTGGGGCAGCGACTGGCCGGTCTGCACGCTTGGCGGCGGGCTCTCGACCTGGGTTGCCGCTACCCATGCGCTGCTTTCCGGCTGCAGCGTCGCGGAGCGCGACAGATTGTTGTCGGGCAATGCCGGCAAGCTCTGGCGGTTGAAGTAGAGCAATTCCAGGAAAAGTGCGGAGCGGTTTTCCGTCCGGAATTGCGTCAAACAAACAATCGCCTTCAGATCGTCGTCGAGACGTGCCGCTCGCGGCCATAGAGCGAGACCAGCAGCACGATGATGAGCCCCAGTGCGGCCTGCACCGCCGAGGGTTGGAAGCCGAGGCCGATCAGCAGCGTGTTGATCTCGGTCAGCACCAGCACGCCGGCGATGGTGCCGAGATAGCTGCCGCGGCCGCCGACAAGTGCGGCGCCGCCAACGACCACGGCCGCGATGGTCTGGAACAGATAGGGTTGGCCGACATCGCCATAGGCCGAGCCGGTGAAGCCGAGCAACAGCACGCCCGCGACGGCCGCGACGAAGGCACTCGCCGCGTAGGTGATCATCCACATGCGAACCGGATCGATCAACGCCAACGGTGCCGCGCCCGGATTGCTGCCCAGCGCATAGAGCCGGCGCCCGTAGGGCGTCCGCTCCAGCACCAACACGACGAGTGCCGCCACCACGATTAGGCTTGGCACCAGCCACGGCACCGGCAGCGGCCCGGCCGATCCGCCGATCGACACGAAGCTGGAAACCGCTTGCGGTGCCGAGCCTGACGGGAAACCGGCTGTCCACAACAACACCAGCCCCTGCACCACCATGCCGACGCCGAGCGTGACGATGAGCGGCTGGATGTCGAGGCTGCGCGCGATCAGGCCGTTCAGGCCGCCGATCAGAATCGCCAGTACACCGACGAGGCTGCAGACCAGGGCAAAATTCCAGCCATCGCCGTAGAGTTGCGCGGCCACGACATTGGCGAAGCCGATGACGAAGGGGATGGACAGGTCGATGCCGCCCATGATGACGACCAGCGTCTGTCCGATCGAGGCGACCGCGAGCAGCGAAGCGAGCACCAGCATGGCGCGCACCGCGAAAGGCGAGGAGTAGCCGGGAATGAGGACTGCACCGGCGAGGTGCAGGAGCGCCGCGACGCAGAAGGCGCCGACGACGCGGGCATTGGTGGTCGCGAACAGGTTTCGCCCGGTCATGTCAGCGTCCCCTCGTGGCAAGGCGTTCTTGCAGCGCCGTCAGCATCACGGCCAGAACCAGTATTGCGCCATAGGCGATCTGCAGCACGAAGGTGGAGACGTTGAACGTCGTCAGCACGCTTTGCAGCAGGAAGATGTCTATGGCGCCGATCGCGGCACCGGCGACGCCGCCACGGCCGCCGGCCAGGCTGACGCCGCCAAGTGCTACGGCGGCGATGGCGATCAGCGTGTAGGTCGGCCCGACATTGGGATCGGCCGAACCGATCAGCGCCGTCAGCATGAGCCCGGCACAGCCGCCGAGAATGCCGGTCATGACATAGGCGATGAAGCGCACGCGCGTGACATCGACCCCGGCGGTGTAGGCGGCGCGATCGTCGCTGCCGACCGCCATCAGCTGGTCGTAGTAGGGCGTGCGCCGTACCAGCCACCAGGCGAGGAACATCAACAGCAGCGGCAGCAGCGACCAAGGACCCGCCAACGCCTTGAGCCAGGCGGGCGCCGGGCCGATCGGCGCCGGCAGGATGGTCAGCGTCACACCGGTTAGGATCAGATAGGTGCCGAGCGTGGCGACGATCGGCTGGATGCGCACGACCGTCGCCAGGAAACCGTTCGCCGCGCCGACCAGCGCGCCGATGAGCAGGGCCCCCGGGACAAGCAGCAGCGGCGAGGAGATGCCGGCCTTGAGAAACAACAGCTGGATCACGACGGCATTGACGAACCCCATCAAGGGTCCGACCGAGATGTCGATGCCGCCACGCCCGGCGAGGATCACCGGCGTTGAGGCAATCGCTGCGCCGATCAGCGGCGCGGCCAGTCCGATGAGCGCGCCCCAGGACCCCGGCTGGAATCGTGCCGGGCTGAGGATGAGATTGACCGCAAGCAGGATGGCCAGCAGCACGACGGCGAAGCCGAGGCTTCGCCCAAGCGACAGAATGCGCGCGAGAGGGCTCATGCCGCGCGTCCGAACATGGCGGAGATCACGCTGCCGGTGGTCATCGCTTCACCGGTGATTTCGGCCGCGACCTCGTTTTCCCTGAACACCAGCACGCGATGGCACAGGAGAAGGATCTCCTCGATCTCGCTGGACAGGATGACCAGCCCCATGCCGTCGGCCGCCAGGCCGCGAAAGACGTCGTAGAGCACATGCCGCGTCGCCACGTCGACGCCGCGCGTCGGATCGTTGAGCAGCAGGATGGCCGGTTCCAGCGCCAGCGCCCGTGCCAGCAGCACCTTCTGCTGATTGCCGCCAGACAGCGTGGTGATCGGCGCATCGGGACGGGGCGCTGCGATCGACAGTTTTTCGCGGTAGATGTCGTAGCGCACCTTGCGCGCCGCCGGGCTGATCAGGCCAAGGCGCGTATCACGCGACAGGGTCGAAACGGCGAAATTATCGAGCACCGATTGCGTGGGAAAGATGCCGTTCGCGCGCCGGTCGCGTGGCAGGTAGGCGATGCCGCTGGCGACCGCCTTGCGGAACCCGGTGATCTCTCGGCGGCCATTCGGCAAGGCAAGTTCAATCGCGCCGCCCAGTGAAGGCGTCAGGCCGGCAAGCATCTTGAGGAACAGTTCCTGGCCATGGCCGTCGAGGCCGGCAAGACCGACGATCTCGCCGGGAGCGATGGTTTGCGTTATCGCGCTGGCGCCCGGCGCGATAACGAGGCCGCGAATGGCGAGGCCGCGAAAGTCGGGAGCCGTTAGATCAGCCATGTGCCAGCTCCGCTGCCGTGCGTGGCGCCATCGCCTTGAGCAGTTCCGCCGGCGTCGAGGTGCCGCGCTCCTCGGTCCGCACCACGCCGCCGCCGCGCAGGATCGAGATGCGATCTGAGAGCGACATCACCTCATCCATGCGATGGGTGATGAACAGAATAAGGCAGCCTTCGCCGGCAAGGGTGCGCATCAGTGAAAAGACGGATTCGCGGTCGGCGAAGTCGAGCGCCGCGGTCACCTCGTCGAGGATAAGGATTTTCGGGTTGCGCACGATCGCGCGGGCGAGAACGACCAATTGCTGCGCGGCCAACGGCAACAGGCCGGCTGGTGTATCGAGGGGGACCTTGGTGACGGCGAAGCGCTTCAATGCGGCGGCTGCCCGGTCGCGACGCTCGTTGCGCGGCACGGCACGCCGGATCAGCCCGTCGAGGCCGAGCAGGATGTTGTCGGTCACGCTGCGGTCCGGTGCGATCAGCACCTCCTGGAACACCGTGGCAAAACCTTGCGCCTGGAAGGCCGAAGGCCTGGCGCCGGAAAATGGCTTGCCTTGCAGCAGGATCGCGCCGCTGTCCGGCTGGACGATGCCGGACAGCAGTTTGACCATCGTGCTCTTGCCCGAACCGTTCTCGCCCAGGATGGTGTGGATGGTGCCCGGCCGGAACGCGATCGAGGCGTCCGCGAGCGCGACCGTCTCGCCATAGCGTTTGGATATGGTTCTGATTTCAAGCATGCCGTGTTTCGAAGCTGGCAAGCCGGCTCCCCGAAAGGAGCCGGCTTTCTGGGTCTGTCCTAGCCGTCACTTGGCGCAGGCGTCGGGTACCTTTGAATAATCCCAGCCCTTGGTCGGCGCCGGGTTGGAGAAATAGGCATCGAGCCATTCCTCCGGCATCGGATCCTTGGGCGGGATCGGGAAGATCGAGACGGCATCCGTCGTCATGCAGTCCTTGTACCATTGGCCGAGATCGGCGCTGTGCACCGGCGGGATCGGGATCAGCAGTGTGTTGAGCTTCGGCTTCTGGCCGTCGAGCATGCGCTCACCGACACGGAACAGCGTCTCGGCGGTCCAGTGCGGCAGCACGGCATGGCCTTCGAAGCGGTACTTGTCGGGATTGGCTTTCCAATAGCCCAGCGCGTCACCGGTGATTGAACCGGTGATCAGCGGCGCCGGTCGTCCTGCCTCGGCGAAGGCCTCTGCGACGACGCGGCTCTCGCTGCCGGTCGTCCACACCGCATCGATCGGTGCAGGATTGGTGGCGATCGCCTGAAGAACCACCGTCTTGGTGACGTTAGCCGTCCAGTTGCCGTTGACGTTGCGCGAAATCTTCAGCTTCGGATTTTCTGCCAGCGCCTTGTCCGCGCCCTGGCGTTCCTGCACCACGATCGGATGCCCGGCAATGCCTTCGACGAGCAGGATGCTGGCACCGTCCGGCTGAGCCTTGCCGATCGCCGTCATCATGTCATAGCCCCAGCGTGCATAGTTGGAATCGACGTTGATCGCATTCGGGCTGGTTACCGAACCGGCGGCGGTGATGAACGGAATACCGGCCTTGGCGGCGGCATCGATGGCGTCATCGAGTGCGGTAGCCGAGCCCGGGATCGAGGTGATGATCGAGCATTTCTTGTCGATGAAGGCACGGATCTGGTTGATCTGCTGGCTGGCATCGTTGTTGGAATCAGACACTTCGAAGCTCGATACCGTGCCATCGGCGATCAGCCCGTCGACGAGACGCTTCAGCTCCTTGGTCACCGTCACACGCCACGGATTGCCCTGGTAGGATTCCGAATGGCACCATTTCCACGGCTTCGGCGGCGGGGTGAAATTGTCCCAGGCCGAAGGCATCACCTTCTGCGGCGCGCCGTCATACTGTGCCTTGAGTTCGGTCGGCAGGCCGCCGATGACGCCTTGCACATCCTGGGCATGGGCAACGCTTGTTATGGATACAAAGGCGGTTGCGGCCATCAGGCCGCGCATCATGTTTTTCATTGTGTCTCCTCCGTTCGGTTTCGTTCAGGCTCCTCCACCGGCAACGCCGGACACCTGTGCGGGGGAACTCTCCCTGAACAGGCGATTGAGATCGGCAACGACCTGGGCGGCTTGGTGCCCGGAAGTCATGCCGGAAAGGATGCGGTCGGACGCTGCCTGCTGGAACGCCATGTAGCCGTCATGGCGCGGCCGCACCCATGCGCCCTCGAGCGTCGCGCGTGTATCGCGATAGAAATTGCCGGTCGCGGCGTTGACGGCCTGGTCTTCCCAGCCAGCGGCATGGCCCGGCTGTCCGCCGGCGGCGGCATACGGGCCGCGCTGGACATCGCCGCTGGCGACCCAGTAGGCGAAATCGATCGCGGCTTCTTTTGCCTGGGAAAAGGCCGACACCGCTATGCCGGTGCCACCAAGCGCCGAGCCGATTGGGCCGTTGGAGCCGACGGCCGGGATGTCGGTGAAGGCCAGCCGGTGCGCGCGAAACCCTGATATCGCATAGGAGACATAGCCATAGATCAGCGGCGCGCAGACGATTTTGGAATTGGCCTCCGCCATACGTTCGGAAACCGCGATCGGGTCCATTTCGAGACAGGCCGGCTCGACCAGCGCGGCGATCTCGCGCATCGCTTCGAAAACCTGGGCGCCGGTCTCGATATCGATGAGATCACCGGAAGGATCGGTGGCGCAAGCGTGTCCGAGATTGCCGACCAGCGTGTAGAAAACCATCAGCACATGCGGCGCCCGCAACGGCAAAAGCACGCGGCCGTGCCGGGCGAGATCGAGTACCTCGCTCCAGCGAGCCGGCGGCGCATCGAGCGCATCCGGCCGCCAGGCCTGGACCTGGCTGGCGGCATCGATCGGGAAGGCCCATTGCCGCCCTTGCCAGCTATAGCTCGGATAGGATTGGCCGACGCTGCCCGAAGCGAGCGCGGTGCGCTCCGCTTCGCGGCCGGCAACATCCAGCGACGCCAGGCAGCTTTCCGCCGTGATCTGGCCGACATGTGGATGGTCGATAACGATCAGGTCGTAGGCGCGGGCCAGTTCCTCGACCGGGAAGGATTCGAAATCCTGCAGCGAGCGCTTGTCCCATTCGATGGCGACGCCGGTTTTCTGCCGCCAGAGAGATGAGCAGGCAACCATCGGATCATAGCCGCGCGGATGGCTCCAGGTCATGCCCTTGAGCGTGGTCACAGGCCGAACTCCGCGCGGATCGCCGCGCTGTGTTCGCCGATGCGCGGAGCGGCGCGATCGACCTTGGCCCTGATGCCGTCGACCCTGAGCGGCGAACTGGTGGTGAGGATCGAGACATCGTCCTCGCGCGTCACCGTCTGCAGCATGTCGAGCGACTGAAATCCCTCGCTTGCCAGCATCTCCGGCCAGGTCAGCACCTTGGCGCACCAGATGTCGGCTGGTTCGAGAATGGCCAGCCATTCGTCGATGGTCTTGGTGGCGATCCGTTGCGCGATGATCGCTTTGATATCGTCGCGCGCGGTGAACCACGAGGCCGGTTTGTCGCGATAGGGCGCCAGCTCATTGAGCGATAGCAGATCCGCGAGTTTCGGGATCGGCGTCATGGCGATGGCGAGGTAGCCGTCCTTGGCCGGGTAGACGCCGTAAGGCGCAGAGAGATAGGCATGTGCGCTGCGAAAGCTCGAGCGTCGCGGCAAGCGGCGGCCGTCATTGAGATGCGTCGTCAGCACCTCGAACTGGAAGTCGACCAGCGCCTCGAGCAGGCTGGTTTCGATATGGCTGCCCTGGCCGGTGATGCCGCGCCGCACCAAGGCCGCCAGAATGCCCTGAGCGCAGGCAGCACCCGCCAGCATGTCGCCGATCGCGAGCCCGAACGGCACCGGTCCCTGGTCCTCGTCGCCATTCAGCCACATCACGCCGGAGCGTGACTGCGCCAGCAGATCCTGGCCGGGCCGCTTTACCCATGGACCCTCTTCGCCATAGCCGCTGATCGAGGCATAGACGAGCCTTGGATTGATCTTGCGGACCGCCTCATAGTCGAAGCCGAGCCGCTCGATGACGCCTGGCCGGAAATTCTGGATCAGCACATCGGCCTTGCCCAGGAGCCCGCGCAACGTCTTGAGATCGGCTTCGTTCTTGAGGTCGATGGCGAGACTTTCCTTGGCCCGGTTGATGGCGTGGAAGATGGTGGAATCGCCGCCGATCTCGGTGTCGCTGAGATAGAGCCGGCGCGACAGGTCGCCGCCGTCCGGACGCTCGATCTTGATGACGCGGGCGCCGAGGTCGAGCAGCCGGAGCGAGCAATAGGGCCCGGACAGGAACTGGCTCATGTCGACGACGACGAGACCGGCAAGCGGCAATTCGGCTGCTGCCGGCATCCTCATTTCTCCGTCTTGCCGACGAAATCGGCGGGGTTGCGGTACTTCACCGTCTGCAGATGCTCGCAATACAGAACGAGTTCGCCTTCGCCCTTGAACACCTCATAGCTGGCGCGGATCAGCCCCATCTCCTTGTAGCGGGGCTTCTTGTCGAGGTTCGAGCGGATCGAATAGATCGTGTCGCCAATGAAGACAGGCTTTATGAAGCGGAGCTTGTCATAGCCGTAGGAAAAGGCGTTGACGCAGTTGGTGGCGACCAGCCCGAGGCCCGCCGAAAAGACGAAAGCGCCGGCGATCAGCCGCTTGCCGAAAATGCCTTCGCTCTCGGCAAACATCTGATCTTGCACGTAGGGGTGGATGTCGAGCACAAGCGTGTTGAACAGATGGCTGTCGCCCTCGGCCATCGTGCGCCGCAAGGAACGGATTTTCTGCCCGACCGGCCAGTCTTCGTAGAACCAGTTCTCGGCATTCCACACCGGCAAGGCTGCGTGCTCCTCGGGCATGTTCTTCGGGTGCGTCGAGGCGACCCCGACGGTGGGGGCGAAGTCGGTCATGTGTGGCTCCGGCGGTCTCGCAAGAGGCTCCGGGCAACCGCTTGACTACCGCTGAAAGCGCGTGGTTGCACGACGTCTCCTCCCGTCAATCTTCTTTTGTAAATAGTATTTTCACATATGGGGTTGCGTTGCAAGCGAGGACAGGCGAAATTTTGCCCGGCCCCGCACGCCCAGGCGCAGGCGGGCAGGGAGGAAATCATGAGCAAGGATTGTCTGGTCTTCGTCGGCAGCCTGAACCGCGAGGCGCCCTATTTTCAGGGCGCGCGCGGCGTTGGGCTCGGCGTCTACAGCTTCGACGAAGCAACGCTGGAAATACGAAAACTGGCGGAGACCAACGACGTCGACAATCCGACCTTCTTGTCGGTGACGCCGGATGGTTCGCGCATCTACGCCAATTCGGAAGTATTCGCCTGGCGCGAGGGGACGGTTTCCGCCTACCGCTTCGACCGTGGTTCGAACACGCTCACCTATCTGAACAAGCAGCCATCGCTGGGCAGCATCACCGCTCACAACACCATCACCCGCGATGGGACCAAACTGCTGGTCGCCAATTATAGCATGGGGGAGGGCGGTCCGGATCGTGCGGTGGCGGTCTACGGCTTTGAGAAGGACGGCGCGTTGACGCCGCCGCTGGCCAGTGTCTCGCACAGGGGCAGTGGTCCGAATGCGGCGCGGCAGGAACGCTCGCACGCCCACAGCGTCACCGAAACCATTGCCGGCGGAACGGCCATCGTCGCCGATCTCGGCATCGACCAACTGGTATCCTACCGGATCGGGCAGGATGGAAAGCTGACGAAGCTCACCGAGTCCGCCCTGACGCCGGGCGCGGGGCCTCGCCATCTCGCACTGCATCCGAACGGACGCTTCGTCTTCGTCATGAATGAGCTGGATTCGACCGTCGTGTCGATGGCGCTGGACGAGGCATCAGGCAAGCTCTCCATCATCGATGCCAAACCGGCGGTCCCGGCCGAGGCGCGCGACAGCAATCACTGCGCCGATATCCAGATCTCGCCGGATGGCCGTTTTGTCTACGGCTCCAACCGTGGTCACGACAGCGTCGTCATCATGGCTGTCGACCAGCAGACCGGCGTGCTGAGCCTCGTCGGCTATGCCCCTTGCGGGGGTGCCACGCCACGCAACCTGGCGCTGACGCCCTCCGGCAGCCATCTGTTCTCCGCCAACCAGAATGCCGACCGCATCTCGATCTTCGCGCGTGACGCGGCGAGCGGCATGCTGACCGACACCGGACGCGCCATAGAGATCGGCACGCCGATGTGCGTCAGGATCGTGCGCTGAACGTCCGCAACGACCTTCGGATGAGCTGGCCGGGCTCAGGCCTGCTGTATGGCCGAGAGCTTCCAGCTTGAGCCATTCTGACGCGTGAATGTCCACAGCTCGGTCGTCTCGGTCGGATGGCCCTCGTCACCCTCGACGACCTTGCCGCTGGCCCGTTCGCGCATCACGTCGCGAGACTCGTAGCGCAGCGCGGCCGTGGCGTAGTCGCGGTCATCCTCGCGCCAGCTTTCGGCGATGTCGGCCTGCAGCAAGGTGATGTCGGACACCTCGTTCCTGAGACCTTTCTGGGCGTTGTCGGCCAGTTCTTCCGAGAGATAGGATACCATCTCAGGTGTCGTCGCCCGGCGCAGGGCGGCATGGTCTTCGCGCCCGAATGCTTCCTGGACGTCGGTCAGCAACTGCTGGAACGCATCAAGGTCGCTCTGAGCCAGTGTGATCTCCTCGGAGACAGCAGCGGCCGGAGAGCCTCCGCCCGAACCGCCACCAAAACCGGGGATTGAGAACGAGCCCGCCGTCTGCTGTCCCGTTGCGCGGTTCTCAAATCGCGACGCCTGGGCGCCGGCACCAGCGAGCGCCGGCGCCGGGCCGCGCGCGGATTGTGAGCGGAAGAAGCGGATGGCCAGCATGATCGCGCCACCGATGAGCAGGGCCTGAAGCAGGAAGCCGAACATGCCGGCCAGACCGCCGAAGCCTTGGCCCAAGAGCAGCCCGATCAGCCCACCGATCAGCAGTCCGCGCATCATCGTTCCGCCGAAGCCGCTCATGAAGCCCGGCCTCTGCGGGCCGGCCTGCGGCTGCCGGGCGGCAGAATTCACACCGGTGTTGGGCGTCATCGAACGCTCGACCGGAGCGGTCGGCGCCGGTGCGGTCCTGGTCGGCGGCGCCGACTGGAACGTGCGCGTGCCGCGACTGCCGAAACTGCCGCCGCGCCGCGCCTCCGCATGATCGATCGCGACCATGGAGAATGCGAGGAACAGTCCGGCAAACAGGGTTGCAAATCGGCTGGTGCGAGACATCATCGGAAATGAACCTTTATCGATGTGGTTTTAGAAATTTTCAGCAAGCGTCGGCCCGGGCACCGGAGCGACATCCGGTCAATCGAACAATTCTTCGAAGAATGATTTCTTCCGCTTGGGATAACGGTGACCCTGCGAACGCGAATAATCATCATCGCGGCCATGGCCTTGCTGCGGCTGCGAGAAGGCTGCCGGCTGTGGCTGCGGCGCGGGCGACGCCTCCCTGCCGGAACGCTCGATGATCTTGTCGAGTTCGCCTCGATCAAGCCAGACGCCGCGGCACTGCGGACAGTAGTCGATTTCGATACCCTGGCGTTCGCTCATTGTGAGCGCGACGCGGCAGGAGGGGCAAACCAGACCAAGGAGGGAAGATGTCATACGGGGCTCCAAACCGAAAGGATTGAGCCCGCTTGACCTAAAAGGATGGAAACGGGCCCATTAAAGCGGTCCGACATCACGGTCACCATTGGCGACAGTCAGAGGGGCCCGGCCCGCACCAGACAGTTAGGAATGCGGAGCCGCGCCTTCAAGAGCGATAGTGCCGGCACGGCTGATTTGTTTGCCGTTGCTCAGACCGTCACCACGATCTCAGATCGTCACTACGATCTCAGATCGTCACTACGATCTTGCCGAACTGGTTGTTCGATTCGAGATAGCGATGCGCTTCGACGATCTGGTCGAAGGCAAAGGTCCTATCGATGATCGGCCTCAGCGTAGCTGTCTCCAGGCCTTCGAGGATGAACGCCTTTGCTGCCTCCAATTTCGTCGGGTCGCCGGTGAGCTCGTGGACGAGGTAGCCACGCAGCGTCAGCGTCTTGCCCAGCACCGCAGCCAGGGGAAATGGCGTCGGCTCGCTGCTGAGGCCGCCATATTCGATCAGAATGCCTCCCTTTGACATCGCTGCCGTCAGCGGCCCGAAGATCGGGCCGCCGATTGCATCCAGCACGACCCGAACGCCTTTCGCTCCCGCGATCGTGTTCAGCCGTGCGGTGAGATCCTCTTCGGCCAGGATCACGACTTCAGCCGCTCCGGTGTCGAGCAAGGCCTGTTTCTTCGTCGATGTCCGCGTCACCGCGATCGCCGTTGCGCCAACCTTGTTGGCGATCTGGATGGCTGCAAGCCCGACGCTGCTCGACGCCGCGGTGATGACGACGGTATCCCCACTGCCAAGTTTGGCAATGTCGATCAGCGCGCCATAGGCGGTGAGATATTGCATCCAGACCGCCGCCGCCCCTTTCCAGTCAAGCGACGGTGGGTGCTTGACGAGCTGCGCGGCGGGATAGGTGACCAATTCGCCATAAGCCGGCCAGCGCACCATCGACTGTGGAGGGATGGCGCTGACAGCGTCGCCCGGGACGAAATCCTTCACGCCTTCGCCCACTGTTTCGACAACCCCCGCCGCTTCAAGGCCAAGCCCGGAGGGCAGGGCAGCGGTCTCGACATAGGTGCCGGCGCGCAGCAGCGCCTCGGCGCGATTGATCCCGAGTGCCTTGACGCGGATTTGAACCTCGCCAGGGCCCGGTGACGGGGGGGCGATATCCTCGATGCGCAGGACTTCGGGACCGCCATGCTGGTGGAAGCGGACGATACGTGCCATTCGGGTTACTCCAAATTATCTGAACCGAATGAGCTATGCGGATAAAGGTTTCATGGATAAATGGGCGTAGGGATAAAGCAGTAGAAACCGAAGGTTTCGAATATGGATCGGCTTGAGAGCATGGCCGTCTTCGTCAAGGCGGCCGACCTTGGCTCGTTCGCGGCTGCCGCGGTCGCGCTCGACCTGTCCGGACCTATGGTGGGCAAGCATGTCCGCTTTCTCGAAGAACGGCTGGGTGTGCGCCTCATCAACCGCACCACGCGCCGTCAGAGCCTGACGGATTTCGGCCGCGCCTATTATGAACGCTGCCGGGTCGTATTGGCCGAGGCGGAAGCCGCCGATGCGCTGGCTGCCGACCAACTCTCCGAACCGCGCGGAAAACTGCGCGTCACCATGCCGGCGCATTTCGGTCGCCACTGCGTCACCCCCGTGCTGCTGCAACTGGCACGGCAATATCCGATGCTGGAACTCGACCTGTCGCTCAGCGACCGCTTCGCCGATCTTGCCGAGGACGGCTACGATTTCGCCATCCGGACCGGCGATCTGGACGACAAGGCCGGCGTCATCGCGCGCCGCGTCGCGCGCCAGGGCATGATCGTTTGCGCGGCGCCCTCCTATCTGCAACGCCATGGCGAACCGCGGCGGGTCGAGGACCTCGCCGATCATCATGCAATCGTCTATCGCCGGCTTGGCCAGGTCGTTCAGCCCTGGCTGTTTGCGCGTGAAGGGCAGACAGCGCGGGAGATCGTGCCCAGCGGCCGGCTGCGGCTCGACGATCTCGATGCCATCGCCGATGCTGCTGTCGAAGGCATGGGGCTGGCGTGGCTGCCCTGGTGGCTGGTTCGCGAGCGCATTCGGGCCGGTGCGCTCGTGGCGCTGTTGCCAGATCAGCCGCGCTATCCCTACGACTGCCACGCCCTTTGGCTGCGGACGCCGCATCTGCCGCTCAAGGTGCGGCTCGCCGTCGATGCGCTGGCGGCCGCCTTGCCGAAATTGATGACGTGATCGCGAGCCGCGCCGGGCCCTCAATTGAGGTCGCGCGGATACTCCTTGACCTCGCTTCGGTCGACGACCACCTCGTTGCGATCATGCGCCGTGATGTGGGTCTCGATCCGCCAGACATCGCGCAGCGCGCGCACCGTCGCCTTGACCGAAACACGCGCTTGCCAGTCGCCCCTGCCGTAGGATTTCTCCCATGTACAGGTGCCGACCGCCGTGTTCGGATCGTCGGGGTGGATGGTGAAGCGATCGACATGCCTTGCCGAAAGGGTCATTCCCGTATGCGGGTGCCGCACCGTGCCGCCGTCATTTATCACCTGGTAGACGGTCTCGCCGGTGACCTGGTCGGTCGACACCGAGCGCTGGAAGCCGTCGCCCCTGGCCAGCACCTCCTGCTCCATCGGGCTGGCGCTTTCCGGGCCGAGAAATGCTCCCAGCGTGTCATCCAGCTCCTGCGCTGCGCGCACCGGCAGGATCAGCCGGCTGTCGCCGCAATGGATCGACAGCGTCGCCTGTTCGGCCGTCGGGAAGACGATCGGCCAGTGCGACGTCGCCAGCGCCAGCCGGATGCGCTCGCCGGCCTCGAAACGCTGCCCGCAGCAGCGCAGCTTGATGCGCACTGTCTCCGCTTGCCCTGGCACCAGCGGCTCGATCTCCAGGTCGCCGTTGCGATGGCTGAGGTTGAGGATACCGTAGCTGACACGTGAGGCCGCCCCGTCCGCGAACACCTGCGACAGGGTGGCGGAGAGGAGCGCGACCGGTTTGTCTGAGGCGAGCTTGACCTCGAATTCGGGGAAACCGAGGATCTCGACGGCTTCGGTCAACGGCGCCGTCTCGAAGATCAGGGCGTTGCCTTCCTCGGTCCGCTGGTCGACCGGCAAGGTCGGCATGACGCCGTAGCCACACCAGGCGCCTGAAGACAGGCCGGCCGTCTGTGGCGATGAAATCTCCAGGATCGCGTTATCGCCCCTGGCCTCGCTCAGCACATGGGGTGCAAGGTTCAGCACCTTTTGCCCGACGCCCGGTCCCGGCCAGGACGGCTCGGCCACCCAGCGGCCGGGCCGCTCATCATAGATCGCGGCCGGCCGCGCCGGATCCTGGATCCAGGCGCGCAGCATCGGCTCGTCGGCAATGCCGGTGTCGATCCCCTTCAGATACTGGTCCCACCAGCGCAGGCATTCCTGCAGGAAGCCCATGCGCGGGCCGGGCATGGCGAAGTGGGGATATTTGTGCCCCCAGGGGCCGATCAGTCCCTTGCGGGGACCCGGCAGGTTTTCCAGCATGCGGAAGATCGGGTTGGGATAGCCGTCGGCCCAGCCGCCGACGGCATAGACCGGAATTTCGACATCGGCGTAGTCCTCGCAGATCGAGCCATGCTTGTAGAAATCGTCGCGGCGCTGGTGTTCGAACCAGTCCTGCATCCATATGCCGTTGCCGTTCAGCCGCTGCTCCCAGAGATCGCGCCAGCGGTCGCCGACGATCAGCGGATCAGGTGGCGTCATGGCGATCGCCCAGGCAGTCGTTCCCCACATCAGATTGTCGCACATCATGGCGCCGCCGAGGTAATGCACATCGTCATTGTAGCGGTCGTCGGTCGAGCACAGCGAGATGACAGCCTTCAGCGCCGGCGGGCGCCGGGCGGCGACCTGCAGCCCGTTGAAGCCGCCCCAGCTGATGCCGATCATGCCGACGCTGCCCGAGCACCAGGGTTGCCGGGCCAACCATTCGATCACCGCCAGGCAGTCATCCTGTTCCTGCTTCAGATACTCGCCCTTACACAGCCCTTCGCTGTCGCCCGAGCCGCGCATGTCGACACGCACGCCGGCATAGCCGTGCCCGGCGAAATAGGGATGCGTCAGCGCATCGCGTTCCACCGTTCCGTCGCGCTTGCGATAGGGCAGGTATTCAAGGATCGCCGGCACCGGATCGGCGTCGGCATCTTCCGGCAGCCAGACGCGCGCCGCCAGCTTGACGCCGTCCGGCATCGGAATCCACAGGTTCTCGATCTCGCGCACCTTGCGCGGAAAATCGGTGATGACGCGGATATCTTGCATGGCGGCTCCTCTCGACGCCCCGGCCATATGTGCCGAGGCTGTCCTTATGTGTTCAGCGGGAAATGGCAGGTCAGACGGCTGTCGCCTACAGCGGCCGGGACAGGGGCATCGACCGCGCAACGGTCCTGTGCTTGCGGGCAGCGTGTATGGAATTCACAGCCCTTGGGCCGCGCCAGCAGCGACGGTACGTCCGCCGGCAGCGTGATGCGCTGGTGCATCCTGTCGGGGTCGGGCTCCGGATTGGCCGATAGAAGTGCCGCCGTATAGGGATGATGCGGCGCGCGGAAGATCGCTTCGGTCTCGCCCTGCTCGACGAAGCGGCCGAGATACATGACCGCCATGCGGTCGGCGATCTGGCGCACGACATGCAGATTGTGGGTGATGATCAGCATCGACAGGCCCATGCGGTCGCGCAGATCGTTGAGCAGGTTCAGCACCTCGCCTTGTACGGAAACATCGAGGCCGGCCGTCGGCTCGTCGGCAACCACCAGCACGGGATCGAGCGCGATCGCCCGCGCGACGCCGACGCGGCGTGCCTGGCCGCCGGACAACTGGTGCGGATAGCGGTCGGCGAACTCGCGCGGCAGGCCGACCAGCGTCAGAAGCCGTGTGACCTCGGCGTTGAGATCACGGTTGGAGAGCCCATGGATGACGAAGGGCTCCGACAGCAGCGACCGCACGCTGAGCCGTGGCGACAGCGACCCGATCGGATCCTGGAACATCATCGGCATGCGCCGCCGCACCGGCTTCATCGCGGCGTTGGACAGGCCCTGCAACTCCTGTCCTTCGAACAGGATCGTGCCCGATTTGACGGGCTGAAGACCATTGATCGTGCGTGCGAGAGTGGTCTTGCCAGAGCCGGATTCGCCGACCAGCGCGAAAGTGGTGCCGCGCTGCAGGTTGAAGCTGACACCGGAGACCGCCTCGATCTCCGTGGCGCGCCCAGCCAGCCTGGCGGTCAGCCCACCAACCCGGAACGAAACGCGCAGATCGCTGACGCGGAGCAGGTCGTCGGAGCTCATGCGCTCATCACCCCCTGGGGAACGTCCGCGTGCCAGCATCGGGCGATGTGAGATCCGCCAAGTGGAGCGTTGGGAGGTGTCGTGAGGCATTGCGCATCGGCGCGGTCGCAACGCGGCTGGAAGACGCAGCCGCTCGGCCGCCGGCGCAGATCCGGCAAGGTTCCGGCGATGGTCGGCAGGCGGGCGACCCGTTGCGACAGCCGCGCGGGATCGCAGGCGAGCAGCTTTTGCGTATAGGGATGACGCGCATCATGGAAGATCTCGCGGGTCGTGCCGCTCTCCACCACTTCGCCGGCATACATGACGATCATCTCGTCGCAGAGTTCGGCGATAACCCCCAGGTGATGCGAGATGAAAAGCACCGAGCAGCCGATCTCGCGCTGCAGGTCCTTGAGCAGCTCGATGGTGGCCACCTCCAGCGTCGCGTCGAGCGCGGTGGTCGGCTCGTCGGCAATCAGCAGTGCCGGTTCCATCATCAGTGCCATGGCGATGGCGATGCGCTGCTTCATGCCGCCGGAGAATTCGTGCGGAAACTGCGCCAGCCGGCTTTCCGGATCGGGAATGCGGACCTTGCGCAGCATGGCGACCGAGCGCGCGTCCTTGTCCCGCTTCGACAGGCCTGAGCGATACTGGATATCACGCATCTGCCGTCCCACCGAAAGCACGGGATTGAGCGCACCCATCGGATCCTGGAACACGGTGGCGATCCTGCGGCCACGCAGCCCGCGCATCGCGGTCGGGTCAAGCCGGGTGAGGTCCTTGTCGCCTTCGAAGACGATCTCGCCCGACGAGATCTCGCCATTGTCGGCGAGCAGGCCGAGTATGGCGTTGATCAGCGTCGACTTCCCGCAGCCGGATTCGCCGACCACGCCGACGCTGCGGTTGGAGGGCACGGAAAGGCTGACGTCTTTCAGCGCCTCCAGCCGGCCGCTCTCGGTGTGGAAGGCAACGCTGAGATTCTTGACCGCGAGAACCGTCATGACCGCCCCTTCAGCCGGGGATCGAAGAGATCGCGCAAGGTCTCGCCGAAGAAGGTGAAGCCGAGCGTGGTCAGCACGATCGGCAGGCCGCCGGCGATCACGATCCAGTAGGAATCGCGGATGTTGGCGAAGCCGTCATTGAGGATTGCGCCCCAGCTCGGCGTCGGCGGCCGCACGCCAAGCCCGAGGAAGCTCATGCCGGCCTCGATCGCCACCACCACGGGGATGTCCATCGACACCAGGATCAGGATCGGGCCGATGATGTTGGGCAGGATATGGACGCGCAGGATGCGGCCGGCGCTTGCGCCCATCGAGCGTGCCGCCATGACATGTTCGGCGGATTTGAGCACCAGCGTCTGGGTGCGGATGATGCGCGCATAGCCCGGTACGTTGACCAGCATCACCACCAGCACCACCGCGTAGAGCGAGGGGCCGAACAGGGTGACCAGCGTCAGCGCCAGCATGACGGTCGGGAAACTCTTCACCGCGTCGAAGATGAGCAGCAGCACATTGTCGAGCCATCGTGGGCCATAGCCGGCGATCAGGCCCAGCACCACGCCGACAATCAGCGACACCAGGGTTGAGCCCAGCGCGATCATCAGCGCGACGCGTCCGCCGTAGAGAACCCGGGTGAAGAGATCGCGGCCGAGATGGTCGGTGCCGAGCAGGTGCAGAAGGCTGGGCGAGGCGAAGCGCTCGGCCGGCGAAATCTTGCTCGGCGTATAGCTGGTCAGGACACTGGCGAACACAGCCGAAAGCACCACCACCGCCACCAGCGTCAGGCCGATGGCGCCGAGCGGCTCGTGCATGATGCGGCGCACGGTGCGCCACACGCCGCCGAGGCGGCTGCCGCGAAAGGACAGCTCAGTTGAAACTTGATCTGACACGGGGATCCAATAGGCCGACCAGTATGTCTGCCACTACGTTGACGAGGACGAAGAAGACCGTGGTGACCAGCACGGCTCCCGAGACGATGGGGTAGTTGCGCACCGAAATCGCTTCATAGACCAGCTTGCCGATGCCAGGGCGGGCAAAGACGATTTCGGCGAAGACCGAAGACGACAGCATATGGCCGATGCCGACGCCGAGCAGGGTGATGGTCGGCAGCACGGCGATGCGCAGCGCGTAGGTGTAAATGATGCGATGTTCCGGCAGGCCGAAGGCGCGCGCCGTGCGGATATGGCTGGCCTCGAGCGTCTCCAGCATCGAGGCGCGCACCATGCGCGAGATATAGCCGATCCAGCCAAGGCCGACCGCTAATGACGGCAGGATGAGATGCTGAAGCTGGCTGGCGAGGTTTCCGGGGTCGCCGGCACCGATTGCCGGCAGCCATTGCAGGGCAACGGCAAAGACCAGTAGCGAATAGATGGCGACGACGAAGGACGGCACCGCGATCATCGCCACCGACAATACGCCGATCACTTGGTCGACGAAGCCTCCGCGCCGCACCGCCGCGATGCAGCCAAGCGGAATGCCGAGCGCCACCGACCAGGTGATGCCGCCGATGATGAGCGCCAGCGTGAACGGCAGTTGCTCCATCACCACGTTCAGCACCGGCCGGTCGGACAAGACTTCCGTGCCGAGATCGCCATGCAAGGCCGACCCATAGAAGTTCACGAATTGCCGCCAGACGGGCTGATCCAGGCCCATGCGCTCGCGCAACGCCTCCTTCATCTCCGGCGTCGCGCGTGGTCCCAGCGCGACCGAGGCCGGGTCGCCGGGGATGAGGTAAACCATGGCGAACATCATCATCAGCGCGAAGCTGATGATGATGGCGCCCAGCCACAGACGCTTGAGGGCGTAGCGGATCATGTCATTACCCGTCGGAACGTCTCCGGCGGGGGCAGGCCCCCGCGGGTCGATGTCATGCCGGTTTGAAATCGGTGAACACTGGTTCACCGTTTGGCTTCAGGCCGGCCACGACCGAGTCGCGATACATGACGCCGGTGACTTCATGGGTGAGGAAGACGTAGTTACCGTTTTCCTCCATCAGGTCCTGCAGCTTCTTGTAGATGACATCGCGCTTGGCCGGATCGAGTTCGACCATGCCCTCGGCATTGAGCTTGTCGAATTCCTCGCTGGAGAAACGCTCCCAGTTCCAGACGCCGATCTGGTCGCGTGTGAACCACGCGGTGGCCCAGCTTGGATCCGGCTGCATGGAGAAGCGGCTGATGACCATCTGCAGCTTCTTCCAGTAGTCGCCTTCCTTGGCGCCGAGCGTCCAGAAGGTGCCGCTGTCGTTCTGCTTGATCTCGACGTTGAGGCCGACATCCTGCAGGTTCGACTGCACCACCTGAGCGGCGGTGAGGCGCTCGGTCTTGTTGAGGATGTCGAGCGTGATCGTGGTGCCGGCGAGCCCCTCCTTGGCGATCATGTCGCGGGCGCGGTCCGGATCGTAGTCGAAAAGGTTCTTCTCGCGGTGGCCGGGCAGGCCGGGCGCGATGATGCCGGTCGCGGTGGCGGCCGCGCCGAAATAGGCGGCATCGACGACGGCCTTGCGGTCCACGGCATATTGCACCGCGCGGCGCATGTTCGGATTGTTGAACGGCGCGACATCCTGGTTCATGCCCAGCCAGACAAAGGCCAGCGACGGCTTCTCGACGACCTTGGTCTTCGGCGGCGGCGTCTGTTTCAGCCGCGAGATCGAGGAGACCGCGGTCCAGGTGTAGTCGAGATCGCCGGCCTCGTAGCCGAGTTCGCCCGTCTTCTCGTCCTCGATCGGATGGATGTGGATTTCGGCAAAGCCGCCCGGCTCGTACTTCCAGTCAGGGTTGCGCACCAGCACGGTGCGCTGCTTGGGCAGCCATTCCTTCAGTATGTAGGGGCCTGACTGCGCAACCGGCTTGACGCCCAACTTGCCGCCGAGTTCGGTGATGGCTTTCTTGGACAGGATGGTCCCGGACGGCGTCGGCAAGGTGGATGTCCACAGTGGCGCGAAGGCCTGCTTGAGATGGATGATGCCAGAGAGCTTGTCCTTGACCTCGACTTCCTTGAGCGTCGCCCAGTCGCCGGAATAGGGGCTCTTGTTGGCCGGGTCGGCGATGCGCTCGATCGAGAATTTGACGTCCTCCGCCGTCATCTGGCCATAGCCGTCGGTGAAGCCGATATTGTCGCGCAGTTTGAAGGCGACGGTCAGCGGGTCGAGCTGTGTGATCGTCTCCGCCGCCATCGGCCGCCAGCCCCAGCTCTCGCCAGGCGTGGTGACGACGAGCCCGGCGAAAATGACGCTGGTGATATCGCCTTCGGGCGCGGCCAGCCGGAAGCAGGGGTCGAGCGTCTGGATGTCGGCGTATGAGCGCACCTTCAGGATCGGACCATCGGCCGACCAGGAGATTTTCGGATTGACCATCGAGGCAAGACCAAAGGCTCCGGCTCCAGCCAGCAGGCCGCGTCGCGAAATCCTGGTGTCGGTAAAAATGGACATGCTCTACCCCTCTGCTGTTTTAATTGTCGTGCTTGATCTGCTGGCTTTTTCGAACCGCGCCGAATTTATCGGTCAGCTAAAACTGCTAGGGATAGACATGTATGTCTAGCGAAAATTTTGCTGGCATGTTCGAATCTTGGATATGGCCGGTCTTGCGCAAAATCCCGATATCCGATCCGCCCCTGCCGGCACTCCGGCGGGGGCTAAATGCCATCGGCCCACCCCGGGCAGGCTGGTCAGCCGGTCGGCGGAAGCTGGATCAAAAGCCGAAGCGCAGCCCGCGTTCTCGCCTACTTCCAGATCTCGCTCGCGAGCCGCATGAAATTGCCGCCCATGACGTCGCGCACTGCCTGGTCCGATTGGCCACGGCGCAGCAGCACCTCGGCCAGTTCGCGCATCTGGCCAGGGGCCGAGTAGGTCGTGGCACCTTCCGGATATTCGTTCTTGGGCCAGAATTGCGGGTTGTCGGAGATGATGCGGTCGATGCCCTTGACGTCGACCGGGAAGGCGTAGTCCAGCCCGATGCCGACATGGCGCGGGCCGATCAGATCGACGAGGTACTCGATATGGTCGGCCAGCCTCTCCGAATCCGTCCGGCCTTCACCGAGGAAACGATTGAGCCCGACGATTGCGACAATGCCGCCAGTGCGTGCGCAGGCTTTGATCTGATCGTCGGTGATGTTGCGGCCGTGGCCGCAAAGCGCCTTGGGGTTGGAGTGCGAGAAGATGACCGGCCGGTTGGAATACTCCATGACCTCCATCGAAGTGCGGTAGCCGGTATGTGTGACGTCGACAAACATGCCGAGACGGTTCATCTCGTCGATGACCTCGCGGCCGAACGCCGTCAGGCTGGTCTCGACATCGTGGCAGCCGCCGCCGGCCAGATTGTTCCTGTTGTACGCAAACAGGATCTGGCGCACGCCGAGCTGGTGGTAGAACTCCACCATCTCGATGCGGCCGTCGAGCGCGTTCATGCCCTCTATGTCGAAGGTGATCGCGAGTTTGCCCTCGGCCTTGGCCTTGCGGATTTCCGTGACCGAGGAGACCAGAGTGTAGTGCTGGGAATTGGAAAGGATCCAGTGGCGGAAATTCGCCAGCGTCCTGACAGTCTGCTCCCAGGGCAACAGATCGAAGCCGACGTCGATCGACAGATAGTCGATGCCGGCATCGCGCCAGATCTGCAGATTGTTAAGGTCGGCCGCCGGATCCGGCATGAAGCCGGAATGCGCGTCCCAAATGATTTCACTGTCAAAAATTGCCCGGGCGGCATTCGAAACGGTCACTTTTTCCTCGCTCTCTCGGCAGTACCAGCATCTCGGAATGCCGGATCAATCAGCGTTCCGGTCGCATGATCCAGATGCAGTGCCTATCAACTATCAGGCCACAGACACATGTGTCTAGACAGCTCCGATTGAGCCTGTATGGTCGCCGTCGTTGCCATCAGGACAGTGCGGCGCGGCTCTGCGTCGTGGGGTCCGCAACGCTTGACTATGAGGGTATCCGATGCAACGGGATTTTCGCTCCTCGGCGGAATTCGAGGCCATCCACGGCTTCTACAGCGATCTTCTGGGCGCCCCCGGCCACGTCTTCGGCGGCCGCTCGCTGTGCGGCCATCATGGCGCGGGACAACTCCATTTCATCGGCCAGAGTTTCGAAGGAACGATCGAGGATGGACCCACGAGCAGGCTCTACCAGGTCGCACGCGGCGGCGGTCCGCTCAAACGGCTGAGCGAAAGGGAAGCGCGGCAGATCCGTTTGTCGCCTGACGGGTCACGGCTCGCATTCGCCTGCCAGGGTGACGGCACCGCGACGGACCTGATCGAGATATGGTTCGACAGTGCCGTTGTCGCGAGCGCCGTCCTGCAAGGGCGCATCGAACAGGTCGACTGGTCGCCGGACGGCAGGAAACTTCTTCTGGTGGTTGCCGGAACCGCGGCCGACCTTGCCGGTATCCACGGCGGCTATGCCCAGAAACAACAGGCGGAAGCCGTCGCCTGGCTGCCCGAGGTTCGGCTGGGCGAGGGCGAGGACCTTTGGCGCCGCATATGGATCTGGGACATCGAGGGTGCCGCTCGCCCGCTCACCGCCCCGCCGCTGAACGTCTGGGAGGCGAGCTGGTCCGGCAACGACAGCATTGCCGCGCTGGTCAGCGACGATCATGGCGAGGGCAGCTGGTATAGGGCGCATCTGGCGCTGGTCGACGCCGGCTCGGGCTCCGCGCGGACGATCCATACGCCAAAGGACCAGATCGGTTGCGTCAGGGGCGGTCCGGGCGGAGACAAGGTCGCCTTCGTCCAGGCATTCTGCAGCGATCGCGGGCTGGTTGCCGGCCTGCTTTCCATCCTCGATCTGAAAACCGGCGCGGTTGTAATTGCCGACACGCCGGGCATCGATGTGACATCGGTCGAATGGCGTTCGGCAACGGTCATCCATTTTGCCGGTGCCGGCGGCCCAGAAACCGTGAGCGGCGATTTCTCGCTCGACCGTGCGGTCGCGACGCAACATTGGGCGTCGCGCGAACTCACCCATGGCGAGTGGGTGCCCGCGTCTCACCCGATCGGAGACAGGGGCTCGCTGTTCATCGCCGAATCCTGGTCGCGCGCGCCGTTCCTGGCCGAAGAGACGGATGGCTCCATTGTTGAACTGGCCTCGCTGGCCGCGCCCGGTGCTGCCAAGGCGATGGCCGCCTGCGGTATGGTCGAACCCTTCGAATGGCCGGCGCCGGACGGGCTGACCATCCAGGGCTGGCTGGTGCGGCCGTCTGGCGCGACGGCCCCGACGCCGCTCCTGGTCGATGTTCATGGCGGACCGGTTTCGGCGCACCGCAACCGCTGGCTTGGCCGTTCGCGCGCCGGCGCCATCCTTGCCAGCCGTGGCTGGACGATCCTGTTCCCGAACCCGCGTGGCAGCACCGGGCGCGGCGACGACTTTGCCCGTGCCGTCAAGGGCGACATGGGCGGCGCCGACGCGCAGGACATCATCAGCGGGGTCGACGCGCTGATCGCGCGCGGGCTGGTCGATGGCACGCGTGTCGCCGTTACCGGCACCAGCTATGGTGGCTTCATGTCAGCCTGGCTGCCCTCGCAGAGCGACCGCTTCGCTGTGGCGGTGCCGATCTCTCCGGTTGGCGACTGGTATAGCCAGCATCGCACGTCGCAAATCCCTGAATTTGACGAGATCATGCTGACGACGTCGCCTTGGCAATCCGGCGGCGAGTATTTTTCGCGCAGCCCCGCATTCCACAGGCAGAAGAAGATCGTGCCGTCACTGATCATGGCCGGCGCCATCGACAAGAGCACACCGCCGGGACAGGCCGAGGAATGCCATTTCGCGGCCCTGAGGTCCGGAGCGCCGAGCGCTCTCGTCATCTATCCGAAGGCTGGCCACAGCCTGCGCGGCTACCCCGAATACATCGACAGTGCCGCGCGCATCCTGTGGTGGCTGGAAAGACATATCGGCCCCGCCGGCGGGACCGGGCCATGAGTGAAGGGAGAACAGAAGAGATGAGCACAAACGGCAACCACACCGGAGGCAGCAACCGACATATCGCCGTGATCGGCGGTGGCATCATCGGCTGCAGCGCGGCCGTGCATCTGCTGCGGTCCGGCGTGCGCCAGGTGACCATCATCGATGCGGGTCAGCCGGGCGCGGCGACCACCGGCGCCGGTGCGGGTTTCGTCTCGCATTGGTCCGCGGGCATGATCCCGCTCGGCGAGGAAGGTTTTCAGCTTCAGCAGTATGGGCTCGATTTCTATCGCCGGCTGCACGAGGTCGGCGTTGAGATCGGCTACCGGCCGAACGGTACCTTGATCATGGCGCTGACCGAGGATGGACGCGAGCGCTTCGTGCGTCCGGTGCTGGACTCTCCTTACGCGCCGCCGGAGATGCAGGATCTGAACGCCGCGCAGATCGGCCAGAAGATGCAGGGCCTGATCGATCCGGCGCGCGTCCACTCGGCGGCTTACAACCCGCACGGCATCCAGCTGGATACTACCCTGGCGATGAAGGTGCTCACCGGCCAGATCGGCGAGCTTGGCGGCGTCTTCCGCAGCGGGACGCGCGTTACCGCCGTCCAGGACGCGGGTGATCGGGTGACGATCGAAACCGATCAGGGCAGAATTGAAGCCGATGGCGCGATCGTTGCCGCCGGCGCCTGGAACAACCAGGTGATCGCAGGCCTTGGCTGGCAGCTGCCGCTGCTGCGGGTCGTCGCGACGCGTATCGTCACCGACAACAGGGGATTGCCGTCGACGATCCCGACAGTCCAGTGCCGCGAGTTGCGGCTGTGGCTGCGCGAAACATTCGGCGCCGTCATGTGGGGCACCGGCAGGCACTATCAGCCTCTCTACAAAACGGCCGACAGCGGCATCGAACCCGGTCAACCGCATAATCTGGAACTGATGCAGGCGACGTCCGAACAAGAGCTTGCGGAATTGCAGACGATCTTCCCGCCGCTGCGCGGCTCGAGGATCGCGAGTTGGGCGCAAGGCGTGCCGTGCTACACACCCGACAACAGCCTCGTGGTCGGCAAGATCCCGGGCAGCGACAACGTCGTGATCGCCGGCGGCGACAATGAGAGCGGCGTCACCCATGGCCCGGGCCTTGGCCGGCTCGCCTGTGAACTCGCCCTCGGCCAGACCCCGTTCGTCTCGCCCGGACGCTTCCGTGTCGACCGTTACGCCTCCGATGCCTTCAAGTCCGAAGCCGAGGTCGAGGCCGCCATGCCGGCCTGGGGGGCGCGCCACGACGCCTCAAGGTTTGGCCGCGAAGCCTGATCCCTCAGGTGGTGCCGACGCTGCCAAGCAGTGCCTGCGCCACCGACCTGACCAGCGGACCGGCATTCTTCCGCATCACGATGTGGAAGGAGCCGGCGTGGCGACGCGAGGCCTTGGTCAAACGGATGAGCTGGCCGCGACGAAGCTGCTCGTCGGCGAAGCCGGCCCAGGCCAGTGCCGCGCCGCGGCCGGCGATGGTTTCGTGTATCATCGACATATAGCTCGTGAACCTCGGACCCTCGAGCTTGCGGTCGGTTCCGATCCACGATTGCCAGCTGTCGATCGCTCTGGGCGGCGTGGCCTGATGCAGCAGAGGCACGTCAAGGAAAGCCTCCGGCTCTTCCGTCGCAAGCGCCGGATGCCGGGCCAGGAAAGCGGGCGCGCAGACGGGATACCATTCTCCGTCGAACAGCTTTTCGGCAACAAGATCAGGCCATTGTTCGGGTTCGCCGAAGCGGATCGACAGTGCCACTTCAGGCTGGTCGAAATCCCTGTAGTCGTTGGATGTCTGCAGCAGCACGCGGCCATCGGCGACAAGCGAAGTGATCAGGCCGAAGCGGGGCATCAGCCACGCTTGCGCCAGATCATGGCTGCAGCCGACGACGAGTGTGTCGCTGTCGTGCTCGGTCAACTCCTCCACCGCTTGCCTGATGGTCGTTAGCCCTTCGCGGATCGCTTCGGCCAGCGCCATGCCGGCTCCGGTGATGGCGACGCGGTTGCCCTCACGCGTGAACAGTTCGACCGAAAGTTGCCTCTCGAGATTGGCGACGTGACGGCTGACCGCGGATTGCGCGATGTTGAGTTCCTGCGCGGCGGATGTCAGGCCGCCATGCCGCGCGGCCGCCTCGAAGGCGACCATGGCGTTCAGAAGCGGAAGTGACGTCTTGAGGGTTTTCACGATCGGGGCTCGGTTCTGCCTTCATGCCTTTTCGATATGAAGGTCTACCATTTCTGTATTTGCCGCAAGCTTTTCGGCATCGCAAACTCTATCGAAACATCATCCTAACGCCAGCGTGCAGAAAGGTGTTCGCCGTGCAGGCCAACACACCGAACAGCCAGCCCATCGATCGAAACGAGATTGTCCGCCTGATTGACCGGCAGCGTCAGGACTGGTCGCTGGAACAGGCTTTCTATACGGATCCGGCCATCTTCGCGCTGGAGCGGGATCTGTGGTTCCCGCGCCAATGGGTGCTTGTCGCCCATGCCAGCGAAGTGCCCGAGAAAGGGCGCTACATCGTGCGTCAGCTGTTCGACGAGGAGATCATCGTTGTGCGCTTCGGTGACGGCGAGGAGGACATCGCGGCCTATTACAACGTCTGTACCCATCGCGGCTCGCGGCTCTGCACCAAGGATGGCCGCGGCAAGCTTCTGGTCTGTCCCTATCACGCCTGGTCGTTCAGGCTGACCGGCGAACTGCAGTCGCGGCAGGATCTTCCGCCAAGCGTGGACCCGGAGGCGCTCGGACTGCATCGCGTGCCCTCGAAATGTTTCGGCGGCCTGGTGTTCTGTGGGCTGGACGCCAATTCCTTGCCCGACATCGAGCCTGTCGCGGCGGGGCTGACCGATGGGTTGCGCGAAAATGGCCTCGACCAGGCGCGCATTGTCGCCCGCAAGAACTACCTGACCAAGGCGAACTGGAAGCTGGTGCTTGAGAACTTCCTCGAATGCTACCATTGCCGGCCGGCGCATCCCGAATATTACCGCGTCAACGGCCATGTCAAAGTCACCGCGACCCGCGACGCCGACAAGGCGGTCGAATGGCAGAATGAAATCGAGGCCTGGCACAGCGTCATCGGCGATGCCGAATTCCACAAGGGCGCATGGCAGCCGGGCGACCTCGATACCATGCCGTTCGCCATGCACCGCAAGCCGATCGGCTCGGGCCGCAACACCTTGTCCAATACCGGCGAGGGGGTCTCGTGCCTGATGGGCGGCCGCAATGCCTATGATGGCGGCGAAAGCGGCTTCCGCCTCGGGCGGCTGTCCTTCGCCAGCGCTGCCAACGACTATGTCACGCTGTTCCAGATGATACCGCGCAATGCCATGGAGACCGACGTCATCCTGACCTGGCTCGTCGACAAGGACGCCGATCAGGACGTCGATGCAGACGCAATCAGCTGGATGTGGGACGTGACCACCGTGCAGGACAAGAAGATCACCGAGGACAATGCCGACGGCATCCTCTCGCGCGCCTACCGTCCGGGCCCCTATACGCCGCTGGAAAGCCAGACCTCCTTCTTCGTGCAGACCTATCTGTCGGAACTGCGCTCGCTGATCACCGGCACGCGCGGCGCACCGGCCAGCCAGTGGTCTGCGCCGGCGCAGCTCTTTGCATCGCCCAAGGCGGCCTGCTCAACGCGCCTTTGACCGGTAGGACGCGGATTCGGGTCTCTCCTGCAGAATGAGTGCACGCTTCAGGTCTTTGAGGCGTCGCGTTCCGGTGCCATATGAAGGTGGCTGACGGAATGTGCGCATTGCAGGAGAGACGGTTCATGACCAAGGGTTCGGATCTGTTCGTGGCGGCCCTCGAAAACGAAGGGGTCGAGCGGATTTTCGGCATTCCGGGCGAGGAAAACCTCGATATCGTCGAATCTATTCGCCGCTCGTCGATTCAGCTGATCCTGACCCGCCACGAGCAGGCGGCGGCCTTCATGGCCGCTACCTACGGCAGGCTCACCGGCAAGCCGGGCGTGTGCATCACCACGCTTGGCCCCGGCGCGCTCAATCTGACGACCGGCGCTGCCTATGCGCTGCTCGGCGCGATGCCGATGATCATGATCACCGGCCAGAAGGGCATCCTGTCATCGCGGCAGGCGCGCTTCCAGATCGTCGATATCGTCGCGGCGATGAAGCCGCTGACCAAGCTGTCGCGCCAGATCGTCTCGCCCAAGATGATCCCCTCGCTGGTGCGTGAGGCCTTCCGCGTCGCGCAGGAGGAGCGTCCGGGTCCGATGCATCTGGAATTGCCGGAAGACATAGCGGCGGCCCAGTGCGATCCGGTCGCGCTGGTGCCGACGCATCCGGTCGACCTGCCCATTGCCGGCGCGGACGCGCTGGATCGGGCTGCCCGGATGATCATGGAGGCGAAGCGTCCGCTGTTGATGTTCGGCGCGGCGGCGTCGCGCCCGCGCGTGACCCCGGATATCGCTCAGTTCGTGCTGCGCACACAGATACCCTATTTCACCACACAGATGGGCAAGGGCACCGTGCCTGGCGGCACCGAACTCTACATGGGGACGGCGGCGCTCTCGGAGCGCGACTACGTGCACGAGGCCATAGAACAGGCCGATCTGATCATCACCATCGGCCACGATACGGTCGAGAAACCGCCCTTCATCATGGGTACCAACGGGCCGAAGGTGATCCATGTCGGCTATCACTCGGCCGATGTCGAGCAGGTCTATTTCCCGCAGGCCGAGATCGTCGGCGACCTTGGCCCCTCGCTGGCGCTGCTGGCCGACCGCGTCGAAGGCAAGATCCCCAATGCACAGGCCTTGCTGCCGCTGCGTGAAGGCATTTTGAGCCGCATCGCCGCGCGCGCCACCGAAGACCGCTTCACGCCGCAGCGCATCGTGCATGACGTGCGCGCCGTGATGCCGGCGGACGGGATCCTTGCCCTCGACAACGGCATGTACAAGATCTGGTTCGCGCGCAATTACCGCACGCGCATGGCGAACACGCTGCTGCTCGACAATGCGCTGGCCACCATGGGCGCCGGCTTGCCGTCGGCGATGATGGCGGCATTGCTCTACCCCCAACGCCGCGTCATGGCCATTTGCGGCGACGGCGGCTTCATGATGAACAGCCAGGAACTGGAGACCGCCGTTCGGCTCAAGCTAGACCTTGTCGTTCTGCTGCTCGAAGACCATGCCTATGGCATGATCCGCTGGAAGCAGGCGGTAGACGATTTCCCGGATTTCGGCATGACCTTCGGCAACCCCGATTTCGTCAAATATGCCGAGGCCTATGGCGCCAGGGGAACCAGGGTCGGCGAGATCGCCCAATTGCGGCCGGCGCTGGAGCAGGCCTTTGCCGGCGGCGGCGTGCATCTGGTCGTCGTGCCCATCGACTATTCCGAAAACACCCGTGTGCTTGTCGACGAACTGCGCGAGCGGCTGCCGGCGCCACAGAAGCCCTGACGGCGGCGGCAACGCCGCCGTCAGGATTGGTTGGGTGCGAGGGCCTACACCTTGCAGTAGGGCGTGACCGGCGCGATGGTGCCGAAATCCTTGGCGATCTCGTAGCTGATGCCGTCGGCCGCCGCCTTGCCGACATAGGAATGGCAGAGCGTGTGGTTGTTGGAGGCATCGACGCGGATCTTGCCTTGCGGTGCGTCGAATTCGATGGTCGGCAGCGCCTTGAGCACATCGTCGTCCTTCAGCGATCCGGCCTTCTCGGCGGCCAGCGCATAGAGATGCAGGCCGTTATAGCCGGCCTCGCCGATGCCGTTGACCATCTTTTCCTGGCCGAATTTTTCGCGGAAGCTCGAGATGAACTTCTTGTTCACCGGATTGTCGAGCGCCATCCAGTAGGGCTGGGGCGCGTAGGTGCCGGCGGCGACGCCGGGCGGCAGCGCGTCCTTGTTGAAGACCTCGTCGAGCGGCGCGATCAGCGGCTGCTTGATGTCGAAGCTGCGATACTGCTTGAGCTGGGTGACAGCGTCGTTGCCGACCACCATCGACCAGACGACATCGGGCTTCAGCGACTTGATCTTCTGGAAGGCCGGGCCGAAATCCGTGGTGCCGAACGGATAGTAGTCGGCGCCGATGATCTTGCCGCCGGCCTTCTCGTAGGCAGCCGTGATCGCCTCGGTCATCTTCTGCGGCCAGGCATAGTCCGAGGCCATGATGTAGATGGTCTTGCCGAGGTTCTCGGCCACCCACGGCATCATCGGGTCGACCTGCTGCATCGGGATCGGGCCGGTGGCGACGAAGTAGCGGTTGCATTCGCCGCCCTCGAAATTGGTTGGGTAGAAGAACAGCTTCTTGGCCTTCGAGGTCACCGACAGCGTCGCACTGCGCTCGGGTGAGATGATCGTGCCCATGATCACGTCGACCTTGTCCTCATTGAGGAGCTTGCGTGCCTTGTCGATCGAGCCCTTGGTCGTGGTCTGGTTGTCCTCGATGAACAGCTCGACCTGGCGGCCGCCGATGCCGTTGGCGGCGTTGAGTTCGGCCGCGGCGAGCTTGTAGCAATTGAGCAGCGTCTCGCCGAGGATCGCCTGCAGCCCGGTAATTGGAATCGACAGGCCGACCTTGACGGTGTCGGCGGCGCGCAGGATCGACGGCGCGCCGACCATGGCGAAGGCGGCGGCAGCGCCGCCGGATTTCAGGATAGTTCTTCTGCTTATCATTTTTGTGTTCCCTTCCAGTCCAGGCGCGCCCCATGCACGCCTTACAAAGCCAACAGGTCCCAGGCACGCTTCAGCCGCGCCTTATAGGGCCAACAAATCCTTCAGCAGGCTCTCGTCGGCGAACGCCTCCGGCGTGCCTTCATGCACGATCCTGCCTTTCTCCATCACCAGGCAGCGGTCGGCCGCCTTGAGAACGAGATCGAGATTCTGCTCGACCAGAACGATCGCGATGCCGCGCTCGCGGGCGATCCGCGGCACCAGTTCGGCGATCGACTGCACGATGTTCGGCTGGATGCCTTCCGAGGGCTCGTCGAGCAGCAGCACCGACGGCAGGCCGCACAGCGCGCGGCCGATCGCCAGCATCTGCTGCTGGCCGCCCGAGAGGGTGCCGGCGATCTGGGCCTCGCGTTCGCGCAGGATCGGAAAATAGCCGAAGATGTCGGCCGGAATGCCGCCGTCGCCGCGATCACGGGCGGCACGCGTGCCGACTTCCAGGTTCTGCCGCACGGTGAGTTGGTTGAAGATGCCACGGCCTTGCGGCACATGCGCGATGCCCGCCCGCGCACGGCGGAAGGCCGCTGCATTGGTGAGATCTTGGCCGCCGAGAACCACGGCGCCGCCGCTGGCCCTCAAGGCGCCGGCGATCACGCGCAGCAGCGTCGTCTTGCCGGCACCATTGCGGCCGAGCAAGCCGACGACTTCGCCCGGCGCTACGCCGAGGTCGATGCCGTTCAGCACCGGGAGCGGGCCGTAGCCTGCCGACACGGCAAATGTCCGCAACATGGTCAGCGCCTCCCCAGATAGACGTCGCGGACCATTTCGTCGGCCTCGATGTCGTGGAAGGGACCGCTGCGCAGCCGGCGCCCCTGGTGCAGCACCAGCGTCTCGCAGTTCAGCGCCCGCACGAAGCGGATATCGTGCTCGACGGCGACAATCGAGAACTCGCCCTTGAGCCGCAGCAGCATCTGCGCGGTCGCCATCGTTTCCTGCGGTGTCATTCCGGCCGTCGGCTCGTCGAGCAGCAGCAGCCGTGGTTCGATCGCCAGCGCCATACCGATCTCCAGCCATTGCTTCTGGCCATGCGCCAGTTCGCCGGCCAGCGTGGCGGCTCGATTGGTGAGCGCCACCAGCTCCAGCAATTCGCCGACCGGGCGAACCGGCGAGGGCGCACCCCACCGTGCCACCTTCAGATTGTCTTCGACCGAGAGGTTCGGAAAGACCGACGGGATCTGGAACTTGCGGGCGATGCCGAGCCTGGCGATGCGGTGCAGCGGCAGGCCGGCAATGTCGTGGCCGAGGAAGCGCACGCTGCCGCTGGACGGGCGAAGCGTGCCGGTGAGCACGTTGAGGAAGGTGCTCTTGCCGGCGCCGTTAGGCCCGATGATGCAGCAGAGTTCCTTGTCGCGCACCGTCAGGTTCAACCCTTCCAGCGCCTGCAGCCCGCCGAAGCGGATGCCGACATTCTCGGCTTGAAGCAGCACGTCGCTCATTGCGCCTGCCTCCTGCCTTTGAACAGGCTTTTCAGCCGCGCGTAGATCGACAGGATGCCGTCAGGCAGCACGAAGACGATGATGACGAAGACGCAGCCGAGCAGCAGCGGCCACAGGCTCGGATTGAAGCTGCTGATTGTCTGCTGCGCGCGCTGGATGGCGATGGCGCCCAGCACCGGGCCGAGCAGCGTGCCGCGCCCGCCGACCGCCACCCAGACGATGACTTCGGTCGACAGAAGCAGGCCGGACAGGTCGGGGGCCACCAGCCCGGCCATGCAGACATAAAGCGCGCCGGCGAGCCCGGCGATCGCGGCCGACAGGACGAAGGTGACGAGCAGCCGCAAGGGTGCGTTGTGTCCGAGCGCGGCAGCCCGGACCTCGTTGTCCTGGATGGCGGTCAGCACCGTGCCCCAGCGGCCACGGCTGATCGACCACAGCGCCAGCACGACCACCGCGACGATGCATGCAACAAAGATATAGCTGGGCAGGTCCTGGCTGAGATCGACATGCATCCCGCCAAGATCGAATTCGATCGGCGGGATGCCGATCAGGCCGCTGTCGCCGCCGGTGACCGAGCTCCAGGAGATCGCGGCCTGCTGACAGATGACGCCCATGGCGAGCGTGACGATGGTGAAATAGCTGCCCCGAATGCCGCCGAAGAACAGGAAGTAGCCGATGATGGCGGCGACGAATGCGGCGCCAGCCACCGCGCCCATGATGCCAAGCAGGCTGCCGAAGGGGATGGCATCATTGAGCGTGATGAGTGCCATGATGTAGCCGCCGATGCCGAAGAAGGCGGCGTGGCCGAAACACAATATGCCCGTGCGGCCCCAGAAGAAGTCGAGGCTGGCGGCAAACAGGCCGAAGATCAGTGCATCGCGGATCACTGTCAACTGGTAGCCGTCGGCGAAGAAGGGATAGATGACGGCGAGTGCTGCGCAGACGGCGAAGATCAGCAGCCAGTTGCGGTCCCGGGCGATCATCGTGATGCCCCGTTGAACAGGCCGTTGGGCCGCAGCCGCACAGCGACAATGGCCGCGAGCAGCACGATCGCTTGCGCCAGGGATGGCGAGATCTGGTAGTTGAGGATGCTGGTCAGGCCGCCGACGAAGACGCTGCCGGCGACAAGGCCGCCGATCGAACCGACACCGCCGACAATGACAACGAAGAAGGCATTGGCGAGATAGTTGACGCCCATCTGCGGCAGCACGATCGCCAGCGGCGCGACCAGCCCGCCGGCGAGCCCGGCGATGGCCGCGCCGAAGGTGAAGGCGATGGCATAGGTGCGCCGCGTGTTGATGCCCACGCCCTCCGCCATCTCGCGGTTCTGGATGACGGTGCGGATATCGAGGCCGAAGGATGTCCGGCTGATCAGCAGCACGACGCCGAGCAGGGTCAGCATGGCGATGGCGATCAGGATCAGCCGGTAGGCGGGATAGACGGTGAAGAAAAGGTCGAACGTGCCCTCGATCGGCGGCGTCACCGGCTTGGCGCCGAGACCGAAGGTCAGTTCCAGCCCTTGCTGCAGGATCAGGCTGACGCCCCAGGTGGCAAGCACGGTCGAGACCGGCCGCGAATAGAGGTGGCGGATGATGGCGAATTCCAGGATGCAGCCGACCACCGCGCCGGCGATGGGGGCAGCTGCCAGCCCCAGCCAGAAGGAGCCGCCGATGCTCTGCACGAAATAGACCGCGAAGGCGCCGACGGTGACGAACTCGCCATGCGCCAGATTGGTCACGTTCATCAGGCCGAAGCTGATCGCCAGCCCGAGCCCGACCAGCATCAGGATACTGATCAGGGTCAGCGCGTTGAGGAGCGTGGTGATCAGAAAATCCATCGTATCAGGCAGCACTTGCGAGGCGTTGGCGCAGGCCGGCGAGCAGGCCCTCGGCGGCATCGATCACCGCGGCCTGATGCGGCTGCAGGTCCTGTCCGGCCCACTCGTCGATATGGTCCGACAGGGGATCGACCACTTCGGTGCGATGGTTTGCCAGCGTCTCGATGACGGCATGTCCGCAGAACGGCACATAGCCTTCGGAATAGCCGCCTTCATGGGTCATGATCAGGCGTCCCTGTGACGTCTCGGCGGCCAGCGCCACCATGCGCGCGGCAAGGCGCCGGAAGCATTCGCTGTTGAGCATCATGCGGCCGAGCGGATCGAAGCCGGACGCATCGAAACCGGAAGCCACGATGACGAGGTCCGGCCTGAAGGCGCGCAGCGCCGGGGCGACGATGCGGTCGAACGTCGCTTCATAGGCGCCGGTGCCGCTGCCGGCCGGCAGCGGGATGTTGATGTTGTAGCCTTCGCCTTCGCCTTTGCCATTGTCGGCCAGCGCGCCGCGCCCGGTCGGGTAGAGATTGTCCTGGTGGAGCGAAATCGTCAGCACCGATGGATCGGAATAAAACACCGTCTCGGTGCCGTTGCCGTGATGCACGTCCCAGTCGACTATCGCGGCGCGGCCGAGCAGGCCTTCATGCTGCAGCCGGCGCACGGAGACGCCGATGTTGGAGAACAGGCAGTTGCCCATCGCCTGGTCGGGCTCGGCATGGTGACCCGGCGGGCGCGCCAGCGCATAGGCGTTGTCGACACGTCCGGTAAGCACGGCGCGCATCGCCGCATAGGTGGTGCCGGCGGACAAGAGGGCGATGTCGAAACTGTTGAGGCCGATCGGCGCCTGCGGGCCAGCGAAGCCCGAGCCGCGCTCGCTCAGTGTCCTGATATCGTCGACGTGGCGCTGCGTGTGCACGCGCAGCAGGTCCTCGACCGTCACCGGCTCGGGAATGATCGGCACCAGATGGCGCCCCAGGCCGCTGACCTGGATCAGATTGTTGAGCCGGCGCTTCGACCCTGGCGATTCCAGATGCCGTCCGGGTTCCACGAAACGGCCGGGAGGCATCATGTCGGCGCTGGGGCCGGTGTCATGCCACATCAGCTGTTCGTGAAAAACGTAACCTGTCGCCATGCGCAGCGTCCTCTGCAATCCGGGATGACGCTAGCAGGCTAACTATACCATGGCCCGACCCGAAAGAGGGGGGTGCGCCAGATGTCTATGCCCCTCCTTTCGAAGGGGGCCGAAGGTCGGCGGCCGCCTGCGCGGCGCGCACGGCCTGGACGCGGTTCGATACGGAGAGCTTGCCGAAAATGTTCTTCAAATGCCATTTCACCGTCGTTTCGCTCACCGACAGCGCGACAGCGATATCGCGGTTGGACATGCCTTCCGACAGGCAGCGCAGCAGTTCGGACTCGCGCTGGGTGAGCTGTTCCTTTTCGGGTGCGGGTGCGGCCGGCTTGCGCGTTGGCACAGGCATGGTCTGCGCGGCATGGATGATGCGCGTTGCATAGGCCGACAGCGACGGCTCGGTCTTTGCTTGCGCGGCGCGCAGCCGCATCAACCCTTCCACGACAGGCCTGCCCTCGTCGACGAAGGAGCGGATGAAGCCGGAAGGTTGGGCAAGGCGCAACGCTTCGAGAAGATAGCGATCAGCTTCGCGCTGGTCGTGGCCGGCGCTCCTGGCACGCAGGATCAGCGCCAGTATATGGCGACGCATGCGTCCGCTGCTTTTCGTTCGCTCCAGCAACGTGTCAAAAATCGCCGCCGCCGCTGCGTGGGATTTCTCCGCCGTCAGCAGCCTGCCTTCGGCGAAGAACTCGAATTCATTGGCGACAGTAGGGGCGGTCTCAGTGCTTTCGCGGCGATGCTCGCTCAGCAGAGCGCGTGCTTCGGCGACGCGGCTCTGGTCGATGAGCAGCCGGATGCGGTCATGCACCAGCACCGAAGCGAGCCGGCGATAAACGGAACCGCGCACACGCTGGTAGACGCGCTCCAGCATGTCGAGTGCAGCGTCGCCACGACCGGTCAGCTGCAGCACGCGGGCATAGGTCGGCACGCTGGCCAGCGGATAGACGATGACGGCGGCGCCCTCGATCAGCGGCCCGAGATTCTCGACCAGCGTCAGCGCCTCGCCGGATGCGTTGGTCTCATAGGCGAGTTCGGCAAGCAGCGTTCCGGCGAGCGCCTCGGCATATGAGTTTGCGCCGATCCGCGTCCTGGCCTCGATGATCGTGTTGCGCAGCAGCCTTTCGGCGGCGGGCAGGCGGCCGGCCGAGCGCTCGATGACGGCCATGTAGCAATTGGCGATGGTGACGCCGAGCAGGCTGCCGCTTCGCTCATGCGCCTTGCGCGCGGCGTCCGCCGCCGCCCGAGCCCCTTCGAGATCGCCCAGCGCATAGAGGTTGTAGCCGATGACGTTGGCCGTCGCGCCCTCCATGAACCAGGCGTCCGGCGCGATGATGCGCAGGGCGGACAGCGCGGTATCGCGCGCGGCCTCGAACTGCTCTAGCGTGCTGTGCACGGCGGCATCGAGGACAGCGATCTCGGCCTCGATGGTGGTGCCGGTCAGTGTTCCGGGATCCTTGCCGTCGGCCGGCCCGGTTTCGACGAGCTTGCGCGCATTGGCGAGCGTCTGCTGCGCAATCTCGGGCTGGCTCGAGTGCACCGCCAGCCACAGCACGATGAGTTGCAGCCGGATGCGCTGGTCGACCAGTTTCCTCGGCAACAGTGCCAGCAACTGCCTGACATAAAGCAGCTGGCACTGGGCGATGAGTTCGAGCGCATTGTTTTCGACGAACACCGCCGCGCGCGCCTGGTCGCCGGCAGCGAGCGCATGTCCGATGGCTTCGGTGAGCATCTTGCGTTCGCCGAACCATTCGGCGGCGGCCAGGTGCAGCGGAGCGATCATCTCCGGTTCGCGCCGTTCCATCTCGCGGCTGAGGAAGTCGTGGAACAGATGATGATAGCGGAACCAGCGCCGCTCCTCATCGAGCGGCACCAGGAACAGGTTGCGGGTCTCGATCTCGGTGATGTCGGCCTCGGCGTCCACCGCGCGCAAGACCGCCCGGCAAGCCTCGGCGCTGAAGCGTTCGAATATCGAACTGTGGAGCAGGAACTTCGCCAGGGCCGGCGGCAGCTCCAGGAACACTTCCCCCATCAGGAAGTCGGCGACGTTGCGGTTGGCGCCGGTGAAATTGCCGATGACGGTTTCTGGCGCATGCGCGGCGCTCAGCGACAGCGAGGCGAGCTGCAGGCCGGCGGCCCACCCTTCGGTCCGTGAACACAAGGTTTCCACCGTGCCGCTGCTGACACTCAGGCCCAGCTTGTCGTTGAAGAAGGCCTCGGCCTCGGACGAGGCGAAGCGCAGATCGTCCGGGCCGATTTCGAAAACGTCGCCAAGCACCCTGAGCTTGCCAAGTTGCAGGTCTGGCAGGTTGCGCGAACCGATGACGAAGGCGACGTTGGCCGGTGCCTGCCTCGTCAGGCGCTCCATGAACCGCTTCACCACCGGCGCCTCGATGGCGTGGTAGTCGTCGAAGAACAGGGTGATGTCGGCGTCGCGCGCCGCAAGACCCGCTACAAGAGCCGATAGCACGACGTCGAGCTGCGGGATCGGGCTCGACTGGAAGGCGAGGTCGAGTTCGGCCGGATTCTGGACGAGATGGCGCAACGCGCCCACCAGATGCGCCAGGAAGGCGCCTTCGTCATTGTCCGTCGCCTCGCAGGAGAACCATGCGGTTAGTCTTTCCAGACGCGCGACTTCCGCCGCCCACTGCGCCATCGTCGTCGACTTGCCGAAACCGGCGGGCGCGGCGAACAGAACGATGCGCGTGTCGATGTGCCGCTCCAGCCTCGACAGGATGCTTTCGCGCCGTACCCACCGGCGATGGTGAGATGACGAAAGGCTGGCAGGTTGCGAAGACGATCTCATCTGGCGCCGGGCACCCATTCCGTTTCGATCAACGGGATTTGCGGGGCCGCATCGCGCGGCAGGGTTCCCTTGATCCGGGGATCATCGGTGATTTCGAACCCCGCCGCAAAGGGTTCGAACCCGCAAGCCCTGTAGAAGCCGATGACGCTGTGATGGTCTATGCTGCTGGTGTGCAGCCAGATGCGGCGGGGGCCGAGGCGCCATGCCTGGTCGAGCGCTCCTGCCATCAGCCGCTTGCCGAGACCTCGGCCGGTCAAGGAAGGAAACAGGCCGAAATAGGTGATCTCGATCTCGTTGCCGTCCGTCACGCGGAATTCGGCCATGCCGACATGGCCGCCACTTTCATCATGGCCGTAATAGAGATGCTGGCGCGGGTCGGCAAAATGCGCGGCGACTTCGGCATCCGACATTTCGGCGGCGCGATCCCAGAGCCAGGGAGCGCCGATCTCGAGGAAGATCGTGCGGTAGGCAGCACTGTCGGGCTTGGTGATCCGGGTCATTGCCAGCGGTTGGGCGAGACCCGGCATTGGCGCGTAGGCTTCCATCCATGTCACGGCATTGACGATCTTGCCGGCCGGCACGCGCCGGTAGCCGGACGAGAGATCGGTGATTTCATCCGGCAAGGGGCCTTCGGTGACCAGCATCTGTCCTCGATCTCTGCCATGCGGTTTCGCAGGCATGCAGGAAGCTGATGCCAACTCTGAGCCCGCCTGCCAAGAGGTTCCCGGGTTGGGCCATAGTTTTGGCCCGACCTGTCTCTTTGCTTTTCCAGGAAATGGCATATGAGATATGATACACCATTCACGAGAAAGCGGAATATCATGCCAGAGCGAATTGCCGACGAAGCCATTTTGCGCGCGGTCGATGACGGCTTCGCGCTTCAGGTCGCATTTCTGGCGGATCTCGTGCGCTTTCCCTCCCAACGCGGCGAGGAGCATGCGGCGCAATCCTTCATGGCGGCGGCCTATGAGGCCGATGGTTATGCAGTCGATATGTGGCGTGTCGATGTCGATGCTATCCGCGACCTGCCCGGGTTTTCTCCCGTCGCGGTGTCCTACGATGACGCCTTCAATGTCGTTGCCACCCACACGCCGAGAAACGCCACCGGCCGCTCGCTGATCCTCAACGGCCATATAGACGTGGTACCGACGGGGCCGCTCGACCGCTGGGTGCGCGATCCCTACGATCCGGCCATCGAGGATGGCTGGATGCATGGCCGCGGCGCCGGTGACATGAAGGCCGGCCTGTCGGCTTGTCTTTACGCGCTGGCCGCCTTGCGCAGCCTCGGCTATCAGCCGGCCGCGAACGTGTTCCTGCAGTCGGTGGTCGAGGAAGAGTGCACCGGCAATGGCGCGCTTGCCTGCCTGCAGCGCGGCTACCGCGCCGATGCCGCCTTCATTCCCGAACCGCTGGAACCGCGATTGATGCGCGCGCAGGTCGGACCGATCTGGTTCAGGGTCGAGGTCGACGGTGATCCGCAGCATGCCTCGGGCGCTTTCTCGGCCGGCGCCAACGCCATCGAAAAAGCCTTCGTCATCATCCAGGCACTGAAGCAGCTCGAAATCGTCTGGAATGCGCGCAAGGTCGATGATCCGCATTTCTGCAATCACCCGCATCCGATCCGCTTCAATCTCGGCAAGATCGAAGGTGGCGAATGGACATCGAGCGTTCCGGCGCGTTGTGTCTTCGAGATGCGAGTCGCGACCTATCCCGGGCAGAAGCTCGAAGATGCCAGGGCCGAGCTCGAAGCCTGCATCGCCGATGCGGCCCGTGCCGATCCATTCCTGGCCAATCGTCCGCCCAAGATGACCTATAACGGCTTCATGGCCGAGGGCTATGTGCTGGAGGGCGCCGACGAGATGGAAGCCGTGCTGCGCCGCAGCCATGTCGCCGTGTGGGGCGAGCCACTGACGGAACACGTCACCTCGGCGACGACAGATGCGCGCTTCTTCGGCCTCTATGCCGACACGCCGGCGATCGTCTATGGCCCGATCTGCCGCATGCCGCATGGTTACGACGAGGCCGTCGATCTCGATTCGGTGCGCAAGGTTACCCAGACCATTGCGCTGTTCATCGCCGACTGGTGTGGTCTCGAGCCCATCGATCCGGAGGTGAGCGCATGAATGCAGCCGTGCCCGACGGTTTCGGTGAAACGCTCGCCGAGGACGCGCCTGACGTTTCGATCGCCGACGCGCTTGCCATCTTGCGCCGGCACTATGGCCTCATCGGCAGCGCGCGTCCGTTGCCGGGCGAGCGCGACCACAATTTCCACATCCAGACCGAAGGCGATGGCGAGTTCGTCCTGAAGGTGTCCCACCCGGCCGAGGAGGCTGGCTTCACGGACTTCCAGAACAGGGCACTCGACCACATCCTTGCCGTCGACCCGACCTTGCCGGTTCCCTCGGTGCGCAAGAGCCTGGAAGGCGAAGCGCAGTTCACGGTCAGCGTCGGCGGATCGGCGCCCCGCATCATCCGGCTGGTCACCTATCTGCCCGGCCAGTTGCTGTCGCGTTCGCCAACGTCGGCGGCACAGGATCGCAATCTCGGCATCTTCCTCGCCCGCCTTGGCCGGGCACTGCGCGGCTTCTTCCATCCGGCAGCCGGCAGTGACCTGCTCTGGGATATTCGCAAGGTCGCCAAGACACGGCCGATGCTGGCGCATATCGCCGATGCCGGCCATCGGGCCATGGTCGAGCGTGTGATGGATGCCTTCGAGGCGCATGCGGCGCCGGTCATCCCGAGCCTGCGCGCCCAGATCGTCCACAACGACATGAATTCCTACAATGTGGTGATGGACGCTTCGCGGCCGGAGGTCGTGACCGGCATCCTCGATTTCGGCGACATGATCCATTCGCCGCTGATCTGTGACCTTGCCATCGGCGCCGTCTACCGCTGGCCGGCGGAGGGGCATCCGCTGGCGCCCGCCGCGCGCTTCGTCGCCGGCTACCAGTCGGTCCAGCCATTGGAGGCCGAAGAGATCGGCATCCTTTTCGATCTGATCCGTGCCCGCCTTGCGCTCATCGCCAACATCGCCAGCTGGCAGGCCGAACGGTTCCCGGCCAAGCGCGACTATGTGCTGCGCCTCATCACCGAGGTCTGGGCCTCGCTCGAACGGCTCGATGGGCTGTCGTCCGCGGATGCCCGCCGCTTTTTTCTAGATCATTCCAATCCGGAGTAAATGCTCGTGTCCCAGTCCTCGCCATATCCTGCAAATGCCGTACCGACGGCAGCCGAGCAAGCTTTGCTCGAGCGCCGCGCCAGATTGCTTGGGCCGACCTACCGCGCCTTCTACCGCAACCCCATCCATCTGGTGCGTGGCAGCGGGGTCTGGCTCTACGATGCGCAGGGGCGCAAATTCCTCGACGCCTACAACAATGTCGCCTCGGTCGGGCACTGCCATCCGCGCGTCGTCGAGGCGCTGTCGGGCCAGGCCGCCACGCTCAACACGCACACGCGCTACTTGAGCGAGATCATCCTCGACTACGCGGAAAAACTGCTCGGCACCGTTCCGGCCCATCTTGGCCACGCCATGTTCACCTGCACCGGAAGCGAGGCCAATGATCTCGCGATCCGCATCGCCCAGCATTCCACCGGCAACAGCGGCGTCATCATCACCGACTTCGCCTATCACGGTGCAACGATCGCCACCGCGCAGCTGTCGCCTGCCGCGGTCGGGGCGAAGGGCGTGCCCGCGCACCACCGGACCGTGGCAGCGCCGGACACGTTCCGCGACCATGGCCGCGGCGCGCGTGATTTCGCCAGGAATGTCGCCGCCGCCATCGAGGACATGCGTGCGCAGAACATTCGTCCGGCGGCGCTGCTGCTCGACTCGGCCTTCTCCAGCGATGGTATTTTCTTCCCCGATGCGGCTGTCATGCGCGAGGCGGCGGATCACGTCAGGAACGCCGGCGGCATCGTCATCGCCGACGAGGTGCAGTCCGGCTTCGGCCGGCTTGGCCAGGGCATGTGGGGTTTTGCCAATTACGGCCTCGAGCCCGACATCGTCACCATGGGCAAGCCGATCGGCGACGGCCATCCGATGGGCGCGGTGCTAGTGCGGCCGCGGCTTGTTTCATCCTTCGGCTCCAACACCGGCTACTTCAACACCTTCGGCGGCAATCCGGTCGCGGCCGCCGTCGGCATTGCCGTGCTCGAGGTGATCGAAGGCGAGGGTTTGATCGAGAATGCACGCAATGTCGGCGCCTACACCGGCGACCTGTTGCGCGCGCTGCAGGGCCGGCACGGCATGGTTGGCGATGTCAGGCACAACGGCCTCTATTTCGGCGTCGAACTGACTGACGACGGCGACGACGCGCTGGCCGCCAGCAAGACATCGGCGGTCGTCGAAGCCATGCGCGAGGATGGTGTGCTGATCTCGTCCTGCGGTCCGCGCGGCAATGTGCTGAAGATCAGGCCGCCGCTACCATTTGCCAGGGACAATGCCGAGCAACTGGCCGAGACGCTCGATCGCGCTTTGTCGAACTGGTGATCGGATCGCGGCGCGCATGCTGAAGCTCGAACATCAAACCCTCAATGACCGCGCTTACAGCGCGCTCAAACAGGAATTGATTTCAGGCGGCTTCAGCCCAGGCCAGACGCTGGTCATCCGCAAGCTCGCCGAGACCTTCGGCATTTCGACGACGCCCATCCGGGAGGCATTGCAAAGGCTGGTCGCCGAGCGGCTGCTCGAGATGCAGAACAACCGCTCGGTCATCGTGCCCTTGCTATCCGTGCCTGCCTTCGAGGAACTGACGCGCATCCGCATCGCCGTCGAGGGGCTGGCGGGCGAGATGGCGGGGTCGCGGATCGCCGAAGGCGGGCTGGCCGACATACAGGCCACACTCGCCGGCATGCAGGGCGCCATCGAGGCTGGCGACGCCAGGGCCTATCTCGCGCTGAACGAGGCGTTTCACTTCGCCATCTACCGGCATGCCGGTGCGCCGATCCTGTTGAACATGATCCGCGATCTCTGGGGCCGGGTCGGGCCGTATCTCAAGCTGTTGATGCAGGCCGATCGCTACATTCCGCAGTCGAACGACGCGCATCGCAGGATTGTTGCCGCATTGGAGCAGCGCAATGGCCCTGACGTTCGAGCATTCCTCGAAGAGGACATCGCCGTGGCGGCCGCGATTCTCGCCGAAAATCTTCGCACGACCGATCGATCGTCCGCAGACCGGACATGATCGCCTTATCCGGCCTCGTCCAGCCGGTCGCGCAGCATGCTCCAGCCAAGCAACATGCTGGGCGCGTGCCGCAGCAAAGCATGGAAGGGGATCGGTGCCGGCGGCGCAAAGGGCAGCGGCAGATCAGGCGCCTCGGTTCCGGCGGCCCAGTCGGCCAGCACCTTGCCCATCGCCGTCGTCATGGCAATGCCACGTCCGTTGCAGGCGCGACCGGCGATCAGCCCTGGTCCAAGATCCACAAGGTGCGGCAGGAAATCCGGTTCGACGGCGGCCATTCCAGACCAGCCATAGGCTAGCGGCGGCAGGTCCGGCAAATCGAGATGTCGGGCGAGCCGCCGCCAGATCGCTCGCGGCACGCGCGTATCGGCGCCGGCGTTCAGAATATGCATGCCGCCGCTGATCAACCGGTTCTCGGCATCGAAGCGGAAGGTGAAGAGATTGCGCCTGGTATCGCCGACGCCTTGCCCGTCGGGGAGCAGACGTATGCGCACATCGCGCGGCAGTGGCCCGGTTGCGATCTGGAAGACCTTCAGCGGAATATAGGTCCGTTGCAGCAACCGATTGAGCGACCCGCCATAGGCGTTGGTGGCGACCAGCACCTTGCCGGCACGCACCGAGCCTGATGGCGTCTTCAGCGACCAGCCATCGGCCACGCGATCGATCGAGGTGACGCGCGTCCGTTCGAAGATCCTCGCGCCAGCCTTCTCCGCCGCATCGGCGAGCCCGTGTGCATAGGCAACCGGATTGAGCACGCCGCCCGAACGATCCATCCAGCCGCCGACATAGCCGCGCGCGCCCGTCAGCGCCCCGACGTCCTGCCGATCCAGGGTAACGGCTGGTCGGCCGCGCCGTGCCCATTGCCCGGCGCGCGATTTGACCTTCTCGAAAGCTGCCGCTGAATGCGCCGGCTGGATCCAGCCGTTCTGCACGGCGTCGCAGTCGATGCCGTGCCGCCGGATCAGGCCGAAGACGAGGTCGGCGCTGCCGGCGGCAAAGTCGATCAGGCGTTCACCACGCTCGGGGCCGAGATGCGCAAGGATGCTGTCCGGGTCCATCTTGGCGAAGTTGGGCACGATGAAGCCGGCATTTCGGCCGGTCGCGCCCCAGGCGATGATTTCGGCTTCCAGGACGGCGACGGAAAGCCCTTTCACGGCGGCGTGCAATGCGGTCGAGAGGCCGGAAAAACCGCCGCCGACAATGGCAAGGTCCGCATCGATCTCGCCCTGTAATGGCGACCGCTGGCGGCGGTCGCGGCTGACAGCGTGCCAGAGCGAAATGCCCCGTGCCTCCTGCCGGGTCACGGCGTTCATGAGCCGGAACTGCCCTTTGTCGCGACCGCCTTCGCCCGCTTGTCCAGGCGCGGCCGCCGTGGCCTGTCGCCGAACAGCCCGTTCGGCCGGATCAGCAGGATGACGCAGAGCATGACGCCGATGGCGACGATCTGCAGTGAGGCGGCGCGCGCCTGCTGCTCGGGCGCAAACAGAACGCTGGTCAGCGTGCCCGATCCGGCCCATATCCCCCACACCAGGATGCTGCCGATGACGGCGCCGAGATTGCTGCCCGAGCCGCCGACGATCAGCATCACCCACACCTGGAAGGTCAGGATCGGCAAATAATTGTCCGGCGCGATGAAGCCGGTGAAATGCGCCTGCAACGCGCCTGCCAGCGCCATGATGGCGCCGCCGACGGCAAAGGCCTGGACGCGGTAGAAGCGCGCGCTCTTGCCGAGCGAAATCGCCGCTCGCTCGTCCTCGCGCAGCGCCTTCAGCACGCGTCCCCACGGGCTGCGCGACAGATGCTCCAGTGCGAGATAGGCGATCAGCGTCACGACGCAGACGACGGCAAGGTTCGACAGGTTGAACAGCAGCGGCGTCTCGGCAAGGCCGCCGAAGGGGCGCGGGATGAAGCCGATGCCGAACGGCCCGCCGGTGAGCTTCTGCGCGTTGAGCGCGACCAGTTGCACAACGACGGCGACACCGAATGTGGTGATCGCCAGATAGTCGGATCTGAGCCGCAATGTCGCCATGCCGGTGAGGGCAGCGGCGATGCCGCCGACAACCATGGCCCCCAGCCAGCCGACAAGGATCGGCAGTCCGAAGCCACCCAGCCGTGCCGCATCATCCGGTGTGGTCAGCAAGGCCGAGGTGTAGGCGCCGATGGCGACGAAGCCGGCAAGGCCGACATTGAACAGTCCGGTCAGCCCCCACTGCAGATTGAGCCCGAGCGTGACCAGCGAAAAGATCAGTGCGGTGGTCAGGAAGAAGGCGCCGTAACCGATGAGATCGATCATCTTTCCCGAACTCCGAAAAGGCCGATCGGCCGCACGAACAGCACCGCCATCAGGATGATGAAGGAGACGGCGGCGCGCCATTCGGCGCCGATCAATTGCACCGCTCCGGCTTCGGCGAGCCCGATGATCAGGCCGCCGAGCACGGCGCCCGGAATGCTGCCGATGCCGCCGAGGATGGCCGCGGCGAACATGGGCAGCAGCATGTCGAAGCCCATGAACGGGCGGATCTGCACCAGGATGCCGATCATCACGCCGGCGACGCAGGCCAGCGCCCCGCCAATGATCCAGGTGACGCGCACCACGCCGGCGACGTCGATACCGACGATGCGGGCCAATGCTGGGTTCTGACTCAATGCCTGCATGGAGCGGCCGGTCTGCGTGCGCGTCATCAACAGATGCACGCCGAGCACGAGTATGGCGGTCAGCAGCAAGAGCGCGATCTGGTCGGGGGTGATGCGGATGCCGAAGCCGACCGGCATGGCGATCTGGATCGCCCGGCTGAAATAAGTCGGCCGCGAGGTGAAGGTGAATTCGAGCAGGCTTCTGAGCGCCATCGAGGCGCCGAAGCTCGCCATCACAACGATGATGGCCTGGCCTTGCGAGCGCAGCCGCGAAAACAACACCCTGTCGAGCAGCAGCGCCAGCAGCGCAGTGAAGGCCATGCCGACGACCAGCGCAACCAGGAGCGGCCAGCCGAAGGACAGCGGCGCGATGGGTGCTACCTTGCCGAAGGTCACACCAATGGCGCTGACGACGGCCAGCGTCGCATATGTGCCCCAGGCCATGAAGTCGCCATGGGCGAAATTCGAGAAGCGCAGGATCGAATAGGTCAGCGTCACGCCGATGGCGCCAAGGCCGATCATCGAACCGGTCAGCAGTCCGTCGACCACAAATTGCAGGCTCATGCCGCGCCTCCCTTGCCGGCGTGAGAGGGCCGCTGGCCGAGATAGAGTTCGGCGACCACAGGATCGTTCCACAGTTCGGAAGCAACACCCTGGTGCCGGTCCTTGCCTTCGACCAGCACATAGGCGCGGTCGCCGATCGCAAGCGCTGCCTTGGCGTTCTGTTCGACCAAGAGGATGGTGACGCCGGACTTGCGGATGCCGGCCAGCATCTCGAACACCATCGAGACAAACTTGGGCGACAGGCCGGCCGACGGCTCGTCCAGCACCAGCACTTTGGGATGGACGATCAGCGCCCGGGCGACTGCAAGCATCTGGCGTTGTCCGCCCGAGAGATTGCCGGCGGCGGTGCGGCGCTGGCGGACGAGGTCGGGAAAGGCGGCATACATCTCGTCGATGCGGCCGGGGATTTCGCGCCTCTCGAGAATGCCGCAGGCAACCCTGAGATTGTCCTCGACCGACATCAGCGGAAAGATGTTTTCCGTCTGCGGCACAAAGGCAAGGCCAAGCCGCACCATGGTGTGGGCCGGCGCGGCGGTGATGTCCTTGCCGTCCAGGAACACCGTGCCACCGGTGATCGGGACAAGGCCGGCGATCGCCTTGATGAAGCTCGACTTGCCGGCGCCATTGGGGCCGAGGACGACGACGATTTCGCCCTTGCGGACAGTGATCGAGGCGCCGCGCACGATCGGCACGCCAGGTTCGTAACCGGCTTCGAGGTCGCGCACGTCGAGGACGATCTCGCTCATGCGGCGCCCCCGAGATAGGCCTCGATGACACGCGGGTCGCGGGCGACTTCTTCCGCCGTGCCTTCGCTGAGCAACTGGCCGCTCGCCATGACCAGCACGCGGTGGCAAAGCCGCGTCACCATGTCGATGTTGTGTTCGATCAGCAGGAAGGTGATGCCGCGCGCGTTGATGTCGCGGATGCGGTCGATGATGACTTCCAGCAGCGTCGCGTTGACGCCGGCCGCCGGTTCGTCGAGCAGGATGATCGCCGGGTCGGCCATCATGACGCGGGCGAGTTCCAGCAGCTTGCGCTGGCCACCGGACAGCACACGCGCCGGCTCATGCGCGAGATGGGTGAGGGTGACGAGCTCCAAAAGGTCCAGCGCCTTTGCCCTGGCCGCCTCTTCCTGCGCCGCCACCCGCCACGGCGTGATGAAGTTGGCGAGCAGCCTTTCGCCGGCCTGGCCCTGCGCGGCCAGCATGATGTTTTCGATCAGTGTCAGATTGGGCAGCGGGCGCGGGATCTGGAAGGTGCGGCCAAGGCCACGGCCAATGCGCAGATGCGCGGCCTCGCCGGAGACGCGCACGCCGTTGATAAGGATGTCACCACTGGAAGGCAGAATACTGCCGGCAAGCAGGTCGAACATCGTTGTCTTGCCGGCGCCGTTCGGTCCGATCAGGCCAAGGATCTCGCCCGCTTTGACGTCAAACGAAACATCGTTGACGGCGACAAGGCCGCCGAACCGTCTGACGACGTTGCTTGCTGTCAGAACCGACGCACGGGCCTCCTGCCCTTGGCGCTCCGCTGCCTCGCTCATCAACCCTCTGGCCGAAGACGGTCGTTGCCGCCCCCTGGTTTTTGATTTGTGATCACACTTGCGTTGATCACGCTATTCGGCTTTAATTTCGACCGCAAGCCGAAAACCGGCCGGGAACGGGATTCCATGCAAAAGGCTGCCATCGAAAAGAACAACGAGGCGATCGCTGCCCAGCTTGCTCCGGTCGGCCGCGAAACCGTGCAGGACCGTGTCTATTCGGAATTGCGCCGCGCCCTGATCGGCGGCCTGTTCGAACCGAGCCAGGTGCTGACCATCCGTGGGCTTGCCGATGCGCTGGTCACGTCGACCATGCCGGTGCGCGAGGCGATTGGCCGGCTGATCACGGAGAAGGCACTCGAAGCGCTGCCCAACCGCTCGGTGCGTGTGCCGCCGATCACATTGGAACGGCTCGACGATCTCCTTCGGGCCCGTATCCTGATCGAGGGTGAGGCGATCGCGCTGGCCGCCGCCCGCATGGGTTCGCGTCAGATCGCCACCATCGAGACCATTCTCGGCGAATGGGACGAGATGCGGGCGCTGAAACACAAGAAGGATGTCGATCGCGAAGTGACACTCAACCAGAGCTTTCATTTCGAGATCTATCGCTGCTGCGGCTCGGCGGTGCTGATCCCGATGATCGAGAGCCTGTGGCTGCAATCGGGGCCATGCATCCGCGTCGCAATCTATGCATTCTCGGAGGCCGGCGAGGTCGACACCGCCCAATATCACCGCCGCATCGTCACAGCGCTGGCCACGCAGGATGCACAAACAGCGCGCGAGTCGCTGGTCGCCGACATCAGCCGGCCTTTCACCTTCCTGCGCAGCAAGCTGCAATCGGCCGCCTCGAAAGATCAGACATGACCGCCATCAGAATCACCGAGCCACGCTCGAAGCTTGGCGTCACGGCGCTGTTGCTGCCCGAAAAGGCGCCGGAAAACGCTGCCTTCCTCAAGGCATATCTCGGCACGCCGCGTGTCGTTCCGGGCATCCACGCCATGTGGACGGGACCGGAAATTTCCTGCCCGGTTCCCGCTGCCGATATAGAGGGGCAAGCCTATGCCAGGCCATTGCCGGCGGAGAACGCGACGCTGACGCCGCAGCCCGGCGATATCGTGCTGTCCTATGTGCCGCCGCGCATGTGGGGCGGCAATCCCAACGCCATCTTCGACATCGGTCTGTTCTATGGGCAGGGCGCGCGGCTTCTGTTCCCGATCGGCTGGCTGGCCGGCAGCGTGGTGGCGCAAGTGCGCGCCGAAGAGCGCGACCAGTTCGCCGCCGCATGCGGGCTGATCCGCCGTAACGGCACCTGCGACATCACCTTCAGCCTGGTGGAGGCCTGACATGGCCGACGACGGTTTCGAACTCTTCGACCTTCGCGTCGAGGCGGTCATCCCCGAGGGCAAGCCGATCTATTGCGGCGCCAAGGCCGGAGACTATTTCGAACTCAAGGGCGAGATGCTGTCGATGCCGGCGGGGCAGGGTTTCTCGATCTACTCGCTTGCCGCCGTGCTTCCGCTGCTGGCGGCAAAGCAGCGGCCAACCCATCCAAATGACTGGATGACCTCGGACGCCGAGATCGCCTGTCCCGATCCCAATTGCGCCAGCCGGCTGAGGATCGTCAGGACCGGCAAACGGCGGTTCAGCCATGCCGAGACCACGGCCGTACCGCTGCCGAAGGAGAATGAGCAGACATGACCGCCAAGACCTTCGAACTCGGCCCAGGCTACACGATCTCCCGCGTCATTCGCGGCGGCTGGCAACTGGCTGGTGGGCATGGGGCCATCGACCGCAGCCAGGCGGTGACCGATCTGATCGCCACCTTCGACGCCGGCATCTGGACCTATGACTGCGCCGACATCTACACCGGCGTCGAGGAACTGATCGGCGCCGCCCGCTTGCGGCTGGCCAGCGAACGCGGCCTCGATGTCGCGGCCAGGATGAAGGTACACACCAAGCTGGTGCCCGACCTCGAAAGGCTGACCGGCATCAGCCGGGATTACATCAGGGGTATCGTCGACCAGTCGCTGCGGCGGCTGAAGACCGAGCGTCTCGATCTCGTGCAGTTTCACTGGTGGGATTATGACCAGCCTCGTTATGTCGATGCGATGGGCTGGCTCGACGAGCTTCGCCGGGAGGGCAAGGTGCGCAATCTCGGCACCACCAATTTCGACACGCCACGGCTCGCCGAAATTCTCGCCGCCGGCATTCCGCTGGTCAGCCAGCAACTGCAATATTCCGTGCTTGACCAGCGGCCCGCTCACAGCCTCGCCGCGCTTGCGAAGAGAAACGGCGTCCACTTCCTTTGCTACGGCTCGGTGGCGGGTGGCTTTCTCAGCGACAAGTGGCTCGGCGTTGCCGAACCCGCCACGCCGCTCGAAAACCGCTCGCTTGTCAAATACAAGCTGATCATCGACGACTTCGGCGGCTGGGACCTGTTCCAGCAACTGCTCCAGGCGTTGAAGGCCGTCGGGGATCGCCACGGTGTCGACATCGCCACCATCGCCAGCGCCTGGGTGCTGGAGCAGCCGCAAGTCGCCGCGGTTATCGTCGGCGCCCGTAACCAGGCGCATGCCTTGGCCAACGCGGGCATCATGGATGTCGCGCTCGATGTCGATGACCGGGCCAAGATCGCGGCCGTGATCGCGCAAGGCCGAGGCCCCCTGGGCGACGTCTACACGCTGGAGCGTGACCGCCACGGCCGCCACGGCTCGATCATGCACTACAATCTCAATGCAGGCCGCACATGAGCGCCACCAACGCGACGCTGTTTTCGCAGGCCAGCGCCGAGGTCACCGGTCTGCATCGCTTCTTCGTCGACTGGTTCGTCGCCGCGCGCGCGGACACCGTGGACTTCACGCGCTTCGAGCGTGCCATGGGCGACGGCTTCAGCATGGTCGCGCCGGACGGCAAAGTGCTTGATCGCGCTGCTGTCGTCGATCATGTCCGCTCCAGCCGCGCCACGTGCGATGACGGCTTCGCCATTTCGATCGAGGACATCCGGCCCGGTTGGCAGGATGCGAACACGATTGTCGTTTTCTACGTCGAGGCGCAGTTGCGTGGCGGCAAGCACAGCCGCCGCCAGTCGAGCGCCGTCTTCACCACCAGTTCATCGGCGCCCAACGGTGTCGAATGGCGGCATCTGCATGAAACCTGGCTGCAGGTGCCGGAACGCTGAAGAGGCTCCAGAGATCAAATTATTGCCTGACAACTCAAGGGGAACAACAATGAGAAAGACGATACTCCAACTCACCACCGCGCTCGCTCTCGTCACAATCGCGGGTGCCGCGCAGGCCGCCGATTGCAAGATCACCGTCGGCCTCGTCATGGAGTTGACCGGTCCGGCCGGCGAATACGGACAGGCCGGTGCCAAGTCGGTCGAAATGGCCTTCCGCGACATCAACGAAGCCGGCGGTGTCCGCGGCTGCGACCTCGCGACCGATACGCGCGACAGCCAGAGCCAGGGCAATATCGCGGTCGACGCCGCAACCCAGCTGGTTCAAGTCAAGAAAGTGCCGGTCATCATCGGCGGTATCATCTCCTCGGTGTCGATCCCGATCCTGACTTCGGTGACCGCACCGGCCAAGATCGTCCAGGTTTCGCCGGCATCCTCTTCGCCGACGCTGACCGCGCTCGGCCGCGACGGCAAGACCAACGGCATCTTCTTCCGCACCATCACCTCGGATGCGCTGCAGGGCGTCGCCGCCGCCAAATACGCCATCGACAAGGGTTTCAAGAAGCTGTCGATCATCCACGTCAACAACGACTTCGGCGTCAACATGGTGGCCGAATTCTCGCGCGCCTACAAAGCGCTCGGCGGCACCATCGTCTCCGACACGCCCTACAACGAGAAGCAGTCGAGCTATGCCTCGGAAGTGACGGCGGCGATGGCCGGCGAGCCGGACGGGCTCTATCTCGTCAGCACGCCGGTCGACGGCGCAACCGTAGCCCGCACCTGGATTTCGCAGGGCGGCGTGCAGAAATTCCTGCTCAATGACGGCATGAACAGCCCTGATTTCATCGAGTCCGTCGGCGCGGACTATCTGAAGGACGCCTATGGCACGTCGTCGGGAACCAGCCCGACCGCATCGACCGAATATTTCACCAAGAACTACAAGGCATTCTCCGGCATCGAGCCGTCGAATCCGGCGGCCGACCGCTCCTATGATGCCGGCGCCATCGTCGGGCTGGCCATCGCCATTGCCGGCTCCGAGGATCCGGCAAAGATCAAGGATGCCATGTACAAGGCGGTCGACCCGGCCGGCACGCCGATCTTTGCCGGCAAGGAGGAGTTCGCCAAGGCGCTCGGCCTGATCAAGGACGGCAAGCCGATCCGCTACGAAGGCGTCATCGGCCCGGTCGCCTTCGACAAATATGGCGACATCACCGGCCCGTTCCGGCTGTGGAAGATCGTCGACGGCAAGGTGACGACCGATGGCGAAATGACCACCGACGACGTCAACGCGCTGCAGGCCAAGCTCCAGTAAGCTGAAACACTGCTTCCGGCATCAATCGCATCTTGTCGCGACTTGATGCCGGCATCGCCTGGGGGCAGGCCGATATCGCTTGCACGGCAAGCGATCAAGAATAGGATCGGCTGGCGGTAATTGAAGGATGGCGAGCGTGTCGGATCGAAGACTCATCGGGCCGTGCGATCAATGGATGCAGACGCTGCGCTTCGCCACGCAAGCGCCTGATCCCGATGTCGCCTGAAACGGAACGACTTCTCTCCGCGCTTGGCGATCGGCTGGGCGAGGGCGGCGTGCTTGCCGGCTCCGATGTCGAACAACGCTATCGCGACGATCCAGACGGCAAGCTTGGCGTGCTGCCCGAAGTGGTGCTGCGTCCGCGCGACACCGTCGGTGTCGCGGCGGCACTCGCCGGGTGCAACGCTCTCGGCCAGCCGGTGGTCGTCCAGGGCGGACGCACCGGGCTGGCCGGCGGCACGCGTGTCCAGCCGGGCGAGATCGTGCTGTCGCTGGAACGCATGAGCGGCCTCGCCGCGCCGGACGCTCAAGCCGCCACCATCATCGCCGAAGCCGGTGCCACGCTGCAGGCGGTGCAGGAGGCGGCCGATGGTGCCGGGCTCATGTTCGGCGTCGATATCGGCGCGCGCGGTTCGGCCACGGTCGGCGGCAACATCGCCACCAATGCCGGCGGCATCCGTGTGCTGCGCTACGGCATGTACCGCGCGCAGGTGCTGGGGCTGGAGGCCGTGCTTGCCGACGGCAGCGTGCTGTCCTCGTTGAAGGGGCTGCCCAAGGACAATTCCGGCTACGACCTCGGCCAGCTCTTCATCGGCGCGGAAGGGACGCTCGGCGTCGTCACCCGCGCCGCGCTCAGGCTGCACCCGAAGCCGGCCTCCGAGGTGAACGCCTTCTGCGCGCTCGCTTCGCTCGATGCGGCGATCGCCCTGCTTGGGCTGCTGCGGCAAAAGCTCGGCCCTTTATTGTCCGCCTATGAGGTCAACTTCGCGCCGCTCTATGACGTCATGGTTGGCAGCATGGCGATGTCGGCGCCGTTGCCGGCCGGCTCACCGGTCTATGTGCTGGCCGAGATCCAGGGCAGCGAGCCCGAACGCGACAGCGAGCGCTTCGCTGAAGTGCTGATGCAGGCGGTCGAGGACGGCGTGGTCGACGATGTCGTGGTCTCTCAGTCGCCGCGCGAATTCCGGGCGCTATGGGACGTGCGGGAGGACGCCAATCGCGTCCTGTTTTCGATCAGAGGCCTGATCGGCGTCGACATCAGCATCCCGCTGGCACGGATGGGGGCGTTCCTGCAAGAAGCGGAGACCGCGATCCGCGCCTTTGACCCCAACGCCGACATCTATGTCTTCGGCCATCTCGGCGATGGCAATCTGCATTATCAGGTGCGCACTGTCGATCCGGCGGCGGCCTACGGCATCGTCTATTGCGGCGTGGCGGTGGCGGGCGGTGGCGTTTCGGCCGAGCACGGCATCGGCCTCGACAAGAAGCAGTGGCTGCATCTGGTTCGCAGCGACACCGAGATCGCCACGATGCGGCGGCTGAAGATGGCGCTCGATCCGAAGAATATTCTCAACCGGGGGCGTGTCTTCGATCTCGATCCGACGGCCTTCGCACGATGATGCGTGTTCGATAACTCAGGTCCGTTCCGTCGCCATCTGCCTGGGGATCAGGAAGCGGGCGGCGAGCACGCAGAGCAGCACGGTGAACATCAGGATCAGCGCCACCAGCGCATTGATGTCGGGTGAGAAGCCAAGCCGCATCATCGCCCACAGCCTGACCGGCAGCGTGCTTTGCGTGCCGGTGACCAGGATGGTGATCATTGTCTCGTCGAAGGATAGCGCGAAGGCCAGGATGGCGCCGCCGACCATCGCGCTCGACAGGTTCGGCAGGATGATGCGCCAGAAGGTCTGCCAACCGGTGGCGCCGAGGTCGTAGGACGCTTCGACCAGCGTGCGGCTCATCGACTGCAGGCGCATCAGCACGGTGCGGTAGACGATCGCCAGCACGAAGACCGTATGGCCGATGACGACGGTCAGCAGCGAGCGCTCGAGGCCGATCTCGCGGAAGAAGATCAGCAGCGCCAGGCCGCTGATGATCGGCGGCATCAGGAAGGGCAGGAAGATGATGAACTGCAGGACCGAGCGTCCCGAACGGCGGCCGTGATAGTACAGCGCCAGCAGCGTTCCGCTGACCACCGAGAGGATGACGGTACAGACGCCGACGATCAACGTGGTGCGCAGGGCAGCCAGGATGTCGTCGTTCCCGGCCAGCGCCCGATAGGTCGAGAGGGTGGGCGACGACCAGTCGACATCGCCATGCGAGATGGTGAAGAAAGACGACACGATCGGCACGAACAGCGGGCTGTAGAGCAACACCGCGACCAGCGTCGTGATCGCGGCCAGGAAGATGGTGGAGGGCCGGGGCAGGGCGCTCATATCGACGTCCCCCGGTTGCGTCCGAACCGTTCGCCCATGAGTATGGCGCAGATCACCACGATTGCCAGCGCCACCGACAGTGCCGCCCCGAACGGCCAGTTATAGGCCGTGCCGAACTGGCTGTAGAGGATGCGCCCGAATGTGAAGCCGCTGATCCCGCCGACCATTTGCGGCGTCAGGAAGTCGCCGATCGCCAGCACGAAGACGAAGCTCGCCGCCGAGGCGACGCCGGGCAGGCTGAGCGGCAAGGTGATGCGCAGGAAGGTCTGCAAGCCGCTCGCGCCAAGATCGTCGGAGGCACGCAGCAAGGTCTGGGGGATACGCTCCAGCGACAGGAAGATCGGCAGGATGGCGAAGGGGATCAATAGCAGGCTCAGCGTCAACAGGATGGCGTTCATGTTGAATACGAAAAGCGTCGACGGCTGCTGCAATATGCCGAGCGCCACCAGCGCCTTGTTGAGGAAACCGTTGAGGCCGAGGATGCTGCGGATCGCGTAGATCTTGATGACGTAGCTCATCAGCAGCGGCACCAGCAGCAGCATCAGCAAGGCGTAGCGCCACCGCCCTCTAAGGGTCGTCAGGAAATAAGCGGCGGGATAGGCGAGCAGGATGCAGATGATGGCCACCGACAAACACAGCACGATGGTGTTCCAGAACACCGGCAGAAAGATCGGGTCGGTGAAGAACCTGACATAATTGCCGAGCGTCGGCGCGTAGACGATCGTGCCCTGGTCGACGCTGAAGAAGCTGTAGACCAGGAAGATCGCCAGCGGCACGAGCACGAAGATGACAGGCAAGGCGAAGGCCAGCACCGTCACCAGCAGCGACAAACGCCTTTCCGGGGTCGAGGCGGCCGCGCTCATGCCAGCACCAGATGGCCTTCATGCGGCGCAAAGCAGAGCGAGACCGTTTCGCCGGATTTCAGCGCGCTGCCGCCGATCCGGCTCGGCAGGCGCAGCCGCAGGCGTTGCGCGGCATTGTCGGCACCCGAGGTGATCGTGGCGACGGTTGACGAGCCGGCAAAGGCCAGGTCCGCGATGGTGCCGGAAAAGCGGTTGCCACTGTCCTTGGCGTCGGCAAGATGCAAGGCTTCGGGACGGAACGCCGCGAAGGCGGCGGCGCCATCTGGCGCGGCTTGCAAATGCGGCTGACCGCTGATCGAACAGACAAGGCGCCCAAGCGCGGTCTCGATCGATCGCAGGTCGCCCTGGACGGGACCGAGTTTCCCCGCCACCAGATTGTTCTCGCCGAAGAAGCGCGCCACGAACTCGCAATTCGGCTTGTAGTAGAGGTCGTGCGGCGTGCCGAGCTGGCGGATATGCCCCGCCTGCATGACGCAGATCCGGTCGGCCATGCCGATCGCCTCCTCCTGGTCATGGGTGACGAACAGGAAGGTGGTCTTGATCTCGCGCTGGATGGATTTCAGGAACTCCTGCATCTGCCGGCGCAATTCGAGGTCGAGTGCCGCGAGCGGCTCGTCGAGCAGGATCAGGCGCGGCTGGCAGATCAGCGCGCGGGCGAGGGCGACGCGCTGGCGCTGGCCCCCGGAAAGTTGTGCCGGGAAGCGGTCGGCGAAACGACCAAGCTGCACCAGTTCCAGCGCCTCGGCGACACGGCGTGCAATCTCCGTGCGCTGGATATGGCGCACCGAAAGCCCGTAGCCGACATTGCCGGAAACGGTCATGTGCGGGAACAGCGCATAATCCTGGAACACGGTGTTGAACGGCCGCTTGTTGATCGGCATGCGGCTGATGTCCTGGCCGTCGAGGCGGATCTCGCCCGACGTCAGCGGCTCCAGCCCGCCGATCAGCCGCAGGACGGTCGTCTTGCCTGAACCCGAAGGCCCGAGCACGGTCAGGAACTCACCGTCCTTGATCGACAGGTCGATGTCGTGCAGCACGGGAACCGTGCCGTAGGATTTCGAGACGGACCTCAGCGTCAGCAGGTCGGTGTTCTGGTTCATGATATGGTCTCGCATACGCTGCGGCGGTCCGGAACGTCCGGACCGCCGGGTCCTTCGAAATCAGGCGCGGAAAGGATCAGGGCGTCGCCTTGACCTCGTTCCACAGATCCGAGCGCTTGAGCGGGTCTTCGACATTGTTGAGCCAGACCAGTTTGTCGTTGCTGCCGGCGCTGCTCGACTCGACCACGGTGTTGCCGAAGCCGGTGCGCTCGGAAAGCTCGCCGCTGACCTTCTTGGTCAGCATGAAGTCGATCCACTTCTCGGCCGCCGCATTGTCGCGGACGCCCTTGGAGATCACCCAGTTGTCCAGCCAGGCCAGCGCGCCCTCGCTTGGATTGATGTAGGCGACGTGGGCGCCGATCTTCTGGAGTGCCTTGACCTGCTGCTGGCCGTAATTGGCCCAGATCAGGGCAACATCATTGTTCTGGTAGATCTGCTGCGCCTCGTCGGCGGTGGTGTAGAAGCTCAGCACATTGCGCTTGAGCTCGACCAGCTTGGCCTTGACCGCCGCCATCTGCTCCTCATTGAGGTTGAACGGATCCTTGTAGCCGAGCGTCAGTGCGGTGAACGAGAAATTGTGTTCGCCATTGTCATAGGCCAGGATTTTGCCCTTGTAGGCCGGATCCCAGAGCACCGACATCGAAGTCGGCGCCGGCTTGACCTTGTCGGTGTCGTAGATCAGTCCGATGGAATCGAAGCAGAAGGGAATGCCGTAGACCTTGCCGTCCTTGGTGACGCCGCTGACCTGCGACAGATCACGGAAGCGCGGCAGCACTTCTTTCTGGTTGGGCAGCTTGGTGATGTCGATCGGCGACACCAGATCGGCCTTGATGTAGCGCTGCAGCTGGGCGGTGTTGACGGCGAAGACATCGAAATCCTGCCCTTCGCTGCCCTTGATCTTGGCCCAGATCTCGTCGTCGCTGCCGATGAAGACGACATCGACACCGATGCCGGTGGCGGCCGTGAAGTCCTTCACCCAGTCCGGGTCGGCGTAGCCGTCCCAGGCCAGAACCCGCAGGTTCGCGGCCAGTGCGGCCGATGTCATCAGGCCGATGCCGAGCCCGATTGTCGCCAGTTTTAGAAACGCTTTCTTCAGTCCCATTTTTAATCTCCCATTGTCGTTCTGGTGGACCGTAATTGTCGGACTTTTGCCGTCACAGCTGGGTGACGGTGACCAGCCCCTCGTCCGGCACCGACACCATTCGGTTGCGGAGCGGCTTGCCGAATGTCTGTGCCTGGATTTCGTACTCGTCGCCGGAGGCCGTCTTGACGCCGGAGGCGTAGCTCATCACCGCCGCCCCGAAGAAATAGGCGTGCAGGTCGCCCGGCCTGCGGTGCATCGGGTAGCGGAAATGGAAATGTTCGAGGTTGGCGATCGAGTGCGACATGTGCGCCTCGCCCGACAGGAATTCCTGCTCCCAGATGACGGTGCCGTCGCGCAGGATGCGGGAATAGCCGCGCACTTCGTTCGGCAGCTCGCCGATCAGCAGTTCCGGGCCGATCGAGCAGGAGCGCAGCTTGGAATGCGCGAGGTAGAGATAGTTCTCGCCCTCCGTCACGTGGTCGGAATATTCGTTTCCGAGCGCATAGCCGATGCGGTGGGGATGGCCGTCCGGACCATTCAGGTAAAGCCCGACAATCTCGGCTTCCTCTGCTCCGGCTTTCGCGAATGCCGGCATCGGCAGCTCAGCACCGGGCGGCACAATGCAGGTGCCGACGCCCTTGAAGAACCACTCGGGCTGGATGCCGATCTTGCCGGCGCCGGGCTTGCCGCCCTCCAACCCCATGCGGAAGATTTTCAAGGAATCGGATTCCTCGGCACCTTCGCCATGGGTCAGAACATGCATCTGGTTGCGCGCGGCGGCACTTCCGGTATGGGTCAGGCCGGTGCCGGTGACCAGGAACCGCGCCGGCTCCGGGTGGTCCAGCGGGGCGAGCACGCGCCCATCGCGCAACAGCTCGTCATAGTCGATTGTCGCGGTGCCCGTCCGCTTTTCGACCAGCGAGGCAATGGACGCACCCTCGGCGATCGCCGCTTCGGCGAGGTCAAGCACGCTGGCGGTCTTTTCGAGCGGATGCAGGTGATTGCCGTCATCGGAGACACGACCGACCCGCCTGCTGCCATCCGGCATTCTGAACTGAACAAGACGCATGAAATACCCTTCTTCCCTTGGAGCCGTGCGGGTTACACCCAACCCGCATCGACGATGAACTGCTGGCTCGTGCACATGCGGCTGTCGTCGGCGGCGAGGAACAGCGCCATGCGCGCGATATCGGAGGGCTGCAGCCGGTCCGGCAGGCACTGCCTTTCCGCGATCTGGCGCTCGCCAGCCGGATTCAGCCACAGCCGCATCTGGCGCTCGGTCATGACCCAGCCAGGCACCATGCAGTTGACGCGGATGCGCTCGGGGCCGAGTTCACGGGCCAGCGCCCGCGTCATGCCGTAGACAGCGGCTTTGGCGGTGACATAGGCCGGGCAATCGGGATCGCCGACCATCCAGGTGATGGAGCCGAAATTGATGATCGAGCCGCCGCCCTGCGCACTCATCTGCGGGCGCACCGCCTGCGCCGCGAAGAACTGGTGGCGCAGATTGACCGCCATGCGGTCGTCCCAATAGGCGACCGTGACGTCCTTGGTCTGATGCCGGTCGTCATTGCCGGCATTGTTGCAAAGCGCCTGGATCGGGCCATTGTGCCGCGCTGCCTGCACGGTGGCCGCCTGCAGCTCTTCGACATTGCGCAGGTCGCACCGAATGAACAGCGGCGCGTCATGTCCTTCGGCCGCGATCGCATCGACGAGCCGCCGGGACGGTTCCTCGGCCAGGTCGACGAAAGCCACACCGCTGCCTTGCGCGCAGAAATGGCGCACCAGGCTTTCGCCGATGCCGCTGCCGCCGCCGGTGATGAAGACGCTGCGGCCCTTGAGGCTTGGATAGGTCGCGTAGCTGCCGATTGGATCCGTCATCGCGCGCCTCTAGTGGGAATGCCGGGGAATGCCGGCATCGCGCCGGCCGACGAGAAAGTCGAAATCGCAGCCCTTGTCGGCCTGCAGAACGCGCTCGACATAGAGGCTCTGGTAGCCGCCTTCGGGCGGCGCCGGTGGCTTCCAGTCGCGGCGGCGGATCGCCAGTTCCTCGTCCGATACCAGCAATTCCAGACGGCGGCCGGCAACGTCGAGTTCGATGAGATCGCCGTCGCGCACCAGTGCCAGTGCGCCACCTGCCGCCGCTTCAGGCGCCACATGCAGCACGACGGTGCCGTAGGCCGTGCCGCTCATGCGTGCGTCCGAAATGCGCACCATGTCGGAGACGCCCTGCTTGAGCAGCTTGGCCGGCAGTGGCATGTTGCCGACCTCGGCCATGCCGGGATAGCCGCGCGGTCCGCAGTTCTTCAGCACCATCACCGAAGAGGCGTCGATATCCAGTTCCGGATCGTCGATGCGGGCGTAGTAGTGCTCGATGTTCTCGAAGACGACAGCCTTGCCCCGATGCTGCATCAGCTCGGGCGTCGCCGCGGACGGCTTGATGACCGCCCCGTTGGGCGCCAGATTGCCGCGCAGGATCGAGATACCGCCCTGTTCGGTCAGCGGCTCGCTCAGCGGACGGATGACCTCGCGGTTGTAGTTGGGCGCGCCGTCGATCAATTCACCGATCGTCTTGTCGCTGACGGTCATGACGTCGCGATGAAGAAGCCCCACTTCATCAAGCGACGCCATGACCGCAGCTAGCCCCCCGGCATAGTAGAAGTCTTCCATCAGGAATCGGCCCGACGGCATCAGATCGACAATCGTCGGAACGTCGCGGCCAAGACGGTCCCAGTCCTCGAGGCTGAGATCGACGCCAACCCGGTTGGCGATGGCGATCAGGTGCAGCACCGCATTGGTCGAACCGCCGATCGCGCCATTGACGCGGATGGCATTCTCGAACGCTTGCCTGGTGAGGATCTGCGCTATCGTCACGTCGCGGCGAACGAGCTCGACGATCTGGCGTCCGGCCAGTTGGGCAAGCACGCCGCGGCGCGAATCCACCGCCGGAATTGCGGCATTGTCCGGCATGCCGATGCCGAGTGCTTCCACCATGCTGGCCATGGTCGAGGCCGTGCCCATCGTCATGCAGCTGCCCGCCGACCGGCTCTGGCCTTGCTCGGCGGCGAGGAAGTCGGCGACCGGCATGCGGCCGGCCTTGACCTCCTCGGCGAATTTCCACACATGCGTGCCGGAGCCGATGTCTTGCCCGCGAAACTTGCCGTTGAGCATAGGCCCGCCGGAGACGGTGATGGTCGGCAGGTTGCATGAGGCAGCCCCCATCAGCAGCGCCGGCGTGGTCTTGTCGCAACCGACCAGCAGGATCACGCCGTCGATGGGATTGCCGCGAATGGATTCTTCGACATCCATGCTCACCAGATTGCGAAACAGCATGGCGGTCGGGCGCATGTTACTCTCGCCCAGCGACATCACCGGAAACTCCAGCGGCAGCCCGCCGGCCTCATAGACGCCGCGCTTGACGTGGTCGGCCAAGGCGCGCAGATGCGCGTTGCACGGGGTCAATTCCGACCAGGTGTTGCAGATGCCGATCACCGGGCGGCCATCGAAGGCGTCTGCCGGGATGCCTTGGTTCTTCATCCAGCTGCGGTGCATGAAGGCGTTCTTGCCTTCACCGCCGAACCAGGCTTCGGACCGCAGTTTGCGTTTGGTATCGGTCACGATTGCTGGCCTCGGTCGTTGCGGCGTTTGTTGCGGTTCTCGACGCTGCGGCGCACGTCGTCCTCGGCATTGTCGATGAGCACCAGCAGCGCCTTCTGCGCACCGAGCGCGTCGCCGGCGGCGATCTTCTCGGCGACCTCGCGATGCAGCGGCAAGGAGTGGCGCTGTCCATCCGGATTGTCGTTGGAGAGGCGAAAGCTCATCACCAACGCGGTTTCGACCAGTGCGGCCAGCGAGCCGATCAGCTCATTGCCGGTCATGCGCAGGATGGTCTGATGGAACACCAGATCGGGCTTGGCGAAGCGGTCGCCATCGTCGCTCAACGCTTCCATTTCGGCGAGTGCCGCCTGGATTTCGGCGATCTGCGCCGGGTTGGCGCGCTGGGCGGCGAGTGCGGCCGACATCGGCTCGATGGCGCGGCGCAATTCGAACAGCGCGCGCACATCGTCGGTGCTGATGCCGCCGGCATAGCGCCATGACAGCACGTCGGGGTCGAGGAAATTCCAGTCGGAGCGGGGACGCACGCGCGTGCCGGTCTTCGGCCGCGATTCGACCAGCCCCTTGCCGGCCAGCACCTTGATCGCTTCACGCAATACCGTGCGGCTGACACCGAGCATCTCGCTGGAATCATCCGCATTGGGCAGGGCCTCGCCGGGCAGGAAGTCGCCCTGGACGATGCGCAAGCCGATCTGCTCGACGACGGTCGCGTGCAGCGCGGTGGAACCACTGGAAACCGCGACGGCAACCCGTGACGTGCGCGCCGTGCTGAAAGATTTCTTATTCTTCATACTATTCATATGATATGTCTTATAGCCATGGCGATCGGAGTCAAGGGATGGGGGAGTGCCGATGACAAAGAATTCCGCTGCTGTTGCCGCGCAGCACACCGAACTGGTCTCGATCAGTGACGGCATCGCGACTGTCGACATTGCTCCTGCTGCCGGCGGCGCCGTGGCGTCGTATCGGTGGTGGCAAGATGGCTTTGTCGTGGATTGGCTACGCCCGGCGGATCCGCTGGCGATCAGCCGTCGCGATGCAGGCGCCATGGCCTGCTTCCCGCTCGTCCCCTATTCCAATCGTATAAAGGGCGGCCGTTTCGAATTCGCGGGCCGCACCGTCCAACTGCCTAGTCGGCCGGAGGACCCGCACCATGAGCACGGCCATGGCTGGCGCCACCCTTGGACGGTCGTGAGGCACGAAGCCAGCACGATCGTCCTGCGCTATCGCCACGCCGCCGATTCCTGGCCATGGAGCTATGAAGCCGAGCAGGAGATCACGCTGGCTGACGGTGCGCTTTGCATGACCATTGCCGTGCGCAACCTGTCGGACGCGCCGATGCCGGCTGGCTTCGGCCTCCATCCCTATTTCCCGTCGACACGTTGGGCGCATGTCCAGGCGTCGGTGTCCGGCATGTGGGAAACCGACGCGGAGATCCTGCCTGTCCGTCACGTCCCGCCGCCGGCGGGGGCCGATCCGTCGATCGGCTTTGATGTATCGGAGGTGGAGTTCGACACGGTTTTCACCGGATGGACGCGCCGTGCCCGGATCTCCTGGCCGGAGCATGGGCGGCAACTGGACATGGAGGCCGAGGCACCGCTCGATTTCCTCGTCCTCTACACGCCGCCGGGTGAGCCGTTCTTTTGCGCCGAGCCGGTCAGCAACATCACCGATGCCTTCAACCGCGTGAACGACGAGGACAACAGCACCGGCTGCATGATGCTGGCATCTGGGCAGACGAGATCCGCCAGCGTTCGCTTCACACCGTCACTGGCTGTCTGACCTTGCCGCCGGCCTTGCGAGCCCGGCACGACATGGCCGCGCGGATGCCGCTCGGTCGATGCGTGAACGCGCCGAAGGTCAGGCGCCCGGCCTTGCGGCTTCGCGAATGGTCTGCAACAGCATCGTGAAGGCGGGCGAGGGCGCGGTATCGGTGCGCATCGTCAGGCCGACCGGCCCCTTGGTTTCCGCGGTGTCAACCGGCAAGGCGACGAAGGCACGGCTCGCGAGCTCGTTGGCGACCACGCCGGCCGAGATGATCCACACCGCATTGCTCTGCCGCATGAAGGAACGGCCGAAGGAATCCGAGACCGTCTCGATCTCGGTTGCCGGCGCGGTCATGCCATTGGTGATGAAGAGGCGATCGACAAAGGGACGGATGACGGATTCCCGGGTCGGCATCAGCACCGGGAATTCGTCGAGCCTGGCGAAGATATCCGCTCCCGGTTCCAGCAGCGGATGCCCGGCCCGCACGACGAACAGCACCTGTTCCGAGTAGAGGTGCTCGAAGAAGAAACCGGTCATGTTTTCGGGCGCCGCCAACCGACCGACGACGAGATCGAGCGCGCCGGTGCGCAACTGCTCGAGCAGCACGGCGTTCTCGCCGGTGACGATCTTGATCGCAGCCCCGGTGTTCTCCTTGAGGAACAGGCTCATGGCTTGCGGCATGACCTTCGCTGAAACCGTCGGCAGCGCGCCGATGCGGATCGGGTGGCGATTGATGGTGCCGTCCTGGCGAACGGAATCGATGCCGCGCTTCAACGCCGATATCGCCGAGCCGGCATGGTCCAGGAAGATTTCGCCAAGCCTGGTGACCCGGATGCCGCGCCCGTCGCGCTCGACCACGGCGATGCCGAGCGCCTCTTCCAGTTCACGCAGGGTCTTGGTCACCGCCGGCGCGCTGACATGCAGGAGGTCGGCGGCGCGGGCCACGCTGCCCTGCCGGGCGACTTCCAGGAATGCTTGCAGGTGACGGAACCTGATGCGGCTGCCGGGCATGAATTTGATAACCCCTGAGTTAATGAAACGGCGCAAAATATCATTTTACCGAACCAAATGCGGCGTGCAATGTGGAGATGGAGGATCGAAATCGTGCCATTCGTCACTGTTGGCGGCATCACGCTGCACCACCGATATGTCGAGGCGGACGGCAAGACGCCCCCGGTTGTGTTCATCAATTCGCTGGGCACAGATCTGCGGATCTGGGATGAGGTCGTTGCGCTTCTGGCCGGCGAGATGCCGCTGCTCGCCTATGACAAGCGCGGCCACGGCCTCTCCGACATCGGCACCGGCGTCCACTCGATGAACGACCATGTCGACGATCTGAACGCCCTCATCGACCACTTCGGTTTCAACAAGGTCGTGCTGTTTGGCCTGTCGGTCGGCGGCATGGTGGCGCAGGGACTGCATATCCGCCGTCCTGAAAGCATCGAGGGCCTGATCCTTAGCGACACCGCCCACAAGATCGGTACCGCCGAAAGCTGGAACAGCCGCATTGCGGTCGTGGAGCGCTACGGCATCGAGGCGATCGCCGATGGCGTGATGAAAGTGTGGTTCACGCCGGATTTCCATGTCGGGCGCCCCGCCGACCTTGCCGGTTGCCGCAACATGCTGACCAGGCAGGCGCTGCCGGGCTATATCGGGACATGCAAGGCTGTCCGCGACGCCGATTTCACCGAGAGCGCGCGCCGCATTGCTGTACCGACGCTCTGCGTTGTCGGCGACCAGGACGGCTCGACGCCCCCCGATCTTGTCCGCTCTCTGGCGGATCTGATCCCCGGCGCACGTTTCGAAATCATCCGCAATGCCGGACACATTCCGTGCATCGAGCAGCCGGAGGCGCTGGTCGCGCTGATCCGCGGTTTTGTCGCATCGCTTGCCCCTGGAGAAACCCATGGATGAAGTCCCCGGCAACACGGCAAGATATCGGACAGGCCTTGCCATCCGACGGTCGGTGCTCGGCGACCGCCACGTCGATCGGGCCGAGGTCGCAGCCACCGATTTCGACCGGCCGTTTCAGGAACTGATCACCGAGGCCGCCTGGGGGACGGTATGGGCACGGCCCGGCCTCAGCAAGCGCGAGCGCTCGATCGTCACGCTGGCGCTGCTGGCCGCACTCGGCCATGATGAGGAGGTCGCGCTGCATGTGCGCGCCACCGCCAACACCGGTGCGACGCGCGACGATATTTGCGAGGCGTTCCTGCATGTCGCCATCTATGCCGGCGTGCCGGCCGCCAACCGTGCCTTCAAGATCGCCAAGGACGTGTTTTCGGAGATGGACGGAGCCAACAATGCCCGCTGAGTCCGGCTCGAACCGGAGGCCCGAGACCGGCGCCTTCTTCCAGCGCGACCGGACATGGCACCCGCCGGCGCTGACGCCGGGCTACAAGAGTTCGGTGCTGCGGTCGCCGCAGAAGGCGCTTTTGTCCTTCGACAACACGCTGTCGGAAATAGCGGGACCTGTCTTCGGCCACGCCATGCTGGGCGAGTTCGACGCCGACCTGATCCATAATTTCGCCAGGCCGGGCGAGAGCGCCATCGGCGAGCGCATCATCGTCCACGGGCGCGTGCTTGACGAACGCGGCATTGGTGTGCCCGGCGTGCTGCTGGAATTCTGGCAGGCCAATGCCGGCGGCCGCTACCGCCACAATAGGGATGGCTACCTGGCGCCGCTCGATCCGAATTTTGGCGGCTGCGGCCGCACCATCACAGGCGAGGATGGCTTCTATGCCTTCCGCACCGTCAAGCCCGGGCCCTATCCCTGGCCGAACGGCCCCAATGACTGGCGCCCGGCGCATATCCATTTCTCGGTTTTTGGCCATGGCTTTGCCCAGCGGCTGATCACGCAGATGTATTTCGAGGGCGATCCGCTGATCTGGAAATGCCCGATCGTTCGCGGCATCGCCGACAAGGCGGCCATCGAGGCGCTGACGGCCGTCCTCGACACGCAGGCGACGATCCCGATGGATGCGCTCGCCTACAAGTTCGATATCGTGCTGCGCGGGCGCCGCTCGTCGCTGTTCGAAAACCGGCTGGAGGGCAATTGATGACCCAGTCGCTCGACAGGCTGAAGGAGAGCCCTTCGCAGACAGCCGGACCCTACGTCCATATCGGGCTGACGCCGAATTTCTGCGGCATAGGTGGCGTCTATGCGACCGATCTCGGCGCGACCATGGTCAACGACAAGACAAAAGGCGAGCGCATCGGCCTGCGCATCCGGGTGCTTGACGGCACCGGGACGCCGCTCAAGGACGCTCTGATCGAGATCTGGCAGGCGGACGCGGACGGGCTCTACAATTCGCCGGCCGAATTGCGCGGTGCCGCCGATCCGAACTTCTTCGGCTGGGGCCGTTGCCCGACCGACATGGACACCGGCGTCTGCGCATTCGAGACGATCAAGCCCGGCCGCGTGCCGTTCCGCGATGGCCGCCTGATGGCGCCGCACATCACGCTGTGGATGGTCGCGCGCGGCATCAATCTCGGTCTGCACACAAGGCTGTATTTCTCCGATGAGGAAGAAGCCAATGCCGGCGATCCGATCCTGGCGCGTATCGAGCACCGCGTCCGCGTGCCGACGCTGATCGCCGAGCGCCAGGGCGACACCTACGTCTTCGATGTCCATCTCCAGGGGGAGAAGGAAACGGTCTTCTTCGACAGCTAGGAGATCCGCGATATGACCATATCGCCCTTCGACCATCCATTGCTTTCCGCCTTTCTCGGCGACGAGGAGGCGGCGAGGCATTTCTCTGTCGAGGCTGAGATAGAGGCGATGCTGTCGTTTGAGAACGCGCTGGCGCAAGCCGAGGCCGCACACGGAATCATTACCAGGGACGCGGCGGTGGCCATTGGGGTGGTGCTGGCCTCGTTCCGGCCGGACACGACCTTGCTGCGCGCCGCTGCCGCCAGGGACGGCGTCATCGTGCCGGAATTGGTGCGTCAGCTCAGAGTGGCGGTTGGCGAGCCGCATGGCGACAAGGTGCATTTCGGTGCCACAAGCCAGGATGTCATCGACACGGGCTTGGTGCTTCGACTGAAATCCGTCGTAGACCATCTCAGCCTGCTCCTGACCGAGACCGTTTTGCGCCTCACGTCGCTCGAGGAGCGCTTTGGGGGCAGGGCGCTGACCGGCATGACCCGCATGCAGCCCGCGATCCCTATTCAAGTAGCTGATCGCGTGAACGCCTGGCGCGGGACGCTGCAGCGGCACCGGGGAAGATTGTCTGAACAGTCGAGACGTTTGCTGGTCGTGCAGTTCGGCGGCGCCGCCGGCACGCTGGAAAAGCTTGGCGAGAAGGGGCCGGCAGTGCGCGCGGCGCTTGCCGCAAAACTCGGCCTTGGCGATGCGCCGCAATGGCACAGCCAGCGCGACGCGCTCGGCGATTTCGCCGGCTGGCTGTCGCTGCTGACCGGCAGCCTCGGCAAGTTCGGCCAGGACATCGCCCTGATGGCGCAGGGCGGCGCTGACATCGCGCTTTCCGGCGGTGGCGGCTCGTCGGCCATGCCGCACAAGCAGAACCCGGTGAAGGCCGAAGCGTTGGTGGCGCTGGCCCGCTTCAACGCCACCCAGCTTTCCGGCATGCATCAGGCTCTGGTGCATGAGCAGGAACGTTCGGGCGCGGCATGGACGCTGGAATGGCTGCTGCTGCCGCAGATGGTGGTCGCAACCGCGGCATCGCTGCGCCTTGCCGCCGAACTCGCCGCACGGATCGAAAGTCTCGGCCACTGATGCGCACGCAGGTCGTCATCGTCGGCTCGGGACCCTCCGGCCTGCTGCTTGGGCAACTTCTGGCCGGCATCGGTGTCGAGACCGTCATCCTGGAACGCTCGAGCCGGGACCATGTGCTTGGCCGCGTGCGGGCAGGGGTGCTCGAACAGGGCACGGTCGATCTGCTCGGGGAAGCCGGTGCTGCCGCAAGGCTGCATGCCGAAGGCTTGCCGCATTCCGGCATCTCGCTCGCCTTCGACGGGCGCCTGCACCGCATCGATCTCGCCGGACTCACCGGCGGCAGGCATGTCACGGTCTACGGCCAGACCGAGGTGACGCATGATTTGATGGACAGGCGCGACGCGGCCGGCCTGGTCACCGTCTACGAGGCGTCGGATGTGGCGCTGCATGATTTCGGCGGTGCCGCACCATTCGTCACCTACGACAAGGACGGCATTACGCATCGCATGGATTGCGACTTCATTGCCGGCTGCGATGGCTATCATGGCGTCAGCCGCGGATCGGTGCCGGAGCGGGCGCTGAAAACGTTCGAGCGGCAATATCCGTTCGGCTGGCTCGGCGTGCTGGCCGAAGTGCCGCCGGCAGATCGCGAACTGGTCTACGCCAATCACGAGCGGGGCTTTGCACTGTGCTCGATGCGCTCGACGCATCGAAGCCGCTACTACGTGCAGTGCCCCGAGGGTGACCGTGTCGAAGCCTGGTCGGACGATCGCTTCTGGGACGAGCTGCGCCGCCGCTTGCCGGAACAGACGGCGGCCAGCGTCACCACCGGGCCTTCCTTCGAAAAGTCGATCGCGCCGCTGCGCTCTTTCGTTGCCGAGCCGATGCGCTTCGGCCGGCTGTTCCTGGTCGGCGATGCTGCTCACATCGTGCCGCCGACCGGTGCCAAGGGCCTCAACCTCGCCGCCAGCGACGTGCGCTATCTCTTCAACGGGTTCCGGGACTTCTATCAAGGGAAGTCCGAAGCGGGTCTCGATGTCTATTCCGCCAAGGCTCTGGCGCGGGTCTGGAAGGCGGTGCGCTTTTCCTGGTGGATGACGACCATGCTGCACCGCTTTCCCGATACCGGCGACTTCGGCCAGCGCATCCAGGAGGCCGAACTCGACTACCTCGTGCACTCGCGTGCCGCGTCGACCGCGCTCGCCGAGAACTATGTCGGCCTGCCCTATTGAGGATAGCGGTGCGCGGATTTACCGACCCAGCAGGTTGCGCTCGACGGTTCTCAGATGCGCCAGCATGGCCTGGCTGGCGCTCTCCGGGTCGCGGCGCAGCAGCGCATCGAGAACGATCTGGTGCTCGCTGCAATAGATGCCGCGGCGCTCTTCGGAAAAGGAACGCTTTTTCATTTCGAACCATGGCGCCTGATTGCGCAGGATGCGCATCAGATTATGGATCTCCTTGAGGAAGTCGTTGCGCGAGCAGGCGAAGATGCGGTGGTGAAATTCCGCATCCCAATGCTCGAAGGTCGGCATGTCCTGCGACTCCGAAGCGATCTTGTGCGCCTCGCGCACCGCGTTGAGTTCCATGGCGCTGGCATTGGTGGCGGCGAAGGCCGCCGCCGCCGGCTCAAGCAGCTGCCTGATCTCCATCATGTCGGCCGGGCTGGTGCCTTCCATCCGGCCGACAACCGCCGCCATCGAACCAGGATTGGTGGCGGTCAGGAATGTGCCGCGTCCGACATGCCGCACCACGGTGCCATCGTCCTCAAGGAAGGAGACGGCACGGCGCACCGTGTTGCGCGCCACGCCGAATTCGCTCGCCAGGTCGCGTTCCGGCGGCATGCGGCCATTCTCGATCCATTCGCCGGAAGAAATCCGCTTCTTCAGCGCGGTGGCGATATCGCTGGCGACAAGCTTGGGCATGTCCGGTCACTTTTATCTGATCCGATACTGAACCATTGATAGCAGCTTCAGGTACCGCCGTCCATCGCATGGCAGCGGTCGATATCCTGTGAAGAGATGGGGTTGGCAATCAAATCCTTTTTGGTACGACCAACCCAGATTCCTCTTGCGGGCTAAACCAATCGGCGATAGCGTGTAACAAAAGAGCGAATAATTGGCTCAATATTGGTTCAGGGAGGATCTGGATGCGGGTCGCGACTTTTTCGATCGCCGGCGAACGTCGCGTGGGGCTTGTCGATCTCGACGCCCAGACAATCGCGCCTTTTGATTTTTCCGTCGACCAGGCCAAATCAGGCATTCTGGCTTTGATCGAGCGCAACGGCGCCGGCATGCCGCGTACCCTGTCGCCCATCCCGCTGGCGCAGGTGGAAATCGAAGCGCCCATCCCGCAACCGCGCCGCAACATCTTCTGCGTCGGCAAGAACTATCACGAGCACGCGCATGAATTCGCCCGCAGCGGCTTTGATTCCAGCGCCGGCGCCGGCGCGATCCCGAAGCATCCGATCATCTTTTCCAAGGTTCCTGAATCGGTCGTCGCCAACCATGCCAGCGTGTTGATCGATCCATCGGTCTCGACCGCCATCGACTATGAGGCGGAACTGGCTGTCATCATCGGCAAGAGCGGGCGCGGCATATCGAAGGAGAATGCGCTCGACCATGTCTGGGGTTACACGATCGTCAACGACGTCACGGCCCGCGATCTGCAGGGCAGATACAGCCAGTGGCTGATCGGCAAGTCGCAAGACACGTTCTGCCCCATGGGGCCATGGGCGGTGACCAGGGACGAACTCGACCTGGCAACCGCCGGCATCCGGTGTTTCGTCAACGAGGATCTGCGCCAGAATTCCCGCATATCGCTGCTCATCTTCGACATCCCGACCATCATCGCCACACTGTCGCAAGGCATCACGCTGAAGCCCGGCGACATCATCGCCACCGGCACGCCGGTCGGCGTCGGCATCGGTTTCGACCCGCCGAAATACCTCAAGGCCGGTGACGTCGTGCGCATCGAGATCGATGGCATCGGCACGCTGGAAAACCGCTTCGCGGAGCACGCGCAATGACCACGGTCACGGTTGGTCAGGTGGTTGCGGAAGTTGTCGGCGAGGGCGCTGCCGTGGTGATGATCCATGGCCTTGGCGGCACCTCGAACATGTTTCAGCCGCAGATGGCGGCGCTTTCCGCCTATCGCGTCATCCGGCTCGACCTGCCGGGCTCCGGCCGCTCGCCGCGCCCGATCGAGCCGCTGACCGTCGAAGGGATGAGCGAGGCCGTGATCCGCGCCATGGCCGGTATGGGGGTTGCTGCCGCGCACTTCGTCGGCCATTCGATGGGCACTATCGTTTGCCAGCAGATCGCCGCGGCGCAGCCATCGCTGGTTACATCGCTGGCGCTGTTCGGCGCCCTGGCGGAACCGGCGGAAGCAACGCGGCAAGGGCTCGCCAACCGGGCGCGTCTGGCGCGCTCGGGCGGCATTGCCGATATCGCCGACCAGATCGTCGCCAACGCGATTTCCGCCCACACAAGGGAAACCTCGCCGGCGGCCGTGGCCTTCGTGCGGGAATCGATCACGCGTCAGGATCCCGAATCCTACGCCCGTACCTGCGAGGCTCTGGCCAAGGCGACCGCCGTCGATGCGCGCCGTATCTCGGCGCCGACATTGCTGGTCACCGGCGATGCCGACACGGTCAATCCGCAAGGGGTGGCCCAGGCGCTTGCCGACAAGATCAAGGGCGCCGTATTCTCGTCGCTGGATCGGTGCGGGCACTGGGCCACGGTGGAAAACCCCCGCGAAAGCAGCCAGAAGCTCGCCGATTTTTTGAGACGGGTTGATAGGTGAGGATTTCTGATCGGGCGTAAACTCATGCGCTCGGCAAGTTGGGAGGCTTGTGATGGCAGACGACAGCTGGAACGGCAACGGTTCGGGCAGCACGCTGTTCACCAATGTGCGTGTGCTCGACGCATCAGGTGAATATCCATACACCGGTGAGGTGCTGGTGCAGGGCAACCGCATCAAGCAGATCACCAAGGGCTCATCGCGCTTCAGCTCATCCTCGTCGTCCTCCTACAGCGGTGGCGCGGCAGGAGGTGCAACCGTCATCGACGGTATGGGCGCGACACTGATGCCGGGCATGATCGATGCGCATCTGCATCTGTCCTGGAACAACGCGCCCGGCATCGACCCCATCCAGATGATGGAAATCGAAGAGCACATGCTGGTCACCATGGAGATGGCCAAGCTGGTGCTCGACGCCGGCTTCACCGCCGGCCGGGGGGCGGCCGCCGCAAAGCCGCGTCTCGATGTCGTCGCCAAGAAATTCATCAACCAGGGCCGTTTTCCGGGACCACGCTACCTGGCGGCGGGTCCGGAAATCACCACGGTCGGCGGCCTCGGCGATTCCGCGCCGTCGCACATCCCACATGAGGGGCTGAACCTTGGCCTCGTCGTCTCGGGACCGGAGGAAATCCGTCGCACCGTGCGCCAGCTGATCAAATACGGCGTCGATTCGATAAAACTCAACCTGTCCGGCGAGAGCATCACCGGCATGGGCGCTGAGGAGACGCCGATGTCGGAAGAGGAGGTCGCCATGGCCGCCTCCGAGGCGCGCTGCCGCAACAAGGTGCTGTCGGCGCATGCGCGTTCGTCGGGCTCGGTCAAACAGTGCATCCGCCACGGCATCCAGAACATCTACCATGCCTCCTTCGCCGACGAGGAAGCGCTCGACATGCTCGAAGCGGCCAAGGACAAGCACTTCGTCGCGCCGGGCATCGCCTGGCTGATCAACACGGCACGTCACGCCGAGCAGTGGGGCATCAAGCCGGGCTCGCCGTTGTCGCTGGAATACGAGCGCGAACTCGAAATGTGCATCGAGACGATGAAGAAGATGCACCGGCGCGGCATCCGCGTCTGCATCGGCGGCGACTACGGCTTTGCCTGGACACCGCAAGGGACCAACGCCAAGGACATCCAGACCTTCGTCGAGATGCTGGGCTTCTCGCCGATGGAGGCGATCCAGGCCGGCACCAAATATGGCGGTCAGATTATGAACATGGGCGACGAACTCGGCCTGATCAAGGAAGGCTATCTTGCCGACCTTCTCTTGATCGACGGCGATCCGATCTCTGACGTGCGCATCCTGCAGGACAAGAACCGCATTCTCGCCATCATGAAGGACGGCAAGTTCCACAAGGCGCCGCGCATGAACGAGCAGCGCCGGCGGCTGACGGCATGAGCTTGCTCGACCAGCCATCTCAGACGCTCTCCGAGAGCCGCGGCATCACCGGCCGGCAGGCATGGGGCCTCGTTGGCCTGCTCGCCGCCGCTGTCGTCGCATGGCTGGTCTTCGCGGTCTGGCCGGATTGGCTGAACGCGATCCTTATCTCGAAGAAGGCCTTCGTCAGCGCCATCCTCAACGGCATCACCCTGGCCGGCCTCTATTTCCTCGTTGCCAGCGGCTTCACGCTGATCTTCGGCCTGATGCGGAACGTCAATCTGGCACATGGCTCGCTCTATCTGCTTGGCGCCTATATCGGCTACGAAGTCACCAACCGCACCGGCTACTGGCTGCTCGGCGTCGCCGCCGGCTTCGCGGTGCTGGCCATCGTCGGTGTCGTCATGCAGGTCTTCGTTTTCCGTCGGCTGGAGGGCGACGATCTTCGCCAGACCCTGGTCTCGATCGGCATCTCGATCGTGGCCGCCGACCTGATGCTGGCGGTGTGGGCCGGCGGCACTTACCAGATCACCACGCCCGAATGGCTCGACGGCGCATTGACCTTGCCCGTCATCACGGCGGTGCGCTCCAACGGCGCCTCGGTCTTCCTCACCTATCCGCTCTACCGCGTCGTGGTGCTGGCGGCGGCGATCGTTATCGGCGTCGGTCTTTGGCTGATGCTGCACAAGACCCGCGTCGGCATGATGATCCGCGCCGGCGTCGACGACCGCGCCATGTTGCAGGCCTCGGGCGTCAACGTGCATGCGGTCTTCGCCATCGTCTTTGCCGTCGGCGCCGGCCTTGCCGGCTTTGCCGGCGTCGTCGGTGGCTCGGCGCTGTCGGTCGCGCCAGGCGAGGATGTCCGCTATCTCCTGGCCTCGCTGGTGGTCGTCATCGTCGGCGGCATGGGCTCGATCACGGGCGCCGCCATCGGCGCGCTGCTGATCGGCCTGGCCGAGCAGATCGGCCTCGTCTACTTCCCGACCTATGGCATCGTGCTGACCTTCGTCATCATGGTGGTGACGCTGGCGGTGCGGCCGCAAGGCATCATGGGGAAGGCACGATGAGCCTGGCCGTCGCCACCACCGGCGCCACGCCGCAGCAGAACTGGCTGGAGAGGCTCGGCGCCGGCCACATCATCCTTGCCATCGCACTGGTGCTTTATCCATTGGTGGCGTCCGATTTCTTCCTGACGCAGATCGGCGGCTATTCGCTGATCTTCGGCATGCTGGGCCTGTCGCTGATGCTGCTCGCCGGCTATGGCGGCATGGTCAGCCTGGCGCAGATCACCGTCGCCGGCATAGCGGCCTATGCCATCGCCATCCTTGGCAACAACAACTCCAGCATTCTCGGTCTCGGCTGGCCGTGGTGGCTCGCGGTTCCGTTCGCGGTTCTCGCTGCGGCCTTGGCGTCGGCGCTGATCGGCTGGATCTCGGTGCGCACCGAGGGCATCTACACCATCATGATCACGCTGGCGATCGCCACCGCGACCTTCTACTTCGCGCAGCAGAACTACGCCATCTTCAACGGCCATTCCGGCTACGCCGGCATTCGTGCGCCGGTCTTCTGGAGCGTCAACTGGCGCGATCCCAGGCCATTCTACTATCTCTGCCTCGGCCTGGCGGCGCTGTCCTATGCGGCGGTGCTTTACGGCTCGCGCTCGACCTTCGGCATGACCTTGCAGGCGATCCGTGACAATCCGCGCCGCATGCGCGCGCTGGGATACCATGTCACCGCGCACAAGGTCTTCGCCTGGCTGCTCGCCGGTGTCATCGCCGGACTGGCGGGTGTGCTGCTGGTCTGGTTCAACGGCCGCGTCTCGCCCGGTACCATCGGCGTCGATGCCGCGATCGACGTGCTGATCATTGCCGTCATCGGCGGCCTGCGCCACCCGATCGGGCCGTTCCTCGGCGCGGTCGTCGTCGTCCTGATGCAGACCTTCGCCATCGACATTGTCGGCGCCGAGCGCTTCAACACGCTGATCGGCCTGGTGTTCCTGGTGATCGTCTTCGTCTCACCGGATGGAATTCTTGGGTTGTGGGGGAGGATCAAGCCACATCTTGCCCAGGAGTCCTTGCGTCCAGGTCCATAGGAGCCGGGATGGATGAACCACTGCAAAACCAAATCAAAGGGAGGAAAATGATGAGAATGCATAGACGGACATTGCTGGCGCTGGCGGTATTCACCGGGCTGACCGCGCCTTCGATGGCACTGGCTGCCGACGACACCATCAAGATCGGCCTGCTCGCCACCTTCGAGGGCCCGTTCACGGTGCTCGGCGAGGACGGCGAGCGCGGCGCCATGACCGCCGTTGCCGAGATGAACGGCACCGTCGCCGGCAAGAAGATCGAGATCGTCAAGGGCTCGTCCGATGCTTCGCCCGACAGCGCCGTGCGCGCGGCGCGCAAGCTGGTCGAGCAGGACGGCGTCAAGGTGCTGGTCGGTCCGCTTTCGGGTGACGAAGGCATCGCCGTCAAGGATTACGCCAAGACGCAACCGAACGTGACCTTCATCAACGGCACATCGGCCGCGCAGGACACCACGTTGCGCGATCCGGCTGAGAACTTCTTCCGTTTCTCGACCGATGGCGCGCAGTGGATGGCCGGCCTCGGCACCTATGCCTTCAAGGACAAGGGCTACAAGAAGGTCGCCACCGTCGCCGAGGATTATTCCTTCCCCTACACGCAGGTGTTCGGCTTCATGGCCGAATTCTGCAAGGCCGGCGGCCATGTGCCGTCGAAATCCTGGGTGCCGATCGGCAACAAGGACTTTTCCTCGGTCATCGCCGCCATTCCTGAGGATGTCGACGCAATCTACGTCGCGCTCGGCGGCGCCGACGCGGTCAACTTCCTGACCCAGTACCAGCAGGGCGGCGGCACCGCGCCGCTGATCGGCGGCTCGATCACTGTCGACCAGACCGTGCTGACGTCGAAAGGCAAGCTGAAGGACGTGCTGAAGGGCACTCCATCCGCTGGCCCGACCGCCGACACCAACGACGCGCCGGCCTGGAAGGCCTTCGTCGAGGCCTACAAGAAGCAGCCGGGCGCGTTTCCGTCACCCTCGCTCTTCGCCCATGGCTACTATGTCGACATGAAGGCGACGCTGCTTGGTCTCGACCAGGTCGGCGGCGATGTCTCCGATGGCGGCAAGAAGTTGCGCGACGCGCTGTCGAAGCTGTCCTTCGACACGCCGACGGGCAAGGTGTCGCTCGACAAGAACCGCAACGCCATCGCCGACATTTTCCTGACCGAGGTCACCGAAGGCGCCGACGGCAATCTCCTCAACAAGCTGGTCAAGGTCGTGCCGCAGGTCAACCAGACGCTCGGCATTCCCGAAGACGAGTTCATGAAGCTCGGCGCGGTCAACCGCGACAATCCGAGCTGCCCGTAACCCCACGCTTGAGTGCAGCCGCCAGTGACCGAAAGCTTCGCAGCAAACCGTCTCCAGAGCACCGGCGCCTATGCGCTGGAGCTTGACGGCGTGGCGCGGCATTTCGGGGCGCTGGTGGCACTCTCGGGCATCAATATGAGGATCGCGGCCGGCGAACGGCGCGCGGTCCTCGGCTCCAACGGCGCCGGCAAGACGACCCTGTTCAACGCCGTCACTGGCGATTTCCTGCCGACGGCGGGGCGCATCCGTTTCTTCGGCGAGGACATCACCGACCTGCCGCCGCATGAGCGCATCCGGCGCGGCCTGCGCCGCACCTATCAGATTTCGCAACTGTTCAAGGGGCTGTCGGTCCTCGATTCCATCTTTCTCGCCTGTCGCGGCGTCTCGCGTCGGCGGTTTTCGCTGCTGCGTCCGGCAACGACCGACGTCAACATGGTGCAGGCGGAATCGATCCTCAACGCCGTGCACCTCGAAGCCTATCGCGACACGCTGGTGGCGACGCTGAGCCATGGCCAGCAGCGGCAGTTGGAGATCGCGCTGGCCCTGGCGGGCGCGCCGCGCTTCATCCTGTTCGACGAGCCGGCGGCCGGCCTGTCGCCGACCGAGCGTCGCGACCTCGTCGCCATCCTCAACGCGCTGCCGAAGCATATCGGCTACATCATCATCGAGCATGATCTCGATGTCGCGCTGCGCGTCTCGGAATATGTGTCGATGATGCACAATGGCCGCCTGTTCAAGGAAGGCACGCCGCAGGAGATCGAAGCCGACCCGGAAGTCCAGGAGATCTATCTCGGGGGCAAGCATGGCTGAGCGTCCCGGAAAGATCGCCAAGGCAATGCTGCGCATCGACGACCTGCAGGTCTTCTACGGTGAAAGCCATGCGCTGCAGGGCGTGTCGCTGACGCTGGAAAGCGGCGTGCTGTCGGTGGTCGGCCGCAACGGCATGGGCAAGTCGACGCTCTGCAACACCATCGTTGGGCTGAAACGGGCGAAGTCCGGTTCGATCCGCATCGATGGCCGGGAGATCACCTCTCTTGAGCCGCACGAAATCCACCGCCTCGGCGTCGGCTATGTCCCGCAAGGGCGCCGTGTCTGGCCGAGCCTGACCGTCGACGAGCATCTGCGTCTGGCCGCCGGCAACAGGCGCGATGCCAGCTGGACGGTCGAGCGCGTCTACCAGACCTTTCCGCGGCTCGCCGAACGCCGTGCCAATGGCGGCTCGCAGTTGTCGGGCGGCGAACAGCAGATGCTGGCGATTTCGCGTGCGCTGCTCAGCGATCCCAAACTGCTGGTCATGGACGAGCCGACCGAAGGCTTGGCGCCGGTCATCGTCGACCAGGTCGAGCGCATGCTGGTTGACCTCGCCGCCGAAGGCGAGATGGCGGTGCTGGTCATCGAGCAGAATATCGGTGTGGCGACCGCGGTATCGAACCAGGTCGCCATCATGGTCAATGGCCGCATCAACCGGCTGATGGATGCCAAGGCGCTCGCCGCCGACCGTGAGTTGCAGCAGCGGCTGCTCGGCGTCGGCCGCCATGCCGAGGAAGCACCGGTCACGCCGGCGGAAGCCGCGCAGGCCCGGGAACAGTTGGCGGAAGTCTATCGCGTCGACAGGGCTGGCGCAGCCTCGACCGAACCGATGCCGCAGAGCGGCGTCTATCGACCGGTCACCGAACTGCCCAATCGCTGGAACGTGCCGGTCACCGAATTGCGACAGGCCGCGGTCGACAAGACGGCACCGCAGGACGACCTGAAGAAGGTCTTCGCCATCCCCTTCGCCGAACGCATCGGCAGGACGGTGCTGGTCGTCGGCACATTCGACACCAAGGGCAAGGAATTGCGCTTCGTTGCCGACCGGCTGAAGTCGCTTGGTCTGCCCGTGCGCACCGTCGACCTGTCGACATCGGGAAAGCCGACCAGCGCCGATGTGCCCGCCATGCAGGTGGCCGGGATGCACGTGCGGGGATCCTCCGCCGTCTTCACCAATGATCGCGGCGGCTCGGTCAGCGCCATGGCGGAAGCTTTCGCACGCTGGATCGAGCGCGAGCCGCGCATCGGCGGCGTCATCTCGGCGGGCGGTTCCGGCGGCACCACGCTGGCGACGGCAGGCATGCGCGTGCTGCCGGTCGGCATCCCCAAGCTGATGGTCTCGACGGTGGCGGCCGGCGATGTCGCCAAATATGTCGGCGGCGCCGACATCATGATGTTCCATTCGGTGGCCGATGTTCAGGGGCTGAACTCGATCACCGAACAGGTGTTGTCCAACGCCGCGCACGCCATGGCCGGCATGGTCGCGCAACTGCCCAATGCCGAGGCTTGGGAAACAAGACGCAAGCTGGCGCGGCCGGCCGTCGGCATCACCATGTTCGGCGTCACTACGCCCTTGGTGCAAGCGGTGACCAGACGTCTCGAAGCCGACTACGACTGCCTCGTCTTCCATGCCACCGGCATTGGCGGGCGGGCGATGGAAAACCTCGGCGATTCCCGGCTGCTGTCGGCCTTCCTCGACCTCACCACCACTGAGGTGGCCGACATGATCGTCGGCGGCGTGTTCCCGGCGACGGAGGATCGCTTCGGCGCGGCGATCCGCACCGGGCTGCCTTATGTCGGCTCGACCGGCGCGCTCGACATGGTCAATTTCGGCCCGCGCGACAGCGTGCCGGAGAAATTCCGCAGCCGCAAATTCGTCATCCACAACCCCAACGTCACGCTGATGCGTACCACGCGCGACGAGAACCGCGCCTTCGGTGAATGGATCGGCACGCGGCTCAACGCCATGAACGGTCCGGTGCGCTTCCTGCTGCCGGAGGGCGGCGTCTCGATGCTCGACGCGCCTGGTCAGCCCTTTCATGACCCGGAAGCCGACAACGCTTTGTTCGAGGCGATCGAGAAGACGGTGCGCCGCACGCCCTTGCGCCATGTCGAGCGGGTGCGGGCCAACATCAACGACGCGCCTTTCGTCGACGCGGTGATCGCCGCTTTCCACGCGGTCACGCCCAAGCTGCAGAGGCGGGCATGAAGAATTGGACTTCGCCACCCTGCGGGTGGATGTTTGAAAATATCGCCGGTCGCCCCGTGCCGACCGCATTGTCTTGGGGAGGATAGATCATGGACGCGCAGACTTTTGGCGCTTTCCTGTTGTGGCTGATCATTGCCGCGGTCGTCGTGGTGATCGCCGTCTACATCTTGCGCTGGCTCTATCGCCGCTCGACCAAGGAGACGGCGTTCGTGCGCACCGGCTTCATGGGCGAGAAGGTGGTGGTGAATGGTGGTGCCTTCGTCATCCCGGTCCTGCACGAGATCACTCCGGTCAACATGAACGTGCTGCGCATCGAGGTGCGCCGCGAGGATGCGCTGGCGCTGATCACCCGCAACCGCATGCGCGTCGACCTGATCGCCGAGTTCTTCGTGCGCGTTGGCGCCAGCCGTGAACTGGTGGCCGCTGCCGCGCAGACGCTTGGCCGCCGCACCCTGCAGCCCGACAGCCTGCGCGAATTGCTGGAAGGCAAGTTCGCCGGCGCGCTGCGCACCGTCGCCGCGCAGATGACGCTGGAAGAGATGCATGAGTTGCGCGGCGACTATGCCGCCAAGGTGCGCAGGCTGGCCGAGGAGTCGCTCGCGGCCAACGGGCTCGAGTTGGAGAGCGTCGCCATCGTCGACCTCGACCAGACCAGCCTCGAATATTTCGATCCCTCCAACGCCTTCGACGCCGAGGGTCTGACGCAGCTGACGGAATCGATCGAGACCCGCCGCCGCATGCGCAACGAGATCGAACAGCGCACGCTGGTCGACATCCGCAACCAGAACCTCGACACACAGCGCAAGGTGCTGGAGATCGACCGCGACACAGAATATGCGCGCCTCGAACAGGAGCGCGAGGTCGAGATCCGTCGCGCCGCGCAGCGGTCTGAATTGGCCATTGAGCGTGCGTTGCGTGACCAGGAATCCGAACAGGCACAGCTCTCGTCGCGCGAGGCCGTCGAAAAATCGCGGCTCAACCAGGAGCGCAACATCACCGAGGAGCGCATCAAGAGCGAGGAAGACACGCAACGCCGCGAGATCGCGCGCCGCCGTTCGCTCGACGAGACCGAGATGAAGATGCGCGAATTGACCGAGCGCGAGCAGATCGCGCTCGAACTGTCGCTGGAGAAGGCCCGCATCGAGCGTGAGGGCGCGCAAAGCAAGCTCGAGATCGAGCGCAAGAAACTGCTCGAAGTCGCTGAACTGGAACGCCAGATCGCGCTTGCCGAAAAGGCGCTGGAAGTCACCAGGGCCGAGGCGGAAAAACGCCGCGCCGAGATCGTCGAGAACCAGGCCACCGAGACGGCACGGATCGCGCAGGAACGGGTGGTGGACGAGATCCGCATCGAACGCGAGCGGCATCTGGAAGCACTGCAGATCGCCAAGCGCCAGGCGTTCGAGGAGGCTGAGATTTCGGCCAGTGAAGAGGTCGAGCGCGCCCGCATCACCACCGAGCGCGGCATCGAGGAAGCGCGGCTGATCAAGGATCGCGATATCCGCCAACTGGGCGTCGATCGCGACCAGAAGATCGAGATCGCGGAGATCCAGAAGGCGATCGACATCGCGAAGAAGACGCAGGAACGGTCCTCGGCGATCGCGGCTTCCGAAGCGGTACGCGCCAAGGCCGTCCAGGCCGAGGAACAGGCCTTCACCGCCCGCGAACGCGAGATCGCCGAGCGCCGCAAACTGACCGACCTGATCGGAGCGCAGCGCGAGGCAGAGCGCGAGGCGCTGCGCATCACTTCCGCCGCGGATGCCGAGATGAAGGCGGCGAAAAGCCTGGCGGAAGCGCAGAAGATCGCCGCGGTCGCTTCGGCGGAAGCGGAGAAGATCCACGCCCTTGCCGCGGCCCAGCGCTACGAGGTCGACGCGTCAGGTCATCGCCAGCTCAACGAGGCCGAGAACATCCTTTCCGAGGCAGCGCGCGCCGGCCGACTGCGCGGCAAGCTGCTCGACCACATGGAAGGCATCATCCGCGAAAGCGTCAAGCCGATGGAGAAGATCGACGGCATCAAGATCCTGCATGTCGACGGCATCAATGGCGGTACGGGTGGCAACCGCAACGTCACCGACGAGGTCATCGACTCCGCGCTGCGCTACCGGGTGCAGGCGCCGATGATCGACAATCTGATGAAGGAGATCGGCATCGAGGGCGGCTCGCTCGGCCGCATGACCGACGTGCTGCGCGACGCCAAGGACATTTCCAGCCTGACCCGCGACAAGAAGGGCAAGGGCAAGGCCGCCAAGGACGACGATGACGACCGCGATCACTGACGGGATGATCGTGCGGCTGCAGATATCGATGGTTGCCTAGAATGACCAAAGTCTACGTCTCTTCGGTCATTCCGGCTCCGGCCGCGGAAGTCTGGAAGATCGTCCGCAACTTCAACGCATTGCCAAGCTGGGCGCCGTTCGTCGCCGAGAGCCGCATCGAGCAGAACGCGCAGGCCGACCAGATCGGCTGCATCAGGAATTTCACGCTCAAGGACGGCGGCCGCATCCGCGAAAGGCTGCTGGCGCTGTCCGACTACGACCTGTCGTGCAGCTACGCGATCCTCGAAAGCCCGATGGCGGTGGAGAACTATGTCGCCACCCTGTCGCTGACGCCGATCACCGACGGCAATCTGACGCTCGCCGAGTGGCAGGCGGAGTTCGACTGCGCGCCCGATCGCGAGGCGGCCTTGATGCATCAGATCGGCAATCGTGTCTTCCAGACCGCCCTGAGCGCGCTGAAACACCGGTTCGGGCGCTGACGCCGGCCGATGGTCAAGGTTTGCCAGAGCACGATCATCGAGGCACCGGTTGACGAGGTCTGGGCGATCCTGCGCGATTTCAACGGCCATGACCGCTGGCATCCTGCCATCGCCTTCAGCGAAATCGAAGGTGGCGAACCGGTCGATGCTGTTGGCGCCGTGCGCCACTTCCGGCTGAATGACGGCGGCGAACTGCGCGAGCAATTGCTGGCACTATCCGACAAGGACCGCCGGCTGAGCTATTGCCTGCTCGAAGCGCCGCTGCCTCTGATGGGCTATGTCGCCTCGATCCGGCTGAAGCCGGTGACCGACGGCAATGCCACCTTCTGGGAATGGCGCTCTGAATTCCAGCCGCCGGCGCATCGCCGCGACGAACTGGTCAGGCTGGTCACCGAAGGCATCTATCGGGCCGGCTTCGCGGCGGTGCGCAATCTTCTGAAGCGCCGGAGCGTGGGCTCGCCAGCCGAGACGAGACCGCCCCAGGCAATTGTTGCGCCGGGCCCGCCCATCGACATGCCGCAGGCGGCGCCAAGGATCGCGCCTGGCCAGACCGCAACGACCCGTGCGATCCTTGTCGAGCGTTACGGTGGACCGGAGGAGTTGCAACTCAGGGATATCGAACTGCCGCCGCTGCCGTCGAACGAAGTGCGGATACGTCACACGGTGATCGGCGTCAATTTCATCGACGTCTATTGCCGCACCGGGTTTTTCGACCTTTTGAAGCCGCCCGGCGTGCCCGGCATGGAAGCGGCCGGTATGATCGAGGCAGTCGGCTCGGCGGTGTCCGGCTTTTCGGCCGGCGACCGCGTCGCCTATGCCTGTCCGCCGGTCGGCGCCTACAGCGAGCGGCGCAACATGGCGCCTGAACTGCTGGTTCATCTTTCGGACGACATCACGGATGAGATCGCCGCCGCCGGCCTGCTCAAGGGCGTCAGCGCGAGCTTCCTGCTGCATGACGTTCATGTCGTGAAGCCGGGCGAAATCGTCCTCATCCATGCGGCGGCCGGCGGCATCGGCCAGTTGCTGGTGCAATGGGCACGTCATCTCGGCGCGACGGTGGTCGCGACCGTGTCGAGCGACGACAAGGCCCGCATCGTCGAGCGTCTCGGTGCGCACCATGTCATCGTCTATTCCCGCGAGGATTTCGCCGACGCCGTCATGCGGTTGACAGCGGGCAGGGGCGCCGATGTCGCCTATGACGCGGTCGGCAACGACACCTTCGCCGGCTCGCTCGCGGCCCTTGCCGTGCGCGGCCATCTCGTCAGCTTCGGCCAGGCCTCCGGGCCGATCGGCAATTGGGATATCGGCCGCTTCGCGTCGAAGTCGCTGACCATTTCGCGACCCAACTATGGCCATTTCACCGACACGCCGGAAAAACTCGCGCCGCACGTCGCCAGGTTTTTTCAGGCGCTTCGCCAGGGTGTGGTCAGGGTCGAGGCGCCGACGCGCTACGATCTCGCCAACGCCGCCGATGCGCACCGCGATCTGGAATCGCGCCGCACGACGGGCGCGCTGGTCCTGCTGCCTTAGAGCAATTCCAGGAAAAGTGTGAGCGGTTTTCCGTCCGGAATTGCGTCAAAAACAAAGAGATAGAGCTGTGGTCAGCCGGTTGCGCCGGCGTAAATATCGAGAACGTCCGTCACGCTGGCGATCAGCAATTCTCCGGCTTTTGGCACCACGGACCGGTTCGCCACCGCGGCGTCGAGGCGGCCGAGATACTGGCTGATGAGGGGTAGGGGGATGTCGCGGTCGCCGAGCGCCTGCATAAGCGCATCCACGGCCTGCCGGGCTGCCGGTGCCGGCCAGTAATAGCGGATGCGGTCGCTGTAGGAGAAATGGCGTTCGATCCGCTGTTCAGCCTCGGAGCCATGATAGTAATTCTTCCAATTGTCCGGGGCCGCCAGCATGACGCGCTCCATCGCCGCCGGCAGGGTTTCGCGCGCCGGGTCGGAAACCAGAATCTCGGCGATATGGCTCAAGCCGTACAGCGCCTCGCGCAGCGCGAAGGTCAGCCACGGCCCGACCTTGAGAATGGCGAAGCCGTCATCGACCAGCGCGGTCAGTGCCGAGACCGGCTGGTAGTCGGTCGAATGCGCCTCGAAGACGAATTGAGGCAGATCCCGCAACGTGCCGGCCAATGCACGGGCGTGTTCCGGTTCATAGGTGATCACCTCGGCGTTGCCGAATTCGACGCCCGGCTGCACGACGACACCGAGCGCCCGCGAAAAGGCCTGGTCGAGGCCGCGCCGGCTGAAGGCATCGCGGTGGATGCGCACGGTTTCACGCGCGGCCTCCGGCGTCGTCACCGCCAGATGGTCCATTGCTTCCAGCGCGCCGCCCGGCACCGGCACTTCGGTGCCGATGACATAGACCGGCTTGGTGCCGCCGGTGCGTTCGGTCGCGGCCTCGGCCACTTCCGCCAGTTCGGCGGCGCGCGCGGCGATCGTCGCATCGGGAGGTGCGGCACCTTCGCCGGCACAGCCCATGCTGGCGTCGAGGTGGATCTTGGTGAAACCGGCCATGGCATAGGCGTCGACCATGCGCGCGGCTTTCGCCATGGCTTCTGGTGCCGGCAGGTGTTTCCACGGATTGGGGCCGAGATGGTCGCCGCCGAGCACCAGCCTGTCGAGGGAAAAGCCGACCTTGCCGGCGATCGTCTCGACGAAGCGGCGGAAATCCCCTGGCGTCATGCCGGTATAACCACCCTCGTGGTTCACCTGGTTGCAGGTGGCCTCGATCAGCACATCAGCGTCGCGCGCCTTGCCATGGCGCAGCGCCGCTTCGATCACCAGCGGATGAGCGGAGCAGATCGAGGTGATGCCGCAGCGTTCGCCCGCCGCTCGGCGCGCCGCTATGGCCGCCAGCCTGTCCGTAGCCCGGCTCATACAGGCGCTCCGGCCTTGGCGGTCGCAAGGAAGGCTTCGACGGCGGCAAGCGAGGCGATGCCCTCCATCGGTCCCTTCTTCGTCACCGCCAGCGCGCCGCAGCCATTGGCGATGCGCAGCGCCTTCTCGGGTGCTTCTCCACGCAGCCAGAGGGAGACGAAGGCCGCTGCAAAACAGTCGCCGGCACCGGTCGGGTCGATTTCGTCGACGATGAAGCCCGGCGCCGCGGTCCGTCCGGTCTTGTCGTAATGAACGGCGCCTTGCGCGCCTTTCTTGACGACCACAGTGGAGATACCGCGATCCAGCATTTCACGCGCCGCGCTCTCCTCGTCGGTCGCCTTGGCGAAGATGAACAGTTCCGGACCGCTCGGCAGGAAGACATCGGTCTTCGACAGCACGAAATGCAGCGCGTCGCGCAGGCCCGGCAGATCGAGCATCTCCTTGCGGATGTTGGGGTCGAAGGACACTGTGCCGCCGCGCGCCTTGACCGCTTCGATCCCGTTGCGCGCCACCTCGATCACCTCGGGCGAGAACAGCGAGGTGCCCATGACGTGAAAATGGTCGGCACCGGCCAGCAACGCATGTGCCTCGGCGCCGATCTCGATCAGGCCGGCCGCACTGTGCTTGATGTTGTAGACGAAGTGCCGGCTGCCATCGGTCTCATAGGTCACAAAAGCGGTACCCGTGGCGGCGCCCCGGTGGACCTTGATGGCTGAGATGTCGGCCCCGTCGGCGCGCAGGCGCTCGATGTTCAAATGGCCGAAATCGTCATCGCCGACGGCTGCGATCAGGCCCGCCGGCTGGCCAAGCCGCGCCGCCTGGTCGATGAAGATCGCCGGCGCGCCGGAGGGAAACGGGCCGACCAAAGGGCCGGGGGCAAGGAAACTCTGGCCGATCCGCTCGGCCATGATCTCGACCAGGATCTCGCCGGCGCAAACCAGTTTCTTCATGTTCTCACCATTCACCAGACTGCCCCGCGGCCGGTTGCCGAGCGCCTTCTCCACGTCCGTACAGGTCCAAAGCCTAGGTTGCCGTTTTCAGAGCGTCAATAAATAATTTGACGTGCGCAATGCTTTTGCATTGTACTGGAAACGCGAAAATTTGACTGAACAAATTCGGTCAAGCAATGCTGCCTGACGGCAACGGTCGCAGGACTGATTCTGGCCCGGCCGGAAAGTTTTCGGCGGGCGCGGGGCAAAGGGGCTGGAAATATCGATGGCGGAGAAGACCCACCGCACGATGGATGATTTCGCCAGGGCATCCGGCGTATCACGGCCGACCCTGTCGAAATATTTCGACGATCCGGCGAGCGTGAAGCCGGCGACCCGGGCGCGCATCGAGGCCGCACTGCGTTCATCGGATTATCAGCCGAATGTTTTCGCGCGTAATCTCAACCGCAAGCGCACCCGCAATGTCGGCATTGTCGTGCCGGCGCTCACCGATCCGTTCTATGCCGAGATGGTCAGCCGCATCGAACTGCGCTGCCGCGACGAGGGTTTCTGGCCGATCGTCATCTCCTCGCACGGTTCGCCGAAACTGGAGGCGGAATCGGTCAAGACGCTGATGTCGCTGAAGGTTGCCGGCGCCATCGTCGCTCCGCTGGGGCTGGTCTCCGAACCCGGCGTCTTCGAGCGGATGAGCGAGGATATTCCGATCGTCTATTTCGACACCTACATCGAGGGCGACACGCCTTTCGTCGGCAATGACAACCATCAGAGCACGTCGACCATCGTCGACTATCTCTGCCGGTCGGGCGAGCCGCCGGTCTATGTCGACATTCCGCACGTCAACCATAATTCGGGCGAACGCCTGCGGAGCTATATTGAAACGATGCAGTCCGCCGGCCTGGAACCCGTCGTTCTCAAGGCGGCCGGCGACTACAGCTGGGATTTCGAGCGCATCGGCCATGAATGGATGGAGAGGACACTCGAGAAGGGCGGCCTGCCGGCCCGCACACTGTTGTGCGCGAACGACCGTCTCGCCTTTGGCGTCATGTCTGCCGCTTTTTCGCGCGGGCTGAAGATCGGCCGTAGGGCCGATTGCGATTTCCGTGTCGCCGCCCATGACGATCATCCGCTGAGCCGCTACACCTGTCCGGCGCTGACCACCATGGCGCAGGATTTTGCCGCCATGGCCGGCCGCAGCGTCGAGATGCTGCTGGCCTTGCTGGACGAGGCGGATTCCTCCGGGCAGGAGATGGCGCGCAACGTCAAGCTCGGCGCGACGCTGGTGATGCGTCAATCGGCCTGAGCGCGCGTCTGCAACTGCAGCCAGGCCGCCGCCTCGCTCACCGCTTGCCGCGCCGCCAGAATGTGGCGCCCCATCGAGACGAAGCCGTGGATCTGACCTGGCCAGTGCCGCAGGACCAGCGGCACCCCTTCGACGCGCAGGCGTTCGGCATAAGCCGTCCCTTCGTCTGCAAGGATGTCGTGGCCGGCGACCATGACAAACGCTGGTGCAGCACCAGCCAAGCTTGATGCAAGCAGCGGCGAGACGCGCCAGTCCGTGATGTCGTCCGGCGTTCGCACATAGTGGTCGCGAAACCAGGCCATGGTGGCGGCCGTGAGCCCGAAGCCGTCGCCGAAGCGCCGGTAGCTGTCCGCCGTCTGGCGCGCATCGGTGTTGGGATAGATCAGGATCTGGGCGGCAAGCGGCGGCGCCAGCCTGTCCCGGGCGAGCAACGCCAGAACGGCGGCAAGGTTGCCGCCGGCGCTGTCGCCTGCAACGGCGATGCGCGCCGAGTCGATGCCGAGCTCTCTGGCGTTTTCCGCCATGAAGCGGAGCGCTGCCGTGCAATCCTCGAGCCCGGCAGGAAACTTGTGCTCCGGCGCCAGCCGATAATCGGGGCAGACGATGACGGCGTTAGCCAGATTGGCCAGCCAGCGGCAGATCTCGTCATGCGAGCAGAGATTGCCGATGACCCAGCCACCGCCATGCAGATAGAGTACGGCACGTGCCCGGGTTCGCGGTGCGCCGATGCCGCGATGGACACGGATAGTGACCGGGCCATTCGGCCCGTCGATCTGCCGCTGCGAGGTTGCCGCGACCGGTTCGTGCTCGCCCTGCTGCGTCGGGAAGGAAGCGCTGTAGGCGGCACGTGCCGCCGTCACGCTGCCGTTCTCGAACGGCTCGCCGCCGGCCGCACGGCCGATTTCGAGGGCGCGCAAGGCATCAGGATCGAGCGTCATCGCCATCTCCATCATGGCCGTGCCTAGAGCATGATGCCGAAAAGTGTGAAGCGGTTTTCGGACGACATCATGCTCTATCTCTCTGATTCAAAGCCGAGATGATTTCGGCTCGATTCGACCTGAAATCATCCGACTCTAGGCGAGCAGGCTGCTTGCCTCGTCCTCGGTCAGCAGCGCCGGCTGGACGACGTCACCGGCAATGGCGACCGAGCTTTTGGTTTCGCCTGAGCGCAGGATCGCTTCCATGATCTCCAGCACATGCAGCGCCAGATTGCCGGAGGCGCGAGGCGTTGCCCCGGTCTTCAGCGAGCGCACCAGATCGGCGACGCCGAGCATGCGGTAGTTGGCGCGGTCAGGTGCCGCATAGGGCCAGTTGCGGGCGCCGTAGAGTTCGCTTTCGCTGGCGAAATCCTTCCACTCCGCGCCGCGTTCGGACAGCGAGACGGTGCCGCCAAACGTGTCGGGATCGGGCAGGCGCAACGAGCCTTCCGTGCCATGCAGTTCGATCGGATGGTTGGAATGCTTGAAGACGTCCCATGAAGCGCCGAAAGTTACAGTGGCGCCGGAGCGGAATTCAAGCAGCGACAAAACGTTGGTCGGCGTGCCGACCTTGAAGGTGGTGTTTTTGAACGGTCCCTCTGCAGTGATCAGGCGTTCCTCCTGGCCGCGCGTCGCCATCGCCATGACGCGCGCGACGGGGCCAAGCAGATTGACCAGCATGGTCAGATAATAAGGCCCCATGTCGAACACCGGCCCGCCGCCCGGCTGGTAGTAGAATTGCGGGTTGGGATGCCAGTGCTCCATGCCGCGCCCCATCATGAAGGCGGTGCCGGTGACCGGGCGGCCGATGGCGCCCTCATCCATCAGGCGCCGTGCCCGGCGGCCGGCGGCGCCGAGGAACGTATCAGGCGCCGAGCCGAGCAGGACGCCCCGCTTGGCCGCTTCCGCCACCAGCCGCCGCCCGTCGCTGGCCGACGTCGCCAGCGGCTTTTCGGTGAAGACGTGTTTTCCCGCTGAAAGAGCCGAAAACGAAATGTCGAAATGCGCGGCGGGAATGGTCAGGTTAAGCACAAGATCGATCTCGGGGTCGGCCAGCAGCGCATCGACGCCAAGCGCCTCGATGCCATATTCCTTCGCCCGCAACGCCGCCATATCGGCGGAGATATCGGCGCAGGCCCGCAACTCGATTCCGCCGAAAAGGGCGGCATTGCGCAGGTAGGTCATCGAGATGTTGCCGCATCCGATAACGCCGATTGCGAGCTTTGCCTTTGATTCTGCCTGCATTTTCGATCGGTCCTCCCAACATGGTCATGCTTTGTCGAATCCACTGCCCTGACAATGGATCGCCTTCGAAAAACGCTATACAACATTTTAAATATTGACGCGCGTAAAATTTTTATAGACCATGCGGAAATGCTGGCGCGACATCGGGAGGCTGCCAGCCCTAGGAGGAGAGAAAATGACAGATATGAAAAAACGGCCGACCGCCGCACCTAAGCCTGTGGGGCATGTGACGATCGCCGATCGTCGCCAGTTTCTCATCGGTTCCGCCGGCCTGCTCGGCGCGGCCGCATTCGGGGCGGGGACGTCCCTCGGCATTGGCCGCGCCCGTGCCCAGTCGCGCGCCGAAATCAGCTTCGCCAGCGCGGCCTTCTTCGGCAAGGAGACCTTCGGCGACCTGATCAAGGCCTTCAACGAATCGCAGGACCGCATCCTGGTCAAGAACATCGAGCTGCCGCCGCCGAGCTCTTCGACCGAAGTCTACCAGGGTCTGGTGCAGCAGCTCGCCCGCCGCAACGGCACGCCCGATGTCTTCAGCCAGGACGTGATCTGGATCGCCGGCTTTGCCGCCGCCGGATGGGCGCTGCCATTGGACGAGTATTTCCCGGCTGACAAGCGCAGCGCCTACTTCACCGGAACCCTCAACGCCTGTACCTATGGCGGCAAGCTCACGGCCCTTCCCTGGTTCATGGATTCGGGCATGTTCTATTACCGCAAGGATGTGCTGGAAAAGCACGGCGGCAAGGTGCCGGAAAACTGGGCCGACATGGCCACCATCGCCGCTGCGGCGCAAAAGGCCGGTGATGTCGACTTCGGCTATCTCTGGCAGGGCAAGCAGGCCGAGGTCCTGGTCTGCGACGCCGTCGAGATCATCACCTCCAACAATGGTGCGATCCTGGCGCCCGACGGCAAGTCGTCGCTGATCAACCAGAAGGGTGCGGTCGAGGCGATCCAGTTCCTGCACGACACCATCGCAACCACCAAGATCAGCCCGCAGGACGTGCTGTCCTGGGACGAGGAGCCGTCGCGCCAGCCCTTCACCTCGGGCAAGGCGATGTTCATGCGCAACTGGTCCTATGTCTACCCGATCGCGCAGGACGCCAAGGCTTCGCAGGTCGTCGACAAGGTTGGCGTGGCACCGCTGCCGTCGTTCCCCGGCGGCAAGAGCTCTGCCTGCCTCGGCGGTTACCAGCTTGGCGTCAATGCCAACTCCAAGCAGCGTGAGGCCGCGATCGAGCTGCTCAGCTGGCTGTCGTCGACCGAGACCCAGCACCGCATCGCGCTGAATTTCGGCCTGGCGCCGACACGGCCGGCGCTGTTCCAGGACGAGCAGATCAAGAAGGAACAGCCCTTCATGGCGAGCCTGGAGAAAGTGTTCACCGGCGCCACGGCGCGGCCGATCACGCCGCAATACGCCAAGGTGACGCTCGCCTTGCAGTCCGGCATCTCCAAGGCGCTGGTTTCCGGCAAGGTCCAGGCCGAGATGGACGCGCTCGCCGACCAGATCAACAAGATCGTCGCCTGACCATGACCGCGGCCGCCACCATTCCAGGCGCTGGCCGGCCGCGGCGGCTTGGCAGAGCGCTCCCCAGCGCCTTCTGGGCCCTCATCCTGCTGACGCCGGCCTTCGTGTCGCTGGCGTCAGTCTCCTTCTACCCGATCGTCAACGGGCTCTATCTTTCGCTCACCAACACCTCGCTGATCACGCAGGATCAGGATTTCATCGGCTTTTCCAACTATGTGCAGCTGTGGGGCGACCCGCAGTTCTGGAACGCCTGGTGGCACACAATGTGGTTCACTGCCGCCTCGACAGTGCTGGAGACGGTGATCGGGCTCGGCATGGCGCTGATCCTGTGCGAAGCCTTCAAGGGGCGAGGGCTCGTCCGCGCGGCCATGCTGGTGCCCTGGGCGATGCCTACCGTAGTCACCTCAAAGATGTTCGGCTGGCTGTTCGACGGCCAAAACGGCATCGTCAACTACATCCTCCTGCATGCCGGGCTGATCGACCAGAACATCAACTGGTACGGCTCACCCGACACGGCGATGATCACCATCATCATTGCCGATGTCTGGAAGACGACGCCGTTCATGGCGCTGCTGCTTCTGACCGGCCTGCAGACGGTGCCCAATTCGCTGATCGAGGCAGCGCGCATGGACGGCGCCAAGGGCTGGATCACCTTCTGGCATATCCGCTTGCCGCTCCTGATGCCGACCTTGCTGATCGCCGGCCTGTTCCGCGCGCTCGATGCCTTCCGCGTTTTCGACCTCGTCTATGTGCTGACCGGCGGCGGCCCCGCCGATTCCACCGAAACGCTGTCGACGCTGTCCTACAAGGTACTCTTCTCGACGCTGCAGTTCGGCTACGGCTCGGCCGTGTCGACAGCGATGTTCATCACCGAGGGTCTCATCGCGCTGGTCTTCGTCGTCTATCTCGTCCGCCAGATCAGGAGGGCGGGATGAACGATACGCGCTCACCGCTGCAGACGTTCTTCATCTATGCCGGCGCCGTGCTGATCCTCGTCTGGTCGGGCGGACCGTTCCTCTGGCAGTTCTCGACGTCGTTCCAACTCGACAAGATGCTGACCTCGGGATCGCCGTCACTGATCCCGCATCCCTTCACGCTGGAGCATTATTACAACGCCTTTTTCGAGAAGCAGCTTCACCGCTACGTCTGGAACTCGCTGGTGGTCTCGCTGGCAACGACCTTCCTGTGCCTGTTTGTCGGCTCGCTTGCCGCCTTCGCGCTTTCGCGACTCAACATAAAGGGCCGCTTCGGCGTCCTTATGGTCATCCTGTCGGTGTCGATGTTCCCGCAGATCGCGCTGGTCGGCCCGCTCTATCTCGTCGCCACCAATCTCGGCCTGCTCGATACCTACACGGCGCTGATCATCACGTACCTGGCGCTCGGCCTGCCGCTCGTCACCTGGGTGCTGTTCGGCTATTTCGAGACGCTGCCGCGCGAGATCGACGAGGCGGCGCGCATGGATGGCGTCAGCGTCCCTGGCCTGCTCTGGCGCATCATCCTGCCGATGTCGCTGCCGAGCCTGGTGACGACAGGCCTGCTTGCCTTCATCACCGCGTGGAACGAATTCCTGTTCGCGCTCGCCTTCACCTCCAACATCGACCGGCAGACGATCCCGGTCGGCATCGCCAACTTCACCAACCTCTATTACGTCCCCTGGGGTGACATCGCCGCGGCCTCCGCCGTGGTGACGGTGCCCTTGATCCTTCTGGTGCTGTTCTTCCAGCGCCACATCATCGAGGGATTGACCCAGGGCGGCGTCAAGGAATGAACGACATGACACAGACGAAGCTCAAGGTCGGCTGCCAGACCTTTACCTGGGAAATGCTTGGAAAAGCCTGGACCGGCGGCCCCGACGATCTGTTGAAGGCGATCGCCGATGGCGGCTATGCCGGCATCGAGATCACCGACACCATGATCGGCCGCTACGCCGACCGGCCGTCGGAGTTCGCCGCCGCGCTGAAATCCTCCGGCCTGACGCTCGTCTCCTTCGCCTTCGGTTCGAAGAGCGGTTTCACGCTCAAGGAGGAGATCGGCGCCGACCTCGAGGCGGCGCAGCGCTGGATCGATTTCGCTTCCGCCTTTCCCGGCGCGCTGGTGTCGATGGGGTCGGCAACCGTGGTGTCCGAGGGGCCGCGCGACGACAAGTTCGCCATCGCCGCCGAGGTTTACAACAAGGCCGGCGAGCTTGGCCGCAAGGCTGGCGTCCAGGTGGCGGTGCATCCGAGCTCGCACCACAACACGCTGCTGTTCGACCGCGCCGATTACGACAGGATCTTTGCCTTGCTCGACCCCGCCCTGGTCGGCTGGGTGCCGGACACCGGCCACATATTGCGCGGCCACAAGGACATGGCCGACACGCTGCGCACCTATCGCGACCGCATCCGCTATATCCATTTGAAGGACGTCGACGCCAACGGTACCTGGGCGATGCTGGGCGAAGGCGTCTGCGACACCCAGGCGGTCATCGAGATCGCGAACACCGCGCCAAAGTTCAACGGCTGGCTGGTGCTGGAAGAGGAATCCGAAACGGCCGCCGCCGATCCCGCCGGCGCGGTGAAAACCAATCGCCAGACAATGCGCGGCTACGGCGCCTGAAGAACGAGACGATGATCAAGAAACAAGACAGACGCCTGCGAGTCGGTGTGCTCGGCTGCGGCCCCATCGCGCAGTTCGCGCATCTGCAGTCCTGCGCGAAGGCCGGAAACGCCGACCTCTACGCCATCTGCGACGCGGCGCCCGATCTGCTCGCCCGCATGGGCGCCACCTACGAGCCCCGGAAGATGTATGCCGACTATGACGCGATGCTCGCCGATCCCGAGCTGGAGGCGGTGATCGTGGCGACGTCTGACGCCTATCACGTGCCGATGTCGATCAAGGCGCTCGACGCCGGCAAGCATGTTCTGTGCGAAAAGCCGATCGGCACCTCTGTCGAGGAAGGCGAGGCTCTCGCGGCAGCGGTGAAACGCTCCGGCAAGGTGCTGCAGGTCGGTCACATGAAGCGCTTCGACCCGGCACTGGAGGCGGCCCGCGACTTCGTCCGCGACGAGATGGGCGAGGTGCTGGCGCTGAAGGCCTGGTATTGCGATTCCACCCATCGCTACACCAACACCGACGCCATTCAGCCGCTGCCCGTCACCAGCAAGCTGGCGAGGAAACCTTCGGGCAATCCAAAGGCCGACTTGCGGCAGTACTTCATGCTCGCGCACGGCTCGCATCTCGTCGATACCGCGCGCTTCCTGTGCGGCGAGATCACCGCCGTGCGCGCCCGCCTCAACGAGCGCTTCGGCGCCTATTGCTGGTTCGTCGAAACCGAATTCGCCAGCGGCGCGCTCGGCCATCTCGATCTTACGGTGGCTGTACGCATGGACTGGCACGAAGGGTTTCAGCTTTATGGCGAGAACGGTTCGGTCATCGCCAAGACATTCAACCCCTGGTACTTCCGCGCCAGCGAGGTCGACATCTTTCATGAGAAGGACGCGACCTCGCGCAAACCGCTCGGCGCCGACGGCCACTTCTTCCGCCGCCAGCTGGAAGGTCTTGCCGATACCGTACTGAACGGCGCGCCGATGCGCGGCGCCAATGTCGAGGACGGCATCGCCTCGATCCGCGCCATGGTGGCGATTGCGCGCTCGGTTGTATCCGGCGAGCGGGTCGAGCTCACCTCGGTTTCGGGTACGGTCTGATGCGCCTCGGCATCTTCGCCAAGACTTTTACGGGCAGCGACCCGGCCGCTGTGCTGGCTGCGGTGAAGCAGGCCGGATACGAGACGACGCAGTTCAATCTCGCCTGCGCCGGCCTGCCGTCGATGCCGGATGCGGTACCAGCGGATGCTATCGCTTCCATCCGTGCTGCCGCGCAATCATCAGGCGTTTCGGTCGCAGCGCTGTCGGGCACCTACAATATGGCGCATCCCGACAAGGCCGTGCGCGACGATGGCCTGCGGCGCCTTGCCGTCGTCATCAAGACGGCTTCTGCCCTGGATATTCCCTTGGTCACGCTCTGCACCGGCTCGCGCAATGCCGCCGATCAATGGGCTTATCATCCCGACAATGCCACACCGGCCGCCTGGTCCGACATGGCTGCCGAGATGGCGAAGGCGCTGGCGTTGGCGGAAGAAGCCGGCGTCGATCTCGGCATCGAGCCCGAGCAGGCCAACATCGTCACCTCCGCTACCGATGCGACGCGCCTGATCGCCGACATGGGCTCCAGCCATCTCAAGATCGTGCTCGATCCGGCGAACCTGTTCGAGCACGCGACGCCGGACGAAGCGCGTGCGATCGTTGCGGACGCGATCGAGGAGGCCGCCGGCCACATCGCCATGGCGCACGCCAAGGACCGGCATGGCGACGGCCGCTTCGCCACGGCAGGGCAAGGCATTGTCGATTTCTCCGATCTCGTCGCGCGGCTGAAGGGAGTGGGTTTCGACGGTGCGCTCGTCACCCACGGCCTGTCCGCTGATGAGGCGCCTGATGTCGCCGCCTTCCTGCGGGGACTGCTCTGATGAGCGCCGTGCCTACCGTCATGCGTCGCGACGATGCCGCCCTTCGTGTCTTCGACACGGAGCAGGGCAGGCTTCCCGTCGTCTTCCAGCATGGCCTCGGCGGCGATGCCAATCAGGTGGCGCAGAATTTTCCTGACAGCCCGTCACGCCGCCGGCTCACCGTCGAGTGCCGTGCGCAGGGCGGCTCCGGTGCTGGCAGCAAGCGTCCGTTCTCGATCGCGATGTTCGCCGATGACGTGTTGGCCGCCGCCGATGCGGCCGGGCTTGACCGCTTCATCGCCGGTGGCATCTCGATGGGGGCAGCGATCGCGTTGCGGCTTGCCGCCTACCACCCGGACCGCGTGCTTGGCCTGGTGCTGGTGCGTCCCGCCTGGGCCTTTGCTGCGGCGCCGCAAAACATGTGCCCTTACACGGAAGTTGCGGACCTCATCCGCCGACGTCCACTGGCTGAGGCCCGCGACGCTTTCGCGTCCTCCGCGACATCAGCCCGCTTTCGCTCAGAGGCGCCGGACAATCTCGCCTCGCTGCTCGGCTTCTTCCAGCGCGAAAACGCTGATGTCTTTGCCGAGGTGATGCAGGCGATCGCCAATGACGGGCCTGGCGTGACGCGGGCGCAAGCCGCCAGCTTCGTAATACCCACGCTCATCATCGGCAGCGGCATCGACCTCGTCCATCCCCTGGTGACCGCACGCGAACTTGCCGAGACCATCCCCAATGCGGTCTTCGCCGAGGTCACGCCAAAGGCCTCCGACAAGGATCGCCATTTCGCCGAAATCCGCGCCGCCATCGGCGGCTTTCTCGACAGAAATTTCAACAACCAGGACCAATCATGACTTCAAAGCCTCTGTCAGGCCCGGCCGCCATCGCCGCATTACCGCGCGATCGCTTGATCGCCGAATTCTCGCTCTGGTCGGCCAATCTCGCCAATTTCGAGAGCGACTTGAAGCGCATCGAGCCCTATGTCGATCTGCATCACATCGATGTAGCGGACGGCCACTTCGCCCCGTCCTTCCTGTTCTTCCCCGATCTCGTCGCCCGCATTGCCGGCCTGACGGCCAAGCCCATCCACGTCCATCTGATGGTCGATGCGGCGATCGTCGAGGCGCAGACACGCCAGTTCATCGAGGCCGGCGCCGACATGATCAGCGTCCATGCCGAAAACGGCGAAGCGGGGTTGCGCGCCGTTCGACTGGCCCGTGAGCTCGGCGCCGAAGCCGGCGTGGTGCTGCGGCTGGAGACACCGGTCGAGGCGGTGAAGCCTTTCGTCTCCGAGGTCGCCTTCGTCACGCTGCTGGGCACCGCGATCGGTGTCAAGGGCCAGGGCCTGTCGGAGACAGCCTGCGACAGGCTGGGTGCTGCCCGCGCCATCCTGCGGGAGGCTGGTCGCGAGGCTGCCGTCGTTCTTGCCGCCGATGGCGGTATCCGCCACGAGACCGTGCCGCTGCTGCGTGCCGCCGGCGCCGAGACCGTGGTGCTTGGTTCGCTTGCCTTTGGCGACAAGGATCTGGGCGGCCGCATCGGCTGGCTGCATGGGCTGAAGGTCGCGGCATGAGCACTGAAGCCGCCCTCGCGATCGATCTTGGCGGCACCGAGCTTCGTGCCGCGCTGGTCGACCGTGACGGCAAGATCCTGGCCTTCGCCGCCGTGCCGACACAGGCGCAGGCTGGCCCCGAGGTGGTGATCGGCCAGATCGAGGCGCTCGCGGCCACCGTCCATGCCGAGGCGCCTGCGATCGCCATTGTCGGCGTCGGCGTCGGCGCGCCTGGACCGCTCGATCCGCTGGCCGGCATCGCCGTCGGGCCGCCGACGCTGGTCGGCTGGCAGGACGTTCCGCTGGCCGACATCCTCGAGCGGCGGCTTGGCCTGCCGGTGCGGCTGGAGAACGACGCCAACGCGGCGGCACTTGGCGAATGGCGCTTCGGCGCCGGCCATGGCGCACGCTCGCTGGTCTTCATCACGGTCTCGACCGGCATCGGCGGCGGTGTCGTCGCCGATGGGCGCATCCTGCACGGCCGCCGCGGCCTTGCCGCGGAGATCGGCCATATGACGATCACCAATGAAGGCGAGCGCTGCATGTGCGGCGTCGTCGGCTGCTTCGAGGCCGTTGCTTCGGGCACGGCACTTGGCCGCCGCGCCAACGCCGCGACGTCGGCATTCGATGGCTCGACGCTGCGTCGCCTCTCGGCCAATGCCGAGGTTACGGGGCGCCACGTGGTCGAGGCGGCGCGGCTGCAGGACGATCTCGCTTTGGCCCTGCTTGAGGAGGAAGCGCGCTGGCTGGGCGTCGGCTTCACCAATCTTCTGCATCTTTATTCGCCCGACGTGCTGGTCGTCGGCGGCGGCATCGGCAATGGCCTCGACCTGATGCATCCGGTCATCGAGGCGACTATCCGGCAACGCGCCATGCGCGCCTATCGTGACGTACCGGTGGTCCAGGCGCAACTCGGCCGCCATGCTGGGCTGGTCGGCGCCGCCAGCCTTGTGCTGTTTGATGATTTGGGTGCGTTGGCGGCCCGCATGCCTGTCGGTCCAAGCACCTACCCGGACAAGAGGAGGGACTTCAATGGCTGAACTCAAGCTGCGCGGCGTGCGCAAGTCCTATGGCAATGCCGAGGTCATCAAGGGCGTCGATCTCGATGTCGGCGACCGCGAGTTCGTCGTCTTCGTCGGCCCGTCCGGCTGCGGGAAGTCGACGCTGCTGCGCATGATCGCGGGCCTGGAGAAGATCACTGCGGGCGAGCTTATGCTCGACGGCGCCCGCATCAACGAGGTCGATCCCTCCGAACGCGGCCTTGCCATGGTGTTCCAGTCCTACGCGCTCTATCCGCATATGACGGTCGCCGAGAATATGGGCTTCGCGCTGAAGATCGCCGGCCTGCCGGTGGCCGAGCGAGACGCCAAGGTCAAGGCCGCCGCCGACGTGCTGCAGCTGTCGCATCTGCTCGGCCGGCGGCCCAAGGAACTGTCCGGCGGCCAGCGCCAGCGCGTCGCCATCGGCCGCGCCATCGTGCGCCAACCGAAAGTCTTCCTGTTCGACGAGCCGCTGTCGAACCTTGATGCGGCACTGCGCGTCAACATGCGGCTGGAACTGATGCAACTGCACGAGCGGCTCGCCGCCACCATCGTCTATGTCACGCACGACCAGACCGAGGCGATGACCATGGCCGACAAGATCGTCGTCCTCAATGGCGGCACGATCGAGCAGGTCGGCTCCCCGCTCGATCTCTATAACCGCCCTGCCAATGTCTTCGTCGCCGGCTTCATCGGCTCGCCGAAGATGAACATGCTGCCGGTGCGGGTTGTCTCGGCCGATGGGAACGGCGTTGTGGTTGCCTTGCCGGGCGAGGCCAGCCTGGTTGTTCCGGCCGCGGCGGGCGCGCTCGCGCCGGACAGCGAACTGCTGCTTGGTATCCGGCCGGAGCATATCCGCATCGCCGATGCCGGTCAGTTCAAGGGCGAGGCGGTGCTGGCCGAACGGCTCGGCGGCCTGACCATCCTGCATGCCGATATCGGCGAGACGGCCAGGCTTGTCGTGCAGACCGAAGGCACCGACACCACCCCGCTGCACAGCCCCATCGCGATGCAGGTCGATCCGTCCCACTGCCATCTGTTCGCCGCCGATGGCAGAGCGCTGGCGCCACTTGGCAGAACGCGCGCCGCCTGACGTCTTCGCGGCATGAAATGGCCGGAGGCGGTGATGCCTCCGGCCATTCGCTATCGTGCGCTCCTGCGGATCACTCGGCGGGAACGATGTCCGCCGGCAGGCTGTCGTCGGCCGTACCAGCCAGGGCTCTCGCCAGCTTGGCCTCGTCGAGTTCGCCTTCCCAGCGCGCGACCACCAGCGTGGCGACGGCATTGCCGACGAAGTTGGTCAGCGCCCGGCACTCCGACATGAAGCGGTCGACGCCGAGGATCAGCGCCATGCCGGCGACCGGCACGGAGGGGACGACCGAAAGCGTCGCGGCGAGCGTGATGAAGCCCGCCCCGGTGATGCCGGCGGCGCCCTTGGACGAGAGCATCGCCACCAGCAGCAGCAGGATCTGGTCGGCGATCGAGAGATGGATGTTCGTCGCCTGCGCGATGAACAGCGCGGCAAGCGTCATGTAGATGTTGGTGCCGTCGAGGTTGAAGGAATAGCCGGTCGGGATGACCAGGCCGACCACCGAACGCTTGGCGCCGGCCTTCTCCATCTTCTCCATCAGCGAGGGCAGCGCCGCTTCGGACGAGGAAGTGCCCAGCACCAAAAGCAGCTCTTCCTTGATGTAGCGGAGCAGCGACAGGATGGAGAACCCGTTGTAACGGCAGACCGCGCCCAGCACGACGAACACGAACAGCAGCGACGTCGCGTAGAATGTGCCGACCAGCATGGCGAGGTTGATGACCGAGCCGATGCCGTATTTGCCGATGGTGAACGCCATGGCGCCGAAAGCGCCGATGGGGGCTGCCTTCATCAAAACGCTGACCAGCTTGAACATCGGCGCCATCAGCGCCTGCAGGAAGTTGAGCACCGGTGCGCCCCGGTCGCCGACCAGCGCCAGCGCGATGCCGAACAGCACCGAGAAGAACAGCACCTGCAATATGTCGCCATCGGCGAAGGCGCCGACAATCGTGCCGGGAATAATGTTCATCAGGAAGCCGGTGACCGACTGGTCATGCGCCTTGGCGGCATAGGTGTTGACGGTCGAGGCGTCGAGCGTTGCCGGGTCGATGTTGAAGCCGGCGCCCGGCTGCACGACATTGGCCACGATGAGGCCGATGATGAGCGCCAGCGTCGAGAAGGTGAGGAAGTAGAGCATCGCCTTGCCGGCGACGCGGCCGACCTTCTGCAGGTCGCTCATGCCGGCGATGCCGGTCGCCACCGTCAGGAAGATGACCGGGGCGATGATCATCTTGACCAGCTTGATGAAGGCGTCGCCGAGCGGCTTCATGCTCTCGCCGATCGACGGATAGTAATGGCCGAGCAGGATGCCGACGGTGATCGCCACCAGCACCTGCACGTAGAGTTGGGCATAGAGGGGCTTGCGCTGCGCGGCGGCCGCGCCCGATTGGTCTGCGATGTGCATCGAACTCTCCCTGGCCGGATGGACGGAACCCGCCCTGCGTGACTTCTCCCATCGCGGCGTTCCGGTCGCCCGCCGCTGGAAGGGAGTTTTGCAAGCGCTGTGCCAGACCGGGGGAGGCCCGGAATCCCGGGATTCCGGGCGTTCTTCAGCTGCCTTCGATGGGGGTGTGTGCGGATTTCCGCACAGGAGGCGATTGCCTGGGCGGAATTTCGCATTAGAGTGTGGCCGCAAGGCCGCGAGAAAAGGGAGAGGGCAGACGCCGCAGGCACGCACTGATAGCGGCTCAGCCGGGTTTGCCGGCGGCGAACCGCTGCGCGAGGCGGTTGGCCGGCTGCGCGATGGCCGCTGGCTTGTCGTCCTTATCGCCCTTGCGATCCTGGCCGGCGCGATCGCCATCGCGGGGCGCATCGCCACCGGCCAGGCGACCAGTGACCTGCGCGACACGGCACTTGCCGCCCTGCCGCTGGCGGCGGGGACGCTGACAGGCGAAATCGAGAAGCAGCGCCTGGTTCCCTTGGTGCTGGCTCGCGACGATGCCGTGCGCGGGGCGCTGCGCCGGGCCGGGACCATGCAGGAAGCGGCCCTCAACGACAAGCTCAAGGCGATCGCCGGCGATGCCTCGGCCTCCGCCATCTACGTCATCGACACGGCGGGCATCGCTATATCAGCCAGCAATGCCGGCGAGCCGGCCAGCTTTGTCGGCATCGATTATAATTTTCGTCACTATTTCAACGAGGCAATGGCGAAGGGCTCCGCCAGCCAGTATGGCCTGGGCACGATCAGCGGCCGGCCGGGCCTCTATCTTTCGAGTCGCGTCGACGACAACGGCAAGCCGCTGGGCGTCGTGGTGTTGAAGGTCGAACTCGATGGCGTCGAGGCCAATTGGCGCTCCAGCGGGTTCCTCGTTTTCGTCACCGACGAACGCGGCGTCGTTCTGGCCACCAGCCAGCCCGAATGGCGGTTTCATGTGCTGGCGCCGCTCTCCGCCCAAGATGCCGCCGCTGCCCATGAGCAGCTGCAACTGGCCGATGCCGCCTTCGAACCGCTGCCGATGCGGCGCGGTGCCGGCGACGGCCTGGCGACGATCGAGAGCTCGGGAAAGCCGCGCCAGTTCGTCGAGGTGGTGCAGGACCTGCCCGGTGCGGTCCCCGGCTGGCGCCTCTGGCTGCTGACGCCGGCCGACGCCGCCCTCTCGTCCGCCGCCAACACGGCGCGCCTGACGACGCTGCTCGGGCTGCTGCTTACCGGCCTGCTTGCCTATGTGCTCACAAGGCGCCGCCGCACACGCCGGCTGCGGCAGGAGGCGCTGGCGCGCATGAATGCCGAGCTCGAAAGCCGGGTATCCTCGCGAACCGCCGAACTGACACGCTCCAACGCCGCACTCGCCGGCGAGATCGCAGAGCGCGAGAGCGCCGAAGCCAAGGTCCGCCGGCTGCGCGACGATCTCGCCCAGGCCAACCGGCTTTCCATCCTCGGCCAGATCGCCGCCGGCGTCGCGCACGAAATCAACCAGCCGGTGGCCGCCATCCGCACCTATGCCGAGAATGCCGGCCGCTTTCTCGAAGGCGGTAAGACCGAACCGGCAAGCGGCAATCTGACCTCGATCGTCTCGATGACCGAACGCATTGGCGCCATCACCAGCACATTGCGGACTTTCGCCCGCCGCGCGAACGTCGCCGCTTCGCCGCTGCCGGTGCGTGAGGCGATCGACGGCGCGCTGTCGCTGCTGTCCGGGCGCATCCGCGATTCCGGCGTCACCATCGTCAAGCCACGCGGCAACGCATCGCCGATGGTGATGGCAAGCCGCATCCGGCTGGAGCAGATCCTGGTCAATTTGCTGCAGAATGCGCTCGACGCCATGAAGGACCAGCCCGATCCCCGCATCGAGATCGACCTCGCCGAGCGGGATGACCGGGTGCTGATCTCGGTGCGCGACAATGGCCCCGGCCTCGGGCCGGAAGCGGCCGGCAATCTGTTCATGCCGTTCCAGACCACCAAGGAGAAGGGGCTCGGCCTCGGGCTGGTGATCTCGCAGGAGATCGCCCAGGAATTGGGCGGCACCTTGCGGCTCGATCCCGGCAGCGCCAGAGGCGCGTCCTTCACCATCGATCTGAGGCGAATTGAATGACCGACAAATCAGGGCGGGTGGCGCTCGTCGACGACGATGCCGACCTGCTGCACGCCACGACGCAATTGCTCGAGCTTGCCGGCTTCACGGTGGTGGCGCGCGATGCCGCCGAGGCGGCACTTGCCGTCGTCGACAGGGATTTCGACGGCGTGGTCGTCAGCGATATCCGCATGCCGGGCATGAACGGCCTGCAGCTGTTCGACCGCATCAAGGCGATCGACCCCGATATACCCGTGATCCTGGTCACCGGGCATGGCGATGTCGATCTTGCGGTGGCCGCGCTCAAGGACGGCGTCTACGATTTCATCTCGAAACCCTATGCCGGCGACCGCCTTGTCGAGGCCCTGAAACGGGCGAGCGAGAAGCGGCGGCTGGTGATGGAGAACCGGCGGCTGCGCGAGGCTGCAGCACTCGCCGCCGACGGCCTGCCGCTGATCGGCGAGGCGTCCGCCATCCGCCGCCTGCGCGAAACCTTGCGCCAGATCGCCGACATGGATGTCGACGTGCTGGTGGAAGGCGAGACCGGAACCGGCAAGGAAGTGGTGGCCGACCTCTTGCACCGCTGGGGCCGGCGCCGGGCAAAACCCTTCGTGGCGCTGAATTGCGGTGCCTTGCCGGAGACCGTCATCGAAAGCGAACTGTTCGGCCACGAGGCCGGCGCCTTCACCGGCGCGCAGCGGCGGCGGATAGGCCGCGTCGAACATTCCAGCGGCGGCACGCTGTTCCTCGACGAGATCGAATCCATGCCGCCGGCCCTGCAGGTCAAGCTGCTGCGGGTGCTGGAGACGCGTAGCCTCACGCCGCTTGGATCGAACGAGATCCGGCGCCTCGATTTGCGGGTCGTGGCGGCAACCAAGGTCGATCTCGGCCGGCCGGACCAGCGCGGCGATTTTCGCGAGGACCTCTATTTCCGCCTCAACGTGGTGACGCTGCGCATTCCGCCGCTGCGCGAGCGGCGCAGCGACATCCCGATGCTGTTCGGCCACTTCCTCGGCAAGGCCGCCGAACGCTTCGGCCGGCCGGTCGCCAAGGTGAATGCCGCGGTCAGCGACCATCTCCAGTCGCATGCCTGGCCGGGTAATGTCCGCGAGCTCGCGCATTTTGCCGATCGCGTCGCGCTCGGTCTCGGCCCGGACGACCAAGCCGAGGCGCCCGCGCGGCAGCCCGAACCCTCGGCGGCGTTGCCGGAGCGGGTCGGGCAATATGAGGCACAGCTCATCCGCGACGCGCTGCGCGACCATGGTGGCGATGTGCGCGGGGCCATCGATGCGCTCGGCGTGCCGCGCAAGACATTCTACGACAAGCTCAAGCGCTACGGCATCGCCGCATCCGAATTCCGCAATGGCGGAGATCCGCAACCTGTTCGAGAGCCGACATAGACATTGCGCCAGGGCCTTGCGCCTCGTAACGCTCCACTCCCATCCAGCAGAGCTTTCCGGAAAGAGCCATGAAGACGAATCTTGAAACAACGGCAAACCCCTTGCCGGAAGAACTGGCCTTTCTCGGCGAGCGCCTGACGGCGTTCAACGACGGCGATGTCGGCGCGTCCGAAAGGAAAGCGCTGGCTGTGTTCGTACGCGATGAGGATGGCGCGGTTGTCGCCGGCATTTCGGGCTACACGGCCTGGGGCTGGCTTTACGTGCAATGGCTGTGGGTTGACGAAAGGTTGCGCGGCCAGCACATGGCCGGCAAGATGCTGGACGCGGCCGAGCAGGAAGCCGTGGCGCGCGGCTGTCACGGCGCGTTGATCGACACCTTCAACCCGAACGCCGACAAGGTCTACCAGCGCCAGGGCTATCAGCCCTTCGGCGCGCTGGCCGATTTCCCCGTCGGGCGCAGCCGCATCTTCCTGCAGAAGAAACTGGTTTAACCGGCCAGCCGCCCGCCGCGCATCGGCTGCGGCGCGCCCGTGGTGCTCGGAAAACTGATCGGCAGGCCGCGCAGCACGCGCACCGCGAGGAAGGCGAAACACTCGGCCTCGACAGCGTCGCCGCTCCAGCCGAGGCTTTCGGCCAGCACCACCTCGACGCCGGCGCGGCTGGCGAGCATGGCCATCATCGTCGGATTGTGGCGCCCGCCACCGCTGACCACCAGCTTCTTCGGCCGGTGTGGCAAGAGGTCGAGCGCCTTGCCGACCGCGCCGGCGGTGAAGGCAGTGAGCAGGGCGGCGCCATCCTCGGCATCGAGGCCATCAGCCATGGCGGCGCCGAAGTCGAAGCGGTCCAGCGATTTAGGGTAAGGCTTGCCGAGATAGGGATGCTGCAACAGCTTGGCCAGCCTTGCTTCGTCGACCGTCCCCGCCCGGCCAAGCGCGCCGTCGCGGTCCATTTCCCCGAGCCCCTTCGATTTGATGAAATCGTTGAGCGGCGCATTGGCGGGTCCGGTGTCGAAGGCGACGACATTGTCGGCACCATCCCACCAGGTGATGTTGGCGACGCCGCCGAGGTTGAGCACGGCGACCTCGCCGCTCGCCCCGGCGCTGCGCATCAAAGCGGTGTGATAGGCCGCGGCCAGGGGTGCGCCTTGCCCGCCGGCGCGCATGTCGGCCGAACGGAAATCATAGGCGACCTTGGTGCCCAAAATGGCGTGCATCAGCTCGCCGTCACCCAATTGCCGGGTCTGGCCGAGCCGTCCGACCTGCGGCGCGCGATGCAGCACGGTCTGGCCGTGGAAGCCGACGACGCCGATATCGGCCATCGTCATGCCGTAGCCCTCGACCAATTCCTTCACCGCCGCCGACTGGGCACGCGTCAGCGCTTCCTCGGCTGTGCGGAAGATCGCCGGTTCCGGTCCGACAAAGTTCCAGGCCCGTGCAGCCGTCAGCGTCTCTTCCAGCAGCGAGCGGATCGATTGGGGGTAGGGCATCAGCCGGTAGGTGCCGAAATCGTCGATCCGCTCGCCATCGGTCTTGATCAGCGCGACGTCGATATTGCCGTCAAGCACGGTGCCGGTCATCAGGCCGACGGCCCAGATTGGTTCCATCATCTAGCTCCTAAAGTCCATTGACGAGATCGCCGACCGTCTGCCGAAGCGAAACAATGCCGCTGTCGAAATGACGTGTCGGATGGATCCGGTTGGTGAGCAAGGTCCAGGCCTTGCCCTTGTCGAAATCGATCCACAGTCCGGTGCCGGTGAAGCCGGTATGGCCGATTGTTCCGGGACTGCACGAGGCCCCGCCGGACCAGCCCTCATAAGGGCGCTCCCAGCCATGGGTGCGGGTGGCGGACAAGGGCGTGCGCATCAGCGCGATCGAATTCTTGGAAGCGCCGGTCAGCAGCTCCTGCGCGAAATCCAGCACCGAGGCGGCCGTTCCGAACAGCCCGGCATGACCGGCGCCCTGCAGGGCCGAGCAATTGTCGTCATGGACTTCGCCGGACAGCACGCGATGACGCCAGGTGCAATCCTCGGTCGCGGCTGACGCATCCGGTTCCGCGGACCAGGCGAATCCGGGGCCGGGATCCAAGTCGCGGATGGCCTTGCCCAAAAGCCGTTCCAGCGCAAAGCCGAGCAGGATGAAATTGATGTCGGAATAGACGGGGTCACGGGCGCGCCATTCGCGCTGCAGGATGAAGGCGCGCAGCAGGTCGGGGTCACGCCCGTAAGTGTAGATCGGCTCGACGGCCGGAAACGGCGTCCGGTGGCCGAGGCATTGGCGAAACGTCACCTTCCGCTCCCAGGCCCCTGCGTCATACTGGCGAAGGTCCGGGAGAACCGAGATCAGCGGCGCGTCGAGATCGACGACGCCGTCCTCCGCCAGCGCCAGGATGCGCGGCGTGGTGAAGATGATTTTGGTCAGGGACGCCAGGTCGAACCAGGTTTCGGCGGTCATCGGCCGCTGCTTGGGCACAAGTTGCGCCGAGCCGATTGCCCTGACGATGCGGCGGCCATGGTTGTCGACAATGCCGAGCACGCCGCCGGGGATACGACCCTCTGCTACAGCCGCTTCCAGTGGTTGAAATGCGCGGTCGAAGAGTTGGGTGAGGGTGCTCAAAGGCAGCCTCCATCTGAAAGGCCGCGATCCTTGGCGCCCCCCTCTGGCCTGCCGGCCATCTCCCCCACTAGGGGGGAGATTGGATGCGTCACGGCCTTCGCCAATCGCCAGAGTTGCAGAAAAGGCGGTGCGGGCGACGCTGCCAATCTCCCCCCTAGTGGGGGAGATGCCCGGCAGGGCAGAGGGGGGCGCTGGCCCGCCAACCTCTGATATCCCAGAGCCATCACCCTTCCACCCTCGCCATATGATCCCCGCCAAACCGCTCCCACCGCGCCGGCGCCGGTTCAAACCCCTCCGGGCGCACAAGCGAAGGCACCTGGCGTGTGTCCAGTTCGAAATGCTCACGCCGCCGCTCGATGGTCGGAACGGCGGCGATCAGCTTCTTCGTATAGGAATGCTTGGGCTTCGACAGCACCGAGGCCGCGTCGCCGATCTCGACGATCTGGCCGGCATAGATGACGGCGATGCGATGAGCGATCCGCTCGACCACCGCCATGTCGTGCGAGATGAAGAGATAAGCCAGCCCGAACTCGCGCTGCAGGTCGACCAGCAACTCCAGCACCTTAGCTTGCACCGAGACGTCCAGCGCCGACACCGCTTCATCGAGAACGACGACCGAGGGATTGAGCATCAGCGCGCGGGCAATGCACAGCCTCTGCCGCTGGCCGCCGGAGAATTCATGTGGATAGCGCTCAAGACTGTTCCTGGGCAGGCCGACGCGTTCCAGCAGGGTCGCCATCCTCGCCAGCGCTTCCGCAGTCACCCGGCCGCCGGTGGCGATCACCGGTTCGGCCAGGATGCTCTCGATGGTCAGCCTCGGGTTAAGTGAGGCATAGGGGTTCTGGAACACCATCTGCACGGGCTTGGTGCCGCGCTCGGCGGCAGCCGCTCGGGTGCCGACCGAGAAGCTGCCGCGTGTCGTGCGCACCAGCCCGAGAACCGCCTTCGCGGTGGTCGATTTGCCAGAACCGCTCTCACCGACGATGGCCAAGGTCTCGCCCGGCATCAGGTCGAAATCAACGCCGTCGACGGCGTGCACAGCGCCGGTGGCGCGGCTGAAGAAATTGCTCTTGAGGGGGAACCGCACCACCAGTCCGTCGACCTTCAAGGCCGGTTCTGCGTGTGCGTCCTTGGCACGCTGTCCGTCCGAGCGCGTCGCGCTTCCGTTGGCGAAATGCGGCACGTCCTGCAGCAGATGCTGTGTGTAGGGGTGCTGCGGCCTGTCAAGAATCTGGTTCAGCTCGCCTTGCTCCACGGCCTGCCCGTTCTGCATGACCATCACCTTGTCGGCGATGCCGGCAACCAGGCCGATATCATGGGTGATGAAGATGACAGACATGCCGGTTTCGCGCTTCAGCTCGGCAAGCAGCGCCATGATCTGCGCCTGCACGGTGACGTCGAGCGCGGTCGTCGGCTCGTCGGCGATCAGCAGGCGCGGATTGCAGGCCAAAGCAATGGCGATCATCACCCTTTGCAGCATGCCGCCGGACAACTGGTTGGGCGTGTATTTCAGCCGCCGCGCGGCGTCGGGGATGCGCACGCGGTCGAGCGCATCCTTGGCCGCGGCCGTGGCTTGCCTGCCGGTCAGGCCTCGGTGCAGGCGAAACGATTCCTCGATCTGCGAACCGATGGTCAGCACCGGATTGAGCGAAGTCATCGGCTCCTGGAAGATCATGCCGATCTCGGCGCCGCGAATGCCGGTCAGCTGCGCCTCGGTGGCAGCCATCAGGTTGAAGAGACTGCCGTCGGCACGCTTCAGCGTCATCGAGCCGCCAATGATGCGGCCGCCGCCGAAATCGATCAGCCGGTTGATCGACAGTGCGGTGACGGATTTACCGGAGCCGCTTTCGCCGACAATGGCCAGTGTTTCGCCATCTGCGAGGTCGAAGCTGACGCCGCGCACCACCTCATTGGCCTGGCGGTCGCGGCCGAAGCCGACGCGCAGATCGCGGACGGACAGCAGCGGGCTCATGCCGGCGCCCTCCGCATCCTGGGGTCGAGGATATCGCGCAAGGCATCACCCAGCAGATTGAAGCCGAGGATGCTGATCATGATGGTCAGCCCCGGAAAGATCATCAGCCAGGGCGCGGTCTCCATCAGATTGCGGCTGTCGCTCAGCATCAGGCCGAGCGAGGCGGCGGGCGGCTGCGTGCCGAGGCCGAGGAAACTCAGGCCGGCTTCGGTGAGCAGCGCCCAGGCCAGCGCCAGCGTCACCTGCACGGTCAGCGGCGCCACCAGATTGAGCAGCAGATGGCGCGTGACGATGTAGCTCGAACTGCTGCCGAAGGTGCGCGCCGCGTCGACGAATTCGCGCGCCTTGAGCGAAAGGGCAGGGCCGCGCACCACGCGGGTGAAGATCGGCGTGTAGACGATGCCGATGGCGACGACGCTGGTCCATGTGCCCGGCCCGGCGACGGTGACGATGAGCAGCGCCAGAAGGATCGCCGGGAAGGCCAGCAGCACGTCCATGATGCGCATCACCACGCCGTCCCAGCGGCGCCCGAGCCAGGCTGCCGCGAGCCCGAGCACTGTGCCGGCAAGAGTGGCGAAGGCCACGGAGAAGAAGGCGACCGTGAAGGACTGGCCGATGCCTGCCATCAGCCGGCTGGCCACGTCGCGGCCGAACAAATCGGTGCCCATCCAGTAGGCGCCATTGGGCGCATGCCGCCGGTCGACGCGGAACTGCGTGATCGGGTTGTGCGGCGTCAGCCCGGCCAGGCCGAGGATGGCGATCATGAGATAGACGCCGACGATGACGCCGCCGATGCGGCCGCTGCCATGGCCGAAAATGGCGCGCAGGATGCGCATCACTGCTCTCCCAGCCGGATGCGGGGATCGAGCCCGACATAGGCGAGGTCGACCAGGAGGTTGACGATCATGAAGTTGAAGGCAATGAACAGCACGCTGCCCTGCACCAGCGCGTAGTCGCGCTGCAGGATGGCGTCGAGCACCATGCGGCCGAGGCCAGGCAGGGCGTAGATCTGTTCGACGATGACGGCGCCGCCCAGGAGATAGCCGAACTCGATGCCGCTCAGCGTCACCACCGGGATGAGCGCGTTGGGCAGGGCATGCCGCCAGATGACGCTGCGCGCCGACGCGCCCTTGCTGCGGGCGGTGCGCACATAGTCGTCGCTCAGCACGTCGAGCATAGCCGAGCGCGATATGCGCGTGACCGAGGCGGCGAACGCAAAGCCCAGCGTAATGGAGGGCAGGATCAACTGGCTGAGATTGCGCAAGGGATCCTGCCAGAGCGGCGCGAATTCGCCCATCGCCGGCAGCACGCCGAAACCGGCCGACAGCGTGTAGATGATCAGGAGGCCAAGCACGAAACTCGGCGTCGACTGGCCGATCATGGCGACGATGCGCACTCCCAGATCGGAGGCCTTCTCATTATGCGTGGCGGCGTAGATGCCGGCCGGCATGCCGACGGCAAGCGCGATGATCATCGACAGCAGAGCCAGTTCCAGCGTCAGCGGGAAGCGCTCGAGGATGACGTCGAGCACCGGCCTGCCATAGGTGACGGAAATGCCGAAATTGCCGTGCAGGATGCCGCCGATCCAGCGCCAGTACTGGACGAACCAGGGCTGGTCGATGCCGAAATAGGCGGCGAGCGAATCCCGCTGTGCCGGCGTCAGCAGGCCGGCCTCGGTGCCGAGCATCGCCGTGATTGAATCGCCCGGCACCATCCGGATCGCCACGAAGACCAGGATGGACACGCCAAGCAGGACGAGAGGAAACGTCGCCAGTCGTCGCATCAGATAGTTCACGCGAAGGATACCTCTCGTCCAGGCTTGCGGTTACTGCTGGATGGTAACCTTGCTCAGGCTGAACAGCGTGCCGGTCGGCGTGGGCACGAAGCCGGCGATGTTCTTCTGCTGGGCCGTGTAGCTGTAGGACGTGTAGAGCCAGATCCAGGGCGACATTTCGGCGAGGTGCTTCTCGAACGCGGCGAAGATCGCCTTGCGTTTGGCCGGGTCGGTTTCGGCGCGGCCCTGCTGCATCTGGCTGTCCAGCGTATCGTCGATGTAGTTGGCCACCTTCTGCAGATTGCCTGCCTTGGTCCAGTAGCGGTTGTACATGGTGTAGGGGTCGGCGCGGCCGCCATTGAGCGCGATTGCCATGTCGAAATCGCCCTTCAGCCAGGCATCGACATAGACGTTGAGCTCCATCATCTTGATGTCGAGCTTGACGCCGATTTCAGCCAGCTGCGACTGGATGACCTGCGCTTCCGCCGCGGCCGTCGGCGGCTCGCCGGTGGCGCCGATCACGGTCGCCGAGAAGCCGTCGGCAAAACCGGCCTCGGCCATCAGCTTCTTGGCCTTTTCCACATCGCGCTTGTAGCAGAACAGCTGGCTCGGATCGGTCGCCAGCGCCGGGATGGTCAGCGGTCCGGTGACCTTGCCCTCGCCGAGCGAGGCGGTGTCCAGCACCTCCTGCCGGTCGATGGCGCAGGAGATCGCCTGGCGCACCTTGAGTTCGGTCATCGGCTTGCGCGAAGGGTTGAGCTGCAGCACGTGGTAAGCGAGCACCGGCGCGCGGTTCAGCTGCAGGCTGGCTTCCTTCGGCACCAGCGTGGCGACCAGCGGGTCGTTGAGCAGCGCGAAATCGATCTGCTTGGTGCGCATGGCGGCAAGGATTGCGGCCTCGTCCGGAAGCACGCTGATCTCGATGCCGTCGACGCCGGTCGCGCCGCCGGCCCAGCCCTTGTTGGCGCTGAGCACTTCCTTGGCGTTGGGGTCCCACTTATCGAGCTTGAACGGGCCGGAACCAACCGCCTTGGTGCCGATCGAGCCGGCCTTGATCTCGGCCGCCGGAACGATGGCCGCGTTGACGTCGCTCATCGCCGTCAGGATCGGCACGTCTGGTTGTGACAGATGGAACACGACGGTGGCTGCATCCGGCGTGTCGATGCCGGCGATCGACAGGAAGTTGGCGCGGGCCGCCGCCCCAGTCTTCTCGTCGAGGATGCGCTCGAAGGAGGCCTTGACATCGGCTGAGGTGACGGCCGTGCCGTCCTGGAATTTCGCCTTGGGGTCGAGCTTGAAGGTCAGTTCCTTGCCGTCCTTGGAGAATTCCCAGGACGTGGCGATGGCCGGGATGATCTGCAGGCTGGCGTCGACCCGCACCAGCGGCTCATAGATCAGTTCCAAAAGCCGCAGCGACGAGAACGCCGTCTGCTTGTGGGGATCAAGTCCGGTGGCGTCTTGCGACCAGGCCATGTGCAACGTCGCCGCCTGCGTCGAAACCGTCGCGATGCCGAGCATCGCTGCCAGGGTGATACCCGACAGCAGCGTTCTTGTGAGATGCCCTATCATTTTCGTCTCCCATTATGATTTGACTTGATGCCTTGCAGTTTCCGCGAGCCGCTTCCAAGACACACATGCTTTGGAGTATCGGCCCAGTTTAGAGCATTTCCGGCGAAAATAGGATCGCCCCAAATGCTCTATCTCTTTGTTTTTACGCAATTCCAGACGCAAAACCGCCGCGCACTTTTGCTGGAATTGCTCTATGCGGCTTCGCGCCGTCTTGTCTCAAGCGGTGTCACACCGCGCTCTCGCTGATCGCCCTTCTCAGGAAACCTCCGGCCTTCGCGAGGGCAGCCCGCGCCGCCTCGACATCCATGCCGGTGATCGTCACCAGGATCGCCAGTTTCACATCGTTGCCGGTCTGATGAAGTGCCTGTTTGGCCCGCTGCGCCGTGCAGCCCGTGGTCTGCATGACCATCCTGGTTGCCCTGGCCACCAATTTCTTGTTGGACGGGTTGAGATCGACCATCAGGTTCTGAAAACTCTTGCCGATGCGGATCATCGAGGCCGTGGTCAGCATGTTGAGCACCAGTTTCTGCGCGGTTCCGGACTTCAGCCGGGTCGAGCCGGTGAGGACTTCGGGGCCAACGACCGGCGAAATGGCGATGTCGGCGATGCCGGCAATGGTCGACGCCGGATTGCACGACAGGGCAACCGTCGTTGCGCCCACTTGCTTCGCATAGGTCAACCCGCCGATGACATAGGGCGTGCGCCCGCTGACCGCGATTCCGACGACCACGTCGTTGGCGGTGAGCCCAATATCTTGCAACGCCCGCACGCCCATCCTCGGATCGTCCTCCGCGCCTTCCGTCGACCGCACCAATGCATCGGGTCCGCCGGCGATCAGGCCGATCACCATGTCTTCAGGCACCCCGAAAGTGGGCGGGCATTCCGAAGCGTCGAGAACGCCGAGCCGGCCGCTGGTGCCGGCGCCGATATAGATCAGCCGCGCGCCTTTCTGGAAGGCAAGCACGATGCGGTCGACCGCGGTTGCGATTTCCGGCAGCACCTTTTCGACAGCCGCGGGGACGGCTCTGTCCTCGTCATTGATCTTGCGCAGGACATCGATGGTCGGCAGCAGGTCGATATCGACGGTCCGCGGGTTGCGGCCTTCGGAAACCAGCCGGTCGAGCTCAGACATCAACCCTTGTTCGGTCATTCCAATGCTTTCAAAAGTCCTGCCGCACGACCGGCGTCGAGCACGGATCCAATCGGCGCCAGCGCCCACGGACGATCCGGCCCGATCAGTTTTCTTCGTTAACTTTTTAGAATTGGATATTCATACCGTCAACAAATATTTGGAATATTTTATTCCTTCTCCCGCAAGGTTTACCGTGCGCAGAGCGATCGTTTGGCCAGGATGACCGCGCCCGATACGGCGTCACCGTCGGCGGGTTTCAGCCGGCGCCGGACATCGGGCGCAAGCCAGGGTTCGAGCGGGCTGGCGAGGCCGCCCAGCAGGGTTATACGCGGCGCGCCTTTCTCGAACAGCACCCGCACCAGCGTGTCGATCTGCTCGGCGGCACTTTGCACGATGCGCCGTCCGGCCGGATCGCCCTGGTCGGCGTGGCGCATCACCATGGGCGCCAGGGCCGCGTAATCCGTGGCGCTGGCGCGGTCCATCCAGGCGACCGCTTCCGTGGGATCCCCCTCGAAGCGCTGCATCACCTCCGCCAACAGCGCCGTCCGCTCGTGCCGGCCATCATGGGCGCGCAACGCCAGCTGCACGGCCTTCAGTCCCAGATGGGCGCCGCTGCCTTCGTCGGAGATCGGAAAGCCGTAACCACCGACACGCAGGTCGCGCCCCTCGACAAAGCCGAGCCCGATCGAGCCCGTCCCGGCAATGACGATGGCGCCGTCCTGGCCGGAATGCGCGCCCAGGCAGGCGCCGACACCATCGCTGACGAAGTCGATGCTGGCAAAGGGATGCGCGATCGCCCGCAACGCTTCCAGCGCGCCCTTGCGGCCGATGCCGGCAAGGCCGATACCGGCGCGAATCCTTGCGGTCTCCGCCGGCCCGAATCCTGTCTCCTCGATCGCCGCGCCAAAGGCCTTGGCAATGGAAGCCCAGGCCGCGTCGATGCCGAGCCGCGTCGTCGCCGGCCCGGACAGGCCTTGTCCCAGCACGTTGCCTTCCGCATCCTCGATGCGAGCCCGGCAGCCGGTGCCGCCGCCGTCGACGCCGAGAAAATAGTCGGGGCCGCTCATGGGCTCAGCCGCTCGATGTCGGCGCCGCAGAGACGCAGCTTGCGGTCCAGCTGCTCATAGCCGCGGTCGAGGTGATAGACGCGGTTGATGATCGTTTCGCCCTCGCTGACCAGCGCCGCCAGCACCAGCGACACCGAGGCGCGCAGGTCGGTGGCCATCACCTGCGCGCCACGCAGTTTCTCGCCGCCGCGAACCAAAGCCATCGTGCCTTGCAGCTTGATGTTGGCGCCGAGCCGCATCAGTTCGGGCACATGCATGAAACGGTTCTCGAAGATGGTCTCGCGCAGCAGCGAGGCGCCGTCGGCGCAACACATCAGCGCCATGAACTGCGCCTGCAGGTCGGTCGGAAAACCCGGATAGGGTTCCGTCGTGAGGTCGGCGGCCTTGAGCGGCCGGTCGCGAGACACGATCAGTCCGCGATCTCCAGGCCAGACGCTGACACCGGTGGCCTCCAGCAATTGCACGACAGAAGCCATGTGTTCGAGCCGGGCATGGGTGAGCTCAAGCTGGCCGCCGGTGATCGCCGCGGCAATCGCATAGGTGCCGGCCTCGATACGGTCCGGGATGATATCGTGCCGGGCCGCGTGCCATCTGGTGCTGCCGGAGATCAGGATGCGGTGCGTGCCGGCGCCCTCGATGCGCGCGCCCATCGCGTTGAGGCAAGCGGCGAGATCAGCCACTTCCGGCTCGCGCGCCGCGTTGAGGATCTCGGTTTCGCCCTTGGCCGTGGTCGCCGCCATCATGGCGGTTTCGGTTGCCCCGACCGATGGCGAGCTGAGCACGATGCGCGTGCCGAGAAGCCCGTTCGGCGTAGAGGCGACGATCAGGCCGTTCTCGATGGCGATCTTGGCGCCCAGTGCCGCGAGCGCCGCGACATGCATGTCGACCGGCCGCGCGCCGATCGCGCAGCCGCCAGGCAGCGAAACCCGCGCATGGCCGAAACGGGCCAGAAGCGGTGCGAGAACCAGCACCGTCGCGCGCATTTTGCGCACCGTGTCATACGACGTTTCCTTCGAAACGGCAGCACTCGTATCGATCGTCGCGGCGTGGGCCGACCGTGTCACGTCGGCGCCGTGAAGCCGCACCACGCCGAGCATGTTTTCGACATCGGTTACATCGGGCAGGTTGGTCAGTTCGAGCGGGTAGGGACTGAGCAGGGCCGCCGCGATCTGCGGCAGAGCGGCGTTCTTGGCGCCGGATATGGTGACCGCGCCTTCCAGTCTTCGTCCGCCGACGATCCGCAATCTGTCCATGGCTGAACCCTTGTATGGCGAAGCCGGGCGGCGGGTCCGGTCTCTCCGGAAGGTCCATCCGATTCCGAACCTGGCCGGTCCGGTTCGAGAATTAATTCTGCATTCTTGGCTGTCAATCGAAATTGGAATATTTTATTCCTCCGAGCAGCGAAACGCTCCAGAGGGTTCATGTCCGTTCTAAAGACGATCAATGCGAAGCTCGACGGCATGGCGCCAGGTGATCGCGAGATCGGCCAGTACATCGTCGACAATCCCGACCAGATGCTGCGCCTGTCGACGGCCGCCCTTGCGGCCGAGATCGGCCGCAGCCAGTCGAGTGTCGTCAAGTTCAGCCAGAAACTCGGCTATGCCAGCTACCAGGAACTCAAGCTCGCCGTCAGCGAGGCCAAGGCGCAGGACTGGCAGGTGCCGGCCGGTGTCATCCATGGTTCGATCGAGGTCGGCGACACCTATCCGGTCATCCTGAAGAAACTGATCGGCAGCAAGCTGCTGTCGATGCAGCAGACCGTCGCCACCAACAGCGAGCGCATCATTTCCCGCACGCTGGAGCTGCTGGATGGCGCGCGCCGCATCCATCTGGTCGGCGTCGGCGCCTCCTCGCTGGTGGCGCGCGACTTCTCCTACAAGCTGATGAAGCTCGGCCGCAATGTGCTGCACGACAGCGACAGCCACATCCAGATGGCCAATGCCGCGACGCTCGGGCCTGGCGACGTGCTGTTCGCGCTTTCCTATTCCGGCGCCAGCATCGAAACCTTGCGCATCGCCGAGCTTGCCCGCAAGCGCGGCGCGATGGTGATCGCCGTTACCGGCCTGCACGACAATCCGCTGAGCCGTGTCGCCGACATCCGCCTCTACACCATCGCCGACGAGGAGCGAGCGCGCTCCTCCTCCATCACCGCGCGCGACGCGCAGCTGACGCTGACCGACCTGTTGTTCATCCTGTTGGTGCAGAAGCAGCCGGACGCCAACGACTATGTCCACAACAGCGAGGCGGCGGTCTCGGTGCTGAAGGCCGAATGATCCCGGGAGTTCGAGACGGTCAGCCTTGGCGCGGCACGCCCCTGGCAAGCAGGTAGACAAGATACGGGCCGCCGAGCAGTGAGGCGAACAGACCGGCAGGCAGTTCGTAGGGAAAGGCCGCCATGCGCGACAGCCAATCCGAGACGATCATCAGCAACGCGCCCAGAAGCATCGCGCCGGCGAGGTGAAGCTGTGCGCGCGAAAAGCCGACGAGCCGGGCAAGGTGCGGCGCGATCAGGCCGACGAAGCTCAACGGCCCGACGATCATGGCCGAGAGCGCGGTCAGCAGCGCAGCGGCGATGATCAGCATCAGCCGTCCGCCGGCGACCGGCACGCCCAGGCCGCGCGCGGTGTCGGGCCCGAGCGGCAGGATGTCGAGCCAGCGCGCCGCGAGAAACAGCGGCAGCGTCAGCGGCAACAGGCAGGCCAGCGCAATCGATGCGTCCAGCATGGTCGCCTGGCCGGTCGAGCCGCTCAGCCAGCGCAGCAGAATATAGGACTGCGCGTTGCCCATCGCGATCGTCGCGGTGATCACGGCGCTGCACAATGCGCTCATGGCGATGCCGGCGAGCAGCAATCGTTCCGCGCCGAATTTCGCCCGCGCGGCGATCGCGAGCATGGCGATCAGTGCCGCCAGCGAACCCAGGGCCGAGCCGGCGAGCTGCCAGCCAAGCCCGGCCGTGGCGCTGACCATCAGCACCGCTGTCAGGCCGGCGCCGGCGCCGGTGCCGACGCCGAGCACTTCCGGGCTCGCCAGCGGATTTCCGGTGACCCGCTGGATGACGACGCCCGCCGCGGCGAGCATGGCACCGGAGGCAGCCGCCACGCCGATGCGTGGCGCGCGCCAGGCCGTGAGATCGGCCAGCAAATCACCGCTGGCGAATGACCAGCCCGTGGGGCCGCGCCCGACGATGAGCGCCATCGCGACGGCGACAAGGGTGAGCACGGCCAAGAGCATGGTGACGAGCCATGGTCGGTTGGCTTTGCGCGGTGCGGCGCCGCTTGGGCCAAGATGCGGCCATTCGAATATGCGCAGCCTCGGCAACAGCCACAACAGCAGCGGACCGCCCAGAAGCGCTGTCCCCGCACCGGTCGGAATGCGCTCTCCACCGGAACCGGCGGCGAACTGCACCAGCCCATCCGTCAGCCACAGCAGGACGGCGCCGACCAGCGGTGCGGCCACCAACTTTTGCCGCAAGGTGCGTGCGCCGGAAAGTGCGGCGAGCGCGGGCGCGGCGAGGCCGACGAAACCGATGACGCCGACTTCGGCCGTAACGGTCGTCGCCATCCAAACGGCAAGCGCGATGATGAGAAAGCGGCTGGTATGACGGGCAACGCCCAGACCACGCGCCGAGGCGTCGTCGAGGCCGAGGATGGTCAGCGGCCGCAGCAGCATCAGCGCCGCAACGGCCCCGGCCGCCAGCCTTGTCGTCAGCGCGACGGCCGGCCCCCAATCCTGCTGGACCAGGGATCCGCCGCCCCAGATGAACAGCGAGAAAAGGTATTCGCCATTGGCGAGGATCAGGGCGGCACTGACCGAGCTGGCGGTCAGTGCCACCATCATTCCGGCCAGTACGACGGATACCGGCTCGAGCCCGCGCCGCCAGGTCAATGCCAGCACGAGCAGCACAGCCGCGGTGCCACCGGCAAACGCGACCAAACCCTGCGACCACCCGATCAGCAAGGGCGCGTAGAGCGAGGCTGTTGTCATGGCCAGTTGCGCACCGGCCGAAATGCCGAGCGTCGACGGCTCGGCCAGCGGGTTGCGCAGCACATGTTGCAGGAGGAGGCCGGACAGGCCGAGCACCGCGCCCGCCACCACCGCTACCACGGCGCGCGGCAACGTGCTGTAGAGGAGGATGATGCGATCGAGGTCGGCACCCTCCGCCGGCGGCATTGCAAGCCACTGCATCCCAACCCGCCATGCGAACAGGAAAGCGGCCGCCGCCGCCAGGGCACCCCACACGGCCAGGGGCGACGGGGCACGGCCGGCCCCCGCGTAACGGGTCGCGGCGCGGTCGGTCATGAAGCATGCCCCGCAAGCGCTGCCGTCGCGAGGCGCGCGAAGCGGCGTGCCGACGGCAGGCAGCCGAAATGATTGATCGGTTCCAGCACCGCGACGCGGCTCTGGCGCACTGCCGGCAGAGCGTTCCACAAGGCGTTCGTTGGAAGCGCGCGCCCGACATCCGCGGGCAGTGGCGAGACGATCAGGATCGACGCTTCGGGCACGCGGGCCAGCGCTTCCAGGCCGACGGGTGCGGCCGCGCTGTAGCTCGTCTCGTCGGTCCACGCATTTTCGATGCCGAGACGGGACAGCACATCACCGAACATGGCGTCGCGGCCGAAGGCGCGAAAATGCCTGCTATCGCCCAGGCTGATGACGAAGACCGGCTGCCCGGACGATGGCGGCAAGGTGGCGCGAAGTCTGGCGATTTCGGCTGATGCCTCGTCCACGCAACGCTTGGCCTGCGCCTGCCGGCCGAGCCTCTCGCCGAGGGCCAGCGTCGCTGCCTCGGCGAGCGCGTACGGTGGTACGCCGGCCTCGTAGACCGGTTGCGCGAACACAGGTGCGATGCGTTCGAGCATCGGGCGCTGGTATTCGTAGAAATTGGAGATGACGATCAGATCCGGGGCGATGATGCGCAGCAGTTCGTAATTGGGGGCGCCACGCAGCCCGGCGTCGGTTACCGATTGAGGGACGGCCGGCTCGACCGCGATCTTGCGGAACTGGATCAACTCCGTCGCCGCCACCGGTTCGACGCCGAGCGCCAGCAACGTCTCAAGCATGCCCCAGTCGATCGCGGCAATGCGTGTCGCCGCTGCCTTGGCGGTGGCCGGCGGCAGCAAGGCGGCGGCCGCCAGCGCAAGCACCTGCCGTCTGTTGGGCAGATGGATCATCGCCGGCGGGGTTGGCAAGTCGCGGCTACCACGTCGTGTGCACCTTCAGCTTGAACGAGCGGCCTTCGCCGTAGGAGCAGGTCAGCGTCGTCTGGCAACTGGAAACATAGGTCTTGTCGAAGAGGTTGGTGACGTTGAGATCGACCCCCCAATTATCCTTCTCATAGCCGAGCTTCAGGTCGGCCAGTGTCACGGCCGGCACCTTCGCCGTGTTCTCATTGTCGGCCCACGAGGAGCCGATATAGCGAAGACCGCCTCCAATCGAGATGCCGTCGTACCAGTCCCCGCGAAATGTATAATCGGCGGAGGCCGAGGCCATCACTTCCGGCACGATGAAGGGCGTCTTGCCGATCACCGAAATCCCGCCATTTACCCTGTGATTGTAGTCATCGTCCTTGGTGATCTTGATGTCATAGGCGGTGAAGGCGCCGGTCACCCGGAAATCGTCGGTGATGTTTACCTTGCCCTCAAGTTCGATGCCACGCGAACGCACTTCGCCGGTCTGCATCTGCGTGAAGAGAGTTACGTTCGAGGGCACGTTCTGGCGAGTGAGGTCAAACAACGACAGGGTGAACAATCCATCGATAAAGGTCGGCACATACTTCACGCCGACTTCATACTGCGTGCCTTCCTCCGGCTTGAACAGATTGCCCAGCGCGTCGGTGCCGATGATCGGGTTGAAGAAGGTGGCGATGCTGGCATACGGGGTTACGCCGTTGGCGAATTCATAGGCGATACCGGCGCGGCCGGAGAAATCGCCGACCGTGCTCGTCTGCGTGCTGGAACTTGCCGAGTAGTAGGTGGGACGATTGTCGGCGTCGAGCCAGCCCCGGTCATAACGGCCATTCAATGTCACCAGCCAGCCATCGCCGAAGCGTAACTGGTCCTGCGCATAGAAGCCAAGCTGCTTCTGGGTCAGGTTCTGGTTGAGATAGCTGACGCGCGGCGTCAGCGGCGAGCCGTAGACCGGATGGAACGCGTCGATGGGGTTGTCATAGTTCTCATCATAGAGGCCGGACGACTGGACCTGGTCGATATTGTAATATTTGAAATCCAGGCCGGCGAGGATCGTATGTTCGATCGGACCCGTCGTCACCTTGCCTTCGATCTGGTTGTCGAGAAGGAAGGTCTTTGCCGTGGTGTCGTGGTCGAAATTGATGCGGGCGAGATCGGTAGGCCCTCCGATGGTTGACCAGCCGTTCGGGTAGACGCTGACCTCGTTGATATTGGCGGCGGTGAAGCGGGCGTTTGAGCGCACCGTCCACTCATTGTCGAAATCATGCTCGAACTCGTAGCCGATCGATCCCTGTTCGCGCTTGTAGAGATCGATGCTCGGCTCGGTGAAATTCGCGTTGGGGTCGATGCGGCCGTAATTCACGCCGCCGACAATGTGGTCCGTCACCGTGCCGTCATAGGGCAGGAAGCTGCCGCCATTATGGTTCTCGTCGATGTGGCTGTAGTTGGCCAGGATGGTCAGCGTGGTGGCTTCGTCCGGCTTCCAGGTGATGCTGGGAGAGATGAAGCCGCGCCAGCCATTCTGCAGGTCGCTGTAGGTATCGCCGCCGGCGACCTTGCCATTGATACGGTAGCTGACCGTGCCGTTGTTGGCCACGTCGCCAATGTCGAAGCCGAGATAGACATTGCCGGCATCGTTGACGCCGGTTTCGACATAGCGCTTGCGTTCGAACTCCGGTCGCTTGCTGACATAGTTGACCAGACCGCCGGGATTGCTGCCGCCATAGAGCACCGAGGCCGGGCCTTTCAGCACCTCGATGCGCTCGAGCCCGAAGCTGTCGACGTAGAAGCCGCCAAAACCGTAGCTGAACAGCTGCAGGCCATCCATGTAGGTGCCGGTCGCCGTCGCCTGGAAACCGCGAATGAAGAGCCAGTTGGTATCGCTGTCGGGACCAAACGGCTGGGCGAAGACGCCGGCTGTGTAGCGCAGGGCCTCATCCGCCTTCTGCGCGCCCTGGTCGTCGATCTCCTGCCGGCCGACCACCGAGACGGATTGCGGGATCTCCTTGATGTCGGTCGCAGTCTTGGAGCCGGTGCGGGTCTTCTTGGCGACGACGCCGTTGACTGGGCCGGTGGCGCTGCCGCCGGCCTCGCCCTCGACCACTACCGGTTCAAGCTGGGTGCTGGCAGGCGCCGTTTGCGCGAAAGCGGCCATCGGCGGGATCATCGCGACGGCAGCGACGCCGCCCGCCAGAAGCGCCTTCATCCGGTAAAGTCTGCTCATCAGGAAAGCCCCGCCTGTCGTCGTTGAGATACTTGATCATTTACCTCAACTTATAGATGGGTCATTGGACGGATTTGGGCGGCTTGTCCATTCTTGTCCAAACGAGGGACATCGCGGCGTCATGTTGCGGAAATGTCACTGGTGACCGCTGCTCCTCACCCATGCGCGGGGCGTTGGTCCAACCGACGACTTGAACCGGCGCGTCAGTCCGTGACTGCCCTCAAACGTGCAATGACGCGCCCACTTCGCGATCTTTATACATCAGGAAGTGCTTATATCGCGCGATGTTGCGATACCTTGGCCACTATATAGAAAGATAACAATATAAAATACACGCTTACTTAACCTCCGCGTGCATACTGCGAGCCGGGAAGACTTGTTTGTCTTGCTCTCCTGCACGAATTGAGAATGTGCATGTCGGTTACGCGTCGTACGCTGCTTATGGCCGGAAGCGGTGGGTTGCTGATCTCGCAGGCTCAGGCGGCCGGCACCCAGGCGCAGAACGCCCCAAAGCCCGTCGCGAGCGGCGATCCGTTGCGTATCGCGATGCCGGCCTTCGCCTCCAATCCATTCTTCCCGGCCGACGGGCAGGGCGACAATGGCATAGACATGGAACTGGCCAACGGCATCGCCGCGCAGCTTGGCGTGGAGCCGGTGTTCGACCGGTCCGCTGCAACGTTCGACGCCATGGTGAACCTGGTGAGTTCAGGTCAGGCGGACCTGGCGATCGGCAAACTCAGCCGGACGCTCCAGCGCGGTCGGTCGATCGTCTATTCCCGGCCCTATGCCATGCTGCGCCAGGGGCTGATTGCCAACCGTCTCAACCTGGCGCGCATGGCGCAAGGCAAGCCGCCCGAGCAGATCATCCGCGACTTCCCGGGCGATCTCGGCGTGATCGAGGGCTCCTCATTCGCCACCTATGCGCCGACAACCTTCCCGCACGCAAAGATCCGCCGCTTCGCCAGCTGGGATTTGATCATCGATGCGATCCGCAACGGGACGATCGACATAGCCTATCGCGACGATTTCGAGATCAAGAAGCTGATGGTCGACGATCCTTCGATGACGGTCGTTGCGCGCTCGATCACGCTGACGGACAAGGTCGACACCATCGCCGTCGGCGTGCGGCCGGACAATCCGCATCTCGCGGCCTTTGTCGACCTTTATCTCGATCTCGCCCGGGGTCAGCAGGTTCTCAACACGGACGAGATCATCGCCCGCTATCGCCTGGGGAGCAAAGCCTGACATGGCCATCTCCGACGTAGCCGGACCCACGCCTTTCGATTGGCGCCTCGCGGCAAGGCGCATATTGCGCTCGCCCGTGACGACGCTCGCGATGATCGGGGCAGGGATCCTATGCGGTCTCTACTATCCGGCCTTTGCCCACGCGATCAGCCCTGCCGCACAAATCTACCTGAATTTCCTCAAGATGGTCGTCCTGCCCTATTTGGTCTCGTCGGTCATCTTCTCCATCACGGCGATGGTCCAGGATCCCAAATCGGTCCGTTACCTGGGCAAGGTGGGCATGGCCGTCCTGGTCGTGTCGTTCCTGGGCGTTCTGGTGAGCGGCACCTTGTCGCTGATCCTGCAGCCGGGCCAGATCGAGAACCCTCAGTCGCGCATCGAGCTTGGCGAGTTCATCAATTCGCAGGGCAGCGTTTCCACCGATCTCGCCTTCCCGTTCCAGCCGCCATCCAATGAGGGTGCCGACGGCGGGCATTCGATCCTGCTCGATCTGGTGCCGAACAACGTCTTCAACGCGCTGGCCTCGGGCCAGACCATCCAGGTCCTGCTGTTCTGCCTGCTCTTCGGGCTCGCGATGGGGAAGATCCCGCAGCCCTCGTCCATGAGCCTGACTCAGGCGCTCAACGCGGTCTACCGGGCCTGTACGGTCCTCACCAACTGGTTCATCTGGGGGCTGCCCTTTGCAACCTTCATCCTGATCGCGGACCAGACCGCGTCGACCGGAACCAAGCCGCTCATGCTGATGGGCGGTTACCTGCTGGTTATGGGGCTTTCCTGCCTCGTATTCCTCGCCGGCGCATTTGCCGTCATCGCCATCCGCTCACGACGAAGCTACTGGACCACGATCAAGACCTGCCAGCCACTTCTCATGGTAGCCATCACCACGCGTTCCACGGTCGCCTCGCTGCCGTGGGTCATCAATCTGTTGACCGAACGGCTGCGGTTCAACCTGGTGGTCGTCGAACTGCTCGTGCCGCTGCAGGCGGCATTGCTGCGCGTCGGCCCGGCGCTGCTCTACACCTCGGGTACCCTGTTCATCGCTCAGCTCTACGGCCATCCGCTCGGCGTGCCGGACCTCGTGCTCGTCGGCGTCGCCTCCGCGCTTCTCGCGCTCACGACCGGCGGCATGGGCAGCCTGCTCATCCTGTCCCAGATGTCCATCGTTTGCGGCTACCTGAAGCTTCCCTTCGAAGCGGCGTTCGCCCTGTTCGTCGCTGTGGATGCGGCGGTGGATACGTTCATGACACTGGCCAGCGTTTGCACTGTCGCGGCGAGCACGGCGATGATCGCTCCCAGCCACAGGGAAATGGAGGTGACGCAGCCTGTCGAAACCGCCTCGGAACAGCTCGAAGCAGAGCCCGTCCGATGATCGACGACAGTATCCGTCCCCAGCTCGGCATTATCGGCGGTCTCGGGCCGCTTGCTTCGGCTGACTTCTACTTCAAGCTGACCCGGATGACCCAGGCGCTCAGGGACAGCGAACATGTGCCTGCCGTCATCCTCAGCGTACCGCAACTGCCCGACAGGACCGAAGCGATCCTCGGCAACCATGACGGACCGCTGGCGCCTCTGAAAGCCGCGGTCTCGACGCTCAATGCGCTCGGCGTTGCCTGCATCGCGATGCCGTGCAACACCGCCCATCATTGGTACGACCAACTGACGGCGAATTCGCAGGCGGAGATCATCCATATAGGCGCCGCGGTGGTGGCGCAAACGCGTCGTAGCCTGGACCGGGGCCGGGTTGCGATTCTCGCCACCCAAGGCACGCTGGTCTCGGGCTTCTACCAGGACAGGATGTCAGCGGCGGGATTTGAGCTCTGCCTCCCCGCAAACCCGGAGTTTCAGGAGCGCGTCGACAGCGCGATCAGCCTGGTCAAGGCCGGTTCGATCGCGGATGCCGCGATCGAGACCGAGCGCGCGCTTGATATAGCGCAAGCCACTGGCGCCGATGCCGCTCTTCTCGGCTGCACCGAACTGTCGGTGGTGGCCGCCAGCCTCAACGATGTCGGTGGATTGGTCATCATCGACAGCAATGCGGCCCTGGCGCGAGCCTGCCTGACATGGTTGGGTTTCAGTGCGCAGGACGCCCGGGGCCTGCCGACCGTATCGCGTTTGCCGGGACATGACCGATCGCTGCGCGCCAGCTTGATCACACTAGCCCAGCCGTGTTCGCGCTTGTAGGAATCGGTGCTCGATTCCGTGAAAGCGGAAACGTCACTGCTTGTCGGCGCTCTTCATCCAGATGCCGGGCGTCACCCCGACAACCGCCTTGAACACACGCGTCAGATGCGCCTGGTCGAAGAAGCCGGTCGCCTCGGCGATATCGGCAAGCGAGGCGGCGTCACGTGCCATCATCGCCTTGGCCCTGTCGACCCGCGCCCGCATCTGCCAGCGGTGCGGCGGCACGCCCGTTGCCGCCTTGAAGGCATGGCTCATCGCGGTTTCGGACAAGCCGGTCAACGCGGCGAGATCGGCGAGCCGGATCCTGTCCAGGCAGTGCGCGTCGATGTAGTCGGTGACGAGGCGCAGCTTGCGGCGCGACAGCGGCGAGCGACGCCTGACGGCACCTGGCGGATCGATCTGGAACAGGCTCGCGAACAACGCATTGAGCAGGCCCTCGCCATAGAGATCGTGCAGAGGCTGCTCGCTGCCGCATTCGGCGGCGATCAGCCCGGCCAGCATCGCGATCCGCTCATCGCGGAACTGGAAGCGCGACATCTGCAAGGCTTCGCGGTCGAGGCTGCGGCCGAAGCGGCGCGTCAGCGTCGCCACGTCGAAATGCAGATCGAGATGCCTGATGCGGCGCAAGCCCTCGACCCGGCCACGGATCGGTACGCCGGCTGGAATATAGGCCATGGAGAGGGCCCTATCGTGGCGGGATAGTTCGCCCTTGGCCCCTTCGACGAAGAAGGCGCCGTCGCCATCCACGTCGAGCGCGACAAACAGCCGGGGATCGGGAGAGACATAGTAACCCTCGGCCCGGTCAGCGCACGCGACATCCCAGAGGTCGGCAACCGCGCCGTCCCAAAGGTGCCATTTCAGGTCGCCGATAACGGAAAAGCCCTCGATCCGGCTTTCCATGCGCGCAACGAAGGTCAAGTCCTGTCTGTCTCCGGGTATAATACATGAGAAAAATAATCATGTTTTATGCCCGATTGGCACCTGCGCCGCAAGCCCCTTGCGTCACACTGCCGCTCGAAGGGTCGTCCGCGCCGATGCCGATGGTCAGTTGCGTCTAAACGCTTTCGAGATAGGTCTCGATCTCGAAGTCGCTGACATTGAGGGCAAAGGTGTTCAACTCCTGGCGTTTGCACGCGACGAAGGAGTCGCGCAGGATCGACGGGAAGATTTCCGCCACATGCGTTCCGCTTTCGAAGGTGGCGATCGCGGAGGCCCAGTCCGGCGGCAGCTTGGCTGGTGCTGCGCCTTGTCCGTCGTTCCCGGTCGGCTCGCCCGGCGACATCTGTCTTTCGATGCCGATCAGGGCCGCGCCCAATATCGCGGCAAGCACCAGATAGGGATTGGCGTCCGCTCCCGACACGCGATGCTCGATGCGGCGCGCCCCGGTCGGGCCGCCGGGAATGCGGATCGCGACCATGCGGTTCTCGTAGCCCCAGGCGACCGCGGTCGGTGCATAAGAGCGTGGGCGAAGCCTGCGATAGGAATTGAAGTGCGGCGCGAACACCAAAGTGCTCTCGGCCATCGCCGCCAGCAGCCCGCCGACCGCGTGGCGCATGGTGTCGGAACCCTGATCGGTGCCGTCGTCGAACACGTTGAGGCCTTCGGCGTCGACCAGGCTGAAATGGACGTGAAAGCCGTTGCCGGCCCGATCGCCATAGGGTTTTGCCATGAAGCAAGCGGCAAAGCCGTGCTTGCGGGCAATGCCCTTCACCGTGCGCTTGAACAGCACGGCGTCGTCGGCGGCCCGCAAGGCATCGGCGACATGGTTGAGGTTGATCTCGAACTGGCCGACGCCGTTTTCAGCAATCGCCGTGTCGACGGGAATGCCTTGCGCCCGGCAGGCCTCGTAGACGTCGTGGATGAAGGCTTCGAAGTCGTCGATCTCGTCGATCGACAATGCCGCATCGGAATCGAGACGCCGTCCGGTGACCGGCGAGACAGGTCCGACCGGCCGCTGCGACTGCGGATCGACCAGATAGAATTCAAGTTCCGTCGCCGCGACCGGGGTCAGGCCAAGCGCCTTGTAGCGGTCGAGGATACGGGCCAGCGCTCGCCGGGGATCACCGAGATAGGGCGCGCCGCTCTCGTCGGCGAGCCAGAGCGGGACAAGCGCCGTCGGATGCGCGGTCCAATCCACTGGCAGGATGCCGCGTCCCGTCCATTGGCAAAGGCCGTCGGCATCGCCGGTCGAGAAAACCAGTGTGTTGCCTTCGATATCTTCGCCCCAGATGTCGAGCCCGATCAGCGAGTAGGGCATGCGCAGCTTGCCTTCCAGCGCCTTGCGGGCCTGCTCGACGGGTATGCGTTTTCCCCGCATGACGCCGTTGAGGTCGCACACCGCCGCCCTCAGGCTCTGGATGTCGTTTCTGCTTTCAAGCCAGCTCAGAACGTCCGCAATTGCATCGCTCAATTTAAAACCTCTGGTTTTCGAAGGTGCCCCAAGCCGTGCCGGCTGCGCTATCCCTGGTAAAAATGCTTGTGAGTTTTCGGAAAAAATATCCGGCCGCTGCCGAGTATTTTTCCTTATTTTTTCAATTCACTAGCTGGGATGTCGGGAGGCATTTCAAAACCAATTGCGCGATCTGCGATCGCAACATAGAGGCAAGAGGGTGGAAAGCCAAGGGGCTTTTGATTGATCGCGTTGCCTCCTAGCGATTGGCGTAAACATCCACCGCTTCGTCATCCACGGGCGGAGCAAGGAGCGTAGCGACGCAGCGCAGACCCGAGGATCCATGCCGGGACTTCTGAGCGCTGCCACGGTTCAGAATTCTGCTCCGCTGCGCCCTTCGGCAAAGGTCACGGAATGGATCCTATGGTCTGCGCCGCGTCGCTGCGCTCCTTGCTCCGCCATAGGATGACGAAGTTGGGAGGCTTCAGCCAATCTCCAAGATCCGCGACGGTCCGCTGAAGGAACGTAGCCGCAGATCCCAATCCTAGCTTCTCACGTCCGGAAATCTGGCCTGCCGCAGGATGTGCGCGGCGCCTTCGTCGATGTCGCGCACGATGGCCGTGCGGGCGCGCGCCGCGTCCTGGGCTTCGATCGCCGCGACGACTTCCTCGTGATAGTCGATGTCGAGGATCAGGGAGAGATCGTCCTCGAACCCCATGGCGAGATTCCTGAGGAAGGGGCCGACCTGCATCCACACGGTCTCGACCAGGAAGATCAGCTGCTCGTTGCCGCAATGACGATAGATCGAGAATTTGAAAGCGTAGTTCTTCCTGAGATAGTCACCGATATCGCCCTTGCGCGCCGCCAGGGTCAATTCCGTGCAATGGCGGCGGATCGTCCTCAGATTGTTGCCGTTGATAAGCTTTGTCGCGAGCTCCGTCGCAGAGCCTTCGAGGATTGTGCGCACGGCGGTCAACTGCGAGAACCGGTCGGCGGAGATCACCGGCACCTCGACGCTGCCGTTCGGCATCGGGCTCAGCGCCCGCAGCGCCTGCAGCCGCATGAAAGCGCTGCGCACCGGCATGTCGCTGGTGCCGAGTTCCTTGGCGAGCTTGCGCGAGGTCAGCTTCTGCCCGGGCGTGAACTGACCGGACATCAGGGCCCGCACAAGCTCCAGATAGACCTTCTCATGCAGGGGTACGGTGTCGACCGCGCTCAACCCGAATTGTGTTCTGTCGGCCATTGGCGGGGGCGCTACTTCATTCGTTCTGAAATCTACCCTAACGGCAACAGCCGCAGACAATCCGATCGGGCCGGGCATGGCGGGACGCCGAAGCCGGCAATTTATCGGCGCATAGTAGACGCCTCAATCGTTGCGCGGCAACCCGTGTAGCATGACGTTCAATCGAACTCGGCGCGGCGGGTCTCTTCGCGAATGGATTTGAGCACTTGCGCCTGAAGTTCGAGGACGTCGCGGTCATGCTGAATACCGGTCGGTCTCGGCCTGACGGAAGGCACAGTGATGCACTCCTTGATGCGACCAGGGTTGAGGCCCATGACGAAGATGCGATCGGACAGATAGACGGCCTCCTCGACATCGTGGGTGACGAAGATCACGGTCAGGCGATGCTCCTGCCAGATCTGCATCAGCAATTCCTGCATCTGGCCACGGGTGAGCGCGTCGAGCGCGCCGAAAGGCTCGTCCATCAGAAGCATCTTCGGCCGGTAGGAGAGGGCGCGCGCAATGGCGACCCTTTGCTTCATGCCGCCGGAAAGCTGGCTCGGAAAGCTGTCGGCAAAGCGCGAAAGCTTCACCAGGTCGAGATGCTGGCGCGCCACCTCGGGGATGTCCTTGGCATCATGCCCAGTCTCGCGCAGCGCGAACTCGACATTCTGCAGTGCCGTCAGCCATGGCAGCAAGGTGTAGGACTGGAAGACGACGCCACGGTCGCGGCCCGGCCCGTTGATCGGGCTGCCGTCGACCAGCATCTCGCCTTGTTCATAGTCCTGCAGGCCGGCGATGATCGACAGCAGCGTGCTCTTGCCGCAACCCGACGCGCCGACCAGCGAAACGAACTCGTTGTCACCGACTTCGAGGTTGATGTCGTCAAGCACCTTGATCGTCGAACGTCCGTTCGTGAACGACTTTTGCAGATGCGAGATCTTCAGCTTGGGATGCGCCTGCATGTCAGGACTTCCTCTCATATTTGAAGAAATGCCGACCGAGGAAACGCATGATCTGGTCCGTCGCCAGGCCCAGTATGCCGAGCACCAGAATGTATCCGATCGCCATGTCGGTCTGCAGGTAGCGCTGGGCAACCGTGATCCGGTAGCCGAGCCCCGAATTGGCGGCGACCAGTTCGGCCAGCGTTACCCAGGTCCATGCCCAGCCCAGCGAAATGCGCAGCGTGTCCCAGATCTGCGGCATCGCCGAGGGCACGACAATGCGCATCAGCACACGCAGATCGCTCATTCCCAGTGTCCGCCCGAAGCCGATGAAGTCTGTGGGAACGCGCTTGATGTTGTCCTTGAACATCAGCGCCTGCTGGAAATAGGTGCCGATCCAGATGATCAGGAACTTCTGGATGTCGCCGGTGCCGCTCCACAGGATGGTCAGCGGCACGAACGCCACGACCGGCATGTAGCGGACAAAGTCGAGGAACGGTTCGATCGCCGCCTCCCAGAAGCGGTAGGCGCCGATCAGGATGGCCGTCGCCAGCGCCATCACCGAGGCAATGAGGAAGCCGATCATGATGCGGTAGACGCTGTTGCCGACATCGCTGGCCAGCGTTCCATCGGCGGCCAGCTTTCCAAGCTTGGCAACGACGGCGGCGGGCGAGGGCAGGAAGATCGGCTTCGCCACGCCAAGTCCGGTCGCCAGGAACCACGCCGCGATGAAGAGCAGGAAGGCGCAGACGGCAATGAAGAGATAGGTCGAGCCGGAAATCTCCGCCGCCATGCTCAGCAACGGTTTGCGCTGGGGGCGTTGCATGGTCTGCTTCGGGACGGCTGTGTCGGTCTGTAGGGTCATCGTGATCTCGCTAGAGCAATTCCAGGAAAAGTGTGAAACGGTTTTCCGTCCGGAGTTGCGTCAAAACAAAGAGGGCTGCTGTTCGACAGGATGCGGTCGCGGATCTCCGAGACCGAATTCGCATGCGCCATGAAGCCCTCATATTGGGCGAAGGTGCGCGCCGCCGGAGCCAGCCTTTGATAGGCCGCCTGGGACAAATAGGCGATCGACGAGCGCTTCATGAAATCGAAGACGGCGAGCGGCGAGGCGGTGTTGGCGCGCCCGCCCGTGGGCAGGACGTGGCTCGGTCCAAGCACGAAGTTTGCGATCGGAATTGCCGAATGCGGACCGAGCAGGATCTCACCGGCGTTCCGGATCCTCGGCAGCAGCTCGAAGGCCGATGTCGACAGCACGGCCAGATGCTCGGCCGCGTAGTCGTTGATGAAGTCGAAAGCCGCTTCGATCGAAGGCGCCAGCACGATGCCGCCATTCCTGCCGTTCAGCACGGTGCGGGAAAAATCGGCGCGGTACTCTCCCATTGCCTCCCAGAACTGCGGCACCGCGGCGGCGATGGCTTCCGCCAGGGCGCGATCGGTCGTCACGACAAAGGCGGATGAGTCAGGGCCATGCTCCGATTCAACCGTCAGCTCCAATGCGGCAAGTGCCGCTGGAACCGAGCTGTCGGCATAGACCAGCAACTCGCTCGGACCGGCCGGGCTGCCCGGATCGATCCGGTTCGACAGAAGCTGGCGTGCCGCGCTGACCCATGGACTGCCGGGGCCGACGATCTTGGCGCATTTCGGCACGGTCTCGGTGCCATAGGCAACCGCCGCCACCGCCTGGGCGCCGCCGCAGAGATAGATGTCCTCGATGCCGATCAAGGAGGCGATGAAGCGCGTGGCGGCGTCGGCCGAACCATCCGGCCCGGGCGGCGTCAGGATGACCACCCTAGGCACGCCGGCTACCTTGGCCGGTACGGCGGTCATGATCGCGCTCGACGGAAAGAAACCCTTGCCGCGCGGCACGTAGCAGGCGACGGAATCGATCGACGTCCAGCGGTCGCCGATCAGCGCGCCTTCGGTTTCCTCGCTCAGCCAGAGATTGTCGGGCATTTGCGCCTCATGGAAGCGCCTCACCTGCGCCACCGAGAGCCGGATCGCCGCGACGATCTCGGGATCGAGTTCCTTCTCGGCGCCGGCGATCTGGCTCGCGGACACTTTCAGCGTCGTGCGGTCCAGCGTCACGCCGTCAAACTTGGCGGCGAGCTCGATCAGGGCATCGTCACCCCTGGTCCTGACGGCGGCGATGATCGGCTCGACCTTGCTGATCGTGTCGGTGAGATCGGCCTCGGTCCGCTCGAGCAGGCGTGTGCGCGCCTCTGAGGACATGTTGGCCAGGTCGTGGATTGCTACAGGTGACATTCTATTTCCTTCGTGCTGTCGAAACGCCCCTCACGGGGCGACGCGCGCGGCCAGCCAGCCGCCGTCGATGTTCAGGATATGGCCGGTGATGAACTGGGCGTCAGGGCCGCACAGGAACAGGATGCCGCCGGCGACATCCTCGGCCGTGCCGACGCGCCGGATCGGCGTGGTTTCTATCATGGCGCGCCGGTACCAGGCGTCCGAAGCGATGCGCTCGGCGACGATCGGCGTGTTGATGACGCCGGGCGCCACGGCGTTGACGCGGATCCCGTCGGCCGACAGGTCGGCGGACAGCTGCCTCGTCAGTTGCGAAAGCGCGCCCTTGGACGCGGCATAGGGAGCGGTGTTGGGAAATCCGATCTCGCCGAACACCGAGCAGACATTGACGATGCAGCCGCCCGGCCTCGCCAGATGCGGGAGCATGTCGCGTGTCAGCCGCATCGCCGCGCGCACGTTGATGCCCATGACATGGTCGATCAATGCGTCGCTGCTGTCGGCAAGCGCCTTCGGCCCGGCGACACCGGCATTGTTGATCAGCATGTCGACGGTTCCGAACCGCGCCTTGGCGGTTGCCACGATGCGCGCCGGGGCATCGTCCTCGGCGAGATCGATCATCAGTTTCGGTTCCGCGCAATCCGCCAGATAGTCCGCGTTCCAGTCGACCGAAAGCACATCCGCGCCTTCGGCCTGCAGGCGCCTGGCGGTGGCCATGCCGATGCCGTTGCCGGCGCCGGTCACCACGGCGGTCTTTCCCTGAAATCGCCTTTCCATTGCCAGTCCTTCCCAGGCGGATCTAGATCGTCTGCCCGCCGTCGATCGTGAATTCGGAGCCGGTGATGTATTCGCTGCCGGGCGACGCCAGGAACGCGACGAGATGCGCGATTTCCTCTGGCTTCGCCAACCGGTTGAGCGGCACCGAGGCAGCCATCCTGGTCAGGTTTTCGGCCGTGTTCTCGCCAAGCATCGGCGTGTCGACAAGGCCCGGATGCACCGCGTTGACGCGGATGTTGCGGCCGGCAAGTTCGCGCGCCGCGACCTTGGTCATGCCGCGGATCGCCCATTTCGATGTCGAATAGGCGAAGGCGCCGCTGAACCCCCTCAACCCGCCCGTCGAGCAGACATTGACGATCGAACCGCCCTGTGCCGGCATCAGCGCCGCGGCGGCGCGCATGCCGAGGAACGTGCCAAGCTGATTGACGTCGGTAACGGCCTGGAAACCGGCGACGCTTTCTTCCAGGAACGGCACCGGATTGAAGATGGCGGCATTGTTGACCAGCGCATCGAGATGACCGAACCGCTCGGAAACCATGTCGGAAATGGCAGTCCAATCGGCTTCATCAGCGACATCGAAGGAGGCCGACAGGATCTGGCCGGCACCAGTGGCCTGTTCGCTCACGCCGGTGAACGACCGGTCGAGCGCGATCACGGTCGCGCCTGACGAGGCGAACAGCGTCGCGATCGCCGCGCCGATCCCGCCGGCGGCCCCTGTCACGATTGCCGTTTTCATCTGGTCAGCCTGTTGTCGCCGGCATCCACGGGCAGGGAAGGCGAACGCCCCTTGCGCCAGTGCCGCACATAATCCTGGCAAGTCGTGAAGCCGGCGCGCTCATGCGAGGCGACATGGCGGATGAATTCTTCCAGCATCAGCAGCCTGTGGCCACGTCCCATGATCTGCGGGTGCATGGTCACCACCATCACGCCGCTGCCGATCCGCTGGTAGAGGAAGTCGAACTCGGCCTTCCAGATCTCAAGCGCCGTCGACGGCGCGCGGCCGCCTGGCAGATAGCCCTTGTCGGTCGCCAGGAATTCGAATTGTGGGAAATCGTCGAGATGCCAGGCGACAGGCATTTCGACGAGCTCGACCGGCAGGCCGAAGCGGAATTCTTCCGTGGTCGACCACGCGTCACCGATCCGGCACCAGTACGGTTCGTGATCGTTGCCCATCATCGAGCTCTCGTATTCGAAACCGAATTCGAGCAGCAGTTCGACGGTGGACGGGCTATTGTCCCAGGCCGGCGACCGGTAGCCGGAGGGCCTGACGCCGGCGACCTTGTCCAGTGCTTCCAGGCCTCTCAGCAGGACGGTGCGCTCTTCCTCGCGCGTCAGCAGCACGGGGTTCTCATGGACCCAGCCATGATGGCCGATCTCGTGGCCGCCATCGCGGAAGGCGCGCACCACCGGCGGGAAGGCCAGCGCCGAATGGCCAGGCACGAAGAAGGTTGCCGGAATGCCGGCCTGCTCCAGCACGTTGAGGATGCGGCGCGCGCCGATCGGATCGAACTCGCCGCGCGAGAGCATGCTCGGTGACGTCGCCCGATGGCTGCCGATCCATGTCGAATAGCCATCGAAATCGAACGTCAAGGCCACTTGAACGGCGGTGCTGGTCATGTCTGGATTTCTTCCCGCCATTGACAGGCGAGCCGCATTGGCTCGCCCGCCGGTCTGGCAACGCTTACTTCGAATGCGCCACGGTCGAGTCGATGGCTGCGTCGTAGGCGATATCCTTGTCGATCAGCTTGGCGGCGATCGCCGCCTTGACGATGCCGGGATAGGTGTCGGACTTGAACACGCCGTTCAGTGCCTTCTGGCTTTCGCTGACCGAATAATACGACACGCCGTCGAAGGCCGTCGCGAGGTCCGCCGGCTCGGCGCCGACGCCCTTGGCGATGATCGCACGGCCTTCCTCGGTGTGGGCACGGTAATATTCGAGCGCCTGGTCCCAGCTCTTCAGCATGGCCTGCACCTGGCCCGGCTTCTTCTTCAGCGTCTCCTCCGGCACGGAAAGCACGTCGCTGATCAATCCCGGCGCCTCGCCGGCCTCGGCCAGCACCTTGATGTTCTTGTCGGCGCCGATGGCGGCCGAAATATACGGTTCATAGGTCACGGCCGCCGGCACGGTGCCGGAAATGATAGCCGTGCCGGCGCTGGCGGCCGGCATAGGCAGGACGTTGACGTCGTCGATGGTCATGCCGTTCTTCTGCAGCACATAGTTCAGCAGCAGATCGCTGGTCGAGCCGCGCTCGAAGGCAACCTGCTTGCCCTTGAGATCGGCCACGGTCTTGATGTCGCTGTTGACCAGGATGGCATCGGCCTTTGTGCTGGCATCGAGAAGCAGCACGCCCTTGATCGGAATGCCGGCCTGCACCTTGGCCAGCAGTTGCTGAATGGACTCATTGTCGCCGTCGACCTGTCCGGCGGCAACAGCCGCGCCCATGTCCTTGTCTTCGACGAAATTGGTCAGCTCGACGCCTTCCAGCCCGTTGGCTTTGAAGAAGCCCTTTTCCTGGGCGATGTACCACATGCCGTAGCCGAGCCAGGGCGATATTGCGAGCTTGAACACGCCCGGTTCGACCGGCAGGTCCTGTGCCTTTGCCGTTTGCGTCGCGAACGGCATTGCGGTGGCGAGTGCCAACAGGGCGGCCGCCCCGATGAAGTGTTTTCTCAATCCCATGATCCTGGTCCTTGTTCCCAAAGTGTGATGTTGAACTGTCGCTATGCCGTCGAACCCGATCGGGCGGCGGGTTGGTCCCCGCTCTGTTGCCGTCGATCCGGGTTTGTCCGGCTCTTTGCCGCCGCCAGATGCGTCAGCAAATTCTTTGTGATCCTGCCGACGTCGTTCATGGCATCGCCGGTCGGCAACGCGCCGCACCAGGCGACCGAACTCGCGCAAAAGATCAGACCGCCCGAAGGCAGATGGCGCAACGTCATCTCCGCGCAGCGCCGCGATGCTCGTTCGTCCGCGCCGCCCTCGTACCAGCGTGTCGCGTCATGGACGAAGCTGTCCGGAAAGCCGGTTGCGCGCGCAATGACTGTCGTATCGGGAGAGGTGCCGAGATGCGGATCGGTGGCATCGACCTCGTAGCCGGCCGCGCCGCCAAGCACGATGCCTTCGTCGCCGAAGGTCTCGTTGGTGACGCCCTCGAACAGCCATGCGGCTGAAGGGTGATGGCTGTCCGGCGTGCGCGTGAAAGGCCGTGCACCATCGAAACCCATCAGCGAGATGGCGACGCCTGTCAGCGAGAATTCGCCGCGCCCGCTGGCGCGCAGATGGCCGCCCGGCTGGTTGGTGATCGAAAGCGATTGTTCGGCGATCGGGCCATCCCATGTGCGGCCCGCCTCGAGCGGCGAACGGCGCAGCTCCATCAGATCGTCCTGGAAGGCCACCTTGCCGGCAAAACCATTGCCGCCGAGATAGGCGATGGCGCCGCCCGTCGCGGCGAACTGGCGCAGCCCGTGCTCCATCTCGACGGACATGTATTCGGGATGGCTGCCGGTGATGACCGCCTCATAGCCCTGCAAACCCCCAACGCCCCGCTCATGCAGGTCGCGATCGGTGATGAGATCGAAGGCGATGCCGTTATTGTGGCAGAAGCGCAGAAAATGCAGGTCGACCGGCAGATTGTGCGGGCAGCCGCATAGCGGGTAATTGTAGTCGTCGCGTAGCGTCGCCTTCGGCTTTTTGTAGGAAGCGATCGACACGCCGCTGAGGTCGCTGTGATAGTCGTAGAGCGACTTCAGATTGTTATCGATCGCGAAGCGATGGCCACGATCCTCGCACATCCATTCGTAAAGATGCGCCGGCAGGAATTCATCCGCATAGGCGAGATAGGTGGCCGTCGGCACCAGGAACAGCAGCGGCGCACGGCGCACGGACGAGGTGATGAAGAAGACGATGCGCTCCGCGCCTTCGTCATGGCCGACCTCGAAGGCATAGACGCCCGCGGGAGCCTCGTCGGGAACATGCAGATGGTACGAGGCCGGCCACTGCAATGCGCCCATGTCGTCGTCATGGCAATGCACCGCGTCGTAATGCGACGGCACCAGCCGGGGGTCGAAACTTGATCCATCCCAGCGCCGCGAGGTCATGCAGAATGCCGGCTGGTTGACGGTTTCCAGCAAGAGGACGCTGTCTCCGCCGGCCGAGGCGATCGGGCCGCTCGGCAGCAAGGTAGGGAACGTCCAGGCAATGTGTCCGGTCGCAGTCTGCAGCGCGATCGCCGAGAACTTGGCATTCAGCGTTTTGACATCGTTCGCCGCACCGGCGCCGAAGACCATGTCGCCGGTGGGAGACCAGGGCCGATCGAATTGACGATGCAGGCGATAGGGCGACAAGAGGTCGTCCGAGCCGATCTTCAGGATCGTCGCGTTGCCATCGGACGAAATCTCGACCGTCAGCCAGGTGTTTGCCGGCAAGGCCTCGCCGACTTCCTGCGGCTTGCCGTCATAGGTTGATGTCAGGCGTCCGTCCTGCAACCCAAGGCGCAGATTTCCGCATTCGAAGAGCACGCGGGCGCCGTCATTTCGGGTCAAATACACTTCGAAGGCGACGCCGCTGATCTCGGTGGCCTTGGCCAGTTCCGTTGCCGCGATCCTAGGGAAGGACCCATGGTCGAAGTCGCGATGCGACGCGGCACTGCCTGTCGGTTCGGCACGCCAGTCCATGAACTCGGCCGTGGGCGTATCGAGCCGCACGATCCGCACGTCGCGCACCGGCCGGGACGAGGAGACATGAAGCGCCACGGGCGCTCCGGCCGCTATATGCCAGGGAACCGTATAGCCCGAAACGGCCATGGCGCCATGATCGACGGGGCGTTTCATCGCGGCAAAGATCCGCGCCGCGACCCCGGCCTGTGCGCTCTCTTGAATGGCATGCTGGACAATTCTCTCGTACCCCTGTTTTTTTTGATTTACACTACGAGCATCGTTTCTTGGGGGTATATACCCCCATTGGGGTATGATTGGTGACAAAGTCCATCTTTGAAGGCCTGGCGCTGGCCATCGATGCGATCGGCAAGCGCGAGTTCTATCCGGCTGTTACCGAGTATCTGCGGCGCTGCCTGAGCTACGACAATGTCATCGTCATCGTTTTCTCGGGTACCGCTGTGCCCAACGTGCTCTACAAGAAGATCTATGGTCCCGATGTGTTTCGCTATCTCGCCGAACAATATCTGCCGGCCGCCTATCTGCTTGATCCGATCTATCATTTTCACCTGAGGCGTGGCGCGCCTGGGCTCTATCGTCTTCTCGACGTGGCGCCTGACCAGTTTCGCCGCAGCCGCTATTTCAAGTGGTATTACGGCCGGATCGGCATCACCGACGAAATATCGGTCGTGCTGCCGATCGGCGAGAATGCCACCATCACCATTTCGATGGGCAAGGACGGTTCTTCCGGCCAGGCTTTCGCGGCCAAGGCCGAGGACTGCCTGCGCGCGCATGAGCCGGCGATCATGTCGCTGCTGCGTGCGCATTGGGTTGCGTCCGAAGCCCCGCCCGCGGTCGCTCCGCGCCCGATGTCGATCACCGACAGCCTGATCGCGGCGATGCGCACGCATCACAATGTGCTGTTGAGCAAGCGCCAGGCCGAAGTGGCGCTCCTCATTTTGCAGGGGCACTCCTCGCCATCGATCGGTTTGAACCTCGGCGTCAGCCCGCAGACGGTGAAGGTTTTCCGCAAGCAGCTCTACAACAAATGCAGCCTGTCATCGCAGGCGGAGCTGTTCGCGCTGATGATGCCGATCCTGGAGCGGGCGACCAGTCAGGTTCCGGAGCGCAAGGCGTCCTGAAGAAGGCCGGATCACGGGTCGATCGCCTGGGATCGGACAGCCGGTCGCACGAGGTCGGCCCCTTCATCACAAATCTTGAGCTTGCCCGCACTTGCACGTCCGGCCTCTCTCTGGCTTTTTGGGGCACCCATCCGAACGGACTGATTCGCGTCATGCCGCTCGATTGCAATGTCTTGCAGGCAATCCGCGGGTGGGTCGTGAAGCGCGCAATTGGCGAAGGAGAAGCAGGCATGGCCGAGTTCAAGAAGCCGGAAATCTCCGAGATGAGACCCAAGATCACCGTTATCGGCGTCGGCGGCGGCGGTGGCAACGCCATCAACAACATGATCGCGGAACAGCTTCAGGGAACCGAATTCATCGCCGCCAACACTGACGCCCAGGCGCTGACCATGTCGAAGGCGACGCGGCTGATCCAGCTTGGCGCGCATGTCACCGAAGGCCTTGGCGCCGGCTCGCTGCCCGAGATCGGCCGCGCCGCGGCCGAGGAATCGCTCGACGAGATCATGGATCATCTGGCCGGCACGCATATGTGTTTCGTCACCGCCGGCATGGGCGGCGGCACCGGCACCGGCGCCGCCCCGGTCATCGCGCAGGCGGCGCGCAAGGCCGGCATATTGACCGTCGGCGTCGTCACCAAGCCCTTCACCTTCGAGGGCCGGCGCCGCATGCAGATGGCCGAGGAGGGCATCGAGCGGCTGCGCGAAGCCGCCGACACGGTGATCGTCATCCCCAACCAGAACCTGTTCCGCATCGCCGACGCCAAGACCACCTTCGCCGACGCCTTCGTGATTGCCGACCGGGTGCTTTATTCCGGCGTCAGCTGCATCACCGACCTCATCGTCAAGGAAGGCCTGATCAATCTCGACTTCGCCGACGTCAAATCGGTCATGCGCGGCATGGGCCGCGCCATGATGGGAACCGGCGAGGCGTCAGGCGAAAGCCGGGCGATGAAGGCGGCCGAAGCCGCGATCGCCAACCCGCTGCTCGACGAAGTGTCGATGAAGGGCGCCAAGGGCGTGCTGGTGTCGATATCGGGCGGCCGCGACATGACCCTGTTCGAGGTCGACGAGGCCGCCACCCGCATCCGCGAAGAGGTCTATGAGGACGCCGACATCATCGTCGGCGCCATCTTCGACAAGAGCATGGAAGGCCGCTTCAGGGTTTCGGTGGTGGCAACCGGTCTCGATAGGGCGATCGCCGATGCCGATGCCGGTGTCGCGCATGACCGCGCTGTCCAGTCGCCATTGCGGACGCTGCAATAAGCCATATCCGCCGCACAAGCATTCTGTCGGCAGACAGCGCTGAAAAGCAGCTGTCTGCCTGCGGGCCAGATCGGTCGGCGCAACTGTTGCAGTCGGCTGTATCGACTTCTATCCCTCTGCTGCTACAAGAATCCGTCACATCAGGCCATCTATACTGGCAGTGGGCGTTCGTTCGAGCGACGAGAGGCGCGGCTTGGAATTTGACTTGAAAACCATCGAAGCGCTCGCGCCCGACCAGGCGTCGCTGAGCTCCGCTTCCAAGTTGACCAAGCAATCGAACTGGCCCCGCCTCGAAAAGAACGAGCAGCAGGCGCTTATCTGGGGCGAATGCCAGGGCTCCGGCTCCAACCCCTATCGCGTCGTCGTGGACACCGGCGACCACGGCTACAAATGCACCTGTCCGTCACGAAAATTCCCCTGCAAGCACACTCTGGCGCTGATGTGGATCGCCGCCACCACGCCAGCGAGTTTCACCGCCGCGGGCTCGACGCCGGAATGGGTGAATGACTGGCTCGGCCGGCGCCGGAAAACCACCTCGCAGCCGGCTGCACCAGCGCCCGGTGCGGTGGGCAAGAGCATCGGCGAGGCCTCGCTTGACGACGAAAGCGTTGCTGTCGAGGATCCAGCCGCGATCGAACGCCGCGAGGCCGCGCAGCGCAAGCGGGCCGAAGATACGCGGTCCTCGGTCTCGGCGGCTTTGGACGAGCTCGATCAATGGATATCGGATCAATTGCGGCTCGGGCTTGCTGGCTTTGTCGACAACAGCAGCGATCGCTGCCGCCGGATTGCCGCACGGCTGGTCGACATGAAGGCGACGGCACTTGCCGGCCGCATCGACGAGATTCCGTCACGGCTGATGGGTCTGCGCAGCGAGGAACGCCCGGACGCGACGATCCGCGAACTCGGCAAGCTCGTGCTGCTGGCCAAGGCCTGGCGCTCCACACCCGATGACGCCGAGCTGCGGCGACTGGTATCGACTTCGGAAAGCCGCGATCAGGTGCTCGCCAATCCCGAGGCGATCCATATCGAAAGCATCTGGGAGGTGCTGGGCGAAAAGATCGAGACGCGCCGTGACGGCCTTGTCAGCCATTCTACCTGGCTGCTCGACCTGAAGAGCGCCGCCCCGCAATTTGCTCTCCTGCTCGACTATTTCCCGGCCTCTGCCGGTCGCCGGTCCAACGCCTTCACGCCGGGCGATCGCTTCGACGCGAGGCTGGTCTTTTATCCCGCGCGCCAGCCGTTGCGGGCGCTGGTGGTGGAGCGCAAGGGTGATGTCTCGTCAGGGCAATGGCCGGATTTCGGCTTTGACGCAGCCGATCCGCTCGCGGCCCATGTCGTTCACCAGGACATGGCTCCCTGGCTCACCGATTGCCCCATCATGCTGCCGCCCGGCGCGATCCTGCTCGACGATCGGGGCGATGCCTGGTGGCAATCCGCTGACGATCCGCACGGCATCGCCTTGCCGATCGCAGATACCGTCAATCCCACGCTGCTTGGTCTCGACCTCGCGGCAACGGCAGCGCTTTGGAGCGGCAGCCGGCTTCATCTGCTGGCGGCGCAGAGCGGGTTCGGGAGGCTTGACCTGTCGTGAACGAGATCGAGCAGACGGGCCTTGCGACCATGCGCGATTGCTGGATCACCGGCGGAACCAGCTTTGAGTTGGCTCCAGCCACATGGAAGGAGTTCGCCGCTGGCGCCAGCCCCGACGAGCGTGAGCGCCGGTTGCTGGCGATCGCCGCGCAAGCCCTCGAAATCGCCTTGCGGCCGGCAGCACCAAAGACGCTGAAGCGTCGCCCGCCGCTGCCCGAGCTTGCTTTGCCGATGCTGCCGGAGCGGCTGCGGCCGCTGTTGCGGGCGGCGCTGAAACAGGCCGCCGACGCAAGGGGCAAGTCGCGCGTGGTTGCCCTTGTCGCCAGCCGCGGCTTCGTGCTGCATCCGATGGACTGGATGCCGGCCGCGTCGGATCAGACCAGTCCGGATGTCTATGCGCCATGGATCGACTGGCAGGCTGGTGTCGACGGCGAAAAACACACGAGACGTGAGCAACTGACGGCGCAGAATTGGGACGAGTTCTATCCCGCTGCACGCCGCAATGCGCTGGCCGACATGCGCCGCACCGCGCCGGCGGTGGCGCGGCAGCTGATCGAGGCCAAGGGATCAAGCGAACCAGCCGAGATCAGGCTTGCGCTGATCGCGCTCATGCATTTCGGCCTGGGGCCTGATGACGTGCCCTTCCTGAAAAGCCTGTCCGCCGATCGTTTCGGCAAGGTGCGCGAATTGGCGGGCCGGCTGCTGGCGCGGTTGGGCGAGCACGGCCAGCCAGGCGATAGCGGGCCGGAAGATCCGATATCCGAACTCGCCGCCTTCATCACGGAAGGCAAATCCGGCTTCATCCGCCGCCGCACCACCTACGCGCCGGCCAAGCTGAAATCTCCGGCGCAGGAAAGGCGCCGCGCCGAACTCTTCGAAACCTGCAATTTGGTCGACCTTGCCGCGCGTTTTGGCGTGTCCGAGGCTGATTTCATCGGCGCATGGCAGTTCGGCGCCGACAACAATGTCGATATCCTTGTCGCCCGGATGGTCGCCGCGTCCGGCAGTGACGTGGCGGTGATGCACATGGCCGACACGCTGGTCGCTGAAGGCGGCAAACCGACGCTTTTCGTCCTGCATTTGATGCCGCGCCTGGACAGTCGCCGGCAGCGTGTCCTGGTCAGGCTGATCCTGAAGGACACGCAGTATCTTGGCGCGCTCAGTCTGGCGGATGGGGTCGAGGCAGGCTGGCTGGACTGGGCCGACCTGACCAACGGCAAGACGCTGCCGGCGCTGCGTGCCGCCGTCGCGGGAAACGATGATGCCGTGAAGCGAAGCGTCGACCAGATTCTGGAAACGCTGGGCTTTCTTGCCACCGCCGCGGCGGCGGAAAAATTGATCGGCGATGTCGTCGCGGCCGGCATGGCGCCGGCAGCACCCTCGCTTGGTCTTCTGCGCCTCAACGCGTCCCTTACCGGGCCTTGAACCAACACATGATCCATGCGGAGAACAGCCAATGAACGCAGCCATCCGTCTTCCGGTCGAGCAGGCCTACGCCGGCGAATTGCAGGCGCTCGCTCGCAATGACGACCGGCAAAGGCCCGCCGGCTGGAGCCTGTCGCCAAAGGCGGTGCTGACCTATCTCCTCGGCGGAAAGGCTGACGACGGCACGCTGATAACGCCGAAATATGTCGGCCGCCGCCGGCTGATGGAAACCGCCGTGGCGACACTCGCCACCGATCGCGCGCTGTTGCTGCTCGGCGTTCCCGGCACCGCCAAATCCTGGGTATCAGAACATCTCGCCGCCGCCATCATGGGTGACTCGACGCTGATCGTGCAATGCACGGCCGGCACTGACGAGAACCAGATCCGCTATGGCTGGAACTACGCGCAGCTGCTGGCCAAGGGCCCAAGCCAGGAGGCGCTGGTGCCGACGCCGCTCTACCGCGCCATGCAGGACGGCAAGCTCTGCCGCCTCGAGGAACTGACGCGCATGGGCTCGGACGTGCAGGACACGCTGATCACCGTGCTGTCGGAAAAGATAATGCCGATCCCCGAGCTCAACACCTCGATCTACGCGCAGCGCGGCTTCAACATCATCGCCACCGCCAACAACCGCGATAAGGGCGTCAACGAATTGTCCTCGGCGCTGAAACGCCGTTTCAACGTCGTCGTGCTGCCCTTGCCCGAAGACATGGCGGAGGAAGTGGCGATCGTCTCCAAGCGTGTCGGCGAGATGGCCGGCGGCCTCGACCTGCCGGTGCCGAAGAATGTCGGCGAGGAGATCGCTCGCGTGCTGACCATTTTCCGCGAGCTGCGCTCCGGCGCGACAGCTGATGGCAAGGTGACGTTGAAGACGCCGTCGGGTTCGTTGTCCACGGCCGAAGCGATCGCCACCATGGTTGGCGGCCTCAGCCAGGCGGCCTGGTTCGACAGCGGCAAGCTCGGCGCCGAAGGCCTTGCCGCCAGCCTTGTCGGCGCGATCGTAAAAGATCCGGTGCAGGACAAGCTCGTGCTGGAGGAATATCTGGAAACCGTGCTCAAGAAGCGGCCGGATTATGCCGGCTACTACGCCGCCTTGAACGCCGCGATCTGACGCCATGGCAACAGGCGACGTTTCCTATTTCGGCATACGCCATCACGGGCCCGGCTCCGCCGACAGCCTGGTGCAGGCGTTGCAGGAGTTGAAACCCGTCGCCGTGCTGATCGAGGGACCGGCCGACGCGTCGGCGCTGCTGCCCTTGCTCGCCCGCCCCGAAATGCAGCCGCCGGTGGCGCTGCTCTGCTATCCCGAGGACGATCCGGCCTCGACGAGTTTCTGGCCCTTCGCCGAGTTCTCGCCGGAGTACCAGGCGACGCTGTGGGCCGTCGCCAACAAGGCGCCTGTCCGGTTCATCGACCTGCCGTCTTCGGCGCGGGTCGCGCCGGTTGAAGCTCCGGAAAAGACTGATGGAACGGAAGTCACCGTCGAGGCTGAGATGGCGCCGCATCTGCGCGACCCGATCGGCACGCTGGCGCAGGCCGCCGGCTATGAGGATGGCGAGAGCTGGTGGGCCGACATCATCGAGCAGAACCCTGAGCCGGGCCCGATCTTCGCGGCAATCGCCGACGCGATGACGACGCTGCGCGAAGGCGAAGGTCCGCTTGCCGAATTCGAGGCGAAACGCGAAGCCCATATGCGGCTCGAAATCGCCGCCGCGCGCAAGGAATTCGACGGGCCGATCGCTGTCGTCTGCGGCGCCTTCCATGTGCCGGCGCTGCAGGCGACGCGTCCGCTGAAGGAGGATCAGGCGCTGCTCAAGGGGCTGGCCCGGCGCAAGAGCACGATGACCTGGGCGCCATGGACAGGCCCGCGCCTGGCGCTCGGCTTCGGCTATGGCGCCGGTGTGGTCGCCCCCGGTTGGTGCAAGCATCTGTGGCGCACACGGGGTCGGCATGATGCCGCGACCCTGTGGCTCGCCATGATCGCGGCGGTGCTGCGGGCAAAGGGACACATGGTTTCGACCGCCTCGCTGATCGAGGCGGAAAGGCTGGCTCGTACGCTGGCGGCGATCCGCGAGCGGCCGAAGCCCGGCTTCGAGGAATTGCGCGATGCCGCGATCGCCGCTTTGTTCAACGGCGAAGCGGTGCTGTGGGCGCTGGTCGAAGCCGAACTGCTTCTGGGCGCCGATGTCGGGGAGATTCCGCCCGACACGCCACTGGCGCCGCTGATCGAGGATCTGCAGCGCAACCAGAAGGCGGCGCGGCTGAAGCCCGAGGCGCTGGAGCGCGAATTGTCGGTCGACCTGCGCAGCGACAGCGGCCTGTTCCGGTCGACCTTGCTGCATCGCTTGAACGTGCTTGGCGTGCACTGGGGCAAACTGACCGACAGCGGCCGCAGCCGCGGCACGTTTCGCGAGCGCTGGACGCTGTCATGGGAGCCGGAATATGCCGTTCGCCTGGTCGAGAACCTGGTCCACGGGCCGACCATCGAAAAGGCCGCCAATGGCCGGCTGATCCAGATGATCGGCGCGTCGACATCGCTCGACGCGCTGGCGGCGCTGGTTCAGGGCGCCATCACGGCCAATCTGTCGGAGGCCTCGACCGCCGGCCTGGCGGCACTGGAGGAACGCGCGGCGCGCAGCAGCGAATGTCTGGAAATCCTGGCGTCCGTGCCGCCGCTGGCCGACATCATCCGCTATGGCGAGGCCCGCAAGACCGAAACGGCCCGCTTGTCCGGTCTGCTGGAACGGCTGATCGTCGAAGGCGGCATAGCGCTCCCCTACGCCGCGCGTGATCTCGATGCCCAGGCTTCGACCGCACTGGTCGGCGCCATGCGCAAGGCCGATGAGGCGATCAAGCTGGTCGAGCCGGGACAGGAAGTGCTGGACGCCTGGCGTAATGGACTGGCGGACGTGCTCGACGGATCGCGATCGACCGCACTGGTAGCCGGCTGTGCCGCGCATCTGCTCTACGAAGCCGGGCACCTGTCCGCCGAAGCCGCTGCCGGCCTGATCGAAAGACGCTTGTCGCCGGGCACGCCGGTCACCGAGGCAGCGGGGTTCTTCGAGGGCTTCTTCAGCACTGCCGGTCAGCGGCTGATCTATGACGAAAACCTGCGCGGCGCGGTCGATACCTGGCTCAAATCGCTCGACGAGGATGCCTTCATCGCGCATTTGCCGCTGCTGCGCCGGGTGTTTTCGCATCTGGACTCGATGGAGCGGCGCCGGCTGATCGAAGCGGTGCTCGGCCGTGTCCGGCGCCTGCCGGTCGGGCTGACGCCGACGCCCAACGGCGACGAGGCCTGGCGCCGGCATCTGGAACGGCTTGGACCCTTGCTGACGGGCGGGAACGACCATGGGTGACGAGGCCGACATCAACGACACCGAGCCGGCCGGCGACGGACGGGAGCGTCGCTGGCGCCTGGCGATCGGCGCCGATGACGAAACCTCGTCAGCGCTGTCCGATACCGACAAGCGGCTGTCGGCGGCGCTCGATGCGCTTTACGGCGATGGTGCCGGCGATGCGGCGGCCGATCCGCGCAAGCGTCGCGGCGGGCTCGGCCGCTCGGCGCCGAAGGTGGCGCAGTGGATGGGCGATATCAGGTCGTTCTTTCCCGCGCAGGTCGTGCAGATCGTCCAGAAGGATGCCTTCGAGCGGCTCAATCTGAAGCAGATGCTGATGGAGCCGGAATTCCTCAAGGCGATCGAGGCCGACGTCAATCTCGTCGCCGACCTGATCTCGCTGCGCTCGGTCATGCCGGCCAAGACCAAGGACATCGCGCGCACCATCATCGCCGATATCGTCGCCAAGCTGATGCAGCGGCTGGAGCAGAAGACCGCCGAGGCGATCCGTGGCGCGCTCGACCGGTCGCAACGCACCAACCGTCCGCGCCAGCGCGACATCGACTGGCCGCGCACCATTTCGGCCAACCTTCGCCACTACCAGGCCGAGCACAAGACCATCGTGCCGGAGAAGTTGGTCGGCTTCATGCGCAAGCAGCGCAGGCTGGTCGACCTGGATGAGGTCGTGCTGTGCGTCGACCAGTCGGGCTCGATGGCAAGCTCGGTGATCTACGCCTCGATCTTCGCCGCGGTGATGGCTTCCCTGCCGGTGGTGCGGACAAAACTCGTCTGCTTCGATACGGCGATCGTCGACCTGACCGAGGAGCTCAGCGATCCGGTCGAGGTTCTGTTCGGCGTGCAACTGGGCGGCGGCACCGACATCAATCAGGCTGTCGCCTATTGCGCCGACCGCATCGAGCGACCGACCAAGTCGCATATGGTGCTGATCACCGACCTTTATGAAGGCGGCAACGGCCAGGAATTGCTGCAGCGGCTGGCGGCACTTGTCCGTTCGGGTGTCAATGTCGTGGTGCTTCTGGCGCTGACCGACCAGGGCAGGCCGGGCTATGACCCGAAGATGGCAGGGTCGGTGGCGGCACTTGGCATCCCGGTCTTCGCCTGCACGCCGGATCTGTTTCCCGACATGATGGCGGCGGCCTTGCGCCGGGAAGATGTCGCCGCATGGGCGGCAGGCGCCGACATCAAGCTGGTTCGCGCCGAGGACGACAGTCCGGCGGCCGACGCGTAAGCGCGCTCAACCTGGCGCAATCAAAAACTGGCAATCCAGAACCAGCTTGAACAGCCTGGCGATGCTGACCTGCGCGCCCGAACAGGCCGCTTGCATCGTCATTCACTGACATCGCCAGACGGCCGGCCGATGCCCGTTTCGGCCGCCATGTCGCGATTTTGCATCGGCGGCCGCTTGACTCTGATCGAGTCGTGTGAAAAATTTTGCAGCAACTGATAAAAATATCAAAGGGCGGAAATGGTAGGGTTCGGTAACGGCCTCCTGCGCGACGACGAAACCAGCATGGCGACACGCGCCGCGTGGCTTCACTATGCCGGCGGCCTTACCCAGTCCGAGGTCGCCAAGCGGCTGGGGCTGACCAGCCTCAAGGCCCACCGGCTCATCACCAAGGCCAACCAGGAAGGGCTGGTGAAGGTCTATATCGACGGCGAAGTCTCCGAATGCGTCGAGCTCGAGGACGAACTGTCCCGCCGCTACGGGCTCGATTATTGCGAGGTGGTTCCGGACTTCGATTCCGAGGATCTGCCGCTCAAGGCGCTCGGCATTGCCGGCGCGCAGTTCCTCAAGCGCGAGATCGAGCGCGGCGAGGAGGCGCTGATCGGTGTCGGCCATGGCCGCACGCTGGCCGCCTGCGTGGAGTATCTGCCGCGCACCTCGACCGACAAGATCCGCTTCGTCTCGTTGCTTGGCGGCCTGACGCGGAAATTCTCGGCCAACCCGCACGACGTCATTCACCGCCTGGCCGAGCGCACCGGCGCCGAAGCCTATGTGATGCCGGTGCCGATGTTCGCCAACACCGCCGAGGACCGGACCGTTCTGCTCGGACAGAAGGGCATCAGCGAGGTTTTCGATCTCGCGCGGTCCGCCGACCTCTTGTTTGCCGGCATCGGCACCGCCGAGCGCGAGGCATCGCTGGTTGCCACCGGCATGATCGAAAAGGGCGAGATGGAGGAGATCCGCCGCAATGGCGGCGTCGGCGAATTGCTCGGTCATTTCTTCGATGAAGCCGGCAAGGCGGTGGCGACCACCGTTTCCAACCGGGCGCTGGCGCTGACGCGCGAGGACATAGCCAGCCGCCGGATCGTCGCCGTCGCCGGCGGCAAGATCAAGGTTCGCGCCATCAAGTCGGTGCTCGAAGGCCGCTATCTCAAGGGCCTGATAACAGACGAGCGGACGGCGCGATCGCTCGTGGAGGAGACGCCGGTCGGGTAGCCGGCATCAGTTTGGTTGAAACTACCCTGTGGAGGAGAAGACGAAATGCATGAGAAAGAGAAAGACCTCATAGACGCCTTCCTGCGTGGACAGGTCGACCGTCGCGGACTGATCAAGGGCCTGGGTGCGATGGGCCTTGCCGCCGGCACCGCCGGCACGCTGCTCAATCTGGGGCAGACCCGCGCACTTGCCGCCGATTTCGATTGGCAGGCGCACAAGGGCAAGACCATCAAGCTCCTGCTCAACAAGCATCCCTATGCCGATGCGATGATCGCCGACCTCGAGAACTTCAAGAAACTGACCGGCATGAACGTCGTCTATGACGTGTTCCCCGAAGACGTCTATTTCGACAAGGTCACGGCAGCACTTTCGGCCAGCTCGCCCGAATACGATGCCTTCATGACCGGCGCCTACATGACCTGGACCTACGGCCCGGCCGGCTGGATCACCGACCTCAACGAATGGATCAAGGATCCAGCCAAGACCAACCCGAACTATGCCTGGGACGACATCCTGCCGGGCGTGAAGTCGTCCTGCGCCTGGAACGGCAAGCCGGGCGGTGCGCTGGGTTCCGAAGACGCCAAGCAGTGGTGCATTCCGTGGGCTTTCGAACAGAACAACATCACCTACAACAAGGGCATGTTCGACAAGGCCGGCGTCGGCGTTCCCGGCAATATGGATGAGATGATCACCACCGCTGCCAAGCTGCAGAAGGATATTGGCGGCGGGGTCTACGGCATAGGCGTTCGTGGCTCGCGCTCCTGGGCGACGATCCATCCGGGCTTCCTGTCGGCTTACTCGAACTTCAACGAGAAGGACCTGACTGTCTCCGCTGATGGCAAGCTCGCGGCCGCGATGAACACGGCCGGCTCCAAGGCCTTCCATGCCAAATGGGTGCAGATGATCCAGGAGAGCGGCCCCAAGGACTGGTCGACCTACACCTGGTACCAGGTCGGCACCGACCTTGGCGCCGGCGCCTCGGCGATGATCTTCGACGCCGACTGCCTCGGCTACTTCATGAATGGCGGCGACAACAAGATGGCCGGCAAGCTCGCCTATGCCGCCTTCACCGCCAATCCTGAGGCCAAGGCCTCGACGCCCAACATCTGGATCTGGTCGCTAGCGATGTCCAACTTCTCGAAAGACAAGGACGCGACCTGGTACTTCCTGCAATGGGCCTCGGGTCCCGAGCACGGGCTGTTCGGCGCCACCAAGATGGATTTCGTCGATCCGGTCCGCCAGTCGGTCTGGAAGGACGAAATGTTCCGCGAGAAGCTGAACAAGAGCTATCCGGGTTACGTCGAGATGTTCGACGCCTCGGCGGCCGGCGCCTCGATCAAGTTCACGGCGCAGCCGCTGTTCTTCGACCTCACCACCGAATGGGCGGCGACGCTGCAGAAGATGGTGGCCAAGGAAGTGCCGGTCGACGAGGGCCTCGACAAGCTTGCCGAAAGCATCAACGGCCAGCTCAAGGAAGCCGGTCTCGGCTAGGCCGGCCCCGGAGACTGGCCTGCTCCGGCAGGCCAGTCCTGCCCTACCATTTCAGGACTGCGATGCGGCACCGCGAGGTTGCCGCCAACTCGCCCACCGGCCGTCCGGCTCCCTCGGGCGGCCGGCAGGGCGAAGCAACAGGGATCACGGAGCAGCGGATGACCGCCGTAACAACCCAAAGGGCCGGGCCATCCGGCTTCAGGATCAGCAAGCGGGTGCTGCCCTATGTGCTCAGCCTGCCGGCCTTGCTTGTCTGTATCGGCATCCTGATCCCGTTCCTGACCTCGGTCGTGTATTCGTTCCAGCGCTATCGGCTGAGCCAACCCTGGGCGCGGCAGTTCAACTGGGGCGACAACTACATCTCCTTCTTCACCGACCCGAAATTCTGGAACACGCTCAAGGTCTCGCTGCTCTACGCCGGCACCACCGTCGTGCTGGAACTGCTTCTCGGCCTCGCCATCGCCTTGCTGCTGCAGAAGCGGTCGACACTGAACAACTTCATCTCGATTATGCTCCTGATGCCGCTGATGACGGCGCCGGCGCTCGCTGCGTTGATGTGGAAGCTGATGACCAATCCCGGCTTCGGCGTGCTGAGCTATCTCGCCAGCCTCATCGGGCTGCAGGATTTCCGCTGGGCCTCGTCGCCGTCGACGGCGCTGTTCACGGTCGTGCTCGTCGACATCTGGGTCTACACGCCCTTCATCATGATCCTGCTGCTCGCGGGCTTGCGCAGCCTGCCGACGCAGCCCTTCGAGGCGGCGGCGCTTGATGGCGTGCCGAGAAGCTTCGTCTTCTTCCGCATCACGCTGCCGATGCTGACGCCCTACATACTGACGGCGACGTTGTTTCGCCTGCTCGATTCCATCCAGCAGTTCGACATCATCTATGCCATGACGCAAGGCGGCCCGGGCGACACGCTGACCGTCTTCCAGGTCGAGGCCTATCTCAACTTCTTCCAGTCGACCAATGTCGGCCGCTCGGCGGCGCTGATGATCATCCTGTGGGCGATCACCTATTTGCTCTCCAACATCTTCATCAAGAACTGGCTGCGGCTGCGCGAACGCGCCCGCGGCCAGGCATAGGAGGCCGGGATGGAACATACCTCGCTTCTCGAACGCATCCTGCGTGGCATAGCGCTGACGCTGGTCGTGATCTTCTTCATGTTTCCGATCGTCTGGATCTTCATGATGTCGTTCCAGACCAACGAGACCATCTTGCGGATACCCCCGCAGCTCGTGTTCGAGCCGACGCTCGCCAATTACACGGCGCTGATCACCGGCAAGCTGATGACCGCCGCGGGCACGCTCGACATCGCCTTCATGCGCAACCTCTGGAATTCGGTGTTCCTGTCGGTGACCTCGGTTGCGGTCTCGCTGCTGCTCGGCGTGCCGGCGGCCTACGCCTTCGCGCGCCACAAGTTCCGCGGCTCGGAGGACATCGCCTTCACGCTGCTGTCGTTCAAATTCGCGCCGGCGCTTCTGGTGCTTCTGCCGCTCACCCTCTATTTCCAGAAGCTCGGGCTCGCCAACACCTATATCGGGCTGATCTGGGTCTACCAGCTGATCTGCCTGCCGCTGATCCTTTGGATCGTGCGCGGTTATTTCGAGGATATCCCGGCCGACATCGAATATGCCTACCGCATCGGTGGCCATTCCTGGTTCGCCACCTTCCGCAAGATTGCGCTGCCGCTCGCCGGTCCCGGCATCGCCGCCGCCGGCCTGCTCGCCTTCATCTTTGCCTGGAACAATTTCGTCTTCGCGCTGGTGCTCGCCTCCGCAGACAAGCAGCCGGTGACGGTCGGCGCGCTCGCCTTCATCACCTCCTCGGGCATCCAATATGGCCAGATCTCGGCGGCCATCGTGCTCTCGATCACGCCGACACTGGCGCTCGCCCTCTATGCGCAGCGCTACCTGGTCGAAGGCCTCTCGCTCGGTGCGGTGAAAGGATAGACATGGCCAGCCTTGAACTCAGGAATGTCGTCAAGCGCTACAAGAGCCAGACTGTCCTCGACAATCTGTCGCTGACGGTTGCCGACGGCGAGACCCTCGTGCTGTTCGGTCCGTCCGGGGCCGGCAAGACGGTGCTGCTGCGGCTGGTTGCCGGCGTCATCGATCCCGATGAAGGCAAGGTCTTCATCGGCGGCGACGACATGACCGATGTCGACGCGGAATTCCGTGGCGTCGGCATGGCGTTCCAGAATTTCGCGCTGTTTCCGCATATGAGCGCATTCGACAACATCGCGACGCCCTTGGAGGCCAAGCGGTCGTCGCCAAGCGCGATCAAGGCCGGCGTCGAAAGCGTAGCCAAGCTGTTGAAGATCGCCCATGTGCTGTCCCACAAGCCGCGCGCGCTCTCCAACGGCCAGAAGCAGCGCACGGCACTTGCCCGCGCACTGGTCGGCTCGCCGCCGCTTCTCCTGCTCGACGATCCCTTGCGCAATGTCGACGCCAAGCTGCGCTTCGAGATGCGGCTCGAACTGCCGCGCCTGCTCGCCGACCGCGGCGCCACCGTCGTCTACGTGACGCAGGACTACAAGGAAGCCATGGCGCTCGGCGACCGCATCGCCGTCATGTCGCAAGGCGTCATCAGGCAGCTCGGCACACCCGAGCAGATCTATCGCGAGCCGGCCAATATCGAGATCGCGCGGCTGTTCGGCGACCCGACCATCAACCTGCTCGACGTCAAGCCCGCGCGGGATACCAGGGGGATTTATGTCGGCCTGTCCAATGTCCAGGTGCACCTGGCCGGCGCCTATGAGACGGCGGTCGGCCGCGATTGCGTGATCGGCCTGCGGCCGGAAGCGTTGAGCTTCGTCGAGGAAGGCATCCCCGGCGCCATCCCCGTGACGGTCGAGGCCGAGACGCCGCTCAACGAAAAGATCGTCACGCTGGTGCGCACCGTGCGCGGCCGCGAGATCCTGGTTTCGCGCCCGGCCGGAACGCCGGGCCGCAGCGAAGGCAAGGCCCATATCGCCGTCGACGGCAAGAGCGCCTTGCTGTTCGATCACGCCAGCGGCGAGCGCATCGGCTCGAAGAACGTCGTCACTTTGCGCAATGGAGAAGCGGCATGAGCCAGAGCGCACTCGCCATATCAGGCGTCGACAAATTCTATGGCCCGATCGACCGCGGCGTCCACGCCGTCAAGAACCTGACCATGGAAATCGCCAAGGGCGAGATCGTGGCGCTGCTCGGTTCGTCCGGCTGCGGCAAGACGTCGACGCTGCGCATGATCGCCGGGTTCGAAGAGGTCTCGCGCGGCGCAATCTCTGTTGGCGGCCGCCAGGTTCACACCTTGCCTCCGGTCAAGCGCAATGTGGCGATGGCCTTCGAAGGCTATTCGCTCTACCCGCCGCTGACCGTACGCGAAAACATGGCCTTCGCGCTCAAGGCGGCAAGGCTGCCGAAGAACGAGGTCGACGCCAAGGTCGCCAGCATCGCCAAATTGCTCGAGATCGAAGATATATTGGAGCGCTATCCGAGCTCCATCTCCGGCGGCCAGCAGCAGCGCGCCAGCCTCGGCCGGGCATTGATCCGCGAGGCCGATCTCCATCTGCTCGACGAGCCGATGGGTCAGCTCGAACCGCAACTGCGCGCCGTGCTGCGCGGCCGCATCAAGCATTTCATCAAGGAGCGCGGCCTGACCGCGATCCTGGTCACCCACGACCAGACCGAGGCCAACGCGCTGGCCGACCGCATTGCGGTGATGGAGGGCGGCGTGCTGCAGCAGTTCGACACGCCGGACCGGATCAAGGAGCGCCCGGCGAACCTGTTCACCGGCACCTTCGTCGGCGAGCCGCCGATGAACGTCTTCGAGGCCTATGTCGGCGCGACCGCCGGCCGCATCAATCTCAAGCTGCCCGACGGCCTTTCGCTCGACTACGACAAGGACGCCTTCAGCGCGCCGGTTCGCGATCAACTGCTCAGCCGCGAGCGGGTTGTCATCGGCATCAGGCCCTATGCGGTCCGGCGCTCGAAGGAAGGAGTTCCCGCCAGGGTTTCGGCCAACCAATGGCTCGGCGACCAAACGCACATAGCCGCCGACTTCGCCGGCGGCTCACTGGTGCTGGTCGAGCATGATCGCACCCACCTGGACCTTGGTGCGCCGATCAATGTCAGCATCGATCCGAAAAACCTGCATGTCTTCGATCAGGCCAGCGGCAAGGCGATTTCGCACGGCATGGAGCTTGCGTGATGGGCGACATACTGATCGGCATCGATGCCGGTACCTCCGTCATCAAATCCATCGCCTTCGACACGGCCGGCCGGCAGATTGCAGCCGCAGCACTGCCCAACCACTATGAAACGCTCCCGGGCGGCGGCGCCGAACAGGATTTGGCGCGCACATGGAGCGATGCCGCCACGACATTGCGCCAGCTCGCCGACAAGGTGCCCGATCTCGCCAGCCGGACGGTGGCGATCGCGGTGACCGGACAAGGCGATGGCACCTGGCTGATCGATGCCAAGGGCGAGCCGGTGGCCAAGGGTTGGCTCTGGCTCGACGCGCGCGCCGCGGCAGTCGTCGAGGAGATCCGCGCGCTGCCCGAGGACCGGCTTCGCTTCGAAAAGACCGGCAGCGGGCTTGCCGCCTGCCAGCAAGGTTCGCAGTTCGTCTTCATGAAGCGCACCATGCCTGAAATGCTCGGCAAGGCGGCAACCGCCTTCCACTGCAAGGACTGGCTCTATTTCAAGCTGACCGGCGAACGCGCCACCGATCCCTCCGAGGGAACCTTCACCTTCGGCGATTTCCACACCCGCGACTACTGCGACGATGTGCTCGACGTGCTCGGCGTCGCCGATCTCAGGCATCTGCTGCCGCCGATCGTCGACGGCACCAGGCACGGCACCGGGCTGTCGCAGGCGGCGGCCGCCGCCACCGGCATGCTGGCCGGTACGCCGGTGGTGCTCGGCTATGTCGACGTCGTCTGCACCGCGCTTGGTGCCGGCCTGCTCGACCGCGAGCGCAAGCCCGGCTGCTCGATCATCGGCTCCACCGGCATGCATATGCGGCTGGCCGAGACCCCCGACGATGTACAGCTGAACGACGCGGCGACGGGCTACACCATGGCGATGCCGGCGCCCGGCGTGTTCGCGCAGATGCAGTCGAACATGGCGGCGACGCTCAACATCGACTGGGTGCTTGGCCTTGCCTCCGGCATCCTCGCCTCCCAAGGCATTTCGCGCAGCAATGGCGAGATGATCGCGCTGGTCGATGCCTGGATAGCGGCCTCGCAGCCCGCCTCGCTGCTCTATCAACCTTATGTGTCGGAGGCGGGGGAGCGGGGGCCGTTCGTCGATGCCAATGCGCGGGCGGGCTTCGTCGGCATTTCCTCGCGGCACGGCTATGCCGACCTCGTCCGCGCGGTCTTCGAGGGCCTGGCCTTTGCTGCACGGGATTGCTACGCGGCCATGGGGCCGCTGCCGCGCGAAGTCCGCCTGACAGGCGGAGCGGCCAGAAGCCCGGCACTGCGCAAGATCCTGGGTGCGGCGGTGGGTGCCGATATTCGCACCAGCGCGCGCGAAGAGGCAGGCGCGGCTGGCGCGGCGATGATCGCCGCTGTCCGTGTCGGACTCTACCCGTCCATGGATGCGTGCGTCGGCGAATGGGTGACACCTCTGCTTGGCGAGGCCGAGCCGAGCGATCGGAACCTCGCCGCGATCTACGACAAGATGACCCCATCCTACATGTTGGCGCACCAGGCATTGCGGCCGGTCTGGCGCGCGATGGCTTCAGTGCAGGCAAGTTGAGAAATCGAGTATGCGTAAGACAATAGCGATCATTGGCGACAACTTCATGCTTCCGGAGGTGTTTCGCGCCAAAATCGAGAAAGTCGCGAGCGGCGACCTCGATATCAGGACATTGCAGACGGCCTGGCCCGACGAGCCGATGGAGTTCGGCAATCCGGCGCTGGGCCTCGACAAGATCAAGGAGTATTTTGGCCACCCCGACGAGGTCGTCGATTTCATCGGCGATGCCGAGATCCTTGTCACCCAGTTGGCGCCCCTGTCGGACGGCATGATGCGCCGCCTGCCGGGTCTCAAGCTGGTCGCGGTTTCGCGCGGTGGCCCGATCAACATCGACATGGCGGCGGCCAAGGCGCACGGCATCACCGTGGTCAATGTGCCTGGCCGCAACGCGACCGCGGTGGCCGAGTTCACCATCGGCGCCATCCTGGCCGAGACGCGGCTGATCCGGGTCGGCCACGAGGCCTTGCGCAAGGGCGAATGGCGCGGCGATCTCTACCGCGCCGACCGCACCGGTCGCGAACTCAACGAAATGACCGTCGGCGTCGTCGGCTATGGCAATATCGGCACCAAGGTGGTGCGCCTGCTGCGGGCCTTCGGCTGCCACGTCCTGGTCAGCGACCCCTATGTGCAGTTGAGTGCCGAAGACCGCAATGCCGGCGTCGAACTCGTCGCGCTTGACGATCTCCTCTCCCGCTCCGATGTGGTCACGCTGCATTCGCGGGTGACCGAGGAGACGCGCGGCCTGATCGGCAAGGACACCATCGCGCGGATGAAGCCTGGCGTGATCTTCGTCAACACCGCGCGCGGGCCTTTGGTCGACTATGATGCGCTCTACGAGGCGCTGGTTTCGGGCCAGATCGCCAGCGCCATGCTGGAGACGTTCGCGGTCGAACCGGTGCCATCGGACTGGCCTTTGCTGCAGCTTCCCACTGTGACGCTGACACCGCATATCGCCGGCGCTTCGGTGCGCACCGTCACCTATGCCGCCGAACAGGCCGCCGAAGAGGTGCGCCGCTACCTCGCCGGCCTGCCTCCGGTCAATCCATGCTGAGGCAATGGCCATGACGCATCAAACCGGCATCGAGGCCATGGCGACATGAGCGGTGGCACTGAAATCGTCGACCTCTTCGTCATAGGCGGCGGCGTCAACGGCGCCGGCATTGCGCGCGATGCAGCTGGCCGCGGCCTTTCCGTCATCCTGTGCGAGAAGGACGACCTCGCCGAAGGCACCAGCTCTCGCTCGGGCAAGCTCGTCCATGGCGGCCTGCGCTACCTCGAATATTACGAATTCCGCCTGGTGCGCGAAGCGCTGATCGAGCGCGAGGTGCTCCTGGAATCGGCGCCGCACATCATCTGGCCGATGCGCTTCGTGCTGCCGCACAGCCCGGACGACCGGCCGGCCTGGCTGGTGCGGCTCGGCCTGTTCCTCTACGACCATCTCGGCGGCCGCAAGCGGCTGCCGGCGACACGCACGCTCAATTTGCGCACCGCGCCCGAGGGCGCCCCGATCAAGGACGCCTTCCGGCGCGGCTTCGAATATTCCGACTGCTGGGTCGACGACGCCCGCCTCGTCGTCATCAACGCGCTCGACGCCGCCGAGCGCGGCGCCATGGTTTTCACCCGCACCGCCTGCACCGCCGCCCGCCGCGAGAACGGCCTGTGGGTCGTCGAGATGCAGGACGGCAGGACGGGCATCAGGACGATGGTTCGGGCCCGCGCGCTGATCAATGCCGCCGGCCCCTGGGTCAACGACATCGTCAACCGCGTTGCCGGCCAGAACTCGAGGCGCAATGTCCGCCTGGTCAAGGGCAGCCACATCGTCGTGCCGAAATTCTGGGAGGGGCGTCAGGCCTATCTCATCCAGAACAGCGACAAGCGTGTGATCTTCATCAATCCCTATCAGAACGATCTCGCCCTGATCGGCACCACCGACATCCCCTATGATGGCCGGCCTGAGGATGTGGCGGCGGATGGGAGTGAGATCGACTACCTGATCAGGGTGGTCAACCGCTATTTCAAGCGCGGACTTGCGCGCGGCGATGTCGTCTATTCGTTCTCCGGCGTCAGGCCGCTCTACGACGACAATGCCGACAACCCCAGCGCCGTCACCCGCGATTACATTTTCGAGCTCGACGCATCGGACGGGCAGGCGCCGCTGCTCTCCGTCTTCGGCGGCAAGATCACCACCTTCCGCAAACTGGCCGAGCATGCGCTGGACAGGATCGCTCCGTTCTTCCCCAAAATGGGCAAGCCATGGACCGCGAAGGCGCATCTGCCCGGCGGTGACATCGCCAATGCCGATTTCGAACAGTTTCTTGGCGATCTCGGACTCGAGTATCCGTGGATGCCGGCATCGCTGCTCAAGCATTATGGTCGACTCTACGGCACCAGGACACGGGCTTTGGTTGGCGCGGCCCGTTCGCTCGATGACCTCGGACGCTGCTTCGGCAAGGATTTCTTTGAGCGCGAGGCCAATTATCTCTTCGACCGAGAATGGGCTTTGACGTCGGCCGATATCCTGCAGCGGCGCACCAAGCATGGCCTGCATCTGTCCGCCGAGGAGAGGGCGGCCTTCGAGCACTGGTGCGCGAACCGGTTGGCGAAGGCAGGCTGATGGTCCATCCCGTCGATACCGGCACCACCGAATTCCGCATGCTGCGCTCCTTGTCGGCCAGCATCGGCGCCGATCCGCTGCTGGTCCAGGGCGCCGGCGGCAACACCTCCATCAAGCAGGCCGGCGTGCTGTGGATCAAAGCCTCGGGCACCTGGCTGAAGAACGCGCGCGACGATGAGATCATGGTGCCGGTCGCGCTGGCGCCGCTGCTCGATGCCGTGGCGCATCGCAGCCCGGCGGCGGAGGCGGCCGGGCAGTTCGCGCTGGCGGACCTCAATCCTCGCCAGCTGCGGCCCTCCATCGAGACGACGGTACATGCTCTGCTGCCGCAGAAGATCGTCGTCCACGTCCATTGCGTCGAGACGATCTCAATCGCCGTGCAGGCCAATGCCGAAGCCCTCCTGGAGGAGCGCCTGCGCGGCCTCGATTGGGCCTTCGTGCCCTATCGCCGGCCCGGCCTGCCGCTGGCGCAAGGGATCGCCGAGCGGCTGAAGCCCGCGACCAACGTGCTCGTGCTCGGCAATCACGGGCTGGTGGTCGCGGCCGACACGGTCGCCGAAGCGGCCTTGCTTCTGCAACGGGTGACCGGGCTGCTCGCACGGCCGCCGCGGCCGGCCCCAGCCCCCGATCTCGACGCGCTGCTGAGGCTTGCCGCCGGCAGCGACTACCGATTGCCGGCCTCGGCTGCCGCGCATGCCGTCGCGACCGACCTCGCCAGTTGCCGCATCGCGGCTTCCGGCAGCCTCTACCCGGATCATGTCATCTTCCTTGGCGTCGGCTCGGTGATAGCCGGCCCCGGCGAGAACGCGGCGGCGGTCGTCGCTCGCACCACCGTAGCGCCGACATCCATCCTGTTTCCAGGCAAGGGCGTGCTGATGCGCAGGGATGCCAATGCCGGCGCCGAAGCGATGGCGCGTTGCCTGGCCGACGTCGTCGCCCGCGTCGATGGCGCGGCGCGCGTCAACTATCTGAGCCCGAAGGAGAATGCCGAACTGTTGAACTGGGACGCTGAAAAGTACCGCCAGCAACTCAACCGCGAGGGGGCGACGCTGCAATGACGGCAGTTTTAGCCACCAGCCAACGCTGAAAGAGGGAAGCGCGCCTTGGCCTTCACGCTCTCCCTCAACACCAATCCGCTGGTCAACCGTTTTGCCGATCCGGCTGATCTGATCGACACCATCGCCTACGGCATTGGCATCCGGGATGTGCAGCTCACGCATGAATTCGTCAATCCGGGCTGGCCGGCGGCGACGATCGTCAAATTCGTCCGCCTGTTTCGCGGCGCACTCGCCCGCACCGGCGTGCGTGTCACCTCCGGCATGACCGGCCCTTACGGCCGGCTCAATCATTTCGGCCACCCCGACGCGGATGTGCGCCGCTACTATGTCGACTGGTTCAAGACCTTCGCCGACATCTCGGCCGAGCTTGGCGCCAGCGGCATGGGCACGCAATTCGCCATCTTCACCCATCGCGACTTTGACGACCTCGAGCGCCGCGCCCAGCTGTTCGACATCGCGCTGGACTGCTGGCATGAGGTCGCCGAGCATGCTCGTGCGGCCGGCCTGACCTACCTGTTCTGGGAGCCGATGTCGGTCGGCCGCGAGTTCGGCCACACCATCGAGAATTGCCGGCAGTTGCAGGACGCGATCGACGCCGCAAGCATGGCCATTCCGCTCGAGATGATGGTCGACATCGACCACGGCGACGTCACATCAAGCAATCCCGCCGACATCGACCCTTATGCCTGGGCCGGGGCCTTTCCCAGGAAGTCGCCGATCATCCACATCAAGCAGTCGTCGATGAACAAGGGAGGCCATTGGCCGTTCACATCAGCCTACAACAGGGACGGCCGCATCACGCCGGAAAAGCTGCTGGAGACGGTGCGGCGTGGCGGCGGCACCGACAACGAGATCTGCCTCGAACTGTCGTTCCGTGAGCGTGAGCCGGTCGACCATCAGGTGGTCGCCATGATCCGCGAGTCCGTCGACTATTGGGCGCCGTTCATCGAGACAGGCAGGCCCAGCCTTTTGCCAAGGGCCGAATAGAGATCGGGCAGGAGCCTGTGCGGCTCCTGCCCGGAGATGCAGCCGGATTTTCGGTCGGCCGGACTCAGCCGAATTTCGGGTCGAGGCTGCCCGATTTGTAGCGCTTGGCCATTTCCGAGACCGGCAGCGGCTTGATCTTCGGCGCGTTGCCGGCCGTGCCGAACTGCTCGAAGCGCTCCTTGCAGAGCTTGCGCATCGCCGCCATTGCCGGCGTCAGATATTTGCGCGGGTCGAACTCGCTCGGGTTCTCGGTCAGCACCTTGCGGATCGCGCCGGTCAGCGCCATGCGGTTGTCGGTGTCGAGGTTGATCTTGCGCACGCCGTGCTTGATGCCGCGCTGGATTTCTTCCACCGGCACGCCCCAGGTCGGCTTCATCTGGCCGCCATATTTGTTGATGATCTCCTGCAGGTCCTCCGGCACGGAGGACGAGCCGTGCATGACCAGATGCATGTTGGGCAGGCGGCGGTGGATCTCCTCGATGACATTCATCGCCAGCACCGCGCCGTCCGGCTTGCGCGAGAATTTGTAGGCGCCATGGCTGGTGCCCATGGCCACCGCCAGCGCATCGACATGGGTGTCCTTGACGAACTGCACCGCCTGCTCGGGATCGGTCAAAAGCTGGTCGTGGCTGATCGCGCCTTCGACGCCGTGGCCGTCTTCCTGCTCGCCGCCGCCGCTCTCCAATGAGCCCAGCACGCCGATCTCGCCTTCGACCGAGACGCCGCCCCAATGCGCCATGTCGACGACGCGCTTGGTGATGCCTGAGTTATAGGCGTAGTCGGCCGGCGACTTGCCGTCCTCCTTGAGTGAGCCATCCATCATCACCGAGGTGAAGCCGTACTGAATCGCGGTGACGCAGGTGGCTTCATTGTTGCCATGGTCGAGATGCATGCAGACCGGGATGTCGGGGTGGATTTCGACCAGCGCGTCGATCAGCTTGGCCAGCACCACGTCATTGGCATAGGCGCGCGCACCGCGGCTTGCCTGCAGGATGACAGGCGATTTGGTCTCTTCCGCCGCCTCCATGATGGCGAGGCCCTGTTCCATGTTGTTCATGTTGAAGGCCGGCACGCCGTAGCCGTATTCGGCGGCGTGATCGAGCAATTGTCTCAGTGTGATGCGAGCCAACGAATAGTCTCCCGTATCTGGTTTCGAACCTGTGGTTGCGGACTGTCCGCGCATCGTCCAGCCCACCGATGCTTCTGGCCGGATTTCGGCGCAACCGCAACCGTGACAGACCGTCCCGGCCGCAATTCTTGTTACAGCGCCGCGATCAGGGCAAGCGGAATATCCCAAAAATTGTCCCAATATCACAAAATATTTGCTACTTTTGCGATGATATCTGTTATCATTTGGGTTCGATCAGGGAGCCACGCTCGGCGTTGGCGGTCAGCGGCAATGAAGAGCGATATCAGGCGTCAAGGCATCATGGAGTTTCTGATGGACGCCGGTCAGGCCGGCGTCGACGACCTGGCCTTGCTCTTTGGCGTCTCCAAGATGACCGTGCACCGCGACCTCGACGAGCTCGAGGAAAGCGGCTTCTTGCGCAAGGTGCGCGGCGGCGCTTCGATCCAGCCGAGCGGTCTGTTCGAAAGCGATTTCCGCTACCGTCAGAAGCAGGCGATCGAGGAAAAGCAGCGCCTGGCGGCTGCCGCCGTGGGCATGATCGAGCCCGGCCAGACCGTGATGATCGACGATGGCTCGACGGCGGGCGGCATTGCGCGGCATCTCGCCGATCTGCGGCCGCTGACCGTGATCACCAACAATCTGGACGTCATCCAGGATCTGGCCGGCGCAGGCGGCATCAGCCTGATCGCGCTCGGCGGTCAGTACAGCAAGAAGTTCCACGGCTTCTTCGGCCTGCTGGCCGAGGCGTCGCTCAAATCGCTGCGCGCTGACGTTGCCTTCCTGTCCTCCTCCGCCATTCACGGCGCTTCCGCCTTCCACCAGGACCAGGAGGTGGTGCAGACCAAGCGGCTGATGATGGCGGCGGCGACCCGCAAATATCTGCTGGTCGATCACGGCAAATTCGGCCGCACGGCGCTGCACTTCCTCACCGATCTCAGCGCGTTCGACACGGTCTTCACCGGCCGCGCGCCCGAACCGGCGATGCGCGCTGCGCTGGATGCCGCCGGCGTGTCGCTGACGGTGATCGACAAGGGATCATGATCCCCAAGGCGGGCGCTGATCGCTTGACAAAAGTAAGGAGCAGTACGCGTGGTTTACTGGGTCGGTACAAGCTGGAAGATGAACAAGACGCTCGCCGAGGCACTGGCTTTCGCTGAGCGCCTGGCCGGTTTCATCCCAGGCTTCGATGACCGCATCCAGCCTTTCGTCATCCCGCCTTTCACGGCGGTGCGCGAGGTCAGCCAAGCGCTGTCGTCGACGTGCGTCAAGGTCGGCGCTCAGAACATGCATTGGGCCGATGCCGGCGCCTGGACCGGCGAGATTTCGCCGCTGATGCTGACCGACTGCGGGCTCGATCTGGTTGAGCTCGGCCACAGCGAGCGGCGCGAGCATTTCGGCGAGACCGACCGCACCGTCGGCCTCAAGACGGCGGCCGCCGTGAAGCACGGATTGATACCGCTCATCTGCGTCGGCGAGACGCTGGCCGAGCGCGAAGGCGGCAAGGCCGATGCGGTGTTGAGCGCCCAGGTCGAGGGCGCTCTGCAATTCCTCGAAGGCGAGGCGAAGGGCGCAAAAATCCTGTTCGCCTATGAGCCTGTCTGGGCGATCGGCGACAAGGGCATTCCGGCCAGCTCCGACTATGCCGACAAGCAGCAGGCGCTAATCAAGAAGGTCGCCGGCGGCCTGCTGCCGTCCGTGCCGCCGGTGCTCTATGGCGGCTCCGTCAACCCCGGCAATACCGCGGAGCTGATCGGCCAGCCCAATATCGATGGCCTCTTCATCGGCCGTTCCGCCTGGCAGGTGGATGGCTACATCGACATCCTCGGCCGCGCTTCGGCGGCGATCTGAAATCATCCAAATACGAAAGGGAAAACCATGAAAATAGCCATTGGAGCCGATAGCGCCGGCAAGCCGCTGCTCGATGTCATCGCCGCGCACCTTGCCACCAAATCCGGCCTGAAGGTCAGCGATCTCAGCCAGGCCGGCTACTATGCCGACCTCTCGCAAAAACTCGCCCAGACCATCATCGACGGCGAGAACGATCGCGGTATTCTGTTCTGCGGCACCGGCATCGGCGTGTCGATCTCGGCCAACAAGGTGCCGGGGATCCGCGCCGCACTTACCCACGATACCTATTCGGCCGAGCGCGCCGCGAAATCCAACAACGCGCAGATCATCACCATGGGCGCCCGCGTCATTGGCCCGGAATTGGCCAAGGCCATCGTCGACACGTGGCTTGCCTCCGAGTTCGACGAGAAGGGGCCGTCGGCCGGCAATGTCGAGGCGATCAACAGGCTCGATGCGGCGAAGCCTGCATGATCGGCAGGCCCGCGGCACGGGCTGGGCGGGTTCCCGGCGCGCAGGTGCTGTGTATGCGGCGATGCCGGTCTATTTCTGCCTGCCGAGCCTGGCGGCGAGGGAACGCCGTACGTCCTCTTCCGCTCCGTCCAGAAGGTCGATCAGCACCTTGCTGGTGGCGGCCGGGTCGCGCATTTCGATGTTCTCGACAATCTGCCGATGCAGGGTGAGTGAATGGCGCTGACCGGCTGGGTTGTCGTCCGAAAGCCGGAAGCTGATCACCAGCGCGGTCTCGATCAAAGCGGCGAGTGAGCCGATCAACTCGTTGCCCGACATGTGCAGGATCGCTTGGTGGAAAGCCAGATCCGGCCCCGAGAAACGTTCGCCGTCATCGCCGGCCTGTTCCATCTCTTCCAGGATTGCCCTCAACTCGGCGATCTGCTCCGGACTGGCGCGCTCCGCCGCCAGGGCCCCGGCCGTCGGCTCGATCGCGCGGCGCAGTTCGAACAGCGAACGCGCCTCCTCGGCAGTCGTCCTCGAGCCGAAACGCCACAAGAGCACATCAGGGTCCAGGAAATTCCAATCCCTGCGCGGGCGCACCCTGGTCCCGGTCCGGGGGCGCATTTCCACCATGCCCTTGCCCGCCAGCACTTTGACGACTTCCCGCAGGCCGGTGCGGCTTGCGCCATAGGAGGCGCTCCAATCGTCGCCATTCGGCAACTGGTCGCCCGGAATCAATTCGCCGCGCACGATGCTGAGACCGATTTCGTTGAGAAGCCTGGCGTGCAGGCCGGAATGCGATGAACCGGCAATGCGCGACGTCATGCGGGACGCCCGGGGCGCGCTAGCTGAATTCTTCATACTATTCCCATTATTCATACGATTGTCACGTGCCCACCCTAGTGAGCACGTCGTTGAACTCTCCGCCAGAGCGATCGACGAACCGCGGCGCAAATAGCACCCGAAGAGCCACAAAAACCTCGAGTCTTGCCATCGCCGACGGCCGCCACCGTCGTTGGTCGATGTCGTGCGCGTCGGGCCGTCGATCATAAAACACCAACAGGAACGCGCCAGAAATGTCTTCCAAGATGACCGATCACGCCAGCAGAGCCACCCTGAAGGGAACGGCCTGCCTTCCGAAAACCATAACCTCCTGCATCGTTCTGTCCAGCGCGCTTGCCATGACATCGGTGCCGGCACTCGCCGTCGAGCCCTGGATCATGGTCGAGAAGACGGTCTTTACCGGCGATGCCACAACATCGAAGAAACAGGGAGTGACGACAGACGGAACGAATTGGTATTTCTCCGGTACCAATATTCTCGAACGCACAGATGGAAACTACAACCGCAACCTGCTTGCGGCGCCCGGCATTCCACATGTTCTGGAGATTCCGTCCCAATTCTCCGACGCAGGCCTCAACCACATCGGCGACATCGACTATGCAGACGGGCTTCTGTATATTTCGCTGGATTCAAGCGTCGCGGACCCTGTCACCGGATACAGATACAACAATCCCGTTTTTGCGATCTACAACGCAAGTGACCTGAGTTATACTGGGAAGGCCTTTGCGCTTAATCCGCCCAACGGCACCATTGACATTGCCAGTTGGGTGGCAGTCGATGCCAAGAATGGCCTCGGCTACGGCATGGCGTACAACAACGCCACGGAACTGGCGGTCTACAATCTCGCGGACTGGAGCTTCAAGGAATACATCCCCCTGTCGCAGACCGTCGACGCGGCACAAGGCGGCAAGCTCCTCGACGGCTGGATGTATTTTTCCGCGAATGACGAAACCAACGGAATATACCGGGCAAACCTCAAGACTGGAGAAGTCGAGAAACTGGGCAATCTGCAGTCTCCGGACGGACAGGAAACCGAGGGCCTTGCCTTCAAGATGACCAAGGACGGCTGGAAACTCCATGTCCTCAACCGGGAACATCTGGACGGGCCGAACGAGGGCAAGACCGTCGCCTTTTATCAATATCTGCGCCCCTTTGGAAACGCGCTCTCCGGCGAGATCCACGCCGATATCAGTGGCGCGCTGGTGGAGGACAGCCGTTTCGCGCGGGACGCCGCGAACAGCCGAATTCGGTCCGCCTTCGATGGGGTCTCCGCACCGGTTCTTACGACCGCCAGCATCGACACCGACGGCGTGCGCGCCGCACCCGCCAATGCCGATGGCATCGTGATCTGGAGTCAGGCACTTGCAATGACGGGCGATACGAACGGCTCCGGCGATGCCGCTGCCTTCGGCCGCAACACGGCGGGATTCATCGGCGGTGCCGACGCACCGGTTGGAAGCTGGCGGCTCGGCGTGCTCGGCGGTTACAGCCATTCGAGATTCGATGTCACCGACCGCGCTTCATCCGGCTCGAGCGACAATTACAATCTCGGCCTCTATGCCGGCACGCAACTGGGACAGTTCGGTTTCCGAGCCGGCGCGATCTATGGCTGGCATGACATCGAGACCAGGCGCAACGTGGTCTTCCCCGCCTTCAGCGAACAGCTCTCCGCCGACTACAATGCCGCGACGGCGCAGGCTTTCAGCGAACTGGCCTACCGCTTCGATATCGGGCGCAATGCCTTCGAACCCTTCGCCAATCTCGCCTACGTCAATCTGAAGACCGATGGTTTCGCTGAGACCGGCGGCACGACTTCGGCGCTGACGGCACAGAAGACGACGACCGAAAACACCTTCTCGACATTTGGCGTCCGTGCTTCGACCCAGTTCGACACGGGGGCGACCAAGGCCGCCCTGCATGGCATGCTGGGCTGGCAACACGCCTATGGCAACGTTGGTCCGACCTCCGATCTGGCCTTCAACACCGGAGCATCCTTTACCATTTCCGGCGTGCCGATCGCCCGGGATGCGCTGGCGGTCGAAGCCGGCTTCGATGTTCTCCTGTCGCCCAATGCAATGCTTGGCGCATCCTATTCCGGCCAGATCGCGAAGGACGCTCAGGGACATGCCTTCAAGGTCAGCTTCGATCTGAAACTATAGGGTCGATGTCAGGCTCTTGCGTATCGCGCCGATCACTGTAACGGCCGATGCGGCGCCCGGGTCGATATGCCCGAGCGATCGCTCGCCGAGCCTGGAGGAGCGGCCCTTGGCGGCGATCATGTTCTTGGTCGCTTCAGCACCAGACTCGGCGGCAGCAAGTGCTGCCCCGAGGCTCTCGGCCACGTTCTTGCCGGCAAGATTGGCCTCGGCGGCGGCTTCGGCCGCCGGCTGCCAGGCATCGACCATCGTCTTCTCGCCCGGCTCCGCCTTGCCGCGATCCTTGATGCCTTGCGCCATGGCCTGGAACAGGGCGATGAAATCCACCTCCGCCAGCGTCGCCTTGCCCTTGACGGTGGCGGCGGCGCGCATGAAGGCCGTCGCATAGAGCGGGCCCGAGGAAGCGCCGACGGCATTCAGGAATGATTTCGCCGCAGTGTTGAGCAGCGCCGTTGGTTCCACTGCCGCAAGGTCGAGCGTGGCCAGCGCATCGCGCACCGCGCCGAAGCCGAGCGCCATGGCAATGCCGTGGTCGGCGTCGCCGATCACGCCGTCGAGCTGGCAGAGCCTGTCCCTGTCGGCTTCGATCGCCACCGCGATCGTATCGAACATTCTTTTCAGATCGGCAGCATCGATGGTCACGGGAACGCTCTTTCGTCAGCCGGCACGGAACATGGCGCAGTCGCAGGGATGGTCGAGCATGGTCTGCAATTCCTCATCGAGATGGAAAAGCGTCACCGAGGCGCCGGCCATTTCGAGCGACGTGCAGTAATTGCCGACCCAGGTCGCGTGGATCGAAACGCCGATGTCGTCGAGCCGCTGCTTGACCCGCCGGTTCATGATGTAGAGTTCCATCAGCGGCGTCGAGCCGAGCGAGTTGACCAGCACCGCGACCTTGTCGCCGCGCTTCGGCGCCATCTCGGCGAAAATCCTGTCCAGCATCTCGTCGGTGATTTCGTCGGCGCTCCCAAGCTTGCCGCGGGCGATGCCGGGTTCGCCGTGGATGCCCATGCCGATCTCCATTTCGTCGGCGCCGATCTCGAAATTCGGCCGCCTTGTCTGCGGCAGCGAGCAGGGTGACAGCGCCACGCCCATGGTGAAGGTGTGGTCGTTGGCCTTGCGCGCGACGCGCTCGACCTCGTCCAGGGAGAGCATGAGGTCGCAGGCCGCACCGGCCGCCTTGAAGATGAAGAAGTTGCCGGCGACGCCGCGGCGCTTCTGCCGCTGGTCGCGCGGTGCCGAGGCGACGTCATCGGTGGTCAGCACCGTGCGTACCTCGATATCGTCCATCGCGGCCATCTCGGCGGCCATGTCGAAATTCATCACGTCGCCGGCATAGTTGCCGTACATGAACAGGACGCCGGCGCCGCCGCTCACCGCCTTGGCGCATTCCAGGATCGGATCGGGCGGCGGCGATGCAAAGACATTGCCGATGGCCGCCGCGTCCGCCAGTCCCTTGCCGACAAAGCCGAGAAAGGTCGGCTCGTGGCCGGAGCCGCCGCCGATGACCAGCCCGACCTTGCCGGGCCGCGGCCCGTCGCGGGCGATGATCGAGCGCGGGCTGCCGTCCGCGCTCACAAGGTGGCGAGGATGCGCGGCGAGGATCCCTTCGAGCATCTCGTCGACGGCGCGGTTGCCGTCATTGATGATCTTCTTGGTCTGCACCGGCATCCTCCCCGAACTCGGCATTTTCGCAAATACTACCGGGTGTTATCGCGATTTCCACCCGGCCGGGAAGATTTCATGCCGCGATCTTTTCCCGCGCGGCGAGAATCTGCACGCAGGCGTTGGCCGCTTCCTTGCCCTTGACGGTGAAGTGCTCGAAGAAGAAGCGGTGGTGTTCGGCGCTGTCATGATAATTGTGCGGCGTCAGCACCGCCGAAAGCACCGGCACGCCGGTCGACAGCTGCACATTCATCATGCCGTCGATGACGGCGCTGGCGACGAATTCGTGCCGGTAGATGCCGCCATTGACGACGAAGGCCGTGCCGAGGATCGCGGCATAGCGGCCGGTCCCGGCCAAGGTCTTGGCGTGCAGCGGGATCTCGTAGGCGCCGGGCACGTCGAAGACATCGATGGCGAAGCGGTCGCCTCCGATGCTGGCCAGTTCCGACTCGAAAGCGCTTACGCACTGGTCGACGATGTCGGCGTGCCAGCGCGCCCGGATAACGGCGATGCGGGTTGTTTCATAGTCTTTGTGGGAATGCTGATTCATGGGTCCATCCTTCCGTTTCGAACCAGAATCAGGACGCACGATACGAAATCCGGCCCGCCGATGCGGTCCGTTTTCCGTTTCGTCCTCTTTCATCCGGACTCTAACCGTCGGCTCCGGAATCACACCGGATCTGCTGACCTTTCCAATTGTATTGGAAAGCGCTCGCGGGCTTGGGTCCCGTGCAACCGAGAGTCCTTACCGCCGGTGGGGACTTTCACCCCGCCCGGAGAACATTAACGGGCTTTGTATGGAGGGGCAGGGGTGCCACTGTCAACCGGGCGACAGGCCGGTGGCCAATCACGTTCTGCCGACTGGAGCAATCACGCAAAAGAAGCGTTCTATCGCGTGCGCCACGCGGCCGCCGCTGCGGCAACCAGCATCAGCAATGCCGCAACCATCGCGCAGACCGCAAAGCCGAAGCTGGAATAGAGCGGCCCGAAACCGGTGGTGCCGACAAATACCGCCAGATAGGTTACCGAGCTGTTCAGGCCCATGATCGTGCCGCGCCGTGAGGGATCGAGCGCCGAAAGGCTCATCACCAGGACATTCAGGCCGAAATGATTGGCAAGCCCCCACACCGCCACCATGGCGAGCGTCAGGCCGAAACTGTTGCTGCTCGCTGCGATCGCGACATAGACGATGGCGACAAGAAGATAGGCGAATGGCATGACGCGGCGAGCGCCCAGGCGATCGATCACCCCGTCGAGGAGAGCAGCCATGCCGAAGCCGATGCCATAGGCAAGGGCTGCCCATCCATTGGCGCTCACCGGTTTGCCCAGTCCACTGTGCAAGTGGTCGCCGAGATAGCCATAGACACCGTAGAAGGCGGTCATGAAGGCGGCGCAGGCGACGAGAAGCGGCACGATGCCGGGAATGCTGAGCGCCGCCAGCGGTGTCGGGACCGGGCCGCTTTTCCTTGTGCCGCTCAGCGAGGTCATCGTGAGACTGGCCAGCGCCAGCATTGCCAGCACCGCGACGACCGCGAAGACGGCGCGCCAATGTACGAGATCGGCAAGCACGGCCGAGAGCGAAACGCCGGCCACCATGCTGAGCGTCCATCCGGTCAGCACGACGCCGATGGTCCCGCTTTCGCGGCCGGGCGGCGCGATCGCCGCCGAACTCGCATAGATCGCCGGCATGGCGACGCCGGCGGCAATACCGGCGACGAGTTGGGCCGCGACCAGCATGATCAGTATCGGTGCGGCCGCGCTGGCAACCAGGGCTATGGCCAGCAACAGCAATGCCCCCTGCAGCATCCGGCGGGCGCCGAGCCGGTCGATATAGCGGGCCAGGAACAGGGCGCTCGCCGAGGTCCCGAGGCCAAAGGCGGCCGCTGCGATCATCACGGTCGGGACGCTGCTGGCGAAGGAGGCCGCCACGGCCGGGGCTATCGGGCCCAGGACCAGCGAATTCGAGCCGATCACGGCGATGCATCCAGTCAACAGATAGGCGAGGGCCGGGATCGGTGGCCTGGTATCTGTTGGCAGGGCCGTAGCTTGATTGCTGTTCGACATATAGCCATAATGGCCGTATTAAATTCTGTGGCAATCGGGATTGTCGATATGGATGAAGAAACAGATACCATTCCGCGGAACATGCCGGCGCCCCGCGATGTCGACGCAATTGACCGAAAGATATTAGGCGTTCTCGTCGACGATGCCACGGTCAGTTATGCGGAACTCGGCGATCGGGTCGGGCTTTCGCCGCCAGCCGCGCATGAGCGGGTCAAGCGCCTTCGGCGCAGCGGCGCCATTCGTGGCACGGCCGCGATCATCGACCCCAAGGCGGTGAAGAAGCCGCTGCTGGCCTTCGTGCATATCGACACCAGGGGCTGGGGCAAGACCCCGGAACTGATGGCGGTTTCGCAATATCCGGAAGTCGAGGAGATTCACACCGTCGCCGGCGACACCTGCATGTTGCTGAAGGTCCGCACCGAAGATACGAGGGCGCTGGAAGGCCTGCTCGCTCGCCTCTACGAAACGCCCGGCGTCACCTCGACCCGCAGCTATGTGGTGCTGTCGACCTATCTCGAGCGCCCGGTGCAGCCTGGCGTCACCGCGCAATGGCCAACGCCCAACCACATGAGCAAGCCGCTGTATTAATCGGCTACGGCTACGCCCGCTCCGGGAACATCGCTTTCAAGCCTTCGCGCGATGCCTTGGCGATGCCGCGTTCGGTGATCAAGCCCGTCACCAGCCGCGCCGGGGTCACGTCGAAGGCCGGGTTCGCCGCGGGCGTCGCTTCGGGTGAGATGCGCACCTGGGCGATCTCGCCGCCGGCGGTCTTGCCCCAGACCAGCGAGACCTCGTCGGCCGAGCGCTGCTCGATCGGAATCTCGTTCAGCCCATCATGCACCGTCCAGTCGATGGTCGGCGAGGGCAGCGCGACATAGAACGGCACGTTGTTGTCGGCGGCGGCGAGCGCCTTCAGATAAGTGCCGATCTTGTTGCAGACATCGCCGTCGGCGGTGGTCCGGTCGGTGCCGACGATGACCATGTCGATCGCGCCGCGCTGCATCAGATGGCCGCCGGCATTGTCGACGATCAGTGTGTGCGGTACGCCGTGGCCTGCCATCTCCCAGGCGGTAAGCTGGGCGCCCTGGTTGCGCGGGCGGGTCTCGTCGACATAGACGTGGACCGGAATACCGGCTTCGGTTGCCAGATAGATCGGCGCGGTGGCGGTGCCGTAGTCGACTGTCGCCAGCCAGCCGGCATTGCAATGCGTCAGGATGTTGACCGTCTCACCCGGCTGCTTGCGCGCCGCGATCGCCTTGATAACGGCAAGACCGTTCTCGCCGATGGCGCGGTTCAGGCCGACATCCTCGTCGGCGATCTCACCGGCGCGTCGATAGGCGGCTTCGGCGCGTTGTTCTTTTGGCAGTGGCTTGAGGAAGCGCCGCATCTCGTCGAGCGCCCAACGCAGGTTGATCGCCGTCGGGCGCGTCTCGTGCAGCGTCTCCCATACGGCATCGAGCGCTTCGTCGGACGGGTCGTCGGCCATCTGCAGGGCAACACCGTAGGCGGCGGTGACGCCGATCAGCGGCGCGCCGCGCACCCACATGTCGCGGATGGCGGTGGCGATGCCGGAAACCGTGCCGATCGTCTCGATGCGGAAATCATGTGGCAGCCAGCGCTGGTCGATAATGTCAACCGAACGTCCGTCGTCGCTCAGCCAGATGGTGCGATAGTGGCGCTCGCCGACGTTCAAATGCTGCTCTCCTGTTCGATCAGCGCGGCCAGATTGTTGACCTCGTCGATGCTATGTATCTGGCGCCGGTTGACGGCGATGTGACGGCCGAATCTGAGCGCCTTCGCTTCGCAGGAGGCGCGCAGATCCTCGTCGGCAATGGTCTCGAAATCGGCATTGTGGGCGAGGCCGAGGATGCGCCTGTGCACCTCGATGCCGGCAAAGCCGAGAAGATCGGTCCAGATCTGGTGCAGCACGTGATCGAGCGCCTGCTCCGCGGCGAGTATGTCGCCCTGATCCTCGAACAGGCTTTTTTGATAGAGCATCCCGGTGCGCTCGGTGCGCCACAGATGCGAGAACTCGGCGCGGAACACCGCCCATGTCTGTGCGGTGACCCCGAGCAGATAGGTGCGCATGGCGTCGCGCTTGCCGTTCTGCTCATGCCCGCGCTGCGAGAAGAAGGACATCCAGAAATTGGCGAGCAGCATGCCGACATCGAAGGCCATCGGCCCGTAGAAGGCGAACTCCGGATCGATCATCCGGGTCTGCGTGTCCGTGACCATGATCGAGCCGGAATGCAAATCGCCATGCAGCAGCGTCTCGGCATTGGCGGCGAAGATGTGCTTCAGCCGTTGCGCCTCGACCTTGAGGTCGCGGTCGGCACGCAGGTCTGCGACCAGACCGTCGAGTTGCGGCGAGGTATGCCGGTTCAACTTGGCGTCGAAATAGGGATCGGAGAACACCAGGTTCTCGGTGATGTCGCAGAGGTCGACATTGTCGGCGAACAGCGCCAGATCGGCCTTGCGATCCCTGGTCACCATCGACAGGTCGGACCCGCGAAACAGCGTACGGGCCATGAACAGGCCGATATCCCTGGCAATGTTGGGCAACTGGCGCCCGTCGATCAGGGCGCGCCTGAGAATGGTGTGTGGCGGCGCCAGATACTCCATGATGATCAGCGCCTGGCCTTCATCGAAATGATAGATCGCCGGCACCGAGCCCGGCGCGCGCGCCTCCTGGCGGGTCAGCGCGTGATACTCGAAGAAGGAGCGCTTCAGCGGCAGCGGCCAGCTGTCGCCGACCAGCCGGACATAGGGCAGGGCCTGCTTGACGATGGCGCCGCCGCCGGCGCCCTCGACGATGAACACCAGGTTCAGATTGCCGTCGCCGACTTCGCGAACCTTCCATTGCGTCGTGTCCTTGCCGATCTTCGCGCACAGCGCCTCGTTCGTGCCGAGGCGCGTAGCAAGCGTCTCCACCGACAGTGCTTCGAACGGCAATTTCCCAGTCATTCGTCTCCCTCCCGCCTGTGCGCTCCGATCATAACGGAGCCTTAGCGGCGGGGCCAAGCTAGGAAGCTGTCTGGCAATTGTCAATCGTGTTGACAATTGCCGATATTGACCATAGCGTCGAGGTCAGGGAGGAACGCATGGTCGGCAATGCCGTGTTCCGCGTAGAGGGACTGAGGAAATCCTTTGGCCGCAACGAGGTGCTTGGCGGCATCGCGCTTGAGCTGCATTCCGGCGAAGTCACCGTGCTGATGGGCGCCAACGGCGCCGGCAAATCCACCCTCGTCAAGATCATCAGCGGCGTCTACGAGCGTGGCGGCGGCACCATGACGCTTGCCGGGCAGGACTTTGCGCCGAACACGCCGGCGGAAGCGATCCGCTCCGGCGTCGTCACCGTGCATCAGAACATCAATGACGGTGTCGTGGCCGACCTCGATGTCGCCACCAACCTGACGCTCGACAGGCTGAGCGGCAAGGGCGCGCCGACCCTGTTCAATCCGGCCCGGGTACGCCGCGAGGCCAAGGCCGTCGCGGACCGCATGGGGTTGGCCATCGATCTCAAGGCCCGCGTCAACGACCTTTCGCTGGCCGATCGCCAGATGGTGGCGATCGCACGCGCCCTGGCGCACCAGCCGAAGGTGCTGATCCTCGACGAGCCGACCTCCTCGCTCTCCAGCGCCGAAGCCGAAAGGTTGTTCGCCCTGGTCGACAGGCTGCGCGAGCAGGGTGTGGCGATCCTCTATATCTCGCACCGCATGTCTGACATCAGGCGGCTTGCCGATCGCATCGTCTCCATGCGCGACGGCATCGTTTCAGGTGTCTTCGACACCAAGCCGCTCGATTATGAAGGCGCGGTCAATGCCATGCTCGGCCGCAAGATCCATCTCGACCAGATCGTTGCCAGAAGTTCCGCCAAGCCGGTCCTGACCGTTGAAGGCCTGCGTATAGGGCAGGGCGCCAGGCCGATCTCGCTGACGCTTGGTGATGGCGAAGTCGTCGCCATCACCGGCCTCGTCGGTGTCGGCAAGACCGCTTTTGCCGAAACGCTGTTCGGTGTGCGCAAGCCGCTGTCGGGTACGATGACGATGAACGGCAGGCCCTACGCGCCGCGATCTGCCGGCGATGCGATCGCGGCCGGCGTGTTCCTCGTCGCCAAGGACCGCGCCACAAGCGGCATTGTCGGCGGCTTCAACATCGAGCGTAATGTCAGCCTGCCGTTCCTGAAGCGGATGTCGAATCTGAGCGTGCTCAAGCGCCGGCTCGAACGCACGACCGCGCGCCGGCAGATCGAGGAACTCAGCATCGTCTGCCGCTCCGAGAAGGACGAAATGTCGGCACTGTCGGGCGGCAACCAGCAGAAGGTGATGGTCGCCCGCTGGATGGCGCAGAACGCCTCGCTGTTCATCCTCGACGAGCCGTTTCAGGGCGTCGATATCTCGGCCAGGCGCGACATCGCCGCCAAGCTCAGGGCAAGCGCCCCTGGCCGCGCGACGCTTTTGTTCGTCACCGAACTCGACGAGGCGCTGGAGACGGCCGACCGCATCCTGGTGATGTCGGAACACACGATCGTCGGCGAACACCGCAACGCCGAAGTCGATCTCGATCGCCTGCTGGCCGAGGTCGCCGGCGGGCCGCTGCACAGCGCTGCCTGAGCGTGGCGGTCGGTAGAATTGGAATGGAGAGACCATGGGTTCGAGTTGGGTAAAGTGGGCAGCGGCGCCGGGGTGCGCTGAATGACGCTGCGCGACTACGCAATCCGCTACGGGTTCATCGTCCTGCTGGTCGGGCTCGTCGCCTATTTCGCGATCGCGGCCGACGGTTTCGTCTCGCCGCAAAGTGCCGTCTTCATCTTCCAGTCCGTCGCCATCACCGGCGTGCTGGCGCTCGGCGTCACCGCCACGCTGGTCGTCGGCGGCTTCGACCTGTCGATCGGCTCGGTCGCCACATCGGCCATGATGGCGGCTGCCTATGTCATGGTGGTGCTGGAGCAGAATGCCCTCGTCGCCGTGGTCGTCTGCCTGCTCATCGGTGCCATTGTCGGCCTGATCAATGGCTGGCTGATCGTCTACATGCGCGTGCCGGACCTGCTCGCCACGCTCGGCATGATGTTCCTGCTTGTCGGTTTGCAGCGCATCCCGACCGAGGGCCGCTCGATCGCCACAGGCATGACCATGCCCGACGGTTCGGTCGCCAACGGCAAATTCTCCGACGCCTTCCTTGCGCTCGGCCGCCACCGCTTCGATTTCTTCATCCCGAACCTCATTCCGGTGTCGGTGGTCGTGCTGCTGGTGCTTGCCGTGCTGATCTGGTTCTTCCTCGAATACACGCGCTTCGGGCGGATGATGTATGCGGTCGGCAGCAATGAGCGCGCCGCTGAACTCGCCGGCGCGCCTGTCAAGGCATACAAGATCTGGGCCTACGTTATTTCAGGAGTTTTTGCCTCGATCGGCGGCATTTTGCTCGCGGCTCGGCTTGGACGCGGCGATATCGCCTCGGGTAATAATTTGCTGCTCGATGCGGTCGCCGCGGCGCTGATCGGTTACGCGGTGCTTGGCGCCGCCAAGCCGAACGCCTTCGGCACCGCCGTCGGCGCGCTGTTCGTCGGCATCCTGCTGCAAGGCCTGACGATGATGAACGCGCCTTACTACACGCAGGATTTCGTCAAGGGCGTGGTTCTGGTCGTCGCCCTTGTCTTCACCTTTGCCTTGTCGGGCAGGGGCCGGAGATAGTTTCGGCCGGATAGGTTTTTGGGCTCAACAAGAGTGGAGGAAAACAAGGTGAACATCACAAGAAGACTTCTGGGGAAGGTCGCGCTCGGGCTGGCCGGCGCAACCATGCTGATGCAGGTCCCGGCTCTTGCCGCGGACAAGCCGGCGCCGTTCGACAAGCCCGGCGTCAAGATCGCGCTGGTGCGCTATCTCTCGACCGGCGACTTCTTCCAGGCCTATCTCTCGGGCGTCGAAGCGCAGTCGAAAGCGCTCGGCATCGACCTGCGCGTGCTCGACAGCCGCCAGGACGCCGCCCTCCAGTCCGACATGGTCGACCAGGCGATCGCGCTCGGCGTGCAGGGCATCATCATCCAGCACGGCCTGACGGAATCGATGAAGGACGCCGCCCAGCGCGCTGTCGATGCCGGCATCAAGGTGGTGGCTTTCGACGTCAACGTCGAAAACCCCAAGATCCCGCAGATCGAACAGTCGGACAAGGACCTCGCCCGCCTCGCGCTCGAGCAGGCGGTCAAGGACAATGGCGAAAGCTGGAATGCCGGCTATGTCTATGTCGCCGGCATCGCGCCGCTCGACCGCCGCAACGAGACCTGGGTCGATGTGAAGAAGAAATATGCGGGCATCAAGGAAGTGGCCATGTTCGGCACACTCGACAACCCGATCGCCAACTCCGTCGCCAACCAGGCGCGTTCGGTGCTGTCGGCTCATCCCGACATCAAGGTGATGTTCGCCCCCTATGACGAATTCGCCAAGGGCGTGAAGATCGCCGTCGACGAAGCGGGTCTCAACAAGGGCATCAAGATCTATTCGGCCGATATCTCGACTTCGGATATCGCGGCGATGCGCGAGCCCGACAGCGCCTGGGCAGCGACCGCGGCGACCAACCCGGCCGTTGTCGGCCAGGTCTCGGTGCGCGCTCTGGCACAGCTGCTCGCCGGTGAGGACCCCGGCCACAACGTCATCGTGCCGCCGACGCTGATCACCCAGAAGGAACTGATCGACAAGGACATCAAGAACATGGAAGACCTGTCGGCCAAGCTGCCGCAATTCGCCCATGCTGATGTCGCCATGCCGGCCTGGATGCCGAACCCGAACGCCAAGTAAGGGTCGTCACGACAGATATGAAAGGGGCGGCCCGTGAGCCGCCCTTTTTGTTGTCAGCCGTAAATGCCTACCGCAGCGCCGCCGCGATGTTGCCGCCGTCGACGGTCGTCACGTCAGCGGTGGTGCGTTCGGCCAGCGCGTGATGCAGGAAGGCCTGAGCCACGTCCTGTGCGGTCACTTCCTGGCCGAGCAGATTGCCGGACATGTACTCCTTCTCCGAGACGCCGCGCGCGCCGGAGCGGCTGGCGATCATGGCGTCGGTCAGAAGGCCGGACCGGATGCGATCAGCGTTGACGGCATTGGAGCGGATGCCATGGGCGCCGTAGTCGAGCGCATATTGCCTGGACAGGAACAAAGTCGCCGCCTTCGGTACGCCATAGGCGCCGAATTTCGGGCCGGGATTGACCGCCTGCTTGGAGGTGTTGAACAAAAGCGCCCCGCCTGTGCCCTGTTCGAGCATGATCCGCACCGCGTTCTGCGCCGCCGATTGGTGGGCGAAGAAATTGAGTTCGAAGCTCTTGCGCAGAAGCGCATCATCGAGTTCGCCGATCCGGCCTTCCCAGGCAGCCCCCGCATTGGAGACCAGGATGTCGACGCCGCCGAAGACGGCAACCGCTTTGTCGAAGGCGGCACGCACCTGGGCCGGATCGGTGATGTCGGCGGCGACGCCGATCGAATTGTTGCCGGCCTTCTTGGCGGCATCAGCGGCTTTTTCGGCGTCGAGATCGACGACCACGGCATGGGCGCCATTGTCGGCGAACAGTTTTGCCGTTGCCGCCCCGATCGCACCGGCGCCGCCGGTGATCAGCACCACCTGGCCGGTCAGCGGCTTCGGCTTGTTGGAGGCAAGCTTGGCCTGTTCGAGCGACCAGTATTCCAGCGGGAACAGATCAGCCTTGGACAGCGGATGGAACCGTCCGACCGCTTCCGCGCCGCGCACCGCCTCGATCCACATTTCGCCGACGTCGGAAGCGATTTTGGCATCCTTCAGCGTGCGGCCATGGCCGAACATGCCCAGCCCCGGCACCAGCGTCAGGCGCGGCATCGGGTCGAGCATGATGCGCTTGACGTCGTCGAGCGCATCATTGGTCTCGAAATAGGCGCGATAATCCTTGGCGAACGCGTCGACATGGCTCTTGATGACGGCCTTGTAGTCGCCGGCCTTGTCGGCATCGGGCGCCGGCACCGCCATCGGGCCTGTCTTGATGCGGATCGACAGATCCGGTGTCGACACGCCGCGTCCGGCATAGTCGGCGATCGCGGCCGAGTTGATGAAATCGACGATCGCGTCCGAGGTGCGGAAGTCAGAGATCATGCGGTCGAAGCGGCCTTCGCCGCGCGACACCGCGACGGCGCCGCGCAGCATCGGAGCAATGGAGGCCGGTGTCGCGAGCCTTGCCGGCAGTGCGGCCTTTGCCGCCGTCGGCTTGGCGTGCTTGGCCACATAGTCCTCGGCGACGTTCACATAGTGGATCATCCGGTCATAGGCCTGCCTGGCGTCGTCGCCGAAGGTGAAGATGCCGTGCTTGTCGAGGATCAGGCCTTCAACGGTCGGGTCGGCATCGAAGACGTCGGCGGCCGCCTTGGCAAGGTCGAAGCCTGGCATGATGTAGGGCACGTAGCCCATCTTGCTGCCAAAGACCGTCGTCACCAGCGGTTTCGAGTCTTCCTGGTCGACGATTGCCAGGATCGCGGTCGAATGGGTGTGGTCGACGAATTTGTGCGGCAGGAAGGCATGCAGCAACGTTTCGACCGAGGGATTGGGTGAGGACGGATCGATCAGGTTCGCCCGCTGCAGCGCCACCATGTCCTCGTCGGAGAGCTTGTCCAGCGCGCGCGCCTTGAGCAGGGCGCCCATCTTGACCGCCGGCAGGCCTTGCGGCTCGATGACGGCCATGTCCCAGCCGCTGCCCTTGACGCAGAGCACGTCCCATTCATCGCCGACGAGGTCGGTCGCCTTGATCTTGCAGGAGGTGTTGCCGCCGCCATGCAAGACCAGCTGCGGCACGCCACCCAGCAGCCGCGTGGTGTAGACGCGCAAGGCCAGATCGCGGCCGACGCCCTTCTTGGCATAGTCGGCAACAAGTTTCTCGGCCGCTTCGTCGTTCCACAGATTCTTCATGTTCGCTTCGTCCAGTTGCTGTCTTGTGTGGTGAAACAGGAATGCCGCGACGCCTTGATGACAATGCGCCGGCGAATGGTTGCTTATTCAGGATGCCCTTTGGGTTGCCGCTCCGGCATGATCGAGCAGCCGCTGCGCCATATGCGCGCCGACCACCAGATGCGTGCAAAGCCCGCCGGTGATAGCCGCGAGCAGCGGTTCGAACTTGCTGTCCTCCTGCACCACCATCAGGCGCCTGGCGATGGCGCGCAACGAGGCAAGCTCGGCGGAGATCACCCGGCGGTTGTAACTGCAGTCGAGCACCTTGCCCTGGGCGTCGATGATCTGCCCGGCAATGACGCCAGCGGCACCTCGGCTGCGCAACTCCGCCATCTCGCCCGGTGTCAGCGCGCCGCATTTGACCAGATGGCTCTCGGCGTCGACCGCGCCGACCGAGTAGAGAGCGAGATCGCAGTCCTTGATTCCCGACAACTGCTCGCGGATCACCGGTTCGTCCCGCAGCGCGCGCGCCAGCTCTTCCGTCGACAGCACCAGCGGCGCATAGAAATTCAACCCCTTGGCGTTGAGCCGCCGCGCGATTTCCATGGTGCACTGGTCGGGCCGATAGGAGTAGGGCGCGCCGAGATTGCCGCAGAGCTGCACCACCGTGACATCCTGCAGGTCGGCATAGGACATGATGTCGGCGATCATGTAGACGGTGCGACCCCAGGCGACGCCGATGCGGTCGCCCTTCTTGACCAGTTCCAGAAAGACGCTCGCCGCCAGCACGGCGATGTCAGTCGAAGGGTCCGGGATATGGCCGTTCTCCGGCGCGATCCAGACTGCGTCGAGGCCCAACGCGTCCTCGAGCTTGCGCGCCATGACATCGTCGGTGAACAACTGGGTCGAGGTCGAGATGTTGACGATGCCGGTCTCGCGCGCCTTGCGTAGATACATGGCCACCGAAGCACGGGAAATGTTAAGCTGGCTCGCAACCTGGTCCTGCCGCAAACCATGCGCGTAGTAGAGCCAGGCGGCCTTGTGAATGAGCTGTTCTGCCGGTCGGATCGCCATGCCGTCTCCTCGGCTGACATTAGTCACGGCTCTCGACAAAAGTCAAATTCGGATGCGGGGACACGATCGTCTCTCGGCAAGGTTCATCCGGGATCGCCGTTCTACAAAGCCTGGATAGCATAGCATTTTCGGCCATCCGGGGGATGGCCTGACGAGAGTCCTAAGGTTAGAAAGCTCGAAAAGAACTTTGGGGAGGACGGGATGGGCAATCCCTACGAACAGGATCTCGACAGGAACGCGGCCAACCACCAGCCGCTGACGCCGCTCACCTATCTGGAGCGCGCTGCAAAGACCTATCCCGACCACGTTGCCATCATCCACGGCGGCCTGCGCATCTCCTATCGTGATTTCTGGCGCCGCTCGCTGAAACTCGCATCGGCGCTTCGGAAGCGCGGCATCGGCAAGGGCGACACGGTCACCGTCATGCTGTCCAACACGCCGCCAATGCTGGAGGCGCATTTCGGCGTGCCGATGACCAAGGCGGTACTGCATTCGCTCAACACCCGCCTCGACGCCGCGGTCATCGCCTTCCAACTCGACCATGCCGAGACCAAGGTGCTGATCGTCGACCGTGAATTCTCAGGTGTCGTCCGGCAGGCGCTTGATCTGGCCAAGGTCAAGCCGCTGGTCATCGACTACGATGATCCCGAATACGCCGCCGACGCGCCCTATCCGAAAGGCGAACGGATCGGCGCATCGGACTATGAGGATTTTGTCGCCGGCGGTGACGAGGATTTCGCCTGGTCGATGCCCGACGATGAATGGGACGCCATCTCGCTCAACTACACCTCAGGCACGACAGGCAATCCGAAGGGCGTCGTCTACCACCATCGTGGTGCCGCCCTGATGGCCTATACCAACACCATCCATGCCGGCATGGCCAAGCACGCCGTCTATCTCTGGACGCTGCCGATGTTCCATTGCAATGGCTGGTGCTTTCCGTGGACGCTGGCCGTCCAGGCCGGCACCCATGTCTGCCTGCGCTGGGTGCGGCCGAAGCCGATCTACGACGCCATCGCCGATCACGGCGTCACCCATCTTTGCGGCGCGCCGGTCGTCATGTCGGTGCTGATCAATGCCCGGGACGAGGACAAGCGTGAGTTCCCGCAGATCGTGACGTTCAACACCGCGGCCGCTCCGCCGCCGGAAGCCGTGCTGTCGGGCATGGCCGATGCCGGCTTTGCCGTCACCCACCTCTACGGCCTGACCGAGACCTATGGTCCGGCCGTGGTCAACGAATGGCACGGTGAATGGGACGGTCTGGCAAAAGGCGAGCGCAGCGCCAAGAAGGCAAGGCAGGGCGTCCGCTACGCAGCGCTTGAAGGCCTGACCGTCATGGATCCCGAGACGATGCAGACGACACCGCCCGACGGCGAGACGATCGGCGAGGTGATGTTCCGCGGCAATATCGTCATGAAGGGTTATCTGAAGAACCGCAAGGCAAGCGACGAAGCCTTCGCCGGCGGCTGGTTCCACTCCGGCGATCTCGGCGTCATGCATCCCGACGGCTACATCCAGCTCAAGGACCGTTCCAAGGACATCATCATCTCGGGTGGCGAGAACATTTCCTCTATTGAGGTCGAGGATGCACTCTACAAACACCCATCCGTTGCCTCTTGTGGCGTGGTGGCGCGCCATGATGACAAGTGGGGCGAAGTGCCCGTGGCCTATGTCGAACTGAAGCCCGGCAAGACCGCGACCGAAGCGGAGATCATCGAGCACTGCCGTGCGCTGCTTGCCCGCTTCAAAGTGCCGAAAGCGGTGATTTTCGCCGAAATCCCGAAGACGTCGACGGGCAAGATCCAGAAGTTCCGGCTGCGGGAGATGGCCAAGGTGGCGTGAGCGCACCGTCATTTTTGCTAGGTCTCGACGATTTGCCGCGGACCTAGGCGGCTTCGTCATCCTAGGGTGGAGCAGTCGCGAAGCGACGTTGCGGAAACCCTGGGATCCATTCCGTGGCCTAGCGGCCGTGCTCCAACGGTCGTGAATGACTGCTGCGGGCAACAGTTCGCCTTTTGATGTAACATATTGATCCGTAGCATTTTTTGACCGACGCCCCGGAATGGATCCTAGGGTTTGCGCCGCGTCGCTTCGCTCCTTGCTCCGCCCTAGCATGACGAATTCTGCGGCGGCGTTGCCAATCGCGAGCGCGCCGGTTGTCGCGTCCGCCCACTGTCACCATCTGTCACCAATTATACGCGTACGTCGATTTCGCGTTGACATCGCCCTCTCTTCAATTTACGACTGACGAAAATTGAAATTCGTCACTCGTAAAACGACAGGGATCCATGTCCGAAGCCGCCAACATCATGGTCGATGCCGCCAGGCAGGAGAATGTGACACGCATTCTCGACTGCGCCGAGCGCCTGTTCCGGCACTATGGCTACGGCAAGACGAATGTCGCGGACATCGCCCGCGAACTCGGCATGTCGCCGGCCAACATATACCGTTTCTTCGCCTCCAAGGTTGAAATCCACCAAGCCGTCTGCGGCCGAATGCTCGGCGCCAGCTACAAGATGGCCTACGAGATCATGCACCTGCCGATCAGCGCGGAGGAGCGGCTGCGTCGCTACATTCACGCCCAGTACAAGATGACGCTCGAGACCATGCTCGACGAGCAGAAGGTCCATGAGATGGTCATCGTCGCGCTCGAGCGCGACTGGAGCGTCATCGACAAGCACGTCAACAGCATTCACGACCTGTTCGCCGAGGTGATCCGCGAGGGCGTCGAGACCGGCGAGTTCAGGGAGCAGGATCCCGAAGCCGCCTCGCGCTGCTTTGGCGCCGCCACCGTCATCCTCTGCCACCCGCAGATGGTGGCGCAGTGCCTTGCCAAGACCAACCGGGCAATGCCCGACGAACTTATCGACTACGCCATCAGAGCCTTGAAATAGCCGCCGGTCGCCGGTGTCGACAGTCCGCCTTTAGTCGGGAGTACCACGATGTCTTTGTCCAATTTCATCATCCGCCGGTTGCCGGTCGCGGGCTTGGTCGTTGCAGGGCTCACGCTTGCCGGCTGCAGCCAGGAGAAGGCCGAGGTCAAGGAGAGCATCCGCCCGGTCAAGGTCGTCGAGATTGCCCAGGCGCACGACACCCGTACGCTCTCCTATTCCGGTTCGGTGCGGGCCCGCACCGAAAGCGCGCTGGCTTTCCGTGTCAACGGCAAGATCACCGAGCGCCTTGTCGACATCGGCCAGCACGTGGCGCCGGGCGATGTGCTCGCCCGCATCGATCCCACCGACTACGACCTTTCGGTGAAGAGCGCGCAGGCAGCCCTCGATGCCGCCGAACGGCAGGTCGAGACGACAGAGCTTGCGCGCAAGCGCGCCGAGCAGCTTTTCGCCAAGAACTTTTCGCCGAAATCGCAGCTCGAACAGGCGACGCTGACCTATGACCAGGCGGTCGCCACGCGCGACTCCGCCCGTTCGTCGCTTGCACAGGCCAAGAACCAGGTCGGCTATACCGACCTCAAGGCCGACAAGGACGGCATCGTCACGGCGGTGAACGCCGATGTCGGCCAGGTGGTCGGCTCCGGTGCGCCGGTGGTCACCGTCGCCGTCGACGGCGAGAAGGAAGTGCTGATCGCGGTCCCCGAAATGGAGATCGCCGAGTTCAAGCCGGGCAAGCCAGTCAAGGCCGGCTTCTGGTCCGACAACACACTGACGCTCGACGGCAAGGTCCGCGAGGTTGCCGGCAGCGCCGATCCGCAGTCGCGCACCTTCGCCGTCCGCGTCAGCCTGCCCAACGACCAACGCGTGCTTCTCGGCATGACTGCCAATATCGAGGCGTCGGCGGCCAATGAGAAGCAACTCGTATCGATCCCGCTGAGCGCGTTGGCTGAGAAAGATAGCCAGTCGATCGTCTGGACCGTCGATCGTGGCGCCGACACCGTCCATGCCCGTCCAGTGAAGGTTGCCAAGTTCGCCGCCGATGGCGTGCGTGTCGCCGAAGGGTTGAATCCCGGCGATATCGTGGTCGCCGCCGGCACACAGTTCATGACCGAGAATCTGAAGGTGAAACTCGCCGGCGGCATCGCGCAGCAGTCCGCCTCGGCCGATGGCGACGACGCCAGCCGGCTGCGCTGACGACAGACAGGTCGGCCGCGCGTTCCCGCGGCCGCAGGTTTCCGGGCGGCGTGCGCCCGAAGGTCGAGACGTCAAGGCCGATGTACCCCCGCATCGACCCTAGCGTCCCACCGCGATGAGTGTCTCTCCGCTCGGAAAGCCTCGCCGCCCGGAAGCCAGTATCGAACGCAAATGATTTCGTTTTCGCGCGCCGCGCTTCTTCGAAGCACCAGGCGCCGGCAAACAGCAAAGTGGACAGCACCGATGACAACCTCCACTGAAGAAAAGCGGCCCTTCAACCTTTCGCGCTGGGCCATCGGCCACCCCTCCATAGCGCGGTTCCTGTTTGGGCTGATCATCATCGCCGGTGCGCTCGGCCTTATGCGCATGGGCCAGAAAGAAGATCCCGACTTCACCTTCCGCGTCATGGTCGTGCAGGCGATCTGGCCGGGTTCCTCGATCCAGGAGATGGAGGACCAGGTCGTCAACAAGATCGAGCGCAAGCTGCAGGAAACGCCGCATCTCGACTTCGTGCGCTCCTTCACCCGCGCCGGCAGCGCCATCATCACGGTGCAGATCAAGGGCGACACCAACGCCGCCGAGGTGACGGACGCCTTCTATCAGGTGCGCAAGAAGGTCAGCGACATATCAGGCGACCTGCCGCAAGGCCTGCTCGGCCCCTATTTCAACGACGAATTCGGCGACACCTTCATCACCCTGCATTCGATCAGCGGCGATGGCTTCTCCTATCCAGAGCTGAAGAAATTCGCCATCCAGGCGCGCGACATGCTGTTGACCACGCCCGGCGTCGAAAAGGCCGTCATCATCGGCGACCAGCCGGAAAAGCTCTACATCGACGTCTCGTCCAAGGCGCTGGCCGAACGCGGCCTGACGCTGACCGACCTGCAGAACGCCATCAAGGGCCAGAACAATGTCGATCCGGCCGGTGCCGTCGACACCGGCGTCAATTCGGTGCGCATCTCGGTCGAAGGCGACGTCACCAAGGCCGCCGATATCAGGGAACTGCGCCTGCGCGCCGGCGGCCAGGTCACCAGGCTCGGCGACATCGCCACCGTGACCTCGGGGCTCGAAGATCCCTTCCAGCGCAAATACCGCTTCAACGGTCACGAAAGCGTGCAGCTTGGCGTCGTCATGGCCAAGGGCTTCAAGGTCACCGATGTCGGCAAGGATGTCGAGGCGACCTACAAGCGCTTCGAGGAGGCGTTGCCCTATGGCGTGTCGGTCGACCAGATCTCCGACCAGCCGGGCGTCGTCACGGATGCGGTGGCCGAATTCATGCACGCGCTCGGCGAAGCGCTGCTGATCGTGCTTGTCGTCTCGTTCCTGTCGATCGGCTGGCGTTCCGGCCTGGTCATCGCCATCGCCATTCCGCTGGTGCTCGCAGCCACTTTCGCCATCATGTACGAGCTCGGCATCGACCTGCAGCGCATTTCGCTGGGCGCCCTGATCATTGCACTCGGCCTGCTAGTCGACGACGCCATGATCGTCGTCGAGATGATGGAGCGAAAGCTGGAGGAGGGCTTGGTCAAGATCGAGGCGGCGAGCTTCGCCTATACATCGACCGCTTTCCCGATGCTGACCGGCACGCTGATCACCACCGCCGGCTTCATTCCGGTCGGCTTCGCCGCCTCCACGGCGGGCGAATATGTGCGCACGCTGTTTTATGTCGTCGGCATCGCACTGGTCGTGTCGTGGTTTGTCGCGGTCTATTTCACGCCGTGGCTTGGGCATATGATCCTCAAGCAGCGCAAGCATGCCGGGACCCATCACGACGCCTTCGACACGCGCTTCTACCGCCGGCTTCGCTCGACCGTTGGTTGGGCGGTGCGCCATCGCATCATTGTGCTTGTGATGACGCTGGTGACCTTCGGTACCAGCCTGTGGGCGTTCCAGTTCATTCCGCAGAACTTCTTCCCGCAATCATCGCGGCCGGAAATCCTCGTCGACCTGTGGCTGCCGGAAGGCACCAGCATCAAGGAGGTCGAAGCGCAGGCCAAGGCGCTTGAGGCCAAGATGATGGACGACAAGGACAAGCGCTTCATCGCCACCTATATCGGCGAAGGCGCGCCGCGCTTCTTCCTGCCGCTCGACCAACAGCTCAGCAATCCGAACTTCGCCCAGATGCTGGTGATGGCCAATGACGAGCCGGCCCGCGAGCGGCTGATCGTCAAGCTGCGCACGGTTCTGGCCGAGGACTTCCCCTCGATCCGTGCCAAGGTGGACCGCCTGTTCCTCGGACCGCCAACCGGCTGGCCGGTGCAGATGCGTGTCATGGGCCCGGATCGCCAGGAGGTGCGCCGCATCGCCGACCAGGTGAAGGCGAAGTTCCGCGAGAATCCGTTGCTCGGCGCGGTCCATGACGACTGGCTCGAACCGGTGCCGGCGATGAAGCTGGTGATCGACCAGGACCGTGCCCGTGCGCTCGGCGTCACCTCGCAGCGCATCCGCCAGATGCTGCAGGCAACCATGTCCGGCGCGCCGCTCGACAATTTCCGCGACGGCGAGGAGACGGTCTCCATCGTCGCCCGCGAGCCGGACGCCAGCCGCAGCCTGCTGTCCTCGGTCGACTCGGTCTATATCCCAACCGATTTCGGCGGCTTCGTGCCGCTGTCACAGGTGGCCAAGGTGGTTCCGGTGCTGGAGCAAGGCATCGAGTGGCGCCGCGACCGCCTGCCGACGATCAGCGTGCGGGCGACGCTGCCCGACGGCGTGCAGTCCAACGACGTCGTCACCAAGATGTACAAGGACATCCAGGGCCTGCGCGACGGCCTAGCGCCCGGCTACAAGATCGAAATCCAGGGCGGTGCCGAGGATTCGGCCGAAAGCCAGGCTTCCATCGCCGCCAAGGCGCCGATCATGCTGGCCATCATCGTCGTGCTCTTGATGATCCAGCTGCAGAACTTCGGCAAGGCGATGCTGGTGCTGGCCACCGGTCCGCTCGGCATCATCGGTGCGGCCGCGGCCCTTTTGATCAGCGGCGCGCCGTTCGGCTTCGTCGCCATCCTCGGCGTCATCGCGCTGCTCGGCATCATCATGCGCAACTCGATCATCCTGGTCGATCAGATCGACCAGGACATCGCCAGAGGCATGGAGCGCTCGGAGGCCATCATCGGTTCGGCCGTGCGCCGTTTCCGGCCGATCGTCCTGACTGCGATGACGGCGGTGCTGGCGCTGATCCCGATCTCGCGCGCCGTCTTCTGGGGGCCGCTCGCCTATGCGATGATGGGCGGCATCGTGGTCGCCACCGTGCTGACCATCCTGGTGCTGCCCGCCGGCTATGCCCTGTTCTTTGGCCGCGAGCTGAAGAAGCGTGGTGTCGACGCTGCGGAAGCATCCGCGACGGAACAGCCGGAAAGGCCGCAACTGGCGTTGGCAGCCGAATAGAGCGGCGCTGACCATCCGCCATCGCTGATGTCGATGGCGATGGTCCGGCGCGACGGCTGATCCCATCACGCCGATTAAAATGCTCCCTGGCGCCGATTCTGCAAAACAGAATTCCTTCCCAGTGCGGCCAAGCGGTACCATGCTGAGCGGCACCGGAGCGGCCACGCTCGTCCTTATCAGGGTGTCTTCCCATGGCAGAAAAGAAGCAATTGCGGCTCGGCGCCTTCATGCGTCCCGTCAGTTTGCACACCGGCGCCTGGCGCTATCCGGGCGCCTATCCCGACGCTAACTTCAACTTCGCGCATCTGAAGCGTTTCGCTCAGACGCTGGAGGCGGCGAAATTCGACGCGTTCTTCATGGCCGATCATCTGGCTGTGCTGAATATGCCGATCGAGGCGCTTCGGCGCAGCCACACGGTGACCTCGTTCGAGCCGTTCACCTTGTTGTCGGCGCTGGCCGCCGTCACCGATCACATCGGGCTGGTCGCCACCGCATCGACGACCTTTGACGCGCCCTATCATATCGCCCGTCGATTCGCGTCACTCGACCATATCAGCGGCGGACGCGCCGGCTGGAACATCGTGACGACGTCCAATCCCGATGCGGCGTTGAATTTCGGGCTGGACGAACATGTCGAGCATGACGAGCGCTATCACCGGGCGCGCGAATTCTACGATGTCGTCACCGGCCTCTGGGACAGCTTTGCCGACGACGCCTTCATCCGCGATGCCGAAAGCGGGCTCTATTTCGACCCCGCCAAATTGCATGTGCTGGACCACAAAGGCGAGCACGTGTCGGTGCGCGGGCCGCTCAACATCGCGCGGCCGGTACAGGGCTGGCCGGTCATCGTGCAAGCCGGCGCGTCGGAAGCCGGGCGGCAGCTGGCCGCGGAAACGGCGGAAGTCATTTTCGCCGCCCATGGTGATCTCGCGTCGGGCCAACGCTTCTTCGCCGATGTCAAAAGCAGGGCGCAGAAACTTGGCCGCTCCCGCGACGATATCAAGATCCTGCCTGGCGTTTTCGTCATTGTCGGCGACAGTGTCGAGGAGGCGCGGGCCAAGCGAGCGAAGCTCGACAGCCTGGTCTACTACGAGAGCGGCATTGCCTCGTTGTCGATCGCTCTTGGACACGACGCGTCGGCCTTTGATCCCGACGCCGCTCTGCCGGAAATACCGGAGACCAATGCCTCGAAGAGCAGCCGCGAGCGCGTCATTGAACTGGCCCGGGATGAAAACCTGACTGTACGCCAGCTTGCCCAGAGACTGGGCGGCTATTCCGGCCTTGCTTTCGTCGGCACGCCGAAAACCATTGCCGACGAGATGGAGGAATGGCTGGTCGCCGAGGGATCGGACGGCTTCAACATCATGTTTCCCTATCTGCCCGCAGGGCTCGATGACTTCGTCGAGAAGGTGGTGCCCGAGCTGCAGCGGCGCGGCATCTTCAGGCGGCAGTATGAGGGCTCGACGCTGCGCGAGAATCTCGGCCTGAAGCGGCCGGCCAATCGGTTCTTCGAAGATCCGGAAGCGTCGGTCCGCAAGGCTGGGTGAGGTGAAGCCCCGGCTGGTGGCCGAAAAGTGTCGGGCGCGCCGAAGCGCGCCCGACACTTTTCAAGTTGCCCCTGTCAGATGACGAATATCCAGTTGGCGATCAGCATCACCACCACGCCGGCGACCAGCGTCAGATAGGGCAGCATGCCTGCCTTCTTCACCGAGAGGTCAGTTCCCGTCATGCCGAGATCGGCCAGCATGTGGTCGGGGAACTTGCCCTTGTCCTGGATGTAGTGGCGGAAGCAGAACACCGGAATGATCAGCGCCGCGGTGATCAGCCCGGCCCACAGCGCCATCGGGTTCCACACCTTGGCGCCGGCGCCCATGAAGATCGCGTTGACATAGGCGAAGATCGCTCCGATCCCGAGCAGCCAAGTCGGCGCCTTCCATGGCCGCGCGATATGGCCGTTGTCGATGCGGTGGATCCAGCCGGCATTGAGGTTGAGGAAATTGAAGATGATGTAGCCGCAGTTCGACACGGCGAGGATGAAGAAGAAGCTCGTCGCATCGGCCGAGGCGATGGCCAGTACGATCAGGTTGAAGCAGAGGTCGGTCCACATGGCACGGGTCGGCGCGCCATGCTCGTTGACGTGGCTGAGATAGCGCGGCAGCCAGCCGTCAACCGAGCCCTGGTAGAGCGTGCGCGACGAGCCGGCCATCGCCGTCATGATGCACAGCACCAGCGCCAGGATCATCAGCATAACCAGCAGGCTGTGGATGAGCTTGCCGCCGCCGACCATGCCGGCAAGCGCGTCAGCGACGCCGGAGCCGTCTACGATCGGCGTTGCCAGCATGCCGTTGAGGCCCAGCACGCCCTGGAAGGTGAAGGGCACCAAGATGAACAGCAACATGCAGAGCAGGCCGGAATAGAAGATGGCCTTGAAGGTGTCGGTGCCGGGATTCTTGAATTCGGAGGTGTAGCAGACGGCGGTCTCGAAGCCGTAGGTCGACCAGGCGGCAATGAACATGCCGCCGAGCACCAGTGTCCAGCCGGCGGTGTTCCATGCGCCCGGGTCTGGCGCATAGGCGGCGGCCAGCGGCACGAGCGGCGAGAAGTTGGCCCAGTTGATCTGCCCGGTGAAGATCGGCACGACGCCGACGATCAGCATCGGGACGATGACCAGCAGGCCGATATATTTCTGCACATTGGCGGTGCCGAGGATGCCGCGATGCTGGATCGAGAAGATGATCAGCATCAGCACCGCGCCGATGAAGAAGGTCGCATTGAAGGTGAAGGAGACGGGACCCAGCGTGTGGCTATACAGCGTCCAGTTGCGGATTGCCGGCGTCGCGGCGGTCGTCACCGCTGCAATCGCGTCGGCGGGCGCCGTTCCGGCATGCGCCGCGATATAGGCGACGACTTCCGCCGAGGTCTCGGTAAACAGTGGCACCGGCGCCAGCGCATTGAGGATATAGGCGGCCGCGATCGAGCAGCCGAGCGACAGCACTGGCGACCAGGCGAACCAGTTGCACCATACCGACAGCGGCGCGATGAACTTGGAATAGCGCAGCCAGGCCGTGGCGCCGTAGATCGAGGCGCCGCCGGACTTGTTCGGGAACAGGCCGGCGATCTCGGCATAGGTGAAGGATTGCAGGAAACCCATGATCATGGACACCGTCCAGATCAGGAAGGCCAGCGTCCCGGTCGTGCCGGCAATGCCGCCGATCGAAAACAGAACCAGTGCCGGAACGCCGCTTGCCACCCAGAAGGCGCCGCGCCAGTCGATATGCCTGAGCAGCTTGCTCTCGGCAGGCTGCTCCAGGGCCGTACTTATGGTGCTCATGTCAGTGACTTCCCCTTTTTCGATGTTCCCCGCCGGCGATGCCTCGACTTTGCGAAGCTTGCTCCCCGGCCCATGACGTCACGACTCCAATGTTTCCACTCAGTCGTATTTTTTTCTTAAGAGTGAAGATTGATCCGACGCGCTTTCAGGTCAAGCGTTTTGTGAAACCGTGCACATCACGGTTGCGCGCGCACGCTCTTCCCTTCTCTCCTTGTGGGGTGAGAAGCGGTTCGCGTAGCGGACGAAAAGCCAATTGCTTGGCTTTTCGAGCTTCGAGCGCCCTGAGCCTGCGAAGGGCCGGGGGGGGGGGGCCGATCCACCTGCCGGGTCCCCGCTGCTTCGCAGCGTCCCGGCGTTCGCTAGCCTTTCATCGTGCCACTGGCACGACGAATTCGCCTTCGGCGAACCGGCTGCTCACCCCACGAGGGGAGAAGGCAAGGGTCACAGAGCTCAGGAACGGGGTCTGGTCTTCTGTGGATCGTAGTGGGCGAAGGCGACGACACGCGCCGGCAGCCTTTTGGCATGGCCGTCGAGCTTGCCGATCTCGACCTCGGTGCCGATGGCCGCATGGGTGACGTCGAGCCGCGCCAGCGCGATGTTCTTGTTCAGGACCGGCGAACGCATGCCCGAGGTGACGACACCGATCTGGGCACGGCCGACATGGACGCAATCGCCATGGCCGACAGCGACATTGGCGTCGATGTCGAGACCGACCAGTCTGTTCTGCGGGTTTTCCTTGCGCCGGATCAGCGCCTCGCGGCCAATGAAATCATCGGTCTTGCTCTTCAGCGGCACGGTGAAGCCGATGCCGGCCTCGAACGGGTCGGTCTGGTCCGAGAATTCGTAACCGGCGAAGATCAGTCCGGCCTCGATGCGCACCATGTCGAGCGCCTGCAGGCCCATTGGTTTCAACCCATGCGGCTGGCCGGCTTCCCATATGGCGTCGAACACCTTTTCGGCGTCGCGCGGATGGCACCATATCTCGTAGCCGAGTTCGCCGGTATAGCCGGTGCGCGAGACGACGATCGGTACGCCGTTGCCGCCGCCGATGCGGGCGACGGCGAAGCGGAACCATTCGAGCTCATCGATCGATGGCTGCAACGGTGAAGTCCAGATCACTTCTCTGAGGATGTCGCGGCTTTTTGGGCCCTGCACGGCGACATTGTGCATCTGGTCGGTCGACGAGCGCACCAGCACGTTGAGGTCGAGCTTTTTTGCCGTCTCGCGCAGCCATTCGCCGGAAAGATCGTCGCCCCCGACCCAACGGAAATTGTCCTTGCCGAGACGCAGCAGCGTGCCGTCGTCGATCATGCCGCCATGCTCGTAGCACATGGCGGAGTAGACGACCTGGCCGACGCCGAGTTTCTTCACATCGCGGGTCAGCGTGTATTGCAGCAGCGCTTCGGAATCCGGACCGGTGACCTCGAACTTGCGCAGCGGCGACAGGTCCATGATCACCGCGTCCTGCCGGCATGCCCAGTACTCGGCTATCGGCCCATCCTTGGCGAAGGAGTTGGCCAGCCAATAGCCCCTGTACTCGGCGAAGTTGCGGGTGTGCTTGGCAAAGCTCGAATGAAAGGCTGTCTCGCGGGTCATTTTCGGTTCCGAATCGGGCGTCATGCGTCTGGCGATCGCTCGCGAGAATTTGTGCTGGCCGGAATAGGTCCGCACGTGGATGTCGGTCAGGTCCCAGCCATTGGCCGGCGTCGTGTCATCGGGGCAGGCCGAGGAGACGCAGACGACGTCGGTCAGCGCGCGAAGCAGCACATAGTCGCCGGGGCGCGACCACGGCTCGTCCGAGACCATGACACCATGCGCGTCGATTGCGGTGTTGAAGAAGAAGTTGATCGCCATCCAACCGGCGCGGGGATTGACGCCCTTGCCGGCCAGGGCGCCGTTGAAATTCTCCGAACAGTTGGTGTGGCCGGGATAGCCGATGTCGTCATAGTATTTCGCCGCGCAGGCGAGCGCGAAGGCGTCATGCCGGCCGCATGTATCCTGCACCACCTCGACCAGCGGTTCCATGTCCTGGTCGTAGTATTTCGAATGCAGGCCAGGCATCGGATAGCTCGATCCCATCAGCGTGCGCGTCGTGGTCACGTCGAGCGGATGGTCGAGGCCCTTGTCCAGCTTGCGCGCCGAAAAGCACTGGAAGTCGGTGCACTGGCGCCCATCGACATCGATGATCTGCAGATAGTCGCCCGCCTTGACGAAATAGGATTCGGCTGTTGCCGAGTGCACCCTGAGGTCGAGCACCGGATCGGCGAGCGGATCGGCCAACTGCGATTTTGGTTTGAGGCGGATCGTGGCGCGGCGCACGACAACCGTAAGCGGTGTGGCGGTGTCGTGACCATCGACCAGCATCGGGCCGCCGGGGGCAGCGATGATCATCGAGCCGTCGCGAGCGATGGTAAAACCCTGTTCAGCGCCTGCAGGCGTGGCACTGCCGAAGACGCGGACTGCCTTGGCTTGGTCAAGCTGAACTTGCCGGCGCGCGATGCCCCGCCGCAGGGCAGCGAGACTGTCATCGCCCTCGGTCAGCAACGCCTTGATGCCGGCGGCGTTGCTGTTGGATCTTTCGCCGAGGATGGCGGCATCGGTGACGCCTGTCGCGTCCCAGGCCAGCAGTTCGCAGGCCTGGCCACCCTCGACATTGCGGACCGTGATCGTATCACCGGCCTCGACCTCGATCAGCACCGCGCCATTGCCCTGGATCGTGTAGCGCTCCATGCCCGGCGGCAGCGCGATCTGCCCAGGCCTCAGGATGAGGCTTGGGCGCGGCGGTCCTGCTGTGACCGTGGGGTAGGGCGACTGGCTCATCTCAGCCTTGCGGTTCGAGAAACAAGTTTGCCTGTGTGTGAAATTATTTTAGCAGCAAGAATAGCAGCGCGGTTGCGTTTGGCAAGGCGGCTGCTCTTCTTGCTTCCCCACAAGGGGAGAAGGGAAGGGCGCGTACAAGCGCTAAGTCAGTTCCTCGGAATGCTCGATATTGACGCCATATTCCGCAGCCGAATCCAGCATCGTGTGCCACAGGCTTTCGGCAAAAGTCGCAAACACAAGAACGTTGAACACCGCCGACCCATCCGCCCGGTCATTGCCGCGCCAGAGCGTGACGCTGGTGTGATCCATCGAGGTCGCGGCAGCCGCCCCAACCGCGAACGTATCGGGATGCAGATCGATCGAAGACAGCTTGGCCAGCATTGCGCGTGCCTTGGCGCCGGAGATGCTGATCAGCACGCGCGCATGCGATTGGTCGGACAGCGACGTCGATGCGGCAAAGGCAGGCGCAAGCGCTCCCGTCCCATGCCTGCTGCCCTGCGACAGGATGAAAAACTGATCCGGTCCCGACCAGATCAGTGTTGCGTCCGCCGCGATCGCGTTCGGCGTTTCCGGAGCGGCAACGCCGAACCTGCTCTTCGCGGCCTTGGCCATGTCGGCTGCCTTGCCGCGCCGCGCCATCACCTGGACGAGGTCGAAATTGCGGATCTCGGTCAGCAACACGCCGGCATCGCCACGTGCGCCATAAGCACCCGACACGAGCGCGCGGTGGAGCGGGCTGCGGATGTCCCAGGAAAACTCAGCCACGCTGGCGCCCTCCATCCGGATCGTAGAAGACGGGATTGCACAGTTCGACATCATAGTCTTCGCCGCGTATCGGGTCATGCGCATGGACGATCTCGCCAATGCGTTCGCGGCCGCGCTCGACAAGCGCCAGCCCGATCCACTGGTCTGATGTGGGCGAGAAGCAGACCGAGGTGATATAGCCTTGGTCGTTGCCTGGCCCGGGCGTTTGCCCCTTCGGGATAATGTGCGCACCGGAGCGCAGCCGGCGCGCTCTGTCCGTGGGCTTGACGCCGACGACGACCTGACGGTCCGGCGCGACAAGCGCCTCGCGCCCGGCCATGACACGGCCGATGAAATCTTTCTTGGTGGACATCATCTTGCCGAGGCCAAGGTCGGCGGCCGTCGTCGTGCCGCTCAGTTCCGGTCCGGCGACGTGACCCTTCTCGATGCGCATCACGCCAAGCGCCTCGGTGCCGTAAGGCGTGACGCCGAATTGTTTGCCGGCCAGCATCAGATTGCGCGCCATCGCTTCGCCGTAGCGTGCCGGCACGGAAATCTCGAACGCCATCTCGCCGGAGAAGGAGATGCGGAACAGCCGTGCCTTGATACCGCCGCGCAAGGCGACTTCGCGCGCGCCCATGAACGGAAAACCTTCATTCGACAGGTCTTCCGCCGGGTCGACGATCTCCTTCAGCAGATCGCGGGTTTTCGGTCCGGCAATGGAGAACTGCGCCCACTGGTCGGAGACCGAGGTCAACTGGACGTCGAGTTCCGGGAACAGCACTTGCCGGCAATATTCGAGATGCTGCATCACCAGTCCGGCCTTGGCGGTGGTGGTGGTGAGGAAATAGTGGTCCTCGGCCAACCGCGACGTCGTGCCGTCGTCATAGACGATACCGTCCTCGCGCAGCATCAGCCCGTAGCGCGCCTTGCCGACGGCGAGGTTGGAGAAAGTGTTGATGTAGACGCGGTCGAGGAAAGCGCCAGCATCCGGGCCGTGCACGTCGATCTTGCCAAGCGTCGAGACATCGCAGAAGCCGACGCCACCGCGCACCGCCTTGACTTCGCGGGTCACCGATTCCAGCCAGTCCTTCTCACCGGCGCGCGGATACCATTGCGCGCGTTTCCACAGGCCGGTGTCGACGAAAACGGCCCCCTGTTCGGCTGCCCAGTGATGCGACGGCGTCAGCCTTGTGGCGTGGAAAGTCTCGTCGCGATGATGGCCGGCAAAAGCACCGATGGCGACCGGCACATAAGGCGGCCGGTAGATCGTCGTGCCGGTATCGGGAATGGAGCGGCCGCTCACATCAGCCATGATGGCGAGGCCGGCGACATTCGAGGTCTTGCCCTGGTCGGTCGCCATGCCGAGCGTCGTGTAACGCTTCAGATGCTCGACCGATTCAAAACCCTCGCGCTGCGCCAGTTCGATGTCGGAGGCGGTGACATCGTGCTGGTAGTCGACAAAGGCCTTGCCCTTGCCGGCGACATGCCAGAGCGGCGTTAATGAGAACGCCTCGTCGTCGGCGCCGGGCGCGGTGCCTGCCTTGCCTTCATGTCCTGTATCACGCGCCGCCGCCGCGCCGGCGGCAAAGCCCTGGCTCAGACAGGTGCTAAGGCCGAAATCCCCGTTGGCCGCACCCGCCGCGACCATGCCGGGAGGTGCGCCGTCGGGGACGAAGGCGGCGATGTCGTCGCGCCATTTTGGCCGGCCGCGATGATACGAGGTGAGCCCGACCGCCGGATTCCAGCCACCGGAAACGGCAAGCCCGTCGGCCTCGACCTCGGCGCGTGCGCCACCGGTCAGCGACACGGCGATTTTCCTCCCACCATCCTTACCGCCGTCAACGCCGCTGACAGCGCCGTGCAGCACCGGAAAGCCGCCCTTGGAGGCAAGCGAGCGATGGGCGGGGGAGACGTCGGCCCGTGCGTCGATGACCGCGGCGATCTGCAGCCCGGCTGCGAGTGCGGTCTCGACCGTGCGCCAGCCATCCTCATTGTTGGTGAACAGCGCGACGCGTTTTGCGGGAGTGGCGGCGTAGCGCTTGACATAGGTGCGCATCGCCGAGGCCATCATCACACCGGGCGTGTCATTGCCGGCAAAGACGATCGGCCGTTCGATGGCGCCCGCCGCGACGACACAGCGCTTCGCAACGATCCGCCACATCCGCTGACGCACCTGGTGTTCGGGCGGCGAGGGCAGGTGGTCGTTGACCCGCTCCAGCGCGCCATAGGTGCCGCCATCATAGACGCCGAACAGCGTCGTGCGGGTCATGATGCGGACATCGGGCATTGCCGTGAGCTCAGCCACGGTCCGCGACAGCCATTCGGCGGCCGGCAGGCCATCGATTGTGCCGCCATCCGAGAGCAGGCGGCCGCCGAGCGCGAAATCCTCTTCGCACAGGATGACGCGGGCGCCGCTGCGGCCGGCGGCAAGTGCCGCCGCAAGGCCAGCCGGACCGGAGCCTGCGATCAGCACATCGCAATGTGCCCAGGCCTTGTCGTAGTGGTCGGGATCGGCAACACCGGCGGCGCGCCCAAGGCCCGCGGCGCGGCGGATCGCCGGCTCGTAGATCGCTTCCCAGAACTTCGCCGGCCACATGAAGGTCTTGTAGTAGAAGCCGGCGACGAAGATCGGCGCGAACAGCTGGTTGACCGACATGACGTCGAAGCGCAGCGACGGCCAGCGGTTCTGGCTGGCGGCCTCAAGCCCTTCATAGAGCTCGGCCGTCGTTGCCTTGGTGTTAGGCTCTCGCCTGGCGCCGGTGCGCAGTTCAACCAGCGCGTTGGGCTCTTCCGAGCCTGATGTCAGGATGCCGCGCGGGCGATGGTATTTGAACGAGCGGCCGACCAGCTTGACGCCATTGGCAACGAGCGCCGACGCCAGAGTGTCGCCCTGGAAGCCGGAAAAGCTCTTGCCGTCGAAGCGGAAGTTGAGCGGCGCCGAACGGTCGATGAGACCGCCATTGTCCAGCCGGTTTGTCTGCGCGCCGGCCATCACGCGCCAACCTTCGCGGCACCGGCGCCCGCCGCCGGTTCGACCGCGGAAATCTCATGCGTCAGCGTGTTGCGCGTGACCTTCAGCCAGGCCCGGCACCCGCCGCCATGGTACCAGTTCTCGCTCATCACGCCCGCGATGTTGTCGCGCAGATAGACATAGTCGAAGACGGCGTCCTCGCCAGCATCCGCCGCCGGCCGCACCGGTTTGGCATCGCCGAGATAGGTGAACTCGCCGAGTTCGCGTTCGCCGCAGAAGGGACAGACAATACGCATGATTTTCTGGCCGTCCTCAGTGCAGGTTCGGTTGGGCGCCCTGGCCCTTTTCGTCGATCATGGCGCCGGTCCGGAACCGGTCGAGGCGGAACCGTGCGGCTTCCTCATGCGGCGTGTCGCGGGCCAGCAGATGGGCAAAGACAAAGCCCGATCCTGGCGTTGCCTTGAAGCCGCCATAGCACCAGCCGGCGTTCAAGTAGAGGCCGTCGACCGGCGTCTTGTCGATGATGGGTGAGCCGTCCATGGACATGTCCATGATGCCGCCCCACTGGCGCAGCAGGCGCACGCGGCCGATCATCGGCATCAGTGCCATGCCGCCCTCGCAGACGTCTTCCATCACGGGCAGATTGCCGCGCTGGGCATACGAGTTGTAGCCGTCAATGTCGCCGCCGAAGACCAGCCCGCCCTTGTCCGACTGGCTGACGTAGAAATGGCCGGCGCCGAAGGTCATGACGTTTGGGATCAGCGGCTTGATCGCCTCGGAGACGAAGGCTTGCAGTACATGGCTTTCGATCGGCAGGCGCAGGCCCGCCATCGCAGCGACGCGCGACGAGGAGCCGGCGACCGCCATGCCGACCTTGCCGGCGCCGATCCTGCCGCGCGAGGTCTCGACGCCGGTTACCTTGCCGTTGGCGTCCCTGACAAAGCCTGTCACCTCGCAATTCTGGATGATGTCGACGCCGAGCCCGCTCGCCGCATGCGCGTAGCCCCAGACCACGGCGTCGTGCCGCGCCGTGCCGCCACGCCGCTGCAACAGCCCGCCTTGCACGGGAAAGCGCGCATTGTCGAAATTCAGGAACGGCATCATCTTCTTGACCGCCGCGAGGTCGAGCAGTTCGGCGTCGATGCCGTTGATGCGCATGGTGTTGCCGCGCCGCGCATAGGCGTCGCGCTGCGCGTCCGAATGGTAGAGGTTGATGACGCCGCGCTGGCTGACCATCGAATTGTAGTTGAGGTCCTGCTCCATCCGCTCCCACAGCTTCATCGACAGTTCGTAGAAGCCGGTATTGCCGGGCAGGCCATAATTGGAGCGGATGATGGTGGTGTTGCGGCCGGCATTGCCGGATCCGATCCAGCCCTTTTCCAGCACCGCGACGTTCCGGATGCCGTATTCGCTGGCAAGGAACCAGGCGGTGGCCAGGCCATGGCCGCCACCGCCGACGATCACCACGTCATAGCGATCCTTCGGCGTGGCGTCGCGCCAGGTACGCTGCCAGTTCTTGTGGCCGGAAAGGGCGGCACGTGCGAGCGAGAAGATCGAGTATTTCATCAGTTCATTCCGAGGCCGCTCGCACCGCTGGGACCTTTTCTTAACGCATCGGATTCACCCGAAAACCGCTCCGCACTTTTCGGTCCGATGCTTCTAGATGTCCAGCGTGTGGTCGCGCTCCCATTGCGTGAAGTGCGAAGCATAGGAATTCCATTCCTGGTGCTTCAGCTTTAGGTAAGCCGACGAGAATTCCTCACCCAGCGCCGTCTTCAGCGATTTGTCCTTGTCGAACTCGCGCAGCGCGTCGAGCAGGTTGAGCGGCAGCTTCGGCGCGCCCTTCACCGTATGGCCGAACTGGTACATGTCGATGTCGTAGCGCTTGCCCGGATCGGCCTTCGAGCGGATGCCGTCGAGGCCGGCGGCGATGATGACGGCCTGCAACAGATAAGGGTTGGCCGCACCGTCCGGCAGGCGCAGTTCGAAGCGCCCGGGGCCTGGCACGCGCACCATGTGGGTGCGGTTGTTGCCGGTCCAGGTGACGGTGTTCGGCGCCCAGGTCGCGCCGGAGATCGTGCGCGGGGCGTTGATGCGCTTGTAGGAGTTGACCGTCGGGTTGGTGATCGCGGCAAGCGCGGAGGCATGCTTCATGATGCCGCCGAGGAAATTCTTGCCCTTGGCCGACAGGCCGAGTTCCATCGAATTGTCGGCAAAGACATTGGTCTTGCCCGATTTGTCCCACACCGAGATATGAGCATGGCAGCCATTGCCGGTCAGGCCCTGGAAGGGTTTTGGCATGAAGGTGGCGCGCAGGCCGTGCTTCTCGGCCACCGACTTGACCATGAACTTGAAGAACGAGTGCTTGTCGGCGGTCGCGAGCGCATCGTCGAAGGCCCAGTTCATCTCGAACTGGCCGTTGGCATCCTCGTGGTCGTTCTGGTAGGGGCCCCAGCCCAGCGCCAGCATGTGATCGCAGATCTCGGCGATGACGTCGTAGCGGCGCATCACGGCCTGCTGGTCGTAGCAGGGCTTTGAGGCCGTGTCGTACTTGTCGGAGATAACGCTGCCGTCCGGGGAGATGAGGAAGAATTCGGCCTCGACGCCGGTCTTCACATGCATGCCGTCGCCGGCAGCCTCCGCGATCAGCCGCTTCAGCGTGTTGCGTGGTGCCTGGTCGACCTCCTTGTCGTCCATGATGCAGTTGGCGGCGACCCAGGCGACGTCAGGCTTCCATGGCAACTGGATGACCGAATCCGGATCCGGCACCGCCAGCATATCCGGATGCGCCGGCGTCAGATCGAGCCAGGTGGCGAACCCTGCGAAGCCGGCGCCGTCCTTTTGCATATCGGCGATGGCTTGCGCCGGCACCAGCTTGGCGCGCTGGCCACCGAACAGGTCGGTGTAGGAGATCATGAAATATTTGACGCCGTTCTCCTTGGCGAATGCGGCGAGATCGTTCCCCATTATGTAGTTCCCTCGCTTATGGATTTTGTGATGTGCTAGAAGCCGTTCTTCCCCGGTATCCAGTTGGTGCCGGCCAGCGGTACGCCAGCCATGGCGGCGGCTTCGATGGTGAGCGCGACGAGATCCTCGGGCTCGAGATTGTGCAGGCTGTTCTTGCCGCAGGCGCGGGCGATGGTCTGCGCCTCGAGCGTCATCACCTTGAGGTAGTTGGCCAGCCGGCGGCCGGCGGCCACCGGATCGACCCGCTTCATCAGTTCGGGATCCTGCGTGGTGATGCCGGCGGGGTCGCGACCCTCGTGCCAGTCGTCATAGGCGCCGGCCGTGGTGCCGAGTTCGTTGTACTCCGCCTCCCAGCGGGGATCGTTGTCGCCGAGCGCGACCAGGGCTGCCGTGCCGATCGAGACGGCATCGACACCGAGCGCCAGCGCCTTGGCGACATCGGCGCCGTTGCGGATGCCGCCGGAGACGATCAACTGCACCTTGCGGTGCATGCCGAGATCCTGGAGTGCCTGCACCGCCGGCCTGATGCAGGCAAGCGTCGGCTGGCCGACATTCTCGATGAACACTTCCTGCGTTGCAGCCGTGCCGCCCTGCATGCCGTCGACGACGACGACATCGGCGCCGGCCTTCACGGCGAGCGCCGTGTCGTAATAGGGGCGGGCGCCGCCGACCTTGACGTAGATCGGCTTTTCCCAGTCGGTGATCTCGCGCAGTTCGAGGATCTTGATCTCGAGATCGTCCGGGCCGGTCCAGTCGGGATGGCGCGAGGCCGAGCGCTGGTCGATGCCTTTCGGCAGCGTGCGCATCTCGGCGACGCGGTCGGAGATTTTCTGGCCGAGCAGCATGCCGCCGCCGCCCGGCTTGGCGCCCTGGCCGACAACGACTTCGATGGCGTCGGCGCGGCGCAGGTCGCGCAGGTTCATGCCATAGCGCGACGGCAAATATTGGTAGACCAGTTGCTTGGAATGGCCGCGCTCCTCCTCGGTCATGCCGCCATCGCCCGTCGTGGTCGAGGTGCCTGACAGCGTCGCGCCGCGCCCAAGCGCTTCCTTGGCCGGGCCCGACAGCGAACCAAAGCTCATGCCGGCGATGGTGATCGGGATCTTCAGCTCAATCGGCTTCTTGGCGTGGCGCGAGCCGAGCACGACTGAGGTGTCGCAGCGCTCGCGATAGCCTTCGAGCGGATAGCGCGAGATCGAGGCGCCGAGGAACAAGAGGTCGTCGAAATGCGGCAGCTTGCGCTTGGCGCCGGCGCCCCGGATGTCATAGATGCCGGTCGCCGCGGCACGGCGGATTTCGGAAAGCGTGTAGTCGTCGAAGGTCGCGGATTTGCGCGGCGTCGTCGGCGGGTTGCGATAGGTCATGCTGCCTCAATACGCGTCGGCGTTGTCGATATTGAAATTGTAGAGCGTGCGCGCCGAGCCGTAGCGCTTGAACTCCGACGGCTTGACACCGGTGACGCCGGCGCGGTCGAGCAGGCCTTGCAGCAACTCGAGATGCTCGGGCCGCATCTCCTTGGCGATGCAGTCGGCACCCAGGCTGTCGACCTTGCCGCGCACGAACAGCCGCGCCTCGTAGATGGAATCACCCAGCGCATCGCCGGCATCGCCCAGCACCACCAGATTGCCGGACTGCGCCATGAAGGCCGACATGTGGCCGATATTGCCGTGCACGACGATGTCGATGCCCTTCATCGAAATGCCGCAACGCGACGACGCGTTGCCCTCGATGACCAGCAGGCCGCCCTTGCCGGTTGCCCCGGCATACTGGCTGGCATCGCCTTTCACGATGATCGAACCCGACATCATGTTCTCGCCGACGCCGGGTCCCGCCGAGCCATGCACGGTAATGGTGCTGCCGGAATTCATGCCGCCGCAGTAGTAGCCGACGCTGCCACGCACATCGATGGCAACAGGCTGGTCGACCCCGACGGCGACCGAATGGCTGCCCTTCGGGTGCAGCACTTCCCATGCCGTTTCATTCGAGCCCGGAGCCAGATTGTGCAGCGCCTGGTTGAGCTCGCGCAGCGACGACACATCGAGATCGAAGATTCGGGAGGCGTGGTCTTGCGTTGCTGCCTTCGAAAGTTTGGTTGCCGGCATGAACTCAATGCTCCCAGAAATAGACGGTTGCGGGTTCCGGTTCCCAGACCCTCGCATTGTCTATGCCGGGCAGCTTGGTCAGCGCGCGATATTCCGAGCCGAAGGCGACATACTGGTCGGTCTCGGCCATGACGGCGGGCTTGCAGGCGATCGGGTCGCGCACCACGCCGAAGCCATTCTTGGTGCCGACGACGAAAGTGAAGAAGCCGTCGAGGTCGGAAAGCGTGCCTTCCAGCGCTTCGCCGAGATTCTTGCCATGCGCCATCTGCGAGGAGAGGTAGGCGGCGGCGACCTCGGTATCGTTCTCGGTCTCGAATTTCATGCCTTCGCGAACCAGTTCGCGGCGGACATTGTTGTGGTTGGAGAGCGAACCATTGTGCACCAGGCACTGGTCGGCGCCCGTCGAGAACGGATGCGCGCCCATCGTCGTCACCGCCGATTCCGTCGCCATGCGGGTGTGGCCGATGCCATGCGTGCCTGCCATCTTGCGGACATCGAAGCGATCGACGACCGCCTCCGGCAGACCGACTTCCTTGTAGATCTCGACCACGTCGCCGGCGCCCATGATGCGGATGTCGGGGCGCAGCGCCTGGATCGCCTCGCGCGCCTCGTCGATCTTGGCAGGCGTTGTCCTGACGACGGCATGGGTCGACTTCACCGCGATGCTCACCGGCACACCGATCGCTTTGGCAAGCTCGGTATCGAGGTCGCGAAAATCGCGCGCCGGAGTTGCCGACTGGATGGTGATCTTGGCTTCATTCCTGGAGGGCGCGCCATAGATGGCGATGCCGGCACTGTCCGGCCCGCGATCGCTGAGCGACACCAGCATCTCCGACAGCATCGCGCCGAGCTTCGGCTCCAGCGACTTGTCCTTCAAAAACAGTCCGACAATTCCACACATGTCAGCCTCCCGGCGTTTCTAGCTAAGAGATCGTTTGTAGCTAAGAGATGATGTACCGAATGCGTTGCTCGAATTCAATCATATGAAAAAAATTTTCCTCTAGTTACGTATGCGGCGCAATGCCGCCATGCGAATTATCGCTGTCCTGCACGGCATTGTGAACCCACCGGGCGTGGCGGATGCGGGCGAGCTTGTAGGCGTCGAGGATCGACAGGGCATAGATCAGGAAGCCACCGGCATGACGGCCGATGAAGCCGGCATCCGGCGGCGCGATCCTGACGGTCACCCAGGCCAGGATCACCATGAAGAACAGAAACTGCAGCCCGCGCACCGGCACGCCCAGAATGACATGGCCGCTTGCCGGCAGCACGATTGCCGAACCCAGGACGAGATAAGGGTTCACCGGCGCGGGCTTCGGGTTGGAACTGGTCATGCGGCTTGCCGTTCGCTGCGGTTAATGGCCTCGCGCAGCTCCGAGAGGGAGACGAGCAGCCGCTGAACAAGTGTCGGATCGATCCGTGCGTTACCGAAGGCGGCCTGCCGAAAAACGCCGTAGCGTGCCCGCTCGGCCTCGGCCAGCAGCCAGACGATGCGCACGCCGCCAGGGGTGATCAACAGTTCCTTGGCGCGCCCTTCCGAAAAGGGCTCCAGGTGGTCGGCGATGATGCCTTGCGGGAAACGCGTGCCTCGACGGTCGGTCCGCAGCACCGCCTCGGCTGGAAATCCCGGAGCTTTGGGCAGCGTATGCTGGAGATGGTCGAAATTGGAGAAGGTCGTCGGCGAGCCCGGCCGCATCATCATGTCGAACGTGGCTTGCACCGACACCTTTTCGGTGATCGAAACGCTGAGCCAGCGCGCCGGGAGTTTTCTTGTCGCCAGCGTATCGACGATGGTGCGCAGTTGAACGCGCTGGCCGCTCCACGATCCTTCCCAGGTGATGACACCGGCGGTGCCGTCCGAAACATTGGCCGCATCGGCGATTACGGTTCGGATGGCGGCCTCGTCGGCGGCAAGCGCCGCCAAAACCCTGTTGCGGCCGCGACGCGCCAGCCACGCAAGATGGAGGACAAGCGCCAGGACAATGGCCCCGGCGAACAGTGCTGATGTCACTTCGGACATTTTGTCATGCCAGGCTCACCCGGATCCGGGCGAGCCTACTCCCATCAATAGCCCTGCGGTTTCGGCCAGGGCATGGTGAACTGGTCGCCACGCCGCACGAATTTGTAGCGGTAGAAGTGGAACCAAAGCGAGATCAGGAAGTAGAAGGCGACCATGGCGCTCAGCTGCGAACCGAAGCCGAGGAAGATGGCGAAGAAAGTCACCACGCACAGGCAGAACAGCACGATTGCCGGCAGCGGATGGAAGGGATGTGTATAGCCGCGGCGGATCGTGCCGAGCGGCCACTTCTTGCGGAACATCATGATATTGATGCTCATGAAAGTGTATTGCAGCACGCCTGACAGGATCGAGAAGGTGATCGCCTGGTTGAGGTCGGCGATGAAGGCGAAGGCGAGCGCGATCGGCAGCAGGAACAGGATCGACCGGTAAGGCGTGCGGTATCTGGGATGCACGGCCGAGAACCAGCTCGGCAGATAGCGGTCGCGGCCGAGCGAGAACCAGGCGCGTGCCGCGTCGTTGATGCAGCCATTGGCCGATGCCAGGGCCGCGAGCAGCGTGGCCAAGAACAGCAGGTTCTCGAGCAGCGGGCTGCCGGTCAGCCTGCCGGCGTCCCACAGCGGGTAGTAGGTGATCCCGAGATACTCCCAGGGCATCAGCGAGGCACAGACATACCAGGTCATGGCGGCGGCGATCAAAAGCGTGATCATGCCGGCCATGGTGCCGTAGGGCAGGGAGCGGGCCGGCGAGCGAACTTCCTCGGCGGCCTGTGTGGTGCCTTCGATGCCCAGATAGAACCAGATGCCGAACTGGAAGGCGGCGATGACGCCGATCCAGCCATAGGGCAGCGCATTGGCGGGGGTGACCAGTTCGTTCAGCTTCAGCACGGCACCTTGCGTCCACGGGCTGACCGAGAAGAACAGGATGACGATCGAGACATAGGCGATGGCGGTGATGACGAAGTTGACGTTGAGCGTCATCAGCACGCCGCGGTAATTGAGCCAGGCCAGCACGACGATGGTCGCGGCGATGAAGGCATTGTGGTTCAGCCCCTCGACCCCCGCCTTGGCGACGATCGTATCGCCGAGCAGGATCGCGTCCGAAACCTCCAGCATGGTGTAGGCGAAGACCAGGAACAGCGCGACGTTGAATGCCATCAACGGCCCGACGATGTGCTTTGCCTGCGCGTACTGGCCTCCGGCGGCGGCAACTGTCGACGTCACCTCGGAATCGATCATGGCGACCGAGGTGTAGAGCAGCCCGACGATCCAGCAGACGATTAGCGCCGCCAGCGTGCCGCCCTTGTCGGCGGCAAAATTCCAGCCGGTGAATTCGCCCACCAGAACGATACCCACGCCGAGGGCCCAGACATGGGAAGGGCCAAGCACCCTGAGCAGCGAGACCCTGTCGCCATGCACTACCGTTTCTGCCGTTTCAAGCGCGACCGTCATCGTTCAATCCCCACTCAGATCCGGTGTTTTTCGGAAACGGCTTCAAGCTCGCCTTCGCGTGACGAGGTCAGAACGTCCTCGGAATAGGTCGTATCGACCTTGAACCAGTCGTAGACCATCCACAGCGCGAGCAAGATCGAGATGCCCCAGCTTGCGTAAGAAAGTGCCATCCACATGATCGTGTCCCCGATGACTCGTCGCCAGAACTTTTACTTGTCGTCGAATTTCTCGTTGATGACTTCGCGATATTCGCGATCGGATGCACGGAACAGGAAGACGAAATAGCCGATCAGTACCGCCGCCATGATGATCAGCGTCGGCCAGTCGATGACATAGTGGAAACGGTTCTGGATGATGTCGTGCGCGGTCTCGGGCGTGTAGCCGAGCTTTTCCCAGATCGAGGCCATTGTCGGGTTCTGGCCAAGCGCTTCCCAAGTCTTGGCGTCGAGCGCGTCGATGGATTTGGCGGCTCCGGCAAGGCCCAGTTTCAGCGGCAGCCACAGCGCCACGAAAATGGCGACCACCACGACCACGATGTCGAAAACCTGGCCGGCCTTGCTCTGCTCCGGCGGTGTATAGCGGGACATGCGTTGTACCCCTCAGGACTTGCGGTTGCGGGACGCGTCGGCGTTCTTGATGTCGAGACCGTAGATGAAGTCCTTGTCTTCCTTGTAGTGCTTGACCATCGCCAGGATCGCGGCCGTGTTGAAGATCAGCACGGCGGCGGCGGCAATCGCGACGACCGCCTTGATGCCGTCGTGCGGAATGTACGGCCATGTCATGAAGAGCACGAAGAGGATCGTCGCCCACAGGCAGATGATCAGCAACGCGGCTCCGCGCAAGTCGGAACGGTACAGCGCTTCGATGCGCTGCTGCAGGTCTGACATCGGTTTTTCCCCTTTTCCGGGCGCCCGGTTCCGAATCCTCCGCGCGCCGCTCTCTTTCAAGAGAGTGAAATTTTTTTCATAAATTCAGACCGTTTCCCGCAATTGTCAAGATGAATTTACGTTGGGTTAACCATTTGCTCGGGACGGCCAATTTTGCCTGACAATGAAATTATTTGCTTTTAGGGGATTGCGGCTCTCCCGCGTTTGCGGTCAATATTCAAGCCAAAGCTCCGGCCTCCGCGCCAAGGAGCAGGGAACAGTGGATTTTTGAACGGAGGACGATCGGATGACGGCATCCTGGAGATTTTCGACCCTGGCGGATCGCCACCGCGCGCTGGGTTCGAAGCTCGAAGACTGGAGCGGCATGGGGACCGCCTGGACCTACGACAAGGACGCCGACGAAGAGTACATCGCCATCCGCACCAAGGCCGGCCTAATGGACGTTTCCGGTCTGAAGAAGGTTCACATCACGGGGCCGCATGCCTCGCACCTCATCGACCTCGCCACCACGCGCGACGTGGAAAAGATCTATCCGGGCAAGTCGGCCTATGCCTGCATGCTGAACGAGGCGGGAAAATTCACCGACGACTGCATCCTCTACCGTACCGGCCCGAACAGCTGGATGGTGGTGCATGGTTCGGGCACCGGCCATGAGGAATTGCAGCGCGCCGCGATGGGCCGCGATGTCTCGCTTCGCTTCGACGACAATCTGCACGATCTGTCGCTGCAGGGACCGACCGCGGTCGATTATCTGGCCAAGCATGTGCCCGGTATCCGCGATCTCAACTATTTCCATCATATGCAGACGCAACTGTTCGGTTTCCCGGTCATGATCTCGCGTACCGGTTACACCGGCGAACGCGGCTACGAGATCTTCTGCCGCGGCCAGGATGCCGGCACGATCTGGGACAGGATTCTCGATGAGGGCAAGAGCGCCGGCATCATTCCGTGTCGCTTCACCACGCTCGATATGCTGCGTGTCGAAAGTTACTTGCTTTTCTACCCGTACGATAATTCGCAAAAATATCCATTCGAGAACGAAGGCCCCGGCGACACGCTGTGGGAGCTCGGCCTCGACTTCACGGTCAGCCCCGGCAAGACCGGCTTCCGTGGGGCCGAGGAACACTACCGGCTGAAGGGCAAGGAGCGCTTCAAGATCTATGGCGTGCTGCTCGACGGCAAGGAGCCCGCCGATGAAGGCGCACCGGTCTATCGCGACGGCAAAAAGGTCGGCGTGGTGACATGTGCCATGTATTCGCCGCTGGTCAAGAAATCGATGGGCATCGCCCGCCTCGACGTCGACTGTGCGGTCAAGGACACCAAGCTCGAGATCCGCAACAAGAGCGGATCGATCAAGGCGACGGCGCAGCCCTTGCCTTTCGACGATCCCAAAAAGACCAAGCGCACCGCCAAGGGTTGAGGCATCATAAGCAGCGAGGGGTTTTAAGGCACTAGAGCATGATCCCGAAAAGTGGGAACCGGTTTTCTCGGACAAACAGTTTCGTTTGTCCAAGATCATGCTCCAACTGATCTAGAGAGAATGGCAGCCAAGACGATCATCAGCCGGCCCATTTACGGAACCCTGTCTCCGCAGCCCGGCAAGCATCATCTTTTCATCGCCGATGCGGAAGGTGCGCTGGCGATCCTTGATATGGCAAAGACGGCTCCGCCCGGCTTCTTCGACGGCGCCGAGATCGTCTTCATCCCGGGACCCGACGGCAAGCACGTCGCCGTCCTCGAAGCGCTGAAGCCGGCGCAGTTTCATCAGGCACCGTCCTACGCCAGCCTGCTGCCACGGCTGAAGCAGACGCTGGCCAATGCCCATATGGGCCTGCGCCTATACCTCGCCGGCACCGAAGGGCTGATCGGCCAGGCCATGCAGGTCGCGCTCGAAGCCGGCATCGATCATACCTCCATGCAGACCGAGCATCGCGGTTCCCTGGCACGGCGCATGCAATGCGTGCACTGCAAAGGCATCACCGAAAACGTGACGACGCAGCCCGCCAACTGTTCGCATTGTGGGCTGCTGCTTCTGGTGCGCGATCATTATTCCAGGCGCCTCGCCGCTTTCCAGGGCGTGTGCATCAACGCCGAGGATCGCTCCGAGATTCCTCCGATGGAGGAGGCCTTCCCATGAGCACCGGCACCACCAAGCTCAATGTCGTGGTCAGCGACGTCGTTCCGGTCAACGAACTGGTCACCCGCTTCCATTTCCGCCGGCGCGACGGGCAGATGTTGCCGACCTTTTCCGGCGGCGCCCATGTCGTGGTCGAGATGCGCGACGGCGATCGCACCCGGCTCAATCCCTATTCGCTGATGGGCTCGCCGCTCGACACGCGCGAATACACGATCTCCGTGCGCCGCGACGATATCGGGCGCGGCGGCTCGCTGTTCATGCACCGGAGCGTCAAGCCGGGGCTGGAGATGGTAATCAGCTACCCGGTCAATCTGTTCTCGCTCGACCTGCGCGCAAAGAAACACCTGATGCTTGCCGGCGGCATCGGCATCACGCCCTTCATGGCGCAGACCGCGCAGCTGGCCGGAGAGGGCGGCAATTTCGAATTGCACTACACCTGCCGCACAGCCTCGCTCGGCACCTATGCCGATGTGCTGCGGGAGCGTTACGACAGGCGCATCAGGCTCTACCATGACGACCGTGACGAGCGCATCGACCTCGACCGGCTGCTATCGACGCAGCCGCTCGGCACGCATCTCTATGTCTGTGGCCCGGCCGGCATGATCAACTGGGTGCGCGACCGCGCGGCAAGCCTGGGCTGGCCGTCGGAGGCCGTGCATTTCGAGCATTTCGCGGCACCCCAGCCGGGACTGCCCTTCGACGTGACGCTGGCCGTCAGCGGCAAGACGATCCGCGTCGGCGAACAGCAGAGCCTGCTGGAGGCCATCGAGGCGGCCGGCGTGGATCCGCCCTATCTCTGCCGCGGCGGCGTCTGCGGCCAGTGCGAGACCAACGTCATCTCCTACGATGGCAAGTTCATCCACAACGACCACTGGCTGAGCGAGGAAGACCATCGCTCCGGCTGCAAGATCATGCCGTGCGTGTCGCGCTTCGAGGGCCGGTCGCTGGTGCTGGAGCGGTAGGAGGAAATCATGGGCATCACCTTTCGCAAGGAAACGTTCCGCGACGATTTCACCTTCAGGAACAGCCCGGAGCATATCAGGCGGTTCCCGTTCCCGTTCCATGAAGACGCCTACATGTATGCCGTCAACATCGAGCCGCATGTCGTCGGCCCGACGGGTAGCGTGCTCGAGAACCTGATCGACGTCGACGAGCACTATGTCGCGGAGATGCAGGATCGCGCACTGGTGCTGGCCGAGGATCCGCTGCGCTGCCAGTCGCTGCCGCACATGACGCTGGCCGGCTGGGACCTGCTTGAGCTTTTGATGGAGCAGCAGGCGCTCGGCTATCCCGAGCATTTCACGCTGACGCGCGACGGTGACCGCTGGCGCTGGATCAACCGGCCGCTCGGCATCGACGATACCTTCACCTTCGGCGACACCTCGACGCTGCCTTACGGGCCGATGGAGTACATCACCCGCCAGAGCCAGGGCGATTTCTGCATCCTCGACCAGCGCGACGGCAATCTGTGGATGGATGCCGGCATGGTCACCACCCAGGCCGACTGGTCGCTCGATTTCGACATCGGCATGAACTTCTTCGAATGGCACGCGCCGGTGCCGCTGGCGCATGAGAAGGGCATCTTCGTCAGGGCGCTGAAGTTCCTCACCAACATCCAGCAAGGCAAGCCGGCGCGTCGTCTCAACTGGACGATGACCATCAATCCGCGCCTCGACACCAGCCCGGAGAATTATCACAAATGGGGTCCGGACCGGACAACCGTGACGCCGGAGAATGTCGGCGACAAGGTGCATCTGCGCGTCGAGCTGCAAAGTTTTTGGCGCCTACCACGCTCCAACGGCATCGTCTTTCCGATCCGCTGCTACCTGATCAAGATGGACGAGTTGGTGACGCAGCCGAAATGGGCGCGGCGCCTCCACCGGGTGATCCGCGACCTGCCCGAGGAACTCGCCTCCTACAAGGGTCTGACGCGCTACAGGCCGACGTTGGTCGAATGGCTGTCGAAGCTGGATGACGGGAGTGCGACCAGCCCGGGGTTTGGGCCGGATTGAACTGCCCGCGAAGCTGCTAATCTCCCCCACAAGGGGGGAGATTAGCTAACCCGCGCTGTTCTGCGGGTAGCAAATAATCGACAGATACCGCATCGGCAGTTTCGTCAGCTGCTCCGGTCCGTGCGGCGCATCGGCGTCGAAGAACAGGCTGTCGCCGGGCTTCATCGGGTAGAGGTTGCTGCCGTGCCGGTAAACGACCTCGCCTTCCAGCATATAGAGGAACTCCATGCCTTCATGCTGGAAGGTCGGGAACACGTCGGAGTCCTCGGTCAGGGTGATCAGATAGGGCTCGACGACGACGCCGCTGGTGTTGGAGCCGATATGGCCGAGCAGATTGTACTGGTGACCGGCACGCGTGCCGCGGCGCTCGACATCAAGGCCTTCGCCGGCTTTGACGAAGACAGCACTTCGCTCTTCCTCGAAGCGACGGAAGAAGGCGGTGACGGGAACGCCGAGCGCCCGTGACAGCGCCTGCAAGGTGGTCAGCGACGGCGAGGTGATGCCGTTCTCGATCTTCGACAGCATACCCAGCGAAATGTCGGTGGCGACCGCCAGATCGGCGACGGTGATGCCGAGCTTCTTGCGGAACGCCCGCACCTCGCGGCCGATCGCGACCTCCAGCACTTTCTCGCGTGTGTCGCGGATGGCGTGCGGGTTCTGCGTCAGCGGCGCGCGGATGGTCTTTCCGTCCGCGGAGACCTTCGTCAACGGCTTGGCTTTTGCTGGACCAGAACCGGCCTTCGAATCGGAAATTGTCTTTGCCATCTCGCCCCCGCACCTCAGATTTATTTCACTCACGGTGAACACCTCAGGTGCCGATACATGAGCGCAACCTCGACGGCAAGCCATCTTGTGTCGCATGTGCCGGCTCGGCGATTGCAATCGCTGCAGGTTTTTCGCCAGGAATCCGTTGCGCGCAAATGCGGTTCCAGCAGATGTCTGTTGACAGCACGGAAGGGCCAATTACTGTCACTCCCAGTGAAATTTGTTTCGCTGGGGAAATCAAAAAAAGGAGGCCTGGAAATGAAAACTCGCGTTGCCGTCATCGGAGCCGGACCGTCCGGCCTGGCACAGCTCAGGGCCTTCAAGTCGGCTGCCGACAAGGGCGCCGAGATTCCCGAAATCGTCTGCTTCGAAAAGCAGTCCGACTGGGGCGGCCTGTGGAACTACACCTGGCGCACCGGCCTCGACGAACATGGCGATCCCGTGCACGGTTCGATGTACCGTTATCTCTGGTCGAACGGACCCAAGGAATGCCTGGAATTCGCCGACTATACATTCGAGGAGCATTTCGGCCGGCCGATCGGCTCCTACCCGCCGCGCGCCGTGCTGTGGGACTACATCAAGGGCCGGGTCGAGAAATCGGGGCTGCGCAAATGGGTGCGCTTCAACAGCCCGGTGCGCATGGTCACCTTCTCCGACGAGACCAGGAAATTCACCGTCACCGCGCATGACCGCACCAACGACGTCACCTATTCCGAAGAATTCGACAATGTCGTCGTCGCCTCCGGGCATTTCTCGGTGCCCAATGTGCCGTACTTCGAGGGTTTCTCGACCTTCAACGGCCGCATCCTGCACAGCCATGATTTCCGCGACGCGATGGAATTCAAGGGCAAGGATATCCTGATCATCGGCCGCTCCTATTCGGCCGAGGATATCGGCTCGCAATGCTACAAATACGGCGCCAAGTCGATCACCTCCAGCTACCGCTCCAAGCCGATGGGCTTCAAATGGCCGGAGAATTGGAAAGAGGTGCCGTTGCTGCAGAAAGTCGTCGGCAAGACCGCGCACTTCAAGGACGGCACATCAAAGGATGTCGACGCCATCATCCTGTGCACCGGTTATCTGCATTCCTTCCCCTTCCTCACCGACGACCTGAAGCTCAAGACCGCCAACCGCATGTGGCCGCTCGACCTCTATGAAGGCGTGGTGTGGGAGAAGAATCCGAAGCTGTCCTATATCGGCATGCAGGACCAGTTCTACACTTTCAACATGTTCGACGCGCAGGCCTGGTTCGCGCGGGATGTCATCATGGGCCGCATCAAGCTTCCCTCGGCCAAGGCGATGGCCGAACACAGTGCCAAGTGGCGGGCGCGGGAGGAGACGCTGGAGGACGCCGAGCAGATGATCTGGTTCCAGGGCGACTACACCAAGGAACTGATGGACCAGACCGACTATCCCGGCTTCGATGTCGAGGCGGTCAACCAGACCTTCATGGAATGGGAACACCACAAGGTGGAAGACATCATGAGCTTCCGTGATCACGCCTATCGCTCGCTGATGACCGGCACCATGGCGCCGCTGCATCATACGCCGTGGCTGCAGGCGCTGGACGATTCCATGGAGAGCTATCTCGAGGTGAAGGGCGTCGCGGCGGAGTAGGCCGCGGCGCATCGTCCTGCCCTATCCCAGCCTTGCCCGCGCTTTCGCCGTCCAGGCGTTGAACAGCCGGTCGGCGACGATGCCGATGAAGGCTATTGCGAGGCCCGCGACAATGCCACGGCCGGAATCGGCCTTGGACAGCGCGATGAACACCTCCTGGCCGAGATCGCGTGTGCCGACCATGGCGCAGATGATGATCATCGCCAGCGCCATCAGGATGGTCTGGTTGACGCCGAGCATGATCTCCGGCAGCGCCAGCGGCAATTGCACGCGAAAGAAGGTCTGGCGCGGCGTGCAGCCCGACACCTTGGCCGCCTCGATCAATGCCGGCGACACCTGCCTGATGCCGTGATTGGTGTAGCGGATGGCCGGCACCACGGCGAAGGCGATGGTTGCGATCATGGCGGTGACGTCGCCGACCCTGAACAACATCACCACCGGAATGATGAAGCAGAAGGACGGCAGCACCTGCAGCGTGTCGATGATAGGGGTGACGATTTTCTCGAAGCGGTCGCTGCGCGCCGCCATCAGCCCGATCGGGATGCCGATCAGGCAGGCGATGAAGGCCGAGATGCCGCAGAGATAGACAGTCGCCATGGTTTTTTCCCACAGCCCGGTGACGGCGCAGAAGGCGGTCAGTGCCGCGACCAGGGCGGCCAGGCGCGGGCCTGAGAGCTGATAGCCGGCGAGGCCGAGCAGGAACACCGCCCCAAGCCATGGAAAGCCTTCGCAGAAGGCACGCAGCGGGTTCAGCACGTTGAGGATCAGTGCCACACGAAAGGCTTCGATCGCATCGAAGAAGTTGATCGTCACCCAGTTCACCGCCGCCTTCCACAGCGGCGCGGTGGTGAAGGTGATGGCCTTCGGCACCGCCGCGAAAGCCGGCACGAACAGGCCGAGCAGCGTGGTGACGGCAAGGATGGCGATGGCCAGCGTCAGATTGGGGTAGCGCCGCCAGAAGCTCGGGTTCGCCGCCTGATGAACATAGCCCTTTGCCTGCTTGTGCGCGATGGCCTGGCTCAGCCGGTCGAGCGCGATGGCCAGCGCGACGATGGCGAGACCGGCTTCCATGGCTTCGCCGACCTTCAGCGCACGCAGCGCCAGAAGCACATCGTAGCCGAGACCGCCGGCGCCGATCATCGAGGCGATGATCACCATGTTCAGCGCCAGCATGATCACCTGGTTGACGCCGACCATCAGCGTCGGCCGCGCCGATGGCAGCAGCACCCGCCACAGTTTCTGCCGCGCCGTGCAGCCGGCCATGTCGCTGAATTCGCCGATCTCCAGCGGCACCCGCGTTAGGCCGAGCATCGTCGCCCGCACCATCGGCGGCGTGGCGAAAATGGCGGTGGCGATCATTGCCGACACCGGGCTGTTGCCGAACAGCAGCAGCATCGGGATGAGATAGGCGAAGGTCGGGATGGTCTGCATCAGGTCGAGGGCAGGGGAGACGATCAGCCTTTCCGCCCATGGCTTGCGCCAGGCCCAGATCCCGGCGAACAGGCCGGTGACGATGCAGAACGGCACGGCGATGGAGATCAGCGCCAGCGTCAGCATGGCGCTGGTCCATTGGCCGAACAGCGCGATGTAGAGGAAGCAGCCGCCGACCAGCAGGCTGAGTTTGCGACCGCCCACGGCATGGCCGGCGAGGAAGGCGACAGCACACACACCGACCCAGGACAGGCGTGGCAGCGTGAAGGCGTCCGCGCCGTGGCCGATCTTGAAGTTCTTGGCGAGCAGATTGAGCGCGAAGTCGAGCGGCACGCCCAGCACCGCGGTGATCGAGCGGGTCAACCACGACAGGTTCGACTTGATCCAGCCCATCAGCGCGGAGACCCAGTCCGCGACGGGGACGACCGCGTTGGCCGGATAGTCGACAGCCCAGGGAACGCTGTCCTGCAGCAGGAACACCACCAGCACGGCCGCAAGTGCCGCCGCCCAGACCAGCAGCCACCGCTGAAGCGGTGGCCTCGGCTCGCTGGCGCTTGCCGTCACCGTCATGCGCCGGTTCTCGCATGTTCGATGCCGGCCAAAAGGTCGATCACCGCTTGCGGTGTGACTTCACCGATTGGCTTGCCGGTGCCGTTGACCACCGCGAACGGCCTGCCGGCGGAAACGATGCTGGCGGAAAAACTGGCGATCTTGGCCTCCGGCCCCACCGTCCCGCCATGCTCCGTGCCGTCGCAGGCGCGCATCAGGCTGCGCGCCGAGATCACCTTGGCGCGGTCGACGTCGCGGGTGAATTCGGCGACATAGTCGGTAGCCGGATTGACCACCAGTTCCTCCGGCGTGCCGGTCTGGATGACCTCGCCGTCCTTCATGATGGCGATACGGTCGGCGAGCCTGATCGCCTCGTCGAAATCATGGGTGATGAAGACGATGGTCTTGTGCAGCATGGTCTGCAGCCGCATCAACTCGTCCTGCATCTCGCGGCGGATCAGCGGATCGAGCGCGGAGAACGGCTCGTCGAGGAACCAGATCTCCGGTTTTGTCGCCAGGCTGCGGGCGATGCCGACACGCTGCTGCTGGCCGCCGGAAAGCTCGCGCGGATAGAAATGTTCGCGGCCACGCAGGCCGACGAGTTCGATGACCTCGCGGGCGCGCGCCTCGCGTGTCGACCGGTCCTGCCCCTGTATGCTGAGCGGAAAGGCGATGTTGTCCAGCACGTTGAGGTGGGGCAGCAGCGCGAAGTTCTGGAACACCATGCCCATGCGATGGCGCCTGAGTTCGATCAGCGCCGCGTCGGAAATCTTCAGCAGGTCCTTGCCTTCGAACTCGACCTTGCCGTGGCTCGGCTCGACCAGCCTCGACATGCAGCGCACCAGCGTCGATTTGCCGGAACCCGAGAGGCCCATGATGATGAAGATTTCGCCCTGGCGGATTTCGAGGTCGACGGCCCGCACCGCGCCGACCAGTCCGGCAGCCGTGACATCGGCCATGCTGGCCTTGCCGTCGTGCTCGCGGATGAAACTGGCCGCGTTCGCCCCGAACAGCTTCCACACATTGCGGCAGGCAAGTTTCACCGGGCGGTCATCCGTGCCCGGTCGAGCCGACCCCTGTTCAGTCCTGTCCGTCATCCAATCGTCCTTCTGGAACATCAAGATTTGAGACCCGACCGATCAGACAGCCGGGTCTCGCTTTTCCAGTCGAAACGATTACTGCGCCCAGGCTTTCCAGTCGGCTTCGTGCGCAGCGATCCAGGCGGCGGCGACGTCCTCCGGCGTCTTGCCGTCAAGGTCGATCTCGCCGCTCATCTTGTTGAGTTCGTCGGTGTCGATCGTATAGGCCTTGGCAACCTTGTAGGCGACCGGCCATTTGTCCTTCATGCCGTTCCAGGCATATTTCCAGATCTCGCCATGCGGCTTGCCGCAGTCATACTTGGCGTCGGGGTTCACGCCCCATTTCGGATCGTTGTAGCACTCGGGCGTGTATTCGGGGAATTGCACCCATTCGCCCTTGTATTTGGCCGGCGCCCAATGCGGCGAATAGATCCACAGCATGATCGGCGCCTTGCGCTGATAGGCTGAATCGAGTTCCGCGAACATCGCCGCGTCGGTGCCGGCGTGGATCACGGTGAAGGGCAGTTTCAGCGCCGCTACGCGCTCGTCGTCAAAGCCTTCCCAGGTCACCGGACCGCCGAGATAGCGACCCTTCGGTGCAGTCTCCGCCGTCGAGAAGGCCTCGGCGCATTTCGGGTCCTTCAGCGCTTCCCAGTTGGGCAGGCCCGGGCATTTCTCCTTCATGTATTCGGGAAACCACCACTCTTCCTTGGCTTTCGGTCCGAGCTTGCCGAGACGTTCGGTCTGGCCGGTCGCATCGGAGGCCTTCATGGCTTCGCCGGCGGTGGTGTCCCAGAATTCCAGGCCGACATCGAGGTCGCCATTGGTCAGGCCGGTGGTCAGGCTGGAGAGGTAGTCGGCGGTCGGGTATTCAACGGTATAGCCGAGCTTTTCCAGGATGCCGCCGAGGATCTTGGCGTTCAGGTTGACGCTGGTCCAGTCGAACAGCGCGATCTTGATCGGGTCGTTGGATTCCGGTGCGGCGGCCTGGGCGATCGGACTTATTGCGCTTGCCGCGGCAAGGGCCAGGGCTCCCATCGAGAGTTTCGAAATCACACTGCGAAATGGCATTGCTTGTTCTCCTTCAAGCTGTGACGGTTATCGGTCGTTCCCTTCTTGCGTCTTTTCTTGATTGTTCCCGAAAGGCTGGTCGTTGCGCAAGACCGTTGCCGCCACGTCGCGGCTGAAGCCGGCGCAGGCGAAATGATGCTGAATTTCGGTGACGGTGGAATATGCCGGGAAGGTCAGCGTCATGGCTGCCGATGCATCGCCACGACGGCGATCATCTGCGGATCAATTGCCAGTCTTGCGGCGCCCTGCAAGGTGCGAGCCATCAAGGTCCCATGATCTCGGCTACCGGCATGGCGAGCCCCGTCTCGCCAACCGTTTCATAAGATGAAATTATATATACCAACGTTCATCTCGCGCAACGACTAACGCTTCGCTGATGCACAATTTCAGACTGCAGGCGAAGGCGAGTCCGATACGCGGCCGTTGAATAGTTCTACCAGCAGACGTAGCCTCCATCGACGATCAGATCGAGGCCGGTGACGAAGCTCGACGCGCGGCTGGCCAGGAACACCGTCGGCCCGACCATTTCCTCCGGCGCGGCCATGCGCCCCATCGGCGTGTCGCGCTTGAAGATCTTGATCTCCTCAGCCACCTCCGGCCGCTTGTTCATCGGCGTCAGCGTGTAGCCGGGACTGACGACGTTGACGCGCAATCCGCGATCGGCCCACTCCATGGCGAGGCTCTTCGACATGTGGATGACGGCGGCTTTCGAGGAGTTGTAGTGCGCCTGCGTCAGCCCCCGGTTGACGATGGTGCCGGACATCGAGGCGATGTTGATGATCGAGCCTTTGCGGCGCGCCAGCATCTTGCGGGCTTGTGCCTGGCAGGACAGGAACACGCCGGCGACGTTGACCTCGTGCACCTTCTGCCATGTCTCCAGCGACAAGGTCTCGGACGGTTCCGAACCGGCGATGCCGGCATTGTTGACGGCGACGCTCAGCGCACCGAGTTCGGTCTCGACGCGATCGATTGCCGCCGCCAGATCGCTCTGCGAGGTGACCGTGCCGGTCAGCACCAAAGCCTTGCGCCCAAGTGCCGTGATCCGGTGCGCGGTTTCTTCCAGCCCGCCTTTCGATGCATGACCGAAACAGGCGACGTCGGCCCCTGCCTCAGCCAGTCCGATCGCGATTGCCTGGCCAATGCCGCTGCCGGCGCCGGTAACCAGCGCGACATCGCCGTCCAGCTTGAAAAGATCCATCGATAGCCCTCCCTGCCATAGGGAAGGTATGCGCGGAGCCGCCTTTCGATCAAGCGGTCGGCGCGCAAGCCGACAAGGGAGGGCGGGCGATGCCTAGAAATAGCCGCTCGAGGCAGCCGTGAATTCCTTCGGGATTTCGACGCCGTCGACCAGGATCTTGTCGACCAGTTCGTGGTGGAAGCAGACCAGGCCCTTGATGCGCTCGGCCTCGTGGACCGGCTCGGGATAGTACCAGACGAGGTTTTCGTGCCGCTTCTTGGGCGTCGTCACGTGATAGTAGTTGGAGATGCCCTTGTAGGGGCAGCGCGAAATGTACCGGCTGGGCGTAAGCATATCGAGCCGCGTGTCGGAGATCGGCAAGTAGTGGCGCACCGGGTGGCCGGTTTCGAACAGGAAGACGCCACGGCGTGAATCGGCGACCTGCTCGCCGTCGAGGATGACCTGCACCCGCCGCGACGACGGCAGGCAGTCGACCCGGCGGAACGGATCGCGGGCATGGACGAAAATCTCCTCGTCCTCCTCATACCAGTGCGTCATCTTGGGCCAATAGAAGGACATGTAGTCCGACAGGTCAGGCGATCCCTTGACCGGATCGAGATAGCGCCAGGCGGCATCCTCGACCAGCGTGATGCCGGTGTTCAGCGAATAATGCGTGGCGACGCCCTTGAACGGGCTCTCGGTCGTCGTCGTGCTGGGCAGCAGGAACTCCTCGCGCACATCGCTCATCGGGAAGTAATAGACCGGCAGATGGTCGGATTCGTAGAGCACCAGCGCCTTGGTCGTGTCGGCGACGATCATCGATCCCACCTGCACGCGCAGCCGCTTCTGCGTCGGCATGGTGAAAGCGACATAGCCGGGTTCCGACTCATACTGCACGATAGTGTCGAGCAGGGGGAAATGCGGTCCGCGACCGCGCAAATGAGGCTTGCGAATGGTAGTCTCCCGTTTCTTTTCTTTTGTCATCGAGCGTTGGCGCAAAGCGGGATGAACCTGGATTGAGCCATGGTGTCGGAGGGTTTCCGGGCGGCGGGTTTCTCTTGCATCGAGCGGCTCGAGCGATGGCCCCCATCGCTCTTTGCAACCTGCCAGGGCATAGCCTCACCGCCCGAAACGCAGAATTGTCCAATCCGGCCTCTATCCCAGCGATACGCGATCGAGCAGCAACCCGGCGGCGATCGGCGGCAGGCCGCTGACATTCTTGCGCACCGGCACCAGCAGATCCGGGAAATAGCTGAAGATCACCGGCGTCTCGTCGAGCAGCAGTTTCTGGATGTCGGATGCCGCCGCGCGCTGCGCACCGATGTCGAGCGCCTTGAGATAGCTCGTGACCATGCCGTCATAGGCCGGGCTCTTGAAATGCGCCGCGTTCCACGGGCCGTCGCTGACCAGCGGGCTCTTGAGGAACACGTTGGGCACGCTGCGGTGCGCGTAGTCGGTGATCCCGAGCGGGCTGTCCAGCCAGTCCGACTGGCCGAACACCGCCTTGCCGTAATATTTGTCCTGGTCCTCGATGTTGAGCGCGATGCGGGCACCGATCTCCTTGGCGAAGTTCTGGAACAGCTGCGCGTAGCCCGGAATGTCGGAATAGCGCAGCGTCGTCAGGGTCATGTCGAAGCCGCCGGCGAGGCCGGCCGCTTCGAGCAGTTGCTTGGCCTTGGCGATATCCTGGACGCGTTGCGGCACGGATTTGTCGGTGGCGGGAAAGGCCGGCGCGAACGGGCTGTCATTGCCTGTCGCCGCCATGCCGCGGCAGAGGCCGTCGACCAGCTTGGAACGGTCGATGCTGAGCGCCAGCGCCTGGCGCACGCGCTTGTCGGTGAACGGGCCGGTGTCGCAGCGCATGTGGAGCTGGCGGTGCGCGGTCGAGGCGACGCGCAGCACGGTGATGTCCGGGCTGTTGAGCACCACCTGGCTGACATCGAGCGGCACCGCGTCGAGGACATCGACTTCGCCGGCCTGCAGCGCAAGGATGCGCGGCTGCACGTCGCCGTAGAACTTGAATTCGAGCCGGTCGGGCAGCGCCTTCTCGCCCCAATAGTCCTCGTTGCGTACGAAGGTCGCGCCGACCTTCGGCGTGTAGCTCTCCAGCCGGAACGGGCCGGTGCCTTCAAAGGTCTTTTCGTAGTCGCCCTTGTAGCTCGCCGGCAGGATGACGGCGTTGTAATTGTCGATCGACACCGAATAGGGAAAGCTGCCGTTCGGTTGATCGAGATGGAAGGCGACGGTGTGGTCGTCGACCTTCTGCGTGCCGCCCTTCGACAGCAGGCCCTTGAACACCGAAAGCGCGTTCGAAGCACCGTTGGGATCGGCCAGCCGGTCGAAGGTCGCGACCACGTCGTCGGCCTTGAAGTCTTCGCCATTGTGAAATTTCACGCCCTTGCGCAGCTTGAAGGTCCAGACACTGCCATCCGCGTTCGGCGACCAGCTTTCCGCCAGCACCGGCTTCAAGGTGAGATCCGGTTGCGTGATGCAGAGAAATTCGGCGGTCTGGAAGACCAGCTGGTAGCTGCCGCTGTCATAATAGGTGACGGGATCGATGGCGCCGCCCGGCGTGGCGACGCCGGCGCGCACCGTGCCGCCCGGTTTGCCCTCGGCGCGGGCCTTTTGCGTGCCGAGGCCGGCAGCGGCGACAAGGCTGCCCAGGAATGGCAGGGAAAGGCCGAGAACGCTGCCATGGCGCAGGAAATCGCGGCGGTCGAGCCTGCCGGCCAGCAATTCGTCGACGGCGGAATTTTCGATTGCCGTCAGATTTTTGCGGGCGGCGTCGATTGTCACGAAAGGCCTTGGCATGGCTGCATTCCTCGCTTGCCCTCGGGGGATCGGCCATTTAGGTCATTGTTGACCGCGACCGGAAAGCGATATTTTTTGATAGGGGTCATCGAAATTTTCGATGCGAGGTGTGGCCATGGATACCGAGAACCTGCGTAGTTTCCTGGAAGTCGCCGAACATGGCAGCTTCACCGTCGCGGCCAGCCGGCTCAACCTTGCGCAGTCCACCGTCAGCGCGCGGATCAGGGGGCTGGAGGAGCAGTTGGGGCGCCGGCTTTTCGTGCGCGACCGCGATGGCGTCACGCTGACGCCGGCCGGCCGGCAGTTCCTGCCGCACGCCTCTTCCATCACCCGCACCTGGGAGCAATCGAGGCAGGATATCGCTGTTCCCGATGGCTATGACAGCCTGCTGCGGCTGACAGCACCCGCCTATCTGTGGGAGCGCATCACTTCGCCATGGGTGGAGTGGATGCGCGCCAGGCGGCCGAATGTGGCGCTGCGGCTCGAAGGCAGTTTTCCGGATCTGGCGATCGACCAACTGGCGGAAGGCCTGCTCGACATCTGCATCCTCTATTTGCCGCGCCCGCATCCCGGCATCGTCTATGAGACGCTTGCCGTCGATCAGGTCGTGCTTGTCCAGCACGCCGCGCGGACGAAGCCATGGACCGAAAACTACATACTGATGGATTGGGGGCTCGAATTCCGCATCGAGCATGACCGCGCCTTTGCCGGTATGGTCAAGCCGGCCATTTCAGCCGGGCTGGTCTTCATCGGCCTTCAGCACGTGCTGTCGCAGCAGGCGGCGGCCTATCTGCCGCTCAGCGCCGTCAGCGGCCATGTCGAACGCGGGGAAATGCGGCGCATCGACAACGCGCCGGTGTTCCAGCGGCCGATCTACCTTGCCTATCCTTCCAACCCGGTTTCGTCTGATGTGCTGGATGTCGCACTGACGGGTTTGCGTGCGTTGGCCAAGGATTGGGCCAAAGGCCAGGGCTTTTCGGAAGGTGACCGTTCGCTCGGCATGGCCGGCCAGGTGTAGCCGGCCGGCCCATGCGGTCATCTGCTGCGATGTCACGCTACGCCGGTTCGGCCACGAGCCCCTTCTGCAGCCTTGCCAGCTCCGCATAGGGGATATGGCAGCGGATGGAATGTCCGGGCTGTGCCTCGGCCAGTGGCGGCTCCTGCTGCTCGCAGATCGGGCCGATCTTGCGCGGGCAGCGCGTGTGGAACACACATCCCGAGGGCGGGTTGGTGGCGCTTGGGATCTCGCCGTCGAGCCGGATGCGTGCCGTCTCGGTCTGGTCAAGCTTGGGCACGGCCGACAGCAGCGCTTCCGTATAGGGGTGATGCGGCCCTGAGAAGACTTCCTCCGATGGCCCGATCTCCATGATGCGTCCGAGATAGAGCACGGCGATCTTGTCGGAGAGGTAGCGCACCACACCAAGGTCGTGTGAGATGAAGATGTAGCTGACGTCCTCCTTGGCCTGCAAATCGGCGAGCAGGTTGAGGATCGCCGCCTGGACGGAGACGTCGAGCGCGGAGGTCGGCTCGTCGCAGACCACGATGCGCGGATCGCCGGCGAAAGCACGCGCAATGGCGACGCGCTGCTTCAGCCCGCCTGAGAGCTGGCGCGGCTTGACGGCCAGATGCCGATCGGTGAGGCGTACCGAGCGGACCAGGTCGTCAAGGCGTGTCTCTTGCGCCTTGCCTGAGAGGCCGGCCAGCCGCTTCAAGGCGCGGCTAAGGATATGGCGGATCGAATGCGAGCGGTTGAGCGCCGAGTCCGGGTTCTGGAAGACGATCTGCATCGCCTTGACCTGGTCGTCGCCACGGTTCTCCAGCTTCGGCGCCAGCGCCTTGCCCTCGAGCTCGATGCTGCCGCCTTCGTCAGGCGGTACAAGGCCGAGCAGCAGCCTGGCGAAGGTGGTCTTGCCGCTGCCGGATTCGCCGACCAGCCCCAGCGTCTCGCCGGGCCGTAGATCGAGCGAGACATCCTTCACGGCGCGCAAGGGATGACCGTGGCTGGCATAAGTCTTGTTCAGCCCGGCGACGCGCAGCACCGGTGCGGTTGCCGGCTTGGGCGCTGCCGCCACATCGCTTGGTGTGGCGCGTGGCAAAGCTTGCGCCTTGTCGTGATGGAAGCAGCGCGACAGGCGCTTGCCTCGCTCGTCGCTCAAATCATAAAGCGGCGGCAATTCGGTGCGGCAGCGGTCGTCCGCCAAGGCACAGCGGTCGGCGAAGGCACAGCCCTTGATGTCCGCGCCGATGCCCGGCAGGAAGCCCGGAATGGTGTCGAGCCGCCCCTGGTCCTTGCGCTGGCCGCCGCGCGGCAGGCAGCGCAGGAGTGCTACCGTATAGGGATGGCGCGGATCGTTGAAGACGACATCGGTCGGTCCTTCCTCGACCAGCATGCCGGCATAGAGCACGCCGACCCGGTCGCACATGTTGGACACGACGGCGAGGTTGTGGCTGATGAACAGGATCGAGGCCGACAGCTCCTGCCTGAGCTGCGCGATGAGGTCGAGCACCTCGGCCTCGACCGTCGCATCGAGGCCGGTGGTCGGTTCGTCGAGGATCAGCATCGAGGGATCGTTGGCCAGCGCCATGGCGATTGCCACGCGCTGTTGCATGCCGCCGGAGAGCTGGTGCGGATAGCGCTGCATGACACTCGGCGGATCGGAGATGCGCACCCGGTTCAGCATGGCGATGGCGCGATCGGTGGCCGCCTGGCCCGTTATGCCGCCAAGCTCGAAGATCTCGGTCAACTGACGGCCGATGCGGATCGACGGGTTCAGCGCCTTGCCGGGATCCTGATAGACCATGGAGACGCTTTCGGCCCGCGCGCGCCGCAAGGCCTCGGCATCGAGCTTCATCACGTCCTGGCCGTCGAGCGAAATCGCGCCGCCCGATATCGAGCCGTTTCTTGGCAGATAGCGCACGACGGTGAGCGCGACGGTGGATTTGCCGCAGCCGGATTCGCCGACCAGCCCGTAGGCCTCGCCTTGCCCGATGTTGAGGCTGAGATTGCGCAGCACGGCGCGGTTGCGCCCCGCCACCCGGTAGGCGACCGACAGATCGGTGAGTTTGAGCGCGTTTTGCGCTTTCGCGGAGTTAGTCATTGAGCGCTCCATGAACGCCGTCGGCCACAAGGTTGACACCGATCACCAGCGAGGCGATGGCGAGTGCATCGAACAGCACCGTCCACCAGAAGCCGCCGCCGATCATGCCGTAATTGCTGGAGATCGACAGCCCCCAGTCGGGTGAGGGCGGCTGGATGCCGAAACCCATGAAGGAGAGTGTCGCGACCGCGAAGATGGCGTAGCCCAGCCGCACGGTGGTCTCGACCAGGATCGGCGGGATGACGTTGGGCAGGATCTCGACGAACATCGTGTGGAAGGCGCTCTCGTGCCTCAGCTGCGCGGCGGCGACGTAATCGAGTTCGCGCTCGGCCAGCACCGCCGAGCGCACGGTGCGGGCGATGATCGGTGCGAAGCTCAGGCCAATGACGACGATGACGGTGGCCTTGGAGGTGCCGAGCGCGACGATGGCCAGCAGCGCGACAATGACCACGGGGATGGCCATGAAGGCTTCCAGGATGCGGCTGACGACATCGTCGACAATGCCGCGGAAATAACCGGTGAGCAGGCCGAGTGCCGTGCCGGCAACCGTCGCCAGCAAGGTCGCCAGTGGCGCGACGGTGAGGATGTCGCGCGAGCCGACAATGACGCGCGAGAAGACGTCGCGGCCGATCTGGTCGGTGCCGAACCAATGTTCGGACGAAGGCGGCGCCAGCGCGTTGATGATGTCGTCGGCAAGCGGGTCGTAGGGTGCGAAGTGCTCGCCGAACAGCGCACAGGCAACCCAGAACAGCACGATGAAAAGGCCGACAAGGAAGGTCCGCGAGCGCATGAGCGAGAAGAAGACTTCCGCGAGGGGACTGCGCCTGCGGGTGCCGTCTTGTGGGGGAGAGGTGGTCTGCACGGCGCTCATTGGTCTGACCCCAGCCGGATGCGTGGATTGAGCACGGAATAGAGGAAGTCGGCGATCAATGTCGCTACGGCATAGACGATGCCGATGGTCAGGATGCCCGATTCCAGCATCGGAAAGTCCTTGCCGCGCGCGGCGGTGAAGATCAGCGAACCGATGCCCTGGTAACGGAACAGCGTCTCGATCACCACCAGGCCGCCGATGAGATAGCCGGTCTGGGTGGCGATGACGGTGATGGTCGGCAGCAAGGCATTGCGCAGCACATGGCGCCAGATCACCGTGCGCCAGGGCAGGCCCTTGAGCACCGCCGTTCTTGTATAGTCGGAATCGAGCGCCTCGATCATGCCGGAACGCGCCATGCGCGCGATATAGCCGAACAGCACCAGGAACAGCGGCAGCGACGGCAGGATCAGGTAGTAGAGCTGCGTGAAGAAGCCGGCATCCTTGGGCCATGCCGCCGAGATCGGCAGCCAGCGCAGCCACACGCCGAAGATCAGGATCAGGATGATGCCGGTGACGAACTCCGGCAGCACGGTCACCGACAGGCCGCCAAGGCTGATGATACGGTCGAGCGGGCGGTTGAGGTTGAGCGCGGCCACGACGCCGCCAAGAATGCCGATCGGCACCACCAGCACGAAGGCGACCGCCGCCAGCTTCATCGAATTGCCCAAGGCATCGATGACGAACGGCGCCACCGGCGAGCGGAAGATGTAGGACGTGCCCATGTCGCCGCGGACAAAATTCCAGATCCAGGTCGCATATTGGGTGAGCAGCGGGCGATCGACGCCCAGCGTATGATTGAGAGCGTCGACCGCGCGCTGGTCGGCAAACGGTCCAAGGATCGCACGCCCGACATTGCCGGGCAGCACCTGGCCGCCCAGGAACACCATGATGCTGAGCAGGAACAGCGTCACAAGCGACAGGGAAACACGCCGGGCAAAGAAGGAAAGAATGGCTAAGCCTCCTTGTGATGGGGCTGCGGTCCGGCCAGGCCGGGCACATCGGCTAAATGCACTGTGGCAGGCGGATCGAAGGCTGTCACCGGGGGGACGGCTCCGTCAAATCGAGATACCTCGACCAGCGTCGAATTGCAGGTCGGTGATTGGGCAAGGCGCGACGTCCCCCGGTCGGGCGTCAGCACGTTCGGATTGCCATGCTTTTCCAGACTGTGCGGCTGTCCCGGCGTGGAGGGGTCAAACCATGCACCGGTTGGCAACTGGACGACGCCGGGGATCAGGCCATCCGTCAGCACGGCGCCTGCCAGGCACGCTCCGCGATCGTTGAAGACGCGCACGACAGCTCCGTCCACGATACCGCGCGCTGCGGCATCCGCCCGGTTGATCCATAGCGGCGCGCGGTCCGACACCTTGCCTGCCCGGCTGACCGAGCCGTGATCGTACTGGCTATGCAGCTTGTCGGCGGGCTGCGGTGACAGGAGATGCAGCGGGAACCGGCTGGCAAGCTCGCTGCCCAGCCATTCCCTGGGCTCGCGCCACACGGCATGACCGGGACAGTCGTCATAGCCGAAGGAGTCGATCGTCTGCGAGAACAGCTCTATGCGGCCCGATGGCGTCGCCAGCCGATGGCGCTCCGGATCGGCGCGGAAGGAACCGAGCAGAGTCTGCGACGTCACCTGCCGGGCAAGGTCGGCGTGGCCGTCATGCCAGAAACGGTCGAAGGGAGGCATCCCGACGCCGGCCGCGTTGGCATTGTCCCTGGCCTGCTCGTAAAGCAACCGGATCCAGTCGCTGGCTGCACGCCCTTCTGTGAAGGCCTCGGCGGTACCGAGCCGCGCCGACAGGTCGGCAAAGATCCGATAATCGTCGCGCGCCTCCCCAACCGGGTCGATCGCTTGCTTCATGGCGACGACGAGGTTTTCCCGGTTCGAGAAGGCGAGGTCGTTTCGCTCCAGCGGCGTGGTGACCGGCAGCACGATGTCGGCATGGCGCGCCGTCGCCGTCCAGAAGGGCTCGTTGACGATGATCGTTTCAGGCCGCCGCCAAGCCTCGACCAGCCGGTTCAGGTCCTGGTGATGATGGAACGGATTGCCGCCGGCCCAGTAGACCAGCCTTATGTCGGGATAGGCCATCGCGGCGCCATTGAATTCGAAGGAACCGCCCGGGTTGAGCAGCATGTCGGCCATCCGCGCGACCGGGATGAAGTCCGTAACCTGGTTCCTGCCTTGCGGCACGGATGGCCACCGGAATCCCATCTCCGGTCTTCCGGCGCCATTTGTCGATGAATAGCCGAAGCCAAGGCCGCCGCCCGGCAGTCCGATCTGGCCGAGCAGCGCGGCAAGCGTGATCGCCGTCCAGTATGGCTGCTCGCCATGATCGGCGCGCTGTAGCGACCAGCTCACCATCAACATCGTGCGCTTGGCGGCCATTTCCCTGGCCAGGGCGACGATCCTGTTCTGCGCCACGCCGCTCAGGGCGGCAGCCCATGCCGGACTTTTCGGTTGGCCGTCGGTTTCTCCCAGGACGTAGGCCTGCACAGCCTCGAAGCCGGTGCAGTAGCGCGCCAGGAATGCCTCGTCATGACGATGCTCGCTGAGGAGGACATGGCACAAGGCCAGCATCAAGGCGGTGTCACTGTTCGGTCGCAGCGCCAGCCATTCGGTCTCGACGCCGCGCGGTGCGTCATCGCGCACGGGCGAGACATTGACCAGCCGGGCGCCGTTGGCAACAGCATTGCGCAAGGCCGCGGCGGCTTCGTGACGGGCCGCGCCGCCGCCCTGTATCTGCGCATTGCGCCAGGGCAGACCGCCAAAAGCGATGATCAGTTCGCTATGCCGTTCGATCCCGTCCCAGGTGGAATGATTGCCCGTCAGGCCATCGGTCCCGCCAAGCACATGCGGCAGGATGATCTCGGCCGCGCCGTAGGAATAGCTGAGCACCGAACTCGTATAGCCGCCGATCGTGTTGAGGAAGCGGTGGACCTGGCTCTGGGCATGGTGGAACCGTCCCGCGCTCGCCCAGCCATAGGAGCCGGCATAGATGGCGCTGTTGCCATGCGCGACGCGAACACGGTTCAGTTCGGACGCAACGATGTCCAGCGCTGTTTCCCAGGAGACTTCGACAAAAGCCTCGCTGCCGCGTCCGTCCTTGCCGCCGGACCTGTTCCCCTCCAGCCAGCCGCGCCGGATGGCGGGACGGGAGACACGCAGGTCGCCCTGCACGGTGCCGAGCATGGACTTGCCGATCGGCGATGGATCGGGGTCGCCGCTCCATGGCTCGATGCCGACGAGCCTGCCGTTCTCGGCACGGATTTCGTAGGTCCCCCAATGCATGGTGGTGAGCAGGGTCTCGGACTCCATGGGCAATGATCGATCGTCCCGCAACGCGAGGCTCCGCGTCAGGCCGGCGCGCAGCGCCTTGCCTCGGCCTGGCAGCGAAAGCGCCAGCCCCCACTGGGGGCTGGCGGTCGCGGGATGGGCTTGTCTGCCTCCGCTTAGGCCTTCGACGCCTTTTCGAGGAACAGCTGCGACATGGCGGTCGGCTGCACGCCGGCCACGCCTTTCGCCGTCGCCGTCAGGTAGTCGTAGAAATAGCCGAAGATAACGGGCGTTTCCTCGAGCAGCAGCTTCTGGATCTTGCCGGCGTCGGCCTTTTGCGCCTCGAGATCAAGCGCCGCGATGTAGCTGGTCGCCAGCGCGTCGTAGTCCTTGTTCTTGAAGTGCGCCGCGTTCCAGGTGCCATCGCTCTTCAGCGGGGCAGCGAGATAGACATTCGGCACGCCGCGGTGGCCATAGTCGGTAATGCCCATCACAGAATCCAGCCAGTTCGATTTGCCGAACACCGCGTCGCCGTAATAGGCGCTCTGGTCGAGGATGTTGAGCTCGAGCTCGATGCCGATCTCCTTGACCCAGTTCTGGATGAGCTGGGCATATTCGGGGATTTCGAGGTAGCGCTCGGTGGTCAGCGTGATCTTGAAGCCCTTGCCGACGCCCGCCGCTTCCATCAGCTGCTTGGCCTGCGCGATGTCCTGCTTGCGCTGCGGCACGCCGGTATCGGTCGACGGGTAGACCGCTGCGAACGGGCTGTCATTGCCCGCCACGGCGCGACCCTTCATCAGGCCGGCGACCAGCTTGTCGCGATCCATGCTGAGCGCGATGGCGCGGCGCACGCGCGCGTCCTTCAACGGACCGTCGTCGCAGCGCAGGTGCAACTGCTGATGCGCCGAGGACTTCAGGCTGATGATGTCGACGCTCGGATCGCTGAGCAGAGCGACGCCGGCCAGGACCGGCATCTGGTTGATGATGTCGACCTGGCCGCCTTGCAGGGCCAGGATCATCGGCTGCACATCGGTGAAGAAGGTGAATTCCGTGCGATCGGGCAGGGCCTTCTCGCCCCAATAATTCTCGTTGCGAACGAAGGATGCGCCGACTTTCGGCGTGTACTTCTCGACCTTGAACGGCCCGGTGCCGTCGAAGCTCTTCTCGTAGTCGCCCTTGTAGCTCGCCGGGATGATGACGGCGTTGTAATTGTCCGATGACAGCATGTAGGGGAAGTTGCCGTTCGGCGCGTCGAGGTGGAATTCCACCGTGTAGTCGTCGACCTTCTTGCTGGCGCCTTTCGACAGGATGCCGGTGAACACCGACAGTGCGTTGGACGAGTTTGCCGGGTCGGCAAGGCGGTCGATGCTGGCCACCACGTCCTCGGCTTTCATCTCGCCGCCCGAATGGAATTTCACGCCCTTGCGCAGCTTGAAGGTCCACACTGAGCCGTTGTCGTTCGGCTTCCAGCTTTCGGCCAGCGCCGGCTTGAGCACGAGGTCAGGGCCATCGACGCAGAGGAACTCGGCAACCTGCTGCATGACCAGCAGGCCGCCGGCGTCGGCGATGGTGACCGGGTCGATGGCTGCCGCCGGCACGCTGCTGGCGACGCGGATGGTGGCGCCGGGCGCGCCTTGGGCGCGGGCGAGCGACGGCATGCCACTGAAGCCGGCGGCCGTGGTGATGCCGCCCAGGAGCGGCAGCGACAGGCCGAGCAGGCTGCCGTGGCGGATGAAGTCGCGACGGCTGACGCGGCCGTCGACCAGACCGTCGATAAGGTGATTTTCGAGCGGCGAGCGGTTGCGCCGGATCAGGTCGAGAATGCGGTAGTTCTTGCTCATGGGTTTAACCCTTTCCCCTTGTTTCTTATGGCTGAAGAATGCACTTGCGGTTGACGAAATTCCGTGGAGTTCTCCTGTCCCGGCCATCAACGAAGTCGGTCGACCGGGACTGTAGCATGCTGTCTTTTCTGGTCCATCCGATCCTTGCGGCGCAGGGGGCAGATTTTCTTGAGGCAAATGCTTCCACCCGTCAGGTGCTGCCTTGGCGATGCAAATCGCTGCGGCGGACCCTTGTTGTCGGCTAGTCTCCTTTCCTTCTCTGTCTCCTAGTTCAGCGGCAGGCGGCGGTATGTTCCGGGCTTTGCCGGGTCGTGATATTTGTTGCACGGGCCGTTCTCGGTGAAGTCGCGATGGCAGGCCGCGAGGTTTTTCCGCGACAAGGTAACGCCGAGACCGGGGCCTTCCGGCACGCGCACGACATTGTTCCTCGGCGAAAACGGCCCTTCTTCGGTGATGTCCATCGGCTGCATGCGAAACAGCGACTGGTTCGGCTCCCGGATCCAGCCGAGCGCCGCGCACAGATGCAGATAGGCCGCGCTGCCGATGCCGCTGTCGCCGCTGTAGCACCAGAAATCGACGCCGGCATGTTCGCAGGCGCCGACGAAGCGCAGCAGGCGGCCGATGCCGCCATGCGCCGTCGGATTGCCGACGAAGGCGTCGGGAACCTTGAGATCCACGGCGCGCGCGATATCGATGTTGTGGGTCGAGAACGGGATCGAGCAATGCTGCCGCAACTGCCGCATCTCCTCCATCGTCGCCACCGGATCCTCCCAGTTACGCACCCCGAGGTCTTCGAGCGGCTGCGCCAGCCGCCGCGCGGTGGCCAGCGAATAGGCCTGGTTGGAATCGATGCGGATCATCGCCTCGTCGCCGAGTTTTTCGCGGATCAGCTCGACCATTCTCAGCGAGACTTTCGGGTCCTCGGTCGAGAATTTGCCTTCGAAGAAGGTCGTGCCGTGCGTCTCGTTGAGTTCGACGCAATAGTCGGCGACTTCTTCAGGCGTCGTCTCGCCCTTCACCTTGGGCCCGTCGCCGCGCAGCGAAAAATAGTCGGTGAACGGAATGTCCTTGCGCACCGCGCCGCCGAGCAGCTGGTAGAGCGGCTGCTTCCACGCCTTGCCGCGCAGATCCCACAACGCCATCTCGATGGCGCCGAAGGCCATGATGCGGGTGCGATCGTTGATCGACTGCACACCGGTCCAATAGGGCAGGCAGACATATTCGGCGCCGGCGATGTCGAAGGCATCGCGGCCGACCAGGCGCTCGGCCAGAACATCGTTGATGATCGCGGCTGCCGCCGGCGTCGGCGCTTCGCCGAGGCCGATCAGCCCATCCTCGGTCTCGACCTCGACAATGGTCTGCGAAAAGCCGTCGAGCTCGCCAAAGACCCAGCCATAGGGCGCTTCGAGGCGAAGATTGATCGGCGTGGCCTTGATGCTGCGGATTTTCATCTCAGCCGATCTCGAAGAAAGGCTTGCCGAGCAGGCTCGGGTCCACGTCGATGCCGAGGCCAGGCCCATCCGGAATGCCCATATGGCTGCCGGTGACCGGCGGGGCGTTGAAGGCCGTGCGCACCGTCACCCATTCATGGAAGGCAATGGCATGCAATCGCCGCTCTTGCGGTGTAGACAGCGACAGATGTGCCATCGCCGCCGTGTCGATCTCGGCGCCGCCTGTGTCCTCGACCGTGATCATGAAACCGAGGTCGACGGCAACGTCGCGGATCTGCCGGGCCCTGGTCACGCCGCCCAGCCGCGAGATCTTCAGCGTCAACCCGTCGGCCGCGCCCAGGCGGTGGATCTCCAGCATCTCTTCCAGCGACGTAACGGATTCGTCGAGCACCATCGGCTTGTCCAGCATGCGGCGCACCGACATGTTCTCCTCGATCGTCGTGCAGGGCTGCTCGAACGTGTAGTCTATGCCACGCGTGGCATCGGCGAACTGCCGTGCCTGATAGGGTGTCCAGCCGGCATTGGCGTCGCAGAAAATCACCGTACCTTTCGGCACGGCAGAGGCGACCGTCGTTACCCGCTCGATGTCGTCGTGCACATTGCCGCCGACCTTGACCTGCAGACGGCGACAGCCCTCGGCGATGATCCTTTTTGCCAGTTCCGCCATCTGGTCGAGCGTGCCGTGGGTGACGACCCGGTAGGTCTCCGCCATATCGCTCTCGCGGCCGCCGAGCATGGTCACCAGGGGCACGTCGGCGGCGCGTGCGGCTAGGTCCCAGCAGGCCATGTCGAGCGCCGATTTAATGTAGGGATGGCCTTTGAATACCGTGTCCATCAGCCGGCCGATGCTGGCCAGCCCGCGCGGATCCTGGCCGATGAGATGCGGCGCGATCTCCGGCACGCCAGCGCGTGTCCCTGCCGGAAACGCGGCCGAATAGAAATTGCCGAGCGGCGCCATCTCGCCCCAGCCGGTCACGCCGCTATCGGAAGTGATGGCGACGATGACCGCATCGAAGCAGTCGGCGACCCGCCCCTTTGACATGCGGTAGGGGCCGTCCACGAAGGGCTGAACGACATGGTAGGCCTTGATGGATTTGATCTGCACTATTGTCTGTCCGTTGTCAGTGATTTCAGGAAAGCATCGCCTTGGCGGCGAAGCCCTCAGCCGTTGTTGTTCCGTCCGGCGCGATCGGCCTTGGCGCCCTTCGATTCCCTTTGTTCCAGCCCGCGCGCATAGGCGAGCAGTTCCTCGAAATCGATGTCGATATGTTCGCGGGCATAGCGCTGGGCGGCGCGCATATCCTTGCCTTTCATGAGCCGCACATAGGTCTCGTGCATGTCCTCGACCGGCACCGGCTCGTTGCGGGCATGCAGATGGAGCGCGAAATACATCTGCAGCCGGCTGGTCAGCCGCTGCCAGGTTTCCAGCAGCACCGAATTGTCGGCCCATTCGTAAATCAGTCCGTGCAGTTGCAGCGCGGTCTCGATCTGACGCGTGGTGTCGAGAGCCCGCGTCGCTTGCTTCACCGCCTCATGGCGCCGGTCGATCTCGTCGAAGAAGCGCTGGTCGCGCAGAGGCCAGGTGCGCTCAATGGCGAATTCGTCCAGAACCTTGTTCAACGAATAGGCATCGTCGATATCCTTGGCGGTGACGTCGACGACGAAGGTGCCGGCGTAGGGAATGCTGGCGAGGAGACCTTCCTGCACCAGCTCGCGCATCGCCTCGCGCAATGGCGCGCGGCTGACCCGCATCTGCTCGGAAATCCTGAGCTCGTTGAGCTTCTGGCCGGGCTCCAGTTGGCCGGTCAGGATCGCGCGCCGAAGCAGCGCCACGATCTCGGCACGGCGCGTGGTGTCGGCAATCGGGCTGAACTCCGTCTTCACTATCCGGCCCACTCCAGCGAGAACAGACCGCAAGACAATCAGATTGTCGACAATCTAACAAGGTCTCATTTTCGGATTTTTTCTCGGCGCCAGGCAAAACCCGCCCCGGATCGGTGGAGGGCGGCTCAGGCCGCCCGGCCGTAGAAGCCGACCCGTTCCTCGGCACTGAACATCACGCCGGGTTTCTCGTAATAGGAGAACACCGCGATCATGCGCTCGCGTTCGCCTTCGACGGTGGTGACACGGTGCGCGGTGTTCTTGCCGCGGAAGACATTGAGCGTACCGGGCTTCATGCGCAGGATTTTTGCATCGGGGTCTCGCCCTTCGAGCAACCTGGCGACACCGTCATAGTTCGGATCGTCGTCCGAGCGCAGATCGGTGCGGTATTCGAGGTCGCCGCCACTCTGCGCCTGCTGCAGCAGAAGCGTCGTGGTGAATTCCGAGCGGTCGAAATGCCAGTTCAGCGCCTCGCCGGCGCGATAGGCCATGACATTGGTGCGGGCCAGCGGATCCTGCATGACATGCAGTTCTGCCTTGCCCATCGTCGCCGCCAGGAAACGCACAAGCGGCTCGTATTCGTAGATGGCAAGCACGGTGCTGCCGGGAAGCTGGTCGGCACAGACAGTGTGGCTGATGGTCTCGACCTTGCGCAAGGCGGGATGGTCGGGCGCCAGTTCGGGGATGCTGGGCTTGAAATAGATATTGTGCATGCGCTTGTGGACATGGGACTGCGTGTCCATGACCGGCTTGATTTCCCGCACCGCCTGTTCGGCGACGCCGGGCCGCAAAAAACCTTCGAGATTGAACATGCCGTCGGCTTTGAGCGCCGCGACGGACTGCTCGACGAGGCGCTTCCAGTCGCCGCTGCCTTCGCGGTCGAGCGGATAACGGTCGAGATCGAGAATGTCCTTCATGTCGCGTGCTCCTTGGGCTGGGCACAGAGAACGGCAAAAAATTCTTTCCCTCAACGCGGAAAATTATTACGACCGACCAAGAAAATCTTATGGAGCTTGGCATGGAAAGACTGCCGCCGCTGAACGCGATCAAGGCCTTCGAGGTCGCCGCTCGTGCCGGCAGCTTCACCCTGGCCGCGAGCGAGCTTGGCGTGTCCTCGGCGGCGGTCAGCCAGCAGATCCGCAATCTCGAAACCTGGTTCGGCAAGCAGCTGTTCGTGCGCACCGGCAACCGCATCACGCTGACCGACGCCGGCCACGCCATTTACCCACAGACCGCGCGTGCGCTTGGCGACATCGCCGCCATCGGCCAGCGCATGCTGGAAGGCGGCCTGAGAACGCGTCTGGTCGTCAGCGTGCCGTTTTCGCTGGCAGAGCTATGGCTGGCGCCGAGGCTGGCTGCGCTTCTCGATGCCTTTCCGCACATGGCGATCGACGTGCGCGCGGAAGACGATCCGATTGATCTGATGCGCCAGAATGTCGATCTGCGCATTTCCTATGGCGACTATCACTATCCCGGCTTGCGGATGATCCGCCTCGTCCATGACGATGTGCTGCCGGTCTGCGCCCCGGAATTCTGGCACCGGCACGGCAATGGCGATCCGGGGCTCACGGACCTGCATGAGAGCCTGTTCATTCACACCAATTGGGGTCCTAACTATGCCTCGCACCCAACCTGGGCCGACTGGTTCGCGGCATGCGGCGCGAGCCGCTCGCCAGACCCGTCGCATGGGCGTCGCGTCGGCCTGTCCAGTCTGGCGATTGCCTCGGCGAGGCTCGGCCTGGGCATTGCCCTTGGCCAGCGGGTGATGGCGCAAGCCGATCTGGAGGCGGGCCGCCTGATTGCGCTTTCCACCGTTTCAGTGCGCCTCGGCCATCCCTATTGCGCCTTCATGCCGCCGGCCAAAGCCGATCGCGCCGATGTGGCCGCTCTTGTCGGCCTGCTCGTGAAAACGGCGCCCGCGACCTGAGAAAAGGTCGAGGGCGCCGCGCGGAAACCGGGCCTGCGGGGGATTCAGGTAGCCGGTTTCTGTGGCAGTGGCGAGATCGGCATTCCGGGTCCGATCTTCTGCAGATTGCCTGTGATGATCTGGTCGCCTTCGGCGACGCCGCTCAGGATGGCCACCAGATCGCCGTTGGTCGGGCCGAGAGAGACCAGACGCTGGTCGACCGTGTTGCCCTTGCCGACGACGTAGAGATATTTGCCGAGCTGGCTCGAACCCAGCGCGGTCTGCGGCACCATCAGCGCATCAGGCTGCTGCCTGATATGCAGCCGCACGCGGACATACTGGCCAGGCATCAGCGTGAACTTCGCATTACCGATGGTGGCGCGTGCGGTGATGGTTCCGGTCGAATGGTCGACCGTGTTGTCGATGAAGGTCAGTTCGCCCTTCTGGCTGGTCTCGGTCTCGCCCGGAAGCAGAACCTCGACCTCGATCGGGCCGGCCGCGCGGGCCTGCTCGATCTCCGCCAGATCCGTCTCGCTCGGATTGAAGGTGACATAGATCGGGTCTAGCTGCACCAGCGTGTTGAGCACCGTGCCGGCGACGCTGACCAGCGTTCCGACCGAAGCCTGATTGCGGCCCAGGCGCCCGGTGAACGGCGCATGGATCTCGGCATAGCTCAGATTGAGCTCCGCCGTGCGCACCGCTGCCTGGTTGAGCGCCAGCGACGCCTGCGCTTCGCGCAAGGTGCTTGTGCGCTGGTCGAAGCTGTCCTTGTCCAAGTAACCGCTCTTGGCGAGCTCGGTGCCGCGGCCGAGATTGGAACGCGCATAGTCGAGCGTCGCCGTATCGCGCTGCACCTGGGCTTTCGCCTGGTCGAGAGCTGCCTGGAAGTCGTCGGGCGAGATCTTGTAGAGGAGGTCGCCCTGCCGCACATCGGCGCCGTCTTGCGCGGTCTGTTCCTGCAGATAGCCCGGCACGCGCGCTTGCAGGGTGATGCTGCGGATCGGCTCGATGCGGGCAGCATAGTCGAGATAGATCGGGATCGTCTTCTTGACGACGCTTGCCACCGGCACCGGCATGACGAATGCCGCTGGAGCCGGCGTCGCCGCTCCCGCCGTGGCGCCGCTCAACCTGAGGTTACCCATGTCGAGCAGATGGACGCTGGCCACCGAGATCGCGCCCAGTGCGACAGCCGTTCCTAACGCGATTTTCCATTTACGCATGATTAGTCTCCAATCTTATTCGGCCGCTTCCGCCAGGGGAGGGAAGGCGGGTTCGGCAGTTGGTTCAGTGTGCTTGGAGGCGGGCTCGCCGCTTTCGCGGCGCTCCCGCAGTTGTTCTATGACCGCGTAGAAGACCGGCACGAACACCAGCGACAGGATGGTCGCGGCGACCATGCCGCCAAACACGGTGGTGCCGATCGACTGACGGCTCGCGGCACCGGCGCCAGTGGCGAACATCAGCGGCAGTACGCCGAGGATGAAGGCGAAAGCCGTCATCAGGATCGGCCGCAGCCTGAGCCGCGCGGCTTCCATCGCCGCCTCGACGATGCTGAGGCCCTCTTCGCGCCGCCGTCTTGCGAACTCGACGATCAGGATCGCGTTCTTCGCCGCCAGGCCGATCAGCATGACGAAGCCGATCTGCGAGTAGACGTCGATCTGCATACCGCGCAGCAACAGGGCTACGAAGGCGCCGAACAGGGCCAGTGGCACCGCCAGCAGCACCATGAACGGCATCGCCCAGCTCTCATACTGCATCGCCAGGATCAGGAAGACGAAGACGATGGCGAGGCCGAAGACGACCGACGCGATCGATCCTGCCTTGAGCTCCTGGAAGGTGATGCCGGTCCATTCGAAACCGAAATCCCTGGGCAGCGCGGTGGCAGCGGCCCGTTCCATTGCGGCGACCGCCTGGCCTGAAGAGAAGCCGGGGGCAGCGCCGCCATTGATCGTGGCCGAGGCGTTGTTGTTGTAGTGCGGCACGGTTTCCGGGCCGACGAACGGCACCAGCTTGCCCAACGTCGAGAGCGGCACCATGCCGCCTGAGGCATTGCGCACATAGAGCCGTGAAATGTCGGAGGCACCCGCACGTGCATCCTTGTCGGCCTGGATGGTCACCCGGAAAGTGCGGCCGAACAGGTTGAAGTCGTTCACGTAGAGGGAGCCGAGATAGATCTGCAGCGTGTTGAAGACGTCGGGCAGGTTGAGGCCGAGCAGCTTCGCCTTGGCCCGGTCGAGGTCGTAGTTGAACTGCGGCGTCGAGGTCGAGAACGGCGAGAACAGCTGCTGCGGATTGATTTCCGGCTGCTTGCGCGCCTCGGCGATCACGGCTTGCGTCGCGTCGTTAAGGGCCGCGCTGCCGCGGCCGGTGAGGTCCTCGACGACGAATTCGAAGCCGCCCGTGGTACCAATACCCGGGATGGAAGGCGGATCGAAGCTCAGCGCAAAGGCTTCCGGAATCTGCATCAGCTTGCCACGTACATCGGCGACGAGCTTGGACGCGCTCTGGTCGGGGCCACGCTCTTCCCATGGCTTCAGGATGGCGAATTCGACCGCCGAGTTCGATTGCGCCGCACTGGTCAGGAAGTTCAGGCCGCTGATCGAGCCGACGATGTCGACGCCGGGTGTCGCCTGCAATATGTCGCGCGCTTTCTGGGCCACCGCGTCGGTGCGCTCCAGCGAGGCACCATCGGGCAGCTGGATGACGACGAAGAAGTAGCCCTGGTCCTCGACCGGAAGGAAGGTCGACGGCAGCTTCTGCCAGACGAAGTAGGTTGCCACCAGTCCGGCCGCGAACAGGCCGAGCATGATCCAGCGCAGCCGGATGAGGATGCGCACGCCGTGGGCATAGGCATGTGATGCCTTGTCGAAGCCTGTATTGAACCAGCGGAATGGCGCGAACTGCGTCTCGCCGCGATGGCGCAGGAAGGCAGCACTGAGGGCCGGACTGAGCGTCAGTGAGTTGAAGGCCGAGATGCCGACCGAAATCGCCACCGTCAGCGCAAACTGATTGTAGAGCTTGCCGGAGACGCCGGGAATGAAGGCGACGGGCACGAAGACGGCCATCAGCACCGCCGTGGTGGCGATGATCGGTCCGGTGACCTCGGCCATCGCGGCCTTGGTCGCCGCCAGCGGTTTGAGGCCCGCCTCCAATTGTCGTTCGACGTTTTCGACCACCACGATGGCGTCGTCGACGACGAGGCCGATGGCCAGCACCATGCCGAGCAGGGACAGCATGTTGAGCGAGAAGCCCATCATCTCCATGACGACCATCGTCGCCACCAATGACACCGGAATGGCGATGGTCGGGATGATCGTTGTGCGCCAGCTCTGCAGGAAGACGAACACCACGGCGACGACCAACACCAAGGCTTCGCCGAGCGTGATCAGCACGTCATGCATCGAGGCCGACACGAAGCGCGTCGTGTCGTAATGCATGGCGTATGAGACGCCCTTGGGGAAACGTGCCGACAGCTCCTGCATCTTGTCCTTGACGTGCTGCTGAAGATCGAGCGCGTTGGAACCGGGCATCTGGTAGACGGCGAGCACGACCGTCGGGTCCTTGCCGAAGAAGGCCGAGGACGAATATTGCAGGGCGCCGAGTTCGATGCGGGCCACGTCGCGCAGCCGCACCAGCGAGCCGCTGTCGGTGTTGGCGCGCACGACGATGTCGCCGAACTCCTTAGGGTCGCTCAGGCGGCCGACGGCGTTGACCTGCATTTCGAAGGCGGTGCCGGCCGGCGCCGGCGACTGGCCGATCTTGCCGGCCGCGACCTGGACATTCTGCTCCGAGATGGCGTTCTGGACGTCGACCGCGGTGATGCCGAGATTGGCGAGCTTGTCGGGATCGAGCCAGACACGCATCGAATAGCGCCGCTCGCCGAAGATCTGCACGTCGCCGACGCCGGGCAAACGCTTCAGCGGATCGACGACCTGCAGATAGGCGAGGTTGCTCAACGCCACCGGGTCAACCGATTTGTCGGGCGAGGTCAGGTTGACGATGAGAACGAAATTCGGGTTCTGCTTCTTGATCGTCACGCCGCCCTGGTTGACGATCGCCGGCAGCGACGAGGCCGCCTGCGAGACGCGGTTCTGGACGTCGACGGCGGCCGTGCTCAGGGAATAGCCGACATCGAAGGTGATTGTGATGGTCGAGGAGCCGTCATTGGAACTCGTCGACGACATGTAGGTCATGCCTTCGACGCCGTTGATCTGCTGCTCCAGCGGCGTCGTCACCGTATCGGCGACCACCTGCGCGCTGGCGCCCGGATAATGGGCGCTGACCACGACCTGGGGCGGTGTGATGTCGGGAAACTGCGAGACCGGCAGCAGGAAATAACAAATCGTCCCGGCGAGCACCATGATGATGGCGATCGACGAGGCGAAGATCGGACGGTGAATGAAAAAGTTTACCACGACACACATGCCTCGCCGGCTGCTCTTGCCCGCCCGAAGGCACTGGCAACCCTGGACAACTGGCCGTGCCCGTCACGGGAAGATTCCCGTGAACGCAGCAACGGCACCTCGCGACGCTGCCCATCGGCAAGCGAGCGAAGCATTTTCTCGAAAGCGCGGGGGTCGACCCCATCTGCTTTCATGACCAGCCGGATCATCGGATCCCGGACGGCCTCATCTATGGTAAGATCGCGGCGCTGTGGCATTGGCCGGCTCCTTGTCTGTCGATTCGCAGCCCATGCTCGCGAACCGTTTTCATTTCTTCACCGGCCGAGGCCGCATGATTGGCAGTTTCTCGTCCCTCTCATCTGGCAGGACCAGTTCACGGCCTTGTTATTGACGACGGACGACATAGGTGTTACCAGTAAGTAACATGCTGGAAGTTACAGACCGGTAACACCCTAGTCAAGAGGTGGCCGAGGGTTTTTTGGAAACGAAAGGAGATCATGATGACAGACGGCGTCGTGGAGCGCTCTCGTCCCCGGGATCGAATCCTGGAGACGGCACGCGACATGTTCCACAAGCACGGCATCAAGGGCGTCGGCGTCGACGCCATTACCGAAGCTGCCGGCACGAACAAGATGACGCTCTATCGTCACTTCGAATCCAAGGACGAGCTGATCGTCGAGTGCCTGCGCGCCAACGCGGCCAAGGCCGGCGCCATGTGGGACGCGTTCGAGGCCGAATTTCCTGGCGACAAGCTCGCGCAGTTGCATGCCTGGGTGCGTAAGGCGGCCGCGATGCTCAATGCTGACGGCCGTGGCTGCGACATGGCCAATGCCGCCGCCGAGCTGACCGAGCCGGACCATCCAGCCAGGCTGGTGATCAAGGAACTCAAGGAGGCTCAGCGCGAGCGCCTCGTGACGTTGTGCCGGGATGCGGGCATTGGTCAGGCCGAACTGCTCGCCGACACGCTGTCGCTGCTGTTCGAGGGTGCGCGTGTCAGCGTGCAGACGGTGGGCGCCGAAGGTCCGAGCACGCAGTTCGTGCGCATGGCCGAAGGGCTGATCGTTTCCTTCCGGGGCACCGCCGCCGGTTGAGTTCCGCCGCCTCTGTCGGTCGTTTGCCGGTCATATGACCGAGGCGATGCCGTGCGCCCTTTGGCGTCGGCTGTGCCGCTACTCCTGATGGCTGAACGAAAAAAGCCCGCTGCCGGGAGGAGGTGGCAGCGGGCTCGATTTCGAATGTGGTGCGGGAGGAGGTGCACCCCATTCAGCGTCGGCATCGCATCTGGGAGGAGTAGATGGCCGACAACCAGAAGCTACGAGTTGCCCAATGATTCGGCAACAATGAATTGTGCATAGCTGCTGTGCAGATTTGCCGTGCCGCCCGCAGAAGCGGGGAAATGCGTTCTCATTGCACCGGAACGTTTTCCCGGAAGATAAGTCGTGGCTCGATGAACTTTCGCGTCAGGTAGGGTGCCGATGAGGCAATGGAGCCAAGCAGGCGAATGACCGACTGCTCGGCGATCAGCCTGGCGTTCTGGTCGATGACGACATCGGCGAGGTCGTCGACGAGGTAGCCGCGCGTTTCTCTCGTCAGGTCGTGACAGATGAAGACCGGCTTGCGGTTGGGCCTGGCTTCCCGGATGGCTTTTGCAACGCCGGAGCGTCCGGCCCCGACACAATAAATGCCGAGCAGTTCCGGTTCGTTATGCAGCGCCTTCATGGTTTCGGCATAGCTGGCATCCGGCTCATCGTTGATCTCGACGGCACTGGTCACGGTGAGGTTGGGAAATTCCTCGCCAAGCACGGAGCGAAAGCCCATTTCACGTTCCTCATGGCCGCGATAGGACCGCGAGCCGACGACCATCGCAAGATGGCCCTCGCGGCCGCCGAGGAAGCGTCCCATCAAGAGCGCGGCGGTCCGTCCCGCCACGCGGTTGTCGATGCCGACATAGGCCGAGCGGGGAGCGGCCGGAATATCGGACACCAGCGTCACCAGGCGGATGCCGGCGTCGACAATGTCGCGCAGGATGTTGCGGGTTCGCGGATGGTCGATGGCGATGACACCGACGCCATTGGCCCTCAGCGACAGGTTCTCGACGGCGCTCTGCAGCGCATTGGGCGCGATGCCGGCGAGGTTGTGGATCCGGCAGGAGGCGACCAGCGGCAGGCGCGATGCATAGTCCTCGATGTGTCTTGCCAGATCCTGCATGAAGGCATTGCTGCCGATCGGCAGGAAGAATTCGAGGTTTGCAGGTTTCGAGGGAAGCGTCACCTGATCGGCGACCGGCAGATAGCCGAGCTGCTTGGCGGCCTCCATGACGCGCTGCCGGTTTGCGGCGCTTGCTCCCGGCCGATTGTTGAGCACCCTGTCGACCGTCGCGGTCGAGAGCCCGCAGTTCCTGGCGATATCGGAGACCGTGGCCTTCATGCCGTAACCCTGTGCGCCGATGCGGTGGCGCGCCAGACAAGCGATTTGGCGGCCGATGCGATATGAGTGACGGGTGATCGACACCCATCACCGCGATGCGCATTCGGCTGCCTCGACAAGACGGCTTCCGCCCGTCCTCAGTGTGACGGCTTGCCGTCGGCGACGGCGTCGCGGATTTCCTTGTCCGACATGCCGGTGATGATCCGTTCGACTTCCGTCACGGTCGTCTTCTTCGGGTCGATGTCGTCGGCGACCACTTTGCCCCGGCGCATGACGACGATGCGGTCGACTACCTGGAAGACATGATGGATGTTGTGCGCGATGAAGATGCAGGAATGGCCGGAATCGCGGGCGTTGCGCACGAAGCTTAGCACGCCCTGCGTTTCGGCGACGCCAAGATTGTTGGTCGGCTCGTCGAGGATGATGAGGTCGCTGTCGAAATGCATGGCACGCGCGATCGCCACCGCCTGGCGCTCGCCGCCCGACAGCGAGCCGATTGGCGTCGTCGGCGGGATGTTCTTCGAGATGCCGACCTGTTTGAGCAGGTCGCGGGCGACAGTGTTCATCGCCTCCTGGTCCATGCGGTTGAGGAAACGCGGCGGCTTGATCGGCTCTCGCCCGAGGAACAAATTGCGGGCGATCGACAGTTGCGTGACCAGTGCCGAGTCCTGGTAGATCGTCTCGATGCCCTGGGCAATGGCGTCGCTGGTGCTGCGCAAGGTCACCTTCTTGCCGCGGATGAAGATGTCGCCGCTGGTCAGCGGCACGGCGCCTGAGAGCACCTTGATCAGCGTCGACTTGCCGGCGCCGTTGTCGCCGAGCAGGCCGACGATCTCCCGCTCATTGACATGGAAATTGGCGTCCTCGAGCGCCTGCACGCGGCCATAGGACTTGTGGATGTTCTGCATGCGGATCAATGGCTCGGCCATGGTTCAAGTCCCTGCCTGATGCCGGCGTTCCAGCCATGAGTGGAGCGCCATCATGCCAAGGATGATTGCGCCGATGAAGATGTTGTAGGCGAGGCCCGGCACGCCGATCAGCACGATGCCGTTGCGCATCACGCGCAGGATCAGGATGCCGAGCACGGTGCCGATGATGGTGCCGCGCCCGCCGGTCAGCGCCGTGCCGCCGATCACCACCATGGCGATGACTTCGAGCTCGTAGCCGGTGCCGCTGTTGGGATTGGCGGCGGACGTGCGCAGCGAGGAGATGACGCCGGCCAGCGAAGCCATGACCGAGGAGAGCACGAACAGGCCGATCTTGACGCGGTTGACGTTGACGCCGCGGGCCCGCGCGGCGTTGGGATTGCCGCCCGCCGCCTGGATCCAGTTGCCGGTCCGGCTCTGCGTCAGCACATAGCCGAGCGCGATCGCCGCGGCGATGAACCAGAACAGCGACATGTAGATGCGGAACGGCCCGATGAAGAAGTCGCCGACCAGCGCTTCCGCCAGCCAGCTGCCTTCGGCGCTCCAGGTGCGCTGCGGAAAACCGTCGGTGATGAAAAGGGCGCTGCCGCGCACCACGAGCAGCATGCCGAGCGTCACCAGGAAGGACGGGATCTTGAGCTGCGTGACGAACCAGCCATTGACCAGGCCGATCAAGGCGGCGACCACCAGCGCGACGACGAAGCCCATTTCCAGCGAGGTGACGCCACTGTTGAACAGCGTCCACATCAGCACCGGCGAAAAGCCGAACAGGGAGCCGACGGAAAGGTCGAATTCGCCTGATGTCATCAGCAACGTCATTGCCAGCGCGATCAGGCCGAGCTCGACGGTGAAGGCCAGCGTGTTGGAGATGTTCTGCGGCGACAGGAAGTCGTGGTTGAAGCCCCAGAAAACGCCGATCTCGACGACGAGCAGCACGAAGGGACCAAATTCAGGCCGCGCGATCAGGCGTTGGATGAGCGAATGATTTTCCACAGGGAACCCGCGACATGGTTGGAACGGGCCGCGATCTCCACCGCATCGGGCGGGCCAGTCGCGGCGCAAGGGAAACCTGGCGCCGCGTGCCAGTACGGTGCGGCGCCAGGATCGCGGTTATTTGCCGGACAGGATCTTGTCGTAGATGCCGGCCGTGTCCTTTTCGTAGAGCGCGCCGGTGATGACGTTGAAGCCCGGAGGAATGCCTGACGCGGCCATGTTGGCGAGCGACAGCGCGACATAGCTGGTCGCCTGCGGGTCCTGCCACTGGCCGGCATTGACATAGCCGTTCAGCACTTCCTGCGTGGTGTCGAGCGAATTGCCCCAGCCGACGACCGGAATTTCGCCCGGCTTTACGCCGACCTGGTCGAACACCCGCTTGATCGAGCCGGTGACGAGGTCGCCGAGGCCGATGATGGCGTTCACCTTGCCTTTGTGGGCGGTGAGGTAGTCGACCATGCGGTTGATCACCTCGGCCTGGTCGAGCGTCGCCTCGGTCACTTCATAGGTGATGCCGAGCGGTCCGAACACGCTCTTGATGCCTTCTTCTTCCTGGACGCCGTAGGTGGCGCCGGGAATCTCGACCGGCATCCAGACGAAGTCGCCCTTCTTCACCAGGCCCTTGTCGACCAGATACTGGGCCCAATGCTTGCCGAAGGTGACGTTGTCGCCGCCGACATAGGCATTGAAATTGGCCTTGGGATCGGGCGTGTTGAAGTTGATGATCGGGATGTTGGCGGCGCGGGCTTCCTTGACGATCTCGACAAGGCTGCCCGGATCGGGGCTGGTGGTGACGATACCGTCGGCCTTGGCCGACAGCGCGGCGCGAACCGCTTCCTGCTGGGAGGCGACATCGCCATTGTGGAACGAGGTGTTGACGGTATTGCCGGTGTCCTTCGCCCATTGCTTGGCGCCGGCCAGGAAGTAGGTCCAGACCGGGTCGGCCGGGCCGCCATGTGAAATCCAGTAGAAGGTCTTGGCCTGCGCCGCGGCGGGAATGACCGTCAGCGCGACCAGCAGGCCGTAGAGCACAAGTCTCAGTCTTGTCAGCATTTCATTTCCTCCCGGTTGAAGATGATCCGTCCCTTGTTCCGGCTCGGCCGGATTGCGTCTTTTGCCAGCGCCGCTCGGATACCTAAGAGCATTCCCTTTTTCGACGAATGGCAAGCCTCCATCTGCAGGTGTAATTGCCGCCCGACGCGCCGCCATCAGCAGACCCATCAGATTGCATCAGTTGCGGTGACTTTTCAGGGCAGCCGGATGATCGGTGAAGGGCTCAGCCCGCCAGCACCTTTGTCGGCGTCGATTTGCCGGCGCCGCTTTCACCGACCAGCGCGTGGATCGAACCGCGCTCGATCATAAGGTTCATGTCTTCGAGCACGACCGTGCCGCCAAAGCACCTGGCGACGTTGCGCACGAACAGGATCGGAGAACTGGACATCGGAGCGCCCTCCCGACCGCACCGCGATCTTGAAGCGGATTGCGTCCGCCTTCATCCGGTTCCGCACAAAATCATGTTGATTGCGGCCGTTTGGGCAAAGATTCTAGATAAGACCGGCTTTCGCCAGGTCGCGCATCAAATGGCTGGCGCCATAGGTCCAGTGCGGGCAATCAGGCGACAGCCGCACCCGGTTGACCAGCGCGCCGAATTTTTCCGACGAGATGGTGACGATGTCGCCGACCTTGTGGGTGAAGCCCTTGCCCTTTTCGCCGCGGTCCTTCGACGGCACGAACATGGTGCCGAGATAGAGCGCCAGCCCATCCGGATACTGGTGGTGCGGCCCCATGGCCGCGGCAACCAGCTCTTCCGGTGAACGGCTGATCTCGGCCATCGAGCTTGCGCCCTCCAGCGAGAACCCATCTTCGCCCTCGACCTTCAGGCGCACCACGGCCTGCTTTACATCGTCGATCGAGAACGTCTCGTCGAACAGGCGGATGAAAGGGCCAAGCGATGCGGAGGCGTTGTTGTCCTTGGCCTTGCCAAGCAGCAGTGCGGAGCGCCCTTCGACGTCGCGCAGGTTGACATCGTTGCCGATAGTGGCGCCGACGATCCTGCCGCTCGAGGCGGCGATCATGGCGATCTCCGGTTCCGGATTGTTCCAGGTCGACACCGGGTGCAGGCCGACATCGGCGCCGAAGCCGACCGAGGCCATGGGCTGGCACTTGGTGAAGATCTCGGCATCGGGGCCGATGCCCACTTCCAGATATTGCGACCAGGCGCCGCGCGCGATGAGCTTGGCCTTGATCTCCATGGCCTCCGGCGATCCGGGCTTGAGCTTCGACAAATCATGGCCGATCAGTCCGGCAATGTCGGCGCGGATGGCATCGGCTTTTTCAGCGGAGCCGCGCGCCTGTTCCTCGATCACCCGCTCGAGCAGGCTGACGACGAAGGTGACGCCCGATGCCTTGACCGCTTGCAGGTCGACAGGGGAGAGGAGATGCGGTCTTGCCGGGTCGCGCCCGGCCTCGAAACTGTTGGCGGCGATGTCATCGAGCGAGCCGATCGGCTTGCCCCTGGCCGCGCGCACATGCCCTGCCGGATCGGCCATCTCGCAGACATCACGCACGGTTGGCGCCGCGCTTGACGTGATGTCGAAGACGGTCCCGTCACGCACCGTGACCACCATGGGATGCGAGACATCGCCACTCCTGGCGCGGCCGACAAAAAGGCCCTCGGTGGGCAGATGCGTCGGGATTGTCATGCGTGGGATCCTCTGATCATCGAAAATGCGGCTTGCCGGATCGGCGCGGCACTTTCACCGGATTCCGCTCAAAGGTCTATCCCATCGATGGTGATCCAAGGTGCCGGGCTTTGGTTGTGAAACTCCGGATCCGGGACAGCCGGTCTGCGCTAGGCGCCACAAAACCACGAGCTATTTCAAGAACATGAAACGCTCAATGGATTTTCATGAGGGACACGTAAGCCCATGCTGCTGCGGTCCCTGCGGATTTAGGCGCTGATCGCAGCCATTTCTGCCAGCGGAATTCTGCTTGACAGTTTCACGAATATGAAAAAATCTCAGGTAATTTCAAAATTTCGATGGGCAGGCCGATGTCGACCCTGGTTGCAGCAGAAGTGCCCGAGTCCCGGTCCTTGTCGGGCTTCCGGCTCGCCATGCTGCTGCCGGGGGCACTGGTCACGTTCCTGCTGATCCTGTTTGCGCTTGGCCTGGTGCTGTTCCTCGCCTTCCGCGGCAATGACGGCTCGCTGCTCGGCGTTGGGCTGACCGTCGAAAACTTCGCCACCGTGGCAACCGATCCGCTCTACTGGACGGTGACGCTGCGCTCGCTGGTCATTGCCGGCCTGGTGACGCTGGCAACCGTCGTCACCGCCTATCCCGTCGCCTACTACCTCGCCTTCCATGCCGGGCATCGGCGCGGCCTGCTGCTTTTCCTGGTCACGCTGCCGTTCTGGACCAGCTATCTCCTGCGCGTCTTCGCCTGGAAGATCGTGCTCGCCTATAACGGCGTCTTGAATTCGGCGCTGATCGAAAGCGGCATCTGGTCCGAGCCCACGCTGGCCTTCCTAAACACGCCGGCGGCGGTGGTCGTCACGCTTGCTCATGCCTACGCGCCGTTCGCCATCCTGCCCATCTATGTGGCGCTGGACACGATCCCGAAATCGCTGCTCGAGGCCGCCTCCGATCTTGGCGCGCGGCCGTTCACCGCGTTCCGCCGCGTCGTTTTGCCAAACTCCATGCCCGGCGTTCTGGCCGCGGCCCTTGTCGTCTTCGTGCCGACGGTCGGTGACTATGTCACGCCGGCCATGGTCGGCGGCCCGGCCAGCACCATGATCGGCACGCTGATCCAGTCACAGTTCGGCAAGGCCAATGACTGGCCGTTCGGCGCGGCGCTTTCGGTCTGCGTCATGCTGGTCATTCTCCTCGTTGTGCTGGTCGCGCGCGGCGCCGACCGCAGATTTGGCAGCCGCACATGAGGGCCGAACGCGCCGGCACGAAACGGGATGGCCGCTGGCTCGGCCTCTACGTACTTGCCTATCTGGTGTTCCTCTATCTGCCGGTCCTGCTGATCCCGCTGTTTTCCTTCAACGATTCCATCCAGGCGGCGTTTCCCCTGCAGGGCTTCACGCTGCAATGGTATGCGACGCTCTACGGCAATCCGGCGCTTTCGGGCGCGCTCGCCAACAGCCTCGTCATCGGCGTTGTCGCGGCTTCGGGCGCCACGCTGTGCGGCATCACCGTGTCTTATATGGATCTCTATGGCCGCTCCCCTTTGGCCGCCACCATCAGCGCCATCGCACGGCTGCCGATCCTCATCCCCGGCGTCATCGTCGGCATATCGCTGCTGATCCTTGTCAACCTGATCGGCCTCGGGCCATCGCGCATCGCCATCGTTCTCGGCCACATACTGGTGGCTCTGCCGACCACCGTGGTCATCATGCGCAGCCGTTTCGCCGCCATCCCCAAGACCGTTCGCGAGGCGGCCCTCGACCTTGGCGCTTCCGACTGGACCACGTTCCGGCGCGTCATGCTGCCGCTCAGCCTGCCGGCCGTACTGTCAGCCTTCATGCTTGCTTTCCTGATCTCCTTCGACGAATTCATCGTCGTCTTCTTCCTCGCCGGAATCGAGCCGACACTACCGCTCTACATCTGGAGCCAACTGCGCTTCCCCCGATCGCTGCCGACCGTCATGGCGCTGGGGACGGTGATCCTGGCCGTTTCCTTCATCATCGCCGGTACCGCCGAGATCCTGCGCCATCGCGGGCTCGGTGCGGCGCGCCGCAATCCAGCCTGACCATAACAACCAAGAGGAGAACGAAAATGGCATTCCTGAAATCGATAACCGGACACAAGGCCCGGGCCGGCCTCGCGGCATTGGCGCTCGCATTGTCTTCGACCGTGACGCTGGCCGCCGAGAAGCTGCAATACTTCACCTGGTCGGGTTACGAACTGCCCGACTTCAACAAGAGCTTCCTTGCCGCGCATCCCGATGGCGTCGAGGCCTCGATCTTCGGGGACGACGACGATGCCTTCACCAAGGTCAAGGCCGGCTTCCGTCCTGACATCGCCCATCCCTGCTATGACAAGGTGGCGCGCTGGAACAAGGAAGGCCTGCTGCAGCCGATCGACACCAAGCGCATCAAGAACTGGGATTCGATCTTCCCGGTGTTCAAGAACTTGCCCGATCTGCAGGCCGGCGACGGCAAGGTCTGGATGGTGCCGTGGGACTGGGGCAACACCTCGATCCTTTACCGCACCGACCTGGTGAAGAATCCCGAGGCGAGCTGGAATCTGCTCTGGGACAAGCAATATGCCGGCCGCATGGCGACCATCGACGCCGTCCATGACACGCCCATCGTCGCCGCACTTCTGGCCGGCGTGAACCCCTTCGACATGACGCCGGCTGAGATGGACAAGGTCGCGGCAAAGTTGCGCGAACAGCGCCCGTTGCTGTCGAGCTACACCACCGACATGACCTCGGTCGAGCAGGCGCTGGCCAGCGGCCAGCTGGTCGCCGCCATGACCTGGAACGCATCGGCCACGTCGCTGAAGAAGCAGGGCGTGCCGGTCGAGTTCATGAAGCCGAAGGAAGGCATGCTGACCTGGGCCTGCGGCTTCGTCATGCTGAAGGACGCCAAGAATGTCGATCTCGCCTACGACTTCATCAACAGCCGGCTCGACGCCGACTCCGGCAAATTCCTGATCCAGTCCTATGGCTATGGCAGCTCGCTCAGCACCGCTTTCGCCGGCGTGGCGAAGGACGAATTGGAGAAGCTGCAACTGCCGTCCGACCCCGAGGTGATGCTGAAGAGCACCATCTTCACCGGCCCGATGAAACAGAACGACGATGTGGCGAAGATGTTCGAGAAAGTGAAGGCTGGCGGCTGACGCTGGTTCTTCCTTCTCCCCTTGTGGGAGAAGGTGTCGCCGAAGGCGACGGATGAGGGGTGCTCCAGCTTGGCGCCGACGGTGATCCGTCACCCACCCCTCATCCGTCTCGGCGCTACGCGCCGATCCATCTTCTCCCACAAGGGGAGAAGGAAGAAGCAAACGAGGACGAATGCATGGATGTTCTTGACGAAGCGGCGGAGAAGCCGAAGGACGATGCCGACGTGCGGGTCGGCCGGCGCGTGCGGGCGCTCAGGCTCGAGCGCCGCCTGTCGCTGGCCGAACTGGCCGCAAGGGCAGGCGTGTCGATCGGCGCGCTCAGCCAGATCGAGCGCGGCATGTCCTCGTTGCGGGTCAAGGTAATCTGGCCGCTCGCCGCCGCGCTGGACATCGAGCCTTCGGCGCTGATCGCCGACGGCAACGAGGCCGTCAACGATCTCTATTGCGTGCGCGCCAACAGCCGCCGCGCAATTCCGGTGAAATCCGAAGGCATCGCCAAGGCACTGCTATCGCCGCCCGGCGCGACGCTGACCGGCATGCTGGTGACGGTGGAAGCCGGTGGCGGCACGGCGGAAGCCTACGCCCATGCCGGCCATGAATTCGGCTACGTGCTTTCGGGTGAGGTAGAGCTGGTGGTGGATTCGACAAAATACGGGCTGAAGACCGGCGATAGCTTTGCCTTCAAGAGCACGCTGTTGCATGCCTTCCGCAATCCCGGCGCCGAGCAATGCCAGATCCTCTGGGTCAACACCACGAAGCCGTCCGAGGTTCGCGATGGCGCCTGATCCACTCGTTCGGCTGCAGGCGGTTTCCAAGGTTTTTCCAGGTGGCATCGTCGGGCTCGATGCCGTCGATCTCGACATTATCAGCGGCGAATTCATCACGCTGCTCGGGCCGTCCGGCTGTGGCAAGACCACCAGCCTGCGTGTCATTGCCGGCTTCGAAAGCCCGTCGAGCGGCAAGGTCTTGCTCGACGGTCGTGACATCACTGCCCTTCGGCCCTTCGACCGGCCGGTCAACACCGTGTTCCAGGACTATGCGCTGTTTCCGCATATGAACGTCGCCGAAAATGTCGGCTTCGGCCTGTCCCTGCGAAAACTGTCGGGCGCCGAGCAGGCGAAGCGCGTCGGCGAAGCCCTGGAGATGGTCGGTCTCGCCGACAAGCTTCGCGCTCGCGTCCTGGAACTGTCGGGCGGCCAGCGCCAGCGCGTCGCGCTCGCCCGCGCCATCGTCTGCGAGCCGCGCGTGCTCCTGCTCGACGAGCCGCTGTCGGCGTTGGACGCGCATCTGCGCGAACAGATGCAAGTCGAGTTGAAGCGGCTGCAGTCGCGGCTTGGTACCACCTTCGTAATGGTCACCCACGACCAGACCGAGGCGCTGTCGATCTCCGACCGTATCGTCGTCATGAACAAGGGCCGCATCGAGCAGATCGCGCCGCCGGCGACCCTCTATGATCGGCCAGCAACCAAGTTCGTGGCGAGCTTCATCGGCACCATGAATCTCCTGCAATCACGTTTTGTCGGCCGCGATGGCGATCGCCTGCGTTTCACCGCCGGCACCTTGCCGCTGGAGGCCATTTCCGAAACCGACCAGTCCCCCGGAGAAGGCGAAATGCGCACCATCGGCGTGCGTCCGGAGGATCTGCTGGCGATGACCGAGGCCGCTCCCGGCACGGCGCCGGCACGTGTCAACAGCATCGTCTTTCACGGCCGCACGCTGCGCCTGCATGCCGAACTCGAAAAAGGCGCGCCTGTTGTCATCGATGCCCCGCGCCAGGCCGAGGGTTTTCAATTCAGCGTCGGCGACGTGGCGCATATCAGCCTGCGGCGTGGCGCCAACTGCCCAATGTTGCCGGGCTAGCCTGATCGGCTTCGCAAGGTCGCCGCACAGTTGCGCGGGTACATGCTGGAAGGACCGGTGTCCATCCGTTTTCGCTTGACGTGTTCTCTTTTTGTTCTAAAATTCCCGATCGGATACAATTTGCCGGTCGAGTTCAGTTATGAGTGGGCAACCTGCATTCGGAACCGCCAGGAACGGCCAGACCTTTTTCCAATGGGAAGAGTTCGAGCGACATTTCGACGACCGGATATTCTTCGCCGTCCTTGCCGAGAACGCTATTGCCGCCCCTCTCGCGCGGAAGGCCGTCGCCCTGGATCGCGAGCTGGGGCTGCAAGGCTGGTTTGTTCCGGAAAATCACATCCATATCTCGCTCGTCGGTCTCGGCGACCATGACGGGTTTCCGAAGGAGTTGGTCGAAACCGCCTGCCGTATAGGCTCGATGATCGTTGCAAAACCTTTCGAGGTTTCCTTCGATCGCTTGTCGGCTTTTGGCGGTGGTTCGCTTGTTCTGCGCGGCGGCAGTGGCAGCAATCCGGCGCTACAAGAATTCTGGCGCAAGCTTACTGCGCTGATTTCCGACAGCCCGTTGAAATGCTTTCTCACAAAGTCCATCGAACCGCATGTCACGCTGCTTCGCGATGAAGCGCGTGTGCCCAAAATCCGCGAACGGACGATTGATCCAGTCAACTGGTTGGTGCGGGATTTTGTGCTGATCCACAGTCTCATCGGCAAGGGCGTCTACGATGAGTGTGGACGTTGGCAATTGACCGGTCAGGACGATTCCCTGGCCGGTATGTGAGAAATCGTCGTCACACAGCCGCGCTATATCCCTCGTCCTGACACACCTTGTCAGCTGTCATTCGGGCAAGGGTGGCGCGCCGGCAAGCGCTTCCCTATTTCGAGTGCGTCTGAACAGGAGGACATAAAAATGACCATCGCGGAAATTGCCAAGGATTTCACCGAGCTCCTCAAGCAGGGAGACCACAACGGTGCCGCCGAAAAGTACAATGCCGATGATATCGCCAGCTACGAAGCCATGGAGGGGCCGATGGCCGTGAGCCACGGGAGGGAGGCCCTCAGGCAGAAAAGCCAATGGTGGCAGGAGAACCATGAGGTCCATGGAGGCTCGGTAGAAGGACCCTATGTCAACGGCGACCAGTTCGCGGTGCGCTTCACATTCGACGTCACGCCCAAGGCCACCGGCCAGCGTGTCACCATGGACGAGGTTGGCCTCTACACGGTCAAGAACGGCAAGATTACCGAAGAGCGTTTTTACTACTGACGCAGAAGGTGCTCCGACTTCGGAGCCTGCTCTTCGCTTCGAGATACAAGCATGGCGGCCGGGACGGCGTCCTGGCCGCCATGTGCCGCTCAAATCGTCTTCACATACTCGGCAAGCTGGTCCGCCACCGTGCCCCAGCCATCGAAGAAACCCATCTCCTCATGGCTGTTGCGGGTCGCCTCGTCGCGGTGGATGGCGGTGGCGGTGTAGCGCGTGCCCCGGCCATCCGGCTGGAGCGAAATGACCGCGGTGATGAAGGGTTCGCCTGACGGCCGATAGCCCGGCAGTAGCGCATCCGTCCACACCAGCCGCTCGTTCGGCACGATGTCGAGATAGCAGCAGCGGCGGTCGTTGACCTCCTTTCCGTCGGGCGACTGCATGCGTGTCCTGAACAACCCGCCTAGCTTGAGATCGATCTCGCAGTCGGTGATCATCCACGGCTTCGGCGTGAACCATTGCTTGACATGCTCCGGCTTCGTCCACGCCCGCCACAACAGTTCGCGCGGCGCATCGATGACGCGCTCCAGCACGAGGTCCAGCTTGGGATCGGGCTTGAAGGGATAGCTCATTTTTCCTGCTCCTTGAGGGTCATCACATAGGTGTCGAACTGGTCGAGGCGGCGTTCCCATAGTGTCCGCTGTTCGGCCAGCCAGTTTTCGGCGAGCTTCAGGGGCTCGGGTGCCAGTTGGTAGGTCCGGGTGCGGCCGATCTTTTCCGATCGCACCAGCCCGCAGCCTTCCAGCACCTTGAGATGTTCGATGAAGGAGGGCAGGGCCATCTCGAAAGGCTGCGCCAGTTCGCTGACCGAGGCCGGGCTGCGGTTCAGCCGCTCGACGACACGGCGCCGCGTCGGATCGGCAAGCGCGCGGAAGATGCCGTCGATCGGCGGGAGGCTCGGATTGGCTGTCTGGAGGCTTGTCATTGATCGATCCTGAGGCGCTGTCAAAAGCGGCCTAAAAATACTTAGGAAAATTCCTTAGTATTGGCAAGCCCCAAAAATTCCGCGGTTACGGGCCTGGGCGCTGGCAATGCGGGAAGGGCGGTTTTAAGTTGTGGGGCGGATTCGACCGCCAGCCCAAGGGAAACGCGCTTTGACGACTACGATCTACGGCATTACCACATGCGACACGGTCAAGAAGGCGCGCGTCTGGCTGGAGGGCCACGACGTTGCCTATCGCTTCCACGATTTTCGCGCGGAGGGGCTGGACGCCAAGCGGCTGGATGGCTGGGTCGGCAAGGTCGGCTGGGAAAAGCTGCTCAACAAGGGCAGCACGACCTTCCGCGAACTGCCGGACGCCGACAAGCAGTCGCTCGACGAAAAGAAGGCCAAGGCGCTGATGCTGGCCAAGCCGACGATGGTCAAGCGGCCGGTGCTTGAGGTTGGCAACCGGGTTCTGGTTGGCTTCAAGCCGGATGCTTATGAGCAGGCGGTCGGGAAGTAGGGGCGACCTTCGCCTTCGCCCGTCGCGGGCCGGCGCCCCCCTCTGTCCTGCCGGACATCTCCCCCACGAGGGGGGAGATTGGATGTCATCGTGGCCTTCGCCAATCAGTTACGCTGCAAGGGATCTGCGGCGCCGAAGCTGCTGATCTCCCCCCAAGTGGGGGAGATGTCCGGCAGGACAGAGGGGGGCGCTGTCCCGCCGACCTCAGAAATGTCAGCCGCTTCAACCCGTCCCGCGCAAATACCCCGCCAGCGCCACCGCATTGTTGTGCGCCTCGTCATGCGCGCCGTAGAGCAGCGTTACCTTGCCCTCGCCAAGCAGACCGCGCAGTTGCGCCACCGCCTCGTCATTTCCATCCAGCTCAACGCGATACCGCTCCCGAAACTCCGCCCAGCGCGCCGGCTCATGTCCGAACCACTTGCGCAGCTCGTCGCTCGGCGCGATCTCCTTCAGCCACAGCGCCAGCGCGGCATGCTCCTTGCTGACGCCGCGCGGCCAGATGCGATCGACCAGCACCCGTTGGCCATCGGCCTCGTCGGGTGCTTCGTAGATGCGCTTGACCGCGATATCGAAAGTCATCCTGCCCTCGCAGGCTGGCAAGCCGTCAGGCCCACTCGCCCTTGCGCATGACCGCCACGCGGCTGCCGTCCTTGTGGACGCCGTCTATGTCGATCTTGTCCGAACCGATCATCCAGTCGATGTGGATGAAGCTCTTGTTGCCGCCCCGGGCCGCGATCTCGTCCTGGCTGAGCGAGGCGCCGTTGACGAAACATTTCGAATAGCATTGGCCGAGCGCGATGTGGCAGGCGGCGTTCTCGTCGAACAGCGTGTTGAAGAACAACAGGCCGCTGGCCGAGATCGGCGAGGAATGCGGCACCAGCGCGACTTCGCCCAGACGGCGCGATCCCTCGTCTGTGTCGAGCACCTTCTTCAGCACATCCTCCCCCTTCGAAGCCTTGGCCTCGACGATTCGTCCGCCCTCGAACCGCACCGAGATGTCATCGATCAGCGTGCCCTGGTAGGACAGCGGCTTGGTCGAGGAGACGTGGCCTTCGACCCGCCTGGCATGCGGCGTTGTGAAGACCTCTTCGGTCGGGATGTTGGGATTGCAGGTGATGCCGTTCTTAGCGGTCGAGGCGCCGCCCATCCATTCATGGCCGTCCGCCAGCCCGACCGTCAGGTCGGTGCCAGGCCCGGTGAAATGCAGCGCATGGAAATTATGGCCGTTCAGCCATTCGGTGCGGCCGCGCAGAGCGGCATTGTGCGCCTTCCAGTTGCCGATCGGGTCCTCCACATCCACCCGCGAGGCGGCGAAGATGGCATCGGCCAACTTGACCACGGCGACATCGTCGGCATCGCCGGGAAAAACCTGCTTGGCCCATGCGAGGTCCGGATAGGCGACGATGTTCCAGTTGATGTCGAAGCCGGTGATCTTTTCCAGCGCCGGCTGGTAGGCCATGGAATTCGCCTTGTTGGCGCGCGCCACTTTCGCCGGGTCCTGCGCCGACAACAGCGAGGGATCCTCGCCGCGCACGGCAAGCCTGGCCGCATTGTTGGAAAAGGCCTTGGCCATGCCTTCATAGAGCCAGCCGGCGGCGTGGTCGAAACCGGCGTCGGCGCCGAAGCGGTAGCGCGCCAGCGTCATCTCGTCGTCGTTGAAGATCGGCGTCACCAGCCCGGCGCCGGCCTTGTAGGCGTGTTCGACGATGCGCCTGGTCAGCGGCAGGGCCGCGATCGACGAGGTCAGCACCAGATCCTGTCCCGGCTGCAATTGCAGCCCGACCTTGATGGCGACTTCCGCCAGCCTGTCGAGCTTCACCGGGTCGATCGTTGCGGAAACGCCGCGCGAATGTGTGGTCATGATCCTGCCTGCCGTAGTTGGATATCCGACTCTACATAGACCGGTGACGCGGTGCTTTCCACCGCGATCGAGCCGGCGGGAGCTGTAGTCGCCGATCCGAATTGCGCCATCGTCGCCTCGATCTCTTCCTTGATCCAGATCTTGAAGTCCCGGACCTTGCGGCTTTCCGCCTTCGTCGACGAGGTCACCAGCCAGTAACCGAGCCCGCTCTGTGCACGGATTCCGAACGGCGCCACCAGCCGTCCATCGGCCAGCGCATCCGCCGCCAGCAACTGCCAGCCCAGCATCACGCCATGACCGGCAATCGCCGATTCCAGGCAGAGCATCGGATCGGTGAAGCGGGCGCCCTTCTGGAAGGTGACGGGTGCAACACCGGCGGCGGCGAACCAGCTGTCCCAGTTGATCATCGCCCGCTCGTCGGTGATGGCGCAGGTCTGGGCAAGGTCCTCGATCGAGCTCAGTTTCCTGGCGATGCCAGGAGCACAGACCGGGAAAACCTCCTGCGCCAGAAGCAGTTCCGCGCGTCCGCCAGACCATTTGCCGTCGCCAAGCCGGATGGCGATGTCGATGTCGGAATGATCCAGATTGGCCAGCCGCACCGAAGCGTCGATGCGCAGCAGCACATTGGGATGTCGGTCGAAGTGACGCGACAGTCGCGGCAGCAGCCATTTCGAGGCAAAGGCCGGCGCCACCGAAACCACCAACGTGCATTGGGTCGCTTCGTCTGCCAGCGCCACGGCCTGGGTAAGCTCGCGAAATCCAGCACCAAGGCGGGTCGCGAACACGGCGCCGAATCCGGTCAGCACGAGACCGCTGGCCGTGCGCTCGAACAGCGCCTGGCCGAGCTGCTTTTCCGTGCGGCTTATCTGCTGGCTGACGGCGCTGACGGAAACGTTGAGCTCGCCGGCGGCCGCTGCAAGCGAGCCGAGACGGGCAACGGTTTCGACGGCCCGAAGGCCGTTGAGATGAACGCGATTGAGCATGGCCATTTGAGATTTTCTAAACTGGTCCGGCCGAAATCTCAATTGAAACTCACATCGGAACGGCAGACTTTGTTGATGGGAGACAGACCCGCGGAGCCGGAAATGTTGAGGATGGTGTCGTTGCTGAGGGGCATGTTCGCCACGAATACCTTGTGCCCGCCTCGCTCTGGGAGCGAGGCGCAGGGATGGCTGACAGACCCGCTTTCACATCCTGTGCTGAACACCATGTCGGAGCGCGAGCTCGGCGACATGCCGTTCAGGCTGACGGCGCGGCGGACCGAGCACGAGACCTGCTTACCTCATGCCGGTTTGGGTGAACGCCGCTGAGCCGAGGCCACGCGGTCCGGCTTGAGGAAATGTCGGACAGAGCGTGGCGCATTGGCGGTCGTATTGGCCCAACGAAAGGCGGGTTGTTTCAGCGACGTCGGCATTTATTGTGCGCCGCAATGAAATCGACCTCAGCAGAGCTTCGCTTCACCGTCGCCGGCATGATCGCGCTGGCCGTCGCCATGGGCATCGGCCGCTTCGTCTACACGCCGATCCTGCCCGGCATGATGGAAGAGCTGCATCTGTCGCCGGCCAATGCGGGGTGGATCGCTTCGGCCAATTATCTCGGCTATCTCGTCGGCGCGTTTGCCGCGGCCGGTGGTTGGGCGCATGGCCGCGAACGTCTGCTGATGTTGGCGGGCCTCGGCGCCAGCACTGTCCTGGCCGCGCTGATGGGGCTGACCGACGCCATGCCTGCCTTTCTCCTCATCCGCTTTCTGGCGGGTCTGGCCAGCGCCTTCGTCATGGTCTTCATGGCCAGCATCGTTTTCAGCCATATCAATGCCGCCGGTCGTGGCGACCTGCAGGCCTGGCATTTCGGCGGTGTCGGGCTCGGCATGGCGATCTCGGCGGTGATGATGGCGGTGCTGGTCACTGAACATGCCGGCTGGGCGGCGGGCTGGTTGTGGTCGGCTCTGATTTCGGCTTGCGGCTTGGTCGTCGTGGCGCTGCTGGCGAACGAAGGCCCGCTCGTCAACGGCGAAGCAGCCCGTGAGCCGGCCTTGCCGAAAGCCCGGTCGCTGATGAAGATCATCGTCGCCTACGGCCTGTTCGGGTTTGGCTATGTGGTGACCGCGACATTCCTGGTCGCCATCGTCCGCCAAGGCGGCGGCAGCCGCGTCTTCGAGGCCATGGTGTGGCTGGTCGCCGGCCTTGCCGGTTTTCCCTCGACGTGGCTTTGGCAGAAGATCGCCGCGCGGATTGGCCTCTACGCCGCCTATGTGCTGGCATGTTTCATAGAAGTGATCGGCGTCACCGCCAGCGTGGCGCTTGGCGGATATTCGGGGCCGCTGCTTGGCGGCCTACTGCTCGGCGGCACCTTCATTGCCATCACCGCGCTTGGCTTGCAGGCCGCCCGCCAGCAGGCGCCAAGGGCGCCCCGGCGCATCTTTGCGTTGATGACGGCGTCGTTCGGCCTGGGCCAGATCATCGGCCCGATCGTTGCCGGTTTTTTGGCGCAGATATCAGGTGATTTCTTCCTCGCTTCGCTCCTCGCCGCGGCCATGCTGGTGGTCTCCGGCGCCGTCACCTGGTCGGCCGCGCCAAAATCGCCATGATTGTGGTCTTGCTGGCACCGGGCATCGGGCAGGCATTTTCTTTCCCTCTAATGTGTGACTTTATGCCCGCTGTTGTCAGCTGATTTGCGCCTAAAGCAAGGAATTCGCCCAGTGTTCGTATCCTTCTTCCCGCAGCCGAAGCTCTTCTTTTCTTCGGCCGCCATCTGGAGCCTTGCGGCGATCCTGTTCTGGTTTTTCGGTGGTGAGCAATTGGGCGCCGTCTTCGGCCTGCCGGCGGCGGCCGCCGACGCGCCGCCGATCATCGGCATTGCCGTCCTGGTGTCGAAGCCGTTCCTCTGGTTCTACATCTACTTCGTGGTGTGCGTGGCCATCTTCTACGCGTTCTGGAGCTGGTATTCGCCGCATCCCTGGCAACGCTGGTCGATCCTGATGACGGCGGTCATCTTGTTCTTCATCTATTTCAATGTGCAGGTCAGCGTCGCCGTCAACGCCTGGTACGGACCGTTCTTTGACTATGTGCAAGGGCTGATGTCAGGGACCGGCAAATCGACCAACGCTGAATTCTATACCGGACTGGCCGATTTCTCATGGCTCGCGCTGGTCGGCATGAATGTGCAGGTGGTCAATGCCTTCATCGTCAGCCACTGGATCTTCCGCTGGCGCACGGCGATGAACAACTACTTCATCGAGAACTGGGCCAGGCTGCGCCATATCGAAGGTGCCTCGCAGCGTATCCAGGAAGACACGATGCGGTTCTCGCAGATCATGGAAGATCTCGGCTCCAGCTTCGTGCAGTCGATCATGACCTTGATCGCCTTCCTGCCGGTCATGATCCAGTTGCAGGCCCATATCAGCGAGTTGCCGATCATCGGCGCGATCCCCCAGCCCCTGGTGGTCGCGGCACTCGCCTGGTGTCTGTTCGGAACGATCTCGGTGATGATAGCCGGCCTGAAGCTTCCGGGGCTACAGTTCCGTAACCAGCGCGTCGAGGCCGCTTACCGCAAGGAACTGGTTTACGGCGAGGATCATGCGGACCGTGCACAGCCTGCCACCACCGCCGAGCTGTTCGCCAATGTCAGGCACAACTATTTCAGGCTCTATTTCCACTACATCTATTTCAACGTCGTCCGGTACACCTACCTGCAGGCCGACAATATCTTCTCCCTGCTGATCCTGGGTCCGTCGCTGGTCGCCCACAAGATAACGTTCGGCGCGCTGAACCAGATCTCGAACGCCTTTGGCAAGGTGACGGGTTCGCTGCAGTTTCTGCTCACCTCCTGGTCGACCATCGTCGAGCTCCAGTCGGTCCACAAGCGCCTGCGCGCCTTCGAGGCCACGCTCCTGGGCGAGCCGCTGCCCGAGATCGACCAGCGTTATCTGGCAAGGCATGGCGCCGAAGATCCGGCCTGAGACGATCGGGTTTGGTCCGAGCGGGCTGGCGGCTCAGCCGCCGACCGTTGGCTGCCTCTGGCCAGCGCTTTGCCGCGCGACATAATCGCGAAAACTGATGCATTCGACATCGGCCTTCACGCAGACCTCGCCGGCAAAGCGCTCCAGCGCGTCCCAATACGCGCCGTCATTCATCAGCGTGAAATGGAAGCCGAGTTCCAGCGGAATACGCTTGCCCTGATACTGGGTGTCGAAAGCGGCTCGAAACGCCTGATAGGTCCGGTCGGCGAATTCGCCCGCCTTGCTCGGCCGCTCGAAACCGCCGGAATGCCTGACATAGAGATTGTAGTCCATCGCGATCACCGGTCGGGATTTCGGTCCTTCCGGGATTTGCGGTAGTGAAAAGCGGGTGATGCCGCCGACGGTCGGTGGCAGGGCAGGGCCTTGTGAAACGCCGCTGGCGTCGAACTGGTAGCCGGCGGCGGGCAAGGCCTCGTAAAGCGCCTTGTTCGTTGACAGATACGGCGCGCGGAAGCCGACAACGGCGTGTCGCGCGAAATCGCGCCAGCCATCCGGTTCGGGCGTAATGCCGTTGATCGCATAGGCGTTCTCGAGAATGTGCTCGAACGAGCCGAACTCCTTCAGCCAGTCGGCCTTGCTCCAGTCCTTGCCGTCGAAATGACCGCAGGCATGGCTGGCAATGTCGTGGCCTTCATGCGCGGCAAGGCCGATCTGGTCGAGCCGTTCGGCCACTTCCTGTTTGGAGGCGGCAAAGCCGATGTTGGATTTGCCTGATGTCTTGCCGGGTGCGGTGTATTCCTTGCGCGTCTCCGGCGACAGCAGGAAGACGCAGGAGAGAAAATAGGTGAAATGCGCGCCGGTGCGCTGCGCCAGCGCCCGGCTGCGCTTCCATTGCGAGATGTCGCGCGCGCTGTCGAAGGAGATGATGACGACCTGCTTCGGCTTTGCCGGCATCGGCGGCGCGGGCGGGTCGGCCAGAGCCGCGCCAGTGGTGGCGAGCGAGGCAAGCGCGAACGCAACAACGCGAGACAAACAAGGCATCGGCAAACTTACAGGCTCCGGACAGTCAGCAAGCCGGCTATCCCCGAAATGTGGCGTGGGTGCGATTGGGTCATTTTGTCTGTTTGCCCTGGGGAATAGGCGATTTTCCGCCCGAACCCCTTCCATGCCGACAAAATTTCGCTAAAACGCGGGCTCATGAACCGCCCGGCCCGGGGCAAAAGTGGTTTTGATTGATGTCCGACGACAGTTTTATCCGTGAAGTCAATGACGAGATCCGTCGCGAACAGGCACAGGCGCTGTGGGACCGTTTCGGCCCGGCCTTGCTTGTCATTGCGGTTCTCGTGGTGCTCGGCACCGCCGCTTTCGTCGGCTATCGCTATTGGGACGAGACGCGCGCCAACCGCTCCGGCGATGCGTTCTCGCAGGCGCTGAAGCTTGCCAATGACGGCAAGAACGACGAGGCGCTGGCCGCGCTCGATCAACTCGAGAAGGATGGCTACGGCGCCTATCCCTTGCTTGCCCGCATGCGCGCCGCCACCGTCAAGGCCAGCAAGGGCGACGCCGATGCCGCCGTCAAGGACTTCGACGAAGTCGCCGCCGACACCGCCATACCCCAGGGCATTCGCGACATGGCCCGGCTGCGGGCAGCGCTCCTGCTCGTCGACCACGGCTCCTTCGCCGACGTTTCCAGCCGCGTCGAGGCGCTGACATCGGACACCAACACGCTACGCCATACAGCACGCGAGGCGCTCGGCCTTGCCGCGTGGAAGGAAGGCAAGACCCAGGACGCGCTGAAACTGTTCGACCAGATCGCCGCCGATGATGGCGCCCCGCGCAACACCCGCGAGCGGGCAACGCTGATGTCCGAGCTGATCCGCGGCTCGGGCAATGCCTCGTAAATGCATGTCGCCCAAAAGTGTGCAGCGGTTTTGGGACAACGACATCCATGATTGTAGGACCGTATGACCTTCAAAGTCGCCATTATCGGCAGACCTAACGTCGGCAAATCGACTCTTTTCAATCGGCTGGTGGGAAGGAAGCTGGCGCTTGTCGACGACACGCCGGGCGTTACCCGCGATCGCCGTGTCCATGCCGCCAAGCTCTATGACCTGCATTTCGATGTCATCGATACCGCCGGTTTCGAGGATGCCGCCGCCTCGACCTTGCCTGGCCGCATGCGCGCGCAGACCGAGATCGCCATCCACGAAGCCGATCTGATCTTCTTCACCATCGATGCCAAATCCGGCCTGCTGCCGGACGACAGGACCTTTGCGGAAATCGTGCGCAAATCCGGCAAGCCGGTCGTTCTGGTCGCCAACAAGGCCGAGGCGAAAGGCGCCCAGGGCGGCATGCTGGAGGCCTGGGAACTCGGCCTTGGCGAGCCGATCCCGGTTTCGGCCGAACATGGCCAGGGCATGCCCGATCTGCGCGATGCGGTGATCGCGGCACTTGGCGAAGCCCGCGCCTTCGGTGAAGACGAAGATGGCGAAGACGACGAGATCGCCGCCGGTGAGGTGCTGATCGGCGAGGACATCGCCGACCCCGACGCCGAGGATGTGAACACCTACGACGACACCAAGCCGATGCGCATCGCCGTCGTCGGCCGGCCGAACGCCGGCAAGTCGACGCTGATCAACGCTTTGATCGGCGAGGAGCGGCTGCTGACCGGACCGGAAGCCGGCATCACCCGCGATTCGATCTCGGTCGACTGGGACTGGCATGGCCGTCGGCTGAAGTTGTTCGACACGGCAGGCATGCGCCGCAAGGCCAGGATCCACGAAAAGCTGGAAGTCATGTCGGTGCAGGATGGCTTGCGCGCCATCCGTTTCGCCGAGATCGTCATCATCGTGCTCGACGCCACGATCCCCTTCGAGAAGCAGGACCTGCAGATCGCCGACCTGATCATCCGCGAGGGCAGGGCGCCGGTGATCGCCTTCAACAAATGGGATCTGATCGATCATCCGCAGGAGCTTCTGGCGGAACTGCGCGAAAAGACCGAGCGGCTGCTGCCGCAGGTGCGCGGCATCCAGGCCGTTCCAGTCTCGGCCGAGACAGGGCGCGGCCTCGACAAGCTGATGGATGCGGTGCTGAGGACCCACAAGGTCTGGAACAGCCGCGTCTCGACCGGCAAGCTCAACCGCTGGCTCGAAGCCATACTGGCGCATCACCCGCCGCCCGCTGTCGCCGGGCGCCGGCTGAAGGTCAAATACGTCACCCAGGCCAAGACGCGGCCGCCGGGCTTCGTGGTCCAGTGCTCGCGCCCGGACGCGATGCCGCAATCCTATGTGCGTTATCTCTCCAACAGCCTGCGCGAAGCGTTCGACATGCCGGGCGTGCCGATCCGCATCGCGCTGCGCACCTCGGACAACCCGTTCGCGGGTAGGGCGAAGAAACGCGGCTGAGCCCAGCGCTCGTCCGATCAGGCCACGGCGCGCAAGCCGGTAGTCCGCGCATTGTCGGGCAATGCCTGCCGCGCCGCCTCCAGCAATATGTCCGCCAGCCGCGCCGCCACCGGCTCGAGTTCGGCATCCCGGCGATGCAGGTACAGCGCCATCTTGGGCAGCGCCGGCAGGCCGGCAATCTCCGGCTTGATCGCGCTGACGCTGGCTGGAAGGCCGATGTCGGTGCGGATCGTCAACCCCAGCCCCGCGGCCACGGCCGCCCAGATGCCGCCAAGGCTCGGGCTGGAAAAGGCCATGCGCCAGGGCAATCCGGCGCGGTCGAGCGTTTCCGTCGCCACCGTGCGCAGCAGGCACGGTGCTTCGAGTGCCACCAGCGGCAGTGGCTCGCCGTTGCGCAGGCTGGTCTCGATGCGCTTGGCCGGACCAACCCAGCGCATTGGAACGTCGGCGACGTGCTCGCTATAGGGCAGCATCGTGCCATTGTGCCAGGCAAGCGCGATATCGAGACTGCCTGACGTGATCTTGTCGGCCAGCTCGAAGCTCCGCGCGATCCTGGCCTCGATCTTGACCTTGGGATGCGCACGGGTGAAGCGGCCGAGCACGTCGGGCAGCACCGCCTCGCCAAAATCCTCCTGCAGGCCAAGCCGCACCCAGCCTTCCAGTTCGACATCGTGGATGGCGGCCGCCGCCTCGTCATTCAACTCGAGGAGCCGGCGCGCATAGCCCAGCATGGTCTCGCCGGCCTCCGTCAAGGCGAGGCCGCGCCCCGATTTGCGGAAGATCGGCGTCGCTGCCTGCTCTTCCAGTTTCTTCAACTGCGCGCTGACCGCCGAGGTCGAGCGGCCAAGCCGGTCGGCGGCCTTTGCAAAGCTGCCGAGCTCCATGCCGGTGACGAAACTGCGCAGTACGTCAAGGTCGAAGGTCACGCGCTGCATGAAAACGTCCTGCTTTTCAGGATGTATAGTCAAAAAGTTCCTGATTTTAAGGACAAAACTATGACGCTAGAGAGATGGCGTCAAGGTCCAGGCGACTGGACCCTCATGGGAACGAAATCATGTCCGCCATCGCCGACTGCGCCGACCAAGAGCCAACACAAATCCTGCAAGACAGGGCTGCCGGCTCCGCCGAAAGGGTGTTCAGCCCCGGCCATCGTTGGAAGGTCCTGGGCATCGGTGTCGCCGCGAACGCCAGTTTTTCGGCCACCTTCTCCGGCATACCGGCAACGGCCGTCGTGCTTCGGCAGGGCTACCAATTGAGCAATGCCGAACTTGGCCTGGCGCTTGGCCTCCTCGGACTGGGCGTTGCGCTCAGCGAATTGCCCTGGGGCTTGCTCACCGATCGCTGGGGCGATCGCCGTGTGCTTCTGATGGGGCTTGGCGCGACGGCGGCCTGGCTGCTTGCCATGGCCATGCTCGTTGTACCGACGAGGTCAGGCATTCCCGATGTCACGCTCCTGTCGGCAAGCCTGCTCGTCACCGGGTTATTGGGCGGCAGCGTCAACGGCTCGAGCGGCCGCGCCATCATGGGCTGGTTCCGGGAAAACGAACGTGGCTTTGCCATGAGCATCCGTCAGACGGCGGTGCCGCTTGGCGGTGGCCTGGGCGCGCTTGTCCTGCCGTCGCTCGCCCTGGTTCTCGGTTTTTCCGCGGTGTTCGGACTCCTAGCCGGCACCTCCGCTCTCTCCGCCCTGTTCGCCTGGCGTTGGCTGCACGAGCCGCCGACCGTGGATCACGGCGTTTCGCCGGCCGCGGCCGGATCGGCGCCGCTGCGCAACATCGAGGTCTGGCGCATCGCGACCGCCATCGGCTTGCTCTGCTTCCCGCAGGTGGCGGTGCTCACTTTCGCGTCTGTGTTTCTGCACGACTTCGCAAGGCTGGGAACCGCCGCGATCAGTGCGAGCCTCGCAGCCGTGCAGATCGGCGCCATGGTCATGCGCGTCTGGAGCGGCCGCTTCACCGACCGCCACGGCAATCGTCGCCAGTTTCTTCGCAGATGCAGTGCGCTCAGCGCGCTTGCCTTCGCGGTGCTCTGGGTGTTGGTCCTGGCCAGCCCCGCCATGCCGGGCGGCCAGCCCTTCCTGATCCCTGTTCTTCCCTTGGTGCTGATTGCCGCAGGCATCTCGGTCTCCGCCTGGCATGGTGTTGCCTATACCGAGCTTGCCACGCTTGCCGGCACCGGCCATGTCGGAACCGCGCTCAGCCTAGCCAACACCTTTGTTTTCGTTGGCTTCTTCCTGGTGCCGGTGGCCATTCCCGGGTTGCTGCACCTCTGGTCATGGTCCGGCGTCTGGCTGTCGGCCGCCATCTGCGCGCTGATCGCATGGCCGATCTTCCTGCGTCAGGCCTGAACGCTCCTGCCGCAAAACCGCCCGACTTCGAAACCACGACCTTGAGCCGACCGGGAAAACCCGATCGATCCCGTTAACGTCCCATCAAGGTTAATGCATCATTTTGCTCTCCAGTGGGGTCAGTAGCGTTCCTGGAGAGAGTTCCGTGCATCGACGCGTCTTGAAGCGGCTTGCTGCCGCCGCCGGTGAGAAGAAGCGCAATTTTGTGTCTCCGCTCATCATCGGCCTCGGCATCTGGATCGGTTTCCCGACCGTCGCCGCCTACCAGGACATGACCAGCCTGGTTTCCGGCCTCGAATCGCCGACCGCGCGCTGGAATTCCTATGTCGAGAGATCCGTCGCCGGTTCCGTGCATGCGGCCGAGATGCCGTTCGTCGATTCCGATGTCACCGGCTCGATCTCCGGATCGGGCATTCACCTGGCGGGTGTCGGCTCTGTCTCGTTTCGCGGCAAGGGCGGCAAGGTCAGCGGCTCGCCCGACGAGGATCGCGTCATGCGCGCCGACAAGAAGGGCCGCATCGTCCAGGTGTCTCCCGTTGCACCGCCGAAGAATTTCAACGCCGGTTCGATCTTCCAGCGGACCTCCTCCCTGATGCGGCCGAGCATGGACAGCGACCTGAAAATGGCCTTTGCCAAGCCCCAGATCAAAGGCAAGGAAATCCAGATCGCCGCGGAATTCCATGCGCGTGAAGACAAGAAGCCGGATCCCGGCGTGCCGGCCATGCTTGCGGCCCTGGTCAACAACGATCATCCGGACGTGCTGGCAACGGCCTATGCGCAATCCGAGCCGGACTATGCCAAGGCCTCGCCCTTCGAAGCCCTGCTTCAGGATGAGCAGCCCAACAGTGGCCGCTTCATTCCGCCGATGGCCAAGGGTGACCATTGGTGGATACAGAATCCGCTGCCTGAGAGTGTCTTCTCCAAGAAGGAGCAGGCATGCCTGGCCAACGGCATCTACTTCGAGGCGAGGAGCGAGTCCGTGCGCGGCCAGGCTGCCGTTGCCCAGGTCATCCTCAACCGCGTCCGCAATCCGGCCTATCCCAATTCGATCTGCGGCGTCGTTTACCAGAACGATAGCTGGTTCAACCGCTGCCAGTTCTCCTTCGCTTGCGACGGCAGGAAGAAGCGCATCGACAGCCCCGTCGCCTACAAGACCGCGCAGGACATCGCCATGGCGGTCACCGCCGGCAAGATATTCATCCCGGAGGTCGGCTCGTCGACGCACTACTATGCCCAATATGTCCATCCGGGCTGGGCGCGCACGATGCAGAAGATGACCAAGATCGGCTTGCATATCTTCTACCGCACCTATGGCGGCGGGTGGAGCTGAGGGGCTGTCGGCCGCTGGTCTTTTCCGCCGGCTACGGGCTTGATTGGGGAGCCATTGCCCGGGGGATTCGCACGACGCATCCCCATCGTCGCGGCGGGCACGATGTCGCACCTCACTAATTATTTGATTTCATTGCCAAAAATACATGGCAATGATCTTCCGCCCGTGGCTTGACGGGCGCAAACCCTCTAACTATGTTGCCGGCGACTTTAGAAGCGGACGGACGGTGACGGTCTGACCGGGCAGGGGGGTTGCGATGGCCGAGAAAAACAGGCCAGACGGAACCGGAGAAACCGGCCGCGGCAATCAGCATGAAACCGGCATCCGCGACGACGATCTTGAGCGACGTCGGCGTGAACTTGAAGCATCGCTTGCGACAAGGCTACCGAACCGGCTCGAGGGGAAAGACGACGCGAAAGCGGGCAGTGCGGCCGGATATGGCCAGGCGGTCAAACTCTCCAGTGAATTTATCGCTGGCGTGGTGGTGGGCGCGGGCATCGGCTGGATCATCGACCGTATGGCGGGGACCTCGCCATGGGGACTGATCGTTTTCCTGCTGCTTGGTTTCGGCGCCGGCGTGCTCAATGTCATGCGTTCCGCGGGCGTTGTGGCAGAATTCGGACAGGGCAATAAATCGCGCTCTGACCGGGACGACAGCAAATGACCGCCCTTCAGGCGGTATTTGGAAATAGCCGCCCTCGTGCGGCAATGGTAATTTGGCCGTTCGCGGCATTGACGGGGTTAGAACGTGGCAGCTGACAAGGTCGATCCGATCCACCAGTTCCATATCATCAAGCTGGTTCCGATTAACATCGGCGGCTATGACCTGTCCTTCACAAATTCGGCACTGTTCATGGTCGCGACCGTGGTGGTGGCTGCCGCGTTCCTGTTCCTCACGACGTCGAGCCGCAGCCTGGTTCCCGGCCGGCTGCAGTCGATCTCCGAGATGGCCTACGAATTCGTCGGCAACATGTTGCGCGACGCCGCAGGCACGCAGGGCATGAAGTTCTTCCCGTTCGTGTTCTCGCTGTTCATGTTCGTGCTGGTCGCCAATCTGCTCGGCCTGTTCCCCTATTTCTTCACCGTCACCAGCCACATCATCGTCACCTTCGGCCTTGCTGCATTGGTGATCGGAACCGTGGTGGTCTACGGCTTCATGAAGCATGGTCTCGGCTTCCTGAAACTATTCGTGCCGCACGGCGTGCCGGTATTCCTGCTGCCGCTGGTGGTGCTGATCGAAGTCATCTCCTTTGTGTCGCGCCCGGTCAGCCTCTCGGTTCGTCTGTTCGCCAACATGCTTGCCGGCCACATCACGCTGAAAGTGTTCTCAGGCTTCGTCGTCAGCCTCTCCGCGCTTGGCGCGGTCGGCGTGGCGGGCTCTGTCCTGCCGCTGGCGATGGCCGTGGCGCTGACGGCGCTTGAATTGCTGGTTGCCTTCCTGCAGGCCTACGTCTTCGCGGTGCTGACCTGCATGTACCTCAACGACGCCCTGCATCCCGGGCACTGAGCCAAAGAGTTTCCGGCCCAAGAGTTTCGAACATTGGGCGCGGATGGAATACCAACGGAATTTCAGATCCAAAGGAGTTAACAAATGGACGCAGAAGCAGCAAAGTACATCGGCGCCGGCATCGCTTGCCTGGGCATGGGTGGCGCGGGCATTGGCCTGGGCAACATCTTCGGCAGCTACCTCTCGGGCGCGCTGCGCAACCCGTCGGCTGCTGATGGCCAGTTCGGCCGCCTGATCTTCGGCTTCGCCGTGACCGAAGCTCTGGGCATCTTCTCGCTTCTCATCGCGCTTCTGGCCCTGTTCGGCTGAAGCAACTGGGAAGATTGGACAGGCCGGCCGCGAAAGCGGCGGGCCTGATATCAGGGGATAGTCCATGTTCGTGACATCTGCCTTCGCGCAAGAGTCAGCGCCTGCCGCCGATACCAGCCATGCCGCGACCGGAGGCGACACGCATTCCGGCACCAGCGTGCCTGCCGAGGCACATGGCGCATTTCCGCCGTTCGATCCTGCGACCTTCCCGTCGCAGCTTCTGTGGCTGGCGATCACTTTTGGGCTGTTCTACCTCTTCCTGAAGCGGGTCGTGGTACCGCGCGTCGGCGGCATCATCGATGTTCGCAACGACCGCATCAGCCAGGATCTCGATCAGGCGAGCAAGTTGAAGGGCGAGGCCGACGCCGCCGTTGCCGCTTACGAGCAGGAACTGGCGGAGGCCAAGAAGAACGCCAACTCGATCGGCCAGCAGGCCAACGATGCGGCCAAGGCGGAAGCCGAGACCACGCGCAAGAAGATCGAGGCCGCGCTCGACGAGAAGCTTGGCGAGGCCGAAGCACGCATTTCTTCCATCAAGGCCAATGCCATGAAGGAAGTCGGCAGCATCGCCGAGGATACAGCTTCGGCAATCGTCGAGGCACTGGTTGGCGGCGGCAAGGCCAGCAAGACCGAGATCGCGGCCGCGGTCAAATCCGTGGCTCGGTGAGGAGCGCATCATGGACGCCACATCTCTCGCAACGCTTTGGGCAACGATAGCCCTGATCATCTTCCTGGGCGTCGCCATCTACATCAAGGTGCCTGGTCTGATCGCCAAGGCGCTCGATGCCCGTGCCGCCAGGATCAGCAGTGAGCTCGACGAGGCGCGCAAGCTGCGCGACGAGGCCCAGCAGCTGCTCGGCCAGTACCAGAAGAAGCGCAAGGAGGCCGAGCAGGAGGCTGCCGACATCGTCGCTGCCGCCAAGCGCGAGGCCGAAATGCTCGCCGCGGACGCACACAAGAAGACCGAGGACTACGTTGTCAGGCGCACCGCTCTTGCCGAACAGAAGATCGGTCAGGCTGAACGCGATGCGGTCGCCGAGGTGCGCGCCAGCGCCGTCGACATCGCCGTCGAAGCCGCCCGCGCACTGCTGGCCGCAAAGGTCGATGTCAAGGCCGGCGCCGACCTGTTCAAGGCTTCGCTCGCGGATGTGAAGGCCAAGCTGAACTGAGCGGTTCTTGAACCGCCGACATAGAGCCGCCCGGGCAACCTGGCGGCTTTTTTGTTGGGCGATGCGCCGAAGCGGCCAATCTCCCCCCTCGTGGGGGAGATGCCCTGCAGGGCAGAGGGGGCGCCAAAGAATGCCGGCCTTGGTGCCTCTGGCCAACTCAGAATTTGCCTTAGTCTGGGCATGTTCAGAAAGTCGCGAGGGATCGATCGATATGTCGGCGGGAGGGGGGAGATCGGCCTACACAGCTGCCCTCGGCAATCTCCAAGAAATAACGCCGTCAGCTCAATCCAGCCCGGCCAGGCTCTCTTCTTCAAGCACTTCAGCCCCGCCCAGCCTGAACGGCGCAAACGACACGCGGTGCAGCCGCGCGACGGGGCCGTGCGCCTCGATCGCCGTGCGGTGGCGGGCCGTGGCGTAGCCCATATGGACTTCAAAGCCGTAGCGGTCGTGATGGCTGCCGCAGCCGCACATCATGCGATCGCGCATCACCTTGGCGACGATCGAGGCGGCGGCGATCGACTGCGAGCGCTGATCGCCCTTGATCAACGCTCGGCCGTCGCACGGCAGTCCGGGCGGCACATCGCGGCCGTCGGCAAGCGCGAGTTTCGGGCGGACCGACAGCCCGACCAGCGCGCGCCGCATCGCCTCCAGGCTTGCCTTGAGGATGTTGCTGCTATCGATGCCTTCGGCACTGATCGAGGCCATCGAAACCGCCTGTGCGGAGCCAAGAATGCGCAGGAACAGCGCCTCGCGCTGCAAATGACTGAGACGTTTGGAATCGTCGAGGCCTTCGGGGATGTTGGCGGGGTCGAGCACCACCGCGGCCGCGACCACCGGCCCGGCCAGCGGGCCGCGGCCGGCCTCATCCATCCCCGCGACAGGCCACAGCCCGTCAGCCATCGCCTTCGTCTCGAAGGAGAAATCGGGTTTCTCGACGATTTCGAAGAGAAGCGGAGAATCGGAACGCGCGCGAGCCATGTTGCGGCGAGGTTCGCATCGGCTCCGATTCTCCGCAAGTCCCTCCGGGTCGGGTGGGGCGCCGGACCGGGAGGGCACCGTCTGCAGGCCGGGGCAGGCCGGACGGGATTCTTTGCCGCGACCGCAATGAAGCGGCGGCGGCGAAGGGGGCGTTCAGAGCAGCATCAACTGCTCCTGGTCCTTTCCGGCCGCGACGAACTGGTCGGTGCGCAGCGTGCGCCGCTCAGCGTTGAGGCCGAGCCGTTTGGCGGTGATCTCGAAGCGGCGGCCGATCTGCCAGGCGTAGGGTCCGGCGCCCTTCATGCGCTTGCCCCATTCCGAATCGTAGTCCTTGCCGTCGCGCATCGAACGGATCAGCGACATCACGTGGCGGTAACGGTCGGGATAGTGGCGCAGCAGCCAGTCCTTGAAGATCGGGCTGACCTCCAAAGGCAGGCGCAGAACGACGTAGCCCGCCTCGCGCGCACCCGCCGCGCGCGCCGAATCGAGGATCCGTTCCATCTCCTGGTCGGTGAGGCCGGGGATGATCGGCGCCACCATGACCGAAGCCGGAATGCCGGCATCCGAAAGCTGCCGGATCGCCTCCAGCCGCTTGGTCGGCGTCGACGCACGGGGTTCCATGGTGCGCGCCAGCATGCGGTCCATTGTCGTCACCGACAGCGCCACCTTGGCGAGCCCGCGCTCGGCCATGCGCGACAAGATGTCGATATCGCGCGTCACCAATGCGGACTTGGTGACGATGCCGACCGGATGGCCACGCGCTTCCAGCACTTCGAGGATCTCGCGCATGATCCGGTATTGCTTTTCGATCGGCTGGTAAGGGTCGGTGTTGGTGCCGATGGCGATGGTGCGCGGCTGGTAGCCGTCCTTCGACAGTTCCTTGTCGAGCAACCGTGCCGCATCCGGCTTGGCGAACAGCTTGGATTCGAAATCGAGGCCCGGCGACAGGCCCATGAAGGCGTGTGTCGGCCGTGCGAAGCAATAAACGCAGCCATGTTCGCAGCCGCGATAGGGATTGATCGACCGGTCGAAGGAGATGTCAGGCGATTCGTTGCGGGTGATGATGGTGCGCGGCTTTTCAACCTGCACTTCGGTCTTGAAGGGCGGCAGCTCCTCCAGCGAATCCCAGCCATCATCGAAGACATGGCGGCTGACCGGCTCGAACCGGCCGGACGGATTGATGCCCGCCGATCGGCCGCGATTGCGGTCCGGACGGATACGCATGCCACTCTGCTCGATCATCGCATTGGCCATCTCGGCTCGTCCAGCTCCGAAGGCTGCAATGTCGGCGCGCACGATCGGTTCCATCTTGGCCCGCTCCCAGGGACTGTCCATCTTGTTTCGAATCGCTCGGTTCATGAAATTATTCCTATTTTCTCGATGAGAACAAATCAAGAACTTTCTATGCTGCGCTGCAAAAACTGGCGCTGTGCGCTGCTTTCCGCTATTCGGCTAAACATGCTCAGTGTTCTCATTGAAACGCGCAATGACGAGGAGGCTCTCGCCCGCACGCTCAGCTCGCTGATTGGCGGCGCTGTCGAGGGCGTGGTGCGCGAGGTCGTCGTCTGCGACACCGGCTCCACGGACCAGACGCATCATGTCGCCGAGCATGCCGGCTGCCAGTACGTGGCAAGCGGCGGCATTGCCTTGGGGATCCGGCAGGCCAAGGGTGACTGGCTGCTGCTGCTGGAGCCGGGCGCGCGGCTGGTGGAGGGGTGGATCGATGCGGTTGTCGCCCACACGGCGCGGCAAACCATGGCGGCGCGATTCTCACGCGCGCGGGGCAGCCGCACACCGTTCCTGGCTCGGGTCTTTTCGGGAAACCGTGCGCTCGCCGATGGGCTGGTGATCAGCAAGCGGCAAGCCGCGTCCTTGTCGAAGAGCGCCGGTAGCGCCGAGGCGCTGGCGCGTGGCCTGGCGACAAAGAGGCTCGACGCCGAGATCTGGGTGGCGCCGCCGAAGCAGCAGCACCGATCGCCAAAGTGATTTTTTGCATGTGCTCTGTCCATTGTGCATTGCACAAAACGTGACGCGGGGTTAACCTCTCCCGGAGGTGGTGAAGTGGGTTTGGGTCATACGAGCGGTGAGCACCGATGCGGCATCGGGTTCACGCTCACGGACGAGGACCCGATGAACCTTTCAACCCCAGACAAATCCGGCGCCGCCAGTCTCGAGGCCATTGCGCGCAATGGCGGCCTGTTGCGGCGCATCGCCGTGCGCATTCCGACCTATCTCACGGATCTGCGCGAAAACCCTGCCTGGCTGCCGATGTTCATGCTGGCGCGCACAATGCCCGGGCGCCGAATGCATTGGCTGGGTGCAAAACGCGCCCGTCCTGCCGACAATCTTGGGGATACGATGTTTTCCGGTGTCGAGCGGGCGGCGGTGGTCGATGCGCTGCGCTCTGACGGCCTGTTTTCAGGCCTGGTCCTGCCATGGGAAATTCATGAGGAGATCGCGCGTTTCGCGGACCGCACGCCTTGCTTCGGCAATTTCGACCGCCGTCTCGAATTCATGCCGGGCGAGCATGCGCAAGCCGAGAAACGCCTGGCTCGCTCGCTGCTCAGCGGACACTATTTCGAGCGCATCCTCGACTGCCCGGCGGCACTCGCCATACAGCGCGACCCGCTGCTGCTCGACATAGCCGCGCACTATCTCGGCGGCCAGGCGAAACTGATCACCACACGCGTCTGGTGGAGCTTTCCAACCGGCGAGGCCTCCGACGCCGACAAGAACCTTGCCTCGCTCGGCAAGTATCATTTCGACCTCGATGACTGGCGCATGCTGAAATTCTTCTTCTACCTCAGGCCTGTCGACGCCGACACCGGTCCGCATGTCTATGTCAGGGGCAGCCATAGGCGCCGCGCCATAAAGCATCAGTTGACCCTGTTGGTCGGCCATCCCGCCCAGGAGGTGCTGGACGTCTATGGCGAGCAAAGCCCGGTGACGCTGACAGGCGAAGCTGGCCTCGGCTTCGTCGAGGACCCGTTCGGCTTCCACATGGGCACCGTGCCGGCGCGCACGCCGAGGCTGATGATGGAGGTGGGCTTCGGTGTTTCGCGCCCGTCACGCCGGCGCTTCCATGGAGAGCCGGTCATCCGCTGAGCGGGATCAGTCGAAGCTGATCTCGACCGGCATCCAGCGGAGGCGACGCCTGGCTTCGCGTTGCTCTCTGCTTTCCCCGTCGAAATCGACGGGGAAAGGCTCGCGGCTGAACGCCTTTGGGTCGTTCAGGGCATTGATGATGACGATTGCTCTAGCATCGTCTCCGGTGATCGCGGCGACATAGACGCCGCAATCGGCGCAGATCAGATAGTCGGCCGTCCTCAACCCGAAACGGTATCTGCGCAACCGCTCGATATTCCTGACAGAAACGCTCAGCCTGCCGTCGGGGTCGGAGACGGCGCGCGAGCCATGCTTGATACAGAACGAGCATTGGCAGGCGCGGACTTCGATTTGCGATGGATCGAGTTCGGTTGAAAATCGCAGGCGTATGTTGCCGCAATGGCATCCGCCGGTATACTCGTTCATCGCATCGTCCTTGCCGGGATCGGCTGTTGCCGTTCCACGAGAAGGTACTTTCTCCGGCATCGGGTTTGGAATGGCGTTTCGAAGGCGCCGGCGCCGTTCTGCCTGGCAAACGCGGCGTGAAACCGGGGCTTGCCCTCGGCTTTTACGGAGCCGACTTGCCGCGCCGCAGATGTTCGTCCAGGCGCGGCATGATCTCGACGAAGTTGCACGGCATGTGGCGGTAGTCGAGCTGCGCCTTCAGGATGCCGTCCCATGCGTCCTTGCAGGCGCCGGGCGAGCCCGGCAGCACGAAGACGAAAGTGGCGTTGACGACGCCGCCGGTCGCCCGGCTCTGGATCGTCGATGTGCCGATCTTGTCGTAGGAGATGCGGTGGAACACTTCGGAAAAGCCGTCCATGCGCTTTTCGAAGATCGGCTCCAGCGCCTCCGGCGTCACGTCGCGCCCGGTGAAGCCGGTGCCGCCGGTGGTGATGACGACATCGATATTCTTGTCCCGCGACCACGCCAGGACCGTGTCGCGGATCTTGTCGCGGTCATCGGTGACGATATCGCGGGCGGCCAGGATATGGCCGGCCTCGGTGATGCGATCGGCCAATGTCTGGCCGGATTTGTCGTCGGCAAGGCTGCGCGTGTCGGATACGGTCAGCACCGCGATGCGAACCGGAATGAACGAACGGCTCTCGTTAGTCCCAGCCATATCACTCAGCCTCCGATGCGATGCTGCGCGTCGCTGCGACGAACCAGTCGGGCTGGCGGCCGCGTATTTCGGCTGCCGCCCGCTTGGCGACATTGCCGGTCTCGAACAGGCCGAAGCATGTCGCGCCCGATCCGGACATGCGTGAAAACCCCGATCCGGCCTTATCAAGCCACGACAGCGCCCGTCCTATGGCGGGCTGCAGCGCCACGGCTACCGGTTCGAGATCGTTGCGGGTGACCTCCAGCCAGTTGCGCAGGCTGTGAAAATCGATGCTGCGCGGCAGTGGCGCCAGTGGTCCATTGTCGCGGCGGGAGAGCGCTGCGAAGATTTCCGCCGTCGAGACCGGCGTGCCCGGATTGACCAGCACCAGTCCAAGCGCCGAAAAATCCGGCACCATCGACAGCTCGTCACCAATGCCGCGCGCCACCAGCGGCTTTGCCGCCAGGCACATCGGGACGTCGGCGCCAAGCGAGAGGCCGATCCGTGCCAGCCCGGCATCGTCGATGGCCAGGTCCCATGTCTGTACCAGCCCGCGCAATACGGCCGCCGCGTCACTCGATCCGCCGCCGACGCCGGAGGCGACCGGCAGGTTCTTTTCGAGTTTTATGGCGACGGGCGGAGTTCGCTCGGAGCCAGCCTCCCTTCGCAAGGCGTCGCGCGCCCTCAGCACGAGATTGCTGGCGTCGAGGGGAACCGCAGGCGCATAGCGGCCGGACACGGTGAAATCGTCGCTGCCGGCGAGCGCGATTTCGACCCGGTCGCCAAAACGCGTGAACACCGCCAGGCTTTCAATCAGGTGATAGCCGTCAGGTCGCCTGCCGGTGACATGTAGCGCCAGATTGATCTTGGCATGCGCGGGCCAGGTGCGCGAACCGATCTCGGTGTCCACGGCGTCAGTCGTGTGGGGGATGATGCTCAGTCCTTGGCCAGCCGGTATTCGCCGGTCTTCGGATCCTTGACCAGCGTACCCATGGCGCCGTTGGCCGCCTGCTTTTCAGTCCGCCGCACCTTGGCCGTCACGCGCTCGGCTTCCCGGACGAAAGTGCGGTAGCCGAAATAGGCGGCGACGCCAACGACGGTGAAGAAAATGATCTGCGGCATGTCAAAACTCCTCCCACGCTGGGCCGGCGAAGGCGGCCGGTCGGGTCGGTTGATGCATGTTGCCCAAAACTGTGTCCGGTTTTGGGAAAACGACATGCACAAGACTACAAGCGCTCATGCTAGACGGTTTCGCCCGCTTTTCAAAGCCCGAAGCGAGCCCACAGCGCGCGCTCTTCCGCCGCATCGATGATGCCGCTGGCGGCAGCGCCGGCGATATCGGGCGCCGAAAAGCCCTTGCTCGAGCCGAACAGGCCGAAGCGGCTGAGGAAGCCGCGCGGCGCCGAGACCAGCCTGAGCTGGGTCTTCGCCCCGAAGCGGGTCTTCAGCACGGTGCGCATGTCGCCGAGCGCATCGACCAGGCCGAGTTCCAGGCCTTTCTTGCCGGTCCAGAACAGGCCGGTGAACAGGTCCGGGTCGTCCTTCAGTTTCGTGCCACGCCGCTCCTTGACCAGATCGATGAAGGTGTCGTGGACCTCAAGCTGCAGTGCTTTCAGCCGCTCGACGTCCTCCTTCTTCTCGGGCTTGAACGGATCGAGCACCGCCTTGTTCTGGCCGGCGGTGTGGACACGGCGCTCGACGCCGATCTTCTTCATCAGTTCAGGAAAGCCGAACGACGCCGAGACCACGCCGATGGAGCCGACGATGGAGGAGGGATCGGCAAAAATCTCGTCACCGGCGACCGCGATCATGTAGCCGCCGGAGGCGGCGACGTCCTCGACGAAAACCAGGACCTTCTTGTTCTTCTCGTTCGCCAGGTCGCGGATGCGCTTGAAGATCAGCCGCGACTGCACAGGCGAGCCACCGGGCGAATTGATCGAGACGGCGACCGCCGGCGCGTCGAAGGAAAAGGCCTTTTCGATGAGGCCGGCGGTGGAGGCCAGCGACAGGTTCTGCCGGAACTGGCCGCCCGACATGATGGTGCCGTGCAGCCGGATGACCGGAATGGTGACGACGGTGGAGCGCCAGGATTTCGGCAGCAGGCGGTTGAAAAGACGTTTCACGAGGACGCGGTCTCCGGTCGATTGCGTTGCAGGCATGTAGGGATTTCCCGGCCAACGGCAATGTGGCGGTCAGGAATAGCTCAATCTCCAAACAGCGAGGCGAGACCGTTGGTGATCATTTCGCTGCGCTCGTCGGGGCCATTGCCCGATTGCGCGTGCAGCATCAGGGGCGGGCGGATGGCGAGCTTTCCGCGGGCTCCCAGCGCCGCGCGCACGACGATGCGGATCGCCGCTGCGTCGGGGCGAGGGTGCACGGCGAGCATCTCGGCATCGCCGAAACGGCCCGCGATCGCGTCGAGGATGGCGCCGAGCTGTTCGGACCGCGCGATGACGGCCAACCCGCCGCGCGGCCTGACCACCGCCGCCGCACTGCGGATCCAGCTTTCGAACAGCCCGTCCTCCATGACATGGGCTTCCTTTCGCAGCCGGTCAGGCGTGGCGCGGTCCCGGGCGGCGTTGAAGGGCGGGTTCATGATGACGTAGTCGAAATCATTGTCGGCCAGACCTGCCGCCGCCCGGGCCTGGCCGGATACCGCGACATCGGCGACGAGCACGGATGCACGATCGCTGAGATGGGCATTGCCGGGATGAGCAAGGGTGGCCGCGGCAAAGGCCGCCATTTCCGGCGCGCGTTCGACCAGCACGGCCTGGGCCGCGGGGCATCGCGACAGCACGGCCAGGCCGGCGGCGCCGGCGCCGGCGCCGAAATCGGCGAGGCGTCCGCCAAAGGCGGATGGTACGGACGCAGCCAGCATCATCGCATCCATGCCGGCGCGATGGCCGCCATGCTTGGGCTGCACCAGCCAGAACCGGCCGCGATGGAAGGCGTCGACCGTATGGGCCGGCGTGTCCGGGCCAAGGGTATCAAGGGCAGGGGCGGCTGGCGCGGCCGACATTATTTTGTGCGGATCTCGTTGGCGATGCCGGCGTCCGTCAGGATACGCCGCGCGGCATCGACCTGGTCGGCGTCGACCATGACGCGCTTCGGCAAAAGACCGATCGACCCTTCGAGAATGCTCATATTCTGATCGGCGACAAAGCAGGCGATGCCGGCGTCGCGCATCAGCGATTCGACGAAGGAGATGATCACGGCATCGTTTGTGCGGACAAGTTCTATCATCCGATGAAACTCGCAGTTTGCGCTATTGATGTAAACGGGCGGAGATTCCCTGGCCGAACCTCGCTCCTCCAGCGGTTGACAGGCTGTTACCGACGCCGCGCCAATTCGCCACTTGCCGTGGCCGTGTCCGCCGCCCTAGAGTCCATGCCGGGACTAAGGGTGCCGTCGCACGCGTTATACCAAGACGGGAGTGATTGTCGTGGGTGTCGTTCTCAACATCGAAAACGGGAAGCGGGAACCCGCCTCCATCAAGGATCTCATCGATCTGACGGCCGCCGATATGGGGCGCGTGAACGAATTGATCCTGTCCAAGGCCGGCTCTGACGTCGAGATGATTCCCGAGGTCGCCAACCATCTGATCTCGTCCGGCGGCAAGCGGCTCAGGCCGATGCTGACGCTCGCCGCCGCGCAGATGTTCGGCTATGCCGGCGAGGGCCACGTCAAGCTCGCCACCTCGGTCGAGTTCATGCACACGGCCACGCTTCTCCACGACGATGTCGTCGACGAGAGCGGCATGCGGCGCGGCAAGAAGACCGCCCGCATGATCTGGGGCAACCAGGCGAGCGTGCTCGTCGGCGACTTCCTGCTCGGCCAGGCCTTCCGCATGATGGTCGATGTCGGCTCGCTCGAGGCGCTCGACATCCTGTCGAGCGCTGCCTCGATCATCGCCGAGGGCGAGGTCATGCAACTTGCCGCCGCCAAGAACCTGGAGACCACCGAGGACGAGCATTTCGCCGTCATCAAGGCCAAGACCGCCGCGCTGTTTTCGGCCGCCGCCGAAGTCGGCCCCGTCATTGCCCAGGCGACCCGCAACGATCGCGCGGCCCTGCGCTCCTACGGCATGAATCTCGGCCTTGCCTTCCAGTTGATCGACGATGCGCTGGACTATGGCGGCACCAGCAAGGATCTGGGCAAGAATGTCGGTGACGATTTCCGCGAGGGCAAGGTGACCCTGCCGGTCATTCTCGCCTACCGGCGCGGCACCAAGGCCGAGCGGACTTTCTGGAAACGCGCCATCGAGGACAATATCGTCGACGACGCGGGCCTGGAAAAGGCGATCGGCCTGATGACCCGCCATGGCGCCATCGCCGACACGATCGGCCGCGCCCGCCATTTCGGTGAAATCGCCCGCGACGCGCTGGCGCCGCTGGAAGAAACGCCGCAGAAATCGGCGCTGATCGACGTCATCGATTTCTGCATCAGCCGGGTGAACTGAAAAGGCCGGCCCTATCGGAATTCCCTTGGCTCTGTGCTGGGGAGAACGCCGATGAATACGGCCTCGCCGTCTCGACAAGCTGCCCTGCCGCAAATTATCTATAAAACATGGCAAAGGGCACGGACGACACCATCGCGGTGCGCATCAGCAAGGTGCTGGCGGACCGCATCATCTCGGGTGCGATAGAGCCGGGGGCCAGGCTGCGGCAGGATCATGTCGCCGAGGAATTCAACACCAGCCATGTTCCCGTGCGCGAGGCCTTCCGCCGCCTGGAGGCGCAAGGCCTGGCCGTCAGCGAACCGCGCCGCGGCGTGCGTGTCGCCGCATTCGATCTTGGCGAGGTCAAGGAGGTCGCCGAAATGCGGGCGGCCCTCGAAGTGCTGGCACTACGCCACGCCGCGCCGCATCTGACTTCGGCCATTCTCGACCTCGCTGAGGAAGCGACCAAGGCCGGCGACAAGTCCCGCGACGTCAGGTCGTGGGAGGAAGCCAACCGCGCCTTTCACCGGCTGATCCTGGCGCCATGCGCCATGCCCCGCCTGCTCGCCACCATCGACGATCTGCATGCTGCCAGTGCCCGCTTCCTGTTCGCGGCGTGGCGATCGGAATGGGAGACGCGCACCGATCAGGACCATCGGGCGATCCTGACCGCCTTGCGGCAGGGAAACACCGAATCGGCCGCTGCAACGCTGGGGCGCCATGTCCAATGGATCGGCCGCAAGCCGGTCAGGACGGCCTCCGGCGCGACGCGCGAAGCCTTCGCGATCGTGGGTTGAGGCATGTCGCCCAAAAGTGGCTCCCAATTTGGAGCGACATCCACAAAGCAATGACCTCAAAGCGCGTCGCGACGCAGTTCAGACGGGTCTTTGTCGTAGGAAGGCTTGCTATGTCGTGAGAAATGTGGATTCGATAATAGATCGAAAACAGAAATTATCTATAATTTCAAATCGGTCGAAGGAAACCCTATGACAGACATCGCATTCACGTCCCGCAAGCCGTCCTTCAGCCCGCTTCGGCTCCAGGATCGCTCGCTCGCCTGGCAAGTTGGAGCCGTCGTGCTCGGGACGCTGTTCCTGGCGCTGTCATCCTACATCGAAGTGCCGATGGTGCCGGTGCCGGTGACCATGCAGACTTTCGCGGTGACATTGATCGGTGCGCTTTATGGCTGGCGTCTAGGCGCAATCACCATCGCCGCATGGCTTGTCGAAGGCGCGGCCGGTTTTCCGGTCCTGGCCGGCGGCGCTGCCGGTGCCGCGCATTTCGTCGGGCCGACCGGCGGCTATCTCTTCGCCTTCCCGGTCACCGGCGCGCTGGTCGGCTGGCTGGCCGAGCGCGGCTGGAACGGCAACAGGGTGGTGCTTGCCTTCGCCGCCATGCTGCTCGGCAATCTGGCCTGCCTGGCTCTCGGCACGGCTTGGCTTGCCGTCATGATCGGCGCCGAGAAGGCCATAACCTTCGGCTTCCTGCCGTTCATCGTCGGCGGATTGCTGAAGTCGGCGCTCGGTGCGGCGACACTCATGGCGCTGCGCGGCGGCAAGGCCAAGCCGGCCAATCCGTGACGATCAGGCTGCGCGCCCATCACCTCCTTTGCGTGCTGACCTATGTGGGCAAGGGATACAGCCCCGCCTTCACCGTCAATTACGACGCGATCGCGCAGCGCCTGAGCCGGGGCGAGGACATCCTCCTCGTCTCGGGTCCGGATGATGTCTGCGCGCCGTTGCTCGACGGGCCGGAACCGCATTGTCTCAACGAGAGCGTCATCGAGCGGGACCGGCTTGCGGCACGCGATGTCGAGGATTTGCTGGCCCTGCCAATCCAACCCGGCGTCCGCCTCGATCTCGATGCGGCAACACTGGCGCGGATGCGCCGGGCGTTTTCCGTTGGTGGCGTACGCAAGGCTTGCGGCGGCTGCGAATGGAACGAGTTGTGCGGCGCGATAGCGGCCGGCGGCTTTCCTGACACCAAGGTGCAGCGGTCCGTCGTACCGCGCTGACCTTGACGCCGGCTTTTCCCCGGTCGAAAATCCGCTCCAGCCATGGTTTGTTAATCGGCTGACCCGATTGTGAATTTTAGGCGGATTGAAGCGCGACCCCAAAAAGGCCATGCTTTGCCCGGAAAGATCGAGTCTACGTCGATCCCGCTGACGCGGAGATGGCGCCTGGCTGAAAGGGATACGATGCAGCAAGGACGTGCGCGCTGGCTGACAAGGCTGGCAATTGTGACGGGCATGGCGATCTCGGCTTTGCCGGCCTATGCCAAGCAATCCACCGAACCGGTCAAGATTTCCTCGTTCTCGGGTGCCTATCTGGCCGCCCGGATCGCCGAAGGCGACAACGACCTCGACAGCGCCATCGCCTACTACAAGCAGGCCCTGGCCTTCGACCCGAGCGACACCGGCCTGCAACAGAGCCTGATGCTGTCGCTGATCGCGCAAGGCCGCTTCGATGAATCCCTGGTCTATGCCGACAAGCTCAAGGAAGTGCCAGATGTCGAGCGCTTCTCGCGCCTGGCGCTGGCTGTCGATTCCTTCCACAAGAAGGATTTCACCAAGGCGCAGTATTGGCTCAAGCTGTCGCTGGAATCCGACCTCGACCGGCTGATCTCCGGCGTCATGTCCGGTTGGGCTCAACAGGGTGCCGGCCAGGCCAGCGATGCAATGGCCTCCATCGACAAGCTTCAGGGCCCGGATTGGTTCGGCCTGTTCAAGTCCTTCCACCGCGCGCTGATCGCCGATGCCTCCAACATGCCCGAGAAGGCCGAGGCGATCTACGCCGCGACGATGCAGGACACGACCGCCGGCGGCGCGGCGCCTGAAACCTGGATGCGCAATGCCCAGGCCTATGCCTCGTTCCTGGCCCGCAAGGGCGAGAAGGCCAAGGCGATATCGGTGCTGGATCAGGCCGAAACGTTTTCGCCGGGCAAGCTCGAAATCGTCACCTTGCGCGACAGGATCGCCAAGGGCGACAAGATCGCGCCGTTTGTCTCAGGTCCGTCCGACGGCGCTTCCGAAATCCTGCTCGATCTCGCCACCGCGCTCAACCGTGGCGGCGGCGAGCCGTTCGTCCGCCTTTATCTGCAATACGCCCTGGCTCTGCGGCCTGACAGCGACGCGGCCCTCGTGCAGCTCGCCGCCGTCGCCGAACAGTTGAAGGACGGCGAGGGCGCCATCGCGCTCTATCGGCGCATCCCTGATTCTTCGCCGCTGAAAGAGCTTTCGGACTTGCAGCTTGGCCTCAACCTTGCCGATCTCGACCGCCATGACGAGGCGATCACCCACCTGAAGGCCTTCGTCGACGCCCATCCCAACGACATGCGCGCCTATCTGGCGCTCGGCGGCGTCTATTCCTCCAAGGATGATTTCCGCTCGGCCGCCAATCTCTACGACAAGGCTGTCGAGGTGCTGAAGACCCCGACCGCGGCCAACTGGAACATCTTCTACCAGCGCGGCATCGCCTATGAGCGCCTGAAGGAATGGCCAAAGGCCGAGCCGAATTTCCGCAAGGCGCTGGAATTGCAGCCCGACCAGCCTCAGGTGCTGAACTATCTGGGCTATTCCTGGGTCGACATGAACACCAACCTCAAGGAAGGCCTGGCGATGATCCAGAAGGCCGTCGACCTCCGGCCGAGCGACGGCTACATCGTGGATTCGCTGGGTTGGGCCTATTTCCGGCTCGGCAGGTTCGATGACGCGGTGCGCGAGATGGAGCGTGCAGTATCGCTGAAGCCGGAGGATCCGGTTCTCAACGATCATCTCGGCGATGCCTACTGGCGCGTCGGCCGCAAGCTGGAAGCCACCTTCCAGTGGAACCAGGCCCGCGACCTGAAGCCCGATCCCGATGTGCTGGCTACGCTGCAGCAGAAGCTGATGAAGGGCTTGCCGCCGATCGAATCCAACACGGCGCAGGAAACCCCGAAGGTCAAACCCGAGCCGGTGCCCGCCCCGAAGGGGTGAGGTCGGCTTTTGAATGCGAACGGGGCTCTTTTCAGGGCCCCGTTTTCGTTTGGAGCGGTGCGCAGTTCTTAAAAAAGCTTCCGGTAGACGACGAAGCCGGAGCGTTCGCCGACCTTGTCATAGAGCTTCATCGCCGTTTGGTTAGTCTCGTGCGTCAGCCAGTACACCCGGCCCGAGCCGGCGGCCTGGGCGCGCTCATAGACGCCTTCGATCAGCGCCCGGCCGATGCCTTTTCCACGCGAAGCCTCTGTCGTGAAAAGGTCCTGCAAATAGCAGTTCGGTGCGATTGCCGTCGTGCTGCGATGAAAGAGATAGTGCACGAGGCCGAGGAGATGTCCCTCGCTTTCGGCGACCAGCGCATGGACCGGCTCATAGGCGTCGAAAAAGCGCGACCATGTCATCGCCGTGATCTCGCTCGCCAGCGCTGTCTCGCCCGAGCGGCCATAAAACGCGTTGTAGCCGTCCCACAGCGGTAGCCATCGGTCGAAATCCTGCCGCGTGACCGGGCGGACGAGGATGGGGCTAGGCATGATTGGACCTGTCGTTATTGTTGTGGGCTGCAGGGGACGAAGCAGACCGCAGCCTCCCGAGGTCGGCAATGGGCCAGTTCCCGGCAAACCTTCAACGTTGCGTCGCACCCGTTCGGCGTCCGCATCCGACGTGCCTTGCTTGACGCTTCGCCGTCGTGTCTCTAGGACGTGCCGGCAAGCTAGCCTTTGCTGTCGAGGCCACCCGTGACGATTGAAATTCCCGCCCATATGCATCCCAGCCGCTCGTTCCAGGGGCTGATCCTGACCTTGCACAATTACTGGGCCGCCTATGGTTGCGTCATCCTCCAGCCCTACGACATGGAGGTCGGCGCCGGAACGTTTCACCCGGCAACGACGCTGCGCGCGCTCGGGCCGCGTCGTTGGAACGCCGCCTACGTCCAGCCCTCGCGCCGTCCCAAGGATGGCCGCTACGGCGAGAACCCGAACCGGCTGCAGCATTACTACCAGTACCAGGTGATCCTGAAGCCTAACCCGCCGAACTTGCAGGAACTCTATCTCGGTTCGCTCCAGGCGATCGGCGTCGACCCGCTGCTGCATGACATCCGCTTCGTCGAGGACGACTGGGAAAGCCCGACGCTGGGCGCCTGGGGCCTTGGCTGGGAATGCTGGTGTGATGGCATGGAAGTCTCGCAATTCACCTATTTCCAGCAGGTCTGCGGCATCGAATGCGCGCCGGTGGCCGGCGAACTGACCTATGGGTTGGAGCGGCTGGCCATGTATGTGCAGGGCGTCGACAATGTCTACGACCTCAATTTCAACGGCCGCGAAGGCGCCGACAAGGTGACCTATGGCGACGTCTTCCTGCAGGCCGAGCAGGAATATTCGCGCCACAATTTCGAATACGCCAACACGGCGATGCTGCTCAGGCATTTCGAGGACGCCGAGGCCGAGTGCAAGGCACTGCTCGATGCCGGCGCACCGGCGTCGAACGACAATCTGCCGATGCACAAGATGGTCTTCCCGGCCTACGACCAGTGCATCAAGGCCAGCCACGTCTTCAACCTGCTCGACGCGCGCGGCGTGATCTCGGTCACCGAGCGGCAAAGCTACATCCTGCGGGTGCGCAATCTGGCGAAGGCCTGCGGCGAGGCGTTCTTGAAGACGCAGGCTGGTGGTTTGGCGGCCTGAGTCAGGCACCCCTTATCATTTCGTGTGAAGCGTTGATCGGCGACAGGACCTGGCTGCTTTGTCCGGCCATCGTCCGCAGCGCCTGCCGCACGCCCGGCATCGAGAAGGCGCCGTGGACCTGCGCGGTGAAGCAGGCGCTGAGCGCGAGGATCTGCAGAAGTCTGGATGCCGTTTTCATCGTCGTTCAGCCAATAATTTCCTGCCTGAGCGTGGGTCGCTTCAGCGCTGCGTTCGGTTCATGGAAATCTTTGATCCAAGGACGGGCCGGATCCCCGGGGCCCGACAGGGCAGCCAAAATTTCTGGAAATCAGCCGAAGTCGGCGATCACCTCGCGGAAAGGGTGACAGCGGCCAGCCGAGTTGCTATGCCCCGCCCGGACCATTTTGCCGCGTGAGCCCCAATCAATGCCTGACCTGCTTCTAGAACTCCGCTCGGAAGAGATTCCCGCCCGCATGCAGCGCAAGGCGGCGGGTGATCTCAGGAAGATGCTGACCGACGGTCTGGTCGAGGCGGGGCTGACCTATGAGGCGGCGCGCGAGTACTGGACGCCGCGCCGACTGACGCTCGACATCAGGGGGCTGACGGCGCGCTCGAAGGACATAAGTGAAGAGATCAAGGGACCTTCCACCACTGCCCCCGAGCCGGCGGTCCAGGGGTTCCTGCGCAAGGCCGGGCTGTCTTCGGTCGCCGAGGCGCATGTCCACTCCGATCCGAAGAAGGGCGACTTCTATGTCGCTCACATTTCGAAGCCGGGCAGGGCGGCTGAAGAGATCATCGCCGAGCTAGTGCCTGGCATCATCCGCAATTTTCCCTGGCCGAAATCGATGCGTTGGGGGCCGGCCTCGGCCAAGCCGGGCTCGCTGCGCTGGGTGCGGCCGCTGCAGTCGATCCTGTGCACCTTCGGCCCGGAGACCGAGGAGCCTGTCGTGGTCGATTTCGAGATCGACGGCATTCGCTCTGGCAACACCACCTATGGCCACCGCTTCCTGGCGCCCGGCGAAATCACCGTGCGTCGCTTCGACGATTATGTGAGCAAGCTGGAGGCCGCGAAGGTCGTGCTCGACGCCGACCGGCGCAAGGAGATCATCCTCGCCGACGCTCGCAACCTCGCCTTTGCCAACGGGCTCGACCTGGTCGAGGACGATGGGCTGTTGGAGGAAGTGTCCGGGCTGGTCGAATGGCCTGTTGTGCTGATGGGTGAGTTCGAAGAGGCATTTCTCGCCATTCCGGCCGAGGTGATCCGATTGACCATCCGCGCCAACCAGAAGTGCTTTGTCACGCGGCCGCAAGGCGAAGGCGACGCGCTGTCCAACCGCTTCATCCTCACCTCCAACATCGAGGCCAGGGACGGTGGTAAGGAGATTGCCCACGGCAACGGCAAGGTGGTGCGCGCGCGCCTCTCCGACGCGCTCTATTTCTGGACGACCGACCAGGGCGATCTGCCGGATCTCGGCCAACTCGAAGCCTCGGCGAAAAAGTTTGGGCTCGATCTGAAAAAGCCGCTCGACCAGCGCATGGCCCGGCTCGACCATCTCGGCGTCACCTTCCACGCCAAGCTCGGTACGCAAGGCGAGCGGGTGGAGCGGATCGTGCGATTGGCGCAAGAGCTGGCGCCGATCGTCGGAGCCGATCCCGCGCTCGCCGCCCGCGCCGCCATTCTCGCCAAGGCTGATCTCACTACTGAAGTAGTCGGCGAGTTCCCCGAACTGCAGGGCGCCATGGGCCGCAAATACGCGCTGCTGCAGGGCGAACATTCATCCGTGGCCGCGGCCATTGAGGAACACTACAAGCCGCAGGGCCCGTCCGACTATGTGCCGCGCGATCCGGTATCGGTCGCCGTCGCGCTCGCCGACAAGCTGGATACGCTCGTCGGCTTCTGGGCCATCGATGAAAAGCCAACGGGTTCGAAGGATCCGTATGCGCTGCGTCGTGCCGCGCTGGGTGTGGTAAGGACCATTCTGGAAAACAAGCTCAAGCTTTCGCTGGGCGTCGCCATTGCTGCCGCGATCTCGTCGGCTCTCGCTGTATACGAGCAAAAAGGCGAAGGCGCAGAGAGTCGTGGGGTGGTCGCGATGCTCGATTCCCGCATTCGCGATTACAAGGGAACAAGTCAGCTCTTGTCGGAAGCGGGCCTGATTTCCAACTTGTTGAAAGGCGGGCTTGCCAACGCAAGTGCAGAAACTTTTGGCTCCGCCGATCAGGAGCGTGAGTTCTTCGATGGCCAGCGTCTGATGGAGCTGAATGCATCGCTGTCGCCATTCATCGCCGACCTCGTTGCCTTCTTCCACGACCGCCTCAAAGTCTACCTCCGCGACCAAGGCGCCCGTCACGATCTTATCGACGCCGTCATCACGCCGCAGTCGGACGACCTCCTGCAGATCGTCCGCCGCGTCGAAGCGCTCGGCTCCTTCCTCGACACCGAGGACGGCAAGAACCTGCTGGCCGGCACCAAGCGCGCGGCCAACATCCTGGCTGCCGAGGAGAAGAAGAAAACGGCGGTCGCCGAGACCGTTGAGCCGGCTCTGTTCAAGGAGAATGCCGAGAAAACCCTGTTTGCGGCGGTGAATCAGGCCGAGAAGCAAGCCGGCGAAGCAATTCAAAACGAAGACTTTTCCGCTGCCATGCTGGCGCTTAGCGCGTTGCGCGAACCCGTTGATTCATTCTTTGAAGGCGTTCTCGTGAATGATGAAGACCTGGCGGTGCGGGCCAACCGTCTGGCGCTTCTCACGCGCATCCGCGCGGCCACCGGTCAGGTCGCTGATTTCTCGAAAATCGCCGGTTGAGCGCTCAGGAAAAATATCTGTAAGCTGACCGTTCGAGCCGGCTTACAGTCATATGACGATGATCTCTGCATGGCAGAAGGGACATGTTCCCCAACCCAACGGAGGCTTCCATGAATTCCGATCACGAAATCGAAGTGACTGAAGAAACCTCGGCCGCCGCCGAGGCGCTTGAATCCGCTTCCGAAACCGCCATCGATCACGCCGCCGCCGCCACGGTCGAAGCCGCCGATCTGTCGGATGACGACGAGGACGGCGATGACGAAGAAGGCGACGATGAAGACGGCGAAGAGTCTGACGAAGACGACGATGAAGCCGTGAAGGCCGAAGGCGACGACGCCGAGGACGAAGAAGACGCCGAAGACGGCGAGTCCGAGGAAGACGACGACAAGGAAGAAGCGGCCTGAGATTTCAATCCGGTTCTGTCGGGAAGAAGGGGCGGCGCATCGGCGCCGCCCTTTTTTATCCGTCGTCCCGGATGCTTGTCAGTTCTCCAGGATGCTGACCCGCACACTGTTTTCGTAGACATCGACCTGGATCAGCGGTTCGCCATTGACGATGGCGCGCTTGGTCGAGGAACTCATCGCGCCGGGACGCTCCAGCATGCGCTGCAGATCGGCGCGCTGGTCGTTGGTCCTGAACCAGGCATCACCCTCATCGTCGCGGTCGCGGCGATGGAACTTGTGCCAGTTGGCGCGGTCCTGCCGCACCATCTGCGCGGCGCTGTCCAGCGCATAGCCGTCGCTCGCCTGATGATCCCGATCGGAAATACGCGCCACATAGGATCCCAGCATGTCATCGGCTTGCGCCGCGCTGGCACCCAGCAGCGATGCCAGCAAAAGCGCGGCCACGGTAACGGTCTTGGATAGTCTCATGATCAACCCCCTTTGAACGGCGAAGCCCGTCTGCCCGAGCCGCCCCTTAGCCTGAATCGCTTGACCAAATCCAGGCGGCTTCGAGCGGCCAGATACGCCAGGACGAACTCGCGCGGCAATGGTGCGCAGGGCGCCGTCAAGCTGTCAACGATCTGGCCAGCCCAGCAATTTGTGGCCGCTACTTGACCTTGCCGGCCCCGGAAGCGGGCGTCGATGCGGCTGCCCGTGCGGTCGGCTTCTTCTGCGTGCCCGACGCCGGAGCCGCCGAGGCGGTAGTCTGGGCTGGAGCGGGAGCGGTGGTGGTGGTCGTGGCCGGTGCCTTGACTTGCGTCGGTGTCGAGAAGTCGCCGCCGACCACGCCGCCGCGAATGATCATCGGGCCTGGCATGAAACCATGCCGTGGCTCGGGCGCGTTGGGGATCGCCGCCACCTTTTCATAGGTGACGTCTGGTTCGCCGAGCACAACGACGGACAGCGCGTCGCTTGCCCGGATGCCGTCCGCCTTCAGGGCAAGGATAGAGGGCGTCGCGGCCGGCGCGCCGGGAAAGACAAGCGACGAGGCTTGAGCTCCACCGCTCAACGCCGCCAGGGTGATCCCCAGCAGGATACGCACAGACACGTTTGACCACTCCCCTTTGCCCAGGCCCTCACGGTAGCGGACCGGAATTGATACCGGCTTTCGCGGAAACGTAGCATTTTAGGAATTGATAAATCGCCAAGACCCTCTCTTGCCCAACAGCCGGCTTGCCCAATAGCCGCCATCGTACTACGCAGCCGGCATCTGCGAGGTGACGAGAGTGGCTGAGATACTTGCCGTCGACGAAGCGCTGGAGCGGGCGCTGGCTCTGCTTCAGGGGGGCGATGTCGTGGCCATCCCGACGGAGACCGTCTACGGGCTTGCCGGCGATGCCACCAACGGCATCGGCGTGGCGCGTATCTTCGAGGCCAAGGGGCGGCCGCGTTTCAATCCGCTGATCGCCCATGTCGCCGACATGGTGATGGCCGAGCGCATCGCAATATTCGATCCGCTGTCGAGGAAACTGGCGCAGGCGTTCTGGCCAGGTCCGCTGACGCTGGTGTTGCCGCAGCGGCCCGGCAACGGCATCCATCCGCTGGTCACGGCCGGGCTCGATAGCATTGCCTTGCGCATGCCGAGGGGCTTTGGCGGTGACCTCATCGCAAAACTTGGCCGGCCACTTGCCGCACCCAGCGCGAACTCATCCGGCAAGATCAGCGCGACGACCGCACAAGCAGTGGCGGCGGATCTCGGCACGCGCATCAAGCTGGTGGTCGATGGGGGCGCGACGCCGGTCGGGCTGGAATCGACCATCGTCAAGGCCGAAGAGGGAAGCTTGCGGCTGCTGCGGCCCGGCGGCGTCGCCGCCGAGGAAATCGAGGCGGCCATCGGCATGGCTCTGTTGCGCGGCGGCGCCGCCGGCATCGAGGCGCCGGGCATGCTTGCCTCGCACTACGCGCCGGGTGCCGGGGTGCGGCTCAATGCAGGAACGGTCGGCGAAGGCGAAGCGCTGCTTGCCTTTGGGGATCAGCGGGCCGAAGGCTGGCGTGATGCTGCAGCGTTCCTCAATTTGTCTGAAACCGGTGACCTGCGCGAAGCGGCAAGCAATCTCTTCGCCTATATGCAGGAACTCGACCGCAGCGGCGCGCGCACCATCGCCGTCGAGACGATTCCTTTCGATGGTCTTGGCGAGGCCATCAACGACCGGCTCTCGCGTGCCGCCGCCCCTCGTGACAATGTACAGCCCGCACCGTAGTTTTCCCACATGACCGACATTTCGCAAAAACTCGATCCCGCTCTCATCGACCGCTTCGCGGCGATCGTTGGCGAAAAATACGCGCTGCGCGACGAACAAGACATCGAGCCCTATCTCATCGAGCGGCGCGGGCTCTGGCATGGCGCGACATCGCTGGTGCTGCGGCCGGGCAGTGTCGACGAGGTCAGCCGGATCATGCGGCTGGCGACCGAGACGGGAACGCCGGTCGTGCCGCAAAGCGGCAACACCGGGCTGGTCGGCGCCCAGGTGCCGGACAGATCCGGCCACGAGATCATCCTGTCGCTTTCACGGCTGAACCGCATCCGCGAGATCGATGTCCTGTCCAATACGGTCACGGCGGAGGCCGGCGTCATCCTGCAGACGCTGCAGGAGGCGGCCGATGCCGCCGACCGGCTGTTTCCGCTGTCGCTGGCCGCACAGGGCTCCTGCCAGATCGGCGGCAACCTGTCTTCCAATGCCGGCGGCACTGGCGTGCTTGCCTACGGCAATGCGCGCGAACTGTGCCTCGGGGTCGAAGTGGTGCTGCCGACGGGCGAGGTGTTCGACGATTTGCGCAAGCTGAAGAAGGACAACACCGGCTACGATTTGAAGAACCTGTTCGTCGGCGCCGAAGGCACGCTCGGCGTCATCACCGCCGCCGTGCTGAAACTGTTCCCGAAGCCGAAGGGGCGCGAGGTCGCATTCGCCGGGCTGTCTTCGCCCGACGCGGCACTGGCGCTGTTCAGCCTGGCGATGGACCGCTCCGGCGCATCGCTCACCGCCTTCGAACTGATCGGCAAGCGACCTTACGATTTCACGCTCAAGCATGGTCAAGGTGTCGTGCGACCGCTGGCCGATGACTGGCCCTGGTATGTCTTGATGCAGGTTTCCTCGGGCCGCTCGGAAGCCGACGGCCAGGCGTTGATCGAGGAGGTGCTGGCGGATGGTCTCGAGCAAGGCATCGTTGGCGATGCGGTGGTCGCTGCAAGTCTTGCCCAGGGCGACGCTTTCTGGAATTTCCGCGAGACGCTACCGGAATGCCAGAAGCCGGAGGGCGCCTCGATCAAGCACGACATTTCGGTGCCGATCGCATCGATCCCGCGTTTTATCGAAGAGGCCGCCGGCGCGGTGGCCTCGGTCAGTGCCGGTGCCCGCGTGGTCTGCTTCGGTCATATGGGCGACGGCAACCTCCATTATAACATCTCGCGGCCGCTCGACGGCGATGACGAGGCGTTTCTCGCCCTCTACCATCCCATGAACAAGGCCGTGCACGATGTCGTGCGGTCCTTCCATGGATCGATCTCGGCCGAGCACGGCATCGGCCAGTTGAAGCGCGACGAACTGATCGCCACCGCGCCGCCGATGGCCATTGATCTGATGCGCCGGGTGAAGGCTGCCTTCGACCCTGCCGGCATCATGAATCCCGGTAAGGTTATCTGATCCTTTCAACATCTTGTGCCCGGTGGCATTCCGATAACCATCCCTGAGATCAGCAAAATTTAACCGACTTTCTTAAGCGCGGCGGTAAGGAGCCCACGCTACTGTTTCCCCATAACGAGGCCGGGAAAACTGGCCCGGAGAGAACCGGACACCGGCTCTCAGGAGACAGACAGGAAGGCACTCTATGAACACTGGACTGAAGCCAGTCTGGGCGGGACGCAACATGCGCCTCGACCCATTCCGCCTGCCGCAGGTGGTTAGCTACGCCACACGCGACGACTATGGCGACGTGACCTTCACCATCGACCAGCGCGGCGCCGTGATCCGTCGCATGCTGGAGATGAGCGGCGTGCCGGCGATCATCGCACTGCCCGCCAATGCGTTCCGCGGCGTTGCCGCCCGCGCGATGGAGGATCCGGACGGCAATGTCACGGTTACCCTCGAACTCCTGCACAACGATCCAATGCTGTCGGTGCCTCTGCTGGTGGCCGACGACCTCGATGATGTCGCCGCCGACTGGCGCGCCTGGGCCGATGCCTACCGGCTGCCGATGCTCCTGATCGAATCGGACGGCGTTGCCCGCACGCTGGAAGAATCGCTCGGCGCCGCCATCAAGACACTGCCGCCGCAGGATCGCCGCAAGGGCCGCATTTCGACCACGCGCCGCCCGCGCTTCCTCGCCCGCCGCAGGGCCGGCAACCTTGGTCTCAGGCTGGTCATCGGCGGCCAGGAGATTATTTCGAGGGAGTGAGAAGCGGTTCGCGCAGGCGAACGAAAAGCCAATTGCTTGGCTTTTCGAGCTTCGAACGCCCTGAGCCTGCGAAGGGCCAAGGCATAAGAAAAGCCGCTACACCAGCGGCTTTAGCGCCACCCACAATGCGCCGCCGATCAGGCCGAGGAAGATCAGCCAGCCGACCTGGTTGTTCGACCGGAACAGCCGCAGGCATTGGTCCGGATCGTTGATATCCAGAACCGCGATCTGGCGGGCCATGTGGGCGCCGGCGGCGATCAATCCCGCCAGCGCCACCACCGGTGCCTGCGCCGAGGCGAAGGCGATGGCGAAGCAGACCAGCGTGCCGCCATAAAGCCCTGCCAGCCACGCCTTGGTGTTGTCGCCGAACAGCCGTGCCGTCGAGCGTACGCCGACAATGGCGTCGTCTTCCTTGTCCTGATGCGCATAGATCGTGTCGTAGCCGATCACCCACAGGATCGAGCCGATATAGAGCATGATGGCGGGGCCATCGAGATCGCCGAACTCGACCGCCCATCCCATCAGCGCACCCCAGGAAAAGGCAAGGCCGAGAAACAGTTGCGGCCAATTGGTTATCCGCTTCATGAATGGATAGATGGCCACGATCGCCAGCGAGCAGACGCCGAGCAGAATGGCGAAGCTGTTGAACTGCAGGAGCACGGCAAGGCCGACCAGGGCCTGCAGCGCAAGGAACAGCCAGGCCCGCCGACGCGTGGTCTGGCCGGACGGCAGCGGGCGCGAGCGGGTGCGTTCGACCTGGTTGTCTATGCCTTCGTCGACGATGTCGTTGTAGGTGCAGCCGGCGCCGCGCATGGCGATGGCGCCGACCAGGAACAGCACGAGATACCATGGCGCCGGCAGCAGCGAGAGCAGCGGGTCGCCGGGACGCGGATAGGCGCTCGCCGCGAGCGCCGCCGACCACCAGCACGGCCACAGAAGCAATTGCCAGCCGATCGGCCTGTCCCATCTCGCAAGTTGTGCGTAGGGCCAAACCGCGCGCGGCAGCACGCGGTAGACCCAATGGCCATTCGGCGCATCGGCGACACGGCCCTGGGCCGTTTTCGACTGGATAGGTTCCATGTCCATGGAGTGGCAGCAGGCGTGGAAACCGTCAAGCGGCAAGCGGAACAGGGACGACCGTCAACCCGTCAGGAGGTGAAGATGTCGCGCGTGGAAAACCAGGCCTTCGCTGTTTCGACAAATGCGAGTGCCGCATTCGATACGCGCTGATGCGTGTCATAGGTGAGGATGATGCGCTGCATCGGCAGCGGATCCGATAGCGGCTTGCAGATCAGCGGCAGTCCGTCATAACTGCGGTCCCCGTGCGGCCTTGTGTAGCTGACGGCGACACCAAAACCGTTCGCCACCATGCTGCGCTGGAGTTCAAACGAACTCGTCGCCCTGTCGGCCACTGGCGCGAGACCACGGCTGCGGAACAGATCGAGCATGTGCTGCCAGCTCTGCGGCTGGTCCGTCGTGATCAGCGGATATGCGGCCAGATCCGCCAGGCTGACCTCGGGGCGATCCACCAGAGCATGGCCTGCCGGCAACAGCGCGTGCGGTCGCAGTTCGTGCAGCAGGATGCGGGCGAAATGCGACGGCAGGCCGAGGTCGTAACTGAGGCCAAGATCGATGGCGGCGTCCGCCACACGCCGCCCGAGCGTTTCGAACGTTTCGTCGCGAACGACAACAGCCACGTCTGGATGGCGCTCGGAAAACGCGCGGATGAGACCCGGCGCGAAATATGGCGCCAGATCCTCGAAGCATCCAAGCACCAACTCGCCGCCGACGGCCGAGTTGCCCGAGCCCAGGCTCATGAGTTCGTCCGTCGCGGCAAGAACCTGCTTTGCCTTCGCCACGGCGACACGGCCGAACGAGGTCAACGAAACGCCGCTTCCACGCTGGCGCACGAAGAGCTTTTGCCCGAAATCCTTTTCGATCGCGTCGATCGCCACCGAAATCGACGGTTGGGAGATGTTCAGTGTCCTGGCCGCGCCGGTGACGCTGCCGTGGCGGGCAACCGCGACCAGATAACGCAACTGCGTGAGGCTTAGGCTCATAGTCTCACTCTATGTGTCAGATGAGAAGTTATTATTTTACTGAATGAGTACGGATTGCGATAGTCGTGTCGATCCTGAAAGGAGGACACCATGGCTTCCCAGACTGCTATCCGCGCCATCGACACCGACCTGATCGATGCGGACACAATCGCCGACTACCAGCGGGACGGCGCGGTCTGCATCCGCGGCGCCTTCAAGGGCTGGGTCGACACGATTGCCGCCGGCATCGAGCGCAATATGCAAAACCGCAGCGCCACCGCTTCCGACATCGCCAATGGTCGCGGCAGTTTCTTCGATGACTACTGCAACTGGGAGCGTATTCCCGAATTCGTCAGGGTGGTGCGCGAATCGCCGGCCGCCGAACTGGCGGCGGCGGTGATGCAGTCGCGCACCGCGCAGTTCTTCCATGACCACGTTCTGGTCAAGGAGCCCGGCACGCAGAAGCCGACGCCCTGGCATCAGGACATCCCCTATTATTTCGTCGACGGCCAGCAGACGGTAAGCTTCTGGATTCCCATCGATCCGGTAAAGGAGGCGACGCTGCGCCTGATCGCCGGCTCGCACAAATGGGACAAGATGATCCTGCCGGTGCGCTGGCTCGACGACAGCAATTTCTATGCCGGCGAGGGCGACTATCTGCCGGTCCCCGATCCCGACAACGATCCGTCGATGAAGGTTCTCGAATGGGAAATGGAGCCGGGCGATGCCATCCTGTTCGACTTCCGTACAGCGCATGGCGCGCGCGGCAACCTTACCGCGGCACGGCGCCGGGCACTGTCACTGCGCTGGGTCGGCGACGATGCCCATTATGTCGAACGGCCGGGCCGCACATCGCCGCCCTATCACGGTCATGGCATGCAGCCGGGCCAGAAATTGCGCGAGGACTGGTTCCCGGTGGTTTTTCCCGCCTGAAGCGGGCCAGAAAATCGGCGACGATGGCCGGCGCCGATTTCGGCTGGGATAACGTTCCCGTGTGCAATTTTGATCAAAACACCCTGATGCCTTGACCCATCGCCCGGAGAGCAATAGCGGGTGCTCTCCAGGGTTTGCATTGTGAGGTGGCCATGAACGTTCTTCTTCTCGGCTCCGGCGGCCGCGAACATGCGCTTGCCTGGAAGATCGCCGCCTCGCCGGTGCTGACCAAGCTCTACGCGGCCCCCGGCAATCCGGGCATCGGCAGCGAGGCCGAACTGGTGAAGCTTGATATCACCGATCATGCCGCCGTGACCGCCTTCTGCCGGGAGAAAAAAATCGACCTCGTCGTGGTCGGCCCGGAAGGGCCGCTCGTCGCCGGCATTGCCGACGACCTGCGCGCAGAGAACATCCGCGTCTTTGGACCGTCGAAAGCCGCCGCGCGGCTGGAGGGTTCGAAGGGTTTCACCAAGGACCTCTGCGCGCGATATAACATCCCGACCGCCGCCTACGGCCGTTTCGGCGACCTGGCCTCCGCCAAGGCCTATGTCGAAAAGACTGGTGCGCCGATCGTCATCAAGGCCGACGGGCTCGCCGCCGGCAAGGGCGTCACCGTCGCCATGACGCTGGACGAGGCGCTGGCGGCACTCGATGCCTGTTTCGAGGGTTCCTTCGGAGCCGCCGGCGCGGAAGTGGTGATCGAGGAATTCATGACCGGCGAGGAGGCGAGCTTCTTCTGCCTCTGCGACGGCACCACCGCACTGCCCTTTGGCACGGCACAGGATCACAAGCGCGTTGGCGACGGCGACGTCGGCCCCAACACGGGCGGCATGGGCGCCTATTCGCCGGCGCCGGTGATGACGCCTGAGATGGTCGAGCGCACCATGCGCGAAATCATCGAGCCGACGATGCGCGGAATGGCCGATCTTGGCGCGCCCTTCGCTGGCATTCTGTTCGCCGGGCTGATGATCACGGACAAGGGGCCGAAGCTGATCGAATACAACACCCGTTTCGGCGATCCGGAATGCCAGGTGCTGATGATGCGGCTGAAGGACGATTTGCTGGTGCTGCTCAACGCCGCCGTGGACGGCCAGTTGGCGCACACCTCCATACGCTGGCGCGACGAGGCGGCGCTCACCGTGGTGATGGCCGCGCGGGGCTATCCAGGCACGCCGGAAAAAGGCTCCGTCATCCGCGGCGTCGAGCAGGCGGCGGGCGAAGGCGTCCAGATCTTCCACGCCGGCACCGCCATCAATGGCGGCGCTCTGGTTGCCAATGGCGGCCGCGTCCTCAATGTCACGGCGACCGGAGCCACGGTCGGCGAGGCGCAGGCGCGGGCCTATGCCGCGCTCGACCGGATCGACTGGCCGGACGGATTCTGCCGTCGCGACATCGGCTGGCAGGCCGTGGCGCGCGAGCAGGCGAGCTGAGTTACGGCACGGCGGCTTATTGCTGGCCGGGGCCGATTTCGGTCGAAGCGGTGCTGACCGGATCGGCCCCGGCGAAGGCGGCGTCGAGCTGCTCGGGCGAACGCTGTTCGGTTCGCTTCCAGGCGACATATTGCACAATGCCGAAGCCTGGCCGGCGCGGCACCGTCTTCACCACAGGCATGCGGAACCCGTCGCGGAATTTCGACCAGCGCGACCCAAGCACCGCGACCATTTCCTCGAACGTCGGCGGCGTCGCCACATCCGCATAGGTCAGTGTCGCCTTGCCGGCGAGCGCTGCCTCGCGCGAGAGCGGCACCGGCACGCTGGCAAGATAGTCCGATGGTACGTCGATCAGCCCGCCAAAGGGCCATTGCTGGCGCAGCGTGGCGGCATCGGTCGGTGCGACGTTGACGTCGATATCGTTAGGCGTGCCGGCTACCCTGTAGGGGCAACGGAAGCGGCCGCAATTGGCCTGCGCGGAAAATTGCCAGAGCGCATAGCCTTGCCAGTTGCCCATCGGAAAATGCACGTCGATATCAGGTTTGTAGCGCGCGTACCAAAGCGGCAGCCGCGACAGGAGCCGGTACTTGTAGCGATTGTCGGCGATGTACTGGGCCGTCTTGCCGTTGGTATAGAGCACCGGGAAGCGGCCCATGCGCCGATGCACCTGGCGTACGAACTCCTCGGCATCTTCGAGCGACATCCATTGCGAGGGATCGTTGCCCTCGAGGTCGAGAACCATGAGATCGTCCGGCGCGGGATCGGCAAAATCGAGGAAATTGTTGGCCTGCTCGACCGGGTTGCCGGGGCGGGCCAGGTGATAGGCGCCCCATTTCATGCCGAGCGCCTTGGCCACGACCCGACGCGTCTGGAACAGTTCGCGCGTCACCGCATGGCGTTTCCACAGCGCCTTGCAGAGCTTCACGTCGGTGTCGCCGCCAAAACAGAAATAGGGCGGCGGCATGCCGTCGGAAGCCTTGTTGATGAATCCGACGATGCGCTTGTCGGTGGCAAGTTGCGCCCAGTCGATTGAATTGTATTCGTAGGCATCGACCACCAGGGCGCGGTCGGCATTCTTCCACGGCTCGGAGAAATCCGAAGCCTGTGCCGCCATCGACAGCGCCACCGTCGCCGCGAAAGCCAGAGGCGTCAGTGCGTGTCGCCAGAAAATAGACAGAGGTTTTAGAGAAGCTGTATGCCCAGGGAAAAGGGGTTTGACGAGCGTTGGCACAGCGCTCTTTGAACGGCGATGGAAACGCCTTGGCAATTTCAAAACAGGGAATCCCCGTTGATCAAAGGCAAATCCTGAACCGTCATGGTTAAGGAATGCTTCTCGATGCCGGGGCACCCCGTGCCAGGTTAGAACACACCGCCAATCCCAATTCCGCCACTGATGTCGGGAGGGGGAGCGGCTGGACGTGACGATGGCGAGCGTGAGGGCGTGGAGGCCTTCCGGCTCGCCGCTCCCTTCTGGCGCAGCGGAGCCGTGTCCGACGCGACCTTCGCCGGCTTGGCCTTCATGATGACCGGATCCTTGCAGACGCGGCCGGAGTGCAAGAAGAGATCGCCCAGAAGTTCAACCGTTGGCTCGGTCGCCGAGGCGACCCGCTTGGTGTTCTTGTAGTAGCTGTTGAGAGCTTGGACCGAGTGCTTGCCCCAATCTCCATCGACCGTCATGCGATAGCAGCCCAAGCGGCGCAATTCCGTCTGGATGTTGCGTGCGAGGTCGGTCGCTTTCGCAGGGGCCGGCTCACCGGCCGACGTGCCGACGATCAATGTTTCAAGACCGGAAACCACGCTTTGCCGGGCTCCTTCAAGGCTGGCAAGCTGCGTACCCGCCGGTTCCGGCGAAGCGCCGGGCGGGACTGAAATCTCGGCTGATCGCAATGTTTGTCCCACGATAAGCACGGCGGTCTGCAGGTCGTTGGAAGCAAGCTCGACCTGCAGTTTTTTCTTGGCGGCCGGGTCCGACAGAATGCGAGACAGGCTGGCGCTCAACTGAGCCGGGTCGAGCTCTTGTTGCTCGGTGAAATAGAACTGCTCGCGAAGATTCGACTGGTCCCATGGAACCTGACGACCTGCGGTGAGTGCCTCGGTCTCGTTGCGAACGCGGATCATCATATCCGAGATGCTGAGCCCGGGAATCTCAACGTTCCTCAACAGGGCTGTGGTGAAGGGGCTGTTGTCTCCCGAGCCATCGGCCGTGATGTTGCCTGGCTGGGTCGCGAAGGCGACAAACGTGTTTTCACCCACTTCGACCTGGGCAAGGCCATCCATGACGCTGGTGCCTTTACCGACCGGGTTGTTGCGGCAAGCGTCAAGAAAAATGAACGTCTGCCTCTCCCGGTTGGAAAACTTTGCGATCACGTCGTTTAGCTTGACCGCGCCCGCGGTCAGTTTTTCCAGGGTTTCGGGATCGGGTGTATCGACGGGCAGGAGATAGTTCTCCCCCTGCAACTGAACGCCGTGGCCGGCGTAGAAGATCACCACGGCGCTGGCGGTCGCGAGTTTGCTGTCGGCCCTGTCAAAGAGCTTGGCAAACCCGTCCGACGAAAGGTCGAGCCCCGTCAGCACGTCGAAATTCAGCCTTTTCAGACTTTCGGAGAGTTGCGTGGCGTCGTTTACCGCATTGGTCAAATGTTGAAGGCGCGCGCTTTGGTAATTCGAATTGCCAATGACGATGGCAAGCCGCTTGCTTGGCTTTGACGCAAGCACTTCCTCGACCGCGGCTTGGGCCCCCATCGAACCGAAAAACACGACCAGCAGAATTGCAGCAAAGTGCCGGAAGAAACTGTGGGTCATGTCACGGGCTCGTTTCAGCTGCGACAACGTTCGCGCCGTCGAAGTGTCCGTCCTGCTGATGCGCCGCCCCTCGGACGCCGGAAACCCATATCTCCGAAGACCAGTGAATTTTACACCACAAACCGCCTCAAAGAAAGGGCGAGGGTCTCGCGACCCGCGTTTGATCGGTCGAGCGGGGCGGCCCGAACGATCGTTTTACACGCGCGTCGAAAGACCCGCTCGGCAAGGACCGCAGCCGTGCCGGCAAGCGGAAATCGATTCGACATTCGAAACCGTATCTTCTCGGGGCATAACCTGTTATAGTCGTCATAGTGAAGTCGCAGTATGTCGAGCGCGCACGCTGAAGCCGGACGGATATTTTGAATATCGTCGGCGAATTGCATCCCTGATTATTATTGTCTTACTTGTAATAAAGAGGGGAAATGACAATGACAGCAAGGAAATGGCATTTTGACCCGGTCAACGCGATTGCGCTCTCGATCGGTGCTATGGTCGTCCTCCTGCCTTCGAAGGCCGCTGCCTGCGTCTTCGTTGGCGAGGGGACTGTTCTGTCAGGGCAGTGCTATCTCAACGGCATAGCCAATGGCGCGGTTGTCGACACGTCCCTGGATGCGCTTCTGGGCGTTGTCGATAACGCAATCGAGTCAGATGTCGGCCTTGCGAACGGACCTCCGCAAGCTTTGTCGACGCCGTTCGGCGTCTTCGCTTCGGGCCAGTTGGCGCACACGAAGCACGACGGTTTCACGATTTCACAGGGACCGACCGTGATCACCGGACCGGATTTCGACGTCGACGAGTTTTCCGCCGCGGTCAGCGTGGACTTCAACGCTGCAAAGCATTTCGGTTTCGACAATGAGCACGGTCTGAACCTGGGGCTGTTTGGCGGTTATGCATCGGCCAACGTGGATGCCAATGCGCTCGGCTTCTTTCCTCCCAACGGCGAAGCCACCAACAGAAGCGGCATGTTCGGCGGTTATGGGCTCTATCGTCGCGGCACCAGCTATATGCTGGTGGCTGCATCGGCGTTCCTCGGCAACACCGATGTCGAAAGCACAGGCCTCGGCTCCGGCACGTATGACACACAAGGCTACGCCGTGACGGGGTCGATCGGCCACATCTTCAACTTGACCGATCGGGTGCGCTTCGATCTGCGTGGCGGATTGCTTGGCGTCAGTTTCACGGGCGACGACTACACGGACAGCTCTGGCGTTTCGTACGGAAAAAGCCGCCTGTCATTTGGCGCGATCAAGTTCGAACCTGGAGTTTATGCCGATTATCAACTCGGAAACGGTATGGTGATCAGCCCTTACGCGCGAGCCGATCTGCAGCAGCGCTTCGGCTATTCAAACACCGCGAGCGTGTCCGGTATCGAGAGTAGCTTCGAAGATGCGGACTTCTCGGCGGCGGTGTCGGCAGGCTTCAATCTGAAAATGTCCCAATCGACCACCGTCAGCAGCGAGATTCGGGGCAAATGGTCCCAAGACAGTTCAACCGTCAGTGGCAAGCTGGGCGTAAAGATCGCCTTCTGAACATAGACGACACGATGGTCATTTCCGTCGCCGGCAACGCAAGATGCTCGGCGGGCGATTATCTGCTAGCGCCGGACGCTTGGCGGAAATTCAAACGGGTCGGGCGCGGGCTCCTGCTGCAGCGTGCCTTCGGCGGCGCGCTTGCGGTGGTGCGCCAGCGAGCATTGCGGCGAGCACAATATGCCGCGATCCGACCAGTAGGCCGCACCATGTTCCAGCCTGCCCTCATGGTACCAGAACCCCGGAGCGCGATAGGGCAGGCCACATTCGATGCAACGGTAGGCGTCGGGTCTGGCGAGCATGAGATGTTCCGGTCGGCTGGTTCTGGTCTGCCGCCGGTCGACTTGATCCGGCTTCGATAGAATTTAATACAGGCCGGCGCGATTGCAAAATCCGCGTGACAAAATTTGACGTTTACGTAAAAAGAAGATGAGAGACCGCCCAAAGGCGGGTGGTTTTGCGGTGGCACTGGCTCTAGGGTCGGCGAGGCCGATGCATCAGGAGGATCGAGCGGCATGTATCGGGCACCGGTCGAGGATATCGCCTTTACGCTGAAGCACGTGGCTGGGCTCAAGCAGGGGCTCGATACCGGCGCATTTGGCGATCTCAGCGAGGATCTGGTCGATGCCGTCCTTGGCGAAGCAGGCCGTTTCGCCACCGAGGAAGTGGCTCCCCTTTACAAGATCGGCGACGAACACGGTGCGGTGCTGAAGGACGCTGCCGTCACCACGCCGCCCGGCTGGAAGGAGCTCTATCGCCGCTGGATTGATGGCGGCTGGAACGCGCTGTCCGGGCCCGAGGAGTATGGCGGCCAGGCGCTGCCGACCATGCTGGGCGTCGCCGCGCTCGAAATGTGGAATTCGGCCGCCATGGCCTTCGGCATCGGCCCGACGCTGACCATGGGCGCGGTCGAAGCGCTAGACAAGCATGCTTCGGATGAGCTCAAGGCAAAATATCTCGAAAAGCTCGTCTCCGGAGAATGGATGGGCACGATGAACCTGACCGAGCCGCAGGCGGGCTCGGACCTCGCTGCCTTGCGTGCCCGCGCCGAGCCTGCCGGCGACGGCACTTACCGCATCTTCGGCCAGAAGATCTTCATCACCTATGGCGAGCACGATTTCACCGACAACATCATCCATCTGGTGCTGGCGCGGCTGCCCGACGCGCCTGCCGGCACGCGCGGCATCTCGTTGTTCCTGGTGCCGAAATTCCTGGTCGGCGACGACGGCTCGCTCGGCGCCCGCAACGATGTCTTCTGTTCCGGCCTCGAGCACAAGCTCGGCATACATGCCTCGCCGACCTGCACCATGATCTATGGCGACGGGTTCCAGGGCGCCAAGCCCGGCGCCATTGGCTGGCTGATCGGCGAGGAGAACAAGGGCCTCGCCTGCATGTTCACCATGATGAACAATGCCCGCCTGGCCGTCGGCATGCAGGGGGTAGCCGTCGCGGAAGCCGCCACCCAGAAGGCGATCGCCTATGCCAATGAGCGCCGCCAGGGCAAGGCGGCGGACTACGTCGGCGCCGGCATGGCGCCAATCGTTCACCACCCCGACGTGCAACGCAATCTCTTGACCATGAAGGCGCTGACGCAGACGGCGCGGGCGATCAGCTATTCCTGTGCCCATGCGATCGACATGGCACGGGTCTCGGACGGTGACCAGGCCGCGCATTGGCGTGATCGTGCCAATCTTTTGACGCCGCTGGCCAAGGCGTTTTCGACCGATGTCGGCGTCGAAGTGGCCTCGCTCGGCCTCCAGGTGCATGGCGGCATGGGCTTCATCGAGGAGACCGGCGCGGCGGCTCTCTACCGCGACGCGCGCATCGCGCCGATCTACGAGGGCACCAACGGCATCCAGGCGATCGACCTGGTCACCCGCAAGCTGCCGCTCGGCGGCGGCGAGCATGTGCATGGCTTCATCGGCGAACTGGCTGCGGCCACCAACGCCGTGCGCACCTCAAATCTGCAGGGTTTCGGTCGCACCGCGGATGCGCTCGACGCAGCACTCGGCGATCTGACGCAGGCGACGCGTTTCCTGCAAAAACTGTCGGCGGACGGCCGGACGGAGGAGGCGCTGGCGGGTGCGACGCCTTATCTCAGGCTGATCTCGCTTGCCGCCGGCGGCGCCTATCTGGCGCGGGGCGCTCTTGCCGATCAGGGCCGCATCGGCCTTTGCCGCTTCTTTGCCGAAAACCTGCTCGGCGAGGCGGGTGCCCTGAAAGCGCGTGTTGTCGATGGCGCGGAAAGCCTCGTGGCTGCCGGCAAAACGCTGATCTCAGCCTGACGTTCACAAGGAAAGCACTGTGACTGACCATATCCTCGTCGAGCGCCAGGGCGCCATCCAGGTCATCCGTATGAACCGCCCGGACAAGAAGAACGCGCTGACGCGCGCCATGTACGGCAAGATGTCGCAAACCCTGGCCGAGGGTGATGCCGATCCGACGATCCGCGTCCATGTGTTCCTCGGCGTGCCTGGCGCGTTCTCTTCGGGCAACGACCTTGCCGATTTCATGGTCGTGGCCACTGGTGGCGATGGCGGCACCGAAGTCTGGGATTTCCTGATGGCGCTGGCCAGGGTCGAAAAACCCATCGTCTCCGGCGTTGACGGCATCGCCGTCGGCATCGGCACCACGATCAACCTGCATTGCGACCTGACCTTCGCCACGCCGCGCACCGTGTTCAGGACGCCTTTCGTTGACCTTGGCCTGGTGCCCGAGGCCGGATCGAGTCTGTTGGCGCCGCGGGTCCTGGGGCAGCAAGGCGCGTTCGCGCTGCTTGGCCTTGGCGAGGGCTTTTCCGCCGAGCGCGCGAAGGCCGCCGGCCTTATCTACGATGTGGTCGAGGAGGGGGCGCTGGAGGCCTCGGTGCTGGCGGCTGCCGGCCGGATCGCGGCCAAGCCGCCGCAGGCGCTGAAGATCGCGCGCGACCTCATGCGCGGCTCACGCGACGATCTCGTCGCGCGCATCGGCGAGGAAAGCGATCATTTCCGCGAGCGGCTGAAGTCCGACGAGGCGCGCGCGGCGCTCACGGCGTTCATGACAAGGAAGAAGTAGCAATTCCTCAGGGATAAAGCCGCGTCTTGTCCCAGCCGCCCTTGGCGCTGCGTGAAAAGACCACCCGGTCATGCAATCGGAACGGCCTGTCGTGCCAGAACTCGATCGTCTTCGGAACGATGCGGAAACCCGACCAGTGTTTCGGCCGCGGAATCTCGCCGATGGCATGACGCGCCGTGTATTCGGCGACCGCCTTCTCCAGCGCGAAGCGGCTTTCGAGCGGCCGTGACTGTTTCGAGGCCCAGGCACCGATGCGGCTGCCGCGCGGCCGCGTCGCATAATAAGCATCGGCCTCGGCGTCGCTGACGATCTCCACCGGGCCGCGAATGCGCACCTGGCGGCGCAACGATTTCCAATGGAAACACATCGCCGCCTTCATGCTGCCAAGAATCTCCTGGCCCTTCGCGCTCTCGAAATTCGTGTAGAAAACAAAGCCGCCTTCATCGAATCCCTTGAGCAGCACCATCCGCACATCCGGCATGCCCTCGGCATCGACGGTAGCCAGCGCCACGCCATTGGCATCATTGATTTCGCTCTTGGTGGCGTCGTCCAGCCATGCGGCAAAGAGCCGAAACGGCTCGGCCGCCTCGGTAAAGTCACTGCTTGTTAACTCTGTGTCACTCATAGTTTTTCTCAAATTGTCATGAACCGGGGGAGGTTGCCGATTGTCGCGTATTGCGCAAGCTTTTGACAGCAGGCAATGGAGCGTTATCGCTTCGGCCAGCGCGAAAGCGGCGATCGTGTCAATCGCCCTGCCACTTGTTGGCTGCGGCGCGGGCGGATTCAGCCTGGAAAAAGCCGAAGTCGACCGCTCGATCCTGACCAGCAGCACCTCGGCTTCATCCGCGCCCGCCGATTCGGATCGCGACTCCGATCAGACGACGATCGGCAATGCGGTGTCCTCCGCCGATATCGAGCAACTCGGCGGCCAGGCCGTGCCGTGGGCGAATGCCGGCACCGGGTCGCGTGGCTCCATCACCGAACTGGCGGAGCTGAAGGACAGGGGGCAGACGTGCCGCCGCTTCAGGGCCTCACGCGAAAGCTTTGACGGCGTTGCCATGTTCGAGGGTGAACTGTGCCTCGCCGGCGCCGGCGGCTGGCGCATGCAGGGCTTCAAGGCGCTCTGACTTTCCGCTTTTGATATGACGCCCCGCTACTGGAATTTCTTCCTATGCGAGCGCATATAGGGGGCAAGTATGGACTCAACTCTTCTCCAGGGCAGAACGCATGCGCGACCCGTATGAGGTGCTGGGCGTTGCAAAGAACGCATCGGCCAAGGACATAAAATCGGCGTACCGGAAACTCGCCAAGAAACATCATCCGGATCAGAATCCGAATGATCCCAAGGCGAAGGACCGTTTTTCCGCGGCCAACCAGGCCTATGAGATCGTCGGCGACGAGAAGAACCGTGCGGCTTTCGATCGCGGCGAGATCGACGCCGACGGCAAGCCGCGCTTCCAGGGGTTTGAAGGCGCCGGCGGCGGCGATCCCTTCGGCGGCTTTCGCCGCCAGCAAGGGGCAGGCGGCTCGCGATTCGAATTCCGCTCGGGGCGTCCCGGTGGCGATCCGTTCGACGGCAACAGCGATATTTTCAGCCAGATTTTCGGCGACGCCTTTTCCGGCGCGCGCGGCGCGGGCCAGGGCGACCGCCGCCAGCCCGCGACGGCGGCCGATCTGAACGTCACGCTCGACGTCACCATCGAGGAAGCCGCGAACGCCGAAAAGGTGACGGCGATGTTTCCCGATGGCCGAAAAGTGGCGGTCAAACTGCCGGCCTTTGTCGAGGATGGTCAGACCATCCGGTTGAAGGGGCAAGGCGAGCAGGGGCCGGGCCAACCCGGCGACGCGCTGGTCAAGATCCATATCCGCCGGCACCCGCGCTACCGCATCGAAGGCCGCGACCTGCATGCCGATCTGCCGGTGCCGCTGGCGGATGCGGTGCTCGGTGCCAAGGTGCCGGTCGAGACACCGACCGGCAAGCTCGCGGTCAACGTTCCCGCCTGGTCGAGTTCGGACAAGGTGTTGCGCCTGAAAGGGCGGGGTCTTCCGGAAAAGGCCGGCGGCCATGGCGACCTCTACGCCCATGTGCGCATCATGCTGCCGGAAGGCGGCGACAGCGCGCTGGAAACGCTGTTGCGCGACCAAAAAGGCTGATCCAGCGCTTTTGTCCCCCGAACTGTCCGGTTTGAGCGCTTGAAGGGGCAGTGTGCCTGTGCGATAGGCACTCCACAAAGCACAAACCTTGCGGAGAGCGCTCACATGGCGGGTGGACAGGGCCTGATGGCCGGCAAGCGCGGCCTCATTCTTGGCGTCGCGAACAACAGGTCGATTGCCTACGGCATCGCCAAGGCCTGCGTTGATCATGGTGCCGAAATCGCGCTGACCTATCAGGGCGAGGCGTTCAAGAAGCGTGTCGAGCCGCTGGCGGCGGAACTCGGCGCCTTTGTCGCCGGCCATTGCGACGTCACCGACCCGGCGAGCCTCGACGAGGTTTTCGCCAATGTCGCCAAGCATTGGGGCGGCAAGCTCGACTTCCTCGTCCACGCCATCGCTTTTTCCGACAAGGACGAACTGACCGGCCGCTATGTCGAGACGACGCGCGACAACTTCCTGCGCACCATGGACATTTCGGTCTATTCCTTCACCACCATAGCCAAGCGCGCCGAAGCGCTGATGACCGATGGCGGCTCGCTGCTGACCCTGACCTACTATGGCGCCGAGAAGGTGATGCCGCACTACAACGTCATGGGCGTCGCCAAGGCCGCGCTCGAGGCCAGCGTGCGTTACCTCGCCGTCGATCTTGGCGCCAAGAAGATCCGCGTCAATGCCATCTCCGCCGGGCCGATCAAGACCCTGGCCGCCTCCGGCATCGGCGACTTCCGTTACATCCTTAAGTGGAACGAATACAATTCGCCGCTGAAGCAGACGGTCACGCAGGAAGAGGTCGGCGATTCCGGCGTCTATTTCCTGTCCGACCTGTCGCGTGGCGTCACCGGCGAAGTGCATCATGTCGATTCCGGCTATCACGTTGTCGGCATGAAGGCGGTCGACGCGCCCGATATTTCGACGGTCAAGGACTAACTCCCTCCGCTCATCCTCCGCCCAGGCCCTTGCCCGACCTCCGGAAGACCTGATGTACCCGCTGGTTTATATCGTGCGCCACGGCCAGACTGCGTGGAACGCCGAGTTCCGGCTTCAGGGCCAGGCCGACACCGATCTCAATGCCCTTGGCCGCGAACAGGCGACCGGAAACGGGCATCGGCTGGCCGAACTTGTCGGTGATGTCAGGGATTTCGATTTCGTCGCGAGCCCGATGCGGCGGACGCGCGAAACGATGGAACGCATCCGCGCCGCGATGAAGCTCGATCCGCTCGCCTATCGAACCGATGTCAGGCTGGTTGAGGTCAATTTTGGCGACTGGCAGAGCTTTACTTTTGCCGAGCTCGAGACGCAGTCTCCCGGAGCAAGCCGGTCACGCGCCCTGGACAAATGGAATTTTCAGCCGCCCGGCGAGGGGGCGGAAAGCTACCAGATGCTGCTCGAACGGGTGAAACCCTGTTTCGACGAGATCGGCCGCAGGACGATCTGCGTGACGCATGGCGGCGTCATGCGCACCCTGTTCCGCTTCGTCCTTGACATGGCCGAGGACGAGGCCGCGAACCTGGAGATACCGCAGGATCGCGTGCTCAAGCTTGAAGGGCAGAGCCTGGAGTGGCTTTAAGCCGCCTGGGCTAGTTCGTGTCGCTGTCCGGCAACTGCATATCGGTCACGACATTCTCGCCATTGGTCACGTCGTAAGCGATGACGATGTCCATGCCCGGCTTCAGGGAGTCGAGATCGGTTTCGGCGTTCAGCTTGTAGGATTTGCCGTCGTCCAGCGTCAGCGTCAGCGCATCCTTGTCGATCTTCTTGATCAGGCCTTCGGTCTGTCCGGCGAAGGCGGCGGTGGAACAAAGCAGCATGGCGGCAACAGCGCCAATCAGGGTACGCATGATTGTCCTCTTTGGTCATTGCGCCGGCACTGTGGCGGCGGATCCTCAACGGCGGATGGAAGAAAGCAGAAACCAGCCGAATGTGTCAAAACTTAAACGGCGGGGATGACAGTTTGACCACCGCAAAAAACGCCAATAGAAGGCAGGCTTCAACCGGCTCGGCTGCCGGGCAGGGCAGTTTTCCATGTCTCACAACACGTTCGGCCATCTTTTCCGCGTCACCACCTGGGGCGAAAGCCATGGGGCGGCGCTCGGCTGCGTGGTCGACGGCTGCCCGCCCGGCATCCGCTTCACGCGGGACGAGATCCAGGCCGAACTCGACAAGCGCCGGCCGGGCCAGTCGCGCTTCGTCACCCAGCGCCGCGAGCCGGACGAGGTGAAGGTGCTGTCCGGCTTCGTCCTCGACGGGGACGGCCAGACGATGATCACCACGGGCACGCCGGTCTCGATGCTGATAGAGAATGTCGACCAGCGTTCGAAGGACTATGGCGAGATCGCACGCCAGTACCGGCCGGGCCATGCCGACTACACCTATGACGTCAAATACGGCATACGCGACTATCGTGGCGGCGGCCGCTCCTCGGCCCGCGAGACGGCCGCGCGCGTTGCTGCCGGAGCGCTTGCCCGCAAGGTCGTGCCGGGCATGGTGGTGCGCGGCGCATTGGTGTCGATGGGCGAGAAGTCGATCGATCGCGCCAACTGGAACTGGAATTTCATCGGTGACGCGGAAAACCCGTTCTTCACGCCTGATCCTGCTTCGGTTCCCGTCTTCACGCAGTACCTCGACGGCATCCGCAAGGCCGGTTCGTCGGTCGGCGCGGTGATCGAGATCGTCGCCGACGGCGTTCCGCCAGGTCTCGGCGCGCCGATCTACGCCAAGCTCGACCAGGACATCGCGTCGGGACTGATGTCGATCAATGCCGTCAAGGGCGTCGAGATTGGCAACGGCTTCGAGGCCGCCCGTATCACCGGCGAACAGAATGCCGACGAGATGCGCATGGGCAATGACGGCAAGCCGGTGTTCCTGTCCAACAATGCCGGCGGCATCCTCGGCGGCATCTCGACCGGCCAGGCGATCATTGCACGCTTCGCCGTCAAGCCGACCTCGTCGATCCTGACGCCGCGAAAGTCGATCGACAAGGACGGCAACGACGTCGAGGTAATGACCAAGGGCCGCCACGACCCCTGCGTCGGCATCCGCGCCGTGCCGATCGGCGAGGCGATGGTTGCCTGCGCGATCGCCGATCATTATCTGCGGCATCGAGGACAGACGGGGAAGGGAGGGGAATAGGGCAGTAAGCCAGTAGGGCAGTATGTTACGCTGCCTGCCGAAAGAGCCCAATTTTCCTTTTCCCTACTGCCTTACTGCCCTATTCCCCTACTGCCCTGCGAGCAAAGCGAGCGCCAATGCCTTACGATCAGAAGAAGATTGTCGAAGCCATCCGAGCCTTCGAACGTGGCGAGATCGTCGTCGTCATGGACGATGACGGGCGCGAGAACGAGGGCGACCTGATCGTCGCCGCTGTTCACTGTACGCCGGAAAAGATGGCCTTCATCGTGCGCAACACCTCCGGCATCGTGTGCACGCCGATGCCGCGCGAGGAGGCCAAGCGGCTCAACCTGCAGCCGATGGTCGCCGACAATGATTCCGCCCACACCACCGCCTTTACCGTCAGCGTCGATTTCAAGCATGGCACGACGACAGGCATTTCGGCCGACGACCGCACGCTCACCGTGCGCAACCTCGCCAATGGCAATGTCGGCGCCTCCGATTTCGTCCGTCCCGGCCACATCTTCCCGCTGATCGCGCGCGAAGGCGGGGTCCTGATGCGTTCGGGCCATACCGAGGCCGCCGTTGATCTCTGCAAGCTCGCCGGCTTGCCGCCGATCGGCGTCATTTCCGAACTCGTCAATGACGACGGCACCGTCAAGCGCGGCCCGCAGGTGCAGGCTTTCGCCGAAGAGCATGGCCTGAAACAGGTGTCGGTTGCCGACCTCATAGCCTATCGTCAGCGCAAGGAAACGCTGGTCGAGCGCGTCGCCTGCTCCGATATCGACACGCTCGGCGGCAAGGCGCAGGTCTTCACCTACACGCTGCCGTGGGACACGATGCATCACGTCGCTGTCGTTTTCGGCGACATCCGCGATGGCGAGGACGTGCCGGTGCGGCTGCATTCCGAGGATGTGGTGACCGACGTCTTCGGCACCAGCCATCGGCTGGACGGCATCATGAAGGCGATGGGCGAGCGCAAGCGCGGCGTCATCGTCTATCTGCGCGAGGGGTCCGTCGGCGTTGCGCATCAGGAACGCAAACGGCCGGCAAGCGGCGACCGCGAGGATCATGAAGAGGCCCGCCGGCGCGAGAACGAATGGCGCGAGATCGGCCTCGGCGCGCAAATCCTGAAGGACCTCGGCATTTCGTCGATCAACCTGATCGCCTCGCGCGAGCGCCACTATGTCGGCCTTGAAGGCTTCGGCATCCACATCGCGAAGACCGAGATTCTCTAGCTACCTGAAGCCTCCGCGATATCGTCATCCACGGGCGGAGCAAGGAGCGAAGCGACGCGCGCAGACCCGAGGATCCATGCCGTGACGTCGACGCGTCGCAACGGTCCAGAGATTCTGCTCCGCTGCACCCTATGATCAAGGTCACGGAATGGATCCTCGGGTCTGCGCTCCGCTTCGCGTCGCTCCGCCCGTGGATGACGAAGTCGCGCTGGCTAAGCCATTCCGACCGTGTCACTCGGCCGGAACGGCGGCGGCGTCGCATCCCTCCAGCTCGCATTTGTGGGTGGCAAGGCTGCGCTGGCCAAGCAGCACGGTGATCAGCGCGATGGTGCCTGCCGCCACTGAAACCCAGAACCCGTTCTGGGCGCCGAATGCGTCCACCACGGCGCCGGCGGCGAAGGAGCCGAGCGCCATGCCGATACCGATCCCCGTGGTCACCCAGGTGATGCCCTCCGTCAGCATCGCTTCGGGCACATGCCTCTCGATCAGGCCGAATGCCGTGATGAAGGTCGGCGAGATGGCCACGCCGCTGATGAAGACGGTGAGTGCCAGAAGCGGCACGGTGCCTGCCGTGAGCGGCAGCAGCGTGCTGACCGCGATGACGGCCACCGCGATGGCCAACTGGCGTTGCAGCGGTGTTTTCAGATTGAGCGCGCCGACAATGATGCCGAGCACGAACGACCCCAGCGCGTAGACGCCAATGACGAGGCTGGCGGCGCCGGGTTGGCCGAGTTCCTTGGTGATTGCCACGGTGCTGACTTCCGTCGTCGCGAAGGTGGCGCCGATGAAGATCAGGGCGAATGTGATGATCTGTACCGGGCGCAGGCGGATTGCGGAGCCGCTCGAGCCGTGACCCATCGGCCGCACTTGCGGCTCGGTCGATCGCTGCAGGATGAACGCCGTCGAGCCCAGGGCAAGGAACAGCGTGCTCGCCAGCATGCCCGCTTCCGGGAACAGGGCGGCACTCAAGCCCACCGACAGCGATGCACCGGCGATGTAGACCAACTCGTCCGCCGCCGACTCGAAGGCGAAGGCGGTGTTCATCTCGGGCCGGCCGCGGAAAATCTCGGTCCAGCGTGCGCGCACCATTGCCGGCATGCTGGGCATTGCGGCGGCCAGCAACGCCGACACGAACAGCGTCCAGACCGGCCAGTCCTGATTGGCCGATGCAATCAGTGCCAGGAATGCGAGCACGGAGATGATTGTGGTGGGCACGACGATCCGGGTCTGGCCAAGGCGGTCGACCCGTCTTGATATTTGCGGCGCCAGGAAAGCGTTGGCCAATGCGAATGTCGCCGAGACAGCGCCGGCCAGCCAGTATTCGCCACGCGTTTGCGACAGCATCGCCACGATGCCGATAGGCGCCATGGCGATCGGCAGGCGAGCCAGGAAACCGGCGGCAGCGAAGCCCTTGGCTCCGGGGGCGCGAAAGATCTCTGAGTAAGGGTTCTGCATGATCCGGTTCCTCGACAAAAGGCGCTCCGACAATTACATACGGAGCGTATGAGAACTAGATAGACCATACGCAACGTATGTCAATTGGCATACGAGACGTATGTGAATAGGACCAGAAGCATGCACAGGCCCCGCAAGGAGATGATCGCCGAGACGCGCGCCAAGCTGATCGCCGCGGCCCGCCAGGCCTTCGGGACGATCGGATATGCCGAGGCGTCGATGGACGATTTCACCGCATCCGCCGGACTGACGCGCGGCGCGCTCTATCATCACTTCGGCGACAAGAAGGGGCTGCTGGAGGCGGTTATCGCCGAAATCGACGGCGAGATGGCGGCTCGGGTGAACGAGGTCGCGTCGAGAGCGCCGACCCGCTGGCAGCGTTTCGTCGACGAATGCACCACCTATATCGAGATGGCGCTGGAGCCGGAAATCCAGCGTATCATGTTCCGGGATGGCCCTGCTGTGCTGGGCGATCCGGCACAATGGTCGAATGCCAATGCCTGCGTCGGCTCAATGACCGATCATCTGACCGCGCTGCAGGGGGAAGGTGTGGTCGTCCCGGGCGTCGACCCTGAAACGGCCGCACGGCTTATCAACGGGGCGAGCAGCCAGGCGTCGCAGCGGATCGCCAATTCAAACGACCCCGAAGCCACGTCGAGGAAGGTGGTGGCGGCGTTCAAGCAACTGCTTGAGGGTCTGCTCAAGGAACCGGGTCCGCAATCGAGCTGAAGTCCCGTCTGCGGCCTGGTGCCCGCCCATGATTGACAATCTTCGGTTAGAGCGCATCCTCCCCAGCCATCTCTGAGGGGAGATTCGGGGCATGTGGGATTTCGATATCGGCAGGTCGGTGTCCATCATGATGCGGACCTGGCCTTTCATTGTCTTTCGCATGATCGTCTATTTCGGCATCACGCTGGCCTACATCATGGCGACCGGCACGGGCGCCTCGGTCGGCTATGGCGTCGGCCATATCTCCACCGATCCCGATGGGCCGCTGTCCTTTGCCCTGTGGGGCGGGGTGGTCGGTTTCGGTATCGTCTCTATCGCCGTTTACTGGATCCGCGAATACATCCTCTACGTCGTCAAGGCCGGCCATATCGCCGTCATGGTCCACCTGATCGACGGCCATGATGTCCCTGACGGCCAGAACCAGATCGCCTATGCCCGGCAGGTCGTGACCGAGCGTTTCGCCGAAGCCAACATCCTTTTCGTCGTCGACCAGCTGGTCAAGGGCGCCATCCGCGCCATCACCGGCCTGCTCGGCGGCGTCGCCGCCTTTCTGCCCATTCCGGGCCTGAGCGGCCTGGTTTCCTTCATCAACACGGTGATCCGCCTGTCGTTGACCTATGTCGACGAGATCATCCTCGGCTACAACATCCGCATCAATTCGTCCTCACCCTTCGAGACCGCGCGGCAAGGCGTCGTTCTCTACGCCCAGAACGGCAAGACCATGGTCAAGAACGCCGTCTGGCTGGCGGTAATCATGTGGGGCGTGTCGTTCGTGATCTTCCTGCTGATGCTGGCGCCGGCCGGCGCCATTCTCTTCCTGATGCCCGGACAACTCGCCGGCTGGGCCTTCGTGCTGGCCATCATCTTTGCCTGGGCCTTCAAGGCGGCGTTCATCGAACCCTTCGCCATCGCCTGCCTGATGCAGGTCTATTTCAAGACCATCGCCGGCCAGGTGCCTGATCCGTCCTGGGACAGCAGGCTGGCCGAGGCATCATCGAAGTTCAGGGAGCTCAAGGACAAGGCACTTTCCTCCTTCGGCGGCTCGCGCTGGGGCGCGGCCGGCGCGACGCGCTGATCGGCCGGGCAGGCGGTCGCCTGTGCGGTATCGACGGCGTTCAGGCATGCCACCGCTGACTTGAGCGGTGCCTCGCCTTGCCCGCAAAAGGTCTCGCTCATGATCAGTTCGGGCAGGGGCAGGCGCCGGCCCCAGCCGTGCGTTTCAAGGTCCGGTTTGGGCGCGAATGCGGAAACCCGGCCGACGCAGAGGTAAGCGATCGGCGTTACATGGTCGGGAATGGACAGCAGGCTTTTCAGTGCCTGCGCCTCGATGATGCTGACCCAGCCGACGCCGACGCCTTCGGCGCGTGCCGCCAGCCAGAAATTCTGCACCGCGCAGACCGTGCTGTAGAGGTCCATCTCCGGATTGTGCCAACGTCCCAGTGGCGAGCCCTTCGAGCGCTGGCGGTCGCAGGTGATGCAGATGTTGAGCGCGCTTTCGCAGATGCCTTCCAGCTTCAGCTTGCGGTAAAGCGCCTGCCGTTCTTCCTCGATTTCGGGCAGTTCCTGTTCTCGCGCGGCCAGGAACAGATCGCGCACCTTCTCCCGTCGCGCGGCATCGCGGACGACGATGAAATTCCACGGCTGCATGAACCCGACCGACGGCGCGTGATGGGCGGCAAGCAGCATCCGCGCCAGCACCTCATCGTCGAGAGGAGCAGGCAGGAAATGACTGCGCACATCGCGCCGCGTGAACATGGCACGGTAGACCGCGTCGCGCGCCATCTGGTCAAATCCGTCGCCGACAGGAGCGGTCATAGCATCCGGCATCGCTTGTCCCCTTGCGATTGCAAACCATGTCCTCCGCCTGACCATGCGGATGACGGTGCCTGCCAGGCCGGTCTTCTGGCTCGGGATCAACCCGCGTCCGGTGCCTTCCCGTCATCGACAGTGGCATTTACCGGCGCGGTCCCCCTCACAGCGTTGGGCACGCCACGGAATTCAACCGTGTTCCCGATTCTCCCGCCAGAGCATTTGCAGCCAAGTGGAATCACTTGGCGCCGCAGAATGCGGCTAGACAAACAGACTGGCGGGCACCAGGCAGTGACGGCGACCTTATGCCGAAGCGTTCGCGGCGCCAATCCCCACAGCGACGCCAATGGACGCAGAAGCGATTTTCCCCAGCCATCGGGCCGCGACGCATGGCCATCGCGGCGTTGGGGCACTAGATAGGGACCATGGCCACTCGTCTCTACACGCATCCGATCTTCCTTGAGCACATCACGCCCCCTGGTCACCCCGAGCGGCCGGACCGCTTGCGCGCCATCGAGCGCGTGCTTGACGACGAAGCCTTTGCCGAGCTTGACCGCGTCAAGGCGCCTGAAGGCGACGAGGCCACCATCCTTTACGCGCATCCGGCCGATTTCGTCGCGCGCGTGCGCGCCGCCATCCCTGACGAGGGCATTGCCCGCATCGATGCCGACACCACCGCCAGCCCGAAGAGCTGGCAGGCGGTGATAACCGCGATCGGCGCTGCCAACGCGGCCGTCGACGACGTCTTCGCGGGCCGCGCCGACAATGTCTTCGTCGCCGCCCGGCCACCCGGCCACCATGCCGAAAAGACCACCGCAATGGGCTTTTGCTTCTTCAACACGGCGGCGATCGCGGCCCGCTATGCGCAGAAGAAGCACGGCGTCGAGCGTGTCGCTGTCGTCGACTGGGATGTGCACCACGGCAATGGCACGCAGGATATTTTCTGGGACGATCCCTCGGTGCTCTATTGCTCGACGCACCAGATGCCGCTTTATCCCGGCACTGGCGCAAAGAGCGAGACCGGCGCCGGTAACATCGTCAACGCACCACTGGCGCCGCAGACAGGCAGCGAGGTGTTTCGCGATGCCTTCCTGTCGCGCGTCTTGCCGGCGCTCGACAATTTCGCGCCCGACCTCATCATCATTTCGGCCGGTTTCGACGCGCATCACCGTGATCCGTTGGCCGAGATCAACCTGACCGAGGACGATTTCGACTGGGCGACCGGCCAGCTGATGCAGCGCGCCGCCCGCCACAGCGGCAACCGGCTCGTCAGCCTGCTTGAGGGCGGCTACGATCTGCAGGGACTGGCATTTTCGGTCGCCGCCCATGTCGGGCGACTGATGAAAGGATGAATGATGGCTGCTGAGACCAACGAAGACGTCAAGGCGATGAGCTTCGAACAGGCACTCGACGCGCTGGAGAAGATCGTCGATGATCTGGAGCGCGGCGATGTGCCGCTCGACCAGTCGATCCGCATCTATGAACGCGGCGAGGCCCTGAAGGCGCATTGCGACCGGCTGCTGAAGGCGGCCGAGGACAAGGTCGAGAAGATCAGGCTGTCGCGCGACGGCAAGCCGGTTGGAACGGAACCGCTCGACGCGGACTGAGGCATGGCCGCGAACCATGGTCTTGCCTCACCGGTTTTTGGACACGATCATGATTGAGGATAAAACTCGTCCCGATTGAAACAGCTCCAGGACAAGAGGAGATACGGAAGCGATGTGCAGAAACATCAAGACCCTGTTCAATTTTGATCCGCCTGCAACCAATGACGAAGTGCGTGACGCAGCCCTTCAATTTGTCCGCAAGCTGAGCGGAACGACGCGGCCTTCGAAACAGAACCAGCATGCGTTCGACCACGCCGTGGAGGCCATTGCGGCATCGGCGCGCGCACTTCTCGATTCGCTCGAAACCCACCAGCATCCGCGCAACCGCGAAGAAGTGGCCGCCAAACTGCGGGCAAAGGCGGCGATCCGCTTTGCCTGATGCCGCCAAAGCGGTTACCGAACGCTGATAAGGAGAGTTCATGAGCTTCTTCCCGGGGAAAGACCCTGAGGCCGGCGACGCCTTTGCCAGCGACCAGATCGAACTGATGGTCATCCCGAACGCCAAGGACATTGGCGGCTTCGAGGTCCGTCGCGCCTTGCCGACCGCCAGGAGGCGGCTGGTGGGGCCGTTCATCTTCTTCGATCGCATGGGTCCGGCGATCCTGCGTGCAGGCCAGGCGCTCGACGTCCGTCCGCATCCGCATATCGGCCTGTCGACGGTGACCTATCTGTTCGACGGCAAGATCAGGCATCGCGATTCGCTCGGTACCGAAATGGTCATCCAGCCCGGCGACGTGAATTTGATGACCGCCGGCCGTGGCATCGTGCACTCCGAGCGCACGCCCGAGGAATTGCGCGGCGCGCCGATGTCGATCTCCGGCCTGCAGACATGGCTGGCACTGCCGGACGGCAAGGAGGAATTGGCGCCCGTATTCGAGAACACCGCTGCCTTGCGGCTGCCCGAGATCGATGCCGAAGGCGTCAAAGGCCGCGTTGTGATCGGTGACTTTCAGGGACTGCGTTCCCCGGTACGGGCCGACGCCGAGACGCTCTACGCCGATCTCAGGCTGGCGCCCGGCGCCAGCATAAAGATTCCGGCCGATGCGGAGGAGCGCGCCATCTACACACTGGAAGGCGAGGTCACGATTTCGGGTGACGTCTTCCCGGCTGAACGCCTGCTGGTGTTCCGGCCCGGCGACGAGATCATCGTGTCGTCGCAAACCGGTGCGCATTTCATGCTGTTCGGCGGCGCCTCCCTCGGCTCGCAGCGCTACATCTGGTGGAATTTCGTCTCTTCCTCCAAGGAGCGCATCGAACAGGCCAAGCAGGAATGGAAGACGGGCCGCTTCGATATCGTTCCCGGGGACGAGAAAGAGTTTATTCCGCTGCCGGAGAGCTGAGGAAAATCGGCGAGGGGACCTGCTTGATCCGCGTCGCCGACACGCATTTACTTTCGCAGGCTGGCGGCCTATCCCGCCGTTGAACAGAAAGCCCGAGCTCTCGTGAACGCAACGCCGCATACGCCGCTTCTCGACAAGGTCCGCATTCCGGCGGATTTGCGCGCGCTTGACGAGAGCGAACTGCCGCAACTGGCATCAGAACTTCGCCTCGAGCTGGTCGACGCGGTGTCCCGCACCGGTGGTCACCTTGGCGCCGGCCTTGGCGTGGTCGAACTGACGATCGCCCTGCACTATGTCTTCAACACCCCGGACGACCGGCTGATCTGGGATGTCGGCCATCAGGCCTATCCGCACAAGATTCTGACCGGCCGCCGCGATCGCATCCGCACGCTGCGCCAGGAAGGCGGCCTGTCCGGCTTCACCCGCCGCGCCGAGAGCGAATACGATCCCTTCGGCGCCGCCCATTCCTCGACGTCGATATCGGCAGGCCTCGGCATGGCCGCTGCCCGCGACCTCTCCGGCGGCCGCAACAATGTCATCGCCGTCATCGGCGACGGCGCCATGTCGGCCGGCATGGCCTATGAGGCGATGAACAATGCCGGCGCGCTCGATGCCCGGCTCATCGTCATCCTCAACGACAACGACATGTCGATCGCGCCGCCGACCGGTGCGATGAGCGCCTATCTGGCGCGGCTGGCGTCGGGCAAGGCCTATGCCGGCCTGCGCGACTTCGGCAAAAAATTGACGTCCTATCTCGGCAAGCGCGCCGATCGTGCCATTACAAGGGCGGTCGAGCATGCGCGCGGCTACGTCACCGGCGGCACCTTGTTCGAGGAGCTCGGCTTCTACCATATCGGCCCGATCGACGGTCACAATCTCGAACATCTGATCCCGGTCCTGAAAAACGTCCGCGACAATGGCGAAGGCCCGGTGCTGATCCATGTCGTCACCCAGAAGGGCAAGGGCTACGCGCCGGCGGAAGCCGCCGCCGACAAATATCACGGTGTTAACAAGTTCGACGTCATCACCGGCGCGCAGGCCAAGGCGCCGGCCAACGCGCCGGCCTACACCAAGGTGTTCGCCGAAAGCCTGATCCAGGAGGCTCGTGAGGACGATCGCATCGTCGCGGTCACCGCCGCCATGCCGAGCGGCACCGGTCTCGACCTCTTCGGCGAAGTGTTTCCGGCCAGGACCTTCGATGTCGGCATCGCCGAGCAGCACGCGGTCACCTTCGCGGCGGGCCTGGCGACCGAAGGCTACAAGCCGTTCGCGGCGATCTATTCGACCTTCCTGCAGCGCGCCTACGACCAGGTCGTCCACGACGTCGCGATCCAGAAACTGCCGGTTCGTTTCCCCATCGACCGCGCCGGCTTCGTCGGCGCCGATGGCGCCACTCATTGCGGTGCTTTCGACACCACCTTCCTGGCAAGCCTGCCGGGCTTTGTCGTGATGGCCGCTGCCGACGAGGCGGAGCTTCGCCACATGGTGCGCACCGCGGCAAGTTATGATGACGGCCCGATCGCCTTCCGCTATCCGCGTGGGAATGGCGTCGGCGTCGACATGCCGGAGCGCGGCTCGATTCTCGAACTCGGCAAGGGCCGCATCGTCAGGGAAGGCACAAAGGTGGCGCTGCTGTCCTTCGGCACGCGCTTGCAGGATTGTCTGATCGCTGCCGAGGAACTCGGCGCGGCCGGGCTTTCCACCACCGTCGCCGATGCCCGCTTCGCCAAGCCGCTCGACGAGGATCTTATCCGGCGGCTGGCTCGCTCGCACGAGGTTCTGGTGACGGTGGAGGAGGGCGCCATTGGCGGCTTCGCCAGCCACGTGCTGCAGTTCCTCGCCCATGAAGGACTGCTGGAAAGCGGCCTGAAGGTGCGCCCGCTGGTGCTGCCCGACGTGTTCGCCGACCACGCCAAGCCGGAAAAAATGTATGCCGATGCTGGCCTCGATGCCGCCGGCATCGTGCGCACCGTTTTCACCGCGCTCGGGCATACGGCCCGCGCCCAGCGCGCCTGAATCAAAACCTCAAGCGCTTGAATCAATTTGCCGGCTTGATTTCATAACGCATTGTTAACACTGCCGTTTGGCGTTTTGCTTACCGTGTCCCTTGGCCGTTTTTCAACGGCGCCCTGCTAGATCGACGTCAGGCAGGGAGATAATAACAATGAAGACGCTTCTGTGCGGCGTGGTTTTTCTGGCCATCATCGCGGCACCCGCCGCCGCCGAGACGCGCTACGACCGCAATCTCGAAAGGGCGGCAGTGGGCATCGTCGCCGGCAAGATGGGCGATATCCGTGGCGGTTTTTCCTACAAGCAGGTGCCGCAACTTGTGGTCCTGCCTGACCCTGTGCCGGCGTCCGCGGTTGTCGCCGAGCACCCAGGTGAGCAAGCTTCAAGGGATCGGCACGACGGCTTGTCTCCCGCCGTCGAGCGCCAGGTGTCGCGCACTATCTTCTAGAACCACATGTCGCGCACGCAGCGGCCATCGCGAGGCAGGTCGTCGTAAGTGTCGAGCCCATCGAAATGGTCGATCGGCAGATCGGCGACGGCCTCGGGCGGCGCCAGCCGCACATTGACGGCGATGCGTGTTCGACCGGAGGCACCGGCGCGCAGCCCGCGCCAGGCGAGCACGCAGGCGCAGGTCGGGCAGAACAGGATTTCGAGCGAAGGCGTATCCTTTCCGGCGCGCGTGTAGCTGGCAATCGGCCCCGCGACGCGAATGCGCTCATCGACATAGTCATAGGCCCAGAGCACGCCATAGCGGCGGCAGAGCGTGCAGTTGCAGGCGGTGACCGGCCCGGGATCGCCCTCAAGGGTCCAGTGGGTTGCGCCACAGTGGCAGGTTCCCGTCAGCATTCGTTGTCCCCGGGTTCCGACGATGGAGGTTCTCCTCTTCGATTACCATTTTGCCGAACCCGATGCGATGCACACAAGCCGCGGCGCGGCCTGATGCGCTCGCCGCTCTTTGCTTGTTCGGCCCAATGTCCTTGCCTTCGCCGCCGGCTTTCGCCATGAAGGCCGATGAACTCGCCTCTGCCAGCCAGCACCCGCCAGCGGCTCGACGACCTGCTCGTCCAGCGCGGACTGTTTGCCAGCCGCTCGCGTGCCCGCGACGCGGTCGAGCGTGGCACGGTGACGGTCGATGGCTCCATTGCCCGCAAGCCCGGTCAGAACGTTTCGCCGCAATGCCTTGTTGCCATCGATGATCCGGCGCAAGGCTATGTCTCGCGCGCGGCGCTGAAGCTGATCGGCGGGCTCGACCACTTCAGCCTAGACCCAGAAGGCTGCGAAGCGCTCGACATCGGCGCCTCGACCGGCGGGTTTACCCAGGTGCTGCTCGAACGCGGCGCCTCCCATGTCACGGCGATCGATGTCGGTCACGGCCAGATACATCCTGATGTTGGTGGCGATCCCCGCGTGACGGTCATCGAGGGGCTGAATGCACGCGATCTCACCATCGCCGATCTTGCCGGCCGTGTTCCAGGTTTCATCGTCTCCGACGTCAGCTTTATCTCGCTGAAGTTGGCGCTGCCGCCGGCGCTCGCCATTGCGAAGCCTGGTGCCGCCGCGGTCTTTCTGGTCAAGCCGCAATTCGAGGCGGGTCGCGAGGCCATCGGCAAGGGCGGTCTCTTGAAAGACCCCTTCGATGCCGCCCGGGTCGCCGGCCTGCTGCAGGATTGGCTGGACGCCGTGCCCGGCTGGCGCTCGCTCGGCCTGCATCTGTCGCCAATCGAAGGCGGCGACGGCAATCGCGAATTCCTGCTCGGTGGAATCAAGGATCGATGAGCGCGCGCTTCACCATCAAAAAGCTTGGCGCCCAGGGCGACGGCATTGCCGAGACCGAAGGCGGCGATCTGTTCATTCCCTTCACGCTGCCCGGCGAGACCGTCACCGCCGCGCGCGAGCGGGATCGCGCCACGTTGATGGCGGTGCTGGAGGTTTCGCCGCTGCGCATAGAGCCGGCCTGCCGCCATTTCACGGAGTGCGGAGGCTGTGCCCTCCAGCATTTCGAGGCCGAAGCCTATCGCCAGTGGAAACGCGAGAAGGTGGTGCACGCCCTGAAGGGCAAGGGCATCGAGTGCGACATCGACGCGCTGGTTGCCTGCGCGCCGCAGACGCGACGCCGTGTCGTGCTTGCCGCGCGTCGCACCGATACAGGCATGCTGCTCGGCTTCAATCGCCATCTGTCGCCGGAAATCATTTCCATATCGGAATGTCCGATCTCGCTGCCCGAAATCGTCGGAGCGCTTGGCCAGTTGAAGGCGCTCGCCGACTTGATATGCGCCACCACCAAATCGTTCCGGATGGCCGTCACCGTGACGGGGTCCGGCCTTGATGTCGCGGTGCATGACTCCGGCAAGCTCGGCGAACACCAGCGCCGCATCGCGTCCAATTTTGTCCTTGCGCAAGGCTTTGCCAGGCTGTCCATCGATGACGAGATCATCATCGAGCCGAGAAAGCCCGTGGTGATGTTCGGCAGCGTTGCTGTCGCCGTGCCGCCGGGTGCCTTCCTGCAGGCAACCGAAGCAGCCGAGCAGACCATGGCCGAGATTGTCGGCGGACATCTGAAGCGCGCCAAGAAGATCGCCGATCTCTTCGCAGGCTGTGGCAGCTTTGCGCTCCGGCTTGCGGCGAAGTCGGAAGTCCATGCGGTGGAGGGCGATGCGGCGGCACTTTCGGCGCTCGACCGGGGATCGCGCTTCGCGACTGGCATCAAGCGGGTGACGGGCGAACGCCGCGACCTGTTCCGCCGACCCTTGACCTTCAAGGAATTGAACGCCTTTGACGGCCTTGTCTTCGATCCGCCGCGAGCGGGTGCCGAGGACCAGTCGAAGCAGATCGCCCGCTCGGATGTTCCATTCGTTGCCGCCGTGTCCTGCAACCCGGTGACGCTGGCTCGCGACCTGCGCATCCTCCTCGACGGCGGCTACACCCTGAAAAGCGTGACGCCGATCGACCAGTTCCTGTGGTCGCCGCATGTCGAGGCGGTCGCCCTGCTGGAAAAGCCCAGGAAAAGGCGCGGCTGAGCCGGACAATGATCACGTTTCGTTGAAACCGGGCAATCGACCGCGCGATACCGAAAGACGCCGGATTAACGCCGCAAAGCCGCCTTTTTGCGCAAGCCTAGTCTGGGCTCTGGGGCGGAAGCATCTTACCTGACGGATGATCGTAATGCGGACGGTCTTGAAATTCCTCGCTTTCTTCCTCGCCCTCTCCATTTTGGCATTCGGCTCGACGGCCGGGGCGCTGGCGCAAGGCGAAAAGCGCCTTGCCTTCGTCATCGGCAATGCCGCCTATCCCGCTAGCGCGCTGACAACGCCGGCCAATGATGCGGGCTTGATCGCCCAGACATTGCAGGCGGCCGGGTTCGACGTGGTGGGCGCGCGTGACGTCGACCAGGAATCGCTGCGTGGCGCCTATCGCGATTTCCTCGCCAAGGTGACCGCAGCCGGCCCCGACGCGGTGGTGTTTGTCTATCTGGCCGGGCAGGGATTGCAGTTCGAAGGCGAGAACTATTTCGCGCCCGTCGATGCCGAGATCGCCAATGCGGCTGACGTGCCGATGGCCGCGGTGCGGGTTTCCGACCTCACCAAGCCGCTCGCCGCGCTGCCGACGAAGGTCAACATCGTCGTGCTCGATGCGGCGCGGCCAAATTCCTTCGCCAAGTCGAACCAGCCGCTGGCCGGGGGCCTCGCATTGGTCGATCCCGACCCGAACATGCTGATTGCCTTCAACGCAGCCCCGGGCACGGTCGCGCCGGAAGGCAAGGGACCCTATGGGGCCTATGCCCAGGCGCTTGCCGAGATGATCAGGGATGGTGGCCTGCAGCTGGGCGATGTGTTTGACCGCACGCGGCTGCGGGTCAATGAAGTGACTGATGGCGCGGAGGTGCCCTGGAACGCCTCCAAGATCACCGATCCCTTTGTCTTCTTCGACCGCGGCCCGGATGCTCCGGCGCCGCAGGTCTCCGCCGCCGAGGTGCGTACCAACCGAACCAAGGAGATACGCGATTTCGACGCGCATGATGCCTATATCGCGGCTCTGGATCGCGACACGATGCGCGGCTACGAAGATTTCATCGTCGCTTATCCGCATGACCCGATGGCCAAGCGCGTGCGCGCGATCCTGGCGGCGCGGCGCGAGGCGATCACCTGGCGCCAGACCTGGCTCAGGGACACGCCCGAAGCCTATTGGTCCTATCTCGATCGCTATCCGCATGGCCCCCATGCCTGGGACGCCCGCCGCAGGCTCGAGCATTTCGACGCTGCCCTGGAGCCACCGCAGAATTTCGCGGTCTATGACTATGACGTGCCGCCGCCACCGCCGGAAGAGATCGTCTATGTCGACCGGCCCGTGCTCTATTTCGACGATCCGGAATTCGACTTCGACCCGCCGCCGCCCGTGGCGGTGATCTTCCTGCCGCCGCGGCCGCGCGACTTCATCGAATTGCCACCACCGCCGCCGCCGGTGGGGATATTCGTGCTGCCGACGCCTGTCTTTGTGCCGGTGCCTACCTGGGTCAACCCGCCGCACGACATCTTCCCGCCGCCGAACGACGTCATCTTCAACAACATCCACAACACCACGATCATCAACAACACGACGATCAACGAGACCAACAACCAGGGTGGTGGCCTCACCACCGGCCAGAAGCTGACTGCTGGCGCCGTGGGCCTGGGTGCTGCCGCCCTGGCGACCAAGGTGGCGTTGCCGGCTTTCCTGCAGAAAAAGGAAACCGTGCTGTCCAAACAGAACCCCGGTGGCCTGCCGCTGAAGCCGGGGCAGGGTGGCCAACAGCCGGGCGGTGCCAGGCCGCTGTCAAAGACATTGCCTGCCGACAAGCTGACAGGTCATGCCTTGCCCGGCGCTGACGGCAAGACCCTGCCGCTACTCAATGGCAAGCCGGTGCTGAATGGACAGAACCTGCCCAACAACAAGTCCAGGAAGCTCCTGAACAAGCAGGTCACGGCAGGTGGAAACGCCGCCGTGACCGGCAACCCGGTGGTGAATGGGCAAAACGGGACCTATGGCCAGGGCAATGGGCAGGGCCAGAACGGTGCCGGCAAGAAGCTCCGCAAGATCCCGGGCGTCAACGGCACGCCTGCGGCGAATCGAGCGAACAACCCATCGGCACTCAATGGCCAGAATTCAGGCCAGAATCCGCCTAACGGCAAGTTCAGGAAACTTCACAATCAGGGCGGCGGCCAGACGAACGCCCAGGCCAACGGGCAAGGCAATGGGCTCAAGGGCGATGGCAAGGCTCCCAAATTCCACAAGTTGCCTGCCAACGGCAACAGTGGTGGCAATGTCCAGCAGAAATTCAAGGTCAACAACGGCAACCCGCAGCTGAAAGTGCAGGGGCAGCCCAGGCCGCAGAGGCCGGAATTCCACGCCCAGCCGAGGCAGCAGGTGCAGCCCAGGCCGCAGAGGCCAGAGTTCCACGCCCAGCCGAAGCAGCAGGTGCAGCGGCAGGCACAGCCAAGGCCGCCGCAGCCGCCAGCTGCCAGGAAGCCGTCTTGCGGGCATCCCAATGAGCCCGCTTGCAAGAAATAGCGCATGTCCCCCCAAAAGGTGATCCGCTTGGGTCGGGACATGCATAGGACAAAGGCTTGAAGCGCGTTGCTGGTCGCGTGGTGTGGGGCGAGTCGGCTTTGCCGGCCGGCGGCAAAACATGGCGGGCCGCGGCGGCGACCTGCGATCAGATCACAACTGCGTGGTTGGCCACGGCCAAGATTGCGCAGTGCCTCGGCTCGCTGTTACCAGTCGATGTCGGGTGGGGTGCCAAAGGGAGTGACCACAATGAGGATTGCAAGCGTTCTGACGTCCATCGCCCTGGCCGGGTTCATTGCGACGGGAGCTGCCGCGGCAGCGACGACGGCAGCGACCATGACGGCGCCGGCCACCACAACGACCGCCCCCGCGAAGAAGGCAAAGACGACTGCCATGACGCCTGAGAAAACCGCGATTTCGAAGCAATGTTCCGCGCTTGCCGATGCCCAGAAGCTGCACGGCAAGGCACGCGAGAAGTTCCGGGCCGACTGCAAGAAGAACGGCGGCAAGGCCGGCTGATCAGCCGCCTTCGCGGGTGAAGGTTTCGCCGCCAGCCTGCCAGCAAGGCTGGCGGCAATTCCAGAAAATGTGAACCGGGTTTCCGTCTGAGATCTGTTCGCCTGGGCCAGATCAAGGGCGGATGAAACCCACCAAACGCCTGGATGGCCGGATCGCCAGGCTGTTCAGTTCACGAGCTTGGCAACATTCGTGATGGCCTTCGGCGTGCCACCTCGCTGGTTGATCGACACCCAGACATTCGGGTTCTGCTGCGACTGCCGTTTCAGGAAATAGTAGCCTGTTGCGTTCCAGGGCCTGATCTCGTCGACCAGATTGTCGAGGACCAGATCGCCTTTGTCGGTTTTCACAGTCAGGATGGTGTGGCCTTCATTGTCAAGGTCGTGCACCACCGTCATCAGCAGCGCCTGCCGGGGAAATCCAGCCTCCTGAAGAAGCTTGCGCTTGTAGAGTGCGTAGATCTTGCAGTCGCCCTTGCCGTCAACCGGGTAATCCCAGTGGTCCGTCATCGTGCCCCAGTGGTCGAAATTGCTGACGGGTTTGATGGACCTGTTCGCCTTCTGATTTATCCGCTCGAGGGTGCGCAGGTTCTGCGCGGTCAGCTTGACGCTGGCGGCCGGGAGAGCGGGCACCTTGCACTCCTTTGGTCGGCGATGGCAGAAATCGATCCAACCGTAGGGGACGCTGGTGGAGCCGCCAACGGCGGCGGAGAGTGACCCATCCGTGGATGGTCGCGTCGATATTCGCTTGAACAAGGTCGACTGCGCCGCCGCCGGGCTGACTTGCAGCGACGTCGCACCGATCAACGAAACGAAGCCAAGCAGGATAGACGAGGTCAGGACGGAGGAATGCCGCATTGCCAAAACCACCACCGCAACGAGGGAACTGGTGCTGCGTTCGTGCGCAAATGCAGCCCAGGCAGTTAAACACTTAACAATTTCCTAACTTGGATTGTGTTCACTTCAAGGTGCCGGCCAGGATTCAGGCCGGAAAACGTCAGCGTCAGCCTGTCGCCGAGAGAATACGTTCGACGAAGGCAGGCACCACTTGCGTCGCCCGTCCTTCCATCTGGTCGTCGAAGCGGGAGGCCCAGCCGGCGCATTTCAGGTTGAGTTCGATCGTCAAGGCGCCGGCGGCGCGCGCCTCTTCGACAAAACCCGCCGCCGGATAGACACTGCCGCTCGTTCCGATCGCCACGAACAGATCGCAACGCGTCAACGCCTCACCGATCTCTTCCATGCGGTAAGGCATCTCGCCGAACCAGACCACATCAGGCCGCAACCGTCCCTTCGCACCGCAGGCTGGGCATCCGGATTGAACGGCGATGTCGGCGGCCCAGACGCTGCTTGCGCCGCAGTCCTGGCAAAGCGCGCGGCCGAGTTCTCCATGCATATGGATCAGGTTTCGCGAGCCGGCGCGCTCATGCAGATCGTCGATGTTCTGGGTGACGAGGAGGATGTCGCCTCGGACTTCGCGTTCCAGCCTCGCCAGTGCCGCATGGGCCACGTTCGGCTCGACGCTGTCCATTTGTCGCCGGCGCATGTTGTAGAAGTCCTGCACCTTGGCGGGATCGCGGGCAAAACCTTCCGGCGTCGCAACGTCTTCGAGGTTGAATTTCGCCCAGACACCGTCGGGATCGCGAAAGGTCGCGACGCCCGATTCCGCCGAAATGCCGGCACCTGTCAGGATGACGATCCTTGATCTGGGCATAGTCGGGCCGCCTGCATTCGGAAACATCACTTTGGCCGATGATGTTACCGAAACGGCTCCAAGGCCTCAAACCCTTGTGCCGCCGACCGTCATCTGGTTCATCCTGAGATGCGGCTGGCCGACGCCGACCGGCACGCCCTGTCCGGCCTTGCCGCACATGCCAATGCCATTGTCGAGCTTCATGTCGTTGCCGACCATCGAGACGCGGTGCATGGCATCAGGCCCATTGCCGATCAGCATCGCCCCCTTGATCGGCTGTGTTACCTTGCCGTTCTCGATCATGTAGGCCTCGGTGCAGCCGAACACGAATTTGCCCGAAGTGATGTCGACCTGGCCGCCGCCGAAGGAGACGGCATAGATGCCGTTCTTGACCGAGGCGATGATCTCGTCCGGCTCCATGTCGCCAGAAGTCATGTAGGTGTTGGTCATGCGCGGCATCGGCTGGTGCGCGTAGCCCTCGCGCCTTCCGTTGCCGGTGGCCTTCATGCCCATCAGCCGGGCATTCTGCCGGTCCTGCATGTAGCCGACCAGCTTGCCGTCCTCGATCAGCACGTTGCGGGCTGACGGCGTGCCTTCGTCGTCGACGGTGAGCGAGCCACGCCGCTCCGGGATTGTGCCGTCGTCAACCACGGTGACGCCCTTGGCGGCGACTTGCTGGCCCAAAAGGCCGGCGAAGGCCGAAGTCTTCTTGCGGTTGAAGTCGCCTTCCAGCCCGTGCCCGACGGCTTCGTGCAGCATGACGCCCGGCCAGCCGCTGGACAGCACGATGTCGAATGTACCGGCCGGGGCGGGAATGGCCTCGAGATTGACCAGCGCCTGACGGAGCGCTTCCCTGGCGGCATGCTTCCAACTGTCCTCGATCAGGAATTCGCCAAAGGCCTTGCGTCCGCCCATGCCGTAGGAGCCGCTTTCCTGGCGGTCGCCGTCGCCAACCACGACCGAGACGTTGATGCGGACCAGAGGCCTGATATCGCGCACCACCTGACCGTCCGCGCGTACGATCTCGACATGCTGCCAGGACGCGGCGAGCGAGGCCGTCACCTGGCGCACGCGCGGATCCTCGGCGCGCAGCCAGGCGTCGATTTCCTGCAACAGCTTTGCCTTGGCCTCGAAGGAAGGCGAGGGGATCGGGTTCTCGTCGCCGTAGAGATGGCGGTTGGTGCGGGCGGGCGGAGTGGCAAGCATGCCGGAATAGCCGCCCTTGACGGTCGCAACGGCAGCAGCGGCGCGCAGCAGCGAGGCCTCGGAGAGGTCGCTCGAATGAGCGTAGCCACTGGCTTCACCGGCGACCGCACGCAGGCCAAAGCCCTGGTCGGTGTTGAAGTTGGCGGTCTTCAACCGGCCATTGTCGAACATCAGCGCTTCGCTCTCGCTGTATTCGAGAAACAGTTCGCCGTCGTCGGCGCCGTTTATGGTGTCGGCAACGATCTGCTTGATACGATCGTCTGAAATGTCGAATTGGCCGATCAGGCTGTTCATGGCGCATCCATTCGTGGGAAGAGAGCTTGTTTCCCACGATGTAGGCGCGAAGCCGCGCCGAGACAATCGTCCCGACGCGCCATGAGGGCAAATGCGGCCGCCGACAGGCCGCCGGCGTCACTTCTGGTTGATGAAGTCCTTGATGTTGGTGGTCATTGAATCCCAGTTCGAGAACTGTTCTTCAAGATTGGTTTTGGTTATGCCGCCGATGAAGCTGACATCCATCTTGAAGTTGGATCCGTCGCCCGAAAACGCCTTGACCCAGCGATACTTCTTGTTCCAGGCATTGGCTTGCTCGGCCGTGAAGGCATCGGTGTATCCCGAGGAAAACTGGATGGATTTGCACTTCTCGTGGTTTTCGCAGCCATAGAAGTAGATGACATATTTCATGCCTTGGAGCCGGCCGGAGACCATGGGGTCGCCACCGTCGTCCTTGTCGAGCTTGGCCGAGCCGTAACCCTTGGCAATGTCGAGAATTGCGGCCGGATCAGGCGACGTGATGATTTCGGTATCTTCAGCCCACGCAGCGGAAACCGCGCCCGTCAGAACCAGACCAGTGGATAGAAGCCAGGAAAACGAGCGCATTGTTACCCCCACCGCCAAAACCCTCATCCCTGGGGAATTCTGCGTCAGGACCGGTTTCCTCGCAAGCGTCCTGCTCTCAGGGAAGGGCGGCGAAACCCTCGGCAAATCCCTTGAGATCGACAGGGATGCCTATGCCTTCTTCAGGTGTCTGGAAGACGATGAACGTCGCCGACGTGCCGGTCTTCAGCGTGTCGAGGAGGGGCTTTTCCAGAATGACCTCGGCGTAGCAGCCGTCCTGGAAGCAGCGCACGAAATAGGCGCGGCCGATATCCTTGCCGTCGACGTTGAGGCCGAGCCCGTTGGGCAACAGCACGCCGAGCGGCGCCAGCACGCGCAGGATCTCGGCCTTGTTGTCGGCGGTGCGCAGCACGACCACCGACAGCCCCATCTCCGGACGATCCTCGGCAACGACATTCTGCATCATGACGCATTGCTCGGAGGTCGCGCCGGCGGGCGTGTCGCAGATGATCGACCAGGCGCCATGCGTCGAGCGCACCGTGCCGCTCGGCTGGGCCGCATCGGCCTCATTCGCGACGAACAGACCGGCTGTGGACAGGACGGCGAGAAACATGACCTTCGCCAGGGCTGTCGAAAGCCCCGGTCTCGTGTGCCTCAGTCTCGAAAGCCAAGAGTTCATGACGGCTCCATTGCGAATCACGGCACTTTAAGCCGCGCCAATGCCAAGTAAAGGACGTGACCGCGTCCGAACTGTCCCGAAACAGGCAATACAGCGCTTTTCCCTGCCAATTTTGCCTGAATTACGACGCTTCGCGCGTTCCGCCGGCATGAGGCGGGCGACCCGCCGAACATCCGCGATTCGCCGCCGCGCACGCCGCCGCGGAAGAGCCGTGCCAGCTTGCGCGCAAAAATGCCGCACAGTTTCCTCCGCTCCTTTCTTGCGGAGGGAAAAAGAGTATGGTTTGAACCACCTTGAGACTGTCGGGATTCCCGTCCCGGCATTGTTCGTTATTCTCGTTGGCGCAGCCGCGAGGAACTGGGAGACGAAGAGGGCGATGAGAAATTTCCTAGCTGGCGCCAGGTTTCTAGCAAGTGCCAAGTTTCTGAGTGCTTGTGCCGCTGCCACGATTTTTGCCGGCACATCCGCCCATGCCGATCAGCCCGTGGCGTGGGAGACGACCTTCCAGGCGCCGGCGACCGATATGATGCGGCAGATCGAGTGGTTCGGAAACTACACGATGTGGTTCATCGTCCCGATCACCGTTCTGGTGCTGCTTCTCCTCGCCTACTGCATCGTGAAATTCCGCGCGAGCGCAAATCCGGTCCCCTCCAAGACCAGCCACAACACGCTGATCGAGGTGATCTGGACTGTTGGACCGGTCGTGGTCCTGCTCTGCCTTGCCATTCCCTCGTTCCAGCTCTTGACCGCGCAGTACACTCCGCCGGAAGAAGCCAAGCTGACCGTCAAGGCGACCGGCAACCAGTGGAACTGGGATTACGAGTACCAGACCGACAACACGCTTTCCTTCAATTCGGCCATTCTCCAGGATGGCGATCGCGCCAAGGCGGGCAAGGAGGATCGCAAGGTCTATCCCCGGCTGCTCGCCGTCGACAATGAGTTGGTGGTGCCGGTCAACACGATGACGCGCGTGCTTGTCACCGCGACCGACGTGATCCACTCCTTCGCCATGCCGTCCTTCGGCATCAAGATCGACGCCATTCCGGGGCGTACCAACGAGACCTGGTTCAAGGCCGAGAAGGAAGGTCTCTATTATGGCCAGTGCTCGCAGCTTTGCGGCAAGGACCATGCCTTCATGCCGATCGCCATTCGTGTCGTCTCGGATGCGCAGTTCAAGACCTGGCTGGCGGCAGCCAAGACCGACCTGCCCGGCGCCAACAAGACGCTCATGGCCGAGGTCGAAGGCCAGAACAAGGTAGCGGCCGCCGGCAATTGATGCCGCGGGTTAGCAAGATTTAGGGAACGGAGCGGAACATGGCAGACGCTGCAGCTCACGACGGGCACGACCACAAGCCTTATCACGGTTGGGTGCGCTGGGTTTATTCGACCAACCACAAGGACATCGGTACGCTCTACCTGATCTTCGCGATCATGGCCGGCATTATCGGCGGCGCCCTGTCGGTTGCCATCCGTATGGAACTGCAGGAGCCTGGCATCCAGATCTTCAGCGGTCTGGCGCAGATGGTCTACGGCATGAACGGTGACGCCGCGATCGATGGCGGCAAGAGCATGTACAATGCCTTTGCCACCGCGCACGCGCTGATCATGATCTTCTTCATGGTCATGCCGGCCCTGATCGGCGGCTTCGCCAACTGGATGGTGCCGATCATGATCGGCGCTCCCGACATGGCGTTCCCGCGCATGAACAACATCTCCTTCTGGCTGTTGCCTCCGGCCTTCATCCTGCTGCTCACCTCGATGTTCGTGCCGAGCGCGCCTGGCGCCTACGGTGTCGGCGGTGGCTGGACGCTCTATCCGCCGCTGTCGACCTCGGGTCAGCCCGGGCCGGCCATGGATCTGGCGATCCTGTCGATCCACATCGCTGGTGCCTCGTCGATCCTCGGTGCCATCAACTTCATCACCACCATCTTCAACATGCGCGCTCCGGGCATGACGCTGCACAAGATGCCGCTGTTTGCCTGGTCGGTGCTGGTCACCGCCTTCCTGCTGCTGTTGTCCCTGCCGGTTCTGGCCGGCGGCATCACCATGCTGCTCACCGACCGCAATTTCGGCACGGCCTTCTTCGCGCCGGACAATGGCGGCGATCCGCTGCTGTTCCAGCATCTGTTCTGGTTCTTCGGCCATCCGGAAGTGTACATCCTGATCCTGCCGGGCTTCGGCATCATCAGCCATATCGTCTCGACCTTCTCGAGGAAGCCGGTGTTCGGCTATCTCGGCATGGCCTATGCCATGGTCGCGATCGGCGCCGTCGGCTTCATCGTGTGGGCGCACCACATGTATACGACCGGCCTGTCGCTCGACACGCAGCGCTACTTCGTCTTCGCCACCATGGTCATCGCGGTGCCGACGGGCGTGAAGATCTTCTCCTGGATCGCAACGATGTGGGGTGGGTCGATCTCCTTCAAGACGCCGATGCTGTGGGCACTGGGCTTCATCTTCCTGTTCACCATCGGTGGCGTCACCGGCGTCCAGCTGGCCAATGCCGGTCTCGACCGTTCGCTGCATGACACTTATTTCGTCATCGCCCACTTCCACTACGTGCTGTCGCTGGGCGCGGTGTTCGCGATCTTCGCCGGCTGGTACTACTGGTTCCCGAAGATGACCGGCTACATGTATTCGCCTGTCATCGCCAACACCCATTTCTGGGTCACCTTTGTCGGCGTGAACCTGATCTTCTTCCCGCAGCACTTCCTTGGCCTGGCTGGCATGCCGCGCCGCACCATCGACTATCCGGACGCGTTTGCCGGCTGGAACTATGTGTCGTCGATCGGCTCCTATATCTCGGCCGTTGGTGTGGTGATCTTCCTCTACGGCGTGTTCGAAGCCTTCCAGAAGAAGCGGATCGCCGGTGCCAACCCATGGGGTGAGGGCGCCACCACGCTCGAATGGCAGCTGCCTTCGCCGCCGCCGTTCCACCAGTGGGAGCAGCTGCCGAAAATCAAGTAAGGCGGCTCCCGCTCGAACACGAAACCGCCGGCCCGCCGGCGGTTTTGGCCAACGGAATGATGGACTTGAGTACGCATGGCCCTAGTCGACGAAACCAGCATTGACGAAGCGGGCTTCCGCATGTCGGAAGCGACGGCGGGCGATTTCTTCGCCCTGCTGAAGCCGCGCGTCATGTCGCTGGTGGTGTTCACAGCCTTCGTCGGGCTGGTCGCCGCACCCGTGACCATCAATCCACTGCTGGCGGTGATCGCCATCCTTTCGATCGCCATCGGTGCCGGCGCCTCTGGCGCGCTCAACATGTGGTACGACGCGGACATCGACGCGGTCATGACCAGGACGGCCAGCCGTCCAGTGCCGTCCGGCCGCATCCAGCCGCACGAGGTGCTCAGCTTCGGCCTGGTGCTCTCGGTGCTGTCGGTGATGACGCTCGGCGTGCTGGTCAACTGGCTGTCGGCGACGCTGCTGGCCTTCACCATCTTCTTCTACGCCGTCGTCTACACGATGTGGCTGAAGCGCTGGACGCCGCAGAACATCGTCATCGGCGGCGCGGCCGGCGCGATCCCGCCGGTCATAGGCTGGGCCGCGGTGACCGGCTCGGTCAGCCTCGAAAGCATCATCCTGTTCCTGATCATCTTCCTGTGGACGCCGCCGCATTTCTGGGCGCTCGCGCTGTTCAAGTCCGAGGACTATGAGCGCGCCGGCATCCCGATGATGCCCAATGTCGCCGGCCAGGCGTCGACCCGCCGTCAGATCTTCGCCTATGCGCTGGTGCTGGCCCCGGTCGGCGTGCTGCCGTGGGTGCTCGGCTACACCACGCCCTTCTATGGCGTGGCCGCCATACTGCTCGGGCTCGGCTTTGTCTGGTACGCCTGGAAAGTGCTCGGCATGGCCGACGATGACCGCGCCATGAAGCCGGCCAAGGCGCTGTTTGCCTATTCGCTGCTTTATCTCTTCGCCATCTTCGCTGCCTACCTGGCCGACAGCGTTGTCGAACGCGCGCTTGCCATGGGTGGAGCATGATCATGGTCGAGGAAAAGCTCGAGACTGTCACCTTGACCGATCGCCAGAGGAAGGCCCAGCGCAGCCGATCCATCGCCATAGGCGTTGCGCTGGCGGTGCTGGTCGTCATTTTCTACATCGCGACGATCGTGAAGTTCGGCCACAATTTGTCGGGCAAGATGTGATGAGCGTCGAGACGCCTAGAAAGACGGCCGGCAAAAACAGCAACCGCATCGTCGCGGCAGTTTGCCTTGCCTTCTTCACCGGCATGATCGGCATGGCCTATGCCGCCGTGCCGCTCTACAAGATGTTCTGCCAGGCGACTGGCTATGGCGGCACGACGCAACGTGTCGAGAAGCAGTACGCCGGCCGCGTGCTCGACCGTGAGATCACCGTCCGCTTCGACGCCAATATTGCCGGCGTGCCGTGGGAGTTCCAGCCGGTCCAGCGTTCGATAACCATGAAGATCGGCGAGACGGTGCAGGCGCACTATCAGGCGACCAACAAGTTCGATCGCCCCGTTACCGGCCGCGCCACCTTCAACGTGCAGCCGGAACTGGCGGGTCCTTACTTCAACAAGGTCGAGTGCTTCTGCTTCACCGATACGTCGCTGAAGCCCGGCGAGACGCTGGACATGCCGGTCCTGTTCTATGTGGACCCCGATATCGTGAATGTGCCGGAACTGAAGGACGTGAAGACGATCACGCTGTCCTACACGATGTTCCCGGTCGAGAAGAACAAGCCGGTCGCCTCCTCGGAGCCGGCCAAGGGCAACAGCAAGACAGTTTCAGATACCGAAGCAAATCTCGGGGGTTGATATGGCAGACGCGCACGCAAAACATCACGACTATCATCTCGTCGACCCGAGCCCGTGGCCTTTCCTGGGCTCGATTGGCGCGCTCGTCATGGCCTTTGGCGGTGTCGCCCTGATGGAATATCTGAAGGGTGGATCCTTCCCGATCTTCGGCTTCAACATCGCCAATCCGTGGCTGTTCTTCATCGGCCTGGTGATCGTGCTCTACACCATGTTCGCCTGGTGGTCGGACACGATCAAGGAAGCGCATGAGGGGCATCACACACGGGTCGTGTCGCTGCACCTGCGTTACGGCATGATCATGTTCATCGCCTCGGAGGTGATGTTCTTTGTTGCCTGGTTCTGGGCCTATTTCGACGCCAGCCTTTTTGCCGGCGAGGCACAGAACTACGCGCGCAAGGCATTTACCGGTGGGGTCTGGCCGCCGAAGGGCATGGAGGTTCTCGATCCCTTCCACCTGCCGCTCTATAACACCATCATCCTGCTCCTGTCCGGCACCACGGTCACCTGGGCGCATCATTCGCTCATCCATGGCGATCGCAAGGGGCTGATCAACGGCCTGGTGTTGACGGTCGGCCTCGGCATGCTGTTCACCATGGTCCAGGCCTACGAGTACATGCACGCTCCGTTCGGCTTCAAGGATTCCATCTACGGCGCGACCTTCTTCATGGCGACCGGCTTCCACGGCTTCCATGTCATCATCGGCACCATCTTCCTGCTGGTCTGCCTGATCCGGGCGATGAAGGGCGACTTCACCCCCAAGCAGCATTTCGGCTTCGAGGCGGCCGCTTGGTACTGGCACTTCGTCGACGTGGTCTGGCTGTTCCTGTTTGCATCGATCTATGTCTGGGGATCGGTCGGCGCGGTGATCGAAGGCCACTGAGCCGGGCCTTCAGCATTTGGATTTCAGGAAGGCGGCCACGGCGACGGGCCGCCTTCTTCTTTTCGGCGCAATGATCGCCGATCGGTTGCCGATGCGGCGGACAGTTCCCTGGGCGATTTGTGCATTCATTCTCCTGGCATTCCCGGTCCTCGCGGCCGAGAAGGTCGATCTGGTGCGTGTCCGCAAGGCGGAACGGCGGCTCGAACTGGTCGGTGACGGCAAGGTCCTGCGCAGCTACGGCGTCGCGCTCGGTGGAGATCCCTTCGGCCACAAACGCCAGGAGGGCGATCAGCGTACGCCCGAGGGCCGCTATGTTCTCGACTGGCGCAACCCCAACAGCATCGCGCACAAGTCGATTCACATCTCCTATCCCAATGCCGAGGATCTGGCGGCCGCGAAGGCGCGCAATGTCGATGCTGGCGGCATGATCATAATCCATGGCCAGCCAAATGGCTTCGGCTGGTGGGGCTGGCTGCTTCAATTGGTCGACTGGACCGATGGCTGCATTGCCGTTACGGATTCCGACATGGACGAAATCTGGGCAATGGTGACCGATGGGACACCGATCGAGATCGAGAAATAACCATGAATGACGACAAGGCGATATGGCCTCCGATCGATCCGATTTCGGCCGGCCTGCATGGCCGCTGCCCACGCTGCGGCGAGGGGCGGTTGTTTTCCGGGTTCCTCACCGTCGGCAAGCGCTGCATCAACTGCGGCCTCGACTATTCCTTCGCCGATGCGGGCGACGGGCCGGCGGTCTTCGTCATCCTGATCATCGGCTTCATCATCGTCGGCCTGGCTCTCTGGGTCGAAGTGACGCTGAGCCCGCCGCTCTGGCTGCATCTGCTGATATGGATTCCGCTGGCCCTGGTGCTGTGCCTGACGGCGCTGCGGTTGATCAAGGGTGTGCTGCTCACCCTGCAATATGCCAACAAGGCGGCCGAAGGCCGGCTGGACCACAGCGAATGAGCGAGGCCTCCGTCAAGGATCGCGGCCGTTCGCGGCCACGATCGGCGTTGCTGCTCGGCCTTGGCCTGCTGCTGCTCTTGATCCTTCTGGCGCTCGGCACCTGGCAGGTCCAGCGCCTGCACTGGAAGGAAGGCCTTCTGCAGACCATCGATCGACGCACGCACTCGGCGCCTGTGCCGCTGGCAGAGGTCGAGAAGGAATTCGCCTCGACCGGCGACGTCGACTACACGCCGGTCACGGTCTCCGGCACGTTCCTGCATTCGGGCGAGCGGCATTTCTACGCGACCTGGGAAGGCGAGGCCGGCTTCAACGTCTACACGCCGCTGGCCCTCGACGACGGCCGCTTCGTGCTGATCAATCGCGGCTTCATCCCCTACGACCTCAAGGACGCCGCCAAGCGCGCCAAGGGACAGGTGACCGGCAAGGTCACGATCACCGGGCTCGCTCGCAATCCGCTGCCGGCAAAACCGTCGATGATGCTTCCCGACAATGACGTGGCGAAGAACATCTTCTACTGGAAGGACCGCGACGTCATGGCGGCGAGCGCCGGCCTGCCGGCCGGGTTCACGCTGGTGCCGATCTTCATCGATGCGGACAAGACGCCGAATCCCGGTGGTCTGCCGATCGGAGGCGTGACCATCATCGACCTGCCGAACAGCCATCTGCAATATGCTGTCACCTGGTATGGGCTTGCCGCGGCACTCGCAGCCGTGCTCATCCTGCGGCTTCGCCGTCCCGCGAAAGAGGAATGAACGCGACCGACGCCCTTTTCTACCGAGGCCCCCTTTCTACCGATGCCCCCCTTTCGACCGACGCCCTTGACAGAGCAGGGGTAGGCACCTCATTTCGGCGCTGACGAACCGGCCAGGATTCAATGCTTCAGACAATCGCCAAGCCTCCTCTGACGATACGGCTCTGCCAGCCTCGCGGTTTCTGCGCCGGCGTCGACCGTGCCATCCAGATCGTCGTGCTGGCGCTGAAGAAATATGGCGCGCCGGTCTATGTCCGCCACGAGATCGTGCACAACCGCTACGTCGTCGAAGGACTGCAAAGCCTTGGCGCCGTCTTCATCGAGGAGCTTTCCGAAATCCCGCCCGAGCATCGGCAGTCGCCGGTCGTCTTCTCGGCGCATGGCGTGCCCAAATCGGTGCCGGCGGACGCGCAGGCGCGCAACCTATTCTATCTCGACGCCACCTGTCCGCTGGTCTCGAAAGTCCACAAGCAGGCGATGCGCCATCAGCGGCTTGGCCGCCATGTGCTGTTGATCGGCCATGCCGGGCACCCGGAGGTGATCGGCACGATGGGGCAATTGCCCGAGGGCGCGGTTACGCTGATCGAGACCGAGGCCGATGCGGCCAGGCTTGTGCCGAACGATCCGAAGGCGCTTGGCTTCGTCACCCAGACCACGCTGTCGGTCGAGGACACCGCCGGCATCATCCGTGCGCTGCAGGACCGTTTTCCCGACCTTCAGGCGCCCGCGGCGGAGTCGATCTGCTACGCCACCACCAATCGCCAGGAAGCGGTCAAGGACACCGCACCCGGGGCTGATCTCTACCTCATCGTCGGCGCCCCGAATTCCTCCAATTCGCGCCGCCTTGTCGAGGTCGCCGAGCGTGCCGGCGCCAGGATGTCGCTTCTCGTGCAGCGCGCCGCCGAGATTCCGTGGAATGACATCGGCAACATTTCGACCCTTGGCCTGTCGGCGGGGGCATCGGCGCCGGAGATCATCGTCGACGAGATCATCGACGCGTTCCGCCAGCGCTTCGATGTCACCATCGACCTGGCCATCACGGCCACCGAAACAGAGGATTTTCCGGTCATGCGGGTATTGCGCGATGTCGAACTGACGCCGGCCGACATGGCCTTCGTCAATGGAGCCGCGTAAGGCACATGGCGGTCTACACCGATGTTGCGGAGGGCGAACTCGGCGCTTTCCTGAAGCACTACCCGGTCGGCGATCTCCTGTCCTACAAGGGCATCGCCGAAGGCACCGAGAATTCGAACTTCCTGCTGCACACCTCCACCGGCTCCTACATTTTGACGCTCTATGAGAAGCGCGTCGAGAAGGCGGACCTGCCGTTCTTCCTTGGGCTGATGGGCCATCTCGCCAACAAGGGGGTGTCCTGCCCGCTGCCGGTGACAGCGCATGACGGCAGCGTCATCGGCACACTTGCCGGCCGCCCGGCGGTCATCATCACTTTCCTGGAAGGGCTTTCGCTGCGACGGCCGACAGCCACGCATTGCGCCGAGGTCGGCAAGGCGCTGGCCGCCCTGCATGTGGCCGGTGCCGATTTTTCGATGACCCGTCCCAACGCGCTCGCCATCGACGGCTGGCGCAAGCTGTGGACCGCAGCGCGCGGCCGGGCCGACGAGGTTGAGCCGGGCTTGGCGGCCGAGGTCGATGCCGACTTCGCCGATTTCGAGGGGAACTGGCCGAAGGGTCTTCCGGCAGGCATCATCCATGCCGATCTGTTTCCGGACAATGTCTTTTTCCTCGGCGAAAAGCTCTCCGGCCTGATCGACTTCTATTTCGCCTGCGACGATCTCTACGCCTACGACGTCGCCACCTGCCTCAACGCCTGGTGTTTCGAGAAGGACTTTTCCTTCAATCTCACCAAAGGCAAGGCATTGCTCGCCGGCTATCAGAGCGTGCGGCCCCTGAGCGATCAGGAAAAAGCAGCACTTCCAATGCTGGCGCGCGGTTCGGCGTTGCGGTTCATGTTGACCCGGCTCTACGACTGGCTCACCGTTCCCGATGGTGGCCTGGTCATGAAGCGCGATCCGACCGAATACATCAGACGGATGCGCTTCCATCGGGCGATCAAATCTGCTTCGGAATATGGGTTGGCCGAATACGGGGTATCATGAGCAAACAGGTTGAAATCTTCACCGACGGCGCCTGTTCGGGCAATCCTGGCCCTGGCGGATGGGGTGCGATCTTGCGCTTCAACGGCACGACCAAGGAACTTTCGGGCGGCGAGGCCGAAACGACCAACAACCGCATGGAGTTGCTGGCCGCCATCTCGGCGCTCAATGCGCTGAAGGAGCCTTGCACGGTCGAGCTTCACACCGACAGCAAATATGTCATGGACGGCATTTCCAAATGGATCCATGGCTGGAAGAAGAACGGCTGGAAGACCGCCGACAAGAAGCCGGTCAAGAACGGTGAACTGTGGCAGGCGCTCGACGAAGCCAACCGGCGCCACAAGGTCACCTGGAACTGGGTCAAGGGCCATGCCGGCCATACCGAGAACGAACGCGCCGACGAGTTGGCCAGGGAAGGCATGGCGCCGTTCAAGAAAGGTTCCTTCAAGCCGGCGGGGTCAGCGCCGAGGCCGGATGTCCAGGCAAAACAGCCGCCGGCCACGAAAGCGCGTCGTTCGACACAGAGCTATTGATTTCCGGCAACTGGTCCGTGCCCAGGCAGCAACCTCGATCATGCCGATCCTCTACTATGTGACGCATCCCCAGGTTCAGGTCGATGCCACCGTTCCCGTGCCGGAATGGGGCCTATCCGATTTTGGCCGTGCACGAGCGATTGTGATGCTCGATCAACCGTGGGTCGGATCGATCCGGCGCATCGTATCTTCCGCTGAACGCAAGGCGATGGAAACCGCTGAGATCCTCGCAAGCCATGTCGGCCTTGCCGTCGAGGTGAGGGAACGGACGCATGAGAATGACCGGTCGGCGACAGGTTTCCTGCCGCCGCTGGAGTTCGAAGCGGTCGCCAACGAGTTCTTCGCCAATCCGTATAAAAGCGTTCGCGGGTGGGAGCGGGCAATTGATGCGCAGCATCGTATCGTGAGCGAGGTCCGCGCCGTGCTCGGCACCCATGACGCTGGCGACATTGCTATTGTGGGCCATGGAGGCGTGGGAACGCTCCTCCTCCTCTCCCTCAGTGGGCGGGAAATCAGCCGCGACGCGGATCAGCCGGCGGGCGGCGGCAATTATTTTGCCTACGATATCGGCGCGCGTCAGATTGCCCACGGATGGCGGCCGATCGACAGGCTGCCTTGACCGGCGCCCGGCGAGCGTATGCATAGGGCCCAGGCTAGGCTCCTCTGGCGGTGTTGCCGTTGATCGAGGATATGGATGGGAGTAATATTTCCTACCATGGAGCAATGCATAAGGACGCAGAATGGCAAACGTTGAAAAAATGAGCGTCGCTGTAACCCCGCAACAGGCAGCCCTCATGCGAGAGGCTGTGGAAGCGGGCGAGTATGCCACGGCAAGCGAAATTGTGCGTGAAGCGGTGCGGGATTGGCTGGCAAAACGCGAACTGCGTCATGACGATATCCGCCAGTTGAGGCGGTTGTGGGATGAAGGCAAGGCGAGCGGGAGATCGGAGCCTGTGGATTTCGACGCGTTGCGGAAGGAAGCTCGGCAAAAGCTGACGCAAGCCTCGCCGAATGGCCGTTAGGCTGCTCTGGTCACCCGCGGCCAGGGCGGACCTGATTGACATCTACGTGACGATAGGCAGCGAAAACATACGGGCGGCCGATCGATATTATGATCGGCTGGAAGCGCGGGCCATGCAACTGGCAGACCAGCCCCGAATGGGTGTTAGACGACCGGACATCAGGCCTTCCGCACGAATGCTGGTGGAGGCGCCTTTTGTACTGCTTTACGAAACGATTCCGGACACTGATGACGGCCCAGTCGAGTCGGTTGAAATAGTCCGTGTGGTGGACGGGCGGCGAGATCTGAACCGTCTGTTCTAGCTGTCTAGCGGATCAGCAGCGCGGTGCCCCAAAGCCCGAGCGCGAACACTGTGTGCGAGACCAGGTTGAGCGCCCGGATCCGCATGGGATTGGGTCGCTTCGAGGCTGCCCATCCCGCTCCCATGCCGGGCGCCAGCAGGAACCAGCCGGCACCGACGGTGACGATGCCGAGGATGAAGGCCGGCAGGAAGGTCGGCGCGGCAAGCCAGCCCGCACCAGCCACCACGATCAGGATGATGCCGTAGACGATGCCGACGAAATAATGGAAGGCCCAGCCCAGCGCCACTTCGTGCGCGTAGGGCGCTGCATCGCCGATATCATCGTGAAAGACCTTGTCACCGAGATGCCAGACCCAGCGCCCGACCGGTCCCCAATTCGGCTTCGGCTGGCCGAATGCCTTGTGCAGGAAGAAGGCCCAGACATCCATCAGGACGGTGGCGCCGATGCCAATCGCGACTGCGCGCCAGAAGACGTCAAACATTGTTGGGATCCCCCGAAAATCCGCCGTTCTGGAGTGCAAGCGGTTCGGGCGAGGCCAGCCGTCGCGGCCTCGCCCGAACCGATCGTCGAAGCTCAGAGCTGTCCGAGAATATGAGCCGCGCCGGATTCGTCGACGCCGGGCTTGGTCTCGACATTGACCGCGGTCACCTTGCCGTCGTCGACGACCATCGAAAACCGCTTCGAGCGCAGGCCCATGCCGCCACCGGAATAATCGGCATCGAGGCCGACCGCCTTGGCGAAATCGCCGTTGCCGTCGGCGAGGAACAGGATCTTGCCCTCACCGCCGGTGAAACGGGCCCAGGCACCCATGACATGAACGTCGTTGACCGAAACGACTGCGATGGTGTCGACGCCACGCGCCAGGATGGCGTCATGGTTTTCGAGATAGCCGGGCAGATGGTTGTTGCTGCAGGTCGGCGTGAAGGCGCCGGGAACACCGAACAGAACCACCTTCTTGCCCGGGAAAATCTCGGCTGACGTGATCGCCTTGGCGCCATCGGCGGTCATTGTCTTGAAGGTCGCCTCGGGCAGCTTGTCGCCAACGGAAATGGTCATGAGTTCCTCGCTTGGGGAATGGGAAGAGTGCGTGCTTGCGTAGCGAACTCGGCGGCTTCCTGCAACCATCGAGGCATCAAGGGAAAGGCAGCAGTCCTTCGACCGCGCCCGCCGAACTCGTCAGCGTATAGTGAAGCCCGCCATCCGTGGGTGTTGTCGAAGGACGGTCGAGGATCGGTACGGTGAAGATCAGCTTGCCGTCCTTCTCGCTGCGGGAAGGGGTGCCGAACATATAGTCCCGCTCACCGGCGACAAAGAAATCCGCCGCCTCCGGGTCACCGGGAAAGCTTGCCTCGACAACCAGTGTCTCGTGATCGCCCGGCAGCACGTTGATGCCGAAATCAGGCTTTGCCGGCGCCGGCAGGGCCGTGAAACTCGCCTTCACCAAGGCTGCGTCGTCGGCATTGTCGGGATCGGAAGTGGGGTCGACGGTCAGCCGTGTCTGCACGGGGATGCAGATCGTTTCACAAATGCCGAGAAAGATATCGGCGTCGATGACCGCCGGTTGGTTCGGCGTCGCCAGCGTGAATGTCACGGGCAGCGAAACCGGATAATTGTAACCGGCCCATTTGCCATAACCATCGTCGTGGCGTTGGGGTGCCGGAAACGAGAGGGTGGCATCGGCGATATTGGTACTGGCCGAAACGTCGAGTTGCGGCGGCACGCCGGCGTCACCCGGATCGCGCCAATAGGTCTTCCAGCCGGGCTTGAGCGCTATGTCGAGCACGCCCTGGATGCGGCCGGTTTCGTCCGGCTTGCCTGATGTCACCAGCCGCACCTTGCCGCCTTCGCTGTTGTACCAGGCGGATGAGGAAGCGGAGGCGGGGAGGACGGTCGCCGATCCGATGGCGGCGCCGAGCAGCAGGATTTTCAAGCTTTGCATGGCGGTGATTTGATCGTCCGTTCGTGGCGGTGCAATGATTTCATGGCCTTGCCGGCATCATATTTGCGTGACCCCCGATGGCAAGCCAGGCCCCACCGGCAACATGGGCTTTGGTCGAATCCGGCGCGGCGCATCTTTTCGGCGCCCGGGAAACACGGTACCCTCCGTGCCATGGATTTGTTGCGCCACAAGAAGACGGCCGCTGGACGCGGCTTCCTCGACGATCAGTTCCTGATTGCCATGCCCGGCATGAAGGACGACCGTTTCACGCGCTCGGTCATCTACATCTGCGCGCACAGCGATGAAGGCGCGATGGGCCTGATCATCAACCAGACACAGCAGATGCTGTTTCCGGATCTTCTTGTGCAACTCGGCATCATGAACGAGCAGGAGGCGATCCGCCTGCCGGCGCAGGCGCGCGATTTCGTCGTGCGCAATGGCGGCCCTGTCGATCGCAGCCGGGGCTTCGTGCTGCATTCCGGCGACTATCGCGTGGAATCGTCGCTGACCGTTTCCGACGATATCTGCCTGACGGCGACGGTCGACATTTTGCGCGCCATATCGTCGGGCCGCGGCCCGCGCCATGCGCTGATGGCACTGGGTTATTCGGGCTGGGGCGCCGGCCAACTGGAAACCGAGATCGCCGAGAATGGCTGGCTGACCTGCCCGGCCAGCCCTGGGCTTCTGTTCGACGCCGATATCGAGCGCAAATACGATCGAATTCTCGCCTCGATCGGCATCGATCTGGCGCACCTCAGCCTCGCCGCCGGACACGCCTGAGTTCGTCGTCGTCGCCAGTTGAGCCTCACCTTCGCAACCTTCGAGATTAGCCGAGGCCTCCCCGACTTCGTCATCCTAGGGCGAAGCAAGGAGCGAAGCGACGCGGCGCAGACCCTAGGATCCATGCCGCGACATCAAGGCGTTGAAAACGGTACAGAATTCTGCGCCGCTGCGCCCTACGATCGAGTTCACGGAATGGATCCTAGGGTCTTCACGACGGAGCTTCGCTCCTGCTTCGCCCTAGGATGACGAAGCGGTATGCATCTCCGCTAATCACTGAGGCTTCCGCTACATGCAAGGGGGGGCCTGAACCCATCACGCCTGCGTCAGCGGATACTGCTCCTTCAACGTCTTCAGCACCTGGTCGCCCGGCATCGGCGCGCCGAACATGAAGCTCTGGACGTATTCGCAACCCATCTGGCGCAGTTCCAGCGCGTCGCGCTCGTCCGATATGCCTTCGGCAACCACCGACAGGCCGAGTTCATGCGCCATGTTGACCATGGATTTGAGCAGGACAGCGCGCTTGGGCGTGTTGTCGTCGACAAAGCTCTTGTCGATCTTGATGGTGTCGAACGGGAAACGCGTCAGATAGGCGAGCGAGGAATAGCCAGTGCCGAAATCGTCCAGCGACAGGCCGATGCCGAGTTGCTTCAGCTTGGTCAGCACATGGGCGGTCTGCTCTGGATTGTCCATGACCAGGGACTCGGTGAGTTCGAGCCGGAAGCAGCGCGGCTTCAGATTGGCCCGCGCGATGACCGAGCGGACATCGCTGACCAGGTCGCGGCGGATGAGCTGACGGCTGGACAGGTTGACCGAGACCGACAGCGGCGCATCGCCGATCTGCTTCTGCCATCCAGCGAGATCCTCGGCCGCCTGCTGCATGGCGAACAGCCCAAGCTGCACGATCAGCCCGCAGCTTTCGGCGACTGGGATGAAGTCCGCCGGCGGGATCATGCCGCGACGCGGATGATCCCAGCGCAGCAAGGCTTCGAAGCCGGCAACGCTGCCATCTTCCAGGCGCACGATCGGTTGGTAGGCCAGCGTGAATTCGCGCCGTTCTATGGCACGCCGCAAATCGGATTCGAATTGCAGCCGGTCGGTTCCGACGGTGCGGAAAGCCGGGCGGAACGGCTCGATCCTGTCGCCCCCAAAACGCTTGGCCTGGTGCATGGCAAGCTCGGCGTCCTTGACCATGTCCTCAGCCGAGGTCTGCGCCGATGTCCAGGTGATCAGGCCGATCGAGGCGGTCAGCACGATCTCGCGCTTGGCAAAGGTGATCGGGTTGTTGATCGCATGCTTGATGGCATCGGCCACACCGGCGATGCGGGCAGGGTCCTGTTCGGACAAAAGCATCAGCGCGAACTGATCGCCGGCGAAGCGCGACAGTGAATCCTTCGGCTTGAGCAGCCGGTGCAGGCGGCGCGCTATGGTGAGCAGGATGGTGTCGCCGGCCGAGATGCCGAGCCCGTCATTGACCTGCTTGAAGCGGTCGATGTCGATGACGAAGACGGTCGGACGCACTTTCTCTTCGGTGCGGGCGATCGAGATGATCGCTTCCAGGCGGTTCATGAACAATTCGCGGTTCGGCAGACCGGTCAGGTTGTCGTGCACGGCGTCGTGCAGCAGCCGCTCCTCGGACTTCTTCTGCTCGGTGACGTCGACCATGGTGCCGACGCAGCGTATGACCTCGCCATCCGATCCGATGACGGGGCGGGCGCGCAGGGCGAACCAGTGGTAATGTCCATCGGCCCCGCGCAGGCGGAAATTCTGCGCCACCCGGCCACGGCGATGCTCCAGCACCACGTCGAGCGTCGTGCGGAACGTGTCGCGGTCGTCGGCATGCAGCACCGGCAGCCAGTTGCGCGCCGCACCCCCCAGGCTGTTGGGCGCCAGGCCGAGCTGGATGCTGACATCGGGCTTGGTGACCACGCGGTCGCGCAGAACGTCCCAGTCCCACACCGTGTCGCCCGACCCGGCAACCGCCAGCGCCTGGCGTTCGAGGTCGGAGAACAGTCCCTGATGCAGCGCACCGCCGGCAAAGGCGTGCTGCATGACGGTGAAGCCGATCAACAGGATGATCAGGATCAGCCCGCCGCCGAGCGCCGGCTGGGCGATGTCGTTGTCGAGCATGCCAGTGATCGCCATCCACGACCCGCATAGCCACAACAGCACCATGACCCAACTGGGCACCAGCATGATCGCGCGATCATAGCCGCGTATCCCGAGGAAGATGATCAGCCCGAGCCCGGTCAACGCGGTGGCGGCAAAGGAGATACGGGCGATGCCGGCGGCGACCGCCGGATCGACGATGGCGACACCGGCGATCAAGAGCAGCCCAAGGATCCAGACCAGGGCGCCATAGCTGAAATGGCCGTGCCATCGGTTGAGGTTGAGATAGGCGAACAGGAACACCACGAAGGTTGCCGCAAGCGCCACCTCCGTTCCAGCTCGCCACATCTGCTCATTGCCGGGCGAAATCTCGATGACCTTGTTGAGGAAGCCGAAATCGACGCAGATATAGGCAAGCACCGCCCAGGCAAGGGCTGCGGTCGCCGGGAACATGGAGGTCCCCTTGACCACGAAAAGGATGGTCAGGAACAGTGCCAGCAGACCGGCGATGCCGATGACGATGCCGCGAAACAGCGTATAGGAGTTGACCGAGTCCTTGTAGGCTTCCGGCTCCCAGAGATACACCTGCGGCAGCTTGGGCGAGGCGAGCTCGGCGATGAAGGTGATCACCGTTCCCGGGTTCAGCGTCACCCGGAACACATCGGCGTCGGGGCTGGTCTGGCGGTCGAGCGCGAAGCCCTCGCTGGGCGTGATGGCGGCAATGCGGGTGGCGCCAAGATCGGGCCAGAAGATGCCGGAATTGACCAGGCGGAAATGCGGCGCCACGATCAGCCTGTCGAGCTGCTGGTCGGTGGTGTTGGCCAGCGCGAACACCGCCCAGTCGCCGGTCGAGCGCGCGTCATTGGCCTCGACCTCGATGCGCCGCACGATGCCGTCTGGCCCGGGGGCCGTCGACACCTGGAAGTTCTCACCCTGGTTGCGGTAGATTTCGAAGGCGCGCGACAGGTCGAGCGCGACGTCGTCGCGGGCAATCTTGATCGGTTCGACGGCAAAGGCCGACGATGCCGCGCACAGCGTCAGGATTGCCGCGAGGACAAAGGCGAACAGCGGCCCGTTGCGCAGGAAATTCGTCAAAAATCAGTCCTTCGTTCCAGCGCTCGGCGGATCGTCCGCGATCCGGGCGTAGAGGTAGTGGTCCTGCCAGATGCCGTTGATCCTGAGATAGGATCTTAAGAGTCCTTCGCGCCGGAATCCGGCTTTTTCAAGCACGCGGACCGACCGGATATTGTCGGGAATACAGGCCGCTTCGATCCGGTGCAACCTCAGCGTATCGAAGGCAAAGCGGGCCACGACCTTGACCGCGTCGGTCATCAGCCCGCGACCGCCGAAGCGCTCGCCGATCCAGTAGCCGACATGGCCGCTTTGCGAGACACCGTGGCGTATGTTGCCGAGCGTGATTCCGCCGGCCAGCTTGCCGCTCGACTTCTCGAAGATGAAGAAGGCGATCGCGGTCCCTTGCGCATAGTCCTCGCGGTAGCGGGAGATGCGCAGGCGCCATGCCGTGCGGTCGAGTTCGTCGGGCGTCCAGCGCGGCTCCCACGGCTCCAGGAATGCCCGGCTTTCGCCGCGCAACGTCGACCATTCACGGTAGTCATTGGTGTATGGAACGCGAAGCGTAACGAGGTTACCCTTCAGCGCCGGCAGGTCACGGCGAAAGAAAGGGAGCGCGAACACGACGCTTTGGGGACTTAGACGGCGAGCCTGCGGGCCGTGGTCTGGGTGCCCGGAAGCGAATCGAGAATCGCCTCATATGGCGCCAGCGTACCCACGGGCCCGACAGCGGTAAGCGTCGGCTTGGTCGAGAACATTCGCGACGACAGGTCGGTCAGCCGCTCCACCGTCAGCGCCGAGAGGCGCTCCATCAATTCCTCCTTGGCGATCGGCCTGCCGAACAAGAGCAGTTGCCGCGCGATCTGCGAGGCACGGCTGGCCGGGCTTTCCGCCGACATGATCAGCCCGGCGCGATACTGGGCGCGCGCCCGGTCGAGCTCTTCCTGCAGGATGCTCTCTCCGGCCTTCTGCAGTTCGTCGATGATGACTGGTACCAGTTCAGCAATGTCGCTCTGGCCGGTCGCGGCGTGGACGCCGAAGATGCCGGTGTCGGAAAAGCCCCAGTGGAAAGCATAGACCGAGTAGCAGAGGCCGCGCTTCTCGCGGACTTCCTGGAACAGGCGCGACGACATGCCGCCGCCGAGGATCATCGACAGCACCTGCGAGGCGTAGAAGTCGCGCACATGGTAGGCGCGGCCCTCGAAGCCCAGCACGATCTGCGCGTCCATCAGGTCGCGGTCTTCGCGGAAATCGCCGCCGACATACTGCGCATATTGCGGAATGGTGCTGTCGGCCTTGCTGCGAAAGCCGCCGAGCTGCTTCTCGACCTCGCGCACGAAATTGTCGTGCTTGATGTCGCCTGCGGCCACGATCACCATCCGCTCGGCGCCGTATTGGCGTTCGATGAAATCGTGCAACTGCTTGGAAGTGAAGGATTTGACGGTTTCCGGCGTGCCCAGGATAGAGCGGCCGATTGTCTGGTGGCGAAAGGCCGTCTCGGTGAAACGGTCGAAGACGATATCGTCTGGTGTGTCGTGCGCGGCACCGATCTCCTGCAGGATCACATGCTGCTCGCGTTCGAGTTCCTGCGGGTCGAATTCGGACTCCTGCAGGATGTCGGCAAGGATGTCGACCGCCAGCGGCACGTCGTCGGACAGCACCCTGGCGTAATAGGACGTGGTCTCGACGCTGGTGGCGGCGTTGATCTCGCCGCCGACATCCTCGATTTCCGAAGCGATTTCGAAGGCCGTCCGCCGCTTCGTGCCCTTGAACGCCATATGCTCGAGCAGATGGGCCATGCCATGCTCTTCGTCGCGTTCATTGCGGGCGCCGGACTTGACCCAGGCACCCAAGGCAACCGATTCGATACTTGGAAGGGTTTCGGTGGCGACTGTCAGGCCGTTCGACAGACGGCTTACCTCAACACCCATATGGCTCGTACTCCCTAACGCGCCGCCCGCGCGCGGCGACTGACGTAATCTTCCACCATTTTCAGGTCGGATGGAAGTACCGTGTATTTTTCCTCAAATGTCATCAATCCACCTAGCCATGCGGGCAGGGCGGGCGAGACGCCGCTGGCGGCCTCGACGGCTGCCGGAAATTTTGCCGGATGGGCGGTGCCCAGCACCACCATCGGCACGGCGCCCGATGCTTTGCCGGCCGCGACATGCACGGCCGCCGCGGTATGCGGATCCAGAAGATAGTTGCTGGCCGCGAGCGTCGAGCGGATGGTGGCGGCGACCTCGTCCATTGTGGCACGGCCGGCGTCGAATTCGGACCGCATCCCATTGATTTCGCGGGCTTCAATAGTGAAGGCGCCGGACTGCTTCAGGCCATCCATGTAGCGCCGCACGGTCGCCGCGTCACGGTTCGAGGCCTCGAACAGCAGGCGTTCGAAATTCGACGACACCTGGATATCCATCGATGGCGAGGTGGTGGCGAAGACGCCCTTGGTGCGGTATTCGCCGGTGGCGAAGGTGCGGGCCAAGATGTCGTTGTCGTTGGTGGCGATGACCAGCCGTTCGATCGGCAGGCCCATCTTCTTGGCGGCATAGCCGGCAAAGATATCGCCGAAATTGCCGGTCGGCACCGTGAACGACACCGGCCTGTCCGGTGCGCCGAGCGACAGGGCCGAGGAGAAATAGTAGACGATCTGGGCCATGATGCGGGCCCAGTTGATCGAGTTGACCCCCGACAGCGCCACCCGGTCGCGGAAAGCGTGGTCGTTGAACATGTCCTTGAGCAGGCCCTGGCAGTCGTCGAAATTGCCTTCGATCGCCAGCGCATGGACGTTTTCAGCCTTCGACGTCGTCATCTGCCGCTGCTGCACCGGCGAAACGCGGCCATGCGGGAAAAGGATGAAGATGTCGGTCCGGCTGCGCCCGGCAAAGGCGTCGATGGCCGCGCCGCCGGTGTCGCCTGAAGTGGCGCCGACGATGGTGGCATGCTGGTCGCGTTCGGCAAGCACATGGTCCATCAGCCGGGCGAGCAACTGCATTGCCACGTCCTTGAACGCCAGCGTCGGCCCATGGAAGAGTTCGAGGACAAACGTGTTGGGGCCGGTCTGGACCAGCGGGCAGACCGCTTCGTGGCGGAAGGTGGCATAGGCTTCACGCACCAGGCGTTCGAAGACCGGCGCTGCGATCTCGCCGCCAAGGAACGGCGTCAGCACGCGTATGGCAAGGTCGGGATAGGCAAGGCCTCGCATGGCACGGATGTCGGCCGCCGAGAAATGCGGCCACTCGCGTGGTACGTAGAGCCCGCCATCGCGGGCCAGGCCAGCCAGCACGGCATCGGAAAATCCAAGCGCGGGCGCCTCGCCGCGCGTACTCACATATTGCATGTCTCAGTCCCGTTGCTGCTCGGCTCTTCCGTTCACCACAAGGTGGTTAATTTCTGTGCCGGCTCCAGTCGCATTTTTGCCGCGCCGTTGATATACGTCACCAGCTTTACGAGAGGGAAGTGCAGTTTCATGGCGTTTCGTACATCACGTGGCCGCTTTTTGGCGGGTCTTGCGCTCACCGGCTTTATGCTCGCCGCCGCCGGCTGCCAATCGGGCGACAATGGCATCCTTGACCTCGGCTTCGGCAAGAAGAAGGACCCGGCAGCGCCACCGCCGCCGCAGGATCCCAAGGTCCTGGCCAGCCAGTTGAACGCCTATTGCCCGAGGGTGACGGTGCGCGACGGTACGGCCTTCTTCAACACCTATGCCAACGAGGTCAAGAAGGCCAAGCCCAAAGTCAAGAAGACAGGCGACGCCGCGGCGGATGCCGCTGCCCAGGCTGCTGCCGACGCCGCTGCTGCCACTCCGCCCGACGATTCGGCGAGGATCATTTACCAGGCGTCGATTGCCGACGTGACCCGCGACTGCAGCCGATCCGACGGGCAGATGACGATGAAGATAGCGGTCGCCGGCAAGATCGTGCCGGGACCCAAGTTCTCGCCCGGCACCATCACCATGCCGATCCGCACCGCGGTGATGCACGGCACCGACGTGCTCTACTCGCAGATCCACCAGTATCAGGTCCAGGTCACCGATCCCTCGGTCGCCACCCAGTTCGTCTTCACCGATTCCAATATCGTGGTGCCGGCGCCGACGGCGCAGGACTATCAGGCCTATGCCGGCTATGACGAAACCGCGCCGAAGGGGACGACCGACAAGCCGAAGAAGACCCACAGGAAGAAGGCCGCCGCGACGAACTGAGCGGCCATGGACACAGCGTGCGTCCATCTTGGCGCCCGCGTCTCAGGCGTCAGCCGACCATTCCGATAGGGCCGCGATCACGCTTTTCAGCTCCGCCCAGCGGCGAATGACCGTCTCGGCGCCGGCCTCTGTCAGCGCGTCGGCATGGCCGGGATAGCTGTGGCTGGCGCCGGTGAAGCCGATCACGCGCATGCCGGCAGCCCTGGCGCCGGTGACGCCGTGCACGGAATCCTCGATGACGAAGGTGTTCGCCGGATTCGCGCCGAGTTTTTCCGCCGCGAGCAGGAACACGTCCGGCGCGGGCTTGGTCTTTTTGCTCGGTATCTCCAGCGCCGAGAAGATACGGCCGGCGAAAAACGGCAGCAGATGCACCTTCTCCAGCATGAATTCGATCCGCTCCGAACGTGAGTTGGAGCAGATGCAGCGCTGTGTCGTGACCGAGGCTACCGCCTCGCGCACGCCCTCGATGGCGCGGACGTCGCTTCGCAGTTTGCGGTCGACCAGATCCTCGGCGCGATCGATCAGCGACGCCTGGAACGGGATCTTGGACTTCTCCTCGATCCGCATCAGGATGTCCTTGAACGTCAGCCCCGCATAGGTCTCCGCGATCTCCTCCGCCGAGATTTCGTATCCGGCCAGGGTTATCAACTCCGCCTCGACCCGCGCGGCGATGATTTCGGAATCGACGAGCACGCCGTCGCAATCGAAGATGACAAGGTCTGGCTGGGGCATGGTGATCCGGAACAAGGAGGGTGGAGGAATAGCCTCTCGGGCTCAAGCGGCGCGGCATACACCAATGGCCCGGCCTTCGCAAACCTGACGGACGATCGGCGCCGGCCTTCACCGAATATTTACGCTGATCGGTAACCATAACGGGGAGTAAACAGTAACGCGTGCCTTGGGTGTAAAAATGTCTGCCGTGCGTCTTCTCGACGAGCTTTCCCTTGCCCCCCAGCAATCCGAATGGCTGGACACGATCCTGAAAGGCGACTGCGTCGCGGCCCTTGACCGCCTGCCGGAAAAATCCGTCGACGTCATCTTCGCTGATCCGCCCTACAACCTGCAGCTCGACGGCGATCTGCATCGCCCCGATCAGTCCAAGGTCAACGCGGTCGACGACGAGTGGGACCAGTTCGAGAGTTTTGAAGCCTACGACGCTTTCACCCGCGCCTGGTTGCTGGCAGCGCGGCGAGTGCTGAAGCCCAACGGTACGATCTGGGTCATTGGCTCCTACCACAACATCTTCCGGGTCGGCGCCAAGATGCAGGATCTGGGCTTCTGGATCCTCAACGACGTGGTCTGGCGCAAGACCAATCCGATGCCGAATTTCCGCGGTCGCCGCTTCCAGAACGCCCACGAGACGATGATCTGGGCTTCTCGTGACCAGAAGGGAAAGGGCTACACCTTCAACTATGAAGCGTTGAAGGCGTCCAATGACGATGTCCAGATGCGCTCCGACTGGCTGTTCCCGATCTGCACCGGCGGCGAGCGGCTGAAGAACGACAATGGCGACAAGCTGCACCCGACACAGAAGCCTGAAGCCCTGCTGGCCCGCATCATGATGGCCTCGACCAAGCCGGGCGACATCGTGCTCGATCCTTTCTTCGGCTCCGGCACGACAGGCGCGGTGGCCAAGCGTCTCGGGCGCCATTTCGTCGGCATCGAGCGCGAGCAGGCCTATATCGACGCCGCCAATGAGCGCATCGATGCCGTGCGGCCGCTGCAGGATGCCGATCTGACGGTCTTGACCGGCAAGCGCGCCGAGCCGCGCGTTGCCTTCGTCAGCCTTATCGACACCGGGCTGGTGACGCCGGGCGCCACGCTCTATGACGCCAAGAAGCGCTGGGCGGCCAAGGTGCGTGCCGACGGCACGGTGGCGATCGGCGACAGCGCCGGCTCGATCCACAAGATCGGCGCCGAAGTGCAGGGACTGGATGCCTGCAACGGCTGGACCTTCTGGCACTATGAGCGCAGCGGCGGGCTCACCCCGATCGACGAACTGCGCCGCATTGCCCGCCTCGGCATGGAGCGGGCAGGGGGTTGACCCCCTGCCAATTGCTGCTTTCACGTTGATTCAGGATCTGAGCGGATCGCCGCAAGCGATTCAGATCACGCCTTGATTCCGAAGCGTTCAAGATCCGCTTTAAGCGTCTTGGCATCGGTGAACAGCACCGATTGCCAGCCCGCCGCCCGGGCGCCGTCGACATTCTTCTGGCTGTCGTCGATGAACAGCGTCGCCGATGGTTTGAGCCCGAACGCAGCCACGTGATGGTCGTAAATGTCGCGATCCGGTTTGATCTTGCCGATCTCGCCGGAGATGGTCACCCCACGTGGACGATCCAGGAAATCGAAGCGTTCGCGGGCTTCGGCCAAAGTGTCGGAGGCGAAGTTGGTCAGCATGGTCACATCATGGCCGCGCTCGATCAGGCCGAGCATGATGGCGACGCTGTCGTCATAGGCATGCGGCACCATTTCGTGCCAATGGCGGCGGAAATTGCGGATGTTTTCCGAATGATCTGGGTGCTCTGCGATCAGCAGCGCCTCGGCCTCTTCCCAGCTTCGTCCGCGATCCTGCTCGATGTTCCAGTCATGCGTGCAGACATTGTCGAAGAACCACTGTCTCTCTTCGGCATCGGGAATGAGGCGACTGAACGGGATGTTTGGATCGTAGTGGATCAGCACACGGCCGATGTCGAAAACGATGTGGCGGATTTCAGTCATGGGGCCTCTTTGCACTGAGCGGTGACGGCTTTTTCGTCGCGCCGGGTATCGCAGCCTCGATTGCCTTTTTCATGACAGTGGGCAGCGCCTCTCCGGCAATCTCATGGGCGGGTGACCAGAAACACCCTGCCGGCGCATCACCTTTTATGTTGGCGCGAAAGACGTCGAGCTCGAGCGCGAAATGGGTGAAGACATGAGTGATTGTCCCGGCGCGCCGCCAGTCGCCGGAAAAGGGCGCCGCCGCCGGTGTGGTGGCCCCATCCACCCGCGCCGTCCAGGCCGTGGTCGGCACCTCGGTCATGCCGCCGAGCAAACCTTTCTCGGGCCGTTTGCGCAAAAGAATGGCACCGTCCTCACGCACGGCCACGAAAGCAGCGCCGCGCCGCAGCGGCTTGTCGGCTTTCGGCAGCCGCACCGGGAAGTTTTCGGGATCGCCTGAAACGACGGCGCTGCAGTCCTCGCGCAGCGGGCACAGCATGCAGCGTGGCCGGCGCGGCGTGCAGATCGTGGCGCCAAGATCCATCATCGCCTGGGCGAAATCGCCCGGTCTTGTCCGCGGCAGCAGGCGCTCGACATGGGCGCGTATCTCTGCCTTGGCTTCGCTGAGAGGTGTCGTGATCGAAAACAGCCTCGAGATGACGCGTTCGACATTGCCGTCGACAACGGCAGCGGGGCGGTCGAAGGCGATCGCCGTGATGGCCGCCGAGGTATAGGCGCCGATGCCGGGCAGGTCCCTCAAGGCGGCCTCGGTGTCGGGAAACCGGCCGCCGCGCGCCGCCACCAGATCAGCGCAAGCCTTGAGATTGCGTGCGCGGGAATAGTAGCCGAGCCCCGCCCAGGCTTTCATGACATCCTCGGTTGGTGCCGAGGCCAGCGCCTCGACATCTGGCCATTTCTCGACAAAAGCGCGGAAATAGGATTTCACCGCCTCGACGGTGGTCTGCTGCAGCATGACTTCGGACAGCCAGATGCGGTAGGGATCCGGCCGCACGCCGCGTGCATGCTCGCGCGGCGTCACGCGCCACGGCAGTTCGCGGTGGTGCACGTCGTACCAGGCAAGCAGCCGAGAGGCGGTATCGCCTGGCATTGCCCCCTGAGTCTGGGCCTTGCGGGTCTGGTCTGCTGGTGCCATTGATCTTGTGTTGGCCTGGCCGATATCGGGTGAGGTCGTGGCTGGAGAACGCACATGGCAGGGAAAAGGCGCTTCGGCAATCCTGTTCCGGTGAGCGATCTCGCCACCGAGATCCTCGATCCGGTGCTGCGCAAAAGGGCAGGCATCTCGATCGGCCTCGTCCAGTCCTGGGAAGAGATCGCCGGACCGCGCCTTGCCAGCCGCTCGCGGCCCGAGAAGATCCAGTGGCCGCGTCGCCTGCACGAGGACGATCCGTTCGAGCCGGCGGTGCTGGTCATCGCCTGCGAGGGCATGGCGGCGCTTCATCTGCAGCATGAGACCGGCGAGATCATCAACCGGGTCAACGCCTTCCTCGGCTTTACGGCAATAGGCCGCATCAGGATCGTGCAAAAACCGGTGACGTCGGACAAAGGACGGCCTAAACCCAGCTTCAGGCCCTTGACGGCGGCGGAGAAGACGAAATTGTCCAGCACGGTCGAACTGATCGAGGATGAAGGGTTGCGTGCCTCGCTGGAAAGGCTTGGCGCAACCATCCTGGGTGAAAGGAAGTCAAAAACCCCTTGAAGACAGTCATGGATTTGTCGTCAACATCTCGCATTCGTGATCGCCTTTGTCAGGTTCCGCGATTGGATTGGGGATGGAGATGCCTTAATTCGCGCCAACTCTCGCCTTTTCGTGCCTTTGCATTGCAAAATCCAACCATTGTCAGGTGATTCGTATGAACCGTCCTTCGTTCGGCAAAAGTCTGTCTCGCAGAAACGTCCTGTCATCGCTGGCCGCAATCCCGGCGGTTGCCCTGCTCGCTGCCTGCAGTGACTCCGGCGAAGAGGCCAAGGCGGCGGATGTGAAGCCTGCTGATCCGGCCGCACCCGCAAAGCCGGCAACACCGGCCGCGGTCCAGGTGCCGGAAGCGCAGGGCACCGTCGACATGGCCGAATTGCTGAAGCCGGGCGCGCTGCCCGACAAGCAGCTCGGCAAGGATGACGCGAAAGTCACCATCGTCGAATACGCCTCGATGACCTGCCCGCATTGCGCGCATTTCGCCGAGACCACCTTCCCGGATCTGAAGACCAAGTACATCGACACCGGCAAGGCGCGCTATATCCTGCGCGAATTCCCGTTCGATCCGAGCGCGGAAGCCGGTTTCATGCTGGCGCGCTGCGCCAAGGATAACTATTTCCCGATGGTGGACGTGCTGTTCAGGCAGCAGGCGAACTGGGTTGGCGTGTCGAACACCAAGGATGCGCTGCTGCAAATCTCGAAGCTCGCCGGTTTTACACAGGAGTCCTTCGAGGCCTGCTTGACGGACCAGAAACTTCTGGACGATGTGAGATCGGTCCAGAAGCGCGGCGCCAATGAATTCAAGGTCGACTCGACACCGACCTTCTTCATCAACGGTAAGACCTACAAAGGGGCGATGTCGATTGAGGAAATGTCGGCCATCATCGACCCTCTGCTCTGACATCAGGTCAGCGCTGAAGCGGCAGCGTTTCGGCGCTCGCCTTTATGGGGCGCGTGAATGAAGTTCTCGCGCCTTCGCCTCCTTGGTTTCAAGTCGTTCGTCGAGCCCGGCGAGTTCGTCATCGAACGCGGCCTGACTGGCATTGTCGGGCCGAACGGCTGCGGCAAGTCGAACCTTGTCGAGGCGCTGCGCTGGGTGATGGGCGAAAGCTCCTACAAGAACATGCGCGCGTCCGGCATGGACGACGTGATCTTTTCCGGCTCGGGTACGCGGCCCGCGCGCAATACCGCCGAAGTCACGCTTTTCCTAGACAATACCGATCGCTCGGCGCCCGCCGCATTCAACGATGCCGATGAATTGCAGGTGTCGCGCCGCATCGAGCGCGAGGCCGGCTCGCTCTATCGCATCAATGGCAAGGAAGCGCGTGCCAAGGATGTGCAGCTTCTGTTTGCCGACCAGTCGACCGGCGCGCGCTCGCCATCGATGGTCGGGCAAGGCCGTATCGGCGAACTGATCCAGGCCAAGCCGCAGGCGCGCCGTGCGCTGCTGGAAGAGGCAGCCGGCATTTCCGGCCTGCACACCCGTCGCCACGAGGCGGAACTGCGGCTGAAGGCGGCCGAACAGAACCTCGAACGCCTGGACGATGTCGTCGGCGAGCTAGAGAGCCAGATCGAGAGCCTCAAGCGCCAGGCGCGCCAGGCGTCACGCTTCAAGAACCTGTCGGCCGATATCCGCAAGGCCGAAGCGACATTGCTGCATCTGCGCTGGACGCTGGCCAAGACGCAGGAAGGCGAAGCGCGTTCGGCGCTGGCTGCCGCCACCGCCCTGGTCGGCGACCGCGCCGCCGCGCAGATGGCCGCCGCGAGGGAACAAGGCATCGGCGCCCACCGCCTGCCTGACCTGCGCGACGCGGAAGCCGCGGCCGCCGCCGCCTTCCAGCGCCTGTCGATCGCCAAGTCGCAGATCGAGGAGGAGGCCGGCCGCATCCGCAACCGCCAGGCCGAAATCGAGCGTCGGTTGCAGCAGCTTGACGGCGACATCGCCCGCGAGGAGCGGATGGTGCGCGACAATGCCGATGTTCTCGAACGCCTGCGCACCGAAGAGGCTGTACTGAATTCCGAGAACGCCGGCGCCGCGGAACGCGAGGCCACCACCCGCGCGGCGTTCGAACAGGCGGCGTCGACGCTGGCGCAGAGCGAAGCCAGGCTCGCAGCGCTGACCGCCGAACGGGCCGAGGCCGCCGCCTCGCGCCATCAGATCGAACGGACGCTGCGCGAAACCGCTGAGCGCCGCGACCGCTTCGCCCGGCAACTCGCCGAGGTCGACCGCGAATTGTCGGACATCCTCTCCAAGGTGGCTGGCCTGCCGGATCCGGCCGAAAAGCGGGTGCTGGTCGAACAGGCCGTGGCGCTGCTCGAAGAATCCGAGGCGGCGGTGGCGCAGGCCGAGCAGTCGGTCATCGATGCCCGTGCCGCCGAAAGCGCCGCCCGGCCGCCGCTTCAGGACGCCAGGGCCGAGCTGGCGGGCATCGAGACCGAAGCGCGCACGCTGGCCAAGATACTCAATGCCGCCAGCGGCGATCTCTTCCCTTCGGTGCTTGAGCAGATCAGCGTCGAGCGCGGCTTTGAGACGGCGCTGGGTGCGGCGCTTGGCGAAGACCTCGACGTGCCGCTCGACCGCAGCGCGCCGGTGCATTGGGGCGAAAGCCCGATCGAGCCCGGCGACGCGACCCTGCCGGACGGCATCAAGAGTCTGGCCAGCGTGGTTCGTGCCCCTGCGCAATTGGCTCGCCGACTGGCGCAGATCGGGATCGTCGAGGTGGCCGACGGCCGCCGGCTGCAGGCGCTGCTTGCGCCGGGCCAGAGGCTGGTCAGCCGCGAAGGCGCGCTCTGGCGCTGGGACGGTCTCACGGCCAGCGCCGATGCGCCGACGGCCGCTGCCCAACGGCTGGCGCAGAAGAACCGGCTTGCCGAACTAGATGCCGAAGCGGTGCAGGCGACGCTTGTCCTGCGTCAGGCCGAGGAGGCGCTGGCACAGGCCGAACAGGCGCTTCGCCAGGCAAGCGAGGCCGAACGCAACACGCGCCAGGCCGGACGCGACGCCCAGCACCGCCTGGACGCTGCCCGCAATGCGCTGGCCGACGCCGAAAAGGCGGGCGGCGAGCTGTCGAGCCGGCGCGCGGCCCTCGACGAGGCCCGCGCGCGCATCGTCGACAGCCATGAGGAAACCTCGGCGGCTTTCGTCGAGGCCGAAATGCTGCTGCAGGATGCGCCCGATCTCGGCGACCTGCAATTGCAGCTCGAACAGTCCTCGGCCAATGTCTCGCGCGACCGCGCCACGCTTGCCGATGCGCGCGCCGTCCATGAGGGATTGCGGCGTGAAGCCGAGGCGCGCGCACGCCGGCTCGATGCCATCGGCGCCGAACGCAGCAACTGGCTGGTGCGCGCCGAAAACGCCTCGACGCAGATTGCCTCGCTCGGCGACCGCAAGGCCGAGGCCGAGGCCGAGCGCGAACGCCTGGCTGATGCTCCCGACGAGATCGACGCCAAGCGGCGCGCGCTGCTGTCGCAACTCACCGAGGCCGAGACCTTGCGCAAGGCGGCCGCCGATCGCCTGCAGGAAGCGGAGAACAGGCAGGCCGAACTGGACAAGCTGGCTACATCAGCCATCCAGTCGCTGGCCGAGGCGCGCGAGACCCGTGCCCGTACCGAGGAAAGGCTGACGGCGGCCGACGAGCGCCGTCTTGAGGTCGAGGCTCGCATCCAGGAAACGCTGAACACGCCGCCGCATCTGGTCATTCGCCATACCGGCCTGGAAGTCGACGCTCCGATGCCCGAGATGGCCGAGATCGAACGCCAGCTCGACCGCTTGAAGATCGAGCGCGAACGGCTCGGCGCCGTCAATCTGCGCGCCGAGGAAGAGCAGAAGGAGCTCTCCGACCGGCTGGAGGCGATCGTTTCCGAGCGCGAGGACATCATCGAAGCGATCCGCAAGCTCAGGCAAGCGATCCAGAGCCTCAATCGCGAAGGCCGCGAGCGGCTTCTCGCCGCCTTCGACGTGGTCAACAGCCATTTCCAGCGCCTGTTCTCGCACCTGTTCGGTGGCGGCACGGCGGAATTGCAGCTGATCGAATCCGAGGATCCGCTCGAGGCAGGCCTCGAAATTCTTGCCCGCCCGCCGGGCAAGAAGCCGCAGACCATGACGCTGCTGTCGGGCGGTGAGCAGGCGCTGACGGCGATGTCGCTGATCTTCGCCGTCTTCCTGACCAATCCGGCGCCGATCTGCGTCCTCGACGAAGTCGATGCGCCGCTCGACGATCACAATGTGGAACGCTTCTGCAATCTCATGGACGAGATGGCCAAGACCACCGAGACGCGCTTCGTTATCATCACGCACAATCCGATCACGATGGCCCGCATGGACCGGCTGTTCGGCGTCACCATGGCCGAGCAGGGCGTGAGCCAACTCGTATCGGTCGATCTGCAGGCCGCTGAAGCGATGCGCGAGGCGAGCTGACACGTCCGGGCTGATAGCGCTCCGGCCGTCAGCACAATGTGCGATTGGCGGTCAGCCTCGACGGCGCATGAGCCAGCTTGCACAACCCGCCGCCACGAGCCCGAACGCGATGCCGATACAATCGGCAACCCAGTCGAACACATCGAAATCGCGGGCTATCTCCGACGTCCCCTGAAGGACTTCGATCGCAGCTCCGACCGCGGCCAGGAAAATGACCAGCCAGAGCTTGCGCTTGGGCCAACCCAGGCTGCCAAGCGCGGCCAGGACGGCGAATGCGCTGGCGTGATTGAGCTTGTCATCGCTGAAACCGACATCGATCCCGAATTGCTCGAGCCAAGGCTCCGGCAGCAGCGCGAGGATAAGAACCGCAACGAACGTAACGACAAATGCGGTTCGCAAGACGACTGAGCAGGATGTCATTGTGCCCCAACAGCGATTTCGACCGCCCTGAGGTCGAAGCCTGCCGACTGAACCCGATGCACCAGGCAGGAGAAGCGCAGAGCGTCACGATTGCATCGGATCGTCGGAAAAGCAACGAGGTTTGTCTGCATGGAAGGGTGAATTTTCCCGTTTTTCGGGAAGGTCGTTGACTATCGAAGCGGGTTCCGCTTCATTTCGGCAAAGATAAGCTCTCCTGGTGAACTGGAGCTTCTCGATGATGACAGACGCGGAAACCGGGATTTCTCGTATGCCTGATGGTCCGGCGGACCTGGCGACACGGCCACGGATCCCAGCGGATCTATCGAGGCAAGGCACGTGTGGACGCATCTGCGCGACGTGTCCGATGCGAAGCCTGAGCTGCTCCTCATCGGCTTTCGATAGTGTCGCCGTGGGGCGAAATGCTCGGTGAGGCGAAAAGAAATGGCAGGGGGGCGCCGCGGAAGGCGCCGCCCTGCCATCCTGATGATCAGGCGGCGAGCCAGGCCCTGGTGAAATCCTGCTCATACGCCTGATGCATCTGATAGCCCATCAAGGCAGGTTTCATATGGCAGAACAGCTTTCGCCAGTAAGGCTGAACGATGATGCCGGATTCCTGCAGCATCAGCTGCAATTCCTTCATCACCGCGCGGCGCTGGTCCGGATCGGCAATGGCATTGGCCTTGTGAACCTTGGCATCGAACGCCGGATCGGCAAACCCTGTCTCGTTCCATGCAGAGCCGCTCTGATAGGCAAGCGCATAGGTCTGGATGCCGAGCGGGCGGGCATTCCAGTTGGTCGTGGCGAAGGGATACTTGGTCCAATCGTTCCAGAATGCCGATTCCGGGATGACCGTGCGCTTCACCTTGAAGCCGGCGTCGCGCATCTGCTGGGCGACGACGTCGGAGCTTTCCTTGCGGTAGTCGGCTTCGACAGAGATCAGATCGAACTCGAAATCGAGCTGGCCGGCTTCCTCCAGCAGCGCCTTGGCCCGGACCGGGTCGCGCTTGATCGGCGGCAGGTCGGCATGTTCGGGGTGCATCGGTCCGACGTGATCGTTCTGCGCCACCATGCCCATGCCGTTGGCGCCGAGCTGCAGCACCGCCTCATTGTCGACCGCAAGCTGAATGGCATTGCGCACGCGCTTGTCGTCGTAGGGTTTGGCGTTGACGTTGCAGCGCGAGACGATGGTGGCGGCGGTGACGATCTCGCTCTTCTTCAGGCCCAGCCCGTCGAGCATGGCGACGTCATAGGACTGCGTCTGGCCGTTCAAATCGATCTCGCCCGATTCGAAAGCGGAGACGGTGGCGGCCGAGTCGGTGCCATAGTCGATCCAATCGATGCCATCCAGGAAAACCTCGCCGCCCCACCACGAGCCTTCCGGCCGCTTGCGCACCGAGGCGGCGACGCCGACATCGAGCTTCTTGAGTTCGAACGGGCCCGTGGAAACGGGATTTGCCGACAGGGCCGCCTCTTTCGGATTGAAGCTGCGATGCACGATCAATGCCGGGTAATCCGTCATCGCCGGGATGATGGTGATGTCGGGTTGCGAAAGTTTCAGCGCCACGGTGTGGTCGTCGCGGATCGTGATCGCGCCGGCCCGCGCCACCTTGGTGTCGGGATCGATCAGCGAACTCATGCGCCCAGCCATGGAGTTGCCGGCGGCACCCTTCTCGCACCATCGCGTGATGTTGAAGGCAACATCCGTGGCGGTGAAATCGTCGCCGTTCGACCATTTCACGCCTGGGCGGACCTTGAGCACGTACTCCGTGGCGTCCGTGTTGATTTCCCAGCTCTGCAGCAGGACCGGCTCGAAGGTGAAATCCGGCTTCCAGCGCACCAGCGGTTCGAGAAATTGCATGGCGATGTTGCCCATCTGCGAAATCTTGAAACTGCGCGGATCCTCCAGTTCCATCACCTGCATGGCGACGCGTACGACACCGCCCTTCCTGGGTTGGGCCGCTTCTTCAGCCAGAGCCGGAACCGGCTGCCCAATGAGGCCGTAGGCGACCGCCGTGCTGGCGCCAAAGGCGCTGGCCAGCGCCAGGAATTCGCGGCGGCTGAGCGCGCCATTTCTTGTACCCCGTGCAAAAGCGTCGATCGCGGGATGAAGAGGCTTGGATGTCATATCGTTTCTCCCATTGTTGATTTTACGTCCAAATTCGGTGGAATGCCCTTGCCGCACGATCGCCGGGCGCTGTCTTCTGCCGGAAGCCGCGAAGGGTGGAGCAGACGCGGCGGCGAGGGGAAGCCAGGATGAATCTTCTGACGGCCATGCGGGTGTTCGACCGGGTCTGCCTGCTGGGCAGCCTCTCGGCGGCGGCGCGCGATCTCAACATGTCGACCACGGCGGTCAGCCGCATGATCAAGGATCTGGAGGAGGATCTTGGCGTGCGTCTCATCAACCGCACCACAAGGCGCCTCAGCCTCACCGAGGCGGGACGTGACTATGCTCCCCGGGCCCGCAGTCTGCTGGACGACATCTCGGAACTGCAGGATTCGACGCGCGGCCTGCACAAGGAAACGCGCGGGCTGATCCGGGTTTCCTGCTCCAATGTCCTTGGCCACACGCGCATCACCAAGCTGGTGCCGAAATTCCTGGAAGAGAACCCGCTCACCAGCATCGAGTTCGACCTGACCGCGCGCTACGTCGTCGGCATTGTCGAGGAGGGCTACGATGTCGCCATCCGTTTCGGCGGACAGGCTGATTCCGCGTTGATCGCGAGGCGCCTTGGCGAGGTTCGCAACTATGTCTGCGCCACGCCGGACTACTGGAACAGAAATGGCCGGCCGACCCATCCGGACCAGCTGGCAAGCCATTCCTGCGTGTTGAGCAACTTCGCCAAGCGGCTGGGCACATGGCCGTTCATAGGACCCGACGGGCCGTTCGACGCCGCCATTGGCGGGCGCATCTCGACCAACAGCGTGGAGGCCGCCTATCAGATGACCATCGCCGGCTTCGGCATCGGCAACCTGCCGAGCCTTCTGGTTGATGCCGCGATCCGGGACGGCCGTCTGGAGGTGCAGCTTGACGAGTTTCGCCCGGGCTCCAGCCCGATCTACGCGCTCTATCCGCACCGCACCTATATCGCCGCCAAGGTGCGCGCCTTCGTCGATTTCCTGATGCGCGAACTGTCGGCGGATTTCACCGCCTGAGACTTTGCGAGGCCGCTGGCGGACGCAGCCAGGGGCCCGGCGCGAACGCCAGGCCCCTTTTGCCCCCGTCGCCCGGCGCGGCAATGTCATTTCCACCAGGCGGTGGTGTCGTACATCGGTCCCGGCTCCTCGAAGAGCTTTTCGTATTTGCACAGCGTCGGCGTCTCGCCGAGCGGCACGGAGACGCCATCCCGGAACGCCCATTCGCCGCGCTGCGTCGAGTCCGCCCGCACATAGCTCGACAGGGCGAAGGCGCGGTCGTGCTGCGACTTGTTCGGCGAGGAGCCGTGCACGGTAAGCAGTCCCCACATGGCAAGGTCGCCCGGCTCCAGCACCAGCGGAACGATGGTCGCCGGGTCGATGCCGACCTTGCGCAACTCCTCCTCGGCGGTCAGGCCCTTCATCAGCTCGCCGGTTCCCTCGTCCGAGAGGCCGAGATAGCCGAGTTTGTGGCTACCGGGCACGACCTGGAGGCAGCCATTGTCGAGCGTCGCGCGGTCGACGGCGAGGCCGGTGGTCACGGTCGCGTCGGCGACATTGTCGAAGGCGGCCTGGTTGCGGAAACGCAGGTCCTGGTGGAAGCGGTAACCCGTGACATTGGCGCCTGGCGGCTTCCAGTGCAGTTGCTGGGCGATTTGCCTGATGTCGCGGCCAATCAGCCCCTCGAGCAGTTTCAGATAGTCCGGGCTGCGCCGGAATTGCTCGAAATAGGAATTGATCCAGGAAAACCAGTAGGCCTGCAGCACGTAACGCTGGCCGAAATCCGACTCGGGTAGAATCTGGAAGTTGAGATTGCCATGCCTGTAGGTGGCGTGATGCTTGAGCCCTTCGGCGTAGACATCATCCGTTTCCTTCTTCAGCCGGGCCATCTCGTCGCCGTCGACGAACTGTCGAACGATCGCATATCCTTCCTCGCGGTACTGCTCCACCGCCTCGCGTGCCTGCTTGTCCGTCAACATGTCTTTGACAACCCCTGTCTGGTGATCCGTGGCGATCGTAACAAAGGGATTGCGGGCGATAAGTCGTGGATTCTGGCATCGACTTTCCCGAATATCGGAAAAATACCGCTGGCGAACGCGAGCGTGAATCCGGATCCGGGTGTCCGCTCGCAAAGATCGCGGCGTCTGGCCCGGACGCAGCGCATCCAGCGTGCCATATGGAAAATCGCTTTGATGGATGATGACAGTCTGCTTCGGCGAATGTCATGCCGTATCAGGCATTCATCGCTCGCCTGACCCTGCCATTCCTTTTGTCATCCCAACGAGCCGTGAGACCGGCCCCAATGACAACCGGACGCACCTGTAGGGGTGGCTGGGGCGCCAGGATTCGAACCTGGGAATGTCGGTACCAAAAACCGATGCCTTACCACTTGGCGACGCCCCAATAGCCGTCAGAGTCGCTTGTGCGGCGCGTTATTAGCAGAGCAGCCGAAAAGCACAATGCCAAAGCACAATGCTCATGAGTGACGCTAGAACACTCGGCTGGCCTGCGGCGCCTTGCCGCCAGATGGTCCATGAACAGGCTATTGGGACCACACTGCCAGCTCATTGCCGGCCGGATCGACGAAGTGGAAGCGTCGGCCGCCGGGAAATGCGAAGATCGGCTTGACGATCGTGCCGCCGGCGCTTTCGACGGCGCCAAGCGTTTCCTCGAGGTCGTCGCTGTAGAGCACGGGCAGCGGCTTGGCCGGTGCTTCCGCGGCATCGGCCTGGAAACCGCCATCCAGGCCCTCTGCGAAGGCCGAATAGGTGGGCCCGTAGTCGGTGAACGACCAGGCAAAGGCGGAACTGTAGAAAGCCTTCAGCCGATCCAGCGTGCCGCCGGTCGCCGGCATTTCCAGATAGTCGAGTTTTCCAGTCAGTTTCATGGGACACCTATTTGTTCCCTTTATGTTCTAGCTGTCGAACCGTGAGGTGGCAAGTCTTTTTGCCGCATGTCCGGGCCGGGCTTTTTCTTAATCGATTGTAGCGGCGGAACGGCTTTTCCGGTGCTTGCCTTTCGCACTGCAGCATCATATCGGTCCAAAGTCGGACTAGGGCGGAACTTTCCGTTTCGCCAATCTTTCCAATCTCCTGCAACCGGAGAGCAAAGCATGACCAAATGGGTTTTCACCTTTGGCGATGGTGCGGCGGAAGGCCGTGCCGGCGACAAGAATCTGCTGGGCGGCAAGGGCGCCAACCTTGCCGAAATGTGCAGCCTGGGCCTGCCGGTGCCGCCGGGCTTCACCATCACCACCGAGGTCTGCAATGCCTATTACGCCAATGGCCGCGCCTATCCGGCGGGGTTGGAAGCCGATGTCGCGATCGCACTCGATCACATTGGCCGGCTGACCGGCCGGCAGTTCGGCGATCCGTCGAAGCTGCTGCTCGTGTCGGTACGCTCCGGGGCTCGCGCGTCGATGCCGGGCATGATGGACACCGTGCTCAATCTCGGTCTCAACGACGAAACCGTCGAGGCGTTGGCCGCCGATTCCGGCGATGCGCGCTTTGCCTATGACAGCTACCGCCGCTTCATCCAGATGTATTCCGATGTCGTCATGGGCCTCGATCACGAGGTGTTCGAGGAGATACTGGAAGACCAGAAGGCCGGCCTCGGCCATGAACTCGACACCGAGCTGACGGCCATCGAATGGCAAGGCGTGATCGCGCTCTACAAGGCCAAGGTCGAGGAAGAGCTCGGCAGGCCGTTCCCGCAGGATCCGCAAGAACAGCTTTGGGGCGCCATCGGCGCCGTGTTCTCGAGCTGGATGAACAACCGCGCCATCACATACCGGCGTCTGCATGACATCCCCGAAAGCTGGGGCACGGCGGTCAACGTGCAAGCCATGGTGTTCGGCAATATGGGCGAGACCTCGGCCACCGGCGTCGCCTTCACCCGAAATCCGTCGACCGGCGAAAAGCAGCTCTATGGCGAGTTCCTGGTGAACGCGCAGGGCGAGGATGTCGTCGCCGGCATCCGCACGCCGCAGAACATCACCGAGGCGGCCCGCATCGCCGCCGGTTCCGACAAGCCGTCGCTGCAAAAGCTGATGCCCGACGCCTTCCAGTCCTTCGTCACCATCTCCGACAGTCTGGAAAAGCATTACCGCGACATGCAGGATCTCGAATTCACCATCGAGCGCGGCAAATTGTGGATGCTGCAGACTCGCTCCGGCAAGCGCACCGCGAAGGCGGCGCTGAAGATTGCGGTCGAGATGTCCAGGGACGGCCTGATCTCGAAGGAGGAGGCTGTCGCTCGCATCGATCCGGGCTCGCTCGACCAGTTGCTGCATCCGACCATCGATCCGAAAGCCGCGCGTGACGTCATCGGCGTCGGTCTGCCGGCCTCGCCGGGCGCCGCCACCGGCGAGATCGTCTTTTCCTCCGGCGAGGCCGAGGATCTGAAGACCCAAGGCCGCAAGGCGATCCTGGTGCGCATCGAGACCAGCCCCGAGGACATCCACGGCATGCATGCCGCGGAAGGCATCCTGACCACGCGCGGCGGCATGACCAGCCATGCCGCCGTTGTCGCGCGCGGCATGGGCAAGCCTTGCGTGTCGGGCGCCGGGTCGCTGCGCGTCGACTACAAGGCGGGCACGCTGATCTCGATGGGGCAGACCTTCCGCAAGGGCGACATCATCACCATCGATGGCGGCAATGGCCAGGTGCTGAAGGGCGCGGTTGCCATGCTGCAGCCGGAACTGTCGGGCGATTTCGCCGCCATCATGGAATGGGCGGACGCCGTGCGCCGCATGAAGGTGCGCACCAATGCCGAAACGCCGCTCGATGCCCGCATGGCGCGCTCCTTCGGCGCTGAAGGCATCGGGCTTTGCCGTACTGAACACATGTTCTTCGACGGCGACCGCATCGTCGCCATGCGCGAAATGATCCTGGCCGACACCGAGAAGGACCGGCGCGCCGCCCTGGCCAAGCTTCTGCCCATGCAGCGCTCGGATTTCCTGGAACTGTTCGAGATCATGGCAGGCCTGCCGGTGACGATCCGCCTGCTCGATCCGCCGCTGCACGAATTCCTGCCCAAGACCGAGGCCGAAATCGCCGAGGTCGCCGCCGTCATGAATGTATCGGCCGACAAGCTCAGGCAGCGCACCGAGGCCCTGCACGAATTCAACCCGATGCTTGGCCATCGCGGCTGCCGGCTGGCCGTCTCCTATCCGGAGATCGCCGAGATGCAGGCACGCGCCATTTTCGAGGCCGCCGTCGAAGCCGGCAAGAAGGCGGGCGCGCTGGTTGTGCCCGAGATCATGGTGCCGCTGGTCGGCCTAGTGAAGGAACTCGAGTACGTGAAGGCGCGCATCGATGCGGTCGCCAAGAGCGTCATGGACGAGAGCGGCGTCAAGATCGACTATCTGACTGGAACGATGATCGAACTGCCGCGTGCGGCGATCCGTGCCCATGTGATCGCCGAGTCGGCCGAGTTCTTCTCCTTCGGCACCAATGACCTTACCCAGACCACCTTCGGCATCTCTCGCGACGATGCGGCCTCGTTCCTGGAGACTTATCGCCAGAAGGGCATCATCGAGCAGGATCCGTTCGTCTCGCTCGACATCGACGGTGTCGGCGAACTGGTGCGCATGGCCGCGCAAAAGGGCAGGGCGACACGGCCTGAGATCAAGCTCGGCATCTGCGGCGAACATGGCGGCGATCCCTCGTCGATCCGTTTCTGCGAGGAGGTCGGTCTCGACTATGTGTCGTGCTCGCCCTATCGCGTGCCGATCGCCAGGCTGGCGGCCGCGCAGGCCGCGGTGCAGGTAGCAAAGACGGGGCGCGGATAGGACGATCAAAGCTTACGGTTTTGTATGAAAACTCACGCGAACGTGCTGAAGGCATTGCGTAATCTCGACATTGTTCCTGCCCAATTTGCGGACGGCCCGCCAATTGTCCCGGGAATCACATGTTGCAGATATCACCCGCGCCGTTCCGCTCGATCCTGGTCATTCAAACGAAGTTCATAGGCGACATCGTCCTCGCCTCGACGCTCGCCAGGAACCTTCAACTCGAATTCCCCGGCGCCAGGATCGTGTTCCTCTGCGAGGCGCAGTTCGAAAGCTTCGTGGTCGCGCATGGTATCGCCTCGGAAGTGGTCACCTTCAGGCGATCCCGCATGCGCGGCACCGCGCTGGAGCGTGGAAAAGAGCTCTATGCCATGGTGCGGGCCCTACGCGGCTTCCGCTTTGACCTTACGATCGACCTGACCGATTCAAAGACCTCGCGCATCGTCAGCGGGTTCGTCAACGCCAAGACCCGCGTCGGCTACAATCCTCCCGAACGGCCTCTGAAGCTGCTGGAGCGGCAACCCGCCAATGTGTTTGCCAAGCCGTTCGGATTTGGCGGCCAGCATTTTGTCTATCGCTATCTTTCGCCCATTGAAGCGCTCGGCCTCGATCTGCGCGTGACGGTGCCAAGCATTCAGCCTCTGCCGTTCGAGACCCTGAAAGCCTTGGCGCTTCTGGGCAAGCATGGTCTCGACCCAAACGGCTTCGTCGCGGTGCACGCGGGAGCCAGTTTCAAGGGCCGGCAATGGCAGCCCGAACGCTTTGCCGAGGCGATCGACGAGATTGCAACCGACACCGGATTGGGCTTCGTGCTGGTCGGAGGGCCGGAGGAGCAGGGGACCGCCGCGCGGATCATCGCCAGGACGGCGACGCCGGTCGTCGACCTTGTCGGGACGCTGTCGCTCGAGAACTTGTTGGCTGTGCTCAAGCAGGCGCGGCTGTTTCTCGGCAACGAGAGCGGCCCGATGCATATGGCCGCGGCCGCGGGCACACCCGTTGTCGGCCTCTTCGGTATGACGAACCCGTCGCGCTGGGGGCCTCTCGGCGTGCCCAGCATCGCGCTTCGTCCGCCGATGCCGTGCGACTGCGTGGCCAAGGGCTTGTGCCGCCGGACCGACCCCCGCAAGGCGTGCTGCGTCTGGCGCCTGGAAGTGAAGCCTGTCGTCGAGGCGGCGCGCGAGGTGCTGGCGCGCACCGAGATGAAGCGGGAACGCGCTGTCTGAACGGCTGTCGCCGGATGGATAATTCGCAAGGCCGGCGGTCAAATTGCCGCGCCATGCATTTTTCTGCTACCCATCGTCCCGATTTCCGCCTTCATGCGGGTCTTGGGATGGCGGCTTGAAATCGCCCCTTGGGAAATGCTCCAAAAAGGGCGGGTTGCCGTTTGCGTGAAACGGTGAACCGCTCCAGTCGGGAATTCGATTTAATGCGTCTGCTGCAAAGACATCTCTGCATGATTGCCATGTCGCTGGCGGCGCTATCCAGCGCCCAAGCCGCGCCGTTGGTCGAGCCCACGCTGCACATCAAGCCCGCGGCAAGCGGAGCGGGCCGTGTCGCGCTCACGCTCGATGCCTGCGGTGGACAGACCGACACACGCATTCTCTCGGCGCTGGTGGAGAACAAGATACCGGCCACCATCTTTGTCACCGGCATCTGGCTGAAGCGCAATGCCGCGGCCGTCGAGATCATGCGGGCGCATCGCGACCTTTTCGAATTGGAAAATCACGGCGGGCGCCATGTTCCGGCGGTCGACACGCCGCAGAAGATCTATGGCATACGCAGCGCCGGCAGCCCGGATGCGGTGCTGGCCGAGGTCGAGTCGGGGGCTGCGGCGCTTGCCAGGACTGGGGAGCCCGCGCCGAAATGGTTCCGCGGCGCAACCGCCGAATACAGCCCCTCGGCGATCGCGATGATCCGCAAGCTCGGTTTCAAGATCGCCGGCTTCTCGATCAATGGCGATGGCGGCTCGCTGCTGGGCGCCAAGGAAACCGCTAAGCGCATCGCCGCTGCCAAGGACGGTGACGTCATCATCGCCCATATCAACCAGCCCACCCATGCAGCTGGTGAGGGCGTGGTGCAGGGCCTGCTGGCACTCAAGGACAAGGGCGTGACCTTCGTGCGCCTGGACGATGCCGACGGTACCGGCAATCACGGCACTACCGACTGAGGGGCGTTGATATTCAGGTGAGGCCGGCCTGACCTGAATATCAACGCGCCCCGGTGGCCTTAGAGTCGAAGCGTTCAGCCCGGCTTGGCTTCGATGCTGACCTTGCTGGCGTAGAACGCGCCGTGGTCGCGGATTTCGGTCATTTCGTCGAAAGGCCGCTCGTAAGCCCACATTGCATTTTGACCGGTTTCGCCGGCAGGCAGCACGCTCCAATAGCTGGCATCGCCCTTGTAGGGGCAATGGGTCGAGTGTTCGGTAGCGCTCAGCTTGCCGAAATCGATGTCGGCGAACGGAATGTAGAAGGCGGCGGGGTAGGGAGCCTCCGTCAGCACCTTGGCCTTCGTGGACGATGCGACAACCGTATCGCCGGCGCGTACCGTGACGGTGCCGACATAGGGCTCGATGGTGATGATCTTGTCGGGATTGCGCTGGAAGCCGGGTGCCGGGTTGGCGATCTTGTCCATGTTGGTTCTCCTTGCCTGGCTCCCTAAGGTGTGGCGGGCACAGCCGTTGCGCAAGGTCCGTTTGCATCACAAAAACAGGCGCACCAATCGCCGAGGCGTGGCGCTGCAGCGCTTTCGAGTATCCGCCGAAGCTCAGGCGGCGGTCTTGAATGCGTCCATCAGTCCGGCATAGGCGGCTGCGATGCCCGCCACCGGGTTGCTGCTTCTCGAAACGGTTTCGACTTTCAGCGAGCCACCAACGGTTGGCAAGGTGAGCAGCAGGAACTGGCGGTTGCCGCCATCGCCGACGGATGCCGCCGCGACGTGCTGGCCTTCGCCTTCGTTCTGGACGCACATCTTGAACAGCAGCGTGCCGCCGACCGCTTCGAGCGCGCCGCCGACAACTTCAACAAATTCGTCTTCGGAAACAGTCTTTTCGTCCGGCACCAGATCGGCCAGGCTTTCCGCAATTGTGCTCTCAAGGGCTTTGTCGTCGAGCTGCGCGTCCATGCGAACCTCTTTCAGTCGCCAATCGCCCCTTGCCCGTTAACGAAACTTAACGCCGACGATGGCCGGATTGTGGCGGATTTTCAAGTCATTTCGCCGGATAAGGCACTGCCGCCACTGTGGTGATTTCGACCCTCTTGCCATCTCTGTGGCACGAGTGGCCAGGAGACGGAAGTCCAAAACATGTCAAGATTCAACCGCTTGCCGTTGCGGAACGGGCGCTGAAATTCCTTCGCCGCGCAAGCGGGTGACTGGACAATCCGCCGGTTCGCTTCACAATGGTTCGAAGCTACGACGCAAAATGCGCGAGGGAGGAGGAGCGGGATGCTGGGGCTGATGCAGGAATGGCCGCTGCTGTGCCACAAGCTTATCGACAACGCCGAACGGCAGCATGGAGCGCGCGAGATCGTGTCACGCTCGGTCGAGGGACCGATCGTGCGCACCACTTATGCCGAGATCCATCGTCGTTCTCTCAAGGTCGCCCAGAGGCTGGAGCGTGACGGCTATGGGTTGGGCGACCGCATCGCCACGTTGGCCTGGAACACGGCGCGCCATATCGAGGCCTGGTACGGCATCATGGGCATCGGCGGGATCTATCATACGCTCAACCCGCGCCTGTTTCCCGAGCAGATCGTCTGGATCATGAACCATGCCGAGGACAAGGCCGTCTTCGTCGACCTTACCTTCATACCGCTGCTCGAGAAGATCGCCGGTACCGTCAAATCGCTGAAAAAGGTGATTGTGCTGACCGACAAGGCGCACATGCCGCAAACGACCCTGCCCAATGCCGTCGCCTATGAGGACTGGCTTGACGAGGTCGATGGCGATTTCGCCTGGAGGACCTTCGACGAAGGCACCGCCGCCGGCATGTGCTACACATCGGGCACGACAGGCGATCCCAAGGGTGTCGTCTACAGCCATCGCTCGAACGTGCTGCACGCCATGATCGCCGCCATGCCCGACGCCATGGGCCTGTCGTCACGCGACACCATCCTGCCCGTGGTGCCGATGTTCCACGCCAACGCCTGGGGCCTTGGCCAGAGCGGACCGATGATCGGCGCCAAGCTGGTCATGCCCGGCTGCAGGATGGACGGCGCCTCGATCTATGAATTACTCGACACCGAGAAGGTGACCTTCAGCGCCGCCGTGCCGACCGTCTGGATGATGCTGCTGCAATATCTGGAGGAGACCGGCAAGAAGCTGCCCTATCTGAACAAGGTCGTCATCGGCGGCTCATCCTGCCCGCGTGCGATCATGACGAAGTTCCAGGACAATTACGACGTCCAGGTCATCCACGCCTGGGGCATGACCGAGATGTCGCCGCTCGGCACGCTGTGCACCTTGAAGCCGGAATATGCAGCCCTGGAGGGGGAGGCCCGGCTCGACGTCAAGCAGAAACAGGGTTACCCGCCCTTCGGCGTCGAAATGAAAGTGACCGATGACGAGAACAATGCGCAACCCTGGGATGGCAAGACCTTTGGTCGGCTGAAAGTGCGTGGACCGGCCGTTGCCCGCGCCTACTACGGCGGCGCCGGTGCCGAGCAGTTCGATGAGGACGGCTGGTTCGACACTGGAGACGTCGCTCACATCGACGCCGGCGGCTACATGCAGATCACCGATCGAGCCAAGGACGTCATCAAGTCCGGCGGCGAGTGGATTTCGACCATCGATCTCGAGAATCTGGCCGTCGGCCATCCGGACGTGGCGGAGGCGGCGGCAATCGGCGTCCATCATTCGAAATGGGGCGAGCGGCCCTTGCTGGTCGTGGTCGCCAAGCCGGGCAAGGAGCCGACCAAGGCTGACATTCTCGGCTTCATGAACGGCAAGGTGGCCAAGTGGTGGATGCCGGACGATGTCGCTTTCGTCGGCGAAATACCCCATACCGCCACCGGCAAGATCCAGAAGATCACCTTGCGCCAACAGTTCAGGGACTACCGCCTGCCGACGGATTGAGGGGATGTTGCGTGTTTCGGCTTCAAGCCGACGCGAAAAGGCACTAAACCTCCGTCCGGGTTGGGGCAGCGCAGAGAACAATGGTTAGCATTCCCGAACGGCGAACCTCGAAGGCTGCCGGCTGGTCGCGGCGCACGGCCGCATTTTCAGCGGTGCTTCTGCTGACCAATTTCGTCGGCCATCGCTTCGATCTCGTCGAAACGCCGGTGTTCCTATGGGTGCTGGGCATCGTCGCGCTGCTCGCTGCGCTGGCGCTGCTGTTCGCCGCCTTTGCCTTTTCGAGACTATGGAAATTTGGTGATCGCGGCGGCCGTGACCTGACCGTCGGCGCCTTGCTGGCCCTGCTGGTGCTCGTTCCCTACGGCGTTGCCGCCTACTGGGCGACGATTTATCCGCCGCTCAGGGACATCTCGACCGATTTCGATGATCCGCCCGCGCTCGATATCAGCGACCGGACAAAGGACATGAACGTGCTCTCGCCGTCGACGCCGGGCGAACAGCGGCTGCAGACAGACAGCTATCCACTGGTCACCGCGCGCAGCTACGACCTGCCATTCGAGACCATCGTCAATGCCGTCGAGACCGTACTCGACCGGCGCGGCTGGGATCTTTCCGAACCCTATCCCGACCTCGCCGGGCAAAGCGACGTGACCATTACCGCTGTCGCCAAGGGTTTCGTGCTCGGCCTTCCCGCCGATGTGGCGATCCGCGTGACGGATGATGGCGATACGGTGATCGTCGACATGCGGTCGGCCTCGCGTTACGGACGCTACGACCTTGGCGACAATGCCTCGCGCATCACTGATTTCCTGGCGGAATTGGACCAGGAAGTCGCCGGCCAGGTCGGGGCGGCTCCGGCCGAGTAGCCATTTTTCCGTCGATCCCATGCCTGCTGGGAGGCTAGGGACCAGGGCAGGCCTATCAGGCCGGCGTGAAAATGCCGTCGATGGCGGGGGCCGCGTCCGTCGACACCACGCCACGTGCCACCAGATCCTCGAGATGGGCAAGCACCGAAAGCCCGGCCGCACCATGCAGCCGCGGATCTGTATCCCGGTAGATCGCCTTGACCATGTCGGGAACCGTCCGGTCGCCGGCTCTGACCCGCTCCAGAATGGCCCGTTCGCGCATCTTGCGATGCGTCTTCAACCCGCGCATGAAAGCGCGCGGCGCCGTTACCGGCCCGCCATGGCCTGGCAGCAGCATGCGGTCGTCGCGCTCGATCAGTCTGTCCAGCGATGCCATGTAGTCGGCCATTGCTCCGTCCGGCGGCGCGACGATGGACGTCGCCCACGCCATGACATGATCGGCCGAAAACAGGATGCCGGTTCCTTCCAGCGCGAATGCCGCGTGATTGGCGGTGTGGCCGGGGGTCAGAACCGTGCGGATCGCCCAGCCGTCGCCGGCGACCAACGTGCCGTCCGGCAGGGCGGTGTCGGGAACGAAAGCGGTGTCGGCGCTGGCGTCGAGCGCGTTGGTCTCGCCTACATGCAGTGGCCTTGCCGGCCGGTGAGGCCCTTCCGCCATCACCAAGGCACCGGTGCGCTGCTTCAGCCGGGCCGCCAGCGGGGAATGGTCGCGATGCGTATGGCTGACGAAGATATGGCTGACCGGCCTGCCGGCGATCACGTCGAGCAAGGTCTGAAGATGAGCGTCGTCATCGGGCCCGGGATCGATCACCGCCAGCGTGTCGCGCCCGACGACATAGCTGTTGGTGCCATGAAAAGTGAAGGGGCTGGGATTTTGGACCGTGACGCGCTGCACGTCCGGTGCCACGCTCACGCCATGGCCGTAATGCGGATCGAAGCTGGTATCGAATTTGAGAGCCATATCGGCACATTGTTCCCGGAACGGCAAAACCGATTGCCGCATAGCACGCAAGCCAATATAGGAAAACGCTAGACCGCGATTATCGGATCGCGACAGATCGGATAGGGGAAGACCATGGCAACTGCAACGACGATGCGCCCGCTTGTTTCTCTGGCCTTGCCGCTGGATGGCGCGGCGCGACTGGCAACACAGCTTTTCCTGGCCATCGCCGGAACGCTGCTGCTGACCCTGTCGGCCAAGACCAAGGTTGTGCTGGGCCCCGTCGACATCTCGATGCAGACGCTCGCCGTCTTGCTGATCGCCGCCACCTTCGGCATGCGCCTCGGCGTTGCCACGCTGCTGCTCTACATGGCGGAAGGCGCCATGGGCTTCCCGGTTTTCCAGGGCACGCCGGAGAAGGGCATCGGCATCGCCTACATGCTTGGCTCGACCGGCGGCTACCTCGCTGGCTTCGTGGTCATGGCGGCGATCGTCGGCTGGGCCGCGGATCGCGGTTGGGATCGCCACCCGATAAAGCTTTTCAACGCAATGCTGGTCGCCGAAGTCGTCATGATGGCGATGGGCTTTGCCTGGCTGGCGCTGCTCATCGGTCCGGAAAAATCCTGGCAGTTCGGCGTCGTGCCGTTCATCGTCGGCGATCTGATCAAGGTTGCCCTGGCGGCAAGCCTTGTGCCGGCCGTCTGGTCGCTGCTGAAGCGCTCCTGAGGTCTTCAGGAAGCTTGACGTGCCATAGACGTCAGGGGTCCATTCCCGAGCACGGGCGCTTCTGATGAAGGTTCTGGTCACCGGCGTCGCCGGCTTCATAGGCTATCATGTCGCCAGGCGGCTCCTGGAGCGCGGCGACGAGGTTGTCGGTATCGACAGCATCAACGAGTACTACGATCCGGCGATCAAGCAGGCGCGGCTGCGGCTGCTTGCCGAGGCAAGCCGAAGCACCAACTCCGGTTATCATTTCATCCACGGCAATCTTGCCGACAGGGGCATCGTCGACAGCTGCTTTGCCGACCACGCCTTTGACCGGGTGATCCACCTCGCCGCCCAGGCGGGGGTCCGCTACAGCCTTGAAAACCCGCGCGCCTATGTCGAAAGCAACATCGTCGCCTTCACCAACATGCTGGAGGCCTGCCGCGGCGGAGGCATAGCGCACCTGACCTATGCCAGCACCTCGAGCGTTTACGGCGCCAACACCGACATGCCGTTTTCCGAGCATCGCCCGGCCGATCATCCGCTGCAGTTCTACGCGGCGACCAAGCGCGCCAACGAGCTGATGGCGCACAGCTACAGTCATCTGTTCGGGCTGCCGACCACCGGATTGCGTTTTTTCACCGTGTATGGCCCCTGGGGGCGTCCCGACATGGCGCTGTTCATGTTCACCAGGAGCATCCTGGCCGGCGAACCGATCAAGCTGTTCAACAATGGCAACCACACACGCGACTTCACCTATGTCGATGATATCGCCGAGGGCGTGATCCGGACCAGCGACAGCCCTGCCGCGGGAAACCCTGGCTGGGATTCCGGCCATCCGGACCCGGCAACGAGCAGCGCCCCCTGGCGTATCTTCAACATCGGCAACAATAACCCGGTGAGGCTGACCGCCTATGTCGAGGCGCTGGAAAACGCGCTTGGCCGCAAGGCCATCATCGAGCTTTTGCCGCTGCAGGCGGGGGACGTGCCCGACACCTTCGCCGATATTTCATCATTGCAGGAGGCGGTCGGATATCGCCCCGGTACCTCCGTGTCGGAAGGGGTAGCGCGATTCGTCGAGTGGTATCTGGCGTATTTTGGTAACGACTCTACGGTAAAAGCGGGCCCTGGCAGCAGCTTTTTCAGGGTGTAGTATGGCTCCCACTGCCGCCGAGGGGATTTGGGCATGTCAGGGAGAGCTTCTTGAAAGGAATTATCCTTGCGGGGGGTAGTGGAACACGCCTTTATCCGCTGACGTTGGCAGTCTCCAAACAAATTCTTCCGGTATACGACAAGCCGATGATCTATTATCCGCTGAGCGTACTGATGCTCGCGGATATCAGGGAGATTCTGGTTATTTCGACGCCGCGAGACCTGCCCGTTTTTCGCGATTTACTCGGCGACGGATCGGAGTTCGGTCTGGACATTTCCTATGCGGAGCAGCCGCACCCCAATGGGCTTGCGGAAGCTTTCATCATCGGCCGCGAGTTCATCGGCAAGGACAGTGTGTCGATGATCCTGGGCGACAATATCTATTTTGGCGATGGGCTGTCGCAGCTTTGCCGCACCGCCGCTTCGCGCGAGGCGGGCGCTTCGGTTTTCGCCTACCGCGTGGATGATCCTGAACGGTATGGTGTCGTGTCCTTCGACAAGGTCACCGGAACCGCGATTACGATCGAGGAAAAGCCGCAAAAGCCGAAATCCAACTGGGCTGTTACAGGGCTGTATTTCTACGACAACACTGTTGTCGACATCGCCTCGTCCATTCGACCTTCGGCCCGTGGCGAGCTGGAGATCACGGCGGTCAACAACGCCTATCTCGATCGCGGCCTGCTGCATGTGCACCGATTGGGGCGCGGCTATGCCTGGCTCGACACGGGGACCCATGACAGCCTGAATGACGCGTCTTCCTTCGTGCGCACGATCGAACATCGACAGGGCATCAAGGTCGCTTGCCCTGAGGAGATCGCCTTCGAGCAGGGTTGGCTGACGGCGGAGCAAGTGCTGCAGCGGGCAACCCGGTTGGGAAAAAATGAATATGCCGCCTATCTGCGCCGGCGCGTCGCCGATCTGTCGGAGGGCTAGAGGTTGGAGATCAGGTCCCTCGGCATTGAAGGCGTGCTGGAAATCGTTCCAAAGCGGCACGGCGATGCGCGCGGTTTCTTCATGGAAACCTACAATGCCGAGCGGTTTGCGCAGGCTGGAATAAAATTGCTTTTCGTGCAGGACAACCATTCTTATTCCGCCGAGGCAGGTGTCTTGCGCGGGCTCCATTACCAGCTTGCGCCCCGGGCGCAGGACAAGTTGCTGCGCGTTATACGCGGCCGGATTCTGGACGTATGTGTCGACATTCGCCGCGGTTCGAAGACCTTTGGGAAATGGACCGGCCACGAGATTTCGGCCGAAAAGGGCAACCAGATTCTGGTGCCCAAGGGCTTTGCCCACGGCTTCCTGACCCTCGTGCCCGACACCGAGGTCCTCTACAAGGTGACCGACACCTACTCGCCTGAGCACGACCGGTCCATCCGCTTCGACGATCCCGCGATCGGCATCGAATGGCCTTCGGTGGCCGGCGGGTTCCAGCTTTCGGACAAGGACAGCAAGGCGCCGATGCTCGCCGACACCGAGGTGTTTGCCTGATGAGGACAGCAGCATGAATTTTCTGGTGACAGGCGGGGCCGGCTTCATCGGTTCGGCGGTGTGCCGTCATCTGTGCGCCAATCCGGCCTACCGCGTGACCAATCTCGACAAGCTGACCTATGCCGGCAACCTGGCCTCGCTGCGGCCGATCGAGAGCGCGCATAATTATCGCTTCGCCCATGGCGATATCGGCGATGAGAGGACAGTGCTCGATCTCCTGCGCCGTGACGATATCGACATCGTCATGAACCTCGCCGCCGAGAGCCATGTCGATCGCTCGATCGACGGACCGGGCGCCTTCATCGAGACCAACATTGTCGGCACCTACCGGATCCTCAATGCCGCACTCGAATATTGGCGTGGCCTTGCCGATGACAGGAAGGCCCGCTTCCGCTTCCACCATGTCTCGACCGACGAGGTGTTCGGCGATCTGCCTTTCGACGGCGGCATGTTCGTCGAGGAGACGCCTTACGCCCCGTCCTCGCCCTATTCGGCCTCGAAGGCGGCCTCGGACCATCTGGTGCGCGCCTGGCACGAGACCTACGGCCTGCCGGTCGTGCTCTCCAACTGTTCGAACAATTACGGCCCCTATCATTTTCCCGAGAAACTGATCCCGCTGGTCATCCTCAACGCGCTCGACGAAAAGCCGCTGCCTGTCTATGGCGCCGGCGCCAATGTGCGCGACTGGCTGTTCGTCGAGGATCACGCCCGGGCCCTGGAACTCGTCGCCACCAAGGGCACGCCGGGCGAGAGCTACAATGTCGGCGGCAATTCGGAGCGCACGAACCTCGCCGTCGTCGAGACGATCTGCGACCTGCTCGACACCAGGCGTCCCAGGGCCGGCGGCAAGCGCTATCGCGAGCTGATTTCCTTCGTCACCGACCGCCCCGGCCATGATCGCCGCTACGCCATCGATGCCTCCAAGATCGGCCGTGAACTCGGCTGGACGCCGACCGAGAATTTCGACAGCGGCCTGGCCAGAACCGTGGACTGGTTCCTCGACAACAAATGGTGGTGGGGCCCGATCCGCGAGCAGCGCTATGCCGGAGAAAGACTGGGCGAAGCGCGCAAGGCTGGCGCGTGAGGCTCGTCGTCACCGGACGCGAAGGCCAGGTCGCGGCAAGCCTGCTGGAGGCATGCCAAGGGAAGGCCGGCATCGAGGTCGTCGCCATCGGCCGCCCGGAACTCGACCTGGCAAGACCCGAGACCATCATCGACGTCATTGCGGCCGCGAAGCCGGATATCGTGGTTTCGGCCGCCGCCTACACGGCGGTGGATCAGGCCGAGGACGAGCCCGACCTCGCCTTTGCGGTCAACGCGACCGGCGCCGGCAAGGTGGCTGAAGCGGCGGCTCGGCTCGGCGCTCCCGTCATCCATCTTTCGACCGACTATGTCTTCGACGGCAGTGCTTCTCACGCCTATGTCGAGACCGATGCGACGGCGCCCCTCGGCGTCTACGGCGCCTCCAAGCTCGCCGGCGAACAGGCCGTGGCCGCCGCCGGCCCGCGCCACCTGATCCTGCGCACCGCCTGGGTCTATAGCCCGTTCGGCAGGAATTTCGTGAAGACCATGCTGCGGCTGGCCGCCGACCGCGACGAGATTTCGGTGGTGGCCGATCAATGGGGAAATCCCACCTCCGCGCTCGATATGGCAGACGCCATCCTGCATGCGGCGGCGGTGCTGCATGGCGACAACAGCGTCGGCGCGTTCGGCACCTATCATCTGGCCGGCACCGGCGAGACCAACTGGAGCGGCTTTGCCCGTCACATCCTGGACACCAGCCGGGCGGCCGGCGGTGCTTGGGCACAAGTGCGCGACATTGCCAGCAAGGACTATCCGACCAAGGCGCGGCGCCCCGCCAATTCGCGGCTGTCGAGCGCGAAGTTCGCTGATGTATTCGGGTGGAGCGCGCCTGACTGGCGGCAGTCGACGGAGGCGGTGGTCCGTCGGCTCCAACGCGGGCAGGCCCCGGCCGGATGACCAAGCGTCCTTGAGGGCGGCTCGCTGAATTTCACAAGCCGTGCCTTGCAGCGGCACTCAGCGTCGACGGCTGTCGATCTGGTGATAGAGATCGGCATAAGCCTTTCCCATCCTGTCCGATGTAAAGAGCCTAGCATAGCGCTCTCGGGCTGCTCGCCCCCACTTCGCTGCTTCGTCAGGCGAATCGACCAGCCGGTTGATCGCTTCGGCAAGCCGTGCCGGATCGGAAGGCGGAACGACCAGCCCGGTTTCGCCGGCCTTGTTCACATAACTGGTTCCCGTTCCGATCTCGCATGAAATCATCGGCTTGCCGCACATTGCCGCCTCGACCAGCGATAGCCCATAGGCTTCCGACCTCTGGTTCGAAGGAAAAACGAACCCGAGGCAGCCGTGGAGGAGCGCCATTTTGTGCGGCTCCGAAACCTCGCCCAGGAAAATCACATTGTCGCGCCGCAACGTGCTGGCCTGCAGCTTGAGTTGCTGCTCGATCGGTCCCGAGCCGGCGATGACAATCTTGCAGCGGACCCTGTCCGCGGCCTCGATCAGCACATCAAGTCCCTTGTAGTAGCGCAGAACGCCGACGAAGAGCACGAAGGGCTCCGCCACCGCCGACCGGCGCCAGTTAGTGTCGGATAAGGTCGGCGCGGGGTAAGCGGTTTCATCGATGCCGATGGGAATGATCGTCGATTTGGCCTTGAAGGCGTTGAGGACAGGGCTCGATCCCAAATAGTCCGGGGATGTCGCAACGATCGTGTCCACGTTCTTCAGGAAACGCAGCATCAGCGGTCGATAGAAAGGCAGTATCAGCCTCTGTTTGACGATGTCGGAATGATAGGTGACGACGGCCGGCTTGCCGTGACGGGAATGAAAATGCACCATATCCATCAACGGCCATGGAAAATGGTAGTGCAGCAGGTCGGCTTTCCCGGCGAGTTCCGCGAATTTCCGAAAAACCGCGCGCGAGAATCCGGTCGAGGCCAGTTCGAAATCGAGCTTGGCCTTGTGGGCCATGTGGCCGTCAAACCATTGGGTGTTCTCGGCCGGAGTGGGGCTCAATGACAGCACGTCCGTTTCGATGCCGTGGCTCGCGGTGCTTTGGGCAATGGCCTGTATCGTGCGCTCCACCCCGCCAAACGAATCCGGCCAGTAGGTTTTGAAGAAGTGCAGGACTTTCAAACGCGGGCCTTCCGTCTTTGCTCGATGGCCTGTTCAAAAATCCGCAGCATGCTCCTGGCGTGGTTTTCCCAGGTGAAGCGTCCGGCATTCCTTTTCGCGCCCGCGGCGATGCCGTTTCGGAATTCCGCATCGACGCACAACCGGTGGAATGCAGCGGCGATTGCCTCGGGGTCGTTCGGGTCGACGAGGACGGCATTGTCACCCGCGACCTCAGGCATTGACGACGTGTTCGAGGTCAGCGCCGGCTTGCCGAAAGACTGTGCCTCGACGATCGGAAAACCGAACCCCTCGTAGAGAGATGGCATCGCCAGAAACAGGCAATTCGCATAAAGCGTGGCAAGCGTCATGTCGTCGACGAATCCGGTAAACTTGATATTCGCCTCCAGCCCGCCGGCGCGCACCTTATCGGCAAGGCCCGTCTGTTTCCACCCCGTGCCGCCGACGATGACCAGATCGCAGCCGGACCGGATATCGGCCGGCAGCAAACCGTAGGCCTCTATCAGATTGCCGAGGTTCTTCCGGGGCTCGACTGTGCCGACGAAGAGCGCATAGGGCTTGCCGATGCCGAGCGGCCGCAGGCTCGAAACATCGCCAGGGGCCGGCAGGGCGACCGTGCCGGGGTGGACCGTCCTGACCGGCGATTTCAGCCAGGGGAATTCGGCCGTCAAGGCTGTGGCTGTGGCGGTCGAATCGGCAACCACGGCATCGGCGGTCCGCAGCGCGGGCTTCATCAGCAGGCGGTCGCCCACCCAGGTCCTGGTCCGCATGGTCCGCGCGGCGTGCAACCAGACGAGGTCGTGAATCGTGACCACCCGTGCGATGCCGCCGCCCAGCACAAAGGGCAGACGGTGCGACGGCCCCCAAAACACCTCCACGCGGTCGCGCCGGGCCAAGGAGGGCAACACGGCCTGGCCCCAGAACGTGCGGCCGACAGGCCCCTTGAAGTTGGCGATCCGCACGCAGACGCCAGGCGGAAGGTCGTAATCCGGATTGATCCTGCCAGGCGCATAGACAACCACATCGGCGCCGAGAGCCGCCAATGCCTTCACGGCATTGTGGACGAACCGGCCGATCCCGTCGGTAGCCGATCCAAGATTCCTGCCGTCGATCCCGATCCTCAATCTTGTCTCCGGAAATGAACTGGGCAAAGGATTCCGGACATTTTTACGACGGCAGCAGGGCAGGTGCGTGAAAGCGTGGTCGCTCGACCGCGCATTACGAACCACCTGTAGCATAGATCCTCTGAATCGGTAACATCAGGGCTGGCCGTCATGCAGCGAAAGCCGCTCCACAGCCTGAGACATGAATTCGCTTGGACGTCGCCGGCTCATGGAACTCGCTCGTCACCGTAGCGTCGAAGCTTTATGCGTCGTCGGCAAGCCGATAGACTTCGGTTGCTCTGGAGATAAAGCTAAGCTAAAGCCCTCGGCGCAACTGGAAGACTATGCCACATGGCCCACCAGAATGGCTGCGGGTGAGCTTTTTGCCCTCACAACAAAAGCCTGCCATCGCCGTCGTCATCCCGAGCTATCGGGTGCGCAATCATATTCTCGCCGTTCTCGGCCAGATCGGCTCTGAAGTCACTGCCATTTATGTCGTCGACGACGCCTGTCCCGAGGACACTGGCCGTTTCGTCAAGGAGCATGTCACGGATCCCCGTGTAAACGTGCTGTGGAACGACCAGAATCTCGGCGTCGGTGGGGCGACCCTCGCGGGGATGAAGCAGGCTGCCGCCGACGGGGCCGATGTGATCGTGAAGATCGACGGCGACGGCCAGATGGACCCGGCCCTCATTCCGAGCTTCGTCGGCGTCATTCTTATCGGTGAGGCGGACTATGCGAAAGGCAACCGCTTTTTCGATCCGGAAGGGGTGGCTTCCATGCCTTTAGGCAGGCTGATCGGTAATGCGGGCCTCTCCTTCCTCGCCAAGATGTCGACCGGATATTGGCACAGTTTCGATCCGACAAACGGGTTCTTCGCAATCCACGCCAGCCTGGTCGGTCTTCTGCCGTTGGAAAAGATATCGAGGCGTTTTTTCTTCGAATCGGATCTTCTTTTCCGCCTGAACGTCCTTACCGCGCGCGTGGTCGACGTGCCTATGCACTCACACTACGCCGACGAGGTAAGCAATATGAAGCCGCATCGCGAAATTCCGCGATTTGCGCTCGCGCATCTGAGGAATTTCGGCAAGCGCATCTTTTACAACTACTTCATCCGCAATTTCAGCATCGCGTCGTTGGAGCTTGTGTTGGGATTGGCGCTTTTGCTGTTTGGCGTTGTGTACGGCCTGTCGAAATGGGGTACGTCCGTTCCGGCCACCGCCGGCACCGTGATGATCGCAGCGCTGCCGATCATCGTTGCGACCCAACTCCTGCTTGCTTTCATCAACTACGATATCCAGTCGGTTCCGCGGTCGACACTGCACTTGCGACTGAAGACCTCCGTCCAACCGATGCGAGCGCTGAGACACAGGGACAGCATGAAGCATCAACACGAGAGTTCGCCTTCAGAGCCGAGGGATAGTGGTCAGGTATGACAGATAAAGCATCAATCACTCTCCCTTGTCCGGTTTGTAGCGGCGCGTTTGTTCGGCAGCGGCGGATGTGGCTTTTCAGATGCGCCAGATGCGGTCTGCTGGCATCTTCGCTCTTGCCGGCGATCCCACAGGCAAAGACAGAGACGGTCCTCGATGAAGAGGCGCGGCTAGTGGGGCTTTACGAGGCGCGCAGGCGCAGCAATGTCGCCATTCTCGAGGTGTTGTCCCGGATTTTGGCTCCGACACAGCGGGCGTTGCTCGATGTCGGATGCGGTCACGGGTTATTCTTGAAAGACGCGCTTGCCGCGGGTTTTTGCGCCGAGGGGATCGAGCCAGACGCCAATGTCGTCGACGGCGCGCGCGCGGCAACGGGTGCTATCGTCCGCCACGGCTATTTTCCGGACGCCCTCGATGAGGGGGAACAATTCGACGCCATCACCTTCAATGATGTGCTGGAGCACATTCCGCAAGTGGAGAAGGCTATAGCTGCTTGCCACCTGCATTTGCTGCCTGGTGGCGTTCTGGTGCTGAACTGCCCGGACAAGGATGGCATATTCTACAGGCTTGCAAATTTCATGGATCGTCTGGGCATTAGTGGCCCGTTCCTGCGAATGTGGCAGTTTGGACTGCCTTCACCCCATGTATGGTATTTCAGCGCCGAACACCTCGCTGAACTGGGCAAGAGAGCGGGCTTTGAGCAAAGGGAGGTCGTTCGTCTGGCGCCGATCACGGCGAAAGGCCTGCGGCAACGGGTTTCCTACGTTCAGGGCCAATCGAAGCTGATGAACGGTCTCACCTACATCGGATCGCTGGCACTTCTTCCTATCCTCGGACTGTTGCCCCGAGACACGTCGATCGTCTTCCTCAGAAAATCCAAGGTACAAGATGGATAATCGGCTTTGGGTCTATTCCGCAGCGGTCGCTGTGCAGGCCTTGCTCTCGCTTGGGCAGATACTCTTGAAAATCGTTGCAGGGCGGCTGGCAACGAGCGGCTGGGCAGTTCTGACCGATATGTCGCAATTCCTCCATGTCGCTGTACCTGGTGTTGCTGTAGGGCTGCTCTACGCCGTCGTGGCGTCACTATGGCTTTATGTGCTGCAGAACCTGCCGATCAACCGGGCCTTCCTGTTTGTATCACTGACCTTCGTATTTGTGCCTCTGATGGCAAATCTGCTGCTGGGGGAAGGGATCAGTCTCGGGACGATAATCGGTGGCCTTTTGATCATTGCCGGAATTGCGGTAGGCGTCCTAGCCTGACCATGTCGTGATCGCATGACCCTCGGGCGCAAAGGGCACACCTTCCCGTGAGAACTAAGGAGCCCGCGCCGAGTTTGGGCAGTTGCTCAACTTACTGCGTCAAGTCTTCCACGCTCATTTGACGGAATGCAATTCCAAGCTTTCGGCGATCCTGGTTTAGACCAAGCTCCTTCGGTGAAATTGGGTTTGGGATCGAAATGGAGATCGAAGTCGATGCCTCCGAATTTTCAAATGGGATAGCAATCTCCTGCGCTGATCTCGACAGCACGAACGTCGCCGATTGAGAGCCTGTGTGCACGGAAATAGGTCGCCCGACATTCGGGCCGAATGCATTTGCCGTGAGGTGCAGGACGAATTTTTTTGGAAGCGGCTTTACGAATTCCAGTGTGACCATAGGACCATCCGACCATCTCCCCCAGGCTTCGATAAACGACAGGCCTTGGGCTCGGGTCAGGATTTCGGGCCAGGATCTTCTCGTGAAGTCTATCCTGTCTGAGCCCGCGAGCCGAAAGATTGAAAAACCATTCAGATCCAGCTTGAAACGAAAGCTAGGCGGGGGAGGGTGATCACCGATAAGAAGGAGCCATTCCTTGTCGCGAGGGACCTTCGAAAGATCCGCTGGAGCGCCTGCCGGTATTTGAGCAATCGAAGCCCTAGGGTTATCGAGATAGAACAATGCCCGAAATAATCCCGCCGGACTCGAACCCATGGCCGCAAGGCGAGATGCATCACTGCCAGCCAAATACTGATGCGCGAAGATGCCTGCCTCGTCAAAAGCATCCGGATGAAGCCGATTTCGGAGTTCGAGGCTCGAAAAATAAGATGTAAAAACAACTGACAGCGGGGTGAAGATAAACAAGAATATTATTGCGCCTGTTCTGCGGTTTTTTAGCCAGAAAATAAGAGATATTGTGCTTATGGCGCTCAAGATATAGAAGTAATACTTATTATAAGTAAGTCCTCTTATTTCTGGACTGTCAATATAGCTGGGGGTGTACGGAATAATCCTGGTAGAAATGCAAATTATTCCTAAAATTAGCATTGAGGCGAATAAAATTGAAGAATAAGCGGTAATTTTACGATTTTCTGCGGACTGGAGGCTTCCTGCTATAGCCATTAGTAAGAGTGGGAACGCGAAATTGTAGTACCGCATGTGCAGGCGAAATGGTGTGTCGCCGCCACCTGCGCCGGTGGCAACTGAGGCAGTGAACAGTGCCACTATAGGTATCAGGGTAGCAAAGATGGCAAATGCGTAGAATGCGATATTAAGCGGAGCATTCCCGGCTTCGTTGCGAGACAGGGCCTTCCGGAGGCTGAACAAGACGGTGGCCAAAGGCGTGCCGAACAGGATCGATAAAGCAAGGGAATGACCGGCAAGGCTGAAGCCGGCCACTTTGATGAGGTCGACATAGTGCGTGGCTGCTCGACCGGCGATGGAGCCATAAACGGGACCGAAGAGGGTAATGCCTGCACTTCCGGCTAAGGCGAAGCCGAGCGCCATCTTGGCTGCGATGGCGACGGCGACAAACAATGTGGAGACCTGGAGCCATCTGGCGATCCAATTCTGCTCCGGCCTTTGCCTGATTAGGTAAGCAAAATACAGGACCACTCCAGGCAGAAAAAATAATGAATGTGGCTTAACGAGTGTCGTCAGGGAAAATATAAGTGCTACCAAAATAAATTTGAGATAACGTGAATTATTATCCAGGCTAAGTATTCCCCAGGAAAAAAACCAAAAGCATAAATAATACAGAGATTCTGGCATATAGTATGCGGTATATGTATTAATCGGCGCAAGGACAGACAGAATGGAAATTAGCGTTGCGACCGGCTTGGAGGTGATTCGCGAGGATATAGAAAAAATAAATGGCACAGCGAGTATGAAGAAAATTGTGTTAAGGTAGCGGGCGCATGCGAGAAAGCCATCTCCGCAAAAGCTGGTGTATTTATAGATAGAGAAAAAAAGGTAGGATGGGACAGGTGCGCCGGCGATGGCGCTAAGTCGTGAAAAATTGCTGTAGATATATTCGTCGGCAAAAACGACCGCGTACAGTCCTTGATTCCGTATGCTGATAGCGATGCCTATCGAAACCAAGAAAACTGACAGAAATGCTGTCGAATTATTGCGGTACAGCTGGATGGAATTCGTCCAGGTAATGGAAGAAAAGCGAGCAACCTTATCGTATGCCAAAATCACAGGCGGCCTTTCCTTAGCCAAACATTTTCCGATACCGCCTGTCGACTATTTTGACCAGGCATTCAACCATTATGCGCACGCTATTTCGCAGAATGATGGCGAATCCCGGTAAGTAGCCACGGCAGGGATCCCTAACCTCTCTGCATCTTACCGTGTCCGCAGGGGGGAGGGGGTTGTTCGAGGGATGGTCACGCCATAAGGCATCATGAAGTAATGCTAATGTACATTTTCGTCGACTCCGCGGTTCGAGGGAAAGACCATCGTTACCCGGGAAAACCGCTTGCGCCTCAGCCTGAGGATGGTAGATGCACTGATCTCAGCCCGAATTCGAGAGCAAGCCCCTGCCAAAACTGATCATCCAGATTCCTTGCTATAACGAAGCCGAAACGCTCGCGATAGCGCTGAATGATCTGCCGCGGACCGTTGCTGGTTTCGACAGCGTCGAGTGGTTGATCATCGACGACGGGAGCAGCGACGCCACAGCTAGGGTCGCGGAGGAAAACGGCGTCGATCACGTCATACGCCATACCAGCAATCGTGGCCTTGCCTATGCCTTCATGACCGGCATCGAAGCCTGCCTCGCGCGAGGCGCCGATGTCATCGTCAACACCGATGCAGACAACCAGTACAACGCGGCCGATCTGCCGGCCCTAACAAGGCCGGTTCTTGAGGGACGCGCGGACATGGTCATCGGCGCTCGGCCGATATCGGAGATTGAGCACTTCTCGCCGTCGAAGAAGCTGCTGCAGAAGCTCGGCAGCTGGGTGGTTCGCGTCAGCAGCGGCACCGATGTGCAGGACGCACCGAGCGGATTTCGCGCGATCTCGCGCAACGCGGCCCAGCGCCTGATCGTCTTCAACAACTACACCTACACGCTGGAGACCATCATTCAGGCCGGCCGCAAGAACATGCGCGTGGTCTCGGTGCCGATCCGCGTCAACGGTGATCTGCGACCGTCGCGGCTGGTCAAGAGCATTCCGTCGTATCTCAAGCGCTCGATCTTCACCATCGTGCGCATCTTCGTCATCTACCAGCCGGCCCGGTTCTTCGGCGCGGTCGCAGCCGTTCTCTTCGGCCTCGGTTTCCTGCTCGGCCTTCGCTTCCTCTACTTCTACCTGGTTGATGCAAGCAGCGGTCACGTCCAGTCGGTGGTCCTGGCGGGCGTGCTGATGTCGATGGGCTTCCAGGCACTTCTGGTTGCGTTCCTGGCCGACGTGATCGCGGCCAATCGCAAGCTTCTGGAGGACATCCGATATACGCAGCGCGCGGCGCAAGGGGAGGCTGGTGGCCATGCTTCCGCCCGGAACAACAAGAAGGCAGGATAGGCAGATGAATGGGGCTGGCGGCCAGAGCCAGGAGATAGCGCTCAGCCCGAATGCCAGAACCTGGCTCAATCGCATCGGGGGTTTACTGGGTCTGGCCGGTATTGTTTTCGTAGGGATCAGGCTCCACGGTTATGCGGGCGAGATCAATTTCCAGCGGATTGGCGTTGGCGGTTACATCGCAACAACTGCACTGGCCGGCATGTACGCTGTGCTGAACTTACTGATGGCTTTCGGCTGGCAGCGTCTGCTCCGTCACCTCGACGTTACAGTCTCACGACCGTGGGCAATCTATGCCTACGCCATCTCGCAACTGGCCAAGTATGTTCCCGGTAATATTTTCCAGTTCGCAGGGCGGCAGGCAATCGGTTTGGCGGCGGGAATTGGCAACGGACCTCTGGCCAAGTCAACGGTCTACGAGTTGGCGATTCAGGCCGCAGCCGGAATCCTGTTTACGCCACTTGTGGTTCCTTTCGTCGCAGCCGGTGTGCCCGGTTGGTTAGGCTGGGTTTCTTTCGCCGCCGTATTGGCGGTCGCGCTTTGGTTGGCCGCTCGCACCGGCGGTGCCGATTTCGCTGCGGCTGTGGCCTTCTATCTCACCTTCATCGCGCTTGCGGGTTTGGTATTTGTCGCGGCTTTTGTTCTTGCAGGGGGCTCAGGTGATTTGATGCTCTATCCGGCAATAGCAGGCGCCTATGTAATTGCCTGGCTCGTGGGCCTCATTACGCCTGGTGCGCCCGCAGGACTCGGCGTGAGGGAGGCGGTCCTGCTGTTCATGCTTGGCGGGATTAGTTCCGGCCCGGTCATTCTTTTGGCGGTGGTGATCGGTCGAACAGTTACTGTCCTGGGCGATCTTTTGTTTTTTACTGGCGGGCAGATTGTCGGCAGATTCTATGGGATGAACTATGGGCAAGACTGACGGAACGCTGCTCTATAAATTCAGTTTTGCTGTGCTTGCGACGGTTGCTCTATTTATCGGCCTGTTTGTGAACGGCGCATTGCCCGGCTTTATGGTGCCTACGACAGGTCAAGCCATCTGGACATTGGGTTTCGCGCAGTCGTTTGCCAATGGCTTCTCCATTTATGCGACTAATTTTGGTTTGCCGGAGCCGGCAGCCATATCATTCGGACTTGCTGCGGCCTTGCCAACCGCACTTTTCCTAAAGATCGGCGTCCCACCTGCCGATGCATATGCGTTGGCGTTCGCACTGTGGTTCACTGTTGCATTTTACGGCGCATACAGATTTGTACGCCTCATCGGTGCCCAAGGTGGAATCTCGCTCGTCTGCGCTCTGCTGTGGCTCACTCTACCCGTTATATGGCAGCACGCGGACTATTCCATGGTGTCCCTTGGAATGGCACTTTTGCCTTCGTACTTCTACGCCCAATTGCGGTTGATGCGTGAAAATTGCCGTTTGCCTTCATCCATTTTGTTCTTTGGGGCCACTTTTGTGGCGGTGTTTATGGATGGATATACTTTTATGATGTTTGCAGTTGGGTCTGCAATATTATTTTTTGTAGAAATAATAAGTAATTCAACGACACGAAAATATATTTTATATAGTGTATCTCCAATAATATTCGTTTCTTTCTTATTTTCATATTCCTTGTATGCTTTGTATATAGGCAAAAGCAGATTTGATGTAGAGAATTTGGATATATTTAGAGCATACGGGGCAAATTTAGAATTCTTTTTTATTCCTACGAAAGGAATCATTTGGATAGCTGATTTAATAGGCTGGAGTGCAATTCGCCAGGATGGTGATTATTTTGGTGATGGGTCGGTATTTAAGGATTCTTTCGCTTTAATATTAATAATTGCAGGGATTTACTCAGTCGTGACGAGATCGTTCGACGCTAGATTGAAGGCCGCATTCCTGTTTATCAGCCTCTGTGGCTTCTACATGGCCTTGGGGCCGTCGTTCAAATTAAATGTACTGAGGCCGGAGGGTATCGATGCGTTGATGCCGCTCCAATATGCCCCATGGCAGACCGGAACCGAAGTTCTCTCGACATATTTGCCTGGGTTTAACAACATGCGCGCCAGTTACAGATGGGTAGCGCTTGGCATGTTCGGAGCGTGGGCACTGCTGGCGCTACATGTGGCAAGTCATCGTATACAGTCGGCCATCACGATTGCAATCATATCAGCTGGCATCGCCTTCAATATTCCAACGCGCGCAATAATGGTCGCCAACGCGCATTCTCGCCAGGAGATCGCGGATATTGACGATTATGTTGAGGGCCTGAAACCGAGCTTTCGGTCGGCGGAAAAAGTTGCCTTTCTGCCATTTCGAAACGACTTCTTTGCAAATTACATGGCGAGCAAAATAGGAATAAAGACCTATAACATTGGCGGTGATAAGAATCTTACCGCCGCGATAGGAAGTTGGCCCGATACGATGCGTGCATTTGAGATCGGTAAGACTGGCCCTGATTTCGGGAAGAAAGTTCTTTCGCTGCTCACACGAAAAGATGCGGATGTCGTGGCGATACCCTACATGGATCTACTATGGGCAGCTCATGAATGGCCGCATGCCCCAGAGTACTCTGACGAAATGCAACCTTACATAGATGAGATTCAATCATCGGGAATGGTGGATGTCACTCGCGCTGAAAATTTCACTTTTCTCCGACTTAAGCCCGATCTGCGTCGCTTGCCCAGTGACAGGCTTTCCGCGCTCGCCGCTGCGTATATCTGCAAGGATGGAGTTCCCCTTGCTTTGTCGTCTCGATTGAAGTTCTCCGACCCCAGCGCCGTTTGTGGTAACGGATGGTCTGGCGTCGAGGCTTGGGGGCGCTGGACGGCCGGCAACCACGCGACTCTCTATTATCAACTCTCCGCCAACGGTGAACGCAAAGTTCTTGAGCTTGATGCTCGAGGCTTCGTTGGCGGCAACCTCGCAAATCAGAAGATTGGAATTAGCGTCAACGGCAAAAGGTCCGACGAATGGGAGTTTACGATCCAGTCGTCACGCAAGATAGAGCGACTTGAATTGCCGCAAGGCGTCAGCGCCGTGGATATAGAATTCTTCATTCCTAACGCCAAATCCCCAAAGGATGCGGGAGTGTCAGGCGATCTTCGCACTCTTGGTTTGGGTATAGCCGCTATCTGCCTAACCAAGCCTGACGAGCCTTGTCTTAAGCTCTGACACTAAGCCCGAAGGGACTTCCACTCGGCAGAGTCGCGGATGATCGCCACGAGCATATCACGGCCTTTGCGGGCCAAAATGTCCAAACTCATCTTGAGACCGGACGGATCGACCGGGCGGCCGAGCTCCTCGAAATAGACGTTGTGGACGAATTCCTCCTTAGAGAGTTCCTCGGTATTCCTGGCGAACTCCACATCGAAAAGCCAGCCGTCCTTGATCGCGGCGCGACTTATAACCAGACCCACCTGCTTTCCCGCATCCACCAAGGTCAAAGCAGTGTGCCCGGCGAGGTGATAATCGCCATTGTACGCTTGGGTGCCGTAGACCATATTGACCAAATGCGCATGCGCATGGGTAGAGAACCATCCCGGTCCGGTGCCCGTCCGCAACATGTCGAACAGACTCGGGAGCCGAATCTTCAGTCGCCCGTGGGCAGACAAGAGCCTCGCCCATTCCTTCAGGGCCGGGACCTGCTTTGCTCGTTCGATATGCTCAAGCACGTCCTGTGCGACAATCACGTTGTAGTGGCCGCTCGGTAATTCATGCAAATCCAGGATATCGGCAACATAATCCGGCTTGTGGAAGTCATGAAGGTCAACATTAAGGAAGCCCTCTCGGATGTCCCAGCCACATCCTAAATTTAGCTTCTTATAATGGAACAATTCCGACTGTTTTTTTGCAGACGCGTTTGGCACGTTAGTCTCCACCTATATCGTCCTTTCAACTAACGCCACCCAACCGCACACGCAACTCTTTCTCATCATAAAACGAGAGGCTCTATGGATCCCATTTCCTGCAGGTGCTTATGCTCTCGTGATCTTGCTCAAAGGCGGCTGGAGCGACAGCCTCGTGGACCTGACGGCCAAGGGGATGACGATTAGATAAAACCCATAAACTCGTCTTACATTCCAATTCGCTCGTTGCCCCGACTTCGGCCGCTTGCCATCTTCCATGCCATTTCTTCATTGGCCCTCATCGGCGGCCCGCCCCTTGGGGCGAGTGAGTGAAAAATCCATGCGCATTCGGGCAAGTACCACTTGGTGGCGCCTTAAATTAGAGTGAAAGGTTCTTTATGTAGGACGGATAGCCGCGCAAAACATTTTCCCAGGTCAAATTACGCACTTCTTCGAATCGCCTTGCGGATTTTCCTCCAAATAGAAACACGTCTCTAATGGCTTGTTTGAATTTCGCCGGGTCGTCGGTAATTGTAACCCCTGCCAGCGTCTTGTAGTCTTCAAATCCGACGAAGCTCTTAGAGGTACCAACGATTGGCTTCAACGAAAGAAGAGCTTCGGCTGTTTTCAAATTAGATCCACCACCAGAGGTTACCGGCAATACTACAACTTCGGCCAACTCGAATAACGCGTTCAGCGCATCCTCCTCCTGGCGCCCGATGAGCATTGTTGTCTCGGCGAATATCGAACGATTCGACGCGTATAGGGGGGACGATGTAATCAGGTCGCAAACTCCCCCCACAACCACAAGCCTAGCGTCAGGTGGAATGCATCCCGGAGCAGGAAGGAACAATTCAAAAAAACCTTCGGCATTAGGTGGATGCGCACTGCCGGTAAAGACTGCAACTTTCCGGTATCTAAGTTCGTGCCGCCAAGAGCGCAATAAACTTTCAGATGCGTTGCGGCGTATATGTCCATTGCCGAACACACAAATCTTCTTCGCTCCCCATCCCGCGTAGACGTTGGCATCGTATTGCGTGCAAGCAACCACCAGATCCGCCGCCTCGACTAGCTCACGCTCCAGCCTCTCTGCCTCGCTCCGGTCGAGGGCAGAAGCCATAAGCTGTGATTCAACATTTTGACTCGAATAGACGATCTTCGCGCGGTCTAGGCCTTGTTCTCTAAGATCGGATAATAACGCTGCGTGCCAAGGCTGTTCAAAGATGATTACCTTTGGCGAGCACCGCCTAATCCTGGCCAAGAGACTCTGTTTATATGCGGGCTCCAGGCCGAATATCGAGTGCGCATGAAGGTCTAACTTTCCTCCGCCGGAAACGAGCGCCGTATGCAACTCCCTGCCAAAAGCGAACTCGCCTTCGCCTCGGTCATATTCAGGATAAGAAATAGCTGAGAATATCGGCAAGTAATCAACACGCATCCCACTCTCGATCAGCGCGTCAACGAATGCTCGAACTCTTCGCTGCCCTCCATGGTACGGTTTGCTGATGGGGTACACGCCGATGTACGAAACGTCATAATCCATGCCGTCTTCCTTTGGCTACTGTCGAATACCGAATTTATTACTCGACGTTAAGCCTGTGGTATCAAGCATGTGTTGAACGATCGGCGTAGTAAATTCTTCCCAGGTATAGGATTTGTAGTTATTCTTTATGTGCTCAGACTTGAGATCAAGAGCCTTTTTGTCAAACATGTATTTCTCAATGGTCTCAATCCATCCGATGCCGTCAAGAGTATCGATATGATCTGCAAGCCCTTGTCCTGCCTCCTCTATCGATGACCCCTTCGATGCGATACATGGTTTTCCAAAAGCTAGGCTCTCGGCCACGGTCATGCCGAAGCCTTCGTAGTGAGAGGGAAAGATTGTAAATGCGCAATTTGCGTACAACCAGCGCAGCTGGTCATCACTAACGTTGTCGAAGTGGGCGATATGACGTCCACCAATAGCAGGGTCCTGAGCGATCTTCCTCATGAGGCTATCAGTGTCCCAACCCTGCTTGCCGGCAAAGACAAGGGGTAATAGCTTTGCGCTGTGCTTCAGTGCAAGGCGCCGCCATAAATGATACGCGAAGTCATGGTTTTTTCGAGACTCAATCGTGCTAACAAAGAGTACAAACTCTCCAGGATTGATCCCATTTGATTCAAGTATACGTGGATATTCTGTCAAATGAGGAGTTGTTTCGTTTACGAATCGCGCAGGGCCCAATCTACAAATTTGTGCTTTGCTGTCCGGAATTGAGGGATAGCCGCATGCATCGGCATACCGCCGCAGATCGTAAGCCGTGCTGTCAGATATGCAGAAGAAATGGTCGCAAGCCCAAAGCAGATAGTGGAGGCACGCGGCAAAATTCTGCGCGGCTCCGGACTCCGAGAACTGGCGAACGACAATCGGAATAAGGTCGAACAAAAGCAGGCTGACGTGAATATGTTTCTGTGACTTTATTTTCCAAAGCCATTTCGCCTTGCTTCCCTCCCAGAAAACTCCGGGCAGTAGTATTGCGCCGATGGTGTCCATCTGCACCGGTAACGAGCCGGGCGGTGGTGCGCTGTGAACCAAGGTCATGCGAAGACCGCTAAGTGGTGCCCTCAGGTCGACTGAGGAGCCGGGGGACCAGAATCTGGCCAATTTACCCAACGTGTCAAAATCAATCTCGTCATGGTGGTCGGCTACGTACTGCTTGGCTCGTGTTGCTCCTTTGAGGCGCCAGTTGCTGAAGCCGGAAGCTCGTCCTGCCATATAATTGGCGAATAATAAACCGGCCACGAAAGTCTTGAAGTGCGACTTGTTCGAAGAAGAGCCGTCAACCAAATTATGGTCGCTTGGGGTATCCTTGCTGGATGAAGGCGAGCTGCCCGAAGACGCGGAGCTTGTGATCATCTGCATAACGATATCTTGCGGGATCTGGCTATATTCTTGAGTCTCGTCAGAGAAAAATCCAAAAATGACGCTTCCCGGAGACTCTGAGAGGAAATGTCTCGCTACCTCATGTTCGCATCGGATTATGCCGACAGGAGGGGAAGACCGATGACGCCAGCTGGTGCTGAGATCGACGAGGATGCGGCCTCGTGAAGGTGAAGTGAAGCCAGGTTTGGAGGTGGTTGTTGCGGATTTTGGCATGACAGCTGTCACGAATTCGGTCCTGAGATTTTCACTGGCGTGGGCCATTCCTATTTGTCAGCCTTGGAAAACAGCGTAGAGGTAAATCTAAATATTTTGTATATTAGTGTTGACTCAAGTTTTGCGAATCTTTTTTCAATTATATAATTCTTCGAATTATTCTCTTCGGTTTGTTGTACAAGAAGGGAAATGGTATGGCGAAATTCGTCAATGTCATTTTGTGAAAGTTTTATCTGCGCGGTAAGGTTTGATATCAGCTGATGAAGATGGTCAATTTTAGGAATTACCTGTAACGTAGTCGTATTCGAGTTGCTGGCGATCTCGGTGTCAGCGGAATGAAGCCAGCTTTTTATTTTAGTCATATCGTTAGGGGCTTGCTGTGACTCGACCTGCACAAATTCGGCAAGTGATTCAGCTTTTTCGCCAGATTGCTCATCTCGCTTTCTTGCTAGACACGCATAGTCTCGCGCCATATCGAACATAACATGGACGCTGCGCTCGATCGGCCCCGCTTCGATCATTGGTTCGCCATTCAGCCTCAGAATGGCGGTCTCAGGGAACCCAGCCTGCTCTACTAGAAATCCCAAAAGACTCGGCGGCAGGGGACTCTTATGCGTCGGGTCGAGATGGAAAGTGTTCACGCCCACCGATATATTTTCCGGATTGGGGGTTTCTAGGATAAGCAGGCCGTCCTTCGCCATCACCCGATGGCACTCGTCCAGCAACTCGATCAGATATTCGGTTGGCACGTGCTCGACCATATGGAAGGCCGAGATCACAACAGCGCTACAGTCCGGCTGCCTCTTTAGATATTCTACGGCGTCATGCAGTTCGATGTTTAGTCCACGTTCGACTGCCTCCTGCGCCATGCCTCCGTTCAAATCCACACCCGTGGCGTCGAACCCGGCCTCGGCGAGTATTTCCAGCCATTCGCCGCGTCCGCAGCCAAGATCGATCGCCAGGGTCGGTCCCTCAGCCTGTCGCGGTACCTGCGCCAGCAAGGGCTGGTAGATCTTCAGCCGATCCTTGACGAGTTCCCTCGAGCCGCGAAAGCGATCCTCGAAGGCCTTGTAGAGATCATCGAAAGTTTTTTTCATCTGACGATTTCGAACACGTGTTCAAGGCGGCTCGTCCCGACAAAAAACGGGCGGTCTGAATTGATGACGTCGAAAACCTCGACGTTTTCAATCCAGTCGAAATTGTTGTCGATGTGAACGTCTCCCGTGTGGAGCGAAATGGAAAGCCCGTATGAACCCTGCCCAAGTGCGCAGGCAAGGCGCAGGTTACATTCCACCTTGTCTCCGGCTTTGATGCCAGAAAGCACCTGGCCCGTATGCCAAGTGTTGGTTCCCCAAACTGTGTGGCCGGCGCGGTCTTTCAGCATGAACCCGATGACGAGTTCCGGAATATCCTCCTTCGCTTCTATCCGGGCTCGAATTGTCACGCTCTGTCCGGAGATGGCGGTCTTGATCGGCTTCCCGTTTTCGCCGTCGATCAGCGCGACGGATTCCACCGCGGCCGCCTTGGTCCCGCTCCTGCTGTAAAGCCAATCGTCCTTTTCGCGCCGTTGCTCGATGGTCAGCTTGGCGTTCTCCTTGGTCGCGATCAGGGCGTTGTAGTAGTCGACCACTTCGTCGGGCGGCCCATCCTTCAGCACACGTCCCTTGTCCAGCAGAATCACCCGGTCACACAAGGATCTGACGTCGCCCATGCCGTGAGTGACCAGAATGATCGACGTGCCGGCAGCCCTGAAACTGCGTATCCGGTCGAAGCTCTTGTGCTGGAAATAGCTGTCGCCCACCGAAAGCACTTCGTCGACGATCAGCACCTCGGGCCGTTCAGCGGTGGCCAGCGCGAAGGCCAGCCGCGCCTGCATGCCGCTCGAATAGGTTCGCAGCGGCTGGTCGAAGAAGTCGCCGATCTCGGCAAAGTCCTCGATGTGCGGCATCAATTCGGCAAGCCGCGTTTGCGAGAGCCCCATCAGCCCGCCGGCATGGTAGGCGTTCTGGCGCCCCGTGAATTCGGGGTTGAAGCCGAGCCCGAGTTCGAGGATGGCGCTGATGCGCCCGCCAACGCTTGCCGTGCCTTCGGTAGGCCGCACGGTGCCGGTGATCAGCTTCAGAAGCGTGCTCTTGCCGGCACCATTCTGGCCGATGAGACCCAACGCCTCGCCGGCCGCCAGGGAGAACGAGATGTCCCTTACCGGCCAGAATTCCTCCGTGGGCTTGACGGGCGCGCCGAACCAGCCGGCAAACCTTTCCAGATTGCTTGCATAGCTCGCATAGCGTTTCGACAGATGGCTGACGGAAAGCACGGTCATGGCTACAGCACGTCGACGAGTTCGGGGCTTGCGCGCCGAAAGAAGATCATTGCGAAAGCCATGCTCACAACTCCAAGTACAACCGGCACGATCAGGCTTTCAGGGTTTGGCCAGCGGTTGAACAACAACGCGTCCTGATAGAGCGCCACCAGCGGTGCGATCGGATTGAGGCCGATCAGAAAAGCATATTTTTCGGGCAGAACATTGGCGGGATAGACGATCGGCGTCAGCCAGTACCAGAGTTGCAGCACGATCATCATGACTTGCGCCACATCGCGAATGAACACGTTCATCACGCCGAGGATCACGCCAAGGCCGAAGCCGATCGCGGCAATCAGGATGATCCCGATCGGCAGCAAGACAAGGGCGCGGCCCGGAATATGCCCGAGGAAGATGAAGATGACAAACAGGGCGACGAGCAGCAGCAGGTGGTTGATGAGTGCCGTGCCCCCCACGATGACGGGCAGGCACAAGCGCGGAAAGGCGATCTTCTTCATCACGGGTGCCTGCTCGATGAAGACGGTCATGCTGCGTGTCAGAATCTCGCTGAACAGCGTCCAGGCCGCCATGCCGGACAGGAGATAGATCGGATAGGCCGCGGGGCTGTCCGTGTCCGGGAGCCTTGCCTTGAGAACTTCCGAAAGGACGATCGAGAAGATGAGTGCCTGCGCAAGCGGGTGAAGGATGAACCACAGGCCGCCCAGGCGCGACCGCACGAAACGCCCTTTCAGGTCGCCCCTGATGGAGGAAATGATGAAATGGCGGTACTGCCACAGGCTTCGAAACATGTGCTCAACCTTTGGCGCGCTGCGGTGATGTCGTCATCGGGCGTCACATAGCCGGTGCCAATACCCGAAAACGTCGGCTATTGTCTGCTCGAACGGCACCAAAGGCTGCCAATTCAGCTCGGCGCGTGCCTTTGAAGCATCACCTGATGCGGTGGGAATCTCGTTCGGGCGGAGTTTTTCAGGGTCGGCGCGTACTTCGATGTCGATGCCCGACTGCGCAACAAGCGTATCCAGGATATCACGGATTTTCCGGGGTTGTCCCGATGCGATGTTGTAGACTTGGTCCGGCGCGGCATCCAGATTCAGCACCACGGAACTCGCATACGCGCGCACCACGTCGCGAACATCGAGGAAATCGCGCTCCGCCTCGAGATTCCCAACGTGAATGACCGGTTCGCTTTTGCCGGACACGATCTCAGCGACCTGGCGTGCGAAGGCGGAAACCACATAGGCATCGGACTGACCGGGGCCGGTGTGGTTGAAGGGACGAAAGCGCACAGCGCGCAAACCTTCATACGCCATTTGCCCGATCATCAGGTCCGCGGCCGCCTTGGTGGCGCCGTAGACCGTCATCGGCCGAAGCGGCACATCTTCCGTCACCGGACCTGTCGCGCTCCGGAAGGAAGCGCCATAGGCTTCGGAACTGCCCACATAGACGAACCGGGCATCCGGCGCGTGGTGCAGCACGGATTGGGCGAGGTTCATCGTTCCCGTGAAATTGACGTTCCAGGCATGCCGTGGCGCGTTGCGCGCATCGGAAGGTGCGGCGACCGCGGCCAGATGAATGAGCGCGGTGGGCTGCACTTCGCGGACGACCTCGTCGATCCCCTTTCGGTCCTGCAGGTCGATCGCGTTTCGTTGGCCTGCGCCGTGGCCAAGCGGGAACACCTTGCAGCCAGCATGTTCCCGCTCCAGCAACCGCAACAGTGCCGTGCCGACAAACCCTGTTGCCCCGGTTATCAGGATGCGATGCGTCAACCTATCGACCATAACGCAAAAAAAGCTCTCCGCTCAACTCAGCGCTTGGCGGAGTTGGCGTGACGTTCGAGATCGGCGTCCACCATTTCACGGATCATGTCTTCCAGCGAGATCGTCGCCTCCCATCCCAGCTTCTGCTTTGCTTTCGCAGGGTTTCCGAGCAGAATTTCGACTTCGGCCGGTCTGAACAGGACCGGGTCGATCACAAGGTGATCGTCGATCTTGAGCCCGACATGCTCGAACGCGATTCGGCACATGTCGCGCACGGTCGTCGTCCTGCCTGTCGCGACGACGTAATCGTCCGGCTGGTCCTGCTGCACCATAAGCCACATGGCACGGACATAGTCCTTGGAGTGACCCCAATCGCGCTTGGCATCGATGTTGCCGAGCCGCAACTCCTTTGCCAGGCCTGTCTTGATGCGCGCCACCGCATCCGTGACTTTTCGGGTGACGAACTCAATGCCGCGGAGCGGAGATTCATGATTGAACAGGATGCCGCTCGAGGCATGCAGGCCGAAGCTTTCGCGATAATTGATGGTAATCCAGTGGCCATAGAGCTTCGCAACCGCGTAAGGCGAACGCGGATGGAAGGGCGTTGTCTCCGACTGCATGGGCTCCTGGATAAGACCGTACATTTCCGAGGACGACGCCTGGTAGAAACGGGCTTCGGGCGATTCGAGGCGAAGTGCCTCGAGCACATTGGTCACGCCTATGCCGGTGACGTTGCCCGTCAGGATCGGCTGCTGCCACGATGATTTGACGAAGGATTGGGCGGCAAGGTTGTAGACCTCGTCGGGCTTAACGTCGCGCATGGTTCGAGCCAGCCCGGACAGATCCGTCAGGTTGCCATCAACGATCCGGACATCGTTTTCGATGCCAAGCCATTTCAGGCGCGTTGTGTTGACGTCAGCCGTGCTCGATCGCCGCGCCAGTCCGTGGACCTCGTAGCCCTTGGAAAGCAGCAACTGCGCCAAATATGCGCCATCCTGCCCGGTAATGCCGGTGATCAAAGCTTTCTTTGTCATCAATGTTCTCGATTGTATCTGGTGGTTGCTCGCCAAGCATCGCGAGCCGGGGGATTGTCAGGCGCGACCATATATGTCGTCGAAGCGCACGATATCATCTTCGCCGAGATAATCGCCGCTTTGCACTTCAATGATCACCAGGTCAATTCTGCCGGGGTTTTCCAGCCGATGTTTATGGCCGCAGGGGATGTAGGTTGATTCGTTGGTTGCCAGGAACAACTCCTGGTCGCCATTGACGATTTTCGCGGAGCCGCTGACCACGACCCAGTGCTCCGATCGATGGTAATGCATTTGCAGGCTCAAACGCCTGCCAGGCTTGACCTCGATGCGTTTGATCTTGAAGCGCTCGCCTTCCTCCAGAACCGTATAGGTTCCCCAGGGGCGGTGTACCGTGCTGTGAAGGAGATGCGCCCCATGTCCGGAAGCCTTGAGACCTTCGAACAGCTTTTTGACGTCCTGAACGCGGTCGCGGGATGCGACAAGCAACGCATCCGGGGAATCGACGATTATCAGGTCGTTGACGCCGACGGTGCCGATGACCCGCCTGTCGGAGCTGATATAGCTGCCGGCGGTGCCGATCATGTGAATATCGCCGCGTATCCTGTTTCCGTTTTCGTCGGGGGCGATCAATTCTGCCATCGCGTTCCAGGATCCGATGTCGTTCCAATCCATGTCGCAGGGTATCACGGCAAGATTGCCCGCCTTCTCCATGACCGCGTGGTCGAGAGAGATACGCGGAGCCGAGCCGAAATGCTCGGGCGCGAGTTCGATTTTGGCAAAGCCTTCGCCTTCGCTGAAACGGGCGTTCTCATAGCTTCTGGAAACGGCCTCGATGACCGCGGGACAATGCACGGCCATTTCGGTGAGCATGGTTTGGGCGGTGAAGCAGAAGATGCCGGCGTTCCAGAAGAAACGCTTGGATGCGAGATAGGCTTGAGCGGTCTCGAGGTCCGGCTTTTCAACGAAACGGACAACTTTTTCGCCATCGGCTTCGATGTAACCGAACGCGGTATCCGGCCTGGTTGGATTTATGCCCAGGGTTGCGATTCGGCCCTGCTTCGCGTGATCGATGGCTCGGCCCATGACATTCAGAAACGCAGGCAGATTGCCGATCATGTGATCCGCGGGAAAGACGCACAAGATTGCGTCAGGTCCCTGCGTCGCCTTCGCGTGGATCGTGGCGGCGGCAACGGCAGCGGCCGTATCCCGGCCCTCCGGCTCAAGCAGAAATGTGCGTGGCAGCACGACTGAGTCCAGCTGGTCGAAGTCGTCCTTGGTCAGGAAGAGGTGGTCACCGGACGTCACCGCAACGAGTTCCACGACGCCCTCGATCGAAGCAGCGCGCAACACGGTGTGTTGAATAAGAGAGTGTCCGTCTGCCACTTTGAGGAAAGGCTTGGGGTGCGATTGCCTCGAGGCAGGCCATAGCCGCGATCCGGCTCCCCCGCTGATGATGACGGGAACCACTTTCATTAAACGACCTCTGTTTCGTCTGTGGATGTGATTGCCCGCGCCCTTTCAAGCGTAAGCGCCACGATCGCCGCCGCTCTGTCCGGTTTTGCGGCCTCCGAGTAGCACCGCAGTTCCGGCGCGTTGCCGGAAGGCCGCAGATGGATGATCTCGCCGGTCGCCATTCGTGTCCTGAGGCCATCGGTCTCATCGACTTCGGCGACAGTCCCGAAAGGGGCCAGAAATCGCTGCAATTGTTCCCGATCGGCGAGCCGACGCATCAGGCTGCGCGAACTTTCAACCGGGAAATTTTCAAGGCGCTCGCTAGCACACGCCGGGAGCTTCCAAAGTTCGCGCAGATGCGACAGCTTTTTTCCTGTCGACGCAACCGTGCCAAGGACGGCAAGGATAGGGAGCATCGCATCGCGCGTCGGCAGTGCCGTCAATGTCCTCCCGTGCAGCGAACAGTCCGACCCAAGGAGCACGCCGCCATTGGCCTCAAAGCCGAGGACGATGCTGCCGGCACGGTATGAAGCTTCCATGGCTTCGATGACGAACGGAGATCCGACCTTCGTCCTCAGCACCTCAAAACCGAAGGTTTTCGAAATGCCTGAATTGGACGTCACCGGTGTCACGACAACATCTGCCCGCAAATACAAGGCTACGGCGAGGCCGATCAGGTCGCCGCGAAACAGGTCGCCGTTCTCGTCGGTGATGAGCGGACGATCGGCATCGGCGTCTGTCGACACGATGGCATCGAGTTTGAATTCTCGCGCCCAATCCCTGAATTTTGCAATTGTGGCGGGGCTCACAGCTTCCGTGTCAACAGGCACGAAAGTATCGGATTTCCCGACAGGTGTTACGCTGGCGCCGAAGGATCGGAGAATCTCGACCAGGAGATCCGCCGCGACCGAGCTGTGCTGATAGACGCCGATCCTTAAACCCGAAAGCGAGCCGGGCTTCAATATATCCTTAGCGCGTGCGCGATAGGCGGCGATCGCCTGATCATGGTGTGTCGGAAATGCGGTTTCTGCGGATGGCGGCGAGCGATAGGAATCTGACTTTTCAGCGGCATACTGCGCCATGGCGGCTTCATCGGCTTTGCTGATCTCGCCATGCGGGCTGTAGAATTTGATGCCGTTGCGGTCGGCAGGAATATGCGAACCCGTCACCATGAGCGCCGCCATGCCATGCTGCAGGCCATAGAGCGCCAAAGCCGGTGTCGGAATGGCGCCGCAATCGATCGGCTGAAGTCCGTTTGCCGCCAGGGCCGCCATGCAGTTGGCGGCAATGGTGGGGCTGCTGTCGCGTAGGTCGCGACCTACCAGCACCCTGGCTTTCGGTTGCCCCCCGCCGGCGGCCAGGCGCCAGGCGAAAGCCTCGGTGTAAAGTCCACTCGGCTTCCCGAGCAGTTCCGAAGCCAGGCCTCGAAGGCCACTCGATCCAAATTTCATCACTTCGCTTTGGCTGGTGAAGGAAAGGCCGTCATATTGCAGTAGGCTCCTCTGTCAACCGAAAATCGCTTGGCCAGCCGCCCAGCGTTTCCCTTGTGATCTTCAAAATAGTGCACCGGCAATGATTTCGACGACACTTGGTGAATATCGGTCCGGGAGCCTCGTGACTTGTATGAGCGAGAGCTACTTTTGCACTTGCTGTTGCACCCGGTCCTGATCGATATGCCCGGTCCTGATCAAACCGCCTGTGAAAAAATCTCTGGCGATGGCCTCAAGTCCACGCTATGCGATAGAGAAGGCGGGGGCCGAGGATTTGGCGCTAATAACAGGTGGCCGGTGGCGAATGGTATTCGATCTGGCTCCGTACTAGTGTCGAAGTTCTCACGCCCGGAGTTCAGTACTGCCCGATGACATCCCACATAGAAGCCGTATCCGGACTTCGGCCGAAGGTGCGTCGCGCTATCATCATGGTTCTGGATATCGTGATGGTCCTGATCGCGGTGGCGCTCAGCCTGACTTTATCGCAATCGAGACTGTCGTTCGAAGCCTTTTCCTCAGCGGGTTTTGCTTGCTGGGCGAGCATCATCGTTCTCAGCCACCTGCTGTTTAGATATTGCGGCCTTTACAACACCGTGTGGCGTTTCGCCTCGACGCCGGATTTCTTCAACATCCTGAAGAGTTGCGGAATCTTGACTGTCACGCTTTACTGCGTTTCGCTCGTTGTCCGTTCCTTTCAACCTGTGGCGGGCCTCAACGAGCGCCAGTTTATTGTCTTCTTTCTGGTTTCTTTCACCATCATTTCCGCGCCTCGGATTTTCTATCGGTTCCTTCGCGATGGTGCGAGTTGGCGCATCTTGAGCCGCGGCACCGGCAAGGCCTCGATCAAGCGGGCGATGTTCGTCGGCAAATTGAGCGAGGCCGACGTGATCATCCGTTTCACCCGCACAGCCCAGCCGGCCGAGTATTCCATCGTCGGAATCCTGGCGATCGAAAACGGGGCTCCCGAGGGCACCCGTATCCAGGGCGTACCCGTCGTGGCCATTCGCCCTCGTCTGGTCGAGGCGCTCGAGGAATACGCAAAGGGGACGGCAAGTCTCGACCTGCTTATTTTCGGCAGCGGTGCCGAGCATGAGATCGAAGAATATTCCGAACTCGTTCGGGTCGCCCGGCATGGCGACATAGCGGTCGTGCAGTTCTCGGGGCTTTCGCAACTGGGGCAGGAGGGAAAGCTCGTTCTCGACGCTGTCGAGATGGAAACGATCCTGCGTCGCTCGACGGTGCCTTCCGATATCAAACGCATCGGCGCCTTCGTCGGCGGTAAGCGGGTTCTGGTGACGGGTGGCGCCGGTTCGATCGGCCGAACCCTGGTCAAACGGTCGCTGGAGCTTGGCGCCGAGGCAGTCCTGGTTGCCGACAATTCCGAGTTCGGCATCTTCCAGTTGAGCCAATATATTGACGAGCAGCACCATGACCGCCTCAAGGTCCGCATTGCCGACGTCGCCGATCGGCGCCAGATAACCCGGGTCGTCTCGGAATTCAAACCGGATATCATCTTCCATGCGGCGGCGCTGAAGCACGTTCCGCTGCTCGAGGAGAATTGGGACTCGGCCATCCAGACCAATGTTTTCGGGACACTCGTCTGCGCGGAGGTTGCCGCCAGATGCGGAGTGGCGCAGTTTGTCCTGGTGTCGAGCGACAAGGCCGTGGATCCGTCGTCCGTGCTTGGCATCACGAAGCGGGCTGCGGAACAGATCGTCAGCGCCTTGCATGGGACACCCCCGACCGATCCGGGTGGGCGCCGTCCCGCCACCAAGTTCATCGCGGTCCGTTTCGGCAACGTCTTTGGCAGCAACGGTTCCGTGGCGACCATATTCCAGTCGCAGATCGAGGCTGGCGGACCTGTCACCATCACCGACCGGCGCATGACACGCTATTTCATGACAGTGGCCGAAGCCGTCGATCTCGTCATCATGTCGGCTGCCGATGCCGCATCGCGGCCAAGCGGCGAAGATTATGCCGTCTACATGCTCGACATGGGCAAGCCGGTGCCGATCCTCGAAGTGGCCGAAACGATGATCCGCATGTCGGGAAAGAGCCCGTACACGGACATCCCAATCCGCTTTACCGGCATCAGGCCTGGCGAAAAGCTCCATGAAACGCTGCATGGTGAAGACGAGGAACTCGTCGAACTCGGCATTTCGAAGATTTTTGGCTTGAGCACGGACGTTGTGGAGTGGTCGGATGTCCAGGTCGCACTTGCTGCGCTTCAGCAATCGGTGAAGAATCAGGGCAAGGCCGCGTCGCTCGCCGTGCTGGCGGGTCTCGACCGCGCCAAGAAGGCGAGGGGGAGCACGGACCTGCAGGCAATCCCGAAAACGGCTGGGCAGGCGACTTAACCTGCCGGGCCGACCTTTGAGTCCTGAAACCTGGTCGGCGCAAACGCAAAAACTGTCTCCATCGGCGGCTTTCCGCCGGGACCAACCGGCACCCCATGTACTGAACCTTGAATGGCCTGCGGTGCGCTTGGTCGAGAGGCGACCACGTGCTAGGTCGACCGGATGACGGCTTCATCAGCGGTGTTGTCCCGCGGGGCTTTTGGCAGGGAGCACGATCGGCCATTCATGAAGGCAGCCAAGAAAATCTTCGATCTTGCCGGCGCGGCCCTGCTGCTGGTGGCCACATCTCCTGTTTTATTGCTCGCCATGCTTGCCGTGCGGGCATCGTCACCCGGTCCAGCAATTTTTTCCCAGACACGGGTCGGTCTCGACGGCGCGTTGTTTCGCTGCCACAAATTGAGGACGATGGTCCAGGGGACGCCGTCCTTGCCCTCGCATGAAGCGCCTGCGAATGCCGTGACTGCCGTCGGAAGGACCTTGCGGAAGTTCAAGCTCGATGAACTGCCGCAATTCTGGAATGTCCTGAAGGGCGAGATGAGCCTGGTCGGGCCGCGTCCCTGCCTGCCGACACAGACGGAATTGATCGAGTATCGCAGGCAGCTGGGGGTTTTGACAGCACTTCCAGGCATAACGGGCATGGCCCAGATCAAGGGCATCGACATGTCGAATCCGCGGCTCCTGGCCGAAACGGATGCCACCTATCTCAGGACGGCGTCATTCTGGCTTGATCTTCGTATCCTGTTTGGAACGCTCTATCGCAACGGAGGCGATTGAGCGTTTGCGAGCCGCGCCATCTCGGCCAGCCGTTCCAGCGTGCCGGTTTCCGGCAGCCAGCCTTCGGACACCAGCATGGCAGGGTCGCATACCTGCGTCGCGGTCATATTGTCCCAGAATATCCGCTTGCCCAAGAGGATCGCGGCTGCCCGCAACGGCGCGGCCGGCACGGCCATCAGGCGCGTCGGCCGTCCGAAACCGCTGCGGAAGGCGCGCACAATGTCAGCGATCGAAACCGGCGGCACATCGCCGGCAATGTAGATCGGGCGCAGTGGCCCTGAACGGCTCAGCAGATGCCATATCGCTCCCGCCGCTGATTGTGATGACAGCAGGGAACGGGTTGCCGTCAGGGCACCTGTCGGCAGCGGCAGGGCCGTGTCGGCCAGGCGCATCAGCGTTGCCAGGTTTCCCTTCATGCCGCTTCCGTAGACTGGAGGCAGCCGCAATACGGTGGCGTCGGAACGGCCATGCGACGCATAGGCGTCCAGCACCCTGACTTCGGCTTCACGCTTCGAGCGCCCATAGGCGCATCGCGGATCGGGCATCGTGTCCTCGTTGATCATTGCGCTGACGCGTGCGCCGATCACGGCCCGGATCGAGGACAGTTGGATGAAGCGTCCGCTTGCCTGCTCGGCGGCGGCCTGCGCCAGCCGCGCGCTCAATTCCGCATTGGCCGCCCGGAAATCGGCTTCGGTGGCGTTGCCTTCATCATTGTTCAGGCCCGCGCAATGGACGACATCCGTGACATCCCTGGTAAGCGCCAGGAAGGCGGCGGCCGGAGCGTCGAAACCGGGCATCCGCATGGCGTCATGTCCGGGGCCGAGCCTCTCCGGGTGGCGGGACGCGAGGCGAAGCTCGGCGCCTGCCTCGCGGAGCCGGTGCACCACCTGACGGCCGATGAAGCCCGTCGCGCCTGTCACCAGAACTCTCATGGCCTTTGCCCGGAACCGCTATTGGATGGCGGACGGAAGCGCCTGCTCCTTCGTCGTTGACGGAAGGATCTGACCTTCCGTCGCAAGCGAAAGTGCCTGGCCTTCCGCCAACGGAGCCTGACGCCCGGAGGCAAGATAGGTTCCCGACACCAGGAACACCATCAGAACCGAATCCAGAATGTCATGGCCGATCAGGATGCCCGTCATCCCCGCGGTCAGATAGGTGATCAGAACGATGACGATCATGGTAGCGCCGAACCGTTCGATTGGATCCGTGCTGTTGCGCAGCACCAGGGCGGCATTCCTGGCGGCAACCACGAAGATCGCCGCCAGCGTCACGGCGCCCAGTATTCCCGCCTGCACCAGGGCGGTCAGAAAGCCGTTGTGGAAATGACTGAAGCCGGCGTCCATGCCGAACTGATCCTGGAAGCCCTGTTTTATCAAGGTCTGGGTGGCACCCACTCCATGTCCGAACAATGGCATCTCATGAAACGCCTTGAGGCCGATATCCCACAGAGCGGCGCGCAATCCCAGGGGTGTCGTGTGGTCGCCATGGGTGGCAAGCGCATCCCAGTCGGAGCGCAGAAAATCGACCCGCCCGGATATGGTGTGGAAGCCGACAGCAGCGACCACGACGCCGACCGCCAGCAACAGCAACAGCAGGCGCACGGCATTTCTTCCTCTCAGTTTCTGCTGGTTGATCAGCAGAACGGCGATGCCGGCGATCAGCAGTGCCAGCCAGATAATGCGTGTTTGGGAGTAGATGATGGCGATCGTCCCACCGAGTGCCGCGCAGATGAGGGCGATCCGGCGTCGCTCGATGCCCGACAGGGCACCGGCCACACAGACCATCACTCCAAGGCACAGGACCTCCGCGAACACGATTGCGTTGCCGGCTCCGCCCTCGGCGCGCTTACCAAGCCAATATTGCTGGAAGACCGCCAGAAACAGCGCCACAAAACAGGCCGCCATGCTGCTCAGCACGATGATGCGCACAAGCGTCGTTTTCCGCGTAATGCTCCAGGTCGAATAGGAGATGGGGAAAAACAGGAAGGTGACGAGCGGTATCAGGTGCGACGCGTCCCGAGTGATCGCGTTGTTGACGATGGAAGCCACGAGATTGGCCGCGCAATAGGCATAGATCGCGACCGTCAGCACCATCATCGCCGGGTCGATGTTGAAGCGTCTTTTCCTGAAGGCGATCAAAAGGATGGACCACAGGCCACCACCATTGAACACGAAGCTGACCGCCGATCCCAGAACCGGGGGAAAAAAGAAGCAAAGAATGGAAAAGTAGATATTGATCCGCGAAGGCGTGAATTGCTGTCTTACAGACGAAAGCCGGTCCAAGTTTCGGGCTCGCTATTCTCGAGTAGCTTTATGCGGCACATCCCGTTTAGTGGAACCGAATGTGCTCGCCTCGAAATCGCCCATGCCTCATGATGCATCTTGCCCGCTTCGAGAGGCTTGTATAGCGGCTGGGCTAATTTTTCGATAGTGCGGCGGGGCTGGTTGTCACCGAAAATCGGCGGCCGGCGCCCGTCGATTGGGAAAGGGTTCCGGAAGCGTTTGCCGTCACGTTCTCCCGGGCAATATTTTTCCTGCCTTTTCTCGATTGGAGGCCCTGCGAACAGAAATTTCCGGGTTCTGGCGAAAGCATGGAAAATTCATTCTCGAACTGACAGCCGCCAAGCTCGTCTTGCATTGTTCTGCCGTGCGCCGATCTGCTAGAACGCCCGCACGAAAACACTTTGTCCAGAAGCGAAGCTTGAACCGGGCGCAAAAAGCTCGATGATTTGACGCAAGGTCTTCTGTCGCAAGGCACGAGAGAACGCTCACAGTCCATGACCATAGCGCTTACGCACCTGCAGCGGCTTGAAGCCGAGTCCATCCACATATTCCGCGAGGTTGCGGCCGCCTTCACCAAGCCGGTCATGCTCTATTCGGTCGGCAAGGATTCATCCGTGCTGATGCATCTGGCGATGAAGGCGTTCTATCCCGCCAAGCCGCCATTTCCATTTCTTCACGTCGACACCACCTGGAAATTCCGCGAAATGATCGCTTTTCGCGATCAGATGGCGCAAAAACTCGGCTTCGACCTGTTGGTCCATGTCAACGAAGACGGCGTGCGCGACAACATCAATCCGTTCGACCACGGCTCGAACACCCATACCCATGTGATGAAGACCGTGGCGCTGCGCCAGGCGCTCGACAAATACGGTTTCGATGCCGCCTTTGGCGGCGCCCGCCGCGACGAGGAGAAGTCGCGCGCCAAGGAACGTATATTCTCGTTCCGCAACGCCCAGCACGTGTGGGATCCGAAGAACCAGCGCCCCGAAATGTGGAAGATCTTCAACACCCGCATCGCATCGGGCGAATCGATCCGCGTCTTCCCGCTGTCGAACTGGACCGAACTCGATATCTGGCAGTACATCCTGCAGGAGAACATCCCGATCGTGCCGCTCTATTTCGCCAAGGAACGGCCGGTGGTGGAACGCGACGGCATGCTGATCCTCAAGGACGACGACCGCATGAAACTGCGCCCCGGCGAGTCGGTCGAGAACCGGCTGGTGCGGTTCCGCACTTTGGGCTGCTATCCGCTCACCGGCGCCATAGAATCGGATGCCGACACGCTCGAAGCCATCGTTGGCGAGATGCTGACCGCGCGCACCTCTGAACGCCAAGGTCGCCTGATCGACCGTGATGAGGCAGGCTCGATGGAAAAGAAGAAGCGCGAGGGGTATTTCTGACCATGCGTCATATCATGGCAAAAAGCCTTGCTCCCACCGACAGCGTCCGTGATTATCTAGCCGCGCAGGAGAAGAAGTCGCTGCTGCGCTTCCTGACCTGCGGTTCGGTCGACGACGGCAAGTCGACGCTGATCGGACGCTTGTTGTCCGACACCAAGCAGATCTTCGAGGACCAGCTCGCCGCGCTCGAGCGCGATTCGCGCAAGCACGGCACCACCGGCGACGACATCGATTTCGCGCTGCTGGTCGACGGCCTCGAGGCCGAGCGCGAGCAAGGCATCACCATCGACGTCGCCTACCGCTTCTTTGCCACGCCGAAGCGCAAGTTCATCGTCGCCGACACGCCCGGCCACGAACAATATACGCGCAACATGGCGACGGGCGCCTCGACCGCCGACCTGGCGATCGTGCTGATCGATGCTCGGCAAGGGGTGCTGCGCCAGACAAGGCGTCATTCGATCATCGCTTCGCTGCTCGGCATTCGCCACATCGTGCTGGCGGTCAACAAGATCGATCTCGTCGATTTCGACCAGGCGGTTTTCGACCGGCTCGTCGAAGACTACGGACAATTCTCGCGTGACCTCGGCTTCCAGACCATCGTGCCGATCCCGATGTCGGCCCGCTACGGCGACAATGTCAGCGGCCGCTCCGACAATATGCAATGGTATTCCGGCCCGACGCTGATCGAGCACCTCGAGACCGTTTCGGTCGAAGAGGCGGCTGTCGAGCAGCCGTTTCGTTTTCCGGTGCAGTACGTCAACCGCCCCAATCTCGACTTCCGCGGCTTTGCCGGCACGATAGCGTCCGGCGCTATTGCGCCGGGCGACGAGGTCGTGGTCGCCAAATCCGGCAAGTCCTCGCATGTCAAACGCATTGTCGCCCATGGCGGAGATCTCAAACAGGCGGTGGCCGGCCAGGCCATCACGCTTGTTCTTGACGATGAGGTCGAGGTCTCCAGGGGCAACATGCTGGTGTCGCCGGCCGCCAGGCCGCAGGTTGCCGATCAGTTCGCCGCCAACATCGTCTGGTTTGACGAGCATGCGCTGCTGCCGGGCCGTTCCTACATCCTGCGCACCGAGACCGACCAGACCAGCGCTACCGTCACCGACCTGAAATACCGCATCAATGTCAACGACTTCGCCCATGAAGCGGCCAAGTCGCTTGAAATGAACGAAGTCGGCATCTGCAACATCTCGACGCGGGCGCCGATCGCCTTCGATCCCTTCGCCGACAACCGCACCACCGGCGCCTTCATCCTGATCGATCGCATCTCGAACGCCACCGTCGGCGCCGGCATGATCGTGCACTCGCTGCGTCGCGCCGAAAACATCCACTGGCAATCGCTCGATGTCGGCAAGCGCGTGCGCGCCGACATGAAGAACCAGCGGCCCGCTGTGTTCTGGTTCACCGGGCTTTCGGGCTCCGGCAAGTCGACCATCGCCAATCTATTCGAGAAGAAGCTGTTCGCCACCGGCCGGCACACCTATATCCTGGACGGCGACAATGTCCGTCACGGTCTCAACCGCGATCTCGGATTCACCGATGCCGACCGGGTCGAGAACATCCGCCGCGTGGCCGAAGTGGCCAAGCTGATGGCCGATGCCGGGCTGATCGTCATTGTCTCGTTCATTTCGCCGTTCAGCGCCGAACGGCGCATGGCGCGCGAACTGATGGCCGATGGCGAGTTCATCGAGGTGTTTGTCGACACGCCTTTCGAGGAGTGCGCCAGGCGCGATCCGAAGGGCCTCTATGCCCGGGCGCTGAACGGCGAGATCAAGAACTTCACCGGTGTCGATTCCCCCTACGAGGCGCCGGAAAAACCGGAAATCCATCTCAAGACGCTCGGCAGATCGGCTGAAGAGATGGTAGATGCCCTGGAACACTGGCTGAACGAGCGTGACATTGCCGAAGACCAATATGACAACGGCGGCGGTATCTGACGACAAGTCGATGCTCGACATCTTCGAGCAACTGGCCCTGGCGGCCGGACGCGAGGTCATGCGTGTCTTCCACGCCGGCTGCGCGGTTGACCGCAAATCAGACTCCTCGCCGGTGACCGAGGCGGACCGCGAGAGCGAGAAGATCATTCTCGCCGGCCTGCGCGCCGCATTTCCCGAGATTCCCTGCGTGGCCGAGGAGGAGGCGGCGGCCGGTGTCATGCCGACCGATCTTGGCGACGCCTTCTTCCTCGTCGATCCGCTCGACGGTACCAAGGAATTCGTCAATCGCCGCACCGACTTCACCGTCAACATCGCGCTTGTGCGCCATGGTGTGCCGGAAGTCGGTGTCGTCTTTGCGCCTTGCACCGGCCGTTTCTTTTCCGGCCGGCCGGGCAGGGCGGAAGCCCTGGAAATCGACGGCGACTACCAGATCGTCGGCCGCAGGCCGATTTCGGTGAGGACCGCAGCAGCCCCGCTGGCCGTGGTTGCCAGCCGGTCGCACAACACGCCGGAAACCGAAGCCTATATTCGCGACCTCGGCGCCGCCGAGATCGTCTCGGTCGGTTCGTCCTTGAAATTCTGTCTTCTGGCGAGTGCCGAGGCAGACGTCTATCCGCGTTTCGGGCGCACCATGGAGTGGGACACCGCCGCGGGCGACGCGGTGTTGCGCGCGGCGGGCGGTACGACACGCACTCTGGACGGCAAGCCCTTGGCCTACGGCAAACGCGATCAGGCCGACGACGAGGATTTCGCCAATCCGCATTTCATCGCCACCGGCAGGTTCGAGCCGGCAAGGGCGCCCACGGGCTCGGGGGTTAAAAGCCTGGGGAAATAAGCTATCCCGGACCGACAGTTCGCTGAGTCGGAAATTCAATGTCCTTGCTTGAAAAAAGCCATGCCGTCATCCTCGGCGGGTTCCCGGCATCCACGAGAGATCGTGATGAAATAATCTTCAGGACATTGATCGGTGTCTATGCTGTCTCTCCTGTCCTGTTCGTTTTCATTGAAATGTCTCCGACAGTCGTGGCATTCGTCGCTGCTCTCGCCGGCGCTCTTTTCCTTTCGACCAAGCGCTTGAGCTTTGCCGAGGGGACGAAAAGCCTTGCCGTAGCCCTCGGTGCCTTGTCCTGTTTCATTTTTTCGAGTGTTCTGTGGTCGGACGACAAGACCCGCTCCCTTGTGGCGACGAGAGACGTTTTTAGCTATTCGATTGCCGCCATATTGCTGTTTCAGTGCATCCTCGCACTTACGGACGCTCAGCGTGACCGGCTGACAAAGTCATCATTGACTGGCCTGCTGATTGGCACGTTGTGCGTGATGGGGCGGGAATTGTATTTCGCGTTCTGTACCGAGGATCCCCGATTTGTGGGAAATATTTTCACGCTCCACAAGATCACCGTATACGGAGCGTTCTTTGCCGTCATCCTGCTTGCCCAATCGAAGCCGCTCTGGAAGGGCATTGCAGCCATCTTTGCCGTGCTGACCTTGCTGTATGGCCAATCGACTGGTGTCGATGTGGCGATAATCATCGTGGCGTTGATTTTCGCCATCCCCGCGAAATACCGGCAATGTGCTTTCGTCGTGTTCCTTGCCGTGTATTTGTTTCTCGCCTTGATTGCGCCGTTCGTTGTCTCGCCCCTGTTTGCCTTGCTCGAGGCGAGGGGCTGGCTGGCCTTCCATCCCGGGACCTTTGCCGCGCGGCTTGATCTCTGGAAGATGATCTCTCCTCATATTGCGGACAGACCAATTCTTGGTCATGGCGCGAACACGATGAGAAACGCGGCCGGCGTTGTCGTGAACCCTACATATTATCTGCTGGTGGATCTCCCCAGCGCACATAATATCGTATTCGATTTGTGGTATGAACTGGGAGTATTGGGTATCGCTGTCTACGGATTGCTGCTGGCCGCGATCATGAGGACCATTGGCCGTTTGAAGGGCCCTTGCCATTTCATGGCCGGTAGCTGTCTGATCGTGGCTGTGGTCGAATTGTCGGTCGACCACAGGATCTGGCTGTCATGGGTTCTAGGCGCCTTGGTCTTCACGGCCAGCATCTGCATACTGAACTGTCGTTCCGTTGCTCAGCCTGGAACGGACAAGCGGACCAAAGGCGGCGCTGCGGTTTCCGTGAAACGGTGAACTGATGCTCAAGCTCCGCCGTCGCGCGCCAGCCTGCGATTCATCCTTTGAAGCAGGCGGGCGATGCGTGCCGGAACCTGGTGGTTCCGAAAGCTACTCCGCCGCGGCCTGCGCCGAGTTCGAGCCGATATAGTTGCGGATCGTCTCGATGATCCGGTCCTGGTCGGCTTCACTGAGATAGGGGTGCATCGGTAGGCACAGGATGCGCTTCGGCAGGTCCTCCGAAACGGCAAGGCCGGTCGGCGTGCGCGGGTAGTCGCGATAGGCGACCTGGGCATGCAGCGGCTTGACGTAGTAGATGACGGACGGAATACCCTTCTCGCCGAGATGCGCCTTCAGACCGTCGCGCTTGGGCGTCTCGATCGCGTATTGGGCCCAGGCGGACCGGCTGCCATCGAGATTGCGGGCAGCCGTGACGATGTCGCCGAGCCCTTCGGCATAGCGATTTGCCACCACCTGGCGCGCGACCATCTCGTCTTCGAGGATGGCGAGCTTTTCGATGAGGATCGCCGCCTGCAGCGTGTCGAGCCGCGAATTGATGCCGACGCGAACATTGTCGTATTGGGTCTCGCCCTTGCCGTGGAAGGCAAAGGAACGCAGCTTGTCGGCCAGCGCGTCATCGTTGGTGAACATCGCGCCGCCGTCGCCATAGCAGCCAAGCGGCTTGGCCGGGTAGAAGCTGGTCGAGCCGACATGGCCGAAGGCACCGCACATCTTGCCGCCATGCGATCCGCCCATCGACTGGGCGGCGTCCTCGATCACCAACAGTCCTTCGCGGTCGGCAATGGCCATGATTGCCTCGTAGTCGGCGGCAAGGCCGAACAGGTCGACCGGGATGATCGCCTTCGGCTTCAGCCGGCCTTCCTTCTTGATCATGGTGATCGCCGCCTCGAGACTGGCGATGTCGATGTTGTAGGTTGCGGGATCGACATCGACGAAGACGGGTTCCGCCTTGGCCAACGCCACCACTTCGGCGGTGGCGGCGAAGGTGAAGCTCGGCACGAACACGGCATCGCCCGGGCCGATGCCGGCCGCGAACAGCGGCAGCAGCAGCGCATCGGTGCCGTTGGCGCAGGCCACGACATGCTTGGTGCCGACATAGGCGGCGAGCTTCTTCTCGAATTCCGCGACCTGGGGCCCGAGGATGTAGCGGCCGTCCTCGACAACATGGTCGATCGCGGCTTTCAGCCGGTCGCGGATGCGTTCGCGCTGCGCGCCAAGATCAATGAACTGCATGTCGGCCTCAAAAACGGTTTTTAACAAGGCGGTTTAGCCAGATAACGGCCCGCTGGTACCAGAGTTGCGCCTGCCGAGAAAGCCGGACGCTCGGGGCCGCCGATTGCCCGGCTGTTGCGGTCTGTTACCACTGCTTCCGGCGGATGCTGGCCAGATGCCGGAAATCCGGGCCTCGTCGGGCGCGATCCGGCCTTTATAGCCCCGGGGATCTGTCCTGCGAAACATAAAGTGATCGACTGGCTCAACTTATGTTGAACGTTGCTCAGGCAATTTCGTGCCGCCACGGTGGATTGGCGCCGGCGCGTGATACGGTCACCGCCGCTGCCTTGGCACCAAGCGCCAGTGCCTTGCGGATCGCGTCTTGCGTGAGGTCGCCGATGGCCGCCTTCGTCAGCAGGCCCTGTTCATGCAGGGAGGCAAGGATGCCGGCATTGAATGTATCGCCCGCACCGACCGTGTCGACCACCTCGACCTTTTCCGGCATCACGGTGACGGCGTGGTCCTTGGTGTAACCGACAGCACCTTCGCTGCCATGCGTAACGACGATCAGTTTCGGGCCGCGCTCAAGCCAGTTTCGCACGACGTCCTCGTGCGAACCGGCTTCGCCGAACCAGTTGAGGTCTTCGTCCGACAGTTTCACGATATCGGCCATCGCCATCATCTCCCGGATGCGCGTGAGGTGCTTGGCCTTGTCCGGGATGAAGTTCGGCCGGATGTTGGGATCGAGCATCATGACACGGCTCGCGTGCTCGCGCCGCATGAACTCTTCATAGGCACTGCCGGCAGGCTCCGAGATCAGGCTGATGGCGCCGAACAGCATGGCCTCGATCTCGTTTCCAAGCACCGGCAGGTCATCGATGGTAAGCAGGCGTCCGGCGGTGTTCTCGTCGTAGAAGGTATAGGTCGCCTGGCCGTTGGTGAGCTTCACGAAGGCCAGCGTCGTCGGCCTGGGCGAGGTATGGGCGTAGGTGGAACTGACCTTGCTCGCCCCCAGCGCGTCCCTGAACTGGCCGCCGAAAAGATCCGACGACAGGCCCGAAAAGAAGCCGGCCGGCGCGCCGAGCCGTCCAAGCGCGATAGCCGTGTTGAACACCGCGCCACCGACATAGGGAGCAAAGGCAGGCTCACCCTGTGTCGTGGTGCGCGGCAACATGTCGATCAGGGCTTCGCCGCAGCAAAGGATCATGGTTTCCTCGTCTCCGGCGGATAGATCACGCCCTTGCGGATGATGATGTTGGCGTAAAGCCGCGGCTCGCTTGTCGCGACGATGGCATGCGCCGATTTGACCCGTGCATAGAAGTCGGCGCCGGCCAGCGCAACCACCTTGCGGCCGGGCGCGCGTTTGGCGCAGATCGCCTCTATCTCGTGATGGACCGGATCGGCGCGCGACGGGTCGCCTTTCACGGATGCGCGGAACAACGCTTCCGGCACCGCGTCATCCACCGGCAGGATACTCAGGATCGCGTCGAGCACCGGAATGAGCGGATGACCGTCGGCCCGGATGAGGCGCCTTGCCTGCTCCTCTGCCGGATAATTTCCGTCGACCAGGGCGATCTCGTCGCCATGACCCATGGCGCGCAATGTCGCCAGAAGGTCCGGACCGAGCAGCGCCGGGATTCCGATCAGCATTCAGGCGCTCCTGGAAATCGTCGTCGAACCGATCAGGAAGCGTTCGGACAGCGGCAGGCTAGCGCCGCCGAGCGCCCGGGCATGGATGCCGACGGTTCCCTCGCGAACGGCGGGCAGTTTCAAGCCTTCGCCGTCGATTGTCGCGATGGCCGCGATAATGGCATTGACCAGCCGACGGCGCACCGCCCGCGGCATCCAGCCGTCGACCACCGCCGCCTCGAAATCGATGACCGAGGACGCCGCGACGATGGCATAGGCAAGCGCCCGTGAGGCGCTGGCGATCCAGTCGTCGAGTTCGGAGCCGATCTCGCCCCAGTCCTCGGGTGACGTCCACAGATGCGAAGCCTCGACGCCGCGGGCATTGAGCGCTTTTTCCAGCATGGCGATCGACGCCACGTCGATCAGCTGGGTCGGCTTGCCGTCCGGTCCGGGCACCGGCATGGAGCCAAGCGCGCCGGCATTGCCGGTCGGGCCGCCGAACAGCCGGCCGTTGAGTACGATGCCGCCGCCGGCGAAGGCGCCGATGTAGAAATAAACGAAATCACGCGCGCCGCCCGCCTGGCCGAAGACGAGCTCCGCGCCGCAGGCCGACGTAGCGTCGTTTTGCAGATAGACCGGAAAATCGCATTGCGCCTGGATATCGCCCCTGATGTCGCGGTGGCGCCATTCGTCCATGACGTCGCGCGGCGCGCCGGCGGTGTCGGCCCAGTTCCACAATTCGAACGGCATGGCGATGCCGAGCCCGGCAATGCGCTTGTCCTGCGCCGGCGTCAGTTCGCCGCGCATCTTTTTCATGCCATCGGTGACGAATTCCACCGTCTCGCGCGGTGCCGGATAGCGATAGGAGTGCTGCAGCATAGAGCGCACATTCCCGAGAAAATCGATCAGCACCAGTTCCGCGCTGCGGCGGCCGATCTTGAGGCCGATGAAGAAGGCGCCCTCCGGATTGAGCGCCATCGGTATCGAGGGCTGGCCGATCTTGCCGCGCAGCGGTGCCTGGCGCACGAGCAGGCCTTCTTCCTCCAGCTCGCGCATGATGACCGAAACCGTCTGCGCCGACAGTCCGGTCATGCGCGCGATATCGGATTTCGCCAGGCTGCCATGCTGACGCACCAGCGAGAGCACCAGCCGCTCGTTGTGGTCGCGCATGCCGCTCTGGTTGGTGCCGCGGTGAATCAGGCTCTCATTCGCTTCGGGCGAACCGTGCCTCGCAGTGGCGGTTTCCACCCTGTTCCTCCCGTCGTTTCCCCTCAATGCTTTTGGGCCAGAATGAGTGAAGGACGCAAGGCTGTCAATAATAAATAAGAGTGATTTAATTATTGACAGGGCCCTCGGTCTGGTGTCTGTTGAAGAGGCGTCCACGCTGGGAGAAATTCGTTGGATGCGCCGTAGATGCCGGTTGGCCGGCATCCGGAATGGTTCCACTGGGAGGAAGATCGTGACCAATACAAAACTGTTGAAATCGACCGTGTTTGCCGCGGCTGCCCTGGGTCTGATGGCGTTTGCCTCGTCCGCATCCGCGGCCGGTGTCGGCGCTTGCCTGATCACCAAGACCGATACCAACCCCTTCTTCGTCAAGATGAAGGAGGGTGCCACGGCCAAGGCCAAGGAACTCGGCGTCGACCTCAAGACCTATGCCGGCAAGATCGACGGCGACAGTGAGAGCCAGGTGGCCGCGATCGAAAGCTGCATCGCCGACGGCGCCAAGGGTATCCTGATCACCGCCTCCGACACCAAGGGCATCGTACCGACCGTCAAGAAGGCCCGCGACGCCGGCCTGCTGGTGATCGCGCTCGACACACCGCTCGACCCGATCGACGCGGCCGACGCGACCTTCGCGACCGACAATCTGGAAGCCGGCAAGCTGATCGGCGCCTGGGCCGCCGCGACGCTCGGCGACAAGGCCAAGGACGCCAAGATCGGCTTCCTCGACCTGACGCCGTCGCAGCCGACGGTGGACGTGCTGCGCGACCAGGGCTTCATGATGGGCTACGGCATCGACGTGAAGGATCCCAACAAGATCGGCGATGAGACCGATCCGCGCATCGTCGGCCACGACGTCACCAACGGCAACGAGGAGGGCGGCCGCAAGGCGATGGAGAACCTTCTGCAGAAGGACAACACCATCAACGTCATCCACACCATCAACGAGCCGGCCGCTGTCGGCGCCTACCAGGCGCTCAAGGCCGTCGGCCTTGAAAAGCAGGTGCTGATCGTCTCCGTCGACGGCGGCTGCCCCGGCGTGAAGTCGGTGACAGAGGGTGTCATCGGCGCGACGTCGCAGCAATACCCGCTGCAGATGGCAGCGCTCGGCATCGAGGCGATCGCCGCCTTCGCCAAGGATGGAACCAAGCCGAAGCCGACCGAAGGCAAGAATTTCTTCGACACCGGCGTCAATCTGGTGACCGACAAGCCGGCCAAGGGCGTGAAGTCCATCGACACCAAGGAAGGCCTCGCCAAGTGCTGGGGCTGATGCTGGTCTGACCGGCAATTACCGAACTCGAGCGGTCGGGGCTTGATCCCCGGCCGCTTCGGGTGGACGATGGCTCGCGTGACCGCGAACAATCCCGGCGATAGACCGGAAAGGCGTGGACGGGCGTCGGCGCGTGGCTGACACCCTACGGGGAGGAAACATGTCTCAAGCTCAGGAATTCGAGAAAGTTCTCTCGAGCAGCGACACCAGCGTTGCTGCGTTCGACGAGCACAAATCGGCAGTCAGGCGCATCCAGCATTTCCTGCATTCGACACCGGCAGCGGTGCCGCTGATCGTGCTGGTCCTGTCGATCATGATCTTCGGCATCACCATTGGCGGGCGCTTCTTCTCGTCCTACACGTTGACGCTGATCCTGCAGCAGATTGCCATCGTCGGCATTCTGGGCGCTGCGCAGACGCTGGTCATCCTGACCGCCGGCATCGACCTGTCGATCGGCGTCATCATGGTGATTTCAGCCGTGATCATGGGCAATTGCGCCGTCAGCTACGGCCTGCCGAGCGTGCTCGCGGTGGCGATCGGGCTTGCCGCCGGTGCTGCCTGCGGACTGCTCAACGGGTTGCTGGTCGCCTACATGAAGCTGCCGCCTTTCATCGTGACGTTGGGCACCTGGAACATCGTCATGGCCACGAACTTCATCTATTCGGCCAACGAGACCATCCGTGACACCGACGTCGACACCCAGGCGCCGCTGCTGCATCTGTTCGCCCTGAGCTTCAAGGTCGGAACCGCGGTGCTGACGCTCGGCGTCATCGCCATGGTCGCGCTGGTGCTGCTGCTCTGGTACGTGCTCAACCACACCGCTTGGGGCCGCCATGTCTACGCCGTCGGCGACGACCAGGAGGCGGCCAAGCTGTCGGGCATCCAGACCAAGAAGGTGCTGGTGACGGTCTACACCCTTGCCGGGCTGATCGCCGCTTTCGCCGCCTGGGTCTCCATCGGCCGTAATGGTTCGATCTCGCCGTCGGCGGCAGTCACCGACTACAATCTGCAGGCGATCACCGCGACGGTGATCGGCGGTATCTCCCTCTTCGGCGGGCGCGGCTCGATCCTGGGCACGCTGTTCGGCGCCATGATCGTCGGCGTCGTCTCAATGGGACTCAACATGCTGGGCGCCGATCCGCAATGGAAAGTGCTGCTCACCGGTGTGTTGATCATCGGCGCCGTGGCGGTCGACCAATGGATCAGAAAGGTTTCGGCATAGTCATGACCCAGGAACCCATTCTCACCGCGCGTGGCTTGGTCAAGCGCTATGGCCGCGTCACCGCCCTCGACAATGCCGACTTCGACCTCTACCCCGGCGAAATTCTCGCCGTCATCGGCGACAACGGTGCCGGCAAGTCATCGCTCATCAAGGCGATTTCAGGCGCCGTCGTGCCAGACGAAGGCGAAATACGGCTCGAAGGCAAAACCGTTGCCTTCAAGTCGCCAATGGAAGCCCGCGAAGCCGGCATCGAAACCGTCTACCAGAACCTGGCCCTGTCGCCGGCACTGTCGATCGCCGACAACATGTTCCTCGGCCGCGAGATCCGCAAACCCGGCTTTCTCGGCCAATGGCTGCGCATGCTCGACCGTCCGGCGATGGAAAAGCGCGCCCGCGACAAGCTGACAGAACTCGGCCTGATGACCATCCAGAACATCGGTCAGGCGGTGGAGACGCTCTCGGGCGGCCAGCGCCAGGGTGTCGCGGTGGCGCGCGCCGCTGCCTTCGGCAGCCGCGTTGTGATCATGGACGAACCGACGGCCGCCCTTGGCGTCAAGGAGAGCCGCCGCGTGCTCGAACTGATCCTCGACGTCAAGAAGCGCGGCCTGCCCATCGTGCTGATCTCGCACAACATGCCGCATGTCTTCGAGGTGGCCGACCGTGTCCACATCCACCGCCTCGGTCGTCGTCTCGCCGTCATCGATCCCAAGCAGTATACGATGTCCGATGCGGTCGCCTTCATGACCGGCGCGAAGGCGCCTCCGGAGGCCGCGCTGGCCGCCTGACCGCCAAATTGCCGCAGGGTAAGCTGGCGGACCTTCATCTAAATCGATTGAATATATGTTGCGATGCGGTAACATGGGCTGGGATGAATGGTGAAAGCCGGTATGATCGTTGCAACCGCACGAGAGGTAGCATGACGCGCGCGATGACATCCGAAACCCTTCCGCCACTGCTCGAAAATCCAGATCCGAAGACGCTCGCAAGGGAAGTCTTGATGGCCCTCAAATACAGGGTCGGCAAGGACACCACCGTCGCGACGCAATATGATTGGCTGACCGCCTCGATCAAGGTCGTGCGCGATCGCATCGTCGATCACTGGATGCAGGCGACCAAAGAGGCCTACGACCAGCAGGAAAAGCGCGTCTATTATCTGTCGCTGGAATTCCTCATCGGCCGCCTGATGCGCGACGCCTTCTCCAATCTCGGCCTGATGGACAATATGCGCGAGGCGCTGTCGTCTCTCGGCGTCGACCTCGATCTCATCGCGGCGCTCGAGCCCGATGCGGCGCTCGGCAATGGCGGCCTTGGCCGGCTCGCCGCCTGCTTCATGGAAAGCATGGCCACCGTCGACATTCCCGCGCATGGCTACGGCATCCGCTACGCCAACGGCATGTTCCGCCAGGAAATCCATGACGGCTGGCAGGTCGAACTGCCCGAAACCTGGCTCGATCACGGCAACCCATGGGAATTCGAACGGCGCGAACGCTCCTTCGAAGTCGGCTTCGGCGGCTCGGTGGAGTCCATCACGTCAAAGGATGGCCGGCTCGAGCGCCATGTCTGGAAGCCGACCGAGCATGTCCTGGCCGTTGCCTACGACACGCCCGTCGTCGGCTGGCGGGCAAACCGCGTCAACACGCTGCGGCTGTGGTCGGGCATGCCGGTCGATCCGATCCTGCTCGACAAGTTCAATGCGGGCGACCACATCGGCGCGCTGGCAGAGAGCAACAAGGCCGACGCGTTGTCGCGCGTGCTCTATCCCGCCGATTCCCATGTCGCCGGGCAGGAGCTCAGGCTGCGGCAGGAATATTTCTTCTCCACCGCCTCGCTGCAGGACATCGCGCAGCGGCATCTGAGCCAGTATGGCGACCTGAAATCGCTGCCCGACAAGGCCGCGATCCACTTGAACGACACCCATCCGGCGATCGCGGTGCCGGAGCTGATGCGGCTCCTGATGGATGTCCACGGCATGGACTTCGACCTCGCCTGGGATATCACCAAGCGCACCTTCGGCTACACCAACCACACGCTCCTTCCCGAGGCGCTGGAAAGCTGGCCGGTGCCGCTGTTCGAACGGCTTTTGCCGCGCCATATGCAGATCGTCTACGCCATCAACGCGCAGGTGCTTCTGGAGGCCCGCGCCACCAACCAGTTCTCGGGCGAGCAGATCAGCCGCATCTCGCTGATCCAGGAAAACGGCGACCGCCGCGTTCGCATGGGCAATCTGGCCTTTGTCGGCTCGCACTCCATCAATGGCGTCTCGGCGCTGCACACCGAGCTGATGAAGGAAACGGTGTTCGCCGACCTGCACAAGCTCTATCCCGACCGCATCAACAACAAGACCAACGGCATCACGCCGCGGCGCTGGCTGATCCAGTGCAACCCGGGACTGACCTCGCTCGCCCGCGAGGCGATCGGCGACCGGTTTCTGGACGACATCGAGGGCATCAAGGGGCTCGACGGCTTTGCCGATGACAGCGCGTTCCGGGAGAAGTTCGCGGGCGTCAAGCGACAGAACAAGGTGCGGCTGGCCAATCTCGTCGCCGACCGGCTCGGCATCAAGGTCGATCCGTCGGCGCTGTTCGACATCCAGGTCAAGCGCATCCACGAATACAAGCGCCAGCTTCTCAACATCCTCGAGGCGATTGCGCTTTACGACCAGATCCGCTCGCATCCCGAGCGTGACTGGATGCCCCGCGTGAAGTTTTTCGGAGGCAAGGCGGCGCCCAGCTACCACAACGCCAAGCTGATCATCAAACTCGCCAATGACGTCGCCAGGGTCATCAACCGCGACCCGGCCGTTCGCGGTTTGCTGAAGGTGGTGTTCGTGCCGAATTACAATGTCAGCCTGGCCGAAATCATGATGCCGGCCGCCGACCTGTCCGAGCAGATATCGACCGCCGGCATGGAGGCGTCGGGCACCGGCAACATGAAGTTCGCGCTCAACGGCGCGTTGACCATCGGCACGCTCGACGGGGCCAATGTCGAGATCAAGGAATGCGTCGGCGACGACAACATCTTCATCTTCGGCCTGACAACGGCCGAGGTCGCCGAGCGGCGCAACAATGGCTACAACCCGCGCGCCGTGATCGAGGGGTCCTCCGAACTGGCGCAGGCGGTCGCGGCCGTATCCTCGGGTGTCTTCTCGCCGGACGACCCGGACCGCTACCGCGATCTCATCAACGGCCTCTACGACAGCGACTGGTTCATGGTCGCCGCCGATTTCGATGCCTACACCGCCGCCCAGCGCGAGGTCGACGCCGTCTGGCGCAACAGCCCGGATTGGTATGCCCGGGCGATCCGCAATGTCGCGCGCGTCGGCTGGTTTTCCTCCGATCGCACGATCCGCCAATACGCGAAAGAAATCTGGAACGTGCCTGTCTGATGTGATTGCATGAGGCCACGAACAAAGTGGTCCCGGTGATGCGGGTTGAATGTCAACTCACATCACCAGAAACAAACACCTGGTGCCCTGGGAGGGACACTGCCTGATGAGGAAGCCGCGCGCGACCGCTGCGACAAGCGGGCCGGACGGACTGGCGCCAGCCAGCGATGTTGCGGCGATTGTCGCCGGCACGCACGGGGATCCGTTTGCAGTCCTTGGCGTCCACGAGATCGGCAAGAGCTTGTTTGCCCGCTGCTTCGTTCCGCATGCCGAAACCGTCGCAGCCTATACGCTGACGGGCATCGAGGCCGGTGAGTTGTCCAGGCGTGATGATGCCGGCTTCTTCGAAGGCAAGCTGTCGATCAGGAAGCGGCAACCGCTGCGCTACCACGCGCGCAATGCCGGCGGCGACTGGTGGCTGACCGATCCCTATTCGTTCGGCCCGGTGCTCGGGCCGATGGACGACTACTATATCGCCGAGGGTTCGCACCTCAGGCTGTTCGACAAGCTTGGCGCGCATGTCATCGAGCACGAGGGTGCCACCGGCGTGCATTTCGCCGTCTGGGCTCCCAATGCGCGGCGCGTCTCGGTGGTCGGCGATTTCAACGACTGGGATGGCCGTCGTCACACGATGCGTGATCGCCGCGATACCGGCATCTGGGAATTGTTCGTGCCCGACATCGGTGCCGGCCGACCCTACAAATACGAGATCATCGGCCCCGATGGCGTCAGACTGCCGCTGAAGGCCGACCCGTTCGCGTTCAAATCCGAACTGCGTCCGGCCACGGCTTCGGTCGTTGCGGTGCCGCCGGGGCATGAGTGGGGCGACGAGGCCCACCGCAATTTCTGGCGCAATGCCGATCATCGGCGCGAAGCCATTTCGATCTACGAAGTCCACGCCGGGTCCTGGCAGCTTGGCGACGACGGCACGTTCCTGTCATGGGACGAAATGGCCGATCGGCTGATCCCCTACGTGGTCGAGACCGGTTTCACCCACATCGAGTTCATGCCGATCTCCGAACATCCCTATGACCCGTCCTGGGGTTATCAGACGACCGGCCTCTATGCGCCGTCGGCCCGCTTCGGCGACCCGGACGGTTTTGCCCGTTTCGTCGATGGGGCGCACCGCGCCGGCGTTGGCGTCATCCTCGACTGGGTGCCGGCGCATTTTCCGGTCGACGCGCATGGCCTGGCCCATTTCGACGGCACCGCGCTCTACGAACATGCCGACCCGCGCAAGGGTTTTCATCCCGACTGGAACACCGCGATCTACAATTTCGGTCGCCGCGAGGTGGTGTCTTTCCTGGTCAACAACGCGCTGTTCTGGGCCGAGAAATACCATGTCGACGGTTTGCGCGTCGATGCGGTCGCCTCGATGCTCTACCTCGACTATTCGCGCAAGGCCGGCGAATGGATTCCCAACGAGAAGGGCGGCCGCGAGAACCTCGAAGCGGTCTCTTTCCTGCAGAAGATGAACAAGGAGGTCTACGGCCATCATCCGGGCGTCATGACCATCGCCGAGGAATCCACCTCATGGCCGAAGGTCTCCGCGCCGGTGCATGAGGGCGGGCTGGGTTTCGGCTTCAAGTGGAACATGGGCTTCATGCACGACACGCTGGAGTATTTTTCCAAGGAGCCGATCTTCCGCAAGCACCACCACAACGACCTGACCTTCGGCCTGACCTACGCCTTCTCGGAGAATTTCGTGTTGCCGCTCTCGCATGACGAGGTCGTGCACGGCAAAGGCACGCTGCTGGGCAAGATGGCCGGCGACGACTGGCAGAAATTCGCGACCTTGCGTGCCTATTACGGCTTCATGTGGGGCTATCCCGGCAAGAAGCTGTTGTTCATGGGACAGGAGTTCGCGCAGCGCCGCGAATGGAGCGAGGCACGCGCTCTCGACTGGAACCTGCTCGATTTCCGCCCGCATCGCGGCGTCTGGCAGACGGTGCGCGATCTCAACTATCTCTACAGGTCGCGCCCGGCGCTGCATGGCCGCGACTGCGAACCAGAGGGATTTTCCTGGCTGATCGTCGACGACAGCCAGAATTCGGTTTTCGCCTGGGTGCGCAACGCGCCTGGCGGCAGCCCGGTGGCCGTCATCTCCAACTTCACGCCAGTGCCGCGCGACAATTATCGCGTGCCGTTGCCGAAGGCCGGCAAGTGGCGCGAGATCATCAACACCGACGCATCCGAATATGGCGGCTCCGGCATGGGCAATGGCGGCATGGTCGAGGCAAGGGCGGAAGGCAAGAGCATCTCGGCAACGATGCTTCTGCCGCCGCTGTCGACGATCATGCTCGAACTCGTTGTCGACTGAGCCCGTCGCGGCGAAATGGCGAGACTTGAGTAACTTGGGAGGGTAGAAATGGCAGACTTGAAACGGACCCAGCCGCTGGCGCGCGATGCCATGGCCTACGTACTGGCCGGCGGCCGTGGCAGCCGCCTCAAGGAACTGACCGACCGTCGCGCCAAGCCGGCGGTCTATTTCGGCGGCAAGACGCGCATCATCGACTTCGCGCTCTCCAATGCGCTCAACTCGGGCATTCGCCGCCTTGGGGTCGCCACCCAGTACAAGGCGCATTCGCTGATCCGCCACCTGCAGCGCGGCTGGAACTTCCTGAGGCCGGAACGAAACGAAAGCTTCGACATCCTTCCCGCCAGCCAGCGTGTGTCGGAAACGCAGTGGTATGAGGGCACGGCGGACGCCGTCTACCAGAACATCGACATCATCGAGGCCTATGGCCCGGAATACATGGTCATCCTCGCCGGCGACCATATTTACAAGATGGACTACGAGATGATGCTGCGCCAGCATGTCGACGCCAATGCCGACGTCACGGTCGGCTGCCTCGAAGTGCCGCGCATGGAAGCGACAGGCTTCGGCGTCATGCATGTCGATGCCAAGGACAACATCATCGCCTTCGTCGAAAAGCCGGCCGATCCGCCAGGCATTCCGGGCAACCCGGAATTCGCCCTGGCCTCGATGGGCATCTACGTCTTCAAGACCAAGTTCCTGATGGAGCAACTGCGCCGCGACGCCGCCGAGCCCGGCTCCAGCCGCGATTTCGGCAAGGACATCATCCCCTATATCGTCCAGCATGGTAAGGCGATCGCGCACCGCTTCACCAAGTCCTGCGTACGCTCGACGGCGGAGAACGAAGCCTACTGGCGCGATGTCGGAACCGTCGACGCCTATTGGGAAGCCAATATCGACTTGACCGATGTGACGCCGGAGCTCGACCTCTACGACCGCGACTGGCCGATCTGGACCTATGCCGAGTTGAAGCCGCCGGCAAAATTCGTCCATGACGAGGACGGCCGGCGCGGCTCGGCCGTTTCCTCCCTGGTCTCGGGCGATTGCATCGTCTCCGGCGCGACGCTGAAGAAAAGCCTGATCTTTACCGGCGCGCGCATCAATTCCTATTCGACGCTGGAAGAGGTCGTCATGCTGCCCGACGTTCATGTCGGACGGAACGCAAAGTTGAAACGCGTCGTCATTGACCACGGTGTAAGGATACCGGAAGGGTTGGTGATCGGCGAGGATCCCGTGCTCGACGCCAAGCGCTTCCGCGTTTCGGAAAAGGGCATCTGCCTGGTCACACAGGACATGATCAACAAACTCGGGCTCTAGAGCAATTCCAGGAAAAGTGTGAGAACGGTTTTCCCACGGGAATTGCTCAGAACAGGATCGGATAGACGCATGCAGGTTCTGTCGGTCACGCCCGAGATCTTCCCGCTGATCAAGACCGGCGGACTGGCCGATGTGACCGGTGCGCTGCCCGTCGCGCTGGCAGCCAAGGGCGTGGCCATGCGCACGCTCATTCCAGGCTTTCCCGTGGTGATGGAAGGCTTCAAGAAAAGGAAGGCCGTCTACCAGTATCCGTTGCTGCAAGGCGGCAAGGCCTCCATCCACTCTGTCGAGCTTGCCGGGCTCGATCTTTTCGTGCTCGACGCGCCGCATCTGTTCGACCGGCCCGGTGGTCCCTATGGCAATGCTTCGGGAGCGGATTGGCCGGACAATTGGCGGCGCTTCGCGGCGCTGAGCCAGGCCGGTGCCGATATCGCCGGCGGCGCCATCTCGGGCTACCTGCCAGACATCGTCCATGCCCATGACTGGCAGTCTGCGATGACGCTGGCCTATATGCGCTACGGCAAGGCGGTCGGCACGCCTTCGATGATGACCGTGCATAATCTCGCCTTCCAGGGCCAGTTCGGCGCCGGCATCTTCGGCGAGCTCGGTCTGCCCGCGGCGGCGATGGCGCTTGACGGCGTCGAATATTATGGCGGCGTCGGCTTCCTCAAGGCCGGCCTGCAGGCCGCCTGGGCGATCACCACCGTCAGCCCGACCTATGCGCAGGAGATCCGCTCGCCGGAGTTTGGCATGGGTCTCGACGGACTGATCAACATGCGCTCCAGCGATCTCTACGGCATCGTCAATGGCATCGACACAGCCATCTGGGATCCGGAGACAGACAAGCATCTGGTATCGAACTATACGGCCGCCACGCTCAAGGCGCGGGCACCGAACAGGGCCGCCGTGGAGGATCGCTTCGGCCTCGACCGGGACGATAGCCCCATCGTCTGCGTCATCAGCCGGCTGACCTGGCAGAAGGGCATGGACATATTGGCGACGGTGATCGACGGTGTCGTCGCGACCGGTGTACGCTTGGCCATACTGGGCTCGGGCGACGCCGGCCTGGAAGGCGCATTGCTTGCCGCCGCCGCACGCCACCGTGGCCGCATCGGCGTGGTCGTCGGCTATGATGAGGGGCTGTCGCACACCATGCAGGGCGGCTGCGACGCCATCGTCATCCCATCACGCTTCGAACCCTGCGGTCTGACGCAGCTCTACGGCCTGCGCTACGGCTGTGTACCGGTGGTTGCCCGCACCGGCGGCCTCGCCGACACCATCATCGACGCCAACGAAGCGGCGATGGCGGCCGGCGTGGCGACAGGGTTCCAGTTCGCACCCAACAATGGCGGCGCGATGCTGCACGCCATAAGCCGCCTGGCCGAAGCCTACGCCAACCCCGCGGTCTTCGAAACCATCCAGCGTCAGGGCATGAAGACCGATGTGTCGTGGGATCGAAGCGCCGAAAAATACGTTGAACTCTATCGCCTGCTGCTTTCGAAAAGGGTCGCCTGAAGCATGATACGCACCGTCCCCACCAAACCCTACTCCGACCAGAAGCCCGGCACGTCGGGCCTGCGCAAGAAGGTGCCTGTGTTCCAGCAGGAGCATTATGCCGAGAACTTCATCCAGTCGATCTTCGACGCGCTCGACGGGTTCAAGGGCAAGACCCTGGTGATCGGTGGCGACGGCCGCTTCTACAACCGCGAGGTCATCCAGAAGGCGATCGCCATGGCCGCCGCCAACGGCTTTGGCAAGGTGATGGTCGGGCAGGGCGGCATCCTGTCGACGCCCGCCGCCTCGCATGTCATCCGCAAATACAAGACCTTCGGCGGCATCATCCTGTCGGCCAGCCATAATCCGGGCGGCCCGCACGAGGATTTCGGCATCAAGTACAATGCCGGCAATGGTGGCCCGGCGCCGGAAAAGCTGACCGACGCGATCTTCGAGAAAACCAAGGCGATTTCGAGCTTCAAGACATCGGACATCGATCCGATCGACATCGACACGATCGGCACGGTCAAGGCCGCCGGCATGACGGTCGAGATCATCGATCCGGTCGCCGACTATGCCGAACTGATGGAAAGCCTGTTCGATTTCGACGCGCTGCGCAAACTGTTCAAGTCAGGCTTCCGCATGCGCTTCGACGCCATGCACGCGGTGACCGGCCCCTATGCCAAGGAGATCCTTGAAAACCGGCTTGGCGCGCCCAACGGCACCTGCCGCAACTTCAAGCCGCTGCCCGATTTCGGCGGCCATCATCCCGATCCGAACCTGGTCCACGCCAAGCACCTCTATGATGAGATGATGGGTCCGGATGCGCCGGATTTTGGTGCCGCTTCCGACGGCGACGGCGACCGCAATCTGATCATCGGCAAGGGCATTTTCGTCACCCCGTCGGATTCGGTGGCCATGCTTGCCGCCAATGCCCGCCTGGCGCCCGGCTACAAGGACGGGCTGAAGGGCATTGCCCGCTCGATGCCGACCAGTGGCGCGGCCGACCGGGTCGCCGAAAAACTCGGCATCGGCATCTATGAGACCCCGACAGGCTGGAAGTTCTTCGGCAATCTGCTCGATGCCGGCATGGCGACGATCTGTGGCGAGGAAAGTGCCGGCACCGGCTCCAACCATGTCCGCGAGAAGGACGGCCTTTGGGCGGTGCTGTTGTGGCTCAACATCCTCGCCGCGCGCGGCGAAAGCTGCAAGCAGGTCGTCACCGAGCACTGGGCGGCCTACGGGCGCAACTACTATTCGCGCCACGACTATGAGGAGGTCGAGAGCGACCACGCCAATGCGCTGGTCGACGAACTGCGCGCCAAGCTCGGCTCGCTGCCCGGCACCAGCGTGCGCGGCCTGAAGATCACCAAGGCCGACGACTTCGCCTATCATGACCCGGTCGACGGCTCGACCAGCGAGCACCAGGGCATCAGGGTGCTGTTCGAAGGCGGTTCTCGCGTCGTCTTCCGGCTCTCCGGCACGGGTACTTCGGGTGCCACCTTGCGCGTCTATATCGAGCGCTACGAGCCGGACAAGGCGCGGCACGATCTCGACACCCAGGTCGCACTCGCCGACCTCATCGCCGCCGCCGACGACATTGCCGGGATCAAGAGCCACACCGGCCGCAACAAGCCGAGCGTGATTACTTGAGGGTGGCGTTGAGGGCTTTCCCTTCTCCCCTTGTGGGAGAAGGTGGCCTCGCGAAGCGAGGTCGGATGAGGGGTGCTCCAGCTTGGCGCGTTCTTCGATCGAGATTGCCAACGCCTCGTTCCGTCACACACCCCTCATCCGTCTCGGCGCTGCGCGCCGATCCACCTTCTCCCACAAGGGGAGAAGGGGAGGCGCTCGCATGACCCAACTCGGTGCCACAATCACCCCCGAAGGCATCCGCTTTGCCGCATGGTCCGCGTCGGCCCGTCGCCTTTGGGTCTCGATCTTCGATCAGCAAGGAGGCCGCGAGCTCGACCGGCTGGAACTGAGGCCGGAAGGCGAGGGGGTGCATGCGCTCTTCGTTTCCGGCCTTGCCGCGGGCACGCTATATGGTTTCCGTGCCGACGGCGATTATGCGCCCGAGCTTGGGCTGTGGTTCGATCCCGACAAGCTGCTGACCGATCCCTACGCCGTGGAAATCGACCGGCCTTATGCTTATCACTGGCGGCTCGCCGCGCGGCGTAACGAGGGGGCGGACACCGCGCCGTTGATGCCCAAGACCGTGGCAAGGGCCTTGCCCAAGGCAGTGCCCGTGCTGCAGCCGCTGTTTAGTCCGGGCGGCCTGATCTACGAACTGAACGTCCGCTCCTTCACGAAGCTCCACCCGGATGTGCCGGAAGAACAGCGCGGTACCCTCGCAGCGCTCGCCCACCCCGCTATCATCGCGCATCTGAAGCGCCTCGGTGTGTCCGCGGTCGAACTGATGCCGGTGACGGCGTCGATCGACGAGCGGCATCTGCCACCGCTGGGCCTGAGCAACGCCTGGGGCTATAACCCCGTCACCTTCATGGCGCTCGATCCACGGCTGGCGCCCGGCGGTCCGGCCGAATTGCGCGAAACCGTCGCGAGGCTGCGCCAGGCCGGCATCGGCACCATCCTCGATCTCGTCTTCAACCACACAGGCGAAAGCGACAGGCTGGGGCCGACGCTGTCGTTGCGCGGCCTCGACAATCAAGCCTACTACCGGCACCAGCCGGATGGCAGGCTGGTCAATGACACCGGCACTGGCAACACGGTCGCGTGCGACCATCCGGTGGTGCGCGACATGGTGCTCGACACGCTTCGCCATTTTGTCCGCCATGCCGGCGTCGACGGCTTTCGCTTCGATCTGGCACCGGTGCTGGGCCGCGTCGATGGCGTGTTCGATCCGGCGGCGCCCTTGCTCGATGCTATCGCCGGCGATCCGGTCCTTGCCGATCGCGTGCTGGTCGCCGAACCCTGGGACATCGGCCCGGACGGCTATCAGCTCGGCAATTTCCCCGCGCGCTTCCTCGAATGGAACGATCGCTATCGCGACGACGCCAGACGCTTCTGGCGTGGCGATGTCGGCGCGGTTGGAGCGTTGGCGACCCGGCTTGCCGGCTCATCCGATGTTTTTGGCAAGGCAGGCCAACCAGCCAGCCGAACGGTCAATTTCATCGCCGCGCATGATGGCATGACGCTGGCCGATATCGTCGCCTATGAGCGTAAGCATAACGCGGCCAATGGCGAGCAGAACCGCGATGGCCACAACGACAATTTGTCCTGGAACAATGGCGCCGAGGGCGAGACGGACAACGCGGCGATCGGCAAAGCGCGCTTCGAAGACCAGTGCGCGCTGCTTGCCACACTATTTGCCTCGCGGGGCACCATCATGCTGACTGCGGGCGACGAATTTGGTCGCACCCAGAAGGGCAACAACAACGCCTACGCGCAGGACAACACCATCACCTGGCTGGATTGGACGGGCCGCGACCAGGTGCTGGAGCGTTACGCATCGGCGCTGGCCACACTCCGCCGCGCCGTCCCGGCATTGTCGGATACGCGTTTCCTGATGGGACAATCGGCCGAGGCCTCAGGCATCCCCGACGTCGTCTGGTTGACTGAGACCGGCATGCCGCTGGCCGAGGCGGACTGGAACGATCCCGGCCGACATCGCCTTGTCATGCTATTGGGCGATGCAGGCGGCGGCCGCCTTGCCGTCATCATCAATGGCGATCGCCGCCAATGCGTCTTCACCTTGCCCGAAAGGGAAGGGTTCCGATGGCAGCCGGCGATCGAAACGCAGGCGGTCGACCTTGCGCGGCCAATGCCGGGCCGCAGCGTCAATTTCATGATCGAGCGCCTGACTCAAAAGGGCGGCGCCGGGAAGGGGTCGTGATGGCCGATGAAGATGCCAACGAGTGGTGGCGCGGCTGCGTCATCTACCAGGTCTATCCGCGTTCCTTCCAGGACACGACCGGCGATGGCAGCGGCGATCTCAGGGGTATCACGGCAAGGCTCGCCCACATCGCCTCGCTTGGCGTCGATGCCGTCTGGCTGTCGCCCTTCTTCAAGTCGCCGATGGCCGACATGGGCTACGACGTGTCGGACTATAGCGACGTTGATCCGATGTTCGGTTCGCTGGAGGATTTCGACACCCTGGTCGCCGAAGCGCACCGGCTGGGCCTGAAAGTCGTCATCGACCAGGTGCTGTCGCACTCATCCGACAAGCATGAATGGTTCATCGAAAGCCGCGCCAGCCGCGACAACCCCAAGGCCGACTGGTATGTCTGGGCCGATGCGAAGCCCGACGGCAATGCGCCCAACAACTGGCTGTCCGTCTTCGGTGGCCCTGCCTGGGAGTGGGATTCGACCCGCCGGCAGTATTACATGCACAATTTCCTCGCCTCGCAGCCCGACCTGAATTTCCACAATCGCGAGGTCCAGGATGCACTGCTGGACACGGTTCGGTTCTGGCTGGAGCGCGGCGTCGACGGTTTCCGGCTCGACACCGTCAATTACTATGTCCACGACCGCTGGCTACGCAGCAATCCGCCCTTGGCGTCGAGTGTCGCCGGCACCAATGGCGAAACCAACACCTACCTTTACCAGGAGCATCTGTTCGACAAGACGCAGCCGGAAAACCTGGCTTTCCTCAAACGTTTCCGGGCATTGCTGGACGAGTATGAGGGCCGTGCCGCGGTGGGTGAAATCGGCGACGAGGGCCGCTCGCTGCAGACGCTGGCCGCCTACACTTCCGGCGGCGACAAGCTGCAGATGTGCTACACCTTCGACCTGCTCGGTTCGCAATTTTCGGCGGCGCATGTGCGCGGCTGCGTCGAGGCTTTCGAACATGCGGTCGTCGACGGTTGGGTCTGCTGGGCGTTCTCCAATCATGACGTGGTGCGCCATGTCAGCCGCTGGACAAGGCCGGACGGCGATCCTGACACGGTGGCCAGATTCTCGATAACGCTGCTCGCTTGCCTGCGCGGCTCGATCTGCCTCTATCAGGGCGAGGAACTCGGCCTGGAAGAGGCGGAGTTGGCCTACGAGGATCTGCGCGATCCCGTCGGCATCCGCTTCTGGCCTGGCGTGAAGGGCAGGGATGGTTGCCGCACGCCGATGGTCTGGGAGGCCGGCGCCGACAATGCGGGTTTCTCGACCGCCAGGCCCTGGCTGCCGGTCCCGGCCAGCCATCGCGCCCGCGCCGCCGATGTGCAGAACGGCAACGACCAATCTGTGCTGTCCGCCTACCGTTCGACGCTTGCCTTGCGCAGGCGTCATCCAGCACTGGTCAGCGGTTCGATCCGCTTTCTCGACGCCGAGGGTGATGTGCTCGCCTTCATCCGCGAAGGTGGCGGACAGAGGCTGCTCTGTGTCTTCAATTTCGCCGCGGAGCCGGCGAATTGGCAATTGCCAGGGGACATCGGAACAATTGCGGCTGTCTTGGATGGCGAAGCTGCTATCGGGGAAGAAGCGCTCTCGCTGCCGGCTCTCGGTTGCTTCCTTGGTCGGCTCGACTGACTGGCGGTTCGACCGCGTCCCGGCCAGGCGACCGCCTGTCTACAAAGCTCATTGAACGAGCACGGCGCGTCCGCACGTCGCCCCGGTGACACGCACGTCGGCCTGGCCGACACCGACCCCCAGGGCCGACAGCACATTGTAGAGCAAGTCGTCGACGGGCGCCGTCACGGTGTTGAGCAGGGCCACAACTGCTGGTTTGACCGTTCCGAGCAGGGCCGTCAAATCGATGCCGAGACCGAGCGCATTGACCGAAAGCGACAAATTGTTGACCAGCGACGTGGTGAGCGACTGCGAGATGTTGCGCGTCGAAACGGTCTTGATCGTCTTGTTGGCGATGTCGGTCGCGTTGAAGGTCAGGGTCTGCGGGCTGTTGTTGGTGATCGCGGTCGCGGCCGAACCCATCACCTGGATCAGCGGGATGTTGATTAGCAGGATCCTCAGGCTCACATCGGCGATCTCGGCGTCGGTGAAGGTCTGCGGCTGGCTGAAATCGGCGAAACCGGAGGCGTTGTTGCTGTTGGCCAGGTTCAACTGGGCAATACCGGGATGTGCGGCGATGGAAACGCTGATGCTGGAAGGCCCTGTCGGACAGGTTATGTCGGTCAGCTTGGCTTCGGCGTAGGCGACTTCCACATTGAGCGGCAGATTGACGGCCAGCAGGCTGATGCCGCCGCTGAGGCCGGGTGTGCCGATGCCGACCGAGGCCGTCAGCTTGATGCGCGTCTGGGCGGTCCGCACGACGGTGCCGATGCCATCGACCGCCAGCCAGGGCGAGGATTGCGCCGGCTCGCCAATGGCGATGTTAAGCTTGGTGGAGAGCAGCCCGGGGATGGTGGCGCCGAGATCGACCGCCGCCTGGTTGGTGCCGTTGGCGAGCACGGCGGCGGCGGTCAGCATCCCCATGGCGCTTGCGTCGACCCCAAGGCCGGACGGCTGTTGTCCGAGGCCCAGGCTGCCGACGGAACCAAGGTCGATAAGACTGCTGAGCGGGATCTTGACCGTGCTCGTCGACTTGGTGGCGACGGTCTGCAGGGCGACCTTGGCCGTATTGCCGAGACCAGGAACGTTGGCCATGGCTGTGGCGATCTGGCCGACAGTCGCCTTCGAGGCCAGCACGTTTGAATAGGTGCCGGCGGTGATGTTCAGTTGTGTGGCCAGGGCACTGACAAAGGAGAGCACGCTGACGTCGGCCGATATCAGCCCGTTATAGTCCATGACGCTGAGCGAGATGTTGCCGCCGAGAAGTCCGCTTAGAAGCGCGTTGAGGATGCCGCCGTTGACGCTGAGCAGCCTCGATCCGACCGAGAATGCGGCCTGCGGCGTCATGCTGGCCGTGGCTTGGGTGCCGATGACCGGAGTGGGGATGAGCGAGCTCGCGAAATAGCGGGCGGGGATTTTCGCCAGCGTGACACGCACTGCATTGTAAGGTGTCACACCCGCCTGGAAGCGCTGGGTGACATTGGCGGTCGATGAGGCATATCGGCCCTTTGTGACCGTCACCACCGTCTTTCCGACGGCCGGGGGAATGGTCTGGCCCGAGGCCTGAACGACGACACCCGGCATGCCGTTGTCGGTGAGCGTGGTCACGACCGCCGTGTTGACATTGTTGATGTTCGAGGCGGCGGTGATCGCCGCCAGATCGACCATCGCCTGGGCTTCGCGGCGTTCGGTATAGATGGAGGCTTCATCGATGGCCACCGCGGCCAGCGCCAGCGCGACCGGAGCGCTCAGTGCCGTCATGACGGCAAAGTTCGCATTCCTGTCTCCCAGCATCGACCGTACAAGCCGGCCGATGCCCTTGCCCCGACGCTGCGGCATTCAGATACCCCCGACCCTGATCGTTGACTGGCGCTTGATGGTGGTCCCCGGCATGGCTATGCCCGGGAAGAGATTCCAGATCGGCAGGTTGCGCGCATCGTAGGAGATAGACACCACGAACTGGCTTCCATCGGCTACGCTGTCATTGGCCTGGTAGGTCAGTTTACTGACGTCCACGAAGGGGTAGCCGCCGGCATTGTTGGTGAGGAAGGAGGCCACCAGCGTTTGCCGCTCGGTCTGGTTCAATCCTGCAATGGCCGTCCTGGCGGCGTCGGCCGCGATCTGCTGGATCGAGTTGGCGGCGCCAAAATAGATGCCGTACGCAACCATTCCGAGTATTATGAGGATAAAGAGCGGCGACAGCAAAGCGAATTCAACCGCTGAAGTTCCCGAATTGTCTGTTCGGAAAGCGCGCTTTCGGGCCTTGGAAATGAGGTTCTGAACCATGATAACAGCATGCCAAAATTCGCATGCAGAAAGCGAAAACTCTGGGTACAACCAGAGAGTGCGTACAATTGAAAAAGCCGCTCTAATTTAGCCGTTGCTTCTTCGGTTGGGAGGATTGACTTAGGGTCAATCAGTACTCGGTTGAAAACAGCTTACCTCCTGTCTAGTCTCCTGCCACCAGCTGCCGGAGGGAACCGGTGGCACGCTTGAAGGAACCAGATATCGGTCCCGGGGCGTCAACACGAAAAGGCGCGCCGACGGCAGCGCCGACAGGGAGAACTTCATGCTGAAAAACATGCTGAAGGCGACGGTGTTCGCCACCACCATGGCCGTAGCCGCCGGTGCGTTCTACACGCCGGCTTTCGCGGAGACCGTCTATAACAGGGGCACCGCCGCTGAGTCGGAATCGGTCGACCCGCACAAGACCTCGACGGTCTATGAAGCCAATGTGTTGCGTGACCTGTTCCAGGGACTGGTCATGCAGGACGAGAAGGCGAACCTCATTCCGGGCGCCGCCGAAAGCTGGACGGTATCGGATGACGGCACCGTCTACACCTTCAAGCTGCGCAAGGACGGCATGTGGTCGGACGGCAGCCCGGTGACGGCCGACGATTTCGTCTACGCCTTCCATCGGCTGGAAGACCCCGCGACCGGCGCCGAATATGCCTCGATGCTCTATCCGGTGAAGGGTGCGGAGGACGTCAACACCAAGAAGGGCAAGCCCGAGGACATGGGCGTCAAGGCGATCGACGCCAACACCCTGGAAGTGACGCTGAAGGCGCCGACGCCTTACTTCCTGGAGATGCTGACCCATCAGGCGACCTATCCGGTCAGCAAGGCCTCGATCGAAAAGCTCGGCGCCGACTGGATCAAGCCCGGCAACCTTGTTTCGAACGGCGCCTATACGCTGGCCGAATGGGTCCCCAACGACCATATGAAACTGGTCAAGAATCCGAAATTCTGGGACGCGGCGACCGTCAAGTTCGACGTGGTCAACTACATCCCGACCGAAGATCGCTCCTCGGCCATGAAGCGCTTCGAAGCCGGCGAACTCGACAGCTACGACGATCTGCCGACCGAACAGCTCGCCGACCTCAAGACCAAGTTCGGCGACCAGATCCATGTCGGCCCATATCTCGGCACCTATTACTACGCGATCAAGACCGACAAGGCGCCGTGGAACAACCCTGAACTGCGCAACGCCATTTCGATGGCGATCGACCGCGACTTCATCGCCGAAAAGGTCTGGCAGAACTCGATGCTGCCCGGCTATTCCATGGTGCCTCCCGGCATCGAGGGCTACACGCCCGCAATGGCCAAATACGCCGACATGCCGCAGATCGATCGCGAGGACGCCGCCAAGAAAATCCTCGAGAAGCTTGGCTACACGCCCGAACATCCGCTGAAGATGGAAATCCGCTACAACACCTCGGAGAACCACAAGAACACCGCGGTTGCCATCCAGGAGCAGTTGAAGCCGCTTGGCGTCGACGTCACGCTGCTCAACACCGACACCAAGACGCACTACTCCTTCCTTGAGCAGAAGGGCGACTATGACGTGGCGCGTGCCGCCTGGATCGCCGACTACAAGGATCCGGAAACCTTCCTCGGCATTTCGCGCAAGGCGAGCGGCAACAACTACTCGAACTACAACAGCCCGGCCTATGAAGCGGCCATGGACAAGGCGGCCGCCGCCGGCGGCAAGCCCGAGGAGCGCATGAAGGAGCTCTCCGAGGCCGAGCGCATTCTTGTCGACGACGTCGGCCAGATTCCGCTTCTCTACTATAGCTACCACGACATCGTTTCCTCGAAGCTGCATGGCTTCGTCGACAATGTGATGGACGTCCATCCGTCGCGTTTCGTCAGCAAGGACTGATCCCTGGCCAAGCCGCCGCGCACTCCTCGCGCGGCGGCGCTGGTCTGCCATCGCATCGGCCCGGGAAGCGCAATCGATTTTCGGAAAATCCGGTGCGAAGATTTGAAGGCTGGAGCGCAATCGTCCAACTGGACGTTGGTGCTTCGGATCAAGCGGGGCACCGATGCTGCGATACGTATTCCGGCGGCTTTTGACCGCCATACCGACGCTGTTCGTCATCGTGACGATGGCGTTTTTCCTGATGCGCGTCGCGCCAGGCGGCCCATTCAACCAGGAGCGGGGGCTGAGCCCCGAGATCAAGGCCAACCTTGAAGCCCAATTCGGCCTCAACGACCCGCTCTGGCTGCAATATGTCCACTATCTGGGCAATCTGCTACGCGGCAATTTCGGCCCGAGCTACAACATGCCGGACTTCACCGTCACCGAACTGTTCGCCAAGGGCCTGCCCATTTCGGTGCAACTCGGTGCGTCGGCGCTGATCCTGGCGCTGCTGCTGGGTTCGTTGCTCGGCACCATCGCCGCACTCAACCAGAACAAGCTTGGCGACTATACGGTGATTGCACTGGCGACCGCCGGCAGCACCATCCCGACCTTCGTCATCGCGCCGGTGATCCAGCTCCTCTTCGGATTGACCTGGAAGCTGCTGCCGATCGGCGGCTGGGGCGATGGCGCCTTCATCAACAAGGTCGGTCCGGTGCTCACCCTTGCCTTGCCGCAGATCGCCATCGTTGCCCGCCTGATGCGCGGCTCGATGATCGAATCTCTGCGCTCCCACCATATCCGCACGGCGCGCGCGCTCGGCCTTTCCGACTGGTCGGTGGTGGTCAAGCACGCCCTGCGCGGCGCCATCCTGCCGATCGTATCGTTTACCGGCCCCGCGGCGGCGGCCCTTTTGACCGGTTCTGTCATCGTCGAGACGATCTTTTCCATTCCAGGCGTCGGCCGCTATTTCGTCGATGCAGCGCTCAACCGCGACTACACGCTGGTGATGGGGACGGTGGTGGTGATCGCCATCTTCACCATCATCTTCAACCTGATCGTCGACGTCATGTACGCGGTCGTCGATCCGAGGGTGCGCTATGACTGACATCGCAGCCACGGCTCCCACCATCGTTGGCCGCTCGCTCTGGGGCGATGCCTGGGCGCGCCTCAAGGCCAACCGCGCTGCCATGTTCAGCCTCTACTATCTCGCCTTGATCGGGATCGTCAGCGTGTTCGGCCCCTGGTTCGTGCCGCATCAATACACGACCATCTATGCCGACTATGTGCGCATGCCGCCAAGCCTGTCGGCCTACCCGAAGCCAGACATGATCCAGGGCGCGCTCTCGGACGCCATCAAGCGCATGCGTGTCGACCTCAAGGAATGGCATCAGGAAGGCAGCCGCGTCACGGTCACGGTCACCTCGACCAAACCGATCGATGATCGCAACATCCGCTATCTCGACCGCTCCGATGCCTTTGACGACACCAGGATCGAGAACAAATCGCCCGACGGGCTCGAAGTGACGATGAGCACATCGGTCAAGCAGCAATATTTCCTGTTCGGGACCGACAACACCGGCCGCGATCTGCTGTCGCGCACGCTGATGGCCGGGCGCATCTCGCTGGCCATCGGCCTGCTCGCCGGCGTCGTGGCGGTGGTTATTGGCGTGATCTATGGCGCCGCCGCCGGCTTTTCCGGTGGCAAGATCGACGAGGTGATGATGCGCATCGTCGATGTGCTCTATTCCTTGCCGTTCATCTTCTTCGTCATCATGCTGGTGGTGTTCTTCGGCCGCAACTTCGTGCTGATGTTCCTGGCCGTCGGCGCGGTGCTGTGGCTCGACATGGCCCGCATCGTGCGCGGCCAGGCGCTGTCCATCCGCCGCCAGGAATATGTCCAGGCTGCCGAAGCCATGGGCGTCGGCCAGCGCGGCATCCTGTTGCGCCATGTCATCCCCAATCTGCTCGGTCCGGTGGTGATCTACATGACGCTGCTGGTGCCGCAGGTCATCATCCTGGAGAGTTTCCTGTCGTTCCTCGGCCTCGGCGTACAGGAGCCGATGACCAGCTGGGGCGTGCTGATTTCGGTCGGCGCCAAGAACATCGGCACCGCCAACTGGCTGCTCCTGTTCCCCGCTTTCTTCCTCGTCTCGACGCTGTTCGCCCTGAATTTCGTCGGCGATGGCCTGCGCGACGCGCTCGACCCAAGGGATCGATGAGATGGGGGATCGCTGAGATGGGGACCGCTGACATGGCCACTCCCGAAACGATCCTCGCCGTCAAGGACCTGCGCGTCCGCTTCCGCACGCTCGACGGCGCCGTCGAGGCGGTGAAGGGCATCAACATCCACGTCAATGCCGGCGAGACCGTTGCCGTGGTCGGCGAGTCCGGTTCCGGCAAGAGCCAGACCATGATGGCGGCGATGAGCCTGCTGGCCTCGAATGGCGAAGCCACGGGCCATGTCGACTATCGCGGCCGCAACCTGCTGACACTGAGCAAGTCCGACCTGAACAAGGTGCGCGGCGCCAAGATCAGCATGATCTTCCAGGAGCCGATGACCTCGCTCGATCCGCTCTATTCGATCGGCAACCAGCTGATCGAGCCGATCCGCCGGCATCGCGGCCTGAATGCCGCCGAGGCACGCGAGGAGGCGCTCAGGCTCTTGCGGCTCGTGCATATTCCAGATCCCGAGCGGCGGATGAAATCCTATCCGCACGAAATGTCCGGCGGCCAGCGCCAGCGCGTGATGATCGCCATGGCGCTGGCCAACGATCCCGACATCCTGATCGCCGACGAGCCGACGACGGCGCTCGACGTGACCATCCAGGCGCAGATCCTGATGTTGCTCGCCGAACTGCAGCGCAAGCTCGGCATGGCGATCGTCTTCATCACCCACGACCTCGGCATCGTCCGGCGTTTCGCCGACCGTGTCTATGTCATGCGCCAGGGCGAGGTGGTCGAGGAAGGCGAGGCGGAAGCGATCTTCGCAAACCCGCAGCACACCTACACCAAGATGCTGCTGGCGGCCGAGCCGACCGGAACCAAGGCACCACCGCCGGCCAATGCGCCCGTGGTGCTCGAAGGCAGGAATGTCGAAGTCACGTTCAGGATCGGCGGCGGGTTTCTGGCCGGCGAGCCACTGATGCTGCGTGCTGTCGATGACATTTCGATCCGGCTTCAGCGCAACCAGACCATCGGCATCGTCGGCGAATCCGGTTCGGGCAAATCGACACTCGGCCGCGCCTTGCTGCGGCTGCTGCCGAGCGATGGTTTGATCCGTTTTGGCGATCGCGACATTTCCGCGGCCGACCGGCAGGCGATGCGGCCGCTGCGGCGCCAGATGCAACTCGTCTTCCAGGATCCGTTCGGCTCGCTGTCGCCGCGCATGACCGTCGGCCAGGTCATCACCGAAGGCCTTCTGGTGCATGAGCCTGATCTTTCGAGCAAGCAGCGTGACCAGCGCGCGGTCGAGGCCTTGCGCGAAGTCGGGCTCGATCCCAACGCCCGCAACCGCTACCCGCATGAATTCTCAGGCGGCCAGCGGCAGCGCATCGCCATTGCACGCGCCATGATCCTGAAGCCCAAAATGGTCGTGCTGGACGAGCCTACCTCCGCGCTTGATCGCTCGGTGCAAAAGCAGATCGTCGAACTGCTGCGCAAGCTGCAGGCCGACCATGAACTGTCCTACCTCTTCATCAGCCACGACCTTGCCGTGGTGCGCGCCATGGCCGACTACATCATCGTCATGAAGCAGGGAAAGATTGTCGAGGAGGGGCCGACCGAGGCGATCTTCAGCAACCCGCAAGCGCCTTACACGCAGACGCTGATGAACGCGGCGATCGACGTGACGCGCTTTCGGCTGAGCGCCTGAGGCGGCGCTTCAACTGAAGGCAATCATCGTGGCGGCGTCCGTCCGCTCAGTCCGCGGACCTCGGGCACTTGCGTGCGCGCGCAGCGGCAATGGCATCCTGCTGCTGTTTCAGCCGGTCTATCCTGGCTGTTTCCCGATTGGCGACGGCGGTTTTCACGCGTGAGCCACCAAGCAGCCAGCGGGGAACACTGGTGTTGGCGACCTTGCCGCGCGTAATCGCGGTTTGCGAGATTTCGTTGGCGGTTTCGCCCAGCGCGCTGTTGAGCTCGATACAGGTCATCTTGTCGTACTTCGCCGGATCTGTCGTTCTGCTGATCGAGGAGCAGCCGGCCACGAGAAGCACGGCAATCACAAGAACCGGTGTCGAAGCTGTCGTTGAGATAAAATTCATGTCCGCATCCGGTCGCCAGCTTACCGGCTTTCATCGAATTGCCTAGAGCCGATGCCCATTTCGACAAAGTTTGCGCCTGCTGTCGAGCCCGATCGCAATTCGCGCCGGGCGTGACGAGATGCCATATGCCGGCGCATGCTCGTTCGCACGGCTTGTCGGCTTGTCATCTCCTGGGATCCTCACGCTGTCTCGGCGACTAGTCCGGCCATGGGGGCATCACCACGCAGCACTGTCTGGGCGATATCGCTCTTGTTCTCATCGACATGCGCCGTCACCAGGACGATCCCCTCGGCGACGCTGCGATCGTCGGGTTTGGCTGCAGTCTTGATGAATGAGCCGAGCAGCCCGCCAGCGCCGCCACAGACCGCGCAAATCACGGCTATTGCCGGTAATCCGGCCTGAAGGGAATTGAGACCGTAGACGGCCACGGCGCCAAGGCACGCCAACGCCGCACCGACCAAACCGAGAATGACGCCCGGAGACTTCAGAACTCCGACTTCATCCTGGTAGGGTCCGATAATGGCAATCTGAACGTGAGGAACACCAGCCGCCACCAGTTCTCCGGCAACCCGGCCCGCTTCGGCATGGGAATCAAAAAGCCTGCTGATAGTCCGCATGGTCTCAGGGCGTTTCCTTGTCGAGCAACGTGTCGTTCACGAAGGACGCGGCGATCAAATCGTCGCCATCGATGCTGCCCTGTCCGTCCTCCATCATGGCCACGACCTTTTGGAATGTCTTCATTTCGCTGATGGTAATCCGGGCTTGCTGCATCCTGGCCTTGAGGTCGGCTACGCGCGTCCCCAATGCATCGGATCTTGCGGCCTCACTGTTCGGCATGGTGACTTTCATCCAATTCCGCTTGATCGCCCTCGCGCCCAGTCAACCGAACAGGGTCGAAGCGCAATCGTTCCCTGGTTGGGCTTCGGTCTGGTATGGCGCCGGACTTAAGTCTGGCTCTCAACTGCAATGGTCCTATCCGTGCTGCTGCCCGGAACAGCCCCCGTTCGCAGCCGTTGTCCGCTGCATGTTCAGGAGGAAGTGATGGAGAAGAGTGTTGGCCAAGCACGCTGGTTGCTCGCACTGACCTTCGCGGTGGCCATCACCTTCATGGCGATTGGAATAACTCTTGGCTGACCATCCGAGAGATCGCGCACGAATGTCTTGCAGATTGGCGCAGCTATGTCCCTTCCTGCGCCGATAGGGTTCGCCCGCCGCCTCCATGCGGCGGGCGAACCCTCAGTCTCAAATCGGAGAGCGGAAGAAGGGCTGAATGACGGCAACGCAGCAACAAATGGTTTGTCACGCCCTGGGCTGAACGATCAGAACTTCCACAACAAGTGGTGAGATTGCGCGGACTTCCGCGACCAACCCGCTACGCATGGCTCCAATGCCAGACCGGAATCGCGGATCGTGAACCAACAAATCACGCTCGATTAACGCTGGCCGCTCCACACATCACAACCGAGATATCCATGCGGCACGTACGTTGCTTGCCAGCGTCATTGGGAGGCGAATATGGCACTTTCACCGGACCGGTATGATGATGACATGATGATCCAATGTCCTCGATGCAACCGAATGATGATCCGTAAAGGTCGCCTGATAAAGAGCGTCAAGTCGCTGACCTGTGAAGGTTGTGACAATCAAATTCGGATGACATACAGCCGCAAGATCGACATCTTCGAAAGACGCCGCCGATCACATCCCTGACTCTGGTCTGAATTCTTGCCGGGCCAGCCTGTGGGTAAGTCAAGCTCGCGTCGATGACGGGGCGAGGGTATCGACCAGCACCAGTCAGGGTACCCCGGCGCATTCTCCGAGCGCATCTATGTGGATGTTCACCTGGGACAAAGGCCGAGTTGGCCCGACTCCTGATAATAAGCCGGGCCGCCGGCCGTTTTATCAGTAGCCGCCGTTCTCGATCACCACCGGATGGCGGTGATGGTGTGTGGAGACGGAACCCGTAACCACGAGGGCATCGCGACGATGGTGATGATGCCGGCGGCCATGGTCATAGAAAGCAACCGTGCCGTGGTGACGGTGATGCAGTCGTTGTCCATCCTCGTTGATGATCCTGACCTGGTGGTGGTGTCGATGGTGGGTCCGGATAACCACATCGGCCTCGGCTGCCGAGGCCACGACCGGGAATCCCACGGAAAGCGCCAAAGCGCACATGAGCATTGTTTTCATTATAATTTCTCCACTGACTGGAATAGCCCTTCGGTGGATACAACTGCGGCTGGCCGCTTTGGTTCCGGGGCTTTCCCAAGGCGGTAGGGATGCCTGCGGGCAAGTCGAAGGTCGGGCGATCGCATTGCCCAAGGCAGAGAAGGGGGCGCCTTTCGAAGTGGTCCGATGCACCGGTTGCGCTCATTCAATCGGCGCGACGATCTGCGCTCAAAAATTCGCGACATTCGGTCTGCCATTCGGCGGAACATTAGGTCTATCTAATAGTTCTACTCCCTGCGGCAGACGCCTCGGTGTCTGCCGAAGATCGGCCGGCAAAGGCCGATCGGTCCGCGTCCTCCGCCAGAGGCGCGGGCTTCCCAGGCAACAGGAGAGAGATCATGAACAACATCATCTGGCTCGTTGGAGCGATAGTCATCGTGTTGGCGATATTGAGCTTCTTTGGCCTCCGATAAGTGTGACGGGAGTAAGGTTTGTCGACACTTCTTGTGGGCACGTGATCAGCCGAGCGAATGCTGGGAAGCGCCCATGGGCTGACGGCCGCAAACCAATATTACGGCAGGGAGCTTACCGCTCCTCTTTGCTGCATGGCGCGTTGGATATGACTCTCAGCCAACTCAACTGAGGAGGGGTATAATCTCGCCCTGTTGTCAGGTGGCATATCAATCAAGCGCCAAAGTCGGGATGCGCTAACACGTTGTTTTTCTGGTCGGAGTGGCAGGATTTGAACCTGCGACCCCCTCGTCCCGAACGAGGTGCGCTACCAGGCTGCGCTACACTCCGTGACCAGACGGCGGGCTTATAGCCGCCACACTTCATTCCTGCAAGCGGCAATGGCAGCACTTCTGTCGCATTTCATCAGCTTTCGTCGCGCAGGCCGCTGATGTTCCAGTTAAATGCGTGCGCCCAGTCGGCAAAACCGTGCCAGCGCACTTCGGGGAACTCCCTTTGCAAGGCGGCGATGTCGACGTCGTAGCCGACGCGGTCGAACCATTCGAACATCAGTGCCGCGTCCTCGCTCTGCTGGCGGGCGGCCGCGATCGGGATCTCCTGATAGCGGATCGGGTGGCCGATGGCCTCGGACAGGATTCTTGCCTGCTCTTCACCTGACAATTCATCCCCTGCAAAATCGAAGCGCTTGCCGAACACGCGTTCGCGCCGCTCGGCCAGAGTGGCGACGAACGCGCCGATATCCGCCAGCGAGACCAGTTGGAGGACACGCTTCGGCGGCATGGCGAAGGCATGGCTGCCCTGGCTGAGCGCGCCGATCGACCACGGTGCGACGACATTCTCCATGAAGGCGACCGGCGCGCTGATCGTATAGGGAATGCCGAGCTGCCTGACATGCTGCTCGACCAGGTATTTGCTTTCGAAATGCGGAATGCCGGTCTTCTTGTCGGCGTCGGCAACGGATGAATAGATCAGGTGTCCGATGCCGGCGGCCTTTGCCGCATCGGCGGCTAGAATCCCCTGGCGGGTCTCTTCCTCAAGGCCGGCCTCGTAGCTGTTGCCCATCAGGAACATGGTGTCGGCGCCTTTTGCGGCCTTCACGACTGAGACCGCGTCGGCGAGATCGCCGGCGACAACCTCGGCGCCAGCCACCGCCAGTTGCCGCGCGGCTTCGCTGTCCGGCTTGCGCGTCAATGCCTTGACGCGATGGCCCCTGGACAGCAGGGCATGCGCCACCGCACCGCCTTGCTGGCCCGTGGCACCGGTCACAAGAATGTTTCGTTTGCTGGTCATCTGATCTGCTCCTTATGTTTGTCTGGAGCAAAGCTAGGGCCTATCGCATTGATGCATAATTGTATATAATTGGAAAACTTTGTCCCAATTTTGAGTGCAATGATCGACCTCAACGATATTGTCGTGTTTGCCCGCGTCGTCGAAGCCGGCAGCTTCACCGCCGCGGCGCGCCTCCTCGCCATGCCCAAGACGACGGTCAGCCGCCGTGTCGCCGCGCTCGAACGCGAGGTCGGCGTGCGTCTGCTGCAGCGCACCACGCGCAGCCTCAACCTGACGGATGCCGGGCGTCTCTACTATGAGCGGAGCAGCCAGGGGCTGCGGACGATAGAAGAGGCCAATCTGCACCTCGCCGAGGCGAGGGCGGAGCCTTCGGGCACGGTCCGAATCTCGGCTCCGGTTGGTTTTGGGGGGCACTTCCTCATCCGCGCCGTGGTCGACTTTCTGACGCTGTACCCGAAGACCAATGTCGAACTTCGCCTCACCGACGAAAAGCTCAATCTGGTCGAGGATGGCATCGATCTCGCCTTCCGTACCGGGAGACTGGAGGATTCGACGCTGATTGCCCGCAAGCTCGGTTCCACGCACAGGCTGCTCTGCGCCAGCCCCGCCTATCTCGCCCGATACGGGATGCCGGAAAGCCCGGCCGATCTCGCCCGCCATCGATGCGTCATCGCGGGTCCGTCGGCCTCAGGCGCTCATTGGGTGCTGGATGGCCCACAAGGCCAGGAAACCGTCGTAGTCGCCGGGCGCTTCGCCGCCAATGAGATGCAGGCGGTGGTGGCGGCCGCGCTCGCGGACTTCGGCATCGCTCAATTGCCACAGCCGATAGCGGAGGGATTGATCAACGAGGGGCGGTTGCGGCGCGTCCTCGACGGCTATACGACACCGGCCGGTGGCCTGCACGTTCTCTATCCCAGCAGCCGGCACCTTTCCCCCCTGGTCAAGGCCTTCATCGATCTGGCGGTCGAGCGCATTTCCAATCGGGTAAACACGGCTTAAAGGCATGCCTGCTACCCCAGACCAACTTCTAAGCGAGACCCGAATGAGCCAGCGCATCGTCAGTTTTGTCATGAGCGGCGGCGTCGGTTCGCGGCTCTGGCCGCTGTCGCGCGAGGACAATCCCAAGCAGTTTCACGACCTGTCCGGCGACGGTTCCATGCTGGCCAAGACCTTGCGCCGGCTGACGGCAAGGCCCGCGGGCCAAACGCCGATCTTCCTGATCGCCTCGGAGCGCCATGCCGAGCGTGTCCATGCCGACCTGGCCGGGCTGGACCTTGCGGGCGGCGGTCCGCTGTTCGAGCCCACGGGGCGCAACACCGCCGCCGTGATCGCACTGGCAACGCTGCGCACTCTGTCCGAATTCGGCGACAGCCTGGTCCTGGTTGTGCCATCGGACCACGAAATATCGACCGCAGGGCAATTCTGGCAGAGCATCGAGGCCGGCGCCGAGGCGGCGCGCGCCGGCCGGCTCGTGGTGTTCGGCATCAAGCCGACACAGCCCGAGACCGGCTATGGCTATATCGAGGTGGCACGTGCGCAGGGCGGCATCTTCGACGTCACGCGCTTCGTCGAAAAGCCGGACCTTGCGACGGCGCAGAGCTATCTCAGGGCGGAAAACTTTTACTGGAACACCGGCATCTTCCTGTTTCGAGCCGAGGCCATGCGCGATGCCTTCGCGGCGTTCCAGCCGGACATCTGGCAGGCCACCGCGGCTGCCTACAATGCGGCGACATCGGACCTGTCCGGCCTCTATATGCCGCTGGAGCTCTATGAAGCCATCCCTTCGATCTCGATCGACTATGCCATCATGGAACGGGCGCAAGGCATTGCCATGGTGCCGGCCGACTTCCGCTGGAACGATCTCGGCTCCTGGCAGTCGCTGCTCGATGTCGGTCCGGCCGACGAGCAAGGCAATGTCGTCATCGGCGATGTCGTCGCCATCGATTGCGAGAACTCCTACATCCGCAGCGACGGCCGCCTGTTGTCGGCGATCGCCATGAAGGATGTAGCCATCGTTTCGACCGCCGACGCGACTTTCGTCGCGCCGGTCAGTCACAGCCAGCACGTCAAGAAGATCGTCGAGCAGCTCGAGAAATCGGGCCGGCTGGAAACCAGGTTCACGCCGGCGCATGACCGCGTCATCGAAAGCGGCGCCTGGCGGCGGCGTGTGCACCACTGGCTGTTTCAGGAGACATTGCCGCTGTGGTCGACATCAGGCGTCGACGAGCGCCATGGCGGTTTCCATGAAGTGCTGGGCTTTGACACCAACCCGCTCATGAAGCCCAAGCGCATGCGGACCCAGGCCAGGCAGGTCTATGCCTTCGCGGTCGCCAGCGCGCGCGGCTGGCATGGTCCGGCCGACCGGCTGATCAGCCACGGTATCGAGTTCATGGCCAGGAATGGCCGCACCGACAAAGGCGGCTGGGTGCGTACGCTCCATGTCGACGGCTCCGTCGCCGATGCCACCGAGGATGCATACGATCATTCCTGCGTGCTTCTGGCGCTCGCCCATGCCCATATGTCGGGCAATCCCGATGCCTTGCGGCTCGGCGAGGAAACTTTCGCGTTCCTCGACGCGCATCTCGAGGATCATCGCATGACCGGTTTTCTCGAAACATCGGACGGGAAGGGCGAGCGGCGCTCCAACCCGCACATGCATCTGCTCGAGGCGTTCCTGGCCTGGCATCAGGCAACCGGCGAGCGTGCTCACCTGCGCCGCGCGGCGCGCATCATCGATCTGTTCCGCAGCCATTTCTTCGACCGGGAAAGCTGGACGCTGGGCGAATATTTCGATGATGAATGGAGGCCGGCGGCCGGTGAGAAGGGCGCGTGGACCGAGCCCGGCCATCACTTCGAATGGGCTTCGCTGCTGGTCGATTTCGCCGGACGCAGCGGCCAGGCCGAACTGAGCGGCTTCGCCAGGAAGCTCTACGCCTCGGCCATCGCCAATGGCCTCAACCGTGCCACCGGCCTTGCCTATGGCGCGGTCTCGCGGCAGGGGCTGCCGCTGGACCTGATCTCGCGCAGCTGGCCGCAGGCCGAAGCGGTCAAGGCGGCGATTGCGCTGGATGGTTCGGGCGGCCCCGATCTCAAGCCGGAGATCGAGGAACGGGTTGGCCGGCTGTTCCGCTGGCACATCGACCCGGCGCCGCTCGGCCTGTGGATAGACCGCATCGACGAACGCGGCCGCTCGCTGGCGTCGGATGTTCCGGCCAGCATCTTTTATCACCTGGTCTGCGCGCTGACGCAGTATCTGGACGGGACGGCGGAGAAGGGGTGAGACGTTGGGTGAGGCGGGCGGTAGCGAATTTGTGGACGTTCCGGGTGATACAACCCTCTGGAAGACTCAGGACATTCCGCCACAGAGGATAGATCTTCCATTAGAGGCCCGTGGCCGTTTTCGTTGGTATTATCCGATCTTCGGAATCGCCGCCGTGTGGGCACTGTCCTCTTCAATAAGATTCTATTCGATCGCAGTTCAAAATTGGGAGACCGGCAACTCACTCGATCGAATAGCGTGGGTGGCTGGAGTGGTCGGGTGCCTTTTTGTCAGCGTCCTCTTTGCGGGAATGCTTGTAAGGATGATATTCGACGCGGCGAGTTCGCGCCCATTACTCATTCTTGACAGACAAACGTTGTGGGATAGGCGTCAGTTAGACGAGCCGATGCCATGGAGCAACGTCGAGCACATAAGGTTTCAATCCGTCAGGGATACTGTTGTCGTTCACCTAAAACTTGCGCAACCTGTGTATGTTAGAAGTGGACTGTTCCGGATTGGCGGCGCGATAGGAAGTGGGCTCAAGTCAAATATAATCGTATTGCTCTCAGACTTGAAGGACGAGGAAATCGTTGAGAAGGCGATCGTGGCCCTTGCTAGAAGGGGCGAAGCCTGAAGCAAATCAATACGGGCTTGCCACATCCCCCGTCTCGACATAGATCGACTTGAGCTGCGAATAGAGCGCCAGTGCCGCCAGCGAGTTTTCGCGGCCGATGCCGGACTGCTTGAAGCCGCCGAAGGGGATTTCGACCGGCGTCAGATTGTAGGCATTGATCCAGCAGGTGCCGGCCTGCAATTCGGCGATGACACGATGGGCGCGCGACAGGTCGCGGGTAAAGACACCGGCGGCGAGGCCGAATTCGGTGTCGTTGGCGCGATCGATCACCTCGTCCTCGCCGTCGAATTTCAGCACGCTCATGACAGGCCCGAAGATCTCCTCGCGGGCGATGCGCATCGTGTCGGTGACACCGGTGAAGACTGTCGGCTCGACGAAGAAGCCGCCGTCAAAACCTTGCAGCGAGGGGACATTGCCGCCGCAGGCCAGTGTGGCGCCATCCTGCTTGCCGATACCGATATAGCCGACAACCTTCTCATGCTGTGCTTTCGATACCAGAGGCCCCATCTGGGTTTCGGGGTCGAGCGGATCGCCGATGCGAATTTTCTTCGTCCGCTCGACCAGCCGCTCGACAAAGCGGTCGTGAATGCCGCTCTGCACGAAGACGCGGGTCCCGTTGGAGCAGATCTGGCCGGTCGAGTAGAAATTGCCGAGCATGGCGCCGCCGATGGCGTTTTCGATGTCGGCGTCGTCGAAGACGATCAGCGGCGACTTGCCGCCGAGCTCCATCGTCGCGTGCTTCATCTTCGAGCCGGCGAGCGACAGCACCTTGCGGCCGGTGGGCACTGAGCCGGTCACCGAGACCTTGGCGACGACATCGTGCCCCACCAGTCCGGCGCCGACATCCCCATAGCCCTGCACCACATTGAACAGCCCGTCGGGCAGGCCGGCCTCGCTGTAAATCTCGGCCAGCGCCAGTGCTGAAAGCGGCGTGTTCTCCGACGGCTTGAACACCATGGCATTGCCCATGGCCAGCGCCGGTGCCGATTTCCAGCCGGCGATCTGGATCGGGTAGTTCCATGCGCCGATGCCGACACAGACGCCGAGCGCCTCGCGCCGCGTGTAGGCGAAAGGCCCGCCGAGATCGACGGCCTCGCCATTATAGGCGGCGACCGCGCCGCCGAAATATTCAAGGCAGTCGGCGGCGGAAGGCGCGTCCGCCACCAGCGTCTCCTGGATCGCCTTGCCGGTGTCGAGCGTCTCGATGCGGGCGAGGTCGGCGTTGCGGGCGCGAAGAATGTCGGCGGCGCGGTGCAGGATGCGTCCGCGCTCGACCGGCTTCAGGCGCGCCCAGGCCGGCTGCGCGGCCCGCGCTGCCTCGATGGCGAGTTCCAGGACGTTCGGCGTCGCCGAGCGCAGCATGGCGATGGTCTCGCCGGTTGCCGGGTAGATGACGGGCAGCGGCGCGCCCTGCTCGTCGTCGATATAGCGGCCGTTGACATAGTGCGATGCCGTGGGCTGGGCGCGCATGGGAGTCTCCAATGGTCCGGCGCCGCGAAAGTGGGCGGCTCAATCTATGGGTGGATCATGCTCTATCTGTCCGACGCCTGCCAGCGTGGATTGATCCATGGTTCCTGGTTGGATGGCGCCAGCGGCGTGCGGCCAAGAATGTGGTCGGACGCCTTTTCACCGGTCATGATCGACGGTGCATTGAGATTGCCGTTGGTGACGCGCGGGAAGATCGAAGAGTCGGCGACCCGCAGTCCCTCGACGCCGATCACCCGGCATTCCGCATCGACGACACTCATGATGTCGTCGGCACGGCCCATCTTGCAGGTGCCGCAGGGGTGGTAGGCGCTTTCGGCGTGGTCGCGGATGAAGACGTCGAGATCGTCGTCCGACTGTACATGGCTGCCCGGCGAGATCTCCTGGCCGCGATAGGCGTCGAAGGCCTTCTGGCCGAAGATTTCGCGTGTCAGCCGGATACAGTGGCGGAACTCCGCCCAATCGTCCGGATGCGACATGTAGTTGAAGTGGATCACCGGCTTCGCTTTCGGGTCCGGCGAGCGCAGCGTCACCGAGCCGCGCGACTTCGACCGCATCGGTCCGACATGAGCCTGGAAGCCGTGCGACTTCGCCGCCGCCTTGCCGTCATAGCGCACCGCCGCGGGGATGAAATGGTACTGGATGTCCGGATAGTCGACACCGGCCTGGGAGCGCACGAAGGCCGCCGCCTCGAAATGGTTGGTAGCGCCGAGGCCGGACTTGAAGAACAGCCATTGCGCGCCGATCATCGCCTTGGAAAAAGGGTTGAGCACCGAATTCAGGGTGATCGGCTTGGTCGATTCCTGCTGGATGTAGAGTTCCAGGTGATCCTGCAGATTGCGGCCGACGCCGGGGCGGTCGGCGACGACGGCGATGCCGTTTTCGCGCAAATGCTCAGCCGGTCCGATGCCGGACAGCATCAGGATCTTTGGCGAGTTGATCGACGACGCGGCGACGATTACCTCGCGTCGCGCCTTAACGACCTGAATCTGTTTGTGAGCTTCGATTTCCACGCCGATGGCGCGTTGATTCTCGATGATCACCCGGCGCGCAAAGCCCTTGACCAGACTCACGTTTTTCCGCCTGAGCGCCGGCTTCAGATAGGCTGATGCCGCCGACCAGCGGCGACCGCCGCGAATGGTCTGCTCCATTGGGCCGAAGCCTTCCTGCTTGGCGCCATTGTAGTCGTCGGTCAGTTCGAACCCCGCCTGGCGGCCCGCCTCGACGAAGGCGCCATAGAGCGGATTTCTACGCGAGCCGCGCTGGACATGCAGCGGGCCGCTTTTGCCGCGCCAGCCATCCTCGCCGCCATCGGAGTCTTCCATGCGCTTGAAATAGGGGAGCACGTCGGCAAAGCTCCATCCGGTAGCCCCTTGCTCGGCCCAGTGGTCGAAATCGCGCGCGTGCCCGCGCACATAGACCATGCCATTGATCGAGGACGAGCCGCCGATGACCTTGCCGCGCGGCGTCGCCAGCACGCGGCCACCGAGATGCGGCTCCGGCTCGCTGGCAAAGCCCCAGTCGTAGAGGCTCATGTTGAGCGGGATCGATAAAGCCGAGGGCATCTGGATCAGCGGCCCGATATCGCTGCCGCCGAATTCGATGACGATGACCGAATGCTTGCCGTCCTCCGACAGGCGATAGGCCATGGCCGAACCGGCGGAGCCGGAGCCGATGATGACGAAATCCGCTTCAAGCATTTGGGGAAAGCTTTCGAATAATAAGTTCCCAATCTTTCCTCAAGATTGATGATGGTTGAAAATCAAAATTACCTTGAACGCTCAGGTAGTTTGAGTAGTTACTACCTACGCCTTCCAGAAGATCGTAGAGATCGTTGCCAATTAGGCTGTCTTTCGGGCTGGACAAGGGTGCGAATGCGAACGGCAATATCCAGTCGTCGTGCCATATTTCCTTCTCAACTCGCTGCGTATCAGGAGCTGTGGTTGAGACGAAAGGCACGGTAAAAGCCTTCCATGGTTTGCAGTAAAGCAATCCAAATGACCCCGGGACAAAGCGAGATGATTTTGTGATTTTGGCTTTAGTCCCGGCTGAATCACCAGCCCGGACGGCCCACGTTCTAGCTCCGTAGCCGGCCCATATGTTCGTGATGCTGTCGGATGAAAACACGAAGACGTCGACTTTAGGATCGGTACTGGACATCATTCCTCAGCCTCAAATCGTTTGATAGACTTCAAGCATGGTTCATATGCGCCATAAAATCGGCGAGCGAGACATTGCCGCCGGTAGCCACAACAAGGACGTTTCTGTCCTTCACATCCACCTTGCCGCCGAGCAGTGCCGCCAGTGATGCAGCCCCGGACGGTTCGAGCACCAGTTTCATGCGCTCGAAAGCGATCCGCATGGCGCGGCGCACAGATTGATCGTCGACGGTGATGCCGCGAACGCCGGCGGCCTTGACTGCGGCGAACGGCGCATCGCCCGGCCGTCGCGACATCAGCCCGTCGCAGATCGACTTCGGACCGATCGGCATCGTCTCGATGCTGCCATGCGCCAGCGACGAACCCATGCCGTTGAAACCTTCCGGCTCGACGCCGATGATCTCGGTTGCGGGCGACAGGTAGTGGAAGGCGAGCGAAACGCCGCCGATCAGTCCACCGCCGCCGACCGAGCAGAACAACAGGTCGGCGCTGGCGTCCTTGGCGGCAAGCTGGTCGAGCGCTTCGAGGCCGGCGCCCGCCTGGCCGGCGATGATCTCGGGATCGTCGAACGGATGCAGCAGTGCCAGCCCTTCCGTCTCGGCGATCTCGCGCGCCTTGGCGGCGGCGACTTCCTCACGCGCGCGGTCGCCATGGTCGGTCAGCACGACGCGTGCGCCGTAGCCGGCGGTCGCGTCACGCTTGGCGGCCGGTGCATCGATCGGCATGACGATGGTGACGGGAATGCCGAGCGCCTGGCCGGCGGCGGCCAGTCCTTGCGCGAAATTGCCGGAGGAATAGGCAACGACGCCCTTCCTCGCCTCGTCGGACGAAAGCCGTTTCAACCGCCAATAGGCGCCGCGTATCTTGAACGATCCCGCCCATTGCAGTGATTCCGGCTTGATGAAGACGCGGGCCGCACCGGTTTCCCTGGCGAGTGCGGCCGATTCCAGCAGCGGCGTGATCTGCGTCGCCTTGGAGGTGACGGCGTAGGCCTGCTTGAGATGGTCAAGGGAGGGGACGAGAAGGTCTGCCATTTATTCGCCTCGCGGAAACCGCTTCTGCTCTTCGAGCACGTTGAGATCCATGTGGTTGCGCATGTAACGTTCCGAAGCCTTCTGCAGCGGCTGGAACTCCCAGGGGTAGTGCGTTCCGTTGCGCAGTGCCGGATAGACCACCCAGCGCCGCGCCTGGCTGGCCCGCACGGCAGCGTCGAAAGCCGCCGTATCCCAGCGTGCGCGGACCTTTTCCATGAAAGCCGCCACCAGATCCGCATGCGCCGGATCGGTTGCGAGATTGCTCAATTCATGTGGGTCTGCTTCGATGTCATGGAGTTGCGGCGGATCGATCTCGCAGTGGACGAACTTGTAGCGGCCGTCACGGATCGCCACCAAGGGCGCGTTGGAGCCTTCGGCCGCATATTCCATCAGCACCGGCGCCGTTCGCGGCTTGCCTTCGAGCAGCGGCAGCAGCGACTGGCCGTCGGTCCATGGCGCGATCGCGCTCATGTCGATGCCGGCGAGATCGCACAATGTCGGCGTCACGTCGAGATTGGAGACCGGAGCCTCGATCAGCCCGGCCGGCACGCCCTTGCCGGCGATCATCAGCGGCACCCGCGCCGAGCCCTCGAAGAAGCACATCTTGAACCACAGGCCGCGCTCGCCGAGCATGTCGCCATGGTCCGAGCAGAACAGGACGATCGTGTCGTCGAGCATGCGCGTGCGCTCGAGCACCGACATCAGTTCGCCCACCTTGTCGTCGAGATAGGAGATGTTGGCGAAGTAACCCCGCCGCGAGCGGCGGACCTGCTCTGCCGTGATGTCGAAACTGTCGTAGTCGGAAGCCTGGTAGAGCCGCTGCGAATGCGGGTCTTGGCCGTCGTAGGGGATGAAGCCCACTTCTGGTTCGAGCGCCGGGCAATCCTCGTAGAGATCCCAGTACTGCCGCCGTGCCACATAGGGGTCGTGGGGATGGGTGAAGGAGACCGTCAGGCACCAGGGCCGGTGCGCGGCATCCTCGGAGACGCGGGCGAAGTCATAGAGCTTCTGCACCGCGTGGAAGGCGACCTCGTCGTCATATTCCATCTGGTTCGAGATCTCGGCGACGCCGGCGCCGGTCACCGAACCCAGATTGTGATACCACCAGTCGATCCGCTCGCCGGGCTTGCGGTAGTCCGGCGTCCAGCCGAAATCGGCGGGATAGATGTCGGTCGTCAGCCGCTCCTCGAAGCCGTGCAACTGATCGGGGCCGACGAAATGCATCTTGCCCGAAAGCACGGTGTGATAGCCGTCGGCGCGCAGGTGATGGGCAAAGGTCGGGATCGACGAAGCGAATTCGGCGGCGTTGTCATAGACCTCGGTGCGCGACGGCAACTGGCCGCTCATGAACGAGGCACGGCCCGGCGCGCAGAGCGGTGAGGCCGTGTAGTTGTTCCTGAAGCGCGCCGAGCGGGCCGCCAACGCTTTCAGATGCGGCGCGTGGAGAAACGCGGCCGGCCCATCGGGGAAAAAAGTCCCGTTGAGCTGATCGACCATGACGATCAGGAAATTGGGTCGCTTGACTGTCACTGTTTGTGCCGCTCGCCGAGTTTGGTTTCGAGATAGTCCTCGACCAGCGCGATCGCGGTCGCGGCGTCGGGCACGCCGTCCTTCAGCGCCCGCCTGATGTAGAGCCCGTCGATCATCGCCGCCGTCGCTTCGGCGGCGCGGTCGGCCTCTGCCCTGGGCAGGATGCCGGTCAGCCCGCTCATCAGGTTCGAGTGCAGCCGCCGTGCATAGACCCTGAGCAGCCGGCGCAGCGCGGATGATTTCTGCGCCTCGACATAGAAGGCGAGCCAGGCGGCGATGGTTTCCGGCTGGAACTGTATGTCGGAGAAGTTGACGGCGACCACGGCCGAAACGCGTTCGCGCGGGGAGGCGGCGGATTGCAGGGCCCGGCGCATGTCGATGGTCAGTTCGGCCAGGATATGCCGCATCGTCGCCAGCAGCAGCTCGTCCTTGGCGCCGAAATAGTGATGGGCAAGCGCGGAGGACACGCCGGCCCGCCCGGCGATCTCGGACATGGTCACGTCAAGCGAACCGCGCTCGCCGATCGCCGAGATCGTCGCGTCGATGAGCGCCTTGCGGCGCAGTGGCTCCATTCCGACTTTGGGCATGTCGTTCCCGATTTTTGCGGGGAGATTATTTTTTATTGACGGGTCAATCAACAAAAAATCGACATGGGCGCGACCTGCACCAAGCGATTGTCTGCTTGCGGCCCTTCACGGCTCGGGCGAGAATGTTTATATTTGAACAATAAAGGCGAAAGATGTGCCGTTAGCCCATATGCTGGGCTCGCGCCAAGGATGGAGATTGCCATGACCGCATGCATCGTCGGCTGGGCGCATTCGCGCTTCGGCAAGCTTGAGGGCGAGACGCTCGAGAACCTGATCGTCAAGGTCGCGACGGACGCGCTCGACCATGCCGGCATCGGCCCGGACGAGGTCGACGAGATCGTGCTCGGCCATTTCAACGCCGGCTTTTCGGCGCAGGATTTCACCGCCAGCCTGGTGCTTCAGGCGGACGACCGGCTGCGTTTCAAGCCGGCAACGCGTGTCGAGAATGCCTGCGCCACGGGATCGGCGGCGGTCAGGCAAGGCATCCGCGCCATCGATGCCAACGCGGCCCGCATCGTGCTGGTGGTCGGCGCCGAGCAGATGACGACGACGCCCGGGCCCGAGATCGGCAAGAACCTGCTTAAGGCGTCCTATCTGCCGGAGGACGGCGAGACGCCCGCGGGCTTCGCCGGTGTCTTCGGCAAGATCGCGCAGGCCTATTTCCAACGTTATGGCGACCAGTCGGATGCGCTGGCGATGATCGCGGCCAAGAACCACAAGAATGGCGTCGACAATCCCTATGCGCAGATGCGCAAGGATTTCGGCTATGAGTTCTGCCGGCAGGAGAGCGAGAAGAACCCCTTCGTCGCCGGTCCGCTGAAGCGCACCGACTGCTCGCTGGTCTCCGACGGTGCCGCCGCCCTTGTCCTTGCCGACACGGCAACGGCGCTGAAGATGCGCCGCGCCGTCGCCTTCCGCGCCAACGAACATGTGCAGGACTTCCTGCCGATGTCGAAGCGCGACATCCTGTCCTTCGAAGGCTGCGAACAGGCCTGGACCCGCGCGCTGAAGAACGCCGGCGTGACGCTGGACGACCTGTCCTTTGTCGAGACGCACGACTGCTTCACCATCGCCGAACTGATCGAATACGAGGCGATGGGGCTGGCCAAGCCGGGCGAGGGCGCCAGGCTGGCGCTGGACGGCACGACGGCGAAAGACGGCCGCCTGCCGGTCAATCCGTCCGGCGGGCTGAAGGCCAAGGGCCACCCGATCGGTGCAACTGGCGTCTCGATGCATGTGCTGACCGCCATGCAGCTTGTCGGCGAAGCCGGCGGTATCCAGGTGCCGGGCGCGAAGCTTGGCGGTATCTTCAACATGGGCGGAGCGGCGGTCGCCAACTACGTTTCCATTCTCGACAGGATCAGATAAACCGCCCCAGCATTTTGCGGGAGGTCATATGACAAATCCGGTTCTGATCGAGGTTCTGCGCGGCGCGATCGTCGAGAGCGCGCATCGCGGTGCTGTCGCTGTCTTCGATGCCGACGGCAAAGCGGTCCTGGAGATCGGCGACACCTCGAGGCCGGTGTTCCCGCGCTCGGCGGTCAAGGCGATCCAGGCCCTGCCGCTCGTCGAAAGCGGCGCTGCCGATGCCTATGGCTTCGGCAACCGCGAACTAGCGCTGGCCTGCGCCTCGCATTCGGGCGAGCCGGCGCATGTCGAACTGGCACGCTCCATGTTGGCCAGGGCCGGGCTGGACGGGTCGGCGCTCGAATGCGGCGCGCATTGGCCCTCGAACCATAGCGCCGAGATTGCGCTCGCCCGCACCGGCGATTTGCCCAACGCGCTGCACAACAACTGCTCGGGCAAGCATTCCGGGTTCCTCTGCACCTGCGTGCACTCCGGCATTGCGCACCGTGGTTATGTCAAGGCGGGGCACGCCCTGCAGGAAATGGTTCGCGACGCCATGCAGGCTGTCACCGGCGCTGTCCACGGCGCGGATGAGCGAGCGACCGACGGCTGCTCGATCCCGACCTATGCGGTGCCGCTCAGGAGTTTCGCCCTCGGCTTTGCCCGCATGGCGACGACGAATGGTTTCGGTCCCGAGCGAGCCAAGGCGGCGAAGCGCCTGCTTTCCGCCTGCATGGCGGAGCCCTTCTTTGTCGCCGGCACAGGTCGCGAAGACGTCGCGCTGATGGAAGCAGCTCCTGGCCGGATCTTTGCGAAAGGCGGCGCCGAAGGCGTCCACTGCAGCGCGATACCTGAACTTGGCCTCGGCATAGCGATCAAATGCGACGATGGCGCCGGCCGCGCCAGTGAAGCCATGGTCGCCGCAGTGCTTGCCAGGCTGCTGCGTGCCGACGAAGCCCTTTCGGCGAAGCTGCTCGAACTGGCTAATGCGCCGATCGAAAGCCGGATCGGCGCCAAGGTCGGGGCGCTGAGGCCGACCCCAGCTTTGAATTGAAGATTGCTCTCAACTGACGCGGTTGCGCTCGACGGTCAGATGCGCAAAGCCGCTGTTGCTTGACTGGGTCAGGTCTGCCGTCACCGGCTGCGCCCAGCGCTGGCCGATGACGGCGCCGTTCAGCGTGCCGTCGATGACGTTGTCGGAGATGACGGCCGTGCCGGCACCCTCGACCACGCTGACGACGATACCTGTGCCTGCCTTGCGGATGATGTTGCCAGTGGCCACCACATTGCGCAGATACGGGCCCCAGCCGATCGACATGCCATAGAGCGGCGCGTTTTCGATGACATTGTTGGAAACGGTGGTGTCGGCCTCGACGGCAATGCCGACGCCGAATCCGGGCGGATCGGCGGTGTAGGGACCGCTGGTCGACAGATTGCGCACGATGTTGCCGGAGCAGACACCCATGCGGCCGCCTTCGTTGAAGTTGACGATCGAGATGCCGTTTGCCGCGCCATCGACGATGTTGTTGCTGATGACGGCGCCCTCGAAGGAGAATTCGGAATAGACCGCGGTCTCGCCCGAGCGTGAGCAGGTGTTGCCTGATATCTGCAAATTGCTGGAACTGTTGGCGCGGATCGCCGAGAAAGCGCAATCCGAGACGACGTTGCCCGAAATGATGACGTTGCCGGCACGGAAGGCGTTGATGCCATTGCCGTTCTGGCCGGTCCCGCCGCTGCGCGCGCCGATGCGTTCGACGCGGTTGCCGGTGACCATCGTGCCGTCTTCCGCCGCCTGCCAGCGATGCACGAGGATGCCGCCATTGGCGCAGTCGGAGACGGCATTGCCGGTGATTGCCAGTCCGCCCGCTTCGACCGAGTAGATGCCGGCGTCTGCCGCGCCCGATATGTCGGAGCGTTCGATGCGGCCCGCCGCATGTTCCAGCGCCAGTCCGTTCTTGCCGCTTCCGGTTATCTGGCAATTGTCGACGACGAGATGGCCGACCCGGCGCAGATCGAGCAGCCCTTGCGCATAGTCACCCATCGAGCGGTTCGAACCGTCGAAGACCAGCCCGGCGAGTTCGATATGGTCGGCCTGTTCAGCCATGAAGAGGTGGCCGTCGCCGCCATAGACGATCCGCGTTGCCCCCGGCACGCCGGAAAGACGCACGCGGCTGGGCAACGAGAGATTGGACACCACATAGGTGCCCGCTGGCAGGAACACCGGTATGTCCCTGCTGTTCGCGTCGCGCAGCAGCTTGGCAAAGGCCTTGCTCTGGTCGTCGAATGTCCCGGGCTGCACGCCAAGTTCGGTGGCATTGATCGAGCCGCGCATCGAGGCTTTTTCGATGCCGGTCAGGCTGGCGGCCGCCGCCTTGCCAAGCGCAAGGCCTATCACGGCAAAGCCGGCGGTTTGCGTCAGCAGGGTCCGTCTGTTCAACATCGGCACACAATCCCAGTGTTCTACCCTGACACCGCAGGAATCGTGCCAGACGTCCTGTTCCACTCGACGAGGTATCGACAATGGCTTGTCGAGCAGCCATTCGGCGCCTAAGTTCAGGCAATGAGCAGAGCTTTTACCCGCGAAGAAGACAGCGAAAACGCCATCGCCGGCGTCGGCGAGCGGCCGATCAGCCCGCACCGCAATCTTGTGACGGAACGCGGCCTGGCGCAGATCGAGGACAATCTGGCCGATCTGCGCGACGTTCTGGCGAAAGCCGAGCGGAAAGCCGACCGCGAGCGCATCGCGGTCGTGTCACGCGATCTGCGCTACTGGACCGCGCGGCGGGAGAGCGCCGAACTGTCCGTACCGGAGCCCGGCAGCGACGTCGTCCGCTTCGGCATGGGTGTCACGCTGGAAGGCGATGACGGCAAGAAAGTGCATTGGAAGATCGTCGGCGAGGACGAGGCCGATCCCACCAAGGGCAGCATTTCGCACGTTTCGCCGATGGCCGTCGCGCTGTTCGGCAAGAAGGTCGGCGACGTGGCCGCGGTCAACGGCAAGGAATGGGAAATCGTCAAGCTTTCGGATAGTTAGTCTTCAAGCTTGACGAGATGGTCGCGGAAGAAAGCCGCTGCCCCTGCTTCGTCGATTTCGCCGGCAGCGACCATCATCACCAATTGGATGACGTCCGCCTGCTCGGCCTCAAGGCTGAATCCGTTGAAGTAGAGAAACAAGTCCGCCGCCGCGAAAGCGGTGCGCTTGTTGCCGTCGACAAACGGATGGTTCTTGGCGATGCCGAAGAGATAGGCGGCTGCCAGTTCACAAAGATCCGGCTCGCCGTAGGCCTCTTTCTGCCGGGATCTGGCCAAGGCTGATTCAAGCATGCCTTCATCGCGTATACCCGGCGCACCACCGTGAAGGCGTAATTGTTCGGCGTGCATCGCCTCCACGAATTCCCGCGAATGATGTTCGATCATTTCGCCAGCGCGCGATAGGCAACCTCGTATTTCTTCATCCGCTCGCGCGCGATTTTCATCTTGCGCTCGAACTCTTCGGCAGAATCCTCAAGACGGCGCAATCGAAGCTCCTGACCCTCTTGGACAACGACCACACTGTCACCCGCCTTTAGATTCAGGCGATCGAGAAGTTCTTTCGGCAGGATCAGGCCTTCGGAATTGCCGATCTTTCGAATGATCGTGTTCATAAAAAGTACCTTGTTGCAACGTGGATTATAACTTGCTGTCTGTGCTGTTGCAACGGAAATTATAACAACCTTTACTCAGCCCGCCAGCAGCCGGTCCATCAGCCGGTCCGCCGCTTCCGGAATAACCGTGCCTGGCGGAAAGATTTCCGCCGCCCCGGCCTGCAGCACCGCGTCGTAGTCCTGCGGCGGGATGACGCCGCCGGCCACGATCAGCATGTCACCGCGGCCAAGCTTCTTCAGCGCGTCGCGCAATTCGGGGATCAGCGTCAGGTGCCCTGCCGCCAGCGATGAGGCGCCGATGACATGGACGTCATGCTGGACCGCCAGTTTCGCGATCTCTTCCGGTGTCTGGAACATCGCGCCGACGGTGACGTCGAAGCCGAGATCGGCGAAAGCGGTGGCGATTACCTTCTGGCCACGGTCGTGGCCGTCCTGTCCCATCTTGGCAACGAGGATGCGCGGCTTGCCGCCGTTTTTCTTCTCGAAAGCGCTGATCTTGTCCTGCAGCCCGTCGACCACCGGACTGTCGCCAAGCGCCTTGCGGTAGACGCCGGAAATGGTCTGTACCGTCGCGACGTGGCGGCCAAAGGCCCTTTCCAGCGCGAACGAAATCTCGCCGACCGTGGCATTGGCGCGCGCGGCGCGGATGGCGAATTCGAGCAGGTTTTCGTTGCCTTGCGCGGCGCGGGTCAGTGCGTCGAGCGCGCTTTCCACGGCAGCGACCTCGCGCGTGCCTTTCAGCCGCTGCAGCTTCGACAGTTGCCGGGCTCTGACCTCGGCATTGTCGATCTTCAGCACATCGACTTCGATGTCGTTCTCGGGGCGATGCGCATTGACCCCAACCAGCATCTGCTCGCCGGAATCGATGCGCGCCTGTGTGCGCGCCGCTGCTTCCTCGATGCGCAGCTTGGGAATGCCTTGTTCGGTCGCCGCCGCCATGCCGCCGAGAGCCTCAACCTCCTCGATATGGCTCAATGCGCGCGCCGCCAGATCATGGGTCAGTCGTTCGAGATAGGTCGACCCGCCCCACGGATCGATGGTGCGCGTGGTTCCGGATTCCTTCTGCAGGATGAGCTGCGTGTTGCGGGCGATACCCGCCGAATGATCGGTCGGCAGCGCCATCGCCTCGTCGAACGAGTTGGTGTGCAGCGACTGGGTATGCCCTTGAGTCGCGGCCATCGCCTCGATCATGGTGCGGATGATGTTGTTATAGGGGTCCTGCGCCGTCAGCGACCAGCCGGAAGTCTGGCAATGGGTGCGCAGCGACAGCGAGCGTTCGTCCTTCGGCGCGAAATTCTTCTTCATCAGGGTCGCCCACAGCAGGCGCGCGGCCCTGAGCTTGGCCACTTCCATGAAGAAGTTCATGCCGATCGCCCAGAAGAAGGAGAGGCGCGGCGCGAAGCGGTCGATGTCGAGGCCCGCCGCGACACCGGCGCGGGCATATTCGATGCCGTCGGCGATCGTATAGGCGAGCTCCAGGTCGGCCGTCGCGCCGGCCTCCTGCATATGATAGCCGGAAATCGATATCGAATTGAACTTCGGCATGTTCTTCGACGTGTAGGAGAAGATGTCCGAAACGATCCGCATCGAGGGCTTCGGCGGATAGATGTAGGTGTTGCGGACCATGAATTCCTTCAGAATGTCGTTCTGAATGGTCCCGGCCAGATCCTTCTGCGCAACGCCCTGTTCTTCCGCCGCGACGATATAGAGCGCCATGATCGGCAACACCGCGCCGTTCATCGTCATCGACACCGTCATGTCGCCGAGCGGAATGCCGTCGAAGAGCTGCCGCATGTCGAGGATGGAATCAATGGCGACGCCAGCCATGCCGACATCGCCGGCGACGCGTGGATGGTCGCTGTCATAGCCGCGATGCGTGGCGAGATCGAAGGCGACAGACAGGCCCTTCTGGCCGGCGGCAAGATTGCGCCGGTAAAAGGCGTTGGACTCTTCGGCTGTCGAAAAGCCGGCATATTGCCGGATTGTCCACGGCTGCTGGACATACATGGTGGGGTAGGGGCCACGCACGAAGGGCGGCAAGCCCGGATAGGTGTCGAGATACGGCAAGCCCTTGAGGTCGCCCTGATTGTAGAGATGCTTGACGACAAGCCCTTCCGGCGTCACCCGCTGGCCCTTGACCTCGAACGGTGCGCGGCGCGGCGGCGCCCAGCCGATCTGACTGAAATCCGGAATCAAGAGACCGCCCCGATGGATTGGTCGATGCGGGCCGGAAACAGCGGTTCGCACAGGACGACACCTTCGGTGAAAGCCGGCCGCTGCTTTGCGTCCAGTGTCTCGACCGGGCGCTCGGTCTTCTGTGGATAGAGTGTGGTGCCGATGATGGCCCGCTCGCCGGACTTGAAGGCGGCGTCGCGACGAGTGGCGGCGGCGCGAACACGCTTCTGGATGTGCCCGTCACGGAGGCTATACAGTATCCCCCCTTCGGCCTCGATCGTCTGCAACTCCGCCCAGGCGGCTTCGCAAAGATCTGATGTCAGCGCCTCGACCGCGCCGGAACCACAGGCGGGATCGGCGACATGATCGACATGGCTTTCATTGGCCATGATCAGTTGCGCGTTGCGTGCGACGCGGCGGGCAAAGGGAGCCGGCAGGCCGTGCGCGATCGTATGCGGCAGGATGGAGATCGAATCGGCTCCCCCCGCGGCCGCCGCGAAGCAGCCGATCGTTGTGCGCAGGATGTTGGTCTCCGGGTCCAATGTCGTCATCATGCGAAATGATGTCTCGGCATGGATGTTGGCCGTGGAATTGGGGATCGAGCAAGCCTCCTGCACCCGTGCCCAAAGCCTGCGCAGGGCCCGTACCTTGGCCATGGAGAGGAACTGGTCCTGGTCGACGCTGAGTGCGAAGCCGATATGAGGCGCGGCATAGACGAGCGGCTGCCGCGCCTTCTCGAACATTCTAAGATACGAAACCGCGGAAGCCAGCATGATCCCGAGCTCCTGCGCCTCCGTGGCGCCGGCATTGTGGAAGACGCGGCCGTCCGCTTCCAGAAGCACGCCCGGTACGCCCATCGAGAAGAAATGCGCCAGCGATTGCGGCATCGATTCCTGCAGCGCTTCGATCGACATGCGCAGCCGGCCGGTGCCGGCGAGGATCGCCGCCGGATCGATGCCGAAGGACAGGTTCAGCTTTGCCGGATCGGAGCGGCGCTTGCTCAGAAACGCCACCAGCCAGTCGGCCATCGGCCGGCTCCACGGGTGGGTGTCGATGCGGATCTGCATCCGGTTGAGGGGTACGCCCTCCAGCACGGTCTCCAGTGCCTGCGCGGTCCTCGGCAAGCCGTAGCCGAATGCGTTCGGCGCACCTTCGAAGACGAGCGACAATCCTGTCGCTCCCTGCGCGATATCATCCAGGACCTGGGCCTTGGCACGATCGACGTCGGGATCGTCGACGCGCTGGCTGACAATCCACGGCGAGCGAGGATTCGCCCGCACGATCGGCTCGGCCCCGGCCGCACGGTCATAGAGCGGCTCGATGCGAATGCTGTCGTCGGTGTGCGAAACCAGCTTTTCCTCGAAGGATGCGCCGGCCAACGCTTTTTCCGCCAAGGCCAGCCATCGCTGGCGTTCGGCATCCGCCGGTTCAACATCCCTGGTCAAGGCTCCAGCGCCCATCCATCTTCCTCGTTTATGTCGCCGCACCAGCCCGGAGCAGCTCAGTCTAGGGTCCCCGGCCGGTTATCGCAATGCGCGTCCAGGGTTTGAATTCGATCCATTTGATATAGGTCAGCTTGGGTGGGCGGACCATGAACGATTGCCAAACACCAGCAAAATCCGCAAGTTCCAAAATCCGATTTCGGCGATAGGTCCGATTGGGGCAATTTGGACGATTAGCATTGTCGCTGTGCAACAGCCTTACTATACCTTCGGGCAAAGGCTGGCTTTTTAGACACATCAGTTTGCGGAGACCCGAAATATGGCTGACGACACCAGTATTTTCATCGGCGCCAGCCGCAAGCCCGATGACAGCTATCAGCGTCCGGAGCAATTGCTGCTGCAGTACGGGAATCGCCATGGCCTGGTGACCGGCGCCACCGGTACCGGCAAGACCGTTACCTTGCAGGTCCTGGCCGAGGGCTTTTCCAATGCCGGCGTGCCGGTGTTCTGCGCCGACATCAAGGGCGACCTGTCCGGTATCGCCATGATGGGCACGGCTCAGGATTTTCTCGTCAAGCGGGCCGCACAGGTCAAGCTCGAGCCCTACGATTTCCAGGAATTCCCCGTCATCTTCTGGGACCTGTTCGGTGAGCAAGGCCACCCCATCCGCGCGACGATATCGGAAATGGGACCGCTGCTCCTGTCGCGGCTGATGAACCTGACCGACGCGCAGGAGGGCATCATGAACATCGCCTTCCGCATTGCCGATGAAGAGGGCCTGCTGCTCCTCGACCTCAAGGACCTGCAGGCGCTGCTTGCCAACATCGCCGGGCGCGCCGACGAGATCAGCGCCCGCTACGGCAATGTCACCAAGCCATCGGTCGGTGCCATCCAGCGCACGCTGCTGGTGCTGGAGCAACAGGGCGCGGCCAACTTCTTCGGCGAGCCGGCTCTGCGGATTTCCGACATCATGCGCACCACGCGTGACGGCCGGGGCGCCGTCAGCGTGCTGGCCGCCGACAAGCTGATGATGAACCCGCGGCTCTACGCGACGTTCCTGCTCTGGCTGATGTCGGAACTGTTCGAGGAACTGCCCGAGGTGGGAGATCCCGACAAGCCGAAGCTGGTGTTCTTTTTCGACGAGGCGCATCTGCTCTTCGACGAGGCGCCGAAAGTGCTGATCGACCGCGTCGAACAGGTGGTCCGCCTGATCCGTTCGAAAGGCGTCGGCGTCTATTTCGTCACGCAGAATCCCCTCGATATCCCCGAGAAGGTGCTGGCACAGCTCGGCAACCGCGTTCAACACGCTCTGCGCGCCTATACGCCGCGCGAGCAGCAGGCTGTGCGGACGGCGGCGGAAACGTTCCGCCCCAATCCCGACTTCGATTGCGCCACCACCATCACGCAGCTCGCCACCGGCGAGGCGCTGGTCTCGACGCTGGAGGCCAAGGGCGTGCCGTCCATGGTACAGCGCACGCTGATCCGTCCGCCGTCGTCGCGGCTTGGGCCCATAACCCCCGCCGAGCGTCAAAAGCTGGTCGCGGAAAGCCCCGTCTCCGGCCAGTACGACCAAGTCATCGATCGCGAATCGGCCTTCGAGATTCTGCAGAAGAAGACCAAGGACGCGCAGGACGCCGAAGCGCAGGCGCAGCAGGCGGGCACCGGCGGCTCGCGCTGGACAATTCCGGGCTTCGGCAACGACGATCCCGCACCGCAGTCGGGTGGCCGCCGCGCACCGGCACCGCGCCCCTCCAATCGCCAGACGGTCGCCGAGGCGGCGATCAAGTCGGTGGTGCGCTCGGTCGGCTCGTCGGTCGGACGTGCGATCGTGCGTGGGATCCTGGGCAGCCTGTCGCGAGGGCGCTGAGCCCGGGGCAGCAAAGTCTATGCTTATAGCGCCGCGCGTCCCTTGGACACGCGGCGCCGAGCATATTCCCTGGGCGAAGCCGGATCAGAAGATCGCGTTCGTGACCGCTTTCACGGGGCCGAGCAGGACAGATCCGTCCGGCACGCCGGCATCGATCGGGATGGCCTTGTGGTTCGCGGTCGCCGCCGCCACCATCGGCTGGCTCGCATCGCTGGTCACGATGACCGGGCTTTTCGACGGCACGCGGTCGTAGAGGTCGATGATGTCCTGGTTCATCAGGCGCACGCAGCCCGATGACACCGATTTGCCGATCGAGCGCCATTCCGGCGAGCCGTGCAGGCGGTAAAGCGTGTCCACATTGCCCTGGAAGAGATAGAGCGCACGGGCACCTAGCGGGTTCTTCAGCCCGCCGGGCATGCCGCCATTGTCGGCGCTGTACTGCTTCAGTTCCGGCTGCCGGGCGATCATCTCATCCGGCGGCGTCCATTTCGGCCATTTCTGCTTCCATTGGACGACAGCGTCGCCCGACCATTCGAAGCCGGCGCGGCCAAGGCCGACGCCATAGCGGATCGCCTGACCGCCCGGACGAACCAGATAGAGGAAATGGCCTGTCGTATCGACGACGATGGTTCCTGGTTTCTGCCCGGTCGGGTCGGGAACGATCTGACGCAGGAACTGCGGATCGATCCTGTCGACGGGGATGGCCGGCAGGTCGAAGCCGCCATCGCTGACGGCCGCGTACATCGACGCATAATCGGCAAGCGGCGGCTCGACATAGGCCGGCGGCGGTGGCTCGGCCGGCCCTGGGCCGGTGGTGGCGCATGCGGAAACCGCGATCGATGCGGCGCCTAATGCTGCGGCGTTGAGGAAGCCGCGACGGCTCAGGCGATAGGATTCGATTTCGGTTATGGACATGACTGCCTTCTTTAAGACTCAAATCGCAACAAAGCGTCAATGCGCCGATCGCCGTTGCAGGTGCCTGACAACACTTGGCGCGATAGGCGGTTCCGATTCTGGCCCGAACGTGGACAAACAAAGGCGAAGCTGTGACCGCGCTGCCACTGTGGCGTCAGGGCAACAGAGGCGCAGCTTAGGCGGTGACCAATGCTTCGAGGGTCGGCAGGATCAGGGTTGGCGGGAAGTCCCGATATTCCTCGGGCTGGTTCGAACGGTTGATCCACACCGTCCGGAAACCGAATTTGGTGGCCCCCGCAATGTCCCAGCGATTGGAGGACTGGAAGGACACCGCGCCGGGATAGAGGCGCCAGCCGGTGGCGACCATGTCGTAGACCGCCGGATCGGTCTTGAAGCGGCGCACCGCGTCGACGGAATAGATGTCGTCCAGAACCTGGTCGAGCGCGGCGGATTTGACGGCCGCTTCCAGCATTTCGGGCGAGCCGTTGGAGAGGATCGCCAGCCTGGCTCCCGAGGCCTTGAGCGCCTTCAGCACGGCGGGCACCTCAGGATAGCAATCCAGCCGCCAGTAGGCTTCGAGCAGCTTGGCCTTCAGGCTTGAATCGGCCGACGGGACCTTGCGCAAGGCGAAGTCGAGCGCCTGTTCGGTCAGCTGCCAGAAATCGGCATAGGCGCCCATCAGCGTGCGCACCCAGGAATATTCGAGCTGCTTGGCGCGCCAGATCTCCGACAGCAACTGGCCGTCCGGCCCGATCTGGTCAGCGTGGCGGCGCACGGCGGCATGCACGTCGAACAGTGTGCCGTAGGCGTCGAAAACATAGGCGGCGTAGTGCATGGCGACAGTTTTGAGGCGAGGCGGGGCGCGGTGCAAGCCTTGATTGCACCGCGCCCGCCGCTGGCCTCAACAAAACTCCCCGATGCCCGTTGACGGCGGCGGCCAAAGCATCATCCAATGTTGTCACACAACATTGATTGGAACGGGACAACGCAATGACACTGGCGGCAGCGGCGCAATCCGCGACATGGACCTTCGTCGACGGGAACTGGTACGAGGGCAATGTCGCCATACTGGGGCCGCGCAGCCATGCGATGTGGCTCGGCACCAGCGTGTTCGACGGGGCGCGCTGGTTCGAGGGCGTGGCGCCCGACCTCGACCTCCATGCCAAGCGGGTGAACGCCTCGGCGATCGCGCTTGGCCTCAAGCCGAACATGACGCCCGAACAGATCGTCGGGCTGACCTGGGATGGGCTGAAGAAGTTCGACGGCAAGACGGCGGTCTATATCAGGCCGATGTACTGGGCCGAGCATGGCGGCTACATGGGCGTGCCGGCCGATCCCGCATCGACCCGTTTCTGCCTCTGCCTTTATGAATCGCCAATGATCTCGCCGTCCGGCTTTTCGGTGACGGTGTCGCCGTTCCGGCGCCCGACGATCGAAACCATGCCGACCAATGCCAAGGCCGGATGCCTCTATCCCAACAATGGCCGCGCCATCCTCGAAGCCAAGATGCGCGGCTTCGACAATGCGCTGGTTCTGGACATGCTGGGCAACGTCGCCGAGACCGGGACCTCGAACATTTTCCTGGTCAAGGATGGACATGTCTTTACGCCGGCGCCGAACGGCACCTTCCTGTCCGGAATCACGCGTTCGCGCACGATAAATCTGCTCGGTGAGTACGGATTCAAAGCCACCGAAAAGACCTTGTCGGTGCGCGACTTCCTCGAAGCGGACGAAATCTTTTCGACCGGCAACCACTCCAAGGTGGTGCCGATCACGCGCATCGAGGATCGCAACCTGCAACCCGGACCGGTGGCCAAGAAGGCGCGTGAGCTCTATTGGGAATGGGCGCATTCGAAATCGGCTGGCTGACGCGCCGGTCTGGCCTTTTTGTCGCTGCACGCCTCACCGCAGGAAAACCGTGTGACTTTTTCCGGAACCCGCTTAGAAAGGGAACCGGCGCTTCACTTCCGGAGTTGTTCCAGCTCAATCCAGACCTATCTTAATCCGGTATCGACACCGGATTTTTCCACGAGGGAGTACTACCCATGGCTTTTGAATTGCCCGCTCTGCCCTATGACTATGAGGCCTTGCAGCCTTACATGTCGAAAGAGACGCTGGAGTATCACCACGACAAGCACCACAAGGCCTATGTCGACAACGGCAACAAGCTGGCCGCCGAGGCGGGCCTTGGCGATCTGTCGGTCGAAGAGGTGGTCAAGCAGTCGTTCGGCAAGAATGCCGGCCTCTTCAACAATGCCGCGCAGCATTACAACCACATCCATTTCTGGAAGTGGATGAAGAAGGGCGGCGGCGGCAACAAGCTGCCTGGTGCGCTGCAGAAGGCTTTCGACAGCGATCTCGGCGGCTACGACAAGTTCAAGGCCGACTTCATCGCGGCCGGCACGACACAGTTCGGTTCGGGCTGGGCCTGGGTTTCGGTCAAGGACGGCAAGCTGGCGATCTCGAAGACACCGAACGGCGAGAACCCGCTCGTTCATGGCGCCTCGCCGATCCTCGGCGTCGATGTCTGGGAGCATTCCTACTATATCGACTACCGCAACGCGCGGCCGAAATATCTCGAGGCGTTCGTCGACAGCCTGATCAACTGGGATCACGTGCTGGAATTGTACGAGAAAGCTTGATCGACCCGCAGAAGAGCCCCGGCATTCCGGGGCTTTTCTTTTTGAGAGCCGAGATCTTCAGTCACTCACCGTTCGGCAAAAATCGCTCGAAGGAAGGGAATAATCCGTCCGCGACATCCGTTAACGTCCTGTCCTGAAATGCCTTCATCATGGAGCCAAATGAATGAGAAAGCTTGTCATCGCCATCTCAACGCTCGCCTTCGCCGGCTCGGCGGCCTTTGCCGATCCGATCCTCGACCGGCAGGCTCTGATGAAGGAGCGCGGAAAGATCGTTGGCGGTCTGTCGAAAGTGGCCAAGGGCGAGGAGCCCTTTGATGCCGCTGCCGTGCTGACGCAGTTGCAGGCGCTGCAGGCGAATGCCGAGAAGTTCGACGTCGATGCCTTGTTCCCGAAAGGCAGCGATACCGGCGACACCACGGCGGGGCCGAAGATCTGGGAAGACACGGCCGGCTTCAAGGCCGCCGAGGACAAGTATCTCGCCGACGTCAAGGCCGCGGTCGCCGGGGCTCCCGCCGATGCCGACGCGCTGAAGGCTCAAGTCGGCAACCTCGGCTCGGATTGCGGCGCCTGCCATCAGGGCTACAGGATCAAGAAGGGCTGATTGCCTGATATGGCATGGCTGAAGAAGCTTGTCGGCGCGGCCCTCGTTCTGGGCGGCGTCGGCGCGGCCGCCGGTTGGTTTTTGTCGGCGCCGGTCAGGCTGGATACGACGGCCCTGGCGCAACTCGGGCCGGGCGACGCTAGCCGGGGCAAGCGCATTTTCTATGCCGGCGGCTGCACATCCTGCCACGCAAAGCCCGGCTCGCAGGGCGATGCGCGGCTTCAACTGGTGGGCGGCCTCGAACTCAAGACGCCGTTCGGCACCTTCGTTCCGCCCAACATTTCGCAAGATCCCAAGGACGGCATCGGCGCATGGTCGGTCGAGGATCTCGCCAACGCCATGCTCAAGGGCGTGTCGCCGTCTGGCGAGCATTTCTATCCGGCCTTTCCCTACGCGTCCTACGCCCGCATGAAGCCGTCTGACATTGCCGATCTCTATGCCTTCCTGAAGACGCTGCCCGCGGTCGCCGGCAAGGCACCGGCCAATACGCTGGCATTCCCGTTCAACATCCGCCGTGGCATCGGCCTGTGGAAACGGCTCTATCTCAGCGATCAGCCTGTCATTGCCTTGCACGATGGCACGCCCGATCCGGTCATGGCCGGCCGCTATCTGGTCGAAGGACCCGGCCATTGCGGCGAATGCCACACGCCGCGTGATTTCGCGGGCGGGACGAAGAAAAGCGAGTGGCTGGCGGGTGCCGTGGCCGCGGAGGGCTCGGGCGTCGTGCCCAACATCACATCGGGCAAGGGCGGCATCGCCAACTGGTCGGAAGCCGATATAGCCAACTATCTCGAAACCGGCTTCACGCCCGACTTCGATTCCGTCGGCGGCGCCATGGTCGACGTGCAACGCAACATGGCCGAGCTCACTGCCGGGGATCGCGCGGCGATCGCCGCCTATCTCAAGGCAGTACCGCCGCATCCCAATGGTTATCCGGCGCGCAAGCCGGCTGCGAATTGAGCGTCCGGGCTCAGATCATTTTCACCAGCGCTTCGAACAGCGCCAGATTGAAATCCTTGGCGTCGTCGACGATGGCATCGGGCTGTGACGAGAACTTCGCGATGACCATCTCGGCCCGCGGATTGATATAGAGCCATTGGCCGTGAATGCCGAGCGCGAAGAAGGCGCCGTTGCCGGTCTGGTACCATTTGTTGTGGTAACGGCCTTTCGGCAGCCAGCTCGCGGAAGTGCTTTCGGCCCAAGCCTGGGAAGAGCCGCCGGTAATGGTGTCGTGTACCCAGGACTGCGAGACGATGCGGCGTCCATTGGCGCCGCCGCCCTGCCGCATCATTTCGCCGATGCGCGCGAGATCGCGCGGCGTCATGTTGATGCCGCCGCCCGTGCGTGGTGTGCCGGCGCGGTCGACCGTGACATAGGCATCCTGCCTGGCGCCGAGCGGCTGGAACAGGCGCTCGGAGGCAAGATCAGGAAAACGTCGCCCGGAAGCGCCCTGGATGACGAGGCCCAGGACGTCGGAATTGGGGGAGGCGTAGTGATAGACGCCGCCGTGATCCCCCCGGCCTTTTTTCAGCCCGGCGATGAACGCGACGACTGTCTCGGGCGCTTCGCCGGGTTCGGAGGGATCCAGCAGGCCGGCCCGGCGATAGCGCGCGTAGGGGCCGCGCGGATCGTGATAGACTTCCTCGAAATCCAGGCTCACCCGCATGTCGAGGACATCGCGAACGCGCGCATCGCCATAGGCCGAGGATTTGAGCTCCGGCACGTAGCGCGGCACCAGCTCTTGGAAATCGAGTAAGCCGTCATCCTGCAGTATGCCGGCGACAACGGAAGTCACCGATTTGCTGGTTGAAAACAGGATGTGCCGGCTTTGCAGCGTGAAGCCGGGCGCGTGGAAATCGGCGACGATGCGTCCCGATTTCATCACCACCATGGCATCGGTCGACGTCTCGCGAACCGCCTCGGCGACTGTGATCCTCTCGCCGTTGAGGGAAAATTCCTGGCGCAGCAGGCCTTCGGGGCTGACAGCCGGCTCCTCGGCAAGGCCGGGCGTCGCCGCAATGCGCGCCGTCGGGATGAACTCGCTGACATTGCGGAACGCCCAGACATTCCAGGGCGCGGCGCGCCAGTTGCCAAGACGGACCTCGTCGCGGTCGAATCCGTGGGCGGCCTTGAAAGCCGATGCATTCGTCATGGCCGGATACTCCATCAGTGAACGTGCTGCAGGAACTCGCGAAACCGTTCGCTTGGCGGATGCGACAGCAAGTCCGCCGGCTTGCCGTCATGAACGAGTTGGCCGCCATCCATGAACAGCAGGCGGGAGCCGACCCTCCTTGCAAAGCCCATTTCATGGGTCACCACGATCATCGTCATGCCCTCCGTCGCCAGCGTCTGCATGACCCTGAGCACTTCCTGCCGCAATTCCGGATCAAGCGCCGATGTCGGCTCGTCGAACAACATCAGCTTCGGTCCGACGGCAAGCGAGCGAGCTATGGCCACCCTTTGCTGCTGGCCACCCGAGAGCTGCGACGGATAGTGCTGCATCCGGTCGCCAAGGCCGACTTTCCGCAGCAGCGCGGCGGCGATCTCGCGCGCCTCTGCCTTGCTTTTGCCGCGCGACCGGATGGGCCCGAACATCACGTTTTGCATCGCCGTCAGATGCGGGAACAGGTTGAACTGCTGGAACACCATGCCGGCCTCGAGCCGGATACGCCTGATGTCGCGTGGGTTGCCAAGCACGCTGAGGCCGTCGACCAGAAGGTCGCCGTCGCTCACCTTCTCAAGCACGTTGATGCAGCGAAGCATGGTCGACTTGCCCGATCCGGACGGACCGATCACCACCGCCACCTCGCCACGATCGACGGCAAGATCGATCGACTGCAAGACGCGATGCGCGCCGAATTGCTTCGAGACCTTCCTGAACTCGACCATGCTCATGGCAGACGCGCCGCCCGTTCGACAAGCCGCAGGCTGAGGGCAAGGATGCTGATGACGATGAGGTAGATCACCGCCACGGCCGTCCAGATTTCCACCGCGCGGAAATTCGCCGACATGATCTCCTGTCCGCGCCTGGTCAACTCGCCGACGCCGATGACGAGGAAGATCGACGTGTCCTTGACCACCGAGACAAGCTGGTTGCCCATGGCCGGCAGCGCGCGCCGGACTGCTATGGGCGCGATGACATAGGCAAGCACCTTGCGAAAGCTCAGGCCCATGGACAGGCCGGCCTCCTTGAGGCCGGTGGGCACGCTTTCCAGTGCGCCGCGAATGATTTCGGCGTTGTAGGCCCCCGAATTGATGATCAGCGTCAGGATGCCGGCATTGATTGCGCTGATGCGGATGTTCATCAGGATGGGCAGCGCAAAGTAGATGAACATCACTTGCACGGTGATCGGCGTGCCGCGGATCAGGGCGACATAGATCTGCGCGGGAGCCTGCGCCAGCCAGCCGCCATAGGTGAGGAGCGCGCCGGTCAATGCCCCCACCACGATGCCGCCGGCGAGGCCGGCGAGTGCGATCATCATCGTCAGCTCGAGGCCCTGCAAGAGGTCCGGCAGGGCGTCGACGATAGCAGTCCATTCGAAAGTCATCAGGGGGTCCAGTAAAGTGTTGGCCGGACGAAGAACCAGCCGTGAGAGCCGTCATTGCTCTCACGGCATTTGGCCGCTTATGCCTGGTCGGGTCCGAACCATTTTTCGCGAATGGCCTTGAGGCGGCCGTCTGCCTTCATTGCCGCCAATACGGCATTCGCCGGCGCGACGAGCGGGCTGCCCTTCTGGAAACCGATGCCGACATCCAGGCCTTCCAGTGTCGGATGGATCACCCGGACTTTGCCCTTGCCGTTGCCGTTCGCGTAATACATCAACACCGGTGTGTCGTAGACGACTGCGTCGGTGCGTCCGGCCTCGAGTGCCAGCAGCGCATTGTCGATGTTCGGCATCTGGTCGATCGTGGCGGTCTTGATGTGGTTCTGGATATAGTCGACAGCGACGGTTCCCGTCTCGGTTCCGATCGTCTTGCCGGCAAGGTCGTCCGATGTCTTGATGGTCGTGTTGTCGGCCTTGGTCACAGCCACCAATCCGCTCTGGTAGTAGGGATCGGAGAAATCGATCACCTTCTGTCGGGCCGGCTTGATGAACAGCTGCGAGACGATGGCATCGATGTTGCCGGTCTGCAGTGCTGGGATAAGTGCTCCGAAGTCCATCGGCTGGACCTTCCACTTGCGGTTCATGCCCTTGGCGATTTCGCCGAACACCTCCATGTCGAAGCCGGAATAGTGGTCGCCGTCCTTATAGGCGAAGGGCGGGCTGCCGACATTGGAGCCGACGATCAGTTCGGCGTCTTCGGCTCTGACGTTGCGAGCAAGAATTATCGCGGGCGCGGCGAGAAGGCCGAGTTGAAGAAGCTGTCTGCGATGCATTTTTTTCCCCTTTGGTTACGACCGGTTTGATTTTGAGCAATGCTGTGTCTGCGGACCTCTGGTCAGGCGTTCATGGCTACGCGCTCTCGTGCTCTTCCAGCCGGACGGCGCCGCCGAGCCAGCATCCGGTGGGATGTCCGTCATCGAGACGGAAGCGGACGAGAATTTCCGACGGCCGTTGCATGGCACGGCCCTGGCGGACGACGATCGGGCGGTCCGATGCCTCGATCGTCCCGTTCGACAGCAGGCCGAAGGCCAGCGCCGATGCCGCAATGCCGGTAGCGGCATCCTCGGGATAGCCCGACGAACGCGGGAACTGGCGGGCATCGACGATCTGGGCGTCCCGGTCGAACACGGCGTAGGGATAAAGGCCGGTCGAGCCGATCCGGCCGCACAGCTCTTCCATCCCGGTAAAGTCCGGGCTCAGGCCATCGAGCACCGCCACGCTGTTCAGCGGAACCAGCGTCTTGACCCGACTGGTTGATGCGTTCTGGATCGGCGTCGATGCCAGCTCGTCCGCCCGAATGCCGAGGATTTCGATGATGTCGGCCCGGCTCCTGTCGGCATCGGGAAGCGCCTCGACAGTGCCGGCGGGCTGCGAAATCTCTACGGCCGCACCGTGTTCTGTCCGCTTGCCAATCCTGGCGTCGACCCGGCCGCTCTTGGTCCAGATCGTCAGGTCATCACCTGGCAGTCTTCCCAGCCGATCCAGCAGCCACAGCGCACCGACGGTGGCGTGCCCGCACATCGACATCTCATGGTTGGGCACCCAGAAGCGGAACGCGAAATCGCAATCCGATCCGGGTGGTGGCGGGAGCACGAAACCACTCTCATGGCCAAAGGAGCGCGCCACCTGCTGCATTTCGGCGTCGGACATGCCGGCGGCATCGACGACGATCGGGGCCGGATTGCCTCCGTGGGGGCCGGCGGCAAACACACTGACAAGTCGAACGTCGGGACGCATTCTCACCCTTCTGACCGCTACGCAGGATATTGCGCAGAGCCTAGGGCGGCGGCGACCGTGCCGCGCGTTCGAACGGGCCTTATGATTTGATCGGCTGGGCCACGCGTTTGCGGATATCGCTGGGCGAGCGGCCGTCCGCACGGCGCATGGCGTGGGCCAGTGCCGCACCACTGTCGAAGCCGACCCGGAAGGCGATCTCGCCGATCGGCAGGTCGGTTCCGCTCAGCAGCTCACATGCGGTCTGGAGGCGGACACGCAGTTGAAACTCGCCCACCGAGAAACCCGTCCCTTCGCGGAACAGGCGGGTGATGTGGCGCCTGGAGACGCCGAAACGATCCGACAGGGCGTCGAGGGGGACCTGCTCGTCGGCATGAAGGGTCAGGAACTCCTTCAGATCGTCGACCATCGCCTTGCCGTGTTCCCGATGCGAGGCACCGGGCATCATCTCGCCGGCCATCACTTCGGCGATGCATTGAACGAGCAGGGCGGAACTCACAGAATGTTTGACCCCGGGATTGCCATAGGCGCCGCTGCCGTTTCGAAGCGAAAGCGCCTGCAGGGCCCGCACCGTGGCGGTACGGCGAACCAGAACCGTCGCGCGGGTGCGCCGATGGAACTCGCTGAGCGAGCCGATCTCCCGGTCGAGCCTGCGCAGAATGGCGCCGGTGACGTAGATGGCGACATGGCGGTGCGCGCCAATGCCGGCGCGGGTCTCGTGCGCCCTGTTCTGCGGCACGACGGCGAACCGGTCCTGCGACAGCCAGGTCCCTTCGCGCCGGTCTTCGTGCTTGAGCTCGACCGTTCCACGGCTTGGCAGGATGAACATCAGGCAATCGTGCCAGTGCCACGGCATCGCGTAGGCGCCACTGCCGGCCAAAGTCGCGTGCTCCTCGTCGGCCGCGATCAAAAGATCGGCCTTTGCCGTGTCGCGCAGTTGCTCGAATGACCGCAGCATTTCCGGGGCTCGAATTCTTCGAGACCCAAACTAGCAGCCGAGACAGGGGCCGGGCAATCGAAGTCTCCAGGCCCGGCCTTTAGGGCCAGGTCCCCATTTCAGACTACAGGTGCCGGTCGCCGAGGAAATCGAAGCCCGTCTCGAAGAAATGATTGTAGTTGCAGGTCAGTTCCTCGCCCGGTGCGATGTCGCGCAGCGCAAAGGTTTCCTCGGGTGAGGAGACATCGCAATTCGGCTCGTCGTCATGGTTCATGTAGCGGGCGTCGTCGGCTTCGAAGACGATATAGGCCGGATCGCGCCGGTCCGGGTAGGAATAGCGGTCGAGATAGTTCTTCACCGGCCCGGTTTCGCCCTCATACGTCTCGACGTCGATGATCCGGTCGAAGCGGGGGTCGAGCTTCCATATCAGCGTACCCTTGTGGATGTGGTGCTTGGCAAAGACGCCGATGCCCTGGATCGGCGATTTGTCGAGATAGACGTCGACGAGCAGCATGGCATACCCCAGTAGCATACATGGCAAGCGCGGCTTGCGAAAAGCCGCGCACTGGTTAGCGCGGGGCTGGCACAATTGCGAGCGCAAATGAGCAAAGCGGAATTCAAAAAGTCATGATCGCCGAACCCAAAAGTGAACGTGCTGTCCCGAGCCCTCAGCGTTGCTGCAGCGCCAGACGTACGCCCAGGGCGCAGTAGATGCCGCCGACAGCCTTGCCCTGCCATTTCAGCACGGTCGGATTTCGGCGCAGGAAACTGCCGAGGCGACCGGCGCTCACGGCAAAGACGACCGTACTGAAGAGGCCGAGCACGACGAAGACAACTCCCAATACGGCCAATTGAAGCATCACCGTTCCGTTTTCGGGGCGCACGAACTGAGGCAGGAATGCCAGGAAAAACAGCGCGGTCTTGGGGTTGAGCACTTCGGTCAGGACGGCCTGCCGAAACGCCTTGCCGGCGGAGATGGCGAGCGGGCCGGCAGAGGGATCGGCCGGCGTTTTCTCGATGATGGCGCGAATGCCGAGGTAAACGAGGTAGGCCGCGCCGATATATTTTACGATGCTGAACAGCGTCGCCGACGTGGCGATGATCGCAGAGATGCCGACCATCGCCATGACAGTGTGGAATATGTCGCCGGCCGCGATCCCGGCGCCGGTCGCGATCCCGACCTTTGTTCCCGAACTCGTTGCCCGGGCGATCGTCAACAGCGTGGCCGGACCCGGGATGAAGACAAAGCCGAGCACGACGGCGATATAGGCAATCAACGTGGACAGGTCGATCATTTGAGTGTCTCCCCGGCAGGCTGCGCCTTGCCCGTCACCTTCAGCGCGAAGGCATAGGTATAGGCGATCTCTTCCAGGCGCGAGAACCGGCCGGACGCACCGGCATGGCCGGAATCCATGTTGATCTTGAACAGCACCGGATTGTCGCCGCTCTTGCGGTCGCGCAGCCGCGCCACCCATTTGGCCGGCTCCCAATAGGTGACGCGCGGGTCGGTGAGGCCGGCAAGCGCCAGGATCGGCGGATAGTCGAGTGCCGCGACATTGTCGTAGGGCGAATAGGCGGCGATCGTCCGGTAGTCGTCGGCGGACGCGATCGGGTTGCCCCATTCGGGCCATTCCGGCGGCGTCAGCGGCAGGGTCGCGTCGAGCATGGTGGTGAGCACGTCGACGAACGGAACCTCGGCGACGATGCCGCCAAAGCAGTCCGGCGCCATGTTGGCGACGGCGCCCATCAGCATGCCGCCGGCCGACCCGCCTTGCGCGACTGTGCGGTCATGCGCGGTATAGCGCTCGGCAACGAGATGGCGCGCGCAGGCGATGAAATCGGTGAAGGTGTTCATCTTGTGCTCACGCTTGCCGTCATCGTACCAGCCGTAACCCTTGTCCTTGCCGCCGCGCACATGCGCGATGGCAAAGACGAGGCCGCGGTCGACCAGCGAGAACCAGTTGGTGTTGAAGGCGGCCGGCACGGCAATGCCATAGGAGCCGTAGCCGTAGAGCAGGCAAGGTGCCGATCCGTCCAGCGGCGTGTCGCGATGGTGCAGAAGCGAGATCGGCACCAGTTCGCCATCGGCGGCGGGCGCCATCAGCCGCCTTGTGACATAATGGTCCGGGTCGTGACCGGACGGCACTTCCTGGGTCTTGAGCAGCATGCGCTCGCGGGTGCGCATGTTGTAGTCGAAGACTTGCGCCGGCGTCGTCATCGACGAATAGGAAAAGCGCATGATGTCGGTATCGTATTCATAGGAACCCGACAGGCCGAGCGAGAAGGCTTCCTCGTCGAAGGAAATCAGGTGCTCCTCGCCACTGGCGCGGTCACGCACGACGATGCGCGGCAGGCCCTCCTTGCGCTCAAGTCGGACCATATGGTCCTTGAAGCCGATCACCGACAGGATCAGCCGGCCCGGCTCATGCGGGACCAGTTCCCGCCAGTTGGCGCGAACCGGATCGCTTGCCGGCGCCGTCATGATCTTGAAGTCCTTCGCGCCGTCCGCATTGGTCAGGATGAAGAAGACGTCGCCGCCTTCCTCCAGCTCATACTGAAGCCCGGTTTCGCGCGCCGATACCAGCCTGGGTTCGGCAAACGGATCGCTGGCGCTCAACAGGCGATATTCCGAGGTTTCGTGATCGTTGATGCCGATCATGATCCATTGGTTGTTGCGGGTGCCGTCGACATTCATGAAGAAGCCGGGATCGGTTTCCTCATAGATCAGGCGGTCGTTTTCAGGGTCTTGTCCCAGTGCGTGGAACAGCACTTTTGACGGCCGGTGGTTGGGGTCGAGGCGCGTGTAGAAGAACCCGTCATTGCCCGCGTTCCACACACCCGAACCGCCGGTGGCGGGGATCTCGTCGGCCAGTTCCTTGCCGTCGGCAAGGTCGCGCACGCGCAGCGTGTAGAACTCGGAACCCTTGTCGTCGAAGGCCCACAACAGCTTGCCGTGATCGGCCGAATGGTCGACACCGCCAAGCCGGAAATAGGCTTTGCCTTCCCCCTCCATGTCGCCGTCGAGCAGGATCTGCTCAGGCCCGCCGTCGCGCGGCATGCGGAAATAGCGCGGCTGCTCGCCGCCGAGCTTGAAGGAAGAACCATAGGCATAGGGCCCGTCCTTCATGGGAACGGATGAATCGTCTTCCTTGATACGGCCCTTCATTTCCTTGAAAAGCTGCTTCCGCAGGTCCGATGTGTCGGCCATCAGCTTCGACTGATAGGCGTTTTCGGCTTCGAGTTCGGCGCGGATGCCCGCATCGAGCAGGGAAGAATCCCTGAACATCTCCTGCCAGTTGTCGGCTCGCAGCCATGCGTACTCATCGGTTCGCGTGATGCCGTGATGGGTATCGGAAACCGGCCGCTTCTCGGGTGTTGGCGGGCTGACGATCGGAAATCGGGGAGTCTTGGTCATTGCGTCTCGCTGGGGAATATCTTGAATGGTGAATGAACACGCCGATCAGGGTGGGTTCAAGGGCTGCGGCCTAGAGGTGATGTCGGCTCCTTGAGATGGGCCGGGAGGAAAGATGATGACCATTCGGTCTCGGATTGCCGCGACTTTCGCCGTTGCTTCGTTAACACTGGTCTTTGCCGGCCAGTCTCATGCGACCGTATTCGCGGCTTGGCAAGTGGCCAATGTGCCGTTCGGCGACACGCTCAACGTGCGCAAATATCCATCAGCCACATCCCAGAAGCAGGCCGCATACCCGAACGGGACCGTCCTGCAGATGACCGGACGATGCACCGATGGCATAAACCTGCTCGACATCGCCAATCAACCGGCATGGAAGCAACGGCAGACGGTTCGCTATCGCTGGTGTGAGATTTGGCATGATCCGGCCAAGAACGGCACCTTCGTCACCGGCTGGGCCTATGGCAGGTTCATCACCCCGTATTGATCGAGCGGCATCGATTGGCCCCGAGGCGGCCGGCTGGCGGACATGTCGCCCTGGTCGCCTGCACGAAAAGGTGACGGCAACCTGTGGTTTCGCGGGCGGATGTGACAACCAAGATTGTTCGCCCGATGGCAAAGCAAACCGGAGCATTGAAACCTGTTTTGTGAGTTGTCGCGAATGTAACGATGATCTGACGTAACGTCAGCCTTTGCCGGTTCGGCGTGCGGAATATCGAAAAATTACATAATGCACGAAAGATTGAAGCTGATTGGCGAATAGTTGATCAATTTTCGTAAATATAAGGCAAAGAGCGAATTGACTTACTTGGTCTATGGTCGCATTGATGTGACCCTGACACGAATCGCTGAAATTCTACCTTCATAAAATTCGTGCAATGCCCTGCCTGTAAAAAGGGGCGCAGACCGACGTAACTCTTGTTGGGGCCTGAAGATCATGGATATTGTCGAAACACCTTCCAGAAACAATGATGCGCTGATCGAGCTGACTGCCGATGTGGTGGCCGCCTATGTCAGCAACAATCCCGTACCGGTCGGCGAACTGCCGAACCTCATATCCGATGTCCATGCCGCTCTCGGGCGCGTGGGCGGAACCGCCGAACAGCCCCCTGCCGACAAGCAGAAGCCGGCTGTCAATCCGAAGCGTTCGGTTCATGACGACTACATTGTCTGTCTTGAAGACGGCAAGAAGTTCAAGTCGCTCAAGCGTCACCTGATGACCCACTATGATCTGACGCCGGACCAGTATCGCGAAAAGTGGAACCTCGACCCGAGCTACCCGATGGTTGCCCCGAACTATGCGGCGGCCCGCTCGCAGCTTGCCAAGAAGATGGGCCTTGGCCGCAAGCGCAAGGCGCGGTAGTCGCTGCCCTGTCAGGTCGAACCGACATCGACGGCGCCTTCGGGCGCCGTTTGATTTTTGGCGGCAGTGTTGTTGGCCGACAGGGGCGTCAGGCGGTCTGCTTGAGTGCCGCCTCGGCATCGCGCTTGATGCGCTTGACCATCGAGCGGAGACCATTGGCGCGCTGGGGCGACAGGTGTTCGTCCAGGCCGAGTGCCTTCAGCGTCGCTTCCGCATCGGTTTTCTGGATTTCGCTGGCGGTCCTTCCGGAAAACAGCGCCAGCATGATCGCGACCAGCCCGCGCACGATATGGGCGTCTGAATCGCCGGTGAAGGTGATGACCGGATCGCTGCCCGGTCCCTTTTCGGTGGTCAGCCAGACCTGGCTGACGCAACCTGGCACCTTGTTGGCGGCGTTGCGTTCCGCATCGGGAAAGGGAGGCAGCGCTTCGCCGAGCTCGATGACGTAACGATAGCGGTCCTCCCACTCATCGAGGAAGGAGAAGTCGTCGCGGATCGTCTGGATCGTGGTCGTCATGACCCCGATATAGTCACGCGGCAGTGCCGCGTCACGGAAAAAACAAGGACACCGCGGGCGTCGAGAGGACAGACGGCCCGCGGTGTGCCGTCGAGACGGCTCAATTCTTTATCGGCAGCCTAGTTCTTTACCGGCAGGTTGACGGTCTCGGGCAGGACGATCTCTTCCGGCACGCTGCCTGTCATTGTCGAGGTGTCGGGGCCGGCGGACTTGTCGTCCAGCATGGCGGCCGCGATCTTGGCCGTCTCCTTGGCGCGTGCGGTGATGGTATGCATCGCCGACTTGCCGGTTTCACAGACATCGGGCTTGCGCTCGCAGATGCCGGCAATGTCACCCACCGCGTCGCGTGCCGCGAACAGGGCCTGGATCGGCCCGACGCTTTCCTGCCCGGGCTGCTCGGAACCGACACTCAGCGGCAGCGCCAGCAGCACCAGTGAAAACCAGAAAGCCATTCTTATCAGGAAGAACATGCCTCGCCTCTCGTCGTGACTGGATCATGCGTCATATGGCATGACCTCTTTTATGGGCAAGATCTTGGCACACAGCCACAAAGGACGGCTTGCAGGTTCGCAGAGAATTTTCCTCAAATTTTAGGCAAATTCGAAACAAAGCGTTTTGCGGTGGATTTGTTTCATATCGGGACGATTTTCGTTACCTTCTGATAACCATCGATCTGCTTGTTTCCATTGATGTTTCCTCGGACTAGGGCGGTTCTCTTCCCATCGATGGTCCGCTGACGGCGGGCGTTCGGAGATAACCCTCCATTTACTATGGCGGCATTTGCCCGGGTTTTCGGCCGCCGCCGTCCCGATATTTGCCGCAGGCCGGGCTTTGGTCGGCGCTGCCTTATCCATTCCTTAAACGCTGGATGAGAGTTTCAGAGCCAATCAAAACAATCTGCAAAAGCAGAGCTGTTCACGACGAGTGCGAGTGCGTTGAGTTGATGCCGATCAAGGCCAGATACGCTGAATTGCCTGGCGCGATTGCCGCCGGTTGCGAACGTATGGTCCATCCCTCCATTCTTGGGCAGAGCGGCCGCGAACGCCAGCGCCGTTTCATCGGCGTCATGCTGGCGGCGCCATTCTTTGCCGCTGGTGCCGCTGTCACGCTGGTCACATCAGGCATGGGCGCCGCTGTGACCATGGCCGCCATCTTCGCCGCCTTTGGTCTGTGCTGGTTCGTCGCCTTGCTGGCGGCTGCGACCGGCAAGATGGCCGCAGCCGCCCCGATCGCCCTGGCGATGGCGGCTGTTGCCCTCGGTGGTCTCATCGCCGCCGCCGGCGGGTTGAGCTCTCCCGTCGTCATGCTTGCCGTGGCGCTGCCTTTCGAAGCCTGGTGGATCGGCGCTTCGCGGCGCGCGGCCTTGTGGGGAGTGGTCTCGGCCATTGCCGCCATTGCCCTTCAGCCTCTGGCCGTGGTCTTCCTGCCCTTCGCGGGCGCGCAGATTGCCGCCTGGCATTGGCTGGTACCGTTGGCCTGGGCACTGACGCTCATCCCCCGCATATCGGCGTTTCGCGATACCACCGGTGCGGCTGATACGCTGGATCCCGGTGATAGGCTGGAAGACATCATCGACGCGGTGGTCCTGCGGGTCGCCCGCCACGGTGAGGTCCTGGACGCTTCGGCCAAGGCGCGCACGCTTTTGAAATTGCCGCCTGAACTGCTTTCCGGAACCGGCTTCTTCGACCGCGTCCATCTGTCGGACCGTGTCTCCTATCTCAGCGCCCTTGCCGACATGCGTGATGGTGCTCTGTCGCGCCGCCTCGAACTGCGCATCAGGCTGCCCCAGAACGGCAACGGCCAGAGTGACAATCGCCAAAATGACAGTCGCTTGATGGCCGATAACTATCGGCCGTTCCTGCTGGAACTGGTGCGCGGTGAGGAGCAGGGCGATGTCTTCACGCTGGTCTTGCGCGAAAATGACGAAACTGCCCGGCTGCGCGGGGAACTCGCGCAGGCCAATGAGGTGGCAGCCGCCGCCGAAGTGGCCAAGGGACGGTTCCTGGCGGTGGTGAGCCATGAACTGCGCACGCCGCTGAACGCTATCATCGGGTTCTCGGACATGCTGCTGCATGAGATGTTCGGCGCCTTCAAGGATCCGCGCCAGAAGGAATATGTCGGCCTGGTGCGGGATTCAGGCCAGCATCTTCTGGCTGTGGTGACGTCCATACTCGATGTGTCGAGGATCGAATCGGGCGCCTATACGGCGGAACCGGAGCCGTTCCGGTTCATGGAAGCCGTCGAAATGTGCCAGTCGATGATGCGGTTGCAGGCGCAGGCCAAGAACATCGACCTGCAGACGCAGATCGCTCCGGACGCCGGCGACATCAACGCCGATCGCCGCGCGGTGCAGCAGATCCTCATCAATCTCGTCTCCAATGCGATCAAGTTCACGCCCGATGGCGGCGATGTCGTCGTTGGTGCCAAGCGGATTGGCTCGCGCCTGCATTTCTGGGTCAGGGACACCGGCATCGGCATCGCCGAGGAGGATTTCGCCAACCTCGGCAAGCCCTTCATGCAGATCCAGAACGACTATACGCGCCGTTTCGAGGGGACCGGTCTTGGCCTTTCACTGGTGAAGGGGCTGGTGGCGCTGCACGAAGGCACCATGTCGATCGAAAGCATGCCGGGCGAGGGCACCACGGTGACCATCAGCCTGCCGGTCAACGGGCCGAAGGGGCGCCCGGCGAACGAGGCAGGGGTGCTGACAATGCCGCTGACGAGGGCGAAAGGGGACAGAAATGGCTCGCTCCGCAAAACAGGCTAAGGCGGTCAAACGCCGCAGCAACGCCTTCCAGGACGGCGCCATAGCCGTCGGCGGCATGATTTCGCGCAATCCCGTGCTGGTGGGTGGATCGACGGCATTCCTGGTGACGCTGTTCTATGTCTCGGCGAATGCGCTGTGGTATCAGCCTTTCCCGCATGCCGGGGCGTTCTTCGCCACCCGCAATTTCCAGGGTTTTCCGCACACTGCCTCCGACGAGCCGGAGACGACGATCAACATCGTGCGGCCCAATGCGGCGCCCGCCCCGATGAAGGGCGATCCGGTGGTCGAGCAGGTGCAAGGCATATTGAAGGATCTCGACTTCTATTCCGGCACGGTCGACGGCATTTCTGGCCCCAATACACGCAAGGCCATACAGGCCTACCAGCAGAAGGTCGGGCTCAACGCTTCCGGCGAGATCGATGCGCTGTTGCTCGATCAGCTTGGCGCAACGCCGAAGACCGCCTCCGTGCCCAAACCACAGCCTCGCCCGGATACGCAGGCCGCCGTTCCGGTGTCCCTGCAGACAAATTCCGGGCAGGCGAATGCGGGGCAGTCGGGCACCGCCCCGACCCAGGGACCGGACCCCCGCATCGTCAAGATCCAGGCCGGGCTCAAGGCGTTCGGCAATGACGACATGCAGCTGGACGGTGTCGTCGGCGCCCGCACCAAGGCGGCGATCAAGGAATTCCAATCGCTGTTCGGCCTGCCGCAGACCGGCGAACCCGACGAGATCGTCTACGTCAAGATGCGCGAGATCGGCCTGACCAACTGATCGGGAAATGACGGCTCGCCGAGCGGCGGAATTATCGCTAGATAGCCCGCACGCTTTCGGAGCTGTCTCATGCGCGTCACATCGGATCTCTGGGTTTCCGCCTTGGTGCGCCGCGTTTTCGGCGCCGGCGGATTTGCCGCCGTGGTCAACCGCGGCGCAACCGAGGCGGGTGCCGTTTTCGTGCTGACGCGGGGCAGGCTGGGTGACGTCGCCCTCTACGGACCGGCGCCGCAGACAAGTTATGACTCGGCCAAGCCCGACGACCGTTTCTTCAGCCTTCTCGCCGCCGGCGATGATCCGGCCGTGCTCGATGCCCGTCTTGAGAGGGAAAAAAAATTCGATCCGGACATCTGGGTGGTCGAGATCGAGGCAGGCACCGTTCCGGTCGAGGAGCTTATTTCCGTGAAGACGCCCTGAGGATGGGGGCGGCGGCATCGTCGCTGTTCGAGGCCTTGCGGCTGTCGCTGTTCGCCGGCGAGGCGTCACGAACCATCCTGGACACGGTCTCGGCCTTCCATCCCCGCACCTTGTCCAGCGCCACATCGCGGTGCAGCAGGCGGTAGCGGTCGAGATAGGTGCGGATGGCCTGCGGATGCGGAAACAGGCTGGGATAGATGGCCACCGTGATCAGGAAGGCCCGGTCCTCGCTGAGGTCGAGCGAACGCAGCGCCGCAAGCAACGAGGCATAGTTCTGGTTGGCGGTCAGCGAGCGCGCGGTCGAGAAATCAATGTCGAGGGCGTCCGCAAGCGCGGTCTGGAAGAACGCGGCGTTTCCGGTCAGCGCCGTCTCGCGCAGTTTGACATAGGTATCCGAACCGGGGAACGCGTCGACCCTCGCCGCCAGGGCTTCGTCGCCGGTGCGCATCATGGAGCGCAGCCGGCGCCGTGCATTCTCGGCGGCAATGCCGGGGGGCTGTTGTGCTGTCGCGCTGTCCTCTGCCGCTTCCGCATTGACGAGCGCGGCGGCTGGTGTCGCGGGGGCCTGCACCTCCGGATCCCGCACCCGCACCAGCGTCGGTCTTTCGAGCACCCTGATCAGATCGGCGATGGTCGGGTTCAGGTCCTTGCGGCGCGCGATGGCGCGCGCATGCGGCAGTCCGTGCCGGCCGATCAGCGCGATCAGGTCGATATCGCTGACGGCGCGCGAGCGAATCAGCAGTGGCGCGGCAATGTCGACCGGTTCTTCGCACAGGCGCCGCACCAACGCGGCGGGGGCATATTCGCATTCGGAGAGGGCGGCGGCCACGTAGCGCCGCGATTCGACGGACACATCGTCGAACAGCGGCAGCGTCAGGTCTTCGAGCTGGCCGATCTCGCGGCGCGATGGGCGCGTCAGCGAGCAGAACGCCGACACTGCGGCGCGGAACAGCCTTTCGGCCTTGCCCGATTCGGTCCGTATCGCGATTTGCCTGAAGTCCGAAGATGACACGAAGGATACCCGATAACAGATACAAAGTCTTGATCACGCTCAACCGGGACTATGTCGGTTTCGCGATTGCCCCGGTCAGAACGTCCAGACCTCAAGACAAAGATCAAGTTAGCGGTGATCCGTTAGCGCTCCGTTAACCCTCTGCCGGCCTTAATGATATTTGGAGGCGTTGCGTTGTGCTCCGGGGAAACCGAGAGGAATGCGCGAATCATGGGCATGGTACTGTCTTTCGTGCCGCGTGCGGCACCGACCAATCGAGCCAAGCAAACCACCGAAATACCGGCGGCGGTCATCATCTTTCCCGGCATCCGCTATGAGCGGTCCAATACCGGCGAAGCGCGGCCTGCCGGGCCCGACAAGCCGGGATCGCCGCGGACACCGGTGCCGCATCACTGAAGCCGCGGCCTGGTCCGTCAGGCCGTCAGCTCTGGGCGTCTGGCTAGCGGCTTAGAAATCCTGCAGCTCGCAGGAGCTCTGATCGAGAAAGCGCGACACGATCGGCTTCCAGCTGTCGTCCGGTACGAAGCTGCGGATGACGAAGATGCCCTCGTCGATCGGCGCTTCGACAAAGATCGCCCCCTGCAGATCCTCGGGCAAGTCCTTGCGCACATCGATCATCTGGGCCGGCGTCAGCACAACCGCATCGAGCTTGCCGCCGGTCGCCGTACGGTCGTTGAAGGAATAGACATTGTGGCCACTGCGGTCATAGACCGAGACCGACCAGAAGGGGACGTTCCCCGGCGCCTTGATCCGAACCATTCCTTCCTCCAGGTCGAACCGGCAGGCCGTGGCATAGAATAGCGGGTCGACCGATTTCACCACCGGCGCGCCGCCCGCCTCGGCATCGAGCCGGTTCATTCTGTAGAGATCGGATGCCATGGACAGGCGCGACCAGGCGTCGCGTTCTGAAAATTCCGGCACCAGAAGCAGCACCACGATGTGCACGATGCCGGCGCCGACAAGGCCGAGCAGGACGGCATGGAAAAGACGGCGCAGCGCGGCTGGGACATTACGCATCGCAGCCGGCCTTCACTATCCTCGGCAGCGAAACATCCGACAGGCCGGTGCTGCTGGCGATCGGCGTGTCGTAGAAGGTCAGGACGAAATACATCCGGCCGGAACCGTCGGTCAAAAGCCAGTTGCCGGGCATCGGGTGATGGCCGACCGAAATGATCACCGAATTGTCGGCCTGGCGCAGCACCTCGTAGGACTGAAGGGCCGCAAGTCGCGGCTTGCCGGTGTCTACGACGCCGAGCGATTGATCGGCGGCGTAGAGCGTCCAGAAACGGGCTGTCGGAAATCCGCCCTCTATTCTGTAGCTGCATTCCCGCTTGAGCTGGTCGCCGGCAGCATCATTTTCCGCGACGAAGGACAGGCCCTCGGCACGGCCGAGCGCCAGCACGCCCTCGCGCGCCACGCGCGCCTTGGAATAGGGGTCGGCGGCCGGCGTGCCGATGTCGGGGAAGGCGGTCCATTGGCCGATGCGGATCGCCCCGACGCCGTCCTGGATCTTCAGCGCGTACCAGACGCTGGCGCCGCCGCCGCCAATGGCTATGGCAAGCGAAAGCAGCATCAGGAAGGCATTCTTGAGCATGAAGGGCCGCGTGCGCGAAGGATTGCCGTTCGGGGATATCGCGGCGCGGGGCCTCGTGGCAAGCCGGCGTGGCGGATTTGCACCTCGGCTAATGCATGTCGCCCGAAAGTGGCCTCGGTTTTGGGAGAACGACATGCATAAAAACAAAGAGCTAAAACCCGCGCCGGGGCGGATGTCACAGCGCCGAAAGCGTTTCGGGCGGGGCAGGGGCGTCGAGTTTGGGCGCCGACTGGAACAGCTGGGTCATATCCCTCAGCGTCTGCGTGGTCCGGCTCGACAGCACCGGCGGGCGTTCGGCGGCCGCCTCGGCCGCGGCCTGTTCCTCGCTCTTCTTCTGCGCGTCCGCGGCCTTGGCCGCGATCTCCTCGTCGACGAACGGCTTGTCGATGCCGGGGATCGGCTTCAGGTCGATGTTCTGGTGCGCATAGACCATCAGGCGCTGCCAGACCATCGCCGGCAGCGAGCCGCCGGTCATGTTCTTGGTCGGGGTGAAATCATCATTGCCCAGCCACACGGCCGCCGTGTAGTTGCCGGTGAAGCCGACGAACCAGGCATCGCGGTAGGATTGCGTCGTGCCGGTCTTGCCGGCGACGACGATGTTGGGAATCTGGGCACGCCGCGCCGTGCCCATCACGGGTACTGCCGTCAGCATGGTGTTCATGGATTTCAGTGCCTGCTCGGAGAGCACCCGGTGCGGCGGCGGCGCATCCTTGGTCCAGTCATACACCACGTCGCCGGTGCGGGTGACGAGCTGGGTGATGCCATGCCGGGAACCGACGAAGCCGTTCTGGGCGAACACGCTGTAGCCCGTCGCCTGGTCCATCACGGTCATGCCCGAAGTGCCGAGCACCATGGTTTTGTGCCCCTCCAGCGGCGATTCCACCCCGAATGATTCCGCCATCGCCTTGATCGGGCCGATGCCGAGATGGTCCTTGGCCAGCCGCACCGGCACGGTGTTGATTGACTTGGCCATCGCCATCAGCAGCGTGATGTTGCCCGCCGACTCACCACCGTAATTGTGCGGCGACCAGTTGCCCCAGCTGATCGGTCCGCCCGAAATGACAGAGTTCGGCGTGAAGCCGTGCTCCATCGCCGTGGCGTAGACATAGGGCTTGAACGAAGAGCCGGTCTGGCGCAGCGCCTTGGTGGCGCGGTTGAACTGGCTGGCGCCGTAGTCGCGGCCGCCGACGATGGCGCGGACCGCGCCATTGGTCTCGATGACGACCACGGCGCCTTCGGTGACGTTGTACTCCTTGCCGAACTGGCGCAGGTGGAACTCGACGGATTCTTCCGCCGCCTTCTGGATGTTGGCGTCGAAGGTGGTGTGGGCAACCAGGGAGTGCTGGCCAGGCTTGGCGATCTTCTTGACCTCGTCGAAGGCCCAGTCGAGGAAATAGTCGGGACTCTTCTGCTCGCCGCGGTCGACGACGTCGGCCGGGTGCAGCCTTGCCTGCAGCACCTGGCCCTCGGTCATGAAACCGGAATCGACCAGGTTGGACAGCACCACGTTGGCGCGGGCACGCGCTGCCGGCAGGTTGATGTGCGGCGCGTATTTGGTCGGCGCCTTGAACAGGCCGGCCAGCATCGCCGCCTCGGCAAGGTTCAGGTCCTTGACGCTCTTGCCGAAATAGAAGTCGGCCGCCGCTTCGATACCGAACGTGCCGCCGCCCATATAGGCGCGGTCGAGATAGAGCTGCAGGATTTCCTTCTTCGACAGATTGGCTTCGAGCCACAGCGACAGGAAGGCTTCCTTGATCTTGCGCTCGAAGGTCCGCTCATTGGTCAGGAACAGGTTCTTGGCCAGCTGCTGGGTGATGCTGGACCCGCCCTGGACGACCGAGTTCGCGCGCACATTCTCGAAGATCGCGCGCGACAGGCCCAGAACATCGATGCCGTAGTGATCGAAGAAACGCCGATCCTCGGTGGCGAGCACGGCCTTGATGACGTGGTCAGGCATCTCGTCGACTGGCACCGAGTCGCGCTGGATGATGCCGCGCTGGCCGATCTCGTTGCCGTAGCGGTCGAGGAAGGTGACGGCGAAATCGCCCTGCGCGCGCCAGTCGCCGGCCGTATCCTGGAACGCCGGGATGGCCAGCGCCAGCATCACCACGATGCCGCCGGCGCCGAGCGTAAAACCTTCGCTCAAAATCTCGATGATGCCGCGCCGCCAGCCCTTGAGACGGAAGCGCCGCGAGAAGATCGTCGCCGCCTCCCAGAACTGGCGCGCCTTGAACCCGATCTCGTAGAGCGAGGAATCGATCCAGGCATCCAGCGCCAGAAGGCGGGAGGCGATCGGACCTCTTCTCTTGCGCGGTTCAGGGCTGACCATTCAAAAACCCGGCTCGGCTGTGGCGCGACCTGAAAACCGCAAGCGGGCAATTTCAGGGCGGCGCCCTGTTTGGACTATTCATCCATTTTGCCGACGCTCACAAGGGCGGCGAGGACACAGCCGCAAGGTTTGTTGATGGCGGAGCGGGGGAACGGCCGTAGTCGATCACCCTGCCCAAAAGCCTGGACTGTTCAGGCCGCCTCGCGCTTCAGCGCCTGCGCCATGCAGTGGATGCCGCCACCGGTCTTGGAGATCTCGCTCATGTCGACGGCGGCGACCTCGAAGCCGCGCGCCTTGAGCTTTTCGATCAGCGTCTTGCTGGAGGTCGGCGCGATCACCCGGTCCTTGCCGAGCGACATGAAGTTGCAGCCGAGTGCCATCGTGTCCTGGAACGGCACGTCGATGATCTCGTGGCCCTTGCCCTTCAGCCAGTCGACAATGCCGGGCTCGGTGCAGGCGAGGCAGACGGCGGTGAGCTTTTCGGCGATCGGCACCACCATCAGGTCGATATGGACATAGTATTCGTCGATGAAGGCGATGCGCGTCTCCCAGCCCTCCTTGTCGAACCAGGCCTGCACCTGGCGGGCACCTTCCTCCTGCGTGCGGGCGCCGCCGCAGCCGATCAGCGCCACGCCGTCCTCGATGACGTTGAAGTCGCCGCCCTCGAACGTACCCGCCGTGACCATGTCGTAGATCGGGATGCCGAGCTTTTCATAGGTGCGGATGGCGGCGTAGTTCTCGCCGCGCCGCCACCAGTTGGCCATGGCGGTGATGATGGCGCCATAGGGCGTCATGACGCTGGAATCGCGGGAATAAACCTGCATCGGCAGTTCCGGCGTCGGCTCGTGCCAGTGGATGTTGACGCCGAAATGCTCGTAGGCGGCAACCAGGTCCTTGTGCTGCGCCTGCGCGATCTGGACGTTGCACGGCGCCTCGCGCAGATGTTTTCGGGACAGCGAACTGGTCGACAGATGGCGCAGGAAGTTCGGCGATCCGAGCAGCACGTCGGTCAACACGTCGGTTTCGTTGGCGAAGCCCCAGACGGTCAGCGGCTTGGTGCCGCCGGCCGGATTGCGGCGCTGCAGCGAAAACGGCTCGGCGACGATGCGATCATGAACGGTCATGGTGTTCTCCTCGTGGGCTTGTTCTCAAGAGTTGGTGGGGTCATGCGTTGCTTGGGATCCACCAGTCGCGGCCGCGCGCCGTGGTGACATATTCCGGCCAGCGGAAATTGATCGGCGGTTCATAGTCGCAGAGCGGCGCGATCCAGTTCGCGCCGCCAATGCCGCCGCCGGTGCGGGTGACGAACTCGTCCATCGCCGCATCGCGGGCTTTTCTATCCTCGAGCAGGCGCAGCGCCGACAGCGCGACCGTCTTGGCCGCGCAGGTGACCATGGGGTCGATGGTGGCGGAAATGCCGCCCAGCGCATTCATCACCCAGGAGGGATAGGCGTGGCCATTCGCCGAGCGCAGCGCCGGGCGCGCGACATAGAAGCGCGCGGTCGGCGCATGCCAGCTCATGTCGGTGTAGTCGTCGGAGGTCGAATTCACCTGCGATGGCGGCAGGTCGCGGCGCAGGATCGCCTCGGCCTCCTGTGGCGAAATCAGCCTCTCCAGCTCATCAATGAAGGGATTTTCGGTTGCCGTGCCACCGGCATTGATCTGGATTTCGCGCGCGACCGCCTTCGCGGGCTCGTCCCATTGTGGAGGTCCGACCGTCGAGAGCGCGTCATAGGCGATCCCGGCCATGGCGTGATTGGCCAGCCCGGGCCGCGACTTCGACACCCAGTGGCGCTCGTACCGACAGCCGCTGATCGCGGCGGCGGCCGCGGCGTTGCGGTCGAGCGCGGCGGTGACCTGTTCGGCCATGCCGATGGTCGGCACGCGGATCATGTACTGGATCTCGGCCAGCCCCGCCGGCAGATTGTCGGCGGTTGCCTGGCCGGCGGTCAGGATCGCCTCGCTGATCGACCAGCCGCCCTGGTGCGGCAACATGGAATCGCGCAGCGCCTTGGAGGCCATGTACATCGTCATCAGCGCGTCGTTGGCGCCGGGCGCCCGCACGGCGGAATGCGCCTGCGGGATCGGCGCGCCGTCGCCCGCGCGAACCCAGTTTTCGGGCTCATCGCACACGAAGCGGTAGATCATGGCGTAGGCAGCACCGCAATGCGTGTCCCAGCGCGCCGTGTTGCAGAGCGGCAGCATGTAGAAGGGATGGAAGGAGATCATGCCGGCAAGGCCGTCATAGTAGCCTTTGGCCGCATGGATCGGCTTGGAGCCGCGCACCTTCTCCGCCGGCTCGCCGGTGAAGCGCAGCGTGCCTGGAATGCCGTGGCGCTGCATGGCGGCCTTGGTGGCAAGCAGGCCGCCGAGGCTTGCCATGCCGAGCCCCGAATGCGGATCGGTGTGGCCGCCGGCCTCGACGCCAAGGCCGGGCCGTGGCTGTTTTACCGTCACCGCGTCCTGGCAATTGCCGGGTACGGCGTCGTACTCAGCGTACATGCCGATCGTCGGCCCGGCGCCATTCGTCCAGTGGGCGCAGAACGCCGTCGGCATGCCGCCCGAGCCTTCCTCGACGGAAAAGCCCTCATGCTTCAGCCGCGCCACGTACCAGGCGGCCGACTGGTACTCGCGCCAGGCGGTCTCGCCGAAATCGAAAATGGTCCGCGTCCATTGCGACAGCGAGTGCTGGATGCCATCGAGGCAGGCAAGCGCGGTCGCTTGCGCTGATGTCGTCACCGGTTTGTCCATGCATCAAACAAAGCAGTGAAGCGGCTCGCCAAAAAGTGATATGTTTTCCCGGTTCGTGCAAATTCGGTTCACCTCTTGAGAATTCCCTCCACACAGGCGCTGCGCGCCCTCGACAGTTTCGCCCGCCACGGCAGCGTCTGGCGCGCCGCCGACGAACTGCACCTCACCCGCAGCGCGGTAAGTCACCAGTTGCGGCTGCTCGAACGCGACCTCGGCTTCGATCTGCTTGAGCGCATCGGCAAGGGCGTCGCGCTCACCCCGCGCGGCCAGCGCTATGCCAGTGACGTGCGCAAGGCGCTCACCGTTCTCGGCGATGCGGTGACGCGCGATGCCGGCACCGGCGTCGGCGGTTCGTTCGCCGTCTCCTGTACGCCGGGCTTCGCCTCGCTGTTTCTATGCACTCATATTGGCGAATTCCGGCAGATGTACCCTGATGTGGCGCTGCGTATCCTGACGCCCAGGCGGCTCGACGATGTCAGCAATGCGGATGCCGACGCCTTCATCGCCTTTGGCGTCGGCAACTGGCCGAACCGCATGGCCGAGTTGCTGTGCGAAATCTCGTTCACGCCGCTTTGCAGCCCGACGCTGCTGAACAAGGTCGGCGGTTTTTCGAAACCGGCGGACGTGTTGCGCGCCAATCTGCTCCATCTCGATGACACCGAGGATTGGGCGCGCTGGCTGGCCCTGTCCAAGGTCGAGAACCCCGACACCGAGGGCGGCATCTTCTTTTCCGACATGAACCTCGTCTTCTCGGCGGCGATTGCCGGCCAGGGCATTGCCATGGGCGACGAACTGACCAGCCGCCGGGCACTCAGCGAAGGCCGGCTGGTCAGGCCGTTCGACATCGCGATCAAGTCGCCGCGCTCCTATTTCCTAGTCTCCGAACACGCCAAGGCCTCGCACCCGGTGCTGGACGCGTTCGCGGGGTGGCTGAGGTCGAAGCTCTCGGAGAACCGCATTCAGCCCTATTGAAGGCGAAATGGCGCCGGCCGCCCAGACGTGAATCAAATTTGCCGATCAGGCGAAAACTATTCGGTTGCGGTGAGCCGCCGGCCTGCCTACGATTTCCGCCTGGGACTGAGGAAGAGGCAGGATGCAGCAACCCGGCCGGGCCGCAGAGATCAAGGCAATCGGGATCGGCAAGAGCTTCGGCTCGTTCCGTGCGTTGGACAATCTGACGCTCAATATCGGCCGCGGCGAGTTCCTCACTCTGCTCGGCCCCTCCGGCTCGGGCAAGACCACCTTCCTGATGATCCTGGCCGGCTTCGTGCAGCCGACCGAGGGCCGTCTCCTCAGCGATGGCGCTGACATCACCAACCGCCCGGCCGAGCAGCGCGCCGCCGGCATGGTGTTCCAGGGCTATGCGCTGTTCCCGCATATGAGCGTCGAGGCCAACATCGCTTTCCCGCTCAAGGTCCGCAAGAAATCGGCCTCCGAGATCAAGAAGCGCGTCGGCGAGATGATCGAGCGTGTCGGCCTGGTCGGCCACGAGAAGAAGCTGCCGGCGCAGCTTTCCGGCGGCCAGCAGCAGCGCGTGGCGCTGGCCCGGGCGCTGGTGTTCGAGCCGGGCGTGCTTTTGCTCGACGAGCCGTTCTCGGCGCTGGACAAGAGCCTGCGCGGCCAGATGCAGGCCGAGATGAAGCGCCTGCACCAGGAAACAGGCACCACCTTTGTCTTCGTTACCCACGACCAGAGCGAGGCGCTGGCGCTGTCCTCGCGCGTCGCCATCTTCAATCATGGCAAATTGCTGCAGGTCGGCGCGCCGGACGAAGTCTATGACCGGCCGGACAACCGCTTCGTCGCCGAGTTCCTCGGCGAGATCAACATGTTGCCGCTGAAGGGGGTCAAGCCCGCCGACAATGGCTCGACAGGCCTTTGCGAGGACCGCGCCGTCAACATGCACTGCAAGGCCGAGAAAGTCCGTGGAGATGCCATCCTGGCGATCCGGCCTGAGCACATGTCGATCGCGCGCGAAGCAGCCGCCGGCGAGAATGGCATCGCCGCGACCGCCATTGCCTCGACCTATCTGGGCGCGGCGACCAAGCTCGACCTGACGACGCGGCAAGGCGCGAAAGTGACGGTCTCGGTGCCGAACGAGGTTGCGGCCGCGGCGCTGAGCAAGGGCAATTCCGTCTGGCTGACCTGGCCGGCGGAAAAGGGTTTCCTCCTTCCGGATGGAGGACAATGAGCGCTGGCGCGGCTTGATCTGCCGCACCGGCTTCCGGATTGAAATCAACCAAAACAAAGGGGAACTGACATGAACGACACCAAGAAACACGCAATCGAAACGCTGTCCGAAAGGACCAGACGCGGCGAGATTTCGCGCCGGCAGTTCACGCAGTTGGCTGCCCTCGTGCTCGCCGGCGCGCCGATGCTGCTGCGCTCGACCGGTGCCTTCGCCCAGGCCAAGGAACTGGTGCTGGTCAACTGGGGTGGCGACGCCATCACCGCCTATGACGCGGCTTATGGCCAGGCCTTCACCAAGGAAACCGGCATCACCGTCAAGATGGACGGCTCGGGCCCGACGGAAGGCGCCATTTCGGCGCAGTTCAAGAGCGGCGCGCCGACCTGGGACCTGGTCGACGTCGATCCGTTCTCGGCCATCACGCTCGGCGCCCAGGGTGCGCTGGAGCCGATCGACTACAAGATCGTAGACAAGACGAAGATGCGGCCGGGCTTCGGCTGGGAGTATGCCGCCTCGACCTATTTCTTCTCCTATGTCATCGCCTACGATTCCGAGAAATACGGCAAGGATGCCCCGACAGGCATGGCCGACTTCTTCGACGTGAAGAAGTTCCCCGGCAAGCGCTCGCTGTACAAATGGGGCGTGTCGAGCTGGGAAGCAGCGCTTCTGGCCGACGGCATCGCGCCGGCTTCGCTCTATCCGCTCGACCTCAAGCGGGCGCATGACAAGATCGCCGCCTTCAAGGAAAACGTCGTCGCCTACTGGGGCGGCGGCGCCGAGAGCCAGAGCGTTCTGCTCAATGGCGAGGCCTCGATGGCCATCGTCTGGTCCACCCGTGCCTCGCTGATCGAGCAGGATTCCGGTGGCAAGATCAAGTTCATCTGGGACCAGGGCCTGATCTCGCCCGGCGCATTGGCCGTGCTCAAGAACAACCCCGGCGGCAAGGACGCTGCGATGAAATTCATCGCCAGCGCACAGGATCCGCAAAGGCAGCTCGTCATGTTCGACAAGCTCGGCCAGGGCCCGGCCAATCCGGCGGCCGACGCGCTGATCCCCGCCGACAAGAAGCGCATCAACCCGGTAGATCCCGAAAACATGAAGAAGCAGATCGCGCTCGACATGGAGTGGTACGCCAAGAACTACGGCGCGGCGCTCGACGAATACACCAAGATCATCTCCGCCTGAGAGCGGATGCTGACCTGAGATGAGAGGCGTTCTCTCCGACAGGATGGGCGCGGCGCTGTTGATGGCGCCGCTGCTCCTGTTCCTCGTCCTGGCCTATGCCTGGCCGTTTCTCGGCGTGGTGAAGTGGAGTTTTACTCTGCCGACGCCGGGACTTGGCCAGTATGAAGCGCTGCTCACCGACGATCTGGTCCAATCGGTGTTCATCCGCACGCTGCGCATCGCGGCCATCGTCACTGTCGTTTCCGTCGCCGCCGCCTATGCCATAACGGTCGTCTGGGTGCGCGGCAGCCCGGCGCAGCGCCTTATCGCCGAATTCTGCATCCTGGTGCCGTTCTGGATTTCGGTGCTGACGCGCGCCTTCGGCTGGGTGGCGCTTTTGTCCAATCGCGGCCTGATCAACACCTGGCTGCAGTCGATCGGTTTCATCTCCGAACCGCTGACACTGGTACGCAACGAGTTCGGCGTCGTCGTCGGCATGACGCATTTCCTCATTCCCTTCGCCGTCTTTCCGCTGGCGTCGGCCATGCGCAGCCTCGACGAGCGCGTGCTGCTCGCGGCACGCGGGCTTGGCTCCAGCCGCATGCGCACCTTCTGGACGGTGTTCGTGCCGATGACACGCTCCGGTATCATCGGCTCGGCGCTGATCGTCTTCGTCTTCTCGCTGGGCTTCTTCGTCACGCCGGCGATCCTCGGTGGCGGCCGCAGCGTGATGATCGCCGAACTGATCTATCTCAGGATTTTCCAGAGCCCGGATTGGGGTCTGGGGGCTGCGATCAGCGTGGTGCTGGTGCTGTTCGTCGGCGCGCTGATGGCGCTGCTGTTCCGCTATGTCAGACCGAAGCAGTTGATCTGATGCCGACCTATCGCCCCGGACCCGTCTCGCTGATCCTCGCCGCCCTTGTGGCGCTGTTCCTGCTGATGCCGCTGCTTGCCGTCATTCCGGTGTCGCTGACGCCGAGCCGCATGCTGGCGATGCCATCAGGCGAACTGTCGCTGCGCCACTATCGCTCGCTGATCGAGGACCCGCGCTGGATCCAGTCGATCCTGCTGTCGATCCGCATCGGGATCGTCAGCAGCGTGATTTCCACCGTGCTGGCGCTCTGCTTCAGCCTTGGCGTCTGGATGTTCCAGCCCCGCTTCACCGCCGCGCTCGTCGGTTTCGTGCTGTTGCCGATGGTGGTGCCGCCGGTGGTCTCGGCAATCACGCTCTACTTCCTGCTGACCTCGATCTCAGGCTTCAGCTCGTTCTTTGGCTATGACACCTGGCTCGGCGTTGCCATGGCGCATTCGGTGATGACGGTGCCCTTTGCCACGGTGCTGATCCTGGTCTCGCTCAGCCAGATCGACCGGCGCATCGACCTTGCGGCGAGGGGGCTAGGCGCCAGTGTCTGGGAGCGTGCCACCCGCATCATCATGCCCAACATCAAGTTCGGCATCATCACCGCGGCGCTTTTGTCGTTCGTGCTGTCCTGGGAAGAGATCGGCGTCACCCTGTTCATCACTTCGGTCAACGCCATCACGCTGCCGCGCCTGATGTGGATGGGCCTGCGCGACAACATCGACCCGGCGATCGCGGCCCTGTCGGTGATCCTGATCATCATCACCGTGCTGGTGCTTGCGGTGCGCAGCTTCGTCGTCAGGTTGCGCGCCGGGGCCTAGAGCGGTTCAGCGTTTCACGGAATCGCAGAACCGCTCTAATTATTTGTTTTACGCAATTCCGGACGGAAAACCGTTACACACTTTTCCTGGAATTGCTCTAGATAAACCGTACCGACACGCGGCCGAACCGGCCCAAATCGCCAACCACTTCGTCCCCGGCCTCGACACTTATCGGCGTTACGCAGGTGCCTGTAATCACCACCTGTCCCGGCTCGAGTGCCATGCCCAGGCCCGACAGTTCATTGACGATCCATGTGAGCGCGATCCGGGGGTCGCCCAGCACTGCCGCGCCCTTTCCATCGTGCCGCGATTTGCCGGAAACGAACCCGGTCACCGGGTGCTCCGCGAGGTTCACGGCGCGCCAGTCGTCTTCTATCGCCTCGCCGATGACAAACAGATTGGCACAGGCGTTGTCGGCTATGAGCTGCGGCGCTCCGACGGCGCAGAAATCATCATAGCGTGAGTCCGGTATTTCGATCGCCGGGTGCAAGGTCGCCACGGCATCCATCGCCTCGGCGATTTCATAGGGTCCTGGACGCGGCGGCAACTGGCGGCCGAAGCGGAAGGCGAATTCGATCTCCGCCACACGCATCTTGCTCGTCGCGAGCGAAACGGTCCCGCCAACCTCGACCGATTTCTCGGCGATCAGACGCCCGGCCATCGGGCCGTCGACGTTGATATGCCTTTGTCCGGCGAGGCTGGTTGCTGCAATCTTCCAGCCGAAAAGCGGGGCCGCTGAGCGATCCATCACATACGACTGGATGACGTAACCGTCGATCCGCGTTTGCGGCCGCAATTCGAAAGGTATGGCGTCGAGACGGGTGCCCTTGTCCCAATGGTCCACCAGCAACCGGGACGCGGCTCTGGCCTTTTCTGGATCGAGCATCATCAGCTCCGAAAGTCTGGGGAAAATGCCCCCGTTGCCCGGCCAGAGCCGGCAAGGAACATTCCATCGTGGACCGGTCCATATGAGGCAAGATCGCGCGATCAGGCAAGCGGGACACCAAATTCATGCGCCACCTGCCGGGCGGAAGCCGATGCTTGATGCCCGGCTTCCTGGTCCTGCTCTTCCGCGTCTATCGGTGGGATTGTCGGCAAGTCGTATTTTCGAGATCATCGGCATGCATAATTCTTATGACGAATCGCCATCGTTTTCCCGTAGCCAACGCTATATCTGGCAAGGCATAGGGAAACCGGCAGGCTTGGAAACGCATTTGTCGGTTGCACAGCGGCTTGAGGAATGAATATGACAGCGCCCGGCGATCTGCTGCAGGCACTTTTTCTGAGGCTCAAAACCGACAAGTCGTTGTCGGCGCTGCTCGGTGGCGCCGGGCTGCTCGAAAGGGCGGCCGACAATGCCGCGTTCCCTTATGTGACTTGTGGCCAGACCAGCGCCTTTGACTGGGACACCGGTGCCGAGAACAACGATGATCAGCTGATAACGCTGCACGTCTGGTCGAAAGCTCATGGTGAAGACGAAACCCTTGCCATCATGGCCGCCATCAAGGCCCGCCTTGCCAACGCCGCGCTGGTGGTCGGCCGGCGCGGCAAGACACGGCTATCGCTCGAATTCACCGAGGCCCGTTACGACGAAGATCTCCTTGTACATCACGGGCTGCTGCGGTTTCGTGCGCTGACGCAGGAAAATGCCTGATACGCTTCCAATCTGACCGAAACGGAGTCTAGACTGGCATTTCCGGGATTTCGTCGGGTTGGGGCGTCGAAATCACCGTCGGGCGTCTCGCGTTTCAGGGGGAGTAGCGGGCATGATTTTCGTGTCGATCACTGTTCATTTCACGTTCAGCACCGATGCGTTACAAAACCGACCATGAAAACGTTTCGCTCCCTCTTTCGAACCGCGACCCTGGCGCTCAGTGCTGCCGGGCTGCTCGCGTCGCAGGCGATGGCGATGCCGGTGATCGCGCCAGACCAGGCCAGCTCGATCGTCCTGGCTGCGTCCGACTGCTACGCGATCGGCCAGCAGGTGGCCGAGCAGAATGGCGGCACGCTGGCCAAGGCCTCACAGTCGACACGCGGCGGCCAGCCGGTCTGCGTCATCGTCGTGCTGGTGCCAGGCAAGGACGGACAGCGTCCGCGCCGTTCCGAGATCGTCGTCCCGCAAAACTGACCCAATGCTCCATCTTACGGGCCACGTTTCCCAGGCCGCCGGAATCGGCCTATATCTGACCCAATCTTCAATCTGCCCAAGTCTTCAATCTGACCAAGCTCTTCAACAGGTATCGATCTCCGCATGCGCGTACTCGTCGTCGAGGATGACAAGGATCTCAACAGGCAGATAGCGGACGCGCTGGTCGACGCCGGCTATGTCGTCGACCGCGCCTTTGACGGCGAGGAAGGCCATTTCCTCGGCGACACCGAACCCTACGATGCCGTCGTGCTCGACATCGGCCTGCCGCAGATGGACGGCATCAGCGTGGTCGAGCGCTGGCGCCGAGGCGGCCGCAAGATGCCTGTGCTGATCCTGACGGCGCGCGACCGCTGGAGCGACAAGGTTTCCGGCATCGATGCCGGCGCGGACGACTATGTCACCAAGCCGTTCCATATCGAGGAGGTGCTGGCGAGGGTCAGGGCGCTGATCCGCCGCGCCGCCGGTCATGCCTCGTCGGAACTCACCTGTGGGCCGGTCCGCCTCGATACCAAGGCGTCGAAGGCAGATGTCGACGGCGTGCCGCTGAAGCTGACCTCGCACGAATTCCGCCTGCTTGCCTATCTGATGCACCATATGGGCGAGGTCGTCTCGCGCACCGAACTGGTCGAGCATCTCTACGACCAGGATTTCGACCGCGATTCCAACACCATCGAGGTGTTTGTCGGGCGGTTGCGAAAGAAGATGGGCATCGACATGATCGAAACCGTGCGTGGCATGGGCTACCGCATGCGTGAGCCGGAGGCGTAACTCGGAACCGATCAAACCAACCGCAAGGGCGCCGCTTTCGCTGCGTTTGTGGCCGCGTTCGCTGACGTTCCGCGTGATCGCCTTTTCCACCGTATGGGCGATCCTGACCCTTGTCGTCATCTTCACCCTGATCACCACGCTCTATCGCCAGGCCAGCGAGCGTGGCTTCGACAGCCTTTTGTCGGCGCATCTGTTCAACCTGATCGGTTCCATCGGCATTTCCGACACGGGAGCGCTCACCGGTGCTCCCGACCTCGGAGACCTCCGCTTCTCGGAGCCGAATTCGGGCTGGTACTGGTCGGTTGAGCCTGCCTCGGAAGGTGTGCATGGCGACCTTCACTCGTCGTCGATGACAAGCAAGATCCCGTCGCCGAGCGTGGCCGAGGTGCCCTTCAATGCCAGCTTCCAGCGCAGCTATGCGGCCGAAGGCATCGACGGCGAGCAGCTCGAAGTGTTCGAGAGCGAATTCGTCCTCGACGCCAAGAATCGCGCCGCGCGTTTTCGTGTCATGGGCAACCAGAGCGAACTCGAGCAGGAGATCGCCACCTTCCAGCGCCGCCTGCTGACCTATCTCAGCCTGTTCGGCGTCGGCATGATCGCCATTAACGCGATCGCCATCCTGCTCGGCTTGCAGCCGTTGCGCAGGGTCAGGAACGCACTTGCCATGGTGCGTGAAGGCACCGCACAGAGGCTCGACGGCCGCTTCCCGGCTGAGATCGAACCATTGGCCAACGAAACCAACGCCTTGATCGAGAACAACAAACGCATCGTCGAGCGCTCGCGAACCCAGGTCGGCAATCTCGCCCATTCGCTGAAGACGCCGCTTGCCGTGCTGCTCAACGAGGGCAGGGCACTTGGCGGCGCCAAGGGACAATTGATCGCCGAACAGGCGGCCTCGATGCAGAAGCAGGTTGACCATTACCTGCAGCGCGCCCGCGTCGCTGCACAGCGCGACAGCGTCGTCTATCGCACGCCGGTGTCGCCGCTGGTCCAGCGCATGGTGCGGGTCTTGCAGAAGCTCAATCCGCAGACCAGCCTGTCGCTGTCGCTGCCGGCCACCGAGATCGTCTTTGCCGGAGAGCGCGAGGACCTCGAGGAACTGCTTGGCAATCTTCTCGAAAATGCGATGAAATGGGCCAAAAGCGCCGTGTCGGTCTCGGTTGCGTCCCTGGCCGGCAAGGATGACAGTTTTTTCGAGATCAGCATCGAGGATGACGGCCCGGGCATCCCCGAGGACAAGGCGCGCGACGCTCTGAAGCGCGGAAGGCGCCTGGACGAGACAAAACCGGGAACCGGTCTGGGGCTTGCCATTGTCGCCGACCTTATCAACGAGTATGGAGGCGTTCTGGCGCTCGAACGGTCCGGCATGGGCGGACTGAAGGCAGTGGTACGATTGCGGAGCCTTCAGTAATGCTACTCAGGGCCGATCGGCAGCGATGGACGGCGCATATCATGGCGGCTTATCGATTGGTTCCGGAACGGCCGGCAGCGGCCAAATTTCCGACAAATATCAATACTATGGCCACACCTACTTCTCCGATGACGCGGCCCCCGGCGCATCCATGGCAGGCTCCAATTCAAGAAAACCGGTTGTTGGCATGAAGATTCGCGTCGCGCTCGTTTCCGCCCTCCTGGCCGTGTCCGGCTGCACCACCTTGAGCGGCAAGGGCCCAACCTTGGCGCCGACACCAGCATCGACGCCTCCGGCGAGTGGCAAGGTCACCAAATCGATCATTTCGGCGATGGGGGGCGGCCTCATTGGCGGCTCGATCGGCGCCGGCCTCAGTGAATCCGAAAAACGCAGCGCTCTCGAGGCGGAATACAAGGCGCTCGAATATACGACGAGCGGCCAGAAGGTGGCGTGGAAGGGCGATCAGGCATCCCGCTATGGTGAGGTCGTTCCGGCCCAACCCTATCGCGTCGGTTCGCAGGACTGCCGCCAGTACACGCAGACCGTCTTCACCGGTGGTGCCGGCGTCACGGCGCGCGGAACCGCTTGCCGCAATGCCGACGGCAGCTGGACGCCGCTGACCTGAGAGCTGCATGTCGCCCAAAAGCGCGCAGCGGTTTTGGGACAACGACATGCATAGAACAAAGATCGGATCGGCTCCGGTTGGACTCCGGCCGGTTGATGTCGATCAAGGACATTCGGCGCGCTGACCGTCAAAGCGTCGCAGGATGCCTGTGTTGGCAGGGCATGGCTCTGCCGTTATTGGAAGAACCATGCTGTTCTGGGTCATAGCCGCGATACTGACGCTCGGTGCGAGCCTTGCGGTGCTGCTGCCGCTGGCCGGAGGCGCCAGGGGCGCGTCGTCGAGCGGCGATCACGATCTGGAAGTCTATCGCGATCAATTGTCCGAGCTTGACCGTGATGCCGCACGTGGCTTGATCCAGCCGGCTGAAGCGGCGGAGGCGCGCGCCGAGATCGCGCGCCGCATCCTTCGCCTCGGCAATGCGGATGCGGCCGGCAAGACGTCGGCCAGCCGGGCTTTTTTCACGGCGAGACTTGTCGCGACAGTGGCCGTGCTGGCTGTACCGCTGGTCAGCTGGGGTCTCTACAGCCAGATCGGCTCGCCTGATTTGCCGTCGCAGCCGCTCAGCGGGCGATTGACCAAGAATCCGGCCGACAGCTCGGTCGACGAGTTGGTTGCGCGGGCCGAGGCCCACCTTGCCGCCAATCCGTCCGACGGAAGGGGTTGGGATGTGCTGGCCCCGGTCTATCTGCGCATGCAGCGCTTTTCCGAGGCGGCGGCGGCGTACCGCAATGCCATCCGCCTCGACGGAGACAGCGCGGTTCGCCAGGCCGGCCTCGGCGAGGCGATCGCCGGCGCGGCAGGCGGCATTGTTTCGGCCGATGCCCAGGATGCCTTCGAGGCGGCGCTCAAGCTCGATCCGGCCAACGCTAAAGCCAGCTTCTATCTGGCCATGGCCTTGGCGCAGGAGGGGCGAAACAAGGACGCGGTCACGGCCTGGCAAACCATGCTGGCCACCTTGCCGCCCGACTCGCCTTGGCGCGGCGCCGTCGAGCAGGCGCTGGCCAAGGCCGCCAGCCCCGAAGTCGCCTCCGGTACGGACGCGAAAGGCCCCGCTGCCGCGGATGTCGACGCCCCGTCCTCCATGTCGCCGCAGGATCGCGAAGCCATGATCAACACGATGGTCGCCGGCCTCGATGAAAAACTGCGGCAGAATCCGCGTGACCCGGAAGGATGGATGCGGCTCGTTCGTTCCTATGTCGTGCTGGGCAAGGCCGACCAGGCGCGCGAGGCGCTCGGTCGCGCCATTGCCGTCTTTGGCGCCGGCAGTGACGAAGCCAAGAAATTCACCGCCTTTGCCGCCTCGCTCGGCCTGGCGGCGACGGAGTAGAACGTGTCATGACACGCAAGCAGAAACGGTTGTCGGTCATCGTGGGTGGGTTGGCTTTCCTGGGCGCTGCCACCGGGCTGACCTTCTACGCGCTTGGCCAGAAGGCGTCCTATTTCTACATGCCCGCGGACCTCACCACTGCCAGTGTCCAGCCCGGCCAGCGCATCAGGCTTGGCGGTTTGGTCGAAAAAGGCACCATCCAGCGCGGGCAGGGCGCGACAGTCGCCTTTTCCGTCACCGACACGCATAAATCGGTCAAGGTCACGTATACCGGGATCCTGCCCGATCTTTTTCGCGAGGAGCAGGGCGTCATCACCGAAGGCACTTTTGGCCCGGACGGGGTCTTTGTTGCCGACAGCGTGCTGGCCAAGCATGATGAGCGCTACATGCCCAAGGAGGTGGCCGACGGGCTGAAGGCCAAGGGCGTCTGGCAGGAGAGCAAGAGTGAGTGAGTCTGGCGGAAGGGCAGGGGGCAATCATGGTTGAAACCGGACATTTCGCCCTGGTCCTGGCGTTCGCGCTCTCGCTGGTGCAGACGATCGTGCCCCTGTTCGGAGCGCGCCTCAACAACCAGCGCCTGATGGCTGTCGGCGGCCCTGTCACGATAACTGGCTTTGCGCTGACGGCGCTGTCCTTTGTCGCCCTGGCGGGCGCCTACGCGAACTCCGATTTTTCGGTGGCGAGCGTCTGGGAAAACTCGCATTCGCTGCAACCGCTGATCTACAAGATCACCGGAACCTGGGGCAATCACGAAGGCTCGATGCTGCTCTGGGTGCTGATCCTGACCTTCTTCGGTGCCCTTGTCGCGGCTTTCGGCTCCAACCTGCCGGCAACGCTGCGCGCCAATGTGCTGGCCGTGCAGGGCGCCATTGGCGCTGCCTTCTTCCTGTTCATCCTTGCGACGTCCAATCCTTTCATCCGGCTCAACCCGGCGCCGATCGAAGGTCGCGATCTCAACCCGATCCTGCAGGATCTTGGCCTCGCCATTCATCCGCCGCTGCTCTATCTCGGCTATGTCGGCTTCTCGATCTGCTTCTCCTTCTCGGTCGCCGCCCTCATCGAGGGCCGCATCGATGCCTCCTGGGCGCGCTGGGTGCGGCCGTGGACGCTGGTCGCCTGGATGTTCCTGACCGGCGGTATCGCGATGGGGTCCTACTGGGCCTATTACGAGCTCGGCTGGGGTGGTTTCTGGTTCTGGGACCCGGTTGAGAACGCCTCCTTCATGCCGTGGCTGGCGGGCACCGCGCTGCTGCATTCGGCCATCGTCATGGAAAAGCGCTCGGCGCTGAAGATCTGGACGCTGCTGCTCGCCATCCTCACCTTTTCGCTGTCTCTGCTCGGCACTTTCCTGGTGCGTTCGGGCGTGCTCACCTCGGTGCATGCCTTCGCCACCGACCCGACGCGCGGCGTCTTCATCCTGTGCATCCTGACGCTGTTCATCGGCGGCTCGCTGGCATTGTTTGCGCTGCGCGCCTCAAGGTTGACGGCCGGCGGACTGTTCCATCCGATCTCGCGTGAAGGCGCGCTCGTCCTCAACAATCTGTTCCTGACCACGGCGACCGCCACCGTGCTCGTCGGCACGCTCTATCCGCTGGCGCTGGAAGCGCTTACCGGCGGCAAGATTTCGGTCGGCGCGCCGTTCTTCGACCTGACCTTCGGCCCATTGATGCTGCCGCTTCTGGCCCTTGTGCCGTTCGGGCCGCTGCTCGCCTGGAAGCGTGGCGATGTCTTCGCCGCGGCGCAGCGCCTGATGGCTGCCTTCGCGCTGGCGCTGACGGCGATGCTGGTCACTGGCCTGTTCATCGACGGCGCTTCGGTTTTCGCCGCCCTCGGCATTGGCCTTGCCGTCTGGCTGGTCGCCGGAGCGCTTACCGACCTTGCCGTCAAGTCCGGTGTCGGGTCGGCTGCACCGGCCGTCATGTTCAGGCGCTTCGTCGGCCTGCCACGCTCGGTCTTCGGCACGGCATTGGCCCATCTCGGCCTTGGCCTGACGTTGCTCGGCATTGTCGCCACGCTCTCCTTCGGCACCGAGAAGATCCTCACCATGCGCGCCGGCGAGACGGTGGAATTGTCAGGCCATACACTGCGTTTCGTCGGTCTTTATCCGGCGCAGGGCCCGAACTACAGCGAGGATCGTGGCCGCTTCGAGCTGATCGGCGTCAGCGGCAGTCCTGTCGGCGAAATCAGTTCCGCCAAGCGCTTCTATCCGGTGCGGCAGACGACGACGACCGAGTCCGGTATCAAGACCCTTGGCTTTTCCCAGCTCTACATTTCGCTCGGCGACGAGGGCAAGGACGGATCGGTGGTGGTGCGGCTGTGGTGGAAACCGCTGGTGACGCTGATCTGGGGCGGCGGCTTGGTGATGATGGCTGGTGCTGCCATGTCGCTGATGGACAGGCGCTTGCGCGTCGGCGCGCCGTCGCGGCGGCGCAAGCAGGCCGATGCCGTGGCAACCGCGAGCCTGCCATGAAGGCAAGGTTCTCCGTCGCATTGCTTTTCCTGATGCTGGCGCTCGGCTTCGCCGGCTCGGCGCTGGCGGTGAAGCCCGACGAGATGTTGGCCGATCCGGTGCTTGAGGCGAGGGCCCGGACACTCTCGGAAGGCCTGCGCTGCATGGTCTGCCAGAACCAGTCGATCGATGAATCCGATGCCGATCTTGCCCGGGACCTGCGCATCCTGGTGCGCCAGCGCCTCGTCGCCGGCGATACCGACCAGCAGGTGATGGACTATGTGGTGTCCCGCTACGGCGAGTTCGTGCTGCTGAAGCCGCGTTTCGACCTGCGCAACGCCTTGCTTTGGGGCACGCCTGTGCTGTTGTTGCTGATCGGAGGCATCTTCATCGTGCTCAGCGCGCGGTCGCGCCGCCCGGTATCGACAGCGCTTTCGGCGGAGGAGCAGGCCGCGCTGGACAAGTTGCTTGGTGACTAATTCGGCCATTCCTCCGGCAGCCAGTCCCGCGACGTGTGGATGATACGCACGATAACGACGCTCTCGCGGCCTGCGATCGGCCGCAACTCATAGGCAATGATGTAGGGCAGGCGGCCGAGGGGCTTCTCATAGGTGCCTGTTACCCGGCCTGGCCGGCCCGTGGCCATGTCACCGAGACCCCGGCCCGTGTCACGAATTCGATCCGCGATACGTCTGGCGGCGGCCGGGTTGTCTCGCGCGATGAAGGCAACTTGCTGCTTAATGTCGTCCAGTGCGTCTCGCGACCAGGTGACGAATCGCTTCACGCGTTGCCCTTGCGCTTGGCTTCCACGGCCTCGATAACGGCATCGATTTCCACCATGGCATCATCGTGAGGCACGACACTGCCAGCCACCGCATCGGCCATGCCGCGTTTGATGCCTTCGATGATTTCGAGTTCGCGGTCGACATAGGCCGAAACCGCCTCGGCCGCGAGGAAGGATTTGCTGCGGCGGGTGTCGGCGGCGATCCTTTCAAGCTTCAGCTTGGTTTCGGATGAAACGCGAATTGTCATGGTGGTGCTGGTCGTCATGGTGAAAGCCTTGTGCTGAGTTGTGTACAACATAAGCCACTAGGCGGCTTGTCACCAAGTAATTTGTGAGCCCCTTCTGCCGCCAACATTACCAAAGTTTCATGCGTCGGAAATGGCGCTGTAATGTGGGCCGCTCTACTTCTCTCTCTTCGAGGATGCCGATCAAGGCGCGTCCGTTTGAAAGAGGATACGAGACCCCATGAATATTGCCCCCAATTCATATTCCCGCACCCGCAAGCGTTTCCTGGCTGCTGCCGCGTCCGTCGCCATTGCCGGCGCAATCGGTGTTGGCGCGTTGACCAGTGGAACCAGCCCCGTTCTGGCCGACGCTGTGCGTGTCGAGGCCCCGCAGGTTCCGAGCTTTGCCGATGTCGTGGAGCGCGTTTCGCCGGCCGTGGTCAGCGTCAAGGTCAAGGCCAAGATCCAGCCGACCGCAGATGACGGTTCCGACGACCAGGATGGCTTCGACAATCTTCCCAACAATCCGCAGTTGCGCCGTTTCTTCAAGGAATTCCGCGGCTTTGGCGACCAGGGCGGACAGAATGACGATGGCCACCGTCGCTTCGGTCACCGCGACCGCAACAATGACCAGCCGCGCCCGGTGGCCCAGGGCTCCGGCTTCTTCATTTCCGAGGACGGCTATCTCGTCACCAACAACCATGTCGTCGAAGAGGGCACCGCCTTCACCGTGGTGACCAATGACGGCAAGGAACTCGACGCCAAGCTGGTCGGCACCGATCCGCGCACCGATCTCGCCGTGCTCAAGGTCGATGGTGGCGGCAAGTTCACCTATGTCGATTTCGCCGACGATTCCAAGGTTCGCGTCGGCGACTGGGTGGTGGCCGTCGGCAATCCCTTCGGCCTCGGCGGCACAGTCACCGCCGGCATCGTGTCGGCGCGTGGTCGTGACATCGGCGCCGGCCCCTATGACGATTTCCTGCAGATCGACGCCTCGGTCAATCGCGGCAATTCGGGCGGCCCGACCTTCAACCTCAACGGCCAGGTGGTCGGCATCAACACCGCCATCTTCTCGCCTTCGGGCGGCAGCGTCGGCATCGCTTTCGATATTCCGGCCTCGACCGCCAAGCAGGTTGTCGGCGATCTGATGAAGAGCGGTGCGGTGCAGCGCGGCTGGCTCGGCGTCGAAATCCAGCCGGTCACGTCTGACATCGCCGAGTCGCTTGGCCTGAAGTCCAACAATGGCGCGTTGGTATCCAGCGCCCAGGACGACGGCCCTGGCAAGAAGGCAGGCATCACCGCTGGTGACGTCATCACCCAGGTCGATGGCAAGGACGTTGCGTCGCCGAAGGAACTCGCCCGCCTGATTGGCGCGTATTCGCCGGGCAAGTCGGTTGACGTCACCGTCTGGCGCGACGGCAAGAGCCAGACGGTCAAGGTCGATCTCGGCAAGCTGCCGGCCAGCGACAAGCAGGCTTCGAACGACCAGCAACAGCAGCCTGCCGCTCCGGCAAAGCCCGACACGCTGGCCGATCTCGGCCTCACCGTAACCAAGTCCGAAAACGGCAAGGGCCTGGTGGTCACCGATGTCGATCCCGACAGCGATGCCGCCGACCGCGGCATCCAGCCGGGCGACATCATCACCGCCGTCAATTCGAGCGAGGTGAACGGCACCGAGGACGTCACCAAGGCGATGACCGACGCGGTGAAGTCCGGCCGCAAGGCGGTGCTGATGCAGATCACCCGCGACAACAACAATCGTTTCGTCGCGCTGCCTGTCGCCAAGGGCTGACAACGACTTTTCCGATGCGGCGGTTTCAAACACCCCCGAGCCGCCGCATGGGAAAGCATGGAGCCGGGTACGTTAGTCAGTCATCGTGCTCTCCTCCAGCGGCAGCGGGCCTCCCATCGCCCGCTGCCGCACATTCTGGAAGCCGCCCAAAGACACTCCCCCGGACCCGGGACGAGAGGATGTGGTGATTTCAAGATCATGCCTCGAAAGCAGGCATGTCCGGGATGAAGACCACCAGAGAACAAGATCTTATCGCGCGTGGTCTCGATCATCTTGATCGCGACGCGCTTTGGCAAAGGCTAAAATGCAGATGCCGGCTACTCAACCCCCCAGCGAAATCGCGTATAACGGCCCTATGAAGATTCTCGTCATAGAAGATGATCGCGAGGCTGCGGATTATCTGCAGAAAGCCTTCGCCGAGGCTGGTCATACCGCCCACGTCGCCGGCGACGGCGAAACCGGTTTCGCGCTTGCCGATGCCGGTGACTATGACGTGATGGTCATCGATCGGATGATGCCGCGCCGCGACGGCCTGTCGGTCATTGCCGGCCTTCGCTCCCGGGGCAACACCACGCCGGTGCTGATCCTGTCGGCGCTGGGCGAGGTCGATGACCGGGTCACCGGGCTGCGCGCCGGCGGCGACGATTATCTGACCAAACCTTATGCGTTCTCCGAGCTTTTGGCCCGCGTCGAGGTGTTGAACCGGCGCGCCAGCGCCAAGGAGGCTGAAACCGTCTACCGGGTTGGCGACCTCGAACTCGACAGGCTGTCGCATTCGGTCCGCCGTGCGGCGCGCGAGATCACGCTGCAGCCGCGCGAGTTCCGCTTGCTCGAATATCTGATGCGCCATGCCGGCCAGGTGGTGACGCGCACCATGCTGCTCGAGAATGTCTGGGACTACCATTTCGATCCGCAGACCAACGTCATTGATGTCCACGTCTCGCGGCTGCGCGGCAAGATTGAAAAAGGCTTCGACAAACCGATCCTGCATACGGTTCGCGGCGCCGGCTACATGCTGAAGGGCGGCTAGGCGGCAGCATGGCGCTTTCCGTGCCCGCCATCATGAGGACGACGGCAGCGCGGCTCTCGGCGCTCTACCTTCTGCTCTTCGCGCTCTGCGCCGTGCTGCTTGTCTTCTACATGACCTCGCTGTCGGCGCGCATGCTGACGTCGCAGACGCAGGAGACCATCAACGACGAAGTGCTCGGTCTTGCCCGGGCCTATCAGCGCGGTGGCCTGCCGGTTCTGGTCAGGGTGGTGGAGGCTCGATCGCGCCAGCCAGGCGCCAATCTCTATCTGATCGCCGACGCCAATGGCCAGATCCTGACCGGCAACGTGCAGAGCCTCGAACCGGGGGTGATCGACACCGAGGGCTGGACGACCGAGCCGTTCTCCTACAAACGCTTCGGAGAAGGTGAGCTTGACCGCCTGCGCGGCGGATCGACCGACCAGGCGACACCTCCCACAACCGGTGACAACGCGGCGCAGCAGGCCGAAGGCGCGCAGGGCCACAACGCCATTGCGCTGGTGCTGCGGCTGCCCAACCAGATGATCATGCTGGTCGGCCGCGACCTTGGCGAACCGGAGCGTTTCCGCGCCGTCATCCGCCGTGCGCTGACGCTGGCGCTTGGCATGATGGGCCTGGGCGGCATCCTGATCTGGTTCTTTGTCGGCCGCGCCGCGCTCAAGCGCATCGACAGCGTTTCGGAGGCAAGCCGCCGCATCATGGGCGGTGACCTGTCAGGCCGGCTGCCGGTGACCGGCGCCGGTGACGAGTTCGACCGGCTTTCGGAAAACCTCAATTCCATGCTGGCTAGGATCGCGACGCTCAACGAAGGCCTGAAGCAGGTTTCCGACAACATCGCGCATGATCTGAAGACGCCGCTGACCCGGCTGCGCAACCGGGCCGAAGCGACACTTTCCGGCAAGCACAAGCCCGCCGATTATCGCCAGGCGCTGGAAGGCACCATCGCCGAGTCCGACCAGCTGATAAAGACTTTCAACGCCATCCTGATGATCTCCCGCCTGGAGGCCGGATATTCGTCCGAACACACCAACCGTGTCGATCTGGCGGCGGCGGTGCGTGATGTCGTCGAACTCTACGAGCCGGTGGCGGAAGAGGCCGGCGTTTCGCTCGAAGCCGAAACGAACAGCGCTTTTCTCGTCGACGGCAACCGCGAGCTGATCGGCCAGGCGCTGTCCAACATCGTCGACAATGCGATCAAATATTCGACCGACTCCACGTCCAAGCCGGTGGTTCGTGTCACGCTCGAGCGCACGCATGGTGAAATCCGGCTCGGCGTCGCCGATAACGGCCAGGGCATTCCGGACGATGCCGATCGCGCCCGGGCGACCGAACGTTTCGTGCGGCTGGAGAAGAGCCGTTCGCAGCCCGGTTCCGGCCTTGGCCTCAGCCTCGCCAAGGCTGTCATGACTTTCCATTATGGGCGGCTTGATCTCCTGCCTGGCAATCCGGGACTATCCGTGGTCATGAGTTTCCCAGCACGGGAGGATCACTGATGGCTGCGGTCGCGAAACGGACGGTCACGGACTGGCTGCTGAAACCGGCGGTTGGGCTTGCCCCTCTCGATGATGGCCAGGCGCGACAGGAATTGGCCGACATTGCCACGGCGGCACGCGAAGAAGGGCTGGCAAGGTTGGCCAAATTCCTGGCCGCCAAGGGGGAGGGGCAGGATTTCCTGGCTGCTGTCTTCGACCTCTCGCCGTTTTTGCGCGACACGGCGCGCCGTCGGCCGCGGATACTGGATGCTCTTTTCGAGCAGACGGTCGAGGCTCGCCTGAAAGCGATCACCGCCGCGATCGACCAGGCGCCACTGGCTGAGACGGTTTCCGAATCCAACCTGATGATGGAGCTGCGCCAGTGCAAGGCCGAGGCGCATTTCCTGATCGCGCTGGCTGATCTCGCCGGTGAGGCGGAAACGTCGCTGACAGTGCGGCGGCTGAGCGATCTTGCCGACGCCTGCACCCGTGCGGCCGTCGATTTCCTGCTGCGCGACGCGCATGGCCAGGGCAAGCTCAAACTGCTTGATCTGGACAACCCTTCGCGGCAATCGGGCTGGATCCTGCTCGGCATGGGCAAGCTCGGCGCGCATGAGCTGAATTTCTCCTCCGACATCGATCTTGTCGTCTTCTTCGATCCGGAAGCGCCCGCCATCGTCGATCCTCTCGACGCCACCGAGCTGTTTTCGCGGTTGACGCGACGGCTGGTGCGCATCCTGCAGGACCGCACCGAGCACGGCTATGTCTTCCGGACCGATCTGAGGCTGCGTCCCGATCCCGGTTCGACCCCGCTGGCGATCCCCGTTGAGGCGGCACTGCGCTACTACGAAGCGCGCGGCCAGAACTGGGAACGTGCGGCGATGATCAAGGCGCGTCCGGTGGCCGGCGATCTGGCGGCGGGCGCCGCCTTTCTGAAGGAGCTGCAGCCCTACATCTGGCGCAAGTACATGGACTACGCGGCGATTGCCGATGTCCACTCGATCAAGCGCCAGATCCATGCTCACAAGGGGCATGGCGAGATCGCCGTGAAGGGGCACAACGTCAAGCTCGGCCGTGGCGGCATCCGCGAAATCGAGTTCTTCGTCCAGACCCAGCAGCTCATCGCCGGCGGCCGCTTCCCGGAACTGCGCGGCCGCGAAACCGTGCCGATGCTCGGCCAGCTTGCCGCACGCGGCTGGATCACATCAGATGCGCGTGATGCGCTCGCCAGCCAATACTGGTTCCTGCGCCGTGTCGAACACGCCATCCAGATGGTGGCCGACGAGCAGACGCATACGCTGCCGGAAGACGATGAGGGACTTGAGCGGATCGCCCATATGCTGGGCTTTGCCGATGCGGCTGCCTTTTCCCTGGCATTCCGCGCCTCGCTGCAGCAGGTCGAACGCCACTATGCGGCGCTGTTCGAAACGGCACCCGAGCTTTCGGCGGGCATTGGCAATCTCGTCTTCACCGGCGATGTCGACGACCCCGACACGCTGCAGACCTTGCACGGTCTTGGCTTCCAGCGGCCGAGCGACATCTGCCGTGTCATCCGCGGCTGGCACTTCGGGCGCTACCGCGTCACCCAGTCGGCGGAAGCCCGCGAGCGGCTGACGGAGTTGACGCCGGCCTTGCTCAAGGCTTTCGGCCAGACGCGCCGCGCAGACGAAGCCTTGATCCGTTTCGACGAATTCCTTGCCGGCCTGCCTGCCGGCATCCAGCTGTTTTCGCTGCTGCAGTCCAACCCGGCACTGCTCAAGCTGATGGCGACGATCATGGGCGCGGCGCCTCGGCTGGCGGCGATCATCACGCGCCGGCCGCATGTGTTCGACGGCCTGCTCGACCCCGCTCTTCTCAGCGAACTGCCTGACCGCGCCTATCTTTCGGCACGTCTTTCCGCCTTCCTGGAAGGTGACAGGGTCTATGAGGAGGTGCTCGACCGGTTGCGCATCTTTGCCTCGGAGCAAAAGTTCCTGATCGGGGTGCGGCTGCTCGCCGGTTCAATCGATCCGGCCCGGGCCGGCCGTGCCTTTTCCGATCTCGCCGATCTCACCATCGAGGCTGCCTTGCAGGCGGTGACCGCCGAATTCGCGGTGCGCCACGGCTCGATCGCCGGCGGCGTGGTTTCGCTGCTCGGCATGGGCAAGCTCGGCAGCCGCGAATTGACCGCGGGGTCGGATGTCGACCTCATCCTGCTCTACGACCATGACGCGAACGCCGAGGATTCCGACGGCGACAAGCCGCTGGCGCCTTCCCACTATTACACGCGCATGACGCAGCGGCTGATCTCGGCGGTATCGGCGCCGACGGCGGAAGGGGTGCTCTACGAACTCGACCTGCGGCTGCGGCCGTCCGGCAACAAGGGGCCGGTCGCCACCCATATCGATGCCTTCAAGAAATACCAGCGCCAGGAGGCCTGGACCTGGGAGCACATGGCGCTGTCGCGGGCGCGCGCCATTGGTGGCGACGCCAGCCTCTGCGCCGAGGTCGAAGCGGAAGTTGCCGCGGTCCTTGGCCAGCCGCGCGACGCGGCAAAGGTGAAGACCGAGGCCGCGGACATGCGCGCCATGATCGAGAAGGAAAAGCCGGCGCGTGACCTCTGGGACATCAAGCTGATCCCCGGCGGGCTGATCGACCTCGAATTCATTGCCCAAGTGGCTGTCATCACCGGGCAGGTCGAGGCCGGGCCGCGTGTCACCGGTACGGCCGAGATTTTGTCCCGCCTCGCCCCTGGCTTCGCCGATGCCGGCATCAGGCAGGAGCTTGCTGCCGCCTTCGCACTTTATCTGGCGCTGACCCAGATGACCCGGCTTTGTCTCACCGGACCGTTCGAGCGCGACGACGTTCCGCCAGGGCTTTCGGATCTGCTGCTGGCGGTCACCGACCTGCCGGATTTCGGTGTGCTGGAAGCACACCTCAAGGAGACGTCGCAGAAGGTCAGGAAGGACTTTGACCTTTTGCTTCGTGCCGGGCGACCGTGAAATAGCTGTCGAAGCATCGGACCCAAAAGTGGAAACCGGTTTTGGGAGGATCCGATGCTCGAAGAGATGGAGCGGCAACAGGATCGAAGATCCGCCGCTCTCGCATCGGGGGTGACGATGCAACAGGAGAAGACCATGAGAAAGTCAACCAAGCTTGCCCTTGCCTTCGCAGCACTTGCCGGCGCCGTCGGCACCACCGCCTATGCCGAAAACAATGCCAGCGCGAAAATGCGCGACGGCATGATGGCCCGCCTCGACAAGGCGATGAGCGATTCAGACGGTGCCATCACCTTCGACCAGTTCTCCGACGCCATGAACGCGCGGCTGAAGAAGCTCGTTGCCGCCAATGGCGGCAAGCTGACCGTCGCCCAACTCGCCGACGCGCTGGAGAAGGCGCGCTTCGAGCGCATGGCCAAGCGCATCATCGCCCGCTACGACACCAGGGGCGACGGCACGCTGACCACGGATGACATCACCGGTCGCGAGAAGAAAGTGTTCGCCGTGCTCGACAAGAACAATGACGGCAAGATCGAGAAGAGCGAACTGCCGAAGGGCGGGCGTTTTGGCCATCACCGCCAATCGGATGACGACGGCAGCGTCCAATAAGATTGTTTGATCCAGGCTCCAGCGTATCGCTCGGAGCCTGCCGCTCAAGCTGCGGCCTTCACCGCCGCCGGCGCCTTCTTCACCGGAATGCGCACCGACACGATCGTGCCGACGCCTTCGGTCGAACGGATCTTCAGCGCGCCGCCCTGGAGCTCGGCCAGCGAGCGCGAGATGGCGAGGCCAAGGCCTGATCCGGCATGGTTCTTGGAGAACTGGTTCTGCACCTGTTCGAAAGGCCGTCCTAGCTTGCCGAGCGCCTCCTTCGGGATGCCGCAGCCATTGTCCTCGATGGTCAGCACCAGGGCGCCCGACGTGTTGCGGGCCCTGACCGATATGTGGCCGCCCTGGCCGGTGAACTTCACCGCGTTGGACAGGAGGTTGATGACAATCTGCTTGATCGCGCGGCGATCGGCGAACAAGGTCAGCGCGTCGGCGATGCGTGTTTCCACGGTGATCGCCTTTTGCGCGGCCTGCAGCGAGACGACGCGCACCGTCTCGCTGATCAGCGGCCCGAGGTCGATCTGTTCCTGGTCGAGCGAGAACTGGCCGGCCTCGATCTTGGACATGTCGAGAATGTCGTTGATGACGCCGAGCAGATACTTGCCGCTGCTGTTGATGTCGGTGGCGTACTCCTCGTAGCGCTCCGATCCCAGCGGGCCGAACAGCCCCTGTTCCATCAATTCGGAGAAGCCGATGATGGCGTTCAGAGGTGTACGCAATTCATGCGACATGTTGGCCAGGAATTCGGATTTGGCCCGGTTCGCCGCTTCGGCGCGCTCGGTTTCCTTCATGTATTTGCGGTTGAGGTCGACCAGTTCGCGAGACCGTTCCTCTTCGGCTCGGCGGGCGAGGCTGAGATCATGGATCGTCGCCATCAGCCGGCGTTCGCTGTCGACCAGCTTCTCCTGATGCAGCTTGATCTGGGTGATGTCGGAGCCGACGGAGACGATGCCGCCATCCCTGGTCTTGAGTTCGTTGACCTGCAGCCAGCGGCCGTCGGACAGCTGCCTCTCGAAAGTGGCGCCGCCTTGCGGACCATTGGTGTTGGCAAGCCTGCGCTCGGAAGCAAAAGCCAGCATCCGCTCTTCCAGGGAAGCGCGCGTCACGCCTGGCATCACGTCGCGATCCGAGAGGCCGTTGTCCTGCTGGTATTTGGAGTTGCACATGATCAGCCGCTGCGTCGAATCCCACAGCACGAAGGATTCGTTGATGTTCTCGATCGCGGTCCTGAGGCGAAGGTCGGCCGCCTCGGACCGCAGCGCCAGATGGCGCTGCTCTGTGACGTCGACGGCAATGCCGATCAGCTGGATTTCGGGTGCTTCCGGATCCATGACCTGTGCGCGAGCGCGCATCCACACCCATTGGCCATCGGCATGCCGCATCCGGAACACCTGGTCGATGTGGTCGATCTCGCGGGCGACAATTCTGTTGGCGAGTTCGAACAGGTCGCCGTCCTCGGGATGGATGATCTCGTCAACCTCGCCGAAGGACAGCATCGTCTCGCAGGGCTCGTAGCCCAGCATGTCGTACATCGAGCGCGACCAGTACATCTTGCCGCGCACCATGTCCCAGTCCCACAGGCCGCAGCGGCCGCGGACCAGCGCCATGTCGATGCGCTGGTGCGCTTCGAGGTAGATGCGGTCGGCGGCCTGTGCGCGCGCCGCCTGTCCGAAATAGGCATAGAGGATGATGATCAGCACGCCGGCCGTCAGCACGAACAGGGTGACGTTGAGCGAGACGGTCTTGCGCCATGTGTCGAAGACCGCTTCCTGCGGCACCAGAGCCGCCGCGGCTCCCTTCCGATCCTTGGCGACGCTGACGGCGGCATACCAGTCCTGGCCGCCGATGTTGACTTCCATGACGCCGGCGCGGTCGCCGAACATGAACAGCGGCTGGCCGCCCTGGACGAGGCCGTCGAGCGAATGGCCTTGCCAGGGGATCGAGCGGGGCGTCACCGCGGTGATCTTGAAGGCGCTGTCGGTGATGACGAGCACATGGCTGCGGCCCATCGCGCCCTGACGGCTGGTGGTCTCCAGCAGGTCCTGGACGGCGCCGGGCAGGGTATCCGAGGTGGTGGCAAGCGAACTGGCCAGTTGGCCCGCCGCCAGCGTCAGGATCGCCTTGGCATCACGCTCGACGTCGTCGCGCCCGTTCATCAGCGACAGCACGCGCAGCGCCGCGATGACAAGCAGGAAGATGATGATGAGGGCCGGTATCGACCGGCGCAGCAGCGGTTCGGCGGCCAGAAGCCGCTTGTAGGCCGGTTCGGCGATAAGCCGCGTATTCCCGGCAAGGCCGTCGCCGCGCGTCTCGCGACGCGCAAAAGCCATCCCACCGGGCGCGCCCCACGCGTCCGCCTTCGCCATAAATGGCACTCCCCGAATTTGCCTATGCTGCTTTGTGATCCGGCAAACGCCGCACTTCCGAATCGTCAGTAAAGAATCAAAGGTGATTCGCCTTGTCCAGTGGTTCGGCGAAAAAAGATTAAAAATCGACTAAAATAATCGGCTTTGGACGTGCGGAGCCTCGGCCCTCTCCCGCACGGGAGAAGGCCGAGGGTATCTAGGCCAGCGTGCGCTCGACAATATCGCGCAGATCCGCCGACAGGTTTTCAGCATTGGCGATCGAAAGCAGGGCTTCCCTGGCCTTGGCCTGCCGGCCCGGTTCGAGCGAACGCCATGATCGCAGTGCCGTCGCCAGCCTTGCCGCCACTTGCGGATTGCGCTTTTCGACCTCGAGCACCGTTTGCGCGAAGAACCGGTAGCCTTCGCCGTCGGGGCGATGGAAACCGGTCTGGTTTGCACTGGAGAATGTACCGATCAGCGAGCGTACCCGATTTGGATTTGCCATCGAGAAGCCTGCATGAGCAGTCAGGGCACGAACCGTGTCGACAGCCTGCGGCCCTGGCACGCTGGCCTGAATCTGGAACCATTTGTCCATGACCAGCGGGTCGGACGCATAGGTCTTTTCGAAAGCCGCCAGCGCTTTGTTCGCCTCCGGCGACCCATGGTGACGATGCGCGAGCACGGCAAGCGCGGCCGCGCGGTCGGTCATGTTGGTGGCGGACTGGAAATGTCCGGCGGCAAGTGCCGCACCTCCCGGCAGCAGCGAGAGATAGTCCAGAAGGACGTTGCGTAGGGCGCGTCGTCCGGCGCTTGTTGCATCTGGGCTGAACACGGCCTTGTCCGCGAGGCGATCATACAGTTGCGCGAAGGGTTCCCGGTTCGCCGTGGCTATCGCCAGCGCAAGGGCCTGTCGGGCCGTGTGGATGGCGTCGGGATCGATGTTCTTGCCGATGTCGCGGGCGATGTCGGCATCGCCAGGCAGCGTCAGCGCCAGCGCCCGGTAGGCGGGCTCCAGCGCCTCGTCGCCGGCGATGCGGCCGGCAAGCTCGGTCAGCCGGGGCGTGAAGTCAGGCCGCTTGCCGCCAAGGATCTCGCGGAAGGCAGCGATCAGCGCATCGGTGAGGAGCGTATTGAAGGCTTGCCAGCGCGAGAAGGCGTCGCTGTCATGGCGGGCAAGGAAGAACTGATCGTCGGCCTTCTGCTCGACAGACAGCGTCACCGGCGCCGAAAAGCCGCGGTTGAGCGACACGGCCGGACGTTCGGCAACGCCTGAAAAGCGCACCATATGGCGGCGCTTGCGGACATGGATGACGCCGTCCTCGACGCTGGCGCCCTCGACCCCGCTGTACTCGACAGGCTTGCCGCCAGCGCCGATCAGGCCAAAGGCGAGCGGTATATGCATCAGCCGCTTGCGGCTTTCGGAGGGGGTGGGCGGCACCGACTGCTCGATCTCGAGCGTGAACTCCCGCGCGGCCGGATTGTGCGTCGAACTGACCGTCAGGTTGGGTGTGCCCGCCTGATGATACCAGAGCGCGAACTGCGACAGGTCGCGGCCCGACGCATCCTCGAACACCTTGATGAAATCCTCGATCGTGGCCGCTTCGCCGTCATGCCGTTCGAAATAGAGGTCCATGCCGGCGCGAAAGGCTTCCGTCCCGAGGATGGTGCGGATCATGCGCACCACCTCGGAGCCCTTTTCGTAGACCGTCGCCGTATAGAAATTGTTGATCTCGCGGTAGCGGCGCGGCCGCACCGGGTGCGCCAGCGGACCCTGGTCCTCGGGAAACTGGTGCGCCCTCAACGTGCGCACTTCGGCGATGCGCTTGACCGCGCGCGAGCGCTGGTCGGCGGAGAATTCGTGGTCGCGGAAAACCGTCAGCCCTTCCTTCAGGCAAAGCTGGAACCAGTCTCGGCAAGTGATTCTGTTGCCTGTCCAATTGTGGAAATACTCATGCGCGATGATCGCCTCGATATTGGCGAAATCGGCGTCCGTCGCGGTCTCCTGATCGGCCAGCACATATTTGTCGTTGAAGATGTTGAGGCCCTTGTTCTCCATCGCGCCCATGTTGAAGTCGGACACGGCGACGATGTTGAAGACGTCGAGGTCGTATTCGCGACCGAATGCCTCCTCGTCCCATTGCATCGACCGCTTCAGCGCGTCCATCGCGTAGCCGGCGAGCTTCTCCTTGCCGGGCTCGACATAGATGCCGAGTTCGACCTTGCGGCCGGACGCGGTGACGAAACTGTCGGCGACCTGGCCGAGATTGCCGGCCACCAGCGCGAACAGATAGGATGGCTTGGGGAAGGGGTCGTACCATCCGGCATAGTGCCAGCCGTCGCCGAGATCGCCCTTGTCGACCGGATTGCCGTTGGACAGGAGCAGCGCCGCCTCGTCGCGCCGAGCCTCGATCCGCACGGTGTAGACGGACAGGATATCGGGCCGATCGAGGAAGTAGGTGATGCGGCGGAAGCCCTCGGCCTCGCATTGCGTGCAATAGACGTTGTTCGAGCGATAGAGACCCATCAGGGCTTCGTTGCCGGCCGGCGCCAGTTCGGTTTCGATGAGCAGCTGGAAGCGGCGCGTGGCCGGCGGTTCGAGAATGGTGAGTTGGTCAGGTGTCACCAGCAAGTCAGCCGGTCTTGCCTTCTTGCCGTCGATCTCGATGCGCTTGAGTATCAGCCCGTCGCCGTCCAGCACCAATGGTGCCGACGCGGATACGCCATCGCGGCGTTCGATCGTCAGCGTTGCGGTGACGATCGTGGCCTCAGCCGAAAGGCGGAAGGTGAGATTGGTCTGCGGAATGAGATAGTTATTGGGGCGATAGTCTTCGAGCTTGAAGACCTGGCCGGTGTCCGTGCGCATTCCGTTGGTTTTCCTGTCGATTGCGTTGGAAGCGGACAGTTCCCGCTGGTCCAAGAAATTTGAAGTCCGCGCTCTTTACACGAAACGATCCCTCGACAAAACTCAACCGATGCCTATTTCAGGCGTTCATTCTCCACATCATCACGAGGCAGCCATGACCGTCGTCACACCGAAATTCGGCATGGGCGCTTCCGTGCTGCGGCGCGAGGATGGGGCATTCATCCAGGGACAGGGCCGCTATACCGATGATATCAAGCCGGCCGGCGTCGTGCATGGCTATGTCCTGCGCTCGCCGGTCGCCAAGGCAAGCTTCAGGATCGGTTCGACGGAAGCGGCAAGGCAGGCACCCGGCGTCCATCTGGTGCTGACTGCCAAGGATCTCGCTCATCTTGGCGATCTGAAGTCCGGTGTCATGCAGGTACAGCCGGACGGCACCAAGGCGCCGACGCGCGACATTCCGATCCTGTGCCGGGACCGCGTCAACTATGTCGGCGATGCCGTTGCTTTTGTGGTCGCCGACAGCCGTTCCCTGGCGCAGGATGCCGCCGAACTGATCGATGTCGATTACGATGGCGAGGACGCTGCTTCAGGCACGGCGACGGCACTTGCCGAAGGCACGCCGCTGGTCTGGCCGGAACTCGGCTCCAACCGCGCCTTCACCTACCACATGGGCGACAAGGCGAAGACAAAGGCGGCCTTCGCCAGGGCGGCTCATGTCACCCGCATCGAGTTCGTCAACAACCGGCTGGTCTGCAACTACATGGAGCCGCGCTCGGCTATAGGCGAATGGAATGTCGAGGAAAACCGCTTCGTGCTGACCACCGGGTCGCAGGGCGTGCATTCCATGCAGTACATCCTGGCCAGCCTGTTCAAGATCAAGAAGGACCAACTGCGCGTCATCACGCCCGATGTCGGCGGCGGGTTCGGGCCGAAAAGCTTCGTCTACCGGGAATATCCATTGGTGCTCGAGGCCGCGAAACGGCTCGGCCGCCCGGTGAAATGGGCCGGCGACCGGACCGAACATTTCCTCACGGACGCGCAAGGCCGTGACAACGCCGTTACGGCTGAAATGGCCATGGACAAGGATGGCCGCTTCCTCGGTATGAAGGTCGCGCTGCTCGCCAATATCGGCGCCTATGTCTCGCAATACGGCCCGTTCATTCCGTATATCGGCGTCACCATGTCGACCGGCGTCTATGACATCCAGGCGCTCGATGTCTCGGTGACCGGCCTCTACACCAACACGTGCCCGGTCGACGCCTATCGCGGCGCCGGCCGGCCCGAAGCGGCGTTCTTGCTGGAAAAGCTGGTCGATGCCTGCGCCCATGATCTCGGCCTGCCTGTCGACGAAATCCGCCGTCGCAACTTCATCCGGCCCGAGCAATTCCCCTATCGCACGCAGACTGGCCGCCTGTACGACAATGGTGAATTCGAAGGCCATATGGACCGCGCCATCGAACGGTCTGAGTGGAAGACGTTTGCGCAGCGGCTGAAGCAGTCGAAGACCGCCGGGAGGATCCGCGGCATCGGCATGGCGACCTATATCGAGGCTTGCGCCTTCCCCGGCTCCGAACCGGCCTTTGTCGAGCTCAATGGCGACGGCACGGTGACGCTCAAGATCGGCACCCAGACGAACGGGCAGGGGCATGCAACCGCCTATGCGCAGTTCCTGTCGGAAAAGCTCAATCTCGACATCGACAAGATCCATGTCCGCCAGGGCGACACCGACGAATTGAAGGCCGGCGGCGGTACCGGGGGCTCACGGTCCATTCCATTGGGGGGCGTATCGGCTTCCCGCGCGGGCGAGGACCTGGCCAACAAGATCAAGCGCATCGCGGCGGACGAGCTGGAAGCCTCGGCCGGCGATATCGAGCTGGCCGATGGGGTTGCCCGCATCGTCGGTACCGACCGTACGATCGATTTTTCCAGCATCGCCAAGGCCGCGAAAAATCCTGATGATCTCAAGGGTTTCGGCGAGTTCGTCCAGGACGAATGCACTTATCCGAACGGCACCCATATCTGCGAGGTCGAGATCGACCCCGACACCGGCATAACCGACATCGTGCGTTACACGATCGTCGACGATTTCGGTGTTACCGTGAATCCGATCCTGCTCGCCGGCCAGGTGCATGGCGGCGTCGTGCAAGGCATCGGCCAGGCGCTGACCGAGGAAACCATTTATGGCGAGGACGGCCAGTTGCTGACGGCGAGCTTCATGGACTATGCCATGCCGCGCGCCGACAATTTTCCGTTCTTCCATTTCGAGACCCGCAACGTGCCATCGACCACCAATGCGCTCGGCATCAAGGGCGCGGGCGAGGCCGGCACGATCGGTTCGACGCCGGCCGCGCTCAACGCGGTGACCGACGCGCTGTGGCGTGCCTACGGCATCCGGCATATCGAGATGCCGGCGACGCCGGCGCGCATCTGGGCCACGATCAGGGGTGCATCGCCAACGTGACATCAGGGGCGGGGGCGGAACCAGGAACGACGGGCGGCCACGGTACGCTGAGGGGCATCGCGCTCAAGATCGTCTCGGTGGCGGTTTTTGTCGGCATGCAAACCTGCATCAAGGCGGCCGGCGACGTGCCGGCCGGGCAGATCGTTTTCTTCCGCTCCTTCTTCGCCATCTTCCCGATCATTGCCTTCCTGGCATTGAAAGGGCATCTGGCGACGGCATTCGTCACGAAACGTCCCTTCAACCACGTTGCGCGCGGCATCGTCGGCGTCGGTGCCATGGGACTTGGCTTTTTCGCGCTCACCAGGTTGCCGCTGCCGGAGGCGATCACCCTGAACTATGCGCAGCCGCTGCTGGTCGTGGTGTTTTCTTCGGTCTTCCTTGGCGAGACGATCCGCGTCTATCGCTGGAGCGCTGTCGCCGTCGGCCTCGTTGGCGTGCTCATCATCTCCTGGCCGGAACTGACCCTGCTCAATTCAGATGAAGCGCTCGACGACCAGGAGGTCCTGGGCGTCATGGCCGCGCTGGTGGCCGCCGCGATCTCGGCTGTCGCCATGCTGCTTGTGCGCAATCTCGTGCAGACGGAGAAGACGGCGACCATCGTTTTGTGGTTCTCGTCGACCGCGAGCGTGCTCTCGCTGCTGACGCTGCCTTTCGGCTGGCAATCGCTGACGCCAGCGCAAGCCGCGCTGCTCATCATGGCCGGCTTCTGCGGCGGCCTCGGCCAGATCCTGATGACCTCGGCCTATCGCCATGCCGAGGCGTCGGTGGTGGCACCGTTCGAATACACCTCGATGATCCTCGGCGTCGTCGTCGGCTATTTCGTTTTCGGCGACGTGACCTCGCTCAGCACGCTGGTCGGCGGCCTAATTGTCGTCGCGGCCGGCATCTTCATCATCTGGCGCGAACGGCAACTGGGCCTGGAACGCAGGCGAACGCGCAAGGCGACGTTGCCTCAGGGCTGATCAGGACCGCTCAGCGCGTTCCTTCGCCAGCCGCACCAGCACGGCGCGTGTCTGCTCATCCGCCGGGAAGAAGGATTCGATCGCCAGTTCCGACAAGCTCACGTCGAGCGGTGTGCCGAACACGGTGATGGTGCTGATGAACGACAGCACCTGATCGCCATGGGCAAGCCTGAGCGGATGCACGATGGCGTTCGGTTCGACGGATGCCGGCCGGCCGCCTTTGAGGCCGGAAGGATAACCGCGCAACTCGCGCTCCAGTTCGACCAGCACCGGGTCGCCTGTCGCATCGTTCTGGTGCTTGAGACGCTCCAGCAGATGCGTGCGCCATTCCTGGAGGTTGACGATGCGCGGTGCGATGCCGCCGGGGTGCAGGGAAAGGCGAAGCACATTGACCGGGGACGTCAGCAAGGAAGCCTCGCTGACATCGACAAGGAACGGAGCGATCGCGGCATTGGCCGAAACCAGGTTCCAGTGCCGGTCGACGGCCAGTGCCGGAAACGGTTCATGGCCCTTGAGCACGGCCTCGACCGCCGCCATCGCCGGCGCCAGCGTCGTGTCGGTGAGCGGTCGTTCGCTGAAGCTCGGCGCAAAGCCCGCGGCCAGCAGCAATTGATTGCGTTGCCGCAGCGGGATTGAAAGCTGCTCGGCCAGGTGCAGCACCATATCGCGCGAGGGCGCGGCGCGTCCGCTCTCGACAAAACTCAGATGCCGCTGCGAAATCTCGGCCTCCATGGCGAGGTCGAGTTGGCTCATGCGGCGTCGCGTGCGCCATTCGCGGATGAGACTGCCGGCGGAAGTTTGGGGTGTGGTCATGAGGGATGAGTAGGGCGGCGAGGGGCGGAGTTCAATTACCTTGGAGGTTATGGCGCGGTTCTTCCCTTCTCCCCTTGTGGGAGAAGGTGGCCTCGCGAAGCGAGGTCGGATGAGGGGTGCTCCAGGGAACACCGACGTCTCACTCCGCTGGAACACCCCTCATCCGTCTCGGCGCTGCGCGCCGATCCACCTTCTCCCACAAGGGGAGAAGGGGAAGCCGCACTTCACCCCAGTGACCGCAGCTTCGCCTTCACCTCGAGAAAGTCCCGCCATGCCAGCTTCTTATGCGCCGGCGTCCGCAACAGATAGGCCGGATGCAGCGTCGGCATGGCCGGAATGGCGGTGCCCGAGGCCGTGGTGTGGACGCGCCAGTTGCCACGCAGCCGCAAAATGCCTTCCGAAGTGTTGAGCAAGGTCTTGGCCGACGGGCCGCCGAGATTGACCAGGACCTTGGGATTGACCAGTTCGATCTGGCGCTCGATGAACGGCCGGCAGATCTCGGTCTCGTGCGGGGTAGGCGTACGGTTGCCCGGCGGCCGCCAGGGAATGACGTTGGCGATGTAGACCGAGGTGCGGTCGAGTCCGATCGCGGCCAGCATGCGGTCGAGCAGCCGGCCCGAACGGCCGACGAAGGGCAGCCCCTCAATGTCCTCGTCGCGGCCGGGCGCCTCGCCAACCAGCATGACCGCGGCCTCCGGGTTGCCGTCGGCGAATACGAGATTCTTGGCGGTGGCCTTGAGATTGCAGCCATCGAAGGCGGCCATGTGCTGGCGCAGCTCTTCCAGTGTCGAGGCGCTTGCCGCCATTTGCCGGGCGAGAGCGGCCTGCGCCTCGTCGGGTATGGCGGAGGGCACGGTGCGCGCCGGCGCATCCGGCACCTTGCTTGCATCCAACCCGGATGATGTGGCGGGCCGCTCCGGCGCCCTGTCCTCGCGAGGGGGGGCCACCTGCGCCGGCGTGCGCTCCACAGGCCTCGGCGCCGCCTCGGCGAAGCGGTTCACCGGGCCGTCTTCCAGCGCCTCATCGACGCCGGCGCTGGCGTAGAAGGCCAGGATGTCGGCAATATCGGTCGGGCTGTTGGGGGACGCGGCAGTCATGGCGCGCACATTCGTCCGCGTGGCTGCAATTTGCAAGGCCGGCCGCTCGCCCTATCCCGTCGGGATGCGCGGATCTTGCACCAGATAGAAGGTCCAGCGCGGCGTGTAGTCGGTCATCAGGAACTCGAAGCTGGCGGTTTTCAGCGGATCGACCTTGCCGTTCTTGAACAGCAACCGGTCGTAGGGTTCGAAGTCGCGGTCGAAATCGGCGAAATTGCTGGACCAGATGTTGTCGGGCGTCTTGTTGCGTTGGTCGAACGAAAGCCCGTCGCCAAACACGCTCGGCTGGTCCAGTATCTCCTGAAGCTCGAACTGGAATTCGATCCAGGCTTGGCCGCTGTTGTTGAGCACGTCGATGCGCATATACATGATGCCGTTGGCGAACTCGCCCGCCTTGCCGAATGTCTGGATCGGCTTGGTGGTACGGATGGTCAGCGTCACCGGTGTCGCCGAATTCAGCTCTTCCGTTATGACCAGCGGATCGTCCTTGGTTCCGATGCCTGAGGCTCCGGTGATGCGGAAGCCGCCGAGCTCGTCGGAGAAGGAGTAGGCGCCCGTCGCCCAGACTTTCACCTCGTCCGCGGCGGCATGCCCCGGCGCCGACGCCAGAAGGGCCAAAAGAATCGCCCGGCAGGCCCGGCCGGGCGTCAAAACAAAGCGCGTCGAAGGAAAGCCGGCTGGCCCAGGAATGCGCATGGCGGGAAGTATGGCCGATAAGCAAGCCGTCGAACAATTAAAAAACGCGGGGACCGCGGTTCTCGCCAGGCGCTGACGGCTATTATCCGGCGGAATGCGCGACTTTTTGGCCAAATCCGCATTGTCACGTATGCGCCGGTTTCCTGTCGCCAATTGATGCGCTATGCAGCGCAGGAGCCAGCAAGATACGCAACAGCGGCAAGCCAGTGCGGAGGGGTTGATGAGCGATATCGAACGCGAGAGCATGGAATTCGACGTGGTCATCGTCGGCGCCGGTCCGGCCGGCCTTGCCGCGGCCATCCGCCTCAAGCAGGTCAATCCCGAGTTTTCCGTCGTCGTGCTGGAAAAGGGCGGCGAGGTCGGCGCCCACATCCTCTCCGGCGCCGTCGTCGATCCTGTCGGCATCGATCGGCTGCTGCCCGGTTGGCGCGAGGAAGAAGGTCATCCTTTCAAGACCCCGGTCACGGCGGACCATTTCCTGGTGCTCGGCCCCGCCGGCTCTTTCCGTCTGCCCAACATCCTGATGCCGCCGCTGATGAACAATCACGGCAATTACATCGTCTCGCTCGGCAATGTCTGCCGCTGGCTGGCAACCAAGGCCGAGGCGCTTGGCGTCGAGATCTATCCGGGCTTTGCCGCCGCCGGGCTGCTCTACAATGAGGAAGGCGCCGTCACCGGCGTCGTCACTGGCGACATGGGCGTCGAGAAGGACGGCACACATGGCCCGGGCTTCGCGCCGGGTATGGCGCTGATGGGCAAATATGTGCTGATCGGCGAAGGCGCACGTGGCTCGCTCGCCAAGCAGCTGATCGCCAGATACAAGCTTTCCGACGGCCGCGAGCCCGGCAAATACGGCATCGGCCTGAAGGAGCTCTGGCAGGTCAAGCCGGAGAACCATCGGCCGGGCCTGGTGCAGCATTCCTTCGGCTGGCCGCTCGACATGAAGACCGGCGGCGGTTCCTTCCTCTACCATCTCGAGGACAATCAGGTGGCGGTCGGCTTCGTCCTCCACCTCAATTACAAGAACCCCTATCTCTCGCCATTCGAGGAGTTCCAGCGCTTCAAGACGCATCCGGCGATCGCAGGCACCTTCGAGGGCGCCAAGCGGCTGGGCTATGGCGCGCGTGCCATCACCGAGGGTGGCTGGCAGTCGGTGCCGAAACTGTCCTTCCCCGGTGGCGCGCTGATGGGTTGTGCCGCGGGCTTCGTCAACGTGCCGCGCATCAAGGGTTCCCACAATGCAGTGCTGTCGGGAATGCTGGCGGCCGAGCATGTCGCAGAGGCGATTGGCGCGGGCCGTGCCAATGATGAGCTTTCCACCTACGAGCAAGCCTGGCGCGCGACCGACATCGGCAAGGATCTGAAGAAGGTGCGCAACGTCAAGCCGCTGTGGTCGCGCTTCGGCACCATTGTCGGCATCGGCCTCGGGGGCCTCGACATGTGGCTGAACACGCTGTTCGGCATCTCGCCCTTCGGCACGCTGAAGCACGGCAAGGCCGACTATGCCGCGCTCGAGCCCGCCGCCAAGCACAAGAAGATCGCCTATCCGAAGCCTGATGGCGTGCTGACCTTCGACCGCCTGTCCTCGGTGTTCCTGTCCAACACCAATCACGAAGAGAACGAGCCGGTCCACCTGCTGGTCGGCGACATGGAGCTGCAGAAGCGCTCGGAGCATGATGTCTTTGCCGGACCATCGACACGCTATTGCCCGGCAGGCGTTTATGAGTGGGTCGACAAGGATGGCAATGCCGCCGCCGATCCGGCGGCGAAAGACGTGCGCTTCGTCATCAACGCGCAGAACTGCGTCCACTGCAAGACCTGCGATATCAAGGACCCGAACCAGAACATCAACTGGGTGCCGCCGCAGGGCGGCGAGGGGCCAGTCTACCAGGGCATGTGACCCGCGCGCCGACTGGCCCTCGATCCGGCTGAAAAATACCGGACATGTGAACGGCGCCGGTCTGTTTGTCGCCTTCGCGAGACTGGGACTTTGCTCAGGCCCGTTGAAGCGTCTCGCCGAGTGTGGTCTGCTTGGCCACCGACAAAGGAGGCGGACATGCGCCTGACCAGCCTGACGATGCTCGCCGCGGCCTGTGTGCTGTCCTGTGTGCCAGCCGCGTCGGCGGGCACAAAGCTCATCGTTCATGTCCGCACCTATGATGTTGCCGGAAAGACCGGGGCCGACCTCGTGGAGGCCATGGACCGGCTGGGACCGAAGCACGGCTACATGACACGCGCCATTGCCGAAACCGGCTACACGGTGCATTGGGATCTCGATATCAGCCGCCAGGATGGGATCTGTCGTCTGCGGCAGGCCAACGGCAAGCTCGACCTGACCTACACCTTCCCGCGACGGCTCTCGCCGGCAAGCCCCGGGCTGCGCAAGCGCTGGGACGGGTTCATGGCTGGCGTCCGCAGGCACGAGCACACGCATGGCCGCATCGCGATGAGGATGATGCGGGCCACCGAGACCGCGCTTGCCGGCCTGGAGCGTCGGGACAACTGGTTCTGCACGGGCACGCACCTCGAGGCGAGGCGGCGGATCAACGCCACCTATGCCGAATACGAAGCCAAGCAGAACGCTTTCGACGCCCGCGAGCATCGTGGCGGTGGCCATGTCGAGCATCTTGTCGACGCGCTGACCAAGCTTGACTGATGAGCACCGAGGACACAGGCGCCGTTCTGCTTCGCTCGGGATGACGGGATCAGCCCCGCGGCTTGTTTTGAGAGCCGTTGGCCGCGAGCGCCGTGGCGTGATCATTTTCAGGCTGCCTGTCGCCAGGCCTTAACGTGAACTCGACCAGCACCGGCAGGTGGTCGGAGCCGGTATCCTCCAGCCGCGTCGAAGACAGGATCGTCAGTCCGCCCTTGCTGAACACCTGGTCGATGGGCAGGCCTGCATAGCGGCGCAGGAAGTCGGGCAGTGTCCGGTGGATCCAGGTCGGTCCGGCCGACGGCATGACGGTCAGCCTGCCGAGAGCCGCGACCCGCCGCACCGCCGCGCTCCACGGCACGGCGTTGCAATCGCCGGCCATGATCGCTGTCTCGCCGAGCCCGGCCAGTGGTTCCGCCAGTTCGCCAATCTGCCAGTATTGCTCCTTCGGCCACGGCCAGCTCAAATGGATCGCGGCGACATCGACCCCGACCCCGCCGAAGTCGATGGTGGCGGTCGCCATCGCGCCGCGCGGCTCGCAACGCGGTGCGGTGTCGGCGGCAAACGGCCGGCGCGACAGCAACGCCACCCCGAACATGCCATTCGGGTAAGGGCAGAGGATACGGTAGGGATAGGCGCTGGTGATGTAGCCAAGCTCGGTCGTCCACATGCCGGACACTTCGTCGAGGGTGATCACGTCCGGATTGGTGCGGCCGATCAGCGAGAGCACCTTCTTCGGTGTCGGGTTGTTGAAGCGCAGGTTCATCTGCAGCAGGCTGTAGACGGCCTGATCGGCGGGCTTGGCAACCGCGGGCTGCGGCCAAAGCTTCGGCAGGGCGCTTGCCGTCGTGGCCAGGCAGGCGATGGCAAAGAGCAGCCCCGCTGCCGCTTGCAGCCGAAACGAGCTGGCGAGCAGCGGCAGTGCCAGGAGCGCCATGAGAACGCTGAGGTGAATGCGGAAATGCGAGAAGGAATCGAAAGCGGGATGCAGCGTGCCGAAGAACCCGGCCAACAGCGCGGCCGACAGTGCCGTCATCGCCAGGAATGCCAACCCAGCCGTCATTTTCAAGCGCGCGCCTGTTGTCATTGAGGTCGTGTCTGCTGAATGCCGCCTGACGATCCGTTCAATCTGCTTAGCGGTCCAATTGCGGCCTGAGCAAGACGACGAATTGCCTCGCCGAGGCGTGCGGCCACTTACTGGAACGCTGTTTCCGAAAAGCTCCGGAGCTTGCGCGAATGCAGCCGCTCCATCGGCATCTCGGCCAGCTTCTCCATCGCCCTGATGCCGATGGTCAGGTGTTGCGCCACCTGCCGCTTGTAGAACTCGGTCGCCATGCCTGGCAGTTTCAACTCGCCATGCAGTGGCTTGTCGGACACGCACAGCAGCGTGCCGTAGGGCACGCGGAAGCGGAAGCCATTGGCGGCGATGGTCGCCGATTCCATGTCGAGCGCGATGGCACGCGACTGCGACAGGCGCTGCACAGGCCCGCGCTGGTCGCGCAGTTCCCAGTTGCGGTTGTCGATGGTGGCGACCGTGCCGGTGCGCATGATGCGCTTGAGATCGTAGCCCGACAGGCCGGTGACTTCGGCAACCGCCTCCTGCAGTGCCACCTGGATCTCGGCCAGCGGCGGGATCGGCACCCAGACCGGAAGATCGTCGTCCAGTACGTGGTCCTCGCGCACATAGGCATGCGCCAGCACATAGTCGCCAAGCGCCTGGGTGTTGCGCAGTCCGGCGCAATGGCCGAGCATCACCCAGGCGTGCGGCCGCAGCACGGCAATATGGTCGGTGATCGTCTTGGCATTCGAAGGGCCAACACCGATGTTGACCATGGTGATGCCGCCATGGTTCGCCTTTTTCAGGTGATAGGCCGGCATCTGCGGCAGACGCTGTGGTCCAACGCCTTCGCTCGGCGCGCTTTGTCCGGCCTTGGTCACGACATTGCCCGGCTCGACGAATTCCACATAACCGCCGCCGCCCTTCTCCATCAGGTCGCGGGCGCGGGCGCCGAACTCGTCGATGTAGAACTGGTAGTTGGTGAACAGCACGAAATTCTGGAAATGTTGCGGGCTGGTCGCCGTGTAGTGCGTCATGCGGTGCAGCGAGTAGTCGATACGCTGCGCCGTGAATGGGGCTAGCGGTCTTGGTTCACCGAACGCCACTTCGAACGTGCCGTTGGCGATCTGATCGTCGGTGCCGTCGAGATCCGGCACGTCGAACAGGTCGCGGATCGGCCGCTTGATGCGCTCCGCGGCGGCGCCGTCGACGTAAGTTCCCTCCAGGAAGGCGAAATGCAGTGGAATGGGAGTGGTCGATTCCGAAACCGTGACCGCCACGCCGTGGTTGCGCATGATCAGGCGAAGTTGCTCGATCAGGTAGTTCTCGAACAAGTGCGGCTGCGTGATCGTGGTGGCGAAATGGCCGGGCGTCGGCATATGGCCATAGGCTTGGCGCGAGTCGACCTGGGTGAACGAACTCGTGGTGACGCCGATCTCGGGATAGAAGGCGCGGTAGCGCTTGCTGCTGTCGCCGCCGGCGGCCAAAGCGGCGAAGGAATCGCGCAGGAACTTTGTGTTGCGGTCATAAAGCAGCTGCAGTGCCGCGACCGCTTTCGCGGCATTGTCGAAGCTTTGCCGGCCAAAAGGCTCCGGCATGACCACAGATTCGATGGCTTGAGGGTAGATTCGCTTTTCCATGGCTCAATATAGAGACTCGGACGAGCGGTTGGGAGGGGTGTGGCTGTCGAAGGCGCCCAAAGCGCCATTTTTCTTTATCCCCGCTGCAGACTGACCAGCAGGACGAAGCCGACGCCGGACTTCTTCAGGGCCGGAGCCTCGATCGTCGAGCCGGCATCGGCGCGCATCATCGGCACGGCCAGGACCGGAGCGGCCAGGACCATCAGGATAAGCGCCGCCCGCGGCAGAAGCCGAAGGGTCTTGAGAGCGTTGGCGGCGATGCGGTCCATGATGTCTGAGCTTCTCTTTTCGAGGTCTGGTTTCTTTGGTTCAGTTGCGAAGGTGGGTGGGGCAGGCGAGGCGGCATGTCCTGGAACTGGCTTCGTCCCAGGCGCGGGGGGAACGGCCCGCTTCGGCGACGAGGATGGCGAAGAACATTCCAAACAGGCTCATCAGCAGGCAGACGATGGTGAAGCGGCGAGCAAGCATCGGGTAGTGTCTCCTTCAACACGCAGGAGAATGCCCCAACGCCTCTGAACCGGCTCTGATGCCGGCGTTCATCTGCGGTTCAAAATGATTGACGGGATCTGATCCGGCCGCCGCCGGCCTGATATGGCCAACAGAGGCAGGGCAACAGCACCTGTGCTCGGCCTGCCGATGAAACGAAAACGGGGCCTGCCAGGCCCCGTCATCATGTCCCAAGGATATGGTCGATCAGAGCTTGTGCCAGGTCTGGCTCTTGCAGATCAGGCCGCCGAGCACGCAACCGCTCATCTTGAGCGAGGTGCCCGACAACGTCGCCTTGCCCGAATAGGTCTTGTCGTTTGCCGGGTCGGTGATGCTGCCGGCATATTTGTTGTCGCCGGCCGCCTTGAGCGAGCCGATGGTCTTTCCGGCATATTTGCCCGACTTGAGCGTGATCGAAAACGAGCCGCTGCCTGAAATGGCCGCGGTGTCGCCGGCTTGCGTCTTCCAGTTGCCCTCGATCGGATCGGCCCACGCCGTTCCCGCCATGATCAATGTGGCTGCAAGGGCCAGGCTCACTTTTCGAAACATGTCTTCCTCCCTTTGGATGGCCGGCCGGATGCTCCGCCTCGCCGGTCTGCCGTTTACGCAAACGTAAGCTAATCCAGCTCCCGCCAAAACAAAAGCGGTGCCGCCACGGAAGACTTTCGGATTTTGAAAGCGCCTGAATTCGCCTCGTCGCGGAGGGAAATGAAAACCACCGGCGCATCGTGTTTGTTTCCCGTGGTTAGCGGAGTGTTGATCGAAGCCCGGAAAATTTTCGTCAAATTTAGCGAAAATCGGCTGAAACACTGGCTTCGTATCCTTAACGAATTTCCGCGTTTACCTCTTGTTTTAGCTTTGTTTTCCTCAAATTAAGCACGCCATTTAACGACGGATTCAAGCCTGAGCGGCATTCTCGAAAGCATCGAAAGAGCGGCCCGGACAAGACAAACGGAGGCAGCTCTCGGGAGCCAGACAGGGGACTAAAATGGCACGTTTTGAAATGCTTGAAGCAGGTTTCGGCGCCATGGGGGCAACTGCCCAGGCCGACATTCTTTTCGAACTGGGCATGATGTATGCGACCGGCCGCGACTGCGAGACCGACGTCGTTGCCGCCCACAAATGGTTCAACATTGCCGCCATCAAGGGTTCGGCCCGCGCCGCGGAATTGCGCTCGGAACTGTCGGCGGCCATGTCGAAGGTCGAGATTGCCAGGGCGCTGCGCGAAGCCCGCGAATGGATGACCATGCACTAGGTTTCCGCCAGGCGGGAAAGCTCGGGTCCAGATCGCTCAAAGACGGTCGGGCCACAACAGGGACAAGGCTGCGCAGACAGCCGGGCCACAGGCCAACAACAAGAAGGCGGCAGGCGAAATAGGTCAAGCCGTACGACGGACCATGATCCCGGAAAGTGGAATCCGGTTTTCGGCCAAGATCATGGTCAACAGGAAAGACAGGGACGGCCAAGTTGGGGTTCGCGGCGCGGGGGCGCTGGGGAAACAGCCCGACAGGCAAAAAAGCCATGACCGGCCGGAACAAGGCTGGCGTGGCTTTTTTGCGTGGATGAGGCCTCCCAGGCCCAATCGAGCGGCGTCAATGCGCCTAGACAGGCCCGATGAAGGATGAAATTGTCCCGCCTCTCTTGAAGAAGCGCGGCCGGGGCGGCCGCGCGTGAGTGGAGGAGTTCTATTGCAATGAAAAAAATGAGTATTTTGAGCGCGGCCATTTTCGGCCTGATGATGAGTGCGCCGGTCGCATTCGCCGACGACATCACCGTTTCGGTGGTCGGCCCGATGACCGGACAGCTCGCCACCATCGGCGATCAGTTCAAGCAGGGCGCACAGGCCGCCGCCGACGCCATCAATGCCGCTGGCGGCGTCAACGGTTCGATGATCAAGCTCGACATCGAGGATGACCAGTGCGATCCCAAACAGGCAGTGTCGGTCGCCAACCGCATCGTCGCCAACGGCGTCAAGTTCATCGATGGGCATGCCTGCTCGGGATCGAGCATTCCGGCCTCGGCCGTCTATGCCGAAGCCGGCGCGCTGATGATGAGCCCGGCTTCCTCGAACCCGGTGCTGACCGACGCGGCCGCCAAGGCCGGCTGGCCGACGATCATGCGCCTCTATACGCGTGACGATGCACAGGGCGCCTTCATCGGCCCGTGGATCGCCAAGAAGTATGCCGGCAAGAACGTCGTCATCCTGCACGACAAGAGCGCCTACGGCCAGGGCGTGGCTGACGCTGTCAGGGCAACCATGAACACCGGTGGCCTGAAGGAAGTCTACTACGACGCCATCAATCCCGGCGAGAAGGACTATTCCGCTCTTGTCACCAAGCTCAAGGATCTCAAGGCCGACGTCGTCTATTTCGGCGGCTACCATCCTGAAGCCGGCCTGATCCTGCGCCAGTCGGCCGAACAGAACCTGAAGTTCCAGCTGATCATGCCGGATTCGATCGCCTCGCCGGAGTTCTGGCAGGTTGCTGGCCCGGCCGGCGAAGGCACCATGTTCGTCTTCCCGTCGGATCCGCAGGCCAAGCCGGAGGCCAAGGCCGCCGTCGAGAAGATCAAGGCCGGCGGCTTCGTGCCGGAAGGCTTCACGCTGTTCTCCTACGCCGTGGTCCAGGCTTTCGCCGAAGGCATCAAGCGTGCCGGCAGCGACGATCCGGCCAAGGTTGCCGAAGCGTTGAAGAACGGCACGCCGATCAGCACCGTTGTCGGCGACGTCACCTTCGACGAGAAGGGCGATCTCAAGAACGCCAGCTACGACATCAACCAGTGGCACGACGGCAAGTACGCGCCGATCGCGCAGTAATCTGAGGCGATAATCCACAGAAATGGCCGGGGCGAACCCCGGCCATTTTGTTTTGCGGTCGGCGCTGCGCTCCTTGTATCAGCCCGCGGCGGCGGTCGAGGCGGTCTGCTCCTCGACGAACCGCACCAGCACCGTCCCGTCGGTGACCTGCGCACCTTCCGTGGCGATTTCGGCAATCACCCCGTCGTGCGGGGCGGCGATGGTATGTTCCATCTTCATCGCCTCGAGGATCAGGAGAGCTTGTCCCTTGATCACCGCATCGCCCTTTGCCGCGCGCACCAGCTTGACCAGACCCGGCATCGGCGCGCGCAGGCTGCCGGAGGCCGCCGCCGCGTCATCGCTGCGTGCCAACGGGTCGGGCACCGCGAAAGTATAGCCGATGGCGCCTTCGAACACCGTGATGTGGCCTGGCCAGCGGGCGAGGCGTGGAGCAGCGCGAAAATCATGCGAATTGGCGCTGTCGTAGGGCGCACCGAGCGCCACCTGGAAACGCCCGTCCGGTCGCACCGAAACCTTTACCAGAATATCGTCGTCGGCGAACTTCAACCGCGTGCGCCGCGCCACGCCGTGGAAATGCGCATAGCCGGAAAGCGAAGACCACGGGTCGTTCGACGCCCGTGATAGTCCTGCGCCGGACGCGGCAAGGGCGGCTGCCGAGATGATTTCGCCGGTCGGCGGCGCGATCTCGGTCAGCGCCGCCTGATGTCTGCCGATCAGGCCGGTGTCGACGTCGCCAGCGCAAAAGTCCGGATCGGCGGCAAGAGCGGCAAGAAAGGCGGTGTTGACCGTGGACCCGGCAATTTCGGTCCGTGACAGCGTTGTGCCGAGTGCTTCGAGCGCGGCTTGCCTGTCTTTTGCGTGGACGACCAGCTTCGCGATCATCGGGTCGTAGTAGGGCGAGATGGCATCGCCGGCCCGCACGCCTGTCTCGATGCGTATCGTGGCCGCGTCGGGTGCCGTTACGGGAAATTTCAGATGATGCAGCGTGCCGGTAGCCGGCAGGAACCCCTTTGCCGCGTCCTCCGCGTAGATGCGCGCCTCGAAAGCATGGCCGGCAAGCGCGATCTCGCTCTGCGACTTCGGCAGCTTTTCGCCGCTGGCGACCCGCAATTGCCACTCGACCAGATCGGTGCCGGTGACCATTTCGGTGACCGGATGCTCGACCTGCAGGCGGGTGTTCATTTCCATGAACCAGAATCGGTCGGCCTTGAGGCCCTGCGAGGCATCGACGATGAATTCGATGGTGCCGGCGCCGGAATAGTTGATCGCCTTTGCGGCCTTCACAGCCGCTTCCGTCATCGCCTTGCGCAAAGCCGGCGTCATACCGGGGGCGGGTGCTTCCTCGATCACCTTCTGGTGGCGGCGTTGTGCCGAACAGTCGCGTTCATAGAGATGCACGGTATTGCCGAAATTGTCGCCGAACACCTGCACTTCGATGTGCCGGGGCTTGTCGACATATTTCTCGACCAGCACGCGGTCGTCGCCGAAAGCAGCCTTTGCTTCGCGCCGGGCGCTGGACAGCGCCTCGGAAAAATCATCGGGATGCTCGACCCGCCGCATGCCCTTACCGCCGCCGCCGGCGCGCGCCTTGATCAGCACGGGATAACCGATCTCGCGCGCCTTGGACGCAAGCAGCACGATCTCCTGCGCCTCGCCATGATAACCCGGAACGACGGGAACGCCGGCTTTCTCCATCAGCCGCTTGGCGGCGTCCTTCAGTCCCATGGCGCGGATCGAGGCCGCCGACGGGCCGATGAAGGTGAGCCCCGCCGCCACCACCTGGTCGACGAAATCGGGATTTTCCGACAGGAATCCATAACCGGGATGGATGGCCTGCGCCCCGGTCGAAAGCGCCGCCGCGACAATTCTGTCGCCGCGCAGATAACTCTCGCCGACAGGGGAGGGGCCGATATGAACAGCCTCGTCGGCCATCTCGACATGCAGGGCTTTCGCGTCGGCATCCGAATAGACGGCGACGGTGTGCACGCCGAGCTTGCGGGCCGTGCGGATGACACGGCATGCGATCTCGCTCCGATTGGCGATCAGGATCTTGGCGAACATGGAGCCTCCGTAGCCAGAGCTTGCTGAAAGCGACGCAGGCGCTCCCTCACGCCCCCCGCGGTCTTGCCGGACATCTCGCCGACAAGCGCGGAGATTGGCCTTTGCAGCTCCGCCGCTTTTCTTTCAACGGCGGCAAGTGGCGGAAGCCGAGGTGTCGGTCGATTTCCCCATTTGTGGGAGGGATGTCCAGCAGAATAGAGGGGCATGCCGTCCCGACAGCCTATCCAGCCGGGCCGCTGCCCTGCGAAATGGTGTTTCGCAGGCGTGCCACAGACCTCTCCCTTGCCAAGGGAGTGCCCGGCCTGACGCTCAGTTGTCCCTACTTCGACAACGCGATCTCGCAACCGCCGCCGGTCGTGACCTTGTAGTGGCTGCGGGTGGCCACGCAGGATTTCATAGCTAGGTCTTCTGCTACCTTTACCGATGGCGCGTTGAGGTGCGCGCCGCAGACTATGTACGATGACCTTATCCGAGCATAGGGAGTTGTCGCGTACGCTGAATGGCCGCTGGCTGCGACATAGGCTTTGTAAGTTCTGGTGCAGGGATCTTTGGGATTTTGCGGCAGGTACGGTGGGAAACGCTGGTCTCCCTCGCTTCCTGCCAGTGACCCGGCTACGCACACACTGGAAGCCGCGAACACCAGCAGTGCAGAAAGTATTGCGGTAGACGCTTTCCGCAAATATTCGGTCTTCATTTCTAGCCCATCCCCGTTGTATAGTAGGGAATGAGAAGTAGCAACTATTTTCCATCGCTGCCAGCTTCGTGGCGACGGCTCGCAATATTGTGAGCGGATGGATGCTCTCATCCAAAACACGCACTTTTCGCCGCGAGCAGAAATGATCGACCAGTATAGTTCCGCCATGTGCGATGGCATCGACGTCGAGCTTCGTTGTTTGGCCGGTGCGGATTCGGATCCCGGTGTCGATGCCGTGCATCTTACATCCTGAACACGCCGAAGCGTGTCTCCTCGATCTCCGCATTGAGCGCCGCCGAAAGGCTGAGCGCCAGCACATCGCGCGTCTTTGCCGGATCGATGATGCCGTCATCCCAGAGGCGGGCGGACGAGTAGAGCGGATGGCCCTCATGCTCGTATTTCATCAGAATCGGCTTCTTGAATTTTGCTTCTTCCTCGGCGCTCCATTCGCCCCCTTTGCGCTCGATGCCCTCGCGCTTGACCATGGCAAGAACGGTCGCCGCCTGCTCGCCACCCATCACCGAGATGCGGGCATTCGGCCACATCCACAGGAGGCGCGGTGAGTAGGCACGTCCGCACATGCCGTAATTGCCGGCGCCGAACGAACCGCCGATGATGACGGTCACCTTCGGAACCCTGGCGGTGGCAACCGCCATCACCAGCTTGGCGCCGTCCTTGGCGATGCCGCCCGCTTCGTATTTCCGACCGACCATGAAGCCTGTGATGTTCTGCAGGAAGACCAGCGGGATCCTGCGCTGGCAGCACAGTTCGATGAAGTGCGCGCCCTTCAGCGCGCTTTCGGAGAACAAAACGCCATTGTTGGCGATGATGCCGACCGGCATGCCGTGGAGGTGGGCAAAGCCGGTGATCAGCGTCGTGCCGTAGTTCTGCTTGAACTCGTCGAATTCGGAGCCGTCGACGATACGCGCGATCACCTCGCGCACATCATAAGGCTGACGCAGATCGGTGGGCACGACGCCGTAGAGTTCATCCGCCGAATGAAGTGGTGGAATCGATTTCTGTAAGCTCAGGCTTACAGTCTTGTTCCGATTCAGGTTTTTGACGATGCGACGGCAGATGGCGAGCGCATGTTCGTCGTCCATCGCATAATGGTCGGCGACGCCGGAAAGCCTGGTATGCACGTCCGCGCCGCCGAGATCCTCGGCGCTGACATCCTCGCCGGTGGCCGCCTTCACCAGCGGCGGGCCGCCGAGGAAGATGGTCGCCTGGTTGCGCACCATGATCGTCTCATCCGACATAGCCGGCACATAGGCGCCGCCGGCCGTGCAGGAACCCATGACGCAGGCGATCTGCGGGATGCCGGCCGCGGACATGTTGGCCTGGTTGTAGAAGATGCGGCCGAAATGTTCGCGGTCCGGAAACACGTCGTCCTGGTTGGGCAGATTGGCGCCGCCGCTGTCGACCAGGTAGATGCAGGGCAGATTGTTCTGCAGCGCGATCTCCTGCGCGCGCAGATGCTTCTTCACCGTCAGCGGATAATAGGTGCCGCCCTTCACCGTGGCATCGTTGACGACGACCATCACCTCGGTGCCTTCGACACGGCCGATGCCGGCGATCATGCCGGCCGAGGAAATTTCCTCGCCATACATCGACCATGCCGCGAACTGGCCGATCTCGAGGAAAGGCGAGCCAGTGTCGAGCAATTGCGCGAGGCGTTCGCGCGGCAACAGCTTGCCGCGCGAGATGTGGCGCTCGCGTGCCTCCTCAGAGCCGCCGCGCTCGACGACAGCGGCTTTTTCGGCGATGTCGGCGACCAGTCCGCGCATGCGTTCGGCATTGGCACGAAAGGTGTCGGAGGAGGGCGATATCTGCGTCTGGAGGACGGCCATGCTAGACCCCTTCCGCCATGATCTCGCGGCCGATCAGCCAGCGCCGGATCTCACTGGTGCCGGCGCCGATCTCGTAGAGCTTGGCGTCACGCAGCAGCCGGCCGGTCGGATAGTCGTTGATATAGCCATTGCCGCCAAGCAGCTGTAGCGCGTCGAGCGCCATCTGCGTCGCCTTTTCGGCCGCGAACAAAACGCAGCCGGCGGCGTCCTTGCGGGTGGTCTGGCCGCGATCGCAGGCGGCGGCGACGGCATAGACATAGGCGCGCGAGGCGTTCATCACCGTATACATGTCCGCAAGCTTGCCTTGCACAAGCTGGAACTCGCCGATCGGCTGGCCGAACTGCTTGCGTTCGTGCACATAAGGGATCGCCACGTCGAGGCACGCCGCCATCAGGCCGATGGGGCCGCCGGCAAGCACCGTGCGCTCATAGTCGAGGCCCGACATCAGCACCTCGACGCCGCGCCCTTCCTCATGCAGCACATTGTCGAACGGCACTTCGACATCCTCGAACACCAGCTCGCCGGTGTTGGAGCCGCGCATGCCGAGCTTGTCGAGTTTCTGCGCCACGGAAAACCCTGCCATCGCCTTCTCGACGATGAAGGCGGTGATGCCGCGCGATTTCCGTTCCGGATCGGTCTTGGCATAGACGACCAGCGTTTCGGCATCCGGGCCGTTGGTGATCCACATCTTGGTGCCGTTGAGCACATAGCGGTCATTGCGCTTTTCGGCGCGCAACTTGAGCGAGACAACGTCGGAGCCGGCGCCGGATTCCGACATCGCCAGAGCGCCGACACGTTCGCCCGAACACAGCGGCGGAAGGAATTTCTCCTTCTGCGACGGCGTTGCCCAGCGGTTGATCTGGTTGACACATAGATTGGAATGGGCGCCGTAGGAGAGGCCGACCGAAGCCGACGCGCGCGAAATTTCTTCCACCGCAATGACATGGGCGAGGTAACCCATGCCGCTGCCACCGAAATCGGGATCTGCCGTTATGCCAAGCAGGCCGAGCGCGCCGAGCTCGCGCCAAAGATGCGACGGAAATTCGTTGTCGCGGTCGATGTCGCCGGCGATCGGAGCGATCCGGTCCTGGGCAAAGCGCCGCACCATGTCGCGCAGCGCCTCGATGTCCCCGTCATGCCCGAAGCTGAGCGTGTTCGTGTACATGTTTCTCCTCCGTGGCGCATGACCCAGAAAATCGACTTCGATTTTCGGAAAGGATCATGCGCGAAAATTAAAGTGGGACAGCGTCCTTTGCGCGTCCGATGGACGCGCGGCGCTGTCAGCGATCTCCGCGCCGACGAGCCGCATTGTCATTGAAAGATATGTCGCCGTTACTTCAGGGACCGAAAGCCGCTCGCCGGGCCGGAACCAGACGATGACGCCGGTCATCATCTGGATCAGCGCCATGGCCGTCAGGCCGGTGTCCTCGATCGCGAAGGCGCCGGCCTCGGCGCCATCGCGCAGGATGGCGCGCAGTTCCTTTTCGTAGGCCGTGCGCATGCGCAGGATCTGTGTCAGCCTGTCGGGCGAGAGACTGCGCAATTCCATGTTCGACACATGCGTGGCGTGGCGGCGCTCGATATGGAAAGCGATGTGGTTGCGGACATAGGCTGCAAGCTGCTCCGCCGGATCGGCGCCGGCCGGCCGGGCGCTTTCCCAGGCTTCGCGAAGCCCTTCCATGTGCTCGCGCATCAGCGTGAACAGCAGGTCTTCCTTGGTCGGGAAATAGCGGTAGAGCGCGGCCGCCTGCACGCCTACTTCGGCGGCCAGTTGGCGCATGGACATCGCCTCGTAGCCATATCGTGCGATCAGGTTGACCGCCGCCTCGCGGACCGCCGCCTCCGTTCGCTCGCCATCGGATCCTGTGGTGCGCGCCATGATCGCCTCTTTAGACAATAATAAAACGAACGTTCAATTAATTCAAGAGGCTCTATTGGAGCCCGCCTATGCGACAACCCTGAAGTCTCCAGGCGCAATCCAACTCTCGAGTTCCTCTATGTCGATCTGGTGGACCGCGGCACCCGGCGGGCCGTGCCAAAGCCGCTCGATCATGGCCGAAACCGCGGCATCCGTGCCGGTCAGCCACGCCGTTACCGATCCGTCTCTTTCGTTGCGCACCCAGCCCATCAGGCCAAGCCCTGTCGCTTCGCCTCGCGTCCAGATCCTGTAGCCGACGCCTTGCACCTTGCCGTGGACACGCGCCCGCACTGCCCTTCTCCGGTCTTTCATGGCTCGCTCCTTGCATTGAGTCTGGCGCAGGATCGAACGAAGGCAACTGGTTTGAGGGGAGGAGTCTTTCGAATCGTCGAGCCGTGTTTCGTCCGGAAGATAGATGACTTCATCCAATAAATAATTGACTTGGTCAACTTTATTGCGATGATCCGGCGATGTAGAAATCTTCAGGGGCGCCAGACATGCCGACCGATCGGAATGCCTTGGTCAGCGACCTTAGGCGCTTCAACCGTTTCTATACCGGCCTGATTGGGCTGCTCGACGAAACCTTGACCCACAGTGCCTATACGCTGGCCGAGGCGCGGATACTGTTCGAACTGGGGCACCGGACCAGCCTTATTGCCACCAACCCTGGCGGCAAGGCAGGCTTCCTGGCGCGGGTGTTTCAACTCGATTTCGCGCCAGCGGCATCCGAAATCGCCCGGGATCTCCAGCTGGATCCTGCCTATGTTGTCAGAATCCTTCGAAAATTCTCCGCCGCCGGCTTGATCGAAACGCGTGCCGGTCCTGACACCCTGCGTCGGCACGTCCTCTCGCTCACCGCACACGGCCGCGCCGCGCTTGCCGAACTTCAGTCGGCAGCGGATCGCGACCTTATCCGCTTGACCACGGGCCTGGGCGACGAGGAGGCCGCCGAGTTGTCGGACATGCTGGCACGTGTCAGGAGGCTGCTCGGTGGCGCGACGGATTCCGAGCGCGGCGAAATTGCCTAATTCCCTCGCGCCGCGGCCAGCGCGCCGGGCAATTCCTCGGCGAAAATATCCAGTTCGTGATCGAGGCCGACGCTGACGCGAATGCAGCGGTCGAGCCCTGGCGCCATCGGCTTGCGGATGAATACATCGCGCGACAATAGCCCCTGCAGTACTTTCAGCGCGAAGGCGCCATCATGCCCGCAGTCGATGGTGACGAAATTGGTCGCCGAGGCCAAGGGCTTCAATCCGTTCTGCTCGGCGATATCAGCGATGCGGCGGCGGCCGGCAGCCACCCGCGCCACCACGGTCTCGAGATAGGCTTGGTCGGCGAGCGCCTCGACGCCGGCGACCTGCGCCATGCGGCTGACGCCGTAGTGGTTGCGGATCTTCTCGAAGTCGCGGATTACCTGGGCCTCCGCAATCGCGTAGCCGCAGCGTATGCCGGCAAGTCCATAAGCCTTTGAAAACGTTCGCATGCGGATGACATTCGGCCGCGAGACATCGATCGGCGGCAGGGCCGAGGCCGGCCCCAATTCGCCATAGGCCTCGTCGAGCACCAGCATGGTGGCCTGCGGCAGCGCCTCGATGAAGCGGATCACCTCGTCTGCTTCCCACCAGCTGCCCATCGGATTGTCCGGGTTGGACAGGTAGACCAGCGGCGCCTTTTCCCTGATGACCGCTGCGAGCAAACCCTCCAGGCTTTCCTTGTCATTTTCATAGGGAACCGTGATCAGCCGCCCGCCGACGCCGGCAACATGAAAGTTGAAGGTCGGATAGGCGCCGAGCGAGGTGACCACCGCGTCGCCAGGCGCCACATACATGCGCGCCACAAGGCTGAGCAGGCCGTCTATGCCTTCGCCGACAACGACGTTCTCGACCGCCACGTCGTGATGCGCGGCAGCCGCGACCTTCAGGTCGAAATTGTCTGGATCGCAATACATCCACATGTCGCGAGCTATCTCGGCCATGCGGGCAATGACACGCGGCGAAGGGCCAAAACTGCTCTCATTGGCACCGATACGGGCGCGGAAGGCGCGCCCGCGCTCGCGCTCCTGCGCTTCGGGTCCGACGAACGGCACGGTCGAGGGAAGCGCGGCGATAAGCGGCGAGAGGGGAGGGCGCAGAGGCATGACGGAAGCTCGCTTGGCAAAGGGAGTTTCTTGCTAGCGTGGTGGAGTGGGTGCGCGCAAGCGCTGGACAGGTCCATTTTGTCTGGATTCGATAGGCTTTTTTTGCTAGCCAGCGACGATGAACAATCGTCTGCCGCCTGCCTGGTCCAAACACCTCAAGTCCGGTGCTGCGCCGAAACCTGGATTGCCACAGGCAACTCCAGGACAGGCAAACCTGCCGAAAACAAATTCGTTTGCGCGCGCACAGGCTGACGAATTGCTGCTGAAGCAAGCCTATGAGCATCAGCAGGCCAAGCGGCTTGATGCGGCTCAGGACCTATGTCTGCAGGTTCTGGCGCGCACGCCAAACCATCCGCTGGCGTTCTACATCATGGGCACCGTCTATCTAGGTTACGACGACGAGGCGGCTCTGCGTTATTTCGCACGCGCTGTCGGTGAGGAGCCTAGAAACCCCTTTTATCATCTTAGCCTCGGTGAGGCCTATGGCAAGCTGAGCGAATTTTCAGCCGCGATCAAACACATGCGGTATGCCCTGGAGTTGCAACCCGATCTTGTAGAGGCCCTGTGTGCCCTGGGGCGCGTTTATGTCCAGTTCGACAAACCCGACCTGGCCTTGCCGCTTTATGAGAAGGCGATGAAAATCAACCGCGATCACCCCAAGGCGCGGATCGGAATGGCTGCCGCGCTCACCGGCCTTGGGCGCATGGACGAGGCCGGCGTCTATCTCAGAGAGGCGATCGAACACCGCGTTGACGTGGCGGCGGCTTATTACGACCTCGTGCAGAGCCGAAAGTTTACCGAAGAGCCTGCGGAACTCCAATCGATCCTTCGCGAACTCGACGGTCCACGACTTAAATCGGAGGCCGTGCAGAATTTGCATTACGCAGCCGGTAAGGTGCTGAACGACCTCAAGCGCTACGCCGAGGCGTTCGACCATTTCAACAAGGCGAAACAGGCCGACGGCCACAAGTTCGACATCGATCAGTATCGTCGTTTCGTGGATCTGACCATTGAAACCTTCACGCCGGATCTGTTTGCTGCAAGGTCCAGCTACGGGAACCCTTCCGAAGCGCCTGTGTTCGTGGTCGGGATGCCGCGCTCGGGGACGACACTGACCGAACAAATATGCGCCAGTCATCCCGACGTTCATGGCGCTGGAGAGCTTAGCAAACTAAGGCGGGTAGCGAACGCGATCGGTCTGAACCCCTCGGCTTTTGATTTCAACAAGCCGATCATGACGGTCACCGAAGGCTTGTCCAAGACGTTGGCTGAAGAGCATCTTTCCTATCTGAGGGAGCGCGCTCCGGCTGCGCACCGAATCATCGATAAAATGCCGCACAATTTCGAATTGATCGGCCTGCTCACCCTGCTCTTTCCTAATGCCCGCATCATTCACTGCCGCCGGGATGCCATCGACAACTGCGTGTCATGCTTTGTCCTGCCTTTCAGTTCGGCACACAGCTACAATACAGACCTGCGGGCACTTGGCCTATACTATCGAGAATATGACCGCTTGATGCGTCACTGGAACGAGGTTTTCCCGGGTCGTATCTTTGAAAATCGCTATGAGACGCTTGTAGAGGATCAAGACGCGCAGTCGCGCCGGCTCATCGATTATCTCGGCCTGCCTTGGGATAACGCATGCCTACGCTTCTTCGACAGGGAAGGGGCGGTCACCACGCCCAGCCGCTGGCAGGTTCGTCAGCCGATGTACAAATCGTCCGTGAAGCGCTGGAAGAATTACGAAAGTGAGATCCAGCCTTTGATTGAAGCGTTGGGCGACCTCGCTGACGTTTGAGCTTTAGTTCCCAGGCCTAGGCATGTCAAAGAGCTAAGCGCAGAAGCGAATCTGAAAGATCGCGACGCGCTTCATAGGCTGGTTCGGCGCTTGGTAGAATCGCCAATGCGACACCAATGCACTGTCTTCATCCTCGAATTTGACCTGGCTTGACCTGAGGATCCGTGCCGTGACCTGAGAGCGTCGCCGCAGTGCAGAACTTGCTCCTCCGCACTCCTCGGCAAAAGTCATGCATGGATCCTTGGGTCTTCGCTCCGCCCAAGGATGGACGAAGCTGTGGGGCTTAAGCCAATTGCGAACGTTTACGGTGGTTCATCGAAGCGAACGGTGGCTGACGGTATGTCTGCGACCTGGAGCAATTCCAGGAAAAGCGTGAGCGGTTTTGCGTTCCGAATTGCTTAAAACAAAGAGTTAGAGCAATTCGCCGTTTCATTGAAACGGTGAAGTGCTCTAGCAAGTGGCACCGCGATTCCGGCTGCCGAATGCAGCACTGTGCACCCTGACTATTGCTGATGCATGTCGCCCAAAGTGCGCAGCGGTGTTGGAACAACGGCATGCATCAGAACGAAAAAAGAACCCGGCGGTTGCCCGCCGGGTTCTCCTGTCTCCCCAGAAATATCTGGTCTTAGAAATCGCGCTGAAAGCGGATGATAGCGCCGACGGCGTTCTTCTTCTCCGCGCCAGCCCAAACGTTGCCGGCGTTAATGGCGCCCGAACCAACGTGCTGGTAGTCAACTTCGGGCGTGACCGTGAAGCCGGGAACGACGGTGTAGGCAATGTTTGCCGCAACCCCATAGTCCTTCCACTGATCACCCGACACCTGGAGGTTGAACGACGTCTTCTCGTTGAACTTGTAGGTGCCGCCGGCCCAGAAGCCCCAGTTACCGCCCCACGGCTTGTAGAAACCGCGGCCGTTAGCAAAGGAGCTACCGAGGGGGGGGACAGGGAGGTTGTTGGGGTTGTTGTCGTTAAGCTTTCCCTCGCTGGCGTAACCGAACATGCCGAACAGTGACAGTGCACTGGAAATGTTCACATCCACGCGAACCTTGCCCGAGACGTATTCGTAGTTGCTGTCATAGGCGACGACGCCGACGATATCACCCCAGCCCTGCGTATACTTCAGACCGCCGACGACATGCGGAACATAGCTGTCGATCGTGGAGCGACCATAACCATAAGAAACACCTGGCTCCTGGGAGGCGCCGCCCGAACCTTCTTCGAGAGAGGCCATCGCCGAGAAGCCGTTGCCGGCGTCGAAGTAGTACTGAACGACACCGGTCTTGAACCCGCCATAGGGGACGATGGTATCGTTGATGACGTTGCCGGCGTAGCCGACAAACGTGTCGAATGCCGATTCGTCCAAGCCTACACGCAGGCCGCCAAGCTGGATCCAGGCGAAGTGCTGGTCGAAGCTGTTGGAAGCGTCATTAGCGTCGCCGTTGTCCAGGGGATGATTCTGGAAATTCATGCGCGTTTCGGTGTAGGTCTTCAACGTGCCGAGTTCGGTTTCCTGGCCGGTCCAGGTCTTCAGCGTGAAACGAGCGTCCTTGTACCACGTCCCCTGGTTCTTGCCGGTGACGACGTCGTCGGCGCGAGCGCCGGTGAACGTGCCGACATCGCCAAAGCCGGCGTCATAACGGACATAGCCGCCGATGCGCAGGCAGGTCTCGGTGCCGGGGATGTAGAAGTAGCCAGCGCCGTAGACGTCGCAGATCTTGACGTATTCAGCGGGTTCCGGCTCGGCGACGACGACGGCGTCGGCGGCGCGCGCACCGGAAACTGCGATCAGGGCCGCAGCGGAGCCGAGAAGAAGGCTCTTGATGTTCATTTTCTGACCTCCAGTCAGAATCGAACGAAATAAAGGCCTGTAACGGCCCTGACGCTGCCGCCGGAACGGCCAAGCGCTGGGTCATCTGTCTGTTATTGCTGGGAAAATATCGGCGCGGCGCGGCAGCGCGAGGCAGGGTGGCGGAGAGGATGGGATTCGAACCCACGAGAAGCTTTTGACCTCTACTCCCTTAGCAGGGGAGCGCCTTCGACCACTCGGCCACCTCTCCGTTGCGCCGCTGGATAAAGAAAAGCGCGGGCACAATCAACAAGCCCTCAGCCATTATCTCGGAAAAGAAGTCATTATATGGAAAAATAAGAGCGTACCGAGCTGCTGCCTGCGCAAGGTGCGGCGGTTCTACGGCAAATCCCTGGCCGGCGACTCCAGGCCTTGCCTTGATTCCGTCGGCCGATTGCCGGATTCGGCAGGAAATAAGCGGTTGCGGCGAGCCTGATGGTTAACGAGAGCTTTCTGAGTGAGGCCAAATCGTGTCATTTGTGCAACAACGCCAGGGGATAGCAGCCGAACAGCCCTTTCGCCGGTACGATCGTTGTTGAACGCCGCCGCCTCATGGGTAATGTCGAGTTCGAAGGAGCGGCGCGGTGCGCATCTTTTTCGGTAGTGGGGATGGGGCAGGGAACGCTGTCCTTCAGCAAAGAATACCCAGACCCGTTTTTTAACTTTTGACTGGAGGTCAGAAAATGAACATCAAGAGCCTTCTTCTCGGCTCCGCTGCGGCCCTGATCGCAGTTTCCGGTGCGCGCGCCGCCGACGCCGTCGTCGTCGCCGAGCCGGAACCCGCTGAATACGTCAAGATCTGCGACGTCTACGGCGCTGGCTACTTCTACATCCCCGGCACCGAGACCTGCCTGCGCATCGGCGGCTATGTCCGTTACGACATCGGCGCTGGCGATATCGGCACGTTCGACGGTGCTCGCGCTACCGACGTGCAGAACGGCAAGGACCAGGGCACCTGGAAGAAGAACGCGCGCTTCACGCTGAAGACCTGGACGGGCCAGGAAACGGAACTCGGCACGTTGAAGACCTACACCGAGACCCGCTTCAACTTCGGCAATACCCGCAACAGCGGTCGCGCAAGCTACAATCCGTACACCGAATCGTACAATGCCGGTGCTACCAACTCGGGTATCTCGCTGAACTTCGCCTGGATCCAGCTCGGTGGTCTCCGCGTCGGTAAGGACGAATCGGCCTTCGATACGTTCATCGGCTACGCCGGCAACGTGATCCAGGATACGATCGTTCCCTACGGCGGTTTCGACACCAACGTCGTGCAGTACTACTTCGATGCCGGCAACGGCTTCTCGGCCGTGGTCTCGCTCGAAGAAGGTTATGGCAACGTCGGTACGATCGACAGCTATGTCCCGCATGTCGTTGGTGGCGTGAAGTGGACGCAGGGCTGGGGCGCGATCACGGGCGTCGTCGCTTATGACAGCAACTACGAAGAAGTTGCCGGCAAGGTCCGCTTGGATGTGAACGTTTCCAACGAACTGTCGCTTTGGGTCATGGGCGGCTATGGTACCGACGACAACCTCAACGACAATGCCAACAACGTCGTCCCGGCGTTCGGTCGCGGCATGTACAAGATCTGGGGTGGCAACTGGGCAGTGTGGGGCGGTGGCACCTACAAGTTCAACGAGAAGACCTCGTTCAACGCTCAGGTTTCGTATGATGACTGGAAGAATCTCGGCGTTGCCGCGAACATCTCCTATGACATCGTCCCCGGCTTCAACGTCACGGCGGAAGTGGACTACCAGCGCGTCGGTCAGGGCTCTATCGACAACGCGTCGGTTTGGGCTCACGCCGAAAAGAAGAGCAACCTCGGCGGCATCGTCCGCTTCCAGCGCTCCTTCTAAGGGCTGGTTCCTTACAGGTGAAATCCAGCCCGGGCGCACAAACGCCCGGGCTGTTTTTGTTTCGTGACTGGGTCAAAGCAAACGAAGGAAGAGGGGGAATCGGTAGCTGAACAAATCCGCAGAGTGATTTCGTGGGATTCGCTGATGGGTGAATGGGATCACAACCGCGTGATTAAAACTCTTGAAAGGACGCTTCCAAGCGGGTAGGGCTGATCTATCCACTCGGGGGTGCGACGAATTATGACCAACGAAGCGATCCAGGAGGCTAACCCCTCCGATCTGTTTTCGATGTTTTCTTCTCAGGATTCAAAGATCAAGTACACCTACAACAAGATAAGAGAAGTAAAGTCGTACCGAGTCGGAGAGCTTTTTTCAGCTTACCGGGACATACTGTGGGATGATGGGCGACATAAATACAATGTCAGCTCTTTCATCGGCGAAATAGATGAAATTCTCCTTGGGGAGCGTTTCAGCGCCTTTGACCAGAGTACCCTTGACAACCTTATCGGCACCTTGCGCCAGCGCGGCAACAGCAACGCAACCATCAATCGAAAGATGGCTGCTCTCAGCAAACTGCTGCGCAAGGCCTACAAGATGGGAGATATCCACAGCCTGCCCGAGTTTCGCCGCCAGAAAGAGCGGGCGGGACGGATTCGATTCCTCGAGAGGGACGAAGAGGCAAGGCTGTTCGCCGCCATCAGAAGCCGCAGTGAGGATGCCTACAGGCTTTCCGTCTTCCTGGTCGACACCGGATGCCGTCTCGGCGAGGCGCTCGGGCTGATCTGGAACGACATCCAGGAGCATCGCGTCTCCTTCTGGATCACCAAATCCGGCCGGAGCCGTACCATTCCGATGACCGAGCGTGTCAAAGAGGTCATCAAGCTGCCTCCGGCCGAAGGGCGTCGGCCCAAGGGCCCGTTCACCAAGCTCAGCCAGGCACAGTTCCGTGCCATCTGGAATGACGCGAAGGCCGAAGTCGGTCTTGGCGCCGACGACCAGGTCGTGCCGCACATCTTGCGTCACACCTGCGCCTCGCGCCTTGTCCAGGGCGGCATCGACATCAGGCGCGTGCAGATGTGGCTTGGCCATCAGACTCTTTCAATGACCATGCGCTACGCGCATCTGGCCACCAATGATCTCGACGGCTGTGTCGTCGTGCTGGAAACACCGCGAAGCGAAGATGCGTCGCGTGGTGATGAAAGCTCGGCCTTCTCGTCCCCGCTGACCGCGCCTTCGGCGCCAAAGCGGGGCAAAACGACCGAGTCGGGTGCGGCGAAGCCGGCAAAATTCCTAGGGAAAAGCTCGAAGGCCAAATAATTCCGACAGGCGCGGCTATACTGCTGCTGTGACCTCAGGACCAAATCTGGTCTTGGGGTTTTCTTTGTTCAATCTTGGCGCTCAGCCCGATCAAGAAAGGCCGCTATATCGCCAGGCAGACTGCCGGCTTCGAGGAATGGTGCGTGCCCCTGACCCGTGACGGTGATCGTCTCGGTGCCAGGATGGCGCTTTCGCATCTCATCCAGCGTTTGGGTCGACAGCAATCTTGAATTGGCGCCGCGGACAGTGAGCAAGGGAATGGCCGCCAACGCGTCGAACTGCGGCCAGAGCGCCGGCAATGGCTGCGACAGGTCGAGACTTGCAACCGTGTCGACCAGTTTCGGGTCAAAATCCGGCAATAGCCCTTGATCCGTCTCACGGTAGAGCGCCCCCACCATCCGAGCCCAGTCGGCGTCGGTGAGTGCGGGAAAGTCCTGGCCATGAACATGGCGTTGGACATTCACCACTTCAGCGAAAGTCTTCGGCTTCGGCGCGCGTTCGAGATAGGACTGGATATGGGCGAGGCCGGCCGGCTCGATCACAGGCCCGATATCATTGAGAACAATGGCTTTGAGCACTCCCGGCCGCAGGGCGCCGAGCACATGGATGATCAGCCCGCCGCGTGAGGTGCCGATGAAAGCTGCCTCCTCGATACCGAGTGCGGACAGACCGGCAAGGATGTCGCTGGCCTCGACGCCGACATTATAGTGGCTGACATCGGGGTCGTAGGCCGATTGCCCGCGCCCGCGATAGTCGAAGGCAACCACCTTGCGCGGGTTGGAGCCCGTTGAAAGGCGCAACGCCAACTCATGAAAATCTCGTGCGTTGCGGGTCAGGCCAGGCAGGCAGACGACCGGCCAATGTCCGGAATTCGCTTCGCCATAGACGCGCGCATGAAGTCTCAGCCCATCCGGCGCGGCGTAGAAGAAGTCGGAAAAGCCTTCGGTACCAGGCATCTGGACATGCCACCTTCTTGCCGCGGGATCGTCTCGGATTGCTACAGGTGAGAGTGGGAGCGGTCAAATAGAAGGCGAGGCTGAAGTTCCCGACCTCCTCCTGCGGCAGAGATGCCTTGGCAAGGGAGGGCTGTCCCGTCATTCCCCGGGATAGGACCATTCAAAGGACTGGATATCCTTCCCACCCCTCTGGCCCGCAGGCCATGGAGCGATCGGCAGCTTTGGTGAAAGGGCCTGTCGAGCCCTCAGCTGCGCCCGTTCACGAGGTCGCCGACGATGTCGTATTTGCCGGAAATACGCATCTTGTAGACTTCGTAATTCTCCATCACGCGCTGTACGTAACTTCTTGTTTCCGTGTAGGGAATCCGCTCGATCCAGTCCACCACCGCATCGATGTCCTTGCCGCGCGGGTCGCCGTATTTCGCCATCCACTGGCTGGCCCGGTTGGGGCCGGCATTGTAGCCGGCGAAGGTCAGCACATAGGAGCCGTTGAAGCGGTCGAGCTGTTCGCCAAGGAAGGCTGAGCCTAGCGTGGCATTGTAGCCGGCGTCGGTGGTCAGCCGTGCCTGCGAAAACTGCAATCCGGCCTTCTTCGCCAGTTGCTTGGCGGTTTCCGGCATCAGCTGCAGCAGCCCGCGCGCGCCAGCACTTGATACGGCGCCGACGTTGAATTCGCTCTCCTGGCGCGCGATTGCATAGGCCAGCGCCTTGCCCGAGCCGGAAATATTGGCCGAATCAGGGATGACGCCGAGGGGATGCGACAGCGCGCCGACATCGATGCCGCGCGCGCCGGCGATCTTGCCGACTTTCAGCGCCATGAAATGGTTGCCCTGCTTCTCGGCAAGGACCGCGAGCAGCGCCAGTTCACCAGGGCTGGTCAACTGCCCGGCAAGGTCGCGATAGAGCGTTTCGGCATAGCGGTCGTAGCCTGCCTCCTGCAGGCGTTTGATGGCGCTGACGGCCTCGCGGCCGGCAAAGTTCTGCCGGTCTGCAGCGCTCGGCTGGGGATAGACGATATTGAGTGCCTGCCGGCCGACGCGTTCGGCGGCAAGCTGGCCGTAAAAGGTCGTGCCATAGGCAGCCGCACGCCCAAAATAGTCCTTGGCATTGCCCGGCCCGCCGACTTCCGCCGCACGACCGAGCCAGTAATAGGCGCGCGACAATGTCATCGGCCCCTGCGCGAGCTCGGCGATGCGCGAAAAATGTGTCGCGGCAAGCTTGGGATCGTTGAGGCCGCGCAGCGCATACCAGCCGGCGTGGAACTCGGCCTCGGCCGCATTGGCCGCGCTTTCGGCGGCATGCGTGGCGACGATCCGGTAAGCCGTCTTCATGTCGCCCTGGTCGACCAGTTCGCGCGACAGCACACGGCGTTCGACCCACCAGGCGTCCGGATCGACCAAAGCCTCGCGGTCCGTCGGCGCCTTCATCACAACGGCGGCGGCGCCGGCAAAATCCTCCTGCTTGCGCAGATATTCGGCCTGGGCGAAGAAATAGCCGGCCGAACGCTGCGATGCCGGCACTGCCTTCAGTAGTTTCAGCGCGTTCTTGTCGCCTCTGTCGGCCGCAGCCCAGGCATCGGCGAACTGCTGGGCGCCGGCAAGGCCGGCAATCCGCAGGGCGGAGTTCACCCGATCGGCATAGAACATACGATCCATGCGAAAACGGTGGTCGGCGGCAGGGATCAGACCGCCGAACTCCTTGATCAGCGCCGTCTCGTCCTTGGCTTCCAGGATCGCGGTGCGCCAGAACGGCGACAGCACCGATCGTGCCGCCTTGACGTTGCCCGCCGCCACATAGGCGCGAGCGAGAACCATGACGCCTTCGAATGTTTGCGGCTGGCTGCCCTCGAAGGCCGCAATGACGATGCCGGGGGCGGGGTTTTCCCGATAGAGCGCGCGCTCGCTGTTCTTGCGCAAGGCGACGGTGCCCGGCCAGTTGGGCAGCATCCTCGCGGCTGCGGCGATATCGCCGCTCGGAACCTTGTCGCCGCCGTAAAGGGCGATCGCCCAAGCCAGAATATGCTGGTCGAGCGATTGAGCCGGAAGCGCGTCGCGCACACCGCGGGCGCCTGGAATATTGCCGGCCGCCAGTGCGTCCAACCCGCTCTTCAACATCACGACGCTGGGTGAGGGTGCCTGCTGCGCCCCGTCCTGCGGGCTGGGCATCGGGATCGCCGAGGTGACCTGCACATCGACGCTGCCGCTGATCGCCACACCGGGCATCAGCGCGGCGATGGCGCCAAGCAGCGCGAAGAGGTGGGGCCGACTGGCCGGCATGATCTCGTGTCTTTCCTAATCCAGCATTTTATCAGAAGGCGAAGAAGCCTCGAAGCCTAAACTTAGGTCGTGAAGGGCTCGTAAACAAAGAGTTATCGAGGCCGTTCGAATTGCTCTTGCTGGCACCATGGCAATGCTTGCCGCGCAACCATGTCGAGACTATGGTGCGCCGCTTCGCTTTCGGCTAGAAGGCGCGCACGACAACTGATCGACAAAACACCGATGCATGTCGCCCAAAAGTGGATACCGGTTTTGGGACAACGACATGCACAAACAAACAAGTCCCAAGGAGTTGGACGACATGCTGAGAGGCTCGCTTACTGCGCTCGTGACACCGTTCGAAAAGAGCGGGCGTTTCGACGAGAAAGCCTTTCGCGCATTTGTCGAATGGCAGCTCGCGGAAGGCACGACGGGCCTGGTTCCGGTAGGCACGACCGGCGAGTCGCCGACCCTGTCGCATGATGAGCATCGCCATGTCGTCAAGGTCTGCATCGAGGTGGCCAAGGGCCGCGCTCCGGTCGTCGCCGGCGCCGGTTCCAATAACACCGCGGAAGCGGTCGGGCTTGTGCAATATGCCGAGAAGGCCGGTGCCGATGCCGCCCTGGTCGTCACACCCTATTACAACAGGCCGACGCAGCGCGGCCTCTACGAGCATTTCGCCGCCGTCGCCAGGGCGACCAAGCTGCCCATCATCATCTACAACATTCCGCCGCGCTCGGTGATCGACATGATGCCCGAGACGATGGGCCGGCTGGCGCACGACTTCAAGAACATCGTCGGCGTCAAGGATGCCACCGGCAAGGTCGAGCGTGTTTCCGAGCAGCGCATGACCTGCGGCAAGGATTTCATCCAGCTGTCCGGCGAGGATGCTTCGGCGCTCGGGTTCAACGCCCATGGCGGTGTCGGCTGCATCTCGGTGACGTCGAATGTCGCGCCGCGGCTGTGCGCCGAATTCCAGGAAGCGACGCTGTCCGGCGACAGTGCAAAGGCGCTTGAGTTGCAGGATCGTCTGTTGCCGCTACACAAGGCGATCTTCCTGGAGCCCGGCGTGTCCGGCGCCAAATACGCGCTGTCGAAGCTCGGCAAGGTCGAGAACGTGCTGCGTTCGCCGCTGGTCACGGTCGAGGAGTCGACCGCGGCAAAGATCGATGCGGCCATGAAGCACGCCGGCTTGATTAATTGAGGATGAGGCGCCACCTCTCCACATCATGAATCAAGTCAGAAAAGCCGATCCCAACAACAAGACCGTTGCGGAAAACCGCAAGGCGCGGTTTTCCTATGAGGTTCTCGACACGATCGAGGCCGGCTTGGTGCTGACCGGCACCGAGGTCAAGTCGCTGCGCCAGGGCCAGGCAAACATTCAGGACAGCTACGCCTCGGTCGAAGGCGGCGAGATCTGGCTGATCAATTCCTATCTGCCGGAATATCTGCAGGCCAACCGCTTCAATCACGAGCCCCGGAGGCGCCGCAAACTCCTGCTGAACAAGCGCGAGATGGCCAAGCTGTCGCAGAGCGTGGACCGCGAAGGGATGACCCTGGTGCCGCTAAAGATCTATTTCAACGATCAGGGCCGCGCCAAGCTGCTGCTCGCCGTCGGTCGCGGCAAGAAGCTGCACGACAAGCGTGAGACCGAAAAGCAGCGCGACTGGTCACGCGAGAAGGGCCGGCTCTTGAAGGAGCGTGGGTAAGGAGCGGTCCGCGAAGCGGGCGAAAAGCCAACGATTTGGCTTTTCGCGCGACGAACGGTGGAGGCCCGGTCCGCCTTCGGGCGGATCAAAAGGTCCAGTGGACCTTTTTAAGGGGCTGAACGCCCGAAGGGCAGGGAGCCATAGCGAAGGGCGGGGTATCGGGCGGTAGCCCTAGAAAAGCCAACCGTTTGGCTTTCAAGTTTCGAACACACGGAGCCAGAAAATACCAGAGAGAGGGTCGTCTTGAAGAACCGGATAATCCTCTGGGGGACGGTCAGCCTGGTCTTTGCTGCGCTCGTCGCCGCCGGTGGCTTCGTCTACTTCCACACATACTCCCCGGACCGTGGCAGATATCCGGTCAGAGGCATCGACGTTTCCCACCATCAGGGCGAAATCGACTGGCGGCGCGTTGCCGCCGACGATGTCGCCTTCGCCATCATCAAGGCGACCGAAGGTGGCGATCACGTCGATCGTGCCTTTGCCACCAATCTGCGTGAGGCTCGCGCGGCTGGCCTCGCCGTCGGCGCCTATCATTTCTTCACCTTCTGCCGCCCCGGCGCCGACCAGGCGAAGAATTTCATCTCGGTCGTGCCGCAGGATCAGCCCTTGCTGCCTCCGGTCGTCGATATCGAGTTCGGCGGCAACTGTCCGCAGCGTCCATCGCCCGAACAATTGAATGCCGAACTCCAGGCTTTCCTTGGACCTGTCGAGGCGGCGTTCGGCAAGACGGCGATCGTTTATCTGACCGATGAGGCCGAGGCCGCCTATGCCGGGCAGATCGCCGCGCGCCCGCTGTGGCTTCGCTCACTGTTGATGGAACCGGACCGCCACGACTGGATCTATTGGCAGTATCACAACAGGGGGCGTGTGGATGGCATCCAGGGTGACGTCGACCTGAACGTTTTGCAGGGCGGGTCGGAGAAATTGGCGGCGCTGCTTGCATCAGCGCATTGAGGCCTTGCGGCCGAAGCGATCGCGATCGCGCGTCCGAATCGGTTTCTTCACAAACCGGGCTATGCTCTTGTGTGCATTGATGATCCGGCTGCGATCGGCATCGTCAGACCGCCCTTGCAGCGCGTCTTGCCATCGCTGAAAAACCCATCCCTGCGGCCATGATCGCGACTGCCGCGAATTGGATCGGGGTTGGTGTTTCGCCGAGCACGACCATGCCGACCACCACCGTGGCGATCGGTACGCCCGGCATGAACAGCGACGCCGCCTGCGACCCGAGTTGGCCAACGATATAAGTGTAGAGGAACATGGCGGCCGCACCGGCAAGAAGCCCCTGGATAATGACCTGGCCGACGATCTCGACGCCTGCCGCGGCATGCAAGCCGCTCGGCGCGAAGAGGGCGAGAAACGGCAATGGCAGGCAAGACAAAAGTACGACGGCGGCGGTGGCCGTGACCGGATCGATACGCCATTGCCGCACAAGCGTTGCATAGGCCGAAAACATGAGGCCCGATCCAACGAACAGCAGATCGCCGAGGAGAACCTCATAGCTGCCGCGTGCCGGCGCGATGAACAGCAACAGCCCAACGATTATGGTGGCGACCCCGATGGTCCGTTGGTGCGAAGCGCGTTCCTGGAAGATCGACAGCAGGAACGAGAAGAAGACGATCGAGGCAGGGCAAAGCGCCGCCCCATGGACGGCAGGCGCATAGGTGAGGCCCCAATTGATGATCAGCGGATAAGGCAATCCCGCCAGCGCCGCCAATGCCAGTGCCCGCCTCCAGCCCAATGCCCTTATTCGGGCGAAGCCGCTTCGCCAGACGAGCGGTAGGAAGGCAGCACCCGCACCTGCAAAGCGCAAGACGACCATATCGGTCACCGTCAGATGCTCTCTCAGGCTGAAGCGGGCCGCGACGAATTGAACGGCATAGATGCCGATCATGGTCAGCCCGGCGACGATCGCCAACCTTGCGCTTCCCGTGCTCTGTGCCACGTCCAGTCACCCACAACAACCGCCGCTGGATCGATAAGGCGTTGCGGCATAAACACAGGCTATTGCCGAAGAGCCTGCGATAAAATACGCTCATTTTGGGAGAGTTGAGTGCAATTCACGTAAATATGCCGGTTACAAAGTGAATTCAGAATCAGATGCTCTTGACGCCATCGATCGCGGTCTCCTGCGGTTGCTGCAGGAAGATGGACGTCGCACCACGCTTGATCTGGCAGTGCGCGTCGGCCTGTCGCCGACCGGTACCAGCCAACGCGTGAAACGACTGTTCCGCGACGGGTTCATCACTGCCGTCAGGGCGGTGCTCAATCCGGCAAAGATTGGCCGCGGCACGCTCGTCTTCATCGAGGTGCGGCTGGATCATACGGCTCCGCATATCTTCGACCGCTTCGCCGAGGCGGTGGCAAAGGCCCCCGAGGTTCTGGAATGCCACATGGTCGTCGGCGGTTTCGACTATCTGGTGAAGGCGCGCATTGCCGAGATGGCCGACTATCAGGATTTTCTGAAGCGCGTCATCCTGCCGCTGCCGGGGGTGAAAGAGACGCACACCTATGCGTCGATCGGCGACGTGAAACCGGACGCGCTGCTGCCGGTGTGAACTCCGTCAGTCCCTGCCGTCACCACCTCAAGCCGCGGCCTGGGAAACCTCCGGCGCCAGCGTCACATTCGCATCGCCCCAGGCTTTCAGGGCTGCTATGACCGGCTCCAGGCTTCTGCCGCGAGGGGTCAGGCTGTACTCCACTTTCGGCGGGACTTCCGGATAGATCTTGCGGGCAATCAGCCCATCGGCTTCCAGTTCGCGCAGCTGGTTGGTCAGCATTCGCTGCGTGCAGTTGGGAATGCGCCGGCGTATCTCGTTGAAGCGCAGCGTGCCCTCGAACAGATGGTAGAGCACGACTCCTTTCCACTTTCCGTCGATATAGCGGAGCGTTCCCTCCACGGTGCAGCCGGGGCTGCAATCGAATCGCTCATGGCGAATGCGCGGCATGACGGTATCCTTTTCGACACTATGTGCTTTATATGTGCATTCTTGCGCTTGGCGCGCATAGTCCGCATCTCTGCCCCAGACAAAGCTCAACAGCAATCGCGGAGATAAAAATGCGCGCCGTCGGCTATCAGATCCCAGCTCCCATCACCGATGAGGCGTCCCTCGTCGATATCGACCTGCCCAAGCCGGAGCCGAAAGGCCGTCAACTGCTGGTCGAGGTGAAGGCGATCTCGGTCAATCCGGTCGACACCAAGGTGAGGCGAAGTGCCAGGCCCGAAGCCGGAACCTGGCGGGTGCTTGGTTGGGATGCCGCCGGTCGGGTCGTTGCAACGGGTGCGGATGTCAGCCTGTTCAAGCTCGGTGACGACGTCTTCTATTCCGGTGCGCTCGCGCCGCAAGGCACCAATGCCGAATTCCACCTTGTCGATGAGCGCCTTGTCGGCCGCAAGCCTGGCTCGCTCGACTATGCGCAGGCTGCCGCGCTGCCGCTGACGGCGATCACCGCCTCTGAGGCGCTGTTCGACCGTCTTGACGTGAAGAAGCCTGTCATGGGCGCCGCGAATGCCATCGTCATCATCGGCGGCGCTGGCGGCGTCGGCTCGATTGCGGTCCAGCTTGCACGCCAACTGACCGATCTGACTGTGGTGGCCACCGCATCGAGGCCTGAAACACGCGACTGGGTGCTTGGGCTTGGCGCCCATCATGTCGTCGATCATTCCAGGCCGCTGGCCGCCGAAGTCGCCGCGCTGGGCATCGGCGCACCAGCCTTTGTGTTCTCGACAACCAATACCGACCGGCACCTGGCCGAGATTGCCGAATTGATCGCTCCGCAGGGCCGGTTCGGGTTGATCGACGATCCCCAGACGCTCGATATCAATCCGTTCAAGCGCAAGAGCGTTTCGGTCCATTGGGAGCTGATGTTCACGCGCTCGCTGTTCGAGACGCAGGACATGGCCTTGCAAGGCGAGCATCTCAACGAACTGTCACGCCTTGTCGACGCCGGCACCATCCGCACCACGTTGGGCGAAACATTCGGCCGTATCAACGCCGCCAATCTGAAGCGCGCCCATGCGCTGATCGAGACCGGCACGGCCAAGGGCAAGATCGTGCTGGAGGGGTTTTAGAGCAATTCCGGGAAAGGCGCGTAGCGCTTTCCCTTGGGAATCGCGTCAAGAATAGTACGGCGTCATTTCCGCAGGAACGTCGCGATCTGGCTGAATACATCGACGAACATGGCTTCCGTCAAAACGCCGGTATTGGTGTTGTAGCGCGAGCAATGATAGCTCGAAAACAGCGTGATACGGCCAGCCTCCATCTGCCCGCCATGTTTGAACGGATAGGCGGCGACGCGTCCGCCCAGCGCGCGCACGGTCGACTGATGCGCGATCGATCCCAGCGCCAGAACGGCGCGCAGTTTCGGAAAGCGGGCGATGGTCGGCACCAGGAATGTTCTGCACGTCGAAATCTCGGCGCCGACCGGCTTGTTCTCCGGCGGCACGCAGCGCACCGCATTGGTGATCGCGGTGCCGACAAGCTCCAGCCCGTCATCGGGCCGTGCCTTGAATTCACCGCGTGCAAAGCCGTGCGCGATCAGCGTCGAGTAGAGCAGGTCGCCGGCATAGTCGCCGGTGAAGGGGCGTCCGGTACGGTTGGCGCCGCGCAGGCCAGGCGCCAGGCCGACGATCAGAAGCTGGACGGTATCCTCGCCGCCCAGTGGCAGGAAGGTTGGCACCGGTGCGTTGAACCAGGACGGCTCGCGCTGCCGCCATTCGGCAATGAAGTCATGCAGCCGCGGGCACAGCGGGCAGTCGCGGTTCGGTTCGGCATGGGAGAGGGCGGTCAAGGCGACCGGCCTCAGTAGTCGTCCTCTTCGACTTCAGCCGGCTCGGGCCGGCGCACCGGCCGTTCGGAGGGATCACGGCCGACTTCGTTCTTCAGCGTAGTCAGGTCGATGAAGTGGTCGGCCTGGCGGCGCAGATCGTCCGAGATCATCGGCGGCTGCGAGGCCATGGTCGAGACGATCGATACCTTGCGCCCACGCCGCTGCAGCGCCTCGACGAGCGTGCGGAAGTCGCCATCGCCGGAAAAGATGACATAGTGGTCGACGACATCGGCCAGTTCCAGCGCATCGACGGTGAGCTCGATGTCCATATTGCCTTTGATCTTGCGGCGGCCGGTCGAGTCGGTGAATTCCTTGGCTGGCTTCGTCACCACCTTGAAGCCGTTATAGTCGAGCCAGTCGATCAGCGGGCGGATCGAGGAGTATTCCTGATCCTCGACCAGCGCCGTGTAATAATAGGCGCGCAGGAGATAGCCGCGCTTCTGGAAGCTGGACAGCAGCTTGCGATAGTCGATGTCGAAGCCGAGCGCCCGCGACGTGGCGTAGAGATTGGCACCGTCGATGAAGAGGGCGATCTTTTCACGGGGGTCGAACATGGAAAATAGTCCTTTTTCGAAAATGCGGCCGTCTAAACGAAATGCGGTAGCGACTATCGGTCAGGCTCATAATAAACCGGCTGACCCTAGCCATCCGAGATAACGCCAGTTTGGGGGCAATCCAAGGCGTGATGGCACAATGCAAGCAATTGTGATCGCGGCGCTGAACCAAGGATGCGGCCCGGTTTTGCCAAATCCAATGTCTGAACGGGGATTGGGTGCCCAATGCTACCGTCAATGCCATGATGCTTGTATTTTGGCGGCGTTCGGGTTATGGACCGCGCCTGTTTTCCATCAAATCCAGGCATGAAAGGGGCAGTCCATGGCCCGCGTAACCGTTGAAGATTGCATCGACAAGGTCGACAACCGCTTCGAGCTGGTGCTTTTGGCCGGCCACCGTGCTCGCCAGATCAGCCAGGGCGCGCAGATCACCGTTCCTCGCGACAACGACAAGAACCCGGTCATCGCCTTGCGCGAGATCGCCGACGAGACGCTGTCGCCCGACGATCTCAAGGAAGACCTGATCCATTCGCTCCAGAAGCATGTCGAGGTCGACGAGCCCGAAGCCGATGGCGAAGTCATCGCCGATCAGACCGGCGGCGCCGTTGCGGCCGCCGACACCGATGACGCCGAGGAGAACGTCACGTTCGATCGGATGACTGAGGAAGACCTGCTGGCCGGCATCGAGGGTCTGGTACCGCCGGAAAAGAGCGACGACTACTAAGCGAGCACTCTGGACTGCCCGGAATACGTTTCCGGCACTTCCGTCCAGTCAGTTTCGTGGCTATCTATGAGGTGCGCCGTACGCTAGTGCGGCGCATCAATCATTTCAGCACCGCGAGATTCCGCCCATGATGCGTCAGTATGAGCTTGTCGAGCGCGTCCAGCGCTACAAGCCTGACGTCAACGAGGCATTGCTCAACAAGGCCTATGTCTATGCCATGCAGAAGCATGGCCACCAGAAGCGCGCTTCCGGCGATCCCTATTTCTCGCATCCGCTCGAAGTCGCCGCCATCCTCACCGAAATGCACATGGACGAGGCGACGATCGCCGTCGCCCTGCTGCACGACACCATCGAGGACACCACGGCGACGCGGGCCGAGATCGACGATCTGTTCGGTCCCGAAATGGGCAAGCTGGTCGAGGGCCTGACCAAGCTCAAGAAGCTTGATCTCGTGTCGAAGAAGGCCGAGCAGGCGGAAAACCTGCGCAAGCTTCTGCTGGCGATTTCGGAAGATGTCCGCGTGCTGCTGGTCAAGCTCGCCGACCGGTTGCACAACATGCGCACTCTCGACCATATGCCCGAGGCCAAACGCCTGCGCATCGCCGAGGAGACGATGGACATTTACGCGCCGCTGGCCGGGCGCATGGGCATGCAAGGCATGCGCGAAGAGCTGGAGGAGATCGCCTTCCGCTTCATCAATCCGGAAGCCTACCGCGCCGTCACCGCGCGGCTTGCCGAGATCTTCGAGCGCAACAAGGGCGTGCTGACCGATATTGAAAAGGCGCTGTCGGCGCTGTTTGAAAAGCATGCCATCAACGCCAGCGTGAAGAGCCGGCAGAAGAAGCCTTGGTCTGTATTCCGCAAGATGGAGGCCAAGGCGCTGTCCTTCGAGCAGCTGTCCGATATTTTCGGCTTCCGCGTCGTCGTCGATACGGTCGAGGACTGCTATCGCGCGCTCGGCGCCATCCACACCACATGGTCGATGGTGCCGGGCCGCTTCAAGGACTACATCTCGACGCCGAAGCAGAACGACTACCGTTCAATCCACACCACCATCGTCGGGCCGTCGCGCCAGCGCGTCGAACTGCAGATCCGCACCCGCGAGATGAACAAGATCGCCGAATACGGCGTCGCGGCGCATTCGATCTACAAGGACACCGGCGGCAAGACGAATGGCGCCGGCCATTCGATCTCGAAGGAAACCAATGCCTATGCCTGGCTGCGGCGCACCATCGAGCAGCTCGCCGAGGGCGACAATCCAGAGGACTTTCTCGAAAATACCAAGCTGGAGCTTTTCCAGGACCAGGTGTTCTGCTTCACCCCGAAGGGCATGCTGATCGCCTTGCCGCGAGGCGCCACGCCCATCGACTTCGCCTACGCCGTGCACACCGATGTCGGTGACACCTGCGTCGGCGCCAAGGTCAATGGCCGCATCATGCCGCTGATGACGGAGCTGAAGAACGGCGACGAGGTCGAGATCATCCGCTCCAAGGCGCAGGTGCCGCCCGCCGCGTGGGAATCGGTCGTCGTCACCGGCAAGGCGCGCGCCGCCATCCGCCGTGCCACCAAGAACGCCATCCGCAAGCAGTATTCGGGCCTCGGCGCGCGCATTCTGGAGCGCGCCTTCGAGCGGGCCGGCAAGAATTTCACCAAGGAAAGCCTGAAGCCGGTTCTGCACCGGCTGGCGCGCAAGGATATAGAGGATGTGCTGGCGTCCGTCGGTCGTGGCGAACTGGCCTCCACCGACGTCATGAAGGCGGTCTTCCCCGACTACAAGGACGAGCGCGTCACGCCTGCGGCCCCCAAGCAGCGCGAGGAAGGTTGGTCGAAGATCCGCAACGCCGCCGGCATGCTGTTCCAGATTCCAGGCCGCGCGGCGCGCAAGGACAAGGACCAGCCACGCGACGGCGCCGTGCCGATCCGAGGCGTGCGTGGCGACCTGCCGGTGCGCTTCGCGCCGGAAGGCGCGGTACCGGGCGACCGTATCGTCGGCATCGTCCAGCCGGGCACCGGCATAACCATCTATCCGATCCAGTCGCCGGCCCTGCAGGCCTTCGACGACCAGCCCGAGCGTTGGATCGACGTGCGCTGGGACATCGACGAGCGCACCAAGGAACGGTTCCCCGCGCGTGTCTCGGTCACCGCCATCAATGCGCCGGGGTCGCTCGCCGATATAGCCCAGGTCGTCGCGTCCAACGACGCCAACATCCATACGCTGTCGATGGTGCGCACCGCGCCTGACTTCACCGAAATGCTGATCGATCTCGAAGTCTGGGATCTGAAGCATCTCAACCGGCTGCTATCGCAGCTCAAGGACAATTCCAGCGTCAGCGATGCACGGCGCGTGAATGGCTAGAACCATGATCCCGAAACGGGGAACCGTTCTTTGGGATCATGGTCAATCCAAGAGGGACACAGATGAATACCGATGAAGTGCTGGGCATTTTCCGCGAGGCGGGCGCTGTTCTGGAGGGGCATTTCATCCTGACGTCGGGCTTGCGCAGCCCGGTCTTCCTGCAGAAGGCACGGGTGTTCATGCATGCCGACAAGACCGAGCGCTTGTGCAAGGCGCTGGCCGAGAAGATCCGCGCCGCGGTGCCGGGCAAGATAGACTATATCGTCGGCCCGGCGATCGGCGGCCTGATCCCGGCTTACGAGACCTCACGTCATCTCGGCGTGCCGGCGATCTGGGTCGAGCGGGAAGGGGGCGAGTTCCGCCTGCGCCGCTTCGAGATCGCTCGGGGTGCGCGCGTCGTCATCGTCGAGGACATCGTCACCACCGGACTGTCGATCCGCGAAACCATCGAGTGCCTGCGCGAACTTGGCGCCGAGGTGGTGGCCGCGGCCTGCATCATCGACCGTTCGGCTGGGAAGACCCATGTCGGGGTGCCGCTGATCGCGCTCGCCGAATATGAGGTTCCGGCCTATCCGCCGGACCGGCTGCCGCCGGAGCTTGCCGCGATACCTGCGGTCAAGCCCGGCAGCCGCAACATTTGACTATGCATGTCGCCCAAAAGTGTGCAGCGGTTTTGGGACAACGACATGCATGAAACAAACATGCATGTCGCCCAAAAGTGTGCAGCGGTTTTGGGACAACGACATGCATGAAACAAACATGCATGTCGCCCAAAAGTGTCCGGCGGTTTGGGAATGACGACATGCATGAAAGCAAATTGGCGATGATCGTCGGTATCGATCATTTCGTGTTGACCGTGGCGTCGCTCGAGGCGACATGCGCCTTTTACCAGCGCGTGCTGGGCTTTGAGCGCATCGATGCGCCGGACCGGCCGACAGCGCTGGCGTTTGGCGGCCAGAAGATCAACGTCCATGAGATCAGCCGCACTTTTGAGCCCAAGGCGAAGTCGCCGACGCCGGGCTCAGGCGATTTCTGCCTGATCACCGAACTGCCACTCGACGAAATCCGTGCCCGTCTCGAAGCCGATGGTGTTGTGCTTGAACTGGGACCGGTCGAACGCATCGGGGCGCGAGGCCCGATGATGTCCGTCTATTTCCGCGACCCGGACGGCAATCTTGTCGAGGTCAGCCGGTACCTGCGGTAGTATCTCAGGCATTCGACTGCGACAAAAAGCCGAAGGCACTTCTCAAATTCGCCGTGATTGTCCGGTGTTGGAAGGGTGAACCTTACCAAAGATTATGCTGGCGCGGCCGCTGTACAGGCAGCCTTCGGTTGTTGTCGGGGTTGCGTATCGCTATATCAAAGTGGCGATTGCCTTTCAGTGGCCGCAAAGCGCAAGATGTGGCGGTTGAAGCCCGGCTGGAGACGGCCGGCATGTAAGCTGTAAAGTATCGGGAATAGGAAGAGTGCTTTTTCGTCGCCGCAAGCCTGATGGTCTCCTGGAGCGGGTGCGCACCTATTTGTGGCCGCGCCGTTCGTTTTCGCGCTCGCTGCAGTATTTTTCCAAGCGCATCCTGCGCCTGAAGGCCACGCCGCATGCGGTGGCCGCCGGGGTGGCGGCTGGTGTCTTCGCCTCGTTCTTTCCCGTGGGCTTCCATTTCATCATTGCCGCCGTTCTGTGTTGGGTTATTGCCGGCAATCTGGTAGCGGCGGCACTCGGCGCTGTTTTCTTTGGCAATCCGCTGACTTTTCCCATTCTGTGGGGTGCATCCTGGGAAACCGGCAAGCTCATCCTGCACGATCGCCTGCCGGCGCATGGTCCGCCGGCGCATCTGGGCGAGATGATGCACACGCTTTCCTTCGCGAAGCTGTGGCATCCCGTTCTGGAGCCCATGCTGATCGGCGCGGTGCCGCTCGGGTTGGTGTTCGGCCTCTTGTTTTACGGCGTCACGCGCTGGGGCATGAATGTCTTCCGCGAGCAAAGGCGCAAGCGGCTGGCAGAGCGTGCAAGCCGCCGTGAGCAGTCGGCCCACCCCGGCGCAGGCATCGGTTCAGCCGCCCGATGATCATCGGCATCGGCAGCGATCTGATCGATATCAGGCGCATCGAGAAATCGCTGGAGCGTCACGGACAGCGCTTCATCCAGAGAATCTACACCGAGGTCGAACAGGCGCGTTCGGATAACCGCGGCGCGCGCGCCGCCTCCTACGCCAAGCGCTTCGCCGCCAAGGAAGCTTGCGCCAAGGCGCTGGGTACCGGTCTGGCGCAAGGTGTCTTCTGGCGCGACATGGGCGTCGTCAACCTGCCCAGCGGCGCGCCGACGATGGCGCTGACCGGCGGAGCGCTGGCGCGACTGCAAAAGATACTTCCCCGAGGCCATCGGGCAGCGATCCACCTCACCATCACGGATGATTTCCCGCTCGCTCAAGCCTTTGTGATCATCGAGGCGTTGCCCGTCGAAGAAGCGCCACATTGATTGCATCTGACGTCCGGCATTGACGTTGCCCAGCGCGCGCCGAGACTCTATACATCCAACGCACAATCGAGGACGACATGAGCGTGGCTGAAAAATCCCAGAAGAAATCCGGCGGGCTTGGCGAAACCGTCAGCGTCATCGTCCAGGCGCTTTTGCTCGCGCTCGTCATCCGCACGCTCTTGTTCCAGCCCTTTTCTATCCCGTCGGGATCAATGCGGCCGACGCTTCTGGAAGGCGACTATCTGTTCGTCACCAAATGGTCCTACGGCTATTCGCGCTATTCGCTGCCTTTCGGTCCCGACCTCTTCTCGGGCCGTATCTGGGGCTCCGAGCCCAAGCGCGGCGATGTGGTGGTGTTCAAGTTCCCGCCGGATCCGTCCGTCGATTACATCAAGCGCGTGGTTGGCCTGCCTGGTGACAAGATCCAGATGAAGGATGGCCAACTGTTCATCAACGGCGTCGGCGTGCCGCGCGTGAAGACCGGCCAGATCGACAATCCCGATATCACCGAAATGCCTCAGCCGATCGATGTCTACCGGGAAACGCTGCCCAACGGCGTCAGCTACGACACGCTCGACCTCAATCCGAATTCAATCGGCGACAACACACGTGAATTCGACGTGCCGCCCGGCCATTATTTCATGATGGGCGACAACAGGGACAATTCCGCCGACAGCCGTTTCACCGTCGGCTACGTTCCCGCCGAGAATCTGGTTGGCCGCGCCAACCTTGTCTTCTTCTCGATCGCCGGCAAGGCAAGCCCGCTCGAAATCTGGAAATGGCCGTCGCTGATGCGCGCTTCGCGCCTGTTTCATTTCGTCAACTAGGGATGGCAGCGGCGAAGCGGCTGACCGCCGATGCGCTCGCCGAAGCGCTTGTGGAACGCACGGGCCATGCCTTTGCCGACCGCCAGCGTCTGCAGCGCGCGCTCACCCATGCCAGTGCCCGGGGCGCCAATGCCGGCACTGACTATGAGCGTTTCGAATTTCTCGGCGATCGGGTTCTTGGTCTGGTCGTTGCCGACATGCTGCTGGCCGCTTTTCCCGATGCGGCGGAAGGCGAGTTGTCACTGCGGCTCAATGCGCTGGTCAACGCCGAGGCACTTTCCGAGATCGCCGAGCATATCGGGTTACCGGACCTCGTCCGCGCTGGATCCGACGTGCGCGGGCTCGAGGGTCGCAAGCGCGTCAATCTGCGCGCCGACGCATTGGAATCACTGATCGCCGTGCTCTATCTCGACGGCGGCCTGGAGGCGGCGCGCGCTTTCATCCACAAATACTGGCAGCCGCGTTCGCAGGCTTCGGGTGCCGCGCGCCGCGACGCCAAGACCGAATTGCAGGAATGGGCGCATCAGGCGGCGAGTGCCGTCCCGGCTTACAACATCGACAGCCGCGAGGGGCCGGACCACGATCCGTTGTTCACCGTCAGCGTCAGGGTTGGTGCATTTCAGCCGGCGACAGGCAGCGGCCGTTCCAAGCGTGAAGCGGAGCAGGCCGCCGCGGCTGCCCTTCTGCTGCGCGAAGGTGTATGGAACGCAGCATGACCGATATTGAAACTGCTGAAGCCCCTGCCACCCATTCCGGATTTGTCGCGCTGATCGGCGCGCCCAATGCGGGCAAGTCGACGCTGGTCAACCAGTTGGTCGGCGCCAAGGTGTCGATCGTCACGCACAAGGTGCAGACGACACGCGCCATAGTGCGCGGCATCGCCACGCACGACAACGCGCAGATCGTCTTCGTGGACACGCCGGGTATCTTCAAGCCGAAGCGGCGCCTCGACACGGCGATGGTGACCACCGCCTGGGGCGGCGCCAAGGATGCCGATATCGTTCTGCTGCTGATCGACGCCGAGCGCGGCATCAGGGGCGATGCCGACGCTATCCTCGAAAGGCTGAAGGACGTGCGCCAGCCGATGGCGCTGATCCTCAACAAGGTCGACCGGGTCAAGCATGAGACGCTGCTGGCCCTGTCCGCGGCCGCCAACGAGAAAGTGCCTTTCAAGCGCACCTTCATGGTCTCAGCACTGACCGGCTCTGGCTGCAAGGACCTGCTCGACTATCTGGCGCAGGCGTTGCCCGCAGGCCCCTGGTATTATCCGGAAGACCAGATCTCCGATCTGCCGATGCGCCAGCTTGCGGCCGAGATCACCCGCGAAAAACTCTATCTCAGGCTGCATCAGGAACTGCCCTATTCCTCGCATATCGAGACCGAGAAATGGGAAGAGAAGCCGGACGGCTCGGTGCGCATCGACCAGACCATCTATGTCGAGCGCGACAGCCAGAAGAAGATCGTGCTTGGCCACAAGGGCGAAACCATCCGTGCCATCGGCCAGGCGGCACGCATGGAGATTGCAGGCATCCTCGAGCAGAAGGTGCATCTGTTCCTGTTCGTGAAGGTGCGCGAGAACTGGGGCGACGATCCCGAGCGTTACCGCGAGATGGGTCTCGAATTCCCGCATTAGCGGCCCATGGATAGCAGGCTTATCATCGACACGGCTCTGGTCCGCCGGTTGGTCGCCACGCAATTCCCCTTGTGGAAGGATCTTGCGGTCAGGCCGGTTGAGCTTGGCGGATGGGACAACAGGACCTTTCATCTTGGCGACCAGATGACCGTGCGGCTGCCAAGCGCCGCCGCCTATTCCCTGCAAGTGGAAAAGGAGCATCGCTGGCTGCCGAGGTTGGCGCCGCTTCTGCCGCTACCCATTCCGGTACCGCTGGCCATGGGAATTCCGGCCGACGGCTACCCCTGGCATTGGTCCGTCCATGGCTGGATCGAGACCGCGAAGCGGGAGCGCATCGCCAACCTGTCGCAATTCGCAACAGACCTCGCCGCATTCCTGACTGCGTTGAGACGCATCGACCCGACCGGCGGACCGGCGCCTGGGTCGCACAACTTCTTCCGTGGTGGTTCCCTGACCGTCTATGACGGCGAGACAAGGCAAGCGATCACCGCACTTGGCAGTCGCATCGATGCCAGCACGGCGAGTGCCGTATGGGAAGCAGCCCTTGCCGCCACCTGGCAGGGGCCGCCGGTTTGGTTCCATGGCGATGTCAGCTGGGGCAACCTGCTTGTCGAAAAGGGTCGTTTGAGCGCGGTGATCGACTTCGGCACGTCGGGTGTCGGCGATCCGTCCTGCGACCTCACGATCGCCTGGACCTTGTTCGAGGGCGAGAGCAGGGACGTTTTCCGCACCGGTCTTGCCGTCGATGAGCCGACCTGGGCACGCGGGCGTGGCTGGGCGCTGTGGAAGGCGTTGATCACCGCCGCCGGCCGCATAGACAATCTGGTTGAGATCGAAAAATCCTGGCGTGTCATCGACGCGGTGCTGGCCGATCTCAGCCACCGGACGTGACGTGACTCCTCGAATCGTCCTTGTTTCCGCTCGCCTGTGTTTGCCGCGTTGGGTTTGAGAAAGCGATCCCACACCGGCGCACGATGAGCAGGCTGCTGTCCTAATCGAGAGCACTGCAGCCCCACGCCGGCGTGTTTCGACCGGCTCGGCGAGATTTTGGCCGATCTGGCAGAGCATTGGAATTTCCTCGCAATACCGCTGAGCGGAGGATGCTGCCCCGGATATGCCGCACGCAAAATTGCGGTTACTTTTCCCAAAAAAATATCGAAAATATCATCGTTGGACTGCAAATTCGAAATATATTGTGCTGAAAATCATAGTTAGCCGAGAAACTATCTGAATATATATTAAATATATGACGTTGTGCCATTTGTGCCAATTGCGATGTAAGCTAGTGTTATTTGTGCAACACGGCATTAATCTGTTCAAAGAATCGACGTTATTTCCAAAACCGTCATTGAAGGCGGAGGATTGATGGGTATGTTCGCCGCGAAAAGGGGACGCGGTGCGCGCCTTTTCGTTGTGGGGGTGAGGCGGGAAAACATATCCGCCAGCCACAAATCCGAAGCCATTTAAACTATGACTGGAGAGGTCAGAAAATGAACATCAAGAGCCTCCTTCTCGGCTCAGCCGCGGCCCTGATCGCGGTTTCCGGCGCTCGCGCCGCGGACGCGGTTGTCGTCGCCGAACCGGAACCGGCCGAATACGTCAAGATCTGCGACGTCTACGGCGCCGGCTACTTCTACATCCCGGGCACCGAGACCTGCCTGCGCATCGGCGGCTATCTCCGCTATGACGCCGGTTTTGGTGATGTCGGCTCGTTGGACGGCGCTCGCGCCACTGATGTCCGCGACGGTAGCCAGCAGGGAACCTGGTTGAAAAACACTCGCTTCAATTTGAAGACGTGGACCGGCCAGGAAACCGAGCTTGGCACTTTGAAGACCTATACTGAAACCCGCTTTAATTTTGGCAACACTTCAAAAAGCGGCATTGCAAGCTACAATCAATATACTGAAAGCTACAATGCAGGCGCTGCCAACAAGAGTGTTACCCTGAATTTCGCCTGGATACAGCTTGGTGGTCTACGCGTCGGTAAGGATGAAACCCCTTATGATTCGTTCATCGGCTACGCTGGCAACGTCGTGCAGGATACGATCATTAAATATGGTATCAAAGACACCAACCTGATCAGCTACTACTTTGACATCGGCAACGGCTTCTCGGCCGTAGCTTCGCTGGAAGAAGGTTCTGGCACAACAGAGACCATCGACAGCTACGTTCCCCATGTTGTCGGCGGTGTGAAGTACAAGGGCGATTGGGGTGCGATCACCGCGGTTGGCGCCTACAACAGCAACTGGGAAGAATGGGCAGGCAAGGCCCGTCTTGACCTGAAGGCGACGGCGGATCTGACCTTGTTCGCAATGGTTGGTTACGGCACCGACGACAACGTTGCCAAGAGCTTCTACAAGCCTTGGAATGGAAACTTCGCGGTCTGGGGCGGTGGCACCTACACGGTGAACAAGAAGGTCGCGCTCAACGCACAGGTCTCCTACACCGATGCCAGCGACTTCGCGGTGGCGGCCAACGTCGCTTACACGATCGTCCCGGGCTACACGATCACCGCCGAAGTCGATTATTACGACAATTTTGACAAGAACAACTCAGACGCGATCGGTGGCATTTTCCGCTTCCAGCGTTCATTCTAACAGATCGACCAATCTTCATCGAACCGCCCGTGGCACATCGCTACGGGCGGTTTTTTGCGCCGAGTGCCGCTCACGATCTGCCTAGGCGCCAGGCCCATACCTTGATTTCGCCACTCAACGGGTGAAAAGCTCTGGGCATGGAATGGCGCGACGAGGGAATCATTCTCGGCACCCGCAAGCATGGCGAAACCAGCGCCATTCTCGAGGTGATGACGCGTGCGCATGGCCGTTATCTCGGTCTCGTTCGCGGCGGCCGTTCGCGCAAGCAGCAACCTGTTCTCCAACCCGGCAATCGCGTCGATCTCCTATGGCGCGCGCGCCTTGACGAACATCTCGGTACGTTCCAGGTCGAGGCGATCGAAATGAACGCTGCCCGGCTGATGGACAGCGCCGTCGCCGTCTACGGGCTGCAGACCATGGCCACGCATCTGCGCCTGTTGCCCGAGCGTGACGCCCATGGCGGCCTTTACGAAGCGCTCGCCGTCATGATCGCTCATCTCGACGATGCCGATGCCGCCGGAGAATTGGTAGCGCGCTTCGAGCTTCTGATCCTTGATGAACTCGGCTTCGGCCTCGATCTCAGCCAATGCGCCGCCACCGGCACGAGGCAGGACCTTGCCTATGTCTCGCCGAAGTCGGGCCGCGCGGTGTCGCGCGACGCCGGCGCGCCCTGGCGCGACAAGATGCTGGTGCTGCCGGCGTTTCTGCAGCGCGGCTCCGGCCTGCGCGCTGATCCGGCGGCGGTCGAGGATGCCTTCCGGCTGACAGGGTTTTTCTTCACGCGCCACGTCTACGAGCCGCGTGCCATCGAACAGCCCGATGCCCGCGCCGGCTTTCTCGCCGCCTTGCGCAAGCACCATGCGACGCGCAAGACCATTGCCGGAGACAACGCAGCATGACCGAAGTCGAACTGTATCCGGGCCGGGTCTCGCCGCTCGGCCTCGGCACAATTCCGCACGCCGATATCCTCAAATACACTGGCCTGGAACTGCTGCGGCGCATCATCGACGGCGGATATCCGGCGCCGCCAATTTCCTTTCAGTTGAATTTCGCCCTTACCGAAGTGTCGGAGGGGCGGGCGGTTTTTCGCGGTATGCCGAGCGAGCGTCACCTCAACCCGCTGGGCAGCGTGCATGGCGGCTGGGCGGCGACGCTGCTCGATTCGGCATTGGGCTGCGCGGTGCAGACATTGCTTGAAAAAGGCGAGGCCTATTCGACGGCGGAGTTCAAGGTGAATCTCACGCGGCCGATCACGCCCTGGACCGGCGAGGTGGTCTGCGAAGGCAAGGTGGTCCACAAGGGCCGCACGCTTGCCGTGTCGGAAGCGACGCTGAAGGATGCCGGCGGCAAGCTGCTGGCTTTCGGCACGGAGACATGTTCGATATTTCCGGCCGCCAATCTGGCGGCACGTTGAGTTTTCCAGCCGTTTAGCCGCCGTATTTGAATGTCAGTGAGATGAAACGTCAGTGAAAACTGGCCTGGTTTGGGGGAACCGCCATGTTTGAGAGCCTGATCGGCCTTGTCGCCATCATCGCCTTGTTCGTCATCATTTCGCGCCAGCAGAACCGCATCGGTCTGATCGAGCGCGAGCTTGGCGCGCTGCGCAGCCTTGTCCTTTCAGGTGTCGTGCCGCCGGTGGCCAAGCCGCCCGAGCAGGCCGCGACCGACGGCAAGGCGGACGCCGTGCCGGTGGCTGCAGCGGCGGCCGATTTCGCCTCGTCAGCGGTAAGCGAGCCGGCGGTAGCGGAGACGCCGACTGCAGGGACACCGACCACGGAGACAGAATCTCCGCCAGGCGAGATCGTGTCCGGCCCCTGGTCCGCGGGCGAGGCTCCGAAGGCAGTTGAACCTGTCGAGCCGGCCGTCGCGGCAAGGGCTCCCGGCAAGCCGGATATCGAGACGGCGCTCGGCACCCGCTGGGCCGTCTGGGTCGGCGGCATCGCGCTGGCACTGGGTGGCCTGTTCCTGATCCGCTACACGATCGAGGCCGGCATTTTCGGCCCTGGCGTGCGGCTCACCATGGCAGCGGTGCTCGGGTTGGTGCTGGTCGCCGGCGGCGAATTCATTCGCCGCACCGGCTTCAAGGTGCCGGTGCAAGGTGTTGCGGGCGCCTATATTCCGGCGATCCTGACGGCGGCCGGTGCCTTCATCCTGTTCGGCACCGTCTATGCCGCCCACGGCATTTACGGCTTCATCGGCCCGGCGCTCGCCTTTACGCTGCTCGGTGCCATCGGCGTTGCCACCATCGCGGCGGCTCTTGTCCATGGTCAGGCTCTGGCCGGCATCGGCCTTGTCGGCGCCATGGTGACGCCGGTGCTGATCGCCTCCCAGGCGCCCAATCGCTGGGCGCTGTTCGGCTATCTCGCCATAGTGCTCGCCGCCACCGGCGTCATTGCTCGCATGCGCGACTGGAAAGCGCTGATGGCGGCGGCCTTTTTCGGCACCGGCATCTGGACCATCCTCTACATGACCGATGCCCCGGGCGTGAACCTGTCCGCAATCCTGTTCATCGATGCCGTCACGCTGGCCATCCTCGCTTTTGTCTGGCTCGGCGGCCATCGCGACGAAACCGCCAGGGCCTTTGACTGGCCGTCCATCGTGCCTGGCCTGTTCGTTGCCTTCTCGGCGCTGGGCCTGTCGGTCGACCCGGCCTTCGCCGCCGCAGGCTATGCCTTGCCGGGCGCCGCGATCCTCGCGGCAATAGTGGCCGTTGCGCTCTATCGTCCGCTGGCCCTGCCGCTGCTTTACGCCGCAGGGCTGGCGACGGTACTGATCTATCTCGGCATCATCCCGCCAACCTCGATCGCGTCCGACTTTTCGGCCGGCGCTCTCGGCGTCGATGGCTTGCCCTTGGCCACGTCCAATGGTCTGACCCTGCGCATTGGCATTGCACTGGGCCTGGTCTTCATCGGCGCGGGCTTGTGGGCCGCCCGCAAGTTCGCGGCATCGTCCTGGTTGCGGTCCGCCTCCTGGGCAGCATCGGGTGTCATGGTGCCACTGGTCATCCTGCTGGCGCTCTGGTTCACCTTCGGCAATCTCGACCGTGACTTTGTCTATGCCGTCGTTGCAGCCCTGCTGGTCGTGGTCTTCGCCGCCGGCGGCGAATGGATCGCGCGCGCCGAGGAGCCGCCACTCAAGGGCGGCATGGCGGTGTCGTTTGCCTTGGGTGGCGCGGCGATCGCCGGCCTCTTGATGCTGCACATGGCTTTCGATTCCGGCTGGACCACCATTCTGCTCGGTGCCGCGGCCATCGTGCCTGCGCTGGCAACGCGCTGGCGCTCTTATCCCGTGCTCGGCTGGATTTCGGTTGGCGCCGTGATCGCCGTGCTTGGCCGCGTCGCCTTCGATCCGACGATCGTCGGCGCCGAATTCCTGTCGATGACACCGGTGTTCAACTGGCTGCTGCCGGGCTACGGCGTACCGGCGCTCGCCTCTGGCTTCGCCGCCTGGCAGCTCGCCCGCACCACCAATGGCCGGCCGCGCCTCGCCATGGAGGCGGCTGCGGCGCTGTTTGCGCTGCTGACTGTCGCCATGCTGGTGCGTCACGCCATGCATGGCGGCGTCATCGATACGGGTGCGATGACGCTCGCCGAACAGGCGATCTACACACTGATCGCCATCGGCGCCGGCGCCATCCTGGTCGCCATCGATATGCGCTCGCCAAGTTCGGTGCTGCGCTATGGTTCGATGGCCGCCGGGGTGGTTTCGGTCGCCCTCATCGTCATCCGGCATTTCGTGGTGCTGAACCCATTATTCACCGACGAATCGACAGGCCGGATCCCGGTATTAAACCTGTTGTTCCTGGCCTATCTCCTGCCGGCGGTCGCCGCCGGCGGGCTGGCGCTCTACATCAGGGACAAGCGGCCGAAATGGTATGCGCAAATGCTGGCGCTGGTGGCGGCGGTACTTGCCTTCACCTACGCTACGCTTTCGGTAAGGCGCCTGTTCAAGGGCGAGTTCATCGGCCTGTGGAGCGGGCTCGGCCAGCTGGAAACCTACACCTATTCAGCGCTCTGGCTGGTAATCGGCGTAGCATTGCTCACCGCCGGCGTCTGGCTGAAGTCGCAGGTGCTTCGCATTGCCTCCGCCGTACTGATCGCGATCGCGGTGCTGAAGGTCTTTCTCTTCGACATGTCGGAGTTGGAAGGCGTGCTCAGGGCGCTGTCCTTCATCGGCCTTGGCGCCGTGCTGATCGGCATCGGCCTGTTCTACCAGCGGCTTTTGACCAGGGCGGCGAAGGAAAATGGATAAAGGCAAGCAAGAACAATAAGATTTCAGCCCAGCCGGGAATAAATCGGCCAGTGGGAACGTTATCTCATTGCTTGGGTGACCGGGGCGGCGGACCGCTTCGCGCTGGCCGCTTGCGTCGCGCCGGGAAGGCGCGTTGAATCGGGATCAATAAGGGCGATTTCAGAACCAGCGGTCATGGACGAAAAGAAGGCAGCAATCCTTGGCGAAATACCGCGCCTGCGCCGTTACGCACGCTCGCTTTTGCGCGACCGCGATTCTGCCGACGACCTCGTTCAGGACTGCCTCGAGCGCGCACTCATGCGGCTCGAAAACTGGCAGACGGGAGAAAGCCCCAGGAGGTGGCTGTTTACGATCATGCATCATTTGTTCATCGACCAGATGCGCAAGGTGAACCGTCGCGGCGAAGCGGCGATGTTGCCACTGGAAGCGGGCGAGGCGGTTGCCCAGCCGGCCGAGCAGTTGGACGGCATCGCCTCGCGCGAGGTCATCGACGCGCTGCAGGCGATCAGCCCCGATCGCCGCGCGGCCCTTGTCATGGTTGCCATCGAAGGCTTTTCCTATGCCGAGGCCGCCAATATTCTGGGCGTGCCCGCCGGCACGCTGATGTCGCGCATTGCACGCGGGCGTGAGGAATTGCGCGGGTTGCTGGATGACACGGCACGCCGCCGCGCGATAAGGATCGTAGAGAAATGATCCGCCGCGATTTTTCCGAACGTGACATCCATATGGCGCTCGATGGCGAACTGCCGGCCGACGAGCGTACCGCTTACGATGCCTGGCTTGATGCCAATCCCGAGATGAAGGCCAGAAGCGCCCGCTTCACAGCCGACCGGGAGGCGTTGCGCTCCGCCTTTGCCGGTGTGCTGGATGAGCCTGTTCCCGCGCGCTTGCGCAAGGTGGTGCTCGGCGAAGCGCCTGTTAGGACTGCGGTGCCCCGCTCGCGCTGGTGGCTTGCCGCGGCGGCGGCCGTGCTTCTGGCCACGGGCGGATTTGGCGGCTACTTTGCCGGCATTGACGGCATCGGGCAGGAGAATCCTGCCGAGGATAGGCTCGCCGAACAGGCGATCGCCGCCCATGTCATCTATGCTGCAGAGAAGCGGCATGCTGTGGAAGTGCTGGCCAGCGACAAGGATCATTTGCAGACCTGGCTGTCCAACCGCGTCGGATTGAAGCTGGTGGCGCCGGACTTGAGCGCGAATGGCTTTCAACTGATCGGCGGCCGGTTGCTGCCGGCCGGCGACAGCAAGGCCGCGATGCTGCTCTACGAGGACGACAAGGGCGAGCGCATATCCCTCTTCGTCACCGCCGAATCGACGGAGAATGCCAAGGGCACCTACGCTTCGGCGCAGGATGGCCCGCAGGCCGTCTACTGGCTGGACAAGGGCTATGGCTGCGCCGTCGTCGGCTCGCTGCCGCGTGAGCAATTGGCGGTCGTGGCCAAGAGTGCCTACGGCCAGCTTCTGGCAGGCTTGGCAAGCTGAGTCGGCTGCAATCATCCGCCGCTGGCGACCTGTCGAAACAGCGATCCTGTTCAAAGCCCGCGAGCTTCCTTGCCGCCAGGGAACCTGTCACAATTCGGCCCTAATCAAGGAGCGATAGCGCTTGATGAATACCGGCGCTTCGGCCGGTGTTTGCGACGCTTTTGACTGGGGCCGTTTCCGCAACGCAATCGAGGTTTTCTCAAGTCGCATGCCTGCCGAGATCCGCACGGCCCGCGCCTCTGACGTCGATGATCTCGCCGCCATCGAGAAAGCCGTTTTTTCGAGCGATCGCATTTCCCGCCGCTCTTTTCGCCTGTTCATCGAGCGCGAGACAGCCGAGACGCTGGTCGCCGAAGTCGAAGGCCGCGTCGCCGGCTATGCGATCGTGCTGTTTCGCAAGGGCAGTGGGGTGGCCCGGCTTTACTCCATAGCCGTCGGCCCGTTTTTCGGCGCGCTCGGCATCGGGCGCCGGCTGCTGTCGGCGGCGGAGGAGGCCGCCTTCGAGCACGACCGTATGATGCTGCGTCTCGAAGTGCGCGAGGACAACGACCGGGCCATCCGCATCTATGAGCAGGCCGGCTACCGCAAGATTGGCCGCGAGCCCGGCTACTACGAGGACGGCGCGACGGCGCTTCGTTATGAAAAGACATTGCGCGGCGACCTTCCTGTCGCCACCAGGGTGCCATTCTATCAGCAGACCTGCGAGTTCACCTGCGGCCCATGCTGCCTGATGATGGCGATGGCCAATTTCGACCGCGACTTCGTGCCCGATCCGGTGATGGAAATCCGCCTCTGGCGCGAGGCGACCACCGTCTTCATGATGTCGGGTCCGGGCGGCTGCGAGCCGTTCGGCCTGGCTGTGTCGGGGTACGAGAGCGGGCTCGCGGCGGAGATTTTTGTTTCCTTCTACGGCGCGCTGTTCCTGCAGTCGGTGCGCAGCGAGGACAAGCGCCGGGTGATGGAATTGGCCCAGGTCGACTTTCGCCGCCGCGCGGAACTTTACGGCATCCCGGTGAATTACCGCTCGTTCGCCATCGACGATATCCGCACCGCGATATCAGAGGGAAAACTGGTGCTGGTGCTGATCAGCGGCTTCCTGATGTTCGGCAAGAAGGTGCCGCACTGGGTGCTGGCCATCGGCGATGACGGCGATCATATTCTGATCCACGATCCCTGGGTCGAGGACGAAAGGCAGGAAACCATCCTTGATGCCGCCAACATTCCAGTGCCCTACGGCATCTTCATGAACATGGCGCAGTTCGGCCGCGACGGACTGCGTGCCGCCATCACTCTGGGGAAGCGCGACACACAATGACCTGGGTCATTCTTACCGGCCGGCAGAGCGATCTCGACCAGGTGGCGACACCGCACAAGATCATCACCAACCGCGATTACCTCGCGCATCCCTCGCTGTTTCGGGGCCAGCGTCCGAAGGTCATCAACCTGTCGAACAATTACGGATACCAGAGCCGCGGCTACTATGCCTCGCTGCTGGCGAGCTCGCGTGGCCACAAGGTTATCCCGACCGTCGAGACGATGATCGACCTGTCGGAGCGCAAACTCTACGAGCATGCGCTGCCCGAACTGGAACTGGCGCTCAACAAATGCCGCAAGGATCTCGGCGGCGCCTTTCCCGCCAAGGTCTGCATCTTCTTCGGCATCGGCCCGTCAAAGGTCTGGGACCGCTTCGCCAAGCTCCTGTTCGACTGGTTCCGGGCGCCGGCGCTCGAAGTCCACATCAAGGACAGCGCCGAATGGGCCTCGATCCGCAAGATCGGCTTTCATCCGCTGGCGCGCATGACCGAGGACGAGGAAAAGAGCTTCATCCAGTGCCTGGAGACCTACACCAACCGCGAATGGCGCGACACCAAGGGGCGCACGCCTGCGCGCTACACCTTCGCCACGTTGGTCGATCCGCATGAGGAGTTGCCGCCATCGGAAATTTCGTCGCTGCGCTACTGGGCCAAGATCGCCGAAAAGATGGGGGTCGAAATCGAGCCCATCACCAGAAAGGATCTCGCCAAGCTGGCGAACTACGACGCGCTGTTCATCCGCGAGACCACGTCGATCTCCAACCACACCTATCGCTTCGCCCGCCGCGCGCAGCAGGAAGGCATGCCGGTCATCGACGATCCGCTGTCTATGATCCGTTGCACCAACAAGGTCTATCTCAACGAGCTGATGTCCTACAACAAGGTGCCGGTGCCGCCGACGGTGATGATCGCCGGCACCTCGGATCTTGAACTCGCGGCGCAGACTCTGGGCTTCCCGCTGGTACTGAAGATCCCGGATTCGTCCTTCTCGCGCGGCGTCAAGAAATGCGCCAACTTCGAGGAACTGAAGACGCTCGCCACCGAATGGCTGGAGGATTCCGACCTCCTCATCGCGCAGAAATTCATTCCCACCGAATATGACTGGCGCGTCGGCGTGCTCGGCGGCCAGCCGCTGTTTGCCGTGCACTATCTGATGGCCAAGAAGCACTGGCAGATCGTCAATCACAAGGCCAACGGCAAGCCCGACCAGGGCGGCATCAAGACCTTCACGCTGAAGGAGACGCCCACCCATGTCGTCGAAACGGCGGTGAAGGCGGCACGCTGCATCGGTGACGGCCTTTACGGCGTCGACCTCAAGGAGACCAAGGACGGCGTCTTCGTCATCGAGGTCAACGATAATCCCAATCTCGACCATGGCTGGGAGGATTCCGGCGAAAAGGACGAGGTCTGGATCCGGCTGACGCAGTGGTTTCTTGAACGGCTCGACCGGCCGGGGCGGCAATAGTTCGGCCCGAGCAGCTCGCCGTTTCACGGAAACGGCGAGCTGCTCTATCTCTTTGTTTTGAAGCAATTCCGGACGGAAAACCGCTTCACACTTTTCCTGAAATTGCTCTGGGGGGGAAACATGCAGTTCATCGTGATCGAGGATTTCACCGGCTGCGATCGCAAGGACATTTACCGCCGCTTTCGCGACCGGGGCCGTCTGAAGCCGGAGGAGCTTGTCGTGCACCACAGCTGGATCGCTGCGGATATGAGCCGCTGCTTCCTGCTCGTCGAGGCCGATGACGCCACGCTCCTGCAGCGCTGGGTCATCGAATGGGCTGATCTGGTCGAATTCGAGATCATTCCCGTGGCCACCAGCAAGGACATGGTGGTGGCCTTGAGCGGACACCTGTGACCATCGCGTATCAACGCAACGCCGGTGAGCCCACCTTGCGCTGGCATTCCTTGATCAGCCAGCCGCGGAACGCCGCCACGACATCGCGTCTGGCGCTGCGCTCCGGGATCGTCAGGCAATAGGGCTGGCGCAGCGCAATTGCCCCGGCTGCCGGCCTTATCAGCCTGCCGTCCTCCACTGCCTCGGCACAATAGACCCCTTGTGCCAGCGCAACGCCCAGCCCCGAAATGGCGAGGTCGAGCGCCGCACGCGACGAGTTGGCCGACAGGCCTCGCTGCGCCGCCCTGCCAGGTTGGACACCGGCCGCCTCGAACCAGTTGCGCCAGGACGGAAACGATGCGCCGGTCGGACCCCAGTCGGTGTGGATCAGCGGCAGCCCTGCAAGCGGACCGTCGCCTGCGTTGATTGTGCTGGAAAGCGATGGTGCGCAGACGGGATAGACGGCGTCCCGGGCGATGTCCTCGGTCGGGTGCTCGCGATAGTGCGGACCGTAAGAGAGCCTGATGTCGATCAACTCGCGGTCGAACGGCACCGGGTCGTCGTCACCGCGCAGCGATATATCGGCGGCGCCATGGCTTGCGACAAAACCGGACAGACGCTGCGAAAGCCAGCCCATGGCCATGGATGGCGGGACCGAGACCACCAGGCGCGGGCGAAATGCGTCGCCGCCCAGTTCGCGCGAGACACTGCCGATTTCCTGGAAGGCCATGGTCAGCCGTGGCAGCATCTCCACGCCGGCCTCGGTGAGCACCACTTTGCGGTTGACCCGATGAAACAGCCTGCGGCCCATCTGCTCCTCGACGGTGCGGATAAGCTGGCTGACGGCGGCGGCCGAAACCGAAAGCTCCTCCGCCGCCGCGGCAAAGCTGCCCGTGCGTGCCGCGGCCTCAAAAGCCTGAAGCCCTTTGAGGGATGGAGATGTGACCATGATCGCCATATAGACAAGATAACCTTATCCAAATTGCAGGAATCGTCGCTTTTGAAAAGCTTTTTCAGCGGATAGGGTAAGCCTCGTCAAATCGCCAGCCTGGATCGAGCCGATGGATCATCGCGACATAATCGCGTCACTAACCCCGGAAGAACGCAGCTGCCTGACCGCCAAGTCCGATGCCGCGGGTCTCGTTCAGCTCGGCGCCCACTGGGGTGCGATTGTGATTATTGGATCGCTGATTGCCGCGAAAGTGCCATTCTGGCCGTTGCTGATGCTGCCGCAAGGCATCCTGATCGTGTTCCTGTTCACGCTGCTGCACGAGACGGTTCATCGCACCGCCTTCGAGACACAGTGGCTGAACGATGCCGTGGCGCGGGTGTGCAGCCTGGCGCTTGCATTGCCGGCCGACTGGTTCCGCTATTTCCATTTCGCCCATCACCGCTTCACCCAGGATCCCGAGAACGACCCGGAACTGGCCTTTCCCAAGCCGGAAACGCTGCGACAGTATCTCGTGCATGTTTCCGGCATTCCGCTGTGGTTGGGCCATCTCAAGACGCTCTACGCCAATGCGGCCGGCGGCAGCCAGGAAAGCTATGTGCCGCCGAAAGGTCGACCCAAGGTTAGCGCCGAGGCGCGCGCCATGATTGTCTTCTACGCTGTGCTAATTCTGCTCGCCGTCTATTTCCAGCTCTCCGTGCTCCTTTATGTCTGGATCATTCCGGCTCTGCTCGGTCAGCCGTTTCTGCGCCTCTATCTCCTGGCCGAGCACGGCCGCTGTCCGTTTGTCGCCAACATGTTGGAGAACACAAGAACCACGCTGACCAATTGGGTGGTGCGCAAGCTCGCCTGGAACATGCCGTTCCACGCCGAGCATCATGCCTATCCTGGTGTGCCGTTTCACCAATTGCCGCAGTTTCACGCGCTGATCGAGCGGCATCTCAAGGTGGTCGAGCCGGGCTATGTCAGCTTCCATGAGAAATACATAGAGACATTGCGCTGATGCCGGGCAGCCGGCAAACGGTCGCGTCCGGTTGAGGGCGCGACCGTTCGGCATGAGCGGTCAGACCTGGGCTATGCCGCCGTCGACGAACAGTTCGGCCCCGGTGACAAAGCTGGAATCGTCCGAGGCCAGGAACACAGCCGCCTTGCCGATCTCATCAGGATCGCCAAGCCGGCCCATCGGCACCTGGGCAGCAAGGAAGTCCAGCAAGCCCTTCTGGTTCTGGGCTTCAGGTCCGGCAAGCTCGGCGAGGCCTGTCGTACGGGTCGGGCCAGGACTGAGGATGTTGACGCGGATCTGCCGCTCCTTCAGGTCGAGAATCCAGCTGCGGGCAAAGTTACGCAGCGCCGCCTTGGACGCGCCGTAGACGCTGAACGCGGCCGCGCCGGTCGAGCCGGCTGTCGAACCGGTCAGGATCACCGAGGCCCCTTCGGTCAGCAGTGCGAGCGCCTTCTGCACCGTGAACAGCACTGCCTTGACGTTACGGTCGAAGGTTTCGTCAAAATGCTGTTCGGTTATCTGGCCGAGCGGCAGCATGGAACCGCCGCCGGCATTGACCGAGAGTACATCGATGTGGCCGCTTTGCGTTTTCACCTGGGCATAGAGACGGTCGAGATCGGCAGAGCGGGTCGAATCCGCCTGGATTCCGGTGGCGTTCTTGCCGATTGCCGCGACGGCCTTGTCGATCTCGGCCTGTCGCCGTCCGGTGATGTAGACATGCGCGCCTTCGGCGGCGAAGCGCTTGGCGATGCCAAGGCCGATGCCGCTGCTGCCGCCGGTAACCAGGGCGATCTTTCCTTCGAGCTTCCGTGTCATTTTCGCTACTCCTGTTGTGGGTAGCGAAGACATATGGACAGCCGGATCTTTTCGAAATAGCAATGCTTGAAAACAGTCGTTGCAGAATTGGCGATGTCGAAAGTTCCGGATTTCGAAGGGTTGGCCATGTTCGCCAAGGTCGCGGAGGAGCGGTCCTTTGCCGCTGCCGCACGCGTGCTCGGCCTGTCGGTGGCAACGGTGTCGCGTGGTGTCAGTCGGCTGGAGGAGCGACTTGGCGCAAGGCTTTTCAACCGCACGTCGCGGCGGCTGGCTCTTACCGATTTTGGTCAGCGGCTCGCCGAACGTGCGTCTCGACTCTACCGCGACGCGGAGAATGCCGAGAACGCGGCGCGAGAACTGTCAGCCAGCCCGCGCGGCCTGGTGCGTCTGGCCGTGCCGATGTCGTTTGGGTTGCGGTGGGTGGCGCCGTTGCTTCCTGATTTCTTCAAGCTCTATCCTGATGTGTCGATCGATATGCACCTGAGCGATGCGGTCGTCGATCTGATCGGTGAAGGGTTCGACGCAGCACTGCGGATTGCCGTGTTGCCGGACTCTTCGCTGGTTGCCAGGCGCCTGTGCGGCATCGCCCCGTATATCGTGGCTGCACCGTCCTATCTCGCCAGGCATGGCCGTCCAGGCACACCACGCGATCTCGACGCGCATCACTGCCTGGGCTACGCCTATCGTCCGCGGCAGGACGTCTGGCATTTCAGCAATGTCGTGGGTGATCAGGAAGTTGTCACACCGTCAGGGCCGTTGCGAGTAACCAACTCAGACGCCCTGGTTCCGACCGTTTTGGCGGGGTTGGCAATTGCCGAGCTGCCGGAATTCATTGCCAGCGAATACCTTGCCGACGGGCGCATGGAAGCGATCCTGACCGACTGGACTTTACCCAGAGGCGCGCTGTATTTCGTCACGCCGTCGGCCCGCTCGCGCCCGGCGAAGGTGGAAGCCGTCGCCGGATTCATGGCGGCGCACCTGTCGAGACCAAGCTGGGAACTGATCTCCAAATAGATGGCGCGGCGGAACAATAGAGGCCCGACGGCATGCTCTCGGAACGGCTCGGTTCGGGACGGAGTGACAAAACGCCTTTGGCCTAAGGTCAGCCGATCTGGCTGCGCAGTGCACGCGATTTCAACAGACGCTGAATATCCGATGCCTTTGACGGTACGCCGATCAGGTACCCCTGAGCCTCGACGCAGCCATTCTTGCGCAGCATGTCGAGCTGCACCTCGGTCTCGACGCCCTCGGCCGTGACAACAATGCCAAGCTCGGTGCCGAGCCCGATGACGGTGCGGACGATGGCCGCCGTGTCGTGATTGGCCATGTCGCCAATGAATGAGCGATCGATCTTGATCTTGTCCACCGGGAAACGCCTGAGGTAGCCGAGCGAGGAATAGCCGGTGCCGAAATCATCCAGCGCGATGCGGATGCCGAGTTCGCGCAACTGCCGCAGCGTCTTGAGCACGGCTTTGCTCTCGTCCATCAGCACGGTTTCGGTGATTTCCAGCTCTAGCTGTGCGGCCGGCACGCCGGAAAAGGCCAACGCCGAGATAACGCTGCGGGCAAAGCCGCCGCTTCTAAGCTGCACGGACGAGACATTGACCGCGATGCGCAAGCCGGAAGGCCAGCTTGCCGCCGCCGTACAGGCCGTTCTCAGCGCCCACTCGCCAAGCGGCACGATCAGTCCGGTTTCTTCGGCGACCGGAATGAATTCGTCTGGCGCGACAGTGCCGCGCGCCGGCGAATGCCAGCGCATCAAGGCCTCCGCGCCGATGATCTCGCCGGAAGCGATGTTCATGATGGGTTGGAAGTCGAGATCGAATTCCTGGCGCGGCAGCGCAGCCTCGAGGTCCACCTCGATCGCCCGGCGGGCCTGCACCACGGCGTCCATTTCGGGCTCGAAGAAGCGATACAGGTTTCTCCCTTCGCTCTTCGCCCGATAGAGCGCGGTATCCGCGTTTTTCAGCAGCGTATCGGCGTCCCTGCCATCGTCGGGGAAAACGGCAATGCCCAGGCTGATACCGATGTGCATCTCCCGGCTCTTGTCGCGAAACGGTTTTGCGATCGCCTCGACGATGCGCTTCGCCAGTTTCTCCGCTTCGGCGATGCCCCTGGAATTGAACTGCATGATGACGAACTCGTCGCCGCCGAAACGGGCGACGATGTCTGTTTCATTGCGCAGGCAGTGCTGCAGCCTCTCGGCCACGCTTTTCAGGAGCCAATCGCCGGCAGGATGTCCCCAGGTGTCGTTGACCGCCTTGAAGCGGTCGAGATCGAGCGAGAAGATCGCCAGCGGCGTAGCCGCCTCATCGTCCAGCGCTAGGTCGAGCCGCTCGCGAAACATCGAGCGGTTGGGCAGTCCGGTCAGCGTGTCGTGATGCGCAAGATGGGTCATGCGCTCTTCGGTGCGGCGGCGTTCGGTGACGTCGTCGAAGGTCACCACCCAGCCGCCGCCGCTCATCGGCTGGCGCGTGACCAGAACCGTCCTGCCGTCGGTTAGATACCGATAGGCCGAATGCATCTTTGCCGCCACCAGGCAGGCTTCGGTTTTGGCGACTTCGCTGTCGACATCGATCTTCGTGTAGATGCCGAGTTCCAGCAATCGTTCCAGCGCGTCGCGGTGCGTTGTTCCAAGCGGGAAGTCCGCCGCGGTGACGTTGTAGAGCTCCAGAAAACGCCGGTTGCGCACGATCATCTTGCCGTTGCCGTCATACATCAGCAGGCCTTGCGACATGTTGGCGAGAGCGGCGTCGAAGCGGCGGTGTTGCTCCTTGAGGTCCTGCTCGGCGCGCCGTTGTTCGGTGATGTCCTCGTAGATCGAAACCCAGCCGCCCAAGGCCAGCGGGCGGTGCGAGATGCTGACGATGCGGTCATCCGACAGCGTCTCCTCGTAGGTCGAGGGTTTCGCCTGGTCGATATAGGGTTTGCGGATGGCATAAAGCTCGTCTGCGGTTTGCGAGGCGATGCCGATGTCGGCGCTGTGCCGCAGGATATCGATGAAGCGGATGCCCGGACGTATCAGCTTGGCGTCGAGGCGAAAGATATTGAGGTAGTTGCCGTTGCAGATGATCATGCGTTCGTCGGCGTCGAACATGCACAGGCCGTGCGACATGTTCTCGACGGCGGCTGAAAAGCGTTCGTTCTGTTCGCGCAGCTCGTCTTCCATGCGGCGCGAGCGCTCCATGCCTTCGGCCGCCCGCTCCGGGACGACCGAACCATTCTTGACATCCACGACGGGCATGAGGCGCGCCTGCGGTGCGTGATCGAACACCGCACTGTTATCTTTTCCGGTTAATTTAGCGTTTTCTACCCTACCGCCGACGTCGCAACTGGGTGCCGCGACTTCTCGATCCCTGAAAACCGCTTCAGGAAGGCATTCTGCGCGGAGGTCACCGAGCGCGGTGTGAAGTCGAAGCGCTCGGCGGAAAAACCGCGCGGACGGCCGAAGAATTCGGTCGCTTCGGCGGTAGAGAAGCCGGCGAGCAGCGTTGCCTCGAAATAGGCGGCGATCTGGTCGGCGCGCTTGATCTCCCTGCGCAGTGCCGCAGCCGGTTCGGGCGGCAGCGAAAAGCGCAGATGGATGGCGCGCTGCAGGCGCAACTCGCAGTCCTTGTAGCTGCCGCCCATCACCGACTTGAACGGCGAGATCATGTCGCCGATGACATATTCGGGCGCATCGTGCAGCAGCGCGGCCAACTGGTCATCGGCCGAAGCTTGTGGCGCCAGTTCGTTGAACAGGGCCTCGACCAGCAGCGAATGCTGGGCGACCGAAAACGCATGCTCGCCGCTGGTCTGGCCGTTCCAGCGGGCGACCCGGGCAAGCCCATGGGCAATGTCCGAAATCTCGATGTCGAGTGGGGAGGGGTCGAGCAGGTCGAGCCTACGGCCGGACAGCATGCGCTGCCAGGCACGTGGCGGCGCACCGGCACGGTCCGCCGCCATCAGGCTTCCTCCGCACTGACGGTTTCCTGAGGAAAACGGAATTTGGCCCATACGGGAATGGTCACCGTCACCGGGACATCACCCGCCAGGATCGGCTGGCCGGCGTCCAAGGCTGCCTTGACCCTGTCTATGCGGGCAATGGCAAGTCCCGTGCCGCCGGCACTCGAGCCGAGTGTACCGACCGGCCGTCCCTCGATGGTGAGGTCGGTGCCTGAGGCGGGCAGGGGAGGACTTGCCTGGACAATCAGCACACGGCGCCTCGCCGTGCCGCGATGCTGCATGCGCGAGACGACTTCCTGGCCGACATAGCAGCCCTTCCTGAAGCCGACGCCACCCGTCTCGTCGAGCAGGACGTCATGGGGAAAGGCGTCGCCCAACGCATAATCGGCACCGCTCTCGGCAATGCCGTGGGCGATGCGGAAGGCTTGCCAGGCGGCGGCGTCGCCGGCGCCCGCAGTGCCGGCATAGGAGCGCGTGACGCCTTCATTGAGAAAGCGTGTGTCGGCAACCGCGGTTGAATCATTTTCCGAGGTGATTGACCCTTTTCCCCACGCAACGGTGACAAGCGCTTGTTCCGACTTGGCAATCTCGACCTTGGCACGAAGCTTGTAGAGCATCAGCCGGCGAATGAAATCATCTGAAATGTCGGCACGGCATTCCAGCAGGAAGGCGTTTTCACCGGCACGCGAGATCAGGAAATCGAACAGGATCTTGCCTTGCGGGGTCAACAGCGCGCCGGGCTTTGCTTCGCTTTTGCCAAGCGTATCGAGATCGGTGGTCAGGATGTTTTGCAAAAAGTGCTCGGCATCCAGGCCGGAAACGGAGATGAGCGCGCGGTCTTTCAGCAGGGCAAAGGGCATGGGGAGAATAAAAGCCTGATCTTGCAAAACGGTTAGCCATTACGTAAGCCGCTGACACTCCCCCCGCAAGAGAGCATGCCCATGACCTACGACCTCATCCTGACAGGCGGCACGGTGGTCAACCATGACGGCGAGGGGCAACGCGATCTCGGGGTGAAGGACGGGCGCATCGCGGTCATCGGCGATCTCCACCGGGCCTCGGCCGGTGAGACGATCGACTGCCGCGGCTTGCACATCCTGCCCGGTGTCGTCGACAGCCAGGTGCATTTTCGCGAGCCTGGACTGGAGCACAAGGAAGATCTGGAAACAGGCTCGCGGGCGGCGGTGCTCGGCGGCGTCACCGCGGTGTTCGAGATGCCGAACACCAACCCGCTGACCACCAGCGAGGCAACGCTTGCCGACAAGGTCCGGCGCGGCAGCGGCCGCATGCATTGCGACTTCGCGTTCTGGGTCGGCGGGACTCGCGATAACGCCAGGGATGTCGGAGAACTCGAGCGGTTGCCGGGGGCAGCAGGCATAAAGGTCTTCATGGGATCGTCCACCGGCGATCTGCTGGTCGAGGACGACGAAGGCGTCGCTTCCATCCTGAGGAACACCCGCCGTCGTGCCGCGTTCCATTCCGAGGACGAATTCAGGTTGCGCGAACGTCTGGGCGAACGCATCGAGGGCGATCCGTCATCGCACCCGGTCTGGCGCGACGAGATTGCCGCCTTGCACTGCACCGAACGGCTGGTGCGCATCGCGCGCGACGCTCGCGCCCGGATCCACGTCCTGCACATCTCGACCGCCGAGGAGATTCTGTTCCTCGAACAGCACAAGGACGTCGCGACCTGCGAGGCGACGCCACACCATCTGACGCTGAGTGCCGACGATTATGCCCGGCTCGGTACGCTGATCCAGATGAACCCGCCGGTGCGCGCCTCCCGCCACCGCGACGGCGTCTGGCATGGCATCGCACAAGGCATTGTGGATGTACTCGGCTCCGACCACGCGCCGCACACGCTGGCCGAAAAGGCAAAGCCCTATCCGGCCTCGCCCTCGGGCATGACCGGTGTGCAGACGCTGGTGCCGATCATGCTCGACCACGTCAATGCGGGACGGCTGACCCTGCAGCGCTTTGTCGATCTCTCCAGCCACGGCCCGCAACGTATCTTCGGCATGGCCAGGAAAGGCCGCATCGCCGCCGGCTATGATGCCGACTTCACCATTGTCGACATGAAGCGGCGCGAGACCATCACCAATGCGCAAGCCGGCTCGAAGGCAGGCTGGACGCCCTATGACGGCAAGGAAGTGACCGGCTGGCCGGTCGGCACGGTCATTCGCGGCCGCCGCGTCATGTGGGACGGCGAGATCGTGATGCCTGGTCAGGGCCGGGCGGTGGAGTTTTCCGAGGCGTTGCCGGGATAGGCTTCCTCAATCTCCCTTGTCGAGGGGTAGGCCGCTCAGTCTCCAGCGACGAAGAACGTCCACTCCCCGGCGGGCGTGATGCCGACGCGATAGAAGATATAGGCGCCGAACTGCTTCATGTCGTCGAAATCGCCGGCGGTGACGATCTTGAACAGCTCGACCCGCTGCTTGGCGTCGAGCTTGTCCAGCGGCAGCGCGAAGAAATACGGCCAGACGTAGAGTTCCTGCGGTGTTCCGGCATCGACATGAACATAGCCGGCACTGAGGACTTCCTCCAGGATGGCCAGGATCTCCTGGCCGTCCGGGTCACCCGACAGGCCTTTGAGGAAGGCGATGGCGTCGCCGTCGATGTCGGCCAGCGACAGCTGGGTCATGCTGTCGCCCTTGCCGATCAGGGGCCTGAGCTTTTCGATGTCGCCGCTCTTGCAGGCTTCGATGATGAGGTCGTGCATGCGCCGCACGGGCTCCGGCAGCTTGCCGAGGTCGTATACGACTTCCGGCAAGGGTGCTTCGGGATCGACACGCGGTCTGTTGCTGCCGCCATCCGCCGGGCTGTCGGGCTCCGCCGCGTCCGGAGCGGCCGGCTGCTGGCCGGTCGAAGGTGGCGTTCCCACCGGGTCAGGCATGGGAATCGCGCCGCCGGGCGACGAAGCGTCGTTATCCGCTGACGGTGTGACGGGTGAGGGAAGCTCTTCGCGCTGGATTTCGCTCAGCGCATAGGCCTGGCTGCTTGGCAGGCACGTCACAAAGGCAATCGCGGCACAGGAAGCGGCGAGGCGGATGTGGAGGACCAGGCCCTTCGACCGGCCCGACATCGGAAAATTCACTGCCCGTATCTCCTTGGCTCCCGGGCATGATGCCCAAACGGCACTCGATCGTCAAAGAACCGGATGTCGGTTCAGTGCCGCAGCCGCTCGGGTTCGAAGGCGCCAGCAATAACCTTTTCACGCATGCGGTCGAGCAGGGCAAGGGCCGATGTCTCGCCATTGGCGCGCAGCATTTCACCGAACGCGGTCTCTAGCGCTGCCTCGGCAATGATCTCGGGCTCGATGCCGGCCGAAAGGCCTTCAGCCCAGGCTTCGCTGTGGCTCTCCACCGCCGTCAGGCGTTTTTCTTCCCTGACCAGCGCGTCGATGTCGTTGACACCATGTTCCATAAGCGATGTCCACCCTTTCAAGCGGCGACCCGTCAATGGGGATCATGCTTGATCTGTTCCGTTTACACGCAGCCTAAGTAAGTATCTGTAAATACGACATTTTTTTGATCGTCTTTTACAGGGGGCGGCTGTATCTGGCGAAGCTGCGTTTCAACCCGGATCGAACTTAGCCGATTAGGCCGGCCTGCGGGTTGAAAACCTTCAGTTTGAGTTAATTTCGCATTCGTGCGGTAACGTTTGATTAACGCTGTTGCAGAAGTGCAACATCAGGATTGCACCAAGACACAGACCGGTACAAGCCGGATTTCTCCAACATCACCGATGATGGCTACGATACCTGTTGATGGATCGCCTGAAGCACGTGCGTCGAAACAGAGTCATGCAACGCGTTTCATGTCTTTGTACTTATGCATGTCGCGTCCCCAAAGCCGGGGCACTTTGGACGGCATACATTAGTTTCCATAGCGCGAGGCGATATCGCGCGACAGCGTCTCGCCTTCCTTCATGTAGCGGCTGATGGCTTCGGTGGCTGAAGCGGTGCACTGGGTATAGGTGCCGCCGAAGGAACGATAGCCGCGATTGAAGCTGGCGATGAAGCGGGCGCGGCGCTCCGGGTCCGGATTTTCCGAATCGAGCAGTTTTTCCATCTCGCCGCGCCACTGGTCGCCCTTCTCCCCGCACAGATTGCGCAGGAAATGCAGCGAACCCAGAACCTCTGCCAGCCGCATCAGCCCCGGCTCGAACGGCGACTCGGCGCTGAACGCCGGCCGCATGGCCACGGCGGTACTGGCGGTAAGGCATAAAGCAACAAGAAGAGGAGCGCGGCTCATAGGTCTATGTGGCCAAACAATTTGTCGCCTGCAAGGCGTTTCCGGCGCCGCCGTTGAGGAATTCAGCGGCTTTCAGGGGAACCAGCAGGTCGGCCAAGCAGATCTTCCGCCACCGCGAACACCGAACCGGCAAGCGGCAGCGCCGTCATCTCGCGGAGCGTGTAGAAGGCGGCTGTCTCGGCATCGTCGCTGGCCACGGCCTCGCCGCCGGCATAGGCGGCGCCGAAGACCGTGAGTCGGTAATCGACAGGGTGGGAGTCATCCCTGCCGTCGATATGGATTTCCCGAAGCGGGCGGAAACCGGTGGCACGCAGACCGGTCTCTTCCAGCAGTTCGCGCTTCGCGGCATCCTCCAGCGTCTCGCCGGCCTCGACCTTGCCGCCTGGAAAGGCATAGAGCCCCTGTGAGGGCTGCCGGGCTCGCTTGACCAGCAGCACGGTATCGCCACGCACCACGGCTACCGAGACGGCCGGCAGTATCTTTCGTATGTCGTTCATGGCTCTCAACCGTTCGACCGCCGCAGCCCGCTGTGGACGGTTGGCGCCAGACAGCTTTAGCGGTTGCAGTGCGGCTGTTCCATCGCCACTTTCTTGCGCAACCATTCCAGGGCAGGAGCAATCGATCATGTGCGGACGTTTTGCCTTGACGGCCACGCCGGATCAAACCGCTGCCTTTCTGGGCTTGGCCGACCTGGAAGATTTCCCGGCGCGCTACAACATCGCGCCGACCCAGCCGGTGCTGATGGCGACCGCTGGTGCGCCGCGCTCACCAGGTTCCAATTTGCCAGACCGGCAACCGATGCTGGTGCGCTGGGGACTCATCCCAGCCTGGGTGAAGGACACCAGGGAGTTTCCGCTGCTGTTCAACGCGCGCTCGGAAGGCGCGATCGAAAAGGCCTCGTTCAAGGCTGCCATGCGCCATCGCCGCGCGCTAGTGCCGGCATCAGGCTTCTACGAATGGCGGCAGACCGGGGGCAAGAAGGGGCAGCCCTATTGGATCCGGCCCAGGCATGGCGGGCTGGTCGCCTTTGCCGGCCTGATCGAGACCTATGCGGAGCCGGGCGGCTCGGAAATGGATACCGGCGCAATCCTGACGGTCAACGCCAATGCCGACATCGCCCATATTCATGATCGGATGCCGGTTGTCATCGATCCCAGGGACTTCGCTCGCTGGCTGGATTGCCGCACGCAGGAGCCGCGCGACGTCGCCGACCTGTTGCGACCGGCGCAACTCGATTTCTTCGAGGCGATTCCAGTCTCCGACCTCGTCAACAAGGTCGCCAACACCGGACCGGAGATTCAAGTAAGAGGGGAGATCGGCCCGGAGCCCGAGAAGGCCAGACGCCAGAAACCTGGCACCGACGACAGTCAGATGACGCTGTTCTAGCGAAGCCTGTCGAGGGCCTTATTCCAGGATGCTTGTTTGCACCCTCATCGCCGGCGCTCGCGCCGGCGGAACATCATCTCAGGCGGCGCGCGGCGATACGATCTTCTGCGCCGGCTTCTTCTTCTTCGCGGTATGAAGAAGTGCGGCGACGATCGCGGCCGGGCCGATTGCGCGATAGTGGCTGGCCAGCGCGGGTTGCTTGGCGCGGTTGGCTTCCTGCTTGCTTCGAGGCATGTTCTCTTCCCTGGTCACGTTTTCGTGTCTGCGTTTGATGGCTGATTCCGACCAAATCGTGACGCTTGGTGATCTAGCCGGCGAATGTTTCATGACTGTGCCGACATGTTTAATAAAATGTTTCACTGGCTGATTCCGCGTGATCGAGCGACGGGTTTGCCTGTCTTGGCGACGTTTTTCCCGGGATCAGCGACTTGACGGCAACACTGGCCAAGGCGATAAAGCCGCCCATGAAAACGTCTTTCGCCATTTGTGGCATTTGCATTATTGGCTAGCCTCGCGCTGGTCCGGACGTTTTCGCCTCATCTTTCCCCAGATTGGACAAACGCCCCGGCCAGCAGGCTGGAGCCTGATTTGCGCCTCGGCGCGAGGCTGGCTCCATGCAAACAAGAAGTTCTGAACCGGGAAGGCATGGAATGTCTGACGCATCGAAGGGCCTGCACCTCTACAACACGCTGACGCGTACGAAGACGGATTTCGTTCCGATCGATGCGCTGAACGTGCGCATGTATGTCTGCGGCCCGACCGTCTACGACTTCGCCCATATCGGAAATGCCAGGCCGGTCATTGTCTTCGACGTGCTGTTCCGCCTGCTGCGCCATCTCTATGGACAAGCCCACGTCACCTATGTGCGCAACATCACCGACGTCGACGACAAGATCAACGCGCGTGCGTTGCGCGATTTCGGCGGCGAGATATCCACCGGAAAGCTGTCGCTCAACGAAGCGATCCGGCGGGTGACGGAAAAGACCGCCGACCAGTTCCACAGGGATGTCGCCACGCTCGGCTGCCTCGAGCCGACAGTCGAACCGCGCGCCACCGAATTCGTCGAGCCGCGCGCCGACGGCAAGGCCGACATGATTACCTTGATTCAAAGCCTGATCCAACGCGGCCATGCCTATGTCGCCGCCGGCGAAGTTCTCTTCGACACGGCGTCGATGCCGGACTATGGGCAATTGTCGAAGCGCAATCTCGACGAGCAGCAGGCCGGCGCTCGCATCGCCGTCGACGCGCACAAGAAGAACCCGCAGGATTTCGTGCTGTGGAAGCTGTCATCGCCGGAAGAGCCGGGCTGGGAGAGCCCATGGGGCAGGGGCCGGCCGGGCTGGCACATCGAATGCTCCGCCATGTCCGCGGCCTATCTCGGCGAGGTTTTCGACATCCATGGCGGCGGCCTCGACCTGATCTTCCCGCATCATGAGAACGAGATCGCCCAGTCGCGCTGCGCCCACGGCACGTCGGTCATGGCCAATGTCTGGATGCACAATGGCTTCCTGCAGGTCGAGGGCCAGAAGATGTCGAAGAGCCTCGGCAATTTCTACTCGATCCATGAACTGCTGGAGACCGAGACCTTCGGCGGCCGCAGCTGGCCGGGCGATGTTCTGCGGCTGGCGATGCTGATGACGCACTACCGCGAGCCGATCGACTTCTCCGTGCGCAAGCTGGAGGAGGCGGAGAACACGCTGCGCAAGTGGAAACGCGCGGCGGACCTGGCGCCGGCCGTCGGGCAACTGCCGGCAAAGGTCGTGGAGGCACTCTCCGATGACCTGGCCACCTATGCCGCCTTCCAGGTTTTGACGCAGTTGGCCGGTGAGGCAGCCGACGGCAACGAAGCCGCTGCCGCACTGAAGGCGTCGCTGCTGTTTCTTGGCTTCGATGTCGGCTCCGAAGAGGTGGATGAGGACAAGATCGCCAAGGCAATCGCCAATCGCCTCGCTCTCATCGCGGCGAAGAACTGGGCCGAGGCCGACCGCATCCGCGATGACCTTTTGGCGCAAGGCGTGCAGTTGAAGGACGGCAAGGATCCGGCGACCGGCGAACGCATCACGACCTGGGAGGTAAAAAGATGATCGACCATCTCGGCATCAACGTTGCCGATTTCGACACTTCGAAGGCTTTCTACGACAAGGCGATGGCACCGCTTGGCGCTTCGCTGATCTACATGGTGCCGCTGGAATACACTGGCGGTGAGAAAGTCGGTGGCTACGGCCGCGACCGCCCGGTGTTCTGGTTGCAGGCCGCCAAGGACAAGCCCAAGGCCCATCAGCACGTTGCCTTCACCGCGCGCAGCCGTGCCGAGGTCGACGCCTTTCATGCGGCGGCGCTTGCCGCCGGCGGCAAGGACAATGGCGGGCCGGGGCTGCGCCCACACTATCACCCGAATTACTACGGTGCCTTCGTCTTCGATCCCGACGGCAACAATGTCGAGGCCGTCTGCCATGATCCGGAGTGAGACACGATGAGCCTCGACAACCGGCCGGTCTACACAGGCGGCTGCCAATGCGGCGCGGTGCGCTTCCGCGTCGAGGGCGCGCTTGGCGACGCCTCGATCTGCCACTGCCGCATGTGCCAGAAGGCGAGCGGCAATTTCTACATGCCGCTGGTCTCGGTGCATGGCGCCAAGCTCGACTGGACGCGCGGCGAGCCCAAGCGTTTCCGCTCCTCCAATGCCGCCTGGCGCGGCTTCTGCGCCGAATGCGGCACGCCGCTGACCTTCGAGGCGCCCGACGGACTTGCGCTGGCGATCGCCACCTTCGACGATCCGGCAGGCATCGCACCGACTGTACAGTGGGGCACCGAAGCAAAACTGCCTTATGTCGACACCATTCCGCAATTGCCGGGCGAAGATACGATGGCGGACATGGATTCGGCCCCTTATCTCGCCGAGCTTGTCTCCTATCAGCATCCCGATCACGACACCGAACAATGGCCGCCGGAGGAAAGACCATGACTGAGACCGTCCGAACCGGCGGCTGCCAGTGCGGCGCCGTGCGCTTCCGTATCAAGGGAGCGCTCGGGCGTCCGTCAATCTGCCATTGCCGCATGTGCCAGAAGCAGTTCGGCTCGTTCTTCGGCGCGCTGGTTACCGTGCCCCGGGATGGCGTCGAATGGACCCATGAGGAACCGAGCTATTTCCAGTCGTCGATCAACATCGATCGCGGATTCTGCGCCCGCTGCGGCACGCCGTTGACCTACCGCCAACCCGGCGGGCTCGAGATCGCTATCGGCGCCTTCGACGACCGCTCGGATCTGGCACCGCAAATCCAGGTCAATTATGGGGCCCGGTTGCCCTGGGTGGAAAAGATCTTCGAGGCGCCGGTCCACGACGACCCCGACTACTACGCCAGGCAGGAGCAGATCATCTCCTTCCAACACCCCGACCACGAAACGGCCAACTGGCCGCAACAGGGCTTGAAACTATGAACTTGCGCACACTCTATCCGGAAATCGAACCGTTCGACTCAGGCATGCTCGATGTCGGCGACGGCCACACGGTCTATTGGGAGCGTTCCGGCACCAAGGGTGCCAAGCCGGCTGTGTTCCTGCATGGCGGGCCAGGCGGCACCATCTCGCCAAAACACCGGCGGCTGTTCGATCCAAAACTCTACGACGTCATCCTGTTCGATCAGCGCGGCTGCGGAAAATCGACGCCGAACGCCTCGCTGGAGGCCAATACGACCTGGCATCTCGTTGCCGACATCGAACGCCTGCGCGAAATGGCCGGCTTCGACAAATGGCTGGTGTTCGGCGGTTCCTGGGGCTCGACGCTGGCGCTCGCCTACGCGGAGACGCACCCTGACCGCGTCAGCGAGCTGGTGGTGCGTGGCATCTACACGCTGACGCGCGCGGAGCTCGAATGGTATTATCAGTTCGGTGTCTCCGAGATGTTTCCCGACAAGTGGGAACGTTTCCTGGCACCCATCCCCGAGCCCGAGCGCGGCGATATGATGGCGGCCTACCGCAAGCGCCTGGTCGGCACGGACCGCAAGGCGCAGATAGAGGCTGCTCGCGCCTGGAGCCTCTGGGAAGGGGAGACGATCACGCTGCTGCCGGAGCCTGAAACCAGCGGTCCGTTTGGACAGGACGACTATGCCGTCGCCTTTGCCCGTATCGAGAACCACTATTTCGTCCATGCCGGCTGGCTGGAGGAGGGGCAGCTTCTGCGCGATGCGCACAAGCTCAAGGACATTCCCGGCACCATCGTCCATGGCCGCTACGACATGCCGTGTCCGGCGCGCTATGCCTGGGCGCTGCACAAGGCCTGGCCAAAGGCCGATTTCCAACTGATCGAAGGCGCCGGCCACGCCTATTCCGAGCCCGGCATCCTCGACCAGTTGATCCGCGCGACGGACAAATTTGCAGGCAAATGACCATGACCCGCGACCGCCTCTATCTCTTCGACACCACATTGCGCGATGGCCAGCAGACGCCGGGCATCGACTTTTCGGTCGAGGACAAGATCGCGATTGCAAAACTGCTCGACGACTTCGGCATGGACTATGTCGAGGGCGGCTATCCCGGCGCGAATCCGACCGACACCGCCTTCTTCCAGAAGAAGCGCACGGCCAAGGCGAAGTTCGTCGCCTTCGGCATGACCAAGCGGGCAGGGGTCTCCGCCTCGAACGATCCCGGCCTTGCGGCGCTCGTGCAGTCGAAATCGGACGCCATCTGCTTCGTCGCCAAGAGCTGGGATTATCATGTCCGCGTGGCGCTCGGCTGCACAAACGAGGAGAATCTGGAGTCGATCAAGACTTCGGTCGAGGCCGCCGTCGCCGTCGGCAAAGAAGCGATGGTCGACTGCGAGCATTTCTTCGATGGCTTCAAGGCCAATCCGGACTATGCGCTGGCCTGCGCGAAAACGGCTTATGATGCCGGCGCACGCTGGGTTGTCTTGTGCGATACCAATGGCGGCACGCAGCCTTCGGAAGTGCGCACCATCGTCGCCAAGGTCATCGAAACGGGCATTGCGGGCGATCATCTGGGTATCCACGCCCATGACGACACCGGCCAGGCGGTTGCGAATTCCCTGGCCGCCGTCGAGACCGGCGTGCGCCAGATCCAGGGCACGCTGAACGGCATTGGCGAGCGCTGCGGCAATGCCAACCTGATCTCGATCGTGCCGACACTGGCGCTGAAGTCGGCATTCGCGGATCGCTTCGAGACGGGTATTTCGGCCGAGGCGCTGACCGGCATTTCGCGCCTGTCGCGCGCATTCGATGAACTCTTGAACCGTGCCCCGGAAGCGCAAGCGCCCTATGTCGGCGCCTCGGCCTTCGCCACCAAGGCCGGTATCCATGCCTCGGCGCTGGCCAAGGAACCGGCGACCTATGAGCATGTTCCGCCGGAATCCGTCGGCAACCGCCGCCGCGTCATGGTCTCCGACCAGGGCGGCAAGGCCAATTTCCTCGCCGAACTGAAGCGGCGCGGCATTGACGTGCCCAGGGACGATCATCGGCTCGATGCGCTGATTGCCGTGGTCAAGGAGCGCGAGGCCGAAGGCTATGCCTATGAGGGCGCCGACGCCTCCTTCGAGCTGCTCGCGCGCAAGATGCTGCACGGCCTGCCGGAATTCTTCAATGTCACCTCGTTCCGCTGCATGGTCGAGCGGCGTTTCGATGCCAACGGTCAGTTGAAGACCGTGTCCGAAGCGATCGTGAAGGTGCTGGTCGACGGCGAGGAGAAGATGTCGGTGGCCGAGGGACACGGACCGGTCAACGCGCTCGACATCGCGCTGCGCAAAGATCTCGGCAAATACCAGAGCGAGATCGTCGATCTAGAACTCGCCGACTTCAAGGTGCGTATCCTCAATGGCGGCACCGAGGCGATCACCCGCGTGCTGATCGAATCGCATGACGGCACCGGTGCGCGCTGGTGGACGGTTGGAGTTTCCGAAAACATCATCGACGCTTCATTCCAGGCGCTGATGGATTCGATCGTGTACAAGCTGATGAAGAACCGTGAGATGGCTGGCTTGGTTGCCGCCGAATAAGGTTGACCCATCAGCGAAAGTCCATTGATCCATCAGAACTTTGTGATGGTCTTGCGAAGATTACTGGGCCATAGCGTTGGCCCATGGCCACTGAAGCAATTGCCCTGGACGCGGATTCAAAAGCCCGCCGCGGCTTCCTGCTAGCATTGGGCGCCTATCTCCTGTGGGGGTTACTGCCTTTCTACATGAAGGCGGTGGCGCATCTGCCGCTTGCCGAGGTGATCGCCCACCGCATCGTCTGGTCCGTGCCGATCGCCGCCGCGGTTCTGGTCTGGGCCGGCCGTACGGCGGACTTCAAGGCGGCAATTCGTTCACCCCGCACCATCGCCATGGCGGCACTGACGGCGGCGCTGATCTCGGTCAACTGGGGCATCTATGTCTGGGCGATCGCCGTCGACCGCACCGTCGAGACCGCGCTTGGATACTACATCAACCCGTTGGTCAGCGTCGTTGTTGGTGCGCTGCTGCTTGGCGAACGCCTCGACAAATTGCAGATCGCGGCGGTGGTGCTGGCGACGGTCGCCGTGGCGGTGCTGACAATCGAGGGCGGCAAGCTGCCCTGGGTATCGCTGGCGCTGGCCTTTTCCTTCGCCGCCTACGGCTTCTTCCGCAAGACGCTGCCGATCGGGCCAAGCCAGGGCTTTCTGCTCGAAGTGCTTTTGCTGTCCGTGCCCGCTCTCTTCTATATCGCCTACCTGATCGCGACCGGACAGGATCACATCGTGTCCGGCAACGGCACCGATACGGCATTGCTGATCGGCTGCGGCCCTGTCACATCGGTGCCGCTGCTTCTGTTTGCGTTCGGCGCCAAGCTTTTGCGCCTCTCCACCATCGGCATCATGCAATATATCGCGCCGACCATGGTGTTCCTGATCGCGGTCCTGATTTTCGATGAGCCGTTCGGCACCACCCAGGCCGTTGCCTTTGCCCTGATCTGGATGGCCTTGGCGATCTATTCCTGGTCGATGCTGATGACGGCCCGCCGGGCTGCTGCCCGATAGGCTTCCGCGCAAGATATTGCCGATGGGTTGCCGCTACAGACCCCGGCCAAGCCGTCTGACGAACAGATAGGTGGCCGCGGCGATAGCCATTGACACCGCCGTCACCACCCAGAAGCCCAATGGCGTGTCGACAAGCGGCAGTCCGCCGACATTCATGCCGAACAGGCCGGAGATAATGGTCATCGGCAGCAGCACGGCCGTCATGACAGAGAGAACATAGAGCAACTGGTTCGACTGCATGGTCAGTTTGGCCATCAGCTCGTCCTGCAGAAGCCTCGTGCGCGCCTGCAACTGCTCGCCATCATGGTAGAGCGTCTGCGCCCGGTGCGAGAGTCGGGCCGCCATGTCGTTGATCGAATCCGGCAACTCGTCGCGATGCGAATGGTCGAGATGCCGGAAAAGGGTGGTCAGCGTTGCCATCTGCCGGTGGATGACCACGAGCTGCCGGCGCGCCTCGACCAGCGCTTGCCGCTCATTGTGCCATGCGTCGCGCACGACGCGGTCCTCTATGCCATCGAGCGTGTCGCCGAGCTTGCCGAGCTCGATCGCCATGCCATCAAGCGACTGGCCCATGACCGCCTCGATCAGGTCCGACGGCGAGCGGAATTTCCGCGATCCACTTTCCACTACCTTGCGCACGGCGTCGACCGACTCCAGCGGCTGCTTGCGGGCGCCGATCAGCATCGTGTCGTTGAAGGCGAAGCGGAAATGGACGAGCCCGCGCGCTTCCGAAAAATCGTGCTTGAGGTCCGGCAGATCGCCGTAGAGCCAGCCATCCTCATAGTCGATGTGGCAGCCATGGCTGGGGGCGAGGAAAGCATCGCGCGCCGGGGTCGGCAGAGCCTTCTCGGCGCCGATCTCCTGGCGAGCGTGGAGGTCGGTGATCTGGTAGCTGCGCCATGTCCATCGCGCCTGCGCGGGGTCCTTGGTGCGGGAGCCTTCCGCCGTGAAATGATAGCTGAAGAACAACCCGTGCTCATCGGGTAGATAAGGCGACAGGTCGGAGCCTTCCGGAGCGAGGGCGATATCCATGGGCAGTGCCAGATACAGGTTGCGAGCGCAGCGCCGCACTGCGGCACCTCACCGCGATTTCTAGCACGCGCGAACCCGGTTCCGTGTGACGGTTTCTTGACAGCCGATCACAGTGTGTCGAGCAGGGGCAGCGCTAGACGCAACAGTTGCCGTCGGTTTGTTTGGCTAGCGTTGCGAACGGTGGCTCAGAAAAGGTCGATTGGTCGCGAAAACGCAATGTTTACCAGTCTCCAATACTGTACGATGATTGGCAACGTTCAGACTTGATCCATGAATTTTCAGTTTTCAATTGGCCTGCTGGCAGATCGCGGCTTGAACAAGGCGGTCGATTTCAGTGTGAGGAACTCGGCCGCGCTACAGTTGCTCGGTGTCAGCGTTCGGTCGCAAACGATCTCCATGACGCCGGTGACCAAGAACAGCTTTACCGACTTTGACAAAGCGCTCGGGACGGTGCGTGATGAATGGGAGTATGCGCAGAAACACGCGCGCCATGGCAACGTCATCGATGGTAGCGCCTTGGAACCATTGCTGGGCGCGATCCAAGCCAATCGAGAAAGTTTCCCGCCTGGTGAATTTACCATCAAGGTACAATGGCCGGACGGGGCGTCGATCGAAACGACCGTCCCACCGATGGCAGGGATAAGCGTGCGAAGCGTCTCGATCAGCGCGGTATTCGCCAGGGTGTCGACAGCCCAGCAGGCCTCTGTCGCCCCCACCTCCCAGCAAACGTCCTACCAGGAATGGCAGTGATGATGCGCACGCGGCCGGCCTCGCTGCCAGCCGCGTCGTTCTCATTCGCTCAGCGCTTCGGCCCAAATCCCGGATAGGGATTGAGCGGCACGATCGCGGTGATCTCCATCATGCCGGCCTTTATCAGCGGCAAAGTGGCGAGATGGCCGCGCACTTCGGCATCGTTGGATGCTTCGAACATCATGCCGCTGCCGGGAATGTCGCCGCGGTTCCAAACCTGGCGCACAGCGCCTTCGGCGTAGAGCGTGCGCCGCTGCTCGGCCTCACCCGGCAAAAGCGGTGCAAAGTCGGCGTCGCTGAACTTTGTGGTGTTGCGGGTGAGAAGGGCAAAGAACGGCATGTCGGTCTCCTTTGGTTGGGATGGCCGACTATCGCTTTTGGCTTGTCAGACTGTCCAAGACTGATTAGGCTAAAGTTGAGACCTGAAGAGACTGGAATTTCGGAGAAAAAGTGTTCGACCTGCGCCAGATCCGGTATTTCGTCACCGTCGCCGAGACCGGCAATGTTGGCCGCGCCGCCGAACTGCTGCACATCTCGCAATCGCCGCTCAGCCGGCAGATCATCCAGCTTGAGGAGCAACTGGGCTTTGCTCTGTTCGAAAGGGCAAAGCAGCGGATTCACCTCAGTGCTGAAGGTCGCGCCTTTCTCGCCGAGGCCAAGATGCTTCTCGCTGGCGCGAAGCGGCTGGAGATGTTCGGCCGTGACCTTGCGACCGGCGCGGCCGGCCGCCTTGCTGTCGGCTATGTCGAGGGTGCCGTGCATGCCGGGCTGGTCGCCGGCATGCTCAGGCAGTTTCGGCGAGAGCGGCCGCAATTGCATCTCAGTCTGATGAGCCTGCGCTCTGCCGCGCAGTTGGAGGGGCTGCGCCAGCGCACGCTCGATCTCGGCCTGGTCTATTCCCCGCCGCCGGCCGACTATCCCGAAATCGCCTCGACGCTGGTCCGCCGCGAGCCGTTGGTGCTGGCGATACCCGAGGGCGATGCGCTCACGGCTGTGGCCGACATCCGCCCGCATCATCTCGATGGCCGCACCTGGATCACCGTGGTGCGCCAGCCCGCCGATACCAACCGCGGCCAGTTCCTGGCTGCCTGCATCGAAGCTGGCTTCGTGCCCGACATCGCTTATGAGACGGCCGATCCCTTGACCTCGCTCGGCCTGGTCAGCGCCGGACTGGGCCTGGCGACGGTCCAGGAGAGCCTGCGAAGCGTCGCGCCGCCGGGGATCGTTTTCCGAGACCTTCCCTGGTTCAAGCGCAGCGTGGCGATCCATCTCGCCTGGCGGCGGCAGGATGAGCGCGCGGTGATAGGGGATTTGCGGAGGGCAGTAGGGCAGTAGGCAAGCCCTATTCCCTACTGCCTATTCCCTACATTTTGTCTATCACCGACTGCACACCCTCGGTCGGGGCGTCGACGGAGGAGCCTGCCACCATGATGGCTGCGACGATGGCCTCCGGGTCGTTGACGACCAGCGGCTTGACCCGTTGCGCGGTGTGAATAAAGCCTTCCGCCGCCATGTGATCAAGCAACGCCGTCATCGGGTCCCAGAATCCGTTGACGTTGCCGAAGACGATCGGCTTGCGGTGATGGCCGAGTTGCGCCCAGGTCATGATCTCGACGATCTCCTCGACTGTGCCGATGCCGCCAGGCAGCGCCACAAAGGCGTCGGATTTCTCGAACATCTTGTGTTTGCGCTCGTGCATGTTGTCGGTGATCAGCAACTCGTCGAGCCGGTCAAGTGCGGTTTCGGTTGCTTCCCTGTTGATCAGGAAGCGGGGAATGATGCCCGTGACCTTGCCGCCGGCCTTGAGCGCGCCGTCGGCGACGGCGCCCATAATGCCTTTGGTGCCGCCGCCATATATCAGCCGCAGGCCCGCTCTGGCGATTGAGCGCCCAAGCAGGTGTCCGGCCTTCGCATAGACTTCATCGCGGCCCGGAGACGAGCCGCAATAGACGCAGACGGATCGAATCGTATTCATGCGGATGATTGGTGATTGGGTCTGAAAGCGTGGTCAAGCCCCAAGGGTTGACAAGCCCGGGCTTTTTCTTGCCGGCCCGTTTTTCTTGTCGATTTTGGGAAAACACGCTAGACCGGCATTAGGTGGCTAAGGGGTAGGGAAATATGGCAATTAATCCATTGAAGGCGTTCCTGTTCGCGGCGGGTGGGACCGTCGCGGCCGCGGGAACCGCCTATGTATCGGGCGCACTCGACCCGTATCTTCATCCAGCCGCCCCGGCGCAGGTCGCGGCCTTGACGCCGCCCGAGGCGCCGAAACCGGCTGATCCTGGCACGGAAGGACGACTGCCTGCTCCGGCGGTGCCGGCTGCTCCCGCCGCGGCGCCGCAGACAGCGGCCCCCGCCGCGCCTGCAACAGAGGCCACGCCCCCAGCCGCGCCCGCTGCCGATGCGGCGGCGCCCGTTGCGCCGGCAGCAACTGGTCCTATTGCGCCGACTTTCGATGTCGTGCGCGTCGAGAGCAATGGTTCGATCGTCGTTGCGGGCAATGCGGCACCCAATTCAAAGGTCGAGATCCTGAACGGCACGGCCGTGATTGGCTCTACCTTGGCGGGTCCGGATGGCGCCTTTGTCATCGTGCTCGACGATCCGCTGAAGCCCGGCGACTATACGATTGCCCTGCGTTCGACTGTCGGCACGGTTGTGACCGCCTCGGCGCAGACCGCCGTGGTCTCGGTTCCTGCAAACGCGGCCGGCCAGGTGCTGGCCATGGTCGAGGAGCCAGGCAAGCCGGCCGAACTGCTGACAGTTCCAGCACCCGAGACCAAACCAGCCGCACCCGCCGGCGATGCAGCGGCGGCACCAGCCGCTCCCGCTGCTCCGGCACCGACTGCTCCCGCCGCTGCATCGCCTGCACCAGCCGCACCCGCGCCAGCCGTCGCGGAGGCAACACCGCCCGCCGCGGCCGTGGGCGAACCCAAGATCGTCGTCGAGGCGGTGGAGATAGACGGCAACAAGATCTTTGTCGCCGGCCTCGCCGATCCGGGCCGCAAGGTGCGCGCCTATGCCAACGACATCCTGCTCGGTGACGCGCAGACATCGCCGGATGGTCATTTCCTCGTCGAGGCAACGCGCGACATTCCGGTCGGCAGCTACACCATTCATGTCGACGGCCTCGATGCCGATGGCGTGAAGGTTGTGGCTCGCGCCGCCGTGCCGTTCGAGCGCGAGCCGGGCGAAGCGGTCGCCGCCGTGGCGCCAGCCGAAACCAAGCCAGCGGATGGCAAGCCAGCCGAGACCAAGCCGGCCGCACCGGCCGCCGCGGAAGCTCCTGCCGCTCCGGCTCCAGGTGCGCCCGCCACCGAGGCTCCGGCCGTCGTCGCGGAAGCCACGCCGCCAAGCGACGTGCCGGAGGTCGTATCGCCCAAGCTCGAACATGCCGACGGCGCCGTCGTCATCCGCCGCCACGATACGCTGTGGCGGATTTCGCGGCGCGTCTATGGCCATGGCGTGCGCTATTCCACAATCTACCTCGCCAACCAGGACCAGATCAGGAATCCTGACCGCATCTGGCCCGGACAGGTGTTCAAGGTCCCGGGAAAGTCCAAGGAAGGCGAAGCCGCCGACCTCAAGGCGATGGGCGAGCAGGCGACCACGGCTCCGGCAAAGACGCAGTAGAAGCCCGCATCAACTGGCATCGCCCACGCGGTTGGCGTGAAGCGCAAAACCGGTTGCACCCGGATCGCCCAACTCAGGGCGGAGATTCATGCTCGGGATGAGATAATCTCCGCCATTTTGCCGACGATATGGGATGGGCGGTGTCGCCGCCAGTGTCCGCATCCTGTCACGCAGGCGTTCGGCCAGGGGTTCGAAGCCGGCCTCTTCGAGACGATCGACCTTGTAGACCACGAACGGCGGAAGTACGTCGTATCCGGGGTAGTAAAGGATCCCGTGATTGATCGGGAACAGCAGGTCATCAATGGGTCCATTGATCCCGCGCGGCGTATAGTGCTCCTCCCAGCCTCCGGCGGTCACGATCAACATCGCGCGTTTTCCGACAAGGGTACCCTCGCCATAGCGATCGCCCCAGCGCCGATCGCTATGCTCACCAACGCCATAGGCGAATCCGTAGGCGAAGACACGGTCGACCCAGCCCTTGAGGATCGCCGGCATGGCGAACCACCAAAGCGGGAACTGCAGGATCAAGGTGTCGGCCCACAGGAGCTTCTCGATCTCGGCCTTTACATCTGCGGTCAGCGTGTTGGCCTCGAAACCCTTCTTGGAAGCCGCGACCGGGATGAGCCGCGCATCGGGTTCCAGTGATGGGAAGTCGGCGCGATCGACTTCGGACTTCCAGCCATCGGCGTACAGGTCCGATACGCGCACCTCATGCCCTTGAGCCTCGAGTTCCTTGACGGCGACGTCGCGAAGCGCGCCGCTCAGCGAGCGTGATTCAGGGTGAGCGAAGACAAGCAGGACTTTCATGGGTCAGATCCAACATTGAGGAAACTGACGGGAAGGTAGCCAGTGGCTGTTCAATCCACTATATGCCGGTAATGCATAATATTGTGCCGAATAATGGATAAGCCGGACATCACATTCGAGCGCATGCGCACCTTCATCCGCGTGGCCGAGCGGGGCAGCCTGTCGGCGGTCGCGCGGGAATTTGGTGTCGGGCAGTCAACGATCACGCGGCATGTGCGGGAGCTCGAGGAAGCAGTCGGCGTGCCTTTGCTCAGCAGAACGACCCGGCGAGTCACCATGACCGCCGAAGGCAGCCGCTATTATGCCAATAGCGTTCAGATTCTGCGTCTTATCGAACAGGCCAGCGATGAGGCCCGAGGCACGCGTGGCGCGCCCGCCGGCACGATCCGGATAAGCTGTACTGCCGCCTTCGGCGTCTTGCATGTCAGCCGGCTGATCTTCGCCTTTCAGGACCGTCATCCCGACATCGGCATTGACCTCAGCCTTACCGACGAGCGGGTGGATCTCGTCCGCGAAGGTGTCGATATCGCGCTTCGGCTTGGCCCGCTCACGGACAGTTCTTTGAAGCTGCGGGCCCTCGGCCGGTCGCGGCGTCTGCTCGTGGCATCGCCGGACTATCTGGCGGCGCGGGGAAGACCGGCCGTTCCTTCGGATCTGTCTCGGCATGAGGGTATCCGGATGTCGAACGTGGCGGGCAGCGAAACGCTTGCCCTGCAGGGCGCAGGCGGCGAACGCCACACCGTGCCTTTCGCGGGGCGGCTGCGGATCGATCATGGGCTTGCCGCGCGGCAGGCCATGGTCGCTGGTCGAGGGATCGCGCCGGCGCATCGATGGCTTGTGGACGATCTTCTGGCGGCGGGCCTTCTCGAGACGATCCTGACGGATTATTCGCTGCCGTCCGTCCCGCTGAACATGTTGATTGTCCCGGAGCGCGCGGGCGTCGCAAGGGTCCGCTTGCTGGTCGAGTTTCTGGCTGAACAGATTGCCGCCATTCCAGGGATCGAGAAATCCATCTCGGGGCATTAGCGCGATACGATCTGCCCGCAAGAGCAGCTTGCGGCGGTGACGTCCATCGTCTATCGCCGATGAACGATGACAGAATCCACCCTTGCACCAGACAGCGCCGGCAGCGCGCTACCCAGCCGCATCTGCGACAGTCGCGCTGTCGCGGCGCGATTCGCGGCGCTGTCGCATCCGGCGCGTATCGAGATACTGAAGCACCTCTCGGCCAGCAATTCGTGCTGCTGCCGCGAGGTCGTCGATCGTTTCGATCTGGCGCAGTCGACGGTCTCGCAGCATCTGAAGATTCTGGTCGAGGCCGGCCTTGTCCGCTTCGAGCCCGACCGCCAGCGCTCCCGCTATGCCGTCGATCGCGCGGCCCTCGCCGAAACATCGGCATCGCTGAGCGCACTCGTCAATTCCTGCTGCTCCGGCCGCTGACCCTCCCACCCAAAAGGCAAGAAAAAGTGGCCGAAAAAACCGTCTCCGCCGAAACATCCACCCTGACGACATTGCGCAATCTCTGGCCCTATATGTGGCCGGCCGAACGCGCCGATCTCAGGGCGCGCGTCACCTGGGCGACGCTGCTGCTGGTCGTTGCCAAGGTAACACTGGTCGCCGGTCCCTATTTCTTCAAATGGGCGACCGATGCGCTGGCTGGTGCGGCCAGAACGCCGCCGCCATTGCCGTCCTTCCTGCTTGCCCCGGTGATGCTGGTCATTGCCTACAATGTCCTGAGGCTCGTCCAACTCGGCTTCAACCAGTTGCGCGATGCGCTGTTTGCACGGGTCGGCCAGCACGCGGTGCGACAGCTTGCATTCCGCACCTTCGTCCACATGCACCAGCTGTCGCTGCGCTTCCACCTGGAGCGCCGCACCGGCGGCCTGTCGCGCATCATCGAACGCGGCACCAAGGGCATCGAAACGATCGTGCGCTTCATCATGCTCAACACCGCGCCGACCATCCTTGAATTCGCGCTGACCGCCGGCATATTCGGTTTCACCTATGGCTGGAAATACGTGGCCGTGGTGGCAATCACCGTCTGGCTCTACGTCTGGTTCACGGTCAAGGCGAGCGACTGGCGCATCTCGATCCGCCGCGACATGAACGACAGTGACACCGACGCCAACACCAAGGCGATCGACTCGCTGCTCAATTTCGAGACGGTCAAATACTTCACCAACGAGCGCATGGAAGCGGAGCGCTTCGACCGCTCGATGGCCCGCTACGAGGTCGCCGCCACCAAGACCTGGACCTCGCTCGGCTGGCTGAATTTCGGCCAGGGCGTCATCTTCGGCCTCGGCACGGTCGTCGTCATGTGCATGTCGGCACTGGAGGTGCAGGCCCACACGCAGACAGTCGGCGATTTCGTCTTCATCAACGCCATGCTGGTGCAGCTTTCCGTACCGCTCAACTTCATCGGCTTCATCTACCGCGAAATCCGGCAAGGCCTGACCGATATCGAGCACATGTTCGATCTGCTCGACGTGCCGCAGGAGATCGTCGACAAGCCAGACGCCAAGCCGCTCGCCGTCGGCGCCGGCAAGGTCGAATTCCGCGACGTGCATTTTTCCTACGATCCCAACCGTAAGATCCTCAAAGGCGTCTCCTTCGAGGTGCCGGCCGGCAAGACGGTCGCCATTGTCGGGCCGTCGGGCGCCGGAAAGTCGACCATCTCGCGCCTGCTGTTCCGCTTCTACGACGTGCAGGGCGGCCAGGTGCTGATCGACGGCCAGGACGTCAGGGACGTCACCCAGGACAGCTTGCGCGCGGTGCTCGGCATGGTGCCGCAGGACACGGTGCTGTTCAATGACACCATCGCCTACAACATCCGCTACGGCCGCGTCGGCGCGAGCGAGGAGGAGGTGCACAAGGCAGCCGAACTCGCCCAGATCGGACCGTTCATCGAGAAGCTGCCCGAAGGCTACAAGTCGATGGTCGGCGAGCGCGGGTTGAAGCTTTCGGGCGGCGAGAAACAGCGCGTCGCGATTGCCCGCACCATCCTGAAGGCGCCGCCGATCCTGATGCTCGACGAAGCAACATCGGCACTGGACAGCCACACCGAGCAGGAGATCCAGGCCGCGCTCGATCTCGTCAGCAAGGGCCGCACCACCATTGTCATTGCCCACCGTCTGTCGACGGTGATTTCCGCCGACGAGATCATCGTGCTGAAGGACGGACAGATCGCCGAGCGCGGCACCCATGTCGAACTGATGCGCAAACATGGCCTCTACGCCTCTATGTGGGACCGTCAGCGCGAAGCGACCGAGGCCGAGGAGCGGCTGCGCCTCGCCCGCGAGGGCGACGAGCTTGGAGTCATCGTTCGCCGGCGCACGTCGGAGGTGAATTGATTTTGTGCTTGACCTCAACTTAAGTTGAGATTGTACGCCGCTCTGGAGCCCGCAAACACCATGATCCAGGAACGGAACAATCGAAATGAACGACCTAAAGCAGAACGTTAACGGCGGCAGCGTGTTCAGGGTGGACAAGTTCGTCGTCCCGGCCGCGGCCCGCGAGGAGATCCTCGTCAAGGTCAGGACAACGCACGAATTGTTGCGCCGGCAGCAGGGCTTCGTGCAGGATTTTCTGCTCGAGCAATTTTCGGGGCCGGGCGAATTCAACCTGGTGACGATCGTCGAATGGGAAAGCCAGGCGGCCGTCGACAAGGTCGTGCCGATCGTCAAGGCCGCGCACGAGCGCGTCGCGTTCAATCCGCAGGAAACGATCGCCAGGCTTGGGGTGCGCGCCGACATCGCCAACTATCAGCGGATTCCAGAGGCGTAACGCATGTCCCCAAAAGCGTGTAACGGTTTTGGGACAACGACATACGCAAACAAAGAGGGTTAAAGCGCGTCGACGCGAAGCGCTTTAGCCAGGCCAGCCGACGCCAGGTGCCGGCGCTTCAATGTTGAGCACCTGGCCGGTTCTGATATCGCTGATCATGTGCTCGAAGCCGCGCCATTGCGCGGCGGCGATGAACAATGTCCTTCGGTCCGCACCGCCCAGCATGCAGGCAAAGCAGCCGCGATCGGCGGTGACGGTCTGCAGCACCTCGCCGCCCTCGCGCACCCGCACGCAGTGCTTGTTGGGAACATCCGCGTACCAGACCGCACCTTCGGCATCGACGCAGATGCCGTCCGGATAGCCGCCGAGATCGGCCCAGACGCGCCGATTGGACAGGATGCCGTCGGCGGCGATGTCGAAAGCGGCCAGCCGGTTGCCGTGGGATTCGGCAAGGATCAGCGTCTTGTTGTCCGGGGTCACGGCCATGCCATTGGCAAAGGCGATGTTGTCAGCCACTTGCCGGACCGCACCGTCCGGCGTGATCAGCACGATGGTGCCCGGACCGAAATGCTCACCGGGCGCCGGCGCCGGCCCACCGCCATTGACATAGGCATTGCCGCGCCCATCGACGACGATCTCGTTCCAAGGGCTTTTCGACAGGCTGCGCAGATCGGCATGAGTGACGAGCCTGCCATCGGCTTCCTGCCGCAACAGCAAGCCTTCCCGGCCTGAGACAATGAGCAGGCGTCCATCCGGCAACCAGTCGATGGAGTAGGGCAGGACGGCGGGTACCGTGAGCATGATCTCGCGGTTGCCGTCGGCATCGACTGCGATGATCTCACCGGTGCCCCAGTTGCAGACCCACAGCCGCCCGTCATGCCAGCGCGGCGATTCCCCGAAGGCAAGGCCCTCAGTGACGAGACGAGCTTTGATGCCGGATGATACCTGCATGATCGGGAGCCTCCGTTGCACGCGTCACCGACCTCGCGGTTGCGATGAGGCGCTTCTCACCAAGGACGGGCGAGAGGGCGGTTTGCCGACAGGGGGTTACTGCTTTTCACTCAGGAAGAATGTCCCATCGACATGGCCGTTTGCGCCGCATGAGGGCGGCTCCGAAGCGCCGTCCTTGCCGGAGCCGTTTTGCTCGACCACAAGCGCATCGCCACTGCGGCGGAAGGTGAACACAAAGCCGGTCGGCTTGTCATTGTCGTCGGTGTCGACCAGCTGCAAGCTCTTGCCGGCCTTGACCATGCCGCCGACATCGCACTCTCCGCCACCGGAGACAGGATTGGCGACATCTTCCGACACTTCGAGCTTGCCAGCGCCCGCCGCCTTGATCTCGACTGTGCCTCGGACACTGCTCCACGTGCCGGTGAAGCCGGTGTCCGCAGGTTTGCGGATGCCGGCCAGTAAGGTCGCGCGGTCGCGAAGAAATTCGCCGAGGTCGAAACTCTGCTGGTCCTTGGGCGTGTTCTCGTTGAAGCCGGCGATCTGGTCGCGGTATGCGATGAAATCGCTCTGGTCATCCCGCAAGGCCTTGCCGGCACGAGGGTCGAGTGTCCTGAGCAATGCAGCATAGTTCTTCGCCACGTCGGCGTCGGCCTGGGCGAGAACCGGGTCGGCGCAGATCGCCTTTTCCGCCACGTTGGCCGCCTTGGCGCAGTCGAAGGATGGCTTGCTCTGTGCCAGCGCATGGCTCGGCAATGCCGGCAAGATGGCCAGCGTCAGTGTGGGAAAAACAACGCGGATCGTGAATATCCAGCTTTTCATGAGATCTGCTCCCGCCCCGGTCGGAGTCTTGACGGCAATGGCATGGGTGCGCAAGCCGGCGGCGACTTCACGAAATGCGGAACGTCTGGCTTTCCGGCGCCCAGTGGGTTTTGCCCGTTCACCCGCGCCGCGGATTGTCGCGTTGCGGGCAGGGGGTGTTTCGGCTATTGAGGCCGAACCTGAAACAGGGACCGCCCCCATCCCATGAGCCTTGTCGACACGGTCAAGAACGCGTTCGTACCGATCCATCGCGAGGGCTATCCCTTCATCGCCGCCTTTGGCGCGGCTACGCTTTTCCTTGGCTATTTCTCTTCGATCCTGTTCTGGATCGGCCTGATCCTGACCGCCTGGTGCGTTTATTTCTTCCGCGATCCCGAGCGTGTCACCCCGGTGGACGACCGTCTGGTGGTGAGCCCGGCCGATGGCATCATCTCGGCGGTTGGTCCGGCCCTGCCGCCGCGCGAACTCGGCCTCGGCAATGTCGAAATGACCCGCATCTCGGTGTTCATGAACGTCTTTTCCTGCCATGTGAACCGTTCGCCGGTGCGCGGCCGTATCGCCAAGATCGAGCATCGGCCCGGAAAATTCCTCAACGCCGAGCTCGACAAGGCAAGCACCGAGAACGAGCGCAACGGCCTGGTCATCGAGAGCCCCAACGGCACGGTGGCTGCCGTCCAGATCGCCGGCCTGGTGGCGCGCCGCATCGTCTGCTGGGCCGAGGCCGGCGGCTCGATCGGCACAGGCGAGCGGTTCGGCCTGATCCGCTTCGGCTCGCGCGTCGACGTCTTCCTACCCCTGACCGCGACCCCTCGTGTTGCCGTTGGCCAGACGGCGGTCGGCGGTGAAACCGTGCTTGCCGAATTCGGTGGTGTCGCCGGCACTCCCCTTGTGCGGATTTCCTGAGCCTTGGGCGCGCCGTTCAAAAAGTTCGAGGCACATGCCAGCGGCGGTCCGCGCATCCGCGAGATCCCGATGCGCATGGTGCTGCCCAACCTCGTCACCGTGCTTGCCATCTGCGCCGGACTGTCCGGCATCCGCTTCGGCTTTGAAGGCCGCTTCGAACCGGCGGTGGTGATGGTGCTGCTGGCCGCCTTTCTCGACGGCATCGATGGCCGCCTGGCGCGTATGCTCAAGGCGACCTCCAAATTCGGCGCGCAGATGGATTCGCTGGCCGACATCGTCAATTTCGGCGTGGCACCTGCTCTGGTGCTCTATGCCTTCCTGCTCGACCGCGCCGGCTCGCCGGGCTGGATCGCGGCACTCCTGTTCGCCATCGCCTGCGGGCTGAGGCTCGCCCGCTTCAACGTGCTCGATGATGACAAGGCCGAACGCCCCTTGTGGCAGTCCGAATATTTCGTCGGTGTGCCGGCGCCGGCGGGCGCGGTGCTGGTGATGCTGCCGCTCTATCTCTATTTCCTGCGGCTCGGGGTGGAGCCCAGCCGGCCGGCCGCCTTCGTCGCCACCGGCTTCACCATCCTGGTCGCCTTCCTGCTAGTCAGCCGACTGCCGGTCTATTCCGGCAAGAGCATCAAGATCCCGGGCGACAGGGTACTGCCGGTCATCCTGGCTGTCGTGCTCTACGTCCTCTTGCTGATGACCTATCCCTGGTACACGCTGACGGCGTCGGTCGCGGGCTATCTGATCTTTCTGCCGTTCTCCGTACGCGCCTACTCCAAGCGCGCCAAGCTCGAGGGCGAGAAGGTACCGCCTTCGGACATAGGTTAAAAGGTTCGCAGAAGTCCTTGATCTGACTCAGGCCGCGACGCCGAGCCCCAGCCTGTCGATCGCCAGCTTCCTGGTCGAGACATAGTCGGTCTTGCCGGAACCGAGCACCGGAATTTCCTCCACCTTGACGATGTCGTTCGGCACCATCAGTTCGGCTGCCCCGGCCTTTTTGCCAAACTGGCGCAGTTCTTCGGGATTGGCATCGTCGGCCGTGGTGACCAGCACGATGCGCTCGCCGCGCCTCTTGTCCGGCACCGCAACCGCAGCGTGGCGCTCCTCGGGCCACAGTGACTGCACCAGCATCTCGACCGCGCCCAGCGACACCATCTCGCCGGCGATCTTGGCGAAGCGCTTGGCGCGACCGCGAATGCTGATGAAGCCTTCGCGGTCGACGGCGACGATATCGCCGGTGTCGTGCCAGCCGGTCAGGGTCTGCAGTTCGCCGGGACGGTCCGCGGTCATGTAGCCCATCATGAGATTGGGTCCGTCGAGCCACAACTGACCGGCGTCCGCTATGCCCTCGACCGGCTCCAGCCTCATGCGCATGGCCGGTAAGAGCCGCCCGACCGTACCGTCACGGCCATGGATCGCGGTGTTGACGGCAACCACGGGTGCGGCCTCGGTCAATCCGAAGCCCTCGATGATTTCGGCCTGGAAACGCTCGCGGTAGACGCGACGCGTTTCCGGCTTCACCGCCTCGGCGCCGGCGACGATGAAGCGCAGGCTGGAGAAGTCGCCGGCCTTGGCTGTGCGCGCATAGTTGGCGAGGAAGGTGTCGGTGCCGAACATGATGGTCGGTTTCACCTTGCGGGCGATCTCGGGAATGATCTTGTAGTGGAGAGGCGAAGGGTAGAGGAACAGTTTCACCCCGGTCACCAGTGGCAATATGGTGCCGCCCGTCAGGCCGAAGGAGTGGAACACCGGCAGCACGTTGAGCAGGATATCGGCCGGCGAAATGGTGATGCGCGCTTCGGCCTGCATGGCGTTGGCGAGCAGGTTCTTTTGCGACAGAACGACCGCTTTCGGCGTGCCTTCCGAACCCGAGGTGAACAGGATCACCCCCGGCTTGGCCGCATCCTGCCGCTGCAGCGGCAGGCGCCAGAGCAGAGCGGCGGAAAGCTTGTCCAGCGCGGTGACGCTTTCCCTCAGATCTTCCAGCCACAACAGCCTGGCGCCGCCATTCTCGGCCGCGGCGACGATATCGGCGAGATCGGCCTTGTCGACGAAGGCGCGCGACGAAATGACGGTGCGGATGACGGCCGTGCGCACGGCCGCCGTGACGCTCGCCGGCCCGGCCGTGTAGTTTATCATCGCCGCGACTCGTCCGCCCGAGAGAAGGCCGACCAAGGACAGCACGACGCCATTGGCGTTGGGCAGCATTATCCCCACTGCCTCGCCCGGCGCCGTCACCGCCTCGAGGCGCCTGCCCAGCACGCGCGCGCCGATGAACATCTTGCGATAGCTCAGCGCGCCCGAAATGACATCCTCGATGATCGGATGCGATGCGCCGACTCTGGCTGCCGCATCGCGCATGGCCAGGAACAGGCCGCGATCGAGGTCGGTACCAAAAAGCCGGGCCTCGGCGACGCGGTCGAACAGCGCATTGGTGTTCGAGGCCTGGTCCGGGTTGCGCGCCACAAGTTCGGCGATGGTCATCGGATCCAGGACGCTGATCGACAGCTGCGGAAACCAGTGCCGCGGCGCCTTGTCCGCAGGCGTCAGCGACACAGGCAGGCTGCGCGCGCCGGCGACGAAGATCGGGACGATGCGGGCGTCGGCCTGCATGGCGATGCGGGTGACGGCGCGAAACAGGCGAAACGTCTTGACGTCTGGCTCGACCGCATCCGGCAGATAGACGGCGAGCCGGCCCTTGCCCTTCAGCACGCGCACTAGGCGGCGGCTGACGAAGAGGTGTTCCGCATTGAAGGCAATGGTGCGGCCAAGTTCGCGCCAGGGTTCGAGCCAGGGCGAGCGTGCCGAGACCTCGTCGAGTATGTGAAGCGTGTCGTCGGGCAGCAGCGACAGCATCAGCGCCGGCTCGAAGCGCGACTGGTGCGAGATCACGTAGATGACCGGTACCTGCGCCTTGTGCGCGATCCTGATGCGGTTGTCGCTGATCCGGTAGGCGAGCTTGAACGGCACATAGAGCAGCGCCTGGGTGAAGCGCAGGCCGAGGCGGAATTTTTCCACCACGCCGATCAGCAGCCAGGCTGCAACAAGACCCGCAAGCAGCGCCAGTGTCAGGATCATGCCGCGTCTCTCCCAACAAGTTTTGTCATCGCGGCTCTTCCGCGGCCGCTTCGGGGCAGAAGGTAGCGGAAGTGGGCGTGAGGTCAATGTGGAAGAGGGGCTGTCCTCTCCCTCCAGAGGGGGAAGGACAAGGCCGTCATGTCGCCTTCAACCGCCCGCTGATGAAGCGGAACTCCTGGGTCTTGCCGCCATAGCCATAGGCGGCGGCAGGTACTTCATGCACGAAGGCATAGCTTTCCTCGTGCACACCGCCCAGCAGACGGTCGAAGGCATCGAAAAGAGCCTTGAGATAGGCTTCCAGCTCGAGCTTGGTGTTGGTGCCGTCGACCACCTTGATATCCAGCCAGAATGTGTTGGAGCCATGCTCGGCCAGCGACTTGCCGCCGGCGAACCAATGCTGCGGATCGATATAGGATACGGCGACGGCTGTGATGGTCGGATCCTTGCGCAACTGCCTGGCGGTGATCTCGGTTATTTCCCCGGCAATCCTGGCCGACAAAGCGACGTCTGGCTTGCCGGTGAGGCTGATGTTGATGATGGGCATTTTTCTTCTCCTGGTTGAGCGGCGTCTGATCGCCGTTGGAGGGACCATGTCACCATCCTTGAATCAAAAAAATCGAATTGTTTTCAAATGAAGATTCGATAATATCGAATTATGGAAACGCTGGACCCAGACCTGCTCAAAACCTTCCTCGCTTTCGTCGACAGCGGCTCGCTGGCGCAGGCGGCGTCCAGTGTCGGCCGCTCGCCCTCGGCGGTGACAGCCCAGATGCAGCGGCTTGAGGAGATTGTCGGCGAGCCGCTTCTGGCGCCGCAGGGGCGGGGCCGTGGGCTGACGCCGGCCGGTGAGGATCTCGTTGGTCATGCCAGGCGCATTCTTGCCGTTCATCGCGAGGCGTGGCTGGCGTTGAAGGGGGCGCGGGCCGCCGGGCGTGTCGCCATCGGCACGACACAGGATTTCGCCGACAGCGGACTGCCGGACCTTTTGCGCGCCTTCGCCACCAGCCATCCGCGCGTCAGGATCGAATTGCGCGTTGGCCGCTCCGCCGAACTGGCGCAGGCCCTGCAGGCCGGCAGCCTGGATCTTGCGATCGTCATGCGCCAGACGGCGGCGCCGGATGAGGTCGGCGTACTGCGCGAACCGATGATATGGCTGTGCTCACACAAAGGGCTGGCCTCGCGGCAGGAAGAACTGCCGCTGGCGCTGCTCGATCCCCATTGCGGTTTTCGCGAGGCCGCACTCGCGGCGCTCGATGCCGCCGGCCGCAATTATCGAATCGCCGCCGGAAGTGCCAGCCTGGCTGGGTTGCGCACGGCCGTGAACGCCGGCGTCGCATTGACGCTGCGCACCGCGCGCTTTGCTCATTCCGGCATCGTCGAGGCGCCGCGCGAGCTTGGCCTTCCGCAGGTTCCGATGGCGGAATTCGCGATCCGGTTGCGCGCTGGGGCCGATACTCCCGCGGGCGATCTGGCGACACTGCTCAGCGGTAACCTGACTCTGGCCTGATTGCTTGGTTGATTCAAGAGGGCTCGGATCTCGTCGACAAACTATGAAAAAAGCCGACCTTACGGCGGAGCCTGTTCAGCAAAGAAAAAGCCGACCTTACGGTCGGCTTGGAGTAGGACGGGCCGAGGGGTTTGGGGGGACTTGGGGGGTTAGCCCGTCGCATCAATAATGTCTGAGTCCGATGATGGTTCCGTGACTGTGTCACTTTTTTAAGAAATATTTGACGCCATGCGTTGGGAGCGGGCCGAGAGCCAGTCCCGGCCGGCATGGGCGAAGACCGCGCAGAGCACGATGGCGCCGCCGATCATACTGGCTTCTGGCGCGATCTCACCAAGAAACAGGAAGGCAAACAGGATCGCGAACGGCACCTCGGCCGAGCCGAGCAGCCCGGATTCGGCCGCAGGGATAAGCCGCGCGCCCTCCGTCCAAAGGATCGACGACAGCGCGAAGGACGCACCGAAAGTGACGAGGAGCGCGACATCCCTGGATGAAACCGTCAGCGGGTCGGTGACAAACCAGCCGAGGACGAACAGCAGAAACGCCGACACCGCCCCGGCCCAGACCACCGGCGTATCGCGGAACGCACGCACCATGATCATGTAAAGACCGCTGCCTATGGTCATCAGCAGAGCCAGCCCATCGCCGAAGAGGTGGCCGGTGCCGAAACCGGACCAAACCATGATCGCCACACCGCAAAGCGAGACGGCGGCGGCGACCATCGTCTGCATGCGGAAAGGTTCACGCGTCAGAACCCAGGCCAGAACCGCGGTCACGAAAGGTGCGGTGGCATAGATGACCGCGACATTGGCGACGTATGTGAATTTGAACGCCGAAATGAAGGCAATGCTCGCCAGCGCCCCTTCCACCGCCAGCAGCCAGCCGCGCCAGCCAAGCCGCAGGCTCTCGCGCCCGCCGGATCGGCGTCGTCGCCACAACACATAGAGCGTGATCAGGATCGAGCCGACAAAACCGCGCCAGCAGATAATGGTCAGCGGGTCGGCATGGATCGATTTTGTCAACACGCCCGTCAGGGCAAAGACAGCCGCCGAACACGACACCAGGATAATACCCAATGTGCGCTCGGCGACAGTATCAGCAGTGGCTGTCACGTCAGTCATGCCGATAGCCTACGCCGTCCGGTCCTGACATCGTACTGTCACCAATGATGAACATCACAGCCGCTTGCGGAAATGTTCGCCGCCGATGATCAGCAACCCGGCTGCGACGATCAGCGCCGCGCCGAGAAACACTTCGCGGCGCGGCACGTCGCCCCAGATCGCAAAGCCGAGCGCGAACGCCCACAGCAGCGAGCTGTATTCGAGAGGCGCGAGGATCGATGCCGGCGTGCGCTTCATGCCTTCGAAGAGGAGATATTGCGCCAGGCCGCCGAGCGCGCCGACACTGGCGAGAAGCAGCAACTCGTTCAGATCAGGCGTATGCCACCACAACAGCGCCGGTACCGCCGAAAACACCAGGAAATAGAAATTGTTGAGGAGGAGCTGGATCATCGAGCGCTCGGCAAGCGCGGTTTTGCGCAGGAGAACGATGGCGATGGCCCACAAAAGTGCGGCCGCCAGCACCAGCAGCACCGGCACCGACAGGCCGAGATGGGTGGGATCGCAAGCGACGAAGACACCGACAAAACCAATCAAGACCGCCAGCCAGCGCAGAACAGGCACTTTTTCGCCGAGCAGGAACACCGAAAGCACGGTGACGATGATTGGCGCCGCGTAATAGACGGTGGTCAGTTCGGCAAGCTGCAGGCTGCGGGCGGCGTTGTAGTAACAAAGCCAGGCGGCGAGCGTGAAGGCGCTGCGCACCAGCATTGGCCGCACGATCGGCGAGCGCAGCGTGTCGGCGAACAGCTGCCGCCCGCCGATCGCGGCGCAGGCGCTCAGAATGGTGATGCTGCGGAAGAACATGATCTGCCAGACCGTCATGCCGGTCACCAGCAGCTTGATCGAGGCGTCCTGCGTCGAAAACAAGAGATAGGCGGCACCGGTCAGCAGGATTCCGGCGAGAACCCTTTCACGTGTTTCAAGAATGGCGATATCGGCCATAGGCGCGGACCAAAGGTGCGGGAAGCGACAGGAATAGCTTGGGGACTCTGCGAAATCAGGCCTCGGCTCCCAGCTATAGGGGTGAAAGCCGACACAGCGCTACGCCAGCCCTAGGCTTGCGTTGGGGCAGGGGCCACTGCGACATTCCTTATGAGTGCGAGCAGGCCTGACGCATCTGTATCTGCCATGGCCTTGCAGCAGCGGTTGACAAGTCGCTTAGAACCTTGAGCCGACAATCTTGGGCGGTGACTTGCGAACCCCACGGCCGTAGTCGAGAAGGGCGCGCTCCCAAAGCACGCTGCTCTCGTATTGATCATCGGCAAATTTCTCAAGACTGGCGTCAAAGATGATTCTGCCGTTGAAATTTGGGTTGCATTCAGCCGGATCTCGAATGACGCCTTGGGCGTCGATCTGGCACCACATCCGGCGCACGTCGTCAGTGACCCAGGCAAGGCCGTTCGCGTAGCACCGTAGCGCTCGATACTTTGGCGCAACGAACACTGTCCCGTCGGCTGCGGCAAGTCCCCACAATGTTTCGCCGGCGGTGTCAGTGCTGAAGAGGTGACCGCCATCCTCGCCGCAGGCGAGTACTGCTAATCGATCCCTCTTGCGACTCGGTTCAGGTACTTGCCGTCCCTGGGCATTGACCCATGACTTCTGACCATCGACGTTTGTCACGAAAACGCCGTCATCATCGGGTCGGAGATTGCCAAACTGCGGAACTGCCGAATATCTGCCCTTGGCATCGATCACGCCCCACTTGCCACCTTCCTCGACAGCGGCATATCCGTCCTGAAAATTGTAGACGTTGTCAAAGCTTGGCTCCGACATCAGCAAATGGCCGCCTGTGTCGATAAATCCCCACTTGCCGTTGAGGGTGACCGGGGTTGGCCAGTCGCAGTCCAGCTTGAGAAAAGCCTGCTCAAACAGGTGGGATTCGGTGGGTTTGCCATTCGCATCGACGACGCGAAACTTGCCTGACCGTTTTTCCACCTTGATGCCGGAGGGGCATTGGGAAAGGATTTCTCCGTCTTCCGGGTTCGCGACAATCTGGCCGCGCCGGTCGAGCCCAACCCATTCATCGTCGATGCGGACTATGCTGACATCGCCTTTCTCGGCCAATCTGGCGTCGTCGAAATAACGGCCGCCAAGGAGTCGGCCACTTGTGTCGACGATTCCCTTTTTGTCACCATCTTGAACCAGCTTGAGGCCATTTCGCCAATAGAGGGTGCCACCGAACTTGATCGGCACGACGAGATCGCCTTTGGAGTTCACCGCGCCGCATACCTTCCACTTCGACCGATCGGCCGGCGTCGGATTTAGATTGCACACGGTGGCGAACCCATCGATGAGCGGGGACACGTCCTCGTATCGGGGGGTGATTTGCCAGGTTCCATCCGATCGTAAGAGCCCGAACTTGCCCGGATTGCTGTCTTCGGTGCTGGCCCAAAGCAACAGGTGGTCCGGATCGTCGAAATATCGAAATCTGTAGATTTCCGAACTCAGGGATCGGGTCCGAACGTGCCACAGGCGATATTGCGGCGAGGGGGTTTTGACAAAGTCGAACTGCAAAGCCCGTTTGGCGTCCCCGAGGCTTTCGCAGCCATTGAAACCTGTCGGCCGCCATGCACCTTCGCTAACGAGAATCGTGTCTTCGCCGAACGGCATCGCGCGCGCATAGTTGGGGTCGACGATGAAGTTGCCCGAGCGATCTATGACGCCTGCCTTGCCATCAAGCACAACCTCGGCACGGCCTTTTGTGAAGCCCGCAACCACGTCGAATTCAGCGGGAACCACGAGCTTGCCTGCACGATCGATGAAGCCAAACTTTCCGTTGATTCTGACGCCAGCGAGCCCGTCGAAAAAAGGCAGTGCGACTTCGAACTGCCGTGGGATGACCTGATTTTTTGACTGGTCAACGTTTGAAACTGCCACCACAGGCGATCGTCAAGCCATTTGGCTCTGTCGGCTTTCCTGCAAACTGGCCGGGTGAACAGGACATGAGGACGAATGAGGCGGCTTGGCCGGTCGGGGCAAGGACCGCCAAAGCGCCGAACCCCATCGCCAGTGCGTGCATCAGCCACTTTCCAACCAATGCCGAGCTCCCTCAAGCCGACTGAACACGACAATCATAGCTTCGGGTTGTGGCGGAAATCCAATTCTGCAAATCTGCCGGAACTGTCTCGATCACGACGCAAAGCAAACAGACGAAAGAGGCAACGAATGGACGCCACCGAACTGAAGGCCATGCAGGCGCCGCTGAAGCAGGCCTACCGCGACGACGCCTCGCAGGCGCTGATCACATTGAGAGCGAAGGGTTCGATCGACGACCAGTCGGTGGCCTGCAAGGTGGAGACGGGCAGGGCGATCGCCATCGCCGGTCTGCATCCGGCAACCGGCGGCTCAGGGCTCGAGCTCTGTTCCGGTGACATGCTGCTTGAGGCCTTGGTGGCCTGTGCCGGCGTGACGCTGAAGGCGGTGGCGACAGCGCTCGAGTTCAAGCTGGGCGCCGCCACGGTGGAGGCCGAGGGCGATCTTGATTTTCGCGGCACGCTGGGTGTCGCCAAGGACGCGCCGGTCGGTTTTCGTGCCATCCGCCTCAATTTCAGTCTCGACACGGATGAACCGCAGGAGCGGATAGACTCGCTCTTGAAGTTGACCGAACGCTATTGCGTGGTGTTCCAGACCATCAACCAGAAGCCGGAGCTGAGGGTTTCAGCGCGGCGCTGAAATCACAAGCCCGTGGCAACGGCCGCGGGCCTTGTGATGCCTGATGTTTACTGCGCAGCCGGCTCTTCGGCATCACCCTCGTCGGTGAAGGGCGAGGCGCTCGGCACGCACTGCACGGACCAGCCGGTTGGTGTCGGCTGCTTCTGATACTCGGTGATGGCGGCGGTGCACTGTTCGCGCTTGTCGAAGGTGCTGGGCAGAACCACCATGCCGCCCTGCGGGCCGGCGATTACCAGATACCAGACCAACGCTGCGGTTGTAGCCATGGGGATTTCCTTGTTCTGCCCAGCGGGGCGCTTGTTGTGGGAGTCGTTCCGATCCTAACAACTCCTCGGAAATGACGAAAGCATGACCGCGGGGCAGCCTTTCCCCTTCAGATCACAGCCGCGTGATCAATCGGCAGGCTGCTAAACCGGTTATGTTGCTGCGGGCAGCGCTCAGTCGGTCGCAAAACAATAAAACAGGCCGTCGCCGCCGGTGCCTTTCAACGCCTCCTGGCTGCAGCCGCCACGCGAGGCATGCGAGGAATTCCACGACTTCGCCGCCGCCGAATCGTCGAGGCCGGTGCGGTCGTGATGACCCATCATCGCCGCCCCTTCGGCGCCGCCCATCGTCCAGTCGCCGCAGGTCTGGTCGGCGATCCTGGTGCCGTCGGGTTTCGATCCGGTCAGCATGTCATGCCGGTTCGGCGTGTCGCCGCGGCCATTGACCACTTCGCCCTTTTCGTCCAGCGCCGTCTGCTTGGTGATGCCGTTGGCGTCGCCATGCAGGGAGGCGACATCATCGGCGATTTTCTCGCCCTTGGCGTTGAACCAGGGCCCCTTGCCGATACGGTCGCGTGCATCCTCGGCGCTGGTCGAGAGATAGGCATGCCAAGTCTTTCCGGTGACGCCGGCGGCTTCAGCCAGTGAAGCGCAATGCGCGTCGGCGCCCTTCAAGCCGCCAAGATCGGCACCCTTGCCCGAGCCGACACTGGTGACGAAGAAACTCATCTTGGCATCTTGGGAGACGGCCACGCCTGCTGTCGCGCCGAGAGCGGCCACAAAGGCGGTGGTGGCAATGAGAAGAAGTCTGCGCATATCGGTCCTCCGGTTTCGAATGTCCTACGTCAGGAGAACGTAGCCGGAGGCCCTTTTAATCCCTTTGGGATCCCTCAAACCGAAGGCGTGAGTTCATTCAGGCTGCCGGTAGGAGACGAACCGGTTGTGCTTGGCCTGGAAGATCAGCCCGGTCTCTTCCAGATCGGGGCTGGCCAGCGGCACGATGCGCTTGGCGATCTCCTGGGGATGCGGCAGCGTCTCCGGATCCTCACCGGGCACGGCCTGGGCCCGCATGGCGGTACGGGTGGCGCCCGGGTCGGCGGCATTGACGCGCAACGGCAGGCTCTGCGTCTCGTGCGCCCAGGAGCGCATCATGGTCTCGACCGCCGCCTTCGATGCCGCGTAAGGCGCCCAGAAGGCACGCGCCGAATGCGCTGCGTTGGATGACAGGATGATGGCCCGGCCGGCATCGGAAAGCCGTAGCAGCGGGTCGACCGAGCGGATCAGCCGCCAGGTCGAGGTGACGTTGATGGTCATCACCTTCTCGAACGTCTTGGCCTCGACATGGCCGATCGGCGAGATGACGCCGAGCACGCCGGCATTGGCGACGAGAATGTCGAGCTTGCCCCAGCGCTCATGGATGGCGCCGCCCAGCCGGTCGATGCCGGCCATGTCGGCGAGATCGAGAGGCACCAGCGTCGCCTGGCCACCGGCCGCCTTGATCTGGTCGTCGAGTTCTTCGAGACCACCGACAGTGCGCGCAACCGCGATCACATGTGCGCCGGCGGCGGCCAATTCCCTGGCGATGAAATAACCGATGCCGCGCGAGGCGCCGGTGACGACCGCAACGCGGCCGGTAAGGTCGAGGGTCATGCGAGAATTTCCGTAAGGTCTGGCCTACGCCCCGTTGTTCGCCAGCAGCGACAGCGTGCGCACATTGTCGTGGCCTTCGAAGTCGAGCAGGCGGGTCGGGTACTGGCCGGTGAAGCAGGCGTCGCAGAACTGCGGCTGGTCGTCGTTGCGGCTGGCTTCGCCGACGGCGCGGTAGAGGCCGTTTATCGAGAGGAAGCCGAGCGAATCGACGCGGATGAATTCGGCCATCTCTTCCACCGACATGCGCGACGCCAGAAGCTTCGACTTCTCCGGCGTGTCGACGCCATAGAAGCAGGAGGCGCTGGTCGGCGGCGATGCGATGCGCATATGCACCTCCCTAGCGCCGGCGTCGCGCACCATCTGGACGATCTTCTGGCTGGTGGTGCCGCGCACGATCGAATCGTCGACCAGAACCACGCGCTTGCCCTCGATCATGCGGCGGTTGGCATTGTGCTTCAGCTTGACGCCCATGTGGCGGATCGAATCGCCGGGCTGGATGAAGGTACGGCCGACATAGTGGTTACGGATGATGCCGAGCTCGAAGGGAATGCCTGCCGCCTGGCTGAAGCCGATCGCCGCAGGCGTGCCCGAATCCGGCACAGGCACGACGATGTCGGCCTCGACCGGGTTCTCCTGCGCCAGCTCGGCGCCGATGCGCTTGCGCACTTCGTAGACGTTGCGGCCCTCGACCGACGAATCCGGCCGGGCGAAGTAGACATATTCGAAGATGCAGAAGCGGGTCTTCTGCGGTTCGAACGGGAACAGGCTTTCAATGCCCTTGGAGGTGACGACGACCATCTCGCCAGGCTTCAGGTCGCGCACGAAGCGCGCGCCGATAATGTCGAGCGCGCAGGTTTCGGAAGCGAGGATCCAGGCGCCGTCGAGATCGCCCAGCACCAGCGGGCGGATACCGAGCGGATCACGGCAGCCGATCATCTTCTTGGCCGTCATCGCCACCAGCGAGAAGGCGCCTTCGACCTGACGAACGGCGTCGATGAAACGCGAGTTGAGGTCGCGCTCCTTGCTGGTCGCGACCAGGTGCAAAAGCGTCTCGGTGTCGGAGGTGGAGGAGAAGATCGCGCCCTGCTTCTGCAGCGCGCGCTGCACCGTCATGGCGTTGGTGAGATTGCCGTTGTGGGCGACGGCAAAGCCGCCATCGGCAAGCTCGGCGAAGAAGGGCTGGATGTTGCGCATGCCGGCGCCGCCGGTCGTGGCGTAGCGCGTATGGCCGATGGCGCGGTTGCCTTGCAGGCTGTCGATGACGCGCTGCTTGGTGAAAGTGTCGCCGATCAGGCCGACATGGCGTTCGACATGGAATTGGCTGCCATCATAGGAGACGATGCCGGCCGCTTCCTGGCCGCGATGCTGCAGCGCATGCAGTCCGAGCGTGACGATGGCCGCCGCGTCCTGTCGGCCGAAAATGCCGAACACACCGCATTCGTCATGGAAATGGTCGTCGGCCTCGGCGGAAAGCACGTCGTCTGCGTCTGCCATCTTAAGCTCCGCTAAAATCGCCATATAGTGCGGGTTCGCGCCGAAAGCAACGCGCGCCGTGCAGTCGTTCACACCATCGTCAGTCCAGGCGCGTCAGTTTGCCGGGGCTGCCGGCGCTGCTGGCTTGGCCGTGTTGTCCGCTGGGCCGGCATCATTGTCGTCGGGAGCCGGTGCATTGGCGTCGTCGCCGCCGGCAGGAGCGTCCGCCGCCGGTGCGTCCGGAGCGGCCGGCGTCTCGGCAGCGGGCTGATTCGGATTGAGCTTCTTGAGGATGGCGTTTTCCGGATCCTCGGGCAGCAGGCTTTCAAGCTTGGCGCCGATCTGCTCCAGCAGCGGCCGCGACTTGGCCTCCGTCACCCAGGCCGGTGCCTTGGCGCCAGCCAGCCAGTTGAAGAACAGCAGCGCGACGGCGACGACCAGGATGCCGCGCGCGGCGCCGTAGAGGAAACCAAGCGTGCGGTCGAGCGCGCCGATCCGCGAATCGATGATCCAGTCGGCGAGCTTCATGGTGATGACCGAGACGACGATCAGCGCGATGATGAAGACGACGCCGGCGGATGCCGCCATGGCGATCTTCTCATTGTCGATGTAGGGCTTAAGGTATGGCAGGACCGGCTTGTAGAAGAAGAAAGCCGCGGCCGCCGCCGCCGCCCACGAGACGACGGACAGGATCTCGCGCGAAAAGCCGCGAACCATGGCGAGCATCGCCGAGACCAGGGTGAAGCCGACCAGGATTCCGTCAAGCAGCGTAATCGGCATGTCTTTCGCCCCACTCCGATCTCTTTTTCACGGCTCGACGAGCCGCGTTATTCTTCATCGTCGACGCGACTGCGCCGTGAGCCGGCTATGCGCGCCACGAGGTCGGCAAGCTCGGTGGGCTGGAAAGCGCCGGCCCCGATCCCTCCAGCAAGTTCCTCGCTGCCCAAGGGCAGAACCGCGCTACCAAAACCCAGCTTTTCGGCTTCCTTGAGGCGCTGCTGCGCGTGCGCAACCGGCCTCACCGCGCCCGAAAGGCTGATTTCGCCGAAATAGACGCAATCGGCGGGAAGGGCAAGACCGGTGAGCGAGGAAACCAGCGCGGCGGCGACCGCGAGATCGGCCGCAGGCTCGCTGATGCGGTAGCCGCCGGCGACGTTGAGATAAACGTCGTGCTGGCCAAAGCGGACGCCGCAATGGGCTTCGAGAACCGCCAGGATCATCGACAGGCGAGCTCCGTCCCAACCGACGACGGCGCGCCGTGGCGTGCCGAGCGAGGATTGTGCGACCAGGGCCTGAATCTCGACCAGCACCGGCCTCGTGCCTTCCATGCCGGCGAAAACCGCGGCACCCGGCGATTTCGCATGCCGCTCGCCGAGAAACAGCTCGGATGGATTGGCGACCTCGCGCAAACCCTTGTCCGACATTTCGAAGACGCCGATCTCATCGGTCGGCCCAAAGCGGTTCTTCACCGTGCGCAGAATGCGATAGTGGTGACCGCCTTCGCCCTCGAAGTAGAGCACGGCATCAACCATGTGTTCGACCACGCGCGGTCCGGCGATCTGGCCTTCCTTGGTGACATGGCCGACCAGCACGATCGCCGCGCCCGTGGATTTCGCATAGCGGATCATCGCCTGGGCGGCGGCGCGCACCTGGGTGACGGTGCCCGGCGCCGAATCGGCAAGGTCGGTCCACAGCGTCTGGATCGAATCGAGAATGACCAGATCCGGCCGCTTGCCGTCGGCGATGGTGGCAAGAATGTCCTCGACATTGGTCTCGGCTGCCAGTTCCACCGGTGTGTCGGCGACGCCGAGCCGCTGCGCCCTCAGCCTGATCTGCGCGACGGCTTCTTCGCCCGAGACATAGACGATGCGGTGGCCTCGCGACGCCAGCGCAGCGGCAGCCTGGGTGAGCAGCGTCGACTTGCCGATGCCGGGGTCGCCGCCGACCAAAAGTGCGGAACCGCGTACAAAACCGCCGCCGGTGGCGCGGTCGAGTTCGCCGATGCCGGAAATGATGCGCGGCGCGTCCTCGATATCGCCGGAGAGCGTGGTCAGCACCACCGCGCGGCCCTTGCGGGCGTTGCGCGTGTTGGCCGGCCCCGAACCGATGCCGCCGGAGGTGCCTTCCTCGACCAGCGTGTTCCACTCGCCGCAGGCATCGCATTTGCCGGCCCAGCGCTGATGCACCGATCCGCAGTTCTGGCAGATGAACTGGACACGCGATTTGGCCATCAGGCGAGGCCTGTGGCAAATGAAAGAACAGGTCGGTGAGACAGGGGGGCGCGCCGTGGAGCGCGGCCGGCCCGGATATTTGCTGCGATTTCGGCCAACTGCTTACTCGTCAAACCTCTCCGCGATATGATGCTCTTCCGCCAGGTCGGAGAAGCGGGTGAATTCGCCGTGGAAGGCGAGCGTGACCGAACCCGTCGGGCCGTGGCGCTGCTTGGCGACAATGACCTCGGCCTTGCCGCGCATCTCGTTCATCTCGTTTTCCCACTTGACGTATTCTTCCGTGCCGAGCTTCGGCTCACGGTTCTTGAGGTAATACTCCTCGCGGTAGACGAACATCACGACGTCGGCGTCCTGCTCGATCGAACCGGATTCACGCAAGTCGGAGAGTTGCGGGCGCTTGTCGTCGCGGCTTTCGACCTGACGCGACAGCTGCGACAGCGCGATGATCGGTACGGCCAGTTCCTTGGCCAGCGCCTTGAGGCCCGTGGTGATCTCGGTGATTTCCTGCACGCGGTTCTGCGAAGACTTGGCGGATGAACCCTGCATCAGCTGGATATAGTCGATGACGATCAGGTCGAGGCCGCGCTGGCGCTTCAAGCGCCGCGCGCGGGCGGATAGCTGCGCAATGGAGATACCGCCGGTCTGGTCGATGAAAAGCGGGATCTTCTGCATGGTCTGCGAACAGGCGACCAGCTTTTCGAAATCCATTTCGCTGATCTCGCCGCGGCGGATTTTTGAGGACGAGATTTCCGTCTGCTCGGAGATGATACGGGTAGCGAGCTGCTCGGACGACATTTCGAGCGAGAAGAAGCCGACCACGCCGCCATTGGCCGCCTTGAACGATCCGTCCGCCTGCTGCGCCGGCACATACATCTCGGCGATATTGAAAGCGATGTTGGTGGCAAGCGACGTCTTGCCCATGCCCGGGCGGCCGGCAAGCACGATAAGATCCGACGATTGCAGGCCGCCCATGCGGCGGTCGAGATCGCGCATGCCGGTGGCGAGGCCCGACAAATGGCCGTCGCGCATATAGGCCGCGTTGGCCATGTCCACGGCCGTCTTGACCGCGTCGGTGAAGCTCTCGAAGCCGCCATCATAGCGTCCGGTTTCGGCCAGTTCGAACAGGCGGCGCTCGGCATCCTCGATCTGCTCGGAAGGCGACATGTCGACCGGCGCGTCATAGGCGATGTTGACCATGTCTTCGCCGACGGTGATCAGCGCGCGGCGCGTTGCCAGGTCGTAGATGGCGCGGCCATAGTCGGTGGCGTTGACGACGGTGACGGCTTCGACCGCCAGCCGCACGATATATTGCGCCACCGTCATGTCGCCGACCTTTTCGTCGGCCGGCAGGAAGGTCTTGAGTGTGATTGGCGTCGCCACCTTGCCCATGCGGATGAGCTCGGCCGCGATCTCGAAGATTTTTCTGTGCAGGGGTTCGTAGAAATGGCCTGGCTTCAGGAAATCGGAGACACGATAGAAGGCATCATTGTTGACGAGGATAGCGCCGAGCAGCGCCTGCTCGGCCTCGATGTTGTTCGGCGCCTCGCGATAAAGCGGTTGCTGCTCCGCCACGCCGAATTTTCGTGCTGCCTCTGCCATGATATCCCCGATTTCGATCCCGGCTTCTCGATATCAGAACGACACGAAACCGTGCTGACCTTTCTGCATCACCGCACGACCAACCAACCTTGATGCCCGTTGTTCACAGGAACGGAAAACCGTCCACAGGACAGTGTTCCTGTGTCCCGATTCCGATTGACTCGGCAAGCAGTGATTCTTACGCGCGCTATTGGAACGAAGCAAGAACAATCGGCCGTTCAGGTACCGCCTGGTTCCAGCCTGTCACCCCAGTCCAGCCGCCGGGCCAGCTTGAAGTCCGCGCCGTCACGCTTGGTGAAGAGTTGCTCCACGGCTGTGCCGTCTTCCTGGCAAAGCTTGAGCAGAACCTTGCCCGAGCCGGATTTCGGCGGTGCGAGGACCCGCGCGGCGTGGGAGGCGGCCGGCTGGCGCGACGCGGCGACAAAAATGAATTTCTCGTCTTCCCACGGCACATCGGCGTCCTTGGCCAGCCGGTGCAGGCGCGAGCGGGCGACGCGGCGGGCAAAATGGCACCAGTCGGGCGGGTTGAGCGGGCAGGGCGCCTCGTGCGGACAAGGCGCCAGCACATGCGCACCGGCGGCGATCAGTTGCGCGCGCACCGCCAGAATGCGCTGCCAGCCCGCCGGCGTGCCCGGCTCGATGATCAGCAGCGTGTCTGTCGTCAGCTGCCATAGACGGTCGACCATCTTGGGCAGCGATGCCGGCACGATCTCGTCCAGCACATAGGCGCAGGTGACGAGGTCCGCCGGCCGAAGGTCGCCCAGGTCTGTTGTGACGTCGCCGGCCTGCCAGACGGTTCGGGCCGCGATGGCGTCGGCGGCGAGCGTCTCGCCGACCTTGCGCACCGCCGCGCTCGCTTCCAGCAAAACGGCCTGTTCGAGATCGGGCCAGAGATCGTTGGTGGCCCAAAGCACCGTACCAGGACCGGCGCCGACGTCGAGCAGGGTTTTCGGCGCGAAATTTGGCCGGGCCGCGTTCAGCGTGTCGAGGCTGGCACGGACCGCGGCATAGGTCGCCGGGAGCCGCGTCGCCAGATAGGCCTTGACCGCCATGTCCTGCGCCATGTGCAGGCGGCCGTCGCGCAGTTCGGCGCGGTAGCGGTCGGAGAGTGTTTTCGCTGCCTGCTTCAGTTCCGGCAGCGGGACTTTCTCCAGGATGCGGTCGACGGCGTGTCGAAGAAGGGCCGGCAGTTCCACGCTAGGCTCCTCGCGGTGCGAGCAGGATGACCGAAGCGCCGGCGATGCAGAGCGCGGCACCACCAAGATCCCAGCGGTCGGGCCGCACGCCTTCCACCAGCCACAGCCAGCCAAGCGAGGCGACGATGTAGATGCCGCCATAAGCGGCATAGGCGCGGCCTGCGGCATTGGTGTCGACCAGCGCCAGAAGCCAGGCGAACAGCAGCAGCGAGACGAAGCCCGGCGCCAGCCACAGCGGCGATTTTTCGAGCCGCCACCAGGCCCACACCGAAAAAGAGCCGGCGATCTCGGCCAGCGCCGCGGCGGCATAGAGGAGATAGGTCATGAAAAAGGCCCCGTGACGATCACGAGGCCTTTTTCATGGCAGGGGCCGGGAATGGCAAGCGGCAATGGCGAAAGCGCACCAACGTTGCGTTCCTACTCCGCCACCTTGCGGCGTCGGGCGGGCTTGGCCGCCTTCTCGACGGGAGCCGCTTCGCGGCGGCCCAGGTCGCGCATTTCCAGTGCCTTTTCGCATTTTGCCATGTAGTCGCGGGTTACCGGCAGCGTGTCGTTCTTCTTGGCGATCTGGAACTGGAAGATGACGAGGTCCTGCCAGCGGAAGGCGGCTTCGGAAGCGGCCAGATAGAACTCCCACATGCGGCAGAAGCGTTCGTCGTAGATGGCCTTGGCCTTGTCGCGATTGGCGGCGAAGCGCTGGCTCCAGTGCTTCAGCGTGTCGGCATAATGGAGCCGCAGGATCTCGACATCGGTGACCACCAGGCCGGACTTCTCGATCGCCGGCAGCACCTCCGACATCGCCGGTATGTAGCCGCCCGGGAAAATATACTTGCGGATGAAGGCGCTGGTCGCCCACGGCACGCCGGAGCGGCCGATCGTATGCAGGAGCATGACGCCATCGGGCTTAAGCAACGTTGCCGCCTTGTCGAAGAAGGTGCGGAAGTGGTTCACGCCGACATGTTCGAACATGCCGACCGAAACGATACGGTCGAAGCGTTCGTTGAGTTCGCGATAATCCTTCAACTCGAAATGGACGTGGTTTTCCAGGCCTTGCGCATGCGCCCTGTCGGTGGCCACGCCATGCTGTTCGGTCGACAGCGTCACGCCCTGCACATCGACGTCGAAGGCCTTGGCGAGATAGAGGCCGAGCCCGCCCCAGCCGGAGCCGATATCGAGTACGGTCTGGCCGGCTTTCAGTCTGAGCTTGGCGGCGATATGGCGCTTCTTGGCGGCCTGCGCCTCGTCCAGCGTCATGTCCGGCTGCTCGAAATAGGCGCATGAATACTGCATGTCCTCGTCGAGGAAGAGCCGGTACAGGTCGCCCGACAGATCGTAATGACGCTGTACGTTGCGGCGCGAGCGCGAAGCGGTGTTGATCTGCTGCAGGCGGCGGAAGGCGTGGCGCAGGCCCTCGATCGCTTTTGACCATGTCGCGTCGATGCCGCCGCTGCCCATGTTCTGAAAGGCAATGCGCATCAGGCCGAGCACGCCGCCTTCGAGGATGTCGAGTTCGCCGTCCATGTAGGCTTCAGGCACCGCCAGCATCGGATCGAAGGTGATGGCCCGTTCGGCGTGCCGGGTCTTGATGTGCATGTGCACTGGCTCGCCGCTGCCGTCGCCGAAGATGACTGTCAAGCCCTTGGGCCCGGTTACCTTGAGATTGCCCGTGCGAACCAGGCGATCGAGAACGCGCTTCAGCAGAATATTCATAACCAAATGTCCCCTCACGGTCAGACCGGCTGCCTTAATTCTGCAACAATATATAGGGGTTCGAAAAGTTCCATTTGGTATAAAAATGCCCGGGCGAGAGGCCCGGGCATTGGTCCAGAATGGCTGGATTACGACAAAGTGATCGGAGCTCGGCTCCTTCGCTTGTCGTGGGCGATCAGGCGTTGTCTTCGCCGCCTTCGAACTCGGCGTTCGGATCGAAGAAGTTTTCCGGCCGGGCATTGTCGTTGATGTCGTCGCCATAAATGGCTTCGGCGGTGGTCAGCGTCTCGCCCTTGGCCTGGCGTTCGGCCTCATCGGCCGTACGGGCGATGTTGAGCGTGATGGTGACTTCGACTTCCGGATGCAGCGCGATCGCCACATTGGTGAGACCGATGGTCTTGATCGGCTGGTTGAGCTGGATCTGGTTGCGGTTGACCGTGAAGCCTTCCGCCGTCAGCAGATCTGCGATGTCGCGCGTCGACACCGAACCGTAGAGCTGACCGGTCTCGCCGGCCGAGCGAACGGCGATGAAGCTCTTGCCGTCGAGCTTTTCGGCAACCTGGCCGGCTTCCGACTTGCGCTCGAGATTGCGGGCTTCGAGCTGGGCGCGCTGGCCTTCGAACTTCTTCTTGTTGGCTTCGTTGGCGCGCAGCGCCTTGCCCTGCGGCAGCAGGAAATTACGGGCAAAGCCGTCCTTGACCTTGACGGTATCGCCCATCTGACCGAGGCGGGAAACGCGTTCGAGAAGAATGACTTCCATGGTTTTGTTCCTTTTGGTTGGGCGTCCGTCCACAAGGCAGGCGCCGAATTCTCTGGAACAGGTCAGGAAGCAAAAGGGGCGTTGCCGCCGGTGTCGCTGTCCTGCCTGTCGCGGCAGTTAGAGGCCTTGACCTCAACTCGGGATTTGATGCCTGAACCGGTCATGCCCGTCATGGCCGGCGAAAGGAACGGGCGGCGAGCCGCCCGTCCGAGAGATTTAGCGGACCACGTAGGGCAGCAGGCCGAGGAAACGGGCGCGCTTGATCGCCTTGGCGAGTTCACGCTGCTTCTTCTGGCTGACGGCGGTGATGCGCGACGGCACGATCTTGCCGCGCTCGGAAATGTAGCGCTGCAGGAGACGCACGTCCTTGTAGTCGATCTTGGGCGCGTTGGCGCCGGAGAACGGGCAGGTCTTGCGGCGACGGTGGAACGGGCGCCGGGTCGGGATCTGGTTGATGTCGACCATTATTCTGCACCCCCTTCAAAGCCTTCGCGCGGACGGCGCGGACCACGATCACCACCGGCATCGCCGAACGAACGCGGCGGACGATCGCCACGGTCGCCGCGATCACGGTCGCCGAACGAACGCGGGCCGCGATCGCGATCGCCGAAGCTGCCGCGCTCGGAGCGCTCTTCGCGCTTCTGCATCATGGCCGAGGGACCTTCCTCATGCGCCTCGACCTTGATGGTCAGGAAACGCAGGACGTCCTCGGACAGACCCATCTGGCGCTCCATCTCGTTGAGCGCTGCCGGCGGGCAGTCGAGGTCCATGAGCGTGTAGTATGCCTTCCGGTTCTTGTTGACCCGGTAGGTGAGGGACTTCAGTCCCCAGTTCTCGACCCGGCCGACGGACCCGCCATTCGCGGAGATGACGCCCTTGTACTGTTCGACAAGCGCATCGACCTGCTGCTGCGAGAGGTCCTGCCGGGCAAGAAACACATGTTCGTAAAGAGCCATTATGGTTCAGTGCCTTTCTTCGTTTCTCTCCCGGTTCCCGGCGGCAAAAGCCTCTGCAACTTCTCTGACCCGAGCCCAGGAAGGCACGGAGAAGAAAGGAGCATGACGAGACGGTCGAGAGCGGAGACACGGGAGGCGGAAGCACTTCTGGCTTCACACGAAGGCTTTTGATAAAACCTCCGGCCCTCCGTTCAGCCCCCAGCTGGGACCGGCAGATTGGCGGCGTCTATACAGCAATCCACCGAGAAGGCAAGGGCAAGCGGCGTTCCCGATGTCGCAGGGCGCTGGAAAGGTAGCGGCCGCGTCGGTACCGCCTGGCGGTTTTCTCGCAACCAGCCTTTAACCACAATGTCAGGTTGCACAGGGTTGAGCCCCGCCGTCAACGGTCGATTCATCATGGAAGGCGCAAAAGCCCGGGCAATCCGCGCAGACCAAGCGGTGGGCATTTCCGGGGGTAAGGATGCTTCTCAACAGATTCTGGCGCTCGAAGAGCGGCAATTTCGCGCTTCTGATGGGGCTCGGTCTGCCGGCCATCCTGTCGGCCGTCGCCTTCGCGGTTGATGTGTCGACCATCATGCGGGCCAAGAGCAACCTGCAGAATGCGCTCGACGCCGCAAATCTCGCCTCCTCTCATCTCGGCGATCTGGATATTACCCGCACGGACGCCTTCGATCGCTATTTTCAGGCCAACATCGTCGGGCATGGCGAACTCGCCAACGCGCAGGCGACGCTGACCGTCGACAGGGGCGTCAACTTCATCAAGACAAAGGCGGTTGCCTCCGCGGACGTCAATTTGAACTTCGCCTTCCTGTTCGGCCAGAACAAGCACATCGTCGTCGATGCCTCGGCTGTCGAATCGAACAACCAGCTCGAAGTCGTGCTGGTGCTGGACAATACGGGCTCGATGGCCGGTGCCCGCATGACGGCATTGAGGACGGCAACGAAGTCCCTGCTGGACACGCTTGAGGCGACAAAATCGCCGACGCGCCAGGTGCGTGCCTCGCTGGTTCCCTTTGTCACGGCGGTCAACGTCAATGGCGATGGGTTCGATCCGTCCTGGATCGACATGGACGGGAAGTCCTCGACCAACGGCATCAATTTCCCCGCCATCGACGGCAAGCGGCCGACCCACATGGCGCTGTTCAAGCAATTGGGGCTGAAGGGCGGATGGAAAGACACCGGGTGGAAAGGCTGCGTCGAGGCTCGCCCCGGCACCTACAACATTTCCGATACGCCACCGGATCCGAACAAGCCCGACACGCTGTTCGTGCCCTATTTCGCTCCCGACGATCCATCATCTGCCACCAAGCCGTCCGGCTCCTACGGCAACTCGGCGACCGGCTACAACAATTCGTACCTCGACGACACCATAGACAAGAACAAACTCAAGCAGTCCGGCATCAATGTGCTGGGTATCGACCTCAGCGGCCTGCTCGGAGGTGTGATCGACGCGTTGTTGGGCGCTGATCTGGAAAAGATCGCCAAATATGTCGCCTCGACGAACAAGCTCGTCACCGAGACCGGCACCGCCATCACCGTTGGGCCGAATCGCTCCTGCCCGACCCCTGTCGTTCCACTGACCGACGACTTCGACAAATTGCGCAAGGCCGCGAGCCAGATGACGGAGTGGAACGGTTCCGGCACCAATGTCTCGGAGGGGCTCTCGTGGGGCATGCGGGTGCTTTCGCCAGGCGCGCCCTATACCGATGGGGTGCCATTCAAGACGCCGGGCGTCAGCAAGATCGTCATGCTGCTTACCGATGGCGAGAACGTCGTCTATGGCGCCAGCAATCAGCCGACCAAGTCCGACTACACGTCCTATGGCTACCTGGCGGGTGGCCGCTTCGGGTCGGACAACCAGACGACGGCGGCCCGCAACGTCGACGGCTGGACCAAAAGCGTGTGCACGCAATTGAAGAACGAGGGCGTGCAGATCTACACGATGGTGCTGCAGTCCGACACCGCCGCCAACCGCACGCTCTACAGCGCCTGTGCTTCCAACCCGAGCGACTACTATGCCGTCAACGACCCGGCCAAACTGCCGAACGTCTTTCAGCAAATCGCCAACAAGTTCTCGAAGCTGCAACTCACGAACTGAGTGCTCGATATCGAGAGGGCTGCCGCATCTGAAGGATCGGAACCTTCAACTCGTATGGGCGACGACCTTGTCGACCGTCTCGGGGAAGAAGTCGGGTGCGGCATGGCGCTTGCCGAACATCATGTCGTACTGGATGAGCCGGAAATCGCGGATTGCCGGGTCGATCTCCTTTTGACGTGACCAATCGGGCGTGGCCTCGCCGGCCGGGGTCAGCAGCAGGTTGCGGTCGACGACGCGGTAGCGCTCCCGCATCCCGCCCAGGAAGCCCGTGTAGTAAGGATGGCTGATGCCGGCCGCAGTGAGGATATGATAGGGCAGGAATGCCGGGCTGACCGTGCCGAGATCCGCGACCGGACCGGAGCGGTTCGACCAGATGATCAGCGGTGTCTCGTGATGCTCAAGGGCGGCTTGCGGTGTCGGCTCCTTGCGTGGCGCGACGTTGTCCTTCAGGAAGCCGGTCTCGACATAGACCGGCCCCAGCGGCGGCAGATGGTCGCCGAAGAAGGCGACAATCGTCGGCCGATCGCGCTTCTTGGCCCATTCGATCAGCCGTTCAAGGCCGTGGTCCGCGTCGGCTGAACCCTCCGCGTAGCTCAGCAGCGAATCGCGCGCCCACTGGCTGATCGGCGCCTGCACGGCGTGGGTCGGGTTGTAGTAGCGGTTCGGTTCATACGGGCCATGGTTCTGCAGGCTGACCGCGAAGAAGAACACCGGATCGTCACTGGCGTCGGCTTCCCGGATGATCTCATCCGTCATCGCCGCGTCCGATGCCAGCGGTCCGCGCTTTTCCATGGGCGGCAGCGTCTCTTCCGACTTGAAATCGTTGAAACCGAAATCGGCGTACACCGCGCCTCGGTTCCAGAACCAGTTGGTGCCCGGATGGATGGCGCGCGCCCGGTAGCCCTCGCTCTTCAGGAAGGTCGCCATCGATGGTGTCGGCGTGCGCACATATTGCTGGTAGGGGATGCTGCCGGCCGGCAGGAAAGCGTTGGAAAAGCCGGTCAGCGCCTCGAATTCGATGTTTGCGGTCATGCCGCCGAATTCAGGCGAGAACATCGAACCGGAACGCAATGCCCGCACGGTGGGAATGGGATCCGGTGTGATGGTGACGCCGGGCAGCTTGGTCGGATCCCAGAAGGATTCGCTCATGACGATAATGATGTCTGGCTTTTCATCGGGCACCGAGGCCGTTATCTGCGGCCGGTCGATCGCCGCGATCGCCTTTTCCGTATAGCCCGGGGGTGCCGAGACATGGGCCATCGGCACGTTGAGCGCGAAGGCCAGCGCAAAGCCGTTGGAGGCGTAGTTTTCCTTCTGGTCCCACATGATCGGGATGATCTGCAGCCGATCCCTGGTCCATGAGAAAGTGGCGTAGTCCATGATCGAGACGAAGAAGGCGAGCAGCGGCACCGCCAGCGTCAGCCGGGCAAGGCGACCCTTGTGGCTGAGCGCGGGAACCTTGCGGCGCCACAGCCGCCAGCCATAGACGAGCAGCGACAGGCCGGCGACGATGCCGACGACCATGGCGAGCGCGGTCATCGGCCGTTCACGCACCAGGAGCGGCAACAGGGCGAAGATCTGGCGGGCGTAGAGGAAATCCGTCGGGTAGAGCGGATCGCCGAGATAGTGCGATTTCTGGTGGCCGACAAAGGCCAGCGAGAGCGTCAATGGCGCGACGATCATCAGGCTCTGGTGGCTGCGGCCGAACACAGCGTCGAGGCCGATCAGGATCAGCGCGAACACGACGATGGTCGTCCATCCCGGCTTGAGCGGCTGCAGGAAGAAGGAGACGGTGCCGGCAAAGTCACCGCGCACGATCAATTCGATGGCGAACACCAGGATGGTTGAGATCGCCAGGCTGATCAATCCGTAACGGACGACCGGCCATGTCCGGCCCGGCAGATAGCCGGTGGACGGATCGTCTTCTAGGAACTGAGGCGCGGCTTTACCGGCGCGTTTCGAACTCTTTGCCACTTTAACTTCCCACCCAGCGACAACCCAAGTCACGCGATTGTCATATAATTGTCACGCAAAGCTAGCGCCTGTGGCGGAAATAAGAAGAGCCAGCAAACGATTCGTGAGCGGTTTTCATCAGGTGTGATCGCCAAAAAGCCCTTTCGGAACAGGCACTCGGCGCATGGTTCGGATTTGGACACGGGTCCAGCCGGGCTTGACTTGGCGGGCTGCCTTGCGCCACAGGCAGGAAAAATTCGTGTTATCAGGCAAGCACAACCAGTCTTCGGGAGCCCTAGCATGGCCGTCGCATTCACCTTTCCGGGACAAGGCAGCCAGGCTGTCGGAATGGGCAAGGATCTTGCCGATGCCTTTCCGGAGGCGCGCAGGATATTCCAGGAAGTCGACGACGCGCTTGGCGAAAACCTGTCGAAGCTGATCTGGGAAGGTCCGGAAGAGACGTTGACGCTGACCGCCAATGCACAGCCGGCACTGATGGCGGTTTCGCTGGCTGCCGTGAGGGCGCTGGAAGCGCGCGGTTTCTCGCTGAAGGACAAGGTCGCCTATGTCGCCGGCCATTCGCTGGGCGAATATTCGGCCCTTGCCGCCGCCGGCTTTGTTTCCGTCGCCGATGCCGCCCGCCTGCTGCGCATTCGCGGCAACGCCATGCAGGCGGCGGTGCCGGCCGGCGAGGGCGCCATGGCGGCGATCATCGGACTGGAGCAGGCGGATGTCGAAGCTGCTTGCGCCGAGGCCGTGCAAGGGGCCGGCAAGGTCTGTCAGATCGCCAACGACAATGGCGGCGGCCAGCTGGTCATCTCCGGCGCCAAGGCCGCGGTCGAGCTGGCGGCGAAACTGTGCACCGAAAAGGGCGCCAAGCGGGCGCTGATGCTGCAGGTCTCGGCGCCCTTTCATTCCGCGTTGATGGCGCCGGCGGCGAACGTCATGCGCGACGCGCTCGCCGGGGTGGCGAAGAACGCGCCGGCGGTCCCCGTGGTGTCCAACGTCACCGTGACCCCGACCAGCGATCCGGATGAGATCGCCCGGCGCCTAGTCGAGCAGATAACCGGCCGCGTGCGTTGGCGCGAAACGGTGGAATGGTTCGGCGCCAACGGCGTCGCGACGCTTTACGAGATCGGCGCCGGCAAGGTGCTGTCGGGCCTGGCACGGCGCATCAACCGCGATATCGCTACATCGGCTGTCGGCACGTCGGCCGATGTTGAGGCGGCACTGGCCGCACTTGCATAATACACTGGCGATTTGACCCCTTCCGTGTGAAGGGTGTTTTCTCAGATCAGGAGACAAAAATGTTCGAACTGACCGGCCGCAAGGCGCTCGTCACCGGCGCATCGGGAGGCATCGGCGAGGCGATCGCCCGCGTGCTGCATGCGCAAGGCGCCATTGTCGGCCTGCACGGCACCCGCATCGAGAAACTCGAGACACTGGCCGCCGAACTCGGCGATCGGGTAAAGCTGTTTCCGGCCAATCTGGCGAATCGCGACGAGGTCAAGGCGCTTGGCCAGAAGGCGGAGGCCGATCTCGAAGGCGTCGACATCCTGGTCAACAATGCCGGCATTACCAAGGACGGGCTGTTCGTGCGCATGTCGGACGCCGATTGGGATAGCGTGATCGAAGTCAATCTGACCGCCGTTTTCCGGCTGACGCGCGAACTCACCCATCCGATGATGCGCCGCCGCCATGGCCGCATCATCAACATCACCTCGGTGGTTGGTGTCACGGGCAATCCCGGCCAAACCAACTACTGCGCCTCCAAGGCCGGCATGATCGGCTTCTCCAAGTCGCTGGCGCAGGAGATCGCCACCCGCAACATCACCGTCAACTGCGTTGCCCCGGGCTTCATCGAATCGGCGATGACCGACAAGCTCAACGACAAGCAGAAAGAGGCGATCATGGCGGCGATCCCGACGCGCCGCATGGGATCGAGTGTTGAAGTGGCGTCCGCCGTCGCCTACCTCGCCTCCAACGAAGCCGCCTACGTCACCGGGCAGACCATCCATGTCAACGGTGGCATGGCCATGATTTGACCAGACATGGCGGGGTTGTGAAAAGAGACCATTTCACCTTGGACCTCGGCCATTTTTCGTGTAATGCGGCCCGCAACCCGGCGGTTCGGGCAAAAACCGGTCCGTGGCCGTTGCGTTTCCGGCAGGACCATCTTTCAGCTTGATTAGCGGCATTCTGCCCGCTAACGAAGACAGACAAACAAAAGACGAGGATGCCCAAATGAGTGACACCGCAGAGCGCGTCAAGAAGATCGTCATCGAGCACCTTGGCGTCGATGCCGACAAAGTGACGGAGCAGGCGAGCTTCATCGATGATCTGGGCGCTGACAGCCTCGATACGGTCGAACTCGTCATGGCGTTCGAAGAAGAGTTTGGCGTCGAGATTCCCGACGACGCGGCCGAGACCATCCTGACCGTCGGCGATGCCGTAAAGTACATCGACAAGGCTTCGGCCTGACGCTTTCCGCAGTCATCACCGGGGAGGACCTGCGATGAGGCGTGTCGTCGTCACGGGCCTTGGGTTGTTGTCGCCGTTCGGCATGGGCTTTGAGCACAGCTGGAAGGAACTTCTGACCGGCCGCAGCGCCGCCAAGCGCATCACCGAGTTCGAGGTGGAGGATCTTGCCTGCAAGGTCGCCCACGTCATTCCGCGTGGTGACGGCAGCAATGCTACCTTCAATCCAGAGGCCGTGCTCGAGCCTAAGGAATTGCGCAAGATCGGCGACTTCATCCTGTACGGGATTGCCGCCGCCGACGAGGCGCTGAAGGATTCCGGCTGGGAGCCCAAGACGCATGAGGAGCAGTGCGCCACCGGCGTGCTCATCGGGTCCGGCATTGGCGGCATCGAGGGCATCGCCGAGAACGCGATAATCCTCAAGGAGCGCGGTCCGCGTCGCATCAGCCCCTTCTTCATTCCTGGCCAGATCATCAATCTTGTCTCTGGCCAGGTTTCGATCCGGCACGGGCTGAAAGGCCCGAACCATGCCGTCGTCACTGCCTGTTCGACCGGCGCGCACGCCATTGGCGATGCTGCCCGGCTGATCATGTGGGGTGATGCCGACGTGATGGTCGCCGGTGGCGCCGAAGCGCCGGTGACGCGGCTGTCGATCGCGGGCTTCGCCGCCTGTCGGGCGCTGTCGACCGAGCGCAATGACACGCCGCAGACGGCCTCGCGTCCCTATGACCGTGACCGGGACGGCTTCGTCATGGGCGAGGGCGCCGGTGTCGTGGTGCTGGAAGAACTCGAGCATGCCAAGGCGCGCGGGGCGAAAATCTACGCTGAGGTGACTGGTTACGGTCTCACGGGCGACGCCTATCATATCACCGCACCGGCTGAAGACGGCGACGGCGCTTTCCGTTGCATGACGGCGGCGTTGAACCGGGCCAAGCTTACGCCTTCCGACGTCGACTACATCAACGCGCATGGCACCTCGACCATGGCCGACACGATCGAGCTCGGCGCCGTCGAGCGGCTTGTCGGCAATGCCGCGTCGAAGATTTCGATGTCGTCGACCAAGTCGTCGATCGGCCATCTGCTGGGCGCGGCGGGTGCCGCCGAGGCGATCTTTTCGATCCTCGCTATCCGGGACAATATCGCGCCGGCGACCATCAACCTCGACAACCCGGAGCGTGAAACCGCGATCGACCTGGTGCCGAACAAGCCTCGCTCCCGCCAGATCGACGTGGCGCTGTCCAATTCCTTCGGCTTCGGCGGCACAAACGCTTCGCTTGTGTTCCAGCGATACAATGGCTGATCGTCCGGCCGCCGGACGATGCTTCGGCGTGCCGTCAATTTTGCCATATTCGCCCCTACTCTGCCGCAGGGGATTCGTTGGGCGATCAAACGGTAGGGCAAAATGAACACAAATCCGGTGGGCAACGGAGAATTCGGGCAACGGCCGGCGAACACGGGGCCGATCGTGCCGAAGACAGCCAGCGAGGCCTTGCGGCCGGAAGCCGGAACCCCGCCGCCGAAACGCTCGCGCGCTTCGCGCAGCCAGGTCGTGGTGTTCATGAACTTCGTCATCTCCTCGGTGATGCTGTTGGTTCTGGCGGCTGGCGTGGCGGTCTATTTCGGCAAGCAGGAATTCACCGAACCCGGCCCTTCGGCCAATGGCGACACCTTCCTGGTCAAGGCGAACACTGGCGTCCAGGATATCGCCGACCAGCTTGAGCGTCGCGGACTGATCAGCGACGCCCGCGTCTTCCGCCTTGGCGTGCGTGCCTTCGGCAATGATTCCGCGCTCAAGGCCGGCGAATACGAGATCAAGCCCAGGGCATCCATGCGCGACATCATGGAACTCCTGAAAAGCGGCAAGTCGGTGATGTACTCGCTGACCATTCCGGAAGGGCTGACGGTTGAGCAGGCCCTGCAGCGTGTCGCCGACGAACCCGCCCTGAGTGGCGACATGCCTTCGACAACGCCTGCCGAAGGCAGCCTTGCCACCGACACGCTGCGCTTCACGCGTGGAGCGACGCGCCAGCAGATGATCGACAAGCTGCTGGCCGACCAGAAGAAGCTGGTCGACGAGGTATGGCAGCGGCGCGCGCCGGATCTGCCGCTCGCCAATGTCGAGGACTTTGTCACCCTGGCGTCGATCGTCGAGAAGGAAACCGGCAGGGGTGACGAGCGTTCGCGCGTCGCCGCCGTCTTCCTGAACCGGTTGGCCAAGGGCATGCGCCTGCAATCCGATCCGACCATCATCTATGGTCTGTTCGGTGGCAAGGGAAAGCCTGCCGACCGCCCGATCTACCAGTCGGACATCCAAAAGCAGACGCCTTACAACACCTATGTGATCAACGGCCTGCCGCCGACGCCGATCGCCAATCCGGGTCGTGCGGCACTTGAGGCCGTGGCCAATCCATCGAAGACCGACGATCTCTATTTCGTTGCAGACGGCACGGGCGGTCATGTCTTTGCCGCAACGCTGGACGAGCACAATGAGAACGTCGCCCGTTATCGTGCGCTGCAGAAGAAGCAGGCCGATGACGCGGCCAAGGCCGCTGCCGCTGGTGCCAACGGCAATGCGGACAAGCCTGCTGCCGACAAGCCTGCCGACGGCGCCGACAGCACCGGTGGCGACAATGGCGATGCCGGCGGCGATGCGGGTGATGCCCAGTAAGATGAAGAAAGGCGTTGCCCGGAAGGCGACAGCCTGACATTTGAAAGAACGCCGCGCGTCCGATTTCGACGCGCCCGCGGCGTGGTTGTTTTCAAGCAGCACTTGCCCTGTCCGGAAAACTGGTTTCGGGGTGATGCGCCAGGGATGTGCAGGCGACATGAATTTGCAGAGCATGACCGGATTTGCACGTGCCGTCGCCGAGCATGACGGCACCTCGATCGCCTGGGAGGTCAAGTCCGTCAACGGCAAGAGCGTCGAGGTGCGGCTGCGGCTGCCGCAAGGTTTCGAGCGGCTGGAGCCGGTGGTGCGACAGACGCTGCAGAAGCGTTTCGCCCGCGGCAATTTCCAGGCGACGCTCACAATCGGCCGCGCCGCCGGCGCGCAGGCGCAACCCGTCGTCAACGAGGCGTTTCTGAAAGACCTTGCGGGTCTCGCCAAACGTCTGCAGGAACAATTCGGCGTTGCCCCGGCGACAGCCGACGGATTGCTGTCGCTGCGAGGCGTGCTCGACATTCCTGAAACCGTCGAAACCGAGGAGGCGCGCGCCGCGCTCGACGCCGCCATCACGGTTGCGCTTGACGTCGCGCTGAAAGGGCTGGAACAGGCGCGGCAGGGCGAGGGTGCGGCACTGGCTTTGCTGCTGTCCGGTCACATCGATGCCATCGAGGCACTGACGTTGCGCGCGGAGGCGGATCCCTCACGCGACACCGCGGCGATCCGTGAACGCATCGCCGAGCAGGTCAGGCTGCTGATGGACGCGTCCGCCAATCTGGACGCCAGCCGGCTGCACATGGAGGCGGCGTTCCTTGCGACCAAGGCTGATATCCGCGAAGAGATCGACCGGCTGAAAACGCATGTCGCATCTGGCCGGGCCCTGCTTGGGGGCGGCGGCGCCGTCGGCCGCAAGCTCGATTTTCTGGCACAGGAATTTAACCGCGAATCGAATACGCTGTGCTCGAAGTCGAACGCCGCAGCCGTCACCGCGATCGGGCTGGAACTGAAGGCCGTGGTCGACCAGTTTCGTGAACAGGTCCAGAATCTGGAGTAGCCGATGGTTGCCAAGGAACCGATGGTTCCCAGGGATTTGGGGGGCCGCATCCGCCGCCGGGGGCTGATGCTCGTCCTGTCGTCGCCATCCGGTGCCGGCAAGTCGACGATCGCGCGCAACCTCCTGGAAAGCGATTCCAGCCTCGAATTGTCGGTCTCGGTCACCACCAGGCCGCGGCGCGGCTCGGAGATCGAGGGTGTTCACTACCATTTCCGCACCATGCGCGACTTCGAGCGGCTGCGTGATTCCGATGCGCTGCTCGAGTGGGCGGAAGTGCACGGCAATTGCTATGCGACACCGCGTGAACCTGCGGAACTGGCGCTGGCGCAGGGCCGCGACATGCTGTTCGACATCGACTGGCAAGGCGCCCAGCAGCTCAAGGAGAAGATGCGGGCCGATATCGTCTCGATCTTCATCCTGCCGCCATCGATGAAGGAATTGAAGGCTCGGCTGAAGCGCCGCGCCGAGGACCAGGAAGCGGTGATCGAGACGCGGCTGAAGAACGCCCGCAATGAGATCGAGCACTGGAAGGAATATGATTTCGTCATCGTCAATGACGATCTCGACCGCGCCTTCGCCGAGGTGCGCGGCATCGTCGTCGCCGAACGATTGCGGCGGGACCGCCGGCCCGGTCTGTTCGATTTCGTCTCCGGCTTGCTGGACGAGAAGACGGCGTGAGGCGTGGAGGCGCCAATCTCCCCCACAAGGGGGAGATTGGCAGCTTCCTAAACAGCGTTCGTCAACCTTACGAATTCCTCGACGCTGAGCGTTTCGGCGCGTCTTGTCGGGTCGATGCCCGCGCGCTCGAGCAAGGCCTCGCCGCCCAGGCTTTTCACGCTCTGTCGCAACATCTTTCGGCGTTGGCCGAAGGCGGCTTCGGTGACACGGCCGAGTTTTTTCACGTCAGTGGGCAGGGGTGTCGCGCGCGGCTCCAGATGCACCACCGAAGAGGTGACCTTGGGCGGCGGCGTGAAGGCCTGGGGCGGCACGTCGAAGGCGATCCTGGCTTGCGTGCGCCAGCCGGCCAGCACGCCAAGCCTGCCATAGGCATCGCTGCCAGGCGCGGCGACGATGCGCTGGGCCACCTCACGCTGGAACATCAGCGTCATCGAGGCGTAGAAAGGCGGCCAGTCCATCACAGTCAGCCAGCGGACGAGCAATTCAGTGCCGATATTGTAGGGCAGGTTGGCCACGATCCTCACCATGCCACCATCTCCGGCCGCCGCCGCGGCGAGGACGGCGAAGTCGGTCTTCAGCGCGTCGCCGGAAATCACCTCCAGCCGGCCGGGATAGTGAGCGGAGACTTCGGCAAGGGCGGCCAGGCAGCGCTCGTCGCGCTCGATGGCGACAACCCGGCGGGCGCCGTGGGCAAGCAGCGCTCTTGTCAGGCCGCCGGGGCCCGGACCAACCTCGATCACCGCAGTGTTTGTCAGGTCGCCAGCGCTGCGTGCGATCTTGCCCGTCAAATTGAGATCGAGCAGGAAATTCTGGCCGAGCGCCTTTTTTGCCTGCAGCCCATGGCGCTCGATGACATCGCGCAGCGGCGGCAGTCCGTCGATGCTCATGCGTTCGGACCCGAAACGGGAGCGCTCATGCGGCGGCGGCCTTGCTGTCGATGTCGGCGAGCCGTCTGGCGAGCTTCAATGCGGCGATCAGGCTATCGGGCCGCGCAATGCCCTTGCCGGCGATGTCGAAGGCGGTGCCATGGTCGGGCGACGTGCGGATGAAGGGCAGGCCGAGCGTGACGTTGACCGCTTCGTCGAAGGCCAGCGCCTTGGCCGGGATCAAGGCCTGGTCGTGATACATGCACAGCGCCACATCGTAGCCCGCCCGCGCCCGGGCATGGAACAGCGTGTCGGCCGGCAGAGGCCCGAAAGCATCGATGCCCTCGGCGCGCAGGATGTCGACCGCCGGGCGCACCACACGTTCGTCTTCCTGGCCCATGGCCCCGCCTTCGCCGGCATGCGGGTTGAGGCCGGCAATGGCAAGCCTCGGCCTGGCGATGCCGAAACGGCTGGCGAGGTCGGTGGCGGTGATGCGCGCGGTCGCCACGATCAATTCGGTGGTCAGGGCCTTTGCCACCTCGGCCAGCGCGATGTGGATGGTGACGGGAACGGTGCGCAGATCAGGGCCTGCCAGCATCATGACCGGCGTCACCTCGACACCACTGTGCCGGGCCGCCAGATGCGCCAGATATTCGGTGTGACCGGGAAAGCGGAACCCGGCATCGTAGAGCGGCTTCTTGGCGATAGGGCAGGTGACCACGGCAGCGGCGTCGCCAGCGAGGCAGGCGGCGACAGCGCGGTCGATCGCCTCGATCGTGCCGGCCGCATTGGCCGGATCCGGCTTGCCGGGGCTGTCGATGAACCGGGCCGCCAGTGGAACGACCGGCAGGCTGTCGACGAAAACTTGCGCCGTTTGCGCCGGCGTTGTCTCGACGATCGGCACCGACACGCCGAGGCGGCTTGCCCGCGATGCGATCAGCGCCGGATCAGCCAGGAGATAGAAGGCGGGCAAACCGACTGCCTCACGCGCCAGGAAGGCGGCGATAGCGATTTCGGGGCCGATGCCGGACGGATCGCCAACGCTCAGCGCCAGCGCCTTCATCGCGATGCTCACGTCAGCGCTTGACGATGCGGGCTTTCGCCTTCAGCTCGTCGACATATTTCTTGCTGAGATCGTCGGCTGCCTTGTCGTTGGAGCCTTCGCTCTGGAACACCATCTGGGCGGTCTTGTCGTCGGACACTTCGCGCGACGAGCAGATGCCGATGAACTCGACGCCGCGCTCGGTTTCGCGCGTGACGGTGGCGCCGCCAACCTTGGTGGCCTTGATCTGCTCGGCCCAGTCCGGCGGCAGTTGAGGCGCCAGCACCCGGCCCAGATCGCGAACGGTCACGTCGATCAGGCCCTTGGCGAACTCGCGCGTCGTGTTGCAGCCGTTGAAGCGGGCGCGCATGGCGTCGGCCTCGCGCTTGCGCTTGGCCAGCGTCGCGCTGCGTTCGGCGGCCGGCACGACGAAGATGACCTGCTGCAGCATGTATTCGGTGGCGCTTGGCTTGGCCCCGCCCTTGTCGAGCATGCGCCTGACCGCGTCCTGCTCGGTCACGCTGCCGCCTTCTCCGGAACGGTAGCGCGCGCTCAAGGCCTGGTTCCAGGCCATCTGGGCGCGGATGAACTCCTTGAAGTGTTCCTTGGTGACTCCGGATTTTTCCATGACGCCGTCGAGTTGGCTGAGTTGCATCTTGTTGCCGGAAGCAAAGCGCTGATAGGCAGCCTCGACCTGCGCGTCGCTGATGCGGATGCCAAGCCGCCTGGCCTCGGCAAGGCGCAGCGTCTGATCGATCATTTCCTGGGCGGCGTCGCCACCCTTCTTGTGCTGCAGTTTCAGGAAGGCGGCACGATGCGCGATATCGCCTGACGTGATTGGTATGTCGTTGACGACGTATTTGATCTCGCTGGCGAAGGCCGGCGGCGTCATGACGGTCATCGACACGGATGTCGCCGCCACAAGCAGCGCGAACCCTGCTGAAAAGAGGTATTTCCTCATCATTAGCATCCCAATTCTATCCCGGTTCCGCCCAATTTCGTCCTCTTCCGGGTGCGCGAATCCGTGCCAGCCCTATGCGGCGAAACGATGTCGCCGGCTACTGGATGGTGTCGATCGCGCTGGTCGACGAGCCGAAGTCGCCGAGGGTGCGGAACGACAGATTGAAGCCGATGCTCTGCGTGACTTCCCTGGTGTTCAGGTCACGCGACTGCGAGTACGTCATCAGATAGGTGAAGCAGGAATCGTTGTAGGCGAAGCCTACGCCATCCTTGACCAGCAGGCTTTCCTGCAGGTCGTAGGTTCCCGTCCCGAACACGCGCCAGTTCTCGGCAAGGTGGGTGGACGCACCCAGCGTGACCTCATGACGGTCGGTCGTGAAGCCATAGAGCGGCTGGGCCTGGATGAAGGCGTATTTGGCACTCAACGACACCGGCAGGCCCGAATAGGCGGCCTTCACCTCGGCGCGGCGAATCTCGAAGCTCTGTTCGTCGAAGCGGCCGCTGACGGAAGCCGCGAATCCATTGGGGCTGTTAATGCCGAACAGGCCGACATAATCGGACTTGGTGTTCTGGAGGCCCGAATAGGCGCCGACATTGACCAGATCCGGCGCGGCGAAGGAGTTGTCCCCGCCAATCTGGTAGGACTGGCCGAAAATCGCGTTAGTGCCCCAGCCGTTGATATAGGAGCCGGAATAGCGGAAGCCGACATTGGCGCGCGAGCCGCCTTCCACGCGGTCGTAACCGGAGAACTTGTCGCGTTCGAAGAGCGTGGTCGCATCGAACACCATGCTCTGGGCGTCTTCATTCGGGACGGCGAGACCGCCGACATACTGTTCGTTCGGACGCAGGAATACCTGCGCCATCGGCTCAATGACATGGCTCGACCCGCTGGCCATCGAAAACAGCATCGGCCAACGCATTTCGAGGCCCGCTGTTGCCATGTAACGGGCAAACGACGAACGCATGTCATTGTTCGTATTTATCTCGGGGTTTGCCGCCATTTCGTTGATGGCCGCCAAAGAACCGGATGAGGCGTTCAGATAATCGACGTCGCCCTGCAACGCCAGCAAGGGTGTTAGCACCAGTCCGTTGTCAGTGACAAATGACCGCTTCCATTCAGCCTCTGCGGTGAGGCGGCTGGATTCGCCTTCAATGCCGCGGACACGCTGGGTTGGGGTGAGAGAATTGTAAGGGGTCGAGAAAGCCTGATCGAGATCATCGCGGCGGATCACCCGCGTATTGACGTTCATCGACAACTGGCCGCCCGCGATGGACGCATCGGGGATGTATGCATAATCCAGCGAGGGCAGCACCCAGGGCTGCTGGCCGCTTCGCGCCGCGGGATTGCTGCTGAGCGTATCTTCCTGGACCTCGAAATGCATGGCGCGCACGTCGAAATAGTTACGGCCATTGAGACCGGTCAGGTAGACCGACGACTGGTGGACGGCGGCATTGTACTTGTCGATGTTGTAGGTGTTGGAGAAGTTCTTGTCCGTCTGCAGGAGCACGTCCCAGCCGACATTCCAGCGTTCGTTGATCGCGAACTGTCCCTGCGTGCCCATCATGCCGCGGAACTTGTTTGGGTCGCCAGCGGCGCCGGAATCGACGTTGCGGCCCGCGCTGTCGATGAAGGCATCGGGATCCTGCTGCTGGATGCCGGCGATCTTCAAACTGTATTGGCCATTGTTGAAGCGCTGCCGCCACTCGGCTTCTCCGAGGAAGCCCTGCTTGGTGTAGCCGCTTCCCGACACCGTCAGGTCATAGGTCGGCGAAAGTGCGAAATAGTAGGGAACCTTGACGCTGTATCCCAGATGGCTGTTGTAGCTGATGCTGGGGATCAGGAAGCCGCTCTTGCGCTTCACCGTCGGGTCGGCGATCTCGAAAGCCGGCAGGTAGGCGAGCGGAAAGCCGAAGAACTCGAAATTCGCATTCTCGAAGCGAACCGTCTTCTTCTCGCCGTTCCAGATGATCTTCCTGGCCTTCACGCGCCAGGTAGGCGCTTTGTCGGGCTTGTCCTCGCACGGCTCGCAGGCGGTGTAGACACCATTGTGGAAGGTGGTCAGCACGCCGCCCATGCGTTCGGCGCTTTCGGCGGCGAAATAGGCCTTGTCGACGGTTTCAACGCGAAGCGCGTTGACGAAGCCGTCGGCGAAATCGTCGGTGATATCGATGTGCTGCGAATTGATCTTGGTGCCGTCGCTGTTGACGATCTCGACATTGCCGCTGGCAACCATCCGCTTGGTGTTGCGGTTGTATACGACCTTCTGGGCGACGAGGCGGTTGCCGCCATAGTCGATCTGAACCCCGCCGACAGCGGTCACGGTCTGGTTGTCGTTGTTGTACTCGAGCGTATCGGCCGCGAGCAGCATCTGCGAGCCGGACGGAACCTTGGTCGCCATATCGCCGACTTCCTGCGCGAACGCAGGCAATGGGACGCCGCAGGCAAGCAGGCACGCCAAGGCGCTCGCCGCATAGAGGCGCGCCAAACTGGCCTGCCTGTTGCTGGGCAAAAACGCCTCCCTCACTAGCCGTCTTCCTTGTATAGCAGGAAAGTCACCCCGAAGAACATAGCTACCACAACTGGTACCCAGGCGGCTATGGCAGTCGGCACGAACCCCGCCACGCCGAATGCCTTCACCAGCACCGAAACGACATAAAGCAGAAAGCCGGCAACGACGCCACCCAGAATCATCGTTGCTGATTGTCCCATCCTCGCAAATCGCATTGAAACTGTTGCCGCAATCAGCGTCATGGCGACGAGGAGGAACGGCAACGCCACCAGCGAATCAAACTGCATGGCAAAGGCATTTGCCTTGAGGCCGAAGGAACGGGCAACCTCGATTTTTCCGGGCAGGTCGTAGAATGGAATGGTTTCCGGGCGCGCCAGCCGCTCCTGCACGAATTCCGGCTTCAGATTGGTCGGCACACGATCGCTTGCGGCGGGCTGGATGGTGCCGTTCTTGAAGGTCTTTACGTCCTGCAAGTCCCAATAGCCGTCCCGCAGGTAGGCGCGCGCGGCATCCTTGCGCTCGACGATATTGCCTTGCTGGTCGAGGACGAAAAAGACGGCGTCGGCCATCTCCAGGCCCTGGTTGAGAATGGCCCGTGCGCCGATGATGGTGTCACCATCGCCGGTTTTCTGACGAATCCAGGGGGCGGCATCGGCCGAAACCGTGTTCGATTTGCCGGAGCGCAACTGGGTCTCGATCTGTTCGGACAAGGAGAAGGCGTGTGCGGCCAGCGGATTGATGAGCCCGACCGACACGAAGCCGAACAGCAGTGCTCCGATGCAGCATGGCAAAAGGAATTGCCAGGCCGAAACGCCGGCGGAACGCGCGATGACCAGCTCGTAGCGGCGGTTGAGCGACACCAGCGTTGCCATCGCCGAGAACAGGCCGACAAACGGCACTGTCTGCAGCATGATCATCGGCATGCGAAGGCCCGAAATGGCCACTGCCGTTCCATAGGTGAAGCCGGGCAGGCCGGTGGTGCGGCCGGACAGTTCGGTGAAATCGATCAGGAACACCAGCGCCAGCAGGCCCAGGAAGAACCAGATCGTGATCGTCACGTAACGGAAGAAGAAATAACGGCCCAGTGTCCAGCCCATCAGCCGATCCCCTGACCTGAAGTGCCGCGCCGTGACCAACGCAGCTTGAGGGCGTTCCAGCCGTCACCGAAGCGGCTGGCCAGGTTCGTCATCCAGTCCGCCCAGGCCACCGGCAGTTCCATGGTGCGGTTCGACACGATGAACCAGATGGCAACGGCGGAAGCCACGATGGGTACGCCATAGACCATATAGGCATATTGCGGAATCTCATCCGCCTTGCTGGCGGCAAAGAAACCCAGCCAGCGCACGAACAGGGATATGGTGATCGCCGTGATCAGGGGATTGACGCGCGCCTCGCGATGCGAGCGCGCGTCGCCGGCGACCGCGAGCGCGATCAGCGCGAACACCATGGAATAGGTCCATTCCGAAAATCGCTGGTCGATCTCGGCCCTGTATTCCTGCGGTCGTTGCTGGAAATTCTTGTCGTTGGGGCTTGGATTGAGCAGGTACTGGGTTGTCTGGTCCTTCGGCAGCAGCGTCACCTCGGAGGCCGCCGCCATGAACGCCGACATGTCGAAGGCATAGGAGGTGAACCGGATGACGCTGAGGTCGCCGGTCAGCGTTTTGCGGTGGATGACGCCGTCATTCATCATCAGCACCTTTTCGCCGCCGCGTTCTACGATGCTGCCCGTCTTGGCATAATAGACGAGATTGACGCCTTCCTCGCGCGAATCGGCGACGAAGATGCCGCCCAGCCGATTGTCCGGAAGCCGCTCGCCAATCTGCAGGAAAAGGCCGTCCTCGATCTTGCGGAAAGTGCCTTCCTGGATGATCAGCGACAACAGGTCGGCGCGCGACTGCGCCACCAGGGCGCGATTCTTCTGCCTTGCATAGGGGTCGATGCCATTGTCGACGGCAAAGGAAAAAACGCTGGCCGCAAGGGCGAGAAGCATGATTGGCCGCACGATCGTCCAGCGCGAGGCGCCAGCCGCGTTGACGACGGCGAGTTCGGAATCCGAATTCATGACACTGAGTGTCTGGGCAACCGCCACCACCAGCGCGAAAGGCACGACGATCGGTATGATCGAGGGAAGAATGAGGGCGGCGACCTCGAAGAAGGTCAGCGACGACTGGCCACTGTCGGTGACGAGGTCGATCTTGGCCAGCACCTGCGTGGTCCACACGATGGCCAGTGTCCAGACCAGCGCTGCCAGGAAGACCACGAAAGCGCGGCGCATGATGTAGCGTTCAACGACCTTCATGAAGGCTTTACTCGATTTTCTCGAACGGCATCATGCCACCACGCTCAGGGTAGCTGTCCGGCGACGACCGCACAACTGGCTCCGATGGGCTCGATCAGGCAGGCGATCCGGTTCCCGTCCCACGTCGCGTGCCGCAGTGGACCGGAGTGTCGGAGGGAATGGATAAGAAAGGGCGAACATCGATGGTTAACAACATGTTGCGGCATGAAGCGGGGCCGTGCCGCGACGAATCGCCATCGATTCCGTGTGTCATATGGGTAGCCATTTTGGCAAAGTCTTGCCAAATGCCGGAAAACGACCAAATGTCGCGGATCGTTTCAAACCGCTTCGCGCATCATCGCGCAATCCCCGAAAGCAGGACATGATGAATCCGAGACCGTCGATCGCCTTTGCAAAATTTGCCGCGCCTCAGACGGCGGCGAACAGGAAGGGCACGGTCTTCGTGCTGTCGGCGGATGACGGAAGCCTGAGCGACATCGCCTCGGCGTACGATCAAGGCAAGACGCTGGAACGGGCGTTCCCGGTGGCCGAGTTCACGGGCAAGTTCGCCGGCGTCGTCGAGGTTCTGGCGCCGCAGGCAACGTCGCTCGACAGGCTGGTCGCGATCGGCGCCGGCAAGGCGTCGGGACTCGACGAATATGCCTGGCTGAAACTCGGCGGCACCATTGCAGCCTCATTGCGCAAGGCAACCGACGTTGCCGTCGTGCTCGACCTTGCCGGCGCCTCGCCTGATGGCAAGGACGCCGCCAATCTTGCGGCGGGCATCCTCCTGCGCGGCTATTCCTTCGACAAGTACAAGACCAGGAAGGACAAGGATGACGCAAAGGCCGATCCGAAGAAGTCGGTCAAGATAACCATCCACACCGCCGACCCGGCAGGCGCCAGGAAGGCCTTCGCGGATGCCGAGGCGGTGGTCGACGGCGTGCTTCTGGCGCGCGACCTTGTCAACGAACCGGCAAATATTCTGGGACCGGTCGAGTTCGCTGCCCGGGCCAAGGAGCTCGAGGCGCTCGGCGTCAAGGTCGAGATCCTGGCCGAGAAGGAGATGAAGAAGCTCGGCATGGGCTCGCTGCTTGGCGTTGCTCAAGGCTCGCCACGCGGCGCGCGCATGGCGATCATGCAGTGGAATGGCGGCAAGCCCAAGGATAGCCCGGTCGCCTTCGTCGGCAAGGGCGTCACCTTCGACACCGGCGGCAATTCGATGAAGCCGGCGTCGGGCATGGAGGACATGAAGGGCGACATGGGTGGCGCTGCCGCGGTAACCGGACTCATGCACGCCCTGGCCGCGCGCAAGGCGAAAGCCAATGTCGTCGGCATCATCGGTCTTGTCGAGAATGCCGTCGACGGCCATGCCCAGCGTCCCGGCGACATTGTCACCTCAATGTCGGGCCAGACCATCGAGGTGCTCAACACCGACGCCGAGGGGCGTCTCGTGCTGGCCGACGCACTGTGGTACTGCAACGACCGCTTTGAGCCGAAATTCATGGTCAATCTGGCGACGCTGACCGGCGCCATCATGGTCGCGCTCGGCCTGCACTATGCCGGCCTGTTTTCCAACAATGACGAATTGGCGGAGAGGCTGACGGGGGCGGGGCTGGCGACTCAGGAGCGGCTGTGGCGCATGCCGCTCGGGGCCGAATACGACAAGCTGATCGATTCCAAGAACGCCGACATGAAGAACATCGGCGGCCGCTATGGCGGCGCCATCATCGCCGCGCAGTTCCTGCAGCGCTTCGTCAAGGATACGCCCTGGGCGCATCTCGACATTGCCGGCACGGCCATGGGCTCGCCGTCGAGCGAGATCAACCAGTCGTGGGGTTCAGGCTTCGGCGTGCGGCTGCTCGACCGGCTGGTGCGCGATCATTACGAAAGCTGACCTCGATCCATGGCCGACGTGCTGTTCTACCACCTGACCGAATCGACGCTCGAGGATGCGCTGCCGGGCCTGCTCGAGCGCAGCGTCGATCGGGGCTGGCGCGCCGTGGTGCAGACTGGCACCGAGGAACGGCGCGACGCGCTCGACCAGCATCTGTGGACCTTCCGCGATGATTCGTTCCTGGCGCACGCGACCGATCGTGAGGCTTATCCCGGGGAGCAGCCTATCCTGTTGACCACCGGCGACGGCAATCCCAATGAAGCCAAGATAAGGTTCCTGGTCGACGGCGCCGCGGCGCCCGATCTTGCCGGTTACGAGCGCGCCGTGTTCCTGTTCGACGGCCATGACGCTGCCCAGGTCGAGGCGGCCCGCGCGCATTGGAAGACGATGAAGGACGCGGGCCACGCCGTGACCTACTGGCAGCAGACATCAGACCGCCGCTGGGAGCGCAAGGCCTAGGCGCGGGCGAAATGGCCGACATGGCGAGCAGGTCGCAATCGAGTATCGGTTGCATGGGCTGCCCATGAAGAGACCCGCCTTTTGGCGGGTCTCTTAGACGATCACAACAGTCATCGTCTGGTTCGCCACTTCACTGATTCCTTCTTGCTGGCGAGCCTGTTGCCCGCCCATTTCCTTCTTGCCGACGGGCTTATTGCCCGCCCATTTCCTTCTTGAACGTGTCGAAATCGACCTGCATGCCATTGAAGATGGTGCTCCAGTGGCGGGTTAGCGCAGCCATTGTCACGGCTTCCTGGATCTCCTCGTCGGTGGCGCCGGCGCGCTTGGCGTCCTGCGTGTCCGACCAGATGCAATAGCTGCACGGAATTTGCGCCGCCACCGCCAGCGAGATCAGCGACTTGACCTTTGGGGGCAGCGCCGTCTTGTCACTGAGTTCGATGGCCTTGACCTCGGCCCAGGCACCGGGCAGACCGGCTTTGGGAAACTGCTTCACAAAGCTCGGTACGCCACCCATGGTCGACTGGATATCCTTGAGGGTCGCATCATAGTCGTCGGCATGGGCAGGTGCCGCGGCCAGCGTCAGTGCACAACCGGTAGCGGCGAGCAGGCAGGTCCGGCGGATGGAAGAAGGCACGGATGAAAGAATGCGATAGTCGAACATGACATTCTCCTCTGGTTTTTCCAAGCCTTACGGTGTAAGGTGATGCGGAAGATGAACCTTACAGTGTAAGTTGTCAAGCGGCGCCATGGACTCATCGATAAAAAAAGCCGGAACGCGTGGCCGCCTGTCGCGCGAGATGATCGAGGACGCGGCCTTCGAGGTGATCGAGAAGGAGGGGCTCGCCGGCTTTTCCATGCGCAAGCTGGCGGCGGCACTCGGTTGCGAGGCGATGAGCATTTACCACCACTTTCCTTCGGTGGCGCATTTGCACGAAGCCCTCGTCGACCGGTTGATAGGTGCGCTTGAAATGCCCGACGCCAGCCTTCCATGGCGGCAAAGGATGCGTATCGCCATCGAGGATTTTCGTCGCATCGGCCGCGACCATCCAGCCTATGCCGCTTTCTTCGTCACCTACCGTATGAACTCGCCCATCTGCCTTGCCTGGCTGGACGGCATTATCGGCCTGTTCAGGGATGCCGGCTTTGACAACGAACTCAGCGCACGGCTGTTTCGCGCCGTCGGCTATTATTTGATGGGGGCGGTGCTGGACGAGAACGCGGGCTATGCCAGGGGGCCGTCGGCTGTGAACACGGTCAACGACGAGCAACTGGCCCGGGATTTTCCCAATGTCACGGCGGCCGGGCGCTTTTTCGGCACCGCCGAATTCGACAAGACATTCGAACTCGGCCTCGACATGCTGCTGGACGAAATGGAACGCCTGCGCGACGGTGCCGGTACTGGCCAGTTGCCCGGCAAGGCATGATTACAAGGTGACTGTCTGAATGCGCTTTCTGTTTGTCCTGATCCTGCTCGCCGGCACCGGTATAGGCCTCATCTATCCCTGGGCGATGACCAATTTTTCCGGTCGCGAAATCGGCACCTGGCGGGTCTATGAACAAGGCCGCTTCAAACCGGTGACCGTGTCGCTCTCGGGCCGCGACGCGCCGGTGCGGGCATTGGTCGACTTGACGGCGAGAGCCGAGCGCATCGTTTCGCAGCAACGCACGGTGTTGACGCTGACCGCCGCCACCAATGGCCGCACGGTGCTTGCATCGACGTTGCAGTTCAACCATGTCGACAACCCGCGCCAGGCCAGCCCGCAACTGCCCGACAAGATCTTTCGCGACGAGGCGGGCGTCATCGCGACCGTCAGTCCCGGCCCTTATGTCTTCACTGTCGGTCCGGGCGATGCCGAGGACATACCGATGCGGGCGGTGGACCTTGTGCTGCGCTCCGGTGTCGGCGAGGCCGACCGTCGTGCGCGGCCGGTCGGCCTCTCGCTGATGGCGATCGGCCTGATCGGCTTCCTGCTGTCCCGGCGTTCCGGTGGCGGCCGGCCGGACAATCCGAACTCGCAACCGCCGCCGCCGCGCTGGGGCAGGGGACCCAAGTGAACTATCGCCACGCCTACCACGCCGGAAACTTCGCCGATGTCGTCAAGCATGTCGTGCTGACGCGGCTGCTCGACTATCTCAAGCAGAAGGACAAGGCTTTTCGCGTCGTCGATACCCATGCCGGCATTGGCCGCTACGATCTGTCGTCGCTCGAGGCGCAGAAGACCGGCGAATGGCAAGGCGGCATCGGCAGGCTGATCGATGCCTCGTTCGACGCCAGGGCTGGCGCGTTGCTGGCGCCCTATCTGGAGGCTGTGCGGTCGCTCAATCCCGGGGACGGCGTGAAGAAATATCCGGGTTCGCCGATGCTGGCGCGCCATCTCCTGCGCAAGCAGGACCGGTTGTCGGCGATCGAACTGCACCCGAAAGACGCCGCCAAGCTGAAAGCGGAATTCGCCGGCGACTTCCAGGTGAGGGTGATGGAACTCGATGGCTGGCTGGCGCTGGGCGCGCATCTGCCGCCGAAGGAGAAGCGCGGCCTGGTCCTTATCGATCCGCCGTTCGAGGAGGAGGGCGAGTTCGGCCGTCTGGTCGACGGGCTCATAAGGGCGCACAAGCGCTGGCCCGGCGGCATTTACGCGCTGTGGTATCCGATCAAGGACCGCAAGGCGATCATCGCCTTCAGGAAGGCGCTGAAGCAATCCGGCATCCCGAAAATCCTCGACATCGAATTCGAGATCCGGCCGGCCTCTTCGGAACCCAGCCTTGATGGCAGCGGCATGGTGGTGGTCAATCCGCCCTTCACGCTGGAGGGCGAATTGCGAACGCTGTTGCCGGCCCTCCACAAATTGCTTGCGGTGGAAAAGCCGGCGCACTGGTCGCTGGAGTGGCTGGCCGGGGAGCAGGCGGGCACGGCTTGAACGCTGTCGGCCGAGGCGCTGCTATGCTCCGGTGGCGGCCAGTGCCGACGGCGTGATGCCGGACAGCCGCCTGCTTTCGCGTATCAAATGGGCCTGATCCGCATAGCCGGCCTCGACCGCCAAGACAGCGGTCGAGGCATTGCCGGATGCCTGCCGCAGACGCCGGAAACGATGGAAGCGAAGGATGCGGTCGAGCGTCTTGGGGCCATAGCCGAAACTCTCCTCGAAACGGCGACGCAGCGACCGCTCGCTCATATGCAAGCTGCGCAGCAGGAACGGCACCAGCGGCTTGCCGGCCGGCAGCCCCCGGTCGATGACGTCGAATGCATTGCCCATGACCACATCGGGCGCACGGTGTTCTTGCGTGTATTCCCCGATTGCCTTCTCCAACTGCCCCGCCAGCCAGGCAAGATCGTGCGTGTCCCGCACGCGGCATGCCAGATGGCGCGCCATGGTGCCACAAAGGTCACCGAGGTCGAGGCGTTCTCCGACGATCCGGTTGGCCGGCACGCCCAGCCACGCGGCGGCCGCTCCTGGCCGGAATCTGAATCCGACAATCGTCGCTCCTGACGGCAATACCTCGATCTGCGGCTCCCGGTCCGGCCCCGCGACCCGGAACCGGCCGTCGATCCACTGCAGGTCGATCGTCGCATCCGGCGTTATCACGACAGGTGGAGCGTCCTTGTCCTGCATGCGGTGGATCCAGACGGACGCGAAGACGGCACCCAGCCGCCTGTCTGCCGGGCGTTCCTGGAAAAAGCCGGTGGTCTGCGCCAGTACCGCTTCCATCCCTTCAGCCATCATCCGTCTGCTTGGCTAGCAATCATAAGCTCGCCGTTCGGCTCGCGCTCTCCGCCATTTTGGCCGAAATCTTCAATTTGCGCCGCTCCAGCCATGGCAAATCACATGAAGCCTTCCGCCGGCATTAGCGACCACATCCGCGCTGACGTCACCGCGCAAGTCCCGAATATAGAAAGGAGAAGTCAAAATGAAAGCTCGCATCAGTGTCATCACCCTTGGTGTCGATAATCTGGAAGCTTCGCTCGAATTCTACCGAAACGGACTTGGGCTTCCGACCGAGGGCATCATCGGCAGGGAGTTCGAGCATGGCGCCGTCGCCTTCTTCGATCTGCAGGGCGGCTTGAAGTTCGCGATCTTCGAACGTCCCAACATCGCCCGTGACGCCGGCATCGGCCAGACCGGCCGAAGCCCGACCGAGTTCACCATCGGTCACAACGTCACGAGCGAGGCTGAGGTTGATGCCGTGATGGCGCAGGCCGTCAGGGCAGGCGCCCGTCTCGTCAAGCCGGCCCAGAATACGTTCTGGGGTGGCTATGCCGGCTATTTCCAGGACCCGGACGACCATCTCTGGGAGGTCGTCTTCAACCCCGCCTTTCTTCCGGAAGACTGATACTGGAGAGGAACGCGTAGCCGGTAGGTACGTTGGTAGACGCTCCAGCTCGTTTCTGGAAACCATTGTCTGAGCAACCGCTTGACCGACGCCAAGCGAATCCGCACAGTGCGCGCAATCGACCTTGAGAGGCTGTCATGACTCGCTTCGCCAAATCCGCACTTGCTGCCCTGATTTCGCTCTGTACCCCGCTCGCCGCGCCTCTTGGCATTACCCATGCGGTCCAGGCGGCTGACCTTGGCGTCTATTCGGACGACGATGGCGGCGTCTGCGGCCAGCCTTGGGTGCTGAGCAAGATCACCTCCCGCTTCTCCTACCAGGTGCATCATGTGCCGCATCTGCCGGATGTGCAGATCACCGACTTCCGGCGCATCCATCAGCACCGCTATCTGCCGGCCGACGACACCTGGCCGATCGGCCGCCGCTATTGCGGGGCCACCGTCAGCCTCTCCGACGGGCGCGACCGGTCTATCTGGTATCTGATCGAGGAAGGCCAAGGCTTTGCCTCGATCGGCGACAATGTCGAATTCTGCGTCTCGGGCTTCGACCGCTGGATGGTCTACAACGGCCGCTGCCGCGTCCTACGCTAAGGGTGTGTTGATATTCAGGTGAGGCCGGCCTGCAAACGGTAGCTTCCTGCGCTTCCGGTGCTCTCGTACTTTGAGTACGCTCCGCTCCGGTTCTCGGAAGCTACCGTTTTCGACTCGGCCTGACCTGAATCTCAGCACACCCCAAGCGCGATCTTCCAAATTCTCGATTCTGTTTAAGGCCTGCGGCTTGATCAGCCGCAGGCCTTTTCCGTGCTGTTGACAGAAGGTGAGATCCATCGCATAGGTATGAGACAGACCTGTCTCATCACTTGGTGCGCATCATGACGCCGTCGCCTGTCTCCGACAAACGCCAGCACGTCGTCGAAACCGCTTATGCGCTGTTCAAGCGTGCCGGCTTCCACGCCACCGGGATCGACCGGATCATCGCCGAGGCCGATGTGGCCAAGATGACGATGTATCGCCATTTCCCCAGCAAGGATGAACTGATCGTCGCGGTGCTCGACTATCGCGCCAGGCGTTTTGACGAACAGCTCGACCAGCTTGCGCGGAAGAGCATGACGCCGGAGCAGAAGATCGCGAAGATTTTCGACTGGCATGGCCGCTGGTTCCGCAGCCCGGATTTCCACGGCTGCCTGTTCGCGCATGCGCTGGCTGAGTTCGGTGACCCGCAGCATGCCGTATTCAAGGCCGTCGCCAGGCAGAAGGACGGCTTCAGGCAGCGCATGCGATCGATCCTCGCGCAGGTGATGCCGCGCGGGCGCGCCGAGAACGTGGCGGCGACGCTGTTGATGCTGATCGAAGGGGCCACCCTGATGGCGCAGATGGGGCAGGCGGGTACCGCTCTTCGTGAAGCCCGCAAGGCGGCCCTGGACATCATCGCTGCCTCGCGCAGACCGCAATGAGTCCGCTGGTCGTCGGCCTCGCGCTGTTCGCGGCGATCCTGCACGCGAGCTGGAACGCTTTCCTGCGAACAGGCGCCGACAGGTTGTGGACCGTCACCGTCATGAGCTTCTCCAGCACGATGCTGGCCATTCCCCTGGCAATCCTCAACGGTTTTCCGGCCACGTCGGCCTGGCTCTATGTCGGGCTCTCGGCTTGCCTGCAGGTTGGCTACAGCGTGTTCCTGGTGGCCGCCTACAGACATGGCGAATTGGGACAGGTCTACCCGATTGTTCGCGGCAGCGTGCCTCTGCTCGTCACCCTTGGCGGCTTCCTGCTGGCCGGCCAGCAGCTCACCGTTCTGGAGACCGTCGGCGTCGCCCTGGTCGGTGGCGGCATCATGGGGCTTTCGCTCGGACGAGGAAGAGCTGCCGCGACATCGATCCTCTATGCGCTGGCAACGGGAGCTATCATTGCCGCCTATGCGACGGTCGATGCAATCGGCGTTCGCGCGGCGGGCAATGTCGGCGCCTACACCGCCTGGGTCCTGCTGGCCTATGGCGCATTGCTGCCGGCGATCTTCGTCGCCTGTCGTGGCCGGCTTGCTGTCGACCCGCGGGCGCCGGAGACCTGGAAGGCACTGGGCGGCGGCCTGTTCGCGCTTCTGGCCTATGGCGTCGTGGTGGCGGCCTTCGCGCTCGGACCTGCCGGTCCGATCACCGCGATCCGCGAGACCAGTGTCGTCTTCGCGGCTTTCATCGGCCGGCTGTTTCTCGGCGAGACGCTGACACCCCGGCGGGTCGGCGCCTGCGCCGTCGTGGCGCTCGGCGCCATCTGCCTCGGCTATCAGCCGTGACGAAATCCATGCGCCTGCCTTATACGCGGGGCGTCGCCGTCATCGCGACGCGCCAACGGTGTTCGCTAAATTGCAGTGTTATTTCCCGCGCCGCGTTGCCTCCGCCTGATCGATGATCTTGCGAAGAAAGGCAATGTGACCGCGAAAGGCCCGCCGCCCGATCGTTGTTGCCTTGACCCGTGTCTGCGGCCGTCGCCCGACGAAAAGCTTTTCAATATCGACATAGCCCGCCCTGGCCAGCGTATCGAGGTGTGCCCCGAGATTTCCATCGGTGGCTTCGACCATGATCTTCAATTGGGTGAACTCCAGCGCCTCGCGCCTTTCCAGCGTGTTGAGGATGGCCATGATCCTGAGTCGCTTACTCTGATGGATGATGTCGTCGGCGCTCATCGATGGGCTCCAATGCGGCAAGGCCTTGGACTGTCGTCATGTGGTACGGCGCTCTCGGAAAGCGGCAGCGCCACTTGCTTCTTGCGCGATCGGCAAAGCGCAATCGCATCTTTGCAGAATACTCTGCTATGCAGAGTTATCTGTCAATTAGAGGTATGGATGCATGCTTGACAAGGTGATCCTCAGATCGGTCGCCGTATCGCGCTCGTGATCCGCATAGACCGTTCGCTTGCGGAAGATGATCGCCTCGATGAGGTGGCAGGTCATGATATTCACGGCCGACCATCATGCGTAAAGTTGCTCGCTAGTCTTCGGAGTTCGATGGTGGGCTCGCATCGAGAATGCCGGTGTCAAATTGCCGGTGGTATCAGAAGATCAGCGACGGATTTTTGCGATGATGAGTGCGATCGCGTCTCGATCTCAACGAAAATTTAAGCTGAGAAAATCATACCATTGCTTCGCTGGCTAGCGAGCCGCGAGTCAGATATGCATTGCGCGCCGGGGTCATTCACGGCCATCGGCATAACGTGAAGGGGCATGACATGGCTAAGCAGTCATCTAAAGCGCCGGCATCCAAAGCACCGGCAAAGAAAGCACCCGCAAAAGCAGTCGCGGCGAAGGCCGCAACGGCAGTGAAGAAAGCAGCGCCTGCGAAGGCGGCGGCAAAGCCCGCAGCAAAGCCCGCAGCGAAAGCAGCACCGGCCAAGAAGCCAGCAGCGGCCAAGGCTGTGGCGAAGCCCGCAGTGAAGAAGGCGGCGCCCGCCAAGGCTGCGGCAAAGCCTGCGGCGAAGGCAGCACCGGCAAAGAAGCCTGCGGCCAAGGCGGCGGCAAAACCCGCGGCCAAGAAGGCAGCGCCCGCCAAGGCTGCGGCAAAGCCCGCCGCGAAGGCAGCGGCAAAGCCGGCTGCGAAAGCAGCAGCGGCCGCTACAAAGCCCGCGGTGAAGAAAGCCGCCGCGCCGAAGGCCAAGGCAGCGCCTGCAAAGGCGAAGGCTCCGGCCAAGAAGTAGACCGGTCGTTGGGGCGTCGCGTGTCCTTCGGGGCTCGGCAAGGACGCTCTGACGAACTGGATCGAAGCAAGTCCGGCAGCGGGTTCAGCCCTCGGGGCTGAACATCGGGATAAGACCGAGGGGGCAAGCAAAGCGAGGCGCCGGTTGGCTGCCTCGCTCGCCCGTTGAACTGTCTCCTTGCCGCGCTTGGCGAAGGCCCCGGCGTAATGCCTGGGGTTGGTGAGATGCGAATGCAGGTTGAATACAATCGGCCTGCCGTAGTCGTTCGCTTGTGTTTCCCCCGGCGTACCACTCTGTAGGCTTGTCGTGATGCCTGGGGCGGAAACCGCAATCGGTTTCTGGCAGTTCTTTTTTTGCGCTCTGGCGGTTGATCGCAAGTGCGTGTCCAGTCAACACTGGACGTCCGCAACAGGAAACCGATCATGCCGAAGCTGCTCTACGCATCCACCTCTCCCTACAGCTCCAAGGTCAGGATGGCTGCGGCCTATGCCGGGATCGAGATCGATCTGGTGCCGGTCAAGACCGAGGACCGACCGGCCGAACTGATCGGTGCCAATCCGCTCGGCAAGATCCCGGTGCTGGTGCTCGATGACGGCCGTTCGATTCACGACAGCCGCGCCATTACCCAGCACCTCAACCGGATTTCGAAGAACGCGTTGTTTCCGCGCAATCCCGACAAGCGGCTGGAGGCGGAAGTGCTGGAGGCGCTGGCCGACGGCATTTGCGATTGCGCGCTGTCGATGGTCTATGAGCGCCGCACCCGGCCTGAGGAGATGGTCTATCAGCCCTGGCTCGACCGGCAGTGGGCGAAGATCACCTCCGCTCTCGACCTGCTCAACGCCAACCCGCCGAAACTGCCGAAGAAGATCACCGCCGGCCAGATGGCTCTGCGGGCTTGCCTCGGTTATCTCTCACTGCGCTTTACCGGCAAATGGGAAAAGGGCCGCGGCCGGTTGACCCGCTGGGCGGCGCGTTTCGACGAGAAATTCCCGGAGTTGAAGTCCGCGATCCCGGGTTGACCGGCGGCCACAAAAAAAGCCGGGCGCAAGGCCCGGCTTTTTCGTGTCGTGGCTTGAACGACTTAGAACTTCATACCGACGCCGAAGGTAACGCGGTTGTCGGTGGCCTTGACCTTGCCGATACCATCGAAGCTCTTGCTGCCGAAGTCGGTGTAACGATACTCGACCCGGCCGAAGACATTGTCGGTCAGCTTGATGTCGGTGCCGACGCCCGCGGTCCAGCCGATCATCGTGCCGGTGTCGCTGGCGAGGAGGTCGGAGTCTTCCACCTTCAGGCTTCTGCCGGCGAGACCGCCAGTGCCGTAGAGCAGGATTTCCGGGGTCACTGCATAGCCCAGACGGGCACGCAGCGAACCTTCGAAGCCACCCTTGGAGTGGATGCCATTGTCGTCACCCTTGACGCCGTTGTAGCCGAGTTCGGCTTCACCGCCGTACACGAAGTTCTCCTGCTGCCACTGATAGCCGCCGAAGACGCTACCGACGAAACCCTTCGTGCTGGTGTCGAAACCGGTATCCTTTTCCTTGGTACGGCCGGAGAAGCCATAGCCGAGGTTGATACCGGCATAGGGGCCGGCCCAGGATGCCACAGGCAGTTCGGCAACCGGAGCGGGTGCCGGCGGCTCTTCCTGAACGACGTCCGCGGCATAAGCGGTTCCACCGAGGGCGAAGAGCCCGAGCGCGACGGCCAGCGGCCGTGCGAATTTGAGATTGGCTTGCATTGTTCTTTACTCCTTAAGCCACAGGACACAGGCTTGTTTCTTACGATCGCCATCAACCCGTCCGGGGGGTGAAACGGATCTGGCGTTCGTCGGTTCCAAATGTCGTGTCAAAATGCGGCTGAAGCGAACCTGAACTTGGGTCATTCCCCGGCACGAATGAGGCAGAACCTTGACGTTGCATCTTCGCAACAGCGAAATGTCAGCAGCTTAGCCATGTTGCGCTGCACACCGCTTGGTGCAAGGAGTCCAGCGCCCTATATGGGGATATGACTGGCCTTGGTATGAGGCGAGTCTGAATGCCCGCCAGGCGGTTTCGCCACAATGTTGCCCCAGGTGCGAACGCCATTTAACGGATGGCGGGCCATATTTTGCCGGCGCCGTCTTTTCGTGCTGAAATTGAGGATTGACTGAAGATGAGCAAAGCCACCGCGGCGCTGGTGACCGGCGGGGCGAAACGGATCGGCAAGGCGATCGTCGAGGACCTCGCCAGCCATGGTTTTGCAGTCGCCATCCACGCCAATCGCTCGCGCGGTGAGGCTGACGCCTTGGCCGCGGGGATTAACCAGTCCGGCGGCCGCGCGGCGGTGGTAAGCGCCGACCTGACCGATATGAATGCCGTCAGCGACCTCGTCGGTCAGGCGGAAGTCGCGCTGGGGCCCATCTCGCTTCTGGTCAACAATGCTTCGCTCTTTGTCGATGATTCCGTTGACGATTTCGACTGGCAGGCCTGGGACCGCCACTTTGCCATTCATGTGAAGACGCCGGCGCTGTTGGCGCAGAATTTCGCGCGCGCCTTGCCGGAAGGGCAGGAGGGACTGATCGTCAACATCATCGACCAACGCGTCTGGCGGCCGACGCCGCGCTATTTTTCCTATGCGCTGTCCAAATCCGCCCTGTGGACGCAAACGCAGATGTTGGCGCAGGCGCTGGGCCCAGGCATTCGTGTCAACGCGATCGGTCCGGGGCCGACGTTGAAGAACATGCGCCAGGATGATTCCGATTTTGACGCACAGGTCGCCGGCCTGATCCTGAAGCGCGGCCCGGAATTGCCTGAATTCGGCGCCACCATCCGCTATCTCTGGGATGCGCGCTCGGTCACCGGTCAGATGATCGCGCTTGATGGCGGCCAGCATCTTGCATGGCAGACGCCCGATGTGACAGGCATGGCGGAATGAGTCCTCTGGATCACAAAAACAAGATGCGCGGCGGCGCCGATGATCTTCCTCCCGAAATCGACCTCGAGGACGAGGCGCTGGAGGAGATCGTCGAACCAGTTGGCCCGGATGTCGCCTTCACGGCCATCGACTGGACGCCGCATGCCGGCGATGCCGAAGGCATGGTCGGCGCCGAGGTGATCCAGACGTTGGTCAAGCGGCTGCCCAATGCGCCCGGCGTCTACCGCATGATGAACGCCGCCGGCGACGTGCTCTATGTCGGCAAGGCCCGCAGCCTGAAGAAGCGCGTCACCAACTACGCGCAGGGCCGGTTCCACACCAACCGCATCGGCCGCATGGTGCGCGAGACGTCGACGATGGAATTCGTCGTCACCCGCACCGAGATCGAAGCGCTGCTGCTTGAAGCCAACCTTATCAAGCGCTTGCGGCCGCGATTCAACGTGCTGATGCGGGACGACAAGTCGTTCCCTTACATTCTGTTGACCGGCGACCATGTCTCGCCCGGCATTTACAAGCATCGCGGCGCGCGGTCTCGCAAGGGCGACTATTTCGGTCCCTTTGCCTCGGCCGGCGCCGTCGGCCGCACCATCAATTCGCTGCAGCGTGCCTTCCTGCTGCGCAGTTGCACCAACTCGTTCTACGAGAACCGCACGCGGCCATGCCTTTTGTACCAGATCAAGCGTTGCGCCGGCCCCTGTACCGGCGAAATCTCGCATGAGGGCTACGCCGAACTGGTCTCCGAGGCGAAGGATTTCTTGTCTGGCCGTAGCCAGAAGGTGAAGACCGAGATTTCGGCCGCCATGCAGCAGGCGTCCGAAGACCTCGATTTCGAGCGCGCCGCCATCTATCGCGATCGGCTGGCGGCTCTGTCGCACGTGCAAAGCCATCAGGGCATCAACCCGCAGACCGTCGACGAAGCCGATGTCTTCGCCATCCATCAGGAAGGTGGCCAGGTCTGCATCCAGGTCTTTTTCTTCCGCACCGGCCAGAACTGGGGCAACCGTGCCTATTTCCCCAAGGCCGACCCGGCACTGGAGGGATCGGAGGTGCTGGGCTCGTTCCTGGCGCAGTTCTACGACGACAAGCCGACGCCACGCACCATTCTGCTGTCGCGTGGGGTCGAAGACCAGGAGTTGCTGGCCGAGGCGCTCTCCACCCGCGCCGGCCGCAAGGTGGCGATTTCGGTGCCGCAGCGCGGCGAGAAGAAGGACCTGACCGATAACGCCCTTCAGAACGCCAGGGAGGCGTTGGGCCGCAGGCTGGCCGAAACGTCGACGCAAGGGCGATTGCTTGCCGGTTTCGCCGAGACCTTCGGGCTGGCCAAGCCGCCGGTGCGCATCGAAGTGTACGACAACTCGCACATCATGGGCACCAATGCCGTCGGCGCCATGGTGGTCGCGGGGCCGGAAGGTTTTGTCAAAAACCAGTACCGGAAATTCAACATCCGCTCGACCGAGATCACGCCGGGCGACGATTTCGGCATGATGCGCGAGGTGATGGAGCGGCGCTTTTCGCGGCTGCTCAAGGAGCATGGCGATGTTGCCGTGGCCGACGACGCCGCGGCAGGCGAGGCGGCCGATGATATCGACGACGACATCTCCGGCAGCTTCCCGGCCTGGCCCGACGTCATCCTGATCGACGGTGGTCAGGGCCAGATGACGGCGGTGCGCAAGATTCTCGCCGATCTCGGCATCGAGGACCGCGTCGTGGCCATCGGCATCGCCAAGGGCCAGGACCGCGATGCCGGCCGCGAACGCTTTTTCGTCAGGGGCAGGGACTCGTTTTCGCTGCCGGTGCGCGACCCCGTGCTCTATTTCGTGCAGCGCCTGCGCGACGAGGTCCATCGCTTCGCCATCGGTTCGCACCGGGCGCGGCGCAAGAAGGAAATGGTCAAGAGCCCGCTCGATGAGATTGCCGGCATCGGCCCCGGCCGCAAGCGGGCGCTGCTGTTGGCATTCGGCACCGCCAAGGCGGTCAGCCGTGCGGCAATCGAGGATCTGAGGAAAGTCGACGGCATTTCCGAACAGGTCGCCAAGCTGGTCTACAATCATTTTCACGAAAGTTGAAAAATTCGGCAGTTTCAGCTGGTCAGTCGAATCTGGCCTGTTGACCCCCTACATTCGCTTCTGATTTGAGTACGCAGGCAGAAAGAGTCCCCCAGACATGGCCCAGCGCGCGTTCAACTTGCCCAACATACTGACCTACGCCCGCATCATCGCGGTGCCGCTGGTGGTGCTGTGCTTTTTTCTCGAAGGCCATCTCAAATCCAGCGACTTCGCCCGCTGGTCGGCGCTGATCATTTTCCTGCTCGCATCCATCACCGATTATTTCGACGGTTATTTTGCGCGCGCCTGGCAACAGACCTCCAACATCGGCAAGATGCTCGATCCGATCGCCGACAAGCTATTGGTCGCCACGTGCCTTTTGCTGCTTGCGGCCGACACCGATCGCCATGCCGGCATCGCCGGCTGGTCGCTCTGGGCGGCGATCATCATCCTGTGCCGCGAAATCCTGGTTTCGGGCCTGCGCGAATATCTGGCGGCGCTCAAGGTCTCGGTGCCGGTGACGCAGCTTGCCAAATGGAAGACCACCATCCAGATGGTCGCCATCGCCTTCCTGCTGGCGGGCCCGGCCGGCGACAAGATATTCCCGCTGACCACGCAAACCGGCCTGGTGCTGCTGTGGATCGCGGCGCTCGTCACGCTCTACACCGGCTACGACTATTTCCGCGCCGGCCTCAAGCACATCATGGATGAGTGAGATGACGACCCGTCTCATCTATTTCGCCTGGGTGCGCGAACGGATCGGCACATCGGAGGAAGACGTTGAATTGCCGGCGGGCATCGAGACGGTCGCCGACCTGTTGCGCTGGCTGCAATCGCGTGGCGAGGGCTACGAGCACGCGCTGCAGTATCCCGACGTGATTCGTGTTGCCATCAATCAGGAACATGTCGACCACCGTGAGAAGATTTCGGGCGCGCGCGAGATCGCGCTGTTCCCGCCAATGACCGGGGGCTGATACCCATGTCGGCCGTCCTGGTGCCGAGCGTGCGCATCCAGCGCCAGGATTTCGACGTTGCCGCCGAAATTGCCGGCATGACGCAAGGCCGCGCCGATATTGGCGCGGTGGTCACATTCTCCGGTCTTTGTCGGGATGAGCAGGGCTCCCTGTCGGCACTGGAGCTCGAGCATTATCCCGGCATGGCGGAGGCCGAGATCGGTCGTATCGCCACTGAGGCGGTTCAGCGCTGGCCGCTGCAAGGCCTCACCGTCATCCACCGCCATGGCAAGATTGTCCCGGGTCAGAATATTGTGCTGGTGGTGGCCGCCTCCGCCCATCGTCAGGCGGCGTTCGAGGCGGCGAATTTCCTCATGGATTATCTGAAGTCGCGTGCACCCTTCTGGAAGAAGGAGCACCGCGCCGATGGCTCCGAGGGCGGCTGGGTCGAGGCCAAGGAAACCGACGCCCAAGCGGCAGGGCGCTGGAAATCGCCTTCCGAATAAATCCCTGTCGCAGCCATGCATTGACCGCAATCCTTTGGCCAGATGGACGGCGTGGTCAGCTATTGGCAGCCCGGGGATTGGCGATCCCGGGCAAGGGAGGTGGTCATGCTGGACAGGCTCGCGGAGTTCTTCGTCTTCGGTTTCGTGCCTCTGATCATCGGTATCCTGGCGGTGCCGGAACTGTCCGTGGCCGCCGAAAAGGCGGTGAGGGGCGAGGTGATCTATCGCGAGCGCATCGCCCTGCCGCCCAGCGCCGTGCTTTCCGTCCAGCTTGTCGATGTCTCGCTGGCCGACGCGCCGGCCAGGGTCATCGGCGAGCAGACTATCAAGCCGACCGGCCAGGTGCCGATCAGCTTCGAGATCAAATTCGATCCATCGGCGTTCCGGTCACAGATGACCTATGCGCTGCAGGCGCGGATCACTGTCGACGGCAAGTTGATGTTCATTTCCGATGTGCGCCATCAGCTCGATCCGCTGACCGACGCGCCGCAAAGCATTATGCTCAAGATGGTCGCGTCAGGCACCGAGCCGACGGCTTCCGTCTTTGGCCAGCTCTGGGTGGTCGACTATGTCGACGGCATCGGCGCCATCACCGCGCCGCAGGCGACGTTCAGGATCAGCGAGGCCGGCAAGGCTGGCGGCAGTGGCCCCTGCAACGCCTATTTTGCCACGGCGAAGGTCGATGGCCAGGCGATCGCGATCAGCAATATCGGTTCGACCTACAAGGCCTGCGCGCCCGAGGTGATGGCCGAGGAAAAGGCGTTGTTCGGTGCCCTAGCCAGGGCGGCTTCCTACAAGGTCGATGCCGGCAAGCTCACCATATCGGACAAGGACGGCCGCGAAATCCTTCGCTTCAGCGCCGCGAGCTGACCGCCAATGAAAAAGGCCGGCGAGGTGCCGGCCTTTTCGCATGAGACTTGGCGATGTCGGCTCAGCCGACGATCTCGGTGTCCGAGAACCAGTACTTGATTTCCTGCGCGGCGGTTTCCGGCGCGTCGGAGCCGTGCACCGAATTCTCGCCGATCGACAGCGCATGCACCTTGCGGATGGTGCCTTCGGCGGCGTTGGCCGGGTTGGTGGCACCCATCACTTCGCGGTTCCTGGCAATGGCGTTCTCGCCCTCCAGAACCTGGACGATCGTCGGAGCCGAGGACATGAACTCGACCAGTTCGCCGAAGAACGGGCGGTCCTTGTGGACGGCGTAAAAGCCTTCTGCCTCGCGGCGGCTCATCCACACACGGCGCGAAGCGATGACGCGCAGGCCGGCATCTTCGAGCATCTTGGTGATGGCGCCGGTGAGGTTGCGCCGGGTTGCGTCCGGCTTGATCATGGAGAAGGTGCGTTCGAGCGCCATGGGTCGTCCTTGTCTGAGAATGGAATTGAGAGTGGCGGGCTCTATACAAGCCGCCCGACCCATTGCCAAGGGGTGAGGAGCGGTCCGCGAAGCGGACGGAAAGCCAATTGCTTGGCTTTCCGAGCGACGAACGCCCGCAGCGGTAGCGAAGGGCCGGGAACCGGTCCGCGAAGCGGACGGAAAGCCAATGCCTGGCCTTGCGAGTGAAGAGCGCCCATGGCGATAGCGAAGCGCCGGGCCGGCGGGACGCTTCCATGTCAGCCGGCTGCTCCCTGGGCCGGATCAGACGGCTGCACAGCAACGCTTTGCTTGCTATAGTCGCGTATCGGCGCCGCGCTGAAGTCGGCCCGAATGGAGACAACATGACCATGGCAGACGATCGTCAGGAGCGCATTCGCAATCGCGCACATCAGATCTGGCAGGAAGAAGGGCAACCGGCCGGTCACCACGAACGCCATTGGCACCAGGCGGCGGCCGACATCGATCGGGAGGACGCGGGCAAGCCGTCGGCGGCCAAGACGTCGGCGGCCAAGACGCCAGCCAAGAAGGCATCTGGCGCTGGCAAGGCAAAGGCCGCGCCCAAGGAAGAAAAGGCCGCCACGAAAGCCAGCAAGCCGAAAACCAGCAAGCCAAAGAAGGCGGCCAAGTAAGGCCAGCTATCCCGCCGCTGATTTCGCCATGGATTGACGGCGCCCAATCTGCCTTGCGGGCAGGGCAGGTGTTTTGCGGCCGTCACGCCGCCGCAGCCACCTTTCGTCCCAGCCCGCCATGCAGGTCGAGGCAGCGGCTGAACCATTGTGCCACCAAGTCGCTGTTTTCGAGCAGCTGATAGGGCGTGGCAATGCGCGCCCATTGCAACGCGCCGAAGACGATATAGTCCGCAAACAGCGGCGAGGCACCGCCGATGAAGGGCTGATAGCTCAGCATCGAGCGCAGCGGCTCAAGCGAGGCCCGAAACGCCGCCAACCCGCCGTCGCGTGCCGCGACGACATCTTCCAACTGCTTGCCGAGACGCTGTTCCCGGCTCTGCCGGAAATATACAGCGTTCTCTTCGTCCTGCATGGCATGGAGGTCGGTGAGCGCGGTCGTGGTGACGTAGGGATGGATGGTCAATTGCGACCAGCGCTCGATGAAGCGCGCCATCGCCTTGCCGCCTTCGCCGCCAAACAGCGTCGGCCGGTCCGGATAGGCTTCGTCGAGATAGAGCGCGATGGCGAAGGAATCGATGACCACCTTGTCGCCGTCGCGGATCACCGGAACGCTTTTCGAAGCGCCGCCTTCTATGGTGGGGACCTCGAGAAAGCGCGTCGGCGCGGTTGAGACATCGAGCCCCTTGTGGGCAAGCGCCATCGTTGCCTTCCAGCAATGCGGGCTGAACGGACGGCTCTCGTCACGCCCGACGAGATCATAAAGCAGAATGGTCATTGGCGCGGGTCCCTTTGCGGTCTGGAGCAATTCCAGGAAAAGTGCGAGCGGTTTTCCGTTCGGAATTGCGTCAAAACAAGGCTAGAGCAATTCGCCGTTTCCGTGAAACGGTGAATTGCTCTAGGTATCGCTCCCGACACCCCGAGACGGGGCGGCGGGAGAAAAGATGAAACAGCACTTCATGATGTTTGCGGCGTACAATCAATGGGCCAATGGCCGCATCTATACCGCCGCCGCCGATCTCGATGAGGAGGAATTCAATCGCGATGTCGGCGCCTTCTTCGGCTCGCTGATGGGCACGCTCAATCACCTGCTCGCCGCCGATCGCATCTGGATGAAGCGCTTCACCGGCGAAGGCGACGCGCCGACGGCACTGGACGCCGTGCTGCACCGCGCCTTGCCGAATTTGAGAACGGCGCGCGAGGCGGAGGACCGGCGGATCATCGACTGGCTCGCCGGCTTGAGCGACAAGGCGCTGTCGGGCCGCTTCACCTATATGACCGTATCGGACATGCGCACCGTCTCGCAGCGCCTGGCGCCAGCGCTGGCTCATGTCTTCAACCACCAGACCCATCATCGCGGTCAGGCGCATATGATCCTGACGGTTCTCGGTCGCCCTTCCGTGCAGCTCGATCTGGCTCATTTCCAGCGCACCGAGGAGGGCAGGGCTTTCGCCTGATCCAGTTCGAAAGCGGGCGGTTCGCCTCGTCATCGAGGGACGAATGAGGGTCGATCCGAATTTCAGACGGCCTCAGCAGCCAAGTCTCTGATTTCGCTATCCAATTGACGTTGCGTCAGGGCCGCTTCCGCCATGACCCATTGTTTGAACAACTGCACCTTGCGTGCGGCAAGGCTCTTGTGCGGGGAGACGAAATACCAGCCGGCCGTGTTCGGGTGGTGGACGGCAAAGGGAGCGACCAGCCTTTCGGCGCGGATGTCGCTGGCCATGTAGGCGCGGTTGGCGACGGCGAAACCCATTCCGGCATTGGCCGCCTCGTAGGACATCATGCACGAGTCGAAATAGATGCTCTTGGTCTCGCTGAGCACGAAGCTGGCACCGGCGAAGGCCAGCCAGGATTGCCAGTTCTGGGTGCAGGTATCGGAATGCAACAGCGTGAAGAGCTTAAGGTCGTCCGGTGTCACCTTCGACAGCGGCTTGTCGCCGAGTACCTCATGGAACAGCTTGCGGCTGCACACCGGCGTCAGGTCTTCCCGAAACAGCAGATCGGATGGCAGCCCGTTGAAGTGGCCGTCGCCATAGCGGATTTCGAGATCGAAATCGGAGGTCGTGAATTCATGCGTGGCATAGGAAGTCGAAACCCGCATCACGATATCGGGATATTGCCGCTGAAACAGCGGCAGGCGCGGAAACAGCCAGCGTGCGGCAAAGGTCGGCAGCACGGATATTTTCAGCACATGCTCTTGCGATTGCCCGGTCGCTTCCATGCTGGCGGCAACGATTCGCTCCAGCGCCTCGCGAACGCGCGAGACATAGGTCTCACCCTCCGGCGTCAGCGACACCGCATTGCCACCGCGTTGGAAAATCTTGAAGCGCAGCTGGTCCTCCAGGCTCTTGACGCGCTGGCTGACCGCGGAAGCGGTGATGAACTGCTCTTCGCCCGCACGCGTGAAATTGCCGTGCCTTGCAGCACTCTCCACGATTTTCAGCGAATTGAGGTTGACCTGACTGAGCAGACGCACGGCTTTCGACCTTAAGCTGGGCTTACGGTAGCACTAGCATTCCTAATTTTACAGGGGGGACTAATTTAATCGACTGTTAACCAAGTGTTTGCCCCCACTTGGAGAAGTACAATGAACGCACACACCATACCCGAACTGCGCTATGCGATGAGCCGTGAGGCCATTATCGGACATGAAACCGCCTGGAAAGTGTCGAGTTTCGGCGTTGCGCAGTATCTGCATGGCTATGATCCGGCCCTGCTTGCCGCAATCGAGGAGGCTGCCCTGAAGCTCAAGGCCAGCCATGCCGTGCACAAGCACCTCGACCTGACCTTTATCACTGGCGCTGACCGTTTCATCCCCGAAATCAAGGAATTGCTGCACGACAAGCTGCGCCTGGAGCGACTGTCAGATATGATGGGCACGAAGCTGGAGCCCTATCCGCTATCGATCGTCGGCTCGACCGTCACCTTCATGAATCCAAGGGACGGCGCCGTCGAGTGGCATTGCGACGGCGTTCCGGTCACCGAACTCATTCCGCTGTCGATCAGCAATCCGCTGGTCGGCGGCCATCTCGAGATCTATTGCGACGATTCCGAGACCGGTCGGGCCCTCCTCGAATCCGGCCGCGAGATTCCACGCAACCGCATCATGCGCATCGATCACAAGATGAACTACGCGACACTCGGGCAGTTCCTTGGCGTCCTGCATCGCACCGCGCCGATCCAGTACGGTGAGCGCGTCACACTGGTGCTCAATCAGCGTTCGGTGGCCAAGCCCTATGTCGACGACAACCGCATGTTCTATCTTGCCGCCGACAACGACCACGACCGCGAGTGGGTCAATGAGCTGGCTGAAGATGTCTGGACCAACCAGTTGCCTGCCTATCGCCGGTTCGAGGCGGAGCATCCCACGCCCGCCCCAACCGCCGAAGCACAGGTTCCGGGCGGGGCACGGGAATCATGGTAGCGAACCATGATTCCGAAAAGTGGGATCCGGTTTTCGGAAAAGATCATGGTCGAGCCTGGAGATAGAGCCCCATGCCGGTTCTTTCTGCATGGATCAGGCTCGATATCCGCGCTGGTCTTCGCCACCGGCGCGGTGGCCTTGTGGTCGACCAATGCGTTGGTCGGCAAATCCCTGCTGGCGACCCACCCGGTGTCGCAGGTGCAGTTCCTGCAATTTGCGGGCGCCGCACTGGTCTTTGCCCTGATCCGGTTCATGAGCCTAGAGAGGGCTCCGCCGGTGGCGCCCCGGGCCGCACTCGCGGCTCTCGCGGTCGGCCTTATCGGTCTGGTCGGCACCATGGTGCTGCAATATGTTGCCTTCGCATCGATGCCGGTGATCGAAGCCAATCTCGTGGCCTACACTTGGCCGTTGATGGTGGCCGCGGCGGTGATCATCTTCGAAAATCCGCGGCGTCCGGCTTTGCTGGGGCTTGCCGCGGCCCTTGGGTTCGTCGGCGTCGCACTGGTGATTTCGGGCGGGCGTGAAAGCGCCTGGTTCCAGGGCGATCTTGTCGGCTATTTCGCCGCGTTCGGGTCCGCGCTGTGCATGGCCTTCTATTCGGTGATGGTGGGACGGCTCGCCACTTCGCCCGAGCGGCTGTTGCTGCCCTCGTCGCTGGTCGGCATCGCCTTGACACTTTTATGGTCGGCTCGCGAAGGCGTTGCATGGCCCACCGGCATGGATCTGGCCCTTGGGCTCTATCTTGGCGCCGGCCCGATGGGCCTGGGTTATTACCTCTGGTCACGCGCCTTGAAGCTCGAAGGCAGCGACAAGGTCGCTGTCATCGCCTATCTCACGCCGATCGCGTCGACGTTGCTGCTGACCCTGTCCGGCGAACGACTGACGACGACCGCTATCGCCGGAGCCGTCCTTGTCATCGGCAGTTGTATAGCGATCGGCCTGGAACGTTCGGAGGCACAAGACCATGTTTGACGAAAATGAACGTCTCGCCAGGCAGGAAGCGCATTGGCTGATCAAGGAATTCGGCATCGAGGCACCGCTTTACGCAGCGATGAAGGCGGAAAAGGCGATTGAACAGAAGGATTTCGGGCGCTGTGCCCGCTGGAAGCGTATTCTTGAGATATTGGCCGACGGCCGGACAACCAAGTCTGCCGCTTCCAAGTATTAGATTTTCTAATTTGCGTGACGCCGATTTTCCATAAAAGTAGTTGACGTCAAGTCTTGATTCGTTTTGGAACTTGGCGGCCCGTTGGGGGACGAGGTTAAAGAGATACATCGACAAAAGTCTTCGCTGGGGTGGATGACTTTGTCGCAAATAGGATGAAAGATTTGTCAAATATCGAGGATAAGACCGTTATCGAGCTGACGGCCGATATTGTCTCGGCCTATGTAGGCAACAATCCGCTTCCGGCTTCCGGCCTGCCTGACCTGATTGCCAGCGTCAGCGCCTCGGTTCGAAAGCTGGCTGGCGCCGCCGTCGTGGAAAGCCCGAGCCTGGTTCCGGCTGTCAATCCGAAAAAGTCGGTGTTTCCCGATTACATCGTCTGCCTTGAGGATGGAAAGAAATTCAAGTCGCTCAAGCGACACCTCAGGACAGACTATGGTTTGAGCCCGGACGATTACCGGGCCAAATGGGGCTTGCCGCCGGACTATCCGATGGTTGCTCCGAACTACTCGGCGACCCGGTCGGCGCTGGCGAAGTCGACGGGACTTGGCCGCAAGCCGGCGGCACCGGCCACCGTCGCCAAGGCGACAAAGCGTGGCAAGGCCACGGCCTGAGGCCTTGCCGGCCGGCTCGGCGAGCCATTGATCGGCGGCTGTGACGGCGCAATTGCATGCGCCGTTTTCAGACCTTGTGCGGCCAACCGGTCCGCAAGGTCTTGCGAAGCGTCGATGTCCGGTGCAAAAGCGCGGCCATGCTGATCATCAATGACCTTTCGCTCCGCATGGCCGGGCGCCTGCTTCTCGACCATGCCTCGCTGACCTTGCCGGCCGGCACCAAGGCCGGCCTTGTCGGTCGCAACGGCACCGGCAAGACGACGCTGTTCAAGGCGATCACCGGCGATTTTCCCTCCGAGACAGGCTCGATCAGCCTGCCCAAGAACACGCGCATCGGCCAGGTGGCGCAGGAAGCGCCGGGAACCGAGGAGCCGCTGATCGAGATCGTGCTCAAGGCCGACCTTGAGCGTACGGCGCTGCTCGAAGAGGAAAAGACCGCCACCGATCCGCACCGCATCGCCGACATCCACATGCGGCTGGCCGACATCGACGCGCATTCGGCCGAGTCCCGTGCGGCCACCATCCTGGCCGGCCTCGGCTTCGACGATGCGGCGCAGCGCCGTCCGGCCTCGTCCTTCTCCGGCGGCTGGCGCATGCGCGTGGCGCTCGCCGCCGTGCTGTTTTCAGAGCCCGATCTGCTGCTGCTCGACGAGCCGACCAACTATCTCGATCTCGAAGGCACGCTGTGGCTGGAGAACTATGTATCGAAGTATCCGCACACGGTGCTTCTGATTTCGCACGATCGCGACCTGCTCAACCGCGCCGTCAATTCGATCGTTCATCTCGATCAGAAGAAGCTGACCTTCTGGCGCGGCGGCTACGACCAGTTCGAGCGCCAGTATACCGAGCAGAAGGAATTGCAGGAAAAGGGCAGGGTCAAGCAGGAAGCCGCCCGCAAGCATATGGAATCCTTTGTCGAGCGCTTCCGCGCCAAGGCCTCCAAGGCGAGGCAGGCGCAGTCGCGCATCAAGGCGCTGGAAAAGATGAAGCCGATCGCGGCCATCGTGAACGATTCGGTGCGGCCGTTCTCCTTCCCCGAGCCGGTGAAGACGGTTGCCTCGCCGATCGTTGCGCTGAACAACGTCAATGTCGGCTACACCGAAGGCCAGCCGATCCTGAAGAAGATGACGCTGCGCATCGACGCGGACGACCGCATCGCGCTGCTCGGCGCCAACGGCAACGGCAAGTCGACCTTCGCCAAATTGCTGTCCGGCCGGCTCAAGCAGGAGAGCGGCACGATGACGGTAGCGCCCGGGCTGAAGGTGGCGATCTTCGCCCAGCATCAGCTCGACGATCTCCGTCCAGAGGAAAACGCCTATGAGCATGTCCGCCGGCTGATGCCGGAGGCTCCGGAATCGAAGGTGCGCGGCCGCGTCGCCCAATTCGGTCTCACCACCGAGAAGATGAATACGCCCGCCAAGGACTTGTCCGGCGGCGAGAAGGCGCGCCTTCTGATGGGCCTGTCGGCCTTCGAGGGGCCGAACCTGTTCATCCTCGACGAGCCGACCAACCACCTCGACATCGACAGCCGTGAATCGCTGATCCATGCGCTCAACGAGTTTCCCGGCGCCGTCATCCTGATTTCGCACGATCGCCATCTGCTCGAGGCGACCGCCGACCGGCTGTGGCTGGTCAAGGACGGCGCGGTCAACCCGTATGACGGCGACCTTGAGGACTACAAGACGCTGGTCACCGGCGTGTCCGGCGACCGCCGCGGCAAGCGCGAGGCCGACAAGGCGTCAAAAGCCGACCGCCGCCGCGACGCGGCCGCGCGCCGCGCCGCTTTTGAGCCGCTGGCCAAGGAGATCCGCGCCACCGAGGCGCTGATGGACCGCATCCGCAAGCGCATCGACGGCATCGAGGACGAGTTGGCCAATCCGGCGATCTACGAAAAGGACCCGTCGACCGCCACACGCCTGGCCAAGGAGCGCTCGCAGCTTGCCCAGACGCTGGCCGGCCACGAGGAAAAATGGCTGACCATGTCGGCTGAATATGAGGAAGGCACGGCGGAGTAGGAGCGTTCTTTCCTTCTCCCCTTGTGGGAGAAGGTGGCCTCGCGAAGCGAGGTCGGATGAGGGGTGTTCCAGGGAACGCCAACGCCTCACTCCGCTGGAACACCCCTCATCCGTCTCGGCGCTGCGCGCCGATCCACCTTCTCCCGCAAGGGGAGAAGGGAAGGCTCCTTCTGGCCCTACACGCCACCCGCAAAACCCGCTAAACACCCCCCATGAACCAGCACGCCAAGCTCCGCATCGGCCATTCGGCCTGTCCGCATGATTGCCCGTCGACTTGCGCGCTCGAGGTCGAACTGCTCGATGGCAACCGCATCGGCCGCGTCCATGGCGCCAAGGCCAACAGCTACACATCGGGGGTGGTCTGCGCCAAGGTCGCCCGCTACGCCGACCGCGTCCATCATCCCGACCGGCTGCTGAAGCCGTTGGTGCGGGCCGGCGCCAAGGGCGACGGGCTGTGGAAGGAAGCGAGCTGGGAGGCGGCACTCGACCTCGTCGCCGAAAAGTTCATCGCGGCCGAAGAGAAATACGGATCGGAGACGGTGTGGCCCTATTTCTATGCCGGCACGATGGGACTGGTTCAGCGCGACGGCATCCACCGGTTGCGCCACGCCAAAAAGTATTCCGGATTCTTCGGGTCGATCTGCACCAATCTGGCCTGGACCGGCTGGATGATGGGGGCGGGCGCCTTGCGCGGGCCGGACCCGCGCGAGATGGCCAAATCCGACTGCGTGGTGATCTGGGGCACCAACGCGGTGGTTACCCAAGTCAATGTGATGACCCATGCCATCAGGGCGCGCAAGGAACGCGGCGCTAAGATCGTCGTTATCGACGTTTATGAAAACGCGACCATGAAGCAGGCCGATATGGGCCTGGTCCTGAAGCCCGGCACTGACGGCGCACTGGCTTGCGCGGTCATGCACGTGCTGTTCAGGGAAGGCTTGGCCGACCGTGCCTATCTCGAAAAATACACCGACGACCCGAAGGGTTTGGAAGAGCATCTGAGGACGCGCACGCCGGAGTGGGCAGCCGCGATCACCGGCCTTTCAGTGGCCGAAATCGAAGCCTTTGCCCGCTTGGTCGGCACGACCAGGAAAACCTATTTCCGCCTCGGCTATGGCTTTGCCCGTCAGCGCAATGGCGCGGTGAACATGCATGCCGCGTCCTGCATCGCCGCGGTCACCGGCAGCTGGCAATATGAGGGCGGCGGCGCCTTCCATTCCAATTCCGGCATCTTCAAGCTCAATCAGGACGTGCTGGAAGGCTCAAGGATGCGCGATCCCTCGATCCGCTATCTCGACCATTCGCGCATCGGCCCGGTGCTGACCGGTGCCAGTGACGCGCTCTATGGCGGACCGCCGGTGACGGCCATGCTGATCCAGAACACCAATCCGGTGAATGTCGCGCCCGAGCAGCGGCTGGTGAAGCAGGGCTTTCTCCGCGAAGACCTGTTCACTTGCGTGCACGAGCAATTCATGACCGACACGGCCAAGCTCGCCGATGTGGTGCTGCCGGCGACGATGTTCCTCGAGCATGACGATGTTTACAGGGGCGGCGGCAACCAGCACATCACGCTCGGTCCGAAGCTGATCGACCCGCCGGAAGGGCCGCGAACCAACCATTTCGTTATCGAGCAACTGGCCGAGCGCCTCGGAGTCGCCGATCGGCCGGGCTTTGGCCTGACCGAACAGCAGCACATCGACATCATTCTCGGCAAGCGCGGGTTGGGCAGCTTCGACAGCTTGAAAGAGCAGAAATGGGTCGATTTGCAGCCTGATTTCGAGACCGCGCATTTCATTAGAGGATTTGGCCACGCGGATGGAAAATTCCGCTTCCGTGCCGACTGGAGCGGCCAGGCGGCTCCCAACAGGCCGCCGAAGAGCATGGGCCTGTTCGGACCGGTGGAGCGCCTGCCCGAGTTTCCCGACCATGTCGATCTGATCGAGGTCGCCGACGAGGCGCATCCGTTCCGGCTGGCGACCTCGCCGGCGCGCAACTTCCTCAACTCGACTTTTGCCGAGACGCCGGTGTCGAAGGAAAAGGAAGGCAGGCCCGCACTGCTCCTGCATCCCGACGATGCGGCGGACCTTGGACTTGCCGATGGCGATCGTGTCGAGGTCGGCAACCGGCGGGGCGACCTGGTGCTGCACGCGAAATTCTTCGACGGCATCAAGCGCGGCGTGGTGATCGCCGAAGGCATCTGGCCGAACAGCGCGCATGAGCGCGGCGAGGGCATCAATGTGCTGACCGGCGCTGATGCGCCGGCGCCCTATGGCGGCGCCGCCTTCCACGACAACAAGGTCTGGCTGCGCAAGGCAAGTTGAGCCGGACGAAGCGCTGGGCCGACTATACCGGCAGGATTTCGGTGGCCTTCTTTCTGTTCAGCCGGTGATGGATGTCGTCGGCGATCGCCTGGGCTTCGATCGCGATCTCGCGCAACAACCCGGTGACCGCATTGTGGAAGCCAACGAGGTAGAGGCCGAGATCCGAGGCCTGTGCGGTGACGCCACTGCGGCCCGGCTGGATACCGGGCTCGAGAAATTTGGCATAGCCCGGCCGGAAACCGGTGGCGAAGATGATCGCGTCGAATTCGCCGTGCTTGCCGTCGGCAAAACGGGCGCCGCGTTCCGAGATCTCGGCGATGTCAGGCGCGACCTTGATCGCGCCTTCGCGGATCTTGTCGATGGTGCCCACATCGATCACCGGAATGCGCGACGCGACCGCAATCTGTTGCAGCAGTCCTTGTCTCGGCCGTTTGAGCCCATATTTTTCCGGCCTTCCCAGCACCAGGTCGAGGATGACGGGGAAGAGAACGTCATTGACGCGTTGCGGCCCCAGCCGCGCCGCCATGCCAACCATCTGGATGGGCACGCCGAACAGTTCGCGCGGCACGATATGAACGCCGCCGCGCACGGAAATCGTCGGTCGTGCGCCGTTTTCGGCCAGGTCGAGCGCAATCTCCGCGCCGGTGTTGCCCATGCCGACGACCAGCACCGACTGACCGGCGAAAGGCGTGGCATTGCGATAGTCGGCGCTGTGCAATGTCTTGCCCGTAAAGGTGTCGATGCCGGCAAATCCGGGTCGCAAGGGCTCGGCATTATAGCCTGACGCAATCACCACATGCCTGGCGCGCAACGGGCCGGATGTCGCCTCCACACGCCAGCCGTGGTCCTCCCGGGCGATCGCTTTCACCGTTTCCCCAAATTGGGGTCGCAGGTCGAAGCGTTGCGCATAGGCATCGATATAGTCGACGAAGAGATCGCGCGGCACATAACGTGGATAATGCTTCGGGAAGGGCGCGAAGGGCAGGGACGAATAGCGCTTGGTGGTATGCAGGTGGACGCGCTCGTAGTGCCGCCGCCATGCGGGTGCGGCCTGCTGCTCTTTTTCGATGATTATGAAGTCGACACCGGCCTGGCGCAGGCATGCCGCAACAGCCAGGCCCGCCGGCCCGGCACCGATGATCGCAACTGGGATGGTGTCGTCCAAGCGCGCCTCCGCCGCTCAGTTCGCTTCCTTAGAATGTCAAAAGCATGGCGGGCCTGGCTGGAGTCCTGCCTGCCGGCAAGGCTCAGTCCGGCAACGGCACCGTCAGTCCGACCTTGACGCGGTCCATGGCGACGAAGGTGCGGAATTTCCGGACATTGTTGCTGCCGAAGAACAGTTTTCGCGTCAGCGCCTCATAGGCGCCCATGTCGGCCACGGTGATGACGAGGATGAAGTCGGCTTCGCCGGTGACGTAATAGCATTGCTGCACTTCAGGCGTTTCGGAGAATTGCCGCTTGGCGGCGTCGATCAGTTCGGTGCGTTCGCTCTCCAGTTCCACCTCGACGAAGATGGTGATGGGTTGGCCGACTGTCGCGGGTTCGATGATCGCGACATTGGCGGCGATGACGCCGGTCTGCTCCATGCGCTTGATGCGCCGCTGTACCGCTGGCGCCGACAGGTTCACTGCTTCGCCGATCAGCCTCTGCGGCCTAGTATTGTCCCGTTGCAGGATGGCAAGGATGGCGAGGTCGAAACTGTCGAGCGGGGGCGGCGATGGAGGCAATGGAGCTATCCCGGCGAAAGAAACTTGCATTTTGAAGGCCTAATTACAGCGCTCTTTGCGCCTGCCTTGCAATATATTCTCGCTGACTGCCAAGGAGACCGCCAGTGTTCCTGCTCAATCGCAATGCCTTGCACGGTAAGCCGCTTGATGTGGCCGATGCCGAAATCCTCGGGGTCACGGGCGCGGACACGATCGAGCGCTTCCTTGCCCACCGTGAAAATCACACAATGACGCCACTGCACGCGCTGCCGGCTCTGGCGAGTGAATTCGGCCTTGGCGCATTGCATGTCAAGGATGAGGGCTTTCGTCTCGGCCTTGGCAGCTTCAAGGCGCTGGGCGGCGCCTATGCGGTCTTCCAACTGGTGCTGGAACAGGCAGGCAAGCGCCTTGGCCGCTCTGTCGATGTCAGTGATCTCGATCGAGCCGATGTTCGCTCGGTCGCCGCAAAGATGACTTTTGCCTGCGCCACCGACGGCAATCATGGCCGCTCTGTCGCGCAAGGCGCCGGGCTTGCCGGCGCCAGGTCCGTGATCTTTGTCCATGCCGGGGTCAGCGACGAGCGCATCTCGGCAATAGCGCGCTATGGCGCGGAGATGGTTCGTGTCGACGGCAATTATGACGATTCGGTCAGGCAAGCCGCCGAAGTCGCGGCCGAGAAGGGCTGGACCGTGGTGTCGGATACGTCATGGCCGGGTTATGAACGCATTCCTGGCCTTGTGATGCAGGGCTATACGGCGATCGTGCGCGAAGCGCTGCGCCAGCTCAGCGAACCGCCAACCCACGTCTTCGTCCAGGCCGGCGTTGGCGGCATTGCCGCCGCGGTGGCTGGCCATCTCGCCATCGTGCTTGGCGAAGCCAGGCCAACCTTCACTGTCGTCGAGCCCGCGCGTGCCGCATGCATCGTCGCAGCCGCTGTGGCTGGGCGTGTGGTCAAGGTGGCGCACGATCAGCCAACTGTCATGGCGATGCTTGAATGCTACGAGGCCTCGCAGGTCGCCTGGCGGGTGCTGGCGCGCGGCGCCGATGCCTTCATGACCGTGGACGAGGACGACGCCGTCGCGGTGATGCGGCGGCTGGCACGGCCGGTCGGCGACGATCCGGTGATCGTCTCCGGCGAGAGCGGCGGCGTCGGCCTTGCCGGGCTGATCCGGGCGGTGGCCGAAAACAAGGCCGACCTCGGCCTTGACGGCAAATCCCGGGTGCTGGTGATCAACACCGAAGGCGCCACCGACCCGCATCGCTATGCCGAACTGGTCGGCATGAGCCCGGCCGATGTGCTGGCCGGCAAGCTTGCCGCCGAGGCAACACCATGATCGCCGTCGATGCACAGCGCCTGCTTGGCCGCATCCGAGAACTGGGCGCGATCGGCCGCGACAGTGAGGGCAGGCTGACCCGGCTGGCCGCTTCCGACACCGACAGGCAAGGCCGCGATCTTTTCGTCGGCTGGCTGCGCCAGGCTGGGCTCGATGTCGCCATCGACCGTATCGGCAACATTTTCGGCATCTGGCAAAGCGCCGGCAACGCAGGCAAGGCGCCGCTGCTGATCGGTTCGCATATCGACACCGTCATCGACGCCGGTATCTATGATGGCTGCTACGGCGTGCTTGCCGGGCTGGAGGTGATCGAGACGCTGAAGGCGTCGGGCCTCTCGCCGTCGCGCCCGCTCGCCGTCGCGGCCTTCACCAATGAGGAAGGCGTATGCTTCTCTCCCGACATGATGGGCTCGCTGGTCCATGCCGGCGGCGTCGATGTCGAGGCGGCACTCGCCGCTGTCGGGACCGACGGCAGCACGCTTGGGCAGGAACTCGTCCGCATCGGCTATGCCGGCGACCGCGAACCGGGCTTTCTCAAGCCGCACATCTATGTCGAGCTGCATATCGAACAGGGGCCGGTGCTGGAGCGCGAAGGCATTCCAATCGGCGCGGTGGAGACGCTGCAAGGCATCTCCTGGCAGCGCATCACCCTCGATGGCGTCGCCAACCATGCCGGCACCACGCCGATGTCGATGCGCTGCGACGCCGGATATGCCGCGGCACGCGTCGTCACCTTCCTGCATGACCGGGCAGCGGCGTCCAACGCGCCAACCGTTGCCACAGTCGGCACGATGCGCCTGGAGCCGAACGCCATCAACGTCATTCCATCGCGCGCCGTCTTCACAGTCGATCTGCGCGATCCCGATGAGCAGCGCTTGCAGGCGGAAGAGGCGGCGCTGGCCGCCTTTCTCGAACAACTCGCCGTCGAGGGCATCGCCGTGACGGTCGAAAGGCTCGCGCGCTTCGAGCCGGTTGTCTTCGACGGCCGAGTGGTCGAGCTGATCGAGACCGCCGCGAGGAAGCGCGGGCTCATTTCAAGGCGCATGACCTCGGGCGCCGGCCATGACGCGCAGATGATCGCGCGCATCGCCCCGGCGGCGATGATTTTCGTGCCGAGCGCCGGAGGCATCAGCCACAGCCCGCTTGAGCACACCGAGGATGCCGAGCTTGTTGCCGGCGCCAACATCCTGCTTGATGTGATCACTGAGCTTGCCGAACTCGAAGGGTGAGGACATGGCTGAACTCGATCCCGAAACGCTGAAGCGCGAGATGACCGGTTGGCGGCGCGACCTGCACGCGCACCCGGAATTCGGCTTCGAGGAGAAACGCACATCTGCCTTCGTCGCGGCCAAACTGCGCGAATTCGGCCTCGACGATGTCGCCGAGGGTGTCGGTGGCACCGGCGTCGTCGGTACGTTGAAGCGCGGCAGCGGCAACCGCGCCATCGCGCTGCGGGCCGACATGGATGCGCTGCGCATATCAGAGCAATCGAGCGCGCCCTATCGCTCCGGCAATGCAGGAATAATGCATGCTTGCGGCCATGACGGTCACACCGCCATGCTGCTTGGCGCGGCCAAGCTGCTGGCAAGCGAGGGCGGTTTCGACGGCACCGTGCGCTTCATCTTCCAGCCGGCCGAGGAGTGGGGCAGGGGCGCCCTGGCCATGCTCGACGATGGCCTGATGCAGCGCTTCCCCTTCGACGAGATATTTGGCCTGCACAACATGCCCGGCCTTCCCGTCGGGCACTTCGAGACCCGCGCCGGTCCCGTGATGTCGGCGGAGGACAATTTCGAGATCGTGCTGAAGGGGATCGGCGGCCACGCGGCGCGGCCGCATTCGGGCAACGAGACACTGGTCGCCGCCTGCGCGCTGGTCACCAATCTGCAGACCATCGTCTCACGCCGGCTGAGCCCGGCCGACATAGCGGTGGTTTCGGTGACCGAATTGATCACCGACGGCACGCGCAATGCATTGCCCGGTCTTGCCCGCATCCTGGGCGATGCCCGCAGCTTCCACCCCGAGGTCAGCGCCGGGATCGAACGCCAGATGCGCGTCATCGCCGAGGGCACCGCTGCTGCCTACAACGTTGCCGCCGAGGTGAATTACAGCAGAGAATTCGTGCCGCTGCGCAATGATGCCGAACTGGTCGACGCGGCCTTTGCCGCCGCGGGAAGCGTATTCGAGCCCGGCAATATCGCGGTCGCCCGGGAGCCGATGACGGCATCGGAGGACTTTGCCCGTTTCCTTGATCACGTGCCGGGCTGCTTCGTCTTCCTCGGCAATGGCGAGACTTCGGCACCGCTCCACAATTCCAGCTATGACTTCAACGATGACGGGCTGTTGTTCGGCGCCAATTTCCATGTCGCCATCGCCCGGCAACGGCTTGAGGTTTGACAGGCTACGGGTGCATTTGGCGGGGGAAAACGCCTCGAAAAGGCCGAAATCCGCGATCCCGCATGACGTAGCGGCAAGACTCAGCTAGCCTTCACCCTGCGGCGGACCTGATATCCGCCTGGCCGGCGCTATCAGACACCTCCCAAGCGGCGCCGGCCTTCTTCCTTGCGGCGAACGCCTGCTAAATTAGCACTAATTAAATTTAGAATATTCGCACTTGCAGGAAATTAGGGTCTTGCTGGCATGGAAGCCGCAGGTCTTTGGGGTGTTGCGGGAAGACAGATGCGCGGGCGGAGCTGGATAAAGGCGTTGCGTCAGGAGGAGGCACGGCAGGTGCGCGCACGCATCGCCGAACTGGAGCGCGACCTGATGACGACTTCCTCTCAGGGGAGGCATCGGCGGCTTGAAGCAGGACACGAACTTCGCAATGCCAAGTTCCGCCTGAAGCGGCTCGAGGAATGCATCGCCGAAATACCGGAGAGACTCGAGCGTTAGTCCACGTTCTCGGGTATCATCTCATTTCCACAAGACAGCATGCTGCGCCGGTATGAACGTGAAGCAGCACATGCAAGGCCGCATCGCCTGCGGGGAACACGACGGAGTGTTCTGACAGATGGCCGAGGTCGCAGACCATCGCTGCTGGCGATGGATTGAACCAGGCGTTCCCTCCGTCCCATGCGCTAACAAGAAGAGTCCGGCTCCACGCACCGAAGGGCCGTCCAAATCGATCTGGAAGACGATTGACAGCACAATGCTTGGCGATTATCGATTGTCGACAATCGCCAAGCATGATGCTGGAGACCGATATGAAAATCGACAAACTCAGTTTTGTGGACAGAGCCGCTGCCCAGCTTCGTATCGAGATACTGCACGGGCGGCTCTTGCCGGGGGCTCGGCTTACCGAAATTGACCTGTCGGAACAGCTTGGTACGGGCCGTGGCACCGTCCGTGCGGCCCTCTCCGCCCTGGAGACGGAAGACTTGATCGTGAAGCAGCCTTACTCCGGCTGGTCGGTTCGAGACATATCCGAGAAAGAGCTATGGGAGACCTACACGCTTCGTGGCGCTCTTGAGGGCCTTGGAGCTCGTCTGGCCGCTGTTGGCAAAAACAAGGAAACCGAGAGCAAATTGAAGGCGGCATTTGCCCGCCTTCAACAGGCGGAGGCCAGCGAGGACAGCGGCGAGCGCGTCGATGCGGATCTCGGTTTCCACAGGACGATTGTTGATCTTGCGGGGCATGCCAGTTTGTCCCGCCAATATTTCGGCCTCTCAAACAAAGTCGAGTGGCTCTATCGCTGGTCGGAAAGTCATTGGCCAAGCCGAATAGACCTGACCAGCTGGCATCGCCCGATCGTCGAGGCAATTCTGTCGGGCGATCCGAATGTTGCCGAAAAAGCAATTCGCGAGCACGGCGAAAGCAGCCTAGCGGACGATCTGCGCGATTTTGCCGAACTGCGCCGTCGGTCAGCCTGACAAACAATCAACAAAGGGGAATGCCATGAAACTGCCATCCGATTTGCGCTGGTCGCCAACGCGACGCGAAATCCTGTCAGGCGCGGCCAAACTTGGACTTGCTGCAACTGTCGCCGGTGTCGGAATTGGAAGCGCTCGCGCCGAGGCGCCGAAGAAGGGGGGTACCTTGCGCATGGCGCTGGCGGGCGGAAGCTCCGGCGACTCGCTGGATCCACGAACATACGCCGAAACAGTGGCTCGAAACGTCGGTGTCTCCATTTGCAATCAGTTGGTCGAGATAACGCCAGACAACAAGCTCGTCTCCGAGCTTGCCGAGAGCTGGGAGACGAAAGGCGCTCAGTCCTGGATCGTCAATTTGCGCAGGGATGTGCAATTTCACAATGGCAAGACGCTCGAAGCTGCTGACGTTATCTATTCGATCAACCTGCATCGAGGGGAAACTTCATCAGGCGCGAAGGCTATTTTCAACTCGATCAAGGACGTAAAAGCCGATGGCAAGAACCAGCTGACAATCGAACTGGACGCTCCGAATGCGGACTTCATGTACGCATTCTCGGACTATCACGCGATGATCGTTCCCGATGGGTTCACCGATTTCAAAAATCTTGTCGGGACCGGCGGGTACAAACTGCGTGTTTTCGAACCGGGAATTCGCTCGATCGTGGAACGCAACGAAAACTATTGGAAGCCTGACCGGGCGCATGTTGATGCGGTCGAGACCACGGTGATGAATGATGCGACCGCCCGCGTCACGGCTTTGAGGAGCGGTGCGGCGGACATCATCAACCGCGTGGACCGTAAGATTGCCGGCCTCATGGCTGCGATTCCCAATATTGAAATCGTACGCAGCCCTGGCGGAATTCACTGGACGTTCATCGCGCTCGACAACGTCAAGCCTACGTCCGACAACAATGTGCGACTGGCCCTCAAATACGCGTTTGACCGCCAGAAGGTCCTGGACCTCATGTTCAAGGGCTTGGGCATCATTGGAAACGACCAACCGATTTCCCCCTTGAGCCCTTACTACAACGCCGAGCTGCCACAGCATCAGTTCGATCCGGACAAGTCGAAATTCTATCTGAAGCAGGCTGGTCTGGATTCGTTGTCACTTGATCTATTCACGTCCGACGCCGCTTTCCCTGAGGCGATCGACATGGCCACCATTTATCAAAACGGCGCGTCTGCGGGCGATGTGAATCTCAAAGTCCAGCGGCGGCCGGCGGACGGCTACTGGACGGATACCTGGATGAAAAAGCCCTTCTGCATGTCGGTCTGGCTGACCCGGCCGATCGATCAGACGTTCTCGCTTATCTACAAATCGGGCGCATCATGGAACGAGTCCTACTGGTCAAACGAGAAATTCGACAAGCTTCTTGCAGAAGGGAAATCGGCATTGGATTTCGGCAAGCGCAAGGAAATCTACGGTGAGATGCAGGCAATTCTCAACAATGAAGGACCCAGCGTAATCCCCGTATTTGCCGACTTCCTGGATGCAAGAAGTTCTCGCGTTCATGGATTTGAGCCGAGTGCCGTCTCGGACTTGTCGGGTGACCGCGCCGCCGAGCGCGTCTGGTTCTCGGCCTGACACCACAAGCGATGGAGATCTCATGGAGAGCCGGATCAACCCTGTTCTCCATGATGGGATCTTTTTGAGCAGGAGGAAGATTTGTCATTGTCGCCGCTGTGGACGGACATCGACTGGAACCGTGCTGGACGGCAGGATTCTTTCCTGAACCTGGAGCATTCCGTCCATCGCTCCGCTTACGGGATCGTTCCGATCCCTATCTCGCTTTTCAAGAACGGAAGCGGACCGACGCTGCTGCTGATGGCCGGGTCGCACGGGGACGAATATGAGGGCCAGGCAATCCTGACCCGTCTAATCCAGACCTTGGATGCAGACTCGGTGTCGGGCCGCATCATCGTGTTGCCGGCGGCAAATCTGCCGGCCGCGCTGGAGGGATCACGAGTGTCTCCACTCGACGGCGGAAACCTGAACCGCTGTTTTGGCGACTCGATTTCCGACAATCCCACGTCCCGGATCGCCGATTACATAGCAAACACCATCCTGCCGATGTGTGACGTCTTCTTCGACTTCCATTCAGGCGGCAGCTCCCTGGAATATATGCCATGCACTTATGCGACTGTTTCCGACGATCCCGACAAGGCGGCAGATACTCTCGATGCACTTGAGTTCATGAATGCTCCCATCGCCTGGGCTCACAAGGGTATACCCCAGGGATCGGAGGCCGGCCGTGCCGCGTACCGAAACGGCGTTGTCTACCTCAGTGGCGAATTCGGCGGTGGCGGCAGGATTTCCAGACAGGCCACCCGGGTGGCTGAGCGCGCAATGTACCGCCTTATGGCGCATCTAAAAATTCTTCCGCTGGCAAGCGAATGGAAAGAGGAGATCGAAAGCCGGCTGATGAACGCGAGCCAGCGGCATTATTTCTATGCCGATCGCGACGGAATCTTTGAACCCGCCGCCGCCGTGGGCGACGAGGTCGGGAGGGGCGACCTTGCGGGCACAATCCTCAATCCTGAAACCCCGGTGCAAGCCGGGGTGCGGGTATTTTTCCCGGAATCCGGAACATGGATTTGCAGCCGGGCCATCGGCAGGGTTCGCAGGGGCGACTGCCTTGGTCACCTGCTGACCGATGTTTCGCGTGAGGAAATCCTGGCCTCGGAATGAACAAGGATTTTCGATCCGACAATGTCGCTCCGCCGTTACCACAAATCCTTGAAGCAGCCGTCCAAGGAGGCGGCATGTGGATGGACGCCTATGGTGACGATCAAATCACAGGCAGGTTGGAAGAAAGACTTGCCAAAATATTCGAGCACGAGGTTGCGGCATTTCCAATTCTGACGGGAACCGCGGCAAACGCCCTCGCTCTCGCCCAGATGTCCGGACGTTTCGGTCAGATTCTTTGCCATAGGTTATCGCATGTCTATCGGGATGAATGCGGCGCGGTGGAGTTTCACAGCCAGGGAAGGCTGAAAGCTCTGGATGGCAAGAATGGAAAACTGGATACCGAAACCTGCGCCCGTGGCTTCGGATTTCTTGATGACGTGCACCAATTGCGAACGACCGCGCTTTCGCTAAGTCAGGCAACGGAAGTCGGGACATACTATTCAGCGGATGAAGTGTTGCGGCTGGCCAGCTGGGCCAAAGGCCATGACGCGGCAGTGCATATGGACGGCACCCGATTCGCCAATGTCGTCGTGGCATCTGGCTCGACACCCGCCGAGCTTACCTGGCGCGCGGGCGTCGACGTCCTGTGCCTTGGTGCGACGAAGGGCGGCGCGATAGGGACTGAGGTTGTTGTTTTCTTCGAGCATGACCTGGCCGATGATTTCAAGCGATTGATGAAGCGGTCAGGCCATTTGCCCTCCCGCCTGTGGTTTCTGGCGGCCCAGCTCGAAGCCTATTTCGACAATGACCTTTGGAGGGAGTCAGCCCGACACGCAAACGCGATGGCGTGTCGGTTGGGAGATGCACTCTCGCAAAACGGCATAGCGCCTTGCTACCCAGCGCAGACCAACATGGTCTTCCTGAAAGCTGACATGGGCACATATGAACGTCTGCGAAAATGTGGATTCAAATTCTATTTGATAGATGAAGAGAACGAAGGGATAACTGCAAGGTTCGTTATGTCTTACGCCACCAATACAGACGATGTTGAAAGATTGGCTGAGGCGATCATCAATGCGAGTTACACAAATGATCGATGATCACCAAGCAAGCCGTAAGGCCTTGGCGGCAATGCCGGCAATCGGCGCTTGAAGCGGTAGTGAATCCGACGTGGCGTTGAGCCACCAACTCGGTGCTTTTGTCACTCAACGGTCTGGCGCGGGCTGGAGTCGCCAGGCGTTTCGCTCGCGGAAGCGTCGCAGCTCTCTATCCTTGCCGCACGGCCCTCGGCAGTCGGCCGGGAACCAAATCCCGCTCCTCGGGTGGCTCTGCTTCGCCATGGCATATCACCGCTTCCTTGTTGCGAACAAAGCGGAAACGATGCTTGATGGGCGATGAACCTTGCCGCCCATGATTCGACTTTTCTGGAGCCGACTGCCCAGCCTGCCTATCTCGCCCGGCTGAACGATGCTCAGCGTCAGGCCGTCGAGCATGGTGACGGCAAGATCGCCGGGCCCTTGCTGGTCATTGCCGGCGCGGGCTCGGGCAAGACCAACACGCTGGCGCATCGCGTCGCCCATCTCATCGTCAGGGGAGCCGACCCGCGCCGCATCCTGCTGATGACCTTTTCGCGCCGCGCCGCATCTGAAATGGCAAAACGTGTCGAGCGTATCGCCGGCGAGGTGCTCGGCCGCGACGCCGCTGTCATCACCGATGCGCTGACCTGGGCCGGGACCTTTCATGGCATAGGCGCGCGGCTGTTGCGCGACTATGCGCTGGAGATCGGCCTCGACCCGGCCTTCACCATCCATGATCGCGAGGATTCCGCCGACCTGATGAATCTCGTGCGTCACGAGCTCGGCTTCTCCAAGACCGAGGCTCGCTTCCCGACCAAGGGCACCTGCCTTGCCATCTACTCGCGCGCCGTCAACGCCCAGGCGCCGCTCGGCGAAGTGTTGGGGGCGGCCTTCCCCTGGTGCGCCGGCTGGGCGGGAGAACTGAAGCAGCTGTTCGCCGGTTATGTCGAGGCCAAGCAGGCGCAGAACGTGCTCGATTACGACGATCTGCTGCTCTACTGGGCGCAGATGGCGGCCGAGCCGGAAATCGCGGCGCATCTGGGCGGGCGTTTCGACCATGTGCTGGTCGACGAATACCAGGATACCAACCGGCTGCAGGCGTCGATCCTCATGGCGTTGAAACCCGACGGTGCCGGGCTGACGGTGGTCGGCGACGATGCGCAGTCGATCTATTCGTTCCGCGCCGCGGAGGTGCGTAATATCCTCGATTTTCCAAAACAGTTCGCGCAGGCCGCCGATGTGGTGATGCTGGAGCGCAACTACCGCTCGACCGAGACCATTCTGGCGGCCGCCAATGCGGTGATCGGCGAGGCTTCGGAGCGCTTCACCAAGAACCTGTGGTCGGAGCGCAAATCCACCGACAAGCCAAGGCTGGTCACCGTGCGCGACGAGGTCGAGCAGGCGAACTTCGTCTGCGATACGATCCTTGCCGAGCGTGAGGCCGGCACGGCACTGAAATCGCAGGCGGTACTGTTTCGCGCCTCGCACCATAGCGGGCCGCTGGAGATCGAGCTGACGCGGCGCAACATTCCCTTCGTCAAGTTCGGCGGGCTGAAATTCCTCGATGCCGCCCATGTCAAGGACGTGCTGGCGGTGTTGCGCTTCGCCGAAAATCCGCGCGACCGCGTCGCCGGCTTCCGCGTGCTGCAGCTGATGCCGGGGATCGGCCCTTCAGCCGCGGCACAGATCGTCGAGACGATGACGACAGCACTTGATGAGGCGATGGGGCTGGCCGGCTGGCGGCCGCCACAACGCGCGGCGGACGACTGGCCGAGCTTCGTCGCGCTCTATTCCGGCCTGCGGGCCGGCGCCAAATGGCCGGCGGATCTCGAACAGGTCAGACTCTGGTACGAGCCGCATCTGGAGCGCATCCATGAGGATGTCATCACGCGCCGTGCCGACCTGCTGCAGCTCGAGCAGATCGGCTCGGGCTACGCCTCGCGCGAACGGTTCCTGACTGAGCTGACCCTCGATCCGCCGGACGCCACCAGCGACCAGGCCGGACCGCCACATCGCGACGAGGACTATCTGATCCTGTCAACCATCCATTCGGCCAAGGGCCAGGAATGGAAGAACGTCTTCGTGCTCAACACGGTTGATGGCTGCATTCCGGCCGATCTCGGTGTCGGCACAAAGGAGGATATCGAGGAGGAGCGCCGGCTGCTCTACGTGGCGATGACGCGGGCCAAGGACAGCCTCAACCTGGTCATGCCGCAGCGCTTCTTTCCGCATGGCCAGGCGGCGCGCGGCGACCGCCATCTCTACGCCTCGCGCACGCGTTTTATCCCGGCCTCGATCCTCGCCGCGTTCCAGCAGATGTCGTGGCCTGGCGTGCAAGCGGCGCAGGGCAGGGCACCCCGACCGGAAGTGCGCGTCGACATCGGCGCGCGCATGCGCGGCATGTGGAAATAGCTGAAATCATGGCGCGGCCACCGGTCAGGATCGCCATCGCCGGCGCGTTGGGCCGCATGGGCCGCCAGATGGTGGAGGCCGTGCAGGCCGATCCGCGGCTGGCGCTCGTTGCACGCTTTCATCGCCCGGATAGTGTCGGCGACGGGCTGGTGAGCCGCGACGACGCGCTTGCCATGGCCGACGTGGTGATTGATTTCACCACGCCGGCGGCTTCGGCCGACCTGGCGCGGTTTTGCGCGAACCGGGGCGGCCCCGCTTTGGTGGTTGGTTCGACGGGTTTCGATGCCGCCGAACTGGCTGATATCGCCGACGCCGCGAAAACGATTCCCATTGTCCGCTCCGGCAGTTTTTCGCTCGGGCTCAATATGCTGGTCGGATTGGTGGAACAGGCGGCGAGAGCGCTCGATGCCGATGACTGGGATGCCGAGATTTTCGAGTCGCATCATCGCCACAAGGTCGATGCGCCGTCGGGCACCGCACTGATGCTGGGCCAGGCCGTTGCCGGTGGACGCGGCGTCGAACTGGACGCGGTCGCAAGGCGCGTTCGCGACGGGCTCATCGGCGCACGTCCGGCCGGCGAGATCGGTTTTGCGGTGGCACGTGGCGGCAGCATAATCGGCGAGCACAGCGTCAGCTTCTGTACCGAGGGTGAACTCGTTACCTTGTCGCATGCGGCCGGCGACCGCATCATGTTCGCCCGTGGCGCGATCGCCGCGGCACTTTGGGTCGCCGATCGGTCACCCGGCGAATACGATATGCGCGACATGCTTGGTTTTGCCGCCTCGTGACCCACGGCGGCTTCCCTTTCAACAACCGTCAAAACGACTGAAAGCCAGCTGAAAGCTTGGGCATGCAATGACGGCATTGCGGCGTTCGCCGTGTGACCGGTGCGGGAGCGGCCGGCAAGGAGGAATGCGGCACAGCCGGGATGGCGCGCCGCCCAAGTGGAGGAAATTAAGTGACCGGTTTCATATCGAAACGCATTTTGCGTTCAGCAGCCCTGACGCTTGCCATCGTCGCCACGGGCGCCACCACGGCATCGGCGGCGGAGAAGATCACCATCATCGTCGGCGGCATGGAAAAGCAGATCTATCTGCCGGCCGTGCTCACCCAGCAGCTCGGCTACTTCAAGGATGAGGGGCTGGATGTCGAACTGGTCAATTCGCGTGCCGGCGTCGAGGCCGAGAACGAATTGCTGGCCGGTGCCGTGCAAGGCGTCGTCGGCTTCTACGACCACACCGTCGACCTGCAATCGAAGGGCAAATACATCCAGTCGATCGTCCAGTTCAGCCAGGCGCCTGGCGAGGTCGAACTGGTCTCCGCCAAGCATCCCGAGATCAAGTCGCCGGCCGACTTCAAGGGCGCCACGCTTGGCGTCACCGGTCTCGGCTCCTCGACCGATTTCCTTACCCAGTATCTTGCGGTTCGCAACGGCCTGAAGCCCGGCGACTACACATTGCTGCCGGTTGGCGCCGGCAACACCTTCATCGCCGCCGTCAAGCAGGATCAGATCCAGGCCGGCATGACCACCGAGCCGACAATCGCGCAACTGCTCAAGACCGGTGAGGCCAATGTGCTGGTCGACATGCGCACGCCCGAAAAGACCAAGGAAGCGCTGGGCGGCGACTATCCGGCGGCGTCCTTCTATGTCCAGTCTTCCTGGCTCGAAGGCCACAAGGACGAGGCCCAAAAACTCGCCAATGCCTTCGTCAAGACGATGAAATTCATCGCCACGCATTCGGCCGAGGAAATCGCCGACAAGATGCCGAAGGATTATTACGCCGGCAACAAGGACCTCTACGTACAGGGCCTGGCCGGCGGCAAGGCGATGTTCACGCCCGACGGCCGCATGCCGGCCGATGGCCCGGAGACGGTGCTGAAAGTTCTGTCGACTTTCTCCAAGAGCCTCCAGGGCAAGCAGATCGACCTGTCGAAGACCTTCACGACGGAATTCGTCGACGCCGCCAAATAGCGCCGTCCGACGGGTGCGGGTTTCCGCTCCGCGTTGAGGAACAACAAGTTGCGCCGCTTGGCTGAATCAGTTCGGCAGCGGCGCCTTTCCGGATGCCGATGACGGTAAGCCTGCTGGCCGACCGGCGGCGTCTCCACGCCAACACCTCAGGAGTGCGCCATGCAAGTGCAAACCATGGCGGCCGAGAAGCTGTCTCAGGCCGCGCCACCAGCCGATGCCGCGATCGCCATCGACGATGTGACGCTACGCTTCGTCACGCCGGACGGCCATATGATGACGGCGATCCGAGACTTCACCATGACCGTGGCGCGCGGCGAATTCGCTTGCGTCGTCGGGCCGACCGGCTGCGGCAAGTCGACGACGCTCAATCTGGTCACCGGCTTGCTGCGGCCGACCACCGGTAATGTCCGCGTCATGGGCAATCCGGTCACCGACATCAGCCGCGACATCGGCTTCGTCTTCCAGGCCGATGCTCTGTTCCCATGGCGCAGCGTCCTCGACAATGTCGCCGCCGGTCCGCTCTATCGTGGCACGCCGAAAGCACAAGCCTATGAGCGGGCGCGCGACTGGATCGCCCGCGTCGGGCTCGGCCGCTTCGAAAAGCACTATCCGCACCAGCTTTCGGGCGGCATGCGCAAGCGCGTCGCACTAGCGCAGACCTTCATCAACCAACCCAAGATCCTCTTGATGGACGAGCCGTTCAGCGCGCTCGACATGCAGACGCGCACCGCCATGCAGGACGAGTTGCTCGACCTGTGGTCGGAGCAGAAATCCTCTGTCGTCTTCGTCACACACGACCTGGAAGAGGCGGTGGCACTGGCCGACAAGGTCTATGTGCTGACCGCCGGGCCGGGCACGGTCAAGAGCGTCTACCGCATCGACCTGCCGCGCCCGCGCGTCATGGCCGACATCCGCTACGACCCGAAATTCATCGAGATCGCCAAGGTGATCTGGAGCGATTTGCGCGAGGAAGTGCAACTCGGTCAGAGCCGTGGCCTGCAGGCTGGCCATTGAAAGGAGAAACAGCATGACCGCAATCTCTCCGACCGCCAATCAGGCCGCCGTCCGCGATGCTTCGATCGCCGTTGCCGAAGCCCGGGCGCGGGCGCGGCTGCGCCGCCGTCATGCGCTGGTCATCGGCTTGCGCCTGGCTATCCTTGTCGTCTCCCTTGGCCTGTGGGAACTCGGCGCCGACTACAATGTCATCGACCCGTTCTTCTTCGCCAGCCCTTCCGGCATCTGGGACCAGATCTGGGTGTGGGTCACCGAGGGCACGTCGCAAGGGTCGCTCTGGCTGCAGATGTATGTGACGCTGGAGGAGACCTTCCTCGGCTTCGTCATCGGCGCCGTTGGCGGTATCGCCGCCGGCATCATCCTTGGCCGCAACCGGCTCTTGGCGGATGTCTTCTCGATCTACATCAAGATCGCCAATTCGGTGCCGCGCGTTGTGCTGGGCTCCGTGTTCATCATCGCACTCGGCCTCGGCATGGCCTCGAAGGTGGCGCTTGCGGTGGTTATGGTGTTCTTCGTCGTCTTCGCCAACGCCTTTCAGGGCGTGCGCGAGGCCGACCGTGCGATGATCGCCAACGCCCAGATCCTCGGCGCGTCGCCGTTCCAGATCACCACCTCGGTGATCATCCCCTCGGCGATGAGCTGGATCCTTGCCAGCCTGCATGTCAGCTTCGGCTTTGCCCTGGTTGGTGCCGTCGTCGGCGAGTTCCTCGGGGCCAAGCAAGGCATGGGCCTGCTGATCTCGACCGCGCAGGGTGCCTTCAACGCCAATGGCGTTTTCGCCGCCATGATCATCCTGGCTGTCATGGCGCTGGTGGTGGAGTTCATCATCACCCGCTTCGAGAACTATGTCGTCAAGTGGCGCCCGGCGCCCTTCAACGAACAGGGCACCTGATTGGTCAGGCCAGGGGCAACCTGACCTCGACCACCAGTCCGCCGGCCGCGCCATCCCGCAGGGTGACGCGGCCGCCGGCGTTTTCGACGACCTCGCGCACGATGGCGAGCCCCAGGCCGCTGCCTTCCTCGGTCGAACCGGCGATGCGGTAGAAGCGCTCGAACACATGATCTCTTTCGTCCAGCGGAATGCCAGGCCCGTCATCGGCGACTGTCAGCACGGCTTCGCCATCGACGGTCGCCAGTCTCACCGTGACGCTGCCGCCCGATGAGGAGTAGCGCAGCGCATTGTCGACGAGGTTGACGATCATTTCGCGCAGCATGGTGCCGTCGCCGACGACCGGCACGGGACCGGTTTCTTCAAGGCCGAGATCGATATTGCGGGCGATCGCCGCCGGCGCCTGCGTTTCCAGCACATGGCGGGCGGCCTCGGTCAGGTCGATGCGGTCGGCGCGCGGCCGCCGGCTGCCCGGTTCGGCGCGCGACAGGGTGAGCAACTGTTCGGCCAGTCGTGCCAGCTTGCCGGAACTGGCCTGCAATGCCACCAGCGCTTCCTGGCGCGCGTCGGGGACGGTTTCGCGTAGCGCATAGCTCGCCTGCGTCGAAAGCAGCGCCAACGGCGTGCGCAACTGGTGCGCGGCATTGGCGATGAAGCGGCGCTGCGCCGCCATCTGCCTCCGCACGCGCTCCATATAGACGTTCAGCGCGTCGATCAGCGGCCGGATCTCGCTTTGCGCGCCCGGCACTTCGACCGGGTCGAGATCGCTGCGGCTCGGCGAGCGCACCGCGTCGCGCAGCCGGATCAGCGGCGCCAAGCCCCGGCGCAGGCCGAGCAGCACGAACACGCCGGCAATCGCCACCAGCGCCAGCTGTTGGGCAAAGGCACTGAACCACAGTCGCTTGACCATCGCGTCATGGCCGGCAAGCGTGACGCCCACGGTGACCGATATCGGCGAGTCGTCGCCGGCACCGATGACGGCATGGCTGAGGGTCAGCAGCCGCAACGGATGGTCGCGATAGCTGGCCCCGATGCTGGCATGCTGTGGCGCTTCGGGGAGATCCGGATAGCCGGTCAGCAATCGCCCGCCGGCGGTCTCGACCCGGTAATAGACGCTGTCGCGGTCGCCGGTATCGAACATCTCGATGGCAGCCGGAGGCACCGTTGCGTCAAGCACGCCATCGACCATGGCGACCTGCTCGGCAATCGCCCGCGCCGAGCCGACCAGCATTCGGTCGGTAACCAGATCGGCGGTCGCCAGCGCATTGCGCTGGCTGGTCCATAGATTGATGGTCGCCAGCCCGGCGAGCGGCAGCACCACCCAGGCCAGCAATTGCAGCCGAAGACTGTTAATCCTCATGGCGCAACAGATAGCCGAGGCCGCGCAAGGTGGCGATCTGGACCCGCGACCCTTCGAGCTTCTTGCGCACACGGTGCACATAGATCTCGATGGCGCTTGGATCCGCATCGGTCTCGAAGTCGTAGATGGCAGCCGACAGTGCGGCCTTGCTCACGGTACGCCCGGCCTTCACCATCAATTGTTCGAGCACCGCGTGTTCTCGCGGCGTCAGTGCCAGCATTTCGCCGGCGAGCGAAAACAGCCGCGTGTTGGTGTCGAAGACGAGATCGCCGCAGGCAACGACAGGTGCGGTGCGGTCATTGGCGCGGCGCAGCTGCACGCGGATGCGCGCTTCGAGCTCCTCGATCTGAAACGGCTTGGCGAGATAGTCGTCCGCGCCTTCGTTGAGGCCTTTGACCCGGCCATCGAGACTGGCGTTGGCGGTCAGCACGATGACCGGCACTGCGTTGCCGCGTGCCCGCAGCATGCGCAGCACCTCCATCCCGCCCATGCGCGGCAGCGCCAGGTCGAGGATGACGAGCGCATGATCGCCGGCCGCCAGCGCATGCTCGACATCCTCGCCGTCATGGACGATGTCGACCACATAATTCGCCTGGCGCAAGGTCTTGCCCAACCAGTCGGCGAGTTCACGATTGTCCTCAACAAGCAGCAGTCGCATATCTATGGCGGCCCGGATCCCATCTCCCCGCGGAACGCCTAAGGCTTGATCGGCCGCGGCACCCCTGATCTCTCTTGAATGAGCGACAGTATCGATCGCAACGCAAGACAAATGCGGCCCTGGCGCGGGGTAACAGCAGACCCTTGCTGGTTTAGGTCAGCCTGTTTTCGCACGCAAATCGAACCGAACGGTTCGGTTCTGATTGACAGATTGTACCGCAAACGGTGAACAATGGCCTCCAAAATCACTAGGCCTTCGTCAGAAGGGAAGAGTTTAACAGAATGAAATGATTGGATAATTTGCGTCGAGTTTGCCGCGGCGAAATATTCATTGTCTATAATATAACGAAATCCTGCAGGACCGGGGCGACTGGAAATCCCAAAAGGCATTCCCTACTTCGGGGTGGTCCGAGCGACGCGAAATTCCTCCCAAGGGCACGCCACTAGACGGACAGGACAGATAAATACTGGAGTAAAGAAAATGACCAAGATCGCTCTTACCGCAGCCGCCATCCTCGTTGCCACGGGCGCCGCTTTCGCCGGCAGCGACAACTTTAACTCGGCCAACGTCAATCAGCCCGCCGCCGCTGTCGACCATTCGGTCACCGCTTCGATCTCGAAGTCGACCGCAACCGTCCAGACCCAGGCTCCGCAGGGCGCTGACCGCAACCTGTTCGGCCGCTAATCGCGACTGTCGATTTCAATCCGACCTTCAATTCAGGAGTACTTAAAATGACCAAGATCGCTCTTACCGCCGCCGCCATCCTTGTTGCCACGGGCACCGCTTTTGCCGGCAGCGACAATTATGGTTCCAACAATGTCAACCAGCCGGTTGCCAACCAGTCGGTCTCCAACGTCGACAACACGCATACCGGTTCGATCGCCAAGTCCGTAAAGGTACAGGGCGACGCCAATGCCAACGTGCCGGCTCAGTCGGGCCAGGGCATCTGGGGCCGTTAATCCTTCAAACCACGGTAGACGACAAAGAGCGGTGGGCTTGGCCCGCCGCTCTTGTTTTATGTGCATGGGTATAAGTGCCAATGCCGATCGGGTTATGGGGAAGGCAGGGCTCCAGCGGTTCACATGGGGGTTGATCGAAATCGAACCGGTCGGTTCAACTTATGTTGACGAGCCGTGAGCGGATGGGGACTGCTGATTCAGCAAATCGCCGTGCCATGCATTGGGCGATTTCCTATAACAATATGATATTGTTCAATAAAATTTCTGGTGTTCTGCCATTTGGCCGAGGTCGGACGTCTCGATCCGGTGTGTGATGGAACATCTTCGTGATTGGAAGTCGGCGAATGAAAAAACCACTTCCAGCCTGTCCGAGCGACGCGAAATTCCTCCCAAGGGCACGCCACTAGACGGACAGAACTGGAAATACTGGAGTAAAGAAAATGACCAAGATCGCACTTACTGCCGCCGCCATCCTCGTTGCCACGGGCACCGCCTTTGCCGGCAGCGACCACTATAATTCGGACAACGTCAACCAGCCGGCCATCACGGCGCCTGCCGGCAATATCGACCACAGCCACACGGCTTCGATCCGCAAGCCGGTCGAGCATCACGGCTTCAAGCTGACGCCCGATTCAAACCAGCCGGAATCCGGCCAGGGTATCTGGGGCAACTGAGCCGACGCTCAAGCAGGCTTCGATAATAACAAAGAGCGGTGGGCCTGGCCCGCCGCTCTTGTTTTTTGTGCGACAGGGCAGGTGGCATCGGTTTGGCCAATCTGCGCATCCGGCAGAAAAAGCGTCCACCTCCAGGAATAAAACCGGGTGGCCCCGGGTCTTATCCCCAGCGGAACCGTCCTCCCAAGACGCCGCCCAACGGATGAACAGGAGATTGAAATGAACAAGATTGCTTTCGCTGCCCTCGCTCTTCTCTTTGCGACCGGCGGCGCTTTTGCCGGCAGCGACCACTTTGGCTCCGGCAATGCCAACCAGCCGGTTGCTTCGATTGCCGGCGTCGATCATGCCGTCACCGGCGCGGTCAAGAACACGGATATGGCCGGGCACAAGGCAGCCGACGCCAAGATGAAGACCGCCACCGACTGGCCGGAACCCGGCCAGGGAATCTGGGGGAACTGAGATTTCGAGCGGGCGTACGGCGGGCTTGGTCCGCCGTCTCCCCAGCACTGGATATCCAGGCTGCGGACTCATAAACGCGAAACGACAATCCGATGGCCGCCAAGGCCATGCTCGACAAGAAGGCGCCGCCGGCACTTTCATCGGTGTATGACAGGCTTTGGCGCTGGCGGCCGGTCGAAGAAACTCTACGAACAAGTTAAATATTGCCGCCAAGGCGGTAGTGAATGCCGCTTGGAAGAAAATCCTCGCGCAGGCGACAACAATCATCAACACCGAATGTCGCAACTGAGCGCCAGTTCGGCGTATCTCATGGCGGCTCTATCACTACGCCCGGTACAAAATTGTCGGTCAGGTCAGTTGGCTCAAGGAGGATTTGCATGCGTGGTCATTGCTTATGTGGCGTCATTGCATTTGAAGTCGATGGCTCGGCACAAGCATGCGTGGTCTGTCATTGTGAAAGTTGTCGGCGGCAATGTTCCGCGCCGATGACCACCTACATAGGTGTCTTGGACAGCCAATGGCGATGGCTAGGCAAGGCGCCGAAAGTATTCAACTCTTCTCCCGGTGTGGAAAGAACATTTTGCGATGAATGTGGCTCACCGCTGTCCTTTCGCTCAAAGAACATGTCCGGTGTTATGCATTTTTTTGCCGCGGCGATGGAGGAGCCGGAAAAATTTGCACCCACGCTGCATGTCGCTTTTGAGGAGAAGCTCCCCTGGTTGAAACTCGCCGACGGCCTGCCGACACGCTTTGGGCCTGACTACACGAAAAACTAAGCTGCGGACTGGTAAAACCTCGACCACAATCTGACGGCGGCGATTTTGCGAACGCCTGATAGGCCGTGGCCTTCTAGCCCAAATCCTTCGGGCGCAGGCAATGCGTCAGCCGCGCGGAGACCAGGGCGGACCACTCGCCGTCGAAGACAAAGCGCGCGAGGGCTGCCGTGGGGAACTTTTCCTCGAACCTCTTGTGCGCCTTGGCCTCCGAGCCCGGACCGGCGAGCTGTTTTGCCAGGCTCTCCAGTCCAGGATTGTGGCCAACCACCATGAGGCAGCCGCTCGACCGGTCGGCCTTGTGGATCTGGTCCAGAATATCAGCAGCCGAAGCTTCATAGAGTGGCTGGGCAAACGCGACCCGTGGATGCGCGGGCAACTCCGCGGCGACCAGCCGCCAGGTGTCGCGGGTGCGCAGCGCCGACGACACCAGCACCTGGTCCGGCAGCCAGTCGCGCGCTGCAAGCTCGCGCCCCATCAATTTGGCCGCCTTCAATCCGCGCTCGGCGAGTGGCCGATCGAAGTCGTCGAGATCAGGATCGTCCCAACTCGACTTGGCATGGCGCAGGAGAAGAAGTTGTCTCATCGCCGCACTCTCGGCTCAGGGCGTGATCCGCGCCAGATGTTCCAGGTCGGCTTCCTCGCGCAGCGGGTCGGGCGCCATCACCACCGAGGTGCCGTTGTCGGCGTCATCGGCAAAGTGGGCAAGCACCGTGCGCCCGCCCTCCATGCGCGCCTTGCCCTCGGCGACCAGCCCAAGGGCCAGCGGATAAAGCCGGTGCTCGGCCTTCAGCACCCGGGCGGCCAGCGTATCCGCATTGTCGCCAACCATCACCGGCACGGCCGCCTGCGCGATGATCGGCCCGTCATCCATCTCGGATGTGACGAAGTGCACGGTGCAGCCATGGATGCGCAGGCCGGCGGCCAGCGCGCGCGCATGGGTGTCCAGGCCCTTGAACGCCGGCAGCAGGGCAGGGTGGATGTTGATCATGCGGCCTTGCCATTTCTGGACGAAGCCTGATGTGAGGATGCGCATGTAGCCGGCCAGCGCCACGATCTCGGCATTGAAGGCGTTAAGCGCCGCGTCGATCGCCGCGTCATGCGCCTGCTTGCTGCCATGGTCGGCGCGGGCAATGACTTGCGTGGCGATGCCGCGCGCCTTGGCGATGCCGAGGCCGGCGGCGTCCGCCTTGTCGGAGATGACGCCGACGATCTCGGCCGGGAAGGCCGGGTCGCTGGCAGCGGCGATCAGCGCGGTCATGTTGGAGCCGCGCCCTGATATCAGGACAACTGTGCGTTTTCTGCTCATAGGCCGATCGAGCCCCGATAGATGACGCCGGCATCGCGGCGCGGCACGATGCGGCCGATCGGTGTCACTGTCTCGCCGGCTTCCTGCAGCACGGCGGCGACCTGTGCCGCCTGGCCGGACGCGACCGCCAGGATCATGCCGACGCCGCAATTGAAGGTGCGCATCATCTCTTCCGGCGCCACGCCGCCGGTCTTGGCCAGCCACGAGAACACCGGCGGGACGTCGATCGCTTCGAGATCGAGCTCGGCCGAAAAATCCTTGGGCAGCACGCGCGGAATGTTTTCCGGAAAGCCACCGCCGGTAATGTGGGCCAGCGCCTTGATGCCATGCGTGTTGCGGATGGCCTTGAGGATCGATTTGACATAGATGCGGGTCGGTTCGAGCAGCGCTTCGGCCAGCGTCGCCTCGTCGTTGAATGGCGCCGGATCGCTCCACGCCAGGCCGCTGGCGGCGACGATGCGGCGCACCAGCGAGAAACCGTTCGAATGCAGGCCGGAGGAGGCGAGGCCGAGCAGCACGTCGCCTTCGACAATGTCGTCCGTGGGCAAAAGCTGGCCACGTTCGGCCGCGCCCACGGCAAAGCCGGCGAGGTCATAATCCTTGCCGTGATACATGCCTGGCATTTCCGCCGTCTCGCCGCCGATCAGAGCGCAGCCGGCCTGACGGCAACCTTCGGCGATGCCGCCGACGATCGCCGCACCCTGGTCGGGGTCGAGCTTGCCGGTGGCGAAATAGTCGAGGAAGAACAGCGGTTCGGCGCCCTGCACCACGATATCGTTGACGCACATGGCGACGAGGTCGATGCCGATCGTGTCGTGCTTGCCGGCATCGATGGCGATCTTGAGCTTGGTACCGACGCCGTCATTGGCGGCGACCAGCACCGGATCGGTGAAACCGGCGGCCTTGAGGTCGAACAGGCCGCCGAAACCGCCGATCTCGCCATCGGCGCCCGGCCGGCGCGTGGCGCGCACCAGCGGCTTGATCTTCTCGACCATGAGATTGCCGGCATCGATATCGACGCCGGCCTCGGCATAGGTGAGCCCGTTCCTGCGCTTGCTCGTTTTGGACTGGCCCGTTTTGTGCTGGCCAGTTTCGCGCTTGCTCATCACAATTTTCCTGCTCGTTTGCGGGCTCTTCGCATGAACGGTTTCGGTCCGCAAGGATAACGGCCGAACCGAGCGCCATTTGGCCTGACAAAAACGTGGATAGCCTGGCATCCCGCATGGCGCTCGCGCTTGGAACGGACTGCTTCTCCCTTGTGTCGCCCTTCCGTCTCCCTCATCTATCCCGAAAGAGAATATGGCGGGACAATACGTTGACCATCCCCAACCTGATCAGCATCCTGCGCCTTGTCCTGGTGCCTGCCGTGGTGCTGGCCATGCTGCAGGCGCGCTGGGACTGGGCCTTTGCCGGCTTCGTCATTGCCGGCGTGTCGGATGGTGTCGATGGCTTTATCGCACGCCGTTTCAACCAGCAGTCCAGGCTTGGTGCCTATCTCGACCCGATGGCCGACAAGCTGCTTCTGGTTTCGGTGTTCGTCGTCATGGGCTTCACCGGGCAGTTGCCGCTGTGGCTGGTCGTCACCATGGTATCGCGCGATGCGCTGATCGTCTGCGCGATCCTGTTGTCCACGGTAATGGCTCATCCCGTCGAGATAAAGCCGTTTCTGGTATCGAAGGCCAATACAGCCATCCAGATCGTGCTGGCGGCGGTAGTGCTGGGCGAACTCGCCTTTGCCATGCGCCTCGACCCTTTGAGGCAGGGCCTCATATTGCTGTCCGGGGTCTTGACCGTGGCTTCGGCCGCAGCCTATCTCGTGGCTTGGCTGAGGCATATGAGCGGCTATGGCGAAAGCTCCAATCAGGACATCTGAGAAAGAAGCGGCAGTGATCGAGGCTGCGGCTGCCGAAATTGCCGCGTCCTCCGCGTTCCGCCGCCAGATCTTCTTCTGGCTGGCCGGCGCGGCGATCCTGGCGCTTTTCCTCTATGTCTTCAGCGCCATCCTGTTGCCTTTCGTCGCCGGCATGGTGCTTGCCTATTTCCTCGACCCGGTCGCCGACCGGTTGCAGCGGCTCGGCCTGTCCCGCTTCATGGCGACGGTGGTCATCCTCATCACTTTCCTCATCGTGCTGGTACTGGCCTTCGTCATCCTCATTCCGGTGCTGGCGACGCAGATGGCCGATTTCGCCGGCAAGCTGCCGGAATATCTCACCCGGCTGCAGAGCCTGATCACCTCCTTTGATCCGAAATGGCTGGAGCAGAGATTCGGCGTCAATGCCAATGGCTTGCGTGACGGACTGAATTCGCTGCTGACCTCGGGCTTCGGCCTGATCACCACCGTATTCACTTCGCTGTGGAGTTCCGGCATGGCACTGGTCTCGGTGGTCAGCCTGTTCGTGGTGACGCCGGTCGTTGCCTTCTACATGCTGCTCGACTGGGACCGCATGGTGGCGGTCATCGACAGCTGGGTGCCGCGTGACAACGTCGCGACCGTGCGCGCCATCGCGCGTGACATCAACACAGCGACCGCCGGCTTCGTGCGCGGCCAGGGCACGCTCTGTCTGGTGCTGGGCGCCATGTACGCCACTGGCCTGACGCTGACCGGGCTGAATTTTGCGATCCTCATCGGCCTGTTCGCCGGGTTGATCTCCTTCATCCCCTATGTCGGCTCGCTGACCGGGCTGGTGCTGGCCGTCGGCGTCGCCTTCGTCCAGTTCTGGCCGGATTGGACGATGATCGTCGCCGTCGCTGTGGTCTTCTTCATCGGCCAGTTCATCGAAGGCAACATCCTGCAGCCCAGGCTGGTCGGCAAAAGCGTCGGCCTGCATCCGGTATGGCTGATGTTCGCGCTGTTCGCCTTCGGCGCGCTGTTCGGCTTTGTCGGCCTGCTGATTGCCGTTCCGGCTTCCGCGGCCGTCGCGGTCCTGGTGCGCTTTGCCATCGCCCGCTATCTCGAATCGCCGCTCTACAAGGGCCGCGCGACCGAGCCCTTGCCGCCATTGCCGGCAGATCGCGGCGGCGGCCACCGCACGCAGCCGCGTCGCTGAAGTGACTGCTCAGCGAACCGATCCGCCGCGCCAGCTGCCGCTCGATCTCGGCCACGGCACCGGGTATACGCGCGACGAACTTGTCGTCTCCGGCACCAACAACCAGGCGGCGGCGCTGGTCGACCGTTGGCCGGACTGGCCGGCGCCGGTGGTGGTGCTGGCAGGTCCCGCCGGCTCCGGCAAGACGCATCTGGCTGCCATCTGGTGCGCGCGTGCCAACGCGGTGGCCGTGAATGCCGCACGCATTGGCGACAGCATTGCAAACCTTGGCGCCCGGCCGGTGCTGATCGACGATGTCGACACAGGCGCGATCGACGAACAAGGCCTGTTCCATCTGATCAATGCGGTGCGTGGCGCCGGCTCGACGCTGCTGTTGACGGCGCGCCGTTTTCCGTCGGCCTGGGGTGTTTCCCTGCCTGATCTCGCCTCGCGGCTGAAAGCGGCGGCGACGGTCGAAATCCACGAGCCCGATGATCTCCTGCTCGCCGGCGTCATAACCAAGCTGTTCGCCGACCGCCAGGTCGAGGTCGAGCCGCATGTCGTGCAGTATCTGGTGCGGCGCATCGAACGCTCGCTGGCGACCGCCATGCGCGTGGTGGAGCGGCTGGACCGCACCGCGCTCGAGCGCAAGACGCCGATCACGCGGGCGCTGGCGGCCGAAGCGGTCAGCGCCATGGACGAAGGGCAGGGCGCGTTCGAGATTTGACGCATGTCGCCCAGACGTGCCCTTGGGACACGACATGCACAAACAGGACATGGAGCGGGCCGCATCGATGTTTTTGGTGCAACGCGCTCCGGGTGACTCGGTGTTCAGACGGTCGGCAAACGCGAAGCGTGTCCCATTTTGGGAAATAACAGCTGGCATCCATCTTGCAGCGCTAGGTTGCCGGCTGACCCCGGTCCTGATTGCGTTCCAAATCAGGTTGTAGGCTCGCCGGGAATGAGGTTGTTGGGGTTCTCGCCCGGCGAGCTTACCTTCAAACGTATCGAGCGATCACCCGTGCGGCGGCCGCGACCATTCTGATCCGCCACGGCCATGCGGCGGCGCGGCTGGGCGATGTCCGGCAAGAAAGGCCGCCGAGGCCCTGATCGTCGCGGCCCACCGTGGCATCGCCGCAAGGCCGGAAGCGGCCAAAAATGACCATGCGATCACGCCAATGGCTATCGGTACTGCGTTTTTTTAAGGGATGGTCGGAGTGGAGAGATTCGAACTCCCGACCCTCTGGTCCCAAACCAGATGCGCTACCAGCCTGCGCTACACTCCGAACGGTCTGTTGCCTATTCATTTCGGTGCTGCATGGCAAGTGCAAAAACCTTGCCGCCATGCGCATTGCGCAGTAATGACGGGCAAAGGGCGGCGATGCTGCCTTGCACAACAATGAGGTGGCCATGTCCGCGCGCATTTTCAGCCCAGCCAAAACCGCGATGCAGTCCGGTAAGGCCAAGACCGGCCACTGGGTGCTGGAATTCGATCCCGAGATGCGCAAGAAGATCGATCCCCTGATGGGCTATACGACCTCTGGAGATATGAGAAGCCAGATCAGGCTCACCTTCGACACGCGGGAAGAAGCCGTGGCTTACGCCGAAAAGGAAGGGCTTGCCTTCCGTGTCGAGGAGCCGAAAGAGACCAAGCGCCGCCAGATTTCCTATGCGGAAAATTTCCGCTATGACCGCAGGACGCCCTGGACGCATTGAACGGCGGCCAGCGCCATATCCAGCCGGCCCTTTTTGGCCGGCCAGCGGTCCCGTAGCTCAGCTGGATAGAGCACCGGCCTTCTAAGCCGATGGTCACAGGTTCGAATCCTGTCGGGATCGCCAACAATTTCAAAGATACCCGATCTGCGAGCAGAATCTGCCTGTCGAACCGTCTCCAGATCAACCGGCTGGTATGTCTTTGGAGGGCGTTCGATGTCGAGATCGAACTCCGGCCAACGGCCGGCTACTGAAACAAACGCACGATTCGTGTTCCGAGCCCGATGGTGAACTGACCTTCGTGAGCGGCGAAGTCCCAACCGAAGAATGCCAACCAGCAAAAGAGTAGAATGGAGAAACGCATGATGAGCGGATGCTAAATTAGAGATGTTAACGAATGTTAACGCGCGTGTGCAGTTCCCCGCTCCCACGGCCGTTCGGACGATCCGGCCCCTGGTGTCCCGGCGTTTGCTTCCGCGCCCGTGATGGCTGCTTTGCTAAAACACGCAAACAGCTTTCGCATAAAGTCTGCCACCTTTCCGGTTTTTCGTTTCGCAATGGAACTTGGAGGAACGGGTCCGCTGGTAAGGCATGGCCAAACCCGCTAGTTGGGTTTGGATCATAGTTTTCCACCGTTAATCCGGGCACCCGGACCGATTTTCTTGCAGGAGTTTCCGAGACTCGACTATTAGGACACCCTTATGCAGCGTCGGCACGCAATTCGAAGGGTCAAGGATGGGCTCTGGGAGGTCTACGACATAGACAACGACGAGGTTGTGCTCGTGGGTGGAGTGGCCTTGACAAACTTGCTGGATGAAGAGGCACTCGACGCCTTAGACCTGATAATGGGTGGATTCCTGACCCCGAGCCAGTCCAGAAGGGCAAAGCGCTAAACAGGATCTCGCATCGTTCACTGCGCCAAGGTACCGGTTCCGCACGACTAGATGCTCGTGGGATTTTGCAATGTCAGACGCGCACGCTGATCCTCAGCGAAAGCGACTGCATCGGCCTCCCGTTCGAAGGCTCTGGAATACGTGTTGCGGTTCGTTCTTACGATGCGGACAAACCACTCGCCCAGGGATCGGGAGATTTCTACGGATGGGGGAGACGGTTTGTTGTCGGCCATGGACTTACCTTAAAAACCGGCGGCTTCGGAACATCTCACGAAACCCGTCGCGCCTTTCTCGGCGGCAGGTCGCCCGCCCAGGGATCATGCCGGGTGCATTGTTCGCCCCTGCTGATCCGGCCACGCAATTGCGATGCCAACTTGGCTGATCCAGAACGAGACAGCATCCAGATGGCTGTTGATGGTGCGCAAAGCTCGACGGGCGATCCGGAATTATTTCGTGATCCGCCGAGATTGGAACCTTAGGCCCCATGAGGCGTTCGGGGCCTTGTATTCGCGGAACCTCATAAAAGGGCAATGTGGGGGCCAGCGAATGGGCGGGGCAAAACAAGTGCGGGTTGGGGGAGGAGAAGCCAGGCCATGTCGAAACGAGAAATTGGAACGTCCCCTGCCTTGGGGCGGCGTATCGCTGAACTCAAGGCCAGAATGCAGGATGCCGAAATTTCCGACTATGAGATGAAGACCTTCCACAAGGTCGCCGCCATCATGGGAGCAGGCGACGGCTCGCTACGACTGGATGCCGACGACTTGATCGCCGCATCCTTCGTTGTGGAGGCGAGTCGACCGGCGCCCGGCCGTTGACGTTCGGGAACTCCCGCATCGCGCGAAATTTAAGCACCGAACTGCTTTCACCGCCGGAGCACGACCACCGATTGGCGGGCGTGCTCCGGCTCACTGATCTCGAATTGAAGGGAAAGTCTTATCATTTTGTTTGCGTTGGCACGTCATAGTAGAGGCGGCTAACGGAGTGGAATGGGATGAAGCTCGACCTGTCGCCGACCAGCTGGGGCAGGGTGATCGCTGTCACCGCGGCCGGCACGGCATTCTTCATTGCCGTGGCGTTTTTTGTTGATTCGTTCAATTTCCCCTATCTCTCGCCCGAGGCTGTCTGGCGCGCGCAACTTACGGACCTGCTTCTTCCCCTGGTGCTGGGCGGCTCGTTTCTGTTTCTTCTCATGTGGAAGATCCGCCAACTGGCCATAGCCCAACGCGAACTCAGCGTCATCGCCGCGACCGACAGTCTTACGGCGGTGCTGAACCGCGGCGCCTTCTCGATGCTGGTCGAGGCCTATCTCGAGGAGACCCGCAAGCAGGAGCATGCCCGTTCCGGCGCGCTGCTGATCATCGATGCCGACCACTTCAAGTCGATCAACGACCGCCTCGGTCATGACTGCGGCGACCAGGCGCTCAAGCTGATCGCGCAGGCAATCAAGGGGCAATTGCGCGGCAGTGATATCGTCGGCCGCATCGGCGGCGAGGAGTTTGGCGTGTTTCTTCCCGGTGTCGACCCCTCGCAATCCTGGCTGGTTGCCGAAGGCATCCGCCGGCGGATCCGCGAGATGGACTTTTCGCCCGGCGGCCGCGCCTGTCCGCTTTCCGTCTCTATCGGTGGCACCAGCTTCAGTGGCCCGACCACCTACGAGGCGATATTCTCGGCCGCCGACCGACGGCTCTATGCCGCCAAGTCGAATGGACGCGACCAGGTCAGCTTCGACCCGGCGGAAGCCGCCCTGGTATCTCAGCCCAGCGTCGCCACGGTGCATTGAAGGCAGCCTTGCAACGCGTGAAGGCGGCCGTTTCCTTGACGCCTTCCTGTCGGTGTGCTTCCTCCGGCTAAGGTGATGTATTGGGCATCGCCAGAGACATTTCTGCTTTCTTGATCTCCTCGGTCTTCCGGCCCGCTGGTGCAGTCACGACCTTTCGGTGCCGGCGAACGAGTGGCGGGATGGCCCCGGGCAAGGCCAGGCAAGCGCGGCGATCATGATCCATCTCTTCAACAGTTTTCAAAACCCGTTTGGCGGCAGCGAGCGCGAAACCCTCGACCTGTACCGGCTGTTGAGCGCCGACCAGCAGGTGCGTCTTTGGGCAACCTCTTCGCGCGTGTCCGACGAACTGATGCGGCAATTTCCGATTCACCGCGTCTCGCCGGCAAAGCGCGACGTGCCGGACGGCGGCACCTACGTCTTCCTCGGCGCGCATTGGCGCAACAAGATCTGGCCTTACCTGATCCGGCGGCCACGCCGGCTGATCTATGTCTTCAACACCTTCCACCCAAAAATCATCGCGCTGACGAGCGGCATGCCGCGCCTGCTGGGCTGGCCCGACGCCGAACTGGTGCTGATCTCCGATTTTCAGAAGCGCATGCTGCAGGTCGAAGGCGTCGTGCATCCGTCGCCGATCGATATCGAGCGTTTCTCGCCATGGCCGGCAAGGTCGGATCGACCGTTCACGGTCGGGCGTCTGAGCCGCGACACGGCGGACAAGCATCATGCCGACGATGCGGCGCTTTATGAGGCATTGCTGGCCGATGGCGTTGCGGTGCGGATCCAGGGCGGGACGCCGCTCAAGGACAAGCTCACGCCACATCCGCAGCTGGAACTCCTGCCGCAAGGCCAGCTTGCCGCCGAACAGTTCTTGCCGACGCTCGACGTCTTCTACTACCGCACCGGCTCGCATGTGGAGACCTTCGGCCGCGTGGTATTCGAGGCGATGGCTTGCGGTTTGCCCGTGGTCTGCCATTCGCATGGCGGCTATGCCGACCATATCATCCATGGCGAGAACGGTTTTCTCTTCGAGACGACGCAACAGGCGGCGCAAATCCTGGCCGAGCTCAAGGCCGATCCGGCGCTGAGGGCTGGTGTGGGCCACAAAGCGCGGCAGACTGTCGAGCGGCTGTTTTCGCCGCAGGCATTGCAACAGCGACTGGATTTCTACCGACGTTAGCGATACCGCCCGCAACGACAGCTGCCCACTCCGTTTGTCATCAATCTCGACATCGCCAAAGTTGACATGCAAAAGAACCACCGGGCGGACCGCATCGGCGCCACCAGATCGAGCGGGGCTTCTTACCAATGACATTGATGGGCGCGGCGGCACTGCTGATCCTGGTCCTGACCTATGCCGGCGTGGCTGTCGGCCGCATACCTGGACTGCGTCTGGACCGGGCGGGGATTGCGCTGCTTGGCGGCGCCGCGATGATCGCGATTGGCGCGATCAGCATGGAGGATGCCTACCGCGCGATCAATTTCGACACCATCACGCTTCTGCTCGGCATGATGATCGTGGTGGCGCATCTGAAGGTCTCAGGCGCCTTTCGCGGCCTCGGCGCCATCGCCATCGAACACGCGCACGCGCCGTTCATGCTGCTGGTCATGGTCACGCTGCTGACCGGCGTGCTGTCGGCCTTCCTGGTCAACGATGCCATCTGCCTGGTCATGGCGCCGATCGTCGTCCACGTCACCCGCGTCATCAACCGCAACCCGATCCCCTATCTGATCGCCACCGCCACCGCGTCGAACTGCGGCAGCGTCGCCACCATCACCGGCAATCCGCAGAACATGGTCATCGGCGCGCTGTCGGGCATTTCCTATCCTGCCTTTTCGGCGGCGCTCGCACCGGTCGCCCTGTTCGGCCTGGTCGCGGTCATCGTCATCGTGCGCATCGTCTATCGCACAGAATTTACCCGCAGCGCTGAGTTGACGCCGCATGTGTCGCGCGGGCGCATGCATCGCGGGCAGGTGCTGAAGGCGGTGATCGTCTGCATCGGATTGGCCGTTGCCTTCTTCGCCGGCGTTCCCGTCGCCAAGGCGGCATTGATCGGTGGCGCCATTCTCCTGCTCACCCGCGCCATCAAGCCCGCGCGTATTTACCGCGAGATCGACGGACCGCTGCTGTTCATGTTCGCGGGTCTGTTCGTGGTGGTTGCCGGCGCAGAAAGGACGCTGCTCACGCCCGACATCATCGCCTCGGCCAAGAATCTCGGCCTCGATGACATCTGGCGGCTCTCCGGATTCACCGCGGTGCTTTCCAACATCATGAGCAATGTGCCGGCCGTACTGGCATTGCGACCCTTCATACCCGGGCTGGAAAATCCCGAACGGGCCTGGCTGGTGGTGGCGATGAGTTCCACGCTCGCCGGCAATTTCACGCTGCTCGGCTCGGTCGCCAACCTGATCGTCGCCGAACAGTCCAGGGCCGCCGGCACACAATTGTCTTTCGGTGCCTTCTTCAAGGTCGGCTTGCCGTTGACGCTGATCACGCTCGTGGCCGGCACGGCATGGCTGGCGCTGGGGCATTAAGAAAAAGCAGCCGTTAGCTCTCGGAACCAATTCGGCCGCGCACCATGAACACAAACTCGGCTTGCGGACTTGATATCCGGCGCCAGCGTGCTCACGATAGATTTTGGGGCAGTTTCTGAGTTGTAGTGGGAGAGGTGATCCTTTGGGGGCGGTGGTCGCAATGGCACGTCGATGGCGTGCATACAGCGCTTTTGTACGGACCGAATTCGAGGACCCAGCGCCAAGCGGCCTGTGGCGGTTGCGCGGCTTGCTTCGAGGCCACCAGTCGCAAGCATTGATCATGCTCGAGGAGCAGGCGTTTCTTCGAAAAGAATATACACCCCTCAGTTTGTACACCCGCCGGCTCGCAGCCTACAACAATCGCATTGACCAGTTCTTGTTCAATAAGCTGAACCAAAAGGCATGGCTTGACCATGTCATGCCCTCCGTAGCGCCGCCAATGACGCACTATGTCGCCGGCCAGCATCTTGTTGATCTCGCGAAACCGGAAGAACGTCTTGAATTTGGAACGATACTTTCGCTTGTAAATCAGAAGGGTGAATTGTTTCTCAAACCTGCTGCGGGCGGACACGCGAAAGGTGCATTAAGGCTCGTTCATGCCCCTGAAGGATTGCAGGTCAATGGCCACAAGGTGCACGCCCGGGAATGGCTTGACGGTTTTTTGCGCCAGAAGCCTGATGCCTACACGATCTCGGAGATCATCCGACAGGGAACATGGAGCGAGACATTTTTTCCACCCACGTTGAACACGCTTCGGGTGCTGACCGGGACGCATTTTTCCAACCACCGCACTGTCATATTGGCGGCGACCATGAAGATGGGCCGTCCGGAAACCTATCCGACCGACAACTGGAAGATCGGGCGTGGCGGAATCTCGGCGCTGGTGGATCCGCTGAACGGCGTTCTTGGCCCCGGCCTCTCTTACAATTCGGAAAAGAGGGGCCGCCAAGTCAGTGAACGTCATCCGGACTCTGGTGTCCAAATCCGCAACGCGGTCATACCCAACTGGGATGTTGTCAAGTCGCGTATGTTGAGGTTGGCAAGCCAACTACCCTATCCGGGCCTCATCGGGTGGGATGTCGCATTGACGAACGATGACATCGTCATTGTCGAGGCCAACACCACTCCTGGCCTGGCAATACATGAATGTCACGCGAGCTTGAGGCGAACACCCGAGCAACGCGCATTCTGGGCTGAAATGGGAATTAGGGACAAACCAAGAAGCACTTAGTTCCTGCCTCAAATGCGCGCCCTGACCAGAGTGGCGGCGGCGTGCCCGGCGGCTTCGATATAGTCGGGATTGCGGTGGATCAGCATGATCGAAAACGAGCCGTCTATCAGCAGCACGATCTCGCGGGCCACCGCCCGTGGTTCCTTGATGCCGTGGTCGGACAACGCGCCAGCCAGCCAGGCTTCAAAATTTGACTTGTGACGTGCTCCGACCTTGACAGCCGGGTGGCCGGGCATTGAGGCGAGTTCGGCGGCCGTGCGCAGAAAGCCGCATCCTTTCCATTTTGGATGACGCGCGACCCGCGCAAGGTTGGTGAAGATTGCTTCGACCCTGTGATCCGCGCCACCTTCCGCCGCATCGAACCAGCCGGCCATCTGCCGTAGATTGGGCTGGTCGCGACCATCGAGGTATGCGGCGATCAGGTCGTCCTTGCTCTTGAAGTGATAGTAAAGCGTCCGTTTGGTGAGCCCCGCCTTTTCGGCGATGGCATCAACGCTGACGCGGCCGATTCCCTCTGCGTAGAAGAGCTTGGTCGCGGCTTCGACGATGCGTTCGCGGGTGGGGCTTTGTGCTTGGATCATACGTCATGTATACCGACTAGTGAATATACATACAATCGAAAGCGTGGTCCCTTCCCATCGTATTTGGAAAGGAAGAACCATGACCGATCTTGTCCTGAACGAGACCCGCGACGGGGTGACTGTTCTTACCCTCAACCGCCCTGAAAAGCTCAATGCGCTGAACTATGCCCTGATTGATCGCCTGCTCGCGATCCTCGATGACGTTGAAGTCGACGACGGCATTCGCGCGATCATTCTGACCGGCGCGGGAGAGCGGGCCTTCTCGGCCGGCGGCGACATCCACGAATTCTCGGGCAGCGTTGCCGCCGGTACCGACACAGCGTTACGGGACTTCGTCATGCGCGGCCAGCGGCTGACGGCACGGCTTGAGGCCTACCGGAAACCCGTCATTGCCGCCGTTAACGGGATTGCCTTCGGCGGCGGCTGCGAGATCACCGAGGCCGTGCCGCTGGCGATCGCCAGCGACCGCGCCCTGTTCGCCAAGCCGGAAATCAACCTCGCAATGCCGCCGACCTTCGGCGGCACCCAGCGCCTGCCGAGGCTCGCCGGGCGCAAGCGGGCGCTCGAATTGCTGTTGACGGGGGACTGGTTTCCGCCGCCGCGTGCTCTTGAACTCGGTCTTGTCAACCAGGTCGTCCCCCACGACGACCTGATGCCGGCGGCTTTTGATCTGGCCAGGCGTATCCTTCGGCACTCCGGACTTGCGGTCGCGAGCATTCTCACCGCCGTGGCGCGCGGGCTCAACCACGGCATCGCTGAAGGCCTTCTGGTCGAAGCCGAGCAGTTCGCCCGCATGGCTCCGACCATTGATTTGCGCGAAGGGCTCGATGCCTGGATCGAGCGGCGCAAAGCAAGTTACGATGGCTCGTGGACGCATGTCGCCCGGCCTGACGAGGCCAGGCGCGCCTCGCTACGGCTCGACAGGGCCGCTGATCAGGGCGACACGTCGAGATGGCCCTTCATGTTGGGGTGAAAGCGGCAGAAATAGTCGACCGCGCCCGCCGCCTTCAACGTCAGGCCTGCCGACTTCTTCGGCGGGATCATCACCTCCCAGCCGCCCTTCACCGTGGCCGTGTGGGCAATCACGTCCTTGTTCACCCACTCGATCGTGTCGCCGACCTTCGCATCGATGGTCGCCGGCGAGAAGACGAGTTTGTCGATGGTGACCTCTATGGTCGCGGCCGCCGCCGGCGCCGCTGTAAGCATCAGCGCCAGGGCGGCCAGCCAGGACGGATGGATCAAGACGTCCGCTTTCATTTCAGCATGCCGGCGACGTGTTCGGCGTGCTGTTCGTGGCCCTGGAAGATCTTGAGGCCGGTCTCGAGCAGGCTCTTCAGCTCGGCATTGCTGGCCGAGGGGATGAGGAGGGTTTCGAGCGCACCGTTGACCTGCTTGTGATAGGCCACCTCATTCTCGATATAGGCCTTGTCGAAGGCTGCGCCTGTCAGCTTGGCGAGCTTGGCGCGTTCGGCCTCCGCCGCCTTGCTCAGCGCCTGGCTGGTGGCGTTGTCCTCGGGCTTCACCTTGAGCTTCTTCACCAGGTCGAGCGCCTGCTTGTTCACTGCCTCGTGGTCGCGCTCCATGTCCTTGGCGAAGGCGACGACCTCCTCGTTCTTCGATGTCTTGATCGCCTGCTTGGCCGCCTCGATGTCGAGGACGCCGGCTGTATAGGCGATATGGGCGATCTGCGGATCGGTCGGCTTGTCGGCGGCTTGCGCGAACGGGGCAGCGCTGACGAGAAGCAGGGCGGCAAGGGCCGCGGTATATCGGGTGAGCATGGCATCCTCCTTCGCCCGGCCGCGCGGAGGCGCCGGGCTCGATTTTCAGTTGACGCTGATTGGATGCACGGCCGGGAGAAACGTTCCCGCAAAATCAGAGCAGGATCATTCGAAGCCCAGGCGTCTCATCACGGACTGGGTCAGCCGTTCGCAGCGGCGGCCGGCGAAGGGGAAGGCGTCGAGCAGCACCGGGCCGATCTCGTCGTCCAGCGCCTTGCGCAACAGGGTGCGTGCCCGGTGCAGCCTTGTCTTGACGGTCTCTGGCCGCACGCCGAGCAGATCGGCGGTTTCCTCCATGCTGAGGCCCTCTATGACACGGGCCACGAAGACCACGCGGTAGATGTCGGGCAGGCTGTCGGTCGCCCGTTCGACAAGTGCGAGAATCTGCCGCTGCGCCATGGTCCGCTCCGGGTCGTCGCTGGGATTGATGGGAAAGCGGATGATCTGCGCTTCCGGGTTCTCGGGCATCGCCACGGTGTGGCGCCTCTTGCGCAGCCGGCCGAGCGCTTCGTTGATGACGATGCGCGACAGCCAGGTGGCGAGCGAGGAGTCGCCGCGAAAGGAGCCGAGGCTGGCGAAGGCCCGCATATAGGCCTCCTGCACGATGTCCTCGGCCTCAGCGTCGTTGCGCACCACGCCGCGGGCGATCCGGTAGAGCAACTGGTTATGTGTCTTGATGATAGCGCGAAAAGCACCAGCCTCGCGTGCGAGCGCACGCTGCACGAGCAGCACGTCGCCGGAAGGGCCTTCAGCCGCCTCCGGCATTTTGGCGGGCATTACGAGCTTGCTCATCGCGACCGGATCTCCCCAAACAGCGCATGACTGCACGTTGGATGCGCCCGCCGGAAAAAGGTTCCCGGATTTCGGCAACCTGACTTCCCTATTCTAAGCCGCCGCCAATCCCTTGTCTGCGGCCTGAACGCGCGCGGCCGCCGCCAGAAGATCGGTCTGGGTGATCAGGCCGAGAATGCGTCGTTCGCGGTCGACGATGACCACGGCGTGGCTGCGCCCGTCGGTCAGCACGGGAAGCAGGCTCATCGCCGGCGTATCGGGCGAGGCGGTGCCGGCCTTCGACATGACGCCCTTCACCGTGTCGCTGGCCCTCGTCAGTTCACGCAGGCCGACGGCGCCCACCAGACGGGCGTCCGCGTCGACCACCGGCAGGGTCCGGATATTGTGATTGAGCAGTTGCTGGCGCGCCTCCTCGATGGTGGCCTGCTCCGGCACTGACACGACGTCGCGGGACATGATGTCCTCGCAGAGCAACGTCCTGTGCGAGCGCACCATGGCCTGCAGCTCGACTTGTCTCAGGAGCCGCTCCAGGTCGTTGCGGTCGATGTCGAAGGTCTCGTAGAGCGTGGTCAGTGCCGCGTCGATATCCTCGGGCCGGAAGCCGACGCGCTGCTGCGCCGGCGGATCGGCTGTCCCATGGCTGTTGGCGGCGGGTGCGGCGACATGCGGATAGTTGCGCCGCGCCAGCCTGTGGAAGAGGAAGCCGAGCGTGACCAGGATGATTGAATTCAAGGCCACCGGCACGAAGGGGAACAGGAAGCCCGCGCTGACAACGGCAGGCCCGCCGAGCACGGCCGTCAGCGCCGCCGCGCCGCCTGGCGGGTGCAGGCAGCGCGTGAACGACATCGCCGCGATGGCGAAAGCTACAGCGAGGCCCGAGGCAATGACCGGATCATGGACGAAATGCGCCACGGTCACGCCCACCAGCGCCGACACGGAATTGCCGCCGATGATCGACCAGGGCTGCGCCAAAGGGCTCGCGGGCACGGCGAAGAGAAGCACGGCGGAGGCGCCCATCGGCGCCACCAGCAGGGCCACGTGCGGGCCGCCACCCATCGCCAGCCCGCTGATCACGCCGGTCAGCGCGATGCCGATCATGGCGCCGATACACGCAAGGATGCGTTCGCGCAGCGTCGCGCCGGCAAGGATGGGGACAAAAAGACGAAAGGCCATGGCAAGCTTTGTGACAAATGGATTGGTCGGGGATGCCGTGCAGCACGCAATGCGGCCGAATCCGCGGATTTGAAAGTCAAACAAATCCGGAAAGTCGCGGCCCGAGAGAATAATATTGCGCGCCGCGCGGCAATGGGATGCCGCGAGCGGCTCGCGCTTTGTCATCAGCGTCAAGGCCTTGCGACCGTTTGCTGACTCTGTGCGGCAGTCAGCTCGCGCGCACCGCTCAGGCCGCGGCTGCGGCCAGCCCGCGCATGATGTCGGCTTTCAGGTCGTCGACATCCTCAAGGCCGATCTGCAGGCGGATCAGCGGGCCTTCATAAGCGGCTTGTGCAACGACGCGGTCGCCAAGCCAGACCGGCACCGCAAGGCTCTCGTAGCCGCCCCAGGAATAGCCGAGCCCGAAGATCTGCAGCGCGTCCAGGAAAGCGTGCTGCTCCTTCTGGCCGCCTCCGGCAAGCACGATGGAAAAGATGCCGCTCGAGCCGCAAAAGTCGCGCTTCCACAATTCGTGGTCCGGGTGGCTGGGGAGGGCAGGGTGCAGCACGCGCGCCACGCCCTGCTGGCCTTCGAGCCACGAAGCGATGGCAAGCGCGCTGCGCTGATGATGTTCCAGGCGCACGCCCATGGTGCGCAGGCCGCGCAGCACTTGGTAGACATCGTCGGGGCCTGCGCAGCAGCCAAGCGTGCAGAAGCTCTCATAGAGCTGTTTCCAGTGGCTTTCATTGGCCGACACGGTGCCGAGCAGCACGTCGGAATGGCCGGCCGGATACTTGGTCGCGGCATGAATGGAGATGTCGACGCCATGGTCGAGCGGCCGGAAGTAGAGCGGCGTCGCCCAGGTGTTGTCCATCATCACGATGGCGCCGGCCGCATGCGCCGCCTTGGCGATCGCCGGGATGTCCTGCACCTCGAATGTGTTGGACGCCGGCGATTCCGTGAACACCACCCTGGTGTTGGGCTTGATCAGGGCGGCGATGCCGGCGCCGATACGCGAATCATAATACTCCACCTCGACGCCGAGCCGCTTCAGCATGGTGTCGGCGAAATTGCGGGTCGGATGGTAGACGCTGTCGACGATCAGCAGATGATCGCCGGCCGATACGAAGGCGAGCAGCGGAATGGTCACTGCCGCAAGGCCCGACGGCACCACGATCGTGCCGGCGGATCCTTCCAGCGCGTCGATGGCCTGGGCAAGGGCGTCCGTCGTCGGCGTGCCGCGCGTGCCGTAAGTGTATTTCTGGCTGCGGCTCGCCATCGCGGCGGCATTGGGAAACAGCACCGTCGAGGCATGCACGACCGGCGGATTGACGAAACCGAAATAGTCGTGCGGGTTGTTACCCGAATGGGCAAGCCGCGTGTTGATGCCCACTTTGCCTGAACCCTGCTCGTTGCCGTCTTTTGCCATTCATCTTGCCTCTTCTGGTAAGCCGCTAGCCATAGTGCGGCGGCATGGGCCGTGCAACAGCATGGCGTTCGCCAGGAAACCGACTTCGGATATGCCAATTTCTTTCGCGGAGGCCGTCTTCTGTCACGTGCCCGCCGACCTCGCGCGATTTGTCGGGCAGCAGCAGCGGCTTGATCCCGGTCCAGTCTTAATCGCTTCCTAGCGCATGGCTCGGGCTCCGGTCTCGAAGCTTGGATCACGTCTCGGGCAACGCCATCAATCCCCCATGCCCCACCGCGCAGCCGCTGATGCTCCGACCTTACGTTCGCTTCGGTGTAACACGGACATCGCCAGACTTGCCGCCGATTTGACCGGTCGCGAGTGGGCCGAGGGTGACATGCCGCGGCATTGCTTTGTTTTGTAAAACAGGGTCCATTCATTTCATGCACGTCGTCACTTGGACGGTCTGCAAAGTCGGTCTGCTTACAAGATCAGGGGAGCGGCATGCGCGTCCTATTTTCATCCATGCGGATGACAGGCCACATACGACCATTGCTGCCCTACGCGCATACGCTGATGAAGCACGGCCATCAAGTTTTGTTCGCCTCACCGGAGAGCGCCGGTCCAATACTTCGGGACACAGGGTTGGCGCACGTGCCTTTCGGTCATCCGGGTGACGAGAAACTTGGCAAGGTCTGGGCGGCGACCTCCAACATGACCGCCGAGGAAATGGGCCGCACAATGGTCCGCGACGTTTTCGCGGACCTCAACGCGCGAGCCGCACTGCCAGGGCTTCGCGAAACGTTCCGGACCTGGAACCCGGACGTCATCGTGCGTGAGTCGCTGGAGTTTGCGGCCGCGATTGTGGCCGCGGAGAATGGCATTCCGGTTGCCAGCGTCGCGACCATCAACGGTCTCTCAGAAGCGGTCGCAATGGCAAGCGCAGTGGCGCCGGTTGACGTCCTGCGTCAGGAAGCCGGACTCGAACCGGATGTCGGGGCGGCTCTGCGCGCCACGCCGACTTTCACGTCATTTCCCGCGTCCCTGGACGGCGATGTGGAGACGGTCGGCTCATTGGCGCCGTTCCGTGTGCGGACGGAGAGGGAGAGCCTGGACCCGGAAAGTGCCGTTCCGACATGGGCGCTCGACGATGGAAGACCGCTGGTTTTCATTACGTTTGGCACGCTGGCGGCGGGATCGTCCAAGAATCACGAGCTGTTTCGCACGGCCCTGAAATCCGTCGCGGACTTGCCTGTTCGGGCGCTGTTTTCGACCGGCGCGGAGATGGATCGGTCGCTGCTCGGTGCCGTTCCCGAGAATGTGACGGTCGAGGCTTGGGTACCTCAGCGCGAGATATTTCCACGGGCAGCGGCTCTCGTCTGCCACGGCGGTGCAGGCACGGTCCTGGCCGGATTGGCAAACGGGTTGCCGATCGTCCTCACACCCTTGAACGCCGATCAGCCCGAAAATGCGCGGAGGGTGGAAGCAGCCGGCGCAGGCATCGCGCTGCCGAACCCCGATACGACATCGCTGCGCGCGGCAATAGAGAGAGCACTCGCCGATCCCAGAATTCGAGCCGCTGCTGGCCGGATCGCTCACGAGATCGGGACCATGTGGAGCATTCACGATGCTGTCGGCAAAATCGAGCGCTTGAGCGCCGGCTGATCAAGAAATGCCGGCTGTTGGTGCAGCGTTGATGCGCTGCTGTGCAGTAATAATAAGTTGGCTATCGGGTCACAGAGGATCTTGCATGCAGTCCGCCCGGCAGATTTATGGAGTCACGGCCTGGATATCGAGCGCGTTTGTCTGCGGATCGGGCATTTCAGGCAATCGATTTTCAAACACGTTCGGATTCGGTCATTTTCCTTGACCTCACAGGAATTATCGCCTTCGATGCCATTCGTGAATGGGAGGCGGCGCGTCGGTTACGATGCGGGGTCCCGGAAATGGGCCGGGATGGGAGCTGCGTTCACACGGGAAAAAAGATCAGGGTTTGCCTGAAAAACAGAGAAAAGGGTCTGTGGGTCATGAAACATATTGCTATCGGCATTCTTGGCGCCGCTACGCTTGGATTGATGGCGTCGGCCGCGTCGGCCACGACGCTCGACACCGTCAAGGCGAAGGGCTTCATCCAGTGCGGCGTCTCGACCGGTCTGGCCGGCTTCTCGGCGCCGGATGACAAGGGCGACTGGCAGGGCATCGATGCGGATTTCTGCCGCGCTGTCGCGGCCGCCGTCTTCGGTGACGGCACCAAGGTCAAGTTCACGCCGCTCAGCGCCAAGGAACGCTTCACCGCGCTGCAGTCCGGCGAGGTCGACATCCTGTCGCGCAACACCACCTGGACCATCAATCGTGACACCGCGCTCGGCCTGAATTTCGTCGGCACCACCTACTATGACGGCCAGGGCTTCATGATCAACGCCAAGAAGCTGCCAGGCGTCAATTCGGCCCTCCAGCTCTCGGGCGCCGCCGTCTGCGTGCAGAGCGGCACCACCACCGAACTCAACCTCGCCGACTACTTCAAGGCGAACAAGATGGAGTACAATCCGGTCGTCTTCGAGAAACTCGAAGAGGTCAATGCCGCCTATGATGCCGGCCGCTGCGACGTCTACACCACCGACCAGTCGGGCCTTTACGGCATCCGCCTGACGCTCGGCTCGCCGGCCGATCACGTCGTGCTGCCCGAGATCATCTCCAAGGAGCCGCTCGGCCCGGCCGTGCGCCAGGGCGACGACCAGTGGTACCATATCGTCAAGTGGACCTATTTCGCGCTGCTCGACGCCGAGGAACTCGGCATCACCAAGGCCAATGTCGATGAGATGAAGAATTCGGCCAGCCCGGAGATCAAGCGCGTGCTCGGCCAGGAGGTCGATACCAAGATCGGCACCGATCTCGGCGTCTCCAACGACTGGGTCGTCAACATCGTCAAGGCCGTTGGCAATTACGGCGAAATGTTCGATCGCAATGTCGGCTCGGGCAGCCCGCTCAAGATCGCGCGCGGCATCAACGCGCTGTGGACCAAGGGCGGCCTCCAATACGCTCCGCCGATCCGCTGACCGAAATGTGATCCGGAAGGCAGATACTCTGCCTTCCGGTTTCTCTTTCCAGGGGACGGTCACATGGCATCGCAGGAAGTTCTTCGCGAAGAGCCCAGCCGGGCTTCCTTCATCAATGATCCGAAAGTCCGCAGTCTCTTCTTCCAGACGCTGGTCGTCATCGTCCTGTTCGGCTCTGTCTGGTGGATCGTGCAGAACGTCATCGACAATCTGCAGCGCCTGCACATCGCCTCCGGCTTCGGCTTCCTCAGGGGACGCGCCGGGTTCGACATCTCGGATACGCCGATCGCCTATACGTCGGACTCGACCTACGGCCGCGCCATCCTCGTCGGCCTGATCAACACCATCATCGTCGCCGTCGCGGGCATCATCACCGCAACGATCATCGGCTTCGTCATCGGCATCGGCCGCTTGTCGCAGAACTGGCTGATCCAGAAGATCTGCACGGTCTATGTCGAGGTCTTCCGTAACATCCCGCCGCTGCTGGTCATCTTCTTCTGGTATTCCGGCGTGCTGGCGGTGCTGCCGGCGCCGCGTGACAGCTATCATCTGCCCTTCGGCTCCTTCCTCAACCAGCGTGGCTTCTATTTTCCCCGCGCAGTGTGGGGCGAGGGCTCCTGGTTGATCTTCGTCGCTCTGCTTGTCGGCATCGCCATGGCTTGGTTCGTCGCCCGCAGGGCGCGTCAGCGGCAGATGGTGACAGGCCAGCAATTTCCGGTGTTCTGGACTTCCGTGGCGCTGATCGTCGGCCTGCCACTGCTCGCTTATATTCTGAGCGGTTTTCCGCTGAGCTTTGATCTTCCGAAACAATCCACCTTCAACCTGACCGGCGGCTTCCAGGTCAAGCCGGAGTTCCTGTCGCTCTATCTGGCGCTGTCCTGCTACACGGCGGCCTTCATCGCCGAAATCGTGCGCGCCGGCATCAGGGGTGTCAGCAAGGGCCAAACCGAGGCGGCGGCGGCCCTTGGGCTGCGATCCGGGTCTATCCTGCGGCTGGTTGTGGTGCCGCAGGCAATGCGCATCGTCATCCCGCCGCTGACCAGCCAGTATCTCAACCTGACCAAGAACTCGTCGCTGGCGATCGCCATCGGCTATCCGGACCTGACGGCGACAGCCGGCACGGTTCTGAACCAGACCGGACAGGCGGTCGAAGGCGTGCTGATCATGATGATCGCCTATCTCATCCTCAGCCTGGTGACCTCGGCCGTCATGAACGTGGTCAACGCCAGAATGGCGCTGGTGGAAAGGTAGAGCCATGCAGGAACACGATATGTCCTGGGTGCGCACCGAAATGGCCTTGGCGCAGCCCGCGCCCACAAGCGTCCGCGGCCCGATGGCCTGGGTGCGCAAGAACCTGGTCGGCACGGTTGGCGACACCATCCTCACCATCCTTGGCATCGTCATCGTCGCCTGGATCCTGCCACAGGTCGTCAACTGGGCGTTCCTCAACGCGCAGTGGACAGGGCCGGACCGCACCGTCTGTGCGACCGTTGCACAAGGCGGCATTCAGCCGGATGGCTGGACCGGCGCCTGCTGGGCTTTCGTCAATGCCAAGTTCGGCCAGTTCATGTTCGGCACCTATCCGATCGAGGAACGCTGGCGGCCGATCCTGGTTGCCATCCTGTTCGTGGCGCTGCTGGTGCCGATGCTGATCCCGCGTGTCCCCCGCAAGGGGCTGAACGCCATCCTGCTTTTCCTGGTGCTGCCGATCGTCTCCTTTTTCCTGCTGATCGGCGGCGTGTTCGGCCTGCCGCATGTCGAGACCTCGCGCTGGGGCGGCCTGCTGGTCACGCTCAGCCTGTCCTTCGTCGGCATTGCCGTGTCGCTGCCGCTGGGCACGGTGCTGGCGCTGGGCAGGCGTTCGAAAATGCCGATCATCAAGACGTTGTGCGTGATCTTCATCGAAACGGTGCGCGGCATCCCGCTGATCACCGTTCTGTTCTTCGTCAGCGTCATGCTGCCGCTGTTCCTGCCGGCTGGCGTCACCTTCGACAAGTTCCTGCGGGCACTGATCGGCGTGTCGCTGTTTGCCGCCGCCTATATGGCCGAAGTCGTGCGTGGCGGCCTGCAGGCAATTCCCAAAGGCCAGTATGAGGGCGCCGATTCGCTCGGCCTCGGCTATTGGCAGAAGATGGGGCTGATCGTTCTGCCGCAGGCGCTGAAGCTGGTCATTCCCGGCATCGTCAATACGTTCATCGGCATGTTCAAGGACACCAGCCTGGTCCTGATCATCTCGATGTTCGACCTGCTCGGTGTCGTCAAGCAGAACTTCTCGGACGCCAACTGGGCTACGCCGCAAACGGCCCGGTCCGGCCTGGTGTTCGCCGCCTTCGTCTTCTGGCTGTTCTGCTTCGGCATGTCGCGCTATTCAATGTACACCGAACGCCGGCTCGACACCGGCTACAAACGCTAAACGAAAGACCAAGGGGACCCTGTCAATGGCCACCGAAAATGCCGTCAGCGCGGAAGAGATCAAGGTCAACGCCGCCAAGATGCACATCTCGACCACCGATGTCGCCATCGACATCATCGCCATGCACAAATGGTATGGCGAATTCCATGTGCTGAAGGACATCAATCTGAAGGTGATGCGCGGCGAGCGCATCGTCATCTGCGGGCCTTCAGGCTCCGGCAAGTCGACCATGATCCGCTGCATCAACCGGCTGGAGGAGCACCAGAAGGGCAAGATCATCGTCGACGGCAAGGAACTCACCAATGATCTGAAGAAGATCGACGAGGTGCGCCGCGAGGTCGGCATGGTGTTCCAGCACTTCAACCTGTTCCCGCATCTGACCATCCTGGAAAACTGCACGCTGGCGCCGATCTGGGTGCGCAAGACGCCCAAGAAGCAAGCCGAGGAAATCGCCATGCATTTCCTCAAGCGCGTGAAAATCCCGGAGCAGGCCAACAAGTATCCGGGACAGCTTTCAGGCGGCCAGCAGCAGCGCGTGGCGATCGCGCGCTCGCTGTGCATGAACCCGCGCATCATGCTGTTCGACGAGCCGACCTCGGCGCTCGACCCGGAAATGATCAAGGAAGTTCTGGAGACCATGGTGGGGCTCGCCGAGGAAGGCATGACCATGCTGTGTGTCACGCACGAAATGGGTTTTGCCCGAAAGGTCGCCAACCGGGTGATCTTCATGGATCAGGGCCAGATCGTCGAGCAGAACACGCCGGCCGAATTCTTCGACCATCCGCGCCATGAGCGCACGAAGCTGTTCCTGTCGCAGATCCTGCACTGACCGGTTTCACACCGAGCGCAAGAGCCCGGCCGCAATGCGGCCGGGCTCTTTTCTTATGGATCGGCTGATGCGATTGGCGGCAGGGCAGCGGGCGTCATCGATGAGAAAAGTCCTGCGTTTCCTTTCCATGTCGCTTGCCGCGATCCTGCTTGCAGCGGCCCTCGGCACGCTGGTGCCGCGTCCGCTCTGGCCGGCAGCATCCGCGGGCGAGGGCACGCGGCACATATTGGTGCTGAAGAACCCGATCCACACCGACATCGCCATCCCGGTGGACGATGCCGTGCGCCAGCGCTTTCATTTTCTGGTCGAGGCCGGCATCCCGGCCGATAGTCCGGAGGTGCGCTACATCATCTTCGGCTGGGGCGGCCGCGCCTTTTATCTGGAAACACCGACCTGGTCCGAACTCAAGGCCGGTCCGGTGATGAAGGCGCTGACCCTCGATGCCTCGGTGATGCATGTTGATGTCGCCGGCGCCATCGCCGAACCACATCCGGATGTCGCGGGCTTCGACATTGACGGGAAGCGGTTCGCGGCGTTGCTCGATTTCATCCAGGCCAGTTTTCAGCAGGGGCCGAACGGTCCGATCCATGTCCAGAACGCTGCCTATTCAAAATTCGACGGCTTTTTCGAAGCCAAAGGCCATTTCAACGCGCTGGTCGGCTGCAACACCTGGACCGCTGCCGCTCTGCGTACCGCAGGCCTGCGGACCGGCTGGTGGAACCCGCTGCCGGTGTCGCTGGGGTGGTCGATGCGGTTGTATAATTGAGACTCGGCAACGTTTCCAAGATGGACGCCGGCGCCAAAGCCGCCAATCTCCCCAGGTGGTGGAGATGTCCGGCAGGACAGAGAGGCGCTGTCCCGTCAACCTATCGGGCTGACTTGTCCCGACGTCCTACCGCCTAACGACCTTCGGTTCCTCCCAGCCATAAAGCCAGTCGAGATCAGCCGCGAGCTTCTCCGCCGGCCGCGTCGCCAGCACCAGGTTGCGGGCCAGCGCCACCGGGCCCCGGGCGTGCCAGGCAAACCGGTTGAGCGCACCGCGCTTGAGCACCTTCTCCACGCGCGGCCGCCGCAGATTCTCCCAGATGGTGAGGCTCTTTCGCGGATCGGCGGGGAAGTCGGCGACCAGAGTGGCAAGCGTCGCGGCATCCTCGATCGCCATCGCCGCGCCCTGTGCCGCGAATGGCGTCATCGCATGCGCGGCATCGCCGATCAGCGCAATGCCGGTCGGCGTTGTCCAGGGCTGTTTCTGTTCGACGGTATGCAGCGGCCAGGTCAGCCACGGCCCGGCCATTTCCACCAGCTTCACGAGTCCTGGCGCGGTGCCGCGCATGGCGGCGGCGAGGATGCCGGGATCGGCATGGCCGGACCAGCCCTCGGCAATGCGCTCGCCCTTGGTGAAGGCGACGAGGTTGAATGCGTCGCCCTTGCTGACGGGATAGGCGACCATGTGGAAACCCGGATGCAGGAACGTCGTGACACAATCGGCTGCGCCGATCGCGGCGAAGGCCCGCCCGGCGCTGCTGTCGGCCGCGACGGTGGTGCGCCAGGCCAACTCTCCCGAAAAACGGCTTCTTGGCGATGCCATCCTTCTTGCATCGACAAGCCCGCGCACCGACGACCAGACGCCATCGGCCCCGACCAGCAACGAGCCTTGTTCCTCCGCAGTCTTGCCGCCGATCTCGACGGTCGCCGTGACACCATGGCTGTCAGTCGCAATTCCTTGGACGCGCGCCCCGACGGTGAGATGGATATCAGGCATCTCGGCAGCACACGCCATCAGCGCGCTCTGCAAGTCGGCCCGATGCGCGACGAGATAGGGAGCGCCCCAATGGTCTTCACCCGACTGCCCCAACGGCACATGCGCCAATTCGCGCAACGTCCTCGCATCCTTCAGCACCACTGCCTCCGGCCGCACCGCCGCCGGCAACAGCCGGTCGAGTACGCCGAGGTCACGCAGGATGCGTGTCGCGTTGGGGGAAAGCTGCAGGCCGGCACCTACAGCTTCCAGGCGCGGCGCTTGCTCGAACACCTGCACTGGGTAGCCGCGTCTGGCAAAAGCAAGTGCGGAGGTCAGCCCGGCGACGCCCGCTCCGGCGATGACGATTTGCCGGGAGCGCATGTCGTCCATTAGGTCCGTCGCGAAGGAATCAGGCGGCCTGGTCGATGTAGAGGCAGCCGGCAGGCAGCGTTTCCGTCGCCTTCAGCTTCGGCGAATAGCGGTAGAGCGTCGAGCAATAGGGGCAGACCTTCTCATTGTCGTCGCCCATGTCGAGAAACACATGCGGGTGATCGAAAGGCGGGTTGGCGCCCGTGCACATGAATTCCTTGACGCCGATGTCGATCGCCGGATGGCCCGCATCGTTCTGGAAATGGGGAATGGAACCGCCTGCCATCGTCGTCTCCTTAACGCAGTCTCGCATGCATCTGGATCATAACAGGTCTCTTTGCAAGATCGATGAAATGAAACTGTCGCAAAAGCCTGTCAGAGGATAAGTTAAGCCGGTTAACCGGCTGAGCGGTGGAAAGAGCAGGAACCATGAACGAACTGAAGCCGGTGCAGAGCGAATTCATCAATGTTGAAGTGGCGAGCCCGGAAGGCGGCAATCCCGATCGTTTCGTCAATCGCGAGTTTTCCTGGCTGCAGTTCAATCGCCGCGTGCTCGAGGAATCGCTGAACACCCATCATCCGCTGCTGGAGCGCGTCCGTTTCCTCTCGATCTCGGCTGCCAATCTCGACGAATTCTTCATGGTGCGGGTCGCCGGCCTCGCCGGCCAGGTCCGCGAGGGCATCGTGCTGAAGAGCCCTGATGGCCGCACTCCCGAACAGCAGCTCGAACAGCTGCTGCGCGAGGTCGAACGGCTGCAGGAAGACCAGCAGAAGAGCCTTTCGGCGCTGACTGTGCTGCTCAACAAGGAAGGCATCGAGACCATCACCCGCGACGCTCTGACCAAGGACGAGAAGATCTGGTTGGAAGAGCATTTCCAGGATCAGGTGTTTCCGGTGCTTACCCCGCTGTCGATCGACCCGGCGCATCCGTTTCCGTTCATTCCCAATCTCGGCTTCTCGATGGCCCTGCAGCTTCGCCATCGCAAGAACGGCGAGGAAATGAGCGCGCTCCTGCGCCTGCCAGTGGCGCTGAAGCGCTTCATCCGCCTTCCGGATCGCAAGCACCATGTCCGCTTCATCCCGCTGGAAGAGGCGGTCGGGCTCTATATCGGCAAGCTGTTCCCCGGCTACGAGGTCAAGGGCTCGGGCACGTTCCGCATCATCCGCGACAGCGATATCGAGGTCGAGGAAGAATCGGAAGATCTGGTGCGCCTGTTCGAGACCGCGCTGAAGCGCCGCCGTCGCGGATCGGTGATCCGCATCGAGTTCGACAAGCTGATGCCTGACGAATTGCGCGATTTCGTGGCCAGCGAACTCGGCGTCTCATCGAGCCGCATCAGCGTCCTGACCGGGCCGCTGGCGCTCAGCCAGATCTCCGAGATCGTCGCCGTGCCCCGCGACGACCTCAAATTCAGGCCCTACAATCCGCGCTTTCCCGAGCGCATCCGCGAGCATGGCGGCGATTGCTTTGCCGCCATCCGCGAGAAGGACATCATCGTCCACCACCCCTACGAATCCTTCGACGTGGTGGTGCAGTTCCTGCGCCAGGCAATGGCCGACCCCGAAGTGGTGGCGATCAAGCAGACGCTTTACCGCACCTCCAACGACAGCCCGATCGTGCGCGCGCTGGTCGACGCGGCCGAGGCCGGCAAGTCGGTGACCGCACTGGTCGAGCTCAAGGCGCGCTTCGACGAGGAAGCCAACATCCGCTGGGCGCGCGACCTGGAGCGCGCCGGCGTGCAGGTCGTGTTCGGTTTCCTCGAACTGAAGACCCATGCCAAGATGTCGCTGGTGGTGCGGCGCGAGGACGGCAAGCTGCGCAATTACGTGCATCTTGGCACCGGCAACTACCATCCGGTCACCGCGCGCATCTACACCGACCTGTCCTTCTTCACCACGGACCCGACGATTGCCCGCGACGTCGCGCAGCTGTTCAATTTCATCACCGGCTATGCCGAGCCGACCGCCGAAATGCGGCTCGCGATCTCGCCGTTCACGCTGCGGAACCGCATCCTGCAGCACATTTCCGACGAAGTCGCCCATGCGCTGGAGGGCAGGCCGGCGCGCATCTGGATGAAGATGAACGCGCTTGTCGACCCGATCATCATCGACGCCCTCTATGATGCCAGCCGCGCCGGTGTCGAGATCGACCTCGTCGTGCGCGGCATCTGCTGCCTTCGGCCACAGGTGCCGGGCCTGTCGGAAAACATCAGGGTCAAATCGATCGTCGGCCGCTTCCTGGAGCACAGCCGCATCTATTGCTTCGGTAATGGCCATGGCCTGCCGTCGGACGAGGCGATCGTCTACATCTCCTCGGCCGACCTGATGCCGCGCAATCTCGACCGTCGTGTCGAGACCATGGTGCCGATCACCAATCCAACTGTGCATGAACAGGTGCTCGGCCAGATCATGCTCGGCAACATCATGGACAATCAGCAAAGTTTCGACGTATTGGCTGATGGAACCTCCCGGCGCGTGGTGCTGGAGGAGGGCGAGGAACCGTTCAACGCGCAGGAATATTTCATGACCAATCCGAGCCTGTCCGGACGGGGTGACGCGCTGAAGTCGCATGCGCCCAAACGCATTGCGCAGTTCAAGCGCCGCAAGAAGAACGCCGCAGCGTCCACCTGATGCTGTCTGATTCCCAGGGCCGGCTGCAGGACCGCCGACCGCTATCCATCATCGACATCGGGTCGAATTCGATCCGCCTCGTTGTCTATGAAGGGCTGGCGCGCTCGCCGACCATGCTGTTCAACGAAAAGATGCTGGCTGGTCTTGGCCGCGGCATCGTTTCGACCGGCAAACTCGACCCCGAGGCGGTGACGCGCTCGATGGAAGAGTTCCGCCGCTTTCGCGCGCTGTCCGATCAGGCCGGCGCCGAGCATATGTATGTCTTGGCCACCGCCGCCGCGCGCGAGGCGATCAATGGTCCCGATTTCATCCATCGGGCCGAGGACGTGCTCAAGACCGAGATCCGGGTGATTAGCGGGCGCCAGGAAGCCCACTATTCGGCGCTCGGCGTCATTTCCGGCTTCCATCCGGCCAATGGCATCGCCGGCGACCTGGGCGGCGGCAGTCTCGAACTTGTCGACGTCAGTGGCGAGGCAATCGGTGACGGCATAACGCTGCCGCTCGGTGGTCTGCGCCTGCAGGACATGGCGAAGAACTCGCTCACCCAGGCGCAGAAGATCGCGCGCGAAGAGCTTGCGCGGGCCAAGCTGTTGAAGGGCGGGCAGGGCCGGCCCTTCTACGCCGTCGGCGGCACTTGGCGAAACCTCGCCCGGCTGCACATGGAGATGACCAACTACCCGCTCGGCGTCATGCACCATTACGAGATATCAGCCGACAGTGCGGCGAACTTTCTCAAGCAGGTGGGCAAAGCCGAGATCGAGAAGGTCAAGGGCATCGAAGGCGTCTCGAAGAACCGCCGTTCGCTGCTGCCATACGGCGCCATTGTGCTGCAGGAGATCATGGCGGCGATGCAGCCGTCGAAGATCATCGTCTCGGCGCTCGGTGTGCGCGAAGGCTTCCTCTATTCGTTGCTCGACGAGGCGGAGCAGAAGGCGGATCCGTTGATTTCGGCGTCCGAGGAGCTTGCCCGGTTGCGTTCGCGCTCGGTCACCCATGCGCATGAACTGGTCGACTGGACGGCCAAATCCTTCGCCGCCTTCGGCATCGACGAGACCGAGGACGAGGCGCGCTACCGCCATGCCGCCGCACTGCTGGCCGACATCGGCTGGCGCGCGCATCCCGAGTATCGCGGCAGGCAATCGCTCAACATCATTGCTCATGCCTCTTTCTTCGGCGTCGACCATCCGGGCCGTGCCTTCCTGGCGCTGGCCAACGCCTATCGTCACGACGGCATCTTCAACGAATCCATCGCGCCGGAAATCAAGGCGTTGGCGACGCCGCGCTACCTCGAGCGGGCCAGGGTGCTGGCGGCGATGATGCGTGTCGTCTATCTGCTGACGGCCTCGATGCCCGGCATCATGCCCAGGCTGAAATGGGAGCCGCGCGCCAATGGCGTGCTGGCGCTGGTGTTGCCGGCCTCGCTCTCCGACCTCTACGGCGAGCGGCCAGCCGGCCGGCTGGCGCAGCTGGCTCGGATCACCAACCGCAGGCTGGTGCTGGCAGTGGAAGGCGGGCCGAGCGTTTCGGTCAAATAGCGCGTTCCGGTGGATCGAGGCTCAGGTCGCGTCCGCACCGATGCCGAAACTGCGTCCGTCGGCCGACCAGGCTCCGGCACCGGCCATGGCCAGCGCCACGAAGCCACCCGCGATCGCAATGTCCTTCATCAGCATCTGCTGGTGCAGGAAGGCGAGCGTCGCATCGTCAGCGCCCTGGCCGTAATGGCCGATGAAGCCGGCAACGACGCAGAAGGCTGCCAGCAGCAGCGCCACGACCCGGGTCTGGAAGCCGACGAGGACCAGCAATCCGGCGATCAGCTCGAACAGGCCCGTGCCCCAGGCGGCAAGGGCTGGCAGCGGCAGGCCGAGGCCGGCGAAATAACTGGTCGTGCCGGCAATGTTGGCGAGGGCCTGGAAGCCGGACGGTACGAACAGCACGGCAAACAGCAGTCGCGAAACCAGAAGCAATGCGTTGCGGGTCATGGCCACCTCCCTTGCCGGCGCCCGATTGGGATCGAGCCGGCGCCGCGCAGCTTACGCCTGCGAAGCTGGAGCCGAAACCGAACTGGCTATTCCAGACAACGAAAAAGCGGCGCGGAAAATTCCGCGCCGCTTCTCTCAGGTATGGGAAGAAGGATTAGCCGCGCTTGGCGTCGATGGAGTAGGCGCCGGCGCCCGATGAAGCCAGCAGCAGGAAGCCGCCGGTGATGGCGAGGTTCTTGAGAAACTGGATCATCTGCATCTGGTCGGCCCAGCCGGTGTGCGCGACCAGACCGGTGGCGACGGTGAAGACAGCGAGCACCCAGGCGGCGAGCCTGGTCTGGAAGCCGACGAGGACGGCAAGGCCGCCAAGCAGTTCGATCAGACCGACGATGACGGCCGTTGCCGTTGGCGCCGGCAAGCCGAGGCCGCCGAAATAGGCGGCGGTGCCGGAAATGGCGGTGAGCTTGCCGAAACCGGAAAGCAGGAAAATGACAGCGAGCAGGATGCGGCCGAGGAGGATGGTGACAGAGCTGTTGGACGCGGTGCCGGCGCCGGCGGCTGAAGTGTTGATGGACATGGTGGCTCTCCGAATGGGTTGAATGAGCCAGAGATAGACGATGCCGACTGTTCACCAAAGCCGCCTATCTGGCGACACATTGTTCACAGTCCGTACATTTCCATGATCGGGCAAGACGCGCGAAATTCGTGTCGAAAGGCGGGGCGGCGGGAGGAAATTCTCCCGCCGAAAACACCTTATCCCGGATGCGTCATGTCCTCCGGCCGCACCAGCCGGTCATAGTCAGCCTCGCTGACCAGCCCGGTGGCCAGTGCTTCCTCGCGCAGTGTGGTGCCCTTCTTGTGCGCCGTCTTGGCGATCTTGGCGGCGTTGTCATAGCCGATGGTCGGGGCCAGCGCCGTTACCAGCATCAGCGAGCGGTCGAGGGCCGCCTTGATGTTGTCTTCGCGGGCCTCGATGCCGACGACGCAATTGTCGGTGAAGGAGACCGACGCGTCGGCGAGGAGCTGCACGGACTGCAGGAAGTTGTAGGCCATCAGCGGATTGTAGACATTGAGCTCGAAATGGCCCTGGCTGCCGGCGAAGGTCACCGCGGCGTTGTTGCCGAACACCTGCACGCAGACCTGTGTCATCGCTTCGCACTGCGTCGGGTTGACCTTGCCGGGCATGATCGAAGAGCCGGGCTCGTTCTCCGGCAGCGATAATTCGCCGAGCCCGGAGCGTGGGCCGGAGCCGAGGAAGCGGATGTCGTTGGCGACCTTGAAGAGTGCTGCGGCAGCCGCGTTGATGGCGCCGTGCGAGAACACCATGGAATCGTGTGCGGCGAGCGCCTCGAACTTGTTCGGCGCGGTGACGAAGGCGATGCCGGTGATGGCGGCGATGCGATCAGCCACCCGCTCGGCGAAGCCGACAGGCGCATTGAGGCCGGTACCGACGGCGGTGCCGCCCTGCGCCAGTTCCTGCAGTCCGGGCAGCGTCATTTCGATGCGCTTGATCGAGGAGGCGACCTGCGCCGCATAGCCGGAAAATTCCTGGCCGAGGGTGAGGGGAGTGGCATCCTGCGTGTGCGTGCGGCCGATCTTGATGATGTGATTGAAGGCCCTGGCCTTGGCGTCCAGAGCCTTGTGAAGGTGCTTCAGCGCCGGCAGCAAATCGTGCACGATGCGCTCGGCGCAGGCAATGTGCATGGCCGTCGGATAGGTGTCGTTCGACGACTGGCTCATGTTCACGTGATCGTTGGGGTGCACCGGCTTCTTCGACCCCATCACGCCGCCAAGCATCTCGATCGCCCGGTTGGAGATCACCTCATTGGCGTTCATGTTGGACTGCGTGCCGGAGCCGGTCTGCCAGACCACCAGCGGGAAATGGTCGTTGAGCTTGCCGTCGATGACCTCTTGCGCGGCCGCGATGATCGCCTTGCCGATCGCCGGATCGAGCCGCTTCAGCTCCATGTTGGCTTCCGCCGCGGCCCGCTTGACGATGCCGAGCGCGCGCACGATCGAAGCCGGCTGCTTTTCCCAGCCGATCTTGAAATTGCCCAGGGAACGCTGCGCCTGCGCCCCCCAATAACGGTCGGCTGCAACCTCGATGGGGCCGAACGTATCGGTTTCGGTTCTGGTCTTTGGCGTGCTCACGGCAAGTCTCCGGTCTGTCGATTTGGGCAAGGGCGTATCGCGTTGCACAATGGCCTTCAAGCGGAGATTGCGGGTGGTGTGAATGCAAATCGGTTGAAGGAGCATTCCTCCTTCTCCCCTCATGCCCCGGTCGTCAGCCTCCGACCTTTTTCTTCCAGCGACGCAGCCGCGTGCGCAGGAAGGAGATGCGGCCGAAAGGGAGAATTGGCCGTCCCGATGGCGGATTTGGCCGTTCTTCCCGGCGTTGACCCACAAGGTTCATCAACCGACAGAAGGCAGGGATTTCCAAGCCTTGCAGACGTTTGACGAGACTGTCGGGCAGTGGCGTCGAGCGCCAGGCAAAGTAGGTCTCGTAATCTTGCGGCGTTTCGATCAGATGCTGGAGATAGGCCGCCAGGTCCCTGGCGTTGGGGAAAGCGTTGGCGTCGATGTATGAATTTGCAGGGACGAATTCATCAACATTCGGGGCGCCAAGGTAGATCGGCACGGTGCCGGCCGCGAATGCGTCGTAGATCTTCTCGGTGACATAGTCGGGCTCTATCGAGTTCTCCGTGGCAAAGCAGAATTTGTGCCGCGCAATGGTTTCGATCTTGGTCTTCTGACCGAGATCGGGGCCGATGATCGACCGGTTGTTGAAGTGTCGGCCATAGGAATCGATCTTGATGTGGCGTGACAGTTCGGTCGCCAGATCGACGCGACCGCTGTGGTTCAGCCCGGCCGATTGAAAGAGTGCGACCGGTGCCTCTTCCGTCTTCGGCCCGATTGGTTTGGCCAATATTTCTTCCCACCATTGCTTGGGCGGAAGGTAGGGCACCCAGACGTCCGACCCGGATTCATGCGTCATCGTGAGGTCGAAGTGCTGCATGATCTTGGGATCGGCGATGCGGCTGTGGTTTTGGCGGCTCTCCATGGACCAGGCCACCCAGTATTGGCCAGGGTACTTGCAGGCGTCGCCGATTTCGCGGAAGTTCGGAATGTGGCAAACAACTGCCGCCGCCTCGGAAATCCGGCGTTTGTCCAGCGTCCACCGCCCCGGCAATTCGCAATGGATGGACCCAATGTCGACGGGCTTGCCGAAGAACGTCGTGTAGAAGAGGATCAGCGGATCGTCTGACGACATGGCGGCACGCGTGTCCGGGATATTCTCGCTCTTCGTGACAGACGCGGAATCGGACGTCGGTCAAGTACACCGGCTTGTTACACCGGCTTGTCCACGGCGCAAGACGCCAGCCCGCAGCTCACCCCGCGGTGTAGCCGCCGTCGATGGAGAAGATGCCGCCGCTGGTCCACGCCGCCTCATCGCTCGCCAGATAGATCGCGATGCCGGCCAGATCGCTCGTCTGGCCGATGCGGCCGAGGGGATAACTTCGCTCGACATAGGCCTTGAGATCGGCCTGCGCGGCCGCCGGCAGGTTCTCGATCGACCGGCGCCGCATGGCTGTGTCGACCGTGCCGGGCGCGATGGCGTTGACACGGATGCCGCGCGGGCCGAGCTCGAAGGCCAGCGATTTGGTCAGCGAGTTCAACGCGCCCTTGGACAGGGAGTAAAGGCTGGACGGCCGCTTCGGGATCATCTTGTTGGCGAAATAGGAGGAGATGTTGATGACGGAGGCGCCAGCACCAAAATGCCGCAGCAGTCCCTGGGTGAGGAAGAACGCGGCTGTCACATTGAGCGCGAAGGAGTGCTGGAATTGTGCCTCGCTTACGGTCTCGAATGGCACGAGATAGGCCACACCGGCATTGTTGACGAGAACGTCGAGCGGCCGGCCGGAGCCTTTCACGTGTTCGGCAACCGCTGCGATGCCGGGGCTTGTGGCAAGGTCGGCCGACAATGTCTCCACGGTTCCTCCTGGGCCGGCAGCCGCCAGTTTCTCGCGCGCGGCTTCGAGCTTGCCGGCGTCGCGGCCGACGATCATGACATCGGCGCCCTCGCGCAGGAACGCCTCGGCGATTGCCAGGCCGATGCCGTCCGAGCCGCCGGTCACCAGCGCATGCTTGTCTTGAAGCCTCATTTGGCGCTCCGAAGTTTTGGGTCAGGCCAGAGCACCGCATGGTCGCGGCCCGGGTCAAGCCGCGGGCCTATCCCACGGTATGAACTTCGTCAGGTGCCGACGCCGGGATTGTCTGCCCTTGCATCCGCCGCGCCAACGGGATAGCCGCGTTTGATCGAAACGGGCCGCGGCGAGCGTCTTTTGAAAATGGCACCACTCAAGAACGGACCGAAAGCGCTTCCCATGGCTGTCGATGTCGTCGAGGTTGGCAGGCGCTTTCTGCCTGGGCTCAATCGCGGCGAGATCCATTGCCGTTTCGAAGGCGGGACGCTCAAGGTGCGCTCCCGCGCTGCCTGGCTTGAGCGGCACGTGCAGGTCCTGACCTTGATCGCCGAGGCATTGGCGTCCCTGGGCGTCGAAAGCCTGCCGCCCTTCTATATGCTGCTCGGCGATACGCCGTCGCGCAGAAGGTATCGCTATTTCCGCACGCGCTTTGCCTTCTCTCAAGCCGACGGCTATGGCGAGGTAGCCGCGCCGGATTTCGTTTTCGGTGGCTGGCCGGACGCGAAGTTCGACGATTACGACCAGAAAACGCGGGCGATGGCTGCCGCCTCCGAAGAGCCGCCGCGCGATGACAGATTGTTCTGGGCGGGGCGCTGCATGAACCATGCTCGCCAGGCGATAGTCGAGATTGCAAAGGCGCGGCCGGATCTGATTGAGGCCTACAACACCGAGCCGAACTACAACACCGACATCAATCGGTATTCCGCGACCTTCAAGACAATGGAAGACCAGGTCGCCACCTACAGGTACATGATCGACGTCGAGGGTGCGGGCTACAGTGGCCGCTTCAAGATGCTGCTCCACACCAAACGGGTCGTGCTGTTGCAGGATCGGCCGTGGCGCGAGTGGTTCTTCGACGATATCGAGCCGTTTCGCCACTATGTCCCGGTGGCGCGCGACCTGTCCGATCTGGCCGAACGCATAGAGTGGCTGCGCGCCAATCCGAAACTGGAGGCCGAGATAGCCGCTGAGGCGCAGGATTTCGCCAGGACCCGCCTGACACGCGCGGCAGCGGTGGCGGCATGGGCGAGGCTCCTGAAGGATCATGCCGCCGCCGGCGGCAACCTGAAATCCGGCCTTGAGCGGCGCAAGCGCGCGACCGGCTGGCCGCCCTGACGGCGCGCCCTTCGCTTGGCATGGAATTCGGCCTACCCAAAGGCCGGGGCCGGCCTATGCGCTGACGGTAGCAGGCTGGTGCATGGCCAGCCGCGCGGCAACGAAATCCTTGACCTGGCGGATGGCCTGCTCGCGCGACACGCTGCCCGGCTCCAGGCCGAGCCGCAACCAAAGCCCGTCGATCAGCGCGGTGACGCCAAGCGCGATGTCATCGGCAACGTTGGGCGAGGTGAGGCCGTGCAGACCGGACAACAGGTTCGAGCGCATGCGCGCGTGAAGCACCTTCTGGATCCGCGCCAGCTTCTCGTCGCGCGGCACCTCGGCGCAGAGCGAAAGCCAGGCATGGCAAAGCGATGGCTGGAACAGATGCTCCTCGAAATTGCCATCGATCACCGCATCGAGGCGTTCCCTTGGCGAGCGCGCCCGACGAAGCCGGGCGACCACGGCGTCGCGCAGCACGGCGTTGGCTTCGCGCATCGCATGTTCGAACAATTCCTGCTTGTTGCGAAAATAGTGCAGCACGATGCCCTTGGAGGCGCCGGCATGGGCGGCAACCTTTTCCAGGGTCGCGCCGGCAATGCCTTCGCGCTCCAGCACCGCGAAAGCCGCTTGCCGCAACTCCTTGCGGCGTATGTCACCGAGACGCTTGAGTTTCACGGGTTCGATCCAGGCATTGCGAATCCACGTTGACATCTTCGTCCGCCTAGATCAACTATTGACCAGTGGGACAATAAAAAGACCAATTGGTCAATTGAGGACAAGAGGAGAACCGAAATGTTGCGCATCCTTGCAAATGGCGTGTGCCTTGCCGCTTTGGTGCTGGTGTCTCACGCGGCCCAGGCGGCAGAGGCCGAAGAGTGCAGGACCGTTCGCATGGCCGAGCCTGGCTGGAACGATCTCGCCTTCACCACTGGTGTGGCCAACATCCTGCTGCAAGCGCTCGGCTATCAGTCGCAGAGCGAAGTGCTCGGCATCAACGTCATCTACGAGGGCATGAAAAACAGGGATCTCGACCTGTTCCTGGGTTACTGGGATCCAGCAATGGTCACCTACTACGAGCCCTACAAGAAGGACGGCTCGATCGAGAATGTCCGCGTCAATCTCGTCGGGGCCAAATACACCTTCGCCGTACCGACCTATGTCTGGGAGGCCGGGGTCAAGGACGTTTCCGACCTGCACAAATTCGCCGACAAGTTCGGCAAGAAAATGTACGGCATCGAACCCGGTTCCAATCAATTGATGATGGACGCCATCGCCGATCCGGCCTTCGGCCTTGACGGCTGGCACGTGGTCGAGTCGAGCGAAGCGGGCATGCTCTCGGAGGTCGGCTATGAGATCAAGGAGAAGCAGTTCATCGTCTTTCAGGGCTGGGCCCCGCATCCGATGAACACCATGTACGATTTCAAATATCTGACTGGTGGCGACAAGTTCTTTGGCCCGAACTTCGGCGCCGCGACGGTGACGACGCAGGTCCGCAAGGGCTATCTGCAGCAATGTCCCAATGTCGCGCAGTTCCTGAAAAATCTCGCCTTCGACATCGATTTCGAGAATGTCGGCATGGGCTACCTGATCAATGACGGCATGAAGCCGGAGGACGGGGCCCTGAAGGCGATCACGCTGAACAAGGGCCGCCTTGACGCCTGGCTCGCCGGCGTCACCACCTTCGACGGCAAGCCCGGCCTTGCCGCGGTCAAGGAGAAGCTCGGCCTGTGACGGCGGTCGAACTGAAGGCGGCATCGGCTGCGGAGCAGGACGCATGGGCCGGCCGTAAGCAATTCGTCAATCCCGGCGGCCTCGAGATCGCCTATGTCGAGATATCGGGCGCCGAGCCGGCGCTGGTTCTGGTGCACGGCTTCACCGACACCAGCCGCAGCTTTTCGCTGCTGGCGCCGCACCTGGCCGGCCGCCGGCTGATCATGCCCGACCTGCGCGGCCATGGCGCCTCGCCGGCGGGCAAAGGTTGCGGCATTACCGACTTCGCCGATGACATTGCCGGGCTGATCCGGCATCTCCAACTCGATCGGCCTGTTGTCGTGGGCCATTCGCTGGGCGCCATGGTGGCCATCGCTCTGGCCGCGCGATACGCGGAACTCCTCGGGGGGCTGGTGGTCATGGCCGGCACGTTGAAGCCCGATTTCGCACGCAACCATCCACTCGTGACGTGTGTCCAGGCCCTGCGTGACCCGATATCGCCAGCCGACCCGTTCTATGACTGGTGGCATGCCTGCCGGTCCGATGTGCCCCAGCCGTTTCTAGCCGGCCTGGCGAAAGACGCATCGGCCATGCCCGCGGCGCGCTGGCGCGCCATTCTGGAAGAGATATGCCCGGCCGACCTGACCAGTGCGGCACAGGCAGTGCGGACCCCGACGCTGATCATCGCCGGCGCGTGCGACCCGCTGTTTGGCGAGGCGCACCAGGAGGCGCTGTTGCGCAGCCTGGCGGGGGCGAGACTTGTGCGCGCCGAAGCCTGTGGCCACAACCCGCATTGGGAGGATCCGGCCTTTGTCGCCGGGGCCATCATCGAGGCATTGGGAGCCTAACGCCGGACCAATGATCGCGAAGTTGACGAGGGCGGGCCAACGGACCCGCGCTCAAAGATCGATGTTGGCAGAATGAGTCTTTCCGCCGGGCGTGGCTCTCCCTTCAATCGCCGGATAAGCAATTCCGCGACACTCTTCCCAAGCGCGTAGACGGGCTGGTCGATGACGGTGATGGGTGGCGTTGTCACGCTCGTCCAGTCCGCATCATGGAAGGTGATCAGCGAAATGTCCTCGGGAACCCGCAAGCCGCGCTCGCGGATCACCCTGAATATCTCCAGTGCTATGACGCTGTCGGAGGCAAGGACCGCCGTCGGCCGATCCGGCCCGGACAGCATCTCGTCGGCAGCCCTGCGCGTTTCGGCGGGGCTTGTTGCACCAAGGCGGACATAACGTTCTGGCCGATCAATTCCGGCATCTCGGCACACGGTGAGGAAACCGTCGATGCGCTCGCGAACCGACGAGGTATAGATTTGCCCGAGATCGCGGTACTCGTGCCCTTCGGCGTCGACCGCGGTCACATAGGCGATCTTGCGGTGTCCGGCATCCACAAGAATGCGGGTCGCTCGCATGGCGATGCCGCGATCGTCGACCGTGACTGTATCGACATCCAGATCGGGCAGCGCCCTGTCGAGCAGGGCAAGCGGCCGGCCTGAACGATGGATGTCGCGCAGGTGTGAGATGTCACGCGATTCCGATGGCGTGACGATCAGCCCGTCGACGCGCTTGCCGATCAATAGCCGCACAGCTGCCTTTTCAACCTCGATCCGCTCGCCGGAATTAGCCAGAATGACGTTGAACCCGGCTGCCCTTGCGGCGTCGCTGATGCCACGCACCGCGAGGCTGAAGAACGGGTTCTCGATGTCGCCGACAACCACCCCGATGATGCCGGACCGGCCGGTCGTCATGCTGCGAGCCAGCTCGTTCGGACGGTAGTCCAGTGCCTTGGCCGCGGCCACGACATCAGCGCGGATCGTGTCGCTGACGACGCCGTATCCGCCGAGCACGCGCGCGGCTGTAGCCTTCGAGACGTTTGCCGCGCGGGCGACATCGCTGACCGTTATCGACGGGGTCTTGGGCGCGGTTCTTTTCATCGGATGAACGACTACAAGAGTTGTTGACGGAAGGTCAATCTGGCGATAACGATTATCAAAGAGACCGGTCTCAATCAACAAGAGACCGGTCTCTTTTAGAGAATTGCGAGCCAGGAGGCTGTGACGGAACGTCCCGCGATTGCGGTGGCGGGCGATGTCAGGCGCGAGAGTGCGGGCTCGACACAAATACCAAGAAGAACAGACCTTCAGAGTGGAGAGAAGACATGAGCAGGATAGGAATTCTCAAGTCGTTGATGTCACCGGTGCGGACCGGCGCAATGGCTCTTATGGCCGTGTGCATCGGCGCCGGCTTGCTTTCGACAGCCGCCGCCGCGGATGACAATCCCTACGGTCTTATTGATGCGAAAGTCATCAGCGTTGGGACCATGGGCGATGCCAAACCCTACGCTTTCACCCAGGCGGATGGCACCTTCACCGGTTTCGACATCGAACTGTTCCGCAACGTCGCGAGCCGCTTGGGATTCAAGCCGGACCAGGTGATCTTCACCGGCCAGGAATTCTCGGCGTTGATGCCTTCGGTTGCGAACGAGCGCTTCGATGTCGCGGTCGCGGCAATCGGCACGACGGAAGCGCGCAAGAAGACCGTCGACTTTTCCGACGGGTATCTTGCAGGCTATCTCTCCGTGCTGACCGCCGACAAGGCGATCACGTCGGCGGAAGGGCTCAAGGGCAAGCGCCTCGGCGTCGTGCAGGGGACGCTCCAGGAAATCTACGCGGCGAAGAATTTTGTCGGAACCGATCTCGTCAAATTCCCCGACAACAATTCTGCCGTTTCAGCACTCAACAACGGAACCGTCGACGCGCATTTCCTCGATTACGAGGCCGCCAAGGACTATGGCGTTCGCTATCCGAACCTGAAGATCGCGGTCAATATTCCTTCCTTTGACGCACCCGCCGGCTTCGTGGTGCGCAAGGGCAACGACAAGTTTCGCGAGGCATTGAACACCGCCCTTCATGCGGCCATGCAGGACGGCACCTGGAAGACGCTCTACGAGAAGTGGTTCCCCGGTTCGCCGATGCCCGACCAGTATCTCCCCAAGAAGTAATCGCACCCGGCCGCCGGCTTTCACACCGGCGGCCGGGCCTTATGCTGCCGCACTCGATGGCGGACGATGCGGACAGCGCAACCGAAAGGGGTGCGAATGGACTGGCTTGAAAACCTGCGGCGCAGTTTCCTCGACTGGCAGGCCATGGCGGACGTGCTGCCCAGCATGATCACCATCGGATTGAAGAACACGTTGATCCTCGCGGCCGCGTCCACGGTACTGGGTGTCGTTCTCGGCATGATCCTGGCAGTCATGGGCATCTCGCAATCGCGCTGGCTGCGCCTTCCCGCCCGGGTCTACACCGATATTTTCCGTGGCCTTCCGGCGATCGTCACCATCCTGCTGATCGGCCAGGGCTTTGCCCGCATCGGCCGTGAAATCTTTGGGCCTTCGCCTTATCCGCTCGGCATTCTCGCCCTCAGTCTGATCGCCGGCGCCTACATCGGCGAAATCTTCCGCTCGGGTATCCAGAGCGTCGAGCGCGGGCAGATGGAGGCCTGCCGGGCGCTCAGCATGAGCTACGGCCAAGGCATGCGCCTGATCGTGATACCGCAAGGCGTCCGCCGTGTCTTGCCGGCCCTGGTCAACCAGTTCATCGGCAACGTCAAGGATTCGAGCCTCGTCTACTTCCTCGGCCTACTCGCATCGGAGCGCGAGATTTTCCGTGTCGGCCAGGACCAGGCGGTGGTCACCGGAAACCTCTCGCCATTGCTTCTGGCCGGCGTGTTCTATCTCGTCATCACTGTGCCATTGACCCACATGGTCAACTACATCGACAACTCGCTGCGGGCTGGAAAGCAGAAGGCCGGCCACGTCACCAGCGGTCTTGCCGAGGTCGATGAACTGGAAAACGCCGTCAGCAATCCACCTGCGCAGAGCGGTCTTGAGGACAATTCCGCGCTTCCCCGCTTCAAGGGCGGCAGTCTCACCATCACCGATCTCGACATGGCCTATGGCAATCTCGATGTCCTCAAGGGCGTCAGCCTGGCGGTCAAGCCAGGGACGGTCACCTGCGTCATCGGCCCGTCAGGGTCGGGCAAGTCGACCTTGTTGCGCTGTCTCAACCGCTTGGTCGAACCCAAGGGTGGTGACGTGCTGCTCGATGGCGCGAGCATCCTGGCGATGAAGCCTGAAAAACTGCGCCGGCGTGTCGGCATGGTTTTCCAGCATTTCAACCTGTTTCCGGACCATACAGCCCTGGAAAACGTCATGCTGTCGCTGACCAAGGTCAAGGGCATTCCGGTGCAGGAGGCCGAGCGCATCGCCGAGGCGCGCCTTGCCGATGTCGGGCTCGCCGCCCGCAAACACCATCGTCCCGGCGGTCTTTCCGGTGGACAGCAGCAGCGCGTGGCGATCGCCCGCGCGCTTGCGATGGACCCGGAGGTTATCCTGTTCGACGAGGTGACGAGCGCTCTCGATCCTGAACTGGTGAAGGGCGTTCTCAACCTGATGGCGGACCTCGGCCGGCGCGGCATGACAATGGTCGTGGTGACGCATGAAATGGGCTTTGCCCGCAAGGTCGCCGATCAGGTCGTCTTCATGGATGAAGGCCGCGTCATCGAGGCCGGCACGCCCGCCGCGATCTTCGACACTCCGAAGAGCACGCGTCTGAAGCACTTCCTTGCCGAAGTGCTTTGATCCCACGATCGCAGCCCCTGAGACGGTCGCCCGATCCAACCTCCACCAGTGAAAGAATATCCCATGGCTACATCACGTTCGGTCTCAAAGGTCGTTGTTGTCGGGGGCGGCATTTTCGGTGTCTCCTCGGCCGTTCATCTTGCGAGGCTCGGGATCGAAACCGTTCTGGTCAATGATGGACCGCTCGCCAAGGGAGCTTCCGGCCGCTCGCTCGCCTGGCTGAATTCCGCGCGCAGGCGATCGGCGGAGTATCATCGCCTGCGCATGATCGGTATCGACCGCTACCGCACGCTGTCGGCAAGATATCCGGATGCTGCCTGGCTGCGCTTTGACGGCGGCCTGACATGGGATGCCGATGACGCCTCGAACGAGATCGCGGATGTCTTCGCCCATGAAAAGGGCCTCGGCTATGACGCGCAACATCTGTCCGCGGGCGCGATAGCTTCAGCCACGCCCGGCATCGCTGCAAGCGCCGTCACGCCTCAAGGCGCGATCTTCAATCCGGGCGAGGGTTGGGTCGACCTGCCGTCGCTGATCGAGATATTGATCGCGGAATTCCTGCAGCGCGGCGGGCAGCTGGTCACCGACGCCGGAAGCGCCGCGGTCACGGTCATCGACGGCCGCGCCACTGGCGTCACCACGACAAGCGGCGCCAGCTTCGCTGCCGATGCGGTACTGCTGGCGACCGGCGGCGACGTGCCGCGAATGGTTGCGGTCACCGGCAAGCATATCGCCGACGGAACGCCGATCGCGCTGCTGGTCAGGACCAGGTCGGTCGACTTGCCCCTCCGGGCCGTGCTCAACACACCGCGCGTCGCCATCCGCCCGACGCCGGACGGAGCCCTCGTGCTCGATTCCGCCTGGTCGGAAGAAGAGGTGACCGTCAATTCCGACGGCACCTATGGCGTGAAGGGTTCGACCGTCCAGGGGCTTCTCGATGAAGCCTCGAAGGTTCTCGAAGGCCATCCGAAACTGGAACTGGAAAGCTACGGCGTCGGCCCCAAGCCGATCCCCGGCGACGGCGAGCCGGTCTTCGGCCAACTGAAGGACATTCAGGGATATTACGTCGCCTTCAGCCACAGCGGCGCAACGCTTGGCCTGATTGCGGGCGAACTGCTCGCCGGCGAGATCGCCAGCGGCACTGAGCATCCGCTGCTTGCGAACTTCCGTCCAAGCCGCTTTTGATCAGACTAGTTCAAACGCTTCCTGCGCTTCATTTCAATTTCCACTCATGCGTCAGGGGCACGCACATCGACTGACGACATCGCCGAAACTGGACGGACGGACGCCGCTTGTGCTGAAATTCCGCCGATGATGAATCACCGGCGGCCAAAATTGCTTTCACGACGCAGCTTTCTGATGCAGGCCGCCGGTCTTGCCACGGCTGGTGCGGTTTCACGCCCGGCGTTCAGCCAGACAGGGCAGCGCATCCAGCCCATCGACGCCACCTTCCTGTTCATCGCCGATATCCATGCCTGCCGCATGGCGAGTGGCTTGAGTCCCAACTGCCAGCAAGAGGGCAAGACCGATGCCGCACTGCTGCGCAATGTGGCGGCACTGAATGCCATCGGCGACAAGGACTGGCCTGCCGAGATCAATGGCGTCGCCACCCGGTTGCGTTCAGCGGGCCGCCGGATCGGCATGCCGCTCGGCCTTGTCATCGGCGGTGACATCACCGACGACGGCGGCGGCCAGATCACCCAGCCGAGCGAGGGTACGCAGCTGCTTCAATTCAGCCAGCGCTACAGCCAGGGCGTCGGCCCGGATCGCGTCCACATGCCGGTCTATATCGGGCTTGGCAACCACGATCTCGACCAGAACGGCCCGCCGCATCATGTCGACTGGTACCGGCGCGAACTGCGTGACTATGTCGAAGTCAACCATCGCGCCGGCGTGTTCTTCAAGCCGCCCGTGCCGGCCACCGACTACGATGTCGAGACCGACTGCTATTCATGGGATTGGGGTGGCCTGCATCTCGTCCAGACGCATCGTTTCGCCGGCGATACCGGCCATGGCGCCGATTCGAGCCTGCCATGGCTCAAGCAGGACCTGGCGACCTATGCGTCGGATGGCCGTCCTGTCATCCTGTTCCAGCACTATGGCTGGGACACATTTTCGACGGAGCGGTGGGATCCCGCCAAGCGGACCTATGACGATGGCGGCGCCGGTGCGCCGCACTGGTGGGGCGAGGCCGACAGGCAGGCGCTGGTGGCGGCGCTGAAGGGTTACAATGTCATTGCCGTCTTCCACGGCCATCAGCACGAAACCTCGCTGATCTACCGTCGTGACGGGCTCGACCTGTTCAAGCCGAAGGCTGCCTATATGGGAGGTTTCGCTCTGGCCAGGGTGACCAGCGACGGCATGGACGTGGTGCTGGGCGAGGCGACCGACGACCACGGCGAGATCGCTTTCACCAACGCTTTCAGCAAGGGCTGGAGCACATGAAAAAGGCGGCCTCGGGCAGCCGCCTTTTCCGATCTTCCCGATGCTGGATCAGAACGCCTTCCTGACCTTGTCCTTCACGTCGCCATAGGCCCTCTGCACCTTGCCCGCGACCTTGTCGGCCATGCCTTCGGCCTGGGTCCGCCGGTTGCCGGTGGCCTTGCCGGCTGCTTGCTTGATGGAGCCCTTGACCTGCTTGGCCACGCCGGCGACCTGATCCTTGTTCACCATTTCGCATCTCCTGGGATTTCGGGATTTTCACTCGCGAAAGGCAAACGGTCCAGCCTTGCTTAGGTTCCGCAGGCTGCAGGGTGCCGCCAGACAACTGGTTGCCTCTGGCGAGGCAATGCGGCTAGGGTCTGCGCGGGACCAGCCTACGGGTGGCCGGGGGAGTTCTATGCGTTTTCTGTTTCGCCTTGCCTTGGCGGTCGCTGTCTGCGTGCTGACGGCAGGTTGCATCGCCGACGATGTCGGACCGATCAACGTCCTGACATCCGAAGCAGGCCACCCTTCACCGACCTTCATCCCCGATCCGGGTGACGATGGTTCGACCGTGGTCGGCCTCGCCTTTTCCGGCGGGGGCACCAGGGCGGCTGCCTTCTCCTATGGCGTGCTGCAGGCCCTGGACGACATCGTCATCGACGAGCGGCCGTACCGCCGCACGCTGGTCGACGACATCAGGATGATTTCCGGCGCGTCCGGCGGCGCCATCGCGGCGGCTTATTTCGGCTACAAGGGCAAGGACGGCTACCAGGATTTTCGCAAGCGTTTCCTGATCCAGGACGCGGAAGCCGATCTCAGGACATCGGTGTCGCCGCTCAATCTCGTGCGCGCCTATTATGGCGGCGTCAATGACCGCAGCGGCTTCGCCAAATGGCTGAACGACCATCTTTTCGACGGCGCGACCTTCGAGGCGTTCCGCAAGCCGGACCGGCCGATCGTCTGGGTTAACGCGTCCGATATCTACAACCGCACGCCGTTCATGTTCACCTACGACACCTTCGCGGCTCTGTGCAGTGACCTCGACAAGGTGCGGCTGGCCGATGCGGTTGCCGCCTCCGCCGCCGTGCCCATCGTCTTCGCCCCGATCGTGGTCGCCGCCACCAAGCCGGATTGCGGTTACCGCAAGCCATTGTGGCTGAGCCGGGCGCTTGCCGACCGCAACGCCTCGCTCAGGCTGAAGGCCTACGCCAGCGCGCTCGATTCCTACCAGAACGCCGATCCGCTCGATTATGTGAAGCTGCTCGACGGCGGCTTGACCGACAATATCGGCGTCACCGGCTTTTCGCTCGAGCGCTCGGCCGCCGGCACGCCCTACGGGCCGCTGTCGCCTTCGGCGGCCGTTCGCCTGACGACGCTGATCTTCATCGTCGCCGATGCGGGCAGCAACAGGGATGTGAGTTGGGCGAAATCACTCCATGGGCCAAAGGCCTCGGAACTGCTCGACGCCGTGACCAGCACCACGCTTTCTTCCTCGGTGCGCGACGAATTCGATGCCCTGACCCTGGCCGTCTCGCAGTGGAAGGAGGAGTTGGTGCGCTACCGCTGCGCCTTGCCGACCCCGACGGTGGCCGCCTATCGAGGCTCGACGGGCGGCTGGAATTGCCGCGACGTCCGGCTCGTGGTGCAGCACCTGTCTTTCGCCGACCTCGATCCGGCGGTGCAAATCAGGCTCAACGCCATACCGACCCGGCTGAAGCTGCCGGTCGAAGAGGTCGACCTCACCATAGAAGCCGGACGCGAGGCGCTGCGCGTCAATGCCGATATTGCCAGCGCGGTCGCCGCGATCCGCGCCCGCGCCGGTGTTTCTCCTGGGGCGCAATTGGCTGCACAGGCAAACTGAGTTCATCGCCGGGTGAAAGCTGCAAGGCGGCCGAAACGCTTTGCTGCCATTGCGTTGCGTGGCTGGAACAGTTCATCGTTTCACGGAAACACCGAACTGCCCTAACTCTTTGTTTGGACTCAATTCCCAAGGGAAAGCGCTACGCGCTTTTCCCGGCAAAACCGCTACACACTTTTCCTGGAATTGCTCTAGTGTGACGAAAATTTGGGGGAAATCGCCTTGGCTGAATTCACGCTCTACATCGGCAACAAATGTTTCTCCTCCTGGTCGCTCAGGCCATGGGTGGCGATGAAGCATCTGGAGATCCCGTTCGAGGAAAGCTTCGTGCGCCTGCGGACGCCCGAGACCTTTGCCAATCTTGCCAAGGTTTCGCCGACCGGACAGGTACCCGTCTTGGATCACAAGCCGTCGCAGGGCGGGGGCAGGGTCGTCTGGGAAACCCTTGCCATCCTTGAATATCTTGCCGACCTGTTTCCGGACAGAGGGCTCTGGCCCGACGATATCGGCGCCCGGGCCTTGGCCCGCTCGGTGGCCACCGAAATGCATTCCGGCTTTCGCGAGGTCCGTTATGGCTGGCCGATGAATCTGCGCCGGCCCAAGGGCCACAAGCCGCTCGACGCCGAAGGCGAAGTGCAGCGCGCTCGCATCGAGGCCATCTGGCGCGCGTGTCGCGAAAAATACGGCAAGGGCGGCCCCTTCCTGTTCGGCCATTTCACCGCGGCCGATGCCATGTACGCGCCGGTCGTCACCCGCTTCGACACCTATGGCGGCGAACTCGCGCCCGACACCAGGGCCTATGTCGACGCCGTGCTGGCCACGCCGGCGATGCGGCACTGGTACGCGGAAGCGGCGAAGGAGCCCTGGCCGGAACCGGGGCCGGACGAATAGGTCAATCGAGGCGGAATACCGATGGCCGATTGACGGGGTTTTGGAGAAGGGCCGATGGCCAGCAACGACGGACCGCCCACAGCGCCATTGATATTTCATTGCCGGCTGATCCCGCCTCGACCGGATTTCGCCTTCACAATGACCGAGGAAGAAAAGGAACTGATGGGGCGGCATGCCGACTACCTGCGCGGCAAGCTTCGCGAGGGTAGCATGATCGTGGCTGGCCCGGTCGCCGACCCGGCCGGCCCCTGGGGCCTATTGATCCTGCGTGTCGGGAGCGAAGCCGAGGCAAGGGCCGTGATCGATGGCGATCCAGTGTCGCGTTCCGGCCGCGGTTTCCACTACGAGATCCTGCCGCTGATCAGCGCCATTATATAGCCAGGCTCGCGGCCCGGCTTCGGCCTCCTGGCACATACAAGTTGGTGGCGGTGTGGTGCGTGTTTTGACCTTGTCTTTCGGCCGTTTCGCCAGTTGAGGGCTCATGTCAAAGCAACCATAGATTGAATTCAGGCCGATGGAAAACCAGAAATTGACTCAACGGCAAAAGAAGCCTACAAGAAATATGTCGATATTTGTTTGACTGACTTTTGTTATCCGCGCACGCATGCGCGCCTTTGACGAACTTCCCCATCAAAAATCGAGACAAAAATCGTTGTGCATTCGCACCGCGATTAACGAATATTTGCCATGGAAAGGGTTCGTTTATGAGCACCGGCACAGTTAAATGGTTCAACGCCACCAAAGGTTTTGGTTTTATTCAGCCTGACGACGGCTCGGCCGACGTTTTCGTCCACATCTCGGCCGTAGAGCGCGCCGGCATGCGCGACATCGTCGAGGGCCAGAAGCTCGGCTACGAGATGGTCCGCGACAACAAGTCGGGCAAGATGTCCGCCGACCAGTTGAAGGCGGCCTGAAGAAAGAATTCAGCCCTCCCGGTGACCACGGATGTACTGGCACCGGTGATGGGCGAATTCGGGCGCATGGCCTCGGAAACCTGAGTTTCCAAGGCACATCATGCGCATGAACGGAGTGTTCCTGTGCATCCATCTGGATGTGCGGTACTCCTACGGAGGTCAGGCGGTGCCTGGCCTTTTTCATTTTACGCTTGTTGCCGCCGAAAATGCGCTGCGCGTCGGGCTGAACGTGCTAAGGAACGCCTCAGCAATTTGAATCCGCTGCCCTATTGCCCCAATGCCGTGTTGCTTCGTGCGTGGTCCTGACCGAAGAGCCGGTCTCGTCCTATCGGCACCAGGCTCCTGACAGGAGAAAGATTTTGACCGCCCATTCGAAGACCGCCGATCCGGCGGCGTCGCTGTTCAGCAGGACGCAAACCCAGTCAATGTCGCTCAACCGCATTATATCCGAGCGCGATGCCGTAAGCGAGGCGCGGGAAGCCAAGACCGCCCGTTTGCGCGAACTGCGCCTGGAAAAGGAAGCCGACGAGATGGCGGCGGCGGCAGCACTTGCGGTGCAGCCGAAACGAGCCGGAAAACGCTGATGGCCACCAAGCGCGTACCACAGACGCCGATCGCGGCCGATGCGACCATTGCCGACATGGTCGAAACCCTGGACAAGCCGGTCGAATACGTCCGGCGCGTGCTGGAAAAACTCGAACGCTGCAAGCGCGCCCACGGCGATGCCCAGGTGCGCGTTGGCGTGCGTGGCCGTGCCGAAGCCCCGAACTACCTGATCGAATATGTCCGCGAGGACAAAAAGACCCAGGAGCGGGTGACCTACCAGGATGCCGCCTATAGCGGCAGCACGCATCGTGAACTGGCGCCGCATCACATCGCGGAAGCCAGGAACTGGTCGCCCGAGGAAATGAACATCACGGCGGTTTCGGCGCTGATCGGCCGCTTGCGCAATCCGCGCGCACCATCATCGCGTTTCGCCGACGAGGACTGACATGGCCATTAAATTCTCCGCCAAGGACCAGCCGGCAACGCCGGCTCCCGCTGCAAAGCCAGCCAAGCCGGTTGCCGCGAAGGCCAGCGAAGCTGCCGACGCCGCGACCGATCTGTTCAAGTCGCCCGTTGAAGCGCCGGCGCGCAAGACGGCTAAGAAGAAATAGCGCCTTGCCGCAGGACGCCGATCGCAATTCTGCCACGCCAGGGCTGCTCGCCCTGGTAGCTGCCGCAAGCCTTTCGTCGTCGCAACGTGACACCGCTTCTGCCTTCGACTGTCAGAGCTGCGGCGCGTGCTGTTCCTATTCAGCCGAATGGCCGCGCTTCTCGACCGAGGATGACGCGCAGCTCGACCGCATCCCTGAGAAATATGTAGCCGCCGACCTGTCGGGCATGCGCTGCGAGGGCGTGCGCTGTTCGGCCTTGTCGGGCGAAATCGGCAAGGCGACCGCATGCGGCATCTACGAACTGCGTCCGGATGTCTGTCGCGCCTGCATGCCTGGCGACGCGGAATGCCTGATGGCAAGAGCCGCGCACGGGATGTCGCTGACCAATCTGTCCCCTTGAGGGGGGAGATAGCCGCGAAAGCGGCCAGAGGGGCGTACGACCGGGCTCGACGTTCTTCGTGACAAGAAGGAGGTGGGCGTTCCGCGCGCGGTGACCCCCCTCTGTCGCCTTCGGCGACATCTCCCCCTCGAGGGGGAAGATTGCGTTGCGCTTGTGCGGCGCCCGTTGGCCCGGTACCTTCCCGGCCGGGCAGGGCCGTGGAGGAACCGTCGTGAGCATCGAATTCCTGTTGACGTCGCTGATCGTCGTGGCTTCGCCCGGCACCGGCGTTCTCTACACGCTGAGCGCCGGACTTTCGCGCGGTGCGCGGGCCTCGATCATTGCGGCCTTCGGCTGCACGCTCGGCATCATCCCGCACATGGCGGCCGCCATCACCGGCCTTGCGGCACTGCTGCACACCAGCGCGGTTGCTTTCGAGACGCTGAAATATCTCGGCGTCGCCTATCTCCTCTACATGGCCTGGAACACGCTGAAGGAGAAGGGCGGCTTGAGCGTCGAGGACAATGTCGCGCCGCGCTCGGCCGGCAAGGTGATAGCCACCGGCATCCTCGTCAACGTGCTCAATCCGAAACTGTCGATCTTCTTCTTCGCCTTCCTGCCGCAGTTCGTCAGCACCACCGAGCCAAACGCGCTGTCGAAGATGCTGGAACTCAGCTCCGTCTTCATGCTTTTGACCTTCGTGGTTTTCGTCGGCTACGGCATCTTCGCCGCCTCGATCCGCAGTCATGTCGTGTCGCGGCCGATGGTGCTGACCTGGATGCGCAGGACGTTCGCGGGCGCCTTTGTCATGCTCGGCGCCAAGCTGGCACTTGCCGATCGGTAGCTCCACGCCCTTGTTTCGATGCGTGTCGCTCTCTCAAAACCGAGATCGCTTATGGGCGAACTGCATCAGGCACCCTGATTTGGGAAGCAAGCCTTGGCGCTGAGGTTGGGGCCATTCGCCAGCGAGGTCAGGAAGGCCGGCAGCACGGTCGCGAACGTGTAGGAGACCTGGACGCTCGAAAAGCCGGACAGGCCCGAGCAGGTGGTATTGTTGCTGACGGTGATGTTGGTCGTGCTCAGGACAATGCCGTCGGTTGCCGCCCTGTTGCTGATATAGCTGATGGCGCTGGCGGCGTTGTAGGCGCCGTTCTGCGTGCATCCGCTCTGCAGCACGCCGACGCAACGAGCCCCCGCGGCGGCGATTTCATTCAGCACGTGCTGCGCCCAGTACATGCGACCGAACTCGAACGTGCCCATCAACACCATCAGCAACGGCACCGACAGCAGCGCGAACTCGACGGCGTTGGCGCCGGATCTGTCGCGGAGGAACGACCGGCAACGGCTCATTGCGGCTGCACCACCGAGTTGACGGTGATATTGCCGTTGGTGACGATGCCGAAGCCGCCGAAAAGCGGCGTGTAGGGCTTGCTGGCCGCGATCGTCACGAATTTTCCGGCGATCCCGCCGGCACTGCAGATGCTGGCGCATGCGACCGGGGTGCTCCAGGCGACGGTCCCGGAATTGCCCGGGCAGTAGCAGAGGTCCGCATTCGCTGCCGTGCCGCTCTGGGTCGCCTTGGACGTGCTGGCGTCATACGCAATCGTCGGGCCGTTGTTGATGACGACCTGAATGTTGCCGGCATTGCCGCTCAGGCCGCTCGTCACCACCGTGGCGATGTTGCCGGCCAGTGCGCTGCCGCCGGAAGAGTTGACCTTGTCGCCATTGAGCAGCGCATAGTTCGAACCGGCCGAGACCGCCGAGCTCAGTTCGAACTTGGCCTTCAGTGAGCCGCCTATGTCGACGGTTCCGGCCAGGATGACGAGCAGCACCGGAGTGACGAGCGCGAACTCGACCGCCGACACGCCTGCTTTCTGACGCCGAAGGAAGTCCGTGAATGAAAGAGCCCCGCCGGCGAGCAGGCTGAGGCCGAGGCGTGACGGATTTCTCATTGCACGAGGCTCACCTTGCTGCTGGCGCCGGTGCTCGGGGCGGCGATGCATTCCGAAGCGGCCGCGGTCCCGCCCGATAGCGTGATGCGCGAGCCGATCATCTGCAGGCACTTGGTCGAGTCCGTTTTCGATCCCAGCACGCTCGAGCCGCCATTCATCACGATCGGGCCATAGGGAAAGTAGAATGCACCTGATATCTGGGCGTTGGAGCCGCCCTCGGCGAATGTCGCGCCGCCGGTGTTTGTGATCGCCGTCGGACCGATAACCGCCAGCTTCGCCGTTGCTCCAGCCTGCGGTGCGGTGAGCACGATGTTGCTGTAGCCGGCGGCGACGCAGAAGACATAGCCGTTGCAACTTCCCGAACTGGACTTGGCCTTGCCTGACAGCACAAGCGTAACATTGGCGCCGCTGACGCTGATCGTGCTGCCGTTGCAGTTGGCGCTGCCGCCGCCATTGCCGCCAAGCGCGAAATAGCCGTCCACTGTATAGACGCCGGCGCCGAGCAGGATGGCGCCCGAGCCGATGAAGTTGCCGGAGATGTCGTGTTGTGCCGCGGCGCTGACGACAAAGCAGCTGCCGCCGCCGCCGCCATTCACATTGCCGACGACCTGGAAGACGCTGCTCGCGCCGGTCGCATCGGCCATGATGGTCGTGGACCCGCCGCCGATCGTGATGGCATCGCCGTTGCTGCCGGGGCCGATCTTGTAGGAATTGGTCGTGCCCGAGCCGAAGGTGAGTGTCGAACCGCCGGTGTTGGTATAGCCGCCGGGCAGCTCGAAAACGCTGGGTCCGCCAAAGGTCAAGGTGGAGGTATTGCAGATGCTGACCTGCCCCGAGCCGCTGCAGGCGGTGTCGCTGCGGCCAATCTTGAAGGTGCCGGCTCCAAAGGTTGTGGTGGCACCGCCGCCGGTGGTCAAACCCTTGGTGAAGTTGAAAGTGCCGGCGCCAAAGGTGGTGGTCCCGGCGGTGGTCACCTGCTTGCCGAAATTATAGGTACCGGCCTTGAAAGTGGTCGTTCCCGCCGTCGTCAGGGTCTTGGCGAAATTATAGATTCCGGGACCGAAACTCGTCGTGGCGCTGGTGGTGAAATCGCCGGCGAAATTGTAGGTGGTCGTTGCCGCACCGTTCAGGGCGAAATTCAGGTTGATGCCGCCGCCGATAGTGACGGTCCCCAGATTGACGGTCGTCTTGCTGCCACAGCTGAACGTCCAGGTCGGCTGCGACCAGGACGCTGTACAGCCAGCGGCCGCAGCTGCGTTCATTGTCGCGGTCTGGTCCCACGCGAAGTCGATGTTGGTGCCGGTCGTATTGGTCGGAGCGGAAGGGGCGGTCGTCGCCGACAGGGCGGCCACGGTTGAAAAGCGGGCCACGGCGGCCGTGACCGCGGCATTGCCGGCCAGCGGGTCAGGGGTCGATTTCTTGGTGATCACCGCAGCCGCCCCGCCTGGGCCGGTGATGCCATTGCAGGGCTGGCTTGGAGCCGCGGCGGAATTATACTTGACGCCGATCGCCGAAATGCTGGTGCCGCAAGGGACGGTCACGGTGTTATTGGAAGAGACGGTGCATTTCGGCGCCGAGATCGAGGTGCCGCCGCTCAGCGTCACGCCGGTCTGCGTGCCGTCGAGCGCGAGCATGCATCCGGGCGTCTGTGGTTGCGCGCCGACCTCGGCCACCGAATTGGCGTAGATCTGCAACTGCTGGCGATCGTTCAGGATGCGGGCCAGGAACAGGGTCCTGTAGGTGTTGACCGACACCGAAACGGCGTTGACGCCGGCTGTCCTGGGGGAGGCAACCAGGCTGACCTGGACATTGGCGGCGGCGACGCCGTTAAGCACCGCGACGCCGACAGCTGTGGCAGTCATCTGGTCGGTGGACTTGTTGGCATTGTAGGCGAGCGCGCCTGCATAGGCCGACAGGTCGGCAACGCGCTGATTGTCGGCCTGCTGGACCAGCGCGGCGCCATATTCGGTGACCAGGGCGGCCATGCCGATCAGGACCGGCATCACCAGTGCCGAGATGATCAGGATGTTGCCGTCGCGGTTCCGCAAAAATCGCCGGAAAAATTGCATCGCTGGTTACCCGACACCACACGCTCGAGCAAACTCGCCTTGCTCTCACCCTTTAGTAATGGCGAATGTGTTAAGAAATATTGTCCGGCAGCTTTTGCAGGATCACTGAGAATTGATGGAAGTATCTGATTTTATTGACGAAACCGACCGAGGAATAGTCGGCCGTTCTCCTTGATGGCAGGGAGGCGCGCAAGGCGGCGCATCTTCGCCATCGCGCCGTGCCACGAATTGTCGTGTCGCACGCCTGGTGCGGGGAGCCGCGCGGTTTAGCCGATCCGCTCTCCCGTATTTGTCGTCATCCGGTTCCTGATGCAAAGCCGGCAGGAAATCTTCTGTGGGGTGGCCCGACGCTCTACCCCTTCACATAGCCCATCGCCTCGACGATCCGTCCGTGCGCGACGCGCATCAGGTTGACGCCGCGCAGTGAGTTGCCGTCGGCCATCCAGTAGCGCCAGCGGATGGTCGCGCGGTCGCCGGCGACGAAAGTCTCTTCGATGTCGAAGCGCGTGCCCGGCCCGGTGGCGATCGCCGACCACAGTTCGACGCAGGCGGCCTTGCCGGCGCGACGGGCACCGTCCGGCGCCGGCGTGGTGTTCTCGATCACGCAGTCCTCCGCCACCAGTTCGTGGAGCGCGGACGGATCGTGGCGCTGGAACACGTCGTTGTAGCGCTGCATGATTTCGGCCGTTTCGCTGGAGCGCTTTGCGGTGGCGATGTCGATGATGACTTCCCTGGTCATTGGATGGGTTCCTTCCTTTCGTGGTCAATGGCGGCGTCGACGAGGTCGGCCTTCAGCGAGATCGTGGCGACGCCGGCCAACGCCCGTGAGACGAGGCAGCCCGCCTTGGCCGATTGCGCCAGCCGCTCGAAGTCCTCAGCCGCCAGGCCGGCGACGCTTGCCTGCGTCTTCAGTTCGATACGGGTGATGGTCGGGCCGGCTGTCGTGGCGCGGAGATGCACCTGTGCGATCGTATGGATGCTGCCGGGCGTGCGGCCTTCGCTGTCGAGGACGGCGGCAAGCGCCATCGAGAAACAGCCGGCGTGCGCGGCCGCGATCAGTTCCTCCGGATTGGTGCCCGGACCATTGTCGAAACGCGAGGGGAAGGAATAGGCGCCCTCGAACACGCCGCTGCCCAGCCGCAGCCGGCCGGCTCCTTCCTTTAGCGTGCCCTGCCATTGGGCTGATGCTTCGCGGATTGTCATGGCTGATACTCCTCTCTGGTTTGGGGAATGCTGCTGTCACGCGCCGTCGATGACGACCTTGCCGAAGACGTCGCCCTGCCGGAAATGGCGGTAGGCCTCGCGCGCATCGGTGAACGGGAAGATCCTGTCGATGATCGGCTTCAGCCGATGCGCGGCGACGGCGGCGAGCATCGTTTCCAGCCCGTTGCGGCTGCCCACGAACACGCGGCCGATGGTGGCAAGGCTGCGTTGGTAGACGGCGGCTGGAATCTCCACCGATCTGCCCTTCTGGTCCTGCACGGTGAGCAGCACGATACGCCCGTAGAGAGTGCTGGCGATCAGCGATTGACCAAAGGTCGCCGGGCCGCCGGTCTCGACGACCAGATCGATTCCGCCGGTCTGCTCGCGCAGTTTCATGCCCCATTGCGGCGCGTTGGCGGTGGCGATGACGAGATCGGCGCCGAGCGCGCGGAGCCTGTCGGCCTTCTCGGTGCGCGAGGTGATGGCGGCGACACGGCAGCCCATGAGTTTGGCGAACTGCAAGGCAAAAAGCGCGACACCGCCCGAGCCGATGGTCAGAACCCATTGTCCGGGCCTTGGAGTCTCCGCGCCCGTCAACGCGCTCCAGGCCGTCAGCCCGGCGCAGGTGAGTGTCGCTGCCTCATGCCAGTCGAGATGATCGGGCAAGCGGACCGCCCATTGCTCGTCGAGCAGGGCGAATTCGCTTAGCATGCCGTCCAGCGTGCAGCCGAGCTGGTCGACCACGCCCGGATGCATGCGGCCGTCGATCCAGCGCGCGAAATAGCTGCCGGTCACGCGATCGCCGACGGCAAAGCGGGTGACGGCATCGCCGATGGCGACAACTTCACCGGCCCCGTCGCTCAGCGGAACGACGCCCTGGCGCGGCGTCAGCGGATAGGTGCCGTTGAGGATCATCGTGTCGCGCCGGTTGAGCGAAGTGGCGTGAACGCGCACCACGATCTCATGCGAGTTCGGCCGCGGCTGCGCCCCGTCGCGCATCACCAGGCATTCGGTGCCACCGGACCCTTCAAGACGATAAGTTCGCATGTCGGCTTCCTCTAATATGTAGACTGATCTACATATTATGTAGACCGATTGTCATATTAGGTGCAAGGCCTATAATGACCGCTGCTGACAGAGGTTGACATGGCGAACGACACTCGCACCCGCATACTCGACACGACGGCGCTGCTGCTCCGGAAGCGCGGCTATCACGGCACCTCGCTCAACGACATATTGAGCGCCAGCGGCGCGCCGCGCGGCTCGCTCTATTTCCATTTTCCCGGCGGCAAGGATCAGCTGGTCATCGAAGTGACGCGTGACAGTGTCGCCAAGGTGACGGAGAGGCTGGGCGAGGCGCTGGCCGCTGAAAGGGATCCGGCGGTGGCCGTCCATCATATCTACCAGTCGGTGGCGCGCATGCTGGAGGACAACCAGTTTTCGCTTGGCTGTCCGATCGCACCGGTGGTGCTGGACTCGCCGACCGACGTGCCTGAGCTGGCGGATTTGTGCCGCTCGGCCTTCGAGCAGTGGATAGGCCTTCTGCGGGAGGCCTTCGTCAGGGCAGGGGTGCCCGAGCGCCGCGCCCACGCTTTGGCATTGCTGGTCGAATCGTCGCTGGAAGGGCTTATGGTGATCGCCCGTGCCACGCGCGACCGCGCCCCGTTACACGCGGTCGCTGATGAGGTGGCGGCGCTGATTGAAGGCGCGGTGCTGGCTGGAGAGGTGGCGCAGCAAGCAGAGACCGCCGCATAAGAGAGCTATTGCCGGCCGGGCCAACCGCACAGTAAAAAGGGCGGCATCGCTGCCGCCCTTTCCGTATGCATAAGCCAAGTGGCTTGGATTAGAAGTCCATGCCGCCACTCAAGCCCGCTTGCGGGCTTGAGCAACGCTAGCTCATGGGCGTGCTTTATGGACTTCTTAGAAGTCCATGCCGCCCATGCCGCCCATGCCGCCGCCGCCCATGCCGCCAGGCATGCCGCCGCCAGCCGACTCCTTCTTCGGAGCCTCCGCGATCATGGCTTCGGTGGTGACGAGCAGGCCGGCGACCGAGGCCGCGTCCTGGAGAGCGGTGCGCACGACCTTGACCGGGTCGACGATGCCCATCGCGATCATGTCGCCATACTCGCCCGACTGGGCGTTGTAGCCGAAGGTCGCGCCCTTGTTCTCAAGGATCTTGCCGGCAACGATCGAAGCTTCCGCACCGGCGTTCGACGCGATCTGGCGGGCCGGAGCCTGCAGCGCGCGACGCACGATGTTGATGCCAGCAGCCTGGTCGGCATTGGCGCCGGTGGCCTTGATGTTGGCCGAAGCGCGCAGCAGGGCCACGCCACCGCCGGCGACGATGCCTTCTTCCACTGCCGCGCGGGTCGCGTTCAGGGCGTCATCGACGCGGTCCTTCTTTTCCTTGACTTCGACTTCCGTCGCACCGCCGACGCGGATCACCGCAACGCCGCCCGCCAGCTTGGCGAGACGTTCCTGCAGCTTCTCCTTGTCGTAGTCCGAGGTGGTCTCTTCGATCTGCTGCTTGATCTGGGCAACGCGGCCCTGGATCTCGGCCTTCTTGCCGGCGCCGTCGACGATGGTGGTGTTCTCCTTGGAGATCGACACCTTCTTTGCGCGGCCGAGCATGTTGAGGCCGACATTCTCGAGCTTGATGCCGAGGTCTTCCGAGATGACCTGGCCACCGGTGAGGATGGCGATGTCTTCCAGCATGGCCTTGCGGCGATCGCCGAAGCCCGGCGCCTTGACGGCGGCGATCTTCAGGCCGCCACGCAGCTTGTTGACGACGAGCGTGGCCAGAGCCTCGCCTTCGACGTCTTCCGAGATGATGAGCAGCGGCTTCGAGGTCTGCACGACGGCTTCGAGAACCGGCAGCATGGCCTGCAGGTTGGAGAGCTTCTTCTCGTGGAGCAGGATGTAGGCGTCCTCGAGATCGGCAACCATCTTGTCGGCGTTGGTGACGAAGTAGGGCGAGAGATAGCCGCGGTCGAACTGCATGCCTTCGACGACTTCGAGTTCGGTCTCGGCGGTCTTGGCTTCCTCGACGGTGATGACGCCTTCGTTGCCGACCTTCTGCATCGCTTCCGCGATCATCTTGCCGACCGACTCGTCGCCATTGGCCGAGATCGTGCCGACCTGGGCAACTTCCTCGGAGGTCTTGATCTTCTTGGCAGCCTTGCCGAGAGCCGCGACGACTTCGGTGACGGCCAGATCGATACCGCGCTTCAGGTCCATCGGGTTCATGCCGGCGGCAACCGCCTTGTGGCCTTCCTGGACGATCGACTGCGCCAGAACGGTCGCGGTCGTGGTGCCGTCGCCGGCGATGTCATTGGTCTTCGAAGCGACTTCGCGGACCATCTGCGCGCCCATGTTCTCGAACTTGTCCTCAAGCTCGATTTCCTTGGCGACGGTGACGCCGTCCTTGGTAATGCGCGGGGCGCCGAACGACTTGTCGATGACGACGTTGCGGCCCTTGGGGCCGAGGGTCACCTTCACCGCGTCGGCGAGGATGTTGACGCCGCGCAGCATGCGCTCGCGGGCATCACGGGAGAATTTTACGTCTTTGGCAGCCATTTTTAAGCTCCTGGCAGGGGCTTGGGGTAAGCCCGGAATTCAGTTGACGGTGAGGCCGATAATCAGCCGATGATGCCCATGATGTCGGATTCCTTCATGATCAGAAGGTCTTCGCCATTGAGCTTGACTTCGGTGCCCGACCACTTGCCGAACAGGATGCGGTCGCCAGCCTTGACGTCCAGGGGCAAGAGCTTGCCGCTTTCGTCGCGGGCGCCGGAGCCGACGGCGATGATCTCGCCTTCCTGCGGCTTTTCCTTCGCCGTATCCGGGATGATGATCCCGCCGGCGGTCTTGGATTCGGATTCGACCCGGCGAACGACCACGCGGTCATGAAGCGGGCGGAACTTCGACTTTGCCATTTTTTCTTCCTCGAATGAGAACGGTGAGAAACAGTTCCTCCGTCCGGCGAAGCCGGACATATGGTTAGCACTCACCAAGGGCGAGTGCTAACGTGGCGCTGAAATAGGCCGCCGACCTGCGAGAGTCAAGGCGCACGGGAAGGGGCAGTCATGGGAAATTTTTCTCGCGCTGACCGGCGGTGCCGAAAAATCCCGGTTGCCGCGCGAACTCCCGTTCGAATGCAGTCCTGTCAATCGGAACCCGGTATCCGAGGCACAAGCCATTTTCTGGAGTATCAAGATCGAACCACGGGCTGTTCTTCCTGCCGGCGCCTCGGCGATTCAAGCACCAGAAGCGGACAGCGTTCGGCCAGCGGGTAAGAGCCGCTCGGCACGACGCGCACCTGGTCGAACCAGGCGCTTGCCTCATCCAACAGCGTGGAAAGCGTCGCAAAACTGTACCTGGTTTCGGAACCTGCATAGACGTCGATCGTGTTGATGGACGCCATGCTCCATCCCGTCCGTGCGGCAAGGGCTTCGCGATCCGGAAACAGCCTGTCGAATGTTGCACGGATTGCCTGTACTTTGACGGTATTGTCGCCGTCGTCCGTCGTGCACGCCATCGCGATGCGCCATTTGAGCGCGTGAAAATTCTCGACCCCACCAGCCAGCACCGAAGCTTCGATGTCGAGCAGATCGTCCGCCGCGTCCGGCCGGGCGAAGACCCGGATCGCCGCACGCTTGCCGGGCTTCAGCACTCTTGCGATTTCGCCCAGCAGCGCATGGCGGGCGGCTTTGGAATCGACTGCCGACAGGCAGCCGTCGCCGATGACGGCGTCGAAACTGGCTTGTTCCAGGGGGAGGCTTAGCCAATTGCCGGCCATCGCCCTTCGCGAGGCGTTGTCGCCCGCCCACACGCCGGAAATCATGGTTGCCGATTGATCGATCGCCAGCATCGACCTGCCCAGGATTGCCAGTTCGGGTGTCACGCCGAGCAGAAGGACATCGGCATTCCCGAGATCAAGTTCGCGATCGAATATGTCGACGGTTTCCGCGGTCGGCCGGAGCGGCGCATCCAGGAGCTTCCAGTGCCGATGATAATTATCCCAATGATTTGGCATTCAAACCCGTTGGAGCCCAGGAAGGTCTGGCATCGAGCGATGAGAGCCGCTTAATGGAAGCGGGCATGGAAGCCAAGGGGAATTGCTGTGTCGCATATCGTCGTCATAACGCATGAGCATGACCGGTTCCTGGGCAAGCGCAATCTTATGTTGCGGAGGGGCAGCCCCTATCTGCTTTTCGATGTTCTGGAACAACTGAAGCGGCGCGGCCATTCGGTCCGGATCCAGCAAGGCCCATCAAAGACATACAATGCTGATATCGCGGTTCTGCATGTCGATGCGACCGTAACGCCCGCGGACCATGTCGACTACGCCAAGGGTTTTGCGTTCTGCCTCAATGTCGGGGCGTCCGATATCTCGAAACGGCGGATCAGCGGGGCTCTGATATCGGAAGGCGACGCCTGGCAGGGCCCGGTCATCGTCAAGAGTGACCTCAACAATCGGGGTATTCCGGAGACACTCCTCAACCGGCGATCGAGGCGCGCCGGGAAGCCGCCGCCTTTTCCGCATCTGCCAACCTTGCAACCCTATGAGGTCTATGGATCTCTCGGTGAGGTTCCGGACGGCATCTTCGGGAACGACGATCTGGTCGTGGAAAAGTTCATCCCGGAAAGAGAACCCGACGGTTTTGCGGCGCGTTTCTGGGTGTTTTGCGGAGAGCGCGAGCGCTGTACCCGCTACGTCTCGCCAAACAGCCTGGTCAAGGCATCCGAAACGATCCGGCGTGAGCCCGTCCCGGTTCCCGACGAAATGCGTGAGCGGCGGCGCGAACTCGGCTTCGACTACGGAAAGTTCGATTTCGTCCTGCATGAGGGCAGGGCCATTCTGCTTGATGCCAACAAGACCCCCGGCCGTCCCCAGAATCTCGCGAAGATGTTCGCGGCCGGCGCCGCCGATCTGGCCGACGGCTTCGAAGGCCTCATCCGTCAGGCAAGATAGGCTAACAAGCGGCTGAGGCCGACGCTCCGTCTAAAGAAACAGCCGTAACTGGGTGTGGATGATCGACCGGTAATCCTCGATGGTGCGGCGGCTTTCCGCTTCGCCCTCCGCGAGTGCCAGGCGCACCACGCCGCCGGCGAGCTGGAAGATCAGCAGAACGATGCGTTCGAACTGCTCGTGCTTCGGCGGCTCGATCAGGCCGATGACGTGGTCGCAGAACATCCTGGCCTGGTGCCGGGTTTCGGCGATGTCGAGATTCTTGAGCGCCTTGTCGGCCTGGATGGCGTTCTGCAGATCCTGGATGGCCGGATCGCCGGCGACGCGGCTGAGGTAATCGTCAAGCAGCCGGTCGGCCGCGACGATGACGTCCTTGGCTTCGCGGACATCGGCGATGATATCAGTCAGTCGCGCGCGGCTGACCTCCGAAAACCGCTCATAGAGCATCGCCAGGATCGCCGACTTGTTGGGGAAGTAGTGATAGACGGTGGCGATCGGCCCGCCCGCCAGCATGCCGACCTCCTTCATGGTGACGGCGTCGATGCCCTTCTCGCCGATCAGCTTCATGGTCGTCGACAGGATGGCGTCGATGCGCTCGCGGCTGCGCTCCTGCTTCGGCATGCGCCTCGGTTCGGTCGCTGTTCGCCTTGCTTGTGTCATGCACCGGTCTTTCGCTCGAACTGCCAAATTCTGGTTGACAAGAAATATGATCAAGTATCAGGTCCTGAAAATGCTGACAGATTGTCAGCTTTTCTGCCGTGCGGCAAGGATGTTGGGAGGCGCCTTTGACATCTGGTGACTCGCATACCGGAAGCGGCGACTGGCTGGTCGGCAACCCGACCGGCGGCCAGCTTGCCTCCGCCCTGTGGATCGGATCGGTCGGTCTGCTCATTCTCGGTATGCAGCCGGTTTTGCTCGGCGCCCTTTATACTGAGGGCCATGTCAGCGGCGATGAACTGGCACTGGTCGCCACCGCCGAGCTGATCGCCATCGCGATCGGTTCGGCGATCATCGCGACGCTGCTCTCGGCCCGCAACATGCGCTGGAAAAGTGCGGCCCTCCTGCTCCTGCTGGCACTGGCGAATGTCTGGACTGCCTATGCCGCCGGCGCCAACATGTTGATGGCGGCCCGCTCCGTGGCCGGCCTTGCCGAAGGCGGCCTTGTCGCGGTCGCCACCGAACTGATCGCCCGCTCGCGCCGGGCCGAGCGCATCGGCGGTTATTTCGTCACCATGCAGACGCTGGCGCAGTGCCCTCTGGCCCTGCTGCTGGCGCTCTATGTCATTCCAGCGGCCGGGTCGGCCGGCGGCTTCCTGGTTCTGGCGGTCGTCTGCATCCTGTCGCTGGGGGTCGCCTTCACTGTCCCCGCCGCCTACGCTGATCTGCCCAAGGACGAGGATCTGGCCAATGTGCTCACGGTTCCTTCGATCACGGCGTTGTTGTGCATCTTCTGCTACTTCATGTTCTTTGGCTCGATCTGGGCCTTTCTGGAGCCGCTTGGCGCCCAATTCGGCATCGACGGCCGCACCGTTGGCCTGATCGTATCGGCCAGCCTGGCGATGCAGGTTCTGGGCGCGATGACCGCGACTGTGTTCGAGGCGCGCATCGACTATCGCCTTGCCATAGCCGGAATTGGCACCGTCGCACTTGTCGCCTCGCTCATCCTCGCCAGCGGACCCGGCCTTACCACGTTCTGGGTCGCCGCCCTGGTCATGGGTTTTATTCTCCTGTTCATCGTGCCCTATCAGATCCGGCTGACGATCACGGCGGACGAGACCCGCACGGCCGTGCTCTTGGTGCCGGCCGCGCAGCTCCTTGGCCTGGCGGTCGGGCCGGTCGCGGCGTCGCTGCTCATTGACGGCAAGGATTTTCGCCCGGTTCCGGAATTCGCTGTCGGCAGTGCCTTGGCCAGTGTGCTGCTGCTCGGCCTGTTCGTCCTCGTCTCGCGGCACCGCCGCGCCGTTGCCTGACCGGGGGGTAATATGTCCAGCTGGAGCAACTGGTCGGGCTATGTCACGGCCGAGCCGCGGCTGATCGCCAGCCCCGCCGATGCCGGTGAAGTAGGTGATCTCATTCGCACCGCACCCGGCCCGATCCGCGTCGTCGGTGCCGGTCACTCCTTCACGCCGCTGGTGAAATCGCAAGGCACCATCCTGTCCCTGGAGAAACTGGAGGGGCTGGTCTCGCATGACGCTGAAAAGCATCAGGCGCGCGTGCGGGCGGGCACGCGGCTTGGTTCGCTCATGCACATCCTGCAGGATATCGGCCAGGGCCTGCCCAATATGGGCGACATCGACCGCCAGGCGATCGGCGGCGCATTGGGCACCGCGACCCATGGCTCGGGACCGACGCTCGGCGCCTATCACACGCAATTGGAGACGGTGCAGATCGTCGACGGGTTTGGCAAGGTTCGCGACTTCACCAGGGCAGGGGATCAGGACACGATCCACGCCATAGGCGTCGCGCTCGGTGCCTTCGGCGTCATGAGCGAAGTGACGCTGAACAACATTGCGACGTACAGGCTGCGCCGCCGCAAATGGGTGCTGCCGATCGCCGACATGCTGCGCGATTTCGAAACGATGATGAGCGCGCACCGGTCGGCCGAATTCTACTACATCCCGTTCTCCGGCCATGCGCAGTTCATCGCCAGCGACTTGAGCGACGCGGCGACCACCGCGCGTCCTACCGAGAATGACGAGGCCGGACTGCGGACACTGCGCCGGCTGCGCACCGGGCTCGCCTGGCTGCCGTCACTGCGCCGCCGGCTGATCCAGGGTGCCGTCGCCAAGGTGCCGGCCGAGGACTATGTGCAGGACTGGCTCAATGTCTATGCCAGCGACCGACAGACCAAATTCAACGAGATGGAATATCACCTTCCGTTCGAGGAAGGACCGAAGGCGCTGGCCGAAATCATCGAGCTGACCGAAAAGCGCTTTCCCGAAGTCTATTTCCCAATGGAGGTGCGCAGCGTCGCGGCCGATCAGTTCTGGCTCTCGCCCTTCTACAACAGGCCGACCTGTTCGATCGCCATCCACCACGATGCGGCGAACGATCCGTTGCCGTTCATGCAGGCGGCCGAGCCGGTCTTTCGCAGATATGGCGGCAGGCCGCATTGGGGCAAGATGCACAGCCTGAAGGCGGCGGACTTCAAGAAGCTCTATCCGCGCTGGGACGATGCCATGGCGGTGCGCCGCGACATCGATCCGCGAAACCGTTTCGTCTCGCCCTACATGGCTGGCTTGTTCGGCATCGAACCATGAGCGCCTATTTCGCCACTCTATCGCAGGCGCTGAAGCAGGCCGGTATCTTCCAGCCCTGTCTGGTGCTGGACCGCGACCGGCTGGACAGCAACATCGCCCTGGTGAAGGACAGGCTTGATCCCAGCCTTGCCGTGCGGCTGGTCGACAAGTCGCTCGCTTGCCTGCCGCTGCTTTCGCATATCGGCAAGACGCTTGGAAGCGATCGCTTCATGACTTTCCATCCGCCGATCAGCGCGGCGGTGCTGAAGGCGTTCCCGCATGCGGATCTGCTATACGGCAAACCAATGCCGGTCAGCGCGGCAAGAGCGGTGCTGGTGAAGGGCGACGCCGACTGGTCGCGTGTCTGCTGGCTGGTCGACAGCGACGAAAGACTGGCGGAATATGGCGCTCTGGCCGCCGAGCTCGCTATCGAACTGCGTATCGCCTTCGAGGTCGATGTCGGCCTGCATCGCGGCGGGTTTGCCCGCCCGGCCGAGATCAAGGCGCTGACGGTGCCGAAGGGCCTGTGTTGCGAAGGCATCATGGCCTATGAGGCGCATGCGCCGGAAATCCCCGGGCTGTTTGGCGGTGCTGCCAAGGCGTTGATGAAAGCCTCGGCGCTGGCGGCAGATTTCGTCGTGGCACTCGAACCGGATCAGCGCCGCATCCTCAACATCGGCGGCTCGAAGACGGCGCTGCTGCATGGCGCGGGCGTTGCCAACGAAGTCTCGATCGGCTCGGCTTTCGTCCTGCCCAGCGATTTCGACAAGCCGGGGCTCAACGGATTCCAGCCGGCCGCCTTCATCGCCACCCCGATCCTCAAGGCGGCCGATGCGGCGCTGCCAGGCCCGGTCTGGTTCTCGAAGGCCTTGCAGGCGCTCGGCCTCTTCCCGCGCAAAGGCTGCTATCTCTATGGCGGCAAGTGGATGGCCGAAGCGGTGTTCCCGGAAGGCATGAAACCAAACGGTCTGATGGGGTTTTCCTCCAACCAGCAATTCATGAGCCTGCCGGCAACAGCGCAGGTGAAGCCGGGGGATTATGCCTTTCTGAGGCCGACGCAGAGCGAGGCTGTGCTGCAGCAATTCGGGCCGATCGCGGTATTTTCTGGCGGCAAGATCGTTGATCGTTGGCCGGTGTTGCCGATGGGTTGAGGGGCGCCACTGCGGTCGTGATTGGCGCACCGACCCCGCGATGTCGTCATTCTAGGGCGGAGCGACGCGAAGCGGAGCGCAGACCCTAGAATCCATGCCGTTACCCTTCCGCTATGCAACGAAATGGATTCTTGGCGCCTAATGCAGACCCATGAAGCCCGTTCTGCGGCGTGGCGCGCTTCGGCCACCGTCACGGAATGGATTCCAGGGTCTGCGCGCGTCGCTTCGCTCCTTGCTCCGCCCTAGAATGACGAAGTTGTGAGGTGCGTCGGGTCAACCATTTTATTGACTAAGTCAACCAAATGATCAATCCTGTGCGGACAGGAGATGCCCATGACAATTCACCATCAGCCCGGTAACGAAGCGCCCAACAAAGACCTGATCGACGCGGTGCGGGCTTTCAACCGCTTCTACACCCGCCAGATCGGGCTGCTCGACGAAGGGCTGCTGAAAAGCGCCTTCTCGCTGACCGAGGCGCGCGTGCTCTACGAACTGGCGCACCGCGACGGTCTGACCGCGACGGACCTCGGGCGCGACCTCGGTCTCGACGCCGGCTATGTCAGCCGTCTGCTGAAGAAGTTCGAGCGCCTTCACCTCATCTCCAGGTCGACGGTGGTTTCGGACGCCAGGCAATCGTCGATTGCGCTGACGCTGGCGGGCAGGAATGCCTTCGCGCCGCTGAACAAGGATTCGCACGACCAGGTCGCGGCGCTCCTCGATCGGCTGCCTGCGTCGGAGCAGGACCGGCTGGTGAAATCCATGCGGACGGTCCAGGCTCTGCTGGGTGAAAGCGCCGAGCCAAGGATCCCCTATCTGTTGCGGCCGCTGCAGGTCGGCGACATCGGCTGGATCATCCGCCGGCAAGGCATGCTCTACGCGCAGGACTATGGCTGGGACGAAACCTATGAGGCGCTGGTTGCCGAAATCCTTGCGGCATTCGTCAAATCCTTCGACCCGAAATGGGAACGAAGCTGGATCGCCGAGCGTGATGGCGAGGTCGTCGGCTCGGTCTTCGTCGTGCGCAAATCGCCCGAGGTGGCGAAGCTGCGCCTGCTCTATGTCGAACCTTCGGCGCGTGGCCTCGGCATCGGCAGGCGGCTGGTCGAGGAATGCATCGGCTTTGCCCGTGCCAAGGGCTACAAGACGCTGACCTTGTGGACCAACGACATCCTGACCGCCGCCCGGCACATCTACCAGGCGGTCGGCTTCACACTGACCGAGGAAGAGCCTCACCACTCCTTCGGCAAGGATCTGGTTGGCCAGACCTGGGACTTGGAATTGTAGTGCCGGTCAATCCTTGATCGGCACCCAGATCTCTAGTCCGCCATTGCCGCTGCGCGGATCGAACTCCGGACCGTAGCGTTCGAATTCCGGCGCGTCCGCTATCTCGTGCCCGGAGGCCGGCAGCCATTTGTTCCAGATCGTGTTGACGGTGCGGCGGATGGTCGAGATGTGCTCGCGATGCGCAAACACCGCATATTTCTGGGCGGGTATGCGCACGCGGCTGAGTTCCCTTGGAAGGTCGGAAAAATCGGTGACCTCGACACCGGCGACGTAGTCGAAATTGCCGGCATCGTCGCCGTTGGCGCAGACGCCGTAGGCGACGTCGCCGGTCTCGCCTGGAATGTTGCCGATATAGGGACCAAAGCGTTGCCACTGCATCGGAATGGCGGCGCTGGTTTCACAGGTGTAGCGTTCGCCGAGCCCAGCGATCAGCAACGGCCGGCTGGTCTCGAAGCGCGATGGTTCGAGGGCCGAAAGAAAGGATTGGTCCATCAGGATCGGCTCCACGAGGTCGAGGGTCTTGGTCGAGCCTTGCGCGCGCACCATCTCGGGCGTGGTGCCGAACTGGTCGCGGAAGGCGCGGGTGAAAGCCTCATGCGAGCTGTAGCCGGCATCGAGCGCCACCGAGAGGATGTCGGGGGCTCCGCCGGCCAGCCTGCGCGCCGCCTCGGTCAGCCTGCGTGCGCGCATGTAGCCCATGACCGAGCGGCCGGTGGCAGCGCCGAAGGCGCGCGTCACATGAAAGCGCGACACGCCGCTGCTTTGGGCGACATCGTCGAGCGAGATCGCCTCCGGCAGATGGCTCTCGACAAACCACAGCGCTTTCTCGGTCGGGTTCATGGGTTCCTCGCATTGAGCGGATCATCTTGCCGCCTTCGCGCGCGGCAGTTTGATCGAAATTGCGCTTGCCGTGCAATCCGGACGGCAACGCTCCGCGGCCAGCCGCATCTCCAGGAGCGAGACTGGCTAGATGTCTTCTTTCGGGCAGAAAGCCTCACTTGACTTAGCCGAGCGGTACGATTTAAATCGTAATGTAATTACATTACGTCTGTAAGTTCAGCGCCGCCGCGGGATCGACAATGCACCGAGAAATCCGTTGCGAAGCAATTGGGGGAAAACTACGATCGAGTGGTGATGGTCCCCGAGTCGAAAGGCGAGGGGTGAAAAGGGAACACGGTGAGACCCAATAGGTCGAAGCCGTGGCTGCCCCCGCAACTGTAAGCGGTGAGCAAGATCCGAAATGCCACTGGCCGGCAAGGCTGGGAAGGCAGGATTGCGCAACGACCCGCGAGCCAGGAGACCTGCCATCACTGAGTTGACCGGACGGGGTGTGCCGGGAGGAAACGTGGACGTCGGTCTTGTCGGCCGTCTCGCCAACATCCTTCCGTCGCCAGTTTTGGAAAGTGACGGAAGTTGGACGGCGCTATCGATCACCGCATCATCGTGTGCACGCTTTGCCGTGACGTTCCGACCGGCATCAGGTCGGGCGAAAGCCTGTGCGCCGATTTGCGCTCCCGGCTCTCGGCCCATGATGAACCCGCCGTGGCGCATGGCTTCACGATCGAGGGCGTCGAATGCATGGCGGGCTGCGCACGGCCGCTGACGGTAGCCTTCCAGGCGCCGGGCAAGGCTACCTATCTCTTCGGCTCCGTCGATGCCGAGGCCGACGCCGGTGATCTCGTGCGATTTGCCAGGCTTTACGCCTCGCTCGCCGACGGCTGGTGCAATTCCGGCCAACGTCCGCCGCGACTAGCCGGCAAGACGCTGGCCCGCATCCCGGCGCCGGGCAAGCTGGCGGGTGATAGCCGATGACAATGCCACTCCTCGAAGCGCGCGACCTGGGTGCCGTGGCGAATGGCCGGAATCTGGTCCATGCGGTCAGCCTTTCTATCGCCACCGGCGATCGTCTCGCCATCATCGGCCCCAATGGCGCTGGCAAGACGACACTGCTGCACATGCTGTCGGGCATGCTCAGGCCAAGTTCGGGCGAGGTGAAGCTTGGCGGGCGACGCCTGGACAGGATCTCGACAGCCGAGCGGGCCTTGCACATGGCCGTCGTCGGCCAGACCGACCAGCCGGATCCGCGGCTGGCGGTGATCGACTATGTCGAACTTGGCCGTGTTCCGCATGCCGGCCTGAGGCGCAGGAGCGACGAGCGCGACATTGTCGTCGACGCCCTGCGCCGGACCGGCCTTTTGCCGTTGCTCGGCCGCACCATTGGCTCGCTGTCTGGCGGGGAGCGCCAACGCGCCCAGCTGGCGCGCGCCATCGCACAGCAACCGAAAGTGTTGTTCCTCGACGAGCCGACCAACCATCTCGACCCGCGTGCTCGCGGCGAGCTTCTCGAACTCGTCGCGGGCTTCGGCATGACGGTGATCGCGGTGCTGCATGACCTGGCCCTTGTGGCGCCTTTCGCAACCAGGGTCGCGGTGATGAACGAAGCCCGGCTGCACGCGCTGGCCGCACCGCGCGAAGCGCTGACGCAACAGCTGATCCGCGAGATTTTCGGCGTCGACGTGTTTCGCCTGCGTCACCCCACCGAGGACCGTGAACTGACTGTGTTCGATGTTCCGAACCGCGCCGTGCCGCCATCCTGATCGAACCATCCCTCATCAACACTGTTCAACCAAGGAGCAAAATCCGTGAAACGTCTCGCCTTGTCGCTCGTCTTTTCCTTGCTGGCCTCTACCGCCTTCGCTTTCCCCGTCACCGTCGACAGTTGCGGCAAGCCGCTGACCTTCGACGCGCCGCCCAAGCGCGCCGTCATCCATGACCTCAACATGGCCGAGATGGCCTTCGCGCTGAAGCTGCAGCCGTCGATCGTCGGCCTGACCGGCATCACCGGATGGTACAAGGTCGGCCCCGAATTCAAGGCCGAGCAGGGCTCCATCCCGGAACTCGCGCCCAAATACCCGACGCTCGAGAACCTGGTCGCCGTCGAGCCCGATTTCTTCTTCGCCGGCTGGTACTATGGCATGAAGCCGGGCGGCGACGTGACGCCCGACACGCTCGCCCCACATGGCATCAAGACACTGGTGCTGACCGAGAGCTGCGTCCATCTCGACAAGAACCGCCCGGCGGCTTCCATGGACCTGCTCTATGGCGATGTTGAAAAGCTGGGCAAGATCTTTGGCAAGGAGACCGAGGCGCAGAAGCTTGTCGCCGGCTGGAAGGCGCAACTCGCCGACATCACCGCGAAGGTCGGCGACGCCAAGGGAACCCGCGTGTTCCTCTATGATTCCGGCGAGGACAAGCCGTTCACCGCCGGAAAATTCGCCATCCCTAGCGCCATGATATCAGCCGCCGGCGGTGACAACATCATGGCCGACATGGACACCAGCTGGGGCAACACGGACTGGGAAACCGTGGCCTCGCGCAATCCGCAATTCCTCATCCTGCTCGACTACCAGGATGGCGGCGGCTACAGGAAACTGCTCGATTTCCTGAAGGCGCATCCGGCGATGAAGGAGACGGACGCGGTCAAGAACGAGCGTTTCGTGGCCCTTCGCTATGCCGAACTGACGCCTGGACCGGCAAACATCGAGGCGATCGCCAAGATCGCCAAGGCGATGCATCCGGAAGCGTTCTGATGCTTCTTGCCCCAGGGCAAAAATCCGGCGCGCTTTCGGGGCACAAGGCATTCGCGCTGGCCATGGTGGCGGGCACGGTGGCGGTCGTCGCCCTCGTGCTGCTGTCGATAGCCTATGGTTCGACGCTGATCCCGCTGACCGACGTCATCGCCTCGCTTGGCCATGCCGTCGGGATGCATGAACACCAGGTGTCGGGCCCGGTAGGCAAGATCGTCGTCGATCTCAGGCTGCCGCGCACGATCCTGGCGGTCTGTGTCGGTGCCGGCCTCGGTATAACAGGTGCTTTGCTGCAGACGGTGACCCGCAACGGTCTCGCCGATCCTTTCCTGTTCGGCCTGTCGTCGGGGGCCGCCGCCGGCGCTGTTTCCGTCATCACCGTCTTCGGCGACAGTTTTGGCATCTGGACCTTGCCGGTCGCCGCCTTCACCGGCGGCATACTGGCCGCCTGCATCGTCCTGCTGCTGGTCGCACGGGTCAGGGGGCAGGGGCCGGAGCGGCTGATCCTCGCCGGCCTTGCCGTCTCCTTCCTGTTCACCGCCTTGACCAACTATCTGGTCTTTGCCGGAGACCAGCGTGCGGCCCATTCGGTGCTGTTCTGGACGATGGGCGGGCTCGGACTGGCGCGCTGGGACAATGTCTGGCTGGGCGCCTTGGGAGCCGGCACGATCGCGGCCTACGGGCTGTGGAACCACCGCAGGCTGGACGCCTTCCTGGCCGGTGAAAGTGCTGCCGAAAGCCTTGGCGTGCCGGTGGCGCGCATGCGCAGGGCGACGTTTCTCGTTGCGGCCTTCTCGACGGCAATTCTCGTCTCGGTCGCCGGCGTCATCGGCTTTGTCGGATTGATGATCCCGCATCTGTCGCGGCCGCTGGCCGGTCCCTTGCATCTGCGCCTGATCGCAAGCTGTGCATTGTTCGGGGCTGTGCTCTTGCTGGCAAGCGATCTTCTCGCCCGGACGCTGCTGCCGCCGCAGGAACTGCCGATAGGCATCATAACCAGCTCGCTCGGTGCCTTCTTCGTCGTCACGCTGGTCGTCCGAAACCGCCTGTGAAAAGGCCGATTCCTGCCTGGCCGGCTGTCTCCAGCGGTTCACTGATTGCCAGCCGCGATCGCGTTGCAAGACCGCCATGCACATTTGCCGGCTTCGGCCGTCACGTGACATCTTGAATAGTAAGCACGCTTATTATATGTATCGCTCATGGTTTCTGATGGCATAGATAGACTGGGCTTTTTGATCCACGACGTGCAACGTCTGCTGCGCAAGCGCTTCGAGACGCGTGCCAGCGGGCTTGGCCTTTCGTCGGCGCAATGGCGCCTCATGGTGCGTGTCGCCAAGGAGGCAGGCGTTACCCAGGCGCGGCTCGCGGAACTGCTCGAAATCGAGCCGATCAGCGTCTCGCGCCTCGTCGACCGGATGGAGGAGGGCGGCTGGATCGAACGCCGCGCCGACGCCGCCGACCGTCGCGTGCGCATGATTTTCCCGACAGCCAAGGCGAGCGCCGCCTATGCCGAGGTCAAGAGCCTCGCCGGCGAAGTCTATGAGGAATCGCTTGTCGGCGTTTCGCCCGAGGACCGCCGCGTCCTGATCAGGGCGCTCGATGTAATCGTGCAGAATCTGACGGACGGCGAGGCTTCGTCGCTTGAAAAGGTAAAGAGTGCGGAAGGCGCAGCAGCATGAATGCGGTAGCCAAGGTCGACGAAAACGCCCCCAAGGTCGAGATGGAAGCACCGGCCCAGCCGGTTGCCGCCCCTGTCGCGGTCGCCCCGCCCGTAGTGCCGGTGCCGGCGGCGCCGAAGAAGAAGCGCCGCATGGGCCGCTTCTTTTTGATGTTCGCCTTGCCGGCCGCGCTGATCATCGGCGGCGGCTATGTCTGGGTGACCGGTGGGCGCTATCAGGAGACGGAGAACGCCAATCTGCAGCAGGCCAAGGTGTCGATCGCCTCGGACACGGCAGGCCGCATCGTCCAGGTCGCCATATCGGACCATCAGTTGGTCAAGCAGGGGGATCTCCTGTTCGCAATCGACCCCGAGCCTTACCGGATCGCGCTCGCCCAGGCCGACGCCGCGGTTGCCGCGGCACGCCTCAATGTCGAGCAACTGCGTGCCGCCTACAGCCAGTCGATGGCGCAGGAGAAGTCCGCCAGCAGCGAGGTCGACTACGCCCAGTCGCAATATGACCGCGCCGCCGATCTCGCGCAGAAGGGCATCAACGCCAAGTCGTCGCTGGATCAGGCCCGCAACGACCTCGACAAGGCAAAGCAGCAGGTCGCCGTCGCCCAGCAAGGCATCGTCAGCGCCAAGGCAGCACTTGGCGGCAACCCCGACATCGAAACCGACAAGCATCCAACCGTGATGTCGGCGCTCGCCGCGCGTGACAAGGCCGCCTACGACCTAGCGCAGACCACGGTCAAGGCGCCCGCCGATGGCGTCATCTCGCAAGCCTCGTCGTTCAAGGTCGGCCAGTTTGTCGGCTCCGGCACGCCGCTGTTTTCGCTGGTCGAGACCGGCGACACCTGGATCGATGCCAATTTCAAGGAAACCCAGCTCACCAACATGAAGCCGGGCCAGAAGGCCGAGATCGTGGTCGATACCTATCCGGGCAAGACCTTCGAGGCGACGGTCAAGGCGATCGGTGCGGGAACGGGTGCTGAATTCTCGCTGCTGCCCGCACAGAACGCCACCGGCAACTGGGTCAAGGTCACGCAGCGCATCCCGGTGCGCCTGGAGCTTACCGATCCCGACGCCAGGATGGCGCTGCGGACGGGCATGAGCGCCTCTGTCACCGTCGACACCGGCGTTGCCCGCGGTTTCCCCGCGATATTCGGTCACGCCAAGGCTGGCGAGGCCGCGCAATAAGTCAGCGGAAGCCCGCGCGGACCAGGCGGGTGGACGTGGATAAAAGGATTGGTCTGATGGGAGGAGTGGGAAGGATCAGCGCCTGGTTCGAGCCGCGTTGCGGCTTGGCCGAATCTGAAATCTTCGACACGGACCCGTCGGTCCTCATGTTTCCGGGCGGCAGGCATCCGCTCATCAGAGAGTCTCGGTCGATGTAACCCCCACATCGATAATCGCGTCCCACCGCGATGAGGCTCTCTCAACGGAAGGCTTTGCCGCCCGGAAACCCTATGTACACGTTTTTGTTACCGGCTGGAAGTTCCGCGGATGAGCACGCCCGAATCCTTCAAAGAAGTGCCGCATCGCGGCCTGATCACGGTCGCGCTCATGCTGGCGACCGTCATGCAGGCGCTCGACACCACGATTGCCAACGTCGCCCTGCCGACCATGACCGGCGATCTCGGCGCCTCTCCGGACAACATCAACTGGGTGCTGACTTCCTACATCGTGGCCGCCGCCATCATGACGCCGGTCACCGGCTGGCTCTCCGACCGCTTCGGCCGCAAGGAGCTGTTCCTGACGGCCGTGGTCGGCTTCACCATCTTCTCCATGCTGTGCGGCCTGGCATGGAGCCTCGAAACCATTGTGCTGTTCCGGCTGATGCAGGGCGTGTTCGGCGCCGCCATCGTGCCGCTGTCGCAGACCTTCCTGCTCGACATCAACCCCAAGGAGCGTCACGGCCAGGCCATGGCCATCTGGGGCGCCGGCATCATGCTGGGACCGATCCTGGGCCCGACGCTGGGCGGCTGGCTGACCGAGAATTTCAACTGGCGCTGGGTGTTCTTCATCAACCTGCCGGTCGGCATCGTCGCCTTCCTTGGCATGGCCGCCTATCTGCCGGCCGTTGCCCGGCGGGTGCGCAGCTTCGATTTCTTCGGCTTTGCCATGATATCGCTCGGCGTCGGCGCGCTGCAACTGATGCTCGATCGCGGCGGTGAGGTCGACTGGTTTTCCTCGGTCGAGATATGGATCGAACTCGGTTTGGCCATCACTGGCTTCTGGGTGTTCATCATCCACACCATGACGGCAGAACATCCCTTTATCGACCCCAAGATCTTCCTCGATCGCAATTTCGTGACCGGCCTGGCGTTCATCTTCGTCATGGGTGTGCTCATCCTGGCCTCGATGTCGCTGCTGCCGCCGATGCTCTCGACCATATTCGGCTATCCGACCATCACCATCGGCATCGTCATCGGTCCGCGCGGTGTCGGCACGATGATCTCGATGCTCGTCGTGGGGCGCATCATGGGAAAGATCGACGCCAGAATTCTCGTCGTCATCGGTTTTCTGCTGACCGCGCAGTCGCTCTACACCATGGCCAGTTTCACGCCACAGATGGACAACTGGCTGATCATCAGCTCCGGGGTGATCCAGGGCCTGGGCATGGGCATGGTGTTCGTACCGCTGTCGACGGTTACGTTCGCCACGCTCGACGTACGCTTCCGCACCGATGCGACCGCGTTGTTCAGCCTGGTGCGCAATCTTGGCTCGTCGATCGGCGTTTCGGTCGTGACGGTGCTGCTGGTGCGCAACACGCAGATCAACCACGCCGAGCTTTCTGCCTTCATCAACCCGTTCAATCCCAACCTCTGGGCAGTCTCGCCCGCGGCCGCCGGCGGCGACCCCACGGCGCTGTCGGAGGTCGATCGCATGGTCAATATCCAGGCGATGATGATCTCCTACGTGAACGACTTCAAAATACTGATGATGATGACGCTGCTCGCCATCCCGTTCGTCTTCCTGCTGCGCAAGCCGAAAGCGGGCCCGGCCGGCGGCGGCGCACCCGCCGCGCATATGGACTAGGCCCCGCGGCAGGCAATCTGTCTGCCGCCGATATGGACTAGGCCGCGGCAGGCATATGCCTGCCGCCGATATGGACTAGGATTGCCGCGTCGGTTGGTGCTAGCTCATTGCGGAAGCGGCCTGCATCGTTTGGCCGTTGACCCAGCGGGGCGCAGGAACGATGCGGCACCAGACATTTCCGGTATTCGATCTCGGGCGGTTCGAAAACGCCGGCGCCGAGGAGAAGCAGGCGCTCGGCGCCGAGGTCGACCGCATCTGCCGCGACACCGGGTTCCTGGCTGTGACCAACCACGGCATTCCACAGGCGGTGATCGATGCGGCATGGTCGAAGGCACGGGCCTTTTTCGATCTGGCGCCGGAGCAAAAGCAGCGCTCGAAGGCGCCCTACAAGGGCTATCCCTACGGCTATCTTGGCCCTGAACTCGAAGCATTGGCCAAATCCCGCAACGTCGACACGCCGCCCGACCTCAAGGAGAGTTTCAACGGCGGCCCCCTCGGCGTGCCGCAAGGCATGTCCGATCCCGAGGCGCTCGCCTTCTGCTATGCCGAGACGATCTGGCCCGGAGAACCGGAGGGGTTCGTCGACGCCTGGAAAGCCTACTATGCGGCGCTCGAGGATCTGGCGCTGCGCGTCATGCGTGTCTTCGCCACCGCGCTTGGTCTGCCCGAAAATCATTTCGACAGCTATCTCGATGCGCCGATCAGCGCGCTTCGGGCGCTCAACTATCCCGAACAGCATGTCGCGCCTAAACCCGGCCAGATCCGCGCCGGCGCCCACACTGACTATGGCAGCCTGACCATCCTCCTGCCGCAGGCCGGATCACGCGGCCTTCAGATCATCACGCCGGATGGAGAATGGACCGAGGTGCCGCCGATCCCGGGAGCCTTCGTTATCAATATCGGCGACCTGATGGCGCGCTGGACCAACGATCGTTGGGTCTCCACCGTGCATCGCGTGGTCAATCCGCCGGCGGATGAGGGTGGCAAGGACCGGCGCCAGTCCATGGCCTTCTTCCACCAGCCGAACTGGGACGCGGAGATCAAGGTGCTGCACGCCTGCCTCGCCGACGGCGAAGCGCCGAAATACGAGCCTGTGCGCTCCGGCCCCTATCTGATGGGAAAATTCAAGGCGACGACCAAGTAGGCCGGGCAGGGAAGTTCTATTTTCCGAGCACGAGAGCCCAGTAGCGCAGGCTGGAGTCGCGGCCGTCGCGCACATAGGCAAGGCCGAAGCGGGTGAAGCGCGGGTCGAGCATGTTACGGCGATGGCCGGGCGAATGCGCCCAGATGTCGAACAGCTTCTGCTGGTCGAAGCGGCCCTCGGCGATGTTTTCGGCGGCGGCACCGGCAATGCCATTGTCCTTGACGCGCGAGGCAAAGTCCTTGCCCCAGCCCGTGGTGTGGCTCATGCGCTCCCGCGATGCCATGTAGCCGGCCTGCTGAAGCGCCGCCTGTTCGAGCTGGGCGTCGGGAACGAGCGGCCCCAGCCCCGCCGAGGCGCGCAGGCTTGCCAGCGTGCCGGTCGCGGAAGAGGAAACCCCGGCGCCTTGCCCGGTCGGCAGCGAGACGGTGCCGCAGGCGGCGAGCCCGGCCAAGGCCGCGAGGCCGGCTGCCTTGAGCCATGTGCGCCTGTTCAGGCCTTTTTGACGGATTTCGACTTTTTCAGCTGTCATGCCCGTCTGACATAGTCGCGATCATGGCTTTTGCCGGGCAGGGCGGTGAAAATCGCTACCACAGGCCACGAGCCGACTCGAAAAGGAGATCCAAGACATGCTGCATCACATCTCCTTTGGCGTTTCCAACATCGAGCGCTCTGCTGCCTTCTATGATGCCGTGCTGGCGCCGCTCGGCTATGTCAGGGTCTGGGACGATCTCAGACCCGGCGAGCCCGATCAGGCCGTCGGCTACGGGATTGCCGGTGGCGGCGACAAGCTGGCGCTGAAACTTCGCCCGAAAGGACAGCGCCCGCCCGGTCCGGGTTTCCATCTGGCTTTCGCCGCGCCGGATCGTCAGAGCATCGCGCGGTTCCATGCGGCCGCGCTTGCTCACGGCGGGCGCGACAACGGCGCGCCAGGCCCGCGGCCCGACTATGGCCCGCACTACCATGCCGCGTTTGTCATCGATCCGGATGGCCATCACCTAGAGGCGGTTTTCAATTCGCCCTGATAGCGGCCGGATTGAGTTCTGCCGGGCCGGAGACGAAATCCCGTGAGGAGAGCCGAAACGCCGTCCACGCAGCGACAATCCCGGGAAGATCGGCTATGATGCCTTCGTTCATGAAGTGGCAGCTACGGGCGGCCACCCCAGGCGGTGACCGCCCCCCGAAGAAAAACGGAGGATGGTTATGGCCGGCTTTCATGTCATGGCGGACGCTTACGGGATGCATGTGCAGCCCACGGTGCGCCGCATCACTACGGCGGATCTCTGGGACGCGCTCAGGCTCGGTGCCGAGGATTTCTGGGCCAAACCCTCGCACTACGTGTTCCTGTGCCTGATCTACCCGGTCGTCGGCCTGATCCTGACGCAGTGGACATCGGGCTCCAACGCCATCCAGCTTGTCTATCCCTTGATGTCGGGCTTTGCGCTGGTCGGGCCTTTCGCCGCGATCGGGCTTTATGAGATCAGCCGCCGGCGCGAACTTGGCATGAACACGGATTGGCGCCATGCGCTCGATGTGCGCCGCTCCCCGGCGCTGCCGTCGATCGCGGTCATCGGCATCATGTTGTTTGCGCTGTTCCTGTTGTGGCTGTTCACCGCTCAATCGATCTACACCAGCCTGTTCGGCGACCAGCCGCCGGCTTCGATCGGCGCCTTTGTCCGCGATGTGCTGACGACCAGCAAGGGCTGGACGTTGATTCTGCTTGGCAACGCGGCCGGTTTTGTCTTTGCGGTGGTGGTGCTGGCCACGACGGTGATCGCCTTTCCGCTGCTGCTCGACCGTGATGTCGGTGCCGTCTCGGCGATCGAGACCTCGGCCCGGGCGGTGATGGCCAACCCGCTGCAGATGGCGCTGTGGGGGCTGCTGGTCGCCGTGCTTCTGGTGATCGGCTCGATCCCGCTGTTTGCCGGGCTGGCCGTGGTCATGCCGATCCTGGGTCACGCCACCTGGCACCTCTACCGCAAGGTGATCGAGCCGGCGCAGATCCGGCCGATCCGCCGGCCGATGTAGGCTAAGGCATGATCCTCAAAAGTGGGAACCGGTATTGGGAAAAGATCATGCTTGGATAGGGCATGATCCCCAAAAGTGGGAACTGGTTTTGGGAAAAGATCTTGCTGGAGGGACTCAGCGTTGCGCGTCGGTCGCCATCTTCAGCGCCAGTGCCGTCAGCACGGTTCCCATCATCCAGCGTTGGATGACCAGCCACAGCGGCCGTCCGGCAAGGAATGTGGCGATAGAACCGGCCGTCACCGCGATGATGGCATTGACGGTCAGGCTGATCGTGATCTGCGTCGCGCCCAGAACCAGCAGCTGTGACAGGACATGGCCTTTGCCGATGCTGATGAATTGCGGCAGCAGCGACAGATAGAGAACGGCCACTTTCGGATTGAGCAGATTGGTCATCAGCCCCATGGCGAACAGCTTGCGCGGCCCGTCTTTCGGCAGGTCGCGCACCTGGAAGGGCGAACGTCCGCCAGGCTTCACTGCTTGCCAGGCCAACCACAAGAGGTAGAGCACGCCGGCAAAGCGCAACGCATCGTAGGCATAGGGCACGGCGAGCAGCAGTGCGGTGATCCCGAACGCCGCCGAAAGCACATAGAACAGGAAGCCGACCGCAACCCCGCCAAGCGAGATCAGTCCGGCCTTCGGCCCTTGCGACAGCGAGCGTGAGATCAGGTAGATCATGTTCGGGCCTGGCGTCAGCACCATGCCGAGGCAGACCAGCGCGAAGGCGAGATGGTTGGCGGTATCGGGCATTGTTTGTCCCCAAGCGTGCCGCGATGGATGCGCGATCCCGCGAGCGGCCAATATCTGCCTGTCGCGGCGGGCGCCCGCAAGGGCTTGGGGGGCGCAGGCATTGCGCCAGCGGGTGCATGATTCCGTTCGACGCGACGCGCTCTAGCCGACCACCCGCAGGTTCGACAGTTCATTGCCGATTTCCTTGAAATCGTTCGACAGGCTGGCGCCGGTCGCATTCCAGAACAGCTTCGCCGGTTTGCTCGGGTTCGTCGGATCCTTGCGGAAGCGCGAGTCAGAGGAGCAGGATTTCAGCGCATCGATCGCCAGCTTGTCGCTGGCCTTGGTCGTCGACAGGTCGAGCGCCACCGTCATCACCATGATGTTGGCCGCCTTGGCGTTGTTGCAAAGCGCTGCCATCTGCTCGTTGAGCGCGTTGGTGTAGTTGCCGTTCGAATAGTCGAACTGACCGATGGCGCTCGATGTGCCCATGAACAGGCGGCCGACCGAAGTGCCGTTGTAGCCGGGGTTGAGATAGCCATAGGACGCATAGGTCGATTTCGAGTTCGCGGGATCGGAATAGCTCAGCGAGGACGGCGTATAATAGGTGTTGGCGCCGTCGGTCAGCACGATCACTACCTTGTCATTGCCTTTCTCGGTTTCCGCCCGCCCTTGCGTGAACGGCTCGCCACTCGAAACCACGCGCCAACCCCACGCCATGCCCTCGGGAACATTGGTGCCGCCATTCGGCTGCATCAGGTCGATGGCGGCCTTGATCGAGGTGAGCCCATCGGTGACGCTGACATCGGTCAGCGGCGTGATTGGATTGGTGGTGCAGCTGTAGTTCGGGCCGTTGCCGGCAGGCAGCGCCGGCGCATTGATCGGCCGCGGCTGGAAATACTTGGCCATGTTGCGCAGCCGCGATTGGCCGGTGCTGCTCGAAGGATCGTCATTCCACCAGCTGTTCACCGCGCCATAGGTCACCGGTGCGGCCTCGTCGGGATCCTGGGTGAGCTTCCAGTGGTTGCCGGGCTCGTCCGGGGCGAACATGGGCACGAACATCGTTGCCGGATCGCCGACGCCTATGCCGGTGTTGGCGGTGCCGCCGGATGGCGGCGTGTCGTTGATATTGTAGGGGTAGGGCCGGGCCTCCACGCAGCCTTGCCAACTGGCGAACGGCCCGTAGGAGTCGATGTAGTCATATTCGTCGTGGCTGCGCTTGCAGGTGTTGTTCGAATTGTATGCGTCGCAAACCACCCGCTTGCTGTTGACGACGCGCTCGTGGTTGGTGACGACCTGCATGTCCCGGTAGAGCGAAAACCGGGTCAGCATCTGGCCTTCCTCGCTGCCCCAGCCGGTGCCGCGCTTGTACCAGATGCCGTTGGTCTGCTGGGCGTATTTGTTGGCCGCATTCAGCGTCGACCAGTCGAAATTCTCGTTCGACACCGGCGACAGGCCCTCCGTGTCCATCCACGACGCGTTGCCGTTGCCGGGACCGACATTGACCGAAGCGGCAAAGGGCACGAGGCTGAACTGCACCGGCTTGTCGACCTGCTTGATCATGGCCGCCTGCTGGGCCAGCGTGTCGACCAGTTGCTTGGACGCGGTCTTGAGAAGATCGATGCGCTTTTGTCCGGAGCCGGTGCCGAGTGTGGTCATTGACCCGGAATTGTCGAGCACCAGGGCAACTTCCAGCGTGTTCTTCAGCCGCACCTGGGAGCTGACGTTGAAGCTGATCCTTTGGTTCGCGTCGATTGCGGATTTACCGACAAGCTGCGCGAAGGCCGGGTAGAAATAGGGCTTGTAGGCAAGCTGCGCCGTCATGGTGAGCAGGCCGCCACCGCTGGTGTTGCTCGGCAAGATGACGTTGAGCGTCGTGCTGGCGGGATCGACATCGTTCAGGTTGGCGTTGAAGAAGTCGAGCGCGTAGGCCCTCAGCTGGTCGTCGGTCGCGCCTTCCGTCAGCCGGCGCGCCGTGGCGAAGTTGGCGGCATCGAGCGCATTCGTCACCATCTGTTTTTCACGGTTCATTTCCGTGAAGTCGACCGCGATCGCCAGGCCGCCCATCAGCGGTACCATCGCCACGACTGTCATAAGAGCATAGTTGCCGCGCCGGTCGCGGCGAAACTGACGCCAGATTTCATGCATGTCTTGCAGCGGCCCCCGCCGGCGGATTCTCGGTCTGCGCCAGCTTTTCACAAAACGCTGAAAGATGGGTTTGGGAAACCGCTCTATTGCTTGGTTGGCGCTTCACCAACCGCTAACCAATCAAAGGGCCACAGCCCTGACGCCGCCCAGAAAAACGCCTGCCGAGGCAGGACGTGGGCATATCGGGCTGACAAATAACAGGGATAAGACGGCGCTCATGGTCGTCCAGTCCAACTCTCATTGATCAATTGACGAGGCTGCCAGGCGAAAGCTGGTGACAGCATGGAGCGGTTCGGATAATTCGAACCCGCTGCGGCGGCCCGTCGGCCGCGGTACTCGCAACGCTCATATTGAAGGAAACGGCATGGCGAATTCGCCTGAAATCGTCGGCTCGCTCGAAGACGTCTCGAAAGCCTATTCGGCAATCCTTTGCGATGTCTGGGGCGTGGTGCACAATGGCGAATGGCATTTTCCGGCGGCCGCGGCGGCGCTTGCCGAGGCCAGGACAGCCGGTATCCCGGTTGTCCTTATCACCAATTCGCCTCGCCGCAGCGCCGACGTCGTGGCTCAGATGAGCGTGATCGGCGTTCCGCCATCGGCCTACGACCGTGTGGTGACCTCGGGTGATGTGACCCGCGACCTGATCGCGGAGGGCCCGCGCAAGATCTTCCACATCGGCGCCGAACGCGATCTGACCCTTTATGACGGCCTCGATGTCGATCTCGTCGAGGAATTCGAGGCCGCCGGTGTTGTTTGCACCGGGCTGTTCAACGACGAGATCGAGAAGCCTGAGGATTATACGGATCTTTTGCGCCGATTGCGTGCCAGGAACCTGCCGTTCATCTGCGCCAATCCCGATATCATGGTGGAGCGCGGCGAACGGATCATCTGGTGTGCGGGTGCCCTGGCGCGCGACTATGCCCAGCTCGGCGGCCGCACGCTGATCGCGGGAAAGCCTTACACGCCGATCTACGACGTCGCGATGAAAGAAGTGGCGGAGGTGCTTGGGCGGCCGGTTGAGCGTTCGCAGGTGCTGGCCATCGGCGACGGGGTGATGACCGATGTGAAGGGCGCGGCCGACAATGGTTTCGACGTTCTCTATGTCTCCGGCGGCATCCATGCCCGCGACTACGGCGAAGCGTCCCGGCCGGATCCGGCAAAGCTCGGTCTCTTCCTGGAGCGGCACGGCTATCGTCCGGTGGCCGTCATAGCCAGACTGCAGTAGGTGACAATGGTGGCCTTCCAGCATCTCTCGGCAACCGCGCCGCTGCCAGCCGATCTGCGGGGTGGCGTTGTCGCGATCGGCAATTTCGATGGTGTCCACCGTGGCCATCAGGCGGTGCTCGAGCGGGCGTTGGCCGAGGCTGGGCGGCGCGACGTGCCGGCCCTGGTGCTGACCTTCGAACCGCACCCGCGCAAGGTCTTCAGGCCCGACATTCCGTTGTTCGTGCTGACCCCGCCGCCGATGAAGGCGCAGCTTCTGTCGTTGCTCGGTTTTGCCGCGCTCGTCGACCAGCCGTTCACGCGTGACTTCGCCTCGCTGTCGGCGGAAGCTTTCGTCACCGACGTGCTGGAGAGGACGCTCGGCATCACCCATGCCGTGACCGGTTTCGATTTCCATTTCGGCAAGGACCGCCAGGGTGGACCGGCCTATCTGATGGCAGCCGGCGAACGCCATGGCTTTGGCGTCACGCTCGTCGACGCTTTTCGCGACGAGGGCGCCGAGGTGGTCTCGTCAAGCCGGATCCGGGGCTTGCTCTGCGATGGCGAGGTGGCCGAGGCCGCCGGTCTGCTCGGCTATCGCTTCACTGTGGAAAGCGAGGTGGTCGGTGGCCAGCGGCTCGGCCGAACGCTCGGCTTTCCGACCGCGAATATGCGGCTTCCCGCGGAAGCCACCCTCAAGGAAGGAATTTATGCCGTCCGCTTTCGGCGCGCCGACGGCACGTTGCATGATGGCGTCGCCAGCTTCGGCCGCCGCCCGACCGTCGACGACAATGGCGCGCCGCTTCTGGAGACCTTTGTCTTCGATTTTTCCGGCGATCTCTATGGCGACATCTGCCAGGTCTCGTTCTTCGGCTTCCTGCGCAGCGAGATCAAATTCGACGGGCTCGACGCGCTGGTCATGCAGATGAAGAGGGACGAAGCCGAGGCGAGGGCGCTGCTTGCAGGCGTCAAGCCGCTTTCACAACTCGACGCTGCCATCGCCTTTTAAAAGCGCTATCCCGGACCGGATATCCGCGCCGGCGGACCGGTTTTCGCGCAAGACCGTGCCCGGGAAGGCTCTACTTTACTTTTTCAGCGCCAGGCCGACGGCGATGAAGGTCCAGCCCTGGAAGATCAGGTCGATCGCCAGGAACAGTCCGAGCACCCACACGCTGTTGACCGGCCAACCCATGGCGATGATCAGGCCGGCAAGCACGCTGATGGCGCCTGCCGCGACAATCCAGCCCCAGCCTTGTTCCGGACGGTGACTGAAGCCGACCCATGCCCGCAGCGCGCCGGACGCGACGAGCGCGACGGCCAGCAGGAAGGTCAGCACCGCCGAGGCCAGCAGCGGATTGTCGAAAGCGAAAAACCCGGCGACCGCGTAAAGCAGGCCGCTGAGCAGCCAGTAGAAGAAGCGCCCCCAGGTCTTGACCCCGAAAGCATGCATGATCTCGATGATGCCGGCCACCAGCATCAGCCAGCCGACGACGTAGACGGAAGCCACAGTGGCGATGAACAAATTGCCGAAGGCAATGCCGCCGAGGATCAACAGCAATACGCCCAGACCGACAAACCATCCCCACTTTGCTCGCGTCTGGCCGATCGCGTTCTTCAGTGTATCGCCGTGCAGTGTCATGTCGCCACCTCCCTTGAGGACTGCCAGAATAAAACGAAGTTACCCTTGGGGCCGACCGGCGTCCAGCCGAGGGCGGATCGGATGATGCAAGCAATGCGAGGCTTATGTCTCTGCTTTAAATCAAATTTTACCAAAGCCTCGTCAAAGCTGTCGCCGAAGGGCAGTTGTATCGTGTTAGTGGAGTAGCCATGAGTCCGTTCGGAAAGATTTCTGCAGCCTTGGCTACCGTCATGCTGGCCACATCGGGCGCGGCCGAGGCCGGCGACGGCGCTTTCGGCTGGCTGTCCGGCGACTGGTATCTGACGGTTGGCGCCACTGGCCTGGTTGCGCCGAATTTCGAGGGCGGCAAGAAATACATGCTTAGCGCCCAGCCCATCATCTCTTTGGGCAAGGCCGGTCCCCAGGCACGCTTCACCTCGCGCAACGACAACATCTCGCTGGCGCTTGTCGACGACGGCGGCGTTCGCGCCGGTTTGACCGGCAAGTTCCTGTTCTCGCGCGACGACGGCGATGCCGACGAGCTCAAGGGCCTCGATCCGGTCCGTTGGGGTGGTGAAGTCGGCGGCTTTTTCGAATTCTATCCGACGGACTGGATGCGCGCGCGCGCCGAATTACGGCACGGCATCCGTGCCCATAATGGCTTTGTCGCCGATATCGCCGCCGACGCCTTCTACGATGTGACGCCAACCGTCAGGATTTCGGGTGGCCCGCGCGTGTCTTTTGCCTCGGCCAACTATTTCGACGCCTATTATGGCGTCAACGCACAGGAAGCCGTGGCCTCGGGCCTGAGCCAGTATAATCCTGGTGGCGGCCTGAAATCCGTCGGCCTCGGCGGTGCGGTGACCTGGAAGGTGACCGATCCGATGACCGCCAGCCTGTTCGGCGAATATTCGCGCCTGGAGGGTCCGGCGGCCGATTCCAGCCTGGTCAGGGAGCGCGGCGATCGCAACCAGTTCATGGTCGGTGTGTCGACCACCTACCGCTTCGACTTCAAGATGTAGGCGAATCGAACGAGACGCTTTATTCCTGCGCCTATCTCCGCTAAAAGCCCACCAATGATGAGCTTTTCGCGCTTTCGTGTGCTGACGATACGAATTACCGGCCCGGTGTTCCGGGCGGCCTGAGCGCCGCCGGAGCCGCCGGGACTTTTGCGCGCACCCTCGCGCTTTTTCCAGAACATCGACGCATATCGCCCAAAAGTGGGTCCGGTTTTGGGAAAACGATATGCATCAACCCAAGACTTCAAGCCCCGGGGCTTTCCCGCCGCCGGGCAATTGAGATGGCAGATCAATGACCGATACCCCTACCGCCGACAAGGCCGAGACGATCGACTATTCCAAGACGCTTTACTTGCCGCAGACGGATTTCCCGATGCGCGCCGGCTTGCCCGAGAAGGAGCCGGTGCTGGTCAAGCGCTGGCAGGACATGGACCTCTACGCCAAGCTGCGCGAGAGTGCCGCCGGCCGCACGAAATACGTGCTGCATGACGGCCCGCCCTACGCCAACGGCAACATCCATATCGGGCACGCGCTGAACAAGATCCTCAAGGATGTCATCACCCGCTCGTTCCAGATGCGCGGCTATGACTCGAACTACGTGCCCGGCTGGGACTGCCACGGCCTTCCCATCGAGTGGAAGATCGAGGAGCAGTACCGCGCCAAGGGCAAGAACAAGGACGAGGTGCCGGTCAACGAATTCCGTCAGGAATGCCGTGAATTCGCCGCGCACTGGATCTCTGTGCAGGGTGGCGAGTTCCAGCGGCTCGGCGTCGTCGGCGACTTCAAGAATCCCTATACGACGATGGCCTTCCACGCCGAGTCGCGCATCGCCGGCGAGCTGTTGAAATTCGCCATGTCGGGCCAGCTCTATCGTGGCTCGAAGCCGGTGATGTGGAGCGTCGTCGAGCGCACCGCATTGGCCGAGGCAGAGATCGAATACCAGGACTACGAGTCCGATACGATCTGGGTGAAGTTTCCTGTCGCCAATCTTGTCGTTGCCAGTGTCGTGGACGGGCAGCCGGCGGAACTCAATCCGGATCTGAGCGGGCGGTCGCTGGATTTGCTGGATGCCCATGTCGTCATCTGGACGACGACGCCTTGGACCATCCCGGGCAATCGCGCCGTCAACTATTCGCCGCGCGTCGCCTACGGGCTCTACGAGGTGACCGCGGCCGAGAATGCGTTTGGTCCGCAACCGGGTGAGAAGCTGATCTTTGCCGACGCCCTGGCCGAGGAAAGCCAGGCCAAGGCCAAGGTGACCTTGAAGCGCCTTCACGGCATCAGCACCGAACAGCTTGGAAATCTTGTGCTTTCGCACCCCCTCAAGGGCCTCGGCGGCGGCTACGAATTCCCCGTGCCGATACTTGCCGGCGACCATGTCACCGACGATGCCGGCACCGGTTTCGTCCACACGGCGCCCGGCCATGGTCGCGAGGATTTCGACGCCTGGATGGATGCGGCGCCCGGACTGCGCGCGCGCGGCGTCGATACAGCGATCCCGTTTACCGTCGACGACGCCGGCTTCCTGACCAAGGACGCGCCGGGCTTTGGCCCGGATCGCGAAGGCGGACCGGCGCGCGTCATCGACGACAATGGCAAGAAGGGCAACGCCAACCAGGCGGTCATCGACGAGCTGATCAAGCGCAACGCTTTGTTCGCGCGCGGCCGGCTGAAGCACTCGTATCCGCATTCCTGGCGGTCGAAGAAGCCGGTCATCTTCCGCAACACACCGCAATGGTTCGTCTACATGGACAAGGACCTCGGCGACGGCACGACGCTGCGCAGCCGCGCGTTGAAGGCCATCGACGACACGCGCTTCGTGCCGGCTGCCGGCCAGAACCGCATCCGTGCCATGGTCGAGGAGCGCCCCGACTGGGTGCTGTCGCGCCAGCGCGCCTGGGGCGTGCCGATAGCCGTATTCGCCGACGAGGACGGCAATGTGCTGAAGGACGAGGCCGTCAACCAGCGCATCATGGATGCCTTCGAGAAGGAAGGCGCCGACGCCTGGTTCGCCGCCGGCGCCAAGGAGCGTTTCCTCGGCAATCACGACGCCTCCCGTTGGAAGCAGGTGATGGACATCCTCGATGTCTGGTTCGATTCGGGCTCGACGCACGTCTTCACGCTGGAGGACCGTCCTGACCTGAAATGGCCGGCCGACGTCTATCTCGAAGGTTCCGACCAGCATCGCGGCTGGTTCCACTCCTCGCTGCTCGAAAGCTGCGGCACCAGGGGCAGGGCGCCTTACGACACCGTCGTCACCCATGGCTTCACCATGGACGAGGACGGGCGCAAGATGTCGAAATCGCTCGGCAACACCGTGGTGCCGCAGGACGTGATCAAGCAATCCGGCGCCGACATTCTGCGCCTGTGGGTGGTGACGACGGATTATTGGGAAGACCAGCGGCTCGGCAAGAACGTGCTGCAGACCAACATCGACGCCTACCGCAAACTGCGCAACACCATTCGCTGGATGCTGGGCACGCTCGCCCATGACGATGGCGAGGCGGTGCCGCTGGAAGAAATGCCGGAGCTCGAACGGCTGATGCTGCATCGGCTGGCCGAACTGGACGAGGTGGTGCGCCAGGGCTACGACGCCTTCGAATTCAAGCGCATCACCCGTGCATTGCTCGATTTCATGGTGGTCGAACTGTCGGCCTTCTATTTCGACATCCGCAAGGACGCGCTCTACTGCGACGCGCCGTCGAGCGTGAAGCGCAAGGCCTCGGTGCAGGTGGTGCGCCATCTCTTCGACTGCCTGGTGAAATGGCTGGCGCCGATGCTGCCCTTCACCATGGAAGAGGCCTGGCTCGACCGGCATCCCGATGCCGTTTCGTTGCATCTCGACCAGTTCCCGGAAATCCCGGCGGATTGGAAGAATGACGCGCTGGCGGAAAAATGGCGCAAGGTGCGGCAGGTCCGCCGTGTCGTCACCGGCGCGCTGGAGATTGCGCGGGCGCAGAAGGTGATCGGCTCCTCGCTCGAGGCGGTGCCGGTGGTCACGATCAACGACGCTGCGCTTGAGGCTGCCATATCGGACGTCGACATGGCAGAGATGGCGATCACCAGCGATCTCGTCATTGCCCATGGCCAGGCGCCGGACGGTGCCTTCACGCTCGACGACGTCAAGGGCGTTGCCGTGGTGGTCGAGAAGGCCGAGGATCGCGGTCTGGTCAAATGCGCGCGTTCCTGGCGCTACACGGCCGATGTCGGCCAGGATGCTGCATTCCCCGATGTCTCGGCGCGCGACGCTGCCGTGCTGCATGAGTTGCAGGCGCTCGGCCGGCTTTGATGCATGTCGCCCAAAACCACACCCTCGGGTCTGACCCGAAGGTGTGCGGCGGTTTTGGGGTCACGGCGCGCGTGGCCGGAATGCGAGGCATATCGGTGCACAAATGCCACGCCGGGCGGCGCGGATCCGCCCGTGCGTTGCCCTTAACGAGCGGTTGAGGTAAACACGCGAAACTCCGGAAGACAAATTGTCGCCGGATTTCCGTCGCAAGTGCTTGGACGATGGGGGCCGGACATCAAGACCGGTGGCGATCGAGAGGCTGTCTAGAGTGGGACTTTTTGGCATGACCGAGAGATATAATGCGCGCCTTGCGCTGCTGGCGCCGCTTGTCGCATCGGGCCTCGCTTTGTCCGGCTGCATGGGCTCTCCGACCTATGGCACCGACAAGACCGCCGCCGAACAGCTGGCCGGCGATCTCACCGGCGCCGTTTCCTTCGCGCCGAAGCGCAAGGACCCGATCGACTACAAGCCGCGCCCCACCTTGGTAAAGCCCGCTCCCGGACAGAAGGAAGCCCTGCCTGCACCGCAGGACAGCATGACGGCAAGCGCCGAATGGCCCGAATCGCCCGAGCAGCGCCGCGCGCGCTTGCGCGCCGACGCCACCGCCCACCAGAACGATCCGAACTACCAGGCGGAGATCGTTGACGATGTGCAGACGGATCCGGCCGCGGTGAAAAAGGCCATGGAAGAGTCTGGCTCCAGCCACCCGCCGGCTTGGTCGCCTGCTGATTCCGACAAGGGTCGCGCCGCTGAAATCCAGCGCCGTCTCGCCGAGAGCAAGCAGGGCGATCCGAACACGCGCAAGTATTTGAGCGAGCCGCCCTTGGCCTACCGTGTCGCATCGGACACCGCGCCACAGAACGAACTCGGCGAGGACGAGTACAAGAAGGAACGCCGTTTGAAGAAACAGGCGGAAGGCAAGAAGGGCGGCTGGTTCGACTGGCTGCCGTCGCTCTAAAGCAATTCCAGGAAAAGTGTGAACGGTTTTCCCGGGAAAAGCGCGTAGCGCTTTCCCTAGGGGATTGCGTCAGAACAAAGAGTTGGAGTGGTTCGCCGTTTCCGTGAAACGGTGAAATGCTCTAGGAACGCCCGCGCTGCCTTTTCGGACGGCATGGCGTGGGATCAGTCGCGACGCTCCCTGAAAAATTCCTTGAGCAGCAGGGCCGCTTCGGTCTCTCCCATGCCCGGATAGATGTCGGGCGTGTGATGACAGGTCGGCGAGGCGAAGAAGCGCACGCCGTTCACGACCGCACCGCCCTTTTCGTCCGCGGCACCGAAATAGAGACGGCGCAACCTGGCGAAGGAAATGGCGCCGGCGCACATGGCGCAAGGTTCCATCGTCACATAGAGATCGTGGCCGGTAAGCCGCTCGCTTGAGAGTTTCCCGCAGGCTTCGCGGATAACCAGCATCTCGGCATGCGCAGTCGGGTCCGCCAGTTCGCGGGTACGGTTGCCGGCACTGGCCACGATTGTGTTGCCCGTGGCGATGACGGCGCCGACCGGCACTTCGCCGCGCAAGGCTGCCGCTTCGGCCTCCTTAAGCGCCGCCGCCATGAAATCCGGCCGCTTCACGCGGTTTCCATTCCGATTATCTCCTCGCCACTCCAGACTTTTGATTTTCGTTCGTCTTGCCGGAAAAACCGGTCGCCACTTTTCCCTGACAAACTCTGATGATCCTGTTATTGAGCGCATCAGCCTGAAAATCGGACTCGATTTTCAGAAAAGATCATGCGCCAAATCAAAGTGCTACAGCGTTCGTTGCGCGCCCGAAAGGATGCGCCACGCTGTAGCAGCGCAAACGGACAAAGGCCACATGGACGACAACGACAGGAAATCTCCGCGCCAAAAAGGTCCGGGCAAGAAACCCGCGGCTCCGCGAGGCGACAGGGGCGGCAAGCCATCCTTTGGCGACAAGAAACCCTACGCGCCGCGCGGCGATCGTCCGATGGCCGCCGAGGGCGAGCGCCCGAAGCGTGACTTCAAGGGCGGCGACAAGCCGTTCAGCAAGGGGCCGCGCCCCGCGGGCAAGCCGTATGAGAAGCGCGAAGGACCGCGCAAGCCCTACGCGCCGCGCGGCGACCGTCCGATGGCGGCTGAAGGCGAACGCAAGCCGTATGAGAAGCGTGAAGGACCGCGCAAGCCTTACGCCCCGCGCGGCGACCGTCCGATGGCGGCTGAAGGCGAACGCAAGCCCTACGAGAAGCGTGAAGGACCGCGCAAGCCTTATGCGCCACGCGGCGACCGTCCGATGGCGGCCGAAGGCGAACGCAAGCCGTATGAAAAACGTGAAGGGCCACGCAAACCCTACGCGCCGCGTGGCGACCGTCCGGTTGCGGCTTCGGCAGAGGGTGGCGAAAAGCGTTTCGACCGCCCCAAGCGTGATTTCGGCGATCGTCCGAAGCGTGACTTTTCTGACCGTCCGAAGCGCGACTTCAGCGATCGTCCCAAGCGCGACTTCAGTGATCGGCCGCAAGGGGCTTCAGGCGGCTTCAAGCCGCGACCGCGTCCCGCCGAGGCCACGGAAGAGGCCGGCGAACGCATCGCCAAGCGGCTGGCGCGCGCCGGACTTGCCTCGCGCCGCGATGCCGAAGAGCTGATCGCCGCCGGCCGCGTCAAGGTCAATGGCCGGGCGCTGTCGTCGCCGGCTTTCAATGTCATGCCTGGCGACATCATCCATCTCGACGGCATGGAAATCCCGCCGATCGAACGCACACGCCTGTTCCTGTTTCACAAGCCGGCCGGCGTCGTCACCACCAACCGCGATCCCGAGGGCCGCAAGACCGTCTTCGACGTGCTGCCGGCCGAATTGCCGCGGCTGATGACCATTGGCCGGCTCGACATCAACACTGAAGGCCTGCTGCTGCTCACCAATGATGGTGGCCTGTCGCGCGTGCTCGAACTGCCGGCCACCGGCTGGCTGCGCCGCTACCGCGTGCGCGTCCACGGCAAGGTCGAGGAAAGCGCGCTTGCCGGCCTGCGCGAAGGCATTGCCGTCGACGGCGTGTTCTATGGCGCCATCGAAGCCAGCCTCGACCGCGAGCAGGGCTCCAATGCCTGGCTGACGATCGGCCTGCGCGAAGGCAAGAACCGGGAAGTGAAGAACATCCTCGGCGCGCTCGGCCTCGACGTGACGCGGCTGATCCGCATCTCCTACGGTCCGTTCCAGCTCGAGGACCTTGCCGAAGGTCACGTGCTGGAGATCAAGGGCCGCGTGCTGCGCGACCAGCTTGGCGAACGGCTGGTGGAGGAATCCGGCGCCAATTTCGACGCCGAGATAGCAAAACCCTTTTCCAACAAGCCGGTGCGGCGCACTGAAGTTCGCGAGCCGGAACCCGAACGGCCGAAATTCACTCGTGATGGCGAGCGCCGGCCGATCGGCGAGGGCGGGCTGATCAAGAACCGCAAGCGCCGGGAAGGCAGCCGCGACGAGGCGCTCGGCAAACTGTCGACAAGCCCCGACAGAAGCGAGAGGCCGGAAAAGAGCTTTGGCGAGCGTGGTCCGAGGCCAGAGCGTGGTGGCTTTGGTGACAAGCCACGCGGCAGTTTTGGCGACAAGCCGCGCGGTGGCTTCGGCGACAAACCTCGTGGCGGCAAGAAATCCGAGCGCGAGCAGCGGCCGATCGAGCCGCCCGGCCAGCGCAAGGCCAATGTCTGGATGGCGCCTGGTGCCCGGCCGATCGGCAAGGGCAGGGCGGAAGCCGATGCCGCCAAGGCGGCCGACGCCAAGGCGCGCAAGGCATCGTTCAAACCGTCCTATGGCAAACCCGGCGGCAAACCGGCAGGCGCAAAGCCGTTCGGCAAGCCGCGTGGCGAGCGTCCTGGCGGCGGCGGTGAGCGGCCGCGCGGCGGCCCCAAGGGTCCCCGGACAAGATGAGAATCGTCGGCGGTGAGTTTCGCGGGCGTCCGCTGGCGACGCCTCGCAGCAGCGCCATCCGTCCGACGACCGACCGCACCCGCGAGGCCGTCTTCAACGTGCTGGCGCATCGTTTTGCCGAACAGTTGAACGGCGCGCGCGTGCTCGACCTGTTCGCTGGAACCGGCGCGCTGGGTCTGGAGGCGCTATCGCGCGGGGCATCCTATGGTGTCTTCATCGAGGAATCGGCCGAAGGCCGTGGCCTGATCCGCGACAATGTCGAGGCGTTCGGCCTGACCGGCCGCACCAAGATTTTTCGTCGCGATGCGACAGGCCTTGGCGAGGCAGGCACGCTGGCGCCGTTTGGCCTCGTCTTCGCCGATCCGCCCTACGGCAAGGGCCTTGGCGAGCTTGCCTTGCGGTCGGCGAAAGCCGGCGGCTGGCTGCGCCCCGGCGCGCTGTGCGTGGTCGAGGAGACGGCGGTGGTTCCCTTCGAACCAGGCCCGGGCTTTTCCGTGCTGGATGAGCGCAATTACGGCGAAACCGTCATCCGTTTCATCGAGGCTGCCTGATACACCTGCGTTTGTGATCTCTTCCGAAGGCAACGGGTAGGCCGAGTGCCTTCAAAATGACGAACAAATTCGCTTTGCCTCGACTGGCAACCCCGCCTATCGTCCCCGCCATGACAACCGGAGCCATCGATGAAACGTCCTGAATGGCTGCGCGCAATGCTGCTGACGACCGCTCTGGCACTGATCAGCCCCGCCGTTGCAGCCGATGATGGCACGGTCACCAACTTCCTGCTCGACAACGGCATGGAAGTGGTCGTCATTCCCGACCATCGCGCGCCGATCGTCACTCACATGGTGTGGTACAAGATCGGCAGCGCCGACGAGCCGCCAGGCAAATCCGGCATCGCCCATTTCTTCGAGCATCTGATGTTCAAGGCGACGACAAATCACGCGGCCGGCGAGTTCGACCGCGCCGTCTCCGACATTGGCGGCTCCAACAACGCCTTCACTTCCTACGACTACACCGCGTTCCACGAGACGGTGGCGCCGTCGGCGCTCGAGCAGATGATGGGCTTCGAGGCGGACCGGATGCGCAACCTCATCCTCACAGATGATGTCATCAAGACCGAGCGCGATGTCATCCTCGAGGAACGCCGTTCGCGCATCGACAACAATCCGCAGGCGGTGCTCGACGAGGAAGTCGATGCCACGCTGTGGCAGAACCAGCCCTATCGCATTCCGGTCATCGGCTGGATGCAGGAGATGGAACAGCTGAACCGCACCGACGCCACCGCCTTCTATGACAAATACTACCGGCCCAACAATGCCGTGCTGATCGTGGCCGGCGATGTCGAACCGGAGACGGTGAGGGCGCTGGCTGAGAAGACCTATGGCAAGGTGGCGCGCGGCCCGGACCTGCCGCCGCGCGTGCGCCCGGTCGAGCCGGAGCAGAACACCAAGCGCACCGTCACACTCTCCGACGCCCGCGTCAGCGTGCCGAGTTTCTCGACGCAATGGGTGGTGCCGTCCTACCACACCGCCAAGGCGGGCGAGGCCGAGGCGCTTGACCTGCTTGCCGAAATCCTTGGCGGCGGCAACCGCAGCCGGCTCTACCAGGCGCTTGTGGTCAAGCAGGGCATCGCGTCCAATGCCGGTGCGTATTTCCAGGGCACCATGCTCGACGATACCAATTTCACCGTCTATGGCGCGCCGCGCGGCGACGCCAAGCTGGCCGACGTCGAGGCCGCGGTCGATGCCGAGGTGGCGCGTATCATCAGCGATGGCGTCACATCCGACGAGCTTGAAAAGGCCAAGGACCGCTATATCAGGTCGATGGTCTTTACCCGCGACAAACAGGACTCCATGGCCGAAATGTATGGCTCGACGCTCGCCACCGGCGGCAATGTGCAGGATGTCCAGCAATGGCCGGACCGTATCCGAAAGGTCACGGCCGACGAGGTCAAGGCCGTCGCCGCACGCTATCTGGTGCTGGCTCGCTCGACCACCGGCTATCTCTTGCCGCAGCAACAGGCGGGGAATTGATGATGAACTCTATGCATATGCGCGAGGCGGTGAAAGCGCCTTCCCTTCTCCCCTTGTGGGAGAAGGTGGATCGGCGCGTAGCGCCGAGACGGATGAGGGGTGCGCCACGGAGTGCCGTCCTCGCCAAGCTGGAACACCCCTCATCCGACCTCGCTTCGCGAGGCCACCTTCTCCCACAAGGCGAGAAGGGAAGACCGCGCGTGGCCACCGCGCTCGCAACCCTCTTCCTCACCATCCTCTTCCTGGTCCTGCCGGCGCTTGCCGCCCGCGCCATGGAAATCCAGTCCGTCACCTCGTCGAAGGGCGTCACGGCCTGGCTGGTGGAGGATTATTCCGTACCGGTCGTCGCCGTTCGTTTCGTCTTCGGCGGCGGCTCGACGCAGGATCCGGTGGGCAAGGAAGGATTGGCCAATCTGATGACCGGCCTGTTCGACGAGGGTGCCGGGCCTCTCGATTCGGAAGCCTTCCAGATCAAGCTCGACGATGCCGGAGCCGAGATGAGCTTCGACGAGAGCCGCGACGGCGTCTATGGTTCGATGCGCATGCTGGCCGAGCAGCGCGACGAGGCGTTCGACCTGTTGCGGCTGGCGGTCAACGAGCCGCGCTTCGACCAGGCGCCGATCGATCGCATCCGCGCCCAGATCCTGTCCGGCATCATCGCCAACGAGAACGACCCCGACACGGTGGCGCAGAACAAATGGGCGCGCGCTATCTATGGCGACCATCCCTATTCGCGCTCGGACCAGGGCACCAGGCAGAGCATCGCGGCCATCACGCGGGATGATCTGAAGGCCCTGCACAAAGCGGTGTTCGCGCGCAGCGGCCTGCATATCGCCGTGGTCGGCGCCATCGACGCCGAGACGCTGAAGAAGAAGCTCGACATGGTGTTCGGCGACCTGCCGCAGAACCAGGCGCTCGCGCCTGTCGCCGATATCGAGCCCAAATTGGCGCAGCATCTGGAAGTCAATTACGACTTGCCGCAGACCTCGCTGCAGCTCGCCTGGCCCGGCGTGAAGCGCAAGTCGGCGGATTTCTTCCCGGCGGTGCTGATGAACGAGATCCTCGGCGGCGGCACCTTCACCTCGCGCCTGTTCCAGGAGGTGCGCGAAAAGCGCGGGCTGGCCTATGGCGTCAACTCTTCGCTGGTCAACCAGGACCACGCCAACGCACTGATTGTCACCACCGGAACGCGCTCCGACCGCGCGGCCGAGACGCTCGGTATCGTGCGCGATGTCGTCAAGCAGCTGGCCGAGAACGGTCCGACCGAGGCAGAACTCGCGGCGACCAAGAAATATCTCATCGGCGCCTATGCCATCAACAATCTGGACTCATCGAGTTCCATCGCCGCGACGCTGGTCGAATTGCAGCTCGACGATCTCGGCATCGACTATATGCAGCGCCGCGCCGGCTACATCAACGCGGTGACGCTCGACCAGGTCAAGGCGGCTGCGAAGAAGCTGCTGACGGCCGAGCCGACCATCATGGTGGTCGGACCGCCGCTGGCGGGGGCCGGCAAGGGATGAGCCTGACCTTCGGCATAGCTTTCGGCGGCGGCGGCGCGCGCGGGCTGGCGCATATCCATGTCATCGAGGTGCTGGACGAACTCGGCATCAGGCCGGTGGCGATCGCCGGTTCGTCGATCGGTGCCATCATGGGCGCCGGCATGGCCGCGGGCATGACCGGCAAGGATATCCGCGACTATGCCCGCTCGATCCTCGGCCGGCGCGCCGAGGTGGCGAGCCGCATGTGGCGCGCTCGTCCGGGCACGATCGCCGAAGCCATGCAGAACGGCATCCGTGTCAGCCAGTTCAATGTCGAGCGAATCCTGAAGGCGTTTCTGCCCGAGGCCATCCCCGAAACCTTCGCCGAGTTGAAAATCCCGTTGAAGGTGACGGCGACCGATTACTTCGGCCACAAGCTGGCGGTGTTCGCGGATGGCGACCTGCATTCCGCGCTGGCCGCTTCGGCGGCCATTCCCGCCGTGTTCCGCCCGGTGATGCGCGACGGCAGGCTGCTGATCGACGGCGGCATCTACAATCCCGTGCCATTCGACCTGATCGAGAACGACGCCGACATCATCATCGGCGTCGACGTCGTCGGCGCGCCCGAAGAGGTCGACCGCAAGCAGCCCACCTCCGTCGACCTGATGTTCGGCGCCACGCAGCTGATGATGCAGTCGATCATCGCCAACAAGCTGCAACAATGCCGCCCCGACATACTGGTCCGCCCGGCAGTATCAAAATACCGCGTGCTCGATTTCCTGAAGATCGACGCCCTGATGAGCGAGACGGCTGATATCAAGGATCAGCTCAAGCGGGAGCTGGAGAGGGTGGTGGAGGCGCGTGAGAAGCGTGTCATCCGCCCGAAACGACAACCGTCTTCAAGCCGACGCCTTGCCCCGTGAAATAGTCGCGTGCACCGGCGGGTGCCGAACCGGCAGTTTTTCCTTCTGCCCTGTCAGGCCGAGATCGATTGCCCGGTCATCTGGCTGCCGAGATTGGTGAAAAACTGGCCGGCAAGCTTGCGCGAGGTCGAATCGATCAGCCGGCTACCGAGTTGGGCGATCTTGCCGCCGACATCGGCCTTGACCGTGTAGGAGAGGATCGTGGCATTTGGCCCATCCTCGGCCAGCGAGACATCGGCCCCGCCCTTGGCGAAGCCGGCAATGCCGCCCTTGCCCTCTCCGGAGATTGTGTAAGAGCGCGGCGGGTTGAGATTGGTCAGTTCCACCGTGCCTTCGAAACGCGCCTTGATCGGTCCGACCCGCAGCACGACGGTCGCGGTCATGTCGGTATCCGACGTCTTCTCCAGCGTCTCGCAGCCCGGAATGCAGGCACGCAGCGTCTCCGGATCGTTCAGCGCTCGCCATACCGCGTCGATTGGCGCCTCGATGCGCTCTTGCCCGTTCATATCCATCGTCTATGCCTTTTCTGCTGCGGATTGATGTGCCGCCGTAGAGCGCTGTCCTTCGCGGCGGCGTTGTGTGATTTCGGCGAGGATCGACAAGGCGATCTCCTCGGGTGTGATGGCGCCGAGGTCGAGTCCGGCCGGCGCCTTGATGCCGTCCAGCGCCACAGGCGAGACGCCGTCTGCTATCAGTTTTTCGCGCAACGCCGCGATCTTGCGGCGGCTGCCGACGAAGCCGCGATAGTCGGCATCCATGCCGAGCGCCGCTTTCAGTGCCGCCTCATCGCCTTTGCCTTGCGTGGAAACGACGACGAAGCGTCTGGCGCCATGATGTACTTCGGCCCGAAATCCGTCGACGAGCAGATCCGCGTCGGGCATGGCGGACAGGTCCGCCATCGGCGATGCCAGCGTGACGTGGTAGCCGAGAGGCCTCGCCTGCTCGATCAGTGCCAGCGCCACCGGGCTGGAACCCAGCACGACAAGCGACGGGCGCGGCAGCACCGGCTCCACGAAGATGTCCATCGTGCCCTTGGACGGGCACATGTTCCTGGCGAATTTTATCCCGTCACGATCGTCGCCCGCGTGCACGCCCAGTTCCTCCAGAAGATTTTCCGGTTGAATCGAGATCAGCCGCGACTGCCCGTCGGCCAGCGCCTCGCGCGCCGCCTTGAGCGTGGCCCCGCGTGCGCAGCCGCCACCGATCCAGCCGGCCTCGATGCGGCCGTCCGGACGGATCACGGCCTTGGCGCCCGCCTTGGCCGCCGTCACCGACACGGTGCGCACCACGGTGGCGAGCACAAAGGGCTCTTCGGCCGCCTTCAGGCGCGATACGATATCGAGCACATCGACATGGGCGTTCATGGCAAAACCTCCCGTCTCCGTCACAGTTTGCTCAAATAGGGTTCGAGCGCGGCCAGGCTCTTCAGCGTATGCGCCGGCGCGAACAGATCGACATGCGGCAGCGCTGCCTTGATGCCGGCGGCCTCCGGCGCGTAGCCGTCCCAGCCCATCATCGGGTTCAGCCAGACGATGCGCCGGCAACGCCTCCCAAGCTGCTCCATCTCGCGGCCGAGCAGGGCTGCGTCGCCGGTCTCGTAGCCGTCCGAGACGATCATCACGCAGGTGCGTGAATGGATGACGCGGGCGGCGTGCCAGCGGTTGAAGGTCTGCAGGCTCTCTCCGATCCTCGTGCCGCCACCAGCGCCCTGGGCCATCATCGACAGACGGTCGAGCGCGCGTGCCGCATCCTTCTCCTTCATGGCGTCGGAGACATGGGCAAGCCTGGTGTGGAACAGGAAGGCCTCGGCTTCGCGAAAGGCGTCGAGGACGCCGTGGATGAACCGCAGGAAGGCGCCGGTATACATGCTCATCGAACCCGACGCGTCGAGCAGGATCACCAGCCGCAGCGGCTTTTGCTTGCGCTGCCGCCTGACCAGGCTGACCGGTACGCCGCCATGGCTGATGTTGCGATGGATGGTGCGCCGGAGGTCGAGCCGGTAGCCGCGCCGACGCGCGAGGTCGCGCCGCGTCAGCCTTGTGCGCATGACACGCGCCAACCGTTCGGCGATGGCATGCGCCTCGGCGATGTCGGCGGGGTCGGAGAGTTTGCGGAAATCGGTTTCGGCGATGGTTTCCGTCCGCGAGGCGCCCTCGGCGCGTCCTTCGCCGGATCGTTCCTCGGCGCCCGCCTCGCCGCCGGAGGCAATCTGGTCGAATGCCTCGCCACCCTTCTGCTTGTCCTGGCCGTCCTGAAGCGACTTCACCGACGGATTGTTGGCGTTGGCGGGCCTGCCTGAAGCGGCAATGCGCGAACGCACACGCTTCTTCAGCCAGAACGCATCGAAGATGCCGTCGAATTTCTCCCAGTCGGCCTTGCGGGCCGAGAACAGATGCTTGAAGGCCGAGCGCAGCAGGCCGGGTTTTTTCCCGTAGCCAGCGGCAAGCAGCGCCGCGGCATCCTGGCCTTCACGCGCCCCCACCGCGAAGGCGGCGCCACGCAGCGTGGCAAGGAAGGCCGAGAGTTTGCGCGAGACGAGGCGCGAGACCTCGTCCATCTCGTCGAGGGTCGGAGGGGTGCCGCAGCAACTCATGCCACTCTCCCCAATATGCGCTGCGTGACCTCACGCGTCATGCGCGCGCTGTCCTCCCGGGTTTTCATCAGGCAGATCAGCGTCTCGTGCACGTTTTCGGGCTTCTCGTGCAAGTCCGTCACATCGAGGCCGACAAGCGCCGCGGCCCAGTCGAGCGTTTCCGCGATGCCCGGCACCTTGCGCAATTCCTCCTTGCGGATGCTTTCGACCATGCGGGCGATCTGCAGCGAGAGCGCGGCGCCTGCCTGCGGGATTCTCGCCATGATGATGCGTGCCTCGCGATCGACGTCGGGATAGTCGACATAGTGGTAGAGGCAGCGCCGGCGCAGTGCATCGGACAGTTCGCGGGTGCCGTTCGAGGTCAGCACGACGTGCGGAACGGATATGGCCGTGATGGTGCCGAGTTCAGGGATCGAGACCTGAAAATCGGAAAGCAGTTCGAGAAGAAAAGCTTCGAATTCCTCGTCGGCGCGATCGACCTCGTCGATCAGCAGTACCGGCGGCTTTTTCCTCCGTATGGCGGCCAGCAGCGGCCGCTCGAGCAGGTATTTTTCGGAGAATATCCTGTCCTCGATCGTGTCGGCGTTGCGGTCGGTGCCGGCCTTGTGCGCCTCGATGGCAAGCAACTGGCGCTGATAGTTCCATTCGTAGAGCGCCGCCGATTGGTCGAGGCCCTCGTAGCACTGCAGGCGGATCAGTTCCGTGTCGTGCACGAAGGCCAGCGCCTTGGCGACCTCGGTCTTGCCGACGCCCGCCTCGCCCTCCAGCAGCAGCGGCCGTTTGAGCAACTGCATGATGCCGATGGCGGTCGCCAGTTCGGCGTCGGCAATGTAGCCTGCCGCGGCAAGGCGGCCGGCGATCTCGTCGCGGGGGAGGGCCATGGGAAGGACTACCCCACCGCCCCCAGCTGCTTCGCCACCCGCCAGTTGCGCCAGTAGTCATGCGGCATCTGGATGTGCGTGGAGCCGAGGAACGAGAAAGCGTCGTTGACGGCGTTGGAAAAGGCCGGCACGCCGCCGACATTGGGGCTTTCGCCGACGCCCTTGGCGCCGATCGGATGATGCGGCGACGGCGTCACGGTGAAGTCGGTTTCCCAGCGCGGCGTTTCGACCGCGGTCGGAATGAAGAAATCCATGAACGAGCCGGTGGTGACGTTGCCGGCCTCGTCATAGGCGATCTCCTGGCCCATGGCGATGGCGAAGGCCTCGGTCAGTCCGCCATGCACCTGGCCCTCGATGATCATCGGGTTGATGCGCGTGCCGCAATCGTCAAGAGCGTAGAAGCGGCGGACTTTGTAGACTCCCGTGTCGACGTCGATATCCATGACGCAGATATAGGCCCCGAACGGATAGGTCATGTTGGGCGGATCGTAATAGCTCACCGCTTCCAGGCCCGGCTCCATGCCGGGCGGTGGGGAATTGTAGGCGATCCAGCAGATGTCCTTCATGCCGAGGAATTTCTCCGGCAGTCCCTTTACCCGGAAGCCGTCGATGTCCCATTCGAGATCGTCTTCATGGACCTCCAGCTTGTAGGCGGCGATCATCTGTGCCTTGGCCTTGATCTTGCGCGCGGCCATGGCGATGGCGGCGCCCGCCACCGGCGTCGAGCGCGAGCCGTAGGTGCCCAGTCCGTAAGGCGCGGTGTCGGTATTGCCTTCCTCGACCATGATGTCGTCGGCCGGAATGCCGATCTCTGTCGCGATGATCTGCGCCCACGTCGTCTCGTGACCCTGGCCTTGGCTCTTGGTCCCGACCCGCGCGATGCCGGCGCCGGTCGGGTGCAGCCTGATCTCGCAGGAATCGAACATGGCGATGCCGAGGATGTCGCAGTTCTTCGACGGGCCGGCGCCGACGATCTCGGTGAAGAAGGAGACGCCGAGGCCCATGATCTCGCGCGTCTCGCCGCGCTTGAACGCTTCGCGCCTGGCGGCCTGTTCCTTGCGCAGCCCGGCGTAGTCGACCGTCTCCATCATCTTCTTCATGGCGGTGTGGTAGTCGCCGGAATCATATTCCCAGCCGAGCGCGGAATGGTATGGGAACTGCTCCGGCTTGATGAAGTTCTTGAGCCGCAGCTCCGCCGGGTCCATGCCGAGCTTCTGGGCAAGGATATCCATGCCCCGCTCGATGCAGTAGGCGGCTTCCGTCACCCGGAACGAGCAGCGATAGGCGACACCGCCCGGCGCCTTGTTGGTGTAGACGCCGTCGACTGCCAGATGCGCCACCGGGAAGTCGTAGGAACCGGTGACGATGTTGAAGAAGCCGGCGGGCCATTTCGACGGATCGGCGCAGGCGTCGAAGGCGCCGTGATCGGCCAGCACGTGGACGCGCAGCCCGGTGACCTTGCCTTCCTTGGTCGCCGCGATCTCCGTCGTCATGTGGTAGTCGCGGGCAAAGGAGGTGGCGGTCAGGTTCTCGATACGGTCCTCGACCCATTTGACAGGTTTGCCCGTCACGATCGATGCCACCGCCGCGCAGATATAGCCGGGATAGGCGCCGACCTTGTTGCCGAAGCCGCCGCCGATGTCGGGCGCGATGACATGGATCTTGTGTTCCGGAATCTTGGCGATCAGCGCCACCACGGTGCGGATGACGTGTGGCGCCTGGAACGTGCCGTAAATGGTCAGTTCGCCCTTCACCTTGTCGAAGGAGCAGAGGCACTGGCAGGTTTCGAGCGGCGACGGGTGGGTGCGATGGTAGGAGATCATCTCCTTGATCGTCACCTCCGCCTTGCGGAAGGCGGCGTCGGTGAGATCCTTGTCGCCCACCGTCCATTCGAAGATATGGTTGTGGTGCTTGCGCGGGCCATGCGCACCGGTCGTCTTGCCGGCAAGATCCTCGCGCAGCACGGGCGCATCGGTGTCCATCGCCTTGAACGGATCAACCAGCGGCGGCAACGCCTCATACTCGACCTCCACGGCATTGATGCCGTCGTCTGCGGTGTAGCGGTCGGTGGCGACGACGAAAGCGACTTCCTGGTTCTGGAACAGGACCTTGCCGTCGGCCAGCACCATCTGCACATCGCCCGCCAGCGTCGGCATCCAGGCTAGATTCACGGTCTTCAGCGTCTCCGCCGTGATCACGGCGAGCACGCCGGGGATTTTGAGCGCCTTCTCGGCGTTGATCGACTTGACGCGGGCATGGGCGTGCGGCGAGCGCACGAAGTCGCCATGCAGCATGCCGGGCAGCTTGATGTCGTCGACATAATTGCCCCGGCCTTGCGTGAAGCGGATATCCTCGACCCGCTTCCTCTTGCAGCCCATGCCTTCCAGTTTCGCTTCGCGCTGTTCGCGCGTGGGGGTCATGTCGTTCATTCCGCTGCCTCCTGGAATTCCGTGCCGTTGATCTTGGCGGCTGCGTACTGGATTGCCCTGACGATGTTCTGGTAGCCGGTGCAGCGGCACAGATTGCCCGCGATGCCGAAACGGATTTCTTCTTCAGTGGGGTTCGGGTTCTCCTGCAGAAGCCGGTGCGCGCGCACGATCATACCCGGAGTGCAGAAGCCGCATTGCAGTCCGTGCATCTGCCTGAAGCCTTCCTGCAATGCCGCCAGCGTGCCGTCCGCGTTGGCGATGCCCTCCACCGTGGTGATCTCGGCGCCGTCGGCTTGCACGGCAAAGATCGTGCAGCTCTTCACCGACATGCAGTTGAGATCGACGGTGCAGGCGCCGCAATGCGTCGTTTCGCAGCCGATATGGGTTCCGGTGAGTTGCAGGTTTTCGCGGATGAAGTGAACGAGCAGGGTACGTGGCTCGACGAGGCCGTCGACCTCGACACCGTTCACCTTCATGCTGACCTGGGTTTTCCTTGCCTGGGTTGCCATCTCCGGTCTCCTCCTCAGGCCGCCTTGGCCGCGGCGCGTTTCAACGCCCGCTGGACCATGATGCCGCCGACATGTTTCCTGTATTCGGCCGGCCCCCTGCCGTCGCCGGCAGGCTCCATCACCGCCTCCGCCGCCTCGGCCGATCTCTTCAAGGCAGCGTCGTCGAGGCTGGTGCCGATGACCGCTTGTGCGGCGTCCTCGGCCAGCAGCGGAGTCTCCGACAGGTTGGTGAGCCCGATCACGCAGGTCGCGACCTTGCCGCCGCTCATGGTCAGCATCACGGCGGCAGCGGCGGTCGCATAGTCGCCGATCTTGCGTTTCAGCTTCTCGTAGGCGTAGCCATGGCCGACCGGCGGTACGGGGACCGACACCGAGGTCAATATCTCGCCGGGTTCGAGCGCGGTGAAATAGGCGCCCTGGTAGAATTCCCGCGCGGCTACAGTGCGGATGCCGTCGGGACCTTCCAATAGGTAGTCGGCGCCGAGCGCCATCATCAGCGCCGGCATGTCGTTGCCGGGATCGCCATTGGCGACATTGCCGCCGATGGTGCCGCGATAGCGCACCTGCGGGTCGGCGATCAGCAGTGCCGTCTCGTGCAGGACCGGCAGGGAGGATGCGATCACGTCCGAGGCGAGCAGGTCGTGCTGGGTGGTCATGGCGCCGATGACGATGCGGTCGCCATCGCGTCTGATACCCTTGAGGCCATCTATACCGTGGAGGTCGATCAGATGGTCGGGCGTCGCGAGCCTGAGTTTCATCATCGGGATCAGACTGTGGCCGCCCGCCAGCGGCCGCGCCTCCTCGCCAAGGTCGGCGAGCAGCTTGATCGCATCGGCGACGCTCGCCGGGCGGTGATAGCTGAAAGGTCCTGGAATCATGTCGGTCTATCCTCCCTCGAGCCGGAACTCGGACGCGGTTCCGTTCACGAATAATCTGGTGGGGAGGCTGTTCCCGCTGTCCGGCATGCGCAAGACGTGCGGGCTTCAGGCGTCACGAAGAGCGCGGAAAGGCACGAAATGCGGTAAATTCCGCACGAATTGCGTCAGTCATCATGACCTATGCCGGGGAGGTGGTCAGGTGGCGCGTCGGATCAGGCCCAGCCGCGCCCTGAGTTCGGCGATCTTGGCACGGCTCACCGGCACAAGATGCGGTACGACGCCGTCGAGTTCCACCACGGCGCCGTCTCCCTCCTTGCGGATCATCGTGACGTGCGGGATCGAGACGATATGACTGCGGTGGACGCGGATAAAGGTCGCGGGATCGAGCTGCGTTTCGGCCTGGGAGATCGCCCATGGACACATGCGTTCGCGATTGCCGTCATGGACAAGCGTGTAATGGGCGTCCGCCTTGACGCTGCGGATCTCTCCCACGTCGATGAAATGTGTGCCGTCGCTGCCCTCGACGGGCAATCGTGTCGCGGCGGCGATACGCGGTTGTCCAAGTCCTCGCAGCGGCAAATGCCGTTGCGCCTGCAGGCCCGTCAGGTCGAAACCGCTTCCATCCGGCCTCGTGCTTTCCTCGGCATCGAAGTCCTGCCCATCGGTCGCCCCGGACGCAACCGAAACGCGAGGGCGCGGCTCGGGAACCAGGAACAGCAGAAAGCCGGCGACGATCAGGAAGCACAGGAGCGAGACGATCAAGGACAGGACCTGCGGCGAGGCGATGAGTCCGTCGGAGCCGTGGTCGAGAGCCGGCGCCGGCACGAAGCGCATACCGTACATGGCGGTGTAATGCATGCCGGAAACCGCAACCCCGAAAGCCGCCGCGCTGAGCGCCAGGCGCCTGCCGACATGACGCGCAAGGAACACGCGCAGGCCGCCATACGCCGTGCCGACAGCGATCAGCACCGCCATCAGCACCATGGCGCGCTCGTGCTCGACGCGGAAGGCGCCGGCCAGCCCGTGGATGCCGACATAATGCATCGACACGATACCGGCCCCAAGCAACAGTGCAGACGCCATGACACGGCCGTCCGAGGGCTCGCCCACCGAGACGAAGAACAGCGACACGCCGACGACGAGGGCGCAGATCAGGAAGGAGACGATGGTCGGCAGGACGAGATAGACGGCGTCGCTCGGGAGCGGTGCCGCCAGCACACCGACGAAGTGCATGGTCCAGATACCGACCGCCAGGAAAAAGGCCGCGCCGGCAAGCAAAAGCCTACGCCCGGCACCGGCGGTACCGCGCACGCGGGCTGCGAGCCCGAAACCTGTGTATCCTCCCAGGATCGCGATCACCACCGAGAGCGCGACCAGGTAGAGGTTATGCCCTACGAACATCTCGGTACTGGGCCCGCGAGACATCCACCTGTCCGCGCACCTTCTCCCGAGTGATAGTTTACATCCGAAGGCCCTATTTGCAATGCGGCTGTCGGCCGGATTCCAGCAGTCGCCGCGTCAGTGAGCGCAACGAATTGCCAAGCCCTGCGCCATAGGGCGCCAAGCCATCACAAGACGTGCTCTGGCGCGGGCCTAGAGCAATTCCAGGAAAAGTGTGAGCGGTTTTCCCGGCAAAAGCGCGTAGCGCTTTCCCTTGGGAAATGCGTCAAAACAAAGAGATAGATCGTTTCGCCGTTTCCGTGAAAGGCTCTAGTCCTTCGCCCGCTCCACATAAGCCCCATCCGCCGTCATCACCACCACGCGGGTGCCGGGCGCGATGTGCGGCGGCACGGTGGTGCGCACGCCGTTGGAGAGCACGGCGGGCTTGTAGGAGGACGACGCCGTCTGGCCCTTGGTCGTCGGCTCCGTCTCGACCACTTCGAAGGTGGCGCGCTGCGGCAGCACCAGGGCGATCGCGATGCCGTTGAACTGCGAGACCTGTACCGGCATGCCTTCCTGCAGATAGGGGGCGGCGTCGCCGACCACGGCTTCCGTCACCGCCACCTGGTCGTAGGTCTCCGGGTTCATGAAGTGATAGCCTTCGCCGTCGGCATAGAGGAAGGTGTGCTCGCGCTCCTCGACATAGGCGCGCTCCACCTGTTCGGTGGTGCGGTAGCGCTCCGAAACCTTCACCCCGTCGCCGATGCGGCGCATGTCGAGCTGCGTCACGGGCGTGCCCTTGCCTGGGTGGATGTTTTCGGCAAAGAGGATCACATAAAGCTTGCCGTCCTTGTCGACGACATTGCCTTTGCGGAGCGAACTGGCGATGACTTTCACCACGGTTTTAAATCCTGCGAGAGTTGACGGGCGTTTGCCGGCTTGTGCGGCGCTGGTAGCGCATCTTGGCGCGAACCGCCAGCCCCCGCTGCAAACTGACATGGCCCGCACCAGCACGCCTTCAGTCCGCTCATGACCGCCGCTTCACCCTGGTGGGCGCCTGATGTTCACGCGGACCGCCGCCCGCGCCTGCTGCTGCGCAATGGCCTGACGGCTGCCCTGCGCGACTGGTTTGCCCGCAACGATTTCATCGAGGTGGAAACATCGGCCCTGCAGGTCTCGCCCGGCAACGAGGCGCATCTGGCGGCTTTCGCCACGGAAGCGGTCGGCCCGGATAGCGCGCGCTCGCCGCTTTATCTCCACACCTCGCCGGAATTCGCCTGCAAGAAGCTGCTCGCCGCCGGTGAGGTCAGGATTTTCAGCCTGGGTCCGGTCTACCGCAATCGCGAACGCGGCCCCTTGCACCATCCCGAATTCACCATGCTCGAATGGTACCGGGTGGGCGAGACCTATGAGAGCCTGATGCGCGATTGCGCCGATCTGCTGGCGCTGGCCGCGACGAGGACAGGGGCGACGCGCTTTTCCTTCCGGGGCCGTGACTGCGATCCGTTCGCCGAGCCCGAACGGCTGACGGTGGCGGATGCCTTCACCCGCCATGCCGGCATCGATTTGCTGGCCACCGTCGCCGCCGATGGCGGCACGGAGCGGCAAGCACTTCACGCCGCCTTGATCAAGGCCGGCCTGCGAACCGCGCCTGACGACAGCTGGGCCGACCTGTTCAGTCGGGTGATGGTGGAAAAGATCGAGCCCAACCTGGGCATCGGCTCCGCCACCATCCTGTGCGAGTATCCAGTCGCCGAGGCGGCGCTGGCGCGGCCAAGCCCGCGCGACGCCCGCGTCGCCGAGCGCTTCGAGCTCTACTGTTGCGGCGTCGAGCTCGCCAACGGCTTTGGCGAACTGACCGATGCCGAAGAGCAGCGTCGGCGCTTTGTCCTCGAGATGGACGAGAAGGAGCGCATCTATGGCGAACGTTACCCACTGGACGAGGATTTTCTCGCCGCCCTTGCCATCATGCCGCAGGCCAGCGGCATCGCGCTCGGCTTCGACCGGCTGGCGATGCTGGCGACCGGTGCCCGGAAGATCGAGGATGTGATCTGGACGCCCGTGGCGGAGCCGTGAACCGGTCAGCCACCGGCTTCGCCCTTGATCTGCCCGCCAGGAAGCCGGCGCCGACACCTGCAATCGATCCACTGATTCCGGCCTTCGCCATTGCACAAGCCGGATTGGAACAATAGATGGTGGGCGGCGGCCATGGGCTGGCCGTAGCAGCAGGATCCTGGGCATGGCCGATACATCAGATGCAGCAAAACTGACCGACCGCGTCGCGGCGCTAGTCGAGGCCGCCAAGAAGGCAGGCGCCGATGCAGCCGACGCTGTGGCCGTGCGCGGCCGATCCACCGGCGTGTCGGTGCGGCTCGGCAAGGTCGAGGCCACCGAATCGTCTGAGGCCGAGGATGTCGCGTTGCGCGTCTTCGTCGGTCAGCGGGTGGCGAGTGTCTCGGCCACCGCTGCGTCCGACCCGGCAGCGCTTGCCGAGCGCGCTGTGGCCATGGCGAAGGTCTCGCCCGAGGACCCCTATCAGGGGCTGGCCGATCCGGCGCTGCTGGCAAGGCAAACGCGCGATCTCGACCTGTTCGATGCCACCGAAGTGTCCGCCGACCAGTTGAAGGAAGCGGCCCTTGCGGCGGAAGAGGCAGCGCTTGCCGTCAAGGGCGTGACCAATTCGGCCGGCGCCAGCGCCGGCGCGGGTCTTGGCGGCCTGGTGCTGGCCACCTCGCACGGGTTCCTTGGCCACTATGTCGGCTCGCGTTTCTCGCGCTCGGCCAGCGTCATCGCCGGCGAAGGCACCGGCATGGAGCGCGACTATGAATTCTCCTCGCGCCAGCATTTTGCCGATCTCGATGCGCCGGCGGATATCGGCCGCAAGGCCGGCGAGCGCGCGGTACGCCGGCTTGGGGCGCGCAAGGCGGCGACCGGGCCGGTCGACGTGGTGTTCGATCCGCGCGTGGCGCGCGGCATCGCCGGCCATATTGCCGGTGCCATCAATGGCGCCTCCGTCGCGCGCAAGACCTCGTTCCTGCGTGATATGATGGGCAAGCAGGTTGCCGCATCCGCGATCACGGTCACCGACGAGCCGCTCAGGCCGCGTGGCCAGGCCTCGCGTCCCTTCGACGGCGAAGGCGTCGAGGGCGAAAAGCTTCTCATGATCGAGAAGGGCGTGCTCAACCACTGGTTCCTGTCGACTTCGGCGGCGCGCGAACTGGGACTGATCACCAACGGGCGCGGATCGCGCAGCGGCTCTTCCGTTTCGCCGTCCTCAACCAATCTCGCCATCGAGCCGGGCGAGCGCTCACCCGAGGATCTGATCAAGTCGCTCAAGACCGGTTTCTATGTCAACGAAGTGTTTGGCCAGGGTGTCGACATGATCACCGGCGAATACAGCCGCGGCGCTTCCGGTTTCTGGATCGAGAATGGCGAACTGGCCTATCCGGTCGCCGAAGTCACCATCGCCTCCAACCTGAAGACGATGTTCCTCAACATGGTGCCGGCAAGCGACCTCGACCGCAATTTCGGCACCGCGGCGCCGACGCTCCTGATCGAAGGCATGACCCTTGCCGGAGCCTGAGCTGACCACCGCCGGTGCCCCTTCTGACGCCGCTGGGGATCTGCCGCTGCTGCAGGATGCCGCCCGCGAAGCGGGCCTCATCGCCATGCGCTATTTCGGCAACAGCCCGCAAGTCTGGATGAAGGGCGGCACCTCGCCGGTCAGCGAAGCCGATCATGCGGCCGATGCCTATCTGCGCCGCACCCTGCTGGCGGCGCGGCCGGATTATGGCTGGCTGTCGGAAGAGACGGTTGACGATCCGGCACGGCTTTCGGCGCGCCGCACCTTCGTCGTCGATCCGATCGACGGCACGCGCGGCTTCCTGGAGGGCCAGCGCACCTGGTGCGTCAGCGTCGCCGTCGTCGAGCAGGGCCGCACGCTCGCCGGCGTGCTCGAATGCCCGGCAATGGACGAGACCTACTGGGCGCTGCCCGGCCAAGGCGCGTTCCGCAACGGCAAGCGCATCGCCGTGCGCGCGCTTGGCGACAAGGCCGAGATATCAGGGTTGAAGCAGTTGATCGACCTGGTGCCGGCCGGCTGGCAGAAGCGGCTGACACGGGCGCCCTACAGCCCATCGCTTGCCTATCGCCTGGCGATGATCGCCAACGGCACGCTCGACGCCACCTTCGTCAAGCCGAACGCGTATGACTGGGACATTGCCGCCGCCGATCTCATCCTGCGCGAGGCCGGCGGCCGCTTGCTCGACCCGAATGGCCGCGCGCCGTTCTATGCCGGCGAGGTGACCCGCCATGGCGCGCTCGCCGCCGGCAGCGGTGAATTGCTGGCGGTGCTCGTCGATGTCATCGCCGGGCTGGATGCGTGAAAGCATTTTCGAAGGTTCCAAAGTCGGCGGCTTTGGTCTAGACCTGTCACAAACTCACAATATGTGAAGGACCGACATGACCGCGGAAGACGGTAAGAAACAGCTTTTGCATCTGGTGTTCGGCGGCGAACTGAAGAAACTTGGGGGTACCGAGTTCCGCGATCTCGATGGGCTCGACATTGTCGGCATCTATCCAGACTATCAATCCGCGCACACAGCGTGGAAAGCCAAGGCGCAAGCCAGCGTGGACAATGCCCATATGCGTTATTTCGTCGTTCATCTGCACCGCCTGCTGGATCCCGACAGCAAGGACGCCGGTTGACTTCGATGGAGCAGGACCTGGCGAAAGGGCCAGCCAGCGACGCCGCGCCCAAGGGCAGGGGCGGCAGCCGCACGACCAAGACCTTCTGGCGCAAGATACGCGAACCGCTCGCGCAATCGCGATTCGTCAAGAACGCCATTGCCAGCCTGCTCGCCCAGTTCGTGCGCCTTGTTCGCCTGACCAGCCCGCTGGTCGCCGGATCGGCGCGCTTTTCGGGCGGCGCCTACGCTGAATTCGAGCCCGGCATCATCGCTTTGTGGCACGGCCAGCATCTTTTGACGCCGGCCTATTATCCGAAGCGCAAGCCGCTGGTCGCCATGGTGTCGCGCAGCGCCGATGCCGAGCTCAACGCGCTGATGCTGGAGAAATTCGGCATCGAGGCGGTGCGCGGTTCGGGCGGCCGTGACAATGCAAGGCATCTCGACAAGGGCGGGGCCAAGGCCTTGATCGCCCTCAAAAAGTCGCTCACGGCTGGCAAGAACGTCGCCATGATTGCAGACATCCCCCACGGCACGCCGCGCGACGCAGGGCTCGGCATCGTTCTCCTGGCGCGCCTCTCGGGCCGGCCACTCCTGCCTGTCGCCATTGCCACCAGCCGCCGCAAGGTGCTGGAAAGAAGCTGGGACAAGACCACCATCAACCTGCCGTTCGGCCGTTCCGCGGTGACCATCGGCGAGCCGATCTTTGTGGCGGCTGACGCCGATGACGCCGAAATGGAGCGCAAGCGCCAGGAAGTCACGACCGCGCTCAACGCCGCCACCGCCGAGGCCTACCGTCTCGTGGATGGCCGGCGATGAGTGGCCGCTGGGCGCGCGCCATGCTGGGGGCATACCGTTTCGCAGGTGCCGCGGCCTATCCGCTGGTCGGACCGTATGTCGCCTGGCGCACCTCGCGCGGCAAGGAAGACCGCAACCGCCGCCGCGAGCGTTACGGCGTCGCCGGGCGTCCTCGCCCCGAAGGGCCTGTTATCTGGATCCATGCCGCGAGCGTCGGCGAAACCATAGCCGTCGTGCCCCTGGTCGAAAGCATTCTCGACTATGGCGTCAACATCGTGCTGACGACCGGCACCGTGACATCGGCCCAGGTTGCCGACGAGCGGCTAGGCGACCGCATCATCCACCAATATGTACCGCTCGACCTGAAGCCGGCGGTCAGCCGCTTCCTCGATCACTGGCGGCCGGACCTGGCGATCATCGCCGAATCCGAGATCTGGCCGATGACCATCCTCGAGCTTGGCGCGCGCCATGTGCCGCAGGTGCTGGTCAATGGCAGGCTTTCCGACCGCTCGTTCAGCTCCTGGAAAAAGCGCGCAAACATCGCCGAGGCGCTGTTTGAGAACCTTGCCCATGTCGTTGCCCAGTCGGATGTCGACGGCGAGCGTTTCCGCGCGCTTGGTGCCCGGCCGGTCACGGTATCGGGCAACCTCAAGGTCGACACCAATCCGCCCCCGGTTGACCAACGCGCGCTGGCCACCTTGCAGCGGCAGATCGGCGGCCGTCCGACCTGGGCGGCGATCTCGACACATGATGGCGAGGAAGTGGTCGCGGCGGAGGTCCACGCCACGCTGCACAAGCGCCACCACGGCCTGCTGACCATCGTCGTGCCGCGCCATCCCGATCGTGCCGAGGCCCTTGCCGCGCAGATTTCGGGCATGGGGCTGAAGGTCGCGCGGCGCAGCAAGGGCGATCGTATCGGACCCGACACCGACATCCTGCTCGGCGATACGATCGGCGAGATGGGGCTCTATCTCCGGTTGACCGAAATCGCCTTCGTCGGCCGTTCGCTGACCTCCGAGGGCGGCCAGAATCCGCTCGAACCGGCCATGCTCGACACCGCGGTTCTTGCCGGCCGCAATGTACAGAATTTTCGCGAAGCCTATCAGCGCCTGATCGACAGCGGCGGCGCCAAGCTGGTGCGCGATCGCGACATGCTGGCCGGCGCCGTAAATTTCCTTTTGACCAACGAAGTGGCGCGCCATGAGATGATGGCGGCAGGGGTGGCGACCGTCGATGAGATGCGCGGCGCGCTGGCGCGCACACTGAAATCGCTCGAACCCTACATCCAGCCGCTGGTCGTCAAGTCGCGCCTGAAGGGCGCGAACGGGCGTTAAGGTGGCCTCCGAAGCACCACCATTCTGGTGGGAAGAGCCGGACTGGAAAGTCCTGGCGCTGTCGCCGCTGTCGGCTGTCTATGCGCTCGTCGCCGGCCGCGGCATGCGGCGGGCCCGCCGCGAGAAGATCGAGGCGCCGGTTCTGTGCGTCGGCAATTTCACAGTCGGCGGCACCGGCAAGACGCCGGTCGCCATCGCGCTCGCCGAACAGGCCAGGCGCATGCGGCTGAAGCCCGGTTTCCTGTCGCGCGGCCATGGCGGCTCCTTCGCCGAACCGCATGTCGTTGATATCAGTCATGACAGCGCCAGGCATGTTGGCGACGAGCCGCTGCTATTGGCCGAACACGCGCCGGTGGCCGTGACGCCGAACCGCGCCGCCGGCGCCCGGCTGCTGCTGGAAAGGCACGGCTGCGATTTCCTGATCATGGACGACGGCTTTCAAAGCGCGCGCATCCATATCGACTACGCGCTGGTCGTCGTCGATGCCCGCTACGGCATCGGCAATGGCCGCGTCATTCCTGGCGGCCCGCTCCGGGCCAAAATCGTCGACCAGCTGGTCTTCACCAGCGGGCTGTTGAAGATGGGCGAGGGCACCGCCGCCGACGCCGTGGTGCGCCAGGCGGCCCGCGCCGGCCGGCCTATCTTCGAGGCCCATACGGAGCCCAGCAGCAAGACAGGGCTTGCCGGCAAGCGCTTCCTGGCCTTCGCCGGCATCGGCCATCCCGACAAATTCTTCGACACGGTACGCGAGGCCGGCGGCGAGGTGGTTCTTTCAAAGCCCTTTCCCGACCATCATTTCTACGCTGAAGACGAGCTTGCCGAACTGGCGGCGACGGCACGCACCGAAGGCCTCGGCCTCATCACCACCGCCAAGGACGCCGCCCGATTGCGTCACGGCGCCCCGCAGGGCTTTCTCGATGGTCTCGACGTGCTGGAAATCGACACGGTTTTCGAGCTTGACCACGTGCCTGAACGCATCATCGAGGAAACGCTCGATGCCTGGCGGCAGCGCAAGCTGAGAGGGTAAGGCGCGATTGGCGTCGCCCATGACGAACTCAGAGGTGCTTCCACCTGCTCAGCGCCGGCTGCGCAACTCCGGATGCGCTTCGATTTCGCGGCGCAGCGAGGCGGCGGCGCTGACGTAGGGCTCCTGCCTGGCGACGCTCCAGTATTTCAGTTCATCCAATGGTATGTTTTCCCCGGTCACGGCGCAGCGCACGAACGAGCCGGGGCTGGTGACCTGGAAATCGCCATCGAGGTAGCGGATGCGGGCTTCCTTGCCGCCCGGGCCTTCGAAACGGTTCATCATGCGGTGGTGCCGAGGTTCATGGAGATTTCATCGCCACAAATCTCCGGCCAGGTCAAGCTCGCGACAAGCCTCGGACAATGCTGAGGCGCTACGAGAGGCTGAAAAGCGCTTTTATCGGGGGCATGATGGATATTTCTTCCGCCCGCCTGGCTTCCTTGCTCAAGGAAGCGATGACGCCGCAACCCGTGCCGTTGGCAAAGGCAGATCCGGTCAGGACGGCCCTGGTCAGGGAACTGGTCCAGCCCCCGGCGCCTTCCCTGTTCGCGGAACGTACGGCGCCGGCCCTGTTGGCAATGCCCGCGGCGCCAATGGCCGTCAAATCGCAGCAGATTGCGTCAGCCGGTATCGTCGAGGCCTATCAGGCCCAGATCGAGACGAGGGACGAGGCGGCGTTGGCAACCGTCGCGGCCAGGAAAGCGGCGCCGCAAACCGAAACGCAGCGAGGTGCCTTGCCACCCACGGCAACGGCCAATGACAACGCTCCCGTCAGGGCTGCGGGAGTGTCCTTGCTGTCGTTTATCCCACCGCAGGTTCCGGTCCCGAAAAACGCAGCCGCCCTGGGTACATCGGCGGGACAGCGAAGAGCGGGCAGTCAATCCCGTGGTGCGGCGCCGAACCCCGAGCGCATGCTGGTGAGGATCGGTTTTGTTTCGATCATGACAGGTCTATTGGCAACCGTGATTTTCGGGTTCGTTCTGTTGCTGCTTCGCTGAGTGTGAACCGGTTGACGGGTCGGCCGGTCTAGAGGCCTATCGTTCCGCCTCGATAAACGCTTCGATCTTCTCGGGCGCCAATCCAGCCTGCTGCGCGATGCGGCGGGCAAGATCGGCCGCGGCCGTGCGTGGCCTTCCCATTGGCCGGTCGAGCCAGTAGGACACCGGATTGAGCGCGGTGCGCTCTTCAACCGCGGTGATGCGGCCCGATTTCAGCTGATGCCCGGTCAGCGGCGGACGTGCCAATGCGATGCCCAGCCCATAGGCGGCGGCATCCAGCACCAGATTATAGTCCTCGAAACGCCGGTCCTGCGGACGCGGACGGTAGTCCATGCCTTGTGCCGCGAACCAGGCGCGCCAGCCTGAGGCGTCGGAATCGTTGATCAGAGGGAATTTGAGCAGCCGGGCCGGGTCGCCGCGGCCGATCTCGCGTGCAAGTTCCGGCGAGGCGACAGGGAAGACATGCTCCTCGAAAAGTTTCACCGAGACGCGGCCCGGAATGCCACCGCGGCCGCAACGGATCGATAGATCGATGCCTTCATCGGCGAGGTCGGCCTGGCGGATGTCGACATCGAGCACGATGCGCAGCTTGGTGGGATTGTTCTCCAGGGCCGCCATGCGTGGCATCAGCCACAGCCCGCTCACCGAGGGGATCGAGGTCAGCCGCACCACCGCCGTGCCGCGCGGCTCGACCCAGCGGTCGGAATGGGTCGATATCAGCGCGAAAGCTTCGGACGTGCGCAGATGCAGCCGGTTGCCTTCGATCGTCAGCGTCACCCCGCGCGCGCCGCGATCGAACACCTTCAGCCCCAGCCAGTCCTCGAGCTTGGCGATCTGCCGGCTGACCGCGCCATGGGTGATGTTGAGCCTTTCGGCCGCCGCCGAAAAGCTTCCTGTCCGCGCCGCCGCATCGAAGGCTCGCAGGGTTTCGAGCGGCACCATTGCGTCTGAGCTGTGATCCATAGTCACAGGTGATCCTCGATTTGGTCGTTTGTCAACAAGCGGGAAAGGGCGTTTTGTGGCTTTCAGGACGAAGGACACGAGGACAGTGAGATGAGCGCAATGACGGGCACGTTGAATCAGACACAGCGGATGGACACCACGGCCGCCGTCGCCGTGGCGTTGACGGTTGTCGGCTGGGCGTCGGCCTTTCCGGCGATCCGTGCCGGCCTTGCCGCCTTCCAGCCGCTGGAGCTTGGCGCCCTGCGCTTTGCCATCGCCGCGGTGCCGGCGGCGATCTTCCTTGCGGTCAAGCGCCCGGCGCTGCCCAGAGTTGGCGAATTGTGGCGCTTCGCCTTTGGCGGCGCCATTTTCGTCGCGCTCTATACGGCCATGCTCAATTTCGGCGAACTGACCGTTTCGGCGGGAGCCGCCGGCTTCATCATCAATGTCAGCCCGATCTTCACCGCCATCATGGCGATGGCGCTTCTCGGCGAGCGTTTCTCGCGTCTGGCCTGGCTTGGCACGGCCATCTCCTTCGCCGGCATCGGCATCATCGCCGTGGCCGACGGCCATGGCTTGCACTTCAATGCCGGCGCACTGCTGGTGCTCGGCTCCGCGCTCTGCTCGGCGGTCAACACCATCGTCCAGAAGCCGCTGTTTGCCCGCCACCATCCGCTGACCATCGCTGCGTCAAACATGGTGCTCGGCGCGCTCTGCCTGGCACCTTTCCTGCCCGCCGCTTTCCAGCAGGCGGCTGTCGCCAACACAGCCGGCCTCGGCGCCGTCATCTATCTCGGCATCGTGCCGAGCCTGATCGCCTATGCGGCCTGGGCGACGGCCCTGTCGCGCCTGCCGGCGGCGCGTGCATCGAACTTTCTCTACCTGGTCTCGCCCATGTCCGCCCTGATCGGTTTCTTCTGGTTGGGCGAAGTGCCGACGCTGCTCGGCATCCTCGGCGGCGTGCTGGCGCTCGGCGGCGTCATCGTGGTGAATTTGAAGAGGTAAAACAGAAGGTTGGAGGCGTTTGCGGATTCAAACCAAAAACCCTTTTTCGCCAGCATGCAGACACCCCGCGGAAGCGCAGCTATGGTGAGCTGCCTTGGCTGGGGGACGGAATGGGAAGACTTTTCATATCGGTGGTTTTCTGCCTGTTGGCGCTGACCGGGCAAGCTGCCGCGGGTTGGTATCAGATAAAGAATTTCGAAGGCTCTATCGGACCGAACCCGGTTCATCTGTCGCTGCAGAGATATGACGGCTTCGGCAGCGGGATCACGGTCGAGGGAAGCTACTTCTATGATGCCAAGCAGAGCCCGATCGCGCTCTACGGCAAAGCCGAAGGAACCAAACTCACGCTTTGTGAGATCGCGGACGACAAGGAATTGGATCGCGTGCTGGTGGTGGGATCAAAGACGCCCGTCGACACCACGGGATGCCCGCTTTCGCTCGACATCAGCGAAAGTGGCGCGACGGGGATCTGGGTCAAGGGACCGGAGAAGTTCCCGATCGTGCTTAAGCAGGTTGCGGGCCTCGACGATACGGCCGAGGGCAAGATCAACGGAATCGTCGAGATTCCCTTTTGGACGCAGACGGCCGCCCATCGATTTGCCGGTATCTTCACCAAAACCGACGCCGGCATCTGCATGACCAAACTGCAGGTTATCAGCAAGAAGACAAGGAAAGCCGTTCAGAGCATCCGGTTCGACGACGATGACTGCAATGCAGGCATGTTGATGACGCCCATCTATATGAACGTTCAAAAGCAGGATGAAGAGATCATTTTCGTGAATTTTCGCGGCGGAAACGGGGGCTATACGGCAGAGTATGGCCTCTCTTTCAAAACCGGGAAGTATCACCGCTTGGTGCACTGAGTGGCCCGCTTTATTCGCTCCGGCTTCTGTGCCCGGGCGAACTGCTCACCGCCGCCCGAACAACCGCTCGATATCCGCCAGCTTGAGCTCGATATAGGTCGGGCGGCCATGGTTGCACGTGCCCGAACCCGGCGTCGCCTCCATCTGGCGCAGCAGCGCGTTCATCTCCTCGGCCTTGAGCAGCCGGCCGGAACGCACCGAGCCGTGGCAGGCCATGGTGGCGGCGATCTTGTCCAGCCGTTCTTTTAGCGTTTCGACCGTGTCATTATCGGCGATCTCGTCGGCGAGATCGCGCACCAATTGCGGGACATTGGTTTCGCCCAGCATCGATGGGGTCTCGCGCACGGCGACGGCGCCCGGGCCGAAACGCTCGATGCCAAGGCCGAAGCGAGCCAATGTTTCAGCATGCGTGGCGAGCCGTTCAGCATCCTCTTCCGGCAGATCGATGATTTCTGGCAGGAGCAGCATCTGCGAAGGCACGGGGCGCGAATGCAGGGCGTTCTTCAGCGCTTCGTAAACCAGCCGCTCATGCGCCGCATGCTGGTCGACGATGACGAGCGAATCCCTGGTCTGGGCAACGATGTAGTTCTCGTGCACCTGGGCGCGTGCGGCACCCAGCACCGCGCCAAGCAGCGTCTCCGCCGCCTCGCTCTGCCCGGCGCGCGCATCGGCGCTGGCAAGCGGGCCGGTATCGAACGCGGCCTGGCCGGGTTCCCCAAAGCCGCCATGCCTTGCGCCGGCGCGTTCAAAGCCAGAGCCTTCGAATTGCATGTCGAGCGGCCGCTGTGACGAGCGCGAGGGGTCGAAACCGGTGGAGCCGGATGCGTGGAATGCCGCTTCGTAGGAGCGATGGCCGTTGGCCGGGCCGCCATGATTGTAGGGAGCGGCGCTTGGCCGGAACGCCGCCATCATGCCGGCGGCTCCGGTCGTGGCTGAGCGGATGCCGGCGTCCGCCAGGGCCTGGCGGATGGCGCCCACGATCAGCCCGCGAACCAGGCCCGGATCGCGGAAGCGCACATCGGCCTTGGCCGGGTGGACATTGACGTCGACGATGGCCGGATCGAGCGAAAGGAACAGCACCGTCACGGCGTGGCGGTCGCGCGGCAGCACATCGGCGAAGGCGCCGCGGATGGCGCCGGCGATCAGCTTGTCGCGCACCGGCCTGCCGTTGACATAGGCATATTGCTGCAGCGCATTGGCGCGGGTGAAGGACGGGATCGACACATGGCCGGTCAGATGCACGCCTTCGCGCATCGCGTCGATGGCAATGGAATTGTCGGGAAATTCGCTCCCCATCACCTGGGCGACGCGGCGCAGACTGCCTTCCGGACTGTCATCGGTCGCCGGCAGTTCCAGCGTCGAGCGGTCGGAACCGGCCAGCGTGAACCGCACGGCCGGGAAGGCGATGGCGATGCGCTTGACGACATCGCTGGTCGCCGAGCTTTCGGCGCGCTCGCCTTTCATGAATTTCAGCCTCGCCGGCGTGGCGAAGAACAGGTCGCGCACCTCGACCGTGGTTCCCCGATTGGCCGCCGCCGGCTTGACGGGCAGGACGCGGCCGCCCTCGATGCCGATTTCGGCGGCGCTGTCACTCAATGCCGTGCGCGAGCGGATCGACAGCCGCGACACCGAGCCGATCGACGGCAGCGCTTCGCCGCGAAAGCCGAGCGAGCGGATGTCGTTGATATCCTCGGCGAGCTTGGAGGTGCAGTGGCGGGCAATCGCCAGCGCCAGCTCCCGCTGGGGGATGCCGGAACCGTCATCGGTGACGCGGATCAGGTTCAGCCCGCCGCCTGCCGTGACGACTTCGACGCGCGAAGCACCGGCATCGAGCGCGTTCTCGACCAGCTCCTTGACCACGCTTGCCGGACGCTCGATGACTTCGCCTGCGGCGATCTGGTTGATCATCGTTTCGGAAAGCTGACGAATGGGCATGGGGCACTATAGGCGGATTCGGGCTTCGCGGGAGAGGCAGAATTGCGTTGGCAGTGGATCAGTTGGCGGTACGGATTTCGCGCACACCCTTGCGCAGCCGCCGGCGCAGCAAATTGCGCAACGTCACCCCCTCGCTATAGCCGACCTTCGCGGCGATCTCGTCGACGCGGTCGGATGTGGTTTTCAACAAATGCACAGCCTGCTCGACGCGCAGATCCTGAAAATAGGATAGCGGCGTCTTGCCGAGCACTTCGTTGACCCGTCGCGACAGCGTGCGCTTGCTGGCGCCGAGTGCAGTGGCTGCTTCGTCGAGATTGAACCCGGCGGCGATGGTCGCGCGCCCAGCGTTCGAAGCGCTCGACCAGCGGGTTGGAATGGGCAAGGTGGTCGGAGATCGCGTAGGCCGATTGCAACGGCCGGCTGTCGACGATGAGGTATTTCGCCGTCAGCGCAGCGAGTTCCGGGCTTGTCTGGCGAATGATCATCAAAGCGAGATCGATGTGGCCGAGCGCGGCTCCGGCAGTTGCGAACTGCCCGTCATTGATCAGCATGCGCGCGGCATCGAGCCGCACTCGCGGATAAAGTTGCCGGAACATCGGCGCCAGCCACCAGGTCGTCGTTGACGGCCTGTGGTCGAGCAGGCCGGTTTCCGCCAGGATGAAAGTGCCGATACAGGCAGCTCCGATGCGTGTGCCTGTTTCGGCGGCAGCGCGCAACGCCTTGGTTGCGTCGGCGATATCGCTGCGTTTCAGGGCATCGGCAAGCGGGCCCGGCATCTTCTGGCCGATCGCCGGGATCACCAGCCAATCGGGATCTGGCTGGCTGCCCATCGCGACGACCGGCACTTGAAGGCCCTGTGCCGTGCGGACCGAGGCGCTCACCCCGACGATAGTCGTTGTGAAGCGGCCGGGCGGCGACACCAGCATCCCGACCAGTTCGTTGGCGGTGCCGAACACGTCGAGCATCGTGGCCAGTCCGGTGTCGAAGACGCCATCAAGCGCAAGGACGGAAATGTTCATGGCGATAATGGTATCAAAGATGTCATTTTTGCCAATACGCTTTGCGACTTGATGCTGCAACTGTTGTTTCGACGGCCGCCTCGGCCGCACAAACGACGAGGAGAAGACAAATGATCAAACTCGCATTGTTCGCACGCTTCGAAGCCAAGCCGGGCAAGGAGAAGGACGTCGCCGCGTTCCTCGAAACCGGACTGCAGCTGGCCAATCGGGAAGCAGGAACACCGATCTGGTTTGCCTTGCAGCTTTCGCCAAGCGTCTTCGGTGTGTTCGATGCCTTTCACGACGAGGCAGGGCGGCAGGCCCATCTCACTGGCGAGATTGCAAAGGCGCTGATTGCCAATGCCGAAACGCTGTTCGTTGGCCCGCCGACCATCGACAAGGTGGATGTGCTGGGCCTCAAGAATGACGGTTCGGTCTGATCGCTCCAGCCTGCGAATGCAATCCGGCCACGCGCCGGATTGCATTGAACTCACGCCTGCGCCACCAGCCAATCCCTTACCTTGCGGGCATTCTCGCTGAGGTCGCGGTTCTTCGGCCAGATGACGTAGAAAGCGATGCCGGTCCTCATCACATGGTCGGTGACCGGCACCAGCAGGCCGGATGCCACAAGCCGCTCGACGAGATGCCGCCAGCCGAGCGCGATGCCTTGCCCCTCCATCACCGCCTGGATCACCAGGGCATAGTCATTGATGCGCAGTCCGCGCTCGGCATTGCGCAGGCTGGTTCCGGCGGATGCAAACCATTCGTCCCAATTGGGGGCCTCTCGATAGGGCTCCTCAAGATGGATGAGACGGTGCGCGGCCAGTTCAGCGACCGTCCTGGGCAGGCCGAACTTGGCGAGATAGCTGGGGCCCGCGACCGGAAAGATCTCCTCGTCGGAGAGCGGCATCGAATGATAGTCCGGCCATTGTCCGGGCACGCCTCCGCGCACGCCGAGCGGGATACCCTCGGCGATGATGTTGAGGTCGCGGTCGGCGGTCTGGATGCGCAGATCGATGCCCGGCAATTCGTCGCGGAACTGCTGCAGGCGCGGCATCATCCAGAAGGAGCCGAAAGCGGTCGATGCGGCGAGCGTCACATGGCCGCCGGTTGCCTGCAGGCGCAGATCCTCGGCCGACTTGCGGATGTGCGACAGGCCCAGCGAGACATCGGCGTGGAAGCGTTCGCCGGCTTCCGTCAGGCTGACCTGCCGATGACGGCGCTGGAACAGCTTGGCGCCGAGCTGCTCTTCCAGCCCGCGCACCGCATAGGAGACGGCTGCCTGCGTCATGCCGAGCTCGCGTCCCGCGGCGGTGAAGCTCGACAGCCGGCCGGCTGCCTCGAAGACGATCAGGCTGCCGGCGGAGGGCAGGAGGTGGCGCAGGCTTCGCATAAGCACAGCTTATACAGAAGATCAGGATTTTCCAGCGTCACAGCCATATTTCGGGTCGCTAACGTGTGTGGCGGGAAGAAGGAGGCTCCATGAACGCACCGGCCGTCGAATTGACCGAACAGACCCATCGCCGCGGCGGTGGCCGTCTTGGCCGCAAGGCGCTCAGAAGCGCGCCGATCGCTTCCTTTCCGACCTTGGTGCGCAAGATCCCCGCCTATGAGATCGTGCCTGACGAGGCGGTGGAATTGATCCACGAGGAATCGCTCAAGATCCTCGAGGAAGTGGGCTGCGAATTCCGCGACGACGGCGCGATCGAGCTCTGGAAGGCGGCCGGCGCCGACGTCAGGGAGACGCGTGTCCGCATCGACCGTGCGCTGCTGATGGAGCTCGTCTCGAAGGTTCCATCGGAGTTCACGCTCCATGCGCGCAACCCCGAGCGCACGGTGCGCGTCGGCGGCACGAACTCGATTTTCGTGCCGATGTATGGCGCGCCCTACGTGCGCGACCTCGACAATGTCAGGCGTTACGGCACGCTCGCCGACCTCAACAATTTCCACAAAATGGCCTACATGGCGCCGGCGCTGCACTCCTCGAGCTCGGTCATCTGCGAGCCGATGGAGATAGCGGTGCCGAAACGGCATCTGCACATCATCCACTCGGCGCTGAAGCATTCCGACAAGCCGTTCATGGGCATAGTGACGTCGAAAGAGCGCGCCGAGGACACGATGGCGATGGCTGGCATCGTCTTCGGCGAGGAGTTCGTACGCGACAACCCTGTGCTGGTGGCGATCACCAACTGCAATTCGCCGTTGGTATGGGACGCCACCATGATCGACGCCATGCGGGTCTACGCGAGCCACAATCAGCCGCTGATCCTGGCGCCTTTCGCGCTGTGCGGCGCTTCGACCTCGGCTTCCGCCGTCGGCGCGGTGGCGCAGGTCAACGCCGAGGCGCTTGCCGGCGTGGCGCTGACCCAGCTCATCCGCCCGGGCTCGCCGCAGATCTATGGCCAGTTCATGGTCACGGTCGATATGAAGACCGGCGCGCCGATGGGAGGCACGCCGGAAGCCGCCCAGATGATGTACCTGATGGGCGCCTTGGCACGGAAATATCGCCTGCCATGGCGCACGTCGGGTTTCCATGTCGGGTCGAAGCTGAACGACGCCCAGGCTGGCTACGAATCGAACATGCTGATGCATGCCGCCATTCTCGCCGGCGCCAACTATATCTGGCATTCCGCCGGCTGGCTGGAAGCTGGCCTGACCTGCGGCTATTCGAAATTCGCCACGGACTGCGAGCAGCTTGTCGGCTGGTACAAATACGCGGGCGGGCTCTCCTTCGACGATTTCAAGGAAGCGATGGCGGCGATCCGCGAGGTCGGGCCGCAAGGCCATTTCCTCGGCACCCAGCACACGCTCGAACACTTCGAGTCCGCCTTCTTCATGCCCTCGATCATGGACTTCAATTCCTACGAGCAGTGGAATGCCGAAGGGGCGAAGGATCACGATACGCGCGGCCGCGAGAAAGCGCGCAACATGCTGGCCGATTATGAGGAGCCGAAGCTGGATGAGGGGATCGCCGAGGGTCTCAGGGATTTGATCGCGCGGCGGGAGGAGAAGCTGCCGGACACCGTCAGTTGAGAAAGAACGGGCAACGACCCGACGGAACCAATGGGAGAGAGAAATGACATTCTTCAGAAGCAATGGCGATCGTGTCCCAAGCGCTATCGAGGCGATGGCGGAAGATGCGCGCGCGGGCCGCATGGACCGGCGTGAGTTCCTGGCCCTGGCAAGCGCCTTCGGCGCATCGACGGCCTTGGCCTACGGCATGATCGGTCTTGCCGCCCCGCAGCAGGCTCTGGCCGAGGAGCCGAAGAAGGGCGGCACGCTGCACGTCTCGATGTCGGTAAAGGCGCAGAAGGACCCGCGCACCTATGACTGGGTGGAGCTTGCCAATATCTCGCGCAGCTGGCTGGAGCCGCTGGTGCGCTATACCAGACAGTTCACCTTCGAGCCGGTGCTGCTTGAAAGCTGGGACATCAACGACGACGCCACCGAATACGTCCTGCATGTGCGCAAGGGCATCACCTGGAACAATGGCGATGCTTTCAACGCCGATGACGTGGTTCACAACGTCACGCGCTGGTGCGAGAAAGGCGTCGCCGGCAATTCGATGGCCGCCCGCGTCGGCGCGCTGATCGACGCAAAAACCGGAAAGGCGAGGGATGGCGCGATCACCAAGGTCGATGACAGCACGGTCAAGCTGAAGCTCAGCGAACCCGACATCTCGCTGATCCCGAACTTCACCGACTATCCCGCGCTTGTCGTGCACCGCAACTTCGACGCCGACGGCGCCGATCCGATCAAGAAGCCGGTCGGCACGGGACCATTCGAACTGGTCTCCTACGATGTCGGCCAGAAGGCGGTGGTGAAGCGCCGCGAGAACGGCAAATGGTGGGGCGGCGAGGCGCCGCTCGATGGCGTCGAGTTCATCGACTACGGCACCGATTTCAACGCCACGGTCAACGCGTTCGACTCCGGCGAGATCGACCTCAATTTCGAATCGCCCGCCGACTTCATCGACATTCTCGACAAGATGGGTCTGCAGAAATCCGAGGTCGCGACCGCGACGACACTCGTTGCCCGCACCAATGTCACCCATAAACCCTATGACGACAAACGGGTGCGCAACGCGCTGCAGATGGCCGTCGACAACAACGCCGTGCTGCAACTCGGCTATAACGGGCGCGGCACGGTCGGCGAGAACCACCACGTCAGCCCGATCCATCCTGAATATTATCCCCTGCCGAAGAAGGAGCGCGACGCCGCCGGCGCCAAGAAGCTGATGGCGGAAGCCGGCCAGGCCGACTTCGAGCACGAGCTGATCACCATCGAGGACGATTGGCAGAAGAACACCGGCGACGCGATCGCCGGTCAGCTGCGCGACGCCGGCATCAAGGTAAAGCGCACGGTGCTGCCGGGTTCGACCTTCTGGAACGACTGGACGAAATATCCCTATTCGATGACCATCTGGTACATGCGCCCACTCGGCGTTCAGGTGCTGGCGCTGGGATATCGCACCGGCGAGGCGTGGAATGAATCCGCCTTTTCCAATCCCGACTTCGACGCCAAGCTCAAACAGGCGCTGTCGCTGATCGACGTGGCCAAGCGCAAGGAGGTGATGAAGGACGTCGAGCAGATCCTGCAGGATTCGGGCGTCATCATTCAGCCGTTCTGGCAGAAGCTCTTCAGCCACACCAACAAGAAGGTCAGGAATTACGGGGTCCACCAGACCTTCGAAATGGATCTCCAGAACGTCTGGCTCGACGGCTGAAAGGAGGCCGGGCAGGGACTTCATGAGCCGCAAAAAAGCCGATATGCAGGATGCGTGGTGTTGATAGCTTCAAGCCATCAAAAGCCGGAGATTCTGCATGAGACGGACAGTGCTTCTTGCCGCCCTTACGACAGCCTTGCCCGCGGCCGCCTTGGCGGGGCCGGCGTCCGACGCCGTGAAGTTCTTCTATGTCCCGGCGGTCAGGTTCGAGGCCGACGCACAATACCGGGACCGCTTCACCGAGCCGGTGACGAAACTGTTCGATCTCAACGACCAGGCGACCAGGAAAAACCCCGACCAGGTCGCCTGTATCGACTTCGATCCTGGCCTGGATGCGCAGGATTTCGACCAGAAGACCGTCTCCAAGACGTTGAAACTGTCCGAGACGGTGGATGGCGATACGGCGCAAGTGGTGGCGAGCTTCAGCCTTTTTTCGGACGGAGACGATTCAAAACGCGAGATGAACTGGTCGCTGAAGAAGGTCGGCGGAAAGTGGAAGGTTTCGGACATTGCCTCGAAGACCAGCGACTGGACGCTGAGCCAGCTCGAATGCATGGCGGGTCAAGATCCGGAGTGATGCGATGGCCCGTCGCGTATTCTTGGCTCTGTCGGCAATGTGCCTGCTGGCGGCGGGTTTGAGCGGCGCTGTTGCCCAGGGACTGTTCGGCGCCCCGCCGGCAAACGCCCCGGCGCAGGCCACGCCGGGCGTCGGCGATGCGCCGCCTGCAAACCCACCCGGCAACGCGGTGGAACCGGCAACGCCACCTCTGGCATGGCCGCCATCCGAGCCGGCCGCGCCCGTGTTGCCGGGCTCGCCGACGGCTGTGGTCAAGCCGTTCTACGACCATCCCGGGCTGGAGCTCGATCCGACCCAGCGCAAGAATTTTGTCGATCCGGCCAAGACAGTGCTCGACAAGAGCGATGCGCTGCGGGCTTCGGGGCAGGGCGAATGCCTGGACCCCAACATGGCGCTCGACAATGCCGACTACGACAAGCTCGCAATCGACAAGAGCCTGAAGAGCATCGAGGCCGTGAACGGCGATCAAGCCAAGGTGGTGGTCGCCTTCGTCGTCGAAGGCCATCAGCACCGCCTCGAATGGAAGTTCAAGAAGGTCGACGGCGACTGGAAGATATCGGACCTGCTGTCGGTGACGGGCGAATGGGCGCTCAGCCAGTATCAGTGCGAATGATGGCTGAACTAGCCGCGCCCGCGATAGGGGGCCACTCCGGTGTCCGGCAGCCAGGCGCCTTCGGGTGGTGCGCCGGTCTGCCAGAAAACGTCGATCGGAATGCCGCCGCGCGGATACCAATAGCCGCCTATGCGCAACCACAGCGGCTTGGTGGCCGCCACGATGCGGCGGCCGATCATGACGGTACAGTCTTCATGGAAGGCGCCATGGTTGCGAAACGAGGTCATGAACAGCTTCAGCGATTTCGATTCCACCAGAGCCGCATCGGGTGCGTAGTCGATGACGATATGGGCGAAATCCGGCTGGCCGGTCACCGGGCACAGCGAGGTGAATTCCGGGCAGGTGAAACGCACGATCGCCGGCGGACCGTCGCCGCGCGAAAACGGCACGGTCTCCAGGACCGCCTGTTCGGGGCTCTGTGGCGTCTCGACGTGGGCGCCGAGCTGGGTAAGGGTCTTGGTATCGATCATGGGCGGGATCTCTTTCGATTTTCGCCGCTCCTTAGCATCGGACCGGAAAGTGCGCAGCGGTTTTCGGATAAATCCGATGCTTAAATAGGAACTGGAGCGGCACATGTTGCTCCAACACAATTTGAAACGGCAGGAAGACGATGACCAGCAGCGACCCGCTTCTCCAACCCTACCAGCTCAAGCATCTGACGCTGAAGAACCGGGTGATGTCGACCAGCCACGAGCCGGCCTATTCCGAGGACGGCATGCCGAAACAACGCTACCGGCTCTACCATGCCGAAAAGGCGAGGGGCGGCATGGCGCTGACGATGACCGCGGGCTCGGCGATCGTCTCGCGCGACAGCCCGGCCGCCTTCGGCAATTTGCATGTCTATGATGACCGCATCGTGCCCTGGCTGGCCGAACTCGCCGACGCCTGCCACGAGCATGACTGCAAGGTGATGATCCAGATCACCCATCTTGGCCGCCGCACCGGCTGGAACAAGGCCGACTGGCTGCCGGTGCTCTCGGCTTCGCCGGTGCGCGAGCCGGCGCATCGCGCTTTTCCCAAGATTATAGAGGACTGGGACATCGAACGCATTGTTGCCGACTATGCGTCGGCCGCGCAGCGCTGCCAGGCAGCCGGCCTCGACGGCATCGAGTTCGAGTCCTACGGCCATCTGATGGATGGCTTCTGGTCGCCGGCCACAAATCATCGCGATGACGAGTATGGCGGCTCGCTCGACAACCGGCTGCGTTTCACCAACATGGTGCTGGACGCGGTGCGCGCGGCGGTCGGCGAAAAATTCGTCGTCGGCATCCGCATGGTCGCCGACGAGGATTTCGAGAAAGGCCTGTCGAAGGAGGAAGGCGTCGAGATCGCCAGGCGGCTGGCCGGCTCCGGCAAGGTCGATTTCCTCAATATCATCCGTGGTTCGATTGAAAGCGACGCGGCATTGACCAAGGTCATTCCGGTGGCCGGCATGCGATCTTCGCCGCATCTCGATTTCGCCGGCGAGGTGAGGGCGGCGACAAAGTTCCCGACCTTCCACGCGGCGCGCATTTCCGATGTCGCCACCGCGCGCCATGCGATCGCCACCGGCAAGCTCGATATGGTCGGCATGACCCGTGCGCACATCGCCGATCCGCACATCATCAGGAAGGTGATGGAGGGCCGCGAGCATGAGATCCGTCCTTGTGTCGGCGCCACCTATTGTCTCGACCGCATCTATGAGGGCGGCGAGGCGCTGTGCGTGCACAACGCGGCGACCGGCCGCGAGGCCGAGATTCCGCACATCATCGTCAAGACCGAAGGGCCGAGAAGAAAGGTCGTTGTCGTCGGCGCCGGGGCCGGCGGACTGGAGGCGGCGCGTGTAGCGGCCGAGCGCGGCCACCAGGTCACGGTGCTTGAAGCATCGAGCCAGGCCGGCGGCCAGGTGCGTCTGGCGACGCAGAACCCGCGCCGCAAGGAACTGATCGGCATCATCGACTGGCGGCTGGCCGAACTCGACCGGCTCGGTGTCGAAATCCGTTACGACACCTGGGCGGAGCAGGATGATGTCCTGGCGCTAGCGCCCGATGTGGTCGTCGTCGCCACCGGCGGCCTGCCGCAAAACCCACCGCTGACAGCGGGCGACAATCTCGTCACTTCGAGCTGGGACATCATGGCCGGCAGCGTCAAGCCGGCCGAGAACGTGCTCATCTATGACGACAATGGCGGCCATCAAGGCATGGGTGCGGCCGAGTTGATCGCCAACAGCGGCGCGAGGCTGGAACTGGTTTCGCCGGAGCGTTTCTTCGCTCCTGAAATGGGCGGCATGAACCACGTGCCTTATATGCGCGCCTTCCAGGAAAAGGGCGTCACCATCACCATCAACACGCGCCTGCGCTCGGTGCGCCGCGAGGGCAATCAACTGGTCGCGGAACTCGCTTCGGACTTTGCCGATGGCTGGCGCGGGGAGCGCAGGGTCGACCAGGTGGTGGTCGAGCACGGCACGGCGCCGCTCGACGATCTCTATCTCAGCCTGAAGCCGCTGTCGAAGAATGGCGGGGCGGTCGACTACGAACGTCTGGTCGGCGGCGGCGACATTTTCCCGGCGCGCAATCCAGGGGGCTTCGTGCTGTTCCGCATCGGCGACGCGGTCGCCTCACGCAACATCCATGCCGCCATCTATGACGGGATCAGGTTCGGCCTGCGGATCTGATGCACCGTCTGCTCAGGCCGGCATGTTGAACGGCGTGATGATCTGGATGTTGGACGCGCCCGGCGCGACCGATTTCGGCAACGCGCCCTGTGCCCGCATGATGTGGATGCAGGCCGAACGCATGTCTTGCCTGAGATCGTGATGCAGCACGGCCGAGATGTGCCGGCTTCGCAGCAAGTCGATATTGTCGGCGTCGAGATCGTGGCCGATGAAAACAAGGCAGGGCCGCTTCATCTCGGCGAATGCCTGCACGATGGAGGCGTTTCCGCCGCCGATCGAATACACGGCCGCAACATCGGGATGATGTGTCAGCGCGGTGCGGACCAACTTGCCCGTCGCGCGATCGATGCCGTGGCCTTCGCTGATGTCGACGATCCCAAGGTCGGGGAAGTTTTCGCGCAAGGCGCGGCGAAAGCCGATTTCGCGCTCCTCCTCGCCCCGGAACCGGTTGCTGCTCAAGGTGACCAGGACATCGGCACGACGTCCGCCAAGCCATGCGCCGATCAGATAGGCAGCCGTTTCGCCGGCGGCGCGGTTGCCGATGCCGACATAGGCCAGCCTCCGGCTGTTCGGCAGATCGGTGACCAGCGTCACGACCGGTATTCCCGACCGGACGACCCGGTCCACCGCGGCCGCTATCTCCGGAATATCAGGCGCCTTGAGGAAAATCCCGTTGCTGCCGCGACGGGCGATCGCGTCGAGCAGCGCGACGGTGTTCGCCGCCACGCGCACTTCGGCAAGGTGGTGGCGCGCGCGGAACACCGCCGGATGGAGGCCCGGCATCTCGGCCTCCAGCGCGGCGCGTACCGCCTCGGTGAAGCGCAAAGGGGCTTCCATGACGAGATCGAGAATGAACTTGCGGCCCGACAGGCCGAGTTGGGAGCGTTGCGTTTCCAGTTCCCGGATCGCCTGCTCTATGCGGCGTATGGTGTGCTGACGCACGCTGCCGCGCCCATGCAGGACGCGGTCGACCGTGGCGATGCTGACGCCGGCCTGCAGGGCGATGTCCTTCACCAGGAACGGATGCGACATCGGCCGCCTCGATCAATCTTGAGGTGTTTTTGAGGTGTTTCAGCTGTAGGCCACCTCTCAACCAGAGCTATACTTCCGCCATCCAGTCGAAACAAGACCAAGGGGAGGATGCCGTGAAGGCCGACAATTATGCCAAGCTCAGATCCGATCGTGTCTGGCTTACCGCCGATGTGTGCAGCATCGACGATTTTGCCGCGTCGACGCGAAGGACGACAAATCCAGCAGACTATCCGTTCGCGTCCGAGGTCCAGAAGGACATCCTGATCTACGATGGTGCGCCGGTTCGCGCGGCCGCCGGCGATCCGGCTCGGCGTAAGGCGCTTCTTGCCGAATGGGTCGAGGCGATGACCGACGGTCCCGGTGTCGTCGTGTTTCGCGGTGCCTTCGAGGATGTGGCGCCAGTCGACGCAGCCACTGAAGCGTTCAATGCCATCATCGCCGAGGAGGGTGCGGCCGGAGCAGGCGGCGGCGATCATTTTGCCAAGCCCGGCGCCAACGACCGGGTGTGGAATGCGCTGGAGAAGCTGTGCCTGCGCGATCCCGCGACCTTCGCCGCCTATTACGGCAACGATATCATCGCGCTGATATCGGAAGCCTGGCTCGGCCCGGCCTATCAGGTGACGTCGCAGGTGAACAATGTCAGGCCGGGTGGCGCGTCGCAGTCGGCGCACCGGGACTATCATCTTGGTTTCCAGACCTCGTCCATCATCGAACGCTATCCGGTGCACGTCCATCGGATATCGCCGGTGCTGACGCTGCAGGGCGCCGTCGCTCATTGCGACATGCCGGTGGAAAGCGGCCCTACGCTTTATTTGCCCTATTCGCAGACCTACCTGCCTGGGTACCTGGCGATGAACCGCCCCGAATTCCAAGCCTATTTCGCCGAGCATCATGTTCAACTGCCCCTGAAAAAGGGCGATGCGGCCTTCTTCAATCCGGCGCTGTTCCACGCCGCCGGCACCAACCGGTCAGCCGATATCCAGCGTATGGCGAATCTCTTGCAGGTCTCATCGGCCTATGGCCGCGCCATGGAGAGCGTGGACCGGACCCGCATGAGCGCGGCCCTCTACCCCATTCTGCAGCGTATGCTGGGCGATGGCAGCCTGACCAGGCAGGCGGCTGGCAATGCCATCGCGTCGTCGGCGGAAGGTTATTCCTTTCCGACGAATCTCGATCGCGACCCGCCGCTCGGCGGGCTCGCGCCGGAGACACAACAGGCGCTTGTCCATCGTGCTCTGGATGCAGGATGGAGCCCGGCCGTCTTCGTGGGCGAACTCGAGAAACAGGCGCGTAAAAAACTGACCTGAGAAGCGGCTGCCGCGGCTGTCGGGGTTGGTGGCGCGCGGTCAGACCTGCATACGAGAGCCCATGTATGCCGGCCTGGCCGCGCGCCCGCACGCCGTTGGCTCATCGCCTGATAACGTGCGATCTTGTGAGCTGCGGTGCGGACGACGCTCAGACCATCCTGGCGATTGCCATGCAAAGCACGGTGACCACCAGAAGCCATGCGGCAATGCGTTCGCCGATCGCCATTCTGGCGCGCAGCTGCGTTTCGATTTCCGCATTGGCGCCGGTAAGCCGCCTGCTCGGCGCCCTGACCATGGCGCCGAGCACGCCGGCCGCGGCAAACGCGGCCAGGATGCCGAGCGCCAGCACCATTTCCATCGAGCCGAAATAAGCGCCGTGGAAGAAATACCACAGCAGCGCCCCGGTCAGGAAAACCATGCCGGCCGCGCCCATCTGCGGCTGGATGAAGCGCTCCGCCTTGATCTCGGGATCGCGGGCGAGGGTGATGGTGGTGCCAGCCCAGAACACGCCGGCCATCACGTGAAGACCGATAACCACGATATAGACATATTGCATGCCGGCTCTCCTCTCTCGCTCGCCACCGCACTGATAGTTAGATATCTAACAGTTAGATGTCAATGTATAAACGCGAACCTGTTCCATCTGCGGAAAACACCGTCTTTGTCGGAGGCAATTCCGGGCGGAAAACCGCTTCACACTTTTCCTGGAATTGCTCTAGTGTCCCGCGATGACGCCCTTTGAACGCCCGCCAGTCGGCATGAATCTCGGCCGCACCGCCAAGCTCGTTGCGCAGGCCTTCGACGCCGCTTTGGTTGAAGCGGGCGGCACATTGCCGGTCTGGCTCACCCTGCTGTCGGTCAAGTCGAGCAAGCTTGCCAATCAGCGCGAACTCGCCGGCATGATCGGCATCCAGGGCGCGACGCTGACCCACCATCTCAACGCGATGGAGGCGCAGGGCCTGCTGACGCGCCGCCGCGATCCCGTCAACCGGAGGGTCCATCTGGTCGAATTGACAGAAGCGGGAGAAGAGCTGTTCGAGACATTGCGGCAGGCCGCGCTCGCCTTCGACAAGCGGCTCCGCAAAGGATTGCCCGACGAGCGTCTGGCGGAGTTCGCGCAGGTATTGGCGGCATTGCGCGACAATGTCGAAGCGCCAAGCTTCGGACAATTGCTGACGGCTTTTCCCGGTGACAAGAACGATTTACCGCCTCGTTCCCGCAAACCGGCTCGCAAAATCAAATCATAACGGCCCGCTCAGTCATAGGTCGGGATCGTTCCAAAGGCGTAGCGGCGCAGTTTCAGTGCGGTGATCAGGTTGGTCAGTTTCGTCTTGCCGTCGAAACTGTCCTGGAACATCTCGTCATGCATCAAGAGGATCAGCTTGCCCGGCTTGGCGAAGCGGCCATAGCCGAACAGGTGATCGATCTCGCTGACCAGATGGTCGACGCTCTGGACCGGCTCGCCATTGTCCTTGTGCACCCACTCGTGGTCCCAGCCGTAGAGATAAAAGCCGGAAGCCGCGACGAATTCGTAGTCGGGATCCTCGCGGCCGGCTTGCGCGGGCCCAAGCGAGTTGTCGTCCTTTGACATCGAAGGCAGCCGGAATACATCGCGGCCCGGCAGTCGCGCGTGCACCGCGGGCTTAAGGCCCAGCACGGCATTGGCCATGAGCATGTCGGCAACCACCCCTTCCGTGTCGCTGTAGAAGTGCCGGTAGTGATTGTAGGCGTGGCTGTAGCTGTGGTTGCCGATCGTCACCAGCGGCATCGCCTTGGCGCGCCGGACCAAGGCCTTGTTGGACGCACTGGCCTCGGCGTGCATGCCGACCATGAACAGCGTCGCCGGAACCTGTTCCGCCGCCAACACATCGAGGATGTTGCTGGTGCCGTTCAGCGGACCATCGTCGAAGGTGAGATAGATGGTGCGATCCGCCCCATAAGCCGGCGGCGCGGACAACAACATGGCCGCCAGCACAAGCCGAAAGAATGTCATGGGCCGCTGTATCCGTTTGCGATCAGCACAGGCCGCCATCTCGGCGGCCGGTTGTCAAGGCGGGCCAGGTTTCGCCTATTTCAGGCTGCCTTGCAGCACCGTCAGCCTGGCTTTCTTCGGCATGCGCGCTGTCAGCCATTCGAGCGCCTTGTCGTGCGGCATCGGGAAGGCGATGGAATAGCCCTGTACCTGGTCGCAGCCGATCGCCATCAGCGAGTCGAGTTCGGCCTCGGTTTCAGCCCCCTCGGCGACGATCGAGATGCCGAGCCCGCGGGCAAGCTCGGTGATGGCGCGCACGATCTTGGAGTTGTCGCCATTCTCATGGATGTTCTGGACGAAGCGGCGGTCGATCTTGAGCCGATCTATCTCGTTGGGATTGACGTGGCTGAGCGACGCATAACCGGTGCCGAAATCATCGAGTTCCAGATGCACGCCCGCGGCCCTGATGTGGCGCAGCTTGGCGGCGATGCCCGTCTTCTCGTCGTCCAGAATGACGGATTCGACGATTTCCAGCGACAGTTTCTGTGGTGGCAGCCCGGCCTTTTCCAGTGTCTCGAACAAAAACGCGTCGAAATCGTGCTCGCGCAGCTCGGTGCCCGAAACGTTAACGGCAAGCCGGCCGAAGGCAATCCCGGCACGGTTCCACTCGGCGGCTTCGTTGATCGCCTTGCTGATCACGATGCGGCCGATCTCCGGCATGAAACCGCATTTCTCGGCGACCGGAATGAATTCGCCCGGCGAGATCATGCCGCGCTCGGCATGGTTCCATCGCACCAAGGCTTCGATGCCGCTGATGGCGCCGTTGGTCAGGGAGACCTGCGGCTGGAAATAGACCTGAAACGCTTTTTCTGAAATGGCGACCTTGATGTCGTGCTCGAGCTGCTTGCGGTAGTCGAGTTCGCGGCGCAGCTCCTCCGAGAAGAACGAGAAGTTGCCACCGCCCATCTTCTTGGCGGAGTAAAGTGCCAGATCGGCATGGACGAGCAGGTCCTGAGCATTGTCGGCATCGATCGGATAGACGGCGATGCCGCCGCTGGCACCCGGAAGAATCGTGGTGCCCTGGAAGATGATCGGCTCGTTGATATGCGCCAGGATCCGCCGTGCCAGCATGTTGATGTCCTCGGTGGTGCCCGCGCCATTGAGGATCATCACGAATTCGTCGCCACCGAGCCGCGCGCACAGATCCGACGCCCGGCACGAATCGCGCATGCGCTGCGCCGTCACAACCAGGACATAGTCGCCGGCGGCGTGGCCGAGCGTGTCGTTGATCTGCTTGAATCGGTCGAGGTCCAGCTGGACCACGGCCAGGCGTTCGCGCCGCCGGTGCGCACCCTTGATCAGCGTGTCGAAATGGTCGGTCAGGAAAGTGCGGTTGTGCAGGCCGGTCAGGCCGTCGTGAACCGCGATGAAGGCCATTGAGTTGCGAGCATCGACCAGTTCACGCGTCTTGCGCAGGATCGCATTGGACATCGGCCTGAAGATGAACAGTGCCACCAGCAGGATAACGCCGAGTGTAGCGTAGAACAGCGTGCGGTGGAGGGCGAGCAGCTTTTCGGAGCGCTCGTCGGCCTCGGCGCTGATGCGCTGGCCAAGGGCCGCATAGCCCGACAAGGTTGCGTTGGCGACCGACGTATCGAGGTTGACGCGTTCAGCGCCGCCCTTGTAGCCGTCATTGTCGAGATTGAGTTTCGATTCAAGGGCGGAGATCAGACGGTCGCCATTGGCGATCAGCCCAACCGAGAAATAGTCGAGATGGAAGGGCTTGGCGAAAAGCACGCTCTCGATCGATTTCGCATCGAGCTTGGCCGGCGACTGCGGATCCGCGCCCGTCTGCTTGAGCAGCAGATCGTAATTGGTCTCGAACTCAGCCGTGGCTTGCTTGAGCGCGCTGACCAGCGCCGGCTGCTTGTCGCGCGACGCGGCACCCGTTGCGCTGGCAAGGAAGACGATGCGCTGCGACAATGTCTTCTGCGTGCCGACGATATCGAGCAAGGTGTGGTTGTGTTGCTGCGTGGCCATCGTCTGCTGCAGCAGGAAGAAAGAGGCTGCCACCATGGTGGCAATGATCAGCAGCGCCAGCCAGTAGCCAGCCTTGATCAGCAGTATGAGCTTGCCTGAAACGGTTTGCACCGGCTGCTGCGACATTTTCGGGGGCGGCCCTCTCGCCAACGGATTCCTGTATGGTCACCATTGAGCCGCAAACGTTAACAGGACTGGAAATTGACAGCCGGCCGGCAAGGGGAGAGCCGCAAAGATCGCTAAATGGTTATCGGCTCCTTTCGCCGCCGGCCTGCATTTGAGTATTGCTTGTCGCGTGCGTTATCGAGTGGCCGCTCGCGCGATGCCCGTCGCGTCTCGGTTGATGCTGTCCGGCCACCCGATCCGGTCGCTTTTGCGATGGATTTTTTGCGCAAGCGGGACGACAGTCTGCCCACGTCAAACGAGGCCCGATCATGACCGCAGCATTTCTCTCCCATATCGACAGCGAGCTTGCAGGGCTCAAATCGGCCGGGCTCTACAAATCCGAGCGGGTGATTTCCTCGATGCAGTCGGCGCAGATCGAGGTCGGCGGTGAGAAAGTGCTGAACTTCTGCGCCAACAACTATCTCGGCCTCGCCGACAGCGCCGACCTGCGAAAGGCGGCTACGCAAGCGCTCGATCGCTACGGCTACGGCATGGCCTCGGTGCGCTTCATCTGCGGCACGCAGGAGGAGCACAAGCAGCTCGAGGCGACGATTTCCTCCTTCCTCGGCCTGGAGGACACCATCCTCTACGGCTCCTGTTTCGACGCCAATGGCGGACTGTTCGAGACGCTGCTTGGCGAGGAAGACGCGATCATTTCGGATGCGCTGAACCACGCCTCGATCATCGACGGCGTCAGGCTGTCCAAGGCCAAGCGCTTCCGCTACGCCAACAACGACATGGCCGATCTGGAGGCGCGATTGAAGGAGGCGAAGGATTGCCGCTTCCGACTGATCGCCACCGACGGTGTGTTCTCGATGGACGGCATCATCGCCAACCTGAAGGGCGTCTGCGACCTTGCGGACAAATATGACGCCATGGTCATGGTCGACGACAGCCATGCGGTCGGCTTCGTCGGCAAAAATGGCCGCGGCTCGGCGGAACATTGCGGCGTCGAGGGCAGGGTCGACATCATCACCGGCACGCTGGGCAAGGCGCTTGGCGGCGCTTCCGGTGGCTACACCTCCGGCAAGAGCCAAGTGGTCGACTGGCTGCGCCAGCGCTCGCGGCCCTATCTCTTTTCCAACACGCTGATGCCGGCGATCGCCGGCGCCTCGATCAAGGTGTTCGACCTGATCCGCAATGGCGACGCCTTGCGCGAACGCCTATATGCCAATGCGGCGCGGTTCAGGTCGCAGATGGGCAAGCTCGGCTTCACGCTGGCCGGTGCCAATCATCCGATCATTCCCGTGATGCTTGGCGAGGCGACGCTGGCGCAGGAAATGGCGACGCGCATGCTGAAGCGCGGCATCTATGTCATAGGCTTCTCGTTCCCGGTGGTGCCTAAGGGCCAGGCGCGTATCCGCACCCAGATGTCGGCGGCGCATTCCAGCGCCGACATCGACCGAGCGGTGGAGGCGTTCGGCGCGGTCGGCAGGGAACTGGGCGTGATTTCCTGAGCGGCCGGCGCCGAAAAGCGATTCCGGATCAAGAGATTCAAGGGACAAGACAATGTCGAACATGATGAAGGCGCTGGTGAAGGCCAAGGCCGAACCGGGCATCTGGATGGAAGAAGTGCCGGTGCCGGAGATCGGCCCCAACGATGTGCTGATCAAGGTCAAGAAGACAGCGATCTGCGGCACCGACGTCCATATCTACAATTGGGATCAGTGGGCGCAGAAGACGGTGCCGGTGCCGATGGTGACCGGCCATGAATTCGTCGGCACCGTCGCAGATTTCGGCGCGGCCGTCACCGAATACAAGGTCGGCCAGCGCGTCTCGGGCGAAGGCCACATCGTCTGTGGCCATTGCCGCAACTGTCGTGCGGGCAGGGGACATCTGTGCCGCAACACGCTTGGTGTCGGCGTCAACCGGCCAGGCGCTTTCGGCGAGTATCTCGCTATCCCGCAGCACAACGTCGTTCCGATCCCCGACGACGTGCCGGACGAAGTCGCGGCGATCTTCGATCCACTGGGCAATGCCGTCCACACGGCATTGTCCTTCGATCTGGTCGGCGAGGACGTGCTGGTCACCGGCGCCGGGCCCATCGGCATCATGGGCGCACTCGTTGCCCAGTGCGTTGGTGCGCGAAAAGTGGTCATCACCGACATCAACCCGGTGCGGCTGGCGCTGGCGAAGAAGCTCGGCGTCCAGCATGTCGTCGACGCCTCGAAGCAAAAGCTGCGCGACGTCATGCCGGCGCTCGGCATGACCGAGGGTTTTGACGTCGGCCTCGAAATGTCTGGCGCCGCCCCCGCCTTCCGCGACATGATCGACACTATGAACAATGGCGGCAAGATCGCCATTCTGGGCATTGCGCCTACCGGATTCGAGATCGACTGGAACAAGGTCATCTTCAAGATGCTGCACCTCAAGGGCATCTATGGCCGCGAGATGTTTGAGACCTGGTACAAGATGATCGCGCTGGTGCAGGGTCCGCTCGATGTCTCGGGACTGATCACGCACCGCATCGGCATCGACGATTTCCAGACAGGCTTCGATGCGATGAGGAGCGGCAGTTCGGGCAAGGTCGTGATGGACTGGTAGACGCCTCCGGCGAGCCCAGCCAGGAAAACGCCTCAGGGGCTCCTGGTTCTCAACCATCGCACTTGTCGCCATGCGCGGCGCAGCGCGGTTGCGGCGGAGCCGATCGCGATGACGGCAAGCGCGAGCGTCAGGACCTCATTGCGGCCATGCCAGAGGAACTCCACTGAAGACAGCAGCGCAGCAATGGTTGCAACCGCCATGCGATGCGGTTTAGCCATCGGGCCGGAGAAATCGCTCGGTGCTTCGTTGGCCCGCCCTAGTTCCCGCACATAGGCGGTGAGAACCGAAAAACAGGCGGCTGCCCAGCCAAGGCCAGGCATGGCGATGCCGTAGCCTATTCCCACCATGATGGCGATGTCGGCGATCCTGTCCGGGAACTCGTTCCAGAAGGGGCCATCGGCCGACGCCTTGCCGCCTTCGACGGCGACCATGCCATCGAAGAGGTTGCACAGCAGGCGCAGTTGGCAGAACAGCGCGGCTCCCGGCAACAACAGCAGACGCGCCATGCCGTCGCTCTGCCCGCCAAGCCAGAAGGCGGCGCCGGCCAGCGCTCCGGCGAGGATGCTGGCCTGCGAAATCTGGTTGGGCGTCACCGAGAGTGCGGCGAGACGTCTGGCCGTCGCCTGTGCCCAGCGCGTGTCGCGGCTTGCAAGGGGTCTGCGATCGCCCGTGTTCATGACTGCCTCATGCCGGCGACCAGAAGTAACGCGTGAGGTGGAAGAAGATCGGAGCGGAGAACACCACTGAATCCAGCCGATCGATCAGGCCGCCATGGCCGTCTATCAGATGGCCCCAATCCTTCACGCCGCGGTCGCGTTTGATGGCGGACATCACGAGGCCGCCGAAAAAGCCCATCAACGTGATCAGGAAGGCCATTGCGCCGGCCTGAAGCGGAGAGAACGGCGTGATCCACCACAGGCCAGCGCCGACGAGGCTGGCGCAGGCGATGCCGCCGACGAAACCTTCGACAGTCTTGGACGGCGAAAGCTTTGGTGCGATCTTCGTACGCCCGATCATCTTGCCCCAGATATATTGCAGCACATCGCTCAACTGAACGACGATGACAAGGAAGGCTATCAAAAGCACATTGCGGCCCTCGTAGCCGGGAATGTGCAACGTCAGGAGAGCCGGCACGTGCGAGGCGCAGAAGACGCAGATCATCAGCGCCCATTGCACCTCCGCGATTCGAACCAGGAAGTGCTGCGTGTCGCCTCGCACCGCCGAGATGATGGGCATCAACAGGAAGGCGTAGACCGGAATGAAAACGGAAAAGATTTCGTAGTCCTCGATCCAGAGCAGGACATACTGCAACGGCAGCACGACGAAAAACGCGGTGGCCAGCGCCCAGTGGTCGGCACGCCGCGTATTGGTCAGCGTCACGAACTCGCGAAGGGCGGCGAAGGAGCAGAAGCCGAAGAGGAGCAGAACGCCGATTCGCCCGGCGACGAATGCGATGGCGATGAGGATCGCCATCACCCACCAGGCATTGATGCGGGCGTTGAGGTTCTCGATGGCCGGGTTCGAGCCGTCTGGCGACAAGCGTCGCTCCAGGATCTGGCCCACGAAGGAGGCCGTAAGCAGGATCCCGCAGACGCCGAGCACGAGAACCATCATGTCGAATTGGGTCGAGCTCATTCCTCTACCCTCTCGGCCGCTGCCTTTTTCGGCGCCAGCGCGAGTAGCGCTTCCCGTGCTCGCTCGAGAAACATATCCTTGTCCTCGCCATCAGCCAGATGCATTGGCTCGCCGAACGTCACCGTGCAGATCAGCGGTATGGGCACGAACTCCCCCTTCGGCATCACTCGGTTGAGATTGGCGATCCATACCGGCACCAACTCGAAATCGGGGTGCAATGCCGCCAAATGGAAGAGGCCGGATTTGAATGGCTGCAAGGACGCATCGGACTGGTTGCGCGTGCCCTCCGGGAAGAGGATCAGCGAAGAGCCTTCCTTCATCGCTTCCCCCATGCTCTCGACAGGATCCATCGTGCGTGCGTCGCGATTGCGATCGATCAGGACGGCATTGAAAACGTCGCGCCCGATGAAGCTTCGGAGTTTTGATTTCAGCCAGTAGTCGGCGCCCGCCACGGGACGGACCCGCCGACGCAGGCGCGGCGGCAGAACAGCCCAGATCAGGATGAAATCACCATGGCTGGAGTGGTTGGCAAAGAAGATCGAGCGACGGCGAGGCAGCCTGCCTTCGTGCCAGAACGGCCGCACAGCGGTGATGGCACGCGCAAACAGCAAGACGATCACCGCCACCGGCTTGGCAATCAGCGACTTCATCCATCCCCCAATTCGCTCATGGATCATCCGCCAGCTGACATGCAGGCGCAGAGAATCCGCTACCGGACAAGCAGGGATCGCGAGACCCGTGGCTGCCTGAACGCGCTACCCCTTCGCGGCGACCGTCTTATATCCCCTCCGGCGACGGCGGCTATCTCCTATCCAATGCGGTTTCCAGCGACAAGACGCCCTTTACGATGGAAGTTCGTTCGTCGGCGCTCAATTTGGCCAGCAGCGCCTGCTCGAACGCCTTCGCCAGCGGCACCATCTCACGATAGGCGGCAAGGCCCGCTTTGGTAAGCCTCAAATGCTCGACACGGCGATCGTTGTCATCGGGAGTCCGGATGAGCCAGCGCCGCCTTTCAAGCTCCGCCACCGCGCGCGACACCTTGGTCTTGTGCATGGCCGACTGCTCGCCGAGCTCTGTCGCGGTCATCGTCCCGCGCTGGCCAAGTCCGGAAAGCGTGCGCCATTCCGGCCGCGTCAACCCGTGACTGTCCTTGTATATCCGCGAGAATTCGCGGCTGACGGCGTCGGCAAGACGATACAGCCGGTAGGGCAGGAAGCTTTCGAGCTCCAGGATCTCCGGGTCCATGGTTCATTTCCTTGCGCGCCATGGTGGCATTGATAGTTACATTTTCGATGGTTACAAATGAAACCAGTTTGGTCAATCTGGCTGGCGTCTGGCCGGATGCGCAAGGGAGGAAGCGATGGCCTTTTCCTATATGCCGGGCTTCGGCAACGATTTCGAGACCGAAACCTTGCCCGGCTCGCTGCCGCAGGGGCGGAACTCGCCGCAACGGCCGGCCTACGGCCTTTACGCCGAACAGCTTTCCGGTTCGCCCTTCACCGCGCCGCGCGGCACCAATGAGCGGTCCTGGCTCTATCGCATCCGGCCGAGCGTCAAGCACACCGGCCGCTTCAAGGCGGCGAGATATCCCCTGTGGAAGACCGCTCCCAATGTCGGTGACCACGAACTGGCGCTTGGACAGTATCGCTGGAACCCGGTGCCGATGCCGAAGGAGCCGACCGATTTTATCCAGGGCATGCGCAGCATAACCACGGCCGGCGACGTGCTCGGGCAGACCGGCATGGCAGCGCATGTCTATGTCGCCAACACATCGATGGTCGACGATCATTTCTTCAATGCCGACGGGGAGTTGCTGGTCGTGCCGCAGGTCGGCGCCCTGCGTCTGGTGACGGAGATGGGCGTCATCGAGCTTCGGCCCGGCGAGATCGCCGTTTTGCCGCGCGGCCTCGCCTTCAAGGTCGAATTGGTCGACAGGCAGGTGCGCGGCTACGTCTGCGAGAACTATGGCGCCAAGCTGACCTTGCCTGATCGCGGCCCGATCGGCGCCAATTGCCTGGCCAACCCGCGCGATTTCAAGACGCCTTGCGCCTGGTTCGAGGAGAAGGAGACGCCATGCCGGCTGATCGTGAAATGGTGCGGCAATTTCCATGTCACCGAGATCGGTCATTCGCCGCTCGACGTCGTCGCCTGGCATGGCAATTACGCGCCTTACAAATATGACCTGGCGACGTTTTCGCCGGTCGGCGCCATCCTGTTCGATCACCCCGATCCGTCGATCTTCACCGTGCTGACCGCGCCGAGCGGCGAGGAAGGCACGGCCAATATCGACTTCGTCATCTTCCCGCCGCGATGGCTGGTGGCCGAGGATACGTTCCGGCCGCCATGGTACCACCGCAACATCATGAGCGAATTCATGGGCCTGATCCATGGCCAGTACGATGCCAAGGAAGAAGGCTTTGTTCCCGGTGGCATCAGCCTGCACAATCTGATGCTGGCCCATGGCCCGGATGCCCCTGGCTTCGAAAAAGCCTCGCGCGCGGATCTGAAACCGGTCAAGCTCGACAACACCATGGCCTTCATGTTCGAGACCCGCTTCCCGCAGATGCTGACCCGCTACGGCGCCGAACTGGAGACCCGCCAGGACAACTACATCGATTGCTGGGCAGACCTGAAGAAGCGTTTTAATGGCACGCCGGAGGGCGACTGGTCTTGAGCCGCAAGCCAATGCCGGATCGGTTGGTGCTGCTGGGCTCCAAGGGCGGCCCGGCGCTGCGGCCTGGCGGGCCATGGCCGAGTTCGTCGCTGCTTGAAATCGGAGGGCGAACCATCGTCGTCGATTGCGGGCTTGGCGTGACGCGCGCTCTGGTCGATGCCGGCATCAGCCTGAAGGCGCTCGACCTGATCTTCATCACGCATCTGCATTCAGACCATGTGTTGGAACTGGGACCGCTGATCCACACCGCCTGGACGGCGGGGCTGGCGACGCCGGTCCGCGTGTTCGGCCCGCCCGGCACCGGCCACTACTGGCGGCGCTTTTGCCAGGCGATGGAATTCGACATCGAGATCCGCATCGTCGACGAGGCCCGGCCTGACATTCGCGAGCTGGTTTCGATCGATGAGTTCGGCGAGGGCCAGGTGGTCGAGCAAGGTGGCCTGAAGGTCACGGCGCTGCGTGTCGACCATCCGCCTGTGACCGACTGTTTTGCCCTGCGCTTCGAGCATGGCGGTAAAAACGTGGTCTTTTCCGCCGATACGGCCTTCTTTCCACCGCTCGCCGATTTCGCCGAGGGTGCCGACCTTCTCGTCCATGAAGCTATGCTGGAGGAAGGGATCGAGCGGTTGGTCGCCAGAACCGGCAATGGCGCGCGACTGAAGGAACATCTGGTCGCCAGCCACAGCTTTGTCGAGGAAGCCGGGCGCATCGCCAGCGATGCCGGCGTCAAGAGGTTGGTGCTCAATCATCTCATTCCCGCCGACGATCCCGAGATCACCGAGGCCGACTGGCTTGCTGCTGTCAGGAAAACATGGGCCGGCGACTTGACGATCGCCCGTGACGGCCTTGTTGTGGAACTAAGCGGTGTCAAAGCCGCATCAGGAGAGGAAATCGCATGAAGCTTGCCACATTGAAGGACGGGACGCGCGACGGAAAACTCGTCGTCGTCTCGCGCGACCTGACGCAGTACACGGATGCTTCGTTCCTGGCGCGCACGCTGCAGGCGGCACTGGACGACTGGCGCAGGATTTCGCCGCATCTCGCGACCATAGCGGAATCGCTGGAGAACAATGCGATGCCATCAGCGCGCTTTCACGAGCACGACGCGCATTCGCCGCTGCCACGCGCCTATCAATGGGCCGACGGGTCGGCCTATGTGAACCATGTCGAACTGGTGCGGAAGGCGCGTGGCGTCGAGATGCCGGCAAGCTTCTGGACCGATCCGCTGATCTACCAGGGCGGCTCGGACTCCTTCATCGGGCCGCGCGATCCGATCCACATGACCGACGAAGCCTTCGGCATCGACATGGAGGCGGAAGTCGCCGTCATCGTTGACGACGTGCCGATGGGGGCGAGCCTTGATGAAGCGCGCGCCGCGATCCGGCTGGTCATGCTGGTCAACGATGTCACACTGCGCGCACTCACCGGGCCGGAACTGGCCAAGGGTTTCGGCTTCTTCCAGTCGAAACCGTCCTCGGCCTTTTCACCCGTGGCGGTGACGCCGGACGAACTGGGCGATGCCTGGGATGGCGGCAAGGTCAGCCTGCCACTGCTTGCCGATCTCAACGGCAAGCCTTTCGGCCGCGCCAATGCCGGTGTCGACATGACCTTCGATTTCCCGGCCCTTATCGCGCACGCCGCGAAGACGCGACCGCTTGTCGCCGGCACGATCATTGGTTCGGGCACGGTTTCCAACAAGCTCGATGGCGGCCCGGGAAAACCTGTCTCGGCCGGCGGCGCGGGCTATTCCTGCATCGCCGAACTGCGCATGATCGAGACCATTGCATCAGGCGAGCCCAAGACGCCGTTCCTGCGCTTCGGCGACACGGTACGCATCGAGATGAAGGACAAGGCCGGACATTCGATCTTCGGCGCTATCGAGCAGAAGGTCGAGAAATACGAACGATAGCGGGGGATGGAATGACGGGAGAGATATTCTATCTGATGACCGGTGTCTGGGCGCTGGCTATTCTGGCTGTCTTCATCCTGGCGATCCGGCTGAGCTATCGCATCGAGGCGCGCTCGCCGGACCTGACCAACCGCAGCGGCCTTCCGCGCAAGGCGATGATGTTCCACACCATCACCAACATGAATGTCGCGCGGGACGAGGAAACGCAAGCCATGCGGCGGCGCATGAACGGGTTGCTGCTGATTGTGCTCGCCGGATTCGTGGTTATGGGGGCGAGTTTGCATCTGGTTCGGTCCGCAGGATGACGTCATGACCCTGCTTGATCATCTGCGCCGCATGGCCGGTAACAATCTCTGGTCGAACGACCGGCTCTATCGCGCCGTGCTTGCGCTCAAGCCCGGTGAGTTCGAAGCCGAGCGCACCAGCTTTTTCCCGTCGATCAAGGCAACGCTCAACCACATCCTCGCCGTCGATTATCTCTATCTCGATTTTCTCGAGGAGGGCGGCATCGGCGCCGCAGCCCATGATGACTTTGTGCCTTTCGACGAGCCCCATGCGCTGTTTGCCGCGCAGATCGCGGCCGACCGGCGACTGATCGCCTTCTGCGATGGCCTGTCGGAGGCCGATCTCGACCGCCGCGTCATCACCGACCGGCGCGAGGACGGCATGATCCCCGAACGCATCGGCGATATCCTCGCCCATGTCTTCCTGCACGACATCCACCATCGCGGTCAGGTGCACGCCATGCTGTCCGGCACCTCGGTGGCGCCGCCGCAACTCGATGAGTTCCTGCTCGATTATGACATTAAGCTGAGGGAGGCAGAGGTCGAGAAGCTGGGATTGTGAGCCGGTTTTTTCGCCTATCAGGCCAGAGCGACGCCGTAGCGGGCGAAATGCGGGTCAGATGTTAGGATGGTCAGGTTCTCCACCTGCGCCTGCGCGATCAGCAGTCTGTCGAACGGATCACCATGGTGGTGGGGTAGGCCGCTGACGGTATTCGCATGATGTAAAGTTACGGCGAGCGGCTGAAATCGCATCCTTGGAAGCAGCGTTGGCAGATCGTCCGGCGCATCGAGTTTTCCGATCGAACGTTTGATGGCCATTTCCCACACGCTTGCCGCGCTGGCGAACACCACCGCGTCCGAAGCCAGGATAGCGCGGTGCTGTTCGCTGAGACGTCGGTCGTCCGAAATCGACCAGAGGATGATACGGGTGTCGGCGAGATACTGGCCGACCGTCATTTCACGTACTCGTCCCATTCGGGACCGAGTTCGTCAAAATCGTCAGCAATCCAGATCTTGCCCTTCAAGGCGCCGATACGCGGCAGCGTTTCGGCGGCCGCCGGCGGTACAATGCGAGCGGCCACTTTGCCGTGGCGTGTAAGTATGATCTCCTCGCCGGCTTCAGCACGGCTGACGAGTTCAGAAAATTTAGCCTTGGCCTCGGCGATGGAAACATTCATAGCGCGATCCTTTATGACCATAATTTAGGTCATAATTGATCGCGCCGCAGGAAGTTCGGTTCGGGGCAGCCTACGCTGCCTTGCCGTCCACCCTGATCACACCGCGCTTGATCTGGTCCTGCTCGATCGATTCGAACAGCGCGCGGAAATTGCCTTCGCCAAAGCCTTCGTCGCCCTTGCGCTGGATGAACTCGAAGAAGATCGGCCCGATCACGGTTTTCGAGAATATCTGCAGCAGGATCTTGGTCATGCCGCCGTCGACCACGCCTTCGCCGTCGATCAGGATACCGTGCTTCTTCATCCGCTCGATCGGCTCGTCATGGCCGTTCACCCTGGCATACGACATGTCGTAATAGGTTTCCGGCGGGCCCGGCATGAACTTCAGCCCGTTGGCGGCGAGTTTGTCGGTGGCGGCGTAGATCTCGTCGGTGCCGACCGCGATGTGCTGGATGCCTTCGCCATTGTACTTCTTCAGATACTCGGCGATCTGGCTGGTCTCGTCCTTGGATTCGTTGAGCGGTATGCGGATCTTGCCGCAGGGCGAGGTAATCGCCCGGCTGACCAGGCCGGTGATCTTGCCGTCAATATCGAAGAAATGGATCTGCTTGAAGCCGAACAGATTGCGGTAGAAATCCCACCATTTGTCCATCTGGCCGCGATACACATTGTGGGTCAGGTGATCGAGGAAATAGAAGCCGACGCCTTGCGGCCGCGGATCGCGCGCACCGAGCCATTCAAACTCGGCGTCGTAGGCCGAGCCCTTCTTGTCGTAAGCGTCGATGAAATAGAGCAGCGAGCCGCCGATGCCCACGATCGCCGGAACGTCGAGCGCCTTGTCGTCGCCTTCGTAAGGCGTGGCGCCCTTCGAGACGGCGTGGTCGAAAGCGTGCTTGGCGTCGACCACGCGCCAGGCCATCGAGGCGGCGCACGGACCATGCTTGTCGGCGAATTTCATCGCATGCGAGCCTGGCTCGGCATTGATGACATAGTTGATGTCGCCCTGACGCCAGACGGTGATGTCTTTCGTGCGATGCTTGGCCACCGCCACATAGCCCATGCGGGTGAACAGCTCGGCCAGCTTCTGCGGTTCCGGATGCGCGAATTCGACGAACTCGAAACCATCGGTGCCGGCAGGGTTGTCCTTGCTGATCTTGGCGGGCGGGGCGTCGTGCGGGAAGGGACCCATGGTATTCCTCCGGAAGCTGGCTCGGCCTGAAACGGCCATTTGACGCCATCATAGCGCGCAGTCGGCGCATGGTGCTTGCATTCAAACGCTTGAAATGATCATCTCATGCGCGAAGCATGCATGTTGAGAGAAAAAATCATGGATGAGACGCGCATTGATCAGTTTGACCGCAAGATAATGGCGCTCCTGCAGGGTGACGCGCGGCTGACCAACAATGATCTCTCGGAGCGGGTGAACCTGTCGGCATCGCAATGCTCGCGCCGCCGCCAGCGGCTGGAGGAAGACGGTTATATCAAGGGCTATCGGGCGGTGCTCGACCGCGACAAGCTCGGCTTCTCGCTGGTCAACGTCATCTCGGTGACCTTGGCCACCCACAACCGCGACAACGCCCGGCGCTTCGGTGAATTGGTGGCGCGGCTGCCCGAAGTGCAGGAAGCGCACGCGCTGACTGGCGAGATGGATTACATCCTGAAGGTGGTGACGCCCGATCTCAAATCACTGTCGGAATTCGTCAACGCTGTGCTCTTGCCACATGAATCGGTGCAGCATGTAAAGACAGCGATTGTGCTGGAGACGCTGAAGGAGACGAGTAGTCTACCTTTGTGACGTCGCGGCCTGCCACGAAAGTAATTTCCTTGGGCTAGTGCCGGTAATAGGCCATTGCCGCGAAGATGGTTCCGAACACTAAGGCGAGTCCATATGCAATGATGCTGTATCCCGGAATGTGCAGCTTCCAGTCGATCACGAAATCCCGGGTCAGTTGGTTGCTTTCCCAGTCGACGGAAACAACCCATGCGTGTCCAACTCTGGCGAATTTCCCCAAGCCACCATGCCGCTTCACGATTTTGTAGCGCTGATATGATAACCAATGGATTGGGAGCACTGCAGCAAAAAGCGCAGCTAAGGTAAGTGCGGCGTAGATCCGATCGGTCATTGCACTGCTGGCGCCAAAGGATCAGCCCTTCGACTGCTGGATCAACCCATACAAATTCGTGCAGCGCGCGCCGGAGCGGCAATAGGCGAAGACCGGCCCTTCCAATTCGTCCAGCGCCTCGGCCTGATCCTCGACATTCTCGGCGGTGATCTGGCCGCTGATGACCGGGATGTAGCGGAAGGCGAGGCCTGCGGCTTCCACCGCCGCCTTGAGCGTATCGGCCGAAGGCTGGCCGGGCTGTTCGTCATCCGGCCGGTTGCAGATGACGCTCTTGAAGCCGGCGGCCTTGATGGCCGCGACGTCTTCGGGCTGGATCTGGCCCGAGACCGAATAGTCTTCGCTGATCTCGCGGTATTCCATGGCAGCATCCTCGCAATCTGGTTTGTCGAGGAGTCTTGCCACTCCCCGACGTGGCCGGCAATCCGCGCCGACAGAAATCATTCAGCGCAGATAGACGTTTCCCGCCGAGAATCCAACTCAGGCTGCCCAGGCCGGGAACGGATCGGGCAGCGCTCGCCACTGTTCAGGCCGAAAATCCTCGGCGTCGACCAGGCAATCGTCCAGTTCGGCGCGGATTTGCGCCTCATCCATCGGTTCGCAGCCGATGAAGACCAGTTCCTGGCGGCGATCGCCCCAGACAGGGTCGAAATAGGGGGCCATGCTTTGACGCCATTCGGCATGGTCGGGCCAGCGGCTTTGCGGCACGGCAGCCCACCACAGGCCGCGCTTTTCGGTCCGCACCAGTGCGCCCGCCTGGCTCATTTCGCCGACATGGCGCGGCCGTGTCGCCAACCAGAAGAAGCCTTTGGCCCGCACCACGCCCGGCCATGCGCGGCCGATGAAGGTCTGGAACCTCGCCGGCTCGAACGGTTTTCGCGCCCGATAGACGAAGGAACGGATGCCGTATTCCTCGGTCTCGGGAACATGGTCGCGAAAACCGTTTAGTTCCTTGAACCAGAGCGGATTCTGCTGCGCTTTGTCGAAATCGAAGCGGCCTGTGGCGAGCACCTTGTCGAGCGGCACCTTGCCGAAATCGGCTTCGACGATCTCGGCACCGGGGTTGAGCGCCCGCACGATCAGCCTTGCCATGTCGCGCTGGTGCGGGCTCGCCACGCCGATCTTGTTCAGCACCACGATGTCGGCGAACTCGATCTGCTCGACAAGAAGGTCGACGAGCGCCCGGCCGTCCTGCTCGCCAAGCGACTGGCCACGCTGCTTGAGGAAATCCGACGACGAATAATCCTTGAGCAGATTGAGCGCGTCGACCACGGTCACCATCGTGTCGAGGCGGGCGACGTCGGACAGGCTATTCCCATGCTGGTCGCGGAAATCGAAGGTCGCGGCGACGGGCAGGGGTTCGGAAATGCCGGTCGATTCGATCAGCAGATAGTCGAAGCGATCTTGTTCGGCGAGTGCGCGGACCTCCTTCAACAGGTCGTCACGCAACGTGCAGCAGATGCATCCATTCGACATCTCCACCAGTTTCTCGTCGGTGCGCGACAGGTCGGCGCCATCGCGCACAAGTTCGGCATCGATATTGATCTCGCTCATGTCGTTGACGATGACGGCGACGCGGCGGCCCTCGCGGTTCGACAATATGTGATTGAGCAGCGTGGTCTTGCCGGCGCCGAGGAAGCCGGAAAGCACGGTGACGGGAAGGCGTTTGAGACCGGGCATTTTATCCATGATTGGGTTCCGGGATTTTAGTCGATCTGTTATGTTATTTTATTACGTATTGACTGCTAAAAAAGGCGGAGACTGGCTCCGCCTTTCCGAGCACGGCGCTCCTCAACTGCCGAGGATGGCGCCTTTGATCTGGCGGATGTTGTTGTGCATCATGTCGATATAGGTCGAGCCCGGGCCATCGGGCTGCGACAGCGCATCCGAATAGAGCGTGCCGCCCACCTTGATGCCGGTCTCGCTGGCGATCTGCTCGATCAGGCGCGGGTTGGTGATGTTCTCGACGAAGATGGCCGCGGCCTTGTCCTGCTTCACCTGCTCGACCAGTTTGGCGACATCGGCGGCAGACGGTTCAGAGTCGGTCGAGATGCCTTGCGGGGCGAGGAAGGTCAGGCCGTATTCGTGTTCGAAATAGCCGAAGGCGTCATGCGAAGTGATGACGACGCGCTTGGCTTCAGGAATCGACTGGATCGCCGCCTTCACTTCGCCTTCCAGCGCATCGAGCTTCTTGGTGTAGGCGGCGGCATTGGTCTGGTAGCTGACGCAGTCCTCGCTGTCGGCCGCGCAGAAGGCCTCGGCGATGTTCTTCACATAGATCTTGGCATTGGCGATCGACTGGAAGGCGTGCGGATCGGTGACCGTCTTGCCGCCGCCGGTGCCGGCGCCTTCGGCCGCGTCGGCGTCGGCGAATTCAGGCTTGAAGTCGATCGGCGTCACGCCCTTGGTCAAGGTGACGATAGAGGCTTTGGTGGCGCTGGCATCGACCAGCCGTTGCAAGAAGCCTTCGAAGTGCAGGCCGTTGACCAGCACGATGTCGGCCTTGGCCATGGCGACCGCGTCGGCCGGGCTCGGCTCATAGACATGGGCGTCGCCATCCGGCCCGACGATGGTGGTGATGTCGACACGGTCGCCGCCGACATTCCTGGCGAAATCGGCGATGACGGTGAAGCTGGCGACCACTTTCAGCGGTGCCGCGAAGGCCGAGGAAGCGCCAAAAGCAGTTAATGTTATAACGCTCATCGCCAGGGCGGCACGGATTGATTTCAGCATAAGCGGGTCTCCTTTCGAGGGGCGGGGATCAGGCCGTTCTGTGACGGTGATGGATGATGCGCGCGCGCAGAATGCCGCGCGTGCCGAACAGGATCGAGGCGAAATAGACGACGCCGGCCGACAGGATGATGGCCGGGCCGGACGGCAGCGAGGCGTGATAGGACAAAAGCAGCCCGGCGATGCAGGAGGCAAAGCCGATCAGCACGGCCAGCACGCACATCGGCTCGACGCGCACCGTCCAGAAGCGGGCGGCGGCCGCCGGCAGCATCATCAACCCGACGGACAACAAGGTGCCCAGCGCCTGGAAGCCGCCGACGAGGTTGAGCACGACCAGGCCAAGGAAGATGAAATGCACAGGGCTGCCCATGCGGCTGACCGAACGCAGGAACAGCGGATCGAGGCATTCGGCGACCAGTGCCCGCCAGAAGACGGCGAGGCTGGCCAAGGTTACCACGACGATGCCGCCGATCAGCGTCAGCGCTTCGTTGTTGAGCGCCAGCACGGTGCCGAACAGCACATGCATGAGGTCGACGCTGGAGCCGCGGATCGAGACCATCAACACGCCGATGGCGAGCGAGATCAGGTAGAAGGCCGCCATCGAGGCGTCCTCGCGCTGGATGGTGAAGCGCGAGACCGCGCCGGCGCCGAGCGCGACGATGACGCCTGCGATCAGGCCGCCAATGGTCATCGGCAGGATTTCGAGGCCATAGAACAGGAAGCCGGCGGCCGCACCCGGCAGGATGGCGTGCGCCATGGCGTCACCCGACAGGCTCATGCGCCGCAGCATAAGGAAGACGCCGATCGGACACGCGCCGAGCGACAGCATCAGCGAGCCGAACAGCGCCCGCTGCATGAAGGCGAAATCGGCGAAGGGCGCGATGAAAAGACCATAGAGCGTGTCCATCAGGCAGCCCTCGGTCCGGCGCCATGATGATGGTGGTCGTGATCGTGGCCGTGATGATCGTGGCCATGCGCATCATCGTCGGTGTGCTCGTTCGGTTCACACCAGGGCGCGTTTTCTTCCCAGGCTTCATGGAAGCGGCGCGCGCGTAGCAGATTTTCCGGCTTCAGCGTCTCGCGCGTTTCGCCCCAGGCGATCGGCTGGCGGGCCAAAAGCAGGGTTTCCGGGAAATTCTGACGGACCAGATCGAGATCATGGACAACGACCATTATGGTGCGTTCTTCGCCATGCCAGCGCTTGATCAGGGCGATCAGGTCACCGACAGTCTTGGCATCGACGGCGTTGAACGGTTCGTCGAGCAGGATGAGGTCGGCATCCTGCAACAGCACACGGGCGAACAGCGTGCGCTGCAACTGGCCACCCGACAGCGTGTCGATCGGGCGCTTTTCGAAGCCGCCAAGGCCGACCGCCATCAGCGCCTGACTGACCGCCGCGCGATCCTCCGATGTGTAGCGGCCGAGCATGCCGCGCTTCGGCCAGAGCCCCAGCGAGACAAGGTCGACAACGCGCGCCGGGAAAGAGCGGTCGAGTTCCGATTGCTGGGGAAGGTAGGCGGCACGCACGCCGGGTGCGCGAACAACCTCGCCGGCCATCGGCTTCAGCACGCCGACAATACCTTTCATCAGCGTCGATTTGCCGGACCCGTTGGCGCCGACCACGGCCGTCAGCGAGCCCTTGCGGATCGCGCCGTCGAGGTGATGGATCGCCGGGTGACTGTTGTAGCCCAGCGTCAGATCACGGAATGTCAGGCAGGTCTGGGTCATGTCGTTCCGTGGCGATGCCATGTCCGGCAGGGGTGGCGGTTTGGATATGTGATGTTATTACATTAGTCAACAAGCCAATCGGGCGGAATTGCGAACGGCGGCTCAACTTGCCGTGAATCTCACTCTTGCTGGTCCAAGGGGATTTGGCCCCGGCGGCCTTGCCCGAAGCGAACCGCAACTCTAAACAGTCGCCACCCATAACAGGAAGGAACCTCCCATGAGCATTCGTCGCATCGATGTTGGCCCGCGCATGAGCCAGATCGTCATTCACGGCAACACGGTCTATCTGGCCGGCCAGGTCGGCGAGCCCGGCGGCAACGTCGCCTCGCAGACCCGTGACATTCTGGCGGCCATCGACGAATTGCTGGCCAAGGCCGGCACCGACAAGACCAAGATCGTTCAGGCGATCATCTGGCTGGCCGACATGGGCACCTTCGCCGAGATGAATTCGGAATGGGACAAGTGGGTGCCGCAGGGCCACACTCCCGCCCGCGCCACCGGCGAAGCCAAGCTCGCAGGCCCGGAATATCTGGTCGAGATCATTATTACGGCGGCGATTTAAGGCACGGCCGCCTTCTACCTCCCCCTTGTGGGGAGGTCGGACCGCAGGTCCGGGTGGGGGGGCTGGCGCCGCCCCCACCCCGCTGCTTCGCAGCGACCCTCCCCACGAGGGGGAGGGTGAAGAGGCGCTACCCCTGCGACGGCGTAAACCTCGCCACCAGTGTGTGGCTCTCCGCGGGATAGACAAACCGGACATGGGTGACTGGATGTTCCGCGCTCCAGGTGCGGCGCTCGACCACAAGGCAGGGCGCGCCGGGATCGATGTCGAGCGCGTCGGCAACGGTCTCATCCGCGGCCATGGCGCGGATGCGGTGCTCGGCCTCGCTCCAGGGCACGCGGCCGATCAGCCAAGGCCCGGCGGCGATGTCCAGGAACTCTTCGTCCCCCGCTTCCGGAACAGCCGAAAGATTGATCAGGCGCTGCTCGAGTGCGAACGGCCGCTCGCCGGCAAAATGCAGGCCTTCGACCCACAGCAATGGCCCTGCCGCGGACAGCCCCAGCAGCGCTCTGTCCTCCGCGCTGCCGCGCCGCTTCAGGCGCTCCAGCCGTTCGTAGCGATAGGGCAGGCCGAGCGCTTCGACCTCGATCCTGATGTCGTGAAGTTCCAGCACCGCCGCCTGCGACTGCGGCTGGCGTACAAAACTGCCGGAACGGCGACGGCGCTCGATCAAGCCGGCCTTCGCCAGTTGCGACAGCGCCTTGTTCACCGTCATGCGCGAGCATTTGTATTCGGCGGTCAGCTCGTGCTCGAACGGGATGCGGTGACCGGGCGCCCAGGCCCCGGACAGGATTTTTTCGCGGATATCGGAGAGGATGCGCTGGTGCAGCGAGACGGTCTCGCTGTCCTCGATCTCGGTCGTTTCGGCCATGCTCATCTGGGATCAGCCTTCGGACAGCGCCGTCATCACTTTCCGGAATCGCTCGCCTACCGCGTCTCGCTTCAGGTGCCTGCCGCCGCTGACCTGTTTCTGCCCATGCACCCAGACGCAGTCGACCTTGCTGCCATTGGCGAAGATCCAGGCGTCGAGGATGGCGTCGCCGGACTTGCCGGCCAGCGAGGGGGTCTTGGCATCGAGCGAGACGAGATCGGCGGCCGCGCCGACGGCGATCCGCGAGGCACCAGCACCGAGCGCGACGCCGCCGCCCTCAAGCGCCGCGTCGAACAGCGCCCGTCCGGTCGAACCGCCGGCCACCGCCAGCACGTTGCGGGCGCGGTGCGCCAGGCGCTGTGAATATTCGAGCTGCCGCAATTCGTCGGGCAGGCCGATCAGCACGTTGGAATCGGAGCCGACACCGAAGCGGCCGCCATGCTCCCTGAACAGCGGCGCCGCGAACGTCCCGTCGCCGAGATTGGCCTCGGTGATCGGGCAAAGACCGGCGATGGCGCCGCTCCTGGCCATGCCTGTGGTTTCGGTGTCGGTCATGTGGGTGGCATGGATCAGGCACCAGCGCTGGTCGACATCGGCATGGCCAAGCAGGAATTCGACTGGCCGCGCACCGGACCAGGCCAAGCAGTCCTCCACTTCCTTGACCTGTTCGGCGACATGAATGTGGATCGGTCCATTTGGAGCCAAGGCAGCAACCTGGGCCAGTTCTTCCGGCGTCGCGGCGCGCAGGCTGTGCGGCGCGACACCGACGACGGCTTGATTCAACGCGCGAACCGACTCGCCAGCCTTCTCAACAAGCCGGGAGAACCGATTCACATCGTTGATGAATCGGCGCTGGCCTTCATTTGGCGCTGCGCCGCCGAAGGAGGAGTGCGCGTAAAACACCGGCAGCAGCGTCAGGCCGATGCCGGTTTCGCCAGCCGCGGCCGCGATGCGCTCGGCCATCTCGGCGAGATTGGCATACGGGTTTCCGTCGCGGTCGTGGTGCAGGTAGTGGAATTCGCCGACGCGTGAAAAACCGGCTTCCAGCATCTCGACATAAAGCTGGGCCGCAACCGCCTCGACCTGGTCCGGCGTCATTGACAGTGCGAAACGGTACATCACCTCGCGCCAGCTCCAGAAACTGTCGGCGGAGGGGCCGCGAAGCTCGGCAAGACCAGCCATGCCGCGCTGGAATGCGTGGCTGTGCAGATTGGGCATGCCGGGCAACAGGACGGAATGGCGCTCGTCTCCGGCTGACGCGGTGGCCCCGGACGCAACGGCCGTGATGCGTCCGTTGGCGCAGGTGATCCGCACATTGTTGTGCCAGCCATTGGGAAGAAGCGCCTGTTCCGCAAAGATGTCAGTCACTTTTCTCTCCGCTTTCCCGTCTCTCATGCGATGATGGCACTTGCAGTGCGTTTCAATATGTATATACATAATCGCCACCGATTGAAACGGAAAAGATGATGGCTGCAGAGAGCAAAAGCCGGGCAGGGGATCTTCGTGTTTGGCGCAATGCGCGCCTGGCGACCTTGGCCGAAAGTTCCGCCGGTCTCGGTATTGTCGAGCATGGCGTCGTCGCCGCGCGGGATGGCCGCATTGTCTACGCCGGGCCGGAATCCGAGATGCCCTCGGCGCTTGCCCGGGGCGACAGGGTCGATTGCGAGGGCCGCTGGATCACGCCCGGCCTGATCGACTGCCACACCCATCTGGTCCATGCCGGCAATCGTGCCAACGAGTTCGAGATGCGGCTGGCTGGCGCCACCTATGAGGAAGTCGCCAGGGCCGGCGGCGGCATCGTGTCCTCGGTCAAGTCCTTGCGCGCCGCCACCGAGGACGAACTGGTCGCCCAGACGCTGCCCCGCCTCGATGCGCTGATCGCCGAGGGGGTCACATCGGTCGAGGTCAAATCGGGCTACGGGCTCGATGTCGACAATGAGAAGAAGTCGCTGCGCGCCGCCCGCCGGCTGGGCGGCGAACGGGCGGTGACGATCCGCACGACCTGTCTGGCCGCCCATGCGCTGCCGCCCGAAGCCAAGGGCGACAAGGACGCCTTCATCGACCTTGTTGCCGGAACCATCGTACCGGCGGTTGCCGCCGAAGGTCTGGCGGACGCGGTTGACGGTTTTTGTGAAGGCATAGCGTTCTCGCCGGAACAGATGGCACGGGTGTTCGATGCGGCAAAGGCAGCCGGTCTTCCCGTAAAACTCCACGCCGACCAATTGTCCAACCTGCATGGCGCTGAACTCGCCGCGCGCTATGGCGCGCTGTCGGCCGATCATCTCGAATACACCGATGAGGCCGGTGCCATGGCGATGGCCAGATCAGGGACCGTGGCGACGATCCTGCCGGGCGCCTATTACTTCATTCGCGAGACGAAGAAGCCGCCGATCGGCCTGTTCCGCCAGCATGGTGTCAGGATGGCTGTCGCCACCGACAATAATCCCGGCACCTCGCCGCTGACCTCGCTGCTTCTGACCATGAACATGGCTGCGACCTTGTTTGCATTGACCGTCGATGAATGTCTGGCGGGCGTTACCCGCGAGGCCGCCCGCGCGCTGGGCCTGTTGGGAGAAACCGGCACGCTGGAAGCGGGAAAATCCGCCGACCTGGCGATCTGGGACATCGAGCGCCCAGCCGAACTCGTTTACCGCATGGGCTTCAACCCGCTTCATGCCCGCATCTGGAGAGGACAATGACCGAACTGACCTTGAAGCCCGGCAATGCGACGCTGGCCGACTGGCGAGCCATCTACCGTGGCGCCGCATTGAGGCTGGACGATGCGTGCCGCCCGAAGATCAAGGCGAGCGCTGAGGCTGTCGCCAGGATCGTCGCCAAGGGCGAGCCGGTCTATGGCATCAACACCGGCTTCGGCAAATTGGCCAGCGTGCGTATCCCCGCCGGCGATCTCGAGACCTTGCAGCGCAACATCGTTCTGTCGCATGCCGCCGGCGTCGGCGAACCGATGCCGGTTGCCGTTGCCCGGCTGATGATGGCGCTGAAACTTGCCAGCCTGGCGCAGGGCGCCTCTGGCGTTCGCCCCGAAACCATCGAGTTGCTGGAAGCGATGCTCGCCAACGACGTCATCCCCGTGGTGCCGGCGCAAGGCTCCGTCGGCGCGTCCGGCGACCTCGCGCCGCTGTCGCATATGACGGCGGTGATGATCGGCGTCGGGGAGTGCTTTACCCCGCATGGCCGCTTCCCTGCCAAGGTCGCCTTTGTCTCGCACGGCCTCGAGCCGGTGACGCTTGGCGCCAAGGAAGGTCTGGCGCTGCTCAACGGCACGCAGTTCTCGACCGCCTATGCGCTGGCCGCTCTGTTCGACGCTGAGGTTCTCTACCAATCGGCGCTGGTCGCCGGCGCGCTGTCGACCGATGCCGCCAAGGGGTCCGACGCGCCGTTCGATCCGCGCATTCATCTCTTGAGAAAGCACCGTGGCCAGATCGAGACGGCGGACGCGCTGCGCAATCTGATGGCCGGCAGTGCCATCCGCGAGTCGCACCGCGTCGGCGACGAGCGTGTGCAGGATCCCTATTGCCTGCGCTGCCAGCCGCAGGTGATGGGCGCCGCGCTCGACGTGCTGCGCAAGGCCGCCGATACGCTCGAAACCGAGGCCAACGGCGTCACCGACAACCCGCTGATCTTCGCCGAGGACGACACCGCGCTCTCCGGCGGCAATTTCCACGCCGAGCCGGTGGCCTTTGCCGCCGACATGATCGCGCTTGCCGTTTGCGAGATCGGCTCGCTGTCGGAACGCCGTATCGCCATGCTGGTCGACCCGGCACTGTCCGGCATGCCGGCCTTCCTGACACCGAAGCCCGGCCTGAACTCCGGTTTCATGATCCCGCAGGTGACGGCGGCCGCGCTTGTTTCGGAAAACAAGCAGAAGGCCTATCCGGCATCAGTCGATTCCATCCCCACCTCGGCCAACCAGGAAGACCATGTCTCGATGGCCGCGCACGGCGCGCGCCGTCTGATCGGGATGGTCGAGAATGCCACGGCGGTGATCGGCATCGAGTTGCTGGCCGCCGCGCAAGGCTGCGATTTCCATGCGCCCCTGGCGTCGAGCGCCGCGCTCGAAGCGGTGCGCAAACTGGTCCGGGCCGAAGTGCCGCATCTCGACAATGACCGGCATTTCCACCCTGACATGGAGAAGGCAATCGCCATGGTGCGCACTGGCGCGACCGTGAAGGCCGCCGGCGCGGTGGCGCTGCCGTCGATTGCGGGAGCTGCATGATGGCCGCCACACCCTGGCTAACAGTCAGCCAAGGCACCGCGCCGCTGCTGGTGTCGATCCCGCACACCGGCATCGACCTTGCCGGCATCGAAAGCCGGCTGGTGTCGCCCTGGCTCGGCCGCCGCGACTGCGATTGGTGGATCGACAAGCTCTATGACTTCGCCAACGACCTCGGTGCAACCGTTGTGCACACCGCCATTTCGCGCACCGTGATCGACGTCAACCGCGACCCCTCAGGCGTTTCGCTTTATCCCGGACAGACCACCACCACACTTTGCCCGACCGACACATTTGACGGCGATCCTCTCTATCGCATGGGCGAGGAGCCGACCCCGTCCGAGATTGATCAGCGCCGCGAAACCTATTTCAAGCCCTATCATGCCGCGTTGCAGGCCGAGATCGGCCGGCTGCGCGGCATGCATGAAAAGATCGTACTCTACGACTGCCATTCGATCCGCTCGGTGCTGCCGCGACTGTTCGAAGGCACGCTGCCGGTCTTCAATCTCGGCACCAATGACGGCAAGAGCACCGACCCCATTCTTCAGGATAAGGTCGCCGCCATCCTCGCTGCGACCGGCGATACCTGGGTGGTCAACGGTCGCTTCAAGGGCGGCTCTATCACCCGCGGCTTCGGCCAGCCGCATAACGGTGTTCATGCACTGCAGATGGAGCTCTCCAACCGTGGCTATATGCGCGAGCCGTCGGAGAAGGGGTCGCCGGAGAACTGGCCGGTCCCTTACGACGCCACCTATGCGGCGCCGATCCGCGCGACGCTGAAGACCATCCTCGAAACCGCGATCGACTGGGCAAGGCGCTGACGCGCCGCCCGTCTTGCTTGAAAGGGACAATGATGAACAATCCCCGCCACAACATCCGTGAAGTCCGTGCGCCGCGCGGCGACAAGCTCAACGCCAGGTATTGGACGACCGAAGCGCCGCTGCGCATGCTGATGAACAATCTCGACCCCGACGTCGCCGAAAATCCTAACGAGCTGGTCGTCTATGGCGGCATCGGCCGGGCGGCGCGCACCTGGAATGATTTCGACCGCATCGTTGCCTCGCTGAAGACGCTTGGTGAAGACGAGACACTTTTGGTGCAATCCGGCAAGCCGGTCGGCGTGTTCCGCACCCATGCCGATGCGCCCCGCGTGCTGATCGCCAACTCGAACCTCGTGCCGCACTGGGCGACCTGGGAGAAATTCAACGAGCTCGATAAGAAAGGTCTGATGATGTACGGCCAGATGACGGCCGGCTCCTGGATCTACATCGGCACGCAGGGCATTGTGCAGGGCACCTACGAGACCTTCGTGGAAGCCGGCCGCCAGCATTATGGCGGCAATCTCAAGGGCAGATGGATCCTGACCGGCGGCCTTGGTGGCATGGGTGGCGCCCAGCCGCTCGCCGCCGTCATGGCCGGCGCCTGCTGCCTGGCGATCGAATGCAATCCGGACTCGATCGATTTCCGCCTGCGCACCCGCTATGTCGACGAGAAGGCCGAGACGCTCGATGAAGCGATGGAGATGATCGAGCGCTGGACCAAGGCCGGCGAGGCGAAGTCGGTTGGGCTGCTCGGCAATGCCGCCGAGATCGTGCCGGAAATGTTCAGGCGCGGCATCCGCCCCGATATGGTCACCGACCAGACCTCGGCCCACGACCCGATCAACGGCTATCTGCCGAAGGGCTGGACCATGGCCGAGTGGCGCGAGAAGCGCGTCAGCGACCCGAAGGCGGTCGAGAAGGCGGCGCGCGCTTCCATGCGCGAGCATGTCGAGGCGATGGTGGCGTTCTGGAACGCCGGCGTGCCGACGCTGGACTACGGCAACAACATCCGGCAGGTCGCCAAGGACGAAGGGTTCGAGAACGCTTTCGCCTTTCCTGGCTTCGTGCCGGCCTATATCCGCCCTCTCTTCTGTCGTGGCATCGGCCCGTTCCGTTGGGCGGCACTCTCCGGCGATCCGGAAGATATCTACAAGACCGACGCCAAGGTGCGCGAACTGACGCCTGGCAACACCCATCTGCACAACTGGCTGGACATGGCGCGCGAGCGCATTTCCTTCCAGGGCCTGCCGGCCCGCATCTGCTGGGTTGGCCTGGGTGACCGCCACCGGCTCGGCCTCGCCTTCAACGAGATGGTCGCCAAGGGCGAACTCAAGGCGCCGGTCGTCATCGGCCGCGATCACCTCGATTCCGGCTCGGTCGCTTCGCCGAACCGCGAGACCGAAGCGATGAAGGACGGCACCGATGCCGTGTCCGACTGGCCGCTGCTCAACGCACTGCTCAACACCGCGTCCGGCGCTACCTGGGTGTCGCTGCACCATGGCGGCGGCGTCGGCATGGGTTTTTCGCAGCATGCCGGCATGGTCATCGTCGCCGACGGCACGCCCGACGCCGCCAGGCGCCTGGAGCGCGTACTGTGGAACGACCCGGCGACCGGCGTCATGCGTCATGCCGATGCCGGCTACGACATCGCCATTGAGTGCGCCAAGGAGCATCAGCTCAATTTGCCCGGCATTCTCGGCTGAGATCATGCGCATTCTTCGTGCCGCCGACTACCGCGTCATGCCGTGGAAGAACGGCGGCGGCACGACGACCGAGATCGCCGTTTCACCCGACGGGGCGGGCCTCGATGACTTCGACTGGCGCGTCTCGATGGCCCGTGTCGAGGGCAGCGGGCCATTCTCCACCTTTGCCGGCATCGACCGCACACTGTCGGTGCTGGAGGGCGAGGGCATCGTGCTTGATATCGCCGGCCTGCCGGCGGCGCGGCTGACACCGGCTTCCCGGCCTTTTTCCTTTCCAGCCGACCAGCCGACCAGCGCCGCCCTGATCGCCGGCCCGATCACCGATCTCAACGTCATGACCCGCCGTGGCCGCACGCTGCATTCGGTTGAGCGTCTGGTGATTTCGCGGCCTGCGGAAATCGCGACCCAAGCCGCTTCGACTCTCATCCTTTGTCACAAGGGCGAAGCCGCTTTCGCCGGGGCTGGGTCAATTCGCCTCGGGCCGCTCGACACGCTGCTGCTCGGGCCGGATGCCCCCGCGCTGCGGATTGAGGCTGCTCGGGATACGACGCTGTTCGTGATCCGTATAACCATCGCTGCCTGACGCCTTCGCGCCAACGGTTACCGCCTGTTTCCAAACATGATCGTGCTGCCGGCGAAATATAGCGTAAGCTCTTGCCGGCATCACGAAAAAGCCCGAATCCTCTCCGCCGATCGAACTCGACGGGAAGAGGGGCGCTCGTCTTGGAATTTTGCCGAGAGATGACGCCCTGTCGCGGTGCGGAAACAAACTTTCGGCAAGTGGGATTATGCAACCAATTGCATTTGAACCGGTTTTAGGGCCATTGCCGTGGCGGTGACGCCGCTGAGTGCCCGCTTACGGAATTTTCAATGAATATTCAGACGAACCCAGCCCAGATCGAGAAGACCAGCGCCAGCTTCCCGGCCATTACGGAAGAGCCGATAAGGTCGACATTCCTGCCGGAGGAGCGGCTCCGGCTGCTCGGCGAAAGCCTGGCAAAAGGCGATCTCACCGACCTGTTCGGGCTTATTCCGTTCGACTTCCAGGCGCGTATCCGCGACAGCGCCAAGAAGATCCTCGAAGTCTATCGCTCGACCAATGCGGCGCAGGCCAAGGGCGAAACGATCACCCCGGCCGCGCAATGGCTGCTCGACAACAATTACCTCGTCGAAGAAACCATTTTCCAGGTCAAGCGCGACCTGCCGCGCCGCTTCTACCGGCAATTGCCGACTCTGAAACTACCTGACGGCGGCACCGTGCCGCGTGCGCTGGCGCTGGCCTGGACCTATGTCGCGCATTCGGACAGTTCCGTCTCCGCGACCATGTTCAAGTCCATCGTCCAAGGCTTTCAGTCGGTCGAGCCGCTGAAGATCGGCGAACTCTGGGCGCTGCCGTCGCTTCTGCGCTTCGTGCTGATCGAGAATCTCCGCCGGCTGGCGGTCAGGGTCAATCGCACCCGCCAGATGCGCCAGATCGCCAACGATGTGGCCGACAAAGTGCTGGCGACCGACGACAGCGCCGACCGGCAGGCGATCCTGGCCAATTTCAGTGCCCACGCGCAGGACACCACCTTTGCCACCCAGCTTCTCTATCGCCTGCGCGATGGGTCGCAGAATGCCGGCAAGGCCCTGGAATGGCTGGAAGGCGAGCTTGAAAAGACCGGCTCAGATGCCGAGGAGATCATCATCTCCGAGCATCACACGCTGTCCAGCGGCAATGTGACGACCGGCAACATCATCCGCGGCCTGCGCCTCATCAACGACGTCGACTGGACGGTATGGTTCGAGGGCGTCAGCCGCATCGATACCGTGTTGCGCGAACGCACCGATTTCGCCGCGCTCGACTTCTTCTCCCGCGACCAATACCGGACCGCGATCGAGGAACTGGCGCGCCGCTCCAACCTGTCGGAATACCGCGTCGCCGAAAAGGCGATCGAACTGGCCGGCCACGCCACCGGTGAGACAGGATCGGGCAGCATTGAAGAGGGTGATACGCCGCCGGCATCCACTCACACCGATGTCGGTTTCTATCTCGTCGGTCCGCGCCGTCTGGAGTTGGAAAAGGCGATCGGCTATCGGCCGACGATCAGCCAGACAGTCAAGCGGGCCTTCGCCAAGACCGGATGGCTTGGTATCGTCCTGCCGGTCTTCGCGCTGACCGCCCTGCTTCTTGTCCTCACCGGCAATGCCTTGGCCAATCTCGGCCTCTCGGTAACCTCGATCGTCCTGATGCTGGCGCTGTTTGCCGTGCCGGCGAGCGAGGGCGCGCTCGCCTTCTTCAACACCGTGGTCTCGCTGTTCCTCAAGCCGACACGCCTGATCGGCTATGACTACAGGCACGGCGTGCCGCCCGAGGCGCGCACCCTTGTGGTCGTCCCCTCGCTGATCGGCTCGCGTGACGATGTCGAGGAGAACATCCGCAACATCGAAGTGCATTACCTGGCCAATCTGGTGGACGAGATCCATTTCGCGCTGCTGTCGGACTGGCCCGACAGCAAGATCGAGATCGATGCGGCCGACACCGAGATCCTCGAATACGCCCGTGCCGAGATCGCCCGTCTCAACGCCCGCTATCCCTCGGAAGGCGCGCCGCGTTTCTACATCCTGCACCGCCGCCGGCTCTTCAACGCGGCTCAAGGGTCCTGGATGGGCTGGGAGCGCAAGCGAGGCAAGCTGCATGAGCTCGACCTCTTGCTGCGTGGTGACAGCGACACGACCTTCCTGCCGCTGGATGTTCCGCTGCCGGAGAAAGTCGTCCATGTGATGACGCTCGACGCCGACACGCGCACGACCCGCGATGCGGTGGCGAGCCTCGTCGGCAAGCTCTGTCATCCGCTCAACCGCCCACATTTCGACGCCACCAGGCGCGTCGTCACCGCCGGCTACACGATCCTGCAGCCGCGCATCACCGCTTCGCTGACGTCAGGCGACGAGGCCTCGTTCTTCCAGCGCGTGTTCTCGGCCAATCGCGGCCTTGACCCCTATGTCTTCGCCGTCTCGGATCTTTATCAAGACGTGTTCAGTGACGGCTCCTTCACCGGCAAGGGCCTCTATCACGTCGATGCCTTCGAGGCCGCCCTGCAGGGCCGCATCGAGGAAAACACCATCCTCAGCCACGATCTGCTCGAAGGCGCGCTGGCGCGCGCGGCGCTCGTCACGGACGTCGAACTGGTCGAGGATTATCCGACCCGCTACTCGGTCGACGCCTCGCGCCATCATCGCTGGGCACGCGGCGACTGGCAGCTTCTGGGCTATATCCTCGATCCGCGCTCCGGCGTTCCGGCCCTGTCGCGCTGGAAGATGGTCGACAACCTGCGCCGCTCGCTGACGCCGATCTTCTGGGTGATGGCTGCGATCGCCGGCTGGACCCTGCTGCCCTTCACGCAGGCCGCGCAGTGGCAGGCGCTGCTGATCCTCAGCCTGTTCATGGCGCCGACCTTCGACGTCGTCAACGCCATCCTGCCCAAGAGCGGCGACCAGACGCCGCGCGGCCATTTCTCGGCGCTGGCGCGCGACGTCGCCTTCGGCACCGCCATGGTGGCGCTGAAGATCGTGCTGATGGCGCACAATGCCTGGATGATGGGCGATGCCATCGTGCGTACGCTCTACCGGCTGTTCGTCAGCCGCCAGAACCTTCTGGAATGGCGCACCGCCTCGCAGGCGCACAAGGCCGGCGACAATGATGTCGGCTCCTACTACGGCATGATGTACGGCGCCGTGATCATCGGCTTCGTCGGCCTAGCCATTCCGGTGCTGGCCGATTCCACCGGCGCCTTCGTCGCCTTCTTCTTCGCCCTGTTCTGGATTGGTTCGCCGGCGATCGCCAGCTGGATCAGCCGCTCGGCCGAAACCGAGGATCGCCTGCGCATATCGCAGGCCGACATCCATGCGCTGCGCACCGTGGCGCGGCGCACCTGGCATTATTTCGAAAGCTTCGTCACGGCGGAGCATCACAATCTGCCGCCGGACAATTTCCAGGAAAGCCCGGCACCGGTCGTGGCACCGCGCACTTCGCCCACCAATGTCGGTGTCTACCTGCTGTCGGTCGTCTCGGCGCGCGATTTCGGCTGGATCAGCCTGTCCGATGCCATCACCCGCATCGACGCCACGATGACGACCATCGAGAGCATGCCGCGCCACCGTGGCCATCTCTTCAACTGGTACGACACCACGACGCTGAAGCCGCTCTACCCGCTTTATATCTCGGCTGTCGACAGCGGCAATCTCGCCGGCCACCTGGTGGCGGTGGCAGCCGCCTGTGCCGAGTGGGCGGAAGCCCCTTCCGTTCACCTCCAGGGCGATTTCGAAGGCATTCTCGACACGGTGACCATTCTGAGCGAAAGCCTCGATGAGTTGCCTGACGATCGCCGCCAGTTGCGGCCCTTGCGACAGCGCCTCGTTGACCGCCTGGACGGCATGCGGCGTGCCGTGGAGACGATCAAGGCGCAGCCGGAAATGGCCTCGATCCGCACCATCAACCTTGCCGTGCTGGCGGGCGAGATCCGCAAGCTGGCCACCGCCATCCACACCGAGGCAGTGTCGGCACAGAGCGACGTCATCGTCGATTGGGCGGCAAGGCTGGAAGCGACCTGCGAGGCGCACGTCCACGACGCCCACAGCGACGACAACGCCGTCGAAGCGCTGCGCGCCAAGCTCCTGACCTTACGCGAGCGTACGCGTCGCTTCGCCTTCGAGATGGAATTCGCCTTCCTGATGCGGCCGGAACGCAAGCTGCTGTCGATCGGCTACCGGGTCGAGGAGCACCAGCTCGACGAAAGCTGCTACGACCTTCTCGCCTCCGAGGCGCGGCTGACCAGCCTGTTCGCCATCGCGAAGGGCGACCTGCCTACCGAGCATTGGTTCCGGCTCGGCCGCCCAATCGTCGAGATCGGCTTCCAGGGCGCGCTGATGTCCTGGTCGGGCTCGATGTTCGAGTATCTGATGCCGCCGCTGGTGATGAAGGAGCCGCAAGGCTCGATCCTCAACCAGACCAGCAAGCTGATCATCAAGCGCCAGATGCAGTACGGCCGCCAGAAGAACGTGCCGTGGGGCATTTCGGAAGCTGCCTACAATGCCCGTGACCGGGAACTGACCTATCAGTACACCAATTTCGGCGTGCCCGGGCTTGGGCTGAAGCGCGGACTTGGCCAGAACACGGTGATCGCGCCCTACGCCACCATCCTGGCGGCGCAGTTCAACCCGCGCGAAGCCGTGCAGAACCTGTCCCGGCTGCGCGAGATCGGTGCGCTTGGCCCTCATGGCTATTACGATGCGGTCGATTTCACGCCGCAGCGCGTGCCTGAAGGTACCAACCACGCGGTCGTGCTGAATTACTATGCGCACCATTCGGGCATGTCGATCGCGGCGGTCGCCGACGCGATCTTCGAGGGTCGCCTGCGCGACCGTTTCCACAGCGATCCGGTTATTGAATCGGCTGAATTGCTGCTGCAGGAAAGGGCGCCGCGCGACATCCCGACCGCCACCGTCAGGACCGAAGCGGACGAGCGAGCCAAGGACGAGACCGAGACCGAGAGCCCCGACACCCGCATCGTGCTCGATCCCTTGCGGGCGCTGCGATCGACCAATGTTATGTCGAACGGCCGTTATTCGGTGATGGTGACGGCGACCGGTTCCGGCTACAGCCGCTGGGGCGATCTGTCCGTGACCCGCTGGCAGCCGGATCCGGTCGAGGACCGTCTGGGCTCCTACATCTTCCTGCGTGACGTCAGCACTGGAGACTGGTGGTCGGCAACGGCGGAGCCCAAGCGCGCGGCCGAGGAGAAGGTGCAGACCCTGTTCTCCGACGACAAGGCGAGCTTCGTCAAATCGGTCGGCACGTTGCGCTCCGAAGTCGAATGCATCGTCGTTTCCGAAGGCAATGGCGAAGGCCGTCGCATAACGCTCTACAATGAAAGCACATCCGATCGTCACATCGAGGTGACGTCCTTCGCCGAATTGGTCCTGGGTTCGGAGGCTTCCGACAACGCCCATCCGGCCTTCTCGAAGATGTTCGTGGAGACCGAAATCGCGGCCAACAACGGCGCGATCTTCGCCACGCGCCGCAAGCGCGAAACCAGCGAGCCTGATATCACCCTGGCGCATTTCGTCACCGATCCGTCCGGACCGGCGCGCGATGCGGAGGCCGAGACCGACAGACGCGCCTTCATCGGCCGTGGCCGCTCCATCGTCGATGCCGCCGCTTTCGATCCAGGCGCAAGACTTGGCGGCCATTCCGGTTTCACACTCGATCCCATCGCCTCGCTCCGCCGCCAGGTGCGCGTGCCCGCCAACAAGAAGATATCGCTGACCTTCTGGACCGTGGTCGGGGCCAATCGCGCCGAGCTGGACGAGGCCATCAATCGGCTCGACCATCAGGAGAGCTTTGCCCGCCAGGCGATGCTTGCCTGGACCCGCAGCCAGGTGCAGACCCGCCATATGGGCCTCAGCCTGACTGATGCCGCCAATGTGCAGAAACTGGCACGCTATCTGATCTATCCCGATGCGTTCCTGCGACTGCCGGCCGAATCCATCGCTTCGGGCCTGGGCAAGCAGTCGAGCCTGTGGCCGACCAGCATTTCGGGCGATTTTCCGATCTTCCTGGTCAGGATCGGCGACGTAGCCGACCTGGAAATCGTAGCCCAGGCGCTGCGCTTCCAGGAATATATGCGCACCCGCGGCATGATGATCGACTTCGTCGTCGTCAACGAGCAGGCCTCGTCCTATGTCCAGGACCTGCAGCGGGCAGTCGAGACGCTGTGCGAAAACAGCCGTCTGCGCGGCAAGGAACTAGGCCCCCGCCAGCACATTTTCGCGGTGCGCCGCGACCTGATGGAAGAGACCACCTACAAGACGCTGCTCGCCGTCGCCCGGGTGGTGCTGCATACGCGCAACGGCACCATCTTCGATCAAATAGAGCGGGCCGAGGCGGCCGCCTTGCAGGCGCGCGACGCGCTTGTGCCGGCCGGGTTGCCGACGCTGCGCGAGATTCCGGCGCCAGCGGCGCATGCATTCGCCTCGCAGGCCGTGGCGGATGTCAGCGCCGATGGCACTGGCCTCAATCAATGGAACGGCTTTGGCGGCTTCGACGGCGACGGACGGCACTATGTGGTGCGCCTGGCTGGCCGGCGCAGCACGCCGCAGCCTTGGATCAACGTCGTCTCCAACGCCTCGTTCGGCTTCCACACCTCAGCCGAGGGTGCCGCCTTCAGCTGGAGCCGCAACAGCCGCGACTACCAGTTGACGCCGTGGTCGAATGATCCGGTCTCGAACCGACCGGGCGAGGGCATTTATATCTACGATCAGGCCAGCGGCAGGGCGTTCTCGCCGCTCGCCGCCATGGTGCGCGATCCCTCGATGACCTACGAGGCCTGGCACGGGCAGGGCTTCTCGACGTTCCGCTCGAAGCGCGGGCCGTTGTCGATGGACCTGACCCATGTCGTGGACCCCATTGATCCGGTGAAGATCACGCGGCTGCGCATCCAGAATTCCGGCTCGGTACCGGCGCGGCTGCGCGTCTATGCCTATGCCGAATGGGTGCTTGGCGGGCACCGGTCACGCACCGCGGCGACCATCGTTCCCTCCCGTGACAGCGCGACCGGCGCGTTGCTGGCGCAAAACCCCTACGGGCTCGATTTCAGCGAGCGCGTGGCCTTCCTCGCCGCTGATGCCGCTGTTCATTCGGTGACGGCGGATCGTTCCGAGTTCCTCGGCCGGCACGGGTCCAGCGAGCTGCCGCAGGCGGTGCTGAGCGGCGCGGCGCTGTCGGGTCGCGTCGAGGCCGGAGACGATCCCTGCGCGGCGATCGCCCGCGACATCGAGATCCCGGCCGGCGGCGACGTCACGCTGCTCTGGCTGCTCGGCGATGCCGATTCCGCGGCGCAGGCGAGCGCGCTGGTGCAAAGGCATCGGGACAAGGATTTCGACCAGCGCTTGGCCGACAACGAGCGCGAGTGGCGCGGCTTCCTCGACACCATCCAGGTCGAGACGCCGGACAAGGGGCTCGACGCCATGGTCAATCACTGGCTGCCCTATCAGAGCCTTGCCTGCCGCATCCGCGCCCGCTCGGCCTTCTATCAGGCAAGTGGCGCCTTCGGGTTCCGCGACCAGCTGCAGGACACGCTGGCGCTGCTGGCGCATGATCCGACGCTGGCGCGCGACCAGATCCTCAACGCCGCGAGGCGTCAGTTCCCGGAGGGCGATGTGCAGCATTGGTGGCTGCCCCGCACCGGAGCCGGTGTGCGCACGATGATCTCCGACGACGTGGTGTGGCTGGCCCATGCGACGGCGCGCTACCTGACGGTAACCGGCGACGCCGCGATCCTGAAGGAGCAGCTGCCATTCATCGATGGGCAGGCGCTGGGCGAGGGCGAGCACGATGCCTTCTTCACCCCGGAAATCTCGAAAAAGACGGTGTCGCTCTACGACCATTGCGCGCGGGCGCTCGACCTTGCCATCAAGCGCAGCAGTCCTGCCGGCCTGCCGCTGATCCTTGGCGGCGACTGGAACGACGGCATGAACCGTGTCGGTGAACACGGCAAGGGCGAGAGCGTGTGGCTGGGCTGGTTCCTGCTGAAGACGCTGGGCGACTTCGCCACCGTCGCCAAGGCCGAGGGCGACAGCAAGCGCGCGCAGGCCTGGGCAAAGCATGCCGATGCGCTGAAGCGGGCGCTTGAAAGCACGGCATGGGACGGCGAATGGTACCGGCGCGGCAGCTTCGATGACGGCACGCCCTTGGGCTCACGCACGTCCGAAGAGTGCAGGATCGACTCCATCGCCCAGTCCTGGAGTGTGCTTTCGGGTGAGGGCGACCCGGCGCGGTCGACGACGGCAATGCAGCAGGCAACCAGCCTGCTCGTGGACGACAAGCTCAAGATCGTCAAACTGTTCACGCCGCCCTTCTCGAAGACACAGAAAGACCCCGGCTACATCAAGAGCTATCCGCCGGGTGTGCGCGAGAATGGCGGCCAGTACACCCACGCTGCGACGTGGTTCGTCATCGCGCTCGCCGAGATGGGACAGACCGACGAAGCCTATCGCTGCTTCTCGATGCTGAACCCTGTCAACCACGCAATCGACGAGGCCTCGACCGAACACTATCGCGTCGAACCCTATGTGGTCGCGGCCGATATCTATGCCGGAGAGGACAAGGGCGGCCGCGGCGGCTGGACCTGGTACACCGGCTCGGCGGGCTGGCTCTACCGGGCGGCGGTTGAGGGCATCCTCGGCATCGAACGGCGCGGGAAGCAGATCACGTTCCGGCCGAAACTGCCCAGCCATTGGGATGGCTATCAGGCCACGCTCAAGATGCTTGGCGCCGAGATCAAGGTTGATGTCATTCGCGACAAAAAGACCAAGACGATCTCGCTTGAAGTCGATGGTTCGAAAACAAAGTCCGCTTCGTTCGAGCCCAAAGCCGGCACTCGGACCGAGGTCGTGGTCAAGATACCGGCGTAAAATCAGTAGCTTAAATCGACAGATCGCGCGTCCTTCGGGACGCGCGACGCGGTCCCTCGTTACTTGCACACGACCCGTGAAGGCGTCCGCCAGACGCTCCCGAACCAGGCCATGCGAGCCTGTTGTGATTAAAAATGTGGCAGTGCTCCGCCGCTGCCATGATTTTGCCGCAAGGCTGGCATTTCACCTTTTATCTCAAACCGTTAGGTGATCACGTCAGATTTCGTATCGTCGTCATCTTTTGTTCGCTAAATGGGAACGGAAGCGATAGACGGGCATTGTTTTGCGACGCATCAACCGTTACGTGTCAGGGAATGGTGCAGTGCACAATACTGGTATTGGGCACAATAGAGAGTTGGCGGAGTAGCTGAAGTGTCACTTCTGCAGATCTATTGGAGAGCGCTGGGCTATCTGGCCGCCGACAAGAAGCGTGTGGCGCTGATCTGTTCGGCCAACGTCGCCCTTGCCGCCATCGCCATTCTCGAGCCGATCATGTTTGGCCGCGTCATCGATGCGATTTCCGAGCACGGCTCGGTATTCTCCACGCTTGCAGTATGGGCCGGCCTGGGCGCCTTCAATGTCATCGCTTTCGTCCTGGTGGCGCGCGGCGCCGACCGCTTTGCCCACGCCCGGCGTAGCGAAGTGCTGTGCCAGTCCTTCGAACGCGTCATCACCATGCCGCTCGCCTGGCATCATCAGCGTGGCACTTCCAACGCGCTGCACACGTTATTGCGCGCCGTCGAGACGCTGTTCAGCCTGTGGCTCGAATTCATGCGCCAGCATCTGTCCACCGCCGTTGCACTCGTGCTGCTGGTGCCCACGGCGCTCAGCATGGATGTGCGCATGTCGATGGTGCTGCTCGGGCTCGGCGTGCTCTATGTCTGCATCGGCCGGCTGGTCATGAAGCGCACCAAGGCAGGCCAGGCCGCCGTCGAGCGTCACTACCACAAGGTGTTCGCGCATGTGACAGACTCGGTGAGCAATGTCGCCGTTCTGCAGAGCTACAACCGTCTGGGCCATGAGGCCGAGACGCTGCGCCGCTACGTCAAGAACCTGCTCGACGCGCAAAACCCAGTGCTCGACTGGTGGGCCATCGCCAATGCGCTCAATCGCCTGTCGTCGACGATCTCGATGATGGTGGTGCTTCTGATCGGCGCCTATCTGGTCACGCATGGCCAGTTGCGCGTCGGCGACGTGATCGCCTTCACCGGCTTCGCCACGCTGCTGATCTCGCGGCTCGACCAGATGTCGGCTTTCGCCAACCAGATCTCCGAGGCCCGCGCCAAGCTTGAGGACTTCTACAAACTCGAGGATTCGGCCGCCGATGCCGCGGAGCCCGATGGCCTGCGCGATCTCACCAACGTCACCGGCCATGTCCGTTTCGAGGATGTCAGCTTCGAATTCGCCAATTCGGGGCAAGGCGTCAGCGACGTGTCCTTCGAGGTCCAGGCCGGCCAGACGGTCGCCATCGTCGGACCGACGGGTGCCGGCAAGACCACGCTGATCAATCTGCTGCAGCGCGTCTTCTCGCCGTCCAGCGGCCGTATCCTGATCGATGGCATCGATACCCGCACGGTGACCCGCAAGTCGCTGCGCCATTCCATCGCCACCGTGTTCCAGGACGCCGGGCTTCTCAACCGCTCGATCGAGGACAATATCCGTGTCGGCCGCGCCGATGCGAGCAATGACGAGATCCATGCAGCCGCCGTCGCGGCTGCCGCGCAGGACTTCATCCTGGCCAAGAGCAATGGCTACGACACGGTGGTCGGCGAGCGTGGCGGCCAGCTGTCGGGTGGCGAGCGCCAGCGCATCGCCATTGCCCGTGCCGTGCTGAAGGATGCTCCGATCCTGGTGCTCGACGAGGCGACCAGCGCGCTCGACGTCGAGACCGAGGACCGCGTCAAGGAAGCGATCGACGAACTGCGGCGCGACCGCACCACCTTCATCATCGCGCACCGCCTGACCACCGTTCGCGACGCCGATCTGGTCGTGTTCATGGACAAGGGCAGGGTGGTCGAAATGGGCGGCTTCGCCGAACTGTCGCTGCGCAACGGCCGCTTCGCCAGCCTGCTGCGCGCCGGCGGCCTGCTCAACGACGAAGAAGTCCGCCGCCTCAGCCGCTCCGTGCAGGGCGAGGCCGCCTGAGCGGATGACGCTTCTTCCTTCTCCCCTTGTGGGAGAAGGTGGCCTCGCGAAGCGAGGTCGGATGAGGGGTGTTCCAGGGAACGCCAACCTCTCACTCCGCTGGATCACCCCTCAACCGTCTCGGCGCTGACGCGCCGATCCACCTTCTCCCGCAAGGGGAGAAGGGAAGGCGCTTCCACGCCTGCGACACCACCGCTCGATTGCCCCAATCGCGGCGGCGGTCTATGTAAAGTCACATGAGCGACACGACTTCACGCCTGAGCGGCTGGATGGACCTTGCCAACCCGACGCGCTTCGTCGCGCTGGTGGACAGGGTCGTGCCGTGGCTGGCGGCGATCGCCGCACTCATCCTTGCCGTCGGCGTCTACATGAGCTTCACCGCGCCCGAGGATTTCCAGCAAGGCATCACCGTCCGCATCATGTACATCCACGTGCCTTTCGCCTGGCTCGCCATGATGTGCTACACGCTGATGGCGGTTTCCGCCCTCGGCACGCTGGTCTGGCGCCATCCGCTGGCCGATGTCGCGCTTAAATCGGCGGCACCCATCGGCGCGGTCTTCACGGCACTTGCGCTGATCACCGGTTCGATCTGGGGCAAGCCGATGTGGGGCACCTGGTGGGTGTGGGATGCCCGCCTGACCTCGGTCTTCGTGCTGTTCCTGATGTATCTCGGCATCATCGCGCTGACCCGCGCGCTCGACGATGCCAGCCGCGCAGCCTGGGCCGCCGCCATCATCACGCTGGTCGGCTTCATCAACATCCCGATCATCAAGTTCTCGGTCGACTGGTGGAATACGCTGCACCAGCCGGCCTCGGTGTTCCGGATGGATGGCCCGACCATCGATCCCAGCCTGCTCTGGCCGCTGCTGGTCATGGCTATCGGCTTCACGGTGCTGTTCTTCGCGCTGCACTTGATGGCAATGCGTACGGAAATACGCCGCCGCAGGGTCATCGCCATGCGCAGGGTCGCCGCACGGCAGGCCGAGAGGCAACCGGGCTAGTTTACCCGTTGCCCGCCGAAAGACCTCACCCCATCAGCCCGCGTGCCGCCACCGGCAGCGTTTCCAGCACATTCTCGCCGTCGATCAGGTTGACCTGGTTGAACAGATTGGTGACGACACAGCAATGATCGGGCACCACGCGCACGCGAGCGCCGATGCGCAGTTTCGCGCCACCGGAAAGCGTGACGGTGCCATGCTCTTCGCTAAGCCCGGTCACCCTTGCGTCGGCAGCACCAAGCAACTCGCCAAAATCCTTTAGCCCGAGCGTGTCGCTGGACAGCGCCTTGCTGCCCGCATCGAGTATGGCACGCGTCGGCGTCGGGTGGCTGACCACCGTCGACAGCACCGTCAGCGCGCAATTGTCCAAGGTACCGACACCTTTGGCGACCTGATAGCGGTCGAGATAGATGTAAGTGCCGGGGCGATATTCGGTGACGACAGATGTATCGCCGGAGCGCCACATGTCCGGCGTGCCGCCGCTGGAGATGCGTTCGCAGGCGAGACCCGAAGCGGTCAGCGCCTGCCTGGCGTCGGCGAGCCACGCTTCGGCCTCCGCCGCGCGGCCAGCCGCCGGATAGGTCATCAGCCCGCCAAAGGTGAGGCCGCCGGCCTTGTCGATCACACGTGCCAGCGCAACCGCCTCATCAGCCGTCTGCACGCCGCAGCGGCCCATACCGGTGTCGCATTCGACCAGCACCGCGAGACGATGGCCGGCATCGGTGAAAGTGGCGGCCAGTCCTTCCAGCGTTTCCATGCTGTCCGCCGTGACCGACAGGGTGACGCGACCGTGCAGCGCCTTCAGCCGCTCCAGCTTGGCGCGTCCGAGGATGTTGTAGGGAAGAAAAATGTCGGACAGCCCGGCATCGGCCATGACCTCGGCCTCGCCGATCTTCTGGCAGGTGATGCCGACAGCACCCGCCGCCACCTGCTTTTTCGCCCAGTAAGGAAGCTTGTGCGTCTTGATATGCGGCCTGAGCTTCAGCCCGTTTCTGTCGGCATGGGCCTGTGCGCGGGCAATGTTGGCTTCGGCGCGCGCCGCGTCGATCAGGATCGACGGCGTATCGAGGTCGTGAACGGTCGGCATAGTCTATCACTCTGTGAGAATTCGCGAGGGGTTATGAGCCTGAAAGCGGGTGATGTCACGCGGCCAGCGAACCGGATCGGTGGGCCATACGCGCCTGGCGCAGCGCCGGGCACGCGCGAGATGGATCGACACCGCATCGGCGTTCGGCTATGCGATTTGCAATGCATGTCGCCCAAAGGTGCCCAGCGGTTTTGGGATGACGACATGCAACAACCTAAAGCGTGTCGACACGAAGGGTTACGATCATGAAACGCTCCGCCATCAATGACATCATCCGCGAAGCCGACGCTTTCATCCGCTCGTTCGGCTACATCATGCCGCCCTTCGCCTATTGGTCGCCCGAGGAGATGAAGACGCGCCAGGTCGATTCTTCGGCCATCTATACCTCGCGGCTCGGCTGGGACATCACCGATTACGGCCAGGAGAAATTCAAGGAACTCGGCCTGTTCCTGTTCACCGTGCGCAATGGCCGCTACGAGGACATGAAGAAGGGCATGGGCATGCTCTATGCCGAGAAGATCATGATCTCGCGCAAGGACCAGCTATCGCCCATGCACCGCCACAACATCAAGGCCGAGGACATCATCAACCGCGGCGGCGGCAAGCTGGTGCTGGAACTGTTCATGCACGATCGCGACGGCGGTATCGACCCCAAGGCGGAGGTGTCGGTGCCGGTCGACGGAACCATCCACAGGCTGCCGGCGGGCGGCCTCCTGAAGCTCGACCCGGGTCAGAGCGTCACTTTGCTGCCCGGCGTCTGGCACGCCTTCTGGGCCGAGGGCAAGGACGTGCTGATCGGTGAGGTGTCGACCGTCAACGACGATCTGACCGACAACGTGTTCCGCGAGCCGATCGGCCGCTTCTCCAACATCGACGAGGATGTTGCTCCAGTGCATCTGCTGGTGGCCGACTATGAGAAATGGCTGGGCTGAGGGCAGGGCGGCGGCGGTCGCCTATCGGCAGCTTTAATGGCAGCCTGGCGCCGGCAGCGCGCTCGTCCGGCACAGGTATGACCAAGGCTGGTCGCCAGTTTGAGCCACGGCGCTCGATGAAGCCGAGGCTTGAGGTGTGAAGGATAACTTTGCCGAGGCCCGAGGGTAATTGCGGCAGCCTCATCAAAATGGATGGCGACTCTCGTCGGCGCCTGTGGTGGCATCCAGCCCAGGTGGAGAGCGGAGACCCGGAGCGACAGGTGGTCCTCCGGTAAGGGGCCAACTCCCTCATTGAGTGGGCCTCTTTGCGCGCTCCGGCCGAGGAGAGCAGAGAATGCAGTATCCTGGCGAGTGGAACAAAAGGCTGCCTCGTGCTCAGCCAGAAGATGAGCGTCAGGCGCGGCTCGAGAAAACAGCCAGGCTCAAGCGGCTTCGCTCTTACGCTTCCTGGCTGGCGCCTGACCCACACGCTCAACTTCATGATGAGATAGACTGCTCTGTGCTAATTGAGGAAAACCGGTCAGGTCTGGCCTGATCAACGACAGCGCGTTTCGCGAGCCGATGGGCCGTTTTTCCAATGTCGACGACGGAGTCGCTTCGGTACACCTACCGGTGGTCGGCCATGAGACGTGGCGAGGCGAGGGGGGTACGCCTGCCGTAGCCTCAATGACAGCAGCTTGCCGCCGATTGCACGCTCGTCCGGCACAGGCATGACGAGCTGATCGCCACATCCGCCTTGGCCATCGCCTTGGCGAGCCTTGCCTGCAGGGCCGGCAGTTCTTCGCTTTCGCCGCGGCGCCTCAAGCATTCCACCAGCCCGTGCAGCGCCCAGACATTGTCCGGATGCTGGGCGCAGCGCTGCACCTTGGCGCTCAGGCCGAGATCGTCGCGATAGACCTGCTCGGCCTCCTGCGCATGGCCCTGGTCGAGCAGCAGCGCCGCCAGCGCATGGCGCGGCGGGTGCATCCACGCCCATGGCTCGGTGTAGGAAAGGTTGTCGTCCAGCTCGACCGCCTGCCGCAACTGGGCATAGGCCTCCTCGTGCCGGCCCTGATGGTAGGCGAGCTCGCCATCCAGCAAGGCGGCACCGACGGCCAGCGAGGCGCGGGTCGGGTTGCTGAGGAAACGCCGCTCGGCCGGTATGTTCTCCACATGCCGGTGGAACCGCTCACGCTCGCGCTCGGCCTCCATGAATTGCCTGAGCGTCGCATGCGCGACACCCTTGGCGTAGTGCTGCATGGCCGCCGTCAGTACATAGAGGCCGGGCTCTTCAACCACCGGTTCGTCGATGATCTCCTGCCAGCGACCGAAGCGCACCTGCACATGCGATTTCATCGCATGATAGCCTTCCACCGTTTGCGTGAGCTTGGGCCGGTCCTGGATGGCGACCACGTCTCGCGTCACCAGGCTGCGCACCTTGTCGGCGGCCCACAGGGCCGGCCGGTACTGGCCGAGGAACATGCAGGTGAACATCATCAGATGCAGGTCGTGGCAGCAGCCGAGCAGATAATAGGTCGGCTCGTCGGCATAGGCGAGATAGAGGTCGTTGGCGCGGACCGCCTTTTCGCTGGCGATCCTCGCCTTCTCATAGTCGCCGCACAACACATAGATATGTCCCGGCATGTGGTTCATGTGCCCGGCATCGGGGCACATCTCGCCGAGCCGGTCGGCCGAGCTAATGCCGCGTTCCGGCATGGTGGACATTTCCAGGAGATGGATATGCAGGTGCAGGATCGCCGGATGCTGTGCCGCGCCGGCCTCGTCGGCGAGCCGGATTGACCGCTCGCAAACCTCAAGCGCCTCGACGACATCGGAATTCGGCGCCGGTTCACCGGTCTTGAGGTTCCAAAGCCGCCGCACCGTGCGCATCATCAGCGCCTCGACCAGCAGCGCCATCACATCATGGTCGTCGGGAAACTTTTCATAGACCCGCCGCATCGCGGCGGCGTAGGCGTCATCCCACTGTTCGAATTCCTGAGAACTCACCCGGTGCGGCTTCTGAAAGCGGCTGGCAAGCGCCTCGATCAACCGCCTTTCGACCTCGCTGGCACCAGCCGCATTGGCGCGCGCCAGCTGGACATGCTCGAAGCACCGCTTCGTCGCGCTGTCGGCCTCGGCCTCGCCATGCTCCTTCCAGGTCAGGTTATAGAAAGGCCCGGCCGCATAGGCGATGCCCCAATGCACGAAGGCGCAGCCGGGATCCGTCTCCAGCGCCTTCTCGAAGCACTTGATGCCTTCCTCATGGTTGAAGCCGTAGCACCAGTTGAGCCCGATATCGAACCAGCGCTGGGTCTCGGTGGAGCGGGTGGAGATGGGACGGCGATAGGTGCCGAGGTCGAAGCGGTCCATGTGTTCCATTCAAAGTCTTGTCGGCTGCGAGCCAGGCCGTGGCCAGAGCCATCAATGTGTGCCGAAATCTCCAGCCATGGCAAACGCCATGAGCCGCACCGCCGGCACACCAGCCGCCTTAATTGGTTCCTTCGTTTTGCCAGCCGGCCAGGTCGGGCAGGTCGTCAAGCCAACTTTTCTCACTCATCAAGGCATCGCTGGCCTGTGGTGCAGCCTCCGTGGCGTTTTGAATGAGCCAGTCCATCCACTTCCGATAGGCAACCGCATCCAGTTGGGGCGGCAGCACCTTGGCCTTCAGCAGCATCCGCTTGCGGAAGCTGGTCTGCCGGCGGAGTTTGGTCGTCGTGAACTTGATGACCTTGCCTTGATAGTCAACCGTCCAGCGGTCGCCTCCAAGACTGACCAGGCTGTCGATGGTAAAACCGGCATCGACCGGTCTATCCCGCCAGGGAAGCTCGATGGCGTTCTTTCTCAGATCAAGAGCCCATCGCCTGTAGTCGGCACCGGCACGCTGCGGCGGCAGCACACCGGCCTGTTCGAGTATCTTCCTTCGGAAGGTAGGCTGCTTCTTCAACTGGCCGGTTGTGAACTCGACGCGATGCCCACGAAACTCGACATGCCAACGGATCCTTCCGTTGCCGACATACTTCACCAGCCTGTCGATGACGAATTCGCCATCGGGAAGCATCACGCAGCCTTGGCGGATGTTTTCAAGAATGAACTGGCTGTCAGTGGGCAATACGCCGCCTCTTGCACAAGATTTCTACGCAACTTAGCCATTGGAGCGCGCCAGCGGCCACCGATCTTTTTGCCTTGCAAATCTCACTGCCTCAAGCCGCTCAAAATGACACACCGTGCCTCTTCTCGGGGGGCGGGAAGCTTGATTCAGGTGCAGCGCATCACCCAGCCGCGCTTGCTGTCGGCTGCCTCAGGCCTTCCATCCTGACACGAATGTGCAAACCGTCGTGTTACCGTCCGATGGTGTCATGTCATCGATCGGATGGCCATCGAATCAAATGGGAGAGTTCGCCACGTCCGGGATCAACCGCCGCGCCTTGCTTTTCCATTCCGGCAGCGCAGCCGTCGCCTCGACGGTTGCGGCAACAGCACGGGGCACAGGGGCGCCGGGCCGAGACCAGGAACCGTCCGATAGACTGCGAGAACTGATTGAGGCGCACAGGACGGCATATGCGGCGTTCGGCAAGGCGCTGCACGGCATAGGCGGCGACTCCGACAGAGCCAGCCGGGAAGAGGAGAGGGCGCTGCTCGCCATCTGTGGCTATGCTGCGGTCGAGGAAGGCGATCGCCTGGCCAAGGCCCGGTATCTTTTGGATATCGAGGCGCGCGGCGAACTCGACCTCCCGGAGCATATGCAGGCCGTTCTTCGATCGACGATGTGGAAGGGATGAGGCGACCGGCACGCAACCGCAACAATGTCATCGCGCTGATGTGCGCGGCGGTTGTGGACTGTATATTCATGTCGCGGCAGCAGCCTCGCCGCCCGAAGCGAAGCTTCTAGCCGGCAGGTCTGCAGCCTGCCTACACCGGCTTGGCGTATTGCTCGGCGTTCCAAACGGGTGGCCCGGGATGGTCTGAATCAGGACATTGAATCTTGCGTAAATGGCTGATTTCACACGAAAAACAAAGAGTGGCTGGGGAACCTGGATTCGAACCAGGACTAATAAGTGGGATAACCACTGGACGCCGCCGATGCTCGCTTTCAAGGATCTGTGGTTTTCCTCGCCGAAGTTGATGCGGCCTGACGACTATGCGCCAGAGGTCGACGAGTAATGCAAAAGGCCCGCCACCGTGAGGCAGCGGGCTGCCACCGCGAAATTTTAGGGCACCAGGAACCCGCTGCAGATCGCTGCGTTGTCGGACATGGTCAAGAACATAGCCTTTGCTGCCTTCCTCGTCCAAATCGCCCTAGTGTCGGGTCTCATTACTCAGACGCTGCTTTTTGCTTCCTCGCCCACCCAGGCAGCAAGCCCGCAACAACTGGTAGTGACACCCGTTGCCCCAGTCGCCACTGATGAGGAATGCTCCAAGGCAACTTGGCCGGAAATCCCCGAGCATTGTCTCGTGAGGGTCGATGCACGAAAGCAAGTCACAGTGCTCGTTCAGTCGACTGCCAAATAAGAAAGGCCCGCCACCGAAGCAGCGGGCCAAACCTTGGTTAGGAACGGTATTCAGAGCCCTTGGCGGCTCGATAGTGGTCAAGCCAGTCCGCTGCTCGGAAGCTGAACGCGACATAAACGCGACATGGAGGGTCGGTAGGTCTATTCGATATACGCTAAGTACTTGAAATTGTTTGGCTGGGGAACCTGGATTCGAACCAGGACTAACGGAGTCAGAGTCCGTGGGTCTACCGTTAACCTATTCCCCAGCAGGCGTGGTCATGAACCGCGCGGGCCGAACGGCTGAGCCGCTTGAGCGCTGCCTTGTAGCCGCCAGCGGAAAATAGTCAAGCCTGCTTTGCGCTTCAATTTCGGCATTGGCACAAGTTTGCGCTGCCCCTCATCAGCCTGCCGGCGTTCGTCGTTCGAAAGCCTAGCAGTTGGCTTTCCGTCCGCTGTGCCGACCACGTCTCAACTCCCCGTGAACGGGGCTACGTCTTCTGGCCGTGCGTCAACTCTCCGTCCGGCTGAACTGCGAGCGCTCGAAGAACAGCACAATGCCCAGGCCCAGAAACAGCGGGATGATGAGATAAAACAGCCGGAACACCAGCAGCGCCGCCAGCACGCCGACCGGGTCCATGTCCGAAAGCCCGGCTAGGAACACCACCTCGAACACGCCCAGCCCGCCCGGCGCGTGCGAGATCTGGGCGACGGAGAAGGAGACGAGGAAGACGCCGAGCACGACGAAATAGCCGGGATTGTGGGCCTCGGGCAGGGCGAAGAAGATGATGGCGGCCGCGGCAAGCAATTCGACCGGGCCGATCAGCAATTGCCTGGCGACGATCGGCAGCGCTGGGTAGTGCAACTGGAAGCTGGCGATCTTCAGTGGGCGCAGGTGCAGCCAACTGCCGAATATGTAGGCGGCGACCAGAAGCAGCATGGCGATGCCAGCCGCTTCCGACAGGCCGTGATGGGCGATGCCCGAAAAGCGGTCGATGATCTGAGGTTCGAACACCAGCACGAGGCCGGAGGCCAGAATCGTCGACAGCACGAAGGTGATCCAGCAGATCGCCACCAGCACGCCGACATCCTGGCCGGTCAGGCCCCTTGTGCCATAGGCGCGGTAGCGGATGACGGCGCCGGAGAACACCGAGCCGCCGATATTGTGCGACAGCGCGTAGGTAGTGAAGGAGCATAGCGTCACGAACAGCCAAGACACACGCTTGCCGATATGGAGCAGTGCGATGTGGTCGTAGCCGGCAAGCGCGGCATAGGCGATGACCGAACTCAGCGCTGCCAGGATCCAGCCGCGGGTTGGAATGGCGGCGAGCCCGTCCCAGACATCGTCGAGCGAAATGCCGCGCAGTTCGTGCCAGAGCAGCAGCAGCGAGAAGATCACCGCGGCGATGCCGACGACCGGCCAGAAATAACGTCTCCAGTTCATTGCCTGACTGCCATGCGCTGCGTGTCCGCTTCCTTTTCGCCTGGTGGTGGAAGGCCGGTTGCCCGCGACTTCCGTACATTTCAGAAATGCCTCATTGAAGCCGGCTATTCAACCGCGAACACTTGTCGCGCCGCAGCCGGCAAAGATTCGCCCGCAGCGAAGATGGCGCGAAGGCGCCGGCATGCGGTGACAACATCGGCTTTGACAGGAGATTGTCTTCGCCGGCATCGCGTGCCAACCGCAGCCTCGCGGGCACATTTGGCGGCGGAGCGAAAGGCGGTTCGCGTCCAGCCGGCAAAATTCGGCGTGCGGCTCTTGGTGATCGGGCACGGCACTGTTAGTCTGGCGGCAACTTGAAACATGCCAAAGCGCCTGCTGCGTCCGTCACCGGTTCGCGCGGCGCCGGAAGGAACGACAGTGGAAGACCGCGACACCGGCGCAGGCGCGTCGGAGGTGGGCGCGTCCAGCGCTTCCCCAGGGCCATCGGGCTCGGGGACAGCCGGTTGGCAGCAACGCCGCCCGACGGAGCCGCGCTCCGCCGACGGGCAGGCGGGCGACGCGACCCATCACCAGAAGGGCAAACCCAAGAAGCGGCGCAAGCGAAGGCGCGGGCGCAAGGTTTTCGCGCGCGACGAAGCGCAGGACAATCGATCGCCGGTGCCAGGCAAGGCTGCCGCTTCGGCCGTGGAGCCGAAGCAGCAGCTGGCCGGCCCAGCGATCTCGCCCGTTCTCCAAGCGCCGCGCCACGAGCAGGGCACCCGCCGGCCGCCGCTGCATGAGCTTCCCGTATTCGCCGCCCTCGACCTCGGCACCAACAATTGCCGGCTGCTGGTCGCTGTTCCCACGCGGCACGGCCAGTTCCGCGTCATCGATGCCTTTTCGCGCATCGTCAGGCTGGGTGAGGGGCTCACCGCCAATGGCCGGCTCGGCAAGCCGGCGATGGACCGCGCCGTCGAGGCGCTGAAGGTCTGCGGCGACAAATTGCGCAGCCGCAAGATCAGGAAGGCCAGGCTGATCGCCACGGAAGCCTGCCGCTCGGCCGAGAACGGCGTCGAGTTTCTTGAACGCGTCGAGCGCGAGGCCGGGTTGAAGCTCGAGATCATCGACCGCCAGACCGAAGCGCGGTTGGCGGTTTCCGGCTGCGGCTCGCTGGTCGAGCGTGACACGCAGGGCGTCGTCCTGTTCGACATCGGCGGCGGCTCTTCCGAAATCGCGCTGATCGATCTCACCGGCCGCCGTTCCCCACGTCTGGCCAACCACATCGTCTCGTGGACGTCGCTGCCGGTCGGCGTCGTCTCCCTGGCGGAGCGCTTTGGCGGCCGCACCGTGACGCGCGAAATCTTCACCGCCATGGTCGACGACGTCGCCGGCCGGCTGGCCACTTTCGATGGCCGCGACCGGCTGAGCCATCTCAAGGCCAGCCCCAACTTCCACCTGCTCGGCACCTCCGGCACGGTCACGACGCTGGCCGGTGTTCACCTCGATCTCGAGCGTTACGACCGGCGTCGGGTCGACGGATTGTGGATGGACCGCGACAGCGTCGACCGCATGGTGGAGAGACTGGTGGGCTGGGATTTCCAGCAACGCTGCGCCAACCCTTGCATCGGTGCGGACCGCGCCGATCTGGTGCTGGCCGGCTGTGCTATCCTGGAGGCGATACGCGCCGTCTGGCCGTCGGAACGGCTGCGCGTCGCCGACCGTGGCCTGCGCGAAGGTATATTGAGCGAGCTGATGGCCGATGACGGCGTCTGGCGCAACGATGGGCGTGGTGGCCGGCAATGACCAAGAAACCGGAAAACCCAGGGTCCGCCGGCATTCGTGTGCTGAAGACGCGGATCAAGAAAAAGAGCGGCCTGAAGGAATCGTCGCGCCGCTGGCTGCAGCGCCACATCAACGATCCCTATGTCCAGCGGTCGAAGGCCGACGGCTACCGCTCGCGCGCCGCCTACAAGCTGATCGAAATCGACGACAAGCACCATCTCCTGAAACCCGGCATGAAGGTGATCGATCTGGGCGCTGCCCCCGGCGGCTGGTGCCAGGTCGCGGCCACGCGCACGAAATCGACGGCGGAAAATCCGCATGTCGTCGGCATCGACTACCTGGAGATGGATGCCGTGCCCGGCGCCCCGGTGCTGTTGATGGATTTTCTCGATCCGGATGCACCGCGCAAGCTGTCCGAGGCGCTGGGCGGCGATCCCGATGTCGTGCTGTCCGATATGGCCGCACCCACCACCGGCCACAAGCGGACCGACCACATCCGCACCATGCATCTTTGCGAGGTGGCCGCCGATTTTGCGCTGTCCGTGCTGAAGCCGGGCGGGCATTTCCTGGCCAAGACCTTCCAGGGCGGCGCCGAAAACGAGCTGCTTTCGATGCTGAAGAAGAATTTCCGCTCTGTGCATCACGTCAAGCCGCCGGCCTCGCGCGATGAATCGGTGGAGCTGTATTTGTTAGCGAAAGACTTTAAAGGGCGAGAAACAGCCGGCGAGTAGCGCCTTCCCTTCTCCCCTTGTGGGAGAAGGTGGCCTCGCGAAGCGAGGTCGGATGAGGGGTGTTCCAGCTTGGCAATACGCTTGCGATCAGCGCCTCAATCCGTCACGCACCCCTCAACAGTCTCGGCGCTGCGCGCCGATCCACCGTCTCCCACAAGGGGAGAAGGGAAGGAGCCTCATTCCCCAGGTGATCTCACCGGTTCCAGCGTCTTGGGCGTTGTCAGCCGGCCATGGCCGGAGACGGCGTTGCCCGCATCGGGCGCCAGCCGCATGAACGACAGCGATGCCGCCGCGGACACCGCCGCCACGATGAAGAAGGCGATATGGAAATCGCCCAGCGTCAGCGGGCCGCCATGGATCGAGGTCGAGACCTCCAGAATGCCGCCGGCGAGCGCCACGCCGAGCGCGATCGACAGCTGCTGGAACACCGCCGTGATCGGCGTTGCCTTGCTGGTGTCTTCGGCCGACACCTCGGCATAGGAGAGCGCGTTGACGCCGGTGAAGAACATCGAGCGGATGAAGCCGCCGACCAGCAATATGGCCAGCATCAGCACGTAAGGTGTTTCGGGGGTGAAGAGGCCGTAGATGGCGATCGATGCGGCGGCGACCAGCGAGCCGACGATGAGCACGCGGCGGAAACCGGCAACGCGAAAAATCAGCGCGGTGACGAATTTCATGCCGATGGCGCCGATCGCCGAGACGAAGGTGATCATGCCGGACTGGAACGGCGTCAGCCCGAAGCCGATCTGGAACATCAGCGGCAGCAGGAACGGCACCGCCCCGATGCCGATGCGGAACAGCGAGCCGCCAAGCACCGACGAGCGGAACACCTGGTTGCGGAACAGTTCGAGTGCCAGCAGTGGATTCCTGGCGTGGCGCGCGTGCATCAGGTAAAGCGCGCCCGACAGCAGCCCGACGGCCACGGTGATGAAGCCGGTCGCCGGCGGCAGATAGGGCAGGCTGACCACCGACAGGCCGAACACCACACCGGAGGCCGCCACCCCGCTCAGCACGAAGCCGACGAAATCGAGCGGCGGCGTCTCCATCGATTCGGTCTCCGGCAGGAAGCGCGTGGCCAGCCAGATACCGATCAGGCCGATCGGCACATTGATCAGGAATATCCAGTGCCAGGTGAAGTAGGTGGTGATGAAGCCGCCGATCGGCGGGCCGACCAGCGGTCCGACCAGGGCGGGAACGGTCAGCCAGGACATGGCGGCGACCAGGTCGCTCTTGGGCGTGGCCCGCACCAGCACCAGGCGCCCGACCGGCGTCATCATGGCGCCGCCGATGCCTTGCAGGAAGCGCGACACCACGAAGGCCGGCAGCGAACCTGACAAGGCGCAGGCGACCGAACCGACGATAAACACCGCGATCGCGGCGCGAAAAATATTCTTGGCGCCGAAACGGTCGGCCATCCAGCCGCTGATCGGAATGAAGATCGCCAGCGACACCAGATAGGCCGTCAACGCCAGCTTGAGCGCGATAGGGCTGGTATGGATGTCGACGGCGATCGCCGGCAACGATGTCGCGATGACGGTCGAATCCATGTTCTCCATGAAAAGTGCGACCGCCAGGATGAGCGGAATGGTGCGATTCACGAGCGTGACCGTTTCAAATTCTGTTTCCGGCCCAATTCTCGTTCAAGAAAGGGAGGGAGCCGATACAGGGGCGCGGTTATCACGGCTGGACACCAATGTCGTGTTAATTTGCTGTCACTTTTGTGCGACTGCAACCAGTGGTGGCGCCGGATCACGCGATAACGCTGTTGTGCGATGCAACGATCGGCTTTTCATCCGCGGCGCGACGTGTTACCAGCCAGCGCCAATCCTGAAAGGGAAGAACGAGTCGGCGCTGTCCATCCCGGTCCAGCGCTTTTTCCGCATTCTAAAGGGCTGGCCATGGCAAAAATCATCGAAACGTCCACCGGCGCACTGGCGCTGACTTTTGACGACGTGCTTTTGCAGCCGGGTCATTCCGAGGTGATGCCCGGCGAAACCGATGTCCGCACCCGCATTGCCGGCGACATCGACCTCAACGTGCCGATCCTGTCCGCCGCGATGGATACCGTCACCGAGGCGCGTCTTGCCATCGCCATGGCCCAGGCCGGCGGCATCGGCGTCATCCACCGCAATTTCTCGCCGGCCGAACAGGCCGAACAGGTGCGGCAGGTGAAGAAATTCGAATCCGGCATGGTGGTCAACCCGGTCACCATCGGCCCCGACGCCACGCTGGCCGACGCGCTGTCTCTGATGCGCACCTATTCGATCTCGGGCATTCCGGTGGTCGAGAACGGCGGCACCGGCGGCCACAAGACCGGCCGGCTGGTCGGCATCCTGACCAATCGCGACGTGCGCTTCGCCTCCGATCCGGCGCAGAAGGTCTACGAATTGATGACCCGTGAGAACCTGATCACGGTCAAGGAGAATGTCGACCAGGACGAGGCCAAGCGGCTCCTGCATCAGCACCGCATCGAAAAGCTCGTCGTCGTCGACAAGAAAGGCAACTGCGTTGGCCTGATCACCGTCAAGGACATCGAGAAGTCGCAGCTCAACCCGCACGCCACAAAGGATGCGCAGGGACGCCTGCGCGCGGCGGCTGCCACCAGTGTCGGCGACGATGGCTTCGAGCGCGCCGAGCGCCTGATCGACGCCGGTGTCGACCTTCTGGTCATCGACACCGCGCACGGCCACTCGCAGCGCGTGCTGGACGCGGTGACGCGTGCCAAGAAGCTTTCCAACTCGGTTCGCATCCTGGCCGGCAACGTCGCCACCGCCGAAGGCACGCAGGCGCTGATCGATGCCGGCGCCGACGCCGTCAAGGTTGGCATCGGCCCCGGCTCCATCTGCACCACCCGCATCGTTGCCGGCGTCGGCGTGCCGCAACTTTCAGCCATCATGTCGGCCGTCGAGACGGCGCACAAATCAGGTGTGTCGGTGATTGCCGATGGCGGCATCAAATATTCCGGCGACCTTGCCAAGGCGCTCGCCGCGGGCGCCAGCGCCGCCATGATCGGTTCGCTGCTGGCCGGTACCGACGAAAGCCCGGGCGAGGTCTATCTGCACCAGGGCCGCTCCTTCAAGGCCTATCGCGGCATGGGTTCGGTCGGCGCCATGGCGCGCGGCTCGGCCGATCGCTACTTCCAGGCCGAGGTCCGCGACACGCTGAAACTGGTGCCGGAAGGCATTGAAGGCCAGGTCCCTTACAAAGGACCTGTGTCTGGCGTGCTGCACCAGCTTGCAGGCGGGCTAAAAGCCGCTATGGGTTATGTTGGTGGCCGCGACCTTGCCGATTTCCGCGAGCGCGCCACCTTTGTGCGCATATCCAACGCCGGACTTCGTGAAAGCCACGCCCATGACGTCACGATTACCCGCGAAAGCCCGAACTATCCCGGCGGAGCCTGAGCAATACGGGCTCGGGCGAAGCCTGACCGCGACGGTCCTGCGGCTGTCTCGTCACGCGGCAGCGCTTTGTTTCCTGTCGGCGTCGGTTTTCATCACCATGACGCTGATGGAATTCTTCTATTTCCGTCAGTTGAGCGGCGGGCTGCCGTCGCTAGACATGCGTTATTTTGGCTTCACGCCCGACGAAGGCATGGCCTGGCTGACGGCGCTCGGCCGGCGCGGCGGCGAGATCATTCTCGTCTGGCACTACCTTACCTTCGATCTCTTGTTCCCGGCGCTGCTGTCGCTGACCTTGGTGAGCCTGATCCTGGCCTCCGGCCGGCGCCTGAAGAATTTCCGCGTGCTGCCGCCGCAGGTGCAGTCGATCTTCGCGCTGGTGCTGGTGCTGCCCTATACGCTTGCCGACTATGCCCAGAATATCGCCGTGGCGCGCCTTCTGTCCGATTTCCTGTCGGCCAACCCGGATTCGCTGTCTTTCGCCTCGTCGCTGATCGTCACCAAATTCGCGCTTCTTGCCATACCGGTGGTCGTCATCGCCGCTTTCTGGCTTATGGGCCAGAGACCCCAGGCTTGATGCTGGACAGGGCAGGGGAAACGTCATGAACCAGACCGCGATCTTCTGGCCGGTTCTGGCGCATGTGCTGCTGATCTACATCGTCTACGGCGTGTTGGGTCGTCGCAGATATGGCGCAGTCAAGTCAGGCGAGGCCAAGGTTGGTCAATACAAGGTCCGCTCGACCGAGCCGGCTTCCAGCGTCACCGTTGCCGCCAATCTCAGCAACCAGTTCGAACTGCCGGTGCTTTTCTATGTGTTGTGCCTGACGCTGCATGTCACCAACGGCGTCAACTATCTGACCCTGGCACTGATGTGGATTTTTGTCGCCTCGCGATGCTTCCACGCCTGGGTTCATCTGACCAGCAACAATCTGCTGCTGCGCAGCCGCTCTTTCTCTTTTGGAGCAGTGATCATCTTGTTGGGCTGGATCTGGTTCGCCCTGCATCTGCTGGGTGTGGCCTGAGATAGAGTCACGCCGAGGTCGCGGTCCTCGACATCAAGCGTGCCGCATGGATTTCGATCCTCCGTCGAAATCTATGCTCGACCGCCCATGCGATGAACGCGGCAATGGCCACCACGGTGCAGAACGCTATGCCTATCCGGACATACGGGGAGCCGATCCACGGAGCCAGCCATCGTATGATTGCGACACCGACATTCTGGTGCAGAAGATACAGGGGATAGCTGATCAACCCGATGTAGCTCACGCCTCGCCAGATCTTGATATCGCGCAACTGAACCCCGATGACACCAAGAATTGAAAGCGCGATGACCCAGGCACTGAATGATGAGCCGCCCCACAGCTTGATGACGACCACCAGGCACCCGGCCGTCACGACCGTCTGGACAGCCCGGGTCGATCGCCTCGCCGCGATGCCCATCAAAAAGAAGAGGCTGTAGGGGAAGAAAAAATATGACGTGGCGATGCCCTTGAAGGGATAGATCAAGGCCTGATGGTCACTCCACAACCCTGAAAACTGTGCAATCGCACCCAGAACGGTAAAGCCGGTGAAGAGTGCGAGAACACGATCTGGCCAGAGATGGAAGATCAGGCCGAACACAAAGTAGAATTTTGCTTCCTCAAGCAGCGACCAATAGGCGCCGTCGACAAGCGGCGTTGGAACAAACAAGGGTACCCAACTTGCGTTTTCCAGGCCGTCGAGCGCTGAAACGTCTCTGCCCGGAAGCCCCAAAGCCGCAACCACGACCAGCGTAACCGCGATGCAGGCGATGAGCGCGGGCTCCAGCCGCGTAAATCTCTGCAGCCAGAACATCCACACGGTTCCAGCCCGCTCGGCTGTCATCGCGATGCAGTAGCCGCTGATGATGAAAAAGAGGTAGACACCAACCACCCCTTGCCACGGCAGTTCCATCTGGTGATCGAACCGGATGTAGTCGGCGGGGAAGCGGGACGTGTAGTGGAAGATCAAAACCAGCATCACGGCGATTGCGCGCAATGCGTCGATCACCTCGTATCGTCGGTTCTCATCCTGATCCGAACCCATCGGCCGGAAAGCCTCTAAAGGTCGAACACCGCGATCTTGCGTTTGTCGAACTTGATGCCGATCTCGCCGCGCACCAGCTTCAGCGCCTGTTCGCCGAACACGGCACGCCGCCATCCTTGCAGCGCCGGCACATCGGCGTCCTCGCCCTCGGCCGCGATGTGATCGATGTCGTCGCTGGATGCCAATACTTTCGAGGCCACGCCCTGCTTCTCGGCAATGATCTTGAGCAGCACTTTCAACAGTTCCGCCGCGGCATTTGAGCCTTCCGGCGGCTGAAAGTTCTTCGGCAGTTTCGGCATCTGCTCCTTGGGCAAGGCCAGTGCGGCATTGACTGCCCCAAGCAGGGCTGTCGCCGTCGAGGAGCGCTCCCAGCCCTTGGGCGTGGTGCGCAGCTTGGCAAGCGCCGCCGCGTCACGCGGCGCCTGCTGCGCCACCTCGTAGATCGCGTCGTCCTTGAGCACGCGGCCGCGCGGTACGTCGCGTTCCCTGGCCTCGCGCTCGCGCCATGCCGCCACGGCCTGCACGATCGCCAGTTCCTGGGGCTTGCGCAGCCGCATCTTCAGCCGCTTCCAGGCGTCCTCGGGATGCGGATCGTAGGTCTCGCGCGAGGTCAGTACATCCATCTCTTCGTTCAGCCAGTGAGCGCGGTTTTCCCGGGTCAATTCGGCGCTCAGGTGCTGATAGACCTCGATCAGATGGGTGACGTCGGCCAGCGCGTAATCGAGCTGCTTGTCGGACAGCGGCCGGTGGCGCCAGTCGGTGAAGCGCGAAGATTTGTCGAGCCGCGCACCGGTGATGCGCTGCACGAGCTGGTCGTAGGAAACGCTGTCGCCAAAGCCGCAGACCATCGCGGCGACCTGTGTATCGAACACCGGATGCGGCACCAGATCGCCGAGATGGACGATGATTTCGATGTCCTGCCGGGCGGCATGGAAGACCTTCACCACCGCCTCGTTGGCCATCAGCCTGAAGAAGGGCGCCAGGTCGATGTCAGGCGACAGCGGATCGATCAGCGCCGTCACGCCTGGGGCCGCCATCTGGATCAGGCACAGGATGGGCCAGAACGTCGTTTCGCGGATGAATTCGGTGTCGACGGTGACGAAATCCGACTTTTCGAAAGCGGCGAGAACAGTCTCGAGTTCTTTCTGGGTGGTGATGACGTGCATCAAATCGCTTTTGGCAGGAGTAAGGTCTTCCTAGATTTCAGCCGGAAAGGCTTTCGTCAAGCTTTGGCGCCTCCATCATGGGCTTCCCGGGTCGTCTGAATCACCATTCCGTCTGGCCAGCCGCGCGAAAATGGTGGAGGTGCGCAACAGAGCGGTGAAGCGGCTGCGTTTGCCAAGGGGCACGCCGGACCGGGCCTGCATGCGATAGAGGATGACGGCGATGAAGATCGCATAGACGATGGCGCTGAACACGAACAGCGCGCTCGGCCCGAAATACTGCATCGCCGTGGAGGCCGCGAACGGACCGCCAATGGCGCCGAAGGAGTAGAACAGCATCAGCGCCGCATTGATCAGCACGAACTCGCCTGTGTCGGCGCGGTCGTTGGAATGCGCGGCCGACAGCGAATAGAGCGGCATGGCGAAACAGCCGAAGATGAAGATGATGACGAAGTTGAGCAGCGGATTGCTGCCGGCGATGAACACCAGCGCCAATGCCGAAAGCATCGCGCAGCAGGTCGTTATCAACAGCACCCGGCGTCGGTCCCAGCGGTCGGACAGATAGCCCAGCGGATACTGGATGATGGCGCCGCCGAAGATGCCGACGCTGACGAAAGTAACGACATCGGCGACCGACATGCCGATCTGCTCGGCATAGACCGGTGACAGGGTGCGAAAGGCGCTGTTGGTGACGCCGACGGCAATGCAGCCGAAGCAACCCAGCGGCGAAATGCGCCAGACGCGCGCCAGGTCGAGCTTGACCTCCTCCGGCGGTGTCGGGTTGGAGCGGTCGCCGAGTGACACCGGCACCAGCGACAGCGTGATCATGATCGACATGATGGCGAAGATGGTGAAGCCGCCGGCGCCGAAGATCGGAATCAGGAACTGAGCGCCGGTTACGGAACCGGTGTCGACCATCCGGTAGATCGCCAGCACGCGTGCGCGGTCGTGATTGCTGACGCCGGAATTCAGCCAGCTTTCAACGATGGTGAACAAACCGGCGAAACAGAAGCCGCCGGCAAAGCGCACCGCGCACCACATCACCGGATCGAGAACCAGCACCAGCAGCAGGGTGCCGGCCGAGGCGATCGCGGCCAGCGCCGAAAACGCCCTGATATGGCCGACCGCCTTCATGATGCGGGTGATGGCCAGGCAGCCGAGCAGGAAGCCGGCGAAATAGAAAGTGCCCATCAGGCCAATGTCGGAAGCGGAAAACCCCTCCTGCGCGCCGCGCAGCGCGATCAGCGTGCTCTGCAGCCCATTGCCGCCGAGCAGGATGCCTGCGGCGAGAAGAAGCGGGATCAGCGGGCGGATGGAGGACATGAAAGGCGATCACGTATCAGTGATCCCTTCTTGAACCATTGCCTCCATCAATGCCAGCGGCAATTCCCGCGCTGTTCAGGATGCGAGCCCACGGATTTAGAGAATCGCCGGATGCGATTTGACAGATGCCTTTCCATTCAGTCCGCTCCCGGACAGTGCCTGCGGGGAATGAACGTTCTGCGCCCGGGGGTGTCGACGGTCTTCAGCCGCCGTATGGCAACCGTATCCACAACATCCTGCTAAACGTCGCTGAGGATAGGCATGCGATCTTCAACGGCACCTCGCTCGAAAGCCTTGGGCGGACCGAACTGCGTGGCTCAAGCCGACATCGCTATCGCTGGACACTACATAAAATTCACCTCGAAATTTTAACGAATTACACATCATGGCGCTAAACGCTAAATTATCGCATGTCATGTATCGTCTGCTTCATAACAGAGGGCAGGGACATGAAAATAAAAACAACAATATATGCGGTTGCCATGGCAGCATTGCTGTCTGGAAATGTACAGGCGTCGGACTTTTATTCTCCGGCTTACGTAAATCAGATCGGATCCGGTTCGTATTCGCGCTCATTCGCAACAATGAGCACGGAAGACATCGTGAAGCCGATGTTCCAGGTGGCTACGGCGATGTCTGCCTTGCGGCCGAGCCAAGGCAATCTCGGATTGGTATGGCAGGATGGCGATACCAACAATGCCTCGATCGCCCAGGATGGCGTCGGCAATGTCGGGCTCATCCGCCAGATCGGCTTGGAAAACACCGCCTCCATCACGCAGAGCGGCTCAGGCCATCAGGCGCTGATTTTCCAGCAGGGCCGCGGCAACGTGGCGATCATCCACCAGCGCTGAATTCGCCAACTTGAAGCAAAAGGCCGGGTCTTCCCGGCCTTTTCGATTCCAGTGCAGCGTCACGGGTTCGTGTTGACAGGAGGCAGATCCGTCGGATCCGGATCGGGCTGCGGGATGCCGCCGAAATCGGGGAAATCGATGGAGAATCCCGGAGACCCGCCACCCGCGGTCTGCGCCGTCGCCTGCGAAAGCAGCCAGTTACCGTTTAGCGGATCGCCGCCGAAGGTCGGATTGACCGGCTTGTAGACGAGTTCCGACGCCGTGGAGGTTCCGATCGCGGCGATTGCCGCGATGCCAGCGGCGAGCACGATGGTGCGTAACATAGTCAATCTCCTTCTTCACTAGGATCAATCAGCAGCCAACCGCATCACTTCTTGGGAATGACATACATGCGGCCCGGAACGATGACGACGACCGCATTTTGCAAGCCGCGAAGGCCGGTGGGCATCAGGTAGTTTCCGGATTGTGGCGTCTGAATTGCCAGGACGGTAGAATTGCTGGCATTGGTCACATCGAGAGCGCCTGCGAGGTCGTTTCCCTTCTGCAGGTACGCAACGCTGTTATTGTTGCCAGACACGCCGACAAGCTGGAAGTTCCGGTCGCCCTGGCTGGCCTGCAGCACATTGTTGTTGGTGCCGCCCTGCACCAGCAGAAGCGCGGAATTGCTGCCCTGGATCGACTGGACCGCGCGGTTGTTGCTGCCGGCCTGATTGATCGAGGACAGGTTGCTGGCGCCGTCGATTGAAGACATGGCGTGGTTGGTATCGCCGATCTGCGCGATCGATGTCGTGGTCTGCGCCTGGCCCAGGATGAACGGGCCGATTGGCTGCATCAGCACATTGAGCGTGGCCTTGGCGTCCGGCGAATTCTCAACCAGCAGGTCCTCGGCTGACGCAGACGCTGCAACCAGCGCAAGGACCGAAACGGCCGCGGCGCGCCCAAGCGCCTTGCTCCATCTGCCCAGTCTACCCATCTGTCTCTCCTTGCGCTGCCGGAAGGCGCGCGGTTGCAAGCTTGTCAGGTCCGGATGCCCGGCGCGTCGAAGTCGATATTTTCCGAGAGCCGGCATAGTTCCGTGCCCCCGGATGTGGCGACCATCTCGATGCTGATGCTGCTCGGCTGTCCGATGGCGATCAGGTTGTTGCCCGGGAAACTGACGGTCTGGCTGGTGAAATTCGTGTTCGTCCCCGATCGGCCATGCACCGTGATGGCGAACTTGCCGGCGAGGCTCTCGCTCGTTTCGATAAACGGCCTGATCCTGGTCATGGCGCCGCTTTCGATCGTGACGCCGCACTTCACGACGCGACTGTCGAGGATCCTGGCGTCAAGGGTCTGGCTATCCATGGAAAAAGCACCGGTGTTGCCGCCGAGAACAAGGGCACTTGCCAGAAAGCCGGTTTTCCAAGCCATCCGCAGCCTCCCTGTCGGGTTGAAAGGGATGTGGGGCGCCCGAAGCGCCCCACATCGTTGCAAGCCTAGTTCTGTACGACCGCGGCGACGTTGCCGCGACCGGACTGGAAGACCAGCGAGTTGTTGCCGCTGTTGTGCTGGGTGACGGAGGCGATGTTCGGGTTCGACCCGCCACCGATGCCGTTCTGCAGCACTGTCGAACTGTTCGAGCTGCCGTCCTGGATGATGTAGGCGAAGCTGTAATCACCAGCCTGAGCGACCAGCGAGGTCTGCGAGGAGCCCGACTGCAGCACCGAGGCACCGGAGTTGTTCGCATCCTGCACGATCAGCGACGAACTGCCGGTTCCCGACTGGGCGGTGACCGCCCAATCCTGGCTACCGTGCTGGATTGTCGCCGACTGGTTGTTCGACCCCTTTTGCGAGGTGATGGCGAGGTTGCTGTCACCGATCTGGGTGGTCAGCGACAAGTCGGTCGAGGCCACCTGCAGGTTCGCCACGTCGTCAAGCGAGTCGATATTTGTCAGATCGAGATCGCCGGACTGGGTGGTGAAGGCCTGATTGTGGTTGCCACTCTGGATCGTGCCGGCCGCAGAAGCCAATGCGGCTTGCTGGGTGGTCACCGCCAGGTTGCCATTGCCCTGCTGGAAGGTGCCGGCAAGCACGCCCGCCGTCAGCTCCTGCGAGTTGATGGAAGCATTGCCGTCGCCAACCTGAATGCTGGCCGCCAGCGAAGCCGCCGCGCCAACCTGAGAGTTGGTCGCGAAGTTGCCGTTACCGTCCTGGACGATGGCCGCTGCCGACGCGATGGTCGGGACGACGACCTCGGGAAGCGCGTTGCCAACCGATTGCAGCCCAGCCACCGCAGCCGCGGAGAGCGAGGGGCCGACTAGCGCGTTGGCGGCGTGCAGAAGATCTGGGCTTGCTGGAGCGTGGTTGGACTTCTTCCAGGCCCAGACCGACACAGTTGCATGAGCCGTCACGTTTTCCGGAATAATGACCTTGCCGACCTGACTGTTGGAGCCAAAGTTGCCGTTGCCGTTCTGGATGACCGCTGCAACCGAATCTTGAGCAGGTGCATCGTCGGTTCCGGTCAGGCCGGCATTCGACCACTGCAATCCGTACTCATAAGTATCTCCAAAGAACACAAACTGTTTGAACTCTCCAAGCTTCTGCTTGCCATCTGGCAGGCCCAGGGTGACCGTCTGAGAATTACCCTGGGTGTTGAACGCCTGGTTGTTGTTACCGACCTGAACGACTGCCGCAGTGACGCTCGAGCTGCCGTTCTGCTGGGTGTTGACGGCGCCATTGCCGTGACCGTACTGCGCGATGAAGGCACTCGAGTCCTGAACGCCATTCTGGACGTTGAAGGCGAGATTGGTGGCGCCCCCGTCACTGCCCTGCAGGATAAGCGCGGAGCTGCCGTCGACGTTGGTCTGGGTGTTGGCGGCAAGGTTGGCGCCGGCCGACGTGCCGAACTGCACGATGGCAGCGCTGGAGTTGGTAACGCCGGTCTGGGTGTTCGCACCAACGTTGCCGGTGCCGCCCTGGACGATCAGGGCCGAGGTCGGATCGACACCGTTCTGGTCGTTGAGCGCGACGTTGCCGCTGCCGAGCTGGACGATGGCCGCGGATGCTTCCGTCGAACCGCCATACTGCAGGTTGGTGCCCTTGTTGTTGTTGCCGGCCTGCACGATGCCAGCCGAATTGTCCTGGCCACCGGTCTGGACGTTGTAGCCCTCATTGCCGTTTCCGGCCTGGAGGATGCCTGCCGACAGGCCGGCGTGGGTCGCATCGGCGGCCTGGATGTTCGACCCGGTGTTGCCGTCGCCGAACTGGGCAACGACAGCCGTGTTGCCGGTGTCGTCGGCATGCTCGGTGGTCAGGCCCGTCTGCACATTGCCGGCGATGTTGTTGGAGCCGACCTGGATGATGCCGGCCTGGTTGTTGTACCCGTCCTTCTGGTAGTTGGCGGCAGTGTTGGTCGAGCCGAACTGTGCGATACCCGCCTGGTTAGGCAAGCCCGCCGATACGAGGCCGCCATTCACCTGGGTGTTTGAAGCCGTGTTGTGGTCGCCGCCCTGCACGATGGCAGCGTTGGCGAATGTGCCGGCCACCGGCGATGCTCCGGTCTGCAGATTGGCGGCAGCATTCGACGTGCCGAATTGGGCGATAGCCGCGTTGTCTTTACCTGTGAGGTTCTGCGTGTTCGTCGCTATGTTCGAGGTACCGACCTGCACGATCCCGGCATTCAAGTCACCTCCGACCTGTACGTTGGATGCAACGTTGGTTGTGCCGCCCTGTGCAATGCCGGCATTGTTGTTGCCGCCTTGCTGGAAGTTGATGGCGATATTGCCATCGCCGGCCTGGATCGTTGCGGCATTCAGTGTCTTACCCGGAATGAATGCGCCGCCATCCGTGTAGACCGACTGCGTATTGCTGGCATAATTGCCGTCACCGGCCTGAGCGATCAGGGCGTTCGAGTTGTTGACGGTATCCTGCGTGTTGACCGCGCCGTTGCCGACGCCGGCCTGGATGATCGCGGCGGACGTCGGATCGACGTTGGTCTGCACGTTGGCCGCCACATTGCCTGTGCCGCCCTGCACGATCAGAGCCGTCGCATCAGAGCCCCCGGTCTGCGTGTTCGCGGCCGAGTTGGTGGCGCCGACTTGAACGATGCCGGCTGTGTTACCCTGGCCGCCTGTCTGCAGATTGACGCCACCATTGCCATTGCCGACCTGGAGGATGCCCGCCACGTCGACCCCACCGCTGGTGTCGCCGACGGTGTCGTTCTGCGTGTTGATAGCCTGATTGCCATCGCCGAACTGTGCGATGCCGGCCTGGTTCTCGTTGCCGCCGGTCTGCGAATTGACGGCGCCATTGCCGGTGCCGCCCTGGATGATCAGCGAGTCATTGTACCAGCCGTGCAACTGGGTGTTGCCCGCGACGTTGGTCGAGCCGCCCTGTACGATGCCGGCAGCGTTGCCAGTGCCGTAGGTCTGGGCATTCCCGGCACTGTTGCCCGTACCACCCTGGACGATGGCCGCGGACGCCGTGGACGGGTTGTTCTGGACATTGAGCCCGGTGTTTCCGCTGCCGACCTGCAGGATTGCCGCATTGCTGTAGTTCGGGTCGATCTGCACGTTTCCGGCCGTGTTGCCGGTGCCGAATTGCGCAATACCGGCGACGTTGTCGATGCCGAAATTGGCCGAGTTGCCGCTCTGGGCGTTTGTTGCCGTGTTGAGGCCGGGACCTGTGCCGACCTGAAGGATGTTCGCCGAATTGTTCTTCACGCCGGTCTGTGAGTTCCCGGCGAGGTTGGCGTTCGGATTGCTGCCATATTGGGCGATCAGCGCATCCGAATCGACGACGTTGGTCTGGACGTTCGCGCCGGTATTGCCGGTGCCGCCCTGGATGATGAAGGCCGAGGTCGGATCGACATTCGTCTGATCGTTGAGGGCCACATTGCCACTGCCGATCTGAACCACGCCTGCCGAAGCCGCGACAGACCCGCCGTCCTGCAGGTTGGTGGCCTGGTTGCTATCGCCTTGCTGCAGGATGCCGGCGACATTGCTCTTGCCCGCGTCCTGGGAATTGAGGGCCGCGTTGCCGCCACCATTCTGAATGATGCCGGCCTTGTTGTTGCCGCCCTCGATCTGCGCCGTCTGCAGGTTGGTGGCGCCGTTGCCATTGCCGTTCTGCAGGATCAGCGCGGTCGCGCCAGTGGTGCCGCCGCTCGTCGAAACGTCGTTCGCTGCGCCGACCTGGCTGTTGAAGGCGGTGTTGCCATCGCCATCCTGGACGATGCCGGCGACGTCACCGAAGCCGTTCTTCGAATTGTTCACCGCGTTGTTGCTGTTGCCGACCTGCAGGATGCCGGCCTTGTTGCCGGTGCCGAGGTGGCCGCCGTCACGGCTAAGGTTCGTCGCCGTGTTGTTGTCGCCGAACTGGGCGATGGCCGCGTCGTTGTCGGTGCCGCCGGTGTGCAGGTTGTAGCCCTTGTTGCCTTCGCCGCCCTGGACAATGGCGACCAGCCCACTGGTGCTCGAATCCTGGCTGTTGATGCCGAGATTGTCTTTGCCGACCTGCACGATGCCGGCCTCGTTGCCATGGCCGATATCATATTGAGTGATCAACGGACCAGTGTTGTAGGCGTCGATGAACTGGCTGTTGTAGGCCTGGTTGTTCTCGCCACCCTGCGCGATGGTCGCGGTGGAGCCTTTCTGTTGGCTCTGCGCGTTCGACGCAACGTTGTTGGAACCGCCCTGCAGAATGCCGGAGAAAGAATCGGAGGCGGTGACGTTCGGCCCCGACAGCTGCGTGCTGAAGGCATAGTTGCCGACCTTGCTCGAATCCAGATTGAGCTGGATGATGCCGGTGTCGTTGTTGCTGCCCTGCTGTTCGTTCTGGGCCAGGTTCGAATATCCGCCCTGGAAGATGGCGCCGCGGTTGTCGCCGGTCTGCAGGAACCGGTTGACCAGGTTGTGCTCGCCGAACTGGGCGAGGCCGGCGACGTTGTTGCCGGTCTGATGGAACACGCCGCCAATGAAATTGGCATTGCCGAGCTGCTCCACGCCGAGGCTGTTCGTGCCGGTCTGAGCTACCGTCGGGTTGTTGGAACCATCGAGCGGCAGGAAGAAGTTGCCCGTGCCATGCTGGTAGATGAAGCCTTGATTTGCGCCTTCCTGAGAGGGCAAGCCTTCCTGCGACAGGTAGGCGAAATTGCTGTTGTTGAGCTGGCCGATGAAGGCGGTGTTGCCGGCCATGGCGGCTCCCGCCATCGGCATGATCGCGGCACTGGCCAAGAGACCGGCGCGGAAAAGTTTGGAACGTGTCATTCGATAATCCCCCTTTGATGGAGCTCTAGAAGCAAACCATAGACCCAACCTGACCGTCCGAACGGTCAGGTTCCCAAGCGTCAGCTAATACGCATTTTCAGAGAAGCGCAAGTCTAATTTGTTAAAAATTCGTTAATAGGTAAATGGCAGGAAGAGGAATTGGCGAATCAACCGCGCGAATCGTGGATTTAATCCAGGTATCTCGCCGGAATTAGAATTTAAAATTTTAACAATACTTCTGATTTGTCTGTACTTGCGATTGTCAATTTGAAGAGATTGTGTGGGATCCGAGTGGTGACGACCTCAGGATCCGGGTCGCTCTGTTTTCGCATAGGTCTTTGCGAATTCGCCGATGAGTGCTGGGGCTCGGCTTTGGTCACTCAGTTTCCAGAGGCCTTGCTTCACTCCCTGTACGATGAGGGAATAGACAGCGAGTTCCATTCCTTCACGCACCGCCAGGTGGCCCGGGTCGTTGTAGGACGTTCCGATCTCGGCCTCGAGCAACTCCGTCGGCGCGGCAAATGTATAGGCGCCACCGCGAACCTCGAAGGAATAGATCTGCTTGGACGTTGTCGTGGAGACAAGTATTTCGCCGGTCTGCACGCTCACGGCCCGCAGTGATATGGTCACCAGGTCGGACCGGTAGGTTACATCGCCACCAATACCGAGATAGCGCGCTCCCGCACCTCCGGTTTGCTCGTTCGAGTCATAGCCGACAATGCCACCTTCCAGGATCAGGCCGGCAAAGCGAACAGGGGGAAGGTTGGGCAGTCCCTTCCCGTAAGCACGCTGTGTGTTCTCAATCAGGGTCCGTTCCTGGACCAGGTTCTTCAACCCGCCGCGCTCGACCACCCGGAACCAGTTACCGCGACCAGCGGATTTCAACACATCGATGAGGATGTTGGCGCCGCCTTGCGTCACCGCGCGACTGTACTCTGCGAAGTTCTCGTTAGGCTTTGCTTGCCCGGTCAAGTCCGGGAAATCGTAGACGGCAACATCCACAGGCACGGCCGGTGCGGGAACATCGGACAATCTATGGGTTGTCTTGGTCAGGGATTCGAGATGAGCGGGAGGTGTCGGCAGTTGTTGGCCGGTTTGGCAACCTGACAACACAAGGCCAGTGAGGGCCAAAAGGCCCGCAACCTTGAATGAATGCATTTATATTCCCCCCACGCACGTGACCGACTAAATCCGGCCACTCCTGCGTTAACGCCCTATTAAGCATTAGCGTTTCGCCTGGGGGGTTACAAGAGTATTTGCTACTTTAGCGCGATTTAACGTTAATTTGTGGCTGACTTTTTTTGAAATTGGCGGTTTTCGAGGCTATAAAACATATATTAGCAACAATTAAATTAGCTGTAATTCACCTTTTATTTGATCAACGCTTCACGACACCACGACCGACTGTCGGCATCTGCTTGTCGGCGTTTGCGGCCGCCAGTGCCAACGAAACACCAGGGCCGACATTGGGATAGGCAAACCGTTTCCTGGCCGCCAGTTCGTGCGCCCGGCTTTGGGCGGCTGCGTTCGGTCGGTTTTTCTGCGAGCGAACGACCGCGGGGCGCGAATCCGCGGGCAGTTGCCGGATATAGGCCGGCCCGGTGCCCGTGCTCATTTGTTGTAGCCCCTGGCCGCCTGTGCTCTGGTCAAGCTGGTTGACATAGGCATCGGCCGAAGCTGCGGATACGGCCATGATACTTGACATGGCGAGCATGAACGCCTTCCCGAAAAATCGATCCAAGCTGAAACTCTCCCCTCGGTTCTTGCTCTACAAGTGTTGTAGCTGGACGAAATTCTATTGTCCTGCCCAGAAAGTCGTCCCTCGATGACACCCTGTCAAGCTGGCTGTCGAAGCGGCTGGCTGTTCTGCTTGTTTGGCATTAGAGTGGCCTAAACAACTCACTCATACTAAAGCAGGATCTGACGATGATGCGCCCGATTTATGTCTTGTCCGCTCTTTTCCTTACCGCGATGTCCGTTCCGGCCTTTGCACAATCCCAAGGCCGCCAGGGCCTGGACACGATCGTCGAGCCGATCGTACCGGAACGGCAAATTGGCCTGCCCGACAAGGCACCATCCGATCAACAGCCCGTTTTGAATGCTCCCTTGGCCGCACCGCGCGCGCGAAAAGCCGAAGCTCCTGCCGCTCGCGAGGCTCAGCCGGCCAAGGCCGCGTCGGTTTTTGGGACATGGAAGACAGAATGCTTAGAAAAAGCGGCCAAGCCGAATTGCCAGGTCATCGTGCGTTCCGCCGTCGGCGATCAGATCGCGCTGGTGTTGGGGATTGCCAGGCCGGCGAAAGGCGGCGCCCGGATGCAAATGGCCGTGCCGCTCGGTCTCGCCATCGAGAAGGGCGTGACGATCAAGGTCGGCGCTTATAGCAACGCCTTCCCGATCAGCCGCTGCACGGCGCAAGGATGTCTTGTCGAGGGGGAGGTGCCGCAACCGCTCATAGAGGCCTTGCAGAAAGGCACCGATGGCGCCGCACTCATCTATTCGTCGGATGGCCAGGCTATCAAGCTGCCATTGCCGGCAAAATCCTTTGCCGAAGCCTACGCATCGATCAGCACCACCAACTGATCGGACGGTGGTGGCGCATAACGTTGCGTGACTGACGAACCCGCCTTGGCTCCATGATGCCAGAGGCTCGGGTGGGTGAGGGCGCGCGCGGGTGCTCGCCTTGACAAATCCGGCCTCCCATGCGCTTTTCGCGCAAATTTTGGGCCGGGCTTTGATGCTTCGGCCTGCCACCCAGCACCCCGGACTTTACCAATGACCATGCACCGTTACCGCAGCCATACCTGTGCCCAGTTGAGAAAGAGCGATGTCGGCTCATCCGTTCGTCTGTCGGGCTGGGTGCATCGCGTGCGCGACCATGGCGGCCTGCTCTTCATCGACCTGCGTGACCACTACGGCCTGACCCAGATCGTCGCCGATCCCGATTCGCCTGCTTTCAAGGTCGCCGAGACCGTGCGCGGCGAATGGGTCATCCGCGTCGACGGCGAGGTCAAGGCGCGCCTGCCGGAGACGGTCAACGCCAACCTGCCAACCGGCGAGATCGAGATTTTCGCCCGCGAGATCGAGGTGCTGTCGGCGGCCAAGGAATTGCCGCTGCCGGTGTTCGGCGAGCCGGATTATCCCGAGGACATCAGGCTGAAGTACCGCTTCCTCGACCTGCGCCGCGACACGCTGCACAGGAACATCGTGGCGCGCACGAAAATCATCGCCGAGATGCGCAAGCGCATGAACGATGTCGGCTTCACCGAATTCTCGACGCCGATCCTGACTGCCTCGTCGCCGGAAGGCGCGCGCGACTTCCTCGTCCCGTCGCGCATCCATCCCGGCACCTTCTACGCGCTGCCGCAGGCGCCGCAGCAGTACAAGCAGCTGATCATGGTGTCGGGCTTCGACCGCTATTTCCAGATCGCGCCCTGTTTCCGCGACGAGGATCCGCGCGCCGACCGTCTGCCCGGCGAATTCTACCAGCTCGACCTCGAAATGAGTTTCGTCGAGCAGGACGACGTGCTCAATACGATGGAGCCCGTCCTCCGCGCGGTCTTCGAGACCTTCGCCAACGGCAAGCCGGTGACGCAGAAGTTCCAGCGCATTCCCTATGATGTCGCCATGCGCAAATACGGCTCCGACAAGCCGGACCTGCGCAACCCGATCGAGATGCAGGCCGTCTCCGATCATTTCCGCGATTCCGGCTTCAAGGTGTTCGCCAACATCCTGGCCAACGACCCGAAGGCCGAGGTGTGGGGCATTCCCGCCAAGACCGGCGGCAGCCGCGCCTTCTGCGACCGCATGAACTCCTGGGCACAAGGCGAGGGCCAGCCGGGGTTGGGTTACATCTTCTGGCGCGGTCAACCGACACTCGAAGACCTTGGATACGAGCAGTTTGATGATCGGGGAGACGCGGTTGAGAATGCTAAGTTTGCTCAAGCTACGGCGAAAATTGAACAATGGCGTAAAGATAATCCGTCTGGATATGAAGGCGCAGGCCCGCTAGCCAAAAATATTGGCCAGGAGCGTACAGAAGCAATCCGTAAGCAGCTTGGCCTTGGAGCTGGGGACGCCGCCTTCTTCGTCGCCGGCGACCCGAAGAAGTTCGTCTCCTTCGCGGGAGCGGCGCGCACGCGCGCCGGCGAGGAACTGAACCTCGTCGACCGCGAGCGCTTCGAATTGTGCTGGATCGTCGACTTCCCGTTCTTCGAATGGAACGAGGAGGAGAAGAAGATCGACTTCGCCCACAACCCGTTCTCGATGCCGCAGGGCGGCATCGACGCGCTGAACGGCGAGGATCTGCTCGGCATCAAGGCGTTCCAGTACGACATGGTCTGCAATGGCTTCGAGATCGCCAGCGGTGGCATCCGCAACCATCTGCCCGAAACCATGGTCAAGGCGTTCGAGACGGTCGGGCTGGACCGCGCCACGGTGGAGGAGCGTTTCGGCGGCCTCTACCGTGCCTTCCAGTACGGCGCGCCGCCGCATGGCGGCATGGCGGCGGGTGTCGACCGCGTCGTCATGTTGCTGGTTGGCGCCAAGAACCTGCGCGAGATCACCATGTTCCCGATGAACCAGCAGGCCTATGATCTGTTGATGAATGCACCGTCGGAAGCCTCGCCGCAGCAGCTTCGCGAACTGGCCCTGCGTGTCGCGCCGACCAAGAAGGACGCCTGATCGCAAGCTTCGGACGGCACTTTAAAGAACCGTCCGAACCGATTCTTTCGATTCACTAATCCAAAAAAATAGCCCGGCATCGCTGCCGGGCTATTTTCGTATCTTGAGGCCGTTCGATCAGTCTTCGTTGGCCTTTACGGCCACGCCGAGCGTCTTCGGCAGATCGAGCGGGTTGGACATGGCGCCCGCCATGATCAGCGCGAACGGCACCGATGCCGGCGGCTCGGCCGAGATTTCGAGACTCTTCGGGTCGTCCAGATATTTGCTGACCGCTGCCGTCACCTGCGCCGTCAGCTCGGGATTGTTGAGCTGCGCCATGCCGAACGGCACGATCGCCTTGGCCTGGTTGGCGATGTCCTTGGCCGACATGCCTTGCTGCTTGCCGACATATTCCAGCACCTTGCCGGTCAGCGAATCGTCGTCGAAGCGGATCGAGGCGCTGTTGAAGGAAAGCTGCTGCAACAGGCCGAGCATGGCCATGCCTTGCGCCGAATTGTCGGCGCCTTCGGGCTGCGCCGCCATCTTCTTCTGCATCTCCTGCAGCGACTTGACGAAGTCCAACGTATAGCCGCCGAGATCGAAGGTCATGCCGAGCGTGCCCGCATTTTCGACGGAGATGTCATATTTCGACAGTTCCATCTTGCCGTCCGAGGGCTGCCAGGTGCCGGCCATTGCGAGATTGCCGGAGATGTTCTGGTAGCCGAGCGCGTCGATGACTTCCTTGGACTTGGGATCCTCGACCAGCGAGAGATCGGCCGTGAACTTTTCCGTATTGCCGGTGAATTCCATCTCCTTGCCGTCCGCGGGCGGTGTGATCTGGATGGCAAGCCCGTCCATCGAGAAGGCGGTCTTGTCGGCAACCTTGACCGTCATGTTGGAGAGTTCGGCCGACTTGTACATCAGCAGCGAGCCCAGCGGGCCGGTGGCGCCTTCGGCCGGAACCGTCATGTCGTGGATGACGAAGGGGCTCAGGTTGAGGGTGACGCCATCCTTGCTGTGTTCGAAGGGGGAGGTCGAGACGGTGCCGATGTCGTAGCCGCCATTGGCCTCGGTCACGCCCTCGAGCTTGACGTCGCCGATCGGCAGGGCTTCCTTTTCCGCCGCCGGTTTGATGGACACGCCCTGCAGCACCATGCTGGTGTTGTCGCCGGTCACGCCGGTCCAGGAAATGTTCACGCCCTGGGCCGCCAGCGCCGCCTTCAGCCGATCGGCAACGGCCGCGTCCTGGGCAAGGGCCGCATTCAGCGGCAGTGTGAACAGGAAGGTCGAAAGAGCGAATTTCCGGAGAGTTGAGCGTTTGATTGTCATCGCAAGGTCCCTGAGAGTGTCCTGAAATTGTTTTTCAATTCTTCGCGCCATCACCATTCCGTGACGAACTGGACGGGAAAAAGGCATGTCCCGGCACAATGGTCAAAAATCGCGGTGAAAGGCAAACCCGATCCGAACGCCATTTGAGAATGCGGTGAATTTGGCATGAAGGTCGGGCCGTCGAGCGTTATCGTGCTTCGCAATAGATGCGGCGTGTAACAGATTGATGTTGGCCGGCAAGTGCGACCTTGCGGTTTCCTGTTGCAGAAAGGCACGCAAGTCGACCGGCCGGGCGCGCGCCTCTTGCCGCGAATCACCCGCTCGGCTAGTCCCAGCCCATGGGAAAAAGGCTTTTGCCGCCTCAAGATGGCGGTGGCGATCACATCGAACCGGTCGATCTGAAGAAGGCGCTGGAAGAGCGCTATCTTGCCTATGCGCTGTCGACCATCATGCACCGGGCGCTGCCCGACGTTCGCGACGGACTGAAGCCGGTCCACCGCCGCATCATGCACGCCATGCGCCTGCTGCGTCTCAACCCCGACCAGGGCTTCGCCAAATGCGCGCGTATCGTCGGCGAGGTGATGGGCAAGTTCCACCCGCATGGCGACCAGTCGATCTATGACGCGCTGGTGCGGTTGGCGCAGGATTTTTCGATGCGCTACCCCCTGGTCGACGGTCAGGGCAATTTCGGCAACATCGACGGCGATAACGCCGCCGCCATGCGCTACACCGAAGCGCGCATGACCGACGTGGCGACCGAATTGCTCGCCGGCATCACCGAGGACGCCGTCGACTACCGGCCGACCTACAATGAAGAGGACGAGGAGCCGGTGGTGCTCCCCGGCGCCTTCCCGAACCTCCTGGCCAATGGCTCATCCGGCATCGCGGTCGGCATGGCGACATCGATCCCGCCGCACAATGCGGCCGAGCTCTGCGACGCGGCATTGCATCTGATCGAGCATCGGGATGCGTCGGTGGCGAAGTTGATGGATTTCGTCCAGGGCCCGGATTTCCCGACCGGCGGCATCATCGTCGACAGCCGTGCCTCCATACTCGAAGCCTACGAGACCGGCCGTGGTGGTTTTCGCGTGCGTTCGAAATGGAGCCAGGAGGACCAGGGCAGGGGCACCTGGAGCATCGTCGTCACCGAAATCCCTTATGGCGTGCAGAAGGCGCGGCTGATCGAAAAGATCGCCGAGCTTCTGATGGCGCGCAAACTGCCGCTGCTCGAGGACGTCAGGGACGAAAGCGCGGAGGATATCCGCGTCGTGCTGGTCCCCAAGAGCCGTTCTGTCGATCCGGGCATCCTGATGGAATCGCTGTTCAAGCTGACCGAGCTTGAAAGCCGCTTCCCGCTCAACATGAATGTGCTGTCGCGCGGCAAGGTGCCCAATGTCCTGTCCCTCAAGGGCGTGCTGCAGGAATGGCTCGACCACCGCCGCGACGTTCTGATCCGCCGCTCGAAACATCGCCTCGGCGAGATCGAACGGCGGCTGGAAATCCTTGCCGGCTACCTGATCGCCTATCTCAACATCGACGAGGTGATCAAGATCATCCGCGAGGAGGACGAGCCCAAGCAGGTGATGATGGCCCGCTGGTCGCTCACCGACACCCAGGCTGAAGCCATCCTCAACATGCGCCTGCGGGCATTGCGCAAGCTGGAAGAATTCGAGATCCGCAAGGAATTCGATGGCCTGAGCGCGGAGAAGAAGCAGATCGAGGCGCTGCTGGCGTCCGATGCCAAGCAATGGTCGACGATCAAGTGGGAAGTCGCCAATCTGCGTGAAAAGTTCGGCCCGGAGACGGAAATCGGCAAGCGCCGCACCCAGTTCGCCGATGCGCCCGAGCACGACCTGACCGATATCGCCCATGCCATGATCGAGCGCGAGCCGGTCACCGTGGTGGTTTCGGAGAAGGGCTGGCTCAGGGCCATGAAGGGTCATCTGGCCGACCTTTCGACACTCACCTTCAAGGAAGGTGACAGCCTGAAGCTCGCCTTCCATGCCCAGACCACCGACAAGGTGCTGGTCTTCACCACTGGCGGCAAGTTCTACACCATCGGCGCCGATCGGCTGCCAGGCGGACGCGGCCATGGCGAGCCGATCCGCATCATCGTCGACATGGACAATGACCAGGACATCGTCACCGCCTTCGTCCACGATCCCAAGCGCAAGCTCTTGCTGGCCTCGCATGACGCCAACGGCTTCATCGTGCCGGAGGAGGAAGTGGTCGCCAACACCCGCAAGGGCAAGCAGGTGATGAACGTCAAGGCGCCGGACGAAGCCAAGCGCTGCGTGCCGGTCACCGGCGATCATCTCGCCATCGTCGGCGAGAACCGCAAGATGCTGGTGTTCGCGCTCTCCGAAATTCCGGAAATGGGCCGCGGCAAGGGCGTGCGGCTGCAGAAATACAAGGATGGCGGCCTGCTTGATCTCAAGCCGTTCACATTGGAGACGGGCTTGTCCTGGCAGGATTCGGCCGACCGCACCTTCACAAGGTCGCGCGAGGAACTGGCCGAATGGATCGGCGCCCGGGCATCGGCAGGGCGTATGGTGCCAAAGGGTTTCCCGAGGACAGGCAAGTTTGGGTAGCTGAGCCTTCTTCCTTCTCCCCCTGTGGGAGAAGGTGGCCTCGCGAAGCGAGGTCGGATGAGGGGTGCTCCAGCTTGGCACCAACGTCTCACTCCGCTGGAACACCCCTCAACCGTCTCGGCGCTACGCGCCGATCCACCTTCTCCCACAAGGGGAGGAGGAAGAGACGCCACCCAATCATTTGGACTATCGTCACGATTGCTGCACTATATCAGTGCATAACGGAGAAGGGTGTTTGGGAGACACGGGCGTTTGAAGGAATCCAGGATCCAGAAACCGGAACGGCAGCAGCGCCTGTTCGGCCTGTCGACGCCGTTGCGGTCGGCTGTCATTCCGCCGCTGTCGGCGGCGCGCTGGCTGCTGGTGCTGATCGTCGCCGCGGGCGTCTACTTCTTCCACGGCTTCCTGTTCCCGGTGCTGGCCGCGCTTGTCATCGCTTTCGCCAGCTGGCCGCTCTACCAGCGGCTGCTTGCCGGCGTTGGCGGTAACCGCACCGTCGCCGCCACCTTTGCCATCCTGTTCATCCTTGCCTTCCTGGTGATACCGATCGCGCTTGCCGGCACCTATGCGATCAACGAGGTGCGCGAGTGGGTGGCCTGGGCGATCGAGACCAACCGGCATGGTGCGACCACGCCACACTGGATCGCGACCATGCCTGTCATCGGCGACTGGCTGAACGAGCAATGGACGACCAATTTCGGGCATCCCGGCGGCATTGGTGAACTGATCCAGCTGGTCAGCGGCGCCAATATCGGCAGCATCTATCGTGGCGCGCTCGCCGCCGGCGGCAGTGCCTTTGGTCTGCTCCTGACGTTGCTGTTCATGATGATCGCCCTGTTCTTCGCCTACCGCGATGGCGAGCATTTTGCCGGCCAGGTCGACCGCCTTGGCGAGCGCATCCTGCCGACCAGATGGGAGCGGATTTCGCGCGTCGTGCCGGCGACGATCTCCTCGACCGTGACCGGCATGACCGTCATCGCCATCGGCGAGGGGCTGGTGCTGGGCATTGCCTACTGGCTGGCCGGCGTGCCGTCGCCGGTGACGCTCGGTGCCCTGACCGGCGTCATGGCGCTCATCCCCGGCGGCGCACCTTTGTCCTTCACCCTTGTCTCGATCTACCTCGCGGCCAGCGGCTCGCCCATGGCCGGTCTGGCGCTGTTCCTATGGGGTGCGGTCGAACTGTTCATCGTCGACAAGACGCTGCGCCCGAAGCTTGTCGGCGGACCGATAAAACTGCCTTTCCTGCCGACCTTTTTCGGCCTGATCGGCGGCGTCAAGACCATGGGCTTCCTCGGCCTGTTCATCGGTCCGGTGCTGATGGCGCTGCTGGTCGCCATCTGGCGCGAGTGGCTGCGCGAGGTGGAACTGGTCGACGAGTTGGCCGCCGGCTCGGCGACCGAGATCGAGGCCAGCCCACAGATCGAGGTCCTGCCGGAACCTGGCGCGGCAAAGAAGGCCAGCGCCTGATCCCGAAACGCGACTTGCGCCAGGCCCATCAATTACAATTTAGGCTGGATGGTGCACCGCAAGGTCACCCCGTTGCCTACGACCATCATGCAATTGCCAGAGCGAATGGGCGACCAGCGTGACGATCAGGATCGCGCCGCCGATCAGGCTGTTGCGGGTCGGTGCCTCGGCAAAGATCATCCACACCCAGACGGGCGCCAGCACCGTTTCGAGAACGTAGAACATCGCCACTTCCGGCCCAGAAATGTATTTCGGCCCGGCGGCAAGACAGAAGAACGAGATCGGCATGATGACGGCGCCGTTGAAGATGATCCACCACGGCGCGTTCACGTGGAAGCCTTCGCCCGATACCATGAAGGCTGCCAGCGCCATCGGCAGAAGCACGCCGACAAGTGAGGTGAAGCCCATGTCCTTGCCGCTGGCACGTGAGATGGTGATGGCCACCGCGATGAAGAAAGCCGAGCACAGCGCCATGAAATCGCCGAACAGCTTGCCGGTGCCGACCGACCCACCGACGATGACCAGCACGCCGAGGATCATGACCAGCATCGCCACGATGGTCACCAGCCGTGGCCTTTCCCGCAGGAATATCCAGGACAATAGCCCTGAGAACACGGTGTTGAAGGCCAGGATGAAGACGAGATCGGCGGTCGAGGTGTGATAGACGGCGGTGACGAAGGTGATCCCTGTCAACCCGTAGCATATCGCAACGATCAGGCCGGACCAGCCGGGAATGAGCGGCGGGGCGTTACGGCTCAAAGCCCGCCAGACCGACCAGATGACCATGGCGGCGACGAATGTGGTGCCAGTGCGCAGCAGCATGATCGTCCATGCGCCGCCGTCGGCGAGACGGATCAACGGTATGTCGACAGTCAGCGTCAGTCCGCCGATGGCGGTGATCAAAAGACCCTTCTGGTGGTCATGGTGGGAAGGCATGCAGGAACTTTCGCAATGAAATGCAGGCTGGCGGCTGACCGGTGCAGTAGCGCACTCTCTCCAGCCAACCGGCTGAAAGACCAGCATCCCCTGCCTTGAAACTGTTTAAGCGCGGATCGTGGAAAGACTCAGCGTGAAACCGCTTCGTTGGTGTAGCGCTCCCAGCCCTTGGGGCCGAGATGCTCCTGCGGCATGAAGCGCATCTTATAATTCATCTTGCGCGAGCCGTTGACCCAGTAGCCGAGGTAGACATGGGGCAGGCCCATCGCCCTGGCGCGGGCGATGTGGTCGAGGATCATGAACGTGCCGAGCGAACGCTCTTCGAATTCGGGATTGAAGTAGGAATAGACCATGGACAGGCCGTCGGCCATCTTGTCGGTGAGCGCCACCGCGATGAGCTCGCCCTGGCCCTTGCCGGTGATGAAGGTGTCGGGTCCGCGCCGCCGGTATTCGATCACCTTGGTGTCGACATGGGTGTCCTCGACCATCATTGCGTAGTCAAGCACCGTCATGTCCGACATGCCGCCGCGGCGGTGGCGGGCATCGAGATAGCTGCGGAACAGCGAATATTGTTCGGTCGAGGGCTCGGCATTGTGCATGGCGCCGACAAGGTCGGAATTGTGCTGCAGCACGCGCTTCATGTTGCGGCTGGCGGTGAATTCCTGGGCGAGGATGCGCACGGAAACACAGGCGCGGCAGGTCTCGCAGGCCGGCCTGTAGGCAATGTTCTGCGAACGCCTGAAGCCGCCTTGCGTGAGGAGGTCGTTCATCTCCGACGCCTTGTCCCCGACCAGATGCGTGAACACCTTGCGCTCGAACTGGCCGTCGAGATAGGGGCACGGCGACGGCGCGGTCAGGAAGAACTGTGGCGACTGGGTCGGATGCTGCGTCATCTAAGTCTTGGAAACGCTCCTTCGAGTCGCTCTACCTTTGGCGCGGAAAGCGAAAAATTCAACAGGATTGTGAAGGCACGTGCAAGCTGATGCCTTCACATTTGCGCCGACAAGGCGGGGAACGCTTCCGGAAAACGCCTCAACGGCCGGTACGGCTGACCACCGTGCCGAGCAGAAGGTCGTGCAGCGTGCGCTTGCGGTCGGAAAACAAGGTCACCAGCAGGACCAGCGGTGACAGGATGACGTTGCCAGCCCAGAACAGCACTGAGTGGACGACCGCGGTCAGGCCGTCGATCGGCCGGCCGTCGAGACGGTCGAGGCGGATGCCCATCATCTTCATGCCGGTGGTCGCCTGGTCGGCGCTGCCCAGCGTGTTCCAGATGTAGAGGATGGCGACGGCCGGCACCAGGACGCCGAACAGCATCCAGCCAACGCCAAGCGTCAGAAGCCCGAGGAAAAACACCAGAATGGCGAAGGGAATGGTGAGTAGGGCGACGATGATGTAGTCGAGCACGAAGGCCAGGATGCGCCTTGTGCGCACGCCCTCATAGGCCCTGACGTCGTCAAGCCGGGTGTTGATGATTTCGCCATCGAGAACGCGCGCGTTCATGTCATTTCCTCGTAACAAGGCCCGACATAGGGTGCGGACCGCTCGATGATGAAATGGTGAAGGCTTGCGGCGGAATCAAGGTCGAGCGCTTCGAGGAACGCGAAGTCTGAAAGCCGTGCTCCACGATCTGAATCGGTTGAATTTGCCGCGTGGATGGCATTAGCTTGTTGCGGCGCAACAAAGCGTGCTGGGGCAGAAGTGAGGGGACGGGCACTATGGACTACGACATGTTGGTCATCGGCAGCGGCCCCTCCGGACGCCGCGCCGCGGTGCAGTCGGCCAAACTCGGCAAATCGGTGCTGGTGGTCGATCGCGGCCGGCGTCTCGGCGGCGTCTCGGTGCACACCGGCACCATTCCCTCGAAAACGCTGCGCGAAACGGTGCTAAATCTCTCGGGTTGGCGCGAGCGCGGCTTTTATGGACGCGGCTACAGGGTCAAGCAGGACATTTCCGTCGGCGACCTGATCGAGCGCCTGCACAAGACGCTCGATCACGAGGTCGAGGTGCTGCAGCACCAGTTCATGCGCAACACCGTCAAAAGCGCCCGCGCTGCGGTGAAATTCCTCGGCCCCAACAAGGTCAGCCTGACATCGGACAATGGCGATTACAGCGAGGTCGGCTTCGCCAACGCGCTGATCGCGGTCGGCACCAGGCCGCACCGGCCGCGCGACGTGCCTTTCGACAAGACCCGTGTCTTCGACAGCGACGAGATGCTCGAGCTCGACCGCCTGCCGCGCACGCTGACGGTGATCGGTGGCGGCGTCATCGGCGTCGAATACGCCACGATCTTTTCGGCGCTCGATGTGCCGGTGACACTGGTCGAGCCGCGCAATTCCATCCTCGATTTCGTCGACCGCGAGATCGTTGATGATTTCATCCACCAGATGCGCGATCGCGGCATGACGATAAGGCTGGGCAGCGCGGTGAAGGAAATCCGCTCCAAGCCCGAGACCGCCGAGGTGGAGCTGGCCGATGGCCGCACCATCCGCTCCGAGGTCGTGCTTTATGCCGCCGGCCGCACCGGCAATGTCGGCAGCCTGGGCCTCGACCTGGTCGGCATCGAGGCCGACTCCCGAGGCCGCATCAAGGTCGATCCGCAGACGTTCCAGACCAGCGTGCCCAACATCTACGCCGCCGGCGATGTCATCGGCTTTCCGAGCCTTGCCTCGACCTCGATGGAGCAGGGCAGGGTGGCCGCCTGCCACGCCTTCGGCGTGACGTTGCCGCCGCCGCCGGAAACATTCCCGTACGGCATCTATGCGGTGCCGGAGATCTCGACGGTTGGCCAGTCCGAGGAACAGGTGCGTCAGAGCGGCGGCGCCTATGAGGTCGGTGTCGCCCGCTTCCGCGAGACCTCGCGCGGCCACATCATGGGGGTCGACACCGGCTTCCTGAAACTGCTGTTCTCGATCGAGACGCGGCGCCTGCTCGGCGCGCATATCGTCGGCGAGGGCGCCACCGAACTCATCCATATCGGTCAGGCGGTCATCAATCTGGGCGGTACGGTCGACTTCTTCGTCAACAACACTTTCAACTATCCGACGCTTGCCGAAGCCTACAAGATCGCCGGGCTCGATGCCTGGAACAGGATGGGGCGAGGCTGAATTTTAACCGTCCATCTGGTCAAGCAGCGCGAGCATCACGTCGGCTGATGGCATCGGCAGCACCGCCTCGATTTCCGCCGGCCTCACGCCGGCTATGGCGTCGGCATCACCTGCTACGGTGCCCAGCGGCCCGCGGAACCCGTGCTTGGACCAGGCGAGTTGCTGCAGCTTCGGGCTGGTCAGCGCCTCCAGCAGGCGGTCGACCGCGGGATCGACGACGATCAGCGGATGCGCCGAGTAGACGGTTGGTCTGGGGTAGAGGATTTCCGGTTTGGCGCCGGTCCCGGCCTGCACCCTTTGCCAGCGCGCCGGATCGGCGAGCGCCCATTCGACCAGCTGGTTTTCGTAGCCGATCACCATCGGCTCGGCGCCAAGGCCGCCGGCGATGTACTGGTCGAACAGTTTTCCCGAGGACGACGACTTCAGGCCCATGCTGCGGAAGATCGCCTTGGCCTGGTCGCCGTGCTGGGCAAGCAGCTCCTGCGTCGCCACGTCACCGCTCATCAGACTCAGCACCAGTCCGGCGAACATGAAGCCGGAATTGGAGCGGTTGGGATCCGTGGAGACGATGCGCGCCCGACCATAAAGCTCGCCGATGCCGAGATCCGACCAGTTCTTGCCGGCAAGAATGGCGTCGAGCAGGGCCTTGAGATCGAGCTGATTATAGCCGCCCTTGGCGGCGACCGTGACCAGCCCACTCTTCTTCAGCCCTTCGACCACCGGCCCCCAGGTGTAGACGACGATCGGCGAGTTCAGCACCACCTGGTCGTTGCGGATCGCCACGCCGCTCTTGCGGGCGAGATCGACCATGATCGAGGAGGATGGCCACAGGAATTGCGGTTTCTGCGACAAAAGTGCTGCTTCCCGCACCATCTCGACAGAACCCGCGACACGCGCGTCGAGCTCCAGCCCATAGCCGGCGAGTGCATGGACGACATCCGGATCGGCCAGGAACGCCTGCTTTTCACCACCGATAAAGCCGAACAGATGCGCCTTGTTGCCGAGATAGCCACGGAATTCGGGGCGATCCTTGAGCGTCAGGTAACCGCCGGTGCCGGCGGCGGCGGCACCTAGCAGACCCAGTCCGAAAGCGCGGCGCGAAATGGCCATCAGCGACCAATATCCTCTTTCAGCGACTCCTGAATGAGTCGCAGGTCCACGTCGAGCGTGCCGAGTTCGGAGTCGGCCAGGCTGTCGGCATAGTGCACGAACCCGTCCTGAAGCTTGGTGATCACCGCGCCGACATTCGCCAGTCGTGCCTGACTGGGCGCGCGTCGATTTGCCAGCGTCGCATAGCCCTCCGCCACCTCTGCCGCCTGCGGCACGTAATAGGTGAGGAACCGCCGCACCGAAGGCGCGCTGTCGGGCTTGGCCTCGACCCTGGAAATCACATCGGCGGCGATGTCGGAGAGGTTCTTCACCTTCGCCTTCATCTCCTTGTCGGTGATCGTGCCTGCCGCCGCGGCAAGCCGATCCGCGGCCGGCTGCGCCTGTGCCAGAAGCTCGCGGGCGAACGCCACCCGGCTGCCGGAGAACGAATTCAGATCGAGGCCTTCGAACAACTGGCGCGGTGCCAGCACGAACACCAGTCCGGCAAAGACAAGTGCTGCGACGATTGCCGACACCAGGAACGGAAAATGGGTAAGCAGGCTCAGCCCGATCAGCAACGCCGCCGAGACGAGGCCCGCCACGATCCAGTTCCAGTCGTTGCCGAACAAGCCACGCATCCTAGCCGCGCATCTCAATTGTAGCCGCGGGCAGCGCGGAAGGCGCCCGCCAGATCGCCGCTGCCATCGAATACGCGTGCCGAAGTCGCCTTGGCAAGGCTGTCGAGCTGGCTCTTGTCGGCATCGCCGAAGGTGATGCCGAACACCGGCACGCGCACCGGCGCGTCGCGCCACTGCTGGAGGAAGAGATCGGCGCTGCCATCCGTCCTGCCATCCGTCATGATGATGATGGCGGGCAGGTATTTCGACAGATCCGGTGTCGCGGTGATTTTTTGCAGCGCCTGCTGGGCGCAGGCATACATGTCCGTGCCGCCGCCGGCGTGCTGGTCGGCGACGGCAGAGAGCAACTGGGCTTGCCCTGCCGCATCGCCGGTCGCATCGAAACTGGCGCGCACGACGCTGTCGAACGGCAGCACGAAGATATGGTCGGATGGTGTCCACTGCACCAGCACCTCACTGGCCTTTTCCGGTGTGAACAGGAATTGCGTCGCGGCCTGCAACTGCTTTTCGCCCTGGTCTTCCATCGAGCCGGAGAAGTCGAAGCACAGCGCCGTCAGCGACGGCTTGCGCAGCGCCTCCTGATAGAGGTCGAGCGCCTTGCGGATCACCATCGGCTCCGGCATGCGGATCGACGTCACCAATTTGCTCGGGTCGAAATTCCAGTCGGGCTCGGCCGCGGCCTGGATCGCCGAGCCGCCAAGCGGCAGCCGCCGGCCGGTATCGGCGATGCGTTTGCGCACCGCGTCCGACTGCAGGTAGGCGAGCAGGTCGGTGAAGAATTTTTCGACGTCGGCGCCGCGGCCGTGGTCGATGAAGCCGAGTGGGGAATCGCCGACCGCGACGCCGTCAGCCGGATAGACGGCATAGAGCGGCTCCTTGCCCATCTGCTTGAGTTTGTCGTTGGTCTCCTTCAGCGTCGCCTCGTAGTTCCACATCGCGTCGTAGACGGTGCCCTTGCCGGCACTGTCGACATAGAGATCGGCGAGCCAGCCCGACGAACCGGAAGAGCGCTCGACGCCTTGCAGCAGGGCGCTCACCGTGTCGCGCACGTTGGGATTGTCGAGATCGCCGGGCTCGATGACCTCCTTGCTGCCGAGCGCGCTGGACAGCATGGCGAGATAGGCGCTGGCGCCCGAATTGGACTGCGTTGCCGACGTCATCAGGAATTTGAGCTTGCCGTCCTTCACAGCGGCCAGGATGTCTTTCATGAAGACCGGCTTGCCGACCCAGCCCAGTTCCGCGGCCTTCGATTTGCGCACGCCCAGAATGACGGGCATCTGCGCGATCGAGGTCAGGTTGCGAACCTTGCGGCCGGAATCGAACAGATCCACCCATACACTGGAGGCCGGCCAGACGGCGTCCTGGTCGAGGCCGGCGGGCCGTTGCAGGCCAAGGCCGATGTCGAGCGAGCCTTCATAAGCGAAGGTGCAGGTGGCGCCTTGCTTGGCGCAGAATTCCTGCACGATCGGCTCCAGCACCGTGTTTTCGGACCCGGAGACGATCGAGAATTTGACGTTGTTCGAATTGCAGGCCGCCAACAGCACGGCGAAGGCCAGCAGCAGAACGGACGTCAGCGTCTTCGGCATGGCGGTTCCGATCAGCCTTGAGTCAGCGCTTTCTTCAGATCGAGCGTCATCTGGTCCATCTGCTTTTCGGCGTCGGCCCGCTTCTGGCGGCCCTCCTGTTGGACCTTCAGCACGCCTTGCACCGTGTCGATGAGGTCGCGGTTGGCCTGCGCCAGCGTCTCGACATCGACGATGCCGCGCTGCGCCTGCTCCTCGATCGAGATAGCCTGGTCCTTCATCATCTTGGAGGTCTGGCGGATCATCTCGTTGGTGGCGTCGGTCACCGTCTTTTGCAGTTCGAGCGCCGATTTCTGGTTGGTCAGGCCAAGCAGGATGACCATTTTCTGCTTCCAGGCCGGCACGGTCAGCGCCGATGTCGCTTGCAGATTCTCGATCAGCGTCTCGTCGCCGGACTGGACGATGCGGATCTGCGGCAATTGCTGGATACCGAGCTGGCGCGCCTGCACCAGGTAGAAGACGCGCTTTTCCAGACGATCCAGTGCCTGCACCGCGTCCTGATAGGTCTGTGCTTCCAGCGTGCCGCCGACATCGCCGCCGGTCGAATCCGCCGCGGCCTTCAGTTTCGGCAATTCGTTGGTGCGATAATCGTCGACGAATTTCTTGCCGGCCTGCACATAGGCATCGAGCTTGAGGATGGAGTCCTTGGTCTGCTCATGCAGGTCGTCGAGCACGGCGATGTCGCGCCGCAGCGTATCCTTGTGACGGTCGAGTTCCAGGCCGATGCGGTCGATCTGCCCCGCCACGTCCTCGTATTTTTCCTTGAAGCGTTCCAGCCGGGCCTTGAACGAGGAAAACAGATTGCTCAAAAAACCCTGGTCCTTGAGCGAGGCTGGATCGAGGTTCTTGGCCTTCATGATGATATCGGTCAGGAGCTCTCCGGTGTCGCCAAGATCACGGTTGCGCAACTGGGACAGGATCCTGTCCGCATAATCGCTGACGGCTTGCTGGGCGCGGTCGCCAAAGACCGAAATCGCAGCGCGGTCGCGCACGTCGATGCTGTTTTCAATCTTGGCAATTTCAGCGGGATTGGCCGCGATGACAGGCAATTGCGAAGTGTCGTCGAGCAGAGTGACGCTGTTCTTGTCGGCCATACAGACCTCCCATCAGTGAACAGTATCTCGATAGACCGGATGTAACAGACATATGTCGCCGCTGTGGATAATGGGAGCGACGGGCCGTTTCGATGGCGAATAGTTGTTTTTTCGCACTTATTCTGCTGCGAAACGGGCTGCCCGGCGCTTACACGCGGCTCCACCTACCCAATGGCAGCCGATCTCGCCAACCAATCCTTGATGATCGCTGCGTCCGGATCACCGATTTCATGGCCCGAGGGAATGATGCGGGCGTCGATCGCGGAGCCGTGCTGGCTGAGCAGCGTCACCAGTGCCGGCGCGAAGGGCCCGTAGGTCTCGTCGGCGGCGCCGGCGATGATCAGCGTCCGTATTCCCGCGAGGTCCGTCGCCGGTACGTGGTCGAGTACAGGCATTGGCCTCAGCAGCACCGCCCTGCGGACGATGCCCGGATGGAGCAGCATCAGGCTGGAAACCAGATTGGCTCCGTTCGAATAGCCGAGGAATGTCGCGTGACCGAGATCAAGCCCATGGCGCGTCGCGGCCTCGTTTGCGAATGCCGCGAAGGCGGCCGTTTCGGCCAGGATGTTTTTCTGTTCGAAGCGCGTCGGGGTTATACGCTCGAACCAGCGAAAACCGTCCTCCTGGGGGATACGGCCCCGCGCCGCGATCAGCATGGCGTCGGGAGCGATGCGTCTTGCCAGCGGCACCAGGGTGGTCTCGTCGACACCCGATCCATGCAGCAGGAAAAGGCATTCGCGGCTGTTTCCACCGGCGCCCAGGAGCCGATAGGGAAAGGCCAGATCCGTGAGCAGCGGGCTGTTTTCGGTGCTGTCGCCGGTCATCCCGCATCCTCTTGATTATATGAGGCTTCGCTCAATTTGCCGGCTTCAAAACGCAATATTTTCATGCTCCGCGAAAGTTGATTGAACCAGGCTCATTCCAGCCCGTTTATGCGCCGATATACTCCGCGTGGGAGGAATCGAAGCGGTGCGCCGGGGGTCGCATTGCTGGACATGAACAACCAGCTTTGAGGCCTTTTGTCGATGACTGCCCCTGTCTTGCCGGATCGCAATTTGCGTATCCCCGAACGCGATACGCGCATCGATGTGCTGCGCGCATTGGCGCTGCTTACCATTTTCATCGACCATGTGCCGGGCACGGCCTTCGAGGTCATGACCTACAAGAATTTCGGTTTCTCGGACGCGGCAGAGGCGTTCGTGCTGATTTCCGGCATCTCGGTGGCGCTGGCCTACGGCACGAAGTTCCGCTCGGGTGGCCGGCTTCTGGCCACATTGAAGATGTGGCGGCGGGCAGGCATGCTCTATGTCGCCCATATCGTCACGACCATGGTTGTGATCGCCTTGTTCTGTACCGTGGCCGTGTTCACAAGGCGGCCGGAATTGCTGAAACTGATCAACATCGAGCCCTTGATGAAGAACACGCCGGAAGTGCTGGTCGGCATCGTCACGCTCGGCCATCAGCTTGGCTACAACAATATCCTGCCGGTCTATGCCGCGCTGCTTCTGATGGCGCCGGCCTTCGTCTTGTTCATCAGCTACAGGCCTGTCGCGGCGCTTGTCGTGTCCGGCGCGCTGTGGCTGGTCGCCGGCATCTGGCAGATCGCCCCGCCAAATTACCCTGAGCCCGGCTTCTGGTTCCTGAACCCTCTCTCCTGGCAGTTCCTGTTCAACATCGGCCTCGCCGCCATGCTGCATGTCAGGCGCGGCGGTGTCATTCCGATCAACCGCTGGCTGGTTGGCGCGGCCGCGGCCTATGTGCTGACGGCGCTGATATGGGTGCACAGTCCGCTCTGGGGCCAGATAACGTGGTTCAAGCTGCCGGTGGTCATCGGCGGTTTTGACAAGACCTTCCTGTCGCTGCCAAGGCTGCTGCATATCCTGGCTGTAAGCTATCTGATCGTCGCCTTGCCGGCGCTGTCGAACCTGTTCCGCACCAGTCCTGACCATCCGCTGGCGATACTCGGCAAGCGCTCGCTGCCGGTCTTCATCGCCGGCACGGTGATCGCCATGGTCGCGCAGGTGATGAAACTGATCAATCCGGGCGGGCTTGCCTATGACAGCCTGCTGCTGTCGGCCGGCATCGCCATGCAGTTCGCGCTCGCCTTCTATCTCGAATGGCTGTCGACCATCAGCGCTTCGGGCAAGGTCGGTACGACGCAAAAGGATGTCACGCCGGCGCGTGCGTCTTTCGGCATCTCCGCCATGGCAAGAGCCAATCGCTGAGCGGCGCGCCGTTCAGCCGCGCGGCGGAGCCGACGAGGCCCGCACAACCAGTTTGACCGGCAGCAGCTGCCGGCTGACCTTGCCGTCGCTCTCCAGGATCGCCTTGACGGCAAGGCGGCCCATTTCGGCTATCGGCTGGGCGATCGTGGTCAAGGGCGGCTCGGACACGGCAGACTCCGGAACACCGTCGAACCCGATGACGGAAACATCGTCGGGGACGCTGAGCTTGCGCGCGCTCAGCCATTCAAGCGTCACCAGGGCTATTTTGTCCGACATCGCCAGGATGGCCGTGGGTGGCTCCTTGGCCGCGAAGATGGTTTCGAGCGCCGCTCTCGTGCTGGTCGCGTCGTTGGCGGTTTCGTAGACGGGCACCGTGGATGTGTCGACGCCAACCCGCGAAAGCTCCTGGAGATAGCCGGTGAGCCGGTCGCGCGTGCCGGCATAGGTCGCTGAGCGAACCTGCTCGGGTGAAACGAGACCCGTCCTGCCGTCGACGAAAGGCAGCGCCAGAACGGCAAAGCGGCGATGTCCGAGATCCGTGAGATGGCGCGCCGCCAGGCTGGCGCCGGCTATGTTGTCGACGCCGATCGCCGCGACCGCCCCATCCTCGGAGTCCAGGTCGAGCGCCACGAAGGGCAGTTTGCGCTCGCGTGCCAGTTCCACCAGCCGCGAACCGCCTTCGATGCAGAACACGATGAAGCCGTCGACCAGCGCACTCTGGATGTTCCAGGCCAGTTGTTCGTTGTTGGCTGCCGATACCAGGGAAATGCCGGCTCCTGTTGCATCGCAGGCCTGCGAGATGCTCGCCATCATGACCCGCGCAAAGGGATCGTCGAAGAAGTAGGAGAGGGGTTCGGCGGTGGCGACGCCGATGGCGTTGACCTTGCCTGCCCGCAACAGGCGGCCCTTGGGATCCGGCCCGCCATAACCCATCGCCTCGGCCGCCGCCTTGACCCGCTGGCGGACTTCCTCGCGCACGATCTCGGGGCGGCTGAAGACATTGGATGCGGTGCCGTGCGAAACACCGGCGGCCTTGGCGATATCGGCCAGCCGGACGGGTCTTCGATTGCCTGCGGTGAGTGACCCCATTGTGCGTGCCTCCTGACATGCATTTAGCATGTTCCGGATTTGCATCTAGCACTTTCGTTGGATCGATTCAAATCTTGCTTGACCGAGAACAGTCGGAGGCCTATTATTGAATCGATCCAAGTTGGTGGGTTTGGCCCGCCTGTGTTTCCAGGGAGGTGCGCCATGCATCCCGTCAATTACCTGTTTGAAGACATCTATCGCAACGACTGGAGTATTGGGTCGGCTGCCAACAGTTTCAGGCGTCGGGGCAAGGCAAGCCCGTGGATTCGCGACCTTCGCTTCCTGGTGGGGCGTACGCGAAGCTGATCGGCACGCTTTTTTGCCTATGCATTGGATCGATTCAACCCGAAGGGAGAAAAATCATGCATCCCATCAAGCATCTGTTTGAAGACATTTACCGCAACTACTGGGGCATCGCTCCGGCCGCCGAGCGACCGGAAGCGCGACGCCTGGCGAAGCGGGCCTCGCGCAACCGCGATCTGTGGGTCCGCACCGGACGTCCCGGGGATTGATCGCGACCGATTCGGCCTTAGGAACGCCGACTTACCAGGGCAGAGATCGCTATCCCCAGCCAGCCGGCGATGAGCAAGGTGCCCCCGATCGGCGCCGACATCGGGAACAGTCTCGATCCCAGGAAATCGCGGGCAAGAAGATCGCCCGCGAAAAGCAGCAGCCCGGCAAGCAAGGCGATGCTGGCGATCCGCAGAAAGCGATTCGCGCCGGTGAGGCCGACGGCGAGCAAGACAGGCGCGTGCATCAAGAGGAACGACGCGGCCGTGCCGGTGAAGGCGCCGCCGAGATGCGCGGCGGCGGCTGACAGCGCCACGCCTGCCGCGCCGACGAGACCGCCGGCGAACACGAGGGTAGGGCTGGCGGTTGGTTCGGAGGAGTTCATGTCGGCTGGTTCCCTGTTTTTACGACCTGAGCCCTCAGGACTCGCTCGCTTCCAACGCCATATGCCGTGTGCGCCGCGACTGGACAATCCAGTTGTAGACGGCACCGCCGGCCATCAGCACCGATGTGGCGAGAAACACCGAGCGCATGCCGAAGTGACCACCGACGAAGCCACCCGATAAGGGTCCCGCAACCTGCCCGACATACTGCGCCGAGATGGCCAGCCCAAGCACATTGCCGCCGACGCCGTCGGGGATATTGTGGCGGATGACGCTGGTGATGCAGGGCAGCAGGCCACCCAGCGCCAGTCCCATCAGAAAGCGCAGGCCGATCAGTTGCCAGCCATTGCTGACGAAGGCCTGCGGGATAAGCAGCAGGGCCGATACGGCCAGCGCTCCGACGACGACATTCCAGTGGCCGGCACGATCCGCAAGCTTGCCGAGCCATGATGCCGACAGGATGGTGCCCAGCGCCGTCGCCGACATCACCACGCCGGCGATCATCGTCACCCGCCTCTGGTCCTCTATGAGCTGCTGTACGTAGACGGTGATGATCGGCTCGATCGACATTGTGGCGAAGGCGAGCAGCATGCCGGTTGTCAGCATGGCCACGACGGGGCGCTTGTCCGGGATCTGCGACCAGCCGCTTTTCGGCTTTGCCGCCGACGCTGCCGGCTTCGGGCGCTGGGTCTCCTTGATGAGGAACGTCGTTGCCAGGAAGGCAAGGAAGATGACGCCGCCGGACAACAGGAACGTGGCGCGAATGCCGATGACTGGCGGCAGCGCTCCGCCGAGCAGGGGGCCGACAAGCGAACCCGCCGTGATGCCTGCCGACAGGACGCCGAGCGCCCAGCCGGAGCGGTCCTTGGGCGTCTGCATGGCCACCAATATGGTCGAACCCGAGGAATAGCCGCCGGCAAACCCGATCAGCAGGCGCAGCAGCACCAGTTGCCAGACCGTCTCGACCATACCCGTCAGCGACATGCAGATCGCCATGCCGAAGGAGGCGCGCACCAGCATCACCTTGCGGCCGTAGCGGTCGCCCAGCCGTCCCCACAACGGCGCGACCAGGGCCGCGGCGAAGAAGGTGGCACCGTAGGCGATGCCGGACCACTGCACGATCGCCGCATGGCCTTGCGCGCCAAGCTGTTCGACATAGAGCGGCAGGAAAGGCAGCAGCAGCGTCATGGCGATGAGCGTGCTGAACGAGCCCGCGAAACAGACGGCGAGATTGCGGCGCCAGTGAATGTTGTAGCCGCCTTGTTGCGTATCTTCCTGTGCCATGTCCTGCCTGCTCGATATCAACGCTTGTTGCGGATACCATTTTGGGATACCAAACCGGTATACGTCATGAACTTCAACCCGGCTGCTGTCAATGCGGCTTCGAAGAGGCCAGCGCGATGTCACAGATGCAGAATGTCGAACGACAGTTGCGGGAGATGATCCTGGGGCTCGAAATCGGTCCAGGCGAGAAATTGACCGAGCGTTGGATCGAAGGCCGCTTCGGCGCCTCGCGCACACCGGTAAGGGCGGCACTTCTGCGGCTGGAGACCGAGGGGCTGGTTGGCAGGGATGGCCGCGGCTGGACTGTGTCGCCGATCAACCTCGCCGAGCTCGAGCAGATCGCCGTCTATCGCGAAGCCGTCGAGGTCGCGGCCGTGAGGCTGACATGCATCCACGCCGAAAGCAGCGCCATCGATATCATCGAGGCGATGCTCGATTCATGCGACGAAAACACGCCGCGCGAGGAATGGCATCGTGTCGGCATGGATTTTCACATCGAGCTGGCGCGCCTGTCAGGCAACGAATTCCTGTTCCGGGCTGTGCGCGATGCCATGACGCGCCTGTCGCGGGCCCGCTGGCTGGAGGTGCGTGACGAGGCGGCTCTGGGTCGCGCCTGGGCCGAACACCGTGCCATTCTGGCGGCGGCCCGCCTTGGCGAGGCCGATGAAGCGGCCCGCCTGCTTTCGGCCCATATCGTCGGCAGCCGCGACCGGCTGGTAACGTCGCTCGCCAACGATCGACGCGGTCTTCGCGCCAGGGGATTTGCCGTCGTTGCCGCTTGAAGCAATTCCGAGAAAAGAGTGAAGCGGTTCCCGTCCGGAATTGCGTCAGCATAGAGAGACAAAGGCGGTTCGGCGTTTCCGTGAAGTCGCGAACCGTTCTGTACGGGCAGGGCGCTGCCGGGCAAAAGCGACGTCCGCAGGCGAAGCACACTTTCGGCCTCGCTTCACGGGCGCCGATGGCGTAAGAGCGGCGATGGAAAACAACCGATTTGAAACACCCGTGACCGTCAAGTCCGTCACGGCGGGAAGCACTCAGCTCTTGCGCACGGCCCGCGAGGCTTCCGATTACCTCCTCAACAGCTGGCCCGGCAAGCGCAGTCCCAAGCATCGCGCGGCGCTGCAGGCCTGCCACGATGCGCTGGCCGGCGACAAGCCGGCCATGAATGCCAGGCGCGCCTTTATCGCCGCGGCGCGGGAAGTGGACGTCTTTATCAGCGACAAGGCGCCCGCCTGACGCAGGGCGACGAACTGGATTGAGGCAAGGCCCGCATTTGCGGGCCTTTTGCCGTCATTCCGCTGTTTCGTTTTCGATCTCGGTCTCGGGCTTTGAACGTTCCCGCGCGGCAACCTTGGCCGCCAGCTTTTCGGCCTTCTTCGCCGCCTTCTGCCGGTCACGTTCCTTGCGTTCCTGATCGTAGTTGGGTGCTCGCGCCATATCGGTTCCTTTTGACCTGCCTTGCGGCTCTGACCCTGCCTAGGAGCATTAGCCGTCAAACACAACAGCTGAAGCGGTTCTGCACGGGCGCGGCGTCGCGGATCCGCAGGGGGGCTTGCCAGACGGGCGCCATAATGATGTAGAAAACGCGGGGCGCCAGCGTATTGAGAGCTGCCCGTTTGTTTTGATCAAGTGGACCATGGCCACAATTGCGCGGACGTCGGCAAAGGTTTTCTACTATGCGCGAAACGTCGCGCGCGATGTCATTCCGCAAGCCTTGTTTCGCCACAGACTGGCCGCTCGCCTCGAAAAGGCCAGGCTTTCCGATGAGGCGGCGCGCCGGCGGGTGAATTACTACAACAAGCTGCAGGATGGCTTCGCCCCCAGCGCCAATGCCATGCGCATCAGCAAGCTGCCCTTCACGCCGACCATGTACTATTACGACCTGAAGGAATTCGCCCGCTACTTCGACCCCGGATTGCTCATCGACCTCGAATTCGGCGACGTCAGGAGGCTGCCGAAGGTGCCGACGATCGTGAAGGACCGGCCGATCCGTGATGACGACCAGAACGCGGTCATCATGAAGCTCGACAAGTTTCGTCACTTCCAGATGCCGGCTGATGCCATCTCGTTCGCCGACAAGCTGCCTGCCGTGGTCTGGCGCGGCGATCTCAACAATCCGATCAGGACGAGATTTCTGAAGGCGGTGCGCGACCTGCCGTTCTGCGATGCCGGCTCGCACAAGCCGAACGCTCCGGCCGAATACGCCAAGCCGTTTCTCAGCATCAGCCAGCACCAGCGCTATCGCTACATCGTCTCGCTCGAGGGCAACGACGTGGCGACCAACCTCAAATGGATATTGAGCTCGAAGTCGCTCTGCCTGATGCCGCCGCCGACATACGAGACATGGTTCGCCGAGCGGCAGCTCGAGGCCAATGTCCACTATGTGCCGCTCGAAGCTGATTTCTCGGACCTTGCCGAGCATGTGGCCTATTTCGAACGGAACCCGGAGAAGGCGGAGCGTATCACCGCGGCAGCGAACGCCTATTGCCGGACCTTTGGGCACGAACAGACCGAACAGGCGATCTCCCTGCTGGTGCTCTACAAATATTTCGTGCTCAGCGGCCAGATCAAGCCGGATACCGAGGTCTGGCGCTGCATAACGGGCTAGTGCCCAGGGTCTCTCGTCGAAGCCGGTCGGCACGCGCTGGACGACCGCCGCCCTCGGTAAATGCCTGGCACAACGACGCGTAAGCGTGACGCGGCCAATGCCTATTGCCGGACATTCTCCAATGAGCGGGACGAGCAGGCTGTCTCCCTGCCCGTGCTCTATAAATATTTCGTGCTCAGCGGCCAGCTCGAACCCGATCGCCAACTCTGGCACTTCATCGAGGGCTAGCGCGGCTCGGCCTAGAGCAATTCCAGGAAAAGTGTGAAACGGTTTTCCCGGGAAAAGCGCGTAGCGCTTTCCCTCAGGGAGCCGCTCTAACGGTCAGATGACGCTGCGGTCGAGAACCATGTCGGCGGGGCCGAAGCGATCCTTTGCCGTCAATTGCTGGTGCCAGTAGGGGTAGAGCAGAGGCGGGCGGCTGACGGCGTCGAGGCGCTGGCGTTCTTCAGGGTTGAGCTCCAGGGCCGCCGCGGCGAGATTGTCCTTGAGCTGGGCATCGTTGCGGGCGCCGATCACCAGCGAGGAGACGGCGGGGCGTCCGAGCAGCCAGGCAAGTGCCACCTGCGCCGCCGAGACGCTGCGGGCCTTGCCGATCTCCACCAGCACGTCCACGATCCGCCACAGTCGATCCTCGTCCCGGATCGGCGGCTCGGACCAGCCCGCGAGCTGGCGCGCGGTCGGGCTGTCGCGGCGGTATTTGCCGGACAGCAAGCCGCCGGCGAGCGGACTCCAGACCAGCACGCCCAGCCCCTGGTCGACCGAGATCGGCAGCAGTTCATATTCGGCCTCGCGTGCCTCCAGCGTATAGTGGATCTGCTGGGTGACGAAGCGTTGCTGGTGACGGCTGTCGCTGATGGAGAGCGCCTTCATCACCTGCCAGCCGGACCAGTTGGAGCAGCCGATATAGCGCACCTTGCCCTGGCCGACCAAAGTGTCGAGCGCGGCCACCGTTTCCTCGACCGGGGTAAGACCGTCCCACTGGTGGACGAAATAGATGTCGATGACGTCGGTCTTCAGCCGCTTCAGGCTCTTTTCGCATTCACGGATCAGATGGTGGCGCGACAGGCCTTCGTCGTTCGGCCCGCTGCCGATCCGCATGCGCGCCTTGGACGCGATCAGCACGTCGTTCTTGCGCTTGCCGCCGAGTGCCTCGCCGATGATCTCTTCCGACAGGCCGTTCGAATAGACATTGGCGGTGTCGATGAGGTTGATGCCGGCGTCGATGCACATGTCGATCATCCGCTTCGCTTCGGTAAGATCGCTGTTGCCCACCGCGGCGAAGGGCCCGGTGCCGCCGAACGTCATGGTGCCCAAAGTCAGTGTCGAAACCTTCAGGCCGGAACGGCCAAGGGTGCGGTATTCCATGTCAGTCCTCGCGATTGTGTTGAATTGGGTGCCGCGAAGGGCAGCCCGGAATGCGACCGGGGATTTGTAGGACAATTTGCCCGGCTTGTCGCCATGCAATGATGATGGATCGATCACGCATGGCGGAGCTTTTAAAGGCCGCGGTCGCGTTCCGGACTGCAATAAAACCGTCACCGCCGGCCTATATTGAATTCGGCTAAGGTGTTTCCATTCCAGGCCACGGGCCTGCAGTTTGGGGTGCCGGACATGAACCGACAGGGCTTGCAAGCGGAGCGACTGATATGACCGAGCTAAGACAGAATTCTCCCGCCAAGGATTGGCTTGAAGCCGAGCTCGCCGACACGCTCGACGAAGACTATGAGCTCGAAATGTCGGAGCCGGCGCTGTCGATGGAGATCGCCAAGATCTACAAGAACTCGCATCCGCCTTCGATCGATCGCATGCAATATTTTCGCGACCTTATCACCTTGCAGTCCGAATTGATCAAGCTGCAGTCCTGGGTCGCCTATCACAAGAAGAAGCTGGTGGTGGTTTTCGAGGGCCGTGACTCTGCCGGCAAGGGCGGCGTCATCAAGCGCATCACGCAGCGGCTCAATCCGCGCATCTGCCGCGTCGTGGCACTTCCGGCGCCGACCGAACGCGAGAAGTCGCAATGGTATTTCCAGCGCTATGTCCCGCATCTGCCGGCTGGCGGCGAGATCGTGCTGTTCGACCGCTCCTGGTACAATCGCTCCGGCGTCGAACGGGTGATGGGCTTTGCCTCGCACGACCAGGTCGAGGAGTTCTTCCACGACGTGCCGGAGTTCGAGCGCATGCTGGTGCGCTCGGGTATCACCGTGGTCAAATACTGGTTCTCGATCACCGATGAGGAACAGCAGATGCGCTTCCTGATGCGCATCCATGATCCGATGAAGCAGTGGAAGCTGTCGCCGATGGATCTGCAATCGCGCGTGCGCTGGGAGCAGTACACCAAGGCCAAGGAAGAAACCTTCGCCCGCACCAACATTCCGGAGGCGCCCTGGTTCATCGTCGAGGGCAACGACAAGAAGCGCGCGCGGCTGAACTGCATCGACCATCTGCTCAAGCAGATGCCTTACGAAGAGGTGCCGCACGAGGAGATCACGCTACCCGAGCGCGTCTTCAATCCCGAATACGAGCGCCAGACATTGCCGCGCGAACTCTACGTGCCGGAGAAGTATTGAGCACCTTGTCCTTCTCCCCGTTCACGGGGAGAAGGTGCCCGAAGGGCGGATGAGGGGCGGCGCCAGCGTTGGCGATTGAGCCCCAATTCGCTGCTATTGGTAGCTTGCCGCTAGTCTCCAAAGGCCGCGCCGCCCCTCATTGCCCTGCCGGGCATTTCTCCCCGTATAGTGACGGGGAGAAAGAGCTGTAGTCACGCCCGCCCGATCATCACATGCGTGGCAAGCGCCGTCGCAACCTGCTCGGTGCACTGGTAGCCGAGCTTCAGCATGTCGAGGCCGCCGAACAGATTCTCACCTGTGCCAAGCAGGATCGGCGAGATCGCCAGGTGCATCTCGTCGATGAGCTTCTCCTGAAGGTATTGCCGGATTGTCGAAACGCCGCCACCAACCCGCACATCCTTGCCGCCAGCCGCGACCTTTGCCTGCTCGAGCGCGGAATGGATGCCGTCGGTGACGAAGTAGAAGGTCGTGCCGCCTTCCATGACGATCGGATCGCGTTTGTAGCGCGTCAGCACGAAAGTCGGCACGTGATAGGGCGGGCTGGGGCCCCACCAGCCTTTCCAGCTGTCGTCAGGCCAATCGCCTCGGATCGGCCCGAACATGTTGCGGCCGAGGATCCAGGCGCCGACATTCTCGAAACTGCGTGCCGCGAAGCTGTCATCGGTGTCGGTGGTCCCGTCGTTCTTGCCGAGCACCATCTGGCGGAACGTGCTGGTGCCGATCATCCATTTGTGCAGATTTTCGCCGCCGACGCCGAGAGGATGTTCAAGAGTCTGATCCGGACCGGCGCCGTAACCGTCGAGCGAGAGGGTGAATGCATTGACACGAAGTTTTGACACCATTGCCTCCTGAACCGCATGTAATTTGCAACCAGTGGCCGTTTAACTTAACTGCTTGCAAAAAGCAATTGGTTTTCTTGGGCGCGCAGCGGGCTACGGAAAGCTCCTGACACCCAGCTCGATGGGATCACAAAAGAGGACGTTGGCGACGATGGTCCGCCGATCAATGAACGTCGGCGTCAGATGCGCCTCTGCCGTTGACGAGCTGGCGCTGCAACGTTGTCAGCATGACTTTGCCGAGCTCATCGATCGTCTCGGACTTTGCCCAAACTCGGTAATAGTTATCGACGTCAAAGCCCAATCCGATTGCCAACAGCTCGACGTCCTTGGCCATTTCCATTTGCTGAACCACGTGCACCAGATGGTCGTGGAGGTAATTTGGGCCATTGGCCGCAAGCGTCGAGTCGTCGACCGGCGCCCCGTCCGACACGACAAGCAGAATTTTGCGAGCTTCGGCACTGTGCTGCAGCCGCCCGGCGGCCCATTCGATGGCTTCGCCATCGATATTCTCCTTGGGCAGGTCCGGCCGCAGCATCGGCTTGAGCGCATGGCCAAGACTGCTTTGACGCATGTCGCCGGCCTCCCGGTAGATGATATGCAGCAAGTCGTTCAGTCTACCGGGATTTTTGGGCCGGTCATCTGCGTCCCAGATACGCCGCGATTCCCCACCGCGCCAGGCGCGTGTGGTGAAGCCCAGCACTTCGACCTTTGTGCCGAGCGCTCTCAAGAACTCCTGGGCAATGTCGATGGAAGCGGTCGCATAGAGCATTTTTTGACCGCGCATCGATCCGGACTGGTCAACGAGAATGGAGACCACCGTGTTGGTGAGGTCGGCCGCCGATAGGCCGGCGCGGATTTCCGACGCGGCTTCGGCCGCCAGAATCAGGTGTTTTGTCCTCCAGGCAACCAAACCGCTTTCCAACTCGGCCCATGCCGCATCGAGCGCGGATTCATGTTTTTCCGAGAGCCGCCCGATGGCGCTGGACAGCCTTGAACTCGGCACAGTCCTGTCATGGATCGTGACGTAGGCATGATAGCCAGGCGTTGTAGCGTCGCCGCGCGGAGCGGAGACAAACAATGACGTGAAACGCTTGCTCAGCCCCCGCAGCACTTTCGGTTATCCCTTCAGCATCTCCGCCACCTCAGGCGCGAAATAGGTCAGGATCCCATCACAGCCGGCGCGCTTGAAGGCGAGCAAGCTCTCCAGCATCGCCTTTTCGCCGTCGATCCAGCCATTGGCGCCCGCGGCCTTGATCATCGAATATTCGCCCGACACCTGGTAGGCGAAGGTCGGCATCTGGAATTCGTCCTTCAGCCGGCGGATGATGTCGAGATAGGGCAGGCCTGGTTTGACCATCAGCATGTCGGCGCCTTCGGCGATGTCCTGCTCGGCTTCGCGCACCGCCTCGTCGGAATTGGCGTGGTCGATGTAATAGGTCTTCTTGTCGCCCTTGAGCAGTCCGGCGGTGCCGACCGCCTCGCGATAGGGGCCATAGAAGGCCGAGGCGAACTTCGTCGCGTAAGACATGATCGCCACGTCCTGAAAACCGTTGGCGTCGAGCGCGTCGCGGATGGCACCGATCCGGCCGTCCATCATGTCGGAAGGCGCGATGATGTCGGCGCCGGCCGCCGCCTGGATGACGGCCGCAGCCGCGACCTGCTCGACCGTCTCGTCGTTGACGATGATGCCGTCGCGCAGGATGCCGTCATGCCCATGGCTGGTGAACGGGTCGAGCGCGGCGTCGGTGATGATGCCGATTCCGGGCACCGCGTCCTTTATCGCGCGGCTGGCGCGATTGATGATGTTTTCCGGGTCGAGGATGTGCGAGCCGGTCTGGTCGCGTAAGGCCAGGTCGACATTGGGGAAGGTGGCGAGAGCCGGAATGCCGAGCTTTGCCGCCCGTTCGGCCTCCTTGACGGCAAGGTCGACCGACAGGCGGAAGACGCCGGGCATGGCCGCGATCGGCTCGCGCACATCCCTGCCCTCGACGACGAAGATCGGCCAGATCAGATCGTCGACCGTAAGCCGGTTCTCCTGCACCAGGCGGCGCGACCAGTCGGCCTTGCGCATGCGGCGCAGGCGGCGGCTGCCGGTGATGTCGTCGACGCTGCGCGCGCCGGCTGGCTTTGTCGGGGTGAATTTGTTCATGGCCAAAACTCTCTTTTCGGCGGCTTTTACCACGAGCCCTTGTCGCTGACCAATGCGACACGATTGTGCCAAGCCGGCGGAAGGGACACCGTCCCGCCATGCCTATCCGGTCAGGGCTGCCCATTGCCGGAGAGAATCTGTGCGGCACCCCCGATTGCCACACGGAACGCCTCGTCGAAGCTGACGCCGCGGATCTGCCAGCGATAGGTCTTGCCGTGATCGGCCAGTCGCCAATCGGCGATCCAGCCGAGCTCCTTGTCGCTCCATACGATGCTGCCGGAGAGCGCTTGCGCGCCACCGGTCTGTTTGGCCAGCGGATCCAGCCTTGCCATGTCGTCGGTGCTTAGCCCTTTTTTGCCGAGCTCTGCCAACTGCGCCGCCTTCGGAAACGCGACATGCATCAACAGCGGATCGGCGGCATTGGCGAAAGACTCGCGCATCGTCTCGCCACGCTTCTCTTCGGCACTGAGCATGAAATACCGAGCGCCCTGTTCGGCGGTGAGAAAGACGGTAAGCGTCGGTCGCTCGCCAAGCCAAGGCCTGCTGCCGAGCTGTGCCAGCAGCTTGTTGACCGTGGCCGGCTTGTAGAGACAAATCAGATCGTGCGGCCGGTCATGCGTGCCTTGCTCGTCATGGATCGGAATGCCTTCCAGCCGGTCATGGTAGCGGAAGCTGTCGATGAAATCGCCGGCCTTGTCGCGTAGTGCCAGCATTTCCGGCTTTTTCGGCAGCCGCTGATCGCCTGAAACCCTGACCAGGACCCGGTCCAGGCAATCCCTGAAGCCTATCTGGCGGTTCTCTTCGCCCTGGCCGGTGACGATGGTCCGCGACTGGTAGAGATCGTCGGTCGTGACGGCGAACGCGGCGCGCGGTGCAAGGCCTGCGATCATGAGCCCGATCGTCAACAGTGCGGGACGAAGAAATCCGGACATGGCCAACTGTCCCCAAATCCGCCTGCGCGCAGTATCGGCGCGTCGCTTGCAACGGCAGCGATCTTCGTAGCATTGCTCACCGCTGGCCGCCAAGGCTGTGGTGGAGAGGCTGCCGCCATTGACGCACCCATTCGCCGCCTTTAGCACTTCAGTCCCGCAGGCGCGGGGGAAGGATTCTCTGGCGATGGATTTTGGTGGGGGCGACGAAATTCGCTTCGAACGGTTGGGCAGGGCCGGTCTCGTGACGCTGACCCGGCCGCAGGCGCTCAATGCCGTCACCCATCGCATGGTCAAGGCGCTGGGCAAGGCCTTGCATGCCTGGGAGCGCGATGACGGCGTGGACGTCGTCCTTGTCAAGGCCGAGGGCAGGGCGTTTTCTGCCGGTGGCGACATCCTGCATATCTACGAGGCCGGCCGGGCCGGAAAGCCGCCGGTCGAGTTCTTTGCCGATGAGTATCGGCTGAACGCCCGCATCAACAGCTTCAAGAAACCCTATGTCGCCCTCATCGACGGCATCGTCATGGGCGGCGGTGTCGGCATTTCCTTTCACGGTTCGCACCGGGTGATGACCGAGAATGCCCAGTTCGCCATGCCGGAGGTCGGTATCGGCTTCTTCCCCGATGTCGGCGCCAGCCATCTGCTGCCCGACCTTGGCGGCTCCTTCGGCATGTATCTGGCCCTAACCGGCAACCGCATCCGCTATGGCGACGCGCTGTGGTCGGGGCTCGCCACCCACGCGATCAAGGCCGAAGACCAGGCCAGCTTCCTTGATCGGCTGGTGCTGACCGGCGATCCGGAATCGGTGCTGCGCGGTTTCTTTGTCCAGGCAAAGCGGGAGACCGACAGGCCGACGCTCGAAGCGATATCGCGCCATTTCAACCAACCGTCGCTGCAGGATGTTCTCAACAGCCTGGACCGCGCGTCGGGCGCCGATGAATTCGCGGCCAAGACGCTGGCGACGATCCGCATGCGCTCTCCGACCAGCCTTCGCGTCGCCTGGCGGCAGATCAGCGCCGGGCAGACCTTGTCGATGGACGAGTGCATGAAGATGGAATTCCGCATCCTCAACCGCATGCTTGCCGGCCACGATTTCTACGAAGGCATCCGCGCCGCCATCATCGACAAGGGGTCGAAGCCGCAATGGCGGCCAGCAAGCCTCGATGCGGTCGGCGAAGCGGATGTCGAGGCCTATTTCGCCCCGCTCGGTGAACGGGAACTCCCGCTATGAGCGAGGTGACGTCGCGACGCGTCGTACTCCAGCCGTCGACGGTCGAGGTCATCTTCGCCTGGTTCCAGCGCGTCATCGCCGGCTACTGCCTGCTGTTCGGCATCCTGTACTGGATCAAGCTGATCGGCTTTTACCCTGGATCGCTCTGGCGCTTCGACCTGATGCCGGTGCACTGGCAGGTGGCGGCGGTGATGCTCGCCGTGTTCTTCCCCTTCGCCGCGGCGGGGCTTTGGATGCTGGCCTCCTGGGGCCCGGTGATCTGGTTCATCTGCGCGGTCACCGAAACCGTCATGTACGCCGGCTTTCCCGAGCTTTTCGGCCATCGGCTGCTGATCGTCGTCTCGCATGCGGCGGTGGCGCTGCTCTACATCGTCTTTCGCGTCGTCATCTACCTGCAGAAACGCCCCGCGCGGCACTAAGCTCTTGCCGCCATTGACGACTTCGCGGCCACCTCGATCCGGCCTCCCGATCATTGCCTAAGCCTTTAGGTTAATTATCCTTGCTCGGGTGACCGTTCGTTAAGCCTCTTTCGAAACCTGTTACCGGTAAGCTCTTGTTAGCCCTAGCGTTTAAGTCGAATTTTATGAGTATTCGATAGTGTCGCGATCAAGGTGAAAAACAAAAAATCACCAGGGCGACAAACGAGAGGCAAAGACAATGATCAATTCGCGTCCGGCGGCGAAGACCGCCAACGTTTCCGACGATCGCCGCGAGGCTATCCGTTCGCTTTACATGGAATCGCTGCAGCTCGTCGAGCGGCTGCACCGCCGTCTGCTTGACGTGATCAAGGACGAATTCGACCGCAACGGCCGGTCCGACATCAATGCCATCCAGGCGCTGCTGCTGTTCAATATCGGCAATTCCGAGCTAACCGCCGGCGAGCTTCGCTCGCGTGGCTACTATCTCGGCTCGAACGTGTCCTACAATCTGAAGAAGCTGGTCGATCTCGGCTTCATCAACCACCAGCGTTCGCGCATCGACCGCCGTTCGGTCCGCGTCTCGCTGACCCCGAAGGGCAACGAGGTGGCGGACGTCGTCGCCGGTCTCTATGAGCGCCATGTCGGCTCGATCGAGCAGGTCGGCGGCATCAACACCGACGAGTTCAAGCAGATGAACCGCGCGTTGCAGCGGCTCGACCGCTTCTGGAACGACACCATCGCCTACCGGATGTAAGGCGCCGCATCAGATCTGGCCCGCGCCACAGAAGCGCGGCCGAAATAGCGACCTTCAGTCAGGGCCGGTGCCGAAAAGCATCGGTCCCTTTCTTTTCGGAGCACCGGCCCGGCCGATTTAGGCACAAAGCCACGTTGCCGCCATATTCCAGTGGAACCGAGGGTGGCAGTGATGCTGTCGTGAAGACCATGCGTCCACCCGCAACCGTATCGCGCCTCGGGCGTTTCTCGCCAACGTGATACGGGCCATGGTTGGCTAATTGTTAAGATTGCCAATTTTAGAGTGCGGGCGAGATCGCCCGATGATCGACGCAGCAAGTGATCGAACCGCTACCTATGTCTGGAACGTCCATGAAAACCAGCCGCCGCTTTTTCCTTTCCGGAGCCTCGTTGCTCGCCGCCGCCATGGTGGCCGGCCGTGCGAGCGCGCAGGATGTGATCGGGGATATCCTGAAATCCTCCGCACGCGGCAATTGGGACGACCAGTTCGACGCTCGCGCCAGCGAAGGTGGCAAAGTGGCTTCGACGCTGCCGATCTTCAGCCCGCAGACCGTTGCGTTCACGGAGCAGGCGGTCGCGCAATATCAGAATATTGTCGGGCAGGGCGGCTGGGTGGAAGTCCCCGCGACCAAGAAGCTGCAACTCGGCGTCGATGATCCCGATGTCGTGCCGCTGCGCAAGCGGCTCATGGTCGCTGGCGACCTTTCGCAGAGCGCCGGCATTTCGACGGCCTTCGATTCCTATGTCGACTCGGCGGTCAAGCGCTTCCAGCTGCGTCATGGCCTGCCCGCCGACGGCTCGATGGGCAAATACACCTATGCGGCGATGAACGTTTCGGCGCAGGTCCGGCTTGGCCAGCTGCAAACCAATCTGCAGCGGCTGAAGGAGAAGGCCGGCACGCTGGGCAGCCGCTATGTGCTGGTCGACATTCCGGCGGCGCAGGTCGAAGCGGTCGAGAACGACCGCGTCGTGCTTCGCCACACAGCAATCGTCGGCAAGATCGATCGCCAGACGCCGATCGTCAATTCCAAGATCAACGAGATCATCGTCAACCCGTACTGGAACGCGCCGGTCTCGATCGTGCGCAAGGACATCATTCCGCTGATGCGGAAGGATCCCGACTATTTGAAGAACAGCCATATCCGCCTGTTCGCGCCGGACGGCAGCGAAGTCGATCCGATGAACGTCGACTGGTCGACCGATGATGCCGCCAAATACCGGTTCCGCCAGGATCCCGGTTCGGAAAACGCCATGGCCTCGGTCAAGATCAACTTCCCGAGCCCGGACGGCGTCTACATGCACGACACGCCCCAGCAGAGCCTGTTCGGCAAGATGATGCGCTTCGACTCCTCGGGCTGCGTGCGCGTCCAGAACGTCCGCGATCTCGTAACCTGGATCTTGCGCGACACCCCCGGCTGGGACCGTCAGCATTTCGAGGCGGCGATCAAGACCGGCCAGAACACGCCGATCCAGGTCACCAACCCGGTGCCGGTGCACTTTCTCTATCTCTCGGCCTGGTCGACGGGACCTGGCGTGGTCCAGTTCCGCGACGACGTCTACGCGCTGGACGGCGCCAGCGAGCTGCAGATTACATCTTCGCTGTAAGGCTTTGACATTCATAACGAAAGGCCGCCGTGAGGCGGCTTTTTTGTTTGGCGGGAGCGTCGTTAAATCAAGCGCTGGTTCACCAGCCGCGCCACCGCTTGCGCGCGATTGACGGCGCCGAGCTTGCGCCTGGCATTGTCGACATGGAAGCGCACGGTCGCTTCGGCAATGCCGAGAATGACCGAGATTTCCCAATCCGTCTTGCCTTCGGCGACAAGCGCCAGGGCATCACGCTCGCGCACCGTCAGCCGAACGATGGCGGCGGGTGGTGGCATCGTCAGGTTCATCAGCCGTTCCGTCAGCACGAGACCGGCCATCTGAATGGCAAAACTCTCTTCTGCCGTGAATTCACGCTCGTGGAAGCCGAGATGCAGCGAGGCTATGGCGCCATCGGCGCCGTAAGAGGTGGAACACAGCGCATCATTGATCCCAGCCTCGCCGAGCGCTTCCCAATAGACGCCGAACTGAGGGCGGTCGCGCGGAGCAAAGTCGGAGAACCGGTAGCGCGTGCGGCTTTCGCGGATCGCGCCCAGCAGCGGGTTGCACTCGAAGCACACATAGTCGAACGCAGGGCTGCCTGGCCAGTCCGCCGGTGCCAGCCGGGTGATGAAGCCGCCGGCCGCCCAATGGCTGGCGGACGTCAGCGTCGCCGCCGGCCTTCGATAGAGGCGGGTCTGCAGATAGGAAGCGCCAAAGGTTTCCATCGCCGCGAAATAAGCAATGCTTGCATCCTCGGCCGTTTCCGACGCCAGGGCCGGTTCGGCATGTGCCATGATCCGCGACAGCATAGATCGAACCCCCGCTCGCCAGCCGTGGTGCACGGTGGCACAACCGCATATGACCCGCAAGGCTGCTACCTGGCGAAAGCCACCTGTCAACCTCGCGCTATCGGGAGGTTGATGCGGGAATATACCAGCGTATCCAGGAAGGGAGCGGCGCTCGCTTTCGGCATCCACGTCTGAATGTCTGGACATCGGCGCGCCCCAGCATACGCACGTCGACCGCGGGGGGCTGGCGTGCGGCCGGCCACCTGGTGCCCCTAGGCAGCCTCGCGTTGACGCCAGGTGCCGGCTCTCTTTCTGACATTAACGGCATGCTTTGCCATGCGGTCGGTTCGTTCATGCCCGGAACCCGGCCCGGCCTTCGGCCGTCGTCGCGCCGGCGCTGTCTGGACGCGAGGTCGACGATTGCGCATGGTTCGCGAAACAGCCGGAATCGCTCCATGCAAGCCGCCATCTTTGTCCTCGCCGTGCTCGTTTTCGTCGCCGTTTCCGGCGCGCTGGTGCGGCTGGTGCGGGTGCCGCTGCCGATCCTGCAGATTGCGATGGGCGCCGCGCTCGCATGGCCGGTGCGCGGCATCCATATCGAGATCGATCCGGAGCTGTTCCTGCTGGTGTTCATTCCACCGCTGCTGTTCAGTGATGCCTTTGGCGCGCCCAAGCGCGAGCTGATGGCATTGCGCAGACCCATCCTCGACCTTGCCATCGGCCTCGTCTTCTTCACCATTGTCGGCTTCGGCTATGCCTTGCACTGGCTGGTGCCGAGCATTCCGCTGGTCGTTGCCTTCGCGCTCGCGGCGGTGCTGTCGCCGACCGATGCGGTGGCCGTCTCCTCGATCGTCGACAAGAGCGTGGTCCCGGCGCGGCTGATGCACATTCTGGAAGGCGAGTCGCTGCTCAACGATGCGTCGGGGCTGGTCATGTTCCGCTTTGCCGTCGCGGCGGCATTGACCGGCAGCTTTTCCTTCGCCGAGGCCTCGCTGAGTTTCCTCTACGCCGTGGCGGTCGGCATCCTGGCCGGGGTGGCGGCATTGTTCGTCGCCGCCAAGGCGCTGCAACTCCTGAGCCGCATCGGCGGCGTGCCGGCCGAGGCGCAGGTGCTGATCACCATCCTGCTTCCCTTCGTCGCCTATCTCGGCGCCGAGCACTTCGAGGCTTCGGGCATCCTGGCCGCGGTCACCGCCGGTCTGTTGACCGGGAGCACCGGCATATTCCGCTTCCTTGGTGTTTCGGCCCGCATGCAGACGATCTCGCTCTGGACGACGTTTTCCTTCGTCTTCAACGGCGCGCTGTTCATCGTGCTCGGCCTGCAGCTTCCCGAAATCATCCGCAAGGTGCCACCGGAGCTCACCGGCAACTATCCACTCATTCAGCCGGTGCTGACCGTTATGGCGCTGACCTTGTGCCTGATCGCGCTCCGTTTCGTCTGGATCTGGATTGGCGACATCATGGCGGGGCTTGCGGCTCGGCTTGGCAAACGCAAGGCCGAGCCATTCGGCCTGCGCGTGCGGCTCGCCGGATCGGTGGCCGGCGTGCGTGGCGCCATCACGCTGGCCGGCATATTGTCGCTGCCGCTAATCCTGCAGGACGGTTCGCCGTTTCCCGCGCGGGACCTTGTCATCTTTCTCGCTGCCGGCGTCATCATCTGCTCCCTGGCGATCGCAAGCCTGGCCTTGCCCGTCATCGCGCGCGGCCTGGTCGAGCCAGGTGAAGACGCAGGCGCCGCCGAGGAACGCATGGCGCGTGTCGGCGCGGCGAAGGCCGCGATCGCCCACCTTGAAAGCATCGCACAGACCGATGAGGAGGAGGGCGATGTGCCCGGCGTCAGGCTCGCCGCCGCCAACGGGATTGTCGCTGCCTACCGGCGGCGCATCGCGGCGGCCGACGAGGCCGATGAAGCGCGCGCCGAGATGCGCGAGGCGGGGAGGCTGGAGATCGATCTGAGGCTCGCCGGCATCGCCGCCGAGCGCGACGCCTTGCGCGCCATGCTTCGCCGTGGCGAGATCAACGATCACACCGCGCGGGCGTTGTTCACCGAGATCACGCTTACCGAGGCTCTTCTGGACGGCAGGCAGGCACGAAAATAGGGCCTGCGATGCCCAAGGCGCATGGATTTGCAACCTCTGCCGCAAACCGGCCAGCAAATTTCGCGCCGCAAACGTGGCGGGTCGAAAACAACTGTGTTAATGGCGCGGCAATGCGTGTCGCCCAAAAGTGCGCAGCGGTTTTGGGGCAACGGCAGGCATAAACAAATTGCCCCCGAACCGAGGATTTCAGGCCATGGCAACAGCAGCGGCAGCGTCGAATAAATTCGAATCCTTCTTCGAAACCACGCTGGAAGACGCCGATCCGGAGATTTTCGGCGCCATCCGCAACGAGCTCGGTCGCCAGCGCCACGAGATCGAACTGATCGCTTCGGAAAACATCGTCTCGCGCGCGGTGCTTGAGGCGCAAGGGTCGATCATGACCAACAAATATGCCGAAGGCTATCCGGGCAAGCGCTATTACGGCGGCTGCCAGTTCGTCGACGTGGCCGAGGAACTGGCCATCGAGCGGGCGAAGAAGCTGTTCGGATGCAATTTCGCCAACGTCCAGCCGAATTCCGGCAGCCAGATGAACCAGGCGGTGTTCCTGGCGCTGCTGCAGCCCGGCGACACTTTTATGGGCCTCGATCTCAATTCCGGTGGCCATCTTACCCATGGCTCGCCTGTGAACATGAGCGGCAAATGGTTCAAGGTCGTCTCCTATGGCGTGCGCAAGGACGACCATCTGCTCGACATGGACGCGATCGAGAAGACCGCGCATGAGACCAAGCCGAAGCTGATCCTGGCCGGCGGCACCGCCTATTCGCGCATCTGGGACTGGAAGCGTTTCCGCGAGATCGCTGACGCGGTCGGCGCCTATCTGATGGTCGACATGGCGCACATTGCCGGTCTCGTCGCCGGCGGCGTGCATCCGTCGCCGCTGCCGCACGCGCATGTGGTGACGACCACCACGCACAAGTCGCTGCGCGGCCCGCGCGGCGGCATGATCCTGTGCAACGACGAGGACATTGCCAAGAAGATGAACTCGGCGGTGTTCCCCGGCCTGCAGGGCGGCCCGCTGATGCATGTCATCGCCGCCAAGGCGGTGGCCTTTGGCGAGGCGCTGAAGCCGAGCTTCAAGGTCTATGCCGAGAGCGTGGCCGCCAATGCCAAGGCGCTGGCTTCGAGCCTCAAGGAGACCGGGCTCGACATCGTCTCAGGCGGCACCGATAACCATCTGATGCTGGTCGATTTGCGTCCCAAGAACGCCACCGGCAAGCGCGCCGAGGCAGCCCTTGGCCGCGCCAACATCACCTGCAACAAGAACGGCATTCCCTTCGATCCGGAAAAGCCCTTCGTCACCTCGGGCGTGCGCCTCGGCACCCCTGCCGGCACAACGCGCGGCTTTGGCCAGGCCGAATTCCGCGAGATCGGCAAGCTGATCGCCGAAGTGCTGGATGGTCTCAAGGTCGCCAATTCCGACGAGGGCAATGCCGCGGTCGAGGCGGCGGTCAAGGCCAAGGTCGTGGCGCTGACCGATCGTTTTCCGCTCTATCCTTATCTCGGTTGATCATCCTTATCTCGATTGACCGGGCGCGAAGCGTCATCTCTTATTCGCCGGCGGTGCGTCACCCCTGATCGGGTGACGCATGGAATTGGAGACCTGATGATGCCCAATTTTCGTCTCGCCCCGCTCGGCGTTGTCGGCTGGCTGGCCGTTGGCGGGTCCGCCTTCGCGCAGACACAGCCCGCTCCGGAGACGCCGGTTACCAACACCTTCGGCAAATGGACGACCATCGTCGATGTGCTCGACACCGGCCAGGATGCGAGCAAGACCTGTGCGGCTTCGACGGCGTTCTTCGATGCGAACGGCAATTCGGGCACGCTGACCTTGTCGATCTCGACCGGCGATGCGCTGCCGCCCGATGCCTATCCAGCCATCATGCTCACTGTCGACAACAAGGAGTTGCCGACCGGCAAGAAGATCGCGGCGACGTTTGGCGATCCCGGCGTCAAGGTTTCGGCTACGGTCTATTCCAACGATGCCGTCATCGGCCGCCCGAGCTGGACGGTCGACAACCAGGCCAAGACCAGTCTCGCGCTGCTGCGTGCCATGCGCCAGGTTGTCTCGCTCGACGTGACTTTCGGCAAGCAGGCTTTCGCCAGTATCCCGATGGACGGCTTCACCAAGGCCTACCGCAACCTGGGCACGTCCTGCGGCTTTCCGACCAAGGACGTCGCGCCGTGACCGGACGGCCGGATCCGCAATAGGTCGATTGTCGCCTGGCCGTCGCCGGCGGCATCGCCGTCCGGCTGGTTGCCGCGCTGGCAATCTTCCTCGCGCCTCGCTATCTCTGAAGAAACGGAACTGCTTCAATCCCGGTCGGAAAGGCTCTAAGCCTTTCGCCTCACCAGATTCGCGAACCCAAGGCTTTTCATGCGCTGTCCCTATTGCCAGTCCGAAGATACGCAGGTGAAGGATTCGCGCCCCGCCGAGGATGGCGCGGCGATCCGCAGGCGGCGTGTCTGCCCCGATTGCGGCGGCCGCTTCACCACTTTCGAGCGCGTGCAGTTGCGCGATCTGGTCGTGGTCAAGAAGTCGGGCCGGAAAGTGCCGTTCGACCGCGACAAGCTGCTGCGCTCGGTCGAGATCGCGGTACGCAAACGCAATGTCGATCCCGAACGCATCGACCGCGCGGTGACCGGCATCGTGCGCCAGCTCGAAAGTTCCGGCGAGACGGAAGTGGCGTCCGGCGAGGTCGGCCGGCTGGTCATGGAGGCGTTGAAATCGCTCGATGACGTCGCCTATGTGCGCTTTGCCTCGGTCTACCGCAATTTCCGCGAGGCCAAGGACTTTCACGAGTTGCTGGGCGAACTGAAGGGCGACGAAGACAAGACTGAAGAGGACGCCGGCTGAGCATGGCAGCACCGCAACTGAGCGAGGCCGGACAAGCGGCCCTTGATCGCCGTTTCATGGCCGCGGCCCTGCGGCTTTCGCGCAGGAATGCGGGCAGGACTTCGACCAATCCGTCGGTCGGCACGATCATCGTGCGTGACGATGGCGCGGGGCCGATGATTGTCGGCACCGGCGTCACCGCGGTCGGTGGCCGTCCGCATGCCGAGACCGAGGCGCTGGCCGAGGCCGGCGAGCTCGCGCGGGGTGCCACGGCTTACGTCACTTTGGAGCCCTGCGCCCACCACGGCCGCACACCGCCTTGCGCCAATGCGCTGGTCAATGCCGGCATTGCGCGCGTCGTGGGTGCCGCCAGCGATCCGGACACGCGCGTCTCCGGCAAGGGCTATGCCATTTTGCGCGCCGCCGGCATCGAGGTGGTGGAGAAGGTGCTGGCCGCGGAAGCCGCCGAGCAGATGGCGGGCTATTTGATTCGATCTCTGCGAAAACGCCCGGAAGTGACGCTGAAGCTTGCGCTTTCGAGCGACGGCAAGATCGGCAGGAAAGGCGCTGGCCAGGTTGCGATCACCGGCGAGATCGCGCGTCGCGACGTCTATCTGATGCGCGCGGAGTCGGACGCCATCCTGATCGGCATCGGCACGGCGCTGGAAGACGATCCGGCTCTGACCGTGCGTCTGCCGGGTTTGGAAAACCGTTCGCCGGCGCGCATCATCCTCGATCGTCAGATCCGGCTCCCGGAAGCCTCGAAGCTGGTTTCCGGTGTCGACCGCGTGCCGCTTTATGTCGCTGCCTGCCTTGAGGCGGATCCGCATCTTCGCGCCGCGCTCGAACGCGCGGGCGTACGCTTCATCGGCACTGAAACCCATGACGGCGTCGTCGCCTTGCCGGAACTGCTCGAAGACCTGGCGGCGCTCGGCATGGCAAGCGTGCTGGTCGAAGGCGGCGCTCAGGTCGCCAAGGCATTCCTGGACGAGGGCCTGGTCGACCGCATCGTGTTGTTCCAGGGACCGGAGGCGATTGGCGAGGATGGCATTGCATCGCCGGTCGATGCCGACCATATCCCGGCTGGCTTTCGCAAGCTGCGCGAGATGCGCTTCGGCGAAGACAGCTACGCCGAATGGGTAAGAGACATTTAGGGATCAATCGATGTTTACCGGAATTGTCACCGATATCGGCACCGTTGCGGCCGTCAAGCCGCTCAGCGAAGGCGTCGGCCTGCGCATCGATACCGCCTATGATCCCGAGACCATCGCCATAGGCGCCTCGATCTCCTGCGGCGGCGTCTGCCTGACGGTCACGGCTTTGCCCGAACATGGCTCGAACGCGCGCTGGTTCGAGGTCGAAGCCTGGGAAGAGGCCTTGCGGCTGACCACGGCCTCGGGCTGGAAATCCGGCACCAAGGTCAATCTCGAGCGGGCGCTGAAGATCGGCGACGAACTCGGCGGCCACATCGTGTCGGGCCATGTCGACGGGACTGCCGAGATTGTCGAACGCAAGGACGAGGGCGACGCGGTGCGCTTCACGCTGGAGGCACCGCGCCATCTGGCGAAATTCATCGCCCCAAAAGGCTCCGTCGCGCTCGACGGCACCTCGCTCACCGTCAACAAGGTCGAGGGCACCCGCTTCGACGTGTTGTTGATCCACCACTCGCTGACCGTGACCACCTGGGGTGAGCGCAAGGCCGGCGACCGCGTCAATCTCGAGATCGACACCATGGCCCGCTACGCCGCGCGGCTGGCGGAGGCGGCGAAAGAGGGGCTTTGAGTGCTACCGGCCTCAGCCTCGACCTCGACTTAATCAGTTTTAATCGCTATGATTAAATCTGATTGTGAGGCTCAGATGGATACAAAAGTAATCACCGCTCACGTTCCGCTGCCGCTAGCCGAAAAGGTAGATCAGCTAGCTGCTCGCCTCGAGCGCCCGCGCGGTTGGATCGTCAAACAGGCTCTTTCCGCGTGGGTGGATTTGGAGGAGGAGCGCCGGCGGCTCACGCTTGAAGCATTGGCCGATGTGGATGCAGGACGGGTTATTGACCACCAGGCCGTTCAGGCGTGGGCTGAGAGTCTTGGCACCGACAAGCCGCTGCCGGTGCCTCGTTGATGGAGTTGAAATGGACCAACAAGGCTTTGTCCGACTTGGTCCGGCTCTATGATTTTCTCGCGCCGGCAAATGGCCCGGCAGCCGCTCGCGCCGTGCAGGCGCTTGCTGCGGCACCGACACGGTTGCTCGAGTATCCGCGTATCGGCGAGAAACTGGAAGAGTTCGAGCCACGAGAGGTGCGACGCATTTTGGTAGGCAGCTACGAAATTCGCTACGAAATACAGGACACGACAATTTCTGTGTTGCGCCTGTGGCATACGCGAGAGGATCGATAGGACCGACGTCCATCCCACAATCTTCCGCTTGCGATCAATCCGGCTTCGGCCTAAGTCACCGGCAACCCCCCGGAGATTTTTATGGCAGGCACATCCCAACACGGCAAAGCCTTCATTCGTCCGAAGGCGAAGGCGCATCTGCTGATTGTCGAAGCGCGCTTCCACGACGACCTTGCCGACGCGCTGCTCGAAGGCGCGACAGGCGCGCTCGATGAAGCGGGCGCGACCTATGACGTCATCACTGTTCCAGGTTCGCTCGAGATTCCCGCGGTCATCACCTTCGCGCTGGATGGCGCGGCGGAAGGCGGCACGAATTACGACGGCTTCGTTGCGCTCGGCACCGTCATTCGCGGCGACACCTATCATTTCGACATCGTCGCCAATGAATCCAGCCGCGCGCTGATGGATCTGTCCGTGCAGGACTCGGTCTGCATCGGCAATGGCATCCTGACCACCGAGAACGATGCACAGGCATGGACGCGGGCCAAGCGCTCGGAGGGCGACAAGGGCGGCTTTGCCGCGCGTGCGGCGCTGACCATGATCGCGCTGAAGGAACAATTGGGAGCGCGATCGTGAGCGAACCCGCTTCGCCCGGACAGCCCGCGATACGCCACGCCAACAAGCGCGGTGCCGCCCGTCTGGCCGCCGTGCAGGCGCTCTACCAGATGGATGTCGCCGGCAGCGGTGTCTTCGAGATCACCGCCGAGTACGAGGCGTTCCGGCTTGGCAAGGAAGTTGACGGCGCGCTCTACCGCGAGGCGGATGCGCAATGGTTCCGCGCCATCCTGACCGGCGTCGTCGAGAACCAGAAGACCATCGATCCAATCATCCGCCAGGCGCTGACCGATGATTGGCCGCTGTCTCGGCTCGATTCGACGCTGCGCGCGATTATGCGCGCCGGCGTCTATGAATTGATGAAGCGCGAAGACGTGCCTGTGGCGGTCATCGTCTCGGAATATGTCGACATCGCCAAGGCCTTTTACGAGGAAGACGAGCCGAAGCTGGTCAATGCCGTGCTCGACCGCGTGTCACGCCGGGTGCGCGGCGAGGGGCGCGGCAAGGACGCATCGTGACAGCCATCACCGTCGAGGTGGGCAAGGACGCGCGGCACACCGCTTTGATCCTCGCTGCCTCGCAGGCGATTATCGGCTCGGCGGCACCGATAGCCATCTCCATGGGCGCACTGGCCGGGCAATATCTGCTCGGCGCCGACAAATCGTTGGCGACGGCACCGGTCACCGGCTTCAACCTTGGCGTGGCGCTCGGCGCTTTGCCTGCCGCGGCCATCATCCGCCGGCTGGGCCAGCGCGGCGGCTTCATGACCGGAACCGTCGTCACCGCGCTTGGCGGCCTGATCGCCACTCTGGCGCTTTTCCACGGCAGTTTCTGGCTGTTCGCGTTCGCGCTGCTCGTGATCGGCGTCGGCGGTGCCTTCGTCCAGCAGTTCCGCTTCGCCGCCGCCGACAACGCGCCGCCGGAATTCAAGGCGCGCGCCATCTCCTTCGTGCTGGCCGGCGGCATCGTCACCGCCATCCTTGGGCCGCAGATCGTCATCTTCACCCGTGAACTGTTCGCGCCGGTGATGTTTGCCGGGTCATTCGCCGCTATCTTGCCGCTTGCCGCGGTCGGAGCCGTTATCCTGTCGTTTCTGCGCCTTCCGGCAAAGGCCGCCAGCAAGGTTGATGTTGCCGGCGGCGATGCCAGGCCCCTGGCCGAAATCGTCACCAGGCCGCGCTTCGTCGCCGCACTGTTCTGCGCCGTCGGCTGCTATGCGCTGATGAGCTTCGTCATGACCGGCGCGCCGCTGGCCATGGTCGGGTGCGGCCTGTCGGAGAATGATGCGACGCTGGGCATTTCCTGGCACGTCATGGCGATGTTCGCGCCGAGCTTCTTCACCGGCTCGCTGATCCATCGGTTTGGCGCCGAGCGCATCGTCGCCACTGGCTTGCTGCTGCTGATCGGTTGCGCTGCGGTAGCCTTGTCGGGCCTGGCGCTGTGGCAATTCTGGACGTCGCTTATCCTGCTCGGTCTCGGCTGGAATTTCGGCTTCATAGGCGCCACCGCCATGGTCGCTGCCAGCTACCGGCCGTCGGAAAAGGGCAAGGTGCAGGGTTTTCACGACTTCGCCCTGTTCGGCTCCGTCGCCTGCGCGTCGCTGCTTTCGGGCATGGTCTACAACGCCTGGGGCTGGGAGATGCTGAACTGGATGATCTTTCCGGTCGCCGTTCTGTGCTTTTTGGCACTTGGTACGTTGAAGCTGACGGGCCCGCGCAAATCCGACGCCTGAGCCTCGCCCTGACGTGACATGATGCTGTCAGGATAGCTTCGGTCGAAGTCGCCGCTTCAGAACAAAATTATTGCGCTGATACCCACTCTTATGAAACCGTATGCCCCGACGCCGCGTTTGGGCCATGCTCATATGCGGCCACCGTATTTCGGTTCATAGCAAGGGATTTTCACAATGTTTTCAATCAAGGCTCTGGCTGGCGCGGCGCTCGCGCTCGGCATCACGGCGGCTTCCGCCAGTGCCCAGGTGGTCGTCTCCTCGAAGATCGATACCGAGGGCGGCGTGCTCGGCAACATCATCCAGCTCGTTCTCAACGCCAACAACATCAAGACCACGGACCGCATCCAGCTCGGCGGCACGCCGGTGGTGCGCAAGGCGATCACAGCCGGCGAGATCGACATCTATCCCGAATACACCGGAAACGCCGCCTTCTTCTTCGAAAAGGCCGATGATCCGGTCTGGAAGGATGCCGCCAAGGCCTATGAGACGGCCAAGAAGCTAGACTATGACGCCAACAAGATCGTCTGGCTATCGCCGGCGCCGGCCAACAACACCTGGGCGATCGCGCTGCGCAAGGAAGTGACGGACGAGAACAAGCTCGTCACCCTGTCGGACTTCGGCAAATACGTCGCCGGCGGCGGCAAGGTGGTGCTGGCGGCTTCCTCCGAGTTCGTCAATTCGGCGGCGGCCCTTCCGGCCTTCCAGACCACCTACGGCTTCACGCTGAAGCCGGACCAGCTGATCACGCTCTCGGGCGGCGACACGGCGGCGACCATCGCCGCGGCGGCCAACCAGACCAGCGGTGCCAACGCTGCCATGGTCTATGGCACCGACGGCGGCATCGCGCCGTCCGGCCTGGTTGTGCTCGAGGACGACAAAGGCGTGCAGCCGGTCTACCAACCGGCCCCGATCATCCGCGAATCCGTGCTCAAGGAACATCCCGAGATCGAGACGCTGCTGAAGCCGGTCTTCGCCAAGCTCGATCTCGTCACGCTGCAGGAGCTGAACGGCCGCGTGCAGGTCGGCGGTGAGCCGGTCAAGGGCGTCGCCGAGGACTTCCTGAAGAAGAACGGCTTTCTGAAGTAGGGCGATTCCGGCGCGCTGCATCCGTGGCGCGCCGGAACGACCGGCGGGGGAGGGCGTGAATATCCGTTTCGACAAGCTCGGCGTGGTCATCGCCGCGATCGCCGCCTATGCGGCGTTCCTCGCCCCCTTCGCCACCTTTCGCGCCAACCGGATCGTTCCGGGCCAGGCGCGTTCGATTCTCGAGGCGCTGCCGGCAACCGCCGGGCCATTGCTTTTGGCTATCGTGGTCGTCGCCGCGCTCATAGCACTTTTCAGGACACCGCTTGTGCTACGCCTTGCCGCCGGTGTGGTCGCGCTTGCCGCGCTGGCGCTGCTCGTTGGCGTCGCCGGCACGTTCTTGACGCCGGCCGGCAACACTTTCGCCAGGGTGTCTCCGGCCTCCGGTTTCTGGATTCTCGTCTTTGCCTTCACGCTCTTGCTGGCCGACGTGCTGACGCGCCTGAATTTGTCGCCGTCGGCGCGCGTCGGCGTGCTGGTCGCAGCCGTGGTGGCGATCGGCCTGCTTCTGGTGTCGGGGGCCTGGAACGACCTTTCCATCCTCAAGGAATACGCCAACCGTGCCGACAGTTTCTGGGCCGAAGGCTCCAAGCACGTGACGCTGGCGCTTGGCTCGCTGGCCGCGGCAGTGATCGTCGGGCTGCCGCTCGGCATCCTCTGCCACCGCGTCGAAAAGCTGCGCGCCGGCGTGCTCAACGTGCTCAACATCATCCAGACCATTCCTTCGATCGCGCTGTTTGGCCTGCTGATCGCGCCGCTCGGCTGGGTCGCCATACATGTGCCGGGAGCGGCCGCGCTCGGCATCCGCGGCATCGGCACCGCACCTGCCTTCGTCGCCCTGTTCCTCTATTCGCTGCTCCCGGTGGTGGCCAACACGGTTGTCGGTCTCGCCGGCGTGCCGCGTGCCGCCAACGACGCCGCGCGCGGCATGGGCATGACGGACCGCCAGCGCCTGTTCGATGTCGAATTTCCGCTGGCCTTTCCGGTGATCCTCACCGGCATCCGCATCGTGCTGGTGCAGAATATCGGCCTTGCCACCATCGCCGCGCTTATCGGTGGCGGCGGCTTTGGCGTGTTCGTCTTCCAGGGCGTTGGCCAGACGGCGATGGACCTGGTGCTGCTTGGCGCGGTGCCGACGGTCGCGCTCGCCTTCGCCGCCGCCATCATCCTCGATGCGGTGATCGAAATGACCGCCACCAGGCGCAGGGTTGAAACGGCATGATCGAGATCGAAGGCATTACCAAGCGCTATGATGCGACCACCGTTGTCGACGACGTGTCGATGGTCATCGAGCCACGCACGGTTTGCGTCATCGTCGGCACCTCCGGCTCCGGCAAGACGACGTTGCTGCGCATGATCAACCGGTTGGTCGAGCCAACCGCCGGCATCATCAAGCTCGACGGCGCCGACAATCGCTCGGTGCCCGGCTACGAACTGCGCCGCAGCATCGGCTATGCCATCCAGGGCCATGGCCTGTTTCCGCATCGCACCGTGGCCCAGAACATCGCCACCGTGCCGGTGCTGCTCGGCTGGGACAAGGCCCGTATCAAGGCCCGCGTCGATGAACTGATGACGCTCTACCAGCTTGATCCCGAGGCGTTCGGGCCGCGCTATCCGCATGAATTGTCGGGCGGCCAGCAGCAGCGTGTCGGTGTCGCCCGGGCGCTCGCCGCCGAGCCCAACGTGCTCCTGATGGACGAACCGTTCGGCGCACTCGACCCGATCATCCGCACCAAGGCGCAGGAAGATCTGCTGGCGATCCAGAAGCGTTTCGGCACCACCATCATTCTCGTCACCCACGACATGGAAGAGGCCGTGCATCTGGGAGACAAGATCGCTGTCATGGATGCCGGCAAGCTCGTGCAATACGCCAAGCCCGCCGAGATCCTGGCAAACCCGGCCAGCAGCTTTGTCGAGACCCTGGTCGGCGCCAGCGAGAGGCCATTCAGGCTGCTCTCGCTCGGACGGGTGCGCGACGCGGTGGAAAAGGGCACCGCCGATGGCGAGGCGATCCCCGGTGATGCCAGCCAGCGCGATGCGCTGGCCGAACTCCTGTGGTCGGGCCGGCCGGCGCTGCCGGTAAAAGGCGCCGACGGCAAACCGCTCGGCCGCGTCACGGTGGACGGGCTGGTCAAGCGCGCGGCGAGGCCGGCATGAAAGCCTGGCTGCCTCTGCTGCTGAGGCTTGCCCTAGTGGTGTTGCTCGTGGCCTTTGTCACCAGTCCAGGCTGGTTCGAGCCACTGCTCAAGCCGCTGACCGAAAACAACGCTCCCGCGATCTACAATCAAGGCAGCCTGCTGACGCTGACGCTGCTGCATTTGCGCACCGTGCTGATCGCCACCGTCGCCGCGACCATCGTTGCCGTGGCTCTGGCCATCCTCGTCACCCGGCCAGCCGGCGTCGAATTCCTGCCGCTGTCGCGCAGCCTGGTCAACATCGGCCAGACCTTTCCGCCGGTGGCGGTGCTGGCGCTCGCCGTGCCGGCTGTCGGTTTTGGCGAGAAGCCGACGCTGATCGCGCTGTTTCTCTATGGTCTGCTGCCGATCTTCGAGAATGCCCTGACCGGACTGACGACGCTGCCGGCCAATGTCATGGAGGCGGCGCGTGGTGCCGGCATGACCGGCTGGCAAAGGCTCACCAAGGTCGAACTGCCGCTGAGCGCGCCGATCATCCTGGGCGGCATCAGGCTGTCGGTGGTGATCAGCCTGGCCACGGCCACCATCGGCTCGACCGTGGCCGCCAAGACGCTGGGCGAGGTGATCATCGCCGGGTTGTTGTCCAACAACCTCGCCTTCATCCTGCAGGGTGGCCTGATCGTGGCGGCCCTTGCCGTGCTGATCTATGACGGTCTGTCGGCGGTCGAACGCTACACCGCACGCCGGATGGGCCGCGAGGCGGAATAGTCCTTAGGGGAGCCGGCGGTCCTGTCGCAATGATTCCTTAGCGTCATTTCAATCGATCTAAATGAAAGGCCCATGCGGGCATTGTGGTCGCGGCTTTGTCTTTTGGGCGAAAGCCGGGCAAAAACTGAACAATATCTTGACGTTCCGAGCCCTGTTTCGCATACACCGATGCGAAGAGGTGGATTCCGTGCGCGGATTCCGGTCTTTGTCTCAACGGCCCAGGGAGGGGTTCATTTGGGCCAACAATCGAGGAAAATTTGGCAATGACCATACTTTACGCCGTCATCGCCTGCGGTCTGCTTTCTGTCCTTTACGCTATCTGGGCGACACGATCGGTTCTCGCGTCCGATCAGGGCAATGCACGCATGCAGGAAATCTCCGCCGCCATCCGCGAAGGCGCGCAAGCCTATCTGGCGCGCCAGTACACCACCATCGCCATCGTCGGCGTGGTCGTGCTTTTGCTCGCCTGGTGGCTGCTTTCTATCACCGCCGCGATCGGCTTCCTGATCGGCGCCGTCCTGTCGGGCGCCGCCGGCTTCATCGGCATGCATGTTTCGGTGCGTGCCAATGTGCGCACCGCGCAGGCGGCCTCCAACAGCCTCGCCGCTGGTCTCGACATCGCCTTCAAGTCGGGCGCCATCACCGGCATGCTGGTGGCGGGCCTGGCATTGCTTGGCGTCTCGATCTACTACCTGATCCTGACCGGTCCCATGGGCCTGCAGCCCAATGACCGTATCGTCATCGACTCGCTGGTCTCGCTCGGCTTCGGCGCCTCGCTGATCTCGATCTTCGCCCGTCTCGGCGGCGGCATCTTCACCAAGGGCGCCGACGTGGGCGGCGATCTGGTCGGCAAGGTCGAAGCCGGCATCCCGGAAGACGATCCGCGTAACCCGGCCACCATCGCCGACAATGTCGGTGACAATGTCGGCGACTGCGCCGGCATGGCCGCCGACCTGTTCGAGACCTATGCGGTGACGGTCGTCGCCACCATGGTTCTCGGCGCCATCTTCTTTGGCGGTACCGCCGTTCTCCAGACTGCGATGCTCTATCCGCTCGCCATCTGCGGCGCCTGCATTCTGACCTCGATCGTCGGCACCTTCTTCGTCAAGCTCGGCTCCAACGGCTCGATCATGGGCGCCCTCTACAAGGGGCTCATTGTCACCGGCCTGCTGTCGATCGTCGGCCTCGCCATCGCCACTTCGGCAACGCTCGGCTGGGGCGAGGTCGGCACTGTCGCCGGCATCGTCATCACCGGCAAGAACCTGTTCATCTGCGGCCTTATCGGCCTCGTGGTGACGGGTTTGATCGTGGTGATCACCGAGTACTACACCGGCACCAACAAGCGCCCGGTCAACTCGATCGCCCAGGCTTCGGTCACCGGCCACGGCACCAACGTCATCCAGGGCCTCGCGGTTTCGCTGGAATCGACGGCGTTGCCGGCCATCGTCATCGTCGGCGGCATCATCTCGACCTACCAGCTCGCCGGCCTCTACGGCACGGCGATCGCGGTCACCACCATGCTCGGCCTTGCCGGCATGATCGTGGCGCTCGACGCCTTCGGCCCGGTCACCGACAATGCCGGCGGCATCGCCGAAATGGCGGGCCTGCCCAAGGAAGTGCGCCACTCCACTGACGCGCTCGACGCGGTCGGCAACACCACCAAGGCCGTGACCAAGGGTTATGCCATCGGCTCGGCCGGCCTCGGCGCATTGGTGCTGTTTGCCGCCTATTCGAACGACCTGAAGTTCTTTGCCGCCAATGGCGACAAATACCCCTACTTCCAGGGCATGGGTGAAATCTCCTTCGATCTCTCCAACCCTTACGTCGTCGCCGGCCTGATCTTCGGCGGCCTGATCCCGTATCTGTTCGGTGGCATCGCCATGACGGCCGTTGGCCGCGCGGCGGGCGCTATCGTCGAGGAGGTTCGCAAGCAGTTCCGCGAAGATCCGGGCATCATGGCAGGCACGTCCAAGCCGAACTATGCGCGTGCGGTCGATCTTCTGACCAAGGCGGCGATCCGGGAGATGATTATCCCGTCGCTGCTGCCGGTGCTGGCGCCGCTCGTCGTCTATTTCGGTGTGCTGCTGATCTCCGGTTCGAAAGCATCGGCCTTCGCGGCCCTCGGAGCTTCGCTGCTCGGCGTTATCGTCAACGGACTGTTCGTCGCCATCTCGATGACCTCGGGCGGTGGCGCCTGGGACAATGCGAAGAAATCGTTCGAGGATGGGTTCACCGACAAGGACGGCGTCAAGCACCTCAAGGGCTCCGAGGCGCACAAGGCTTCGGTGACCGGCGATACGGTCGGCGATCCCTACAAGGACACCGCGGGCCCGGCGGTCAACCCGGCGATCAAGATCACCAACATCGTGGCCCTCCTGCTGCTGGCCGTGCTCGCGCACGGCTAACCGGCCGGGCCGGTGGTCCGAAAAAGCCCGCGGGGAGCGATCCCCGCGGGCTTTTCATTTAATGCGTCGGCTTCGACGTGATCTCAACCGCCGCTGGCGTCCGTATCCGGGCGGCTGCCGTAGATCTCCGACAGTTCCCGCACACCCGGCTCGCGCTCGGGCATTGGCGGGAGGCCGCGAATCTCGCGCAGCAGAGCGACGAATGCGCCACGTTTGTGTCGATGACGGAAGGACCGCGCCCTGGGGTGGATGCCGCAAGCCGCGAGCAATCTGCGCCTGAGATAGGTGGCTCTTGTCGAGCGAGGCGGTCCGTCGGCACCGGCAAGAACTCTGACACGCAAGGTGTTGGGCGTCTCCATTGCCGCGACGAGCTCTTCCTGTTCCGTCGCCAGGTCTTCGACATAGCTGCCCCGGCGGTTGCCGGAATGCAGCTTGAGCACGGTCAGATGCGGCATCGTCGCGATGACCGCACCCTTTCGCCAGGCTCGGAACAACCAGTCCTGCGATGACTCGCAGAAGCACTGACTGGCCGGACGCCAGGCCCCCAACCAGTCCAACGCCGTCCGCCGCACAATCTGGGCCGATCCGAACCCGGTCGTTGACGCGGGATCGTAGAAGCCGCCCTTGCCGATCCCGAATATCGAGTTCTTGACAGGCTTGCCATCGACCAGCGGTGGCTCGACAACGACGCCCCTTGCGATCACCACGTCGGCGCCGGTCGCATCGATCCATCCCGTGGTCGCCGCGAGATGGTCCGGAAACCAGAGGTCGTCATGGTTGAGCAAGGCGACGAACCGGCCGCGTGCCCTGGCAAAGCCGATATTGTTGGGGCCGGACTGCTCGCCGAAATTGACCGGGAGGTTGATATAGACGATGCGCGGATCGGCGAATTCGGCGATGACCCCCGCCGTGTCGGGGCGGCAGGCGTCGCCAATCACCAGAATTTCAAAGTCCTGCAGGGTCTGGCCCAGGACGCTGCGCAATGCTTGCCGCAAGGCGGCCGGGCGGTCGTGGGTTGCGATCACCACCGAGACGAGCGGCGACTTCTGCCCGGCTGCATCGGACTGGCCGGGGCGCACCACGCTACACCAGCTTATAGGGGATGTGATCGGTGTCCGGCGGCAGGCGCCAATGGTCAGGCGCGTCATACGCATAGGCCTTGTCGACGAGATTGAGCAGCAGGGCGATCTCCGGCCCGAGCGCCGTCACACCGTGCCACACGCCGGGCGGGATGATGACGATCGCCGGTCGCAACGCGCCGACGATCTTGTGCCAGACAGTGCCGAAGCTGGGCGAGGCCTTTCGGCCGTCATAGAGCGATATGCGCACGCTCCCGACACAGCAGAAGAGCCGATCCAGCGTCGCCTCATGCGCATGCCAGCCGGTTACCGCACCTGGATACATCGTGCGCTGGAAGACCTGGCCGACCGGCGACTGATCGAGATTCCACTCGTCCCGGAATACCTCGGTGAGATAGCCGTTGGACGTCGCGACAGGCCTGATTTCCTTGACCCTGACGCCGTCGATTGCCGGAGGATCGATGGCAAGCCAGTCGGAGGTGACGGTTTGCCTGTCAGACGTGCCGGTGGCCATCCAGCCGTCCGGCGCTACGCGTTCGCCAGTGCTCATTTTCAAAAACCCCAAAGCCCGGGGGATTTGATACGGGCTTGCCCCATTGCTGGCAAGCTGGCCTTGCCTTGGCCAAACAAAAACCCGTGAGATCGCTCCCACGGGTTTTCGGTCGCCTGAGATGTTGCTGCTTTCCGAAAGGAAGCAGGGTTCTGATGATCACGGAGTTCCGCCGCCGGGAATGCTGGGCGCCAGCTTGCTGGCGCCGTTGATGATCTGGCTGAGGAAGTTCTGGTCCTTGCCGCCAGTCGGCGTGGTGCGCGAAATGAAGTCGAAAATCTTGCCGTCCTTCAAGCCGTAATTGGCGATCTGGCTGACGCGGCCGTCGGCCCCGAAATAGACCGCGAGCACTTTCTGGTCGACGAGCCTGGGCTTGTCGAAGGCGACATAGCGTTTGCGGGTTTGCGAAATGTAATAAAACGCCTCGTTGTCGAACGTCGCCGTCGTCGATGGCGTGCCAAGCGCCAGAAGCACCTGCTCGCGGCTGGAGCCGACAGGCACCGAATCGACGGCCTGCTGATCGTAGACATACCCTTGCGTAAACGTCTCGCTTGGATTGAGGTCGCCGATCATCTTGTTGGTGTGGCACGCCGAGAGCGCCGATACGACGAGCAGCAGTGAGATCGCGCCAGCAGGCCTGGACGAGAAGGTCGACTTGAAATTCAGCGCGCGCAACAACAATTCTCCATTATATCGCCGCAACTTGCGCTGGGCCGCAAAACCGGTAAACCAGCTTGCCTGCCGATGCAACAAGGCCAATTCAACAAACGGTCCCCGGAGACCATCCCCATGTTCCAGCGCCTTTTTGGTCGCGAACGCCACGCCAACCGCGCCATCACCGACGCGCTCTACGCACAAATCGTGGCAGCGGCGCGGCAGACTGTATTTTATTCCCATTGGAATGTACCGGACACGCCGCTCGGCCGTTTTGAGATGCTTTCTCTGCATATGTTCCTGTTCCAGCATCGCTTGCGCGGTGAAGACGGCGTGGCGCAGGAGATCGCCCAGGTGCTGATCGACGAGTTCTTCCTCGACGTCGATCATTCGCTGCGGGAGTTGGGCATTGGCGATGTGGGCGTGCCCAAACGCATGAAGAAGCTGGCGAAGATGTTTTATGGCCGTACCGCCGCCTATGATGATGCGCTGGAAAGAAACGACCAGGACGGGCTGACCGCGGCACTTGCCCGCAATGTCCGGCCCGACACCGGCGCGTGGCCGGAGGCATCGCAATTGGCCGACTATGTCGCCGACGCTTGCCGGCAACTGGCCGCTCAGCCGTCCGAATCAATCGTTTCCGGTACGGCGACGTTTCCGCTCGCCAAGGGAGGTGCTTGATGAAACACGCTGATACGCGAAGCCCGGTATCGTTTTTCGCCAATGTCGCCCGCCTGCCGCAGAAGGGCCTGCCCGTGGTGATCGAGGCCGATGCCGCCCAGCGCGCGGCGCTCGCCGGGGAGCATGGGCTGCTTTCGGTGGAAGCCTATCGTGCGGAGCTCCTGGTGGTGTCCTGGAAGCGCAATGGCGTGAAGGTCAGCGGCCGTGTCGAGGCCGACATCACCCAGGCCTGCATCGTCACGCTCGATCCGGTCCAGGCGCATATCGACGAGCCGGTCGAGGCGCTGCTGTTGCCCGAGGACTCCAAGCTTGGACGGCAGGGATTCGAAGGCGGCGGCGAGATACTTCTCGATGCGGACGGGCCCGACAGTCCCGAAACATTTTCCGGCGACACCATCGATGTCGGGGCACTCGCCGAACAGTTCTTCGGATTGGCGATCGACCCTTATCCGCGCAAGCCAGGCGCCTCGCTGGACGCCGGCGGCAGGACCGAAGCGGCTGAGAATGAATTTCAGCAAAAACTGCGATCCTTACTGGGAAAATCCTGAAAACCTCGCCCGCGATGGAAAAGTCGGTTGTGTGAAAACCCAAAACCGCTATTTTCGCCGAACCTTCGCGATCACTAAAGCGACCTGCCGCATAACCGTGAGATAAATACCGCGTGATCAGGATTTCCATCGATGCCATGGGCGGCGATCACGGACCAGCCGTGGTCATTCCGGCGCTCATGACGGTCGCGACCCGCCGTCCCGACATCCGCTTCGTCATCTATGGGCGTGAGGAACTGGTGCGCCCCGAACTGGCCAAGTTCCCCAAATTGGCCGAGGTGAGCGAGTTCTTCCACTGCGAGATCGCGGTAAGGATGGACGACAAGCCCAGCCAGGCGCTGCGCCATGGCCGTTGGAAGTCGTCGATGTGGAAGGCGGTCGAAGCGGTCAAGTCGGGTGCCGCGGACGCCTGCATCTCCGCCGGCAACACAGGCGCGTTGATGGCGATGTCGAAATTCTGCCTGCGCACCATGGCCACGATCGATCGCCCGGCGATCGCGGCATTGTGGCCTACATTGCGCGGCGAAAGCGTGGTTCTGGACGTCGGCGCCACCATCGGCGCCGATGCCCAACAGCTCATCGATTTTGCCATTCTCGGCACCGGCATGGCGCGCTCCGTGTTCGGCATCGCCCGACCGACGGTTGGCCTGCTCAATGTCGGCGTGGAAGAGATCAAGGGCCAGGAAGAGGTCAAGGAAGCAGGACGCATGCTGCGCGAGGCCAACATGGCCTCGATGAACTATCATGGCTTTGTCGAAGGCGACGATATCGGCAAGGGCACGGTCGACGTGGTGGTGACGGAAGGCTTCGCCGGCAATATCGCGCTGAAGACGGCGGAAGGCACCGCGCGCCAGATCGCAGGTTATCTGCGCGCCGCCATGAGCCGCACCCTGATGGCCAAGATAGGCTATGTCTTCGCCAAGGGCGCCTTCGATCGCCTGCGCGAAAAGATGGATGTCGGCCGCTCCAATGGCGGCGTGTTCCTGGGGCTGAGCGGCATCGTCGTCAAAAGCCATGGTGGTGCCGATTCGGACGGGTTCGCCGCCGCGATCGAACTCGGCTACGACATGGTTCGCAACAATCTGCTTGACCGGATCGAGGCCGACCTGGACCTGTTTCATGCGCGCAACCCGCGTGCCCTGTCATCTCGGAAATCCGACGTCGTTACCGACGCGAAGGAATAGGAAAGAACTTTGATCAGATCAGTCGTGCGCGGCACGGGCGCCGCGCTGCCCCGCCGCATCATGAAGAATGCCGATTTCGAGGGCATGGTCGAAACCTCGGACGAGTGGATCGCCCAGCGCACCGGAATCCGCCAGCGTCATATCGCGGCCGACGACGAGACGACGGCTTCCCTGGGCGAGGCCGCGGCCCGTGCCGCCCTTGCAAATGCCGGGCTGATGCCGGACGACATCGACCTGATCGTGCTGGCGACGTCGACGCCCAACAACACATTCCCGGCCACCGCGGTCGAGATCCAGAACAGGCTCGGCATGCATCACGGCTTTGCCTTCGACATGCAGGCAGTGTGCTCCGGCTTCGTCTATGCGGTGACGACAGCCGATCTCTATATCCGTGGCGGCCTCGCCAAGCGCGTACTGGTCATCGGCTCGGAAACATTCTCGCGCATCCTCGACTGGAATGACCGCTCGACCTGCGTCTTGTTCGGCGACGGCGCCGGCGCGCTGGTCCTGGAAGCGGGCGAGGGGGCCGGCACGATTGCCGACCATGGCGTTCTGGCGGCCAGCCTGCGCTCTGACGGCGCGCACAAGGACAAGCTTTTCGTCGACGGCGGACCGTCGACAACGGGAACGGTCGGGCACCTCAGGATGGAAGGCCGCGAGGTCTTCAAGCACGCGGTCGGCATGATCACCGACGTTATCGAGGCGACCTTCGCGGCCGCGGGCATCACCGCTGACGATCTCGACTGGTTCGTGCCGCACCAGGCCAATAAACGAATTATTGACGCTTCCGCCAAGAAGCTCGGGATAGCCGAGCAAAAGGTGGTGGTTACGGTCGATTTGCACGGTAACACCTCGGCTGCTTCCGTGCCGCTGGCACTGTCGGTGGCCGTTGCCGATGGTCGCATCAAGAAGGGAGACCTCGTCCTCCTGGAAGCGATGGGCGGCGGCTTCACCTGGGGTGCTGTTCTGGTTCGCTGGTAAGTGCCGAACGGGTCGGTTTCGGTCCTTGACCTTGCCGGATCAATTACTTAGGCTCAGCCGTTGTTGTGCCGATTTTATGTTTGAGCTGATGGGACGGTCGCATGGGGGGAAAGACACTTACGCGTGCCGACCTTGCGGAGGCCGTCTATCGAAAGGTCGGCTTGTCGCGCACTGAATCCGCCGAACTCGTCGAAGCTGTGCTGGACGAAATCTGCGAAGCCATCGTGCGTGGCGAGACGGTCAAGCTGTCGTCCTTCGCGACGTTTCACGTCCGCTCCAAGAACGAGCGCATCGGGCGCAATCCCAAGACCGGTGAAGAGGTGCCGATCCTGCCGCGTCGGGTGATGACCTTCAAATCGTCCAACGTGCTGAAGAACCGCATCCTGCGCTCGCATCAGAACAGCAAGGCCAAGGGCGGCAAATAGCCTCCATTGGCGGTTGAAAAACGGCGCCGCCATGACGCCGGGCTTGAATATTGCTTCACAAACCGCTGAAATAAGGTCCGATTCGGCAGCATGGCCGGATTGGTGTTCCGCGTATGGTCCATTCCGCGCAACTGGAATGAGCTTTTCTCTTTGGTGAGCGTGATCTCGCTGAATACCGTTCCGGATCACGCTCCAGCGTGAGGATTTCGCCCATGGACAAGAGCCCTGACGCCTTCCGCACCATCAGCGAGGTCGCTGAAGATCTCGACCTGCCCCAGCATGTTCTGCGCTTCTGGGAGACGCGCTTCAACCAGATCAAGCCGATGAAGCGCGGCGGCGGCCGTCGCTACTACCGGCCGCAGGACGTCGAACTGATCAAGGGCATTCGCCACATGCTCTACGACCAGGGCTACACGATCAAGGGCGTTCAGAAGCTTCTGCGCGAAAACGGCAATCACTTCCTCGTCGCCATCGGCAATGGTGACATGGCTGCAGTCGAGGCGATCTCGCAACGGAAGCAGGCCGATCAGGTGCCGCTGACACCGGCGGCGCAGCCGCGTGGCGGAGATGATGAGCTGGTTGGCCAGCCAAGGGTCAAGCCCAGCCGCCGCTTTTTTGGCCTGGGCAAGAGCGACGAGGAAGGTCCGGTTCAGCCGGATGCGTCGAAACTCTCGCGCGACAACCGCGCGCTGCTGCAGGAGGCGCTGTTCGACCTGCTCGAATGCAAGCGTCTGCTTGACCAGGTGCGCTGACCGCCGCACGACGCGTTTTGAAGCCTTTGGGCCGGAACTCGCCTTCGGGTGAGGCGTTACGTTTCCTTCTGCAAGACGCTCAGCAAGACAAGGAAACGCATGATGGCATCATTTTCGACCCTTTCGGACATCGACCTCGAAAAGCAGGTCGCGGCCCTCTCGAGGGAACTCGCGGCGTTGCGCAAGGCAATGTCAAAACGGGGCGGGGCTTACTATGAAGACGGCCGCGATGCCGCTCTTGATACATATTCGGATCTTGCCGGACGTCTGCGGGATGCCATGCCGGCAATCCGCAAACAGGGCAGGGTGATCGAGAAATCGGCCCGCGACCATCCGGCGGCCGCCGCCGCGGTCGGCCTTGTGGTACTCGGCCTGGTCGCCAGCCTGCTTTTCAGCCGACGCTGAGGAGTACTCTGGTCATAAGACAAGGGATTCAGCCAAGAAAATGGCGGCCGACCCCGAAGGGCGAGCCGCCATTGATCCCGGCGGCTTCATCAGGAGTGCTGCGCGGCGTCGGCCTGGCCATTCGCAATGTTGCTCCGGCATCTGGCGCGAAGCGCGTCGGCATAGAGGCGCACAGCCCCCTTGTGAGGCCGGCGCAGGAAGGCTGATTGGTCGAGCCGCCAGAGCCGCTCGATTTCGCTGGCGAACGCCGGATTGGTGGTGGTGCCATAGCCAGCACCGGGATAGACGACGATCTCGCCGGCATAGAGACAAAGGTCGGTGACAAGGAAGTCGACGCGGATGTAGTCGAGGTTGCCGGCGATGGCGGGGGCGATGGATACCGCCTGACGGACATAGTCGAGAAGCTGCGTATTGACGGGCACCGCCTGATCCTCGCGGGGATAGTCTGGATCGCGCCCGGGCAATGGATTGGCGTCCCGGTCAAAAAGCAGCGAACGGCCGGCGGCCTTATCCTCGACCCAGGCATGCGTTACCACGCTGCCGCAGACATGCACCTTGATGTCGGTTGCGACCCTTGCCCCGGAGAGCGCCAGCCGCTCTTCCACGAAAACGGTGGGAACGATCGGCCAATAAGCCCATTCGCCATTGCGGCGGCCATAGCGTTTTCTCAGCCAGTGCCTCGTCTTGGCGATGATGAGGCCGCGACTGGGGTCGCCATCGGCGACGAATATGTTCATCGCGCAGCCATGGTTTGTCTTGACCACCACGGCGCCGGCCAGCAGACCCGGCGGGATGTCGATGGCGTCGCGCCCGCGCCAGAGCGTCTTCGGTATGGGGATCCCGGGGCACACTTCACGGATATGAGCCTTGGCCGCCAGCTTGTCGGTCAGCGTCACGAACAGCGGGTTGCGATCGAGAATCTTTCGCCAAAGCAACAATTCATGGTAGCGCACGGGCGCCGCCGGATTGGGCAGATAGCCCAGTTTCATGAAGAACCGCACGACAAGGGCAGGGTGGCGAAGTGTGAGCCACAATCGGGCAACCGACAGGACAAGGCGGTCTGTCCGGGAGAGGTCGGCCTTGGCCGTCATCGGGATACCTGGCCTGTTCGCGAAAGCCTGATCCGGTACAGTTGCCGGTCAGAAGCATCCCTTGCCGTATCGCGATTTGGCGCGGCGTGAAAGTCTCGCTTCTCGAAGTATTGGAATTGGCGCCGAAATCCTGGCCAGCAGTGTCGTCAGGCGAAATTCGATAGGCCCGGTTCATGTCGGGTCTGGCGGCGCAACCAAGAAGACCAGCCTTGAACAAGAAGCCAAGGCCGGTCTTCTCGTTGGCAGTGTGGTGTCAGGCCTTCTTCATCGTCTTCATGTGGTGGTGGTGATGATGGTGGTGGTGATGGCGGTGATGATGACGATGGTGGTGATGATGACGATGATGCTTCGCCATCGGGGCCGCATCCGCGCTCGTCACGCCGATAGCCGGCACCGTGAAAGCAACTGCAACCGCAAGCCCGAGAGCCGAGAGGAGGGACTTCTTCATGGATCGTTTCCTTTTTTCGCAGGCAGATATTAAATCGGGTCGATAGCCCGACCGCCGCACATGGGATTACGCTCCCGAATTTTTTCGTCAGTATTTCCCGATTGTAGAATTTTGTTTCTGGACTGTTTCCGAAGAAGCCGGCTTTCCAACCATCATCACCAAGGCCGAAAAGCCGCGCTCTTTCCGGCTGTTTGGCTACATCGGCGGGACCACGCCATTGTTTCCCACCACGACGCGGCTGGAGCTCAGCGTCCCGTCGGCCTCACGCTGGGCGGTCACGAAAACCGTTGCGCCCGGCTTGAGATCGGTCGGCGTGGCCGGGGCAAAGGTCACGACGGGCGTGCTGTCGGGGATCGAAATCTTCTTGGTCTGCCCATTGTCGTAGGTCAGTGTCACGGCTCGCCCGCTTATGTCGGTGACGTCCGCCACCGTGCCGTTGGTCATGCGGCTGTTCGGCTGCAGGTCCCACGGGCGGTCACCCTCGCCGGTGCCTTTCAAGGCAGCGGGGAAAATCACGACTTCCAGCGCCCCGCTGCCGCCATCCGCCTTTGAAACGGAAGCGATGCCGAGGAAGTCGCCTTGCTTGATGTCCTTTTCGGAGGCACTGGCGACGCCCGAGATCTTCCAGCCGGTATTGAGCTTGATCGCGGAGGTGTCGCCCTGGCGGGTTTTGACGGTGAGCAGGGAGGGCTCGAAGCTGATCACAGTACCACGAACGCGCAACGCGTCCGCCGCCTGAGCGGTCGCCGCACCGGCGATGAAAAGACTGGAGACCGTGCCGAGCACGAGGAGGGATGCCTTGACGTTCATTGCAGATATCCTTCTGGGAATGGCCTGGCTGGAACCGGATGGTTTTCACGCCAGTGCATCAGAACAACGAACAGGTGGGCCCAAACCTTCGGGCAAAAAGGTGCCGGTCGTTCAAAAGAACTTGATGGCACCGATGTGCGTAAGCTGGCGCGAAGGCGTCCGGTTCACGATAGCGTGACGGTCCGTTTGGCTCTTGGCAAATCACTGGCGAGCGGGCATCTTCCTGCTCGTCTCAGGCAACACTCCATTTTGATCAAACTCTTTCAGCCACCGGAGTTGCCAATGCCCCAAAATGCAAAAATCAATGCCCTCTCCGAACCGTTAGTCAGTGAGATCGGGCCAGATTCCAGTAGCCTCAGAGCAATGCGGGAGACCCGCGGATACAGCTTGGAAGAGCTTTCCCTGACCTGCGGTCTCGCGGTCGGCGAAATTGAGGACATCGAGAACGGCAGGGCTGCCGATCCGGCGAAGCTGCGTCGTATCGCGGCCGCGCTTCGGCTGCCGCAGGATGCTCTCATCGCTTTCGCTGCACCGACACCGGCCGCACAAGGTCGCCCCCTGGCATAAAATCGGCAACCAGCAATGCCGCGGAACCCGTCAAGGCCAGCTTGGCGGGTTTCTTGTTGATGCATCGGCGTTCCCCGGCGGCCGGGCTTGCCGATTCATGAATCGCACGTGTTTATACGTGCCGCATCCAGATTTGCGCCAATCGCTCCTGTGGGTCGGGCGCCCTGTGTGTCGGGCGCCTTGTACGTCGGATTTTGAACCGTGAGTTTTTCGATATGAGCCTGGAATCCGTTCGTGCGTTCTTTGCCGCCCATGCGCCTGATGTCGAAGTCATCGTCACGCAAGCGAGTTCGGCAACGGTGACGCTGGCGGCGGAAGCGCATGGCGTCCTTCCGGCGCAGATCGCCAAGACGATCTGCCTGCGCGTCGGCGACCGCACCATGCTGGTCGTGACCAGCGGCATCGCCAGACTGGACAACCGCAAGTTCAAGGACAGGTTCGGCGGCAAGCCGCGCATGCTGGATGCGGAGGAAGTTGTCGCTGCCACGAGCCATCCGGTTGGCGGTGTTTGCCCGTTCGGCTTGCCGGCGCCTCTGCCGGTCTACTGCGACGTGTCGCTGCGCGAATTTGAAGAGGTCGTGCCGGCCGCCGGGGCCACCAACGCCGCGGTGCGGATCGCCCCGCAGCGCATGGTCGATCTTGTCGGTGCGGAATGGGTCGATGTGTGCCAGGGTTAAGGTAAGGTACTGACGCAGCCGGCTGCCATTGTCTCACAATCTACCTGCAAGATAGTCGCGGAATTCGGTTGACCCGAGCGGGGTTATCACGATACATCGCGACCGGTCCGGAGTGTAGCGCAGCCCGGTAGCGCACTTGACTGGGGGTCAAGGGGTCGTCGGTTCGAATCCGGCCACTCCGACCATTAGTTCCTTGAAATCCCTGGTTTTACCGAAGGCGCCTTGGGCGCCTTTTCTCGTTTTTGAAGCGAAAGGCGCTCCAGTCGCCCGTTTCGGACACGGCGTTCCGAAGAAGTCCCCAACAGACAGCGAATGTTCCTGCGTCGGCGATTCTGAAATTCGTCGGCAAATCCCCTCGCACGTGTAGCACCGTTAAGCGAGAGAGGTGGGCTCCTTACGAATCCGTAAGTCGCGCCCTTGAGCCGATGTCTCATATGTTGACCGCGAACAGCGAACTGATTCAGCCCTTCGCTGTTCCTTGGGTGCCCACACCCGCAGCCCGCTGCACCCCCAAAGAAGTCCCAGCAGCGGGCTGGTGCCCACTGCGAACCAACATTTGTATTTTCATGATGGTGGTTGAGCCGAATTCATTCGGCGAGCGACCGTGTAGGCGAATACTTCCCCACGAGCCTCATCAGTTACGCGAATCCAGTCCCGCGCCCACCTTTGCGAGGCTGCCTCGCAGGTATTCATTTCCGATGCGGCCACGGCAGGACTAGTCGCTTCGACTGCCTTGCATCTGATTACCCGATCGTAGCGCATTTCTGCGACATCGTAGATTGGCATGCTACTCCCCTGCAACCCTTTACCCCAAGAGGTAGTATTGCGCAGCGCAAGCTCGACCGCAAGTGGCAGGCATGGAACAAAGCCGGCTTAGGATATCTCGTCGACGCTTGGGTCGAGACCAAATCCCGGGATCTCCGAAGCTCAAGGCGGCCCGGTGCCTGCGTTGGGATGAATTGGGACACCGGGCCTGACCGGCGGACTGTTTAGGGACCGAACCGCCGGCTGGCAAATCTATGCACTGATACTAATATGGCCGAAGCATGCAAATGAAGGAGCCGCGCGATGAACGAAAAGCCGGAAACGACCTTCGTCGTTTCCGTTTTTGAGAAGCCACATTGGCGCACGGTGTTGACGACGAAAGACAGGGCCCAAGCGTTCGCGATGGCAAAGGGGATTGGTGACAAGGTGCGCGTTGAGACGATCCCGCCGAAGTCTGGCGAGCGGTAGGCTTTGCCGCCATCAATGGCCCGAACGGTGAAACCTGGCCATTTGGAAATGGCACTTCTTCCGGTTCGTCTTGGCTGAACCCTGGGCAGATCGCGCCTTCAGCGTCCTGCTTGAGCCAGAGCCGGCCGCAACAGCCGCTGATGGCGGTACTCCAAGGCGATGGCGCCCCAGATCAGGCCGAGCAGCAGGTAGACGTGGCGCCAGTGATCGATATCGATGAAGGTGCCGAGCCCGATATTGCCGATGAAGGCGACATAGGCGCACAAGAGGTAAGGCTGCCACGGCCGGTCGCGCAGCAGTATGCGGAACCCGGAGGCTATGGTCCACAGTACAAGCGTCAGGAACGACACGAAGCCGAGCCAGCCATAATCCATCAGCATCTTCAGCCAGATGTCGTGGGTGTCCTCGCCGAACATCTTGCCGAAGACCAGCGGCCCGATGCCGAATGGACGCTCCATCGCCATCTGGAAGCCGATTCCGTAGCGGGCGAAACGGCCGAGGCGGGCGGTGTCATAGCTTTGCTCGAGATGCGCACGGTTGGAGAACATCTCCGACACGCCGGGCAATTGCAGGATGACGATGACGGCGATCGTCAGCAACGACAGCGCGGCGATGGTCATGATCACCACGCGCAACCGGAACTTGCCGCTGTTGCTCTGCAGGAACAGGCAGCCGGTGAGCAGGATCGCCGAAACGGCGAACATGCCCCAGGCGCCGCGCGAGAAGGAGAAGAAAATGCCCGATGCGATGATCAGCAGCGGCACCGCCAGCAGCGGCATGCGCGAGACCGGACCGGTCAGGAGCAGATAGAGCAGATAGATGCCGGGCAGCACCAGGAACGGCCCGAAGACGTTCGGATCCTGGAAGGCGCCGGCGGCGCGGTCGTATTTGGTGAAGATCTCGGCGCCGGGAAAGGCATGGAAATAGCCTGCTATGCCGAGCAGCGACGTCGCCACGGCCGAGACGACATAGGCATTGAAGATCAGCCGGTAGAGACCTGGTTGCGTGGCGGTGACCGAGGCGAAGAACACCGCGCTGAAGGCCAGGAACAGCGACACGGAGAGATAGAGGGGCGTGAAGGCGAGGTCCGCCATCTGCGTCATCGAGATCATGCCACCGATGTTCATTGTTACCAGCAGCACCAGCAGCGGCATCGCAGCGCGGGAAATCCGCAAGCCGAAGAGCGCCCAGATGGCGATCAGCCCGGCCATGTAGATTTCGTAAGGCGCCGGCTCGCTGATGACGAAGCCGGACAGGAGGATGCCGAACACCACCGCACTGGAAGAAATCAGCGCGATCAGCTTGGCGTTGACCGCGGCCGGCGGCAACTCATGGGAAATCGCGCTCAATAGGCGTTTTCCGTGTTGAGCAGCCGGATCGGTGTCAGGAACAGGATCCGCAGATCGAACAGCAGCGACCAGTTCTCGATGTAGTAGAGGTCGTATTCCGTCCGCATGCGGATCTTCTCGTTGGTGTCCATCTCGCCGCGCCAGCCGTTGATCTGCGCCCAGCCGGTGACGCCCGGCTTGACCTTGTGGCGGGCGAAATAGCCGTCGACTACCTCGTTGTAGAGAAGGTTGTGCGATTGCGCCGCGATCGCATGCGGGCGCGGGCCGATCAGCGACAGCGATCCCAGCAGCGAATTGACGAACTGCGGCAGTTCGTCGATCGACGTCTTGCGGATGAAGCGGCCCACGCGGGTGACGCGCGGATCGTTCTTGGTCACTGTCTGCTTGGCGGTCGGATCCGACCGGTCGGTGTACATCGAGCGGAACTTGTAGACCTCGATGATCTCATTGTTGAAGCCGTGTCGCTTTTGCTTGAACAGCACCGGTCCCTTGCTGTCGAGTTTTATGGCGATCGCGGTCGCCAGCATCACCGGCGAGAAGACGATGATGCCGATCAGTGAGAAAATGATGTCGAAGGCGCGCTTGGCGACGGAATCCCAGTCGTTGATCGGCTTGTCGAAGATGTCGAGCATCGGCACCGAGCCGATGAAGGAATAGGCGCGTGGGCGAAACTGCAGTGCGTTGGAATGCGCCGAAAGCCGAATGTCCACCGGCAGCACCCACAGCTTCTTCAACAGCTGCAGCACACGCGTTTCGGCGGTCAGCGGCAGCGACACGATCAGCATGTCGATGCGGGCGATGCGAGCGAACTCGATCAGTTCCGAAATGGTGCCGAGCTTGGGATAGCCGGCAACGATGGGCGGCGAGCGCTTGTCGCTGCGGTCATCGAATATGCCGCAGATGCGGATGTCGTTATAGGGCTGTTTTTCGACCGAACGGATCAGGATTTCCGCCGCCTTGCCGCCGCCGACGATGACGGCGCGCCGCTCCATGCGTCCGTCGCGGGCCCAGCGCCGGATCAGCTTCGACATCACCAGCCTGAGGCCGAAGAGGAAGACGAAGCCGACCACGAACCAGGTGCCGAACAGCAGTCGCGAATAGTCTTCCGACATCTTCATGGTGAAAGCCGTCAACGCCATCAGCGCGAAGGTACCGGCCCAGACCAGCAGGATGCGGCTGAAATTGGCGATCGGCCGCATCAGGGAAACGACCTGGTAGCAGTCGGTGACATCGAGCAGAACCACGGCGAGGAACGACGCGGCGGCGATCGTCACCGGATATTGCCAGGCAAGATAGTTGAAGAACCCGACATAGTAGAAATAGACGCAGAGCCCCGAAAGGAACAGGATCGCGAACTCGATCATGCGCAGGACGCCGCTGACCATGATCGGCGACATCGTATCGCGCCGGTATTGCGACGCGACCTGTCGGGCAACATCGTTCATGCCCCCGGGCGCATCGCCATCGGCCGGGCCGTCGAATTTACGCACAGCTTCTGCTGAAAAGCGGCGCGCGGGGTCAATCTCGTTCATGGGACAGTCCGCAAGCTTCCCCTGGGTGATTAGCAAAAGAGAGCTAAGAAACCCTTGAAACAACGCGTGGCTTTGGAAAGGCTTGGGGTGTCACCTGCCGAGCGCGGCGAAATAGGCCTTTTCGATTTCGGCGGCCATGACGTCGGCGCCGAAGCGCGCCTTGAGGCCGGCGCCGTCGGGCATCAGCTTGCTAAAGGCTGCGAGATCGGCCAGCGCTTCACTCATCTTGTCGGTGAGTTCGACGGGATCAGGCCTGATCAGGGCAGGGGAGCCGGCGGCGAAAATCTCTGGTATGCCGCCGACCGAGGTTGCGATCATGGGTCTTGCCGCTGCAAGTGTCTCAAGCACGATATAGGGCATGGCTTCGGCGCGTGAGGGAACGACGACGAGCGCCGCCAGCGCGAAGGCTTCCCTGGCCGGCATTGGCGGCAGGAAGCGGACATGGTCCTGAAGCCCAAGGCGCTTCACCTGCGCGTGGTAGCGCGGCAGGTCGTCGCCGTCGCCGACCATCACCGCGCTCAGCGCACGGCCAAGCCGGGGACCGGCGGCGGCCAGCGCATCGATGAAGATGTCGGGGCCCTTCAGGTCCCGCATCATGCCGATATAGAGCAGATCCGCCGCATCGGGGCCGACGGCCACCGGTTCGAATTCCGTGGCGCGCAGTCCGTTGTAGACCAGCGTGTTCGGGATCGGTGGCTCGCCCACCTTCCGGCGATAGGTTCGCCGCTCATAATCCGAGACGAAGAGCAGGCAATCGGTGAAGCGCGCCATGGAGCGCTCCAGAGCGAAGAACAGCCTCCCCGTGGCTGTTGTTTCGTCATAGTGGAGGGAGCCGCCATGCGGCGAATAAAGGCGGGCTACGCGAGACCTTGATACCCGCAACAATGAGCCGAACAGACGGGCATAGGCGCCACCCTTGGCGCCGTGCCCGTGCAGGACGTCCGGCTGCAATTCCTTGATGATCCTGTAGGTGCGCCGGGCCGAGGCGAGATCGCCCGGGCCGACATGGCGCTGCATTGGCGTGCGATGGATACCGAGCGCCAGCGTGTCCTTCATCTGCTCGAACAGGCGTTCCTCGAATTCGCCGCCGGTGGTCGAATCGCAGACGATCCCGACCACATGACCGGCCGCGACCTGAGCTTCCGTCAGGTCGCGCACATGCCGGAAAATTCCTCCGACGGGTGAACGAAAGCAGTGGACGATCCTGAGCTTGTCCGCCACGTGGTATCTGTCAGAACAGGCGTTCGCGGACGAAGACGGTATCTCCGGGCAGCAGCGGGTCGGAGGTGACCACGCGCCCGGTCATCACCTTGCCGTTGATATCGCGGGTGATGTCGACGCTTTCCTGGTTGGCGCGTGGCGTGAAGCCTCCGGCAATGGCGATGGCCTTCTGCACCGTCAGGCCGGGCACGTAGGAATACTGGCCGGCAGCACCCACTTCGCCCATGACGAAGATCGGCCGGTAGCGGTCGATCTCGACCGAAACGTCCGGATCGCGCAGATAGCCTTGCCGCAATTTGTCGGCGATCTCCTTTTCCATCTGCTGCGCGGTGTGACCACGCGCGGGCACGGCGCCGACAAGCGGGAAGGAGAGATAGCCGGACTGGTCGACACTGTAGGTGTTGGTCAGGCCGTCCTGTTCGAACACGGTGACGCGGACGCGGTCGCCGGCGCCGAGACGATAAGGCTGGTCGAGGACCTCGTGGAAGGCCGCCGGCGGCGGGCGGTAGCTGGAGCAGCCGGCGAGCATCGATACGGCAAGCAGCGCGCGAACAAGGGAAGCAGTGCTTTTCATGACCGGATACGTACCTTCGACTGGCCGCTGCGGCGTCGCAGCAAACATCTGGGATCGGGTTCGTTATCATCCTGTTAGGGTTAATGGCCGGTAAAGGCGACGGCCGTTAGATCTCGCGCCGGCAGGGATTTTGCCATTTTGTCGTTTTTTCTAGCCGCTCGCCAGTAATCCCTAATGGAGTATTACCGCGATCTTAACTGCTGAGTTACCATAGTTGTTTACGGTGCATCCTGACCCAGTTTCGGAGTAGGGATGCATGTCCGTTCAGTCCGCGGCCGCAGATGTCGATGTCGACCTCAGGCAGCTTTTCGCCAGCCTGGCGAGGAACTGGCTGCGCATATTGCTCTTTGTTCTCGTGGTGACAGGCTTGGCGTTTGCTTTCGCTTCTCTCGCGACACGGCACTACAAGGCGCAGACGCAGGTGGAAATCGCCCCGCGCGAATCCGTTTATACCCGCCCGGCCGGCAGCAACAATGACGGCGACAAGCCGATCCTCGACGAGCAAGGCGTCGCCACCCAGGTCCAGATCATTTCGTCCAACGAAATCCTCAAGCAGGTGGCGCAGAAACTCGGCTTGGCGCGGCTGCCCGAGTTCGACGAAACGATCAACATGTCGTCGCTTAGCCGTATGCTGATCCTGCTTGGGCTGAAGAACGATCCGATGGATATTCCGGCCGACGAACGCGTGTTGAAGAAGATGCGCGAGAAGCTCAACGTCTTTGGTGTTGAGAAGACGCGCATCATTGCCATCGAGTTCTCCTCCGAGGATCCCAAGCTCGCCGCAGCCATCCCCGACGCCATTGCCGCTGCCTATATTGCGGGGCAGGGTGCGGCCAAGAGCGAATCGAACACCGCCGCCGCGGATTTTCTGGCGCCTGAGATCGCCGACCTGTCGAAGCAGGTCAGGGATGCCGAGGCCAAGGTCGCGGCGTACCGCGGCCAGTCGGACCTCCTGATGGGCGGCAACAATTCCACCCTGGCCACACAGCAACTGGCCGAGCTGTCGACCGAATTGTCGCGGGTGCGGGCCAACCGCGCCGCGGCCGAAGGCACCGCCGACAGCGTACGCAAGGCGCTGCAGAATGGCGGCTCGCTGGATTCGCTGCCGGAAGTGCTGTCGTCCGACCTGATCCAGCGTTTGCGGGAGCGTCAGGTCGAGCTGCGCGCCAACATCGCCGATCTGTCGACGACGATGCTCGACAATCATCCGCGCGTTCGCGCGGCGAAATCACAGCTGGCCGATCTCGATGCGCAGATCCGTAGCGAAGCGCAGAAGGTCATGAAGGGCCTGGTTATGCAGGCCGATGCCGCCAAGGCGCGTGAAAACCAACTCGTTGCCGACGTCAACACGCTGAAGGCGGCCTCGGCACAGGCTGGCGAACAGCAGGTCGGTCTCGACGCGCTGCAGCGCGATGCGGCGGCCAAGCGCCAACAGCTCGAACTCTATCTGACCAACTACCGCGAGGCAGCTTCGCGCCAGGACCGCAACTATGTGCCGGTCGACGCTCGTGTCTCCTCGCCGGCTTCGGTGCCCTCCGAGCCATACTTCCCCAAGGTCGGGCCGATCGTCGGCGCCGCCGCCGCGGCTTCGCTTCTGCTGGCGGCGGTCTTCACGCTGCTGCGGGAACTCTTCTCAGGCCGCGCCATGCGCCCGGCTACGGGCGCCCGTTTTGCGCCGATCGACGAAGTGGCGATGCCGACAACTGCCCGCCAGGAGCCGGCCGCGCCCCTGGAACCAGCTGTCCGGCTGGAGCCAGCTGTCGCCAGCGAGTTCGCCAATGGTGATGCTGGGGCGTCATGGCCCGAAACGGTCGCGGAATCTGAGATGACGGTGCGAGCCCAGCCCATTGCCGAGCCTGAGCCTGCTACTGAGCCTGAGCCTGCCGCCCAGGCGGAGCCTGTCGCCGAGGCCGTATCAGCTGCCGAGCCGGAACCCGTCGTGGAGGTCCAGCGGCCGCGCTCCGTGCTCGGTGAAATCGACATCGAGAAGGCCGCGGAAAAGCTGATCGCCAGCGGGGCCGCACGCGCCATATTCGTTTCGCCCGAAGGCGATGAGGCAGCCGCATCGGCGGTCCTGGTGGCGCGCGAGGTGTCCGACGCCGGCCTGCGCGTCCTGCTGCTCGATCTTACCGCCTCGGGTGCTGCTTCGCGACCGATGCTGGACAGCGGGCTTTTCCCGGGCATCACCGATCTGCTCGCTTCGCAGGCGCAGTTCAGCGACGTGATCCATGCCGATCTCTATTCCGACTGCCACGTCATTCCGGTCGGCACCGCCGATCCCGTCCGCGCCATGCGCGCCGCCGACAGGTTGCCGATCATCATGCAGTCGCTGACCACGGCCTATGATCTGGTGGTGGTCGAGTGCGGGCCGGCCGATGCGCAAGGCATCAGCCGCCTGGGTGGCGACGCGACCGAAGTGTTCCTGTCCATGCTCGAGCCGGACGACGAGGTGACGCGGGCCGCGGTCAAGCTGATCGAGAGCGGTTACCCCGACCTGACGCTGGTGACGCCGCTTGGCCACGAACCGCCCGGCACCCCGGGCCGGCGTTCGGCGGCCTGAACAGCCGCTGTTCGCAGACCGCCTGGCCTATCCCAGTTCCAGCGTCGTCACGCCGAATACCCTGTTGGCATCAAGCTTCGGGGGTGGGCCTTGATACATGCGGGTGGTGCTGAAGGTCGGTGAGAGGCCCGCCGCATCGAGCGCTGCGATGAAATCGACTTGGGTGGCCGGGACGTCGATGTTCAGTTCGCCGCCTTCGCACGCACTTGCCAACTCTGCGAGCAATTCGAGCGCCGTCTGCGTGTCGTCGGCGAAGAGCGGGCCGACCTTGAAGCCGCTGCGGCAGGAACGGGCCACCGCGTAGCCGGCCACCCCCCACGATTGGATCGCCGCCAAGGCACGGTGAGGCGGCTGCAGCCATTGCTGCAGGAAAGAGTGCCGGGGCGCGGGAAAGCAAAGCGCGTCATAGCCGATGATGTCGGGCACCGGTTGCGCACTCACCATGCGAGGCCGCCCGGCGCCGACGGGCGAGCCCGCAAGGCGCCCGCTGTAGCGGATGGTCTCGTAGACCGGCCTGAACCCTTTGCTCTGGTAGTTGGCCCGCTGCTCTTCGACGCCATCCAGTCCGATGGTGCGCCCGGCCAACCTGGCCATGCCGGCGGTCCACACCGCCTTGCCATAGCCCTTACCGCGCATGTCCGGACGGCTGATGTAGAGGCCGATGAAACCAAAATCGCGCCCATAGGCCACCGCCGAAATCGCGGCGACCATCTCGTCGCCGACAAAAGCCCCGATGAATCCCTCCGGATCCGCGGCCTGGAACATCGCCGCGTCTTCAAGGCCCGGGTTCCAGCCCTCGGCGGCTGCCCAGTCGATCAGGTCGGTCAGTTCCCGGAGGGTTAGCGTGCGGATGGTCGGCTTCATGGCGCTCATTTCGAAGCGAGCTTAACTGTCGTCCTCGACAGCCGCGGGCGCCGGCTGTCCGGCTGCCTTGCGGCGCAGCATCTTGGTCAGCTTCCAGATCGTCGGGCTGTTCTTGATGAAGTCCTTCAGCCGCGCGCCCTGCCGTAGCGTCTGCGCCAGGGCGCGGCCCTTCAGTGTCAGCGGGGCCAGCACCTCGAAATGCCGCGTTTCGATATCGCACCACTGCCGTTTGTAGGCCTCGTCGCCGACGGAGAAATCATAGACGGCAAAACCGGTGTCGCAGGCTTCCTGTATGTTGTCGAAGAACAGGAAGTCGCCGGGACTGCTGTTCGCGAGATCGTCCTCCGCGATCGCGCCGAATTCGCAGATCAGGCGCTTGCCCGAACGGCTCGACCCAGTGACGGCGCGCAGCTTGCCGGCGACCTCCAAGCCATGGAGCACGAAGGACGGCTTGTCCTCGGCCAGGGCTTGCGTGAACAGCCCCCGGAAGAAGGCCCGTGTCCGGGCGTCGCCGAAGACGTTGGCAATGCCCATCTTGCGGAAGCGATGTTCCTTCATCTCGAAGAAGGCGTCGAGCAGCCTGTCCACCTCGTCCGAAGTTCGCGCCTCGATGCGCCGGTGGCTGCCGACGGCCTCGAATTTGCGCGTCTGCGAACGATGCTTCTTGCGTTTGCGCTTGCCGCTGGCGCGCAGCAGCAATGCATCGAACCCACCGGCAAGGTTCACGGCCAGTGAAAGATTGGGGCTGGCAAAATGGTCGAGCGACGCAAGCGGATTGGCGATGCCGTCGAGATCGGGCAGCAACCGTTCCAGCGCGATGAGATCGATGTCGGGACGAGCCTTGGCGATGGCTGCGAACATCGCGCGGACGGTCGCGCGATCCGCCCTGGTCAGCCATTGGGTGTCGGCTGCCGCGAAATTTCCATTGGCGTGGCGGTCGCCCATGAAACGGGCGACCCGGAACGGGCCGCGGCTGACAATCTCCAGCGCCAGCGCGAAGACCGGCTTGCCTTCGAGAGTGAGCGTCGCCACGAGCAGATCCGGCTTGACCTGGGCGGCCCAGTTCAGGATCCATGTCGCGCCCTGTGCCGGCGCGCTAAGCGCCGACCGGCAGAACTCCGCATAGGCCGCTAGCCCGTCCGTACCCACAACGGAAACCGACAGCCCCTCGGCATCCTTCGGCAGGGCGCGTGGCGACGCCTCGGTCGCCGCGAGCCGATTGCCGTCAAATGACGCCATTGCGTCAACCATACCTCAATCCTTAAGGCGTATTGATCCCGATTTGGGGGGCGCTCAGGCGTATTCCGTGCTTGGATCAGCCTAGGCGCAAAAGGTGAATGAATGATCGACGGTGGGGAGGCAATCCGGAAACTGGCGCTCAACGTCGCCCGTTATACCGGCCTTGCACCGCTGGCCAGGCCATTTGTCGGCGGCATCGGCGCCATCCTGATGCTGCACCGCGTGACGGCGACACCGGAAAAGCCCGACAGCGTCAACCGGCATCTCAACATAGCGCCGAGCTTCCTCGACGCGGTGATCGGTGACATGAAGGCGGATGGCTATGCCTTCGTCTCGATGGACGAAGCCGTGGAGCGCATCAAGGCAGGCGGCAAGGGCGGTCGGTTCGCCACCATCACCGCAGACGATGCCTATCGTGACAACATGACCGAGGCCCTGCCGGTGCTGGAAAAGCACGGCGCGCCGATAACCATCTATGTCGCGCCCGGCCTGATCGACGGCACCGCCGATCTGTGGTGGGACGTAGCCGAGGACATCGTCAATGCGTGCGAGCGCCTGACGCTCGCGACCCCGAACGGTCCGGCGGTGATCGATTGCGCGACCCCTGCCAGGAAAACCCAGGCGATAGCCCGGCTGCATGCCTATCTCGCCACCGAGGTTCGCGAGGAGGATTTGCGGACCGTGCTGCGCGATCTGGCCAGTTCAAATGGCGTCGACGCGGACGCTCCGCGCCTGCGGACACTGATGAACTGGGATGAGATTCGCACTGTCGCGGCGCATCCATTGGTGACGATTGGCGCCCATACGATCAACCACAGCAATCTGAAGCGGCTGTCCGAAGCCGATGCGCGGCATGAGATCGGCGCGGTAAAGGATAAGTTGCGCGCCGAGCTCGGCAGGGAGCCCCGCCATTTCGCCTATCCCTATGGCTACGCGAGCGCCGTCGGCTGCCGCGAAGTGGGCTTTGCCCGTGACGCCGGCTATGTCTCCGCCGTGACGACCCGCCATGGCGTGCTGCGCGCCGAACATGCCGGCTTCCTGCATGCCTTGCCGCGCATTTCGATCAATGGCCGCTACCAGAGCCTCGCCCACATCCGCACCATGCTGTCGGGCGTGACCACGCCGCTCGCCAATGCCGGCAAGATGGTTGTCACCGTCTGACGGGCTGCCTTGTCGGGCAAGGCGATCGAGCCGGCGAACATCCGCAACGTGTCAGCATTTGTGGAAATAGCGGTAGGTGTCCGGTGCGCTCATCCATTTGAAGTCGGCTGTCAATCCGCCATGCGCGTTGATCCAGCCGCGGATGTCGGAGGCATAAGCGTTCCACAACACGCCGGTCATGTCGGTGCGGTGCGCGAGGTGGAAGCCAAAGCTCGCCGCCGGCATCACGCATATGCGGCTGCGGGGGACATAGCCGAGCAGCACCGTGCAGGCGGACTGGCATTTGCCGACAATGCGCACATTGACGCCGCGCGCCGCCAACGCTTTCCACCGCTGGCTGTAGGCGGCGACGCTGCCGCCATGGTCGTCCGAGACGTTGATGGTTTCGGCTGCCGCGGCCGACACGGCCAGTGAGGTGAACAGCAAGGCCAGCCCTGCGAACATCGCTTTCAGCATGCCGGCCTCCCCAGGTGAGAGCGGTCAGGATAGTCCCTTGTTCGTGGGTCGATGAATCACATTCGCGTTCTTGACGCGTGACCTTGTAAACCGACGCGGGCCTGTTTCAGCCTTTCGAGCGCGGATCCAGCATCAGCCACTTGATGATGCCCATCGCCGGCAGCACCCACAGCAGTCCGCTGAGCAGGAAGAACAGGAATTGCACCAACGCGCTCGATTCCGACAAACGGGCGACCGCGAAGATCGATGCGACGAGCGCATAGATGATCACCAGCGCCACTAGCAGGAACATTCCGATCAGCTTCTTCAGGCGAATGGGCATGGCTTGGCCTCGTTGATCGCTATCGCTTAAGCCGAACGCAGGATGCGTGCAACCCGCCGCGGGCGGCGCGACGGCGTGCCGCGCCGGATGGCCTTGCCAGCAGGGGTGCGATGGTTCACCTATCCGCGACTTCAACCTGCCGGGACAAGATCATGGCTGCCATATCAGCCGCCGCTGCGCCATACGCTGCCCGCGACCGCGACCTGCACAACCGGGCGCTGGTTCGGGGCTGGCTTTATGTCGTGCTTCTGGTGCTGTTTGCACTGGTGCTGGTAGGCGGCGCCACGCGGCTTACCGAGTCGGGTCTGTCGATCACCGAATGGCAGCCGATCCATGGCGTCATCCCGCCGCTCAACGACGCCGAGTGGCAAGAGGAGTTCCAGCGCTACCAGCAGATCCCGCAATACACCGAGCTCAACAAGGGCATGAGCATCGAGGCGTTCAAGTCGATCTTCTGGTGGGAGTGGGCGCACCGTCTGCTGGCGCGCAGCGTCGGCCTGGTCTTTGCCTTGCCGCTGCTGGTGTTCTGGGTGACACGCCGCATCGAGCGCGGCCTGGGGCCGAAACTCGTCGGCATTCTTCTCCTCGGCGGCCTGCAGGGCGCCATCGGATGGTGGATGGTCGCTTCCGGCCTTGTCGACCGTGTGTCGGTGAGCCAGTACAGGCTGGCGACGCATCTGACGCTGGCGGCGCTGATCTTCACCGCCACCATGGTCGTGGCGCGTGGGCTGGCCCCGCATTCGGAGCCTGCGGCCGATCGCTCTACGCAGCGCATGGCCGGCTTCATCGTGCTTCTGGCGTTGATCCAGATCTATCTCGGCGGTCTTGTCGCCGGTCTCAATGCCGGTTTGAGCTACAACACCTGGCCGCTGATGGACGGCAAGATCATCCCCGGCGACCTGCTGATCCTCGAGCCGGCATGGCGCAACTTCTTCGAAAGCCCGAAGACGGTGCAGTTCGTCCATCGGCTCGGCGCTTATACGGTCTTCGCCGTCGCGCTCTGGCACATGATCGCGACACGGATCCGCCTGCCGGGCTCAACCCATGCCCGTCGCGCAACGCTATTGTTCGTGCTGGTGCTGGTGCAGGCGTCGATCGGCATCGGCACGCTGCTGATGCAGGTGCCGCTGCATATGGCGCTCACCCATCAGGGTTTCGCACTGATCGTGCTGGGCTTTGCCGCCGCTCATTGGCGCGGCACCAAGGCAGCTTACCCCTTGCCGCAAGAGATCGCGCCAAGGAGTTGAGAGCAATTCCAGGAAAAATGTGAGCGGTTTTCCGTCCGGAATTGCGTCAAAACAAACAGTTAGAGCGATTCACCGGTTCCTTGAAACGGTGAATCGCTCGAGCCGATCAGCTCGTCACATCCAGAATTCGTTGGACTGCGTGGTTTTCTCGCCGTCGAACTCCGCCTGGCGCAAAGCAGCGGCGGACGGCGTTGACTGGCTCTGAGCGGCCTTGGCAGCCTTGTCGGCGTCGGCGGCCCGGAGCGCATCAAGCTTGGCCTGGGCCACCGCCATATCCTGCCGGATCTGGGCGGCCTTGACTTCATCCGTGATCGCCTTGGCCTGATCCTCCAGGTCCTGGATCTGCTTTTCGAGCGCTGCCTCCTGGGCTGCATTGCTCGAGGAACTGGACGAGGAATACTGGGTTGCCGAGGAAGAACCCGAGATCGCGCTGACCATGGCAAATCCTTGTGAAGCCAGGACATGGTCACTAGCCGATCATGGTGAACAATCGATTACTTCGGCCGTTCCCGGGTCAGAAATTCGTCCGCACGGCCCGGATCGCCCTGGCGATCGACAGCTCGCGGTTCTCCTCGTCCGCATTGTCGTCCTCGTGATGCCATGCCGCGGACAGGCAGCCATAGGCGATGGCATGGTCCAGTATCGCGGCCGGCGACTGCCCCAGCGTCCTGGCAAAGACTTCGGCCATGTGCGCGATCCGCAGGGGATCGAGGCAGAGCGCGTCGCGGTCGAGCGGGTTGTAGAACATGTTGGCGGCGTCGAAGCCGGGATCGCCAAGCACGCCCTTCGGGTCGATCGCCAGCCAGCCGCGCGGGCCCTGCAGGATGTTTTCGTGATGCAGGTCACCATGCAGCGGCCTGACGTCATGCGGATCATCCAGCAGCCGTTCTGCGATGGCGGCGGCCTCGACATAGAGGCTGTCATGGCGGGCGCCGCGGTCTGTTGCGGCTTTCTTGAACAGGCTGGCGAACCGTTCCCTGAGCGGCTGAAGTTCGGGCGGGAAGGGGTGCTTCGATGGCGAAAACAATTTCGCCATTACATCCGCCGCTATCTCTGTTGCGGCGTTGTCGCCGTGTTCATCGAGAACCCGCGAGAGCAGCGTGTCGCCGACATATTCAAGCAGCATGCTGTGGCCGTCGCGGGCAAGCAGGCGCACCGCGCCTTCGCCCCGCCGCCAGGCAAGAAAATGCTCGCCGCGCAACTCGTCGGCTACATCGTCGAATGGCTTGAGCGCCTTGACGACGGCCGGCGAGCCGTCCTCGCGAACAACCTTCCAGATGCGGCTCGAAAAGGTCTCGGCAATGAGTTCTGGCGCGCTGACCTTCCAGCGCGCCGGAAAGTCCGGTGCGTCCATCAAAGGCCGAGCATCAGGTCCATGTTCTGGACGGCCGCGCCCGAGGCACCCTTGCCGAGATTGTCATAGACCGCCAGCAGCAGCGCTTGCGCTCTGTTGTCGTTGGCAAAGACATAGACCTTCATGCGGTTGGTGCCGTTGTAGATCTCGGGATCGATCTCCGGCACACGCTCCAGATGGGCGTAAGGCGCCACTTCCACCACGCCGCCCTTGATCGCGGCGAAATGGTCGGCAATGGCCGCATGGAGTTCCGCGCCCGTCGGCACATGGTCCAGGCCACCAAGCTGCAACGGCACCACGGTGATCATGCCTTGGGCGAAATTGCCGACCGCCGGCTGCATGATCGGATCATGCGACAGCTTCGCATAGGCCCTCAGCTCCGGCACGTGCTTGTGCTGCAGGGTCAGGCCATAGGGCAGGAACTCCGAGGCGTCCTCGCCCTTGGCGACATAGTCCTCGATCATCGGCCGACCGCCGCCCGAATAGCCCGAAATGCCGTTGACGGTGATGGGGAAATCGGTTGGCAGCAGGCCTGCGGCAACCAGTGGCCGCAATGTCGCGATCGGCCCCTGCGGCCAGCAGCCGGGATTGGCGACGCGCTTGGCCGTGGCGATCACCTTGGCCTGATCCTTGTCCATCTCGGCGAAGCCATATGCCCAGCCTTCGGCGACGCGATGCGCGGTCGACGCATCGATGACTTTGGTGGTGTCGTTGGCGATCAGCGAGACGCTCTCCTTCGCCGCATCGTCCGGCAGGCACAGGATCGCGATATCGGCGGCATTGAGGAATTCGGCGCGCGCCGCCGTCTCCTTGCGGCGCTCGGCGGGAATGGAAATGATCTCCAGGTCGCCACGCTCGGCAAGCAGCGCTAGGATCTGGAGGCCGGTGGTGCCGTGCTCGCCGTCGATGAAGATTTTCGGTTTCATAACCTGATCAAATTCCCTGATATTTCAACACTATATGCCGTGACCTTGATTCACCGCGGCACCATTATGATTGCCGTTGTTCATCTCTACCTGTCGTGCCTTTCGTTCAGCCAGCAGGCCGAGATATTGCATGGCGACCATCGAGCCGGCGATCGCCGTTATATCGGCGTGATCGTAGGCCGGCGCAACCTCCACGACGTCGGCTCCGACAATATCGATTTGGTTGAGCTGACGCAGCGTCGACAGGATCTTCGCCGACGAAGGCCCGCCGGCCACTGGCGTGCCTGTGCCGGGCGCATAGGCCGGGTCGAGGCAGTCGATGTCGAAGGTCAGATAAGTCTTCTTGCCGCCCGTGCGGTCGACGATGGCATAGGCGATATCGGATGCACGCATCTCCTCGATCTCATGGCCGTAGAGGATCTTGATGCCGAACGTGTCGGGCGCGTGCGTCCGGATGCCGATCTGGATCGACCGGTCGGGGTCGATGATGCCTTCCTTGACCGCACGGCCGACGAAGGATCCGTGGTCGATGCGCTTGCCGTCATCTTCCCACGTATCCTGGTGCGCGTCGAACTGCACCAGGGCGAGCGGCCCGTGGATCGCGGCGTGTGCCTTGAGCAGCGGCCAGGTGACGAAATGGTCACCGCCAAGCGTCAGCAGAAAGGCGCCCGACTTCAGGATTTTCGTCGCTTCGCGCTCGATCGTGCCGGGCGTCTTCTGGTGGTTGCCGGAGTCGAGCAGGCAGTCGCCATAGTCGACCACAGCCAGATGCTCGAACAGATCGCGCGAGAACGGGTATTGCGGGTCATTATCGAGGATCGCAGAGGCACGGCGAATCGCCTGCGGCCCGAAGCGGGCGCCAGGCCGGTTGGTAACGGCTGCGTCGAAGGGAATGCCCCACACCACCGCGTCCGCGCCCTTCACGTCCTTGGTGTATTTGCGCCGCATGAACGACAGCGCGCCGGAATAGGTCGGCTCAAGGGCGCCGCCGGTTTTGGAGCGGGCGGTGAAGGCATGGTCGATGTTCTTGGTCGCCATTACTGGTCCTCGTTTTCATCGGGGTGCAACAACTACAGAACCGGCACGGAAGATGCCAGTCACAGCTTGGGGAGACGAAACGGTGCCGCCCGGGTACCACGGCAAGACAGGATTTGTATCATCATGACGCAGACCGCGTTTCTTAATCCGTCCCATGCCGTGGTGTCGACCCATGCCGGTACGGTAGCGGGAGAACGCTTCCAGGTTCTCGATTCGTGGCGCGGCATCTGCGCGCTTCTGGTGGCGCTGTTTCATTTCCCGACCGCCTCGTCGATCTCGCAAAGCGCCTTTGTGGGTTCGTCCTACCTTTTCGTCGACTTCTTCTTCGTTCTTTCCGGTTTCGTCATCGCCAGCAGCTATGCCAATCGGCTGAGCCGGCCGGAAGAGGTCGCCGGCTTCGCGCTGGTGCGTTTCGGCCGCATCTACCCGCTGCATCTGCTGATGCTTGCGGCCTTTGCGGGGTTCGAGTTGCTGCGGCTGATGCTGCCGCAACTGCATGGCACCGGCGCAGCCCCTTTCACCGGCGGTTTCGATTTGAATAGCCTGCTTGTCAATCTGTTCCTGCTGCAAGGGATGGGCTTCGAGGACCGGCTGACCTGGAATGCACCAAGCTGGAGCATTTCGGCCGAGTTCTTCGCCTATCTCCTGTTCGCGGGCGTGGTCTTCGTCGCCGGCGCGCGTGCCTGGATATGGTTTGTCGCCGCCGCCGTCACTGCGCCGCTGTTCCTGCTCGGCTTCTCCACGCATCATATGGACGTGTCCTACGATTTCGGCTTCATCCGCTGTCTCTACGGCTTCTCGCTTGGCGCCCTGCTGGCCTGGTTTCAGCATGATTCCATTGCAGGGGCGCGACAGCTTCTCGCCAGGCGCGGCCCGCGGATGGATTGGACCCTTGCCGAAATCGTCATGGTGGCGGTCATCGTCCTTTTCGTCTCGCTGGCGGGCAGCAATGATTTCGGCATCGCCGCACCTGTGGTGTTCGTACTGGCGCTGTTTCTCTTCGCCCATGAAGGCGGCTGGATCTCCGCCTTGCTGAGGGCGCCGTTCATGCTGACGCTCGGCGCGCTGTCCTACTCGATCTACATGGTCCACATCTTCGTCCAGGCGCGTCTGATCAATCTTGCCGGGCTCGTCGAACGCAAGCTCGGCCTCGGCCTGATCGGCGACTTCGTCCTGCGCGGCCAACCCGCGACCGGCTTCGGCGCAGGCTGGGCCGGGACCGTGGCAATCGTCGTCATGCTTGTCGCCACCATCGCCGCCTCCTGGATGACCTGGCGCCTGGTCGAGATGCCGGCCATGGCATGGTTTCGCCGGGTGTCCAGGCGCATCTGACGCACCATCTGCTAGCCGGCTTCATTCACCCGCCTGTCACGGGCATCGCCTATCCCGGTTTCGATCCGGCAAGGAGCGATTCTCGATGCGGACAATCTGGCTGAGCCTTCTGCTTTCCACGGCATTTGCGGCCACCTCCGGCCAGGCCCTGGCTGGCGAAAGCCGCGCCAGGCAGATCCTCGACCGCTTCGAACATGCCAACCAGTGGCGCGACCACGTCATGGTGGCCGCGCACCGCGCCGGGAGCATGCAGGCCGGCAAGACGCTCTATGCGGAAAACTCGATTGCCGCCGTCGAAGGCTCGATCGCCATGGGCGCCGAGATCGTCGAGGTCGACATCAGGCGCTCGAAGGACGGCGAATTCGTCGTCATGCATGACAGCTGGCTCGACCGCACCACGACCTGCAAGGGCGAGGTGGTGAACTATACGCTGGCCGACCTGAAGGATTGCCGGCTGGTGGTGGAGGGCACCCGCACCGTCACCAATGAGACGGTCTCGACGCTGCGCGAGATGCTGCTGGCGACCAGGGATAGGATCCTCATCAATCTCGACAACAAGCTCGAAGTCGGCGATCTCCCGGGCGTGATCGCGGTGGCGCGTGATCTCGGCATGGCCGACCAGGTCATCGTCAAGGAGAACCTCTGGAACCAGAACCGGATCACCACGGTCAAAGCCGCGATGGCTGCCATCGGCGGCGGTGTCCAGTTCATGCCGATCATCGCCGATGACGCTGTGCATGATGCCGGTTTCGCTGAGACCGTCGACCACGCTTTTGCGCCGCGCGCGATCGAGTTGATCAACTGGCGGGCGGGCGCCGAAACGCTGACGCAAACCGGCGGGCCGCTGTTCAGCACGCGCATGCGCGCCGCCGCGGCACGCGGCAACTGGCACATCTGGGCCGACACCTACGCCATCGTCAACAAGCCCGGCGGTTTTCTCGCCGGCGGCCGTGGCGACGAACTGGCCGTGCAGGCCAGCCTGCCGCGTGAGGCATGGGGTTTCTGGGCCGATCGCGGCGCCACCATCATCCAGACCGACGAGCCGAAAGCGGCCATCGACTGGCTGGCGGCGAACGGCTATCGCGTGCCTTATGCCGGGACGGGCGAACGCCTCGAACCTGCCGCGACCGCCAGCATCAATTGAGCCAGAGCCACGAGCGCATGGTGCTGCTGTTCAACAGTGACGATCCGGACGCACTTGCACCGAACCCGGCCGAGCCTAAGGCGAAGAAGAAAGCGGCGACGTAAGGCGCCGCACGCATTAAGCGGCCTTTCGCCCCTTGATCGCCGTCGACCAGGCGTGAACCGTGATCGCTCCCGTGGCGCTTGCCGGCAGTCTGTCCTTTAGTCGGCGTTTCAGCTCCGCGCTCTCCGCATCCGACAGCTTTCCGGCGATTCCGCTCGGGCTGCTCACGACCATGGATAGCCAATAATCGTCGAAGTCAGCGAAGGTGCGTTCGACGACAAGCTCGCGCGTTTCGACATCGCGGATGCCGAGCTCCGCCCAAAGCGCCTTCAGCGCCGCGAAACGCGAGACCTCCGCGCTCGGCGGACGTGCAGCCGATTTGCCCATCGCGTCCATCTCCTCCCACAAATGCTGCGTAGGGGTGCCGCCGCGCATAACGTCCCAGGTGTAGGACGCGACGATGCCGCCGGGCTTCGTCACGCGGAGCATTTCCGAGGCGCCCTTGCGCGGGTCGGGGACGAAGAACAGCACCAGCGCCATCACCGCGACGTCGAAGCGGTTGGCGTCGTAGGGAAGGGCCATCGCATCGCCAATCGACAGCTCGACCTGCTTTGCCGAGATTTTTTGCCGAGCAGTCGCAATCTGCGCGTCGGAGGGATCGATCGCGCAAACGGACGAAGGGGCGGACTTCGCTAGAATGAGCTCTGTGAACGCGCCGTTGCCGGCACCGACATCAACCCAGGCCCGTCCGGAGTCCGGCGCCAGCCAGTCGAGGAACAAAGCCCCGGCGGATCGGCTCCAGGGAGCCATGAAGCGCTCGTAAGCCGCGCCGTCGGTGAATTTGATCGGTTCGGGTGACGACATCTGAGATCTCCCCTAAGAATTACCTATCCAGATATCCTTTGGACCGAAAAGGCCGGTCCCTGTTTCGTAGCATGGTGCCGCGCCGCGCGCGACGGACCGCAGCAAATTTGCACATGGCATGCAACTGGCGTTCCTCGGCTCTGCGCTCGCCGTGGCCGGTGCGGCGCTCTGCGCGTTCCTGTTCATCCGCGACGCCGATCATTCCGCCGGTTGAGAGCGCACAATGCAAAAAGGCCGCCCGGAGGCGGCCTTTCGGTATTCGGAACGTTCGAGACGCTTAGCGCTTCGAGAACTGGAAGGAACGACGGGCCTTCGCCTTGCCGTACTTCTTGCGCTCGACGACGCGGCTGTCGCGGGTCAGGAAGCCGCCCTTCTTGAGCACGGCGCGCAGCGCCGGCTCGTAGTAGGTCAGCGCCTTGGAGATGCCATGACGAACCGCACCGGCCTGGCCGGAGAGACCGCCGCCGACGACGGTGGCGACGATGTCGTACTGGCCCGCGCGGTTGGAGGCGATGATCGGCTGATTGAGGATCATCTGCAGGACCGGACGCGCGAAATAGGTCGCGAATTCCTTGTCGTTGACGACGATCTTGCCGGAACCCGGCTTCACCCAGACGCGCGCAATGGCGTTCTTGCGCTTGCCGGTGGCATAAGCGCGGCCCGACTTGTCGAGCTTCTGGACGTGGACCGGAGCCGCGGCCTGGGTGTTGGTGTTGCCGGTGGCGGCGCCCAGTTCTGCGAGCGAGGAAAGCTCAGCCATCTTATGCGACCTTCTTGTTCTTGGAATTCAGCTTGGCCACGTCGAGGACTTCTGGCTGCTGGGCGACATGCGGATGCTCTGCGCCTGCATAGACGCGCAGGTTCTTCATCTGGCGACGGCCGAGCGGGCCACGCGGCACCATGCGCTCAACGGCCTTCTCGACGACACGCTCGGGGAAACGGCCCTCGAGCAGCTGGCGCGCGGTGCGCTCCTTGATGCCGCCGGGGTGGCCGGTGTGCCAGTAATAGACCTTGTCGGTGAACTTCTTGCCGGTGAACACCACCTTGTCGGCATTGATGACGATGACATTGTCGCCGTCGTCGACATGCGGGGTGAAGGTCGGCTTGTGCTTGCCGCGAAGATGATTGGCGATGACAGTGGCCAGACGACCAACGACGAGACCTTCGGCGTCGATCAGGATCCACTTCTTCACCACATCCGCAGGCTTCTGCGAAAAGGTTGTCATGTTTTCTGCTCTCGGTTCTGACCTTCACGAGGAAGGCGTTTCTTGTTGCTTGGATTGGCGATGGGCGCTTGCCCGCCGCCAATAACAAAACGGCGGCCTTTGCGGGCCGCTGCTTCGTGAGGGCTTATAGGCGAGGGGGAATTGCGCGTCAAGCCGATCAAAAGGCTCTCAAGCGGAGAAATGATAGCAAAAACAATAGTCTAGGAAAAAGGTATTATTTTACCACATCGCTGATGCGCTTCGGCGGGATCGAATAGGTGCCCGTGGCATGCGCGATCGTGTGTCCTTCCGGGCCGGCGACGATGTCGATGTCGAACACCATCAAGCTCTTTCCCAGCTTCAGGATGCGGCAATGGCCGTCGATCGGTCCGGCCTCGGCCTTGCGCACGAAGTTGATATTGAGGTTGGTCGTGACCGAGAGCGCATCCGGCCCGGCATGGCTGAGCACGCACACATAACCGCCAATGTCGGCCAGCGTGAAAAGGGCAGGGCCGGACACCGTGCCGCCGGGACGCAGATGCCGCTCGCCGGCGTTGAGCCGCACGATGCAGCCGCCGGGAAACACCTCGACCGCCTCGTAGGCGGCGGAATTCTCGTTGAGTTGCGGAAAGACGGTCTCCATCAGCGTATTGATCTGCGCTGCGGTCAGCACCGGTTTGAGATTGGTCTGGGCGGGCATGTCGGTCTCTCGTTCTGCGCAGGCCTGTATGGGCGCAGCCGGGCGTTGCTGGCAACACCTTCGGTCTTCTGGCGCAAGCGATGGGTGTTGGATGAAACCCGATCCGATATTAGATAGTCTGCCAGCCCGTTCGGAATCGCGGAGACCTTAGCCATGGCCGACATCCTTGCCATCAAGCCTGTCGCTGTCGAGGGGCCGGTGACGACCAGACTGGACAAGGGCGTGCTGCGCCTGACGCTCGCCAATCCTCCCGCCAACGCCCTGTCGCTTGGGGTGATGGCGGCACTGACCGCCGAATTCGACCGCGCCAAGGATGACAAGGCCGTTCGCGTCATCGTGCTGTCGGCAGCCGGAAAAGTGTTCTGCGCCGGCCATGATCTCAAGGAAATGACGGCGCGCCGTGCCGACGCCGATCGCGGCAAGGCCTTCTTCGAAGAGACGTTTGCCGCTTGCGCTCAATTGATGCAGGCGATCGTGCGCCATCCCCTGCCTGTCATCGCCGAAGTCGACGGCCTGGCGACCGCCGCCGGGCTGCAACTTGTCGCCAGCTGCGATCTGGCAATCGCCTCCCATGAGGCGACCTTCTGCACGCCGGGCGTCAACATCGGGCTGTTCTGTTCCACGCCGATGGTGGCGCTGTCGCGCAACGTCTCGCGCAAACAGGCGATGGAGATGCTCCTGACCGGCGAGACGATCGACGCGGCGACCGCCAAGGAATTCGGCCTGGTCAACCGCGTCGTGCCGCGCGAATACCTGAATCAGATCGTCACCAAATACGCGCAAACCATTGCTTCCAAATCATCTTTGGTGGTGAAGACCGGCAAGGAGGCCTTTTACGCGCAGGCCGAGATGGGTCTGGCGGATGCCTATGCCTACACCGGCCGCGTCATGGTCGAAAACATGCTGGCGCGCGACGCGGAGGAGGGCATCGGCGCCTTCATCGGCAAGCGCAAGCCGGAATGGACTGACGAGTAACCGTGGAACCGCGCATCTCCATCGTCACCATCGCCACGGACGATCTCGACCGTGCGGTGCGGTTCTACGAGGCGATGGGCCTGAGACGGCATGCCGGCATCACCGATGGCGTCGCCTTCTTCCAGATGGGCGGCGTCATCCTCGGCCTGTTCCCGCGCGCCAGCGCCGAGGCGGATTCGGGCATCACCTTCGCAAAGGCACCCTCCGCCGTCTATCTTGCCTACAACACCCGCTCCGACGCTGAAGTCGACGAGGTGCTGGCGATGGCTGAGAAAGCCGGCGGCCGCATCCTCAAGCCGGCCGGCCGCGCCTTCTGGGGCGGCTGGTACGGTTATTTCGCCGATGCCGACGGGCATGTCTGGGAAGTGGCGCACAATCCGGCCTTTCCAATCGCCGAAGACGGCACGATTTCGCTGCCTGATTGATGGCCTACCGCAAACAGCTGACACGGCTCAAGGCGCCCTATCTCAAGCGTATCCTGCTCGATCCGGAGCGGGTGTCCGACTGGGAAAAATATCCCTGGAACCTGCCGCTGTTTCGCGGCCGCGAATTCGAACTCGAATTCACCACCCCGATCACCATCATCGTCGGCGAGAACGGCACCGGCAAATCCACGCTTCTCGAGGCGATCGGCGCTCTGGCGGGCTACGACGAGGCTGGCGGCGGCAAGGGCTATCGACCGGTCGACCACTCCAGCGCCATCGACAAGAGCGGCGCTGCATTGGCAAACACATTCCGTGGCCACTGGCTGCCAAAGGTCACCGCCGGCTGGTTCTTTCGCGCCGAATCCTTCTATTCGGTGGCCCGCTACCTCGACCAAGCGGCACTGGAAGATCCATTCAAGCCACCGCCGCCGGATTTCCTGTCCTGGTCGCACGGCGAGGGGTTCATCCGCTTTTTCGAGGAGCGCTGCCGCAGGCAAGGCATCTACATCCTCGACGAGCCGGAGAGCGCGCTTTCGCCATCGCGCCAGATCGAACTGCTCAAGATGCTGCGGCGCATGGACCAGTCCGGCACCGCGCAGGTGATCATGGCGACGCACTCACCGCTGCTGATGGCTTGCCCCGGAGCGCAATTGTTCCGCATCAGCCGGTTCGGCCTCGACCCGACAGATTTCACCGACACCGATCATTTTCGCATGATGCGCGACTTCTGTAGCGACCCCGACATGTTTATGGAGGAAGCGCTGCGGGAAGACGACGCGTGACGGGCGCATGACAGACGACGATCTCAATTGGCGCATGGAAGAGGCGTGCAGGGAGGCCTGGCCGGCGGTGACCGAGACGGTCGTCGATGGCTGGGTCCTGAGGCGCTCGGGTGGCAGGACCCGGCGCGCGAACTCAGCCAATCCTTTGCGAGGCAGGCGGGGAGCGCCTGAAGCAGTGCTCGACGCTGCCGAGGCGTTTTATGTTGGCCATGGCCAGACGCCTCTCTTCCGCGTGCCTGATATCGCCGACGAACTGGTAGCGGCGCTCGACGGTCGCGGCTACGAGTTGGAAGGCGGAACCATCCATCTCCATGCGGGGATCGACGATTTGGCGGAGGTTCGCGACGAACACGTCACGGTTTCGCCAATGCCAAGTGAGGACTGGTTTGCCGCGCGGTTCCGCATGGGCGCCTATGACGACACCGACAGCCGCGTCTTTCGCGAGATGACTGGGCTGATCGTTGGTGACCGGGCGTTCGTATCCTGCGAACACGACAGCGAAATTGCCGCCTTGGCCTATGGCGTCATTCGCAATGGGCTGCTTGTGGTGGAATCGGTTGAAACGGATGGCCGCTTCAGGCAGCAAGGCCTGGGGCGCAAGACCGTTGGCGGCCTGATCGACTGGGCGCGACAGGCGGGTGCCTCGGCGGCATGCCTCCAGGTTGTGGCCGACAATGTGCCGGGCCGCGCGCTCTATGCCTCGCTGGGGTTCAATCGCGAACTCTATCCATATCACTACCGCAGGAAGCCGTATGAACCACGATAGCTACGACAACACCTACATTGCCGGCATCCTCAATTCGGTGAAGACCATCGCCATGGTCGGCGCGTCCGCCAACGACGTGAGGCCAAGCTATTTCGTCCTCAAGTACTTGCTGGCCAAGGGCTTTTCGGTGTTCCCGATCAATCCTGGCCAGGCCGGCAAGGAAATCCTCGGCCGCATGACCTATGCCAGCCTCGCCGATGTTCCCGGGCCAATCGATATGGTCGATATCTTTCGCGCCCCGGCGGCTGTGCCCGGCATCGTCGACGAGGCCTTGCGCCTCGACCCCTTGCCGAAGGTCGTCTGGATGCAGCTTGGCGTGCGCCATGACGAGGCGGCCGCCCGCGCCGAAGCCGCCGGCATCAAGGTTGTGATGAACCGTTGCCCCAAGATCGAGTACGGCAAGCTGTCCGGCGAGATCGGCTGGACCGGTGTCAATTCCGGGGTGTTGTCATCAAAGAAGCCGCTGATGCGCCAGGGCTTCCAGAGCTTTGGCGTGCGCCAGAAATGATGCATGTCGCCCAAAAGTGCGCGGCGGTTTTGGGATAACGACATGCACAAAAAGGATGCCTAAGGCGCGTCGCATGGATTCCTTCAAACGCGACGTACCTTAGGCGCAAAATTATTCCGGGAAGAAAGGTATTTTCTGGCGCGTTCATCGCAGATCGTTTGCCAAAAGGTATTTTCTTCTTTGCATTCATGCGCGGCCTTCGCCAAGAATGCGCGGCCAATTCGAGAAGTTCAAAGGGAGGTTTAAGTGACCCGTACGCCCGGTTTCAACACGCTCGCCGTCCATGCCGGCGCCAAGCCCGATCCGGCCACCGGCGCGCGCGCCACGCCGATATACCAGACGACCTCCTTCGTCTTCGATGACGCCGACCACGCCGCCTCGCTGTTCGGCCTGAAGGCGTTCGGCAACATCTACACCCGCATCATGAACCCGACGCAGGCGGTGCTCGAAGAGCGCGTCGCGGCACTCGAGGGCGGCACGGCTGCGCTTGCGGTCGCGTCCGGTCACGCCGCGCAGGTCATCGTGTTCCACAATCTGATGCAGCCGGGCGACAATTTCGTCGCCGCCAACAAGCTCTATGGCGGCTCGATCAACCAGTTTGGCCACGCCTTCAAGAATTATGGCTGGGAAGTGCGCTGGGCCGACACCAACGACATCTCGACCTTCGAAAGCCAGATCGACGGCAGGACCAAGGCGATCTTCATCGAGAGCCTTGCCAATCCGGGCGGCACTTTCGTCGATATCGAAAAGATCGGCGACATCGCCCGCAGGCACGGCCTGCCGCTGATCGTCGACAACACGCTGGCCTCGCCCTATTTGATCCGGCCGATCGAGCACGGCGCCGACATCGTCGTCCACTCGCTGACCAAGTTCATCGGCGGCCATGGCAATTCGATCGGCGGCGTCATTGTCGACGGCGGCACCTTCGACTGGTCGAAGTCGGGCAAGTACCCGATGCTTTCGGAACCGCGCCCCGAATATGGCGGCCTCGTCCTGCATGAGACCTTCGGCAATTTCGCTTTCGCCATAGCCGCGCGCGTGCTCGGCCTGCGCGACCTCGGCCCGGCGATCTCGCCCTTCAACGCCTTCCTCATCCTGACCGGCCTCGAAACCTTGCCGCTGCGCATGCAGCGCCACTGCGACAATGCCGTCACGGTCGCGGGCTGGCTGTCCAACCACCCCAAGGTCGCCTGGGTGAATTACCCCGGCTTGCCCAGCGACAAGAACAATGCGCTGCAGAAGAAATACTCGCCCCTTGGCGCCGGCGCCGTGTTCACCTTCGGCCTCAAGGGCGGTTATGAGGCCGGCGTCAAATTCGTCGAGGCGCTCGAACTGTTCTCGCATCTGGCCAACGTCGGCGACACCAAGTCGCTGGTCATCCATCCGGCGTCGACCACGCACCGCCAGCTTTCCGACGAGCAGAAGGTCAAGGCCGGCGCCGGCCCGGACACGGTGCGGCTTTCCATCGGCATCGAGGACGTCACCGACATCGTCGCCGACCTCGAACAGGCGCTCGCAAAGGTCTGATTCTTTTACCTCCCCCTTGCGGGGAGGGTCGGCGCATAGCGCCGGGGTGGGGGTGAGCCGGCGTGACGCCGGCTCTTTCATGGAGGCAAATTCTGTCCGCGCATTACCTGACAATATCAATCGACGGCGTCGAACCCGAATCTGGCGCGCCGGCGCCGGATCGTCTGATCTCGGGCGACCCGAAATTCCGCACCTGGAATGCCGAGGAGCGTGACGACGGCCTCTATGCCGGCATATGGGAGTCGACCCCAGGCAAATGGCGCATCGCCTATGACGAATGGGAGTTCTGCCACATCCTGTCCGGCGTTTCGGTGATCGCGGAAGACGGTGGCGAAGCGCGCACCGTCAAGTCCGGCGACAGTTTCGTGCTGAGGCCGGGCTTCAAGGGCAGCTGGGAAGTGCTTGAAACGACCCGCAAGGAGTATGTGATCAAGCTGTGATCACTTCGCCGGAAACTGGCTGAGGCAGGCTTCCGACGCCTTGTCGTGCGCCGTCAGCAGATCGGCGTCCTGCGCTTCGAGATCGGAATCCGATATCTCGTCGCGATAATATTGCGCCAGGAGGTCGAGCCCTTCCTGGCTGACGCCATAGGTCGGGATCTCGCGGGCAAGGCAGCCGCAAAGGCCGAGCGCACGATCGGGCGAGCCGGTCTTGTGGTTGGTCAGGATGAAATCCTGCGTCGGGCAGGCGTCGAGAAAGCCGTTGAAGTCCAGCTTTTGCTGTGGCTGGTCGCCATGGTTGAAATAGGCCGGCGGCCATTGGCTCTTGCCGCTCGCGACATCGCAGCCCGTGGCGATGTCCTGGGCATTTCTCGTGAGGGTGAGCCAGGCATTCTCCTTGTCCCCTTTGGGGTACTCGAAATCCTGGCCAACCATCGAGGCCGTATATGCATCAAGGTCGGCCTGTGTGAAACCGAGCGTCTGAAATCGGTTGATTTGGCACTGGCAAGCGGCACTCACTTGCTCTGTTTCACCCTTTAACGACTGTTGGCTCAGCTTGTTTTCTTGGCAAGCCGAGACAAAGGCGGTGCCATTCAACGACGAAGCAGGAAAGGTGGCTGCATCGACATAGTGCGTTCCATCCCAGCCGATCGTCGTCTTGTCGGACTGGATGTCGAAAAACCCGTTTCGTTTGAAGGGGCTGAGCGCGATCTTGTCTTGCGGCACCAGCCGCGCGCCGGGAATGCCGCCGAGAACCTCCTGATAGCTGTCGCCTTCCAGGACGAACAGGAAGTTGCCGCAATTGACGCCGTCGCAATCCGGTGCGTAGCGGTAGGCGAAGATTTCAGGCAAGCCGTCGAGATTGAGATCGACCTCGATGGCGAAGGATGCCAGCGGCAGGCCCTTCGACCCGGTCTGCCGCTCCAGCAGGCTCATCGCCATCTTCTGCGCGATGGCCATGCTGTTTTCCCAGGGAATGTTTTCCGGCTGTTGCTGGGCGCGTGCCGCTCCCATGCAGGCGCATAGAAACGCCAATGCGAACGCCGTCGCCGGTCTCCAAAACAGTCTCATCGCGCAGCCCCAGGCCCGCGATCGTCAGAAGCCGACGGCGAGCGTTTCCAACCCATGGAAGTGGTAAGTGTCGCGGAAGCGGGGCTGTTCGGCAAGATGCAGTCGCGGGTGCCGTTCGAACAAAGTCTTCAGCGACACCTGCAGTTCAAGCCGGGCCAGCGGCGCACCGATGCAGAAATGAATGCCGGCGCCGAAGGACACGTTCTTCTGGTCCGCACGAGCCGGCCGGAAGGCCTGCGGTTCGGCAAAGGCGCGCGGATCATAATTGGCCATGCCCAGCAAGAGCCCGATAGTCTGGCCCGGCTGTACGACGATGCCGGGCGCCACTTCGATCTCCTGATAGGCATAGCGCGTGAACATGTGCAGCGGCGCATCGAAGCGGAGGCATTCCTCGACAGTGGCGGCGGTCGCTTCGGGTGAGGTGAAGAAGCGGCCGGGATCACCGCCTTGCGCCAGGATCGAGCGCACCGCATTGCCGGTCTGGTGCACGGTCGCCTCATGGCCGGCATTGAGCAGCAGGATCGCCGAGGACACCATCTCGTCTTCCGACAGCCTCTGGCCGTCTTCCTGCGCCGAAATCAGCAGCGAAAGCAGGTCGTCGCCGGGATTCTTGTGTCGTTCAGTGACGTAGCCGCGCAGGAAATCGGCGAATTCGCCCGCCGCGCGGTTGGCCGTCTCCTCGGTTTCGCGGGTGCGGCCATGGATGTACATGGCGACCATTTGATGGGACCAGTCGAGCAGTTGCGGTCCCATCTCGACCGGCACGCCGAGCATTTCGGCGATGATGGTGATCGGAAGGGGCGAAGCGAAGGCGGGCAAAAGGTCGACTGGACCAGCCGGATCAAAACGGTCGATCAGCTCATTGGCGAGTGCCTCGACCCGCGGTCGCAGCCGTTCGACCTGGCGCGAGACAAAGGCCCGGTTGACCAGCGTCCTCAGCCGCGTGTGCACCGGCGGCTCCAGCTCCAGCATCGAATTGGCTTCGATGCCGTCGAATGCCGTGAGATGGCTTCGGTCCTGGCCGACGCCGCGGCTGTCGGGAATGCCGGCCGGGTTCTGGCGGCCGAAACGGCGATCGCGCAGCAGCCGGTTGACATCGTCGAAGCCGCCGAAGCACCAGAAGCCGAACTCTTCCCAGTAGAACGCATTCGATGCGCCGTGCAGGAAGGCATACGCTTCATACGGATTCAGGAAGAAAGCCGGCTCGTGCGGGTCGAGCCTCAGCTGTCGTGTGGCTGGATCAAAGGCGATGTAGGGGAGCGTCAATTTGGTCATGCCAGACCCATAGCGCGGCTTGCCAGCCTCATTCCAGACCGTATGTTGGCGCGCGACAACCCATGAATTGAGCCAGCCGAAGCGGCTGCGGAAGGTCTGAGCGGATGAATGTGATTGTCGTCGGTGCGGGTATTGCCGGTCTCTCCACGGCGTGGTCGTTGGTCAAGGCCGGCCACAGCGTGTCGATCGTCGAGCAGGGACCGATCCCCAATCCGCTGGCCGCGTCGGGCGACCATCACCGCATCATCCGTCGCGCCTATCGGGCCGGAACCGGTTACGGCCGGCTGATCACCGAAGCCTATGAAGCCTGGGACGAGATGTGGGCCGATCTCGGCGAAAACCATCTCGATGCGCGCGGCTTCGTCTGCATTTCACGCGAACCGGGCGACGAGGCCGAGGAATACCGCGAGGGCCTGGAAGAAGGGAATTTTCCCTTCGAGTTGTTCGAGCCCGACGCCGCGGTCAAGCGTTGGCCTTTCCTTGAGCCAGGCTCGTTCCGTTATGCCTATTATTCGCCGGAAGGCGGCGCGCTCCACTGCCGCAAGATCGCTTCCGGCCTTGCCGCCTGGCTCCGAGCCAACGGCGCCAATGTTTACGAGCACAGCAAGGTGACGGAGGTCGATACCGAGGCCGGCCATGTCGCGCTCGAAAGCGGCGAAACCATGCAGGCCGACCGCATCGTCGTCGCTGCCGGCGCCTGGGTGCTGAAGCTGTTTCCGGAACTGGACGGTGAGTTGAAGACCTATCGAACAGCCCTTGCCTATGTCGAACCGCCGGCCGACCTGAAGGCGGCCTGGCAGGCCGCTCCCGTCATTCTCGATGTCGGTGGTAAGACCGACGGCTACATTGTCCCGCTTTCGCGCGGCACTGGCATGAAGTTCGGCTCGGGCCTGCACAAGGTGCCGACCAGCGATGCCGACTGGAACCGTGAGCCGGTGCCGGGCGAGGGCGAGGCGATCCGCAACCTGTTTTCACCGCCGATCGCCCGCATCGAGGAGTATGAGGTGATTGAAGTGGTCACCTGCGCCTACACTTTCACCGAGGACGAGAAATTTCTTGCCCATGAGAAGGGCAGGTGCCTTGTCGTCTCGGCCTGCTCAGGTCACGGCTACAAGTTCGGGGCGGCGGTTGGTCGGCGCGTTGCGGCTGCGGTCGGCAATGGCGACATCGCGGGGCTGAAGCAATGGTTGCGGGCGGAGGTGGCTTGAGTGCAAGCCAGGGCGAGGACGTGCGACGGCTCAGTGATTGAGCTCGTCAGCGGCGGCAATGACTTCGGAAACAATCGCCCGTACGTCATCTGGCGTCGTTCGGTGATTGACGAAACACGCCCGCAGCACGAACTGGCCGTTGATCGAGGCATTTGACAGATATACCTGGCCGCGCGCAATCACGCGGCGCAGGATCGCTTCATTGTCCTTCGAGCGGTGGCGAAAGCAGACCGCGCTCAGCGATACCGGCGCAAGCTGTTCCAGTTCAGGCCTCGTTGCGATTGCCTGAGCCAGCATTTGCGCATGGTGGAGATCGCGCGCAATGGCTTCGCGATAGGCACTGCGTCCGTGATATTGCAGTGACATCCAGAGCTTCAGCGCGCGGAAGCGTCGCGAGAGCTCGATCGATTCCTCAAAGAAGGCAAATGCTTCCGTGGGGTCTTCGCTCAGTATCCTGACGTAATCGTCGCTGTGCGAGAACGTCGTGCGCGCAATGTCTGGATGGCGATTGAGCAGGCAGCCGCAATCGAGTGGTTGATAGAGCCATTTGTGTGCGTCGAGCGACAGCGAATCCGCCAAAGACAATCCCTGGAATTTTTCCGGAACCGCCAGAGCCGCCAGTCCCCCATAGGCACCATCGACGTGCATCCACAGGGCCTCTCTTCGGGCGATGTCGGCAATTTCGGGGAGGGGATCGATCGCGCCGGAGACGATGGTGCCGACCGTGGCCACGATGGCGATTGGCGTGTTGCCGGCCTCGCGGTCGGCAGCTATTGCCGCCCGGAGGGCATCCGGGCGCATCCTGAATTTATCGTCGACAGGGATCAGGCGAAGATTTCTTCTGCCTATGCCCAACAGCGCGACGGCCTTTGGAATCGACATGTGCACTTGTTCGGAAGCATAGATTACGCAGGCTCGTGCGCCTGTCTCGTTGGCTGGCAGCTTCGCTTCCCGCGCCATCGCCAACGCCATGAGGTTGGCCATCGAGCCGCCACCGCACAGGCTGCCGGTAAATCCCGCGCAGCCGACGGCTTCCGCCAGCCATCCAACAACGGTGCGTTCGATCGACGTCGCCGCCGGCGCCGACCGCCACGACGTCACATTCTGATTGAGCACCGCGGCCAGCAATTCGCCGAGGGCGCCGATTGGTTCGCCTGAGCCGAGGACGTAACCAAAGAATCTGCCGGTTGCAGGCCGCGCATGCTCAGTAATCGACTTGAAGTCCTGGAGGACGTCCCGGCCACGCGCATTCTCCGCCCAAGGCCGCGAGAAGAGTTCAGTCGTATTCTTGCCGCTGGTCGAGGGATACGCCCGACGTTCCTCGAGGGACGCCCAATAGCTTTTGGCCAGATCCAGGGCTTCTTCCGCAAGATCCGATAGTTCTTGATTGGAAATTTCCAGGTCGCGCATGTCCTCGGCCCAACGGAGATCCGCTGTGGCGCAGGCTATGCTATCCCCGCTAATCCTGGCAATGCCTGGGAATATGCACGCGCCGCCAGCCTGACGATCCTTCGCGGATCAGCACGCGCCGCGCCACGGTCTGGTAGGAAGCGGGGACGTCGATGATGCGCCTTTGCTCCGGCCGCACCAGCACTTCCTCGGCGATCTGGTCGTATTGCGCCGGAATGACGACCCGCCGCGTGCGTTCAGGCTGGATCACCACCGTCTCGGCGACGCGTTCGTAGCGTGCCTTGTGCCAGATCTTGCACAGCACCTTGCGGCCATGGATGACGCGCCATTCCCAGGAATAGCCGCCGCCATCGACCCTCACCGTGTGATAGACGGTGCGGGTGACGGCGGGCACGACCTCGTAGGTCACCTGTGCCGGAGCGGTCATCACCACGCGTTCACGCGTGCCGTAGATGGGTGGGGTATAGTCGACCACCTGGCCGGGTGGGCTGACCATCGCGTCTTCATAGACAGTGTCGTAGACATCAGGCGTGCGGACCGGTTCGTAGCATTCCACCGCGCGGCCGCCTGCCGCCGTCTGCGAAGTCGTGCCGAGCATGGCCAGCCCGGCAATGGCGAAGGATACGCTTCTCCTGAACATGACACTCCCCCTGTTTGAACCGCAGCCACAAGTTCAACGTTGAATTGTAGGGTAAGCGGTCCCGGAGAAAAGCGGTTTCGCCGCATTTCGTTAAGTGACGCGGTTAAGAAATTGCTACGCACCGGCGGCTTGGCTGTGCGGCATGGTGCGTTGGAGGCCGTCACCGTGACGAATCCTTGGCCGTAAAGCTTGATTCGACTTACCCAGATGGCTAGGACGGGTCGGCCTTGCACAAGGATGAGCCGGCATCCTATCTACGGAACAACGATCCAGAACCGATTCTGCCCGATCTGCCGGCATTCCCGGCGCCGGAATCCCACCGCGAGATAAGAGATATCAGATGAAGAACCCCGTCGAAACCTACATGAACCTCGTTCCGATGGTGGTCGAACAGACCAATCGCGGCGAGCGGGCCTACGACATCTTCTCGCGCCTCCTCAAGGAGCGCATTATTTTCATCACCGGTCCGGTCGAGGACGGCATGGCGACGCTGGTTTGCGCGCAGCTCCTGTTCCTCGAAGCCGAGAATCCGAAGAAGGAAATCAACCTTTACATCAATTCGCCAGGCGGCGTCGTCACCTCTGGCATGGCGATCTACGACACCATGCAGTTCATCAAGCCGGCCGTGTCGACGCTCTGCATCGGCCAGGCGGCCTCGATGGGCTCGCTGCTTTTGACCGCCGGCCACAAGGACATGCGCTTCGCCACGCCGAATGCCCGCATCATGGTTCACCAGCCGTCCGGCGGCTTCCAGGGTCAGGCCTCCGACATCGAGCGCCATGCCATGGATATCGTCAAGCTGAAGCGCCGTCTCAACGAGGTCTACGTCAAGCACACCGGCAAGAGCTACGAAGAGATTGAACGCACGCTAGACCGCGATCATTTCATGACCGCCGACGAAGCCAAGGATTTCGGCCTCATCGACAAGGTCATTTCGTCGCGCGAACCGGCCGAAGGCGCCGTGGCATAAGGGCTTGGTGGCAGTTGGATGGCACCATCACGCGCTTTTGGTGCCTCTTGCGGCATTTCGGCCACAATTGGCTGTTCCCTCGACGGTCGGGATTGCCTACGTTAAGGCTATGTTGATTTTCGACGGCTTAGCTTTGTGTGGGGTTGCTGCGAATCATTGCCACGTTTTCTGATTTGTGTTTCGTACGGAATACGTTGCGGGAGCCGGGATACTGGCGGCGGCGGATTCCCGCGATAAATAGGGTATGCGCCCTTTCAGCCAGACCATCGGCGGGCGGCCATGAAAGGACAGGAAAATGAGCAAGGTCGGCAACAACAGCGGTGACTCGAAGAACACGCTTTATTGCTCGTTTTGCGGCAAAAGCCAGCATGAGGTGCGCAAGCTGATCGCCGGTCCGACGGTCTTCATCTGCGACGAATGCGTCGAGCTCTGCATGGACATCATCCGTGAGGAGAACAAGACCTCGATGGTGAAGTCGCGCGAGGGCGTGCCGACACCGCAGGAGATCCTCAAGGTTCTCGACGACTATGTCATCGGCCAGCCCTACGCCAAGCGCGTGCTGTCGGTGGCGGTCCACAACCACTACAAGCGCCTCGCCCATGCCGGCAAGAACAACGATGTCGAGCTGGCCAAGTCCAACATCCTGCTGATCGGTCCGACCGGTTGCGGCAAGACGCTGCTTGCGCAGACGCTGGCCCGCATCATCGACGTGCCCTTCACCATGGCGGATGCCACGACGCTGACCGAAGCCGGTTATGTCGGCGAGGACGTCGAGAACATCATCCTGAAGCTGTTGCAGTCGGCCGACTACAATGTCGAGCGCGCCCAGCGCGGTATCGTCTACATCGACGAGATCGACAAGATTTCGCGCAAGTCCGATAATCCCTCGATCACCCGCGACGTGTCGGGCGAGGGCGTGCAGCAGGCACTGTTGAAGATCATGGAAGGCACGGTCGCCTCCGTGCCGCCGCAGGGCGGCAGGAAGCATCCGCAGCAGGAATTCCTGCAGGTCGACACCGCCAACATCCTGTTCATCTGCGGCGGTGCCTTCGCCGGGCTGGACAAGATCATCTCGGATCGCGGCCGCAAGACCTCGATCGGCTTCGGCGCTATTGTTGCCTCGCCCGAGGATCGCCGCACCGGCGATGTCTTCCGCCTGGTCGAGCCCGAGGATCTGCTGAAGTTCGGCCTCATTCCGGAGTTCGTCGGCCGTCTGCCGGTTCTGGCGACGCTGGAGGATCTCGACGAGCCGGCGCTGATCCAGATCCTGACCGAGCCGAAGAACGCGCTGGTCAAGCAGTATCAGCGGCTGTTCGAGATGGAAAATGTCGACCTGACCTTCCACGAGAACGCCCTGTCGGCGATCGCCAAGCGCGCCATCGAGCGCAAGACCGGCGCGCGCGGCTTGCGTTCGATCATGGAAGCGATCCTGCTCGACACCATGTTCGAACTGCCCGCGCTCGAAGGCGTGCGCGAAGTGGTGATTTCGGAGGAAGTGGTGACCGGCAGCGCCCGGCCGCTCTATATCTATTCCGAACAGAAGGAAAAGAAGGGCAACGTCAGTGCCTGACATGGCACTTCACCCTATATTTTTATGGAACGGCGCCGTTGCGGCGCCGTTTTGCTGTGAAGGGCACGCGACTTCGGCGATGGAGTGGATTGCGGACGATGTTAACTCTTGATCTTTGCCCCGCCTGCATCCACCTAACACCAGAAGGCCGAGGTGCCCGATTTCTGTGCTGTAAAACTCCCGTCACAAACGGTGGTAGGCGGAACGATCCCCGGTCGTTAATATAAGATTCGCGGTTGGCCTGATGGCGACCGCGACATGAAAGGTTGGACAATGGCCAAAATATCCAAGGCTCCCAGCGACGGCGTCTACGCAGTCCTCCCGCTGCGCGACATCGTGGTGTTCCCGCACATGATCGTTCCGCTCTTTGTCGGACGCGAAAAGTCGATCAAGGCGCTGGAAGAGGTGATGGGTCAGGAGAAGCAGATCCTGCTTGCCACCCAGATGAATGCCGCCGATGACGATCCCGAGCCCGATGCGATCTTCGACATCGGCACGCTCGCCAATGTGCTGCAATTGCTGAAGCTGCCCGACGGCACCGTCAAGGTTCTGGTCGAGGGCGCCTCGCGTGCGAAAATCGTCTCCTTCACCGACCGTCCCGACTTCCACGAGGCCCGCGCCGCGGCGCTGGTCGAGCCGGAGGAGGAAGAGGTCGAGGTCGAGGCGCTGGCCCGCTCGGTCGTCACCGACTTCGAGAACTACGTCAAGCTGAACAAGAAGATCTCGCCTGAAGTGGTGGGTGCCGCCAGCCAGATCGACGACTATTCCAAGCTCGCCGATACTGTTGCCTCGCATCTCGCCATCAAGATCCCCGAAAAGCAGGAAATGCTGGCCACGCTCTCGGTCAAGGAGCGGCTGGAAAAGGCGATGGGCTTCATGGAAGCCGAAATCTCCGTCTTGCAGGTGGAGAAGCGCATCCGCTCGCGTGTCAAGCGCCAGATGGAGAAGACGCAGCGCGAATACTACCTCAACGAGCAGATGAAGGCGATCCAGAAGGAGCTCGGCGAAGGCGAGGACGGCCGCGACGAGGCCGCCGAGATCGAGGCGCGCATCAAGAAGACCAAGCTCTCCAAGGAAGCCCGCGAAAAGGCGGAAGCCGAGTTGAAGAAGCTGAGGACGATGTCGCCGATGTCGGCGGAATCGACCGTCGTGCGCAACTACCTCGATTGGCTGCTGTCGATCCCGTGGGGCAAGAACTCCAAGGTCAAGCAGGATCTGGCCTATGCCCAGAACGTGCTCGATACCGATCACTTCGGCCTCGACAAGGTCAAGGACCGCATCGTCGAGTACCTGGCCGTGCAGAGCCGTCAGAAGAAGCTGAAGGGGCCGATCCTGTGCCTCGTCGGCCCTCCCGGCGTCGGCAAGACCTCGCTCGGCAAGTCGATCGCCAAGGCGACCGGTCGCGAATTCATCCGCATGGCGCTCGGCGGCGTGCGTGACGAAGCCGAGATCCGTGGCCACCGGCGCACCTATATCGGCTCGATGCCCGGCAAGGTCATCCAGTCGATGAAGAAGGCGAAGAAGTCCAACCCGCTCTTCCTGCTCGATGAGATCGACAAGATGGGCCAGGACTTCCGTGGCGATCCGTCGTCGGCGCTGCTCGAGGTGCTCGACCCCGAACAGAACTCGACGTTCATGGACCATTACCTCGAGGTCGAATACGACCTGTCGAGCGTGATGTTCGTGACGACGGCGAACACGCTGAACATCCCTGCGCCCTTGATGGACCGCATGGAGATCATCCGTATCGCCGGCTACACCGAGGACGAGAAGATCGAGATCGCCAAGCGGCACCTGATGCCGAAGGTGATCCGCGATCACGCGCTGCAGCCGAAGGAGTTCTCCGTCGGCGAGGATGCGATCCGCGCCATCATCCAGACCTACACCCGCGAAGCGGGCGTCCGGAGCCTGGAGCGCGAGCTGATGAAGCTCGGGCGCAAGGCGGTGACCGAGATCCTGAAGACGAAGAAGAAGACGGTGAACATCACGGCGGCGAACCTCGCCGACTACCTTGGTGTCCAGCGCTTCCGCTTCGGCCAGGTCGAGGCTGACGATCAGGTCGGCGTCGTTACCGGGCTTGCCTGGACGGAAGTCGGCGGCGAACTGCTGACGATCGAAGGCGTCATGATGCCCGGCAAGGGTCGCATGACGGTGACGGGCAACCTGCGCGACGTGATGAAGGAATCGATTTCGGCGGCGGCCTCCTATGTCCGCTCGCGGGCCATCGATTTCGGCATCGAGCCGCCGCTGTTCGACAAGCGCGACATCCACGTGCACTTGCCGGAAGGCGCCACGCCCAAGGACGGTCCGTCCGCCGGTGCTGCCATGGCGACAGCCATCGTGTCGGTGCTGACGGGCATTCCGGTCCGGGCCGATGTGGCGATGACTGGCGAGATAACGCTTCGCGGCCGCATCTTGCCGATCGGCGGCCTCAAGGAGAAGCTGCTCGCCGCTCTGCGCGGCGGCATCAAGAAGGTGCTGATCCCGGAAGACAACGCCAAGGATCTGGCGGAGATTCCGGACAACGTGAAGAACGGCATGGAGATCATTCCGGTCTCACGCGTCGGTGAGGTGTTGCGCCACGCGCTGGTGCGTATGCCGGAGCCGATCGAATGGGTCGAACCGGTCAATCCTCCGGCCTCGACGGACAGTGCCGATGATGCTGGAAAGTCGCTTGCACATTAGAGCGCCGCGCGTCCGATTGGACGCGTAAAGGACGCTCTAACACTGCAGACTTGCGCATGGTCTTTCCGAAAACCGGCTACGGTTTTCGGGGCCATGCGTTAGAAATTTCTAAGGTTGCAGCGCACAAACAGAAAGCCGGGCCTCGCGCCCGGCTTTTTCATGTGAAAAACCCCGGATTTCCGGGCTTTTTCCCACTTTTTCCTGCCTTTTCGACTTGGTTGCGGGAACGCTTCTTTCTAAAGTCCGTTTCCTGCCGGATGAGTCGTTAGTTCCGGTGTTCTCATGGAAGGGAATTTTTATGAACAAGAACGAACTGGTGTCCGCTGTCGCCGACGCCGCGAGCATTTCGAAGGGTGACGCGCAGTCGGCGGTCGATGCGGTGTTTTCCGTAATCACCGGCGAACTGAAGAAGGGCGGCGATGTCCGGCTTGTCGGCTTTGGCAATTTCACCGTGTCAAAGCGTGCGGCCTCGACTGGCCGCAACCCCCAGACCGGCGCCGAAGTGAAGATCCCGGCACGCACCGTGCCGAAGTTTTCGGCCGGCAAAGGCCTCAAGGACGCCGTCAACTAAACGCGTTTTTCTTTTTCAGAGACCAGAAAAGCCGGGCTTGCCTCGGCTTTTCTTTTTTGTGCCCGACGCCGACGCGAATGGCCCCCGCTTATGCGGTCGGCGCATCGGCGCTCATCAGGCCTTCCTTCTTGAGGTCGGCCCAAAGGGCTGCTGGCAGTTTCGCGTCGAGCAGCGTCCGGTTGCTTTCGACTTCGCTCGGCCGCTGGCCGCCGGGGATCACCGAGACGACCGAGGGATGCAGCAACGGAAACTGCAGCGCCGCCTCGATCAGCCTGACGCCATGGCGTTTGCAGACAGCCTCGATGCCGGCGACCCGCTCGAGAATGTCCTTCGGCGCTTCGGAGTAATTGTAGTAGGCGCCGGGTTTCGGTCCCGTCGCCAGGATGCCGGAATTGTAGGGTCCGCCGAGAACGATGCCGATGCCGCGTTTCTGGCAGAGCGGCAGGAAGGATGTCAGCGCTTCCTGTTCGAGCAGCGTGTAGCGCCCGGCAAGCAGGAACAGGTCGAAATCGCCGCGCTCGGCCAGCGTCTGGGCAACCTGCCATTCGTTGATGCCGCCGCCGAACGCCTTGATGACGCCCTGGTCGCGCAGCGACAGCAGCCCGTAATAGCCCGAGCGCATGAATTCCTCGATGCGCTGGTCGGACGCCTCCTTGCTGCCATGGGTGAAGATGTCAACATCGTGCACGAACAGTATGTCTATCCGGTCGACGCCAAGCCGCTCGAGCGAGGCCTCGAATGAGCGCATCACGCCGTCATAGCTGTAATCGTACACCTCGCGGCGCGACGGCGTGTCGAAGAACTTGCCGATGCCCGTGCGCTGCTCGGGCGGGCAGGCGCGCATCAGCCGGCCGACCTTGCTCGACAGCACATAGTCGTCGCGCTTCTTGCCGCGCAGGAAGGGATTGAGGCGCGTTTCAGACAGGCCGAGCCCATAGAGCGGCGCGGTGTCGTAGTAGCGGCAGCCGGTCGCCCAGGCGGCATCCAGCGTGGCATTGGCATCCTCGTCCGAAACGGTGCGGTAGAGATTGCCGAGCGGTGCCGTGCCGAAGCCGAGCTCGGTGAAGGTGATGCCGCCATTGCCGGTGCGGTCGAAATGCCGTGTCTTCATGTCCTGCAGTTTCCCGGGTTGATTTGTCTGACATGACACTATCACGCCTGTGATCAGGCAAAAGCGTTGCGCGGCGTTGGACACGCATTTTCGCGGTTGCTAGCATGAACCAGATCAAGCTGTTCGTGAAAAAATTCCCGGACGATTTCGAGGGTGGATTTGCCGTGAGCGGCCGGAACGAAAACCTGTTCAAGACCGCGCTCGATGAGCTCGGCGGCGTGCTGGCACGTGTGGATGAAGGCAGCATCGACGCCGCCTGCAAGCTGCTGGCCGATGCAGGGCAAATCGTCGTCTATGGCTGCGGCCGCGAGGCCTTGCAGGTCAAGGGTTTCGCCATGCGGCTCTACCATCTCGGCCTGCCTGTCTCGGTGGTCGGCGACATGACCACGCCGCCGCTGGGTCCAGGCGATGTTTTCCTGTCCAGTTCCGGGCCGGGAGAAACCTCGACAGTGCTGACCTTGATGCAGGTTGCGCGCAACGCCGGCGCGACCAATCTGCTGCTGACCGCCCAGGCCGGCGGCAGTGCCGCGGGACTGGCCGACACCACGCTGCTCATCCCGGCCCAGACCATGGCCGATGACCAGGGTCCGCAAAAGACTTCGGTCCTGCCGATGGGCTCGGTGTTCGAAGGCGCCCTGTTCCTGCTGTTCGAGGTGATGGTGCTGAAACTCAAATCCCTGACCGGTGCGTCGCCGCAAGCCATGCGCGCGCGCCACACCAACATGGAATAGACCATGCGTTATGAACTGATGCTGCCACACCAGATCCGCAAGGCGATCGCGCAGAATTGGCCGGTCGCGCTGCCGCTTGGCGTGCTCGAATACCATGGCGAGCACATGGCTGTCGGCATGGACACGCTGGCCGTCATCAAGACGCTGGAGCTGTTCGAGAAGGAGAGGGACGTCGTCATCCTGCCGCCCTTCTACTACGGCGCGGCGAGTTACGCGGTGGCGCCGCCGGAAGGCACTGGTTCGGTGCAGGTCGGCGGCAATCAACTGGCCCCATTCGGCGAGGAGCTGTTCTACAGCCTGCTGCGCATCGGCTTCCGCAACATCCACGCCATCGTCCATCACCAGACCGAGAATTTTGCCGCTGGCATGCCGACCGATCTCGCCTTCAAGACCGCCGGCCGTCAGGCGATCTTCCGTTTTCTGGAGAAGCAGCGCGGCGAGGGCTGGTGGGGTTCCGAGACGATGGCCGACTATTATGCCGGACATGCCGAGGGGGAAAACTTCTTCAACTGGGTGCAGGTGCATCCGTTGATGCCGGCCGCCATGAACGGCAGGTACCCGTTCGACCATGCGGGCATCGGCGAGACATCGCTGATGCTGGCGCTATGCCTTGAAGCTGTCGATGCCGCCCGCTTCGCCGACAATACCGGCTGGTATACGGCTGGTGCCAAGGACGCCTCGGCGGAACTCGGCCAAAAGGGCGTCGCCATGATCATGGATCACCTGCGGTCCATCCTGAAGGCCTAATCACGGGTTTTCAGCCGTTCCGCCCGGTAGGTCCGACCCTGCCAGGCGATCGGCATGACACCCTTGCCTAGCGGTCATGGCCTTTGTGGCCAACGCGGATATTGCGCCTCGAGCCTATTTCACCGCGCCCGCAGTCATGCCCATGATCAGATAGCGCTCCAGCGCGATGCCGATGACCGCCAGCGGCGCAATCGCCGCGGTGGCGAGCGCCGCCATCGACCACCAGTTGATGCCTTGCGAGCCGGTCTGGCTCGCCACCATGACGGGAATGGTCTTGGCGTCGGTCGAGGTCAGCAGCGCGGCGAAGAAATACTCGTTCCAGCATAGCACCATCGCCAGGATGAAGGCGGCGACCATGCCTGGCAGCGCGATCGGCATGACGATGCGGAAAAACGCGCCCCAGATCGACAGGCCATCGACGAGGGCTGCTTCCTCCAGCTCGACGGGGATGGAGTTGAACTGGTCGCGCATGATCCAGATGACGATCGGCAGCACCATCAGCGTATAGAGCAGGATCAGCCCGACGCGCGTGTCGAGCAGGCCGACTTCCCGATAGAGCACCAGGAAGGGCAGGGCGAGCACCACGGGCGGCAGGATCAGCTGCGACAGGAAGAAGAAGGAGATGTCCTCGTTCCTGAACCAGGCGAATTTGTAGCGGTAGCGCGTCAGGCCGTAGGCGGCGAGGCTGCCGATGACGATGGCGAGGCTCGATGCGCCGACCGAGGTGATGACCGAGTTCATGAAGCGCTTGAAGAACTCATCGCGCACCGTGGAGGTCTGGAAGATCGAATCCGGCGACAGGCCGAGCGAACGCCAGCCCTTCCAGTCCGGCCAGAAGTCGACGAAGGGGATGAGATGGCCTTGCGTGACGTCGACCGCCGATTTGAACGAGGTCGTTATCGTCCAGTAGATCGGGAACAGGCAGATGAAGGCCCAGAAGACGAGCGCCCCATAGATGAAGACGCGGCTGGTGATGAAGCTCGCCGGAGAGCGGATTTCGGAGACGGTATAGTCGGTGGTCTGAACGCTCATGATCCGGCCACTCAGTTGACGTTGCGCACGAAGCGGTTGGCGAGCTTCAGCAGCCAGGTCACGAACACGACGATGATGACGAGATAGGCCATTGCCAGCATGGTGCCGTAGCCGACATTCGAACGGTCGCGGTATTCGCGGTAGATGAAGCTCGACACGGAATCGGTCGCGCCGCCCGGGCCGCCCGATGTCACCGTGATGATGATGTCGGCAAGCTTCAGCTTGAAGATGATGCGCAGGATCACCGCCGTCACCGAAACCGGCAGCATCAGCGGGAAGGTGACCTGCCAGAAGGTCTGCCATGCGGTCGCGCCGTCAACGCGCGCCGCCTCCAGCACCTCGCGCGACATGGCCTGCAGGCCGGCCAGCAGCATGATCATCATGAAGGGAATGAAGGTCCAGGCGTCGAGCAGCATGATCGAGATGCGCGCTGTGATCGGATCGGAGAAAAAGGCGGGATTATCCCAGCCAAGATGGCGCGCCAGCGTCGCCGCCGGCCCGAACCGGTATTCCATCAGCGATTTGCCGATCATCCAGGATACCGCGACCGGCGACAGCATCAGCGGCATCAGGAAGACGACGCGGAAGAATTTTCGCGCCCGGATCTGTGCGTTGAGCAACAGCGCCAAGCCGAAGGCGATGACATATTCGACCAGCACCGCCAGCACATAGAGCACCATGTTGAACAGTGCATTGCGGTAGTAGGGGTCACCAAGCATCTGCCAGAAATTGTCGAGCCCGTTGAACCTGCGGCCACTGAAGGAGGAGAGGTTCCAGTCGGTGAGCGCGATGTAGAAGCCGAACAGCGTCGGGAAGATCACCATGGCGATGGTGAACAGCAGCGCCGGCAACAGGAACAGCGCGCGCTGCCCGTCCTCGCCGCGCGTCAGCACCTGGCCGATGCCGAGCGCCACGCCCCATAGCACATAGGCGTAGACGACGGGACGCCATGTCTCGAAGCCGATCGTGTCGACTTCGCTCTTGTAGAGGATCTGTACCAGGATCGTTGCCAGGAGGCCGAACGTGGCCAGCGCCATCAGCGCCCAGCCAAGGCGTTTGCGGCCTGGCGGGATCAGGTCGGATGGGACGGCGTTTGCCGGCCAATCATTGGTGGGCAAAATCTGGTCAGCCACGCGTCTCGTCCGGTTGCAGAAGGCACTTCGCGACCGGCGTACCGGTCAAGACAGGGTCCGGCGGCTCTCGTCGCCGGACCCAGGTTCAGGCTCTGATCAGGCCAGGCCGAGCGAGGCCTTGTAGAGCTTGATCTGCTTTTCGCGGCCGATCTGGTCGGTCAGCTTCTCCCAGGCCGCGGCAATGGCGTCGGCGCCTTCCTGCGCCTTCATCTTGCCGGCGAAGGTATTGGCCAGAATGTCCTCGGCGGCGGAATAATACTGGAAGATGCCGGGGATGCGTGGCTCGATCGCCGCATTCGGATGGTTGTAGCTGTCGCCTTCCGACTTGAGGTACGAGGTGATGAAGGCCTCGTCGTAGCCGGCCGCCACCCATTCCGGAATGTCGAAATGGGAATTGCGGTAGGGCTGGAAGCCGGACGGATACATCGCCGTCCAGATCGACAGGTCCTTGCCGCCGAGATGGGCGGCGGCGGACCATGCCGCTTTCTTCTTCTTCTCGTCGCTGTCGACGCGGGCCATCACGTAAACGCCCCAGCCGAGATAGGCGCAGTTCGGCGAGTAGTTCGGGCCGCTGGCGAGCTTTTCCCAGGCGCCGGTCTTGGAGTTGTAGACGTCGTCCGAACCCGGCAGGATCGAGAAGCCGGTGACGTCGCCGATGACAGAGGAATCATTGGTCTTGACGTTCGAGCCGACGTCACCCCACCACGGGATCATCGAGCCGGTGCCGGCCAGGAATTGCTGGAAGGCGGTGGTGTTCGGATCGGCGTTGATCTGGTCGGCGGGTTCGGACGGCAGCGCGTCGATCACGTCCTGGATGGCGCGCACCCAGGCCGGATTGTTGACGCGCGGCTTCATCGTGTCGGCGTCGAACAGCCAGGCCTTGTCGTCGGGATGCTTGGCATAGGCGGTGGCGCGGCTGCCGAGGAAGTAGAAGCCGAAACCGCCCCAGGGCTTGGGCGCATCGAGATAGCCGTAGACGTCCTGGCCCTTGAATTTCTTGCCCTTGAGGAACTTGGTCACGGCCTGCACCTGCTGCCAGGTCTTCGGCACGCCCCATTCGCCTTCACCACCGCCGTCCTTCCACTGCTTGGCGAGGTCGGCATCGGCGAACACGTCGGTGCGGTAGTTGAAATTGTGCGTGTCGCCGTCGATGGTCACGCGATACTGCTTGCCATCCCAGGTGCCGACCGGCGGCTTCAGATAATTGACCAGATCGTCGAAATCGATCTGCTTCTTGACCCAGTCGGGCATTTCCGAGGTCAGGCCCTTGCCGCAGACATCGCCCTCGAAGGGCGCGCCCATCTCGATAATGTCGAAGTCGACGGTCCCGGTGGCGATCGACTGCTGCAGGCGGGCGTTGTAGTCGGCCTGCGCCAGGTCGATCCAGCTGATCTTGGCGCCGGTATAGGCCTCCCATGGCTTCAGGAAGCCGCGGAACAGCACATTGTGCAGGTTCTGGTTGTTGAGGCCCATGAAGGTCAGCTCAACGCCGGCGAATTCGCCTTCCTTGACATTGGCCTTGGTCGCGTCGAGGCAGAGTTCGCCGACCTTCTGGAAATCGGCATCGGTCGGCTGGCCTTTGCCAACGCCGGGAATCTGCAGGATCTTCGAGCGAAGCTCGCTTGCCGCGGAGGCAGGACGCGTCAGTGCACCGAGCCCCGCGCCGGATGCCGCCGCGATCGCGGCCATGCTGGCCGCGCCCTTCAAGATGTCGCGCCTTGTGGCGCCGGCGCGGACCAGTTTATCGTAAAGACCTGTTCTCATCGACTATTCCTCCCAGAATATCAGTGTGAATGGATGTGGCCACCTGTCGGACGTTGGAGCGCAATTGTGCTCCAGGCTGGGCATTGAATTAGGCAGGACCCCACCCTGCGTCGATTGAAGTTCCCTGCGGATCGTTACCGACATTTGGACCAGCGCCCGCCACTATTCTCACAACCAAACGCCGTGTCAACGAGAACAGGTTTTTATCTATAAGAGACCGACTTGCCCTGGCAGGTCACGTTGGTTAGCTTCTGCGCCTACGGCCAGTGGGGCCGATGGGGGAGATATGGCTCAAGTCGCGATCAGCAAGGTGGCCAAGGCTTTTGGAACCGTCAAGGTTCTGCACGAAGTCAGCGTCGACATCGCTGACGGACAGTTCGTCGTGCTGGTCGGTCCTTCAGGTTGCGGCAAGTCCACGCTGCTCAGAATGGTGGCCGGGCTGGAGACCGTTTCCGGCGGCACGATCGCCATCGGCGACCGTGTCGTCAATCATCTGCCGCCGGCAAAACGCGACATCGCCATGGTGTTCCAGAACTACGCTCTCTATCCGCACAAGACGGTGGAGCAGAACATGGCCTTTGCCCTCAAGCTGCGGAAAACCGATCCGGCCGTGGTCGCCGAGCGGGTCAAGCGCGCCGCCGACATTCTCGATCTCAATCCCTATCTCAAGCGCTATCCCCGGCAGCTTTCGGGCGGCCAGCGTCAACGCGTGGCGATGGGGCGTGCCATCGTGCGCAATCCGCAAGTGTTCCTCTTCGATGAGCCGCTCTCGAACCTCGATGCCAAGCTGCGCGTGCAGATGCGAACCGAGATCAAGGAACTCCACCAGCGGCTGAAAACCACCACCATCTATGTCACCCACGACCAGATCGAGGCGATGACGATGGCCGACAAGATCGTCGTCATGCGCGACGGCCGCATCGAGCAGGTCGGCGCGCCGCTGGAGCTGTTCGACCGGCCGGCCAATTTGTTCGTCGCCGGTTTTATCGGCTCACCTTCGATGAACTTGCTCAAGGGTGTTCTGCGCAAGGGCGACAAGCCCGGCGTCGACATATCAGGTACATTGTTCCCGATTGGCGACAATGCCGCGCAGGACGTGCAGGCCGTCGTCTATGGCGTGCGCCCGGAGCATCTCGAGATCCATCCTGATGGCGTCCCGGCGAAGATTTCGGTGGTCGAGCCGACCGGGTCCGAAACGCTGGTATTCCTGCGTTTCGGCGACGGCGAGATGGTGGCCTTGTTTCGCGAGCGCCACGACTTCAAGCCGGGCGATACGCTCAAGCTCCGGCCCAGGCTCGACCATATCCACCTGTTCGACGCCGAGACCGGCAAGCGTCTCTGATCTCAAACGGACTTCACGAGGACCATCATGCTCAAAGGGATCCATCCGTTGCTCAATGCCGACGTGCTGCAGGCATTGCGGGCGATGGGACATGGCGACGACCTGATCATAGCCGACACCAATTTCCCGTCCGATTCGGTGGCGCGCCAGACGGCGCTCGGCCGCCTGTTGCGCATCGATGCCCCGGCGGCGCAAGTGGTGAAGGCGGTGCTGTCGCTCTACCCGCTGGATACGTTCGTCGACGACTCCGCGGCGCGCATGGAGATCGTCGGCAAGCCGGACGAGATTCCGCCCGTGCAGAAGGAAGTGCAAAAGGAAATCGACGCGGCCGAGGGCAAGTCCTGGCCGATGCTCCCGGTCGAGCGCTACGCCTTCTATGAGCGCGCCAAACGGGCCTATTGCGTGATCCAGACCGGCGAGCGCCGCTTTTACGGCTGCTTCGCCTTCCGCAAGGGCGTCGTGCCGCCGGACGCGGCGTAGCAGCATGGCCTCCAGCAAGCCAGTTGTCATGAAACCTGTCGTCGTCCTGGGCGTCTTCGTCGCCGATACCGCCTATCGCGCCGACCGCCAGCCGCGCATGGGCGAAACGATCCTCGGCAATTCGTTCAAGCTCGGGCCGGGCGGCAAGGGTTCGAACCAGGCGGTGGCCGCCGGCAAGCTCGGTGCCGATATCACTTTCCTGACTCGGCTTGGCGTCGATGCATTCGCCGACATGGCCAAGCGGACCTGGAAGGATGCCGGCGTGAAAAGCGCCGTCATCGATACGCCGGATAGCTACACGGGCGCCGCCTACATCTTTGTCGAGGAGGGAAGCGGCAACAACGCCATCATCGTCAGCCCTGGTGCGGCCATGCTGATTTCGCCGGCCGATATCGAGGTCAATGCCGATCTGATCGGCGGTGCCGGGGTCTTTGTCACGCAGCTCGAACAGCCGATCGACGCGGCGCTGAGGGCGCTGGAGATCGCGCGCGGGGCAGGGGTGACGACTATCCTCAACCCCGCTCCCGCGGCCAGGCTCCCCGACCGCATCTTTACGCTCTGCGACTATCTCACGCCGAACGAGACCGAGACTGAGGAATTGACGGGGCTGAAAGTCTCCTCGGTCGATGACGCCCGGGCCGCTGCCGGCAAGCTGCTGGAAAAGGGCGTCGGCGCCGTCATCGTCACGCTCGGTGACAAGGGCGCACTGCTGCACACCAGGGACCGCTCCGAGCATGTTCCCGCCATCAGCGCCGGGCCGGTGGTCGAAACCACGGGAGCCGGAGATGCCTTCAACGGCGGCTTCGCCGCCGCGCTTTCGCGAGGCGTGGAGCCGCTGCAAGCGGTGCGCTTCGCCTGCGCGGTCGCCGGCATTTCGGTGACGCGACCGGGCACAGCGCCGTCGATGCCGACACTGCGCGAGGTCGAGGCGCTGCTGGCCCGGAACTAGGATCGGTGTCGCCGATCGACTGTTGTCGTTGCCGCCAGCGGCCGTGCGCGAGAGAAGCGCCGGCCAATACCATCTGTTCTCGCTGCTCATGATGCCAACCACAACCGCCCGCAAGTTCATGATTAACAAATTGCGTAATTGCTAATTTAGTGGCAACTTAAATAACAGATGCGGGGCACGTGGATATCGATCTCGAACCGAAAGGTTGGGGGTGGGCGGGGCAATCGAGATGTACTTTCCGCAATTTCTGGTCGGAATGCTTGCAACGACAATCGGCATTTCGATCTGGGTTTACTTGGAGTCCGGGTCGATCTGGGCGTCGCTTGGTTGGGCGGTACTGACGTTGGTCGTCTTGCAGGTCGGCTACGTCTGCCTGGTCATTCGCCTGATTTCCAGGCGATCGGAGAAAACCTCGGAGGCACGGCCGGCTGTTGACCCCACAAGCCCCCTCTTATTCTGGCCTTTCCGAAAAGGTTGAGGCCGAATGCCCCATTGGGGTACCGTCCGAACCAGATTCCCTCCCTAAGGGCGCCAATCAGCGGTGACGGAGCATGGCTGAGCAAGAGAGATGGAAGGAACTGTCGAAAGCAGCCGGCAGTGCGAGCGTTCCCCGGCCGGTAACTTTGACCGGAGATCACATAAGTCTGGTTCCGCTCTGTCGCGAAGATGCCGATGATATCTTCCGGCTAACCCATGCCGGCGAACGCGACGAGATCTGGGCCGATATGAAAGTGGGACCGTTCGACGGGGTCGAATCTTTCCGGGCGCATGTCGGCGACCTGCTTGGCGACCAATCGCGCACATTTCTGACACTACGAACCGCCGCAGGGCCTGTTGGCTGGCTTTGCCTGATGGAGGCAAGGCCGGCACACAGGGTGATCGAACTGGGCTATATCCTCTTCGCACCGGCTCTACAAAGGACTGTCGCGGCCAGCGAGTCGCTGTTCCTCATCATGCGACACGTGTTCGACGATCTGGGTTATCGCCGCCTGGAATGGACCTGCACGACGGCCAACGCGAAATCCAGGCGAGCAGCCGATCGGCTGGGTTTCCTCTTCGAGGGCATATTGCGTGAAGGTCTCACCTTGAAAGGGCGCCCATGCGACATCTGCATGTATTCCCTCCTGGCGCGGGAATGGGTGGCTGCCAACGCCGCCTTCTTGATTTGGCTGCATCCCGACAATTTTGTCGATGGACGCCAGGTGCAGTCCCTGGAGCAGGTCAGGGTGCGGGTATGAAGGTCTTGGCGGTCCGATAATGTCCGCGCGGCCTCGAGGCCCGAAGGAGATGAAAAAGCTCCGCCAGTCCGCCGCTTGAAGGGAAGGGGGCTGGGCTCCCGACTACCGCGGCGGTCGCGTTCGCGGAAATGGAACGATCGTCAAGGGCGCCTTCTGAAATTCCGCGGCTGCGATCTCTTCAATCAGGACATCGAGCTTCGCGCGGACACTCCGGCTTGTCTCGTCGTTTCCGGATAGGCGGTTTTGCGCGCATTCGAGCAGCTCGCGCGCCGCTGCAAAGTCACTTTGCATCGCAACACCCAACTGTCGACCCAACGCGGAGTATGGTCGTCCCACTTAGTTGAGAGATCGCTAATGTAAATCTCTGCAATTTAGGGAACGGCGCCGGGCGTCTTGGAAGGGTGAATTGGAGTCCAGGCCATCAGCCCGATACTTATCTGGCACGACGGGAGTTTTTCGAATTGGGGAGACGGTTTGAGCCGCACCGCTGCGAATGACAATCGACTTCGGGTGCCTCGGTCCGCTTTGCGGTTGAGCCTCTCGACGAGGCTTTAACCTTCCGCTCTAGAACCTTCGGCCCCGGCTCTAAAGCAGGGCGCCCGGCGGCAGGAAAAGTTGAAACTTCTTATGCGCGACAAAGGCCAAGTCCTTGAAAAGACTTGGCGCGAGTGACGGGGCTCGAACCCGCGACCTCCGGCGTGACAGGCCGGCACTCTAACCAACTGAGCTACACCCGCGCATTGACGAGCACGTGTCAGCCGTGTTCGTCGTTGGGGCGGTGGATAAGGGGTTCGCCTCCGGGTGTCAAGCGCACCAAACCATCATAAACACAAACTGGAGAAGGTTTTTTGACAGCCGCCATTCTGTGGACAAATCCGGCGTGCGAACAGGGCGTCGGCTGTTCATTTGGCCTTGCGAACCCGGTCCCGACCGCTTAAAGGTCCCGCCGGAGCGGGCGATTAGCTCAGTTGGTAGAGCGCTTCGTTTACACCGAAGATGTCGGCGGTTCGAGTCCGTCATCGCCCACCAAATAGCCTTATGGTTTTTATAGGTTATTTCGCATCGTCGGCTGGCCGCTTTTTGCGAAGGGTGCCGCGAAAAGAGACACCGAGCCAAGATTTGAACGTAGATGTGATGCGTTTTTGGATATTCCCTGTTCGTCTCAACATCGTGGTGTCGCTGGTCGGATGTCTGTTGGTGGCGGGCTGCTTCGACGTGAAGCAGGATCTGGCATTCCGGCGCGATGGGACCGCGACGGCCAATATCCGGATAGCGGTGGATTCCTCACTACTGGCGATGGCCAAGAACGCGACCGGCAAATGGTGCAGGACCGACAAGCTGTTGTCGTCGCCGGGCATAACCGGAACCGCCGAGCAGAAAACCGAGGGCCGCGATGAGGTCTGCTCGCTGTTTTTCTCCGGCAAGACGGACGATCTCGTCGCGGCTCTTTCGAACGCCAGTGTCGGAGGAGACAAGAAGCAAGGCGTGCAGCTCAATCGAGTAGGGGACAATTACGAATTCGTCGTCAATTTCCCCAGTCTCAAGCCAACCGACAAGTATGACGACGATCCGATGGCGCAAGGGCTGCAGACCCTCATATTGGCGAAGATGTCAGGCAGGCATATCGCATGGACGGTGACGGCTCCGCGCATCATCGAGACAAGCGGCACGATATCGGATGACGGACGCACGGCATCCTATTCTCGACCGCTTGCATCGGCATTTTCCAGTGATCGGCCGACGACATTTCGCGCCGTGTTCTCGCTGGAGCCGCCCGGAATGCTCGAACAACTGTTCAACTGGTTTCGGTAAGCCTTTGCAGGAAGCCGCGGAACGGCGACGGAAAGAGCGGCGACTTTCCGTCTAAGGTTTACGGATCACGGCGGCGCCATCCGGAAATCCTTGCCCTCGGGCAGCAACTGCCCGCCGTCGACGACGATGGTCGTGCCGGTGATGTAGCTGGCATCGTCCGAGGCCAGGAACAGGAAGGCATTGGCGACGTCGCGCGGACTGCCGAGGCGGCCGAGCGGGATGGAATCCTCCATGTTCTTGATATAGGCGGCGCCGCGATGCTGCTGGATGGCCTCTGTGAGGATATTGCCGGGCTCGACGCCGTTGACGGTGATGCCGTAGCCGGAGAATTCCAGCGCCGCTGCCCGGATGAAGCCGTTGATGCCGGCCTTGCTGGCCGAATAATGGCCATGGCCGGGACTGGTCACGTGCGGGCCGGTGATGGACGAGGTGTAGAGCATGCGCCCGGAGCGCTGCGCCTTCATTGGCACCAGTGCCGCGCGGCTGGCGTTGAACGTGCCGCGCAGATTGACGGCCATCACGCGGTCCCAGTCGTCGGCGCTGGTGTTTTCGATCAGCTGCCAGGGATAGATGCCGGCATTCTGCACGATGATGTCGAGGCGGCCGTGATGCTTCAGTGCCAGTGCCACCGCGGCCTCCGCGTCGGCCATTTGCGAGATGTCGGTGCGGATGAAGGGCACGCCCAGTTCGTCGGCTGTCGCTTGCCCGGCCTCGGCCTCGGTGTCGGCGAGTACCAGACTTGCGCCTTCTGCGGCGAAGCGTAGCGCGATTCCCTTGCCGATGCCGCGCGCGCTGCCGACGATCAGCGCCACCTTGTCCTTCAATCTTCCGGTCATGCGAGTCGTCCTGTCATGCGAGTCTCTGGCGAATGGTTTGCTTGAATGCGTCGAGCAGCACCGCGGCCAGCACCAGCAGGCCATGGATGACCTGGGTGAAGTTGGCCGGCAGTCCCATCAGGTTGATCGCCGTGTTGATGGCCGAGAGCAGGAGCACGCCGGCATAGACGCCGGGCAAGGTGCCGACGCCGCCCTTCAGGCTGACGCCGCCGATGACGACCGCGGCAAAGGCGTTGAACAGCAGCCCGACGCCGAGATTTGCCGTGGCGCCCGAGGTGCGGATCGCCAGCAGCCAACCGGCGAGGCCGGCGATGGCGCCGGCAAGCACGAAGGCGATGATGAGGTTGCGGTTGACCCGGATGCCGGCGCGGAAGGTCGCCGTCTCGTTGCCGCCGATCATCACGAGGTGCCTGCCGAACGGCGTCTTGGCCATGATCAGCGAGAAGACGACGAAACAGGCGATTGCGATCCAAGCGGTCAGCGGCAGGCCGATCAGCCGCTGGATGCCGAACCAGCGGATGGCGGGTGCCAAATCCTGAGCCGAGCGGCCGCCCGAAATGACCAGCACCAGGCCGCGCACCCAGATGTAGGACGCCAGCGTTATGATGAAGGCGCTCATCTTGACCTTGACGACCAGAAACCCGTTGAAGGCGCCGATGAGACCGCCGACGGCCAGAGCCAGCAGCAGCGACACCGGAACCATCAGCCATTCCGGGTGCAATTGGATGCCAAGGCCGATGCCGGACGAGCAGAACAGGATGCCCACCGCCATGGCACTGAGCGCCGCGACGGATTCGACCGACAGATCCATGTGGCCGGCGATGATGACCAGCGCCAGGCCGATCGACATGACGCCGAGCACGCTCGAGGCCTCGATGATGTTGGCGAAGATGCCGAGCTGGAAATAGTTCGGGATGAAGATGGAGAAGACCACCAGCACGAAGACCAGCATGAACCAGACAAGGTTGTCGAGGACGAACTCCAGGGCTTGGCGGGTGCGGGGGTTCATGAGCTGATCCGGCTGGCGCATGAACCCCGAAAACTCGATTTCGGCGGCGATCTTGCGCGGATTGATGTTGCGGAGAGGCGGCTCCGGACCAATTGGTCCGGAGCGCTTAGGCGACCGGCCTATTCGACCGGTTTGACGGTATCCGTCGGCGCCTTCTGGTTGCCCCAGAAGGCCGGATTGTCGACGTTTTCCTTGGTGATGGCGGCACCCGGGATCTTGATGTTCGGCCCCCACGCCTCTTTGGTCACTGTCGATTTCAGGCCCAGCACGTCATATTCACCGGGCTTGATCTCCTGCTTGTTGGCGACCTTGTCCATGAACATGGCGACGGCCGCGGCCTGCGCGTAGAGCGGCTGCTCGACTTCGACGTTGAGCCAACCCTTGCGTATCAGGTCGAGGCCGACCGGCGCGCCATTCGAGCTCATCAGCATGACGTCGCCCGGCTTTTTGCCGGCGGCCTCGAGCGAGGCGACGGCGGCGACCGAGAGATGCGCGGCATGGCTGAAGATCAGGTCGATGTCGGGGTTGGCCAGCATCTGGTCGGCGACGATGGTGCCGGCGTTGCTGGCTTCCCACTGCATGGCAGGCAGCGAGATGATCTTGACGTCCGGGAACGCCTTCATCTTCTCCTCGAAACCCTTCTGGATGTCGAGCGTGTAGGGATCGCCGGGATCGCCGAGCACCTGCAGCACCTTGCCCTTCACCGATCCGTTCTTCGCCTTAAGCAGCTTCTCCGCCTGGTCGGCGGCGATATGGCCGATCTCGACGGTACCCGCCACCGAGGTGAAGTCGGAAGGCGTCGACGTGATCTGGCGGTCGAACTCGACCACCGGGATGCCGGCGGCGCGTGCGGCCTCGATGGACGGCTTCAGTGCGTTGAAATCGACAGCCGCCAGGATGATCGCCTTTGGCTTCAGCGCGATGACGTCGTTCATCTGCGATTGCTGGGCGTCGGTCTTGTTGTCGGCGTTCAGCGTCTTTATCTCGTAGCCGACCTGTTTCAGGAACAGCTCCAGCGCGGTCACCGAGCCGGTCTGGAACTCGTCCAGCAATGTCGGCACCATATAGTAGACGGTTCCCTTGGACTGGGCGAATGCCGGCGTGAGCGTGGCAAAGGCCAGTGCCAGGATACCGAAGACAGCAAGAAGTATTCGCTTCATGTCGTTCGCTCCTGTTGAGCCGGACCCCTCTTTTTGTCCCTCAGCCAGCCGGTCCGGCACCGGCAAGCGTCTCGCCGGTGATCATGTTGATCACCGCATCGGGACTTGTTTTGTTTCTGGCGACATCGCCGGCCACGACCCCTTGCCGGATCACCACGATCCGGTCGGCGACCTGAAAAGCCTGCTGCATGATATGGGTGATGATGACGACGCCGATGCCCTGGCTCGCCACCTGGCGGATCATGTCGAGACCGCGCCGCGTCTGTTCGACGCCCAGCGCCGCGAACGGCTCGTCGAGAAGCACCAGCTTGCCGCCCCAATGCACGAAGCGGTTGAGTTCGATCGCTTGCCTTTGGCCGCCCGACAGATGCTCTACATTGGTGCGCAGTGATGGAATGCGGGTGCCCGCACTTGCCAGAGCCTTGCCGACGACGGCCTCCATGGCGCGCTCGTCGAGCACGGGAATGCCGAGGACCTTCCTGGTGATCTCACGGCCCATGAAGAAATTCGCCACCACGTCGACATTGGTGCACAGCGACAGGTCCTGGTAGACGGTTTCAATGCCCGCCGCCTTCGCCTCGGCCGGCGATCTGGCAAGAAACTCCTTGCCCTCGAACAGCATGCGGCCGGAGGTCGGCTCCAGCCCGCCGGCGATGATCTTGACCAGTGTCGATTTGCCGGCGCCATTATCGCCGAGCAGCGCCACGACCTCACCCTTGCCGATGGAGAAACTGATCCCCTTGAGCGCTTCGATCGCGCCGTAGTTCTTGGTGACGTTGTCGAGTACCAGCAGCGGTTCGCTCATGCGGCGATCTCCTTGGCCGCGAGGAGATCGCGGCCGCGTTCGCGCTCGGCCGTGAACATCTGGCCGAAGCGGGGCGACAAAACCCCGGAAACCGCGAGGGCGGCGGCACCGCGCAATACCGAATGTTGCCCGCCGCGTGCGACCATGACCCGGGGCGTCGTGCGGTCCTTGCGCGCGGAAACGGAGTTGTGGAGACCGTCGGTCGAGCCAGCCAGCCGTTCGAGCAGGTCGGTGGATGCCAGCCCGCCGAGGATGACCGTTTCGGGGTCGAAGAGATTCTCGATGACGGCAATGGCATTGTGAAAGATCGGTGCGACTTCCGCGACCCAATCGGCCTCGGTGCCATTCCAGCGCCGGAGCGCCTCGAGCGAGAGGTATCTTTCGAGACAACCCCGGTTACCGCAGGGACAGGCCTCGCCGCCGGGAACGACAGGGATGTGCCCGACCTCGCCGGCATTTCCCCAGGCGCCACGCAGCGGGCTGCCGTCATGAACCATGACGCCGCCAAGGCCGACGCCGAAATAGAGGTAGTAATATTCAGAGAATTGAGCGCCGAGGCCGTAGAGCCGCTCGCCCATGGCTGCCGCCGCCATGTCGGTTTCGAAGAAGGCCGGCAGCCCGGTCGAGGCCGCCAGCCGCTCGCGCAGCGCCACATCCTTCCAGCCGGTCATGGTGGTCGGGCCGACAAAACTCATGGATTCGACGCCGAATGGTCCGGGCAGGGCCAGGCCGACCCCAAGCACCCGTCCTCCGGCCCGCAACCTGGTCAATTCAATCACCATCGCGCCGATCAGGTCGAAGGCATGGTCCGGTGTCGCGTTCGGGGCCTCGCGATAGGCGCTCTCGATCACGTCGCCGCTCAGATTGATCAAGGCGGCATTGATGCCGAGCGGGGTGATGTGGATGCCGACGGCATAGCCGCCCTCGGGATTGATCCGCAGCGTCGCAGGGGGCAGGCCGCGCCCCTTCGGCTCTTCGCGCACCGAGAGGATGTAGCCCTGTTCTTCCAATTCACGAACGATGGTCGAGACCGTTTGGACGGTAAGGCCGACGCGGTTGGCGATCTCGCCACGGGCGATCGGTCCATGAAGGCGGATGGACTCAAGCACGATGCGCCGGTTGTACGGCCGCCCGAACTCCTGATTGGTCCCCCGCAATGCCATGCCTTGCGCCCTCGGTTGACACGAGGTTGGCACCAAAGATTTATTCAGTCAAATGGAATTCAAAAATAAATTAAAGCGGCATCCCAAGCTCCCGGTGGGTGTAGGTCGTATCCGGCCTAGGACCTGTTCACCTGTCGCCCTTGGCCGATTGCCGTCACGGCAAAACGCTTCAATGGTGAGCCTCGCAACCGTTGAAGAGAGCATGGAGCAAAGATGATCGAACTGCCGTTTGCCCGCGACGAATACCAGCAGCGGCTTCGCAAGATCCGCACCGAGATGGCGAGGCGCGGTCTCGAGCTTCTTGTCGTCAACGACGTTGCCAACCAGCATTACATCACCGGCTATGATGGCTGGTCATTCTACACGCCGCAGGTGGTGCTGGTTCCCTTGGAAGAGGTCGAGCCGGTCTGGATCGGGCGCGCCATGGATGCGGCCGGTGGTCTTCTGACGGCATGGATGAAGCCCGAGAACGTGGTTGGCTTCCCGGAAGATCATGTTCAGCGGGCCGATCGCCATCCCATGGACTGGATCGCGAACTGGATCGCCGCCAAGGGATGGGGTGTCAGACATATCGGCATCGAGCTCGAAGCCTATTATTTTTCGCCAAAGGCACATGCCAGGCTCGTCGCCGGCCTTCCCAACGCCAAATGGCACGATGCCGACCTTCTGGTGAACTGGATCCGCGCGGTCAAATCGGCATCCGAGATCGCCTATCTGCGCAAGGCATCGACCCTGGCCGAAGCGGCGGTGGCACGGGCCTTCGAGGTGATCGCGCCTGGTGTGCGCGAGTGCGATGCCATCGCTTCCATCCAGGCGGCGCAGATCGCCGGCAGCCCGGATTTCGCGGGCGACATCACCGCTCTTCCGCCGACCATCCTCGGCGGCGAGAATGCCTCGGCCCCGCACATCATGTGGAGCGACCGGCGGTTTGGAGACAACGAGACGATTGCGCTGGAACTTGCCGGTGTCTGCCGCCGCTATGCGGCCGGGCTGGCAAGAACGATGCAGCTCGGCAAGACGCCGACGCGTGTCTCGGACACGGCGAAGGCGGTGATCGAGGGCATGGACGCGGTTCTCGATGCGGTCAGGCCGGGAACGTCGGCCGAAGCGGTCGAGGATGCGTGGCGCAAGGTCATCCAGCGCTACGGATTGAAGAAGGAATCGCGCATCGGCTATTCGATCGGCGTTGCCTATCCGCCGGATTGGGGCGAGCACACGATCAGCCTCAGGCCCGGCGACAAGACGATACTTCAACCCGGCAACGTCCTTCATTCCATCCTCGGCATGTGGATGGATGGCTGGGGCATCGAGGTCTCCGAGACCATCCTGGTGACCGAAACCGGCCATGAGACCCTGACGAAGTTCCCGCGAGAGATCCATGTCAGATCCTGAGGGTTCGGCCATGGCAGGCGATGTTGCCGGTCCCGGCGCAGTCGATATCGACGCCGGGCTTCTCGATCGCATGATCGAGATACGGCGCCATTTGCACCGCAATCCCGAACTGTCGAACCGCGAGGCCAACACGCAGCGTTATCTCAGGCAGATGCTGGCCGGCGAGGGAATGTCAGATATTCGCGATGTCGCGGGCTTCGGCCTGGCCGTCGATATTGTCGGCACCGGCAAGCCGTCAAATCGAAAGATCGCCATTCGCGCCGATATCGATGCCTTGCCGATCGAAGAAGAGTCCGGCGTCGATTATGCCTCGACCAATCCCGGTGTGATGCATGCGTGCGGCCACGACGCCCACGCATCGATGGGTTTCACGGTTGCCGCGCACCTCCATAAATCAAGGGCCGATTTTGGCGGCACCGTGCGTCTCATCTTCCAGCCGGCCGAGGAGGACTCGCCCTCGGGCGGCAAACGTGTGGTGGAGGAGGGGCTGCTCGACGATATCGACGCCGCGATCTGCCTTCACGTCGATCCGTATACGCCATCAGGCAAGATCGCGGTCCGCTCGGGCCCCTACACGCTGGCCTGCGATACGTTCGACGCCGTCGTGATCGGCGAGGCGGCCCATGCGGCAAAGCCCTATGAGGGCATCGATGCGGTCGCCGTTGCCTGCTCCATGGTGAGCGAATTGCAGAAGATCGTCTCGCGCGAGATTGATCCCTACGATCCGCTGGTCATTTCAGTCACCGGTATCAATGGCGGCAGCGCCTACAATGTGATCGCCGGCAAGGTCACTTTGAAAGGGACCATCCGCAGCGGCAGCGATGCAACCCGCGAACGGGCCTGGCGGCGTGTTCGCGAAATACTGGAGGGCATGGCGGCCAGCCACGGCGCCAGTGTAGAGCTTGCCATCCACAAGGGCGAACCGGGGGTCGTCAACGACGGCGAGATGGCCGAACTGATTGCCGCCAGCGGCAGGGCTTGCATCGGCGTCGACAATGTCCTCAACACGCCCGGATGGACCATTGCCGACGATTTTGGCTACTACAGCGAGAAGCGCCCATCGGTCTATTTCCGGCTCGGAATCCGTAACGAGCAGGTCGGGTCGGTCTTTCCGCTTCACCATCCCAAATTTCGCGTTGACGAGGCCGCCTTGAAGATTGGTGCGGCCACGCTGGTTGCGGCGTGTACCAGGTTTCTGTCCACGCAGCCGGGATGCACAGACTGATCAGGCGATCCAAGGGCGGTTCATGCATGGTTTGCATGAGGGCCCTTGAAATGCATGTTCAATATTGCTGATCCAGCCCGGGCTGGCGCGCCTCAGAGATACTGGGCAACCTTCTTGCCGACGGTGAGGAAGCGCAGGGGATCGATCGCTTCGCCATTGTGGCGCACCTCGTAGTGCAGATGCGGGCCGGTCGAGCGGCCGCTGCTGCCGGTCTTGCCGACGATGGCGCCGGCGTCCAGCTTCTCGCCCACGGTCACGTCGATTTCGCTCAGATGTCCGTAGCGGGTGGCAAAACCATTGCCGTGGTCGACTTCCACCATGCGGCCATAGCCTCCGTTCCAGCCGGCCTTCGTGACAATGCCGGGCGCCGTGACCTTGGCCGCCATGCCGATGGGAGCCCGGAAGTCCATTCCCGAATGCAGCGCGGCAGTGCCGAGGATAGGATCGGTGCGCACGCCGAACGGACTGGTGACGGAGTGGCCAGGGGCGGGGTTGGCAAGCGGCAGCCGGCGCGCTTCCTTCTTTAATTGATCAAGCGTATCCAGGGCTTCGTCCAGTTCCTTGACCTTGCTGTCGAAGATCATCGAACTGTCGAGCGGGATCAGCGGGCCGCCGACATCACTCTCGTTCTTGCCGAAATCGCTGTCGACCGGCAGCCCGGCCGCCGCCAGCGCCTGCTGGATGGCATCCGCGCTCTTGTAGGCATTGTCGGCGAGCGTGCTGATGCGCGTGAGTTGTTCGTTCTCGATGGATTTCAGCGACTGGTTGATCGAAACGAACAGCTTGTCCGCGCGATCTGCTGCGGAATCGCTGGGCAGTGGATCGGTACGGGTCGACCACAGGGAGAACGGCCTGGTGTCGGCGGCACCCAGGTCCACGCCCAGGCTGGCGACCACGTAGCTCGGCGCCGGCTGGTTGATGCTGCCAGTCACTTCGGCGTGCTTGTCGGGCTTGGCAGCTGCTGCGGGATCCTCGGCGGGCTCCGTTCCGACCTCATTCTCAGCGCGTTCGAGCAGCGGGCCGAGACGGCCGTGCCGCTGGCTGAGCTGTGTCTGGCGTTCAAGCAGTTCGCTGACCTTGGTTTCCATCAGCTGCTGGTCGAGCAACTGGCGGCTGGTGATGCGGTCGACCTGGGCGCGAAGCGCCGAGATGCGGTCTTCATAGGCCTGCTGCATGCGCGCCTGGCGCGCGGTGGTGGCGCCGATCAGGTCGTCGCGCAGCACGAGATAGGAGGTGGCCAGCAGGTAGCCGATGGCAATGGCGGCGAATGCTGAACCGATGAATGCCGCGAGCCAGGGCCGGATCGTGAAATGCCTGATCTCGTTGCCGCGCGCGATGATTATCGTGTGAGGTTCCTTGCGCCTGCCGAAGACTGCGGACTGACCGGTTGCGTTCACGGGACCAAGCTTTCGTTTACGACATCACGACGCCCTGACTACACATTATTAAGGTTAACAAAGCTTTGCGGGATTGAATGTGCGGCGACGAATGCACGCGGAGCGGGCGGGAGGTTGCATGAAAGCCGCCAAGTTGAGGCCCCGGTGTCGCGAAATCCCTGGCAATCGTCACCAATGTGCTGGCAGGACAAGCGATTGTCGCTCGCGCGTTAGAGGTTAGTTTCTTAACCGTCTTCGATTGCTTTTAGTTGACGGTTTTCGAGTAAAAGCGTGCCGGGATTTGGGATTCATTATGGTTATGGGAATGCTGAGCGATCTGGTTGGCAAGATCCTCGACAAGATTTCGGGCACTGGTCTGCTGGCGATGGGGCTTTTGCTGCTGACTGCCTTTGTCAGCGCGCTCGTGGCCTATTGGCGCACGGTCGAGAATAAGAGCTGGAAGGAGTTTTTCGAGTTCGCCATCCCGCACGAGGTCATCACCCATCCCTCGGCGAAGGCCGATCTGCTGTTCTGGGTGACGAAGAAGGCCCTGATGCCCTTCCTGATGCTGCCTGCCGGCATTGTCTTCGTCACCGCGGTTGGCTACGCGACCAATTGGCTGTTTTCGACACTCTTCCAGTTCCAGCCGCCTCTGATCGAGGGGCCGGCCGGGCCGGTGACGGTGCTGGTCTTCACCATCACCATGCTGCTTGCCTACGACATTTCCTATTATCTCTATCACGTCGCCCAGCATCGCTATCCGCTGCTTTGGGAGTTGCACAAGGTGCATCACTCGGCCGAGGTGATGGTCGGGATCACCAAGGATCGGGTCCACCCGCTCGACGAACTGATGAATCGGGCCTGGGACGGCCTCATCGTCGGCATCTGCTTCGGCATCTGGTCGCTGATTTCGCTGAACCTTGTCGAACTGACCGTCTTTGGCGTGAACGTCTATGTCATGCGCAACATCCTGATGATGGATTTCGTCAGGCACACGCATTTCAAGATCTCATTCGGCCCGCTCAACAATGTGATCCTGTGTCCTCATTGGCACCAGTTGCATCACAGCACCGATCCACGCCACTACGACAAGAATTTCGGCCTGCTGTTCTCGTTCTGGGATCGGCTGTTCGGAACATTGTGCGTGCCGAAGCCCGACGAGGACTTCAAGTTCGGACTGATTGACCGCGATGTGCGCGATTATCAGTCGCTCGCCGGCCTCTATGTCATGCCGCTGAAGCGGATGTGGAGACACATCGCCAGGCGCATGCGACCTGGAAAACCAAGGACCTCACGATCATCTGAAGGGACACGGCCATGAACGCTCCTTTCGTGCTCGCCATCCCGCGGACACGCACCTTCGAAGTCGTGACATCGGCGGAGCGGCTGGCCGAGATCACGCCGGCCTGGAGCGCACTTTGGCGGCGCGTCGGCGGGCTGGTCTTCCAGCACCCGGAATGGATCGCGGCCTGGTGGCGCACGACGCCGCAGCAGGAACTGCGCACGCTCAGGATCGGACTGGCCTGGAACGGCGACCGGCTCGATGGCGTGATTGCGCTCGCCACTTTCAAGCGCTCCGGCATCCGTATGCTCGAATGGGCGGCGAAGGATCACAGCGACTATGGCGACGCGCTGCTGGCCCCCGACTGTGATCCGCAGGTGCTCTCCCGGCTCTGGCAGTATGTTCTTGATCAGGGTGGCTTCGACCTGATCTATCTCAACCGTCTGCTGCCGGATGCCGGTGTTGGTGCTCTGCTGGACCCGGCCTCGCGCCACTGCAAGGCACTACGGCCCAACCACCGCAGTGAAATCAGCTACCGTGTCGCCGGTTCCTGGCAGGGTGGGGCGAAATGGTTCGAGACGCTGTCCAAGAAGGCCCGGCAGAACTACCGTCGCGGCCGCAAGTTCATGGAGGAAGGCGGGGAATTGCGTTTCCGCCTGCTGGATGCGGACGAGCCGCGCGAGCCTGTGCTCGCGCGGGTTGCGGCGCTGAAGCGCCTCTGGCTCGCCCGGCATGGCCGCGTCTCGGACCTGTTCGACGAGGGCTCGCCCGTTCTCGCCGCGCTTGTTTCCGTGCTGGCCGAACTCGGGCTGTTGCGCATCTTCGTGCTGGAGCTTGACGGCACGACTATCGCCGTCTCCATCAATTTCGAGCAGCACGGCACGATGATGGCTTTCGTCACCACCTACGATCCCGAATACGAGCGCGCCTCGCCGGGCATGGTGTTGATGATGGACTATATCCAGTGGTCGCTCGACCGCGGCTTGGCCAAGGTTGATTTTCTCTGCGGCGGCGAGGACTTCAAGCGCCGCTTTGCCACGGAATCAGTAACGCTGTGGTCGATGATGGGCGCGCGCGGTCTGCGCGGCCATCTCGCCGCGCTGGCCGATCATGCGAACCATGTTGCGAAATCCTGGCGGGAGCGGCGGCAGCCGAAGGCGGAAACACCCGACGAGTAAGGCCGGCTCATGTGAACGTGGCATCGCGCGCTCAAAGCGCGCGAACGGCTTCCAGCACTTCCTCGGCATGGCCCTTGACCCGGACCTTGCGCCAGATCCTGGCGATCCGCCCGTCGCGGCCGATCAGGAATGTCGCGCGCTCGACGCCCATGTATTTGCGGCCATACATCGATTTCTCGACCCAGAGATGGTAGGCTTCGATCACCTTGCGTTCCTCGTCGGCGGCGAGATCGATGGTGAGATTGTATTTCGACTTGAACTTGTCATGCTTCTTGACGGGATCGGGCGACAGGCCGATCACGACGGCACCGGCCTTCTCGAAGTCCGGCTTCAGCTGTGAAAAGCTGATCGCCTCCTGCGTGCAGCTTGTGGTGTCGTCCTGCGGATAGAAGTAGAGCACCACGGGTTTGCCGGCCGACGCGGCCAGGCTGAGCGAACCGCCGCCATCTCGCGGCAGGTCGAATTGCGGCGCAAGATCGCCCACGTCGAGGTCAGCCATATCGATGCCCTTGTTTGAGGTTACGCGCGAAGCCACACCGATATAGTGTCGAGCGGGGATTCGTCCACGAGCGAATTCGTACAACGGAAGATGGCGTGGATCAGGAGCAACCGCAGCACGAGAAGATCAGGTTCAGGCGGGATGAAATCACCGACCTGGGGGCTTTGCCGTCCGCGTGCCGCGTCCCGCCGCTCGGTCAGGCGTCGATCGGCCGCGGCTTTCGCATCCTTTCGCGCGTGTTCGCCGGCGTTGTCAGCCTCGTGTTGCTGGCGGCAGTCGTCGTCTATCTGGTCGGAGCGTCCGGCATCGGCTCCGAGCGGCTTCGGACGGAAGCCGAGATCGCCATCGAGAGACTTGCCGGTGTCGATGTCCATGTCGCTGTCGGGCCGGCGCGCATCACGCTCGACAGTTCGAGCTTCGTCGCGCTTCAGGTCAGCGACGTCAGCCTGAAGACATCGGATGGCAAGCCGATGGCGGATGCCGGCCGTGTTCGCTTCGGCATGCGCCTGATACCGCTGCTGTGGGGGGAGGTGCGGCTGACCAGCGCCAGGATATCCGACGCGCGCATCGTCACGGCCGCGATGCCGTCAGGCGGTGACTGGACAGCCGGCTTGCGCAATGAGGATGGCCTTGTCGACCCGGAGAAACTGTCCGACGCGGTGTTCGGCAACATCCATCAGGCGCTCGACGCCGTGCGGGAGGATTCGCTGCGCCGGATCGATCTCAGCAATGTCGAATTCGTATTGCCCGAAACCGGGGCGGTCAGGCTGATCACGATCACCGACGCCACCGTCATACAATCGGGTCCGGGCGGTATGGAGTTTTTCTCCGAGGCGAATGTCGACGGCAGAAAGGTTACCCTTGCCGCTTCCGCCACCCGCGATATCGCGGCGCACCGCGTGACGGCGCTGACAGCGAACATCGACCTGGCGCCTGCCGACAACACCACTGCCGGAGCCGGGAAGCTGGGTGCGATCGCATTGAAGCTGACAGGATCGGAAGGATCCGGCGCGAATGCATCGCGGCTGACAGCCGCGATCTCGTCCGCCGGGTCCGTTCTTGATCTTGGCACGCGCGGACTGCTGCCGGCCGATTTCGATGTCGATGCCACGCTTGTCCATGGCAGCAACAAGATCCAGGTCGACAGGCTCCTGCTGAAAACCGGTCGGTCTTCTTTCAATTTCGGCGGCTCGATAGGGCCGAAGCCGGCGACAGGGGCGGCGGGCGAGGAGCCTTCCTATCGTTATGACCTGACCAGCGACGGTTCGACCCTGGCGCCATCGGAATCGCCCGAGCCCGCGCTGGCGTTCATCGCTCGCATTGCCGGCGTCTATCAGACCAAGAGCCATAAACTGGTGGCCGAGCAGATCGCGGTTCGGTCCGACGCTTCCGGCGAGGTGCTTGGCACCGCGGCCGTGGAATTCGTTGACGGCAAGGCTCCCGGTATCAATCTGGCGCTCAACGTCCATGACATGCTGGTCTCGCACGTCAAGCAGCTGTGGCCGTGGTTTTCGGCGCGCAACGCACGGCTTTGGGTGCTCGATAATCTGTTCGGCGGCCGCGTCGTCGATGCCAATCTTCAGTTCCAGGTCGTGCCGGATCGCCTCGGCAATGGTGTTCCGCTTTCTGCAGACGAAGTGTTCGGCCGCTTCCAGATCGAAGGGTCGCGCTTCGACACGGCCGGGCGCATTCCGCCGATACGCGACGCGGTCGGCGTCGTCGCCTTCCACGGCAACGACGTCGACATTTCGCTCTCCTCGGGCACCGTCTTCATGCCCAGCGGCCGCACCGTGGCGGCCAGCAACGGCACACTGTCGGTCAAGGCGGCGAACCACCCGCCGGTCATCGGCGCACTCGACATTGACGTGGAGGGAGAGGCGTCGGCTGTCGCGGAACTCGCCTCCTACGAACCGATCAACGCCATGCGCCATGTCGGCTTCCTGCCGGAGGATCTGTCCGGCAGCGTTACCGGCCATGTCAGGGCCGACATTCCGTTGCAGTCCGGTGTCGACACCTCGAAACTGGACTGGCTGGTGTCTCTCGACTACACCGGCCTGTCGCTGGCCAAGCCGTTCGAGGGACAGACCGTCACCGATGCCGACGGCTCGATCACGGTCGACCCGGAAAAGGCGGTGATTTCCGCCAAGGCGTCGTTGAACAACATTCCGGCCGAACTCGACCTCGTCGAGCCGCTGGTGGATAACGGGCCGCCGCGCAGCCGCAAGGTGGCCCTGGTGCTTGACGACAAGATCCGCGCCGCCGCCATGCCCGGCCTGACGCCGCTGCTCGGCGGAACGGTGAAGGTCGCGATCGACAAGAGCGGTGGCGGCAATCAGAACGTTTCGGCCGACCTGACCAATGCCAGGCTGGACATTCCCTGGGCCGGCTGGAGCAAGGGGGCAGGGGTCCCGGCCAGTGTCACCTTCGTCATGACCAAGTCCGGCGACACCACGACACTGTCCGACTTCAACCTCGACGGCAAAACATTCTCCATCGACGGCAGCATCGTGCTGGTCAACGGCGCCCTGTCGTCGGCAAAATTCAGCAAGGTCACCTTGAACAGAGGTGACGATGTCGCGATTTCGGTGAAGCGGTCGGGCAAGGGCTACGCGGTCGACATCAATGGCAATGCGCTCGACGCCCGATCGCTCATCAAGCAGTTCATGTCGGATGTCGACACCGCAACCAAGACCACCGGAACAGACAACATCTCCGTCAGCGCCGACGTCGAACAGCTTACCGGTTTCCACGACGAACAACTGTCCAACCTGAAGCTGGACTACAGCGCGGCCGGTTCAAGGGTGAACGGCTTGAAGGTCAGCGCCACGGCCAGTTCGGGGGCGGCCATAGCAGTCAGCAACACTGCCGGCGACGGCCGGCGCTCGCTCAACGTGCAGTCGGCGGATGCAGGCGCTATCCTGAGATTCCTCAACATCTACGAGCATATGGAAGGCGGGTCGATCACCTTGGCGCTGACGGGGGCAGGCGACGGGCCGATGAAGGGCAAAGTCGATACCAGCAACTTCTTCATCGTCAATGAACCGAAACTGGCCTCCATCGTCTCGACCACGCCGGCCGGCGACAACCGCAGTCTCAATCAGGCGGTCAAGGGCAATCTCGACACGTCGCGGGTCAAGTTCGAGCGCGGCTACGCCGAGATCGAGAAAGGCAGCGGCTATCTGAAGCTTGCCAATGGCGTGCTGCGCGGCCCCCGCATCGGCACGACGTTCCAGGGCATCCTCTACGACCAGAACAACAATATGGACATGACGGGCACCTTCATGCCGGTCTATGGCCTCAACCGCATCTTCGGCGAGTTGCCCATCGTCGGCGCGCTGCTCGGCAACGGCCGCGACCGCGGCCTGATCGGCGTCACCTACCGGCTCAGGGGCAATGCCAACAAGCCGGTGCTCGACGTCAATCCGCTGTCGGTGATCGCGCCGGGAATATTCAGGTCGATCTTCGAGTATCGCTGAGCAATTCCAGGAAAAGTGTGAAGCGGTTTTCCGTCCGGAATTGCGTCAAAACAAATAGTTAGAGCCGTTCACCGTTTCCGTGAAATGGTGAACGGCTCTAAGCGGCCTCAGGCCGGCCGCACCAGAACGTGTTTTTTCTTGCCGAGTGAAAGCTTTACGACGTTTTCCGGACTCAGATCCTGAAGCGTGACCATGCGGCGATCATCGCTGACCGACTGGTCGTTGATGCGAACCGCACCGCCCTGGATGTGCCGCCGCGCCTCGCCATTGGACGACGCCAGCCCGGCCGTGACCAGCAGCGACAGGATGCCGACGCCGGCCTCCAGCGCTGCCTTGTCGGCCTCGACGGTCGGCAATGTCTCCGCCAGAGCGCCTTCTTCGAATGTCTTTCGCGCCGTCTCGCTGGCTTGCTCTGCCGCCTCGCGGCCGTGCAGTAATGCGGTGATCTCGGTGGCCAGGATCTTTTTCGCCTCGTTGATCTCCGACCCGCCGAGTCGCTCCAGCCGCGCGACCTCGTCCAGCGGCAGCGTCGTGTAGAGCTTCAGGAAGCGGGCAACGTCGGCATCCTCGGTGTTGCGCCAGTACTGCCAGAACTCATAGGGGCTCAGCATGTCGGCATTGAGCCATACTGCCCCGTTCATTGACTTGCCCATCTTGGCGCCCGACGAGGTGGTGAGCAGGGGCGTGGTCAGCGCGTAGAGTTGCGGCGTGCCAAGGCGATGTCCTAGGTCGATACCGTTGATGATGTTGCCCCATTGGTCGGAGCCGCCCATCTGGAGGCGCAGGCCATAGCGTTTGCTCAGTTCCACGAAGTCGTAGGCCTGGAGTATCATGTAATTGAATTCTAGGAAGGAAAGCGATTGCTCGCGATCCAGGCGCTGCTTGACCGAATCGAAGCTAAGCATGCGGTTGACGGAGAAATGCTGGCCCACGTCACGCAGGAATTCGAGATAGTTGAGCGGCAGGAGCCACTCGGCATTGTTGACCATCAGCGCGTCGCGCGGACCTTCGCCGAAGGTGAGGTAGTTCGAGAAGACCTTCTTGATCCCTTCGATGTTCGTCTGGATGACCTCGGGTGTCATCAGTTTGCGCGCCTCGTCCTTGAAGGAGGGGTCGCCAACCATTCCCGTGCCGCCGCCCATCAGCGCGACAGGCCTGTGGCCGGTCTGCTGCATCCAGTAAAGCATCATGATCTGGATGAGCCCGCCGGCATGCAGGCTCGATGCCGTCGGATCGAAGCCGATATAGGCACTCACGGTTTCCTTGGCGAAAAGTTGGTCGAGGCCGGTCTCATCCGAAATCTGGTGGATGAAGCCGCGCTCGCTCATCGTGCGCAGGAAATCGGATTTGAAGGCAGGCATGGTTTCTTTCCCGAAAGCGTCGGCCCGGTCTGGCGCGGGCGTATGTGAACGGGCGCGTTTAGCATCCAAGCGCGATCAGCAAAAGTGGAATCCGGTTTTGCGGCACGTGCGGATGACATCCGGTATGCTTGCTTCATCGTTTCGGCTGGCGTAATGAGGCGCCGCGCCAAAGGTTCTTGCAGCCCACGACCTCGAGCGGCACCGCACGGCATCCAGGAATGCCATATCCGACGACAGAGCCCCGACGCGACATGCCGGACGCATTGATATCCATCGTCATTCCTTGCAGGAACGAGGCGGCAAACCTGCCGCTGCTGATCGACGAGATCGAGACGGCGATGGCCGGGCGCGACTTCGAACTGATCATCGTCAATGATGGCTCGACCGACGAGACGGCTGCCGTCCTGACCGAGCAGGCGATGCTTCGCTCCTTTCCTGTGCGGGAATTGCGGCACCAGAAATCCGCTGGCCAGAGCCTCTCGGTGCGTTCGGGCGCCTGGGCGGCGCGCGGCAGCATCATTGCCACGATCGACGGTGACGGCCAGAACGATCCGCAATACATCCCCGTGCTGGTGGACGCCTTGCGGCAGGCCGGCCCTGATTTCGGCGCCGCCCAGGGGCAGCGCCTCAAGCGCCGCGACAGCAAGGTCAAGCAACTGGCGTCGCGCTTCGCCAACTGGCTCAGAAACGCCATCCTGCATGATGAGACGCGCGATACCGGCTGCGGCCTCAAGGCCGTCCATACCGATATCCTGCGCAAGCTGCCCTTCTTCGACGGCACTCATCGCTTCGTCCCGGCCCTGGTCATCCAGGAGGGCTATCGCGTCGTGCATTGCGACGTCGTCGACCGCTCGCGCCGGCACGGCAAGTCGAACTACGGCATTTTCGACCGTGGCCTGCAGGGTGCGCTCGATCTCGGCGGTGTCTGGTGGCTGCGCCGCAGGCGCCGCAGAATGCCAAAAGTAGAGGAAATCAAGCGTGTTTAACGTGCTTCAGGAACTGGCGACGTGGCTTCACCAGGTTTTCATCAAGCAATTCGATGCGTGGGTCCTGCTCGGCTTCATCGCCCAGTTCTTCTTCACCATGCGCTTCGTCGTGCAATGGCTCGCCTCGGAAAAGGCCAAGCGCAGCGTGGTCCCGGTGGCCTTCTGGTTCTTCTCCCTGTTCGGCGGCGGCCTGCTTCTGATCTATGCCATACAGCGCCAGGACCCGGTGTTCATCGCCGGCCAGGCCATGGGTATGTTCATCTACATCAGGAATCTCTGGTTGATCGCCAATGAGCGCAAGGCGGCGATGACCAAGGTCGATTGAGCGGCCTGTCACATCAAGAAATGACCAGAGAGACTCGAGCATGGCGTTGAACAGGAACTACATCCTTCTCTTCCTGTTCAGCCTGGTGATGACGGTTTCGGGGCTGGCGTCCCTGCCGCCGATCGACCGGGACGAGTCGCGCTTCGTCCAGGCCACCAAGCAGATGGCGGAGAGCGGCGACTATGTCGACATCCGCTTCCAGGACGCCTCGCGCTACCAGAAGCCGATCGGTATCTATTGGCTGCAATCTGCCGCCGTGACCTTGAGCGGCAAGGGGGCCGAAGCGCCGATCTGGGTCTACCGCATGGTCTCCGCGCTTGGCATTGCCATTGCGGTGCTGGCGATCGCCTGGACAGGGACCAATCTTTTCGGCGCCAATGCCGGCCTCGCCGCCGGCCTGGTGATGGCGGCGATCTTCGCCACGGCCTTCGAGGGCCGCGACGCCAAGACCGATGCGATGCTGCTCGCCTGCTGCGTGGCGGCGCAAGGCGCACTGGCGCAGATCTACCTGGCAGCGCGCCGCAACGAACCTGTCGCCGGCCATCTCTGGTGGATATTCTGGATCGCGCAAGGGGCAGCGATCCTCATAAAGGGGCCGATTGCGCCGCTGCTGTCGGCGCTGACAATCGCCGCGCTGTTTGCCTTCGAGCGTGACGGGCGCTGGCTGTCGAAACTCAAGGTCGGGCGCGGCCTGTTGCTCGTCGTGCTGATCACACTGCCCTGGCTCGCCGCGATCACCTGGAAAAGCCATGGTGCTTTCCTGCAGCAGGCTGTCGGCAAGGACATGCTTGGCAAGGTCGCGTCGGGCGAGGAATCGCATGGCCTGCCGCCCGGCTTCTACATGCTGACCTATTCGCTGTTCATGTGGCCTTTCGGCCTGATCGCCGTCGGCGCCGGCCTCCAGGCCCTCAACCGTCTGCGCGACGATGTCAGGCTGCGCTTCTGCCTCGCCTGGTACATCCCTTTCTGGCTCGTATTCGAGCTCATTCCGACGAAGCTGCCGCACTATGTTCTGCCGGCCTATCCCGGCATGGCGCTGCTGATCGGCTGGCTGCTGACCCTGCAGCCGCAGGATGCCAACGCACCGCTCAGGCGCTGGCAACAATGGCTGTGGTGGGCGACTGCATTCGGTCTGGTCGTGGTCAGCCTTGGTCTGGCGGCGGTCTGTATCGGAGCGCCGATCTACCTCACCCACACATTTTCCTGGTGGAGCATTCCGGCCGCCGCAGCCGCGCTCGGCACTGGCTACCTGGGTTTTTCGCGGCAGTTGCAGGTGCCGCTGCCCCGTATCGGGGCCACCGCCGCCGGCGCCGGCATCACCTATGCCTTGCTGTTCGGTGTCATCGCCCCATCCCTGACGCCGATCTGGCTGAGCCCGGCGATCAAGCAAGCGGTGCTTGCCAACAAGGCTTGCGACACGACGGTGCTGGCCTCGGCGCGCTATCAGGAACCGAGCCTGGTATTCCTGGTCGGCACCAAGACGGTGCTGACCGATATCGGCGGGGTGGCGGAGCATCTGCTTGCCGATCCGGCCTGCGCGTTGGGGCTGGCGCCGATCGAGGATGAGCAGAAACTGAATGGCATGCTGTCGGTGCGAGGCAAATCGGTGAACCGCGTCGCCGAAGTCGACGGCATCAACTATTCGTCGGGAGACAAATTGTCGCTCGGCCTTTATCGTATCGCGCAATGACTTCGGCGATGAGGTCGACTTCCCAATGCTCGTGAAATCGCGTCCACCCGTTTCTGGCAGGCTCCTGGGGACAGGGCGCCGGTCGGTCGACAATTTTCTCGACACGATGCGGATCGTGAGAGGGCGCTTTGCTGCCCGTCCCGCCAGGTACCCGAATATAGTATGGTCGGTCTGGGGCGTGGGCTGGGTTCTGCTGACCGCGGCGGCGTTTGTGCGTCTCGACACCCCGGCGGGGATGCTTCGAGATCAATGGTCGCCGGGATTTGTCCGTTTGGCCGACTTTTTCACGCAGTTCGGCCTAGGCGGCTGGTATCTCATTCCGCCCGCGCTGTTGCTCGTCGCGGCCAATCTGATCGATTGGCGAAGTCTCTCGAGACGATCATTGATGCTCGCCTACAACTGGACTTGCCTGGCTTTCCTGGTGCTGAGCGCCGTCGGCCTGTCCGGTCTGACGGTCAATGTCCTGAAATACGCGATCGGCCGGGCCCGCCCGCTCTACTTCCAGGATTTTGGTGTCTTGGCCCTGCATCCCTTTGCTTTCGATGCACGCTTCGCCGGCTTTCCGTCCGGCCATGCCACGACAATGGGCGCTGTGTTCGGCGTTCTTCTGCTCTTGTTTCCGCGACGCTGGTATATCGCGCTGGCGGTGACGGCCTGCATCGCCTCGACCCGGGTCTTCGTTGGTGCCCACTATCCGAGTGACACGGTCGCCGGCTTCGGCCTTGGCTGCGCCTTCGCGCTCGCCTGCGGGGTGGTGTTTGCCCGCCTCGGGTTCATCTTCCGGCCGATGCAGTCGGGATTGCCGGTCCGCAAAGCATCGTTCCGGCTGATTGCCCCGGAAAGATAGGACGCCGGGCGGATTGGTCTAATTGCTGTCCAGTCCGCCGTAGGATCTCACCAGGCGAGCCATGTCGGACGAATTGGCGGTTTCGCTTTCCAGCCCTTGCGCGACGCCCGCGCGATCGGCGACGGGACGGTTCTGGCTGACCTTCCACTTGCCGTGGATCTCGCTGATTTCGATCTCCAGTCCGATGATGCCCTTGATCTGCGACTGGATGAAGGGCGGCGGCGCATCGGTCACCGCCCAGGGTGCCTCGCGCATATCTTCCTGGGAGGCGGTCAGGTCGGCGATCTGGCGCGCGAGCCATTCCTGGTCGTCGATCACCTTGGCGGTGCCGCGCACTTGCACGATGGCGTAGTTCCAGGTCGGCACCACCTTGCCGGTCTCGCGCTTGGTCTCATACCAGGAGGGCGTCACATAAGCGTCGGTGCCCTGGAAGACGATCAGCAAGGGCGATGTCGGATTGTCGGCAATAAGGCGCCATTGCGGGTTGGCCTTGGCCAGGTGAGCCCGCAGCCTGCCGTTCGGCGCCGCTTCGGCGTCGAGCAGGAAGGGAATGGCGTTGGCGACCGGGCCGTCAGGCCCGTTCGAGATCAACATGCCGAGCGGATGCGCCCTGATCAGTCCATGCAGGACATCGGGGCGCGTTTCCTGGAAATGGGGAGGCTCGTACATCGGCGTTGGCGCCTTCCCCTGTTTATCTCAGCCGCTTCGGCCGCGGATCGGACAACTCGCCCGCCAGCCGGCGATCGAGATAGTCGGCGCATTCCTCGATCAGCAGGTCGGCGTCGTTGGCGAAAAAGTGGTTGGCGCCGGGCAACGTCTTCTGCGTGATGGTGATGCCCTTCTGCGTGTGCAGCTTGTCGACCAGGCCTTGCACGTCCTTCGGCGGCGCCACCTTGTCGGCATCGCCATGGATGATCAGGCCCGATGACGGGCAGGGCGCCAGGAACGAGAAATCATAGGTGTTGGGCTGCGGCGCGATCGAGATGAAGCCTTCGATCTCCGGCCGGCGCATCAAAAGCTGCATGCCGATCCACGAGCCGAAGGAATAACCGGCGACCCAGCAGCTCTTGGAATCCGGGTGCAGCGACTGGACCCAGTCGAGTGCGGCCGCCGCGTCCGACAATTCGCCGGTGCCGTGGTCGAACTCGCCCTGGCTGCGGCCGATGCCGCGGAAGTTGAAGCGCAGCGTGGTGAAATCACGCTTCTGGAACATGTAGAAGAGGTCGTAGACGATCTTGTTGTTCATCGTGCCGCCGAATTGCGGGTGCGGATGCAAGACGATGGCGATCGGCGCGCTCTTTTCCTTGGAGGGCTGGTAGCGTCCCTCCAGGCGACCGGCCGGACCGGTGAAAATGACCTCAGGCATGAAATACTCCACTTGGTATACGAATGCGCGGCGCCCGGAACGTGTCTTCCTCTGGCCTTGACGCAGGGCGAGCGTCTTCTTAGAAGCTAGTTTAGAACTATTCAAAACTGAGTGGCCAGACGTCGAGCCCGGCCACCCGCGCCGCAAGCCGCGTAAATAGGACGGCTCGCCTTGGAATTTCAAGGAAATAACGCCATACGACGACCGAATGGCTTCTGACGGGATCAACTGGACGAAAATGGCCGCAAAACGTGCCTATCTCGACTACAATGCCAGTGCGCCGCTGCTTGCAGCGGCGCGCGAGGCTATGGTCGCGGCGCTTGACATGGCGGCCAACCCGTCATCGGTCCATGCCGAGGGCCGCGCCGCGCGGCGCCTGATCGAGACGGCAAGGCGCGAGGTCGCGGCACTGGTGAATGCCAGGCCCGAACATGTCGTGTTCACCTCCGGTGCGACCGAAGCCGCCTCGACGCTGCTCTCCCCCGATTGGCAGATGGGGCGCGGCAGCGTGCGCATGAGCCGGCTCTACGTCTGCGAGGCCGATCATCCCTGTCTGTTGAATGGCGGCCGCTTTCCGGCCGTGCAAGTCACGCGCATCGGCGTCGATGCCGACGGCATTGCCGATCTTGCAGCCCTGGCGGCGGCGCTTGCAGGTCATGACAAGGCCGATGGCCTGCCGCTGGTGGCGATCCATGCAGCCAACAACGAGACCGGCGTTATCCAGCCGATCGATCGTATCGCCGAAATCGTCAAGGCCGCCGGCGGTATTCTTGTCGTCGATGCGGTTCAGGCCGCGGGCCGCGTTTCGATCGATATGTCAGCGGGTTACGCCGATTATCTGATTCTGTCTTCGCACAAGATCGGCGGCCCCAAGGGCGTCGGCGCCATCGTCGCTGCAGCCGACCTGATGATGCCGAAGCCCCTGATAAACGGCGGCGGCCAGGAAAAGGGTTATCGCGGCGGCACGGAAAACCTCGCCGCCATATCAGGCTTTGGCGCCGCCGCGCGCGAAGCGCTGGCCGGACTGCCGGCGATCGATGCGGTGCGCGTGCGTCGCGACGAGATCGAGGCAATCGTGAAAATGCTGGTCCCGGACGCGGAAATCTTTGGAACCGGCGCGCCAAGGCTTGCCAACACGACATTCTTCGCTATTGCGGGCGTCAAGGCCGAAACCGCGCAGATCGCCTTTGATCTCGCCGGTGTTGCGCTGTCGGCCGGCTCCGCCTGTTCGTCGGGCAAGGTCGGGCCGAGCCACGTGCTGAAGGCTATGGGCTACGGCGACAGTCTCGGCGCCTTGCGTGTGTCGATTGGCCGGGCGACGGGTGCCGAGGACATCGAACTGTTCCGCACCGCGCTGGCGGGCATTGCCGCTCGTCGGGCGGATAAGGAAAGGGCCGCGTAGCGGTTGGACGATTTTGGGCCTTTCGGCCTGGTAGAGCCGTGCGTTTCATGCTGGCCGGGTGAATTTCCGGTCGAGGCGCACTATATGGAACTTACGCTGCCGCGAGCGCTTCTTCGGCGCTCATTTCGGCGGTGCCATAGTTTGAAAACTGTCGGGCCTTGACCCCGGCGTGGATGGAGAACGCATATGCCTGCTGTGCAGGACACGATCGATCGGGTCCGAAAGATCGACGTCGACCAATACAAATACGGATTCCAGACCGAGATCGCTGTCGACAAGGCCCCCAAGGGCCTGAGCGAAGACATCATCCGTTTCATTTCGGCCAAGAAGGACGAGCCGTCCTGGATGCTGGAATGGCGCCTGGAAGCCTATCGGCGCTGGCTGACGCTGGAAGAGCCGACCTGGGCGCGCGTCCACTATCCGAAGATCGATTTCCAGGACATCTACTACTACGCGGCGCCGAAGAGCACGCCCGGCCCGTCCTCGCTCAGCGACGTCGATCCCGAGCTCTTGAAGGTTTACGAGAAGCTCGGCATTCCGCTGCGCGAGCAGGAAATCCTTGCCGGCGTTCAGAAGACGGATGCCTCCGATCTCGAGGAGCCTAGCGACAATGTCTACAAATCGGGCCGTGTCGCTGTCGACGCGGTGTTCGATTCCGTCTCCGTCGTCACTACCTTCAAGAAGGAATTGGCGCAGGCCGGCGTGATCTTCTGCTCGATCTCGGAAGCCATCCGCGAGCATCCGGAACTGGTCCAGAAATATCTCGGCTCGGTCGTGCCGACCTCCGACAATTTCTACGCCACGCTGAACTCGGCTGTCTTCACCGACGGTTCCTTCGTCTTCGTGCCCAAGGGCGTGCGCTGCCCGATGGAACTGTCGACCTATTTCCGCATGAACGAGAAGAATACCGGCCAGTTCGAGCGCACGCTGATCATCGCCGAGGAGGGGGCTTACGTCTCCTATCTCGAAGGCTGCACGGCGCCGCAGCGCGACGAGAACCAGCTTCATGCCGCGGTCGTCGAATTGGTGGCGCTCGACGACGCCGAGATCAAATATTCGACGGTGCAGAACTGGTACCCCGGCGACGCCGAGGGCAAGGGCGGTATCTACAATTTCGTCACCAAGCGCGGCGATTGCCGTGGCGACCGTTCGAAGATCTCCTGGACGCAGGTCGAGACCGGTTCGGCGATCACCTGGAAGTACCCGAGCTGCATCCTGCGCGGCGACGATTCCTCCGGCGAGTTCTATTCGATCGCCGTGTCGAACGGCTACCAGCAGGTCGACAGCGGTACCAAGATGATCCATCTCGGCAAGAACACATCGAGCCGCATCATCTCCAAGGGCATCGCCGCCGGCTTCTCGCAGAACACCTATCGTGGCCAGGTTTCCGCGCACCGCAAGGCGACCAACGCCCGGAACTTCACCAATTGCGATAGCCTGCTGATCGGCGACCAGTGCGGCGCGCACACCGTGCCCTACATGGAAGCCAAGAATTCGACGGCGCAATTCGAGCACGAAGCAACGACGTCCAAGATTTCCGAGGACCAGAAGTTCTACGTCATGCAGCGCGGCATTCCCGAGGAGGAAGCCATCGCGTTGATCGTCAACGGCTTCGTCAAGGACGTCATCCAGCAACTGCCGATGGAGTTCGCCGTCGAAGCGCAGAAGCTGATCGGCATCTCGCTTGAGGGATCGGTCGGCTGACCGGACAGATATTCAGGAAACAAAAGAATGCTTGAGATCAAGAACCTGCACGCCCGCATCGTCGATGACGGCACCGAAATCATCCGCGGCCTGAACCTGACGGTGAAAGCCGGCGAGGTCGCCGCGATCATGGGCCCGAACGGCTCGGGCAAATCGACATTGTCCTACATCCTCGCCGGCCGCGAGGATTATGAGGTGACCGAAGGCGACATCCTGTACAATGGCCAGTCGATCCTCGAAATGGATCCGGCCGAGCGCGCGACGTCTGGCATCTTCCTCGCTTTCCAGTATCCGATGGAGATACCGGGCGTTGCGACCATGGAATTCCTGAAAGTGGCCATGAACGAGCAGCGCAAGGCGCGCGGCGAGGAGCCGCTGAAGATCCCGGAATTCCTGAAGCGCGTTAAGGAAGCCGCCGCCTCGCTCAGCATGGACATGGCCATGCTGAAGCGGCCGCTCAATGTCGGCTTCTCCGGCGGCGAGAAGAAGCGCGCCGAGATCCTGCAGATGAAGCTGCTGGAGCCAAAACTCTGCGTGCTCGACGAAACCGATTCCGGCCTCGATATCGATGCGCTGAAGATCGTCTCCGACGGCGTGAACGCGCTGCGCGCGCCGGACCGGGCTTTCCTGGTCATCACCCACTACCAGCGCCTGCTCGAACATATCGTGCCCGACAGCGTGCACGTGCTGTACAAGGGCCAGGTCATCAAGTCCGGCGACAAGTCGCTGGCGCTCGACCTCGAGGCCAATGGCTATGCCGGCGTGATCGGCGAAGCCGCGTGAGATGCCAGAAGGCAAGGTCAAACTGATGAACATGCACACACAACCGCAGCGGACACCGGCCGAAACCGCGTTGATCGACGCGTTTGGCGACCGGCTGTCACTGCTGCCGGGCGATGGCGCGGTGATGCTGAAGCGCGACGACGCGATCGAGGCGATCAAGCACGGCCTGCCGACGCGGCGCGTCGAATCCTGGCACTACACGGATCTGCGCCGGCTGTTGAACGTGGTGCCGGACTTCGACCCGGCCGCCATGGCCAAGGCCGTTGCGCCGATCGTCGAAGGCTCCGCCGTTCTGCCGGTCCTGAACGGCAAGTCCGACGCGAAGGTGCCGGTCCTTGAAGGCGTCACCGTGCAGCGCCTGTCGGAAAAACTGATCGACGGCAGCATCGCGCCGGGCCTCGATCCCTATGGCAGCGATGATGCGATCGGCGCGCTGAACACCGCCTTCGTCGCCGATGGCTACTTTGTCGATATCGCCGATGGCACGGAACTCGAAAAGCCGATCGAATTGCAGAATGTGCAGGCCGGTGGCCAGAGCCATGTGCGCTTGGCCGTTCGCGTCGGCGCTGGCGCCAAGACCGTCATTGTCGAGCGTCAGGCGGGAGACGGGGCCGCCCTGGTCAGTTCGGTCAGCCAGCTTGTGCTGGGTGAGGGTGCCGAGGTGACGTGGCTGATCGTCCAGGAACAGCCGGAGACGGCGACTCATCTGGCGCAGTTCAAGGCCCATATCGGCAAGAATGCGAAACTGACCCTGTTCGTGATGAACGCCGGCGGCAAGCTTGTGCGCCAGGAGGTCATGGTCAGGACGACGGGCGAAGGCGCCGACTTCAAGCTGCGCGGCATCAACCTGCTGGCCGGCGATACCCATAGCGACGTGACGATGGTGCTCGACCACGCTGTGCCGCACACGACCTCGACCGAGATCATCCGCAACGTGGTGACCGGCAAGGCGCGCGGCGTCTTCCAGGGCCGTATCAACGTCCACCAATATGCGCAGAAAACCAACGCCAAGATGGCCTGCAACACGCTGCTCCTGTCGGACGATGGCGAGTTCTCGACCAAGCCTGAACTTGAAATCTTCGCCGACGACGTCGTCTGCGGCCATGGCGCGACCGTCACCGAGATCGACCACGACCATTTGTTCTACCTGATGGCGCGCGGCGTCGACGAGAAGTCGGCCCGTGGCCTGCTGGTCAAGGCGTTCGTCGCCGAGGTGATCGAGGAACTGGATGACGAGACGATCGTCGAGGCGCTGGAAGCACGGCTGGACGATTGGTTTTTGACACACGGGTGAAATGATGAACGCTCCAGGCAAGATCGGAGATTTCTACGACGTCGAGGCGATCCGTCGCGACTTCCCGATCCTGTCGCGGGAAGTCTACGGCAAGAAGCTCGTCTATCTCGACAATGGTGCCTCGGCGCAGAAGCCGCAGGTGGTGCTGGATACGATCCAGCATGCCTATTCACAGGAATACGCCAACGTCCATCGCGGCCTGCATTTCCTGTCGAATGCCGCGACCGACGCCTATGAAAAGGCGCGTGAGACGGTGCGCCGCTTCCTCAACGCGCCGAGCACGGACAACATCGTCTTCACCTCGAACACGACCTCGGCGATCAACACGGTCGCCTATGGTTATGGCATGCCCAATATCGGCGAGGGCGACGAGATCGTGCTGTCGATCATGGAGCACCACTCCAACATCGTGCCCTGGCATTTCATCCGCGAGCGGCAGGGCGCGAAACTCGTCTGGGTGCCGGTCGACGATCTCGGCGTCTTCCATATCGAGGAATTCGAGAAGCGGCTGACCGACCGCACCAAGCTCGTCGCCATCACCCAGATGTCGAATGCGCTGGGCACGGTGACGCCGATCAAGGAGATCGTGCGCATCGCGCATGCGCGCGGCATTCCCGTACTCGTCGACGGCAGCCAGAGCGCCGTGCACATGCCGATCGACGTGCAGGACCTCGACTGTGACTTCTTCGTCTTCACCGGCCACAAGGTCTACGGCCCCTCGGGCATCGGCGTGCTCTACGGCAAGAAGGACATTCTCCAGGCCATGCGCCCCTTCATGGGCGGCGGCGAGATGATCGAGGAGGTGACGGAAGACATCGTCACCTACAACGAGCCGCCGCATCGCTTCGAGGCCGGCACGCCGCCGATCGTCCAGGCGATCGGGCTGGGTGCCGCGCTCGACTACATGGAAAAGATCGGCCGCGAGCGCATCGCCGCCCACGAGGAAGACCTCAAGACCTATGCCCATGAGCGGCTGCGGTCCATAAACTCGTTGCGCATCTTCGGCGATGCGCCGGGCAAGGGCGCGATCATCTCCTTCGAACTGCAGGGCATTCATGCCCATGACGTGTCGATGGTGATAGACAGGCAGGGCGTTGCAGTGCGGGCCGGCACCCATTGCGCCCAGCCGCTGTTGAAACGCTTTGGCGTAACCTCCACATGCAGGGCATCGTTCGGCATGTATAATACCAGGGCCGAAGTCGACGCTTTGGCCGAGGCGCTTGAAAAAGCGCGAAAGTTCTTTGGGTGATGACGACCATGGACGATGTGAGCACAACCGCAGAGACCGCGCCGGAAACGGCTGCAAATGGCATCGTATCGGCCTCGGCCATCCCCGCCGACGAACTGGCGCGGCTGACCGACGATATCGTCTCGGCGCTGAAGACGGTCTATGACCCGGAAATCCCGGCCGACATCTACGAGCTTGGCCTCGTCTACAAGATCGACATCGAGGACGACCGCTCGGTCAAGATCGACATGACGCTGACCGCACCGGGCTGCCCGGTGGCCGGGGAGATGCCTGGCTGGGTGGAAAACGCCGTCGGCGCCGTCGAAGGCGTGTCCGGCGTCGAGGTCAACATGACCTTCGACCCGCCCTGGTCGCCCGACCGCATGTCGGAAGAGGCACAGGTGGCGGTGGGCTGGTACTAAGGCATGCCGCCCAAAAGTGACCTCAGTTTTTGGGCAACGACATGCAAAAACAAAAACCTAAAGCGCGTCACGCTTTAGGCAAGTCGAGGTTGGTACACTTGCGCCAGTGGTAAAACTTCACCATTTTAGGTGAGGAATCATTCGGCAGGCCTTGAACCTGCATGGAATGGAGAAGGAAAGAGAATGGGACGCTTCGCCGTCATCACGATGACCGAAAAGGCCGCCGAGCGGGTGCGCGAGATCGTCGCGACCCGCGACAATGCGCATGGCATTCGCCTCGGCATCAAGAAGGGCGGCTGCGCCGGCATGGAATACACGGTCGACCTGGTGACCGAACCCAACACCAAGGACGACCATATCGAGCGCGATGGCGCCCATGTCTATGTCGCGCCGGAGGCGGCGCTCTTCCTGTTCGGTACCGAGATGGATTTCGAGCAGACGACGCTGCGCACCGGCTTCACCTTCCACAACCCGAACCAGAGTTCTGCTTGCGGCTGCGGCGAATCCGTCGAACTGAAGCCGGCGGATCTCAAGGCACTGGCAGAGGCGCGCGCCTCGGCCTGATCCTTCCTTCGTCCTGCTTACGGGGCGAAGAACACTACTCCACCCACATAGCCGTCCGCTTGTGCCAGTCGGCGATCGATTCTTCCGGATAGACGTCGAACACCTTGTCGCGCTTGCCGATCTCGGGTTCGACCCAGTTCGCCTTGTATTTCAGCATCAGGTGCACCTTTTCCGGTGGTGTCGGCAGGTCGCTGTCGATCGCCGAGGCGAAGGGATGCACCAGTTCCGGCCAGGTCGGATCGTAGAGCCAGAGCGCCGACCCGCATTTGCGGCAGAAATTGCGTTCGCCGGTCGAGACCTCGCAATGGGGATGTTCGTCGTCCTCGATCTCGGCACGGTAGACGCCAAGGCTCCTCTTGCCCCTGATGTTCAGCGTTTCGTAGTCGGCGCCGAGATTGATGGCGAAACCGCCGCCGCCCTGCTGCTTGCGGCAGATCGAGCAGTAGCAAAGCATGAATGGCACCGGCGTGTGGCTTTCCACCTCGAAACGCACGGCGTTGCAGCGGCAGGATCCCTTGAGCAGAAGTGGCATGACAAAAAACTCCGACGGAATGATCTCAACCTGTCAGCATGATCTTGGTTGCGCGATGACAATGTCAAATGCCGGTGACATGATCGCGGCATGGACAATGAACGCATCGCCGAACTGTTCGCCGGCCTCGGCCCGGTCAGCGTCCGCAGGCTGTTCGGCGGCAAGGGCATCTATTTCGACGGCGTCATCGTCGCCATCGTGCTGCGCGGCGAATTGCTGCTGAAGGCCGACGAGCAAAGCGCGCCCCACTTCGAAGCCGAGGGCTGCAAGCAATGGACCTACACCGGCTCGCGTCACGGCAAGCTGGTCGCCATGCCCTATTGGAGCATCCCCGACAGTGCCTTTGACGATCCGGACGAGATGACGGTGTGGGCACGCCGCGCCTATGAGGCCGGAAGGCGCGCCGGCAAATAGCCGCGCGAACCTACAGCGCTTTTGCTATCTCGGCCGCCAGCCTCGCATTGTTTTCGACCAGCGCGATGTTGGTCTTCAGGCTGCGGCCGCCGGTGAGCTCCAGGATTTTCGATAGCAGGAACGGCGTCACCGCCTTGCCGGTCACGTGCAGAGCCTCGGCGGCCTTTTGCGCTGCTTCGATGTAGCCCGCCATCTCTTCGGCGGGGATTTCGTGGTTCTGCGGCACCGGGTTGGCGATCAGCATGCCGCCGCCGAGCCCCAGCGCAGCCCGGGTCTGGTAGAAATGCGCGATGTCTTCAGGCTTGTACAAGGTGAGAGGCGCGCGGAACGGCGACTGCCGCGACCAGAAGGCGGGCATGGTCTCGCAGCCATGGCCGATGACAGGCACGCCGCGCGTCTCCAGCACTTCCAGCGTCTTTTCGATGTCGAGGATGGCTTTGGCGCCGGCCGAGACGACGATGACCGGTGTGCGCGCCAGTTCATCGAGGTCGGCCGAAATATCGAAACTCTTTTCCGCCCCCTTGTGCACGCCGCCAATGCCGCCGGTGGCGAACACTTTTATCCCGACCATATGGGCGGCGATCATCGTCGCGGCGACCGTGGTGCCCCCGGTGCGCCCTTGCGCGACGGCGAAGCCGAGGTCGGCGCGCGACAGCTTCATGGCGTCGCCGGTCATGGCCAGCGATTCGCGCTCGCCGTCGGAAAGGCCGATCTTGATGCGTCCGCCGACCACGGCGATCGTTGCCGGCACGGCACCACCGTCGCTGATGATCTTCTCGACGTCCGCCGCCATGGCGCCATTGTCGGGGTAGGGCATGCCATGGGTGATGATGGTGCTTTCCAGTGCCACCACCGGCCGGCCGGCGGCCAGGGCTTGCGCCACCGGCGCGTGGATATCGATGAAGGGGCGGGCGGTTTCCGGGGTCATCTCAGGTCTCCAATCCGGTGTGCATGCATCCATCAAGGTGCGCGGCGGCACTCCGGCACTATGAATTTGCCGGTCTCATGCCACTTCCTGCACATCGGGCACAAGGGCCAGCGCTTCCATGAAGGCGGCCGCGGTGAAATCGGGAACGGCGTCGGCGCTCTCGATGGCCAGCGTTGCCGCGGCGACGCCTTCCCGCAACGCCGCCCGCAAGGGCATGCCGCGCAGCAAGGCGGCGACCGTTGCCCCCGCCAGCGCATCTCCCGCGCCGGTGACGTCCACAACTTTCCTCGGGGCGGGCGGCATGATGGCAAACATGCCGTCGCGATCAAAACCCAGCACCGGGCCGCTGCCCGCCGTCACCACCGCGCTGGTGAGGCCGGCGCGCTTCAAACCGTCAACGATGCCCCGCTGGGAAGCCGCGCCGTCCAGGCCTGCCAGCGCGAGGGCCTCGCGCTGGTTCATGAAGACGACGGCCAGATTGCTGAGCACCGGCTTCAGGCGCACGATCTTGGCCGGCGAAATGGCAATGGCGAATACGGGCTTGCCGGCGGCAAGCGAAACCAGCCGCTCCAGTGCCGCCGATGGCAGATTGGCGTCACACAGGATGGCGTCGGCGGCCAAGATCGCCTCCCGCACCTTGGATCGGCGGATCTGCTTGGGAAACGCCAGATCGTACAGCGCCATGTCGGCAAAGCCGACGATCAACTCGCCTTCGCGATCGATCAACGCGGTATAGCTCGGTGTCGTGCGGTCAAGGAACACCGCCGACAGATCGGCGATCCCTGCCTTGGCTATGGCGCGGGAAACGGTGTCGCCCGCCGCATCGCCGCCCCGCATCGAAAGCAGCGAAGCGGAGACGCCGCGCAGCACTGTGCTGCGCAGCGCGTTGAAGACGCCGCCGCCGACATCTTCGCGCATCGTGCCGGGGTTGGACGCGGCCGGCACGTAGAGGCCGGACACCTGGCCGCGCCGGTCGATATGGGCCCCGCCCACGGCCAGTATCTCTGCGGATTTCACCATGGCGGCGATATGACCTTTGTTGTTGCAGCCGCACAAGCGCTAGGCTGCGCGACAGAGCTTCGCATGCAAGGCAGCGATTCGGCAGGCCGGGACAGCGGTGCCGGCTGGCCTAATGCGAGGTGGGTTGCTGCCCGCGTTTCTGGGACGAAAAAAGAACAAATCCGGATATCGCTTGTTTTTCAAATGCTTGTTTCCTCTTGCCAAATGAGAACAAAAAAGGTACAAAATGCCAGGGATTACGGATTGTCCGGCCTTCATTGACGACCAAGGGGTGATGTATCATGGCTCAGAATTCTTTGCGGCTTGTAGAGGATAAGGCAGTGGACAAATCAAAGGCTCTGGATGCGGCTCTGTCGCAAATCGAGCGGGCTTTCGGCAAGGGCTCGATCATGCGGCTCGGCGCCAACGAGCAGGTCGTCGAGATCGAAACGGTGCCGACCGGTTCGCTCGGCCTCGACATCGCGCTCGGCGTTGGTGGCCTGCCGCGCGGCCGCATCATCGAGATCTACGGGCCCGAAAGCTCGGGCAAGACGACGCTGGCGCTGCATACTGTGGCCGAAGCCCAGAAGAAGGGCGGCATCTGCGCCTTCGTCGATGCCGAGCATGCGCTCGATCCGGTCTATGCCCGCAAGCTCGGTGTCGATCTGGAAAACCTGCTGATCTCGCAGCCCGACACCGGCGAGCAGGCGCTGGAGATCTGCGACACGCTGGTGCGTTCCGGTGCCATCGACGTGCTGGTGGTCGATTCGGTCGCGGCGCTGACGCCGCGCGCCGAAATCGAGGGCGAGATGGGCGATTCGCTGCCCGGCCTGCAGGCCCGCCTGATGAGCCAGGCGTTGCGCAAGCTGACCGCCTCGATCTCGCGCTCCAACACCATGGTCATCTTCATCAACCAGATCCGCATGAAGATCGGCGTCATGTTCGGTTCGCCCGAGACCACCACCGGCGGCAACGCGCTGAAATTCTATGCATCGGTGCGCCTCGACATCCGCCGCATCGGCTCGGTCAAGGATCGCGACGAGGTCGTCGGCAACCAGACCCGCGTCAAGGTCGTCAAGAACAAGCTGGCACCGCCCTTCAAGGTGGTCGAGTTCGACATCATGTATGGCGAGGGCGTCTCCAAGACCGGCGAACTGGTCGATCTCGGCGTCAAGGCCGGCGTGGTCGAGAAGTCGGGTGCCTGGTTCTCCTACAATTCGCAGCGTCTCGGCCAGGGCCGCGAAAATGCAAAACTGTTCCTGCGCGACAATCCCGATACCGCGCGCGAGATCGAACTGGCACTGAGACAGAATGCCGGTCTGATCGCCGAGAAATTCCTCGAGAATGGTGGCTCCGAAGGCAACGGCGACGACGGTTTTGAGGACGAAGCCGGCGCGATGTAAGGCAACGGCCAGAGTTCGGCCATAAAGTCGGCTTATGACCTGATGCTTAAGTAATCGAGTTCTTTAGTACCGCGTTCAAAACCGCTGGCCTTCGAGCCGGCGGTTTTTGTTTTTGGGCGGTGTGGAGCCGGCCTGATAAGCTCCTGAAGCGCTTCGCGCCTGAGTGGATTCACGCGACGCGCTTCAGGTCTTTATTCTCATGCATGTCGCTCTGCCAAAACCGAGGTCGTTTTGGGCGACGTGCATTGGATTGGCCTAATTCCGTGTTTCTGGACAGGGTGCGGTGTGCCCGCTAAAAGGCCAAGTCAATCTTCTAAAAAGCAGAGACCAGTTTCCGCCGGCCGCGCCGGCGGTTTTCGCGAAAAGGCAGCAGTCATGAGTGGCGTGAACGAGATTCGGTCGACATTTCTCGACTATTTCCGCAAGGAGGGCCACGAGGTCGTGGCCTCGAGCCCGCTCGTGCCGCGCAACGATCCGACATTGATGTTCACCAATGCCGGCATGGTGCAGTTCAAGAACGTCTTCACCGGTTTGGAGAAGCGGTCCTATTCGCGCGCCACCACCGCCCAGAAGAGCGTTCGCGCCGGCGGCAAGCACAACGACCTCGACAATGTCGGCTACACCGCGCGTCACCTGACCTTCTTCGAGATGCTCGGCAACTTCTCCTTTGGCGACTATTTCAAGGAGCGCGCCATCGAGCTTGCCTGGAACCTGATCACCAAAGAGTTCGGGCTGAAGAGGGACAAGCTGCTGGTCACCGTCTACCACACCGACGATGAGGCGGCGGGCTTCTGGAAGAAGATCGCCGGTTTCTCGGACGATCGCATCATCCGCATCCCGACCTCGGACAATTTCTGGGCGATGGGCGACACCGGTCCTTGCGGGCCTTGCTCGGAAATCTTCATCGATCGTGGCGAGCACATCTGGGGTGGCCCTCCCGGCAGCCCGGAAGAGGATGGCGACCGATTCCTCGAATTCTGGAACCTGGTGTTCATGCAATATGAACAGGTGACGAAGGAGGAGCGCATCGACCTGCCGCGTCCGTCGATCGACACCGGCATGGGCCTGGAGCGCATGGCGTCCATCCTGCAAGGCGTGGAAAGCGTTTTCGAGACCGATCTGTTCCGTCACCTCATCGATGCGGCGTCTTCCGCGCTTGGGCGCGCTCCGGATGCCGAAACGGTGGCGTCCTACCGTGTCATTGCCGATCATTTGCGCTCGTCCTCCTTCCTGGTCGCCGACGGCGTGCTGCCGTCGAACGAAGGCCGCGGTTACGTGCTGCGCCGCATCATGCGCCGCGCCATGCGCCACGCGCAGTTGCTCGGGGCGAGCGAGCCTCTGATGTGGAAGCTGGTGCCGGCTCTGGTGCGCGAGATGGGCCAGGCCTATCCCGAATTGCTGCGCGGCGAACAGTTGATCACGGAAACGCTGAAGCTCGAGGAGACGCGCTTCCGCAAGACGCTGGTGCGCGGCCTCGGCCTGCTCTCCGAGGCGACGGAAACGCTGCATGCCGGCGACATGCTGGATGGCGAGACGGCCTTCAAACTCTACGACACCTACGGCTTCCCGCTCGACCTGACGCAGGACGCGCTGCGCCAGCGCAGCATCTCGGTCGATCTTGCCGGCTTCACCAATGCGATGGAGCAGCAGAAGGCCGAGGCGCGCAAGCACTGGACGGGGTCTGGCGAGGCCGCGACCGAGACGGTGTGGTTCTCGGTGCGCGAACAGACCGGCGCCACCGAATTCCTCGGCTACGAGACTGAAGCTGCGGAAGGCCTCATCCAGGCGTTGGTGCGGGACGGCAAGACCGTCGACAGCGCCGGCAAGGGTGACGCGGTTGCGGTGGTCGTCAACCAGACGCCATTCTATGGCGAATCCGGCGGCCAGATGGGCGATACCGGCGTCATTTCAGGCGAAGGCTTCTCGATCGAAATCTCCGATACGCAGAAGAAGGCGGATGGGCTGTTCGTGCATCTGGGCAAGGTGGCGAGCGGCACGGTCAAGACGGGCGCCGCCGTTGAGCTCAAGGTCGACCATAACAGGCGCTCCAGGCTGCGTGCGAACCACTCCGCCACCCACCTGATCCATGAGGCGCTGCGCGAGGTGCTGGGCACTCATGTCGCACAGAAGGGCTCGCTCGTCGCGCCGGAGCGCCTGCGCTTCGACATCTCGCACAACAAGCCGATTTCGGCCGAGGAACTCGAAGAGGTCGAGCGCATGGCCAACGAAATCGTCGTGCAGAACGGCCCGGTGACCACGCGCCTGATGTCGGTCGACGACGCCATCGCCGAGGGCGCCATGGCGCTGTTCGGCGAGAAGTATGGCGATGAAGTGCGCGTCGTGTCGATGGGCACCGGGCTGCATGGCGCCAAGGCCAACCGGCCCTATTCGGTCGAACTCTGCGGCGGCACCCATGTCAGGGCGACCGGAGATATCGGCCTGGTGCGTGTCGTCTCCGACAGCGCGGTTGCCGCCGGCGTGCGCCGCATCGAGGCGCTGACCGGCGAGGCGGCCAGAAAACATCTCGATGAGCAGGATCGGCGGCTGAAGACGGCGGCAGCCGTGCTGAAAATCTCGCCCGCCGACGTGCCGGCGCGCGTCGAGGCTTTGCTTGAGGAGCGCAAGAAGCTCGAGAAGGAACTCACCGAAGCCCGCAAGAAGCTGGCGCTCGGCGGCGGTGCAGCGGCCGGCGCGCCTTCGGAGAACGAGACGGTCGCGGGCGTCGGCTTCCTCGGCAAGGCCGTCTCCGGCGTCTCGCCGAAGGACCTGAAGCCGCTGGCGGATGCCGGCAAGACCTCGCTCGGCTCCGGCGTCGTCGTCTTCGTCGGCGCCGGCGAGGACAACAAGGCAAGCGTCGTGGTCGCGGTGACCGATGACCTCGTCGGTCGCTTCAGCGCCGTGGACCTGGTGCGCGTGGCCTCCGCCGCCTTGGGCGGGCAGGGCGGTGGCGGGCGGCCCGACATGGCCCAGGCCGGTGGCCCTGACGCCTCCAAGGCCAATGATGCGATTGCGGCGGTCAGGGCGGCACTCGAAGCGGCGTAGGCGAGCGGCTGAATTTATCGCAACGGTTGGCGGGACAGCGCCCCCTCTGTCCGGCAGGACAGAGGGGGCGCTGTCCCGCGGACGTCTCAATACTTATCAGCCGATTTTTTCGGTGCGAGCAAAGCTCGGACGAGCGGCAATGCGCATGTACCAGCCTTGGATGTCGGAGAACTGCGCCAGCAGCTTTTGGCCTTCGGCAACCTTGAGGAAATAGGCAATGATCGGTGCGGCGTGCAGGTCGGCCAAAGTCAGCTGATCGCCGAGCAGCCAAGGTCCTTGTGCCTTCAGCGCGGTCAACACGTTCAGCACCGTCTCAGCCTGGCTCACCCCACCAGCGATCAGGCTCTCATCCGGCTCCGTCTTTTCCAGCCGCTCGACGGCGACGTCCCAGACCATGGCGCGATAGCCATAGGCGTCGAGCATGCCTGTCATCTGGCCCATCCTGGCGCGGCCGCGCGGATCGGCGGGCTGCAGTGCCGGGCCGTCGAAAGCCTCGTCGACATAGCGCGCGATCGCATTCGTCTCGAAGAGCCGAAACCCGTTATGCTCGAAGGCTGGGATGCGGCCGAACGGGTGATGCTCCAGATACCAGGCTGGGATGCCTTCGGCTGCGAAGATGTCGAGCGGGACGAGTTCGTAGGCGACGCCTTTTTCCTCCAGCGTCATCCGCGCGATGCGCACATAGACACTGTAGTCCGCGCCGTAGAGGATTGGCTTGGTCATGCTGCCGGCCCTTCGTCGCTTTCATCGGCCCAAAAAACGAAGGCTCCTTTCGGAGCCTTCGGGGTGTAGAGCTGCGAGTACTTACGCCATCGCCTTCTGCAAATTCTCGTCGATCTTGTCGAGGAAGCCGGTGGTCGAGAGCCAGGGCTGGTCCGGGCCGATCAAGAGCGACAGGTCCTTGGTCATGAAGCCGCTCTCGACGGTCTGGATGCAGACCTTTTCCAGCGTCTCGGCAAAGCGCTTCAGCTCGGCATTGTCGTCGAGCTTGGCGCGGTGCGCGAGGCCGCGCGTCCACGCGAAGATCGAGGCGATCGAATTGGTCGAGGTTTCCTCGCCCTTCTGGTGCTGGCGATAGTGGCGGGTGACGGTGCCGTGCGCGGCTTCCGCTTCCACCGTCTTGCCGTCCGGCGTCATCAGCACCGAGGTCATCAGGCCGAGTGAGCCAAAACCTTGCGCCACCGTGTCGGACTGCACGTCGCCGTCATAGTTCTTGCAGGCCCAGACATAGCCGCCCGACCATTTCAGGCTGGAGGCCACCATGTCGTCGATCAGCCGGTGCTCGTACCACAGCTTCTTCGACTTGAACTCGGCCTCGAATTCAGCCTCGTAGACTTCCTGGAAGATGTCCTTGAAGCGGCCGTCATAGGCCTTGAGGATGGTGTTCTTGGTCGAGAGGTAGACCGGATAGTTGCGCAGCAGGCCGTAATTCAGCGAGGCACGGGCGAATTCGCGGATCGACTCGTCGAGATTGTACATGGCCATGGCGACACCGGCGCCGGGCGCATCGAACACGTCGTGCTCGATCACCTGGCCGTCCTCGCCGACGAACTTGATCGTCAGCTTGCCCTTGCCGGGGAAGCGGAAATCGGTGGCGCGGTACTGGTCGCCGAAGGCGTGACGGCCGACGATGATCGGCTTGGTCCAGCCGGGCACCAGGCGCGGCACGTTCTTCATGATGATCGGCTCGCGGAAGATGGTGCCGCCGAGGATGTTGCGGATCGTGCCGTTCGGCGACTTCCACATCTTCTTCAGCTTGAATTCCTCGACGCGCTGTTCGTCGGGGGTGATCGTCGCGCATTTCACGCCGACGCCGTACTTCTTGATGGCGTTGGCCGAATCGATCGTTACCTGGTCGTTGGTGGCGTCGCGGTGCTCGATGCCGAGGTCGTAATATTCCAGCTTCAGGTCGAGATAAGGGTGGATCAGCTTGTCCTTGATGAACTGCCAGATGATGCGGGTCATCTCGTCGCCGTCGAGTTCGACGACCGGGTTCGCCACCTTGATCTTCGCCATGGAAAGAATGCCTCGTTGCTGGGATATGGGACGGCCTTGCCCGCGTGGCGTTCGGCCGGGAGATGCCGCCCGTATATCAAAGGGTTTTTGGCCGCGCAAACGGCGATCGGTCACGAATGCGAGGCGATGGCCGCTGTCATTTGCGAATGCTTCATTTTCGCGGCCGAATATGACAGGGGACGCTGAAATGCCGCAAACAGCAGTTCTTTGACAATCATGCCCGTCACCCAAGATCCCGATAACATCCCACCCGCCGGCCCGGCGATCATCCTGGTCGAGCCGCAGCTTGGCGAGAACATTGGCATGGTCGCCCGCGCCATGGCCAATTTCGGCCTGGTCGAACTGCGCCTGGTCAATCCGCGTGACGGCTGGCCGAGCGAGAAGGCGCGCGCCGCCGCCAGCCGCGCCGACCATGTCATAGACGCCGTGAACGTGTTCGACGATCTGGCCTCGGCGCTTGCCGACTTGAACTTCGTTTTCGCCACCACCGCCAGGCAGCGCGACGGCTTCAAGGCCGTGCGCGGCCCCGTGGAAGCGGGCAGGGTGCTCCGCGCCCGTCACAGCACGGGGCAGCGCACAGGCATCCTGTTCGGCCGCGAGCGCTTCGGCCTCTACAATGACGAAGTCGGGCTTGCCGACGAGATCGTCACCTTTCCCGTCGATCCCGATTTCTCCTCGCTCAACATCGCCCAGGCGGCCTTGCTGATGTCCTATGAGTGGATGAAGTCGGGCCTGGAGGACGAGACCAGGACCAATTTCACCGGGCCGGAAATGAAACCGGCAAGCAAGGAAGAATTGCACGGCCTGTTCGCCTATCTCGAAGGCGCATTGGAAGCGCGCGGCTATTTCCGGCCAGCGCCGAAGAAGCCGAAAATGGTCGACAATCTGCGTGCCGTGCTGACGCGTGCCGGCTTTGCCGAGCCGGAGCTCAAGGTGCTGCGCGGCATCATCTCGTCCCTCGACAGGTTCTCGCCGGCGATGCCGCGCGGCGATGGTTCGCCGGGCGATGATCCCAGGCGGCTTCCGGCCGCCGCGCGCGCCGGCAAGGCGGAAGCCGATCGCCCGGCGCACCGGCCTGCCGGCGACGATGAGGACGCACCGCCGCTGGGCGGCAAGGGAACCGACAATGACTGATCTGCCGATCCTGATGTTCGATTCCGGCGTCGGCGGGCTGACCGTGTTGCGCGAGGCACGCGTGCTGATGCCGGACCGGCGCTTCATCTATGTCGCGGACGACGCCGCCTTTCCCTTCGGCGCCTGGGAAGAACCGGCGTTGCGCACCCACATACTCGATCTCTTCGCCAAACTGCTCGACAGGTTCACGCCGGCGATTTCCGTCATCGCCTGCAACACCGCCTCGACGCTGGTGATCGACGCGTTGCGCGATGCCTTTCCCGGCCATCCGTTCGTCGGCACCGTGCCGGCGGTCAAGCCGGCGGCGGAGCGCACCCGCTCGGGCCTGGTCTCGGTGCTGGCGACGCCGGGCACGGTGAAACGGCAATACACACGCGACCTGATCAGCAAGTGGGCGCAGAAATGCCATGTCCGCCTGGTTGGCAGCGACAGGCTGGCGGGTCTTGCCGAAGTCTATATGCGCGAGGGCTTTGTCGACGAGGAGGCCGTGCGAGCCGAGATCGCGCCCTGCTTCATCGAGCGTGACGGTATGCGGACCGACATCGTCGTGCTCGCCTGCACGCATTATCCGTTCCTGGTCAATCGCATGCGCAAGACCGCGCCCTGGCCGGTCGACTGGATCGATCCGGCCGAAGCGATCGCCAGGCGAGCGCTTTCACTGCTGCCGCTCGTCGATGGGGCGCTGCCGCAAGGCGAACCCGATATCGCGGTCTTCACCTCGGGCAAGGCGGATTTCGCCGTCAGCCGGCTGATGCAGGGCTTTGGGTTGGTGGTGGAAACGTCCGCCGCTTAAACAGGTTCGAAGACGATGCTGCGTTGATCCGGATCGGCCGAGGCCAGCCTTAGCGTCAGACTGTCACCCTGCCTGAACCCGGTGGCCTTCACCGTGGCAACGACTGGCATGTCGGCAAGCTGAACGCGTACGCCATGGTCGACGAAGTCGGTGACTACGGCTTTGAACGTTTCCCCTTCGCGTCCCCTGAGCATGACCGCCTCTGCAAGGTCGATGGCCGCATGGTTGATCTGGGAAGCACGGCTATCCGCACGTCCCATTACCTTCGGTAATTTGGCGAACGCGTCGGTGACAGGTTGCGGCACGGGCTGGCCGTTGGCGATTGCCAGCGCGCAGCGCACGACATAGCGATCGGCCAATCGTCTGAGTGGCGCGGTGGCGTGGGCATAGGTCGCGGCCATCGCCTCGTGCCAGGGAACGACACCTTCCTGGTAGGGCTGGTAGGAGGCGCCGTTGCCTGCGCGGCGGATTTCCAGCATCAACGCCGCCTGTTTCGGGTCAGCTGGATCGAGCGTGCGCTGGTAGTCGCGCAGGCTGGTTGAGGCCGGCCAGGACAGGCCGAGCGCCTGTGCCGCGTTGCGAAGTCTCTGCACCTTGGAGGCGTCCGGCCCGGACATCACGCGGAACAGCCCGGTCTTGTGCGCAAGCATGGCGTCGGCGATCGCTATGTTGGCGGCCAGCGAAAGCGCGGCATTGTCCTGTTCGGATTGCAGGAGCGGTCTGAACGACAGCCGGAATGTGCCATCGGCGAGCCTTTCAACCTCCTGCTCGGGTGGGTCGACGCGTGACGCGCCACGACGTTTTTCGTTCATCGCCATGCGCCGCGCCATTTCAGCGAAGCCGGCCGGAACGTCGGAAGCCTTCACGCTGTCATAGGCGAGCTTCGCGCGGCTTCGAATGATTGCCCGCTCCGCGCCGTCCAATTTCGTCGCGCCGTCTTCGGCGACCCGGACGGTGAAGATGACAGCAGGACGCGGTCCATCCGGCAACAGGCTCGCCGCACCCTCGGCAAGGGCCGGCGGGTAGAGCCCGGCCTTGCCGTCCGGCAAGTAAAACGTCTCGCCCCGCGTCCAGGCTTCGAGATCGATCGCGTCACCGTCCTCGACGAACCAGGCCACGTCGGCAATGGCATAATGCAGCAGAAGATCGCTGCCGCTCGCCTCGATCGAGAACGCCTGGTCAAGATCGGTGGAGGCTGCTGGATCGAGCGTGACGAAGGGCATGTCAGTCCGATCGGCATGCTGGTTCGGCACATTTCTGGCGGCTGCGTCCGCCGCGGCCATTACGTCAGCCGGAAATCCATCCGGCACGTGGAATTCGGTGCGGATTTTCGTCAGGCCGGAGGAGAGAGCTTGTGAGGGGTCCGTCAGAGACTTCATTCAGCCGTCCTACACTGGAGTTCCGGACACGGGAAGGCTGCGAACGAAATCGCCAAAGCCGGTCGCCTGATCCGGACGAGGAACTGGGCCATCGGCGCTGGAACTGCCGCCGAAGCACGGCGTTTGTCCTGACAGAAAAGGAGAAACCGTCATGCCTGCCACCTCGAAAGCCCAGCAGAAAGCCGCCGGCGCCGCGCTCTCCGCCAAGCGCGGCGAGACCAGGAAGAGCGAACTCAAAGGCGCCTCTCGCGAAATGTACGAATCTATGAGCGAACAACAGCTCGAGGAATTCGCCGAGACGAAGCGCAAAGGGCTGCCGGAGAAAAAATCCAAGGATTGAGGGCTTGAAGCCAGGCTCCGGCACTCATTGAATGAAAAGGGCCAGCGACAGTTCGCTGGCCCTCTCGGATTGCTGCTTTGTCCGCCTTACCAGCGGTGGCAACGCCGCACCTTCTGCACGATTACCTTGCGATGGCCGTGCCGCCACACCACCCTCTTCTTGACGATGACGCGGCAGACCTGTTTGTGGCCGTGCCAATGACGGGCCATCGCCGGCTCCGGCGCAACCGCCATTGATCCGGCCAGTACCGCGGCGCCGGCCAGGGTAAGGAAGAACTTCTTCATGCTAATTGAACTCCTCTAGGTCCAGTCCCTTCCTGGTGCCGTTGGCGTAAAACCTCCCGCCACATCCGGCATTGCTCAACGTCGTCAACGTTGTATGGTTGCGCCAATGACAAGCTAGACGGAAGCTTGACACCGGTTAAATCTCGGTTTAACCAGCCGCCAACGCCGGGCAGCGATGTCCGGTGTTTGTTTTATATGCGCAAGACCAGTTGCCTTGGTTGTCTCTGGTTTTGTTTGAACTGACGTGTCCCGTGGGTTTTCCGCCGCGTTGCGTGGGAAAACCCTGTCAGGTCTCGAAAACGGAGGCCAGAGGAGGGCGCGTTTCCTTCACCCGGACCATGAGGTGCCGGGTGTGTTGTTTTGAAAAGGGAATGCGATGAGCAAGCGCGAATCCGCGAAATACAAGATCGACCGCCGTCTTGGCGAAAACATCTGGGGCCGCCCGAAGTCCCCGGTCAACAAGCGTGAATACGGCCCCGGCCAGCATGGCCAGCGCCGCAAGGGCAAGCTTTCCGACTTCGGCCTGCAGCTGCGCGCCAAGCAGAAGCTGAAGGGTCACTATGGCGACGTTTCGGAAAAGCAGTTCCGCAAGGTCTATGAAGAGGCCGACCGCCGCAAGGGCGACACCTCGGAGAACCTGATCGGCCTGCTCGAATCGCGTCTCGACGCGGTCGTTTACCGTGCCAAGTTCGTGCCGACCATTTTTGCTGCCCGTCAGTTCGTCAACCACGGCCACATCAACGTCAACGGCAAGCGCGTCAACATCGGTTCGTACCGCTGCAAGCCGGGCGACGTCGTCGAAGTGCGCGAGAAGTCGAAGCAGCTGGTCATCGTCCTGGAGTCGGTCGGCCTCGCCGAGCGCGACGTTCCGGACTACATCGAAGCCGATCACAACAAGATGGTCGCGACCTTCTCGCGTATTCCCGGCTTGGCGGACGTTCCGTTCGCCGTCCAGATGGAGCCGAACCTGGTCGTCGAATTCTATTCGCGCTAAGCGAACGCTTTTCTGCGATATCGGAAGGGCCGCCCTCGAGGCGGCCTTTTTGTTTCTGGCATCCCGCTTTGCCGTTTCGATTTTCCGGCCGATGCGCTAATCCGGGCGGACGTCACATCTCCGGGGCCGCTGCGCCATGAATATGCTGCCAGACATCGAAGCGCTTGAACCGGTCGCCGAAGGCGGCTCCCATCCGCTGTTCGCCGATGTGCCGTCCTCGGTCGAGTTCAACAAACTGCGCAAGCGGCTGCTGCGTCTGACCCGCCAGGCGATCGAGGATTTCTCGATGGTGGAGCCGGGCCAGCGCTGGCTGGTCGCGCTGTCGGGCGGCAAGGATTCCTACGGCCTGCTCGCCATCTTGCTCGATCTCAAATGGCGCGGGCTGCTGCCGGTCGAGTTGCTGGCCTGTAATCTCGACCAGGGCCAGCCGAATTTTCCCAAGCACATCCTGCCGGACTACCTCAACGCCAATGGCATTGCGCACCGCATCGAGTACCAGGACACCTATTCGGTCGTCACCGACAAGCTGCCGCAGGGCAGCACCTATTGCTCGCTCTGCTCGCGGCTGCGGCGTGGTCATCTCTACCGCATCGCGCGGGAGGAGGGCTGTTCGGCGCTGGTTCTCGGCCATCATCGCGAGGACATTCTCGAGACCTTCTTCATGAACCTGTTCCATGGCGGCCGTCTCGCCGCCATGCCGCCAAAACTGCTCAACGACGAAGGCGACGTCATGGTGCTGCGGCCGCTGAGCTACAACGCCGAAATCGATCTCGAAAAATTCGCCGCGGCGATGCGGTTCCCGATCATCCCTTGCGACCTGTGCGGCAGCCAGGAAGGCCTCCAGCGCAACGCCATGAAGGCGATGCTGGAAGACATCGAAAAGCGCATGCCCGGCCGCAAGGACACGATGATCCGTGCGCTGTCCAACACCAGGCCGTCACATCTGCTCGATAGGAAACTGTTCGACTTCGCCGCCCTGAACCAGACCCTCATCACAGGACAAGACGCTTCCGATGACATTTGACGACAACGCGATCGACTGGTTGGCCAGCCTGCTGGCCGAGGCGGCCGACACCGAAATCATGCCCCGCTTTCGCCGGCTGGGCGATGGCGACATCAGACAGAAGACCTCCGCCGCCGATCTGGTGACGGAAGCCGACGTCAACGCCGAGCTGCTGATCACCGCCAAGCTGCGCCAGCGCTATCCCTCGGCCATGGTTGTCGGCGAGGAAGCCTGTTCCGACGACCCGGCACTGCTCGACGGTTTGGGTGACGCCGATCTGGCCTTCGTCATCGACCCGGTCGACGGCACCTTCAATTTCGCCTCCGGTGTTCCGCTGTTTGGCGTCATGCTTGCCGTCGTGGTCAAGGGTGAAACGGTCGCCGGCATCATCCACGATCCGGTCGGCAAGGATTGGCTGATCGGCGCCAAGGGAGCAGGCAGCCATATCCGCCATGCCCATCGCACGCTGGAGCAGGTGCGGGTTGCCGCAAGTGTGCCGATCTCTGAGATGACCGGCGCGGTCTCGTGGCAATACATGGCCGAGCCGGACCGCACGCGGCTGGCCTGCAACCAGACCAAGACGCTGTCACAGTTCAACTACCGCTGCGCCGCCCACGAATACCGCTTGCTGGCCAGCGGCCACGGCCATTTCGTCGTCTACAACAAGCTGATGCCCTGGGATCATCTCGCCGGTGCGCTGATCCATGCCGAAGCCGGCGGCCATGCCGCGCGCTTCGACGGCAGCCCTTACCTGCCGTCGCATGTCGGAGGCGGCCTGCTGGTCGCTCCCGACAAGGAGAGCTGGCTGGAGCTGCGCCGGGAGCTGTGGGCTGAGTAGGACTAATTCCTGCGGCAGACGGCAAGATCTAGTGCAGGTCGGTGATATGCCCTGAAACGGGTGGGTTGTGCGGCTGGAACATCTTGCCGCGCTCGGCAATGAGGATCATCAGCAGCGCCGCGACCGAGACGCTGCAGAAGCCGGCGGCAAGCGGCGTCACCGTGCCGTTGAACGCCTGGCCGATCAGCGTGCCGAGAATGCCGCCGAGAAACGTTTGCATGAAGCCGAGGATGGACGACGCCGTGCCGGCCAGTTGTCCGAGCGGCTCCATGGCCAATGCGTTGAAATTGGCGCCAAGTGCGCCGAAGGGAAGCATGGCGCTGGCAAAGAAGGCGACGAACAGCCAGAGCGGCATCTTGATTTCCAGCGAAACGACCAACCAGGCCAGGCTGATGACCAGAAACAAAAGCAGAGCGCTCTGCGACAGCCGGCGCATGCCGATACGGCCGACAAGGCGTGAGTTCAGAAAATTGGAGAAGGCGAGCACGCCCGCGACCCCGGCGAAGATGACCGGGAACATCTCGCCGACATGGAAGATGTCGACATAGATCTGCTGCGCCGAGGCGATGAAGCCGAACATGGCGGCGAAGACGAAGGTGCTGGCAAAGGCGTAGCAGAGCGCGATGCGATTGGTGAGCACGATGCGGAATCCTCCGACGACGGAGGAGACCGTCAGGGACCGGCGATATTCGGGGTGCAGCGTTTCCGGCAGGCGCAGCAGCGACCACGCCGACACGATCAGCGCGCCGACGGCCATGGTGACAAAGATGTAGTGCCAGGTCGCGAACAGCATGATGAACTGGCCGATGCCGGGCGCAATGACCGGTATCGCCATGAACACCATGAAGATCAGCGACATGACTTCGGCCATGCGCCGGCCGTCGAATGTATCGCGCACGATCGAGACCGCGATGACGCGCGTTGCGGCCGCGCCAATGCCTTGCACGGCGCGACATATCAGCAAGGTTTCAAAGCTCGGCGCGATGGCTGCCGCCGCAGCTGCCGCCACATAGATGATCAGGCCCGCGACAAGCGGTGAGCGGCGGCCGAAACGATCCGATATCGGTCCGAAGAACAGCTGGCCGCCACCAAAACCCAGAATATAGGCGGTGACCACATATTGCCGGTGGTTTTCATTCTCGACGCCGAGTGAGGCGCCGATCTGCTGCAGCGCCGGCAGCATGATGTCGATGGCCAGGGAATTCAGCGCCATCAGCGCTGCGCACAGCGCAATGAACTCCCAGCGCGGAATAGGCAGTTTGCTTGCCGATTGCGGCGCTGATGATTGCTGATCCACGGCAAGTCCGATCTTCTAGAGCAATTCCAGGAAAAGTATGGGCGGTCTTCCCGGGAAAAGCGCGTAGCGCTTTCCCCTTGGGAATTGCGTCAAAACAGAAGTCGGAGCGGTTCGCCGTTTCCATGAAACGGTGAAACGCTCCAAAGCAAAAATGCGCCGGCGGGCCGGCGCATTGGCTCGTCTTGGTCCCGATACCGGGACATAAAATTGCCGAGGTGGGGCTGCCCCGGTACTCAGCGCGGTCGCTATGACCGGCCTGAAACCGAAATCAGGCGGCGCCTTTGACGCTCACGCCCTTTTCGACCAGGAAGGTCTGCAACTCGCCGGCCTGGAACATCTCGCGGATAATGTCGCAGCCGCCGACGAATTCGCCCTTGACGTAGAGCTGCGGGATCGTCGGCCAGTTGGAGTAGTCCTTGATGCCCTGGCGCAGTTCAGCCGAGTCCAGGACATTCACGCCTTTGTAGTCGGCGCCGATATAGTCGAGGATCTGGACAACCTGGCCGGAGAAACCGCATTGCGGAAACCCGGGCGTGCCCTTCATGAAAAGGACGACGTCGTTGCCCTTCACTTCATTGTCGATGTAGTCGTTGATACCGCTCATGGAACATCCTTTCACGCCTGTGGGAGTCAGGCTCGAAGCATGCCTTTCAAATAAACCCATAGGTTGCCCGAAACAAGACATTAGCCGTGCCATGGCCGAAATGGCGCAAAGGATGGGCCGTATTGGGCCAAGCGGGTATGGGCTGGAACTGCCTCAGTCGGGGACGCTGGTCTGCAGGGCAAGCGCGTGCAGCACGCCGCCCATATTGCCCTTCAGCGCGTCATAGACCATCTGGTGCTGCTGGACGCGGCTTTTTCCCCGAAAGCTCTCAGCCACGACTTCCGCCGCGTAGTGGTCGCCATCACCGGCGAGGTCGCGGATCGTCACGCGGGCATCCGGTATGCCGTCCTTGATCAGTTTTTCGATGTCGCGGGCGTCCATTGCCATTGCAGAATTCCTGTTTCGGGCGGGCGGCAACGCGCCCGTGCGATGAGAGTCGGGGTAAACCTAAAGCCTTTCCTGCCGGGATTGAAGCCGTTCCATCCGGCACTGGCGCGATTGTCGCCTAGGTCGCATTCTCGTCCGGACGGTTCGGGTCGGCCGCAGGGTCGTCTTCGCGCATCGAGAAGGCGCGGCCGAGGCTGAAGACCAGCACGTAGAGGGGGAGGTTGACCGCCAGATTGGCGATCGGCAGATAGCTGGTCATTTGCCAGGCGGGCGAGAAGAACGGTTGGCCGTAACCATCGCAGACCAGCGAAGAGCCATACTCCCACAGGGCTCCCAGGACGGCCGCGACGGCGAAAAGCTTGATGCAGGTGACAATGTGCCTCGTCCGGGCTGGATCCGGCAAGAGCCGGCTCCAGAGCATCAGGCAGGCGATCGGAACCGCATAGAGCAGGGTCTGCAGGGCCAGCATCGGAAGCGTGCCGTTGGCCGCGCCAAGGAACTCGGCGCGCGTTTCCAGCCTGGGGCAAACTTCGCTCGAAGTCGTCGACAGCAGGAAGAAGACGAACGGCCCGAGAAACCAGAAGAAGAACAGCGACGGCCAGAAAACGACTGCGAGCAGCGCCCGGCCAGCCAGTTTCCTCTGATTGAGCATGATCTTTTTCCGAAAACCGGGTTCCACTTTTCGGGATCATGCTCTGCTCAACTGGCCTGGTCCATGAAGCGCGGGAACCAGCCTTCGTGGGCGGCGGTCAGGTCGCTGACAGGGATTGCCCTGGCATCGCCAAGCTTCAGCGCATCGCCGCCGGTCGAGCCGATCCACGGCGCGAAGATGCCGAGTTCGCCCTGCTGCTTGCGGATGGCGTCCCATTCCTTGCCATGCGGGTCGATCGACAGCGTCAGGAGATAGCGGCCCTGGTCCTCGCCGAACCAGACCGGGATCGGATCCGTTCCGACAAGGCCGGGAACGGTCGCGCCGATGCCAGACGCCATCGCCATTTCGGCTAGCGCCACGGCGATGCCGCCATCGGAAACGTCATGCGCCGCCGTGACGATGCCGGACGCGATCAACGAACGCACATGGTCGCCGACACGCTTCTCATGAGCGAGGTCGACCGGCGGCGGCGGACCGTCCGTGCGGCCATGGATGTCCCTGAGATAGGCCGACTGGCCAAGATGCGTTCCCCAGGCGGCGGGGGCGCCGACCAGCAGGATCATCTGGCCTTGCGCGGCAAAGCCGATCCGCACCATCTTCGACCAGTCTGATATCAGCCCGACGCCGCCAATGGTCGGTGTCGGCAGGATGCCTTGGCCGTTGGTCTCGTTGTAGAGCGAGACATTGCCGGACACGATCGGAAAGCCGAGCGCGCGGCAGGCATCGCCGATGCCCTTCACCGCGCCGACCAACTGGCCCATGATCTCGGGTCGCTCCGGGTTGCCGAAATTGAGGTTGTCGGTGGCCGCCAGTGGCAGCGCGCCGGTGGCGGTCAGGTTTCGCCAGCATTCGGCCACCGCCTGCTTGCCGCCCTCATAGGGATCGGCTTCGCAATAGCGCGGCGTCACGTCGGACGAGAAGGCAAGCGCCTTGGTTGCATGGCCTTCCACCCGCACCACGCCGGCATCGCCGCCCGGAAGCTGCAGCGAATTGCCCTGGATCAGCGTGTCGTACTGCTCCCACACCCAGCGGCGCGAGGACAGGTCCGGCCCGCCGAGCAGCTTCAGCAACGCGTCCGCGACATCGGCCTGCGGAACGTCACTGGCGGCAAGCGGCGCCGGCTTCTTCGGCTCTATCCATGGCCGGTCATATTCTGGCGCCTTGTCGCCGAGATCCTTGATCGGCAGGTCGGCGACCTGGTCGCCTTGATGCAGAACGCGGAAGCGCAGGTCGTCGGTGGTCTTGCCGACGATGGCGAAGTCGAGGCCCCATTTGTGGAAGATTGCCTCGGCTTCCTTTTCCTTCTCGGGGCGCAGCACCATCAGCATGCGCTCCTGGCTTTCCGACAGCATCATCTCATAGGCGCTCATGCGTTCTTCGCGCACCGGCACCTTGTCGAGGTCGAGCTCGATGCCCAGGTCGCCCTTGGCGCCCATCTCGACCGCCGAGCAGGTGAGGCCGGCAGCGCCCATGTCCTGGATGGCGATGACGGCACCCGATGCCATCAGTTCGAGGCAGGCCTCCAGCAGGCATTTTTCGGTGAAGGGATCGCCGACCTGCACGGTCGGGCGCTTCTCGTCGATCTTGTCGTCGAATTCGGCTGACGCCATGGTGGCGCCGCCGACGCCGTCGCGGCCGGTCTTGGCGCCGAGATAGACGACCGGCAGGCCGACGCCCTTGGCTTCCGAAAGGAAGATGGCGTTGGTCTTGGCGAGACCGGCGGCAAAGGCGTTGACCAGGATGTTGCCGTTGTAGCGGGCGTCGAAATTGACCTCGCCGCCGACCGTCGGCACGCCGAAGGAATTGCCGTAGCCGCCGACGCCCGACACCACGCCGGCGACAAGATGCCTGGTCTTGGGGTGGTCGGGGGCGCCAAAGCGCAGCGCGTTCATCGCCGCGATCGGCCGCGCACCCATGGTGAAGACGTCGCGCAAAATGCCGCCGACGCCGGTCGCCGCGCCCTGGTAGGGCTCGATGAAGGAAGGGTGGTTGTGGCTCTCCATCTTGAAGACGACGCAGTCGCCATCGCCGATATCGACGACGCCGGCATTCTCGCCCGGCCCTTGGATAACCTGCGGGCCGGTGGTCGGCAGCGTGCGCAGCCACTTCTTCGAGGATTTGTAGGAGCAGTGCTCATTCCACATCGCCGAGAAGATACCGAGTTCGGTGAAGCTCGGTTCGCGTCCGACGAGATCGAGGATGCGCTGATACTCGTCGGGCTTCAGCCCGTGGGCGGCGATGAGCTCGGGGGTGATCGGCACGGAATTGGAAATGGTCATGGGCGGCGATTAATGTCCATGGAAGCGGGGATTTTGAGTCTCCTCTTATCGCAAGCTTTGCGGCCGATACACCCGTCGATCGAGGAAAAAGACAGAAAGCAACAAGGTGAGGACCAGGGCAGGACCGCCCAAGGTCTTTCCGGGCGCCTCGGACCATCGGTCGTGGCGAGACCGCCGAATGCGGAACGCTATGATGTCCCGGCCGTTACGTCTCCAACCATTCAGGAGATCGGACCATGGCTACCAAGCAAGGCAAGAAAGACAACCGCCTCTCGGACAAGGAGGCCATGCATATCGCGGAGACCACTGACGTTTCGCCCGGGCAGGCCAAGGAACTGGCCGAAAAGCACGGCAAGGACAAGGCCAGGAAGGAAGCCAGCAACTTCAAGGCCGAAGGCTGATCCGGGCCCAGCGCTCTCAGGAGAAGCTGTCGTAGCCGGCACGGCCCTCATCGAGAAGCCGACGGAGGACCGCAACGCCGTTGGCGACATCACCGCGCTGTCTCGGCTGCGAAACGCCGAAGCGGACGCCGTGAAAGACCTGTTCGGAGCGGCCTGCCTTGAACTCGTCCTCGTCGTCGATCAGCACGCCATGTTCGAGGCAGGCATTCTTGAAGGTGCCGGAAAGCCACGGATCGGGCAAAGTCAGCCAGACAAAGGGCACCTTGTCGTGTGACTTGAACGCGAAGCCGGCCAGCGTCTCGCGCACGATCGCGATGCGGGCGCCGATTTCGGCGATGCTGCGCTTGCGGATTTCGCTGGCCTGACCTGAGAGCACCAGACGGGCATTCACCTCCGCCAGCAGGAAGGGCATGCCGCCGGTCATCATCTTGTGGGCGACACGGATACGGTGGCGATAGGCGGGGGGGCAGGAGAGCCAGCCGCCGCGCACGCCGGCCGCCACCGATTTCGACAGGCCGCTGGCGACGATGGTGCGTTCGGGTGCGAATTCGGCAAGCAGCGGTGTCGTGTCGTCGGTGAGGTTGCCGTAGAGGTCGTCCTCGACGAGGACGACATTGTATTCGCGCGCTATCCCCGCAATTGCCTCGCGGCGCGCCGCCGACAGTGTCACCAGCGTCGGATTCTTGGCAGTCGGCATCAGGAAGATCATCCTGGGATGTTTTTGCGCGCAGACGCGCTCGAAATCCTCGGGATCGAGACCTTCGTCGTCCGACGCCACCAGCGCGGTGCGCCGGCCGATCAACCCGGCACTGCGGGATATCTGCGAATAGGTGAGGTGTTCGAAGGCGACGTAGTCGCCGGGCGTGGTAAGTGCGGCGATCGCCGCCATCACCGCGGCGTGAGTGCCGAGCGTCGGAACGATGCTGTCGACGGCTGGGCGCAAGGAGTTGCGCGACAGCCAGCGGGCGCCGGCTTCGTGCCAGCGGGTTGGAAAATCGCGCGTATAGCTTGAAATCTCGTGAGGATGATCTTGCGCGGTGCGCGACAGCACATCGGCAACGATGATGCCCTGGCCGACATCGGGTGCCGCCGTGCTGTCGAAACGCAGCTTGTCCTGTGGCGCATCGACGTAGCGGGTGCCTTCCACGCTGACGTCGGGCGCATCCGGCTTCACGCCGTCGGCGTGCTGGCCAAGCACATAGGTGCCACGGCCCACTTCGCCGCTCACCAGCCCGCGCTCGCGCAGCAATTGGTAGGCCCGGCCGACCGTGCCGACGGTGGCGCCGATGTCGTAGGCGAGGTCGCGCTGTGGCGGCAGTTTTGTTCCGGCACCGATCACGCCCTGGTCGATGCCCGCTTCGATGGAGTCCGCAAGGCGTTGATAGAGCGGCCCGGTGCTGGCGGTGAGATCTGGAAGCCAATTTGTCATGGTGACAATTTTCTATATTGCACCGAAATGTGAGTCAATACATATCAATCGCGCACCAAAAGGGGTGCAATTGATAATTTTGGCAGAAAGAAAATGGATACAATCGCGACAGTCCGTCCTTCAAGAGCCGTATTTCCAGGCCAGGCGCTCCGCCCGTCGGGTCGTCGCGGCTTTGTCAACCGCCTGGTGCGGGTGGTCGGCTCGCTGGCGACATGGATAGACCATTTGCTGGAACGCCGGCGCACCCGGCTGGCATTGCTGGAAATGACCGATGATCAGCTCAAGGATATCGGCATCTCGCGCTGCGACGCCCACCGTGAAGGTATCAGGCGTTTCTGGGAATAGCTCCGGTCCTACCGGACGCTGTTGGTCCTGAGACGCGCGACGCCGTGATCGGCCAGAACGGCAACGAAGCATATCACCAGAAACAGCGCGGTGATGGCCAGTGCCGCTATGGCGACACTGGTTGCGCCGTTCTTGGCGACATCGAGGAAGGGGTAAGGCACCTCGCCGGCGAACGGCGCCCTCGCCAGCGCATAGGCCAGGTAGGCGATGGGATAGAGCACCCACCAGGAAATGTCGCTCCATCTCGTTCTGCCGTCGGCGCCTGATATCAGCCACCACAGCACGAACACAACCGGCGTCACGTAGTGCAGCAGCACATCGCAGAGCAGGAACAGGCCCTGCGGCTGCCACAGACGCGCCAGAACGGTGGCATAGACGATGAAGACCAGGGCGATCGACACGGCGACTCCCGCGCGCATCCGGGGCCCGGCGAAAGCGGGCAGCCACGCGTAGCCGCTGGATGACAGCAGCGAGGTGTAGACCAGCACGGCGCCGATATTGGTCAGGATGGTGAAGAAACTGAAATAGAACACGATCGAGCCGAGCAGGCTGCGGCCGGCTTCCATCGACGCTGGAATGGTGATGCAGAATTGCAGGACAAGGCCGGCCAGACCGACGGCCAGACCCGCTACCTGCAGGAAGCGGCCCATCGTCAGGCGGTCGCGGCGCAGGCCGGATTACCGGCTTGCCAGCGCGCAATATCCGAACCGATGCGCGCGCCAAGCGGGTCGTTCATCAACGGTCCGAACACGTCGACGCGGCTCGAATTGCCTTGCGCCTGCACGACCAGCAATGGCTTTCCGCCATAGTGCTTGGCCGGCACCAAAAGGAAACGCGGCGTGCCGCTGAAGGAATTCAACTCATTGGCCATCTGATATTGCTTGAAGGCCGGGTCCTTGCTGGCGATCCAGCATTTGTGGGCTGCGATTGCGACCTGTTCCATGGCCAACAGCGACGCACTCTTGCCCGAGGGCACAGGCGTGCTTTTCGGGGTCGATTGGCACGATGCCAGGGCAAGGCCTGCGGCAGCGACGAGGACGATCGTCTTGCTCTTGATCAAGCGGCACCCATCTCGAGTTCGGACAGAAAGATTTTCAGGCCGTCGGTCATCTCGCCCCATACGCGCGACAAGGCCGGATGCTGCGAGGCGATCTGCTCATAGGCATCGAATTTGGGATAGGCGTCGAGCAGGTCGTGGTGGCCCGTCATGGCGCGGAAATTGTTGAAGATGAACCGGGTCGGCGTCAGCCAGGCATCGGCGAAGCTGATGTCGTTGCCGAGGGCGAAGGGGCCTTGCGCCATGCGCGCCTCGATCGCCGCCAATCCGTGGTGCAGGCGCGCGAATTGGGCGTCGATCTCGGCATTGTTGCGCTTCGGCACGGAATGCAGCTCGAAAAGCTTCATTGTCGGCGTCAGCACGTCGAGATCGGTGATGCGGGCGAACATGCGCACCAGCGCGCGGTCCTTGGAATCGGGCGGCAGCAGCGCCGGTTCCGGAAACCGTTCCTCCAGGTATTCGGCGATGACCACCGATTCGACGATGGTTTCGCCCGAGCCGGTGATCAGCACCGGAATCCGGTTCATCGGCGAGATGGCGCGAAACTCTTCGGGGATCGGAAAACCCGGCGGCGGCGCGATGATCTTGAGCGGTACGTCCTTGATATAGGCCAGCGCGCGCACGATAGATGAGTAGGGCGACAACGGCCGCGAATAGAGTTTCATGACCGTCTCTCTCCCCAGAGCAATGGACTTGATGTCCTTGTAATTCTTACCGCATTCGCGGCTGAACGCGTCAAGCGGCGATACCGAGCGCACCTTCGAAGAGTGCACGGCCGTCGCTGCCGCCATGGGCGGCTTCGATCAGGTTTTCGGGATGAGGCATCAGGCCGAGCACATTGCCTTGCTCGTTGATGATGCCGGCAATGTCGTTGATCGAACCGTTGGGATTGGTGCCTTCCGCATAGCGGAACACTACCTGGCCTTCGCCTTCGACGCGGGCGAGCGTCTCGGTGTCGGCAAAATAGTTGCCGTCATGGTGCGCCACCGGCGAGCGGATGATCTGGCCCGGCTGATAGCGGCGGGTGAACATGGTGTTGGCGTTGGTGATCTGCAGTTTTACCTGCCGGCAAACGAATTTCAGCGAACTGTTGCGCATCAAGGCGCCCGGCAGCAGGCCGGCCTCGACCAAGATCTGAAAACCGTTGCAGACGCCGATGACCATCACGCCCTTGGCCGCCTTTTCAGCGACAGCCCGCATGACCGGCATGCGTGCGGCAATGGCGCCACAGCGCAGGTAGTCGCCGAAGGAAAAGCCGCCAGGAATGGCGATCAGGTCGACATCGGGGATCTCGGTGTCGGTCTGCCAGACGGTGGCTGGCGCCTTGCCGGAAATCTTGGTCAGCGCCGCGATCATGTCGCGGTCGCGATTGAGGCCAGGCAGGAGGACAACGGCAGATTTCACGTTAGGCGATCTCCACTGCGTAATTCTCGATCACCGTGTTCGCCAGCAGCTTGTCGCACATGGCCTTGAGATCGGCCTCGGCCTTGGCCTTGTCGCTTTCCGCCAGTTCGACGTCGAACACCTTGCCCTGTCGCACCGCGCCGACGCCATCAAAGCCAAGCCCCGACAGCGCGTGTTCGATCGCCTTGCCTTGCGGGTCGAGAACGCCGTTCTTGAGAGTGACGGTAATGCGGGCCTTGATCACGCTGGACATGCTCCTGTTCTGAGTATTGGGTCGCAAGCCGCTCTCAGTGCGGCTTGCCCTTGAGGCCGTCGGTCGAGGCGACAAGCACCGGACCGGTGGGGCGGGGTGGCTCGTTCTCGTTCATGATGCCGAGGCGGCGGGCGACTTCCTGATAGGCCTCTACAAGGCCGCCCATGTCGCGGCGGAAACGATCCTTGTCGAGCTTGTCCTGCGTCGCCACGTCCCACAGGCGGCACGAATCCGGCGAAATCTCGTCGGCGACGACAATGCGCATCATGTCGCCTTCGAACAGGCGGCCGCACTCGATCTTGAAGTCGACGAGCTGGATCCCTACGCCCATGAACAGACCAGAGAGGAAGTCATTGACGCGGATGGCGAGTGCCATGACGTCGTCGATCTCCTGCGGGCTGGCCCAGCCGAAGGCGGTGATATGCTCTTCCGACACCATCGGATCATCGAGCGCGTCGGCCTTGTAATAGAATTCGATGATCGAGCGCGGCAGGACCGTGCCTTCCTCGATGCCGAGGCGCTTCGACAGCGAGCCGGCGGCGACATTGCGCACCACCACTTCGAGCGGAATGATCTCGACTTCCTTGATCAACTGCTCGCGCATGTTGAGCCGGCGGATGAAGTGGGTCGGAATGCCCATGCGGTTCAAGTGGTTGAAGATATATTCGGAAATGCGGTTGTTGAGCACGCCCTTGCCGTCGATGACCTCGTGTTTCTTCTTGTTGAACGCGGTTGCATCGTCCTTGAAGAACTGGATGAGCGTGCCCGGTTCGGGTCCCTCATAGAGGATCTTGGCCTTGCCTTCATAAATGCGGCGGCGATTTTTCATCTGAATTTTTCTCTGGATTTGCGGGCAGGCGGCAAGCGACCAGTTCCTGTCCGTCTGCCTAAATTAGTGCGGCGACGGTTGGGTTCAATGCCGGGTCTATCCCAATCACATCGTTTGCTCAATCGGCAAATCCTTCCAATCAACCGCTTTCGGGACTGAAATGCCGCAGCGCAGCATATGACGAAGCGTATTGACCGGCTCGCGACCTTTTGGTTTGTGCTTTGGCAACACACATATCGCCTGCCAACGAATCGGATTTAACCCGGAGGGACGCCATGAGCAGCATGAAAGACCGCGAAGAGGGCTTCGAACGCAAGTTTGCATTCGACGAGGAGCTTCGATTCAAGGCCTCGGCGCGCCGCAACAAGGCGCTCGGCCTGTGGGCCGCCGAAAAGCTCGGAAAGTCGGGTGCCGACGCCGACGCCTACGCCAAGGAAGTGGTTGTTTCCGATATCGAGGAAGCCGGCGACCACGACGTGTTCCGCAAGATCCGCAAGGATTTCGATGCCGCCGGCGTCGATCAATCGGACCATCAGATCCGCCGCACCATGGACGAACTGATGGCGCAGGCAATCGAGCAGATCAAAAACACCTGATCCGGGCTGAGCAGGTTCCGCAAAAGTGTCCCACGGTTTTGCGACCGAACCTGCGACAAAACAAGAATGACTGGACCAATCGACCGCCCGGCCAAACCGGGCGGTTTTTCTTTGCCTTTGCCGAAGTTTCCGGCTGAAACTGCATTAGAGCGACGTGCGTCCTGTTGGACGCACAAGGTCCGCTCTGACGCAGATAGCGTTGTCGCATCGTGCTTTCCGAAATCGAACCGATTTTCGGGCCGATGCGACGTTAACGAGGAAAGAGATTAGATGTCGCTTAAGTCCCGCCTTGCCGCCGATGAAACGCTGATCACCGCCTGGTCGGGTGTGCCGGATGCCCTGACCGTCGAGATCCTCGCCAAACAGGGCTTCGACGCCGTCACGCTCGACATGCAGCATGGCGGCCATCATGAAGACAGCGTGCTGCGCGGTCTGGCGCCGGTGCTCGCCACCGGCAAGCCCGGGCTGGTGCGTATTCCCGTCGGCCGTTTCGACATGGCCAGCAGGGCGCTCGATTTCGGCGCCGAGGCGGTCATCGCTCCGATGGTGAATTCGGTGGCCGATGCAAGGCTGTTCGCCGCGGCGATGAAGTATCCGCCGCTCGGCGAGCGCTCATGGGGTCCGACCTATGCCTTTCCACGCCACGGCAAGGGCGACTATGCCGAATGGCTGCGCGATACCAACCAGCGCACGATGGCGTTTGCGATGGTCGAGACGCGCGCCGCACTCGACGCGCTCGACGGCATTCTCGACACGCCGGGCATCGACGGCATTTTCCTCGGACCATCGGATTTCTCGATCGCCTGGACCAACGGCGCCACGGTCAATTCCACGCTGGAGAGCATGATGGAGACGGTGGCGTCGGTTGCCGAGCGCACCCGCAAGGCCGGAAAACATGCCGCCATCTATGTCGTCGAACCGGCAATTGCCGGCCGTGTCGTCTCGATGGGCTATCGTCTGCTCGCCACGGGATCCGAGCATGCGTTGATTTCGCTGGGGGCAAAGACCCTGCTGAAGAGCATACAGGACTCGATCGGATCCTGAATCCAAGCCGGACCAACTGCCCTCACGGCGTCGGGCGGTCAGGCGCTCGCCGCAGCAGGCGCGGCGATAGGGCTGCCGCGCCTGAACCTGAACAGGGCGCCGAGCACCTGGACCCACCAGTTGTTGAAGGTCATCAGCGGCAACGCCACGAGGATGGAACCCAGTATGGCGGCGGCGGCACCGAGTGCGGTGGAGCCGCTGACCAGCAGGGCCCATGAACCTAGCGAGCAGATAACGGGTACATGCACGAGGTAGACCGGGAAAGACAGGTCGCCCAGGAAACGTGCCCCCTTGCCCGAGAGCCATGATGGAGGCTCATCCACACTCAGCACGGCGTAGACCAACATGATGCTTGCCGGGATGGCCACGCAGGCTTGCCGTAGGCCGACATCATCAGAAACTGCGGTCTCAAGCAGCACGAAGGGCTGGTATATGCCGACAGCACTCCCCGCATAGCCCAGCAGCGCAAGGGAAACGATCACCATGGCGCCTCTTACCCAGCGATTCGGGCGCAAACCCATGGCGAGAAGCGGATAGAGCATGAAGCTGGCCGGAAAGGCACAGAAGAAGAAGCTGACTTGCAGCGCCAGGAACACGCCTGCCGCTATGCAGAACCAGGAGAGCAGCGTCCAGCGGCCTTGGAGGAAAAAGACGATCGGTGCGAGGGCGAAGGTGAGCATGCTCCCCCAGAACTCGACCATCATGGTCCACAGGCTGGTGTCATAATATTTGTCGCCGTAGATAAATGTCCGCCAGGCCCCTTGTAGAAAGGCGTCCGAAAAGCTCGCTGTCTCCGGCGACAGCACCTTCGAGGCATTGCCAAATCTGCTCAGCCACTCGGATTGGGTGACCGCAGCCGCATCCTGGAAGAAATACAGATCGAGCTTGAAGATGGCACAGGATAACAGAACCGCAACAAGCACTGGTCCGGCCAGACGAGGCAAACGCTTTATCGCACCCAGCAACAGATCTTGCGCTTTGCGGGACTGGAAATAACGCCTGACAAGCACATAGGAAGAGAGGACGAAAAACAAGTAGACGGCAGAGCCGCCATTGAAGGCGATGAAAGCCAGACCTGTCTTGAGGGATTGCGCGGCGTTGTCTTCGCCCTCCGCTACCGGCGCAAAAGCGCGCAAAGTATGCCCATTCACGACGACAAGCGCTGCGGCACCCCTCAAGAATTCGAGTGAAGCGTCCTTGCGCAAGCGCTTACCTTCGTTTGAGCGTGAAGAGTTTTATTTAGCAATCTTGCATATTTGCACGTGACGAACAGAGTTCGCCCCGCGTAAGAAGTATCGCGAGCCGCCTTAAATTATTGTTTATTGGGACTCGACGGTTTCTTCGGGTATTTTCTGCGCCGGCTTTGGGCCTGAATCACAGATCCGTCAGGAACTTGGCAAAGGTCATCGAGCCTTCGGGCCAGGGGCCGAAGCCTGAATCCTGGTTGAGATGGCCGGTCTCGCCGGCATCGATGAACAGCGAACCCCAGGCGCCGGCAATGTCCTCTGCGACATCGAAGGCGCAGAACGGATCGTTGCGGCTGGCAATCAGGATCGAAGGAAAAGGCAGCGGCTCGCGCGGATAGGGGCCGAAGGTCATCAGGTGCTTCGGCTTGATCATGGGGTTGGCGACATCGGGCGGCGCCACGAAGAAGGCGCCGGCAACCGGCTTGACGAATTGCGGTATGGCCTGCACGGCCGCAGCCACACCCAGCGAATGCGCGACGATGACGACAGGCCTCTCGGCCTCGTTTACCGCCTTGGCCACACTTGCGGTCCAGTCGTCGCGCACCGGCTTCGACCACTCCGCCTGCTCGACGCGGCGCGCCGTCGACAGCTTCGACTGCCAGCGGGTCTGCCAATGCTCGGGTCCGGAATTGGTGTAGCCCGGAACGATCAGGATATCTGCGTCTTTGACTTTCATGGCGCTGAGATAGCGAGCGCGATTGTCTCATGCAACCGTCGACAGGCAAGCTCATGAGCTGAAATGGTGAACACCATGTTCGCTTTTCGCTGTCTTGTGTGAACGATGGCGATCGACGATCTGTGGTGAGGAGAAAAACAGCCGTGGAGGACCGGGATTTTGGCACTGACACGACGTACAATGATCGGCGGCGCCGGGCTTCTGGCTTTGGGAGCTTCATCAAGCGTTGCCGCAACGGAGACAATGATGAGTGAATTGCCATTTGCCGCCACCACGCCGGTGAGCGTTGCCCGCGTCGGGCTGAAGGCGCGCGATGCCGAAAGCCTCGCTGCCTATTACCGCCGGGTCGTCGGCCTGCAGGAATTGAGCCGTGCCGATGGCGCGATCACGCTCGGCGCCACCAACCGACCGTTGCTGGTGCTCGAGCCGGATGCTTCGGCCAAGCCGGACGATCCGCGCAGCGCCGGCCTGTTCCACACGGCCTTCCTGCTGCCCAGCCGTGCCGATCTCGGCCGCTGGATCAACCACGCCATATCAGACAAGATCGCCATTGAGGGCGCCTCGGACCATTTGGTCAGCGAGGCGCTATACCTGACCGATCCCGAAGGCAACGGCATCGAAATCTATGCCGACCGCCGTCCACAGGACTGGAAATGGAATGGTGACAAGGTCGCCATGGCGACGGAGCGGTTGAACGTCCCTGCGGTCGTTGGCGAAGTGCCGGCGGGCGATGCGGGCTGGCAAGGTGCGCCGGAAAACAGCATTATCGGCCATGTCCACCTGCGCGTCGGCAGGCCGGAAGAGGCGGAGGCCTGGTGGAACCAGGAGTTCGGCTTCGACACGGTGGCCAAGTATGGCGGCCAGGCGGTGTTCCTGTCGTCAGGCCATTACCACCACCACATCGGCGCCAATGCCTGGCAAAGCGCCGGCGCCGGCCGCCGCGACCCGGCCCGCTCGGGCCTTGCCTGGGTCGAGATGCGTTCGGACAATGTTACCGGCGAAACGACCCGCGAGGACCCCTGGGGCACCGTGATCAGGACTGTGCCTGGAAAGGCCTGATCGGCTTTTCCATCACAAGTGCGAATACGAAAGGCCCGCCGGCAAGGCGGGCCTTTTCCCTGAGGACTGGGCTCTCAAGCTTCCCCAAACACCCGCCTGAAGATCGTGTCGACATGCTTGGTGTGGTAGCCAAGGTCGAATTTCTCACGGATTTCCGTCTCGGGAAGCGCGGCGGTCACTTCCTTGTCGGCCAAAAGTTCTTCAAGAAAATCAGCGCCTTGTTCCCAGACCTTCATGGCGTTGCGCTGCACCAGCCGATAGGAATCCTCGCGCGACAGGCCGGCCTGCGTCAGCGCCAGCATCACGCGCTGCGAATGCACCAGGCCGCGGAACTTGTTCATGTTCTTCAGCATGTTCTCGGGATAGACGACCAGTTTTTCGACGACGCCGGTCAGGCGTGACAGGGCGAAATCCAGCGTCACCGTGGCGTCCGGTCCGATCATGCGCTCGACAGAGGAATGCGAGATATCGCGCTCATGCCAGAGCGCTACATCCTCCATCGCAGGCAGCGCCATGGAGCGCACCATGCGGGCAAGGCCGGTGAGGTTTTCCGTCAGCACCGGATTGCGCTTGTGCGGCATTGCCGACGAGCCTTTCTGGCCCGGAGAAAAATACTCTTCCGCTTCCAGCACCTCGGTGCGCTGCAGATGCCTGATCTCGGTCGCCAGCCGCTCCATCGACGAGGCGATGACGCCGAGCGTGGCAAAGAACATGGCGTGGCGGTCGCGCGGGATCACTTGCGTTGACACCGGTTCCGGCTTCAGCCCGAGCTTCGCCGCGACATGCTCCTCGACATAGGGTTCGATGTTGGCGAAGGTGCCGACCGCCCCGGAAATGGCGCAGGTTGCGATGTCTTCCCGCGCATGTACCAGCCGCTCGCGGCAGCGCGAGAATTCGGCATAGGCCTGCGCCAGCTTGATGCCGAAGGTTGTCGGCTCGGCATGGATGCCGTGGCTGCGGCCGATGGTGACGGTGTCCTTGTGCTCGAAGGCGCGGCGCTTGAGGGCGGCAAGCAGGCCGTCAATATCGGCGAGCAGGATGTCGCTGGCGCGGGTAAGCTGGACCGCAAAGCAGGTGTCCAGGACATCCGAAGACGTCATGCCCTGGTGGATGAAACGCGCGTCCGGTCCGACGAATTCGGCAAGATGGGTCAGGAAGGCGATGACGTCATGCTTGGTGACGCGCTCGATCTCGTCGATCTTCTCGACGTCGAATTTCGCGGCATTGCCCTTTTCCCAGATCGTTCTTGCCGCTTCCTTCGGGATCACGCCGAGTTCGGCCAGCGCATCGCAGGCATGGGCCTCGATTTCGAACCAGATGCGAAACCGGGTTTCGGGCGACCAGATGGCGACCATTTCCGGCCGGGAATAGCGAGGGATCATCGGTCAGTCCTGATGTATCTAGAGCAATCCAGGAAAAGTGCGCAGCGGTTTTCCCACAGGAATTGCGAAAAAGAAGGAGTTAGAGCGGGTCGGCGGTTCTACCAAACGCTGAACCGCTCCGGGTTAGCCCGCGTCCTAACAGAGGCGGACGAAATGCTCAACGCCGCTGCCGTGCAAACCAGAGGCTGGCGGCAAACAAGGCGATAAACCCAAGCGGAAAATAGAGCCGGATGCCCAGCACAACGAACTGGTAGAGCGCCACCGCCATTGTGAAGGCGAACTGAAACCCCCAGGTGAGAGTGAAGACGGGCGCATGCCATTCGGCATAGTAGGACCGGTACTGCAAGGCATAGAGTCCGGCGGTCAGCCCGATCGTCACGGCGGCAAGGCACACCATTGCTGCCGCGAAGGCGACCTCCCAGCCCCTTCCGAGCGAGACCAGCCGTGCCGCGAACAAGCCAATCGGAAATGCCAGGGCGCCGCCGCCCGCGAACAGCAGCGACACTGTGCGGATTTTATCCGGCGTCACCCAACTATCCAGCAACGACAGGTTGACGAGCGCGCTGGCGCCCATCGTGGCAGCCCACAGGAGGGCACCGAGAAGGGCCGTGCGCGGCGTTGGTGTCGCGTGGCAAAAGCGGGCGAGGCCACGATTGGACGTGGCGAGTTGAGCAAGCGGTGTCACAGGCGACCGGTCACCGCGATCCAGCGATAGTCCGGCCCCTCGAAGCCATATTGGCGCACAGCGATCAGCACCGCATAGGCGCCGAGGCTGTCCATCGAGAATGTCTGCACCGCGCCGATGCGGTAGCCGTTCGGACACCCCCGACTCTTGGGGATCGATTTGTCTTCATGCAGCAATTTGGTGGTACCGCCGTCCTGCGCTTCGATACGCAGCAGTTTGAAGCCATTGATCTCGCCCTGGCTCTGGCAGCCTTCGGTATTGTTCATGCCGATCTCGTCCAGCCGGAACTCGAGCGGCTGGTCGACCGGAGAGAAGATCGGTCGCGGATTGACCACCATGCGGTGCGGATCGGCCGAAAGCTCGGTCACCGGGTTGAAGCCGGCGGTGATGCCGCGATTGGCGCTCAGCTCGGTCTGGCTGACAATGGCCTCGCCCTTTTGCCGGACCTGCAGGCGGGCGCTGTCGAGCGTGGCATTCTCGTCGTCAAGCCGGACCCTGATTGGGGTACCCTTGAGAAAGCTGTCATTGCTCGTGTCGATGTAATAGCGGTTGGCGTAGGGAAAGCCCGACCCGTCCTGGACACCATATTCCTCGAAGGCGAACACGCCGCCGTCCTTGGTGAAGCCAAGGATTTCAAGCTCGGCGACATCGCCGGCCTGGGCGACGATCGATGCCGCAAACTGCACGGCCAGGGAAACGGCAAACAGGAAAAGCAGTCGCATTGTTTCACTCCGACAGCCGCGATCGTTCAATCCCTAGCACGACCGAATCAAAACGTCGTGCGGGTCGAAAGCCGATGCATCCAAACGGCTTGTCATTTGTTATTGTCGGCAGTCCCAATGGAGAACCACCATGACCGACACCAGCAAGATTCGTGAGCATATGGAAATCGTCGGCGCCGATGGCGTGCATGTCGGCACCGTCGACAAGGTTGACGGCCAGCGTATCAAACTGACCAAGGCCGACAGCGGCGAGGGTGCTCACAAGGGCCATCATCACTACATTCCCCTGGCCCTGGTTGCCGAGGTCGACGGCAAGAAAGTCTGGCTGTCGGCGAATTCCGATGTCGCGGTGACGTTCGAGGAAGAAAAGTCCGATCCGACCTGATCGACGTCTTCAGCTCCGGCGCGACCAGACCGGGAACAGATCGTTCTCGGCTGGCGTCGCGGCAAACACGCCGCGGCTGATGGCGCGTGCCATGGTGGCGCCGGCTGCGGCGTAGAGGTCGATTGCCGCATCGGCTTCGAGCCGGATGCCGCTCGTTCCCGTCGCCAGTGCAAACACGAGATCGCCATCGGCAGGCGTATGTGTCGGCCAGATGGCGCGCACGAAGCCGTCATGCGCCGACATGGCCAGGCGCTTCGCCGCGGCCTTGGTGAGAACCGCGTCCGTGGCGATGACGGCAATGGTGGTGTTGCCGCCGGTTTCCATCTGCTTGCCTGCCTGCTTGTCGCGGTATTTCAGCAATATCCGCGTCGCATCGTCCGGCATCGGCGAGGGATAGCCAAGCCCGCCGAATTCGCCGCCGATTTCGAAGGGTGCTGCCCAGAAATGGCGGGTGCGGCCGACGGTCACCGATCCGGTCGGATTGACGGCGGCCAGCGCCCCGATGGTGACGCCGCTATCGAGCAGCGTCGAGGCCGAGCCCAGGCCGCCCTTCAGCCCCGCGGTCAGCGCACCGGTGCCGGCGCCGGCCGTGCCGAGCTGGAAATCGGTGGCGGCGGATTGCGCTGCCTCATAGCCAAGGTCGCGGTAAGGGGGGTAGCGGCCCCAGTCCTTGTCGCCGCCATTGCGCAGGTCGAACAGGATCGCTGCCGGCACGATCGGCACGCGAAAGCCGCCGACCTCGAAGCCGATGCCGCGCTCGCGCAGCGCGGCCTGCACGCCGGACGCCGCATCAAGGCCGAAAGCCGAACCTCCCGACAGCACCACGGCATGGACCGCCTCGACCGAATTGTGCGGTTCGAGCAGATCCGTCTCGCGCGTGCCCGGCGCGCCGCCCAGGATCTGGACACCGGCCACCGCCGGTTCGTCGCAAAGCACCGTCGTCACGCCGGACTTCAACCTGGCGTCGGAAGCGTTGCCGACGCGCAGGCCGGCAACGTCGGTGATAAGATTGCGCGGGCCGGTGCGGAACATCAATTGCCTTCCAAGGGCACGAAACGCGTGCTGTCGAAGCGGAAGACGCGGTAGAGGCTCTGGCTGAGGTCGCCCTTGGCGTCGAAGCGGACTGGCCCGATCGCCGTGGTGAAATCATGACCGGTCAGTGCGTCGGCGAGGGTCCCGCCCGAGCTCCCGGACGAGGCCGCTGCGGCCTTGGCGATCTCCACCGCTGCATAGGCCGGCAGCGTGTAGCCGTCCGGCACGATCTTCTGCGCGGAGAAGTTTTCCAGCACCTTTGCGTCGGCGACATCGGCCCATTCCGGCGGTGCGATCATCAGCGTGCCCATCGCATAGGGCACGTCCGCGGGCGGCGTGCGCAGATTTTCGCCGCCGGCAAAGACAATGCCGGCCTGGAGCTGCGCCGCGTCGCGGCCCATGATGGCGATGTCGTCGCCGTCGCCGCCGGCAAAGACATGCGTGGCGCCGGCCTTCTTCAGCCGCCCGATCATCCCTATCTGGTTGTCGAGCTGCGGCCGGAACGTATCGACGAACACCGGTTTCAGCGCCGCTTGCTCGGCGGCCGCGCGAAATGTTTCCGCCATCTCGCGCCCGTAGATGGTGCCGTCGTCGATGATGGCGAACAGCTCGTTCTGCCACAGGCGGGTGAGGGTGGAGGCGACGGCGTTGCGCTCGTCGTCGCCGCGCGGTCCGAGGCGATAGACCGGCCAGCCGGTCTTGGCGCGGCGGTCGGTCAGGCTCTCGGTTCGCACGCCGACTGTGATGACCGGTATGTTGGCTTCCTTGAGGATCGGCATCGCCGCCTCGATGGATTCGGTACAAAGGAAGCCGACCACGACACTGACCTTGGCCGCGGCAAAAACCCTGGCCGCGGCGGCACCGCCATCGGCGGTGCAGGCATCGTCCTCGGTCTTGAGTTCGATGCCGTTTGCCTGCGCCGCCAGCCCGGCGCCGGCCTGGATCTGTTTGCCGAGGATGGCCGATGGACCTGACAAGGGGGCGGCGACGCCGATCGTCAGCGTCTGTGCGCCGGCGGTGCCGGCCAGGAACAGCCAGGCCAGTGCGGCCGATATCGTTGCCCCGGGTCGCATCCTGCCGAAGAGTTCCTCCAGACCCGCGATGACAGCGCGGGCGCCAATTACCGCCAAGACCTAAAGGCTGCCCGGCCTTGGTGCAACACGCGAATTCAGGGATATGGGCCAAGCACTTCGCTTGTGGCATGTCATGTCTGGCCATATATAGCGGTAGGGGTTCTGGCTGTGGAAAAGTTCTTGTGCTGAAGAAGAATGACATTGGACCGCAGGCCTATCGCGACGCGATGAGCCATTTTGCCGGTCACGTCCATGTGGTCACGACAGACGGCCCTGCCGGCAAGCGCGGCACCACGGTGATCGCCGCCTGTTCAGTGTCGGACACCCCTCCGACCATCCTGGTCTGCCTCAACCGTGAAAATGCCAAGAATGAGCTGTTCGTGAAAAACGGCAAGTTTGCCTTGAACACGCTGGCTTCGCACCAGGAGCCGCTGTCGATCGGCTTTTCCGGCATTACCGGTCTGCCGGTCGAGGAGCGTTTCGCGCTCGGCGAATGGGATGTGATTTCCACCGGCGCGCCGACGCTCAAGGGCGCGCTTGCGGTTTTCGACTGCGAATTGATCGACACCAAGGATCTGGCCACCCATCGTGTGCTTTTTGGCAAGGTGACAGGCCTGCGCATGGGCGATAATTTGCGGCCGCTGATCTACCACGCCCGCGGCTATCACGTCCTGGACAGCGGAGCGGCGGCGTTCACGGAGAAAGAATGACCGAACTGAAACCGCGCCCCGTGCCGCGGACGATCGACGAGACGCTCGATCTCCTGACCGGCGCGGACTATGTGGCGGACCGGTCGCTGGCGACCGTGCTGTTCCTGTCGTTGCGCATGAACCGGCCCTTGTTCCTCGAGGGCGAGGCCGGCGTCGGCAAGACCGAAATCGCCAAGGTGTTGGCGCAGGCGCTTGGCCGCCGGCTGATCCGGCTGCAGTGCTATGAAGGGCTCGATGTCTCCTCCGCCGTCTACGAGTGGAACTACGCCGCGCAGATGATCGAGATCCGCATGGAGGAGGCGGCCGGCAAGGTCGACCGCTCCGCCATGGAGCGCAACGTATTCTCCGAAAAATACCTGATCCGCCGCCCGGTGCTCGATGCGCTGACCGGCAAGGCAGGTGCCGCGCCTGTCTTCCTCATCGACGAGCTCGACCGCACCGACGAAGCCTTCGAGGCCTTCCTGCTCGAAATCCTCTCCGACTACCAGGTGACGGTGCCCGAACTCGGCACCATCAAGGCGGAAGAGCCGCCGATCGTCATCATTACCACCAACCGCACCCGCGAGATCCACGACGCTTTGAAGCGGCGCTGCCTCTATCACTGGGTCGATTATCCCAATGCCGAGCGCGAACTGGAGATCGTGCGCCGCAAGGTGCCGCGGGCCAACCAACGGCTTTCGGCGGAGGTGGTCTCCTTCATCCAGAAGCTGCGCCAGATCGAGCTGTTCAAGGTGCCGGGCGTTGCTGAAACCATAGACTGGGCCGGCGCGCTGACGGAACTCGACAAGGTGGCGCTCGACCCGGAGACCGTATCCGACACGATCGGCGTGCTGTTGAAATACCAGGACGACATTGCCCGCATTGGTTCGGGCGAAGGCCGGCGCATCCTCGACGAGGTCAAGGCCGAGCTCGCGGCGGCCGAGTAGCGCGATGAAGGCGCCGGGTGCTTACCCCAAAGAGGCTGACCCCACGGAGGCGACGGCGGATGGGCGCATCGCCGACAACATCGTCTATTTCGCCCGCACCTTGCGCAAGGCCGGCATGCGGGTCGGGCCGGCTTCCGTCAAGGATGCCATCGAGGCGGTGCTGGCCGCCGGCATCGGCTCGCGCGACGATTTCTATTGGACCCTGCATGCCGTGCTGGTGTCCAGGCATGAGGATCACCCGACCTTCGACGAGGCCTTCCGGCTGTTCTGGAAATCGCGCGAACTGATCGAGAAATTGCTGGCGATGTTTTCCCCTGTGGCGCCTGACGTCAGGGAGAAGCAGAAGCCGCGCGCGGCCGAAAACCGTGTCAGCCAGGCGATGTTCGAAGGCCACCAGAAGAACCAGCCGCCGCAGGAAGTCCCTGAGATCGAGGTCGATGCCCGCTTCACCTTTTCCGGCAGCGAGGTGTTGCGGGGCAAGGATTTCGCCCAGATGAACGCAGCCGAGATGGCCGATGCCAGGAAGGCGATCGCCGAGCTGCGGCTGCCCGTCGACATGGTGCGGACAAGGCGCTTCAAGGCCGACGCGCATGGCCGCCGCATCGATCCGCGCGCCATGATGCGCTCAGCCGCGCGCACCGGCGGCGAATTGATCCTGCCGAAATTCCGCTCGGCGCGCGAAGTTCATCCGCCGCTGGTGGTGCTGGCCGACATTTCCGGCTCGATGAGCCAGTATACGCGCATCTTCCTGCATTTCCTGCACGCCCTGACGGAAAAGCGCCGGCGCGTGCACACCTTCGTCTTCGGCACGCGGCTGACAAACCTGACCCGGCAGATGCGCCATCGCGATCCCGATGCCGCCCTTGCCGACTGTTCGATGGCGGTCAAGGACTGGTCCGGCGGCACACGAATCGGTGACACGCTGGCCGAGTTCAACCTGATATGGTCGCGGCGCGTGCTGGGGCAGGGTGCGGTGGTGCTTCTGATAACCGACGGGCTGGAGCGTGACGATGTCGCCGGCCTCTCGGAGGAGATGGAGCGGCTGCACAAATCCTGCCGGCGGCTGATCTGGCTGAACCCGTTGCTGCGCTTTGATGGTTTTCAGGCGCGCGCCCGCGGCGTCAAGGCGATGCTGCCGCATGTCGACGAATTCCGCTCGGTGCACAATCTCGATTCGCTCGCCGACCTCTGCGCGTCACTCGACAAGAAGTCGGCACAATCGGTCGATCCACGCCGATGGATTGACGCTGGCGAGAGACACGCCGCATAGCCATATGTTTTCTCGGCCCTTGGAAAAACAGACCCTGAGAGAAGCAACGATGAGTGACAGTCTTTATCTCGATGAGGCCCGCGATCCGCTGATCATCGCGGAAGGTTGGATGAAGGACGGCAAGGATGTCGCTATCGCGACGGTGGTCGAGACCTGGGGTTCGGCGCCACGCCCGGTCGGCAGCCACCTTGTCATCGATGCTGACGGCAATTTCCACGGTTCTGTCTCCGGCGGCTGCGTCGAGGGCGCCGTGGTGACCGAGGCGATCGACGTCATCGGCTCCGGCAACGCCAGGATGCTGGAATTCGGCGTTGCCGACGAGACCGCCTGGCAGGTCGGCCTGTCCTGCGGTGGCCGTATCAAGGTTTATGTGGAAAGGCTTGGCTGATCCAATGGATCCCTACGCGCTGAAAACGCTCAACGAGGAGCGCCGCGCCCGCCGCGCGGCGATCCTCGTCACCGATCTCGGCGATGGCCGCGACCGCATCGTGCGTGAGGGCGACCAGGTCGCTGGCGATCTTGGAGCCGCGATCGCCAGGGCATTTCGATCGGGCAATTCCGGTTCCGTCGAGGCGGAAGGACGGACCTTCTTTCTCAATGCGCATCTGCCGCAGCCGCGCCTCGTGGTGATCGGTGCCGTCCATATCAGCCAGGCGCTGGCGCCGATGGCCAGGATCGCTGGCTATCCCCTGGAGATCATCGATCCGCGCACGGCCTTCGCCACATCGGACCGCTTTCCCGACATCGCCCTGCATGCCGAGTGGCCGGAGGATGTGCTGAAGCGCCAGCCACTCGACAGTTACACGGCGCTTGCCGCCGTCACTCATGACCCGAAGATCGACGACTTCGCGTTGAAGGCGGCGCTCGACGCCAACTGCTTCTATGTTGGTGCGCTTGGCAGCCGCAAGACCCATGCAAAGCGCGTCGAACGCCTGCTGGCGCTGGGCGCGAGTGCCGATCAGATCGCCCGCATCCATGCGCCGATCGGCCTCGACATCGGTGCCGCCAGCCCCGCCGAGATCGCCGTCGCGGTGCTGGCGCAGACCATCTACGCCTTCCGCTCGCGCGGCCTCGATGCCTCCGCATCGGCCCAAGGATCGGAATCGATTTTGGAGAAGCACGATGCGTAGATTCAAAGCAGAGCGTCCTTTGCGCGTCCAAGTGGACGCGCGGCGCTCAGTGGGCGCTGTGGCGTGAAATTCGGTCCGGTTGCCATTGAAGAGGCCGAAGGCGCGGTGCTGGCGCACGCCACCACCGCCGGCGAAAAGCGGTTTCGCAAGGCGCACAGGCTGAGCGCCGAAGACGTCTCCCTGCTCAAGCGGGCAGGGATATCGCAGGTCGTCGCTGCAGTGCTTTCTTCCGATGATCTCGGGGAGGACGCAGCGGCGCAAAAAATTGCCGAAAGCATGAGCTTCAGCGGCATCGATGTCAGGCCGGCCGCCACCGGCCGGGTCAATCTCCACGCCAGGGCATCGGGCATCTTCACGGTCGATGCCGCGATGATCGACGCCATCAACGCCGTCGATCCCGCCATCACCCTTGCCACGCTGGCGCAGCATGCGCCGGTCGAAAAAGGGCAGATGATCGCAACGGTGAAGATCATCCCATTCGCGGTCAGCTCCGCGCTGGTCGATGCGGTCGCGAAAATCTGCGCCGGCGGCGAGATCTTTGCCGTCAATGCCTATCGGCCGGTGCGTGTCGGGGTCATCCAGACGGTCCTGCCGGGCATCAAGCCCAGCGTACTCGACAAGACGCTGCGCGTCACCGAGGCACGGTTGGCGCGTTCGGGCGGCAGGCTGACGGCGGAGCGCCGCACGCCGCATGAGATCGCGCCGGTGGCGCAGGCTGCGAGTTCGCTGGTGCGCGAGAATGACATGGTGGTGATCTTCGGCGCCTCGGCGATGAGCGATTTCGCCGATGTCGTTCCGGCGGCGATCGAGATGGCGGGCGGGACTGTCATCCGCGCCGGCATGCCTGTCGATCCCGGCAATCTTCTGGTGCTGGGAACGCTTGCCGGCAAGCGCGTCATCGGCGCGCCCGGCTGCGCCCGCAGCCCCAAGGAAAACGGCTTCGACTGGGTGCTTGACCGTCTGGTTGCCGGCCTCGACGTCACCGCGAAGGACATCGCCGGCATGGGAGTCGGCGGGCTGTTGATGGAAATCCCGACGCGGCCGCAGCCGCGCGAACCCCTACCGGCCAAAACCCATCTCAAGGTCGCCGCCGTGCTTCTTGCCGCCGGCCGGTCGAGCCGCATGGGTGGACCGAACAAGCTCATGGCGCTGTTCGACGGCAAGCCGCTGGTGCGCCGCACCGCCGAGCGCGCGCTTGGCTCGAAGGTATCGGGCACGATCGTCGTCACTGGCCATCAGCGCGAACGGGTGCGCGCGGCATTGTCGGGTCTCGACGTCACCTTCGCCGACAATCCCGATTTCGCCGATGGCCTGTCCACCTCGCTGAAAGCCGGCATTGCCTATCTGCCCGAAGACATCGCCGCTGCGATGATCGTTCTGGGTGACATGCCTGGCGTTGAGTCGGACGATCTTGACCGGTTGATCGATGCCTTCCGTAGAGCCGGGGGCAATTCCGTGGTCCGCGCCTCGCATGCGGGCAAGCGCGGCAATCCGGTGCTTTTGCCGCGCTCGCTGTTCCCGGCCATCGCCCACCTCGAAGGCGACACCGGCGCTCGCCATCTGGTCGAGGCCGAAGGGCTCGATGTCATCGATGTCGAGATCGGCGAGGGCGCGTCTGTCGATGTCGACACCCGCGAAGCGCTCGAAGGCGCCGGCGGCGTGCTGCAGGATTGACAAACCCGAGTTTCATTACGCATGCCTGCGTTATGGCTCTTCGTATCCTCTCCCCATTCCACGGCTTTCTGGTCGCAGCGTTTGTTCTTTGCGCTGTCGATTACGCCCATGCTCTCGAACTGAAACCCTTCAAGGATGATCTTTTCGCCTATCCGGCGACATTATCCACCGGCGACGGCGGCGCCTATACGGTCATCGACTATCGCGAGATGCGCGACATCAACCAGCGTGACGAGGTGCCGGAAAAGCGCGTCCACCCGCAATACACCGACGCCGGCGTACGCAAGGTGCAGCAGGATCTGATGTTGAAGACCGACGCCGGCGATGTCAGGCATGTCGCCGTCGGCAAGACGCAAGGCGCCGCGATCATCGTGCTCTACCTGCACGGGCAGGGTGGCAGCCGCAAACAGGGGGTCGACGACTTCACCTTCGGCGGCAATTTCAACCGCATCAAGAACCTGATGGCCGGCAATGACGGTCTTTATCTCTCGCCGGATTTTCCCGATTTCGGCGACAAGGGTGCCGCACAAGTCGCGGCTCTGATCGATCACTATGCCGAACAGTCGCCCGGCGCCAAGATCTTCGTCGCCTGCGGCTCGATGGGTGGTGCACTGTGCTGGAAGCTTGCCGGGCGCAAGGACACGGGCGGCCGCATAAATGGCTTGCTGCTGCTCGGATCGCTGTGGGACGAGAGCTTTTTTGCCAGCCCCGCCTTCAAACGCCGTGTGCCGGTCTTCTTCGGTCAAGGCAGCCATGACGTGGTCTTCCCCGTGGCGAACCAGGAAGCGTTCTTCCGCTCCATCCTGGCCAAATCGAAGACCTACCCGACCCGCTTCGTCCGTTTCGAGACGGGCACCCACGGCACGCCAGTCCGCATGGCCGACTGGCGCGGAACGCTCAATTGGATGCTGTCGAAGGCACCTTGATCGACTGGCTGGCCTGAAGCCGTCCGGTGCTCAAGGCGCGGTGTTGTAGTCGACAACCGTCTGCGGGTTTTCCTCGCCATCATAGGACGCGTCGACATCATACTGGACCAGCGAGAAGTCGCCATTGCGGAACAGATAAGTGCCCGATGAAGAGGCATCTCCGACGCCGCGCCATTTATCGAACGTCGTGATCGTGTGGGCATCCTTGTCATAGTTGGAATTGGTCGCCCAGCCTGTCGTCCGGAAGCCGACAATGTGCATGGATTCGACCTTGCCTTCGCTGTCATTGTTCACGTAGCGAATGTCCATCTCGGGCTCGGTGAACTGCAACTGCCGCACCCCTGACACATCGTCGCTCATGTAGTAGACGGAGTTTTCATTGTAGGCTGCGGCCGAGCAGGAGAAATGGAAGAGGCGTGTTTCCTTGTCGGGATCGGCGGGCTGTGCATCCTTGTCCTTGTATTTGATCGAAAAAGTCTCCGGCTCATTGGCCAGAAGCTCCTTGTCGCACTGGTCGCCATAGGTCGCCAGGAAAGCCTTCTTGGCCTGCTCCAGCGCGGTGTCCTTCTTGGGTGGCGGTGGGCCGTCGCCGCAGCTTGGCGGCACAGCTTCCTCGAAATCGGCGGTCGAAGGTTTCAACGCGCCTTTTTCGATGTGGATCGGATCAAAGGGCGGCGCCGCCTGGATCTGGGCATTCACCTGGCGCAGCGTGTAGCAGCCGGCAAAGACCTTCTCGCCGCCGCTCTTGTCCGTGGCCCGAATGGCGACTGGGACGTTATAGAAGATGCTGCCTGCGGCACCTTCGTCCGAAATGGCACCGGTCGCGACTTCCACCTTGTTAGTGCCGTCATAGCCTTTGACGAAGCTGTCGAAATCCTTAGCCGGCTTCGTATCGCCATAGTAACCCCAGGCGCGGGCGAATTCATTTCGGTTGATGGCGCTGTAGAGGGAGCGGATCACCGCCTCGGCGCTCGAGCGGTCGTCGACATAGGGCGCTTCGGGCGCGGTGTCATCGGCGGCCAGCGCCGCGTGGCCAGACATGGCAAGGGAGAGAAGGGAAGTCGCTGCGAGAAGGACGCGTCTCATCGGGAATCTCCGCTCGATAACGGAAATTCTACCACCGCGATTGCGGCGGCGTGGTGACGCGGAGCCCGCGGCGCTTGAAGAATCGTTCGCACAGGCGCTACGTCCCTTCGCCGGCACTCGGACCGGACAGGAGATTTGACGTGACGATATCGATGTATGAGGCATCCGTGCCCGTGTTTTCAGCCAGGCTGAAAGCACTTTCCAGTGTGCTGGCGGCTGCCGAACAAAACGCGCTTGACCGCAAGATCGACCCGCAGGTGTTTTTGACGGCGCGGCTTGCGCCGGACATGTTCGCGTTGACCCGGCAGGTGCAGATTGCCACCGACCATGCCAAGGGGGCGCCGTCGCGCCTGGCCGGCCGCGAGGTGCCGAAATACGAGGACAATGAGGCAAGCTTTGCCGATCTCGAGGCGCGGATAGCCAAGACGCTCGCGCTTCTGGCAACGTTCTCGGCCGCCGATATCGACGGTTCCGACGACAAGGTGATCGAGTTGAAGCTTGGCGGACGCGAAACGACGTTGGGCGGCATGCAGTATCTGCTGCATGTGGCCATGCCCAACTTCTACTTCCACCTCACCACCGCTTACGACATCCTTCGCCACAATGGCGTGCCGCTGGGCAAGGCGACATTCCTGGGATCGCGTTGAGCGGCTGAAGTTTCGAGATGTCCCGGATCGATCCGGGACATCTCGCAGGCTGCTTAGCGAATGGACATTTCGCGGGCGATGCGCGGAAAATCGGCGGGTTTTATGCCGATATCGGCGCGGTCGGCATTGCTCATCGAGTGAAGCAGCGCGAGCGCCGCGCGGTATCTCAGATGTTCCTGTGGACGCGGCCGGGCGAACATTTCCGTGAAGAAACCCATGATTCAGGCTCCCGATTGGTCCTCCACGGCTGCCAATATAGGTGAATCGTGACAATTGTGCAGTGCAGCATTTGCATGCCTGCTATGTCCGGATGATTTTCATCAAACTTTTTTTGCGGCCCAGTGAAACTTCCGGGCCGCACGAACCGTAGGCTTCGACGCTGGCTCATGGCCAGTTTTTCCTCGCCACTCCTGGCGAATTTCCGGACTGCATGAAAGTGCAGTCCGGCTTTTTGTTTGAGGGCCTGGTACGATCCTTCGAATGGCTAAATTCATTAAGATCGGTGGTATGTATTTTTAACGAGCCGGTTCTATGTTCCTGGAGACCTGACAGTCGGGCAAGGGGGAGGCTGACATCGCTACCAGCGCCAAGCGCGATTTTGCTTCGCTGCTCGACGACCTCTTCGTTGCCTCCGACAAGGGCGACGGCATCGAGGGCGACGAGGCCGGTGCGCGTCCTTCCATTCCATTCGACTATCTCTCGGTTGCCGATGAACTCCACTCCGGCCGCATAAAAGTATCCGCCGCCGAATATCGCGAGGCCGGCGCTGATCTGGCGAGCGAATTCGCTGCCTTGCTCGACCACGCCAAGCTGGCCCTGGCCGGCGAGGAACCCAAGCCTGAGGAAAAACTGCCGCCGATCGATCCTGAATCGATCGCGGCCGAACTGGGGCTGGACAAGCCCAAGGGCGTTGCCGATTTCGGCCGCATGCGCCGCAGCTTTGCTTTCAGCAACCACCCCGATCGCGTCGCCCCGCATTTGCGCCAGCGCGCCATGATCCGCATGCAGGTGGCCAACATGCTGATCGACGAGGCCAAGCGCCGCGCCGTGGCCGGCGCTCGCCGCTAGTCAATCAGCGCTGGTTCACGCAAAAGTCGGCCTGGCGAGGCTTGGAGAGCGCCTTGGCTTTCCCTATAGATGCAGCCCCGCGCACGCTTTCCCTCCGGAGCAGAATTTCATGCACAAACGCCGTCTCGGTCGGACCGATCTTCTTGTTACCCAGATCTGCCTTGGTTCGATGACCTGGGGCCAGCAGAACACCGAAGCCGAGGGCCACGCCCAGATGGATTTGGCTTTTTCGCGCGGCGTCAATTTCATCGACACCGCCGAGCTCTATCCGATCCCGCCCAAGGCGGAGACGCAAGGGCGGACGGAAAAGATCATCGGCAGCTGGATGAAGGCCAAGGGCAACCGCGACCAGGTGATCCTGGCCTCCAAGGTCGTTGGTCGCACGGCCAATAAGTGGTTTCGCGGCGACAGGCCGTCGCGACTGGTGCGCGCCGATATTCTTGACGCCATCGACAAGTCGCTGGCCAAGCTCGGCACGGACTATCTCGACCTCTACCAGATCCACTGGCCGGAGCGGGACATCCCCTGGGGCGCCAACCCGACGCGTGTCGGGGCGGTGGCGCGGCGCGCCGATGCTGACGGCGCACCAGCCAACGAAACGCCGATCGCCGAGACGCTTGGCGTCTTCGATGAATTGGTGAAGGCAGGAAAGATCCGCCATTTCGGCCTGTCGAACGAAAGTTCCTGGGGCGTCATGCGTTACCTCTCAGAGGCCGACAAGGGGATCGGCCCGCGCGTGGACTCGATCCAGAACGCCTACAATCTCGTCAACCGCACCTTCGAGGTGAACCTCGCCGAGGTCTGCGAGCGTGAGGACGTCTCATTGCTTGCCTATTCGCCGCTGGCGCAAGGCTATCTGACCGGTAAATACGACCATGGCGCCCGACCGCAGGGCTCACGCTCCCAGCTGTTCAATCGCGGCCAGCGCTACGAGACGCCGAATGCCGCCGCGGTGCTGCTCGAATACAATGAGCTGGCGCGCTCCTTTGGCCTGGAGCCGGCCCTGTTCGCCAACGCCTATGTCTCGAGCCGACCCTTCGTCACGTCGAATATCATTGGCGCGACAACCATTTCGCAACTCGAAATGGCATTGTCTTCGGCGGATGTTGTCTGGACCGAAGAGATGCAGAAGGCGGTGGATGCGGTCCACCAGCGGGTCGGCAATCCCTGTCCCTGATTGGAGGGGATGGATTATCGAGGAATAACAAAAGGGGGTGGAGACGATGGTGGACTTTCCGATAGAGGCCGTGCGTGGAAAATTCCCTGCTCTTTCCCTGAGCGACAAGGGACGCCGCCGCATCTATCTCGACAACCCGGCCGGCACGCAGGTGCCCCAGGCCGTCGCCGATGCGGTATCGCGCTGCCTGCTCACGACCAATGCCAATCTCGGCGGCTACTTCGAAACGACGGTCGCCGCCCAGGCCGTGGTCGACGAGGCGCATCAGGCTATGGCCGATTTCCTTGGTGCCGCGAGCCCCGATGAAATCATTATCGGCGCCAACATGACGACGCTGACCTATCATATGTCGCGCACGCTCGGCCGCTCGCTGAAGCCCGGCGACGAGATCATCCTCACTCGCATGGATCACGAAGGCAATGTCTCGCCCTGGCTGCAACTGGCCGAGGACCTTGGCCTCGTCGTGCGCTGGCTGCCATTCGATGAACAGAGCTGGCAGGTCGAAGAGGCGACCCTGGCTGGTCTGCTCTCCGACAAGACACGGCTGGTCGCATTGAACTACGCCAGCAACCTGACCGGCTCGATCAACCGGGTCAGGTCGTTGACTGCCATCGCAAAACAGGCCGGCGCGCTGGTCTATGTCGACGCCGTGCAGTTCGCGCCGCACGGCTTGATCGACGTGCAGGACCTCGGCTGCGATTTCTTGATCTGCTCGGCCTACAAATTCTTCGGCCCGCATATGGGCATATTGTGGGGCCGGCGTGACGTCATCGAAGGCCTGAAACCCTATAAATGCCGCTGTTCGTCCAATGGCCTGCCGGAGCGATTCGAGCTTGGCACGCCGCAGATCGAGCTGATGGCCGGTCTCACGGCGGCGGTCGATCATTTTGCAGGGCTGGGCGAGGCGGCGGGCGAGACTGGCTCGCGCAGGCAAAAGATCGTCAAGGCGTTCGAAGTGTCCATCGCCTATGAAAACCCGCTGGCGCAAAGACTGATCGATGGCCTGTCCGACATTCCAGGCCTGACAATCCATGGCATCACCGATCCGAAGCGGCTCGGCGATCGCGTGCCGACGGTCTCGTTCACCGTCGACGGTATCGTGCCGGAGACGATCGTGCGGCAGATGAATGCCGAGAACATCTTCCTGTGGTCAGGCCACAACTACGCCTGGGAGATCGTCCACCAACTCGGCATTCCAGCCGAGCAGGGCGTCGTGCGCATCGGTATCGCCCACTACAACACGGCGGCTGAGATCGACGAGACGCTGGAGAGCGTGCATCGGGTCATCGCCATGCTCAGGCAGCAGCGTTCCTGACGCAAGCTTGAACCGTCACCGCGCCTTGCCGCCGAAGCCGGTGAGGAAGGCGGTGAGATTGTCGCCAAGCGCGTCGCAGAGATAGCCGCCTTCCTGGACGATGACCGTCGGCAGGCCAAGCTTTGCGATCGCTTCGCCAATGCGTGAGAAGCCGGGCGTCGTCACCGAAAGCCCGCCGAACGGATCGCCCTCGAAGGCGTCGAGGCCGAGCGCCACGACCAGCGCATCCGGTGAAAAGGCGCGGATGCGCTGGAAGGCCACCGCCAGCGCCTCCAGAAACGCCGCGTCGGCGGATTTGCGCGGCAGCGGCAGGTTGAAATTGTAGCCGAGGCCCGCGCCTTCGCCGCGCTCGTCGGCGTGTCCCCAGAAGAATGGATAGAAGCGCACCGGATCGGCGTGCAGCGAGACTGTGAGCACGTCGGGCCGCGCATAGAAGATGCCTTGCGTGCCGTTGCCGTGGTGCAGGTCGACATCGAGGATCGCCACGCGTGCTGCCTGCTTGCGCAGCACCTGCGCCGCGACCGCCGAATTGTTGATGAAGCAGAAGCCCCCGGCGACATCGGCAAAGGCGTGGTGGCCGGGCGGGCGGCACAGCGCATAGGCCGCCGGCGCGCCAGCAATTACCGTTTCAGCGGCTTCGACCGCGCTCCAGGCGCTCCACAATGCGCTTTGCCACGTCTCGCCCGAGATCGGACAGGCTGTGTCGGCCATATGGTAGCCGGCCTGGCCAACCGCCGAGGCCGGATAGGAGCCGTTACGTGCGATCGGGTGGATGTTGGGGATCACTTCGGCGGACGCGCCGTCGATGCGTTGCCAGCGCTCGAAAATGTGTTCGAGGAAGTCGAGATATTCGGGCGTATGCACGGAGGCAACCGGACCGAGCCCATGATTGCGCGGTCGCTTGATCGTGCAGCCGGCGGATTTTGCGCCGGCTAACAATCTTTCGACGCGCTCGGGTTTTTCCGGGTTTGGCTGCGGCGCGCCGCTGGAAAGAAAGGCCTTGGGGTCGTGCCGCTTCTGCTCCTCGGCATAAAAAGCCTTCATTCCTGCTCCCCATTTTCCGGCGTGTCGGCGAAGGCAAAGAAGGCTTCGCCGACGATCTTCTGCGTTTGTTCGTAACTCGACCAGGCGATGCCAAGCTTCTCGTAGAAGGCCTTGGCACCTTCATTATCGGTGTCGACCGACAGCCTGAGATAGACGCCGCCTTCTTTCCGGCATTCCGCGGCTACGCGCCGCAGCAGCCGTTCGCCGATCTTGCGGCCGCGAAAGCGGTCCTCGACATAGAGGTCCTGCACATAGACGCCGGGCCGCCCCATCCAGGTCGAGAAGATCGGGAAATGCAGGCAGAGGCCGGCGAACTCGCCGCCAATCTCGGCAATCAGGGTCGAGAAGGCGGGCTTTTCGCCAAAGCCGTAGCGGCGGAGATCATCTGATGTGGACGTGATCTCCTGATGCGCGCCGATATGGGTGCCGAGTTTGAGAAGCGCGGCGTGGATCGTTTCGGCGTCTTCGATCCGTCCGGGGCGGATCAGGACGTCACCGAGGGTTGGATTGGTCACGGTCTTGCCTCAAAACGCCACCCGGTCGCCGCCCTTGAGCGCCAGCATGTCGCGCGCCTCGGCTGGCGTGGCAACCTCCAGCGACAGCCCGTCGAGAATGCCACGGATACGGCGCACCTGGTCGGCATTGGATTTCGCCAATTGGCGGCCATCATAGAGACTGTCTTCCAGCCCGACACGGACATTGCCCCCCATTGCCGCGGCGATCGAAATCAGCGGCATCTGGTTGCGGCCTGCGGCCAGCACGGAGAACTGGTAGCTGTCGCCGAACAGTTTGTCGGCGATCCGCTTCATATGGATGAGATTGTCCGGGTCGGCGCCGATGCCGCCCAGAATACCCAGCACGAACTGGATGAAAAGCGGCCCCGACACCAGACCCCGATCGCGGAAATGCGCCAGCGAATAGAGGTGGCCGACATCGTAGCACTCGAATTCGAAGCGCGTGCCGCAGCCCTTGCCCAGCCTCTCAAGCACGCCCTCCATGTCGGCGAAGGTGTTCTTGAAGATGGTGTCGCGGGTGGCTTCGAGCAGCTTTGGCTCCCACTCATGCTGCCACTCCCGTGGCTTGTCGAGCATCGGGAACAGCGCGAAATTCATCGAGCCCATGTTGAGCGAGCACATTTCGGGCTCGGCTCGGAGCGGGGCCTCCAGCCGCTGGTCGAGTGTCATCAACGAGGAGCCGCCGGTGGTGATATTGATCACCGCGTCGGTTGCCTGCTTGATGCGCGGCAGGAACTGCATGAACACGCCCGGATCGGCCGTCGGCCGTCCGTCCTTGGGGTCGCGGGCATGCAGATGCAGGATCGAGGCGCCGGCTTCCGCTGCCGCGATCGCGTCGGCCGCGATCTGGTCCGGCGTCACCGGCAGATAGGGCGACATTGACGGCGTGTGCACCGAGCCGGTGACGGCGCAGGTGATGATGACTTTTCGCGGCGCCATTTCCTTACCCCCGGCCTTCGACCGGCAGGTCGAGCTCGGAAGCCAGGACCTCCAGGGAATCGCCGATGATGGAGACGATCTCGCCGACCTGTTCGCTGGTGACGATCATCGGCGGCGCGACCATGAAATTGTCGCCGTCGACGCCACCCTTGACCTTGCGGCCATAGATGATCAGGCCGCGCTCGTAGGCGAGGTCGAGCAGGCGCTGCGTGGCCTTCTTGCCTTGGTCGATCGGTCGCAATGTCTCCGGATCGGCAACCATCTCGGCTCCGGTCAGCAGGCCCTTGCCGCGCACGTCGGCAATGAACGGAAAGCGCTTCGCCAGCCCCTTCAGCCCGTCCATCAGCACATCGCCCATGGCAGCGGCATTGGCGATCAGGTCGAGGCGGTCCATTTCGCCGAGCACGGCGAGACCGGCGGCGCAGGCCAACGGATTGCCTGCATAGGTGTGGCCATGCTGGAACCCGCCCGAAGCGAGCAGTGGCTGCACCAGCCGCATCGGAGCCGCCAGCGCGCCGAGCGGCGCGTAGCCGGAGCCCAGCCCCTTCGACAGCGCGACGATGTCGGGCTTGCAGTTCCAGTGATCGCCGCCGAGGAATTTGCCGGTGCGGCCGGCGCCGCTCATCACTTCGTCATGGATGAGCAGGATGCCGTAGCGGTCGCAGATCTCGCGGATGCGTGCGTAATAGCTGTCGGGCGCCACAAGAGCGGCAGTGGCGGCGCCGCCAATCGGCTCCATGATGAAGGCGACGACACTCTCCGGGCCTTCGGCGAGGATCTTGTCCTCCAGCATGTCGGCATAGCGGACGCCGCGCTGCTCCATCGAAAGATTGTCGCGGTCGCGCCAGGCGGTCGGCGCGGGCACGGTTGGCATCACCCGCATCATCGGCTCAAAGGTTTCGGCCAGCGCATCGTCGCCGGTGATCGAGAGCGAACCCAGAGTGCCGCCATGATAGGAGGGAAAACGCGTGATCACCTTCCAGCGGCTGGCCTGGCCGGTGGCGACCGCCCATTGCCTCGCCAGCTTGATGCAGGATTCCGTCGCTTCCGAGCCGCCCGAGACGAAGAAGATGCGGTCCATGCCTTCCGGCAGTTTGCCCGCGAGCTCGCGCGCCAGTTCCTCCGCCGGCTCGTTCTCGAAGTGCAGGCGATAGGCGAAGGTGGCACGGTCCATCTGCCGCTTCATGGCGTCCAGAACGTTGCGGTTGGAATGGCCGATATTGGCGACCATCGGCCCGCTCGAACCGTCGATGAAACGGCGGCCGTCCTGCGTCCACATGTAGATGCCCTCGGCGCGGTCGATGAGCGGCCGGCGCAGGCTGGAGAGGTAGAACAGATGCGATTCTCGGCGCGCCTCGGTTGCTTGGGCGGCGGTCTGGGTGTTCGACATGTCAGGACTTTCCAAGGTAGCGATCAAGGACATTCTGGGTGACGCGTTCGACCATCGGGTCTTGTCTTAGCAGGCCGGCGACCCATTCGCAGCTTCCGGCATGAAAGACCTCGCCCTTGCCACGCGGGAAGTTGACGATCATGCCGTTGCCACGTTTGACTTTTTCGAGATTGGCGTCGCTCCTGTCGCCAAACAGCGTCTCGGCGCTGAAACGGCCATCCTCGTCGGTGAGGAACTGGTCCTCGATCGGGATATCGGCGCTCTCCTCGACCTGGGACGCCATGCCCACGGCGAGAACCTGTAATCCATCAGGCGCGCCGCTGGTCGCGGTAGGGTAGGGCAGGCCGCCGCGGATCTCGAAATCGAGCCCGTCGACCTCGTAGCCATAGACATGGCTGTCGGCGCCGAGCAGGTCGCCATAATAGATGCCGGTGCCGGCAAACGCCCAGTGTTCGGGCCGGTAAACCGGAAAGCCGCGCACGCCGCGCGGCGCGCAGCCACCCCAGCCGGCGTAGAGGCCGCGTGTCGCGTCGAGCCCGAAGGTTGCCGAACCCGGCCGGCCGATTTCCGGCGCTTCCCAGGAATTGGTGGCGCGGGTGACGTCGCCGCCGCGATAGGCCGGGTCTTCGGCGCGGGCGCGGTATTTGTAGCAGACCTGTCGGCGGCCTTCGTCCTCCAGCCGTGTCTGCCACATGAAATTACCGGCAAAGCGCGCCGCATGGCCGCCGCGTTCGACGTAGCTGTCGACCGCATCGCGCATTTCCCAGGTCCAGTACTCGTCATGGCCAACGAAGACGGCGCAGTCATAGCCGTCGAGAATATCGGGCGAGAAATGCAGATCGTGCTGGCTGGCGAGGTCGACCTCATAGCCGGCCCGTTCGGCGAAGCGGAAGAAGTGGCTGTCGTAGCTTGCCCAGCCCGACGAGGCGTATTTCTTCGAATGGCCAGTGGCAAGCGCCCATTCCATATGGGGGTAACGCGGCACCGTCTTCGGCGGCACGGCGACCTCCAGCGGCACGCGCGGCGCATCCTTCGGCAGCACGACGAAGCCACGGCACCAGGGCCGCTGCGTCGACACGATGGGAGAATACTGGTCGCGATCCGGCCCGGTGATGCCCTGATAGTGGTTGGAGCCGCCCCAGGTGTTGTAGGCGAGCCAGGTGCCCGTCGCCGCCACTTGCAGCACACGGCCGGGCTTCTTGCCGGCCTGGGGAGAGACAATGAAGAGATGGTGGCTGCGGATCGGCTTGCCGTCTCGGCCCTCGGCACTCAACGTTATCCGATAGGCGCCGGACGGCCAGTTGCCGTCGACACGAAATTCGAAGGATGCTTCCCAGCCACAGCCTTCTGCCGAGCACTGGTCCGGACTGTCCTGCCAGCGCGCCGCGATTCCCGACTTGTCGAACACCTTTGTCTCGCTGCCGCCGTCGCGGACGATCGTAATGCCGAAGGAGGGAGCCGTGGAACTGACATGCAGCGTTACCGTTTCGCCGGCACGATAGGAGAAGTGGTCGCTGTAACACCAGATTTCGCCACGCTCGCCATCCATGCCCGGCCACTCGTAGTAATGGCCGCGCACCGCGTGGCGACGCTGCTCCGGCGTCAGTCCAAAATCGGGAAATTCCGTGGGCAATCTGGTCATCGTGATACTCAGGCGGAAAGATATTTCTTGAGGAAGGTGCGGGTGCGCTCCTTCTGAGGCGCGCGGAAAATCTCGCCCGGCGGGCCTTCCTCGACCACCACGCCGCCGTCCATGAACAGCACTTTGTCGGCCACCTCGCCGGCAAAGCGCATCTCGTGCGTTACGATGAGCATGGTCATGTGTTCGGCGGCAAGCTGTTTCATCACCGCGTTGACCTCGTCGACCAATTCCGGGTCGAGGGCCGAGGTCGCCTCGTCGAACAGCATCACCTTGGGCTGCATGGCCAGCGCACGCGCAATCGCCACGCGCTGCTTCTGGCCGCCCGAAAGCCGCGACGGATAGGCGTCGATCTTGTCGGCCAGCCCGACCTTGGACAGGAGGCCATGCGCCAAGGCCCGGGCTTCGTCTTTTGCCATGCCCTTCAGGATCACCGGTCCCATGGTGATGTTCTCGATCACGGTCAGGTGCGGGAACAGGTTGAAGTGCTGGAACACCATGCCCATGTGCTGGCGCACCTTGTTGATGTGCCGCTCGAAGGCCTGGCCGTGCAGTCTCTGGTTGACCTGCACGCCGTCCAGCCACACCTCGCCGCCGTTCAGGGTCTCAAGATGGTTGATGGAGCGCAGCAGCGTGCTCTTGCCGGAACCGCTCGGTCCGATAATCGCGACGATCTGCCCCCGATCCACTGACAGGTCGATGCCTTTGAGGACCTCGACCGCGCCGAACGATTTGCGCGCGCCGCGGACCTCGACCATTGGCCGCCGCGTGCTCATCGGGAAACCTCCACATGTCTTTCAAACCGATGCAAGGCCGCCTCGAGCACTAGGTTCAAGATGTAATAGAGCGCGGCGGCCGTGATGTAGAACTCGAACGGGCGGAAGGTTTCGCTGATCGCCAGTTGTGCTGAATGGACAAGCTCGGCGATGCCGATGACCGAGACGATGGAGGACTCTTTCAACAGTGCGATCAAATTGCTTCCGATCGGCGGTGCCGTGTTGCGGATGGCTTGCGGTATCACGACGTAGCGCAGCGCCTGCCACTTGCCGAAGCCGATGCTGCGCGCGCCTTCCGTCTGGCCGGGATCGACCGCCACGATGCCGGCACGGATGACATCGGCATTGTAGACGGCGAAATGCAGGCCAAGCCCGATTATGCCGGCGGCCAGCGCGGGGATGTCGATGCCGATCTGCACAAGGCCGAAATAGATCAGGAAAAGCTGCAGCAGCAGTGGCGTGCCCATGAACAGCCACATGAAGGCGCGAACGGGGTAGGCGAGGATCGCTGGCGCATAGAGCACGATGACCGCGAACAGGATGCCGAAGATGAAGCTGAGCGCTCCGGCCGAGACCGTAAGCAGCGCGGTCCACCAGGCACCCGTCAGCAAGAGGTCCCAGTAGGGGGCGACGACGGTGAAATCCAAACCTTGCATCGTGGCCCCTCAGACGATGGCGAAGCGCTTGTCGAGCATGTCGACGATGCGGGCGACGGCGTAGACCATGACCATGTAGAGCAGGGCGGCGACGCCGAAGATCTCGAACGGCTTGTAGGTCGAGCCGATGAAGCGCTGGGCGGTATAGGTCAGTTCCACGACAGAGATGGTGGAGACCAGTGCCGAACCCTTCAACAGCGCGACCGTGTTGACGCCGAGTGGGCGGATCATCAGCCGGGCGGCCTGCGGCAGCACGACCTTGCGCAAGGTCTGGAAGCGGCTGAAGCCGATCGTGCGGGCAGCTTCCGTCTGACCGCGGTCGACCGCTGTTAACGCGCCACGGATCGATTCCGCCATATAGGCGCCGATGTTGAGGCCAAGCCCGACGACCCCGGCCGTGAACGGATCCAAATTGATGCCGATCTGCGGACCGCCGAAATAGAGCACGAAGAGCTGTATCAGGCAGGGCGTGCCGCGAAACAGGCTGACATAGGCCGTACCGATGGCGCGCGCGATCGCCGACCTCGACATTCTGGCGGCTGCGGCCAACGCCGCCGCTGCCAGCCCCAGAACCAAGGCCAGCGCTGTCAGTTCCAGTGTCACCAGCGCGGCTTCCGCAAAGAACGGGAAGACACGGCTCATCAAGGCGAAATCCATGGAATGACTCGGCTGGAGTGGCGATCGGCCCCAGGTGGTTTTCACCGCCTGGAGCCGGCAAGGATTAGCGGATGTCGCTGCCGACCCACTGCTTTGAGATCTTCTCGTAGGTGCCGTCGGCCAACATCCCGTCCAGCGCCTTCTGCATGGCGGCCTTGAGTTCGGGATTGTCCTTGCGGATGGCGATGCCGATGGCGACGCTGCCGCCCTCGATGTTGGGCGTGTCGAGCTTGCGGACCTTTTCGCCGGTTTCCTTGACGGCCACCATGACCGGAATGTTGTCGACGACGATGGCGTCGACGCGGCCGGCCTTCAGTTCGAGCAGCAGCTCCGGCAGGCCCTTATAGGTGCGGATATCCCAGCCGCCCTGTTCGCGCGCCCATTTCTCATGCGTTTCGCCGAGCGTCACGCCAAGGGTCTTGCCCTTGAGGTCATCGAGGCTCTGCACCTTGGAATCCTGGCTCACGAAAACCGCGCGGCCGGCATGGTAGTAGGGGCCGACGAAATCGACCACTTTCTCTCGCTCGGGCGTGATCGTCATCGAGCCGACGACAGTGTCGTATTTGTTGGCGAGCAGGCCGGCGATGATACCGTCCCAGGCCGTGGTGATGATGGTGCCCTTGACGCCGATGCGCTCAGCGATGGCCTTGCCGATATCGGCGTCGAAGCCGACGACCTCGTTCTGGTCATTGACGAAGTTGAAGGGCGGATACTGCCCGCTCATGGAAATCTTCAATTCGCCCGCCGCCTTGATCTTCTCGAGGTCGTCGGCCCTTGCCGAAACAGTCGTGAAGGCCGATGCAAGCAGCAGCGCGGCAACCGCAATGCCGGAAAATACCCTGTTCATCTGAATTCCTGTCCTCTGGATGGAGCGCGAAGGCTTGTTCTTGGGAGGCGTTGGGGCGCTCTCCTGATGTCAATGATTGCCTTTGCATCAGCATTGCGCAAATAGATAATGGGAATAGGGAGCATAGATATCAGGAATGGCCTTGCCTCGCCCCGAACGTCTGGTCTGGGATCTCGACTGGAACCTTCTGCGTACGTTCGTCGTCATCGCGGAAGTCAAGAGCATCACCCGCGCCGCCGAGCGCCTCAACCTCAAGCAACCCAGCGTCAGCAATGCCTTGCGGCGGCTGGAGGATCGGGTTGGCCGGCGGCTGGTCGACCGCGACGCGACGCGCTTCGAACTCACGGAGGTCGGGCGGCTGATCTACGAGCAGAGCGTCGAGGTGTTCGGCTCGATATCGCAGCTGCCGCTCTTGATGCGGGGCATCAGCGACGATGTCACCGGCCATGTCATGATTGCCACGGCCAGCCATGTCGTCTCGCCGCTGTTCGACCGGGCGCTGGCGGAATTTCACCGCAACTATCCGCGTGCCAGCATCACCATTTCGGTCGCGGCGAGCACGGAAGTGGCCAAGCAGGTGCGGGAGCGGCGCGCCTCCTTCGGCATCTGCCTGGTCAGCCAGCGCGACCCGGCGTTGGACTACGCGATGGTCTATCGCGAGTTCTTCGGCTTCTTCTGCGGCCCGCAGCACAGGCTTTACGGAAAGGCCGGGCTGAAGCTTGCCGATCTGCGCGGCGAGCCCTCTGTATCCTTCCAGACCGACCATATTTCGGACGCGCTGCGGCCGGTCGCCCTGTTGCGCAGCGAAGCCCGGCTGAACGCCGATGTCGTCGGTGTCTCCTCGAGCCTGGAGGAAGTCAGGCGCATGATCGTCGCCGGGCTCGGCATCGGTCCGCTGCCGCTGCACGTGGCGCGACGCGACGTGGCCGATGGCACGCTGTGGCGGCTGCCGCCCTACGACGCGCCGCCGGCCATCGACATCTTCCTGCTCACCAATCCCGACAAGGCGACGAATCGTGCCGAGAAGGCGCTGCTGTCGGGTCTGCAGGCTCTGATCACCGAGACGCCGCTGGACGAGCGCATCTACAACGGCTGATCGACGCAGGCCTATTCGACGAGGAAGGCCACCGCGCGGCCGCGCATCGCTTCGTCCAGCGCCACCGAGGCACGCGCGGCAAGGTCGAAGTGTACGCTGGTGGTCCGGCTCGATGCATGGACGACGCCGTCGAGCGATCCCGACATGACCTGTTCGAAGGTGACGGAGGTGCGGCCGATCTTCACCACATGCGAGCGGATGGTGAGAAGTGAGCCGGCTTTTGTCTCATGCCGGTAGTCGATTTCAGTGCGCACATCGGCCCATCCCGTTGCCGAGGCCTGGCTGCTGTCCTGTCCGGCGATGTGGCCAAGAAGCTGGAAGCTGGCATCATCGAACATCGCCGCGTAGTGCCGCACATTCACGTGTCCCATCACGTCGCACATCCAGGGATGAGCAACACCGACAAAGGTGACGAGGGACTTGCTCATGGGGATTGCTCCGTGGCCATCGTTGGGGATCGCGAGACGCCATATCGAAACGCGCGGCGACAGGCAAACCGGCGGACCTGGTCGATGGCCTTCGGACCGGGAGTGGCCTTGGGACCGACATTCGTTAGCCGTGCCCTTGGCCCTCCGAACCAAACCGACTATCTCAGGGGACGGCGGCGTTTCCGCCACGGGGACAGGCATGCTCAGAGTGCAAAAGGTCAAGGTCGACGACATCTACGTGCCGACCGCGCGCAAGAAGACATTACACCCCGAGACCGTTCGCCATCTCGCCGAGGACATATTGGAGAACGGCATGAAGACGCCGATCCAGGTCCGCCACGACGGCAAGCGCCATATCCTCGTTGAAGGCCTGCACCGGCTGGAAGCGGCCAAGTGGCTCGGCGAGACCGAGATCGACGCCTATCTGGTGCAAGCCAAGCGCCACTGATGCGCGCCTGGTTCGCCGTTCTCCCGGCACGCAATCTCCGATCTTTTTTCGCCGGCCATGTCGGGTTGCGGTCTGTCGGCTCGTCCTTGGGGCGGAAGTCAGATCAAACCCGAGGAGACCACCGTGACCACCAAGCTCGACATCGCCCCCCGCCAACGACCGCGAACTGGTTGTCGCCCGCATCATCGATGCGCCGCGCGAGAACGTCTATCGTTGCTGGACCGACCCGAAACTGGTGACGCAGTGGTTCGCCCCGAAACCTTGGACGACGCCGCGCGCCGAGATGGATGTCCGCACCGGCGGATCGAGCCTTGTCGTCATGGCCGGTCCGGACGGCAATGAATTCCCGAACCCCGGGGTCTTCCTGGAAGTCATCCCGGGCAAGAAGATCGTCTTTACCGATGCCTATACAAAGGCTTGGCAGCCATCCGAAAAGCCGTTCATGACCGGCGTGCTGACCTTCGAGGACGAAGGCGAGGGCCGGACCCGCTACATAGCGCGCGTCCAGCACTGGAGTGTCGCAGACCGCGAACAGCACGAGCAGATGGGTTTTCACGCAGGCTGGGGCCAGTGCACCGACCAGCTCGAAGATATTGCCAAGACGCTTTGAAATCGGACCGCCTTGACGACTGCCGCGCCCGGCTCAGGAAGCCTTGGCGCGGCGCGGCTGCCTGAGATTCTTGATGCCGCGCATCTCGACGAAATTCGTCGCCGACTCCCAGAGATAGTCGCCATAAAGAAATGGCTCGAAGGGCTCGGCGCCGCTTAGTGGCAAGGGGGCGATCTCGGCGTTAACACCCGGTTCATAGAAAAACGGGATCGAAAACCGAGTTGTCTTCGGCGCGATCACCCGATGCCGCGTCGCCCGCACGCGACCGCCGGTCCAGCGTTCCAGCAACTGGCCGAAATTGACCGCCAGCGTGCCGTTGGCCGGCGGCACGTCGATCCATTCGCCGGTGCGGTTCTTTGCCTGCAAGCCTTCGACGCCATCCTGGGCCAGCAAGGTGACGAAACCGGAATCTGCATGTTCGCGGCCGATGATGGTGCGTAACTCCCCCTTGTGGACCACCGAGAACTCCGGGCCGCTGGTGTCGATGCCGGCAGTGGCGTCGCGCAAGGGATAGCGGATCAGGCGCAACGTCGAGATGCCGTGCTCGAAATACGGATCGAAGATCGTTTCCGGCAGACCAAGCCCGCGCGCTATCGACCGCATCAGCGCGTTGCCAACTGTCTCCATCGCGCGATAATAATCCGCCGCGGCCGTGCGCCAGCCGGGCACGGTGCCTTCGGCCGGCAAGGGTGTCGGCTCGCACAGCGGATCGTCGGCAGCCGAGACGCGCGCCGCATCGGCAATATCCGGTCCCATGTCGATGCCTTCCTTGTAGGATACCGCTGCAGGCTGGAGTGGGAACCAGCCGCGATAAAAGTTCTTCCTGGTGCTGTCGAAATTCCAGCGCAGCAATTTCTGCTTCTCGGTGTCGGGAAGGGCGAAGATGCGTAGCAATTGCGCTCTTCTGTCCGGTGTCAGCCAGGCGTCGCCGGGAAAATCCCGGACCGCCATGAAGCCTATTCCAGAGGCCGCGGCCATGATGTGGCCGTCGGTGCGGTCACGGGCGGGCGAGGGTGGCCCGAACAGATCCGCAATGCCGATGGTTTCGATATCTTGGGTCATGATGAGCCTCGCATCACGGTTATCGATGGCATCGTATCAAAGCATTTCAATTGACCCTATCGGCCGGACGACTAACCTTGACGCCTATTCTCTCCATTTTGGATCAAGGCCATGACAAGGTATGAAGGCGGGTGCCTGTGCGGAGCGGTGCGTTACAGCACCGAGGCGGCTCCCATCAACGAGCGCATCTGCCATTGCCGGCTTTGCCAGAAGGCGATTGGCGCCGCCTTCAACGCGCGCGTACTGTTTCGCATCGATGATGTGACGATCGAGGGACCACTGGCAACAGTCAACACCTCGCCAGATCTCAAGCGCGGTTTTTGCCCGGGCTGCGGCACGACAATGTTTTCGCGGCGCGACTCGGCCGGCATCATCGGCGTCACCACGGGCTCGCTCGACGACCCTTCGCTGTTCCGGCCGCAGATGCATATTTTCACCGCCTCGAAGCAGCCTTGGGTGCTGCTCGACGACGACCTGCCGCAACATGAGGGCGCTCCGCCGGCCTAGCTCTTTCGTTCCGCCTTCAACAGCGGAAGCGGGCCCGACCATGACAAAAAATTAATCCAAATCGACACGCGATAGCCGGCAAAGCGTCATTGGCGAGCCATCTTTGTCGTCCTATCTATGCTGCGCGGGCCGGCATTCGAGGAGACGACGGATGAACGACAGCATCAGCACCCTGGACGAGCTTTTGAGCGATCCGATGGTCCTGCTTGTAATGGAGCGCGACCGTGTCCGCCCCGAACAGGTACGCATGCTGCTCGAACGGGCCCGCAGCCGGGCGGTTGATGACGCACCCGCGGACCAGCCGGTCATTCCACCGGCGCATATGGTGGTCAAGAGCTGTTTCCAGCAATGGCTGCGCAATTAGCGCGGTCAGTTCGAGCTAGCTGGCAAATAGCTGTAATGGCTGCGGAAATAGGCGATCCTGAAGCCGACGCGGGCATAGTTGCGATAGGCCGGTCCGTCGCGCTCCTCGTGCGGCGCCTCGATGTCGGCGACAAACAATTTCGCGCCAGCCGCAATGCCGTCGCGCACCAGCGCTTCTCCAAGCACGGCGTCCAGGTCGAAGCTCGGCGTCATTATACCGGGCACCGGCGCGTCGATGCCGCTCCAGGCAGCACCGTCGGCGCCGATGAACAGCGAACGCACCGCCGCCACCGCGCCATCTCGCTTCGCCATGTAGTGATGCCAGCCCGGCCGGCCGACCAGAGCCAGCAGCCAGGGCGAGGTGGGCAGCCGATAGCTTCTGTCGATGAAAGCGGCCCAGTCGCTTGCCGTTGCCGTCGTTACGCGTTCGATTGAAACGCCGTCAGCCGAGAAGAGCGGCTCGGATGGCAGGGGTTCCGCCCCGCGATAAATCCGCTCCCAGCCGCCCTGGCGTTGCAGGCCGCGCGCCTCGAGCCAGCATCTGAGGCGTGATGGTTCACTGTGCGGATTGACATGGAACCAGGGCCGCGAAATCCCGGCGGCGCGGTAGTGCGCCAGCAGCGCGTCGAGCTGGCCTTCGGTGGCCGCGCTGTCGACGCCAAAATTCTTCACGCAGTTGAAATGGATGAACGGGATCGTCGCACAGGTGGTCCAGGCAAGGTCGCCTTGTCTCGCTAGCGAAAGTTCTTGCCGCGCGGCGAAATCGGCCGGCGCGGCGGCGTAGAGGTCGACCCAGGCCTGCACTTCGGCGCGCTCGAGAACACGGCTGAGGTCGCGCGAGACATCCTCGATCGCGATGACCGGCGGATGCGTTTCGGGTGGGAGTTGCAATTCTGACAGGGCGGTCTGCATGCTCTCCTCCATCGCCAGACTTACAGTGTAAGATTAGTGAATAATAATATTCGCGCGCGGCTTGTCAACCGGAAAGACGCCTTACAAATCCGTAAATTGGCTTTCGGGCGTCGCGAGTCTATTGCGAGGCGGGGATTGCCCTTACGATTATCCGACGGAAAGGCTCGATATGGCTGACATCTGCACCCAGGGCGTTGACACCGGCTTCGTCGGCCTGGGATTTGCCAAGGTCGCCTTCCTCGGCCTGGTGCAGGGCATCACCGAATTGCTGCCGATTTCGTCGACCGCCCATATGCGCATCGTGCCGGCGGTGCTCGGCTGGCAGGATCCGGGTTCCGCCTTCTCCGCCGCCATGCAGCTTGCCGCTCTTGCCGCCGTGATCAGCTATTTCTGGGGCGATGTCAGGGACCTCCTGTTCGGCTCGCTCGACGCGCTCACGCGGCGCGATTTCGCCGACCGGAATTTCAGGCTGGCTTCCTGGATCGTGCTGGCGACGATCCCGATCATTATCGCGGGCGTCGCGCTGTCGGGCATTCTCAACGCCTGCAATTCTCCGCTGCGCAGCCTGAGCGTGATCGGCTGGTCTTGCATCGCCATGGCGATCCTTTTGGCGCTTGCCGAGATTTTCGCCCGCCACAAGCGCACCATCGGCGAAGCGTCGCTCACCGATGCGCTGCTTGTCGGCGTCGCCCAGGTCGGCGCACTGATCCCCGGCGTCTCGCGCTCGGGCTCGACCTTGACCGCGGCGCTCGGGCTCGGCTTCAAGCGGGCCGAGGCGGCGCGTTTCTCATTCCTGCTTGGCCTGCCGGCGATCGCGCTTGCCGGCCTCAAGGAGTTGTGGGAACTGCACAAGGTTCACCTCGACGCCCATGGCTGGTCGGTTCTTGCGACTGGACTGGTCGTCGCCTCGATTTCCGCCTTCTTCGCCATATGGGGTCTGATGCGCGTGCTGGAGCGCTTCTCCGCCTGGCCCTTCGTCATCTATCGCGGCCTGCTCGGCGTCGTCCTGCTGCTGAGCGTGGCGATGGGATGGTTGGCTTAGCCAGTCACGGTGTTGCGCGCGGGCAACCACCTGGATGCATGCATCGATCCGCAAAGATGTGATCGGCCAGGTTCATTGACTTCGGAATATAACAGCCCTTAACGTTCTGTTAACAAAACAGATGGGTGGGGCCGCATGGCATCCTCGATGGGTTGGCGCCGCAAGGCGAAGGGGCTGGGGCTGGCGTTTGCCCTGACCGTTTTCTGTGCGGCGGCGGGTTCGGCCTATGCCGCGCCTGCTTCCATGGTTGTCGGCGGATCGACTTCGCAGCCGATTGGCCACTATGATTTTTGCAAGATCCATCTCGACGAATGCTCGATCCGCTCGCCTAACAGCGTGCCGGAACATATGACCAGCAAGCTGCTGCACGATATCTCGGCCGTCAATTTCTCTGTCAACACGCGCGTCAAACCGATGAGCGACATGGACAATTACGGCAAGGACGAGTGGTGGGCCTATCCGGACAACGGCTTCGGCGACTGCGAGGACTACGCGCTGGAAAAGCGGCGCGAGCTCAACGGCATGGGCATTGCCATAGCCAATCTTTTGATGACGGTGGTTCGCAAGCCGGATGGCGAAGGCCACGCCGTGCTGACGGTGCGCACCGACAAGGGCGACTTCATCCTCGACAATCTGACCGACAAGGTCCGCCTCTGGAACCAGACGAGCTATCGCTACCTGAAGCGGCAGGCGAGCGACAACACAGGGCACTGGGTCTCCATTCTTGGCGGCGACGAACAGCTGGTCAGCGCCGTCAAATAGTCTGGTCGGCTCCGCTGCGCCCGGGCATGAACCTCGGCCCGATCTTTTCGTGCCGGACTTCCATGGTGCCAGCAAGTGGTGATAACCACGAAAGCTGATTGAAGCTGGCATCCGCAGGCGCATGGACTTTCTGACACTTCTCAATTCGGCGCCCCTGCTTCTGGGGCTGGTCAAGGCGGCGCTGCCGCAGGCAGTCGCCACGACGATGACATTCAGCCAATGGTTCGTGTCGCTGCCACCGTGCCGCGACCTTACCTTCGAGGCGACCAGCTACCTCATTTGCGAGGTCGATCCGAAGCTGTATTCGATCGAACTGTTCTGGAAGGATCCGGCTGGCAAGCCCTTCCAATCGCTGCACAATCTCGACAACGCCCAGCGCGCGGCCGGCCGCACCATGCTGTTTGCCATCAACGCCGGCATGTACCACCCAGACCTCAGGCCGGTGGGCCTCTATGTCGAGCGTGGCCAGGAAATGGCTGGTGTGAAGACAGGATCGGGAAGCGGCAATTTCTCGCTGCAGCCGAATGGCATCTTCTACATCAGCGGCGGCAAGGCCGCGGTTCGGGCGACCTGGGATTTCGTCCGCAAGCGGCCGTCCACCGACTATGCGACGCAATCGGGACCGATGCTGGTGATCGACGGCCAGTTGCATCCGAAGTTCCAGTCCGACGGCACCTCGCGCAAGACCCGCGATGGCGTCGGGGTGCGCAAGGATGGTGTCGCGGTCTTTGCCATTTCGAACGGCACGGTGAATTTCCATGCATTCGCCCGCCTGTTTCGCGATGCGCTCGGCTGCGACAATGCGCTGTTTCTCGACGGCACGATTTCGAGCCTGTTCGCGCCTGCCATCGGACGCAACGACGACTACTGGAATCTGGGGCCGATGATCGGCGTGTTCAGGAAGCGTGGCTAGGCTCGGGCGGATCGCCTGCTTCGGAGCTTGAGGGCAATCACCGCCATGATGATCAAGACAACCACGCCGATCGCCGCCAACCCGAAAAGGCTGGTCGCATCGAGCTCGGGGATGTTGCCGGCGCCCTTGGCCACCAGCCATCCCGGCGACAGTACGACCGGAGCCCAGATGATCGCCGACAGGATGTTGGCGATCTGGAAGCGGCGCCGGTGCATGCCCATCATGCCCGCGACCAGCGGCACTGTGGCGCGGACCGGGCCGAAGAAGCGGCCGATGAAAACCGCCGCAAAACCATAACGATGGAAGAACAGCCGCGCCCTGGCGACCTCGCGGCGGTAGCGATTGAGCGGCCATTTATGGACGACGCCGCGCCCCAGCCATCTGCCGAGGAAATAGGAGATGGTATCGCCGAGCGCCGCCCCGATCATCGCCGCCAGGAGGACGGGCAAAGGCTGGACGATACCGGCCCCGACCAAGCCGCCGACGATGATGAGCACCGTGGTGCCGGGCAACAGGATGCCGACCAGCACCAGCGACTCGCCAAAAGCCAGCAGCCCGACCACGAGACCGGCCCACGCCTGATGGTTCTCGATGAAACAAACGCTTTGGTCGATGAACGACTGCACGCAAGCTCCTGCTTAAAATTGTTTCTCAGCTGCCGCTGCCGAGCAGGCTCCTGAGTTCGTCGAGCTTGTCGTTGACGAGCCAGCCGTAATAATTCTCGACCGGCAGCTTGCGGCCCTTGCCGCTGGTGAGCGCCGCGCGCAGATCCGCCGCCCGCTGCCGGGGCTGGCCAACATTATAGAGCGTGGCCGTGATGCCTGGATTGCCTGATATGTCGAAGCCCTGTTCCTTGTAGGCGTCGATGGCGTCGCGCACGATCGCGGCGATGTAGACGATGCTGCGGTCGGGATCCATGACATCGCGATAGATGGCCTGCGGATGATCCGGTGTGAGCTTGTCGTACCCGCTGACCTTGTTGACCAGGTCGGTGACCTCGAGCGCGGTCAGCGGGCTGATCTGGCCGAGGCCGAATGTCTGGCCGGCGAAGAAGGGCTGGAAGAACGCCTGCTGGAAGGTCATCGCGTCATAGGTGACGCCGTCGACCGTCTTGCCGCGGAAATGGTCGACCCAGACCCTGTCGCGGCAGCTCCACAGGGCGGCACTGTCCCGGGCCTCGGCGCAGGCCGCGAACTCCGGCCGTTGGACAAAGCTCTGCACCGGCACGCCCTTGTAGCGGAAGGAGAAATCGAGACCGGAATAGGACAGCGCTTTCACATAGTAAGTCTGGACCGAGCCGACGGCGGTCACATTGTAGGTGTGTTCGCCGACCAGCGCGCCGACGATATGGATGGGGTCGATATCGTAAGCCGCGGCCGCCTGCTTGATATGCGCTATCAATTTCTTCTCGCGCTTCAGCAGCGCGACGATCTTCTCGTATTTTTCCGCGTAGGTGGTCTTGAAGGCGCGGGTTCGCGTCGCTGATGCATCCGGGATCGGCGGTTGCGTCTCGGAGCGATTGCCGGCGGGAACGACGACCAGCCCGCTGGCATGCGCTGTCCCGGCCAAGGGCACGCCGCCGCAGCAAAGGGCCGCGAGCAGGAGGATCGGGAGAAGCCGCTGCAACGCAATCATCAGGCGCCTTTTTCAAAATCGCGGGTAATGCCGGCGCGAGACGCCGCCTCCCGTCTCAACAGCCACATCATGGCGCTGTCAAGGCTTGGCCGGCCTTCGCTGGCGAATGTCTGAAATGGGTCACACTCATGGTAAAAATCTGATTCAAACTTTATTGGTAATTTCTCGTTCATAACTAGCGCTGGTTGTCCGTGGGCCGTTGCCTTCGGTCTGTTGTGTTTTGAGTACAGGTCCAGATGCGGTTACCAGGCGTCATCAGTTTCGTGATCGCATCCCTGTGCCTTGCCGGCTGTTCGTCGACATCGGGCATGGACGCGCTCGACATGCAGAAGCCGTCGAATGAAACCACCAGTTCGGTGGTGCGGCCAAGCGCACCGATCGCATCCGTTCCCGCAACCAAGGCCGGTAAAGCGCGCAAGCTGGCCGAGGCGGCGCCGGCGCAAGACACTGATCGGCCCTTCGGCCTGGCGGAAGAAGAGACGGTGGCGTTTCCGGCTCCCGAATTGCCGGACAATGTCGATCCACCCATCGAGCCGGCGGCTCTGGTCTCGCCGCCAAGGCTTTTGTCGCGGGCAGCACCGCCGATGCTGGCAGGGCCGGTCACGCGCTACGGTTTTCGCGATGCCAAGCCGATCAATTTCGGCCGCTCCTCGCCTCGCCACCTTGCCGTGCACGGGGTCGACGTCTCGCGCTGGCAGGGCGACGTGAACTGGGAAAAGCTGCGCGCCCAAGGCGCCAACTTCGCCTACATCAAGGCGACCGATGGTGGCGACCATCTCGATCCGATGTTCATGAAGAACTGGCGCAATGCCGACGCCGCCGGGCTGAAGCGCGGCGCCTATCATTTCTTCTACTGGTGCCGCGTTGCCAGCGAGCAGGCCGATTGGTTCATCCGCAACGTGCCGAAGGTCGACGGTGCCTTGCCGCCGGTCATCGACGTCGAGTGGAATGGCGATTCCTCCTGCAAGCGGCGTCCGTCGCGCGAAAAGGTGCTAGAGAAGATGCAGGTGTTCATGGACAAGCTGGAACGTCACTACGGCCAGCGTCCGATCATCTATACCGCGCCGGATTTCTATCGCGACAACCTCCAGGGTGCTTTCCCGGACTACCCCTTCTGGCTGCGCGCCGTGGCGCAGCATCCCTCGAAAGTCTACCCGGGCCGCAAATGGCTGTTCTGGCAATATTCCGGCTCCGGCCTGTCGCATGGCGTGACCGGCCGCATCGACCTCAACGTCTTCCATGGCGACGAACGGCAATGGCGCGCCTGGGCCGGCGGCGGCGGCCGTCAGATGATGGCCGACGCGGACTAGGTTCGCGTCGCCCTTCGCTCTGGTCCTGCCGCCTATTGGAGCTGGCTGCTCCCGGCATTCTTGTCCTCGCTCAGCCGCAGCTTTCTCCTCAATGCCATGATCTCGGCAATCGCGGCATCGATCATGGTGAGAAGTGTCAATGTGTCGTGCTGGCTTGGATCGGCTCTGACATAGGCGAGCTGGTTGACGATGTCGGTGTCGTCGTCGGTTTCGTCGCTCATGGCCATCTTCCGGCTGTTCTCGCTGTGGATTTCTCCATCGGATCGCGTCGGTCGTCAAATTACCCTTCCATCACGTCATCGTGTCGACGGGCATATGCAACGCTGCCGCCTTGCGCTTCGTCGTCCGATGCTGGACCTCTTCACGGTGCCATTCAGACCCCGCCGGCGCGACCTGCTTGACCAGGGTTCGCTGTCGGATCATTTCCTGTGCGATATCGGTGTGCTCGACTGACATGTGCGTTCCGGCACCATTCGCCGAGGAAGCTCTCTGACCGATATGGATGCGAGGGAGGGAAGGATGAGTGTGCCATCCGAGGCTCTGGCGAAGAGCCGTAAAACGATCAGCGCCTATGAGGATTATGCGGAACGCTACGATGCCATCGTGCGACATGTTCCCAACGAGAGAGAGCAGGCATCGCTGAAGCGCCTTGTGGCGATTGCCGGCACGGCCGGCCGGATTCTCGAAGTGGGCTCGGGAGCCGGCTACGACGCGGACTTTCTGGAGGGCCTGGGCGTCAAGGTTCGCCGCACCGACGCGACAAAACGGTTTCTCGAACTGCAGGCCGCGCGCGGCAAGCATGGCGAGCTTCTCGATCTCCTCACCGATGATCTCGGCGGACCCCATGATGCTGTCCTGGCGCTCGCCGTCCTGATCCATGTACCGCGCGACCAGATTGACCAGGTCCTTGCCAAGATAGCCGGGTCGCTGCGGCCAGGCGGTGCCTTCCTGGTATCGATGCGCAATGGCGATGGCGAGACATCAGGCGAATATCATACGGTCTACTGGCGCAGGGACGACTTCGCGGCTCGTCTCGAAGCCGCCGGGCTGGTCCTTCTCAGGGACGACTTCAACCTGGGCCGCAACGACGAGGAATGGAATACGTTCCTGACGGTGCGGCCGTTGTGAAGGGAAGGGCGCGTCACGCCTCGTTGATCATCGCCTCGATGTTGTAGCCATCGGGATCAAGCACGAAGCAGGCGTAATAATTCTTCGCATAGTCCGGACGCGGGCCGGGCGCGCCATTGTCCTCGGCACCCGCTTCAAGCGCCGCGCGATGGAATGCATCGACCTCCACCTTGCTCTTGACCCGGAAAGCGACATGCAGATGGGTGAGCGGCGTCTTCTCGCCCGTGCGCTGGATTTCGAACAGGCAGCCATTGCCGACATCGAAGGCCCAGAACACGCCCTCCTTGCCGAAGGACAGGCGATACCCCAACGGCGCGAAACCGCGTTCATAGAAAAGCTTGCTCTTCTCCAGGTCGCCCACTTCGATGGTGATGTGATCGATCATGTTGTGTTTCGCCTGGGATGTTGAACATTTGCTGGGCCGGTCACCTCGGCGCCCCTACGAATAAGCAAGACATTGCCGCCGCCGTGCTGTCTAGTGCCGGTTCCTGCAATCCGGGGGGATCAGGGTGGAGCTGGAACTCAAATTTCTGCTGATCGGATTTGCCTGCGTGGTCGCGGGCAGTCTGTCGCTCATCACCTTCGTGAAATGGCGAGAGGTGCAAGCGCTCAGCCGCTGGCTGCCGACACCGGGAAAGATCATCTCGTCGCGCGTCGAGGCGCGTGAGGTCAGAAGCTCGGGCGTCGGCTCGGACAGCAGCGACACCACCGAGATGCGCAATTTTCCGGCGATCACCTTCGAATACAAGGTGGGCGGCAGGAAATTTCAAAGCTCGCGCTACAGCGTGAAGGAAAATCTGGGGAATTTCGAAGTCGCCGAGACCCTGGCGCAGTTTCCTCGCGGGGCGGAGGTGACGGTCTTCTACAATCCGGCCGATCCCGGCAAAGCCGTGATCGAGCGCACCATGCCGGACGGTGCCTTCAAGTTCATGGTTCAGCTCTCGGCCGGGTTGGTGATCGGCACGGCGGTGCTGGTGTTTTCCGTCGGCGGCGTGCTGGAGGCGATCCGGCCGCATCTGCCCAAGCCGCAGAACCTCGGCGCCGCGGCACTGCTGCTGTTCATGGGATTGTTCGCCCTGCGCATGGGCTTCGCCCAGAAATCGCTGGCCGAGCAGGCGGCAAAATGGCCGGTCGCCGCCGGCCGCATTGAGTCCTCGGGTCTTCAGGCGCTGCGAAACTATAGCGGCTATCGACGTTGGCGCACCGTCTTCAAATCCCGCATCGTCTACAGCTATGGCGTCGCCGGCCAGCGTTACAGCGCCGACCGCGTGACGTTCGGCGCCACCGTGACGGCTTCGCTGCCCGGCCTCGTCAGCGGCCAGGCCCGGAGCTATGCCGAGGGCAGCAAGGTCGACGTGCACTACGACCCCGCCAACCCCGCCTCGGCCGTGCTCGAATGCCGGGTGCGCGGGCTCTGGCTGCTATGGGTCTGTTCGGCGGGCTTCCTCGGCGGCGCGGCCTTGCTCGTCGGGTTGGTCTGAGTGTCGACGCCTTCAGCAGCGGATGAGAGGTCCGCTGTCGAACCCCCGCCAGGTAAACCGCACCGTCGCGCCATGTTTCTTGATATGGACGATGCGGGAAAATGGTTCGTCGAGCGACGGGTCCGCGCCATAGCACTGGCTGGCGCGGACCACCCAGCCGGTGGCGGTTTTGCGGAAGGTCGCGCGCTCGCAGCCGAGATCGGGAAACGACAGGGCCGACTGATCCACGGTGTAGACGGTCTGGCGTTGGGCGTCGGCGGCCGCATGGCAGTTCAACCTGTCCGTCGACCACGTCCCGACATAGGGCGTCGCCGCCAGCGATGGGATCGCCGCAAACGCGGATATCGCCATCGTCACCACAAACCGCTGCATCACCGGGCTTTCTCCTTCGCCATTTCACGCGACCATACAGACTGTCGGGATCGATACCGGATAAGTTTTTCGTCCTGGAGCGGACAAGGGCGGCCGTTCCGGATTTCGCTTATGGTTTTGCATGGATGATGCGACTGTGCAGCCCGGCAGCCTCGCTTCACAACGCTTTCCCGAGATATCGATGATCATTCGCAGACTGGCCTTTGTTGTTCTGGGTTTGCTCGGCTTCTTGCAGATGGCGAGCGCCGGGGAATGCCTGTTGAGCCACGCCACCTACCGCGAGCAGCGCTCGGGCGCCGTTCTGCAATTCCGGCCGCTGGACAATGAGCCGGCGGCACTGACGGCGCAGGTGTTTTCGCTGAGCGTGCCCAACACCGACAAAAGCCTGCCGGCCGACATCACCTGGACCAATGGCAGGAATTCGTTTCCACTCGGCACCATCCGTCACACCTGCACCGACGACGACCGCGAAGCGGGCCTGCAGGATGGCAGCGGGCTGTGCCGGATATGGGATGGTCAGGTCTACGCCTTGACCGGCGGCGGAGCCGAGCAGTTGAATTCGCGCGAAGCGACACCGGCGCCGAAAGGGCTGTTGCTGCCCGATTTCGGAGTGGCTTTCACCGAATGGGCCGATTTCGCCGACGCCAATCCGAACGGCTCGGCCTGGGATGCCTTTACCCTGACAGGATGCAGCGATGACTAGCGCCATGAGATCGATCCTTTGGGCCTGCGCCTTGCTTGCATCCGTGACGATATCCGCCGCGGCACGCGCGGATGAGCCGACGCCATCGCGCCCGCCGATCGACAAATGCGTCTGGGAAAAGCTGGCCGACAAGACGATCGGCCTTGCCGCCTGGGCGCAGCGCTGCGATTTCGGCTTCCGCCAGATCCATTTCGAATTCGCCGGCAACGCGCTCGCCATCAAATACAGCGATGGCGGCGCGGCCGATCCTCTGGTCGAACTGTTTGACATCAAATCAGGCGAAACCGCCGAGGCCGCGCTGCTGCGCCTGTTCCTGGAAAAGACCGACAAGGCTGTCAGTTCGCGCTGCGTGTTGGCGCCTTACACGGAAGGCACAGTGCCTGCCGGCGTCAAGCGCTACACGTTCAGCCCCGACGCCGCCTATGCGAAAGAACTGAAAGCGCTTGCCAACCCCGACGAGGTTCCAGAGCCGCCCTGCGGCGACTGGGGCGAAATGCCGGACGGCATTCAGTATTTCGAGGTGCCGGCGGGTGAGGGGCGGAAGGTGCTGTTTGTCCGGGTGGGGCAGGACGAGCCGTTGTTTGACGAGCAGACGCTGCGGGTGTTGCCGCCGAATTGAATGGCCTTTCCAGCCAAAGGGGAGGTTGCGAAAACGCCGTCATCATAACCGATCTTGATCGAGAGCAGGCGCTCAAAAGGTCACGAGATCCGTGTGGCCGAAACCCTTCGAGTAGTCGAGCACGGAGATGACGGAAGGCACCACACGGAAGATGCGCACCTGCTCCGGCGTCGGCATCGCGAATGGCATCGAGGCTTGTGGCGGATATTTCATCGGCATCATCCCCAGGACCTTCTCGGCCTCTGCCCTGTCCGTGACCGGCTGTGCCCGTGCCGCCATGGAAAGGCCAGTGATCTCCATCACCTGAGGCGCGTCGTGATCGATGGTCAGCGACAGGCGATCGTCCCGCGCCAGATTCGCCGCCTTCTGGCTGTCGAGCCCGCAAAGAAAATAGAGGGAAAGGCCGTCATTGACGTAGCCCACGGTCGTCGCCTGGGGCCAGCCGTCCGCCCTCAGTGTTGCGACCGTCATGATGCGGTGCTGATCAAGGAGCGTTTGAATCTTGTCTCTGATCTCTGCGTCCATCGCTCGTCTCCAAGGTCGTTCCTGACGGTGAAGATAGTGAGGCGTGGATCGCCTGGCCTTGACGCACATCAAACGTATGGAGGAAAGACGCCGCTCTGCCCGGCGGACTGAGTCTCGCCTTATGCCAACCGGCGTCAAGCGTTATACGTTCAGCCCCAACGCCGCCTACGCGAAAGAACTGGAGGCGCTTGCCAACGAGGTTCCCGAACCGCCCTGCGGCGACGGGGTCGAAATGCCCGACGGCATCCAGTATTTCGAGGTGCCGGCGGGTGAGGGGCGGAAGGTGCTGTTCGTTCGGGGCAGGACGAGCCGTTGTTTGACGAGCAGACGTTGCGGGTGGAGTAGGCGCTAAGCGGATCCTGAATTTTAGAATAGCTCAATCTGTACCGGGTTAGCCTCGTCCGGCTTGGAGTTATTGTCGATGATCTTCAGGATTTCCTCCCGAGATCTAGCCAAGCGGAAGAGTCGATAGTTCGCAACTTTTTGATTCCGCTCGACAAAAATCCTCAGGATGCTGCTTGCTTTCTCAATCAAGCCAATGGCTATCGTCGTCTCTGACAACGGAATGGAAGCCCGGCGCATGAGTTCACCAATGACGAATAGCAAATGAAAATGGCCTTCGATCAGCCATGATTCCTCAAAGGAATTTCGAGTAACCGATGCCTGCCAGGCCAGGATTTCTTTTCTGCGACGCTCGATCACGGAATAACATTCGTGCGCCGCGATAATTATATCAGGCGTTACTGCATGAGGATTGAATGCCTCCTCATATAGGTCGCCAAATATATCATTCGAGTTGGTTTTGCTCTTTGTCGGTTCTCCGCAAAGGTATGCTAGGACGAGCTGGCCTGCTCTCGCCGCATCGATCATCCTCATTCCTGGACGAGGTGCGTTCTCTCCGCGCTTCCTAACATAGAAATAGTTGTGAGGCCGAAGACACTCAACAAGTTGGCGCTGTATGTTGTCGTTTGCTCTCAAGTCGCGATTCAAGATGCGGCTCTGCGTGTTGCTTGCGAGGGCAACCCGCTCGATAAATGTACTATCGTTCGTTTCGATGATTTTCACATGAACATAGCCGTCGTCTAGGTCGGCCATGGTTCCGGTCGAAACCGCATGAATGACAGTCGCTGTTTGGCAGCCATTCACGATCTGAGGGTTTACCATCGTTATAGGGTGTCGGCCATTCGCTACTGAAACTATCTGTTCGCAGACGATTGTAAGACCTGAGTTCAAGAACCAAAAATCGCTTGCCTGTCCGGACAGTAATGTTTCGCGGATTTCCCTATTGACCTCATTGTCCAAGCCAAGGAAATATCGAACGTTCTGCCAGATTAATCGCTCATCGAATGTTTGATTTTCTGCGCTGAGAAACTGAGTCATTTCCTTCAACGAGACCTTCAGCATGACAGCTCGCTTGTTGGCCTCTTTTACGCTGAACGCAGAATCATCTGACGGAACAATCTTCTTTCTGAACCGAGGCTTCGTGGCCTTTACGACACCATGAGATAACTCGAACAATCCATATTCGAACAGCGCAATTTCATGACGGCTCAGAGCTTCAACTAGTCGGTTGTGAGCATCTATTTGAAGTGTGGCCTGGTTTGAAAAGAGATGAACCGAAATCCGATAACTCTCTTCCGCAAAAATATCCCATATTTCCCTAACTTTTGCAGCTAGAGGGCCGTTACATGTTTTAAGCATATCCTCGCGATTAAGAACGAGGTCCTCAACAAAAGAGATTATCTTATCAATTTCATCGCCGGGGAAATTCTTACGAGAATTTTTATATGAGACAACCGTCTTGCATGACCCGATATTTATTACACGATTGTCGTGGTCGATATAGACAATGTCGATGCCACGGTCATCAAAGCCGTCAACGATATACTCGTCGACTTCTGGTTGAGGTAGCCCAAAGACAGTTTCTAACGCAAGTCTAGTGAATGCATCGCTGCGTGAGACGCTGGCGCTCTCACGTTCCCGTATGCCGCTTTCAACGACGCCGAAATCTAGGATTGTCGGCGTCGTTGCATTTACGACTTTTGGGCTCAATCAAATCCCCTCAGCTGCACCCGCTCGTGGCGCCGCACGTGTCGCACTTCTCGCAGGTCCCGTTCCGTACCATCGTAAAATTCTGGCACTCGGAGCAGGAATTGCCGGTGTAGCCCTGGAGCAGTGACTTGGCGCGGCGGTCGGCGGCGAGTTTCTTCGCTTCGGCCGCTTCATTCGCCGCGACGTCGGTGAACAGCGCGGTCGTGGCATCCGAAGTCTCGGAAGCAGCGCCCGCCGCTTCCTCGAAGGCGATGTCCTCGGCCAGTTCCTTGGCCCGCTCCTCATAGTCGCGCTTGTAGGCGATCGCCTCGTCGCTGGCCGGCTTCAAGGCCAGCACGTTGGAGCCGGAGAAGGCGGTCGGCGCCGAGCGGGCAGGGGTTCCGGTCGAGCCGCTGGAAAAGCCCTTCGGCTCGCTGCCGATTGCCCTGGAAACCAGCTTCACCGGGGAACCGCGGGTCAGGCCCTTGGAGACGGCGTCGGTCTTGCCTTCGCTGATGCCGCGGCCAAGCGCGGTGTTGGAGAAGTCCGACTGGTCGACATGGGCGAGGTCGTTGCGGCCGAGATAGGAGATGGCCAGTTCGCGGAACACGTAGTCGAGGATCGACGTCGCGCTCTTGATGGCATCGTTGCCGATGACCATGCCGGCCGGCTCGAACTTGGTGAAGGTGAAGGCGTGCACATATTCATCGAGCGGCACACCGTACTGCAGGCCGAGCGAAATCGCGATGGCGAAGTTGTTGAGAAGGCCACGCAGTGTCGCGCCTTCCTTGTTCATGTCGATGAAGATCTCGCCGAGGCGGCCATCATCATATTCGCCGGTGCGCAGGAAGATGGTGTTGCCACCGATCTTGGCCTTCTGCGTATAGCCCTTGCGGCGGCCAGGCAGCTTTTCCTGCTCGCGCGAGACGCGCTCGATGATGCGCTCGACGATCCGCTCGGTGATCTGCGCCGCGCGCGCCGCCGCCGGGGCCTGGATCAACTGCTCGACCGCATCGTCCTCGTCCTCCTCGCCATCGGCGAGCAGCGAGGCATTGAGCGGCTGCGACAGCTTGGAGCCGTCGCGGTAGAGCGCGTTGGCCTTCAGCGCCAACTTCCACGACAGCATGTAGGCGCCCTTGGCGTCCTCCACCGTCGCATCGTTGGGCATGTTGATGGTCTTGGAGATGGCGCCCGAAATGAAGGGCTGTGCCGCCGCCATCATCTGGATGTGGCTGTTGATCGAAAGCGAGCGCTTGCCGATCTTGCCGCAGGGGCTGGCGCAGTCGAACACGGCGAGGTGCTCGGCCTTGAGGAAGGGCGCGCCTTCCAGCGTCATGGCGCCGCAGACATGGATGTTGGCGGCCTCGATGTCCTTCCTGGAGAAGCCCATCGCCGGCAGCATCTCGAACGAGAAGTCGTTGAGCTGCTCGTCGGTGAACCCAAAAGTCTCCTTCACCCAGTCGGCGCCGAGCGTCCACTGGTTGAAGACGAACTTGATGTCGAAGGCCGACTTCAGCGCCGCGTTGAGCGCCGTGATCTTGTCGTCGGTGAAGCCCTTGGCCTTGAGCGAGCCGGGGTTGATTGCCGGCGCCTGGTTGAGGTTGCCGTGGCCGACCGCGTAGGCCTCGATCTCGCCGATCTGGCTCTCGGAATAGCCCAGCGTGCGCAGCGCTTCCGGCACGGCGCGGTTGATGATCTTGAAGTAGCCGCCGCCGGCGAGTTTCTTGAACTTCACCAGCGCGAAGTCGGGCTCGATGCCGGTGGTGTCGCAATCCATGACCAGGCCGATCGTGCCGGTCGGCGCGATCACGGTTGCCTGGGCATTGCGGTAGCCGTGCTCCTCGCCAAGCTCGATGGCGCGGTCCCAGGCGGCCTTGGCATGCTCGGCAAGCGCCTGCTGCTTGAGGTCGGAAGCGACCAGCGGCACCGGGTTGACGGCGAGCTTCTCGTAGCCGTCCTTGTCGCCATAGGCGGCGCGGCGATGGTTGCGCATGACGCGCAGCATGTTCTGGGCGTTGCGGTCATAGTCGGGGAACGCGCCGAGCTCGGAGGCCATTTCCGCCGAGGTGGCGTAGGCGACGCCGGTCATGATGGCGGTGAGCGCGGCGCAGATGGCGCGGCCCTCGTCGGAATCATAGGGGATGCCCGAGGTCATCAGCAGGCCGCCGATGTTGGCGTAGCCGAGGCCGAGCGTACGGTAGTCGTAGGAGAGCTTGGCGATCTCCTTCGACGGGAACTGCGCCATCATCACCGAGACTTCAAGCACGATGGTCCACAGCCGTACCGTGTGCTCGTAGGCGGCGATGTCGATCGTGCCGTCGGCGTTGCGGTAGGGCAGCAGATTGATCGAGGCGAGGTTGCAGGCCGTGTCGTCGAGGAACATGTACTCCGAGCACGGGTTGGAGGCCCGGATCGCACCGGCCGAAGCGCAGGTGTGCCAGTCGTTCATCGTCGTGTTGAAATGCAGGCCGGGATCTGCGGACGCCCAGGCGGCGTAGCCGATCTTTTCCCAGAGGTCCCTGGCCTTCAGCGTCTTCAGCACCTTGCCGTCCTTGCGGGCGGTCAGGTGCCAGTCGGCATCGTCCTCGACGGCGCGCAGGAAATTGTCCTTTAGCGACACCGAATTGTTGGAGTTCTGGCCCGAAACCGTCAGATAGGCATCCGAATCCCAGTCGGTGTCGTAGGTCTTGAACGACATCGACGTGTAGCCCTGCTTGGCGAACTGGATCACGCGGTAGATGTAGTTCTCCGGAACGGCCGACTTCTTGGCCGCCTTGATCTCGCGCTTCAGCGCCGTGTTGATGGCCGGATCGAAGCAGTCGTCGTCATGGCCTTCGCAATTGACGCAGGCCTTCATGATCGCTTCGAGGTGCTTCTTGACGATCTTGGAGCCGGTCACCAGCGAGGCGACCTTCTGCTCTTCATTGACCTTCCAGTCGATGAATTCCTCGATATCGGGGTGATCGGCGTCGACGATGACCATTTTCGCCGCACGGCGCGTCGTGCCACCCGACTTGATGGCGCCAGCGGCGCGGTCGCCGATCTTGAGGAAGCTCATCAGGCCGGACGAGCGGCCGCCGCCGGACAGCTTTTCGCCTTCGCCGCGCAACAGCGAGAAGTTCGAACCGGTGCCCGAGCCATATTTGAACAGGCGCGCCTCACGCACCCACAAATCCATGATGCCGCCCTCGTTGACGAGGTCGTCCTGCACGCCCTGGATGAAGCAGGCATGCGGCTGCGGATGCTCGTAGGAGGATTTCGACTTGGTCAGCTTGCCGGTGAAGGGGTCGACATAGAAGTGGCCCTGGCTCGGACCGTCAATGCCGTAGGCCCAGTGCAACCCAGTGTTGAACCATTGAGGCGAATTCGGCGCGACGCGCTGGGTGGCCAGCATATAGGCGAGCTCGTCGCGGAAAGCGCGCGCGTCTTCCTCCGACTTGAAGTAGCCGCCCTTCCAGCCCCAGTAGGTCCAGGTGCCGGCCAGCCGGTCGAAGACCTGGCGGGCGTCGATCTCGGAACCATAGCGCTCGGCTTCCGGCAGCTTGGCAAGTTCGGCCTCGTCGGCCACGGAGCGCCACAGGAAGGAGGGGACATCGTTCTCCTCGACCTTCTTCAGGCGCGCGGGCACGCCGGCCTTTCGGAAATACTTCTGCGCCAGGATGTCGGCGGCAACCTGCGAGAACTGCGCCGGCACATCGATATTGTCCAAGCGGAACACCACCGAGCCATCCGGATTCTTGATCTCGGAAAGAGCCTTGCGGAATTCGATCTCCGCATAAGCTGATTGGCCTGGCTTGGTGAAACGACGCTCGATGCGCATTGGTCCGGTCCTTTTGTCTATATATAGCGCTTTCGTCAGGGGATTTCTGCCCCCCGGGGCGAAAAGCGCAGTCCGCCGTTTGCCGGCATGGCGAACAATGCCGGCATCTCCTCGTCGCAAGCGCCCGCAGCAACAGGCAACCGAGCGCCTTCCCAGGCGCCTACCCAAGCTGCAAACCGACCCCGCGGGTCCTCAACTGAAACTTTTGCGATTCCCTACGTAGAGGGAAATTCACACTATCTAGCGTCGAACCTATCTGCAAACACTAAATATAGTATTAACAGACAATTTATTCCAGTCCGACAATTGTCCCTTTCGTCGCCCCACCACCCACAATCCCAACGCTTCCGCCGGCCTCGTAAACAGGCGGAAATGCGGGCAAAAACACACATAATCCGGGAAAAAGACCGGGCTCAGAACTTTCCGGTCGCACTCTCAACAGGAGCACATGGCCTATAAAAGGCGACTCGTTTTGCGCCGTCAAGGATTCGTTTGCGTAGCTTTTGTGACCCCAACATCTTGTGTGTCACACATGTGGATAACGGGGATAGAAACGCGCCGCCGCGATTGTCATCTCCGGCGGCGATCTACGCGCCGCCGACAGGCACGAGGCCTTGTTGGGGATGCGCGCCGGCTGCAAGGCCTCTCGGCTGGCAGGTCTGGTTCAGCCGTAATGCAGTTTCGGCTTCGGCTCGGTGCCGGTGAACTGCACGCCGATCCGGTCATTGCGGCGCCAGCGGACCTCGCAGCGGTAGGCCACGCCGTCGAGCGGTACATAGAGAAGGAAACGATCAGGAATCCGCGCCTCGACCGGTATCTTCAATTCGGCGCCGCTCGCATGCTGGTTGCGCAGCATTACGGCGACTTCCGAGTTTTGAATCCCGGTGATGACGGAACCGCCCTTGAGCACGCGGGGACGGTGCTCGCGTTGCGGCTCGCCGGGTTCTTGCTGAGGTGGGTTTACGGGATTCGCCATCGATCAACGCCAGGTTAGCCATTTTCTAGCGAAGAAAAATTAGCAAACCATTCATGCGGCACATCACAGGGTTGTGAGCCTGCCATGGTGCACGCGGAAGAGGTCGACGGTCGGCTCTAGGAGAATCTGTGCGGGTCGGCGCAGAAATAGGCAATGATCTGGCAAAGGTCGGGTTCATTGACCATGCGCACCGCTTCGCCGGAATTGACCCATTTGCGTGTGCGGGAGTGCTTTTCTTTCCAACGATCGGCGATCTTGTCGACGTGCAGCGGGAACACCAGCACCTCGCAAGGCACCTCCTCACCCGAAGCCAGCACCTTGGCATAGAAGTAACGGCCGGCTTCGAGATGGGAAACGCTTCCGCGCAATCCGGCTTCCTCGCCAGCCTCGCGGGCCGCCGCTTCGCAAAGCGGCTCCTTGGCCTCCGGCCAGCCCTTCGGCAATACCCAGCGGCCGGTATCACGGCTGGTGATGAGCATGATCTCGACGCCGTTCCCGGTATCGCGCCAGGGCAGGGCGGCAACCTGCAGGCGGCACGGCGCGGTGCCGAAGAGTCGCCGGACCCTTTCAGCCAGATGGTTGTGCGTCGTTGGCCTCGTCAACATCGGAGAAGCTAGCCCCAGCCTCCAGAATCGTTTGCCGCCTCACGAATCTTACGGCTAATTGTCACCAATAAAAGTAAAAACTTTGGTCAGGCTGGCCGATTCCCGTCAATAAGTGTCGATTTCACAGGATATCCTGCCCCGCGGGGCCTTTCGCGGAAGCAAATATTGTCATCGGTGACGGCTTAACTGGAAAAAGCGGTTTGTCGCGAATCAGCCGACGTGGTCGTCGGCGATCGGCTTCTGGTAGGTGAAGCCCATGTCCCACGGGAAATAGATCCAGGTGTCCTGGCTGACTTCGGTGACGAAAGTATCGACCAGCGGCCGCCCCTTGGGCTTGGCGTAGACGGTGGCGAAGTGGGCCTTGGGCATCATCGCCCGCACGATGCCGGCGGTCTTGCCGGTGTCGGTCAGGTCATCGATGATCAGCACGCCCGCGCCGTCCTCGGCAAGCAGCGCGGGGGTGACTTCCTTCAGCACCTGCAACTGCCCCTGGCTGGAATAGTCGTGATAGGAGGCGACGCAGACCGTCTCGATGATGCGGATGCCGAGTTCGCGCGAGATGATGGCGGCCGGTACCAGCCCGCCGCGCGTGATGCACACGATCGCTTTCCATTGACCCTTGTTGGCGCCGGCAAGCCGCCAGGCGAGCGCGCGGGCGTCACGGTGGAACTGGTCCCAGGAGACCGGGAAGGCTTTTTCGGGAAGGGACATGTCTCGCGCACTCCGCAGCACGCGAAGGCCGCGTGCAAGAAAACCAAGGGAATGCGCGCGGAATTAACTGGAAACCCTTGGCCTTGGCAAGGGCGACCGGAAACGATCGCTGTGGACTTACCGCGACAGGAAGGCCGCCACCGGCGCGGTGCGCAACACCGAGCGTGTAACTCCGCCGAACAGGAGCCGACGCAGCCACGAATGGCTGTAGGCACCAAGAACGAGCAGATCGGCGCCGGTCTCGACGATCCTTGTCTGGATCATGTCCTCGACCGGGATGCCTCCCGATTTTTGTACGCTGACGCCGACACTGGCGCCATGACGTGAAAGGGACGAAGCGATTTCGGTTCCGGCGGCCTCCGGGCTGTCATCGAGCGTATCAGGCGGGTCGATGATCAATATCTCGGTCTTCTCGGCCTCGATGATGAAGGGCAATGCGTCAAAGGCGGCGCGCGCCGCCTCCTTGCTGCCGTTCCAGATGAGCAGCACGTGCTTGAAAGTGGTGAGCAATGGCCCCTGGGGCGGCACCACCAATACCGGTCGGCCGGCATCGTAGACCAGCGTGCCCACATCCGCGCTCGGATCGCTGCCGGTTTCGCTCTGCGCCGCGATGATCAGGTCGGCGGCGCGCACGCTCGAAATACCGGTCAGGGCGCTGTCGCCGGAGAAGCTCTCCAGGCTGCGCCATTCGAAGGACAGCCCTGAATCCTCGATTTGCCTGAGAAAAACCGCCTGAAGCTTTTCGGCGCGTTCGCGGCTCATGTCGGCCGATACCTGCAGGAACTCCGTGTCGGGAAAACCGGTTGCCGAGGTGTAGGGCACCGGAAGCGCCTCGGCATGGATGCCGATCAGGTGGCTCTGGAAGCGGCTGGCAAGCGGAATGGCGCAGTCGAGCACGCGTTCTGCGTCCTGCTCGTTCTGCAGAATGGCAACGATGGTCTTGAAGCGCATGGTGATCCCTCAATCTGGCGAGCCTTGGAGCACGCGTGCAGGGAAACGCAGCGGCGCCGCGCTTGGTTCCGGCTAGAGCAATTCCAGGAAACGTGTGAGGCGGTTTTCCCACAGGAATTGCGTCAACCGCTTCAGGGGGCGATCAGCTCGCCTCGGCGGCGAAACCCGCCACCATCGCCTCGACATCGGCGCGCGCGGCATCGAGTGCCTCCTGACTGCGGGCGCGAACCACCAGTTCGGTCCAGAATTTGCCGTCGCCATACTTTGGATAGGAGCCGATGATCGTGTCCGGATGCGCTTTCTGGATCTCGCCCAAGGGTCCACCGACAAGGCCCTCGCCGAACGGACAGTGCACCGCCGCCGACAGCATCTTCGTGCCGGTCTTCAGCGTCGGCACGACATTGTCGAGCATGGCCTGGAAGATCGAGGGCACGCCCGCCATGACATGGACATTGCCGATGCGAAAGCCGGGCGCCACGGACACCGGGTTGTCGATATGGTCGGCGCCGCGCGGCATTCGCGCCATGCGCTTGCGCGCCTCGGTATATTCGAGGCCGCGCGCGGCATAGCTCGCCTCCAGCATCGCATAGGCCTTGGCGTCGTATTCGCAGGGAACACCGAACGCCTTGGCGATCGAATCGGCTGTGATGTCGTCATGGGTCGGGCCGATGCCGCCGGTGGTGAACACATAGGTGTAGCGTGCGCGCACCGCATTCACCGCAGCTATGATCTCGTCTTCCTCGTCGGGCACGATGCGCACCTCCTTGAGGTCGATGCCGATCGCCGTCATGATATCGGCGAGGTGGCCGATATTCTTGTCCTTGGTGCGGCCGGACAGGATTTCATCGCCGATGACGAGCATGGCGGCGGTAACGATTTCGGTCATGGAGGGCTCCGGCAGGACGGGTCGCCTGAGATAGCGCGGCGCGTGGCTGTCGGCAATGCCAACCGGGCGGGGAACAATCCACACTTGGACGCGCCCGCTTCGACGCAAGGTTGCGGCGTGACCGGATGCGGCTAAGCTCAGGCTGGTTCTGGTCCGGGTGAACAATGCTGATATCGATCCTGTCGTGGCTGCTGGCCCTGCTGTTCCTGCTGGCGGTTCTGGGGATTGCCTGTCTGGTGCTGGCGACGCTGTGGATCGCGGCGAAGGCGCGGAGACTGGTGCCGCCCATCGGAAAATTCGTCGAGATCGATGGCAACCGCATCCACTATATCGATGTGGGCGAGGGACGGCCGATCGTTTTCCTGCATGGGCTTGGCGCTCAACTCCATCATTTCCGGCACACGCTGTTCGCACATTTTGGCCCGGGCTACCGGCTGATCGCGCTCGATCGTCCGGGATCGGGCTATTCGGTTCGCGCCAATGGCGCCACGGGCCGGTTGCCCGAACAGGCGGCCTTGGTGCGGCGCTTCATCGAAAGACTGGGGCTGGAAAGGCCACTGGTGGTGGGCCACTCGCTGGGTGGCGCCATCGCGCTGACCTTGGCCGTGGAATATCCCTCGGCGATTTCGGGCATCGCCTTGCTGGCGCCGCTGACGCATCTGGAAACCCGGGCACGCCAGCGATTTGACCTGCTCTACATTCCCTCACGCCTGTTGCGCCGGATCATGGCCTATACCGTGGCGATACCTCTGAGCCTGCGCTATGCCCGGCCGACAATGGAGTTCATCTTCGGGCCGCAGGCTTTTCCCGCGGACTACATGGTCGCCGGCGGCGGGTGGCTCGGGCTGCGGCCAGGCCATTTCCAGGCAACATCAGCCGATGTCGTGGCCATCGAATAGGATCTCGGTCGCATCGAACAACGCTATGACGAGATTGCCATGCCTGCAGGCATGCTCTTCGGAACCGCCGACCGCGTCATCGATATCCGCATCCATGGCGAGCCTATGCGAGACAGGATCGAAGGGCTCGATTTCGAACCTGTCGACGGCGTTGGCCATATGCCGCAGTTTGTCGAGCCCGAGCGGGTGACCGGTTTCATAGAGCGGATCGGCGCCCGAGCGTTTCCATCACCTCTGCCTCACGACAATTTCAATGAACCATCCGGCTGACCGGCGGGTTTACCCCGTGTCGCACCCAAGGCGACCAAGACACGGAGTAATTCAATGTACACGAAACTTCTCGCAGCATCGGTTCTGACGATCGGCCTCGCCACATCGGCGAAGGCCCAGTCATCCGAAGGCGCATATTCCAATCATCACAACTGGTGGCCGTTCGGCAACGAAGAGTCGTCAGGCGTTGACCAGAACACGACCGGAAGCATCAATGGCGACCGCTCCGGGCTGGACACCCTTGGCAGTTCGGGTGCGGTCGGCCCCTGTGCCTACAACACGGCCGGGCCTGATGCGAATGCCCAGGGCAACGTGAACGACCAGTACTGCGGCAAATAGTCGGCCGCTGGGCAGCCGTCGACCGTAGGACGCCGTCTCTCCTGGCGTCCGCGGTCGGCGCCCTGCCTTTTCCGGCAGGCAAGCTCTCTTCTTCGGAAATTTAGTCTGACACCTCGGTCTGCGGCCGGTCGCGGCCGTCAGCCAATTCCTCGTGCCATTTGCCGTCGGCATCCTCATACTGGATGCCGTCCGTCGCGCCTGCCACCTGCTGCTCGGCCGAAGCGATCTCGGCGGCGCGCAGTGCGTCCTGATGGGTGGGAAATGTCTCCGAGAAGGTCGAACCGACCTTGTAGGCCCAGCCGCCGTCATGCTCGACGATCTTGTAAGTCAGCTTCGCCATCAAAACCTCCGGTTGAAAGGTCCGCCTGCTCAATGCAGCCGGTCGTCGGACAGCTTGTCTTCGGGCACCAGCACTTCAGACTCCCTGGCGGCCTCGATCAATGCCCGTCGCGCATCCGCTGTCGAACGATAACCTTCCAGCACTTTGAGGCAAGTGTCGAGGGCATCACGATGACGCGGGCCGCGATTAAGCGGCCACACCGTCATCAGACACTCCGCCGCTTCCTGGGTGCTGCGGATATGGCGATACTTGCCGACATGGCCGAGTTCGACCACGACCGGCGTTTCAAAGGGTTTGTTGTTGTCCATCATGGCCGCAACGCAAAACAGCCAATTTGGTTGCAAAAGTGGCTTTCGGCCTGCGCCCAAAAGTCGCGTCGCGTCTGCGACGCGCTTTAGCTCTTTGTTCGATGCATGTCGTTGTCCCAAAACCGCATCCACTTTTGGGCGACATGCACGGGCGTCTCAGTAGCCACAATCGTTGCGTAGCCAGCGTGCGTTTGCCCAACCGGTCGTGCCGCCGATTTCGACCTGGTACCAGTTGCCGCGCCGGTCGAATATTTCGGTATGATCGCCGTTGAACAGCTGGCCGATCATCCGCGACGACGAGTTCGGTCGCGCCCGCACGGCGAGAAAGCCGCTGCCGGTCGCCAGATTGTAGCGCCCGGACAGGCCGTGCACCGTACCTTCGCAATATTGCGCGACGCTCGGCGTCGATGCGCCGAGCCAAAACCCGGCCATCGCCACAAGCATCGCAGCCGGCAAGAATGCCCTGAACGACATGATTTCCTCCCAAGCCCGGCCGCGCCCGCCGCAGCCTCACCCAACGTAACAGTTTGCGAACGAAATTGCAGCCGGGCTGCGGCACCTTCTCGGCAAAGAAGGCAAATCCCGAACCTTTTCAACGCCAGCCGGTTCGCATGCGGCCCATCTTTGACACGCGGTGGCTTGGCTCGACCTGTCTCAACGCTCGCTGGAAGCGCTGCTCCGCGCCATTGCGGCGTTATTGCTTCGACAGATGAAAGATAAACATCGAGAACAGTTCGGATTGGCTAGAGATATCAAGCTTCTGGTGAATATTCTTGCGGTGGATTTTTACCGTCCCCTCGGCGATGTTCAGCGCATCGGCGATAGCCGCGCTCGAATGTCCACGCAGGATCAGCGAGGTGATCTCGATCTCGCGCGGCGTCAGCACGCCGCCTGTCATCCGGTTCAGGGTCGCGTTTATCGGATCGACCGGTTCGCCATCGGTTTCCCTCGAACTGAGGCGAGCGTTGCTCCAGTTCCGTTCGATCAAAAGGCGGATTACCGGTTCGGCATCGTGGATAGCCTTGAGGTCGCGCCGTCCGAAGGCGGGTGATTCCATCGGGCGGGTGAAACTGATGACGATGGCCGCGCTCCCCGCCGGCCGGCAGACGATGCCAACCTCGTCGCGGATTTTTGTCAGGCCGTAATGCTGGCGGAAATATTCCGAACTGTAGAACTGGTCCGGCGCCATCCTTCTCAGTTGCCTGACCCCGATGACCTTGGGGTCCGTCGCCGCGCGATAGAAGGGATCGAGCAGATAGGGTCCGTTTGCATAGGCGGTGATCACGGTCGCCGCGCGTACGGGATCGATATTGTGGTAGAGGCAGATCGGCTTTTCCGTGCCGGAATAGGCGAAGATCATCACGATATCTAGGTCGATGACCGCCTTCAGCGCCTCTTCGATACGCTGCGGGAAGTCCGGCGTGCCGACCTCCTGGATCGCTGCGGCGATCTTTCGGTTCCACGGCGCAAAGCCTGCAATCACCACGATCTTCTTGTCCTCTGGCCGGGTTTCCAGGGCCTGTTCGAGGCTGCCCGAATTTTCGTCTCGTCTATCCCTATCGGGATATTCAGTTGCGTGCGGGTCGACCCTAGCCTCGGGGCGAAAATATCGAGGCGGGCATATATGTCGACAGTCAATGAAGCCGGTGCGGCCTTCGCGTCTGGTGTTGAAAAGCTTGGCGCCAGGGCCGTGCACATCGGCATGATGGACCCGGCCGGCGAATTTCGCGACAAGCTGGTCTCTGTCGACAAGGCAGTCAAGCTGGCCGCCAGGGGCTATCCGTTCTGCGAGGTTCTCTATTTCTGGGATATCGCCGAGAAAACCTTCATTGACGGTGCTTTCGTCGACCGGCCGGCATTCCTCGATGCCGCGAGCCTGCGCAAATATCCGTTCGCGGAGGATGCGGCGCTCTGCATCGCCGATTTCTCAGGCGATTTCGGCAAGCGCTCGCCGCGCAATCTTTGCCAGAGGCTGATGGGGGAGGCCGCTGAACTTGGCTTCGACGTGTTCTCGGCCTTCGAATACGAGTTCTTCCTGTTCGACGAGACGCCCGAAAGCCTGCGCGCCAAGGATTATCGCGACCTCACCTATTTCGCGCAGGGCAACCGCACCTATTCGCTGCAGACATCGGCCATCCATGGCGACCTCCTGCAGGGCCTGCACGATACGATGACGACGATGGGGATCGGCCTCGACGCCGTCCACACCGAGCTTGGTCCGGGCTGTTTCGAGGCGCCGCTCACCTACGCCAAAGGCTTGAAATCGCCCGATGACGCGGCGCTGTTCAAGAATTTCGCCAAGGCCTATTTCTCGCGCCACGGCCTGACCGCCGGCTTCATGTCGAAGCTTTCGCCGGCGCTGCCTGGCCAGTCCGGCCACCTGCATGTCTCCATGCGCGACCGGCAGGGCAATCCGGTGTTCGCCGATGCCGGCGCGCAGGATGGTCTCAGCAAACTCGGGCGTCATTTCATCGGCGGCCTGGTCAGGCTTATGCCGGAACTGCTGGCCATGTGCGCCCATACCGTCAACGCCTACAAGCGGCTGGTGCCTGGCGCCTGGGCGCCGACCGCGGCCAATTGGGGTGTCCAGAACCGCACGGCGGCGGTGCGCGTCATCAATGACGAGCCCGAATCCACCCGCGTCGAGTTTCGCGTGCCCTCGGCGGACGCCAATCCCTATCTGGCGCTGGCGCTCTGCATCGGCGCCGGCCTTTACGGCATCCGCAACGAGATCGAGCCGCCGGCCGGCAGCGGCGAGAATTTCTATGCCGCAACGCCTTCACCGGAGGCCGTCTTCCCGTCCGATCTCGGCCAGGCGGCGGAGCGGCTCAACGCAAGCACAACCGCCCGCGAGATCTTCGGCGAGGACTTCATCGACAGCTTCGTGACCGGACGACGCTTTGAATATGGCGAGTACCAGAAACAGGTAAGCGAATGGGAGATCAGGCGATATCTCGGCATCGTCTGATCGGGAGTTTTTTGGACTGATAACAAAGGAAGGGAACAGGCAAATGAAGAAGGAAACATCAGGCATCGGGAGCGTCGATCGCCGCGCGGTGCTGAAGGGCATGGGCGGCCTCGGGCTGGCGGTCGCGGGCGCCGGCATACTCGGCATGCCGAAAGGCGCATCCGCCGCCGAGAGCCTCAACTACATGTGCTGGGAAGGCTACAACGCGCCGTCCATCCTGGACCCGTTCCAGAAGCAGAAGGACGTCTCCATTTCCGTCGACCTGATCACTGACTCCGCGGGCGGCTTCGCCAAGCTCGCCGCCGGTGCGTCGAAGGATTTCGACCTCGTTTCATCAGACAGCCCCTGGATCGCACGCATGGGGCCGGCGGGCATCTGCCGCTACATCGACGACAAGGATTTCGCCGACCAATACGCCGAATTCTACCCGCAGTTCCGTGCGCCCTTCACGCCGCTGCAATTCGAAGGCAAGGCAACCGGCTTGCCGACCCGCTGGGGCTGGGTCGGACCGACGGTCAACACCAAGTTCGACAAGCTCGAGACCTGGTCGAGCTACGCGCCGGTTTTCGACGCCGCCTACAAGGACAAGATCTGCCTGCTGGACTGGGGCGATTGGCCGATCATGCCGCTGGCCCTTTACGCCGGCGTCAATCCCTATGTCGAACTCGACCAGGCAGCACTCGACGAAGTGCGCAAGGTGCTGCGCGCCGCCTTCAAGAACACCCGTGCCATCGTCGCCGACCTGGCGATTGCCCAGAAAGGCCTGATCGACGGCTCGTTCCGGGCGCTGATCGGCGGCGGCACCTACGCCACTTCGTCGCTGCGCATGAAGGGCCACGACTACATCCAATCGATCGTGCCCGAGCCGAAGAATGGCCTCAAGCAGGGCATCATCTGGATGGAGGCAACGGGCCTGATCGCAAACGACCGCGACTCCAAGGTCGCCGCCGACTTCCTGAAATACATCGTCTCGCCGGAGGTGGCCAAGCAGCTGTCGATCACCGAGGCGACCTGTAATCTCGTTCCGAACGCCAAGACGGAAGCGCTGTTCTCGGACGCCGAGAAGAAGGCGCTGCAGATGGATTACATGTGGACGGCCTGGGACAACAGCCACTTCCACACGGTCGCGCCGAACATCGACGACATGCTGGCGATCTGGCAGGAAGAACTGGCCGCGCGTTGAACGTCATTTATTGAATTGAAGCCCGCGCGTTCCGGCGCGCGGGCTCCATCATATTTTCACCCACATTCAGGGCGGGCGAGTTTTGACAACCGCAATCATCAACGCGCCGATCATCAATGCGTCTGGCATAGTCAAGGACTATGGCTCCATGCGAGCCTTGCATGGCGTGTCCCTCGACATCGGCGCGGGCGAGTTCATGGCGCTTGTCGGCCCTTCCGGTTGCGGCAAGACCACGCTGCTGAAGATCCTTGCCGGTTTCGAGGACCCGACCGCCGGCGTGCTGGAAATCCAGGGCCAGAACATGCAGGGCGTGCCGGCCGCGAAGCGGCCGACGCGAATGGTCTTCCAGAAGCTGGCGCTGTTTCCGCACAAGACCGTGTCGGACAATATCGGCTTTCCGCTCAAGCTGCAGAAGGTGGCGAAGGCCGAGATGGACCAGCGCATATCAGCCATGCTCGACCTAATGCATCTTAAGCGCGAGTACCTGACACGCTATCCCGTCCAGCTTTCCGGCGGCGAACAGCAGCGCGTGGCGCTCGCCCGCGCGCTGATCTCGCGCCCGAGCGTGCTTCTGCTCGACGAGCCGATGAGCGCGCTCGACGCCAAGCTGAAGAAATCGCTGCAGGCCGAGCTGAAGAAGCTGCATCGCGAACTCGGCACCAGCTTCGTCCTCGTTACCCACGATTTGGAAGAAGCCATGATGCTTGCCGACCGTATCTGCGTCATGCGAGCCGGCGAAGTCGTGCAACTGGGCACGCCGTCGGATATCTACTACCGCCCGGCCAACATGTTCGTCGCCGGCTTCATAGGCGAAACCAACTTCTTGCCGGTATCCGTCGCGCGCGATGGTGGCGACGCAAAGGTTACTTCACCGCTGGTTGGCGACAACGCAGCCGTGATCGCCGGGGAGCGGATTTCTCTCTTCCTGGGCAGCGGCGCGACAGCCCTGCTGGTTCGTCCCGAGACCATCCGTTTCGTCACCGGCGCGGCTGAACCCGGCGAATGGGTGCTGAACGGCACCGTCGAGGAGTATTTCATCAAGGGTTCGTCCACGCAGTATCGCGTGCGCGTCCCCGGCCTGGACAAGGCCGTGGTCATGGATCTCGCCGGTTCGCTCGATCTGCCCGCCAAGGTCTCCGACAGCGTCAGGATCGGCTTTCATCCGACCCGCAGCTTCCTGCTTTCGGAGTGAGCCGTGCGGACCGATAGCAAGCGCTGGGGTGATCCGGTTCTCGTGGCGGCGGTGGCGCCGCTCGCGGTCGTGATGCTGCTGTTCTTCATCATTCCGTTGCTGATGACGGTGGTGCTGTCGTTCCAGACGACGCAGTTCTATCGCCTGTCCTGGACCTGGGACCTCAAGGTCTGGACCGAAGTGTTCTCCAAGCCGCATTACTGGACCATCATGGCGCGAACCGTCGCCATGGCGCTGGTGTGCGTGGTCGTCTGCGTGCTCATCGCCTTTCCCGCCGCCTACGCGCTGGCGACGCGGCTCAGGGCCTATAATGCGCAGATCCAGATCCTGATCATCTTCGCCTTCCTGACCGACGCGGTGCTGAAAACCTTCGGCTGGATCCTCGTGCTCGACAAGAGCGGCGTCGCCAACTGGCTGCTGGCGCATCTCGGCCTCGGCCAGGAAGCGCTCAATCTCTTGTTCACGCCGACCGGCACGATGATCGGCATGGTCTATGGCCTCGTCGTCTATCCGATGTTCACCATCTATTTGTCGCTGGCACGCATCGACCGGGACCTGGTGCTGGCCGCCTATGATTCCGGCGCATCGCGGCTGCGCGCATTCTTCGAAGTGACGCTGCCGCTTGCCCGTCCGGGGCTCTATTGCGGCGCCGTGCTGGTCTTCGTGCTCAGCCTCGGCGCCTTCCTCGAACCGAAGGTGCTCGGCGGCGGCACCGCGCCATTGGCTTCCGAGCTGATCCGCCAAAGCTTCGAGACGCGGGTCAACTGGCCTCTCGGTGCGGCGCTGACGCTGGTGCTGATCGTCATCGGCGCTCTGTCGCTGTCGCTCGCTGCCTTTATTCTGATGCGCGGGTCGGCCAACCACGAAAGGTCTGTCCGATGATCCCGGAACGCCTGAAGAACAGGGTTGTCGACGTTTTCCTCGTCGGCACCATGGCGCTGCTGATCCTGTTCTTCTACGTGCCGATCCTCACGCTGGTGGTGTTTTCCTTCACCGACAGCCGCGTGCTGACCTTCCCGATCGAAGGTTTCTCGCTCGAATGGTATGGCGAACTGTTCCGCAAGCCCGACTTCCTGCCGGCGGTCGCGAATTCCGCGATCGTCGCGGCGATCTCGACGGTCTTTGCCACGGTGCTCGGCTCGGCCGGAGCCGTGGCGTGGATCCGCTATCGCTTCCGCTTCCAGAACATCTTCCGCACCGTCAGCTTCCTGCCGCTGCTGTTCCCGCAACTGCTGCTCGGCGTGGTGATGCTGCTGTGGTTCTCGGTGCTCGGCAACTGGCTGGGTTTTTCGACCGGGCTGGCGACGGTGATCATCGGCCACATCGTCTACATCACTCCCTTCGCGCTGGTTATCGTGGCCGTGCAGGTCTACGGCTTCGACGAGACGCTGGAGGACGCCGCGCGCGATGCCGGCGCCACCGGCTGGGAGGTGTTCCGCGAAATCACTTTCCCGCTGCTGTGGCCAGGCATCCTCTCCGCCGCGACCTTCGCCTTTCTCCTTTCCTGGGGAAATTTCTACGTCTCCTATTCGCTGGCTGGCACCGCGCGCACGCTGCCGATCTTCGTCTACAGCGGCATCGCCGTCGGCTCCTCGCCGATCTATCCGGCGCTCGCCACGCTCAATTTCATCCCCGCCCTGATCCTGGTTTTCCTGGTCGATTTCCTGCGACGCCGGGCGCTCAAACGACAGAAGCTGGCGACAGCCTGACCTCAAGCCAATTCCCAAACCAATTCAAGGTAATGATCCCATGACCGCTTTCACCCCGGCCGTCTCCGGCAACTGGAGCTTTCCGACCTCTGTGCGCTTCGGCAATGGCCGGATCGCCGAACTGGCCGGTATCGTTCGTGAACTCGGCGCGAAGCGGCCGCTGGTCGTCACCGATGATGGCCTGAAGACGCTCTTTCCAGTGCAGCGCACGCTCGAAGTGCTGAAGGTGAGCGGACTGGATGCCGGCTTCTTCCACAACGTCAAGCCGAACCCGACCGGCGGCAATGTCGCCGACGGCGTGGCCGTTCTGAAGCAGGGCCAGCACGACCTCGTCGTCGCCATCGGCGGCGGCAGCGCGCTCGATGCCGCCAAGGCAATCGCGCTGATGGCGACGCAATCCATCCCGATGTGGGACCTGGAGGATATCGGCGACAACTGGAAGCGTGCCGACACGTCCCACCTCGTTCCTGTCATCGCCATACCGACGACCGCCGGCACCGGCTCCGAGCTCGGCCGCGCCTCGGTCATCACCAACGAGGCTGAGAAGCGCAAGGTCATCGTCTTCCATCCGCGCATGATGCCGGATGTGGTGCTCATGGACCCCGAACTGACCACCGGACTGCCCGCCCATATCACGGCGGCCACCGGCATGGACGCGCTCTCGCATGCGCTGGAAGCCTATTGCGCGCCGAGCTATCACCCCATGGCCGAAGGCATCGCGCTCAATGCCTTGAGGCTGATCAAGACCTGGCTGCCGGTCGCCGTGGAGGATGGGCAGAACATCGAAGCCCGCGCGCAGATGCTGATCGCGTCGGGCATGGGCTGCGTGGCCCTGCAGAAGGGCCTCGGCGCGATACATGCGCTCGCCCATCCGCTCGGAGCTCTCTACGACACCCACCACGGCCTGCTCAACGCCGTGCTGATGCCCTATGTCGTCGAATTCAACGCCCCGGTGGTGGAAGAGAAGCTCAGCCTGCTTGCGCGCTTCCTCGACCTTCCGACGCACGATGCTCGAGCGGTCGTGGACTGGATCATCGAACTGCGGGTCCGATTGAACATCCCCGCCACGTTGCCGGGGATCGGGCTGACCGACATCGACGAGGAGCGCGTCGCCACGATGGGCGAGAGCGACCCTTGCGCCGGCGGCAACCCGATCAAACTCGATCGCGACAAACTGCGAGCCATCCTGCGGGCCGCCATCTCAGGCTGACCCGCAAAGGCCCTGGGCAAAGGCCGGTCAGCCGGCTGCCTTCATCCAGTGTTCCATGGTCGTCACCGACCGGGCGAGTTGCGGCGCCGGATGAATCGTTTCGCTGAATGTTGCGGCCGCACGCCATCCCCAGCGCGGATCGGCAAGGAAGGCGCGCGCCAGCGCCACCATGTCGGCGCGGCCCTCGGCGAGAATTGCCTCAGCCTGCTTGGGATCGTCGATCAGCCCGACCGCGCGGGTCGGGATGCCGGCACCCTTGCGCACCGCTTCCGCCAGGTGCACCTGATAGCCGGGGCCGGTGGGCAATTTCTGCAGCGGCGAATTGCCGCCGCTGGAGCAGCAGAGATAGGCGACGCCCTCGGCCTTCAGTGCCTTCGCCACCTCGATCGCATCCTCGACTTCGAAGCCGCCATCGACCCAGTCTTTCACCGACAACCGCGCGCCGAGCATCAGTTTCGGCACCGCTTTCTTCACTGCCTTGGCGATTTCGACGACAAGGCGCATCCGGTTTTCCAGCGAGCCGCCCCAGCGGTCGGTGCGTTGATTGGACAATGGCGAGAGGAACTGGAAGATCAGGTAGCCATGCGCGGCATGCAGTTCGATGAAGTCGAAGCCGGCGCGTTCGGCCCGCCTTGCGGCTTGAGCGAACCGTTCGATGAGCTGCAGGATTTCTTCCTCATCGAGCGCGCGTGGCACATTCCAACCGGTGTCGTAGGCGATGGCCGAAGCCGAGACGGTCTGCCACGGATCCTCGTTTGGCTGCAGCGGCCCGCCACCTTCCCAAGGCTTGCGGTTCGAGGCCTTGCGGCCGGCATGGGCAAGCTGCGTGCCGAACTTCGTGCCGGGGGCGGCCACGCGTCTGGCGGCGTCCAGGGCACGACGGGCGGCGGCTTCATTGTCGTCGGAATAGAGACCCAGGCAGCCATGCGAAATGCGCCCGCGCCGCTCGACATCGGTCATCTCCACCGTGACCATGCCGGCGCCCGACATGGCCAGGTTCATCCAGTGGTAAAGATGCCAGTCGCTGGCGCAGCCGTCCTCGGCGGAATACTGGCACATCGGAGCGACAGCGATACGGTTGGGGAAGGCGAGGCCGTCGAGCGTGATCGGCTGGAAAAGCGATGTTGTCATGAAAAGGGGCTCCGGGAGAGGTAAGCAGCTGTCTAGGCAATGGATCGAGGGCGCGCCAGACACGAGACGGTGAAACGTATTTTTGAACCATTCGCCTGCATTGCGCAAATACCGGTTGGCGGCTACGCCTCGACCCATAGCATGGAGACCATGATGGAAGACCGCATCCGCATCCGTTCGGAAGAAATCCTCTCCGACGACTGGGCTGTCCTGAAGAAGACCGTCCTCGATTACCGCCGGCGCGACGGCCAGTGGGAGACGCAGGTCCGACAGACCTATGATCGCGGCGATGGCGCGGTGATCTTGCCATACGACCCTCAGCGCTCGACGGTGCTCCTGGTGCGCCAGTTCCGCTATCCCGCCTACGTCACCGGTCACCGCGAACCGCTGATCGAGGCCTGTGCCGGGCTGCTCGACGAAAACGATCCGGAGACCGCCATCCGCAAGGAGGCCGAGGAAGAACTCGGCTACCGGCTGCAGCATGTGGAACGGCTGTTCTCGCCTTACATGAGCCCGGGCAGCGTCACCGAGCGGCTCTGGTTCTTCGTCGCGCGCTATTCGCCCGCCGACCGTATCTCGGCCGGCGGCGGCGCACCGGAGGAGGGGGAGGACATCGAGGTTCTGGAAATGCCGCTCGACGAGGCGCTGGCCGGCATTGCCGACGGCCGCATCGTCGATGCCAAGACGATTATTTTGATCCAGCATCTGAAACTGAACCCGATCATTGCCTGACCAGTGGTCTGGCACTCACAGGCGACCTTACTGAGGTGTATATTAGCAATAAACGATATATTAATGGCTGTGATGCAGCCTTTGGCACAGAATGGGACACCTCCTCATCGACGTTCCCAGCGCCCTGGAGGGCCGGGACGCCTGACCAATGCGGAGCAAGCGCATGCGTGTCGGAGCAGCTCTCGAACAATTGCTGCGGTTGATTTATCGCCGAGCCATGAAATTGTCTGTGTTGCCGGAGGATGAAAGGGATCCGCACTACGATCTCATCCGCCTGTCATGTTGCGCGGCCGCCGAACACATTGGGCAGAGCCCTGACCAGGCGGCCATAACGGCAAACGACATGGTTGAGTTTGTTCGCGCACTGGTCGGAATCATTGAGGTGGGCTGTGGACCAGACCATGGCCGAAGCGCCGATCAGCCGTCGCCGGTGCAACGTCCTGGTGGCCAAGAGAGTGGCACCACGCGCATCTAGCAAACAGGAAGAAGGTCACCTGTGACGGTCGTATGGCTTTCATTGTGGTGCGGACGACGGGAATCGAACCCGTACGATCAGAGATCGAGGGATTTTAAGTCCCTTGCGTCTACCAATTCCGCCACGTCCGCAGGCCCGCCCTTTTCAGATGTCAGACACAGGCCGTCAAGTCGTGTTCTTGAGCTGTCTGGACGCGCACCCCAGAGGAGGAGGCGTGGCGATACTGGTGTGATCGCGGAATTATCCGCGCCGCGCGCAATGAGTAAGGTGTTTGGGCGGTGGACTTGCTCCGCCGAGGCCGGCGTCTACCAGGCCCAACCCATTCCCCCGCCCACTGGGGGCGCCGGCCGCCCCTCTCGTCGAATTGCCGACTGCGTCACAGGCGCAACGCGCCGATCGATGTCGGCAGGGATCAGAACTTGTAGCTGAGATTGATCCCGACGGTGTTCAGCTTCGTATCCTGGTCGCGGCCGACGAAATCGGCGGATCCATCATAGTGCTCGGAGCCGAAATCATAATACCGATACTGCGCGCCGACGACGAACTTGTCGGTCAGCGCGTAGTCGACGCCGGCACCTACGGTCCAGCCGACATTCGTGCGTGTCTGGGAGAACGCAGAGCCCGAGGCTTGCGAGGTTTCGATACCGGCAAAGGCGATGCCGCCGATACCGTAGACCAGCACCCTGTCCATGGCGTAGCCGGCCTTGGCGTTGACCGACCCGAACCATTTGATGTCGGTGCCGAAATTGTTTCCCGGCTCCGCCTCGGTCGTGCCGTCGACAGCGGAATAGTTGAGGTCGGCTTCCGCGCCGATCACCGCCTGGTCGAACTGCCAAAGCCCGGCGACGTGCCCGCCGACGAAACCGCCATCGACGTCAGGCGAGACGGAAAACGGGGCGCCCTCCGTTCCTGAGATGTCGGATTGGCCCCAGCCATAGCCTGCCTGCAGGCCGGCGTAGTATCCGGTCCAGTCGAAGCCTGGCGCGGTCATCGGCACGTCGACTGTCGGGTCGGCCGCGAAAGCCGGCATGGACAGGGCGGCAAGAAGACCGGCGCTTGCGACCACTAGGCGATACATCGAACTCCCCGGATGAAGAGCCAGAAAGATCCTTGGCAGGCAGGGTAGACCGATTTACGACAAAACGGAATCCTATTTCTGGTTGCAGCCTGTGCCGCTCGCCGACCCGCGGTTTGGCGCTGGTCAAAACCAGGCAGGCTTGGCACAGTCGTGCAAACAGGAGTCCCTTCATGGCAAAGAAGCCGGCGGCGCATGCGACGAAACCCAAGCCCTGGACCGAGATGGCGACGCATCTGGTCGACGTCGCCATGGGTCGCAAGCCCGCCGACCTCGTCATTCGCAACGGCCGCTGGGTGAATGTTCACTCGGGCGAGGTCATCGCCGGCACCGACATCGCCATTGCCGGCGGCCGTTTCGCCTATTGTGGTCCGAATGCCAGCCACGCCATCGGCCAGGGCACCAAGGTGGTCGATGCCGGCGGGCGCTATCTGGTGCCCGGCCTCTGCGACGCGCACATGCATGTCGAGAGCGGCATGGTGACGGTCACCGAATTCTGCCGTGCCGTTATCCCGCACGGCACGACGTCGATGTTCATCGATCCGCACGAGATCGCCAATGTGCTTGGCTTGCCCGGTGTGCGGCTGATGCATGACGAGGCGGTGGCCATGCCCATCAACGTGCATGTGCAGATGCCGTCCTGCGTGCCTTCGGCGCCTGGGCTGGAACATGCCGGCGCCGAGTTGACGGTTGCCGATGTCGCGGAAGCGATGACCTGGGAAAACATTATCGGGCTCGGCGAAGTGATGAATTTTCCAGGCGTCGCCGCCAACGATCCTGTTATGTCGGGCGAGATCGCGGCGACGGTCCATGCGGGCAAGACGGTCGGCGGCCACTACGCCTCGCGCGATCTCGGCCTGCCGTTCCACGGCTATGTCGCCGGCGGCCCCGAGGACGATCACGAAGGCACGCGCGCCGAGGACGCCATCGCCCGCGTGCGCCAGGGCATGAAGGCCATGCTGCGGCTTGGCTCGGCCTGGTACGACGTCGCCTCGCAGATCAAGGCGGTGACGGAGAGCGGCATCGATCCGCGTAACTTCATCCTGTGCACCGACGACAGCCATTCAGGCACGCTGGTGCACGAAGGTCACATGGATCGGGTGGTGCGCCACGCCATCAGCCAAGGGCTGAAGCCGGTGACGGCGATCCAGATGGCCACGATCAACACCGCCCAGCATTTCCGGCTGGAACGCGAGATCGGTTCGATCGCGCCGGGGCGGTTGGGCGACGTACTGATTGTCTCCGATCTCGCGGCAATGACCATCGACGAGGTCTATGCGCGCGGCGTCAGGCTGGCCAAGGGCGGCAAGCTCGACATCGACATTCCGGCTTACGACTACCCGAAGACGGCGAAGAACACGGTCAAGTTGGGCAAGAAGCTGAAGGCCGGCGATTTCGACATCGCCGCCCCCAAGGGCGCCAACGAGGTGCGGGTGCGGGTCATCGGCGTCATCGAGAACCAGGCGCCGACGCGGGCGCTGGAAGCGGATCTACCGGTCGAGGACGGGCTGGTCGCCATGGATCGCCGCAACGACGTCTGCCAGATCGCGCTCGTCGAGCGCCACAGGGGAACGGGCGGCGTCACCAACGCCTTCGTCTCCGGGTTCGGCTATATGAGCGATTGCGCCATGGCCTCGAGCGTGGCGCATGACGCCCACCACATCATCTGCGTCGGCACCAACAAGCGGGACATGGCGCTGGCGGTCAACCGGCTGGGCGAAGTCGGCGGCGGCGTCGTGCTGTTTTCCAAGGGCAAGGAACTGGCGCTGGTCGAAATGCCGATCGCCGGGCTGATGTCGGACGAGCGCGCCGAGATCGTCGCCGCCAAGGCGGAGAAACTGACCGAGGCGATGCGAAAGATGGGCTGTTCCCTGAACAACGCCTACATGCAGCATTCGCTTTTGGCGCTGGTGGTCATTCCGGAGCTCAGGATTTCCGATGTCGGCCTGATCGATGTGACGACCTTCCAGAAGGTCGACCTGTTCGTCTGAGACCAGGCACCGGCGCCTCGCTCACCCGCCAGTGACGATGGTCAGCACCTTGAACGGCGTGGTGATGACGACCTCGGCGACCGAACCGACGGCCTTGCCGAGGCCCTGGCCGAGATTGTTGAGCTGTGCCGGGTCGGGTTCGTCGGAGGCCAGGCCGGCAGGGGTGCGCAGCCGGTCGCCAAGCAACTGCACCAGGATCGGATTGTCGGCGAATTTTGCGTGGTTGAGGCCACCGTCGCCGCCCTTGGCCTTTGTCAGGTCGACCACGGAGACGCCATAGCTGGCGAGATCGGCCGCATTGCCATAGTCGCCGACACGCGGCTTGTCGCCAGAGATAAGGGAAGACAATTTGAGCGCCCGGTCATCGCCCGAAAGCAGCACGGCAAACGGCTTGTCCGGCTTGCCGTAGCGTATCATCTGCTTCTTGAACACGTCGACATCGATGTCGGGCGAAGCCAGGACGACATAGCCGAGCTTGCCGTTGAGATCGCGGTCGCCGGTGATGGCGAGCTGGCGCAGCGCCTCCATGGTCAGCCAGGTACCCATTGAATGGGCGATGATGTCGATGCTCTTGACCCGCGTCTTGGCGAGCATCCTCAGCGTCGCCTCGAGATCGTCGCGAGCGGCGTTGGCGCTGTCCTTGTCGTAGATATAGCCCGTCGTCTTGGCGCTCGACGCCCAGGAGAACAGAACCGGCGTGCCGGGATATTTCGTATCGTGGGCGATCTGCGTCAGCCGATAGATGCCGTCGTCGAAGCCGTTGTTGAAGCCGTGCACGAACACCAGGGCGCGATCGCCGCGCATGGCGATGTCGGCGCCGACCGCCTTGGCGAATTGTGGGGCATCGCCATAGTGGACGACATTGGTGGCGGTGAATTGCTTGGCCGGGTTCGAATTGGCCGAGCCCTTGGCCCGCTCGATAGCTCCGACCTGGTGGACCTTCGGCACGGTGACATCGACGCGGGCGTAGCTTGTGGTCAACGAGCGATCGCCGTCGAATACCTGCCGCGGATCCTTGGTCGCCTGCTGGCGGGTGGTGGCGACAAAGATCTCGTGGGTGGCCGCGATGTCGGAGGCAGGTACCGCGACCGTCGTCTTGTTGAGCAGATCATGCGTGTTCTGGCCAGCACAGCCGGCAACGGCGAGCGCAAAGGCGACGACGAAACTGTTCAAGCGCAAGGTCAAGCGCCGGCTCCCGCGACGGGGGACGTCAAACGCATGACGTCGCACACCATTCCGATATAGCCAGAGGCCGGCGTGGTCCAGTTCAAAGTGGCCTGATACTGCCGCGAGGGTGAACGGACACGGCGAAATCCGTGGTGCCGCATCTATTGCCCGAGCAGGCTGATACGGTCGGTCACGTCCCGGTCGCTGGCAAAGCCGTCATCCTCGCGCAGCCGCTGGCCGATCATCTTCACCAAGGCCGGATTGTCGGCGAATTTCGTGTGGTTGAAGCTGTCGCTGCCTTTGACCTTGGAGAGATCGACGACCGTCACGCCGTAGGAGGCAAGATCGGCGGCATCCTTGTAATCGCCGACGCGCGGCCGTGAACCGGCGATCAGGCCGGAGAGTCTCAGCGCGCGGTCGTCGTCGGACAACAGCAGGATGAACGGCTTGTCGGGCTTGCCATAGCGGCGCATCTGGCTCTTGAACACATCGACATCGATGTCGGGCGAGGCAAGCACCACGTCGCCGAGCTTGCCGCCGAGATCACGGTCGCCGCTGATGGCCATCTGACGCAGCGTTTCCATGGTCACCCAGGTTCCCATCGAATGCGCGACAATGTCGATGCGCCGCGCGCCGGATTGCTCCAGCATGCGCAATGTCACTTCGAGCTGGTCGCGTGCGGCGCTGGCACTTTCCTTGTCATAGACATAGTCGGTGGTCCTTGCGCCCGAGGCCCAGGAAAACAGTACCGGCGTGCCCGGATAGCCGGAATCGTGGACGATCTGGGTCAAGCGATAGACCGCGTCGTCGAAGCCGGTGTTGTAGCCGTGGACGAAGACCATGACGCGGCCGCCGCGCGCCGCGATATCGGCGTTGAGCGCGCTGGAGAATTTCGGCTGCGCGTCGTAGCCGACGACCTCGGAAGCCATGAAATATTTGGCCGGATCATCCGACTTGCCGCGTGAGCGCCGTTCGATCTGGCCAGTCTTGTGGAGCCCTGGGACGGTGACATTCACGCGCGCATAGTTCAGCGTCGCAGAGCGCTCACCGTCGAAAACCTTGTTGGGATCATCGGATTTCTTGCGCGTCGTGGCGATGAAGATGGAGTGGTTGCCGGCGATTTCTGTCACCGGCGCGGCGACGATGGCGCTGCCAAGCAATTCCTGCGTTTGCGGGCCGGCGCAGCCGGCGACGAGCAAGGCGATAACAACGGTAAGTATATTCTTCAAAGGCACGTCTGAATTCCACTCCGGCCAAAAGGCCCATCTACCCCCGCGACACCTCCCGGACAGGGAGAGTGCGGCAGAACTAAGTCGTGTCCAGTCGAAATGTGGTCAGCGGCTGGCTACGGCCATCGCACTGTTGCGCGAAAGCCAAAATGGCGGAAGGAAAGCTGGAATGTTGGAGAAGGGCAGCACCTCCGGCTTGAGGCGGATGCCGAGCACATCCGACATGAAGGCGCGCCGCGCTTCGATGCGGCTCCAGGCTTCGGGATAGCGCGCCGCGATCTCCTCGCGCAGCGCGTCGTCGGCGAGCGCGATGCCATCCTCGATGTTGGTGGTGAAATAGTCGCTGCCGGTCGCCGGGATGATGTCGACCTGTAGCGCCATGCCTGATCGCAGCTTGATGTCGGAGCCGGAAAAAACCGGCGAATGCATCCACTCATCGATATGGACCAGATGGCCGGGATTGAGGGAGACGCCGAAGAACGGGTCGCCGATACGATCATGCACCGCCTTCCACAGAGCGCCGCCCGTCGTGCCGATGCCGATCGCTTCGTACCAGTCGACGACGGCCGCGAAATAGGGCGCGACCAGCTTTTCGACATAATCGCGGATAGCGGCAGGCAGCTCTGAGGCATCCTCGGCCAAAAAGCCGGCACGGGCGTTGAGCGCACCCTGGATGCCATAGGCCATGGTGATCGGGTCACCGCGCCGGATGACGTCGAGGCGAGGGCTTGGCAGGCCATAGGCGGCGCGTTTTCCCGCCGACAGCATGGGATGACAGCCATGCGGCAGGCCGTTCATGCCCATCAGCCTCGCCGCCTGCAGTTCGGTCATGCCGGGTTCAATGCCTTGCAGGACGTTGCGCAACCCCTGCGAGGTGAAGGTCGCGGCAAATTCGAAGCTGGCCAACTGGTCGGCTTCGTTGATGGCGCGCAGCCCGTCGGTGGGGTTCATCAGCAGATTGGCGGCATTCAGAACCGCGCCCTTGTCGCCGACGAAAGCGCGCAGTGTGTCGGCAACGAAGGAGGGCAGGTCGAGCGTCGTCTCGTCAAACCCGGCATCGCCGGCGCCGAAAGGCTTCCAGCCGATGGCGCCGATCCTGTGGCCGGGCTTCAGGCCGCAGCCGGCGAGGATGTCAGCTAGAGCATCCGAGCGGTCGCGTGGTTGCGCCGGCAGTGAGAAGGTCTGGTAGAGAACACGCTCGTAGGGTCCACCGCAGATTTCGGCGTAGCCCCAGCCTTCATTGCCGACGAGAAGTCGTGGCCGCTTGCCGGGAACGATGACCAGCAATGTCTCCTCGAAGCGCGGATCGTAGCCTGAGAGATAGGCGACGTTGGCGGCGTGCTCGCGGTCGCCATAGACGGCGAAGGCATCGAAACCGGCCTTGGCCCCGCGCGCCATCAGCGCATCGATGCGCGCTTCATGGGTATTCCGGGCAACCAGCGGCATCACCGTCGGTTCGCCGAATTCCGGCAGCGACATGGATTTCAGACCGACCGATGCAACAGGCATGAACAAACGCCCCCAAGTGCTTGCAAGGATTCTGCGAATGCCCTTTGCGCAAGGGCATGAAGGGCCGGACAATGGCGTTGCGGAGCCGGATATGCAATAGGCAGGATCGGCTGCGCCAGATCAGCGTGCAACAGATAGGCGCTGTGCGGCTAGATCGACAACAGGTCTGTACGAAACATGCGGCACAAGGTGGCTTTCCGATGAGCAGTTTTTCCTCCCGCGTCGCCGTTGCTGCCGCCGCGATCCGCCAGATCTTTCCTGAAACGCCGCTACAGGAAAACGACTACCTGTCGAAAAAGACCGGCGCTCGGGTGCTGCTGAAGCGCGAGGATTTGAGCCCGGTGCGCTCCTACAAGATCCGCGGCGCCTTCAACTTCTTCCGCAAGGCGCTTGCCGCCGGCAACCAGGCTGACTTGTTCGTCTGCGCGTCGGCCGGCAACCATGCACAGGGTTTCGCGTTCGTCTGCCGTCATTTCGGCAAAAAAGGCGTGGTGTTCATGCCGGTGACGACGCCGCAACAGAAGATCGACAAGACCAGGCTGTTCGGCGGCGATTTCGTCGAGATCAGGCTGATCGGCGACTTTTTCGACGACTGCTATCGCGCCGCCTTCGAATTCACCGAAAGCTCCGGTGCCCACATGGTGCCGCCCTTCGACCACAAGGACATCATCGAGGGGCAGGCGACGGTGGCCTATGAGATCGCGGACCAGATGGCCGGTGCGCGCATGCCTGACATCATCATGCTGCCGGTCGGTGGCGGCGGGCTTGCCGCCGGCGTCACCCACTATTTCGCCGATCAGGGCAGGGAGGCGCGTTTCGTCTTCTGCGAGCCGGCCGGGGCGCCGAGCCTGCACGACAGCCTCGCGGCCGGAAAGCGGCTGAAGCTCGCCAAGGTCGACAACTTCGTCGACGGCGCGGCGGTGGCCGAAATCGGTCGCGAACCCTTGCGGCATCTCAAGGAATTCGCCGCTGACACGGTGCGGTTGATCCCGGAAAATCGGCTCTGCGCGACCATGATCGAGATGCTCAATATCGAAGGCGTCGTGCTCGAGCCGGCCGGTGCGCTGGCGATCGATGCGCTGAAGGATTTTTCCAGGAAGGAAATCCGCGGCAAGACCATCGTCGCCGTGGTCTCGGGCGGCAATTTCGATTTCGAGCGGCTGCCGGACGTCAAGGAAAGGGCGCTACGCTTCGAGGGCCTGAAGAAGTACTTCATCATCCGCTTCCCGCAACGCCCTGGCGCGCTGCGCGACTTCCTCGAAATGCTGGGTCCGGACGACGACATCGCGCGCTTTGAATATCTGAAGAAGTCGGCGCGAAATTTCGGCTCGGTTCTGATCGGCATCGAAACCAAGGACCGGCGCAATTTCGACCTGCTGAAGGCAAACTTCGAGGCAGAAGGCGTCCAGTATCAGGATATCACCGACAATGAAACATTGGCGGGATTCATCATATGAGCGGTAAGGTTTTCATCGCGCTGTTTTCAGGCATCAATGTCGGCGGCAACCGCATCGTCAAGATGGCGGAGCTCAGGTCGTTCTTCGAGGATCTCGGCTTTTCCGATGTCGCCACTTATGTGCAAAGCGGCAATGCTGTGTTCCGGGCCGGCAAGGGCGACGCGGCCGCGCTGACCAAGCAGATCGAAGCGGCCTTCGAGAAGAAATGGGGTTTTCATTCGCGCATCATGGTGCGCGATCTCGCATGGTTCGAACGTCTGGTGCGTGAAAATCCCTACCCGGAAGCGGCCGCCGACCACACCAAGCTCCATGCCTATGCGCTGGAGCGTGAGCCGACCGTCGACGAGGTGGCGCGGCTGGCCGAGAAGTGCACCGGCCCCGAACGCTTCGAGGTAAAGGGCGACGTGCTATACCTCAGCGCGCCCGATGGGCACGGCAAATCCGTGTTTGCCAACCTCATTCCGCGCGTTCTGAAGGTGCCGGGCACCGCGCGCAACTGGCGCTCGGTGCTGGCGCTGCTGGAGATGGCCGGTCAGGCCGGCAAAAACTAGATCACGCCGCCGGCTTCCAGTCGAAGGTCAGTTCCTCGCGGAAGGCGAAGCGCTTGATGTGATCGGCGACCACGCTTTCCAGGCGCTCGAGCGATCCTGCCTCATCGGTCGACACCGTGATGTGCAGCACGGCCGCATCGGCATCCATGACGGTGCGGCCGAGCGAGAGATCGATCGCGCCATGGTGCGGATCGAACTCGACCGGGAATTTGTGTGCCCAATGCTTGCACAATTGCTGCAGGTAACGGCTGGCATGTTCGGTGGCGACGTCGGCATGGCTGGACGGCATGGGGAATTCTCCGCGGGCGGGTGCCCGTTCGCATGACAATGGGCCGGCGCTGGTGCCGGCACGACATCCCACAGATAGGCATTGTCTCGCCGAGCGCCAAAGGGTTGCCGGGCGCTGTCCGCCCGGTGCCGGGTCAACGCCTACCAGCTTCCAGTGTTCGCCATCGAAGCCCAGGGTTCGGCCTTGGCCTTGGCCGGGCCTTTCTGCAAAAGCTCGATCGAGATGCCGTCCGGCGATCTGATGAAGGCCATGTTGCCGTCGCGCGGCGGCCGGTTGATGATGACGCCACTGTCCATCAGGTGCTGGCAGGTGGCGTAGATGTCGTCGACCTCATAGGCGAGGTGGCCGAAATTGCGCCCGCCCTTGTAGTCTTCGGGGTCCCAGTTGTAGGTGAGTTCGATCAGCGGCGCCTTCTCGTCGATGCCGCTCTGCTCGTCTTCGGAGGCGGCAAGGAAGATCAGCGTGAAGCGGCCCTGTTCGTTTTCATAGCGGCGGACTTCCTTAAGCCCGAGCTTGTTGCAGTAGAAATCGAGCGAGGCATCGACATCGGCGACGCGGACCATGGTGTGCAGATAGCGCATGTGTTTTCCTCGTTCTGTTGGGATGCGGCGCAACATAGGGTCGACCCGCTCAAAGGGCAATCTGCCGGCCGCGGGCAATGCCGGCAAAGAACAAATCCGGTATTCGCGCAATGAACCGTGAAAAAAGGCACGGCAGGTCTTGCACACACCGGAAGCCGCAGTGTTAATCTGGTGTCAAGAATCAGTTGCGGTGTTCTTGCAAAAAAGGGGGCATTCTTATGGGGGAAAAGGCCTCTTTGACGGGGCGGGCCGGAACCCTTGGCGACGCCTTGAAGCGCGATGAAGGCGGCGATGCCGCCGACCTGACCGAAATTGCCGGCGCCATCAAGTGGTTCGATGTGGCCAAGGGCTACGGGTTCATCCTTCCCGATGACGGTGTCTCGGGCGATATCCTCCTCCATGTGACATGCCTTCGAAAAGACGGCTTTCAGACAGCCTTGGAAGGGGCGCGCGTCGTCTGCCTGGTCAAACAGGGCGATCGCGGTCTGCAGGCCTTCCGCGTGCTGTCCATGGATGTCACCACCGCTGTCCATCCCGCGGAAATGCAGGAACAGCGCACCCATGTCGCGGTGACGCCGGAGAGCGGGCTCGAACGCGCTTTGGTCAAGTGGTTCAACCGCACCAAGGGTTTCGGATTCCTGACGCGTGGCGAGGGCACCGAGGACATCTTTGTCCATATGGAGACCTTGCGCCGCTACGGCATCACCGAGCTTCGGCCGGGGCAGGTTGTGCTTGTCCGTTTCGGTCGTGGTGACAAAGGCCTTATGGCCGCCGAAATTCACCCCGATATGGGCACCTTGCCGGTCTCGCACTAGGGCGATCCCGGCCGAGGATTTCATATGGCTCACAAGAACTGGCTGACGGCGGGCGTGTTGTGCGCCGCTGCTACCGTCATCATCGCCGCAGGCGCCTTCTTCTATTTCCAGGTCCCCAGCGCGGCCGACGGCCGGGCGATGATCCTTCCTGTCGACCCGACGCCGCTGGTCGCGGTGACGAAACAAGGTGAACGCTCCTTCTCGATCGAAGTCGCCGACACCGAGGCCGAGCGTGAGGCCGGCCTGATGTTTCGTGAGGACATGGCTGCCAATCATGGCATGCTGTTTGTCTTCGACGAGACACGTGATGTCAGTTTCTGGATGAAGAACACGCCGATGCCGCTCGACCTGATCTTTGTCGGCCAGGACGGCAGGATCCGCGCGATTAAGCAAGGGGAGCCGCAATCCGAGGCGATTGTGTCGCCCGGTGAGCCGGTCCGCTTCGTACTTGAGCTCAAGGCCGGCACGGCCGCCAAGGACGGTATCGTGGACGGCGATCTGTTGCGCCATCCCGTGATCGGCACCGCGCCGGGTCCCGGCATGCCGCCGGCGGACAAGGGCGATTCTCCGAACGTCGATTCCGACTGAGAGCAGGGGATCGCCTTCCGATGCAGTTTTTTTCTCATGACGGGTTTGATCTTGCCTTCCTCGATCGCCAGCCGGCGTCGGGCGAGGGCGATCCCGTACTCATGATCCACGGCTTCGCTTCGAGCCATTATGTCAACTGGGTGTCGCCCGGCTGGTTCAAGACGCTCAACGACGCCGGCTATCGCGCCATCGCCTTCGACAATCGCGGCCATGGCTCATCATCCAAGAGCTATGACGAGGCCGATTATACACCCGCGAAGATGGCGTCCGATGCCGCCGCCTTGCTTGACCATCTCGGCATCGAACGGGCCCATGTCATGGGCTATTCGATGGGCGCGCGCATCGCGGCGTTCCTGGCCCTGTCCGATCCGGACAAGGTGGCGACGCTGGTTTTTGGCGGCCTTGGCATCGGCATGATCGACGGCGTCGGCGACTGGGATCCGATTGCCGCGGCCCTGCTTGCCGAGGATCCAGCCGCGACCACCCATCCGCGCGGCCGCTCCTTTCGCGCCTTCGCCGACCAGACCCGCAGCGATCGCCGGGCGCTTGCCGCCTGCATCGCCAAATCCCGGGAATTGCTTGATGAGGCGGACATTGCCCGCATCGCCCAGCCGACGCTGGTTGCCGTCGGCACGACAGACGATATCGGCGGCTCGCCCGACGAGCTTGCCGCCTTGATGCCGAACGCCAGGGCTTTTCACATCGAAGGCCGCGACCACATGCTGGCGGTCGGGGACAAGACCTTCAAGCAACGCGTGCTTGAGTTCTACGCCGAAAATCCGCTTTGAGCCGCCGCACTGGTACTTTCGCCTAGGTCCGGTGCCCTTGCTGCCTGGACAGACTTCGCCAGTACGCACAGCAATTCGAACATCATCGTGGCACCCGCCAGCGCCGTCATGCCGGCGAGATCGAATGGCGGCGCCACTTCCACGACGTCGGCGCCGACAATGTTCAGCCCGTCGAGCAGGCGCACCATTTCCTGCGCCTCGCGGGTGGTGAAGCCACCGAGCTCGGGCGTGCCTGTTCCCGGCGCCATCGACGGGTCGATGCAGTCGATGTCGAAGGTCACATAGGTCGGGCCGGCTCCGGCGATGGCGCGCGCTTCCTCCATGACGCTGGCGGCACCCCGCCTGACGAATTCCTCCATGTAGATGATGCGAATGCCCTGGGCGACCGCCCAGTCGTGCTCGCCGGGCTCGTAGATCGAGCCGCGGATGCCGATCTGAACGACCCGTTTCGGGTCGAGCAGGCCTTCCTCGATGGCACGGCGGAACGGCGTGCCGTGCGTATAAGGGTTGTCGCCGAAATAACGGTCGTTGGTGTCGGAATGCGCATCGAAATGGATCATCCCGACCGCACGCTCCCTGGCGACGGCGCGCAGTACCGGCAGCGTCGTCAGGTGGTCGCCGCCGGCGGCAAGCGGAATGGCGCCTGCCGTCACGATCGCTGCGATGCCTTCCTCGATGCGCTTCAACCCGTCCAGGAGATTGATCGGATTGACCGAGAGGTCGCCGACATCGGCGACATTGGCGATGCTGAACGGTTCGGTCCCCGAAACGTGGTGGACGCGCCGCATGAGGCTCGACTGGTTGCGGATCTCGCGCGGGCCGTGGCGGGCGCCGGCGCGGTTGGTCGTGCCGCCATCCCACGGTATGCCGACGAGAGCGATATCGAGTCCTTCGGCGCTCGCCACCGCTGGCAGCCGCATGAAGGTCGACAGCCCGGCAAAACGGGGAACGGCCGAGGCGTCGACCGGCTGGAAGAAATTGCTGCTCATAGTGTCGGCACCTCTGAAGAATTCACGTTTGACGATTTCGGCGTCTCGCAGTTCTGCCTTGTTGGGCCGGATGCGAAAGCCGGGAGAACCAGAGCGAAAATCACGACGGCTTTTGCAGGGTCTCCAGCGAGCGCGCCATGTTCAGCCTGGCCTGAGGCTCGAAGCGCTGGCGAAATTCCTGCGTGTGGAAGATGTGCGGGCGGGCAAGGAAATCCTTCAGCACGGCAGCCCGTCCGGCACGCCACATCGGCTCCTCCACCCAGCCATATTCGCGGCGGACCGCGCGTTCATAGGCGTCGAAAGCATTAGGCGCGCTACCCAGGATCGACAGGTCCATGTCGAGGAAGAGGCTGGCGTCGCGTGTTGCCGCCGCGTTGTCGAACAAAGGCAATTGGTGTGTGGCGGTGGCGAGGATCATCGCGCTGATGCGGTTCAGGCGCCCGGCATCGGTGCTGCCCGCGAGCTTTTTCTCGGCAAGAGCGGCACTTCTGGCCTCATTGTCCTTGGCCCTGCTGTCATAGATGGCGTCGTGGAACCAGATTGCCGCTTCAACAGCTTCGGGGTCATGCAGCGACGCTCGATAGTCGCCGGCCAGCGCCAGCATGGCCTCGATATGGGCGAGGTTGTGGTAGTGGCGATCCTCGGCTCGGTAGAGCGCCGAGAGTTCCTGTTTCAACGGTTCGGCGATCAAGGACTGGTCTTTCATTTTCGTCATCCGGCCAGTTAATCGATCTCGGCCTCTTCGAGCCAATCATTTCGAACCTTGCACGGGCCGGGGCTCTGGAGAATGTTGCCACCCAGGAATATCCAACCAGGAGGCTGACATGACCAATACGCCTGGCAGCGAGAACCCCAGACCGGGGACCATCGACATGAAGCTCGAGGCCGTCATCATTGCCGTTGCGGATGCGGATCGGTCCAAGCGTTTTTACAGTGGCCTGGGTTGGCGGCTCGACGCGGACTTCGTCGTCGGCGATGCGTTTCGAGTTGTGCAGTTCACGCCACCGGGTTCGCCCTGCTCGATCCATTTCGGCAAGGGTCTGACATCAGCCGCGCCAGGCTCGGCCAAGGGGCTTTATCTCGTGGTATCCGATATCGAGGCGGCGCACGCCGAACTCGTGGCGCGCGGCGTCGAGGCGAGCGAGGTGTTCCACCGCACGGGGCCTGGCCAGCTGCCGGTCAGTGGCCGGCATCCGGAAGGGCGCAGCTATTCCTCCTATGTCACGTTCAGTGATCCCGACGGCAACAGCTTCATCCTGCAGGAAATCACCCAGCGATTGCCTGGACGCGTCGATCCCAGCGATACGGTGTTCACGTCGTCGGACGAGCTCGCCGCGGCGCTGCGACGTGCGGCGGCAGCACACGGCGAACACGAGAAACGGACCGGCGGACAGCATGATGTGAACTGGCCCGACTGGTATGCCGAATACATGGTGGCCGAACAGGCCGGCACGTCGCTGCCGACTTGAACTGCGTCGATCTCGGCGCGGCGTCATCGGCGCCGCGCTGACCGTGCCCGCCACCAGATCGTCCTACGCCTTGCCGGCAACTGGCGCGGACGGCCGCTTTCCGGGGGCTCGGCGATCAAGGGTTCGTTTTCCATGGCTGCTTGAATTCCTGCGAACCAAATCCATTTGACGAAGCACTAAGGAAAATTGAGTTCAATCGTGCTATGATCTGGCCTATATGTGCGGCCAGACAGCAGGCAAGCCAGCAGGACGCAGGACGAGACGTCGATGAACAGCATCAGCATTTCCCGCCACAGCGCGTTGCAGCCGGTCGATCCGATCTGGCGTTCGATCCGCGACGAGGCGATGGACGCGGTCAACCGCGATCCGTTGCTCGCCGCCTTCCTCTATTCGACGATCCTCAACCAGGAGAGCCTGGAAGAGGCCGTCATTCACCGGATCGCCGAACGGCTTGCCCATCAGGATATCGGCTCCGACCTCATCCGCCAGACCTTCAAGACCATGCTGACCGACGACAAGGACTGGCCGACCACCGTGCGCGTCGACATCCAGGCCTACTATGACCGCGACCCGGCTTGCGACCGGTTCATCATGCCGGTGCTGTATTTCAAGGGTTTTCACGCCATCCAGACCCATCGGCTGGCGCACTGGCTGTGGAACCAGGGCCGCAAGGACTTCGCGCTCTACCTGCAGAGCCGTTCGTCCTCGGTCTTCCAGACCGACATCAATCCGGCCGCACGCATCGGCAAGGGCATCTTCATCGATCACGCCACCGGCTTGGTCGTGGGCGAGACCGCGGTGATCGAGGACGATGTATCGATCCTGCACGGCGTGACGCTGGGCGGCACCGGCAAGGCCGGTGGCGACCGCCACCCCAAGATCCGCCGTGGCGTGCTGATTGGCGCAGGCGCCAAGATTCTCGGCAACATCGAGATCGGCCATTGCTCCAAGGTCGCCGCCGGATCGGTGGTGCTGTCGCCCGTGCCGCACAACAAGACGGTTGCCGGCGTGCCGGCCCGCGTGGTTGGCGAGACCGGCTGCGACCAGCCTTCGCGCCAGATGGACCAGCTCCTGCCGTCGCAGAAGATGGACCAGGTGATCAGTTTCGACATCTGATTTCCGCGCCGGCGCGCTGTCCGGCGTGATTGCGATTGTGCCCGGTAGCCGCCGCTTCCGGTGCAATACGGCCGGCTTGCCTTTACATCGCCATTGTCGACGTGCCAGAAGCGCCCTTCAAACCAGCAAGCCCGATGATCGGAGAAGACTGTTGAAGCCGGACGAAATCAGAAAGCTGGACGCCTATTTCAAGCGCGTCTTCCAGAACCCCAAGCTTGAGGTCAAGGCACGGCCGCGCAAGGAAGATTCGGCCGAAGTCTATGTCGGCGACGAGTTCCTCGGCATCGTCTTCAAGGACGAGGATGACGGCGACTACAATTTCTCGATGGCGATCCTCGACATCGATCTGGGCTGAGCCCGCAATCCAAAGACAGGCCGCGCCGGGCGTGGCCTGTCTTTGTCTGTCAATGTCCGGTTTTCAGGAATCGCCCGGTCTCGGCCGTGATCGCCGCGTCGAGCGTCTGCCAGTCACCGAGGAATTCCTTGGGAAAACGGTAGGTGAGGCTGAGATCGTTGCCGACATGGACGTCCCGCTCGCAAGGCGCCAGGGATTGACCGGCACTCGGCCCGCTCAGGCAGCGGGCGACGAAGGGATCCTTGCCCGGGCGCTTGCCGACCACCAGCACCTCGTTCAGATACCCTGATTTCTCGTTGAAACCGTAGACCGTCGTGCCGCCAGGTCCCGGAATGCCGGGCTGGACGATGAGCGCGCTGTAGATCGGCGCGAACCGGCCACTCATGTCGCGCGACATCATCTGTGGTTCGAAGGACAGGAAGACGATGTTCCTGTTGGCTTCCGAGTGGTTGAAATCGTCGCGAGCCGCCTCGCTGTAGCCGTCCATCTGGGGATAGCGCAGATAGAGGTCGAGACGCGAGGCGATGCCGTCGCGCCGGGCCTGGGCGAAACGGATGAAATTGGCCGGCACCGCGATGACATTGTTGCCGATCACGACCTGGCGGATGGTGGGATCATCCGTGTATCCGGCCATGGCGATCGAATGGCCGAACCATTTGCCGCCGAGGCTGATCGCCACGGACAGCAAGGCAAGTGCGGCGAAGGCGTAGAACACCCGCTTCATCAACATGGAATCGACCACGGTGAGTTCCGGGCCGTCGGCGATCGCTGCCTGCTTCATCTCGGTCCTCATCGCAACCGTCCGTCCGCCATTCCAGCTGTGCCTCGGCGGCACACATCGCACGGCACGGCTCTTGCAGCCTTCCTGAAACGACTGTGCGATTTCATGGTAAATGGAAGGTTAAGATGGCCCAGATGGAACTCTTCCTGTTTGCTTTTGCCGTCGGGCTGACGGTTTGCGGGCTGACGGGCTCGACGATGGAACTGATGTCAGGCCGCAAGGTCGCCTTCACCGAGCCCTACGTATCATCCTCGCATGTGCTGCGCTCGCTGGCAGCCACGGCTGGCGCCGGGCCGTTCATGCTGGTCAACGATGCCCTCGATGCCCGGCGGGAGGGTCGCATTTCGACCGTCGCGCTCTTGTCATGCGGTTGCACGGCGATTGCCTGGTCCCTGGCGCTGGGCATTGTCACGCTCGCCATTGCCTCATGGACGATCAGTCTCCTAGGGTCCGGCATCTGAGACGATTCGGAGACCGACAATGCCGCTTTATGCGATCGACGGAGCAGAGCCCAACTTCGAGGATGCGGGTTCAAACTGGATCGCGCCCGATGCGACGCTGATCGGCAATGTGCGCGTCGGCCGCAATGCCGGCTTCTGGTTTGGCGTCGTCATTCGCGGCGACAACGAACCTGTTGTGATCGGCGCCGACACCAATGTGCAGGAACACACGGTCATGCACACCGATCCCGGCTTTCCGCTGACCATCGGCGAAGGTTGCACGATCGGCCACCGGGCCATGCTGCATGGCTGCACGATCGGCGACAACAGTCTGATCGGCATGGGCGCCATTGTGCTGAACGGCGCCAGGATCGGCAGCAATTCGCTCGTTGGCGCCGGCGCGCTGGTCACCGAAGGCAAGGAATTTCCCGACAATTCGCTGATCGTCGGCTCGCCGGCCAAGGCGATCAGGGTGCTGGACGACGCGGCTGTCGCCAGGCTGCGCGGCTCGGCCGCGCACTACGTCGCCAACGGCAAACGCTTCAAGGCGGGGTTGAAGAAGCTCTGAGGTCACGATCCAGCCGGCAGTTGCGAGGACGGCGGTCCCGTATGGATCAGGCGGATTTGTTTTTTCCTTTCCTCGCGGTCGCGGGCTTGATTCGAATGCGCATGGCTCCCCCTTTGGGCGCTTCGATCTCGAATTCGGCTGTATTCCTCACCAGGTCACTCAGTTTACCGAAACCATAGGTGCGAGGGTCAAAGTCGGAGAAGAGGTTCGAGAGCTGCTTTCCGAACGTGCCGAGCAGCACCCAGCCGTCTTCGCTGTCCATCTGGCCAATGACTTTCTTGAGTATCGGCAGCGCGGCACTGGATGATTGAAGCGGCTTCGATGCGGGCGCGGCGTCCGGGATGTTCGCCGGGCCACGTAGAAGGTTTTCGGTGTAGATGAACCGGCGGCAAGCCTGCCGAAAGCTCTCCGGGGTTTTCTGCTCTCCGAACCCAAAGACATCGACACCCTGTTCGCGTATGCGCGCAGCAAGCCGCGTGAAATCGCTGTCGGAAGAAACCAGGCAGAAACCGTCGAAACGGCCGCTATGGAGCAGGTCCATCGCGTCGATCACCAGTGTAATATCGGAAGCATTCTTGCCAGTGGTATAAGCGAACTGCTGCTGCGGAATGATCGCGTGCTTCGCCAATATGTCTGCCCAACTCTTGGACCGTGTGCTGGAGAAGTCGCCATATATACGGCGTACGCTGGCCTCGCCGATCTTCGCGATCTCCTCGAACAAACCGTCGGCGATCTTGGCGGAGGTGTTGTCCGCGTCGATAAGAACCGCAAGACGCGGTGATCGAGCTTCGGTCGGCATAAGGCCTCCTGCTGCTGATATCCTCTGGAGATATGGCGGCGCGAATGCACATGCCATGGAAATTGGGATCAATTTTAGCAGCTATCCCGGAAATGGCGGAGCCGGCCCGGGGACGGGGCCGGCTCCTTTGACCCGGTCGTTGGGGACGGGGAGGGTGGGGACTCGACCGGGTTTCTCCTCAAGCGCGTCGCGATGCGCTTAACCTCTGTTCCATGCATGCCGCAAACCGCTGCCCCTTTGGGCGGCATGCATTGGCGCTCTAGCGGACGCTGGCGACCGCGTCGGAACGGCCGTCGTTGATCGTCACCCAAACGCCGGAATTTTCCGTCGATTGACGCTTGAGATAGGTGTAGTCGGTGTCCGTCCAGGACAGCACCTTGGTTTCCAGATTGTCGAGGATGAACTCGCCGAGGCTGGTGCGCACGGTCAGCACGGCGTGGCCGTCGCCATTGGGCTGGCGTGCAACCGTCATCAGCAGATCACCCGCCGGCACGCCTGCGTCCATCAGTTCGCGGCGCTTCTCCAGCGCGTAGTCCTCGCAATCGCCATAGCCGTTGTCGGGGTAGGCCCAGTACTCCTCGACACCGTAATTTTCCATGTCGGTGCGCGGCTTGATGCGGGTATTGACCGAATTGTTGATGCTGACGATCGTCGCCCAGAGTTTGCGGCTCAGGTCGACTGGCGCGCCCTTGGGCGTCTTCTCGTTGCATTCGCCAGGGATGCGCTGGCAGAATTCGTAATGGCCAACAGGCTGCGTGGTACGGCCGCCGGTGTGCATATAGGCCGGTCCCGCGGCATATGCTGATCCCCAGGCTGAAAGCTGCATCGCCATTGCCATCAGCAACAGCTTGCCCCTCGTTTCTTTCATTTCTAGTCTCCCCGTTCGAAGGAGACATTGCCACATGTGGATTTATTTGACGCAAAGGCGCGAAGCAGACTTTAAGTAAAACGCCAGTAGAATAAACATAAAATTTGAATCATTTTAGTATTTAATTGTTTGGATTATCGGCTTGTCAAAGGCGTGAGGGCTTCGCTGTCCATGGGGGCGGATGGCCACCTTTGGGCTGCCGCGCGGTTCAGCCGCTTCCGGAAATTTTCTTGGGTGATTGCCGCAACAAAAAACCGGCCGCGAAGGGCCGGTTTGATTGCCTGTCCGTGCCGTTCAGGCGCGCGGCGTGTTGAATTCGGAATCGAGCGTTTCGGGACGTTGGATGACGGCGAATTCGATGGCGACGCCATCCTCGAAATGACGAACGACTTGCCCACGCATGGTGCCCAGCATGACCTGGACGCCGATCGCCGGTTTGACGTCGATCTCGATCGCCGCGCCCGACAGCGACAGATCGATGATCCTGCACTGGTACTGACGGCCGTCGGTGAGTTGCAGCACGCTGGTCGGGTTGCGCGGCGCGACGCGCTCGTGCCGGCGGTCTTCCGGCAGGTCGAGTTCATGCTTGTTGGCCAGCCAGGTCAGCTGCGCCGCCAGCTTGTCCTTCTTGCGGTCGGAAGCAATGACCGTCATCGCGAAGCCGTCCTGCAGAGTGCGTGTGACGACGCCTTCGATGCGGCCGATATGGTCGATATAGGCGATCACCTTTTCGCCGGGCATGCCGATGCGATCGGTGCGGAGCGCGACGTTGCCGGGCGACATGTCGACGACCTGGCAAGGATGCTCGGTGCGATCTTCCAGCATGAATCGCCCGTATATCTTGACCCGGACGCGCTGAAAGTTACGCCTTTCAGCTTGGGACGGCGCATAGTCGACCGCCGCTGACCTCATGACTGCCTACACCCCGTTTGGCATTCCCGCGCGTCGATGCGAAGGACTTCATCGGAGAATTACAACAAAGCAGGTTAACAAAGGGGAAAAACGAGCCTGCGGGACCCGTGGGATGATCAACTATTCCTCGCGCCCGCCGTCGAAGACGACGAGATGGCGGATGCGGCGCGCCCGGCCAAGCGCCGAGATCGTATCGGGCGCATCGAGTTCGGCCGGAACAAGCGAGGGGACGTCGATCGCCGGACGGTTGTTGAGCAGCTCTTTCTCCGGATCGATGACACGGATCGAATCGATCAGTGCGTCCGTGATCGGGTCTGCACCCAGCCAGAATGGCTTCTCCACGGCGCTGACCACGCCGAGGCAGCGCTGGTTTTCGATGCCGCCGTCAAGCGGCAAGGCAAGCAGTTCGAACCTGTTCGAGCGGCCGTTGCGGCTGAAGCCCTCAAATATGATCAACACGACCGATTTCTGATCGAAAACCCCATGAATCAGCCTTGAAACCAGGCGCTGATCCTTCTCGCGCCACAGTGACGGGAAGGAGAAACCCTTCAGTTCGCGGCCATAGCAGGCGCAGAGCCTGGTGCCGGCCAGACGGAACACGGGTTGCCCGCGGGTGTCCCTTTCCAGGATGAACGTATCGGCCAGCAGCGACTTGATATCGGCCGGTTCGACTTCCGATCGCTTCGGGGCAGGGCGTCCGTCACGCAGGCGGTTCCAATATTGGAACAGCGTGATCGATCCGTTTTGGTTCATGTTATGCTGCTCCGCGCATTCTGTCGTCTGATGTCCCATCGGTGAACAGAAGGGCGCCCTCCGATGACCTACATGCGTTGGGGAGCAGGAAGCGTGCCAGCGTCGTTAACACTTGTTCACGGGTCGGGACCGTTAAGGTTAACAACTGGTTTACGTTGCGCCCGGGCAGGCCCTGTGGCACACCAAAACCACTCCAGAAGCGGTCGTTTCGCGACGATCGGCAGCACTTCAGTCAAGAGTTTTAGGGGAGCAGGGGGCTCGACCGGCCGTTCAAGGGAAACCTTGGACGGCTTCTTTTTTGATTCGCGCCAAGGCGATTCGCTGTTTGCGGTTCCATTGACCATGATCTAGATGCTGGCCAGATCGAACCAGCCCCCAGATCGAACCCAGCAGAGTGCGATTGCAGATGAGCGAACCGCAAGATCCTTCCGAGGCCGAACACGCCGAACCGATGCCGGAGCCCCGGCGCGAGCCGGTGTTCAATCTGCCGCCCGTCGTGCTGGCGGTGATCGGCATTTGCGCGGTCGTTTTCCTGCTGCAGCAATATGTGCTGAACGACGCGCAACAGATGACGTTGTTGTACGACGGGGCCTTCATCCCGGTTCTCTACACCGGCCAATACGGCTTCGACTGGTTCCTGCTCACGCGGCCTTTCACCTATGCCTTCATGCATGGCGGTTTTGCCCATATCGCCATCAATATGGTCTGGCTCGCCGCCTTTGGCTCGCCATTGGCCAATCGTCTCGGCGGGCTCTGGTTCGCCCTGTTCTTCGCGGCCACCGGACTGGCTTCCGTGGCGCTTTTCTGGGCCATGCACCCGTATGGCGAGGCACCACTGGTCGGCGCATCCGGCGCCATATCAGGCATGATGGGGGCCGCGGCGCGTTTTGGTTTTCGCACCGACCGGTCGGCCGGCAAGGCTGCCTTCGCTGGCCCCGTGCTGCCGATCGCAACTGTCCTGCGCTTGCGCGGCGTCGTGATCTTTCTCGCCGTGTGGATGATCATCAATCTCGCCACCGGCCTGCTCGGCTTTGCCCCTGGAGTAGACGGACAGATCGCCTGGGAGGCCCATATTGGCGGCTTCGTCGCCGGCTTCTTCGGCCTGCGCTGGTTCGACCGGCGATGGCAGCCCTCCGAATGGGAGGCCACCGACCGCGGCACTTGAAATGCAGCCGATCACGGCGCACGATGTTCACTCTTACGTGAAAGCCGGTCTGGGCAGGGGGCCGGCAGGCGAAGCAGAGGAGGACGCCATGACGGTTAAGGCAATTCTGGAAAGAAAAGGCCATGACGTATTGACGCTCGGGCCGAACGAAAAGCTCAGCGAAGCCATCCGCATCCTGGCCGAACACAAGATCGGCGCGCTGGTCATCACCAATGGCGATCGCAAGATCGTCGGCATTCTGTCGGAGCGCGACATCGTGCGGGTTGTCGCCAAGGAAGGTGGCGCCGCGCTTGATATCGCCGTGCGTTCGGCGATGACGCCGAAGGTGAAGATCTGCAACGAGAACCACACCGTCAACGAAGTGATGGAGATCATGACCAGGGGCCGCTTCCGCCATCTGCCGGTGGAAAAGGACGGCCTGCTCGATGGCATCGTCTCCATCGGCGACGTGGTCAAGCGCCGCATCGAGGATGTCGAGCGCGAGGCCGACGAGATCAGGGCCTATATCGCCACCGCCTGAACGGTGAACGGAGCCGCCGGCCGGAAACCGGACCGGCGGAACCATATCCTATCTGTTGTCGAGTTCGGAGCGCACGAGCTCGAGCCCGCGCCTTGTGATGCGGTAGGGACCGCCGCCAGACGACGAAACCGCCTTCTTGCGTTTCAGCTTTCGAAACAGGTCGAGATCGACGCCCGGATAGTGCCAGCCGTCGCGGGTCAGGCATTTGACGGAGGCGATCCGCTTCTTCTGGTTCTTTTTGATTTCAATGCGGCCGCCCTGCGCAAGCAGGTGCAGGATGCGTTGTTCAGTGCGCGAAATATCCATGTGGAGAGTTTTTCCGGGAAAACAAAAAATGCCGCCGCCGCGAAGCTTCGCGGCACGGGGTTTCAGGTTTTCTGCCCTGCCTCGCTACGAGGTCAGGGCCCTACCGGGACTGAGCGTAAGTGGACATCCACTCTCCATTGGGATGGGCGTCCTATAGGCGAAGGCGGCTGAAAAGGCCAGCCTGCGGCTTTGCGCTTGTCTCTTTTGGCGGTTTGCACTAGCGAAGGCCAACACTCAAATTTGCGAAAATCGCAATCTTCGCGAGCTAGAAGCGCAGGCCACCATGACCCTCATCGATACCCGCACGCCCGACGCAAAACGCCTGATCCCCGGCGCCACCGGCGACTGGGAAATCATCATCGGTCTCGAAGTGCACGCGCAGGTCATCTCGGAAGCAAAATTGTTCTCCGGCGCCTCGACCGCTTTCGGTGCGGCGCCCAATGCCAATGTCAGCCTGGTCGATGCGGCAATGCCCGGCATGCTGCCTGTCATCAACGAGGAATGCGTCAAGCAGGCGATCCGCACCGGTCTCGGCCTGAAGGCACAGATCAACCACAAGTCGGTTTTCGACCGGAAGAACTATTTTTATCCCGACCTGCCGCAAGGCTACCAGATTTCACAGTTCAAGCAGCCGATCGTCGGCGAGGGCACGGTGATCGTCTCGGTCGGCCCCGACCGCCAGGGCGAGTTCGAGGACATCGAGGTGGGCATCGAGCGGCTGCATCTGGAGCAGGATGCCGGCAAGTCGATGCACGACCAGCATCCGACCATGTCCTATGTCGATCTCAACCGCTCCGGCGTGGCGCTGATGGAGATCGTCTCCAAGCCCGACCTGCGTTCCGGCGATGAGGCCAAGGCCTATGTCACCAAGCTGCGCACCATCATGCGCTATCTCGGCACCTGCGACGGCAACATGGATGAAGGCTCGCTGCGCGCCGACGTCAACGTCTCGGTACGCCGGCCCGGTGGCGAGTTCGGCACGCGCTGCGAGATCAAGAACATGAACTCGATCCGCTTTATCGGCCAGGCCATCGACTATGAGGCGCGCCGCCAGATCGCCATCCTGGAGGATGGCGGCAAGATTGACCAGGAAACGCGGCTGTACGATGCCGTCAAGGGCGAGACGCGCTCAATGCGCTCGAAGGAAGAAGCGCACGACTACCGCTACTTCCCCGATCCCGATCTTCTGCCGCTGGAATTCGATCAGGCCTATGTCGATGCTTTGGCCAAAGGACTGCCGGAACTGCCCGACGACAAGAAGGCGCGGCTGATCACCTCGCTGGGTCTCTCGACCTACGATGCTTCGATCCTGGTCTCGGAAAAGTCGATCGCCGACTATTTCGAGAAGGTGGCCGCCGGACGTGACGGCAAGCTCGCCGCCAACTGGGTCATCAACGACCTGCTCGGTCAATTGAACAAGGCGGGCAAGGACATTGAAAATGCGCCGGTTTCGCCCGACCAGCTTGGCGCCGTCATCGACCTGATCAAGGATGGCACCATCTCCGGCAAGATCGCCAAGGACCTGTTCGAGATCGTCTGGAACGAAGGTGGCGATCCACGTCAACTGGTCGAAAGCCGTGGCTTGAAGCAGGTCACCGATACCGGCGCCATCGAGAAGGCTGTCGACGAGGTTATCGCGGCCAATCCGGACAAGGTCGAACAGGCGCGCGCCAAGCCGACCATGGCCGGCTGGTTCGTCGGCCAGGTGATGAAGGCGACAGGCGGCAAGGCCAACCCGCAGGCGGTCAACGACCTCGTCAAGGCCAAGCTCGGCATAGCGGATCAATGAGCGGAGACGCAAAGCCGGGCAACCCGGCAAGCGTCTCGTCGGTACTGTTGATTGCTGGCGCCGTGCTGCTTTTCGTCGGCACGTCCCTGCACCCGATGCATGAAGATCCGAATGAGGCGCTTGCCGCCTTCGGTGAATATGCTGCCGACCATATCTGGCTCTACAGCCACATGGCACAGCTTGCCGGCGTCTTCGCGATGGTTGCCGGACTGCTGCTGATCCTTGGTCGTCCGTCCGACGGTCCGCGCCGTGGCTGGACCCTTCTGACGATCGTGTTCGGCGCGGCGTCGCTGGCGGCGGCCGCTGCCTTGCAAGCCGTCGACGGCATTGCGCTGAAGGCGGTGGTCAACGCCTGGGCCGCTGCCGATGCGGCGACAAAGCCGTCGCTGTTCAGCGCCGCCTTCGCCGTGCGCCAGGTCGAAATCGGCTTTGCGGCGGTCAGCGCCATTCTGCTCGGCCTGACGGTTCTGCTCGCCAATGTCGCCCTGTATCGGGCCAGGCGCTGTCCGCTGTGGCTGGCGCTGCTTGGCGGCGCAGGCGCCGTAGGCGTTCTGTTCGGCGGCTTGGCCATCGCGGCAACCGGTTTCTCCGGCCTTGCCATGGCGGCCAACATGCCGGGCAGCATGGTGCTGCTGATCTGGGTTGTACTGCTTGCGGCGATCGATTTCAGACGCAATCGCGTCGCGGCCTAGGCGGAGAGAGAACCATGTTCGTCCGCACCGCCGGAGATCGCGACCTCGCCGCCATCCGGGCGCTGCTGGTTGAAACCTGGCATGCGACCTATGACGCCATCTATGGCGCTGCCAAGGTCACCGAAATCACCGACCAATGGCACTCGATTGCTTCTCTGAGAACCAGACTGACACGGCCGAACAGCGAGTTCCTCGTCGCCGATGACGGCAAGCGCATTGGCGGCGTGGCTTTTGCCGAAGGCATTGATGGCGGAGAACTGGTTGTGCTGAAACAGCTCTACGTGCTTCCAGGCCTGCAGGGCAGGGGCATCGGCGGCATGCTGCTCGACGAGATCATCGAGAGTTTCCCTGAAGCTCGCGCCATCCGTCTGGAAGTGGAAGAACAGAACAAGCGTGCCATTGCCTTCTACGAGGCGAACGGCTTCGTGCGATCCGGCGATGCCGGCGAGCACACGGGTGCGTCCGGCGAACCGACACTGGTCTATCGCAGGCCGCTTGCCGGCTGACTGCCATCTGCTGGCACTCCAGATCACCTTCTCGCGAGCGGCTCGGCATGCGCCCCGTTTTCGTTTGACGGCCCGGGGGTCACGCACCAAAGCTGCTGCGGCTGACCGTGCGGGAGCCGGAATAGGCTGGCGCGCAAGGCGGCGAGGGGGGAACCATGCCAAGCTTGCCGGAACTGATGCCGACGCAGGTGTCGGACGAAACCTTTGGTGGCGTCACCTATCACATTGCGGGTGAGCTGGTGCCCGTGCTTTCGGTCGACGTGACACGGATGCCGGTCTATTTCGAGCACCACATCCTGCTGTGGAAAAATTCCACCATCACCATCGGCCTGAAATCGCTCAAAGGCGCGCTGAAGCGCATGATGGCCGGGATGCAGATCTTCGTCACCGAGGCGTCGGGGGCGGGCATCATCGCCTTCAGCCGTGACGGGCCCGGCCACATCGTGCCGATCCATCTCAGGCGCGGCGAGGAGATCCAGGTGCGCGAACACCAGTTTCTCGCCGCGACCGGCAATGTCGACTACACATTCGAGCGGGTACGCGGCCTGGCGACGATGCTGTTTGGCCAGAGCGGCTTCTTCATCGACCGTTTTCGCGGCGATACCGGCGACGGCATCGTCTGGCTGCACGGCTACGGCAATGTCTTCGAAAAGACGCTTGCATCAGGCGAGACCATCGACATCGAGCCGGGCGGCTGGCTGTTCAAGGATGCCTCGGTCAGGATGGAAACCAAGATCGACCGCCTGTCGAGCGGCTTCTTCGGAGCCAACATGAATTTCATCGTCAATCGCTTCACCGGCCCGGGCCGGGTCGGCATCCAGTCCATGTATCTGCATATGCCGACAGAGGAGTAGCTCCGACAGGGCTCGGGCAAAAAAGGCAGGTCAGCGTGAGCGCAGCGGCGGTGACAGTTCACGCATCACCAATTCGAGTGTCCGTTGATCGCCCGTTCCCGTCTTGTCGAAGATCGTCGCCAGTTGCGATTTGATGGTGCCGTCGGAAACGCCGCTGGCGGCCGCGATCTGCTGATTGTTTCACTCTGGGCGACCAGTCGTGCCAGTCATGCATCGGTGTTCGCTATGCGCATACCCGTTCTGCTGGGGCCGGCCGATCGGTTCCCAATCCGCTCCTGCGTCATTCCAGCATTTGCTGCGCCGGCTCACGACGGATATGCAGGGGCATGATCAAACTGTTCCGCATCGCGGCGCTGGTGCTGCTTGTCATCATCATTTTCGCGACCTTGTCGCCGATCCAGATGAGGCCGCACATAGCCCAGGCGAATATCGAGCGTGCCCTGGCCTATGTGCTGTTGGGCTTCGCCCTGGCGCTCAGCTTCCCCAACCGAGTGTATCAGACCTTGATCTTTGTGGTTTTGACTGCCGGCATACTGGAATTGCTTCAGATCATCGATCCCGGCCGCCACGCGCATCTTGCCGATGCACTCGTGAAAGCATCAGCTGGGATTATTGGGGTCGTCGTGGGGCAGTTATTGGTGAGGACCAGCGGGCGAATAGGAGTGAGGGTAAGCGCGGCAGGAAGCCGAATGCAGTCGATCGACCCTTTGCCCTAGGCGGTGGGAACTTCCACATTGTCGATCAGCCGCGTCTTGCCAAGCCAGGCAGCGGCGAGGAGGCGCCCCGTATGGTCGCGGCTCCAAGGCGCAAGCGTCAGGATTTCGCGGGCCTCGACATAGTCGATCTTCTGGAAGCCGGCGGCGATCAGGGCACGACCGGCTTCGCCGGTTGCGTCGTCTCGATGCACGCCGGCCGCCAACGCCGCTGCCGCCTTGCGCAGAATCACGTTGAGTTGGCGAGCGACCGCCAGTTCACCCTCGTCGAGATAGGCATTGCGCGACGACATGGCGAGGCCATGCGCGTCGCGTATGGTCGGGGCACCGATGATCTCGACGGGCAGGTCAAGGTCGCGGCAGAGCTGCCTGACGACGCAAAGCTGCTGATAATCCTTTTCGCCGAAGACCGCGTAGTCGGGCGTTGCCTGGAGGAAGAGCTTGGCCACCACGGTGGCCACGCCTTCGAAAAAGGTTGGGCGAAAGTCCGATTCGAGCCCGGCGGAGGGGCCGCCGACCGAGATCCTGGTGGCAAAGCCGGCGGGATACATCGCGCCAACCGTCGGCGTGAAGGCAAGATCGGCCTTCACCGTCGCCAGCAGGTCCAGGTCGCGGGCAAGCTGGCGCGGGTACTTGTCGAGGTCCTCGCTCGGTGCGAACTGCGTCGGGTTGACGAAGATCGACACCACGCAGCGCTCTGCTTTTTCGCGCGCGATCCTGATCAGGGAGAGATGCCCTTCATGCAACGCGCCCATGGTTGGCACCATGGCGACGCGCAAGCCGTCACGCCGCCAGTCGCGAATCCTGGCGCGAAGTGCGGCAACGCTATCGACGACATCGGGCTGGCTCATGCTCGGTCTCCGCCATTGGTGTTTGAGCCGGAAAAGACATGGGCCGGACCGGGGAATGTCCGATTTCGCACCTCCGATGCATACTGCTCGGCGGCATGCGCGATCACCCTGCGCAGGTCGGCGTATTCCTTGACGAATTTCGGCACACGGTCGACGGTCAGCCCCACCATGTCGTCGATGACCAGGATCTGGCCATCGCAGTCGCCGCTGGCGCCGATGCCGATGGTTGGAATGGCGATGCTGTGGCTGATGTCGGCGGCGACCGCCTCGATCGTGCCTTCGATGACCACCGAAAACGCGCCGGCCTTTTCTACGGCAAGCGCATCAGCCATCAACGCCGCGATCGTCTCGTCCGTGCGGCCCTTGATCTTGTAGCCGCCATCCTTCTCCACCGATTGCGGCAGCAGGCCGATATGGCCCATGACCGGAATGCCGGCGGCCACGATCGCCGCGATCTGCAAGGCCATGTCGACGCCGCCTTCGAGCTTCACCGCCTGGCAGCCGGTCTCGCCAACGATGCGTCGCGCCGAGGCCAGCGCCTGCGCCGCCGAGTCCTCGTAGCTGCCGGCCGGCATGTCGACGACCACACAGGCCCTGGCCGAGCCGCGCATCACGGCTTGCCCATGTGCGATCATCATCTCGAGCGAGGCGCCCAGCGTCGTCTCGTGGCCATGCAGGACCATGGCGACGCTGTCGCCGACGAGGAGCAGGTCGACATGGGGATCGAGCAGGCGAGCGACGGGATAGGTGTAGGCCGTGAGGCAGACCAGTGGCGTGCCGCCCTTGCGGTGGCGAATCAGCTCGGCGTCGATCCGAATGTCGGTGGTCGGCAATTTCGTGGCCAATCGTCACCTCCTTCGGCCCATGGCCGGATTGATGCCCGCATGGGCGCGCTGAGCTTTAGAAAGAGCGGAAAGGCTTGGCAAGCGTGCATCCTGCCGCCGCTGGGGATCACAGGCTTGTGTCGGGTCCCTGGCGCGCCATTTGCGCGCTCCCCGCGGCAAAACCCTTGCCTTCCCGAAGGCCTGACGCCATAAGCAGGAAACAGTCGCCGCCGGCGCGAGGGTTCTGAGATGAAGACTTTCCTGACGCAGTTTTTCACCTGGTGGAACAGCCAGACGCTGGGAACACGCCTGCACACCTGGCGGTACGGCAAGAGAGTCGGCCAGGACGAGGCCGGCAATGTCTATTACGAAGGCGGTATCGATTCGGAAGGCCGCACGCGCCGCTGGGTCATCTATCGCAACTATTCCGAAGCCTCTGCCATCCCGCCGGGCTGGCACGGCTGGATCCATCACCGTGTCGACGTCGCGCCGCCCAGTGACGAGTACAAGCCGCGCGACTGGCAGAAGCCGCATCAGCCTAATCTGACCGGCACGCCGGCGGCCTATCGCCCGAAGGGCTCTGTGCTGACGAACCAGCATCGCCCGCAGGTCACGGGTGACTATGACGCCTGGACGCCTGGGTCGTAACGGCCCCGGTCTGTAGCGACACAAGGTGCAGGCCGGTCCTTTATCGCCACAATTGGTGTTTAGCTGCTTGCTGATCAGAAAACGGCGACTAGCCTTGGTGGTTGACGGAATCACCCGGGCGCGAACCACCGGTACCCCTATATGAGCTTTTTCAACCTGATATCGACGGGCGGTCTGACGTTAGCCGCCGGCCTCGCCGTCAGCACCGCGGCGTTTGCCGCTTCGCCCGCACCTGCCGCGCCCGCACCCGCGCCGGCGGCCCCTGCGGGATCGGATCGCATCAGCAACCCGGTCGCCGAGTTCGCCGGTATCGACAAGATCACCGGCCGCATCATCACCTTCGATGTCTATATCGACGAAACGGTGCAGTTCGGCGCTTTGCAGGTGACGCCGCGCGTCTGCTATTCCCGGCCGCAAACCGAGGAGCCGAAGACCGATTCCTTCGTCGAGGTCGACGAGATCACGCTCGACCGCAAGATCCGTCGCATCTTCACCGGCTGGATGTTCGCCGAAAGCCCGGGCCTCAATGCTGTCGAACATGCCGTCTATGACGTCTGGCTGAAGGAATGCAAGCAGAAGTCGGATGTCCCTGCGCCCGGCGCCACCAAGGCTGACGCGACCAAGGCCGACGCTTCGAAACCTGCCGCGACCAAGCCAGCCGCGGCCAAGCCAGCCGCGACCAAGCCTGCCGCCACCTCGGATGTTGAACAGTCCGCCCCCACGGAACCGGATACGTCCGACACCAACTGATCCCCCGGAACCGTCGTGTCCATCATGCGTTGGATCACGAACGATTGCGCATCGATGCGCCCGGAGGATAGACCGATGTCGGACAGCAAGCGGATCACGGCCAGCAAGAAAGAGCTGCTTGAGCTCGAAAGAGGGTTCTGGACCGGCGACGCAGCCTACTACGCCGCCAATGCCGACACGGAATGCCTGGTGGCGTTTCCTCAGATGGCACGGGCGATGGACAATGCAGACCTCGCCAAGACCGCGACCAAGCCCAACCGCTGGCGCGATCTCGATATCGAACTCAAGGGAATAATCGAGCCGGGCAGCGATATCATCATGCTGACTTACGAGGCGCACGCGACCCGGGAAAATGGCGAACCCTACGCGGCATTGGTCAGCACCGGCTATGTCCATCGCGTCAACGGCTGGAAGATGATGTTCCATTCGCAGACGCCGATCGAGGCGGCGGCCAAGTAGGGTCTCGACCCCTACGGAAAAAAGATCGCCTCGCCTTTCAGTGCTTCGGCCAGCATCTTTTCGTATTTGCCGCGCGGCACATCGACGGCGCCGAAGTGCTTCAGATGCTCGGTGGTGAATTGCGTGTCGAGCAGTGCGAAGCCGCGCGCCTTCAGGCGCTCGACGAGGTAGACCAGGCAGATCTTCGAAGCATCCGTTTGTTTGGAAAACATGCTTTCGCCGAAGAATACCCGTCCAAGCGAAACGCCATAAAGGCCGCCGACCAAGTTGTCCTCGCGCCAGGCCTCGACCGAATGGCAGTGGCCCATGCGGTGCAACTGCACATAGGCCTCTCGGATCGGCGCGTTGATCCAGGTCGAGCGCCGCTCCTCGCGCTTCTCGGCGCAGCCATCGATCGTCGCCTCGAAATCGAAGTCGAAACGGATGTCGAATGGGTTTTTGCGGATTGCCTTCTTCAGGCTTTTGGGCGTGTGAAAGTCATCGAGTGGAATGATGCCGCGCGTCTCCGGCCGCACCCAGAAAACCTCCGGATCCCCAGCGCTTTCAGCCATCGGGAAGACGCCCGAAGCGTATGCCTTGAGCAGGAGGTCGGTCGGGATGCGATAGCCGGGCGCGTAGGGACGGGTCATCGCGTCCCCGGACTACTCTTCCTTGGCCAGGTATTTTTCCAGCCAATGGATGTCATAGTCGCCATTGGCGATGTCGGCGTTGCCGACGAGATCGCGAAACAGCGGCAAGGTCGTCTTGATGCCGTCGACGACGAACTCATCCAGTGCCCGCCGCAGCCGCATCATGCATTCGACGCGGTTGCGCCCATGAACGATCAGCTTGCCGATCAGGCTGTCGTAATAGGGTGGGATCTTGTAGCCGGAATAGACGCCCGAATCGACGCGAATGCCGAGGCCGCCCGGCGTGTGGAAATGCGTGATCGTGCCGGGCGAGGGGGTGAAGGTGCGGGGATCCTCGGCATTGATGCGGCATTCGATGGCATGGCCGTTGAACTTGATGTCTTCCTGCTTGACCGAAAGACCGCCGCCGGAAGCGACACGGATCTGCTCATGCACGAGATCGATGCCGGTGATCGCCTCCGTCACCGGATGCTCGACCTGCAGGCGCGTGTTCATCTCGATGAAATAGAACTCGCCATTCTCGTACAGGAACTCGATCGTGCCGGCGCCGGAATAGCCGAGATCGGCAATGGCCTTGGCGCAGATGCCGCCGATGCGGGACCGCTCCTCGGCGTTGAGCGCTGGCGAATTGGCTTCTTCCCAGACCTTCTGGTGGCGGCGTTGCAGCGAACAGTCACGCTCGCCGAAATGCACGCCACGGCCAAAGCCGTCACCGAACACCTGCACCTCGATGTGGCGCGGCTTCTGCAGATATTTCTCGATATAGACGGCGTCGTCGCCGAAGGCGGCACCGGCTTCCGTGCGCGCCGTCTGCAAGGCGATCTCGAGGTCCGCCTCGGTGAGTGCAACCTTCATACCGCGCCCGCCGCCACCGGCCGAGGCCTTGATGATCACGGGATAGCCGATCTCGGCGGCAATGCGCTTGGCTTCCTTCTCGTCGGTCACCGCGCCGTCGGAACCGGGCACCACGGGGATGCCAAGGCGCTTGGCGGTACGCTTGGCCTCGATCTTGTCGCCCATGATGCGGATATGGTCGCCGGACGGGCCGATGAAGGTGATGTTGTGCGCGGCCAATATGTCGGCGAACTTGGCGTTTTCCGACAGGAAACCGTAGCCTGGATGCACGGCGTCGGCACCGGTGATCTCGCAGGCCGCGACGATCTGATGGATATTGAGATAGCTGTCGCGCGATGGCGGCGGCCCAATGCATACGCTCTCGTCGGCGAGCCTGACATGCATGGCGTCGGCGTCGGCGGTCGAATGCACCACCACGGTCTGGATGCCGAGTTCCTTGCAGGCACGCAGCACCCGAAGCGCGATTTCGCCGCGATTGGCAATGAGGATCTTCTGGAACATCCTGCCAGCTCTACTCGATCACGACGAGCGGCATGCCGTATTCGACCGGCGTCGCGTCCTCGAACAGGATCGCCGTCACCGTGCCGGCGCGCGGCGAAGGGATCTGGTTCATCGTCTTCATCGCCTCGATGATCAGCAACGTCTGGCCTTCCTTGACCTTCTGGCCAATCTCGATGAACGGCTTGGCGTCGGGCGAGGGCGCCAGATAGGCGGTGCCGACCATCGGCGAGGCCACCGCGTTCTTCGATACGTCGGCCGCTGCCGGCGCGGCCGATGCCGCGGGCTGGGCGGCAGCCGCGGGCGCATAGGCTGGCTGGGGTGCGGCGATGGCATGGACGGCGGGCGCCTGCCGCGACACGCGCACCTTCAGGTCACCCAGTTCGACCTCGATTTCGGTCAGGTTGGTGTCGTTCAGTATGCCCGCCAGATCGCGGATCAGCTGCTGGTCAACACCGGTCTTCTTTATCGACATTTTCGAGCCTTCTGTTTGTTGGCCGGTCATAAGCGTGCGGCCAGCGCCTGTAGCGCCAGCGTGTAGCCGAGCGGCCCAAAGCCACAGATCATGCCGACGGCGACCGGCGCGACCATGGAGACGTGGCGGAATGATTCCCGCGCATGGATGTTGGAAAGATGAACCTCGGCAACCGGCAGCGGCGCGACCGAGCGGATGGCGTCGTGGATCGCGATCGAGGTATGGCTGTAGGCGCCTGGATTGATGACGATGCCGGCGGCCTTGTCTCCTGCTTCCTGGATCCAGTCGACGAGATCGCCCTCGTGGTTCGACTGGCGGAAATCGATCTCGAGCCCGAGCGCTGTGCCCGCCTGCTTGCAGTCGTCGGCGATGGCGGCAAGCGTCTTGCCGCCATAGATGCCCGGCTCGCGCTTGCCAAGCGCGTTGAGATTGGGACCGTTCAGGACGAAAACCGTTTTCAAAAAAGCCGACCTTTACCGGCGCCGGTGTCAAACCGGCGCGCTGGCTCTCTATAATGGGCATAGTCGCCCGCGGAAAGAGCGCAAGTGCGTTCTTTCACTGTCCACAACAGGCCGAAATCCGACCGTGAAGAAAACTCCCGGCCGATCAAAGCGCGGCCTTCGCCGCCTCGATCTTTTCGGCCAGCACTTCCTGCCCGAGAGCACCGAAGACGACCTCGTTGCCGACCACATAGGACGGTGTTCCGGTGATCGACAACTTGTTGGCAAGATCATAGGTCTTGGCGAAGGCTTCGTTGATCGACGGGTCCTTCATCTTCTCGCGCAGCTTCGCCTCGTCGGCGCCGAGCGAAAGCGCGACCTTGATCGCGGCCGCTTCGGTAGCGCGTCCCTGGCCGCCGAGCAGAGCATTGTGGAACTCGCCGTATTTTTCCGGCATCATCAGGTGGAACGCCATCGAGACGACGCTCGCCTTCTGTGAGTCCGGCCCGAGGATCGGAAATTCCTTGAGCACGAAGCGCAAATCCGGATCGGCCTTGGTCAGCGCCCGCATGTCCTCGATGGCGCGTTTGCAGAAGCCGCAATTGTAGTCGTAGAACTCGACGATGGTCACCTTGCCGTTCGGGTTGCCGACAATGCCGTCGAAGCTGGAGTTGAAGATCTGCTCCTTGGCGTTCTTGATGACGCCAAGCGCGGCGAGGCGCTGCTCGTCCTTCTGCTTGGCCTCGAGCGCGTCCTGCACTTCCAGCAGCACTTCGGGGTTCTTCAAGAGGTAGTCGCGGATGATCCCTTCGACCTCGGTGCGGTCGATCTTGGTATCCGCCGCCTTGGTATCGGCCGCCGCGGTCTGGACAGGCTGTGTCGTCTCGACGGGCTGCGCCGTCCCGGCCTTGGCAATCTGTGGGCTGCCGGCCACGAAACCGAAAGCCAGCATGGCAAGGGCTACAGCGATCCCCGTGGTACCCAGCAACAGTGCCTTTTTCATCGTTCTCGTTCCTTTTGCCTGTTTCCCGGTCCGGCTGTGTCGCAGCGCGTGGCCGGAAGGTTCACTAGATTTTGCCTGACGATTTGTAGTTTATAATGTCCTGCGCGCGGATCCAGCGCGGCTCGCCACGCTTCATCTGCTGCTGCGCCCGCATGGCGAAGATCTTCGCATCCTTGTAGTTGCCGGAATAGAAATGACCCTCGGCCGTGGCAAGCTCGGCGCCCGGTATGTCACCCAACTCGCCATAAGCCTGCGCCAGGTAGCGATATCCAGCGGAATTTTCCTTGTCGCGCCCCAGGCCGTTGTTGATCTGCACCACGGCCTTCTTCAGCGAGTCGGGCGTGCCTATGGCCATCAGGGCCTGGCCGAGCGAGACAGGCAGCAGGCCGGACCGCACCGGATCGAGGCTGACCGCCTTGGTGTAGGCTTCGGCCGCATCCTTGGGCTTGTTCGCCTTCATCAGTATGTCGCCGCGCAATTCCTGGAAGTAGGCATTCTTGGGCTGCGCCTTGACCAGGGCGTTGGCCTTGACGAGCGCGGCGGCAAGGTTGCCGTAAAGATAGGTGGACTGGGCATCGCCATACTGCGCGGCGAGGCTGCCCCGCATCTTTTGCATCAGTCGCGCCGCCCCGGCCTGGCCGTCCATATAGACTGCGATCTTGACCCGCATCATGTCGTGGCGCTGCTGCAGCGCCGGAGAGTCGACCTTGTCGACATTGGGGCTCTGCTTCACCAGCACTTCGAGATTGGCGATGCGCTCCTGCGGCATCGGATGGCTGATCCGATAGGGATCGACCTGCGTGCCCGACAAGGACAGCGCGCTCTGGAAGCGGGCGAAGGTCTTCAGCATGCCCATGCCGGACTGGCCAGTGGCGTTGAGATAGGTGATCGCCGAGCGGTCGGCGGTCGTTTCTTCGGTGCGCTGGTAGGCGAGGATGCTGCGTTGCGCCATCTCACCGCCGCCAGCCGCCACGCCCATGCCGGCGCCGGCAAGACCGCGGCTGTTGGTGGTCGCGCCAGCGACCATGGCGCCCGCGCCAAGCAAGGTGGCGATGATGGCCATCGTCTTGGCGCGTTCAAGCTGGTCACGCAGTTTCTGCTGGTGGCCGCCGGCGATATGACCGGCCTCGTGCGCGATGACGCCGATGATCTCGTTCGGCGTTTCAGCCGTCATCAGCGCGCCTGTGTTGATGAACAGCCGGCGTCCGGTGACGAAGGCGTTGAAGCTGGAATCGTTGACCAGAACGATGTCGATGCCGTCATTCGCCAGCCCGGCGGCCTTGAAGATCGGCCGAGCGTAATCGCGCACCAGAGCCTCGATCTCGGCATCGCGTATAACAGGCACGTTCTGGGCGAAGGCGGTGACCGAACTCGCCACGGCAACAACGACGCCGAGCGAAAACGTCGCGAAAACGCGTGCTGCCTGGGCAATCGTCGATCTGGGTCGGCTCAACATGACGTGTCAACTGGTAGACGAGCGGGCGAAAGATGAAAAGTCGGCACCGGAAAAACTTCCTCAACTTGTGATCCTCACATCAATCGGGCATTTGTGCGGCGCATGCATCAAGGGAATGGCGTGCTCAACTGTCTGGACAGGGATAAAATGGTCGTTTCGCTCTCACGCCGTGGCAATGTCGAGCCGTTCCACGCCATGGATGTCCTGGCCGAAGCGAACAGGCTGAAGGCTCAGGGCGTGCCAGTGATCTCAATGGCGGTCGGCCAGCCCTCCGACCCCGCGCCCGCAAGGGTTCGCGCCGCGGCTGCCAAGGCCTTGCAGGACGGGCGCATAGGCTACACTGACACGCTGGGGCTGGCCGGTCTGCGCAAGGCGATCGCCGAGCATTACGCGGATCACTATCGGCTTGAGGTCGAGCCCGGCCGGATCGCGGTGACCACAGGATCGTCGGCGGCCTTCAATCTCGCCTTCCTGGCGATGTTCGATCCGGGCGACCGCGTAGCCATCGCGGCCCCCGGCTACCCCGCCTATCGCAACATCATGGCGGCGCTCGGCATCGATGTGGTCGAGATCGAACTCGGCGACGCGGCCTATCTGCATGCCGGTCATCTGGAGGCAGCGCACCGCGAGAAGCCGCTGAAGGGGGTTCTTTTCGCAAGCCCCGCCAACCCGACCGGCGCGGTCATACCGGCCGACGAACTGTCGGCGCTGGTCAATATGGCGGAGACACTGGGGATCGCCGTCATTTCCGACGAGATCTATCATCGATTGGCCTATGGCGCGCCCGACACCACGGCACTCGCCTTCGGCAACAGCGTGACCGTGATCAATTCCTTCTCGAAATACTATTGCATGACCGGCTGGCGCATCGGCTGGATGGTGTTGCCGGAAGAGCTGGTGCGCCCGGTCGAGCGGATTGCCCAAAGCCTCTACATCTCGCCGCCGGAACTGTCGCAGATCGCTGCGATCGAGGCTTTTGCCGCGACCGAGGAGCTGGAGGTGGTCAAGGGCCGCTACGCCTGGAACCGTGAGCTCTTGATGAAACGTCTGCCCGAGCTTGGCTTTCCGCTGGCCGCGCCGATGGATGGCGCCTTCTATGCGTTTTGCGACGTCACCCGGCACACCAATGACAGCATGGCCTTCGCGCGCAAGATGCTGGCCGAGGCGCATGTGGCGGCGACGCCCGGCCGCGACTTCGACACCCAGGCGGGGCATCGCACGATGCGTTTTTCCTATGCCGGCAGCCACGACGACATGGTCGAGGCGATGTCGCGCATCGAACGCTGGTTGAGGTAGCGCCATGCCGGAACTCGAACAGGCCCCCAAACTTGATCAGGCATTGGCCGAGGTCGCGGCCGAAATGGCTGAGCGCACCGATCGCGGCGATGTCGCGACCTACATTCCTCAATTGGGCAAGGTCGATCCAAGGAAGTTCGGCATTGCCGCCGTCACCAATGACGGTCGTGTGCTGACGGCGGGCGATGCCGACCAGCCTTTTTCCATCCAGAGCATCTCGAAGGTGTTCACATTGACGCTGGCGCTCGGCAATGTCGGCGACGCGCTATGGAAACGGGTTGGACGCGAGCCGTCGGGCAATCCGTTCAACTCGATCGTCCAACTCGAGCACGAGAACGGCATTCCGCGCAATCCGTTCATCAATGCCGGCGCCATCGTCATCTCCGATATCCTGCTTGCCGGCCATCAGCCGCGCGAGGCGATCGGCGAGATCCTGCGCTTCATCCAGTTCCTCGCCGACGACGAGACCATCATCATCGACCGCGAGGTGGCGGCGTCCGAACGCGCCACCGGCTATCGCAACTTCGCGCTGGCCAACTACATGAAATCCTTCGGCAATCTTCATCATGCACCGGAACTGGCGCTCGGCGTCTATTTCCACCATTGCGCCATTGCCATGAGTTGCCGGCAACTGGCGATGTCCGGCCGCTTCCTTGCCAATGGCGGCAAGAACCCGGCGACCGGCCATTCCGTGGTATCGGCGGAGCGCGCGCGGCGCATCGGTGCCATGATGCTGACCTGCGGCCACTATGACGGATCCGGCGATTTCGCCTTCCGTGTCGGCATTCCGGGAAAAAGCGGCGTCGGCGGCGGCATATTGGGCATCGTTCCGGGTGTCGCCTCGCTTGCCGTCTGGTCGCCCGGCCTCAACGCCAATGGCAATTCCAAGCTGGGTTCGATCGCCTTGGAGAAGCTGGCCAGGATGATGAATTGGTCGATTTTCGCGCCTTAGCGCAATTCCAGGAAAAGTGTGGGACGGTTTCCCCATTTCTCGCACTGTGGGAACACCTGACATGAAAAATCCCGCGCCATCCTTCGATCGGCGCGGGATTTTCTTATCAAAAAATTACTTCAACCAGTTGAAAGGCTTAGAAAAAACCTTTCCGCTGCCACCAGCCGGCACGCTTCGGCTTTTCTTCGGTCTTGGCTTCCGGCTCACTGGCGACGGTCGAGGAAACCACAGGCACGACCGGTGCATCGATCGCCGCTGGCTTGCGTCGTGACGGCCGGGCCTTCGAGGGCTGTTCCTTGACGGCCGCAATCGCAGGTTCCTCGGCGACCGCCGCGGGAGCCTCGGCCGGCGTTTCCACAGCCGCTTCGACAACGGCCGTCTCGACGGCGGCCTCGGCGGCTGCCTTCTTCGGCTTGGCTGCGCGACGCGGCTTCTTGGGCTTCTCGGTGCTCGGCACCTCTTCGCTCACCGCGGCTACCGGCTCTTCCGCCACAGCAGCAACAGCCACCGGCTCGATCGAGGCAGGCTCGCTCTCGGAAGCATCAGCTTCGGAAGGCTCGGTCGTTTCGCCGGCACTTGCCTCGGCCTCGCCTTCGCCGTCTTCGCGACGGTTGCGCTTGCCGCCGCGCTTGCCGCGCCGACGCTTCTTGCCCTGGCCGTCATCCGAAGCCTGCGCCGCCTCATCGGAGGCGCTGGCGGCGATCGGAGCGGCGTCGTCCGTTTCGGTGTCGTCATCGTCCGCCGCGTTTGCCGATTCGGCGAAATCGCCGGCCGGAGCCGAGGTGGATGAGCCATCCGTAGGAGCGCCATGTTCGCGATCGCGATCCCGGCCGCCGCGACGTCTGCGGCGCTTGCGGCGCTTGCGGTCGCGGCCTTCGCCGTCCTCGCCACCGACAGGCCGCGGCTGCTGGTTTTGCTGCGGCTGCTGGCGTGGCTGCTCGGCCTGGACCGATACCTCGTCATCTTCCTCGACGACGACAATCTCGTCCTCGGGCTCTTCCGGCTCGACATAGGCCGGCAGGCTGCGCACCTCTACAAAGCCCTCGGGCTTTTCAGCCAGGGCGCCGCGGAAGATCGCATAGTGCTGCGCGCCGACCGTGTCGTCGGCCTCGATGGTGATGGTCAGGCCGAAGCGGCTTTCCAGTTCCACCAACGTACCGCGCTTGTGGTTGAGCACGTAGAGCGCGGTCGCGGCCGGCGTGCGGACCGTGATGTGGCTGCGCGAATCCTTGAGCAGGAATTCCTCGATCGCCCGCACCACCATCAGCGCGACCGACGAATCGGACCTGACATGGCCGGTGCCGCCGCAATGCGGGCAGGGCTTCATGGTGGATTCGAGCACGCTGGCGCGGATGCGCTGGCGTGACATCTCCATCAGGCCGAAATGCGAGATGCGGCCGACCTGGATACGCGCACGATCGTTCTTGAGGTGATCCTTCAGCCGCTTCTCGACGGAGCGGTTGTTGCGGTTCTCCTCCATGTCGATGAAGTCGATGACGATCAGGCCGGCGAGATCGCGAAGCCTGAGCTGGCGGGCAACCTCTTCGGCCGCTTCCAGATTGGTGTGGAGTGCCGTGTCCTCGATCGAGTGCTCCTTGGTGGAGCGCCCCGAATTGACGTCGATGGCAACCAGCGCCTCGGTCTGGTTGATGATGATGTAGCCGCCGCTCTTCAGCGTCACCTGCGGCTGCAGCATGCGGTCGAGCTGCGCCTCGATACCGTTGCGCACGAAGATCGGCGTCGTGTCGCGGAACGGCTGAACCACCTTGGCGTGGCTCGGCATCAGCATACGCATGAAGTCCTTGGCCTCGCGATAGCCTTCCTCGCCCGAGACAAGGATCTCGTCGATGTCCTTGTTGTAGAGGTCGCGTACCGAACGCTTGATCAGGCTGCCTTCCTCATAGACGAGGGCAGGGGCGGTGGACTGGAGCGTGAGATTGCGCACGTTCTCCCACAGCCGCATCAGATATTCATAGTCGCGCTTGATCTCGGCCTTGGTGCGGCTCTCGCCGGCGGTGCGCAGGATGACGCCCATGCCTTGCGGCACTTCGAGATCAGCGACAACCTCCTTCAGGCGCTTGCGGTCGACCGCGCTGGTGATCTTGCGGGAAATGCCGCCGCCGCGTGCCGTGTTGGGCATCAGCACCGAATAGCGGCCGGCAAGAGACAGATAGGTGGTGAGGGCGGCGCCCTTGTTGCCGCGCTCTTCCTTGACGACCTGCACCAGCAGGATCTGCCGGCGCTTGATCACTTCCTGGATCTTGTACTGGCGGCGCACGGGCTTGCGGCGATTGCGCACTTCTTCCAGCGCATCCTCGGCGCCGACCGATTCGACCTCGTGGTCATCCGGATGCGAGGACTGTACTTCCTCCAGCATGCCGCGGTCATTGTCGCCGGACGTTGCTTCAGTGCCCTGTTCTGTCTGCGGGACAGGTTCGGAAACCACATCGCCTTCGACAGCGGCGGCTATCGATGTCGGGCCGCCCTCGCGGGTTTCGGCTTCGTCCTGCTCGGTGGAACCTTCATCGTGGCCGGACGTATCGGCATGCTCCGACGTATCTGAATGTTCTGACGTGTCGGCTGCGTGTTCGATGATCTGGGAGGTGTGGGAGATCTCTTCGACAACGATGTCGCCATTGTCGCCGCCTTCACTCGGCTCGCCGGAGCCTTCGCCTGCCTCGCTCGCATCGCGCTTGTGCTCGGCCCGGTCACGGCTCTTGCCGCCGCGCCGGCGCCCGCGCCGGCCGCGATCGCGGCTCTGGCGGTCATCGCCGTCGCCGTCCTCGTCCTCTTCGTCCTCGGCCTCCTGCGCTTCGGCGCGCAGCAGTGCCTGACGGTCGGCGACCGGGATCTGGTAGTAGTCGGGGTGTATTTCACTGAAGGCGAGAAAACCGTGACGGTTGCCGCCATATTCGACAAAGGCTGCCTGAAGGGAGGGTTCGACGCGCGTTACGCGGGCGAGGTAGATGTTTCCTTTGAGCTGCTTCTTGTCCTGGGATTCAAAGTCGAATTCTTCGATACGGTTACCGCGTACGACGACAACTCGTGTTTCCTCCGGGTGGGAGGCGTCTATCAGCATTTTGTTGGGCATTATTTCGTTTCCCCCCGGCAGCCGTCAGCCGCAGCTGGCGGGGTAAAACCCGCTGCTGTGTGTCTGGATGAGAGTGGGTGCCGGATAATTGAATGTCCGCCGGACGGTGCCTGCGTGTCATGGCGGTGCCGCCCGCAGCCATACTGGCGCGGTTTGATGCGGACCTTTCCATGATTGCGCTTGAAGCCATCGTCACCAGCAGAACCTTTTGAACCAAAGCCCGGAAACCGGACCAGCTTGTTTGCTCGTACAGAGCCGGCACGGGAACAAACCCGGCCGTTTTCCTCACGCAGGCGATTCCCCCGCCACGGGAGCACACCTGCGAAATTCGTCGCAATCACTTGAAGCCTTTTCGCGTGAAGCGAAAGGAGCCGCCTTTCATCTAACCCTGTAGCAGGAAGCTGCGGAGGAGGGCGGTTCCAGGATTGCAGTGATCCACTATCGCTTTTATGATTTGGCGGGGTGGAAGGCAACCCCGATTTCCGATGCCGGCAAAAAGCAGTTCCGTAACGTAAGCCTGGTTCCGATCCTTGCGTGAAAAGGCTTGGTTAACCTTCTCTGGATACCAATCGTTAATCGAGTTCGCGGCCTAACCGGCACTTCGACGAAACGAGCGGGCGCCTGGCGCCAAACCAGGAGCGACTGGAAGAGAGATGGGATTGGCAGACTTCACAGACAAGGGATGTCGTGTTGGCGGCCGGATTCTCGGCGCCTTCTGTCTCCTGCTGCTGGTCGTGATTTCACAGTCGCTTTCCTCCGTTGCCAATGCCGCCGACGCGCCGCTCGTGGCCAAAGGCTACAAGATGGCGGGCGATGCCACCAAGATGCGCATCGTCGTGGATTTCGATCGCGAGCCTGACATCAAGTGGTTCCTGCTGCGCGGACCCAATCGCCTGGTCATCGATCTGGCGAATACCAGGCTGGCGATCGACGCCAAGGACTTGAAGCCGCGCGGCCTGGTCAAGAGTGTGCGCCTGGGCGAGCTCGGAGAGGGCGTTTCTCGGCTGATCCTCACCGGCAAGGGACCGTTCGCGGTCGACAAGCTGGATGTGCTCAAGAATGAAGACGGAACCGGCTACCGCATTGCCATCGACATGTCGGCCGCCTCCGAACGTGAGTTCGACGCCGCCCTTGCCAACCAGGCGCTGACCACCGGCTCGACGGTTTCAACCGACAAGGGCGGGAGGGTCGGCACCGGGCCGGTCTCCAATCCGGGCCATCGCTTCACCGTCGTCATCGATCCCGGCCATGGCGGCGTCGACGGCGGAGCCGAGGGTCTGAACGGTACGATCGAGAAGAACGTGACGCTGGCCTTCGCCACGGAGCTGCGCGACAAGCTCACGGCGATCGGCAAATACGATGTCTTCATGACGCGCGACACCGATGAGTATCTGCGTCTGGACGACCGTGTGCGCATTGCCCGCCAGCATGAGGCCGATCTGCTGATTTCGATCCATGCCGATACGATCAGCGTCAAGGGCATCCGCGGCGCCACCGTATATACGGTCTCCGACAAGGCATCCGATCCCGAGGCGCAGGCGCTTGCCGACCGCGAGAATCTCTCGGACCAGTTTGCCGGTATGGTCATCAAGGACGATAACAAGGAAGTGACTGACATCCTGATCGACCTGATCCGCCGCGAGACGCACACCTTCTCGATGAGTTTCGCCCACACGCTGGTCGGCCAGCTTTCGACCAGCGTCGGCCTCATCAACAATCCGCAGCGTTCGGCGGGATTCAAGGTGCTGAAGGCGCCGGACGTGCCATCCGTGCTGGTCGAACTCGGCTATCTCTCGAATGCCAAGGACGAGGCGCAACTGCTCGACGCCGAATGGCGCGGCAAGGCCGCACAAAGCATCACCAACGCCGTTGCGCTGTTCGCTTCCGCCCGTGCCGGAACGGGGACCGGAGGTTGACATGCCTGGCGGCGCCTGCAACCTAAGGCGGCGTTGCTGGATGACAACACCCGGTGCCTTTATTTCTGGCTCGAGGTCATGAAAGCAAGCCTTGCCGTATTTTGTCCACATGGTGGCGACATGGGTTTTCGATTACGGATTGGGACCGGTTCGAAAGCTTGCGTGGAAGGCGGCTTCGTTTAGGAAATTCCCGACCAAGGACTGGAGCGGGTATGATTCGTCTCATTGGCTACTTCTTCGGCATCGGCACGACGCTGGCCCTTCTGGTCGCGGCGGGCGTTGCCCTGTACATCGGCCATGTCGCAAAGGATCTGCCCGACTACGAAGTGCTCGCCAAATACGAGCCGCCGGTCACCACCCGCATCCATGCCTCGGACGGCTCGCTGATGGCGGAGTATGCGCGCGAACGGCGCCTGTATCTGCCGATCCAGGCGATCCCGGACCGTGTCAAGGCGGCCTTCCTGTCCGCTGAGGACAAGAACTTCTACAGCCATCCTGGTGTCGACATAACGGGGTTGGGTAGAGCGGTGCTCACTTACGTTTCGGGTGGACCGATGCAGGGTGGTTCGACGATCACCCAGCAGGTTGCCAAGAACTTCCTGCTCACCAACGAGCGCTCCCTGGAACGCAAGGTCAAGGAGGCCATCCTTTCCTTCCGCATCGAACAGGCTTACCCGAAGGACCGCATCCTCGAACTCTATCTCAACGAGATTTTCTTCGGCTTCAACGCCTATGGCGTGGCCGGCGCCGCTCTGACCTATTTCGACAAATCGGTGAACGAACTGACCGTGGCCGAGGCCGCGTATCTGGCATCGCTACCGAAAGGTCCGGCCAACTACAATCCTTTCAAGCACGCCGATCGGGCGATCGAGCGGCGCAACTGGGTCATCGGCCAGATGGTCGAGAATGGTTATGTGACGCCCGAAGAGGGTGCCAAGGCCAAGGCCGAGCCGCTTGGCGTTTCACCGCGGCGCGCCGGCTCCTATCTTTTCGCCGGCGAGTATTTCACCGAAGAGGTCCGTCGGCAGATCATCGCCCGCTACGGCGAGAATGCGCTCTATGAGGGCGGCCTCTCCATTCGCACCACCCTCGACCCCAAGGTCCAGCTCATTGCCCGCAGGGCGATGCAGAACGGCTTGATGAAATACGACACGCTGCGCGGTTATCGCGGGCCGGTGAAGACGATCGACGTATCCGGCGACTGGGGCGTGGCGCTGGGCGCCGTCAAGGGCCTGGAAGACGTCCCCGAATGGTCGCTGGCCGTCGTGCTCGACAGCTCCGCGACTGGTTTGTCGATCGGCCTGCAGCCCGCACGTCAGGCGTCGGGCGACATCGTCAAGGAACGCGTCGAGGGCACCGTCAGCAAGGACGACATGGGTTTTGCCATGCGCCATCTGGTCGACGGCAAGACCGTCAAGGCCAAGTCGCCGGCCGACGTGCTGAAGCCGGGCGACGTGATCTTCGTGCAAAAGAACGAAGGTTCCGACACTGCCTACAGCCTGCGCCAGGTTCCCGAGGTGGAAGGCGGCCTGATCGCCATGGATCCGCATACCGGCCGCGTGCTGGCCATGGTCGGCGGCTTCTCCTATTCGCAGTCGGAATTCAACCGCGCCACCCAGGCGATGCGCCAGCCGGGCTCCTCGTTCAAGCCGATCGTCTATTCGGCGGCACTGGACAATGGCTATACGCCGGCCTCGGTGATCATGGACGGACCGATCACCATCCAGAGCGGCAACACGACCTGGACACCGAAGAACTATGACGGCACCGTCGCCGGGCCGGCAACGCTGCGCTCCGGTATCGAGAAGTCGCGCAACCTGATGACCGTGCGGCTTGCCAACGACATGGGCATGAAGCTGGTCGTCGAATATGCCGAGCGCTTCGGCGTCTACGATCATCTGGCGCCGTATCTGCCGATGGCGCTGGGCTCCGGCGAGACGACCGTCATGCGCATGGTTTCGGCCTATTCGATCATGGCTAATGGCGGCAAGTCGATCAAACCATCGCTGATCGATCGCATCCAGGATCGCTACGGCAAGACCGTGTTCAAGCAGGATGAGCGTGGCTGCGAAGGCTGCAACGCGCCTGAGTGGAAGAATCAGCCGGAACCGGAACTGGTCGACAATTCCGAGCAGGTGCTCGATCCGATGACTGCCTACCAGATCACCTCGATGATGGAAGGCGTGGTGCAACGCGGCACCGGCGCCACCATCGGCGAACTGGGACGGCACATCGCCGGCAAGACCGGTACCACCAACGACGAAAAGGACGCCTGGTTCATCGGCTATACACCGAACCTCGTGGTCGGCCTGTACATGGGCTACGACACGCCGCGCGGCCTTGGCCATGGCGCCACCGGTGGCGGTCTCGCCGCCCCGATCTTCAAGGACTTCATGCGCGTGGCGCTGGACGGCACGCCCAATGTCGACTTCAAGGTGCCGGACGGCATGAATCTGATCGCCATCAACCGCAAGACCGGCATGCGTGCCACGTCGGGCGATCCGGGCACCATCATCGAGGCCTTCAAGCCGGGCACCGGTCCCGCCGACAGCTATTGGGTGATCGGCATGGGTGCCGACGGCTCCAACGCATCGGGCGGCGCACTGTCGCCGCAGGCGAACCAGGCCATCCAGGACGGCGGCGGCGGCCTCTACTGACGGGTCTCAATGCCGACTGTTGGGCTGGCCTAGGGCCGGCCCATTTCGCTTTACACATGACGACGCCGTCCCTATGTATCGCGCCGACCCAAGCGTCACTTCAGCAACAGGACGAAATACCAAGCCATGCGCGCGGAAACGCAGAATATTGTCGACGAGATCAGGCAGGCGATAACCCTGCTGAGGAGGCATCTTTGACTGGGATCAGGCCATAAAGCGGCTTGAATACCTGAATGTGCGGGCCGAGGACGCCAGCCTCTGGAACGAACCGCTGGAAGCCCAGAAGCTGATGCGCGAACGCCAGGGCCTCGAGGAAGGCATCGCGGCGGTCAAGGGCCTGACGCAGGCGCTGGAAGACAATATCGGCTTGATCGAGCTTGGCGAGGAAGAAGGCGACGAGGGCGTCATCGCCGAGGCCGAAGCGGCGATCCGATCGATGCAGGGCGAGGCGAAGGCCCGCCAGGTCGAGACGCTGCTGTCGGGTGAAGCCGACGCCAACGACACCTATCTCGAAGTTCATGCCGGCGCCGGCGGCACCGAGAGCCAGGACTGGGCCTCGATGCTGTTGCGCATGTACACGCGCTGGGCCGAGCGCCGCCGCTTCAAGGTCGAGGTGCTGGAAGTACATGATGGCGAAGAGGCCGGCATCAAATCCGCTACGCTCTTGATCAAGGGCCACAATGCCTATGGCTGGCTGAAGACGGAATCGGGCGTCCACCGTCTGGTGCGCATTTCGCCCTATGACAGCAATGCGCGTCGCCATACGTCCTTCTCCAGCATCTGGGTCTACCCAGTCGTCGATGACAGGATCGAGATCGATGTTTCGGAATCGGATGTGCGCATCGACACCTATCGCTCGTCGGGTTCCGGCGGCCAGCACGTCAACACCACCGATTCGGCAGTGCGCATCACCCATATCGCCACCGGCATAGCGGTCGCCTGCCAGGCTGAGCGTTCACAGCACAAGAACAAGGCCAAGGCCTGGGAGATGCTGCGCTCGCGGCTCTACGAGGAAGAGCTGAAGAAGCGTGAGGCCGTCGCCAACGCTACCGAAGCCTCGAAAAGCGACATCGGTTGGGGCCACCAGATCCGTTCCTACGTGTTGCAGCCCTATCAGCTGGTCAAGGATCTGCGCACCGGCGTCGAAAGCACCAGCCCGTCAAGCGTTCTCGATGGCGACCTCGACGACTTCATGGAAGCCTCGCTGTCGCAACGCATCGAGGGCGGCGCCGGCGAGGCCGTGGCGGATCTGGACTAACCCGTCCGCCACTGACCTGGGTTGCGATGGCTTGCACCTTCTTCAGGAGGAAGCGGGCCATCGCCGAAGATCTGCCCTGCCTGTTAACGGCAGGTAGTCGCTGCCTTGCGCGGCCAGGCAACAGCTGCGCGTCTCATGCAGCAATTTCTTGCGCCGACTCACATTTCGGCTCACCTTCGAGGGCAGGAAGAGACAAAAGCATTTATGGCCGGTCGCGGCATATCTGCTGACGATTTGGCCGCTGGGAAGACACGTTCCGGGAACGGGCAAGCAAGAAACGCTTGAACCTCGTTTGAAAGGAACGTTCCCATGTTTGCCGCCAATTCCAGATCGGCCATCGCCGTTCCATCGGTTGGCCAGCTTGTCATTCCCCTGTGCGCGGCGTGTGTGATCGCGCTTCTGTCGGTGCCTGCCTTGGCGCATGACGCCAAGCCGACCGCGGCCAAGCCGCAAGGCTGGAGTTATCCGTTCGCCTGCTGCGCGAACTACGACTGCCATGAGGTGTCGCAGACTTCGATCAGCGAGCGCCCGGAAGGCTATGTCATCAAGGACACCGGGGAGGTGCTGGCTTACAGCGACAGACGTATCAAGGATTCGCCCGACGGCGAATTTCATTGGTGCGCGCATGAGGCCGGGCTCGATGCCGGCAAGACCATCTGCCTGTTCGTGCCGCCATCGTCCTACTAGGATTTCCGGCCGGCTGATCAGGCGTGGAGCCTGCTGACGGACAGTTGTCAGGATCGCTTCTTTATGGTGCCCTGCCGCATGGGCGGCGGACAACGGAGAGGTTACGTCGATGACCATCAAGGGAAGCTGCCACTGCAAGGCGACGACATTCGAGGTTTCAGAGGCACCGCGGACGGTGACGCAGTGCACCTGTTCGTTCTGCTCGAAACGCGGCTCGCTCTGGGCCTACTACACCCCATCGCAGTTCAAGCTCATCACGCCACTGAAAAACGTTGCCTTCTATCAGTGGGGCTCGAAAACCGTAAAGCATGGTTTTTGCACCACCTGCGGCTGCGGCACGTTCACCGAAACACCGGATTGGTCGACCGGCGAGCCGGATTTCGACAATCCCAAGATCAGCATCAATTCGCGGCTGTTCGATGATTTCGATCTCGACAAGGTCGAAGTGGTGGTCATTGACGGCAAGAATCTCTGGTAACCGGCCAAGGCGGTTCGTCACGTGACTGACCCCGGGAAAAGCCGTCGCGGGCGTTTTTCCTGTTCCGCTTTTCGCCGCAATTCATGTTACAAGTCGCGGGAAGGGTTGATTTGGCGCCGTCGAAAAAGGCGCGACTTGGAGAGGGATCATTTATGAAGAAGACCGTGCTCGTCGTCATGGCGACGGCTTTGCTCGTGAGCGCCTGCACCACCACCGATCCGTATACGGGCGACCAGAAGATTTCCAACACGGCCGCTGGTGCCGGTCTCGGCGCCCTGGCAGGTGCGAGCCTCGGTCTGCTTGCCGGCGGCAATGACCGCCGCAACGCGCTGATTGGCGCTGGCATCGGTGCGCTGGCCGGTGGCGCCATCGGCGCGACGATGGATCAGAACGAGGCGGAATTGCGCCGGCAGCTCCAGGGCACCGGCGTCAGCGTCACCCGCAGCGGCGACCAGATCATCCTCAACATGCCGTCCGACATCACCTTCAATGTCGATCAGGATGCGGTGAAGCCCGGCTTCTACCCGGTGCTGAATTCCGTTGCGCTGGTGCTGAAGAGGTTCCGCCAGACGACCGTCGATGTGTTTGGCCACACCGATTCGACGGGCGGTGAGCAGCACAATTTCGATCTGTCGCAGCGCCGTGCGCTGGCGGTCGCCAACTATCTGTCCGGGCAGGGCGTCGATCAGCGTCGCTTCGCCGTCACCGGCTTCGGCAAGACGCGTCCGATCGCATCCAACGCGACGGCCGAAGGCCGCGCCCAGAACCGGCGCGTCGAGATCCAGCTGTCGCCGCTCACCTGATTGTTCGGCAAGTGAATGCGAAACGGCCCCCACGGGGGCCGTTTTTGTTTGAGGGGACTTAAGCGCTCCTCAGATTGGCGTGCCTGAGAATTAGCTAGTTCTAAATAACAGCTTTCCCACAGGCCCGGAAAGGAATAGCATCATTGCTGTTCCAGAGGGGATGAGGCGGTACAACTGGCCGCGCAATCAAACATTTTCCCGCCTCGGTCTTGCACGGCCAGATGAAATATCTGGGAGGAATGCATGACAAGAACAGCTCGCCTTGGGCGTTGCGGCGTCCTCGTATTGGCCGGCCTTCTCGGCGTATCGTTCGATGCTGCCACGGCCCAAGCCGAAGAAGCCAACAAGGCCGACATCGAAGCCTTGAAGAAATCATTGGCCAAGTATGAAGACTATACCGCAGCTGTCCGCGACCTTTATCTGTCGACCGTCGGGTGCGTCTATTATGGCGGCGAAAAGATATCCGGCGCGATGTTTTATCCGAAAGGGGCCATGGGCATCCATTTCGTCAACGTCCCAAGTGTCGGCCAGAAACTCGACCCGATGAAGCCCAACGTCCTGATCTACGAGCCGACCAGGAAGGGCCTGAAATTGGTCGGCGTGGAATGGCTGGTGCCGCTGACGCCGGATACCAAAGAGCCGCCGAAGCTGTTTGGCCAGACCTTCATGGGGCCGATGGAGGGACACTATCCGCTCATCCCGAGGGAGTTCGTCCACTACGATCTTCACGCCTGGCTGTTCAGGGATAATCCGAACGGCATGTTCAGTCCGACGAACCCGAACGTGAAATGCAACAAGGCCGAGTTTCCGATGCTGGAGAAACCGACCAAGATGATGCCCGGGCCAATGTAACGGGCGAGCCAGGCCAACCGATGGCGTCCAGCAATGACGCGGTTTCAGCAGGGCGACATGCATGAAGCGCGTCGTCCAGGCCGGTTCGAACCGATGCACGTTTGGAGTTCGCCCAGGGGCATGCCGGCTGGCCGGCGTGCCCTCGAAAGCGGTCTGGATTATACCTTGGCGACGATGCGCATGAAGGCCGGCATGTCGTCGCCGAAGCCCACGGTGGTGTCGTTGTCTTCCTGCCGGTGGCGGGCAGGGCGGTTGCCATCGCGCTGCGGCCTGGTGTCGCCCCGTTCCGGCGCACGATCCGCGGAGCTCTTGCGCTCGCTGTTTTCCGAGCGGATCGCATCCTTGCGCGCGCGCCGCTCGCCGATATCGGCGACGGCCGTCTCAGCCACATCGGGCTGTTCCCGCTGTGCGACTACTGGAGAGGCCTCTTCCTCGCCATGTCTGGCGCGACGTTCGCCGCCCTTCTTGCGCTCGCCCCTGTCCTTGCGGTCATCGTCCTTGCGGCCGGCGCGGCGCGGCGCGCCTTTGCCCCGGCGCGGCGCATCGTCTTCACCTTCGCTGGCGACCACGGTCGACAGGTCACCGTCATGCCACTCGATCTTGTTGCCGATCAGCCGTTCGATGGCGTCGATATACTTGGTGTCGGACTTGGTCGCGATGGTGAAGGATTTGCCGGAGCGTCCGGCGCGTCCGGTGCGGCCGATGCGGTGGACATAGTCTTCTGCATGGATCGGCACGTCATAGTTGAACACATGGCTGACATCGGGGATGTCGAGGCCGCGCGCGGCGACGTCCGAAGCCACGAGATAGCGAAGCTTGCCGTCACGGAAATTGGCGAGCATCTGCATGCGGGCACGCTGGTCCATGTCGCCATGCAGGGCGCCGGCATCGAAATCGTATTTCAGCAGCGAGCGGAACAGTTCCGACACCTCGACCTTGCGGTTGCAGAAGATGATGGCGTTCTTCAGCTCCGCGTCCTCGGCCCGTATCAGGTTGCGCAGCGTCTCGCGCTTGTCCCACGGCTTCGAACCGGACTTCACCAGCCGCTGGGTGATGCTGGTGGCGGTGGAGGCTGCCTTGGAGACTTCGACACGCACCGGCGCGTGCAGGAATTTCTCCGTCAGCTTGGTGATTTCCGGCGGCATGGTCGCCGAGAAGAACAGCGTCTGCCGGGTGAACGGGATCATCTCGCAGATGCGCTCGATATCGGGAATGAAGCCCATGTCGAGCATGCGGTCGGCCTCGTCGATGACGAGGATCTCGACGCCATTGAGCAAAAGCTTGCCGCGCTCGCGGTGGTCGAGCAGGCGGCCGGGCGTCGCGATCAGCACGTCGGCGCCGCGCTCCAGCTTCTTGTCCTGTTCGTCGAACGATACGCCGCCGATCAGAAGCGCGATGTTGAGCTTGTGGTTCTTGCCGTATTTGACGAAGTTTTCCTCGACCTGCGCGGCAAGCTCACGCGTCGGCTCCAGGATCAGGGTGCGCGGCATACGGGCGCGGGCGCGCCCCTTTTCCAGCCGGGTCAGCATCGGCAGCACAAAGGAGGCGGTCTTGCCGGTGCCGGTCTGGGCTATGCCCAGCACGTCCTTGCCAAGCAAGGCGTGTGGGATGGCACCGGCCTGGATCGGAGTCGGCTGCGTATAGCCGGCATCGGTAACTGCGGAAAGCACCTTCGGCGACAGGCCGAGGTCTGAAAAGGTCAACGCTTCTTGAGCGATCGTGGTGTCTGAGGACAAGTGTTGTTGTCTTTGGCTGGTTCGGGGAGGCGCAACGTTATTCGTCGCGGCAAGCGCCACGCGCTTGCAAGATTGGCATTGCGATTAGGCGCAAGTCCGCGATTTGTCAACAGAAACGGGCGGGATTGGTGCGATTGTGAACTTGTAACCTTAATCGCTATGCCTAATCCGGCCGCTTGTCTGTGTGCCGGCTCAGTAACGGAACTGTTCGGCCAGGATGCGCTCGTTCCAGGAATGATTGGGATCGAACAGTAAGGTCGCCGTTGCTGTCGGCGACTCGCGAACCGTTACGGAGGTCACCGCCTTGACCTCCGTATGGTCGGCGGCGGCGTTCACCGGCCGCTTTTCCGGCTCCAGAATGTCGAAGCGCACGGTCGCCTTGTTGGAGAGCAATGCGCCACGCCAGCGGCGCGGGCGAAACGGGCTGACCGGCGTGAGCGCCAGCAGTGGGGCGTCGAGCGGCAGGATCGGCCCGTGCGCGGAAAGATTGTAGGCGGTCGATCCGGCCGGCGTCGCGATCATCACGCCATCGCAGTTCAGCTCTTCGAGCCGTATCTGCTCATCGATGGTAATGCGAATCTTGGCCGTCTGGTAGGACTGGCGCCAAAGCGCAACCTCGTTGATCGCCAGTGCGGAAACCGTTTCACCCTCCGAGGTGACGGCTTGCATCTCCAGCGGGCGGATCGTCTCGGCGACGGCGGCCGCGATGCGTTCGGTGAGGCCGCCGGAACGATACTCGTTCATCAGGAAACCGATGGTGCCACGGTTCATGCCGTAGACCTTCTTCCCAGTCCCCATCGTGTCGCGCAGGGTCTGCAGCAGGAACCCGTCGCCGCCCAGAGCTACGACTACCCCGGCATCGGCGACCGGACATTGGCCATAGCGCGCCGACAGGCTCTCCAGCGCCGCCTTGGCGTCTGCTGTGTCGGACGAGACGAAGGCGATGCTGTTGGCGGCTGTGCTCATGGCTCCCCGATCGCGACCGATTGGCGGGCGGCGGGTCTGGCCGCGCCAGCGCCGGGGTAGCATGGTGCGGGTAGGTCTGCAAAGGGAGCCATCGTGCCAGCCGGCAAGGCCATGCCGTGACGGCATCGCCCGGACCGGCAGGTCGCGCTTGATGTCATGGCTTGAGCGAATGTGATGGTTAAGAGGGGGCTTAAGCTCTCGTAAAGCCCGATCGATCATGTTAGCCGGCATGGGTGGCGTGGGGCGCCCGCAGCATCGCTGTATCCTTCGGGAGACCACGAGGACGCTGTGGCACTTTTGTTTTGTGCGCAAGATCTCCTGGATGATTCCGGTCTTCGGGGGCACGCACCAGCCAGACGAGGCCGACATATTGCCGGTAACACGCCTGATCATCGTATTTGTCATGCTGGGTAGCTTCGCGCTGATCTTCGCCGAGCTTGTGCGCCAGTCCGAAGAATTGAGCATCAGACCACAGCCCACGGCGTCGCGCTGCGGCGATGCCGCGGGAATGCCATGCCCGCAAAAGGCACTGTAACCCGCGAAAATACACTTACCCATCCGCACCATATATCCGGCGATGGTTTCATCCTCGGACAGCCGGCCACCAATTGGCGCGGAACAAGTTTGATCGTTGCAATTGCGGTATCGATGAAAGCACTGCTAGAAGTCCCTCGGATCTGGATAGGACATGGTTCCCATAGTTTCTGGGAACGGGCCTATCCGGGGCGTTGAACGAAGAGTTTCTGGAGGGGAGTGGGCATGCCACGCAGCGTGTTGGTTTCTGGTGGCTGCGGCTTCATTGGTTCCCATCTTGTCGATCGCCTGCTGCGGCGCGATGATCTGGAAACGCTTGTTGTCGTCGACAATCTGTGGACCGGATTGCAAGATAACATTGCCCATGTCTCGGACCCGCGGTTCAGCCTGCGGATTGCCGATGCCGAAAGCTTCACCGCCAGCCGGCATTTTGACGAGATCATCCATCTGGCGTCACCGGCTTCGCCCGTGTGGTATATGCGCGAGCCGGCGCGCACGATTAGGGCCAACATAGGCGGCGCGCTCAATCTTCTGTCGCTGCTCAAGCCCGGCGGTCGGTTCTGCTTCACCTCGACTTCGGAAGTCTATGGCGATCCCCTGGTCTCGCCGCAGCCGGAGACCTATCGAGGATCCGTGGACTGCACCGGGCCACGGGCCTCCTATGACGAGAGCAAGCGCTGCACGGAGGCGCTGCTGTTCGAAGAACAACGCGTCAACGGACTCGATGTGCGCGTCGTCAGGCTGTTCAACACCTATGGGCCGCGAACGCGCATCGATGATGGCCGCGCCGTTTCGAATTTTGTCTGCCAGGCGCTGACCACGGGAATCCTGACCGTCTATGGCGATGGCTCCCAATCGCGCAGTTGGGGCTACATCGACGATATCGTCGACGGGTTGGAGCGGTTCTTCTGGCGCGACGGCATCTCGCACCGGGGGCCCTTGAACATCGGCAACAATCGCGAGGTCTCGGTTCTCGAGACCGCGAAATTCGTCAGTTCGCTTGTTCCGGGCAGCCGCATCGAACACCATGCGCCTGCCCCGCAGGATCCGACAAACCGGTGCCCTGACCTGACCATGGCAAGACAGGTGCTTCCCGATTGGGAGGCAAAAACCGGCTACCAGGAGGGGATCCAGCGCACCTTCGAATGGTTCCGCCGGCAGATTGCGACTAACGCCAGATCGGTGGCGTCAGCCTGAGCGCCTGACGTTCAGGCCCGACCCGTCATTGCGACCGTGAGACCGAATCGAGCTTGCCGGTAAAGTAGGGTTCAAGCACGGTTTCGAAGGCCTTCAAGGCCGCGCCGATCGCCTGGTGCATGTCGAGATACCGGTAGGTGCCCAACCGTCCGCCGAGATGCAGGTTGTTCTCGGCGGCCGCCCGTTCGAGATAGCGACGGTAAACCGCCTGATCCCGGCGTGTGTCGATCGGATAGTAGGGCTCGTCGGCGCGGCCGGCAAAACGGGAATACTCGCGGCCGATGAGTGTCTTGTCGCTCTTGTGCTGGCGTTCCGGATTGAAATGCCGGAATTCGACCACGCGGGTGTAGGGCACGGCTTCGTCGGCATAGTTCATGATGGCCGTGCCCTGATGATCCGGCGTGTCCATGACCTCGAGATCGATGTCGATGGTCCGCCAGCCGAGCTCGCCCTCCGAATAGTCGAAATACCGGTCGATCGGACCGGTGTAGACGACCGGCAGGTCTTTCGGCAGCAAGGGTTTGATATCGAAAAAATCGATGCCAAGCCGGGTCTCGATGAGCTCGTGCGCGAGCATTTTTTCGAAGATCGCCGTATAGCCATCCACCGGTTGGCCCTGGAAGCGGTCGTTGAAGTAGCCATCCTCGAACGTATAGCGGACCGGCAGGCGGGCGATGATCTGCGCCGGCAGTTCGCGCGGATCGGTCTGCCATTGCTTGGCGGTGTAGCCTTTGATGAAAGCCTCGTAGAGCGGACGGCCGACGAGGGAGATCGCCTTTTCCTCGAGATTGGCCGGCGGGCGATCACCAAGCTCCGCCGCCTGTCCTGTGATCATGCTGCGCGCCTCGTCCGGGCTCAGCCGCTTGCCGAAGAACTGGCAGATCGTGGCAAGGTTGATCGGCAGCGGATAGACCTTGTCGCGATAGGTCGAAAACGCACGGTGGCGATAGGCCGTGAAGCCGGTGAAGGCGCGCAGGTAATTCCAGACCTCTTCGTTGGATGTGTGGAACAGATGCGGCCCGTAGCGGTGGATCTCGACGCCGGTGGCGGGATCCTGTTCGGTGTAGGCATTGCCGCCGATATGCCGGCGCCGGTCGATCACCAGCACGCGCCGGCCGAGTTGAGTGGCGATGCGCTCGGCGAGCGTCGCGCCATAAAAGCCCGCGCCGACAATGAGAATGTCCGCTTCGCTGAGCAGGTTCTTGTCCATTCGCGGATCTGCCGACTTATGGTTAGAGTTTGATCTGAGACAGTTCGACCGGCTTGGAATACTGCCTGCGCAGCAGGTGCCAAAGTCGCCTTTTCCACTTGTGCACCTGACGAAAGGCACTTCGGCCCAGAACATAGTCAGCCACCATGCGCAAGCCGATAATCGGCCGCGATCGCCAACGCCTGCCTTTGAGGTCAACGGCCTCGTAAGACAGGGGAAAGAACTCGCCAAATCCATATCGCAACCCCAGTTGGCGGAGTTCCGACTCCGCCGTGTGGCCGGACCCGAGCATCGTGGTAGCCAGGTGAACTCCCACTGGCCGCGTGTGGCGGACAGGTAGGGCGTCGAATACGGCTGATCTTCCAAGGTTTCGTACGGCAAGCCGCGTCCACAAGGAGTCGAGACCGAAACCGCCCATGGAGTGTTCGAAAAGCGGTAGCATCTTGGCCACGATGTCGGTCCTTATGCAGGGAGCCATGACCTCGATCTTGTCGACCAGGCGAAATTCGAAACTCTTGCAGCGAAGAAACGGCAGGTGGGTGTAGTAGCTATCCAGCGTCAGTGCCGGCTGGCCGACGTGCAGGTCGAACCGGCGCATACTGACGAACAAAGCTTCGATGGTCGCCCGGTCGGCCTCGATATCGTCGTCCGGGAACCAGATATATCGGTAGTGATCTAGCAGTTCGGGCCGCTCTGAGAACAGAGCGTGTATGCCGTCCCATTTTCCGCCCTTGTAATCGACACGGTTTTCACAGGGCAGACGGAAAGCTGACGGCTCGCTGCCGTAGTAGCTGACGATCAAATCGAATTCACATCGGGGATCGTCCGCCCCCCATCCGCGATGGAGAGAGTTGTCATCGGCCCTGACGACGACGAGATTGCGGCAGGCAGCGTTCGTCATGGCCCCACTGTCGGCATTTGTGCCTTGGTCCAATACTGTCATGGCGAGCCCCTACACCAAAGCCGGATGAATGCGAAGGGCTGCGGGCTGTGAGGGAATTGGCCTCCGGCAGCGGAACGCGCCGTGATCTTGCCACTCGGCGGGAATCTGGATTCGTCAAACGATAGGTTCTAGGCTCACCATCGGCTGTAAAGCTGATCAGAACACGCGACCATTGCGGGACCGGACCACTATGAAGCTGATTGTTGTGACCCCGGCAGGCCGCGAGAAATATCTGCGCCTGCTCAGCCACCATGTTCTGAAAAGTCCTGAGGTGCACGAATGGCATCTGTGGGACAATTGCCGCAACGAAGCCGACCGGGCCTATCTCCAGCGATTGGCTGCCAGCGATCCGCGCTGCAAGATAAAGACGCTTCCGAGCGCCGACGGCAGCATCGATGTCATCGGCAGGTTCTTTCGCTTCTGTGACGACGCCGACGCTCTCTATCTGCGCCTCGACGATGATGTGGTTTTTCTGGAGGAGGGCTTCCTTCCCAGATTCAAGGCGCGGGCCTTGGCGGAAAAGGGAGCGGCCCTCTGGTATGCGCCGCTCATCATCAACAACGCGGTCTGCAACAGCTTGATCAAGAATCTTTCCAGGGTTCTGATCGAAGGACCGCTCACCTGCCAGGCGATGTGTCCCTATTCCTGGGCTCATGCAAGCTTTCCAGAGGCGCTTCATCCGGTCTTCATCGAGGCTGTCCGGACGAACCGGTTGGGTGATTTCCGTGTGCCCGACCGGGAAGTCAGGCTGGGGCGCTTCTCGATCAACGCGATCGGGTTTTTCGGGTCGGATATACTGGAGATTGGCGAGCTTTTCTTCCCGCCGGGAAATGACGAGGAGGAATGGCTGTCAGTGACCTTGCCAACGAAGCTCGATCGGCCGGGAAAGGTTTTCGGCGATCTGGTCGCCGCGCATTTCAGCTTCTTCACCCAGGAGCAGCGTCTGCTGCAGACCAGCATCCTTGACGACTATTATGCGCTCGCCGGCCTGTCGGCTCCGCTTTATGAGAAGCCGGTTGTCCAAACGAGATTGAAGGACCGTCTGAGGCCGTGGCGCAAGCCAAGGAACCGCGGTCCGGACTATCGGATTTCACTTCCCGCCAGCAGGGATGGCTGAAGTCCCGCTGCCTTCGTCCGCTCCTCACTGTGTAGACCCTGCCGGGTGACCGGCAGCGGCGCGGCCATGCTGATGAAAAGATATTGACTGTATAGTTAGTTATAATCTAGCTTTGAACAAACGACCAAGTTGGCCAGCTGGTATCCGCAGTGAATGGCCGCGAAGAGGGGAATTTTGACAGCCAGTCGGCTCGCCATGGGCCGAAAGGCATCGCCAGGCTTGTTCATCAGCAGGAGACGGACCGAGGCGGCAACGCGGCCGGTCCCAACAATGGGAGCACTAGCATGAACTGGAAACTGACCGCGGCGGCCCTGGGGCTGTCGCTGCTTGCCGTGACAGGCGTGGCCCGCGCCGATGGCGAACTCAACATCTACAACTGGGGCAACTACACCAGCCCGGACCTCATCAAGAAGTTCGAGGAGACCTACAAGATCAAGGTCACCGTAACGGACTACGATTCCAACGACACCGCATTGGCCAAGGTCCGCCAGGGTGCATCCGGCTATGACATCGTGGTGCCGTCAGCCAGTGTCGTGCCGATCTGGATCAGCGAAGGTCTGCTCCTGGAAACCGATCCCAACAAGATGGAGAACTTCAAGAATGTCGATCCGCGATGGGTCGATGTTCCCTTCGATCCGGGCCGCAAATACACAGTCCCATGGCAGTGGGGCACGACAGGCATTTCGGTGAACAAGTCGGTCTATGCCGGCGACCCGAACACGTCAGCGATCTTCCTCGATCCGCCGCCTGAGCTCGTCGGCAAGATCAATGTCGTGCCCGAAATGGGTGACATCATGTTTCTCGCCATCGCCTATGAGGGCGGCAAATACTGCACCGACGACATGCAGGTGCTGAAGAAGGTGCATGACAAGCTGGTCGAGGCAAAGGCGAAGTGGCTTTCGCTGGACTATGCGGCTGTCGACGGCCTGGGCAGGGGCGACATTGCAGCCGGCGTCAACTGGAACGGCATATCGCTGCGCGAGCGGCTCGAGAACGCCAAGATCGTCTACGGCTATCCCAAGGAAGGTTTCCCGATCTGGATGGACAATGTTGCCGTCCTCAAGGACGCCAGGAATGTCGAGAACGCCAAGCTCTTCCAGAACTTCATCATGGACCCGAAGAATGCCGCCATGATTTCGGCTTTCGCCCGCTATGCCAACGGCATCAAAGGCTCCAAGGCTTTCATGCCGGACGACATGAAGACGGCGCCTGAAGTGGCGGTTCCGGCTGAATTCGCCGCCAAGGGCCAGTTCATGCCGGCCTGTCCACCGGATGTGCAGGCGCTGTACACGAAGATCTGGACCGACCTCCAGAAATAGCGCCGCCAACACCAACGAACAGCCACCGGGCCGCGACACGCGGTCCGGCAACCCTTCATGCCAAGTGCGATCTCACGATCGCGGGAGACTTCCGATGTCCGATCTCGACCTTTGCTACATGCCGGCCAATGAGGCGCTGCGGCTGTTCAAGGCGAAGAAACTGTCGCCCGTCGAATTGATGCGGGCCACCATCAGTCGTGCCGAAGCCACCAGATCGGCGATCAACTGCCACACCTTCACGCATTTCGAGGAAGCGATGGGATTGGCCGCCAAGGCCGAGGCGAAATATGCAAAGGGCGCCAGGACCGGCGCGCTCGAAGGACTGCCGATCGGTATCAAGGACGAGAGCTACATCAAGGGCAAGCCGACCTCGCACGGCTCGCTGCTGTCGAAGGACGCCATTGGTGGCCATACCTCGACCATGAACGAACGCATCATGAAGGCTGGCGGCATCGTCCATGCCCGCACGGCGACACCGGAATTCAGCTGCGCCGGCTATACCTGGTCGAAGCGGTGGGGTGTCACCCGCAACCCATGGAATCGCGATTTCACGCCAGGCGGCTCGTCGGGCGGTTCGGCGGCAACGCTCGCTTCCGGCACATCGTCGATCGCCACCGGCTCTGACATCGCCGGGTCCATCCGCATTCCCGCCTCGGCCTGCGGTCTTGTCGGCTTCAAACCGCCTTACGGCCGCAATCCGGACGAGCCCCCCTTCAACCTCGATTTCTATTGCCACACCGGACCGCTGGCGCGAAACGTCAGGGATGCGATCCTGCTGCAGAATGTCATGGCCGGGCCGAGCCCGCTCGACATCGCCACGCTGCGTCCCAAACTGCGCCTGCCGCTCGACTACAAGCCGATCAAGGGCTGGAAGATCGCCTTGTCGATGGATCTCGGTTCCTTTGAAGTCCATCCCGACGTGCGGAAGAACACGCTTGCCGCCTGCGATGTGTTCCGCTCGCTGGGTGCCACGGTCGAGGAGGTCGACCTCGGCTGGGGCGATGAAGTGCTCAAGGCCGGCATCGCTTATCTCGAGCACCTGTTCGGCGCCTCCCTGTCGCAACTGCTCAAGAAGCACGGCAAGGACATGACCAGCTATGCCAGGCAGTTTGCAGAGGACGGGCAGAAATCCAAGGCCACGGAATTTGTCGCGACCCTCGATGTGGCGGCACGGATGTACCAGACGCTTGGCCCGTTGCTCGAGACCTATGACGTGCTGATCTGCCCGACGAACGCGCTTCCCGCGGTGCCGGCGGAGTTCGACCAGACCAGGGACAAGGTCGAGATCAACGGCAAAGAGGTGAACCCATCGCTGGGCTGGGTAATGACGACGCCGTTCAACATGCTGAGCCGCTGCCCGGTTCTGACCATACCGTCGGGCCGCGCCGCCAATGGCGTGCCGACTGGCATGCAGATCGTCGGCCGCACCTATAGCGATGCCGATGTCTTCCGGGCAGGGTTGGCCTATGAAACGGCTCAGGGCCAATGGTATGGAAACGCGCAGACACGTCCGGCGCTTTGAGCGACTTCCGGGATGAGTCGGCGTACCATATGCCGTAGTAACTTATGCGGCGGATAGTTCCGCCGCGGGTCCGAAAGGCCTGACGAAAATGGCGCAACGCAAGCCAACCGCAAAGCCGGAGAAACGCAAGGCTGTGGCGACGAAAGGCGCGGCAAACGATGCCGCGCCTCCCAGGGACCGTCGGCGCGAGCGTGGCGAAGCGAGCGTGCAGCGCATCATTGACGCCACCATAGAGCTCATCGCGGAGGAGGGCCTGGCGAGCGTCACCATGCAGCGCATTGCCGAACATGTCGGCTCGTCCAACGCGCTGGTCGTCTTTCATTTCCGCAGCAAGGAGAATCTGTTCCGGGCGGTGCTGCAATATCTCAGCGATCAGTATGACGCGCTCTGGGTCACGCTGGTGCGGGCACCCGGCCTGTCGCCGGTTGAACGGTTATTGGGCGCGGTCGATTGCGCGCAACGCTTCGCCCGGCAGCATCCGAAATGGGTGTCGGTCTTTGTCGTGTTCTCCAGCGACCGCAAGAGCATGCAGATTTACAATGAAATCGGGCTGCCGAGCGACCTGGCCTATACCGCCGAAGCACGCGAGCTGCTGGTCGAGATTTCACGCAGCGGCGGCTATGCCGGCGTCGACATACAAACCTTGTCGGAGAGCCTGAATTATCTGGTTCACGGCGCGTGGTATTGGGATCATCTGAACCCTTCCAGCCGTGACACCGATGTGCTGCGCAAGACCATGCTGCTCCTGCTGCATCAGGCATTTCCACGGCATTTCGAATTGATGCGTTGATCCGATCTAAGGGGTGCGCCGCAGATGGCAGCCGGCCTGCCGCTTCCGCGCAAGGTATTCGTCTACAAGCTGGCGGTAGCGCACCTTGCCGAAGCTCGGAAAATGGCCGCCATGCACGACCGAGACATCAAGGTCGCGCATGGCGAGCAGGGTCGCCGCATAGTCCGGGACATCCGAGTGGTAGGCGTCGTCGATCAGCGGGCCATCATAGATGATGTCGCCGGACAGCAGGATGCCGGTCTTTCGCTCGTAGAGTGCTATGCCGCCGGGTGAATGACCGGGCGTGTGGATCACCTCGAAGGCGCGGTCGCCGAGATCGACGACGTCGCCATGTTCGAGCAAGCGGTCGGCCGGGGCGGGCAGGATCCGGTAGCGGGACGACTCCCAACCCCGCGGCAATCGATCGAACATATCGTCGGTCGCATAGCGGTCGGCCACTGTCCATTCATTGCGCGGATCGGCGAGGATTTCCGCCTCCGCGCGGTGCACGCAGCGGTCGGGAAATTCGTGATGGCAGCCGATATGGTCGAAATGCGTGTGGCTGGCGACGCAGGTCAGCTTGCGCTCGCTCACCAGAGGCACATGCGTGCGCAGGCTGAAATGGCCAAGACCGGTGTCGAACAGAAGATCGCGGTCGCGGCCGCGCACATGCCAGATGTTGCAGCGGAAGAACGGCTTGATCCATGGCTCGTGGATCAGCGTGACGCCGTCGGCCATGCGGATGGTCTCGTACCAATCAGCGGCGTCGATGGCCGGAAGAGTTCCCATTTCAGTCCGCCAAAACGATGATCTGGTCGGTATCGCACGAAACGGCAACCGTGTCGCCGGGCTGGACGGTGGCTGACGCTTGCAGCTTGGCGATGAACTGCAGCGAGGGATCTTCGGCGGAAATGGCAAGCACGCGCTTGAAACTGCCCTGGAAGACCACGTCGCTCACTTTTGCCATGCCGAGACCCGCGGTGCCCGTGGCTCCGCCGAGAATGAGATGCTCCGGCCGCATGGCCAGCGCAATGGCCGAACCCGCAGGCAAAGTGCCGGCCACCAAAACCGGTCCAACCGGCGTCGCGACGGTGATCGTCCTGTCCTTGGCCTCCGTCACCTTGCCGGCAAGGATCGTGCTTTCACCCATGAAGGTGGCCGAAAAACGTGTCGCCGGCCTGTGATAGACGCGCTCGGGCGGGCCTTCGTCCTCGATGCGGCCATCATTCATCACCACGCAATGGTCGGCCAGCGCCATTGCCTCTTCCTGGTCGTGGGTGACATGGATGAAGGCGGTGCCGACGCGCTTCTGGATCGCCTTCAACTCGTCCTGCATCTGCCGGCGCAGTTTGAGGTCGAGCGCGCCGAGCGGCTCGTCGAGCAGCAGCACCGCCGGCTCGATCACCAGCGCCCGCGCCAGCGCCACGCGTTGCCGCTGCCCGCCGGAGAGCTGGTGCGGTTTCTTTTCGAAGGCGGAGCCCAGCCCGACCAGCGCCAGCGCTTCGCGCGCCCGGGCGGCCCGCGTCGTTCCGTCGACGCCTTGCATGCGCAGTCCAAACCCGACATTGCCGCCGACGCTCATGTGCGGAAACAGTGCATAGTCCTGGAACACGGTCGTCGTCGGGCGCTTGGCCGGCGGCGTCGCGGTGCAGTCCTCGCCGCGGATGAACACCTTGCCTTCGCTGGGCGTGACGAAGCCGCCCAGGATAGAAAGCAGCGTCGTCTTGCCGGAGCCCGACGGCCCGAGCAGGATCGTGTAGCTGCCGGGCTCGATCCGCAGCGAGATGTCTTTCAGTACGGCCAGCTGCCCGAAACGGTGCGAGACGTTGCGAATGTCGACCAAGGGCGCGCTCATGCCGGCTTTCTCCGCAACAGGGTCAGTTCGAACAGCACCACCAGCACGATGGAAACGGCGAAGACCAGCGAACCGACGGCGTTGGTTTTCGGGTTGAGGCCGGAGCGCAGCAGGTTCCAGATTTCCACCGGCAGCGTGGTGTCGAAGCGCGTCAGCAGGAAGGAGATCACGAACTCATCCCAGGAGAAGGTCATCGACAGGAAGAAGCCGGCGAAGATGGCCGGCGCCATCACCGGCACGGTGATGAGGAGCAGCACCTTCCATTCCGGCGCGCCGAGGTCGCGCGCGGCGCGCTCGATGTTGATCTGGTGGTCGCCCATCTGGCTGTAGATGATGGCGAAGCACAGCGGCAGGTTGATCACGACATGGCCGATGCCGGCGGCAAGCAACGATTTCGGCACGCCGGCCCAGTTGAACAGCACCAGGAGCCCCATGCCGATGATGAGGTAGCTGACCGTCAGCGGCAGCGTGATCAGGCCGCGCAGCAGGCCCGAGCCCGGCAGCATGAAGCGGGCGAAACCCCAGGCCGAGAGGAAGCCAAGCGTGACGGCGGTGGCCGAGGAAAGCACCGCAACCATCAGCGAATTGACCAGCGCCGAAGTCAGCCGCGCGTCGGAGAGCACCGCGTCGTACCAGCGTAGCGATGGGCCGGTGAAGGGGGGAATGGGGAAGGAGGTCGACTGGAGCGAGAACAGCACCAGCACGACAACCGGCAGGAAGATGAAGCCGTAGACGGCAAGCGCGTAGACCCAGGAAGCAACGCGGACGATCTGGCGCATGGTCACGCCCGCTCGATCTTCAGCCAGCGCGCGCAGGCAAGATAGGCGATGGTCACCACCGCCATCAGGATGATCGACAGCGCCGAGGCCAGCGGAAAATCGCCGCGCCGGCCGATCTGCATCATCACCAGTTGCGGCATCAGAAGCTCGTTGTTGCCGCCGAGGATCTGCGGCGTGATGTAGTCGCCGATGCACAGCACGAAGGTGAGGAAGGCGCCGACCATGATGCCGGGCAGGGTCAGCGGCAGAATGACATGCAGGAAGGTTCGCACCGGCCCGGCGCCGAGATCGGCGGCCGCCTTGCGGTAACTCGGGCTGAGCTGCTTGAGGTTGGCGAAGATGGTCAGCGTCAACAGCATGACGAAGAAATGCACGAAGCCGGTGACGGTGGCCAGGCGTGTATTGGCCAGCTGCAGCGGCTCGGAGATAAGGCCTGAACCGGTCAGCACGCGGTTGATGACACCGTTCTGCGCCAGCACCAGCAGCCAGGAATAGGAGCGTACGACATAGGACGTCCAGAACGGCAGCACGGCCAGCATCAGCGCCAGCCGCTGCCAGCGTTCCGGCACCTGTTCGGCGAGGATCCAGGCAAAGGGATAGGCAAGCAGCACCGAGACCACGGTGACGATCGCCGTCACCTGCAGCGTGTTGACCATCGCCTGCCAGTAGGACGGGTTGGTGAAGAACTGGCTGTAGTTGGAAAGCGTGAAGCCGCCGCCCTCATGCGCCGTGAGGCTCGAAAACCCCATGGCGATGAACGGCAGCACGAAGAACAGCAGCGTCCAGCCAAGCGCCGGCGTGACCAGCGCCCAAGGCAAGGCGCGGCCCGCCCGCGGCAGGGCACGTCCGCTGTTTGCCGAAGCGCTCATCAGCGGCAGGCGCTCACTTCGCCTGCAGCATTTCAGTCCACATGTCCTGCATCTTCTTGTCGAGATCGGCATTGGGCGCCGGATAGGCTTGCGCGCGGGCGAGGAAGCCCGGCTGCTCGTCGAAACGCAGGATCTTCTTCTGCTCGTCGGTCAGCGCTGCCTTGGTGTTCGACGGCATGCCCCAATAGCAGGAGGAAGTGGCAAGCCGCGCCTGGCCTTCCGGGCTCAATATGTACTGGATGAACTTCAGCACCATGTCCTTGTTCTTGGAATCCTTGAACATGGCCAGCGATTGCGACCACAGCACCGCGCCCTCTTTCGGGATCGAAAAATCCAGCGCCGGGTTTTCCTTCGCCAGCCCCGCCGTCACCCATTCGCCGCCGCCGACCAGAATATCGACTTCGCCGGTGGCGAGTGCCGTCTGGCTGGCGGTCACTTCACCGACCAGCTTGGCGTTGGCCTTCATCTTGAGAAGCTCTTCCTTGAGGGCGGGCAGGTCGGCTTCGGTCAGATCCGCCGTCTTCTTGCCGATGGCGAGCGCCGCCATGCCGATTACGGGCAGGTAATAATCGTAGATGGCGACCTTGCCCTTGTATTTGTCTGATGTCAGCGACGCCAGGGACTGCATGTCGGCCGGATCGACCTTGGTCTTGTTGAAGCCGATCGTGTTGTAGCCGAACTTTTCGGTGATGCCGTAACGCTTGCCGCCCACCACAGTGGAGCCGTCCATCTTCACCTGTGGGAAGAGGTCGGCGAAGGGCAATTTGTCTTCCGGCAACGGCTCGAACAGGCCCTTTTCGACGCCGCGCGGCACGTCGATCGAGTCGATCACCATCACGTCCCAGTCGCCTGGCTGCGACTGCTCGACGATGGCCAGACCGGCGCCGGTGCCCTCGAATTCCTTGACGTTGACCTTGACGTTGTTGGCTTCCTCGAAGGGCTGCAGCAGCGCCGGATCGGAATGATCGCACCAGATCAGCGCGTTGAGATCGGCGGCCTCGGCGAGGCTGCCGGCGGCAAGCACCAGTGCCGTGGCGGCACATGCCGCGTGCAGGTGGCGCTTCAGAACGGACAGCGGATTCCCGGATGTGGATTTGATGGACATCGAGTGTTCTCCCTTGCCTTTGTGGCTTCTTGCAAAAAATTGAACCAATTCTAAAATTGAGTCAATTCTGTTTTTGTGGCAAGAGGCCGATATGAGCGGATTGCGGGCAAGGCAAAAAGCGGACCGGCACAGGCGCATCATCGAGGCGGCGGCGGCACTTTTTCGCGAGGCCGGCTATGAGGGCGCCAAGATCGAGGCGATCGCCGCCCAGGCTGAGGTCTCGGTCGGCACGATCTACAATTACTATGAGAACAAGGGCGACATCCTCGGCGCCATCGTGTCGCTGGAGGTCAACGAGGTGCTCAATGCCGGGCGCGGCGTCGTCGCCCGGCCGCCGGCCAATGTCGGTGATGCGCTGGACACGCTGGTCGGCATCTATATCGAGCACTCGCTGCACTATCTCAGCAAGGAGATGTGGCGGCAGGCGATGGCGATCTCGACGCAATTGCCCGACAGCCCGTTCGGCCAGGCCTACACCGCGCTCGACCGCTCGCTCACCGAGCAGATCCGAGCGCTGATCTCCCGGCTGCAGGAGCTAGGCCTGGTGCGCCGGGACATAGACGGGGCAGCCCTCGGCGAACTGATCTTCAACAACATGAACATGATGTTCATAGAGTTCGTGAAGCGTGACGAGGCGAGGATACCGGAACTGCGCGCCGCGATACGCCGGCAGAACCGGATATTGGTGGCGGCGATTGGGGTGTGATGGGATTACGGCCGGAGCGGCTGAGCGGTTGACAGGTGTCTTTGGCGCAGCCTGTGCGAAAACCACTCGAGAGAGGTGCCTAAGTTCGGTGCCCAGCTAGCGCATGTGGCATGTGAATAGCTTGTAGAAGGGGCAATGCGCAGCTTTTTCGGCGTTCTCTTGGCATCCGGCCGTCGCCTCTCCGCCAGACGGGGCCGCAAAAGTAACTCTATCCATCGTCGGCTGGGAAACGTCCCTGCTGCAATCCGCCGACCACGCTCCAACGCGGCCGAATTGGCCTTCACCCCCTAACGGTCACCCGTTCAGATGGCAAAACGGCATCCCGACACGACTACGACAACATGCATCTTGTCTTTCAGAAGGTTGGATCAAGGATCGAAGTGGTTCGGATTCAGTTCGAAGGCCTGCCGGAAATCCAGCGCTCCGCTTTTTTTCGAGAAATGCCCGAACTAGGGCATTGGGCGGTTAGCGGCGCTGCCGTGTCGTTCCCACCAGTTCGTAGGGCCGGAAGATGTCGGCGCAAAATCAACGCCCAGCAGCAAGTTTTGCATGTGCGGCTTATTAGCTCTCACTACATGATGGCGCGGCCACTCAAAATCGGGCAGGAATGCCCAAATGCCAGTTTCCAGCCGCAAAATTGTCCGACTCACATCCGCGTCCCTGCTCATAGGGTTTGCGGCGCTTATGGCCATCGTCGCCACCAACTTCTGGCTGGGGCAGAGAGCTCAATCCTATTTCGACAATGCGATTGAGGCGCGCGACACGCGTATCGCGGCCGTCGAGTTGAGAAATGCAATGCAGACGGCGGAGGCGAGTGAGCGCGGCTTCGTCATCACCGGGAACGAGATCTATCTGGGGCCTTACCAGACCGCCAAGGCGCAAGCGCAGCGTCATCTGCAGACTTTGCAAACCTCGCTGACATCCTACCCCAATTCGCAATCCACGCTGCAACGGCTATCCGCGATCATAACCACCAAGTTTAATGAGCTCGACCAAACGATAGCTCTCAAGCGTGATCAGCGCGACGCCGAGATACTGGCGATATTCCGCACCAACAGAGGCAAGGCTCTGACCGACGAAGCCAACGTGTTCTTTTCGGGGATCATTGGACGAGCCGATGACCGGCTGACGTCAGGGGTCGCCGAACAGCGTGCCAACAGCGCATGGCTGCGGCTCGTTTCGGCAATCGGCGGGTTCGTCATCGTCGCGGTGGTTGGCGGAGCAGCCTATGGTGCCGCTCGGTACACCAGAGAACTTCGCGACACGCGCGACGAGGTCAATGCGCTCAACAGCGAGCTAGAGCAACGGGTCGCCACCCGTACCGAGGACCTGGCCAAGGCGCGCGATCGGGCCGAAGTGCTCTTGTCGGAGGTCAATCACCGCGTGGCCAATAGCCTGGCTCTGGTCTCGTCGCTGGTGAACTTGCAATCGAAGGCCGTCGGAGACCGCGCTTCGAAGGATGCGCTCGCCGAAACCCAGGATCGCATCTTTGCGATTTCGCTCGTTCACAAGCGGCTCTACGGCTCATCCGACGTCCGCTCGGTTGATTTGGACGAATATCTCATCGGGCTGCTCGATCACCTACGAACCTCGCTGCGCAGCCAAGTCCATGGTGTGGGCCTGTCTTACAACATCGACCAGATCAAGCTCGAAACCGACATCAGCATCAACCTTGGCGTGGTGATCACCGAACTGGTCACCAATGCCTTCAAATACGCTTATCCGGATGGTGTCGGAGAAGTCCGCGTCCGGCTCAGCAAGCTGCCAGGCGAGCAAGCGGAATTGGTGGTTGAAGATGATGGGGTCGGAAAGGTTGAAGGTACGCCCGCCAAAGGGACCGGTGTTGGCAGCAGGATCATCCATGCCATGTGCATCAGCCTGGGTGCCAAGATCGAGTATCGAACGCTTCAGCCAGGAACAGCCGCTCATTTGCAGTTTTCGACGAAACCACGGCGCTCTACCGCCGCATAGTAGACCGCGCCGTCGCGAGGTGGAAAAATTGACTGCAGCAGCACCGCGCGTGTGATGTAATAATCATGGCGCCAGCAATTGACGCCGACGGGGGCAGACGTGTTTGATCATAAGAAGATTGCCTGCCGATGGCCAACCGGGTCAGCGATAGCTCTGCTTCTAATTGCCACGATGAGCGGGACTTTCGCGAGTGCCGGGGAAGGCGGCCCGGGCATTACGCAGCGGACAGTATTCCCCGCCTTCGATCCAAACGCGCCCTCATGCAACGCCCCGGCTGGTCTCACAAAAGTGCTGGCCTATGTGCAGGAGAACGACCGCGACTTCCTGCAGGGGGTCGACCATGGCCTGACCATGGCCGCAAAGAATCGGGGCTTGGAATATCGAAGAGTTCTGGTGGAAAATGATGTGGGAAAGGCGATAACACAGGTTCAGTCCTTGGTGGCGGCAAAGGTTGGCGCCATGGTTGCCACCTCTCCGGATCCGGCGGCTTTCAGTCCCGCCCTTCAGCAGGCAATCTGGTCGGGTGCGTTTGTCGGCACCATCGTGCCTCCGCCGGCAACACTGCTGCTCAATGCACCGCAATATCGAACGGGCAAGGTGCTGACCGACGCAGCGATCGATCACATCAAAACCAAGCTCGGCGGGAAGGCCAAGGTCGTTCTGCTGACCCAGGATACGATGGAGTTTCTGGCGCCTCGGTTCGAGGCAATGCGCGCCGGCCTGAATGCGATGCCCGGCGTGACGATCGTGGCGGATATCGCGCCGAAACCGGTTAGCAAGGAAGGCGGGTTCGCCACCATGCAAACCATCCTTCTTGCCAATCCCGACATCGACGTGGTGCTCGGCGGCGACGCGGTCGTGCTTGGTGCGCTGGAGGCGTTGCGTGCGGCGGGGAAAGATCGGCCCGACCAATTCCTCGGCGGAATTGACGGCGAGCCGGAGGCTGTCGCTGAAATCAGGAAGGGAAGCAGCCCTTACAAGGCGAGTATCTCGTTGTCCTCGCCGGTTTTCGGGTATGCCATGGGAGAGTTTGCAGCCGACTGGCTTGGAGGCAAAAGTATTCCCCAGGCGATGGACATCCTTCCCATAGCGCTGACGAGCGCCAACCTTGCGCAGTATGAGGCCGACCTGAAGGACCCAGCCTCGGTTTACGCGGACGCGGTGCGACGGGACGCCTATCTGAAAACGTACGGGAACATCTGCTACGACAGCCGCGACAGATACGTAAACTTCCCTTGGTCGTCGGAGCACAAGTAGCCGATCGCTGCTGGGGTCTTATCCTCGCTGCTTGGCAGGCGAGTGAGCAACAAAAGCCGAACTGTCTCGGGTGAACTGGTGCCCCCGGCAGGAATCGAACCCGCGACCTTCGGTTTACAAAACCGCTGCTCTACCAGCTGAGCTACAAGGGCATGGCGCCCCGTTAGCATATTTCGTGCGCCAGTAAAGACAAAACTCCATTTTCAGTTACCCGCAGCGTGCTGAAATCCACGAAGACAGTTCCTACATCGATATCAGGTGCAATCGCTTCGGACTGGAGTGTCGCATGATCAGGCTTGTCATCATTCTCCCCATCATCGTCATCGCCTGGATGCTGCTGGTGAAGCTCATCAGCGACGTGAAGAAGGCCAATGTCGACTGGACCGGCGTGACCACGATCGTCGGCTTCATCGCGCTCGCCTTCTGGCTGCGCCACATCACGGGCATGGGGTGAAGTGGGTAGCCAGTAGTGGTCCGCGACCCCATGTGATCCGCCTCTCGCTACTCCTCCGCCTCACCGAAAAATCTCCTCGACCTTTCGAACCTTTTCTCGCGCCACGCCGACTGAGGTTCGGAGGCGAATGGGTCGCCTCGATCAAGGATCCAGGAGATCATCATGTTCAAGCGCACTCTGACATCAGGCCTCGTCGCCATTTTCGTCGCCACCGGCGCGCTTGCCGGCACCGTCGGCACATCGTCTGCCCACGGCATGCATAATCATCATCACAACCATCACCACAATCACCACAAGAAGCACTTCAAGAAGCATTGGTGGTGGCACCACAACCATCATCACCACAAGCACGGCAAGGTGATCATTTTCCTTTGATGGAGGGACCCACTTTCTCCTCAAAAGGGCGGCTTCGGCCGCCCTTTTTCGTTTGATGCGCCCACCTTTCGATCGTCGGGCGAAGTGAGGGATACCTGGTGAGGGGATATCGGCCGGCTCTACAAAAAATCGAAAAAAGATTCGAACCTTTTCCTGCGCGGCAACGACAGATGATCAAGAGGCGGATGGATCGCCTCGGTCAACGAAGCAAGGAGATCATCATGTTCAAGCGCACACTCGTTTCCGGCCTCATCGCCACCACCGCTGCCACCACCATGCTGGTCGGTACCGTTCAGCCTTCGGCGGCTCATTCGCATCACCACGACCTCGGCATCGGCATCGCCGCCGGCGTCGGCGGGTTCGTCCTGGGCAGCCTGCTCGCCCAGCAGCCGCCGCGGACCGTCTATGTCGACGAAGACGGCGGTTCCTGGCACGTCCGCCGCTGCTTCGATCGTTACTCCAGCTACGATCCGGACTCGGACACCTATGTCGGTTACGACGGCTATCGCCACTACTGCAGGCTCTGAGGGAGGACTGTTCAACAACAGAAAGGGGGCTCGCGTGAGCCCCTTTTTCCGTTGTCTCACAAATGTTTACAGTTGCGTTTTCGAGCTGGGATCGGAGATTGGCAGTCCGGCTGCGTTGCATGTGCTGCTGACGATATGCCTCGTTTCCGAAGCGTCGCCCATGGCGGCGAGTTCGAAGCTGCTTTCCGAATCCGGGTAGATCTTGGCAATGAAGGCTTGGTCGCGGCCGTAGCGGCCGGAAGAATCCTTGCCGTTGACGAAGCCGCAGACGACGATCTCCTTGCGGCCGTTCAGCGTCCGCTCGCCGGCAAGCATCCTTCCGAACCTGGCGGAAGCAGGATCCGGCAAGTGCTGACGGATGCCGGTGGTTATGATCTCCTCCAGGGCAAGCGGGATCGGAATGGGATCGACGCGCTGGCCGCCGGCATCAGGTCGAGGTGCCGCCGCCACGCATCCGCAAAGTGAAGCCGTAAGCAAGAGCTGAACCGTTTTCCGCATCCGTGCCCTTTCGCATGCATTCGAATGCCGCGGCAAGGCGGCGTCATGCTGCCGGCGATGTCCAGCGATTTTGCGAACGTCCAATCGGCCATTCGAGCGCCAACAGAGGGGAGGGTGACACTGGACGAGCAGGACCTGACTGCGACCAGAGCGCATTGCCTGGGGCAAGCCGCTGATCAACCGGTCTGCGCCCCGCCGATCATCCTGGTCACTTCGGCCGCGGCACTGCGCACCATCGGGCCGATCTCGGCCAGCCGTTCCGGCGTCACCCGCACGGTCGGCCCCGATACGGAGACGCCGCCGATCGGTTCGCCGAATTCGTTGAAGATGGCGGCGGCCACGCAGCGCATGCCGGGATGCCGCTCCTCGTCGTCGACCGACCAGCCGCGCTGCTTGATGACAGCCAGGTCGTGGGCGAGGGCAGGAATCTCGGACAGCGTCTTGTCGGTGAAGCGCTGCAGGCCGGCCTTGCGCAGGATTGTCCCGACGCGCTCCGGTTCGAGATGCGCCAGAACCGCCTTGCCGATGCCGGACGCATGGAAGGGGCTGCGCGTGCCCGGGCGGAAGAAGGCGCGGATAGCCTGGTGCGTCTCGACCTGACTGACGAACACCACGCAATCATCCTCGGCGACGCCGAGATTGGCGGTCTCGCCGGTTCTTTCCATCAATTCCTGCATGACGGTGCGGGCGCGATCAACCAGCTTGCGGCGGCGCAGGAACGCCGCGCCCATGCGATAGGTCTCGACGCCGATCGACCACAACTGGTCTGATGTGTCGAACTCGACCATGCCGTGGTTTTCGAGCGTCGTCAGCATGCGGTAGGCGGTGGAGGCGGCAAGGCCGCTCTGCGCCGAAATCTCGCTCAGCGACAGGCCGCTGCCCTCCGCGACGATGGCCAGGATGCGCAAGGCCCGGTCGAGCGATTGCACCGAACTGGCCTCGGATGGTCCGTTGAAAGCGCGCGGACGACCACGCTGCCGTTTCTCAGTGGTTTCCATGGCGCCAGTCTCGCAAATTTCACCGAACACGCAATGAAAAAGTTTTTCAATTAGGCGAGGCAGAAAATCCTGGAAAACCGAAAAACGAATAAAATCAGGGCACAGGAGCCATTTTCTAGAAATGAAAAAATATTCTGAAAAAATTGAAAAATAGCTGGCTTGCTGCCATTCTTGGCCATCCAACAATGACAACCCTAGTGGAGGGCCGGAAAATGGCCAGGATGCGCGCTGTCGATGCGGCGGTTCTCGTTCTCGAAAAGGAAGGTATTTCCTGCGCCTTCGGCGTGCCGGGTGCGGCGATCAATCCGCTCTATTCGGCGCTGAAGGCGAGGGGCACGATCCGCCACGTGCTGGCCCGTCACGTCGAGGGCGCCTCGCATATGGCCGAAGGCTACACCCGCGCCAAGGCGGGCAATATCGGGCTCTGCATCGGCACTTCGGGGCCGGCCGGCACCGACATGATCACTGGGCTCTATTCGGCATCAGCCGATTCCATTCCAATCCTGTGCATCACCGGGCAGGCGCCGCGGGCACGGCTGAACAAGGAGGATTTCCAGGCCGTCGACATCGCCGCGATCGCGGCACCCGTCGCCAAATGGGCGGTCACCGTCATGGAGCCTTATCTCGTCCCGATGGCGCTGCAGAAGGCATTTCACCTCATGCGCTCGTCGCGGCCCGGCCCGGTGCTGATCGACCTGCCGGTCGACGTGCAACTGGCCGAGATCGAATTCGACATCGACGCCTATGAGCCGCTGGCGCCGTTCAAGCCGGCGATGACGCGCGCCCAGGCGGAAAAGGCGCTGGCGATGCTCAACGCAGCCGAAAAGCCGCTGATCGTCGCCGGCGGTGGCATCATCAACGCGGACGCATCGGATCTGCTGATCGAGTTTGCCGAAATCACCGGAGTCCCCGTTATTCCGACGCTGATGGGCTGGGGCGCGATCCCCGACGACCACAGGCTGATGGCCGGCATGTGCGGCCTGCAGACCTCGCACCGCTACGGCAATGCGACGATGCTGGAGGCTGACTTCGTCTTCGGCATCGGCAACCGCTGGGCCAACCGTCACACCGGCTCGGTCGACGTCTACACAAAGGGCAGGAAATTCATCCATGTCGATATCGAGCCGACGCAGATCGGTCGTGTCTTCGCGCCGGACCTCGGCGTCGTCTCGGATGCGGGTGCCGCGCTGAAAATGCTGCTAGACGTCGCCACCGAGTGGAAGACATCAGGCAAGCTGCGCGACTGGTCCGGCTGGGCAAAGGAGTGCCAGGGCCGCAAGAAGACGATGAAGCGCAAGACGCATTTCGATCAGGTGCCGCTGAAGCCGCAGCGCGTCTATGAGGAGATGAACAAGGCGTTCGGCCGTGACGTCACCTATGTCACCACGATAGGCCTGTCGCAGATCGCCGGCGCGCAGTTCCTGCATGTCTACAAGCCGCGCAACTGGATCAATTGCGGCCAGGCCGGCCCGCTCGGCTGGACGCTGCCCGCTGCCCTTGGCGTTCGTGCCGCCGATCCGGACCGCACCATCGTGGCGCTGTCGGGCGACTATGATTTCCAGTTCATGATCGAGGAACTGGCGGTCGGCGCGCAGCACAAGCTGCCCTACATCCATGTCGTCGTGAACAACGCCTATCTCGGCCTGATACGCCAGGCGCAGCGCGGATTTGCGATGGACTACGAGGTGAGCCTTGCCTTCGAGAACATCAACCGGTCAGGCGATCCAGAAGCCGGCTATGGCGTCGACCACGTGGCGGTCGCCGAGGCGATGGGCTGCAAGGCGGTCCGGGTGCGCAAGCCCGAGGAGTTTGCGGGTGCCTTCAAGCAGGCGCAGCGGCTGATGAAGGAGCACCAGGTTCCCGTCGTGCTCGAATTCATCCTCGAGCGCGTCACCAACATCTCGATGGGCACCGAGATCGACAAGATCACCGAATTCGAGGAACTTGCCGAACATCAGGAAGACGCCCCGACCGCTATCGTGATGCTCGACTGATAAGAAGGACAAGAAGAATGCCACGTTTTTCGGCCAACCTATCGATGCTCTTCGGTGAGCATGATTTCCTCGATCGCTTCGACGCAGCCGCACGCGCGGGCTTCAAAGGCGTCGAATATATCGGGCCCTACGACCATGCGCCCGAGGTGGTGGCGGCGAGACTGAAGAAGAACGGCCTGACCCAGGTGCTGTTCAACCTGCCGGCCGGCGACTGGGGCAAGGGCGAGCGCGGCATTGCCGTACTGCCGGACCGCGTTCCGGAATTCCGCCAAGGCATCGCCAAGGCGATCACCTATGCACAGGCGCTCGGCTGCCCGCAGGTGAATTGCCTGGCCGGCATCGCGCCCGCCGGCGCCGACCGCAAGGTGCTGGAGGATGTTTTCACCGAGAACCTTGCCTTCGCGGCGGAGAAACTGGAGCAGGCCGGCATCCGGTTGCTGATCGAGCCGATCAACACCCGCGACATTCCGGGCTTTTTCCTGAATTACTCGGATCAGGCGCTGGCGATCATCGACCGCGTCGGCTCGAAAAACCTGTTCCTGCAATACGACATCTATCACATGCAGATCATGGAGGGGGATCTCGCCCGTAAAATCGAGGCCAACCTCGGCCGCATCGCGCATATCCAGCTTGCGGACAATCCCGGCCGTCACGAGCCGGGAACGGGCGAGATCAATTATCCCTTCCTCTACGACCACATCGACCGCATCGGCTATTCCGGCTGGATCGGTGCGGAATACAAGCCGAGGGCCGGCACCGACGCCGGGCTTGGATGGTTCCGGGATCTGGCCGGGCAGGGAAGCGCTGCGGCTTAAGATCGGGCGCCGAAGCTGCCAATCTCCCCACCTGTCGGGGAGATGGCCGGCAGGCCAGAGGGGGGCGCGAAGGAACGCGGCCCAACAAAAGACGGAGAAAAACAATGGAAACCATAGGCTTTATCGGCCTCGGCATCATGGGCGCGCCGATGGCGGGGCATCTGCTGGATGCCGGCTACAAGGTCATCGCCAGCGACCATCGCTCCAAGCCGCCGGCGGATCTCGTCGCCAAGGGCCTGAAGTCAGTCTCCGGCCACGCCGCCGTCGCCAAGGCGGCCGACATCGTCATCACCATGGTGCCCGATACGCCGCAGGTCGCCGATGTGCTGTTCGGCGACAATGGCGTCGCGGACGGCCTGTCCAAAGGCAAGCTGGTCATCGACATGAGCTCGATCTCGCCGATCGAGACCAAGGTGTTCGCCCGCAAGATTAACGATCTCGGCTGCGATTATCTCGACGCGCCGGTCTCCGGCGGCGAGGTCGGCGCCAAGGCGGCGTCGCTCACCATCATGGTTGGCGGCGAGGACAAGCCGTTCGAGCGCGCAAAACCCGTCTTCGAGAAGATGGGCAAGAACATCACTTTGGTCGGACCGAACGGTGTCGGCCAGACCACCAAGGTTGCCAACCAGATCGTCGTCGCGCTGACCATTGAAGCCGTCGCCGAAGCGCTTGTTTTTGCATCGAAAGCCGGTGCCGACCCGGCCAAGGTCAGGCAGGCGCTGATGGGCGGGCTGGCGGCCTCGCGCATTCTCGAAGTGCATGGCGAGCGCATGGTCAAGCGCACCTTCGCGCCGGGCTTCCGCATTGAACTGCACCAGAAGGATCTCAACCTGGCACTGGAGGGCGCCAAGGCGCTCGGCGTCTCGCTGCCCAACACCTCGACCACGCAGCAGCTGTTCAATTCCTGCGCCGCCAATGGCGGGGCCAAGGAGGACCATTCGGCGCTGGTCAGGGCGCTGGAACGGATGGCCAATTTCGAGGTCGGCGGCGAAGTGGCCGCAATCAAGGGCAAAGCGGCATAGGTCGGGAGAAGGCGGCGTAACGTTCCCAAGTCGCCAACTCCTGTCCGTCGAAGAACGGGTTTCGGCGTCTGTCGCCGGAACCCGTTTCTCGTTTGGAGCAAATAGTCTGCTTGTTTCCGTTCAGCCGCGCTTCAAGAATGCCCGCGCCGCGTAAAGGCTGACCGCTGCCGCGTTCGACACGTTGAGCGAGCGGATGGCGCCGGGCATATCGAGCCGCGCCAGCGTCGTCACCGTCTCGCGCGTCTTCTGGCGCAGGCCCTTGCCTTCGGCACCGAGCACCAGCGCGATCCTGTCGCCGGCAAAGCTGGTCTCGAGTTCCGCCGGCCCGTCCGAATCAAGCCCGATCGTCTGGAAGCCGGCCTCATGCAGTTGCCCGAGCGCGTCGGCCAGGTTCTTCACCTCGATCTGGTCGATATGCTCCAGCGCGCCGGAGGCGGATTTCGCCAGCACGCCCGATTCCTGCGGGCTGTGGCGCGCCGTGGTGATCAGCGCGCCGGCCCCGAAGGCGACCGCCGAGCGCAGGATGGCGCCGACATTGTGTGGATCGGTGACCTGGTCGAGCACCAGCACCAGCTTGGTGTCGCCGAGCGCGTCGAGGCGCTTGGGTTTCAGCGGTTCCGCCTCGATCAGCACGCCCTGATGCACGGCATCCGATCCGGTTATCTTGTCGATGTCCCTGGGTTCGACCAGTTCCGCCTTGAAGGGCAGGGCGGCAAGATCGGCAATCTCAAGACGCTCGGACGCATTGCGTGTCACCAGCATTTTGCGAATCTTGCGGCGCGGATTGTCGAGTGCGGCGCGCACCGTGTGCAGGCCATAAAGCCGCACCAGGCCGTCGGAGGCGTTTTCGCCGGGCGGAACGGGTTGGCGCGGCCGGAACGCAGGCCCGCCGCCGCTTTTCTCGTCGCGGTGCGCGCGGCGCAGCTTGGCGTAATGGGTGTCTTTGGGGGTATTGGTCTTGTTGCTCATGGCCGGCTTCTATAGCCGTCTGCTGCGGCCAAGGATATGGCCCGTCGCCGCAGCCGGCGAACAACATCGAAAAACCCTTCCTGCGCGGTTGACACCCACTGGCCTTGCCGCCATAAGGCGCTTCGCTGATTTCGGAGAAGACATCTATCTCGGGCTCCGGGATCGGCAAGAATGCCTCGTTGCATGGCTCCGGCGGCAGACTGGAGAGGTGCCCGAGTGGTTAAAGGGGACGGACTGTAAATCCGTTGGCTTAGCCTACGTTGGTTCGAATCCAACCCTCTCCACCACTGCCGGCCCGGAAGCCCTGAAACGAGAAAAGCATCGGGCCGAAAAGTGCATGGCGCTTTTCGGGTGAATCCGATACTTCAGTGCAAGGCGCGGGTATAGCTCAGTGGTAGAGCAGCAGCCTTCCAAGCTGAATATGCGGGTTCGATTCCCGCTACCCGCTCCAGATTTTCATCCCCGCGATCGGTAAGCCCGGACACTGCGCGGCAATCCGCGCAGCGCTTCAGGGCATCAATGTGCGCCGCGTCAGCTGTTGAACGCCGAGGCCACCTGGTGCTGGTGCGGCACCTGGCCGTTCGGTGTCAGTTTGTCGACGATGCCGGGCAGGGCGGTGGACAGCTGCTTGAGCAGTTCCTGCTCGTCCAGTCCGGTGCGTTGCGCGATCTCGTGGATGACTTGCGGCCCGAGTGCTGTTCCGAGATCATTGGCGTTGATCGACTGGTTCTGCCCGGTGCCGACCCATGAATCGGCGACATTGCCGTGGCCGGCATCTTTCAGTTTGTCCAGCAGGCCGCCCAGTCCGCCGAGCAGGCCGCCGTCGCTGGCGGTGGTTGCGGCCGGGTCGGATGGCGCCGGTGCCTGAGGCTGGTCAGGCTGTTCGGCACTTCTGCCGCTCAGCATCTTTCCGACCAGCAGCGCGCCGAGCGCGATCATCAGCGGTTTGGTGATGTTGCCGCCGGGAACGGCGTTGTCAAAAAGTCCCATAGTGGATCCTCCATCTCGACCAAGCCCAGCCCATCTACAACAATGGCGCATCCGGGCGGAATTTCAAGCTGGCTTGAGGTTTTGACAATCATATGAAAATGTCGGGGCGGCGGGGGATGGAGAGGAAAAAATGTCAATCATCAGCTGGATCATACTCGGCGTCATCGCCGGCTTCCTGGGCAGCAAGATCGTCAACAAGACCGGCCAGGGCATGATAATGGATATCGTGCTTGGTATCGTCGGCGCCATTGTCGGCGGCCTGATCTTCAGTGCCTTCGGCGCATCGGGCGTCACCGGCCTCAACATCTACAGCCTGATCGTCGCGGTGGTTGGCGCGGTGGTTGTCCTGTGGGCCTACCATCAGTTCAGCGGACGCCGGACGCTTTAGGCGCCAGCCCGAACGTTTGAAATTTCGAGTTTCTGCTGAGACAAGATCTGCTTCGGTGCCGGCGGCAGAGCTTGCCTATGGCATCAGCACCGCATCGGCCGCGGCGAAGAAGATCAGCGTTCCCGCGATGAATACCACCCAGCCGACCAGCGATTTGCGAATGGCGGCCTTGTGCTCGGCGTCGGAATTCTTCTTCTGGTCAAAATCGGTCATGGGGAACCTCCCTTGGCTGAATTGATCATGTCTTCGCCGGATAGACGATACATAGCCGAATAGACGATCAATCTGGCCTCTGCAACAGCGGCGGACGACAGGCGCAATGGCGCCGATACTACGCGACGACAGTCAGCCTCCGTTTGCGCTGATCCAGCGACACGATGGTCAGTCCGCTGCCCACCACCAGCAGGATGCCGCAGACCGCCAGCGTGTTGGGGAACTGCCCGAACACCAGCAGGCCTGAAATGACGGCCCAGACGGTGAAGCAGTAGTAGAACGGCGCCACCGCGCTGGTCGGCCCGACGCGATAGGCCATGAAGATGAAGAAATGGCCGAAGATCAGGAAAAACCCGGCACCGGCCATCAGCAGCAAATGGCGCCCCTCGGGCATGACCCAGCGCTCGGATATCAGATGCGCGGCACCCGCGCCGACCAGCACCACCAAGACGGCGGAAATCGCCACGATCATCCCCGGCACCTCCGCCGGGACATGCCTGCCGGCCAGGTCGCGCGCGGCCGACAGCGCCGCGTTGCCGAGCGCCAGCAGCGCATAGACCGAAATGCCTTGCATGGTCGGCTGCGCCACCATCAGGGCGCCGATGAAGCCGAGCCCGATCAGCGCCATGCGCTGGCCGCCGATGCGCTCGCCAAACAGGATCGACGAGCCGACCAGCATCAGCAGCGGCGTGATTTGTCCGAGCGCGGTGGAATCCGCGATCTGCATGTTGGCGAGCGCAACGACATAGCAAAGGATCGCCGCCAGCTCGAGCAGGTTTCGGCGCAGCACATGGCCGTCGAAGATCAGTGGAATCTGTTTGCCGTAGCCGAGCAGGAACAGCAGCGGGAAGCCCCAGAGCGTTGCCGCCGCCCCGCGCAGGAACAGCACTTCGTAGGAGGGCAGCCCCGCGGTCGCGAGCTTCATCATCGTGTCGTTGACCAGGTACGACCCGGTCGAAACGATCATGAACAGCGGGCCTCGGATCGAGGTAGGGATGAAATGCATGGGGTCAGGAGATCAGACCTCGATGGCCACCGCAATGGGCCATCAACTGGCCGTGATCGAGACAGGGACTGGCGGACAAGAGCATGGGATGCAGGCCGTGGTCGATCGGCCGGCCAGCCCATTTCATTTCACCCATCGACTACCTATATCAGCGCCACATCCCCGCAATCGGATCCCAGGTTCGGACTGAGTGAGACGGCACCCGGCCAAAAGACGCTTGTGTTTTTTGGCCTTTGTCGCTAATCGCCCCGCATTCGACTGAACTGAAGGTCAAGGCCGTCCAAGGAAAGAGACTATGGCAAAAGGTAAATTCGAGCGCACTAAGCCTCATGTGAACATCGGCACGATTGGTCACGTTGACCATGGCAAGACGTCGCTGACGGCGGCGATCACGAAGTATTTTGGCGAGTACAAGCGCTACGACCAGATCGATGCGGCGCCGGAAGAGAAGGCGCGCGGCATCACGATCTCGACGGCTCACGTCGAATACGAGACGGCCAATCGCCACTATGCCCATGTCGACTGCCCCGGCCACGCCGACTATGTGAAGAACATGATCACCGGTGCCGCGCAGATGGACGGCGCGATCCTGGTGGTTTCCGCTGCTGACGGCCCGATGCCGCAGACCCGCGAGCACATCCTGCTTGCCCGTCAGGTCGGCGTGCCGTCGATCGTGGTGTTCCTGAACAAGGTCGACCAGGTCGACGACGCCGAGCTGCTCGAGCTGGTCGAGCTCGAGGTTCGCGAGCTTCTGTCGAAGAACGAGTTCCCCGGCGACGACATTCCGATCGTCAAGGGTTCGGCGCTGGCCGCTCTTGAGGATTCGAACAAGACGATCGGCGAGGACGCGATCCGCGAGCTGATGGCTCAGGTCGACGCCTACATCCCGACGCCGGTTCGTCCGCTCGACAAGCCGTTCCTGATGCCGATCGAGGACGTGTTCTCGATCTCGGGCCGTGGCACGGTCGTGACCGGCCGCGTCGAGCGTGGCGTGGTCAAGGTTGGCGAGGAACTCGAGATCATCGGCATCCGTCCGACGACCAAGACGACCTGCACGGGCGTGGAAATGTTCCGCAAGCTGCTCGATCAGGGCCAGGCTGGCGACAACATCGGCGCGCTGCTGCGCGGCGTTGATCGTGAAGGTGTCGAGCGCGGCCAGGTTCTGGCCAAGCCGGGCACGGTGAAGCCGCACAAGAAGTTCGTGGCCGAAGCCTACATCCTGACCAAGGACGAAGGTGGCCGTCACACGCCGTTCTTCACCAACTACCGCCCGCAGTTCTACTTCCGCACGACGGACGTGACCGGCATCGTGTCGCTGCCGGCTGGCACCGAGATGGTTATGCCTGGCGACAACATCACGGTCGATGTCGAGCTGATCGTGCCGATCGCCATGGAAGAGAAGCTGCGCTTCGCCATCCGTGAAGGCGGCCGCACCGTCGGTGCCGGCATCGTCGTCACCATCAAGGAATAATCGACACCGGCATTAGCCGGATCGACAAGGAAAGGGCGGTCTTCGGGCCGCCCTTTTTCGTTTCCGGGCAGCCCGGGACAGCCGCCAGCCGTGGTCATTTCAAAGCTGTTGCAAGCGCCATCGCGCCAACTAGTATAGGTTGCATTGCGGGAGCTTGCCGAAGAGTGGTTCCAGGGCGCTGTTTCGATGGGAAGGCATGGCGGGCACTGGTCCGTCTCGTGCTGTTGGTGGCCGTGGTCTTTGCTGTCCCGCCGGCGCTGGCGCAGGAGCAGTCGCTGGATATCCCCCCGATGCGGTTTGCCGTCGTGCGCAGCAACGCGCCGGGCTGCGAGCCCAATTGCCCGGAATGGATATCGGCGGAAGGCACCATCGACGCGGGCACGCCGTCGTTGCTCAAGCGCACACTCAAGGCGCTCAAGGGCCGGCAATTGCCGGTGGTCGTCAATTCCCCTGGCGGTAACGTCGATGCTGCGGTGACGCTCGGCCAGATGATCCGCAAGAACAAGCTCGATATCGCCGTCGGCACGACTGTGTTTTCCGGCTGCGAGCCGCAGATGAAGAATTGCAGGGACAACCAGGGCAAGGGTGCCGAATATTTCGGCATGGCCTATGACAGCGGCGCCATGTGCAATTCCGCTTGCCCGCTGATGTTTTCCGGCGGTGTCCGCCGCGTTGTCGGGGATTTCGCTTATCTCGGCGTTCATCAGGTCACCACCACCTACAGGCGCGAGAAGCTGCTCTACCGGACGACCTATCGGATCGTGAACGGCAAGAAGAAGATCATCAGCACCAAGGTCGTCAGCCGCAAGAACGCGGGCAGCTACAAGACCTACGAAATGAGCAAGGCGGTCGAGAAGAGGCTTTCGGCCTATTTGCAGGGGATGGGGATAGGCGAAGGCGTCTTCACAACGATGAAGAACACGCCGGCCAGTGAAATCCATCAGCTGGTTCTCGAAAACATGCTCCGCATGAACCTCGTAACCTCCCTCGACAGCGTCGAGCTTTTCACCGGGGGAACCATCTGCAAGGCAAACCCGATGCCGGCGAATTGCCGGGAGATACCGGCTGACAAAGAGGCGACGCCGGCCAATCTCCCGACCGCCCAGGCAAAACCCACTCTCGCTGCGCCGGTCGAGGCCACGACGCCGAAGGAGGCCGACATGCGCTTCGTGCTTGTCCGCGGCAGCAACCCGCTCTGCAATCCCGACTGTCCGGAATGGATCTCGGCGGAGGGCTCGATCACCGCGCAGACGCCGGAAAAGCTTAGACAGGCCCTCGATGCCATCGCCGGCCGGCGGCTGCCTATCGTCATCAACTCGCAGGGCGGCGATGTCGAGAGCGCGCTCGCCGCCGGCAGGCTGATCCGGGAACGCAAGCTCGATGTCGTTGTCGCCCACACGGATTTCGCGGATTGCGATCCCTCGGCGGAGTGCCTGGCCAAGGATGGCGTCCATAGCGGGCTGACCATTGAATCCGAGAGCGAATGCGCTTCGGCCTGTCCGATCATGGTTGCCGGTGGCGTCAGGCGTTTCATCGGGCCTGCCGTGCGCCTCAGCGTGAGTTCAGTTGGGCTTGGCGATAAGGTCAAGGCGTATCTCGAGGAGATGGCGATCGGACCCGGCCTGTTCGCCGCCATGCAGCTCTCCTCATCCAAACGGCAGCTCTATCAGCAGGCGATACTGAAATTCGGGCTGGCGACCGGGCCTCAGTCCGCCGACGAACTGACGGGCGCCACCATATGCCGGTCGGTTCCGAGGCCGGACAATTGCCGGCTCGTCCCGTCAGCCAACGCCGAAGCCGACATGCCGGCCAAATTGTAACGCCGCCTGTGTTGGACTGGCCATCGAGGCAGGTTGAGGCCGGTCGGGTCTTTCCGCTACCGTCTGGCGATCGAGGACAAGGTGACCGCCATGCGCAAGGATGTTCCGACACTTTACGAATGGGCCGGCGGCAGCGACGCGCTGAACCGGCTGACGCGGACCTTTTATGACAAGGTGGCAAAGGACCCGGTCGTCGGGCCGGTGTTCAAAGCCATGTCGCCAGACCATCCCGCCCATGTCGCGGCGTTCATCGGCGAGGTCTTTGGCGGACCGAAGACCTACAGCGAAAAGTTCGGCGGCCACCGGGAGATGGTCATGCATCATCTGGGCAAGCATTTGACCGAAGAGCAACGCCGCCGCTGGATCAACCTGCTCGCCGATGCAGCCGATGCCGTTGGTCTGCCCGACGATCCCGAATTCCGTTCGGCCTTCATGGGCTATGTCGAATGGGGGTCGCGGCTGGCCAAGATGAATTCCAATCTCGGCGAGACCTGCGATCCGGAAACCGAACCGATGCCGGCCTGGGGCTGGGGCGTGCCTGGCGGGCCATACACGCCGCCGGCCGGGAAATCGTAGTCGCAACCGTTGCGAACAGGCCGAAGCGGCGGCCAGTCATCGGTGGTCCGCATTTCCGGCAAGGGGATGAAGGCGCGTTTGCGTGCAAACCACTCTTTACAGAGAGCTCGGAAGCTTTTAGGAAACCCCTGCTGCGCCGAGGCGCGCACGATACGGGCATAGCTCAGTTGGTAGAGCGGCGGTCTCCAAAACCGCAGGTCGTAGGTTCGAGCCCTGCTGCCCGTGCCATTTCCCAAGGGAAATCAGGCATTTAGAGATCGTCTTGCTTGGCAAGGACGCCTCAAGCCGCCTTACACATCTCTTGCACAAACTTGAACGCGCGCAGGGAGTGCCTGGCGATAGCGGAAGAACATTCGATTCTCGAAGGCAAGGTCCACGTCCATAGGCGTAACGACAGCCCGATTTGGCACTGTTCGAGGTATGTCGAAGCCAAGAACCGCCGGGTCAGCATCAAGGAAGAAGTCTTGCCAGGCCAAGGATTGGGCCGAGGATTGGTATTTCGACCTGAATGACGAGGGCCGGCCACGGCGATCGCCAATCCACTCGACCGTATTTGATGGCTATCGAGCAGCATTGCCGCACGTACGCGCTGCAGTTGAGGCGATGGCGAGAATGGTTCAGGGAGGACAACTCAACTTACAACCAAAGGTTAACCTTGATCTACTCGAATACAGCGCATGGCAATGATTCGAGCGGTCATTGACTCGGGCTTTGCCGGGTGCGTCGCACTTCTATGGTGAAGCGGGGGCTTGGCGGGGAGCGGCGCAAGGGATGAGATGCACGGCAAAGGACGGCGCCAATACGGTCGGCTTCCGCCGATCCTTGTTTTTGACCACGGCAATCATCACACTCGTCACCGCGGTTGCCGGCATGCGGCCGGCGTCCGCGCAGTCGGTGTCAGGCACCGGTGATCTATCGCCGGACGCAACCACCATTCAAACGCCGGATTGGACGGTCGGGGCCGATCTCGTTGTCGGTAATATCGCCACAGGCACGCTGGACATCCAGAATGGCGGCACCGTCACCAATGACACTGGCTTTATCGGCTATGGTGGCCAAGGGACGGTCACCGTCTCGGGCACCGACGGTGGCGGCAATGCCTCGACCTGGACCAATAACGGTGACCTCGTTGTCGGTCAGGATGGCAACGGCACGCTCAATATCGGAAATGGCGGCCAGGTGAGCAATGCTGACGGCTATATCGGCGTCGCGGCCGCCAGCCAAAGCGATGTCACTGTCTCGGGCCACGACGGTAGCGGTCACGCCTCGACATGGACCAATACAGGCACGCTTTATGTCGGCGACAACGGCAAAGCCTTGCTCGCCATCCAGGATGGCGGGATCGTTAACAGTGCATTGGTCGTCATCGGCAACAATAGCGATGGCAATGGCACCGGCACTGGCATGGTTGCGGTCACGGGCCGCGACATAGACCAACATGCCTCGACCCTGAACATTACCAACCAGATTTATGTTGGTAATGGCGGCACAGGCAACAAGCTCGACATCCTGGATGGCGGGCTGGTGAACAGTGGACAGGCTTCTATCGGCTACGGGAGCGGTAGCGAAGGCACGGCCACCGTCTCGGGTCGCGACAGCAACGGCAACGCCTCGGTCTGGAACGCCGCCAACAATATTTACGTGGGTTTCTCAGGCAACGGTACACTCAACGTCGTGGACGGCGCCGCGGTGGCCACGAGTGCAACTGGAGGCGGCGCTGCCTCTGTCTATATCGGCTACGCGAGCGGCGGCACGGGCACGGTCAATGTCTCGAGCAGCACGGGCAGCGTCTCAAGCTTGACCGCGACCGACCGCATCGATGTCGGTTATGTTAGCGACGGTACGATGACCGTTGGAAAAGGCGGCTTCGTGGGCGTCGGTACCGATGTTCATATAGCCAGCGGCAGCACAGCCACTGGGACGCTCCATCTCGACGGCGACGCCACCGGACGCGGCGTTGTCGAAACCGGCTCGGTGATCAAGGGAGCCGGCGCCACCGCTATCCTCGACCTCAACGGCGGCATTCTGCGTGCGAACCGGGATGAAGCCGATTTCCTGAACGGCTTCACGACACTGACTGTGGCAGCCGGAGGAGCCTGGTTCGATACCAACGGGCACGACATCGGTATCGGCACGGATTTTTCCGGCTCATCGAACTTCAACAAGCTCGGCCTCGGTCAACTGACGCTGACCGGGGACAGTTCCGGCTTTACCGGCGCATCGACCGTGTCGGCCGGCACGCTGGCCGTGAACGGCGTGCTGGGCGGCAACATGCTGGTCGACACCGGCGGACGGCTCGTCGGCACGGGCGGCGTGGGCAATGTCGTCAATACCGGCGTCGTCGCGCCGGGCTATGGCAATGCCATGGGCACGCTCACCGTCCAGGGCGATTATGTCAGCACTGGCGGACGCCTCGAAATCGCGACCGTTCTGGGCGACGACAGCTCGCAGACCAGCCGCCTTGCGGTCAACGGCACGACTTCAGGCGTTACGCAAGTCACCATCATCAACCGTGGCGGCCTTGGCGCGCCGACGGTGGAAGGCATCAAGATCGTCGACGTGACGGGTGGGTCCAACGGTGCTTTCGTGCTCGACAGCAACTATGTCTTCCAGGGCGCACCGGCGGTGATAGCCGGCGCTTATGCCTATCGCCTCTATCAGGGCGGCGTCTCTACTCCCTTGGATGGCGACTGGTATCTGCGTTCCTCCCTGGGCGGTCCCGGCGCGCCGCTCTATCAGCCCGGCGTGCCGGTTTACGAGGCCTATGGCTCCAATCTGCAGTCGCTCAACACTCTCCCGACGCTGCAGCAACGTGTCGGCAACCGTGTCTGGGGCCCCGGCGCCAATGGCGACGGCAATGGAATTTGGGGCCGAGCGGAAGGCTCCCACGGGCGCTTCAACAATGCCGCGGTGTCGGCGACTGGTTCGGATCAGGACATCGATACCTGGAAAATGCAGGCGGGTGCCGATCGGGTGCTTGTCGATAGCGACACGAGCGGGCGTCTGGTGGCAGGCGTCAACGTCTCCTATGGCGAGGCCAACAGCCGGATCAACTCGGCGTTCGGCAACGGTGCGGTGAAAACCGACGGCTATGGCCTTGGCGCGACATTGACCTGGTATGGGATGACGGGCTTCTATGTTGACGGTCAGGCACAGGTCAACCGCTATGGCAGCGACCTCAATTCCGAACTTCTCGGCTTACTCACCCACGACAATGGCGGCAGCGGCGAGGCGTTCAGCATCGAAGCGGGCAAGCGGATTTCGTTCGGCGAGCACTTTGGCATCACGCCGCAATTCCAGATCGTCTATTCCAATGTGCGGTTCGATCACTTCGTTGATCCGTCGGGTGCCGACGTGGCCGCCGGCAGGAACGACAGCCTGAAAACGCGCTGGGGCGTCGCGCTCGATCATCAGGGCGCCGGGGAAGGTGGCCGCAGCCACATCTACGGAATCGCCAATGTCAGCTATGAATGGCTCGATGGCACGCGCACTCTGGTCGCGGGGACACCCATCATCAATGCCGACGACCGGCTGTGGGGCGAACTCGGCCTCGGTGCGAGCGTAAGCTGGCGCAAGGATCTCACCTTCTATGGCGAGTTCTCGGGCAACACACCGTTCCGTGGTTTCGGCGACAGCTACATCCTCAAGGCCAATTTCGGTCTCCGAACGCAATTCTGATCGCAAGGGCGGTAGCAGTAGCTCTCGTCGTTGCCATGGCGCAACGAGATGCGGCAAGGCTATTCGGTCTCCAACACCGCGGGTCGTAGGTTCGAGTCCCGCTGCCCGTGCCATTTTCCGAAATGACCGTCAGAAACGATATTTCCGCGGGCCGCCCTTTGAAAATCGGCGACACGCTTGCCATATTAGCTCGATTGGGGCATAAGGGCGCCATAGCCGGGACGGAACGACTGGATGGTTCCGAGGCGGCGTTTGGTCATAAAGCGGACACTTGCCACTTGCGTGGATCAAGAATCGGTTTTATGTAGACGGAACAGGCACGCGACGCGTGAAGCTGGGAAGCCGGCTTTACGCGTCTGATTTGCATGGGCGAAGTGATTGCGCTGATTCGGCGTGAGACTGGGCTCAGGCGGCACGTCCCGGCCAGCGGGATCATCCAGGAGGCCCGGCCAACGGGTCTTGAAGACAGGCGGCATATGGCTTCGAAAACCACAAATCCTTTCGTCTTTCTCCAGCAGGTTCGCTCGGAGACCGCCAAGGTGACTTGGCCGTCGCGGCGCGAAACGATGATCTCGACGGTGATGGTTCTGGCCTTCGCTGTGATTGCGATGATCTTTTTCTTTAGCGCCGATCAGTTGATGGGCCTCGCGATCGAACAGATTCTGGGCATTGGACGCTAAGTCCGGCGATTACGGAGAAGTCTAAAAAAATGGCTGCGCGCTGGTACATCGTCCACGCTTATTCGAACTTTGAAAAGAAGGTCGCCGAGGACATCGAGAACAAGGCCAAGCAGAAGGGCCTGTCCGCCGATATCGAGCAGATCGTGGTTCCGACCGAGAAGGTCGTCGAGGTTCGTCGTGGCCGCAAGGTCGATGCCGAGCGCAAGTTCTTCCCGGGCTACGTGCTCCTGAAGGCCAACCTGACCGATGCCGTGTTTTCCCTGGTGAAGAACACGCCGAAGGTCACCGGCTTTCTCGGTGACTCCAAGCCGGTGCCGATCACCGAGGCGGAAGCGCAGCGCATCCTGAACCAGGTGCAGGAAGGCGTCGAGCGGCCGAAGCCCTCGGTCACGTTCGAGATCGGCGAGGCGATCCGCGTTTCGGATGGTCCTTTCGCGTCGTTCAACGGTTTCGTCCAGGAAGTGGACGAGGAGCGGGCGCGGCTCAAGGTGGAAGTTTCGATCTTCGGGCGCGCCGTGCCCGTCGATCTGGAATTCGGACAGGTCGAAAAGGGCTGATCCGAAATCCCCGATGTTGGGCCGGCGATGCCGGTTCGGCGATCGGGGGAGGCGGTGCGGAAACGCACGGCCTGAGAACGGTGGGAGGCGAATGTGGCTTTAGCCGGCCACGCGAACCGCACCACCAGACTGCAACCGCCGGTGTTTTCCCTGATGGTGGGACCGGCATAAACAAAGGCAGGAAAAGAGATGGCTAAGAAAATTGCAGGCCAGCTCAAGCTCCAGGTCTCCGCGGGTTCGGCTACGCCGTCGCCCCCGATCGGCCCGGCGCTTGGTCAGCGTGGCATCAATATCATGGAGTTCTGCAAGGCGTTCAACGCGCAGACCCAGGAAATGGAAAAGGGATCGCCGGTTCCGGTCGTCATCACCTACTACCAGGACAAGTCGTTCACCTTCGTCATGAAGACGCCGCCGGTGAGCTACTTCCTGAAGAAGGCCGCGAACCTGAAGTCGGGCTCGAAGGAGCCGGGCAAGGTCAAGGCTGGCACCGTTTCGCGCGACAAGGTGCGCGAGATCGCGACCGCCAAGATGAAGGATCTGAACGCAAACGACGTCGAGGCGGCCATGCGCATGGTCGAGGGCTCCGCCCGCTCGATGGGTCTGGAAGTGGTGGGCTGAGATCATGGCAAAGATTGCAAAGCGTGTATCGAAGACCCGCGAAGGCATTGATCCCAACAAGGCTTATGCCCTGGGTGAAGCGCTGAAACTGCTCAAGGACCGTTCCTCGGTCAAGTTCGACGAGACCGTCGAAGTCGCCATGAACCTCGGCGTCGACCCGCGCCATGCGGACCAGATGGTCCGCGGCGTGGTCAATCTGCCGAACGGCACCGGCCGCTCGGTTCGTGTCGCCGTGTTCGCCCGTGGCGACAAGGCCGAGGAAGCCAAGGCCGCCGGCGCCGACATCGTCGGTGCTGAGGACCTGGTCGACATCGTCCAGAAGGGCACGATCGATTTCGATCGCTGCATCGCCACGCCGGACATGATGCCGCTGGTCGGCCGTCTCGGCAAGGTGCTCGGCCCGCGCGGCATGATGCCGAACCCGAAGGTCGGCACCGTCACCACCGACGTCGCTGCCGCCGTCAAGGCATCGAAGGGCGGCGCGGTCGAGTTTCGCGTCGAGAAGGCCGGCATCGTTCATGCCGGCGTCGGCAAGGTCTCGTTCGACGTCAAGGCGCTCGAAGAGAACATCCGTGCCTTCGCCGATGCGGTGACCAAGGCAAAGCCGGCTGGCGCCAAGGGCAACTACGTCAAGAAGGTGTCGGTCACCTCGACGATGGGCCCGGGCCTCAAGCTCGACGTCGCGACGCTCGCTGCGTCCTGATTAAGACCATTTGGATCGGCCGCTGGACGGCCGATCCGTGACTGAATTCCGGGCCCCGGATTTATCCTGGGCCCGGTGCCGGAAGTCGAAAGGCTTCCGGACATCCTGTCCGAGATTGCAGGCGGCCCAAAAGCCTTAATTCATGTGGGCCTGCATGAGACGGGTGAAGACCCGACAACGGAGCAAGTGCTCCAATGAAAGGTTCGAACCGTGTTTGCCTTTTGTCTGCGCATCGTCGGCTTGCCGGCGGTGTGGCGAAAGGGGGCAGGATCCTCGAGCGTCGTTCGGGAGATCCGTTACTGGATGGCCCGGCCGGCAAAAGGCAACCCGACGCCTGTCCTCGAAATAGGGCAGGGGTCAACTGGAGATAGGCAGTGGACAGAGCGGAAAAACGCGAACTCGTCACGGGCCTGAACGAAGCGTTCGGAAACGCAGGTTCAGTCGTCGTGGCCCACTATGCCGGTATCACCGTCGCGCAAATGAACGACCTTCGGTCGAAAATGCGCGCTGCCGGTGGCACCGTTAAAGTCGCGAAGAACCGTCTCGCCAAAATCGCTCTTCAGGGCACGGACTCCGCATCGATCATCGATCTGTTCAAGGGACAGACGCTGATTGCTTATTCGGAGGATCCGATTGCGGCGCCGAAGGTCGCGTCCGATTTCGCCAAGGGAAATGACAAGCTTGTCATTCTCGGAGGCGCTATGGGCACCACCTCGCTCAACGCCGACGGTGTGAAGGCACTCGCCACACTTCCGTCGCTCGATGAGCTGCGCGCCAGGTTGGTTGGCATGATCGCCACGCCGGCAACCCGGATCGCCCAGATCGTCAATGCGCCAGCGGCCTCGGTCGCGCGCGTCATCGGCGCTTACGCCCGGAAGGACGAGGCGGCATGAGGCCGTTCCTCGCTATCAAAAACACACGTTCGAACCTAACGAAGGAATACAACAATGGCTGATCTCGCAAAGATCGTAGACGACCTTTCGAAGCTGACCGTCCTCGAGGCGGCCGAGCTGTCGAAGCTTCTGGAAGAAAAGTGGGGCGTTTCGGCTGCTGCTCCGGTGGCGGTTGCCGCTGCCGGCGGCGCTGCCGCTGCTGCTGCTCCGGTCGAGGAAAAGACGGAATTCGACGTCGTCCTCACCGACGCTGGCGCTCAGAAGATCAACGTCATCAAGGAAGTCCGCGCCATCACCGGTCTTGGCCTCAAGGAAGCCAAGGACCTGGTCGAAGCGGCTCCGAAGCCGGTCAAGGAAGGCGTTTCCAAGGCCGACGCTGACAAGTTCAAGGCCCAGCTGGAAGCAGCCGGCGCCAAGGTCGACCTGAAGTAAGCGTAAAAGCGGCGGGCGGCCTCGCGCCGTCCGCCACTCCCTTCGCCTGGAGGGAGGACGCGTAGCGCGAGATGTACGAGAACCTCTTTCCTGAGGGCCGCAACCGGCCTTCAGGAAACGGGTTTTCTCCCGTTTTAGCCGGCCGCCGACAAGCAATTCGTTGGGCGGACGGAGAACAGACAGAGAGCCGCCGCCCAGGCGGCTCGGTATGCAAGGCGGACCGCGGCGAGGTCCGCCCCGAGTTTAGAGCTAAGGAGCGACGATGGCCCAGACCCAGACTTTCAATGGCCGCAGACGCGTACGCAAGTTCTTCGGAAAGATTCCGGAAGTTGCGGAGATGCCGAACCTGATCGAGGTTCAGAAGGCATCCTATGACCAATTCCTGATGGTGGACGAGCCCAAGGGCGGGCGTCCGGACGAGGGACTGCAGGCTGTTTTCAAGTCGGTCTTCCCGATCTCCGATTTTTCCGGCTCCTCGATGCTGGAGTTCGTGAAGTACGAGTTCGAAGGACCGAAATTCGACGTTGACGAATGCCGTCAGCGCGACCTGACCTATGCTGCGCCGCTGAAGGTGACGCTGCGCCTCATCGTGTTCGATATTGACGAGGATACAGGCGCCAAGTCGATCAAGGACATCAAGGAGCAGGACGTCTACATGGGCGACATGCCGCTCATGACCTTGAACGGCACCTTCATCGTCAACGGCACCGAGCGCGTCATCGTCTCGCAGATGCACCGTTCGCCGGGCGTCTTCTTCGACCACGACAAGGGCAAGTCGCACTCGTCGGGCAAGCTTCTGTTCGCCGCGCGCGTCATTCCTTATCGCGGCTCCTGGCTCGACATCGAGTTCGATTCCAAGGACGTCGTGCACGCCCGCATCGACCGCCGCCGCAAGATTCCGGTGACGTCGCTGCTGATGGCGCTCGGCATGGACGGCGAAGAGATCCTGTCGACCTTCTACAACAAGATCAGCTACGTGCGCGCCGGCGACCACTGGCGCATTCCGTTCAACGTCGAGCGCTTCCGCGGCCTCAAGGCCGTCGGCGACCTGGTCGATGCCGACACGGGCGAGATCGTTGTCGAGCAAGGCAAGAAGATCACCGCCCGCCAGGCCAGGGCGCTTGGCGAAAAGGGCCTCAAGGCGATCAAGGCAACCGACGAGGATCTGCTCGGCAACTATCTGGCTGAGGACATCGTCAACTACGCCACCGGCGAGATTTTCCTCGAGGCCGGCGACGAGATCGACGAAAAGACGCTCAAGGTGCTGCTCGGCACCGGCGAGCAGGAGATCAAGATCCTCGACATCGACCATGTCAATGTCGGCGCCTATATCAGAAACACGCTCGCCGTCGACAAGAACGAGAGCCGCCAGGACGCACTGTTCGACATCTACCGTGTCATGCGCCCGGGCGAGCCGCCGACGCTCGAGACCGCCGAAGCCATGTTCAACTCGCTGTTCTTCGACAGCGAGCGCTATGACCTGTCGGCTGTCGGCCGCGTCAAGATGAACATGCGCCTCGAACTCAAGGCCGAGGACACCGTGCGCGTGCTGCGCAAGGACGACATCCTGGCCGTGGTCAAGACGCTGGTCGAACTGCGCGACGGCAAGGGCGAGATCGACGACATCGACAATCTCGGCAACCGCCGCGTGCGTTCTGTCGGCGAGCTGATGGAGAACCAGTACCGCGTCGGCCTGCTGCGCATGGAGCGCGCGATCAAGGAGCGTATGTCCTCGATCGAGATCGACACGGTCATGCCGCAGGACCTGATCAACGCCAAGCCGGCGGCCGCCGCCGTGCGCGAGTTCTTCGGCTCCTCGCAGCTGTCGCAGTTCATGGACCAGACCAACCCGCTGTCGGAGATCACCCACAAGCGCCGCCTGTCGGCGCTTGGACCGGGCGGTCTGACCCGCGAGCGCGCCGGCTTCGAGGTGCGCGACGTGCACCCGACGCATTACGGCCGTATCTGCCCGATCGAGACCCCGGAAGGCCCGAATATCGGTCTGATCAACTCGCTGGCCACCTTCGCACGCGTCAACAAGTACGGTTTCATCGAGAGCCCGTACCGCAAGATCGTCGACGGCAAGCTGACCAATGACGTCGTCTATCTCTCGGCGATGGAAGAAGCCAAGCACCATGTCGCGCAGGCCAATGCCGAGCTCGACAAGAATGGCGGCTTCGTCGACGAGTTCGTCATTTGCCGCAGTGCCGGCGAAGTGATGATGGCGCCGCGCGAAAACGTCGACCTGATGGACGTTTCGCCCAAGCAGATGGTGTCGGTGGCCGCGGCCCTGATCCCGTTCCTCGAGAACGACGACGCCAACCGCGCGCTGATGGGCTCGAACATGCAGCGTCAGGCCGTGCCGCTGGTGCGTGCCGAGGCGCCGTTCGTCGGCACCGGCATGGAGCCGATCGTCGCCCGTGACTCGGGCGCCGCCATCGGCGCCCGCCGCGGCGGCATCGTCGACCAGGTGGATGCGACGCGTATCGTTATCCGCGCCACCGAGGATCTCGATCCGGGTAAGTCCGGCGTCGATATCTACCGGCTGATGAAGTTCCAGCGTTCGAACCAGAACACCTGCATCAACCAGCGTCCGCTGGTGCGTATGGGTGACCGGGTCAACAAGGGTGACATCATCGCCGACGGTCCGTCGACGGAGCTCGGTGATCTGGCGCTCGGCCGCAACGTGCTGGTCGCGTTCATGCCGTGGAACGGCTACAACTACGAGGACTCGATCCTGCTCTCCGAGCGCATCGTCGCCGACGACGTCTTCACCTCGATCCATATCGAGGAGTTCGAGGTCATGGCGCGCGATACCAAGCTCGGTCCGGAGGAAATCACGCGCGACATTCCGAACGTTTCGGAAGAAGCGCTGAAGAACCTCGATGAAGCCGGCATCGTCTATATCGGCGCGGAAGTGCAGCCGGGCGACATCCTGGTCGGCAAGATCACGCCGAAGGGCGAAAGCCCGATGACGCCGGAAGAGAAGCTTCTGCGCGCCATCTTCGGCGAAAAGGCTTCCGACGTGCGCGACACCTCGATGCGCATGCCTCCGGGCACTTTCGGCACCGTCGTCGAGGTGCGCGTGTTCAATCGCCACGGTGTGGAGAAGGACGAGCGCGCCATGGCGATCGAGCGCGAGGAGATCGAACGCCTCGCAAAGGACCGTGACGACGAGCAGGCCATCCTGGACCGCAACGTCTACGCGCGTCTTTCCGACGTGCTCGTCGGCAAGGAAGCGATTGCCGGACCGAAGGGCTTCAAGAAGGGCTCGACGCTGTCCAAGGATACGCTCGACGAGTATCCGCGTTCGCAGTGGTGGCAGTTTGCCGTGGAGAACGAAAAGCTCCAGAGCGAACTGGAAGCCCTGCGTGGCCAGTACGACGACTCCAAGAAGGCGCTCGAACAGCGCTTCATGGACAAGGTCGAGAAGGTGCAGCGCGGCGACGAAATGCCTCCGGGCGTCATGAAGATGGTCAAGGTCTTCGTGGCGGTGAAGCGCAAGATGCAGCCTGGCGACAAGATGGCCGGCCGTCATGGCAACAAGGGTGTCGTGTCGCGCATCGTTCCGGTCGAGGACATGCCTTTCCTCGAGGACGGCACGCATGCCGATATCGTGCTCAACCCGCTGGGTGTGCCGAGCCGCATGAATGTCGGCCAGATCCTGGAAACGCACCTGGGCTGGGCTTGCGCAGGCATGGGCAAGAAGATCGGCGAGCTGATCGACACGTACAAGGCGGCCGGCGACATCAAGCCGCTGCGCAAGACGCTCGAGAGCTTCATGCCGGCCAACGACCGCAACGAGCCGGTTCGCGAATATGACGACGAGAGCATTGTTCGCCTCAGCGAGCAGATGCGCCGCGGCGTCTCGATCGCGACCCCGGTGTTCGACGGCGCGCACGAGGCTGACATCAACATCATGCTGGAGCAGGCGGGCCTGCACACATCAGGTCAGTCGCAGCTCTATGACGGACGCACGGGCGAGCCGTTCGATCGCAAGGTGACGATGGGCTATATCTACATGCTCAAGCTTCACCACCTGGTGGACGACAAGATCCACGCGCGTTCGATCGGTCCGTACTCGCTCGTCACCCAGCAGCCGCTGGGTGGCAAGGCGCAGTTCGGTGGCCAGCGCTTCGGCGAAATGGAGGTCTGGGCGCTGGAAGCCTATGGCGCCGCCTACACGCTGCAGGAAATGCTGACGGTGAAGTCGGACGACGTCGCCGGCCGCACCAAGGTCTACGAGGCGATTGTGCGCGGCGACGACACGTTCGAGGCCGGCATTCCCGAGAGCTTCAACGTGCTCGTCAAGGAAATGCGGTCGCTTGGCCTCAATGTCGAGTTGGAGAACACCAAGCTCGACGACGCCCCGGTTCGGCTGCCCGACGCGGCTGAGTAAGGCTACGGCGCGCCGCACGAAGTTGTGGCGCGCCAAACCAATTCGTCGGCCTGTGGCCGACAAAGGCGGCGGGCGTTTGGCCCGCGACTAGATGCAAGGGGTTTTCGAGGACCCCGAAAAGGAGAACGGCATGAACCAAGAGGTCATGAATCTCTTCAATCCGCAGGCGCCTGCGCAGGTGTTCGATTCCATCCGGATCTCACTGGCCAGCCCTGAGAAGATTCTGTCCTGGTCGTTCGGCGAGATCAAGAAGCCGGAGACCATTAACTACCGCACCTTCAAGCCGGAGCGTGACGGTCTGTTCTGCGCGCGCATTTTTGGCCCGATCAAGGACTATGAGTGCCTGTGCGGCAAGTACAAGCGCATGAAGTACAAGGGCGTCATCTGCGAGAAGTGCGGCGTCGAAGTCACGCTGTCGCGCGTCCGCCGCGAGCGCATGGGCCATATCGAGCTCGCCGCTCCCGTCGCTCACATCTGGTTCCTGAAGTCGCTGCCCTCGCGCATCGGCACGCTGCTCGACATGACGCTGAAGGATATCGAGCGCGTCCTCTACTTCGAGAACTACATCGTCACCGAGCCTGGCCTCACCGCGCTGAAGGAGCACCAGCTGCTCAGCGAGGAAGAGTACATGATCGCCGTCGACGAGTATGGCGAGGATTCTTTCACCGCCATGATCGGCGCCGAGGCCATTCATGACCTCCTGGCCGGCATGGACCTGGAGAAGATCGCCGGCGACCTGCGTTCGGAACTGGCTTCGACCACGTCCGAGCTCAAGCAGAAGAAGTATCTGAAGCGGCTCAAGGTCGTCGAGAACTTCATGGAATCCGGCAACCGTCCGGAATGGATGATCATGAAGGTGGTTCCGGTGATCCCGCCGGACCTGCGCCCGCTCGTCCCGCTGGACGGCGGCCGTTTTGCCACGTCCGATCTGAACGACCTCTATCGCCGCGTCATCAACCGCAACAACCGTCTGAAGCGGCTGATCGAGCTGCGCGCTCCCGGCATCATTGTGCGCAATGAAAAACGCATGCTGCAGGAAGCCGTCGATGCGCTGTTCGACAACGGCCGTCGCGGCCGCGTCATCACCGGCGCCAACAAGCGCCCGCTGAAGTCGCTGTCCGACATGCTCAAGGGCAAGCAGGGCCGGTTCCGCCAGAACCTGCTCGGCAAGCGCGTCGACTATTCCGGCCGTTCGGTCATCGTCACCGGTCCGGAGCTCAAGCTGCACCAGTGCGGCCTGCCGAAGAAGATGGCGCTCGAACTGTTCAAGCCCTTCATCTACGCCCGTCTTGACGCCAAGGGTTATTCCTCGACCGTCAAGCAGGCCAAGAAGCTGGTCGAGAAGGAGCGTCCGGAGGTCTGGGATATTCTTGACGAGGTCATCCGCGAGCATCCGGTGCTGTTGAACCGCGCGCCGACGCTGCACCGCCTCGGCATCCAGGCGTTCGAGCCGATCCTGATCGAGGGCAAGGCGATCCAGCTGCATCCGCTGGTCTGCACGGCCTTCAACGCCGACTTCGACGGTGACCAGATGGCTGTTCACGTGCCGCTGTCCCTGGAAGCGCAGCTTGAAGCCCGCGTGCTGATGATGTCGACCAACAACATCCTGCACCCGGCTTCCGGCGCGCCGATCATCGTGCCGTCGCAGGACATGGTTCTGGGTCTCTACTATCTCTCGATCGTCAACCAGAACGAGCCGGGCGAGGGCATGGTGTTTGCCGACATGGGCGAACTCCAGCACGCGCTCGAGACCAAGGCGGTGACCCTGCACGCCAAGATCAAGGGCCGCTTCCGCACGGTCGACGCCGAAGGCAAGGTCGTGTCGAAGATCCATGACACCACGCCTGGCCGCATGATCATCGGCGAGCTTCTGCCGAAGAACGTCAACGTGCCTTACGAGACCGCCAACCAGGAGATGACCAAGAAGAACATCTCCAAGATGATCGACACCGTCTACCGCCATTGCGGTCAGAAGGAGACGGTCATTTTCTGCGACCGCATCATGGCGCTCGGTTTCGCTCACGCCTGCCGTGCCGGCATTTCGTTCGGCAAGGACGACATGCTGATCCCGGATACCAAGATCAAGCTGGTCTCCGACACCGAGGCTTTGGCCAAGGAATACGAGCAGCAGTACAATGACGGCCTGATCACCCAGGGCGAGAAGTACAACAAGGTCGTCGACGCCTGGGCCAAGTGCTCGGAAAAGGTCGCCGACGAAATGATGGCCCGCATCAAGGCGGTCGAGTTCGAGGACAATGGCCGTCAGAAGCCGATGAACTCGATCTACATGATGTCGCACTCCGGTGCGCGTGGCTCGCCCACCCAGATGCGTCAGCTCGCCGGCATGCGCGGCCTGATGGCCAAGCCGTCGGGTGAAATCATCGAGACGCCGATCATCTCGAACTTCAAGGAAGGCCTGACCGTGCTCGAGTACTTCAACTCGACCCACGGCGCCCGCAAAGGTCTGGCCGACACCGCCTTGAAGACGGCGAACTCGGGTTATCTCACCCGCCGCCTGGTCGACGTGGCGCAGGACTGCATCGTCAACTCCGTGGATTGCGGCACCGACAAGGGCCTCACCATGCAGCCGATCGTCGATGCCGGTCAGGTCGTTGCTTCGGTCGGCCAGCGCGTGCTGGGCCGCACCGCGCTCGACGACATCAACCATCCGGTGACCGGCGACCTGCTGGTCAAGGCCGGAACGCTGATGGACGAGCGCGACGTGGAGCAGATCGAAAAGGCCGGCGTCCAGTCGGTCCGCATCCGCTCGGCACTGACCTGCGAGGTCAGGGTTGGCGTGTGCGCGGTCTGCTACGGACGCGATCTGGCGCGCGGCACCCCGGTCAACCAGGGTGAAGCCGTCGGCGTCATCGCGGCGCAGTCGATCGGCGAGCCGGGCACCCAGCTCACCATGCGTACCTTCCACATGGGCGGTACCGCGCAGGTGGTGGACTCTTCGTTCCTTGAAGCCTCCTATGAGGGCAAGGTCGAGATCCGCAACCGCAACGTGGTGCGCAACTCCGACGGCCAGCAGATGGTCATGGGCCGCAACATGGCGGTGCTGATCCTCGACGAAGCCGGCAAGGAGCGCGCCACGCACCGTGTCACCTATGGTTCGCGCATCTTCGTGGACGATGGCGACAAGGTGAAGCGTGGCCAGCGTATCGCGGAGTGGGATCCCTACACCCGCCCTGTCCTCACCGAAATCGAGGGCAAGGTGTCGTACGAGGATCTGGTCGACGGCATTTCCGTTCAGGAAACGGCCGACGAGTCGACCGGCATCACCAAGCGTGAGGTCATCGACTGGCGTTCGACGCCGCGCGGCAACGACCTGAAGCCGGCGATCGCCATCCTGGACGCCAAGGGCAAGGTCGGCAAGCTGTCGAAGGGCGGCGATGCCCGCTTCCTGCTCTCGGTCGAGGCCATTCTCTCGGTCGAGCCGGGTGCGCAGGTTCGTCCCGGCGACGTGCTGGCGCGTATCCCGATGGAAAGCGCCAAGACCAAGGACATCACCGGCGGTCTGCCGCGTGTTGCCGAACTGTTCGAGGCACGTCGTCCGAAGGATCACGCCATCATCGCCGAGATCGATGGCACGATCCGCTTCGGCCGCGACTACAAGAACAAGCGCCGCATCATCATCGAGCCGCATGACTCGACGCTCGAGCCGGTCGAATACCTGATCCCGAAGGGCAAGCCGTTCCATCTCCAGGACGGCGACGTCATCGAGAAGGGCGACTACATCCTCGACGGCAATCCGGCGCCGCACGACATCCTGGCGATCAAGGGCGTGGAGGCACTTGCGTCCTACCTCGTGAACGAGATCCAGGAAGTCTATCGCTTGCAGGGCGTGTCGATCAACGACAAGCACATCGAGGTGATCGTCCGCCAGATGCTGCAGAAGGTCGAGATCACCACGCAGGGCGACTCGACCTACATTCCGGGCGACCACGTCGACGTGATCGAGCTGGAAGAGGTCAACGAGCGTCTGATCGAGGACGGCAAGAAGCCGGCCGAAGGCCAGCCGGTGCTGCTCGGCATCACCAAGGCCTCGCTGCAGACGCCGTCCTTCATCTCGGCCGCCTCCTTCCAGGAGACGACCAGGGTGCTGACGGAAGCCGCGGTTGCCGGCAAGACCGACATGCTGCAGGGCTTGAAGGAAAACGTCATCGTCGGCCGGCTGATCCCGGCCGGTACGGGCGGCACGATGAGCCAGATCCGGCGCATCGCCACCTCGCGCGACGAACTGATCATCGACGAGCGCCGCAAGGCCTCCGGTGTGGAAGTCGCCGAGCCGATGCTGGCCGATATGACAACCGCCGCGCAGTAAGCGCGGCGGGAGCAGTTCCAGGAAAAGTGCAAAGCGGTTTTCCGTCCGGAATTGCGCCACAACAAAAGATAGAGCGGTTCGGCGTTTCCTTGAAACGATGAACCGCTCTCGGAAATCTCAGGCAACAGGGCCGTCGGGGCAACCCGGCGGCCTTTTTGTTTTCCGGGGCGCGGCGAAGTTGGTATCCATGACGGTAAGAGGGCCCACTGGGTCCCACCTTTCGCGTTTCGGCTTTCGATCGGAGAAGAAAACGATGAGCAGGAAAACCTGGGCCGCTGTCGATGACTACATCGTTGATGCCCTGCTCGAGGCGGATCCCGCCCTCGACGCTGTCCTGGCGACCAATCGTGACCAAGGTTTGCCGCCGATCGACGTCTCGGCGGCGCAGGGCAAGCTGCTTTCGCTCCTCGCGCGAATTCAGGGAGCGAAGAAGATCCTCGAAATCGGCACGCTGGGTGGTTACTCCACGATCTGGATGGCGCGAGCGTTGCCCATGGACGGCAAGGTCGTGACGCTTGAACTCGATCCGCACCACGCCAAGGTCGCGGGGTCTAATTTTGTCCGTGCGGGCGTGTCGGAGCGCGTGGAGTTGCGGGTCGGGCCGGCCCTTCAGTCGCTTGCGGCGCTAAGCGCTGAGAATGCCGGGCCGTTCGATCTCATCTTCATTGATGCCGACAAGCCGAACAACCCGAACTACCTGTCCTGGGCCATGCGGCTTTCGCGGCCGGGGACGGTGATCATCTGCGACAATGTCATCCGCGACGGCGCGGTGATCGATAAGGGTGGCCATGACGCCAATGTCGTGGGCGCCCGGGCAGCGTTCTCATTCATCGGTGGCGACAGGCGCCTGGATGGCACCGCCATCCAGACAGTCGGCGCCAAGGGTTATGATGGCTTTGCGATTGCGATTGTCAGTTGAAAATCGAGCGACGGTCGGCCGGCGCATCCCTGTTCAGTCAAAAAACGCCTCGACCACGTTGCGCTTGCCTAGCATGAAGGCGTCGGCGACATGCTGCAGCGGCGCGAGATCGACGTCCGAGGCGCCGGCGCGCACGATCTCCGCGAAACGCTTGTAGAGCATCGGGTATTCCGCCTCCTGCTCGTCATGGACGACGCGGCCGTCAATGGCGAGCTTCGAGCCTCCGCCGGAAAGCACCATCTTGCCTGCATCCGTGTCGGCCAGGATGTCCCAGCTTTGCGGGCCGGTCTGCAGCCAGTCGAGGTCCATCGTCACCGGCAATCCGTTCGAGGTGCGGAAGGTGACTTGCGCCGCGACCGGGGCAGCGCGGTTTTCGGGAAAGTCGAGCACGGCCGACGTGATGAACATCGCCGGCAGGATGTGGGTCACGATCGACAGCGCGTTGATGCCGGGATCGAAGACACCAAAGCCGCCCGGTGCCCAGATCCAGTCCTGGTTCGGATGCCAGCGGCGCACATCTTCCTTCCAGACGATCGCAGCCGAGCGGATCCGGGTCGATGCGAGAAAGCTGCGCGCGGCCTCCACCGCCGGCGCATAGCGCGAGTGCCAGCTGGCGAACAGGGAGACGCCGTTTTTCGCGGCCAGCACCTTCAGATCCTCGACCTCGCTGACCGTGGCGCCCGGCGGCTTTTCCAGGAAGACATGCTTCTTCGCCTCTATCGCGGTGCGCGCGGCATCGTAACGGAATTGCGGTGGCATGCAGAGCGAGACGGCGTCGAGCTCCGGCACCGCGTCAAGCATCGCCTCGATGGTGGGAAAATTCGGGATGCCGTCGACCTTGCCGTGCCGGCTTGCCGCGGCGGCGAGGCGATAGTTCTGGTCCTTCGCCAGGGCCGGCAGGTGCTGGTCGCGCACGATCTTGCCGACGCCGACAATGCCTATCTTAATGGGATTGCTGTTCGAGGACATGGGGGCTCCGAGATGGGAAGGGCAGATTTTTTCCAGGCGTGAGACGATAGCCTGGCAAGTTGCAATGGATGGAGCATCGGCCTGGCCGACGTCAGCCGCGTCCGGACATGATTCTCAGATCGGCTCGTCGAAGGTGACGATCGACACTTCGCCTTCGAGCGCGCCTTGGTAGGCCGACAGGTGCGGCTCGTCATCGGGTACGCCTTCCATGTCGCCGATCTGGTCGAGCTCGGCCTCCGCGTAACCTTCCGCGGCAAGCGATTCGAGAGCGCGGCGCACCGCCGAATCGTCATCGGGAGCGACCAGCATGACATGCACCCCCTCCGCTTTGCCGCCTTTGCGCTTCCACACCCGGCCGGTAATGATGGTGACCGGGCGTTCTTCATTGTCGTTCACGGACTGATTCCTCCTGGCAAAGGGCAGGCGAGGGCATTTTGAGTTGCTCAGGCGGCTTTTCGCATGAAGCGAGGTCGCGCAAAAGCCAAAAACCGGTCACTTTCTTCCTCGCCCTTGCAAACTGGCGAAAGAAAATTACATGCGGTTTTCGCATGGCTGCCAAGCCAGGGCTTCAATGCAATATTTGCCGTTGCGGGGTTGACGCTTCGCGGGCTTGCGAGTAGAAGCCGGCCAGTCAGAACCGATGTGAGGCTCTCCTTTCCGAAGCGACACGCTTTGGAGTTTGCTTCAAACAGGGTTCGTTTTACGAGCGAAAAGACATTTCCGGCGTGCATGAAGCGGCTTCCGCTTCCTCTGCCATTTGTTCGGGCAAGACCGCGAGGCGCGGTTTGTGGCCCGAATTTGCGTATGGAAATGACGCTTTGAGCGGCCCTGACCGGGCGAGACACGGAATTGAGAGACAAGAGGGTTTAATGCCTACCGTCAACCAGCTGATCCGCAAGCCGCGCATTGCGCCGGTGAAGCGCAACAAGGTCCCGGCCATGCAGCAGAACCCGCAGAAGCGGGGCGTCTGCACGCGCGTCTATACAACGACGCCGAAGAAGCCGAACTCGGCGCTGCGTAAGGTGGCCAAGATCCGCCTGACCAATGGTTTTGAAGTGATCGGTTACATCCCCGGCGAAGGTCACAACCTTCAGGAGCACTCCGTGGTGATGATCCGCGGCGGCCGCGTCAAGGATCTTCCGGGCGTCCGCTACCACATCATCCGCGGCGTGCTCGACACGCAGGGCGTGAAGAACCGCAAGCAGCGCCGTTCGAAGTACGGCGCAAAGCGTCCGAAGTAAGATTTTCCGGCCCTGGCGCTGCTTCAATGCGTCGGGCTACGAGATTGAGAGACAAAAGCCATGTCGCGTCGTCACAGTGCAGAAAAGCGTGAGATCAACCCGGACCCGAAGTTCGGCGATCTGATCGTTACCAAGTTCATGAATGCCGTCATGTATGACGGCAAGAAGTCGGTCGCCGAGACCATCGTCTATGGCGCGCTCGACCAGGTCCAGTCGAAGACCAAGCAGGAGCCGGTCACCGTCTTCCATCAGGCGCTCGACAATGTCGCGCCGCATGTGGAAGTGCGTTCGCGTCGCGTCGGCGGCGCCACCTACCAGGTTCCGGTCGACGTGCGTCCCGAGCGCCGCCAGGCATTGGCCATCCGTTGGCTGATCGCGGCTGCTCGCAACCGCAACGAGACCACCATGGTCGACCGCCTCTCGGGCGAGCTGATGGACGCGGCCAACAACCGCGGCACCGCCGTCAAGAAGCGTGAAGACACCCACAAGATGGCTGAAGCCAACCGCGCTTTCGCACACTACCGCTGGTAAAGCGCGAACAGGACTGAGAGGCAGCTACGATGGCCCGCGAATACAAAATCGAAGACTACCGCAATTTCGGTATCATGGCGCATATTGACGCCGGCAAGACGACGACCACCGAGCGCGTCCTCTATTACACGGGCAAGTCGCACAAGATCGGCGAAGTGCACGACGGCGCTGCCACCATGGACTGGATGGAGCAGGAGCAGGAACGCGGCATCACCATCACGTCCGCCGCGACCACGACCTTCTGGAAGGGTCGCGACGGCAAGATGCACCGCTTCAACATCATCGACACTCCCGGACACGTTGACTTCACCATTGAAGTCGAGCGTTCGCTGCGCGTGCTCGACGGCGCCATCGCGCTGCTCGACGCCAACGCCGGTGTCGAGCCACAGACGGAAACCGTCTGGCGCCAGGCCGACAAGTACCGCGTGCCGCGCATGATCTTCTGCAACAAGATGGACAAGATCGGCGCCGACTTCTATCGCTCGGTCGAGATGATCGGCTCGCGCCTCGGCGCGCAGGCTGTCGTCATGCAGCTGCCGATCGGCGCCGAGACCGAGTTCAAGGGTGTCGTCGACCTCGTCGAGATGAACGCGCTTGTCTGGCGTGACGAGACCCTGGGCGCTGCCTGGGACATCGTCGAGATCCCGGCCGACCTCAAGGCCCGTGCCGAGGAATACCGCGAGAAGATGATCGAAGCCGCCGTCGAAATGGACGAGACGGCCCTCGAGAACTACCTCGAAGGCAAGATGCCGTCGAATGACGAGATCCGTTCGCTGATCCGCAAGGGCACGATCGCGGTCAAGTTCTACCCCATGTTCTGCGGCTCGGCTTTCAAGAACAAGGGCGTGCAGCCGCTGCTCGACGCCGTTGTCGAATACCTGCCGTCGCCGGCCGACGTTCCCGCCATCAAGGGTGTCGATGCCAAGACCGATGCCGAGATCGAGCGTCATGCGGACGATAACGAGCCGCTCTCGATGCTCGCCTTCAAGATCATGAACGACCCGTTCGTCGGTTCGTTGACCTTTGCCCGTATCTATTCAGGCAAGCTCACCAAGGGCGTCTCCGTTGACAACACCGTCAAGGGCAAGAAGGAGCGCATCGGCCGCATGCTGCAGATGCATGCGAATTCGCGCGCCGACGTCGAGGAAGCTTTCGCCGGCGACATCGTTGCCCTGGCGGGCCTCAAGGATACGACCACTGGCGACACGCTGTGCGATCCGTTGCACCCGGTCATCCTCGAGCGCATGGAATTCCCCGATCCGGTCATCCAGATCGCCATCGAGCCGAAGACCAAGAACGACCAGGAAAAGATGGGCCTCGCCCTTCATCGCCTGGCTGCCGAGGATCCGTCCTTCCGCGTCAAGACCGACGAGGAAAGCGGCCAGACCATCATCTCCGGCATGGGCGAACTGCACCTCGACATCATCGTCGACCGCATGCGCCGCGAGTTCAAGGTCGAAGCCAATGTCGGCGCTCCGCAGGTGGCCTATCGCGAGACGATCACCCGCAAGCACGAGCAGGATTACACCCACAAGAAGCAGACCGGCGGTACCGGCCAATTCGCTCGCGTGAAAGTTGTGTTCGAGCCGAATGCCGAGGGCGAAGACTTCGTGTTCGAGTCCAAGATCGTCGGCGGCGCCGTGCCGAAGGAATACATTCCAGGCGTCGAGAAGGGCATCCAGAGCGTCATGGGCGCTGGTCCGTTCGCGGGCTTCCCGATGATCGGCGTCAGGGCGACGCTGATCGACGGCGCTTACCACGACGTCGACTCTTCGGTCCTGGCCTTCGAAATCGCGTCCCGTGCCTGCTTCCGTGAGGCCGCGCCCAAGCTTGGCGTGCAGCTGCTGGAGCCGATCATGAAGGTCGAGGTCGTGACGCCGGAAGACTATGTCGGCAGCGTCATCGGCGACCTGAACGGCCGTCGTGGCCAGATCCAGGGCCAGGAAGCGCGTGGCGTGGCCGTCGTCATCAACGCGATGGTGCCGCTCGCCAACATGTTCAAGTACGTCGACAACCTGCGCTCGATGAGCCAGGGCCGCGCGGCCTACACGATGCAGTTCGATCACTACGAGCCGGTTCCGACCGCGGTCGCCCAGGAAGTCCAGAAAAAGTACGCGTAACTCGAAAGAGCTGCCGCGGTAACGCAATTCAAAGCCCGCATGGGCGAGCAGGAAATGGAGACATCACATGGCAAAAGGTAAATTCGAGCGCACTAAGCCTCATGTGAACATCGGCACGATTGGTCACGTTGACCATGGCAAGACGTCGCTGACGGCGGCGATCACGAAGTATTTTGGCGAGTACAAGCGCTACGACCAGATCGATGCGGCGCCGGAAGAGAAGGCGCGCGGCATCACGATCTCGACGGCTCACGTCGAATACGAGACGGCCAATCGCCACTATGCCCATGTCGACTGCCCCGGCCACGCCGACTATGTGAAGAACATGATCACCGGTGCCGCGCAGATGGACGGCGCGATCCTGGTGGTTTCCGCTGCTGACGGCCCGATGCCGCAGACCCGCGAGCACATCCTGCTTGCCCGTCAGGTCGGCGTGCCGTCGATCGTGGTGTTCCTGAACAAGGTCGACCAGGTCGACGACGCCGAGCTGCTCGAGCTGGTCGAGCTCGAGGTTCGCGAGCTTCTGTCGAAGAACGAGTTCCCCGGCGACGACATTCCGATCGTCAAGGGTTCGGCGCTGGCCGCTCTTGAGGATTCGAACAAGACGATCGGCGAGGACGCGATCCGCGAGCTGATGGCTCAGGTCGACGCCTACATCCCGACGCCGGTTCGTCCGCTCGACAAGCCGTTCCTGATGCCGATCGAGGACGTGTTCTCGATCTCGGGCCGTGGCACGGTCGTGACCGGCCGCGTCGAGCGTGGCGTGGTCAAGGTTGGCGAGGAACTCGAGATCATCGGCATCCGTCCGACGACCAAGACGACCTGCACGGGCGTGGAAATGTTCCGCAAGCTGCTCGATCAGGGCCAGGCTGGCGACAACATCGGCGCGCTGCTGCGCGGCGTTGATCGTGAAGGTGTCGAGCGCGGCCAGGTTCTGGCCAAGCCGGGCACGGTGAAGCCGCACAAGAAGTTTGTGGCCGAAGCCTACATCCTGACCAAGGACGAAGGTGGCCGTCACACGCCGTTCTTCACCAACTACCGCCCGCAGTTCTACTTCCGCACGACGGACGTGACCGGCATCGTGTCGCTGCCGGCTGGCACCGAGATGGTTATGCCTGGCGACAACATCACGGTCGATGTCGAGCTGATCGTGCCGATCGCCATGGAAGAGAAGCTGCGCTTCGCCATCCGTGAAGGCGGCCGCACCGTCGGTGCCGGCATCGTCGTCACCATCAAAGAGTAATTTGGACTTAAACCGATCTGTCGCGGGCGCGGAAGTTGCCCGCGCCGCGCCAGAACAAGGAAGTGACGCATGAACGGACAGAATATCCGCATCCGCCTGAAGGCGTTTGATCACCGCGTGCTCGACGCCTCGACGAAGGAAATCGTGTCGACGGCCAAGCGCACCGGCGCAAACGTCCGCGGCCCCATTCCGCTGCCGACGCGGATCGAAAAGTTCACGGTCAACCGGTCGCCTCACGTCGACAAGAAGAGCCGCGAGCAGTTCGAGATGCGCACGCACAAGCGTCTGCTCGACATCGTCGATCCGACCCCGCAGACCGTCGATGCTTTGATGAAGCTCGATCTGGCCGCCGGCGTCGACGTCGAGATCAAGCTCTAAGGGAATGAGAGCGCGGTAAGGGGCGGTGCCCCTGGCCCGGAACTCTAAAGGAATTGAACCGATGCGTTCAGGTGTGATTGCAAAGAAGGTGGGAATGACCCGCATCTACAACGATGCCGGGGAACATGTTCCCGTCACTGTTCTCCAGATGGAGAACTGCCAGGTCGTGGCGCAGCGCACGCAGGAGAAGAATGGCTACACCGCCGTTCAGCTCGGCGTTGGCCTCGCCAAGGTGAAGAACACGTCGAAGGCGATGCGCGGCCATTTCGCGACCGCTTCCGTCGAGCCGAAGGCGAAGGTCGCCGAGTTCCGCGTATCCGCCGACAACATGATTGATGTCGGCGCCGAGATCACCGTCGAGCACTTCGTCGCCGGCCAGAAGGTCGATGTGACGGGCACGACGATCGGCAAGGGTTTCCAGGGCGTCATCAAGCGCCACCACATGGGTGGTGGCCGCGCGACGCACGGTAACTCGGTCTCGCACCGTACGCACGGTTCGACCGGCCAGCGCCAGGACCCCGGCAAGGTGTTCAAGGGCAAGAAGATGGCCGGCCATATGGGCGACACCCGCGTCACCACGCAGAACGTCGAGATCGTCTCGACCGATGCCGACCGCGGCCTGATCCTGATCCGCGGAGCGGTTCCCGGATCGAAGGGCGCCTGGATCCTGGTCCGCGATGCGGCCAAGGTGGCACTGCCGGCCAATGCGCCGAAGCCCGCCGCGATCCGCCCAGTTGCAGCAGGAAGTGCTGCTAAGAACGAGGCTCCGGCCACAGAGGGAGCGGAATAATGGATCTCAAGATCACAACGCTTGGCGGCAAGGACGCCGGCAAGGTGAAACTCTCCGAGGAGATTTTCGGCCTTGATCCGCGCGAGGACATCCTGCAGCGCGTCGTGCGCTGGCAGCTTGCCAAGAAGCAGCAGGGCACGCACAAGGCCAAGGGCCGCGCCGAAATCGCGCGCACCGGCGCCAAGATGTACAAGCAGAAGGGTACGGGCCGCGCCCGTCACCACTCGGCACGCGCTCCGCAGTTCCGCGGCGGCGGTAAGGCCCACGGCCCGGTCGTTCGCAGCCACGAGCACGACCTGCCGAAGAAGGTGCGCGCTCTGGGCTTGAAGCATGCTCTCTCGGCCAAGGCCAAGAGTGCGTCGATCATCGTCATCGACGAGCTGAAGCTGACCGAGGCCAAGACCAAGGCGCTGATCGCGAATTTCGCGACCCTGGGCCTGAGCAATGCCCTGGTGATCGGTGGTGCCGAGCTTGACAAGAACTTCAAGCTGGCCGCGACCAACATCCCCAACATCGACGTGCTGCCCATCCAGGGCATCAACGTCTACGACATTCTGCGCCGCGGCACGCTGGTCCTTTCCAAGGCCGCCGTCGAGGCTCTCGAGGAGCGCTTTAAATGACCGACCTTCGTCACTACGACGTGATCGTCAGCCCGGCGATCACCGAAAAGTCGACCATGGCTTCCGAGCAGAACCAGGTCGTCTTCAACGTCGCCAAGAAGGCGTCGAAGCCGGAAATCAAGGCCGCCGTCGAAGCGCTGTTCGGCGTCAAGGTGATGGCCGTGAACACGCTTGTCCGCAAGGGCAAGATCAAGCGCTTCCGCGGCACGATCGGCCGCCAGAGCGACGTCAAGAAGGCGATCGTGACGCTGGCCGACGGCCAGTCGATCGACGTCGCGACGGGTCTCTGAGCAAGGCCGCGAGGACAGAACAATGGCACTGAAAAAATTCAACCCGGTAACGCCGAGCACCCGCCAGCTGGTCATCGTCGACCGCTCGGGCCTCTACAAGGGCAAGCCCGTCAAGGGTCTGACCGAGGGCCTGACCAAGTCGGGCGGCCGCAACAATTACGGCCGCATCACCGCCCGCTTCATCGGCGGTGGTCACAAGCGTTCGTACCGCATCATCGACTTCAAGCGCCGCAAGTTCGACGTCGTCGGCACGGTTGAGCGCATTGAATACGATCCGAACCGCACCGCCTTCATCGCGCTGATCAAGTACGACGATGGCGAGCTGTCCTACATCATCGCCCCGCAGCGCCTTGCCGCCGGCGACAAGATCGTGGCTGGCGAAGCGGTCGACGTGAAGCCGGGCAATGCGATGCCGCTGGCATCGATGCCGGTCGGCACGATCGTCCACAACATCGAGCTGAAGCCGGGCAAGGGCGGCCAGGTTGCCCGTTCGGCCGGCGGTTACGCCCAGCTCGTGGGTCGCGACCAGGGCATGGCGATCCTGCGCCTCAACTCGGGCGAGCAGCGTGTCGTTCACGGCTCCTGCATGGCCACCGTCGGTGCCGTGTCGAACCCCGACCACGGCAACATCAACGACGGCAAGGCCGGCCGCACGGTCTGGCGCGGCAAGCGCCCGCACAATCGCGGCGTGACCATGAACCCGGTCGACCATCCGCACGGCGGTGGTGAAGGCCGCACCTCCGGTGGCCGTCATCCGGTCAGCCCGTGGGGCAAGCCGACCAAGGGCAAGAAGACGCGGTCCAACAAGGCGACCGACAAGTTCATCCTGCGCTCGCGCCATCAGCGCAAGAGCTAAGAAGAGGTAACGCCAAGTGACTCGTTCTATTTGGAAAGGCCCCTTCATCGACGGCTACCTTCTCAAGAAGGTGGACAAGGTTCGTGAAGGTGGTCGCAATGAGGTGATCAAGATGTGGAGCCGTCGCTCCACCATCCTGCCGCAGTTCGTCGGCTTCACCTTCGGTGTCTATAACGGCCAGAAGCATGTTCCCGTTTCGGTGAACGAGGACATGGTCGGTCATAAGTTCGGTGAATTCGCTCCGACGCGGACCTATTACGGTCACGGCGCGGATAAGAAGGCGAAGAGGAAATAATCATGGGCAAGGCCAAAGCTCCGCGCAGGCTTGCTGATAACGAAGCGCGCGCCGTGTTGCGCACGATCCGTATCAGCCCGCAGAAGCTGAACCTCGTTGCCGCGCTGATCCGCGGCAAGAAGGTCGCGACAGCGCTTTCCGACCTCGAATTCTCGGCCAAGCGGATTTCCGGCACGGTCAAGAAGACGCTGGAATCGGCGATCGCCAACGCGGAAAACAACCACGACCTCGATGTCGATGCGCTGGTGGTGGCGGAAGCCTATGTCGGCAAGTCGATTGTCATGAAGCGGTTCCACGCTCGTGGCCGTGGTCGCGCCAGCCGTATCGAGAAGCCGTTCTCGCACCTCACGATCGTTGTTCGTGAAGTCGAAGAAAAAGGGGAGGCCGCATAATGGGCCAGAAAGTCAATCCGATCGGTCTTCGCCTCGGCATCAACCGCACCTGGGATTCGCGCTGGTTCGCGAACACCGGCGAGTACGGCAAGCTGCTGCATGAGGACATCAAGATCCGCAAGTATCTTGAGAAGGAACTCAAGCAGGCCGCGATCTCCAAGGTCGTGATCGAGCGCCCGCACAAGAAGTGCCGCGTCACCATCCATGCCGCGCGCCCGGGTCTGATCATCGGCAAGAAGGGCGCCGACATCGAGAAGCTTCGCAAGAAGCTGATGGAGATGACGAAGTCCGAGACGCACCTCAACATCGTCGAAGTGCGCAAGCCGGAAATCGATGCGACCCTGGTCGCCCAGTCGATCGCCCAGCAGCTCGAGCGCCGTATCGCGTTCCGCCGCGCCATGAAGCGCGCCGTGCAGTCGGCGATGCGCCTCGGTGCCGAAGGCATCCGCATCAACTGCTCCGGCCGTCTTGGCGGCGCTGAAATCGCCCGCATGGAGTGGTACCGCGAAGGCCGCGTGCCGCTGCACACGCTGCGCGCCGATGTCGACTACGGCACGGCCGAGGCGAATACGGCGTATGGCATCTGCGGCGTCAAGGTCTGGGTATTCAAGGGCGAGATCCTCGAGCACGATCCGATGGCTTCGGAACGTCGCGCGACCGAGGGTGATGCTGCGCACGGCGGTGGTGGTGATCGCGAACGCGGTCGTCGTCGCGAAAACGCCTGAGACATTTAGGAATTTGGAGTTAGAACGATGCTGCAGCCAAAGCGCACAAAGTTCCGCAAGCAGTTCAAGGGCCGTATCCATGGTACCGCAAAGGGCGGCACCAACCTGGATTTCGGTGGTTTCGGGCTGAAGGCGCTTGAGCCGAACCGCGTCACCGCGCGTGAGATCGAGGCGGCCCGCCGCGCGATCACTCGCGAAATGAAGCGCGCTGGCCGCGTCTGGATCCGTATTTTCCCGGATCTGCCGGTCACGTCGAAGCCGACCGAAGTCCGCATGGGCAAGGGCAAGGGCGCCGTCGACTACTGGGCGGCGCGCGTCAAGCCGGGCCGTATCATGTTCGAGATCGACGGCGTCAGTGAAGAAACCGCCCGTGAGGCGCTGCGTCTCGGCGCGGCCAAGCTCTCGGTCAGGACGCGCTTCGTACAGCGCATCGCAGAATAAGGACGGGCTGATCATGAAAGCCGAAGACATCCGGACCAAGACCCAGGACCAGCTGACCGACGATTTGGCCAGCCTGAAGAAGGAGCAGTTCAACCTGCGCTTCCAGAAGGCCACCGGCCAGCTCGAGAAGACCGCGCGCGTGAGGCAGGTCCGCAAGGACATTGCGCGTATCAAGACCATCGCTGCGGAAAAGTCCGCGGCCAAGAAGGCTTAAGGACGAAAACCATGCCAAAGCGCATTCTGCAGGGCACCGTCGTCAGCGACAAGAACGAGAAGACGGTTGTCGTCAAGGTCGAACGGCGCTTCACGCATCCCGTGATGAAGAAGACCGTGCGCATGACCAAGAAGTACAAGGCGCACGACGAGAACAACGCCCACAAGGTTGGCGATCAGGTGTTCATCCAGGAATCGAAGCCGATTTCCAAGGATAAGCGCTGGATCGTTGTGTCTTCGGACCAGGCGTAAACAAACGAATTTTGGACAGACCGGGGAGGGGTGAAGAGCCCGTCCCGTTAGAAAAGAAGAAGGCGGCCAGTCATGATTCAGATGCAAACAAACCTCGACGTGGCGGATAATTCCGGCGCGCGTCGTGTCATGTGCATCAAGGTGCTGGGCGGCTCGAAGCGGAAATACGCTTCCGTGGGCGACATCATCGTGGTGTCCATCAAGGAAGCCATTCCGCGCGGCCGCGTTAAGAAGGGCGATGTGATGAAGGCGGTCGTGGTTCGCACGGCCAAGGACATCCGCCGCCCGGACGGCAGCGTGATCCGTTTCGACAAGAACGCGGCCGTTCTCGTCGACAACAAGAAAGAGCCGATCGGCACGCGTATCTTCGGACCGGTTCCGCGCGAACTCCGCGCCAAGAACCACATGAAGATCATCTCGCTCGCGCCTGAAGTGCTGTAAGGAGCCGGACCAATGCAAAAGATTAGAAAAGGCGACAAGGTCGTCGTGCTGGCCGGCAAGGACAAGGGCCGTTCGGGCGAAGTCCTCTCGGTTCAGCCGAAGGATGACACCGCGCTGGTGCGCGGCGTCAACATGATCCGTCGTCACCAGAAGCAGTCCCAGTCCCAGGAGGGCGGGATCATCACCAAGGAAGCGCCGATCCAGCTGTCGAACATCGCGCTGGCCGACCCCAAGGATGGCAAGCCGACCCGCGTCGGTTTCATCTTCCAGAAGGACGGCAAGAAGGTGCGCGTCGCCAAGCGCTCGGGAGAAGTCATCAATGGCTAAGGCTCAAACCAAGCAGGCGACTGCCACCAACACGCCGCGCCTCAAGCAGGTCTACAACGAGACCATCCGCAAGGCGCTGCAGGAGCAGTTCGGCTACGACAACAACATGCAGGTTCCGCGCCTCGACAAGATCGTGCTGAACATGGGTGTTGGCGAAGCGACCGCCGACTCCAAGAAGCCGTCGGTTGCGGCCGAAGATCTGGCGCTGATCGCCGGCCAGAAGGCCGTCGTCACCCGCGCCCGCAATTCGATCGCTGGCTTCAAGGTCCGCGAGAACATGCCGATCGGCGCCAAGGTCACGCTGCGCAAGGAACGTATGTACGAGTTCCTCGACCGCCTCGTGAACATCGCGCTGCCGCGCGTCCGCGACTTCCGCGGACTGAACCCCAAGAGCTTCGATGGCCGTGGCAACTACGCCATGGGCATCAAGGAGCACATCGTGTTCCCGGAGATCAACTACGACAAGGTTGATCAGATCTGGGGCATGGACGTCATCGTTTGTACGACTGCGAAGACGGACGACGAAGCCAGGGCATTGCTCAAGGCCTTCAACTTCCCCTTCCGCCAGTAACGGCAGCGAGAAAAGGAAAAATCTGAAATGGCAAAGACCAGCTCAGTCGAGAAGAACAACAGGCGCCGCAAGCTTGCCGACCAGTACGGTCCCAAGCGCGCTGCCCTGAAGGCGATCATCATGGATCAGTCCAAGCCGATGGAAGAGCGCTTCCGCGCTCAGCTCAAGCTTGCTGCCCTGCCGCGCAACTCGGCCAAGATCCGCATCCGCAACCGCTGCGAAGTCACCGGCCGTCCGCGTGCCTACTATCGCAAGCTCAAAGTATCGCGCATCGCGCTTCGTGATCTCGGCAATAACGGCCAGATCCCGGGCCTGGTCAAGTCGAGCTGGTAAGGAGGACATAACATGTCATTGAGCGATCCTCTCGGCGATATGCTGACCCGCATCCGCAACGCCTATGGCCGCAAGAAGTCGAGTGTCTCGACGCCGGCCTCGCGTCTGCGCACCCGCGTCCTCGACGTGCTGAAGGCTGAAGGCTATATCCGCGACTACAGCCAGACCGACTTCGACAACGGCAAGTCCGAAATCGAAATCGAGCTGAAGTATTTCGACGGCGCCCCGGTCGTGCGCGAAATCGCCCGCGTCTCGAAGCCGGGCCGCCGCGTTTACGTCTCGGCCAAGTCGATCCCGCACGTCGCCAACGGCCTCGGCATCGCCATCCTTTCGACGCCGAAGGGCGTGATGGCCGATCACGAAGCACGCGAACAGAACGTCGGCGGCGAGATTCTCTGCCAGATCTTCTGATCTGGCAGCTGAGCGCAAAGTGGAATCCGGTCTTCGGATCGTTCCGAAGACAGAGACCTGAAACAAGAGAAGTGACGAGGACAAAAAAATGTCTCGTATTGGAAAGAAACCCGTTTCGCTGCCGCAGGGCGTGACCGCGACCGTCAACGGCCAGACCGTTACGGCGAAGGGCCCCAAGGGCGAGCTGAAGTTCGTGGTGAACGACGAAGTCCTGGTCAAGATGGAAGGCAGCGAGATCGCTGTCCAGCCGCGCGACCAGACCAAGACCGCCCGCTCCAAGTGGGGCATGTCGCGCACGCAGATCGTCAACATCCTGCAGGGCGTGAAGGACGGCTTCGAGAAGAAGCTCGAGATCACCGGCGTCGGCTACCGCGCCGCGCTTCAGGGCAAAAACCTGCAGCTGGCACTTGGCTTCAGCCATGACGTGGTCTACGAGACGCCGGCCGGCATCACCATCACCGTGCCGAAGCCGACCGAGATCACAGTGGCCGGCATCGACAAGCAGCAGGTTGGTCAGGTGGCTGCCGAGATCCGCGAATACCGCGGTCCCGAGCCCTACAAGGGTAAGGGTGTCCGCTACGCTGGCGAGAAGATCGTCCGCAAGGAAGGCAAGAAGAAGTAGTGGGCCTGGCCCTGAAAAGTCTCGGACTTTTCGGAAAGGGCCAAGCCAGGGAAGTGTAACGCCGCGGGGAGCGGTCGCGGGAGGCGCTTTCGCCTACCGCACATGGCGGCCTCCGTTTTTTGAAGGCAAGGAAGACCATCATGGGTACCAAGGAATCCACGCAGCGCCGCGCGCAGCGCGTCCGTCGTCAGATCAGGAAGGTCGCCGGCGAGCGTCCGCGTCTGTCGGTCCACCGCACCTCGAAGAACATCTATGTGCAGGTGATCGACGACGCCAAGGGCCACACCATCGCCGCTGCCTCGACGCTCGAGAAGGACCTCAAGGGTTCGCTCAAGACCGGCGCCGATACCGCTGCCGCCGCCGCGATCGGCAAGCTGATCGCCGAGCGCGCGACCAAGGCCGGCGTCAAGGAAGTCGTCTTCGACCGCGGCCCGTACATCTATCACGGCCGTGTCAAGGCCCTGGCTGAAGCTGCTCGCGAAGGCGGTCTCAGCTTCTGATTCTTTCACCGTCGGCGACCCAAAGTGGCGTCGACAATCATCAACCCGTGCTTCCGGAAAAGAACAAGGAACAGGATATGGCACAGGAACGTAGGGAAGGCGGCCGCGGCCGCGAGCGTGAAGAGCGCGACGACGGCATGGTGGACAAGCTGGTCCACATCAATCGCGTCGCCAAGGTCGTCAAGGGTGGCCGTCGCTTCGGTTTCGCCGCACTCGTCGTCGTCGGCGACCAGAAGGGCCGCGTCGGCTTTGGTCACGGCAAGGCGCGCGAAGTGCCGGAAGCGATCCGCAAGGCAACCGAGTCCGCAAAGCGCGACATGATCTTCGTGCCGCTGCGCTCGGGCCGCACGCTGCACCACGACGTCGAGGGACGCTGGGGCGCCGGACGCGTTCTTCTGCGTGCCGCCAAGCAGGGTACCGGCATCATCGCCGGCGGCCCGATGCGCGCCGTCTTCGAGACGCTCGGCATGCATGACGTGGTCGCCAAGTCGATGGGGTCGTCGAACCCCTACAACATGGTTCGCGCCACCTTCGACGCGCTGAAGAGCCAGATGCATCCCAAGGATGTCGCTGCCGCTCGCGGCATCAAGTATTCGACCCTTCAGGCCCGCCGCGGCACCGCCGTAGCGGCTGAAGAATAGTCGACTGACCAGGGATTTTGACCATGGCCAAGAAAGCAACCAAGACCATCACCGTTGAGCAGATCGGTTCGCCGATCCGCCGTCCGAAGGAACAGCGCGCGACGCTGGTCGGCCTCGGCCTCAACAAGATGCACAAGCAGCGCACGCTGGAAGATACGCCTTCCGTGCGCGGCATGATCGCCGCCGTTCAGCATCTCGTCCGCGTCGTGGACGAGGGCTGAGCCAAAGCGCAGGAGAACCCAGATGAAACTCAACGATCTGCGTGACAAGGACGGCGCGACGCACTCCAAGAAGCGTCTCGGCCGCGGCATCGGTTCCGGCTCGGGCAAGACCGCCGGTCGCGGCGTCAAGGGCCAGAAGGCACGCTCCGGCGTCGCCATCAATGGCTTCGAGGGTGGCCAGATGCCGCTCTACAGGCGCCTGCCGAAGCGCGGCTTCAACAACCTCTTCGCCAAGAGCTTCGTTGTCGTCTCGCTGGCCCGTATCCAGCAAGCCGTCGACGCCAAGAAGCTTGACGCCAAGGCAACCGTGACGGCCGAGGCGCTTGTCGCCGCCGGCGTCATCCGCCGCGTCAAGGATGGCGTGCGCGTGCTGTCCGACGGCGAGCTCAAGGCAAAGCTCGCCTTCGACGTGGCCGGCGCCTCCAAGGCCGCGATCGAGAAGATCGAGAAGGCCGGCGGCTCGGTCAAGTTGCCGGAAAAGGCAGCTGCCGAGTAACGGCGATTTGAAGCGCGATCGGCAAGAGCGGGACCCAGTTTTTGCTCACGATTGCGCTTTGACCTGCTCAATTAGGCGGCCGCGTCAACGCGGCCGCTTGCATGTTTACAGCCCGGAGCTTATCTCGTGAGCTTCGGTGAAACGCACCGCCTGACCTCACGGGCCATCAAGCGTTACCAAGCGGAGAATCAGGCATGGCTTCGGCTGCTGAACAACTAGCCTCGAATCTGAATTTCTCGGCCTTCGCCAAGGCGGAGGACCTGAAGAAACGCATCTGGTTCACCATCGGCGCGTTGCTCGTCTATCGTCTCGGCACCTACATCCCGCTTCCCGGAATCAACCCCGACGCCTTCGCCCAGGCTTTCTCCTCGCAGAGCAAGGGCGTGCTCGGCATGTTCAACATGTTCGCGGGCGGCGCCGTGCAGCGCATGGCGATCTTCGCGCTCGGCATCATGCCCTACATCTCCGCCTCCATCATCATGCAGCTGATGACTTCGGTCATCCCGTCGCTGGAAGCGCTGAAGAAGGAAGGCGAACAAGGCCGCAAGGTCATCAACCAGTACACGCGCTACGGCACCGTGCTTTTGGCGCTTGTGCAGGCCTATGGCATTTCGGTGGGCCTGGAGGGCGGTAACGGGATCGTCAGCGATCCCGGCATGTTCTTCCGCATCTCGACCGTCGTCACGCTGGTCGGCGGCACCATGTTCCTGATGTGGCTCGGCGAGCAGATCACCGCGCGCGGCATCGGCAACGGTATTTCGCTGATCATCTTCTCCGGCATCGTCGCAGGCCTGCCGCATGCCATCTCCGGCACGCTGGAACTCGGCCGCACCGGCGCCCTGTCGACCGGTCTGATCCTGGCGATCATCGTTCTGGCCATCGTGGTCATCGCGCTCATCGTGTTCTTCGAGCGCGCCCAGCGCCGCCTGCTGATCCAGTATCCGAAGCGGCAGGTCGGCAACCGCATGTTCCAGGGCGATACCTCGCATTTGCCGCTGAAGCTCAACACGTCGGGCGTCATTCCGCCGATCTTCGCGTCGTCGCTGCTCTTGCTGCCGGCTACCATCGCCGGCTTCTCGCAGACGACCAACATGCCGGCCTGGGCAAGCACCATCCTGGCTTCGCTTGGCCACGGCCAGCCACTCTACATGCTGTTTTATGCGGCGATGATCGTTTTCTTCGCCTTCTTCTACACAGCGATTGTCTTCAACCCGAAGGACACCGCCGATCAGCTCAAGAAGCATTCGGGCTTCATCCCGGGCTATCGTCCGGGCGAGCGCACCGCCGATTATATCGATTACGTTCTCACCCGCATCACCGTCGTCGGCGCCATCTACCTGGTGCTGGTGTGCCTGCTGCCGGAGTTCCTGATCTCGGCGACTGGCGTACCATTCTACCTTGGTGGCACATCGCTTCTGATCGTGGTCAGTGTCACGCTCGATACGGTCGCGCAGATTCAGGGTCACCTGATTGCGCACCAGTATGAAGGCCTGATCAAGAAGTCGAAGCTGCGCGGGGGGAAGAAAGCCAGATGAGGTTGATTTTGCTTGGGCCGCCAGGAGCGGGCAAGGGGACACAAGCACAAAGACTGGTAGAAAAACACGGCATACCCCAGCTCTCGACGGGCGATATGCTGCGTGCCGCCGTCCAGGCCGGAACCGAGGTCGGCAAGCGTGCCAAGGCGGTGATGGATGCCGGTGAACTGGTGTCGGATGCCATCGTCAACGCGATCGTTGCCGAGCGGATCGATCAGGCCGATTGCGCCAAGGGGTTCATCCTCGATGGCTATCCGCGCACGCTGGTGCAGGCCGATGCGGTTGATCAGATGCTTTCCGAACGTGGCATCGGCCTCGACACGGTCATCGAACTGGTCGTCGACGACAGGGCCCTGGTCGGCCGCATCGTCAAGCGTGCCGAGGATGCCAAGGCCGCCGGCCAGCCGGTGCGCAAGGACGACAATCCGGCGGTGTTCGAAGAGCGTCTGCGCGAGTACTACAAGAAGACCGCTCCGCTGACCGGCTACTATTACGCCAAGGGCAAGCTGAAGACCGTTGACGGCATGGCCAGCATCGATGCGGTGACCACCGAGATCGAAGCTGTTCTGGCAGCGGCCGCCAAGGCACGGTAAGGGAATTTAAAGATTAAGCTTGACGGGGGCGGTCCGCTGCGGTATGGCGGCCCGTCTTCCTATCAGGTGCGAACTTTGCTTGTCCGCAAGGGCAAGGCAGTCGCTTTGAACTGGAAACTCCCGCAAGGGCCGGCCTCCACCGGACGCGGGGCAACTTTGACAGCGCCGGGTCTTCCTTGTTTTGAAGGTTGGCCGGCCCAGATGGAGCAGAGAAGAACATGGCTCGTATAGCCGGCGTCAACATTCCGACCAACAAGCGCGTCGTCATCGCGCTTCAGTACATTCACGGCATTGGCAAGAAGTTCGCCCAGGAGATCGTCGACAAGGTCGGCATCCCGGCCGAGCGCCGCGTCAACCAGCTGACCGACGCGGAAGTGCTGCAGATCCGCGAGACCATCGACCGCGACTACCAGGTCGAGGGCGACCTGCGCCGCGAAGTGTCGATGAACATCAAGCGTCTCATGGACCTCGGCTGCTACCGTGGCCTGCGTCACCGCCGCTCGCTGCCGGTTCGCGGCCAGCGCACGCATACCAATGCGCGTACCCGCAAGGGCCCGGCCAAGTCGATCGCCGGCAAGAAGAAGTAATTTAGGGCAGTAAGGGAGTAGGGCAGTAAGGCAATAGGAACGGCAGACATACTGCCCTACTGCCATATTCCCCTACTGCCTTCTCCTAGGTGGAGCCGCTGGCATTACGGCGGTGTAGAGATCAACTGAAAGGACTATCATGGCCAAGGAAGCCGCTCGTGTTCGCCGTCGCGAACGCAAGAATATCTCGTCGGGCGTTGCCCACGTCAATTCGACCTTCAACAACACGATGATCACCATCACCGACGCGCAGGGCAATTCGATTGCCTGGTCGTCGGCCGGTGCCCAGGGCTTCAAGGGTTCGCGCAAGTCGACCCCGTTCGCTGCCCAGATGGCTGCCGAGGACGTTGCCAAGAAGGCCCAGGAACACGGCATGCGCATGCTCGAGGTCGAGGTCTGCGGACCTGGCTCCGGTCGTGAATCGGCACTGCGCGCCCTGCAGGCGGCCGGCTTCACCATCACTTCCATCCGTGACGTGACGCCGATTCCGCACAATGGCTGCCGCCCGCGCAAGAAGCGCCGCGTCTAAGCAATTATCGAACGCCGCGTGAGCGCCTCAACGGCGCTCCTCCGCGGCATTCCAGGTCGCCCGCCACGATTGGATGGTGGTGGGTCAACGGAAGGAAAGCATCATGATCCAGAAAAATTGGCAGGAACTGATCAAGCCGAACAAGATCGAGTTCTCGTCGAAGAAGAAGACGCTGACCACGCTGGTCGCCGAGCCGCTCGAGCGTGGCTTTGGCCTCACTCTCGGCAACGCGCTGCGCCGCGTGCTTCTGTCTTCGCTGCGCGGTGCGGCCGTTACCGCCGTGCAGATCGACGGCGTTCTGCATGAATTCTCGTCCATCGCCGGTGTGCGCGAGGACGTGACCGACATCGTCTTGAACATCAAGGAAATCGCCATCCGCATGGAAGGCGACGGCCCCAAGCGCATGGTCGTTCGCAAGCAGGGCCCGGGTGCGGTTCTCGCCGGCGACATCCAGACGGTTGGCGATGTCGAGATCCTCAATCCCGACCACGTCATCTGCACGCTGGACGAAGGCGCTGAAATCCGCATGGAATTCACCGTCGACACCGGCAAGGGCTACGTGCCGGCCGAGCGCAACCGCGCCGAGGACGCGCCGATCGGCCTGATCCCGGTCGACAGCCTCTACTCGCCGGTCAAGAAGGTCTCCTACAAGGTCGAAAACACCCGCGAGGGCCAGGTTCTCGACTACGACAAGCTGACCATGACCATCGAGACCGATGGCTCGATCTCCGGCGAGGACGCGGTGGCATTCGCCGCCCGCATCCTGCAGGACCAGCTTGGCCTGTTCGTCAACTTCGACGAGCCGCAGAAGGAAGTCGCGGCGGAAGCCGTCACCGAGCTCGCCTTCAACCCGGCGCTGCTCAAGAAGGTCGACGAACTCGAGCTTTCGGTGCGTTCGGCCAACTGCCTGAAGAACGACAACATCGTCTACATCGGCGATCTCATCCAGAAGACCGAAGCCGAGATGCTGCGCACCCCGAACTTCGGCCGCAAGTCGCTGAACGAGATCAAGGAAGTCCTGGCTGCGATGGGCCTGCATCTCGGCATGGAAGTGCCGGACTGGCCGCCGGAAAACATCGAAGACCTCGCCAAGCGTTACGAAGACCAATATTGAGCATGAATTCCAAGGATCGGCGGCGTGAGCCGCTCGATCCGACGGTCATGCGGAAAACCATCAGAGGCCTTGGCCTCTTGAACAACTGAAGAAGGAAAAGAGCCATGCGCCACGGTTTCAAAGGCCGCCGCTTCGCCCGCAGCATTAGCCATCGCAAGTCGATGTTCGCCAACCTCGCCGTGTCGCTGCTCGAGCACGAGCAGATCGTCACCACCCTGCCGAAGGCGAAGGACCTGCGTCCGATCGTCGAGAAGCTGGTGACGCTCGGCAAGCGCGGTGACCTGCACGCCCGCCGGCAGGTGATCGCGCAGATCGGCAATGAAGGCGTCGTCAAGCGCCTGTTCGACACCATCGCCCCGCGCTACGCCAACCGCAACGGCGGCTACCTGCGCATCATGAAGGCGGGCTTCCGTCACGGCGACAATGCCGCGATGGCCGTCATCGAGTTCGTCGATCGCGACATCTCGGCCAAGGGCGCCGGCGACCGCGCCCGCCTCGAAGCCGAAGGCACCGACGCGGAAGCCGCGGCCGCATAAGGCACCGTCTTTCCGGAATGAATTGAAGGGGCCTGCGGGCCCCTTTTTCATGTTCTGCCTGCGTCGAGGCGCGCACATAAAGATCCTCTGGCGCGAAAATAATCGGATTTCAGCGGCTTAGCCTTTCATTTTGCACAATCGTCGGGACAATGCGCCCGAACTCGCCTTGGAGGATTCGCGAATGCGCGCCAAAAGACTGTCCTTTGTTCTGCTCTTCGCCTTCATGGTGGTCGCAGCCGCACCGGCAGTCCGGCAGGCGCTGGCCGAAGACGCCGCCAAGCCCGCGGATCCGGGCCTGTCGGACGTGTTGACCGATCTGTTGCATGGCGTTGAAGGCGAGAATGCCACCTCTGGGCCCGACAAGCGCGTGCCGTTCGGCCGCGAGGAGGTGCAGCTTTCGTTCGCGCCGCTGGTCAAGCAGACCGCGCCGGCCGTGGTCAATGTCTATGCTTCACAGACGGCCAAGGTCACGTCGCCTTTTGAAGGCGATCCGTTCTTCGAGGAGTTTTTCGGCCGCGCGCAGCCGCGGGCGCAGTCCTCGCTCGGCTCGGGCGTGCTTGTCGATCCGAGCGGTGTCATCGTCACCAATTTCCACGTCATCAAGGATGCCGATGAGGTCAAGGTGGCGACCGCCGACGGGCGCGAATTCGCCAGCAAGATAATGCTCAAGGACGAGACACTCGATCTCGCCGTGCTCAAGATCGAATCCGACAAGCCGTTCCCGGTCATCGCCATCGGCGATTCCGACGCGCTTGAGGTCGGCGACCTGGTGCTGGCCATCGGCGACCCCTTCGGCGTCGGCCAGACCACCACCAGCGGCATCGTTTCCGCACTTGCCCGCAGCCATATCGGCGTCTCGGATTCGGGCTATTTCATCCAGACCGACGCCGCTATCAATCCTGGCAATTCGGGTGGCGCGCTCATTAACATGGGTGGCCAACTGGTCGGCATCAACACAGCCATCTACAGCCGCAGCGGCGGTTCGATCGGCATCGGCTTCGCCATCCCCGCCAACATGGTGCGGGCCTTCGCCGACGCCGCCAAGGCCGGGCTCGATTTCTTCGAACGGCCCTATATCGGCGCCGAGTTCGAAGCGGTGACTCCGCAGATCGCCGAATCGCTCGGCATGGAAAAGCCGACCGGGGCGCTGGTCTCGTCGGTCGACGCGGCGGGACCCGCCGGCAAGGCAGGGCTGAAGCCCGGTGACGTCGTGATGCAGATCAACGGCAAGCCGGTCGAGAGCATCGCGGCGCTGGACTATCGCATGGCGACGCTGTCGATCGGCACCAAGGCGAATTTCGCGATCCTGACCAAGGGCCAGCAGGCGGCGATGGATATCGCGCTGGAGCGTGCGCCGGAAGGTGCGAAGGCGTCGGAAGTGACGCTGCATGGCCGCAGCCCGTTTTCGGGTGCCAAGGTCGCCGAACTTTCGCCGCGGCTTGCCCAGAAGCTCGGCCTGCGTACAGATCTCAAAGGCGTGACGGTGATCGATATCAATCGCGATTCGCCGGCCGCCGATTTCGGCTTCCAGCCGGGCGATATCGTGCGCGAGGTCAACGGCACCACCATCGACACCGCCGCGACGCTGGCGCAGGTAGCCCAGCAGGATACGCGCTGGTGGCGCTTTACCGTCGAGCGCGGCGGGCAGATACTGCGCCAGGTGTTGCGTTACTGAGTTCGGCCCGAGCGGTCGTGCTCCAACCTGAAGACATAAATGGCCGATCTGTTCAGCGTCGATGAACCGGAAAAGGCGCCGCCTGGACGGCCGCTGGCTGACAGGCTGCGGCCCAGAAATCTTGGCGAGGTCGTCGGCCAGGAGCATCTGACCGGCCCCGATGGCGCGCTGACCCGGCTGATCGGCTCCGGCTCGCTGGGCTCGATGATCTTCTGGGGGCCGCCGGGCACCGGCAAGACCACGGTGGCGAGGCTGCTTGCCGGCGAAACCAGCCTGGCCTTCGAGCAGATATCGGCGGTCTTTTCCGGCGTCGCCGACCTCAAGAAAGTGTTCGAGGCGGCGAAGCTGCGCCGCGCCAACGGCCGCCAGACCCTGCTTTTCGTCGACGAGATCCACCGCTTCAACCGTGCCCAGCAGGATTCGTTTCTCCCTGTCATGGAGGATGGGACGGTCGTTCTGGTCGGCGCCACAACCGAGAACCCGTCCTTCGAATTGAATGCCGCCTTGCTGTCGCGCGCGCGCGTCATGGTCTTTCATTCACTCGGTGAGGAGAGCATCGCCAAGCTGATGACGCGCGCGGAGGCCACGGAGGGCAGGGCGCTTCCACTCGACGACGAGGCGCGGGCAATGCTGATCCGCATGAGCGACGGCGACGGACGCGCATCGCTGACACTCGCCGAGGAAGTCTGGCGCGCAGCCAAACCTGGCGAGATATTCGATCCCGAAGGGCTGCAGCGTATCGTCCAGCGCCGCGCGCCGATCTACGACAAGGGCCAGGACGGCCACTACAATCTGATCTCGGCGCTGCACAAGTCGGTGCGCGGCTCGGACCCGGACGCCGCGCTCTACTATCTCGCGCGCATGTTCGATGCCGGCGAGGATCCGCTCTATCTCGGCCGCCGGCTGGTGCGCATGGCGATGGAGGACATCGGCCTTGCCGATCCGCAGGCGCTGGTCGTTGCCAATGCCGCCAAGGACGCCTATGACTATCTGGGCTCGCCTGAGGGCGAACTGGCCTTTGCCGAGGCCACTGTCTATCTCGCCACAGCGCCCAAATCCAACGCCGTCTACACCGCCTTCAAGGCAGCTACGCGCGCTGCCAAGGAGCATGGTTCGCTGCTGCCGCCAAAGCACATCCTCAACGCGCCGACCAAGCTGATGAAGGAAGAGGATTACGGCGCGGGCTATCGCTACGATCATGATGAGCCGGACGCTTTTTCGGGCCAGGACTATTTTCCGGAGAAGATGGGCCGCCAGACGTTCTACGATCCACCCGAGCGTGGTTTCGAGCGCGACATCAGGAAGCGGCTCGACTACTGGGCAAAGCTGCGCAAGGAACGGGGCTAGCTGACTTTGCGCGGCCCGGTGGTCGTCACGCTTCGAAGCGAGGCCTCGCCATGGGGTATCTCGACCTCCGTCGTTCTCCACGCGCTGCTTGCCGCGACGCTGGCTCTCATGCCGCTGCCGAAGCTGCCGAAGCGGCTGGAAGAGGAGCGGGTGTCGGTCGGCATTCTGACGCCCCAGCAGTTCGAGGCGTCGACAAGGCCATCGCCAGCGCCAGCAAGACCTTCGGCACCAGAGGCGCCAGCGCCATCACCACCGCCGAGTGCTCCTCCTCAAACTCAACCACCCACCGCGCCGGCCATGATCCGGCCGACCGAAATGCTGTCGGGTAAGACGCTCGCCGATCCGCGCAGCCGTCAGGCGCGCGCCGATCTTGCGACCTTCGCTTCCGACGAGCGCATGGTGCAGTTGTGCAATCTCGAAGCCATGGACCAGATACGGCGATGGCGCGCGGACTTTCAGCCGGAGCGCGTCGTGCCTTACGCAACGGCCGAGGAGAGGGTCCGCGGCACCACGATCGTCGCGGATGGCGCGGCTTTCCGCAGTCGCAAAAACTGGTATAACCTCAAGTTCAAATGCCAGCTCGCGCAAGACGGCGAAAGCGTCATCGGCTTTGAGTTCCTGGTCGGCGATCCCGTGGCCAGGGAGAAATGGGACGAGTTCGGCTTGCCGGCGGTGCATTGACCCCAGCGGTTCATTGACCGAAGTCTGGCAAATTCCACCAGGCAGCTGCCAGGCCACGCAGTCGTGGCGTTGTGCGGCGACCCAAAAAATCTTATCAAGGCGCACGGTCGGGCGGTGGCCGTTGCCGAGATTTGGCACACTCATTCGCAACAGGATCGCGCTCCGCGCGTGGAAAAATGACAAAAACCCTTCGCAAATCCCTTCGCAAATTCGCCATCGCCATCCCACTTCTCGCCCTTGGCTTTTACTTCATCCCCATCCTCACGACGATCTTCATCGTCTGCGGGCTGATCGACGTGCTGCGCAACGACAGGAAGGATCTGGCGCTGTTCAGCGGTTATTTCCTTGGCAACGGCCTCTTCACCTGGCTGCTTTCGCCGTTCAACCTGCTGGTTGATCTCCTGTGCTACCGGAACCCCGGCGTGTGGAAGCTGGAGCAGTTTCCGGACGATTATCAGCGCGAGGTCAACGAGGTCCTGGACATCTTCAAGGCGCGCAAGGACGAGATCATTGCCGATATCGATGCCAATTTCGGCGCCGGTCGGCGCGGCATGTATGTCTATCAATGGTACGGCAAGCACAAAATAGACAACGTCGCCGAATTCAACAAGGATTTCAAATACATCAAGACCATCGCCGTTTCCGTTTTCAGCAAGCGCGAATCGACCTCCTGGCACTTCGGGCCGCTGCGGCTCAGCCTGCGCATCCTCTACAATCTGATCCCTGTGAAGGCGGAAATCTTCGTCGAATGCGGCAACGTCAAGAACTATTGGTACGACAATCCGCAGTTCATTTTCGACGATACGCTGCTGCATCGCTCGGTCAACGAATATGACGGCCGCCGGTACTGCGTGTTCATGGACATCATCAGGCCGTCCCCGTTCCCAAGACTCATCGCCTGCATGCTCGCCGTCGTGTCGGTCAGTGTCGAGCGCATCAATTCGATGTTCTACAAGAACTGGAAAATGATCGGCTCGACCAAGCCGAAGAAGGTGGAAACCACCTGAACTGACAATACGTCAACGTAGCCGGCAGCAGTTTGCAAGCAAGCATCTCTGCCGGCTGCTTTGCGGATCGCTGGTTATTGGCGTTCTCCATGCTTGCTGCGTGGGTACTTAAGCATCAGCTCATTTGGCGTCGGCCCATGGGCTCTCAACAATTCATTATATGAATCTTGTCACAAGATTCGCCGGAGCGGCTCCTGGCGGCGTCAGGGGACGACTTCGGCGTTGGTTCCGCGTTTCTGTCTCTTCCTTCCTTGGCGGTCTCAAGTGACAAAGAACAAAATCTTCGGATTCTGGACGGGTACCTACCTATGCACCGTGTTGTTTGGGCTTGCCCTCAGCGCTGCATACATAAATCTCGAAGAGTCCGTCTACTACTGGGACTTCGCCGCCTACTTCAACATGTTCAACCAGCAAGGCGCCCTCCTGGTCGAGAGCCCTTCCAAATGGCTGAGCCAATTGAGCACCTCCATCGCGACGGAAGATTACGGCGTGGCGATCCTGGTGCCCCTGATGCCGTTTCACCTCGCTTTCGGCGGTTCAAGGCTTTCCTTCGTCGCTGGAATAGTCGCGGTGTACCTGGTCCCGGCGGTGCTTTTCATAGGCAGAATAAGCTATCTGGAGGCGGTCTCCGAGACACCCTCCCGAGGTTGGGTCGCCGTCTGGATCGCAGCCTTCCTGTATACTCCGTTCTGGGCGCCGACGCTTCGTGGATTGCCTGACGTCGCCGGCTGTCTCGCTTTGACCGCGGCAACCTATTTCCTCTGGAAATCCAAGTTCCTGACCCGCGAACCGGTGATAAGCGGAATATCTGTAGGCGCGTGCCTGTGGTTGGCGTTCATGCTGCGCCGCTGGTACGCCTACGCCGCAATAGGGATCACCGTTTCCGCGGCCTTGCTGGGTCTGCTGCAGATCGCAAGGGATCGGGATTTGCCGGCCTTCCGGAACGCTGTGTTGGGCGGCGTGTGTGCGATTTTCCTTATTGCCGCGACAGCGTTAAGCTTCCAACTGCCGCTGATCGCCAAGATCCTGGGAACCAGCTACGCCGACCTTTACAGCGGATACAGGACGACCTTTGTCAACCAACTTGGTGGAATAGGCTCCCGGCTCAGCTATCTGAACTGGGCGTTGGTCATAGCAGGCCTCTACATCTCTGTTGTGCGCGGCAACAGATTTTCCTTGCTCTGTGCCATCGCCGCCGGGCTCACCTTCCTGATCTTTATCCGGACACAGGATCCCGAACGGCATCATTCTCTACCGATGTTGCTGTGGCTCTTTCCCGCCTATGCCCAGGCGATCGTTTCGATCGTCTCCGCGCCGGCACTGAAATCGCGATGGTCGGCCGCCACCATGGCCGTTGTTGCCGGACTTGCGTTTCTGGGCACGTTTTTTCCCGCTGGCCGTCAGTTGTTGTCGCCGGTCGGCTTCGTCTTCGCCAGGGAAGCCACGCTTCCGCTTCACCTCGACAATCTCCCCGAGTACCGGCGCCTGATCGATGACCTCATCGCCAGGATGGGACCGGAGGACCGGTTTTCGGTGTTTGCCTCGGGTCCTGTGATGAGCGACGCACTCTTGTTCGGCATGAAGCGGGATCTTGTTACCCATGTCGGATGGATTTGCCAGGTGGACAGTCGCGATCAGTTCCAACCGGACGCATTGAAATCCAGATACGTTGTCGTGACGGACCGTCCGGTTACCCATCTGCAACCGGGTGCCCAGATCTGCGTCACGATTCCGAACCAGTACATTGTCGAGGGAAAAGGCATCGGGGCTGCATACAAGCGTATCGCGGAATATCAATTGTCCGGCGTTACCGGTTACCTCTACGAGCGGGTGCGCCCGGTCAGCAGAGCCGAAGTCGATGCCCTCTACAGTGAGTTCAGGAAAAAGTATCCGGGCTGGGCAACGCCTGACTGGTGACGAGCATCTTGGCGGTTTCGGGCACAGGCCGCCTTTTTCGTCTGTTGCACCATCGTCCAATAGCGTCGCCGGGCTTCGGTGCCTACAACTCCATACTGCGGATATATCTGAGTGGATATAACGCAGCTCGGGTTGGAAGCGACAATCGCCTTTGGAGGATAAGGTGAGCGGACGGCAGCCTACGGTTCATCATGCGGATTTCATCCAGGCGGCCATCGCCGGCAGCGATGCAGCGCGTTCGGCGCTGGTTGCGTCCTGGCGGCGCTCGCTCACATTGCACGGCCTCGATCCAGCCGAACGAAAGGCGCCGCAGCGTCTCACCAAAAGCGAGTTGAGCAAGGCCCGGCAACGCATAGAGCCGCTGCTGCGCGCCGCGGATGCGAGCCTCGATCGTCTCTACCTCGCCGTGGGCGGCGTTGGTTGCTGTGTGCTGCTTGCGGACCGTGACGGCATTCCTGTCGAGCGCCGCGGCGCCGTTGCGGATGACGACACGTTCGACGAGTGGGGGTTGTGGACGGGCACGGTATGGAGCGAGGACTCCGAGGGTACCAATGGCATCGGCACCTGTCTTGCCGATCAGCGCGCCCTCACCATCCACCGCGACCAGCATTTCTTTTCGCGCAACACATTGCTCAGTTGCACCACGGCGCCGATCTACGATCATGAAGGCAATCTGGCGGCCGCCCTCGATGTGTCATCTTGCCGGTCGGACCTGACCGAAGGCTTCGTCAACCTGATCGCCATCGCGGTGGGTGACGCCGCGCGTCGCATCGAGGCCGAGAATTTCCGCCTGGTGTTTTCAGACGCTCGCATCCTGCTGGCACCGGTCGCCGAGCGCAGCGCCAGCGCATTGATCGCCGTCAATGGCGATGATTTGGTGATCGGCGCAACACGCTCGGCCCGCCTTGGCCTCGGCATCACCCAGCAGATCCTGGCCAGGGGTCTCCCTGCCGCGGACATTTTGGGCAACTTGGCCAGGGCGGCGGAAGATCTGGACGAAGCCGAGCGCGGCGTGGTCCAGAGGGCCATGGCGCGCGCCGAGGGTAATGTGTCGGCGGCTGCCAGCAGCCTCGGCATTTCGCGGGCGACCCTGCACCGCAAGCTTGCCCGCTTCGGCATCCGCCGTCCGCACTGAGCTTTGAGCCCGTGACTGTCGCAGATCTGCGACAGTCCGCGCTGGCGGATGCCGGAGCCGGGGCTGACAAAGCTGACCCCGTCCGCGACTCTTCCCAACGACGCGCCACATCCCGTGACGCTGCCACTTGGGAGGAAGACAATGAACAAGGTGGAATTTTCCCGCACGGCCAAGGTTCCCTTCGCCAAGCGTTATGACAATTACATCGGCGGCAAATGGGTTGCCCCGCTTTCCGGAAAATATTTCGAGAACATATCGCCGGTGACCGGCCGGCCGCTGGGCGAAATCGCTCGCTCGGACGCCAGGGACATCGAGGCGGCACTTGATGCCGCGCACAAGGCCAAGGACGCGTGGGGTAGGACCAGCGCCGCCGCCCGCGCGCTGATCCTCAACCGCATCGCCGATCGCATGGAAGACAATCTCGACCTCCTGGCGCTTGCCGAAACCTGGGACAATGGCAAGCCGATCCGCGAGACGACCGCGGCCGACTTGCCGCTGGCCATCGACCATTTCCGCTATTTTGCCGGTGCCGTACGCAGCCAGGAAGGCGGCATCTCGGAGATCGACCACGACACCGTCGCCTATCATTTCCATGAGCCGCTTGGCGTCGTTGGTCAGATCATTCCCTGGAACTTCCCGCTGTTGATGGCGGTGTGGAAACTGGCGCCGGCACTTGCCGCCGGCAACTGCGTGGTGCTGAAGCCGGCCGAACAGACACCCGCCACCATCATGCTGTGGGCGGACCTGATCGGCGACCTGTTGCCGGATGGTGTGCTCAACATCGTCAACGGCTTTGGCCTCGAGGCCGGCAAGCCGCTCGCTTCATCGAACCGCATCGCCAAGATCGCCTTCACCGGCGAAACCACGACGGGCCGGCTGATCTCTCAGTACGCCAGCCAGAACCTCATCCCGGTGACACTGGAACTCGGCGGCAAGTCGCCCAACATCTTCTTCCAGGACGTGACCGCGGAAGATGACGACTTCTTCGACAAGGCCATCGAAGGCTTCGTCATGTTCGCGCTGAACCAGGGCGAGGTCTGCACCTGTCCCAGCCGCGCGCTGGTGCATGAGAAGATCTACGACAAGTTCATGGAAAAGGCATTGAAGCGGGTCGAGGCGATCGTCCAGGGCGACCCGCTCGATCCGGCAACCATGATCGGCGCACAGGCATCGAGCGAACAGCTGGAAAAGATCCTGAGCTACTTCGACATCGGCCGCAAGGAAGGCGCCGAAGTGCTTGCCGGCGGCGAACAGAACCATCTGCCGGGCGATCTGGCCGGCGGCTATTACGTCAAGCCGACCGTGTTCAAGGGCCACAACAAGATGCGTATCTTCCAGGAGGAGATTTTCGGGCCGGTGGTCTCGGTGACGACCTTCAAGGATGACGACGAGGCATTGTCGATCGCCAATGACACGCTCTATGGCCTCGGCGCCGGTATCTGGAGCCGTGACGCGAACCGCTGCTACCGCTTCGGCCGCGCCATCCAGGCCGGCCGTGTCTGGACCAACTGCTACCACGCCTATCCCGCGCACGCGGCTTTCGGTGGCTACAAGCAGTCCGGCATCGGACGGGAAAACCACAAGATGATGCTCGACCACTATCAGCAAACCAAGAACATGCTGGTCAGCTACAGCCCGAAAAAGCTGGGTTTCTTCTGATTGCCTCCCGAGGCGGCGCATGATCCCCCCGGGGGGATCATGCGTGATCCGAGGCGTGGCTCTATCAGTCGCGCCTCGGATGGTTTGGGGATGGAGGAGGACGGCATGTCCGACAAGATTTCACTCGGAAAAGTCTCGGCCACGCCGGAAGCCATTGCCTTCCTGGCGGAGATCATCGCCGACCACGGCCCGGTGCTGTTTCATCAATCGGGCGGCTGTTGCGACGGCTCCTCGCCAATGTGCTATCCCCGCAGCGACTTCATCGTCGGCGACAATGACGTCATGCTGGGCGAGATCGGCGAAACGCCGGTCTACATCAGCGCTTCGCAATATGAAGTGTGGAAGCACACCGACCTTACCATCGACGTCGTGCCGGGCAGGGGTGGCATGTTCTCGCTCGACAATGGGCGCGAGAGGCGGTTCCTGACGCGCTCGACCATCTGTGCCGTTCCGGAGATGCCGTCAGGGGCTTGACGGGTTGACGCCGCCGCCCTCGCAAGGGCAGTAAACGGCGATGTTCAATCTGCTTCTTGTTGTCGTCGGCGGCGGCATCGGCGCCGGCATCCGCCATCTCACCAACATGGGCGCGCTGCGCCTGGTCGGCCCCAACTATCCCTGGGGCACGATGGCGATCAACATCCTTGGCTCCTTTGCCATGGGTCTGTTCATCGCCATCATGGCGCGCCGCGGCGGGCCGAACGAAGTCAGGCTATTTGTCGCCACCGGAATCTTGGGCGGCTTCACCACTTTTTCCGCCTTTTCGCTCGATTTCGCCACGCTGTGGGAACGGGGAGCCACGCTGCCGGCGTTTGGATATGCGCTGGCCAGCGTCATTGGCGCCATCATCGCCCTGTTTTTGGGTCTTTGGCTCGCAAGAAGCCTGCCTTAATGCTATTGCCGCGCCAAGCGCAGGCCGAGCCCTGCTTTGGAAACGGGTAAGCGAAGAAAAAATGGCAGGCGTTGAACAGATCACGGTGGAGGCCGGCGAGGCGGGCATGCGGCTCGATCGCTGGTTCAAGACCCATTTTCCGGGCCTTGGTTTTGGCCATTTGCAGAAGCTGCTGCGCTCCGGCCAGATCCGCGTCGATGGCGGCCGCGTCAAGGCCGACAGCCGTGTCGAGCCTGGCCAGGTGGTGCGTATCCCGCCGCTCGAGGTCGACAAGAAGGGTGAAAGCGCGCTGACCGGTCATTCGATCCGCAACCAGGGCGATGCCGACGTTCTGGCGAAAATGCTTATCCATGAGGACCCGAAGGTTTTCGTCTTCAACAAGCCGGCGGGCCTTGCGGTGCAGGGCGGTTCGGGCGTCACCCGCAATGTCGACGACATGCTGGAAGCCTGGCGCAACCAGAAGGGTGAGAAGCCGCGGCTGGTTCATCGGCTCGACCGCGACACGTCGGGCGTGCTGGTCGTCGCACGTACAAGGCTCGCCGCGATGAAGCTGTCCGAGGCGTTCCGCGCCCGCGAAACGAAGAAAACCTACTGGGCCCTGGTCAAGGGCGTGCCGCCCAAGCGCGAGGACAAGATCTCGACCTGGCTAATCAAGGAACCAACGCCCGACGGCGACCGGGTGCGCATTGCCGCGCATGGTGAAAAGGGCGCCGATCACGCCGTATCCTACTACCGCATCATCGAGCAGGCGGCGCAGACCATGACCTGGCTGGAGATGGAGCCTTATACCGGCCGCACCCATCAGCTTCGTGTGCACGCCGCCTATATCGGCTGCCCGATCATCGGCGACCCGAAATATTTCGAGGCCGACACCAACTGGGACTTTCCGGGCGGCATTCAAAACCGACTGCATCTTCACGCGCGCCGCATCATCATTCCGCACCCGGACAAGGGCGTCATCGATGTCACCGCGCCGATGCCGCCGCATATGCGCCAGAGCTGGAACCTGATCGGCTTCGACGAGCAGAACGCGGAGGACTGACGTTGAGCGGCGCCACCGACGCGCTCGATCGGCGCGACACAGTCGACATGGCCGCCGCCGCCATCATGGTCGGCCTGACCTTTTCGTGGGGCCTGAACTACGTCGCCGCCAAGATCTCCTATGCCGGCTACGACCCCGTCTTCCTGTCGATCGCACGCTCGATCATCGGCGGCTTCTGCGTCTTCCTCTGGTGCCGCTGGCGCGGCATTGCTCTGTTCACGCGCGACGGCACATTGCTCGCCGGCATTGTCGTGGGTGCGCTTTTCGGCGTCGAGTTCCTCTGCCTCTATGTCGGCCTGGAGCATACGACGGTTGCCCGCAACACGCTGCTGGTCAACACAATGCCGTTCTGGATGCTGATTGGCGGTCATCTCCTGCTTGGCGAACAGATCACCATGCGCAAGTTCCTTGGCCTGCTGCTGGCCTTCGCCGGCCTTGCCGCTGTCTTTTCAGACAAGCTTGGCGGAGGCGGGGACATGCTGTTCGGCGATCTCCTCAGTCTCGGCTCCGGATTTTTCTGGGCCTTGACCAATATTCTCATCAAACGCTCGAAACTGGTTGAAGCCAGCGCCGAGAAGCTGCTGCTCTATCAACTCGCCGGTGCGGCGGTCGTCGGCATATTGGTGTTGCCTCTCGCCGGTCCGCCGGTGCGCGATGCCTCCTTGTTGCCGACATTGGCGCTGCTTTTCCAGGCGATCTACATCGTCGCTTTCACCTATGTCCTGTGGTTCTGGCTGCTGCGTCGCTATCCCGCGTCAAGCCTGTCCAGCTTCACGTTCCTGTCGCCGGTTTTTGGTGTCTTGTGCGGTGCGATCATCTTGAACGAACCGCTGACCATTCGCATTTTTCTGGCGCTTGGCCTGATTGCAGCGGGCCTGATCATCGTCAACCGGCCGGCGCGCAAGCTGACACCGGTGTGAGAGAGATTTTTCATGCGTGACATCCTCAACGACCTCGAAGCGGGCAAGTATCTTTCGGATCCGGATCCTGTGCGTCGCGCCCAGATCCAGATGAAGACGCCGCTGCCCAAGCGCTTCTACAAGACCGTTTCGGTTGCGCCGGTAGAGCAAGGTTTCGCCGTGCATCTCGACGGCAAGCCGGTGCGCACGCCGGGCAAGGCGCTGCTGGCGCTGCCGACCGAGGCGGCGGCGGTGCTGGTTGCCGACGAATTCGCTGAACAGGGCGAGACGATCAATCCGGTGACGATGCCGGTAATGCGCTTGGTCAACACAGCCATTGATGGCGTCGCCAGTGACCCGCAGGCGGTGCTGGAAGACATACTGCGTTTTGCCTCGTCCGACCTGCTTTGCTACCGCGCCGACGCGCCGCAAGGGTTGGTTGACCGGCAGAACGAGCAGTGGGATCCCGTCATCGATTGGGCGCGCGCCGCATTCGGGGCGCGCTTCAACCTTGCCGAGGGCATCATCCATGTCGAGCAGCCGCGCGAGACGATCGCCGTTCTGGGCAGTCATCTCAATCAGCGCGCCGAGCCGCTGCGGCTGGCCGCCATCCACCTCATGACCTCGCTGACCGGTTCGGCGCTGCTGGCGGTGGCCGTCGATTTCGGTGAACTCGACGCGGAGGCCGCCTGGGCCGCCGGCCATGTCGACGAGGACTGGCAGATCGAGCAATGGGGGCAGGACGCCGAAGCGGTCGCGCGCCGTGCCGCCCGTAAGCGCGACATGATGGCCGCGGCCGGCCTTCTCGAGGCGCTCAGGGCCTGAGCCCGGGCCGTTGCCGCACCGCACCTAATACCAAAGTCATAATCCCATCGTCGCTCTGCCGCCGGCGGACGCTTTCTGCCATTTTTTGCCTGATGGCTCCGCTTTTTTTGAGTCTGCGTTCGGAGGAGAACGCGGACATTGGCGTTGCATCGAGGGCAAGGGTCTCACGGGAGGACATATCAATGGCAATGGCATCGACCGCCGGCGGAACGAGCCGCGGCATGACGCGAGAGGAGAAGAAGGTCATCTTCGCTTCCTCGCTCGGCACTGTTTTCGAATGGTACGATTTCTATCTCTACGGCTCACTGGCGGCCTTTATCGGTTCGACCTTTTTCAGCCCGACCATTCCCGAGGCGACGCGCAACATCTTCGCGCTGCTGGCCTTCGCCGCTGGTTTCCTCGTGCGCCCGTTCGGCGCGCTGGTGTTCGGCCGCCTTGGTGACCTTGTCGGCCGCAAATACACATTCCTCGTCACCATGACGATCATGGGCCTGTCGACCTTCCTGGTTGGCCTGCTGCCCGGCTATGCGACTTTGGGCATCGCCGCTCCGGTGATCCTGATCTTCCTGCGCATGCTGCAGGGTCTGGCGCTCGGCGGCGAATATGGTGGGGCGGCGACCTACGTTGCCGAGCACTCGCCGGATGATCGCCGTGGCTTCTACACGTCCTGGATTCAGACGACGGCGACGCTCGGACTGTTTCTGTCGCTGATCGTTATCCTCATCGTCCAGGGATCACTGAGCAAGGAAACCTACGCTGCCTGGGGTTGGCGCATTCCGTTCATCGTCTCCTTCGTGCTGCTCGCCGTTTCGATCTGGATTCGGCTGTCGCTTTCGGAATCGCCGACCTTCCAGAAGATGAAGGACGAAGGAAAGGGATCCAAGGCGCCGCTTTCGGAAGCCTTCGGTCAGTGGAAGAATGCCAAGATCGCTCTGCTGGCGCTGTTCGGCCTTACCGCCGGCCAGGCCGTGGTCTGGTATAATGGTCAGTTCTACGCGCTGTTCTTCCTGCAGAACGTGCTCAAGGTCGACGCGCAATCGGTCAATATCATGATTGCCGTTGCGCTGGCGCTTGGCTCGATCTTCTTCGTCGTCTTCGGCTGGCTGTCCGACAAGATCGGCCGCAAGCCGATTATCATGGCTGGCCTTGCGCTCGCCATTGTCAGCACCTTCCCGCTGTTCAAGGCATTGACCTGGGCCGCCAATCCGGCGCTCGCCAAGGCGCAGCAGAACACGCGGGCGACGGTGACGGCGGCACCCGGAGACTGCAGGTTCCAGTTCAATCCGGTCGGCACAGCCAAGTTCACGACGTCCTGCGACATCGCGACTTCGTTCCTGACCAAGAACTCGGTTCCCTATGACGTGGTGTCGACGGCCGCGGCCGGAACGGCTGCGTCGGTCAAGATCGGCAACGAGACGGTGACGTCCTACGACGCGGTCGCCGCCGGCGATCAGGCCAAGGCCAAGGACTCGGCCTTCGTCAAGGCCGTCAACATGTCGTTGCAGGACGGCGGTTATCCGTTGAAGCGGGCAGCGATCAAGGTCGCGGACCAGAAGCTCGACGCTTTCATCGCAGCCAACCCTGAGCTGAAACTTGATGCTGCCGCCATCCGCGGCGGTGAAAAGGCAGCGGTGCCGACCGATCAGGCCGTCAAGGACAAGCTCTTGACCACGGATGAGGCGGCGGGCGCCCCGGAGGTCACCGTCTATAATATACCGGGTGGCGGCGCCTTCGCCATGTTCGCCGATCCGGCGGCCGTGAACTGGCCGATGACAATCGGCATCCTGTTCCTCCTGGTGCTGCTCGTTACCATGGTCTACGGCCCAATCGCGGCGATCCTGGTCGAGATGTTCCCGACCCGCATCCGGTACACCGGCATGTCGCTGCCCTATCACATCGGCAATGGCTGGTTCGGTGGTTTGCTGCCTGCGACGGTGTTCGCGCTCAGCGCCTACAGGGGCGACATCTACTACGGCCTCTGGTACCCGGTGGTGATCGCGGCGATCACGCTCGTCATCGGCATGATCTTCGTCAAGGACACGCTCGGCACCAACTTGCACGCCAAGGATTAGTCGATCGGATCCATCTGCCAATGAAAAGCCCGGCGTGAGCAGTCACGCCGGGCTTTTCATGTCGGAACCGGAAGACGCAGATCAGCTCTTCCGATGATTTTCTTCCTCGACGGCTGCTTCGTGATACCAGCCGTCAAAATCGGCGTATGTGGTACGCAACGAGGCGAGCTCTGCCGCGAATTGCGCCTTCGCGCCTAAATTTGAGGCAGATTTACGCGCTGCCAGGGGGAACATCAGAATTTTCGCCGACGGACGGGTGGGAACGATTTCCATGGGCCGTCTCCTTTCTTCTTCAGGAGCTTGTCGATTCAGCTTTCTCAGAAGATAGGTCCTGCGATTCCTTTAGGCAATATGCCTACGAAAAGATCATTATTTGCCTAATATTTGTGCGAGTTGCGCGTTTGATCGATCCGAACCCATTGATGAGGCGGCTCAGCAAATTCGACGCGATATCGCGGCCATTTTGCCGCACCCGCCAATACCGGAGTGGCACACGAATTGCATTTTAGTGATCGGCAGCGCCGGCTGCCGGCGGCAGACGCATGTCGATGCCGTTTGGTGTTCGGTGATCAAGCAACGAGAGGCTAGAATGACGAAATACAAGCTCGAGTACATTTGGCTCGATGGATACACCCCGGTCCCCAACCTTCGCGGCAAGACGCAGATCAAGGAATTCGCGGAATTCCCGACGCTCGAACAGCTGCCGCTGTGGGGGTTCGACGGTTCCTCGACCATGCAGGCCGAGGGCCGCAGCTCCGACTGCGTGTTGAAGCCGGTGGCGCTTTACCCGGATCCGGCTCGCACCAACGGCATTCTGGTCATGTGCGAAGTCATGATGCCCGATGGCGTAACCCCGCATGAATCGAACAGCCGCGCGACCATCCTCGATGACGAGGATGCGTGGTTCGGCTTCGAGCAGGAGTATTTCTTCTACAAGGACGGACGTCCGCTCGGCTTCCCCGAGAGCGGCTACCCGGCACCGCAGGGTCCGTACTACACCGGCGTCGGCTACAAGAACGTCGGCGACGTCGCACGCAAGATCGTCGAAGAGCATCTCGACCAGTGCCTTGCTGCCGGCATCAACCATGAAGGCATCAACGCCGAGGTGGCCAAGGGCCAGTGGGAATTCCAGATTTTCGGCAAGGGCTCCAAGAAGGCCGCCGACCAGATCTGGATGGCGCGCTATCTGCTTCTGCGTCTGACCGAGACTTACGGCATCGACATCGAGTTCCACTGCAAGCCGCTTGGCGATACTGATTGGAACGGCTCGGGCATGCACTGCAACTTCTCGACCAAGTTCATGCGCGAAGTCGGCGGCAAGGCCTATTTCGAGGCCCTGATGGCACAGTTCGACAAGAACCTGATGGACCACATCGCCGTCTACGGTCCGGACAACGACAAGCGCCTGACCGGCAAGCACGAAACCGCGCCGTGGAACAAGTTCAGCTACGGCGTCGCCGACCGCGGCGCTTCGATCCGCGTACCGCACTCCTTCGTCAAGAATGACTACAAGGGTTATCTGGAAGACCGCCGTCCGAATTCCCAGGGCGACCCCTACCAGATCGCCTCCCAGGTTCTGAAGACGATTTCGCAGGTTGCGACCGACGCGTCGGTTTCGGCCGCCGCCTGATTGTTTCCGCGGCGCGGGCCATGAGATGACCCGCACCCGCAACTTCAGTGACAAAAAGCCCCGGCAGGAAAACGCCGGGGCTTTTTTGTGCTTTTGGGGCGGGGGCAGTGCGCGAATCCGCCACGGCGCGTTCGGGTAACCTCTTAATTCAGGGCGTCGACGGATATCCGCTTGATGCTTGTTCCGGACAGAGCTTACACGGCACCGACGACCATGCCGATGAGATGCCCACCCCGCGCTATCCCTGTTTCGTGAGAACTTTGGTCCTTGCCAGAAGCCTTTTTGACGGCGCCGGCCCGGTGGAATGAATTCCCCCAAAAAAAGTCAGGTTGAAAAGGACCGGCCAAAACGAGGCGCCCGTCCGCCCCGGCTAACGTTTGGTCACCGTGCTCTCCGGGCTGTAGGCGCGGAAATTGCCTGAAAAGCCCGGAAAACCGCCGGTTCGAGCGGCTTTGTAAGCTCAAAGGCTCTTATATAAGCCCCTGTTAAAGCACCAAGATCGACCGTTTGCACCACCGGTTGGCAACGTTGACAGATCGCGCCGAGGCATGCGTATCGTGCCTTGGGGTTACGCCAAAGCGATGCTGTTCGAACGGGGCGGGGTTTCTTGAACGACGGCATTGGCGGGGGCGCCGGACGAGCGGGCATTGCAGCCTGAGGCAGTGCGCCGCTCGCTCCTGGCGGCTTGTTGCGCCCTAGAGCCATCCGCCAACGCGCCTGCCATGGCTTTATACCGCGACCATGAAGCCGCGTGTTTCGGCGGCGGTCACAAGCGGGCAAAGCCACACGATCCCAGCACCCAAAAGCAATTCACTGATGTGACTGACCGTACGCATCCACGGTGAGCGTTGGCGCAGCAAAAAGCCCTTGAAGGGGGAAATCCTTCAAGGGCTTTGCAAGCTATCCGAACGGGCTCTTAGACCGAGTAGTACATGTCGTATTCGACCGGATGCGGGGTCATTTCGAAGCGCATCACCTCGGCCATTTTCAGTTCGATGTAGCTGTCGATCTGGTCGTCGTCGAAGACGCCGCCGGCCTTCAGGAAGCCGCGGTCCTTGTCGAGGCTCTGGAGCGCCTCACGCAGCGAACCACAGACCGTCGGGATCTTCTTCAGTTCCTTCGGCGGCAGGTCGTAGAGGTCCTTGTCCATCGGCTGTCCCGGATGGATCTTGTTCTTGATGCCGTCGAGACCGGCCATCAGCAGCGCGGAGAAGGCCAGGTAAGGGTTCGCGCCCGGATCGGGGAAGCGGACCTCGACGCGCTTGGCCTTCGGCGACGAGCCGAACGGGATGCGACACGAGGCCGAGCGGTTGCGCGCCGAATAGGCGAGCAGCACCGGCGCTTCATAGCCGGGCACCAGGCGCTTGTACGAGTTGGTCAGCGGGTTGGTGAAGGCGTTGATCGCTTTGGCATGCTTGATGACACCGCCGATGAAGAACAGGCAGTTCTCCGACAGGCCGGCATATTCATTGCCGGCGAAGGTCGGCTTGCCACCCTTCCAGATCGACATGTGGACATGCATGCCCGAACCATTGTCGCCGAAGATCGGCTTCGGCATGAAGGTTGCCGTCTTGCCGTAGGCATTGGCGACCTGGTGCACGACGTATTTGTAGATCAGCATCTTGTCGGCGTTGCGCACCAATGCGTCGAACTTGATGCCGAGTTCGTGCTGGGCGGCCGCCACCTCGTGGTGATGCTTTTCGACGCGCACGCCCATTTCGGCGAGCACGGTCAGCATTTCGGAGCGCATGTCCTGCGCGCTGTCGATCGGCGGCACCGGGAAATAGCCGCCCTTGACGCGCGGGCGGTGGCCAAGGTTGCCGGTTTCGTAATCGGTGTCGTCATTTGACGGCAGTTCCGTGGAATCGAGCCTGAAGCCGGTGTTGTAGGGATCGGCCTTGTACTTGACGTCGTCGAAGACGAAGAATTCGGCTTCCGGGCCGACATAGATGGTGTCGCCGATGCCTTCGGCCTTCATGTAGGCTTCGGCCTTCTTGGCCGTGCCGCGCGGATCGCGGTTGTAGGATTCGCCCGAGACCGGGTCGAGGATGTCGCACAGGATGACCATGGTCGACTGCGCGAAGAACGGGTCCATGTGAACGGTGTCCGGATCGGGCATCAACACCATGTCGGACTCGTTGATGGCCTTCCAGCCGGCAATCGACGAGCCGTCGAACATGACGCCGTCGGCGAACATGTCTTCCTCGACTTCGACGACATCCATCGTCACGTGCTGCAGCTTGCCCTTCGGGTCGGTGAAGCGCAGGTCGACGAATTTCACGTCGTTGTCCTTGATCTGCTTCATGATGTCTTTGGCTGTCGTCATGTCATGTATCCCTGTGTGATGACGTGTTTTTTGATGGATGACGTTTCAAGCGGTGGCCGGGTCCGATCAGACCGCGTCCATTCCGGTTTCGCCGGTGCGGATGCGCACGACTTCCTCGATGTTGGAGACGAAGATCTTGCCGTCGCCGATACGGCCTGTCTGCGCCGCCTTGCGGATGGCCTCGATGGCGCCTTCGACCGCATCGTCGCCGAGCACGACCTCGATCTTCACCTTGGGCAGGAAATCGACGACATATTCGGCGCCACGGTAGAGCTCGGTGTGGCCTTTCTGGCGTCCGAAGCCCTTGGCCTCGGTGACGGTGATGCCTTGCAGTCCGGCCTCCTGAAGCGCTTCCTTCACTTCGTCCAGCTTGAATGGCTTGATGATCGCTTCGATCTTTTTCATGTAAAAAGTGGCCTCCACTGCCAAAAAAACGGGTTGTGAGCCCCCGCTTGCGCCTCCATCAAGCACGAACTGTGCCAATTCAGCGGAACAGAAGCGGTCTCATACGATTTCAAAGCCGTACCGCGCCGGGATGCAAATTCGCGTCATTCACTGCATCGGATGCGGCACCGGCTTCTTGAGTCTCAACGGTGCCAAGGGGTGTCGCGGCACAATAATTAAGCATATCGCCTAAATAGAAGGCATTTACCGTCTGCAATGCCTCCCATCCGAACACTATGGCCGCAGTCGCGCCAACTCCTCTTGGTTTGCTTCGGATCGAAAACTGGACAATGCTTGATCGAATGCGGATCGGCAATCCATGAGCGATGAACTTCTTACTTCCGTCGAAATGGGCGAGGCGGACCGGCTGGCGATTGCCGCCGGTCCAGTCGCCGGCATCGGCTTGATGCGGCGCGCCGGTGAAGCGGTCGCGGCCGAGGTTTTCACCCGCTATCCCGGGGCGACCCATGTCCATGTGCTTTGCGGGCCGGGCAACAATGGCGGCGACGGTTATGTCGTCGCCCGCATCCTGGCCGACAGCGGCGTCGCCACGACGATCTGGGCGTCCGAAGCGCCGAGGCCAAAAAGCGATGCGGCGCTCGCCGCCGCGGAATGCCCGATCGCGCCTCGGCAGCTGTCCAGCTTCGAAGCCGAGCCCGGCTCGATCGTGGTCGACGCGCTTTATGGGGCAGGGCTGTCCAAGCCGCTGTCGGGTGATGCCGCCAGGGCGGTCGATATCGCCTCCAACCGACGTCTGCCGGTTATCGCGGTCGATCTGCCTTCGGGCGTTTCCGGCGACAGCGGCAGGGTTTTGGGCGTGGCATTCACCGCGGCCGTCACCGTGACCTTTGCGCGCAAGAAACCCGGCCATCTGCTGCTGCCGGGCCGCGAGCGATGCGGTCCGATCGTGCTTGCCGATATAGGCATCGGCGACGACGTCATCGCACGGCTACGGTCCCGGGCGTTCGAGAACAGCCCGGCGCGCTGGCTGCGCGATTTTCCGGTGCCGGCTGTCGACGCGCACAAATACAAACGCGGCCATGTCGGCGTCTTTTCCGGCGGGCCGAGCGCCACCGGCGCGGCGCGGTTGTCGGCGCTTGCCGCGGCCCGAAGCGGGGCAGGGGCGGTGACCGTGCTGTCGCCGGGCAACGCCATGCAGGTCAATGCCGCCCATCTGACCTCGATCATGCTGCGCAAGACCGACGATGTCGCGGACATCGAGGAATTTGCCGGCGAACGCCGGCCTTCGGCCTTCGTGCTTGGACCCGGCTTTGGTGTCGGCGAAAAAACGCGGACCTTTGGGCTCGCGCTGCTCGCTGCCGGCCAGCCACGGAATTCTTCCGCACAGGTCGACGGACTTGTGTTCGATGCCGACGCGATCACCTCGTTTCGTGAGGCGCAGGACGTCTTGTTCGAAGCGGCGCGCAGGCCGAATGCGCCGGCGTTGGTGATGACACCACACGAAGGGGAGTTTGCCAGGCTGTTTCCCGACATAGCCGGTGATGACGCCTCGTCCAAGTTGGACAAGGCGCGTGCGGCGGCCGCACGTGCCAATGCCATTATCGTCTACAAGGGCGCCGACACGGTGATCGCCGCGCCCGATGGCCGGGCGGCGATCAATTCCAACGGCGCGGCCTGGCTTGCCACCGCCGGGTCGGGCGACGTGCTGTCGGGCATATCAGCCGGCCTGATGGCGCAAGCCATGCCGGCGTTCGAAGCAGCCTGCGCGGCAGTGTGGATCCATGCCGAGGCCGGCAGCCGGTTTGGACCGGGGCTGATTGCCGAGGATCTGCCGCTGGCGCTGGTGCCGGTTTTGCGCGAACTGGTCGAGGCACGGCGCAAGGTGCCTAACGGATGAAGCGTTTCGCGCTCACCGTTGCGGCCTTCGTCGCGCTGCTCACTTCGCATGGCGCGCGCGCCGAACAGCCGGTGACCATCATCGATGATCCGGCGGTTCTCGCCACCCTCGATGCCAAGGGCTTTGGCTTCGCCGGCATTTTCGCCGTCGATGGAGCGGACGACCTGAAGGCGCTCTATGACGAAGCCCCCGCCTATCATGCGATCGTCGATACGGTGGCATCAGACATTGCCACATTGCGGGCCGAGATGAAGGCCGGCGGGCGCACGCTTTACGAGGTAACCGATGGCAATGTCGGTCGCATCATGGACATGCGTTGGCTGAAGACGGAGGCGGCACGCTTCCGTCTGGTCGGCGTCGTCAACCGGCTCGACCGGCGTGATTTCGCTGCCCTGGAAGGCGACAAGAGCTGTGGCGAAGTGCGTTTCATCTATCGCCTCGCCTACAGCTTCAAGAAGGGCGGCAAGGTCCTGGCCTCGCGGCTGCCGTTCAATTTCAACGCGGTCTACAGTGCGGCACCGGATGCCGATGGCGGTTGTGTTGGCGTTGCCGGACGCTGGACGCCGCAACTGGATGAGAGCATCGACGCTGGCTGGCTGGTCGGCGGGCCGCTGGAGCGGGCCGGGCTCACTTTCAAGCAGCTCGAACTCAATGCGCAAGTGGTGCGCTTTCCCTCCGGCCAGGAGACCGAATTCGGCGGGCAGGCAGCCTATCTCATGCGGATCTTCGGCATCGATGGGGCTGCGATCAGCGAGAAGCCGCTGGAGAACACACCTGATACCGCGCGGCTATCGCAAGATGCGGCGCTGAAGAAAGAGCTTGCCGATTATGTCAGGGCCAATGTCGCGGCGGTCGATCTTGGCGTCTACGAAATCCCGGACGAATTCCTGGCCAAAAAGGTCATCTCGTGGTCGACCTTCGGCAGCGCGCGGCAGGCCAACCATCCGTTTACGCAAATATTCCAACCCAAGGAATTCGTATCGCTCGATTATTCCTCGATGAAGCTGGTGCGCACGCCGGAGGCGCTGGTCGAGCGGCTGGACAATGGCGCTTGCCAGGGCTGTCACCAGGCGGGGTCCACGGCCGGCTTCCACTTCATCGGCCTCGACGACAAGACGACATCGCCGCTCAACCGCATCGAGGTCGGCATCTCGCCGCACCTCCATGCCGAGATCCCGCGCCGCGAAGCCTGGCTGCGCGCCGCGCAAGAAGGCAAGGAGCCGAACCGCTACCGGCCGCTGTCTTTCGCACCGCCAGCCACCTGGACCGATGCCGGCGATGTCGACTACACGCCGGCCGAAATGGCGATGCCGTGCCTGATGCCGGACGATGCCAAGCGTTTCGGCGCGACTTGGGCATGCGGTGGCGGCACAGTCTGCACGCCGCTGGCGACCGCATCAGGCGTGCACACCACTCTGGCGCAGTGTCTGCTGCCCATGGACAGCGAAAAGATGTTTTCCGGCCATCCCTGCCTGACCGGGTCGATCGCCAGCAACGCCTCGCAGCCCTTCAACGATCGCTACAAAATCACCGGTCAGTTCGCCGCCTTCGCCCCGGGGATTTCGCGCACCGCCTATACCTGCCGACCGCCGAAGATCGGCGTGCCGGCCGGCATCGCCTACCGCGCCTGCGACGACAAGGACCGCGGCTTTGCCGCCTTCAAGAAGGGCAAGCCGATGCCGAACGAGATCTGCGGGTTGGTCGGCGGCAAGAAATTCGACACTTGCGTGGCAACCAACAATTTCGACCAATGCCTCGGCGGCGCGGTCAATCGCGGCAACCGGCCGGCGTGTTCGGCCGATCATTTCTGCCGCGAGGACTATATGTGCCAGTCGCTGCCGTCGGACACGCCGGGCGCGGCCAAGGTCAAAAGCATCGGCTTCTGCTCGCCGACCTATTTCATCTTCCAGATGCGCATCGACAATCATGCGACACCCTGGGCAAGCGCTACCAGCGCCACGATGGGGGCGGGATTTGGCGCGGCGGAGGAGGAGTGAGTGTTCGACAGCTACTCTGATAGACGCTTCAGAGCGGGATGTTGTCATGCTTCTTCCAGGGGTTCTGCATGTCCTTGTTGCGCAGCATCCGCAGCGCCCGGGCGATACGGCGGCGGGTCGAGTGCGGCATGATCACCTCGTCGACATAACCGCGCTCTGCGGCGACGAAGGGCGACAGGAAGCGATCCTCGTAAGTCTTTGTATGGGCTGCGATCTTTTCAGCGTCGCCAATGTCCTTGCGGTAGATGATTTCCACCGCGCCCCTGGCGCCCATGACAGCGATCTGCGCCGTCGGCCAGGCATAGTTCATGTCGCCGCGCAGATGTTTTGAGGCCATCACGTCATAGGCACCGCCATAGGCCTTTCGGGTGATGACGGTGATCTTCGGCACGGTCGCCTCGGCATAGGCGAAAAGCAGCTTGGCGCCGTGCTTGATCAGCCCGCCATACTCCTGCGCGGTACCCGGCAGGAAGCCTGGAACGTCGACGAAGGTGACGATCGGGATCGAAAAACAATCGCAGAAGCGCACGAAGCGCGCCGCCTTGCGGCTGGCGTCGGAATCGAGCACGCCGGCCAGCACCATCGGCTGGTTGGCGACGAAGCCGACCGTGCGGCCCTCGACACGGCCGAAACCGGTGACGATGTTCTTGGCGAAATTCTGCTGGATCTCGAAGAAGTCGCCCTCGTCGGCGACCTTCAGGATCAGTTCCTTGATGTCGTAGGGCTTGTTGGCGTTGTCGGGGATCAGGCGGTCAAGCGACAGGTCGTGGTCGGTCACCGACTGGTAGCATTCGATCTCGGGAATCTCCGACGTGTTCGAAGCAGGCAGGAGATCGACCAGCCGGCGCATCTGCAGCAGCGCCTCGACATCATTGTCATAGGCGCCGTCGGCGATCGAGGATTTCGTCGTGTGGACCGAGGCGCCGCCAAGGCTTTCCGCCGTCACCGTTTCGTTAGTGACGGTCTTCACCACATCCGGCCCGGTGACGAACATGTAGGAGGTGTCGCGCACCATGAAGATGAAGTCGGTCATCGCAGGCGAATAGACGTCGCCGCCGGCGCACGGGCCCATGATCACGGAAATCTGCGGAATGACGCCGGAGGCCAGCACATTGCGCTGAAAAATCTCGGCATAGCCGCCGAGCGCCGCCACACCTTCCTGGATGCGCGCGCCGCCGGCATCGTAGAGCCCGATGATCGGCGCGCGGTTGCGCAGCGCCATCTCCTGCACCTTGATGACCTTTTCGGCATGGGCTTCCGACAGCGAGCCGCCGAACACGGTGAAATCCTTGGCGAAGAGGTAGACCGGGCGGCCGTTGACCGTGCCCCAGCCGGTGACGACGCCGTCGCCAGCGATCTTGGTCTTTTCCATGCCGAAATCGGTCGAGCGATGCTCGACATACATGTCGAACTCCTCGAACGAACCCTCGTCGAGAAACACCTCGATGCGTTCGCGTGCGGTCAGCTTGCCCTTCTTGTGCTGGGCGTCGATGCGGGCCTGGCCACCGCCCATGCGGGCGATCTCGCGCCGGCGCTCGAGTTCCTTCAGCACGTCCTTCATCACTTGGTCTCCAGAAACGGAAAGCTGCGTTTGTGGTAATGATGCCCGCTGGGGAGCGCAAGCGTCGGCTTTGGCCGGTTTTTGCTGCGCTGCAACATGGCGCCCCTTGCATTCCGGGGCGAACTCAGCCATATGCAGCCCATAGGCGCTTGGGCCGGGAGATTCCGGCCTTCTCGACAAATGAGACTGGTTGCGTCTGTTTTCCCTCTTTCCGGTATATCGGCCCTCTTTCCGGTACATCATAAAGTGGTGAAAAAGCCCCGTGGCATGATGCCTGCGGGCACGACAGCGCAGCCGAGTGGACGATACCGTCCGCCCGCCTTGTCGTTTCATATCCAATTTTTCGACGGCAGGTTGCGCCCTGCCGCCATCGACGTTTGCGGCCAAGAAGCCGCGTGAAAGAAGATTATTTTGACCAACGAAAACACATTGCCCGGCAACGTCACCGCGGAACTCTCCGGTTTCGCGGCGCTGGGAATCACCGGTGCGCTGCTCAAGGCCACCCACAATGCCGGCTTCGCCGAACCGAAGCCGATCCAGGTGCAGGCCATCCCGCCGCAGCTGGAAGGCCGTGACATTTTCGGCATCGCGCAGACGGGTTCCGGCAAGACCGCTGCGTTCGCGCTGCCGATCCTGTCGAAGATCATCGCGCTCGGCACCAAGCGGCGCGCCAAGACGACGCGTGCGCTGATCCTGGCGCCGACCCGCGAACTCGCGGTGCAGATCGAGGACACCATCAAGATCCTCGCAAAAGGCCAGCATGTCTCCACCGCACTGGTGCTGGGCGGCGTCTCGCGCTTCAGCCAGGTGAAGAAGGTTGCTCCCGGCGTCGACATCCTCATTGCCACGCCGGGCCGGTTGACCGACCTGGTGCGCGAGGGCGACCTCATCCTCTCCGATACCAAATGGCTGGTGCTGGACGAGGGCGACCGCATGCTCGACATGGGCTTCATCAACGACGTCAAGCGCATCGCCAAGGCGACCGCGCCTGACCGCCAGACGGCGCTGTTCTCGGCCACCATGCCGGACGAGATCGCCGAACTGGCCAAGGGCCTGTTGAAGAACCCGGTTCGCATCGAAGTCTCGCCGCAAAGCACGGCGGCGGCCGAGATCGTGCAGGGCGTCGTTTTCGCCCGCACCAAGCAGAAGCGCCAGGTGCTGTCGACCATGCTCGCCGACGAGGCGATGAAGTCCGTCATCATCTTTTCGCGCACCAAGCATGGCGCCGACCGGGTGACCAAGGACCTCGAGCGCGACGGCTTCAAGGCCGCCGTCATCCATGGCAACAAGTCGCAGAATGCCCGTCAGAAGGCGCTGAACGATTTTCGTGATGGATCGGTGCGCATTCTGGTCGCGACCGACATCGCCGCGCGCGGCATCGACGTGCCCGGCATCAGCCATGTCGTGAATTTCGACCTGCCCGACGAGGCCGAAAGCTACGTCCACCGCATCGGCCGTACCGGCCGCAACGGCATGGACGGCATTGCGATCACGCTTTGCGATCCTTCGGAAAACAGCAAGCTGCGCCAGGTCGAGCGCATCATCCGCACCAAGTTGCCGATCGTTGCCGACCATCTCGGCAGCCCCGATCCGCAGCGCAATCCGGCTGAAAAGAACGAGCGCTTCGAGCCCGCCAATGATCGCAACGACCGCAATGGCCGTCGCGACGGCAGGCGGCCGGGCGGCGAGAAGAAGCCGAACCAAGGCTTCGGGAAGAAGCGCTTCGGCGACAAGCCGGCATTTGCCGGCGAGCGCAAGCCGGAAGGCGCGAAACCCTTCAAGGGCAACAACAAGCGCCGCTTCGGCGGCAAGCGGCCGGCAGCGCGGGCTGCCTGATCACGCTTCGCGGCAGTCGGCCAACCTTGGTGGTTGGCTGGTTGCCTGACTGATAGATAAGAGGGCGGTTGAAGCGATGCTTCGGCCGCCCTCCTTGTTTTCGGAACCTTACTTCGCCACCGCCTCGACCCAGACGGTAATCCGTTGCGCCAGGAAAGCCGTGGTCGATGGCGACAGCACGTCGCCGGCGATGACATGGTTGTCCGGGTCGCCGGTGTCGTCGACCGGCACCAGTTCGTGCGGCGCGCCCCAGCGGCCGGCGATTTCGCGGGTGCGGTCAGGCCGCACCACCCTGTCCGAATCCGAGAAGATGAACAGGGCAGGGATATCGGCTTTCTCCACCGGCGCTCCATAGGCGAGTTCGGTCAGCGCCTGCATCGGCAATGTCGCGGCAACCGGATATTTGGTGGTCCAGAATTTTTCGTGCAGCGCGTTGCGCGGCACGAAACTACGTTCCTTGCCGATGACGAGTTCGGCAATCTGCTTGCCCCACGGCATGGTCAGGATCTCGGCGCCTGACGCCTTCACGCCGAAATTGGGCGAGATGAATGCAATGGCCGCCACGCCATCCGACGCGCCGGGCTGTGTTGCCGCCCACGCCGCCAGCGAGCCGCCGGTCGAGGTCGAGATGACGATCACCTTGTCGCCGATCGCCCGGCCGATGGCGAGCGCCTCTTCATAGTCGTTGATCCAGGCATTGACGCTGCCCTGCGTCATCGCCGCGCCGTCCTGCCCGTGACCGGTAAGGCGGGTGTAGAAGAGGTTGGCGTCGAGCTGGTCGGCCACCTCGTCGGGCAGGGGGCGGACTTCGCCTTTGGAAGCGGAAAAGCCGTGGATATAGACGATCGACAGCGGCGTCCTGGCATGCACCATCGGGTTGGCCCAGACGATCTCCTTCTCCAGCCCGTCGCGGATACCGGGCACGGCGGCTTCCACCTTGGCCACATAGGCCTGCGGATCGTCGCCGATGGCGGAAGGATCAAAGCGGATCGTGGTGTCGACGGGAACGCGTGGGCCAAGAACGAAAGCCAGAGCAAGGACGGCGATCAGGCCCAGCACAGCAAGCACGATCCGTCGCCCCATCGCAGACTCCACGCAACAACAACAAACCTATGGTGGTGGCCGCAAACAGGCAACGGCCGTTCCCGCAGCCACGCCACCAATCCTGTGGGCATCCTATTTGTTGGGCGGTTTGCGCTCGTAATGCAGCGGCCGTGCTTTCCAGCTGGTCGTCAGACTGATCACCGATCGGGTGATCGGTCTGGGCAGCAGGCTGAGAAACTTCAGCGGCCAGCTGGTGCGGTACGGAAAGGTGACTTCGAAGCCACCGGATTTGATTGCCTTCACCATGCGGCGCGTGGCCCGGCTGACCGGCATCAGGCCCGGCATCGGCAGCATGTTCTTTTCAGTCAGCGGCGTGTCGACAAAACCGGGGTTTATCACCTGGACGCGGATGTTCATCTTGTCGAAATCGTACTTCAGCGACTCTGCCAGGATGTTGATCGCCGCTTTAGTGCCGCCATAGGCAGCGGTGGTTGGCCAGCCGAAATAGGCGGTGACCGATCCCACCAGCACGACATGGCCGCGTGATCGCACGCGCATATGCTCCACGACCGGCACCAGCCCGTTGATGATGCCGAAATAATTGACCTCGAAGGACTTGCGAAAGTCCTTGACGACGAGAGCCTCTCCGGGCGTGGAGATGTAGTTTCCGGCATTGAAGACGGCGAGCACGATCGGGCCGAGCTCGTTCTCGATCGCGGCGACCGTTCTTGCCATGCGCGGTTCGTCGGTCACGTCGCAGGGAAAAGCGGTGACGCTGCCCGGCATCTGCGCGGTCTCGACAATGAGCGTATCGATCGGATCGTCGTCCAGTGCGGTTACCGCCACCGCGTAGCCCTGGGACGCCAGATCCCTGGCCAGCGAGCGGCCAATGCCGCTGCTGCCGCCCGTGACCCAGGCGACGCCGTGTTTCGGATCGGCCCGATAGAGTGTCATGCTGCGCCCTGCCGAGTTTGTTGGTGCTTTGCTCTAGCGGTCAGGAAATCGAATGAAAAGAGTGCTTCTCGACGTCGGGTGCAAATGAACTGTGCGATACCGAGCCCGGCCTCGGGAACGCCAATGCAACGCAATGCTGGAAATGCGACTGGACCAGGCGAATTCTTGCCTTGAAACCGCAGCGTCGGGTTTCTAGGGTTTCGGCGCACGCACACAAGGAATCCTGAATGCCCCGTTCTGTGATCGACGCGATCGGCAACACGCCTCTGATCCGCCTCAACAAGGCTTCTGAAGAAACCGGCTGCGAGATCCTGGGCAAGGCCGAGTTCATGAATCCGGGCCAATCGGTCAAGGATCGCGCCGGCCTGTTCATCATTCGTGACGCTGAACAGCGCGGCTTGTTGAAGCCGGGCGGTGTCATCGTCGAGGGGACGGCCGGCAATACCGGCATCGGCCTGACGCTGGTCGCCAAGGCGCTGGGGTATCGCACCGTCATCGTCATCCCGGACACGCAGAGCCAGGAAAAGAAGGATACGATCCGGTTACTCGGCGCCGAGCTGATCGAGGTGCCGGCCGTGCCCTACAGGAACCCCAACAATTATGTGAAACTGTCAGGGCGGCTGGCCGAGCAGATGGCCAGAAGCGAGCCGAACGGCGCCATATGGGCCAACCAGTTCGACAACGTCGCCAACCGCGACGGCCATATCCGGACCACGGCGGAGGAAATCTGGAGCCAGACCGGCGGCAAGGTCGATGGTTTCGTCTCGGCGGTGGGATCCGGTGGAACGCTTGCCGGCGTTGCCTTCGGGCTGAAGGCCAAGAGCAAGGATGTGAAGATCGCGCTCGCTGATCCACTGGGTGCCGCACTTTACAGTTTCTACACCAGCGGCGAATTGAAGTCGGAGGGCAGCTCGATCACCGAGGGCATCGGGCAGGGGCGCATCACCGCCAATCTCGAAGGGTTCACGCCGGACTTCTCTTTCCAGATCAAGGACGAGGACGCATTGCCGATCGTCTTCGATCTCATTCAGGAAGAAGGTCTTTGCGTCGGCGGCTCGACAGGCATCAACATTGCCGGCGCGATCAGGCTGGCCCGGGAATTGGGCCCCGGCCATACCATCGTGACCATTCTTTGCGACTACGGCACACGCTATCAGTCGAAGCTGTTCAACCCGGAATTCCTGCGCGAGAAGAACCTTCCCGTGCCAGGCTGGATGGAACTGCAGAGCAAGATTTCGGTGCCGTTCGAAAAGGTCTCGTGATGGCGCACAAAACGGAAGCGCTGTTTCGCGACGATGCCTACCTGCGCACGGCGGATGCGACGGTTGTTGCCGTCAATGATCGTGGTGGCATCATTCTCGATCGGACGATCTTCTACGCCACCTCGGGTGGACAGCCGGGAGACACCGGCTATCTCGAACGCGCCGACGGCAGCCGCATCGCCATTGCCGCCACCATCACGGGTGAGACCAAGGACGAGATCATCCATGTGCCGGCGCCCGAGCAGGCCATCCTGGCGGCTGGCGAGAAGGTCAAACTCGCCATCGACTGGGAACGCCGGCACCTGTTGATGCGCATGCACGCGGCCTGTCACCTGCTCACAGTCGTTTGCCCGTTCCCGATCACGGGTGCAGCGGTTTCCGAGGACGACAGCCGTGTCGATTTCGACATTCCGGACGCCAGTTTCAGCAAGGAAGAGGTGACCGCGAGCCTGATGGATCTGGTGCGAGCCGATCATCCGATTTTCACCAGGCTGATCAGCGACGAGGAACTCGCCGCGAACCCTGGCCTGGTGAAGTCCAAGAACGTCCGGCCGCCGGTCGGCACCGGCAGGATCCGCCTGGTCTGCATCGGTGAGAATGGCACGGTCGACAGCCAGCCCTGCGGCGGCACGCATGTGAAAAGCACCGGCGAAATCGGCGAAATCCACATAGGCAAGATCGAGAAGAAAGGCCGTGAGAACCGGCGCTTCCGCATCCGCTTCGGCCCGATGCCGGCCGCCTGACACGCAACCCTTTGCCTTACCCGGGATAGAGAGAACCAAAATGGCCGAAGACAGTCCTTTTATCGTCGATGCGGACTGGCTGCAGGGACGCCTGGGCGAGCCCGGCCTGACAATCGTGGACGCATCCTGGTACTTGCCGGCGCAGAAGCGCGACGCGCGTGCCGAGTATCAATCAGCCCACATCCCCGGCGCCCGCTTCCTGGACCAGGATGCGGTTTCGGATCCTGACGCTGCCTTGCCGCATACGCTGCCGTCGCCGCAGCATTTTGCGCAATATGTCGGAGCGATGGGCGTCTCGGCCGACGACACCATCGTCATCTATGACGGTCCGGGGTTCTTCTCGGCACCCCGGGCATGGTGGATGTTCCGCATCATGGGTGTTTTCCAGGTCTACGTTCTCGACGGCGGGTTCGACGGCTGGAAAGCGGCCGGCCGGCCGGTAACGGCCGAGCCGACGAAGATCGCGCCAAGCGTGTTCCATGCCGATTTCGACGCCGGCCGCGTCGCCAGCCTGGCCGACATGCGCCGGATCGTCGAGACCGGCGCCAGCCAGATTGCCGATGCCCGCGGACCAGGCCGCTTCACCGGTGCCGAGCCCGAACCCCGTGCCGGCATCCGTTCAGGCCATATGCCGGGCGCGCGCAATGTGCCGTATTCCGCACTGTCGGAGAATGGTTCGCTGCTGTCGAAGGACCGTTTGCGCAAGGTGATCGAGGACGCCGGCATTGACCTGTCGAAGCCCATCGTCACATCTTGCGGCTCCGGCGTCACCGCGGCGGTGATTACGCTCGCCCTGGAGACGCTTGGCCACACCGACAACAGGCTCTATGACGGCTCATGGACCGAGTGGGGCGGGCTCTCCGACACGCCTGTGGCAACTGGCCTCGCGAAGACCGGCCCAGCGAAAACTGGCAAGGAATGAACGCGATGGAAAACGGCGTGCTGCAGGACATTGAAGTCACGGTGACTTTTCTCGAAATGCATGCCCCTCCTGCCGTCTCGCCGCCAGTGCCCTACAACCGCCAGGTCGCGCTTTTGAAGACCAGGGACATTCCCTTGCATTTTTATCGCTACCTGATGGACCGGGTGGGGCGCAAATGGCACTGGGTGAATGTTCTCAGGCTGAATGACGATGAACTTTCGGCCGGCATCCACCGTGAGGATCGCGACATCAGGGTGCTTTATCTCGACGGCGCGCCGGCGGGTTTCTTCGACATCAAGCCGCATTTGCCGGAGGAAGTCGAACTTGCCTATTTCGGCATGATGGAACATGCCACCGGGCAGGGCCTCGGCCGCTGGTTCCTGGGTTCGGCGATTGCGGCCGCGTGGTCATATGGGCCGAAACGGGTGACGGTGCAGACCTGTACGCTTGACCATCCGGCGGCACTCCCACTTTACCAGAAGCTCGGTTTCAGGCCGGTCGCGCAGAAGAAGGAGGTCGTGCACCCGCTGCCTTTCGCCGAGCGTTCGGCCAGCGTCATGCGGCCGTGACACCAGCGGGAATCTGAACCTTTCATTCATCGGCGCTTCAGCCTGCCTCTGGCATGTTGCCCGCATCATCAATGCGGCAGATGCCGAAGGAGAAAAGATATGCTGACACGCCGTACACTGGCCGCCGCGCTGATCGCTGCGATTGCCATGCCGAGCCTTGCCGCCGCGCAAGCGACGACGCCTTCCGCCGCGACGATCGAGCGCAAGCTCGAGGCGGCGCCCCGGGTGAAGCTGCGGCCGAACGAGCGCGTCACCATTCGCGAATTCAAGCGCCGGCCGGATCTGCGCCGCATGGCGCGCTCGATCGACATCCAGTCGATCAATTTCGCCTTCGGCTCGGCGGCCATTTCCAGTTCGCAATACGACAAGATCGAGACCATCGCCAATGCGCTTCGGCGCATCCTGCGCCGCGATCCCGGTGCGCGCGTGCTGATCGAGGGGCATACCGATGCGGTCGGATCCTTTCAGTCGAACCAGATCCTGTCCGAGCAGCGCGCCGCCTCGCTGAAGCGCACGCTGGTGCGTGAATTCGGCGTACCGGGCTATGCCCTGGAAACCGTCGGCTACGGCGAGGAGTTCCTGCTCGTGCCAACGCAGAACGAAAACTGGCAGAATCGCAGGGTGACTCTGCGGCGCTTCGACGATTTCATCCGCTGATTCGGGGTTTCGCTGCTTTATCTGGCCGGCTTATTTCATAGATCGGGTGCGATCACGCTGCTTGGTATGAGGGGATCGATCGCCGACATCGGATCGGTCCCCTCGATCCTTGGCAAGAATCGGGTGGGACGCATCGGCCAGAGCCGATAATTTCCGGTCGACGAGCCGGAGATCTCCATGATGACCATTCAGTTCAAGGCGCTACCCACCGAACATGTCAGAGCCCTGCAGCGCGGTGGACCCGATGCTTACGGCCACACGCCAGAGCGGAACATCTCCGACGGCGATGGCATGCCTTGCCGGCACTGTCTCAAGAATATCGCAGCCGGCGACGCCTATCTTGTCCTGGCTTTCCGTCCATTCCCGGATCTTCAACCCTATGCCGAGACCGGCCCGATCTTCCTGCATGCCGAAGAATGCGAGAGCGCGGCCGAGACAGATGCGCTACCTGAAATCCTCGAAAGTCCGGACTATATCGTGCGCGGCTATGGCAGGGACGACCGTATCGTCTACGGCAGCGGCGGCGTCATCCCAACCAACGCGATAGCCGCCCGGGCCAAAGCCTTGTTCGAGCGCGATGATATCGCCTATGTCCACGTTCGTTCGGCGCGCAACAATTGCTATCAGTGTCGCATCGAACGGGCCTGAGCCGCGAGAATTGTCGCCAGGAATTCTGTCGTACTCCCGTCGCATAGATACGATAAAAAGCGATTGTCGATCGATTGGCCGACCGCGGATGAACCGGCGGCAATCTCGATATCGAGGAAGCGGGGCTTTGGCTCCGCTTTTTTGTTGCCGTTCAGCACGAAAGTCTTCAACGCAAAGAAAAAAGCCCGCCGGCTGGGCCGACGGGCTGCAACTATTGCCTGGAGGGCCTTTTAGTTGAACTTGTACTTCAAGCCCAGACGCACGGTCTGGAACGAAGGGGTATCTTCCAAGATGCCGTCGGAGCCGAAATCTTCCTTCGCATACTGCGAATAGCGGTATTCGAGGCCAACGGTCATGTTGTTGGAAACGGCCGTTTCAAGACCACCGCCAACCGAGAAACCACTGGAACCCCAGTCGTAGATATCGCCGCTGGGGCCGCCAGGTGCGGATGCATGCAGATTGAAGTGCTGCCAGCTATAGCCGCCGATCACATAGGCGAGCGTCGACTCGTTGACCTTGGCGCCGACTCGGGCGAGCGCATCGAATCCATAGTCGGCGTCACCCTTGATCGATCCGCCGAAAATATCGAGCTTGGTCCGGATGCCTGAGTAGCGACCGTCAAGCTGGACACCGGCGACCCAGGTGCCGAAATCATGGTCGTAGCCAACGCTGCCTTCACCGAAGACACCTTCGCCCCCGATGCCGTTCAGCTCAAGTGCGCCGCCGAGCGTCAGATCATGCACCATTGTGCCGGCGCCAAGTGCGCCACCAACATAGAAGCCGGTCCAGTTGTAGGCCGGAGCTGCGAAAGAAGCGCCGCTGCCATTCTGAGCGCCAAAGCGATAGTTGGCAGCGATATGGAACGTGTGCGTTGACGGCTCGACGTTCAGCGAGTCGCCGCCGACATCAAGAACCGACTTGTCGCCGTAGTCGGCATAACGATATTCGGTCTTGAGCGTCCAGTTGCCGCGCAGCACGGTTTCCATACCGACGCCAAGAACATAGCCGCCGCGGTTCTCGGTGAATTCGAGCCCATCGGCGTCTCCAGACCCGTCCAGCTTGAAATGCTGCCAGCTGTAGCCGCCGAGCACATAGCCGAGCGTGCTCGGATTGAGGAGATAGCCGGCGCGCAGGCCGACGTCGAAGCCGTAGGAATTCGTGAGGTCGATATCGGCACCCGGAACGCTCAGCGAAGGGCCGATATTGCCGTAGTTGGCATCGATGAAACCGCCGAGCAGGAAACGCTCGTTGACCATGTAATCATAGCCGGCGGTCAGTTCGCCGAACACGCCATTCCCACCGATGCCGTTGAAGCTTGTATCCGGAGCGCTGACCTTGTGCACGGTCGCGCCAAAGCCGCCGCCGATGCCGATATAAGCACCGCTCCAGTTGAAACCGCTTGCCTCGACCGGCTGTACGACGTCTGCCGCATGGGCCGCGGACATCAAAGCCACGACAGAAACAGCACCGAGGAGAAAAGATTTCGCGGAAACGCGAGTAAGCATAGCCCGTACCCCTAATAATAAACCCGAGCTGTTCCTAACAGGGAGTCGGTCAATTTGGGTATGACAAAAATGCAACAGTTTCGAGCAACCTGCCTCTGCAGCTGACAGCGATCTGCCGGGTAACCAGGCTGTCGGCCAAGATAGGCAGCAAAAGCCCGCCGGAGAGAACCGGCGGGCAACAATCGTAAGTTGACTTTTTCTGGGTGTATTACGCGGCCAGAACGGCTTTCGGCTCAGCCAGTTCGTAGCCGAGCGCCTCAGCGACCGCCCGGTTGGTGATCTTGCCCTTGTGGACGTTGAGGCCGTTGCGCAGATGATGGTCGTCGACCAGCGCCTTCAGGCCCTTGTCGGCGAGTTGCAGGCCATAGTGCAGCGTCGCGTTGTTCAACGCATGGGCCGAGGTGACCGGCACGGCACCTGGCATGTTGGCGACGCAATAATGGATAACGCCGTCGACCTCGTAAGTGGGCTCGGCGTGAGTCGTCGCATGCGAGGTTTCGAAGCAGCCACCCTGGTCGATGGCGACGTCGACCAGCACGGAGCCCTTCTTCATGCCGGACAGCATTTCGCGGGTGACCAGCTTGGGTGCCGCGGCACCCGGGATCAGCACGGCGCCGACGACGATGTCGGCTGAGAAGCATTCTTCCTCGAGCGCCTCGACGGTGGAGTAGCGGGTGTGCACACGGCCGGCGAAAAGGTCGTCGAGCTGGCGCAGGCGCGGGATCGAGCGGTCGATGATGGTGACGTCGGCGCCAAGACCCGCAGCCATGCGGGCGGCATGCAGGCCGACGACGCCGCCGCCGAGCACGGTGACCTTGCCGGGAAGCACGCCGGGCACGCCGCCGAGCAGCACGCCACGGCCGCCATTGGCCTTCTGCAGCGCCGTGGCGCCGGCCTGGATCGACAGGCGGCCGGCGACTTCCGACATCGGCGCCAGCAGCGGCAGGCCGCCACGATCATCGGTCACGGTTTCGTAGGCGATCGCGGTCACGCCCGAAGCGAGCAGGCCCTTGGTCTGCTCCGGATCCGGAGCCAGGTGCAGATAGGTGTACAGGATCTGGCCGTCGCGCAGCTGCGCCCACTCATTGGGCTGCGGCTCCTTGACCTTGACGATCATGTCCGACTTGGCGAACACGTCGGCGGCGGTCTTGGCGATGGTGGCGCCGGCGGCGCGATAGGCGTTGTCATCGGCGCCAATGCCGGCACCGGCACCGGCCTCGACCAGCACTTCGTGGCCGTGCGCCACATATTCGCGGACCGAGCCGGGCGTGAGGCCGACACGGTATTCGTGGTTCTTGATTTCCTTGGGGCAGCCGACGCGCATTGTCTTCTCCTGATCCGGGCCCTTTTGGGCTCACTCCCTGTATCGCCTGAGTGAACCACGAATCGGCGCGCAAGTGTTTGCGAATGCGCTTGCGCGGACAGGCAGGTTTCGATAATTGTTGCGAAAAATGGCCAGATGTTCGCAGGATTCACGAAAAATGCCGCTCGACAGGATCGATATCGCCATTCTCGAGACATTGCAGAAGGATGGCAGGATACCCAATGCGGCGCTCGCCGAGAAGGTTGGCCTGTCGCAGTCGGCCTGTTCGCGCCGGCTCGACAATCTGGAAAAATCCGGCACCATTCGCGGCTACCACGCCCGGCTTTCCAATGCGGCACTCGGTCATCAGATGACGGCGATCGTGCATATATCGCTATCGGGCCAGTTCGAGAAGACGCTGTCGGATTTCGAGGCGGCGATCAAGCGTTGCCCCAACGTGCTGTCCTGCCACCTGATGTCGGGCGAATACGATTACATCCTGCGCATCGCGGCAAAGGACCTTGTCGACTATGAGCGCATCCACAAGGAATGGCTGTCGGCCATGCCGCATGTCACCAAGATCAACTCGTCCTTTGCCTTGCGTGAAATCGTCGACCGCACCGCCATGGGCATGAAGCCGGAAATGGCTTGAACTCGAAACGGCTGGCCGCTTCGTCATCCGCGGGCGGAGCAAGGAGCGAAGCGACGCGGCGCAGACCCCTGGAACTGCTCGGCAGCCCAAGGGATCCATGCCGGGATTCCGGAGCGTTACTACGGTGCGGAATTCTGCTCTGCTGCACCCTCGATGGAGGTCACGGAATGGATCCCAGGGTCTCCGTGACGCCGCTACGCGGCTGCTTCGCCCGGGGATGACGAAATCGGGAGCCTCGGCCTAGCTCCTTGCTTCCGTGACAATCCGATCCATCGGAATGTCGTGCGGCTGCGGATAGATGGTCGCGATGCGCTGCAGTTCGTAGCCGACGCCGATGACCAGCGGCTTGAACGGCATGGCGGCCAGCGTGCGGTCGAAGAAGCCGCCGCCATAGCCCAGCCGATAGTTTGCCGGATCGATGCCGACGATCGGCGAGATGACGATGTCCGGCAGGACCGGATCGCCCTCGGCCGGGATCGGGATGTTCCAGACGCCTTTTTCCAGCCGGTCGCCTGGTTTGTAGGCGCGGAAGATCAGCGGTTGCGCTTTCTCCACGACGATGGGCAGCGCTGTGCGGCCACCTTGTTCATTGATCGCCGCCATCCACGGCCGCAGGTCCGGTTCGCCGCGAAACGGCCAATAGAGGCTGACCATACGGCCGGCGATATCGCCGATGATCGCGTCGAGCCCTTCGGCGATGCGCTGAGACATTGCCGTTCGCGCGTCGGCCGAAACTGCGAGCCGCGCTGCAATCAGCCGTTCGCGCTCGGCCTTGCGCCAACGTCTCACATCGGTCCAGTCGGACAGCGGCGCCTGGAATGCCGGATCGAGTTCATGCATGAAACAGGGCGGCGAGGCATATTGCGCCGGACCCTGGTCGTCATGATCGTTAGCCATGCGTCACCTCATCGCGTGTTCGATGACGCTATACCTCGCGACACGATACATCTTGTGTATTCACGACATGGGACGACGAGTCCCGGGCACCGCCCTTCTGTTGCTGCAACGCACAAAAATACCTACATCTAGCGCAGGCGATCTTGCCGTCAGGGGTGAACGAGATGACCGGACCCAGCCACCATGTCGTCGTTGTCGGCGCGGGTTTCGGCGGCCTCGAATTCACCCGTGCGCTCGCCGGCGCACCGGTGCGCATCACCATGATCGACAAACGCAACCATCATCTTTTTCAACCGCTGCTCTACCAGGTTGCCACGACCGCGCTGGCAACCTCCGAGGTTGCGTGGCCGATCCGCCATCTTCTGCGCAAGCGCAAGGACGTGACGACGCTGCTGGCCAATGTCACCGGCGTCGACCGTGCCGGCAAACGCGTGCTGCTTGATGACGGCAGCGCGGTCGCCTACGACACGCTGGTGCTGGCCACCGGCGCGCGACATGCCTATTTCGGCCATGACGAATGGGAGCCTTTTGCGCCGGGTTTGAAGACGCTGGAGGACGCCACCACCATTCGGCGGCGCATTCTCTTGGCCTTCGAGCAGGCCGAGCGCGAAACCGATCCCGCCAAGCTCCAGGCGCTGCTGACGATTGCCATCGTTGGTGGGGGACCGACCGGCGTGGAACTGGCCGGGACCATCGCCGAACTGGCGCACGAGACGCTGCGTGGCGAATTCCGCAATATCGATACGCGGCAAACGCGCGTGGTGCTGATCGAGGCCGGCGACCGCATCCTTGCCAATTTCGCGCCGAAACTCTCCGGTTACGCCAGCAAGGCGTTGGAACGTCTTGGCGTGACGGTTGAGCTCGGCCGTGCCGTCACGCGCTGCGACGCCGAGGGTGTTGTGTTTGGCGACAAGCAATTGGCAGCCCGGACGATCCTGTGGGCGGCCGGCGTTGCCGCTTCACCCGCCGCCGAATGGTTGGGCGCGAAGGCGGACCGCGCGGGCAGGGTGCTCGTCGAGCCTGACCTCAGCGTGCCCGGCAGCCCGGAAATTTTTGTCATTGGCGATGCCGCCCTTGTGCTGAAGCCAGATGGACGGCCGGTACCTGGCGTGGCGCCCTCCGCCAAGCAGGAGGGCCGACATGTCGCGGCTACCATCAAGGCCAGGCTTGGCGGCGATATGACGGCACGTCCTTTCCATTACAAGCACGCCGGCGATCTGGCGACGATCGGCAAGCGCGCGGCCGCGATCGATTTCGGCTGGATCAAGCTCACGGGCTGGCTCGCCTGGTGGCTGTGGGGCATTGCGCACATCTACTTCCTGATCGGTTTTCGCAACCGGCTTGCGGTTTCCCTGAGCTGGCTATGGATCTACGTCACAGGCCAGCGCAGCGCCCGGCTGATCACCCAGGGCGACGACGACAAGACCTGACTTTCCTTCACTGTTCCATTCATCCGCGCGTCATCTCCAGCTGATGGACTGATGTCCGCATGCGCGCGACTTCTTGAGTGGACTCGAGCCTATTTCGGCGCGAAGTTCCGCTCCGGGGCAGGGCGTCAGCTAGTCGAAGGAGAAAACATGTCGCAACTGCTCCATCCCGTCTCCCGCCGCGGTTTTCTCGCCGGCGCCGCAGCCTCAGGGGCGCTGATCGTGCTTCATCCCTTCTCCGCCCGCGCTCAAGCTAACCAGGCGCATCTTCGGATCATGGAAACCACCGACATCCATGTGAACGTGCTGCCCTATGATTATTACGCCGACAAAGCCAACGACACGATGGGCCTGTCGCGCACTGCGTCCCTGATCGACGCGGTGCGCAAGGAAGCCGTCAACTCGATGCTGATCGACAATGGCGACCTGCTGCAGGGAAACCCGATGGGCGACTACATCGCCTACGAGAAAGGCCTCAAGGACGGCGACCTGCATCCGATCATGAAAGGCATGAACCTGCTCGGCTACGAATGCTCGACGCTCGGCAACCACGAGTTCAATTACGGCCTGTCCTTCCTGGACAAGGTGCTGGCTGGCGCCAATTTCCCCTTCGTCTGCGCCAATCTGATCCGCGGCACCGAGCTTGCCGCCAACCCGCGTGACGACAAGCTCTACCTCAAGCCCTATGTGATCCTCGACAAGAAGATCAAGGACGGTTCGGGCGCCGAACAGCCGATCAGGATCGGCATCATCGGTTTCGTGCCGCCGCAGATCATGGTCTGGGACCTCAAGAATCTCGAAGGCAACGTCAAGACGCGCGACATCGTCGAGGCGGCCAAGGCCTGGGTGCCGCAGATGAAGGAAGAGGGCGCCGACATCGTCATCGCGCTCTCGCATTCCGGCATCGATGTGAAGCAGGGCGACATGATGGAGAACGCTTCCTTCTTCGTCGCCGGCGTCGATGGCGTCGATGCCGTGTTTACCGGTCACCAGCATCTGGTGTTCCCCGGCAAGAAGGATTTCCAGTTGCTCGAAGGCGTCGACACGCAAAAAGGCACCTTGCAGGGCAAGCCGGCCGTGATGGGCGGTTTCTGGGGCTCGCATATGGGTCTGATCGACCTGATGCTGGAGCGTGACGGATCGAAATGGAAGGTCGCGTCCGCGACCTCCGAGGCGCGGCCGATCTTCGAGCGCGTCGACAACAAGAACAAGCCGACTGTCCCCGACGACAAGCGCATCATCGCCGCCCTCGAGCAGGATCATCAGGCGACCCTGGCCTATGTGCGCCGTCCGGTCGGCAAGACCTCCGCGCCGCTCTATTCCTATTTCGCGCTGGTCGCCGACGATCCCTCGGTGCAGGTCGTCAGCCAGGCGCAGACCTGGTACTTGAAGAACATTCTCAAGAGCACGCAGTGGAAGGATGTGCCGCTGCTGTCGGCCGCCGCTCCCTTCAAGGCAGGCGGGCGCAACGGCGCCGACTACTATACCGACGTGCCGGCCGGCGACATCGCCATCAAAAACGTCGCCGACCTCTACCTCTACCCCAACACCGTGCGCGCCGTCGAAATCACTGGCACCCAGGTCAAGGAATGGCTGGAAATGTCGGCCGGCATCTTCAACAGGATCGAGGCAGGGAAGCCCGACCAGACGCTCATCAACACCGATTTCCCGTCCTACAATTTCGACGTCATCGATGGCGTCTCCTACAAGATCGATCTGTCGCAGCCGCCGAAATATGATGCCAAGGGCGGCGTGGCGAATGCCGGCGCCAATCGCATCGTCGACTTGATGTTCGACGGAAAACCAATTGATCCCAATCAGAAATTCGTCGTCGCGACCAACAATTACCGTGCCGGCGGCGGCGGTAATTTTCCTGACATCAACGCCTCCAAGATCATCTACGAGGCGCCGGACACCAACCGCGACGTCATCGTTCGCTACATTGTGAGCCAGGGCACGATCAACCCGTCGGCCGACGGCAACTGGTCGTTCGCATCGCTGCCGGGAACCAGCGTCGTGTTCGAGACAGGCGTCAAGGCAAAGGACTTCATCGCCGATGTGAAGTCGCTGAAGATCGAACCGGCGGGCGAGGGCGAAGCCGGTTTTGCGAAATACCGCATCCTGCTCTGATCCGGGTCGTCTAGAGCGGTTCGGCATTTCACGGAAAACGCCGAACCGCTCCATCTCCTCGATTGAAGGTAATTCCGGATCGTTTCACCGGTTCCGGAATTGGCCTTGTTTCCAGGGATTGCCCCGGCTGGTGCGCATAGCGCGGCCCTCAGTTTTCGGGCGTCAGCGGCAGTGCCGTCGCGGGGGCTTGCGGGCTGACTGGCTGCGTCGGCTCGAGCGACGTGCCAGTCGGGTCGCTGGGCACGGTCAAGGGCGTCATCCCGGCCGGAGCATGCACCTCGTGGATGGTCGAGGTCGGTGTGTTGTCGATGAGGTCGCCGACACCAGGTCTTATGGTTGGGCTGATGCTGACGCCCAGCGGATCGTTCATGACGGTCGGTGGGGTTATGCGCCGTGCATCGGCAGCGGATGCGGCGGCAAGCAGGATGGCAATGGCGGTAAGTGTTCGCTTCATGGAAGCCTCCTATGGTCAGAGGCGCTCGGCGTAATCTTGGCGCGGGGCGTCGGATGCTGAGAACGGCCGACGCGCGATCGCGGTTTCATCACGTCGCATCAAGACGCCGCGATTGGCGCTTTGACTTAACGCCACAAGTTCGACGGTCGGGGATGCTCACCAAAGGCGGGCCCCTGGCGTATCGACCTAGGCCTTGTAGACCACCTGGCGCACGTCGATGTAGCTGGCGCGGAAGCCGGCTTCGCAATAGTGCAGGTAGAACTCCCACAGCTTCTTGAAACGATCGTCGAAGCCGAGCGGTACGATCTTCTCCCACGACGCCCAGAAGCGGTGCCGCCATTCGGCGAGCGTGCGCGCATAGTCGTCGGGGAAAACGCGCTCACGCAGATGCGCAAGGCCATGATCCTTGCCGAGCGCCTTCAGGATTGACGGTGTCGGCAGCATGCCGCCGGGAAATACGTAGCGCTGGATGAAATCCGGCCTGGCGCGATAGGTGTCGTAAGCGGCTTCGTTGATGGTGATGATCTGCAGACCCGCGGTGCCGCCGGGTTTCAGGCAGGCTTTCATCTTCGAGAAGAACACCGGCCAGTATTTTTCGCCGACCGCCTCGAACATCTCGATAGACGCGATGCGGTCGTAAGTTCCTGTTTCGTCGCGGTAGTCCTGCAGCTTGATGTCGACCTTGTCGGCAAGCCCGGCCTTGGCGATGCGTGCCTTGGCGAAGTCGTGCTGTTCGCGGCTGATCGTCAGTCCCGTAACGCGGCAGCCGATTTCGCGTGCCGCGAATTCGGCAAAGCCGCCCCAGCCGCAGCCGATCTCCAGCACATGATCCTTTCCGCCGATACCCGTATCCCTGGCCAGTGCCCGATATTTGGCGGCCTGGGCGCTTTCAAGATCATTGGCTCCATTGGCGTAGAGCGCCGAGGAATAGGTCATGCTCGGGTCGAGCCACTCCTTGTAGAAGGCGTTGCCGAGATCGTAATGCGCCGAGATATTGCGCTTTGAACCGGTGTGCGTGTTCTCGTTGAACCAGTGGCGGATGCGCTGGACGGTGTTGATGAGCCAGCTGGCGCCGCCGGCGACGCGTTCGCCGATCACCGAGTTGACCACGAACAGTTCCAGGAAACTGGTCACGTCAGGGCTTTCCCAATCGCCGTCCATATAGGATTCGGCAACGCCGATCGTGCCGCCGGAAAAGGCGCGGCCTGGCAGGCGCCAGTTCTTCAGCACCAGTTCGGCATCGGGGCCGGGCGCCTTGCCGCCAACCAGAACGGCGCGGCCGTCCGGCATCCTGACCTTGAGAGAACCGCGCGGCAGGTTCATCGCCGCCGACAGCACCATGCGCGCCTTGGCCGGCAGGCCCTTGACGATCTCGGCGAAGTTGAACTCGTCGAGCCTGACCGCCTCGCTCAGCGCCGCGCCGTTATGTTCCCCATGTGCCATTTCACGCCCCTGGATTTCCGTGGTTCCGGCGCAAATTGCCGAGCCACGATTCTCTTGGATCATTCGCCAGGTTCGAACACCCTTGCCTGGCCCGGTAGCTCATGGGTTCGGCGCGAGGCGGGCTCGAACGAAAGCGCGCGCCTGTTGGCCAAAGCTTCAGCGCTTCCCAGCGAATGCCTGTCACAATCTTCCACGTCATGAGGGGGAACTTCAAGAGGCAGGCCATTGGCTGGGCTGTGCCAAGTGGCGATTGGTGTCTGCGCCCTTGCGTCGAGTTGCGGCTTCCCGAACCCAAAAACGTCTATGACCGCCGCCGCGCCTGTGCGATAGCTTTAGCCATGCGTTACGTAATCGTCATTGCCGCCGTCGCCTTCTTCCTGATCTGGGATGGCCTGTACAATCAGGGCCGGTATCTCGACATGTCGGTCAGGGAACTCTCCCATATCGTTCGGTACGTCACCGGCAAGGCCTGAACAGCCCCTCCCGACCTGGACGTCCCTTCCGAAGATCGCAGGCGTTGGTCACCGCGAGATGAGGTCCGGCACCATGCGGGCGCGTCGCAAGGACGCGTGGCGCCATGAACGGTTGACGCGAGGGGACCGCCGTCACTAAAGACCCCTGCATTCAGATCGAGGAGGCGGAATTGATCCGGCATATCGTTTTCTTCAGCGCCAGGCGCAAGGAGGATGTGGAGGCAGTGCGCAGCGGGCTTTTGGCGCTCGGCAATATTCCTCATTCCAGCCTCTTCGAGGTCACTTTGAACACCAAGGTCGACCCGCTGTCGGATGAAGTCGATGTCGTCGTCTACGCTGAGTTCGCCGATGACGCGGCGCTGGCCGCTTACAAGGCGCATCCGCTCTATGCGCAGACCACCAGCAAGGTCAAACCCTTGCGCGAACTGCGCTATTCCGCCGATGTCGTGGCCGGCAGCTGATCAAGCGCCTGTGGCAGTTGATCCAGCGCCCTGTTCCGGCAGGTGTCATTGTCGACGCCCCATCAGATAGCCCAAGGCGCGCTCTTCGAAGGTGAATCGCGAAGCCGGGACAATCGTCGAAGGCGCGGATCGGAGCATCTCCCGCACGGGGGATGCCGCGGCGTCAAATCCTGCTGCGGCGGATGAGAAGAACCTTGAACCGTTTTGCGGAATGATGCACATCGCGCCTGCATGACCCGAACAACAGCAGCCGGCATTCATCCGCTCGATCATCTGGTGCTGCCGACGCAGAACCTCGATGTGGCGCGAGCCCGGCTCACTTCGCTCGGCTTCGTCGTCGCCCCGACCGGCATCCATCCCTTTGGAACGGAAAACTGCTGCGTTTTCCTCGCCGACGGCACCTATCTGGAGCCGCTCGCGATTGGCAGCGAACAGGCCGCGATCAAGGCCGCCGGCGAGGGCAATGTCTTCGTCGCGCGCGACCGCCTCTACCGCGAAAGCCGCGGCGATGAGGGATTTTCCGCGGTGGTGCTGGGAACCGACAATGCCGAAGCCGACCATGTGCGCTATGTCGAGGCCGGCCTGTCGGCGGGAGGCACGCTGAGCTTTTCACGCGCTTTCACCGATACATCAGGCAAGAGCGACGTGGCGTCATTCAAGCTGGCCTTCGCCTCGGCCAATGACACAACCGATGCGTTCCTTTTTGCCTGCCAGCGCATCAATGCGCCTGATGTGGACCGCGCGGCCTTGCAGGCCCACACCAATGGCGCGACAGGCATTGTGGAAGTGGTGGCGCTCAGCGACCATCCAGCCGAACAGTCTCGGCTGATTTCCGTGGCGATGGGGAATGCCGCTGCCGGCGTGCAGGGCTCAGCGTTTCATTTGCCAAATGCAACGCTGAGCGTGCTCGATCCCGTGTCTTTCGCCGCGCGCTTTGGTGTTTCGGCCGGTTCACCCACCAAGCTCCGCTTCGCGGCGGTTGTCTTCGCGGTGCGCAGCGCCGATGCCACATCGAGCATGCTTGCAGCCAATGCCATCCAGCACGATATAGCGGGCACTGACATTGTCGTGCAGCCCGCATCCGGACAGGGCGCGGCTTTCATCTTCCGGGAGATCCAATGAGCAAGCCCAATTCGACGACGCCCAATTCGTCGGTAACGGTCGGCAATGTCGTCTTCGACAACAATGCGGCCTTGGCGCTGATCGCGGGCCCGTGTCAGTTCGAATCGCGCCAGCATGCCTTCGACATGGCCGGCGCGCTGAAGGAACTGACCGGCAGGCTCGGCATCGGCCTCGTCTACAAGACAAGTTACGACAAGGCCAACCGCACCTCGCTGTCGGCGACGCGCGGCGCCGGCATGGATGCCGCGCTTCCCGTCTTCGACGAACTGCGCAAGGCGTTTTCGCTTCCCGTGCTGACCGATGTCCACACCGAGGAGCAGTGCGCGATCGTCGCTCCGCATGTCGATGTGCTGCAGATACCTGCCTTCCTGTCGCGTCAGACCGACATGCTGGTCGCCGCGGCAAGGACCGGCAAGGTCATCAACGTCAAGAAGGGGCAATTCCTTGCGCCCTGGGACATGAAGAACGTGGTCGCCAAGATCACAGGTTCCGGCAACGCCAATGTCCTGACCACCGAGCGCGGCGCGTCCTTCGGCTACAACACGCTGGTATCCGACATGCGTGCCCTGCCGATCATGGCTGAAATCGGCGCTCCGGTGATTTTCGATGCCACGCACTCGGTCCAGCAGCCGGGCGGGCAGGGCGGTTCGTCTGGCGGTGAGCGTCGCTTTGTCGAAACCCTGGCTCGCGCGGCCGTCGCCGTCGGCGTTGCCGGCGTCTTCATCGAGACCCATCAGGATCCCGACAATTCGACCTCTTCCGACGGGCCGAACATGGTGCCGCTGAAGGACATGCCGGCGCTTCTCGAAAGGCTGATGGCCTTCGACCGGATAGCCAAGGGCCGCTGAGCGGGCGCTTCCTGCCAGCGCTTGTGGTGGACAGGGGCCGGTTGTACGCTTGGCCGGCAAATGAGCGTCTTGGCAGGAGGAAAGCCATGTCTGTTGCCCGCGTCACCGAAATTACCTCGTCATCGAAGAAGAGTTTTCAGGACGCCATCGAGAAGGGAATTGCCCGCGCGTCGAAAACCCTGAAGAACGTGGAAGGCGCCTGGATCCAGGATCAGAAGATCGTCGTCGAGGACGGCAAGATTTCGGCCTACCGCGTCAACATGAAGGTGACTTTCATTCTCGCGGAGTGACTGTCCGGCACTTAAAAAGTCGGGAACTTTCGCCCGTCCCCCTCATTGTCAAAGCAGTGTTCAACGACAATGAGGAGCAGACCATGACAACCCAGACAGGCCACACCGAAGCCATCGCCGCTTCGCGAGTCATCGGCACATCCGTCTACAACACCGAAGGCAAGAGCATCGGCAGCATCGAGGACATCATGCTCGACAAGACGTCGAACGGCATCATGTTCGCGGTGATCGGCTTTGGCGGTTTTCTCGGCATCGGCGAGAAGTACCACGCCGTTCCCTGGGCGAGTCTCGACTATGATGAAGACAAGGGCGGTTACGTCGTGCCCTTCTCGAAGGAACAGCTGAAGGCGGCGCCCGCCTATTCGATCAATGAACTGGCCGGCGCGGACGGTGAAAGCGCGCGTGATGCGTCGTATGAGTATTACAAGGTCACGCCCTACTGGCATTGACCCCACAGGCAAAAAGGGCCCCGTTTCGACGGGGCCCTTTTTGATTCAGCACCAACCTCATTCACTGATGCTCAAGGCCGGCAAGGTAACATTGGCCTTTGGCGGTGACTGCTGATTGTCGCATGATGTCAGCAACGCGACCGCGATCAGAAACAAACTGACAATACCGCTCAACTCGGACATGGCGAAACTCCTCCTGTTTCGCCCCGCGCGACAATAGCCATAACCCGAAATCGATGTCCGGGCGCATGACTTATGATGACAGAAATTTGCGCTTCGTGAATCGGGCCGGCGGCACTATTCGGCCATGGCCGGATTGCCTTTTGCGTCGCTTTGGCTAAGACGGGCGCGACCTTTCGTCAGATCAATCGGGGACATCGCAATGACCGCCATCATCGACATTGTCGGACGTGAAATCCTGGACAGCCGTGGAAACCCGACCGTCGAGGTCGATGTTGTACTCGAAGACGGTTCGATGGGCCGCGCAGCGGTGCCGTCAGGCGCCTCGACCGGCGCCCATGAGGCCGTCGAGCTTCGCGACGGCGGTGCCCGCTATCTCGGCAAGGGCGTGCTGAAGGCCGTGGAGGCGGTCAACGGCGAATTGTTCGAGGCGATCGGCGGCATGGAAGCCGAAAACCAGATCCACATCGACCAGACGATGATCGAACTCGACGGCACGCCCAACAAGAGCCGGCTCGGTGCCAACGCCATTCTGGGCGTTTCGCTGGCGGTGGCCAAGGCCGCGGCCGATGCCGCCGGCCTGCCGCTCTACCGTTATGTCGGCGGCACCAAGGCGCATATCCTGCCTGTGCCGATGATGAACATCATCAATGGCGGCGCGCATGCCGACAACCCGATCGATTTCCAGGAATTCATGATCCTGCCGGTCGGCGCGCCGACGCTGCGCGAAGGCGTGCGCTGGGGCTCTGAAATCTTCCACACGCTGCGCAAGAAGCTGAAGGATGCCGGCCACAATACCAATGTCGGTGACGAGGGCGGCTTTGCCCCGAACCTGAAGAGCGCGCCGGTGGCGCTCGATTTCATCATGGAATCGATCGAGAAGGCCGGCTTTAAGCCGGGCGAGGAGATCGCGCTCGGTCTCGATTGCGCCGCCACCGAATTCTTCAAGGACGGCAACTACGTCTATGAGGGCGAGAAGAAGACGCGTGACCCCAAGGCGCAGGCCAAGTACCTTGCCAAGCTTGCCGCCGACTATCCGATCATCTCGATCGAGGACGGCTTGGCCGAGGACGATTGGGAAGGCTGGAAGTACCTGACCGACCTGATCGGCAAGAAGACGCAGCTGGTCGGCGACGACCTTTTCGTCACCAACACGGCGCGCCTGCGCGACGGCATCCGCATGGGCGTTGCCAATTCGATCCTGGTCAAGGTCAACCAGATCGGCTCGCTGACCGAAACGCTCGACGCGGTCGAGACCGCCCACAAGGCTGGCTACACGGCTGTCATGTCGCATCGTTCCGGCGAGACCGAGGATTCGACCATCGCCGATCTCGCCGTCGCCACCAATTGCGGGCAGATCAAGACCGGTTCGCTGTCGCGCTCCGACCGCATGGCCAAGTACAACCAGTTGATCCGCATCGAGGAAGAGCTCGGCAAGCAGGCGCGCTACGCCGGCAAGTCGGTGATCAAGGGCTGATCCGAAACCATTGAACTCGGACGTTGAACGAAGGGCGGGATCATTCCCGCCCTTTTTCATTTCGCTGTCGCCGGGCAGGGCTCCGTAACCGTCCGTTAAGCACAATCGGGTGAAAAAGATCGTGAGCCGCATGAGTTCGCGGCCGCGAGGGAACGGGCCATGTGGACGCGTCAGCATAAGCAGAGAAATACCGGCCGGCTGATCATCCCTTCGCTTTGCGTCGTGTTCCTGGCCTATTTCGGCTTCCATGCCTATCACGGCGAATTCGGCATCAATTCGAAATATCAGCTGGAAGCCCAGACGGTTGCGTTGCAGGCGCAGCTCGATGCCGTCAAGGCGCGCCGGGTGGAGCTCGAGCGGCGCGTTCGGCTCATGCATGACGGTACGCTGGAAAAGGACATGCTCGACGAGCAGGCGCGCAGGGCGCTTAATCTGTCCCAGGCTGATGAGATCACCATCATGTTGCCGGCTTCGTCGAAATAACTGTATTTCAGTTAATCACCAATATTTTCAATGATTTTAATCGCTTAGGCGCATGCCAGCTATGCAAATTCGTCATGGCGCAACGCTGTAACGCGTGTTAGCCTTGCATAAATCGGTGGGGAGAGCTGATCTTCCCAGGGCGGATTTCATCCTGCCCTAATGTCCGCAAAGAGACGCCAACAGGGAGTGATGCATGGCCACCGCAGCCAGAAAAGCGCCTGCCAAATCGAAATCCGACGGCAAATCGGGTCTTTCCGCGCCCAAGCCCGCTGAATTCACCAAGGACGAAGAGCTTGCCGCCTACCGGCATATGCTGCTCATCCGCCGCTTCGAGGAAAAGGCCGGCCAGCTCTACGGCATGGGCTTCATCGGCGGCTTCTGCCATCTCTATATCGGCCAGGAAGCGGTCGTCACCGGCATGAAGATGGCGCTGATCGAAGGCGATCAGATGATCACCGCCTATCGCGACCACGGCCACATGCTGGCGATGGAGCTTTCTCCGCGCGGCGTCATGGCCGAACTGACCGGGCGCCGTGGCGGCCTGTCACGGGGCAAGGGCGGCTCCATGCACATGTTCTCCAAGGAGAAGCATTTTTACGGTGGCCACGGCATTGTCGGCGCGCAGGTTTCGCTCGGCACCGGGCTGGCTTTCGCCAACCGCTACCGCGACAACAACAATGTCTCGCTGACCTATTTCGGCGATGGCGCGGCCAACCAGGGCCAGGTCTATGAAAGCTTCAACATGGCCTCGCTGTGGAAGCTGCCGGTGATCTACATCATCGAGAACAACCGCTACGCCATGGGCACGTCGGTTTCGCGCTCTTCCGCGGAGACGGATTTCTCGCACCGGGGGGCGTCCTTCAAGATTCCAGGTATCCAGGTCGACGGCATGGATGTGCGCGCGGTCAAGGCCGCCGGCGAACTCGCCACCGAATGGTGCCGTGCCGGCAATGGCCCGCTGATCCTCGAAATGCAGACCTATCGCTATCGCGGCCACTCGATGTCGGATCCGGCGAAATACCGCTCGAAGGAAGAAGTACAGAAGATGCGCTCCGAGCATGACCCGATCGAGCAGGTCAAGGCGCGGCTGATCGAGAAGAAGTGGGCGGCCGAAGACGAATTGAAGACCATCGACAAGGAGGTTCGCGACATCGTCGCCGACGCCGCCGAGTTTGCCCAGAACGATGCGGAGCCGGATCCGTCCGAGCTCTGGACCGATATCGTATTGTAAGGGAGGGCCAGGACATGCCGATCGAAATTCTCATGCCCGCTCTCTCGCCGACCATGGAAGAGGGCAATCTTTCCAAGTGGTTGAAGAACGAGGGCGACAAGGTCGTCGCCGGCGACGTCATCGCCGAGATCGAAACCGACAAGGCGACGATGGAAGTCGAAGCCGTCGATGAAGGCACTCTGGCCAAGATCGTGGTTCCAGCCGGCACCGAAGGCGTCAAGGTCAACGCGGTGATCGCCGTGCTTGCGGTTGAAGGCGAAGACACCGACAAGGCCGGCGAAGGCATCGGCGAAGAGCCTGCCAAGGCTGAAACGGCTGCACCGGCGCCAATTGCGGCCAAGAGCGAGGCCGCGGCACCAGTCGCGGCGGCGCCGAAGACCGAGATCGCCGCCGATCCGGATATCCCTGCCGGCACCGAGATGGTCTCGACCACGGTGCGCGAAGCGCTGCGCGATGCCATGGCCGAGGAGATGCGCCGCGACGGCGATGTCTTCGTCATGGGCGAGGAGGTCGCCGAATACCAGGGCGCCTACAAGATCACGCAAGGGTTGCTGCAGGAGTTCGGACCGCGCCGCGTCGTCGACACGCCGATCACCGAGCACGGTTTTGCCGGCGTCGGCGTCGGTGCCGCGATGGCCGGGCTGAAGCCGATCGTCGAGTTCATGACCTTCAACTTCGCCATGCAGGCGATCGACCAGATCATCAATTCGGCCGCCAAGACGCTCTATATGTCGGGCGGCCAGATGGGGGCGCCGATCGTGTTTCGCGGACCTAACGGCGCTGCCGCCCGTGTCGCCGCCCAGCACTCGCAGTGCTACGCCGCCTGGTACAGCCACATTCCGGGCCTGAAGGTGGTGATGCCGTATACGGCCGCCGACGCCAAGGGCTTGCTGAAAGCCGCGATCCGCGACCCCAACCCGATCATCTTCCTTGAGAACGAAATCCTCTACGGCCAGTCCTTCGACGTGCCCAAGCTCGATGATTTCGTGCTGCCGATCGGCAAGGCGCGCATCCACAAGCAAGGCAAGGACGTCACCATCGTGTCGTTCGGCATCGGCATGACCTATGCGGTCAAGGCGGAAGCGGAATTGCGCGGCATGGGAATCGACGCCGAGATCATCGATCTCAGGACCATCCGCCCGCTCGATCTCGACACGATCATCGCCTCGGTCAAGAAGACCAATCGGCTGGTCGTGGTGGAAGAGGGCTTCCCGCAGAACTCGGTCGGCGACCACATCGCCAACCAGGTCTCGCAGCGTGCCTTCGATTTCCTCGACGCGCCGGTCATCACCATTGCCGGCAAGGATGTGCCGATGCCTTATGCGGCCAACCTCGAAAAACTGGCACTGCCGAATGTCGGCGAGGTCATCGAGGCGGTCAAAGCCGTCACGTATCGCTGAACCGGGCGGGAGGTCAAAATGCCAATCAACATCACCATGCCGGCGCTCTCGCCCACGATGGAAGAGGGCAATCTTTCGAAGTGGCTGGTCAAGGAAGGCGACAAGGTTTCGCCAGGCGACGTCATCGCCGAGATCGAGACCGACAAGGCGACGATGGAAGTGGAAGCCGTCGATGAGGGCACGGTAGCCAAGCTCGTCGTCCCCGCAGGCACCGAAGGCGTCAAGGTCAATGCGCTGATTGCGGTCCTTGCTGCCGAAGGCGAGGACGCAGGCGCCGCCGCGAAAAGCGGTGGTGGTGCCGCACCGGCGAAAGCCGAGGCGCCGAAGGCGGATGCCAAGGCTGAAGTAATAAAGGCCGATGTGCCGAAGGCCGAACCTGCCGCCCCCGCGCCCAAGGCTGAGGCGACTCCGGTCGCCAATGGTCATGCGGCTGGCGAGCGCACCTTTGCCTCGCCGCTCGCGCGCCGCATCGCCAAGGAGGCCGGCGTCGATGTGTCTGGAGTGACCGGCACCGGCCCGCATGGGCGGGTGGTGAAGGCCGATGTCGACGCGGCGATTGCCGGTGGCGGTGCCAAGGCGGCGCCCGCGGCCAAGGCTCCGGCCGGCGCGCCGGCTGCTGCTTCCGCTCCCGCCGTGAAGGCGATGTCGGACGACCAGGTGCTGAAGCTCTTCGAGGAGGGTTCCTACGACCTCGTCCCGCACGACAATATGCGCAAGACCATTGCGCGCCGCCTCGTCGAGGCCAAGACCACCATTCCGCATTTCTACCTGACGCTGGACTGCGAGCTCGATGCGCTGCTGGCATTGCGCACGCAGATCAATGCCGCCGCCCCGATGAAGAAGACCGACAAGGGCGAGGCTCCCGCCTACAAGCTGTCGGTCAACGACATGGTCATCAAGGCGATGGCGATGGCGCTGAAGGCGGTGCCGGATGCCAATGCCTCATGGACCGAAACCGCCATGGTCAGGCACAAGCATGCCGATGTCGGCGTCGCCGTCTCGATCCCCGGCGGCCTGATCACGCCGATCATTCGACATGCCGACGAGAAGTCGCTGTCCACCATCTCCAACGAGATGAAAGATCTGGCGAGCCGTGCGCGCAGCCGCAAGCTGAAGCCGGAAGAGTATCAGGGCGGCACCACGGCGGTGTCGAACCTCGGCATGTTCGGCATCAAGGACTTCGCCGCCGTCATCAACCCGCCGCACGCGACGATCCTGGCGGTCGGTGCCGGTGAGGAGCGGGCCGTGGTCAAGAACGGCGAGATCAGAGTAGCCACCGTGATGTCGGTGACGCTGTCGACGGACCATCGTGCCGTCGACGGGGCACTTGGCGCCGAACTGCTGGTCGCCTTCAAGCGGTTGATCGAAAACCCGATGGGCATGCTGGTCTAGGCAAGGGGAGAGGCGGTGCGGAAATTCTTCACCAGCCTTTTCGCCTTCATCCTTTCCGGATTCGCCGGCGGCGTTGGGGGCACAGCAACCGGCTGTCATCGCCAACGCACAGGAAGAGTACATCCTGGTGTTCTTGCTCTCAGCATTGGTAACGGTTGTCTTCACCCTCGTCTTTTCGTTGAGCGATGGCTTTTCGTGCGCTGGCGAGCAGGGCGCGGTTTGATTGAAGCAAGACGGGTTGAACGGATGAAGACGGTGCTTTGCTACGGCGATTCGCTGACCTGGGGTTACAATGCCGAGGGTGGCCGCCATCCGCTGCAGGATCGCTGGCCAAGCGTGCTGCAGGCTGGGCTTGGCGGCGGCGTCCAGGTCATCGCCGACGGCCTCAATGGCCGCACCACGGCCTTCGACGATCATCTGGCTGGGGCGGACCGCAACGGCGCACGGCTGTTGCCGACGGTGCTGACGACACACGCGCCGGTCGACCTGATCGTCATCATGCTCGGTGCCAACGACATGAAGCCGTGGATCCACGGCAATCCGGTCGCGGCCAAGCAAGGCATCCAGCGGCTTATCGACATCGTGCGTGGCCATGACTATCCGTTCGACTGGCCGGCGCCACAAATACTCATTGTGTCGCCACCCGTTGTAAGCCGCACCGAAAATGCCGACTTCAAGGAAATGTTTGCCGGCGGTGACGATGCTTCCAGGCACCTGGCACCGCAATATGCGGCGTTGGCCGACGAAGTCGGTTGCGGTTTCTTCGATGCCGGCACCGTGGCGCAAACCACACCGCTCGACGGCGTCCATCTCGACGCCGAAAACACGCGAAACATCGGCAAGGCGCTGACACCGGTCGTGCGCGTCATGCTGGAATTGTGATTGAAGGAGAAAAATCGTGGCTGAGAACTACGACGTCATCATCATCGGCTCCGGCCCGGGCGGCTATGTCACGGCGGTGCGTTCCGCCCAGCTTGGCTTCAAGACGGCGATCGTCGAGCGCGAGCATCTCGGCGGCATCTGCCTCAACTGGGGCTGCATTCCGACCAAGGCGCTGCTGCGCTCGGCCGAGATCATGCACTATTCCGATCATCTGAAGGATTACGGCCTGAAGCTCGACGGCAAAGTCAGCGTCGACACATCGGCCGTCGTCGACCGGTCGCGCAAAGTCTCGCTGCGGCTCAATGGCGGCGTTGCCTTCCTGATGAAGAAGAACAAGGTCGACGTCATCTGGGGCGAAGCCAAGCTGTCTAAGCCGGGCGAGATTGTCGTGTCCAAGACCGCCAAGAAGCCGATGGAGCCGCAACCCCCGGTGCCGAAGGGCGTCAAGGGCGAGGGCACCTACACCGCCAAGCACATCATCCTGGCGACCGGTGCGCGGCCGCGCGCGCTGCCTGGCATCGAGCCGGACGGCAAGCTGATCTGGACCTATTTTGAAGCCATGGTGCCGAAGGAGATGCCAAAATCGCTGCTGGTGATGGGCTCGGGCGCCATCGGCATCGAATTCGCCTCCTTCTACCGCACCATGGGTGCCGACGTGACGGTCGTCGAATTGTTGCCGGCGGTGATGCCGGTCGAGGATGCCGAAGTCTCGAAATTCGCGCAAAGGCAGTTCGAGAAGCAAGGCATGAAGATCATCCTCGAGGCCAAGGTGACCAAGGTCGAAAAGGGGGCCAATTCGGTCACCGCGCATGTCGAGATGAAGGACGGCAAGGTCGAGAAGATCACCGCCGACCGCATGATTTCGGCCGTCGGCGTGCAGGGCAACATCGAGAATCTCGGCCTTGAAGCGCTTGGGGTGAAGACCGATCGCGGCTGTGTCGTGGTCGACGGCTATGGCAAGACGAACGTACCCGGCATCTACGCCATCGGCGATGTCGCCGGCCCGCCGATGCTTGCCCACAAGGCCGAGCATGAGGGCGTCGTGTGCGTCGAGAAGATCGCCAATTTCCCTGGCGTGCATGCCATCGACAAGCTCAAGATCCCCGGCTGCACCTACTGCAATCCGCAGGTCGCCTCTGTCGGCCTGACGGAAGCCAAGGCCAAGGCCGAGGGCAAGGATATCCGCGTCGGCCGCTTCCAGTTCGCCGCCAACGGCAAGGCGATCGCGCTGGGCGAGGACCAGGGCTTCATCAAGACAATCTTCGACAAGAAGACCGGTCAACTGCTCGGCGCGCACATGGTCGGCGCCGAAGTGACCGAACTGATCCAGGGTTTTGTCGTGGCTATGAACCTCGAAACGACCGAGGAAGAACTGATGCACACCATCTTCCCGCATCCGACGCTGTCGGAGATGATGAAGGAAAGCGTGCTCGACGCCTATGGCCGCGCATTGAACGCATGATAGATTCGCCACAAGAGACTCAGCCGCGAAAGCCGCAGGATCTCTTCGGCAGCGTAGTTCGTTTCCGGATGCATTTTTACGTGCGCAAGGAGAAGGCAAATGCACTTGAACGGCGTGGGCTGGATCGCAGCCATCGTCATCGGCGGCCTGGCAGGCTGGCTCGCCGAGATGGTCATGAAGAGCAACACCGGCATTTTCATGAACATTATCATGGGTATCGTCGGCGCAGTGGTGCTGAACGCAATCCTGCAGGCTCTCAATATCGGCGTGTTCGGCGTCGGCTGGACCGCCTATCTGATCACCGGCTTCATCGGTGCCTGCCTGCTGATCTGGGTCGCACGCCTGGTGCGCCGCTAAAGGCATATCGTTCCCGCTATGCAAAAACGGTTGTAGCGGCATGCGCCGCTGCAGCCTTTTTCTTTATACCGAAAAGTCCTAGATGACGTAAAAGTGACGATCGCCGACGGGCGATCGCGAGAAAAGCCAGGGTTCAGATGGTCACTGTCCTCGACACGATCGCCAACGCGCCGCGACTGCGGCATCCCGAGAAGGCGCACAAGCCCGACCAGGAAGTTTTGCGCAAACCGGATTGGATCCGCGTCAAGGCGCCGGTCTCGAAGGGCTATGCCGAGACGCGTGAGATCGTCAAATCCCACAAGCTGGTGACGGTCTGCGAAGAGGCCGGGTGCCCCAACATTGGTGAATGCTGGGAAAAGAAGCACGCCACCTTCATGATCATGGGCGAGATCTGCACCCGCGCCTGTGCCTTCTGCAATGTCGCCACCGGCATTCCGACCGCGCTCGACCCTGATGAGCCTGCCCGCGTTGCGCATGCCGTCAAGCAGATGGGGCTCAGCCACGTCGTCATCACCTCGGTCGACCGCGACGATCTCGCCGATGGCGGCGCGCAGCACTTCGCCGACGTTATCCGGGCCATCCGCGCGGCAACGCCATCGACCACCATCGAAATCCTGACGCCCGATTTCCTGCGCAAGGACGGTGCGCTAGAGATCGTGGTGGCGGCCAGGCCCGACGTCTTCAACCACAATCTCGAAACCGTGCCGTCCAACTATCTTAAGGTCCGGCCGGGTGCGCGCTATTTCCACTCGATCCGATTGTTGCAGCGGGTCAAGGAACTCGAACCGTCGATCTTCACCAAGTCCGGCATCATGGTCGGGCTGGGCGAGGAGCGGAATGAAATCCTGCAGCTGATGGACGATCTGCGTTCAGCCAATGTCGACTTCATGACCATCGGCCAATATCTGCAGCCGTCGAAGAAGCACCACCCGGTGATCCGCTTCGTCACCCCGGAGGAATTCAAATCCTTTGAGACGATCGGCCGGACCAAGGGTTTTCTGCTGGTGGCATCGAGCCCGCTGACGCGTTCATCGCACCACGCCGGCGACGATTTCGCCCGGCTACGCGCGGCGCGGGAAGCGCAGCTCCAGAAATCGCTCTGATGCATGTCGCCCAAAGTGACCTCGGTTTGGGAGAACGACATGCATAAAAACGAAGATTCTGAAGCGCGTCGCATGAATCCGTTTCGACGCGACCCGCTTTAGAGCCGTTCATGCCGAAATTCGAAGCCACCCGCCGCGTTAGCCATACGCCGCAGCAGATGTTTGCGCTGGTTGCCGATGTCGAGGCCTATCCGCAATTCCTGCCGCTTTGCGAAGCGCTGACGGTGCGCTCGCGCAAGGAGCGTGATGGGCGTACCGTTCTCGTCGCCGACATGAGCATCGGCTACAAGGCCATCCGCGAAACCTTCACGACGCAGGTGCTGCTGAAGCCCGACGAGAACGCCATCGATGTGAAGTACATCGACGGCCCGTTCAAATATCTGAGCAATGTCTGGCGCTTCGAGCCCGATGGGGCCGGCTGTGCCGTCCGCTTCTTCATCGACTATGAGTTCAAGAGCCGCATCCTGGGCGCGGTGATGGGCACCATGTTCGACCGCGCCTTTCGCATGTTCGCCGAGGCTTTCGAAAAGCGCGCCGACGTCATTTATGGGGTTGCGCCGTCGGCCTGATGCTGGCCAAGCGCACGCAGACCCAACTCCAGGGCGTGCCTGACCGTCTCGCGGCGGATGAAAGCACGGCCCTTGTCGGCGAACAGCTGGCGTTCGGCGGTCACCGTTTGGCCAGCCAGGCCGACGCCAAACCAGACCAGGCCGACAGGTTTTTCCGCCGAACCGCCGCCAGGCCCGGCGATCCCGGTAACCGCCAGGGTCAACCCCGCGCGCGAGCGGGAAAGCGCACCGGCGGCCATCTCGATCGCTGTCTCGCCGGAAACCGCGCCATGCGCATCGAGCGTGGCGGCGGAAACCCCAAGCATGTCCATCTTGGCTTCGTTGGAATAGGTGATGAAGCCGCGATCGACCACGGCGGATGAGCCTGCAATGTCGGTCAGCGCGGCAATGATCATGCCTCCCGTGCAGCTTTCCGCCGTCGCTACCATGATGCCGCGCGCGCGGCAGGCCTCGAACAGGGCAAATGCCAGCTCGCCGTTGCTCATTCCGGCACCTCGCCGGGGAAGACCACGCTGGCGGTGGCGATCGCCGCAATACCTTCCTCGCGGCCGACGAAGCCGAGTTTTTCGTTGGTTGTCGCCTTGATCGAGATGCGGTCGGCGGAAATCCCCAGCATCTGCGACAGGGCAGATGTCATCGCCTCGCGGTGCGGGCCGACACGCGGCGCTTCACAGATCAGCGTGATGTCGGCATTGGCGATGCGTCCGCCGCGCTCGCGCACCACTCTCGCCGCATGTTCGACGAATATCCGCGACGCAGCACCCTTCCACTGCGGATCGGACGGAGGAAAATGCGTGCCGATGTCGCCGGCGCCGCAGGTCGCCAGCAGCGCATCGGTCAAGGCGTGCAGGCCGACATCGGCATCGGAATGGCCCGACAATTTCTTGTCGTGCGGGATGGCGACGCCGCACAGGGTCACGTGATCGCCGGCCTCGAAGGCATGGACATCATAGCCGTTGCCGGTGCGGATGTCGGGGAAGTGTGTTCGTTCGCTGGAAAGTCGCTGGTGCGCCATGGCGATGTCCCGTGCCCAGGTGAGTTTGACATTGTCCGGCGAGCCCGGAACGAGCTTGACCGGAATATGCGCCCATTCGGCGATGGCCGCGTCGTCGGTGAAGTCGAGCTTGCCCAGCTGATGGGCCTTGTCGTGCGCGGCAAGGATCGGTCCGTAGGGAAAACCTTGCGGGGTTTGCGCCGCGTGCAGCCCGCTGCGGGAAACGGTTTCCGCCACGACGCCGGATGCCGACTCGCGCTTCAGCGTGTCGGCAACGGGCAGCGCAGGCAACGCCCCCTCGTGTTCGCTGATGGCCGCGATGGTGCGGTCGATCAAGTCCGCGTCGACGAAGGGGCGGACGGCATCGTGAATCAGAACCTGGTCCGGCGCGTTGCCCTTCAGCGCCAGCAGCCCGAGCCGGACGGACTCCTGCCTGGTCGGCCCGCCGATGACGGCGATGACACGCTGGGCCTGGGCGCCCGCCGCCTGCCGGAACAGTTCGTGATCGTCGGCGTGGATGGCGACGACAATCTGACCGGTTCGCGGATGGGCAAGAAACATCTCCAGCGTATGCGCAATGACGGCGCGGCCGCCGATGTTCTGGTATTGCTTGGGTCCGTTGGCCTGCCCGGCACGAGCGCCGCGGCCGGCGGCGACGATCACCACCGCAACCCCACCTGTCGCGCTCGAGTTTTCACTTCCGTCAGTCATGGCGATTGGCTTAGCGCACGATCCCCAAAAGTGTAATTGGTTTTCCGAAAAGATCGTGCGTCAAATATGAATTCCAAAGTGTCCACGACGCGTCCTCAAGGGCGCAGGGCGGTCCGGGTCACGACAACACCGAAGGCCGGCATTTTCCCAATTGCGCCTTAATGTGGCGTCATTCCGCGTTGCACATTGTGGCGGTTCTGGCTAGAGAATGTGCAACGAATGGACGTGCTTGGTTTTTGTGCATGGTTAACCTGACCAAATTGGCCGCGCCTCTCGACGTCGGCGGCGTGGAAATCCGCAATCGCGTGTTCCTCGCGCCGATGTCGGGTATTACCGACGAGCCTTTCCGGCAGCGCGCCCATGCGCATGGCGCCGGCCTTGTCGTGTCCGAAATGGTGGCAAGCGGCGAACTCGCCAAGGGCAGGGCCGGCTTCGACCTGCGCATACGTCATTCCGGCCTGCCCGTCCATATGGTGCAGCTTGCGGGCCGCGAGGCCGCCCATATGGCCGAAGGCGCGCGGATCGCCGCCGGCGAGGGCGCCGACATCATCGATATCAACATGGGTTGCCCGGCCAAGAAGGTTACCGGCGGCTATGCCGGCTCGGCATTGATGCTCGACCTCGACCATGCGCTGTCGTTGATCGAGGCCGTGGTCGGCGCGGTCAAGGTGCCGGTGACGGTCAAGATGCGGCTGGGCTGGGACGAAGGTGCGCTCAATGCGCCCCTCCTGGCGCGCCGTGCCGAGCAAGCGGGCGTCCAGATGGTGACGGTGCATGGCCGCACGCGCTGCCAGTTCTATCAGGGCAAGGCCGACTGGCGTGCCATTGCTCGCGTCAAGGAAGCGGTGTCGATTCCCGTCGTTGCCAACGGCGATGTCTGCTCCCCGGCCGAAGCGGCCACCATTCTCGAGCAATCCGGCGCCGATGCCGTGATGGTGGGCCGCGCGCATTATGGCGCGCCCTGGATCGCCGGTGGCATCGCAGCCGCGGCGGCAGATGAAACGGCGGTCGACATACCGCAAAGTCCCGCGGCATTGGCCGACTATGTCGTCGCCCACTACGAGGACATGCTGGCGCTTTATGGCGTCGAGAGCGGTTTGCGGCAGGCGCGCAAGCATCTGGGCTGGTATCTCGATCGCCATGCCGTTGGCGTTGCCGACGACGACCGGAAAGCCATCCTGACCACGTTCGAGCCGGCCCGCGTCATTGCCTTGCTGCGAAATGTGTTCTCGCGAGATCCGCAACCCTTGAACCTGCGGAGCGCCGCATGAACGCCACCGCAGGCCAGGTCGCTGAAATGGCGGATGCCGCCCAGATCGTTCTCAACACCATCCGGCGTCCGGTGATCATGATCAGCGAGGAGGGGTTCATCACCTTTGCCAACGCCGATGCCGAGGACTTCTTTCGCTCCAGCGCGACCATGCTGGCGCGCAACACGCTGTCCAAGCTGATCCCCTTCGGCAGTCCGCTGCTGACCCTTGTCGATCAGGTGCGCGAGCGCCGGGCTCCGGTCAACGAGTATCGCGTCGATGTGTCGTCGCCGCGCCTGGGCATCGAGAAGGTCGTCGATCTCTATGTCGCGCCGGTGCCGGAATTCCCGGGCTCTGTCGTGGTCATGTTCCAGGAACGCTCGATGGCCGACAAGATCGACCGGCAGATGACGCATCGTGGTGCGGCGCGCTCGGTGACCGGCCTGGCGGCGATGCTTGCCCATGAAATCAAGAACCCGCTCTCGGGCATTCGCGGTGCTGCCCAGTTGCTCGAACTGTCGGCCTCCGACGAGGACCGCGCTCTGACCCGGCTGATCACCGACGAGACGGACCGTATCGTGTCGCTGGTCGATCGCATGGAGGTGTTTTCCGACGAGCGGCCGATCGACCGTTACCCCGTCAACATCCACGTCGTGCTCGACCATGTCAAGGCGATCGCCAAGAACGGTTTTGCAAAGAAAATCAGGATATTGGAAGACTATGATCCATCATTGCCTCCGGTATTCGCCAACCGCGACCAGCTGATCCAGGTGTTCCTGAACCTGGTCAAGAACGCCGCTGAGGCGATTGGCAGCGACCCGCAGGGGGAGATCGTGCTGTCGACCGCCTTCCGGCCGGGCATCCGCGTTTCGGTTCCGGGCACGCAGGACCGCGTATCGCTGCCGCTGGAATTCTGCGTGCGCGACAATGGCTCCGGCGTCTCGGAGGACATCCTGCCGATCCTGTTCGATCCCTTCATCACCACCAAGCCGAACGGCTCGGGGCTGGGGCTGGCACTCGTCGCCAAGATCGTCGGCGAGCATGGCGGCATCATCGAATGCGACTCGACCCCACGCGGAACCACCTTCCGCATCCTGATGCCGGCCTGGAAGGAAACGCCATTCGGTGCCGATGAAGACGGCGAAGGAGACCGCAAATGACCGCCCGCGGCAATATTCTCGTCGCCGATGACGATGCGGCGATCCGCACCGTGCTCAATCAGGCCCTTTCTCGCGTCGGCCATGAGGTGCGCGTCACCTCCAATGCCTCGACCTTGTGGCGTTGGGTGGCGGCGGGTGAGGGCGACCTCGTCATTACCGACGTGGTGATGCCGGACGAAAACGCCTTCGACATGCTGCCGCGTATCAAGAAGGCGCGGCCGGAGCTGCCGGTTATCGTCATGAGCGCCCAGAACACGTTCATGACGGCGATTCGCGCATCCGAAACCGGCGCCTATGAATATCTGCCAAAACCGTTCGACCTGACCGAACTCCTCAACATCGTCAACCGGGCGCTGTCGGAGCCGCGACGCCCGAAGATCGATGCGCGGCCGGATGAGCAGCCTGAAACGATGCCGCTGGTCGGCCGCTCGGCGGCCATGCAGGACATCTACCGCATGCTGGCGCGCATGATGCAGACCGACCTGACGGTGATGATCTCGGGTGAATCCGGCACCGGCAAGGAACTGGTGGCGCGTGCGCTGCATGAATATGGCCGCCGTCGCGGCGGCCCGTTCGTTGCCATCAACATGGCGGCGATCCCGCGCGACCTGATAGAATCAGAACTGTTCGGGCACGAGAAGGGCGCTTTCACCGGCGCCCAGAACCGCTCCACCGGCCGTTTCGAACAAGCCGAGGGCGGCACCCTTTTCCTCGACGAGATCGGCGACATGCCGATGGAGGCGCAGACGCGCCTGCTGCGCGTCCTGCAGCAGGGCGAATATACGACGGTCGGCGGCCGTACGCCTATCAAGACCGACGTGCGCATTGTCGCCGCCACCAACAAGGATCTGCGCACCCTGATCAACCAGGGACTGTTCCGTGAGGATCTGTTCTACCGCCTCAACGTCGTGCCCCTCAGGCTGCCGGCATTGCGCGAGCGGTCCGAGGACGTGCCAGACCTCGTGCGCCACTTCTTCAAGCTTGGCGAGATGGAGGGGCTGCAGACCAAGCGCATCTCGTCCGGCGGCATTGAGCTGATGAAGCGCTACCCATGGCCGGGCAATGTGCGCGAACTGGAAAACCTCGTTCGCCGGCTGGCCGCCCTCTATTCGCAAGACGAGATTTCCGCCGAGATCATCGAGGCGGAGCTCAAGACCGGGGAACGGCCCGTGGTCCCCGGCGGCGGTAACCTCATCCCCGACGACCTCTCCATCGGCCAGGCTGTCGAGCATTTCCTGCAGCGCTATTTCGCCTCGTTTGCCGGCGAATTGCCGCCGGCCGGGCTCTATCAGCGCATCCTGTCCGAAGTCGAATATCCGTTGGTCCTGGCCTCGATGACGGCGACTCGCGGCAACCAGATCAAGGCAGCGGAGCTGCTGGGCCTGAACCGCAACACGCTGCGCAAGAAGATTCGCGAACTCGGCGTCAATGTCTATAAATCGTCGCGGCCAGGCTGAGCGCTGATCCGATCCGGCTCTTTTCAGGGGACTGAGCGGCGAAAGATTTCCGCCATTGTCACACTTGTTGCATAATCGCCACAATGCGTTGCATAGATCGGACGCAATCATTGGCTCCAAGACGGCGACATGGCTCCGCAGGCACCTGTAATCAACCAACCGCTCTTCAGCGAACCCGGCGCGCGCGACGGGCGCCGCTTGCTGGCGCTGCCCGGCGTGGTGGCGGTCGTCGGCGCGCTGGTCATGGCGGCCATCTCCTTCACCATCCTGGTCGGCGCGACGCCGATCGCGCCTGACGCCAGGACGACCTGGGCGCTGATCGCGCTCAACGCCGCTTTCGTGCTCTTCCTCAGCGCCCTGGTTGGACGCGAGGTGCATCGCATCGTGATGGCGCGCCGGCACGGCAAGGCGGCCTCGCGGCTGCATGTGCGCATCGTTGCGATGTTCGCGCTGGTTGCCGCCATTCCCGCCATCATGGTGGCGATCATTGCCTCGATCACGCTCGATATCGGCCTCGACCGCTGGTTCGAGATTCGCACCAAGACGATCGTCAATTCCTCGCTGTCGATCGCCGATGCCTATGTCCAGGAAAACGCCCGCAATCTGCAAGGCACGACGTTGTCGATGGCCTATGACCTCGATGCGTCGCGCACGCTCTACGGCCTTGACCGGACGGGCTTTCTCGACCTCCTCAACAAGGAGGCGGTAGGCCGGTCGCTGGCCCACGCGGCGCTGATCAAGCCCGACGGCTCGTTCGTCATGAGCGCCCAGACCGATGCCGATTTCGCCATGCCGGAACCGCCGGAAGGCTCAGTCAGCAGCGCCACCGACGGCAGACCGGTGCTGATAGAGCCGCGCACCCGCAACATCATGGGCGCCATCGTCAAGCTGCGTGAGATCGAGGGCCTCTACCTCTACACCATCCGATTGGTTGATCCCGAGGTGATCAAGGCGCGGCAGATCGTCAGGTCCAATACGGACGAGTACCGCAATCTCGAAGACAACAGGCGCACCTCGCAAGTGGCCTTCGCGCTGCCGTATCTGTCGCTGACCCTGATCATCATCCTGTCGGCGATCTGGACCGGCATTGCCGTCGCCGACCGTCTTGTGCGGCCCATTCGCCAGCTCATCGGTGCCGCCGACGAGGTGGCCACAGGCAATCTCGACGTCGCTGTCCCCGTCAGACCTTCCGATGGCGATGTCGCCTCGCTTGGCGACACTTTCAACAAGATGCTGCTCGAGCTCAAATCGCAACGCAACGAGATCCTGTCGGCAAAGGACCTGATCGACGAGCGGCGGCGCTTTTCCGAAGCCGTGCTTGCCGGTGTCACCGCCGGCGTCATCGGCGTCGATCCCTACGGCATCATCACCATCGTCAACCGTTCGGCCGAATCGATGCTGGCCATCTCCGCCAGTGCCGCGCTCGGGCAGAACCTTTCCGCCATCCTGCCGCATGTTGGCCGCGTCTTCGAGATCGGCCGCCAGTCAGGCAAGCCTGTCTACCGCGAGCAGGTGACATTCTTCCGCGCCGGCACCGAGCGCACGTTCAACGTGCAGATCACCATCGAGGCCGGTGACGACGGCTCGGAGGAGAAATCCTACGTCGTGACCGTCGACGATATTACCGATCTGGTCCAGGCACAGCGTTCTTCCGCCTGGGCCGACGTGGCGCGCCGCATTGCCCACGAGATCAAGAACCCGCTGACGCCGATTCAGCTTTCGGCCGAGCGCATCAAGCGTCGTTACGGCAAGGTCATCACCGAGGACCGCGAGGTTTTCGACCAATGCACCGACACCATCATCCGGCAGGTCGAGGATATCGGCCGCATGGTCGACGAATTCTCCGCCTTCGCACGCATGCCAAAGCCCGAGATGAAGGCCATCGATCTGCGCGAATCGCTGCGCGAGGCTTCGTTCCTGGTCGAGGTCAGCCGCGCCGACATCACCTTCGAGCGGATATTCGGCAACGAACCGCTCAAGGGCACGTTCGACAGCCGCCTTCTGGCGCAGGCTTTCGGCAATGTGATCAAGAATGCCGCCGAAGCGATCGATGGACTGGAACAGAAGGATGGTTCGCACGGCATAATCCGGATTCAAGCCGGCCGTCAGAATGGCGCGATTCGAATCGACGTCATCGACAATGGCAAAGGTCTGCCGCGGGAGAATCGCCAACGGCTGCTCGAGCCCTATATGACCACACGAGAGAAGGGCACCGGGCTTGGTCTGGCTATCGTCAAGAAGATCGTGGAGGACCATGGCGGCAGGCTGGAACTTCATGATGCACCTGCGGACTTCCATGGCGGGCGCGGCGCGATGATCAGCATCATTCTGCCGCCCGCGGCTGCCACGCCGCCGCGCGGCCAGGCCAAGACGGAACACGAAAGAGAAACTGAAAAGGTCGGTAATGGCGTCTGATATTCTCATCGTCGATGACGAGGAAGACATCCGCGAGCTCGTCGCAGGTATCCTGAGCGACGAAGGTCACGAAACCCGCACGGCATTCGACGCCGACAGCGCGCTGGCTGCCATAGCTGATCGTGCGCCGAGGTTGATTTTCCTCGATATCTGGCTGCAGGGTTCGCGTCTGGACGGCTTGGCACTGCTGGACGAGATCAAGACCATGCATCCCACCTTGCCGGTGGTGATGATCTCCGGCCACGGAAACATCGAAACGGCGGTCTCGGCCATCCGTCGTGGCGCCTATGATTTCATCGAGAAGCCGTTCAAGGCCGACAGGCTGATCCTCATTGCCGAGCGCGCGCTTGAAACCTCGAAACTGCGGCGCGAGGTGTCGGACCTCAAGCAGCGCAGCGGCGAGACCTTCGACCTGATCGGCATGTCGTCGGCGATGAGCCAGCTGCGTCAGACCATCGAGCGCGTCGCGCCGACCAACAGCCGTGTCATGATCATCGGTCCGTCCGGCTCGGGCAAGGAACTGGCGGCCCGCGCCATCCACACGCTGTCGGCGCGCAAGGGCGCGCCGTTCGTGACGCTGAGCGCCGCCAACATCACGCCGGAGCGCATGGAGATAGAACTGTTCGGCACCGAATCGAACGGTGTCGAGCGCAAGGTCGGTGCGCTGGAAGAGGCTCATCGCGGCATCCTCTACATCGACGAAGTGGCGGACATGCCGCGCGAGACGCAGAACAAGATCCTGCGCGTGCTGGTCGAGCAGCAGTTCGAGCGGGTAGGGGGCACAAAGCGGGTCAAGGTCGATGTCCGCATCATCTCCTCGACCTCGCAGAACCTGGAAGCCATGATCGCCGATGGCCGTTTCCGCGAGGATCTCTATCATCGCCTGGCAGTGGTTCCCGTGATGGTGCCGGGGCTGGCCGAGCGGCGCGAGGACATTCCCTATCTCGTCGACAACTTCATGAAGCAGATAGCCCGCCAGGCCGGTATCAAGCCGCGTCGCATCGGCGACGACGCGCTGGCTGTGCTGCAGGCGCACAACTGGCCGGGGAACGTCCGCCAGCTGCGCAACAATGTCGAGCGCCTGATGATCCTGGCGCGGGGCGACGACGTCGATGCGCCGATCACCGCGGACCTGCTGCCGTCCGAGATCGGCGATGTCATGCCGCGCACGCCGAATCAGTCCGACCAGCACATCATGGCGCTGCCGCTGCGCGAGGCGCGTGAACAGTTCGAGAAGGACTATCTGATCGCCCAGATCAACCGCTTCGGCGGCAATATCTCGAAGACGGCCGAGTTCATCGGCATGGAACGCTCGGCCCTGCACCGCAAGCTGAAGTCGCTGGGCGTCTGACAGGCGCGATGTCTGTTCAGCCACGCCTGGGCCAAGCATTTGCCGGTTACGGCCAAGGCGGAATCGCATAAGAAAGCCCGAGAGTTTTCCAGGGGTCGCCAATGCCGCGCATTGCCTATGTCAACGGGCGCTACGTCGCTCACGCGGATGCTTCCGTGCATATCGAGGATCGCGGCTATCAATTCGCCGACGGTGTCTATGAGGTCTGCGAAGTGGCGCGCGGCTTTATCGTCGACATGCCGCGCCACCTTGCGCGGCTGAACCGCTCGCTGACCGAACTGTCGATCGCCTGGCCGGTCGCGCGCAATGTGCTGCCGCTCATCCTGCGCGAAGTGGTCAACCGCAACCATGTCGTCAACGGTCTGGTCTATGTCCAGGTGACGCGCGGTGTCGCAAGCCGCGACTTTGTCTTCCCGTCGGCTGATACCAAGCCGTCCCTGGTGGTGACAGCCAAGAAGGCCGATCCCGCCGCCGGTACAAAGCGAGCCGAAACAGGCATCGCGGTCATCACCGTGCCCGAGAACCGCTGGGACCGGGTGGACATCAAGAGCGTCGGACTGCTGCCCAATGTATTGGCCAAGCAGAAGGCCAAGGAAGCGGGCGCCCAGGAGGCATGGTTCGTCGACACCGACGGCAACGTCAAGGAAGGCGGGTCGTCGAACGCCTGGATCGTTACCAAGGACGGCGTCCTGGTCACCAGGCCGGCCGATCATGGCATCCTGCGCGGCATCACCCGCACGACCATGTTTGAGGTGGCGGCAAAGCTCGGCCTGAAGATCGAGGAGCGCGGTTTTTCCGTTGCCGAGGCCAAGGTGGCGCGCGAGGCTTTCATTAGTTCCGCGACCACGATTGCCATGCCGGTCGTATCGATCGACGGCGATCCGGTCGCCAATGGTCACCCCGGCTCAATAACACTTTCGTTGCGGCAAGCCTTTTTTGACGTTGCGGAAAAAAGTCCAGCCTGATAACCGCACAGGTGGAATGAACATCAATATATCTCGTTCTGCTTGTCGTTACTGACGACAAGACGGTGTTTGCGCGCTTGACATGTGCCCGACAATTTGGCGCATTGGCTAGCAAACCGAAGGGGATCGGCGAAAGACAAGAACAATGGCGGAACGATCGCAAAACCTTCAGGACCTGTTCCTGAATTCAGTTCGCAAGAGCAAGAACCCGCTCACCATCTTCCTCATCAACGGCGTGAAGCTGACCGGCGTGGTCACTTCGTTCGACAATTTCTGTGTCCTGCTGCGCCGCGACGGCCACTCCCAGCTCGTCTACAAGCACGCCATTTCCACGATCATGCCGAGCCAGCCGGTTCAGATGTTCGATGGCGAGGAAAGCCAGGGCGCCTGATTGGCACGTGAGAAAGACGCGGACGCTATGGTTCGCGGAAAACCAGCACATCATCCCGGGACGGAAGCCAAGGGGCCGACCCGGGCTGTCGTCATTGTACCTGTGCTTACCCGCCAGCCGCGCGGCGACGACGATACCAACCGTCCTCGCTTGACGCGGTCCGCTGAAGCCCGCCACGACGAGGCGGTCGGCCTTGCCCGGGCCATCAATCTCGACCCCGTCCATACGGCTGTAGTGACCGTCAACGACCCACGCCCGGCGACGTTGCTCGGCAGTGGCAAGGTCGAAGAGTTTGCCGAGATCGTCAAGGAGAAGGACGCGGAGCTGGTCATCGTCGACCATCCTCTGACCCCGGTGCAGCAGCGCAATCTCGAGAAGGAACTGCATGCCAAGGTGTTGGACCGCACCGGATTGATCCTCGAGATCTTTGGCGAGCGCGCCCGTACCAAGGAAGGCACGCTGCAGGTCGAACTTGCCCATCTCAACTACCAGAAGGGCCGCCTTGTCCGCAGCTGGACCCACCTTGAACGTCAGCGCGGCGGCGCCGGCTTCCTCGGCGGCCCCGGCGAAACCCAGATCGAATCCGATCGGCGGCAGTTGCAGGAAAAGATCATCAAGCTGAAGCACGAGCTGGAAACGGTTCGCCGTACCCGCGACCTGCACCGCGCCAAGCGCAAGAAGGTGCCGTTCCCGGTGGTGGCGATCGTCGGCTACACCAATGCCGGCAAGTCGACGCTGTTCAACAGGCTGACCGGAGCGGACGTGCTGGCGCAGGACATGCTGTTCGCCACGCTCGACCCGACGCTGCGCCGCGTGCGCCTGCCGCATGGCACGCCGATCATCCTGTCGGACACGGTCGGTTTCATCTCGGATCTGCCGACGCATCTGATCGCGGCTTTTCGCGCGACGCTGGAAGAGGTAGTCGAGGCCGATCTCGTCATCCATCTGCGCGACATCTCCGATCCCGACACGACCGCACAGGCAGAGGATGTCGAGCGCATCCTGGCCGACCTCGGCGTAGACGCCAGTGATACCAAGCGCGTGATCGAGGTCTGGAACAAGATCGATCTTTTGGACAAAGGCAACAGGAGCCGGCTGCTCGCCGATGCCGCCGACGGCAGCAAGGGTCCGCCGATCGCCGTGTCGGCGGTGACCGGCGAGGGCATCGACGCGCTGAAAGCGCTCATCGAGACACGCATGGCGGGCGAGCTCGAAGACCTGACGGTGACGATCGAGCCGGCGCAGTTCGGTCTTGTCGACTGGCTTTACCGCAATGGCGATGTCGTTTCGCGCACCGACAATGACGACGGCAGCGCCACCATCTCGCTCAAGGCCACGCAAAGCGCCCGCGAAGAGATCGAGAACCGATTGCGTCGTAAAAACAACGGGTAGCCCGGAGCAATTCCAGGAAAGCGTGCAGTGCTTTCCGTCCGGAATTGCCGGTTGACGGGCCTACTTCGCGCTCTTCGCTTCCTGCCAGAGCGCTTCCATCTCGGCCAGGGTGGCCTTTTCCAGCGTATTGCCTGACTTTTCCAGGGCCTGCTCGACATAGTGGAAGCGTGAGCGGAATTTTTCATTCGTACCGCTCAGCGCCGCTTCCGAATCGAGCTTGAGATGCCGCCCGAGATTGACGACGGCGAACAGCATGTCGCCGAATTCGTCCTTGATCGCGGCCATCTCGCCCTTGGCCAGCGCCTCGCGCAACTCACCGATCTCTTCCTCGATCTTGTCGAGGATGGGTGCCGCCTCGCTCCAGTCGAAGCCGACACGAGCAGCTTTCTCCTGAAGTTTCAACGCCCGCGTCAAAGCGGGCAGGGCGACCGGAACGCTGTCCAGGAACCCCTTGCCATTGTCCTCCGGGTCGAGGCCGCGCGCGAGGCGGGCTTGCCGCTTCTCCGCCTTCTCCTCAGCTTTGATCTTTTCCCACATGCCCTTGGCCATGCCGGCGCTGCGCGCCTTCTCGTCGCCGAAGACATGCGGATGGCGACGGATCATCTTGGTGGTGATGGCCTGGACGACGTCCGGGAAGGCGAATTCACCCTCTTCCTCAGCCATTTGCGCATGATAGACGACCTGCAGCAGGAGATCGCCGAGTTCGTCGCGCAGGTCATCGAGATCACCACGGGCGATGGCATCCGCCACCTCATAGGCTTCCTCGATCGTGTAGGGGGCGATGGTCGAGAAATCCTGCTCGATGTCCCATGGACAGCCTGTCTTCGGCGCGCGCAGCGCCGCCATGATCTCGATCAGGCGCGAAATGTCTTTCGATGGCGTCATGCGGCGGATGCTATCCTGCGGCCCGACGCGCGGCCAATGTTGTCAGCCGGCGAGGGGGCCTTGTCCACAGGTGAGCCGCTTCAGTCGATCACGGAGACGATGGCCTTGGCGAGGTCATCCATGCCGTCTTCAGGCAGCCCGGCGACGTTGATGCGGCTGTCGCCGACCATGTAGACGCCATGTTCGGTGCGCAACCGCTCGACCTGCGCTTCCGTGAGGCCAAGTCGCGAGAACATGCCGCGATGGCTGGCGACGAAGTCGAAGCGGTCGGAGTTGGATTGCCGGCGCAGTGCCTCGGCGAACTGGACGCGAAGCCGAAGCATGCGCAGGCGCATCTCTTCCAGCTCGGCTTCCCAGTCGGCACGCAAGGTGGCGTCTTCCAGGACGATGCGCACGGCCGCCGCACCATGGTCCGGCGGCATCGAATACATGGCGCGCGCCGCCGACAGCATCTGGCTCATCGCCACATCGGCCTGTGCGCCGTCCCTGGCCAGGACCATCGCCGCACCGACACGGTCGCGGTAGACGGCAAAATTCTTCGAGCAGCTTGAGGCGACGACCATTTCCGGCACTTTCGCCGCCAGCAGGCGCAAGCCGAGAGCATCGGCCTCGAGGCCGTCGCCAAAGCCCTGATAGGCGATGTCGACGAACGGCAGCAGCCCACGCTCGACGACCAGATCGGTGACGGCCTCCCACTGTGCCGCATCCAGGTTGGCGCCGGTCGGGTTGTGGCAGCAGCCATGCAGCAGCACCACGTCGCCGCTCTCTGCCGTCCGCAACGCCGCCAGCATGTCGTCGAAACGAACCGCCCCCGAGGCTGCGTCGAAATAAGGATATTCGCGGATTTGCAGGCCGGCGGCGCGCATCACCGGCATATGGTTCGGCCAGGTCGGGTCAGACAGCCAGACGGTGGCGTCCGAGCGCGTCCGCTTCAGCAACTCCGCCACAAGGCGCAACGCACCGGAGCCGCCAGGCGCCTGTGCCGCCCGGATGCGCGTCATGTCCGCCCCCGGGCCGAAGGCGAGCTTGGCCATCACCGCGTTGAAACCGACATCGCCGGCAAGGCCAAGATAGGTCTTGGTGTCCTGGCTGTTCAGCAGCCGCTTTTCGGCCTCGCCCACGGCGCGCATCACCGGCGTCTTGCCGTCGCGATCCTTGTAGACGCCGACGCCGAGGTCGACCTTGTTGGGGCGCGGATCGGCGCGATAGAGGCCGATCAGGGCCAGGATCTTGTCGGCGGGAGCTGGCTGCAGGTCTTCAAACATCACTATGGTTCCGTTGGCGCGGCGGAGTGATACGCAAATAGAAGGCGCTTCGCCAGCGGTTTTAGTTGTGCGAAACACAAGGCGGCACCCAAGGGTGTGGCCTTTCGATCGAAACGATAGCCGCTATTCTAATCGCTGCGTATGCGCCGCTTCGAAAGCGGCTTGGGGATCACTGCTTTATGCTCGTACGGCTGACGATGATCTGCAACGGCGCCACGACCGCGACACGCCTGGGAGCGTTCCCTGCGGACGAGCCGTTGGAGCCGCGATCGCTGACGCTGGCGAAGGCGATGCGCGGGACGCTGCGTCGCGCCGAACGCGTGTGGACCGCGCCCTCGCTTCGTGCCCGGCAGACCGCCGAGGCCCTTGGGCTGGAGGCATCCTTCGAACCGCTCCTGGCGGACCAGGATCATGGAAGCTGGGCCGGCAGGAGCTTTGAGGAGATTCAGGCCGAGCAGCCGGAGGATATCGCCGCCTGGCTGACAGACCCCAATGCAGCACCGCATGGCGGCGAGTCGCTGGCCGATGTTGCCCATCGGGCCTCCAATTTGATGAACCGGCTAATCGCCGAGCGCGGTCACACGATCGCACTGACCCATGCCAGCGTCATTCGCACAGCAATCTTGCATGTTCTCGGCGCGCCGCTTGCCGCCAGCTGGAAGATCGACATCGAGCCGCTGAGCATCACCGATTTTCGCAGCGACGGCCGCAGATGGGTGTTGCGCGCCTGCGGCGTGACTACGCCCAAACCGGCAAAGCCGCTTCGCCCCTGAGAGCCGGCGGGCGACGGGCGCAAATGCGATTCTCCGGCGGAGCCCGTCGAAGAAAAATGGCGAGGTCGGGATTAAAATCCCCACATGCTCCGTAAACAGGGCATGAAACGGTCGATGCCACGCTTTGACATCATAGGACAGCTCGGATCGCTAAGGCGCTACGCGCAGTCGCTGACGCGCGACAGTGCGGATGCCGAGGATCTCGTGCATGACGCGCTGGTGCGCGCCTATGAGCGGCGCGGCACTTTCCGCTCCGGCGGAAACCTCCGGGCGTGGCTGCTCTCGATCGTTCACAACGCCTTTGTCGACCGCATGCGCTCGCGCCGCTCGGAAGCGGCGCGCATCGAACAGGCCGGATACCTGGCCGACACCGCCACGCCAGCTCCGCAGGAGCATTCGGTGCGCCTGGCGCAGGTGCGGGAAGCCTTTTTCAACCTGCCGGAAGAGCAGCGTTCGGCGCTGCATCTGGTCGCCATCGAAGGGCTTTCCTATCAGCAGGCGGCCAATGCCACGGGTGTGCCGCTGGGCACGCTGATGTCGCGCATCGGCAGGGCGCGCGCCGCCTTGCGCCAGATGGAAGACGCCGCCCCGGGGCGCGGCAAGAATCATCTCAGGATCGTGGGAGGTGAGCAATGACCGCTCTTGTCGACCCCGTTACGGACACCGACCTCGACGCCTATGTCGATGAGCAACTGGATGTCACCCGCCGCATCGAGGTGGAAGCATTCCTGTCCACGCGTCCGGAGGCTGCCGCCCGCGTGATGTCGGATCTGCGGACCCGCGACGAACTGCGCGTGGCGCTCGCCGGCTCCAAGGGCATGGCGCGGCCGGCGACCGCTGACGCGGCGCGGCGTCTGGAGAGGGGGCTTGCCCGCGGCCGCATCTTCGGCGTGTTGCAGCGTGCCGCCGCCGTTGCCGCCTTCGTTGCCGCCGGCTGGCTGGCGAACGGCATCATCGGGCCGATGTCCGTGACCAAGGTCGTCGCTTCGCCGCAGCCGCCCGCTTATGTCGACGAGGCGGTGCGGGCACACAGGACGACGCTGGTGCGCGAAGCCATGCCCTCGCAGCCGGAAGCGCCCAATTACAATGCCGGAGAGATCCGCGCCGCCACCGCGATCGTCATGCCGTCGCTGCCCAAGGACTGGAAGGTGCGCGACGTGCAGATCTATCCGTCGCGCTTCGGTCCGAGCGTCGAGATGGCTGTCGACACCAAGGATATGGGTCTGGTGTCGCTGTTTGCGATCCGGCCGGGAACCTTCGACGTGGTCAAGCCGACCGTCGCGCCCTCGGGCGATATTTCCTCGGCCTATTTCCAGATCGGCGAGGTTGCCTACGCGGTGGTCGCGAAGAGCGGCGTCCATGACCTCGACCGCGCCGCCGAGACGCTCGCCAGAACACTTTACTGACCGATCTAAAGGAGACTGCAGATGAATACGCCCAATCTGGGATATCGCGTTGGCACCGGCGCCCAAACCGGAGCCGTCTTTGACGAGGGCCTGCGCCAGCACATGCTGCGCGTCTACAACTATATGGGCCTTGGCCTCGTGGTCACCGGCCTTGTCGCCTTCCTGGTGTCATCGACGCCGGCGCTCTACGTGCCGATCTTCTCCAGCCCGCTGAAATGGGTGGTGATGCTGGCGCCGCTCGCCTTCGTCGTGCTGTTTTCGTTCAAGATGCAGACCATGTCGGCGGCCAGCGCCCAGATGATGTTCTGGGCCTTCTGCGCGGTGATGGGCCTGTCGCTCGCCTCCGTGTTCCTGGTCTTCACCGGAACCAGCATCGCGCGCACCTTCTTCATCGCCGCAACCATGTTCGGTGCCACCAGCCTCTATGGCTACACGACCAAGCGCGACCTGACGCAGTTCTCGTCGTTCCTGATCATGGGCCTGATCGGCGTGGTGATCGCCAGCATCGTCAACATCTTCCTTGGCTCGACCGCGCTGCAGTTTGCCATCTCGGTGATCGGCATCGCCGTCTTCATCGGCCTGACCGCCTGGGACACGCAGACGATCAAGGAACAGTATGCCGAGAATTTCGACGCGGAATCGCGCCAGAAGCTCGCCGTCTTCGGCGCCTTCTCGCTCTACCTGAACTTCATCAACATCTTCCAGCTGCTGCTGAATTTCACCGGCGAACGGGAGTAACGACTGTCCGCTGTGGGCAAGGGTGGGGTTCTCGCCCTTGATGCGGAGAGGTGGCCGGAGGAGAGATCCTCCGGCCACAATTCGTTCCGGCCCAATCCGTTCCGACACGACCCGGCTTGAGTCCCCGGGGGCTTTTGCTAGTCTGCCGCCAGCTTCAACGCCGGCCCGCGAGGACATATGGCACAGGACAGCCAAACGCTCCGTGGCGACGGCATCTCGGCCGTCATAGTCGGGCAGGGCGCCGAACTGGTTTCGCTGCAGGATGCGCAAGGGTTTGAGTTCCTGTGGCAGGCCGGTCCAGAGTGGCGACGCCATTCGCCGGTCCTGTTCCCGATCGTCGGCCGGCTGAAGGGCGACCAACTGCGCCATCGTGGCCGCACCTATCCGATGACACAGCACGGCTTCGCCCGCGACAAGCCGTTCACCTGGGAGGAGAGGGGACCCCACTCCTGCACGCTGGTCCTCACCGACGACGCCGACACGCGCGCGCACTATCCCTTCGCCTTCCGCCTCGCCGTGACCTACACGCTCGACCGTCTGCAGCTTGGCGTGACCTTCGCGATCACCAACACCGGCGACGAGCCATTGCCGGCTTCGGTCGGCGCGCATCCGGCATTCAACTGGCCATTGCTGCCGGAATTGCCCAAGGAGGCCTATCGGCTGACCTTTGCGGATGCCGAGCCGGCGCCGATCCGCCGGCTGAAGGATGGCCTTTTACTCCCGGTGGCGTGGCCGACACCCATCGAAGGCAAGACGCTTCCACTATCCGAACGCCTGTTCGATGACGACGCCGTCATTCTCGATCGGCCCGCCAGCACGAGCGTGCGCTACGCCGCCGACCACGGTCCAGCGATCGAAATGTCATGGCAGGGAACAGAGGAACTCGGCATCTGGTCCAAGCCGGGCGGCGCGCCGTTCCTGTGCATCGAACCGTGGCACGGCATTGCAAGCCCAGCCGATTTCGACGGCGAATTCAGCGAGAAACCTGGCGTGATGCTGATCGAGCCGGGAGCGAAGCGTTCTCTGGGCTACCGGATCAGCCTGGAGCTGGGGCGGCGGTGATCACCGGACGGCCAACCGCATAACCAACGCCGTGGGGCATCAAATGAAACTTGGCTTCATCGGCACAGGCACGCTCACGGCTGCCATCGTTACCGGTCTCAAATCCGTAGCCGACGATCCGGTTTCGGTCGTGTTGTCGCCGCGCAACGAAGAGATCGCCTCGAATCTCGCTTCCCGCTATCCGAATGTGCATGTCGCCGCCGATAATCAGGCGGTCCTCGACGCGTGCGACACCGTCATGCTGGCGGTCCGGCCGCAGATTGCCCATCAGGTGCTGCCTGAATTGCGGTTCCGGCGCGGCCATCATGTCATCAGCCTGATCGCCACGTTGTCACGCGAGGAAATCATCGGCCTGACAGCCCCAGCGACCCGCGTGACAAAAGCGCTTCCCATGCCGATGGTCGCTCACCGGTTGGGGGCGACAATTATTTACCCGCCTGATCCGGATGTGACGGCGTTGCTCGGCGGGCTGGGGAAGGTGATCGAGGTCGAGAACTCGCAAGAGTTCGATGCGTTGAGCGTGGCGACCGCGACCTATGCCACCTATTTCAAATACCTCGATACGATTCATCACTGGTTGAAAGCGCATGGCGTTCCAGACGCGAAGGGGCGCGATTATATTGCGGCGCTGTTCAAGGGGCTTGGGCACGCGCCGGAGACGGCGCCTGATGCGGATTTCGCCAATCTGGCGCAGGACTATGCGACCCGCGGCGGCATCAATGAGCAGGTCCTGAACGAACTCACGGCCCACAACGTCTTTGACGCATTGGCGGAAAGCCTGGACGGTGTCCATCGGCGCATTTCGGCGGCCGGCGCCACATAGCTGGCAGGCCTTGTGGTCACCGTCCTGCTTGACCGCCAATCGGGGCCTGCTTGTTCGAAACAGAGGAAAGTCGGTTTTCAAATCTGCCGGGCGATTGTGCCGATCACATTCACGAGAACACGCGCTGCGGTCAGGGCCGACATTCCGTCGATATCGGCGGGCGGATAGAGTTCGACAAGGTCGAATCCCGCGATCCTGGCCCGCTTGCCGAGGCCCGCGATCAGGTCGATGGCCTGTGTATAGGTGAGGCCGCCTGGCGTGCGCGCCGCCACGCCCGGCATGATGCCGGGATCGAGGCTGTCGCAGTCGAAGGTGACGACGACCCGCGCGCCTTCCGGAATATGCCTGAGCGCCGCTTCCACGCCTTGAGCATGAATTTCGCGGGCGGTTACGAAACGGCTGCCATAGTGCCGCGCCGCTTCGATTTCAGCGAGGCGTGCGCTGCCGACGCTGCGCAGGCCGACCTGCACCATGCCCGCGACATGCGCCATCTCGCTCGCCCGCCGCATCGGGCTCGAATAGCCGTAGCGTTCGCCATGCACCTCGTCGCGCCAATCGATATGGGCATCGATCTGCAGGATCCAGATCGGTCCGTGATCGGCAAAGCCGGCAAGGAACGGCGTGACGACGGAATCGTCACCGCCAAGCAGGATTGGCACGGCCGGCAAGGCCAGGACCTCACGCGTCCTGGCTTCGATCCGGACCCTGTTTTCGGTATTGTCGTGCAGGATGGTCGAGATGTCGCCGGCGTCGACGCAGCAGACTGGCTTGCCGTCGAACAACGGACCGCCGAGATCGAAATCCCAGTGCTCAACGAGCGGAGCATCACCCTGGCTGGCCGCGCGTATGGCGTCGGCGGCCAAGGCATGGCCGCTGCTGTCCTGGCCGGGATAGGTGCTGCCATGGCCGGCTCCGAAGATCACCGCACGGGGCGTGCGGCCGTCGGCGAGGCGGTCGGGAAGGCCGAGGAATGATGGCGACATTTTCTTGATGGTCCTGATGACACGGACTGGGAGGTTATCGCGTAACAGCGGTCGCCGCAAAGTAGGCCGTCTTTGTGGATCGGGAAGCTCGACGCCTTCGATCGCCCCCTGAGCTTTTGCGATTGTAGTCGATTGTCGTGTCGTCGATCTCGCGACGGATTTGTTCCAGACGCCTCTCGAAAAGGCGACCTACCTCATATTAGTGACCTCTTGTGAAGTCCTTCACATACAAATTCGTGCGTGGCGTACAAGATGTGCCAGAACAGAAATTTATCTGCCCTTTGCAAATAGATCTTAGAGAAAAAACATCAGATCAAACGAGAGACATGGTCTTTTGCAAATAGGATGAATTTTCGTTCTAGTCACAATAATTGTGGTGGAACCAAACAAAGGAGATAAAAATGTACAAGATAATTACAGCTGCATCAGCGTTGCTTATGCTTACGGCACCTTCGTTCGCGATCGACTCGACCTTCGTCCACAGCCTTCGTGCCGACAATGGCGACTTCGAGGCCCCGGGAGAGGTCAAGGGCCAACATCCATTGGCTTCGGAAGAAGCGGTGTATGGGTTCCAGACAGGATCGATCGGGTTGGCTGGTGGCGTTTCGAACTCCAGTTGCATGGGGGTCAGCCCGCACCAGTATGACCCTGTCAGCCCCAATTGCCGCAACTGAGATACAAGTGGGGAGCGGTGGTCAGCGCCACCGCTCTCCCGCCTCAGGCCAACATTTCCACGGATTGTCAGGATCCGATGCGGTGGCCCTCATTCCACCCATGTGAATTGGCGACGTCAGTTGTCGTTCTGTGTCTCGGCCAGATGACGAAGGGCGCCGAAATTGGTTATTCGCAGGCCACCACGCTTGATTGCGATGATCGAGCGGTTGCGCCAATTGTTGAGCGTCTTGTTGACGGACTCGCGCGTGGCGCCGAGGAATTCGGCCAGTTCAGACTGGGAAATCGGTATCCAGCCTGACCCATCCGCCATTACGCCAGCCAGGAAGACCAGCCGCTTCGCCAGCCTCGCCTCAATGCCGAAGAAAGCATGATCCCCAAGTTCGCTGCTGATCCAACGCAGCCGTGCGCACAACAGCTCAATCATGGCACGTGCCAGTGATGGGTTTCTTTCAATGCGATCGAAGAGTTGCACCCGGCCGAGCGAGGCCAGATCGCATGCGGTGAGGCAGATGGCGGTTGCGGTGCGCGGGCGCCCGTCGAGCGCGCCAACCTCTCCGACCAGGCTGTGCGCAAGCTCGATATTGGCTACCAGCCTCTGGCCTCCCTGCGAATAGATCGAGATCTCCACCGTCCCGCTCATCACCCCGTAAATACGATCGGATGGATCTTCCTGAACGAAGAGATGCTGACCAGCCGCGTAGCGTTCGACCTTGCAGCCGCTGAAGAGAAGATCGAACAGGCGTGGGTCGATCCGTGCAAGGCGCGGCAGATCATTTCCATCGTTCGCGCTGCCGGAGGCCATGTTGATTTCCCAATTGCCGCCTCGCTACCCCTGTTCGAGGATCTCCTCGATCGTGGATGGAAGAAGCGTGGCGCCATGCATGGCGGAGATGCCCATGACGGTTTCGTGCTCGGCTGTCAGGGGCAGGGCGTCGATCGTGCGGTAGAGCCGGTCGCGGTGTCCGGGATCGAGATCACCGTGGTCGATGAGCGTCTGGAAAGCCGCATGCGGAAACCCCGTCGCGGAGATCAGCGTCTGGATCAGCGTCGGTGTCGGCGGATGTCCCTCCATCAACGCGACGAAACCAAGGAACGCGACAGGGTGATGGTGATGGATCCAGTAGTACTGCGCTCCCACCAGGCTCGCGACCGAGGGAGATGGTATGCGGCTCAGCGCCGTCGCCCGCTTCACACCCAGCAGTTCGAGGTCGTCGAGCAGCAAGTCATCATGCCCCAACTCCTCCTTGACGTGCTCCTCCAGGTATCGGACCAGACCGGACGCGATAGGGTCAGTAGCCGCCATTTTCTCGGCTCGCTCCGCTGCTACTTCCGTCAAGGGCACTGTCGCACGAATGATTTGGTGCTGAGTGAGCAGGAACTGCGGCCAAAAGTCAGCAAGCCTCGGATGCGTCACAAGGGTGCGACATGACTTTGCGTATGGTTGGACCACAAGGTCGATCTTCCGCCGGAGACGAACGCTCGGCGTAGTAGCGGCCCCAACCTCGATCCCGCCCATGCCGGCATCCCGGTGGTTAAGAAGCATTCCGCTGGTTAAGAAGCATCCCGTTGGTTAAGAAGCTCGGCTAGTGAACCTTGATGACGATGCCGTCATCTGCTTCCTCCAGGTCCTTCCCCAGCTTCCTTAGAAGGGCTATCTCGCCCCCCGAGAGACTGGCAAATGTCTCCCACGCGTCCTCTGGGAGGGCATCCGCCGAGACCTCCATGTCGTCGAGATACTTTTTGACGTGTGCTGGCAATTCTACTGCCATCGCCCATCCTCCAGTTATCTTAGACCATCCTAAACTATCCTAGACTAAGATGGGCCTGTCAAGAGGGGCGGCCCTGCGGGACGGACTTGCCCTCCGCAAGGCCTGGCCGTACAGTCCATGAGCACAATGAGATATGCTCTCGGGAGCTCGATCTGTTCGACATGCGGATCTGCCAATGCAGCCGAATTGCAGTTCTGTGCGTCCTGTGAATCGCCGCTGACCCAACGAGCTTCCGGTGCCGCCGATACGCGCAAGGTGGTGACGGTCCTCTTTGCTGATATTGTCGGCTCGACGGCGTTGGGAGATGAGCTCGATCCCGAGTCGCTTCGCAATCTCATGACCCAGTACTTTCGGGAGATGGCCGCGGTAATTCGTGGCCACGGGGGGACAACCGAGAAGTTCATCGGGGATGCGATCATGGCGGTGTTCGGCATCCCGCTCCTCCATGAGGACGACGCGGTGCGTGCGGTTCGAGCCGCGGTTGCAATGCTTCATGCGCTTCATCGGCTGAACGATGAGTTCGAGGCGCGTTGGGGCGCCAGGATCGTGATCCGGATAGGTATGACCACGGGTGAGGTGCTCGCCGGGGATCCGGGCCAGGGCGAAACTTTCGCGGTCGGAGACGCGGTCAACATTGCTGCCCGGCTCGAACAAGCTGCCGAGCCAGGGCAGATCCTGATCGGAGACGCGACGTATCGGCTTGTCCGCGATGTCGCGATGACGTCGCCGATCGAGCCGCTTCGCGTGAAGGGGAAGTCAGAGCCCGTCGCCGCGTGGAACCTCATGGATGTCGCCCCCGCGGCGCCCGCTGCCCGTGGTCTCGAATCCCCTCTGATCGGTCGCGACAAAGAAGTCGCCGCAATTGGAGAGATGTTCGAAAGGACGGTCAAGTCTCGAGTATGCGAGATCGTGACGGTGATGGGCCCGGCGGGAATCGGCAAGTCGCGGCTGACGCGTGAATTTCTTCCCCGACTCGAAAGGACAACGACGGTCGTCGGGGGGCGGTGCCTGCCATACGGCGAGGGGATTACCTTTTGGCCCATCATCGAGGTGCTCAAGGCCGCGGCGGGCATCACAGACAGTCACTCGCCCGACGATGCTCGCGCAAAGATTGGCAAGTTACTGGAAGGTCCCGATGCCGCGCTGGTCGTCGAACGCCTGTCCGCACTCATGGGCCTCACCCGTGCGACGCCTGGTGTTCAAGAGACGTTCTGGGCCGTGCGCAAGCTGTTCGGCAAGCTGGCAACGCATCGGCCATTGGTCGTCGTGTTCGACGACATTCACTGGGCCGAGCCGACGTTCCTCGATCTCCTCGAATATCTCGCCGATTCGCTTGACGGCGTGCCGGCGTTCTTCCTCTGCCTCGCTCGCCCTGAGCTGCTCGAGGTTCGCGCCGGCTGGATGACGTCGAAGGCGAATGCGTCCCTCATTACCCTGCGCTCGCTGAGCGACGCCCATACGGATGGCTTGATCCGGAACTTGCTCGGAGGCGCGGAGCTAGCGAACGAGGCCCGCGCGCGGATCGCCGATGCCGCCGAGGGAAACCCTCTCTTCGTGGAGGAGACGCTGCGGATGCTGATCGACGACGGTTTGCTTATTGCCGTCGACGGCACGTGGACGGCGGCTGACCACCTGTCGAGGCTGACGATTCCACCCACGATCAACGCCCTTATCAACGCGCGCCTCGACCGGCTCGGCGGCGAGGAGCGCTCTGTCATCGAGCGGGCATCCGTGATCGGGCGCATCTTCTGGTGGGGGGCCGTCGAGGAGATGTCGCCCGAAGAGCAGCGACCTCGCGTTGGCGGCCAGCTTCAGTCTCTGGCGAGAAAGCAGCTGATCCGCCCAGATCGCTCGGATCTGGAGGAGGAGGATGCCTTTCGCTTCACTCACAGTCTCGTCGGGGACGCGGCCTACAATGGCATTCCAAAGGGCGTGCGAGCCCACATGCATGAGCGCTTCGCCTCATGGTTGGAGGCAAGGATGCGCGAGCGGGCCCGAGAGTACGAAGAGATCGTCGGCTACCACCTCGAGCGAGCCTACAGGTCTCTCGCGGAGCTCGGTCTATCGAACGAGCGCGTCGAGTCGCTGGCACGGCGTGCGAGCGTGCCGCTGGCTTCTGCCGGGCAGCGCGCCTTCGCGCGGGGCGACATGCCTGCCGCGGTCAACATGCTGTCGCGCGCCATCTCGCTCGGCCCTCGCGACGATCCTGGGCGACTGGCACTCTTGCCGGAGCTCGCATTTGCACTGCTGGAGACCGGCGATCTCGAGCGCACGCGTGGCGCGATCGCGCAGATGCGTGAGGCAGCGACCGCCTCCGCCGATCGTCGACTGCAAGCGCATGCGCTCATTCTCGATCTGTGGGTGCGCTTCCTGTCAGAACCGGAGGGGTGGGCGGGCGAGGCGTACCGAGAGGCACGGCAGGCCATATCGATGTTCGAGCAGGAGAACGACGAGCACGGCTTGGCCAAGGGTTGGTCCTTGCTTGGCCTGTTTCACCTGACAAAGTGCAATTTCGGTGCCTCTGAAGAGGCGTGGGAGAGCGCGGCGGCGCATGCGTTTGCAGCGGGCAACGACAGAGAATGGCTCGAGTCGCTCTCATGGGTGCCGCTTGTCGTGTGGGCCGGCCGTATGCCGGTCAAGGCGGCGATCGGCCGGTGCAAGGACGTGCTCGCCAGGGCGCAGGGTGATCGCAAGGCGATGTCGGCGGCGCTCTTCAGCTGGGGGAATCTCGAGGCGATGCGCGGCCGATTTGGCGAGGCGCGGCAGTTGATAGCGCAGGCGCGGTCAACGGTCGAGGAAGTCGCACTGACCGTGTGGAGCGCGGGACCTCTTACGGAGATGAGCGCCTTGGCCGAGCTCTGGGCAGGCGACGCGGCAGCCGCCGAGCGGGAGCTTCGCTGGGGTGTAAAGACACTTCAACGCACCGGCGAGTTCGCATGGTTACCCACGATTGCCGGCATCCTCGCCCAAGCCATCTATGTCCAAGGCCGGTACGAGGAGGCCGAAGCGTTTGTTCGATTGGGCGAGGGGATCGCCGGCAGTGACGATACGTACTCGCAAGGCCTGCTGCGATGCGTTCGGTCAAAGATCTTGGTCCGTGCGGGCGATGTGGAGGGAGCTCTCCGTATGGCCCGGGAGGCTGTCGCGATCGCCGAGCCGACGGACTTTCTGTTCCTCCAGTCGTTCGTCCTCGACGGTCTTGGAGAGGTTCTCCACATCGCCGGCCACCTGGAAGAAGCGGATGCGGCGCTTGCGAGCGCTGTTCGCCTGTGCGCGCAAAAAGGCTTCGTCGTCGGTGCACGACAGGCTCGAGGGCGACTAAGGAAGCCCGCGCCATAGGGCGACCGCTATGTCCTCGCTTCGTCTCCACCGCAGCGGACGCCATTCGGCTGAAACTTACCCGCTATCCGGGCCGCTCAGGGGCCCGAAGTGTGCGCATGCAAAAGTCGCATAAGATAGATTATGGAACTTGTGGACGCAGGTGGCGCAGCAATCAGGACAGCGCTTTCCGCATCGAGCCCGCCAATCCGGCCCGGATTCTCCCAGGACGCAGCAACTCACGCCAAGTCGGTTTGCCGCCGGCAATCGGCGACTCCACGGTGCACGGGCATACGGTGCGCTTACCGACAATGAAGGCAGCCCAGATGCCCACCGCCATCCGACCTGGGATTTGCTAACCAGATCCTCGTGACCGTGGGCCAGATAGTCACGATAGAGCAGGTTTCCGAGGTTTCTACCCAGCTTGAACGATTTCATGGCTTGCAGCTTGCGAGAAAATCGATCTATCGCTCTGATTTATAAGGTATTTCGATCACCATGCCGTCATAGGCAGGCGCCACGTTGGCCGGAGTCTCGGCCATCACTGTGGCATAGTCGAGCGGCACGTGCATGTGGGTCAGCACGGCATTCCTCGGCGCCAGCTTCTCGATCCAGCCGAGCGCCTGGCCGAGTGACAGATGGCTGGGGTGGGTCTTGTACTGCAGCGCGTCGATGACCAGCATCTCCAGGCCGCACAGCCGCTCGGCGGTGGCGTCGGGAAAGTCGCTGATGTCAGGGCAATAGGCCAGCGCTCCAATGCGAAACCCGAGCGAGATGATGTCGCCATGGACCTGCGGCAATGGCTCAAGGGTGAGGGCACCCCCCTCTCCTTCGATCACCACCGGCTTGGCGTGGTCGATGATATGGGCACTGACGATCGGCGGATAGGAACTGCCGGGTGGCGTCTCGAAGCAGTAGCCGAATGCCTGGCGCAGCCGCAGCATTGTCGGCTCGTCGGCGTGAATATCGATCCGCTGGCGCTGATCGAGGACGAAGCCGCGCAGGTCATCGATGCCGTGGATGTGATCGGCGTGCGGATGCGTGTAGACGGCCGCGTCAATGCGCCTGACAGAGGCCATCAGCATCTGCTGGCGGAAATCGGGGCCAGTGTCGATGACGACGGTCGTGCGGTTGCCATTCGTCGCGATCCGTTCAACCAGAACGGCCGTACGCATGCGCCGGTTCTTCGGGTTGTCCGGGTCGCAATTGCCCCAGTCGCCGGTGATGCGCGGCGTACCTGGCGACGAGCCGCAGCCGAGAATGGTCAGGCGCAGCCGGTCAGTCATCGGTCAGGCGCTCAGCTCGGCAGGTCGCGGCATCTTGCCGAACAGCCGGAAGAAATTGTTCGTCGTCAGATCGGCGATTTCAGCCTCGCTGACACCAATCGTCTCCGCCAGCACCTTGGCGGTGTGCGCGACATAGGCCGGCTCATTACGCTTGCCGCGGAATGGGATCGGCGCCAGGTATGGCGCGTCGGTTTCGACGAGCAGCCGGTCATGCGGCACGTCAGCGGCGACGGCGCGCAATTCGGCCGAGTTCTTGAAGGTCAGGATGCCCGAGAACGACACATAGCCGCCGAGCGAGACGCCCACCTCGGCCAGCCGGCGTCCGGAGGAAAAACAGTGCAGGATGAAGGGGAAGGCGCCCTTCCCTGTTTCGTCCTCGAGAATGGCCGCCATGTCGTCATCGGCGTCGCGTGAATGGATGACCAGCGGCAGCCCGGTCACGCGAGCCGCCGCGATGTGATTGCGAAAGCCTCGCGCCTGCGCATCGCGCGGCGCCTTGTCGTAGAAGTAATCCAGCCCAGCCTCGCCGATCGCCACCACCTTCGGGTGATCGGACAGGCGAACGAGGTCCGCAGCGGTGACGTCGAGCTCTTCGGCTGCATTGTGCGGATGGGTGCCGATTGAGCAGTAAACTTCATCAAAAGTTTCAGCGATTTCAAGTATTTGCTGAAACCGCTTTACGCGAGTGGAAATCGTCACCATGCGGCCGATGCCGGCCGCTTTGGCGCGGGCGACAATGGCCGCCCGCTCCTCGGCGAAATCTGGAAAGTCCAGGTGGCAGTGGCTGTCGACGAGCATCAGGCGTTCGCGCCCGGCTGTTCGACGTAGCGCGGAAACACGCCTTCCGGCACAGGCAATGTCGTGCCGGGCACAAGCGCATAGTCGGCGTGGACATGCTCGAAGTTACGCTGGTCCGCCGGCACCGCCAGCAGATCGAGCAGCTTGGCGGCCGACCCCGGGATGTAGGGCTGGCTCAAAAGTGCGACGCGACGGACGATTTCGGCGGTCGTCCACAGCACCGTTTCCATCCGCGCCGGATCGGTCTTCTTCACCGCCCAGGGCTCCTGAGACGTGAAATAACGGTCGGCTTCGGCGGCCACGCCAAAGATCGCCGCCAACGCCAGATGAATGCCCTGATCCGCCATCGCCTTGCGCGCCGTGCCAAGCGCTTCCACCGCCTGGTCGAGGATCGCACTGTCGGCTTCCGTCAGTTCGCCACGCTGCGGCACCACGCCACCGCAATTCGCGGCGATCATCTTCAGCGAGCGTTGCGTCAGATTGCCGAGACCATTGGCGAGGTCGGCATTGGTGCGGTTGACGATCGCTTCATGGCTGTAGCTGCCGTCCTGGCCAAACGGCACTTCGCGCAGGAAGAAATAGCGCACCTGATCGAGGCCGTAATGCTCGACCATGGTGAACGGGTCGATGACGTTGCCGACAGACTTCGACATCTTCTCGCCGCGGTTGAACAGGAAGCCGTGGCCGAAAACGCGCTTCGGCAGCGGGATGCCGGCCGACATCAGGAAGGCCGGCCAGTAGACCGCATGGAAGCGCACAATGTCCTTGCCGATGATATGCGCGTCGGCCGGCCAGAAACGCCATTTCTCATCATTTTCATCGGGATAGCCGACGCCGGTGATGTAGTTTGTCAAGGCGTCGACCCAGACATACATGACATGCTTCTCGTCGCCCGGCACCGGCACGCCCCAGTCGAAAGTGGTGCGCGAAATCGACAAATCCCTCAGCCCCGACTTGACGAAGCTCATCACCTCATTGCGGCGCTCGGCCGGGCCGATGAAGTCGGGCTGGCTTTCGTAAAGCGCGATGAGCTTGTCCTGATAGGCAGAGAGGCGGAAGAAATAACTCTCTTCCTCGACCCATTCGACCGGCGTTCCCTGCGGCCCGTAGCGGATATTGTCGGGACGGACTTCTGTCTCCTCCTCACCGTAATAGGCTTCGTCGCGCACCGAGTACCAGCCGGCATAGCCGCCCTTGTAGATATCGCCATTGGCGTCCATCGCCTTCCAGATCGCCTGCGAGGACGCGTAGTGCCGCTCTTCCGTGGTGCGGATGAAATCGTCATTGGAGGCGTTGAGCGCGGTCGCCATGCGCTTGAAATCGGCCGCGTTGCGGTCGGCCAGTTCGCGCGCCGAAATGCCTTCGCGCTTCGCTGTCTGCAGCATCTTGATGCCGTGCTCGTCGGTCCCGGTGAGGAAGAAGACCTGCTTGCCGTCGAGCCGCTGGAAGCGGGCGAGCGCGTCGGTGGCGATCAGTTCGTAGGCATGGCCGATATGCGGCTTGCCGTTCGGGTAGGAAATCGCGGTCGTGATGTAGAATGTGTCGCGTGACATGAATGAACCGTCATGAATGTCTGAATGGAAGCCGTGGCGGTGGATATCGCATCGGAATGGCATTTGCCATCCCGGTGCCGATGCATGCCGCCCAAAAGTGGCCCCGGTTTTGGGGCAACGGCATGCACCAAAAAGGCCGTCACATTCGCATCGCAGAATTCAGGCGGTCGATCATGGTCAAGGCGTGCTGCTTCTTGTCGAGATTGTAGGTGTCGGTCTCAGATATCGCGTCCAGCGCCTCATGCCAAGTGTCCGACAGCGTTTTCGCCCGTGCGAGGTCGCCTGACAGTGCTGCCTGGCTTGCCGCATCCGACAATAGGTCGAGCGCGCGGCGGTTGAAGATATCGAACTGGATCGCCTGGTCGCGGCCGGCGACGACTTCCGCGAGCCGATAGGCTCCGCCGATATCGGTCTTTCCCGCCGCCACCAGCGCATCGAGTGTCTGGGCGATTTCCAGCCCGCCATATTGCGTCAGCAGGATCGCGTTGCGCACACTGCCCCCTGCCCGCTCGACCAATGCCGCCCGTGCGGCCGGATCGTTCGGTGGCGGCGGCTCCGCGGTCTCCAGCACCGCCAGCAGCTCGTCGGCGCCGAGCGGCGTCAGGCGCACCACCTGGCAGCGCGAGCGGATCGTCGGCAGCAGGCTGCCCGGCGCATGGACGATGAGAATGAACAGCGTTCGTGCCGGCGGCTCCTCAAGATTTTTAAGCAAGGCATTGGCAGCATTGGCATTCATGTCGTCGGCGGGATCGACGATGACCACCCGGTAGCTGCCATCATGCGAGGTCATCGACAGGAAGCGGCTGACCCTGCGGATCTCGTCGACGGTGACGACGGTCTTGAAGCTCTTGGTCTTGTCATTCATCGGCCGGGTCAGGTGCAGCACGCCCGGATGTGCTCCGGTCGCGATCTGGCGAAACAGCGACGAGCCCGGATTGGGAACGGCCAGGCTTTCCGGCGCCTGCCCGAAGTCTGGGTGCTTCAGCAGGTGATGCGCAAGGTGAAAGGCCAGTGTCGCCTTGCCGATGCCGACCGGCCCCGCGAAGATCAGAGCATGCGGCAGTTTTCCGGATCGGTAGGCGGCGGCGAGCATCTCGGCGGCCTGCCCGTGCCCGACCAGACGAGGCGTTTCGGCCGGCTCGGGCACGCCATCCAGCGTATCATGCTGTTCCGGCGCGATGCGCTCGAAGATCATACTGGTGCGGCCTGCCTGTTGCGCGCGGGCGCCCTCGCCTCCAGCGCCGCGAACACGGCGGCGGTGACGACATGCTCCACCGTATCGGGATCGGTGGACGCGTCGATGACGATGCAGCGTTCCGGCTCGGCTGCGGCGATTGCCAGAAAGGCCTCGCGCCGAGCCTGATGGATGGCCAGCGTCTCCTTTTCGAAGCGGTCGGCGCCGGCGTCGCTGCCGCGCCGCAGGGTCGCGCGCCGGAGGCCCTCGGCCGGATCGATATCGAAGACCAGCGTGATGTCGGGCATCATGCCGTTGATGGCGACCTGTTCGAGCGCAGCCATGAATGCCGGGTCGATCCCGCCGGTGACGCCCTGGTAGACGCGCGAAGAATCCAGGAAGCGGTCGCAAAGAACGATAGAGCCACGCTCGACCGCCGGCCGGATGACCTGCTCGACGTGGTCGGAGCGGGCGGCGGCGAAGAGCAGTGCTTCCATCTTCGGCCCGAATGGCTCCGCGGCACCCGAAAGCAGCACATGCCTGACCGCTTCCGCGCCCGGCGAGCCGCCCGGTTCGCGGGTGACGAGGACGTCATACTTCTTGGCGCGCATCTTCCTTGCCAGCCGCTCGATCTGCGTCGACTTGCCTGCGCCCTCGCCGCCTTCGAAGGTGATGAAAAATCCGCGCGCCAATCGAAACGGCCTTTGTCCATGTTGGAGTGGATTGTTGCGCTCTAGATAGTCCGCGTTCGGGGAAACGTCCATGCCGTCAGATTTTTGCTTTTACGCATGTCGTTGTCTCAAGACCGTGGCCACTTTTGAGCGACATGCATTAGCGCAGCCAGCCGATCGCCAGTTCCTTGACGGCATCGAGTGCGCGCTGTGGCAGCGTGCCGACACCGATCGACTCGGCGGCGAAAAGCGGTGTCTCCTGGCTCAGCGTGTCGCCGATCCAGACGCGCAGCGCACCCACTGGCTGGCCCTCCTCCACCGGTGCGGCGACCGGGCCGGTATAGACGATCCTTGCCGTCAGCTTGTCGCGGTTGGTGATCGGCAGGAAGATGGCGATCGGCCCTTTTGCCTTCAACGTCACGCCGGATTTCGCACCGCCAAAAACCTGGGCCTCGCCAACCACCTCGTCCTTGGCGAAGATCTCGGTCTTCTCGAAGGACCGCGCGCCCCAGTCGAGCAGCTTCCGCGCCTCCTCGGCGCGTTCCTTGTCATTGGCGAACCCGCTCATCGCCGCGACCACCCGCGTGCCGTTGTGGCTGGCCGAAGCGACGATGCCGAAGCCGGACGCCTCGCTTGCACCGACCGCCAGACCATCGGCACCGATATCCATGGTCAGCAGCGGGTTGCGGTTCCTCTGCGAGATCTTGTTCCAGGTGAAATCCTTCAGGCCATAGTAGCGATAGAAATCCGGGTAATCGCGCCACAAATGCAGGGCCAGCTGCGCCAGTTCGCGCACGGTCGTCTGCTGGCCATCGGCCGGCAGGCCGGTCGAATTGACGAAGGTCGATGTCTTGAGGCCGATCTGGCGGGCACGCTCGGTCATCTGCGCGGCAAAATTATCCTCTGACCCGGCCATGCCTTCGGCGATGACGATGCAGCCGTCATTGGCTGCCTGCACGGTCACGCCCTGGATCAGGTCCTCGAGCCGGATCGCCGATTTGAGCTTGGCGAACATCGTCGATGTTCCCGACGGCGCGCCGCCCTTGCGCCAGGCGTTTTCGCTCACCACGAACGTGTCGTCGAGCTTGAGCCGCCCGGATTTGATGGCGTTGAAAACCACTTCCATGGTCATCAGCTTGGCCATCGAGGCCGGCGGGATCGGCTTGTCGGCATCTTTCGAGAACAGCACCGTGCCGGTATCGGCATCGATCATGAAGGCCTGTGTGGCCTTGGTCTCGAAAAGCTGCGCGTGGGCTGGAGCAAGGGAAATCAGGAGACCGAGAAGAAAAAACCCGGCAAAAGGCTGAAGCAAGCGAAACTGCATGAAATTCGACCCGTTGGCCGGTCCCTCCGGCAAGCCCGCGAAACTATCGGGCTTTTTCCGGGACGGATCAACTGTTCAGCGGAAAACCGGCTCGTGAATCAGTTGCGCACGGCCAGTGCGTCGGGCGCGCCGTGCGACCATGCCGCCTGCAGCAACTCGTCCAGCCCGCCATGGCCATTCGGATAGAGATTGACCGCGTACCAATCATTGCCGTCGAGATCGGAACGCTGGATCTCCGTTCTGCCGAAGGGTTGAAGTGCTGCTGCCACGCGCTTGGCTTCCGCGGCGTCGTCGAACGTGCCGGCGGCGACATAGTCGGCGCTGGACGGCGCTGCTTGCGGACTGGACTTTTTCCACGACCGCAGGATGTCGGCGGGTGACATGCCGTTGTCGTCCAGTGCGGCAAAGACATCCCCGCGCCGCACGCGTTCATCCGCGTAGGACAGCGAGGCAATCGCGAATGGCGACTGCGGCGGCAGGCCGATTTCCGGGCGCGAGGGAACGATCGGTCCGAAGTCAGGCAGCGCCAGGTCGCCTAAAGCCGGTGCCTGCGCCGACAGAGCCGGCTGCGTGGCGAACGCCTCACCGGAATTCGTCAACTGACCCGGAAACGGTACGGCTGCCGCACCCACGGGCAGACTTGGCGACGGTCCGTTCATGGCCACCATGACACCGGTCGGCAGGCCATCCGACGGATCCGGAATCCGGTTGCCCGGATGGTAGGATGCCATCAAATACTGATCGTCATTGCCGTCGAGCGGTGCGCGACCGACATATTCGACCTTGACCTTCGCGGTGCCGACCTTGTCATAGTCGAGCATCTGCGCCGCGCGCTCCGAGACGTCGATAATGCGGCCCTCATGATACGGCCCGCGGTCGTTGACGCGCACGATGACCGAACTGCCGGTGTCGAGGTTGGTGACACGGGCGTAACTCGGCAGCGGCATGGTCGGATGCGCGGCGGTCAGTTGCGCTGTGTCATACACTTCGCCATTGGCGGTCAGCCGGCCATGGAAGGCGTCGCCATACCAGGAGGCCAGGCCGACCTTCGCGTAATGCCGATCTTCCTTGGGATAGTACCACTTGCCGCGAACCTGGTAGGGCTTGCCGAGCTGGTCGCGACCACCGCCGCGCCGCATGAAGTTGGCGCGCGGGCTCGCCTTCACGCCATATTCGGTCTCGGCGAAATATTCCTTGGAACGAGGTTTGGGATTCACCATCGCTTTCGGCTCGGGCTGCGACGCGCAGGCTGCCAGCAAGGCAGCCGACGCAGCAAGCAGCGTAAGCGTGGAAGCGCGACGAAGACGCGGGCGCGTCGTAGCCTGCATTTTCCTGAAATCCCCTACAGTCTCAATCAAGACGCCGTCGTTTCAACAACAGAGGAGCCAAAGCACTCACTCGACGATATCAACGACGCCCTGAACCCCGATCCTTTGTGCGCAGGAATTGTTTATCACGATATTAACCGATTGTGGCCGGAACCGGGCAAGATTGTGACGGCGCTTGCTGCGTGAACCAGCGCTTTTCCTCGCTCAAACGTCGTCGATCAAACTGCGCGAAACGGGCAGTGATGAGCGGGGCTTGCGTAGAGCCCGGCGCGAGCCTGATGGCCGACGATAAGAATCGGGAGCCTCTGATGGTGATGGGATCAGCCCGTTGCCAAGCTTGGGGGGCAGGCAAAGGCAACGGGCTGTAGGGTGGTCTGTGCACACCCCGTGGAGCATCGACGGGCATCGCCGCTCCGACCTGCAGCCTACGAGACAATGCCCATATGCGCGACTTACGGATTCGTAAGGGTGCGTAAAGGACGTACGGCCTGAACAGTTTCGTCCAGCCGGCCGCACCGGTCCTGAAGTGCTTCACTCCGCTGTCCGCCTAAGCCCGGCTTTAAAGGCCAGTCATGATCCACGGATTGGCGTCGTATCCCAGGCGTGGCTTTTCCGGCGTTGTTCCACCCGGCAATTTAGTTGTTCCGGTCAAGTTGCAGTCCAACTCCGGCCTCGGCTTCTTGCTCGAATGTTTCGTAGAGCACAGGGCCGCTGCATCGCTGACCGCGACCTTCTTCTCCTTGGCAACGGCGACACCAGTCGCAGCGATCACGAGTGCCGCGCAAAACAAGATCACTCTCATCGTACTTCCCCACGGTTGCGCATCCCCAAGATGCTGGGGAGTGACGTTACGTCACTTTTATATTAGCGCAAGCGAATATTTAGACCCTCGGTCCGCCGCTGCCGCGCGTCCACGACCTTCGGCATACCCACGCTACACAGATGCTTTCAGCCGGCACCCACCCGAAGATAGCGAGCGCCTGGGCCATCCCCAGCCTCCATTCGCTGGCGATAAAACCGGACAACTCATGTGCTGCCTAATCCGGACAACTCATGTGCTTACGACAGATGCAGCGGAGCAAGTTGACGTTGCGCTTCAGGCCGCTATAAGCAGCGAGCGAAAAGGCAAACAGTTGCAAACTGCGTAGCAACGGGCATTCCATGGCCCCACGCAAATTGTCAAAAGCGCAATGATTGCAATTGCTTGGAGGGATGGCCGAGCGGTTTAAGGCACCGGTCTTGAAAACCGGCGTGGGCGCAAGTTCACCGTGGGTTCGAATCCCACTCCCTCCGCCAGATATCTCGCTATCGCATTGATAAGGCGATGAAATTCGCCATTACCCTATTGTATTCCTAACTCAATTCCTAACTTTTCCCGATGATGATCGGTCATCGCCACAGCGATTGGCCTCCCCGGAGCATCACCATGTCGGGGTCTTCCTCGTCCTCTTCGGGCTCATATGGTGCCGGCGCTTCCAGCAAATCGATTCGTCTGAGGTCCGTGCCTCCCATCGGCGCATCGAGCGATAGCGTTTTGAAAGTGTCGTACTGCTGGTTGTAGCGACCAAGGTAGTCTTTTACGCGAGCGGCGACGTTCTGCAGGAGCAATTCGCCTTCCAGTACGGCCAGGAGCATGGAGTTGATGACGTCGTCACGCATGAACCGGGGTAGTGCGGCGCTGACCGCCCGGCTGACTACGCGATAGACGTCCTCGGGGTTGTGCCGGATGGCGTTGATGGATTTCTTTACGAGCCGATGAGCGGCCTCTTGCCTCCGAACCTTGTCGCGGTTCACAAGCTTGTACGCTCGACCTTGGGCCAAGATGGCGTCGCGCTTCTCGGGATAACGTTTACGCTGGTACTCCGCTATGTGTTCACGATGAGCTAGTCTCCAAGCACCGTTGTAGGCGTCGATCGCCTCTTTGTGCTTGGCCCGGTACTTTCGCCGCGACTCAGCCATCGTCTCTGGGTGATCAATCATCCATTGCTTCTTTCTTTCTCTGAATGCCGGCTCTCGCTCCTTTGCTCGAATCTTTTCAAGGTGTTTGGCCCTGTATCGTCGCTGCTCTTCGCGGTGTTTGGCGGGATCCTTGACCATCACAGATTTGGGGGCCGGTGCTGCGGCCTTCGCAAGGGCGCGGTATCGCTTATGCCCGCTGATCCCGCAGTTAGCCCCCAATAACGAAAGCCCGCTACCGAGAGGCAGCGGGCTTAAAGAACACGAGGCATTGTCAGGCGCGGGCGCGTCGACGCGGGGTTAGTCGAGCCCACGGATCAGTTTGCCATTCCTGCCCCTCTTGCGGGAGTTCAGCATCGTTTGACCATGCCTGACCATCGCCATAGTCCTCCGGGCAAAACCCTTCGGCGTCGTGCTGCTCTTCTAGGTCGCAATCATCTTGCTCTCTGTCATCAGTCCCGACAATCTCGATGCCGCCAGCTAGGTACGGCTCTAGATCCGGGTCAGGCTCCACGAAGTCGAGCAGAGAGATCAGGCGTTCGATTTCGTCCTCGATCGAGCGGCGGACAGTCGGGTCTGAAAGGCGGGCGCGCGCATTCATGCCGCGCCCGCCTTGTTCAGATGCTCCCGAAGCGGCTCCAGCAAGTCTTGGGCATAGATGAGGACATAAGCGATCGATGCCATTTCCTTCGCGGAGACGTTCGAAGGGTCGGCCTCATAGGCGTTGATGGCCAGCCGCGTGACCCGGATGAGGTCAAGTGCATGATCCATCACGTCAACAGCTTCGTTGCCAGGATACTGCTTGCTAAGGACAGGCCGTGTCATGCGACACCGCCTTTCGCATGGCGGAGGACGGACTCCGCAATCTGCCCGTGCCAGTTCCGCTTGCGATCGACGGCGGCCCAGATACGGTCCTTTTCGGGTACCCTTCCCCATACAGCCAATGCTTCAGCCTTGATCAGCATCCCTTCAATGGTGATGTCGGGCTGATCCAGAACGGCAGTGATATGGGCGGCGAGGGCTTGCGCGGCTGCATGCCGAGCCTTCCAAGCCGACGTATAGCCGGAAGCCTTTTGTATGCTAGCCGTCCGGCGCTCATATTTTTTGGCAACGACGAGCAGCCGAGACGCTTCATCAAAATCTGCCCGCCAGCCATCACGCGTCGAACCCGGCGATGTCGAACGGCTTTTCAAAGCGCGGCCGGCCCGGTCAAGCCGCCATTCAAAATAATCACTGGTGTAAATGTGTCGCCCGTGATGCGCGCCGAAGAAATCACGCTCAAGCTCGCTTGAATGGGAAGGCTTCGCTGTAAGCGCTGCCGGCGCAGTTGGCCATTTCGGCGCCCATTTCCGAACGACACTTTCCTCATGCTCCCAGGCATCGACATAAGCCTGTTCGATTGCCGGGGTCAGATTGCCGATAGCAATCAGATCGGGGTTCTCTACCGGCGCGGCCTTTGCGCCAGCATGAGCGGCGACGGTTCCAACTGCGGCGGCAGTAGATGCAGCGGCGAGGCCAAGCAGGAGGCGGCGGCGGCTGAGATTGGGCATGCCTTCGGCGGCAGCCCGAACAGGTACGTTCGGCATGTGTTTGGTTCCCTATAGACTAGTTGCATTTACTAGTTAACCATGAACCGCAATTCGCTTGCCGTCAACAGCAAACTATGAAATATTCCTAGTCTACCGATATGGGGACATAACATGCTCACTACAGGAAACCAGCTTCGCGCTGCTCGGGCGCTCGCTGACATGGATCAAGGGACGCTGGCCAAACGGGCAGGCGTCAACATCAACACGATAAGCGCGATGGAAAAGAAGGGCGCCGAGGGGCTGACCAGCGGTCTGGACAAGGTGCGCGCCGTGATGACCGTTCTTGAGGAAGCGGGCATCGAGTTTTTGAATCACGGTAGCCCAGGCGTCAGGCTCAAGAAGCTATGAGCGCGAGTCGTCGCTTCCGGGCAGGTACGTCTTCCGCGATCACACCATAACGACGCGTGTGAGAATCGATCATCATTCAATGGCGGCGGATACGATCCCCGCTCGGCCGGCGCCTTGCCCAAAGCCCCCAACGCTCCCAACCAGGCGCCGGCCATTTCTATCCAAGTGCGGACTAGCCAGCCTCAGGCGATCTAACCGGTCCCGTGGTGTGCCATTGAATGAACTCAACTTCCTTCCCGGTCACATCCCTCACCGCCTTCAGCAGCACTTCATGCAGGACGTGCGTCTGCCTGTAGTGGTCACAATGTGGAGATATAAACGGCTTCACAATGCTCCTATGAAGCGCTTCCGCCGCTGTAAGGAAAGTTGCGATTTCAGTCTCTGATAATTGCTTTGACGGTTTCGACCTAGCCATTGCGACACCTCTCGATAGTCGCCCCACCTGAGAACAGAAAAGGAACAAATTCCTTGCCCGTCAAGCCGTGTTGTGGAATCTATCGCGCATGAGCGACGAACCAGCAAAGCTTGCCGACGGCATGACGCCGGCGCCGAGAGAGCGCGCGAAAGTGCTGGGACATATGTGCGAACACCCCGGCTGCTCGAAACACGCCGGTTTTGGTTTTTCCCGACCCCGCCAAGCCACGCATTGGTTCTGTTTGGACCATCGAGACGACGGCGAGCGCTACCTGTGAGGTCTCACGATGGCAAAGCGACAGAAGAACCATATGTTGCCGACCGTTTATGGTTGCACGATCGATATTGATGGTGACGACCCGCGACCGACGAGGTGCATTGTCGGACTGTTGACGGTGGACGGCGTCACCAAGTTCGGACTTAGTAAGCAAGGCGCCAGGACCATGGTGCTCGCTCTTCAGACCTTTCTCGACAGGGTCAATGCTCCGAAGCGTGATGCCGCTATCAAACGTCAAACAGATCCCACGGCCCCAAACCGATCTCGTCGATGATGTCGGGCGTGTCGTGGTCTGATGTGAGGCATCACTGCAACAAAGACCTGATCTGGACGTTGCGCGTCGGGATTAACGCCTGGGAGCGCTATAGTGCCTAAATATCATGTCGAGGAGATGGACGGCGATGCCGTCACCGCAACGCACCTTGTTAATGCAACCACGCCTTTAAGGGCCGCCAAGGAAGCTACCGAGCGCGAAGTTACCCTGCGCACCAGCGAGCCTATATGGGTCCGCGTGACCGACGAACAGCGTGGCCACGTCTTTGAGTATAGTTTCAGCCTCTAGATACGAGCCGACGAGGCATCAATCCTCCTCCCGGAAATCCTGCAACGAAGCGTGCCGCAAGTCCTCCTCGCCGCGCAAGTGCTTTACCCGTCCAATGATGCCAGGCTTGACCCATTGCGTCGCCGGCCGCCTCATGCCCTTTGGGGCGGGCCCGGCATGCTCCTGCACCCGCTTCCACAACCGATCTCTTATCGCACCCTTCGAGTTGATAAAGGCCGATCCGACATATTTCCCGGTCTTGCGGTCAGCCATGAGCGCGAAGGCTGGCTTGCCCATCTCACGCTCGACGCCGAGCAGGTCGTACTCCTCGACCGCATAGCTCTTGATCTTGAGCCAGCTGGTCGACCGGCCGCTGCGATATTTGCTGTCGCGCCGCTTCGATACCATTCCCTCGATGCCGGCTTCGTCAATCAGGTGGAAGATGGCGCTCGCTTCGCCCGGCATCGCCTGGCTGAACTGGATATGATCGTCCAGCCCTATGAGGCCTTCCAGAATCTCGCGGCGGTCTTCCAGATCCATGTCGCGCAGGTCGTGGCCGTTGAGGTGCAATAGGTCGAACGCCACGAAATAGAGGTCCTCCTCTCGGCTTGTGATGGCCTTGCGTAGCGCGGCGAAGTCAGACAGGCCAGCCTCGTTGAGCACGACAATCTCGCCGTCGATGATCGCGTTTTCGACGCCTAGCCTTTTCGCCGCCCCGACTAGGTTGCGATACTTCGCCGTCCAGTTGTGGCCGTTGCGGGTGAAGATCCGCACGTCGTGGTCGATGATGATTTGGGAGCGGTAGCCGTCGAACTTGATTTCGTGAATCCATTCGTCGCCGTCGGGAGGCTTGTCGACAAGGGTCGGCAGCAGAGGCTCGATGAACGCTAGACGCATGAACTGACTCACGAAAACGCGATTCAATCAGCTTTGGCTAAAATAGTTCCATAATTGAAACGACGAATCAATTTGGCATCGCGGTCCGACCCCTCCATCACGACCGCCTAGCTAGGACCTAAGTCCCTTCACTGACCAGCCAGAAGGCCCACATTGGAACATATTGGAACATATTGCGGCATTCTTGCTTGAGTCCAACCGGTGGGGCGCCGGGTTGGGAGAACGACGAAATGGCTTTATCCGACGAACTGAGCAATGTGCTGATGGAATTCCACTGTCCGGTCTGTTCGCAACCAATTGTAAGATTCGGATCCTGGCTCCGTACAATTGGAGCCTTCAGGTGCGACGGGTGCCAAGCGATGGTCCGAATTGGCTACGAAAAGAAGCTGTCGATTTTTGCGACCTATCTGAAACCCCGCCAACAGCTTAGCAGCGGCAGGGCGACAAAATCCCGGCCCCATCGGCTAATTCCTGCGGCATGACAAAGCTGTCAGACCTTGGCCCGCCTATTCCCGGCAAGCGCCACGGCGGCGAACCCGCCAGCGAGGGAGACAACTTTTACCCCTGCCCCTATTGCGGCCAGCGTGTCGACCAGCGCGACCTACGCCAGGTGTTGTACCATGAAGGGCCAGGCCATGACCCGCTGGAGCTGGAGTCCGAGGCGAAGGTTATTGAGTTCCCGCGACGAAAATGAGAATGGCTGCCCCGCCGGGCAGCGTCCTTATCATTTGCCAAAGACCGTCACCGCCTCGCGAAAGTAGCCACCAGAACCATGAGGACCAGTGATAGCGCGCCTACTCCTACAAAAACTTGCTTGGCCTCAAATGCGGCCTTTCTCCCCCAATAGGCGCCCGATGCGTCGTCGTACTCATAGACCTTCTTCGCAAGCGCCTTTTCCACAGTCATTAAGCCAAATACGTATTGAAGGTAATCACAAAGTATGGCCATCGCGCTGCAGAAGCCTATGAGGAACACAAGAACCCCGTAGGTTTTCAAATGCTTGGAGAAATCTGAACTATCAGAACTTATGGTATAAAATGCGATAAGCAGGCCGAAGGCAATATACCGGCAAAGTTCAGAGATAGTTGCACTTAGATACTTTTTATCTTCAAGGAAGTCTTCACGTTTCAACATCTTATTTCGCTTTCGGCGCGCTTGGGCCAGGGTCGTCGGTGCCTGGATTAGAACTCTTTAATATGAGCGCTCCGGCCGGATACGCGGCAGGATCTCGTGGGCTCACTAGTTGGAATTTGAAGTCATCTTTGCATCGAAACAACGCACCAGCGGCTGACCAATAACCCTCCGGTGGGCAATCGATCGGCTTCTTTCCATCTGGCGTTTCGTAAACGGGCTGCACAGTGCCTGTTATCGCGTCGACTACTTTTGGATCTGTCCCATTCTTCGGTATCAAATATAGACTGTCATAGTTACCCGCGTCGGCAAAAACGACGGTGCTTGCTAAGGCAAAAGCCACCAGAAAAAAATTGCGCATAATCCCCTCCCGAAAGAGCGCGCAACATACAGGAGTACCTTTGACATGGGCCAGCCTATTTCACCGAATAAAGAACTTGCCTTTACAGAGATTGAGGACGCTTTGAAAATCGGAGAAATCGCCCTATGGTCCCGCCCCATGTCCAGGAACGCCGTTCTTCAGATCATTGCCGCGTTGATCACCATCGCCCTGCTGGCGGTCTTGCACCAGGGCCTCGACTGGTTCCTAAGCAAAACCTCGACCGACTTCATGGTTGGCGTGATGGTCGGCCTGGTCGTGATGTGGCTGATCTGGTTCTATGAAGACAGCCGGGAGCGGCGTTCACGGGCGGTCGGCCGCAGCGGGGCCGCTGAGCAGGAGCGTGCGCGCCACTCGATCGACCTGTGACCGGTGAAGGCGAGATCCCCGGCCGGCCTTCATAAGGGCATCCAGCACGGCACTCTGCCGAGGGCCACCAGTCAGGGTGCGCGCCATATCTGCCACCGCCTTTTCATTCCCGCCATTGCTAAGGGCTTCAATGACCTTATCCACCGTCCGCATGCCTGCGGCTCGCGCCGCGCCGCGCGCGCCTCCGGCAATGAAGCCCTCGCGCACGCCGAACCCGGGCGCGTTGCCGGGGTCGATCGCTTCGCGGGCAGCGAGACGCGCAGCCGTTTCCGAATTGCGCGTGACGATGTTCGACGTGTCGGCAAACAGCTTTTCCCGATCGAGCAGACTGATGATCGCCTGCGCTTTCTCCGAACCGAACAGCGTCGAGAGGCGAGCGCGGTTCCAGTCACCCTCACCTTTGATCAGACGCTGAAGCGCCACGCGGTCGTTCGCGTTGGTGCCCACGATGCGCTCAATCTCGGCCCGGGCACCCTCACGCAAGCGAACCGGCACCGCCGACGGCCCTACTTGCAAACCTTGCGGCAGCGCGCCCTGTTGCACCTCGGCCGCGAGTTCATCCGGGCGGGGAGCTTCCCGGCCGCTGGACAGGACCGTTTGACCGCGCTGAACCGCTTCTTTCTGGCGGGCCAGTTCGGCATATTTGGCGTCCACCGCCTTAAGGCCTGGCACCTTGGCGGCAAGCTCGTCGTCAATGGCTTGCCGCGCAGTCTGGAGCGCATTAATGGCGTTGCTGCCCTGCGTTGTCTGAAGAAGGTCGTCGACGGCCTGCCGCGTGTTCAGCAGCGTGCCGGCGTCATAGATCAGCCCGCCTTGCACTGGTTGGCCCAATGCCCTGGCTCGAGCGGCTTCCTCTCCGGTGGGAACATAGTTGAGCATGCCTCGGATGCGCTGGATGCCCCGCTGCGCATCTCCGCGCAGCGTCTGGGCTTCCGCATCAAGGTAGCGGGCAATCGGTGCTGTATCGACATCTGAGGCATCGCGCAGTGCATCCCGATATTCAGGCTGCAAGCGCATCTGGTTCTGATCGGCCCTACCGATGATGCGCGACGGCGTGGGCGCCTCGCCAAGCGTCTCATTCAAGGCCGAACGAATGCGCCAGTTGGCGTCGGCATCACGGGCACCGATGGCGCCACGGACGATAGCCTTGCCTTCGCCCGGAGTGGCCGCGATTGCACCAGCCGTGTGCCGCATGTTCGGGCCAAGATCCATCAGCATGCCATTGTCGCCGAGTTGGGACAGCGCGGCGGGATCTACGCCGTCCTGCCGAACAGCATCCGCCAATACCTTGGTCGCGCTCTTGTCCAATCCGAGAGCCCGCGCTACCGCCCCGATGTGCAGATTGTCGGCTACAGCTTTGACGCCCTTGCCGACGAGCGGCGCGAGGATCGGTGCGGCCAATCCAAGGCCGCCACCAATGATACCACCCTTGATCGCCTCCCTCGTGTCGCCACCCGAGCGAACCGCGGAATCTGCACCGTTGATCGCAGCGCCGGAGAGCGCGCTAAGACCGTACTGCAGAGGCTTCGACGCAACGCCGATGCCGAATGCCTCCGGGGCCGCCATCATCGCCGGCAACGTTCCAGCAACCGCACCGGTGACATTGCCCAGCGTCTTGGCGACAGGGTGAGCCGCACGGCTCGTCTCCAGCATCTGGGACATGTCGCCGTGCACCTTGTCATAAGGCTCGCCGGTGAGAAGTGATCCGATCCCGGCAGATGCAGCGGTAAGGCCCTTGTCGATGAGTGGGCCGGCGATAGGAACGCCCTCGCCCGTCGAGGTCAGGAATGTGCCACCGGCGCCCATATCGAAGCCTGGAGGGTGATAGTCTGGCACCTTGTGGCCGCCGTCAGGCGTCGGGCCGCCGCTGTCCATGATCTGCCGCGCCTTGGCAAAGCCAGCCTTCGCGCGCTCGTCGGCCGCCGCCACGTCACCGCCAGGCCCCGCCGGCAGGGACTTGGCGATTTCCTCGACCGCTGCATTCTGCTGATCGGGCGTCATCAACAGAAAGGCATCGTCGACCTTGACCTTGCGGCCCTGGATGTTGAGCGTTGCCATCAGGGTTCAATGCTCCAGTTGAGGCCGTTGCTGGTCGTGCCGCCGTTCCCGCTGGTGGCGCCACCTGGAGCCGCGACTGTGCTGCCCCCTTTGATCGCCTCGACCATTGCCCTGACCCGCGCCAGCTTGTCCGCGACAGACGCTTTCGCCTCGCCCGGCTTCGGTGTCAGGATAGAGGCTTGGTTTTCAACCTCGGCCGGCGCGGCGGTCGCACCCGACACACTATAGAGGTAGGAAGCAATGATGGTCTTCAGCGAGTTCGATGCGCGCTGATAATCCTCCGATTTCAGATAGTCGGCGCCATAGTCCGAGCCGTGCGGAACGGCTGAAAGCGCCTGGTCCGACAGATTGGACAGCGCGTCGAAATTCTTCTCCACGATGCCGAGTTCCGGGGCGACGACGGAATAAAGCTTGGCGTCTCGCTGCTGCTGTTCGTTCGGCGCCTTCGTCTTCGGCCCTGTCAGCGGCATGATGCCGGCATTCTGGTCCGGCGCCGGGTTTGCCGCGCGCGGGCTTACAGGCGCCGCCGGAGTTGGTGCCGGGGCAGACGGGGCCACAGGAGCAGGAGGAGCCGCAGACGGGCTTGCCTGTGGCGCGGGAGCCGGGGCGGCCGGCGGAGCGGAGCGAGGCGCGACCGGCACTGCGGGAGCGTCCTTGCCGGCCTGGCCAAATACACCTTGCGGGGTCAGGAACAGCATTTCACCGTTCGGGCCGGTGATCGTCTTGCCGGCGCCGAGCTGCTGGGCCTGCTCCTCTGTCAGATCCCCGGTATCCATCAGCCCATTGAGCGACTGTGCCTCAACAGAATTGCCCTTGAACCGGAACTTGCCGGCGTTGGAGTCGCCAGAGGTCACAGCCTTCGTTTCGCCGGTGCGCTTATTGTAAAGCGTTCCGTCGTCCAGCTTCTCCCAATCGGTTTGCGGGCCGGTGTAGACAGGCTGGTGCGTGTTCGGGTCGACCAACGTGCCGCCCACTTCAATCAGCTTGTTCTTGTCTGCCTCGTACTTGCGTTCATCCAGATCGAGGCGAGCCTTTTCGGCCGGCGTCATCTGCGGATTTTGCAGGCGTTCCGTCTCGATCCGGGTCTTTTCCATTTCGAGCCGGTTCTTCTCCATCTCCATCTGCGTGGCCGGGTCGGCTTCGTCCATCTTCTTTTTCAGGAGCATGCTGACAACGCCTCGCTGTTCGGGGCTCAACCGAGGATCGGTCGCGGCCTGCATGAGCTGCTGGACCGGAGGGCCGCCACCGGCGACCTGAACACCGCCCTGAGCGGCCGGCGCCGCACCAGTGTTGACCGGAATCCATCCGAAATCGCCTGTCGCGCCTGCCATGCCTTTCGTCTCGGCATACTGATACGTCTTGCCGTCCGGTCCCTTGCGGATTGAGCCAGGTGCCGGCGCGTTGACCGGAAGACCGCCGCCATCAGAGGCACGGGGAGACTGCACGACGCGCGGGGCCGGCGTGGGCACAGGAGCGCCCGACAGGGCTTGCGCGGGTGTCTGCTGCGGTCCTGAGACGGCAGGAGCGACCAGAGCATTGGCAACGGCGCTGCCTGCTGCCGGTGCCATTCCAGCGGCCGGATCAAGGCTCGCCACCTTCACCGGTTGTGCGTCAGACCCGGTGAACCGCGAGGCGAACGAATTGGCTTGTGCGATACGCCGTGCAGCCTCACCGCCCGGCCGATTGTAGCCCGCAAACTTCCATGCGTTGTTCATGATCTGCTGGGCTTCGGTCGGCGACTTCGCCGCGTTCAGCCGATCGATCAGCCCCGGATCTTCCTGAAGGAAAAACTGCGCCTGGAGTTTCGGCGAAGGACTGTTGGGATCGCCGCCGTTCTTGGCCGCGAATTGCCGCATGGCCTCGAAACGCGGGCCGCGCCAGGACAAGATGCCACCGGCCGTGCCGGCCTGACCGCTTTCGCTCGGATCGGACCATGAGCCGAATGCATTCTTCGGATTGAACCGGCTTTCGGCGTTCGCAGTCGACGCGACGGCGGCGAGGCCATTGGGGTTGGTGACCTTCGATTTCACCGTGTCCATGAAACTGGAATAGATATCGTTGCCTGACAGGTCTGGAGCCGGTCCAGCGGCGCCGCCCTGGCTGGGCGTTGCAACGCTGCCGCTATCGGCCGTGGGTGCCCCGCCAGCAGCGGCCGGCGCCGATCCGGTGCCAGTGGAGCCGAACAGCGCCGAGAACACGCTGTCGCCGCCCTTGCGCCAATCTGCTTCCGCCTTGTTCGCCCTGCTGTTGGCCAAACGGTAGCCAAGAGCCTCGCCGACCGCAGAAAGGCCCTGCCCGGCCGTCTTCGGCGCCACAGGTCCGCGAAGGGCGTCAGCAATGGCGCGAAGGCGCGCGAGTTCTTCCGGCGTCTGTACGCCAGTGTCCCCGCCGAAGATGAAACTCGGTTGCACCGTCATGCGAAGGCCCTCCCGTAATCAACGGCATCGAAGCCGTCGACCTTCATCACCGCGTAGGGTCGATAGGCGCGAACCTCGTCGGCCATGACGCCAACCTGTTCGCCACCGCCCCAGAGATATTCGAACACGTATTTGGTCAGGCCGTTCGCATAGGTGCCGATCGCGCGGATGTTCTTCTTCAATCGACGGTCTGAATATTTGATCAGGTTCGCGCCGAGACCGAAGAGACCTCCGAACAGATCGTTGCTGTTGGCCTGATCCTGCTGCCATGCCTGGAGCTTCTGATTGTAGTTCGTGTTGATCAACCCGGCGGTGTCCGTGGTCGGGATCGTCGGCATGTTTGCGTTGACGAAATTGGGCTGACTGACCTGTGAGCCAGACAGCAAGGCCGTGAGGTTGTTGATCGGCGCCGAATTCTGGGCCAAAGCCTCCTGGACGGCCTGACCGCGACCGCTCAGCAGCAGCGAGTTGTACGCGTCATTTTCGCCTTGGTCCTGGATGTTCTGCGCCTGGGCGTAGTTGTCCGAGCCGGGGCGGATGCCGCGGTTGATCAAGTCGGCCTCATTGGCCTGTCGACGAGCGTCCAGCGCCGGCTGAAGCCGCTTCATGCCGAGATCCATCAACCGCGCTTCCGTGGCGTCGTTGGACAGATCAACAGGCTTCGCAAGCCAATCCTTCAGGAACCCGGACTGGCCGGCCGCCAGTTCGCCCAGATTAAGCTTCGCCTGGTCGGTCTGATCCTTGATCGCCTGGCTGGTGCCTGACAGCGCCTGCGTGGCCGTGTAAGTCGGGATGTCGTAGGACTTGCCCGTATAGGGGTCATTCCATTTATAGGTTCCCGTCTGAGAATAGGTCAGCGAGCCATCGGGCGTCACCTGATTGACGTTGCCGAGGTTGGCGTTGGCAATCGCGGTGCCGACATTCGTGGCGGTCGAGGCTGCGGAAGTCTCTTTGGGGTCCGGCGGTTCTGGTGCTGACGGCGCGCACATGGGTCAGGTCTCCTGAAGAAAATAGGTCATTGCGATTGCCGATCGCTTGAACCCCACGCGCTCGCACATGGCGGCAACGCGGAGATCGGTAGCGATGGTCACGTGCGCCCTGACGCAGCCGCGCGTTTTAAGTTCGCCCAGGATATGCTTGGTGAACCGGCGGCCGATGCCGTTCCGGTGATCCGGCCGAATATAAATCGTGTCCTCCTGGGCGATCGGTTCGCTGTTGTGCATGTCCTGGGTGATCCAGATGAATGCGTAGCCAATTGCCTCGCCCTCGATCCGAACCACGAAGCAGAGCAGATGCGGCGCGCCGGCATAGGTCGACACGCGCGGCTTGAAATCGCCGATCCTCATCCCTTCGGCGGCCATGCGCGCCTGCATCTCCCCGTAGTGGGTTCTGCACAGCGGCTCCAGTTCGGGCCATGCCTCTTTGAAATTCTCGATGGTGATGCCGTAGTCAGACAACGACACCTCCATTTTCAAAGGTAACGTCCATCTGCACGAATTCGGTATTCGGCCGGAACCCGAGATAGCCGGTGATCTGCAACTGCGGCTGGACCACGTAGCCGGTCTTGCCGATCGATATCCACTGGCCGCCGCCAATCGAAGGCGTAGGCGCGGCCTGGTCCCACTTCATCACGTCGTAGAGGCCGGAATCCCAAAGATCGACCGTGCCACCGTCTGCGGCAGTCGGCGCGGGAGGAAGCGACACGGAGTAGTTGACCGAGAACGAAATCAGCGGCGTGTAGGGCGTGGCACTGAGGAACGTCGCGCGGGCTTCGCGCACCGTCTTCAGCCGGCCAAGCGACTTCATGTGGTCGGGATTGCCGACATAGGTATAGGCAATCGGATTGCCATCATCGTTGCCGTTGATTTCGCCCTCGTAAACCTTGCCGTCATTCGTGCCGAAGAACAGCCGGGAATTGTGAAGCTCGATGCAGCGGGTTTCCCAGCCGACGAATTTGCACCAGGCGCCAGTCTCAAGGTTGACGACGAACGACCATGCTTCCTGTCCGGTCGACGTGATCGGAAGCGACACAATCGCGTAATTCATGTCAGGCCATTTCACGATTTCCCAGGGCAAGGAAAGCCGGCGGGCCGCTTCGCGCTTCCAGTCCGGCTCAATGTTGCGCGAGATTGCCGCCAGCGACAGGGCCGCCGCGTCCTTGGTGATCGCCGACGAAATCGGAACCAGCCCTTCCTTGGTCAGGATGATCAAGTCACCCCCAGCGCGCATCGTGCCGCGCTTGCCCATGGGCGTGGTGATGTCGTAGCGGCCGACCATGTTCCATTCCGCCGCGGTCGAACCGGCAGGGTTGGAGCCCTCATAAACCGCCGCCTCGCCTTCGGTGGTGACGAAGACGCATTTGTCATCGATGCCGGCGCCTGTATCCATCGACCAGGTTGCGCCGAACAGGAGAGAACCGCCGCGCTGGAAGACACCGGACAGGTTCAGGGTGCCGATCGCGCCTGTCACGCTGTCAACGGGCAGGAACCGGGCGCGCATCGTGCCGCCCTCAATGAACATCAGGCGATTGCGATAGAGCCAGACATGCGAGAGCAAGGACGTGTTGACGCCGGTGATCGCCGCCGAAACCTGAACAACGCCGGTAGGGATATCCGCCTTGGCCGAACCGCCGCCGCCCGTGATGGTTTCATTGTCCTGGAACGTGCCGGTGATCGACTGCACCAGCAGCGAGCCGGTGGCGCCGTTGTCGATGTTCTTGACGATGGTAGCGGTTGCGCCACTCGTCCCGCCCGTGACTGTGCCCGAGCTTGGGAAATTGACCGTCTGCGCATCGAAGTTCAGCCGATAGGTCGCCAGCCCATTGACGGCCGACCAGCCGAACGCGGTGCTGAAGAGCTGAAGAAAATCGGTGCCGTTGACCGCGATCACGAAGCTATCGCCGGACGTGGTGAAATTCACGTAGGCGTAATAGCCCGAGGTTTGCCCGGAGACGTCGGCGGAAGGCGGCACGGTCGGGCTTGCCGGCGAGGTCACGTCTCGGATGGAATTCGCGTCACAGGCCCAAATCTTTTTGGTGCCGTTAGCGTTGTAGGTGATGAAGCTTTCAACCGGCAGGGCGCTGATCGTCGCGCGCTTGATCGAGCCGCCCCGAAGGGCAATGCCGGTAGAGGTCGGGAAGAAGTTTTCAAGGGTCTGAGCCGAGAACGGCGCCGACTTCACCAGGCTGTGGTTGGTGACCCAGCCGGCGACGGGAGCGCCAAACGTATACGGGTTGGCGACGGCGCGCGCCTGGGGCGCAACCGCTTTGCGCCTTCCTGGGAAGCGTTCCAGTCTCACGGCGCACCTGTGACCGTTCCGGGCCAGGCAATACCGCGGCCGCGCCAACTGACAGGCGGAGCGCCGGAGATGACAGCCTTGGAGCCGGGATCTTTGTCGATGTCGCGCAACAGCAGGGTCTGATAGTCGTCAAACCACTGCTCGTAGGCCTGCCCCTTGTTCTGCTTCCACCGATAGATGATGGCGAGCTTCAGCAGCCGTTCGGAAAGCCGGAAACTGTCGGCGTCTTCCGTGAAGCTGGTTTTCGTCGAATTGTCGCTCGCCTTCACGATCAGGTTGGAGACATAGAAGAATTTCACGGTCTCCCCGTTGGCCATGACCGGCCACTGGTGGAACTGATCCCCGAAGATGATCCAGTAGCCGTTGACGGTCGCGATCGGCGTCACCTGAAGCTCTGTCCACTGATCCGGGCCGGTCAGATGCATCGTCTGCCACAGCCAGCGGGACGACCACATGGAAGAGGTCTTCTGCATCCGCTTGTAGTCGGACGGAATGTCAAAGTCGGAGGCCACGCCGTCCCCGGTGATGGTGTAGTAGATCAGCAGCTTCTGCCAGTCGTAGGCGTCGACAATTTCCGCCGCCATGACATTGGCTAGATCCTGCATCTCGACCATTTCCCGCGTGGTGGCGCCATAGACCTGGTTCGGCACGTCGAGGCCGAGCACGGTTGCAGCGCCTTTCACCACATCGAGAATAGCCATCAGGCTGCGTCCTTGGCTTTCGCCTTGGGCTGGGTGCGCTCTTCAAGAAGCGCTTCCATGGCCGCCATTCGTTCGACCAAGGCGGCATTCTGCTCCGCCATCTGTTCAATGATGGCGTCCTTCTGGGCCTCGCGCTCCGATGCCTTGGCCGCGTCGGTGTGCTCGAGGAACATCTTCGCCTGCTTTCGCATCTCGCGCATGTTCGGCAGACGAACCTTGTCCATCTGGCCTTCCTGAAGGTCGCGGACTTCTTCCACCGTGCGGATGCCAGACTGCCGAAGCACTTCGGCCTGCTCGGGCGAAACGCCAGGCCACGCCGCGAGCGCCATGCCGTTGACGGGGATGTCCTGCCCCTTCTTGAAAGCTTCATAGGCCGGCTCGATCTGCATCCAGCGCAACGTCATGAACTTCAGCTTTTCGCCGTCCTGGTCCTCGCCCATCTTCGACGGATCGGGCAGCATCAGGCGAACACGTTCGGTCGTCTTGGTGTTCATCGGCGAATGCGACGGGGAATAGGTCACCCAGTCCTCCGCCTGCCGTTCAAGAATGCGCCGGCCGCTGGCGTCGAGCTTGTAGCCCTTCAGATCGCATTTCTCGGTCACGGGATCGCCTTTGAGCGGCAACATCTCGTAGCTCGTCTTGAATCCCATCACGCGGATCATCGGGGCTTGGTTGTCGGACATTGGTCTTTGCTCCAAATGGGCGGGCGCCGAAGCGCCCTTTAGGTGTTGATCAGTTCCAGAAGTTCGGGGAATTCGCCGTGCAGCACGGCCCAATCGTCTTCCGACAACTCGGCGGCCGTCGCCAGATCGTAGGCCCTGCGATGCTCCCCGCCGTTCCAGAGCTTGCGAAACTGGCTGATGCCGTCCCAGCCCGCAGGCGCTTCTGCTTTTCGTACTCTGGCCATGCTGGCCTCCTATTGGTTGAAAGGGGAAAAGCGGGGCCGAAGCCCCGCCTATGTGTCGATCAGTACGGGAAGGCGCACATGATGATTTTCGATGCCGAGAGGATCGAATATGCGCAGACCGTTTCGGTAACCGCGGCGGCAACCTTCAGGGTGCCGTCAGTGGTGACCGACAGCGCAAGAGCCTGACCGGATGCGCCGGATACCAGGGCGGTGTTCAGCGTCGCCGGCCCCTTCACCTGGATCCAGCAGTATTCGCCGTTGCCAGGCGCGCCGGCCAGAACGCCAGCACCGTTTGCAGCGGTGTCGGAAACGTCCGAAGTGACTTCATTCGTGACGCCGGTCGAAGTTCCGCCGGGAGCATAGAAGCCCACAACATTGTTGATGACGGCCGCGATGGCGCCCGCCCCCTGATTGTATTTCACGAAACGGTAGGTCTTGCCGTCAAACGACTCGTAGAGGTCGTTGATCTTGGGAGCCTTGCCAGAATTCGCGCCGGTCAACTGTGCCGCCGAGAACGTCTGGGTAACGTCGATGCCAACAAAAGAGGTCATGGTTTTCGCTCCTTATGCCGCGTCGAAGAGGACGCCCTGAAGCGACCGGTTCGAGGTGACGAGGTTGCCCATCCAGTAGAAGGGGATGACAACGGCGTCCTGGTTGACGGGCTTCTTCTCGTCGTCCTGGGTCCACTGCGCCTCCTTGTGCTGGTCGACGTAGATGTAATCCGTGTTGAGGAAGTAGCCCTTTTCAGCCGTGGTCGTGAAATTCGTGTTGTCGTCGAAGATCACGTCAGCGGTCTTGTATTTGAGGCCGATGAACCCAGACTGGGCCATGTCGGCGTCCATGTACCGCTGCAACTGCTGTTCTCCGAGTTCGTAGAGCGAATAGAAGTCGTGGCTGAAGGTGATGATGTCCGGCTTGTCGGCGCCGCGCGTCAGACCCAGCCAGAGCCGGTTCATGTCGGCCTTGAACGATGCGGCGTTAGCTGCCGAAGGCGATGCGGCAAGGTTGGTGCCGGTGGCCTCCAGGAACTTGTTGCGCCAGAACGTCCAGGTTGCGGAATCGATGCCGCCGACCGTCCCCTGACCGTTGGTCTGGAGAATGTTGGCGAGACCGCCGATCTGGTTGGACAGCGAGCCGTCCGAGTACAGATCGACCGAGAAGTTGTTCGCGGCGGTCTTCAGCGCGTTGCCCTTCTTGGTCTTGACGAGGTTGATCATCGCGAACTTGCCGCTGTTCTGGCGAAGCTCCTTGCCGCTCGAGACGACATGCAGCGCGACTTGCGCCCAGTCGAATTTCGCGGAAGTGACGACATCCGAGCCGTTGGTGTTCAGCGTGTCGAGACCGGCGTAACGCTGATAGGTGTTGTTCTCCGCGTATTCGAGCTGCACCTGAATTTCGGTGCCGCCGTCAAGGTTGCGGATCTTGTTCTTCTTCTTCAGCCGGTTGAGGAAGGCGTTGTTCTTCGAAACGTTGTCCGCCACCTCGTTCGCGCTGTTGCGAAGCGTGGTGGACACCATTTCAGTGAAGGTGGTCGACGGACCAGCCATGGTGTTTAACCTTTTTGGTTTCGATCATAGACAGCGGCCAACTCTTCCTCTTCGGTGAGAGCGCGGCCCTTGCCAGATGCGGTTGATGGGATGTTGACGGCGGCGGCTCGACGAGCGCCTTCGACCTTGCCGGCACCATTCGAAGCGGCTGGCTTTCCAGCGGCTGCTTTGGCCCGAAGATCGGGGTCGGCGTTCACGGCCATGTCGTAAGCCAGTCCGAATACGGCCTCTTTCGAGGCGGCATCGCCAAGCTTCCTTCGCGCCTTGTGGATTGCTTCTACCATGTCGACTTCAGGAATTTCCGAGTAGAGCGGCTTGTCGGCTGACAAGCGGGTCAACTCATCGGCGGCCGACTGCTGTTCGACGCGCTCCTGAAGCTTCTGGTTTATGCGGTCATCGATACTTGCGGGGTTTCCGACCGTTGCGAGCAACGTCTTCAACCCGGCAATCTCTTGCCGCAATTCGCTTTCGCCCTGCTGGACGGTATGGCCAAAGGCTGCCGCGATTTTGTCGCGCACGCCGTAACTGTCGATGATGGCCATGATAGATTCGACGGGTGCCCGGTCCAGATTGGCCTGGGCATTGAAAAGGAAGTCGATCGCCTTCGCGGGCGTGACCACCGTCCCATCAGCCAGCTTGCGGCCCTTCTGGGGGTCGAAGTAGTGGCCGTGGCGGTCGATCACCTCCTGAATGGGCTTGACTGCGGAAAGCTGCCGGCCGTGGTCGGACAGGCGGCCCTGCAATTCCTGCTCACGAGCCGCAACGAAGGCCCGGATTTCAGCCGGGGTCTTTTCCCATGCGCCCTTGACGACATCGGCGCCCTGAAGGCCTTTCCAGTTGTCAGGCAGGGGAACCGAACCGGCGCCAGGCGTCAGACCATCGCCGGCCGGTTCCCCGCCATCATCGCCCTTCGGCGATACCGTGTCGGCTGTTTCATTCCGGTCCGCGCTGACGAACTTGCCGTTCTCGCGTTCCGCCCCGTTGTCGCGCTCGTTCTTGTTCCAGATGGCTTCAAGCGCCGAATCGTCGGCGACAGTATTGTCATTGATCGCCCCGGCATCGACGACTACGGGTGCGGCTTCAGCCACGGCAGCAAGTTGAGCGCTCATCGAAATTCCTCTGACACCTGAAGGCCCCGCTTCTGGCAGAAGTCGGGATTGCGAAATTTGCCCTTGGTCGGGGAGAGGCTGGGCTCGTACTCGACACAGTTGTGTTTCTTCAGGTCGTCGCGCCGCTGTGAGCGCGAGCCGATTACCGCACCGTCGATCGGTGAACGGTATTCGGGAATGTCCGACATGACGCTAGGCATCGTGATCTGGCCGGCGTACGGTTTCTCCATAGGAGCGCCCGTTTGCCGGTCGACGAAGATGCCATTTCGAAACACGTACCGAGCCATTTCTAGTCCCGCTTGGAGGCAGGACGGAGGGTGCGGCCGGTTGGTGCGAAAAGATAAGCCGTTTGAAAAATCAGGCGAGAAGCAGGGCCGCCATAGCGTCATCGTCGGCGAGGTCAGCCAGATGACGCTGTATCATCAACTGGCCCATCTTCTGTTCGAGCATCGCGGCGAGATCCACGGGCGCCGGCTGGTCCACAGGCAGGCCAGCACGCAGCGCCGCAACGATCTGAGGTGAAAGCTCCGGCCACTCTTCGACCACCTCAAGGACGGGCGCTGGCGGCTCGTTGAGGTCGACGATTTTCCCGTCTCGCACATACTTGATGGGCCGGCGGTACCCCCCGGGGTCACCACCGAAGGGATGGGCAATGACAGGCGATTCCGCCGCGGTCGGGAAATACCGGTTCGGGAAGTAGCGCTTACCGAAATAGCGGTCCGCAAACATCAGGTCGGGTCCAGCGTCACGCCCAGGCGATTGCCGTCAGCATCGACAGAGGCGACAATTCGGTCCTTGGTGTCCGAAACGTCCCGGAAGACTGCGGTCGCGGTTGTCATGCCGCTGGCCTTCCCGAGAAGCGCGGCGTTCTGCAGCCTGGTCGACTGGCGGAAAGTCATGGTGCCGTCCACCACTGCATCGTGAACCGCCGTGGCGACTGTCGCGGCACTCGGAATGTCTCCGACGGCGGCAGGAGCAGCCGGGATGTTGTCGGTCTTAGTTTTGATCGCTCCCGTATCTGACTTAACTGCGGCGATGTCGGCCGAGACGGAAGCTCCGACCGGCGCGCCAAGGCGATTGAAGATGGCATTCGTTGCCGTGGCAATATCCGATGCGTCGGCGGGATCGGGCGGCAGATTGATGGTCTTGTTGCCGATCGCGGCGAGCTGAGTATCGAGATTGGCCGATGCCAGGCCAACCGCTGCGCGGGTTCCTGATGCATCCAGATCGGTGAAACCGGTGACGCCCGTTCCCTTCGCCAAGACGATGTTCGTGCCAGCCGTAAGAATGCGCGTCGTGGTCGACCAGACCGCGTCAAGAGCGTTGGCCGCGAACTTTGCAGCCGTGATCGCGCCGGCCGCGAAGGTGTTGGCCGTGATCGCGCCTGAATTCCATGCGGTACCGCCGGCATTGACCACGTTGACGCCAAGCTGGGCGCTCGCGGTGTTCACTGCCGCGCCGGCAATCTGGGTTGCATTTGCGGCCACTACGCCGGCTGCGAGGCTCACCTGGCCCGTTCCGGTGCCCGATGACAGCAGAACGCTTGCACCAATGTCGCGTGCTGACTGGGCCGTGCCTGAGATGGCAGAAACATCAACCCTGCCGTTGGCATCGACAAGCTGGGTTCGACCGCTCGTGGTGTCGCGGCGGAAAAGCTCAATCACCCGCGTCACCGGCGCCATGCTCGCCTGGGTGATGTGCACCGTGTACTCTTCTGCGTCCGACGTGGACGCTATCGTGGTGTCCTCATCGATCAGCAGCGAATAGACGCCCGGCATGTTGGCGGCGGACAGTTCGGCGATGGTCGGCGTAGTGTAGACGGTCGCGGTACCGCCGTTGCGGCTGCGATAGACCGTGAACGTGGTAAGGCCCGTCTTGCGGGTCACAAGGTCGGTGGTGTCAACCGCGACGAAGTAGATGTTTTGGTCGATCTTGCCGCTGGGGATTCTCATATGCCGAACCTTCTACGGCTGGCTTCGAATAGCGCAGTAAGCTCTGCCGTTGTTAGCGTCCTGCCTTCCCACATAGCCATGGATGCCAGGCGAGACGTGTTCGCCATAGGCGTGCTTGCATTCCCGCGCGTCCCGATCTGAAACGTGAAGCTGGCGGCGGCGGCTGAGGGGGAAACGTAGGTAATCGCCAGCGTTTCCTGACTGCCATTGACCTGAATAACTATCGTTCCAGCAGCTTCATCAATCGAGTGGGCAACGAAATTCCACGCTCCAGGCGTCAAGGCCAGCGTGGAAGTGACGCTAACGCCCGTACTGATCCCATTCCTTTGAGCCCACTTAAGGTTTCCCGTGGCAACGACCACCCAATCGACGCCAATGCTGGCCGGAGCCTGATTGCTATTGCCGAACAGAGAGTTGGATGCTGTCGACGGGTACCAGATCCAAATTGCGCTGGCATTTTTCGCGTTGTCCTTATGGAGATTGTTCATCCACGCTTCGTTGGTGGTGTCGTAGGTTAGGTAGTCACCGCCGTCGAAGGACAAATATTCGTTGAGCGTGCGAGCGTTGGCGGTCCCGTTGATCGTCGGGTCGGTCGCTTCTGCCCCCGCTGTCGTGCCCAGGAAAAAATCGTAACCGCCGCCAGCTGTATCCAGCCATTTCGTAGAGGCGGCCGGAAGCGATGCAGAATCGCCGGCATCAAGGCACAGCTTCAGATTGGTCGTCAGAGACTGCCGTGTAATTATCTGCAACAGCGAACTTTTGTACCAAGGATTGCGAATCCCTGACACTTCGCTGTCAAACTGCGGCTGCTGGCCGGGATAGAATTGCCCATCAAGCATTAGCTGTTGAGATCCACCGCCGCGACCGCATCGGCCTTCGCTTTCAGCGCGTTGAATTCGGTCGTCATCTTGCCAAGCTGGGCCTTCACTGCTGCCTCATAGGCATTGCCCGTGCCGAAGGCGTTGACGGTCGCTACGACATCGGCGAAGTCGCTCGGAATGGCAGCGAGGGCCGCCGACGCCGTGCCCGCATTAGCCTTGACCTTCTGCATCACCTGGCGCTGCTCACTGAGACGCGCCGCGATGGCGGCCATGCCAACTTCGATTTCACTGGTGGTTGCCATTACTGCATTCCCTGTTGCTGTTGAGGCTGGATGGTCTCGACGCCGGCAAGGCGGCCCTGCTGGTCCTTGATGACCCTCTTCGGGGCTGTCAGCGCAGCGGTGACTGCGACCATGAATTCGCCGAACATCTGCCGTTGCGCGGCAAGCTCCTTCATGACGGCCTCGCCGCCGATCGGGTCGATTTGGATTGGCGGAGGCACAATGCCATTCGCGGCGAGCACCTGGTTCTGATCGGACGCAGCCGCGATCTGCTTGGAGCGCAGATCGAACTGCTTTTCCTTCATCGTCATGTCGTGCTGTTCGCGCTTGAACTGCATGTCTTGCGTGGCCTGGTCGCTTTTGAGCTTCGCATCAGCAGCTTTTGACGCCTGGTCCTCCGCTCGCGCCTTCGCGTCCGCTTCAGCTTTTTGTTGTTCGGGATTTGGCTTCTGAGGCTGTTGGGCTTGCGCCTTGGCATCGGTGATCATCTTTTCAAGCACGTCCTCGACCGACTTGCCGAGATTGAACAGGCGCGAGTTCGAGGCGAAGATTTCAACAGCGACATCCTTCGGGAGCGCGCCCTGCTGGACGAGAGGGCCAACGGCGGCCCAATAGGCGCCGGCCGCCTGCATGAATTCCGCCGTTTCGGACTTCTGCCTGGTGAGGTCCGCGCGCACGGTGGAATCGCTCTCGACGTCGATCCGGTACATGCTGGAAAGTCTTTGCCCCAGAAGCTGCTGGACACTCTGCATTTGCGCCACCTTGGCCTGCCTTGCCTTCTCCGCTGCCTGGGCGGCCTGCGATGCCTGCTGATACTGCTGCGCAATCTCCGGCGGCATCTGAGCGCCCTGCGGCGGTGCTGGCGGGGGCTGGATCGGCGTCAAATCCTGCTGCGTCGGAATAATCTGGATGCCGGTCATCTGCTGGAGCGTTTCATGTGAAAACTTGGCGGGGATGATTTCCGACATCATCACGAACAGGTCACGCGCGCCGCGTTCCATCATGCGCTGCATCTTCTGGATACGCAGCGAGCCCCACTGGGTCTTGATCTGCTGGGCGCCTAGCGTCTCGTTGGATTTCGAGGCACCGCGAACGATGTCCGATATCCCGGTGATTTCGTAAATCGCCTGCTTGGTCTGGTCGCGGGCGTTGTATAGTTCGCGAAGAACGAGGATGAACTTTTCCACCGGCCAGAAGGCGACCGCACCAGCAAGGCCGCCATTGGCCGCCCAGATATCCGAGTTGCCGATCGGGACAAATTCCGTGTCATCGGCCGCCAGCATGTTGGCGATGTCGCCCGCATCGCCGGAATACCAGCCTTTCACCTTCATATGGTTGGTGATGATGTTGATGCGCTTGGTGGTCAGGTCCAGCTCGTCCGCGAGCTTCGAATAGATCGAGAAGGGATTGACTGGCATCAGTCGGCCGGTGAGTTCGATCGGCTGAACCGGCGTTGCGATCGGGAAGAAGTCAGTCAGGCCCAAGGGATCGTCGACCGTCTTCAGGATGACGCCTGTGTCGTCGACAAAATAGACCTTGCGGGTTTTCTTACACCAGACTTCCCATCCGGTGAGGTCGCTGTCGGATTCGCCGCGCGCTTTCTTCTCCTGATCGGAGGTCTGGATGCCGATCATTCCGGCGTCGAAGGCTGTATCCTCGTCTTCGCGCTGAATGCAGAATCGGAAGGCATCCCAAGGCCGGTCTTTCCAGCGCTTGGCCGGGCCGTGGCGATAATCCCGCCAGCTTACGGCTTCGAATTCGATCCGCTCATTGGCGAGACGTTCGTTTCCTGCTGCGCTTCCCGGCTGGCTGGCAACGCCGTCGGCGCCCGGGCCATCACCGTCAGCATACACTTCGGCTCCGTCGTTCCCGCCGCCCGCACCATCCGAAGCTCCGCTTCCGTCAGCATTCTCGGTCTCGTCGAGCCCATCGGTGGCATCCTTCACAAAATCGCTGTTGAAGCGCAGCCGGACGACCCCGCGACCAGCCAGGAAAGCGTCTTGCGCCTCGGCCTCCAGTTCGACCTGGAGCTTTGAATCGTCGACCTGAACCTTGATCGACCGTTCGATTATCTCGGCCACATCCTTGGCGGCCGGATCGGCATCACCGAAACGACGGCGTACGTCCGGTGCCGGCGGGCTGTTGATGACGGCGGGAACGATGGTCTCGACGTTGGCGTAGAGAATGTTGAAATCGTAGGTCGTGCCGAGCGTCGTCGGCGTAGTGTAATCGTTGCTGGCCGTCTCGCCAGTGAAGGCTTTGACCGCCTTTTCGGCGTCGTCCATCCATTGCTTTTCAAGCTTGCCGGCGGCTTCGACACGGTTCAGCCATTTGGCGCCTTCTTCGCGAAGGGCCTTTCCCTGCTTCTGCTCTTCGGGGGTGCGCTTGTCCGCCTTGGCCATGGCGGGAAAATGCCGGCTCGCTCAGCGAAAACATAAGCCGCTTGCGGAGGAGAAGCAGCAATCAGGCCCAAAGAGTCAATCGGAGGCCGGCTACTGGCTGGGTAGCAACGTCGTACTAGAGCGGCTTGTGCATCGTCATGCCGTTCGCGCCAAACAAGCGACTGTAAAATTCAACCGCGTAGCGATCAGTCATTCCCGCAATGAAGTCGCATATCGTTCTGCATCTATTAAGCTCATCACCATTGGTGTATACATCACGAAAATCTGCCGGAAGTAATCTATCCCCTCCTTTTTGATTGATAGCATGAAAGATCTTCTTTATTATATCTTTTCCCCTATACTCTACAACCTGTAGCGCTGGAGCTCTTATTACCGCTTCGTATGTTATGTTTTTTAGAACTTCGACTGTCACAAATGTTTTATAGTCAAGGCGCACATTGTGCAACTGCGGATGGGCCGAATTCGGTTGAACCTCGACACCCTGAATGAATGCTCCGACGAGTTTCGATGTGAATGCTGTTCGATTGTAACCGTCCGCAGCGTATAGCCGTGATCTCTGCTGTGCCTCGACAGAAAAGTACATCTTTTTATATTCGTTTGTAGATTTTCTGTTCTTCAAAATTTCTATTTGCTCTGTTCCGAACGTAAATAAGTCTGAAAAAACGTCGTGCAAAATCTCAGGTACATCCTTAACAGTTATGCGCGTAGAAACATCTGGATATTGTTTTGCCAATCTCTTATTTATTGTGGCTACAACATTGTCATATATTGCAGAATCAAGCGCAAATAAATCTAGCGGACTCAAAAATCCGCTTTTGAACACGTCCTCTAGATCGTATGTTGAATACGCAATATCGTCAGCGATATCCATGATCGAGCATTCAACAACTTTAAACTTGCCGATGTATTTCTCACCGAGAACCCGTTCCTTGATTTCCTCCACCAATTTCCGATCGGAATCATAGTATCCCTTGACCACCTCATTCCGCTTTTCCTGAGGTCTATCAGCGGATCTGATGGGAATTACCGAGTCGTACTTCAATATTGAAGCAAGGGATCGAAAAGTGAGATTTAGCCCGCAGCGCTGATCTTTTCCAGTAATGAACGGACGCAGGTCGTCCGGTGCGGCCAAAGTCACCTTTTTCTCGAGCCGGGATAATATTCGAAAAGTTTGAGCATTGCCTTCAAAGCCGCCGAAATGCTTCCGCATACATTCGTCGAGGGCTTCCTCACCATTGTGTCCAAACGGTGGGTGCCCTAAGTCGTGAGCCATACCGGCAAATTCAACGAGATCTGGCGCTAGCTTCTGGGCCGGATCGGCAAACAACTCATGGCTTGCATTCAGTCTTATCGCAATGGATTTCGCGATCTGGGCAACTTCCAACGAGTGGGTTAGCCTGTTTCGAAAGAAATCTCCTTCGTGGCCAGGGAAGACCTGTGTCTTGCCCTGCAACCTTCGAAATCCAGCACTGTGGATTAGGCGCGCGTAATCTCTGCGCCACTCTTCGCGGTATTCTTCGGTATTCTGGGTACCAACAACCCGTCCGTGGTCGGACGCAGAATACAACGGCCGCATGGCCCCCCGACGCTATTTCCGCTTTTCAATAATGCTACCGTTAGCGGACGAACGCTCTTTCAGCAACGTCCAACTGCCACTTGGGCTTTCGACAGCCGTTTGTAGCGTGCGCAACTCGCGAACCACCGTTTTGTAAACGGGATTCTTGTCGGTAGCCGCAGCGGTTGCGGCCCTTTTTACGGACATGCCAGTCATGGACTTCGCCATTGCCATCTCTCCCTCGTGTTCTCACGACTATATTCGTATTTTGCCAAGACAGCGCATGTTCATTGCACAGCTTGATATTAGCGGATTGTAAATTCGTTAACCGGTGCCTGTTTCTCGCAGCGGCTGGACTCAATGGGTATGACCTGCTGCAGGTTCCGTCAGATGCCAGCGCAATGCAACCGTCCTTTATCGAGTTTCGACCCGTCCAAGCCGATTCCTGCGACTGATGCTGAATTACTCGTCCATCGCGGACTTGAGTTTCCGCACGATCATCTCAAACAGGATGTCCGAGATCCACATTGCCGAAACGCCTATGAGGAATGCGGCGGCGAGCGTGGTGGTGTCGTCCGCCGGGTCGGGGAGCGGGACACCAGTCGCGCGGAAGTAGGCAACGACGGGGAGTGTCAGATAGGCCGCCGCCAGGGCGCCGCAGACAGGCGAAGCCACCATTTCGCGGATCTTGTAGCGATGGCGCGACAACGCCCGGAGAATGCCGCCAGAAAGGCCGGCTACCACGACAGGGGCCTTGATGCCAAGGAAGTCGAAGAGATCATGCATCACGGCTTCCATCCGCACAGCTTTTGGCCGGTCCGATTGTGGGTCAACGCGGCTTTCACCTCCGTATCTGACATAGCGGCGATGGCTGTTTCAGAAAGCCGCACCGGTTCTGAAATAGCGCAGAAGCTCCCCTTGGGGCTCGTGCAGCCGGCAAGCGCGATCAGGCCTACAAGGATCAACCCTTTGACCATGTGCCGAGTTCCTTCCTTGCCGCACCAGCCGGCAATGCGCCGACATCGTTCTGAACCTGGTCCTTAATGTCGCGAGATTCGGTCTCGGCTTGCGCCTGCTTGTTGCGCTCTGCCTTGGCGCCGGCCAAGCGCTGCTGAAAGCCGTAGCTGAGCGCGGCAATGACGGCTGCGCCCATGCCAAGAATGGTAGGATTGCTGAGGAACCATGCGAGGAGCGCGGTCATCTCACATGTCCTTTGCGCGGACGCGGCGAAGCATTTCAGTCAGGACGCCGGAAGCCACGATGTAGATGGGCAACCACTTCTCCGGCACATACTGGTTGAACAGCGCCGGATCGGTGACTGAAATTGTCGTCATGATGGCACCGGCCAACATCTGAAGGCGCGCCCATGCGATGGTTTCGGAGTTCTTGAACCAGGCTTTGATTTTGGTCCACATGGTCATTTCCTCTTGAAGATTGCGCCAACCACCGCGAACAGCAGGCGCCACAGCCAGTTGCGTTCCACTGTCTTGGTTTCGGTCGTCGGCGTGGGTTCGGGGTAGACGATCTGCGGCGCTGGCGGAGGCGGTGCCGGGGTGATGACGACAGGCGGCGTTTCATGCGTGGAAGCCGCTGGAACGCTCGGTTGCGGGGCGATGACGGGTGGTGCTGGCGCAACAGGCGCGGTCGGCGCTGTAGCGGCTTCCGCCCCCGAATAGGCGCCGGCTCGCAATGCCGTCTCGAAAGCTCTGGCATAGCCGGCGATGGTTGCGCCGTTGCGCTTCACGTCGCCGTTGATGATCGCCCGCGCGTTGACGTAATCGACCTTGGCAGTGGTGATGCAGTCTGACAGCTTCTTGCCGGTGAACAGGCCGCGCAACATGCCAACGAACATGATCTGTACGGCAATGTCCGGCTTCAGCGCGAGATCTGGATTCCCGACGAGATCAACGCCGATCGCCAAGCCCATCTTGGCATACATTTCCTTGCCGGTGATCTGCGACAGACCACGCCCGCGATAGGCCCAGCCGTCATTCGGGGCAGTGTTGCCCATCCGGCCGGCGTAGACGAAATTGGCGAGCTTCTGCGGCTGGCGCACGTATCCGAGCGTGCTGGCGGTTGTCGGGAAGCGGGAAGGCCACGCTTCCATCATCGCCTTGGTCGAGTAATTCAGGTTTTCCGATATCGGCTGCATGGGCGAGCCGACTTCGTGATACGGCGTGGCCATGATGTAGGCGAGCTGCTGAAGCGGCACGTCGCGCGCCTGGGCCTCATCCAGGATCAGTTCGAGGACGGCAACCTGACCCGTGGATAGGCTGGTGCCGAACACGCCTGAGTTTCGAGAACGAAGAGCGGCATAAAATGCGCTGCGATCCATGGCTGATCCCTGCGGGGTTTACGAACCGGCGCAAGATGAGGCCAGGGAGGGCGAAAACAGTAGCCGCTTGATTTTCTATCGCGCGTTGTGATGGCACCATGCTATCGGCAACGAATATTCAAAATTCCGGGGGGGCTTGATGTCAAAATTGACTATTTGGTTTCGTAATAGACAGAATCCTGTGCCGAAAGACACAAAAATTGGCCGCTGGACTTATGGCATCGACAACGGCCTTAAGATATTCGGTTGCAATCCTGACGCTCCCCTGGAGATAGGTTCTTTTTGCTCGATCGCGGCCGACGTCATTTTCTTGTGCAGCGGTAATCACCCAACAGCTAGTGCGACAACCTCCTTCATCCACGCAAATATGCTGGGAAAGCCGGCACGTAAGGACCCAAGCGGACGGCGCGGCATCACCATCGGCAACGACGTTTGGATCGGCAGACGGTCGATGATCCTGCCAGGCGTCAAGATTGGTCATGGAGGCGTCGTAGCTGCTCAGACCACGGTCACAAAGGACGTGCCGCCCTATACGATTGTCGGTGGCAACCCTGCAAAGAAAATCCGTCTTCGCTTCCCTGAACAAGCCGTCGAGAAGATGCTCGCAATCCGCTGGTGGGATTGGGACGATGAGAAGATCAAGCAGGAAGCCGACCTGTTAACCGGCCCGATTGACAATTTCATCGCAAAGCACGGCTAGGCCCACGCCCTGACAACCAGTTTCCAATTGCCGTTGGTGAAATTGCCCCAAAAGCCGCTTGATTTGTCGAACCCGGTGAGAGGAGCATTGGCGCTGAACCGAACATTCACATTCGTCGCGTCAACCGTGACAGCAAAGCCGTGGCCGTTCGATCCCGGATCACTGACTGACGGGTTCATAACAACCTCATCGCCGATCGAATAACTGCGCTCGGCTGTCTGGCAGATCATGCTGACCTGGATCAGTTTGGGGCTGGCCCCGAGACTATGGGCAAGCGTCAAGGACCCGCCATTCGTGACCGTCTGCTGTGCGCTCTCAAATGACTTCGAAAGGGGTAGCGCAGCCCAGCTTGGCGCTGTTGCTCCAGCGTTCATCACGAGAGCTTGACCGGCTGTGCCTTTCGCGAGCCTAACCAACGCCTTCGCGCTCGATGCATAGAACAGATCGCCAGCCACCACAGAAGCAGGGAACGGGACGAACGTCTGCGCGGCGGCACCGTCGCCGATCAGTAGGATATTATCGTCAGTGTCCCACTGAACGTCGCCATCAGCTGTCGGTGTCGGCGCAGCGCTTTGCTTCAAGATCAGGGAGGGCTGGGTCAGGGTGTTGACGGTTGGGGCACCACTGGCCCGCGTGAAGCCGACACACTTCCAGTTGCCCGAGCCAAGAGAGCGCCAACGCGCAACGTCGCCGGCCGCCGTGACGATGTTGGCCGCGCTGGGCAGAATGAGGCTGGTGGCGTTGTGTGTGAGCGTCAGGACGCCCGTAAAGGTCGTTTCGCGCTCGATGCCGGCGGCGGCGCTGGTAAACCCGGTGATTGTGACCGTGCCGGTGATGTTGAGGTACGCGCCAGTCGCAGCGGCGATGTTGGGTGTTGCCGCCGAGGCAATGTCCTGCCCTTGGGTGTTGAAGGCGTCATGACCACCAACCGGGCTTGTCGCGCCCGTGCCGCCAGCCGTGACCGGTCGCGCCGCGTTGGCATCCGCCACAAGGTCCGCCACCAAGGCGTTGTACGGCGCGCTGGCAACTGTCGTGTTCGGCGTTGCCGTTGTGCCCGGAGGGGCTGAGTATATACCAGCAGCGCGAGGCATGGCCGCTCCAATCCTGTTGACTGGCGCTAGGGTGCTGATGCCGCTACGAAAAGATAAGCCGTTTGAAATCGCCGTGACTTCGGGTCTATCGTCCCGCCGGGGGATTGGTGATGGATCAGAACAGCGGCTGCTTGCCGGTACTCGTTTGTATCGTTGTCGGGCTATGGTTTTCCTTCGGACATCCGGCGCGAACCGTGGCCGACTGGTATTGGCCAAACGATGCCGCTCCTTGGGAAACCGTTGACGCGTTCTATTATCCGAATAGCGCAGATCTTAGTACCGTCCGCGAGCAGCATGGACTGCCCAATGTCCAGAGTTGCCGGGATTGGGTGAATGGCCAGGCATACGCTGACGGCGATCCGACTATGACGCGTTCCGACTATGAATGCGGCCTCGGTGATCCAGAGCCTTACGGCATGCTGAAAATCTACCGCGCAACCGTCGATTAGTTTCTTCCCGCTCGCCGACGCTTGATCATGGCGTCGACCGCCTCTTTGACCGTCTGACCGCTGCGAATGGAGCCGTCTGGCATCGCCTGATAGGCGCCCTTGTCGCCTTCCGGCTTGGCCGATGGCACGATGACTTCTCGCCATGCCAAGCCCAGATACCGCCAGCTTGAGCCGATGTGCTCTGCCCAGTCCTTCACCGGATTGTCGCGGAACCGCTTCAGATCGTCGTCCCACTCGCGACGATAGGACTTCAGACCATCTCTGCCGTCCCATGTCCGCTCTTCGTCAAAGACGCCAAGCTTGATCGCCTCTCGGCCAGCGTTGATGCCATCCGCCACGCTGACCATGCCGACCATCTTCGGCTTGCGGCCCATGGCCTTCAGCATGTCGAAACGCGTGTGCTTCGTGCCCCAGACCGGGTGCATGACGTCATGCGGCACATAATCGTTCCCGTTATAGCCTTTGTCGTTCAGCCACTTGCACCACTGCTCCAGGTCTTCAGTGTCGGGTCGATAGAAATCTACGATGCGCAATTGCGATCCTATGTGGACCGGGGTTCCCATTGCGGTGGTGGTGAATTGCGGCACAACCTGAAAACACCAGATAGGATTGTTGACGGCCTTGCCGAGATCCCACGCGGTGTGGACGGGATATGCCGGGTCGACTGGCACGGCTCGAACACGGCCTTGCGTTTCCGCCTGGGCCATCTCCGCGCCCCAGTAGGCGCCGACCATGGCGCCCGCGAATGAGCAGTAATATTCCTGCTCGATCAGCAGATCGGCGATGTCCTTGCCGAATAGGCCGGTATATTCGCGGCGCTGGCGCTCTATGGCGTCGAGACTGATCGCGTTCGTCGCGCTGACTGAAAGCACTTCCGTAAACCAGCCAAGCGGATTGGTGACCGGGTGGAACACATCGTTCTTCACCGTGTCCAGCATGCCCTTGGCGTGATTGTTGCCGCGCGGCGTCGTGATGAACGAAGCCCAGCCGCCGTTTTCAGCCAGGATCGGCGACAGGTATGCCCACGCCGACGGATTGGCCAGCGCCCATTCCGAAAACGTGATACCGCGGGGCGGAGACCCGACCAGGCTGTTGAAGTTGTCCGACCCGACGACCTGAAACGTGGAATCCACATCCTTGAAGCGAAGGAACATCTCGTGATCGTTCATGTTCGCGATGATGGATTCGGGGATCGCCTCGAACAGTCTGCGCTTGCCGGTGTGGGGATTGACCGCGTTCCAGATTGCTTTGCGCGCCTGGGCCGCCTCCGGCAACATGTGCCAGTACGTGCCGGGCCGCTCATAGGCGGACACAGCGTGCATGTTCAGGTTGACGTCATCCTTGCCGGCGCGGCGGTGCCAGAACAGCAGTTGGCGCTTACACCCCTGCTCCCATGTGTTCCAAGCCTTCTGCTGATACCAGCGCGGCCGCCAGTTATTTGCCGGAAGTCTGACTGTCGGCATCGCCCGCTTCTTCCGAGAACTTCACGATTTGGATTGTCAGCGGCCCGCCCTCGGCATCCGTCAGCGCGACCTTGGTGCCGTACTTCTTCGGCCTGAGCTTTTCAGCGATCCACTGGCGCGCGCTGATGCGTAGTGCAGAGCGCCGCAGCGCTTCGCCATTCTCCTGCCAGCCGATCACGGCGCCGTCGCTGTTCCTCCGTTCCATCCAGTCGTTGCTGCCGTCATCGGCAATGTCGGTCATCTCGTCGACCAGCACGTCAGCCTGGGCCTCGCGCGCATGCGCGTACTTGGTCCTGAAATCATCCCGGGCGGGATCAGCAAGCCACGCAAAGACCGTCGATTTGCCGGGCATGTCTTCTGCTAGGCATATGGTCCGTAGGCTCTGCCCGTCTGCCAGCTTCTCGCAGATCGTGTCCGCTATCTCCTGGGTGTAGCTACTCGGCCTTGCCATGCTTATTGACCTTCCTTGAGCCGGATCTGCACCAGCCTGACGTGCACACCAAGCTGCTTCGCGATTTCGCGCGCTGAAAATCCCAGTGCTCTCATATCCTTGATCGCTTTCCGCCTTTGCAGCGCGAGCAGCCGGCCACGATGCTTGAACGGCCGCCTTGCCCGCACGTCGCCCTTGTCTCGAGCCCGCTTGACGTATTGGACGACTGTCGTCGGCGAAATGTCTAGACACTCCGCGATGTTCTCGTACGTGCTCATTTCCTGGTACATGTCGAGCGCCTGGTTGCGGCGCCTGATCACGATGTCTACGGCCTTCCCGCCCTTCTTGTTGAAGCTGCTGAAGGCGTGAAACGGCATGGAAGCACGATGCGGGCGCGTCATCTGGGCGGCTCCTGTCATGCTCTTGCGCTGTAATCGAGCTGTTGGCGAATTAGATCGAGCGACGACGGCGACCGGTCCAAGGCGGACTGTCGGCCGATCAGGGAAAGCTCGTCCGCTCGTTCATTGCCGATGATGCCGCAATGGCCCTTGACCCATTCCAGCTTGATCGGACGCGCAATCAAAGCTGCATCGAGCGCTTGCCAGAGGTCGGCATTCGCCAATGCCTTGACTGCACCCCGCTTCCAGCCTTTGCGTTTCCAGCCATGCCGCCAGTCGTTGCAGCCGTTGACCACGTACATGCTGTCAGTGAGCAGCCGGACCGGCTCCCCCGAAATGTTCTCGGCGATCCAGCGGAGAGCCTGCAAAGCCGCGGTCATTTCCATCGTATTGTTGGTGGCATCCGGATCGCCGCCGCACTCGGAATAGACCTCGAGCCCATCGCGATAAACCACGAAGGCCCAGCCACCGGCGCCAGGGTTCGGTTCGCATGCGCCATCGGCGTAGACAAGCAGGCCGTCATCGTGACGTGACGTGACATTAGCCGCCAAACGCTGGTCAACGTGCGCCAACGTTTGCGCGGTCGATCGAGCGCGGCTCAAAACTGCCGCTCCGACGTCAGAGGGTCCAGCGCGGCGCCGTTATACGGCAGATCCGCTAAGGTAATGTCCGGGAAGAGCGCGTTCGCGAAGTGCTCACCGGCAAATGACACTGATCGCAGCAAAAGCTGCTTGCCGGATTTGTTGAAGACGAGTGAGCGGAAAGGCGATTGGTCGTTGCGCCCCCATCGCTCCAACAAGGCAAGGGTGAAATTGCCCAAGAATAATTGAGCGCTGGATATGAGCGAAATCGTCTCTCGAACGGCACTCATCATCTTGATCGCCTGACCGCCTCGGCTGAGAATTTCCAGTGTGGCGGTGTCGTTCGTTCCACCCGGAGACCAAGCCGGCAACGGCGTGTCCATCGTGGCCAGAAAGCCTCTGGCCTCGCGAAGCACGTTTTGAGGTCCAAAGCCTCGCTTCAGGAAGACATAGCCATAGGCTTGCCCGAGCACGACGGTATCGAGGATCACCTGTCCTTTTTGATCCCGAAGGCCCGTGTCGTTCTTGATGCTGATTTCGCCGCCGCGCTTATGCAGATCAGTGTACAGAAAATCAGCGAAACCCGGTGCCTGATCATCGATCTGCTCTCGCACAAAAGCCAAGGCTTCGGCAGTCGGCTGAATCTGGTCGATCAGCGATACCAGGTCATCGCGCCGCGCGGCCAATGAAGCCCAAGCCGCGACAAGGTGACGGCACCGGGCGTCAATCTTAAACCGCTCTTCGGCCTCGGCGTACAGCTCGCCGAAGTGCTTCGCCGCGCAGCGGTGGCCGATAAACCTCACGGTTTTTTCTTCGGGAAACCATGCGCCGCGACCGACCTTGAACTTTTTGGCCGTAGGCGAACAGATCGGGCAAGGCACCAACTCCTGCCCTTCGCGCCTTAAAACCGGCACCCTCACCTCACCGGTTAGCAACACCACTTTTCCGTCAGACGGTGGATGCGTGGTCGTGATGTCGCGGTAGGTTTCAGGATAGCCCGTGTCGTTGATGTGGGCCAACCAGCCGGCGACAAAAGCGTCATCGGGTTGGCTCGGAAACGCTGGAAAACAAGCTAGGTCAGTCATCTTCAACCCCTTGTTAGAATTCAGATCAGGCAATTGCTGCTCGTTTGCCGGACTTTTGCTGCCCGCCCGCTGGCGCGGGCGAGAACAGTCGGATCATGCTGCGTCGCCATCGTATGGGTGGGCACCGGAAAGCTGTGCGAAAACCGCGTCGGCGAATCCCTGCAACTCGCTCTCGATTAAGGCGGAGGGCAGACCGGCCTTTTCCATCTGAGACCGCATGCCGCCGATGACCTGCTGCCAGTAACGGTCAGCACCCTTTCCGTGCCGGCCGCCGAGGATTTCAGCAGTCCGCCGGATCTTCCCGATCCTCATTCTGGCCGGAAAAGGCACAATCTGGCATGGCGCCGCTCGCCAGGCTGGGACGGCCAGGCCATCAAGGGTCATAGCGTGTCCCCTCACCGGCCAAACTATATATAGCCCTTCGGATTCCCGAAATTGGACGACGCGTTGATTTCCAAGGAGTTGCCATGCGTCACCTCGCGCCGGCCAGACGACGGGTTTCGGGAACCCGAAGCGGAGGCATTTCGGGAACCCCAAGCGAGGATTTAGGCTTGCGACCAACTCCGGCGCGTTTCAGCTTGCGCTGATCTCGGACGGTTTCGACCCACTGTTTCGCTTGCTGGTCAGTGCAACGGCGCCATTCATTTGTTGCCGCCGCCCCTTCGTGGTCGCCATCGAAGGTTAACCGGAAGACGTTCGGATGAGCAGTCCCATTGCCTGCGCGCCCGCGATTGATCTTGAGCAGGCCCTTAAAGTCCAATTCATCAAGCGCGTCGCCTACATACTCTGCAGTTACGCCGTACGATATGAACTGTTCATGGGTGACAATCAGGCGTCCATTGTGCGTTCGTCCGTGGCTGATATGCTCTATCTTAAGCCGGTCGAGTGCGCGACGAGCGTTGGTGCTCAGCGTCCGATAGGCGACAGACTCCAAAAAATCGCGAGTTTCAGCCATCCAGCCGCCCTGGTCGGTTGGCGGCAGAGTATGCTTCTTCACCAGGGAGAACCGTTTGCCACGCTCCGTGCGGCTGTGATCTCTTTCGTTCCGTGACGCCATTATTGAGCCCTCGCACGGATCAAATTTGCCTCTCGCTCGGCGTGTATGGCTTCGGCGATCGACAGGTTGAAAAGCTTACGAATTTGAGGAAGGACGGCGTGCGCTTTGTCGGCGCCGCCTGTCGCCAGCCATTGGGCGGCTTCAGTGATCGGAGCGCTGGCGGCCCCGGTTTGCCGTTTAGCAGCGCCCCTCATGCGGCTTCTGCCGCGCCACCAACCATGGTGACTTCAGTCTTAAGGGAGTAGCGGGAATGAGTACCCGGAAAAGGGCCGCCGTGGCTCTCGCGCGGAGACGAGATGATGAACCCGGCTCGGCGCAGCAAAAAAATGCAGTGGCCAACTCTGATGCCGGCCGGCAGGTCCAGCGTAGTCAGGCCGCGCTTCCCGGCACTGATCAACTGCTTCATCATCCAGGCAGCGCGCCCGTCGAGCTTGACGGTGCGGCCATCTGGCTCGATCTTGACCGTAATGGCGAATTTTCTGTTCGCTGTTTTTGAATGTGAATTAACGGACGCCTTCGCGCCTGCTACAGGCTGCATTGTTCTGTTCCTTTCGATCTCGTGGGGAGAGAGTTCGGTTCAGGATTGGCTTGAGCGGCTTTGGTTTGGCGACCGCCGCTCAAGCTTCTTCCCCTTGGTGGGCTGGTTCAGGGTTTCCCTTCGGCAGGCTATCCAGCCAGGCGTCGGCATCAACTTTGCGGATCAGCGTTTTCCTGCCGGCCTTTCGATATTCCAGCCGACCGGCCTTCATTTCGAGATACGCAGAGTTGCGGCGGATGCCGTAAGCGTCGCAAAAATCGGCGACGGTAAAGGCGTTGGGAGTGGCAGACATTTCCTTCCTTTCGTTCCGTTGAGACATCAACAAATCAACTCGGACATAGTACCAGAATCAGGACTCGACGTCGAACCTGTAAGCGCGCAATACCCGGTTTCCACAGACCTGAATTTTTCCCTTTTGGAACAGTCAGTTATGGGTCGTTGTAACCGAGTTTTTCCACAGGTTATCACCAGCGGTGTTCGCTTTTGGTTCTAGGGGATAGCGTTCGGCAATTTGGCTTGACGCCAAACGACCGAAAGGCCCCACCAGGCTATGCACGGAAAATGGGAAAACCCCGCGTTGCACACGCGATATCGCGACCGGCTCAGATCAAGCCGCGAACGGTCCTCAAACCGGGAACTTCAACACACGCAGCAAATATCCGCTTCTGGGAAAGAGCCGTCAAGAGTCCCACGGACAGCAGCGGAAGTTAAATCTGGTTTCCCCTAACAAGACGCAGGTGTCCGCGCACTGCCGGAGCTTTGAGATAGTTTGCCCATGCAGCCATCAGCTTGCGACGCTTCTCCAACGCATCCTTTCGCCGGTACGCGTTCTCGACCGAGTCGCCGACCCGATGGGCAAGAGCCGCTTCGGCAACCTCCCGAGGGAAAGACGTTTGGTCCCCGCACCAGTCACGGAACGCCGACCGGAAACCATGCGGTGTAAACTCGCCAACCTCCATGCGCCGCATCTGCATTGTCATGGCCATGACCGACAGTTGCACATGTTCCTGGCGCTTGCTCTCGCCTGGGAAAACGTAATCGTTGATGCGAGCTTCGTGGAGAGGCTTAAGTATGCTTAGGGCCGCATCGGTGAGCGGCACGCGATGGATGACGCCCGCCTTCATGCGTTCCGCTGGCACAGTCCAGAGCTTTTCACCGAAGTCGATTTCCGGCCAGACGGCGCCTAGAACTTCGCCGGATCGAGCCGCCGTCAGGATGAGGAAGTCCATCGCCCTCGCCGACATAGCTTCTGAAGCCCGAAGGCGCTGCACGAACGCCGGCACGTCAGTATATGGCATTGCCGCGTGATGCCCGCGAGAAAGCTTCCTCCGCTTCGGCAGCAGGTGTTGCAGGTGCCCGCGCCACAGAGCTGGATTTTCGCCGGACCTATGACCAGCGGCCTTAGCCGCATCAAGAACGCGTTCGATGCGCCCGCGCAGACGTTGCGCCGTCTCGGGCTTCTCAAGCCAGATGGGTTTCAGGATCTCCAAGATGTCGGCCGTGTCGACGGTATCTACAGGCTTAGGACGGATGCGCTTGCAGTATGCGTCGCCGAGGGTCATTTCCCATTGGGCTTTGTGCTTGGCGTTCCGCCAGCCCTTCCCGACCACCGCAATCAAATCGTCAGCACTTTTGCCGAAGGTCGGCTTTTCGGCTTTGACTTCCGTGTCGATCGGTTCGAGCCCACGGCGTAGACGGTCGCGGCAATTAGTTGCAGCGATGCGCGCGTCTTTCAATGACACCGAGGGATAGGAGCCTAAGCCGGCCTCCTTCCACTCACGGTCCTTTCCAGAGCCTTTGAAGTGGACGAAGGTCCAGGATTTGGTGCCTCCCCGCTTCACCATCAGATAGAGCCCGCCGCCGTCACTGTAGCGGCCCGGCTTCATGTCCTTTGCGCGGATAGTTGTCTCAGCAAGCAGGTTGAGCGAGCGGACCAAATCAGCAACTCCGTTCCTAACTTCGGAGCATGATGTTAGCGGATTGGCGCGGATAATGCCAAACAAAGAAAGCCGAAAACCCTTATGATTCAACAGGTTTTAGTTGCGTCAGCAAACGTCAACGGACGTGGGTTTAAATGACACTCCCTCCGCCACAATATTGAGCTATTCGGCGGCCTCATGCAGGCGCATTGCAATCAACCCGACCCCAAGCAATCTTTTGTCTTCAGGCACCACCCTCGATGCGGGTATGGGGCCGCCCTCGGGCCTCAGGTCGATCGTCGTGAAGCCCGTCTGGGGCAGAAGCCGACGGGAAATGACGATGCGTTGCTCTTCCGGGTGCATCGGTTGTGCAACACCCAATGTGGTGATCAGGGTTTGGTTGACGCGCACTTCGACGCGCGGAATTCGGCCGGCATTGTCGGCAAGCTGCAGGATTTTGAGATCCAGGATAAGGTCGTGGCTACCCAGGCCGCGATTGGGCAAAAGTATGCGATGCATCGCGTCCTTGCCCCAACGTCCCCATGGCTCCGGCGAATGCCATCCCCGATCGAGGAGTGGCTCGAGTTCCCCGCCCTTGGCGGCGCTGAGCCATCGATCGAATGGCAACAGCGGTTGCGAACATTCCGAAGTCGGCAAGCGATAGAGGCGGCGAACCGGATCATCGCTGACCAAGCGCGCTCCGGATGCGGTCAGCCGGCTGTCCCACGCCGCGAGTTCGGCGGCACCGTAGCCACGGCGATCGATCAGCACGGCATCGTAGCTGGATGCCAGCTCGGCAAGCGCGCAGGGCCAGTTCGCGACTTTCAGCAGGGCTTGCAGGCGCGACAGGCCATCGCTTCCCGCGAATGCGCCGTAACTCCAGTGTCGGGAACTGCCCGGAGCGCTGAAGATAAAAGGCAAGAAATGATTGTAGGGCGCGAAGCCGCGTATGGCGGGCGATTCAGGCCAGGCCGCTATCGGCAGCTCGAGGATCCGCTGCAGCCCTGCTGAATCCGCCGCGGCCAAAGTCGCGCGAATGCTCGTCATCTCCGCGGCGAAAGCCGGCTCGCGCTGCAAGGCGCGCTGCTGCCGCGCAAAAAGCGCTTCGCTACCGACGCTGTTTACAAATAGCAGCGCAATCAGGCCCGCCGTGGCTGCTACCCCGCCGATCGGGCGGCCGAATCTGAACTGCAGCCAGAGCGTTACACGCTGCCATAGGCCGAGGAACACAAGCAGTGCCGCGAATGCAAAAAAAGGTGAGATCCGATTCTGTGCGCGGATTTCTGGCGCGATCAGCAGATTGAAGATCAATCCCAGACCGAAGGGCACGCAATAGATCATACAGAAGACGAGATACGCGTTGAACATTGGCGCCAGGCCTTCGTAGTCCGGACGGGAACCAGGACTGCGCCTTCGCAGCAGCGATGAACCAAACAGGACAGCCAGCAATGCGAAGGCCGACAGGATGGGACCAGGCCAGGCATCTGTTCCCTCGGCCGTGCCGCGGATTGCCATGTAATCGGAAAGTGCGTTCGGCGTGATGCCGAATTGCTTCAGCCCGAGGACTACGTCGGAAATACGAAAGCCATACAGTGGCTGCTCGGATGCTGTTCTTGCTGCGAAGCTGCCGGCGTTGTCTGGCGCGACCGCGACAAAGAACGCCAGAATCGGCAGCAACGTGACCAACATCACCCCGGCTGGAAGGGCCAAGGCTGGCAAATAGCGCCAGTTTCGTTCCTGTGCAGCCAGGGCCAGACCGGCAAATGCCCAGGTGAGCAGGGCAAAAAAGCTGTAATAGATTCCTGAAGTAGCGATCACCACGCAGCACACGAGCGTGACCGGGTCCCTCACGATGTCGATCAGCGACTGCTTGCGAACAGCCGTGACGATCCTAGGCAGGATCAGGAATGCAAGCGGGGCCGAATAATAGGCGGCTAGATAATCGTGCCCGGTTGAACGTTTGGCGAAATAAGGAATGAATGCAAAAGCGAAAGCGCCCGCGAGGCACCACCAGGGACGAATCTGAAAGGCACGCAGAGCGTGGAATGCGGCTGCGAAGTTCGCCGCGATGATGACGACAAGATACAAATTGGCACCGACGACGACATCACCCGACAGGCGCGTAGCCAGAAATTGCACCACGCGTTCAGTGAGGTCGGTGAACGGAAAGCCGAGCAGATCCAGCCGATCGGGAAAGCCGACGGCATCTGTTCGAAAAATATGTGGCCAATCGAGAAAAAGCCTGCCGTGAAGCAACAGGAAGATGCGATCGCCCCACAATTCGGTCGGGACGTCGAACCTCATGAACGGGACGCCCGCCATGAACCAGGCAAGCAAGATTCCTAAACAGAGAAGAAGTACAGGCCGCCTTTCAAGATCGGCGAGGAATGCGCTAGTGTGTCGTATCATACGAGAGGGCAGCCGCATGATGTCGATCACTACCACGGACATGGCAGGCTGTCATGGAGCCTGATCAGCCACTCGCTGATCAGCAAATCCTGAGTTCGCGGGCTCTCCGCAAGCTGATTCTTGAAGAATCATATCGCGCCCATGTTGGACACATCGGATCGGCGCTGTCCGTGGTGGACCTGCTCGCAGCTCTCTACGGTGGCGCGATACGATTGAAATCGCCGGACGATCCGGATCGTGATCGCTTCATCCTGGGAAAAGGGCATGCCGCCCTTGCGCTATATGCCGCTCTGTTCTTGCGCGGATGGCTTAGCCGCTCCGAGTTGGCAAGCTATTGCGCTGATGATTCCCGATTGGGCGTGCACCCGACCCGTCACCTCCCCGGCGTCGACTTCTCGACGGGCTCGCTCGGTCTTGGTCTGTCGATCGGCGCGGGATCGGCGCTCGCCGCACGCCTGCTCGGCAAGGACCGCCGCACCTATGCCCTGCTGTCCGATGCCGAGTGCAATGAAGGGTCGACATGGGAAGCGGCGATGTTCGCCGGGCATCATCGGCTCGCGAACTTGATCGTCGTCGTCGACGTCAATGGACAGCAGGCGTTGGGCAGGACCGCCGAGATCATGGATCAAAGCCGGATGCCGGAGCGCTGGATGAGTTGCGGGTGGACGGTGCGGGAGGTGGATGGGCATGCGCCCGCGGCCGTTCTCGAGGCGCTTCGCCCGCACCAGCAGGAGCCGCTGGTGGTGTTGGCGCAGACCGTATCGGGGCGTAGCGTTAGTTTCATGGAGGGCGAGGTGCGCTGGCACTACTTGCCGATGTCGGATGAAGATTATGCGATTGCCCTGGCTCAGAGCGAGGCGCTGCCGTGAGGCGCGAGTTCATTGCCAAGCTCTGCGAACTGGCCGCGCGTGATCCGCGCATAGTGCTGCTGACCGCCGACCTCGGCTTCTCGGTCGTGGAGCCGTTTGCCCAGGCGTATCCGGACAGGTTCGTCAATGTCGGTGTCGCCGAACAGAATATGATTGGTGTCGCAACCGGTTTGGCGGAAGCCGGATTTCTTCCGTTCTGTTATTCGATCGCCACCTTTGCAACGTTGCGGCCTTACGAATTCATTCGCAACGGCCCGGTGGCGCACGAACTTCCCGTCCGCATCATAGGCGTCGGCGGCGGCTTCGACTACGGTACGGGCGGCTCGACACATCATAGTCTCGAGGATATCGCGGTCATGCGCGCACTGCCCGGAATGACGGTTATTGCGCCTATCGATGGACCTCAGGCCGCCGCGGCGCTGGAGTGCCTGTGGTCGGTGCCCTCGCCAATCTATTTCAGGCTGGGCAAGGACAGTCCGCAGGTCGCGATTTCGGGTGGCCTGTTCGAACTCGAGCGGGCTCAGACCATGCGTCGAGGCGCCGATGTGCTGCTCATTTCGACCGGTGCCCAGGTTGCGGAGACCATGACGGCTGCCGAGAGACTGGCAAATGCCGGCGTGCAGGCGACGGTGTTGTCAGTGCCTTGTCTTGCGCCTGTGCCATTGGCGGATCTGCGAACAGCACTGGCGGATGCCAGCGCCGTCCTGACGATCGAGGCGCATCAGCAGACAGGAGGACTTGGCTCATTGGTCGCGGAGGTTCTCGCGGAAGCCGGATTGGCAAGACCTTTCCGCCGCCTCGCGGCAACCCTACCCGGCGGGGGCCATGGCGGCAGTGCGGCCTGGCTGATGGAACACAGCGGTTTGACCGCCGACCGCATTTCAGCCGCTGCTCAGGCACTGCTTTTGTAGATTTGCGATGAACCCTACAGTCTCGATCATCCTTCCCGTTCATAATCAGGCCGACCATGTTGTCACCGTGGTTGACGAATACCGTGCCGCTCTGCGTGGTCTTTCGGTGCCCTGGGAAATTATCCTTGTCGAGAATGGGTCGCGTGACGAAAGCGCGGTACGATGTACGGAGTTGGCAACCCATCACGCCAATGTGCGTGCGTTGCGCGCCGATTGCGCCGGTTGGGGGCGCGCCGTGAGGGCTGGTCTGGCAGCGGCCCAGGGAGAGTTCCTATGCTACACGAATTCGGCCCGCACCAGGGGCGATGACCTGCGGCGGGCGCTGGATGCCGGAATAAGCAGGCCGGAAAGTGTCCTCAAGGCTGAGCGAAAGCAAGGCCGGGCATGGCTGCGTGGACTCGGTTCGTGGCTGTACAATCTCGAGGCGAGGCTGTTGTTCGGACTGCGATCGCGCGACATCAATGGCACGCCGAAGCTGTTTCATCGTCGCTTCAAGGCGCTGTTGGACCTGCAGCGCGATGACGATCTGATCGATCTGGAATTCTGCGTGGCCTGTCACCGCCATGGATACTCGATAGTGCCATTGGGCGTGGCATCAGGCCACCGACACGGTGGTCGCTCGACAACCGGATGGCGGACAGCCATGAGGCTTTATCGCGGTGCCTTGCGAATGAGATTGCAGAATTGAGCGACCAGGAGGATCACGCACGCTTCCAGGCCGACCATGAGGCCTGGCGCGACCCGGCCAGTGTCGTGGCGCAGTGGCAAGATGGGGAGGCGGTCCGAAGCAGCCTGCTTGAATCCGAGATAAGCGGACCATGGTGGGATGTTCTTGCCGAGACCGGCCTCACCTTGCTGGTCAGCCGCGAATACGAGCATCTCCTGATGGCGCTCTCGACGGCGTCGGGATCACCTCAGGTAAGTTATTTGCGGCTGCCGCATCCGTCCGGCATCGCCTTCGACGCGGCACGCGCGGAAGTCCACGTCGCAAGCACGCGCAATCCGAACATGTTGTACACGTTGCGACCGGCGGAGCGGCTTCTGCCACGCAGAGACCTCGAGTCAAAGGGCATCGCCGGCCGCGTGCTGATGCCTGCGAGTACCCGGTTCCTGCCTGGCAGCACCTATCTGCACGATCTGGCGATGATCGGCCCTCAACTTCACGGAAGCGCGGTCGGCGACAACGCCATTGTGTCATTTCCGGCGGGCGGCGATCACCAGCGGGTATGGTGGCCGTCATGCATCGAGGGGATCGCGGGCGCTGATTTTGGCCTGAATCATTTGCAGCTTAACGGCATCGCGGCCGGAGAGAGCCTCGCCGAAAGCTATTTCACGGCGTCCAAGGACGATCTTGCCGGCGCGCGGCCAGGCCAGATCGAATTTGCCCCTGAAGGGCGCGGTGTCGTTTTCAGCGGCGCGACCCGATTGCCGATATCGCGAGGATTGACCCGCCCGCACTCGCCCCGCTTCGTCGGCGGCGACTTGTGGGTGGCCAATAGCGGGTATGGCACCGTTGTGAACTGTGGTCGGGATGGCCGCGTCGAGGTCGTCGCGCGCCTGCCGGGCTGGACCAGGGGCCTGTGCGCGCTCGGTGATCTTGCCATCGTCGGCACCTCAAGGATCATTCCGCGCTTTCGCGCCTATGCGCCGGGGCTCGAAGCGGACAAATGCGTCTGCGGACTCCACGCGGTCGACATCAAAAGCGGACGTATCGTGGCCAGCCTGATCTGGCCGGCCGGCAACCAGATTTTCGCGATCGAGGCCGTCCCTTCGTCGATGGTCGATCGCCTTCCGTTTGATGCCTTTGATCGGATGCCTGACGCGGAGCACGCGCTGTTTTATGCGTGGCAAGCCGTGCCCAAGCCGTCCCAATGAATAACGTCGAGAGGAATTGATGACCGACGACTTCCGCTTGCTGATGCTCGGCGCCATGTATGAGAATGGCGGAAACACCACACATCGGTTTCTTGACGGCCACCCGGAGCTGTTCGTCTATCCGTTCGAGTCGCAGATCGGCACGCGGTTCGTCAGTGATGCCTTGACCTCGCTGTTCCCGGTCAAATACCGCTGGCCAGTCTTCCCGCTCGATGCGAGTCCAATGGACGACTACAGGCTGATCATCGACGAAGAATGCAAAGTGCGTGCGCGGACGCCACACGTCAGCAAGTTTCGTGACATGGCCTTCGACTTCAACGACGATGCCCGGAGCGATCGATACATCGAGTGCGTGAAGGCTAGCGGGCGCAGCGCCGCGAACAACGTCGCGGCCTTCTTCAGGTCTACATTCGATAGCTGGAAAGACTATAACCGCAGCGGCCGCGAGAAGGTTTATGTCGGCTACAGTCCGATCATCACGGTGGACTCCGAGGCAATTCTCGCCGCAATGCCCACCGCTCACATGATGCATGTGGTGCGTAATCCGTTCTCTGCCTACGCCGATACAAAAAAGCGGCCGGTTCCCATGCGCCTGTCGGACTATATGCGGGCGTGGTGCCTGAACCAATACCATGCCCTGCTTGCGCGGCATCGTCATCCAGACCGGGTTCACATCGTGAGGCTGGAGGATACTTTGTCCGACCCGCGCAAGGCTCTGGCGCCGGTTCTGTCCGCGCTGGGCATCGAGGATCACGTCGCGCTTTCGGCGCCGTCATGGAACGGTCTGGCGTTGCGTGAAGTCTACCCTTGGGGAACGATCCGCCGTGCCACACCGGAAGCCAATCGGGCGACAGCCGCGGAACTCTCTGTCCAGGAGCATGCGGCGGTGGCGCAGGCCGCCTGGCAATATCTCGATGTCTTCGACTATGGAGACTTCGCCGGAATGCGAGCCGTCTGAGATGCAACGCGCCGTTGTGACGGGCGGCAGCGGTTTTGTTGGCGCGAGTTTGGTCAGACGGCTGCTGTCGATGGGGTGGTATGTCGATCTGCTGCTGCGCCCGGGCTACGCGACGTGGCGTATCCCCACACAACAGCCGCAGCTTTCGACGCATGTGGTCGATCTGACGGACGCTTCGTCGGTGGAGGTGCTGTTGCATCGATTGCGCCCCCGCTACGTGTTCCATCTGGCTGCGCACGGCGCATATTCATGGCAGACAGACGCAGCCAGGATTGCGCGTACAAACCTGGAGGCCACCCGCGCATTGGCTCTTGCCGCGCTCAAGGCGGACGTCGAGGCATTCGTGCATACAGGCAGTTCGCTGGAGTACGGCCGCAAGAGACACCCCCCCTCCGAGGACGAGCCAACCGAGCCGGAAGGGGCCTATGCCGTCTCCAAGGCCGCGGCGACCGCGTTCTGTCGCGATCTCGCGCGAAAATCCGGCATTCGTATGCCGACGCTTCGTCTCTATTCGATCTATGGGCCATGGGAAGAGCCGCGACGCCTTGTGCCGTCACTGCTTGTTCATGCAACAGCCGGGAAATGGCCGCCGCTTGCCAATCCCAACACGGCTCGTGATTTCGTCTGGGTCGAAGATGCGATCGACGCCATGCTCATCGCAGCCAGCCGTCCGCCGGCGGATCCTGGGGCAATATTCAACATCGGCACCGGTAGACAAACCACACTGGGAGAAATCGTCGATATCGTGCGCGCCATGACAGGTTGCGAGGCTGAACCGCATTGGCAGAGCATGCCTGATCGAGGCTGGGACACGGACATCTGGCAGGCTGACACCCGACACGCCGCGACAGAGCTGGGCTGGACCGCGCAAACGCCATTGCGCACCGGTTTGCGGGAAACGGTTCAATGGTTGGGGAAAGATCGCGATCGTCTCGATTTCTATAGAGCAAACCTTGATCTGGCAGACAGACGGCATCGACAACCGCCGGCGTCGGACCGCGGATAGAACGGGCAATCGCGCTGGACGGCTTCACTTTCGACCCATCGTCGGTTGCGCGACAACGATCATGTCGGTTTGTCGGGCGGCGTATCCCTGGCGATGGGCGCGTGGTTCCTGAAATAGAAAACCCCGCCGGCAGGGAACCGGAGGGGTTAGTCCTGGGAGGACGCGCGACGCGCTGCGTTCGCCACCGCGCGCTACAAAGATATCGCCCGGTTGCGACGCTGGTGTGACATGCCGGCGGGCGCATCCCTCACCTGCCCGGCTGCAAAGACGAAAGTCCGGCATCAAGCCTTTGGAAAGGAGAAATATGGTTCTGTCAGAAGCTGAAGTGCGAGCGGGTGCCGACCAAGGCTGGGCTATAGAGGCGGGCGAATGGATATTTTTGGCATCAAGGCGCTGTTGATCTCCGCGTTGATATTCATTCCGTTCGAACATCTGTTCCACGAGCGGCCCCAGAAGACCTTCCGCAAGGGCTTGGGTGTCGATCTGATCTATGTGCTGTTCAACGGCTTCATCGTAAAGGTAGCCATCGTCCTGATAGCGGCCTACACCCTTGACGCCGCCGCAATCGTGGTCCCGCAATCGATGATGCGCGCCGTCGGCGGTCAGCCCGTCTGGTTGCAGGTCGCGGAAATCATCTTGATCACCGACATCGGTGTCTATTGGGCACACCGGGCCTTCCACAAAATCCCTGCGCTCTGGAGGTTCCACGCGGTACATCACGGCATTGAGGAACTGGACTGGCTCGGCGCTTTCCACTCCCATCCGGTCGACGCGATTGCCACAAAGGCGATATCGCTGACGCCGATCTTTTTCCTCGGATTCTCCGAAGCCTCGATCGCCGCCTTCTCGGTCATATATTTTTGGCACACGCTGCTTGTGCATTCGAACCTGCGGATTCCGTTTGGCCCCTTGAAGTGGCTGATCGCCAGTCCGCAATTCCATCGCTGGCACCATGCCAATCAGCGCGAGGCTTATGACAAGAACTTCGCCGGCCAACTCCCCCTCCTCGACATGGTGTTCGGCACCTACAATGCCACCGGCAACAAGGTGCCGGAAAAATACGGTGTCGATGATCCGATCCCGTCCAGCTATTTCGGTCAGGTCGGCTACCCGCTCGTGCCTCGCGGCAAGCGATCGAAACGGGCGGTGGCGAGCACGGAAGCCTGACGGCTAATATCAATGGCGACTGCCATCTGCTGCTCGAAATGGCGCTGTCGCCTGGTAGCGGAGATCGCGTCGCGGGTTGGTTTTGGCGGGCACCAGCAATAGTCATAGGTGTTTCGCGTTGGCCTCGATGCGTGAACTATCGGCAACGCCGGGCCAGTTCGACGCATTCGTCAAAGCCGTCGGCCTGATGATGAAGACCGAACCCAATTATTCCGCCGCCGACATGGCGCGGACGCGCGTGCCCGTGGCGATCGTTCAAAGTGAACATGACGAGTTCATCAAGCGGGAGCACGCGAACTATCTGTCCCAAAACGTCCCGGCGTCGGAACTGATCGTCCTGCCTGACGTCAGCCATTTCGCACCGCTGCAACGCCCCGGGCTGTTCAACAGCGTGCTCTTGGCCTTCCTCGGAAATATTCATTCCTGAGCATCCGACCACGCTGCGCTCCCTGAAGCGGGAAGGCTTTTTGCCTCGAATCGGCTAAGCCTTGGGGCATGAACGAGACCTCCCTTTATGCGCCGGTGAAGCGGTTCCTCGAAACTCTCGACTTCGTGGTGAAGGGGGAGATTGGCGGCTGCGACATCGTCGCGTTGCGCGAGGGCGAGCCGCCGATTGTCGTCATCTGCGAGCTGAAATTGCAGTTCAACCTCGAACTGGTGCTGCAGGGCGTCGACCGCGCGGCCGCTTGCGACGAAGTGTGGCTGGCGGCGCGTATGTCGGCACGAGGCAAGGGACGCGAAAGCGACGCCCGGTTTCGCAACCTCTGCCGCCGGCTCGGTTTCGGCTTGCTCGGTGTGACCGCGAATGACAAGGTCGAAGTGCTTGTCAGCCCGGCCGCGCCTGAGCCACGCAGGAATGCGCGGCGGCGCTCTCGCCTTGTCGACGAACACCAGCGCCGCCGCGGTGATCCTGTCGCGGGCGGAGGATCGCGCAATCCTATCATGACCGCCTACCGCCAGAGCGCCCTCACCTGTGCCGCCGCGCTTGTCCACGGACCCAAACGGCCGCGCGACCTGAAGGCGCTGACGCCGATCGCCCCGAAAATCCTGCAGCACAACGTCTATGGCTGGTTCGCGCGCGTGGACCGCGGCCTTTATGATCTCACGGATGCCGGCCGCGCCTCGCTGGTGCGTTGGCCGCAGGCCTCGCACGAGGATGTCCGACACGAGATTTTGATTGCGTCGACCCCCTGAATGCCGCCGCATGACCGGCATGAAACGCCCCTGTTGGTTGATTTTTCAGACAAAATATGCTGCTTGTCCCGCCCATGAAGACACTCTGCATGATGGCCATGGCGTCCCTGACGCTAGCTTTCCCGGCCAGCGCAATGGACAACGCCTTGCGTGCCGGGCTGATGAAACTTGATCCGCAAACACGCCTCGAGCAGCGGTGCGATGCCGAAATCCTGGACCGGATCACCCACGACGATCGCAAGTTCAAGGCCGACCGTGTTGTCGCCTACGCCTTCGCCACGCCTGAGATGAGCGCCGATGCGATCAGGAGCCCCGGTGCGGCGTTCCGCAGCAAGGGGCAATGGTACCGGCTGAAGTTCAAATGCCAGACGGGGCCGGACCATATGGAAGTTCTCCAGCTTCGTTACCGGATCGGCGATGAGATTCCAGAAGCCGACTGGGCAAAATACAATCTCTACGACTAGTTTTTTCGCGGGCTTGTGTCGGCTTCGGTTCACGAGCCGGCGGCGGCTGAAAATCTCCTGTAATGCCACTGCCACGAAAGTGGTTTTCCAGCGTTGTCCAATGCGGCGCCTTGACGGCAGCGGACCATGCCTTTAGGCCCGTCGCAATAGTCGACGACGAACACTCGGCGAAGGGCTTCCAGGTCGATGGAAATATTTACCGCCGCAGGCCTATCGGCCCTTCTTCAGGTCATTGCCATCGATCTTGCGCTTGCGGGCGACAATGCCATCGTCATCGGCCTCGCCGCGGCCGGACTGCCGGCCAGCCAACGCAAACGGGCCATTCTCGTCGGCATCGCCGCGGCCACCGTCCTTCGCATTTTCTTCGCCTTGATCACGCAATGGCTGCTCACCATCGGGCCCATGTTGCTTATCGGCGGCGGCCTGCTCTTGCTGTGGGTCTGCTGGAAGATGTGGCGTGAATTGCGCGTCAGCCACGAGCAGGAGCGTGACGCCACGGAAGCGCTATCGAACGGCGACTTCGACAAGGATGGGGTCATCGGCGGCAAGGGGCCAAGCAAGACCTTCTCGCAGGCAGCCTGGCAGATTGTCATTGCCGACGTTTCCATGTCGCTCGACAATGTTCTGGCCGTAGCCGGCGCGGCCATGAACCATCCGACGGTGCTGATTGTCGGGCTGGCCCTGTCGATCGCCCTGATGGGCTTTGCCGCATCGTTCGTCGCGCGCCTGCTCCACAAATACCGCTGGATTGCCTATCTCGGCCTGGTGATCATCCTCTATGTTGCGGTCAAAATGCTGCTTGACGGGGCCGTGCAGCAATTCCCCGAAAACTTCGCTTTCCTGGCACCCTGGTTCGGATCCGGAGGCCACTGAGCCATCCTTATGGCGCGGATCGGCCTGTCGGCCGGTTTGCTTGATTGTGGAAGCCATGCTATTGCGCCGCGCGTATTGGCTCCAGCCACGCGCCACAGACCGACATTTACAGCGACTTGAGGCCGGATCAGCGTTCGGCCCGTACCCCCATTGGAAACTAGCCTATGTCCGCCCCTCGCGTCAGTTTTGTCAGCCTTGGATGCCCGAAGGCGCTCGTGGATTCCGAGCGTATCATCACGCGCCTGCGCGCCGAAGGCTATGAGATCGCCCGCAAGCATGATGGCGCTGATCTCGTTGTGGTCAACACTTGCGGTTTCCTGGATTCCGCCCGCGACGAGTCGCTCAATGCCATCGGTTCCGCGCTTTCGGAAAACGGCAGGGTCATCGTCACCGGCTGCCTTGGTGCCGAGCCGGACGTGATCCGCGAGAAGCACCCCAACGTGCTGGCGATCACCGGACCGCAAGCTTACGAGAGCGTGATGGCCGCCGTGCATGAGGCAGCCCCGCCTTCGCACGATCCCTATATCGACCTGCTGCCGCCGCAAGGCGTCAAGCTGACGCCGCGCCACTATGCCTATCTGAAGATCTCGGAAGGTTGCAACAACCGCTGCACCTTCTGCATCATTCCCGCCCTGCGTGGCGATCTCGTTTCGCGCCCGGCCGCCGACGTGCTGCGCGAGGCCGAAAAACTGGCCAAGGCCGGCGTCAAGGAACTCCTCGTCATCTCGCAGGACACCAGTGCCTACGGCATCGACATCAAGTACCAGACGTCGATGTTCGGCGATCGCGAAGTGCGCGCGAAATTCCTCGATCTCTCGGAAGAACTGGGCAAGCTCGGGATCTGGGTGCGCATGCATTACGTCTACCCCTACCCGCATGTCGCCGACGTCATCCCGCTTATGGCCGACGGCAAGATCCTTCCCTATCTCGACATCCCGTTCCAGCATGCTTCGCCGCAGGTGCTGAAGAACATGCGGCGTCCGGCGCATGGCGAAAAGACGCTCGAACGCATCCGCGGCTGGCGCGACGTGTGCCCCGACCTCGCCATCCGCTCGACCTTCATCGTCGGCTTCCCCGGCGAGACGGACGAGGATTTCGAGATGCTGCTCGACTGGCTGGACGAGGCCAAGATCGACCGTGCCGGCTGCTTCAAATACGAGCCGGTCAAGGGTGCCCGTTCCAACGACCTCGGCCTCGAACAGGTTCCGCAGGAGGTCAAGGAAGCACGCTGGCACCGCTTCATGCAGCGCCAGCAGAAGATTTCGGCGACGCAGTTGGCCAGGAAGGTCGGCAAGCGCCTGCCGGTGCTGATCGACGAGGCGCACGGCACCTCGGCGAAGGGCCGCACCAAATACGACGCGCCCGAGATCGATGGTTCGGTCCACATCCAGTCGCGCCGCCCGATGCGTGCCGGCGACATCGTCACGGTGAAGATCGAGCGTGCCGACGCTTATGATCTCTACGGTTCGGCCGTCTGAGCCTTCCGTCCATTTCTCCAGGCACATAAAAAGGGCGCCTCGCGGCGCCCTTTCCTATTCGAAACGTGGTGCGCAGCTTACTGCGGCAGCTTGTCGTCGACGCCCTTCACGTAGAAATTCATGCCGAGCAGCGTGCCGTCGTCGGCGACCTCGCCGTCCTTCAACCACGCCGAGCCGTCCTGCTTGGCGATCGGTCCGGTGAAGGGGTTCCAGCCGCCGGCGATCTTCTTCTCGGTCGCCTCGGCCATCGCCTTCACATCGTCGGGCATGTTGGTGTAGGGCGCGAGCTTCACCGCGCCGTCCTTGATCCCGAGCCAGACATTGTCCGGCTTCCAGGTGCCGTCTATGGCTGCCTGCACGCGGCTGATGTAATAGGGACCCCATTCGTCGGTCAGCGAGGTCATCTGCGCATTCGGCGCGAACTTGATCATGTCGGACGACTGGCCGAAGCCGTGCAGCTTGCGCTCCTCGGCCACCTGCAGGGCAGCGGTCGAATCGGTATGCTGGACGATGATGTCGGCACCCTGGTCGAACAGCGCCTTGGCGGCGTCGGCTTCCTTGCCCGGGTCAAACCACGAGTTCACCCAGACGATCTTGGCCTTGAAGTTCGGGTTGATCGACTGCGCGCCGAGCATGAAGGAGTTGATGCCCATCACCACTTCGGGAATCGGGAAGGAGACGATGTAGCCGGCGACGCCGGACTTCGATTCCTTGGCGGCGATCTGGCCGAGTACGTAGCGGCCTTCATAGAAGCGGGCATTGTAGATGCCGAGATTGTCACCGGTCTTGTAGCCGGTGGCGTGCTCGAACATCACCTTGGGAAACTTCTTGGCGACCTTCACTTCGGCGTCCATGAAGCCAAACGACGTGCCGAAGATGATCTTGCAGCCTTCGCGTGCCAGGCGCTCAAAGGCGCGGTCGGCATCGGGGCCTTCGGAGACGTTCTCCAGATAGGCGGTCTCGACCTTGTCGCCGAGCGCTTTCTCGACCTCAAGGCGGCCCTGGTCGTGCTGGTAGGAGTAGCCGAAATCGCCGATCGGGCCGGTATAGACCCAGCAGGCCTTCAACTTGTCGGCAGCCTCTGCGGACGCGGCCAGCGACAATGCCGCTGTCGTCGTCATCAGGGCAATAAGCAGTTTTTTCATTGTGTTACCTCTCTGTGTTAAGCCTTGGAGCTTCCCGTTTGTTATTATTGTCAACGATCCGGAACGAATGGCTGCCCCAGGGATGCCGGCGTGTTCATCATCGTCAGACGCTTGTTGCGCGAGATTAGAACGAGAACCACGACGGTTGCCAGATAGGGCAGAGAAGAAAGCATCTGCGAAGGCACGGGAATGCCAAAAGCCTGTGCATGAAGCTGGCCGATCCACACCGCGCCGAAGATGTAGGCGCCGGCCAGCACGCGCCACGGCCGCCACGAGGCGAACACAACGAGAGCCAGAGCGATCCAGCCGCGGCCCGCGGTCATGTTCTCGACCCATTGCGGCGTGTAGACCAGCGACAGATGGCCGCCGGCCAGACCGGCACAGGCGCCGCCGAAGATGACCGAGAGATAGCGGTAGCGGATGACCTTGATGCCGAGCGCGTGCGCCGAAGCATGGCTGTCGCCGATAGAGCGGAGTGTCAGGCCAGTACGCGTCTTGAACAGGAACCACATGACGGCGGCGGTCAGCGCGATCGAGATGTAGAAGATCGGATCCTGGCCGAACAGCAGCCTGCCCACGACCGGGATCGAGCTGAGGCCGGGAATGTCGAGATTGGGCAGCCTGACGCCGGGCTGGCCGACAAAGCTCGTTCCGATCATGCCGGAGAGGCCGAGGCCAAGCAGCGTCAGCGACAGGCCGGTCGCCACCTGATTGGTGGCCAGCGACAGCGTCATGACCGCGAACAGCAGCGAGAACAGCGCGCCCATCGCGATTGCCGCCAGAAGGCCGATCCAGGGCGATCCGGTCAGGTAGCCGGCCCCGAACCCGCCGACCGCGCCCATGATCATCATGCCTTCGACGCCGAGATTGAGCACGCCGGAGCGTTCGACCACCAGTTCGCCGATCGCCGCGATCAAAAGCGGCGTCGCCGCCGTGGCGATGGTCAGGAGGATGTTGACGGTGATGTCCATCAGCGGGCTTCCTTCAACTTCGGCGCGGCTTCGAGCGGTGCCGCGCCCTGCGGCTTGATCAACGACAGGCCGATCAGCCGGATGCGGTAGTGGATGAGCGTGTCGCAGCCGAGCACGAAGAACAGCAGCATGCCCTGGAACACCCTCGCCACCTTGTCTGAAATGCCGAGCGCGCTTTGCACCGCTTCACCGCCGAGATAGGTCAGCGCCAGAACCAGGCCCGCGGCGACGATACCGAGCGGGTTCAGGCGTCCGAGGAACGCCACGATGATGGCCGTGAAGCCGTAGCCGGGAGAAATCACCGGCTGCAACTGCCCGATGGCGCCGGAGACTTCCGAAATGCCGGCAAGGCCGGCCAGTGCGCCCGACAGCAGGAAGGCGAAGAACACCATGCGGCTGAGACCGAAGCCGGCGAAGCGCCCTGCCCTCGGGCTGGAGCCCAGCACGCGGACCTCGAAGCCCTTGAGCATGCGGCCCATCAGGATCCAGATCAGCACCGCGGCAACCAGCGCGAACACAAAACCCCAGTTGGCGCGTCCGGCGTCCGGCATCAGTTCCGGCAGGACCGCCGAATCGCCGAACTGGATCGTCTGCGGGAAACCATGGCCCTGCGGATCGCGCCATGGGCCGCGCACCAGCCAGTCGAGGAAGAGTTGGGCGACATAGACCAGCATCAGGCTGGTCAGGATCTCATTGGTGTTGAACCGGGTCTTGAGCAAGGCCGGGATCGCCGCGTAGGCGGCACCGCCGACCATGCCGAGCAGAAGCATCAGCGGCAGCACCAGCGGGCCTTCGAACTGAGGAAACAGAACCGGAATGGCCGAGCCGAAGATGGCGCCGAAAATGAACTGGCCTTCGGCACCGATGTTCCAGATGTTGGCCTTGTAGCAGACCGACAGGCCGACCGCGATCAGGATCAGCGGCGCCGCCTTGATCGCCAGCTCATGCAATTGCCAGACCTGACTGATCGGCTCGATGAAGTAGATCCGGAACGCGGTCAGCGGATTGACGCCGAGCAGGGCGAACATGATGGCGCCGGCGATAATGGTGAGCGCGAAGGCGATGAACGGTGACAGCATCGAAAACAGCGCCGAGCGCTGCGGGCGTTTGACGAGTTCAAGGCGCATCATGCCGTCTCCAGCGTGTGTTCGGCGTGGCCGGGCTCGGCGCCGCCCATCAGCAGGCCGACCTTCTCGAAGGTCGCCTCGGCGATCGGCATCGGCTTGGACAATTCGCCATTGTGCATGACCGCGATGGCGTCCGATATCTCGAACAGCTCGTCGAGATCCTGGCTTATCACCAGAACCGCCGAGCCGCTGCGCGACAGCTCGATCAAGGCTTGTCGGATATGGGCGGCTGCACCGGCATCGACGCCCCAGGTCGGCTGGTTGACCACCATGACGCTTGGGCGGCGGTCGAGTTCGCGGCCGACGATGAACTTTTGCAGATTGCCGCCCGAAAGTGCGGCCGCTTCCGGGTCCGGCGCGCTCTTGCGCACATCCATCGCCACGATGATGCGTTGAGCGGCAGCGTAGACGGCGCCGCTTTTGACCATCCCGCCAGCGCCGACAAAGGCCCTGCCGTCAGTGGCGTGGCGCGACAGCAAAAGATTTTCCGAGAGTTTCATGCGCGGCGCGGCACCGTGGCCGAGGCGCTCCTCCGGCACGAAGGCGGCACCAAGAAGGCGCCGTCCGGTGATGGTGAGACCGCCTGCATCCTTGCCCCGGATACGCACCGAGGCGGCATCCTGCTGCAAGACCTCGCCGGAAACGGATTCGAAGAACTCGCCCTGGCCGTTGCCGGCAACACCGGCAATGCCGATCACCTCGCCGGCGCGGACATTCAGGCTGATGTTCTTGAGCGGAATCGAAAACGGCGTTGCCGGCTTGCGGCTGAGGCCGCGGATTTCGAGCAGCGGCTGCGCGGTTTCGATCCCCTCGACCGGCGCGCGCACCACGGCCTGCACTTCGTTGCCGACCATCATGCGGGCGAGCGAGGCGGCTGTCTCCTCGCGCGGATTGCAGTGACCGACCACCTTGCCATGCCGCAACACGGTGGCGCGGTCGCAGATCCGTTTGACCTCTTCCAGCCGGTGCGAGATGTAGAGGATCGATTTGCCTTCCGCGCGCAGCCGCTCCAGCGTCTCGAACAGCTTGTCGGCTTCCTGCGGCGTCAGCACCGAGGTCGGCTCGTCAAGGATGATGAGCTGCGGCGTCTGCAGCAGGCAGCGGATGATTTCGATACGCTGGCGTTCGCCGACCGACAGGTCGCCGACCAGCGAGTCCGGATCGAGCGGCAGGCCGTAGCTGTAGGAAAGCGCCCTCGCCTTCGCGGCGATGCTGCTGATCGGCGAGCCGTCATCGAGCGACAGCGCGATGTTCTCGGCCGCGGTCAGCGCCTCGAACAGCGAAAAATGCTGGAACACCATGCCGATGCCGAGCTTTTTGGCGGCACCCGGGCTGATGATGCGCACCGCCTGGCCGTTCCAGAAAATCTCGCCGGAATTGGGCTCCAGCGAGCCGAACAGCATCTTGACCAGCGTCGACTTGCCGGCTCCGTTCTCGCCGAGTAGCGCGTGGATTTCGCCCTTGGCGATGTTGAGGTCGACATGATCGCACGCGGTCAGCGTGCCGAATATCTTGGTCAGGCCACGAACCTCAAGCAGGTTCGCCCCATCATGATCTGCACTCACAGTGCCTCCCATCTGGTTCGCCAGATATGTTCTGTGTTCCCGCAAGCATGGTAGGCGCCGCCGGCTCTCAACGGAAAGCGGCACGCGTCTTGAAAGAGCTTCAAGAATTTCAGCGGAAATTCAAGGGATAACAAGGCAGGCGGGACTAAGGAACGAGAATAGTCGTCCCCGTTGTCCTGCGGCCTTCAAGATCCGAGTGTGCCTTGCCCGCATCCTTGAGCGCATAGCGCTGGTTGATCTTGATCTTAACGACGCCGCTGAGCACCACCTCGAACAGCGCGGCCGCGGAGGCATCGAGGTCCTCGCGTTTTGCGTTGTAGACGAACAGCGTCGGCCTTGTGGCGAACAACGAACCCTTCTGCGCCAAGAGCGACATGGAAAATGGCGGGATCGGTCCCGAGGACTGGCCAAAGCTGACGAACATGCCGAGCGGCTTCAGGCAGTCGAGCGAAGCCGGAAAGGTGTCGTTGCCCACCGAATCGTAGACGACGTCGCATTTCCTGCCGCCGGTGATGGCGGCGACGCCGGCGACGAAATCCTGCTCTCTGTAGTTGATGACATGGTCGAAGCCGTGCGCCCTGGCGAGTTCGATCTTGTCGGTCGAGCTTGCCGTGCCGATGACGGTCGCACCGAGATGTTTCGCCCATTGGCCGAGAATGAGCCCGACGCCGCCGGCAGCGGCATGGAACAGGATCGTGTCGCCTGCTTTCACCTTGAAGGTCCGGCGCAGCAAATATTCGGCCGTCATGCCCTTCAGCATCATCGCGGCGGCCTGTTCGTCGCTGACGCCGTCCGGAACCTTGACGACCCGGCTGGCATCGATGACGCGTTCTTCGGCATAAGCTCCCGTCGTCACGGCATAGGCGATCCGGTCGCCCGGCTTCAGCCAATCGACGTCCTGCCCTACCTCCAGCACCACGCCGGCGGCCTCGCTGCCCGGAATGAGCGGAAAACCTCCGGGCGGCGGATAGAGACCGGAGCGATGATAGACGTCGATGAAGTTGAGGCCGATGGCCGTATGCCTGACCAGAATCTGCCCGGAACCTGGCTGGCCGGGATCGACGTCATCATAGGTCAGAACTTCCGGACCGCCATGGGCGTGGATACGGATCGCTTTGGACATGGATTGGGATTCCTCTGGCTGATCAGGCCTTCTTGGCACCGAGATTTGGAAAGAACTGCATGATGCCACCGATGCAGGCCAGATAGAGCCCGGTAATGGTAATGCCGATCTTGGTGAAAGTGCCGACCTGTTCGCCCAGCACGCCGATCTGATCGTAGAAGGCTGCCAGAGCCGCCTGCGCAAGCGCAAGCGCGCCGAAGGCGCACCACAAAAGGGTCATTGTGAGATTGATGCGTCGCAGCCGCACCACCCGCACCGGATGAATGAAATTGATCGGGATGAAAGTCAGGATGCCAGCCACCACCACGACAGCGAACGACACCCATTGTCCCGGTTCGATGACGAACAGCGTGAACACCACCATGTTCCAGACCACGGGGAAGCCCTTGAAGAAATTCTCCTTCGTCTTCATGCCGGTGTCGGCATAATAGATCGCGCTGGAAACGACGATGATCGCAGCCGAAAGGAACGACAGTCCCTCGCCCATGAAGCCGCGCTGGTAGAGCGCGAAGGCCGGGATCAGCACATAGGTCACATAGTCGATGATGTTGTCGAGGAGTTCGCCCGACCAGGTCGGCAGGATTTCCTTGACCTCGAGCTTCCTGGCGATCGGCCCGTCGATGCCGTCGACGAACAGCGCCAGTCCGAGCCACCAGAACATTGCCGTCCAGCGCTCCTCGCTCGCCGCCACCAGCGACAGGAATGCAAGGAACGAGCCTGACGCGGTCAGCAGGTGGACGGAGAACGCCCTTGCCTGCGGCCAGGTGACCTTCTTCTTCGGCCGCGGAATCCGGTCCGCGATCTTCTTGGCGGCCTTTCTGGCCGTAGTGTTCTTGCTCACGGGCCCCGCCAATCCAGCTTGCAGATTTCGGCCGAGCGGCCAGCAAAATTCCAGTTGCGGCCGAAGGCGCGCATCTTGCTCTTGTCGGACCTCGCCACGATGATCTCCGGCGCGATCCAGTATTCCGAGTTCGTGATCACCGTATCCTTCTCGCGATCCTTGCCGGCGATTGGCGTCACCGCGCCATCGATGATCTTCGGTATCTGGAAGATACGCGTCTTGTCCCGCGTCTCATAGGTGATCGGCACCTGTTCCACACCCAGGAATTTTCCGACGAGGATCGACAGCAGCGACGTGGTCCCGCCCGCCTTGCCGGTGAAGATCTTCGTCAAGGCCTTGACCGCATAGATCGAGGCGCGTTTGTCGATGAACAGGCCGGCGGTCCAGTTGCCTCGGCTCATGTAGCCGGGGATTTCCATGATCAGCCCAAGGTTTAGGCCTGACAGGTCGACCTCGCCGAAATGACCGGCATCGATGCGGAAACCCGCCCAGGTCTGGCAATAGCCCTCGGTCGGAGGGTGACTGCCGAGCGACAGCACGCAAGGGCAAAAAACCGTGCAATTGCAGGAGAGTACGAGCTCTCCTTTCATTGCCCAGCCCTGATCTGTCATCGAATTTCCCCCACTGAAAGCGAGACTACTAGCAGCGCGGCTGCCCAGACAAGCAGTATCGCACCGGCCAGCCGGGTTGGAAGACTGCCCGTCATTTGTTTTTCAATCAGGGTGAACACGCCGATCAGCGCCATCCAGAAGATGTTCATCACGCCGACGGCGAACATCACCAGCATGAGCGCCCAGCAGCAGCCGAAACACCAGATGCCTTGCACGACACCAAGCCGGAAGACGCTGCTGGCTTTGCCGCTCCAGTTCGAAAACAGGATCGAGAACGGGTTGCGGCATTTCTTCAGGCAGGCCTCCTTGAGGCCGCTGAACTGATAGAGGCCGGCAACCAGTAATGCGAGCGCGCCGGCAATCCCAAGCACCGGATCGTAGATCTCGCTGGACGCGGCGAATGTGTGCACGCTGAGCGTCAGTGCCGAGAACAGGACTGAGGCAGCGAGCCAGACGCCGAGATATCCGGCAACCAGCACCAGAGGATGAACGACCGGCTCGCCCTTGATCCGGGCTGTATCGGCGATCTCGCAATAGGTGCGGATCATCGGGGCAGCGGACGGCAGCATCGCCGCGATTGCCATCAGGAACCACATCACGGTGAGAGCAACGGCACGAAAGCCGATGCTTGCGTCCAGCGGCGCCGGCGATAGGCAGAGGGCGAAGAACCGCTCCAGGAAATCGGGCAGCGGCAGCTGTGGCAGGCCGTGCAGGAGGGTGTCGCCGGGCGCGCTGCCTCGGACATCGGCGCCCCGAATCGCCATCGCCCCCAGCAACAGCCAGGCGAATGCGATGCCGGCGCCGACGACGATGTTGACCGTCAAACGCGGGTTGCGCGCGACATTTGCCATGGCGCGGCCGGCGCGGTCGAGATGGCTGAAATCGTCCTGGTGGCCGGTCATGACAACCGAATGGGCCGAATCGCCGCGTTGATCAAGCCGCATGATCTGACCTATATGCCTATAGATTGGCAGGTCTGGTGGCCCGCCTAGCATCATAAGCCGGAAGCCGACCTTGGAGCATCAGGAAACAGCGCGCATACTGATTGCCGGCACCGGGGCCGCGGGCCTGATCGCGGCGCTCGCTTTCGCTGATGCCGGCTTTGCGGTGACGCTTGTCGGGCCCGAGGCGTCGGCTCCCGATGGCCGTACCACGGCGCTGATGAACCCTGCCCTGAAAGTGCTTGAGCGGCTTGATCTCCTCGAAGACATCAAACCCAAGGCCGCGCCGTTGAAAGTCATGCGCATCGTCGATGCGACGAGCAGGCTGATCCGCAGTCCCGTCGTCACCTTCCGCGCCGCCGAGATCGACGAGGAGCAGTTTGGGCTGAACCTGCCCAACAGCGTCCTTGGCCCGGCGCTTGCCGCCAAGGTGGCCGCGCATTCCGGGATCGAATGGCGCAGGTCTATGGTCAAGGCCTGGCATCTCGGCGCCGACAAAGCCCACGCCGACCTCGCCGACGGCAGTGAGGTTGGCGCGTCGCTGGCGGTTGCCGCCGATGGACGCCAATCGCCCGCGCGCGAGGCAGCGGACATCTCGACTGCCGCACGCTCCTACCCGCAAGCCGCGCTCGTGCTCAATTTCGGCCATGGCCGAGACCATGCCTTCACCTCGACGGAGTTCCACACAGAGACAGGCCCGTTCACACAGGTTCCGCTGCCGGGCAATCGCTCAAGTCTCGTCTGGGTGGTTAAGCCCGAGACAGCCAAGGCGCTTGCCGCCCTGGATGACGCAACGCTTTCAATGCGGGTCGAGCAGCAGATGCAGTCAATGCTGGGTCGGGTCACCGTGGAACCGGGCCGGCAGATCTATCCGCTTTCGACCGTCACGCCCCTGCGCTTCGCACGAGAGCGGGTGGCGCTCGTCGGCGAAGCCGCCCATGTGTTTCCGCCAATCGGTGCGCAAGGCCTCAACCTTGGCATCAGGGATATTGACGATCTGGTTGGTATTGCGAGCGAAAATCGTGAGGACCCCGGCGGCGCCAAGGCCCTTGCCGCCTACGATTTCAAGCGTCGCCCCGATATTCTGGCGCGTAGCGGTGCGGTCAATCTCCTCAACATGTCGCTGCTTTCCGACATGTTGCCGGCGCAGATCGCGCGGGGCGCTGGTCTGGGCGTTCTCGGCGGTTTTGCGCCGCTGCGCGCCTTCTTCATGCGCGAAGGGCTTCGTCCGGGCAGCGGCTTTGCAGCACTCGTGGGTGGCCTGCGAAAGCCGGTGCGGCATCGGTAGCGACTTGCGGACTTTATCGCGGCATCGCGACATCAACCCAAACCTTTGCGCCGAATTCTGCGTAGCTTGAAGACGCTCAGACGCTTCGGGATTGAATTGACTCGGAGTCTGCGCCAAATAAAGTCAAGGAATTCAGTGGTGAGTACGATGAAAACGGCCAAATTCGCGATCGGACAGGTGGTTCGTCACCGGCTGTTTCCGTTTCGGGGCATCATTTTCGACGTCGATCCGCAATTCGCCAACACCGACGAATGGTACGAAGCCATCCCCGCCGATGTGCGGCCCCGCAAGGATCAGCCATTCTACCATCTGCTCGCGGAGAATTCGGAAACCGAATACATAGCCTATGTGTCCGAGCAGAATCTGCTCGAGGACCGGTCGGGCGAGCCCGTTCGCCACCCGCAGATCAAGGAGATGTTCGACAAGAAGCCGGATGGACGCTACGAGCCGAAACGGCAATCCAGGCACTGACCTCCCGGCACTCCAGCTATCCGCCGAGAAATTCAGGCCGGAAACGAAAAAAGCGGGGCATGGCCCCGCTTTTTCTTTGGCACCGGCCTTGGCCGGATGCCGGTGATCAGTTGGCGGTCTTCGCCTTGTCCTGCTCGTCCTTGAGCTTCTTGGCGAAGTCCTGGTTGTTCTTGGCCACGAAGTCCTGAAGCTTCTTCTGCCGGTCCTCGATGTCCGACTGCTGCAGCGGCGGGCCGTCATAGGCACCGCTGAAGCCCTGCAGCGCGATCTTGATCGGGTTGGCCTGGTTCTGGAAATTGATCGAGGTCAGCGTGATACCCTGACCTTTCTTGAACGAGGCGACGAGCTGGTCGGTCAGCGGCACTTCCGCCACGCAACGATCCGGGAAGCAGATGACATAGTCGAGCTTCTGAGCCTTGCCGGTGTCGATCTGCAGGCCGATACCGGGAGGCACGAGGCGACCGGTCGGCACCGTGACCTGGAACACCTTGCGGTTAACCTTGCCCTTGAGTTCGATCAGGCTGACACCGGTGACGAGCTGACCGTTGCCGGCGGTGACGATGTTCTGGACGTTGCAGATATCGACGTCTTCCTGCTTGGTGCAGGCCTTGAACCAGCCCTGGGGTATCTGCTGCTGTTGCTGCGCGGAAGCCGCGGGAAGTCCTGCGCCCAGAAAGCCGATCACGCCAGCGGCCATGACCGACAGGCGGTACGCGTTGCTGTTCAGGCTCGTCATGTCGTGCATTTCCTCTCAAATGATCCCGGAACCGGCTTCTCTGCGCCGTGTGGTCCAGCTACCTGTTGCCGAAATGAGGCAACAGAATGACTTCGGACGGCGTGTTACACTGCAAGCGGTGCCGAATCCAGCCCGCTCACTTGTAATTCTTGATGACACCATTGGCCGGCACGCAGCTGCCTCATGCTAGGGTGCGCACCGAATCATCAAGCCGACCTGTTAAGGAGACGGTCATGGGCCGCGTTCTTGTTTGGCTGATCACCGCGATATCGTTTCTCACCCTGCCGCTGCCGGCGCTGTCGGAGCCAAAATACGCGATTGCCATGCAAGGCGAACCGGCCCTGCCGCCGGACTACGCGCATTTCAGCTACGTCAATCCCGACGCGCCGAAGGGCGGCAGCATCACCTACTGCGTCGTCGGCAGCTTCGATAATCTCAACCCTTTCATCCTGAAAAGCCTGCGTACGACCGCGCGCGGCATGATGGACACGATCTTCGGCAATCTGGTCTTCGAGCCGCTGATGCAGCGCAGCGCGGATGAGGCATTCACGCTCTATGGGCTGCTCGCCGATACCGCCGACATGGACCCGGAGCGCAAGAGCATCGAATTCCATCTCAACCCGAAGGCCAAATGGTCGGACGGACAGCCGGTGACGCCGGAAGACGTGCTGTTCACCTATGATGTCTATACGCAAAAGGGCCGCCCGCCCTACAGCGACCGCATGGCCAGGATCGCCAAGCTCGAAAAGACCGGCGACCACAGCGTGCGCTTCACTTTCAACGACAAGGCCGATCGCGAATTTCCCCTGATCATCGCGCTGACGCCGATCATCCCCAAGCATGCCTTTGACATGGACACATTCGACAGGACGACGCTGAAGCCGCTGATCGGCAGCGGACCCTACACGATCGCGCAGGTGACGCCCGGCCAGCGCATCGTCTTCAAGCGCAATCCGGACTACTGGGGCAAGGACGCACCCGCCAAGCGCGGCTTCGACAATTACGACCAGATCACCATCGAATATTTCCTCAACGCCAACGCCAAGCTCGAAGCCTTCAAGAAGGGCCTTTGCGCCATCGACGACGACAGTGATCCGGTGAAGCGTGAGCGCGATCTCGACTTTCCCGCCTTCCACAGGGGCGAGGTGGTTTCCGAAACTTTCGACACCGGCATTCCGCCTGTCGTGACCGGTTTCCTGTTCAACACCAGGCTGCCGAAATTCTCCAACCCGGTGGTTCGGCGCGCGCTCGGCATGCTTTACGATTTCGAATGGGCGAACAAGAACCTGTTCGGCGGCAAATACACGAGAACGATGAGCTATTGGCAGAATTCCGAACTCTCCGCGCTTGGCCATCCGGCCGACGACAGGGAAAAGGCGTTGCTGGCCCCCTACCCCGGCCGCGTCCCGGCCGAAATCATGGACGGCACCTGGAAACCGCCGGTGACCGACGGTTCAGGCCAGGACCGCAAGGTGCTTAAGGCCGCTTTCGATCTCCTGAAAAGCATCGGTTACCACGTGCAGGACGGCACAATGCTCGATCCCGAAGGCAAACCTTTCGGATTCGAGATCCTGACCGCTTCGCAGGACGAAGAACGCCTGGCCGGCATCTACCAGCGCACACTGGAGAAGATCGGCATCAACGTCAGCATCCGCAGCCTGGATGGCGACCAGATCCAGTCGCGCAAGCAGCGTTTCGACTTCGAGGTGCTGGTCGGCTCGAGCGGCTTCAACAATTCCTTGTCCCCGGGCATCGAGCAGATCGGGCGTTGGTCGTCCGCTGCGGCCAAGACCGAAGGATCATTCAATCTTGCCGGCGTCGCCGACCCGGCAATCGATGCCGCGATCGACGCCATGCTGAACGCACACACCAAGGAGGATTATGTCGCCGCCGTTCGCGTTCTCGACCGGCTGCTGATCTCGGGCAACTACATGGTGCCGATGCAGTACAACACGCAGCAGTGGCTTGCGTACTGGAATTATCTGGAACATCCGCGGAAGACGCCCATATTCGGTTATCAGCTGCCGACCTGGTGGCGCAAACCGAACTGAAAATCCGGAGATCGAGATGAGCGAAGCGAACGCCATAACCGTTGACGTGGTGTCGGACGTCGTGTGTCCGTGGTGCTTCATCGGCCAGAAGCGGCTGGACAAGGCGGTTGCCGCGGCCGGCGATATAGATGTGCACATACGCTGGCGGCCGTTCCAGCTTGATCCGACCATTCCGCCGCAGGGCAAGGACCGCCGGGAGTATATGCTGGCCAAATTCGGCAGCGACGAGCGCATTCGCGAGATCCATGCCCGCATCGAACCGCTTGGCGACGCCGAGGGCATTTCCTTTGCCTTCGATGCCATCAAGGTGGCACCAAACACGCTGGATGCGCACCGCCTGATCCGCTGGGCTGGCGCCGCTGGCGAAGCCGTGCAGAACAGGCTGGTCCGCCGCCTGTTCCAGCTGAATTTCGAGGAGGGCGTCAACATCGGCGACCATGCCGTGTTGGTCGAAGCCGCCCGCGAGGCCGGCATGGACGCATCCGTGGTGGCGACGCTCTTGCCGACCGACGCCGATGTCGAGGCGGTGCGCACCGAGATCGCCACGGCATCGCGCATGGGCATATCAGGCGTGCCGTGTTTTCTGCTTGAAGGCAAATATGCCGTGATGGGTGCGCAAGACGTCGACACGCTGGCCGATGCCATCCGCCAGGTGGCGGCGGCCAAGGCGCGCGGCGAACTGGACACGGTCGGCTGACGCCTGTCATTCCTTCGCCTGCCGCAAAGACTTTTTGAGGTCATTGCTCGGCCTTTGGGACAGGGCCGTTGACACATTATGACGGCCTGTTTTCCGGAATTTTCGTTAGCCGCAATGAAAAATCGGTCGACCGAACAAGCCAAAATGGGTCACGAAATCGTGTGAATACCTTCCCCAAGGGAAGGTATGTGTGTCCTGTTGTCGGGCCCGGTAAACGAATGATATCACTGTATTAAATCGCCTTTCGGCGGGCTTGCCCGCGACGCATGGGAAGCCCGTTCTGTTGCCTTGCCGACACGGCTGGCACCTTTATCCCGCCGTCCCTCTACAAAAATTAATGGAAAATGATCAATTGGTGTTACCATCCGTAACAAAACAAAAAAGGTTTGGGCGGGATCGTGATTCGGATCGGCAGACGATCGCAGGAGTCAGTACCGGATGGACTACACAGCGGCGGCGCGGAGCGGTCGCATTTGACGCCGGTATCCTCGATGCGCAGTTTCTGGGGGCTCATGCGGGCCTACTGGTTGTCGGATCGGTGGAAAGAAGCCTGGACGCTGACGCTGGTAATCGCGCTGCTTACCGCGCTGTCCAGCAAGGCGGGCGTCTGGTTCGCCGAAGCTTCTGGTGAGCTGGTCAACTCGATCGCCTTCTTCCACGACGCCGCCAACACCACGCCGCTTCGCACACTGCTGGTCAATGCAGGTATTCTCGTTTTGCTGGTCGTGCTCAAGGACGCCGGCTTCACCGGCATCCGCAATCTTGTCTCTGTGACCTTGCACCGCAAATGGCGCGGCTGGCTGGACAGCCGTTTCAACGAGGCGCTGCTGGACGGCAACCATACGCATTTCCATGCCCAGCATGCTTCGACCGGCGGCGGCGCCTCCGCTCCCGACAACATCGACCAGCGCGTGCAGGAATCGATCAAGGATATGACGGGCGGCGCCATAGGCCTCGCCATGGGCGTGCTTGGCGTCGCCACCTCGCTTTATTTCGTCGGTCAGAAGCTGCTCGAAACCTCCGTCGAGGTGAAGGGACTGGAATTCCTCGGCAGCTACGGCAGCGCCATCCTCGCCTTCCTGGCGGTCGCCACTTACGTGCCTTTGAACACATGGATCGCGGTCAAGCTCGGCAGCCTGCTGGAACGCCTCAATGTGCGGATGCAGCAAGCCGAAGGTAGCTATCGCGGCGAACTGACCACCTTCCTGCGCCGCAGTTTTCATGTCGCGGCATCGCATGGTGAAGGTGTGCAGAAGTCAATGCATCGCCGGCTCTACGTCGATATCGACGGAACCTGGTCGCGGCTGAACATTGTCAACACCGTCTATATGTCGTTCGAGCTGATCTACAATTTCATCGGCGCCCGCATCGTCGCCTACGGGCCAGGCTTGGTACCGTTCATTCACAACGGCCTCGATCTGAAGGGCTATATAACCGGCTCCGAACTGGTCAATTCGCTGATCGGCCAATGTTCCTGGTTCATCCATGTCATGCCGGCAATCGCCACGCTGCGCGCCAACAGCCAGCGTGTCACCGAACTGGCGAATGCGATCGAAAACGTCCAGCACCCGCAGGAATTCTACAGCCAGACCGGCCGCTCCGACTTCCAATATGCCAGCCAGAACCCGGTTTTCGGCCTGACCATCCAGAAACTCGAATTGGCGCATCAGGGCGAGGATGCGACACCGTTCCTCAGCGCCGCGAACCTGCGCTTCCGGCGCGGCGAGTGGACCTTCCTGAAAGGCGAATCCGGCTGCGGCAAGACCTCGCTGATAAAGGCGATCAACGGCCTCTGGCCCTATGGCCGCGGCACCATCGTCTTCCCTGACGGGGTGAAGAGTTTTTATGCCGCCCAGGAGGTCAAGCTGCAGCAGGTGTCGCTGAAACAGTTGGTCTGCCTGCCGGGCTCCGAACACGACCATGGCGATGCTCAGGTTGCGTCGGCGCTGCACAAGGCTGGCCTTGGTGACTTCATCGAACACATGGCCAATGAAAACCGCGAGGGTAAAAGCTGGGATCAGGTCCTGTCGGGCGGTCAGAAACAGAAGCTGGTGGTGGCTCGCATCATCCTGCAGCAGCCGGGCCTCCTGTTCCTCGACGAGGCGACCGGCGCGCTCGACCCGGAGGGCAAGATTGCCTTCCACCAGGCGATCAAGGACAATTGTCCGGATGTCACGGTGATCAGCGTCATGCACGAGGCGGTCGCACCCAGATCGGCTGCCGGTACCGAGTTCTACCACTCGATCGTCTTGATCGCCGACGGTGTCGCCACCAAGAAGCCGCTGGCTCCGACCCTGCCCGTCGAACTCACCACGATCCTGGCCCAGCCACGGCCGGTCGAAGACAAATGGCTGCGTTTCTCGCGCCGGCTGAAACAGAAATAACGATGCGTTCACTTCGACTTGCCGGACAAAACGGCAGTCGGCGATCACAGTGTCGCGATCGAAGCCATCAGGCACCGTTTTCCATCGTCACCACGATTGACTCGGCAAGGCGCGCTCCTATGTTGCGCCGGCTTGCTGATAGTCAAACGCGAACCCGCAAGCAGAAAGGTCACCGCGCCATGCCTGGCGACAGTATTAGTCGAACGCAACCGCCGTCCGCCTAGACGTGACCTGAATGGTTCATGTCCTGCCGGACGGCAAGGAGTGAGCCATGAACGATTTCTTCCCTGTAGCGGACGACGAGGCCGTCGCCATCGCCCGCATCCTTGCAAACGACCATGTCGCCGACGTGGTCGAGGCGCTCAACCATGAATCGCGCGAAACCGCGACGGATCTGCTTTGCGCCGTACCCTTCGAGCGTCTGGTCGAGATTTTCGATCAGCCTGAACTCGAGGGTGCGCCCGAACTCGCGGAGGCCCTGCCTCGCCCCAAGGCAAGCAAGCTGCTCACCGCCATGTCCGTCGACCGCGCGGCCGACATCCTGCGCGAGCTCGATGAGCCGGCACGCTCCGAACTGCTCGGTGCGCTGGCGCCGCCACTGCGCGCGACCTTGCTTTCCATTCTGGGCTATCCCGAAGGCAGCGCCGCATCGATCATGACGACGGAGTTCGTCAGCGTACCCTCGGACTGGACCGTCGGGCGCACGCTCGACTACATCCGCAAGGTCGAGCGGACGCGCGAAACCGTCTACGCGATCTACATTGTCGATCCGCAGACGCACCTCCTGGTGCGGTCGACCGGCTTGCGCCGGCTCATCACCGGTGAGCCGGACGATCCGATCCTGTCGGTGGCGCCGGACCGCATGCCGGTCACGGTCACACCGCTGACGGATCGCGAAAACCTGGCGCAGACGATCTCCAAATACGATCTGCTCGCCGTCCCGGTTGTCGACCATGGCAAGATCCTCGGCATCGTCACCATCGACGACATCATCGATACGATGATCGAGGAGACGACCGAGGACGTGCACCGCTTCGGCGGCATGGAGGCGCTCGACGAGCCCTACATGAAGATGAGCTTCCTCGCCATGATCCAGAAGCGGGCCGGCTGGCTCTGCGCCCTGTTCCTCAGCGAAATGCTCACCGCCAACGCCATGCAGAGCTACGAGAGCGAGTTGGAGAAGGCGATCGTGCTCACCCTTTTCATCCCGCTGATCATGAGTTCCGGCGGCAATTCCGGCTCGCAGGCGACCTCGCTGGTCATCCGCGCGCTGGCACTGCGCGAGATCGGCCTCGGCGACTGGTGGCGGGTTGCGCTGCGCGAACTGCCGACCGGCCTCGTGCTGGGATCGATCCTTGGCGTTGTCGGTGTCTGCCGCATCACGCTGTGGCAGTATTTCGGTTTCTACGATTACGGCCCGCACTGGCCGCTGATTGCAGCGACGGTCGGGACGACACTGGTCGGCATCGTTACCTTTGGTTCCCTCTCGGGGTCGATGCTGCCGTTCGCCCTGAAACGGATCGGGTTTGATCCTGCCAGCGCATCGGCGCCATTTGTCGCGACGCTGGTCGATGTCACCGGGCTGGTGATCTATTTCTCGGTGGCGCTCGTCATCCTGCGCGGCACCCTGCTGTAGCCGCGCCAGTTATCTCCGCCGCTGGCCGGCGTCGCGCAGTTCATCGGGGAAGGCGCCGGCAATTGCTGCGTTTGTCAGTGCCGCCACCGTCAGGTTCGCTGCCCAGCGGTTACGGGCATTGATTGCTCCCTCGGGCGGGCGCTGCCGGCAGGCGAAGTCAGACGCGCTGGCCGTCCTTCACGCGGTAGGTCGGCTTGTACATGGTGACAAGCTCTTCCGCCGCGGTCGGGTGCACGGCCATTGTGCGGTCGAAATCATCCTTGGTCAGGCCGGCCTTCAGCGGAATGCCGAGCAGTTGCGCCATCTCGCCCGCATCCGGCCCCAGAATGTGGGCACCAAGCACCTTGCGGGAAGTGCCGTCGACCACCAGCTTCATCAGCATCTTTTCGTCGCGGCCCGACAGCGTATGCCTCATCGGCCGGAAGCTGGCGCGATAGATCTCGATATCCGCGAAACGCTTGACGGCCTCGTCTTCCGACAAGCCCACCGTACCGATTTCCGGTTGCGAGAAGACGGCGGTCGCGATCGTTTCGTGGTCGGGCGCGGTCGGGTTGCTCTTGAAGGCCGTCTCCACGAAGCACATCGCTTCATGGATCGCCACCGGCGTCAGCTGCACGCGGTTGGTGACGTCGCCGATCGCCCAGATATTGTCGATGTTGGTGCGGGAATAATCGTCGACCTTGATCGCGCCGGTCGAGGTCATCTCGATGCCGACGCCTTCCAGCCCCATATTCTCGGTGTTGGGGATGCGCCCGATAGCCAGCATGACCTGGTCCACCGTCAGCGTCTTGCCGCTGGTCAGGAGGGCGTCGAGCCGGCCATCCGGCCGCTTGTGCACCCGTTCGGTCACCGAATGGCAGAGTATTTTTATCCCCTTCTTTTCCATCGTCTCGTGCAGGGTGTGACGCAGATCCATGTCGAAGCGGCTGAGTATCTCCTTGCCGCGATAGACCAGGGTCGTGTCGACGCCGAGGCCGTGGAAGATGTTGGCGAATTCGACAGCGATGTAGCCGCCGCCTTCGATCATGATCGCCTTCGGCAACGCCTTGAGATCGAAAGCCTCATTGGAGAAGATGCAGTGTTCGTGGCCGGGCAGCGCCGGATGCGCCGCTGGACGGCCACCGGTGGCGATCAGGATCTGGTCGGCGGTGACGGTGCGGTCCTCGCCCACAAGATGGATCACGTGCGGATCGACGATCATCGCCCGCGAATGAAAGGTCTCGCCGCCGGCGCCCTCGACATTCTTCTTGTAGATCGCCTCCAGCCGGCTGATCTCGCGATCCTTGTTGGCGACCAGTGTCTGCCAGTTGAAACTGGCCTCCGGCACCGTCCAGCCATAGCCGGCCGCGTCGGCAAAATGCTCCGGAAATTGCGAGGCGTAGACATAGAGCTTCTTCGGCACGCAGCCCCTGATGACGCAGGTGCCGCCGAAGCGGTATTCCTCGGCGATGCCGACGCGCTTGCCGAGTGCCGCCGCAACGCGCGCCGCCCTTACCCCGCCGGAGCCGCCGCCGATGACGAAGAGATCGTAATCATAACCGGCCATGAGGCAGCTCCTTGAACGTCGGAAAATGTGAGTGACAGGTAGGCCGCCAAAGGCCAAAAGAAAAGCCCGGACAAGCCGGGCTTCACAGATGGCCGCAAGGCCGTATTTGAAAACGCAGGATCAGTTCTGCGTGCCGTCGGCGGGAGCCGAACCATCAGCGGGCGCGGCGCCATCCGCCGGAGCAGCGCCATCCGCCGGAGCAGCCCCATCAGCGGGTGCCGGCGCAGCCGGCGCCTTGGCCTTGGCGGCCGCGGCCAGCGTTTCGCCGACCTGCTGGGCGAGATCGCGGGCAAGGCCGTTCTGCCAGATGTCGGCTGCCTTGACCAAATCACGCGTCACGGCCGGACCGTTGTCGAGCAGCTTCTTGCCGGCCTCGGAGCCATAGAAGGCCGCGATGTCGTTGAGATCTTTTTCGGAAAACACCTTCGCGTAGGCAAGGGCCGCTTCCTTCTCGAGATCGGCGCGGCGCGAGGCCATCGCCAGCGCCTTCTCGTTGATGGTCTTGCCGATCAACTCCTGCATGTCCGGGTTCTTCTGGATGAGCTGCGATTCGAGCGCGGCCGCCGCCTGCGGCAGGATGTTGTCGAACGGGTCGGTCGCATGGATCGCCGCGACCGCCGCCCGGGCGGCCTTCAGGTGCGACTCGGTGACGTCCTGCGAAAACGCCGGCGAGGAGAAGGCGAAAACGGCCGAGGCCGCCAGAACGACGCAAAGGCCGCGAACCCGGTTATGCAACATCATGATCGGTAGAACTCCCTGGTTTTCGGGCGGCATGGACGGTTTGGATGCCGTCGCCACCGGCGATGATGGCCGCTGACGCCAGCCCGATGAAAAGACCATGCTCGACCACGCCCGGAATGGCGTGGAGAGCATTCGAAAGCGCTCTTGTATCCGGAATGCGGCCAAAAGATGCATCGAGGATAAAATGGCCGCCGTCTGTAACAAAAGCCTGGCCTCCCGTCATCCTCAATGTAATCGGACCGGAAAGGCCGAGATTTTCAGCCGCCGCCGCTACCGCGATCTCGGTGGCGCGCAGGCCGAATTGGTTGACTTCGATCGGCAGCGGAAACCGGCCGAGCGTCTCGACCATCTTCGACCGGTCGGCGATGACGATCATGCGCTGCGAGGCCGCGGCCACGATCTTCTCGCGCAGCAGCGCGCCGCCACCGCCCTTGATCAAGGTCAGTTCCGGGTCGACCTCGTCGGCGCCGTCGATGGTGAGGTCGAGCTCGGGTGTTTCCTCCAATGTCGACAGCGGCACGCCAAGCTCGCGGCACAATGCAGCGGTGCGCTCCGACGTCGGGACACCGATGACGGTCATGCCCGTCGCGACCTTGTCGGCGAGCAGCCGTACGAATTCTTCGGCAGTGGTGCCGGTGCCGATCCCGAGCCGCATGCCATCGCTGACATGGGCAAGAGCCGCCCGCGCGGCCTCGACCTTCAATTGCCTCGCATCCATGCTGCTTTGCCGCCCCGAAACTTGATGCATGTCGCCCAAAAGTAACCTCGGTTTTTGGGAACCACATGCGACGCGCTTAAGTGTTTTGGGCTCCTAGCATTTTTGCCGGTCCGGTCAAAGCCCCTGGCGGCCATACCACCGCCCTGCTTGCCTTGACGCGCGCCAGCCTTTATCGCCTGCCAGCTGTACAAACCTGCGTGGGACAGACAATGATTCGCCCGACAATCGTGTTCGACCTCGACGGTACGCTGATCGATACAGCGCCGGACCTGCTCGACAGCCTCAACCACAGCCTGGCCGCCAGCGAACTCGCCGCCGTCGACGAGGCCGGCTTCAAGCGTTTCGTCGGCCATGGCGGCCGCGTGATGATAGAGCGGGCGCACGCCGCGCAGCAGCGTTCGCTCGATGTCACCGAGCATGACCGGCTGCTGAAACTGTTCCTCGATCACTATACCGACAACATTCCCGGCAAGTCCCGCCCCTACCCTGGTGTCATCGAGGCGATCGCACGCTTCGAGAAGGCGGGCTATCTCCTGGCCATCTGCACCAACAAGTACGAGGCCAACTCGCTGGCGCTGATCGAAGCGCTCGGCCTGACCAGGCATTTCGCGGCCATCGCCGGACAGGACACATTCGCCTTCCGCAAGCCCGATCCGCGTCACCTGACCGAAACCATCAGGCTGGCCGGCGGCGATCCCCACCGCGCCTTGATGGTCGGCGATTCGCAAACCGACATCGACACCGCCAAGGCCGCCGGCATTCCTGTGGTGGCCGTCGATTTCGGCTACACCGACCGCCACGTCCGCGAATTCGAGCCCTCGGCGATAATTTCGCATTTCGATGCGCTGACCGTGGATCTGGCGGAAAGGCTGATCAGCGCCGCTGGACATTGAACGGGCAGCGACCGGCATCCTGTCGGAACAGACCCGAAAGGGTGAAGAATCCGATCGCTGTGAGAATGCCGGACACCGCCTTGACTAAACCGGTTGGCCTCCCTTATATCGCGGCTCGCTTGGCCTTCGGGCAACGAGCGGGCGATTAGCTCAGCGGGAGAGCACACCCTTCACACGGGTGGGGTCGCAGGTTCAATCCCTGCATCGCCCACCATTTTCCGCGCTGAAATTGCACTCCAGATCAGTAGCTAGAAACTACAGTCCGCCCCTTCCCCGCCAAAATACTTCTGATCGAAATTCAGCGCGCTGCTGTAGCTCGAATGGCTCTGGAACTGACAGACGTTGGAGCCGCGCCACAGTGCCTGGCCCTTTCGGCGGAAGAAGTTTAAGCGTGTGGCCTTTGCCAGGTACTAGACGCCAAAAGATCGGTGGTTGGTTTTGCCTGCTAACGCCTACTGAACACACGAAGATTACTGAGGGGCATTCCATGAGGAACGGCGGCAACCGTGAGACGGTCCTTAAAGCATTCGCTTTTGAGGACGTCGTGGCGGACCTTTTCGTGAAGCTGGGCTACGATGTGGTGCGCAACGCACGCATCGGAAAGATGGAAGTCGACCTAATTGCAAGCCTCGGAGGAGCCCAAATTCCCGTCGAAGTTTCAATAGTGAGGGTCGAATCCGCGATGTTGAAGCTTCGTGCTGACGCCGAGCGGCTGCGTTCCCTGAGTCAAACAGTCGATATTTCTCGACCGATCGTCGTGGTGGGAAGCGAGCTCACTCCGGCTGCAAAAGCCTGGGCGGAAAGTCAATACGCGGTAGATATATGGGATCTGAAGGAACTGTTTGATAAAGCAGCGCCATTCAAGGAAATCACAGCACGGCTGCAACAATTCAAAAAAGGGGACCCTACCGGCTCAGCACCGAATGATTCAGAGAGCGACATGCTGCGCCGACAACTGAGCGATCATTTTGCCAATAACGATCTCTCTCCGTCCGCATACGAAACGCTATGCATGTCGGTTTTTATAAAGCTGTTCGACCCCTATCTTTATGGCTTTCAAAAGCAGGCTGAAACCTCGGATGGCGGTAATCGATATGATTTTATCTGCAGGATACAACCGGGGAATCCCTTTTGGGATGGCATTCGGCAGGATTTCAGAACGAAAGCGATATTGTTTGAATGTAAGAATTACGGCGAAAGGATTGGTCCGGACCAAGTTTATTCGACAGAGCGCTATCTGTTTTCCGGAGCATTGCGCACTGTATGCATCTTGATCTCGCGATTTGGAGCTAATGAAGGGGCGATCCGTGCGGCCCAAGGGGCCATGCGGGAATCTGGCAAACTTCTTATCCTCTTGTCGAATTTGGACCTTATCGAGATGCTGAAACTGAGTTCCCAAGAAGGAGCTGCTGAGAATTTTCTGGATAAACGTATCTGGGATTTCATAGTGAGCCTCCCGAGATAGAACTTGACCATCTAGGAGTAGCTAAGCCACGATGGCGATTGCGGTGTCGCGGTCGAAAGGCTTCTTCCCTTCTTTGGGTGGCCGCTTCACACTCTCAGCGCCACTTGAATCCTGCCGATAAACCATCGGACATTACTTCAGGCTACCGCAGAACCTAGCGGGAAAAGCACAGATGCCCCAGGGTTCTCCACTGCGTCCTGTTGTCAGTCCGACCCACCTGCAAAGAACGCTTGCATGTCAGCACGATGTTTCATCAACGCTGCGGCTTCGACAGCGCCCGCCGACTTGAAGTAGTCGTGGATAATGTGCCCCGCTTGGGTCAAAATAGTCACAAACTGGTCAAGGGAAGCCAGCGAAGATTCCTCGGCCATTTCGGCGAAAACCGCCACCTCTATCTCCCCATTCTCGTTGTAGATGAAATGGCGCTCAGAGAGGGCTTTGATGTTGTTGTGGCCAACACCCGACAGGTCTTTGTACGCGGCACGGTATTCATTTTCCATCCCAGCCATCTGAAAGCGTTGGAAGATGGTCTTAGGTTTGCCGAGCTTCTCCAGTTCCTTCAATGCGTCCTTATGCTCCCTGAGCCTCTTCGCTGCATCGGGATCACCCCTGAAGAAGGCAAGGTACGGATTGCCGGCCAATCCCCGTTCCATGAGATCCAGCCAATCCTTGTGGTACAGCGCAAGCATCTGGTCGTAATAGGCGTCATCGTTGGCCAAGTTGATGAGGTCAACAAATGCCTCCAGATTTGTGCGTAGGATGTTATCCACACCTGCGGCCTTACCAGCCCGGCGGAGCACGAGCGCACTGTCCGTATTTTCAATAATTGACGCGTAAAGGGCCATTAGGCCCTGATGGACGCGGTTGTTCTTATCGAACTTGACCTGAGGCAAAAGCTTCATGGTCTCGTTAAAGGTGTCGGCGAGAAGATCAAACATTACCTCGGTCTTGCTCATGGCAGTTCCCCTTAGGCCCCAATATGGGTAAGCCAAGCATCCATGGCTGGCTTGGCCGTCGTGCTCAGCCAATCCAGCCCGACAAGACCTCCGGCGAGGAGTACGACGTACAGCGGACCAGGGGCGCCTCGCTCAATGCGTTGCACCACCAAATAGAAGATGAACACCAACACCAAGGTCTGCACGGTGTCATTGAGTGCCTTCGCAAAGCCCGGTCGTCCGCCGATGTAATTCAGGACCACAGCGGCTGCGAAGGTCCCAGCAATCATTATAACGATTCCCGCAGGGTCAATCGAACGCCACCGCTTGCCAAGGGTGTCGTGCATGACGCCGATACGGAACGCGAATTCTACCGTTGCGAGGAATATGAGCGACATCAAAGCCAGGCTGACAAGACTGTTTCCGGGCAGCGGTATGAACCAGATTGTCAGCAGGTAAGTGAGGCACAGCGATAGTCGAATATAAAACTGGCTTTCGGGCAACTCCCTGAGCGTGGGCTTCTGCAGGAGTGTAGGAACGATGAGCAGGACGGCCAGCGTGAGCACGTCCGCGTTGATGACCGGAAAATTGGGGATCAAGGCGAAAATCTCGGTCCATATTGCGCGACTGACGAGGCGGAAATTCCAGACAATCCTGGTGAGGATGCCCGAGAATTCGACCTTCTCATTGAGCTTACCGAGAATATGAATCGCTGCCGGGCCTGCTAGAGCCACAGTCAAAAGTTTGGAAGCGACGCGAACAACCCTCTGCTGGACCATCTAAGCCCTCACCAATCCGCGGTGATTACATAGTTATTGCAGCAGGCTGCAAAAGGACTCGGGCCGTCCACCACCATATTTATTGTTGACGGCTTTCGACGCCCGGCAAAGACGCTTCTCGTGAATGCCTCTGACCGTGCCTACCTCTCTGGCGTAGCCGCTCTAGGCTGCGTGGTATCCTGGACATCTGTGAGCGCTGTGCTCCCCAGCCGAAATCCAGTATCCCTGTGCTTGGCAGGGTAGGCGACTGGCATTACACGTGAAGAACAGCGGTTTACACGGATGTCGCGTTGCGTAACTGGCGCGTAAGCTGCGCCTCGTTATCGGCTTTCCTGCACATTATAATCAAGGCCGGAATCGCCTCAGCAACTACAACTCGCCCCTTCCCCACCAAAATTCTTCTGGGCGAAATTCAGCGCGCTGCTGTAGCTTGTGTAGCTCTGGAACTGGCAGACGTTGAAGCCGTTCCGCACCTTCATCTGTTCGAGATCCCAGAACGACACCTCGATGCGATCGTCGGCGCAGTAGACCGTGTGGCGTTCGGGTTCCAGCGCTCGGGCTTTCTGCACAGGCATGGAAACGGCCGGGATGGAAAGCACTGACAGTGCAAGCATGACGATGTGACGCGTGCGCATATGGACCCCCCAATCAACTGCCAGCACTATGGCTGGGGGGATAGTGACGCGTGCATCATGGTTTTTTGGCGGACTCTTTTTTCGCGCAACCGCAAGTCGGTGGACTTGCAAGACCCTCGCCTCCCATCTGGAACCAACCCCCAGGCCAGCGAGTTTCCTTGCGTCGAAACTTGAGGGAAAACCATGTCCAGATTTCTCGTGGTGACCAGCGTTGCCGTTCTTCTCGCCGCCGGGCCGGCTCTGGCCGCGGATGACAAGCCGCTGCCGCCGCCCAACGCCAAGAAGCTTTCGGAGATCATCGCCAAGGTCGAGCAGCGCGACGGCTTCCGCTATGTGAAGGAAGTCGACTGGGACAATGGTGCCTACACCGTCACCTATTATACGTCAGACAAGGCGAAGGTCGAAATCACCTACGATCCGGTGACCGCCGAGCCTAAGTAGGAGCCGTCGGCAGACACTCTCCATTCGACGGGCCTGCCGTTTTCTCCGCGCGCCTTCATGGCCAATCGGAGTGCCGCAAATTGTCCATCCTTGGAGTGTGATATGCACGCCAGGGCGCGGGCAGCGCCTTGGGCAATGCTGTTGGCTTGGGGGCAGTCATGCGATTTTCCGTTCGAACCGATGTCTTGCTCGTCCTCGCCATCATGCTGGCCGGCAGCATTCTTGCCGCGCCCTCGGCGCGGGCCGACGGGCCGTCCTTCGACTGTGCCAAGGCAAGCCTGCCGGCGGAGAAAGCGATCTGCGCCGACCCGCAGCTGTCGGCCATCGATCTGCTGGTCGCCAAGGCCTACAAGGGATACGAGCCGGCATTCGGCGGCGACAAACGCAAGATCGCCCGCGGGCTGAACGCCGACCGCAATGCTTGCAAGAGCGACACCGCCTGCATCGTCAGCGCACTCAACAATGCCCTGCAGACTTATGGCAACGCGCCATCATGGGTGCAGGATTACAACATCGCGCTGATCGGCAAGAAGGCGCTGGACGCCGCGGCGCGCAACCCCGGCAACAAGGATCAGCCCCTGCCCTCCGCGGTCGGGCAATGCGCGTCCACGCACATCAAGACGCTGACCACGCGGCTCGGCGACGATCCGCTGGAAACAGCCAACCCCGACGCGGGCAGCGCCGCGACATTCACCAATGGCGGCGGGGCCGTCTCCTATGATCGCGAACCTGGCCTCGCCGCCTCGAAGGTAGGCGAACCCGTCGTGATGTGCCTGATCGCGATTCCCAGGGACTGCCCCAAGGACGACGACCGCGGCCGGGTCTATTATTCGATCGATCTGGTTGCCAAGGGGAACTGGGCCTTGCCGGACTCCGAGCATCTGTGCGGCGGCGCCTGACCAGCCATGCTTGGTGTATGAGGAAAGCCTGGCATGCCGGCAAAGGCGCCTGCCCTTGCGCCGGATCGTCTTTGATGGCTGACTGAACCGGTTGACTGCGCCGTATGGGGGATGGGCATGGCGACGGCGAAGCACGTGATGAAGCGCATCCTGATGATGCTTGCCGGCTATCTCGTCGCGATACTGGTCGGCCTGTTCGCCGTGGTGGCGATCTACGCCGCGCTCAGTTCCCTACCCAATGCGCCGGCGTATTTCGACGTCATGGGGGTTACGCCGATCGCCGCCCTGGTGGTGCCGCCGCTTGGCATGTTCATCTATTTCCTGACGATTGTCGTGACCGCGTTGCAGACGTTGATCTTCGCGCTGATCGCCGAGTTCTTCTCGTTGCGCAATATCCTGATGCACATGGTCTTCGGCGCCGCTGCCGCCGCCGGCGGCTTCTTCCTGATCTGGCCGAGTTCGGCGGAAGACATGGATCCGGAGCGATGGGCCGACATCGGCATCATCGCCGCCGCCGGCCTTGTCGCCGGCTTGATCTACTGGCTGATCGCCGGGCGGGAAGCGGGCTTCCGCCGCCCGTTGTCGCAGTTCTGAACGATCAGCTGGACGGCGAACGCACCGCCTCGGTCGCGTCCAAGGCCTGCTTCAGCCGCGAATCGCGATCGTAGACATCGTTGAAATACTCGACCTTGCCGGACATGTCGGGCCATGCGGTGAAATAGGCGACATAGACCGGGATCTTGCGCGTCACATCCTCGGTCGAGTGTCCGTGCTTCAGCTTCTCGGCCACATAGTCGACCGAGGTGCCAAGCACAGCGGCCGCCATGCCGCGCGGGTCCTGCAGGCGCACGCAGCCATGGCTGAGCGCGCGCATGTCCTGTTTGAAGAACGATTTCTGCGGCGTGTCGTGCATGTAGATCGCGTGCTTGTTGGGGAACAGGATCTTCAGTTCGCCCAGGGCATTGGCCTCGCTCGGCTGCTGGCGCACGCTGTAGGGAATGTTGGCGCCATAGGCGCCCCAATTGACCGCCGACGACGGAATGCGCTTGCCGCGCGAGTCCGTCACCTCGTAGCCGGCCCGGTCGAGATAGCCGGGATCACTGCGCAATCTGGGCAGCATCTCGTTGACGATGATCGACTGCGGCACGCCCCAATAGGGATGGAAATCGACCTGCTTGATCTGGTCGTAGAAGAACGCCGTCTGGTTGGTGACCCGACCGACGACGGCGCGCATCTTCAGCTTTTCCTCGCCATTGTCGATGTAGCTGGCGGTGAATGCGGGCTGGTTAATGAAGACACGCGGGCTGCCGAGATCGGAAGGCAGCCAGCGCAGTTCCTCCAGCGCCACCTGCACCTTGAGCAGCCTGTCGGCCTTCGACGTACCGGCCAGCAAGGCGACGGTGCGCGGACCGATGACGCCGTCGCCCTTCATGCCTTCCTTCACCTGCACCGCCTTGATCAGCGGCACCAGTTCGGGGACGTAGACTTCGCTGGTCGCCAGCCGCGACAGGATCTCGCCATAGGTGCCGCCCATGTCGTCATCGAGATTGCGTGCGATCAGCGACAGCAGCTTCGGCAGTTCGGGGCTGGTCTGCCCCGGCTTCAGCAGCAGCTTGGGATCGACGACGATCTCGTTCTCGGCACTTGCCTGCAAGGATTCCAACTCGACGCGCAGCGCCTGATATTCCGCATTCTGCGGATGCCGCGATTCGAGGTAAGTGCGCACTTCCTGCGTATGCGCGAGCGTCTTCAGTACGCCGACCATGTCGAGCGGCTTGGCCGGGAAATCATAATAGCCGGTCATCCTGTTGGGCTCGACACGGCCGCTCTGGGCATCATGGGCGTAGCGCAAGACGCGCGCCGAAAGCGACATTTCGAAGCGCACCAATTCCTTCAACTTGGCTGCGTCGTCCGACGAGGCCGAATTCACGGCCGGCACGTCGACCGTATAATCGGCTGGCGTCAAGCCATAGCTCGCGGCCTCGCCAAGCACCCGAACCGCATCCTGGGCGCGGTTGTTGAGGCTGGCTCCGCTCACCCAGATGAAGTCCGGATTGGCCGAATAGTAGGCAATCAGTGCTTTGGCGATGTCGGGCTCGGCATAGAGCTCGTAGTCGCTGAGACCGGCAATGGCGTCGTGGAAAGCAGCACCAGTGGCGGACGGAACGAACGCCGCGTCCTGCGGCGTTGCCGGTTGCGGCGCCGCCGACAGCGTCGAGAAGTCGACGCGCACCAGCCTGTCAGCCTTGTAGGTGTAATAGGACGGGCTGCTGATCTTTACGCCGCCACCGCCGCCAGCCGGGACTTTCGGCTTGGGTTTGTGCTTTGGCGGAGGCGGAAATTCCCCTTGTGGCTCATGCCTGACACCACCGCCGAACAGCATGTCGAAAAGCCCTTGCGCACCGGCTTGAGGCGCGCCCAAGGCGAGCGTTGCCGCGATCGCCATCAGCGGCATCGCGGTTGCTTTGTTTCCGAGGAATTTCATGAATCACCCGCTCCGGTCGCAACCGGTTCCCGTTCCGCACGCTAGACCGTCTCGCTCACCGCATGGCGGATGTAAGGCGCGACTATACCGATTCATACCGATTTCGTTAAGCTTTCATAAATTTCGGAAAGCCTGTTGCAGAACGGTTTCACAACATCGTGACGGCGGGAGCGCGGGTGTTCCCGCTCCCGCCTAGGAACTCCGCAAAATTCAGGCGTTGGCACCACCATCGATGGTCAATGCGGCGCCGGTCACGAAACGCCCCTCGGGGCCGGCAAGCCACGCGACCATGCCGGCGATGTCGTCGGCCTTGCCGAATCGCGGCGTAGCCATCTTCTGGCGCTGGTGCTCGGCATGCGGTCCGTCCGCCGGGTTCATGTCGGTGTCGGTCGAGCCGGGATGGACGACATTGGCGGTGATGCCGCGCGGACCGAGGTCGCGCGCCAGGGCCTTGGTCAACCCGACCAGTGCCGCCTTGCTGGCGGAATAGGCGCCAAGGCTGGTGTCGGTGACGCGTTCGGCGAGATTGCTGCCGATCGAGATGATCCGACCGCCCTCGCCCATATGAGCCGCCGCGGCTTTCGAGGCGATGAACGGGGCTCTCAGATTGACCGACATGGTCTCGTCGAAATCGGCAAGCGACAGCGTATCGATGGGTGCCGTTCGCCAGATGCCGGCACTGTTGACCAGGATGTCGAGCCGGCCGAAGGCGCCAACGGCCTGATCGACGGCTCTGTCTATCGCCGCCGCATCCCGGTTGTCGGCCCTGATCGCAAAGGCACGGCCGCCCTTGGCCTCTATATCGGCAACAACGGAGAGAGCCTGCTCCTCGCCGTGCACATAAGTCAGTGCGACAGCCGCGCCATCGGCGGCCAGGCGCCGTGCAATCGCCGCCCCGATGCCGCGACTGCCACCCGTGACGAGGGCGGCCTTGCCGTTCAAATTGCTGGAAGACATCTGTTTCTCCATTTTTGTATCGATCAATACATAAATGTCTGGCAGCCTTGCCCGGTTGCGTCAACTGATTTATGTATCGATCAACACAGAAAAGGCGCCATGTCGGAAAGAGGCCGTCCCCGTACCTTCGATCGAACCGCGGCCCTGCGGCGCGCGATGGAGCTCTTTTGGGCCAAAGGCTACGAGGGCACTTCGATTGCCGAGCTGACCGCTGCGATGGGCATCAATTCGCCCAGCCTCTATGCCGCCTTTGGCAGCAAGGAGGCGCTGTTCCTCGAAGCGACCGAATATTACACGCAAGCCGAAGGAACAGAGATCTGGGCCGCGTTGGACCAGGCATCGACGGCATGCAAGGCGATCGAGAACTTCCTGCGGCAGACAGCCAAGGCTTATTCGCGGACCGATCGCCCGCAGGGCTGCCTGATTGCACTGGGTGCACTGCACGAAGACTCAAGCAGCGGCGCCATCTGCGCGGATTTGCGCCGGCGTCGCGCCGGAAACCTCACAGCCTTGCGCAAGCGCCTCGAGCGCGGCGTGGCCGAGGGCGAATTGCCGGCGAAATTCGACTGTCGTGCCGTGGCGACTTTCTTTGCCACGGTTCAGCACGGCATGTCGATCCAGGCGCGGGATGGTGCATCGCGCGCCGCCCTGCTGGCGACCGTGGCCGGGGCGATGGCGGCGTGGAAGACGATGGCCGCAACCGAGGCAGCGTGACAAACGCAGGCTGGTGTGCTCGAAATTCGGACCTGCCAGCAAGGCCGGGAGGGACGACGGTGAAAAAGGGTTATCGCGAACTGCTGGACGAGGCCAATGCCGAGATCGAAGTGGTTTCGCCTGAAGAAGCGGCGGGATTGATCGAGGACGAGGGCACCATCTTCGTCGACCTGCGCGATCCGCGCGAAGTAGAGCGCGACGGCAGGATACCCGGCGCCAAACATGTCACCCGTGGCATGCTGGAATTCTGGATCGATCCCGAAAGCCCTTATCACAAGCCGTTTTTCGCCTCGGGAAAGAGCTTTGTCTTCTTTTGTGCCGGCGGCTGGCGCTCGGCGCTCGCCACCAAGACCGCGCAGGACATGGGATTGACGCCGGTCAAGCACATCCTTGGCGGCTACACCGCCTGGAAGGCGGCCGGACTGCCGGTCGAGCCCGGCGAGAAGAAGAAGTAGCCCAATGCATGTCGCTCAAAAGCGGTCCCGGTTTCGAGACAACGACATGCATGGAACGAGGACCGCGGCTCAATGCAGTAATGACGGCTCGTGGTTCCCCGCGACGAAGGCAACGGCGCGTTCGACAACACCCTTGTCCGCAAGAATGCGGCGGTGGCCGAGCCCGTCGGCCCAGTGCACCCGCACATGACCGCCGGCGCCGGCATAGCGTCTCGCATGCTCAGCTGGCACCTCGCGGTCATCGGGCGCGTGGATGATAAGCGTCGGCACGGGCGCCTGTGCGAGCTGGCGGTCGCCGGTGAATTCGTGCAGCGGCCGGCCGGACAGGTGTTCGACACGGTCCGCCATGGCAACCTGCGAGCGGGGACCGACATTGAGCATGCGGCTGAAGTCGGCAAAGATCGCCGGCAAGGAGCTTGGCGCCGCGATCAGCACAAGACGCCCGGCTGTCAGCGGCGGAACGTTTTTGACCGAGCCGGCGATGGCATTGGCGGCGACGGCGCCGCCGAAGGAATGCCCCACCGCCGCCACGAACGGACCGAACCATTCGCCAGCAACCCGCACAGCGTCAACCGCGTTGACCATGTTCAGGTGCCGGCCCTGCGAATGGCCGTGGCCCGGCAGGTCCAGCGAAACGACCCTGTAGCCAGCGGCGCGATAGCCTTCGATCAATGCGCGCATGTATTCGGTGCGCGAACGCCAGCCATGAACGACAAGCACGGTGCCGGGAGCCGCCCTGCCCGGCTCCGGCCGGAATTCATGCACCACCACGCAGCCGGTCGCCGTCTTCAGCCGATGATGGCGCGCCTCCGTCATGAATTCGGCGGCGCGGCCGATTGCGCGGCGCTCACCGTCGGTCAGCGCCCTGGCGCTCGGCGTACGGCAGAACAGTTCGAAGGCCGCACGCCCGGTGATGCGCGGCGCAATATGTTCGGCCGCACCAAACACACCTCGGATGACCTTCAGCCCGAATGATGCCATAGTGAGAATCCATCCATACGTTCAAGCATGAACATAATAGTTCAAAGATGAACAATAAACAAGAGCTGCCCTGGGACAACCCGCGTTTTCGCAACTGGGTCGCGGTGGCGCGCGCCTGCCATGTGCTGGAGCGCACGCTGGCGGTGAAGCTCGCGACGCTGGATCTCAAGCCGGCGCAGCTCGACGTGTTGATGAACCTCTACCGCCATCCCGGCATGTCGCAGCACGACCTTGCCCGCAAGCTGCTCGTCGGCCGCTCCAACATCACCATGCTATTGCCGCAGCTGGAGACGCGCGGCCTGCTGCGCCGCGAAGGCGACGAGAAGGACAAGCGCATCCTGCGGCTGGCCCTGACCGAGGCCGGCGAGGCGCTGCTGATGCAGGCGCTGAAAGTGCATATGGCTCTGATCGAAAAGGCGATGAGCCAGTCGACGCCGGAACAATGCGACATGATCGGCGAACAGATGCGCAAGATCTACGAGGTGCTGAAGGAAGCCTGACGGCCCGGTCAGTCACCACATCGTCTTCTTCGCCCGCTCCGGCCATTCCTTGTCATAGGTTTCGCCGTCGATGTTCTTGAGGCTGGTGATTTCCAGGATTTTTCCTGGCGTCGGCAGTGATTTCGGGTCGACATGTTTCGCCGGATTCCAAAGTTCCGACCGCACGATGGCGCGGGCGCACTGGAAATAGACCGAATCGACTTCGATGACGGTCACCGAACGCGCCGCCTTGCCGTCGACTATGAACGACGCGCAAAGGGCGGCATCCGTGGTGAGGTGCGCGCGGCCGTTGATGCGCAACGTCGTACCGGAGCCCGGCACCAGGAACAGCAGCCCGATGCGAGGATCCCGGATGATGTTTTTCAGCGAATCGGCACGGTTGTTACCCCGCCGGTCCGGCATCATCAGTGTCTTCGGATCAACGATGCGCACGAAGCCGGCGAGATCGCCGCGCGGCGAACAGTCCAGCCCCTCCGGGCCGCTGGTGGCAAGCGCAACAAAGGGCGAAGCCTCGATAAAGGCTGCGTATTCGGGAATGACGTGGTCGAGTTCCTTGACCAGCGAGGCTTCGCCGGGAAAGCCATAGAGCGCTTCGAGCTGTTCGACCGTGGTGATGAGCGACATCGTTTCGTCTCCGAACCTTTGCCGGCGCTACTCCAGATGTGTGACGCCTTTACGACGCCAGCTCAGCGATCCCGGCTCAGCCCTTTTTCCGCAAGCTCGGCAAGATAGGCATTCCAGCGCTCATCCCTCTCATGGCCGAGCGTATGCAGGTAGTTCCAGGTGAAAATACCCGTGTCGTGGAAATCATCGAAGGTGATGCGCACCGCATAGTTGCCGACCGGTTCGATCTTCAGGATAGCCACGTTGCGCTTGCCGGGAACCGTCACCCGCTGCTCCGGGGAATGCCCCTGTACCTCGGCCGATGGCGAGGCAACGCGCAACAGCTCCGCCGGCAATTCGAATGGCTGTTGATTGGGAAAGGTGACCGACAGCAGCTTGCGGTCCTTGGAGACCCTGAGTTCTTTTGGCGCGGTCATGCAGTTTCATCCCGTATCGATTGCCCTTCCCTACGCCGCTTCGCGAAAGGGGAAAAGTCCTGATAGACGACCGACACACCGTGTCGGCTCCGGGATGTTACCAAAGATCGAGACGCGGTATCTTGAATGGCGGGCTGGATCGTATCACATAGCTGTATATAACGACGCCGATAACGGCCACGGAAACGCTCGAACATGAACATGATCGACCCCTTCGGTCGCACGATCAGCTATCTCAGAGTATCGGTCACCGACCGCTGCGATTTCCGTTGCACCTATTGCATGGCCGAAGACATGGCCTTCCTGCCGAAGAAGGACCTGCTGTCGCTGGAAGAGCTGGACCGGCTCTGCACCGTCTTCATCGAAAAGGGCGTCAAACGGCTGCGCCTCACCGGCGGCGAGCCCCTGGTGCGCAAGAACATCATGCATCTGGTGCGCCAGCTCTCGCGCCACCTCGACAGCGGCGCGCTGGAAGAACTGACGTTGACCACCAACGGCTCGCAGCTGTCGCGCTTCGCCGCCGAGCTCGCCGATTGCGGCGTCAGGCGCATCAACGTCTCGCTCGACACGCTCGACGCCGACAAATTCCACCAGATCACCCGCTGGGGCCATCTCGACAAGGTCATGCAAGGCATCGATGCCGCTCAGGCGGCCGGGCTGAAGGTCAAGCTCAACGCCGTGGCGCTGAAGGACTTCAACGACGCCGAATTGCCCGACATGATGCGCTGGGCGCACGGCCGCGGCATGGACCTGACCGTCATCGAAACCATGCCGATGGGCGAGATCGACGCCGACCGCACCGACCAGTACCTGCCGCTATCGCTGCTGCGCGCTTCGCTGGAGCGACAGTTCACGCTGACCGACATTCCCTTCAAGACCGGCGGCCCGGCCCGCTACGTCCACGTCGCCGAGACCGGCGGAAAGCTCGGCTTCATCACGCCGATGACGCATAATTTCTGCGAAAGCTGCAACCGGGTTAGGCTGACCTGCACCGGCACGCTCTATATGTGCCTCGGCCAGGAGGATGCCGCCGATCTGCGCGCGCCCTTGCGGGCGTCCGAAGGCAACGAATTTGTCGCCGACGCGATCGACGAAGCCATCGGCCGCAAGCCGAAAGGCCACGATTTCATCATCGACCGCCGCACCAGCCGCCCGTCCGTGTCCCGGCATATGAGCGTCACCGGCGGCTGACCTTCCCGCCGATCTGTGCAAGGATTGCTCCCGGTCATTGGCTTTGGGGAGGTAGATGCGGCGGCTTTTTTCAGTGATTGCGACTTTCGCGGCGATTGCGGCAAGCGGCGCAATCGCCAAGCCCTTCACCTATGTGAACGAGCGCTTCGGCACAGTCTGCACCTTTCCCGACGAGATCTTCACCGATCGTCAGCCCGAGCCCGAAAATGGCGACGGACAGGTATGGCTGAGCGCGGATGGCGCCAGCCTGACCTGCTCCGGCATCCTCAACGTCGACGACGACACGCCGAAGGGCTTTGTCGCGGAAGAAAAGGCGAGCAAGGAACCCGGCTATGCCGTCACCTACAGCAAGACCGGAAAGGACTGGGCGGTGCTGTCGGGGATGAAGGACGGAAAGATTTTTTACGAGCGGCGCCTGTTCGGCAGGGATGGTGTCATTCGCACGGTCTGGATCGATTACCCGCCGGCCCTGAAGTCGAAATACGACCCGCTCGTTGGCGCCATTGCCGGCAGCCTCGAGGGACAGTGAGCATTTCGGATCACACCCCAGAAAAAGTCTCGTTCGCGACCACCGCCGGATTTACGGCCAGCTTGTTCCGGCCTAGCTTTTCGGCTGAAAGCGGCTCTTCGCTGATAGGGGGAAAACGTCATGCGCAAACTCATTCTTTCTCTTGCATTGCTTGGCTTCACGGCCCTGCCCGTGGCAGCGCAGTCGATCGGCGGCACTTACACCGTGGCCGGCACCAACTTCGATGGCTCGGCCTATGGCGGCGAAGCCACCATCACGCTGACCAGTGGGACCACCTGCACGATCCACTGGGAGACGGGCGGCTCCTCCTCGGACGGCATCTGCATGCGCAATGACGACGCATTCTCCGCCGGCTATGTCATGGAGAAGGATATCGGCCTCGTTGTCTACAAGGTCGAGGAGGACGGCTCGCTGCATGGCCTGTGGACGATCGCCGGCAAGGAAGGCAACGGCACCGAAGTGCTGACGCCGAAGAAATAGGCATCGCCCAGGTTGGTCGGTTTCCGGGAGGCGAAGCCGCCTCCCGATACGATCCGTGACGAAGCCGGGATGTGATTTTACCCCGGCGCCGACGGATTCTCCCTGTTCTGGCACAGCCCTTTGCCATTGCTGTTTCGCGGCGGGCTGTTACAGGCTTGATTGCTCAGGCAATCGGTAGATCTCTTGCCCCTTTCTCCAAATCTTCGCGGCGCGTTGTTCATGATGGTGGCGATGGTTGGCTTCACGCTCAACGACGCCATCACCAAATACTCTTCGCAATCGATGAACATGGCGCAGGTCATGCTGATCAGGGGGGCTTTTGCCTCGCTCTTCGTCGGCCTGCTGGCCTGGCAACGTGGCGCGCTTTTGCAGCCGCGCCTGATGCTGCAGCCATTGGTGGCAATCCGAGTCCTGGGCGAAGCGGGTGCCACCGTGTCATTCCTCGTGGCGCTGGCTCATTTGCCGATCGGCAGCGTCTCGGCGGTTCTTCAGGCGCTGCCGCTGGCGGTGACGATGGGTGCCGCGCTGTTTTTCGGCGAACCAGTCGGCTGGCGACGCTGGATGGCGATCGCCATCGGTTTTGCCGGCGTGCTGATTATCGTGCGGCCGGGTTTCGACGGCTTCAGCATCTATTCCCTTGTGGCACTGGTCAGCGTTGCATGCTGCACCGTGCGAGATCTCGCCACCAAGCGTATCCCTCAAGCCATACCGACAATGCTGGTCTCGACCGCCACCGCTCTGGCAATGACCGTCGTCGGCGCGGTGCTGTTGTCGCCGATGGGTGGCTGGACGCCGATGACCGGCAAGAGCACAACACTGCTGGCGCTGGCTGCGGTGCTCGTGCTCGTCGGCTATCAGTTCATCATCATGGCGATGCGCTCGGGCGAGATCTCCTTCGTCGCGCCATTCCGTTACACCGCGCTCCTCTGGTCCATATTGCTTGGCTTGATCGTCTTCGGCGATTTCCCGGACATGCCGATGATCGTCGGTGCGGCGATAGTCGTCGGCTCGGGTCTCTATACGCTTTACCGCGAACGGCTGGTCGGCCGGAGAAGAATCGTCGCCGAAAGCACCGGGCCGGCCATGGCGCCGGACGGAATCTAGCCCTTGAAGCTGCTTGCGATTTCCGTCGGCTGGCGTAGAGGCTGGGTGGCATGAAACGGGATGTCGCGGGGATCATTCTGGCCGGCGGCCAGTCACGGCGAATGGGAGGCGGCGACAAGAGCCTGTTGCCGCTTGGCGCCGGCTGCGTGCTTGACCTGGTACTGTCGCGCTTTGGCCCGCAGATTGAAACCCTGGCGCTCAGTGCCAATGGCGATCCGGCACGCTTTTCCCGTTTCGGACTGGCCGTGCTTGCCGACACCGTCGAAGGCTTTGCTGGCCCGCTTGCCGGAATTCTGACCGGCCTCGAATGGGCCGTTGCCAGCACACCTTGCAAGGCTGTCGTCACCGCTGCCGGCGACACGCCCTTCCTGCCGCTTGATCTCGTCGACCGCCTGGCGGCGGCGGCCGGCCGAAGCCCCGGTTCGATCGCTGTCGCCTCCTCGGCCGGACGGCTCCACCCGACCTTCGCGCTGTGGCCAACCGATTGTCGCGACGCCTTGCGGCATTTCCTCGTCGATGAGGATAGCCGGCGGGTGCTGACCTTCATCGAGCGTCACGGTCATGTCGAGGTGGAATTCCCGATCCAGCAATCCACAGGGCTCGATCCTTTCTTCAACATCAACGTGCCGGACGATCTTGCCGAGGCCAGACGCCTGTTGCAGAGCATGACATCATGAACATCTTCGGCATCACCGGCTGGAAAAACTCCGGCAAGACCACACTGACCGAAAAGCTGGTCGCCGAGCTTGTGCGGCGCGGCTGGAAGGTCTCGACGGTCAAACATGCCCATCATGACTTCGACATCGACAAGCCTGGCGCCGACAGCTTCCGCCATCGGCAGGCCGGCGCCACCGAGGTCGCGATCGTTTCCGGCAACCGTTGGGCGCTGATGCACGAATTGCGCGGCGAGGACGAGCCACCGCTGGAAGGGATCCTTTCGCGCCTCGCCCCATGCGACATCGTGCTGATCGAAGGCTACAAGCGCGAGTCCCACCGCAAGATCGAAACGAGGCGGCTGGAGGCAAAGGACCGGGCGCCGCTTTCGGCTGACGATCCCAATATTGTCGCCGTCGCCGCGGATTTCGCCGTCACGGACAAGAGCCTGCCGGTATTCGACCTCAACGACGTAAAATCGATAGTCGACTTCATCGAGCGCACCACCGGCCTCGTTGCTTGAGATCTAACGTAACGGCAGAACCCCGTTACCGATTTTGGTGGTTTTGCAGTTGCTTTTTTCTTTGAAAGAGTGGGAGTATCGCTTCAGCGGGCGGTCAAAAGCACCGCCCCACAGAGCCGTTTCGGAACGACGGCCGGGACCATAAAGAGAGGACTATCATGCGTATTGCACTGCGTATCGCGCTCGCCGCATCGGCCGCGCTGCTGACGCTCGGCGTAGCCCAGGCCCAGGAAAAGACCCTGCGGATCGGCACCGAAGGCGCCTATCCCCCGTTCAACAATCTCACCTCCGACGGCAAGCTCGTCGGCTTCGACATCGATATCGCCCAGGCGCTGTGCGACCAGATGAAGGTCAAGTGCACCTTCGTCGCCCAGGATTGGGACGGCATCATCCCCGCGCTTCAGGCCGGCAAGTTCGACGCAATCGTCGCCTCGATGTCGATCACCCCCGAGCGCAAGGAGAAGGTCGACTTCACCCACAAATACTACAACACGCCTTCGGCTCTGGCAGTGCCGAAAGACTCAACGCTGAAGGGCGTGACCAAGGAAGATCTCGCCGGCAAGACCATCGGTGTCGCCACCACGACCACGCATTTCAACTATGCCTCGAAGACCTACACCGACAGCACCGTGAAGGGTTATCCGAGCAGCCCCGAGGAGCAGGCGGATCTTGCCAATGGCCGTCTCGACGCGATCGAGGACGATATCGTCGTGCTGCAGCAGTGGCTGGACTCGCCCGATGGTGCCTGCTGCAAGATTCTCGGCCAGCCCTCGCCGCAACCGGTCGAGATCTTCGGACCGGGCGCCGGCATTGCCGTGCGCAAGGGCGAGACCGACCTGGTCAACAAGCTCAATGAGGCCATCGACGCCATCCGAGCCAGCGGAAAATACAAGGAAATCAACGACAAGTACTTCAAGTTCGACGTCTACGGCGCCGAATCCTGATAGACTGGATCAAGACGGCGGGGAAATTCCCCGCCGTCTTTCTATTCGTCTTGGGAATGCCGTGGAGATAAGACCCGTCAATGCCAGCCCAAAGCATATGGACACTTCTCAGTTGGGGACCCGATGGCTGGAGTGACGATATTGCCTATGGCGTCGTAGTAACGGTTCTGCTGGCGCTGGCGACGCTCCCCATTGGTTTGACGATCGGCTTTTTCATTGCGCTCGGCAAGCAATCCGAAGAGCCTTCGCTGCGCCTGGCCGCCAACATCTACACCACGGTCTTTCGCGGCTTGCCGGAACTGGTCACGCTCTTCCTGTTCTTTTTCGGCGTGCCGATCCTGCTGCAGCACATCATCAGGTATTTTCGCCCCGAAGCGACCATCGACGTCAACAGCTTCGTCGCCGGCATGATCGTGCTTGCCCTGATCTTCTCATCCTACGCCAGCGAGGTTTTCCTGTCGGCCTTCCGTGCCATACCGAAAGGTCAGTATGAGGGTGGTTATGCCATTGGTCTTTCCTACGGGCAGACAATGCGCCTTGTGATCTTGCCGCAGCTGCTGCGCATCGCGTTTCCTGGTCTTGAGAATTGCTGGCTCAGCCTGCTGAAGGACACCTCACTGGTGTCGGTCGTCGGTCTAGCAGAGACGTTGCGCAACGCCGGCGTGGCCGCTCGCGTCACTAAGCATTCGTTCCTGTTTTACGGTGTGGCGGCACTGGTCTTTCTTGGTCTGGCCGTCGTGTCATCCTTCGCCACCAACGCCATTTTGCGCTCGCTCGGCAAACGCGAGGCACAACGATGAGCGCGACAGCCACCATGGTCGAACGGCCACCACCGCGAGCTCGCGGCTGGCCGCGACGGCGCATCGTCGGCTACGCGCTTGTTTGCCTGTGGATCGCCTTTGGCCTCGGCATCGTCAGCTACTTGTTCTTTGCCTGGAACGCAGCCTTCTTCGCCAAATATGCGCCGGCCTATCTCAGAGGGCTTGGCGTCACCCTGTCGCTGGTCGCCATTTCAATGGTGCTTGGCGCCGTCCTGTCGGTGCCTGTCGCCTATGGGCGCATGTCCAGGAACCGGATCCTGTCCGGTCTTGCCTATTGTTACGTCTATTTCTTCCGGGGCACGCCGCTGCTGGTTCAGACATTTCTGGTCTATTACGGGGTGGGTTCGTTCAGACCGGAGCTCAGTGCGGTTGGCTTATACCTACCGGTCGTCAGCGACTGGGTCCAAGTTCTGCCTCACGTAAGCATCCCGGTCGGATTTACGATGGGATGGTTCACGCTCTGGGATTTCTTCAAGGACGCCTTCAACTGCGGCGTCTTCGCCTTTGCGCTCAACACCGCCGCCTACCAGGCCGAAATCCTGCGCGGTGCCATCGAAAGCGTGCCAAGAGGGCAATGGGAAGGGGCAGCCTCGCTCGGCCTGCACAAACTGCAGACGCTGCGCAAGATCGTCTTGCCGCAGGCGTTGATTGTCGCCTTGCGACCCTATGGCAATGAACTGATCCTGATGGTCAAGGCATCCGCCATCGTCGCCATCATCACGGTTTATGATCTGATGGGCAATGCAAAGCTCGCCTTCGCGAACAGCTTCGACATTCAAGCCTATATCTGGGTCGCCATCGTCTATCTGGTGATGGTCGAGATCTTGCGTCATGCCATCGAATGGATCGAGCGCCGCATCACCATTCACCTGAAACGCTGACCCGTTCTCGGCTTCGGCTGCACCAGTCGATCGTGTTCCCTCGCGTCTTGACGAATTGAACGCAGAGTCTAGAACGGTTCATCGTTTCGCGGAAACGCGGAACCGCTCTATCTCTTTGTTTTGACGCAATTCCTGTGGGAAAACCGCTTCACATTTTTCCAGGAATTGCTCTAGAGCTTTCGCAGCAAATTCCATTTTCAGTCTGAAGGGCAAGCTTATGGCATCCGTGGCATTTCTCGGTCTTGGCGTAATGGGTTATCCGATGGCCGGGCACCTCAGGAACAAGGGGGGCCACGACGTCACTGTCTACAACCGCACCAAGGCCAAGGCCGAGCAATGGGTTGGCCAGCATGGCGGCAGCCTTGCGGTGACGCCGGCGGAGGCAGCCAAGGACAAGGACTTTGTCTTTTCCTGCGTCGGCAATGACGACGATCTGCGCTCGGTGACGACAGGCCCCGATGGTGCGTTCAAATCGATGAAGAAAGGTTCGGTCTTCATCGATAACACCACGGCCTCGGCCGAGGTCGCGCGCGAATTGGCGGAGGCCGCGCAAGCCGGCGGCTTCTCGTTTCTCGACGCGCCGGTGTCCGGTGGCCAGGCTGGCGCCGAGAATGGCGTGCTGACCGTCATGGTCGGCGGCGACCAGGCCGCGTTCGACAGGGCCAGGCCGGTTATCGACGCCTATGCCCGCATGGTCGGGCTGATGGGATCGGCGGGCGCCGGCCAGCTGACCAAGATGATCAACCAGATCTGCATCGCCGGGCTGGTGCAGGGCCTGTCGGAAGGCATCCATTTCGGCAAGAAGGCCGGGCTCGACATCGAGAAGGTGATCGAGGTGATTTCCAAGGGTGCGGCCGGATCCTGGCAGATGGAAAACCGGCACAAGACCATGAATGCGGGAAAATATGATTTCGGTTTTGCCGTCGACTGGATGCGCAAGGATCTCGGCATCTGCCTGGAGGAGGCTGATCGCAACGGCGCCAGGCTGCCGGTGACCGCGCTTATCGACCAGTTCTACAAGGACGTGCAGGCCATGGGCGGCAAGCGCTGGGACACGTCCTCGCTGCTGGCGCGGCTGGAGAAGTAGGATTTGCGATGGCCGAGCTTTCGCCCCAATCCAGTGCCGACGAAATCGTCGCGCATCTGCGCTTGATCGGCTCGGAGGAAAATCGTCTTGGCATGCTGCGCTACGGTATCAGGATCGAACGCGCGCTTGGAATCCCACATGGCGTCCAGCGGCAGATCGCCCGGAAGATCAAACGCAACCATGAGCGCGCTTTTGAGCTGTGGGAGTCAGGCATTATGGAGGCGCAGTTCATCGCTTCCGTCACGGCCGACCCGAGCCGGTTTTCTGCCGCGAACGCAAGGCAATGGGCGTCGAGTTTCGATTCCTGGGATATCGTCGACGGCGTCTCCGACCTTTTCGTCGACACGGACGCCTGGAAGGAACTGATCGGCGAGTTCGCGGCCGATGAACGGGAATTCGTTCGACGCACGGCCTTTGCCATGATGGCCTGGTCTGTCGTCCACCGGAAGAAAGAGCCGGAGGCGACCTTTCTCACCTTCCCGCCGATCATCGAGGCGCATGCCACGGACGACCGTAATTTCGTGAAGAAAGCCGTGAACTGGGCGCTTCGTTCGATCGGCAAGCGATCGATGGCCATGCACGGCGCGGCCCTTGCTGTCGCTGAACGGCTCGCGCGATCGACCGACAAGACGGCACGCTGGAACGGCAGGAATGCCGTGAAGGAGCTGACCGATGCCAAAACGCTCGCGCGGATCGCCGCCAGAAACGTTTGACCTCGCCAACATCCGATTCACCGAGGTGACGCGAGCAACCCGTGGCGGCTTCGAGACTTTGTTCGAGCAGCCGGGGGCGCCAAAATATTGCTGGTGCATGGCCTGGCGGCAGTCCGGCCGCGAGCACGCCCAGAGCGACGAGAAGAAGCGGCGGATGATGGCGCTCATCGATGCCAGCACCCCGGTCGGCATAGCCGCCGAGCTCGACGGCAAGACCATCGGCTGGTGCTCGGTCGCGCCACGCGAGACCTATCGCAAGCTTTCAAAGCAGCAGGATGACGGCGAGAGCGGCGTATGGTCGATTGTCTGCTTCTATGTGCCGAGGGTTTTGCGCGGCGGCGGCCTTGCTTCGGCGTTGCTCGATGCGGCCATCGATCATGCCTTCGCCAAGGGCGCGCGTATCATTGAGGCCTATCCGGTGTCCGAGGCGTCGCCGAGTTACCGTTTCATGGGTTTTCGCGACATGTTTGCATCGCGTGGCTTCCGCGAGGCCGGCATGGCCGGTTCTCGCCGACATGTGATGCGGCTCGAGCATTGACGCCATTGGGCACGGCGTCTCTACTCGCCCGCAAAGGAAGCGGCATGAGCATCCATTTCAAATCAATGCTGGCGCTCGCGGCCGCGCTGTCTCTCTGCGCCGCCGGTGCCTCGGCCGAGACCATGCACATATTCTGGAAGGATCTGCGCCCGGCGAGCCAGGCGGTTGCCGAAGACGCCGGCTTGCCGATGATCGCGGCAAAATTGCCCGATCATGGCGAGACGCTGTCGCTTGGCCTGCGGACAAGACGGTACAATTAGCCGGCTATGCATTGCCGGTCGATCGCGACGGTGACCTTGTGTATCAGTTCCTGCTGGTGCCATGGACGGGCGCGTGCAGCCACATGCCGACGCCGCCACCCAACCAGATCGTGCTGGTCACGCCAGCCCATCCCTACAAGATGTCGCAAGCCTACCAGTCGGTCGCCGTCACCGACGCCCTGAGGCCGGACATGGAAAAGAGCCAGCTGTTCATTCTGGATGGCGTCAGTGTCATCCAGTCCGGCTATACCGTGCGCAAGGCGGAGGTTGTCGGCGTCGACACCGTGCCGGACACCATCGTCCTGCCGGTGAATTCGCCCTGGAGTTTCCTCAACAAAAAGAAGAACTAGAGCAATACCAGGAAAAGTGTGAACGGTTTTCCCACAGGAATTGCGTCAAAACAAAGAGTTAGAGCATTTCGCCGTTTCCGCGAAACGGTGAAATACTCTAACGGTTTGGCGCTCAGGCAGCGTTGGCACCCGATTCCTTGTCCAACACCATGTAGTCGAGCGGGATCTCTGTGGTGTACTTGATCTGCTCCATGGCGAAGGACGACGACACGTCACGGATCTCGATCTTGGCGATCAGCCGCTTGTAGAAGGCGTCATAGGCGGCGATGTCGGGCACCACGACGCGCAGCAGGTAATCGACGTCGCCGCTCATGCGGTAGAACTCGACCACCTCGGGAAATTCCTGGATGACCTCGGAAAACCGCCGCAGCCACTCATGGCTGTGTGAATTGGTGCGGATCGAGACGAAGACAGTGACCCGTACATTGACCTTCTCATGGTCGAGAATGGCGACGCGCCGCTTGATGACGCCTTCCTCCTCGAGCTTCTGGATGCGGCGCCAGCAGGGCGTGGTCGACAGGCCGACTTTCTTGGCGACATCGGCGACCGCGAGCGTCGCGTCCTCCTGCAGGAGGCGTAGAATTTTTCGGTCAAGGCGGTCCATGAGAGGCTCCTGGGGAATAGTTTATCTATATTCCCTCTTATTCGAGGCTTTCACAAGAAAGAAATTCTGCCAATCGCCACTAAAGCGAGTGATTTCTTGCTGAATGCCTAGCCAATGCGATAGCGGATTTCCGACCGAAGGAAAGGCAGCAAATCCATTTCAAACCATGGATTCTGCTTTAGCCAGCCGGTGTTGCGCCAGGACGGATGCGGCAGAGGCAGCACTTTCGTGCCGACCGAATTCTCCCAGATGGCACGCCAGTCCATCACCGTTTCCGTCAGCGAGGGTCGGCGCGCGGCGCCCATGTGCCAGGACTGCGCATAGATCCCGATCGTCAGCACCAGGTCGATCGCCGGCATCAGGGCCATCAAGGGCGCGCGCCATGCCGGTGCGCATTCGCGCCTTGGCGGCAAGTCGCTGCCCTTGGCATCCTGACCGGGAAAGCAGAAGCCCATCGGCACGATGGCGAATTTCTCTATGTCGTAGAATTCGTCGCTGGTCACATCAAGCCAGTTGCGCAGGCGGTCGCCGGAGGCATCGGTGAACGGCATGCCTGACAGGTGCACCTTGGTTCCCGGCGCCTGGCTGGCGATCAGGATGCGCGCGCTGGACGACGGCCGCAGAACCGGCCTTGGCTCATGCGGCAGCGGCTTGCCGACGGGGTTCTCGACGCAGATGCGGCAGGCCCGGACCGTCGCGGCAAAGCTGTCCAGTTCCACACTCAAGCGGCGGCACTCGTCCGGCTGGAGATCGCCTGATGCCAGCGCAACACATTGGTGCATTCCTCCGGCACCTTGATGCGGGCCGGCTTCATGAAGTCGATCGCGATCAGGCCGGTAATATCGGCAATCGAATAGTTGTCACCGGCGGCGAACTCACGGCTCGCCAGCTCGCGGTCGAGGATCTTAAGGAACTCGACCGCCTTCGGCTTGTTGGCCTCGCCCCATTCCGGGACCTGCGGGATTTCCCATTCCTTCATGGCCGGATGGATATGGCGAAAGGCCTGCGCGACGCTGCCCAGCAGATTGAGCTCCATCCGCCTCTGCCACATCTCGACCTGCGCCTTGCCGAGCGCGCCGCGTCCGAACAGGGCCGGTTCGGGCTGCAACTCCTCGAAGTAGCGGCAGATGGCGACGGATTCCGTGATGATGGTGCCATCGTCAAGTTCCAGAACCGGCAGGCGTTGTAAAGGGTTGCGCGAACTCACTGTTTGGCTCTTGTGCTCCAGCGCGCCCATGTCGACGGACACGATTGGAACCGCGATCCCTTTCTCGGCAAGGAAAACGCGTACCCGCCGCGGGTTGGGCGCCCGGCCGCCGTCGAAAAGCTTCATTCGATCCTCCTTCCCTTCCGCCAGATGCGTTTCACCAGAAGCGAAAAATCTCCCGCACGGCATCCCCGATCGATGCCAGCGTGCCGTGTTTTCGCTCCACGACTTCGCCGCGGTGGCTGTCGCGCCAGTCTTGCGGCCGGTCGAACGTGCCTGCCCAGATGCCGACCTTTGCCGCGCGAGCAGTCGCTTCCTCGCTTTCGAAATCGCCATAGGCAACGGCCCAGCCAGCCTCGACCTGGGCGCGGTTGAGATCCGTGTCACCCGCCTTGCAGTTACCAAGCAGCCGGCCATAACGATCCCGCTGCCAGCCGCTGCAAGTGACCGGCCTGCCGGCGATCAGGCGCACCAGCGACTGGCGCGCAAGCGTGCCGCAGGCATAATCGGCGCCGTTCCTGCGGCAGGTCTGGGTGTATTCAGGCGCGTCGATGCCGCGCATGCGGATGCGCTCGGTGCCGAGCGTGATCGAATCGCCGTCATTGATGACGGCCGCGCCTTGCGTCTTGCGCGTCTCGACCCGGTCGAGGCGTGCCGCCAGCAGGATCAGCAGCCCCAGAATGACGATAGTCAGCCCGTAGTCCATGAGCTTGCGCCACAGGCTTCTCGGGCGCGGCGCCGCGTACCGGCGCGATCTTGGCGACCAGGAACGGCTCATATGGCAAACGGTTGGTTAATCATTCGAACGTAGCTTAACACCTTGGAACCGCTGCACGCATAAATTGAAGTTTTTGATGCCCTTGCAACGCTCGAACACAGCGGACAAGTTCATTGTGGACCGCAGGAAACCTCATCGCAACAGCGATGTGGCGCGCGCGGTGCGCAAGACGCGCGACCGTCTTTCGCAGCAGGCGGGCAATCCCGATTTCGACCGTGAACTGCTGAATCTCCACGCCCGCGCCATGACAAGCGGCGCCGTGGCCATCCCGCTGCTGGTCCTGGCGATCGCCGCGGCTGGCCGGCTGGCCGGCGTCGGCAACGAGATCGGGCTCTGGGCGCTGTTCACGCTCACTTGCTATACCATCGTCGCCTTCATGGCCCGGCGCATTGAGCGCACGGAAGCTTCCGAGCTCAACCCCTTGCAAACGCGAAGGGAATTCCTGGTCGGCCACTTCCTGTGCGGCCTCGGCTGGGCCTGGTTCGTCCTGCTCGGCTGCGCCGCCTGCGAAGTCGACCAGTTCCAGGTGGTCAAGGCGGTGGTGATGCTGCTTGCCATGGCCGGGACGGCTCTCATGGCCTCGTCGCTCAGCGGAACACTGCTGGTGACCTTTGCCGTGCCTGTCGCACTCTATGCTTATGTCGGCACCAGATTGTGGATGCCGGTCGAGGCGATCATGGCCGGGCTGCTTGTCGTGTCGCTGCCTTTCTTCGCCTATGTCGCCCGTCAACTCAACCGCTCCTCCCTGATGCTGTTGTCGTTCCGCTCCGAAAAGGACGCGCTGATCGCCGAACTCGAGACGGCGAAATCGATGTCGGACGAGGCGCGGCGGCGGGCTGAGGATGCCAATCTGGCGAAGTCGCGCTTCCTCGCTTCGATGAGCCATGAATTGCGCACGCCGCTCAACGCCATTCTCGGCTTTTCCGAGGTGATGGCGAACGAAGTGCTGGGGCCGATGAGCAACCCCACCTATCGCGACTACGCCCATGACGTGCACGATTCCGGCCAGCATCTGCTCGACTTGATCAACGAGATCCTCGACCTGTCGCGCATCGAGGCCGGCCGCTACCAGCTCAACGAGGAGCCGGTGATGTTGCTGAACATCGTCGAGGATTGCTGCCACATGATGGAGTTGAGGGCGCGCAACAAGGACATCCGCGTCATCCAGGATTTCGAACAGACATTGCCGCGTCTGTTCGCCGACGAGCGCGCCGTGCGCCAGATCGCGCTCAACCTTTTGTCCAACGCCATAAAATTCACCGCCACCGGCGGCGAAATCCGCGTCCGCGTCGGCTGGACGGCGGGCGGCGGGCAATACATTTCGATCAAGGACAATGGCCCGGGCATTCCCGAGGACGAGATTCCGATCGTGCTTTCAGCCTTCGGCCAGGGCTCGATCGCCATCAAGAGCGCCGAGCAAGGCACCGGGCTTGGCCTGCCGATCGTGCAAGGGCTGCTTGCCATGCATGGCGGCGAATTCGAGCTCCATTCCAAGCTGCGCGAGGGCACCGAGGCGATTGCCATCTTCCCGCTGAGCCGGGTGATGGAAGAGCTGCCGGCATTGCCGACCGCAGCGGTCGCGGCACGGCGGCGATAGGCGCTACCTCGTCAACGCCGCGTATGCCTGGTGGCTAACCCCGAACAGCCGCCGCCATGCCCGAACTGGTCAGCGCCGCCGCCTTGACGAGGCCTGCGCCAAGCGCCGCCCCCGCCCCCTCGCCATGGCTTATGCCGAGGTCGAGCAGCGGGCGCAAACCGAGGAGCTCGGCGGCCCTTGCATGTGCGGGCTCCGGCGACAGGCTGGCGAGAAGACAATGGTCTAGCGCTGCGGGGTTCGCGGCATAAAGCACCGCCGCTGCGGCCGTTGCCGCAAAGCCGTCGAGCAGCACCGGGATCTTCTGCATCCGCGCGGCGAGGATGGCGCCGGCTATCGCCGCGAACTCACGGCCGCCGACCCGGCGCAACACCTCTAGCGGGTCCTCTAGATGGCCGCCGTGAAACGCCAGTGCCGCATCGACCACCTCCGCCTTGCGCGCCTGCATGGCCGCATCCGCGCCGGATCCCGGGCCGACCCAATCGGCACCCCTGCCCCCGAACAGTGCCGCAAACAGCGCGGCAGCGACGGTGGAATTGCCGACACCGAGATCGCCGAGGCAAAGCAGGTCGGTGCCGCCGGCGATCGCTTCCATGCCGAAGGCCATGGTCGCCGCGCAACCGCGCTCGTCAAGCGCGGCATCATCGGTGATGTCGCCGGTCGGGACGTGCAGCGCAAGATCGAACACTTTCAGCCCGAGATCGTTGGCGATGCAGATCTGGTTGATCGCCGCGCCACCGGCCGCGCAAAGCTCGACCGCATTGGCTGTTGCTGCCACCGGGCGTGGCGAAATGCCATGTCTGACCACGCCATGATTGCCGGCGAAGACCGCCATCAGCGGCCTTGTCACGGCGGGCGGAGCCCTGCCGCTCCAGGCCGCAAGCCACGCGGCGATCTCCTCGATGCGGCCGAGCGAATGCGCTGGCTTGTCCGCCTTGGCGAACAGCGCATGCACGCGCGCTTCCGCCTTGAGATCGGCTGCCGGCAAATTGTCGAGCAGGTTGCGAAAATCGTCGAAAGGTAACGCGCTGGTCATGTCGTGAGCAATCATTCCTGGATTTGGTGAGCGGCATAGCCGCGTTGCGTGATCGGCACAACCTCCCCCAAACATCCGCCTTGATTGCCGCAAAGATGGCCCGGGACGGCGCGATTGCGAGGGCTTGCATTGGCTTTGCCGTTGCACCATGTGGAGATGGAAGAGCGGATTCCAAACGGGTCGCTCGTGAGAAAGTCATGACGGCCATCGAATCGCCCTGCATCCTCGTCTGTTCGATCGACATGAAAACCGGCTTCTGCTTCGGTTGCGGCCGCACGCGCGAGGAAATCGGCGCCTGGATGGGGATGACGCCCGAAACGCGCCGCAATGTGATGGCCGAACTGCCGGCCCGGCTGGAAACGGTCGAGCGCCGGCCGCGCCGGGAAACGCGCCGCACCCGCATGGCGCGCGAACGCGACGCACTCTAGCGAGGCACGGATGAGCAGCCGGCTGTTCTGGATTATGATGGCGGTGATCGGCGTGGGCGCGGTCCTGCTCATGCTCAACGATTCCGCCGGCAGCACGCTGGGCGTGGAAAATTACGATTTCGGCCGGCTGATCTGGCTTGGCGCCTTCGGCGCCCTGATCGGCGCCGGCCTGCTGCGGTCAGGCCGCCCGCTGGGCGCGATGGCCCGCAACCTTGGCGCCTGGGCGGCAATCGTGCTCGCCCTGATCACCGGCTACCAGTATCGGTACGAACTGCAGGACGTTGCCAGCCGGGTGACTGCGGGCCTCGTTCCCGGTAGTCCGCTTGCGCTTGGCGTCGAAGACGGCCACGCCACCGTTACCCTCGACAAGGCCGACAACGGCCATTTCGAGGCGCGCATCCTGGTCAACGGCAACCCGGTGCGGGCCGTGGTCGATACCGGCGCTACCAGCACGGTGCTGACGTCGGAAGACGCGCAAGCCGCCGGCTTCAACCCTGCCGCGCTCAACTACACGATACCGGTGTCGACAGCCAACGGCATGGCGCGCGCCGCGGCGGTCAAGACCGACGCGGTTGCGATCGGCGGCATCGTGCGCAAGGACATGTCGGTGATGGTCGCGGCCCCTGGCATGCTGAGCCAGAGCCTGCTCGGCATGAATTTCATCGGTTCGCTGTCAGGCTTCGACGTGCGCGGCGACCGCATGATCCTCAGGGATTAAAGCAGTTCACCGTTTCATGGAGACGGTGAGCTGCTCCCACTCTTTGTTTCGACGCAATTCACGGACGGAAAACCGTTTTACACTGTCCTGGAGTTGCTCCAGCTCAGGCCGCTTCGGCGGTCCCTGCGCCAAAGTCGACGGCCGCAAACGCCGTCTTCAGCACATCAGGCCCGGCGCCGGGCCGGTTTGCGTCGGTCGACAGGATCTGGCGGTAACGGCGCGCGCCGGGCAGCCCATGGAACAGCCCGACCATATGGCGGGTGACATGGCCGAGCCGCCCGCCCTGTTCGATGTGGCGCGCCGCATAACCGGCCATCGCGTCGATAAGCGCTGCGAAGTCGAACGCCTCGGGCTTTGCGCCATAGAAGCCGGCGTCAACGCCGGCCAGAATGCCTGGTGTGTGGTAGGCGGCGCGTCCAAGCATGGCGCCGTCAACCTGATCGAGATGCGCGCGCGCCTCTTCAAGTGACTGAATACCACCATTGATGCCTATGAATTTGCTCGGTTTTCCAGCCTTAAGCCTATAGACCCTGTCATAGTCAAGCGGCGGAATGTCTCGGTTTTCCTTGGGGCTCAGCCCTTCCAGCCATGCCTTGCGCGCATGCACCCACAACGCGTCGGCGCCGGCATCGAAGACCCCGTCGGCCAGCGTATCGAGCGCCGGCTCGGGATCCTGTTCGTCGACGCCGATGCGGCATTTTACGGTGACGGGGATCGTCACCGCAGCTCTCATCGCCGCGACGCACTCGGCGACAAGGTTGGGCACTTTCATCAGGCAGGCACCGAACGTCCCCGACTGGACGCGGTCGGACGGGCAGCCGACATTGAGATTGATTTCGTCATAGCCGAAAGCCTCGCCAATGCGCGCCGCCTCGGCAAGTTTCGCGGGATCGGAACCGCCGAGCTGCAAGGCGACCGGATGTTCCACCGCATCGAAGCCAAGCAACCGATCGCGCGCGCCGTGGAGGACCGCGTCTGCCACCACCATTTCGGTGTAAAGCAACGCACGGTTCGTCAGCTGGCGGTGGAAGAATCGGCAATGCCGGTCCGTCCAGTCCATCATCGGGGCCACGGCCACTCTATGATCTTGATTTTTCAGCATTTTTTCTTTAACATCAATCCGTTAGTCGCGAGCGCGGCCACGCCACTTTACGCCAGAATACGACCCTTTTCGCCACGTTTCGATCTCTCAGTGCACACGGAGCGCACACGAAAAAATGGCCACCTACACAAAACTCTCGTCCGGTTCCTGGCGCGTCCAAGTCCGTCGCAAAGGTCGCTACGTCAGCGAGACCTTCTTGCGCCGAGACGACGCTCGGCGCTGGGCGACCGAAACCGAGCGCCAGGTCGATCGCGGTGAGACGCCAACCAAGTCCCGCACAGCGCGCCTAAAAACTTTCGGCGAACTCATCGACCTTCATATCGACGACATGTGCGATGTAGGCAAGTCCCCTCGCCGCTCCAAGGCCGCAGCGCTCGATATGCTCCAAAGACATCTGGGGAAGTGCAACATAGCGGCCCTCGATCGCGAACGGCTCATTCGCTTTGGTCGCGATCGAGCCGCCCAAGGTGCCGGACCGATGACTCTCGGCATCGACATCGGCTTTGTGAAACTTATCCTGTCTCATGCTGCGGCCGTCCACGGTCTACCGGTGAAGGTCGAACCCGTCGATCTCGCGCGCATCGCGCTTAAGCGCCTCGGCCTTGTCGGCAAGGGATGTGAGCGCGACAGGCGACCCACTCAGGATGAACTCGACAGGCTAGTCGCTCACTTCGACGCAAACCCTCTTCAGATAGCGCCGGTTGGCCGCATTATACGTTTCGCCGTTGCAACCGCGATGCGTCAGGAGGAGATTTGCAAGGCGCGTTGGTCCGATCTGGAGTCTCGCACGCGGATGCTTCTCATCCGCGACCGCAAAGACCCACGCAACAAAAAGGGTAACAATCAGCGCATACCGCTGTTTGCGGCAACTGGATACGATGCGTGGGCCATTGTTGAGGAGCAGCGCGCAAAGCGAAGCAGTGACGACGATCGAATTTTCCCGTTCAACCATCGGTCAGTCGGCACCGCCTTTCGCCGAGGGTGCGCTGACCTGGACATCCACGACCTTCACTTTCACGACTTGCGGCACGAAGGAACGAGCCGCCTTTTTGAAGCTGGGTTTACAATCGAACAGGTAGCGCTGGTCACGGGGCACAAGGATTGGAAGATGTTGCGGCGCTATACGCACCTCAAGCCGGAAATGCTCCACACTATCCAAGCGGCAAAGGCTGCGTAGTTGACGCGATTGCTGGTATCAGTCCGCAATCTCGGGCGGCGTTGAACGCCTCCGATGGATGGCCGCGGCTACAATCGCGCAGCGACGAAGCAGGGCCTCGATCACTTCCGCCGGTAAAACGACCTACGGTTTTGTAAACCTAAGGTCGGCGGTTCGAATCCGGCCCGGGGAGCCACTTCAGATTAAAACTGCGAACGTCGCTTGCACGCAGTTCCACTCCAGAGCCGCCCTGCCCCGTGGCGAGCGTCTGCAGGAGTTTTAGTCTGGAGCCAGTGATCCGAATTTCGGCCTCTCCCACTTCAATCCGCTGCACTAGCGCCTGCACGTAGTGACGGCTGAACCCATTATCCGTTCGAATCTTCTTTCGCGCCTCTAGGCCGAACCGGTGAAGCAACTCCGGCGTAATCGGAGTTTCCCCGCTTTCCATGCGCACTTCTGCACGCTCAGCGTCGGCACGCGCAGTGTCTCGCGCTTGCTTCAGCTCACCGATCCGCCCTTTAAGATTGGAATCACCCAAATCGGCGAGGCCATTTTCGATCGCCTCGTACAATCGCGTGAGCTTGGCATCGGCGTCCGCCGCCTGCCTCTTCAGCTCGGCGACTCGGCCCTTTCGCCGCTCTGCTTGCTCGTCGCGCCGAGGTGGGCTCTGAGTTGGCCCGATGTTTAGCATCTCGATTTGTGAGATCCCAGAAGGCCGCAATGTGGCGAGTCGACGATATTCCGACGTCCAGCATGAATGGCGCGGCATGGCCCAAACCATCCTCACCACCCGTCTTCAAGGGGGTGCCATGGCCCATGCCGGCAATTGTGTATTTCTCGATCACCGCATTGCCATCGGCGTTGCGCCAGACCTGCCGCGTTTGTACATCGACGGTCTCTTTTCGAGCAGGGCTTGCCACAATGCGGTGAACGCCCTGCCATTGGGCGACGAGGGCGTCCGCATTTTCAGGCGCCACCGTGTGATCGGCGGTGCCCTGCCAGATCGAATCTTTGGCCAACTCCATTTATGCGACGACGCCTGCCCCAGGCGCCGCTGGAGTTCCGAATTGGACGGGCCGCCATGGCCACGCATGCGATCGAAAGCTTCCGGGATCGTCGATGCGCTGCCATAGGCAAGGCCGGCGATGATTGCGCCGCCGGCAAACACCTCCGGATATGTTGCCAGCATTGCCGCCGCCATGGCACCGCCGGCGGACAGACCGGTGATGAAGACGCGCCGGCGGTCCAGACCATGTTTTGTCACCGTGGCTTCGATCATCTGGCGGATGGAGAGCACTTCACCGCGATCGCGGGTGACATCTTCGGGCACGAACCAGTTGAAGCAGAGATTGGCATTGTTGGCGCGCTGCTGTTCGGGCAGCAACACCACAAAGCCTTCCTCTTCTGCCAGGCGCGACCAGCCAGAACCGTGATCATAGCCGGCCGCCGTCTGCGTGCAGCCATGCAGAACGACCACCAGCGCTGCTTCGCGCGGCAGGTTCTCGGGAATGTAGAAGCGGGCCTGCAAGGCGCCTGGATTGGACCCGAACGTGGCCAGGTCGGACAGACTGTCGAGATGGCTTTGTTGGGAAAATGCTGGCCGGCCTCGCATGGCCGAAAGGCGAGCGATCGTATCTGAGATGTTGCGCAAATCGAGTCCTAGACCGCGGAATGGCGGAAGCCTGAGCACAATGCACTTACGGCAACATCGTTGCTGCACTGCACAATAACAAGCTTACGCCGGGTTAGCATCAGAGTGGCCGCGAAGTCGGCAGGGTCTTCAATTGGCCTGCTGGTGCAAGGATTGCGCGATGCCTCCGATCGATGGAAGTTCCGGGCTTATTCCGCTGGCCTATCGGGGCCCATTCTTCTGGTTCGCTACTGCCTCAACCATCAGTGCAAACAGACTATGCACTTCTTCGTCGATTTCGCGGTACTCTATGCCTACAAGTACGGCGTCTTCCATCGCCCGGTCGGCCAGGTCAGTCACCAATGCCGGATCGAAGGAAGGGTGATCGGGAACGTTTTCATTCATCCAATTTCGTAAAAAGTCGCGGCCACGCTTGCTCATAAGGGGCTAAATTTCGCGCGGAGAAATAGGTTCCGCGACTATTCTGAGCTGACACAATGCGGAACCGTGTCAGCTCAACCGGACGCTTTGCGCGTTGCTGGTTGATCGAGCATCCGGATTGCAACGGCATAGCATAGCTCTGCTCCTAAGCTACCAGGCGCCTATGACTGGAAGGATCCCTGCGGTGATGTGACTGGAGATTGCGGCGATGCTAGAACTCTTAGGCGGGTGCAATTTCTTCCGGCTGCGCGGGCCGTTTCATCGGCCTTCGCGCCAAATTTCGAGACGTCGGCGGCTTGCTTTTCAGGCCGGTTGAGCGGTGGCGACATTGGACCGGAGCAACGTCGTTAACGCGGATTCCCTTATCTGTCAGGTTGCCAGATAGCACCCTGGCGAAGGCGTGGATTCCGCTCTTCGTCATGATCAGTACCTTGGAGACGTCGAAGCCGGTTGCCGAACCGCTGTTGACGATCGCCGGCGCCGCGACATGGTCGATCCGCCATCTCCCGGTTGGTTTGGCTTTCAAGCTTCTTGCTGGATTCAGTCGACTCCGCCGAACCCGCGGCAGAGGGAACGATTTGAAAGAAAACTCGTTTGCCCTGACCCGAAACAGGATAAACGACATGGTCGCGCCACGTGCTGTCTGGAAGGGCTTTTTGAAGGTTGGATCGGTGACTTGCGGGGTGAAGATTGTCGGCGCCACCAGCGAGGCATCCAAGATCCACTTCAAAATCTTGAACCGCAAGGACGGTCTTCCTGTCAAAAGCGTCTACGCTGACGAAAAGACAGGAAAGACGGTCGACGCAGAAGACCAGGTCAAGGGGTTCGAGGTCGAGAAGGATGAATTCCTTCAGATCGAGCCCGCGGATATCAAGGCGCTTAAGCTCACCTCGGATCACACGCTCGAAGTAGGCGAGTTTGTTGCGATCAGCGAGATCGACACCCGCTATCTCGAGAAGCCCTACTACCTCATTCCCGCCGACGGCGCGGCCGTCGAAGCCTACGGTGTCATCCGCGACGCGATGAAGAACAAGGGCGTCGCAGCACGGTCGTGCATCGTGCTCTATCAGCGCGGCCGGGAAGTTGTGATCGAGCCCTATGGCAAGGGCATGGTGATGACCGAGCTGCGAAACCACAACGAGATGGTCTCCGAAGACAGTGTCTTCGATGGTTTGACCAAGGCGAAATACGATCCCGAATTGCTCGAAATCGCAGGCATGCTGATCGACAAAAAGGTGACAACTTTCGATCCCTCGAAATTCGAGGACACCTACGAAGATGCGCTGATTGCCATGATTGACGCGAAGCGCAAGGGCAAGGCGCCACCGAAGGCGGCTCCTAAGCCGAAAGAGAACGTTATCAACCTGGCCGAGGTGCTTAAGAAGAGCCTCAAGCAGGAGGGGCTAGCGACACCCAAAAAGAGCGAGCCGAAGCGCAAGAGCGCGTAGGCCAACGAGCACCGTGTCGATCGAGGAGAAGTTTGTGACCCAATTGACTGTCGAGCAATGCCGGGCGGCGCGTGCTCTGCTGGATTGGTCACAAGCCAGGCTTAGCGCCAAAGCGCAGGTCAGCGAGGGGACGGTTCGGGACTTCGAGAAAGGGAAGCGCATTCCGGCCGCCGGCATGATTGTCGCGATGCGATCGGCGCTCGAACTGGCGGGAGTTGCCTTTCTAAGTGATGGCGAGACGATCCATGGCGGCCCTGGCGTTCGGCTCAAGAACTCAACGGTATCGCGCAGGCCTATCCAAGATGGCGAAGCGGGAATTATTCAGAACAGCGAAATGTAAGCCGCAACGAAGTCGAGCCCGTCATTACCGCTGATCATTGTACGGCTCTTTCGTTTGTCCAACCATCTTCGCCAGTTCCGAAAACGGTGGAACGTCGGCCTCGCCCTGGGCATTGTTCGCGATCTGCAAAAGCTGAATCGGGAAGCAGATGGCGTCGCGATTGGCCGGCGACATATCCTCATATGTCCGCTCATCGCCCGTTACATTGGCCTCGGCCTTTCGCAGCGCGATGTCGATGTCGTCTATTGAAAGCAGGCCTTTGTGGACCAGCAAATTGTTGATCGACGCGACTGCCATCATCAGACCTTCGAGCTGAAGATTGGCGACGTTCATGGCCGAGAGCTCTTTACCTGGCCTAGTGGGTTCTGCCCGTCCGACTGATGCGTCTTGTCATCGACTTCGTCCACAGGCCGCGTCAATCCAACCCCGTCCTTGGGCTTCTTGTTGCTCGCCGCATCTTGGGAGAATGAATCGGAAGGGTCAGCGCCAGTCCTGGCCGGATACTTCGTCGCACCTGTTTCGCGATGGTTTTCGTTTCCAGACATTTTCATTGCTCCTGTGTGATCATCGATAACAGGCCTGCACCCTGCGGGTTCCGCGCTGCATGGAACATTCCTGGCGGCCGGTCGTTGGCCAGCAAAGGAGATGACGGCATGGCCAAAATCAAAAACCTCAACTCTGCAATTGCCAGGGAACCGGAGACGGCCGGTGTCGAAATCCAGCGTAAAAACCCTGGCACCAATGACTCCGGCCAGGCGCCAGCCAGCCCCAAGACGGCAGGCGCTCCGCCCAAACGTACCAGCGCTTTGGCGGACCCCTTCACGGCCAGACGAAGCGACGCACGTCCGGTGGCCGGCAAGACACCGCGCCCAGTTGACAGACCGGGAGAATAGTCATGCCGCCCAAACCAGAGCTGAACGAAGAACCGCCCGTGGATGCACCAAGCTGGACCCTGACCCTGACCTCTTGCCGGACGAATTGCCCGTCCCGAACCCCGACGAGAACCGTGGCCCTCCAAAGCGAGCTCTGACATGAGCGAAGATTATATTCGCAGGGGTGGGTGCCTCTGTGGTGCGGTTCGCTTCTCGGTCAAAGGCGCTCCGCTTCGTGTTGGCCTTTGCCATTGTCAGGATTGCCGCCGCTCGAGCGGCAGCGCGTTCAACTTCTTCGGTGTTTGGGCACGGTCGGATTATCAGGGCACTGGCGACTACGGGCGTTCAATGGCCGAAGCTTTTGCGCCGATTGCGGATCGCGCATCGCCTCGTTGCGGGACGACGAGGCGGAGATCATGCTGGGCGCTCTGGACCTCGCCCCGAGCGACATCATTCCAGGCTATGAACTCTGGATCGGCCGGCGCGAGCCTTGGCTGATGGATCTGCAATGGGCAGAGCAATTCCAACATGATCAAGAGACCGAAATCCCCGACTCGGCTTGAGCCGCCGGACACATCTGCTCTCGCGGTCCGCTCTCGCGATCTTCTCGCGATCGATGCGTCTTGTCATGGCAGCCTCCCTTGGTCTGGCCCCCAAAAGTGCGACCGGGTGCAAATGTTTACGACAAATAAGCGTTTCCGTCAAATGACGTTGACGGATGTTCCGCGATATTTCGCGGCGATTACACGATTGCTGGGTGGGGGGACTGTCGAATGTGTTGCCGTTCTGCCGGGTACGGGAACCGCGCCTCTCGACGCTCGTTACTTCCGTGCTGCGCAGACTAACGGCCCGACAAGCTTGCATGCGCGGCCGTACGCTGTTCCATCGATTTTTCAGGACATCATGATGACCCAGAACGACACCGAACTGACCGCCCGTCTTGCGCGCGAGCATGGCATCTCCGAAGGCGCGGTCACCGCTGTTCTAGACGCTTTGCGGCGTGGCGGCGGGACCATGGCCCAGTTCAGCCATCTCGACTTCGGAGGCATGTCGCAATGGTCTTCCGGCATGACGATGGTCGGCGACATGTTCAACGGCAGGCTCAAGGCGAAGCTCAACGCTATCGCGGGCGAGCTGTCCGCCTACCTCCGCGATCATCCAGCCGAGGGGCGCAACGACGATACGAATGTGAGCTATCGCTCGGCTGGCTTGGCAACCGCCGGCTCGTGGTGGCCTGACGAGTTTGGAAGCCCGTCTGCAGCTGGCTCCCAGAACCATATGCGCTACGCGGCGTTTAACGAGAAGCGCCGTCTGGTCATCGACGATCATGGAAATACGATAATCTACGATACCGGAGATCATCGCATATCTGGTGTTTCACAGAGCCAGAGCACGGACACGACCCTGACCTTCGTCAGCCAGCACGGCGTGGTCCGCGTCTCTGATCTCCAGCGCGTCGATGCTGCTTAGGTCAGGTCCGCAATTACGCAAACAGTAACGCTCATGGGCGCACGTGCAGCGCAGTAACCGGAGGACTCCACAATGACGCAATCGACACCAATGCCACCTAACCCAATGGTTGAGCAGCCTGCCAGCGAGGTTTTTCGGACCATCAACGGGGGAGAGCTCCCGCTGTCTAAATCCGCTCAGCAGCAGGCGGTGCAACCTCAGCACTCACCGAAGGCACCAAGCGGGTATGAGAACTTTCGGTGACGCCGAACGAGTCACTGCAGCGGAATTTGGCTCGGCGGATTCAGGAATGGATAGTCCCAGGCGGATTGACGCGCTGATCTATTAGCGCCGCCGCCGGAGCCAGTGGGTCGTTGCGGGAATCACGCCACAGGCCCAGCCTCACTACGAAAGGGATCAAGAAGCGAACACTGGGCAGTCGAGCGCATAGGCCTAAGGTTTGAGCGCAACGCGCGCTACAGACCGCGTGCCGATTTCATGTTTTCAGCATCTGTTCGAAGGTGCACTGCTTGGGATTCTTGTCGTGGCGCCATCGCAGAAATTTGGTACCGTGCCGGAAGCGATCATTCGTGACGTGATCGAAGCGAACTTCGACCACCAATTCGGGGTGAACCGGTTCCCACTCCCCACTCCTCTCGGTGCTCCAGCGGCTTGGGCCGCCCGGAGCCTTGCCGGTAAAACCAGGAGGCGACCGCAAAGCCTCGAGTTGTCGGGTCAGCTGCGGTCGATCCTCCCGCGCGATTGTCGACGTGAACCCCACATGGTCGAGCTTGCCCTGGTTATTGTAGAGACCCAGCAGTAAGGAACCGACCTCACGCGCATTTGCCAGATAGCGAAAGCCTCCGACCACGCAATCGGCTGTACGCAGCCGTTTGACCTTGAGCATGGCGCGTTCGCCGGGCCGATATTCGTCGTCGACAAGCTTGGCGACAACGCCGTCCCTCGAACCGTGACCGGATGCGCCAAGCCACTTCGTTGCTATCGCCAAATCCCGAGTACAAGGAGACAGTTCGATATCGGCATGACCAGCCGATTCTACGAACAGTTCCAGAGCTTGGCGCCTTTCGGACAGCGGCTGGTCCATCACGTTGAAGTCCGCCCTAGCCAGCATATCAAACAAGATCAATCTGGCGGGGGTTTCGACAGACAGCTTTCGAACCCTGCTTTCCGCTGGATGCAATCGCATCTGCAGCGCATCGAAAGAGAGCGCGCCATTCACCTCGATGACGATCTCACCGTCGACCACGAAATCAGTGGCCCTCAGAACACGCAGCATCGAGACGACTTCCGGAAAGTACCTGCCGAGCGGCTTGCCAGACTTTGCCCTCAGGTCGACCTCATCGCCAGCTTTGAAGGCAAGGCAGCGGAAGCCGTCCCATTTGGGTTCGTACTGCCATTGGCCAGCGCTGTCAGGCAACGTGGCGGCAGCCTTTGCCTCCATCGGTTCCGTGTCCAATGGGACGGCGAAAGACGGTTTTGCATGTTTCGACGTCATGCCGCTAGCTTTGCTGAACCGAGCCGTTTGATTGCGCTCGCGATAGACCTTTCGCCATCGTCGTAGTCGGCCCAGGCAACCGTCTTCTTCAGCAACCCCGGCACGGTGCGGACTGTGTATTTTTTCGGGTCGAGATCCGCCTTCACCTGGCTCCAGGTCAGTGGCATGGAAACAGTTGCACCTTCTCTGGCACGCGGTGACAGGGGTGCAACGGCCGTCGCCATGCGATCATTGCGGAGGTAGTCGAGAAAGATCCGGGACGTCCGCAACTTCTTGGCCATGTTGACGAGGTAGAGATCCGGACGGTCCGCCGCCATTTGCACGCACACCGCCTTCGCGAAGGCCTTGGCCTCGGGCCAGTTCGTTTTGCTGCGCTGGCCTGCCAGCGGCGTCACAACGTGCAGGCCCTTGCCGCCCGTGGTCTTGCAAAAGCTGACCAGCCCCAAATCTTCGAGACGGTCGCGCATCTCCTTGGCGGCCGCGACAACTTCGCCAAAGGAAACCTCCGGACCGGGATCCAGGTCGAAAACCAGCCTGCCGGGAATCTCGGGATGAGCGGGGTGGCAATTCCAGGGGTGCAGTTCCAGGCCGCCGATCTGGGCGATCGCAGCCAGGCCCTCGACGCGGTCGATCTGCAGATACGGCTTGTGGTCGCCGAAGACTTTCACCAGTTCCAGCAGATTGGACGTGCCAGGCATGGCGTGGCGCTGGAAGAACTGCTCGCCGGCGTAACCGTCCGGCGCGCGCACGAGTGAACAGGGGCGGCCCTTGAGATGCTTGATCATCCAAGGGCCAACGGCCTCAAAGTATTCCGCGAGGTCGAGCTTGGTGACTGGCTTCCCACCATCACCGGCATTCGGCCAAAGCGGCTTGTCAGGTTTCGAGATAATGACGCCCATGACGATTGGGGTTTTTCCGGTCCTGCCGGCCCCTCTGGCAGGTTCGGCAATCTGCGTCTCTTGTGGATTGGCGGGACGCTCCGCCTCTACCTCCTTTGCTGGCTTGTCTTCGCGAAGGCCCTTGAAGGCCGCCTGCCTGACATTGCCGCCGCCGGTCCAGCCGGCGAACTCGATTTCCGCAACCAGTTGCGGCTTCGTCCAAAAGACGGTTGAATCCTTTTTCGGTGCGCCATCGCCTGTAAACGGCGACTTGGCTGCCTTCATCTCCTTCAGCCTCGGCAGCAGTTGCCTGACCTTTGCCTCGCTGTACCCGGTCCCGACACGGCCGATATAGGCGAAATGTTCGCCCCTGTTGACGCCGACCAGCAATGAGCGGAATTTTCCGTTGGTCGTCGACCAGCCGCCGATAACAACCTCATGCCCGGCGCGGCATTTCGACTTTGCCCAGGTGTCGGTTCTGCCAGAGGCGTAGGGTGCATCAGCTTTTTTGGAGATAATGCCTTCGAGTTCAAGTCGGCAGGCAGACTGCAGCACAGCGTCACCGCCATTGGTGAAGTGCTCGACATAGCGGATGAGGTTCTCCTCACCGCGCTCAACCTCGCCGATCATCTCGCTTAGCCTTACCTTGCGTTCCGAGAGGGGCAGCTTTCGCAGATCGACACCGTCCGCAAACAGCAAATCAAATGCGAAGAAGATCAGGTCTTTCGTCCGGCGCTCCGACAACGCCGCTTGCAAGGCGGCGAAATCCGGTGCGCCATTTTCGCCGAGCGCCACGATCTCACCATCCACGATAGCGTTGGGAAGGCTGGCCGCCTCTTTTGCAATGGCGCCGAACTTCTCCGTCCAGTCCAGGCCTTTTCTGGTCTTCAACGTGGCGACGCCATCTTCGACCCGCAGCTGGACGCGATAGCCATCGAACTTGATTTCGTGAACCCAGTTTGTTCCTACAGGGGGCCGGGAGAGCGTCGCGCAAAGCTGTGGTGCGATGAAGTCGGGCATCTTGACCGCATCAGCACGAACGGCACGTTTCGGACGGGGCGATGCTTTCGGGGACGGCTTTGGCGATGCCTTTGACGACTTTGCGCGTTCCTCAGCGGCGAGGCCGCGATTGCTGTCCCACACGGCGTCCGCATCGGGCACCGATGAGACTTGCGTCATGAACGGCTTCGGGCCGGCCCCCTTCCCAGCAGCGATCGTGTCCATGCTGCGCCCGGAGGCGACGGATCGGTCCAGCGCCAGCACCGCGTCGCCATCGCCGTCGGTCGCGTATTTGTCGCGATGCTTGATTAGCAGCCAGTTGGTTCGCTTCCCGCCAGTGCGGTCATGCTTCATGCGCACGAGAACGAAACTTCCATGCAGGCGCTTGCCGTCGAGCGTGAATTTCAGATCGCCTTTCTCCAAGGCTTGTTCAGGAGACATAGCGCCTTCTGGTTCCCAATATCCACCGTCCCACAGCTGCACGGTGCCGCCACCATATTGCCCTTTGGGGATCGTGCCTTCGAAGTCGCCGTAGTCCAGCGGATGGTCCTCAACCTCCACCGCAAGGCGTTTATCCTGAGGATCGAGCGACGGACCTTTGGTGACGGCCCAGGACTTGAAGACACCGTCGAGCTCAAGGCGAAGGTCGTAGTGGAGCCGTGTGGCTGCGTGTTTCTGGATTACAAACCGCAGCCGGTTTGATTTCGCGATCAAACGCTCGCCGCTGGGTTCTTTCGTTTTGGTGAAATCGCGTTTGGTCCGATAGGTAGATAGCTCGGCCTTTGTCATGGAAATGCCCCGGCTGATGACGCAACGCGACTCAACGCCTTTGGCGACATTTGGTTCGGTCCGCGGCGTTCCAGTCCGGTTTTGCCGTGTTTCGGTTGGAACTCTGGCGCCGCCTGCTTCGGAAACGGCGGCGCCGGATATTTTCGCGCACCGGCCTGCATCGCGGCGCCGAACTTGGTAATTCCGCATGAAAGCGGCCTGCTCGCCGCCACACAGCTGCTTCCCTTTGTAAACTCGGTGTAGTCAGGCCGCTTGCAGGATTAATGCAATGGCACGCTACCCCTCGCCCGCGAGCGCGGCGAGAAATGCTCGCCGCCATTCTGCTGCGTCGTTGCGCTTGATGCGCTTGACCAGTGCGCCGTGCCTAGCAATTCGTTCATCAAGTGGCATCACGAGCGCTTTTGCGATGGCATCGGCAACCTCGTCAACCGCATAAGGATTCACGATCAGGGACTCCGCAAGCTCTTCCGCCGCACCTGCAAAACGAGACAATACAAGCACTCCGGGATCGGCTGGATCCTGGGCGGCTATGTATTCCTTTGCCACAAGGTTCATCCCGTCACGCAAAGGCGTGACCAAGCCGACCTGGCTAGCGCGCAACAGACCAGCTAGCCGCGAGCGCGCTACGGCTCGGTGGATGTAGCGGATCGGGGTCCAGGCCAGATCGGCGTACTTCCCGTTCACCGCGCCGGCAGTTGCTTCTAGCTGTGACCGGATGTCAGCATAGGCGCTAACCTCCTCGCGCGTGGGCGACGCAATCTGCAAATAAGTTGCCGCCCGCTCTTGTTCAGGGTGCCTTTCCAGCAGGCGAGCGAAAGCCTGCATGCGGCCGGGCAGACCTTTGGAGTAGTCCAGCCGGTCGACGCCGATGATTTGTTTCAGTCCCAGAATCTGGCGGCGCATGGAATCAATCTGGACATCCTCGGCCGCGTCGTTGGCCATGCGAGAGAATGAATCGACGTCGATGCCTATTGGGAAGCACTTCGACAACACTGTCCGGCCATTTGCCTCAGCTGCGCCGTTGGTATCAAAGGTCGTGGAATTGGTCGCCTGCACCGAGCGCCGAAAATTCGCCACGTCCGTTTCGGTCTGGAAACCCACAACATCATACTGAAGCAGATCGCCGATGAGTTCTTCATGGTCGGGTGTGGCTGCAAACAGGTCAGGCGGCGGGAACGGAATGTGCAGGAAAAAGCCTATCCGATTGCGGATTCCGAGCCGCCGCAACTCGGCGCCCAAGGGGATAAGATGGTAGTCGTGAATCCAGATTAGGTCGTCGTTGCCCGACAACAGTCCCGCGAGCGCTTTCGCAAACCGCGCATTGATCTGCCGGTAGGCGTCTAGAAACTCTGCCCGGTGGTTCACCAGGTCTAGCCGATAATGGAACAGCGGCCATAGCGTACTGTTTGCGTAGCCGTTGTAATATAGCGAATACTCCTCGCGCGGCAGGATGAGCGCAGCCGTCTCGATCCTACCTAAGCGTTCGAGGCGGATCAGCGGTTGGTCGCTCGCGACAGAGTCCTGATGTTCGTCGCTTGCTCCGAGCCATAAGCCACCACGCTCGGCCAACGCATCCGCGACACCAACCGCTAGCCCGCCGGCTTGCGACAGATCGCGAATGTTACCCAACCTATTCGAGATGACAACCAGTCGGCGCGCAACGTTGGCGATTTGCCTGGGCTCGGCCAATCCGCCCTGGCGATGAGTGGCATCGCCAGACCTTTGCGAGGTAGCGAGACTTTCGTTGGGTCGCTGAAACAAGGCAAATCCTGAGCTTGAAGACCGCCTGGCAACGGTCTGGGCATCCGATTGTTCCACGAAATTCGCCGTAGATTGTCTTGCTGTGCCACGCAAATTTTCGGCCTCGCGCCGGCCATGCCAGAAATGCGCACGCAACACGAAAGACCTGCGCACGCGAGGGAGTTGGGCCGGAGCCAGCGTTCGCAATCCCACTTTGCGTAGTGCCTCATATTATGGCGAGATGAACTTTTAGGTCGTTGCCCCCGCAATTGTCTGCCTGGAGAGGCTCACATGGAAAACGCAAAGCAGGCCGGATGGCTCGTATCGCAAGACAACTCCGCCAGATTGCTCATTGTCGAAAACGCGCGTCAGCAATTGCGTTCCAAAGCCCTTGCGCGTTGCAGGTGTGACCAGAGGCCCTCCTGACTCACGCCATTCCAGCTTGAGTTTACGCCCACCCTCCTCGCCGTTAATTGTCCAGGCGATTGAAATTGTCCCGGCCCCGTTGGAGAGCGCCCCGTACTTGATGGCGTTGGTCGTGAGCTCATGAAGTGCCAAAGCAAATGAAAGCGCTACGGTTGGCGAAAGCCAGACATCCTCGCCGCTGATCCGAAAACGGTCGAGCGGTGCGTGCGCGGTGATCGAGTTGGCGATCAGATCGCCGAGGTCCGCACCGCTCCAATTTTGGCGTGTCAGGGCATCGTGAGCCTTCGCCAGCGAGACGAGCCGGCTGGACAGGTTGCGTCCTGCCTCCGGCAGATCCGCGGCGTTGCGGATAGTCTGGGTGGCGATCGACTGGACAACCGCCAGCGTGTTCTTCACCCGGTGATTGAGTTCGTTGAGCAGCAGCTGACGTTGCTCTTCGCCGCGCTTACGCTCCGAGATATCCAAACTGATTTGCACGGCACCAATGATGGATCCGCTCGGTTCGCGGATTGGACGTGCGCTGGAGAGCAGGTAACGGTGAGCACCCGACGGCAGAATGTATGCAAATTCCTGGTTGTCGATCGTCTCGCCGCGCATCGCCCGGCTCAAAGGACGATCTTCGCGAGCGACACGCTGCCCGTCCTTGACGGCCACCGTGTCGATAACGAGATCGGGCGCGCCGAATGACTTGGACGTTACCGTCGGTAGACCCATCAACTCGGCCGCGAAGCGATTTCGGATAACTTGGCGAGCTTGAGGGTCATAAGTAAACCATACGGCTGCGGGCACCGTCTCAAGCACGGTCTGCAGCTCTCGCGTGCGTTCCGTAATAGCGTGCTCTGCATTGACCATCGCCTGGGCGATCGTGGCGAACTCGGCCACCGAGGTGGACATTGGCCGGACTTCGCGGCCATTACCAAGCGACTCTGCGCGGCCAGCAAGATCAATCGTGGCTTGGGTCAGCTTTTTTCCAACGATGTAAGCGAGGGCAAGGGAGATGAGGAGCGCCGCCGCGCCAATTCCACCAATCGCTGCGAGCGAACGCCAAAGCGGCGCCTGGACTTCCGAGAGCGGCACATTGGCGGTGTAAAACCATCCAGAGTACGGAGAACGGTAGTAACCTGCCAGCAGCGTTGTCCCTTCGAAATTGCGGGCCGTGAAACTGCCATGAGGCCTGACGATTTTTTCGACGTACTCCGGCAACCCAGGCTTTCCCGTCATCTCCTCGTGTTGCTTCGACCGTGCGACGTAACTGCCGTGGCGATCGCCAATGCCCACAGTCCAGCCTTGCGGCACGGCGGGCAACATGACATCGCGAATGAGGGCAGTCGGCACGGATACCGAAAGCAGCCACTCTTCACCGTTCGGTCCGGACACGCGTCTCTCGACCGCCACCCGATAGTCCGTGGAGTCTTTGGCCACGAACACATTGCTGACCGAGACGCCGGCCGATTTCAGCTTTTCGCGCTCGTCGGTCGTCACAGGGTCGACGGGCGGCAATGGCTCTCCCTGTGCAATCTGTGTGTTTGCAAGTTGGCAGCCATCGAGGTCGCGCAATGCGATGATCTTATCCGTGCCCTGCGCAAGCCGACGCGCTTCATCCTCAAACACTTTCAGATCCCCCTTTGCGAGAGACCCCGATTTTGACAACCCATCGACGGTCGTCTGTAAATTGAGGAGTTCGGCCTCGACCACCAAGGAGACCTGTCGTGCCGTCTGCAAGGCATCCTGTTCAAAGCGGCTTTGTTCATGAAGCGCATATTCTACAAGGAGGTAGGCAGCAAACAGCCAGACTGGCAAAACGGCCACCGCGATAAGACCAAGCAAATGAGCCCGAGCCGATCGACGAGGCATTCCACCCTCCGGAAATGGGCTAACCATAGAGACAAGAAAACAAACAACAAGGGACAGCGCGGAGGCATGAGAGCGCCAGCGATACCCCGAGGTTTGGTTTGCTTTGATACTACCGACCGGCGGCTCTGCAACGGCTTGCAAGCTTTTCGCTCCATCAAGTGTTGATGGCAAGGACAAATCTATCTGACGGGGAGCCCGTCACGTCCGGGAGCATTCCGACTGTGGCACGGAGAAATGGCGATCCCGCCGTGAACCGTTCCTCGGTGAGAAGGTTCTATAAGCTCTGGTTGACCTGTGGGTAGATGGTAGATGTTCGACAACTTCGAGCTTGAAATGATTGATACCGAGGGCGGACCGATACGGGTTCGGCACGGCGGATCTGGGCCGCCTCTCCTTTTGATCCATGGCCATCCTCGCTCGCATATGACGTGGGGCCAGGTCGCGGACTTGCTGTCAGCAGATTTCAGAATTGTGTGCCCGGATCTTCCCGGGTTCGGGCGCTCCTACATACCGGCGGACGACCCGGAAAGCAGGTTCTCGTCCAAGCGGGCAAAGGCGGCGGCGCTCGTGGAGGTCATGAAAGGGTTGGGCCACGACACTTTCTTCGTTGCCGGGCATGATCGTGGCAGCCTGGTCGCTTTCAGAATGGCTATGGACCATTCCGATTTGGTGCGAAAGTTGATTACGGTAGATGGATTGCCAGTTATCGAGCATCTGGAGCGTGCCGACTGGAAATTTGCCCGCGATTGGTACCACTGGTTCTTCTTCGCTCAACCCGAGAAGCCAGAACGGGCCATCCTGGCAGACCCAATGGCATGGTACAGCGCCTTGCGGCCAGATGAGATGGGACGTGAGGCCTATGACGAGTTGGTTTCCTTCATCCACGATCCTGCTGTCGTCCATGGGATGATCGAAGACTACCGCGCAGGTGTCAGGATCGACCATCGCCACGACCGTGATGATCGAGATGCAGGCCGGAAGGTGCGCTGTCCGATGCTTTGCCTCTGGTCGCTCGACGATGACTTGGAGCAGATCTATGGCGATCCGGTCGCAATATGGAAGCACTGGGCCGACGACGTGGGAGGCTTTGGGATAAAGAGTGGGCACCATGTCGCCGAAGAAAATCCAGCCGCTCTCGCAGCAGCATTCAAGTCCTTTCTCCAAAATGATATCGGTTGATCGATCGCCGTTGCGTGCCAGTTACCTGATCGTCTGAAGCTCGACTGACCCGGCGACCGGACCTCAGCGTTCGACCCGCACGCTGGATTGCATCGTTGCGAGCTCCTGCTCAGAGCAGCGAAGGACCGGCGCCGCGGGGTCGGAAATGTCAAGCTTGTCCCACGGAATCCGATAGATCCCTTTGCGATGGCGCAGCCGAACGAGGTCGAGCAGGGCCGTGCCGATTGACGAGGCGGACAGACGCTCGAACACCGCGAAAATACCGACATGATACTCAGTGACGACAAGGTCGTTGCCATCTGCTTCGGCGACGATCTCTTCCAAGTGGCCGATGCATTGACCCTCCTTCGAGAATACGCGCCGGCCTGCCAGTTGGTCGAGATTTGCCGTTGCCATCGTCAAGCTCCCGGAATCCTTCCGACGACGTGGTCGCGCAACCAGCCCTGCCAGTCAAAAATCGCAGTCTTGCGCACATCGACATCGACCTCGATGTCAAGGCCGATGTCGCGAACCTTGCTCCATGCCACCCGATGAGGCTTGGCATGGCGTTCGCCCCCCAGCTTGGCGGCCAGAATGACCATCCAGCGTCCAGGGAGCGGTCCCAAGCGGCGCGCCAGCGCAATCGAGCCGATCTCGACGGCGATGATCCTCGGGGGCTTACCTTCTCTCAACTGGGCCACTATCCCGTCCACCTTGCCGATCTTGACCTCGTTGCGGTCGACAACCTGCTTGTCCAAAACGTCGCGTATCATGAGCATCAACTGCCTCCAAATATTTGCAGAGGAATGGTGACAACCGCGAGGATGAAGCCAAGCGCGATAACAAAGAGCACTGCCGCGTTGGAGATCACGCCGTTGCGATGTTCGCCCATATAAGACCGGTCATTGAGCAGAAACAGAAATGGCACGACCGCCAGAGGCAGGCTTGCGGCCGTAAGGGCCATTGAAAAGATGGTAAGCTTCAGCGGATCAAGGCCGAGCGCAATCGGAATGGCGGCCGCGAAGATTGTGACGGTATAGACAATCGTGAAGCCTGGATCCTCGCGAGGCTTGCGGTCCTCGCCCCAATTCCATCCGAACCCCTGCGCGACGAGGTATGCCTGCTGAAGGGCGATCTCGACCGTCGCGCCGAAGCAGGCGATGCCGAGCGACGCAACGAACAGCACAAAGCCCCAGAAACCGAACACCGGAGTCAGCATCAATGGCAATTGGTGGTAGTCGTCCACTTGCGTGATGCCGTTCGCTCCAAGCACCAACGCAGCGACGATAAGCACGGCTATGGAGATGGTCCCGCCGAAACTCATGCCGAGCCCGGCAATGGCGCGATTGATACCGAGATAACTCTTGTCCCACTTGTCCTCGATCGCTCCCGCGGAATAGAACATGAAGAGATATGGCGAGATGGAAGCACCCAGAATGCTGACAGCCATGAACCAGTAAGTAGCGGTGTCGTGATGTGGCAAGGAGGGCACCGAACTGACGGCGACCCGCGTCCAGTCAGGCTTGAGGAGGACCGCCGCTACGACGAAGCAGAGCGTTACCAGCCCCAACAGCGAAACGCCTTTCTCAATCAGGCCGAAAGTGCCTTTCCACAGCAAGAGCCATGCAATGAAAGCTACCGGCAGCGCCCACCATTGGAAGCCGATCCCGGTGGCGAGTTCGGCCGCAATGGAAACCCCGCCGATTTCAGCAGACAGCACCAGGAAATTGACCAGCAATGTGCTGATAAGAGGCCAAAGGAACGCATTGATGCCGAAGCGCTCGCGAATGCCGTCGGCTATCGTGTGCTTGCTGACGGCTGCGAAACGGCCGGCCATCTCCACCAGGAAAATGATGCAGATAGTCCCGAGGAGAATGGCCCAGACCAACTGGAAGTGGAACAATGCACCGGCCTGGGCTGCTGTCGCCAACGATCCGACCTCAAGGAAGCCGCCAACGCTGGTCACCACGCCGAGCGAGATTTCCAGCAATTTTTTCATGGATTTGTCGCTCGATCTGCGGGATCTGCCACAACGAACTTGGCAATGACAGTTCGAAGCTCCTGACCGGCTTGCCCGGCTTGTGCTCTGTCGCCGCTCGTGACAGCATTTTCGGCCCGCTCGGCAGCGGCTGTGAGTTGTCGCGCCAGTCGCCTGGAGGAGTCCGAACCGTCCGCCGTTTGTAGTTGCCGATCGTAGTCAGCTAACACTTCGGACAAAGACCGCAACGTGGCTCCCGCATAGTGGGAGGGCGTGGCACCGGCGCTCCAACTGTCGATGACCATGATCGCTGAATTGGCGGTGGACTTGGCGTTCTGCGCCTGCTTGTCTTCAGCATCGGATGAAGAACAGGCGGCTAGGCTGACGAGCAACAAGGCCGCCAGCAGACGCGACATGATGGTATTGGCGAACGCTACGACGCTGCGTGACATCGGATGCGTAAAGCATTGCGGTCGAAAAGGTTCCGCAAGCGTTCGGCTCAGGAATTACCCTCCCTGCTTGTGATCGTCACGTTCGACGCGATTTCATTGCGGGCTTTGCTAACGACCGTATCCGGAGACCCGACTGCATCCTGCACGTCCTGCCGCCGGGGGGTCACTCGGCGAACGGTCGAAGAACAGCCAATGGCACGCTGTCCGCTGGCCGCCGCATTCGGGCTACACGCCCTCTTGAAGCGCGCCCGCGGCCTTTGGAACACACCGTGCGCAAGCTCGTTAGAAGCGGGCAACCTCGGACCGATATTTCATGAAACGACAAAAAAACTTAAAACCGCCGATCGACGTGGTTGGGTCGAGCACGCTTTCAGAATCGGGCGTTCCGAGCGAAGAACACGCAACAAGATCGCGTCGTATACCAGCTGCGGCGATTGCCGCGCGGCTGGTCCAGGCTGTACGGGATGGCGGCGCGGCTGACATGATTTTCATCGCACGGAGCGAGAACCAGGCAGAAGAAGTCTCAATTTCTTTCAAGCAGTTTATGCCGGAAACGCAGGTGATTTTATTGCCGCCGTGGGACTGCCTGCCGTACGACCGTATCCAGCCATCGCGTGAAAGCATGGGACGACGTGCAACCGCGCTTCTCGCTTTGACCAAGCCAGCCAACAGTCGCGCTCGCCTGATCGTCATGTCACCCGAGGCGGCCCTGCAGCGCTTTCTTCCTGGCGAAGCCATTGCGAAGGCCTTCACATCCCTGGCCACCGGCGACCGCGTTGATGTTGAGGCATTTTTCGATCGCCTGCAGACTTATGGCTACCTGATGGACGATCGGGTCGACGAGCCTGGAGAATTCGCCTTGCTTGGTCAGGGCATCGAGGTGTTTCCATCAGCAGCGCCACATCCCTATCGGATTCAAATCGAGCGTGGGGTCGTCGACAGCATTCGTTCATACAGCCCGGTGTCGCAACGCACAGATGAGAGTTTCGAGAACATCATGCTCGCGCCTTCGACGGAGTTGCTGGAATGCAGCTCAGCGCCGGCTGGACCTACGGAAGCACAAAGCATGGAAATGCAGATGGTCGGGGCCGGCTACAAGCTCAACACCATCTTCGAACTCTTGCCGCACGCCCGTATCGCAGTGGAGCCGGCTGTGGACGAACGCTTCGACGCCGCGATCGCGTTGATCGATGACGCCCGGCGGATGCGCGACAGGCAGCAAGGCCGCAAGTCAACCGCAGAACGCTTCTACCTGGATCGCCCGACCCTTGATAAGCAACTGGCGAAACGTCGGATGAAGCTTGATTTGCAGGGCTTGTCGCCAACGCCCGATTTTATCGTTGAGGTCAACCCGTCAAAGGCCATGGCGAACTTTATTGCCGAACAGATCCACGGCGGCCGGCGCGTCGCCCTCGCCGGCCCTGCGGTGGACCTCGATCGAATGGTCAAGACGCTGCACCGTCATCTGACGCTTGATGTCGGCCACGCCGAAAGCTGGGCATCGGCACTGGGCGTCGAGCCCGCAACCTTGGTCAGCCTCAATATCGATATCGACGATGGCTTTGTCGATGACAAGGCCGCGCTTGCGATCGTAACGGCCGCCGACGTCTTCGGTACACGATTAAACCCGGGAGATCATGGAGCCCCCTCTCTCGCTCAGGAGCCAGAGTTGCGAATCGGCGACGTCGTTTTGCATGAAGATCACGGCATCGCCGTTCTGCGAGACCTTGAGACCGTCGAGGTCGAGGGGATGGTCACCGATACCGTACGGCTTGAATATAATGGAGGAGCCACGCTTCTGGCGCCCGTAGAGGAATTCGGCCGCATCTGGCGTTACGGGGCCGATGAAGAGGCAGTGACACTCGACAGGTTGAAAGGGGATGGCTGGGCCAAGCGCCGGGCACAGCTCGACATGGAGATTGCTGAGGCGGCAGAACAGCTTGTCAGACTGGCTGCCGAGCGTCACAGAACAGGTGCCCGGGCCTTGAAGCCGCCACGTATTGCTTATGCTCGTTTCGCCGGAAGGTTCCCCTATCCTGAAACCGCCGATCAGGCAGAAGCAATTGCCGCCGTCCTCGACGACCTGTCATCTGGCAAGGCGATGAACAGGTTGATTTGCGGCGATGTTGGTTTCGGCAAGACTGAAGTGGCCTTGCGCGCTGCCGCCGTTGTCGCGTTGAATGGTTGTCAAGTCGCCGTCGTCGCACCGACTACGGTGTTGGCGCGCCAGCACTACGAAACATTTTCCCGCAGGTTTGAGGGCACCGAGGTGAGTGTGGCCCTTCTTTCGCGCGTCGTCAGCGAGGCCGAGTCAAGAAAGGTCAAGGCAGGGCTCGCGGACGGATCGCTTCGAGTCGTCGTTGGGACGCAGGCCATCGCGGCCAAGGGCGTCACCTTTGCCGACCTCGGTCTGCTCGTTATCGACGAGGAGCACCGCTTCGGCGTCAAACTCAAGCAAACGCTACGCGGCCTCGGCCAGAAGCTGCACGTTCTGTCGATGAGTGCCACTCCCATACCGCGTACGCTTGCGGCAGCCATGGTTGGTGTGCAGGAAGCCAGCCTGCTTTCTACGCCACCGGCTAGGCGGCGTCCGGTGCGCACAGAACTTGCCCCATTCGATAGAGCGTCGGTCAAGACAGCATTGATCCGCGAGCATCGACGGGCTGGCCAAAGTTTCTGCGTGGTCCCACGCATTGAGGACATCGAGCCCACGCTTGCTGAACTGCGCAAATTGCTGCCCGAATTATCCGTGCTGGTGGCCCATGGCGACATGAACACCGCCGAGATGGACGACGCTATCGTGAATTTCGCCAACGGGGATGGCGACATCCTTCTGTCAACAAACATCATCGAGAATGGCCTGGATGTGCCACGCGCCAACACCATCGTCGTGTTTCGAGCGGACCGGTTCGGGATGGCTCAACTGCACCAGTTGCGCGGCCGTGTCGGCAGGGGGCGGGTGCAAGGTTTGGCATACTTGTTAACCGAGGCTGGGAAGGACATCGCGCCGCAAACGCGCTCGCGGCTCTCGACACTGCTCGCTTTCGACCGGCTCGGTTCAGGGCTTGCCATCAGTGCCCGCGATCTCGACCTGCGCGGCGCGGGCGATCTGGTTGGAGAGGAACAAGCCGGCCACATGAAGTTGATCGGGTTGAGTCTCTATCAGCGGCTGTTGGCGCGGGCGGTCGATAAGGTGCGGGGTAATAATGACACCTCGACCCTTGAAACCGAGATCGAACTGCAATTCTCGGGCACTCTTCCGTTCGACTATGTTCCCGAGGCTGTGGTGCGCCTCAATCTCTACTCGCGTCTGCAACGCTTTGAGACCCTCGCTGAAATCGATGCTTTTGCCGAGGAGCTTGAAGATCGGTTTGGAAAGCCGCCACCTGAGGCGACCATGCTACTCGATTTCGCACGCCTTAAGCTTGCGGCGGTGAAGGCGGGCATCTCCAAGATCGGCGCTGGCCCCGTTGCCATAGCCATCGAATTTACGACGCCCGGTTCCAAATCCTACAGCCGCTTGGCCGAGCGCACCGACTGCGTTCGACGTGACGGGCGGCTCATCTTTAAGATCGCCACCCAACCCGGGCCGGAGCGGATAGCCGCCGTTCATGAACTGGTGCTAGACGCTTTGGAACCGGCCCATCCGGCGTGATCGAAGCTTAGCACTGGCTGGGGAAGGTCCACGGACGGTGCGTCTTCCCATTGAGGGGACGGGCCTGCCACGGCGAGCGTCTAGGCAGATACTGGCTTATCCGCCGGCAAATCCGACTGTACCTGGCTTCCTTCACTGATCGATATGATCCCGTGCTTGAAAAAGACGGTGTTTGTCTCCCCGCCGGAATACTCAGGCTCGCCTGGCCTGACAGCAAGTTCGCAATAACCTTTCGTGCTGCACTGGTCTACGAGGCTCGACAATCGAGCGTTCTTGCTGCTGGCACGAAATTGCCTCCCGTCAATCGTAGTCACCACAAATTCAGTCATCTTGTTCTCCATCGTTGGTGAAATGTTTACTTGATTGCTCGGGGTCGCTCGGCTTGCCAAACGGACCTCCCCGAGACTCCGGATGAAGGACAAGCGTAACCCGCGCCGAAGCAGTTCGTTCCCCTGCAGCGTCGGTGAAGCCCCCGTATGGCGCCCTTCATCGTGCATCAAGGCGGTCATCCGTTGAAACACCCAGCAGAAAATGGAGTTCAAACGATGGCACCGAGCGGGTGCGCCGAGCACAAACGTCGGTCACGGTTCGCGTCGCTTTTGAAGAGCTTTTCGAGCCTAAAAAGAAAATTGATCACACCTGATTTCCGGAGGAACCCGCCGCGATCATCCGAGTTGGATTAGCACCCGAAGGGGTGATTTCAACCAAAAGGAGATTGTCAGATGGCAGCCACCAAGAAAGCCAGTGCCAGCCCCAAGGGCCTCGAGGATCTGTTCCTCGACGGCCTCAAGGACATATACTACGCCGAAAAGAAAATCCTCAAAGCCCTGCCGAAGATGGCCAAGGGCGCAGAGGACGCCCAGGTGTCCGCCGCTTTCGAGAAACATCTTGTCGAGACGGAGGGCCAGGTCGAGCGACTTGAGCAGGTGTTTGATATCCTTGGCATTGCTGCGCGCGGCAAGACCTGCCCTGCCATCGACGGCATCATCGAGGAAGGATCCGAAATCCTGGAGGAATACAAGGGTTCGACCTCGATCGACGCAGGCCTTGTCGCCGCCGCGCAGGCTGTCGAACACTATGAGATCGCGCGCTATGGCACGCTGATCGCCTGGGCGACATCGCTGGGCAAGGATGACATCGTCGAACTCCTCAACGCCACACTCGAAGAGGAGAAGGCCACCGACGATGCCCTGACCTCACTCGGTGAGTCCGGCGTGAACGACAGGGCGGCCGAGCAGCAAAAAGCGGCTTGATCTCACGCACTTAAAAAAGGGCCACGGCGACATCGTCGTGGCCCTTACCGTTAGGGTCGGTCACCCACCAATCCAACAGTGTACAAGCTGCTCAGTGGTCGCGGTCTCGATATGCTGGCCGTAGCGATTGCTGAACAGCCCGATCATGGCATCATGGGACTCATCCGAGGCGCTGCAGACCGCATCCTGGACCACGATGGTACGCAAGCCATAGTCTGCCGCGCCCAACACCGTCGAAAGCACGCACATGTCTGTTTCGCCGCCGGTGACGATTACGGTGTCGCAGCGCCGCTGCGCCAGTAGAGTGCGAAGGTTTGAGCCAAGCCAAGGCGAATACACCGGCTTGTCTACAACTGGCGCCGGCGGCGTAAACGCTCGAAGTTCCGGGACCAAGTCCACCTTTCCCGGGCCAAGGCGCTCAAGCGTCATGTCTGCCCATCGTTCATAGTAGCGTTTCCAAGTCCCCTGCCCGGCGCCGGGCCGCCTAGCCGGTATAAACCGCGTGAAGACCAATCTCGACGGCTGTGTGCTGCAAAGATCTACGATCCTGGGAAGCACACGGTCCATCCATGGCAACGACCATTGCGACGGCTCGCGGAACATCGCCTGCATGTCGACGCAGATGTGCACTGCGTTCCTGCCAATGGGTTCCTCGCGCAGCGTAGGGTCAGCGGCCATGTCAGCGCGAGATCGAAAACTGCGACGGGGATTGCTGCGCATCGAACGCAACACCCAGACCATGAGCCACGGCGCTTGCGGCGATCATGTCGTCGAGCTCGCTTCTGGAAACCGGACAGGCTTTCATGACAGTCAGGACAGCCGATGCTGCTTGCCTCACCGACACAACATCGTGCCGCTTCTTCCGCACCTCGACGTACTGCTCGATAAGCATCTTGAGGCGGCGCTCCTCGACCTCGTGTGACATCTTGATCCTCCACCCAGATCAACCGCGGCCGGCGGTGCCCTTGTGGCACCCGCCGGGATTTCGATTGCTGTTAATCTGCGGCCCCGATCCTTGTTCCACCGCTCGGGCAGAAGGCGTCAACGTCGTCAACGATTGTCGCGACCAGATTGGCATCCGCAGCGAATTCGCCAACGATCGGCAACGCTTTAACGCCTCTCACGTTCAAGGTCTTAATCGGCACCAAGGAAGCCTTAATGGACGAAAAAGACCTGTCCCATATTCACGGTGATCAGCCGGCCGCAGTGACGGCGGATGCGCTGCCAGACCGCAAAGAGTTGGCGGCGACAGCGTTTCAGCGGACACGCATGCCGATGGTGGTCACCGATGCCACCCAGCAGGATTACCCTATAGTCCTGGCAAACGAAGCTTTCCTGAAATTAACAGGATACGATGCAGGAGAGGTTCTCGGCAAAAACTGCCGGTTTCTGCAGGGTCCGGCAACATCCAAAATCGCCGTTTCCGAAATACGGGCCGCGATAAGAGAGGAGCGCGAGGCCAGTGTCGAACTCCTCAACTACCGTAAGGATGGATCGCCCTTCTGGAACCAGCTTCACTTCAGCCCAATTCACGATGACAGTGGCCGTGTTGTGTATCACTTTGGCTCTCAAATCGACCGCACGGAGTATCGCAGGATCCAGTCTCTCGAAGACTCCGAGCACCGGCTTCTTCTAGAGGTAGACCATCGCGCCAACAATGTGCTTGCGCTTGTCGACAGCATCGTTCGGCTTACTCGATCGGACGACGCCGCCTTGTATGCGGCCTCGGTCCAGCAGCGAGTGCAATCTCTGGCCCGAGCCCATACTTTGCTTTCCCGGCGCGGCTGGCATCAAATTCCGCTACGGGAGGCCATTCGGACTCAGATAGAGCCCTACGGGGCGACACGGGCAGTTTTAAGCGGCCCGGAGATCATGCTTGCAGCTCATGCGGTCCAACCGCTTGCGTTGTTCATCCATGAGCTCGCCGTAAACGCGGCGTCCCATGGCTCGCTCTCGCAGGACACTGGCCAGGTCGCAATCAGTTGGAACGAAATCCCGCAGACCAAAGGGCTTGCGCTCGTTTGGGAAGAAACGGGAGGCCCGCCGCCTGCGGGCATCCGAAAGGCAGGCTTTGGCACTGTGATCGCCGAAGCTACGATACGGCGGCAGCTTCAAGGATCTACCGAGCGCGAATGGTTAGATCGCGGCGTGAGAATCGTCGTCGAAGTGCCTAACGTCACCAGCGAAACGTAGCACCCGCTCAACACACGTGAGCGGGCAGTCGTCGCGGCAAAAGCTCCGTTGGTCCCGACACAATGTCCACACCATTCGGAACTGTGCTCTGAAGAAATTCATCAAAATGAAGGGCCACTCTGCGGGCCCCTCTTTTCAAGCCTGAATACGCGGCCTCACAGCTTGACCGCGGCTTCCCGTGCCCACAGCCGCAGACCCCTGCAACTTTCAATGAAATCCGTGGCACTCGCCTTGTCAGCCAGCGGCAGCATCCCCTCGTCAGCCCCGGACTCCACGCCCGCTTTGGCCAGAAGCGGCACGGCGCCCGGTGTGAAGCCGATGAACTTGCAATGAGAAAAGGCATCCGCGACGAAATCGCGAGCCGCTGCTTCGCCGGCCAGCATATTGGCACTCTCTTCGGTGAGCAGGATGGCGACCGCGTCAAACAATACCGATGGGCCGCCATCGATCATATGCTTGGCCACAATCTTGGTGCCATCGCTGGCCACCGCGCCGCCGACCTTTGCCGCGATAACTTCCATGGCGGCCCCTTCATTCTCAATGGCAGCCTGCAAGGCTTTGAAGAGACCGGCGTCCGTGCCAGTGCCGATCAGGACGCCAACCTTGCGGCCAGCAAAGCTCTCCGGACCATTGGCAATGATGCTCAGCGCTGGCGAGGGCTCAAGATCCGTGCGCGGCGATACAGCGGCGTCGGCCGGCTTCGGCATCTCGGTCATGCCGAGCTTGTCGGCGACCGTGACAGCCAGCCCCTCATCGATGTTCAGCAAGTGCGCGATCATCCGCTCGCGGATGGCTGGGGTTTCAACCTTGCTCAATTCAAAGGTCAAGGCCTGAGCGATGTGGCGTTGCTCGGGCGGGGTCTGGCTGTTGAAGAACTGGGCGGCCTGGCTGTAGTGGTCGGCGAAACTTTCGGGCCGCAGCCGGACCTTCTGGCCCTCCTCCCCGTCCGCGAAGGACCGAAACCCACGCTCCGGGGATTCGCGAGGGCCGACGCCGAATGAATTCGGCTGGTAGTTGGCCCGTCCAACCGGATTGCGCATCGCCATATGGCCGTCCTGCTGGAAATGATGGAATGGGCATTTCGGCGCGTTGATCGGCAGATGCGTGAAATTGGGGCCGCCCAGGCGTTTCAGCTGCGTGTCGAGGTAGGAGAAGTTGCGGCCCTGCAGCAGCGGATCGTTGCTGAAGTCGATGCCAGGCGGAACATTCTGGGTCATGAACGCGACCTGTTCGGTCTCAGCAAAGAAATTGTCCGGCATCCGGTCCAAGACAAGACGCCCGACAGGTATGGGCGGCAAGATCTCCTCCGGAATGATCTTGGTCGGATCAAGGATGTCGAAGTCGAAATTGTCGGCAAACTCCTGGTCGAACAATTGCAGGCACAACTCCCATTCGGGGAAATCGCCGGATTGGATGGCATTCCAGAGGTCCCTGCGATGAAAGTCGGGATCGGCGCCGTTGATCTTGACCGCTTCGTTCCAAACGACTGATTGCATGCCAAGCTTGGGCTTCCAGATGAATTTCACGAAAGTCGATTCATCGGCCGCATTGACGAGCCGGAAGGTGTGCACGCCGAACCCTTGCATGAAGCGGAAAGAGCGCGGGATGGCGCGGTCCGACATCACCCACATGATCATGTGCATCGATTCCGGCGTCAGACTGATAAAGTCCCAGAACGTGTCATGCGCCGACTGCGCTTGCGGGAAGTCACGGTCGGGCTCCGGCTTGACCGAATGGATTACATCGGGAAATTTGATCGCGTCCTGAATGAAGAACACCGGGATATTGTTTCCCACGATATCCCAGTTGCCCTCTTTGGTATAAAGCTTCACGGCAAATCCGCGGACGTCGCGGGCAAGGTCGAATGACCCCTTGCTGCCGGCCACCGTCGAGAACCGCACGAATGCCGGCGTTTTTTCTCCAGCTCGCTGGAAGATGTCGGCGCGCGTATATTTTGCGAGCGACTCGTAGGTTTCGAAAAAGCCGTGGGCGCCGTAGCCACGCGCATGCACTACCCTCTCAGGAATGCGCTCATGGTCAAAGTGGAAAATCTTCTCGCGGAAATGAAAATCCTCGATCAGCGTGGGACCACGTGCGCCGATCTTGAGCGTGTTCTGGTCATCTGAAACCGGGCCGCCCTGGGCTGTTGTCAGGACGTCAGTGTCGCCCTCCGCAACTTGATGCAATTCCCCGCCTTGGCCTCTGACCAAGGTCAAGTCGTGGACGGTGGCTGTCGGTGCGTTGGCTCCGGCTGCTGGCTTACGCGGCATAGTGCTCTCCTTTGAAACGCTTGAGAATGACGGGCTCAAATTTCGGACCGAGGTCGTTGGTCCAGCTCGGCGGCGGCGCGTTGCAAGTCGGAAAAATCGACTGTGGCGACGATGTCACCGCGACGGTCACGCGCCCTGACGGCCCAGCCCACCGGTGCTTCACCCCGAGACAGGGCGTCTTTCCACAAATCCTCCGCCGAGCGCCAGCATTCGTCGCGCACCGCGTCCAGATCGGGAAAGACCAGGCCACTCACGTCACGGATCTCCCCATTGTCATGATACTCAAGCCGATACTCATCCCCCGCATCGGCTATCCGCTGTTCGCCAGAATTCTCTTCCTCGACACCAAATTTGGCGGCATGCAAAAGCATGATCTTGGATTTTTCGATCAGCTCTTCAGGGGATAAAACCGCCGGTTGCGCAACGGTGACGAGTATATTGTCACCACCCTCGCCGCGGAATTCCACAACGTTGTTGGCAACGACGATTTCCAGAACCTCCATACCTATGCTCCTTCACATCTGGTCGTTGTAAGGCTGTTTGGTGATCCCGACCTGCGTGGCCAACTCTGAAAACGGCGGCACGCCGGCTTCGGACTGGCTCGTGTTCGCCAGTTGCAGAAGTCGCAAAGGGAAGCAGACGGCATCGCGGTTTGCCGGTGACATGTCCTCGAACATGCGCTCGTCGCCGGCGAACGAGGCTTCCGCCGTTTTCAAGGCCCTATCGATATCATCAATGGAGAGGAGTCCCTTCCGTACCAGGGCGTTGTTGACCGCTGCGACCGCCATCAGCAGCCCCTCCACCTGTAGGTTGGCGACGTTCATTTATTTTTCTCCATCACGCTTCCGATGGTCGGCGAATCAACGGGTCTGCAAGCTGGACGCGCCATGGGGAATCTCCTTCGGGACGTTGGACAACTTTCCACGCGAGACGAGGTTCCAGAGCCGCCATGCGATCCCGAAGCGGCCGACGCAACGCTTCTTCTGACGTCAGGAATCGGTGGCAAAAGTTGAGGAAAACGCAGTCAGTCCATGCGTGGAACCGTCAGGCAGATCCCAAGTTTCATATTCCGGGAAACGCTGATTGGCCAACCTTTCGCATTGTCGAGCATGTCGCAGCCAGGAAGTCATCCCATGGCTGGCGAAATGAAGGTCGCGGGCCAGGTGGCGTTGCTTGGGCGTCCACGGCAAATGAGAGCGAGACCGACGAAAATCTCGCTGTGGCAAACGAGGCAGGAAATGACGTCGAATACGAGAACAGCCACTGTCAAGCCGTATAAAGGGCCCGCCGGTGGATGGGGCTCAGCGAAATCCGTGGCTGGTGTTCTCCTAAAAGAACATGTTCCCTTGAAAGGGACCCGGTTGCTGTCGACCCAGAACAAGCCTGAAGGCTATATGTGCGTGAGCTGCGCCTGGGCAAAGCCGGCGCAGCCGCATCCGCTCGAATTCTGTGAGAACGGCGCTAAGGCGACAGCTTGGGAAACCACGTCGCGACGTGCAGGCCCGGCGTTCTTCGACAAGCACACGCTGAGCGAACTCGAGCGATGGGCGGATCACGACCTCGAACAGGAGGGTCGGCTGACGCACCCAATGCGCTGGGACGCTACCAGCGACAAATATGTGCCGGTCGAATGGCCCGCTGCATTCGAAGAGATCGGCAGGGAGTTGCGCGCTCTGGACCCGCATCAGACCGATCTTTACACATCCGGCCGGGCGTCACTCGAGGCGAGCTACATGTACCAGCTGTTCGCCCGGATGTACGGCTCCAACAACATGCCCGACAGCTCGAACATGTGCCATGAAAGCTCCTCCGTTGCGCTTCCCGAGAGCATCGGCGCATCGGTCGGCACCGCCATTTTGTCCGATTTCGAGAACACGGACTGTATATTCTACATTGGCCAGAATGTCGGGACCTCCTCGCCACGCCTGCTTCATGATCTGCAAGATGCAGTCAACCGGGGCGTGAAAATTGTTACTTTCAACCTGCTGCGGGAGCGCGGGCTGGAGCGCTTCGTCAATCCGCAATCACCCGTCCAGATGCTGACCGGGAAAGAGACACCGATTTCGTCGGAATATTATCAGGTCAACAACGGCGGCGATATCGCAGCGTTATTCGGCGTCTGCAAGGCTCTCATCGAAGCAGACGACGTTCTGAAGGCCTCCGGTCGAAACCCTGTCGCCGGACGCGATGCGACGCCAAAAGATCCGGACAACGCAGCCATGATTGCCTTTGCGGCATCGATGGCATCCGCTGCCAAGAAGCACGTTCTCGATCACGATTTCATCAAGGAACACACGACCGGCTTCGAGGAATTCGCAGCAGCTGCGCGCGCCCACCAATGGGACGAGCTTGAGCGTGTATCGGGGCTGACACGCGCCGAAATGAAGAAGGCCGCCGTCACCTATGCCAACGCAAACGCAGTCATGATGGTCTACGGCATGGGCCTGACACAGCAGCTCATGGGCGTCGAGAACGTTCACATGGTCTGCAACCTCGCGCTGCTGCGCGGCAACATCGGCAAGCCCGGGGCGAATATTTGCGCCGTTCGTGGTCACTCCAACGTGCAGGGCCAGCGCACCGTCGGGATTACGGAGAAGCCAGGCCTGGCGCCCCTCGACAAACTTTCCGAGCTCTATGGCTTTGAGCCGCCGCAATGGACCGGTCGCTCGACGGTGGAAACGTGCGAAGCGATTATGACGGGTCAGTCCCGTGCGTTTATCAGCCTTGGCGGCAATTTCCTCAGAGCGGTGCCAGACACCACCGCCATGGAAGAGGGATGGCGCAAACTTCGTTTGAGCGTTCAGATAGCCACCAAACTCAACCGCAGCCATGTCCTGCATGGAGAGGTCGCATATCTGCTGCCGTGCCTTGGCCGCATCGAACTCGACCAGCAGGCGAGTGGGCCGCAAGCGGTGTCCATGGAAAGCTCGATCGCTCATTTCCATGGCTCGCGGGGCAAGACCAAACCGGCGAGCTCTGAACTTCTCTCCGAACCGGCCATTATTGCCGGCATTGCCAAGGCTACGCTTGGGCAAAACAAGGTTCCATGGGACGCCTGGGTTGGCGACTACGCCGAGATCCGCAATGCTATTGAGCGGACTTACCCCGAGACTTTCAAGGATTTCAACGGACGGCTTTTCAAGCCCGGCGGATTCGCGAGACCGCTGCCGGCGCGCGAGCGCAAATGGGTGACGAAAACGGGGAAGGCGAACTTCATCACGCCGGACAAGCTTTTCCCTGACTTTGCAACCGCCGACAGAGCAGGTGTTTTGCATCTCGCCACGCTGCGCTCCAACGACCAGTTCAACACCACCATCTACGGCTATAGCGACCGCTTCCGTGGCGTTGAGGGCACGCGCCGGATTGTATTCATGAATGCACAAGACATCGCTCGCCTGGGCTTCGTCGATGGTGACATCGTCGACATGACGACAGCAATCGATGGCAACAGCGTTCGCAGCGTCGGTGGCCTCAGGATCGTCCGGTACAACATTCCCAAGGGCTGTTGTGCGGCTTACTATCCTGAGACAAATCCGCTGTTTCCCTTGGCCCATCACGATCCAAAGTCCAAGACCCCTTCGTACAAACTTTTGCCGGTGCGTTTGAGCCGATCAGCCCAGTCACAGCATGGTTGAATCCCTTGTAGGCGGATGATGAAGAGGGAGATGAGCTATTCGAATGGCGCTCTTGCGGCTGCGGCGATAACGCTCGGCATTGCCAGCGCAGCCTTGGGATGGCTTCGGGAGCCGCGAGAGCTTCGGCTGAATCCGCCTGTCGCGTCTGATCTTGATGGATTCCGGCTGATGCCAAATGGCATCAGCGGAACGCCGCCCGAGAGTTATTTTGCGTCGGGCAAGCCATACGAAACGGACGCCTACAATCTAAGCCAGGGCAAGCGTCTTTACACCTGGTTCGGCTGCCCGGCATGCCATGGTGATGGTCGCGGCGGCGCTGGCCCGTCGTTCCTGGACGGCTGGTGGCTGTACGGGCCCGAGATCGTGTCCATCGTTGCGTCCGTCAGGGACGGCCGGCCGCATGGGATGCCGGCCTTTCGCGACCGGATGACGACCGAGCAGATGTGGCAGCTCGCCGGCTACGTTCAAACGATTGGCGCTTATAAGCCCAAAGTTGCGGCGCCCAGTCGCAACGATGACAAACAGACCCGCCCTGCCGAAAATCGTGGTCCGGCAAAAATCCTCTTCGACCAGGGGCCGGCGGGGGTTCACCCTGACCAGGGGCCATCGCCTTGAGAGGCGCGCGCGTCATCGCGTTGTGGGCCGCTACGATCGCGTGCGGCTGCAGCGGAAACCAGTCCGCGCTCGACCCCTCTGGCGCGCCCGCGCTCCATATCGAACACCTGATTATCGGCATCGTCGCCCTGTGCTCGGGAATCTGGCTTGCTGTGATGCTCGTGCTTGGTGGCGCACTGTGGCGCAAACGCCAGCAGGACGAAACGGAAATCCGGCAACGGCGGCTGACTGTGGTCGTAACTGCGGCAGTGGCCGCGACCGCCATTGTGATTGCCGGCATGACGGTTGCCAGCTTCTACACCACCCGCGGCATCGGCCTTCCGGAAAAAGCCTCTATAACGATCACTGTAAGAGGGCAGCAATGGTGGTGGCAGGTCTTCTACGCCAGTTCCTCCGAAACACCTGGCTTTCAGACCGCCAATGAAATTCACATCCCTGTTGGTCAGGATGTTCATGTTCGGCTTGAAAGCGCTGATGTCATCCACTCTTTTTGGATCCCCAGTCTTGCCGGCAAGCAGGATCTTGTCCCGGGGCGCTCCAACAGTCTGCTGCTGCGGGCCGAAAAGCCGGGTGTCTATCGCGGTCAGTGCGCCGAATTCTGCGGACTGCAGCACAGCCATATGGCGGTGATGGTCATCGCAGAAGCGCCAGTCGACTACGCACGCTGGATCGCGTCACAGAGTGCTGACGCAATCCCGACGACGGGCCCTGACGTCGCCGCCGGACGCACGGCTTTCCTGGCAAAGCCGTGCGCCGCCTGCCATATCATCCGGGGCACAGCCGCCAACGGCACCACCGGACCTGACCTTACCCATGTCGGCAGTCGTCAAACAATCGCGGCCGGCCTCGTCGAGACCACGCGCGGTTCACTGGCGGCATGGATCGCCGATCCGCAGACGCTGAAGCCCGGAAACAACATGCCGATGGTGCCGCTGACCAGTATCGAGCTCCAGGATATCTCGGCCTATATGGAGAGCCTGAAATGACCCGCTCGAAGGATGATGGGCTCAGGGACACGGCATTCAGCGACAAGGAACTCAACCGGGCCCTCGCCTCGACCTGGTCAGCGCAGCCGGGGCTGTGGGGCGCCCTGTCGACAGTGGATCACAAGGTAATTGGCCGACGCTATATCGCGACAGCTTTTGTTTTCCTGGCGCTTGGCGGGGTGCTGTCGCTGCTGATGCGGCTGCAACTGTCGCAGCCTGAAGCCAGGTTCATCGGACCCGATCGCTACAACCAGATTTTCACCATGCACGGTTCGAACATGATGTTCCTGTTCGCCGTCCCCGTCATGCAGGCAATGGCCGTCTACCTCGTGCCTTTAATGGTGGGGACACGCAACATCGCCTTCCCGCGCCTCAACGCATTTTCCTACTGGATCTATGTCGCGGGCGGCTTGCTCTTGTGGATTGCCTTCATCGTCGACACCGGCCCGGACGTCGGATGGTTCGCTTACGTGCCCCTGTCGGGGCCGCAATATGGCGTGGGCAAACGCGCCGATATCTGGGCACAGATGATCACCTTCACCGAGGTTTCCGCCCTCGCCATCGCCGTCGAGATCGTTGTGACCGTGTTCAAGCAGCGCGCGCCGGGGATGTCGCTCGACAGGATTCCGCTATTTGTCTGGTCGATGCTGGTGACGTCGTTTCTTATCATTCTGGCCATGCCGGCGATCATGATCGCAAGCACGAGCCTTATCCTCGATCGCCTTGTCGGCACGCACTTCTTCAACCCTGCCGAAGGCGGCGATGTGTTGCTGTGGCAGCATCTGTTCTGGTTCTTCGGTCATCCCGAGGTCTACATAATCTTCCTGCCGGCAGTGGGCATGGTGTCGACCATTGTAGCGACGTTTACGCGTCGGCCAGTGTTTGGCTACCCGGCGATGGTTATGGCCTTGGTGGCGACGGGGGTCCTCGCCTTCGGCCTTTGGGTCCATCATATGTTCGTTGCCGGTCTTCCACGACTGGGAGAGAGCTTTTTCACCGCCTCCAGCATGGCGATTGCGGTACCGGCCGGATTGCAGATTTTCTGCTGGCTTGCCACCATCTGGGCGGGAAAGCCGATCTTCAAAACGCCGTTCCTGTTCGTCATCGGCTTCATGGTGATCTTCGTGATTGGCGGCCTCACCGGCGTGATGGTGGCCTCGGTTCCGTTCGATACCCAGGTCCATGACACCTATTTCGTTGTCGCCCATTTCCATTATGTCCTGGTCGGCGGCGCGGTTTTTCCGCTGCTCGGCGCGATTTATTACTGGTTCCCGAAGCTGACGGGCAAAATGATGAGCGAGACCCTTGGCCGCTGGGTCTTCGGCCTGATCTTTGTCGGCTTCAACCTGACGTTTTTTCCCATGCACATCCTGGGTCTTCAAGGCATGCCGCGTCGCATCTACACCTATCAGCCCGAGATGCCTTGGGCCGGCCTCAACATGTTCATTAGCCTTAGCGCAATCGTCCTGGCCGCTGGCTTCCTTCTGTTTTTCATCGATGCCATCCGCAGTGCCAGGTCAAGCGCCGTCGCGAGTGCTAACCCCTGGGGAGCCTCGACGCTTGAATGGGCGACGGCGTCGCCGCCGAAACCCTACAATTTTGCCAGGCCACCCGTGGTTAGCAACGGAGAGCCCCTGTGGGCCGAGGCGGCCGCCCTGCCCGTCGCTGCCGGCTTGCGGGTCGACCGGCGTGAGCTTTTGATCACCAGCGTCGTTGAGGGCATTCCGGAAGCGCGGGAATCAACGGTCGGCAATTCGATCTGGCCGCTTTGGGCAGCGCTTGCCACCACCTTGACGCTGGTCTGGTCCATATTCAGCCCATGGGCGGTTGTCTGGGGTTCCATCCCGGTCGCGGTCTCACTGATAGGTTGGTTCTGGCCCAAGGGCGTGCCGGAGGACGAGTCATGAAAGAAGATATCGTGCTCGATCTGACCGAGCTTCCAGCGCACGGCCTTGGCACCGCAAGCCCGTCATGGTGGGGAACGCTCGCTTTCATGCTCATCGAAGGGACAGGCTTTGCCCTCTCGATCGTGATCTATCTCTACCTGATGAGCCTGGCGCCGCGATGGCCATTGGGCGCCCCGCCTCCGGATCTGTTGGCCGGCACGGCGCTGACAGCCCTTCTGCTGGCAAGCCTTGTTCCCAACATCCTCGTCGCACGCTGGGCGCGCGAGCAGGATCTGCGAAAGGTTCGCCTCGGATTGATCGTCATGGCCATACTGGGAATAGTGCCTCTGGTCCTGCGTGTCTTCGAGTTTCCGGCGATGCATATCAAGTGGGATCAAAACGCATACGGTTCGATTGTATGGGTTATGCTTGGCCTCCACACCACCCACATCCTGACTGATGTGATCGAGACGCTGGTACTCGCTTGCCTGATGTTTTCCCGGCATGGCGACACGCCGCGCCGGTTCGGAGATGTCAGCGACAACGCGATGTACTGGAACTTCGTGGTTGCGACGTGGTTGCCCATGTATGCCTGCCTCTATTGGATACCTCGGCTTTGAGAAAAACATGGCTGCAATGGACCGGACTTGGTGTCGCGCCGCTAGCCTGGGCGCTCAGCACCCAGCTTGGCCAGATCATGCCCTACATTGACTGCCGACAGAATAGTCCGTGGAGCGCCGTCCTCTGCGGGGTTCTTCTGGTTGTTTCGATCGCTGGCCTAACTGCAGCGCGTACGGCTTCACACGGGACTGTCCAGACCAGGCGCTTTATTGTTGACGCGGGATTTCTGATCGCGCTGGCATTTGTCTTTGCCCTGTTGTTGCAGGAGGCAGCCACGATGCTGCTGGACGCATGCCAACGCTGATCTGCGCCCTGATCTGGGGTATGATGGCCTGGCCGGCCATGGCGCATGGCGATGAAGCGCATGGCTTGGAGCCGGCCTGGACTTTCGATCCGTGGATTGTGGTGCCACTCGGGATGATGGCCGTACTTTATTGCGTGGGAGCGGCAAGGCTGGCCCGACGCACAAGGCGGCCCGGGGGCATGCACCGCCGCATCTGCCTTTACAGCGCTGGAACGCTCACCCTGGCTGGTGCGCTGCTGTCCCCTCTTCACTGGCTTGGCGAACACCTCTTTACCTTTCATATGATCGAGCACGAGATCGTCATGGCTGTATCGGCCCCTTTGATCGTGTTGGCGCGGCCGATTGGAATCCTGCTTTGGGGATTGCCCGCCAGGGCCCGTATGGCGGCGGGAATGCTGATGCGGGCGCCTCTATTGCGCGGGCCGTGGGACAGGGGCACAAGCGCGACCTGCGCAACCATCTTGCATGGCGTTGCAATCTGGGCCTGGCACGTGCCGATAGTCTTCGACGCCGCCGTGACAAACCCCGCAGTGCATCGCTTTCAGCACCTCACTTTCTTCGCCACGGCGATCTTGTTCTGGTGGGCGCTTGTTTGGCGAAGTGATTACGGCTCGGCTGCCTGGCATCTGTTTTTCACTATGATCCACACGAGCGTTCTGGGCGCATTGATGGCTCTCGCTCCCCGCGTCTTGTACGTCGCGCAGACGCAAGCCGCGATGGCCTGGGGCTTGACGCCGCTTGAGGACCAACAACTAGCAGGCATGATCATGTGGGTCCCAGCCGGCACCATCTATGCAGGCGCGGCATTGACGATGCTGGCGCTTTGGATCAGAGGCTCGAGCGAGAGAAAGGCGCAGAATGTCTAGTCCGCTCGCTTCGGTCCCCGGCCGGGCCGCCTTGGCTACGGTGCTTGTTGTCGTGGCTTCCGCCGCGTTTGTGACGACCACTTTCGTGCGTGACAAGCACACCAAAGCCTCCATCGCCAGGATGATGACCGGGGGCGATCCCGGTCGAGCGCCGGCGATCTTTCGTCGCTATGGCTGCGCCGGATGCCACACAATCTCCGGGATTCCTGGGGCGGACGGCCAGGCTGGGGCGCCACTGGCGGAGCTGTCGAAGCGTGTCTATATCGCGGGTGTCCTGGAAAACCGTCCGGCCAATCTCGTAGCCTGGATCGTTTCGCCGCAGCGCTTCTCCCCGCAGACCGCCATGCCGCAATCGGGGATTTCTGAACAAGAAGCGCGGGATCTTGCAGCTTATCTTTATGCCCAATGAACCTATGGGTGTGGAGTCGCGACCGGCGGAAGCGCTTTGATGTAGTGGGCGATCGCCTCGCGGTCGCCCTCAGGCAGCATGGCGGTATTCGTCACCACGTCGGCCATCGACGATCCCACCCGGCCGTGGTTGGGCGTCTCTCCGGTTCTAAGCATCGTGGCAATATCGGTCTCGGTCCAAGCCCCCAATCGTTCCTGCGTAATGTTGGGCACGAACCCGGTGCCTTGCGGGTCGATGCCGCCGGCAAACAGCGTTTCGGATCGGATTGCTCCAAACGCATTTCGGCTGGAGTGGCATTCCGCGCAATGAGAAACGGTTTCGACGAGGTATGCGCCGCGATCAGGCATCGTTTTGCCGTCTGCGTTCGCAGCCGACCGGCCCTGGCGGAAAAAAATCAGCTTCCAAAATCCGACGGACCGGCGAATGCTGAACAGGATTGCGGGATCGTGCGGCGGCACACGTCCAGACACTTTTGGCAGCGTCATGAGATAGGCGTAGACATCGTTGATGTCGGCGACGGTCATGCCGGTGAAGCTGGTGTAGGGGAAGGACGGGTAATAGTGTTCGCGCCTGGGAGACACTCCACCGATCAGCGCATTTGCCAGATCGGCGGCTCTCCATCTGCCGATGCCGTCAACAGGATCAGGGGAAATGTTGGGCGGCCTGAAAGTGCCGAACGGCGACCCGAGCGCCATCCCACCGCCCAGTTGTAGTCGATCTGACTGTCCGGGGGTAGCGTGGCAGGAGGCGCAGTCCCCCGCCGCGAAGACCAGCTTGCCGCGGCCCACATCCCCTTTCACTTCGAATCGCGGATCGTCTGGCGAGAACGGCGGGTGAGCCGAGGTCACCAAGAAAGCGGCGATCGCAGCAGCCGCTGCGGTCAGGAGAATGGCGACAGCAACTTTGTATACGATGCGCCGCATGGCGTCCTTGAAGCTCGATGTCTCAATATAGGGTCACGCGATTCCCTTGCCGCCAGTGACGCCATAAACTTCGCCATTTATGAAACTGGCTTCCCGCGAGGCCAGCAGCACATAGACGGGCGCTAGCTCGACTGGCTGTCCAGGACGGCCGAAATCGCTGTCCTCGCCAAAATGCTCGACCTTTTCATCCGGCTGACCACCGCTTGGCTGCAGTACGGTCCAGACAGGTCCGGGAGCCACGACATTGGCCCGAATGCCCCGCTTGATCAATTGCTTGGCGAGTGCCTTGGTATAAGCGACAATGCCGGCTTTGGTGGTGGCATAGTCGAGTAGGATCGCCGAAGGATCGTAGGCCTGGATCGACGCTGTGGTGATGACGGAGGCGCCGGCAGGGAGATGCGGCGCGGCTGCTTGAGCGATCCAATGAAGCGCGTACAGATTCGTTTTCATGGTCTTGTCGAAATCGTCTGTCGTCAACTCATCAATGCTCTCGCGATATTGCTGCCTCCCGGCATTGATCACAAGCAGATCGAGGCCACCGAGGGAGGAGACAGCTTTGTCTACCAAACCCCGACACCAAGCCTCATCCTTGATGTCACCAGGCAGCGCCAGCGCCTTCCTGCCCGCGGTTTCGATAAGGTCGATGACCTCCTTGGCGTCCGCTTCCTCTTCCGCAAGGTAAGAAATGGCTACGTCCGCCCCTTCCCGCGCAAAGGCTATAGCGACGGCCCTCCCTATCCCGGAATCGCCCCCTGTCACGAGCGCCTTGCGCCCAGCTAGCTTACCAGAGCCCCGATAGCTTTCCTCGCCGTGGTCCGGCACCGGGTCCATATTTCCGGCAAGGCCAGGCATGGCCTGCGGCTGTTTTGGAAAAGGCGGCACCGGGTACTCCTGACGCGGATCCCGAAGTAATGCACGATCATTCACCGTGAAGCCTCCATATCCTCGTTGACCTTGCCGCAACGCGAGGAGAAACCCTTTGTTCCGCTGAGAGCCTGGTTAGAAATCAGTCGCCGCGCAGCAGAAGTCATCTCCCGCCCAATAGTTGCGTCGGCCTCGGCACGCGACAAAGCCGCAACGGTCGACATCACCTGGCGTGGCATCATTCGCTTCGGTCTACTGCGCAAAGGAACACACAAAGTTGCTGCATGTCGTAATATGGCAGGAAGCTTCATCTCGGGCAGTTCGCACCCATGCAAGATGGAATTCCCCCGCCGCAGCCCTCAACGTGGCGCAATCGAAGTAAGTTTCCATCGAATTGAAGGCGATTGCGGGCAGGTGATTGAGCCTACGGTCTGATGACGACCTTGATGCAACCATCCTTCTTGTCGCGGAAGGTCTTGTAAGCCTCCGGTCCTTCTCCGAGCCCAATGCGGTGGGTAATCAGAAAGGACGGGTCGATTTTTCCGTCCTCAATGAGCTTCATCAACGGCTCCAAGTAGCGCTGGACATGTGTTTGGCCCGTTTTCATTGCCAGCCCTTTGCCGACGAACATTCCCATGGGCACAGTAACGCTTCCAACGAACACCCCCGGCAACGAGACAGTGCCGCCCGGTCGGCAGGCCATCAGCGCCTGTTGCAGCGCATAAGGCCTCTCCATCGCCGTAAGGTCCGTTTGCAAGGTCTCCATGACGCCACCGGGGCCGTGGCTCTCCATGCCGACCGCTTCGATGACAGAATCCGGCCCTTTACCGCCTGTCATAGCCAGGATCTGCTTTTGCAGATCTTCGCCGTCATATCTCAGCGTTTCCGCGCCCGACGCTTGCGCAAGCGCGAGCCGTTCGGGGACGATGTCCAGCGCGATGACCCGGCCCGCGCCTAGGAGAAAGGCTGACTTGATTGCGAACTGGCCAACTGGTCCGCAGCCGAAGACCAGCACTGTATCACCGGATTGAATGTGGCAGTTTTCCGCCGCCTGATACCCGGTGGGAAAAATATCGGAGAGAAACAGTACCTGCTCGTCCGTCAGGCGATCTGGCACCTTGATAGGGCCAACGTCGGCATAGGGTACGCGCAGGAATTCTGCCTGGCCACCCGCGAAGCCGCCATACATGTGAGAATAGCCAAACAGCCCAGCAGTTGGATACCCCATCTGCATGGCTTGCTTGGCGCCGGCTGGGTTCGATCTCTCGCAGAGCGAAAACAGCTGCCACTTGCACATCCGGCACTCGCCGCAGGCGATCGTAAACGGCACCACGACGCGCTCGCCCATCTTGAACTTGGAGTGACCCTTCCCGACTTCAACGACCTCGCCCATGGTCTCGTGCCCAAGCACGTCATGGGCGTGCATTTCTGGACAAATCCTCCCATCAGATGAAGGTTTGACCCGCAGATCGCACAAGCCGTATTGATAATAATATCGCGGTCGTCTCAATGATCGGGTCATCCACCTGCTCGCACCATATGTCACTTTTGCCGTGCCAGGTGAGCGCCTTCATTGTCATTCTCCGTTGGTTGTGCGTCGGCTAACCTGCCGCTTGACAAAATGTTCCTGATCCAGCGCGAACCTTTGCTAGGTTTGATATTCACACCGCAAACAACCAATGAACTCGCCCGCAAAACTTTTTCGCCTGCTTCAACGCATGTGAACGACGAACAGCGCCGTCAGTGAATTTGGTAGCTTCGTATTTGCCTGGGAACAAACACGCCGCGAGCAGGTTTGGATTCACCAATCTCAACTGAGGAACATCACCATGAGAAACAGTCTTCGTCTGGCGTCGCTATCGTTAGCCGCGTCGGTGGTATTTGCTTGGCCATCGCTCGCTGCCGAGACCGCCCAGGATTTCGTCACCAAGGCCGCGATCGGCGGAATGTTCGAAGTCCAGTCGAGCAAGGTCGCCCAAGACAAGCTGCAGGACCAAGGCCTAAAGGACTTCGCCCAGAAGATGATCTCCGATCATGGCGCCGCCAATGCGAAGCTTGAAAGCATCGCCGGCGAACAGAAGCTGAAGGTGCCCGCCGACCTCGATGCTGCACACAAAAGCGATGTCGACAAGCTGCAGGCGGGTGCGGCGCCAGTAGACGCATCTTATGCAGACATGCAGAAGGCGGCCCATGCCGATGCGGTCAGCCTCTTCGAGGCCTATGCCAAGGACGGCGACAACGCCGCCCTGAAATCTTTTGCGGCTGACACGCTGCCCACACTCAAGATGCATCAGGACATGATTCAGAAGGTTGCAACGACGGCGCCTGCTTCTGACGGCAGCACACCGGCTGTCACCAGCGGCGCCACCAATCCGGCAGCTCCAGTCCCCGGCGCCAACAGTTTTACCGAAGCCCAGGCCAAGAGCGCGATCGAAAAGGCGGGTTATGCCGACGTCTCTGCCCTGACAAAGGATGACAACGGCATCTGGCGCGGAACAGCGAGCAAGGACGGGAAGTCGACGCCGATCGCGCTCGATTACCAAGGCAACGTTGTTGCCGGCACCAAGTGAATAGAAAGCGAGGAGAACCAGATGAAAACCGTAACCGGACTGTTCGACAATTATGACGATGCCAATGACGCCGTAGGCGAACTCGTGGCCACCGGCGTCCCGCGCGATGACATCAGCATTGTGGCCAACAATGCGACCGGCTGGCACAAGGATGAGGAGACCGACGCTGGCGAGGACGCGGCCACTGGCGCTGGCGTGGGCGCCGTCATTGGCGGCGCCGGCGGCCTGGCAACAGGCCTCGGTCTGATGGCCATTCCTGGGGTAGGACCTGTGGTTGCAGCCGGGTGGTTGGCTGCCACTGCTGTCGGCGCGGTTGGCGGGGCCGTGGTCGGTGGTGCAGCAGGGGGCATCATCGGCGCCATGACAAACGCCGGCGTTCCTGAAAACGACGCTCATGTCTATGCCGAAGGCGTTCGTCGCGGCGGGACGATGGTCACGGCCAAGGTCGACGATAATCTTGCGCCGAATGCCGAACAAATCCTCAAGCAATACAATTCGGTCGACGTCGCTGGCAGACGCAATGAATACGAGGCTGGCGGCTGGACCGGTTTCGACCCGAACGCCGACGTCTATAGCGGAGAAGACCTACAGCGGGCTCGACGTGGACGCGATCTTTGATGTGACACTCGCAAGGCGGCCAAGGCCGCCTTGCTCCTTTTCAGATCCGCTCATCGCTCATCAGCGGGAGCCGAGCCCCTCGCCAGATTTTGAGGTCAGGCGCCCAAAATCGAAACCGCGCTTCGTAACGTTCGTTGCTGTTCGCTGGCTGGAGCAGGATTCAATTCTATGAGCGTAAACAAGTCGAACGATTCAAGTCGCGTCGTAAAAGGGAAAGAGCTTGAGATCGACCATCTTACACAGGTCGCATCGATAACACCGAGGCAGGCACGCAGGCTCCTTCAAAAGCACGGCGCCGACTGGCCCAAACTCAAGCGGGAAGCTGAAGCACTAAAACCGAAGACTGACGATATTTAACGTGTGGCAGCCGCGTCAGTCCAACACCGCCGATAAGATGGAAAATCGCCTTGGCCTCGCCCGGCTTTAGCTTCTGGATACGTCCGCCAGGTTCGACGATATCTTGTATATATGTGTCGCGCTTCCACGTCTCGACAAGATGCGCCCCAAGAGCCCGGCGGATGTCATGATATGAGTTGCCTCACGAATTCGGGATGCAAGTCAGCGTCAAAAAATTTGCTAGCCCGCCAATGAGATAGGTTGAAACAAATCGCATCGAATGGCGTTTCCGTCGATCGCTTTGTATGGAGAAACAAAATGGCTGATGATAAGAGCAAACGAGACTTTCGCGACCGCGATCGTGTATCGGCTGACGAGGACTATGAGGTCGAATATTTCGCAAGCAAGACAGGCATCACCCCCCAGCAAGTGAGGGAACTCATCGCAAGGCACGGCAACAGCCGTGAGACACTGGAAAGGGAAGCACTGGCGCTGAGAGGCCGAGCCTGATGAGGTAGGTGTTGAATCCTGTCGGTTGCGGCGCGTATTTGTGCCGCCCGATCGATCCCAAAAATTGGCTTGTGAGGGATACTCGGCCTCGCCGCGTCCTTTTGTTAATTTTTTCTATTGGGACGTTCGCTAAACTCTAGGTGCGGGGGGCAAGCTGATGGAAAGCTTTCGGGTCGAATTGATGAATGGCAAAAAGGTCGTGCGGAGCCTTTCAGTTGCGGCGCAAAGCCATGTGCACGCGGTGGTTGAGACCGTCCCTAAGCCTATGATGCCCGGGAAAGCATCCGGAAAACCGTGGATTAGGGTAAGACCTGCTGCGGGCGGAAAAACGAGCGCGTTTCACGTTATTGAGCAGGCGGAAAAGTAACCGAAAACCCCATTCCCGGGAATGGGTCTGCACCTTAGGCGGGAAGCTCGGACGCCTGCTTGCGCGACAGCTGGCACGCATGTCCGAAGACCAGCTTCATTAGGGCGGCACGCATGAACGCAGTCACGCTTATAGGTTACCTCGCAACTGTCTGCTCCATGACCAGCTTTACACCACAGGCTTGGAAGATCATCAAAACGCGAGACACAGGCGGGATCTCCGCGCCGATGTATGGAATCACCGTTTTGGGTTTTGCGTTGTGGTTGGCTTTTGGCATGATGAAGCTGGAATGGCCCATAATCATAACCAACGGCGTCTGCCTTTTGCTGTCAGCCTTCATCTTTACGATGACGGTTCTACCTCGCGATGAGAAGGATGCAGTCGCCGACGTTCTTGATCCGGATCATTAACGCGCATCCAGAACGCACAGCGCAATAAGAGGTCCGCATGACCCGTATTGCAACTTTCAATGTAAACGGCGTCAACGGTCGACTGCCAGTACTTCTCAGATGGCTGGATGAAGCCAAGTGCGACATCGTTTGCCTTCAGGAACTCAAAACATCTGACGAAAAGTTTCCGTTGGATGCGATCAGCAACGCTGGATATGGCGCTATCTGGCACGGCCAGAAGTCCTATAACGGCGTTGCAATCCTTGCCCGCGGGACGGATCCCGTAGAACGCCGACGCGGTTTGCCTGGCGATCCCGACGATACGCATAGCCGCTACATCGAGGCCGACGTAAATGGGCTTGTGATCGGCTGTCTCTACCTGCCTAATGGCAATCCAGCGCCAGGTCCCAACTTCGATTATAAGCTCGGCTGGTTTGAAAGGCTTATCAGCTACGGTCAGTCTTTGCTTGAAGCCGGCAGGCCAACTGTGCTCTGCGGAGATTACAATGTGGTTCCGACCGCACTCGATGCGGGCGTGCCGAGGCGATGGACCGGCGACGCGGTGTACCTCCCCGAAAGCAGGGACGCCTACAGCCGGATGCTTGCTGAAGGATGGATCGATGCCGTTCGTCACACTCATCCAGGGAACGCCATCTACACCTACTGGAACTTCTCCTATCGAGTCGGATACGACCGGAGTTCAGGACTTCGAATGGACCATCTCCTGGTGAGTCCTTCCCTCTCTTCCCATTTGCGCAGTGCCGGCGTCGATGTGGAGACACGCGGATGGGAGAAACCAAGCGATCACGCGCCGGCCTGGATCGAGATCGATGAGCAGAACGGCCGAAGCTGAACGGTGCGCAATGCTATATGGCATCCGCAAATTCAGCATCAGTTCCCCACTCACTCTCACGACGGGTCAACCGAACATTTCTGGGCTTCAGGTCGCATGGAGGCCCGCAAAGAAGATCGGCGAGCAATGCTAAAGTAAAGGCCCGCACCAGATCAAGCAACAACGACCACCGATATCGGCAGGTGCACACCTCAAGTCGCGACCAGCCTGACAACGTTACGTCCTTGCGGTCGCCGGGTTAATGGCTTGCCATGGAAGGATGGCCCGGTGCATCCCTCCATTCAAGCGTGATGGTGAGGTGCAGATGGTGTCGGCCTGCTTCATCACAAACGTTGAATTCGAAGGCACGCTTGGTGCCGTCCGGATGTGCTTCCCTCATGATCGCTGCGAGGGCTCGCAGTCCTGCCTCACGCGCGTCGTGGACGTCGACAAGATCGTTTGGATCAGCGATGTCAGCATCCGGTACGTCGAAGAAATATCTCGCCATAGCCGTCTAATTTGCGGGATTGGAAAAGGTTCAATATTCGATTTAAACCGACCGGACGCGCGAGCGATCCAATAGTGCATCGCTGTGGAAGAACAATTGAAACGGCGATGCCACTTCTTCGCATGTCGGAAGTTGTCATGCTGGTCCTGCGATTGACCGGATCGAAAAATGCTGAGGTGAGGCGATGAGTGAGGCTCGTCGGAGCGAGGTGAAGCGGATCGACGAGTTGGCAGAAGGCGCCACTGCCGACTTTCTCCGCCGCTCGTCGCTCACATATCTTGAATGTTGCATCGCGGTAATGCTTACCCATCTCGATCATGAGGAGGTGGCGGAAATCCTCGAAAGAGAAGCGAAAGACCTGCGGGAGTTCGGGTGACGGCGCCGGTGGAGATCAGCTCGATGCCGAGCGGGAGCCAGTTTCCGGTACATCCAGATGCTGGCCTTTAACGCGCGAGCCGAGCCATCAAATTCCATCGCAAATCCAGCATCGACAGCAATCAGCGCGATGAGATCGTCACCTCCCGATCGGTATGTTGGTCAAGCAGCAACGTCTTCCTTAGACTGTCGAGGACGTTGGCTCTGCGCGCGCAGACTTTTTGAGCCCGAAGCCCTTGCTACATCAAACGCGATTGCCGACTTCGAACCTCCCCTCCCCGGTATCCGCCACGATGGAGGCGATTCCATATTCCGGAAAAGTCACATGTGCGATCTTCTGATCTGCTCGAAACAAATGGTCGCGCACCTCTAATGTACCGTCTATAGGTGCGGTCGCAAAAGCGCATCGTCATCCGCCGACAGCGAAGCCAACAGACGGTTGCGAACGGTCGATTGAGGAGCCTGGCTCATGCTCTTAGCCTCCGGTCTCGGGCAAGAGGACGAGCACCGCTATCTCTCAGCCGCTGGCGCCCGAACAGTCGGCAAGCGATGACTTAATTATCCCGCCACGTCCTAGCCAGCGCAATGGCTAAGAGCATTTTCCGAAGCCACAGGCGACTTGGCTACGACTCCGTACCAACATTTCTTAATGCAGCCGAGTCCCACGAAGATAAGATTCCATTGTCATCTAGAAGTGAGACAACCGGTGGAAAAATCCGAAATGAACGTTCGCTGCGTTGAATTGGTCGAAGGTTACGGCGAATGGCACGTCCGTGTGATCGAGGAAGACCACGAGCACACCCGTTCTTTCGAGATCGAATCGTTTGCCTTGGCCTACGCGGAGGGCCAACGGCGGAGGTTAGCACTCGCAGATTTTACGCGGATATAGACTCGATGAGCCGATTGGAAAGTCCGCATTGATCTAGACGGCGAAGTTTCCAACAAGCCGGCAAAACAGGAGGCTGCCTTGGCAAAATGTCGAATCGACAAGGAAAAATTTGAACGAGCCGATCGTGAAGCGCGCAAGCTGATCGACGCCGAACGCCAGGCCAGAGATGCCAAGACCGCCCGGCTGAGTAGTTGAGGCTCAGCGCAGGCCAAGACTTGGCTCTTGCCAAAGTATACGCATATTTGCTCGTTTATGAGCGCTTGTGTCCCCACATCTTTGCAATTGGCTGCCTACAGTCTTCCTGAGGCGCATGCGCGTCACATTGGCTTCGGCACTCCAAGCCGATCGGAGACTTGCCGACCCAGGTCCAAGCGACTGGGGCAGTCGCAGAAATCGATGCTTCATTGTCGTTTGTCATGGAACTGTCTCTCACCGGCCGGAACCTTTGAGACCAGTCAAGGTTGAACTGACGTACTACGTTCATCGGCCCTGCCGCTGGCCAAGATGTTCCTCGTCTCGGTCGGCCCGCCGGTCGCAGGCAAGGGCCAGATTTTTTCCCGAGGTGTCCTATGACGAACAACGTTCCCGAGAACCAAGCCCGACAAGGCCCTCTTGGCAGGCCCGTCCTTGTTGTGCTCATAGCCGCGCTGCTGCTAGCCATTGCCGCCTGGGGTGTCGCTGAAATCTATGGGGTGGTCATCAAAGGGCCGTCGACAGACCAGCAAGACAGCCAGACGCATGCGACCACCAGCCCAAATCCGGCATCGACAGATCCCGTTCAATCTCGGTCTGATAGTATCAACAGCCAGCCGATCGACCAAAATCCCAAGGTGGACAAGAATCCAACGCCGCAGTCCAGCACAGGCGGTGACCAGCAAGGGGTGCAGCCGTCACAACCCGCGGCACATTGAGGATTAATCGGGTCCACCGACACCACATAGCGTCGTTAGGTTCTCGTCCGCATTGAATCGGTGCGGGCTCTGATCCGTAGGGATCCGCGCGTCCTAGTCGATGTTTAGGAGGATTATCAACCGGCCTGCCTGCCGCTGTGCGACCGCGTCCTTGAAAGCCGCTGCAGCGGCATCGCACGCCGGCCTGGATGGTCCATAAAGATTGAGGATGATCGCAGCCGACTTCTCGGACAAGCCGTGCTTCGAAGCGAATTCATCTGCGCCGTATTGCCCCGTCCGCTCATGTGACCTTCGGCCCTGCATTGCTCGTTCCTCGATCGCCAAGGTGGATAGGCGATCACAAAATTCGCGCGCATAGCGGCAACGTCAAGACTTTGCGGCCGGCTTTATGCAACGGTAGTTGACCATGACAATCGCTCGCCGTCTATTGAACCGCGAGATCCCGGTTTGCTTAGGCAATTCGCTCAATTGGACACCGTGCCCACCGCTGCGGTGAACGCTTTCCTCAGTGCATCTAGGCCAACAAACTGCCAACAAGGGGCGACGTTACAGACCAACCTTGACGCGTCGAGAGGAGCGTCCAATTCGCACAAACTGCGCGATCTTTTCTTCAGTCGAAAGCAGTCCGTCTTCAGCTATCTGTTGAGCCTTGGTCTCGGCGAACATCATCATACCGAGTGTCCTCAGTGGAGATTATCGGCAACGTGGATCAGCTAAGGACGTTCCACAGCCTCGGCCGCAAATCGAAGTCTTCCAAAAAGCGACGCATCGCGCGACCCTGCTGGTTTGGAACGACATCAAACCTTGAAGTGCTCCCGGAGGGAACAAATCATCTCCCGGAAAATTCCTATTAGGCATATCTGAAACGCTTGAACGAGGAGGAAATGATGGGGTTTTTCGGGAAGTATTTTTCCGGCCTCTTGGGCAAAAAAGAACCGCCAGAAAAGCGCAGCGGCGACATGCGTAAAGCGACCGGCGCTGGTCCCGCTTTGGCAGCTCACTCAAAGGACGTAAAGACAACAGCTCCCAGCGGTCAAAATGCGACGGCAGCGAGGAAGAAAGCCGATGGCTGATCCAGAAGGCTTCCGCAGAGATGCCTCACCGTTGTGCCAGCGATCTGCCCCCAGGTCGGGTGGCCTGAACGGTGCGACACGGTACGATCCTTGATGCGCTACGCCCCCGCGGTTTAATCACACATGCGAACTATCCCGGCGCCCGGTACGGTGGTCTTTGGAGACCTCGGCGATGTCGAGCCCCTAAGCCGTAAATTTGGCGGCGATCGCGGCACGCCACTCGACCGTTACTACATCGAGAGTTTCCTACAGCGTCATGCGGGGGACATTCGAGGACGCGTCGCGGAGATCGGCGACAATGTCTATACGCACCGTTTTGGTTCGGCACGAGTCGTCACTTCCGACATCATCGACTCACCCGAAAGTGCCAATCCTCAGGCCACGATTTGCATCGATCTCCAGAACGAGAATGAAGTGGAGGCCGGGCGCCTTGACTGCATCATCGTGACCCAGACGCTGCACATGATCTACGACGTACGTGGTGCAATTGCTACGATCCATCGCGCCTTGGCACCAGGTGGCGTCGTGTTGGCGACGGTACCAGGCATCACTCCCATCGACGCGCAGGACGGGCCAGAAAAATGGTTCTGGGCCATGACACAGAGTGCCGCACGACGCCTGTTCGTGGAAAGGTTCGGGGCGGCCGGATTGGAGGTCCAGCAATTCGGCAACGTGCTTGCCGCCACAGCCTTTCTGCAAGGCCTCTCTTTCGAGGAGATCGACCGCGCAAGCCTTGACGTTGTTGATCCGCTCTACCCTGTCATTACCGGGATCAGGGCCACCAAATTCTGATCCTGCTGTGCTCGTGCTATCCTGAGGTCAGGGAACGGAGTGGAGGCGCGCCTTGTCGGTACGAGGTCCCAGCAACTGACGGAAAATATGGCTCGTCATAGTGGCCGACTGTCGGATATCGAAGCTGGATTGCGCCCGCCTCACGCTCGCGCCAGCCATCGACTTTAGCCTGGCGGGATTGGATAGCAGCGAGATTGCCGCCAAGGCAACACCTTCCCAGTCGCCGGGATATTCCGAGACGATGCCGGGCCATTCGGTGGTTCCTATAAGAATCCCGGTCTCCCCCGCAGAGACGATTTCCGGGACGCCGCCGACGCCGATAGCCACGACCGGCACGCCAGATGCCATAGCCTCCAAAATGGTAAGCGGCATCGCGTCAGCGCGCGACGTGTGCAACAGCAAATCTAGGGCCGGATAGATCCGATGGGGTTCGCGCGCGAGCCCGACCATATGGATGCGCGACTCGAGTCCCGCACGACGAATTGTGGCGGTCAGATCCTTTTCCATCGACCCCGTGCCAACCACTGCGAAGTGCACCTCGGGCCGCCTTTGCAGTATGAATTCGGCTGCTTTGAGGAATTTGTCGGGGCCCTTTTCCCAGGCCAGCCTGCCAACGAACCCGACCAACATATCGTCAGGGGCGACGTTGATCGTTTGCCGGAATTCCAAGGGGTCAGCCGACATTGGATGATACATTGCGAGATCGACCCCGTTAGGAACGAGACTTACATTCTCGCGCGACAATCCCACCGCAAGTGCTTGCGACCATGCTTCGCGGCACACCACAATGGTATGGCTCCCGGTTGTGCGCGCCACACTGGTTTCCTGCGGATGCAAGCTCATCCCATGCAGCGTGGCAACTGTCGGCGTCGCACTCAGTCGGCCGGCCATAGCAGCCACGGTATGCGCGTTCATCAGGTGAGCATGGAGCAGGTCGATACCGGTTTCGCGAACGAGCGTGCAGATGAGTTCGATTGTCTTCCAAGGTGGATCGTCACGCAGAGGTGCAATGTAGACGTCCCTGCCCTCAGACCGGAGCAGTGCGGTGTATTGGCTTTCATACGGGCACAGGAGCGAGACTTTGAACTCGTTCGAGGGCAGGTTCGCAGCTAGATTGCGAACGTAATTTTCCATGCCGCCCACAATGGCGTTGCCCAAGACCTCAAGGACGTGCGCGCGCTCATCAGTTTGGCCGCCTGGCAGGACACGTGGGGTCCGGGCCATCAGTTTCCTCCTTGCGACGGGTGCAGCCTCAGCCAATCCATTGCCGTCCCCGACATGATCGCAATTCGGTCATCGGCTGCGACGTCGAGTTGATCTAGAATTGCCGTGACCTCGCCTATTGCCGCGTGGATGTGGGCACCGCTGCACGGCAAGAAACGGTCGCTGCCGAATTGCAGTGAGCGTGGGCCGATCACGTCGATCGCCTTGCGAAAGACCTCGCCGCGGTAGATCGGAGGCGGTCCAAAGGACAGGTCGAAGCGAAACTGGCTGTCCGCTGGCTCGACGCCATTGATCCGATCGATAACGCCAACTGCGTTGGCTTCGTCACACCATGGCCAGCCAAGGTGAGCCAAAGTTACGCGAAGGCCGGGGTGATCGCGAACCGCCTCGTAGAAGGATGGCCGGCAGAACCGGCCAGATCGGCCGTCAATGAATATTCCGCTATGAAACAATATGGGGAGGTCGAGCCTTGCGGCGACCGCGTATACGCGATGAGCGCATTCATCATACGGATACCAGCCGGTGGGAACCATTTTCAGCGCGCGAATGCCGGGAAGTGCAGCTGCCTCCTCAAGATCGTCGGCCGATTGCGGATGGAGCGGATTGACAACCGCGAACCCGATGAGCCGATCCGAGTGGCCTTTGACAAGCTCGGAAAGGTACCGGTTTCCGGCGCGTAGCGACTCGCGGTCATCAAGCGAATAGGGCGGTGTCAGGAACGGCGCCAGCAGGAACGCGATATCCACGCCCGCATCGTCAAGTGACTGCAGTACATCCGCTGTTGTCTCGCGGCCCGACGTATGAAGATGTGCATCGACGATCATTGGCGCCTCCCCGCCGACAACTTACGGAGGCGAGGCCCGTTCCAGCCATAACGAGAAATCGTGGCGCCTTTGATGTTCGGCTAAGAAAGACAAAATTCCGCGTTGCCGTGGAACCCGATCTGCGAACGGAGCTTGATCCACCATAAGCCAACCCTAATGCGGATTGTTTCAATGGATCAGACCGTATCCAACCCCTTGCTCGTGCCTTTTGACAACCCACTCCTGATATGTTTTTCCCACCTGCGGTGGGACTTTGTTTTTCAACGCCCGCAGCATTTGATGACGCGCGCGGCAGCCGACTACGCCGTTGTGTTCTTCGAGGAACCCCTTTTCGACGCTGTTCAGATGCCTCTTCTGCGCCGCAAGGCGGTTGCGCCAGGCCTGGAAGTTGTGACGCCAATACTGCCGCAGTGTCAGTCCGGAATTGAGGTCGACAGAGCTATCGCCATTCTGCTTGAGAATCTCGTCGCAGGCATCGAGCACGACCAGTTGGTGACTTGGTACTACACCCCCATGGCCCTGAAGTTCACCGATGCGCTGCAGGAGGATGTCTGCGTCTATGACTGCATGGACGAACTCTCTGCCTTCAAAAACGCGCCTCCCGAACTCGAGCGACTGGAAGAGCAGCTCTTTGGCAAGGCCGACGTCGTGTTCACCGGTGGAATGAGCCTTTATGAGTCCAAGCGCCGCCGGCATCCCTCCGTCCACGCGTTTCCAAGCAGCATTGACACGGCGCACTTCCATCAGGCGCGCCGGCCTCAGGCAGACCCTGCAGACCAGCAGAGCATTGCGCATCCCCGCGTAGGCTTCTTCGGAGTCATCGACGAGCGGTTCGATATTGACCTCATGGCTCGAACCGCTGCAGCGATGCCTACCGTCCAGTTCGTCACAATCGGTCCAGTGGTCAAGATCGACCCGGCCACGCTGCCCACCGGCTCAAACATTCATTGGTTGGGCGCCAAGCGGTATGCCGAGTTGCCCGGATACATGGCCGGTTGGGACGTAGGGTGGATGCCTTTCGCCTTGAACGATGCGACGCGTTATATCAGTCCGACGAAGACCCCTGAATTCTTAGCCGGCGGACTGCCTGTGGTGTCGACTGCAATCGTTGATGTGGTGGAAACCTACGGCCGTCGCGGATTGGTGGACATTGCTGATGCAGGCTCGATGCCAGCCGCCCTCGATGCCGCTCTGCGCAAGGGCTGTGAAACGGCCAAGGTCGACGCGTTCCTCTCAGGAATGTCTTGGGACACGACCTGGAGCACAATGCACGATTTGCTCAAGCCTGCGAAGGTTTTGCGTCATCAGGCATTCAGGAGCTTGGTGGACCATGTTTGATTGGCTTGTTGTCGGCGCAGGCTTTGCCGGAAGCGTTTTGGCAGAGCGCCTATCCAGTCAGCGCGGAGAGACAGTGATGGTCGTCGACCGTCGCAGTCACATCGGCGGCAACGCTTTCGATTGGTACGATGAAGCCGGTATTCTTGTGCATCGGTATGGGCCGCACATCTTCCACACCAATGCTGAGGCCATTGTCGCCTACCTGTCCCAGTTCACGGCGTGGCGTCCCTATGAGCACCGTGTACTGGCCAAGGTAGACGGTCAGCTTTTGCCAATCCCGATCAATCTGGACACGATCAATCGCCTCTATGGCCTCGACCTGACCTCCGACCAGATGGAGCGGTTTTTGGCCGAACGCAGGGAGAGCGTGGAAGAGATCCGCAGCGCCGAGGACGTGGTCGTGGGAACGGTGGGGCGGGAGCTCTACGAGAAGTTCTTCCAGGGCTACACGAGAAAACAGTGGGGCGTCGACCCCTCGCAACTGAGCAAGTCAGTGACCGCGCGAGTGCCGACACGAACCAATCGTGATGACAGGTATTTCGCCGACACGTTCCAGAGCATGCCGGCGGGCGGGTACACACGCATGTTTCAACGGATGCTGGCCCATCCCAATATCAAGGTGATGCTGCAAACGGACTATCGCGAGGTTCGAGAGGTCATCCCCTATCGCCGCCTCATCTATACCGGTCCAATCGATGAATTCTTCGACTTCAGGCTGGGGAAATTGCCGTACCGATCGTTGCGGTTTGAGCACGTCACACTCGACACGCCACGGTTTCAGCCGGTCGCCGTCGTCAACTACCCGCAGACCGAGGCCTTCACCAGGATCACGGAATACAAGCATATGACGGGACAGCAACATCCGCAAACCAGCCTGACTTACGAATATCCAACGGATGACGGTGATCCTTACTATCCCGTGCCCAGGGCAGAGAACGAGGTGCTTTACAAGCGATATGAGGCACTCGCTGCCCAGCAAACCGATGCGATTTTCGTCGGTCGGCTGGCAACCTACCGCTACTACAATATGGACCAGGTGATTGGTCAGGCGCTGGCCGCGTTCAATCGCATTCAGAAGACGGGCGCGCCGGAGGTATCCCTTGCCAAGGGCGCGGCGGGATAGTCATGGTGGAAGTTTGGGGCGGTATTGAATGCAGCGTGGTTCGTGTCGGTGGCGAGATCCGCGATCAGCTCGCCGAAACCGGTCATTCAAACCGCATCGAGGATTTAGACCTCGTCGCTTCCCTTGGCATCAAAACGCTTCGATATCCTGCGTTGTGGGAAACACGTCGAGGTCGTGGAGGGGCGGGATGACTGGAGCTGGCACGACGAGCGATATCAAAGGATGCGCCGTCTCGGCATCACTCCGATCGCAGCCCTTATCCACCACGGGAGCGGGCCATCCTGGACGTCCATTCTCGCGCCGGATTTTGCAGAACGCCTCGCGGCGTTTGGAGGGCGGCTTGCTCTTCGGTACCCCTGGGTAAAGACTTTCACGCCGATCAACGAACCGATGGCAACCGCCCGTCTAAGCGGCCTTTATGGGTTTTGGCATCCGCACCGCGCTGACGAGCCAAGTTGCCTGCGGCTTCTTGTTGCCCAGTGCCGTGCGATAGCCATGACGATGTCAGCTATCCGAAAGGTCATCCCCGATGCCCGCCTTCTGCAGACCGAGGATTTCGGAAAGATTTTTGCGACGCCAAAGCTGGCATACCAGGCTGAGTACGAGAATGGCCGGCGATGGTTATCGCTGGATTTGCTTTGTGGACATGTCGGTCCGCGTCATCCGTTCCATGAACGCCTCCTCAACGCTGGTGTCGATCCCGACCATCTGGCCGACTTGGCGGCCGCGCCCTGCCCTCCGGACCTGATCGGCGTTGATTACTACCTCACCAGCGACAGGTTCCTCGATCATCGCCTCGAACGGCACCCTCAAGAACCTATCGGTGGCAACGGCATCGAGCCGTATGTCGACATTGCGGCTATCCGCGCTGGCGTGCCGGAGTGCGAACTCGGATTTGCCTCCCGCCTGCGCGAGGTGTGGGGCCGCTACGCCCTGCCGGTTGCAATCGGAGAAGTGCACAATGCCTGCACCCGTGAGAACAGCTCCGCTGGTTCATGGAGGGATGGGACGCCGCAGTCGAATGCGCGGTTGCGGGCATTGACGTACGTGCCGTCACGTCTTGGTCACTGTTCGGCGCCGTGGACTGGAATTCCATGATGATGCGCGACGATGGGTACTACGAATGCGGGGTGTTCGATGTGAGGGCACACCTTCCGCGCAGAACAATTATGGCTGACGCCATATCGGCCTTGGTGAATAAGCAGTCGTTCGGCCATCCCGTGCTTGCCCAGACGGGCTGGTGGCGTGCGCCGCGAAAGAGGTTGGGCAAATCGCCCGCGATCCGGCTCCGAGGATTCGACCGGCGGCTATCGATCCTGGGAGAATGTTGCAGCCGCCGGCGACTTCCAGCCAGGGCTGCACCCCAGCAGCCAGGATCGCCGAATGCATGGGTTGAGCTGAGCGTAGGGGACACCGGAGGCGGCTCCCCAGTTGTCTTGTTTGCCAGCTATTGCCCGGGCAAGACTTTCTCGCTCACGGTGCGTGACGGTGTGGACTGGGTTGCCGCCTGCAACGCATTCCTCGACCTTGTGATCGACGGACTTACCGGGACCTACGAGTTGGTTGCCGCAAATCGCGACAACCAGTACCGGGTCGCCGAACCCCCGGCAGCACATACCTCTGCCACGGCACATCAGCGCTGATCCATCCTGATAATCTTGCCGGCCGGAGCTATTGACCTGCCTGAAAAACGCGGCGGCAGGGAACGGCGATCCGCCGCCGCGCCTAGGATTTTATGCTGCTTGGCGGTTCACGCCGCTTTCGGCCATTTCGGTCAGTTTCTGGTCCGTCGCCCGCTCTTCCTCAAGCGTCTCCGCCAAGATGCTGGCAGAGTCTTCATGTCCCAATTCCTTGGCCCAGGCGATCAGCGTTCCGTAGCGGGTCATCTCGTAGTGTTCGACCGCCTGCGCCGATGCAATCAACGCGGCATCCAGCACCTGTTTGTCATCGACGTCACCGCTCACTTCGTCGGCTTCCTCAAGGATGCCGTCGATGGCCGGGCAATCGACGCCCTTCACGGCTTCGCCATGAATTTCAAATACCTGTTCGAGCCGGACGATATGCTCCCTCGTTTGTTCGAGGTGCTCCTCGAAGCCAGCTTTCAGGTCGGGGTCGGTCGCCTTTTTGACCATCTTGGGTAGTGATTTTTCGATCTGCTGCTCGGCATAGTAGATGTCCTGCAATGTGTGCACGAACAGGTCATTGAGAGTTTTGATGTCCTTGGAGAAAAATCCCATAGCGTTATCCTTCTTCTGTTCGAGTGGCGGTTGACACGCAGAAGCGACGGCGCGCGGGCAACGGTCGGTTCAGCGCGTATCAGGGCTGCAACGTGTAATAAGTGCGACGGTTCCGTCGCTGAGTTGATGGCGCCGGTTAGCGCGGATCTCGCACCATACTTAGGTAGGTCGGATCAAATTCCGCGATCTCCTGCAGGCGCTCCCAGTCGACAATCGTCAACGACTGATCCGCCCAGGTGATGGCGCCGAGCTTGCGAAGTTCGCCCACGATGCGATTCATATGAACGACCGACAGTCCCAACACGTCGGCGAGTTCCGTTTGCGTTATCGGCAGGCGAAAACTCAGGCTAGTTGTGCGATTCACCACCTTCAACCGGACGTAAAGTTCGCAAATGAGATGGGCCAGATGGGAGATTCTCGACCGGCGTCCCATAGCAACGATCCATTCCCGATGGATCGCCCCGTCGACCAGTGTGTCCAACCAGAGAAGGCGCGTAAGATGTGGCGCCGTCTCCGTGATCTTTCGCAGTTGATTATGATCAGCGAAAAGCACACGGCAAGCCGACAAGGCGATAATGCCATGGTCCATGGTTTTGAGCAGGAAAGCGTGAAGGTCGACGAAATCGCCCGGCACCTGAAGCGACGTGAATTGTCGGCCGCCATCCTCCAGCACTTTGTAGCGCGCCGCCAGTCCCTCGACCAACAGGGTACTGTAGGTCGGACGGGATCCGGCAGACACGAGATCCTGGCCGATGGCGAAATCACGTCCGGTTGATATCGCCTGCTTTAGCAAATCCCGTTCGGCATCTGAGACGACATCGTGCTGTTCAAGCTGCAAAAAGAGAGATTCAAGCATCACATGTCTTTTAGATGAGGAGAACCGCCCATCACGCAGGAAGAGCTGCAAGTCCGGCAACTCCAAATGAATTCGCCGGCACAATCTGATGTATTATTTTCCGAAACGCCAGCAGTGAAGGAACCACGATTCATCGAGGAGATTTAGAATCCGATCTCTCGGAGTTGCCTCTCAATGAACCGATATTTTTTCGATGTTTACAACAGTGACGGCCAGGTTCTCGACGACGACGGTCAATTTCTCGAGTCGCGCGACCGCGCCCGAGCGGAGGCTCTGCGAATCCTGCACGACATCGCGCGCGATGAGATGCCTGACCGCGACCTGGTCAAGCTTACAGTGAAGGTCAGGGGTGATGGCGGGGCACAGATGTTCGAAGCGTCGCTCATTCTGACATCGGGCTGGAGTGCTTAGGATCGTGTCACAGTTGCGCCGGGATTTAGCAGCCGCGACGAAGATGGCGGCCATCCGTTCGTGCCAGAGCCTTGCACGATCCAGCACCTGACGGTTCAGGAGTAAAGCGTAGGCTACCGCATGCCAGTCGCCCCTGAGTTGTTCTGAGCATTTCCTTCGGCCATTTTTCGCGGAAAGAATGGACGAAATGGAACTTCATCGCGCTGTCGCAGTTCGGTCACTGATGTAGAAAAAAGAGACACTCATGAGCAAAAAACCGAAAGACGGCCCACCGGGCACAACTGATCAGTCTCCGCGTTGGGAGGGCCCCCCGGAAACAAGGCCCCGGGGCTATCTCCCAGCGAGTGATGACCCGAGAAGCAATCCGGACGCAGCTGGCGAGGTCCTTGAGGACTTCGACGGCGATCTGGGCGATGCTTTCGGCCGAGACCCGCCAGCGGACACGCGAACCGATCGCATTCGAACCAGAGCTTACGAAATCTGGGAACGCGAAGGCCGTCGCCACGGCTCCCATGAACAGCATTGGCACCAAGCTGGGACAGAGATTGACGGCGAAGACGCAGATGGCGCTGTGCCTGACGAGCCGAACGTTGAGCGGGATTCCTAACGCGCGACAATCGCTCCAACTCGCAGACCTGCTTTATGCGAGTACCGGCCTTTGCGTTCACAACAGCAGTTACAAGGTTCTTCCTCATGTCTCGGACCGTTGGCGATTTTCTTGTCTCACGCCTTCACGCCTGGGGCGTACGGAAGCTATTCGGCTACCCGGGTGACGGCATCAACGGCGTGTTCGGCGCGCTCAATCGGGCGGACGGCGCAATCGAATTCATCCAAGCGCGGCATGAGGAAATGGCTGCTTTCATGGCGTCCGCTTACGCCAAGTTTTCCGGCGAACTGGGGGTGTGCATTGCGACCTCAGGTCCAGGCGCTACGCATCTTGTTACCGGGCTCTATGACGCGCGGCTTGATCACCAACCAGTCCTTGCCATTGTCGGCCAGCAGGCGCGCGCTGCCATCGGCGGGCACTACCAACAAGAGGTCGACCTCGCGTCCCTGTTCAAGGACGTCGCCGGCGATTTCGTTCACCAGGCTGCCGTCCCCGGGCAAGTGCGCCATCTCATCGATCGCGCCATTCGGATCGCGCTGGCAAACCGCACGGTGACAGCGCTGATCCTGCCCAACGACCTGCAGGAGATGGCGTACGAAGAACCTGCGCGCGCGCACGGCACGGTGCATTCCGGCATCGGCTACGCACCGCCGTTGATCGTTCCCCACCGTAACGATCTGGAGGCCGCGGCGAGTGTTCTTAACAACGGCAAACGTGTCGCGATTCTCGTTGGCGCTGGCGCTCTTGGCGCGACGGCGCAAGTCATTGCCGTTGCCGACCGCCTGGATGCCGGGGCCGCCAAGGCACTTCTCGGCAAAGCTGTGCTAGCGGATACCCTTCCCTGGGTCACGGGCTCCATAGGACTGCTCGGCACCGAGCCGTCCTGGGATCTTATGCGCGAGTGTGACACGTTGCTGATGATCGGGTCGGGATTTCCGTATTCGGAATTCCTTCCGAAAGAAGGCCAGGCTCGAGGCGTTCAGATCGATATCGAACCCGGCATGATGTCGCTACGCTATCCCATGGAGATCAACCTTGTCGGCGACGCCGCCGAGACGCTCAAGGCCTTGCTGCCGTTCTTGAAGCAGAAGAAGGGCAAATGGCGCAAACAGGTCGAGAAGGGTGTTATCGAGTGGTGGAAGCTCCTCGACAAGCGGGCACACGCGAAGGCCGATCCCGTGAACCCTCAACTGGTCGCATGGGAACTGTCGTCAAGGCTGCCAGACGACGTCATCCTGACCAGCGACTCAGGGTCCTGCGCCAACTGGTATGCGCGCGATATCAAGATGAGACCTGGAATGATGGGCTCTCTTTCTGGCGGGCTTGCCTCGATGGGAGCAGCCGTTCCCTACGCGATCGCCGCGAAGTTCGCCCATCCAGATCGGCCGGTGGTCGGACTGGTTGGCGATGGCGCGATGCAGATGAACAACATGGCGGAGTTGATCACCGTAGCGAAATACTGGAAGGGTTGGGCAGACGGCCAGTTCGTCATCTGCGTCTACAACAACAAGGACCTCAATCAGGTCACCTGGGAACAGCGCGTGATGGAAGGCGATCCGAAATTCGAGGCCTCGCAGAATATTCCGGACGTGCCCTATCATCGGTTCGCCGAACTGATCGGTCTCAAGGGGCTGTTCGTCGATCGCCCTGAAAACCTTGCGGCTGCGTGGGACGAGGCACTCGCGTCGGACAGCCCGGTTGTACTGGAGGTCAAGACCGATGCCGAAGTGCCGCCGCTGCCACCGCATCTTACATTTGCGCAAGTCAAAAACCTGACGGCGACGCTGGCGAAGGGCGACCCGAATGAAGCCGGCGTCATCCGGGGCACAGTCAATCAGGTGCTCGGTTCGATCTTGCCAGGCAAGGGTTAGAGTGCGGTCGATGCCAGTGTTCGTGCAGCGACGGGTTTGCTCCAGGTGAGCAGTGCTCGTTCAGCCATTTACGCCGGTCGACAGATATGACTTTGCCAGTTCCGTCAAGCTTTTAAGCAGGTGAAGTGAGATGTCCAGCATCGTTTCGGGCCGCTGGTGCCGGGCGGCGTGCTCTGCCGCAAATGCGCAGGTTGTGAACGGCGAGGGCTTGGAACGATAGGCTAAGTGCTGCGTTATTGCACGTTATGGCGTATCGGGATTTCCGGAATGAATGAACTACCACAGGGGAACGTTGTTGCCTTCAACAATCCGGGAATGTCCTCAGAGGATAGCCTCGATTTCGATTATCACGATTTCTTCGAAAACGGTGCCGTTGCCCTCCATCTGGTGAGCGCAGATGGTGTCATTCTGCACGCCAACAAGGCTGAACTCGATCTCCTCGGTTATCCGACAGAAGACTACGTCGGCCGCCATATCGCCGAATTCTATCCCGAGCGGGACATGATCGACGACATTCTAACTCGGCTCAGCCGTGGGGAGAAGATCGCGAGGTATCCGGCGCGTTTACGGGCCCGCGACGGTTCGATCAAGCATGTCGAAATCACCTCAAGCGGTCATTTCCGGGACGGCAAGCTGATCAACACCAGATGCTTCACAGTCGACGTGACCGATCTGGAACGCACCCGCAACGAGCTCAAGCAGCAGGACAGGACCTATCACCAGATCCTCGACGGCCTTCCGGTCGCCATCTACACGACTGACAAGGATGGAACCATCACGTATTATAATCGCGCTGCTGCCGACCTGGCAGGACGGCAGCCCCGCATCGGCAAGGACAAATGGTGCGTGACGTTCAAGCTGTTCACGGCCGACGGCAAGCAACTCCCGCACGACGAGTGTCCGATGGCCATCGCGCTCAAGGAAAACCGGCCGGTCCGCAACCAGCAGGCCACAGCGCAGCGTCCTGACGGATCCTTTTTTCCGTTCCTGCCCTATCCCACCCCGCTGCGTGATGAGCATGGCAATCTGATTGGGGCCGTAAACATGCTGCTCGATCTGACCGACCGCCAACGTGCCGAGGAGGTCAGGCAGCACCTGTCGGCGATTGTAGAGTCGTCGTTCGATGCAATCGTCAGCAAGGATCTGAATACCATCATCAAAAGCTGGAACCATGGCGCCGAACGGCTGTTCGGTTATGCCGCTGACGAAGCGATCGGCCAGTCGGTGACCATGTTGATTCCGGACAACCACCAGGACGAGGAACCGCGCATCCTCGAACGCATTCGCCGCGGCGAGCGGGTGGAACCGTTCGAAACGATGCGGCAGCGTAAGGATGGCAGCCTGGTGCCAGTTTCACTGACGATATCGCCTGTGCGTAACGCAACGGGACAGATCGTCGGCGCATCTAAGATTGCGCGGGACATCACGTCGGCGAGGGAAAACGAGCAGCGTATCAACATGCTAATGCGCGAGGTCAACCATCGGGTCAAAAACCAGTACTCTGTGATCCTGTCGATGATCAGGGAGACCAACAAGCGGTCGGAGACGCCGAAGCAGTTTGAATCGCAGGTGCGCGAACGCATCATGGCGCTATCGCGATCCCACGACCTGCTGGTGTCGGCCGACTGGAAGGGAGCAACAATCGGAGAGCTATTGGCTGCCCAGGCCCAGCCATTCCCGCGGAGTGATGTTATCGATATGTCAGGCCCATCGCTGGTGCTTAGTCCGAACGCGGTCCAGTATCTTGGGATTGCCTTCCACGAACTTGCGACCAACTCGGCCAAATATGGCGTCCTCTCAGGGGATGATGGGCAGATATCGGTCACATGGACCATCACCGGTTCCGGAGCATCGCGGCTCTTTCACCTCACCTGGTCTGAAATAGACGGGCCGCGTGTCCAAAACCTCGGAGAGGGCGGCTTTGGCACCGTGGTCCTAAAACGGGTTGCACCCACTGCGGTGGGCGGGCAAGGAAATCTCGATTACGGTCCGCACGGGATCATTTGGAAGCTGGAGGCGCCCTTGGCTGGCGTGGTCGGTTCGATTGCCAATCACGCCTAAAGCACGATCTATCCTGCCTACGGCTCTTGTCACTCGATTCGCTTGATGCGACCTTTATCGAGACGGAATACGCCCGCGTTGCCACCCTGCTTTTCAAAATCGGTCTGCAGGTCGTCCCAAGTACCTAGGGGTTCGCCGCAGTCGCTGCAGACTATCCAGGTGTCGGGCTGAGCATCAGCGGGGATTCTCAGCCGGATGGTCAGGCAGTGCGGGCACTCGAGGCGATGATTCAGATATTGGCTAGTCACGGCGTAACGCAATCTACGCTCCAATGCCCCGTTTGCAAGGCCGATGGTATTGCCGAAACCCCTAGACCGGCAGGAAGCGGCGATTAGAGCGCCCATCCAAAGACTGCGGCCATACGATTCGAGCGGTGCATGCCTAGGCGCACGGCGTCCTGAAGGGCATCAACCATCGATCAGCATTTGCCAGCGCAAGTTGTTTTCGAGCCCGGCCAAGACCAAGTGCCAATGCGTAATCTCGACCAGCGCCGGCGACATCCTACCCGACGCCGTGTCGCTGCCGCGCGATTCATCTAGAGCGTTTCTTGATTTGAGAGAATCGTAGGATTCCCAAAGAAGGGTGTTTGTGATTCAAGATGCTGGCTGGATTGGAGGCCAGCATCTGATAACGCGAGCGCTGTCAAATGATCTTCGTGAGCCTGCAGTAGCGGCAGTTGGTGAGGGGGAGACCTGACGTGCGGTTGCCTCGCGCTTTGGCGTTGCAGTTTCCTCTGTAGTGAAGTGGTCGCAGCGTTACCGTGCGACCGGTGGCGCCGGGCAAGATGGGCGGACACCGCAAGCGCGTTCTGGAGCCGCATCGGGCCTTCATCGGGGAGCGGATCAATCAGACCTCTGAACTGACGCTGCATCGGCTGAAGGACGAATTGGATGCGCGCGGGGTCAAGGTCTCGCACAATACGGTGTGGCTGTTCCTGCGCCGCGAGGGCCTGAGCTTCAAAAAAAACGCTGTTCGCCCTTGAGCAGGCGCGCGCTGATATTGCCCGCAGGCGTCAGCGATGGCGGTCCTGGCAGAGCAGCCTCGATCCGCAATGCCTGGTCTTCATCGATGAGACCTGGATCACGACCAACATGGCTCCGCTGCGAGGTTGGGAGCCGAAGGGCAAGCGGCTGCGCGGCTTGGCTCCGCACGGCCACTGGCGCACGCTGACCTTCCTCGGCGCGCTGCGCTGGGATCGGCTCACAGCGCCTTGCATCTTCGACAGCCCGATCAATGGCCAATGCTTCCGCGCTTATGTCGAGCAGCAGCTCATCACCGTGCTGAAGCCCGGCGACATCGTCGTCATGGATAATCTGGGAAGCCATAAGTCGGCGGCTATCAGGCAGCTGATCAAGGCTGCCGGTGCCAGGCTCTGGTACCTGCCGCCCTACTCTCCGGACCTCAATCCGATCGAGCAGGCCTTCAGAAACGCACCGTTGAGGACACATGGCGCCACATCGGCCACCTCGTCGAAACCATCGAAGCGGCCGAATGCAGGAAATACTTCGTAAACGCCGGCTACGCTTCCGTCGAAACGTGAAACGCCCTAATTTCCGAGGCCGCACCAATAGGTACTCATGCACGAACCTGGACCGGAAACATAGACCCTGCTTCGCAGCCGACGCTGACCTAGTTCCCCCAACTAGCAAGGAGTGGGCCATTCGCGCCGTAGACTGGATCATTGCGAGGTCGCTTTACCTTGGCGATCTTCAGAACCGCGCTGTCGTGCTGCTCCTTCGACGTGCATTCGTCATAGGTTCCGGACTGCGGGTAAGCACCGACGACGAGAAAATCGTCCGATGCCGCAATGCACTGATGACCGGTGCCGGCCGGTAGAACCGCCACGGAGCCGCCCTTCAAAATCAAGGTCTTGCCTCCCTCGCCGCCGAAGCGGACCTTCGCAGTGCCACGTGCAACGCCGAGGACCTCGTGGATCTGCGAGTGATAGTGGGCGTAGCAGTAGATGCCATTGCGCCAAGTACTTCCCCATCCATTGTCTTCGAACAGTGCTTCCATGACGGCTGCGGGGTCGAATTTTTCGGGCAGCTTGACCGCACCGCGATAGACGACCAGTGGCCACGCCGGGTGATTTGGGATCAACCCGTCGTCCTTGAAGACAAAGGCAATAGGTTTGCGCGGTTTAACCACGTCGATCAGATCAAGTTTGCCAGGAGAGGCAATGTTCGTAACCTGCTCGGTCGCCTTTTTCGCGGCCTGGATAATACTCATGGCACTTCCTCGCGTGCAGATTTTAAAGACGATGTTCTCAACCGTTGAACCTTCTGTCGGTTCCAGCAAACAGAGGCGGTGCTTAAAAAACGTGGTCGTGCGAAGGACGCTATAGAGCTGTACCATCGTCATTACCGGCAGTGGAACGTCGGAGTGACCGCGCCAAAGAAATAGACATCTGCATGTTCGTCACTTGGGACGGCAAATACAACCGCACGCGCCCCCTTTCACCACGCGTCCATCGAAGCGATACGGGCGGCATTTCGGTTTGCTGGTCGACGACGAAGCCGGGTGATGGAGCTTGCGAAGCGGCTGGTGCCGGGTTCTCGAAAGGCGTTATTGCGGCCGAGTGAGACGGGGCAGCCATCCCGACGCTCGTTTCTCCAATCCTCCACATCAGCACACCAGAGAAGGACAGGTAGTTCTCACCGTCCGATCAGCGTCAGCCCGAACAGAATGGCCAACCACAAGCCTGTCGCCCCAACCGCCAGACGCGGCAAGATACCCTCACCAGTCAATTGCATAAAGAGAATAGCGATGATCGCGGCCTTGGCGGCGGCGATCACCAGGTTGAGCGCGGAATTCAAACCACCAAGGTCGAGGAACGACGAGGCGACCGTCAGACTCAGCAGGACTAGGAGCCCCAGATAGGCGATGGTGAGTTTACGAATGTTGCTCATCGGTTGATCAGGTAGAGAATTGGGAACAGGAAGACCCAAACGATGTCGACGAAATGCCAGTAAAGGCCGATCGCCCGCACACGGCGAAGTCTACTGGACTGCGTCGCGCGCGACCACATCACCAACACGCCTGCGATGGCGACGATGCCGCCAATGAGATGGAGTGCATGCAGCGACGTCATCGCAAAATAGAGGCCGAAGAAGAACTCGGCATGCGTGGGATCGGGTCCATCATAGGTGAACGGGGCGCCAAGCACCGGTGCGATCCCCTCGCGGAACTCCATCGTGTATTCCGCCGCCTTAATGCTCAGGAAAACCGAACCCAGAAGCACCGTTGCGGCGAGCCACCAGGTCGATGCGCGCCAGCGGCGGTTGTTGGCGAAGAGCTGCGCGAGCGCCATGGCGAAACTGGACGTGATCAGCACGACGGTGTTCAGCGTGCCGAGGGGCAGTGACAGGCGTTGTGATGCGGCGGCGAAGGCTGGGCCGTAGCTGATCCTCCCGATCAAGAACACCAACAGGATCGCGCCGAACAGCATCGCCTCCGAACCGATGAAGACCCACATGGCAAATGCATCGGCAGCCTGTTCATGGGCTGGCGTGTCGAAGGCGACGCTTTCATTCGAGGCAGTCATCAGCCTTCGTCCTTGTGCGGACTGAATTTTTCGTGCTGAAGCCCTTTCATGGCATAGTCATAGGCAGGTCGGTTGACCCTGGGCATGGTATCGAAATTTTGGGGCGGCGGCGGTGAAGCAGTCTGCCACTCCAGTCCTGTTGCGCCCCAAGGATTGGCGGGCGCGCGCGGCCCGCGAAACAGCGACCAGCCGAGATAGAACAGCGGCATCAGATAGCCCACGGCCAGCACGACGGCGCCGGCCGACGACAATATGTGCCAGAACTGAAACTCGGGCGGATAGGTGTGATAGCGCCTCGGCATACCCAGGAAGCCGAGCACGAACTGCGGAAAGAAGGTCAGGTTGAAGCCGAGGAACGTGACCGTCGCGGCGATCCGGCCCCAGGTTTCAGAATACCGACGTCCGGTCATCTTCGGCCACCAGAAATGCAGCCCCGCCATGTAGGCCGTCACCATGCCGCCGACCATGATGTAGTGGAAATGCGCGACGACGAAGTAGGTATCGTGGACATGAACGTCGACGGCGAGTGCCGCCAGGAACAGGCCCGCCAGTCCGCCGAAGGTGAACAAAGCCAGGAAGAATAGGGCGTAGAGCATCGGCGTCTCGAAGGAGATCTCGCCCTTGCGCAACGTCAAGCTCCAGTTGAAGACCTTGATCGCCGAGGGAATGGCAACGCAGAACGACAGGAACGAGAACAGGACGCCGGCATAGGCTGACTGGCCGGAGACGAACATGTGGTGACCCCACACCAGGAAGCCGAACACCGCGATCGCCATCGACGAAAGCGCCACAGCCTTGTAGCCGAACAGTGGGCGCCGGCTGAAACACGGCAGCACTTCCGAGACCACCCCCATGCCGGGCAGGATCATGATGTAGACGGCCGGGTGCGAGTAGAACCAGAACAGATGCTGAAACAACAGCGGGTCGCCGCCAAGCGCCGGATTGAAGATTCCGATGCCGAACACCCGTTCGAGCACGATCAGGACCAGCGAGGCGGCGAGCACCGGTGTTGCCAGCACCATGACCAGGGCGGTGGCATACATCGTCCAGACGAAGAGCGGCAACCTGAACCAAGTCAGGCCCGGCGCCCGCAGCGTGTGAATGGTGACGATGAAATTGATGCCCGTCATGATCGTCGAAAACCCGACTATGAAGACGCCAAGGGCCGCCATCGAGACGAAGCCGTTGGCGTAGAGGGTGGAGAGCGGGGTGTAGAAGGTCCAGCCGGTGTCGACGCCGCCGAAGACCACCGAAGCCAGGGCGAACAAGCTGCCGAGCATGAAGACATACCAGCTCGCCAGGTTAAGTCTTGGGAAGGCTAGGTCTCGCGCGCCGATCATCAGCGGCAGAAGGAAATTGCCGAGCGTGGCGGGGATGGATGGCACCAAGAAGAACCAGACCATGATGATGCCGTGCAGGGAAAACAGCCGGTTGTAGGTGTCATCCGAGACGAGGTCGCCGGCAGGTGTCGCAAGCTCTATGCGTATGAGAACGGCAAAGGCGCCACCGAGGAAGAAGAAGGCGGTGAGTGAGATGAGATAGAGCCAGGCGACGCGCTTGTGGTCGGTTGTCAGCAGCCACGCAGCAGGACCGGCACCCTCCCCCAAATAGCTCGACGGCCTCGATGCCCCGGTGCTCATTGAACTGCCTCGCTCTTGGTCGCGGCGCGCGGCGACAGGGATTTGAGATAGGCGAGCAGCATCTGCATCTCCCCCTCATCGACCACGCCGTCGAAACTCGGCATCACTGGATCATAGCCGGCGGCGATTTCCTTTTTCGGATTGAGAATGGAATCGCGGAGGTAGCGGTCGTCTGCGATGACCGTCTGCTGATTGTCCAATGCCACCGGCCGCCCAAAGATGCCGGCCAGATTGGGTGCCCTCACCTTGCTCGACTGTTCGTGACAGCCCGAGCAGCCCAGTGCGCGAAACAGCTTTTCACCGGCGGCGGCAAGCGTATCGCCGCTTCCCTGGTCACCAAGCCACGCGGCGTAGGCTTCGGGCGGCATCGCCGTCACCCAGCCGCCCATCTCCGAATGCTGGGTGCCGCAATATTGCGCGCAGAACAGATGATAACGTCCTGGTTCGTCGGCGATGAACCAGACATGCGTGGTGCGCCCCGGAACGGCATCCTGCTTGACCCGGAATGCCGGAACGAAGAACGAATGGATAACGTCCTGCGACGCCAGCGAGACGATGACCGCCTTGCCGACCGGCACATGCAGCTCGTTGATTTCACGCTGGCCGCCGGGATGGCGGAACTCCCACATCCATTGCTTGCCCAAGCCGGCGATTTCGAGCGCGTCGATAGGCGGATGCTCGCGACGCAGGAACAGCACGGCGCCCCAACCGAAGATGACAAAGGCGATCAGCAGGCTGGCAACGGTCCACGTCACCTCGAGCGGCAGGCTGCGCGCCCGCTGCCCTGTGCGGTCGGCGCTGGAACCTGCCCGGTACTTGATGGCATAGAAGACGACGAGGCTGGTCAGGAACACGCCGAGCAGCGCGGTGAAGGCCAGCAGCGTGTAGAACAGCGTATCGACGCCGCCGGCGATCGACGAGGCTTCCGGTGGCGTGAACGGGATGCCGAAGCTCAAATTTGCCTCCGACGCGTTAGCATGAACACGGCGGCGCCGAGCGCCAGCATGGTCGCCACGCCCGCTACCTTCACAATGGCCTGGATCACCGAACTGTACTGGCCCTTCGACGTGTCGAACCCGGAGCAGAGCAGGAAGACATGGTCGGCGATAGTGCCCAACCTGCCGGCCGAAGCCTCGACCAGGGCCAGCCTGAGATCGCGCGGCTCGAAGGTCAGGGCCGGCAGCACCTGCGCGATCCGTCCCTGCGGCGTCAGCGCGATGACGGCGATTGGATGGACATATTGGGCGATCCGATCGCGCCGGTCGAAAGTGATGCCCGCTTCGGCGGCGAGCGCGGCGCCGGAATCGTCGCCGCTGGTCAGGAACCGCCACGCCGCCAGCCCCTCCTCGCCAGCAGACGGCGCGACTTCGGCCCGTGCCGTGATCGCGTCCTGAGTGGTTTCGGACGGATCTATCGAGACGAAAAGCGCCCGGTAGGTCTGGGGATCGAGGCCCGTCTTGTTCAGGTCCGAGGCAACCGCCTGCTGGGTGACGCCGCACAGATTGGGGCATTTGTCGTAACCGAAGATGACAAGCGCCGGTCGGCCGCCGAGAATTTCGGACAGTTGGCCCTCTTGGCCCGACGCATCGCGAAAGACCTTGTCGAGACCGAGCTGCGCGCCGATATGCGGATCGAAGGATGGGCGCTCTACCGCTCCGGCCGCGTTTGAAGCGAGCAGCACAGCCAAGACCAGGAGCGAGCGTATCATGGCCGCACCGCAGGGGCCGGCGCGACAAGGTCGTGCGGCTTCGCCGCGCCATTGGGGAGTGCCGGATCAGCAGCCGTGTTGCATTTGTGGGCTTGGGGCTTCCGGGGGACCTGCTGCTTGAGCAAAGCACAATCCTGACCTGTCGAAACGACTTGATTCGCCCAGTCCGGCAGTCCTTGAACGGTGATCAGTTTCATCGCGTCTTGGATCGGGATGCGTGCGAGGCCGGCATTGCGGTCGACCCAATCGAGCTTTTCGAGTTCCGCGTCTTCCTGCTTGCGGAATGCAGCAAGGTCGGTTGCCGGCTCCCGTTGCAACATTGGATTTGTTTCACTGTTGTCCGCCCCGGCATCCGTCAGCGGCCAGTATGGCGTCGTATTGAAAATCAGCTTCAGCGCTATCGCGGCCAGCGTCAGGAAGACGAGCAGGCCGGCGCCGAAGAGCAGCAGCGACCGTGGGCGCACATCGCGCGTTTCGGGATGCAAGGCCTTAGCCACGGACCTGCCTCCAGCGCCACAATGAAATCCGGTTCGGCTCGGACAAGGCCCAAAGGAACCACGCGCACCATGCGCTGCCGGCACCCGCGACAGCCGCCAGGTCCGTCCACGACATCGGCGCCGACAGAGCCGGGCGGATGCGCCAGAGGACTTCGGCGAAATGTCCGGCCAGCACAAGCGCCCCAAGCCCGAGCAGGCCGCGATGACTGCGCTTGACCGAGCGGTTGAGGAAGCCTGCGAATGGGACAACGAATTGCAGCGCGATCAGCAGCCACAGCAGGTATTGCCAGGCATGCTGGCCGCGGAGGATATACCAGTGGATTTCTTCCGGCAGGTCGCCGGCCCAGATGATGAGCCATTGCATGAAGGACAGGTAGGCCCAGATGAGCATGAAACCGAACAGCATGTTGGCGACGTCTTCGCCCAGCGCCGTATCGTCCTCGCCGCCCGGCATCGTCTCGATCGCACGGCCCGCGGCCAGTACAGCCAATGCCAGTGCGCAGGCGCCGACGACCTCTGCTGAAGCCTCCAGCATGGCGTAGATCGTCGAATAGAAATCCGGCTCGCTCGATAGCATCCAGTCGATGGCAAACACGGTCACGGCGAGGCCGTGAACGATGAGCCCGATTGCCTGGGGACGGCTCGTTGTGGCTCTTGCCCTGTTTTTATCAGGCGCTGTCCATCCAAGGATCAGCCGGCCAAGCACCAGCCAGATTAAGGCGCAGACGATGGAGCGAATGATGAAGAACGGCACGTTGAGATAGGCAAGCTTTTGCCGCACCGTCTCCGGCAGCATGGTTGGGTCTGTTCCCGCCCATGGGAAAACCAGATCAACCCGTGTGACAACAGGCAGAAGCAACAGCAGGGCCAGCGGCAAGGTCGCGACAAGGGCGCGTAACGGCGCACGCAATGCCTCGCCCCAGCGACCGCCGGTCAGCGCATGCACCAATAGGATCGTTATTGCCCCAAGCGGCAATCCAAGCAGGAAGAGCGCAACCGTCAGCCAGCCGGCTAGCGTGCTGCGTGGATCGAGGAACAGACCGATGCTGCACAGCAGAAGTCCCGCGACGGCCAGCATAACCACCGGAGCAAAATATCCATCGGACCATGCAGGCCGTTTCATCGCGCAGCCTCCGCATCGAGTCTCGTCCGAAGAGCGGCCGGCAACGCGTCGGCGGATGCATATCGCGAATATTGCAGAGCCCTGATGTAGGCGACGATCGCCCAGCGATCGTTTGGCGGCACGCGCGCGGCATGCGAATACATGGCGCCATAGCCGTTGGTGATGACGTCGTAGAAATGTCGATCCGGCGCGTTGCGCAGCGCGTCCTGGTGATAGCTCGGCGGCGCCGGAAAGCCGCGCTTGACCACCATGCCATGGCCGTCGCCGGTGCGGCCGTGACAGGGCGAGCAGAATATGTCGAAACGCTGCTGGCCACGCTGGAGCAGCGCCATGGTGATTGGATAGGGAATGCCGTTGGGCGTTGGGGTCAGGTCAGCGTCCCGCGTCACTGTACCTTCAACCGGTGTCCTCGCCGACATGCCGTCGGCGAACTGCGTGCTGCTTGCGAGCGCATTGTAGCGCGGCTGGTCGGCCATATCCTGCTTGCAGCCGGCGATCAGCGCTAGGAGCGACAACAGGAGCATAAGGCCCCTCATGCCTCCACCTCCTCGACCGTTTCGGCACCAAGCCGCGTCAATTGACCCTTGGTGACGCCCTTGCGGTATTTCGGGTCGACCGCTTCGACGAGCAGATAAAACTTGCCGCCGCGCGCGTAGGTGAAGGTCTTGGCGTTGAAGACCGGGTGGTAATATTGCGGCAGACCGTTCGCCCACAGCATGCCGGCAAAGCCGGCCAGTGCAGCACCCAGAATAGCCGCCTCGAACGCGATCACCGTGAAAGGCGGCCACGAGTGCAGCGGCCGCCCGCCGACATTGAGAGGATAATCGACCTCGACCGAATAAAGGATCAGGCCATAGACGAGCGCGGCGCCGGCAACAGCGCCGAAAAGCACGGCCCAAGGCAGCCGGGTCTTTTGCATGCCCAGAATATCGGCAAGGCCACGTACTTCAAAGGGCGAGAAGGCGTCCATGTGCCGATAGCCCTTGTCGCGCATCGTCCGTGCCGCTTGCGTCAGCGCATCCGGATCGGCGAAAGCCGCGATGACGCCATAGAGGCTCATGCCCGACCACCTTTCTCCTCAGCCAGTTCCTCGACTTCGAAGATGGTGATCGCCGGCAGGATGCGGATGAACAGAAAGACCAGCGCGAAGAAGGTGCCGATCGAGCCGAACAGGATACCGAAATCGAGCCAGGTCAGCGACTGTTCGCCCCAAGAAGACGGCAAATAGTCGCGGCTTGGGCCAGTCACGACGATGACATAGCGTTCCAGCCACATGCCGATATTGATGACCAGCGCGATGGAAAACAGCAGTGGCATGTTGAGCCGAACACGGCGAAACCACAGCAACTGAAGCACGACACAGTTGCAAAACAGCATCGTCCAGAACAAGGGAGCGTACGGACCGACGGCGCGTTCAGCCATCATGGCTCGCTCGTAGCGCTGCCCCGAATACCAGGCAAAGAAAGCTTCCGACGCGTAGCCGTAAATGACGATCATACCGGCCGCGATCATCAGCTTGGCGGCGTTCTCCATATGGCGCAGCGTGATCAGATCCTCGACCGCGAACGCCCAGCGCAAGGGGATGGCGATCGTCAGCACCATGGCGAAGCCGGACAGCAGCGCACCAGCGACGAAATAAGGCGGGAAGATTGTCGAGTGGTAGCCCGGCGTGATGGCAAAGGTGAAATCGAGCGCGACGATCGAGTGCACCGACACCACCAGCGGCGTCGCCAGCGCCGCCATCAGGAAATACACGGTCTGGTAGCGCGCCCAATGGAAGGCCGAGCCGCGCCAGCCGAGTGCAAGGATACCGTAAAAAACTTGTCCTGTGCGCGACTTTGCCCGGTCGCGCAGTACGCCGAGGTCAGGCACCAGGCCCATATACCAGAACAGCAGCGAGACGGTGGCATAGGTGGAAATCGCGGCAAAATCCCAGACCAGCGGGCTACGCCATTGTGGCCAGTGCATGTGGGTGTTGGGCAGCGGCAGCAGCCAATAGAAGAACCACGGCCGGCCAAGATGCAAGATGGGGTAAAGCCCGGCCATTGCCACGGCAAACAGCGTCATTGCCTCCGCGAAGCGGTTGATCGAGGCGCGCCAGGGCTGGCGCAACAGCAGCAATACCGCCGAGATCAGAGTGCCAGCATGGCCGATGCCGATCCACCAGACGAAGCTTGAGATCAGCGTGCCCCAGACGACGGGAATGTTGATGCCGTAGGCGCCGACACCGACCGAAATCAGGTAGGTGATGGAAAACAGAAACAGCAGCACGAAGACAAAGCAGACGAAGAATGCAGCCCAGAACAGGCGCGGCAATTTTCCGTCCAGGACGATCGCGCTGACGCGGCCGCTGATCTCGGGGAAATCGTGATGGCCGCGCAGCACTGGCGGGCGCGGCGGACCCGTTCTGCCGGCGATCTCTTCAGCCATCGCCAGTCTCCCCCGTGGGCTTTCCGGCAAGCAGGCTGTTCGGATTCGTGATCTTGCCGAGATAGGTCGTGCGTGGCCGTGTGTTCAGTTGCTCGAGCAGGGCATAATTGTGCGGCGCGCTCTTTTCGCGCACGACTTTCGAACCCTTCCTGTTGAGATCGCCAAAGCTGATCGCTTGCGTCGGACACGCCTGCTGGCAGGCGGTCACCACCTCGTCGGCGGCGATTTCGCGGTTCTCGATCTGCGCGCGGATGCGTTTCTCGGAAATGCGCTGGACGCAGTACGTGCATTTTTCCATGACGCCGCGCGAACGCACCGTGACGTCGGGATTGTGCACGGCCTGTTGGGGTCCGGCCGCGTCCTTGTCGAAATCCTGATAGGCGAAGAAGTTGAAGCGCCGCACCTTGTAGGGGCAATTCTGCGAACAGTAGCGCGTGCCGATGCAGCGGTTGTAGACCTGCGCGTTCAGCCCGTCATGCGTATGGGTCGTCGCGTTGACCGGGCAGACCACCTCACATGGCGCCTTCTCGCATTGCATGCATAGCACCGGCTGGAAGAAGATGTCGGGATCATCGACGGTGCCCTCGTAGTAGCGGTCGATGCGCAGCCAGTGCATTTCATGGCCGCGTGCCGCCTCGTCCGGACCGACGGTCGGGATGTTGTTTTCAGCCTGGCATGCCGAAACGCACGCCATGCAGCCGATACACGCCGACTGGTCGATCGCCATCCCCCAGGCTTCCTGGTCGTACGTCCAGTCTGGATACAAGGACTCGGTGGGCGCCGCGGGCACATTCTCGCGCACGAAATGTGGATCGTCTCTAAAGGCATCGAGCGTCGCGCGACGAACGATCGCCCTGCCCTCCATCGCCTGATGGTGCTGGGTCGTGATCACGCGCGCCGAATCCTCGCGCGCGGTCAGCACGAGGTCATCGGCAAACCAGAGAGCGCCAGTGGTCCGCAGAGTGAAGGCATCATACCCGCCAGCCAGCGCGGCAACCGATCCGATCTTGCGCCCAAAGCCAAGCGACAGCGTCACCGTCTCTTCCGGCTGGCCCGGTGTAATCCAGACCGGCACGTCCATATCCTTGCCGCCGCGCGCCAGGTTGACGATCTGCCCGTTCTCAAGTTGAAGGCGCTCCGCGGTGCCGGGCGAGACCAGAGCCGCGTTACCCCAGACAAGTTTGCTCAGCGGCCGCGGCAGTTCCTGCAGCCAGGACGAATTGGCGTGGCGGCCATCACGCAGCCAGGGATCGGCGACGAAGCGGGCCTCCAATCGATCGGCGACGGAAGGTTGACTGGCAGGTCCGCCAATATCCGCCGGCATGGTGACCACGAAGGGGGCGGCGGCGGTGTTTGGAATGACACCGTCACGCAGCGCCTTGCGCCAGGCCGGCTCATCCATGGTCTTCCACGTCGCTCGCACCAGTGCCTGTTCGTCAGCGTCGTATTCGCCGCCGAGCGCGGCAAGCATCTGATGCAGGCTCTTGCCGCCAAACAAGGGCTGAATGAGCGGCTGTACGATCGAAGCCGTGCCGTCGTAGGCGCGGATATCGCTCCAACCTTCCAGTTCATGCGCGGTGGGAATATGCCAGTGCGCTGGGAATGCCGTTTCGTCGCGATAGAGCCCCCAGTGGATTAGAAGCTTTAGCCTGGAAAAGCTCTTGCGGACATCGATGTCCGATGGCGCGGTCTGCAGCGGATTGGAACCGAGCACGAACACCGTGTCGACCGAACCGTCTGCAATGGCCTGACAGAGTATCGCAAGGTCGCCATCGCTTGGCATGGCATCAGGAGGTTCGATGAATTCCAGCGTGTTCCCGATGGCGCCAAGCCTGGCATTCATGGCAAACGCTGCCGCATGGACAAACGGTGCCTGGTGCGCACCGGGCACCACGAGTGCGTTGCGTCCCGCGCTGCGAAGATCATCGACAAGCGCAGCCGTCCACGTTGGCTCGAGCGGCGACGGACCGGCTGTCACTTTGTCGCCCTCGAGAGCCGCTTTGAGCGCAGCCGCAATACCCTCTAAGGCACTTGGCCTGACGGCACGACGATGATCGGCCGCCGCACCCGTGATCGTCGGCGTCGACTCGATGACGTAAAGACGGCTCATCGTGTCGGCCGATTTACGCATGCGACGCCGATTGGCGAAATCTCGGGCATAGGCCAGACGACCTGGCCCTTCCCCCAGAAAGTCTGCATCCAGGCCGACGATCACATCGGCCCGGTCGAAATGGTAGACCGGCACCAGCGGCTTGCCGAACAGTCTCGCCGCTGCCTGCTCGCCGGAATTGGCCGCGAGCGGATCGTGCTGGAAGACGCGGAGCTTGGGATATCGGTTCTTAAGCGCTTCAATCTGAGCTTTTGCTGTCGGTGATGTCGTCGCTTCGATCAGCAGAGCCAAGCCTTGTCCGCCTGAGGCGGTCCATCCACCGGCAAGCCCGGCGATATCTTTGAGAAAATCGTCGTAGCTGGCCGGCTCTCCTCGACTGAGCGGCGTGCGAGATCGCTCGGGATCGAACAGCGACAACACCGCACCCTGCATGACGGCATCCGTTGCACCGTGTGATGCCGGGTGATCCGGATTGCCCTCGACCTTGGTTGGCCGGCCTTCATGGCACTCGACAACAGCGCCGATGCCGTAGCCATCGCTGGAGAGAGCTGTCGCGTAGTAGAGCGGCTTGCCGGGAATGACATTTTCAGGCTGGCGCACATAGGGCACGATATTTTCAGCCTCGCTGCAAGCAGTCAGGCCGGCAAGCGACAGCGACGCTCCCACCAGCTTCAACATCATCCGGCGGTCCACACTGAGCGGCATGCGTTCCGCAATTGCTGGAAACTCAGCTTCGACAAAGCGTTGAAATTCCGCGCTATCAGCCAGTTCATCCAGGCTTCGCCATGGTCCACGCCCCGCAGCGGCGAGCCGAAGTGCGGCAAGGTCGGAAGCCGCGACCGGCTTGATGTCAGCGGTGGCAGACATAGCAATCCGTCATGGTCTGGGTGTGAATATCGAGGATGCTGATCAACGAGCGCCTGACCTCTTCGATGTCCTGCGGCGGCTTCCAATGCATCTCGAAAACATCCTGCGGCGGGCGAAGATTGGGACCGGGATCGCGGTGGCAGCCAAGGCACCATTCCATCGACAGCGAATGCGCCTTTTGCATCAGCGGCATGTCATCGACCTCGCCATGGCAGGTCTCGCAGGCGACGCCCTTGGCAATGTGGATCGAATGGTTGAAGTAGACGAAGTCCGGCACGGAATTGACGCGCTGCCACTGCAATGGCTGGCCTGAGGCAAGGCTTGCGCGCACCGGTGCCAGCATGTCTGCATTGGTGAAGAGCTGCGAGTGACAGGTCATGCAGACCTCAGTCGCAGGCAGACCTGCGGAAGCCGATGTCTCGACACCACTGTGACAGTAACGGCAGTCCAAGCCGATTTCGCCGACATGGTGCTTATGGCTGAAGGGGATGGGTTGGGCGATGGGTTGTCCGACGCCGGTGACGAAGCCTGATCGCAAAAGTGCGGTGCCGCCGATGGCGACAAACAAGGAGAAAAAGCAAACTCCCCACAGCACGAAGCGGGCAATCCCGTTGGCGTTGCTGGAAAAGACCTGCGGCATCCCCTCGCCGATTTGCATGAGCAAGCTTGTCAATCGAGCGCCTAACGACGCCGATGTGACAAAGGTTCCGTCAAGACCGAGTGCTCACAAAATGGTGAGCCGCGAGCAGTTCGAAAATCAGAGCCGTTCGCAACCATGTGTAACGGCCGGCGTTCGGGATGATCACAATTGATCCGCATTTGGAAATCTTGCCATGCCCCACGTCGCCGCCGACCCAACCTCCACGCAGCCCCGCCGTTCCGGCCTCGCCTTCTGGTGGACCATGTTCGTGGGAGGTTTGCTCGTGATCCTCGGCTTACTGATCGGCGCTGGCGGCGCTTGGCTGATCGCGCTGGGCGGCTCCTGGTACTATCTGCCGACTGGAATTGCGCTGCTGGTAGCAGGCGGTCTGCTTTTGAGCGGCAACGTCGCCGGCATCTGGCTTTACGTTCTGACCTGGATTGCCACGCTGGCCTGGGCCTATTGGGAAGTCGGCATGGACAGTTGGGGACTGATGCCCCGGGGTGCTGGCGCCGACGGTCATCCTTGTTTTCGTGCTGTTGGCCCTGCCCGCCTCTGGCCACCGACGCATGAGGCGGCTTGGTGACGGCGCCTACGCGACCGCATCTGCCACTGTTCTGGTGCTTGCCTGCTCACTCGGGTTTCACCACTTCACCGTGGCGGCGTAGTCGCAGGAAGCTCCGCCTGCCACCAACTCGCCAGTGCCGAACCAGGCGAACGCCACTGCCGCATCCGGTCAGACCGATTCAACGGTGCATCCAGCCGGGCCCGATTGGCCGGTCTATGGCGGCTCGGAACTGGCAACCGTTACTCGCCGGTGAAGCAAATCAACGCAGACAACGTTTCGCAGCTAACCAAGGTTTGGGACTTCCACACCGGCGACATGCCTGACAAGGCGGTCAAGGATAAGTATTCGCCCGAAAACACGCCGCTCGAAGTGGTGACGGCGGGCGGCCTGATCTTCATCGCCGCGACAACGGACAACAAGCTGCGGGCCATTGATATCAAGACCGGTAAGGAGGTTTGGCAGACTGACCTCCCGGCTGGCGGCCAAACCACCCCGATGACCTATGAGATCGACGGCAGGCAGTATGTCGTCATTGCGCCGGGCGGCCACCATTTCAGGGAGACGAAAGTCGGCGACGATGTCATCGCTTATGCATTGCCGAAAGGCTGACGCCTCTTTCGACACACTGTGCAAACCTTTTTGCTCGCCGCACGTTGTCCGTTCTCCAAGCCGAGGAGACAACCATGCAAACGAAGTCGCAGACATCAGCGGAAGCAGCCAAGCAACGCCATATCCAGCGCGGCATCGACGCCAAGGACAAATCGAAAGGCAACGGCAAAACCCACGCAATGCAGGCCGGTGCTCGCACTTATCCGGAGCCACTTTTTCCCAAGCAGCATCAACCCAAGCCTGGGCATGAATGGGCGGTCGAGCCGGTGCCGCTGTATGATGCGCCGTACTATCTCGGATCGAAAAAACTCCAAGACAAAGTAGCCGTTATTACGGGCGGCGATTCCGGCATCGGCCGTTCGGTCGCGGTGTTGTTTGCCCGTGAGGGCTCGGATGTCGCGATTGTCTATCTGGCGGAGGACAAAGATGCCGAAGAAACCAAAGCCGCTGTCGAAAAGGAAGGGCGGCGCTGCATGCTGGTAAAAGCCAATGTCGCCAAGCGCGTGGATTGCCACAGCGCGGTGGCAGACATTGTGAAAGAATTCGGCCGCATCGACGTGCTCGTCAACAACGCCGCTTTCCAGATCAATTCCACCGATTTCAGCGACCTGACCGAGGAACATTTCGACACGACGTTGAAGACCAATCTCTACGGCTATTTCCATATGGCACAGGAAGCCGTGCCGCACATGAAACCCGGCTCCGCGATCATCAACACCGGATCGGTGACCGGCATCGATGGCTCGAAGGAACTGGTCGACTATTCCATGACCAAGGGCGGCATTCACGCCTTCACGCGTGCCCTGTCAGGCAATCTCATCGACAAGGGCATTCGCGTGAACGCGGTCGCGCCGGGACCTGTGTGGACACCACTCAATCCCTCGGACAAGGAAGCCGACGACGTGTCGAAATTCGGCGCGGACACGCCGATGAAACGGCCGGCACAACCGGAGGAACTCGCCCCGGCCTATGTGTTCCTCGCCTCCTCGCAATGCTCAAGCTACATCACCGGCGAGATCCTTCCGGTTGTCGGCGGCTACTGAGGCCAAGGCGATGTATTTCATTGCTTTGGCGACAGACTATGACGGCACGCTGGCGCATGACGGGATCGTCACCAAGAAAACAATTGCGGCGCTTGAGCGCTTCAAGAAAAGCGGCCGCAAGCTGATCTTGGTCACCGGGCGCGAACTGCCCGACCTCAAGCGTGTCTTTCCCGAAGTTGGCCTGTTTGACAAGGTCGTCGCCGAAAACGGCGCGATGATCTACACGCCGGCAAGTGAGGAGGAGCGGACGATCTCGCCGGCGCCCGATCCCAAATTCGTCGCCAGACTGAAGAAGGCGGGAGTCAAGCCGCTGTCGGTCGGCAGGTCGATCGTCGCCACCTGGGAGCCACATCAGGCGACCGTCCTAGAAGTCATCAAGACGATGGGGGTGGGGCTCGAAATCATCTTCAACAAGGGCGCGGTGATGATCCTGCCGAGCGGTGTCAACAAGGCCACCGGACTGGCCGCGGCATTACAGGACCTTCGGCTGTCGCCGCACAATGTCGTTGGTGTTGGCGACGCCGAAAACGACCATTCCTTCCTCAAGGTTTGCGGCTGCAGCGTCGCCGTCGACAACGCCATCCCCGCGGTCAAGGACACCGCCAATCTGGTCATGCGCGGCGCGCGTGGAAAAGGCGTGGAGCAACTGATCGACAGAATGATCAAGCGCGATCATGGGATCGTGTCGAGGCGCCATGACGGCATCGTTCTCGGATCGGCCGGTGGCGACGACGTCTATTTGGCGCCGACAGATACCGTCCTTATCGCCGGCAGCTCGGGCATCGGCAAATCCACCTTGGCCACTGCGCTGACGGAACGCCTTGTCGAAGGCAAGTTCCAGTTCTGCGTCTTCGACCCCGAAGGCGACTATGACGGGCTTGAGGGCGCCGTCCGGCTGGGTGATGGCTCCGCCCCACCGACGAAGGCGCAGGTTCTGGACCTGATTGCCAAGGCCGACAGCAATGTCGTCGTCAACGGGCTGGCACTGCGTGTCGACGAGCGGCCGGATTTCTTTGCCAACCTCCTGCCCGACCTCGGCAGCTTCCGCAGGCGCACGGCGCGGCCACAGTGGCTGGTCATCGACGAAGCCCACCATCTTCTGCCGAAGCGACGCGACGATACGCGCGCGATCCTGTCCCTAGAGTTGCCGGGCACGATCCTAATCACCGTTGATCCCGAGGCAATCTCGACCGATGTCTTGCGCCTGGTAACGGCTGTCACCGCGCTGGGCCCCAAGGCGAAGGATGTCTTCAAGGCCTTTTGTCACGAGACCGGCATGGAGCCGCCGAAAGAGATACCCACGCCGAAGGGCTCGCGCGTGCTGTTCTGGCGACCGCAGTCCGGCAAGAAGCTGAAGACGGTGAAGGTCACCGAGCCGCGTCAATCGCTCAAGCGGCACAGCCGCAAATATGCCGAGGGGCAACTCGATGAAGCCGGCAGCTTCTACTTCCACGGCCCCGACAATGCGATGAATCTCAGGGCTCACAATCTGATGATTTTTGCCCAGATCGCCGAGGGTATCGATGACAGGACCTGGGAGTTCCATCTGCGGTCCGGCGATTATTCCGAATGGTTCCGCCATCAAATCCGCGACAAGGACCTCGCCCGCGAAACCGCGGAGGCGGAGAAGGACAAGAAGCTTTCAGCCGAGAAAAGTCGAAAGCGCGTGCTCGACGCCGTCCGCCGGCGGTACACGGCACCGGCGACCGCGCCCGATGAGTAGCGCCAGACAGGAAATGACCTATGAGCGACGATCGGCATAACGATCCCGGAGACGACAGGCGCAGCCAGCCTGCCGACAGCGAGGACGGGCGTGTCTTTTCGGCGCACCAGGCGCGGCAGGGCGAGATCATTCTGCGGGCCTGCGCGCGTCGGATCATATTCATCCCAGGCCTTGTGGGTATCCTGGTCCTGGCGGTCGTGGTCAGGTTCGCAATCGGCTGACCGGCCTTACCTGACGTGCATCGAGTCGGCTTGCCAGGAACTTTTCCAAACAGTTGTCGTTGACTCGCCGCTGCCAGAATGCGGTCGTCGCTTTCTTGAGAGTTCTCCCGTGGACGCCAAAACCGAAACCAAAGAATCCGACGAAACCAGCGATACGCGGGGCTCATCGCGCAAAGTCAAATCCGACGCCTCGCCAAAACGCAGGAACGATACGGCTGAGGCCGACACCCCAGAGCCCAAAAAGCCCGACGCGAAGGCGGAAAAACCAAAGCCCAGTCTGCTGAGCTTCCCACGACGGCACCCCTTCATCTCCATCGCGATTCTGATCGTGTTGCTGCTCGCTGCCGTCGGGTTAATCCTGTGGTGGCTGAACGCGCGCCAGTATGAATCGACCGACGACGCTTTCATCGATGCCCGCACCGTAACGATCGGCGCCGAGATATCGGGCCGCATCACCGATGTCGCGGTGACCGATAACCAGCCTGTGAAAGCCGGCGACGTGCTGTTGCGCATCGACGATAGCGACTATCAGGCGTCCCTCAAGCAGGCGGATGCAGCAGTCGCATCCGCGGAGGCCGATATCGTCGACGTGGCGGCCCAGATCGAGGCGCAGAACGCCAAAGTCGATGAAGCGCAGAAGCAGGTTGCGCAGGCGCAGGCCGCGCTCGATTTCGCCAAGGCCGAAGACAAGCGCAACAGCGAACTGCTGGCGAAGGGCGCGGGCACACAGCAGCAGGCACAGCAGGCCTCATCGACGTTGCGGCAGGATCAGGCGGCATTCGACAGTGCCGAGGCCAGCGTCGCCGCCGCCAAGAACCAGATCACCGTACTGCAGGCGCAGGGAAAGAGTTCCCAAGCCAAACTCGAACAGTCCAAGGCCAGCCAGGACCAGGCGCGCACAACTCTGTCGCGCGTCACCGTGGTGGCGCCTGTCGCCGGCCGCGCCACCAGCATTTCAGCGGCCAAGGGCACTTACGCCCAGCCCGGCCAGGTGCTGATGATGTTCGTGCCCAATGACGTCTGGATCAAGGCCAATTTCAAGGAAACGCAGATCGATCTGATGCGGGCCGGCCAGCCCGTCGACATCGATATCGACGCCTATCCCGACAAGACATTCCGGGGTCGCGTGGACAGCATCCAGGCTGGCAGCGGCACGGCGTTCAGCGTGCTGCCGGCAGAGAATGCGACCGGGAATTTCGTCAAGGTCGTGCAACGCGTGCCGGTCAAGATCGTCTTCGACAACCCGCCGGACGTGCTGCTTGGACCGGGCCTTTCCGTCGTGCCAACGGTCAAGGTGCGGTGAGCGATCAGGCACAGACGCAAGGCGACGAAAGCCGGTCGGCCGCCGGCGGCCGCAATCCGTGGATCATCGCTGCCGTCGTGTCGATCGCCACCTTCATGCTGGTGCTCGACACATCCATCGCCAACGTCGCCTTGCGCAACATCGCCGGCAGCCTCGCGGCGAGCATGGACGAAAGCACGTGGATCATCACCACCTATCTCGTCGCCAATTCCGTGATCATTCCGATCAGCGGATGGCTATCCAGCGTGATTGGCCGCAAGCGCTATTACATGATCTGCGTCGCGACCTTCACGCTCGCATCGCTGCTTTGCGGGCTGGCGACAAACCTGCCGATGCTGATCGTCTTCCGCATTCTCCAGGGACTCGGCGGCGGAGGCATGGCGCCGAGCGAGCAGTCCATTCTTGCCGACATGTTCCCGCCGGCCAAGCGTTCGCAGGCCTTCGCGCTTTACGGCATCGCCGTCATCGTCGCGCCCACCGTCGGACCGACGATCGGTGGCTGGCTGACCGACAATTTCTCCTGGCATTGGATTTTCTTCATCAACGTGCCGTTCGGCATCATGTCGCTTGCCCTTGTGCAATGGCTTGTCGTCGAACCCGACGTGCTCGAGCGCGAACGCAAGGAACGGCTCAAGGGCGGCCTGAAAATCGACTGGGTCGGATTCATCCTGGTCGCGATGGCGCTGGGCTGCCTGGAAATCTTCCTTGACGAGGGCCAGCGCAATGACTGGTTCCAATCGAGTCTCATAACCACCTTTGCCGTCATCTCGGCAGTTGCATTCCTCATCCTCATCCCATGGGAGTTTCGCAATCGCGACCCGATCGTCGACATGCGGCTGATTTTCAGCCGACAGTTCGGCACCGCCTTCATCGTGATGATGGCCGTCGGCGCAGTCCTGTTCAGCACCACCCAGATATTGCCGCAGCTGCAGCAGGAGACATTCGACTATACCGCGACGCTGTCGGGGCTCTCGATGATGCCGGGGGGCATCGCCATGCTGATGCTGATGCCCATCTCCGGATTCGCCTCCGGCATGGTGCAGCCGAAATATCTCATCATGATCGGCATGGCGGCTGTCGCGGTTGGGTTATGGCACCTGACGACGCTATCAGGCGATGCCGGCCTCAGCTATTTCGTCTACGCCCGCATCTTCATCACAATCGGATTGCCCTTCCTGTTCATTCCGATCTCGACGGCTGCCTATGTCGGATTGCGACCGCAAGAGACCAACCAGGCCTCTGCCCTGATCAACGTGGCCCGCAACATCGGCGGCAGCATAGGTGTGTCACTGTCGAACACCGTCATCGCGCAGAACGCGCAGATCCATCAGTCGAACCTGGTCGCTCACACCGCACAGTCATCCTCGGCTTACCAGAACGCGTTGCAGCAGGCGACGCAGCATTTCGCTTCGCAAGAAGCGCCTATAATAGAGGCGAAGCAGCAGGCAATCGGCTGGCTGGCGCAGATAATCGGCCGCCAGGCTTCCCTGCTCGCCTATATCGACGTCTTTCGCTACAGCGCCATAATCACAGCCCTGCTGGTACCGATTGCCCTGCTGCTGCGCTCGCCAAAATCTGGGAAAAATTAGCCGCTATCTCCGGTTGGAACCTGAGCGCCGGCATTACGTTCAAACTTCGTCGAAGAGGAGAAACTATCATGCCACGAGGCGACAAATCGAAGTACACCGACAAGCAGGAACGCAAGGCCGACCATATTGCCGAGGGTTATGAGAAGGGGGGGATCTCCGACAAGGAGGCCGAACGGCGCGCGTGGGCGACGGTGAACAAGGACGACGGCGGCGGCAAAAAGGAAGGCGGCTCCGGGCGCGGTGAGCACACGGGTCACCCAGCCGCGCACAAGGGTGGCAGGATCGGCGGCAAGGCATCGGCATCGCGGTCAGCCGCCAGCCGTTCGGAATCGGCAAAGAAGGCTGCGGCGACCCGGAAACGCAATGCCGAGAATCGCGCTCAATAACCGGTCTGGATTGAGCTATGAAAGCGCAGCTCGTCAATGAAGTCGGCGAACAAAGAACCTTCGTCGTGGTGCTCGATCCCGGTGAAGAGGCGTTCGGTGCGCTGACCGCATTCGCGGCTGAGCAAAGGATTGGCAGCGCGTCCCTGACAGCCATCGGTGCGTTCGAAAGAGCCACCGTCGGCTGGTTCGACCTGAACACGAAGTCCTATCGCAAAATCCGCGTTGACGAACAATGCGAAGTGCTGAGCGCGATCGGCGATATAGCGCTGGGCGACGATGGCAAGCCCAGCCTTCATGTCCATGCAGTGCTTGGATTGAGCGATGGGACCACCAGGGGCGGGCATTTGCTTGAGGGCACCGTTCGGCCAACGCTTGAGGTGACGTTGGTGGAATCGCCTGGTCATCTGCGCCGCCGCAAGCGTGCCGGATTGGGCGTCGCTCTGATCGATCTGGATGGCTAACGTCGGCGGCCGAGATTCCGGCAACGGCATGCCCATGCTCGGTGGCTGTCTTTGCGGCAATATCCGTTTCAGCGTCAGCAGCGAACCGAGAGTCCACTACTGCCATTGCGACATGTGCCGGCGCGCGACCGGCAGTGCCTTCGCGGTGCTGGCATGGTTGCCGTCCGAAAGCGTGACCTGGATTGCCGCAGCACCAACCTATCGCCGGTCATCGCCGATTGCCCAGAGGGGATTCTGCCCGGCCTGCGGCTCGCCGCTTAGCCTCGCGTACGACGCTTCACCCGGCGAAATCGCCTTGCATGTCGGCACATTCGACAATCCGGGGCGACTGGAACCTCGCTACAATTATGGCTCGAGGCAGCGACTCGGTTGGGTTTGTTGCGGATTGGACCTGCCGCACCACGACACCGAAGAGCAATGGTGAAGCCATGCCACGGAGCCGAAGCAGATGAGCATTCTCTACCGGGCAGCCAAGATCGCCGAGGACGTTCACGCCGGCCAGCACGACAAGACCGGGCGGCCCTATATCGAGCATTGCCGCCGTGTCGCCGATGCCGTCGAAACCATCGACCAGAAAGCTGTAGCCTATCTCCATGATGTGCTGGAAAAAGGTGACGGCTGGAGCCGGACCAGGATCGAGCAGGCAGGTTTTGGTCCGGCGATTGCTTCTGCAGTCGACGCCATGTCGCGCAGGGATGGCGAGGACTATTTTGCCTTCGTGCGGCGGGCGGCATCGAATCCATTGGCGCTGCCGGTCAAGCGTGCGGATCTGGAAGACAACATCTGGCAATCGCAGCAGATCGGAGCGTCGGCGGCCAGATACGAAGAGGGTCTGTGCATCCTCTACAAGGAACTCCCGCGTCGCTAGTGCCGCCCTTCATTCCTGTTCGATTATATGAGGCGTATGCCGTTTGTCTTCCGACGGCTCGACTTCGATCCGCACCTTTTCAGGATCGAACGCGCCGTGGCCCGCGATCGCCCTCGCCCCAGTGTCTGGTGTCTCATACGCCCACAGGACGTCGTTCGCCGAACTGCCCACGGCATGGACGCGCCAATAGCTTGCCGTGCCTTTCAGCGGGCATTCGCTCGTGGTGTTGGTCTTTTCGAAAAGCTCGAAATAGATGTCCTCGAACGGGATGAGGCCTCCTCCGGTTGCAGCGTATTTGGTTGCTTTGGCAAGGCCTTCAACCACTGGTGCCTTTTGAGCCAACTCCAACCACTGGACCGGCCTCCCTGCGTTCAGTCTCCGGGCCTTCCGCTTCTATTTCCTGCACGGCCTTATCCCAGTGCTCCTGGGCGCGGCCGGCTGGGCGCCCTTCCCGTTCCCAGATTTCGTAGGCTCGCCGTTTGATGCGCTCTTCTCTGCTGTCCATGGTTTGATCCTCCGATACTCCAATTCCAATTCGGCAGGATATTTTTAGTTCCTCTCTGGCCCCGAGGAGAACGGCTTGGGGGCGTTGAAATCTGTCAGATGAGTTCGGTTGGTAATTTTTCGTACAAAAATTTTGCGTGACACTGCAGCGCCGGCAGATTTATGAATTGGCCTCTGCGCACGGGCAACCACCCGATGCATGCCGCCCAATGCCTAATTGCCCGCAGTGTGAGCTGTGGCGATGCCACGGTGACGCCATGCGAGAATTTGCCGAAGGACATTGACGCTGACGTGGTGATCGAAATCGGCAGGCTGCTCGAGGAGAACCGCGTTTGTTCCCGTCCGGGTCCATGAGCTTGCAGCCAGGGTAAGGCGGAAAGTGACGACACGGTCGCCTGACTCCTCAATCGAGGAACTGATCGTTGAGATGGCCTCGGCGCGACAGCTGGCCATCGGGCTTCGATCTGCCCGACACTGAAAATGTGGTGCAAATCCCGGTGCACCGCCCCAAACGCTAGAACAGCTGCTGAATTCCAGCTTAGTCCGTCCAACCGGCCGCCGAGCGGCGCGGGGAACTTAACGTAGAGGCGCCTGATCGCCTCGACCTTCAGGCGGAGCCGTTGGCCCTCGGGATAGGTAAGCGGCAAGGGATTCGAGATCGAACTGACTGGTGGTTTCCTGACCATCGTTCATCGCACGAGCCATTCGCCGCACGCTTCAACGACCTCAATTTGGGATACGACATTGCTTCCGTTCTGGGGGTTATCCACGGCATCCTCCCAAGGCTAACGAAACCGTATTTATCCCACCAACCCGCAGTTTCGTCATTCAAAATTGATGCGTTTTCACTATACGAATCTTACTAAGCGGTTTGTCCTCGCCCAACTTTCGTGAGCTGGGAATTCTCGATACGGAGGACACAAAGCCTTGAGCGCTCGATTCCGATGCATGGCTACTGGCTTGCCGATGTCACTCGCCAAACGGTGTTGCCAACATCGTCAGCGATCAACAACGCGCCCGCTTTGTCGAAAGCAACGCCGACTGGCCGTCCATGCGCCTGATTGTCGTTGTCAAGGAAACCGGTGACTATATCCTGTGGCTTGCCGTGGGGGTGGCCATCTTTGAAGGCGACGAACACGACCTTGTAGCCGTTGAACTTCTTGCGATTCCAGCTGCCATGCTCGCCGACAAACGCGCCGTTGCGATAGGCCTCGGGGAGGTTGGTTCCAGCGTAGAAGGCCAGACCCAGAGGCGCGACATGGGAACTCAGGGCATAGTCCGGAGGGATCGCCCTGGCGACCAGATCCGGCCGCTGCGGCATCACGCGCGGATCGACATGCTGGCCGTAGTAGCTGTACGGCCAGCCGTAGAATGCGCCATCCTTGACCGATGTCATATAATCGGGAACGAGATTGGGACCGAGTTCGTCACGCTCGTTGATCACAGCCCACAGCGCCCCGCTCTGTGGCTCAAAGCTCAGGCCGTTGGGATTGCGCAGTCCACTTGCGAAAATGCGATGGCGGCCTGTGGCCCTGTCGACCTCCCAGATGGCGGCACGATCCTTTTCGGCCTGTATGCCATTCTCGGTGATGTTGCTGTTGGAGCCGACGCCGACATAGAGCAACGATCCGTCGGGACTAGCGACCAGGGACTTGGTCCAATGATGATCGATAGGCCCGCCGGGAAGCGGCGTCAAAACAGTCCCCGGCGCCGTGATCTTGGTGTCGCCAGGCGCGTAGGGATAACGCACGATGGCGTCGGTGTTGGCGACATAGAGATCGTTGCCGACCAGAGCTACACCGAAGGGCGAATTGAGATGGTCGAGGAACACGTCTTGCACGTCAGGCACGCCATCGCCGTTGGTATCGCGCAGCAGCGTGATGCGGTTGCTTCCTTCGGTGCCGCCGCCCGACGTCGCCATTGACTCGATCCAACCCATGATCAGGTCTTTCGGCCGCTTCATCGGGGCGCCGGGCGGGGCCACGGACTCGACGACCAGAACGTCGCCGTTGGGCAATGTGTAGAGCGAACGCGGATGCTTCAGGCCTTTGGCGAAAGCCTTGATCTGCAAACCTTTGGCGACGATTGGTGTCTCATCCTGTTTCCAGCCGATGATTGACGCGATATGCATCGGCGGGACTAGATATTGGGACGGCTCGGGCAGCGTCGGATTGGCTCCAACCTGATCACCGGGGTCCGGCTCGTTGTCGCTGCATGCGGGCAGCACCAGAAGCGATCCGCACAGAACGCCGAGGCTGGCGACGCGCTGGAAATTTCTTCTGGAAAACAACATAGCGCTCATTCGACGACCTCCACACGATTGCGGCTGGAACGCCATCCCAGCAGTCCGACGAGGAGCAGGACGATCACGGCCGCAGCAGACAAAGTCAGCCCTGTCGGCACGACCGAGGTCCAGGCATCACGGCTGTGCACCAGCGCATTGAAGAACGATATGACGAGCACAGCCACACCGCCGAGGAGATATGGCCACACAGGGCTATTCGCACGGGAAAGTCGACCGGTAAACAGATCGACGATCGCGGCCAGAACTGCAAGCACGCCTACCACCAGGCCGGCAAAGAGAAGCCAGGCGGAAAAGTCGGCCCACATCATCTCCGCGCTTCGCCAATAAGTGATATCGGTCAGCAAGGTGCCAATGAAGCACGCGTTGGCGACTGCCATCGGTGTTTTGTGAAGCGGACGCTTGGCGACCACGAGCATGGATTGTGCACTGGCCACGGACATCCTCCATCTTTCAAAGCCGGCCCTTGGCCCCAACCAACGTGCGGTTGAGAAGTTCCCGCACGGGTTTGCGTTCAAGAACTCGTGATGACGCTGATAGCCCGCCTGCTATCCGATCTCGGAGGTAGGCGACTACTGATTGCGGACATCATGCAGCGATCGAAACAACGCAGGCGGCTGCCTATGTACGGTTCTTACCAAATCGTTGGCAAAGATTGCCTGTTGAATGGCGCTGAATATTTTGGCAACGCGGCACCCCCAAATCATGCCGCAGTGGCCGGCGCGATGGCTCAGGCAATGGTGTCTCACCGCATCATAGTGCCGGCCACTTCGAAATGAACCTGATCCGATCAGTTCGAGGCGCGCTGCGCCTGCTCGAATTCAAGCGCCGGGCCGCTCCTGCCTTGAAGGGGTCTTTGAACCGAGATCTCCGACAAGCGGGCGATATTGGATTTTCCGGAGGACCGTAGGACCCCTGCGCCAACTTCAGAAGGCCATCGCGATCGCGGACCGTGATTTCGCCAATAGCCATAGCTCTCGATGATCTGGAGACCGACCGTGACGCCGGGACACCTCACGCCGAGCATGATGGACAGAAATTCATGGGTTATAACAAGCCTGTCGCCGATAGTGCGGTCCTCGCCAGTCGGACCTCCAGGCTTTGCCGGGCATTGATCGCTGCGGTGTAGCTCGTTTGAACATGAAAATATTGGACGTAGCGCAACAAGAACGGCCGCAAGGTGTGGCTGTCCTCCAAGGCCGCCAGGAATGGGCCGGTGGCTATCCGTGAGGCCTCGCTCGTCGACTGGATATAGCAATCGAAGTTTGCCTGGTCGTACCCCATGATCAGGGCCGATCCGTTCATACCTTCGAACCCGATGATCACGACTTCCGCCTCCTCTTTCCCTGACGTCTTCGCCACCACCGAGGCCAGCCCGCTTTCAAGAAAATAGACGGCTTCGATCTTTCGATCTGCAGTCTCCAACGGCGTGCACAACTCAAGAATACCCTCTCGAGATGTGGCTGCAAGCGCGCAAAATCGTCCGCGTTCATGCGGCGCAACAATTCGCTCTTGGCTTGCACGACCTGATGATCCATTGTCGGCCAGCAGGCGCGAGCAGCGATCGGCGGGCACTACCAACAAGAGGTCGACTCGCTTCCCTATTCAAGGACGTTGCCGGCGGTTACGTTCATCAGGCTGCCGTTCCCGGGCAGGTGCGTCATCTCGTCGACCGCGCTATTCGGATCGCGCTGGCAAATCGTACAGTAACGGCTTTGATCCTGCCGAACGACCTGCAGGACATCATCGCCGACTTCATGGGGAATCCAACCTGCTCAAGCGGACAGCACAAAGCCAAGCGGCGTCATCGCCAGCGGCAAATAGAAGCGCCAGCCGCCCGCACTGCCGATTACAACGTGGAACAAGGCCTGCGCCTGGTCGGCCAGCAGCGCGAACAACACGCTAATCAATCTGATCGAGATGGCGCCAGCCCAAAACACCAGTCGCGGCTGCCAGACGCGTCGCGAGCCCCACATCGAGCGAACGCCGCAGCCAACGGTATTTTCGGGGTGTGCCGGCCATGCCTCGTCGTCGAGATCAATCCCTAGGCCTAGCACAAGCGTGAAGTCGATCAAGCCAGCTTTTCGGCCGGTTTACCGCACAGGTATGGCTCCCATTGCCAAGGCAGTGGCCGAGGGAGTGAGGTCTCATTGGCGAGCCGAAAGATACTGTCCGCGATATGTTCCGCCGGCACGTGTGTTTTTAGAGGCCCAATTCTCACCATGGCCCTCTTGGTCGACGCATCAATCATGAAGGCTTTTCCTTTGGCGTCGGTCATCATAATCATGCAGTGTTTGATCGGCTTTGCCATTTTCATCATCTCGACGCCCATCTTGGCGTCTGGCATCATGGTTCCCATATGCCCATCCGGCATGATCGCCATCACTTCCCCGCCCCTTCATCATGGTCATTGTGCCCATCGCGTCTTCGGCAAACGCCTGAGATGAGGAAAGGCCGACGAGGCCAACGATGACAGCGAGCTTGATCGAATTCATTCTGCATACTCCCATTTAGCAAGGGCATGGTTCCCCTCTTCAGACTTCGAAGGTGCGATGGGAATCGTTACGACAACACGACTATGTGATCGGTTCCGGCGCGGCGGGAGATGGAGCGATCGGATTTCCTAAGTGGGGGGCAGAGATCAAAGCCGCACGCTAGAGGTCGCTGCCAGCCAATTTCGGCTATGCGCCCCTTCGTAGCTTCACGCGTGCGGGCTTTGGCAAGTCAGTCAGTAGAGATGTCCGCGACGGAACATTCGCGATGAGTCACTGCCGCATGCAAGGGATTACGGGTAGTGGGCCAGTTTCAAATTTGAGGCTGAAATTCAAAGGTGCGCGGACCAGTCGGGCGCATTCAGAAGCCAGACGGTAAATAAGAACGCGATCAGCACTGCTAGCGCCGTCAGTAAGATGATCACCTCAGCCCTACTCATCGTCGCAAATCACAATTCACATGGTTGTGTTAGCCTTCAGTTCCTGCTTTTGCCGGGATAGGGAGTTTCGCGTCTATGGGGCAACTCGGTCTCCAGTGCGCAGTAACAGAGTTGGAGCGTGACGTCGAATGATCTCGTTTTTGACGCAAACTTGCTTGTTGGACCCTCGCCAGCGATGTCCACTTCACCGCTGAGATGATGGATATGAGGCGCAAAGCTGTCCAGCAACATTGGGGCCGAGTTGGACTGGCATTCGTGGCTCGGAGGTTTAACATCACGCGGGCGCCACGCTTCGGCGCTTCTTCAAGTGCGACCAGACCAATCTCATAAGAACCCTTGCCGTCAGAGGACCAGCGCCAGGCTTCCCCGCTGCCCGCCTGTCGACTGATCACGTCCACTCTGGCAGCCACCATGAAGGCGGAGTAAAAACCGACACCGAACTGGCCGATCAGCTGGGTTTCTTCGCTCGCCTACAGGCTTCGATACGCTCCATGAAGGCACGCGTGCCCGAGCGGGCGATGGTGCCAGCGCCTCCGCCATTTCGTCGCGGCTCATGCCCATGCCGTTGTCCTCCGCGATAAGCTGCTTTCTGTCGGGATCGGCGGCGAGGGTGATGCGCGTTTTCGGATCGTCACCAAGCAATTCGGGACGGCTGATCGATTCGTAGCGAAGCTTCTCGCAAGCATCAGCGGCGTTGGAGATCAGTTCGCGCAAGAAGACGTCACGGTCGGAATAGACCGAATGCACCATGATATGGAGCAGCCGTGCGACGTTCGCCTCGAATGTTCTCGTTTCCGTTGCGGTGGTATGTGTCGTCATCTCGACGCCAATGCTGTGTGCAAACTGTCAATTTCGATTTTGAATGGCAGGAAAGCGGAAAGCCTCAAGGTTCGGCTCCTCCTCTGGCAGCTTATCTGCTGGAAAGACCTCGCCAGAGGCGAGGCCTGCGATTCACGATCCGCTGCTCACGGATGTCGCCGATGCCGACACGTGCTGCGCGGCGAGGAACATCAATGTCGAGGCAGCCGTGCGACGGCTCCAACCGGCGGATTCGGCCATATCGAGCAGGCCATCGAGCAGCGGCTTTAGTACCTCCCTGCACTCCGTTTCGTGGGCCAGAAACTCATTCGCCGGGTGTGTCGGAGACGGAACGCTTCCAATACCTCTCATCATATTCATGGCATCCTCAGAAGTCGGCCTGATAGACGCCCGCTCCCAATCAGGGAGCGGGCAGTTTCATTAAGACTTCAGAAGTCCATTCCGCCACCGCCCGACATTGCAGGGAGCGGCGCCTCCTTCTTCGGCTTCTCGGCCACCATCGCCTCGGTGGTCACGAGCAGGCCGGCAACGGATGCGGCATCTTGCAAGGCGGTGCGCACCACCTTAGCCGGATCGATCACACCCTGCTTGAAGAGATCGCCGAACTCGTTGGTCTGGGCATTCCAGCCCCAGCCGAACTCGCTCTTCTCGCGCAGCTTGCCAACGATGATCGAACCTTCCGCGCCGGCATTCTCAGCGATCTGGCGCACCGGGGTTTCGATGGCACGTCGCACGATGTCCACGCCGGTCTTCTGGTCGGCATTGTCGGTCTGCACCACATCGAGGGCCTTCGCTGCACGAAGCAGCGCGACACCGCCGCCCGGCAAGACGCCTTCCTCGACCGCCGCGCGGGTGGCATGCAGCGCGTCGTCGACGCGGTCCTTCCGTTCCTTGACCTCGACCTCGGTCGAACCGCCGACGCGTATGACGGCAACGCCGCCGGCGAGCTTGGCCAGCCGTTCCTGCAGCTTCTCGCGGTCGTAGTCGGAAGTCGTTTCCTCTATCTGTGCCTTAATCTGGGCGACACGACCTTGGATCTCCTCCTTCTTGCCGACGCCGTCGACAATCGTGGTGTTCTCCTTCTCGATCACCACCTTCTTGGCACGGCCGAGCATCTGCAGCGTCACGTTTTCCAGCTTGATGCCAAGGTCTTCCGAGATGGCCGTACCGCCGGTGAGAATGGCGATGTCCTCCAGCATGGCCTTGCGGCGATCGCCGAAGCCAGGAGCCTTGACGGCCGCGACCTTGAGGCCACCGCGCAGCTTGTTGACGACCAGCGTCGCCAAAGCCTCGCCCTCGACATCCTCGGCTATGATCAGCAGCGGTTTGGACGACTGTACAACAGCCTCCAGCACCGGAAGCAGCGCCTGGAGATTGGACAGCTTCTTCTCGTGGATCAGCACATAGGGCTCGTCCAACTCGACGCGCATCTTGTCCTGATTGGTGATGAAGTAGGGGCTTAGATAGCCACGATCGAACTGCATACCTTCAACGACTTCCAGTTCAGTTTCCGCGGTCTTCGCTTCCTCGACGGTTATCACGCCCTCATTGCCGACTTTCTGCATCGCTTCCGCAAGGAAGCGGCCGATCTCGGCATCGCCATTGGCCGAGATGGTGCCGACCTGGGCGATCTCATCATTTCTGGTCACCTTGCGGGCGTTGGTCTTCAACTCCTGGACAATCGCCTCGACGGCCTTGTCGATGCCGCGCTTCAGATCCATTGGGTTCATCCCCGAGGCGACGGCCTTGGCGCCTTCCTTGACGATCGCCTGGGCGAGCACCGTTGCAGTCGTGGTGCCGTCGCCGGCAAGGTCGTTGGTCTTCGACGCGACCTCGCGCACCATCTGGGCGCCCATGTTCTCGAACTTGTCCTCGAGCTCGATTTCCTTGGCGACGGTGACGCCGTCCTTGGTGATGCGCGGGGCGCCGAATGATTTGTCGATGACGACATTGCGCCCCTTCGGACCGAGCGTCACCTTCACCGCATTGGCAAGGATGTCGACACCACGCAGCATCTTCTCGCGCGCTTCGGTATGAAATTTCACTTCCTTGGCAGCCATTGGATCACTCCTTCATCTAGGCAGCTTCAGTGACTGGATTGAATTCGAAGAAGCCGTCAGGCGGCCTTCTTCACTTCGGCGATATCGTCGATCACGCCCATCACGTCGCTTTCCTTCATGATGAGGAGGTCCTCCCCGTTCAGCTTGATCTCCGTGCCGGACCACTTGCCGAACAGGATGCGATCGCCCGCCTTGACGTCGAGAGGCGTGAGCTTGCCGCTGTCGTCACGGGCGCCTGGGCCGATGGCAACCACCTCGCCCTCCTGCGGCTTCTCCTTGGCGGTGTCGGGAATGATGATGCCGCCGGCCGTCTTCTCCCCGGCTTCGATGCGGCGGACCAGGATACGGTCATGCAATGGACGGAACGTCATATTGTTCTCCTTCAGGACAAACAGACCATTGAGATTCCTCCGCACCGGACCGGCAATGTCGGCCGGTGCGGCGCGCGGCGACCCTTGTTCAGGCATCGCGCACATCGAGCTAGTTTTGCATTTTTCGAGTTTCAAGAGGTCGCTGTAAAAATTTTGGCGCTATGCATTCAGGAGGTCTAGGGACGTGAAATCATGAAGCTATTTTGCTGCGCAGAGTGATTTTTCAGTCTTGAAATTCGATCGGAACTCCACAAAATTGCTTGCCGATACAGTTCCGGAAGGGTCCCTGCGACACCCACGGATGCCAAGGAGATTATTAGGAAGCGGAGCCAATCGATGGAACGAACCTTGTCGAAAATCATCCCTTCGTTTACCCCTGAAACCTCTGATCCTTCGCTTGACCGTCTGCTGTTTCCGGCGCGGCACTTTAGCCACCCCGATGAGGTGGTGGGAGATCGTACCCTCCACATCCAGGAAAAGCGGGCCATTCTTGCCTCTTGGGCTTCTGATGCCTGCGCCGTCGAATCCGTGCCTGCGCTGCGAAAACCGCCTGGTGCTTCGAGTCCGGTGACGTTTGACGCCGTGATGGATGCACTTCGCCGACTGGACGACAGTCGCACCGAGTTGGGCGGTAACCTCGAGCAGCGCCGGGTCCGAGATCGCCCGCAAAGACTCGATGCCTGAACGCGCGCGATAGGAGAGACGCATGGTCAGCAGGGAATTCCGGCTGCAGATGGAGGGCTACGGTCTCACAACTGCGGAGATCCACTATCACCTTCCCGATCATCCAAGCCTTTTGCAGCTTTACGTTTGGCAGGAATATGATCTCGCACCGGAATTCCCCACTCTGAAAGGGTTTCTGAATTACTGGGAGCGCGAACTTGAAGGCGCGCTGCATTCCGTGCGAGTCGCCCATCATCGCCTTATCCGGCCTTCCGAATGGCAGGCTGTAGACGACATCTTCACATTTCAATAGCCGGGCCCGGGCGCGTTGTGGCGATAGCGGTGCAGCAGTCACAACGCCAACAAATCCGATTCTACCCGGAGCGGTCCGATCCACTGAATTTGAGGAAGCAGTCGATCGAGCATTGCAAGGGGTGCCAGCTGGACTTCGCTCGATGCGCCTACAATTGAATGCCGCAGCCCTCTTCAGCTGTAGCGAACGGTCTTGCAGTCAAGAAACAGGAATCCGTGCGCTGGCGGGTTTGTACACGACGTCAGCAGGCTTCGTGTTTTTCATATTGTACTGGTCCAATGCGACTTGCCAAGCGGCAATAGGACTGTAGTTGCCCCGGATTGATAAAGGTGCTGGCGGTTCGCCGTCTCCCCCTTGAACTGAAAAGAGGCGTTTCCAATCTTTTTTCCAGTTACCCGAGCGCGGCTTGACGGATGTCAAGTCGAACCAAGACCGGATAAACCGCATGGACACGATTTTCCCGTTTCCACCCCGCTTTGCCGTGGCGCTCGCCAAGCTCGCGGTCAGGCTTTGCCGGGTGCGGACATCGTCTCGGCACAGGATGAGGCAGGACCAGATGCAGTACGGTTTGAAGGGAGGTCATCAATGAAAAGTGAGACGTTCAAACAGCCGGTTTTCGTAAGGGACGACGCCTACGGTGCCCAAAAGATCGGCTGCGTTATGGATGCGATAGAGTTTCTAGAAGAATGGCCGGTTGAAAGGCGCGGCCTTCTCCACGCAGCGGCGTCCGATGCATGCTATTCCGCTTACGATGGCCGGAAGTCTGTCGAGGCTGCGAACAAGGCCTTTACGAATTGGGCACGCAGGGTCGGCGTCATCGAGGACGTGCCCGTAGCGCCACAGTGGATGACGGGGCCGAAGATCGGCAGAGCAGACCCTCTTATGGAAAGTGATGGCTAAATTAACTGCGGTAATCTACCGCCGCAGCATCAGAGCGGCGCGTCACCGGGGCAATGGGCGCTGGAAAGCCAAGCCCTTACCGTTGCCTTCATACATTTCGGAGGACTTATTCGGCACATACAATTCGCCAAGCGATCGCACGGATGAGTGCGTCTGCCTGAATGGAAGCCGCAGACGGCATCTTCACCATTCAATAGCCAGCGCCGGGACCATTTGGCGGATCCACCAGGTCGGTTCGTCGTGGGGCTCGATCAGCTCGATTAACGCTGCCACAACGCCTCATCAAAGGCGGCCGATGCCTCTCTCAACTTCTTAAGCGAAGCACCGGACGCGATGATTTCGGCATCGTCGCGTTGTCCAGTGGGCGGAGGGGCGGGACAACATACTGGCGTGTTATGGTTTTTCCTTCGTCGAAAACCCGCGACACCAGCCATTTCGACGGCGGTCGCGAAACTGCCTTGGCGGTCCCTCTTGACGCAGCGGAAGTCAATTCCCAATTCATTCCTCGTCGGTTGCCGCACAAGGGGCCGATGTGTCAGGGAGCGCCAGGCTTCTTGGCGTTCCCTCGTATCTATGTTGCTCCAAGGAGGATGTAGTTATGAGAACGAACCTGGACTTTTCCCCCTTCTATCGGTCGAGCATCGGCTTTGACCGCATCTTCAACCTGCTCGAAAACGCCAGCCCCCCGCAGAACGCGGACAACTGGCCGCCCTATGATATTGCCAAGCTCGGCGAAGACACATACCGCATAGTGCTTGCGGTCGCCGGTTTCGGTGAAGAAGAGCTCACCATCACGCATGAGCCAAATATGCTCGTGATCGAGGGCGCCAGAACAGAGAACGACGAGGTCCAGTACCTCCACCACGGCCTAGCGCTCAGGCCGTTCGCGCGCCGCTTTGAACTGGCCGATCATGTGACCATTGTCGGGGCAAAGCTCGAAAATGGTCTTCTCATCATCGACCTGAAGAAAGAAATTCCCGAGGAGATGAAGCCGCGCCGCATCGCGATCAATGTCGAGACCGACAAGAAGGCGTCATCCAAGCGCATTGAAAGCGCGGCGGCCTGATCTTTGGCGCCCGGCACCCGGTCCTGTCGTGGGTGGGGTCCGGGTGCGACCCAAACATTGAAAGGAGAAGTCAAATGAGCGTACGTGACTTGATTCCCTGGAGCCGCGGCAGCAGCCAGGCACCAAGCATTTATCGCAACGACGACATGGATGCGTTCATGTCGCTGCACCGCAATGTCAACCGGCTATTCGACGAGGTGTTCCGCGGCTTTGACACACCTTCCGTATTGGGCCGTATGGCTCCTCTCAATGGCACTTGGCCAAGCGTGGAGTTCTCGGAAACCGATAAGGAAATTCGGGTGACGGCCGAAATCCCCGGCCTCGAGGAAAAGGACGTCGAAGTCATGCTCGATGATGGTGTTCTGACGCTTCGCGGCGAGAAGAAAGCGGAGACCGAGGACAAGGACCGGCAGTTCAGCGAACGCTACTATGGGCGCTTTGAGCGGCGCTTCAGCCTCGGTCGTGAGGTTGAAGACGACAAGGTGGCGGCGACATTCAACAACGGTGTGCTCACCGTGACACTGCCGAAGACCAAGAAGGCGCAGGCAAACGCCAAGCGCATTGCAATTAACGGCAACAAATGACCGTCGGGGAAAAGGCCGGGGCTCGATGAGCCCCGGTCCTCGCAGATGGCCAGGACGTCAAAAATGTCGGAGATACTCGAGCCAAACAAATGAGCCTACATCACCTCAACGTCTGGTGGACTCGCCTAAACCCGCGCACCGACGACGCGTTGACCAGACAGCCGAGATGGGACGGCCAATCCCGAATTCGTGGAGACGATTGTCGGCGAATGGCTTGTGACCGCAGATAGAGGGCCACGACATAGAGGTCATTAGGCACCCGATGGAGCCGCGGCGAGGGTAGACCCGGATTCCGTCTTCATGGCGGACGATTTGAGAGTGGTAGCCGTCGAACTTTACTTCGTGAATCCAGCAGCCGCCCTTTGGTGGTTCTCGCTCAGGGTTAGAAATAAGGCTAGATGAACTTTAAACGCATGCACAGTTCACGCAAACCGCAATCCAATAAACCGAAAATCAAAGTGCGCCAGCGGCGGCATGTCTGGTTATATGCGGCATGAAAACGACGGCTACATACGATTCGAAAGCGGATACATTTACGCTTAAGAAGGGCATATGGCAGGGTACATTCCCGATCGGCGATTTATCGGATTGGCTGAATTTCTATCGCCAGCAGATGGAACGGTACCCGACGCATGTGGCGAACTATGCGCCCGATGTGGAGGCGCTTGAAGGGCTCGCCAAGCAGATCGGCGCTAAGTTGCGCTGATCACTGGCCACTCAATTCGAGACCCTCTTGACGACGAAAATCCCCAAACCCATATCGACCTTGAACCAGGGACATTGCTGTAGGCCCCTGGCTCTCCTGAAACTCAATTGTTCGTTCGATTTGGAGGATCTAATGAACGACCGGATGTTCGACAGCCCTGTTTTCGTTAAAAGCGGAGGCAGCCTTATCCAGGAAATCGCATGCGTCGAGGACGCACTAGAATATCTCTACGAATGGCCGAGAAATAGGCGCGGACCGATCTACGAGACGGCGCTACGAGCCTGCCAAAGGGCATTCGACAGCGACTACCCCCGAAGGGCCGCGATGGACGCCTTCCGCGGTTTCGCGAAATCAGCCAAGATACTTGAGGAACCGAGCGCGCCGCCGCCATGGATGGTGAGCACCCGCGCCCGCGGTGGGCTTAGCCGCTTGAAGTCTCGCGATGGAGGTCGCGATGCTTTCTAAGCCGTTCGAAAAACCCATCCGGGTTTGGGTTGGGATGGGCTTCCCCCGCCAGATCAACACCGTAGTTGACGCGTATCAGTTTGCCAGCGATTGGTGCGGCAACAGTCCGGAGCAGAAAGCTGCGCTCCGCGCATGCAAGGCGGCGTTGGTTGGAGACATCGAGGCGGAAACGGCCAGGGGGATCTTCGCCGCGTTTGCCCGAAAGAAGGACATCCTTATCGAGGATGGAGATATGCCTCCACCCAATTGGGAGGCGAGGCCATCCCACGTCTGAAGCCGGCGAGGCGGCGGTCGACGCCGCCTCAGCCATCCCTCAGTGCTAAGGCGAAGTCTGGTGTCAGATGACTGGCCTGCTGCCGGTTTCGTGGATACCGAGATAGGTGTAAAGTTTGGTGACCATTGGCGTCCTCCGTTTTAGGCGCTCGCCGCACCGCGAGGACTACATTCCTGTCCTCCCCTCGCCTGAAACCAGCTTTAGGTTGTGTCTCGGATTTACGGCTTCTTGAAGCATGTTAGCGCATCGTAATAAGCGGACATGCTGAGTAGCTCGTACATGGCTAAGGCTCCGGCGATTCACCCTCCGCCGGGGCCTTTTTGCAGGCCTATGTCATAGCGCTGCAGTAAGGGTTAGTCGGGCAAGCCAGGGTGGTAATGCACAATGGCATCGAGGATCGTATGATAGAGGCTGTCGACCTCTTCATCGATCTCACCGCGAGTGATGCCAATTGACTTGGCATCCGCAGTCAGTTTGTGGGTGAGTTCGTCAACGGAAATGACATCGGCTCTCGGTGTCTCGGGGACGTTGTTGGCCAGCCATCGGTCCAGGAAGTCGATTCCGCAAGTGCTCATTGAGCATTAAGCTAGGCCGTATACCCATAAGCGAGCGACGTCTGAGAATGGTAAGAGGCGTCCGTCCGACGGCCTCACCACAGCAGGTCATCAAAACGCTTTGCCGCTCCCGCTGTGATGCGATGTGGTGCCATCGATCAAGCATGAGAAGTCCGGCTGCAACTCAACCATGATGTTGGATACGGCAGGGGCGGCGCTGCTCGGTTCCTTCTCCGCATAGGTGGCCATAATATAGACGCCGCGAGGATGCTCAGCGTTTAGCCTTGCGGTGAGATGCCAGTGTGGCCTGAGCGCGTAAAGCTTCCTGAGCAACGAAAGGAGCATGGCATCAGAGTAGGAGCCGGCCAGGATTTCGGTGGCCATCAATCTCAATTCTCCCGGATTGTCGTTCTCTTTCTCGATGACCCAACCTCGTCCACCGTGGGGCTGGCCAATGATCGCTTCGAGCGCAGGGATGTGAACACGGCGCAGCTTCTGCCTATTGTTGCAGCGTATGTAGATGCTCCATAAGATCTCGTAGTCACCTGTCCAAGGCTCCGTGCGCTCCGGCATGCCTGGGTAGAACAACTGGGGCATATCTTCGCTCATCATCGACCTTTCATGTCCGCCTTCCACGGTGCGGTCAAGCCTGCGGCTTTCCTGTTGCGCCAGTTTGTGATTCAGACTGCCCATGAATCAATACGATCTAACCGACTTCGAATGGCGCGCGATCCAGCCGCATCTGCCCAACAAGCCGCGAGGCGTGCCGCGCGTGGATGATCGGCGGGTTCTCAATGGTATCTTCTGGGTATTGCGCTCCGGTGCGCGGTGGGCCGACCTGCCGGCACGCTATGGACCGCCCACCACGATCTACAATCGCTTCAACCGCTGGCGCAAAGCCGGTGTCTGGGACCGCCTGATGGGTGCGGTCACCAAAGCCCATGACGGCAAGGTGCAGATGATCGACACCTCTATTGTTCGCGTCCACCAACAGGGTGCGACGGCAAAAAGGGGGATCGCAATCATTGTCTCGGTCGATCCCGAGGCGGGCTGACAACCAAAATCCATGCTCTTGTCGATGCCAAAGGCAGGCCGATCAAGCTGATGCTCACGGCAGGTCAGATGAGTGACATCGCATCCGCAGCGGACTTGATAACGGAATTGCCGGAAGGGGCCATGCTGCTTGCCGACAAGGGCCATGATGCCAACGCCTTGCGCAATGCCGTCACCGAGCGAAGGGCTTGGGCCAACATCCCTCCCAAGGCCAACCGCAAGGACCCGATCTGCTTCAGCGCCTTCCTCTACAAGGCACGCAACCTCGTCGAGCGCTTCTTCAAATGCTGCCCAGAATCTCGCGGCGCTCATCCAGCGCCATGTCGCGCAGATCATGGCCATTGAGATGCAGGAGATCGAAGGCGACAAAATAGAGATCGTGCTGCCGGCGGGTGATCGCCTTGCGCAACTCGCCAAAGTCGGAAAGACCCCCAGCATTAAGCACGATGATCTCGCCGTCGATGATGGCGCTTTCCGCTCCGAGGCGGCTCGCCTCTTGCACCAGGTCGCGATATTTGGGCGTCCAGTCATGGCCGTTGCGGGTGTAAATGCGCGTCCCGTCTTCATCGATGATCATCTGCGAGCGATAGCCGTCGAACTTGACATCGTGACTCCAAACGTCACCTTCCGGAGGCTGGGAGACCAGGGTCGGCATCAATGGCGCGACGAACTTCAAACGCATGCGCGGAACTCTGACAGACCGAAGTTAAATTAGATTTCGCTAAAATAGTTCCAAAATTGGACTGCCCAGGCTGAGTTTTAGTTTGGCCGAACCGGCCGGGCACTAGAAAGGTCCGCTTAAGGTAAGACTGAAGTCCGTTTCCCGATCAGCCAGAAGGCCCAGTCGGGAACACTTCCACGCCATTCTTGTTTCCTCGGGCGGACCGGCCCCATGGGCCCGAACACCGGGTTGGGAGAATGACGGAAATGAGTTTGTGCGATGAGTTGAGCGACGTGCCGATGGAGTTCCAATGTCCGGCCTGTTCACACCCTATGGTACGGTTCGGTTCCTGGCTTCGCACAATCGGAAGCTTCAGGTGCGACAACTGCAGAGCTCTGGTGCGGCTAGGCTATGAAACGAAGCTCTCGATTTTTGCGAGCTACCTGAAAGCCGGCAACAGCATGGAAGCGGCGCCGCGCCATCACGCCCCATCAGGGGGGTGAACGCTTCCCTCTGCCAAGGGCTCAAAGCAGCCAACGGCCCCTCCCGGTGCATGATCGATGAACAGGACTGACGCGCCATGACTAAGCTTTCAGACCTTGGACCACCCCACAACCGGAAGCGCCACGGAAGCGAGGCGGCTCGGGAGGAAGACAACTATTTACGCCTGTCAGAATTGCGGTCAGACGGTTGATCAGCGCGTTTCAAGACTAGGCCTTCTTTCGCAGGCCACCCAAAGGCAACAACGCAAACGTCCGGACGATGCGGATCGTCAATTGTTCGATTGCGGCGTCAACACGGACCACCTAGCACGCAACCGACATCACTTCTTGCAGCTTGGCATTTTCTTCAATGCATCGTTCGCTTCTGCCTCGCTCTTAAACGTGGACTTCGCAAGGTCGATAACTAGGGTTCCGTCTGGCTTCTTCGTGACCACTTCGCACTGCTTTGAAACGGCATCTTTCGCCACCCAATATTCCGTGGCAGCGATGGCCGAAACAGTGAACAGGCCGACGGATGCGGTAGCAATTGCGAATCGACGAACCATCTGCAAGCTCCTGGGCTAAACTTCAAAAACTCGGCTAGACGCAGAACGTGCGGCTTTATCACCCGGTTCCGTTTGTGGCCTCGCCCATGAAAGCGTCATCAACGGATGGCGAACAATGCCCACAGCATCACGCTGGGGGCATTGTTGCAGTCCGGGGATTCTCAGCGGGGCAAAAGCCCGGAACTATTGCAAAGTCCGCATGATCGCCAGCGTGTTCTGCGTCCCCCAGGCTGGGCGCGCCTATGGCGAAACGAGTGGGGTAGCGGGCGAACAGATTTTGTCGGAGCGGCAAAAGCCCGCCACCGCGAAGCGGCGGGCTTGGCCTTGGATCACTGAATGATCTTGACGATCTTGCGTGTGTGAGGATCAACAACCACAGTTTGGTTGTCGACCACAACGTAGCGGTATTTGACGTTGGGAACTTCATGAAGTTCGACGGTATCGGGCAGAGCCGTGCCGACATTGAGCTCAACCCCTGGAAGTTTGACGGAAGCCAGCGGTTGCTTGTGCACATACTCCTTGATCACCGTTTCCTGCTCAGGCTGGATGACCACATCCTGAGCGGCGGCAGCGCCAACGCCAGCGAGTAGCAAGAGTCCTGCCGCGGTAGTGGTAAGATGCATCCTCATGATGTCTCCTTTCCTTTGCAAGCCCTGCGCTGGCGATACACATCATTCGCAGCCAGCAACGGGCTCCCGTCATAACGCCGTCGGATATGGCTTGTTCCTTCAAATTTCCGCCTGCCGCTTTTGCCAATTCACCTGGAACGAAGTTTTTTCGTCGAGGTTTATCCTGCGAAGGGACTGATACGTTCGAGGAGACTTCTCATGAAGCAAATTCTGATCACCAGTATGCTTGCGCTCGGCATCGGATGCGGTGTCGCGATAGCTCAGACGCAGCCTGAAACCCAGTCGGGCGGTGACGCCAATTGTGCGGCCGGCGCGGCCAACTGTCAAAAAGGCCAGAAGATGAAGACGGGCGAGCAGGCCCAAGGCAAGGCCAAGGTCCAGACGGACCAACAGGCTGAAGGCAAGCCGAAGCTCAAGACCGACGAGCAGGCCCAGGGCAAGGCTAAGGTCGAGACTGACCAGGCTCAGGGCAAGGCAAATGCGACCACAGATCAGCAGGCCCAGGGCGCCAAGGCCAAGGTCCCGACGGACCAGCAGGCCCAGGGCAAGGCAAATGCGACCACCGATCAGCAGGCCCAGGGCAAGGCCAAGGTGCCGACGGATCAGCAGGCTCAAGGGAAAGCCAAGACCCAGACCGACGAGCAGGCTCAAGGCAAGACGTCGACACAGACTGATCAGGGGTCGACTGCTTCCATCAGCAATGTGACGGTTGAACAGAAAAACCAGATCACCCAGGTCATCAAGGAGACCCGGGTCGAGCCGGTGTCCAAGGTCGATTTCGACATTTCGGTCGGCATCCAGGTGCCTCGGCAAAAGATCCGGCTGCATCGTCTGCCGGCGCGCATCGTCAAGATCGTGCCAGCCTACGAAAGCTACGAGTATTTCGTATTGGCCGACGGTCGGATCGTCATCGTCGATCCCGATACGTTGAAGATCGTCCTTATCCTGACCTGACCTTTATACCCATCGCACCGCCCGCCATACCCACGTGGCGGGCGTTCTATGATAGGTCCGATGAACCGACTAAGCGATGGCCACCTCGCAGCATGGAGGCGCCTGCCTGTTCGTCGAATAACACTGAGCAGCCTCGCGCAAGCGCTACCATGAAAGGGCTTTTGCCACGACGTCGTCCGATGACACGAAATCGCCGGTCAGCACCCGCAACTCTTCCACGCCTTCAGCCATCGGGACAAAATTTCCAACCGCTCGATCTTGCCTGCAGGCCTCGACCACGCAAAGCAGATCGATCATTTCGAAGCTGCGCATGTTCAGCCTCCAATAAAATCGTCCCTCGCAGGATCATGAAACGCATCAGCGGAATATCGTGTTCCGGCGAACTTGAGTTACTCCTAGCCGCTGCCGCCAGCCCCGTTTGGCGACGAGCTTGAGGTTCATTCGACAGCCGCGTCGGGGGCATCGACCGTGCCGTAAGCCATGGGCCTCGAGCCCGAAGGTGTCTAAATCCGTTTGAAATCAGCAAGGCCAAGCCGTATCCGCTGGCCCTCCGCGAAGGCTAGAGCAATAGATTGGAGCGCGAATGATCGGGTTAGTTCCTGATCGTCCTCGACCACGCGGACCAACCATTCATCGTCAGCTTCCACCACTTCAACGCGCCGATCGCCAGGTGCCACTTCAGCCATCCCAATTATCCTGCATGTCAATCTTTCAAATTTGTAGGGCGGCCAAAATCGTCCTTTCAATAAGAAATGCTGGTACGGAATCGTACCCACCGTTTCCCGGGACTCGGCACTGTTCCGAACCGGCGTATAATTCCTGGACCGCACGCATTGGACGGTGAAATTGGCGGGGCACTTCGAAGCGGGCGATGCTTCCGCCTTTCCGTGTGGGAGGATGAAATGTCACGTACCAAGGTGTCTGCAGCCGACGGCGATATCCTGCGAAATGCCTTTCGCCGCGCAATCATTGAAGGGAAGATCCCGGAAAGCCAATGGCGCGACTTCGCCGCGCAGATGATCCGTGAATACACCGGCTTTGACACCGTGGATCCAGACCTGCTGGATTGGATAGCGCGCAAGTCGGAACATTCTCGGCTAACGCCGCCAAAATTCCTCGACCATAAGCTTGAGTGCCCATACTGCCTCACCATACGGCTGAGAATTCCCGCCAACGCTGATCCTGACACCCCGATTTTTTGCGATGATTGTGAAGCGTATATGGGCACATGGGATGAACTCCAAGCCGACTTTGAGAGGCAAGGCGGTCAGAATGGTGTCTTCCGCCTGAACAAGGGCCGTATACAGCGGGTCGAATAGGACGTACCCCGGCCAGATCGCGCGCGGCTGGACCAAATACCCGTGACTACTTTTCTGTTCCCTTCCGCGACAAACGATCCACCAGATTCCGCAGTCGATCGGGAAGCCATTTTTCGACGCGAAAGATGGGCAGGCCGCGCAGGTGCCGTCTCAGAATTTCACTGGAAAACTGCCGTCGCAGCAATTCGACGAGGTTACGAGGTTGCTCTCGGGCCATTGTTGCCATGCTCGTGTGGAATTGTTCCGGCAGAACCATGCAGCGCTGGTTCGAGAACGCCGCCTGCACTCTCGGCGACTGTTCGAAATCGTACCCAAGGCCATATTTGAGACCCAAAAGTGATATTCGCAATTGCCTGCCGTGACACTTGCGAGGATTGTGGGCCATCGCCTGCCGACTTGTATGGGCGCAGGTGACTGAGAGATGCGTGTGCTCTTGCCCCAAACCGGGAGGCGAGAGCATGGCTCAGCTTCAGCAATCCAGCATTCGCAATCGTCTGCTTGCGTCACTGCCGCGCGACGATTTTTCACTCGTGCAGCCGCATCTCGAAGCCGTTTCGTTCGGGTTGCGCGAACACCTGTTTAGAGCGGAGCAAATAATCGCGCATGTCACCTTCCCCGAAGAGGGCATTGCATCGATCGTCGCCGACACCGAAGAAGGTCGGTTCGAGGTCGGCATGGTGGGGTCGGAGGGGTTGGTGGGCACCGCCGTCGTGCTCGGCGTCGATCGCACGCCTCACACCTGCATGGTACAGGCTGCCGGCGAAGCCTTTCGCATCGGGGCGGCCGAACTTCAGGCAGCGATGGACCACAGCGCTGCGCTGCGCGCGCTGCTTCTTCGGTTTGTGCACACCTTCATCGTGCAGGTCAGCCAGACAGCCTATGCGAACGCCGGCTATTCCATCGAGGAGCGGCTTGCCCGCTGGCTGCTGATGACCCATGACCGTCTGGAGAGAGACGACATGCCTGTGACCCACGAATTTCTGAGCGTCATGCTGGGCACGCGTCGTCCCGGTGTGACGTTGGCGGTGCAGATGCTGGAGGGCACCGGCGTGATCCGGGCCACGCGCGGCCACGTCACGGTGAGAGACCGCGAGAAGCTGGAACAGATCGCGGGTCAGTCCTACGGGTTTGCCGAAAAGGAATATTCGAACGTCTTTCAGTTCCCAATCAAGCGAGAGAGATGAGGTGGACCTTGCGCTACTTCATGAATGTTCGCTACCGCGGCCGGCTGATACCCGACCCTGAAGGCGATGAGCTTGCGAACGAGCAAGCCGTGCACGGGCATGCCCTTGCCAACGCGCATGATCTCGTCTTTCGCACCCGCATGGACACGCTCCGCAGCTGGTTCGACTGCAGCTTCGAAGTGACCGATGAAAGCGGCAGGACCGTACTGGTGATGCCGTTCAGCGAGGTGGTTCAGGGGGCAGACTTGGCATCGGACTAGCTTGCCCTGGAGGACCGGTTTGGTCTGCCCTCCTCCACCCATTGTCCGGAATCATACAAAGCCTTGAAGGGTGGAGAAACCCGGCCATAGAGTGGTTGCTGGGAGGAGTACTCGATGGCCCACGCCTTTCATTCAGTGACGGTTGAAAAAGCTGCCGAAGCCTACGTGCGCTCGCGAGGCAAAGCCGGGTTCCTGTCGATCGCGCTGGCGATCCGCGCCATTAGAACCCTCATGCCGGCTTGCAAGGCCACCGACCACGAGTTGGAAGAATTGCTTGCGGAAGCATGCATTGCTCATCGTGTGCCGGTCGCTTTCGACATAACAACGGGCAGTGGTTCAGAAAAGCGGCTCCATTCCTAGGGAGATTCCCGCACTCGACCAAACGCCCACCTCAGCGGATATTCGCCGAGTGATCGTCCGCCACCTGATGAATTTTGTCGACAACCCGTGCGTTTCAATATCCGAGGTGATCCGCGCCGTAAGGAGAACGTTTCCGCTTTGTGAACTTACTGATTGGCAAATAGCACTCTCGTTGAGCAGAGCGCGATCGATGCCGGATTTGCGATTGAATTCGACGCCCTGGAACCATTATCGGCGACGCTGGATGTATCGTGATCAAGTTGGTCCTCCTGAGCAAAACCGAAAGGAACGATCATGCGAACGCTGATTTTGCTTGCCTGCTCCTTTGGCCTGGCTCGGCTCGCCGGCTTTCGCGCGATCAACGGTTTCACCCGCCGGGCCCACGCCACCAAACGCCGTGCCTGACCAAAATCCACCCGCTCAAAGTTCGTCTGATCAGAAGTTTGCCAATATACTGATTGTCTCCATTCAGGATTTGCCCACAAGCGTCAAAGCACAAACCGAGGCCCTCGTCAGCGAGACCAGCGCTGAGGATTTGCTTCGCCTGCAACATTCGATTGAAACGTCGCCGCGGGCAACATCAGCCCTGGCGGCGTACGAGCTCAACTCCTCGCAGGTTGTGGCGGCCAACATCGACGGTGACGGAACATTGACGCTTGATCATCCAGACGACGACATGACCCGAGAACGAAGCGCCACCTAGACCATCCGCGGCATTGAGCTTGTGCGGAGGACGAAATCCCTAGCCGTGGCTAACGCCTGCGTGGCCACGGCCTCCCGGATTGCCCGTTCATGAAGTAACGCAAGTCGGCTCAAAAAGGGCTGTCGACAGTCCCACGCAGGGCATGTTCACGTGTTGAATCCGCCGACATGCTGGCAGACAGGACAGGCAAGCAATTTCCCAATAAGTTCAAGAGCGGAAGCGCCCCGATATTCCGCTCCTAAGGATGGCCGGTGCAATATGGGACCTCATTTGGCAGTCAACCGTGAGCCATTAAACGTCTCAGCCAAGTAAGAACCTTATTGCCTCGGAGCATCCCGCGCACTTTGCCGGCCGCCCATTCGACCGTATCGTTGCACCGGCATGGCAACTGCAGGACGATTTCGTGCAACTGCCAGTCGTGCAGTTCGAAGAAGCGCTTGGCTTCGCCGTAAGTGTCCGATTCGGACCTGAGGCACGCAATAACGAGCCATCGAAGGCCACCGATTGCTCTCGCCTGTAGTCACCTCGAAGGCGGGCTCGGTGCGCCCGCCTTCGACGTTCAACCTACATTCAGCCGCCCATCATCTTCGCCATAGCGCAGAAATCCGCATGCGACTTGTTGATTGTGGTGTCGCCGCAGTCCTTCAACACCGCCTTCTGTTCGTCGGGTTTCATGGCCGTCCATGCGGTCTTGAAATCCTTTTCCGTCTTCAAGGTTTTCATGCCGGCGTCGGTGAAGAACGGCGACATCTTTGCCGGATCGTCGAGCGCGGATGTACTGCCAGCCAAAGCTGAACCAGCCATGAGTGTGAGCGCCATCGCGCCCGTTGTGAGCGTCTTGATCATCGTTTCCTCCGTGGTTAGGTCATTCAGCGTGACCTTCCGGAAAAACGTCATCAGCTGAACTCGGTTCCACTGCTTACCCGGCTTCTTTGAGGTTGAAAACGCCTCACCTGTTGCCGCATTCGAGACGCGCAACACAATGTCAAGATCGGAAATGGCAGGGTTTGACGCTGATGCAATCATCTGTCCCCGAACGCGAAAAGCTTGCGGTATAGATGGTGGGCACTGCGGAAGAAGTCTTTGTCACGACCGCCCGCCTAGTGGCACCTATGGAGACCGCTGACAGCGGCTTCTGTCGTCGGATCACTTCTCGGTGGACGGGACGCTGATCGAGGCCTGGGCTTCGATCAAGAGCTTCCGCCGCAAGGACGGAAGCGACAACGACCCGGATGGGGCGGGGCGTAACGCCGAGCGCGGCTTTCATAAGGAGAAGCGCTCCAACGACACACACCAGAGCACGAGCGACCCGCAGGCGCGGCTCTACAAGAAGGGCGACGGGCAGCCGGCGAAGCTCTGCTACATGGGGCATGCGCTGATGGAGACCCGTCATGGGTTGGCGGTCGATGGCGGCATTACCCAGGCCACGGGCACGAGCGAGCGTGATGCCGCGCTCGCCATGTTGGACCGCAGACCATCTTGGCGGCGCATCACACTGGGGGCCGACAAGGCCTATGATGTGAGGAGACACGTCGTTGATCGCGAAATACTTGGCGACATCAATCCAACCGAAGATCATGGGTTCATGTATACCGCGACCCCGCTGCTGCCGATGGCCACGCCGTGGGGGCGTGGATGGACCTTTCCGAATGCCTTCGAGCGACGAGGCGGACTGACCTTACGGACCCAGCATCGAGCGAGGAGCGGCGGCGTCAGGCAGTCGACCATCGCCTGGTCAGCGTCGAAGACCCAGCATCAAGGTGGTCAGTGTTGCGCTCGCGCATGCCACCGCAAACAGCACGACAACGCCAGCAGAGTTGGACTTTTGCACTGCGCGCAATGCGACGACCGGTGTTGCAGGCAAAGCACTGTGAACCACCGCATCCAGATCGGGTCTGCTGCCATGTCGAACGGAATAGGCGCGAGTGATTTCCGCACCGAGGAGAAAGATTTCCGCCGAGTAGTAAACCCAGAGCAGAATGACGAGCAGCCCGCCGGCGGCCCCATAGGAGGAAGCGATCGCGCTGGAGCCGATATACCAACCGATAAGCGATTTGCCGAGCGTGAACAGGGCAGCGGTCACCACAGCGCCAATCCCGACATCGCGCCATTCCAGGGTTCGATCAGGCAGGATCTTGTAGATGGCAGCGAACATGGCTGCGATCAGAACAAATGAAACAACCGCATTGATCACGCTGAGGACGATTGTGCCCAACGGCAGCTGAGCGTTGATGATGTTGCCCAGTGCCGAGATCGCCGCGCTCGCCACGAGAGAGACGAGCAAAATGAAACCAAGTGCCCCGACCAGTCCTAGACTTGCGGCGCGTGCGCGCACCAGGCGCGACAACGAACTGCCCTGCGCTTCGACCTTCCAGATTGTGTTCAACGACTGCTGCATTTCGCCAAAGACCCCGGAAGCGGTCACGAGCAAGGTGATGATGCCAATGACCGCCGCCCAGGTGCCGGATGATTTTCCGGATGCGCTCTCTAGCGCGGTTCGAAGGAGATTTGCGCTTTCTGGACCCATCAGGCCCGAGATCTGAGCAGACAAAGCCAATTGCGCGGCTTCATGACCGAAGGCAAGACCTGCGATTGCCACCACGATAAGCAGAATTGGCGCCAACGATGTGGTGGCGTAAAAAGCCATTGCCGCGCCATGGCTAAGAGCATTGTCGTTTACAAAGCCAACGACGCTTTCTCGCATCAGGGCCCATGTATCCATCATCGCGCGTCGCATCTTGTGTCCCGTTCTGCATTGCCGTTCACTAGCAATGCAGTAGCGATTGCGATGTTCCGCTGGCGAGCGTCGCCAAGTTTTTGCAGGCCGCCAACTGAAGTGACGCCTTACTGCACCTGATCAGCCGCTTCCACCGTTGGCCCCGAGCGTGGTGTTTTGCTCTCTTCAGCCACTACCAGCAAGGCTTCAAGCGTCAACGCGATGCCTGACATCAACGCGGCGATATCGGTGTTACCATCAGGCGTCGCCAACTCGGCAGCTCGGGTTTGCATGAGCGCGCGGTGATCGATCAACTTCTGTTTTAGATTATCGTCCATGTCGTTCTCTCCGGCTCTGGAGGTGACGGCGAAGCAGTCTGACGTTACGATTGTTCGCCTTGAAATAAACGTCGAAGATTGAGCCGAGAATGGGAACGTTTCCTACGACCGTATCAAGCAGCACGTTTCCCAGCATGCGGGCGACGAGGCCGTTTCCAGCACCGCAGTTTCTGGCACGCAAACGATGTAGGCCGAGACTACGCCCGTTGCGGCGTCTCCGAGGACGGGCACCAAACCCACGAGGGCATCCAGTCCAAAGAGAATTGATGTGCCCGGAATGAGCCAACCGGAATCGAGCAGTGCGGCCAACAAGTCTAACTCTGCAATGACTTTGTCGGTCTCGGCGCCACCATATCCATGCCTGTTCATCCCAACTGCCGGGCCTGCACGAATGGACATGGCTCCTCTGGATCGTGCCATAATCCTAGCGATCGCTTTGACCGGCTGAGGCCCGGGTCGTGCGCGGAGGCACGTCGTCAAGCAGCGTCGTCTCGTCGTTGCCTTCCGCAGGTGGCAATTCACCATTTGGCGTCATCTTGCTGACTGCCTCAGGCAAATCTCGAGTGATCCTTCTGATAAGTTCCTCGCGCGAAAGGCCGGTCTGCATCGAGAGTGCTGTCAACGTGTTTTCGTCCAGCGCTGCTTCCACCTCATTTGGCTCGATCGGCTCATTCGGCCCTGTGCCAACCCAAGAATCGACCTTTGATCCAGCCCCCGCCCCTCTAAACCGGTCAAGTATGTCGCCAAGCGCGGTCCCCGAGACGCCTTTGGAGATCTGATCCAGAATCCCGTCCTGCGTATCGTTTGGGTTACGCTCGCCCGCTTTACGGATCATGTCGCCGAGCTTGTCGCGATTTTGGTATGCTAGGACGCCAAGCATCGCGATCGCCAATTGACCCAGATTTGCCATTGCTACCTCCACGGTTCACAGGAGAAGGGCTAAACCCCACAAAAGTTCCGCCAGCGACGACCTTAAGCACACACTTCTATGATGCGACCTTGACGGTCTGGGTGCTTGGCCGGGCGACGGTCGTGGTCACTGTGGCTGGTACAAGTGAAGTGTGGTCCCGTTCGCGTAAGTTGTAGAGGCGAGGACTTCGAGGTGAAGTGCCTCCGGCAGATCGCGGAACATTGGCTTGCCGCCTCCATAGACAACCGGCCGCGTCACCACGACGTATTCGTTGACGAGTCCAGTTTGCGACAGCGACTGGGCAAAGCTGGCCCGCCCCAGGCAATGATCTCCCCGCCTGCTTGTTCGCGTAATGCAGCGATTTCTTCGGTGAGGCTTCCGCGCGCAATGGAGCTTTCGGGCCAGTTGGCTGCCTGAAGCGTCTTGGAGAACACAACTTTGGGGATCTCATTCATCGGCGCGGCGTAGTCGTCCGTGGAGTCGGCCAAAAGGAGGCCATCTGTTCATAGGTCACCCGGCCCATGATGTGCGTTCCGGCGGGCCGAATGCGCTCAAGTTTCCAGCGCTTCAGCTCTGCCGGTTCAGCCACCGCGCCGACGGCTATTCCGGCCGGCGCAACGACGAAACCGTCGATCGAGGCAGTCATGATCAGTACGACCTTGCGCATGTCTGTCCTCCCAATAAAGCGCCCAACGTCGTGATTGGGATGCGTATTCGCCGGACTTTGAACATGATCTCGCGATCACGGGCTTTTCCCAGGGCTAGATGACAACAGTCAGGTATAGCTACCGTCGTCCGGCTTGCGCATGTAGTCGCTCATCGCCGCCATGATAGCCAGGAAAGCGGCAGAGTACCGTGCGAAGCCAAAGGCCTGCGCAGCCGCCACTTTCGCGCCATGCGAGTGCTGCCTGACGAATTCAGCAGCTGCGGTCTGAACTTCGGCTCCAGCCTTTCCGAACAACGAACGTTCCTTGTCCGTCGGCTCGAACGCCTGGCCGATCGCGCGGCCAATCAATAGCCCTCCGGCAGACGCGGCTAGCGCCTTGCCCCGATCAAGGTTCGTGACAGCCCTGTTGGGTGGCGCTGAGTAACGGATCGACGCCGCGTCCGCATGCTCGCCGTTCCCGAAGTTCTTCGGGGCCTCTTCGACATCAGCCCCGCCGTGAGAACTTCTCCTACCGGCATCGAAGACCGCGACAGCACCCAGGGCCACTGCGGCTGCTGTGCCGCCATTGTCCTTGATGGCATCGGAAACACCACCAACGACGGTTGCCACTTTTTGCTTGGCATAGTTGGTTGTCACCTCGACCAGGTGCCGAGGTTGCAGTCTACGGCTTAGCTCGCTGATCGGCTCAAACAGCGCCTGCCGCTCGGCCCGGCTTTGCACCATGATGTCGCGGATTTCATCGTTGAGTTGAGCCAAAGCGCACCCCCTGCTTCAATGCAGCAAGATCGCTGCGCACCTGGTTGACGGTCTCGACCGGCGTAATGGTCCATCCAATCAGCGCGCGCCTGGCTAGATGAAGGGACAGCAGACCACCGCCGACAAGGGCTATGCCGACGATCAGACACGCAAACATCGCGCCGACGCCAAAATGGATCATTGCCAGGATTAGAAACTGGACAAGCGCGAAAGCGGCCAACACAAAGAAGAGCACCGCCACAACTCCGCATGCTCCCGAAGACGCGATCGTCGAGGCCTTGCCCCACATTTCCGCCTCTAGCAGGCGCAGATCGAGCCGCATCAACGAAGCGAACTGACCGAACGCTTCGTTGACTACGGTCCCGAACGGACGGCGATCGACACCATCATCCATCTGGCAAGCCCTTATGTCAGGACCGATCGGAGCTTCGCATAATCCGGGTCAGCATCACGCCGGCGAGGATACCGACGCCGAAAAAGGCGGCGGGCTGGCGCTGCGCGAATTTCGTGACCGAATCGAACAGTTCGCCGACGTTGCGATCCCGGATGTCGGTCGAGATTCGCTCCACGCCTTCCGCCGCGCTGCGAACCATGCCTGCGACCTGCGGCGACTGCTTTTCGATACCGTCCGCGGCCTCCTTGACGGAATGCGCGATGTTGGCGATCGCGTCTGCGCCAGCGGTCTTGTTCGACTCGACGGCTTCCTTGAACGCACCGGCAGCGTCGGCCGCTACAGAGCCGGCATAATCCTTTGCGTCGGTCGATACGGAGGCGGCCGCATTTTTCAGATTCGTCGCGGTTTCCGCCGCACTCGTCTTCAATTTGCCGATGGCTTCGGCGCTTTTGCCGGCGCGCTCGGCATCCGTCTGCAGATCATTTCCAGCAAAATTGGATCCGCCAAAATCGTTGGTGTTCAGCTTGTTCATGGGGTCATCCTCCCGTTGTTCGAGTTGAACTCCGCGAGCACCTTGCGGTTCCTAGCGTCGACGAACTTTCTTGCTGGAGGGGGCTGACACCGGATGATTGCCACCGAACAGGCGTGGACAAGTGCGGGCGCAGTTTCTAACGCCGTTCGCGCCCTAAGCGAAAGCGCTCAGCTGTAATCCCGGTGACCCTTGCTTTGGCTATGTCAGTCCACGAAGGCAACCAAGCCAAACGGCATTCTCGGGTGTTTGGTGTACGGAACCGCGTGCGGATTTCTATTGTGCTGATAACGCTCCACTAGCAGTGACTGCACCTTTTCCAACAGTGCGGACAATGTCTGGTTTACAGCCAGTGCAGAGCTGAACTCTAGGTCCGATATTGGGCGCAAAGCAGTCGTTCCAACCTTCGTAATAGGATTGGACCTGCTCCTCTAAAAGCGACATAGGTCTGTCCGGAAAATGACCGTTTTCCGCAAATCGGCAAACCGTGGGCGTTTGGCTGCGGGCTGAACCCCTTCGTGTCCGAAAACCATGTTAGAAAATCTACTGTCTGGATGTCGCTTACCTAAATCGCGCGCGGCAACCGACCACTGCTCCGCATCCGGCGTGTCGTCGCCTGCGGTTCAAGATGGCGCATCCACCACCGCGGCGCGATATCGCCCGTAGCCGACCTTGACGAGCAGGCCTTCCTTGCACATCCGGGACAAGTAACAGCGAGGGATTCCTGCATTTGAAAAATCACAGGTCCGCACCTCACCGCCCTTCCGAGCCATAGCAACAGCTTGGTCGCGAAGTGACGGTTGGGGGACACCCGCAAGGCGAAGTGCCTCCGCTCGGTCTCGGTCGCGTTTTCGCATCTTGAGTGCTTGCGGCGCATTCTGGCGAAGAGCTATAGCGAATTCGTAATTCGCGGCTTCGCCGATCCCGGGGAGCCACTTCAGCTCAGAAATGCCGAAAATCCAAGCATTGTAAGGCTTACCGCTTCCCTTTGGGTACCTCGCTGGGTACACATAAGGGTACACCGGAATGAAGATTGACGTGGAATTTCTGCAGAAACGTAGCGATGGTCGGTACGGGTATCGTCGGGTAGTCCGCAAGGAACTGCAACCCATCATCGGCAAGAAGAATATCCTGATCGCGCTAGGCCGCGACGAGGGCAAAGCCCTTAAGCTCTATCCCAAGGCGAACGCCGAGGCTGAGCGCCTTCTGAAGGCTGCTGCCATGCGATTGGCCTCCCCGGCCCCCGCCCAAGCGTCCATGACTGAAATAGAGCAGTTCCAGCATGGCCAGCGATACCTCAGGCACATGCAGCTTGATCCCGAGTGGAGTGGATGGGGACACGAGAACGATCCCGAGGGAAACGCGCGCGACGTCATAGCTGACGCGATTGTCGCCAAGTACCCGGTTGACGAGGAAGGCCGCCCCATTGGGATCGGATCAAGAGACGCTGCTGCGCTACAGGCCCTCGCCTACGGTGCCAGCCAGCAGCGCCCCGAGCCGACGCTAGAGGACGCTAAGCGGCGCTATGAGAAAGACAAGGTGCTGGGCGATGACAAGAAGCAGAAGCAAGTCACGCGCATCTTCGGGCTCATCAGGGAGGCGCTGGGCCGTGACCGAACCCTCCGCAGTCTGCGGCGTGAGGATGCCCGAGAAGTCAGGGACCACATGCTAGACACGGGCCTCGCCGCGTCCTCCGTGGATCGCTACTTGAACATAGTGCGCGCCGCTTTTGACCATGCCTCGCGAGAGTTCGACCTTACCGGCCTGTTGAACCCTTTCTCGAAGCTGGAAGCCGCCACCAAGGATAATGCTGAAGCCTGATCGGGATAAGCGCCGGCCGTTTACCGCTGAGGAACTGAAGGCCGTCAACACACGGGTCTCCCTCATGGCCAAGGCTGACCTTCGGCAGATTTGGCGGATGCTTGAGGGGACCGGGTGCCGCTTGGCTGAGGTCGCTGGCCTTCGCGTCTCCGACGTCCGGCTAGATCACTCCACTCCTCACATCGTGGTCGAGTGGCACGACGACCGGCGCATCAAGAATAAAGTGTCCCGTCGCAACGTACCCTTGATCGCGGACGCGCTGAAGTCCGCAAAGGAAGCCTTGGAAGCGGCAAAGAAGGCTCACGAGGCGGCAGAGGCGCTTGGCACGGCCAAAGGCGAGGCGCTGTTATTTCCTGCCTATGGACGGAAAGATGGCGCTTCCTCCGCATCCGCCGCTCTTGGCAAGCATGTCCGGTCCTGTGTCACAGACCCCAAAGTGACGACGCACTCCCTTAGCTCATGAAAGACCGCCTACGCCTCGCCGGTGTGAGCAAGACTGACCAGGACATTGTCCTCGGGCACTCGTCAGGCGGCGATGGCGAGAACTACGGGGGCGATCCTATGGTCTTGCTGGAGGTGACCAAAAGGGCGCTGGAGAAGGCTCTCGCCTAGAGGCATGGACATCCTGGTTGACCTACCCGGTGGCAGTGATTGCATTCTACGATGGTTCCGACGTATTAGCGTCGCGTTGAGCAAGTCGACCGCGTATTGGGTTAATTCAGAGGCAAGTGCGTTCTTGTCACTCACCAGTCCGCCTCCATCCCAGGACAACTATGGCTTACTTTGAGTACCAACCCACCACGCCTCTCTTCTGCTACACGAACACAGAAGGCTTTCAGGGGATTATCCGTTCTAAGAAGCTTTGGCTGTCGGATATAACTGCCTCTAATGATCCTAGAGAGTTGCAGTTAGGTCAGCAGTTCCTCGCCGAAGCGATCAAGAACTTTAAGGATAATGACGTTGTCGGAGTGTCCAACCGAGATGTGTCGGGCTTCTTGGCCGACCTGCTCCGACTTGAACGAATGTCTACCCACTACGCTTGCTGCTTTGCATTAGATGGTGATGAGTTGCCGATGTGGAGGGAGTATGCGGCTGGCGGATCAGGCGTAAGCATTGGGTTCCGGCCAACCGCGATCACGTCAATTCCTGGCCGGGTACAGCTTGTTCGGTACGCCGAGGACGATATGAAAGAGTTCTTCCGAGAGATGATCCTCAAACTCGCTGCAGTGATGGGCAAGCGCAATACGCTTCCTCACGTCTTGGCAGCAGCGGAGGCTCTCGCCGTAATGAGTTCATTGAAGCACCGGTCTTGGAGGTATGAACGAGAAGTCAGGATTATCTTCAATCAACGGAATGAGAAACCTGATCCAAAGGATTTCATACTGCAAGTTGTCAGTTCGCACCCAGACGGCAAGCAGGTGCTGTGGCGAGAGCCTCTCGTGCGCCAGTCGAGAGGGCGTGAAGTGCGGTACATGGATTTCGAGTACGGACGCTATGTCAAAGGAACAGCCGAAGCTCGGCGCTCCATCGATACTATCTACCGGGGACCGAAGTGCGAGATGTCCATGGCGGAGATCAATGCTCTCCTCGTTGCAGAGGGCTTCGTTGGGTTCAAGGTTCTGCAATCCGAGTGTGTGATCCAGTAGCTGGACGACAAACGGGGAACACCGCGATGGAAGACAGTCGAGGTCATCTTACCCAACGCAGGCGACGGTCGAGTTGACTTAGGCGCGCCAATGCTGGCGAATGTCGTTGGGGAAGTCCCAGCCGTCGCCGGGCTGCTTTCCCCGTGACGCGCTAGCCCCAACTGCTTCGTCAACCACTTTGTTCAGGGACGAGAGGGCCTCGAACACTCGCCTGAGGTTCATCGCTGGGTATCGTGATCCCTCTTTCATATAACGAAACTCGAAGCTCTGGTGATGCTCGCCTAATAGATCGACCAGAACTACTGCACCCCCGTCGCTGAGCCCTTTGGCATCTGCCATTGCGAGCAGGCTCTTCAGATTGTGGCGGACGCCAGAAGCACGGAGTTCCCTCTCTGTGTATCCCACGTGCATAAGATAAGACTTCAGGTACAGCTCAGTAGCGAAACCAATCAGCATGTGGAAGCTCAGATAGAACGATGCGTCGGTCTCGGCCTGGAAGCGATCGGGATTGGTGATCAGCAGTAAGGCAGACTGGACGTAACCCTTGGCTGTGCCGTAGGGCGTCGCTGGATCGTTCACTCTGCATTCCCCCTACCGGCCAGTCCCGTCTGTACGGTCTTTGCCGACCAGCGCCAAGCCAATCTCGGACAACGCTCCTAATGCAAAGGCAATCAATAGTCTGAGCAGCCCCTTATCGATTAGCTCTCCCGAAGATTTCGCATTTGGGGCGTACCGCTCAAGCGCCAATTCATAAGGCAGGAGAAACTCGGTCGCAATTGTGAACCCTATGGCAAGCTTAGTAACTCCGGCGATCAGGACAAGAATGGCGAATATGCGAGAGGCTTTCAGGAAAAACATTAGACCACCCCGTTCTCGATCAGCATGTTCTTGAGGTCCACCATCTCGCGAAAAAAGACGTTGTACATTTCAAGCGCGTTCTTTGCGTCATCCCCTTCGATGGCCCCAGCGATCAGGCAAAGCGCAACGGCTGAGGCACCCACCTGAACAGGGAGCGGGTGCTCCTTGATGTCCTCCAGCGAAGTGAGCAACTCCTGCCCAAGCCGGTACCGCTCCCTGGAGATATAGCGTTTGTATTCGGGTGCAATCCGGCCGAGTTCGGCAAAGGACGCGCTCATGCCGTGAAGCATGCCCATACGGCCTTCAGGATCAGCCCCGTTGAATGTCCCGACAACTCGCCTTGCTCCCTCATACAGGCTGGTCCCTGAGCCAGCCTCGGCACGGTCCCGCTTCTTCCACAAGCCGAACATCCAGTCCCCTTCCCCAAATCACTTGCAACGATAAATTACACCACAGGAGAAATGAAAGACCGCAGAAATCAAAAGCGCAAGTATTGCCGCTATGCCTCGAAGGAGGAACCGAAGGCAGCCGCCAGGCACTCCCGACAAGGTCTTGCGTCTCGCCTGGGGGCGCCGCTGAGAGGAAGTTAGGCCGGTCCCTGAAGGGTGCGGCTGGTGTCTAGCAGTTCTTCCAAAAGAGCGCCTCCTATGTGTAGCCAAATTCGTGTATCTGCCAGGATCGGCTGCGTTTGCCTTCAGGCAAGTACTCGGTTCCATCGATGCCCAACAGCCCGCCCTTGATCTCCAACTCATCGCCCATCGGCGTTTGACGCCACATACCCTGGTTGTGTTCAGCCCGTCCTTCATTCGTGATCCAACGCGTTATCTGTAGAGCGTCCGCTTCTAGGAGTGAGTTATCGTTGCTGTCGCGCTCACGCGGCCAGACCTTTGCGGAAGGCGCTGCCAAGGACCACCGGATGTGTCCGATAGTCATTCCGTGAACCTCCTTCTCTGGCTTCGGTGGGTTCCGCTCGGAAAATGATAGGAGCGCGGGTGTGAGCGAACGGATCAGATGATGGGTTGCAACAAAGCCATGTTCGGGGCTTTGCCAGTAGCGGCCCCGCAGACCATCTCGGCTGTTGTACAGAAGATCAGATGCTTGGTTGCCGATGCGAACCCTAAAGACGATTTGACGGGCGGTTCTAGGCTCGCCGCGCGCAGGGTGGCAGTAGGGCTTTGTCTTGACGTGGACGACATCCGAATTGTCTTGGATTTGGTCGACCATTTCTTCAAAGGACAGCCCGATTTCCAGATACGCACGCCGGCGCTTAGGCATTTGTGATGTGTCCCATTCGGCCGGGAAAGGCTTCCTGATCATCTGGTCACCAAGCGTGTCTAATCTCGCCACCGATGGCTAGCACAGCCCCTGCCTAAGGAAATCAGCCCACATCCCGCTATAGGACCCGGCTTGAAGTGCTAGGCTGGGCTGCCCGGGGAAAGTATGCGGGGTAGCGTCTGGATCACGTTGGCCACGCTTTCGGGCTGGGTCCCGCCTTTCGTGTAACCCGTGTCCTGTGGCGCAAAGATGCAGGAAGCGGCGTGTGTAAGAACAATGTCCCTGTTTTCCGGTCCCTTGGCCGCGTCCGCCAGCGCAGTAAATGTCAAAAGGGCGTTATATCTATGCCTGTTGACCACCGCGTTGTGTTTGTGGGCTAGGAAATTCCGAGCGGACAACAGCAGCATGTAAGCGATAACCGCAAAGATCAGCACCTTGCTGAGACCGAGTTGCACAGTATCATAAGGGGTTGTCGGCGCTAGGAATGACCATTTGTGCACAGTCGCCGAAATCAGCGCATAGACGCCAAGTCCGACAGCTATGTAGATCGTATTCCATTGCCACTTGGTGGCCTCAGCTTCGTGGTTGTTGCCTTCGGTTTGAAAATACACAGCCTGTTGCGACACGCCCTGCTCTGCGGCTACCCGCCGTACATCATCGAGCATGCGCTGAGCAGTTTGCTGCTGGACCTCTAGCTGCTTTGTGGCCTCGTCCGCCCGATCCTTTGCTGCTTGCACTGCCGCTCTCGCCTCCCGTTCAAGAGCCCCGAAATCGCGAAGCCGGGAAGAAGTGAACGAAATCAGAGGTGACAGGAAATTGAAGAAAGGATCGTACTGAGCCTTCAGGCTATCGATCAAGGAAGTCCGCGTGGAATAGGCGTCGGGCTTCTTTGGGTCGAAATTAAGAATTTGCTCAAACAGGCTATAGGCTGCATCAGCCTGTTGACGAATTTCGCTCTGCTTCGATTTCGGCAATTCGCTGAGAAATTGAATTGGAACTTGCCGGAACAAGCTGATGATCTTCTCAGCAGGATCAACTCCATCAAGAAAATTCATTTCTGATCCCAGAATGTCTACTCGTGCCAATGCTTGGGGATCAAAATTCTGTATGCGGGTCAGTGACTTTTCCGCTTCCTCGTAGGTGTCTTCAGCCATCTCTGCGCCCCCCCATTTGCGCTATGGATTAACACCTCATCCGCCGCAGTCCAAGTGGCAGGGTAGGATGTTCGCAACTAGTTCCCGACATTCTTGCAGGGGAAAGCAGAGTTCAGCGCTATGTAGGCGAGGTAGGAGCCATCTTGATGTAGCTCTTCGGGGTGGGCGTCTAGGTATTTGACGACAATACGAGCGTACTGCGTTGTTCTCACTTCGGTCGGCACACATAGCGCCAGGGCTGGGCGACTTTCCCCCTGAAACGATAGCTGCGACAGACCTTTCAGCATCTGCATAGACCCCATGCATAGCCCGGATGTGAAGGTACTTGGGACGATGATGCCGTCTTCGGTCTGATTGTCGCTGTGAATGCCCGCAACAAGCTCACGGCAGGCCTCCAACAGTTGTGTCCCCTCTGTAGCCTTCGACGCCCCTGAAGAAGCCAAAATCAAAGTCACGGCAATAGTGTATTTCATCGTCCACCCCTTTCCCAACACTTACCGCCTTCAATAGGGGAGACGGACCCGGTAATCGAAATGATCACGTCGACCCACTTACCGGGACCACTGGGATCGTCGAAGGCGGAAGATCGCTCGATCATCTGCACGGCGGCCCCGGCCACGTTGCTCGGCTGATCGACCAGCAGCCACACGCCCCATTTTGACACCTTGATGACCCTGTAGGGACTTCCTCCGTCATCGCGCGAGGCAGACATGGTGCCTGTGTCTACCGCGATTGCCATGGGAGCCTTCTCGTCCCAACTGCATTGGAACGAAAGGACCTCTGCATTGGCGGCCGGAGTAACGACCGCCGCAAATAACAATACCCCGAACGCCTCCAGAGCCTTAACCACGAACCGCACTCCCCCATGTCAGCTTTGCCGACCATAGCGGATTTGGCCCGAAATGTTTGGACGGAAAAATCTGCGCGGGTGATCGGATAACTGGCCCGGGCGAAAGCCCCCCGTACCCCCCTCCAGTTCCGCGACAAGGGCTGAGCGGCTTTCTGAGGTTGTCGCGCGGGGCATACCCTGAGCACTAGCACTACCCAACAGCCCGCCCGGCCGCTGGACCAAGGCGCGCCTGTAACAACCCACCTACTAGCTATGGCACGCGTACACAAACCTATGCCTTTGTGAACATTGCTCCTGATATGTCGACTAATCGTCCACTAAATGATGTGCACCAACACTCTTGGAGGAACGTGAACAGTCATGATCGTCGGCTATGCCCGCGTTAGCTCCTCCGGCTACGACCTCGACACCTAACTTGAGAAGCTGACGGCTGCCGGCGCTGAGGAGGTCTTCGGCGAGAAGCGGTCCGGCTTAGACGAAACGCGACCCGAGCTGGAGAAGGCGCTTGAGTTTGCCCATGAGGGTGACGTGTTCGTCGTGACGAAGGTGGATCGGCTGGCGAGATCGGCTGCGCGCCTCTACCAGATCGTCAAAGACGCTCGACAAGAAGGGTGTGGGTTTCAAGGTGCTGGATGATGCCTCGTTGGACACGACCACGCGGAGAGGCAAGCTGGTGCGGCGGACATCAAATCGGGTCGTTCGTTCCAGATTGCTTCGTGAATCGCGCACCGGCACGAGGTCAATCGGATTTGATCTACTTCTAATACCGCGTTCAGTGGCGCACCGCCGACATCAAGGCCTGTGTTCAGTCGGGTCCATGTTGTCCGACGCGGCCCCCTGCCCTAAGCGCAGGTTAGCGCCTTGCATTCGCAGACCGACGAAGTCGGCCGCCACCGTTTTGTAACGCCTACAGTCCGCCTGGACGACGGACCGCCCGGGACGTTCAAGTGGCAGGCTCCCAGCGATTTCCCTCAAGTCCTCAAGTACCGAAGCAATATGCGGCCATGGAAAGTCGGTGGGATCGTCGATGTCGCGATCTGCACCAGCGATGATTTCGAGCTTGGCGACAACGCCAAGAAGCGACCGCGCCCGTAGGTGTGGGATTTTGTCCTGAAGCTTCAAAGCCGCAGTTGTCGCCTCGACCTCCGCCTGGCAGGCGATCGAATATTCGACCTGCTTATCCATCGCTTCCGAGCCTACAGCATCGAGAAACCGCCTCTCTAGACGCTGTTGAAGTCGGCAAAGAACCTGGGACACGCGCTGCGCCCGCGACCAATCTCGCAGTAGTAGAATTGCGGGGTCTGCATGCGGCAACCGGTCCAACGGGTTGGCAGTCTTGCCATTCGTGACGGGAGGCATAGTCGTGCTATAGTCGGAATCAGCCATGATCCGAGCTCCGTAAAGCCTAGGCGTGGTCAGACCGTTGGAGGCGGACACACCACTTCCAACTGTCGCTTCCTAAAACAAGCATATTTGCACTTTTTGTGCAACAGGGCATTTGGACAATGAAGGTAAGTGCGGCCCAAGTTCGCGCGGCCCGTGGGCTTCTCGACATTTCTCAGCAGGAATTGGCGGATCTATCCAAGGTAAGTGTCAGGACAATCGTGCAGTTCGAACGAGGTTCAAAACCCGCATCTGACTCAATCCTGCAAGTGCTGAAGCTGTCACTCGAAGCAGCCGGAATAGAATTCATTCCAGAGAATGGCGGCGGCCCTGGCGTGCGTTTATCACGCAATCAGTGATCTTCTGTTCGCCATGCGACGGGATTTTCGATCCATTGATTTACTTCTGATTCCCGCCAGCCCGCCCCGTTGATGCTGATCTTGATCTGGGCCGGGAAAGTCCCTTCAGTGATCTTGCGATAGATGGTCGAGCGGGAGAGGCCGGTCCGCGCGAGGACAGTCTTGAGGCGAATGATACGATCCGGTTCAGGCATGGCTGCCTTGCCTTTCGCTGAGAGCATTTGGCACCCGCTGGAACCAGACAGGACGGCCTAAAGCTTGCGCGCAATCCCATTTGTCTTCTCATCCATCTGGGGCGTGGGAATGGCGGCAAATCGGAGGGGTTAGATGCCTATGCCACGCCCGCTGCCAATGCCGTGGTTGAACGCGAGTTCCACGCCGAGGCGCCGGCCGGACTCGACCTGGATGCCAAGCGCCTTCTTATAATTGGCGAGTAGCGATTCCAGTTGCGGGTCGCGTTCAAGGCTCTTGGCCATATCGGACATGGCCGAGCGCGTTGACTTGTAGCCCGACATGTCGCCGGCCTGATATTGTGCCCGTCCCGTACGGTCGAGCTTTTGCCAACGCTCCACGAAACGGTCGGCGCGGCGGCCGGGATCGATGTCCATCCCGGTGCGGATTTCCGTTTCGAGCTGGAGAGCCAGCACGACACGGTTGACCCGGCCGGCGCCCGCCTCACGAACCAGCTCGGGATTCTTGACGTAGGCCGCTTCGGCATCGCGCCAGCCATGCGGCCGGACCTTCTCGAACGCACTGCGCGCACCTGTTAACTCGCGCATCTGCTCGGGAGTCCCCTGCCCGTCCGCATTTCCGCTGCGCGAGATCGCGTCGATCGCACGCGCGTGACGCACAAGCGCCTTCGTGCGAGCGCTGCGCAACGCCGCTTCCACGTCTGCCGGGGCATCCGGGTCGCGCGGCCCTCCCCTGGCAATATTTTCTCTGCCGGATGCGGGGCCCGCATCTCCCATTTGCGCCCCAACACCTTCCCTTGCCGGCCGCCCACGGTGCCGGCCGGGCTCGACGTCTGCGGGCGAGCGCAATCCATCCAGCAACTCGCCGATCCTGTCGCGCAGCTTCTCCGGAACGACGCGGCGCACGATGTCGATTACACGCTCGCGGAAAGTGATACCGCGAAGCTCGGCATAGTGTTGCGCCGGGTCGACCTGCTCGTAATCCGACGCCATGTCCTTGGCGCGGTCGCGTGACAGGGTCCGGACGAGCCGTTCGCGGGTCGCAAAGTCGTCGCCGCCGTAATGCAGCTCCATACTGTCTCGATGCCGAGACAAAGCAACGTAGCTGCCATGTGCATCCATGCCAGGCGTCGCGAGCACATGGGTGCGGTCAACGGTCATGCCCTGGGCCTTGTGGATGGTCGCGGCGTAGCCATGGTCGATGTGCGCGTAATCTTTCAGGTCGAAGCGAACCGACCTCCCATCGTCGACGCGAACCGTCATGCTCTGTGTGCTGACTTCCTCCACAATGCCAAGCGTGCCGTTCTTGACGTCGAGTCCGCGCTCATTGCGCAGGAACATGACCCGGTCGCCGCTGGCGAAGGTTCTTGCACCGCGTTCCACATTCACCTGGACATCGTCACCCAGATCGCCGGCAGCGCGCATGCGCTCGCGTGCTGCCTGGTTGAGCGCACGCACCTCGTCGTTTGCGTGTGTGAGAATGATCCGGCTTGCCTCTGGATGCGCCTGCCTGTCGCGATCCCAGCGCTCGACGAGTTCAGCTCGCGCTTCGTCGTGCGTTGCAGCTCGATGCACCATGCCGTGCGCGTCGTAGGTGCTGATCGCAGCATTGATCCCGCCGGTTGCAAGATCGCGCGTGGCATCACGCTGCCAGTCCTCGCGCTGCCGGCGCACCTGCTCGATTTCGACGCCGCCGTGGCGTTCATGGATCGAACGGAATGCAGCACCCGCTTCGATCGCCTGCAGCTGTTGGGGATCGCCGACAAGGACGACTTTTGCGCCAGCGTCCGCCGCATGGGAGAGCACGCGCTCCAACTGGCGCGTGCCGACCATGCCGGCCTCATCGATCACCAGGACATCGCGCGTGGTGAGCAGATCCCTGCCCTGTCCCCAGCTATGCTCCATACTGGCGATGGTGCGTGACGGGATGCCTGATCCGCCTTCCAGATTCTCGGCCGCAATGCCGGAGAGTGCGGCGCCTTTAACCTCATAGCCGGCTGCCGCCCATGCCTGGCGCGCAACGCCCAGCATGGCGCTCTTGCCGGTGCCGGCAAAGCCGACAACGATACCAAGACCGTGACCATCGGTGATGTGCGCAAGCGCATCGGCCTGCTCGCCCGAAAGGACAAGCCCGCCTTGCGCAGCGCGCGCCAGAGCTACCTCGCGATGTGCCTCACTCACCGCGTGTCGCTCGTCCAAATCGATACGCTCCGCCGCGCGGTGAAGGCGCTGTTCGGTCTCAATCATCTGCCGGGTGGTGAAGCGATCTTCGCCACGCCTGTCCTTGCCGAGCTCGACCAGATCGGGTGCATTGCTGATGGCCGCCATCACCGCGTTGAACTGCTCCATTCCATCGCTGTGCCGATGCGCGAACTTCGCAATGTCTTTTCGGGTGAAGGTCGATTGCTGATGGGTGATGGCGTCCAGCGCCACGGATGGATCGGCAACGATGCGCGCGCCATTGTTGCGCGCGATCTCGCGATGCAGTTCGGCGCGATCTGCTTCACTATCGCCAGCAGAAAGGCCGCTGCCTTCAATGCGTTGCGCCGGTGCACCAATCTGCGTTTGCGGCTCCAGGGCAATGCCCTGCGCTTCCAGACTGCGATGATCGATGGGGGCGTCGATGTCGAGTTCGGCCAGGCGCTCATTGGCCAGCTCCGCCCACCGCTCGCGCCAGCGCTCGACCAGCTGGGTAGCATTCCAGTCTCGAACCTTCGCGCCAAAACCGTTCTCGTCCACGGCCCGCATGGTGAGCATGACATGGGCATGCGGTTTGGGACTGCCATCCTCCGCCCTGTCCCAGTGCACATTGAGATCGGCGACCATGCCCTTGCTGACGAACTCTGCCTGAATAAAGTCGCGCGCCAACTCGATGCCTTGCGCCTGGCTGAGTTCACGTGGCAGGGCAAACTCGACCTCGCGGGCAAGCTGCGCATCCTTGCGGACCTCGAAGGACTCTACGTCATTCCACAGCCTCTCGCGGTCGCTCCAGGCTTCGGGTGCATTCGCAGGCAGCATCACCTCCGAATGAACGACGCCGCGCTTGCTGGAAAAATCGTGGCTGCGTTCGATCCGCTCGTCACGTAGCCGTGAAGCCGAGCGGTAGGCGGCCGACGCCACAGCACTCGAGCCTGCCTTGCGGCCAATGACTTTGACATGAAGATGATAGATCGCCATCGCGACAGGATCATTTGCACGTCAAACCGCACGTCGGCACGACGTATAAGCGCGCCCTCCCTCGAAAAAATCTCGGGATGGACCAGCCCGTCTCGGCCTGTCTCGGCACCCCTGAAGCCTTCCGGCGGGCGCTCGCCTATCATTGCCAGATCGACAATCAATGGAGACAGCCATGCGTAAACCACGCGATTTCGATACGGAACTGAAGGCGCTGGAAGAAAAAGCGCGAGAGCTCAAAAACCGAAAGGTACAGCAACTCGGTGATCTGGTGATCGCCACCGGGGCCGATCAGCTCAGCAGCGACGAACTGGCCGGCGCACTGGTTGCTATTGCTGAAACGAAAGATACCGGAAAGCGTGAGGCATGGGCCAAGCGTGGGGTGATGTTTTTCGAAAACAGGTCCCGGCGAACTGCTCCGGAATCTCAGCGCAACCCACGCGGCGCTCAAGCGCAACCGGGCAGCCCACAATCGCCGGAAAGCAGCACAAGCTCGCAATGACATGCGCACGTGGCAGGTCGAGCGTCGCAAGCGCACGCGGCAGCTCATCGAACTCGGCGGTCTCGTCGCCAAAGCAGGCATCGTCGAGTTCACCAATGACGATCGCACTACCATCTATGGCGCACTGCTCTGGATCGCCGCCAAGCTGCAGAGCGATGAAGGTCAGCATGCGCGGGAGCTGTGGAATGCGAAGGGGAAGCAGGTGTTCAACGCGGAACGGTATTAAGAGCAAAAGGGCAACGAACGTAACGGTGGTTTGCCATCGGCAGGCGATGCAAAGCCGTCCATTTGATTACACACGGCCACAACCGCCTCAGTGCGAAATGGGTATTTTACACTGACGCGCAACGAAGGAATGCCACAACTCAACGAGCCTGATTTGGCGACCCGCGTTGGCCGTCTCAACCTGAACTCGCGGCAGCGTTTGCTGCTGACTGATCAAATGCCAGCCGCAATCGCTCCATTTCCGGGCGACTGTGTTCGCGGGCGGCAAGGATCTCGGCTCTTGTCTGCTTGAGCTGCTCAAGACCGAGAACCAAGGCGCCTTGCAGCCGCTTGCGGTCGCCGAGAATGTCCTGGTCGATCTGCGCGATATCACGTGGATCGATCGCGCGCGAGGGATCGAAGACGAAGCGGGCTTCGACGGACTTTCGCCAATTCAACAACTTCTGCGCGGTTTTAGGTCCGAATCCGGGCACGCTGTAAAGCTTGTTTCTCTCGACATCGAGCGCTGTTTCGATGCCATACGACTCCAGGACCTGTTTCTTGCCCGGTCCTATGCTCTCGATCTTTGCCGATGAGATTTCAAAGTTATCTAGGAACCGGTGCAGTTGCGCCTGACGGCGGTTGCGCTCGAGCTCCGAGATCCTGGCTACCCGTTTGGAAGGCAAGATGTCCCATTCGCGCCTGAGCCCGGCGAGCACCGTTTTTTGCCTGTCGAAAGCATCCGGCCCGGCCCTCTGCATCCACGTTGTTTGCGCGTTTTTCCACTGGGCGGCGGCCTCGGCGGCGACGCGCCGGTATTCCGCAGCCTCACTGTCCCTGTTCAGCAGACCTCTCAGTCCCAGAAAGACCCCCACGGCGATGCCCAGCACCCAGACCTGCGCCATCATCAAGCCGGCGACGCCGACCACTGCGGCCGCTATTCCTGCCCGGAAGTTGGTGCGGCGCGCGTGCCCCCTGAGCTTCAGGGCGTTGGGATCTGGTGTTACATTCTTTTCGGGAACGGTCGGCACCGGCCCGGGATGCGGGATGGCGTCCACCTGCCGCTGGAATCCGGCGATATCGAAAAGCGTAGCCCCGCCGGCGGGAACAACGGTTGAGAACAGCGGGACGCCGGTGGCGCCTTCCATTTTGCACCACGGGCATGGCGATGAGCCAAGTGACCAGTGGCTGGAATTGGAGGAGCACTGCTTGAGGTTCGCTTCTAATTCCGCCAGGGCAGCCACCCATTCCCGGGCCACCGGCCTGCCAGCCGACGTTCCCCTTTGCGAGAAGGCATCCTCAAACATTTTTGCAAGTCGTGGGCCGACGATGGCGAGTTCGGGGGAACTCGGAGGCCTCGCCATTCCGACCGCGGCGGCGTTCGCCCCGTAGGGAAAGCGGTACTCCTCGATCGCCTTCGAAATCGGCATGTCGCCGGTTCCTGCGTAGCGGCCGGCAAAGGGGTGTTTTCCCATGAACAGCAACAGGAACACCATCACGGCCAAACCGAAATTGTCGTGATTTGGTGTCCTCACGATTCCCGAAAACGATCTGCCCTGCAGCTCCGGCGGTGTGAAGGTCTCGATTCCCACCTCGCAAAGATATTGCTGCCCCAGATAGGAGACCTGGAAACTGTCGCAGTCGATCAGGCGCACGGTAGCGTCCTGCGCCACGAGCACACCGCCGTGATTCACATCGCCGATGACGCATGCGTTGTCGTGAACAGCCGCAAATGCCCGGGCGGTGTTTGCCGCCACACGTGCCAGAAATCGCCAATCAACCCGCTGAAAGTCCGTTCTGCGGCTTTTGGGGCTGTAGAGCTGATGGATGCTCTTGCGACCGCTGATCTTTGGCATGATCAGCCCGATGGGCTTGCTGTCCTTGGAGCAGACCAGCCCCGTCGGCCAGGCCGTCAGCTTTTCGAGTGAATCGGTTTTGATCTTGCCCATCGCACGGATCTTGTCGATCCTCTGCTGCTCGAGCGGCCGGTGGTAGATTTTGGCGACATGGTTCTTGTGTGCAGCCAGGTCGTAGACGGCGCCCTCGCCACCTTGGCCGACGATCTCGCCAAGTTTGAGGGCTTCCCCTCGCAGGGTGAACACCTCGCGGACCTTAGCGTTCATATTGTGGCCACCATCGCTTCAACATGCGATCTCGTAGCTAGGATCAACGACTTGTCATCATCGGTCCTCTCGCAGATCTGCGGCGACAGCAGATAAGCCTTCAGTCCATCCGAAAGCGTAGAGTCCTCGCCCGCCACTGCCGATCGTCTGACGGCCGGGAACATCGTATCGAAGAAAGGCTGATGGACGCTGCGCGAAGCCTGGTGCAAGACGAGGTTCTCGATACCGTCCGAGAACAACGCGACCTCGTCAATGCGCCGTGGCGCGAACTCGAATTCGAGGACGTCCGCGACATTTGACGACGTGACGAAGTTGGTCGTGTTGGCAAACTCGCCGTGCTGCGGCCAGAACACGTAGGACCATCCGTCTTCACTGCCGTGCGAAACAACCATTGCGCCGTCGCCGACTTGGAAGAACACGGTGCTTGTAGGGCCAAGGACGGCAACCAGCAGCGTGCATGCATAATCGCGCACCTCATGCCCGAGTGCGCGAGCGTGAGCGGCGATGCGCTCGGCAATTTCGGTCACCCAGCCCAACGCTTTTGGCCGGTCGATCTGATCGAGCGCACCGTTCTCTGCGAAGTGCACGAAAATGAGCTCCAGCAGGTTCTGCCCGGCCAGCCAAGATCCAACCTCCGAGTGCGCCGCACTGCCAGCGCCGTCGCAGACAGCGGCCGCAAGGATTGGACCTTCCCTGCCCTCGATCAGGGCATGGACCGAATTATCCTGACAGGGCTTGCCGGCCGTGACATGCGAAGTGCCGATGGCGCTAGCCGACGCTATGCGCCAAGACATCACACCTCAGCCCAACCTGCGGGAGATTGGAGGGCCACGGTCTGTCCGACCTGCGACTGCGAGACGCCTGACAGCGATGCGGAGAGCCATGAGAACAGCTCGCGGAATTTGAGGCCACTCAATTTAAGCGGCTGGCGTGTTGAGAGCTTGGCGAGGATGTCCATGTTGGCACCCTCGACGCCAACGGCGAAGAACGAAAACGCCTTCGCCGCCTCGCCGGATTTGACCGCGTGTTCGGCAGCGACGATGCTGTCAGTGGGCGCGCCGTCCGTCATCAGGAAGATCCAAGGGCGATAATAGGAGATGCCGTTCGCGCGGTACTCATCTTTGCGACGTCGCAACATCTCGAGGCCTTGCTCGATCGCCGCACCCATTGGGGTGTCGCCGCTGGTCACCAGCGTACTAGGCGTAAACAGGTCAGCGGTCTGGAACGGTGCGACGACGTTGACCGGTCCGAAGGTGACGATGGCGACCTCGACGCGTTTCATCGCCAGGCTGTCCGCCGCGAGCTCGTCCTTAAAGGCGACAAGTCCCTGGTTCAGCGCGTCGATCGGCGCTCCGTTCATCGAATAGGACGTGTCGAGCAGAAGGAGGCATGGACAGCGAGGTTCGGGGTTATCCGCGAACTCAGCAGCTCCAAACGGTATCTGATCAAACTGGTTGGACATTTTACTCGCCTTTTCGCTGAAATATCGCTTCCCGCAAGCCCGGGTCTTCCGGCATTCGGCAGGTAGCGTCCAAAAATTATTGAAACCGGAATTGCAAAGCACATCGATGCGCTTGCCCGCCCCAATTTTCAATCCCCTTCCATATCTACAGATGCTCGGTTTCTGCTGTCAATTGACTTGAGATTTCGCCACCCAAAAGTCGATTCGACTTTCTTGGACTGCTCTGTTTTGTATTGTGCAGGGAGGGTGAAATGGTCAGCCAACAACGGATCGGCTGGGGCATCGCGGTGTTCTGCGGTATCGGGTGGGCCATGTCGAGCATTGACGCCCAATCTCCACCCCGTGCCCCGCCCGCGGCTCCTGCGGTAAACACCACTGCGGCGCCTCAGGTACAGCCTAGCAACAGTTCGATTGGCTACGCAAAGCCCGACGCGGTGGCTGCTCAGAAGCCAAACGCCACGATAGCGGTTCGCTGGCAGTACACCACCAGCAAAGTCCGCGTCAGAGTCGCACCGGACACTGGGGCACGTATCATCACGACGCTTCCGCCAGGCGAGCTGGTCCAGACCAACAGTCAACAGGGAGATTGGTACAATGTGACGGTTTCCGCCCGCGTCGGATGGATCCATGGCGACTACCTCAGTGAGGCGAAGCCGGTTGAGCTGCTATCGACCACACCGGCTGCGCCAGCGGCTGCACCAACTGACGGCATCACTTCGGGGCGTGCCAGGGGCGATCCTGTCAGAGACGCCATGGTCGGAAGATGCGATTGCCCATACGACTTGATGCGCAACGGGCGTTTGTGCGGCGGTCGAAGCGCCTACAGCAAGCCTGGAGGCAGGAGCCCAGTGTGCTACTGGTAGGAAGGCTGTACCACCGACAGGGTCAGCTCCAATAGGGAACGGCTAATCCACCCGAGCGGGACTTCGTCCTTGCGAACCCTTGCCCAACGACCGTTGACTGCGACCACTCTAACCGCCGTGCCGGCCGAGACTTGGCTCAACACCGCACCGGCTATTGAAGGATCCGAACGGATATTGGCTGTCCTGGACACGACAGCCGTCGGGTATTGCTCGCCTGATGCCGGCTCGACGGCTACCGCGGAGCGTAGATCGTCCACCAATGGCGGGCTTGGTGTTTTCTGATCAGCAGGGGCGGCAGGCGCGCTATCCGTGATCGGAATGCCCTGGTGAGGCGCCGGGGCGTTTGCCGGCGCCCGTGGGCGGGGCTGCAGTGCCTCTTGGCGCTCGGGTCGGGGTGCTAATTCCGAGTTTGGAGCATCGCCGGGTTTTATGCCGAAAGTCTGGGCGACTACGACCGCCCCCACACCGACGACGATAATGAGCAATGAGACTTGGGCCACACGGCTTCCCCTGGCTGCGTGGTAGATCACAGCGACGATGGCTGCGATCAGTAAACCGAGAAAAAGAGCTGATTTCCCGCTGCGCTTCGAAGAATAGGACATGCCCGAACCGCTCCGCGTATGCGATGAGTTGCGCTGAGCAGCATGTGTTATCAGAAACTGTAACCTCGACTATCTAGGGTTTCGGTCTAAGCCGTTTCAAGCCAAGCGATAGCGCAGGAGTTTGGCGGGGACCGTCCCATCGCCCGACTGCGGCAAAAGCAGCGGCTGTGAGCAGTGGCGTCGGGAATCAACGTCCAACAGGTTCAAATTTTGCTAGATGGGGGATACGTACTTCAAGGTAAACTCGCGGAGTGTTTGGCCTATCAATGCGTTCGAATGCTCGGCTACCATTGCTTCAGCGCGAGCTGGATCGGTCCGATGGGCTTCCTTGATTTTCTCCATGATCTTTTCGAACTGGTCTTGCTCAAGGCGTGTGCCTAGGCGAATTCCCATGAGCGAGGGGAAAATCTCGCCCATACTCCGGCGCACCTCGGTCGTCGTCGGATTATAGGCGATATAATTTATAAGCAGGTCGGGGCGCATAATGGCCTTGGGCAGGCGTCTCTTAGGAAATGCGACCGCCACCGCAATCCCTGATTTGGTCTCCTGAGTGAGCCACCAAGTTCGATAGCCGTAGGGGCTGGAAACCTCCCTCTCTTCCGCTTTCCGCCTCCGCTGAACCAAGAGAATATGAGCGGCATCATTGGAAGCGCGAATCTCCGTGGCGCCGTCCACCATCCTTGCGGAGCTTCTTAATGGCGTCGGTCAGCTTTTTGAGGTCATCTTGATCAATCTCCCTCATCAGGTCCTCTCGGTCTTCAAATGAAAGCCCGTAGCGGATGGTCAGGGTATCCCGGAGCGACCTCATGCTTTGTGGACTAGTCGGTCCAAGAAGCTTTTCGCGAGTAAGGAAATTTCCTAGATAGGCGCCCCAACTCCTGGGTCGTTTAGGGTTATCGTGCTCCAGCTTCGCGTAGTAATAAGCGCGGATTAGAATGCGGTCGCTCTCCGAAGCCAGATCGCGGTCAACGATGGCGTCCACTTCGGCGTATGTATTATCGAACTCCCGGTCTGCCGCGTAGATGTGACTGTGGACTTCCTCCAGAGTCGGCGCTGTCAGGATGAGTTTCGCCCCGGCCTGCCTGAGGATCTTCAGGGTGTTGACTGTCATCTGGTCGTCTGTGGGAAGGTAATATTCAGAGACGGCCCGCACCAAGATATCGGTGCCGATGTAGAGCACGAAATGCTTCGCCATCGAATTGAAATGCTCGACCAACTCGGGGGTGTTTTTCAATACAAAAAGCAGCACATAGGTGCGCGCAAGCCTGCCGAAATAACTTCGTTCGACCGGCTCGGAATTGTAGAGCGCACCCCTGAGGACCTGCTTTATCAGGAACTTCACCTTGACCCGCGAAGGATGGTCCATCTTCACGGCGTCAACAACGTCACCGGCAACTTCGATCACTGACCTGGCATCAAGCGCACCTTGTTCACCCTCCTCGGAAAAGTGTCGGACGGCGTTGTAACCCTGTTGCTCAAACAACTTTTCAACGGTGGTATGAATGAGGGCCGGGACCTGCTCCAGCACCTTGTCTTCAAGATCCACGCTGGCGTCGACAATGCGTTTCCTGAAGGCGTCGGTGACCTCGACCTTCAACTGTTCATCTTCGACAAGCGATTCACGTATCTGTTTTCGGGCTTCGAAAGGAAGGCAGTAAGCCCCCTCTTTTGTATGGACGTTGACGGTTCGCGCACCGGCCTTCTTCGCCGTCAATGCCTCAAGGCGCTCCCCTATTTGCCCACGAAGGAACTTCCGCGCCGTCGGAATGACATTCTCGATCTTCTCGAGAATCTGAGCTTGTGTAAGAAGTTTGCCGGCATCGGGATCGGTTTCCTCTAACGCCCAAATTAACAGCCCATCACAAACGCCTTCCAACGTTTTCGTCGTGCCAATTCGTCGTTCAAGTTCGTGCGACAAGAAGGCGCAAACCGCTTGTGCGTTTTGGAAAACGGGTTGAGACGGGTAGGAAGGGGCAGCCAATTCGTCAAGGAAATGCAGTGCAGGTCGTAGATACTGTGCGCCGGCGGCCTCAACATCTTTGTTGAAATTCGCGCGTTGGGCGAATGCATTGCGGTCGTAGATTTTGATGGTGACGCCAAGCTCGTCAGACAGCGTCATCTCGACTTTGTCGATATAGGGTACTATCAAGGAACTGGCGTAGTAAAGAAGGTCGACATCGCGACCGACCTCTTTGAGGCGAGCGACCGTATCCCGAATTTTCTTCTCAACATCCAGTGTTTTCGAGGCCTGAAAGAACCGATTTGGCTTATCGGTCTGTTCCCAAATGCCGAGGTCGACAAATCCGTCCGCACCGCCGTCCTTATGGCCACCCAAGGGCTTAAAAGCTGGACCGATAAGGGCTCCAAGTACGGTCTGCGAATACTTCTCAAACTCGGACGTCCCGCAATGCTCAAGGGCAAGTTTGATAAGGTCTGGGTTCATTGCAGCGCCCGCGTGATTGAACTGTGAATTTACTCAGCCATCCTAGGGCATTAAAGCAAATTTTCGAGTTGACCCCAGAAGAATCAGAGAAGCAAATGTCTCGGTGAACGCGGATCTTGGATACCTCACCCACGTAGGCGTTCCTGCCCGTTGGACATACCATCACCCCCGGTACCAGCACGTCGTCCGAGAGAGTCTGCGGTCGGCATCTCGATCGCGACGGAAGCCCGCTTGGCCGACATCCCTGGAGGGGCACACTTTTACAGGCATGAGACTTATTTAGAAAATCCGTTCAAGTAGCCTGGTTCAGGCTAAGGCCACGAGGAGCAAGAAATAGCTCAGTTGCGCCGTTGACCGTTCCGCAGCCGCAAGCTGATTGGTTCCGCGGTGCCCTTCCCGGCATAGCTGGCGGCGATGAAGATCGCACAAGCGTCCTGTTCCGCAGCCCTTCATCAATTATCCATGTAGCTGCCCGACCTGACCCCGCCTCGATGCTCGACCGAGCACATAGGATGGCGCCGCCCAAGGATTTTCAAACCCGTATTGATAGTCTCCGAGCATTTGCCGAGCTTCCGGCCACACCGCGTCGATGGCCGGTCGCACGGATTAGCTCAACGGCGATAAACTCAGTATGAGATTAGTTTATCACCATGCTCTTTAAGCCGCCTGCCAGACTTGGTTCAAAATCCGAGCAGCAAGTGCAGCTTTGTCTTGTGGCAAAAAGCGACCGTAGTGGTGCGCCACCATGTCGGGTGTGTCCTGGATCGCGTAACTTGCCTGCTCATATGACCCGGTCTGTTTCAGGATGTGCGTTGCCAGTACGTCACGAACATTGTGCGGGCCGTGGGGGAGAAGACCCGGGATAGCGCCGCGTTGGGTATATGGATTGTAAATGCCATATCGCTGGATGATCAGGCGCCATGCCTCATAGAACGTGTTTCGATCGTATGCGGCGTCCTTGCTGGTCGCCTTAACCGTTTTGATAAAGAAGGTGCCGGGGTCTTCCGTTCCTCCTAGCAACACTCGGCGGTGCCGATCGATATACGCTTCGATGTGCTCGTATAATCCACCCAGGTCCGGCAGGACGAGCCGAAACGGCTTGCTTCCGAAAAAGGACGAGTTCGCGTTCTTGAAAGCGACTGAAGGAATGAGCACCTCCCAGCCCTTTTCGCGCTCGCTCCAGCGGAGTTCACCGCACTTCATGTCGGCAAGCTGGCGCTCAGACCGCGGGAGTCTGCCGCGTTCACTGACCATCAGTTGACGCAGATTCTTCTGTCGCAACCCAAGATGCAGCCCGAACCGAAGCATCAGGAACGAGCGCACTGCTTCTGCGGCAGGACGGCGATGGAAGCGCTCATCAGGTATGAGCCGAAGAATCTCTTCAGTGATCTTTCGATACTCGCCGACTGGGCTATCGGCCTCCAGCACAGGCATGATTGGTTCAAAGGGATCACGATGCACACGCGCGACACGCTGAATTTCCTTCACGCGAGAGGTGGCGTGCTTAAAGTAGACATCGCAGGCGTCGTCCCAGTCCCCGCTCGCGCGATCAATGTCGGTCTGTGAAACCAGTCCATTGATGGGACGGATCCGCGACGCCAGATGAGGTTGCTGCCTGAGCCAGCCCGTGTCTTTGCGGGTGAGCGCGAGAGAAATTCGCAGCATGTCCACCTCCCACGCGGTGTAGAACCCGCGCCGCCTCTCGCGCCATTGGACATACCAATCCCAGACCGAGGGGAAGACTAGCAGGCCAAATGTCAGATGTTGCGTCGGCATGCCGTAGCCGCGTACTGGTCCGCGCGGATGCGCGGCCAACGCACCGAACATCAAACCGAGATGCTCGACTTTCTGCGATGCGGTCTCCTCGCCCCAAACACCGTTGCGCTGTAGGCCGAACGCAGTAAGTGTCGCAGTCTTGAAGCGGATCAGATCCGCCATTTCCATCGCAAGCGCAGGTGGAGCGTCGATGACGCCGGACATCAGGTCGGGGTCAGTGAACTGTGCACCATCATCGTCCTGTTGCTCGCGCTGAACTCGATAGCCGTCATTTGCAACATCCGACTGACCATAGGTGATACCCGGGAAACGGATGGCGTAACGCTGTTTCAACGCGGCCGCTTGGAATCTCCGGTAGTCAGTTGATCCGCTGATAATTACGCGCCGAACCCATTCCAGAATCTCTTCCTGCTCCTCGGGACGTCGCGCGTTGAAGTCGTCAGGCAGGTGCCACGCAAGCCGCCGGCGTTCAGCCGGGCCGATATCATCTAGAATGTGGCCGGAGGCGGAGCGCGTCTGAAGCGGGAGTCTCGCTTTAAAATACCCTGCTGGAAGACGATAACGACGCTCGATCCGCGCTAGCACTTCCATGCTCGCCACGCTGCGCGGCGATTTTGATCCCTGGAGCCAATGACGAATTGTCGAGCGGTCGAGACTCTCGTCGTCTCGGACAACAGCACGATGAAGATGCCAATAGCTGTCGCCATGGCGGCGCATCTGGAAATCCAGTGCTGCCTGGAAGCTGGGGTGATCAGACGCTTCCTCAAAAAGTGGTGGTGGGAACTCCTCGATAGCGCGCGGTTTTATGCCGGGCTTTTGCCGGTCGACCGCGACTGCAGGCTCCCGCTCTGACCGCTCGAGCTTTTATGACGACTTGGAGCTGGCGCGTTCCCTGCCGGCGGTTGCGGACGTTCCGGCTCATGACGCTGCGGTTTCGTGTTGCGACGGCCGGCGATGGTCGCCCGCTTCGGCGCAGCTTTCGTATTTCGAGCGATCGCGTCCAATGCTGGCTCGATTGCAGTTCGGGCAGATCGAAGCGTTTCACCGTCGAGGTCGCAACAAATGCCGATTTCTTGCCAATCATAGCCGCGCAATTTTCGCGGCGGTGTTTTAGCACAGGAGATCAGGTTGAGCAGAAACGCTCTGATGCGGGCACTTTCTTGAGGGGGAAGCAGTGGGTCGAGACGGATACGGCAGAAATCAGAGATTTTGCGGGAGAGCAGTCTGGTATGCGAAGTTTCAGTCATGCGGGCAAGCGATGCGGTTCGTCAGCGTCTGTGGGAGGAGTGCACGCACATACGCGATTCTTGTCGCTTGGAAGGACCAAAGCGCACGTGTTTTACTGAAATTTCGAACACAACGCGGAACCTCAAGCACCACGCCAGACCTTCTCCGACTTAACCCCGCAGTGAGGGCGTGATCACATCCTAAAAAGGCAGCTTTCACGTTCCGGCCGCGCTCGCGAGCACGCGCAATTCGGCTGGAGCAGCATGGCAGAAAGTTCGAAAAGCTTCCAAGAACCCCAGGCAAATTGGACGCCTCATCGGACAATAAGGGGCACGGATATCTCAGCGAACGTGCACAATGGAGCGGTCAATATCGTCGGTAGAAGAGCGTCCGAATAGGGTTGTCGGCGGCTCCGTCGTGGGAACGAAAAACGAAGAGAAGCAGAACTTTCGTGTGCGATTTTTGCACACGGCCTCCCGCAACTATCTGATATTATTTATCTATCTGCCCCATCCATCATGGGCGCTACAGCCACTCTATGATCTTGATTTTTCATCTTTTTTTACATCAAATCGTCAGAACCTGCCGGGTGCACACGAATTTACGCCAGAGAGACGACGCGCGGCACTGGGCAACCGAAACCGAGCGCCAAGTCGATCGCGGTGAGACGCCGACAAAGTCCCGTATAGCGCGCCTGAAAACCTTCGGCGAACTCATCGACCTTCATATCGACGACATGTGCGATGTAGGCAAGTCCCCTCGCCGCTCCAAGGCCGTGGCCCTCGATATGCTCCGAAGACATTTGGGGAAGTGCAACATCGCAGCATTGGAGAGCGAACGGCTCATTCGATTTGGTCGAGAACGGGCCGCCCAAGGTGCCGGACCGATGGCTCTCGGGATTTACAATTGAACAGGTTGCACTGGTCACACGTCACAAGGATTGGAAGATGTTGAGGCGTTATACGCATCTCAAGCCGGAAATGCTTCACACTATACGAGCCCGATGGCAGCGTAATCCGAGCAAGTGAGGTTGGCGGCAGGAACAGCAGAATGCGCGAGACGCCAGCGGAGTTACGGTTTGGTGGCCTTCATCTTTTTCCCGACCGCGACCGACGGCGCTTCGGGGGGCGGCGCTGCTTGCGAAGGCTTGGGATGATCGGCCAATGGCTTTTCCGGCGCCTGTGGTCCGCCGGGGGTAAGGTTGACCGAGACACCAAAAATCTTCCACTGCCGGCTAACCGGCTCGAACAGCAGTTCGAAGTTCACCTGCAACGGTGCCGAAGGAAAAAAACCGGCCATGTGCAGCATGCCGTTGGGCTCGATCTGCGGCAGAAGGGTTAGCTGCGGTTCCAACACCGCCACCGCGCTGAAATCGAGCGCCTGCTTGCGCTGCGCCGCAAAGATATCGCCGAGTCCAGCTGCGCTGTTGGCCTGGAAATTAGGCGAGCCAAGGTCGCGTAGCACGGTGTAGTTGCCAGTCTTGTTGGCTTGGTCAAGCGCCAGCAGGACGCTCCGCGTCAGGATCAGCACACCGTTTCGGTCGATCTCGGCCGGTTTGGGCTGGGCCTTCTTGTCCGACGTGCTGGAGGCCTGGGACAGTGCTGGCGATGCGATGGGAGCTGCTGGCACCGCCAGTAACAGTGCGCCCAGGGCGATGCCTTTCCACATTGAGGCCCCCAGGTCGACAACGCTCATAGCCAACAGCCCGGCCTGACCCTTACTACCAGGCCACCGTCACGCCTGCCCGCCCGCCAACAGTATGGTTGCTGGCGCCGACGCCAATGCCGCCGCTCAGGACAACGTTTTCGCTGATGCGGGCCTGTGCACTGCCTGCGAAGGCGTTCTCGCCTTGGAACGTGCCCCAGTTCAGCGAGACAGCATAGTTCTTGTCGCCAGGAAGGCCGCTCCCGGCCATCGCCAGTGCCATGGCAGTGCCCTCGAACGCCTTGTCGATTCTGCCGTTGACCGCATTCAGACCGCTCTCGAGGCTTCCCACCCGGCCATCCAGCAATGCAATATTGGTGGTGTTGGTGGCGATATCGGCGGTGTTAATGGCAATATTGGCGGTGTTGATGGCTATGTTGTTGGTATTGGTAGCGATGTCGGCAGTGTTCGTGGTCACTCTTGTGTCGAGCGAGGCGATCTGGGTCGTGTGCTGCGCAATACCGCCCTCGGCGTTGGTGATGCGCGTTTCGTGGTTGGCCAGTTCGGTGGTGTGGCCGCTCACGGTGCCTTGCAGCGCGGTGATGTCGGAACTGTTCTGCGTCACCTGCGCGGGCAGTGACGACAGCGTTGCCAGGTCGAATGTCGAGGCCGCCAGATTCCCGGCGCTGTCCGTCGTGACCATGTAGGTCGTGCCGGACTGGGCGTTCGTGCTGGCCGCCGACGGCAGGCCCGCGAGCGTGTAGGTTGCCTGGCTGCCGCCGATGGCGACCTGGTCTGCCCTCGTCGTGGCAACGCCCTTGCCCACGGCTGTGGACCCAGCGAACCCCGCATTGCTGCCTTGGCCGACAGCAGTGGTGTCGTTGCCGAACGCGGTGGCACCGGCGCCCACGGCCGTGGCGTTGGCCCCGTTGAAGGCACTGGCGGAGGAGCCGAGTGCGGTGTTGCGGCCACCGTCAAAGGCGTGAGCCTCATTGCCGAACGCGCTGTTGGAAGCACTGCCCGAAGCCAAAGCGTCAACGCCGCAGGCATAGGCACCGTCTAGACCGTCGCCGTCGCCGCAGTCGTCGGCACGGGCCGAGGTCCCTGACGACATCATGATGCCGAGCACGACCGAGGAAACGCCGAGCAAGGATCGCATCTTCGGCGGGGATCCGGAAAAAGAGCCATCCCTCGTACCGCAAGCTTTAAACGCGTCTCTCGCCCCGCCACACTGTTTTGTCATCCCCAAACGCCCCCGCCTGATCAACAAGATTCGCAATCGGCTGGAAACTAGTCGTCGGGGCGGACGACGGCATCCACCAATTGGTGGATACGGCGAGGCCGGAGACAATGTATCAACGAGGAATTGGACAAGATCACTGTCCTAACTAGCCAACGTACCCACACTATGCTGTATTTCACCCATTGGGGCGCTTTCGGGGGAGAGCATACCTTGCCAGATAAGTTTTCCGAACTCACCGCCATGATAGGCACTTTCTACGATGCGGTCATTGAGCCCCGTCTCTGGCAGAAGGCGCTCGACGATATGCGCGGTCACTTCGGCTTCCATCTCGGGGCAATCTCCGTGATAGCGATGCCGACCGGCACTGCCGTGGTGCAAGTGACCACCAACATTCCCGACGAATACCTTGCCGGAATGCAGGCTTACAATGACGATGTGATCGAGCTTTGGGGTGGCGTTGCGCGCATGGCCGAGATGCCGCTGGAGGAGCCCATTCTCCAGTCGCGGATCACAGGGCCCGACGTCTGGGAGGGCAACCGATTCTATGAAGAATGGGTGCGCCCGCTCGGCCTCGTCGATCAGGTCGGCATCATGTTGGCGCGCGACCGCACAATGGTGGGCAATATCGGGCTTGGCGTTCACGAGTCCTCGCAACCGCTTACCGAGGCACACATGGAAGGGTTGCGCTTGATGGCTCCGCACGTGCGGCGCGCAGCGATCATCAGCCGCATGCTGGACGGCGCGGCGTCGGCCGCCGCGACATTCGAGGCCGCGCTCGACGCCACGCGATCGGCCGTGGTCCTGGTTGACGCGGAAATGGCGATAGTTCACGCGAACTCCGCAGCACGAGCCATGCTGGGGAACGGTGATCCGATCGCCTCCGTACGCGGCAAGCTCTCCTTGCCACGCGAACTCGTGCCGAACCGCCTCCAGGCAGCGGTTCAGGCCGCGGCGCGCGCAGAACATGAGTTGGGAAGGCGCGGAATTGGCATCGCGGCCAAGTCCCGCGATGGTACGGCACTTTCTCTGCAGGTGATGCCGCTCGAAAAGCGTACGATGCGCGGCGGTCTGGACCGCCGGGCCACGGTGGCCGTATTCATCGCCGACGCCACTGCGCCGCTCGAGATGCCCGCCGACGCGATGCGCCTGCTTTACGAACTGACGCCGGCCGAACAGCGGATTTTCGAACTCGTCGTCTCGGGTGAAACCACGGCGAGCATCGCACGCTCGCTGGGCGTGGCGACAAGCACCGTACGAAGCCATCTGCTGAAGATATTCGAGAAGACCAATCGCCACACCCGCGGTGACCTGGTCAAGCTCAGTCGCGAAATCATCTTGCCGGGCTGAGAACCCTGCGTGAGGCGGAGCAGATCCAGCACCTCACCCAAGGTCATGGCAATCGTCTCAATGGATCGGCCAAAGTGGGGTGTCGCGGCCCTATCTAGCCTATTGCTGCTTCTTTCAACCGGTTCGCTTGGTAGGCGTTGCTACAGCTCCCGACAAACCTCGACGCAGAAATCGACGAAGGCCCGCACCTTGGCAGGCGGATGCTTGCGCGACGGGTGAAAGGCAAACAGCGGGAAGAGCTCGCCATGCCAGTCCGGAAAGAGATCGATCAGCGCCCCTTCCGCGAGCAGATCCCCGACGCCCCAACTGATAACCTGGGTGACACCAGTTCCAGCGATGCATTCCTCCAGCATCGATTTGGGGTCGGTGAAGGTCAGCGGTCCGCTGGTTGGAACCTCGATCGTTTCCTCGCCGCGTACGAACGCCCAGTCGAATGGCGTGCCGCTGTGCGGGTCCAGGAATTGCAGGCATCGGTGCGCTGAGAGATCCACGGGATCGCCGGGCCGTCCATGGCGCTCGATATATCGCGGGGAAGCGACCGTCAGGATCGGCGCCTCGATCAACTTGCGCGCAACGAGGGTCGAGAACCGTGGCTGTCCGAAACGGATCGCAAGGTCGATGCCATCCGACACCAGGTCCCCGAACTGCTCTTTCGACACGAACTCGATCGTCAGCTCGGGATGGCGATCACAGAAGGCGCCAAGCCGGCCGGCCAGAACCAGCGGCAGGAAGAAAGGGTCGATGTCCACCTTGAGGCGGCCTCGTACGGCCGAGGCCGTACCGGAGGCGACAATTGCCGCATCCTCGATCGCGTTCAGGTGGGGTTTTACTTCTTCGTAGAAGCGTCGGCCCTCATCGGTAAGCGACAGGGATCGCGTGGTGCGCTCGAGCAGCCGCACGCCAAGACGCGCTTCAAGCCGTCCAATGGCCCGGCTGACGCCTGAATCGGTAATGCCGATGAGCTCGGCGGCCTTGACGAAAGTGCCGCCTTCGACCACCGCCGCCAGCACGCTTACCCCTGACAAGATCCGACCATCGAACGCCATTGGTCATTCCTGATTTTCAGTCAGGAAGTATCGGACATATCAGCACTTAATTCAAGCTCGCCCAGGAGCGATAAGGCCGGCCATGCGGAACCTGCCACTCGTCCCCGCGCACCTGGAAAGGAATAGAGCCATGAGCACGCAAAAGAATCCCCGCACGTTATTCAAGGGCGGCACCGTCATAACGATGGATGCTGCCGTCCCCAATCTCGCGACAGGAGACGTTCTTGTCGAGAACGACCGCATCGTCGCGGTCGGTGCAAACATCCAGGCGGATGGCGCCGACGTGATCGATGCCACGGCAAGCATCGTCATGCCGGGGCTGATCGATGCGCACCATCACATGTGGCTTGGCGTGATGCGGCGCCTGATGCCCGATGTCGACGATCTCTTCGCCTATATCGGCGTCGTCGCCGAAACGCTCGGCGCGCATTATCGCCCGCACGACATGTATGTCAGCACCAGCCTGACGGCCGCCGCCTCGCTCGATGCCGGCATAACGACGATCATCGACGCCTGCCACAGTTCGCGCAGCCCCGAACATACCGATGCGGCACTTGACGCGCTCAAGGGGTCCGGCATCCGCGCGCTGCACATGGTCGGCGCCGCCATGGACAAGAAGGCGTCCAGCGCACATCTGCCTGGCGATCTCGAACGCCTCACCCGCAACTGGAATGCCGGCGACCTGGTGCGGGTTGGACTGTTTGGTCAGTTCAATCTCGACTGGTGGAAGGTCGCGCGCGACCTCGACATGCGGATCCTGACCGAGTTCATCGGCGACCTCGCGAAGCTGCCCGCGGAAGTCACCGAGAATGGCTTGTTGGGTCCGCACAATATTTTCAATCATTGCACGCGCCTGCCCGAAGACACCTGGAAGCGCTTTGCCGATGCCGGGGTCAGCGTGACCGTCAATCCGCGCTCCGACGCGCTGTTCGGCTTCGACGACGACCGCTTCGCCTATCAGCAGGCCATCGACCATGGTCTCACGCCGGCGCTTGGCATCGACCTCGACACCGCTTTCGGCAGCGACCTGTTCGGCGAAATGCGTGCATTGTTCGGACAGCAGCGTTCGGCAATGCGCTATCGCCGCTTCCGGGGGGAAACCAACGTTCCGGGGCCGATTTCCGTCGAAGCGGTGCTGCAAGCCGCCACCATCAACGGCGCCCGTGCCGCCGGCCTCGAAGCCGCCATCGGCACGCTGACATCAGGCAAGCAGGCCGATATCATCATGGTGCGCACCGACGATGTCGCCGTGTTCCCGCTCACCAACGCGATCGGCACGATCGTCCAGGCGGTCGAACGCTCCGACGTCGACACCGTGATGGTCGCCGGCAAGATACGCAAACACGCCGGCAAACTGGTCGACATCGATCTTGTCAGTCTGGCGTCCGAGGCAGTCGCCTCACGCGACCATTTGCTCGAAACCAGCGGTTATCGCGCCAGCCTCTTCGGAGCCGCTGCGAAATAATCCGCCTGATCCGGCTGGCCGCCCAACAAGCTGCGGCCTGCCGGCCTCACCCATCCCATGGAGGCTGTCATGTCAGCACTCGCTACCCCTGCGTCGAACCGGTCGAATGCCGCGCCGGCTAATCTTTCCCGTCCCGCACCCGGGATCATCGCGGCGCTGTTCTGCGGCTATCTCTGCGTCGGCTTGCCGCTGCCGGTGCTGCCGCTGTTTATCCATGACAAACTTGGATTCAGCAGCCTGATCGTCGGGCTGGCCATCGGCATCCAGTTCCTGGCCACGGTGCTGACGCGCGGCTATGCCGGGCGCGTCACGGATCAGCAAGGCGGCAAGCGCGCGGCGGTTCAAGGTGCGATCGTTTGCGCTTGTGCCGGCCTCCTTTATTTCGTCTCCGCGCTGCCGGCCTGTCTCCTGCAACCAGCCTCGCCATCGTGGTTGTCGGCCGCCTGGCGGCCGGGTTCGGCGAGAGCCAATTCGTCACGGGTTGTGTCTCGTGGTCGATCGCCTCCGTCGGTCCGCAGCGCGCCGGCATGTCGATGTCCTGGACCGGCATTGCGATGTTCGCCGCGCTTGCCGTCGGTGCGCCGGTAGGCATGGCGCTCTATCAGGCCTATGGGCTCGATGCCGCCATGGTTGCCTGCGTCGTGGCACCGCTTATCGCCGCCGCTATCGCCTTTGGCTCGACCTCTTACATGACGCCTGGCGGCCAACGACTGCCCTTCCACCGCGTCGTAGGTCAGATCTGGCGCGAAGGTCTCGGCCTCATGCTGCAAGGCGTCGGCCTTTCCGGCCTCACCGCCTTTGCCTCGCTCTATTTCGCCGCGCTTGGCTGGGGTCATGCCGGTCTGGTGATGACCGCTTTCGGCATCGGCTTCATTCTCATACGGGTCTTGTTCGGGCATCTGCCCGACAGGATCGGCGGCTATCGCGTCGCTCTGTGGTCCATGGTCATCGAGGCGATCGGACAGCTGATGATCTGGAGTGCCCCGCATGAGAGCATCGCACTGGCGGGCGCCCTGGTCACCGGACTAGGCTGCGCGCTAATCTTTCCGGCCCTTGGCGTCGAAGCCCTGAAGCGCGTCCTGCCGGCAAACAGAGGCAGTGCGATGGGTGCCTTTGTCGCATTCCTCGATATCGCCTACGGGCTCGCTGGACCTGTCGCGGGCTTTGTGGCCGGTCAGTTCGGTTACGCTGCCGTCTATCTGCTTGGTGCCGCCAGCGCATTGCTCGGCGTGGTGTTGGTCTCCACGGCACGCCGTCGTGAAAACTGACCGCCGACCAGGCACCATCGCCGCGCACCAACGCGGCCAGTTTCAAGGAGAATTGCCATGTCTCGCATCTTCATTTCCGGTTCGTCCGCCGGCCTCGGCCTGATGGCGGGCGAACTGCTCGTCAGCCAAGGCCATCAGGTCGTCCTTCATGCTCGCAACGCAGTTCGCGCCAGCGACGCCCGCCGGGCGTTGCCTCAGGCCGAAGAGATCGTGGAGGGCGACCTCGATACAGTTGCTGGAGCTAGGCAAGTCGCCACGCGCGTCAATGGACTTGGCCGCTTCGATGCGGTGATCCACAACGCCGCCGTCGGTTATCGCGAAAGCCATCGCCTTACGGCGGATGGCTTGCCGCACGTCTTCGCCATCAACACATTGTCGGCCTATATCCTGACCGCCTTGATCGAGCGACCACACCGGCTGGTCTTCCTCAGTTCAGGCATGCACCATCATGCGGACGCCAATCTTGACGATATCCTCTGGCGCAAGCGCCGCTGGAACGGTTCGACCGCCTATGCCGAGAGCAAATTGCATGATGCGATGCTGGCATTCGCGGTAGCCCGTCGCTGGCCCGACGTGCTGTCGAACGCGCTCGAACCGGGCTGGGTACCCACAAGAATGGGTGGCCCCGGCGCGCCCGACGATATGATGCAGGCGCACTTGACGCAGGCCTGGCTCGCTACCAGCGACGAACCGCAAGCCAATGCAACCGGCCGCTATTTCTATCATCTGCGTCCGCTGGCCGCCAACCGCCAGGCCGACGACAAGGCGCTTCAGGATCATCTGCTTGAAATCTGCGCCGAGCTTTCCGGCATCACTCTGCCTGCCTGATCCAGAACATTCCGTGAGCTGTCACGAATACAAAGGGGCATTCTACGGGTAGGATCTGGTCGAAGCAGAGGCGAAGCCGGCATGGGCGATTCGGCAGCAAGAAAACCAGTCTACGATCCGCAGGATCTCGAGCCGCTGCTGATTTCGCGCCAGCATGCCGGAGATGTCGATGGCATGACCGCTTTGTTCGAACCCGATGCGGTGATCGACTGCGGCGGCGGACGTTTTCTGCGCGGCCGCGAAGCCATTCGCCGCTACTATGCCGAGATCCTCGCGTCAGGACGGAAGTTTGCCGTGGGAGAACAGCGGCCTGCGCTTATTTGCGGCGACCTGGCACTCACCTCGACCCTTCTTCCCGATGGCGACATAACCAGCGAAGTAGCACGGCGGCAAAGCGACGGCTCGTGGCTTTGGGTGATCGACCGTTATTCCGTCGCTTGAGCGTACAGATAAACCGCCATTATGGACGCGGTCCATAACGTTCAGCAATGACGTCCAGCAGTCCGACGCGTCTATCGCCGCAGCGCGTATACGCCTGCCATGGTTTCGCCGGCGACAGGCAACGCCATGTCATCGTCCAGAAGGCGCGTGATCCGGGCAAAGCCCGTGAATGCCTTCCTTGCCTCTTCAGCCGACATTTGTCCCGACAGGGCGGCCGAGCAGCAATTCAACGCGCACTGATACACAGGTCCACGTCGTCCCGTCGGCCATTTACGCAAGAAAACCATCGCCTCGGCGACACTATCCACTTCTTCTACAGGGTGTCCCTGCCCGCGCGAGATCCGCACGGGCGAAAAGAAATGCAGGTAGTCCATCGTTTCCTCCCGGTCGATCGCGATGCGCCCGATCGAACCCATTGAAACGCGCTGCATCGCGGTCGGTTCCATGCAAAAAACGGAATCGTTAAAAATCTTTTGGCCGAATGCGATCCCCGTTACGAGGATGACCCTTCGGCTACACCGTCGGGAAGTGGCAGGCAACTTTCCGGCCGGGCCGATACTCCCTCAGATCCGGCCGCTCCGTACGGCAGCGCTCGACCGCGATCGGGCATCGAGGGTGGAAACGGCAGCCGGATGGCGGCTTGAGCGGGCTCGGCACATCGCCGGTGAGGATGATGCGCTTGCGCGTCCCGCTCGGCGTCGTCTCGACCACGGGCACCGCCGAGATCAGCGCCTGGCTGTAAGGGTGGGCCGGGGCCGCGAACACCTCTTCCGCCGGCCCTTCCTCGACGATCGAGCCGAGATACATGACCGCGATGCGGGTCGACACTTGGCGCACCACCGAGAGATCGTGGGCGATGAAGATGTAGGTGAGGTTGAGCTTCTCCTGCAGGTCGGCGAGCAGGTTGACGATCTGCGCCTGCACCGACACATCGAGCGCGGAGACCGGCTCGTCCAGCACGACAAGATCGGGGTTCAACGCGATGGCCCGCGCGATGCCGACACGCTGGCGCTGCCCGCCGGAGAATTCGTGCGGATACCGCATGACATGATCCGGCAGCAACCCGACGAGGTCGAACAGTTCGGCGACGCGCGCGGTGATCTCGCGTGACGAAAGCTTGCCATGGATGCGCAGCGGCTCGGCCACCAGATCGCCGACACGCCGGCGCGGATTGAGCGAGGCAGACGGATCCTGGAAGACCATTTGCAGGCGCCGCCGCAACGGCCTCAGTTCGGACAGCGATTTTTTGGTGATGTCGTCGCCTTCGAAGAGAAGCTTGCCGTCCGTAATGTCGTAGAGCCTCACCAGGCAGCGCGCCAGAGTGGACTTGCCACACCCGGACTCGCCGACCAGCCCGACCGTCTCGCCGCGCCGCACGCTCAGCGAAACATTGTCGACCGCATGTACGGTTCGCATGCCCTCGGCGGAAAAGCGGGTGCCGATCGAAAAACGCTTTCCCAGCGAACGCGTCTCGAGAATCGGGCGGTCTTTGTCGGTCATGGGTCCGCTCATGCCTGTGCCACCCGAAAGCATGCCGCAGCGTGGGTACCGGCCCCAAGGTCGGGCTTGCCGGTCACGCAGGGTTCGTAATGCACTGGGCAACGCGGGCCGAACGCACAGCCTTGCGGCAATCGAAGCAGCGATGGCGGCGAGCCGGGGATGGCAGGCAGGCGGCGCGGCTTGTCGCCGGTCAGCGGCGGGATCGAACCGAGCAGCGCCCGCGTATAGGGGTGTCGCGGATCGGAAAACAGCTCCATCCGGCTGCCGCGTTCCACCACGCGGCCCGCGTACATGACCATCACCCGGTCGGCGAGTTCGGAGACCACGCCCATGTCGTGCGTGATGAAGACGACAGCTGATTTGTGTGTCGCGCGCAGCTTGCGCACCAGGTCGAGAATGCCGGCCTGCACCGTGACGTCGAGCGCCGTGGTTGGCTCGTCCGCCACTAGCAGCGCCGGATTGCAGGACAAAGCCATTGCGATCACCGCCCGCTGCCGCATGCCGCCCGAAAGCTGGTGCGGGTAGCGCGACATCGCCTCGTGCGGGTTGGGAAAATTCACCTCGGCCAGCAGTTCTTCCACCCGCTCCATCGCCTTGGCCTTGCTGACGGTGCGATGCGCGCGGATCTGTTCGGCGATCTGCCAGCCGATCGTGTAGACAGGCGTCAGCGCCGTCATCGGATCCTGGAAGATCATCGCGATCTCGTTGCCGCGTAAACGACGAAGCTCCCGCGCGGGCAGCCCCACCAGCTCGCGGCCCTTGTAGCGGATCGAGCCTTCGATGGTGGCGTTGGGATCGGTGATGAGGCCCATCACGGCCAGCAGCGACACCGTCTTGCCGGAGCCGGACTCGCCGACGACACCGAGGATCTCGCTTTCCGCGAGGTCGAAGGAAACGCCGTCGATCGCCCGCACAAGGCCGTCATTGGTGCGGAAGGATACTTTGAGGTCGCGCACCGACAGTATCATGATGTCCTCAGGCGCGGATCGAGAAGGATGTAGATGAAATCGACGACAGCGTTGGCGATCACCACGAACATGGAAGCATACATCACCGTTGCCATGATCATCGGCAGATCGAGGTTCTGCAGTGCGTCATAGGTGAGCTTGCCTATACCGTGCAACCCGAACACCACCTCGGTCAGCAGCGCCGAGCCTCCCACCAGTGCGCCGAAGTCGAGGCCGAACAAGGTGACGAAGGCAATGAGCGACGTGCGCAAGGCATGGCGCAGCAGGATGCGCGTCTCCGACAGCCCCTTGGCCCGGGCCGTGCGGATATAGTCTTCCTGCAGGGATTCGATGATAGCCGCGCGCAGCACGCGCCCATAGATGCCGATGTAGAGGATAGCCAGCGTGATCCATGGAATGATCAGCGTCAGGAACCAGCCCTTGGGATCGTCGGAGAAATTCTTGTAGCCGAGCGGTGGCACCCAGGAGAACGCCCAACTGTCATGGTAGCGGCTCTGGGTGATCAGGTTCATCACCTCGCCCAGCCAGTAGACCGGCATGGAAATGCCGAGCAGCCCCAGCGCCATCAGAAGCTTGTCCAGCCAGCTGTCGCGGGTGGCTGCGGCGACGATGCCGATGATGATGGAGACAACCACCCACAGGATCGCAGCCCCGAACACCAGCGAGAGCGTGACGGGAATGGAATCCATGACCGCCGGCACCACCTTCCAGCCACGATTGACGAACGAGGTCAGGTCGCCCGTGACGAAGATCTTCTCCATCATCTTCACATATTGCACGTAGAGAGGCCGGTCGAAGCCGAAGCTGTGGCGCACCGCCTCCAGCACTTCGGGCGACGCATTGCGGCCGGCGATGCGCGCGGCCGGGTCGGCGCCCGGCGTCGCGAAAAAGATCAGGAAGACGATGACCGAGATGCCGAACATGACGAACAGCATCTGACCGAAACGGCGCAGGATGGCGTAGATCATCAGTCGCGCCCCAGCCGAACCTTGGAGCGCGGGTCGAGCGCGTCGCGCAGCCCGTCACCGAAGACATTGAGCGCCATGACCGAAACCGCGATCGCCAGGCCCGGAACCAGCGCCACCAGCGGCCTGGTGTAAAGCAGCGCCTGTCCGTCCTGGATGATGGTGCCCCAGCTCGCCGCCGGCGGCTGCACGCCGATCGACAGGAAGGAGAGTGCTGATTCCGTCAGCATGTTCAGCGCCATCATCAGAGGCACGAAAACGATGAGCGTGGTGGTGATGTTGGGCAGGATATCGCGCCACAGGATGCGCCATCCCGGTACGCCCAGATTGATCGCGGCGAGCACGAACTCGCTGTGGCGCAGCGACAGGACCTGCCCGCGTATCGGTCGAGCCACATAGGGCACGTAGACGATGCCGATGATGATGACCGGCAACCACAGGCTGCCGGACTCGATATCTATCGGCCCGATCCTGATCCCCTGCGCGATGGTGACGATGGAAAGCGAAATCGCCAGCAGGTAGATCGGAAACGCCCACAGGACATCCAGCAAGCGCGACAGCACCGTGTCGGTGACGCCGCCGAAATAGCCGGCGATCAGTCCCGCCGCCGTGCCGATGATCAGCGTGAAGATGGTGGCCGCCCCGGAGATCAGCAGCGAGCTCAGCCCGCCATAGAGCATCCGGGCCATGACATCGCGCCCCTGACTGTCGGCGCCGAGGAAATAGTTGCCGAGCCGCCAGGTCGGACCGATCGGCGTGTAGCCGAGCCCGAGCCCCTCGGTCGATTGTTCCATCACCGGGACGTCGGCACCGTCGATCTGGATGACGGCGTCGAGCGTCGAGGCGAAGGGGTCCACGCCTGCCCATTGCGCATAGAGAGGTGCACTGAGGCAGGCAAGGACGATGAGGAGGAACACGGCCAGGGACGCCATCGCGGCCCTGTCCCTTGCCAACTTCGCAAACGCGACGGCCCAGGGCCCTCGCGTCTTGCGCGGCATGGCGACAGCTTGGTTCGACACGGACGTGTCCCTCCAAAGGTCGTTACTGCACCCAGGACTGGGTGATCATCCAGTTGAACTGCCGGTTGAACTTGAAATTGCCAACCCGTTTGCTGACGAAGTCAAGCCGCTTCGGCGTGAAGAGGCCGACGGCCGGTGCCTTGTCCGTGACTTGCTTGTCGATTTCGGCCCACAATTTGTCGGCGGCTTTCTGGTCGGTCACGCCAAGGTCCAGCGCCTTTTGCATCTTGGCATCGATATCCTTGTCGCAGAAGCCGGCGATGTTGATCGAAGCATCCGAACCTTCACGGAAGGAAGCGCAGCTGAACAGGATGTTCAGGAAGTCCGAAGCCGCCGGATAGTCCTTGTACCATTGGGTGACGGACATCTGCACTTTGTTGTTGGTGTTCTGGATGTAGGTGAACTGGATATTGGACGAGATCGGCTTGACGTCGGCCACATAGCCGATGGTCGTCAGCACACTCTGCAGATAGACGCCGATCGACCGAGAAATGGCGGTATCCTCGACGATGATGGTCACCTTCTGGCCCTTGGTTCCCGATTCCTCGACGAGCTGCTTGGCCTTGTCGAGATCAGGTGCCGACCATTTGGCGCCGGGGTCCTTGGTGAAGGGGCAATAGTCTTCATGGCCGGGGAAGTCCGGCGGCAGGACCTGGCAGACCGGCGAGGCCAGCACCTTGCCGCCGAACAGCTTGACCAGTGTGTTGCGGTCGATCGCATAGGCAACGGCCTGGCGCGCCTTTTCATTGTCGAATGGAGCAAGGCGGTTGTTCAGCGGGGCGTACCACCAGGCCGAAAGCGGCGAGATGTGCAACTGGTCCATGGACTTGCTGCCAAGTTCGCCCAGGCGGTCGCTCGGCAATGCGTCGAACATCCAGTCCGCTTCGCCGTTCTGGATCGCGGTGACGGCCGCTTCCTCGGACAGGCCGAAATCATATTGGACAACGTCCGGATAGCCGTCCGGCTGCGCCTCCTCGCTCCACTGCTTGAAATTGGGATTGCGCGAAACCGTCATGCCTTTGTTGGGGTCGAAGGCGGAGATCATGTACGGACCGGTGCTGGGGATGGGCTTGGAGCCCATGTCTTCGGCTGGCGTATCCGCCGGCAGGACCACGGCATGTGGCAAGGCAAGCTTGTAGAGGATTTCGGCGTCGGGCTTGGTGAGGTTGACGGTGATGGTGCCGGCCGCCTCATCGCCGACAACGCCGCCTTCCAGCGTGCAGCCCTTGGTGTCGGCCAGGCATTTGTCGGCGCCGACGATGCCGGCATAGAACGTGCCGGAGGTCGGCCCTGAAACCTTGAAGATGCGCTGGAATGAGGCGACGACATCCTTCACGCCAAGATCCTGGCCGCTGGAGAACTTGATGCCCTTGCGCAGCTTGAAGGTGAAGGTCTTGCCGTCATTGGTGACCTCGGGCAGCGCCTCGGCCAGGTCGGGGACGATGGTGAAGCCGTCCATGCCCTCGGCCTTGCGGAAGGCCACGAGCCCGTCATAGATCGGCTGGTACATCTGCCAGCCCTGGTCGGTGTAGTTGATGTGCGGGTCGAGCGTTCCCGCCGCGGAGCGCGCCAGAAGGCGGATGGTGCCGCCTCGGTGCTCCTTGAGATATTCGGCCTGTGCCGGGGCCAACCATGTGCCGGCCAGCAATGCCGCGGCTGATGCCGCCAGAAGCAGTTTCTTCATGTCTTGATTCCCCTTTTCTCAGTTGTCGTTGTGGTCCAGGAAGTCTCCCACCGCCCGCATGCACGCATCCTGTTCTTCGACATGCGGCATGTGGCTGGAGTGCTCGAATATCTCCCAGCGCGATCCTCGGATGCCGTCCTTGAAGGGCTGCACGGTCGCGGGCGTGGCCTCGTCGTGACGCCCGGAGATGATCAGCGTGGGAACATCGATGGCCGGCAGGCGGTCGATGATGCTCCAATTCTTCAGGGTTCCGATGACGTGGAACTCGTTCGGCCCATTCATCAAATTATAGACGGTGGGATTGCGCACGACCTGGGCGAAGGTCTCCGTCACCTCTGGCGGGAACGGCACGACCCGGCAGACATGCCGCTCGTAGAAAACCATCGTCGCCGCCTGGTAGGCCGGATCGTCCGTCGTGCCGGCCTGCTCGTGGCGGGTCAGTGTCTCCTGCACGTCCTCGGGCAGGTCGGCGCGCAACCGGTTGGCCTCTTCGACCCACAGCTTCATCGAAGCCGGCGAGTTGGCGATGGTCAGCGACTTCAGACCTTTCGGCCGCGTGACCGCGTATTCGGCGCCTAGCATGCCACCCCAGCTCTGGCCAAGCACATGGAATCCCGCGCGAATGCCAAGACGGTCTACGAGGTTTTCAAGCTCGTCGATGAAAAGCCGAGGTGTCCAGAAGTCGGCGCCTTTCTCGGGCAGCAATGTGGAATTGCCGCAGCCCAACTGGTCGTAGTGGATGACGGCGCGATCTCCTCGGGCAAGAAGCTTGTAGGCATCGACATAGTTGTGGGCGGCGCCTGGCCCACCATGCAGGATCACCACCGGCGCCTTGGCGGCGTCGATGTCGCCAGAGATCCGATACCAGGTTTCGTAGCCGCGGAAGGTGGCCCGCCCTTCCCTGCCAATGATCTCAGACGACATCCCGGTTCCCCATCACGTTCGAACGCATCTCTTTGCTGTCCCTGACGGCAGGCGCCTAATTTACCCTGCGGCTGGCCTGCACCCACTCTTCCAGCATCTGCACGCCGAAGGCGGTGGCACCTTGCCTGCCCAAGGGCCGATCGGTGTCGGTCAACTCCTTGCTGGCGATGTCGAGATGCACCCATGGGCGATCTTCCGTGAAATGGCGCAGGAAAGCAGCTGCATAGGGAGCATCGCCATCCTCCATGTCCTTCGCATGGTGGCGGAGGTCGGCGAATGGCGATTGCAGCCCCTCGTCATAGGCACGGTCGAGCGGCAGCCGCCAGAACCGCTCGCCGACGGTTTCACCGGCCGTGATCATCTGCAAGGCAATCGCATCGTCGGTGCTGAACAGGCCGGCGAATATCGATCCCAGGCCGCGCGTCACCGAATAGGTCAGCGTCGCCAGATCGACGATCACCGACGGATTGAAGCGTGTTGCCGCGTAGTGGAGGCAATCGGCCAGGAGCAGGCGCCCTTCGGCATCGGTGTCGAACACTTCCACGGTCTGTCCCGAGGCCGTCGTGATGATGTCGCGCGGTTTGAGCGCTGTGCCGGACGGCATGTTCTCGGCAATGCCGAGGACGCCGACGGCGTGTACCGGACTGCCTTGCCGGGCGAGCGCGATCATCAGGCCGACCACCGCCGCCGCTCCGCCCATATCGGCCTTCATGTCGAACATCTGCTCGCCGCGCTTGATGCAGAGGCCACCGGAATCGAAACAGACGCCTTTGCCGACGAACGCCATCGGCTGGGAGGGAGCACCCTTGCCGCGATAGCGCAGCACGGCCACCCGTGGCGGCCGCGCCGAGCCGGAGCCGACCGCCAGCAGCGCGTTCATGCCGAGCTCTTTCAGTTGCGCGGCATCGAGTATTTCGATGTCGATGCCGGCCTCGCGCAGCGGCTCCAGATGATCGTGGAAATTGTCGGGGTGAAGATGGTTCGGCGGCAGGTTGACCAGCGTGCGCGCGTATTCGACGCCATCGGCGATTGCATTGACCCGGGCCAGCGCCGGGGTCAGCTCCGCGCTACTTGCTCCGACCAGTTGCACCCGCAGGGTTCGATCCGCTCCCGCCCCCTGGCGCCGGTTGCGCATGTCGAAACGATAGCGCCGCAGCCGCATGCCAAGCGCGACGCGCGCCAGGATTTCGGCTCCGGGCAAGCCGACACCGGCAATAGGGTCGAGGACAAGCGTGGCGGCGCATTCGCCCTTGCCTTCCAGATGCGCGGCAAGCAAACCGCCGGCGCGCGCCAATGACAGGGCGCTCACGGCTTCAGCTTTGCCCAGGGCCAGGACGATTACGCGCCGGGCCGACACGGCCTGTGGGGCGATGAGATCGATGCAGGTGCCGGATTCGGCCAATGCGGCCGGGTCGGAGCAGGCGCGGGACAGAATCCCGCCCATTTCAGCATCCAGCGCCGCTGCCCGGGGGCCAAAGCCTGTTTGGGCGGTTTGCAAGATCACGACGACAGAGGCTTCCGCGGAAATCTCGTCCACCGTTTCGAAGACCGGCACTGGCGATTGAGGCATATGCAGTCGTTCTCCCATTTGCTGATGTGCGCAATGCTCCCGCCGCCGGCGGTGAAACCGATCAGGCCGGCCTCCGCCATTGGTGGAATGGTGCCGCAGGCCCCAAATCATTGTTTTTGGACGGCGACTTAGTCGCTCTTGTCTTTGGGTATCCCCGAACAGGCCAGGCGATCAAACGCCAATTTTGCCCAAGTCGATTGACAAAAACTCAACTGACAATTCATGATTGGCTCATGGCCTTACCGTCACTCAATGGCATGCGCGCTTTCGAGGCCGCCGCACGTCTCGGCAGCATCAAGGATGCGGCCGAAGAACTGCACCTGACGCCCTCGGCCATAAGCCGCCACATCCGTGCGCTTGAAAGGAATCTCGGCCAGGATCTGTTCGAGCGCGGCTTTCGCCAGATAACGCCGACCATCAGGGGCTCTTATTATGCGCGCAGCCTTTCCGAGGCGTTCGAGGCCATCTGGCGCGCCACTGACGATGTCAGCCTCACCGACGGTCCGGGTCACGGCAGGACCCAACGTGTCCGGGTGTTGTGCGTGCCGGTCGTTCTGAACCTTTGGCTGGCGGACCGCTTGCCGAACTTTCGCCGGCTGCACCCGACGGTGGATCTGGAGATCTCGACATCAGGCAAGCCCGCCAACTTCGATTTGGCCATAGTCGACGAGTTCGTCTACAAGGCCGGCCCGGCTCTGACGTTGCTCATCCCGCTGGTTCTGACGCCTGTCTGCGCGCCCTCACTGCTCGAAGGGCCCGTGCCGCTGCGATCGCCCGCCGATCTGGTCAATCACCACCTGATCCATGAATGCGAGACCATGAGATGGAGACGGTGGCTGGAGCAGGAAGGTGTCTCGGATACGACGCCAAAATCCAGCACGACGCTGGATGATTGCACGCTGATCATGCGCGAGGTGATCAATGGCGCCGGAATAGCGCTTGCCGACACGATGATGGCACAGGATTTTCTTGAGCAAGGCAAACTCGTCGCCCCGTTTCGTGCCCGCCACACCTACCCGGCCGGCATTTATCTGCACCGGCCTCGCAGCATCGGCAACAAGCCAGGCACCAGCCTGTTTCAGGATTGGCTATTATCCGAAGTCGAGGACCACAAGCGGGTAATGGCCATCACCTAGCCCGAGCCGTTGTTGCCGAATCCGAATCACCGGACCGCCTTGTTCAACAACGGCCCACCAATGCGATCCGTCGATAATCGCGGTTCATATTGAATATCTTTAAGGCCAAAGCCGGCAAATGGGTTGCTTGTCGGTTCCCCAGCGTCAGGCGTAACCTCTTCGGCCAACGCGTGAGGGCGCGTGCTGCAAGAAGGGGATATTGCAATGACGATACAGGGCGCATCGCCTGGCCTATACAATGAGGACCTCGCTCCGGCCAAAGTTCGAAACTGGGGAGCGTTTTCGATCTTCAACGTCTGGACGTCGGACGTCCATAGTCTGTGGGGCTACTATCTCGCCGCCAGTCTGTTTCTGTTCTGCGGCGGCTTCGTCAATTTCATCATAGCCATCGGCATGGGGTCACTGATCATCTACGCGCTGATGAACATGGTCGGCTATGCCGGCGTGAAAACCGGCGTGCCCTACCCTGTGCTTGCTCGCGCCTCCTTCGGGGTCTGGGGAGCCAACATACCGGCGCTGGTGCGCGCCATCGTCGCCTGCTTCTGGTACGGCGCGCAAACGGCGGCCGCATCCGGCGCGATCGTGGCATTGTTGACCCGTATCCAATGGTTCGACGAGTTCAACAAGACGTCGCATCTTCTCGGCCATTCCACACTGGAAGTGATCTGCTTCGTCATTATCTGGGCGCTGCAACTGCTGATCATCCAGAGAGGCATGGAAACGGTACGCCGCTTCCAGGATTGGGCTGGGCCTGCGGTCTGGGTGATGATGCTGCTCCTGGCCATCTATCTCTGCGTCAAGTCAGGGACCTTCGCCTTCACCAGCGATATTCCAATGGATGTGCTGCGCGAAAAGACCGCCGATGCCGGCATTCCGGGCGATCCCGGATCGTGGACGGCACTCTTCGGGGTTGCCGCGATCTGGGTGACCTATTTCTCGGCGCTTTATCTCAATTTCTGCGACTTCGCCCGCTACGCGCCGGATAAGGCTGCGCTGCGCAAGGGCAATATCTGGGGCCTGCCGGTCAACCTGATCTTGTTCTCGCTGGTCGCTGGCGTCACCACCATTGCAGCCTACGACGTCTATCACGAAGTGCTGCTGCATCCCGACCAGATCTCGGCCAAGTTCGACAGCTGGTTCCTGGCGGCCCTTGCCGCGCTGACCTTCGCGGTGGCGACGCTCGGCATCAACGTCGTCGCCAACTTCGTCTCGCCGGCCTTCGACTTCTCCAACGTCTTCCCGCGCCAGATCGACTTCAAGAAAGGCGGCTACATCGCGGCGCTGATCGCGCTGGTGCTCTATCCCTTCGCCCCGTGGGAAGGCGGCGCGGCGCATTTTGTCGGCGTCATCGGCGCGACGATGGGACCGATCTTCGGCGTCATGATGGTCGACTACTATCTGATCCGCAAAGGCGAGGTCGACGTCGAGGCGCTTTATCGCGAGCATGGCGAGTTCCGTTTCCAGGGCGGCTGGCATGTCAATGCCTTCATCGCCGCCGGCATTGGTGCTGTCTTCTCGTCGATCCTGCCGAACTTCACCAACTGGCTGCCGGCCTGGTGGGGCGTCTACGGCTGGTTCTTCGGTGTCTCCATCGCCGGCGTCATCTACTACGTGCTGCGCACCGCCGCCGTGGGTGCGGGCGCCAGGACGGCGAAAGCCTGAAAATGAGGGAGTAGGCGGTAGGCGTCAGGGAATCCCTACTGCCCGCTGCCCACCATCTCGGCCAGTTTGCGCACAGTGTTCCAGTTGCGCGATGTGCCTATGCCCATGCGCTTGTGATTGGCGGCCGCAAGCAACCGTGAGCTTGGTCTTTCCCGCGAGAACACGAGCCATATGTCGCCGCCGACCAAGAGCACCTTCTCGTCCTCGGCGGCATGGGCCTGAAGCCCTGGCAGGACATCTTCGGCCACGGCTTTGCGCATCACGCGCACCGCGACCTGATCGCCGGCGCCCGTCGATTCGCTGGGGAATGGATTGCGTGACGCGAGTTTCAGCCAATCTCCGGCGCCGCGGACGATGATGTCGACATGGCGGCCAAAGGCCGTTTCGAAAGCGGCCTCCAGCCGCCTTTCAAGGACGGGGATGGCAGTCTTTTCACTCTCGAAGACAAGGTTGCCGGTCGCCACCAAAGTGCGAACATTGCTGAGGCCGAGGCTTTCCGCCATCGCCTTGAGGTCCGACATGACGACCCGCCGCCCCGCGCCAAGAATGATGCTGTAGAGGAGCGCCACATAGGTCTGCATCAAGTGGGCCTCGCCTGAGCAATTCCAGGAGGGTTTCCGACAGGAATTGCATCGAAACAAAGGGATAGAGCGGTCCACCGTTTCCGTGAGACGGTGGATCGCTCTATCGGGTGCCTACACCAGTCGGCTCTGCTCGACCGCAGCCTCGATGAAGCTGGCGAACAGCGGATGCGGATCGAGTGGCCGGCTCTTCAGCTCGGGATGGTACTGCACGCCGATGAACCAGGGATGGTCGGGATATTCGACCGTTTCCGGCAGGACACCGTCCGGCGACATGCCGGCAAACACCAGACCGCAATCCTCAAGCCGCTCCTTGTAGTCGATATTGACCTCGTATCGGTGGCGATGGCGCTCGGAAATCTGCGTGTCGCCATAGATATCGGCGATCTTGGATCCCTTGGCGAGATCGGCCTGATAGGCGCCGAGCCGCATCGTGCCGCCGAGATCGCCGGTCTCGCGGCGTTTCTCCAGCATGTTGCCTTTCAGCCATTCGGTCATCAGGCCGACAACCGGCTCGTTGGTCGGGCCGAACTCGGTCGAAGACGCATGCTCGACGCCCGCCAGCGACCGCGCCGCCTCGATACAAGCCATCTGCATGCCGAAGCAGATGCCGAAATACGGCACCTTGCGCTCGCGCGCGAACTTCGCCGCCAGGATCTTGCCTTCGGAGCCACGTTCGCCAAAGCCGCCGGGAACCAGGATGCCATGCACCTTTTCCAGCCACGGCGTCGGATCTTCCTTTTCGAAGATCTCCGATTCGATCCAGTCGAGCTTGACCTTGACGTGATTGGCGAGCCCGCCATGCGACAGCGCCTCGATCAGCGATTTGTAGGCGTCCTTGAGGCCGGTATACTTGCCGACGATGGCAATGGTCACCTCGCCTTCCGGGCTGTGGATGCGATCGGAGACCTTCTGCCAGGGCTCCATGCGCGGCTTCGGCGCAGGATCGATGCCAAAGGCGGCCAGCACTTCCGAATCGAGCCCTTCCTTGTGGTAGGCCATCGGCACGTCGTAGATATGCGGCACGTCGAGCGCCTGGATGACGGCGCTTTCCCGGACATTGCAAAACAGCGACAGCTTTCTGCGCTCTTCCTTGGGAATGGCGCGGTCGGCACGCACCAGCAGGATGTCCGGCGCGATACCGATGCCGCGCAATTCCTTGACCGAATGCTGGGTCGGCTTGGTTTTCAGCTCGCCCGCCGTCGGGATGTAGGGCATCAAGGTCAGATGCACATAGACGGCATTGTTGCGCGGCAGGTCGTTTCCGAGCTGTCGGATCGCCTCGAGGAACGGCATCGCCTCGATGTCGCCCACCGTGCCGCCGATCTCGCACAGCACGAAATCATAGTCGTCATTGCCGTTGAGGACGAAATTCTTGATCTCGTCGGTGACGTGCGGGATGACCTGGACGGTGGCGCCGAGATAGTCGCCGCGCCGTTCGCGCTCGATGATGTTCTTGTAGATCCGGCCGGTGGTGATGTTGTCCTGCTGATTGGCCGAGCGGCCGGTGAAGCGCTCGTAATGGCCAAGATCGAGGTCGGTCTCCGCACCATCATCGGTGACGAACACCTCGCCATGCTGGTACGGCGACATCGTGCCGGGATCGACATTGAGGTAAGGGTCGAGTTTTTTGATGCGTGCGCGATAACCTCGCGCCTGCAGGAGAGCCCCTAGGGCCGCTGCGGCAATGCCCTTTCCAAGTGAGGAAACCACGCCGCCTGTGATGAATACATATCGCGCCATGGGAGTCATCGCTTAACGCGGCCGGATTGATTCCGCCAGAGAAAAAACCACCGCGAAGGCTTTTTCCCAAAAAGGCGCTTGGACCGTGATCCTGAAAAGTGGAATCCGGTTTTCTCGGGCAAACGGTTTCCGTTTGTCCAGGGATCACGACCGAACAGGCTTGATCGTGAACGAGGCAAAACAAAAGGGCCGGCTGGGCCGGCCCTTTCGGCATGATGGTGAAAACGTCAGATGATGACGACTTTGGTGCCGACCCTGACGCGGCTGTAGAGGTCCATGACGTGCTCGTTCATCATGCGGAAGCAGCCATTGGAGGCACTGGTTCCGATCGACTGCGGCGCGATTGTGCCGTGGATACGCAGATGCGTGTCCTTCTTGCCGTCATAGAGATAGATGGCGCGCGCGCCGAGCGGGTTCTGGCCACCGCCGGGCATGCCGTCCTTGTACTGGGCGTAATGCTTCGGTTCGCGCTTCTGCATGTCGAGCGTCGGGATCCAGCGCGGCCATTCCTGCTTGTCGCCAACGGCAACCGTGCCTTTGAACTGCAGGCCTTCACGGCCGACCGCGATCGCGTAGCGACGCGCGGTGGTCGATGATTCGACGAGATAGAGGCGGCGCGCGCTGGTGTCGATGACGATGGTGCCGGCATCGTAGCCGGTGAACTCCACGTCCTGCGGCACGAATTCCGGCTTCACCTTGAACGGCTTCTTGGCATCCTTCTTGGCAAGCGCGGAGTCGAGCGCGCGGGTCTCGGGCAGATAGCTGATCGACGAACCGGACGAGGTACCGCCGAACAGGCCGGCGAACAGGCCGCCGCTGCTCGGCCGCGTCTGGCCGACGACCTCGCTGCGCAGTTCGCCATTGTTGCCGGTCAAGGCGACGTTCATCGCCTCGGCCGGGAGCGGCTCGGCCGACTGGATTGGCGTAATCGGTTCAATCGGCTCGATCACCTTGGTGGTCTTCTTGGCAGGCTTGGCCTCGGCCACTTCGGTTGCCGGAGCAGTCTTGCCCTTCTGGGCCAGGAAGGCCTGCCGGTCCGCGTCGGCCCTGGCCTTGGCTGCTTCACGCATCGCCAGCTTCCTGGCTTCCAGCGCCTTGGCCTTGGCGTCTTCCTTGTCGGCAACGATCTTGGCCTCGATCTTCTTGATCTGGGTGAGGTCGTCCGGTGTCGGGTTTTTCTTCTTCTTGAGAAGCTTCAGTTGCGCCGCATCGCTCTTGGCTGCGACGTTGATGGCGTCGGTTTTGTCGACCGACTGGTTGGCGGCCAAATTGGCCGGCACGCCGGCGAAAGCCGGGGAACTCAGGCCGAGTGCGGCGCAAAGTCCCAGGAAAATGAAGCTGCGAAGCTGCATGGCGAAGATCCGATCGTTCAATGCTTGTTGCCCACGGCGCCGCCCGGCGCCCCCCAAGGACACCGAAAATGCCGCCTGCAATCTATAGTCGAATAAGCGCGTATGCCTCAAGCGCGAGACCGCGCTGCTGCCCGTCGAATCTTCGTGATCGCGCAGCATTTGCCGCGACTGTGTTCAAACGATCACAGATCGCGGCCTGGACCAGGTGGAGCTTACTGGTTCGGGACTTGCGGTGTCGCCGGCGCGGTGTTGGTGGTGCCGTTGCTTGCCGGCGGCGTTGCGCCGGCAGCAGGCGCGGTCGCCGGGGCAGTTGCCGGAGGCGTCGCCGCGGCGTCATTGCCGGATGGCGGCGTCGGCGCGGTATTGCCGGCGGGCGCCGGGGTCGTCGTGCCGGGCAATTGGTTGAGCACGCCCTTGCCAGCACCGTCCGAAGTCGCGGGAACGCGGTCGAGAATGTCGATCGGCTTCTCGCCGTAGCGGGCAATGATCGACAACGTCAGCGACGTAACGAAGAAAGCCGCCGCCAGGATCGCCGTCGCCCGCGTCAACGCATTGGCGGCGCCGCGCGCCGTCATGAAGCCCGATCCGCCACCAATGCCAAGGCCGCCACCTTCAGAGCGTTGCAGCAGCACCACGCCGACCAGGGCGAGCACGACCATGAGATGGATGACGATCAGTACGGTTTGCATAGTTTATCCTGGCAAGGCCTTGCCCGGCCGCGGACACGACCGGTGAATTGGAGGCGGCTCAATACAATGCTTTCACGGCATTTCCAAGCCCGTGGCCGGAATATGGGAAGCAACGCGCCCTTTGCAACGAATTTGGACGGGATGAGCCCCGTCCAGCGTCATGGATCTCAGCCGGGAATGCTGCGATAGGCTTCAGCGATACCCAGGAAATCAGCCGCTTTCAGGCTGGCGCCACCGACCAGGGCGCCGTCGACATTCCTGACACCCAGCAGTTCCACCGCATTGGACGGCTTGACCGAGCCACCATAGAGGATGCGTATCCTGGCAGCGGCGGCGCCGAGTTTTTCCGACAGCTTTTCGCGGATATGCGCATGCGCTTCGGCCACATCGGCCGCGGTCGGCGTCAGGCCGGTGCCGATCGCCCACACCGGCTCATAGGCAATGACGGTGTTGGATGACGTGGCACTCGGCGGCACCGAGCCGGCGACCTGGCGCGACAGCACGTCGAGCGTGGCGCCCGCTTCGCGCTGTTGCTGCGTCTCGCCGATGCAGACGATGGCCACCAATCCGGCGCGCCATGCGGCGGTTGCCTTGGCCTGGACCGTCGCATCGTCCTCGCCGCGTTGTTCGCGGCATTCGGAATGGCCGACAATGACATGGCTCGCGCCCGCATCCTTCAGCATCTCCGCCGAGATGCAGCCGGTGTAGGCGCCGCTTTCCTTGGCGTGGCAGTCTTCACCCCCGGCATGGACGGGCGTGCGCGACAGAATCTCCGCGGCATGGGAAAGCAGCGTCGCGGGAACGCAGACCAGCGCCTCGGTCTCGGCGTCGAGCCCGCTCATGAACCCGTTGCCGATCATCCTGAGCTCGTTCAGCGAGGCGCTGGTGCCGTTCATTTTCCAGTTGCCGGCAACGAGCGGGCGAATTCCTGGCGTCATGGTCTGCTTCTCCGGGCGATATCAGGCTCTGGCCCTCACTACCAAAATCAGGCCACAAAGCAATCGACAGTGGACCGGAAGGGCGCTATTGCGCTTGTTTCAGACTCGGCGCCTGCGAAAAAGGCGCACAAATCGGAAGTAACGATGCTTGGTATATTGAGAAACGCGGCGGGTACCTGGGTCGCGAAAGGTCTACTGGTGTTGCTGGTGCTCAGCTTTTTGGTCTGGGGCATCTCCGGGCGGCTGATGGGCGGCTTTGCCGGCCACGATTCGGTGATAACGGCTGGTGGCACCAAGGTATCGATCAACGAATATCGCCTCGCCTATGACCGCCAATTGGCCGTCATGTCGCAGCAATTCGGTCAGCGCCTCACCCATGAACAGGCAAAGGCGCTCGGCATCGACAACCAGGTGCTGGCGCAGCTCGTTTCCGGCGCCGTTCTCGATGAACAGGCACGCAAGCTGGGCCTCGGCCTGTCCAAGGACCGGCTGGCCGAGTTGACGCGCGAGGATCCGGCCTTCAAGGGGCCGAGCGGTGAGTTCGACAGGAGGACGTTCGAGTACCTGCTGCGCGAAGTCGGCATGCGGCCCGAGGATTATCTGAAGAACCGCGCCCAGGTGGCGGTGCGCCAGCAGATCGTCGAGGCGGTTTCGGACGGACTCAAGGCGCCGGACGCCTTCTTAAAGGCGGTGGCGCTCTATCGCGGCGAGGACCGCACCGTCGACTATCTGACATTGCCGAAGGCCCTCGTCGAGCCGATCGAGGCACCGGGCGACAGCGTGCTTCAGGCCTATTTCGAAGCCAACAAGAAGACCTACGCCGCACCCGAGTACCGCAAATTCTCTTATGTCCGCCTGGAGCCGGTGGACATCATGGATACGACCGCGGTTACCGACCAACAAGTCAGCGACGATTACAACAAGAACAAGGCGCGCTACACCACGCCCGAGATGCGCACCATCGAGCAGCTTGTGTTCAAGACACCGGATGCTGCCAAGGCCGCGCTCGATTCGCTAAAGGCCGGCGCCACTTTCGAAAAGCTGGTGACCGCCGAAGGCAAGACACCGGCAGACACGCTGCTTGGCACGCTCGCCAAGGACAAGATCGCCGACAAGGCGGTTGCCGATGCCGCGTTCACGCTCAACGCCAATGAAGTCAGCCAGGTCGTTCAGGGTGCCTTTGGTCCGGTGCTGCTGCGCGTCACCGAGATCAAGCCCGAGGTGGTGAAGCCGCTCACCGAAGTCTCCGACCAGATCCGCAAGGACCTGGCGCTGGGCGAGGCGAGCCGCATCCTGCTGGATGTCCACGACAATTACGAAGACACCCGCGCCTCCGGCAGTTCCCTGGCCGAAGCGGCCGCCAAGCTGAAGCTGAAGGACGTCACCATCGAAGCCATCGACCGCAACGGCCTCAGGCCGGACGGCTCGGTCGTCAAGGACCTGCCGGAATCGCCGGCGCTGATCAAGGCGGTCTTTGACGCTGAACCCAACACCGAAAACGAGGCGCTGACCACGGCCGACAACGGTTTTGTCTTCTATGAGGTCGGTTCGATCACGCCGGCTCGCGACCGTACTCTCGATGAGGTCCGCCAGAAGGTCGTCGCGGACTGGACGGCGGCGGAGACCACCAAGCGGCTCGCCGCCAAGGCGGACGAACTCGAAAAACGGCTCAAGGCTGGCGCCACGCTGGACGTCATCGCCAGCGAGCTCAAGCTGGAGAAGCAGACCAAGCGCGGCCTGAAGCGCGAAGCCGACGATGCCGATTTCGGCAAGGAGGGCGCCGCCGTCATGTTCGGCGTCGGCGAAGGCGGCACCGGGCTGATCCCCTCGCCCACCGGCGACGGACAGATCCTGTTCAAGGTCGCCGAAGTGTTCGAACCCGCCGGGGCCGATGCCAGCTCGGTGCCGGAGGACGCACAGAAATCCTTCACCTCCGGCATGTCGGACGATCTGCTCGACCAGTTGGTGGCGCAGTTGCAGACGCAGTATGACGTCCGCATCGACCAGGCCGCCGTTGCCCAAGCCTCGACAAGATGAGCGCGCTGAAAACCCATATCGCCAAGGTCGCGGGCGGCAGCGCGCTTTCCTTCGAGGAAGCGCGCGAGGCCTTCGACATCATCATGTCGGGCGACGCGACACCCGGGCAGATCGGCGGCTTCCTGATGGCGCTGCGCGTACGTGGTGAAACGGTGAGCGAGATTTCGGGCGCTGTCGCCACCATGCGGGCCAAGATGCTCCGCGTCGAAGCGCCCGCCGGTGCCATCGACATCGTCGGCACCGGCGGCGACAATTCCCACAGCGTCAACATTTCGACGGCATCGGCGTTCGTCATCGCCGGCAGCGGCGTTCCTGTCGCCAAGCACGGCAATCGCGGCCTGTCCTCGCTGACTGGCGCCGCGGACGTCCTGATCGCCCTTGGGCTCAAGATCGATATCTCACCGGAAACGATCGGCGGCTGCATCCGGGAGACCGGCCTCGGCTTCATGTTCGCGCCCGCGCACCATCCGGCGATGAAGCATGTCGGCCCGACCCGCGTCGAGCTCGGCACCCGCACCATCTTCAACCTGCTCGGACCGCTCTCCAACCCGGCTGGCGTCGTCAGGCAGATGGTCGGGGTCTTTCTGCCGGAATGGATCCTGCCAATCGCTGAGACGCTGAAGGCGCTGGGCACCGAGCATGCCTGGGTCGTTCACGGCGACGGCTATGACGAAATCACCACCACCGGCGAAACGCAGGTGGCGGAACTGATCGGCGGCGAGATCCGCAGCTTCACGCTGACCCCGGAAGAATTTGGGCTGAAGCGCCATACCAAGGACGAACTGCGCGGCGGCGACGCCGCCTACAATGCCAAGGCATTGCGCGACATGCTGGGCGGCGCTGCCGGCGCCTATCGCGACACCGTGCTGATGAATGCCGGCGCCGGACTGGTGATCGCGGGCAAGGCAACGACGCTTGGCGACGGCATCGCGCTCGCCGCGCAAGCCATCGATAGCGGCCGGGCGCTGCAGGTCCTCGACCGATTGGTCGAAGTTTCGAACGGGTGAACCGTGTCTGACATTCTGCGTAAGATCGAAGCCTACAAACGCGAGGAGATCGCCGCCGCCAAGGCACGCTTGCCGCTGGCCGAGATCAAGGCGCGCGCAAAAGATGCAGACGCGCCGCGCGGCTTTCTCGCGGCCCTCGAGGCGAAGCGCGGATCAGGCGGCTTCGCCCTGATCGCCGAAATCAAGAAGGCAAGCCCTTCCAAAGGGCTGATCCGGGCCGATTTCGATCCACCGGCATTGGCCCGGGCCTACGAGAAAGGCGGCGCCGCCTGTCTTTCGGTCCTGACCGACGCACCGTCCTTCCAGGGCGCGCCGGAGTTCCTCACCAAGGCACGGGCTGCCGTCGCCCTGCCCGCGCTGCGCAAGGATTTTCTGTTCGATCCCTATCAAGTGTACGAGGCGCGCGCCTGGGGCGCCGATGCCATCCTGATCATCATGGCCAGTGTCGACGATGCCCTGGCGAGCGAATTGGAAGCGACCGCATTCGAACTCGGCATGGATGCGCTGATCGAGGTGCATGACGAGGCCGAAACGCAGCGTGCGGTAAAACTGTCGTCGCGGTTGATCGGCATAAACAACCGCAATCTGAGAACATTCGAAACCAGTCTTGAGACTTCCGAGCGGCTGGCGGCAATGGTGCCGGGCGACCGCCTGCTGGTCAGCGAGAGCGGGATCTTTACCCATGACGATTGCCTCAGGATGCAGAAGAGCGGCATCGGCACCTTCCTCGTCGGCGAGAGCCTGATGCGGCAACAGGATGTCACCGCGGCGACGCACCTGCTTTTGACGGGCAAGGCGGCGGTAGAGGCCGCCTGATCATGACATCGGCCCTCACCCATCTCGGCGCGCAGGGCGAGGCCAACATGGTCGATGTCGGCGACAAGGACGAGACGACGCGCACCGCGATCGCTGAAGGGTTCGTCTCGATGCAAGCCGAGACGCTGACAACCATCCTCGCCGGCAATGCCAGGAAAGGCGATGTGCTCGGCACCGCGCGCATCGCCGGCATCATGGCGGCCAAGAAGACGCATGAGTTGATCCCGCTCTGCCATCCGCTGCTCTTGACCAAGGTTTCCGTCGACATCGAGCCCGACCATGCGCTGCCCGGCCTGAAAGTCACTGCATTGGCGCGTGTCACCGGCAAGACGGGCGTCGAGATGGAAGCACTGACCGCTGCTTCCGTGGCCTGCCTGACCATTTACGACATGGCCAAGGCAGTGGACCGCGCCATGGTTATCTCCGGCATTCGGCTGGTCGAGAAGACCGGCGGCAAGTCCGGCGACTACAAGGCCGACGCCTGATGGCGCTGGTTCCGGTCGCGGAGGCGCTCGAACGCCTGCTTGATGGTGCCGCGCCGCTGGCCGGCGAAAGCGTTCCCCTCATCGAGGCGGTCGATCGCGTGCTGGCCGAACCGGTCGTGGCGCTTCGCACCCAGCCGCCCTTCAATGCCTCGGCCATGGATGGTTATGCCGCGCGCGCGGCCGACGTGGCGTCCGTGCCATCGAAACTCTCGGTGATCGGCATGGCGCCGGCCGGCCGTGGCTTTGACCGCACGGTCGCCGAACGCCAGGCGGTGCGCATTTTCACCGGCGCCCCGCTGCCTGACGGCGCCGACACCATCGTCATCCAGGAAAACGTCCGGGATCTTGGCGGCGGCAACATAGAAGTGATCGAGCCCACCGCCGAATGGCGCAACATCCGCCGCGTCGGGCTCGACTTTTCCCAAGGCGACGTCTTGCTGGAAAAAGGCCGGGTGCTGGATCCGGCGGCTCTTTCGCTGACTGCATCGGCCAATCATCCGCGGGTGAACGTGGTCAAACGGCCACTGGTCGCCATCATCGCCACCGGCGACGAGTTGTTGCCGCCCGGCAGCGAACTCGGGCCGGACCAGATCATCTCGTCCAACGCTTACGGTGTTGCTGCCGCCGCGCAATCGGTCGGCGCCCGAGCGCTCGACCTCGGCATTGCCGCTGACCGCCAGGAGGCCATTGCCGCGCTGGTCAGGAAAGCGGTCGCGGCCGGTGCGGATGTCATCGTCACGCTTGGCGGCGCGTCGGTCGGCGACCACGATTTGATCCATGACGTGCTGACTGGCGAAGGCATGACGCTCGGCTTCTGGAAAATCGCCATGCGCCCCGGCAAGCCGCTGATGTTCGGGCGCCTCGGCGATATCAGGTGCATCGGGCTGCCAGGCAACCCCGTGGCAAGCCTGGTCTGCTCGCAATTGTTCCTGAAACCGCTTCTGGCAAGGCTCGGCGGCCGCAACTATCGCCAGGACATTCGTCAGGCACGGCTGGGCGTCGGGATGCCGGCCAATGACCTGCGCCAGGATTATGTGCGGGCGGTGGTCGAGGAGAACGATGGCGAACTGGTGGCGACGCCGTTCGGCATCCAGGATTCCTCGATGCTGAGGATGCTCTCCGACGCCAACGGTTTGATCGTGCGGGCTCCTTTTGCTCTCGCATCCGCTGCGGGAGACTCCTGCAGCGTGCTTATGTTACGCTGAAGAATCGTCCCATAGATCGCTGATAATATAGAAAAATGATCTCGGCTATTCCGAGATCAAGGTCTGTGTCAGTGCATGCGCCGGATCGGCTAGGCCATCGAGGACATCGTAATGATGCCGGTCGGGCTCAACCACGGTGCTGGTGACGGCGCCAAGCCCGGTCCAGATGTTGGCCAGCAGCGCATTCTGGCGCAGGAACTCGGACCGCTCCCCGCCTCCGGCCCAGCAGGTGAGGCGAACGCCGTCCATGGGGCGCAGCAACGCCGGGCTTTCTGCCTGGGCTTCGGCTTCGTCGATTGCCAGGGCCTCGTTCATGCAGGTGCGCATGAGCGGGCGCAGGTCATGGAGACCCGAAATCGAAACGACATGGCGTATGCGCTTTGCCACATCGGCGGCCAGAGGCGTTGATATGGTCACCATGCGGCTGGCGAGATGTCCGCCGGCCGAATGCCCGGTCAGCATCAGCGGCCCGTCCACCATTGCCGCCGCCGTGCCGATCGCCACGCCGATTTCGCGCACGATGCCGGCTATGCGTACGGCCGGGCATTGCGTGTAGGACGGCATCGCCACCGCGAAACCGCTGCTGACCGAGCCTTTGGCCAGGTGCGACCAGGTGCTCTTGTCGGACTCCATCCAGTAACCGCCATGGATGAACACGACGAGGCCCTTGGGCGAAGCCTCTGGAAGAAAAAGATCGAACCGATTGCGTGGTCGCTCACCATAGGCGATGTCGATGCGTGCCCGGCCTTGCGCCGACATCGCGTCGCGAAAGGCTTGCGCGGGTTCCGTCCACGCGGCCGGCCAGCGGTCACTGCGGGCAATGTTCGCGCTGTTGGCGTAGGCATTGTCCCAATCCTCAATGCGATGTCCAAGCATCCGCACCCTCCCCCAAGCGCTTCGGTTTTCACGCTAGCAATGGCCACCACCATGCCATGCGTCAATGCTCCAGCGCAAAACATTTTAGGCTTGAAACAAATTTCGACTGGTGCGATCCTGCCTCACGAACAGCCGACAATGGGAGGTCTGCTGTGCTGTCCAAACCTGCGGATGTTCACCCTTTCCCGGTGGCGTCGCCGAACAGGTGTAGCTGGCTGCACGAAGCCTCTCGCGAAAAGACGGGAACTTCAGATCCACCACCTCGGACATGTGCTTTTCGCGCACTGGCCAGGCAGCAGACAGGATGGCGGCGACATGCTTGGGCCTTCAGCGCATATCGACACGTTCACGCGCGATCATCTGCCGCCGCCGGATCAATGGCCGGATTTCCTGCTCGATGGCTTCGACTATCCCGACCGCCTCAACGCCGGCGTCGAGTTGACCGACAGGCTGGTCGAGAAGGGCCTCGGCGATCACACCGCGCTGATCGGCAATGGCCGCCGCCGCACCTACAAGGAACTGTCCGACTGGACGAACAGGCTGGCCCATGCGCTGGTCGAGAATTATGGCGTCAAACCGGGCAACCGGGTGCTGATCCGCTCTGCCAACAACCCCGCAATGGTCGCCTGCTGGCTGGCCGCCACCAAGGTCGGCGCCGTGGTCGTCAACACCATGCCGATGCTGCGCGCGGGCGAGCTCACCAAGATCGTCGACAAGGCGGAGATCACCACCGCGCTCTGCGACACCAGGCTGATGGACGAGATGACCGCCTGCGCCAAGGACAGTGCGTTCCTGAAGCAGGTGATCGGCTTCGACGGCACCGCCAACCATGATGCCGAGCTCGATCGCGCCGCCCTCGACAAGCCGGTGACCTTCACTGCCGTCAACACCGGTCGCGACGACGTCGCCTTGCTCGGCTTCACCTCGGGCACGACGGGCGTGCCGAAGGCAACGATGCATTTCCACCGCGACCTTCTGATCATCGCCGACGCCTATGCGCGCGAAATCCTCCAGGTGACGCCGGATGACATCTTTGTCGGCTCGCCGCCACTCGCCTTCACCTTCGGCCTTGGCGGCCTCGCCATCTTCCCCCTGCGCTTCGGCGCGGCGGCGACACTGCTGGAACAGGCGACGCCGCCCAACATGATCCACATCATCGAGACCTACAGAGCGACCATCTCCTTCACCGCGCCGACCGCCTATCGCGCCATGCTGAAGGCCATGGATGAAGGCGCCGACCTGTCATCGCTGCGCGTCGCCGTTTCGGCCGGCGAGACCTTGCCGGCTCCGGTCTTCGAGGAATGGACCAAGAAGACCGGCAAGCCGATCCTCGACGGCATCGGTGCCACCGAAATGCTGCACATCTTTATCTCCAACCGTTTTGACGACATGAAGCCCGCGTCCACCGGCAAGCCGGTAGCCGGCTACGAAGCGCGCATCGTCGACGACGCGATGCGCGAAGTGCCGCGCGGCGAGACCGGACGGCTGGCGGTGCGCGGGCCCACCGGCTGCCGCTACATGGCCGATGACAGGCAGAAGGACTATGTGCGCGACGGCTGGAACCTCACCGGCGACACGTTTACCCAGGACGAGGACGGCTTCTTCCACTTCGCCGCGCGCTCCGACGACATGATCGTCAGCGCCGGCTACAACATTGCCGGCCCCGAAGTCGAAGCGGCGCTGCTGTCGCATCCCGATGTCGCCGAATGCGCCGTGATCGGCGCCGAGGATGGCGAACGCGGCCAGATTGTCGAGGCGCATGTCGTGCTGGTGCAAGGCGTGGCAGCGGATGCATTGACCATCAAGCGCCTGCAGGACCACGTCAAGGCGACGATCGCGCCCTACAAATATCCGCGCTCGGTCAAGTTCATCGCCGCGCTGCCCAAGACCCAGACCGGCAAGATCCAGCGCTTCCGCCTGCGCACGGAGAAAATCCATTGAGCGAGCCCTACGATCCGGCGTCGGAAGGCGCGCAGATGTCGTTCAAGGAACGCATGTCCTACAGCGACTATCTGCATCTGGAAAAAGTGCTGGAGGCACAGACGCCGCTGTCGTCGGCGCATGACGAGATGCTGTTCATCATCCAGCACCAGACCTCGGAACTGTGGATGAAACTCGCCTTGCATGAGATCGCCGCCGCGATCCGCTCCATCCGCGCTGATCGGCTCGAGCCTAGCTTCAAGATGCTGTCGCGCGTCGCGCGCATTTTCGAGCAGTTGAACAACGCCTGGGACGTGCTGCGGACCATGACGCCAAGCGAATACACCGAGTTCCGTGACGCGCTCGGCCAATCCTCGGGCTTCCAGTCCTGGCAGTACCGCGCCATCGAATTCATGGCCGGCAACCGCAACCTCGCAATGCTTGGCCCACACAAGCATCGGCCAGACTTGAGCGGCAAGTTGGAAGCCATCCTGGCCGAGCCGTCGCTCTACGACGAAGCGCTGCTCCTATTGGCGCGCAACGGGTTCGACATCGGCGCCGATGCCAAGCGCACTGACTGGCGTGAAACCCGCACCGAGAACGAAGAGGTCCTGGTTGCCTGGCAGACCGTCTACCGCGATCCTCAGCGCTACTGGATGTTTTATGAGCTTGCCGAGAAGCTGGTCGATTTCGAGGATTATTTCCGCCGCTGGCGTTTCAACCACGTCACCACGGTCGAGCGCATCATCGGCCTGAAGCGCGGCACCGGCGGCACCTCAGGCGCTTCCTACCTCAAGAAGATGCTCGAGGTCGTGCTGTTTCCTGAACTGTGGACGGTCCGAACTCGGCTCTGACTTTTTGCTTGGCGCAATTTCGGACGGAAAACCGCCAACACTTTTCCTGAAATTGCGCCGACGTCTCAAGTCACCGCCGTTTTGACCGCGAAACGCGCCTCCTGCCAGGCGCCGGTGCGTAGGATGTCCTCCAGCACCTCGACCGCCTGCCACACGTCCCTGTAGCCGACATAGAGCGGCGTAAAGCCGAAGCGGATGGTCGACGGCGCGCGGAAATCGCCGATCACGCCGCGCTCGATCAGGGCCCGCATCACCTGGTAGCCATGCGGATGAAGGAACGACACCTGGCTGCCGCGCGCATTGCCGTCGCGCGGGCTTTCCAGTTCGAGCCCATAGGCGCCGCATTTGGCTTCGACGAGCTGGATGAACAGGTCAGTCAAGGCAATGCTCTTCTCGCGCACCGCCGCCATGTCGACCTCGTCCCAGATATCCAGCGCGCCCTTCAGCGCCCGCATCGACAGCACCGGCTGCGTGCCGCACAGGAACCGGCGGATGCCGCTGCCGGCGGCAAAACCCTGCTCGAAGGCGAATGGCCGCGCATGGCCCCACCAGCCGCTCAGCGGCTGATGGACATCGTCGTGATGGCGTGTCGCGGCATAGATGAAGGCCGGCGCGCCGGGGCCGCCATTGAGATATTTGTAGGTGCAGCCGATGGCGAAATCGGCATTGGCGGCATCGAGTTCGACCGGCAAGGCACCAGCGGTGTGACAGAGATCCCAGACGATCAGCGCGCCGGCCTGATGGGCCTTGCGCGTCAGGGCTGCCATGTCGCGCAGCTGTCCGGATTTGTAGTTGACGTGGTTGACCAGGATAACCGCGACTTGGCTGTCGATCAGCTCTTCAATAGTCGGCGCATCGACACCCTCGAGCCGCAGCACCGTGCCCGGCCGTGTCGAGGCCACGCCCTCGGCCATGTAGAGATCGGTTGGAAAGCTGTCGCCCTCGGCGACGATGACCGTGCGGTCCGGCCTCATGTTGAGTGCGGCATGCAGCACCTTGTAGATGTTGATCGACGTCGTATCGCAGACCACCGTCTGGCCCGTCGCTGCTCCGATCAGGCGCCCCAGCTGGTCGCCAAGCGCGACCGGCATATCGAACCAGCCGGCGGTGTTCCAGGCGCGGATGAGGTCCTGCGCCCACTCCTGCGTCGCGGCCTTCTGCAGCTCGTTGAAGACGGCTGGCGCCGCGGCGCCCAGCGAATTGCCGTCGAGGTAGATCACGCCTTCCGGCAAGATGAACCGGTCGCGCATGGCACGCAGCGGATCCGCCGCATCCATGGCTTCGACTGCTGCGAGATCGAGCGTTGCACGCATGATTTGTGGCGTTCCTCGGTTATTCAAGTCTGATTACTCACGGATCGCTTCGCGCGCGGGTGCCGGGCCCCGGCTGTGCTTGAGGCTGGGCAGAGCAAGCATGGCGAGCACGAACAGGCCCGTGGCAAGCTTCAGGTCGGGAGGCGGCATGCCGGCGGCAAGGCAGAACGACACCAGCTGGTAGTAGATGATCGCGCCGGCAAAGGGCGCCAGCAGCTGGCGCCAGACCGTCTGCTTGCCGACGACCGCCTCGCCGATCATCAGCGCGGCAAGCCCGTTGATGAGAATTCCCAGCCCCATATTGACGTCGGCGAAGCCCTGCGACTGCACCATCAGTGCGCCGCTCGATGCCGAAAATGCACTCGCCAGCCCGACACCACCAATGGTCGCCGCCCAGACATTGATGCCTTGAGCCTCGGCCATATCGGGGTTAGCGCCCACGGCACGCACGGCAGTCCCCTTCTCGGTCCTGAAAAACATATAGAGCGCAAGGAAGACGATGAGCGCGATGAAGCCGGCGACAACGATCTTGCTGGCCGGAAAACCCGGCCGCGCGAACGGCACCCAGTCGAACACGGTGGGCGAGCCGAAGACGGAGAGGTTGGACTTGCCCATGATGCGAAGGTTGATGCTGTAGAGCATCGTCATCATCAGGATGCCCGCGAGAAGCGTGTGGATGCGGAAACGCAGGTGGATGAAGGCGGTGCAGCAACCCGCCGCGAAGCCCGCCGCGAACGCAACCACGATGGCCGCCAGCGGTGATACGCCGGCAGCCAGCAGCACGCCACAGACGCAGCCACCCAGCGGAAACGCGCCTTCGCTGGTTAGGTCGGGAAAATTCAGCATGCGAAACGGGATCATGATTCCGAGTACGACGAAGGCCAGGATCAGGCTTTGCGCCAACGTGACCGGTATGATCGCGACGAAGCTGGTGAGAACCTCCTGAACAAAGCCCATGATGATCAGCTCGCCAGCAACATGCGGTCGGTCTTGACCGAAAAATGGCCGATCAGGTCGATGACCGTGACCCTCGCCTTCTCCTCGCCAGTGACCTCAAGCAGGACCCGGCCCGCATCGAGCATGATCACCCGGCTGCCATAGTCGACGGCGTGTTGCATGTTGTGGGTCACCATAAGGGTGGTCAGCTTCAGCGCGTTGACGGCGCGCACCGTCGCTTGCATGACGATCTCGGCTGTGCGCGGGTCGAGCGCGGCCGTATGCTCGTCGAGCAGCAGCAAATCCGGCGATCCGCCGACGGCCATGATCAGCGACAGCGACTGACGCTGCCCCCCCGAGAGCAGGTCGACACGGGTATCGAGGCGATTTTCAAGGCCGAGGCCCAATATCGACAGGCGCTCCTTGTAGGACGCTAGCCGCGTGGCGTTCAGCCCTTGCCGCAGCGTGCGTTTTTGGCTGCGCAGGTCGGCCAGCAGCATGTTCTCCGCCACCGTCATGCTGGCGGCTGTGCCGCGCATCGGATCCTGGAAGACGCGCGCCAGTCTTGTCGCCCGTTTGTACACCGGCATGGCTGTCACATCGGCGCCATTGATCAGGATTCTGCCGGAATCCAGGACAAGAGCTCCGGAAATGGCATTGAGCATGCTGCTCTTGCCGGCTCCGTTGGAGCCGATAACGATGCCGAACTCGCCCGTGGCCAGCGACAGGCTGAGACCGTCCAGCGCGATCTTCTCGTCGGCCTGGCCCTTGTAGAATACTTTGCGCGCGGATCGGATCTCGAGCATCGTTCCTCCCTGACCTCAGGATGACGGCGCCGACGCCGTCATCCTTCAGTGCCGATGTCAGTCGACGATGCAGCCGCAATCAGCCATCGACGCCGGTATCTCGATGCCGAACGCGGCCATCGCCTTGCGGGAAATCGTTGCCATGTGACCCTTGTAGGCCGGGCGCGACGGCGCGATCGTCTTGGGATCCTTGCCCTTGAGGATTTCGGCGGCGATGTTGCCGGCGTTGACGCCGACCTGCGTGTAATTGACCGCGAAGCTTGCCGGCACCGTGCCATTGCGGACCGCGCTGTCATCGGAGTTGACGATCGGGATTCCGGCCTGGCGAGCCGCCGCGGAGACAGCGGCGATCGCCGGCTGGATCAGGTTCGAAGCCGGGCCGTAGATCACGTCTGCCTTGCCGGCGAGCGCGGCGATGCGCTGCTGGATGTCATTGACGTTGTCGACGCCGACTTCGACGACTTCGAAACCGGCCGCCGGTGCGGCCGCCTTGATCTTCTCGACCAAGGCAACGTCATTGGCCTCGCCTGGATTGTAAGGCACGCCGAAGCGCTTGGCGTTCGGCAGCAGCTTTTTGGTGAAGGCCATGACAGCGGCGACGTCCTGCAGATCGCTGGCGCCGGTCATGCCTTCGTCTCCGGCGTCCCACGATGGCACCAGCTTGGCCGCGACCGGATCGGTGACGGCGGCAAAGACGATCGGAATGCCGGAACCGGCAAGCGCCTTCTTGGCGATCTGCGAGACCGGCGTGGTGATGGTGTAGATCAGCTTGGGCTGCTCCGCCTGCAGCTTGGCGATCATCTGCGGCACCAGCGACGCATCGAAATTGGTATGGCTCTCCGTGTAGACGACATCCTTGCCCTCGACAAAGCCATTGTCCGTCAGCGCCTTCTTGAAGCCGGCTATGGCGGCGTTGAGCTGCGGATGCTCGCCGAAATTGGCGATGCCGATGCGAATCTGGTCGGCGGCGGCACTCCCCGCGCTGACCATCAATGCGCCTGCCAGGGCCAATCCCGACAGCCAAGCGGATTTCGACTTCAACATCATTTCCTCCCAGATTTGATCAGCGCCGCTCATCGGGACGGCAACTGTGGCGATCATGGTCAGTCCGTCGCCACCTGTCAAACATTATATATAATTCTTGCCATGGGCCGCCATCATATATAATTTTCACATGCCCGACGATGGACGGATCGCGATGCAGGATCAGAACAACTCCACGAAAACCGAGGCGGCCTATCAGCTGCTGCGGCGCGATATCCTGACCACACGCCTCATGCCGGGCGCACCGCTCAAACTGAGCGCGCTGCGCGGTCTATACGGTGTCGGCTGGACACCGCTGCGTGAAGCCTTGTCTCGACTTGAGGCCGAGCGCCTGGTTACCGCCATCAGCAATCGCGGCTTTGCCGTGGCTCCGGTGTCGCGGGCCGAGCTCGAGGACCTGGCTCGCGCAAGGATGGTTGTGGAGATGCCGCTGTTCCTGGAATCGATCGAGAAAGGCGGCAGGGAATGGGAGGACGCGGTTGTCACCGCCCACTACCGGCTCTCCCGCTGCAAGACCGCGGTCGACGACCCCTCGGATGCGGCCGTCGACCAATGGGACGAGAGCCACGAGGCCTTTCACGCGGCACTGCTGAGTGCTGCGACGTCCAACTGGCTGTTGCGCTTCCGTTCGACAATCGCCGATCAGTTGCGGCGGCATCATCGTTTTCTCGGCCTGGCGCCGACATTGCGGGCGGCCGCCGGCCTCAAGGATGGCTATGGCGAGGCAATGGACGCCCTGCGCGAGGCGATCGCGATCGAGCATCACACCGCGATCATGGAAGCGGCCCTCGATCGCGATGTCGAGCGGGCAAAGGCGCTGATGACGGCGCATATCGGCTACACGCTGCATGTCTACGTTCACAGCGAGGACGGCGGCGCTAACACCTACACCGCACGCGCCGGCAGCCTGAAGGCAATTTCGGGATGACTTCAGCGCTTCCGCGACGTCCGACTCTCGATGAGATGGTCGCGGCCCGCGACAGGCTGGCTGCCTGGTTGCCGCGCACGCCGCTGCTGCGCCTCGATCTCGGTCGCGCCGATCAGCGGATATTCCTCAAGCTCGAGACATTGTCGCCCATTGGCGCCTTCAAGATCAGGCCGGCGCTCAATGCCTTGCTCTGCCGCGATGCCGATGAACTCAGGCATGGCGTTGCGACTATCAGTTCCGGCAACATGGCCTACGGAATGGCCTGGGCGGCACGGGCGCTTGGCGTTCCGGTGGCCGCCTACATGTATGCCGATGCACCCCAGACCAAGATCGACGGGGTCCGCGGCCTTGGTGGCGACGTGCGCTTCGTCTCGCACGAGACATGGTGGCGCTACATCATCGGAACGGAGCGGCCGGAGGGCGCGGAACTCCTGGTGAACCCGGTCACCGACCAGGCGGTGCTTGCCGGCAACGCGACCATTGGCCTCGAGATTGCCGAAGATCTGCCCGAGGTCGATTGCGTCCTGACACCTTATGGCGGAGGGAGCATGACAACCGGTGTCGCCAGTGCGGTCAAGGCGATGCGGAGCCAGGCCAAGGTCTTCGCCGTCGAGGATGAGAATGCGGCTCCGGTCACGGCGGCGTTGGCGGCCGGACGCATTGTCGAGATCGAGACGCGCCCCTCCTTCATCAAGAGCATAGGCGGCCCATCGCTGGTGCCTGGCCTATGGCCCTTGGCAAGCCAGTCTATCGACGGCGCCATTGCCGTCAGCCTCGATCAGGTCACGGAAGCGATGCGCCTTTTGTTCTCGAAGGCAAAGATCGTGGCCGAAGGCGCGGGAGCCGCCTCGCTCGCCGCCGCTCTCCGCAGCGAGCGGGCAACCGGCAACGTCGTCTGCGTTATCTCCGGCGGCAATATCGATGCCGGCGCCTATGCGCAGATTCTGGGCGGAGCGATGCCGGAAGCCTGAACGCGTTCTATCCCCGGATAGCCAGCGATTGTTGGCGTTTTGATTTCGTTTCGTTCCGCTCGAAATGGATCGATTGGCCCATGCAATCCGCCCTGTGAATGCCCTTCAAACGCTGATGCCAAGCGGGACAAGAGGGTGGGCCACAGGCCATTAACCAAAATGATTTCAATGCTCGCCTTGGCGCGGAGGTGGTCGATTGCTGCCCGCTGCCGGCGGCAGATAATTTCAGATGCCTTAACAAATTCACTAAACTTTAAACAGTTGCGGAACACAACTGGAACAGATAGTGTTTGTTCTGGGTTTGTTTTTCGATTCCGATTCACACCCTTCGTTCAATGCCTGGGGGGCGCCATGCTGACGCGCAAGCAACATGAACTTCTGATGTTCATCCATGAACGGCTGAAGGAAAGCGGTATCCCGCCCTCCTTTGACGAGATGAAGGAAGCGCTCGATCTCGCCTCCAAGTCAGGGATCCATCGCCTGATCACGGCACTGGAGGAACGCGGCTTTATCAGGCGGCTGCCCAACCGGGCGCGGGCATTGGAAGTGCTGCGGCTACCGGATTCGATCGCGCCCGGCCTCAACGCCGCAAAGAAATTCTCGCCGAGTGTCATTCAGGGCAGTCTCGGTCAGGGTGGCCTCGGCCGCCAGATCAAGCCGGCGCCGTCGCGCTTGCCTTCTGCCGGCAATGACGACGACGCGGTCTCCGCCGTGTCGATCCCGGTGATGGGCCGTATCGCCGCCGGCGTGCCGATCGATGCGATCCAGCATCAGACGCATTCGATCTCGGTGCCGCCGGACATGATCATGGGTGGCGAGCACTATGCGCTGGAGGTCAAGGGCGACTCGATGATCGAGGCCGGCATCTTCGATGGCGACACGGTCATTATCCGCAACGCCGATACGGCGAGCCCGGGCGAGATCGTCGTGGCGCTGGTCGACGAGGAGGAAGCGACCTTGAAACGGTTCCGCCGCAAGGGCGCCTCGATTGCCCTTGAGGCCGCCAACCCGGCCTACGAGACACGCATTTTCGGGCCGGATAGGGTCAAGGTGCAAGGCAAGCTGGTCGGGCTGATCAGGCGCTACTGAGCAGGAGCAGCCGGCGTTTCGGCTTTTTGATAGGGTGGCAGCCCCCTCGCCTCACGCGAAAACTTTCGTTGCTCGTGCCAGGGCCGATACGGCCCGTCCACGGCGAAGCTGACGGTCGGCGGGCCGGTCGCCGATTGACGATCGAAGAACACGGCGGCACTGCCCTTGCGTGCAAGTTGCCGTTTGGTGATGACGAGAACCAGCGGGTTGTGGCAGGCATCGTAGCCTGTCGCGTCATTGACAACGATCAGATCGGCGAAACCGCAGGCCTTCCAGGTAGCCTTGCGGTCTTCGACATGCGCGATGATCGCGCCAGACGGATGCCGGGCGAGACAGATGCCCTCCGTGCAGTAGAACGGCGCCCCTGGCGGCAGATTGACGGCATCTGCAATGTCGAATTGCCCGTCCGCCTTGTTGAACATCTCTGGTGTGACAATGGTTTCGGACACCAGCGCGCGTTTCCAATTGTCGACGGTGAATTCGTTCGGACGAGCCCGGCTGACCGCGAGTTCGCCACCGCCGATCGGCACCGCGACCAGCCGCGCGTCTTCGGAGATCAGCACATCCGGCACGCGCGTATCAGACACGGTCAACAGGCCGGCGAGTGCGAATGGCACTGCCGCCAGCCGTAGCCATGTCGTCGCCATCGTCGCGATGACCAGGGCAATCGTCACCAGCAGTACGGAGTGTTGTGAAATCATCCCGATCGCATCGACGGGGGAGCGTTCCGATATCCACGCCGATATGGCGATCATCGCTGTCAGGCCCTTGCCCATGAGGTAGAGAAAAGGCCCGTCCAGACCGAAGGGCATTGTCAAGGCGCTGACAACCGCCAGAAACATGACGACCGAGACAATTGGCATGATAGCCAGATTGGCGAACAGGCTGAGCGGCGAAACGCGCTGGAAGTGCCATATGGCAAACAGCGCCGTGGCGCTGCCGGCAATGATGGACGTCATCGCCACCCCTCCCGTAAGCGCAAGGAATTTTCGCATCAGGAACCCCGGCAGGGACCGCTTTGGCGGTGGCGGTCTTGCCTTTCCCGCACGGTGATCCGCCCAGCCGGCATAGGCGCCGACCAGCGCGGCCGTTGCGGCGAACGACATCTGGAAGCTCGGGCCGACAACTTCGTGCGGCGACACCACGATGACGGCGATCGCCGAGATCGCCAGATTGCGCATGGTCAGCGCCGCGCGATCGAACAATACGGCAATCAGCATCACCGCCAGCATGATGAAACTGCGCTCGGCTGCAACGACGACGCCTGAGATGATGAGGTAGGCGGCGATCGAGAACAGTGCCGCGGCGGCCGCATATTTCTTCACCGGCCGGCGCGCGGAGAAATCCGGGAACAGCGCGAAGGCACCGCGCAGCAGGCCCATGATGGTGCCGGCGACCAGCGCCATATGCAGTCCCGAAATGGAGATGATATGATAGATGCCGGTGCGCCGCATCGCTTCGTTGATTTCATCGGGAATGCCGGCGCGCACGCCAACGATCAGCGCTGCCGCGATCTCGCCTTCGGCGCCACCAACAGCGCCCCTGATGTGGTCGGCGATGGCCTCGCGGGCATTTTCTATCCCTGAAAACAGGCGGGCAGACAGCGGCATCTCATCGTCGTCAGCGGAGACGATTCTTGGATTGCCGAGAAAGAAGCCGCTGCCACCGATGCCGGCAAAGTAGCTGTCGAAGGAGAAATCGTAGCTGTCCGGTCGCACCGGACCGGTCGGCGGCAGCAGTTTGGCATAGCCCGATATCAGCGAGCCGGCGGTCATGTCGTCAGGTATCTTGCGCGCCGAGAGCCGGACCCTTTCCGGCGCGTAACGCAGTTTTGGCCGCGCCGTCGACGTCACGTCTATGGTCAATCGGATGCGGCCGGTCTCCATGCGGTCGAGCGAGACGACGCGGCCGGTCACTTGCGTCGAGATTTCCGAGCCCAGCATCCGGGTGTCCGCCCGCCAGGTCTCGACCTTGGCGGCAAGCAGGCCCAGCGCGCATAACAATGCCGCCATGAAGGCCAGATGGGTTTTCGGCCATGAGCGCGAGACAAGCGCACAGATCGCCATCAGCGCGACGATCGCGACAGGCTTTGCAAAGTCAGGCTCCGCCGCCAGCGAATAATAGCCGATCGCACCAGCGGCCAGGCAGACCGGCACCAGCAGGAAGGCGACGCCTCGGTCGAGTTCCAGTTCCGCTGCTGTCGTCACACCGTGGCGCAGGCGAGGCAAGGAAGCCTGGCCGATTTGCCGCCCGATACGCGCAATCCTGCCAGTGGCGGGCGGAATTGGTGCTGGGGCACCCGCTGGCAAAGGTTGGCTGCCGGAGCCGGGAACGAGAGGTGATGGCGGCAGCGAGGCCGGCGGCGGGATCGCAAACAGGGACCGCTCGCTGACGCCAACAACAGCGTCCTCGCCCTGATCCGAGCCCCGGCCACGTCCAGCCATCGGGTCTGCCCCTTGCACCCCTGACGCCCTATGCTACATGAACGCGCAACGCGCGAAAGTCCGCGCCGCCGCGCCCCGCTTCAGATGGTTTCCGAGAGTTTCATGTCCGACAAGGTCGTCACCCGTTTTGCCCCCTCGCCCACCGGTTACCTGCATATCGGAGGCGCGCGCACGGCGCTGTTCAACTGGCTCTATGCCAAACATACCGCCGGCACGATGCTGCTGCGCATCGAGGACACCGATCGCGAGCGTTCCACCGATGCGGCAACGGCCGCCATCCTGGACGGACTCACCTGGCTCGGTCTTGGCTGGGACGGCGATGCGGTTTCGCAATTCGATCGCGCCCCGCGCCACCGCGAAGTCGCGGAGGAGCTCGTGCGCCTGGGCAAGGCTTATTACAGCTACGAGACGCCTGCCGAACTGGAGGCAATGCGCGAAGCGGCTCGCGCCAAGGGTCTGCCGCCACGCTACAATGGCCAGTGGCGCGATCGCGATCCGTCCGAGGCGCCAGCCGGCGTCAAGGGCGCCATCCGCATCAAGGCGCCGACCGAGGGCGAGACGGTCGTCCACGACCGCGTCCAGGGCGAGGTGCGCTTCCCCAACAAGGATCTCGACGACTTCATCATCCTGCGTTCGGACGGCAACCCGACCTACATGCATGCCGTCGTCGTCGACGACCACGACATGGGCGTCACCCACATCATCCGTGGCGACGACCACCTGACCAATGCCGCCCGCCAGACTGTGATCTACAATGCCATGGGTTGGGACGTGCCATCGATGTCGCATATACCGCTGATCCATGGCGCCGACGGCGCCAAGCTCTCGAAGCGTCACGGCGCGCTCGGCGTTGAGGCTTATCGCGCCATGGGCTACCTGCCGGAGGCGCTGCTCAACTACCTGGCGCGCCTGGGCTGGAGCCACGGCGACGACGAGATCATGTCGATCAAGGACATGATCTCCTGGTTCGATATCGGCGACGTCAACAAGGGCGCGGCCCGCTTCGATTTCGCCAAGCTGGAAGCGATCAATGGCGCGCATATGCGCCGCATGGCCGATGCCGAACTGTTCGACATCTTCATCGCCACGCTGCCCTATCTCGAGGGTGGCCCGGCGATGGCCGCACGCCTTGACGACGCGAACAAGGCGCAGCTGCTGGCAGCCCTTCCGGGGCTGAAGGAGCGCGCCAAGACGCTGGTCGAGCTTGTCGATGGCGCGGCCTTCCTGTTCGCCACGCGCCCGCTGCCGATCGACGACAAGGCGGCGCTCTTGCTCAATGACGATGCGCGCAAGATCCTGCGTGGCGCTCACGAAGCTTTGAACGCGGTTTCTGGCGACTGGACGGCTGCCGCGGCGGAGGCCGCGATCCGCGATTATGCGCTGGCCGGTGGCCATAAGCTTGGCGCCGTGGCCCAGCCCCTGCGGGCCGCGCTGACTGGCAAAAGCACCTCACCGGGTGTGTTCGACGTGCTTGCCGTGCTTGGACGCGAGGAGAGCCTGGCGCGCATAGCGGATCAAATCGATTAGGAGCAAACTGGCCCAAGAAGATTGGCATTGAAAGGCGCGTTTCGCAGTGCAACATTAGGCCTTGGCCCAATCTGGCACGCACCTCCTAAAATGCGGTGGCGAATACGCGCATTGCGGTGATTTCGACGTGTCGCTCTGCAGAAATTTGCCTTTGCCGGCATGAGGAAACAAGAAGGAGTTTGCAATGACCGAAGCTGCGAAGAAACTGGATGTGGGCGGCAAGAACCAAGAAGCTACGGCAACGCTTGAATTCGCCGGCAAGACCCATGAATTCAAGGTGCGAAGCGGCTCCGTCGGACCTGACGTCATCGACATCGCCTCGCTCTACAGCACCACCGGCGCCTTCACATACGACCCCGGTTTCACCTCGACCGCAAGCTGCGAGTCCGAGATAACCTTCATCGACGGCGATGCCGGCATCCTCTTGCATCGCGGCTATCCGATCGACCAGTTGGCTGAACACGGCGACTTCCTCGAAGTCTGCTATCTCCTGCTCTACGGCGAACTGCCGACCAAGGCGCAGAAGGACGATTTCGATTACCGCGTAACGCGCCACACCATGGTGCATGAGCAGATGTCGCGCTTCTTCACCGGCTTCCGCCGCGATGCGCACCCGATGGCGGTCATGTGCGGCGTGGTCGGCGCGCTGTCGGCCTTCTATCACGACTCCACCGACATCTCCGACCCGTACCAGCGCATGGTCGCTTCCATGCGGCTGATCGCCAAGATGCCGACGATCGCGGCCATGGCCTACAAATACCACATCGGCCAGCCCTTCATCTATCCAAAGAACGATCTCGGTTTCGCGGCAAACTTCCTGCATATGTGCTTTGCCGTGCCGTGCGAGGAGTACAAGATCAACCCGGTGCTGGCGCGCGCCATGGAGCGCATCTTCATCCTGCACGCCGATCACGAGCAGAATGCCTCGACCTCGACGGTTCGCCTCGCCGGCTCTTCTGGCGCCAACCCGTTCGCCTGCATCGCCGCCGGCATCGCTTGCCTGTGGGGCCCGGCCCATGGCGGCGCCAATGAAGCGGCGCTCAACATGTTGGGCGAGATCGGCCATGTCGATCACATCCCGGAGTTCATCGCCCGCGCCAAGGACAAAAACGATCCGTTCCGGCTGATGGGCTTTGGCCACCGCGTCTACAAGAACTACGATCCTCGTGCGAAAATCATGCAGAAGACGGCGCACGAAGTCCTGGGCGAACTCGGCATCAAGGACGATCCGCTGCTCGACATCGCGATGGAGCTGGAGAAGATCGCGCTGACCGATCCCTATTTCATCGAGAAGAAGCTCTATCCGAATGTCGACTTCTATTCCGGCATCACGCTGAAGGCGCTGGGCTTCCCCACCACCATGTTCACCGTGCTGTTCGCGGTCGCCCGCACCGTGGGCTGGATCGCGCAGTGGAAGGAGATGATCGAGGATCCGCGCCAGAAGATCGGCCGTCCGCGTCAGCTCTACACCGGCGCGCCGGAGCGTGACTACGTGCCGATCGCCAAGCGGTGATCGGAAGAAGTGAGTAGTCAGTAGTGAATAGTGATAGTCCACTTAACTACTCACTACTCACTACTCACTACCTCGCTCTCTTAACGTACCCCATCACCACCTGCGCCGCGATCTCGCCCGACGGCCTGTCCGTCGCCATGCGACGCGCGATCTCGGCAAAGCCGTCTTTCTGCCAGGCGCGCATGCCGCTGTCGGCGAACAGCGCCTCCATCTGCCGGGCCAGATTGTTCGGCTTGACGTACTCGTTGTAGAACTCCGGAATAAGCGCACGATCCGCAATCAGGTTGGGCAGCAGCGCCGACCAGACGGAAACGAAATAGGGCGCAACGGCGCGTGCTATGGGATCGAGCCTGTAGCACGAGACCATCGGCACACCCGACAGCGCCAGCTCCAGCGATACGGTTCCCGATGCGATCAGCGCGGCATCGGCCTTGCCGAAAGCCTGCCATTTGCGTTGGGGATCAACGATGATCTCGGGCTTTTCATCCCAGCGGTTGACCGAGGATTTTACGAGGTCGACGACGTGGGGAACCGTCGGCAGCAACAGCCGCAGCCTATGTCCGCGCGCGCGCAGCATCGACACCGTCTCGCCGAATGGTTCGATCAGCCGGCGCACCTCGCCGCGCCGCGAGCCGGGCAGCACGAGCAATGTCTTGATGCGGTCCTGGGCAAGATCGCGCGGCAATTCCTGCGCCTTCGCGGCAGCAAGCACGCCCGCCTCATGCGTGAGGCGATGCCCGACATAGGTGCCTGGCGGGCCACCCAGCCGCTCGAGCTCCTTCACCTCGAACGGCAGGATGCACAGGATATGGTCGACGTAAGGCCTCATTGCCACCGCCCTGCCCGGCCGCCACGCCCAGACGCTTGGACAGACATAGTGGATGATGGGAATCGACGGCTTGGCCGCACGCACCCTCCTGGCGACACGCAAGGAAAAGTCGGGGCTGTCGATGGTGACCAGACAGTCCGGCTTCTCGTCCGCGATGGTTTTGGCCAGTTGGCCGATCCGCCTGATGAGGCGCGGCAGATCGCGCAGGACGGCACTGAACCCCATCAGAGCGATCTCGCCGGCATCGAAAGGCGACACCAGGCCCAATTCGCCGAGATGCCGGCCGCCGAGGCCGACGAGTTGCACCTCGCGGCCCGTCATCTGGCGGAGAGAACGCACGATGTCGGCTCCAAGCAGATCGCCTGATTCCTCACCCGCGACGATCGCGATCTTGAGTACCCTGTCAGCCATGCGCCGGCTCCGCGGCGGCCAGGGCGACGATGAACAGACCGAGTTCGTTGGCGCGCGACAGGGTTGCGGGACCCTCGAGGATCAGCGAGCGTCCCGCCTCGACGGCAATGCCGGCAAGCCCGGCCGCGTGGGCTGCTTCGATCGTCTGCGGTCCTATGGACGGAAGATCAGCGCGCAGCTCCTGGCCGGGCTTGGCGCATTTGACCAGGACGCCGCGTGTCTTGCCGGCGATGCGGCCGTGGCCACGCAGCAGCCTGGCGCGGTCGAGCAATCCGGCCGTGCCTTCGATGCCCTCGAGCGCGATGGTCCGGCCGCCGACCGCGATCGCCGCCTGGCCGATATCCAGCGCTCCGATGGCCTTTGCCGCCGCAAAGCCCGCCTTGATGTCGCGCCAGTCGGGCTTCTGCGGCTCCACCTTGGTCAAGGTCCCTTCGGCTGCCACAAGGTTCGGCACGATTTCATGGGCACCCACGACCTTTATTCCTCGTGCCTCAAGGCCCCGCGCCACCACTTTCAATAGGCCATCATCGCCGCGCGCCAGTGCCATCACGACAAGGGGTATCACGGCGAGCAGGCTGAGGCTTGGGCGCAGATGCGTCAGTCTTGGCCGGCGCTTGATCTCGCCGGCAAGCACAAGATGGGTAATCCGGTGGCGCTTGAGCAATGGAACAAGCGAGCCGATCGCCTCCAGGGCCAGGGTCTCATGGTCATACTGGCGCAATTCCACCAATCGGTCGGCCTCGCCGTCCATGAGGACGACGAAGGGCGGATACCCCTGCTCGGCCGAGCCGGCCGCGACTTCAACGGGAAGACTGCCGCCGCCGGCGATGATGCCGACCCTGGCATCAGGCGGGAGATCAAGATCAGCAGAAGCCGTCTCAGTCTTCATCATCGGCATCGTCGCCGTCGCTGCCCTTGAGCGATGGCACCGCATAGTGCCGCTTGCCGCGACTGGTGATGAAATCGATGATCTTCATGGCGGTCGGCGAAGAGGCGAACTCGGCCTTGGCGAATTCGATGTTTTCGCCGACAGTGCGGGAGCGGTCGAAGATCGTCCTGTAAGCCTTGCGCAACAGATAGATTTCGGAACGCGGCAGACCGGCACGCTTGAGGCCGATGATGTTCAAGCCGCGCAAGCTGGCGCGGTTGCCAACGGCAATGGCATAGGGAATGACATCGCCGACAAAAGCCGAGCACCCGCCAAGAAAGGCGTTATCGCCGACACGCACGAACTGATGAACGGCGCTGAGGCCGCCAATATAGACGTTGTCGCCAATCTCGCAGTGTCCGCCCAGCGTCGCGCCATTGGCGAAGGTGGCGTTCTTGCCGACCACGCAATCATGGGCGATGTGGGCATAGGCAAGGAAATTGCCGTTGTCGCCGACCGTCGTCTCGCCGCGGCTGGTATCCGTGCCGACATGCATGGTGACGCCTTCGCGGATGGTGCAATTGGCGCCGATGACCAGCGTGGTGCGGCCGCCCTTGTGCTTGGTGTTCTGCGGCGGCGCGCCCAATATCGCCATCGGATAGACCTTGGTGGACGCCCCGATAGTGGTCGCGCCCATCACCGAGACATGGCTGACCAGTTCGACGCCCTCACCCATCACGGCATCGGCGCTGACATGGCAGAACGGCCCTATGCGCACGCCCTGGCCGATTTGAGCGCCCTCTTCCACGACGGAAGAAGGATGGATTGAAGTCTTGATTTTCATAGGCACTCGATCGTCAGTCGCCGGTGACCATCATGGCTGAAATCTCGGCCTCGGCCGCCTTGGTGCCATCGACCAGGGCTTCACAGGCGAATTTGAGCAGGTTGCCGCGCTTCTTGATTTTCTTGACGTGGATCTTCAACTGGTCGCCGGGAACGACCGGTTTGCGGAATTTGGCGTTGTCGATGGTCAGGAAATAGACCAGCGACGGCTTCGAGGCCCCAAGGCTTCGGATGCAGATGGCGCCCGCCGTCTGTGCCATGGCCTCTACGATCAGCACGCCCGGCATCACAGGCTGCTCCGGGAAATGCCCTTGAAAATGCGGCTCGTTGATGGTGACGTTCTTGATGCCGATGGCAGATTCATCGCCATCGATGTCGACGATGCGGTCGATCATCAGGAAGGGATAGCGGTGCGGCAGAAGCTTCATCAGCCCCAATATGTCGACCGCTTCCAGCGTCGTCGCCGCCACCATATCAGCCATTGTCCTTGCCCTGCTTGCGTGCCCTGGCCATCGTGCGCAACATGGCTATCTCCCGCATGGCTTCCGCCATCGGCTGTGCCGGATAACCGCCCCAGATCTCGCCGGCAGGGACATTGCTCATAAATCCACTTCTGGCGGCAAGCTTGGCTCCTGTGCCGATGGTCAGGTGATCGGCAAGTCCGACGCCGCCGCCCATCGTGACATTGTCACCCACGACCACGGAACCGGAAATACCTGAAAGCCCGGCTACTATGCAATTGCGACCGATGCGGACGTTATGGGCGATCTGGACGAGATTGTCGATCTTGGTACCCTGGCCGATGATCGTATCGGACATGGCGCCACGATCGACGGTCGAATTGGAGCCGATCTCGACATCGTCCTGGATGACGACCCGCCCGATCTGGGGAACCCGCTCCGGCCCCTTGGCGCCGCCGACAAAGCCGAAGCCGTCCTGGCCAATCCTGGCGCCGCCATGGATGATGACCCGGTTGCCGATCAGCGCATACTGGATGCTGGCTCCCGGGCCGACATAGCCGTCACGGCCGATCTGGCAGAACTGTCCAATGACCGCGTTGGGTGCGACGACGGTACCGCTGCCGATCGAGACGCCTGGCCCGATGACCACGCCGGCCTCGATGATAGCGCCGGCTTCGATATGCGCGGTCGGATCGACATGGGCATGCGGCGAAACACCGGTCTCACCTGTCATTGGCCCCGGCGTGGCGGCTGTTGGGAACAACAGCCGGCCGACGAGCGCGAATGCCTGTTGCGGCCGCGGGTGTATCAGCACAGCGACACCGGCCGGCGCCTTGTTGGCGAATTCCGCCGGGCACAGGACCGCAGCCGCCCGCAGCGACGGCATCAGCGCGGAATTGCGTCTGCCGTCGACGAACACGAGCGCGTTCGCAGCGCCTTCGTTGGCTGGTGCCAGCGCTTCGATCGAAACGTCGGATTGGCCGGAATCGACAAGCACCGAGCCGGTCAGATTCGCGACTTCGGCCGCCGTATACCGGCGTGATGGCGCGAAGAACACCGGGTCGGTCATTCCAGAAGCTATATCCAGCTAGGTCGGAACATTTCTCCCGGATCCAAAAAACCCGGGAGCATCGTTGGCCGCCGATCAGAAGCGGGTCGATATGCCGAAGTTGAATTCCTGCACGTCGTCGCTCGCTTCCTTCTTGACCGGGATCGCATAGTCGATACGGATCGGACCGAACGGCGAAGCCCACATCAGGCCGAGACCGACCGAAGCGCGCAATTTCATGCCGGTAGAATCCGGATTGACCAGCCCGCTGGAAAGCTTGCTGCCATAGAGCGTCGCCGCATCTGCGAACACCGCGCCACGCAAGCCGAAGCTCTCAGGAATAACCGGCAGCGGGAACTGGGCCTCGGCCGACGCATTGAAATAGGTCGTACCACCCAGATGGTCACCGCTCGTACCTGAAGCGACCGGACCGATACCACCGTAAGCAAAGCCGCGGATCATGCGGTCGGTGCTCTGGAAATGATCGAATACGCGCAGGTCGCCATCGCTACCATAACCTTGGACGTGACCAGCGCCGCCTGAAATCAACCCCACTAGATCAAGCTGTTCCGACAGCGTCTGATAGATGCTGCCCCGCCCAGTGACCTTCACGAACTTGGCATCACCACCTAGACCGGCAACTTCCACCGTCGTGTTCGCGTAGATACCCTCATGCGGGTTCTTCATGTCATCGATGGTGTTATAGACCAGCCCCAAGCTGACCGACGACTTGATCCACGGACTTTGGTTTTCTATGGCATCCAAGATGGCTGCCGAAATATTGCAGGTGCCTTGCGGGAGCGCATCGGTGGGATTGCAACTGTCGTCGACCTTATACTTCTCCTGAGAGATATTGTACGCCAGCTGTGTCGTGATGTTGTTGGTGATCGGGAGTCCGAAGCGAACCGTCGCACCCGTGGTGTCGCTGTCGTAGTTGTTGTTGTACTGCCTCGTCGACTTGTAGATGTCGAAGCCGGCAGCGATACGCCGCCCGAGGAAATAAGGCTCGGTGAACGAAATGCTGTAGTCGCGCGAATTCTTGCCGCCACCCGCCGACAGCTTGATGAACTGGCCACGGCCGAGGAAGTTGCGCTCGGTGATCGATCCTTCGACGGACGGACCCGCCGCGTCACCACCGGTCGAATAGCCGGCGCCAATGGAGAATTCACCTGTCGACTTCTCGACTACATCGACCACCAGCACGACCTGGTCCGGCTGCGAGCCGGGCACGGTCGAGATATCGACTTTGTCAAAATAATTGAGGTCTTCCAGGCGCTTCTTCGCGCGCTGGATGAGCACCTGGTTGAACGCGTCGCCTTCGCTGACGTCGAATTCGCGGCGAATGACATAGTCGCGCGTGCGATCGTTGCCGCGGATTTCGATGCGCTCGATATAGGCTTTGGTGCCCTGGTCGACCGTATAGACCACCGAAATCGTATGGTTCTCGAAATTGCGGTCGCCGCGCGGCGTCACCTGCGCGAAGGCATAGCCGGAGCCGGCCACCTTCTCGGTCAGCGCGATGATGGAGTCTTCGACGTTCTTGGCATTGTAGACGTCGCCCTTGCTGGTCTCGACTACTGATTCCAGCGACTTGGAGTCGACTTCCGGGATCGTGCTTTCGACGCTGATGTCACCGAAGGTGTAGCGCTCGCCTTCCTGGACGGTGATGGTGACCGTGTACTTATTCGTGGCGCTGTCGAGTTCGCCGACTGCCGACACGACCTGGAAATCGGCATAGCCGTGATTGTAATAGAAACGGCGCAGCAGCTCCTGGTCGGCGCGCAGCTTGTCCTCGTCATAGACGTCGTCACGCAGGATGAACGAAACCCAGGAGGAGCGCTTGGTGTTGATCACGTCCGACAGGCGACGGCTCGAATAGGCGCTGTTGCCGACGAAGTTGATCGCCGCGATCTGCGTGCGGTCGCCTTCCGTGATGTGGAAGACCACATTCACGCGGTTGTCGCCGAGATCCATGATCTGCGCGGTCACGCCGGCATCGTCGCGGCCGATGCGCTTGTAAGCGGCCTTGACCGCCTCGACATCGGAATCGAGCGTCGCCTGCGAGAACGTGCCGCGCGGCTTCAGCTGAACCGCGGCCTGAAGCGCATTGTCCTTGAGCTTCTTGTTGCCCTGGAACAGAACCTGGTTGACGACCTTGTACTCGGCGACCTTGACCACCAGCGTCGAGCCGACCTGGTTGATCTGGACATCCGAGAACAGGCCGGTGCCGAACAGCGCCTTGACGGCCGCGTCGATATCGGAACTGGAGAAGGCCTTGCCCGGCTTGATGGTGATGTAGTTGCGGATGGTCTCGGCGTCGACACGCTGGTTGCCGGTGACCTCCACCCTGCTGACGACAGCGGCTTCAGCCGCCGATGTGGCAACGAATTGCACTGCGAGCGCACCTGGTACGACCAGAGCGGCGGACAGTGCCGCCGCTGACGCGGCGTTCAGAAACTTGGATGCTGCCTTCATCGGGCTTAATAACCTTTTCTCGTAGTCCCCACGGCGAGAAAACCGGACGTGCGGTAATTTCCCCTACCGTATTAACCGGATTTTCCCTACACGCAAGGCTTCTGGTTAATTTGTATTTACTTAACCCTGGTGCGTGGCTTTCGCGTCACTCATATCCCCGTGCATGGTAAACGGCGTCTCAACATTGGCCATGCCGAAGCCGAATTTCTTCATGATTTCAGCATCCAAAGAGATCATTCCAGAACACGAAACCCATGAAGCACAGGACAAGGAGCAGACCGGCCCGATAGGCCATTTCCATCATCCGTTCCGACACCGGTCGGCGAATGACGGCCTCCACCCCGTAGAACAACAGATGGCCGCCGTCGAGGGGGGGAATCGGCAAAAGGTTGAGAATACCTATCCCGACAGACAGCAGCGCGACGAGCTGAACCAGCCACTCGAAACCCAGTTTCGCAGCCTTGCCCGCCATGTCGGCGATCTTGACCGGACCACCCAATTGGCACTTGTCCTCGCGGCCCGCGGCGAAACGCTGCAGGAACTGGCCGGTGCGCTCGATGACGTGGCCCGTTTCCTCAACGGCCGCCGCCACGGCACCGACCGGCGTGTAGGTGATGAGACGGGGCTGGCCGAGTTCCTTGTTGTTGACGACGCCGATCACGGCGACCTTGACCTTGTTGCCGAGCGCGTCTTCCTGCTCCATCAACTGCGGGGTCGCGGTGACCGTGACTTCCTTGCCATCGCGCAGCATGACGAAGGTGATGGTATCGCCGGCCCGGCCCGAGACCAGCCGCTGCACATCGCCGAAGGTTTCGACCTTGCTGCCGTCGACGCTGACGAATCGGTCCCCGGGCAGGATGCCGGCCTTCGCCGCGGGACTATCCGTCGTAACCTCCGCCACCATGGGCTCCGCGACATAACGCCCATAGGCCGCAAACAGGACGGCAAAGACGACGATCGTCAGCAGGAAATTGAACAGAGGCCCGGCCGCGACCGTCGCCGCGCGCTTCCAGATCGCCTGGGTATGAAAGGCGACCTTGCGCTCCTCGTCGGTCAGCGTCTCGAGTTCATCCGAGGTGGGCTGGCTGGAGGTGGCGTTCATGTCGCCGACAAATTTGACATAGCCGCCAAGTGGTATGGCGCAAAGCTTCCAGCGCGTGCCATGCCTGTCGTTGAAACCGATGAGTTCGGGACCGAAGCCGATCGAAAAGGCCTTGACCCCGATGCCGCACCAGCGGCCGACGAGGTAGTGGCCCATTTCGTGGACGAACACCACCACGGTCAGCACGAAGAGAAACGGCACGAGCGTGCCGAGAAAGAAACCTTCCGTGCTGAAAATCGCGTGAAGAATCTCGTTCAATTCAGGTCCTCAAATTCTTCCGCAGTTGCGCCGTGACTGTGACATCAATCCAGGCGAATCCAAGGCGCGTCCGCACCAGATCGTGGAACGGCATCATTCAAATCGGAAACAGCCCCTGTGCCGGATGATCGGCGCCCGCCGAAATCCAGCCGATGACGTACAGGGCGAGAGCCGCCGCGACAAGCCCGTCGACACGGTCCATCACGCCGCCATGCCCCGGAATGAGCACACCCGAATCCTTGCGGCCGTGCCGCCGCTTTACCCAGGATTCGAACAGGTCACCGGCTTGGGCTACAATCGAAAGCACCAGCGCCACAAGGCCGAGCAGCGCCAGGTTCCCGGCACCGGCGACGGCTGCCAGCGTAACCCCGGCAACGACACCACCGACAGCACCGCCAAGCGCGCCGCTGCGCGTCTTGCCGGGCGAAATCGCCGGCGCAAGTTTGGGACCGCCAACGGCGCGCCCGACGAAATAGGCAAAAATGTCGGTCGCCCAGACGACCGCGAACAAAAACAGGATGGCGACGAGGCCCGCATGGTCGCCATCGCGCAGCAGGGCGAGCGACAGGCCGGACACGCTGGCATAGGCAAGACCGCTTGCCTCCCACTGCCCGGTCTGGCGAACCAGGGCGGCAATCGCCGTCACGGCAATCAGAATCACGGCGAGCAGCAGCAGCCAGAACGCAGGGAGCCCGGCAATCAGGGCGCCGATGAAAACGACAGCCAGCGCCTCGGGCAGGAAGCCCAGCCCATGGGGCGTGACAGGCCGCGACATCCGTGTCCACTCGTAAAAGATCATCGCCACCATGGCTGCGCACAGCAGTCGGAAAGGCAGACCGCCAAGCCACGTCAGGCCAAGGGCGATGACGGCAAGCACAACCGCTGAAATGACGCGGAGCTGAAGGTTGCTCATCCCGCGGCCGGTCGCGACGCGACGTCTTGCGGGCCCAATCCGCCGAAACGGCGCTCACGGCCGGCAAATTCGCGCAAGGCCTCGGCGAGGTGCTCGCGGCTGAAATCGGGCCAATAACAAGGCAGGAACACCAACTCGCTATAGGCGGCCTGCCACAAGAGGAAGTTGGACAGGCGAAGCTCGCCGCTGGTGCGTATGACCAGTTCCGGATCGGGGATGCCTTGCGTGTCGAGACAGCCGGCAAAGCTTTCGGCGGTGATCGCTTCGCTGTCGATCTCGCCGCGCGCCACGGCCGAAGCAAGCTTGCGCGCCGTGCGTACGATCTCGTCGCGTCCGCCATAGTTGAAGGCGATGACCAGCGTCAGCGCTTCGTTGCCGGCGGTGAGCGATTCGGCCTCGTCGAGCAGCCCTCTGATGTCGGCCTGCAGCCCTGCCCTGTCGCCGATGATCCTGACCCGCACACCGCTCTGATGGAGTTCGGCGAGATCGCGGCGGATGAACAGCTTCAACAGTCCCATCAGGTCGCTGACTTCGGACTTCGGCCGCGACCAGTTCTCCGACGAGAAAGCGTAGACGGTCAGGAAGGAGATACCGAGATCCGGTGCCGCGCGCACCGTCTTGCGCAGCGCCTCGACGCCGGCGCGATGACCGGCGAGCCTCGGCATGCCGCGCGACTTGGCCCAGCGTCCATTTCCATCCATGATGATCGCGACATGCGCGGGCGTTGTCATGATCTCGCTTTCGGGTCAGCCTGCGGCCAACCCTAAACCTGCATGATTTCAGCTTCCTTGTCGGAAAGCAGATGATCGATGGTGCTGATCGTTTCGTCTGTGAGCTTCTGGACCTGGTCCGAACGCTTGCGCTGATCGTCCTCGCTGATGGTGCCGTCCTTCTCCGCCTTCTTCAGGAAGTCCATGCCGTCGCGGCGCACATGGCGCGCGGCGACGCGGGCGTTCTCGGCATAGCCGTGCGAGATCTTGACCAGTTCCTTGCGGCGCTGCTCGTTGAGCTCCGGCAGCGGAATCCTGAGATTGGTGCCGTCGACGATCGGGTTGAAGCCCAGATTGGATTCCCGGATGGCGCGGTCGACAGCTCCAACCATCGACTTGTCCCAGATCGACACCGAGATCATGCGTGGTTCCGGAACGGTAACGTTGGCGACCTGGTTGATCGGCATGGTGGTGCCGTAGGCCTGCACCTGGATGGCATCGAGCAGATTGCTGGAGGCGCGACCGGTCCGCAGCGAAGCCAGGTCATGCTTGAACGCGGCGATTGCCCCATCCATGCGCCGCTTGAGATCGTCGTACTCACCACTCATCTTAGTCTCCTCGACCCGTCTGCCGCGGGTTCACTGCTTCGGGGCAAGGCCCCGTTCGAGCCTGATTTTCGAAAAGCCGGTTTCCCTTTTCTAGGGATCAGGCCCCGGATCAATCGTCCGCGACGACCGTGCAGCGGCCGCCGCCCCTCAGAATATCGCCGAAACCACCTTTTTCGTGGATCGAATAGACGATTATCGGAATGTTGTTTTCACGCGCAAGTGCAATCGCAGCAGTATCCATGATGGAAAGGCCGCGATTTATGACTTCGGCATGACTGATGCGCTCGAAACGCGTCGCATGTGGGTCCTTTTTCGGGTCGGCCGAATAGACACCATCGACCTGCGTGCCCTTGAACAGCGCGTCGGCGCCGATTTCAGCCGCGCGAAGCGCTGCGGCCGAATCAGTGGTGAAGAACGGATTGCCGGTGCCGCCGGCAAAGATCACCACCCTGCCCTGGTTCATGTAAGCGTCCGCCTGGCGTTGCGAAAAACTCTCGCAGAGTTCTGGCATGGCGATCGCCGACAGCACCACAGCATCGACGCCGATTTTGTGCAGCGAGGTGCGCAGTGCCAGCGAGTTGATGACCGTGGCAAGCATGCCCATATGGTCGCCGGTGACGCGGTCACCGCCCTTGGAGGCGACGGCCACGCCGCGGAAGATGTTGCCGCCGCCGATGACGACTCCGACCTCGATGCCCAGCGCGCGGGCCTCGGCGATGTCGGCGGCAATGCGATCCACGACCGAGACATCGATGCCGAAATGCTGTTCGCCCATCAACGCTTCGCCCGACGCTTTCAACAAGACACGTCGGTAGAGGGGCTTCACCGTCATTTGGTCCTCGTCATTTTGCATGTGGCGCGCCTGGGCTGGCCGCCCTCGCGCAGGCGCCGCGCCCCGAACATTGGCGCGATGCCGAGTTCCGATACACGAAGGGCGCCGCGATGTCACGCGGCGCCCAATCGGCGAATTCACGGCAACCCCTGGCCGATCGATCAGTCGGTGGATACGCTGGCCGGCTCGCCCTCGACAAGCACCGGCGAGGCGTAGCCGGGAGGCTTGTCGCCCGTTGCCGCGCCGCCGGTGACGCGCGCCTGTATCTGCGGCCCGAAATAGGAATAGGGAAACGGCGCCGGCGTTGCGCTGACCGAATCCAGCCGGTTGCGAAGCCCTGCCGGTATCTCGAAGTCCAGCGCGCCAAGATTGTCCTTGATCTGGCCGAGCGTCGTCGCACCGAGGATAACGGCGGCGATTCCGGGCTGCGTCGCCACCCAGTTGAGAGCGACCTGCGGCATGCTGCGGCCGAGCTCGCACGCAACCTTCTCGAGCTCGGCCACGATGGCCCAGTTATGCTCCGTGAATTTCTGGAAGCCCGGATGCGTCGAGTTGCGAAACCCGTCGAGCCGGCCCGCGTTTCCGGCCTGGACCGGCCGATATTTGCCGCTGAGCAGCCCGCTGGCCAGCGGGCTCCAGACCATGATGCCGGCGCCATGGCGCGTGCCGAACGGTACGAACTCATTCTCGATCGAGCGCTCGGCGAGGGAGTATTCGAGCTGCAGGGCCGAAACCGGTTCATATCCGCGCAGCTCGGCGATCGCCTGTGCCCGCCCCGCATACCAGGCCGGCACGTCGGACAGGCCGACATGGCGCACCTTGCCCACCCGCACCAGGTCATCGAGCGTACGCATGACCTCTTCGGCCGGCGTCAGCCTGTCCCACACATGCATGAGGTAGAGATCGATATAGTCGGTGCCCAGCCGCTTCAGTGAGGCGTCTATCGCGCGCATGATGTTCTTGCGGCCGTTGCCGCCGGCATTGGGATTGCCGGGCTGCATGTTCATGGTGAACTTGCTGGCGATCACCGCGGTATCGCGCAAGCCCCGCTCGGCGATGAATTCGCCAAGCCAGGCTTCGGCGGTGCCACCGGTGTAGAGGTCCGCCGTGTCGAAGAAATTGCCGCCTGCCTCGACATAGGCGTTAAACATCGCGCGGGCCGTGTCCCTGTCGGCTCCCCAGCCCCACTCCTTGCCGAACGTCATGGTGCCCAGCGCCAGCCGGCTGAGCCTGAGGCCGCTGTTGCCGAGCGTGTAATAGGTCATGGTCATGATCGTCTTCCAATGCTTGATGGTGAATGCCGCCGCGTCACTGGCCCGGCGTCGCCTTGACCCAGGGGTTGCCGCGCTCGTGCGTCATGCGGAAGGCGAAGCCATCGACCTTCCAACCGGAGGCGGCGCGCGTCAGCTTGTGCTCATACGTGCCCCAGACCTCCCAAAGCGGGTCGCCATTGCCTTCCATCCGGTTCCAGGCATAACCGTTGGACAGGACGGTCGCCGTGTCCGCCTCGAGAACGACCTGGTGATTGGTGCGCAGGTGCAGGCTTGTCTTCGCACCCTTGAGGTTGCCGGCCCAGGCGCCGATCAGATCGTCGGAGGCGATGATGGCCGCGGGCTGTCCCGACAGGCTGCTGAAGTCGGCGGCAACCCGATCCGCGAAATAGCTGCGCGCGAGTTTCCAGTCCTGCGCGTCGACGGCGCGGTCGATGGCATCGGCAATCCGGATGACCGCGCGTTCGTCCGCGAGCGCTTGCCAGCCGGATGGTTCCGCCCCGCCGGCATCGACCGGCGACAGCGCCATGCCGGCCGCGAAAGTTACGTGCTTCAACGCATTCATGTCTCGTCTCCTCAATGCCATCAGCCAACCGCGGATGTGTCGGCGACAATGTGGATCGGTGTCTTGGCATCGATAAGATTGCATTGTTCGCAAGGACCATGCGATATCATTCATGAATGGATCGGGATCTGCTCAGCCATCTGCCTGTCATCGTTGCCGTTGCCCGGCGCGGCGGCTTCGCGCTTGCAGCCGCCGAACTCGGCATGAGTCCGTCCGCCGTCAGCCATGCGGTGCGCCTTGTCGAGGAGCGCATTGGTCAGCCGCTGTTTGCGCGCACGACACGCAGCGTTTCGCTCACCGAGGCCGGCAAGGCTCTGGTGGAAGCGGCGGCCCCTGCCCTCCAGGATATTGCCGAACGGATGGACCGTATCCGCAGCGTCAAGGGCAAGCCGTCCGGCCTGCTCAGGATCAATGCCTCCAACATCGCGATCCCATTGGCGGTGACGCCGGTCGTTGCCGCCATGGCCGAGCGCTATCCGGACATCACGGTGGAGGTCTTCGCCGATCAGGGGCTGGTCGACATCGTCGGCGAAGGTTTTGACGCCGGGATCCGGCTGGGCGAGATGATCGCGCAGGATATGGTCGCCGTGCGGCTCACGCCTCCGTTCAAAGCCGTCATCGTCGCCTCTCCCGCCTATATCGGGCGCCGTGGCCGCCCGCGCAGCGTGGCCGATCTCGCCAACCACAATTGCATCGGTTACCGGCTGGTTCGCTCCGGCGCGCTCTATCGCTGGGATTTGGCGGAGGGCGGCAAGGATGTGGTCATGGAGACCGGCGGAACGGCCATCGTCACGGATTCGCTGGCCGCCATTGATCTCGCGCTTGCCGGAGTGGGCCTTGCCTACATGTTCGAACCGCTGGCGCGCGCGGATCTTGCGGCCGGCCGCCTGGTGCAGGTGCTGCCGCAATCGGTGATCGAGGAGCCTGGCCTGTTCCTCTATTTCCCGCGCCGGGCGGCGATGGCGCCGAAGCTGAGGGCGTTTATCGACACCGCACAAGAAATCGGCCTGACATCCATGCGGACATCAGGCCGAAAAACACTGTCGGAATAAAGCGGTAGGAAGCTTACTTCTTGACCGCCGCCGCGACTTCCGCCGCGAAATCGGTCTCTTCCTTCTCGATACCCTCGCCAAGCGCGAAGCGCAGATAGGCTGTGATCTTGGCCGGCGCGCCGATTTCCTTCTCGGCATCCTTCAGCGCCTTCTCGACGGTGATGTCGGGATTGAGCACGAAGGCCTGCTTCAAGAGCACGACTTCCTCGTAGAACTTGCGCATGCGGCCTTCGACCATCTTCTCGATGATCGCTTCCGGCTTGCCGGATTGACGCGCCTGGTCTGAGAAGATCGCCTTTTCGCGTTCTACCGCGGCCGGGTCGATCTGCTCTGCCGTCAGCGCCATCGGGTTGGTGGCGGCGACGTGCATGGCGACCTGGCGGCCGAAGGCGTTGGCCGCATGCTCATTGCCCGTGGTTTCGATCGCGACCAGCACGCCGAGCTTGCCAAGGCCGTCGGCAACCGCGTTGTGGACATAGGTCGCCACCGCGCCATGCGGTACGGTGAGCTTGGCCGAGCGGCGGAAGCCCAGGTTCTCGCCGATCGTGCCGACAGCGTCCTTGATGGTGTCGGTGACCGACTTGTCCGAACCCGGATATTTGGCGGCGGCAACCGCCTCGGTCGTGCCATAGGCGAGAGCGACCTTGGCAACGTTGGCGACGATTTCCTGGAACGCGGCGTTGCGGGCGACAAAGTCGGTCTCGGAATTGACCTCGACGACCGCGGCCTCGCGCACGCCATTGTCGACGCCGATCAGGCCTTCGGCGGCGGTGCGGCCGGCCTTCTTGTCGGCCTTCGAAATGCCCTTCTTGCGCAGCCAGTCGACGGCCTCTTCCATATTGCCGTTGGTCTCGTTCAACGCCGCCTTGCAGTCCATCATGCCCGCGCCGGTCAAGTCGCGGAGTTCTTTGACCTGTGCAGCCGAAATGCTCATTGTCGCCTCTTTGTTTTAAATGCACCGACGCACCATCGGTACTCGATGGTGCGTCTGTTTAGCGTGCCAAAATATGAGAAAGATGAAGGCCGTTGCCGGCCTTCGATTATCAAGCCTCGGGGGCTTCCGATGCCGGAGCCGGATCGAGCGCCGGCTCGACCGGAGCTTCAACCGAAGCGCCGATGTCGACGCCGAGCGCGCCCTGCTGACGGGCGATGCCGTCGATCGCAGCCTTGGCGATCAGGTCGCAATAGAGCTGGATGGCGCGGGCCGCGTCGTCATTGCCGGGGATCGGGAAATCGATCTTGTCCGGATCGCAGTTCGAATCGATGATGGCGACGACCGGGATGCCAAGGCGCTTGGCCTCGAGGATGGCGATCGCTTCCTTGTTGGTGTCGATCACGAACATCAGGTCGGGCGTCGAGCCCATGTCCTTGATGCCGCCCAGCGCCTTGTCCAGCTTCTCGCGCTCGCGATCGAGGTTCAGGCGCTCCTTCTTGGTGAGGCCCTGGGCCTCGCCGGCCAGCATCTCGTCGAGCTTGCGCAGGCGCTGGATCGAATTCGAGATCGTCTTCCAGTTGGTCAGCATGCCGCCGAGCCAACGCGAGTTGACATAGTATTGGGCCGAACGCTGAGCCGCATCGGCGACGATGTCCGACGCCTGGCGCTTGGTGCCGACGAACAGCACGCGGCCGCCCTTGGCGACGGTGTCGGAAACCTGCTTCAGCGCCTGGTGCAGCAAGGGCACTGTCTGCGAGAGGTCGATGATGTGGATGTTGTTGCGGGCGCCATAGATGTAGGGCGCCATCTTCGGATTCCAGCGGTGGGTCTGGTGGCCGAAGTGAATGCCAGCTTCCAAAAGCTGGCGCATGCTGAAATCAGGCAGAGCCATTCTTATTTTCCTTTCCGGTTAGCCTCCACGGACACAGGCATTTTCGGACCAGGTCCTCGAACGCCACCGGAGGTTTCAGCCGGATTTCTCCCGGGCAGACACCAAAGTCCGTGTGTGGAATGAGCGCGCATATAGAGGGGAAGTGCGACAAACGCAAGCGGGGTGCCGTTTTACGGCTCAGCGTGCGGCAATCAGCGCTCCGGTGCCGATCATGGCGCTGCCGGCAAACCGGTTCATCAGCCGCATGCGCCTGGGTGTCCTGAACCAGCCCGAAGCCCGGCCCGCAAGCGCCGCATAGGCCCCCATGGTGAGGACGTTGACGCTGATGACGACGGCCACCACCAGCAGGCCATCGACAAAGGTGAGCGTGTCGAGGTTGAGGATCAACGGCATGATCGAGGCATGGAACAGGATTGCCTTCGGGTTCCCCAACGCAATGGATGCGCCAAGCAAGAAGGACCGCGACAATCTCGCCTCGGCCGTCCGCGGCTCATCCGATTGCGCGGCCGAGGCGCGCCACATCCTGATGCCGAGAAAGATCAGATAGACAGCACCGGCATATTTCAGCAGGAGAAAGATCCATTCGAAGGTCTGGGCCAGCGCCACCAGCCCGAGCAGCGCCAGGGTGACCAGCACCGCATCGCCGGCGGCAACCCCAATGCCGGCCATGAAGGCACGAAGGAAGCCGCGCGACACGCCATTGGTGATGACCGCGAACATCGCGGGTCCCGGTGTGGCGGCGGCGAGTGTGACGGCGGCGCAATAGGCGAGAAATGCAGTTGGCGTCATGGCTTGGCCTTTCCATTGGGCACCCGCACCCGCCGGAAGATCGCGACGATCTCCTCGCGGCTGCATTCGATGGCGCCGAGCCGCACCGCGCGGTCGCGCTCCAGGCCGGTTATGTCATAGTGCGGAGCCGATGTCTTGGGCGGGCCCTGGTAGGACGAGCGCTTGACGCCCAGTTCGGCGGCGAATCGATGCAACTCGTGGGTATCGTCGGCCATCAGGTGGCACCAGCGATGGCCGGCCCACTTCCAGATCGCCGCATCGACGTAGACCGCCATCAAGCCCGCCGCGGCCAGCTCAATTGCGCGCCCCGGCTATTTCGATACCGGGCAAGGCTTTGTCTGGTCGAACAGCGAAAGATTGACCAGCTTGCCCGTCATCGAGAAGTCGCCATAGTCCATGGTGAGATCGCGGGTGATGCCGTTCTCGTGCAGCTTGAAGCTGATCCGGTATTCCGGCACCTCTTCACCGTTCTGGGCGCTGTCATCGAAATAGGCGATGTCGACAGGCCAGTATTTGTCGGTGGCGAGTTTCGCCAGAGCCGGAGCTTCCGGATCGGCCTTGTCGGCCTCGGTCTTCTTGCCGACGACGACGGTGGTCGTCATCACCTTGTTGGCGTCCTCCGACCCGTCGAACAGGTTTGTCTGGTAGAAGTTCTCGCCTTTCTCGGCCTTGCCGATCAGTTCGACCAGATGCTGGGTCGGAAACTGGGTGGCGGCGAGTTCCAGGCTGTTCTTCTCAGGCTTGTCGATATCGACCTTCAGCCCTTTCGCATCTTTCGTGGCGATACCCTTGACCTCCTTGTCGAGGTTCTGGTCGACAAAGGATTTGGTCACGAACGAAAAGGTCTTGCCTTCGGCATCCTCGAAAGTCGTCGTCTGCTGGTCGGTGAGTCTCGTGTTGTCGTTGGTGACGATCTGGGTCACGAAACGGAACTTCACCGTATAGCCTTCGCAGGCCGAACCGTTGAATTCGTAGACCATGCGACCGGATATGCCTGTTATCCCGGACCGGTCGGAGGCCTTGTTGAGGGTGAGGTCATACACGGCGCGGTGCGCCTGCAGCGCCGGGACGGCGAAAGCGGGTCCTATCGAGAAGACCGCCGACAACAGGACGGCGTGGAATGCAAGGCGCGTTGCGCGCATGAGGTACTCCGATCGTCGCGGCTGATGGCAGGCCGCAGGGAAAGATGGTCCAGCTTAAAAAAAGTCGTGGCGGAAGCGAGGCAAAAATAGCAATTTCGGCCCGGCCATCGCGGCGCCTTCCAGCAATAGGGAAAAGCAATGAGTGAAACAATCGAAAAGCGGCTAAGCGATCTTGGCGTGGCGCTTCCTGTCGCCGCCGCACCTGCCGCCAACTACGTGCCCTATTGCAGGTCAGGCAATCTGCTGTTCACCGCCGGACAATTGCCGCTCAAGGACGGCAAGCTGCAGGCGAGCGGCCTGCTCGGCCGTGACGTCGACACGGCAAGCGGCAAGGACGCGGCAAAATACTGCGCAATCAACATTCTGGCGCAGGCCAAAGCCGCGCTCGGCGACCTCGAGAAGATCCGCCGGCTGGTCAAGATCACCGTCTTCGTCGCCTCCACGGCTGACTTTGTCGAGCAGCATCTGGTCGCCAACGGCGCCTCCGATTTCCTGGTCGCCGCCCTTGGCGAGCGCGGCAAGCACGCCCGCTCGGCTGTCGGCACCGCCTCCCTGCCGCTTAATGCCGCAGTGGAAATCGAAGCGATCTTCGAAGTCGAATGAGGCTGACATGACCGACCTCTCCTGGCTGACGGCCCGGCCGGTTGCCCATCGCGGCTTCCACGACATGAACAAGACGCGCTGGGAAAACACGCTGTCGGCCTTCGCCGCCGCGGCTGAACGCGGCTACGCCATCGAATGCGACGTGCATCTGTCGTCGGACGGCGTTCCCATCATCATCCATGACGACGACCTGAAAAGGCTGACCGGACAGGATGGTTTCGTCTGGCAACGTAGCGCGGCCGAACTGACCGCGCTCAAGGTTGGCGGCACATCCGACCATTTGCCGACGCTGCAGGAAGCGCTCGACCTGGTTGACGGCCGCGTCCCCATGGTCGTCGAACTGAAAGGGATTCCCGGCCGCGATGAAGGCCTGGTGGCGCGTGTCGGCAAGATGCTCAAGCGTTACAAGGGCAAGGCGGCGATCATGTCGTTCGATCACTGGCTGATCCGCGATTTCCCGAAACATGCGCCCGGCATTCCCGCTGGTTTGACCGCCTACGGCAAGGACCTCAAGCTGATCGAAGCGCATTTTTCCATGCTGGCGCACGAACTCTCCTTCACCTCCTACGCCGCCGGCGACTTGCCGAACCCGTTCGTCAGCTTCGTGCGTGAAAAGCTCAAGATGCCCGTCATCACCTGGACGGTCCATGACCAGCCCGCGATCGATCTGACCTTCAAATATGCAGATCAGATGACATTCGAAGGGTTCGAGCCCGACCCGGTGAAGGTCGCCTGAGCGGTGTGTCTGAAACGTGACTTGTAGCGGCCCCGATGGAGCTTAAATAAGCCTCATGGATCAGGATGACGACGGCGACGGGCAAACAGCAAACGCGGACTATTCGATCCGCATCGCCGCCGGCATTGGTGCTTTCACCTGCGATGAATGGAACGGCTTTGCCGGCACCACGCGCGGCGATGCGGAAAATGGCTATAACCCGCTCGTTTCATTCGCGTTCTTGAGCGCACTCGAAGATTCCGGCTGCGCCGTGCGGCGCACCGGCTGGCAAGGACATCACCTGCGGCTGGAGACCGCGCAAGGCAGGCTGCTGGGTGCGGTCCCCTGCTATCTCAAGTCGCACAGCCAGGGCGAATATGTGTTCGACCACGGCTGGTCGGATGCCTTCGAGCGCGCTGGTGGCCGCTACTACCCGAAACTGCAATGCGCCGTGCCGCTCACGCCCGTCACCGGCCCTCGCCTGCTGGTCGGCAAAGGCGAGGATCCCGATGCGGTCAAGGCCGGGCTCGCCGCCGGCCTCAAAATGGTGACCGACAAGCTCGGCGTGTCCTCGGCGCATGTCACCTTCGCGCAGGAAAGCGACGTCGCGACGCTTGAGGCCGCGGGCTTCCTGCATCGCACCGACCAGCAGTTCCACTTCTTCAACGAAGGCTTTTCGACTTACGACGACTTTCTCGCCACACTTGCCTCGCGCAAGCGCAAGGCGATGAAGAAGGAACGGCGCGAAGCGCTTGCCGATGGCATCACCATCGAGTGGCTGACCGGCAAGGACCTGACCGAGAAAGCCTGGGACGACTTCTTCGCTTTCTACATGGACACCGGCAGCCGCAAATGGGGCCGCCCCTATCTGAACCGCCAGTTCTTCTCGCTGATCGGCGAACGCATGGCGGACGACATCCTGCTGGTGATGGCCAGGCGCAACGGGCGCTACATTGCCGGCGCCATCAATTTCATCGGCTCCGACGCGCTCTATGGCCGCAACTGGGGCTGCATCGAGGATCACCCCTTCCTGCATTTCGAGGTCTGCTACCACCAGGCCATCGATTTCGCCATCGAACGCAAGTTGAAGGTGGTCGAGGCTGGCGCGCAGGGAGAGCACAAGCTGGCGCGCGGCTACAGGCCGGTGACAATGCATTCCGCCCACTACATTTCGCATCCTGGCCTGCGCAACGCGGTCGCCGACTATCTCAGGCGCGAGCGGCGCGAAGTCGAGCGGATGGGCGAATATCTGGAAGAGCATACCCCGTTCCGCAAGGACTTGGAGGAGGAGTAAGCAGGTTTTGGCATGGTCGATCTCGCCTGATCGCCCGCCGCATCGTCTTGCCGCTCCGGAAGAGCTTCGCTACACGGGATGGCGAGGTAGAATCCGGAGCGTTCGCCATGGCCCAAGCCGCCTATGACACCGACAACATCTTCGCCAAGATCCTGCGCGGCGAAATTCCTTCGCACCGCGTTTACGAAGACGATGCGGTCGTGGCCTTCATGGATGTGATGCCGCAGGGGCCGGGCCACACGCTGGTGGTGCCAAAGGCGCCGTCGCGCAATCTGCTCGACGCTGCCCCGTCGACCTTCGGCCCGCTTTTCACGGTCGTCCAGAAAGTGGCGCTGGCCGTGAAGAAGGCTCTCGACGCCGATGGCGTCACCATCCTGCAGTTCAACGAACCGGCCTCCGGGCAGACCGTTTACCACCTGCATGTGCATGTCATCCCGCGCTTCGACGGCATCCCCCTGAAGCCGCATACCGGTGCAATGGAAAAGCCCGAAGTGCTGGCTGAGAACGCCGAAAAGATCCGCGCCGCCCTGTCGGCCGAATCTTAAGCCTTTGTAAACCGAGCGATCATCGCAGCGACTGGGACATCACCCGGCGGCGGCATTCTTAATATTCCAGCAAGCCCTTGCGAGGCATTTTTCCTGCGCGAGGGACATGCATTGCAAGATACTTTCGAATATTTGAGCCGGCGGTCCGGGGCCAATGGTGAGGCCGCTTTTTCAAAACTCTTGGTCGAATCGTTTCTTCGGCACCGTATTATTCATGCGGTTGCGCTGTTTACTCTGGGATTAGGCTTTGCGGTTGGCGCCCGGGTCGGAAATTTGCCGGATTTCGGGTTGCTTTACGAATATGCCTTTTATCTGGTGGTCTATTTCTGGATTTTTGGATGTGCATATGCAGCCTTCCGGCTGCTTCAACTGGCGTTGGTCCACCGCGCAAGATCGCCAGCCAACCATTTGTTGGTTTCCTTCCGGCAATTGCTGGCCGATAGAAACCGCATTGCCAATGGCGTGAACGGCCTTGTCGCGATCCTGATTTTTGTTTCGGGCTTTTCAGTGCTGAAGGGCGCGATCGCGGTACTGGCGCCTTTCTCCTGGGACCAGGCCATCGCTCACTTCAGCACCAAGCTGCATTTCGGGCGCGCTTCTTACCAATGGCTTTGGTGGATTCTTGAAAGCCCGCTAGCCCTCCGTCTTCTCAATTTCTGCTATAATTTTTGGTTTGCGGTGCTGATCGTGACTGTCTTTTCAAGTGTCGCGGCGACCCGCGATACTCTTCTGCGTCATCAGTTCCTGCTCAGCTTCATGCTGCTCTGGCTGATCGGCGGCTTCTTCGTTGCTTTGACATTCTCATCCGCCGGCCCCTGCTACTTTGCAAGGTTGGGCTTCGGCGATCTCTATCAGCCGTTGATGGACGCACTTCAGTCGGCGAATAGCCAGTATCCGATCTGGGCCCTGTCCCTGCAGGACCGATTGTGGAACGGCTATGAGGGTGTGTCCTCAGGAACCATGGGCATATCAGCGTTCCCTTCCATTCATGTCGCGTCATCCGTGCTTTTTGCACTGTATGTAACGAGGCTGTCTCCACGGCTGGGCGTCGTACTGTGGATATTCGCGGCGATCATCATGCTCGGCTCAGTGGTTCTTGGGTGGCACTACGCCCTGGACGGTTACGCGGGCATACTGATCTCGGTCGCCATCTGGAAAATCACCGGCGTGGTATTGTCCCGGACGACGATTGCTTCACGTTTCGCGAGCGAGGTTCCTTTGGCCCGCCAGGAAGCTGCGTCGGTATAGTCAGGAACGCTGGTGGGTTGCGGGGGACGGATCCACAAGCCCCTGAAAGGCTGTCGGGTTCGCCGCTCCCGGTAGAAGCCGTTCGCGGATCGCATCCGCACATTGCACCGGGCTCAGCAACGAAGTGTCGACCTCAAGGTCATATAGGCCCGGCCGGTGTACCTCATCCTGCCACAGACGCACCGGCGAAGGTACGGGATCAGCCGGCGAGCCGGTGACATAACCCCTGCTCGCCTCGCTGGCGGCTCGCCTTTCCATAATGATTTCAATTGGACAGCGAACGCCGACAAACAGCACTGGCAGGGCGGCGAGCCGGCGCGCGCAATCGATCAGGCAGTCGAGGGGCTTCGAATACGCATCGTGATGGCCGACATCCGTCACGACATTCAGGCCCAGCCGGCTATGGGCCGCGATCGATTCGTAGAGGGCCGCATAGAAGCGGGGCACGAAGACCTCGAGGTCAGGTCGCTCGCCGCCAGGGCGCAGGCCTATTCCCGGACGATATCGCGGGGGTGTGATCCGCTCATAGCTGTCGACGCCCAGATTCATCCACGGGCCATCGAAGCTTTCCTGAATGGCTCTGGCGATGCTCGACTTTCCCGATCGCGGCGCGCCGTTGAGGATGATGATCTGGCCGGCCATGGCCACCCCATTGTTCAAATGAAAAAAGCCCCGTTTCCGGGGCTTTTCTCGACTGCGAAATGATCAGTTCTTTCTTGGCAGTTGCGGTACAAGGCTGCGCTTGCCGCCATCCTTGCCCTTGGGCTCCGGCTTCTGCGCCACAACCTTCTTTGCCGCGGGCTTCTTGGCCACCGCCTTCCTTGGCTTGGGTGCGTCTTCCGGCTCTTCCTTCTTCGGCTGCACCGGCGCCTCGTCGGCCAGCGATTCGAGCTTCAGGCCGGTCTCGCCGGTTTCCTTCTTCTCGACGGTGACGCGCACCGTGCCGCCCTTCTTCAGCTTGCCGAACAACACCTCGTCGGCCAATGGCTTCTTGATGTGCTCCTGGATGACGCGACCGAGCGGCCGCGCACCCATGCGCTCGTCATAGCCCTTGTCGGCGAGCCAGGCGATCGCATCCGGCGACAGGTCGAAGGTGACGCCACGCTCGGAGAGCTGGGCCTCGAGCTGCATGACGAACTTCTGCACCACCTGATGGATCACCGGCACCGGCAGCGAGCCGAATGGGATGATCGCATCGAGACGGTTGCGGAACTCCGGCGTGAACAGCCGATTGATCGCCTCGACATCGTCGCCTTCGCGCTTGGTCGAACCGAAACCGATCGCCGCGCGCTGCGCATCCGATGCACCCGCATTGGTGGTCATGATCAGGATCACATTGCGGAAGTCGATCTGCTTGCCGTTGTGGTCGGTCAGCTTGCCGTGATCCATCACCTGCAACAGGATGTTGAACAGGTCCGGATGTGCCTTCTCGACCTCGTCCAGCAAAAGCACGCAGTGCGGATGCTGGTCGACGCCATCGGTCAACAGGCCGCCCTGGTCGAAGCCGACATAGCCGGGAGGCGCGCCGATCAGCCGTGAAACGGTATGGCGTTCCATGTATTCCGACATGTCGAAGCGGATCAGCTCGACACCGAGCGAGGCGGCGAGTTGCTTGGCGACTTCGGTCTTGCCGACGCCTGTCGGGCCTGAGAACAGGTAGGAGCCGATCGGCTTCTCCGGTTCGCGCAGGCCGGCACGTGCCAGCTTGATCGCCGAGGTCAGCGCGGTAATGGCGGTGTCCTGGCCATAGACGACACGCTTCAGTTCGATGTCGAGGCCTTGCAGCACTTTCTCGTCATCGGCCGAAACGGTCTTTGGCGGGATGCGCGCCATGGTGGCGATCGTTGCTTCGATCTCCTTGATGCCGATGGTCTTCTTGCGCTTGGCTTCAGGCACCAGCATCTGCGAGGCACCGGTCTCGTCGATCACGTCGATCGCCTTGTCCGGCAGCTTGCGGTCATTGATGTAGCGCGCCGACAGCTCGACCGAGGCCTTGATGGCTTCGCTCGTGTAGCGGACCTTGTGGAATTCCTCGAAATAGGGCTTCAGCCCCTTCATGATCTCGATGGCATCCTCGATGGTCGGCTCGTTGACGTCGATCTTCTGGAAGCGCCGCACGAGAGCGCGATCCTTCTCGAAGAACTGGCGGAATTCCTTGTAGGTGGTCGAGCCGATGCAGCGGATCGCGCCCGACGACAAGGCCGGCTTCAACAGGTTGGACGCGTCCATTGCGCCGCCCGACGTGGCGCCGGCGCCGATCACCGTATGGATCTCGTCGATAAACAGAACGGCGCCCGGATAATCCTCGAGCTCCTTGACGACCTGCTTCAGCCGCTCCTCGAAATCGCCGCGATAGCGCGTACCGGCCAGCAGCGTGCCCATGTCGAGCGCGAAGATGGTGGCGTTGTGCAGCACTTCGGGAACATCGCCCTCGACGATGCGCTTGGCCAGGCCCTCGGCGATCGCCGTCTTGCCGACGCCGGGGTCGCCGACATAGAGCGGATTGTTCTTGGAGCGGCGGCACAGCACCTGGATGGTGCGGTTGATCTCCGACTCGCGCCCGATCAACGGATCGATCTTGCCGGCCTTGGCCTTGTTGTTGAGGTTGACGCAATAGGCGGTCAGCGCGTCCTGCTGCTGCTTCTTCTTGCCGCCTTCCTCTTGCGGCTCGGCGCCATTCTGGCCGCCCTGTTCGTCATCGGCACCGCGCGGCGAGCGCGTCTCCGATGCGCCCGGGCGCTTGGCGATGCCGTGCGAGATGTAGTTGACCGCGTCGTAGCGGGTCATCTGCTGTTCCTGCAGGAAATAGGCGGCGTGGCTCTCGCGCTCGGCGAAGATGGCGACGAGCACGTTGGCGCCCGACACTTCCTCGCGGCCCGACGACTGCACATGGATGACCGCGCGCTGGATGACGCGCTGGAACCCCGCGGTCGGCTTGGAGTCCTCGTCGTATCCGGTGACGAGGTTGTCGAGCTCGGTGTCGATATAGGTGAGAACAGTGTGCTTCAGCTCGTCGAGATCGACGTTGCAGGCGCGCATGACGGCGGCCGCCTCGGTGTCGTCGATCAGCGCGAGCAGCAGATGTTCTAGGGTTGCGTATTCATGGTGCCGCTCATTGGCGAGCGTCAGCGCCTGGTGAAGCGCCTTTTCCAGGCCTTGGGAGAAAGCCGGCATGTTACCTCACTTCTTCTCCATCACGCATTGCAGCGGATGCTGATTCTGTCGGGCGAAATCCATGACCTGAGACACTTTGGTCTCGGCCACCTCGAATGTATAGACCCCGCACTCGCCCACTCCATGATTGTGAACATGGAGCATGATGCGTGTGGCGGCTTCGCGGTCCTTCTGGAAAAAACGCTCCAGAACGTGAACCACGAACTCCATCGGAGTGTAGTCGTCGTTGAGGATGAGGACCCGGTAAAGGCTGGGCTTCTTGGTCTTGGTTTTGGTGCGCGTGATGACGGCCGTCCCGCGGCCGGCCTCATTGCCGTCGCCGCCGCCGTTTTGCATCCGCGCCACTTGTTTCGTGGCAGTCAAACCGATCGTCACGTAATCCTGCCTCTTCGAATCCTCATGCGAGTTCGACATGTAGGTGTTCGATGGACGATTTTAAGCCCTTCTGGTTAGCTGACAATATGGCTAGGTGACCAAACTTCGCGGATTTTCGCAATCGTGAAGCGCTACGCCGCCCTGGAGCGGAAATTGGCATGAAAAAACCCGGCCGCGCTTCCGCGACCGGGTTTGTCCCAGACCCAAAGGGCCTGACTTGCAGCTGTCGGGCGAAAATTACTTCGCCTTGGCAACGATCGATTCGAACGGCTTGTAGGCTTCCTTGGCGAGTTCGGCATAGAGATCGCCAATCTTGGTGGCCTCGGCGACGAACGCCTCGTAGGACTGCTTGGCGTAGTCAGACTGGATCTCGATCGCCTTTTCCAGCGACTTGGCCGAAAAAAGCTTCTCTGCAGCGGCGCTGCCGGCCTCGAAACTCTTCTTGGTGTATTCACCGGCTTCGGTCGCGATCGCCTGCGCGCCCTTGGAGAGCGAAGCGAAGCTCTTCAATCCGGTATCGGCGAATTCCTTGCCGTATTTGCTGAAGTCCTCATAGGTCTGGGTCATTTCACGATTCCCTTGACGGTTGAGGCGTCCTTCTTCGGGGCGCCCTTGTGCAATGCACTCAAATATATTGTGCGCCGCACAAAAGTCAATATTTGGCCCGCGTGCGGAGCCTGCCTGCGCAGGCAATGGCTAAAAATCAAATAAAGTGAGTTTCAAGCCCGAAGAAAATGGTGAACGCGGCGGTTACCATAAACGGATTGGTAACGCTGCCCCGGTAGCTTGGCCGGAAGTGAGGCAGGACCCTTTGCCGCCTCCAGCGCAACGAAGAATTCAAGGGAAATATCAGTGCGTCAGGCGTTGTTGGGCATCGTTTCCAAATCCACCTCCCCCCTCAAAGCGATCATGGTCTTCGCCTTGGCGATGACATTCGTTTGCGCTGACGTCGCCACGTCGCTGGCAGCGCGGCCGGCAGCCATTGTCGTGGACGCCAAGACGGGCAAGGTGCTGTACTCCGCGGATGCCAACGGCAGGCGCTATCCGGCGTCGCTGACCAAGATGATGACGCTCTATCTGACCTTCGAAGCCATGGCGAAGGGCAAGATCAGCAGAAACTCGCCGGTGGTGTTTTCGGCCCATGCCTCCGCCGAGGCGCCTACGAAGCTTGGCGTGAAGCCTGGCGGTTCGGTAACGGTCGAGACCGCGATCCTGTCGATCGTCACCAAGTCGGCGAATGATTCGGCCACCGCGCTCGGCGAAATGCTCGGCGGTGATGAAAGCACCTTTGCCCGCATGATGACCGCCAAGGCGCGGCAGCTCGGCATGAACGGCACCGTCTTCCGCAACGCCAACGGCCTGCCCGACCCTGGCCAGTTCACCACCGCGCGCGACATGGCCACGCTGGGCATCGCACTGCGGGAGCATTTTCCCCAGTACTATGGCTATTTCTCGCAGCGCTCCTTTCTCTACGGCCGCCAGCGCATCAACGGGCATAACCGCCTGCTTGGACGCATCAAGGGCGTCGACGGCATCAAAACCGGCTACACCCGCGCCTCCGGCTTCAATCTCGTCTCGTCCGTCTCCGACGGCAACCGCCGGCTCGTCGCCGTTGTCATGGGCGGAACGTCGGGCGGCAGCCGCGACAACCAGATGGCAAGCCTGATCAACACCTATATGCCCAGGGCATCGACCCGCGGTGGTGGCGATCTGGTCGCCAAGGCTGACAGCAACAATCCGATCAAGGCACTTGCCAAGGTTCTGCTGCCCAAGCACGACGCGCCGACCCCGGACGAAAAGCCGGTAGCCGTCGCTGAAGACGACACGGCCGTCGCCGACGACGCAACCGTTGCCCAGGGCGACAGCGAGGACGAGGAGACCGCTCAGGCCGAGGCACCCAAGCTGGTAGTCCCGGCAAAGAAGGTGAAGACCGTCATCGTCGCTGCCCCCAAGGTCGCCACGGCACAGGTCGTGGCCGCCTATGCCGAACCGACACCGGCTGTCGATCCGGTCAACACGGCGTCGGTACCGTCGGGCTGGGCCATCCAGGTCGCATCGTCGCCTAAGCAGTCGGAAGCCCAGGCATTCCTCGACAAGACCACCAAGCAGGCACCCAAGGTGCTGGCGGATGCCGCCGGCTTCACCGTTGCCTTCGACAAGGACGGCGTCACCTATTACCGCGCCCGCTTCGGCGGCTTCGGATCGAAGGACGCCGCTTGGAAGGCCTGCACTGCTTTGAAGAAGAAGAAAATCGAGTGCTACGCCGTCCAGCAATAGGACGGCGTGGAAGCGATCTCCCGGAAAATTGCTGCGTCGAAGGAGAACTAATTGTGATTGGAGAGCAAGACGTCCTTGGCTTCGTTAATTCGCGCCGCCAGGAAAGACGTGCCGCCGACATCGGGGTGCAGGCGCTGCATCAGGCGGCGGTGCGCCTTGCGGACATCCGCCGCGGCGGCCCCCGCTTCAAGACCAAGGACCTTGTAGGCCTCCTCCTTAGTCATGGAGCCCGGACCTGGCGCAACACCCAGCCCTTCGCCACCGTTCGCCTCAGTGTTTTTGCGCCAGACGGGAAATCTGCCGTCAAGATACGTCTCTAGCAGTTGGCGACTCTCCGCATCGCCGGAGAGTTCGCGGTAGAGATGCTGCAGCTCCGCAAGGCCCATCGCGCCAAGCATCTTGCCGTCGTGACGGCCGGCCAGAACCAGTCCTTCAAGGCCGCCCGTATTGTGATCCAGTTCCATCTCGAGTGCTGCCGTCCGCACCGTTGAGCGTTTTCCCGACGCCGAACTGACCTTGGGTCGGTTCGCGTGCGTGGCGGCATACCAGCCGATTGCCACGAACAGGATGACGCCGCCGATTCCGCTTCGACCGACCAGAAGCACGGCGCCGCCTGCCAGCGCCAGCAGCACCGGACCCAGTGTTCTCGTCGCGCTCGCGAGCCGGGCCGGGTCTGCCCGGAGGAAGGCCGAGACTACGGCCAAGAGCACCAGCAGCAATGCGACCAGAACGATAATTGCGCCTAACATTTCCCACCGCCCCGCGGATACCCTGTCGGCCCGGACAGCCGCGTGATGTCATCAAACACTTTTTCTGCGCCGGAATGATGGCCTTCCCTCGGGCGGGAAGAGGCCGCCATGCAGGCCGGCCCGGCGAACGCCGCGGCTTTCGTCGAGTTCGACAGCTTTTGATCGCGCATGAATTTCAAGATGTGGCGTTGTGGCTCCGCTTGCAAGTCCAGTGCGAGGCAAGATTGAGGGCCAGAAACAGCCCGCGCCAGGACAGGCAACGCTTGTGCGCGGAGACCTACAGCAAGCCGAGGTCGGCGAGCTCGCGCCTGAGTTTGGGCGGCATCTCGACCAGTCCGGCCTTGCCCTTGCCGAGATCGAGTGGCGCGTCCGAAGGTTTCAGGTAGCGCCAGCCCTGGAAAGCCCGCCGCGGCTGCCAGTCAGTGCGCACGACTTGCGGATCGAGCATCAAATGGCAGCGGCCGATGCCCTCGTCGTCGGTGAACGGCCGGATTTCGGTGATCAGCTGGCGGCACTGCACGTTGCCCTTGATCACCCAGTAGAGTGAACCGCCATCGGTGATCTCGGCGCCCCGCGTCGGCACCATGCGCGTGGTGTGCCAGTGTTCGACCGGTTCACCGGCCCGGCGCCGTTCGTCGAGACGGAACTCGATCCATTCCTCGAGATCCTCGACGCTGTCGCAGCCGACGCACAGTTTTAGGAGATTGAGAGCCATTCGCTAAGGTTAGTCCGGAGCGCCGACACGTCAACGGCCTGACGAACTTCTCCACAGTGCCAGACGCCCTCAGCACTCCACGACATTGACGGCGAGCCCGCCGAGGCTGGTTTCCTTGTACTTCTCGTTCATGTCGAGGCCGGTCTGGCGCATGGTCTCGATCGCCGAGTCGAGCGGCACGAAGTGAACGCCGTCGCCCTTGATGGCCAATGACGCGGCGGTCACCGCCTTGACCGCGCCGAGAGCATTGCGTTCGATGCATGGCACCTGCACCAGCCCGCCGACCGGATCGCAGGTCATGCCGAGATGGTGTTCGAGCGCGATTTCGGCCGCATTCTCCACCTGCATTGCCGTACCGCCCATGACGGCGCACAAGCCGGCCGCGGCCATTGCCGAGGCGGAACCGACCTCGCCCTGGCATCCGACCTCGGCGCCCGAGATCGACGCATTGGTCTTGATGATGCCGCCGACGGCCGCTGCCGTCAGCAGGAAGTCGCGGATGCTCGGCTGGTCGGCCTCGGGATGGAAATGCAGCCAGTAGCGAAGCACCGCCGGCAGCGTGCCGGCTGCGCCATTGGTCGGCGCGGTGACGACGCGCCCGCCCGCCGCATTCTCCTCGTTGACCGCCATCGCGTAGATCGACAGCCAGTCATTGGCGAGCAGCGGATTTGGCCGGTTCTGTTGCCACTGTTCCTGCAGCTTGTCGTGGAGTTGCCGGGCGCGGCGCCGCACCTTCAGCCCACCAGGCATGATGCCGTCCTGCGACAGGCCACGGTCGATGCAGCCCTTCATCGCGTTCCAGATCGCGTCGAGGCCGGCATCGAGCTCCTCGCGCGACATCTGCGTTTCCTCGTTGACGCGCTTCATCTCGGCGATGGAAAGGCCGCTCTTGGCCGCCATCTTCAGCATCTCGACCGCGTTCTTGAAGGGATAAGGCACTTTCTTGCCTTCAGTCGTCACCGACCCCTTGGCCTTCATCCGCTGCAATTCTTCTTCCGAGACCACGAAGCCGCCGCCGATCGAATAGTAGATGCGCTTGAGAAGCAGACGGCCACCGGAATCATAGGCATAGAACGCCATGCCGTTGGCGTGACCCGTGAGCGGCGTCTTGCGGTCGAGCACCAGATCCGTGGCCGGGTCGAAATGGTAGGACGGGTGACCGGGCGGTGAAATCAGCCTGTCGGCGGTGATGCGGCCGACAATGCCGTCGGCCTGGTCGGGATCGACTGTTTGCGGCGTCTGGCCGGCGAGGCCGAGGATAACGGCGCGGTCGCTGCCATGGCCGATTCCGGTATAGGCGAGCGAGCCGTGCAGGCTGGCCCCGATGCGGGCGACCTTGGCGCCGGCGGGACGCGGCCAGTCGTCCCCCGCGACCTCGTCGAGAAACCGACGCGCGGCAGTCATCGGCCCCATCGTGTGAGAGCTGGAGGGGCCGATGCCGATCTTGAACAGGTCGAAAACCGAAAGGAACACGCTGTCTCCTGGGGCACGTCGAGGACTACATACAGATATAGGAATTCCCCGGATGTTTCCGCTCTTTTGGCAATCGCGGCGCAGCACCTGCCGACCTTGTTTGCTCCGGCAGCGACATTGCCGTCGATCACGTGAGCCCGCATCGAAGCGACCACGCTGGATGTGATAAATTCAGCCCATGGGCGATTCCTTCTATCTTTCGATGGCTGATTTCGGGGCGCTGGCCTTCTTCCTGATCGCGTGGCTGCTGCACACGCTCGCCTCCGACGGCAAGCTGGTCAGCCGCATGTCGCTGACGACGGCGATGAATGCGCAGCGCGAAGCCTGGATGCGCACCATGGCCGAACGCGAAATCCGTATTGTCGACACCGCCATCATGAGCGGCCTGCAGCAGGGAACCGCTTTCTTCGCCTCCAGTTCCCTGATCGCGCTCGGCGGCTGCTTTGCCTTGCTCGGCGCGTCCGACCGGGTGCTTGAAGTGCTGAGCAACCTGCCGCTCGGCGGAGCGCCGTCGCGCCCGGCCTTCCAGATCAAGGTGCTGGGACTGGTGCTGATCCTCGCCTTTTCCTTCTTCAAATTCGGCTGGGCCTACCGGCTGTTCAACTACTGCTCGATCCTGATCGGCGCGGTGCCGATCCCGCACGGCGAAGCCTCACGCAATCCGGTCACGGAAACGGCGGTGTGGCGGGCGGCGCAGATGAACATGCTGGCCGGCAAGCATTTCAACTCGGGCCTGCGCGGCGTGTTCTTCTCGATCGGCTATCTCGGCTGGTTCGTCGACCCGGTGGTGTTTGTGCTGTCGACGCTGCTGTTGCTGGCCGTGCTGGTGCGCCGCCAGTTCTTCTCGGCGGCGCGGCGCGCCGTCATCGGTCAGCCGCCCGGCGCCGGAAACGGCTGATCGATGCGGCCCGAAAGCCAATAGGCGAAAAGCCCGATCCATTCGCGGAGCGCTATGGTGGTGTTCTGCACGGAATCGATCGGATTGTCGCGAAACAAGCCGACACCTTCCTTGCCGGAAGTGTGATAGTCGACCGGCCATGGAACGGTTGGAAACCCAGCCTTGTCGAACAGCGCCTTGGCCCTTGGCATGTGGAAGGCAGAGGTCACCAGCAGCCAGGTCTCGCCCGGCTTCGGTTCGACGAGTTTGCGGCTGAAGACCGCATTTTCGTACGTGTTGCGGGACTTGTCCTCGAGGACAAGACGATCGGCCGATACACCAAGCGGGACGAGCAGGCGGGACGCGGTGTCGGCGTCCCCCTCGGCGTCGATGAAAAACGAGCCGTGTCCGCCCGATACAACCACCTTGGCCTGTGGGAAGCGCCGGGCGAGGATTGCGGTCTCGACCATGCGGTCGCCGCTGCTGCCCAATTCATAGCCGCCACGCGCCAAGTTGATGGCGCCCTCGAAGCCGCCGCCAAGCACGATGATGCCATCGACCTTTTGCGGCAACGGCGGGCGCGGAAAGCGTTCTTCCAGCGGGTTGAGCATCATCGCGCCAAGCGACGTCCAGGTCGAGAGCGCAAGGATCAGAAACCCGAGCACGCTGCCGGTGACTGCCAGCCGCCGCCGGCCGATCATCCCGGCGATCAGCCCCGCCAGAAGCAGGAAGATCGTCAGGTTGAGTGGCTGGATGAAGAACCAGAAGACCTTGGAAAGAAGGAAGAACATCGCTCACCCCATTGCGGCGTCGCGCATCCCTTTACGCGCTAGACGAGCGATACCCTTACCACCACTTTTCCGGCTGGAATGTGCCGGCCGCCTGCTCGATGACGGCGGCGGTCTGGAACAGCGTCTCTTCCTCGAACGGCCTGCCGATGAGCTGCAGGCCAAGCGGCAGGCCCTTGGGATCGAGACCGGCCGGCACGGCGATGCCCGGCAAGCCGGCCATGTTCACGGTGACCGTGAAAATGTCGTTGAGGTACATCTTGACCGGGTCGGCGGCCATGTCCTCGTCGGCGATGCCGAAGGCGGCCGACGGGGTCGCGGGGGTCAGGATCACGTCGACGCCGGCCGCGAAGACGTTTTCGAAGTCGCGCTTGATCAGGTTGCGGACTTTCTGGGCCTGCAGATAGTAGGCGTCATAGTAGCCGGCCGACAGCACATAGGTGCCGATCATGATGCGGCGCTTGACCTCGCGGCCGAAACCGGCCGCGCGGGTCTTCTCATACATCTCGACAATGTCCTTGCCTGGCACGCGCAAGCCGTAGCGGACGCCGTCATAGCGCGCGAGGTTGGATGAAGCTTCCGCCGGCGCAACGATGTAGTAGGCCGGCAGCGCGTATTTGGTGTGCGGCAAGGAAATGTCGACGATCTCGGCGCCGGCATCCTTGAGCCAGGCAATGCCCTTCTGCCACAGTGCCTCGATCTCCTCGGGCATGCCGGCGACGCGGTATTCCTTGGGAATGCCGACCTTCATGCCCTTGATCGGCTTGCCGATCGCCGCCTCATAGTCGGGCACCGGCCGGTCGACCGAGGTCGTGTCCTTCGGATCAACGGAGGCCATCGACCTGAGCAGGATCGCGGCGTCGCGCACGTCGCGCGCGATCGGTCCGGCCTGGTCGAGAGACGAGGCGAAGGCGACGATGCCCCAGCGTGAGCAGCGGCCATAGGTCGGCTTGATGCCGACGGTTCCGGTGAACGCGGCCGGCTGACGGATGGAACCGCCAGTGTCCGTGGCCGTGGCGCCGGCGCACAGGAAGGCCGAGACGGCGGTCGCCGAACCACCGGAAGAGCCGCCCGGCACCAGTTGCGCATTGTCCAGGCTGCGCTGGGTTTTCGTGCCGCCGGCCGATACGAAGCCGCCGTCGCCCTGATGCGTCGTCGGCATCACCACCGTGTCGAGGCGAGAACGCCGCCACGGGTTTATGACCGGGCCATAATAGGATGTCTCGTTGGACGAGCCCATGGCGAACTCATCCATGTTGAGCTTGCCGAGCATCACCGCGCCGTCGGCCCACAGATTGGCGGTGACAGTCGATTCGTAGCGCGGCTTGAAGCCGTCGAGTACATGGCTGCAGGCCTGGGTATGAACGCCTTCGGTGCCGAACAGATCCTTGATCCCCAGCGGAATGCCTTCCAGCGCACCGCCCTCGCCCTTGACCAGCCTGGCATCGGACGCCTTGGCCATGTCGCGCGCTCTGTCGCCGGTCACAGCGACATAGGCATTGAGCGCCGGATTGGCGCGATCGATCGCCGAGAGATAGGCCTCGGTGATCTCGGTCGCGGTGATTTCCTTGCCGCGCAGCTTGGCGCGGGCCTGCGAAATCGTCAGTCGGGTCAGGTCGCTCATCAAAGGCTCTTTTCGTAAAATACCGACCACTCGGAATCGGGATAATCCAGCACCGGGCCGCAGCGCGAGAACCCGGCACGTTCGTAGACGGCCCAGGCCGCGGGATGACGATCGCCCGTCTCCAGCACCAGCCGCCTCAGTCCTTCCTGCCGCGCCAGCGCCTCGACCCGTTCGACGATCCCCGCGCCGATCTTGCGGCCGCGATGCGAAGGCCGCGTGTACATGCGCTTGACCTCGCCGATGGCGTCGCCATGGCGTTTCAGCGCCCCACAACCGATGGCGATTCCGTCGTCGCGAGCGATGAAAACGGTCGTATCCTGGCCCGCCATCTGCTCGACCGTCAGATGGTAGCAATGCTCAGGCGGCGTCAGTTCGAGCAAGGTCTCGTTGAGTTCCTGGACCAGCCCGCGCACATCGTCCTGCAGCGGCGTCTCGATGGCGATCTCGATTGCCATCGGCGCCCTACTCCACGACCTTCGGCACGAGGAAGAAATTCTCTTCGGTCGCCGGCGCGTTGGCGACGATGTCGGCCGCCTTGTTGCCGTCGGTGACGACGTCCTGGCGCTTCTTCATCTCCATCGGCGTCACCGAGGTCATCGGCTCGACGCCGGAGACATCGACCTCGTTCAGCTGCTCGACAAAACCAAGGATGGCGTTCAGCTCGCCGGTCATGCGCTCGGCATCTTCTTCGCTGACCGCAATGCGGGCGAGACGCGCCACGCGCTTCACTGTCTTGACATCAACGGACATACATTTGCCTCGGGGAAAACCAGTTCGGGCTATAGCGGCGCGGCGCGCACTGCGCAACATGCATCGTGCCTGGCATCGCGCTAGGCAGCGGTGCCGACCCGGTCCTTGGAGCGCCGCAGCGGGTTGGGCAACTCGAACAATCGCTTCGTGGACGAACACATGCCGCATGCGTCCTCGTCTTCCAGCGCCGCGAAGGCTCGCAATTCCGCCATGGAGCAACCTGGCTCAAGCGGTCGATATGCCAGATAAGGATCCCATTTGCCGGAAAGCCGGTATTTTGCCTTCTGCATTGGCAGATAGGCGAGAGGACCGCATTTCCAGATCTGCCCGTCGTGGAGTTGCTTGCAATGGCGAGCCGGGCAGATTTCCCAACTGGCGCGAGGATCGCCGTCTTCGAACGGCGACATGGTGTCGCCGAAGCCTTCGTAACGCCGGGTCCAGTTCTTGTCGGATGGGCGGATCTCGATATGCAGCCCGTGTTCCCGGCGCCACGCCTCCACGAGATCGAAGACCGATTTCAATCTCGCCTGATACTCCTCGGAGGGGTGATGAACCGAGACGCACAATTGGGTATTGCCATCGGCGGCCAGAATTGCCGGCAATGTCGGGTGACGGTGCAGGAAGAAGCCGTTGCTGACGATTTCTATGCGCGCACCCGGCCAATGCCGCCGGACCAGCCCGACAAAGGCAGGCAGCTCCGGATGGATGGTGGGCTCTCCGCCCAGTAGAGAGAACCACACGACGTCTATGCGCCGGCTCCACAATCCCATCCAGCGATCCGCCTCATCGAGCGAGACGGTGCCGGAATGGGCGTGATTGGAGTAGTGCGAGCAACTTTCGCAAGACAGATTGCAGCCATGCGCGACGTGCAGTTCCAGTTTTGGGAACACCAGCCGCTCACGGCGAAAAAGCGACCTGACGCGTTGCATCATCGTCATGGCAGGGCAACGCCCTCGCATAGATAGTAGCTGCCGCTGTTGCCGCTCGCCTCACTTTCGTCGTCGATCGGCCGGACCGACACGAGATCGAGTTGCGTCGGGCTGATCCGCGTCACCGACAGGAGATCGGGAAAGACATAGCCCGGTTCCTGGCAGATGGCAGTCACCGCCCAGCTCGGCGAGCGCGTCGCCTTGCTGACCTGGACGAACTCGCAATTGTATTCGACGCCCTGCAAGCCATGCACGGAAAGCACGATGTTGCCGGCGTCGATCAACGTCTGCAGCGTGTCCTTCCTGGCCTGCGTGCAAAGCTCCTCGGACTGCAGATATACGCCTTCGATGAAATCATCCGCGGCGAGCGCGGGCGACGCCGCGACAAACATCGACACACAAAGAGATCGCCCCAACGCCATGGATTTGTTCCGCTTTGGCTGTTTCTAGATCGTAATCGTCTGACCGATATCAGGCAATGCGACCTTCACGCCGGACCCTTCCAGGCCGGCCTCGAATTTCTCGGGCGTCGGATCGATCATTGGAAACGTGCCGAAGTGGCAAGGCACGACTGTGTCGAAGTTGAAGAAGCGGCGACATGCAAGTGCCGCCACCGCGCCGCCCATGGTGAAACGGTCGCCGATCGGCACGATGCCGATCTTCGGCTCATGCAGTTCGTTGATCAGCGCCATGTCGGAAAAAATGTCCGTATCGCCCATATGGTAGAGCGTCCGGTCTTCCGGGAAATGCAGGACCAGCCCGCCGGGATTGCCGAGATAGACATTCCTGCCGCCGTCTTCGCCAAACGAGGAGGAGTGCAGCGCCTGGACAAAAGTGGTGGTGAAGCCGCCGCAATCGACCGTGCCGCCGATGTTGCCGGGATTGATCTTGTTGCCGTCCACACCCTTGCCGACCAGATACATGCATATCTCGAAATTGGCGACCAGCTGGGCACCGCTCTTGCCGAGCACTTCCAGCGCGCCGCTGATGTGGTCGCTATGCCCGTGCGTCAGCAGGACATGCGTGATCCCTTCCGCCGGCCCTTCCCAGCCGCCCGTCCAGGATGGGTTGCCGATCAGATAGGGGTCGATGAGGATCTTGGCGTCAGCGGTCTCGATACGGAAGGCCGAATGGCCGTACCAGGTCAGTTTCATGTATGCATTCCTCGATTTTTGCCGGGCCAAAGGATAGAACGCCGATAGCCCCGAGATCAAAGGGTATAGTGTCCGCCGCCTATCCGGAAGGATGCGTGCCGCTGAAAAAGACAAGGAAAAACCGTTGGCTATCATCACGATTGAGCAATTGCCGGCGCGGCTCGCCAATGGCAGGACGCTGGCGGGGCTCGATCTCGGCGACAAGACGATCGGCGTCGCGGTTTCCGATCGGGGATTCTCCTTCGCCCATCCACGCCCGGTCATCATGCGAAGGAAATTCTCCCTCGACGCCGCCGTGCTTCTGGCCTTGCTGGAGAAGGAGAATGTCGGCGCGGTGGCGATCGGGCTGCCGATCAACATGGATGGGTCGGAAGGTCCGCGCGCGCAGAAATCGCGCGCCTTCGTGCGCAACATGGCGCAGCTGAGCGACCTGCCCTTCGTGTTGTGGGATGAACGGCTGTCGACGGTCGCGGCCGAAAGGACGCTGATAGAAATGGATTTCTCGCGCGCCAAACGCGCCGGCAAGATCGATTCGGCGGCGGCCGCCTTTATTCTGCAGGGAGTTTTGGACCGGCTTCGGTCGCTCGATGCAGCCGAACGAACGGAACCTGGACCGCCCAACGCCGACTGATCCAGCCGGCGATTTCGCGACGGCGGCGAAACGCCCACAGGGCCAGCAGCAGAAACCCGTCGAAGATACACGTCTTCGCTACCATTCCCGGGATGATCGACGGGTCGATGCCCAGCATCTGACCGTAGAGCTGGAAGAAGAAGTCGTGCGTCTGCCGGCTGAGCATGACGTAGCCGAAATTGAGGTCGTTGGCCGACAGATAGAACCAGCCCCAGAAGATCGCCATCGGGGCCGCCCACATTCCGAAGATATAACGCATCAGCGGCCTCCCTTCCCGTTCGGTCCAGTTCGGCCCGATATCAGGGAGAGCAGCGAATTATGGGCCGCTGCCTTCGCCATGCTGTGCGCCATGGCATGGAAATCCGCGTCATCGGACGCGGCTGCCGAGCGCCGCTCGGCGAGCATAGCGACATAGGAGGCCAGAAGCGCGGCCAGTTGCACCGCGACGACCATGAAAAGCCCGTTGATGCCCTGCGCGGCGCCACCGATCAGGATCATCGACAGCACGCCTGAAGCGGAAATGAAGGCCATGCGAACGACGCTGTCTGCGCCCGGATTGGCCGCATCGTTGATCAAGGAATCGACAAAGGCCCAGAAGAACAGCACCGAGACAACCAGCAATGCTGTCGCCAGCGGCGCGACAACGATGACATTCTCCAGATTGACGAACCGGGCGCTCTCGACGGTGACGCCGAGCACGCCGAGGGCTGCGGCCACGCCGCGGTTTCCATCGATGCAGATCAGTGCCAGCAGGGCGAAAACAATCGCCCAGTGCACGGACAGAAAGGAGGTCAATACGTGTCGCATCGTGGATCCTGCTTCGGCAGGCATGACAGTGGGCTTTGCCGCCCGCCGCCGCAATGGAAACCATTTGTTAAGGTTAACGGCGATCCACAGGGCGCACAGCGACCCGGCGGTTCTCGGCTCAGTTCACCGGCGGATAGAGCGTGTCGATGATCATGCGGGCATCGTGGCGCGAATCGAGCATGCCATAGGTGTTGCGCCACTGGCCGGCCAGGCGCGTCTCGACGAAGGCATCGGCGATCCGCCCTGCCCCCAGCCGGCGCAATTCCGCCGCCGCTGCCGACAGCGCCAGTTGTTCGGTCAGCAGCCGGGCCGAGCCCTCATCGGTTGAAGCAACCTGCATTGCTGCCTTCAGCACGCCGATCGTGCCGCGCCCACCGGCGCCGAGGTCGCGGTCGATTCCTCCCAGCACCTCTTCGAACAGGCCCGGCGCGCGGCCGAGCACACGCAGCACGTCGAGCGCCATGACGTTGCCCGAACCTTCCCAGATCGCGTTAACCGGGGCCTCGCGATAATAACGGGCGAGCGGCGCTTCCTCGACATAGCCATTGCCGCCGAGGCACTCCATCGCCTCGAAGAGCAGCGGCGGCGCGATCTTGCACACCCAGTATTTGACGACCGGGGTCATGGCGCGGGCGAATGCCGCCTCGCCGCGATCGCTGGCCGCTTCGTCGAAGGAGCGCGCCAGCCTGAACGACAGCGCGGTTGCCGCAGCGACATCGAGCGCCATGTCGGCCAGCACGCGCTGCATCAACGGTTGCTCGATCAAGGTCGAACCGAACACCTGGCGGTGGCGGGCATGATGAACCGCTTCCGCCAGCCCTGCCCGCATGATCGCCGAGGACGCAACGGCACAGTCGAGCCGGGTCAGGGTCACCATGTCCATGATCGTCTTCACGCCGGCGCCGGGTTCGCCGACCATCTCGCCGATGGCGTTGACGAACTCGACCTCGGAAGACGCGTTGGAGCGGTTGCCGAGCTTGTCCTTCAGCCGCTGGAAGCGGAAGCCATTGCCCGATCCATCACCGAGAACACGCGGCACGAGGAAGCAGGACAGTCCCTCCGGCGCCTGTGCCAGCACCAGGAAGGCATCCGACATCGGCGCCGACATGAACCATTTGTGGCCGGTCAGGCGGTAGAAGCCGCTGCCGGCGCGTTCCGCCCTTGTCGTATTGGCGCGCACATCCGTGCCGCCCTGCTTCTCGGTCATGCCCATGCCGAGCGTCAGCCCGGTCTTCTCGACCGGCGGCTTCTGGCTCTGGTCGTATTTGCGCGTCGTGACCCGCGGCGCCCATTCGCGGAACAGTTTCGGGCTGGCCATCAACGCCGCAAGCGAGGCGCTGGTCATGGTTATCGGGCAGAGATGCCCGGTCTCCAGCTCTGCCGTCAAATAGAAGCGGGCGGAGCGCACCTGATGGCGGCGGCCGATCTCGGCGTCGCCATTTTCCCAGACCGAGGAATGCAGGCCGTTCGCCACCGAACGGCGCATCAAGGCGTGATAAGCGGGGTGGAATTCGACGAGGTCGATGCGTCGTCCCTGGCGGTCATGGGTCCTGAGCTTCGGCGTCTCGACATTGGCGAGGCGGGCCAGTTCCTGCGCCTCCTGCGTCAGCACGAAACGGCCGAGCCCGTCCAGGTCCTTGCGCACCGGGTCGGAAAAGCGCTCGGCAAGCTGGATCAGCAACGGATCGCCTCGCCAGGCGTTGCCGCCCGTCAACGGCGGCGGCTGGTTCGTTACGTCGTCGGTCACGCCCAATCCTTTTATCGGTAGACCTTGTGTCGGTAGAAGGTCCTTATCGTGCGAAAGCCACGAATCCGAGGCCCTCGGCTAGATATAGCCAAGCGTCGCCGCGTGCGCGACGAAAATACCGGCCGATATAATCGGCTATCTACACGAAAAAAATCGAGGAGAACGGCGCCAATCGAAAGCTGGTGCTTGCGGGCGCAAAATCCGCACCCTATAGCAGCCCCTTGAGATGACCGACGCTTCGTCCCTGCCACTCTATCCCCACCGCCATCTTCTTGGCATCAGCGATCTTTCGCCGGCCGATATCGAGCTTTTGCTCGACAGGGCGGACAGGGCGGTCGCGATCTCGCGGCAGTCCGAGAAAAAGACCTCGACGCTGCGCGGACGCACCCAGATCAATCTCTTCTACGAGGCCTCGACCCGTACGCAGTCTTCGTTCGAGCTGGCCGGAAAGCGGCTCGGCGCCGATGTCATGAACATGTCGGTGGCGAGTTCTTCCGTGAAGAAGGGCGAGACGCTCATCGATACCGCGATGACGCTGAACGCCATGCGGCCCGACATCCTGATCATCCGCCACCAGTCGGCGGGTGCCGCCGCTCTTCTGGCACAGAAAGTCGGCTGCTCGGTGGTCAATGCCGGCGACGGGGCGCATGAACATCCCACACAAGCGCTGCTCGACGCGCTGACCATCCGCCGCGCCAAGGGTCCGCTGTCGAAGCTGATCGTGGCGATCTGCGGCGACATCCTGCATTCGCGCGTGGCGCGCTCCAACATCATGCTGCTCAACGCGCTTGGCGCGCAGGTGCGGGTGGTGGCGCCTTCGACATTGCTGCCCTCCGGCATCGACAGGATGGGCGTCATCGTCACGCGCTCGATGGCGGAGGGCCTGAAGGACGCCGACGTGGTGATGATGCTGCGCCTGCAGCGCGAGCGGATGGAGGGCGCTTTCGTGCCTTCGGTGCGCGAATATTTCCGCTATTTCGGCCTCGACGCCGAAAAGCTGAAGGCGGCCAAGGAGGACGCACTGGTGATGCATCCGGGCCCGATGAACCGCGGTGTCGAGATCGCCTCGGAAATCGCCGACGGCCCGCAAAGCGTCATCCAGGAACAGGTGGAGATGGGCGTCGCCGTTCGCATGGCGGTGATGGAAGCGCTGCTTGATCCCCGTCGTAATCAAGAGGGCCGCAATCAAGAGGGTCGCGGCGCATGAGCACGACGGTCTTTGAACGCGCCCGCATCGTCGACCCCTCGCGCGGCATCGACGAAGTCGGCTCCGTCATTGTCGATGGCAAGAAGATCGTTGCCGCCGGCAAGGCGGCGTTGAACCAGGGCGTGCCCGGGGGAGCGACCGTCATCGACTGCGCCAACAAGGCGATCATCCCCGGCCTGATCGATGGCCGCGTCTTCATCGGCGAACCAGGTGGCGAGCATCGCGAAACCATCGCTTCGGCGAGTGTTGCGGCCGCGGCCGGCGGCGTCACCTCCATCGTCATGATGCCCGATACCGATCCGGTGATCGACAATGTCGCACTGGTCGAATTCGTGCTGCGTACCGCCAAGGACACGGCGATCGTCAACGTCTTTCCGGCGGCGGCGATCACCAAGGGCCTCGACGGCCGCGAGATGACGGAATTCGGCCTTTTGCGCGAGGCGGGCGCCGTCGCCTTCACCGATGGCCGCCACACCATAGCAAGCGCGCTGGTGATGCGCCGGGCGCTGACCTATGCGCGCGACTTCGGCGCCACCATTGTGCATGAGACGCAGGATGCCGACCTCGGTTCGTCCGGCGTCATGAACGAAGGCCTGTACGCCAGCTGGCTCGGCCTCTCCGGCATTCCGCGTGAAGCCGAATCCATCCCGCTGGAGCGCGATCTGGCTTTGGCGCGGCTGACGCGCGGTTCCTATCACGCGGCGAAGATCTCGACGGCTATGGCGGCAAACGCCGTGACGCGCGCCAAAGCCGACGGCGCTGCCGTCACCTCGGGCGTTTCGATCCACAATCTGTCGCTCAATGAAAACGATGTTGGCGAGTACCGCACCTTCTTCCGCCTGACACCGCCGCTGCGCGCCGAGGAAGACCGGCTGGCGATGATCGAGGCGGTCAGGGACGGCACGGTCGACATCATTGTCTCCTCGCACGATCCACAGGATGTCGACACCAAGCGCCTGCCCTTCGCCGACGCCGCGGCCGGAGCCATCGGATTGGAGACGTTGCTTGGCGCCGCCTTGCGGCTCCACCACAATGGCGATGTGCCGCTGCTGCGTCTGATCGAAACCCTGTCCACCGCGCCGGCAAGGCTGTTCGGATTGCCCGGCGGCACACTGAAGCCTGGTGCTGTCGCCGACCTTGCGATTGTTGATCTGGACGAACCCTGGATCGTCAGTGAAAGCGGCATTCGCTCGCGCTCGAAAAACACCTGTTTCGAAGGCGCGCGCCTGCAGGGCAAGGTCTTGCAAACACTGGTCGCGGGCCGCACAGTGTACTCGGCATAGACCGGGAACAGGCATCGCACCTGATCCGGCTGGCCAGGGGAAATGCGGGGGAAACAATGACTTACGGCCTGATCCTGGCATTGGTGTTCGGCTATCTGCTGGGCTCGATCCCATTCGGCTTGCTACTGACCCGTGCCGCTGGCCTCGGTGACGTGCGCAAGATCGGCTCGGGCAACATCGGTGCCACCAACGTGCTGCGCACCGGCAACAAGGGCCTGGCCGCCGCGACACTGCTGCTTGATGCGCTGAAGGGCACGGCCGCCGTGCTGATTGCAGGCCATTTCGCGCAGGAAATGGCGGTCTGGGCCGGCCTTGGCGCCTTTCTCGGCCACCTCTTCCCGGTCTGGCTGGGCTTCAAGGGCGGCAAGGGCGTCGCGACTTATCTCGGTGTGCTGATCGGCCTTGCCTGGCAGGTGGCGCTGATCTTCGCCGCCGTCTGGCTGGTGATGGCCTTCCTGTTTCGCTTCTCCTCGCTGGCGGCGCTGACGGCGGCCGTCGTCGTGCCGATCGCCCTGTATTTCATGAGCGCACCGCAGATAGCCGTCGTGTTCGTGGTGATGAGCATCATCGTCTTCATCAAGCACAGGGCGAACATTTCACGGCTGCTTGCCGGCACCGAGGGCAAGATCGGAGCCAAGGGATGAGCGAGCCAGCCGCCGGGCCGCGCCTCAGCGACCGGCAGCGGCTGAGCTGGCTGCGGCTGATCCGCACCCAGAATGTCGGCCCCGCTTCCTTTCGCGACCTGATCAACCGCTTCGGTTCCGCCGAAGTGGCGCTGGAGATCCTGCCGGAACTGATGATTTCGGGCGGCGCCAGCCGGATCGCCCGCATTCCCTCGATCGCCGAAGCCGAAGCCGAGCTCGAGGCAGCTCGCAAGGCTGGCGCGCGTTTTGTCGGTATCGGCGAGCCAGACTATCCATCCTTGCTGAGAACCATGGACAATCCTCCCCCGCTTCTGGCGGTCAAGGGCAATGCCGCCGTGTTCCGGTTGCCGGGGATTGCCATCGTCGGCGCCCGTAACGCATCGCTGGCCGGCATAAAGATGGCGCGCAAGCTGGCGGCCGATCTTGGCGGCGACGGCTACGGCATCGTCTCCGGCCTGGCGCGCGGCATCGACACGGCGGCGCACCAGGGCAGTCTGGCGACTGGCACGGTCGGTGTGCTCGCCGGGGGCCTCGACCTGCCCTACCCGCCTGACAATGCCGGCCTGTGCGAGGAGATCGCCGCGCGTGGCGCCATCATCTCTGAAATGCCATTCGGCTGGCAGCCGCGCGCCCAGGATTTTCCACGCCGCAACCGGCTCGTCGCGGGGGCTGCCCTTGGGCTGGTGGTGGTCGAGGCGGCGCAGCGTTCCGGCTCGCTGATCAGCGCCAGGCTTGCCGGCGAAATGGGCAGGCTGGTCTTTGCCGTGCCCGGCTCCCCACTCGATCCGCGCGCCGCAGGCTGCAACGGCCTGCTCAAGGACGGCGCCACTCTGGTCACCGAGGCATCGGATGTTTCCAGGGCGATCGCACCGCTGACAGGCATGCGGGCGCCTGATGTGCCGCCGTTTGAGGACCCGCCCGACTTTTCAGCCACCCCGCCGCCCGGCGAAAGTGACCGCGCCCGCGTCATTGAGGCGCTCGGCCCGACGCCGGTGCCGGTCGACGAGATCATCCGTCACACCGGCCTGCACCCGGCCCAGGTTTTCATGGTGTTGCTGGAACTCGACCTTGCCGGTCGGCTCGAACGCCATGCCGGCGGCAATGTTTCGCTGGTTTTCGCGCCTTAAAGCCGATCGTCAGTGCCGATTGGTATTTTTGTCCTGATTTTCCGCATAGTCCTGCGTGTTCGCTCCAAAAAGATCCCTTTCGACAATCCCGCGCCAGACCATGTCCGCATCCCCCGGGCGGGACGGATCGAAGTCGGGATCGGTCTCATGCACGTTCGGGCGCGAGCGCCGCCGCAGCCAGGCAGGCATGATCTCCCGGATGAGGCTGGTGAACTGGGTCATTGCCGGCTCCTTCGTTCCGTGGGGCGACCAGTCGATCTCTCCGCGTTGCCGTGGCTAACGGCATCAAGCCAGGCCAGCGCCTCGTCGACCCCGGCAAGCGCATGGCGCGCGGCGGTCGGTCCGCGCGGTCTGATACGCACGGAGACGCCATCCATTTCATTGATGACGTCAAAGCCGCTTTCATCCGAAGTGTCATCACCGAGGAATACAGGGCTGCGGCCGGCAAAAGCCGGTTGCTCCATGAAGCGCCGGATGGCCGCTCCCTTCACCGCCTCCAGCGGCATCAGTTCAACCCCTGCATTGCCGGCCAACACCCGATAGCCTGCGGGCAGCCTGTCCAGTGCCTGTTCGACCAGTTGTATGGCGTGCCGCAGCAAATGCGGCGCCGCGCGTGTATGAATGGCCAGGATCGGTCCCTTGCGCTCGATATAGACATCCGCACTGCCCAATTCCGCTTCGATTTCCCGGGCAAGGGCCGCGATGTCCGCCGGTTCACCGGCCGCCTCGACCGCACCATCGCGCGCCAGCCTGTGCTCGAGACCATAAAGCCCCGCGGCGCGCAATCTGAGGGGTTGGAATAGATGGTCGACAGCGGCGATCGACCGTCCCGTGATGAACGCCAATGCTCCGTCCAGTTGCGCTTCGAGCCGTGCCAGCAGCATGCGCAACTCCTCACTGACAACCACCGCATCTGGATGCGCGGCATGTTCGAGAAGCGTGCCGTCAATGTCCAGGAACAGTGCCCACCGTGCTTGCGGTACGTCAGGCACGGACAGGTTTGGCGATATCGACATCACAGCGCCGCCACGCGTCTGCGATCGAGCAACGATATCACATTGCCAGGGGGCGTCGGAGCGACGCCCACGGCACGATCGACCGCATCACGCTTGCGCAGGCGCGCGGCATCGAGAAGCATGCTGCCCGCCCACCGATAGACATTGTTGTCGCGCACGATCTCGCGCATGCGTCGCATGCGCTGGAGTTGCTCGTCCTCGGACATGGTCAGGGCCTGCAGCAAGGCATCGCCCATCATAGCCGCGTCATAGGGATTGACGATCAGCGCCTCCAGCAGCTCCTTGGAGGCGCCGGCGAACATGCTGAGCAGCAGCACACCTTGTTCATCCTCACGCGCCGCGACAAACTCCTTGGCGACGAGGTTCATGCCGTCGTGCAGGCTGGTCACCATGCAGGCATCGGCCGCGCGGTAGATTTCGTAGACCTGTTCTTGCGAGTGATGTTCCGTCACCATCAGAACCGGCGTATAGCCTTCGCGACCGTAGCGCTGGTTGAGATCCTCGGCATGGCGCAGGCACTCCTCATACAATTGTTGATAGGCAGGAAGAGTGCCGCGGCTGGGCGCCGCGATCTGCAGGAATGCCACCTTGCCGATCCATTCCGGATGAAGCGTCAGCAGTTCATCGAGTGCATTGAAGCGATCAAGGATACCCTTTGTATAGTCGAGACGTTCGACGCCGACGCACAGTTTGACATGTTCGGCCAGGCCGAATTTCTCGCGGACCTGCCTACGGCATTGCGCCACGTCAGGCAGCTTGGCCAGTTGCGCCGGCGGCCATTCGATGGAAATCGGATAGGCATGAACCAGGCTGATCTGGCCGCCATAGGAGATGGCCGAGTCCTCGCGCTCGATCCTGCTCTCCAGGAAACGGTCAACGCTGTCGATGAAGTTGTTGCAATGAAACTGGGTGTGAAAACCAACGATCGAACTGCCAAGCAGGCCCTCGAGAATCTTCTCGCGCCACGGGCATATGCTGAACACCTCCGAGTTCGGCCACGGAATATGCCAAAAGGTGATGATGATCGCCTCGGGCAGGCGCTCCCGGATCATCCGCGGCAGCAACGCGAAATGGTAATCCTGGACCAGCACGATCGGCCGCTCGTTGCGGGCTTCCGCGACGACTGTATCGGCGAATTTGCGGTTGACCGCCTCATAGGCTTCCCAATCCGAGGCGCGGAATATCGGCCGGGTGAACGCGATATGGCACAGCGGCCAGAGGCCTTCATTGGCAAAGCCGAGATAATAACCTTGCTGCTCTTCCTCGCTCAGCCAGACGCGGCGCAGCGTGTAGGAAGGATTGTCGGGCGGCACCTCGATCCGATCGTTCTTGTCGACCACGAGCGCGTCGGCCGAACCGCCGCCATAGGCGATCCAGGTGCCGGCACATGCCCGCGTGATCGGCTCCAGGGCGGAGACGAGCCCACTGGCGGGTACGACCAGCCGGATGTCGTCGCCTTCGCGGTTGTGGATATACGGCTCGCGGTTCGAGACGACGATCACCTGGGCATCGGGAAGTTCGGTCGCAAGGATATGACGCAGCGTTTCGGGCGACCACTGCACCAGTGCCGCGGCCGCCGACTGCCCATTTTTCTCGAATTCCGGCAAAGGGCTGCGAGCGGGTTCAAGCTCCGAGGCGGTAGGCCTGCTGCCCTTGCGCGCCCGTACCACCATCGTCACCAGCACAACGGCCAGGACGCAGACGGCGACAAGAATAAACAGCCACAATGCGAATACGGGAACGACGAGGTACGAACTGTTGTCAGGCATTGAAATCGATGACCCTTCGATGGGATGCCGCAGCGGCTTTATCGGCTGGAGTTTCGGCACCCCATAGTCTGGTGGTCCAACGCCCGCGGGACGTGATGGTTCCGATTTTTTCAGCTCCTGACCACGAGCGGCACCAGCCCCTCATGCGGTTCGGCAAGGAAGGCGCCGACACGGTCTCCCACGCGCTGGAATGTCAGATCCACCGCCGCCTGCCCTACCGAAAGATGGCGGATGACGAGGTTGTCGATGCCGATAGGCAGGCGCGGCCGGGTCACATGGATCTCGCCTGTCCAGCCATCGATCCGCAGGCCGAGGCACGACTGCATGAGCATGAAGGCGGAGCCGGCGGACCAGGCTTGCGGCAGGCAGGCCACCGGATAGGCAATCGGCGCTTCGCCGGCCGCTCGCGTGAAGCCGCAAAAGAGTTCCGGCAGCCGCATGTTGAAATGAACGGCGGATTCGAAGGTGCCGCTCATCAGCCGCACAACGCTGTCGCGAATGCCGTATCGCGCCAGCCCGGCTGCGCAGATCGCCGTGTCGTGCGGCCAGATGGATCCGTTGTGATAGGACATCGGATTGAAGAAGATCGCGTCGTCCGCCAGCGTCCGCAATCCCCAGCCGGAATGGAACGAGGCCGACAGCAGCTGGTCGGCGACCATGCGCGCTCGATCCGGTTCGGGAAGGCCGACATAAAGCAGGTGACCGGCATTGGATGTGCGCACCTTGCAGGGTTGGCCGTCGCCATCCAGCGCCAGCGCATAGTAGCTGAGGTCCTCGATCCAGAAATGGCGCTCGACTTTTTGCCGAATGGCGTCGGCGCGTATTTCCCAGCTTTCCGCCCGCTCCGCTTCACCGCGCAGCCGTGCCAGCTTCGCCAGGCCCTGGAATGCCGCAAAGACATAGCCCTGCACCTCGACCAGCGCGATCGGCCCTTTCGGGATGCGGCCATCGGCGTGAAAGACGGAATCGAAACTGTCTTTCCATCCCTGGTTGGCAAGGCCGGATTCCGCGGCACGCTGGTAGGTGAGGAATCCCGTCGAACGGCTCGCCGTCTCGATCCATTCGGCCGCGGCGCACAGCGAGGGCCACAGGTCATCGATGAAGGCCGTGTCTCCCGTGCGGTCCGCATAGGCGCAGGCAAGATGGATATAGAGCGGCGTCGTGTCGACACCGCCATAGTAGCGCCCGAACGGCAGCTCGCTCAGCGCCACCATCTCGCCCTTGCGCGTCTCGTGCATGATCTTGCCGGGTTCGGAATCGCTGAAGGGAGAGGTCTCGGTCGCCTGGTGCTGGGCGAGAAACGCCAGAACGCCGCGCGCCAGGCCAGGATTGAGCCAAAGCATCTGCAAGGCTGAAATCACACCATCGCGGCCAAAGGCGGTGGAAAACCAGGGAATGCCGGCATAGGGATAGGGCCCGGTCGCCAGTTCCGTGGTGAGCAGCGCGACATCGGCGCGAGCCCGCGCCATCCAGTCATTGAAAACGCGGCCCGAACTGTGCAGCGTCGCGCCATGCCGGCGTTTGGCGCGCATGCCGAAACGAGCACGGGCGGCGGCAGCGCGAAACCGCTGGCTTTCGGGACTGGCAACCGTCTCGTTGCCCACTTCCACGTAAAGCGTCTGGCTGCTGCGCTTGGTGACGGCGATGATGAAATCCGCCCGCTCAGAGGTCAGTTGATCGGGCGTCTGAGAAAATGAAATCGCCGATGTCCGCACCACGTTGTCCAGGCCTTCGTAGCGGAGCACGACCGCGCTCCTGGCGATCTCGGCCGTATGGGCGGTTCCGCGCTTCGAGCGGGTCGAGCCCCGAACCTCGAACATATCGCGAAAATCGGCGGCAAAACGCAGCGACAGCAGGATCGTCGAATGCTCACGGCTGTAGTTGGACAGCGTTATGCGTTCATACAGCCGTTCCTCCCACAGCAGCCGGACGCGCTCGATATGGATAGCGCCTTGCGGTATCTGGCGACCCGCCGCGCTCTCGATCGGCAGATTGGTCAGATTGGAGGTGAACAGCACATTGTCCTGGCTGAGCGACGCGCCAAGCAACGATGTCGACCGCCCGCCGACGGTCAAGCGAAATTCGGAAAGCACGCGCGTGTCGTCGCGGAAGAACCCGTCGCCGACACCGCGTATGTCGCCATAGGCGTCGGCAACGGCGAAGCAGTCACCATGCTTGAGCGCGAAAAGACGATGCGGCTCCCTGGGCGCGGTTTCGTCCAGGGAAGCCAGTGCTATGGCAGGATCGAGCTTGCGCTCGTCGAGGTGGGTGATGGTCAAAAGATCGTCCCGTGCTGGTTTCGAACGGGTGAAGGCCTACGAGGCTCTGCTTTGCTCATGTCCGTTGTTCAGCCGCGAATAGGCCGCGACGTAATCCCTGGCCATTCTGTCGGCTGAGAACCGCCTCTCGAACACCGCTCTTATGCGCCGCCTGTCGAGTTGCAGGAGAGCCGGCATCGAGGCGACGGCATCTTCGATGGTTTCGACGACGAAGCCGGTAACCCCATAATCGATGATCTCGGGCATGGCGCCGCAACTCCAGGCCATGACCGGGGTTCCGCAGGCCATGGCCTCGATCACGGCAAGGCCGAAGGGTTCGGGCCAATCAATGGGAAACAAGAGGGCGGCTGCGTTGCCAAGAAACATGCTCTTCTGGTCCTCGCCGATCTCGCCGACATATTCGACCCTGTCGCCATCGATCATCGGCTGGACGACTTCCTCGAAATAGGCTCGATCGCCATCGCCCACCTTGGCCGCAAGCTTGAGTTTGAGCCCGGTGCGGCGGGCGATCTCGATCGCCCTGTCCGGCCGCTTGTCGCGCGACATCCTGCCGAGAAAGGCGAGATAGCCGCCGTCCGAACCTGCCTCGAAATCGGGTTCGTAGAGATCGACGGGCAGTCCGTGATGAATCGTCGCCAGCCAGTTCGCGGACGCGAACCGCGCCCGCTGGCTGCGGGATATGGAAATCATCGGAAAGCGCGGGAACCGGTCATAGGCTTGTGCGAGGTCGGCGTAATCCAGCCTGCCATGCGGGGTCGTGACCGTGCGCTGCGGGATCTCTCGGAAGAACGGGAAGTGCAGGAAATGGCTGAGGTGAAAATGAATGACGTCGAAATCGTCGGCCCGCTTCCTCACCTCGTCGAGCATCGACAGATGCGCCGCGATCTCGGACTTCAATGGACGCGGATCGAGCCGAAGTGCCCGCTCGCGGCATGGCACGAGCCTGGCGGAGGTCTTCGTGTCGCCACTGGCGAACAATGTCACATCGTGGCCAAGGGCGACGAGAGCCTCGGTCAGGTAGGAAATGATGCGCTCGGTGCCGCCATAAAGCCTTGGCGGCACGGATTCGTATAGCGGCGCGACGTGGGCAATCTTCATGGCCCGGCCTTCCCTCAATGAGCTGGTGATGCAGCGAGAATGCCTCAGCCGCAGGATCGTTCCGGCCTCATTCGCAGATGCGTCAAATGGTCGGGAGCATTTGATGTTTGATCGAGCCGCCCTATTTCGTTTTGGCTGCCGAGTTGCACTCGGCTCAAGGAGGCCTCAGTGCAGGAGCCCAGGGATATCGCGGCCCGACGCCTGAGCATGATCATCGAGCAATATGTCGAGGCCAGAAAACGGCGTTATGGCTTCGTATCGACGGATCAGGCTGCCAGGGTTATCCGCAAGATGCTGAAACCAGCGGATCCAGCCCTTTCCGACCGCAAGCTCGACGATATGGTCGCCGCACTCGCGGTGAAGAACCGCCTGGCGGTCGTCTTCGATCGCGGCGCCAGGGGACCGGCTGAAGGCACCGAGGCCGACCTGAACAGAAAGGAACCGCCCATGCGAGCACCAACGGAGGCTCCGGATGTTGCCGGCGCGGTGGATGCCATTCTGGGCACCCGGACAGCCCCGCTTTCCCAAACCACCCCACTTTCGATGAGCGCTGTGATCTCGCTGCTGCGCGAACGGACCGGCACCAAGCGCTCGGACGCGGATCTGGAAGGCCTGATCGCCAAGAAGGCCGCCGTTCTGGACGTGCATCTGTCGCGGAACGGCTGAGCGTCGATCGCGGCGCGCTACGGAGGCTTACGAGCAAGTCGAATGTCCTCGCTGGCGACATTCGGTTGCAACTGAAAGCCACGGATCAGCCTCACAGCGCCTTCGAACGAAACAAATCCTGTCTCCGGCCTTTCCCATGGTCGGCACATCCTGTAATTGCCCGCAGACTAGGGCTGCTGCGCGTCAACTGTAGGCTGGCCTGAACCAGAACGTTGTCCGATTGGATTTTCCAGCTACAGGAACGCATGTCTCGTCCAATGGCCGATAATTTTGGTTCGACCTCGGAACGCTCGTCGAAGGACTACCTGGCTTTCCTTGATGGCCTCCGGGCCATCGCGATCCTGTCAGTCGTATTCTACCATCTGTATGGCGACCGTCTCCCCAATGGTTTTTTGGGGGTTGATGTTTTCTTCGTAATTTCTGGTTTCGTCGTCAGCTATACCGTGTCGAGGCGCTACCGGGGCCAGTCCGCTTTTCATTTTGTCTTGGAATTCTATGCGCGCCGATTCACGAGAATTATGCCGGCGCTGTTGGTGTGCTTGCTGTTCAGTGCGCTCGCCACCTTTCTGTTTGTTCCAGACGCCTGGCTCAGCACATCAATCAGTAGAACCGCCTCTTCCGCCTTCGTCGGCCTGAGCAACATCTTCCTGGCCAAGGGAACCGACTATTTTTCACCCGTGACCGAGTTTAACCCATTCACCCACACCTGGTCTCTTGGGGTTGAGGAACAATTCTACGTTGTTTTCCCGCTGCTGTTTTTTCCTTGGGTTATAGGACCGCGCGGGAAGAGATTCTCGGCGCTTGTTTATGGTGCGCTCGCTGTCGCGTCGGTGGCGATATGGCTTCATCTTCTGGCTGCGAACCCGCTTCACGCCTTCTACATGCCCTATGCTCGCTTTTGGCAGTTGGCATGCGGCATATTGTGCTTTCAGCTTGTCAGCCGGATAGGGAAGCGGCCGGGCTTCGAAAGGCATTGCAATCTTGCAGCCACGATCGCGTTGATAGGGCTCGTGGCGACATTCGCGTTCGACTTTGGCACGGGTTCGCATGGGCTTGAGAACATCGCCGCAGTTGCCTGCACAACTGTCTTGATCGGATGCCTCTACCATCTGGGAAGCAATCGTGCGCCGCACTTTGCGGCGTTGGAGATAAAGCCGGTCAGGTTCGTCGGGTGGATCTCATACTCTCTCTACCTATGGCATTGGCCAGTCTTCGTGATCGCAAGATGGACGATAGGCACCGAAACCACCGCCACAAAATTGGCAGCGTTGCTGGTCGCGGTGGCGTTCAGCCTCGGCTCGTATTTCTGGATCGAAACACCGACGCGTCGTTTGCGGCTTCTGAGAACCGCCCCCGACATAGCCGTTGTTGCCCTCTTTTTGGTTGCCATCGCTGCTGTGTTTTGCGGCTTCAAACTGATGCGTGACCATCGATATGACATCGCCTTGAGCACAGTCATGAGGAATCGAGGCGAATGGTATGCGACCTCACCAGACACCTCTCCCCAGTCTGCTGGCTGCGCCGTCGTCACAGAAACCGTGGAAGAAGCACTGTTCTTCACCAAACACGGGTGCCCGGGCGAAGGGCGCAGTGAGACCTTGTTCGTGCTGGGCGACTCTCACGCCGGAGCCTACATTCCTCTTCTGAAGCGCTTCACGCTCGAAACCGGCATCCGAACAGTGGTGGTGTCGACCGCCGGTTGCCCGTTTGTCAGCTTGAATCTTCGCCACGACACTGACCCAACGTGCGCTCATGCCACGACTGCCAGTGCGGCCTACATAGCCAAGATTGCCAAGCCTCGCGACCTGCTGTTCCTGCCCTCGCTCCGTCTACCCCGACTTAGCTTTCAAGAGGCTGCAGGCCCCAACAGTAGCGCGGAGAGCAGCGAGCAGCAGAGAGAACAAGCCGTCAAGAACGCTATCAATCAACTTACCCACCTCTCCAAGGCGGGACTATCGATTGTTTTCGAAGCCCCAAAGCCAATCTTTAGGGCCCCGGCCTTTCGATGCAGTGATTGGTTCAATTCAATGAATCCGTCCTGTACTAACGGATTCGACATCGATCGAAAGTTGATAGAAAATCTTCGATCACCAATTTTGAAGGGCTACGCTGAGATATCAGCGGCTCTGACGAACATTCACGTCTGGGATCCTTTGCCTACGCTTTGCCCGCAAGTTACATGTTCGGCGTTCAGGGATGGACACCCGTTGTTCTTCGACGGCGATCATGTCACGGCCTACGCCAATTCGCTTCTGGTGGAGGGCTTCGTGTCAGAGATCGAGGCCATAATTTCTAAAGACCAAGCACCGGACTTTGGCATGTAAACTACCTGCCGGCCGACTTGGCGCCTGCGCATGCGGTCCGCCAACTGAAACCGAAGACGTTTTCGGGAAACAATGGTGAGCGCGATGGGATTCGAACCCATGACCTACTGATTAAAAGTCAGTTGCTCTACCGGCTGAGCTACGCGCTCCCGCGGGCTTGAAGGGCGCCCTCGAAATTGCGCGGAACATAGGGAGAGTGCCTCGACCGGTCAACCGGAAAAAGAGGTCCACTGGTCAGACTTCTCAAGCATCGCCGCCGGGCCTCCCTGCCCGCTTCGGTTACGAGTGGCGGGCTCCTGGCAAAGCAGAGGCGCAGCCTCCCGTCGGCACCTGGTACAGGCCGGAGAAACATTACAAATCAGCAACTTGGGATTTGGCGAGGAACCTTCGCCCACATCACCCGTTGTCTCGCCACAAGGGACGTCAATCACCCTTTCGAAGGAGAAGACCATGAATAAGATCGTAACGGGTATACTGGCGACCACACTTTCAGCTTCGTTTGCCGCGGCTGCTGTGCCTGCCAATGCAGCGCAGATGTTCGTGCCGCAGGCGGCATCGGCTTCGAGCGATGTGCAGACGGTCGATTACAAGCCGTGGATGAACAACCGTCACGTCAACCGCAATTTCGGCAACCGTCATTTCAACGGCAATCGTAACTTTGCTCGCAACAATGACGGCGGCGGCTATTGGAACGGCCATCGCGGTTATCGCGAATACCATCGCGGCTATCGCCGTCATGGCGACTATTGGTTCCCGCTCGCGGCTTTCGCGACTGGCGCCCTGATCACGGGTGCGATCGTCAACAGCGAGAACCACCGCGTCTACGAAGGCAATTCCCATGTGCAGTGGTGCTACGACCACTACCGTAGCTACCGTTCCTCGGACAACACCTTCCAGCCGAACTACGGCCCGCGGCAGGAGTGCCGTTCGCCTTACTGACCCAGGCGAATATCAGTAGCTGGAAACTCTGAACGGAAGGCCCGCGTCGGAAATGGCGCGGGCCTTTTGCGTTGGAATTGCACCATCCCGATCGGCGGAATGAAGTTCCTGTCAGCTGGCCCAGCCTGCGCTTTTGAAGATCAGATAAAGACCGCCCCCTTCCCCGCGCGGAGAGCGGTAAGCACCGAGTGCTTCGCAGACACGCACCATCGCTGCTGTCAGTTCCCAGCCGAGCGCTTCCAGATCATCTTTCGTGTCGATCACATAGGCCTGCTCAAGTTCGGCGATATCGTTCTTCTCCCCGAAAGGAACGAACCCGCTTGGCATCGCCGAGAAGGTTGTCGGGCAGGTTCGAATTCGACCAGGCCCAAAGCCAGTTACCAGCCTTGGCGCCCGTCGAGCCTGCAATCTGAATCTCGGTGACGACTTTTACGACACCCTGGTCCGAGAACAGAAGCCTGCCGGTCGTCAGGTCGTAGTCATAGCGCGGCCAGTGACCGAGGCGGAACTCCTTCTCCAAACGGGCATTCTTGGCGCGTAGCTGTTCAAAAGCCTCGTCACGCCAAGCGGGATACCAGTCTGGCTGCATGCCCCCACCTTCAGCTCATTCCGTGGTGACCGTTATGGCACGCTCAACGTCCTGCGCACAGCATCGCGCCAGCCCGCCAGCTTCGCGGACCGCATGGAATTGTCCATCTCCGGCTTGAAACGCCGCTCCAGTGCCCAGCTTTTCGCGAACTCCTTCGCCTTCGGCCAGACCCCTGCCTTGGAGCCGGCGAGCCAGGCCGCACCCAGCGCGGTCGTCTCGAGGATGGTCGGGCGGTCGACCGGCGCGTCGAGAATGTCGGCCAGGCGCTGCATCGTCCAGTCCGACGCCACCATGCCGCCGTCGACCCGGAGAACTGTTTTGACCGAAGTCCCCTTCCAGTCCTTGCGCATGGCGTCGAGCAGGTCACGGGTCTGGTAGGCGACGGATTCGAGTGCAGCGCGCGCAAATTCCGCCGGGCCGGAATTGCGCGTCAGCCCGAAGATGGCGCCGCGCGCGTCGGCGTCCCAATGCGGCGCGCCAAGACCGACGAAAGCCGGCACCAGGTAGACATTCTGCGTCGGGTCGGCCTCGGCAGCCAGTTGCCCGCTATGCTCGGCCTTACCGATCACCTTGATACCGTCGCGCAGCCATTGCACGGCCGCCCCGGCAATGAAGATCGAACCCTCCAGCGCGTAGGTGGTCTTGCCGTTCAGCCGATAGGCAATGGTGGTCAAAAGCCGGTTCTTCGAACGCACCAGATCGCTGCCGGTGTTGAGCAGCGCAAAACAGCCGGTTCCATAGGTGGATTTCATCATGCCGGGCTCGAAGCAAGCCTGGCCGATGGTCGCGGCATGCTGGTCGCCTGCAACACCGAGGATTCTTATCTCGGCGCCAAACAGATTTTTCTCGGTCGCTCCATAGTCATCGGCGCAATCCTTGACCTCAGGCAGCATTTTCGCCGGGATGTTGAGAATGGCCAGCAACTCGTCGTCCCAGGCGTTTTCCGCGATGTTGTAGACCAGCGTGCGCGACGCGTTGGTGGCGTCTGTGGCGTGGACCTTGCCACCGGTCAGCCGCCAGATCAGAAAACTGTCGATGGTGCCGGCCAGCAACTCGCCCTTCTCGGCGCGTTTCCTGGCGCCCTTCACCTTGTCGAGCATCCAGGCGATCTTGGTGCCAGAAAAATAGGGATCGAGCAGCAGCCCGGTCTTGCGTGTGAATTTCTTCTCCAGGCCCTGCTTCTTCAGTTTCTGGCACAGCGGCGCGGTGCGGCGGTCCTGCCAGACGATCGCATTGTGGATCGGCTTGCCTGTCGCCCTGTCCCAGATGACGACGGTCTCGCGCTGGTTGGTGATACCGATAGCGGCAACGTCGGATGCCTCACGGTCAGCGGCCTTCAGCGCGGCCTTCACGGTCGTCACGACACTCACCCAGATCTCCTCCGGGTCATGCTCGACCCAGCCGGAGGCAGGATAGTGCTGGGTGAATTCCTTCTGTCCACTGCCCACGACTTTCATCTGGCCATCGAACAGGATCGCCCGGGTCGACGTCGTTCCCTGGTCGATTGCCAGCACAAAACCGTTCATTCCAGCGTCCTCCGCCTTGACACAAAGAAGGGAGACGGCAACGCGCCGCCTCCCCCAATTTCACACGGGCGCGAACGCCCGCATAGACAGTCCTATTTCTGCCAGCTCTTGACCAGTTCGTCGTAATTGATGGTCTGCGGCTTTTCCTTCTCGTTCTCGATCTTCAGCTGAGGAGCGAGATTACCGGCCTTGACCGCGTCGGCGTTCCAATAGGCGAGATCATGTTCCTCGGCGAGCTTCGGCCCGATGTCACCCTGGACGCCGGACTTCTCGATGCGGCCCATGACCTTTTCCTGCTCGGCGCAGAGCGAGTCCATCGCTTCCTGGGCCGACTTGGCACCAGAAGAAGCGTCACCGATCGCCTGCCACCACAGCTGTGCCAGCTTCGGATAGTCCGGCACGTTGGTACCGGTCGGCGACCACTGCACGCGAGCCGGCGAGCGGTAGAACTCGATCAGGCCGCCGAGCTTCGGCGCACGTTCGGTGAAGCTCTTGTCGTGGATGGTGGAGTCGCGGATGAAGGTGAGGCCGACATGGCTCTTCTTCACGTCCACGGTCTTCGAGGTCACGAACTGGGCGTAGAGCCAGGCCGCCTTCGCCCGGTCTTCCGGCGTCGACTTCATCAGCGTCCAGGAACCGACGTCCTGGTAGCCAAGCTTCATGCCGTCCTTCCAGTAGACGCCATGCGGCGACGGCGCCATGCGCCACTTCGGCGTACCATCGTCATTCATCACCGGCAGGCCGGGCTTGACCATGTCGGCGGTGAAGGCGGTGTACCAGAAGATCTGCTGGGCGATGTTGCCCTGCGCCGGCACCGGACCCGATTCGGAGAAGGTCATGCCTTGCGCTTCCTGCGGCGCGTAGGCCTTCAGCCAGTCGAGGTATTTCTGGATCGAATAGACCGCCGCCGGGCCATTGGTGTCGCCGCCGCGCGCCGTGCAGGAGCCGACCGGCTGCGATTTCTCATTGACCTTGATGCCCCATTCGTCGACCGGCAGGCCGTTCGGGATGCCCTTGTCGCCGTTACCGGCCATCGACAGCCAGGCGTCGGTGAAGCGCCAGCCCAGCGACGGATCCTTCTTGCCGTAGTCCATGTGGCCATAGACCTTCTTGCCGCCGACATCGCGGCCGGTGAAGAATTCGGCAATGTCCTCATAGGCCGACCAGTTGACCGGCACGCCGAGGTCATAGCCGTACTTGGCCTTGAAATCGGCCTTGTTCTTCTCGTCGTTGAACCAATCGTAGCGGAACCAGTAGAGGTTGGCGAACTGCTGGTCGGGAAGCTGGTACAGCTTCTTGTCCGGCGCGGTGGTGAAGGAGGAGCCGATGAAGTCCTTCAGGTCGAGGCCCGGATTTGTGACATCCTTGCCTTCATTGGCCATCCAGTCGGTCAGGTTGCGCACCTGCTGATAGCGCCAGTGGGTGCCGATCAGGTCGGAATCGTTGACCCAGCCGTCATAGAGGTTCTGGCCGGTCTGCATCTGGGTCTGGATCTTCTCGACGACGTCGCCCTCCTGAATGACGTCATGCGTGACCTTGATACCGGTGATGGCGGCAAAAGCCGGAGCCAGCACCTGCGACTCATACTGGTGTGTCGTCAGCGTTTCCGACACGACCTTGATTTCCATGCCGGCAAACGGCTTGGCGGCGTCGATAAACCACTGCATCTCGGATTCTTGATCGGCGCGTGATAGGGACGAAAGGTCGCCTATCTCCTTGTCCAGAAAGGCTTTTGCCTCATCCATACCGGCATAGGCGTTGCCCACGCCGAGCAATAGCGCAAGGGCAGTCGTTGATGTTAGGAATTGCCGTCGCATTGTGTTTCCTCCACTTTTCAAGGTTCAAGTGCGATCTGGAGCGGTCGCCAGCACGCGGCCGCTCCAACAGTTTCCCCCTCTATACGTAGCGGAACACGCCGATGGCGTAGACCACGGAGAGAGCGAGAGCCCACCACAGGCTGGGCCCAATCAGACCCAGCCAAGCGAGATGGATAAAGGCGCTGCCAAGCAGCGAAACGAAGAGGCGATCGCCGCGCGTCGTCTCGAAGCGCAGCACGCCGACACGCGGGTTGCCGCCTGGCGACGCGTATTCCCAGACCCCCATGCCGACCAGCAGCAGCGCGATGACGATAAAGAAGGCGGCCGTAGGCCAGGTCCACGCCATCCAGGAGAAGTCGAGATTCATGGTCAGACCCTCCCCAGGGCGAAGCCCTTGGCGATGTAGTTGCGCACGAACCAGATCACGAGCGCGCCGGGGATCAGCGTCAGCACGCCCGCGGCGGCCAGCAGCCCCCAGTCCATGCCCGATGCCGACACTGTGCGGGTCATGGTCGCCGCGATCGGCTTGGCGTCGGTCGTGGTCAGTGTGCGGGCGATCAGCAGTTCGACCCACGAGAACATAAAGCAGAAGAAGCAGGCGACACCGATGCCGCTGGCGATCAGCGGCATGAAGATCTTGATGAAGAAGCGCGGGAAGGAATAGCCGTCAATATAGGCGGTCTCGTCGATTTCCTTCGGCACGCCCGACATGAAGCCTTCGAGAATCCACACCGCCAGTGGCACGTTGAACAGGCAGTGCGCAAGCGCCACCGCAATATGCGTGTCGATCAGGCCGAAGGCGGAATAGAGCTGGAAGAAGGGCAGCGCGAACACCGCCGGCGGCGCCATGCGGTTGGTCAGAAGCCAGAAGAACAGATGCTTGTCACCAAGGAAGCGATAGCGCGAGAAGGCGTAGGCCGCAGGCAAGGCCACGGACACCGAGATCACCATATTCATGACGACATAGGTGATCGAATTGATATAGCCGGAATACCAGGCCTTCTGCGTGAAGATCGTGACATAGTTGGCGATGGTTGGCGCATGCGGATAGAGCGTCAGCGAGTTGACGATCTCCGCATTGGTCTTGAAGCTCATATTGATGAGCCAGTAGATCGGCAACAGCAGCACGAAGATGTAGAGCGTCGGCACGATCCACCACCAGCGCGATTCCTCGCCGCGGCGGCGCATGCGCCTGTCGAGCTCGCTCTGCGACAGCGAACTGGCGAGACCCTCCGCGGCGGCGGCCCCGTTCATCGCATTGCGCTCGGTTCGTTCATTGGCGCCGGCCATCTCAGCGCTCCGCGTCGTAATTGGTCATCACGGTGTAGAACACCCATGACAACAACAGGATGATGAGGAAGTAGACCAGCGACATGGCGGCCGCCGGACCGAGGTCGAATTGGCCAAGCGCCGTCTTGACCAGGTCGATCGACAGGAACGTCGTCGAGTTGCCCGGGCCGCCGCCAGTGACGACGAAGGGCTCGGTGTAGATCATGAAACTGTCCATGAAGCGCAGCAGCACGGCGATCAAAAGCACCCGCTGCATCTTCGGCAACTGTATGTAGCGGAACACCGCCCAGCGCGAGGCGCCGTCGATCTTGGCCGCCTGGTAGAAGGCGTCCGGGATCGAGACCAGGCCGGCATAGCAGAGCAGCACGACGAGGCTCGTCCAGTGCCAGACATCCATGATGATGATCGTCACCCAGGCGTCGAATGGATCCTGCACGTAGTTGTAGTCGATGCCGAGCGCATTGAGGTAATAGCCGAGCAGGCCGATATCATTGCGCCCGAACACCTGCCAGATGGTGCCGACGACGTTCCACGGGATCAGCAGCGGCAGCGCCATCAGCACCAGGCAGACCGGCACCCCCCAGCCCTTCTTCGGCATGTTGAGCGCGATGAAGATGCCGAGCGGCACCTGGATGGCGAGGATGATGAAGGAGAAGATGAGGTTGCGGCTCATCGCCTCCCAGAAGCGGCTGGAATGGAGCAGTTCCTCGAACCACTCGGTGCCGGCCCAGAAGAAGACGTTGTTGCCGAACGTGTCCTGCACCGAATAATTGACGACGGTCATCAGCGGGATGACGGCCGAGAACGCCACCAGCACCAGCACCGGCAGCACCAGGAACCAGGCCTTGTTGTTCCAGGTCTTGTCCATCTATGCCCCCATCTCGACACGCCAGGAATCGGCATAGATGTTGATGCCCGCAGGCTCGAACCGCACCTTCGGTTCGGCCGGAACGGCCTCGTCCTCGCCGATGACGGCGGCGATGTCGCGCCCCTCCAGTTTGGCGCGCACCACCTTGTGGCGGCCCAGATCCTCGACCTTGCTGATTGAAACAGCCATGCCGTCGCGGCCGAGACGCACATATTCGGGACGGATGCCGAGTTCGACGGCACCGCCGGCCGCCTTGGGTGCGCCCGGCAATTCGATCCGCTGGGAGCCGAGCGTCGCCGTCCTGCCGTCGATCGCCACCGGCATGACGTTCATGCCGGGCGAGCCGATGAAATAGCCGACAAAAGTGTGGCGCGGCCGCTCGAAGAGCTCCGCCGGCGTTCCGATCTGGACGATACCGCCGTCATACATGACCACGACCTGGTCGGCGAAGGTCAGCGCCTCGGTCTGGTCATGGGTGACGTAGACCATGGTGTAGCCGAAGCGGCGATGAAGCAGCTTCAATTGCGAGCGCAGCACCCACTTCATGTGCGGGTCGATGACGGTCAGCGGCTCGTCGAACAGGATGGCGTTGACATCTGAGCGCACCAGCCCGCGGCCAAGCGAGATCTTCTGCTTCTGGTCGGCGGTCAGGCCCCTCGCCTTCTTCTTCGCCCACGACGCCAGGTCGATCATCTCCAGCGTCTCGCGCACCTTGCGGTCGACATCGGCCTCCGGCACGCCGCGATTGCGCAGCGGGAAGGCCAGATTGTCATAGACGGTCATGGTGTCGTAGATGACCGGGAACTGGAACACCTGCGCGATGTTGCGCTCCTGCGTCGACAGATTGGTCACGTCCCTGCCGTTGAACAGCAACTGGCCGTGCGAGGGATGAAGCAGCCCCGAAATGATGTTGAGCAGCGTGGTCTTGCCGCAGCCGGACGGGCCGAGCAGCGCATAGGCGCCACCATCCTCGAAAGTGTGGTGCACTTCCCGCAGCGCGAAATCGGCATCCTTCCGCGGGTTCGGCAGGTAGGAATGCCTGACATGGTTGACGTCGATGCGCGCCATATCGTCCTCCTCAAGCCGCCAGCTTCGGCGCGGTCACGGCGCGGCCGTGCTCGTCGAAGACCATGATGTGACGCGGATCGATGAACACCTCGACCACCGCGTCGGTCTCGAAATCGCGAATGCCGTGGGTCAGCATCACCCAGCGCACATCGGCGAAATCGAGATGGATGAAACTCTCGGACCCGGTGATCTCGGTGATGGTGACCTTTGCCCGCACCGGCACCGCCGAGGCATTTGGCCGCTCGAGCGAAAGATGGTGCGGCTGGAAGCCGATCGTGTAGTTGCCGTCGGCGATGCCGACAAGTTCGGACGGCACCGGCAGCTTCACCCCGCCTTCGAGCAGGAAGTCGGCGCCTTTCTTGGCCAGCACGATGGTGTTGAGCGGCGGATCGGCGAAGGTCCTGGCCGTCACCAGGTCGACCGGCCTGCGGAAGACGTCGATTGTCGGCCCGAACTGGGTGATGCGGCCTTCCGATAGTGTTGCCGTGTTGCCGCCGAGCAGCAGCGCCTCGTGCGGCTCCGTGGTGGCATAGACGAAGATGGTGCCGGCGGCGGCGAAAATCCTCGGCAGTTCGGCTCGCAACTCCTCGCGCAGCTTGTAGTCGAGATTGGCCAGTGGTTCGTCGAGCAGCACCAGGCTGGCATTCTTGACGATGGCGCGCGCCAGCGCTGTGCGCTGCTGCTGGCCGCCCGACAGGTTGAGCGGTGTGCGGTCGAGATAGCGCGTCAGCTTGAGGAGTGCGGCGGCCTCGCGCACCTGGCTGTCGATCTTGCCCTGCTCGACGCCGGCCACCCTCAGCGGTGAGGCGATGTTCTCATAGACCGTCATCGCCGGATAGTTGATGAACTGCTGGTAGACCATGGCGATCTTGCGCTTCTGCACCGGTGTGCCGGTGACATCACGGCCATCGAACCAGACCGAACCGGAGGTCGGCGCATCGAGGCCGGCCATCAGCCGCATCAGGCTGGTCTTGCCGGAAAGCGTCGGCCCAAGCAGGACGTTGAGCGAGCCGTGCTGAAGGGTCAGCGACACGTCGTGTATGTGCTCCACCGCACCGACTGTCTTGGTGACGTTCCTCAGTTCAAGCATGACGCCTCCTCCCAGGCTTTCTGCATCAGCTCAAAATCTCCTCATTCGGCGGCCGCGACATGCCGGCGGCTTATGCCGCGCATGAATTCATCGAGGGCCGCGACCTGCTCGCGGGCGAGATGCAGGCCGCGCTTGGTCCGGCGCCACAGCACATCCTCTGCCGTGATGGCCCATTCGTTTTCAACGAGATAGCGAACCTCGGCCTCGTAGAGGTCGCCACCGAAATTGCGGCCGAGCTCGGCATTTGACTTGGCAAGTCCGAGCAGAACCTGAGCGCGCGTCCCGTAGAGCCGCGTCAGCCGCCGGGCGAGGCGCGCATCGAGGAACGGATAGGCAGCCTTCAGCTTGGCCACCTGCGCATCGAAACCGGTGGCCGGGAAATCCCCGCCCGGCAGCGGTGCATCCGACGTCCACGGCTTGCCGCGCTTGCCGAGAAAACCCTCGATCTTCTCCAGCATCGATTCCGACAGCCGGCGGTAGGTGGTGATCTTGCCGCCAAAGGCATTGACGAGCGGCGCAGCGCCCTCGCCGCCATCGGCCTTCAGCACGTAGTCGCGTGTTGCTTCCTGCGCCTTGGAGGCGCCGTCATCATAGAGCGGACGCACCGCCGAATAGGTCCAGACAATGTCCGTGCGCTTGACGGGTTGCGCGAAATACTCGCTGGCCGCGGCGCAGAGATAGTCGATCTCGGTATCACTGATCTTCACGTCGTGCGGATCGCCGGGATAGTCCCGGTCGGTGGTTCCGATCAGCGTGAACTCTTCCTCGTAGGGAATGGCGAAGATGATGCGGCCATCCTTGTTCTGGAAGAAATAGGCGCGCGGATCGTCGAATTTCTTGGCGATGACGATATGGCTGCCCTGCACGAGACGGACATTATGCACATCGTTCAAGCCGACGACGCCGGACAGCACGTGATCGACCCATGGTCCGGCGGCATTGACCAGCAGCCGGGCCTTGACCTCCTCGGTCTCGCCGTTCTGCAGATTCTCGATCTTGATTGTCCAAAGGTCGTCTTCGCGGTGCGCGCCGACAACCTTCGTACGGGTTCGAATCGTCGCGCCACGATCAGCGGCATCGCGTGCGTTGAGCGCCACCAGGCGCGCATCGTTCACCCAGCCGTCGGAATATTCGAAGGCCTTTTTGAACAGCGGCTTCAAGGGCTTGCCCGCCGGATCGCTCGCCATGTCGAGCGTCCTGGTCGCCGGCAGCAATTTGCGGCCGCCAATGTGGTCGTAAAGGAAAAGGCCGAGCCGGATCAGCCAGGCGGGCCGCAGGCCCTTGGCATAGGGCAGCACGAAGCGCATCGGCCAGATGATGTGCGGCGCGTTCTTCCACAGAACCTCACGCTCCATCAGCGCCTCGCGCACCAGGCGGAACTCATAGAATTCGAGATAACGCAGGCCGCCATGGATCAGCTTGGTCGAACCTGAGGAGGTTCCGGAGGCGAGGTCGTTCATCTCGGCGAGAAAAACCGAAAACCCGCGCCCAACGGCATCCCGGGCAATACCGCAGCCATTGATGCCGCCGCCGATTACGAAAATGTCCCGGACCGAAGTTGTGTCCACTTAACGCCTCCACGATTTCGCATTGCACCATTTTGGTCTTTTGCGAAACCGTGGCGGAATTATTTCGAACTGATAACGAATGTCAAACGAAATATCACGACACCGTGAGGGGGCCGTGACCAGCCTCAGCCAAGCGACGTCTCGATCAGCTGAACTTCGGCCTCCTGGCAGATCTTGCGCACCGATGCGATGTCGCAACGATCGGTGATGAAGGTGTTGACCTGTGACAGGTGGCCGATACGCACCGGCGCCGTGCGTTCGAACTTGGTCTGGTCGGAGACCAGGATGACGTGCCTGGCATTGGCAATGATCGCCTGCGCCACCTTCACCTCGCGAAAATCGAAATCCAGCAAGGCGCCATCATGGTCGATGGCCGAAGCGCCGATGACGGCGTAGTCGACCTTGAACTGCCGGATGAAATCGACCGCGGCTTCGCCGACGACGCCGCCGTCCGAGCCGCGCACGACCCCGCCCGCGATCACCACCTCGATCGAAGGATATATGCGCATCCTGTTGGCAACATTGATGTTATTGGTGATGACCATGAGGCCATTATGATCGAGCAAAGCCTTGCTGACCGCCTCCGTCGTGGTTCCGATGTTGATGAACAGCGAGGCATTGTCGGGAATCAGCCTTGCCGCGGCGCGGCCGATCGCTTCCTTCTCGTCCGCCGCGATCTTGCGCCTCGCCTCATACTCCATGTTCTCGATCCCGGAAGGGAACAAGGCACCGCCATGGATGCGCGAAAGCAGCCGCTGGTCGCAGAGATCGTTGAGATCCTTGCGAATGGTCTGCGGCGTCACATTGAAATGAGTGGCCAGGTCGTCGACCAGCACACGGCCATGGTCCTTGGCCATCTGGATGATCTCGGCATGGCGCGGAGACAGATACATAAGGCAAGCTCCCGTTTTCGTTTTTCCTGTCTATAGACGAAAGCGAAAGCCATGAAAAGGCATAAGCCGGCTAACAGAAATTACCTGATCACCAAGACAAAGCCGAAACGCAACGCCATCAAGGCTGGATCACGCCATTCCTGGCGATTTCGGTGATGATGGCAAAAGCCGCGTCGACGTCACCAGCGGTCGTTTCGAACTGGCCAACCTGGAACCGTATTGCCACCTGGCCGTCCACCCTCGTCTGCGTCAGGTAGATACGGCCATCGTCGTTGATCGCATTGACCAGTCGCAGATTATGCTCGTCGGCATCAGCACTTGAGGTCGTTTTGTGCCGGAACGAAAACAGCGACAGCATCGGTTCGCTGACGATTTCGAAATCCGGCTCTCCTGCCAGCCGTGCAGCAAGGCCTTCGCTCCAGGCGACATGGTTGCGAATCATGGCGCGCAGGTTCTTCAGTCCGTGTGCGCGCAGCAGGAACCACAATTTCAAGGCGCGGAAGCGCCGGCCGAGCGGCACCGACCATTCGGAATAGTTGATGATGCCGTCACGTCCGTGCGTCTTGAGGAATTCGGGCTTGATCGCCAGCGTGCGCACCAGGTCTTCCGGCTGCCGCAAGAACTGGATGGAGCAGTCGAACTGCGCGCCCAGCCATTTGTGCGGGTTGAAGACGACAGAATCCGCCTGTTCGGCGCCGGCCCAGAAATGACGAAACTCCGGGCAGATCATTGCCGACCCGGCCCAAGCGGCATCGACATGCAGATAGAGCCCATGCCGGCGCGCCACATCGGCGATAGCGGCGATATCGTCCGTGCCGCCGATGCTGGTTCCACCGACGCTGCCTATGATGCCGGCAGGCAGCATTCCAGCCGCACGATCAGCGACGATTGCCGCTTCCAGGGCTGTCGCATCCATGGAGCGGAAACGGCCGCTGACGGGAATGCGCACCAGATTGTCCTCGCCGATGCCCGAAACCCATATCGCGCGGTCGATCGAAGTATGCACCTGATCGGAGGAATAGACGCGCAGCCGTGCCTGGCCGGCCAATCCCTCTTTGTTGCCTTGCCAATCCAGCGCCCGCTCGCGCATGGTCAGCACCGCATTGAGTGTCGCCGACGAGGCCGAATCCTGGATCACGCCGGAGAACCCTTCGGGTAGGCCGAGTGCCTGGCGCATCCAGTCGACGGTGCGTGTTTCGAGTTCGGTCGCAGCCGGCGACGTCTGCCAAAGCATGCATTGCGCGGCCATCGCCGACACCAGATACTCGGCGACCACCGAGACCGGCGCCGCGTTGGCCGGGAAATAGGCGAAGAAGCGCGGATGCTGCCAATGCGTCATCCCCGGCACGATCTTCTCCTCGAAGTCGGCGAAGATCCTGTCCATCGGTTCGGCGTCTTCGGGCGGAGAGGCTTCGATGCTCCTGAAAATGTCGCCCGGATCGACCAGCGGCCGCACCGGCCGCTCGCGCAATGAATTGCGATAGTCGGCGCCCCAGTCGGCGGCACGCTGCGACCATTGCCGGAACTCGTTGTTGTTCATCCTGTCCTCCCGACATGATCGCACATCCGGAGCCCTTGGCCCGGTTCTCGAATTCCGCTATTAGTTAACACATGAAATAGATGCAACACTCTCGCCTGCCGCGCCCTGAATCGCATCGTACTTGATCGGATCGACGTCGACGCGCTTTAGGCCCTTGTTTTCATGCATGTCGTTCGCCCAACCCGGAGCCGCTTTGGGCGGCATGCATTAGCCCGGGAAATCCGGCAGGCTGGCAAAAGCCGTCTTCAACGCATTCGACCAGCCATCGGAGATCGTGCGGTAATACTGGTCGTCCTGACCGATCCGCTTCTTCAGGCCAACCTTGAAAGTATCCTTCTCCAGGAACAGCAGGTCGAGCGGCAAGCCCACCGACAGGTTCGATTTCAGCGTCGAATCGAACGACACCAGGAGCAGCTTCACCGTCTCGGCCAGGCTCATGGTCCGCTCATAGGCGCGAATGATGATCGGCTTGCCATATTTGGTCTCGCCGATCTGAAAGAACGGCGTGTCGTCGGTCGACTCGATGAAATTGCCCTCGGGATAGATCATGAACAGCCGCGGCGGACTGCCCTTGATCTGCCCGCCCAGGATGAAGGAGGCGTTGAAATAGGAATCGGCCTTCTCGCCGGCCGGCGAGGATTGCGCGATCACCTCCTTGACCGTGTCGCCGACCAGCCGCACCGTCTGGTACATGGACGGCGTGTCCAGGAGCTTCTCGTGACGATCGCCGACCGCCTTCGTACGCTCGTCGAGCAGGCTGACCACGGCCTGTGTCGTCGCCAGATTGCCGGCCGACATAAGCACGATGACGCGTTCGCCGGGCTGCTCCCAGACATGCATCTTCTTGAAGGTCGAGATCGAATCCATGCCGGCATTGGTACGCGTGTCCGACATGAACACGAGCCCGCGATCGATCTTCAGGCCGACGCAATAGGTCATGGAATCTCTTCTGGCACTAATCCTTGCGGGATTACTGCTCTACCGTGACGGTGACCGCAAGCTGTTCTTCCGCCTGCCCCAGCCGAATTCCCGATACCGGCGAGGCATCGCGGTAGTCGCGGCCGGTGGCCACCTTCACATAGCGTTCGTCGGGAGAAATACCGTTGGCGGGGTCGAAGGCGACCCAGCCGAGGCCCGGGACATGCGCTTCGGCCCAGGCATGGCTTGCCGCTTGTTCGACGGCATCCATCATCAGATAGCCGCTGATGTAGCGCGACGGAAAACCCATGGCGCGCGCGGTGGCGGCAAAGATATGGCTGTGGTCCTGGCAAACCCCGGTTTTCAGCGCCAGCGCCTCTTCAGCCGGTGTCGTCGCATTGGTGGTGCCCGGCGTGTAGGCGACGCGCTCGCCGATCATTGCCATCAGCCGATGCAGCCTTTCGATATCGGTGCCCGCGCCGACCGCTTCGGCAAGATCGCGAATGCCGCCGCCTATGGTGGTCAGCGGCGTCTCCTGCGCAAACAACCACAGCGGCGCGAAGCCGTGATGCGGACCGCTAACGCCTGACGTGTCGCGCGTCACCACCTCGCCAGAAGCCTCGACCGTGATGAAGTCATGGTCACCCTCGACGCTCAACAGTCTGGTGTCGTTGCCGTAGTGATCGGTAAATCGCACTTCCTCGCGCGCGCCCTCGACCTTCAGCGCCCATGACAGCACTGTCTGTGTCTGCCCGCTCACCGGAAGCAACCGCAGCCGCTGCAGCAGATATTGCACCGGCGCGTCGTAGCGGTATTCGGTCCGGTGCGTGATCTTGAGCCTCATGGCTTCCTCAATAAAACCGGTAATCCTGCGCGATCTCGTCGCCGAGCCTGGTGTTGTCGCGAATGAAGTTGGCCAGGAACTCATGCAGGCCGGCATCAAAAATGTCCTTGATCGACCCTGCCCTCAGCATGGTCTGCGTCTTCTCCGCCGTTGCGTGGCAGGCGTGACGCTCGCCGTAATCGTCGCTGAGGAACTTCAGATGTTCCGACAGGAAGCGGTAGCAGAAAGTCAGCGAACGCGGCATGCGTACGTTGAGGATCAGGTAGTCGGCGATGTTGGTCGGCTTGTAGTCGGCATCATAGACCCAGCGGTAGGAGCGATGCGCCGACACCGAGCGCAGGATCGATTCCCACTGATAGTTGTCGAGGGTCGAGCCAACCCAGGAGATCGACGGCAGCAACACATAATATTTCACATCGAGGATGCGCGCTGTGTTGTCGGCGCGCTCGACATAGGTGCCGAGTTGCGAGAAATCGAAGATTTCGTTGCGCAGCATGGTGCCGTAGAACGAACCGCGGATCAGCGCCGTCTCGCGCTTGATCGCATCGAGCACGCTTGGCAGGTCGCGCTCGTCGATCGGCCTCGCCAGCATCCGCTTCAGCGACATCCAGGCTTCGTTGATGCTTTCCCAGGTCTCGCGCGTCAGCGCGGTGCGCACCATGCGGGCATTGTTGCGGGCCGTCTCGATCGACGACATCGTGCTCGACGGGTTCGAGGTGTCGCGCAGCAGAAAATCGGCGACGTTCGCGGCCGTGTAGTCCGAGTACTTCTGCGTGAAAGTGACATCCGAGCCAGCGCTGAGCAGAACCGAGTTCCATTCCTCCGACGCGCTTTGCGTGCGCGTCAGCGCCATGCGCAGCCCGGCATCGACCAGCCGCGCCATGTTTTCGGCCCGCTCGATATAGCGGTTCATCCAGTAGAGCCCGTTGGCGGTGCGGCCGAGAAGCATGGAATGGCCCTTCGGGCTAGTGAGTAGGGAACAGTGAGTAGTCCGTAGCAAATAGTTGAATTTCAATGGAATATGGCATGCGTTTCCCCTCTACAGCTGACCACTCACTACTGACTATTCCCTACTCACTCATCTCAATCATCCAGCACCCAGGTGTCTTTCGTTCCGCCGCCCTGCGAGGAATTGACCACCAGCGAGCCTTCCTTCAACGCCACGCGCGTCAGACCACCGGGCACGATCTGGATGCGGTCGGAAACCAGCACGTAGGGCCTGAGGTCGACATGGCGCGGCGCCAGCCCCTTGTCGGTCAGGATCGGACAGGTCGACAGCGCCAGTGTCGGCTGGGCGATATAGTTGGAAGGTTTCGCCGCCAGTTTCTTGGCGAACGCCTCGCATTCCTTCTTGGTCGCCGCCGGGCCGACCAGCATGCCGTAGCCGCCGGACCCATGCACTTCCTTGATCACCAGTTCGTGGATGTGCTCGAGCACATATTTCAGGCTGTCCGGCTCGGAACAGCGCCAAGTCGGGATGTTGCCGAGGATCGCCTTGCGGCCGGTGTAGAATTCGACGATCTCGGGCATGTAGGAATAGATCGCCTTGTCGTCGGCGATACCGGTGCCCGGCGCATTGGCAATGGTGATGTTGCCGGCGCGGTAGACATCCATGATGCCGGGTATGCCAAGGGCCGAATCCGGCCGAAAGGTCAGCGGGTCGAGGAAGGAATCATCGACGCGGCGGTAAAGCACGTCGATCTGCTTGTAGCCCTCGGTCGTGCGCATCGCGACATGGCCGTCGACGACGCGCAGATCCTGCCCCTCGACCAGTTGCACGCCCATCTGGTCGGCAAGAAAGGCGTGCTCGAAATAGGCCGAGTTGAAACTGCCTGGCGTCAGCACCGCGATGGTCGGCGCGCCCTTGGTGCTCTGCGGCCGCACCGCCGCCAATGACTGGCGCAGCAGCTGCGGATAGTTCTCGACCGGCCGCACCTTGATCTTCTGGAACAGCTCGGGGAACAGCTGCATCATCGTCTCGCGGTTCTCCAGCATGTAGGAGACACCCGACGGCGTGCGTGCATTGTCCTCCAGCACGTAGAATTCGTCCTCGCTGATGCGCACGATATCGACGCCGATAATATGAGTGTAGACGCCGGCCGGCGGCCGCACCCCGATCATCTCCGGCAGGAAAGCCTCGTTCCTGGCGATGAGGTCCCTGGGGACACGGCCAGCGCGCAGGATCTCCTGACGATGGTAGATGTCGTCGAGGAAGGCGTTCAGCGCCTGCACACGCTGCTCGATGCCTTGCGTCAGGCGGCGCCACTCATTGCCTGAAATGATGCGCGGAACGATGTCGAAGGGAATAAGTCTCTCGGACGCCTCTTGCTCGCCATAGACGGCAAAGGTGATTCCGGTTTTGCGAAAGACGCGTTCGGCGTCCTGCATCTTCTCGGTAAGCCTGGCTGGATCCTGCTCCTTCAGCCAGCGATCATAAGCCGAATACGGTCTTCTCAATCCGGAGACTTCCGGAAGCATTTCATCGAACGCTGCCAATCGCATACTCCCCTGTGACGCCATTTCACTGGCGTCGCCGGAGAAAATCAAGCGTAATCGGTGATTTGGGAGATCCGGGCGATCAGTATGTCGCGCCTGCCTAAAATTGAGGCAGCTGAAATACGGCCTTGATCAGGCTTTGCCTCGCGCCCGGGCACATGCATTCCCGGCTAGAAGGCGCGAAACGTGACGACCGTGAACGTGTCCTTGATGCCGGGGAGAATCTGCACCTTCTCGTTGACGAAATGGCCGACATCTTCCTCATCGTCGACATAGAATTTGGCGAGCAGATCGTAGTTGCCGGCGGTGGAGTAAATTTCCGAGGCGATCTCGGCATCGGCAAGCGCGCTGGCAACCTCATAGGATTTGCCCAGCTCGCATTTGATCTGCACGAAAAACGCCTTCATGGCTTCGTCCCGCTAAACGTCCAAGTCCAAGCGGCCCTTCTGGCAGACTGGAGCCGGCCTTTCAAGCATTGGAATCCGTACTTGGCCGACACGGGCACTGGCCGCGGCCTCGCGCAGCGCCGCAACCGGCATGACATTCCAGTGGCGAATATTCGCGATCGGTGAAACCGGGATGCATCGCCAAGCGTATGTTATCGTGGGTCTCGGACATCATTTTGAGGGACCATTCCGAGGAACGACGGAGACAGGCCATGCGCCGCGCCTTTTTCGCATTCGCAGTCATTCCATTCATCTTCATATCCTCGGCCTTTGCCGGCGATGCCGAAATCAAGGCTGGCCAGACTGTCATCGATGGTCAGTTGAAGGCCTTGCTGGCCGATGATGGCGCCAAGGCCTACAGCTTCGCCGCCCCGAACGTGAAGCAGGTGTTCCCGACCGTCGATGCCTTCATGAACATGGTGACCAATGGCTACCCGCCGGTGCGCAAGCCACAGTCCTATGCCTTCGGCAAGGTCGAGCAGACAGGCCCGGGTTCGATCATCCAGCAGGTGCTGATCGTCGGCCCCGACGGCAAGGATTATGAGGCGGTCTATACGCTGCAGCAGCAGCCCGACGGCACGTTCCAGATCACCGGCTGCAGCCTGCGGGCATCGAACTCGTTGAGCACCTGAGGTCTTACAGGACGGGGATGTCGCCCCTCGCCCAGCCCTCTGTGATCTCGGCCCCACGCGTCTCGAAGCTGCCGGTCTCGATCCCGGCGCGAATGTCCTGCATCAGCTTCTGGTAGTAGGAAAGATTGTTCCAGGTGAGCAGCATCGCGCCAAGCGCCTCCTGCGAGCGCACGAGATGATGCAGATAGGCGCGCGAATAATCCCGCGCTGCCGGGCAGTCGCTTTCCTCATCCAGCGGGCGCGGGTCGTCGGCATGGCGCGCGTTGCGCAGATTGACCTTGCCCCGCCTTGTGTAAGCAAGGCCGTGCCGGCCGGCCCGCGTCGGCATGACGCAATCGAACATGTCGATGCCGCGCGCCACCGATTTCAGGATATCGTCAGGCGTACCGACACCCATGAGATAGCGCGGCTTGTCATCAGGCAGTTCCGGACAGGTGATGTCGAGCATCTCGAGCATCACCGCTTGCGGCTCGCCGACGGCCAAGCCGCCGACCGCATAGCCCTTGAGATTCATCGCGCTCAGCGCCTGCGCCGAGCGCACCCTGAGCGCGGCGTTGTCGCCGCCCTGCACGATGCCGAACATCGCCTTGCCGGGTTGGTCGCCGAACGCCACCTTGCAGCGCTCGGCCCAGCGCAGCGACAGCTCCATCGCGCGCTCGATCTCCTTCAATTCAGCTGGCAACGCCGTGCATTCGTCGAGCTGCATCTGGATATCGGAATCAAGCAGGCCTTGAATCTCGATCGAACGCTCCGGCGACATCTCGTAGGCTGCGCCATCGATATGTGAGCGGAAGGTGACGCCTTTTTCGGTCAGTTTCCTCAGCTTCGACAACGACATCACCTGAAAACCGCCGCTGTCGGTCAGGATCGGATGCGGCCAGCGGGCGAATTCATGCAGGCCGCCGAGCCGCGCCACGCGCTCGGCGCCCGGCCGCAGCATCAGGTGATAGGTGTTGCCCAGGATGATGTCGGCGCCGACGCCGCGCACCTGGTCCATGTACATGGCCTTGACGGTGCCGCCGGTGCCGACCGGCATGAAGGCCGGCGTGCGGATTTCGCCGCGCGGCATGTCGATGACACCGCGCCGCGCCTTGCCGTCGGTCGCCAGAACCTTGAAGCTGAACGGCTTAACCATTGAATTCCTTGTCATGAACCGGCGCGTCAGGCGCCTGCCTGTCGAGCGACTGGCGGTATTGCACGCAGCCGCGCATGAATTTTGGCCAGGGCGGCACGGCAATCGATGGCTCGGTCTTTTCAGGCAGCAGGTCCCACAAATCCGGGTGATGCCAGCAGAGATCATGGCCTGACGTGTCACGATGCGCGCGAATGCCGGCGCGCAGCTTTTTGACTTCGGCGATCAGGCCTTCGCGATCGAGGGCTTGCAGATCATCGTCCATCGCTCATCTCCGCTCGATGAAGCAGGCTTGCGTCTCCATAGGAGTAGAACCTGTACCGGTTCGCAATGGCATGCGCATAGGCGGCACGCATCGTATCGAGACCGCTGAAGGCCGAAACCAGCATGAACAGCGTCGAGCGCGGCAGATGGAAATTGGTCATCAGCATGTCGGCCGTGCGAAAGCGGTAGCCGGGCGTGATGAAGATGTCGGTCGGGCCGGACCAGGCACCCAATGTGCCGTCCTCACGCGCCGCACTCTCCAGCAGCCGCATCGAGGTCGTGCCGACGGCAATGATGCGCCCGCCCCTCGCCTTGGCCGCGTTGAGCGCGTTGGCAGTCGCCTCACTGACCGATCCGATCTCGGCATGCATCTTGTGGTCGGCGGTGTCGTCGGCCTTCACCGGCAGGAACGTGCCGGCGCCGACATGCAAGGTCACGAAGTGGCGCTCGACACCCCCGGCGTCGAGAGCAGCAAAAAGCTCCGGCGTGAAATGCAGGCCGGCGGTAGGGGCGGCAACGGCGCCTTCCTCCCTTGCATAGATGGTCTGGTAGTCGGCCCGGTCGCGCTCGTCGTCGTCGCGCTTCGAGGCGATGTAGGGGGGCAGTGGAATATGGCCGACGGCATGCAGCGCTTCGTCGAGGAAAGGCCCCGACAGGTCGAAGCCAAGCAGCGCCTCGCCGCCCTCGCCCTTCTCGATCACCGTGGCGTCGAGCTGGCCGAGGAAACAGGAATTGCCGTCATGACCGAACTGGATGCGGTCGCCGGCGGCGATACGCTTGCCTGGCCGCATGAAGGCCAGCCAACGGTCCGGCGCAACGCGCATATGCAGTGTCGCTTCGACTTGCGCCGCCGCTTCGCCGCGCCGCCTGATGCCTTTGAGCTGCGCCGGAATGACCTTGGTGTCGTTGAAAACCAGCACATCGCCGGCCCTGAGCAGGGATGGCAGGTCGCCAACCGCCCGGTCTTCAAGCTCTTCGCCCGGCTTGACCACCAGCATCTTGGCGCTGTCGCGCGGCTCTGCCGGACGGAGCGCGATGCGCTCTTCCGGCAGGTCGAAATCAAAGAGATCGACGCGCATCAGTAGAGCCGGACGAGCAGCGCTCCGACCAGCAGCAGCACCGCGCCGGCGACCCGGCCGAGCGAGATCTCGCGCACCGCGACGCCAAGGAAGCCGACGCGATCGATAAGCATGCCGGCCAGCAGCTGGCCGGCCACCAGGAACGCCATCAAGGCGGCGGCCCCGATGCGCGGCGTCAGGATTGTGGAGAGCGTGACATAGAAGCCGCCGAGCATGCCGCCGGCGACGAACAGCCACGGCGCCGGCGCCTTCCAGTCGAGCGAGATGCCTTGCAGCTTCACCACCGTGACGGAGATGATGCCAAGCACGACGGCGCCGGACAGGAACGAGAAGGCAGCAGCCGCGACCGGGAGACCCAGGCCGCGCGCCAGCTGCGAATTGATCGGGGCCTGAATGGCAATGAAGGCGCCGGACAGGATGCCGAGAAGCGACCAGACGACGCCCATCATTGTCGTTTCGCCTTACTTGACGTCGGCCGCGACCTTCAGCGACACGATCTTGTCGGGATCGACCACTGGCTCGCCGCGCTTGATCTTGTCGACATTGTCCATGCCTTCGATGACCTGGCCCCAGACCGTGTACTGGCGGTTGAGGAAGGCGGCGTCGTCGAAGCAGATGAAGAACTGCGAGTTGGCCGAGTTCGGGTTCTGCGAACGCGCCATCGAGCAGGTGCCGCGGCCATGGTTGGCGTTGGAGAACTCGGCCTTCAGGTCCGGCTTGTCGGAACCGCCCATGCCCGCGCGCGAAGGAGCAAAGGTCGGCTTGCTCGAATTGCCGAACTTCACGTCGCCGGTCTGCGCCATGAAGCCGTCGATGACGCGGTGGAAGACCACGCCGTCATAGGCGCCTTCCCTGGCCAGTTCCTTGATGCGGGCGACATGGCCGGGAGCCAGGTCGGGGAAAAGTTCGATGACAACCTTGCCCTTGGTCGTTTCCAGGATGAGCGCGTTCTCGCGGTCCTTGATCTCAGCCATGTCAGATATCCTTTTTCTCAAAAAACAGAATTACTTGTCCGCGGCGATGCGCACCTTGATCATCCGGTCAGGGTCGGCAACCGTACCGTTGTCGGCCTCGTCGCCCTTCTTGATCTTGTCCACCAGTTCCATGCCGCTGACGACGTTGCCGACGATGGTGTACTGGCCGTCGAGCGGCGGCGCCGGCGCGAACATGATGAAGAACTGCGAATTGGCGGAGTTCGGATCCTGCGAGCGGGCCATGCCGACCACGCCGCGCTTGTAGTGCTCGGTCTGCGAGAACTCGGCCGGCAGGTCGGGCAGGTCCGAACCGCCGGTGCCGACGGCTTGCGAGTTGAAACCCTTCTTCATGTTGCCGAACTTGACGTCGCCGGTCTGCGCCATGAAGCCGTCGATGACGCGGTGGAAGGCGACATTGTCATAGGCATGGTCACGCACGAGCTTCTTGATCTGCGCGACGTGCTTGGGCGCCAGGTCGGGCCGCAGCGCGATGGTGACGTCGCCGTCCTTCAGCGTGATGATCATGGTGTTTTCGGGATCGGCGGCATAGGCGGAAACGGAAGCGGTCAAAAGACCGGCGAGCACGACAAGGAACGAGGCGAGCCTTTTCAGCTGCATGTGTTTTCTCCGAGGCTTATTTCGCGAATTTGGCGGTGAGCGCGCCAGCAACTGCCGCCGGCACGAAGGGGCGGATGTTGCCGCCCATCGAGGCTATCTGCCGTACAAGTGTGGCGGTAATGGTGCGTACCGACGGGCTGGCGGGCAGAAAGACCGTCTGCAATTCAGGCGCCATGGTCTCGTTCATGCCGGCCATCTGCATCTCGTAGTCGAGATCGGTGCCGTCGCGCAGGCCGCGGATCATGATCGAGGCGCCCTGCTTCCTCGCGGCATCGATGACAAGCCCGTCGAAGGCCACCACCCTGATGCGGGCGCCATCGCTGCCAAATTCGGCTTTCGTGGCGGCTTCGATCAATTGGACCCGTTCCTCGAAGGAGAACAGCGGCTTCTTGCCGGGATGAATGCCGATCGCGGCATAGACGATGTCGGCAACCGCCAGCGACGCCTTCAGCACATCGAGATGGCCGTTGGTCAGCGGGTCGAAGGAGCCGGCATAAAGGGCGATGCGTTCGGTCATGGCGGAGCTTCTAGCGAGCCTCTCTCACAAAGGCAAATCCGATTGGCGGGCGGGTCGTGAACCTTTTCCGGCACATGAACGACAGATGAACACGCTGATCACCAAGCCTTCACGCAGCGTTCACTAGATTGCACCTTAATAAGATGAAACCAAAATCCCATCTATCCGTTGTAAGGCGCAGGAGAACACGCAAATGCTGATCTACATGCTCGCCACCGCAATGACCGTCGCCATGCTGATCGCCACCGTTTTTGGGCTGCATCAGGAGGCACAACGCGTCCGCGTCAAGGCAACCGTCAAGCGCTTCGAAGGCTTCGGCCCGCGCAAGCCGTATCGTCACTACTAAATCATTCCAGACTTGCTGCCGCGCCGGCCAATGGGCCGGCGTTGCTATGTCAAAAACCGGTCCAGGACTTATTCAGCACTATCCGAGCCAGTGTCCGTCACCGGACCGGACTCAGCGCCACCCTCGACGGCCTCTTCGCTCTCTTCGTCCGCTTGCGGCTCCGAGATCCGCTCGACCGAAACCACTTTCTCACCCTCAGCCGTATTGAAGATGGTCACGCCCTTGGTGGCGCGGCTGGCGAAACGGATGCCGTTGACCGGCACCCGGATGACGGTACCGCCATCCGACACCAGCATGATCTGGTCGTCATTCCCGACCGGGAAGGTCGCCACCAGCCGGCCGATTTCGGCCGTCTTCGACACGTCGGTGGCCCGGATGCCCTTGCCGCCGCGCCCGGTCAGGCGGAAATCGTAAGAAGACGAGCGCTTGCCGTAGCCATATTCGGTAACCGTCAGCACATACTGCTCGTGCGCCTTGAGGAACTCGTAGCGTTCGTCGGAAAGCTCCGTCTCCTCGCCGACCTCTTCATTCGTCAGCGCGATTTCTTCCTCTTCGCCGGCCGCGATACCGGCGGCAAGCCGCCGTTCGGCCGCGGCCCGCTTGAGATAGGCGGCGCGTTCGGCCGGCGGCGCATCGACACTCTCGATCACCGACATGGAGATGATGCGGTCGGTCTCGGCCATGGTGATGCCACGCACGCCGACAGAGTTGCGGCTCTGGAAGACGCGCACGTCGCCGACCGAGAAGCGGATGCACTGGCCGGAACTCGCGGTCAAAAGCACGTCGTCATTGTCGGTGCAGGTCTCGACGCCGAGGATCTCGTCGCCTTCCTCCTCCAGCTTCATGGCGATCTTGCCGTTGCGGTTGACCTGGACGAAGTCGGACAGCTTGTTGCGGCGCACTGTGCCGCGCGTGGTGGCGAACATCACGTCGAGTTCGCCCCAGCTCGTCTCGTCCTCGGGCAGCGGCATGATCGTGGTGATGCGCTCGCCCTGCTCCAGCGGCAGCATGTTGATCAGCGCCTTGCCGCGTGACTGCGGATTGCCGATCGGCAGCCGCCAGACCTTTTCCTTGTAGACGATGCCGCGCGAGGAGAAGAACAGCACCGGCGTATGCGTGTTGGCCACGAACAGCCGGGTGACAAAATCCTCTTCCTTGGTCGACATGCCGGAGCGGCCCTTGCCGCCGCGGCGCTGCGCCCGGTAGAGCGACAGCGGAACGCGCTTGATGTAGCCGGAATGGCTCACCGTCACGACCATGTCCTCGCGCTGGATCAGATCCTCGTCTTCCATGTCGGCGCCGCCGTCGGTGAGTTCGGTGCGGCGTGGCGTGCCGAACTCGTCGCGCACTGCGGCGAGCTCGTCCTTGACGATCTGCTGGACGCGCGCGCGCGACGCCAGGATGTCGAGATAGTCCTTGATCTCGTCGCCGATCGTGTTCAACTCGTCGGCGATTTCGTCGCGGCCGAGCGCGGTCAGGCGCTGCAGGCGCAGTTCGAGGATGGCGCGCGCCTGCTCCTCGGAGAGATTGTAGGTGCCGTCCTCATTGATGCGGTGGCGCGGGTCGTCGATCAGAAGGATCAGCGATTCGACGTCACCCGCGGGCCAGCGCCGCTCCATCAATTGTTCGCGCGCCGTCTGCGGATCCGGCGCGGTGCGGATCAGCTTGATGACCTCGTCGATATTGGCAACGGCGATGGCGAGACCAACCAGCACATGGGCGCGGTCGCGCGCCTTGCGCAGCAGGAATTTCGTCCGCCTTGTGATGACCTCCTCGCGGAAGGAGACAAACGCCTTCAGCATGTCGGTCAGGGTCAGCAGTTCCGGCTTGCCGCCATTCAGCGCCACCATATTGGCGCCGAAAGAGGTCTGCAGGGGCGTGAACCGGTAAAGCTGGTTGAGGATGACATCGGCGACGGCGTCGCGCTTCAGCTCGATGACGACGCGATAGCCCTGGCGGTCGCTTTCGTCACGGATGTCGGAAATGCCCTCGATGCGCTTGTCGCGCACCAGTTCGGCCATCTTCTCGATCATCGAGGCCTTGTTCACCTGGTAGGGAACCTCGGTGATGATGATCGATTCCCGGTCATTGCCGCGCTGCTCGATGTTGACCTTGCCGCGCATCACGATGGAGCCGCGGCCGGTCGAATAGGCGCTGTAGATGCCGGAACGGCCAAGCACGATGCCGCCGGTCGGGAAATCGGGGCCCGGAATGATCTCCATCAGCGCCGGCAGGTCGATCGCCGGATTGTCGATGACGGCGATGGCGCCATTGCAGACTTCGCCAAGATTGTGGGGCGGGATGTTGGTGGCCATGCCGACGGCGATACCGCCGGAGCCATTGACCAGCAGATTGGGAAAGCGCGCCGGCAGGACCTTTGGTTCGGTATCCGAGGCATCATAGGTGTCTTGGAAATCGACGGTGTCCTTGTCGATATCCTCCAGCAGCTCATGCGCGACCTTGGTCAGCCGCGATTCGGTGTAGCGCATCGCCGCTGGCGGATCGCCGTCGATCGAGCCGAAATTGCCCTGCCCGTCGATAAGCGGCACGCGCAGCGACCAATCCTGCGCCATGCGCACCAAGGCATCATAGATCGAGGCGTCGCCATGCGGATGGTATTTACCCATCACGTCGGCGACCGGGCGCGCCGACTTCACATATTTGCGGTTCCAGTGGTAGCCGCTTTCATGCGCCGCGTAGAGGATGCGGCGATGCACCGGCTTCAGGCCGTCGCGCACATCGGGCAGCGCACGGCTGACGATCACGCTCATGGCGTAGGAGAGATAGGAGCTCTGCATCTCCTCGATGATGGAGATCGGCTCGATGCCGGTGGGGCCGCCGTCGGCGCCGCGCGGTGTCTTTTGGTCGGTCAAATCGGATCACAATCTAATCAGGAATCACTGACCGCTTATATAGGAAGCACGGCCGAAACTCCAATGTTAGCGGCACTTTTCCAGTGTCATTTTTGGTGGTAATTTCAAAAGGATACCGCTAATTGCGACGATATGGCCACAACGCTTTTCGCCGCCACAAGGCAAAAGCCGGCAATGGACCGATTTCCCCAAGCGAAAGCCGCAAGCACGATGAATCGGAGCCAATGGCTGCCTTTGCGAGCGCTGAGCGGCTGGCAGCCCCGGGATATCAATGGTGATCTGGTCGCGGGTTTGACACTGGCCGCGATCGCCATTCCCGAGCAGATGGCAACGGCCCGGCTCGGCGGCTTTGCGCCCGAGGTCGGCTTCTTCGCTTTTGTCGCCGGTTCGGTGGCGTTTGCCCTGTTTGGCGCCAATCGTCACCTCTCGGTTGGCGCGGATTCGACCATCACGCCACTGTTTGCCGGCAGCCTGGCGCTGCTCGCCACATCCGGCTCGCCGCATTATCTGGCTCTGGCAGCCATGCTGGCCTTGATGGTCGGGGCGATCGTGACGCTGAGCGGCGTCTTTCGCCTCGGCTGGATCGCCGATCTCCTGTCGGTGCCTGTCACGACGGGGTTTTTGGCCGGCATCGCCGTCCACATCATCGTCTCGCAAATGCCAGGGCTGCTCGGCCTGCCTGCCGAGAGCGGCGAGACCTTGCGGCGTATCGGCGAGATTGCCGGCAGTCTCCATCTCACCAATCCCTGGGCCCTCGGCCTCGGCCTCGGCGTGTTCGCGATCGTGTTCTGCTCGGAACGGATCAGCGCCCGCATCCCTGGCGCCCTGATCGGCATGGTGCTTGCCACGCTCGCGGTCATCGTCTTCGACCTCAGGGATCGCGGCGTCGAGGTGCTCGGCGCCGTGCCAAACGGCCTGCCGCGAGCCTACCTGCCGGAGGCTGGCCTCGATGATGTACAGGCGCTGGTTCCTCTGGCCCTGCTGATCGCCATTGTCGTCATGGTGCAGACGGCCGCCACCTCGCGTTCCTTCGCCTCGCAGCAGGACGATGCCCCCGACGTCAACCGCGACTTCGTCGGCGCCGGCGCCGGCAGCATCGTGTCAGGCCTGTTCGGTGCCTTTGCCGTCAATGCCAGCCCGCCGCGCACGGCAATCGTCTCCCAGTCGGGTGGCCGCTCGCAACTGTCCGGCCTCATTGCCGCGGCCATCGTGCTGGCGCTCGGCGCCTTTGGTGGCGGCCTGCTCGCCAATGTTCCGCAGGCAGCCCTTGCCGGCGTCCTGATGTTCGTTGCCCAGCACATACTGCGCTGGAAGGTGTTCGCCAGCGTCTACCGGCAGGCGCCGGTCGAATTCGCCTTGATCCTGATCACCATGGCGGCGATCGTCGTGTTGCCGATCGAGACCGGCGTGGCGGTCGGCATCGGCCTGTCGCTGTTGCACGGGATCTGGAGCGCCACCCAGACGCAGCCGATCGAGCTCGAACAGGTGCCGGGGACTTCCGTCTGGTGGCCGCCCGGCAAGCCAAGCGCCGGCGAGCAGCTCCCAGGCGTGCTGGTCGCGGCCTTCCAGGCGCCGCTGTCCTTCGTCAATGCAGACCGTTTCAAGCGCGGGCTTTGCGATCTCATCGATGCCAGGAACGAAACCGTGAAACTGGTCGTGCTGGAGGCCAGCAACATCGTCGAAATCGACTACACCGCCGCGCAGGCGCTGATCGACACCATCCTTCATTGCCGCAAGGCGGGCGCGATCTTTGCCATAGCGCGGCTGGAATCGCTGCGCGCCCAGGCGGCCCTGGCGCGGTTCGGCATCGCTGAAATGGTCGGCACGCAGCGCATATTCCACAGCGTCGACGCGGCGATCAAATCACTTGGCCCGGGGCAACAGCAGCAGCAGCAAGAACAGGATGGAGTGCCATGATTGACCCCCGAGAACCCATTGTCACGCCGGTTCCCGTCGAGGACCTCAGGCCGACGCAGATAACGGTCGGCATGCGGGAAGTTGCGTTGAAACGTCAGATGATCCGGGAACAGGACGCCAAGAAGAAGACCGGCGCTTTTCTCGGCAGACACATGGTGCCGGTCGTATTGGGGCCCAAAAATCGAAACTACGTCACCGATCACCATCACCTCGCTCGCGCCCTGCTCGAGGAAGGCGTCAAGGACGTTCTTGTGACCGTGATCAGCGACCTGTCCGCGCTCGACAAGGACGCGTTTCTTTTCGTGCTCGACAACAGAGGCTGGATGCACCCGTTCGATGAGAACGGCCGGCGCCGCGACTACTCGGCAATTCCAAAGACAATCGGCGAGCTGATCGATGATCCCTATAGGAGCATGGCCGGCGAGTTGCGCCGGCAAGGCGGCTTCGCCAAGGACACGACGCCGTTCAGCGAATTCATCTGGGCGGATTTCCTGCGCCGGCGCATCGATCGCAACGCGATTGCGAAGAATTTCGACAAGGCGATGAAAGAGGCGTTGACGCTCGCCAAGGGCAAGGACGCGGACTATCTGCCGGGCTGGTGCGGACCGACCTCGGATTGAGCTTGTCTCCGTCGAGGCACCCGCATGCCGGAACTGCTTGATCGGCGCGCGCGATAGTCGCCTGGCGTCTCGCCCATGACGCGTCGGAACCGGCGGTTGAAAGTCGACAGGTCGTTGAAACCGGCGTCGAAGGCGATCGCCGAGATCGCATCGTCCGACAGGCGCAGCCGCACCGCTGCCCGGTGCAGGCGGGTCTTGAGCAGGAACTGGTAGGGCGTCATGCCGGCAACCTGCCGGAAAATACGCAGGAAATGATAGGGACTGGTCGCCGTCTCATCCGCCAGTGCCGACAGAGAAATCGGCCCTTCGGCATCCAGCTCGATCCGCCGCACGGCTTCGGCCACCCGTTTCTGGTCGCGGCGGCTCGGTCCGCGCCTAGCGGACGTGGCGCCGGAAATCGCGGCCACGGCCGCACCCGCGATGCGCAGGGAAAGTTCCCGGAAGGCATCCTTGTCGGCCATCTCACGCGCGGCTTCCGCCTCGGCCAGCAGCGGTGCCAAGGCCGGCAAGGGCGGCAGGCGCGGCGCCTCGAAGGTGAGTGTTCGGGCGCCCGGCACGCCAGCGACGATCCGCTCCATGTAGGCCGGTCCAAAATGGAACGAGAGGCAACGGTCGCCGCTGCCGTGCTCGTGCCCGCATTCATAGCATGTGCCGGAATTGCCGAGCAGCAATGCGCCCGGCGCCAGCATCGCCGTGCCTTGCTGCGCACGGTAGCGGAACGTGCCGCTGGTGACCGCCGCGACGCAGAAATCCTGATGGGCCTCCTCGAACGGCCGGTCGCCGGCGCCGGCCGTGCAGATCACGTCCGCGACGCGCCAGCCGGGTCCGGATGCGAGAGTGCGGGTCGTCGCGGTCATGGCTGAAATATAGCAATTTTTCCCAAGCCCATAACCCCGTCAGCGCCTACTCCTTCCGGTCTCCTGACAGAAAGAGACCGCAGCCATGTTCGCCCCCTTCGCCGAAGCCTTGCACAGTCCCGGACCGATCGGCGGGCTTGCCGAAAAACTGAACCTTTACGGCCGCTTCGTCGGCGCCTGGACCTTCGACGCCTCACGCCACCTCGAGGACGGCACCGTGCTGACCGGACGCGGCGAGGTGCATTTCGGCTGGGTGCTGGAAGGCCGCGCCATCCAGGATGTCTGGATCCTGCCCGCGCGGAACACCGGTTCTCAGCCTTCCCTCGGCAAGTGGACATTCTATGGCACGACGCTGCGGGTCTATGATCCTGGCGCGGACGCCTGGCACATCTTCTGGAGCGATCCACGCAACCAGTATTTCAGCCGCCAGCTCGGCCGTGCCGAGGGCGACACGATCGTGCAGGTCGGCGCCGACGGCATCGGCTCCTCGGTGCGCTGGAGTTTTTCGCGGATCACCGAAAACGCCTTTCGATGGCTCGGCGAGCGCTCGCACGACGGCGCGGACTGGCACCTCGAAGTCGAGTTCCTGGCACGCCGTCAATCTGCCAGATGACGTCGCAACACTTTGTAACAATGGAGAAAACCATGTTCGACCATATTTCGATCGGCGTTCGCGACAGCAATGCCTCGAAGCGCTTCTATGACGCAGCGCTGAGGCCTCTTGGCTACAGCTGTCTCAGCCAGTCACCGGGTTCGCTCGGTTATGGTGCCCACAGCGTCGCACTATGGGTCAACGAGGCATCGCGGCCGGTACCGGCGGACGAAAAATCCGGCCTGCATTTCTGCTTCGCCGCACCGACGCGGGACAGCGTCGATGCCTTCCATACCGGTGCGTTGCGCGAAGGCGGAAGCGACAATGGCGGTCCGGGTCTGCGCGCCGACTATGGTGAGACCTACTACGCTGCATTTGTCGTGGACCCGGACGGCTATCGCCTGGAGGCCTATTGCGACGCTGCCGGCTAGCCCTGCCGGGAGCCCGTGCTTTCGCGGTCCTGACTGTTTCCACCGACCGGGCTTTGCTCTACCAATGTGGAGCGGGCTCGGCCCGGTGGGAGGGATCAGCGATGCCGAGTTTCGACAGCCTGTTCAATGCCTTCGTCACCATTCTCGTGACCATCGACCCACCCGGGCTGGCGCCATTGTTTCTTGCCGTGACACGCGGCATGAACCGCGAGGAGCGCCAGCAGGTTTCGGTGCGCGCCTCGGTCATCGGCTTCCTGGTGATGGCGCTGTTCGCGGTGGCGGGCGCCTCCATCCTGTCGGTGTTCGGCATCACCCTGCCGGCCTTCCGCGTCGCCGGCGGCTTCCTGCTGTTCTTCATCGCCTTCGAAATGGTGTTCGAGCGCCGGCAGGACCGCAAGGAGAAGATCGGCGACGTCGCCATCACCAAGGACATGATCCACAACATCGCCGCCTTCCCGCTGGCGATCCCTCTGATCGCCGGCCCCGGTGCGATTTCAGCGACGGTGCTGCTCTCCGGCTCGTTTCAGGGCTTTGCCGCGCAGGCCGCCCTTGTCGGCATCATCTTCGTCTGCCTGGCCATCACCTATCTGGTGTTCGTGCTGTCGGAACGCATCGACCGCATCCTCGGCCAGACCGGCCGCTCGATCCTGACCCGCCTGCTCGGCGTCATCCTGGCCGCACTCGCCGTGCAATTCGTCGCCGACGGCATCAAGGCGCTGATGGTGGGGTGAACGGCAGCCCCTACTGCCCTACTGCCCTACTGCCCTACTGCCCTACTTCGCCGACGTGTCTACCACCTCGAAATCATGCGTGATCGTGGCCGTCTTGGCCATCATCGCCGAGGCCGAGCAGTATTTTTCGATCGACAGGTCGATCGCCCGCTTGACCTTGTCGGGCGAGAGCGCCCTGCCCTTGACGATGAAATGCATGTGGATGCGGGTGAACACCTTTGGCTCGGTCTCGGCCCGGTCGGCATCGAGTTCGACGACGCAATCCTCAACCGCCTCGCGTCCCTTTTCGAGGATATGCACGACATCATAGGCCGAACAGCCGCCGGTGCCGATCAGCACCAGTTCCATCGGGCTCGGTCCCGGTGTCTTGCCTTCAGGTCCGAACGCCGTTCCCAGCACCAGCTTGTGACCGCTGCCGGACTCACCGACGAAGGTGCGCTCCTCGACCCATTTTACCCGTGCCTTCACCGCTTTGTCCTTTCAGTCCCAGATCGCGCCTGCTGTCAGGCCAATCAACAACGCAAAACCCCGAAAGTCCATGCAGGACCCTCGGGGCGTTTCGATCACGTAACGTCAGTCATATGACGACGTCAGCCGTTCGGTATCGCTTTCGATCAGAACGGGATCTCGTCATCCAGCTCGCGCGACGAACCGCCGCCACCGCCGCCCCTGGGAGCGCCGCCGCCACGGTTGAAGCCTTCGTTCGGGCCGGACTGGCCGAAATCGGAACCGCGGCTGCTGCCGCCACCGGAATAACCGCCGACCTGGCCGCCCTCGCCCTGGCCGCGCGCGTCGAGCATCTGCAGTTCGCCACGGAATTTCTGCAGCACGACTTCCGTCGTGTACTTGTCGGCGCCGGTCTGGTCCTGCCATTTGCGCGTCTGCAACTGGCCTTCGACATAGACCTTCATGCCCTTCTTCAGATACTGCTCGGCCACCTTGGCGATGCCCTCATTGAAGATGACGACATTGTGCCACTCGGTCTTTTCCTTGCGCTCGCCTGAATTCTTGTCGCGCCAGCTTTCCGACGTGGCGATGCGGATGTTCACGACCGGCTCGCCCGAGTTCAGGCGACGGATTTCCGGATCCGCGCCAAGATTGCCGACCAGAATGACCTTGTTGACGCTACCCGCCATGATTTTTCTCCGCGCTCATCCGAAACAAATTTTTGTCGCAGCACCTTACAGGCTGCGCACGTCTGCCGCCTGCTAAGGCTGGCTTTTCCCACAAGGTTTTTGTTCCCTTTTCGTTCCTATATGCACTGCTGCTGATTGTCAAGGAATGGCAGCAATGCCCGAGGCCTTCATATGGGTTTCAAAACAGCGCTTGCCAAATCAATAAGTATCGACTTATGCTTTTGTCATGATCGAAGCAGAGATTTTCCGCGCCCTGGCCGACCCGACACGCCGCGCCGTCTTCGAGCGCCTCGCCACAAGTGAGATGAGCGTTTCGGAATTGCGCAGCGGCCTGACAGTGTCGCAGCCGGCCGTCTCGCAGCATCTGGCGGTACTTCGTGGGGCCGGCCTCGTGGTCGAGCGGCGGGCCGGCCGCAACGCTTATTACCGTGCCGATCCGCAGGGGCTTGCCCCCTTGCTCTCCTGGATCGAACGCTACCGGACCTTCTGGCCGGAGCGCATCGAAAGGCTGAAGACGGTTTTGAAGGACATGGACCAGTGAAGGAAGTCGGATCAATGAACGCCGAAAGCCAAAGCGAAGCCGCCTCGGATGCGCTCGAGTTCGAATATGACCTTGCGGAGCCGCCGGAAAAGGTTTGGCGGGCGCTGACGGTACCGGAACTGCTCGCCGCCTGGATGATGCCCAACGACATCACGCCGGAAATCGGCAATCGCTTTGCTTTCGCCGGGACGGACGCTGCGATCGAGTGCGAAATCCTCGACGCCGAGCCCGAACGCCTCCTGCGCTATTCCTGGCGAGAGCAGGCGGACGATCCTGCACGGCGGGATCCTCTCGACAGCGTCGTCACCTTCACGCTCGCCCGCACCGTTTCGGGCGGCACGCATCTGCGCATCGTCCATGACGGATTTTCCCGCAAGGCGATGCCTGCCGTTGTCATGGCGGGCGCCGGCTGCCGGCTTTCGCTCGGGCTGCGCGGGGCCGGAAAGCCCATCGCGGCGAACACACCGCGCCTTGTGCTGCGCGCGGCCTGAACACGGAATTGGAGAAGAAAATGAGCGGTATTGCCAGTCTGGTGCCGATGGTGATCGAGCAGTCGAGCCGCGGCGAACGCGCCTTCGACATTTTCTCGCGGCTGCTGCGCGAGCGCATCGTCTTCATCAATGGCGAGATCAACGACGACGTCTCGGCGCTGGTCTGCGCGCAGCTCTTGTCGCTGGAGTCGGACAATCCCGACAAGGAGATCTCGCTCTACATCAACTCGCCGGGCGGCGTGGTGACCAGCGGCTTCGCCATCTACGACACGATGCAATATGTCAGCTGCCCGGTGTCGACCGTGTGCATGGGATTTGCCGCCTCGATGGGGTCGTTCCTGCTGATGGCGGGCACGCCGGGGCGCCGCATTGCGCTGCCGAACGCCACCATCCTTCTGCATCAGCCGCTGGGCGGCTTCCAGGGCCAGGCTTCCGACATCCAGCGCCATGCCGAGCGGATCGGCAAGACCAAACGGCGTATGGCGGAACTCTATGCCCAGCATTGCGGCCGCAGCTATGAGGAGGTCGAACGCACGCTCGACCGCGACCATTTCATGACCGCCCGCGAGGCCCAGGCATGGGGCATTGTCGACCACGTTTTCGATACGCGAAAAAAGGCGGCATAAGCCCAAGCCAGATCGGATTCCTGGCGGTTGTCGAAGATTTGACGACACCGGTCTGGTTCCGGCAGCGGCTCGTCCCTATAATCCGGGGATGATCGACACTCATTCACCCAGGACGTCGCATCGCGTCATCGCCGCCGCGGTGCTCACTTTCGCCAGCCTTGCGAGCGGCATGGCACTCGCCGACGACAGCGCAGCGCCGGCGCAGAAAGGCGCCCTGCCCGGCGTGGCCGGCGATTATCGCATCGCCAAGCCGGCTCCCCAGCCGGAACCCGACGACGCATTTCCCAGCAACGGGAACGGCACGTTCAAGATCGGCGATACCGATGTCAGGATTTCCGGCAGCATCACGGTCGATATGGCCACGGGCGGGTTTAAGCCCCCGAGGTGAGCAGCCCTCCGCGAGGGCCAGTTCAGCCATTTCCTCAAAAGAACAGCCCCGCCGTGCCTTGGGCAAACGGACGGGGCTTTTCTGGATCTCAAATCCATTTTTTGCCGGGAGTGTACTGCCGGCGTTTGATTTCGGATGCTTCGCGGCGTCAGCCGACGATCCGACTAGCAGTCTCTGATTTTTAGGGAATACGGCAAGTCACGGTTTGTCGGGTGGCGCAAACGCTAAACCCTGGCACTTATGCCTGCCGCGGCTCCAACGAGGCGTGGAGCCCTTGGGGACTGTCCGGTGGCGTCATGCTCCGCTCCTGTGTCCGTTGCGACATTGCCGTCGCGAAGCGCAAATCGCAAATGCCTGCGGCGTCTCGCAGGCCGCCTTTGGGCGGCGAGGCCATCGAAAGACGGCCGGCTTCGCTGACTTTTGAAGACTGCTCCCATGCGCCGGCCGCGTCAACCATCAATAGCCGGTTACCGAAAAACGTGATCGCTGGGAGGTTACGTCCAGGTCAGGTTTTTACACAGCTTTGTCAGGAGCGTGTTCAGCCTTTGTTCTTTCCGCTTGCCCGTTCGCGCGAAAGGCGGTTAAACGACTTCTGTCGGGAGTTGTGGCGTCTCTCGACGTGGCGGCAAAAAGACCTACATAGGGGATGGCCGGGAAGAACCCGCCAATCCCACGAATTCCAGATCTGAGGCGGCGACCGGCTATGGCCGACCATAAATTCCTTTCCATTCGCGGGGCGCGCGAACACAATCTCAAGAACGTCGATCTCGACCTGCCGCGTGACAGCCTGATCGTCATGACCGGCCTGTCCGGCTCGGGCAAATCGTCGCTCGCCTTCGACACCATCTATGCCGAAGGCCAGCGCCGCTATGTCGAGAGCCTGTCGGCCTATGCCAGGCAATTCCTCGAAATGATGCAGAAGCCTGACGTCGACCAGATCGACGGCCTGTCGCCTGCCATCTCCATCGAGCAGAAGACCACCTCGAAGAACCCGCGCTCGACGGTCGGCACCGTCACCGAGATCTACGACTATATGCGCCTGCTGTTCGCCCGTGTCGGCGTGCCCTATTCGCCGGCCACCGGCCTGCCGATCGAGAGCCAGACGGTCAGCCAGATGGTCGACCGGGTGCTGGCGCTCGAGGAAGGCACGCGCCTGTTCCTGCTGGCGCCGATCGTGCGCGGCCGCAAGGGCGAGTACCGCAAGGAATTGCTGGAACTGCAGAAGAAAGGCTTCCAGCGCGTAAAGGTCGACGGCGTCTTCTACGAGATCGCGGATGTTCCGGCGCTCGATAAGAAATACAAGCACGACATCGACGTCGTCGTCGACCGCATCGTGGTGCGCGGCGATCTCGCCACGCGTCTCGCCGACTCGATTGAAACAGCACTGAAGCTAGCCGAGGGGCTGGCGGTGGCCGAGTTCGCCGACAAGCCGCTCGACGCCAGCCAGACCGGCGAGGATTCGGTCAACAAGTCGAAGAACGAGACGCATGAGCGCATCCTGTTCTCGGAAAAATTCGCCTGTCCGGTGTCGGGCTTCACCATTCCGGAGATCGAGCCGCGCCTGTTCTCGTTCAACAACCCGTTCGGCGCCTGCCCGACCTGCGATGGTCTCGGCAGCCAGCGCGCCATCGATCCCAATCTCGTCGTGCCCGACGAGAACGTGTCGCTGCGCGACGGCGCCGTCAGCCCGTGGGCGAAGTCGACCTCGCCCTATTACGTGCAGACGCTCGAGGCCTTGGGCAAGGCTTACGATTTCAAGCTCGGCGACAAGTTCAAGGATTTGAGCGCGGAAGCACAGGACGCGATCCTGCGCGGCACCGGCGAGCGGGAAGTCACCTTCCAGTATGATGACGGGCTGCGCTCCTACAAGACCACCAAGACCTTCGAAGGCGTCATCGCCAATCTCGAACGGCGCTGGAAAGAGACCGAATCCGCCTGGATGCGCGAGGAGATCGAGCGCTTCATGTCGGCGACGCCCTGCCCCGTGTGCAAAGGCTATCGGCTGAAGCCCGAGGCGCTGGCGGTGAAGATCGGCGGCAAGCATATCGGTGAAGTCACGGAACAATCGATCCGCAAGGCCGACCAGTGGTTCACCGATCTCCCGGCCCAACTCAATGACAAGCAGAACGAGATCGCGGTCAGGGTGCTGAAGGAAATCCGTGAACGGCTCCGCTTCCTCAACGATGTCGGGCTCGACTATCTGACGCTGTCTCGCAATTCCGGCACGCTGTCGGGCGGCGAGAGCCAGCGTATCCGGCTGGCGTCGCAGATCGGTTCCGGCCTCACCGGCGTGCTTTATGTGCTGGACGAGCCGTCGATCGGCCTGCACCAGCGCGACAACACGCGCCTGCTTGATACGCTGAAGCACCTGCGCGACATCGGCAACACGGTGATCGTCGTCGAGCATGACGAAGACGCCATCCTGCATGCCGACTATGTCGTCGACATGGGACCGGCGGCCGGCATCCATGGCGGCGAGATCATCGCCCAGGGCACGCCGCAGCAGGTGATGGCCAACCCCAATTCGATCACCGGCAAGTACCTGTCGGGCGCGCTTGAAGTCGCCACCCCTGGTGTTCGGCGTGAGGCGAAAAAGAACCGGCGCCTGAAGATCGTCGGCGCGCGCGGCAACAATCTGAAGAACGTCACCGCCGAAATCCCGCTCGGCACCTTCACCGCCGTCACCGGCGTGTCGGGCGGCGGCAAGTCGACTTTCCTCATCGAGACGCTGTTCAAGGCGGCCTCGCGCCGCATCATGGGCTCGCGCGAGCATCCGGCCGAGCATGACCGCATCGAGGGCCTCGAATTCCTCGACAAGGTCATCGACATCGACCAGTCGCCGATCGGACGAACACCGCGTTCGAACCCCGCCACCTATACCGGCGCCTTCACGCCGATCCGCGACTGGTTCGCCGGCCTGCCCGAGGCCAAGGCGCGCGGCTACCAGCCGGGCCGTTTCTCCTTCAACGTCAAGGGCGGCCGCTGCGAGGCCTGCCAGGGCGACGGCGTCATCAAGATCGAGATGCACTTCCTGCCCGACGTCTACGTCACCTGCGATGTCTGCCACGGCAAGCGCTACAACCGCGAAACCCTCGATGTCCTGTTCAAGGGCAAGTCGATCGCCGACGTGCTCGACATGACGGTCGAGGAAGGTGTCGATTTCTTCGCCGCCGTGCCCGGCGTGCGCGACAAGCTCGACACGCTGAAGCAGGTCGGTCTCGGCTACATCCATATCGGCCAGCAGGCGACGACGCTTTCGGGCGGTGAAGCGCAGCGCATCAAGCTCGCCAAGGAATTGTCGCGTAAGGCGACCGGCAAGACGCTCTACATCCTCGACGAGCCGACCACCGGCCTGCATTTCCACGACGTCGCCAAGCTGTTGGAAGTGCTGCATGAACTGGTCGACCAGGGCAATACGGTAGTGGTCATCGAGCACAATCTCGAAGTGATCAAGACCGCCGACTGGGTGCTCGATCTTGGTCCTGAAGGCGGCGACGGCGGCGGCGAACTGGTTGCCTCGGGTACGCCGGAAGCGATCGTGCGCGAGAAGCGCAGCTACACCGGCCAGTTCCTCAAGGAATTGCTGGAGCGGCGCCCCGGAGGCAAGCGCGAAGCGGCGGAGTGATGGCTGAGGATGGTCTCATCACGGTCCAGAGCCGTTTTGGCGTGACCGAAACCATCGACCGCCTCACCGAGGTGGTCAAGCGCGCAGGGCTGCTTGTCTTTGCACGCATCGATCACGCAGCCGGCGCACGCGATGTCGGCGCCTCGCTGCGGCCGACCGAGTTGCTGATTTTCGGCAACCCCAGAGGTGGCACACCACTCATGCAGGACAGGCAACTTGCCGGCATCGACCTGCCGGTGAAGGCGCTGGCCTGGGAAAATGAAGATGGCAAGATCTGGCTGTCCTACAATGATCCGCGCTGGATCGCCGAGCGCCATGGCCTGGGCGAAGCCAGCCGCGCCGCGGTCGAGGCGATGGTTGCCGGCATGAAGAAGGTGATCGCCGCTGCCGCTGGAATGGATCAATCATGAGGCTTGCGCGCTCCGAAGATCTCGCCGCGATCGTCGCGCTGACGGAAGCAGCCTACGCTCCCTATAACGCCGTACTCGACGCGCCGCCGATCCCGGTGACCGAGGACTATGCGCCGCGCATCGCCAACGGCGAGGTCTGGCTGCTCGAGAGCGGCGGCGAACTTGCCGGAGTGCTCACGCTGGAACGGCATCAGGACCACGCGATGATCTTCTCCGTCGCGGTGTCGCCCGCCTTTCAGGGCAAGGGGTTCGGTATCGCATTGCTGAAACACACCGACGAGCGGACGGGTTCGTGGGGCCTGCCGGAGATACGGCTCTACACCAACGCGAAAATGGAACGGAACATCGCGCTCTATCTCGCTTACGGCTATCGCGAAACGGGTCGTCGGCCCAACCCTTACAGGCCAGGATGGGTGCTGGTCGACATGGCAAAACCGGTCGACGAAACCACGACGGTCTGATTTTTAGCCAGACTTCTGCACTCGGGAGGACGACAATGAGCAAATCGGGAACAATCCGCTCCGGCATGGGCGGCTGGACCTTCGAGCCCTGGGACACGTCCTTCTATCCGGACAAGCTTTCGAAGGCCAAGCAGTTGCAATACGCCAGCCGGCAGGTGCCGAGCATCGAGGTCAACGGCACCTATTATTCCAGCTTCAAGGAGCCGACCTTCGTCAAATGGGCAAGCGAGGCGCCGGACGGCTTTGTCTATTCGCTGAAAGGCAACCGCTTCGTCACCAACCGGCGTGTGCTGGGCGAAGCCGGTGAATCGATGATGCGCTTCCTCGGTTCCGGCGTTGCCGCGCTCGGCGACAAGCTCGGCCCGATCCTGTGGCAGTTCGCACCGACCAAGAAATTCGATCCGGACGATTTCGAAGCCTTCTTGAAACTGCTGCCGGAAAAGCAGGATGGTGTCGCGCTTCGCCATGCACTCGAAGTGCGCAATGACAGTTTCATCGTGCCGGAATTCGCCGCGCTCGCGCGCAAATACAAGGCGGCGATCGTCTATGCCGACCATGCCAAATATCCCGATATCGCCGATGTGACCGGCGATTTCATTTACGCCCGGCTGCAGACCGGCTCAGACGACAATCCCGACTGCTATACGCCGAAGGGGCTCGATCAATGGGCGGCGCGTGCAAGGATCTGGGCGGAAGGAAAGCAGCCGTCCGACCTGCGGCGTGCCGACCCTGCAACCGACGCTCCGGTGCGGCCGCGCGACGTGTTCGTCTACTTCATCACCGAGGGCAAGGTGCGCGCGCCCTTCGGGGCGATGGCGCTGATGAAACGGTTGGCGGACTGACGAGCAACAGGCCAAATGCCATAGGCGCCACCTGTGCGTTTTGCGCTTGGCAAAGCGCCTTTTGGTGGCATCTTCGCCTCCATCGTAACCTTATCGACACTTCCTTGCTGCATGAATGCGGCGACGCCAAGCCGCAGAGCTGGAACCGCCGCCGGCAAGGAAAGAGGGGCATGTCGCTCGACTACACTTCGCTTCTGCTGGCTGTCGGGTTCTCCGCGGCCTGCCTTAGTCTGACCTTGTTCGGCATGTGGCTAACCGCTCGCTCCGAGCGTTTCCTGCTGACATGGGCAATCAGCCTCGTGTTCGTGGTCGGCGATATCTTCTTCTATGACGCCTATATCGACATGCCCGGGCGCCTGCTCGGCATCGCCGCGCTGGGCTTCCTGCTGATCGGCTTTTCAACCATGCTGGGCGCTGCCTATCAGTTCAGAACGGGCGATTCACCGGTCAGGCGAACGCTGTTGGGTTGTATGTCGCTGGTGGTGACCCTGCCTCCCATGGCGCTGGGCTATGACGGGCTGGGCTTCATATTCGAGAACTCGTTCGCGGCCTTGCTTCTGTTCGCCACCGCCTTCGAATATTGGAGGTGCCGGAACGAGGCCCCTGCCCTGACGATCGGCATCACCGCGCTCTATTCGGCCACCGCCACGTCTTTCGCGCTCTGCGCCATGGTTCTTGCCTGGGATGGAAAACTGGTCCTGGGGCATGCGCCAAGCAACTGGGCGGAGGAACTGAGCCTCATCGTGGTCATCGCCAGCATGACGGGTATTGGCGCCCTTTCGCTTGCGCTCAATCAGGGTCGTCTGGCGAGGCACCATCGCCGCGATGCCCTGACCGATCCCTTGACCGGACTGCTCAACCGGCGCGCCCTGTTCGACATGCATGGCAATGTCCCGGTCGGCGCCTTTACCGCTGTGGTCGTCTTCGACCTCGACAACTTCAAGGCCATCAACGACGAATACGGCCACGCGGCGGGCGACGAGGTGCTGAAAGTGTTCGCCGGGGAACTCGCCGGCAATCTTCGCCAGGCCGACGTCGCGGCGCGCATGGGCGGCGAGGAATTCGCGCTGGTGTTGAAGCGCACTCTGCCGGAGACGGTTGAAGAAGCCGCCGAGCGCATCCGGACCGCTTTCGCGACGCGCTTGATTGAGACCGAAAACGGTTCCCTGAACTGCACGGTCAGTGCCGGCTTTGCATTCGGCAGCAAAGAAGGCCTCAGCTTCGACAAGGTGCTCAGCGCCGCCGACAAGGCGCTCTACGACGCCAAGCGTGGCGGCCGCAACCGCGTCACGGCCTCCCCCTTCCGACGCGCGAGCTGATGGCGCTTACCGCCGCTTTCCGATGCGGCCAAGATGGGTGTGGTCAAAGCCTTCCGGCAATTTCAGGCCATAGCCCAGCATGCGGTCAAATCCCGCATGGGCAATCCAGAGCCACCCGAAACCGGCAAGAAGCGGAGCCTGCGCGAGGAGGCCAATTGCAAGCACAGCCGCGCCGAAGCCGTATATGTGGACGGCGTTGTAAATGAACGCGCCCGTCTTGGCCCCCAGAAGATAGCCAAGGAAGCTGAGGTCGGGAGCGAAAAACGCCGGCAGCGCTCCCCACCATGGTATCGACCCATTGCCGTGCCAGAAGAGCAGGAGACCTGCCCCGAACAAGATAGCCCCCTCGAAGCGCTGCCATAGGACGGTCTCGACCATCATCTGCTCCCTGTTGAGTTTGCTCGTTCGACGATCTCGCGGCTAAGAGGCGACCTCTTCATGCGTCGCCCCCCGGATCGCGGCCACGACGCCGGCCAGATTGTTCATGCCCCAGTGTTCGGCGTAGCGGCCGTCGCGGACGCGCACGATGTCGATGACATCGATGGCGATCGGCGCATTCGTCGGACCGGCTCCCAGCAATCGCCCTGTGAGGATACCGGTGACGGACTTGCGCGTCGTCACCATGTCGCCCTCGGCGATCTGGTCCTCGATCCTGACGCGCAATTCCGAAATCGCCGGTCGGAGGATGTTTTCGAAGGTGCGCCACATGCTTTCCGGCCCATTGGGCGATCCGGGCGGAGCCGCGTGATTGACGAAATCCGCGGCCATCAACTCGGCAAAGCTCTGTGCGTTGCCCTCTTCGATCACCTCTGCATTGAAGCGCCGGACGATCTCTTTCGGATTGGGTTTGGGCATGATTTACCTCGCAAAACAATACAGCCATACTGTATATATTCCCGACCGGAGTTCAATCCCTATGTGCATGTGCCGGATGGCCCGTTGCATCGGCCCCGTGCTGATGCGATTGGCTGGATCAGCCGGAGACAGGAAATTCGATGACATGACGAATAGCGCGAATTTCGAGCTTGCCGAGCGCCTGAGGGCAGCCATCGGTTCTTTTGTCAGGCGGACGCGCGAATGCGCCGGAACGCCTTCGGATGCAAGGTCGGAGACGCTTGGCCTCCTGGATCGCAAGGGTCCGCTCAGCGCGGCAATGGTGGCGAAAGCGCGAGCGGTCACCCATCAGAGCGCGCGCAAGGTCCTGTCGGACATGGAAGTCGGGGGGCTTGTCACCGGCGAGCCGAGCCCCCGGGACGGACGGGAGCGGCTGTATCGTCTTTCGGAGGACGGCATGGTTGAACTGAGGCAATCGCGATCCGCACGGGCGCGTTGGATTGCAGTCCGGCTGGAGAACATTCTGGACGAGGACGACCGCGAGACGCTGGCAGCAGCGATCGCGCTGCTGGAACGCATGGCATCGCCCGGGCCGGATTGATGGCAGTGGATGTCAGCCAGGTCGGGAAGGAAACGAGCCGGCTATCGGCCCAGCCCATCTATGCTGCCATGACAATCTCATTGAAGGCATCGAGGTCGACATAGAAGACCTTGGTGATCTCCTCGATCAGGTCGTCGTATTCGCAGCCCTGTGACCTCAGGATGTTGATGGCGGCGATGATGTCGACGCGTTCGGTAAGCCGCCGCTTCTGGTAGTCCTCGACGTAACGTTCCATGGCTGTCCCTTAGCCTGTGTGCCCAAACGCGTTTGAACGACAAAGATCGCAGGAGGGAAGCTAGGAAGCCTTGCTTGCGTGGAACTTGCCCGGCCTTCGCCGCGCCCTCGATCTGCGATAACCAGACTGGTACGGAAGCGGCCGACTCACAAAGCCAAGAAAAAGACTAGCATGCAGTCCCTGATGCACCAGAGACGCGAATGGCTGGATGAAAGAAATATTGGACTTGCCAAGGAATTCGGACCGGAAACTGAAGTCCAGTGCCGATTCTAGACCGTGAGAAATTTGCGGACATCAGCCCGGTCCAAATCTTCTGCCGGGCCGGTGTGGACGATCTGGCCACGATCCATGATGTTGACCTCGTCGGCAAGCTCGCGACAGAAGTCGAGATACTGTTCGACCAGCAGAACCGCGATGCCGGCCTGGTCGCGCAGGTAGCGGATGGCGCGGCCGATATCCTTGATGATCGATGGTTGGATCCCTTCTGTAGGCTCATCCAGCACCAGAAGCTTCGGCCGCATCACCAGCGCCCTGCCGATGGCGAGTTGCTGCTGCTGGCCGCCGGAAAGATCGCCGCCACGGCGGCCAAGCATCTGCTTCAGCACCGGAAACAGCTCGAAGACATGCGCCGGCACGTTGCGGTCGGCACGCTTCAATGGCGCAAAACCCGATTCCAGGTTCTCCCGCACCGTGAGCAGGGGAAATATCTCCCTGCCCTGCGGTACGAATGCGATGCCCGACCGGGCGCGGTCATACGCCGCGCTCCGGTCGAGCGCCTTCCCCTCGAAGGCAACGCTTCCGCTCGTCAGCCGATGATGGCCAACGATCGATCTCATCAAACTGGTCTTGCCGACGCCGTTGCGGCCGAGCACGCAGGTGATCTTGCCGGCGCCCGCCTTCAGCGAAACACCACGCAACGCCTGGGCGGCACCGTAGTGGAGCGTGGCGTTTGAAACCTCGAGCATGTCTCAGCGCCTTTTCCAGAACCGGAGAAAGGCCAGATCGAAGCGATGGAATTGAACCCGCCAGACCATGCTCACCTCCCCAGATAGACTTCGACGACACGCTCGTCGGCCGAGACGAAATCGAGCGTGCCTTCCGAGAGCACCGAGCCCTCATGCAGGCAGGTCACCTTGACGCCGAGTTCGCGCACGAAATGCATGTCGTGCTCGACGACAATGACCGAATGGTCGCGCGCAATGTCCTTGAGCAGCCGCGCGGTCTCCTCGGTCTCGGCATCGGTCATCCCGGCCACCGGTTCGTCGACCAGAAGCAACTTCGGATCCTGTGCCAGGAGCATGCCGATCTCCAGCCACTGCTTCTGGCCGTGACTGAGGTTGGCCGCCAGTTCGTTGCGTTTGTCGCCCAGCCGTATGATGCCAAGAATATCGTCGATCTGGCGCGCCTCGGCGGCGGAGCGGCGGTGGAACAGCGCCGGGAAGATCGAACGGGGCCCCTTCAGCGCCAGCATCAGATTTTCCTCGATCGTGTGGCTCTCGAACACCGTCGGCTTCTGGAATTTGCGGCCGATGCCCATCATGGCGATCTCGGCCTCGTCATGCCTTGTGAGATCCACTTGGCCGTCGAAGAACACTTCGCCTTCATCGGGCCGCGTCTTGCCGGTCACGATGTCCATCATCGTCGTCTTGCCGGCGCCGTTGGGGCCGATGATGGCGCGCATCTCGCCCTTGTCGAGCACAAGCGACAGGTTGTTGATGGCGCGGAAACCGTCGAAGGAGACCGAGACGCCGTCGAGATAAAGGATGGTGTTCGACTTCGACATCGCTCACTCCGCCGGCTGCGGTTCGGGGCTGGACGACGACCAGTCGCCAGGCTTTGCCGCCGCGCTGCGAACGATCTTCGCTGGCGCCGGGTCGCCATCGGTGCCGGTCTCTTCGGCCAGCGATGCCGCCCGCAGCGCCCTGGCGTTGCCGCGCCAGGAATCCCACATGCCGATGATACCCTTCGGCAAGAGCAGCGTGACGGCGACGAACAACCCGCCCAGCGCGAACAGCCAGAGTTCCGGCAGCACGCCGGTGAACCAGGATTTGCCGGCATTGACCAGCAGCGCACCGATGATCGGCCCGACAATGGTGCCACGCCCGCCGACAGCCGCCCAGATCACCACCTCGATCGAATTGGACGGCTCGAATTCGCCGGGATTGATGATGCCGACCTGCGGCACGTAGAGCGCGCCGGCAATACCGGCCATGACGGCCGAGACGGTGAAGGCAAACAGTTTCACGTTCTCCGCCCGCCAGCCGAGGAAGCGCGTGCGGCTCTCGGCGTCGCGCACCGCCATCAGGAGCTTGCCGTATTTGGAACCGACGATCGCCCAGGTGACGAACACGGCGAGCGCCAGCATCACCGCGCTGGCGGCGAAAAGAGCCGAACGGGTCGCATCGGCCTGCACGTTGAAGCCGAGAATATCCTTGAAATCGGTCAGCCCGTTATTGCCGCCGAAACCCATGTCGTTGCGGAAGAAGGCCAGCAGCAGCGCATAGGTCATCGCCTGGGTGATGATCGAGAGATAGACGCCGGTGACGCGGCTGCGGAAGGCGAACCAGCCGAAGACGAAGGCAAGCAGGCCGGGCACGGCAAGCACCATGACCGCGGCGAACCAGAAATGGTCGAAGCCATACCAGAACCAGGGCAATTCCTTGTAGTTCAGGAACACCATGAAATCCGGCAGGATCGGATTGCCATAGACGCCGCGCGAGCCGATCTGGCGCATCAGATACATGCCCATCGCGTAGCCGCCGAGCGCGAAGAAGGCGCCGTGGCCAAGCGAAAGGATGCCGCAATAACCCCAGACCAGGTCAAGCGACAGCGCCAGCATCGCATAGCAGAGATATTTGCCGGTCAGCGCCACGATATAGGGCGGGATGTAGAACGCGCTTGCCGGAGAAACAGCAAGGTTGAGCAGCGGCACGATGATGGCCGCCGCCAACAGGACGAAAATGGTGATAGCGATGCGGCGGTCCGCGCCGGCGGCGAAGAAGTGTCCCGTGATCATGCTTCCACCGCCCTGCCCTTGAGCGCGAACAGGCCGCGCGGCCGCTTCTGGATGAACAGGATGATCAGCACCAGCACGACGATCTTGCCGAGCACCGCGCCGGCATAGGGCTCGAGGAACTTGTTGACGATGCCGAGCGAGAAGGCGCCGACCAGCGTGCCCCACAGATTGCCGACACCGCCGAAGACGACGACCATGAAGCTGTCGATGATGTAGCCGCGGCCGAGATTGGGCGAGACATTGTCGATCTGGCTGAGTGCGACGCCGGCGATGCCGGCAATGCCGGACCCGAGCGCGAAGGTCAGCGCGTCGACCCATGGCGTCCTGATGCCCATCGAGGCGGCCATGCGGCGGTTGGCGGTGACGGCCCGCATCTGGAGGCCCCAGGACGTGCGCTTCATCACGTAGAGCAACACGCCGAAGACGGTGAGCGCGAAAACGAGGATCCACAGACGGTTCCAGGTGATGGCCAACTGGCCGACATCGAACGAACCCGACATCCAGGAGGGATTGCCGACCTCCTGGTTGGTCGGCCCGAAGATCGAGCGCACCGCCTGCTGCAGGATCAGCGACACACCCCATGTCGCCAGCAGCGTCTCCAGAGGCCGGCCGTAGAGGAAGCGGATGACGCCGCGTTCTATGGCGAGACCAACCAGCGCGGCGACCAGGAAGGCAAGCGGCAGCGCGATCACCAGCGACCAGTCGAACAGGCCGGGAAAGGATGTGCGGATCACCTGCTGGACGACGAAGGTGGTGTAGGCACCGAGCATCACCATCTCGCCATGCGCCATATTGATGACGCCCATCACGCCGAAGGTGATGGCGAGCCCGATCGCGGCGAGCAGCAATACCGAGCCCAACGAAATGCCGTACCAGATGTTCTGTCCGGCATCCCACAGGGCCAATGTCGAATTGATGTCTGCGATTGCGGCTGTCGCGGCTTCCTTCACGGCGCCCGAGGCGTTGGCCTCGACCGAGGTGAGCAAGGAAACCGCATCGCGGTCGCCACGCGCGCCGATCAGTGCGATCGCCGCAAGCTTGTCGGCATCCGGACGGTCGGAGACAAGAACCGAAGCGGCGCGGGCCTGTTCGAGCAGCGCCTTGACGCTGGCAACCGTCTCCTTGGCGATCGCCGCGTCGAGTGGCTCTATGTTGGCGGCGTCGGGCGTCTTGAACATGGTGTCGGCGGCGGCGATGCGGACGGTCGGATCCTTGGCGCCAAGCGTCAGCGTGCCCAGCGCGTCGCGGATGACGCGGCGCAGCGTGTTGTTCACCTTGATCTTGGTGATGCCGTCCTTGGCCGCCTCGCCGGATGCTTCGCCGCTCAGCGGATCGGAAAGCTGGACGCTTTCGCCGGCTTCCTTGCCGACGAACACCAGGGAATCGGTCTTGCGGATATAAAGATTGCCATCCGCGAGTGCGGAAAGCGGGCCTTCGACGGCCGGATCGCCGGTGGCCGCCAGTTCGTGAACGACAGTTCCGATCTCCGAAAAACCCTTGGCCGTCGCGAATTTGGCAATGATGCCACGCAGATCGGCTTCGCCTGCCCCCGATGACGACAGCGTCGCCAGCAGGAACAACAGCGTCAGCCCAATCATGCGGAACAGGTTCATCGCTTCAGGTGACTTCCGAAAGGTTGATTTCGCGCCCGGGCGGACTGGAGGAGAAAGCCCGCCCGGCGCTTGCGGTCATGGGCCTGGACCGGATGGTCCAGACCGGGCCATGGACCGGATGGTCCAGGCCGGGGAGGATCAGTTCGTTCCCTTGCCGCCGCACTTGCCCGTGGCAACGTTGAAGTTGCCGCAGGACAGGGGCGCGCGCCAATCGGAGATCAGGTTCTTGGAGTCCGGCAGGTAATCGGACCATTCGTCACCCATGACCAGGCCAGGCGTCCGCGAAACTGTCTCGAACTGGCCGTCGGCCTGGATTTCGCCGATCAGCACCGGCTTGGTGATGTGGTGGTTCGGCATCATCGTCGAATAGCCACCGGTCAGGTTCGGCACGGAAACACCGATCATGGCGTCGATGACCTTGTCCGGATCGGTGGTGCCGGCCTTTTCGACCGCCTTAACCCACATGTTGAAGCCGATATAGTGGGCTTCCATCGGGTCGTTGGTGGTGCGCTTGTCGTTCTTGATGAACTTGTGCCAGTCGGCGATGAACTTCTTGTTTTCGGGCGTGTCGACGCTCTCGAAATAGTTCCATGCGGCGAGATGGCCAACCAGCGGCGCGGTGTCGAGACCGGCCAGTTCTTCCTCGCCCACCGAGAAGGCCATGACCGGGATATCCTCGGCCTTGATGCCCTGGTTGCCGAGTTCCTTGTAGAACGGCACGTTGGCGTCACCATTGACGGTCGAGACGACGGCGGTCTTCTTGCCGGCCGAGCCGAACTTCTTGATCGCCGAGACTTCGGTCTGCCAGTCGGAGAAACCGAACGGCGTGTAGTTGACCATGATGTCTTCGGCCGCGACGCCCTTCGACTTCAGATAGGCCTCGAGTATCTTGTTGGTGGTGCGCGGATAGACGTAGTCGGTGCCTTCCAGCACCCAGCGCTTCACCGAGCCGCCATCCTCGCTCATCAGGTAGTCGACCGCCGGAATGGCCTGCTGGTTCGGCGCGGCACCGGTATAAAACACGTTGCGCTCGCTCTCCTCGCCCTCATACTGGACGGGATAGAACAGGATGTTGTCGAGTTCGGAGAACACCGGCAGCACCGATTTGCGCGACACCGAGGTCCAGCAGCCGAACACCGCCGCGACCTTGTCCTTCGAAATCAGCTCGCGTGCCTTCTCGGCGAATAGCGGCCAGTTGGACGCCGGATCGACGACAACGGCTTCAAGCTTCTTGCCGAGCAGGCCGCCCTTGGCGTTCTGCTCGTCGATGAGCATCAGCATGGCATCCTTCAGCGTCGTCTCCGAAATCGCCATGGTTCCCGACAGCGAATGGAGAATGCCGACCTTGATCGTGTCGTCCGCCGCCTTGGCGGGAGCTGAAATCAACAGGCCAGCGGCGACCACGCTTGCCGAGAACATTTTTGTTATTGTCGAGAAATTACCCCTCATACGGAAGACTCCCAAGCTGGTTGATTGCACCGCACCAATGCAATGCAACCCCCATGCCAACCGCTGTGCGGATGCCGAAAAACGGCAAATAGGCAAATATTATCAGACTGTTATTATATTAGGCGGAACAAACAAAGGAGAGCCGGTTAAAAATTGGTTGAGGGAAATTTGCGCAACGCACAAGGCATCTGCCTAATTTTCGCCCAATTTGGCCAAATGCCTAGATTTTGATCGCCACACATGGGGCACGGACGACAAATGTTGCGGTACGGCGCAAAAATGGGGCAAGCTCGCGTCTCAACCGAGCAACGTCATGGCATCCCTGATTTATCGCATTCTCATCGGCATGGTGCTTCTGGCGGCAGCGACCGGGATCGCACGAGCCGACTTCAGCGACGGCAAGATGCCCGATGGCACCTATCACTGCGAGGTCTACCTGCTCGGCATGTTCATTAACCTCGGCGACATCACCATCAAGGGCAATGTCTACACTGGTCCGGTCACCTTCGGGGCCGCCCAGCAGGGCTACAACTACCAGATGGATGCAAACGGCGTGATCTCCTGGCTGGGACCGCTCGGCGGCTATACGGCGGGCGGCAACTCGCTGTCGCTGACCCAGGCAACGCTGGACGGCCAGAGCCCGCCCTCCTTCGACATCATCATGAAGCAGCCCGATGGCGCCTTCACCGCGTCGACCTGCACCAAGGGAGGCAATCCGTAGGCCCTGCCTTGGCGGGTGCCGCTTCCGTGCGGGCTGCCTGCCCTTCTGCTGCAAGCCCGCCCTCTCATGTCATCTGGATGTTGCCGAAGCTGGATAGGCAGCGGTGCGCCGTCACCCATCCACATCGAGAGGCAGACACATGGCCAACTTCCCGTTTTCGTCCTCCCCTGTCATTCGCGAAATCATCGCCGAGCGCGTCTCGCGCCGCACGCTCCTCAAAGGCAGCCTCGCTTCCGGCGCGTTGATCGCCGGCGGCGGCTTTGTCGGCTCCTTGTTCGCCGGCGAGACACATGCCGCCGCGCTTTCCACACTGGGCTTTCCCGAACTGAAGCGGGTCTATGACAAGACCCATGCCGCCGCCGAAGGCTATGAAACGACAATCGTCGCACGCTGGGGCGATCCACTTGTCGCCGGTCTGCCGGATTTCGACGGCAACATGGTCGCGGCCGCCGAACAGGAAAAGCGCTTCGGCTACAATTGCGATTACATCGCCTTCCTGCCGTTGCCCAAGGGCTCGGTGAACTCCGATCACGGCCTGCTTTGCGTCAACAACGAATACATCTCGCCCAACGTCATGTTTCCCGGCATGACCGAGGACGACGCCGGCAAGACGATGAGCAAGGAGCAGGTCGATCTCGGCCTGGCGGCGATGGGCCACTCGATCGTCGAGGTCATGTTCAAGGACGGCAAGTGGCAGACCGTCGAGGACAGCCCGCTCAATCGCCGCATCACGGCCAACACCGAGATGACCGTTTCCGGGCCGGCAGCCGGCCACGCGCTGCTCAGGACGTCCGCCGACGCGACCGGCACGAAGGTGCTCGGCACCAGCTACAATTGCAGCGGCGGCTTTACCCCATGGGGCACCGTGCTGACCTGCGAGGAAGGCGTTTCCGACCTGTTCGGCGGCGACCCGAAAAAGGCACCGACCGCGGACATTCTCGACCGCTATGGCTTTGATGGCTCCGATATCTATGGCCGTGGCCGTTTCCATGACCGCTTCAACATCGACAAGGAACCGAACGAGCCGAACCGCTTCGACTGGGTGGTCGAGATCGACCCTTATGATCCCCAATCGAAGCCGGTGAAGCGCACGGCGCTTGGCCGCATGTCGCATGAGGCCTCCACGGTCGTCCTCAACAAGGACGGCCGCATCGTCGTCTACATGGGCGACGACGACTATTTCGAATACATGTACCGCTACGTCTCGAACAAGGCTTACGACAAGGCGAATCCGGCTTCCGGCAACGGCCTTCTGGACGATGGCGTGCTCTCGGTCGCCCGTTACGACGCCGATGGCTCGCTGACATGGCTGCCGCTGGTTCATGGCCAGGGCAAACTCACCGCCGAGAACGGCTTCGCCGATCAGGCCGAGGTGCTGTTGAAGACACGGCTGGCGGCGGACGCGCTCGGCGCGACCCCGATGGACCGGCCGGAGGACATCGAGACCAACCCGGTCACCGGTCGCGTCTACGCCGTCATGACCAAGAACAAGAAACGGGACGAATCCAAGATCAATCCGGCCAACACGCGGCCCGAAAACCTCTGGGGTCATATCGTCGAGCTGATCCCGCCCGGTGGCCGTGGCGCCGAGGCCGACCACACATCAGACAAATACGCCTGGGACCTGTTCGTGCTCTGCGGCAACCCAAAGGACACCAAGGTCGGCGCAACCTTCCATCCCGACACGTCGGACAATGGCTGGTTCGTCTGCCCCGACAACATCACCTTCGACCCCGCCGGGCGTCTCTGGGTGGCGACCGACGGCGCCAACGATTTCGACCTGCCGGACGGTGTCTATGGCGTCGACACGGAAGGCGCGGCACGCGGCCTGCCGAAGCTTTTGTTCACCTGCCCGCATGGCGCGGAAGCGACCGGTCCTTGCTTCACCCCGGATGGCACGACACTGTTCCTTTCGGTGCAGCACCCCTCCGAGGATGCCCAAACGCTCGACAAGGCGCAGTCGCTGTGGCCGGATTTCAGGGACGGCCAGCCTCCGAGGCCATCGGTGGTCGCCATCCGTCGCAAGGACGGCCAGCCGGTCGGGGCATAGCTTCCAGCACACAAAAAAGGCGCGGAACCCGGTCAGGTTCCGCGCCAGCAGGCAGTCGGGAGGTTAGATGGTCTTGGCCGACATCTGGGCGGCGATGTAGTCGGCCTGGCGGATCGCCAGCGACACGATGGTCAAGGTCGGGTTTTCCGCGGCACCCGTCGTGAACTGGCTGCCGTCCGACACGAACAGGTTCTTGATGTCGTGCGTCTGGCCATGCTTGTTGACGACACCGTCGGCCGCCTTCTCGCTCATCCGGTTGGTGCCGAGATTGTGGGTCGAGGGATAGGGCGGCGTCGGGAAGGTGCGCGTTGCGCCGACCGCCGCGTAGAGCGCCGAGGCTTGCTTGTAGGCGTGGTCGCGCATTGCCGTGTCATTGGGATGGTCATCGAAATGCACGTCGGCGATCGGCATGCCATGTTCGTCTTTTTCGTCGGCATGCAACGTGATGCGGTTTTCCTCGCGCGGCATGTCTTCGCCGACAATCCACAGGCCGGCCATGTGGTCATAATGGTCGAGCGCCGTGGTGAAGGAGCGCCCCCAGCCGCCTGGGTTGAGGAACGCCGCCATGAACGGCAGGCCGAGCGACAGCGTCTCGAACTCATAGCCGCCGACGAAGCCACGTGACGGATCATGCCGCGCCTCGTCGCGGATGATGCCGGCCATGGTGGTGCCGCGATACATGTGCACCGGCTTGTCGAAGATCGCGTAGACCGAGCCCGTGGTGTGGCGCATGTAGTTCTTGCCCACCTGCCCCGAGGAATTGGCCAGGCCATGCGGGAATTTGCTCGATTCGGAATTGAGCAGCAGGCGCGGGCTTTCGATCGAATTGCCGGCCACCGCGACGATGCGGGCCTTCTGCTCCTGCAGCTTGCCGTCCTTGTCCGCATAGACGACGCCGGTCACCTTTCCCGACGCATCATGGTTGATCTTGATCACCATGGCGTTCGGTCGGACCTCAAGATGGCCTGTCGCCTCGCCCTTGGGGATTTCGGTGTAGAGCGTCGACCATTTCGCGCCCCATTTGCAGCCCTGGAAGCAGAAGCCGGTCTGCTGGCAGGAGTTGCGGTCGTCGCGCTCGACGGAGTTGATCGCCATGTTGCCGGTATGGCATTCCTTGTAGCCGAGCTTGTCGGCACCCGCCTTGAGAACCTTGAAGTTGTTGTTGCCCGGCAGGCGCGGCCAGTCATTGGTGCCGGTCACGCCCATCTTGGCTTCCGCCTTGGCGTAATACGGCTCCATTTCGGCCAGCGTCACCGGCCAATCGAGGAGGTTCGCACCCTTCACCTTGCCGTAGGTGGTCGCCGTCTTGAACTCATGCTCCTGGAAGCGAAGCGAGGCTCCGGCCCAGTGCGTCGTCGAGCCGCCGACCGATTTGACGATCCAGGCCGGCAGGTTGGGGAAATCCTTCGCCACGCGCCAGTCGCCCGATGTGGTGCGCTTGTCCTTCCAGGCGAGTTGGGCGAACGAATCCCATTCGTCGTTGATGAAGTCCTCATATTCGTGACGGGCGCCCGCCTCGAGGATGACGACGTCTATGCCCTTCTGGGCCAGTTCGTTGCCGAGCGTGCCGCCGCCGGCGCCCGAGCCGATGATGACGACCACGCCGTCGTTCTTGAGATCAAATTGTGCTGCCATGGTTTCCTCCCATGAGATCGGTCAAAAAGCGATTGTGGACAGAGTGGCTCAGAGCCACTCGATGTCGTTGAAACCGCGCGCGATGTAGCCGCCCTTGGAGTAGGACTCGCCCTCATAGCCGAAGATCGGCCATACCTCTTTCTGGTTGTAGAGACTGACGACGAGGCCGCCGCGCACCGTCTGGAAGAAAGGCGTCTTCTCTATCTCGGTGAGCAGCGCCACACGCTGCTCTTCCCAGCCGAGCCCGCGATAACCGCCTTTGCCGGCCTTCTTGTCGAGTTCGGCAATGCCCTTCTCGATCAGTTCCTTGTGGGCGGGATCCTTGGCGGCTGTCTCGTCATGGCCCTTGACGGCTATGGCGTAATATTTGTCCGGCACCTGGTCGTGCGGATAGATGTCGCGCGCGACCTGGATCAGCGTTGCCATCGTCTCGGGCTTCAGCGCCGAGGTTTCCAAGCCCCAGGCGTGCTCAGGGCTGATGATGGCGCTGCCTGAAATGACAAGCAGCGCACCGACACCGCCGCGTTTGAGAAGCTCGCGCCGTGACAGGCCAGGCTTCCTCTCATAAATCGTGACCATAGTTTCCTCCCTGCTTGCTGTTCGCACCCCTTGGGGGTGCCGTTGCTGGCGCCGCGCGGTGAGCGCGGCTGGTTGTCCCCTATTGGAAGCGCCCTCCACGCTGCAGGACCTCGATCTTGTAACCGTCGGGATCCTCGATGAAGAAGAAGCGGGCGATGAGCGACCCGTCATGGTTGAACTCGACGATCTTTTTCGGATTGAGGCCGAGCGCGCCGAGCCGATCGTGTTCGCCGTCGAGATCGGCGACCGACACTGCGAGGTGACCATAGCCGTCGCCAAGCGCATAAGGCTCCTGCCGCCCCTTGTTGACGGTCAATTCCACTTCGAAAGGGGTATCGGCATTGCTGAGATAGATCAGCGTGAACGTCTCAAAATCCAGTCGCTGGGCGACCTCAAGGCTGAACGCCTTGGTGTAGAAATCGATGGACCGGGCCTCGTCGAGAACCCGGATCATGGTGTGGATCGCCTTCGCCAAATCAGACTCCGCAGCTTTCATGCTTTAGAGGTGATTATGCGCGCCGTCGAAGAAAGGTGGTGGCAGCCGATTACCACGTGTAGGATAGGAAAAACGGTAATGTCGATCTAAGGACGAAAGTCCGATTGCCGTTATCGGCCGTCCGGACGAAGATGAAACCGCAGGCAGTGTCAAAAAAGGCGTCGACCACTGAGTCGGCACCCAAGACCAACAAAAACGGGAGGTAACGATGTGCAGAGTCTTTGCCGCACAGGATCCGGAAGGCTATCGTCAGATCAACCGGTCGATCCGCATAGATGGACATTCGACCAGCATCCAGCTCGAGGCGACGTTCTGGGCCCTGCTTGACGAAATCGCCGAAAGCCAGAACCTGACGACGCCCAAATTCATCTCGAAGCTGTACGACGAAGCCATCGAGATCAACGGCGAAATCCCCAATTTCGCGTCCATGCTGCGCACCACCTGCGCGCTCTACCTGCGCGGCCATCGGCCCGACCTGGACGAGCGGATGGCGCCTAGTCGAGAAGCGGCCTAGAGCAATTCCAGGAAAAGTATGAAACGGTTTTCTCGGGACAAGCGCGTAGCGCTTGCCCTTGGGAATGCGCAAAAACAAATAGTTAGAGCAGTTCGCCGTTTCCGTGAAATGGTGAACTGCTCTACCGCCCTTCCCCAGCGATTTCGAGCGCCAGCCGGGTCATGTCCGTGAAAAGCCGCTGACGTTCGGAATAATCGGTCAGTTCACCGGTCTCGATATTGTCGACCACCGTGCAGATCGACAGTGCACTAACCCCGAAATGCTTGGCGATCCGGTAAAGCGCGCTGGTTTCCATGTCCACCGCCAGCGCTCCTGCCGCCTGGGCCTCCGCAAATCGTGTGCGACCGTCCGGGTGGTGGAAGATGTCGCTGGAAAGTGTCAGGCCGGCGTGATGTTCGATGCCGAGTTCGGCCGCCTTGGCCAAGGCACGGGCCAGCAGCGTCGGATCCGGACCGGCGGCGGTCCCGTAAAGGCCGAAGACTTGACCGCTTTGAGCGCTTTCGGGCCGAACCGATTGCGAAATGACAAGGCTGCGCAGCTTTGCCTTGGCGCTCAGGCTACCGCAGGTGCCGGTGCGGATCAGCGTTCTTGCGCCATAATAGTCAAGTAATTCATGAGCATAGATCAGGAATGATGAAACACCGATACCCGTCGCCTGAATGCTGATGGGCTGGCCGCGAAACAGGCCGGTAAAGCCGAGGGCACCCCGCCGGCTATTGACGCAGCGTGGGGCTTCAAGAAATGTCCGCGCCATCCATTCGGCGCGCTGCGGATCACCCGGTAACAGCACCGTATCGGCGTAATCGCCTCTGCGCGCTTCGATATGTGGCGTCAACAGTTGCTCCCCCAAGCCCGCTTGCTCCTTCACCCGCAATCATGGCGTTGTGAGGGCGTGGCGCAAGGGCAGAGAAGCGGAAGCGCCTAATGCATGTCGTCCAAAAGCGACCCCCGCTTGGGCGAACGCCATGCCCAAAAGCCAGGACCCGAAGCGCGGCGCACGGATCCGTTTCCAACGTGAGGCGCTCTAGGACTCGAGCATGTCCTTGACGATTGTTGCCAGTTGCTTGAGCGAGAACGGCTTCGGCAGGAAGCCGAAATGCGCCTCGGCCGGCAGGTTCCTGGCGAATGCGTCCTCGGCATATCCCGACACGAAGACGAACTTGATGTCGGGCTGGCGCTTGCGCAATTCGCCAAGCAGGGTCGGCCCGTCCATTTCGGGCATCACCACGTCGGAGACGACGATGTCGACCTTGCCGCCCAGTGCTTCGAACACTTCCAGCGCCTCGACGCCGGACGATGCCTCGTGCACGGTATAGCCGCGCGAGGTCAGTGCCCGCACGCCGCCCATGCGCACGGCGTCCTCGTCCTCGACCAGCAGGACCGTGGCCGACCCGGACAGGTCCTTGGTGCTGTCGACCGGCTTGACCGGCGCGGCGCTTGGCGCTTCACCGGGCTCGGCTGCCTTTTTCGCTTCCGCGATATGACGCGGCAGGAAGATGCGGAAGGTCGACCCCTTGCCGACTTCGGAATCGCAGAAAATGAAGCCGCCGGTCTGCTTGATGATGCCGTAGACCATGGACAGGCCAAGGCCCGTGCCCTTGCCGACCTCCTTGGTTGTGAAGAACGGCTCGAAGATCTTCTTCAGCACATCAGGCGCGATGCCGCTGCCTGTATCCTCGACTTCGACCACGACGTAGTCGGCCGCGGCAAGTTCGCGGTAGGGGAAGGTCTTGCACTCCTCGGCGGTCACGTTGCGGGTACGCACGGTGAGATCGCCGCCGGCCGGCATCGCGTCACGCGCATTGACCGCCAGATTGACCACCACCTGCTCGAACTGGCCGATATCGACCTTGACCGGCCACAGGTCGCGGCCGTGGTCGACCTTCAGCTTGATGTCATTGCCGACCAGGCGGGCAAGCAACATCCTGAGATCGGCAAGCACGTCGGTCAGGTTCAGCACCTCGGGCCGCAGCGTCTGCTTGCGCGAGAAGGCCAGCAACTGCCTGACCAGTGAAGCGGCCCGGTTGGCGTTCTGCTTGATGTTCATGATGTCGGGGAAGGACGGGTCCGACGGCCGGTGATTGGTCAGGAGCAGGTCCGAAGCCATGATGATGGCGGTCAGCACATTGTTGAAATCGTGGGCGATGCCGCCGGCGAGTTGGCCAACCGCCTGCATCTTCTGGCTTTGCGCCATCTGCCCTTCGAGGGCCTTCTGCTCGGTCGTCTCGACGGCATAGACGATGGCCGATTCCTCGGCGCCCTCGCCGCCGGTGCCGTCGGCGACGGCGTTGACGTAAAACCGGATGTGGCGCTCTTCGTTGCCGGGCAGCACGGTGTCGATCGGCTCGATGTCGGCCTGCCGCTGGCGGGCTTTCTCGAATGCGGCGGCGAAGGCCGGCCGGTCGCGCTCATGGATCACCGTATCGAGCCGCACGCGGCGATCCACGGCGTCCCGGTCGACGACCGAGGAAAACAGCGACAGGAAGGGTGCATTGGTACGCAGGATGCGCCCGCTGGCATCGACACCCGCTATCGCCATCGGCGTCGAATTGAAGAATCGGGTGAAGCGCACTTCCGAAGCGCGCAGATCGGCCGACGCATCCTCGCCCTGCGTGCGGTTGAGCACGATCGTGCGCGTCGGGCCGCCGACACCTTCGCGGCTGGCCGAGACGCGATGCATGAAACGCACCGGCAGCGCCTCTCCCGTCATCGTTGTCAGGTCGAGATCGATGACCGCGTTGCGCGTCGTGCCGGGATCGGCCTTGACCGAGCGCACCAGCGCCATGCCGTCACCGGCAACGATATCCGGCAAGGTCACGGCGCCGGGCGTGAAACTGGCGAGATCAATGCCAAGCCACTCCGCGAGCGTGGCGTTGATGTAGGTGACGCGACCGTCCTGGTCGGCGGAAAAGAAACCGGCCGGGGCATGGTCGAGATGGTCGATGGCCTTCTGCAGGTCGAGGAAGAAACGCTCCTGCTCGGCCCGTTCCTGCGAAATGTCGGCGAGTTGCCAGGCCAGCATCGGCAACCGCTGGCCCGGAACGCTGAAGGTTCGGGCGCGCGCCCTGTACCAGCGGGCACCCGGTTCGGCGCCGGGCCGGATCGATTGGGCCAGTCGAAACTCGCCGTCGCCCGGCTGGCCGTCACGCAGGCCGGAGGCCAGCCGGTAAATGGTCACCGAGGCCTCGGGAACATCCGAGAGCAGCCCTTCGACCGTCTTCAGGTCGGCCGCCGAGGAGGCTCCGGTCATGTCGGCATAGGCCCGGTTGGCGTAGACGACGCGGCCCTTGGTGTCCGTCACCAGCAGGCCTTGCGACATGGAATCGACAAAAGCCTTGGACAGTTCATCGCCGGTCGAGCGCGGAGTGACCTGTACGAAGCCGATCGCGGTCGCGAACAGGAAGCCGACGCCGATCATCGCCAGCACGCCCAGCATGCCGAGCAGGAACGGATCGCCGAGGCGCTCGCGGAACAGGCCGAAGACGATCGCGGCCCCCGTCAGAACGACGATGAAGATGATGAGCCGGGTGACCGCGCCCGGTCGCGTGTTCTGGTCGACGATCGGTACCGGATAGAAATCGCCGCGCGCTTCCTTGGCCATATGCCCCCTGCTCGTGAAGTCCGCTGTTCCGACACCCGCCCCTAATGCATGTCGCCCAAAAATGACTTCGGTTTTGGGAAAACGACATGCATGAAACACAAGGACCTGAAGCGCGTCGCATGAATCCGTTTCAGCGCGACGCGCTTTAGCCGGTTGAATCACATTCTCCTAGTCCGGAAAAGGCCCGGGCGGCAAATGTCAGATAAAAATGATGCCTGCGGGCCGTAGAGTGTTTCAAGCTGTTCACGATGCGTGAAAGGCAACTTGCGGTGGCCAGCCGCAACGGTCTAGTGTCGCGTCACTTTCCAAACCGATCAGGGGAAACCAATGCAGTGGCTGGATAGCGTGGCAGGCCCTGGTTATGCGGCGGCACTCCTGTGGACTTTCGCGGCGCTGATCCTGCTGGTCATCGTGCTCGTCATCATCAGGCTCGTGCGCAACCTGACCTTCGGTACGTTTGTCGCCGGTGGACGGAACCGCAAGACGCGGCTTGCCGTCATGGACGCCACGGCCGTCGACAGCCATCGACGACTGGTGCTGGTGCGCCGCGACGACATCGAGCATCTGCTTCTGATCGGCGGCCCGACCGATGTCGTCGTCGAACGCGACATCCGTCTGGCTGCGCCCCGCCGTCCGGCGCTGACCGGAGATAGCGGCCTGCAGCCCGTCCCGGCGGCCACGGCCCCGGCAGCAAAATCGCGACCGCCTCAGCCGGCTCCCGCGCCGGCACGTCCCGCACCACCTCCGCAGCCGATGACCGCTGCACCGCCGCCTGCCCGCCAGCGCCCGGCGGCGCCACCGCCAGCCCCGGCGCCCGCACCGAAGCCGGCGGCGCAAACCTATCAGTCGGCCAACGTCACGCCACTGCCTGCCTACGGCTCCGCCAACGCCAATGCCGTTAGGCACGCGCCGCCACCGCCGCCAAGGCAGGACAGCATCGACGACACGTTGATGAAGGAACTCGAGGTTTCGCTGGACCAGCCCCGCTCCGGCGGCCCGGTGGGCAAACCGGCAGCCAAGGCGCCGCAATCGCTCGACGATGAAATGACCAAGCTTCTGGGCGAACTTTCAAGCCAGAAGAGATGACAAGCGCCTGAGCCGGCCGGCGACCTGACCGAGGTTGAGGGCGCTGTCGCCCGGTTTTGGCCCAGCCAAGCACCAACCAAAAATGGCCGGGAACCCCGGCCATTTTGATATCAACTTCGTTGTAGCTGCCCGAAACCGCAGCCCCGAAGCAATGTGTCAGTCGTCGCGATAGACTTTTTCGCGGCGCTCATGCCGTTCCTGCGCCTCGATCGACAAGGTTGCGATCGGACGCGCATCGAGCCGCTTCAGCGCGATAGGCTCGCCGGTTTCCTCGCAATAGCCGTAAGTGCCTTCATCGATGCGCTGTAGAGCCGAATCGATCTTTGAGATCAGCTTGCGCTGGCGATCGCGAGCCCTGAGCTCGATGGCGCGGTCGGTTTCCGAAGAGGCCCGGTCGGCGAGGTCAGGGTGGTTGGCGTTTTCTTGCTGAAGGATTTCGAGAGTTTCGCGCGCTTCGCGCAATATGTCATTTTTCCAGGTGACGAGCTTTAGGCGGAAGTAGGATTTCTGCCGTTCGTTCATGAACGGCTCGTCTTCGGAGGGTACGTAATCGGCGGTAACGATGTCGTTCATTCGACTCACCCAAACTGCCCCAAATTTGGCGCCTATATATTCGCCGGTCGACGCCTGCACAAGCGCAATCGCCCACCGTCTCACGCAATTGTTAAAGTACGCCGGCGGCCGCCGCTGAAGCGAGCCGCAGCCGATTCCATGGCCAAAGCGCGCCACCGTTTGCCATCCATCCCATGCAATTCATTGGCGGGAGAACGCGGGACCATTGTGCGAACCGCCCTTCTCGTGGCTAATCGTGGTGCGGCTTCGGCTTTCGGCATCATTGGAGGTTGGGTGAGCAGGCTCTATCTGTTGCGACACGCCAAGGCCGGCTGGGCGCTGCCCGGCATGCGCGATTTCGATCGCCCGCTCGACGCATCGGGCCGCGCCGATGCCGAGATCATAGGCACGGCCATGCGGTCACGGGGCTATGTCCCCGACCTGACATTGTGCTCCAACGCCAAGCGCGCCAGGGAGACGCTCGAAGGACTGGCCGGCCAGACAGATACCGGCAAGGTGCTGTTCTTCGACACGCTCTACAGCGAAGACGCGGCCGGCTATCTCCGCCTTATCCGGGAGCATGGCGGGCCGGGTTCCCTGCTGGTCATCGGTCACAACCCGATGATGGAGGATCTTGCCATGGCGGTCTCGGGCGACGGCGAGGAGACGGCGCGGGCAATGCTCAATCATGGTTTCCCGACTTCGGGCCTGGCAGTCGTGCGCTTCCTGGACGACCTGACGAAGGTAGCCCAGGAAGCAGGTTATCTCGAAGCGTTTCTGACACCGGCCGATCTCTAGTGTCGCTTCCCGGCGCCATTTCAAAGCCTGGTTCCAAAGCCTATATCGCAGGGACCGAAGCCCGAGAGAGCACATTTTGGCATCATCGCTAACCACTATCACCGACGAGGCAAGAATTGCCCTCGATACGCTGTCGGGACGCGCCACAGGGCTTTTTTCTCCATCGTTGAGACTGGGCGTTACAGGCCTTTCCCGCGCCGGCAAGACGGTGTTCATCTCCGCGTTGGTCCACAATCTGATCCACGGCGGACGCCTGCCATTGTTCGAGGCACAGAAATCCGGGCGCATCGCGCGCGCCTTCCTTGAAGAGCAGCCGGATGATGCCGTCCCGCGCTTCCAATACGAAGACCACATCGCCGCATTGGTCAACGACCGCGTCTGGCCCGATTCGACACGCGCCATTTCTGAACTGCGGCTGACCATCGAATACGAATCGGCCTCCGGCTGGAGCCGCATGTTCTCTTCCGGCAAATTGTCGGTCGACATCGTCGACTACCCCGGCGAATGGCTGCTCGACCTGCCGCTGCTCGGCAAATCCTTCACCGATTTTTCACGCGAGGCCATCGAGATGGCCGCCTTGCCGGTGCGGGAGGATCTGTCGCAGGCTTGGCGGGAGATCTCGGCGCGGATCGACCCGAATGCCGACGCCGACGAGATGACGGCACGCCGCCTGGCCGAAAGCTTCGCCGCCTATCTCAAGGCCTGCAAACTCGACGAGCGGGCGCTTTCGACCCTGCCGCCGGGCCGTTTCCTGATGCCCGGCGATCTCGAAGGCTCCCCCGCGCTGACTTTCGCGCCGCTGGCAGGCCTCGGCGACAGGCGTCCACGCCCGGGGTCGCTGCATGCCATGATGGACAGGCGCTACGAGGCTTACAAGACGCATGTCGTCAAACCTTTCTTCCGCGAACACATCACGCGGCTGGACCGCCAGATCGTGCTGATCGATGCCATGCAGGCGCTGAATGCCGGCCCTGGCGCCATGGCCGATCTCGAGCGCGCCGTGACCGAAATTCTAAGCTGCTTTCGTCCCGGCCGGGGCAGCTTCCTCACCGACCTCTTTTCCCGGCGCATCGACCGCATCCTGATCGCCGCGACGAAGGCCGACCACCTGCACCATGAAAGCCATGACCGATTGCAGGCAATCGTACGGCGGTTGGCCGACCGCGCCGTGGCACGGGCAAACTTCACCGGCGCCGACGTCGACGTGGTGGCCATGGCGGCGGTGCGTGCGACCCGAGAAGGCACGGTCAAGCAAGGCCGTGAGACGTTGCCGGTCATTATCGGCACGCCGATCGCCGGCGAGAAGATCAACGGCGAGACGTTTGACGGGAAGACCGAAACCGCCATATTTCCCGGTGATTTACCGGAGAAGATTGATGCGTTGTTCGACATCTCCGGGCCCGACCACAGGCAGGATTCCACGGACCCGGCAATCCGCTTTGTCCGGTTCCGGCCGCCAAAGCTCGAACGCACGGCCGAGGGCGTCACGCTGTCCTTGCCGCATATCAGGCTCGACCGTGCCTTGCAGTTCCTGATCGGAGACCATCTGGCATGACCGCGCCCCGCAAGCCGGCGGCCTTCCGCATCGAGCCGGAAGCCACGCCAACACAGGATGCGCCAGAAGCGCGCCAGGCCGAGCCTTCGCGCAAACCCCGTGCGCTCAAGACAGATGTCGCGCTGGTCATACCGGCGGAGATCGACGTTTTCGACGAGCCAGACATTGTTGCCACCGAGCCGCCACCGGCGATCGCCCCCAGAAAGCGCTCGCTGTTGGGCAGCATCTTCTTCGGCGCCATGGGCGTGCTGGTTTCACTGGCGGTCGGCCTGTGGACCGACCAGCTGATACGCGACCTCTTCGCCCGTGCCGAATGGCTGGGCTGGCTGGCCGCCGGCATGGCTGTTGTTGCCGTGCTGGCACTCCTGGTGATCCTGATCCGCGAGTTCCTGGCGATCGCCCGCCTCGCCGAAGTCGAAAAACTGCAAAAGCGCGCGCTCGATGCCATCGCGCGCGACGATCCAAAGGCGGCACGATCGGTGGTCGACGAGCTGTCAGCTTTCGTCGCGGCCAAGCCGGAAACAGCGGCCGGCCGGCGCGCGCTGGCCGAACTGCGCGGCGAAATCATCGACGGCGGCAATTTGGTGCGCCTGGCCGAAGCGGAAATTCTCGGGCCCCTCGATGCCCGGGCCAAGGTGATGATCCTCGAGGCCGCCAAACGCGTCTCGCTGATAACGGCGGTCAGCCCGCGTGCGCTCGTCGATGTCGCCTATGTCGCGTTCGAGGCAGGTCGCCTCATTCGCCGTCTTTCGGAACTCTATGGCGGGCGGCCGGGAACGCTGGGGTTCTTCCGCCTGGCGCGCAGCGTTCTGGCACATCTGGCGGTCACCGGCTCGATCGCCGTCGGCGACAGTTTCGTACAGCAGATCGTCGGCCACGGCCTGGCGGCGCGCCTTTCGGCAAAGCTTGGCGAGGGTGTCGTCAACGGCATGATGACGGCGCGCATCGGCATAGCGGCGATGGAGACGGCGCGCCCCCTGCCCTTCAGCGCAGCCAAACGTCCTGGACTGGGCGATTTTCTCTCTGCATTGACATCGTTCGCCGCGAAGAAGGACACCGAAACGACGGGCTCCGGCAAATAGCGTCCTGTTCTTCCGGACGATGAGCAGATTGCGGTTTCGACGCCCCGCGGTGACGAAGCATTAACCAATCTTCTTCATGGTCAAACCGGTTCCAAACAGCCTCTTTGTTGCCGGGTGTCGTCGATGAAAAGCGTAATTCTGTCCAGCGTCCTGCCCCTGGCCGTCGCGATCACAGCAGTCGTCGGTGTCGCCTCGGAGGCTTCCGCCGCGGAGCCGGACAAGCAGTTCTTCCAGTCGGCCGAAGGCAAATGGGTCGGTCCGGGCGAAATCATCGCCGGCAAGTACAAGGGCACGAAATTCAACTGCAGTTTCACCGGCTCCACGCCCGACGGCAAGACGGGCATGACGCTGGACGGCGGCTGCCGGGTCGGCGTGTTTACCCAGCCGATGTCGGCCAAGATCGAGCGCAAGGGCCGCGACTACAAGGGCTCCTTCATGGGCGGCTCGGCCGGTGCAGGCCTCGATATCATCGGCGGCAATGTTGTCGACGCCCGCAAAGTGGTCTTCACCATCAACCGTAACCAGTTGCGCGGCGTCATGCAGGCCCGCATTCCCGACGACAATTCGATGACCGTGACGGTTGCCGTGCGTGTCCAGGACCAGTTGGTGCCGGTCATCGGCATGAACCTGAAGCGCGTCGATGCCGTCGAAGTCGGCTCCATCGCGCCGAACTGAGCGCGCATCGCGCCGCAATACACCTCAAAAAACAAAGAGGCGGCAGCCCATCGCCACCACCTCCTTTGAAACAGTCGAACGGGGCGTCAGCCCTTGATCGCTGCCGTCACCTCGTCATAGGCCTTGCAGGCGTCGGCAAGTGTCGTGGTGCCCTGGTACTTGGTTGTCACCGCCTGGACCTTGGCGGTCAGGTCAGCTGCCTTGGACGGGTCCTTGGTGATCGCTTCCTGCAGTGCGGCAGCCATGTCCTGCGCCTTCTTGGTCGCGATCTCGGCCGTGCATTCCGGTGCCTTCGAGCAGGCCGAGCCGGCAAGCACCGCCAGGCCGACGGCAACAAGCAAAAACTTCTTCATGTCAGTCATCTCCTCAAAAGGGCGCGACTTGATCGTCGCTCACCCTCTAATGGCCGAAGCCGAGCGTGCTCTAACGCTCGATTATGGCAAGATGCAACGCGGCCTCGGCCTCAACTTGTGTAACGCGCCTGCAATATTGTCCGGGCTGGATTCAGGCTGTTCGATCCGCACCGAAACCCCTATCCTTCCGGCCAGGCGCGAGACCTGAAAATCGGAATCGATTTTCTGATCGGATCATGCGCAAAATCAAAGTGCTACGGCGGCCCAGCGCATCCCTCGATCCGCGCGGCGCCACGGTTTTGACCGCATCGGCCGCGGTCCTCGAACAAACGGAACGGTGGGAATGGCGGTAGAAACATCAGGCAGCGATCTCATTCAGGTGGTGGCGCTGCTTGCCGCGGGGGTCGTCGCCGTCCCGATCTTCAAGCGCATGGGCCTCGGCTCGATCCTTGGCTATCTGGCCGCCGGTGTGGTGATCGGTCCGTTCGGCATCGGCGTCTTTTCCGAATCGGGCGCCATCCTCCACGTCGCCGAACTCGGCGTCGTCATGTTCCTGTTCATCATCGGACTGGAAATGCAGCCGTCGCGGCTATGGGGCCTGCGGCGCGAAATCTTCGGCCTCGGCGCACTCCAGGTCGGGATCTGCGCTGTCCTTCTGACCGGCGTGGGAATGGCCGGAGGTTTTTCGATCTCGCAATCCTTCGTAGCCGGAGCCGGTTTCGTGCTGACCTCGACGGCGATCGTCATGCAGCTTCTGGAGGAGCGCGGGGAAATCGCCTCGCCGAAAGGCCAGCGCATCGTCTCCATCCTACTGCTGGAAGATCTGGCCATCGTGCCGCTGCTGGCCCTGATCGCGTTCCTGGCGCCGGGCGGCGCCGACACCAGCCTGTCGGAAAGACTGACCGAGGTCGGCATCGGTCTTGCCGCGATCGTCGGACTGGTGCTGGCCGGACGCTACCTGCTCAATCCCTTCTTCCGCATCCTGGCGGATGCCCGTGCCCGCGAGGTGATGACGGCGGCGGCCCTTCTGGTCGTGCTCGGATCGGCACTCGCCATGCAGCTCAGCGGCCTGTCGATGGCGATGGGAGCGTTCCTGGCCGGCGTTCTTCTGTCCGAATCGACCTTCCGCCATCAGCTCGAAGCCGACATCGAACCGTTCCGCGGCATCCTGCTCGGCCTGTTCTTCCTTGCCGTCGGCATGTCGCTCGACCTGCATGTGGTGGCCGCAAACTGGAAGCTGATCGCCGTCTATGTCGTGGCCTACATGGTGATGAAGGCGCTTGGCATCTACATCGTCGCCCGCATCCTCAAAACCGGCCATCGCGAAGCGCTCGAACGCGCCGTCTTCATGGCGCAAGGTGGTGAATTCGCCTTTGTCCTCTACTCAGCCGCCGCTGCCGTCGGCATCATCGACGGCCAGGCCAACGCGACCCTGACGGCGATCGTCATCATCTCCATGGTGCTGACGCCGCTGGCGATCATCGCCTTGCGCTATGTCACCCCGCGCGACGAGCAATCGCTCGACGGGGTCGATATCGCCGACGGACTGACCGGCAGCGTGCTGATCATCGGCTTCGGCCGCTTCGGCCAGATCGCCAGCCAGCCGCTGCTGTTGCGTGGCATAGACGTCTCGATCATCGACAATGATGTCGAGATGATCCAGGCGGCGGCCGATTTCGGCTTCAAGGTCTATTATGGCGACGGCACGCGGCTGGATATCCTGCATGCGGCCGGCGCCGGCCGGGCACGCGCGGTGCTGATCTGTGTCGACAAGGCCGATGCGGCGGTTCGCATTGCCCAGCTGATCAAGGCCGAATTTCCGCTGCTCACAGTGCTGGCCCGGGCTTTCGACCGCGGCACCGCGCTGCAGCTCATTCGCGCCGGCGTCGACTATCAGCTGCGTGAGACTTTCGAATCGGCCCTGGTTTTCGGTGGCTCGGCCCTGGAATCGCTTGGGGTTGATCCCGAAGACGTGGCTGAAACGATCGAAGACGTCAGGCGCCGCGACACCGACCGCTTCGAAACCCAGCTCGCCGAAGGCATCCGCGCCGGACAACGCTTCTTGCGGGGCAATATCGGCACGCCGATTCCGACACCGCTCTCCACGCCGCGCCGTCCCGGCCAGGCACTCAATGAAGAGACGGCCGGCGTTCTGCACAAATCCGAAACCGCCGATTGAACAGGGAAGCATGCATGGAATTGGACAACAGGGCCCTGTCGGTCACCAAATTCTGGCGTGACGCCGGCGAGGATGCATGGTTCGAGAAGAACGATGCCTTCGATGCCGGTTTCCGCGACCGCTTTCTTGATCTGCACTACGCCGCCGCGCGTCGCGAATGCGATGACTGGTCAGAACACGCCGAAGGCTCGCTGGCGCTGATGATCCTGCTCGACCAGTTTCCGCGCAATTGTTTTCGCGGTACCGGCCACATGTTCGCCACCGACTCGCTGGCCAAGCATTTTGCTCGGAAGGCGGTCGCCGCCGGGCATGATCTGGCGCTGGAACCCGAAGTCCGCGTGTTCCTGTATTTGCCGTTCGAACATGCAGAAAACCTTGCCGACCAGGACATTTCGGTCGAACTGCACACCGCCAGGGCCGAGTTCAACCTGAAATACGCGCTGGAGCATCGCGACATCATCCAGCGCTTCGGCCGCTTTCCGCACCGCAACAGGTTGCTTGGCCGCGAAACCACGACGGAGGAAAAGGCATTCCTGGACGCAGGCGGTTTCTCAGGCTGACGCCTGTCTATCTCGTTGTTTCGACGCAGTTCCCAAGGGAACGTCGTCTCGCACTTTCCTGAAATTGCGTCAGGCTAGAGCATGATGCCGAAAAGTGTGAAACGGTTTTCGGATGACATCATGCTCTATCTCTTTGATTTAGAGACGGATTCAGATTTCCACCACTCACGACCGGATGGCAATCGCTCGATGCCGGCGGCGTCAACGGCGCCCAAGCGCTCCGACACGCTTCGCCCGCCGACGGCAAGATCCGGCGCGATCTCGGCCAGCGGCGCCAGCACGAAGGCGCGCTCCAGCATGCGCGGATGTGGCACTTCCAAGCCGGTCTCATGGATGATGCGGTCGCCGAACACCAGAATGTCGATATCGATCAGGCGCGGCCCCCAGCGCTCCTCACGCACCCGCTTCAGCTTTCGCTCGGCATCGAGGCAGAGATCGAGCAGCGCCCGCGGCGAGAGCTGGGTCGACAGTTCGGCGGCGGCGTTGAGGAAATCCGGCTGATCGAGCTTGCCCCAGGGCGGCGTGCGGTAGAGCGAAGAAACGGCGGCGACGCGCGTGTCCGCATCGGCATCGAGAATACGCAATGCCGCTGCCATCGAGGCAGCCGGGTCGCCCAGATTGCCGCCGAGGCTGAGGTAGACGGTGTTACTCCGGCCAGACAACGGTCACCTCGACATAATCGAGCACGCCAGGCACCGGCGCGTTCGGCTTGCGCACGGTGATTTCGGCTCTCTTGATCTGGGGAAATCGCTCCGTCAGCGCCTTTGCCACTTCCATTGCCAGGGCCTCGATCAGGAAGCGCCGCTCGCCGGTGATGATCTTCTCGATCACCGTGAAGGCAATGCCATAGTTGACGGTTTCCCCGATGGCATCGTCGACAAGCGCGCGGCCGGGTTCGACCGACAGCACCGCGTCGACGTAAAAACGCTGGCCAAGCGCCTCCTCCTCGTCGAGCACGCCATGCCGTGCAAAGAAGGCGCAGTTCTTCAAGCGGATGACATACATGGCTCAGCGTCCCGATCTAGAGCGACGTGCGTTCCACTTGGACGCACAAAGTACGCTCTAACACTTTTGAATCTATGCACCGCGCTTTCCGAAAATCGATTCCGATTTTCGGGCCGATGCGGCGGTTTCACGCGCCAGCATAGCATCCGCCACGGCCAGCGCGTCCACGTTGATTGCGACATCATGGACGCGAAACAGATGCGCGCCCTTGAGCCTGAGAATGACGCTGGTCGCCGCAGTCCCGGCGGCACGGTCGGCCGCATCGCGGCCGGTGACGGTGCCGATGAAGCGTTTGCGCGAGGTGCCTGCCATCAGCGGAAAGCCAAGCGCATGAAGCTCGGCAAAACGCGCCATCAGGTCGAGATTGTCCTCAGCCGTCTCCTTGGCGAAGCCGAAGCCGGGGTCAAGCACGATGCGCTCGTCCGCGACGCCGTTCCGACGGGCGATCTCCAGCGATTTCTCCAGGAAGGCGAATTGGTCGGCGATCACGTCGGGCAGTTTTTCGCGATCCCGGCCGGTATGCATGATGATGAGCCCGGCGCCGGTTTCGGCGGCGACCCGCGCAATGTCGGGCTCGCGCTGCAAACCCCAGACATCGTTGACGATATGCGCGCCCGCAGCCACCGCAAGCCGCGCCGTCTCGGCACGATAGGTATCGACCGAAATCAGCACCTCGCCGGAACGCGCCAGCGCCTCGATCACCGGCAGGATACGCGCCTGTTCCTCGCTGGCCGATATTGCGGCGCCACCCGGCCGGGTCGATTCCCCACCAACATCGATGATCCGAGCCCCTTCGCTGACCATGCGACGCGCCTGGGCCAGTGCCGCCTCGGGAGCATCAAACAGGCCACCGTCGGAAAAGCTGTCGGGGGTGACGTTGAGGATCCCGACGACCACGGCCTTGCGGCCAAGGTCGAGATGGCGTCCATGGGCCAGCTGCCATCGCCCCGCCGTCATTGCTCATCAACCATGGGCTCATCAATGATGTGTGATCCGCAAAGGATCAATTCCGTTGCGTTGGCAACGGCCGTAAAGCAAGGTGGTCGAAGAGGCAATATGATGAAACGAACCCTGCTCTGCGCGCTGCTGCTTGCTGTGACGACCGCCATTCCAGCGGGCGCGGCCAATCTGGTGAAGACATACAGCTATTTTTCCATTGGCGGGAGCACGCTCGAGGATATCGAGAAGCAGCTCTCCAAACATGGGCCGCAGGTCAAAAGCACGGGCTCGCGCCACCCCGGTGCCACCCAGATGGCCTTCACCACTCGTATCAGCTACGCCCGGCAGGCTGGCTCCTGCCGGATCGCCGACGCGGTCGTGACCCTCAAGGTCAAGGTAATCCTTCCGGAATGGCGCCGCCCGCGCAAGGCGGATGCCGATGTCAAGCTGTTCTGGGATACGCTGGCTGCCGACATCAAGCGCCACGAAGAACGCCATGTAGAGATCGCCAAGAATCATGCCCGCGAACTCGAAGACGCGCTGAAGGCAACCTATCCGCAGAAGGATTGCGATGCGGCCAAGGCAAAGGCTGCCGAGATCACCGCCGCCGTCCTCGCCAGGCACGACCGCGCCCAGGTGCAGTTCGACCGCGTCGAAAGCGTCAATTTCGAAAGCCGTATCCTGCGGCTCATGCGCTATCGCATCGAGCGCATGCAGAATGGCCAGCTGCCGCCGGCCTGAATTTCGTAGGCGCACTGAGTGGCGCCGACGCAAGCCAACCAGGCCGAAGCGTAGTGCCAGCTTCGAAAAATTTTCGAACGGCAGTCGAAATCGGCCTATACGGAACGACATATCACGGGTTGGCAGGGCACAACCCTCCAAGCACGGGCATCACGGCCGATCGCGCGGCGCCACCCACCAGACAAGCCCTATCGGTGCCCCGGACAGCGCGCAAGCACATGGACAAAAGACTTATGGACCAGGCTGTCGACAAGCAGACCATCGCGGCTGCGGCAACGCCACTGACCGAAGCCGAGAAGAACGCCATCATCGGCGGCGTGCTTTTGTCGATGCTGCTGGCGGCGCTCGACCAGACCATCGTCGCGCCCGCCATGCCGACCATCGGCCATGCGCTAGGCCATGCGCAATACCTGCCCTGGATCGTCACCGGCTACCTGCTGACCGCGACCGCCATGGCGCCGCTCTACGGCAAGATCTCGGACGTCTATGGCCGGCGGCCGACGGTCTATGCCGCGATCCTGATCTTTCTGCTGGGATCGCTTGTCAGCGCGATGGCTCCCAACATGTTCATGCTGGTGGTCGGGCGCGCCATCCAGGGCGCCGGCGGTGGTGGCCTGTTCGCCCTGGCGCAAACCGTGATCGGAGACCTTGTGCCGCCGCGAGAGCGAGCACGGTATGCGGCCTGGATTTCGGGCACCTGGGCGGTCGCCAGCATTGCTGGGCCACTGTTGGGCGGCACCTTCGCCGAACACCTGCACTGGTCGTTGATCTTCTGGATCAACATCCCGCTCGGCATCGCCGCGATGGCCATCATCAACAAGCCGCTGAGGAAGCTGCCGGTCGCGGCAAAGCGGCATCGCATAGACGGACTTGGCGCGCTGCTTTTGATCGCGGCCACCGCCCTGCTGCTTCTTGCCTTGAATTGGGGCGGCAGCGAGTATCCATGGCTGTCGCGCGAAATCCTCGGACTGGTGGTGAGTTCGGCCATCATTTGGTGTGCGTTCGCGCTGCGGCTGTTGCGTGCTTCCGAGCCGCTGATCTCGCTGGAAGTGCTCTCCAATCCGATCGTTCTAGGGGGCACGCTTTCCCTGTTCCTCCTGCAGGCCTCGAATATCGGGCTGTCGGTCTATCTGCCGGTCTACCTGCAATCGGTCATCGGCTTGTCGGCGAGCGAATCCGGCACCGCCCTGCTGGGGCTGATGCTGGGCACGGTTGCCGGCGCGACATTCAGCGGGCGCACAATTCCACGCTTCGTCCACTACAAGCGGATCGCCATGATCGGGTTGGCCTTCGCCGCCGTGTGTCTCGCCATCCTCACGCTTGTGGCCGGGCACGCCTCGTTGCTGGTCGTCGAGATCCTGACGACATGCATCGGCATTGGCAGCGGCACCACCTTTCCGGTCGCCACGGTGTCGGTCCAGAACGCGGTCGACCCCAAGCATCTCGGCGTCGCCACCGGCGTGATGACGTTCCTGCGCTCGCTGGGCAGCGCGCTCGGCGTTGCGATCCTCGGTGCCGTCGCGCTGGGCAACGGCCTGCCGCTGGCTGGTGAAGGCGCCCAGGCGGGCGGAGCCGTGGCTGGGACTTCGGCGTTCTGGGTGATCTTCGCCGCCGCCGTGGTCATGCTGGTACTGGCGCTTCTGACGCTCAGCCTGATGCCGGAAAAGCCGCTGCGCGGCCGGCCCGAGGCTCCGGTACTGGCGGACTAGACTGGAGCTATTCCAGGAAAATGCGAAGCGCCTTCCCCTGGGAATTGCATAAAATCAAGGAGATAGGGCGTCTTCCCGTTTCCGCGAAACGGTGAAACGCCCTAGGAAGCGTCCACCACGCCGAGCTTCTTCTGCAGGCTCGTGGACGAGGTCGTGTACTGGAACACGATGCGTTCGCCGGGGCTGATGATGCGCTTGGCGGCCTGCGCCATCAGCGCCACTTCATGGAAGCCCGACAGGATCAGCTTCAGCTTGCCCGGATACCAGTTGATGTCGCCGACCGCGAAAATGCCGGGCACCGATGTCTGGAACTTCTCGGTGTCGACCGGAATCAGGTTCTCGTGGAGATTGAGCCCCCATTCCGTGATCGGGCCAAGCTTCATGGTCAAGCCGAAGAAGGGCAGCATGCGTGTGCATGGCACTTCGATATCGCCGTCCGGACCGCCCTTGATGGTGGCCGATGACAGCTGGCCATCGGCGCCGGCGAGGCCGGTCACCTGGCCGACCCTGAATTCCAGCTGCTTCATCTCCTGCATGGCGTACATCTTGTTGACGCTGTCGGGCGCGGCGCGGAATTCGGGGCGCCGATGGACCAGCGTCACGCTTTTGGCCACAGGCTGCAGGTTCAGCGTCCAGTCCAGCGCCGAATCGCCGCCGCCGACGATGACCAGGTCATGGCCGCGAAAATCCTCCATCCGGCGCACCGAATAAAAGACGCTCTTGCCCTCATAGGGCTCGATGCCCGGAATCGGCGGGCGCTTCGGCTGAAACGAGCCCCCGCCAGCGGCGATGACCACCACCTTGGCCTCGAACACCTCATTCTCGTCCGTGGTCACGCGGAAGCTGCCGTCCTCCAGCTTCTCCAGGCTGGAGACCATGCGGTTGTAAGTGAAGTCAGGCTTGAAGGGGTGGATCTGTTCGAGCAGCTTGTCCACAAGTCCTTGCGCCGAGATCGAAGGCCAACCGGGAATGTCGTAGATAGGCTTTTCCGGATAGAGCTCCGCGCATTGGCCGCCTGGCTTGTCGAGAATGTCGATCAGGTGGCACTTCATGTCGATCAGGCCGAGTTCGAACACGGCAAACAGCCCGACGGGCCCTGCTCCGACAATGAGGACATCCGTCTTGATTGTTTCGGTCATGCTGTGTGTCCCCTTGGGAATGGGGCGAGACTGCATGAGCCGCGGCCTGCTGCCAAGCGGCAGCGGGAAAAATCGGCTTCAGCCCTGCCGTTCGGGCACCCGCACCACCAGACCGTCGAGCGCGTCGCGCACCTTGATCTGGCAGGACAGCCGCGAATTCGGCTGGACGTCATAGGCGAAGTCCAGCATGTCCTCCTCCATCGCCTCGGGCTCGCCGACCTCCGCCGTCCATGCCTCGTCGACATAGACATGGCAGGTGGCGCAGGCGCAGGCGCCGCCGCACTCGGCCTCGATCCCCGGCACGGCGTTGCGGATGGCGTTTTCCATCACCGTCGAGCCGTTTTCGGCATCCACGTCAAAATGTGTGCCGTCATGGGCAATGAAGGTCAGTTTGGTCATTTGTCACCTGAAGGGAGTTTCAGCCGAGATAATCACTCCGGCAAACAAGTCAACTGCCGCGCGAAAGCGGCGCTCGGTGACGTTTTTCCACAAACCGGGGTCAGCGATTGATCGCGGCGATGAAATCGCGCACTTCGTCGATCAGCGTGCCGAGCCGCTTGAGCGTCTGGCTGTCTTCCGGCCGCCGCTCGATCTCGGTGGCGCAATCGGCGATGGCGAAGGCGCCGACGCCGCGAGCCGAGCCCTTCAACCCGTGAGCCAGCAAAAGCCGGTCCTTGAGATTGGCGTCGACTATTTTGTCGCGCACGGACAGCGCCTGCTGTACAAACAGCGCCAGCACCTCCTGCTCAAGAGCGCGGTCGCCCATCGTCTGCCGGGCAAGGTGTGCCAAATCGACCGGTCGGGACTGCCTGGTTCCCGATACGTCGCCCCCGGGCATTGAGAAGGCAATGCCGCTTTCGCCACGCATGAACTCGAACTCCGTTTTCTTCGGCCGCCTGAAAAACTAGGCGAATCCAATGGACAACGGGTTAATGAATGGCCGGGAAAAATGTTGCGAAAGCGGCGCCCAAATCACGCTTCCGTTAACCTTATATTTAAAGTTTTACGTATCCCGCGGAATGCATGTTTTCTTTACCCCCCTGTGTCATTACGATACGAGGGTCCATTTTCAGCCTCCTGCGCGGGGGTAAGACAAACAGAATTATAAGCCCGCGGCAGCTAGTACAGGGTAGCGAAGGCATGGCGAAGAAACCAACGACGAACACGAGAACTCTCGACAGCGACGTGGCCAGGGAACTGGAAAAAGCGCTCGATCTCGACCTCAGCGGCGACATCGGCAGCGGCGATCTCGATATCGCGGCTTCGATGGAAGATCTGGAAGCGCAGATATCCCAGGCCGCCGACGAGCTGGCTCGCGAGGGACGCAACCAGAATCCGGCACCCGCCGCCAATCAGGCGCCCGTGATCAACCAGGCCCCCGTGACCAATCAGGCCGCGAAGCCCGCGCCAAAGGCCAAGCCCGCTGAACTGCGCCCCGTGGAGACACGCAATGGCAATGGCACGCAGCCCACGGGCTTTGCGCCGGCCAACGACGATCGTCAGAAAGATTACAAGACCCTCCTGCACAGCCTCAACAGGCGCGCTTCCAACACCGTCTACTGGATCATCGCGTTTGTCTCGCTTGCCTGGATCGCGGGCGCCGGTGCGCTCGCCAACCTGCTGTTCGGACCGAGCATCTGGCGGATCCGCACGCTCGACCAGTTCTTTGCCCGTCCCGAGCTGATTGGCCTTGCCGTCGCGGCGATCGTGCCGATCATCCTGTTCTGGGCCTTCGCGGCCATGATTCGCCGCGCCCAGGACATGCGCATTGCCGCGCAGTCGATGACGGAAGTGGCCTTCCGCCTGACCGAGCCGGAAAACATGGCGCAGGATCGCGTCATGATGATCGGCCAGGCTGTTCGCCGCGAGGTGGCGGCCATGGGCGAAGGCATCGAACGCACGCTTGCCCGCGCCGTGGAACTGGAAACGCTGGTCCACAGCGAAGTCAACCAGATCGAGCGCTCCTACTCGGAAAACGAAACCCGCATCCGTTCGCTGGTCGACGGGCTCGGCAGCGAGCGCGAGGCCGTCGTCACCCATGCCGAGCGGGTCCGCGCCTCGATTTCAGGTGCGCATGAGACGCTCAGGGATGAAATCGGCGCCGCCAGCGACATCATCCGCGACTCGATCCTCAACGCATCGACCAAGCTGTCGATGACGATCACCAATTCCGGCGACACGCTGATCGACCGCATCAATGAAAGCTCGATGTCGATTTTCGATTCGGTGGAAGGCCGGCTCGACAACATCACCGACAGGCTTACGACCTCTGGCGAGGCCTTCGCCAGCCTGCTCGACACGCGCATTGCCAAACTGACGGACACGACGGACGGCCTTACCCGGTCGCTGACCGATCTGCTCGACGATCGCACCACCGGCATGGTGTCGCTGCTTGGCGGCGCCGCGCGCACCCTCAATTCGGAATTCGAAGCCAGCCTCAACGGCATCGAGCGCACGCTCGCCGAACGCGGCCAGGCGCTGATCAGCGAGTTCCAGACCCGCGCCGAAGCGCTGGACACCGGCACGCAGAAGCTCAATGCCGCGCTTGAGGCGCGAGCCCGCCAGATCAACGAGACGCTGGTCGAGCGCGCCCGCGAAATCGCCCACACTTTCGCCGAGAGCAGGGATACGCTGAGCGCGATGATCGATCAGGGCAAGACCCAGATCGGCGCCGACATGGCCGACATCGTCACCTCGACATCGAGCATGCTGGAGGCCCGCGCCAGCGACTTCGCCGGGCGCATGGAAGCGGCGCGTCACGTTGTCTCGCGCTCCTTCGACAGCGACATCCAGCGGCTCGCCGACGCTCGCGTCGGCATCGAGGAAGCCGTCGAAAACCACAGCCGCAAGCTTTCCGAAAGCCGCGAACGCATGGCGGCCGCGATGGAGGCGGATCTTGCGAAATTCGCCGAGGGCCGCGCCGGCATCGATGCCGCCGTGACCAACCAGGTGCAGAAGCTGGCCGAGGGCCGCAGCCTGATTGCACGCGCCCTCGAAGAGGACCTGCGCAAGGTCAACGAATCGCGCGCGGCCATCGATGCATCGCTCGGCAGTCACCTCGAGAGGCTGGAAGAAGGCCGCAACCGGCTTTCTCTGGCCCTCAATGAAGACTCCGGGAAACTCGTTCAAGCTCGTACGATCATTGATGAAATGGTCGCCGGACACGTCGGAAAACTGGCTGAAGGCCGCAACATCCTGTCGCGCGCCCTGGAAGCGGATCTCGGCAAGCTGTCCGACAGCCGCGCCAGCATTGACGGGCTGGTCGCCGGCCAGGTCGAGAAGATCGCCGAAGGCCGTGCGGTGCTCGCCAAGGCGCTGGAAAACGACATTATCGGCATCAAGAACCTGATCGAGACCCATTCGGCAAAGCTGGTGGAAGACCGCACCCAGCTCGGCCGTTCGCTCGAAAGCGACCTCTCGGGCATCAGGGGCCTGCTTGACGATCATTCCGGAAGGCTTGTCAACGACCGCAGCCTGCTGTCGCAGACGCTCGAAGCCGACCTTGCCAAGCTGGCCGAAAGCCGCTCGAGCATCGACGGCCTGGTCGCCGGCCAGGTCGAGAAGCTGGCCGAGGGCCGCGATATTCTCAAGCGCGCGCTGGAGTCGGACCTCAACACCATCAAGGGCGTCATTTCCAGCCAGTCGGAAAAACTGGCGGAGGACCGCGGACAGCTTTCGCGGGTCCTGGAAGCCGACCTGCAGAATGTGAACAGCGTCATCGCCGACCACATGAACAGGCTGGTTCAGGATCGTTCGACCTTGTCGAAGGCTCTCGAGGACGACCTCGCCAAGCTCGCCGACAGCCGCTCCAGCATCGATGGCCTGGTCGCCGGCCAGGTGGAGAAACTGGCCGAAGGCCGCGACATCCTCAAGCGTGCGCTCGAAGCCGACCTCAACACGATCAAGAACACCGTTGCCGACCAGTCACAGAAACTGGTCGACGACCGCGCCCAGTTCGCCAAGGCGCTCGAAGCCGATCTCGAAAGCGTCAACGGCCTCGTCAACAGCCATTCCGAGCGGCTTGTCCAGGATCGCTCGACCCTGTCGAAGGCGCTGGAAGTCGACCTCGAAAGCGTCAACAGCCTCGTCAACAGCCATGCCGAGCGCCTGGTCCAGGAGCGCTCGACCCTGTCGAAGGCGCTGGAGACCGATCTCGACAGCGTCAGCGGCCTGGTCGCGGGCCACGCCGACAGGCTTGTCCAGGAGCGCTCGACCCTGTCGAGAGCGCTCGAGGACGATCTTGCCAAACTCGCCGAAAGCCGCTCCAGCATCGATGGCCTGGTCGCCGGCCAGGTCGAGAAGCTGGCCGAAGGCCGCGACATTCTCAAACGTGCCCTTGAAGCCGATCTCGCCAAGCTGGCCGAAAGCCGCTCCAGCATCGATGGCCTGGTCGCTGGCCAGGTAGAAAAGCTGGCCGAAGGCCGCGACATTCTCAAGCGCGCGCTGGAATCGGACCTCAACACCATCAAGGGTGTCATATCCAGCCAGTCGGAAAAGCTGGCGGAGGATCGCGGACAGCTTTCGCGGGTCCTGGAGGCCGACCTGCAGAAGCTGACCGAAAGCCGCGGTGAGATCGACAACATCATCGCCGGCCATGTCGGCAAGCTGGCCGAAGGCCGCGACATGTTGAGCCGTGCGCTGGAAGACGATCTCGGCAAGCTCGCCGAGACCCGCAAGGACGTCGACCGCTCGCTGTCGGGCCATATCGACCAGATCGCAGCCCGGAGCACCGACATTTCGGCCGCGATCGCCGCCGATGTCGACAAGATCGAGCAGGCGTTCAGCCGTCAGACCGGCATCATCGAGGAACGCGCCGGAACCATGGAGCGTGCGCTTTCGACCGGGGTCGACAACGTCCGCAACGTGCTCGAGAAGAGCGCGGTCTTCGTCGCCGGCGCATTGCGCGAAAAGGTCCTGGAAGTCACCAGCACGCTGCATGAGCAGGCCGGTGCGGCCTTCAGTGACGCCGACCGCAAGATCGCCGAGCGCGCCGAGCAGACGTCGGCCGCCCTTTTGGCGCGGGCCGAAGACATCGCCCGCACCTTCGAGGAGGCCGATCGTCGCCTCCACGCCCGTGCAGAGGATACGTCGAACGCGCTGCTTGCCCGTGCCGACGACACCTCCAGCACGCTGCTGGCGCGTGCCCATGAAACCGCCGATCAGCTGGCTGCCCGCGCAGGCGAGATCGCCGGCACCTTCGACATGGCGGACCAGAAGCTCGCCGCCCGCGCCCAGGCAACCACCGACCAGTTGGCCTCCCGGGCTCAGGACACCGCGGATCATCTGGCGGCCCGTGCAAGCGAGATCGCCGGCACGTTCGACGCGGCCGACCAGAAACTGGTTGCCCGCGCCGTCGAGACGGCACAGTCGCTGGCCGCCCGCGCCGGCGACATCCTGCGCAACTTCGAAAGCGCCGACCAGAGGCTCGGCATGCGCATCGGCGAATCGGCCGAGGCGCTGGCCGCCCGCGCTTCGGACCTCGGCCGCATCTTCGATGCCGCCGACCAGCAACTGGTTTCGCGCATCGCGGAAGGCTCGGACGCCCTGTCCAGCCGTGCGTCGGAAATCGGCCGCATCTTCGACGAAGCGGACCAGCGCCTGGTCTCGCGTATCGCCGACAGCTCGTCGACGATCGGCGAACATGCGCAGACCATCGTCGGTGCTTTCGCCAGCACCGAGCAGAGGGTCGCCGACCGTGCCCGCCAGACCGGCCAGGAACTGGCCGTGCATGCCCGCGAAATCGAGCAGGCGCTTGCCGGCGCCGACGAGCGTCTTGCATCGAGCGCGGCGGCCGCGGCCGCCCGTGTCGAGGAACAACTCTCGAGCGTCGAGAACCGGCTCGCCTACACCACCGAGACGATGGGGCAGAGGCTCAACGAACAGGTTTCGACCGCCGAGGCGCAACTCGTTTCGCGCGCCAATGTGATCGCCGAGACCTTCACCGCGGTTGGCCAGCATATCGGCCAGAGCACCAACGACGCCGCCAAGACGATTGGCGCCAACACCCGCGAACTCAACACCATGCTCGCGGCCCGCTCCGCCGAAATGTCGAGGATCCTCGACGAAACCGCCCGGCCGTTGGTCGAGCGCTTCGCCCAGGGTGGCTCGGAACTGCAGAAGAGCATGGAAGAGGTCACCGAACGCGCGACCGAGAAGCTGCGCAGCGAAAACGCCGCCCTTGTCAACGCGCTCGCCAGCCGCACCGCCGAGACCTTGTCGGCGGTTGAAGGCGCCCGCTCGTCGCTGTCCGACAGCGTTGCCGATCTCATCGGCCGCATGACCAACTCCAGCTCGCAGCTCGGTCAGCTGATCGAGCAGGCCGCGCTCAACCTCGGCCAGGTCGACGAACGCCTGACCGGCAGCACACAGAGCTTCGCGGCGACCACCGAAAAGGCGGCGCAGACCTTCGCCAGCTCGGCGCGCCTGGTCGACTCGAACACCACAAGGCTGACGGAACTGTCGTCGTCGACCTTGCGCGAAGTGGCCTCTATCGCCACCAAGTTCGATGAACACAGCCGTCTGCTGGCCAGTGCCTCGGATCTGTTGAGCTCTGCTCAGAGCAACCTCGAGCACACACTGGAAAGGCAGTCGTCGCTCGAGGATCTCGCAGTCGGCCTGGTCAAGAAGTCGGAAGATCTCGAAAGGGTCATGCGCTCCTTCGAAAATCTCGTCGGCCAGACGTTGCAGAACGCCGAAGGCAAGACGCTGGAATCGGCCGACAAGATCCGCAACGCCATCACCGATGTCGTGGATTCGGCCACCAAGCGCTTCGCCGATGCGACCGAGGAGATGCGGCGTACCGCGGGCTCGATCAAGAGCGAACTCGACCTCACCCGCGCCGAGCTCAAGAAAGGCGTCATCGAGATGCCGGAAGAGGCAAAGGAATCGACCTCTGCCATCCGTCGCGCCGTTTCCGAGCAGATCAACGCCCTGAAGGAGCTTTCCGACATCGTTGCGAAGTCCGGTCGTGGCGGCGACACCTCGGAGCCGCGCACCTTGCGTCCGGCGCCGCAAGCGCCGGCCACCCGCGCTGCCGAGCCGCCGCGTCGCGCGCCGGCGCCACAGCCGGAGCTTCGCACGCCGCAGGCGCCGCTGGGCGGTGCCGCACTGCGCGGCACGCTCGACCTCGAGCGTCCGGTTGAGGCGGCACCGCGTCAGCAGCGTCCCGACGCCAACACCCGCACGCCACAGGGCGGCTGGGTGCGTGACCTCCTGACCGCGGCGTCGAACGATGCGGATCTCAGGCCGGCGGCTCCACCCTCGGCGCCCGCGGAAGCACCGCGCGCGGCCCCTGCCCAGCGCTCGCCACTGCATGTGGTGGAATCGCTGAATTCGCTCTCTGTCGACATTGCACGGGCCATCGACCACGACGCTTCGATCGAGCTGTGGAACCGCTATCGGCGCGGCGAGCGGGACGTGTTCACGCGCCGGCTCTACACGCTGAAGGGCCAGCAGACGTTCGACGAGATCCGCCGCAAATACCAGGGAGAGGCCGAGTTCCGCGCCGCTGTCGACCGTTACTGCGACGACTTCGAGAAGCTGCTGAAGGATGTCTCGCGCAACGACCGCGACAACATCATGGCACAGACCTACCTGACGTCGGACACCGGCAAGGTCTACACCATGCTGGCCCACGCCAGCGGCCGCTTGCACTGAACCGGAATTGAACAGGCGGGGCCCCGCCCCGCCTGTGACTGCCTCAAAGCTCCGTCGCTGAAACGTTCTCGCAGCTGCGAGCCGACGAATGCGCTCGATACGCTCGCGGCGCGAAGTCCGATTTCCCGACGGCGCGAAGACTACGGGCCTGCCGCCCTGATCCTCGATAAAAAGGGGGCCGACCGTGAAGACTGCAATCATATTCGACTGCGAGTTTCTCTGCCTTGAGGGTTCGCAACGCAGATTCTGGTGTGCTGCCCACGATCCCGACCCTGTCATCGCCCAGATCGGCGCTGTCAGACTTGGGCTCGAAGATGATTTTCCGCTGCTCGGTACACACAAGGCCTATATCAGACCGATCGACCGGTCTGGCCGGAGATATGCACTTGACCCGTTCTTCACCAAACTGACCGGTATCACTGAGGAAAACATCGAGACCGAAGGGGTCGCGCTGGGAGAAGCCCTTGCCGACATCGATCGTTTTTCCGGCGGTGCGCGATTCTGGTCCTGGGGCAAGGACGAACTGAACATGATCGCCATCTCCTGCTATGTCGCGGGCATTCAGCCTTCCATCCCGGCTACCCGGTTTGACAACGCCGTGAAGTTGCTGATCGCGGCCGGGATGCCGATCGAGGATCTGGCGAGGACGCCGAGCAACAAGCTTGCGGATTATTATGGTGTCGAACACCCGCCACTACAGGGCCACGACGCGCTCGACGATGCGCTGTCAGTGACCTACACCTTGCGGCACCTGATGAAGACTGGAAAGCTGCGGCCGGAGGTCTTCGACCGCCTTTAGCCTGGAAGCGTCGGTGTATCCGGCGCGCCGGGCGCTCAGATCACCGAATCAGTCCAGCGGACGATCTGCTTGGCGGCATCGCCAAACGCAGCGTCCAGCGCACTGACATAGGCGGAATTGCCGCTGCCCGAGACCGGTGCGGTCGCGGTGAAGCTCTTGGACGCGCGCACCTCGCCGTTGCGGTCGTTGAGGATGCGCACGAACAGGTCGACTTCGGCGTGCTCGCCACCGTCGACGCGCACCTCGAACGAACGGATCTCGACGATGACCTGATAATCGATCGCTAGGCCCTCGCCCGGCTTGCCGACACCGGCAAAGCTGCCCGAGCGCTGGAATGTCTCGGCCAGTCGCGCCTGCACGATCAGCGGCAGGCGGTCGGCCCATTGCGCGCCCTTCAGATACTGGATCGAGCGGTCGGAGGGTTTGATTACGATGTTCTGGCTGTCCAGCGCCTTGAGCGCCGAGGGCTGGGCGATCAGGATTTGCTTGCGGCTGTGGCCATGCGCGTCGACCGAAGGCGCCGACAACTCAAACGTGTCAAGCGGCGCGGGTCCGCCACCGGGCAACGCCGCGCAGTTGGCGAGGACCAAGGCAAGCAATGCCAGGCCCGATCTGGACACAATCGACTTCACGCGCGACCCCTGCTGTCCCCGTTATGTATCGACCTCAAAATAACCTGCATCCGCAATGACTGTTTCTGGGGCGAGCGGACGTCGAAGTCAACGCCGCGCCCTGCCATCGAATTGCCGAACCTCGCCGTCGCCACCGGAAAGAATGCGCTGCGGATTGCGGCTGAGATCCGTGACCGCCTCCTCGATGCGCGAGATCGAGCGGCGGCTGTCCTGCACCAGCGCCTCGACATTCGACAGGCCCTGGCCGGAGAAACGCGCCAGATTGTCGGTAATGACACCTAGCCGCGCATTCAGCGTATCGGCAACCTGCTTGAACGACTTCAGCGTATCCCTGGCGTCGGCCATCACGCCGTCGGCCTGCCCCGATCCAAGCAAGGTGTCGACCCTGGCAAGGATGCCGTCGACGCGCACCGAGGCATCGTTGAGCCGCTGCGCCAGTTGCTTGGCGTCCTTGATCGTCTGGTCGATATCGTCGGCGCGGTTGGCGAACTTGTCGGTCACCACGGCAATGTCGGCGGCGGCCTTGTTGGCGTTCTCGCTGGCCTTCTGGATGTTGGCCAGGGCCGCACGCACCTGCGCCGGGTCGACACCGTCCAGCACGCCGTCCACCTTGGCCAGCGTTCCCTGCGTCTGCTTGGCAAAATCATTGACGGATCCGACCGCGGTGTCGACATTCTTGATCACACCGTCGAGCTGCTGCGATGTCTGCTTGAGGTTCGCGGTCACCGTATCGACATTGGCGACGATGCTCTTGATCTTGTCCCTGTCGACGGCATTGAGCAGGCCTTCCGCCGCCTTCAGCGTGCCGTCGAGCTTGCCGGACACGCCCTTCAGTTCGTCGGACAGCGCGCTGACGCTGGACAGGAACTTGTCGATGCCGTCGGAATTCTTGGCCAGCGCATCGGAGAACGTCTGCACGTTCTGGACCGTCTGCGTCAGCGGCCCACGAACATCCTTGGTGAAGCCCTCGAGTTCGGTCAGCACCTTGTCGGCACGGGTGAAGATGTTCTGCGCCGTCTGCAGCAGATTGGTCACGGCGGACGGATTGGCGACAATCTCGGCGACCTTGCCTTCCTTTTCGGCCTGATCGAGGAGTTTCACTTCCTTGGGGTCGGCGCCCTTGAGCTCGATGTTGGCCTGCCCGGTGAGGCCGGCAAGGCCGATATCGGCCTGCGTCGACTTGGTGATCGGCGTCATCCGGTCGATCTCGGTGTCAGCGATGGCGACAGTCGGGTTGTCCACGTCGATATAGACGCGCTTGACGTCACCGACCTTGACGCCGTTGAACAGCACGAAGCTGCCGCGGCCGAGGCCGGAGGCCGAACCTGGAATGCGCACACGCAACAGCGTCGTCTCGCCCCTGTCACCGATCGCCGCCGTCCAGTAGACGAAGCCGAACGCCGCCAGGATCGCAACCAGCGTAAAAATGCCGACAATGACGTAGTTGGCTCTGGTTTCCATTGCTTCACTTATGGCTATGCACGTGCGGCAAGATCAAGTTGGCGGGCGCGTTTTCCGCGGAAATAGGATTTCACCCACGGTTCCTCGCTCTTCAGCATGTCGTCGATTGTGCCTTCGACCAATACTTTCTTCTTGCCCAGCACCGCCACGTGGTCGCAAGCGGTAAACAGCGTGTCGAGGTCGTGCGTGACCATATAGACGGTCAGGTCCATGGTGTCGCGCAGCTTGACGACGAGTTCGTCGAATTCAGCGGCACTGATCGGATCGAGTCCCGACGTCGGCTCGTCGAGAAAGACGATGTCCGGATCGAGCGCCAAGGCGCGTGCAAGAGCTGCGCGCTTGATCATGCCGCCGGAGAGTTCGGAGGGAAATTTCTGTGCCGCATCCGGCGGCAGCCCGACCAGCTCGATCTTCAGCAGCGCCAGTTCGTCCATCAGCTTCCTTGGCAGGTCGAGATATTCGCGCATCGGCACCTGCACATTCTCCTGCACGGTCAACGCCGAAAACAGCGCGCCATGCTGGAACAGCACGCCAAGACGCATGTCGATGCGCAGGCGCTCGATATCGCTTGCCTTGTCGACGTCGACACCAAACAGCTTGATCGTTCCCGACTGCTTGGGCATCAACCCGAGAATGGTTCGCAACAGGACGGACTTGCCGGCGCCCGAAGCACCGACGAACCCCAGGATCTCGCCGCGCTTGATGTCGAGCGAAAGCTTGTCGAGGATCAGCTTGTCCTCGATGGCAACGGTGACGTCGCGCACCGAAAGGACGATTTCGCTTTCGTCCTCTTCCCCAACCGTGATGCCGTTGCCCTTCGCCATCATTTCAGAACTCGATCGCTGCGTAGAACATGGCGAAAAGGCCATCGAGGATGATGACGACGAAGATCGACTTCACCACCGAGGCGGTCACGTGCTGGCCGAGCGATTCGGCACTGCCGCCGACCTTCATGCCTTCGACCGAGGCGATCGTGCCGATGATCATGGCCATGAACGGCGCCTTGATCAGGCCGGCGAAAATCGTGCTGAGATCGATGGCGACACGCAGCCGGTCGATGAATGCGGCCGGGGGGATATCGGAGTAGAGCCAGGCCGCGACGATGCCGCCGCCGAGTGCCGCGAAATTGGCGATGATCGTCAGACACGGCAATGCGATCACCAGCGCAACCAGACGCGGAAAGACCAGAACGCCAATCGGGTTGAGACCGATGACCTTCAGCGCGTCGACCTCCTCGCGCATCTTCATCGAGCCGATCTCGGCGGTGATCGCGCTGCCGGAGCGGCCAGCGATCATGATTGCCGTCATCAGCACGCCGAGTTCACGCAGGATGAGCACGCCGACGAGGTCGACGACGAAGATGTCGGCGCCGAAATAGCTGAGCTGGTAGGCGCCTTGCTGGGCAACGATGGCGCCGACGATCGCCGACATCAGCACCACCACCGGGATGGCGCCGACGCCCATGCGATCGATCTGGTTGAAGATCGCCGCCGGGTTGACGGCGTGGCCGCGGCCAAGCTTCATCTGCGCGCCGCGGATGGTGGCGCCAAGAATATTCATCGAAGCAAAGAAATCGTCGCGCATCTCGTAGACGCGCCGCCCAACCGCCTCAAGCGCCCGGATGACGATGTTGGGCGGCCGCGCCGGCCCGGATTCGGGCTCGCGCCGGACAGCCTCGCCGACCGCGTCGAGCAGGATGGAAGCGATCTCGCTTTGGCCCTGCAGCCGGACCTCGACGTTCTTCTTCTCGAAGACACTGACGAGGCGATCGATCAGCCAGGCGCCGGCGGTATCGATCTTCTCGATTTTCGAAAGATCCAGCGCCAAAGTCTTGAAACCGCTTCGTTTCTCGATCTTGCGCATGTCGGCGTCGATTGACGCCACCGTTCGTGTCGTCCAGATTCCGGAGAACGCGCAGCCGAGAACGCCACCCTCCTCGCCGACCGCCACGCGCGGTTGGTGGTCAGCCTCCGAGGCGGTCGTGCCGCTTGCGTCGCGATTGCTGATGGTCAACATGGCGTCCTGTTTAGCCTGATGGGTCCGACCTTGTCGATTTGCCGACAACCCTTCTCGCACAGCCGGAGCAGAAAAATATGGCGCGTGTCATTTCGGTCGAGGCGGAGCGCTTTCCGATCGCCGGCACCTTCACCATTTCGCGCGGCTCGAAGACCGAGGCCGAGGTCATCACATGCACGGTCAGCCAGGAGGGTCATAGCGGTCGCGGCGAATGCGTTCCCTACAAGCGCTACGGCGAGACCATGGACGGGGTGCACGCCGCGATAGAGGCGATGCGCGAGCGGATAGCCGGTGGCATCGACCGGACCGCCCTGCTCGGCGCAATGCCGGCGGGAGCGGCCCGCAACGCGGTCGACTGCGCCCTCTGGGACCTTGAAGCTAAGATGGGTGACAACCCGGTTGCGCACGCAATCTGGTCAGCTCCGCCGCGTCCATTGGAAACTGCCTACACGCTATCGCTCGGCGAACCCGAAGCGATGGCGGCACAGGCGCGTGCCAACGCCGGCCGGCCGCTGCTGAAGGTCAAGATCGGCGGCGACAACGACATCGCCCGGATCCAGGCGGTGAGACAGGCGGCACCCGGGAGCCGAATCATCCTTGATGCGAACGAAGGCTGGACCGACGACAACATCGTCGCGAACCTCGCCTTTGCCGCGGAGCAAGGCATTGCGCTCATCGAACAACCCCTGCCCGCCGGGCAGGATGAGATCCTGCGCCATATTGCGCATCCGGTGCCGATCTGCGCCGACGAAAGCGTGCATGAGGCGAAGAACCTGGAAGCGCTTGTCGGCCTCTACGACGCCGTCAACATCAAGCTCGACAAGTCCGGCGGGCTGACGGCGGCGCTCGTGCTGCGTGACCGCGCCCGCGAACTGGGTTTTGGCATCATGGTCGGCTGCATGGTCGGCACATCGCTGGCCATGGCACCGGCGGTCCTGCTCGCCCAGGACGCCGATTTTGTTGACCTCGATGGTCCGCTGCTGCTTGCGCGCGACCGGGTGCCGGGTCTCGTCTATCAGGGTTCGCTCGTCTCACCCCCGGACCGCGCGCTTTGGGGCTGAGCGCGCGGCAAGCCCGATCAGCACGAGGCCAATGATCGCGATCGGGATCATCACCAGGAAACCATCGACGCCGAGACGGTCATAGAGCGGACCGGACGCAAGCGTGACGGCGGCCATGAAGAAGCCGTTGAAGAAATAAGCAATGCCTTGCGCGGCGCCCGTGCGCTCCTCGGAAACGGTCTCGGCGATCATCTTCTGCAGGCCGATCAGCACCATCGCGACAGACACCGAATGCAGTGACTGCACGGCGAAGAAGCCGGCGACGCCAAGGCCGAGCGGCCATACCAGTGGGAAGATGATCCAGCGCACGATCGACCCGATGCCGGCGATCACCATCACCCTGACGACGGATATGGAGGCGAAAATGCGATTGAAAAACAAAAACATGCAGACTTCGGACACCACGCCCCAGGCCCACAGCAGACCGACAACGGAATCGCTGATGCCGATCGATTTCCAGTAGATGGAAACGAAGCCGTAAAGGAAGGCATGGCTGGCGGTGATGATGCCGACGCCAAAGGTGAAGTAGAGGAAATAGGCATTGAACAGGCTCGGCGCCGCGTGCTGGATGTCCGCGGCAGAAAGCGGCGAGGCCTTGCGCGGCCGCCCCATGCGCGGCGCCAGCAGCCCGGCGACGAGTGCCGCGCCAAGGGCAAGGAAAATGATCACCGGAACAGCTTGAGGACCGGTGGCCGCCAGGATGAAGCCGCCCGCGACATTGGCGCAGAGATAGCAGATCGAACCCCATTTGCGCATGCTTGCGTAGTTCGAACCGAAGCGGCGCACGCCCGAAAGCGCCAGCGAATCGGCGATCGGCGAATGCGGCGTCCAGACAATGGTCAGGGCAAGCGACACCGCCAGCACCATGGCGTAGGTCGGCGTCAGGAAATAACCCGCCGAGAGCAGCAGGGACGCTGCCACCAGCGCGACATAGACATCGGCGCGGTCCCGCGCCCGGTCGGCGAGCGTCGTCAGCAGCGGCGTCGTCACCACGCGCAGGAACATGGGCGCCGCCAGGATGACGGCGATCTGCTCGGCGTGAAAGCCCTTGGCCTGCAGCCAGAGCGGGAAATAAGGCAGATGCGTGCCGAGCGATATGAACAGCGTGCCGAAGATCAGGCTCATGCGCAGTTCGAAATGGCGCGGCTTGACGAGCTGTTCTGGCGAAAGCGGCGGCAGGGACATGAATCGATCCAATTACGCCGCACTTGGCCGGCCGGCCAGCAACGCAGATCGATCCCTTAACATGGCGAAAAACCAGGCGAAACCGGCTGGACTAATCAATTGACACCGAAAACCAGCGAGAATTCGGTCAGGCCGCCTGCCCCACCCGATCTTCGATGAGCATCGGGATGAAGGGCTCGTCCGGCGCTTCCGGCAGGATTTGCGCCCAGGTCAGGATTTCCATCCGGCCGTCGAAGTGCTCGACCACGGCCGTGCAGCTTTCCACCCAGTCGCCGGTGTTGATGTAGCGCACATCGTCGAAATTCTCGATCGCGGCATGGTGGATATGGCCGCAGATGACGCCGTCGACATGCGAGCGGCGGGCTTCCTCGGTCAGCACGGTCTGGAACGAGCCGATGAAGTTGACCGCTTTCTTGACCTTGACCTTTGCCCAGGACGAGAACGACCAGTAAGGCAGGCCGAGCAATTGGCGCAACCGCGTCACCACGCGGTTGACGATCATCGCCGCGTCATAGGCATGATCGCCGAGATAGGCGAGCCAGCGCTGATTGTGAACGACGGTGTCGAACTGATCGCCATGGATGACGAGAAGGCGCTTGCCGTCGGCTGTTTCATGGATCGCGCTGTCGGCGACGACAATGCCGCCGAAATGCACGCCCTGGAACTGGCGGGCGAACTCGTCATGGTTGCCGGCGATATAGGTGATGCTGGCGCCCTTGCGCGCCTTGCGCAGCAATTTCTGCACGACGTCGTTGTGGCTTTGCGGCCAGTGCCAGCTCCGCCGCAGCCGCCAGCCATCGACGATATCGCCAACCAGATAGATGATGTCGGCGTCATGGTATCTAAGGAAATCGATCAGGAACTCGGCCTTGGCCGCCTTCGAGCCGAGATGGACGTCGGAAATGAACATGCTGCGGAAAGTGCGGGGCTCTTGGCCTGACATCGCGATTCACCCTTGCTTTCGAGCAGCCTATGCCTCGATTCATGCAACAACCGTATGACGGTTGCGATTGGTCCAGTCTAAGGACTAGCTTGCCGGCCTAATCACAGGAGAAATCGTCATGGATCTCGGTATCCGCGGAAAGAAGGCAATCGTCTGCGCTTCGAGCAAGGGGCTTGGGAAAGGCTGCGCCATGGCGCTGGCCGAGGCCGGTTGCGACATCGTCGTCAATGGGCGCAATGCCGAACTGGTGGCCAAAACCGCTGCCGAGCTGCGCGAGCGCTATGGCGTGACGGTGACGGAAGTCGTCGGCGACGTCTCCAAGCCCGAGGTGCAGAAGGCCCTGCTTGCCGCCTGCCCCGAGCCCGACATTCTCGTCAACAACAATGGCGGCCCGCCGCTGCGCGATTTCCGCGAGCTCGATCGCACGAAAATCCTCGAAGGCGTCACCCAGAACATGGTGACGCCGATCGAACTGGTGCAGGCCGTCCTCGACGGCATGGCAAAGCGCGGTTTCGGCCGCATCGTCAACATCACCTCGCTGTCGGTCTACGTCCCCATTCCCGGTCTCGATCTTTCGTCGGGCGCGCGCGCTGGTCTCACCTCTTTCCTCGCCGGCGTGGCGCGAACGGTGATCGATCGCAACGTCACCATCAACAGTCTCTTGCCCGGCAAGCTCGACACCGACCGGCTGCGCGGGCCTCACGAGGCCGGCACTGTCGAGGATCCCGCCGCGGCCGCCGCGCGCAAGACCCGCAACAGCGCCGACGTGCCAGCCAAGCGGCTCGGCACGCCGGAGGAATTCGGCCAGATCTGCGCCTTCCTGTGCTCGGTCCATGCCGGCTATCTGACCGGACAGAACATCCCGGTCGATGGTGGTCTCTACGTCAGCGCTTTCTGATCAAAAGGTCGGCAGAGCGGCGGGATTAATCCGGCATGAAACAGCCGTAAGCATCTGACATCCAGTGATTTTTGACGCGCCACGGTTTAAAGCCGACGGCGCGTCAATTAGCGTCGCGAAAAACCTTGGCCGCATGCTAAAAGGGCTCTCGAAGCAGGTTTCGAGGGAGCGGCCGCATGGAAGGCGAGAACAAGAAAACGGCACGTTCGGACCTCGACGAAGCCGCCCTCTACTTCCACAAGCACCCGACACCGGGAAAGCTCGAAATCCAGGCAACCAAGCCGCTTGGCAACCAGCGCGATCTGGCGCTCGCCTACTCGCCCGGCGTCGCCGCCCCTTGCCTTGAGATCCGCGACAATCCGGCAACCGCCGCCGACTATACGGCTCGCGCTAACCTGGTCGGCGTCGTCTCCAACGGTTCGGCGGTGCTCGGTCTCGGCAATATCGGCCCGCTGGCCTCCAAACCCGTGATGGAAGGCAAGGCGGTGCTGTTCAAGAAATTCGCCGGCATCGATGTCTTCGACATCGAGATCGATGCCCCCGAGATCGAACGCATGGTGGAGACCGTCGCCGCTCTCGAACCCACTTTCGGCGGCATCAACCTCGAGGACATCAAGGCGCCGGAGTGTTTTGAGGTCGAGGAGCGGCTGAAAGCCCGCATGAGCATACCGGTGTTCCACGACGACCAGCACGGCACCGCCATCATCGTCGCCGCCGCCGTGCTCAACGGTCTGGAATTCGCCGGCAAGACCATTTCGGACATCAAGGTCGTCACCTCAGGCGCGGGTGCGGCCGCCCTAGCCTGCCTCAACCTTCTGGTCTCGCTCGGCGTACGGATCGAAAACATCTGGGTCACCGACCGTTTCGGCGTCGCCTACAAGGGCCGAACCGACGAGATGGACCGTTGGAAAGACCCCTATGTGAAGGACACCGAGGCGCGCACGCTGGCCGATGTCATCCTGGGCGCCGACGTCTTCCTCGGCCTCTCCGCGGCCGGCGTACTGAAGCCGGAACTGCTGCAGCACATGGCGCCGAAGCCGCTGATCCTGGCGCTGGCCAACCCCAATCCCGAGATCATGCCGGAAGTGGCGCGCGCTGCACGACCCGATGCCATGATCTGTACCGGCCGGTCCGATTTTCCCAATCAGGTCAACAACGTCCTGTGCTTCCCCTATATCTTCCGTGGCGCGCTCGATTGCGGTGCCAGCGCCATCAATGAAGAGATGAAGATGGCCGCCGTGCGGGCCATTGCCGCCCTTGCCCGCGAAGAGCCTTCGGACGTCGCCGCACGCGCCTATTCGGGCGAGACGCCGATCTTCGGGCCCGATTTCCTGATCCCCTCGCCCTTCGATCCCAGGCTAATCCTGCGCATCGCGCCGGCCGTCGCCAAAGCGGCCTGCGACACCGGTGTGGCGACACGGCCGATCACCGATTTCACCGCCTATATAGACAAGCTCAACCGTTTCGTCTTCCGCTCCGGCCTGGTGATGAAGCCGGTGTTCTCATCCGCCAAGGCATCGAGCGCCAAGCGTGTCATCTATGCCGATGGCGAGGATGAGCGCGTGCTGCGCGCCGCCCAGGTTGTGCTCGAGGAAGGCATTGCCGAGCCGATCCTGATCGGCCGTCCGCACGTCATCGAGGTCAGGCTGAAACGCTACGGGCTGCGCATCAAGCCGGGCGTCGATTTTGGCCTGATCAACCCGGAGGACGATCCGCGCTACCGGCACTATGTCGACTTGCTGATCGAACTTGCCGGCCGGCGCGGCGTGACGACGGAAGCCGCACGCACCATGGTGCGCACCGACAATACGGTGATCGCGGCGCTGGCCCTGAAGCGCGGCGATGCCGACGCCATGGTCTGCGGCCTCGAAGGACGCTTCGAGCGGCATCTGCGCAACGTCACCCTCATCATTGGCCCTCGCGCGGGCATCAAGGACTATGACCTGTCGACCCTGTCGATGCTGATCTCGCAGCGCGGCATCATCTTCCTCACCGACACGCACGTCTCCGTCGACCCGACGGCCGAGGAGATCGCCGAGATGACCGTACTGGCGGCGGAGGAAATCCAGCGCTTCGGCATCGAGCCGAAGGCGGCACTGTTGTCGCATTCGGATTTCGGCTCGCGCGATTCGCCAAGCGCGCTGAAAATGCGGCAAGCGGCGGCGATCCTGGCGCGCATCGCGCCGGAACTTCAGTGCGACGGCGAAATGCATGCCGATTCAGCCTTGTCGGAACATCTGCGCCAGCGCGTCTATCCGCATTCGCGGCTGAAGGGCGAAGCCAATCTGCTGGTGTTCCCGAACCTCGATTCGGCCAACATCACGCTGACGGCGCTGCGCGCCATGATGGATGCGCTGCATGTCGGGCCGATCCTGCTTGGCACCGACAAGCCGGCGCACATTCTGACGCCCTCGGTCACATCGCGCGGTGTCGTCAACATGACGGCGCTCGCCGTGGTCGAGGCCGCGCACAAAGCGCAGGCTGTCGCCAATCTGGACTAGGCCGAAGCCGGCTTCAGCGGCTCGGCCTGGTCTTTCGGGCACACCCTCCTGTGCTGGCGACAACTCGTTGCAAACCGAGGTGTTGCGCACCAGCAACTTGCGATTGCGGAAATTCGGCGTTGGCCGGAAGCGGATTTCGCCGGGAAAGCCTACCTGATATGGTTGTCCATCTCATTTGACGGCGAGGACGTCGTGAAGGGCCTGTTGCTCGCATCCGCATTGCTGTCGCTGATCGGCGGACACGCGCTGGCCGCGGACGCCATCAGTGCCGAGCCCACAACCGTCCATGATTGGTCCGGCGTCTATGTCGGCGGGCAGATTGGCTACGGTTTTGGAAAAACCGACGCGGTTTTCAGTTCGCCCAACACGCCAACGTTTCAAGCAAGCCAGGACTACGACATCGACGGATTCCTAGGTGGTGTTCAAGTCGGCTATAACTACCAGATCAATTCCCTGGTTCTCGGCGTCGAAGCTGACATTGCGGGCTCGGACATCAAGGGACACTCTGGCGAAATCAATGTCGGCGTCCGCGGCGATACATACGACACCAAGGTGGACTGGTTTGGGACGCTGCGCGCCAGGGCCGGATATGCGTTCGACAGTACCCTGATCTATGGAACCGGTGGCCTGGCTTACGGAAGCGTTGAAAACCGATATCTTGGCGGACCCTTAAATAGCTTTTCAGAAAAGGGCACCAAGACTGGCTGGACTCTTGGCGCAGGGCTGGAACAGGCATTCACCGATCATTGGTCCGCGAATGTCGAATATCTTTATGTCGATCTGCGAGACCAGACCATCGACTACGGTGGCAGCAACACTGAGTTCGACAACAAGTTCAGCACGGTCAAGATCGGCATGAACTACAAGTTCTGACAATCAGCGCGAACGGTTTGCCGTGATCCGTTGCCGCGACTTGACGACTTTCAGCCAAATCGCTGGACGGCATCCGAAACAGACGATTAACCGCGAACGAGGTAGCTTGGCGGCCATAGGCAAGCGGGATTTGAGGCGGATGATAAGCGCAGGGTTGAAGCGGGCGCATGCTGCCATGCTGCTTGGCCTGCTGCTGTCCGGGGCCACCATCTCCGAGCCACAGGCCGCTTCGCGGGTCTGTCGTCAGTTGGAGGCCGATCTTACCGCGGCTTCGCGTGGCGGCGGCGGTGGCTCGGCAATGATCCGGAAATACGACGCCGCGATCGACCGGCAGCGCGAACAGATCTCCAAGGCCCGTGGCCAGGCGGACAGCGCCGGGTGCGGATTCTCGCTGTTTTCCCGCAACGTCAACCAATGCGCCGGGCTCAACGCCACCATCGACCGCATGAACGCCAATCTCGACAGCCTCCAGGCCAAGCGCGCCCAGCTCGCCGGCGGCGGATCGCGTCGCGACCGTGGCCGCATCCTGGCCGCGCTCGACGCCAATGGCTGCCGAGACGCCACGGTTGCGCCGCGCCACGCTCCGCTGCAGGAAGCTGATCGTGGAGAGGACGGCAACGCGAACCTGTTCAACCAGCTTTTCGGCAACGACAGCCAGCAGGGCGACACGCTTGACCAGGCCGACAATCCCGATGGGGAGCGCAATATCAGCAGGGTTTTGAACCAGCCCGGGGTTCCCGATTTCCCGAGCGCCGGCGGCGAGTTCCGCACGATGTGCGTACGTACCTGCGACGGCTACTTCTTCCCGATGTCGAACGCGGCCTCGGTCAGCGATTTCGAGCGCGACCAGAAGAATTGCGAATCGAGCTGCCCCGGCACCGAGATGCAGGTCTTCTATTCGCGCGGCATGGACGACGATTCCGCCGCGATGACATCATCGGTCACCGGCAGGCCCTATAGCGAACTGCCGACCGCCTATCTCTACAAGCAGTCCAACATGCCGCGCCCACCGGCTTGCGGCTGCAATGCGGCGCAGAACTTCCAGATCATTGGCGGCAACCCGCCAAATCCGCAACAGTCGCAGCCCGAAACCGAAGCGGCACCGTTCATTCCGGTCCCGGCCTCCAAGCCCGATCCGGGCGCCGACCCGGAAACCCTGGCCAATATGGAAGGCGGGCTCGACCGCGAAGCCATCAAGCGGCTTTCCGCCAAGCCGGTGACATCGCCCGTGTCCGCCTTGCCGCCGGAACAGCGCAAGGTCAGGGTCGTCGGGCCAACGTTCCTTCCCGACCCATCAGCGGCAATAAATCTGCAAGCTCCGGCCCCGAAGGCAGTCCGGTAAGCGCAAGTCTGAGCGGCATGAACAGCCCCTTGCCCTTGCGCCCGGTCGCTTCCCTGATCTTGCCGGTCCAATCCTTCCAGACTGTCCCGTTCCAGGGCTCTTCCGGCAGGACATCGAAGGCCTGATGTAGAAAATCGCGGTCGTCAGCGGAAAAATCGGACCGTTCCTGCGGACCCTCGCGCAGGATGCGCCACCAGCCCACCGCATCGGCGAGCCGGTCGAGATTGCCGCGCACCGCCAACCAGAAAGGTTCGGCCTGGTCGCCCGAGATGCCGAGCACCATCAGCCTGTCTCGGGCCTCGTCGAAGGGCATGTGGTGCAGCAGCACGCGGTTGAGCACGAACAGCTCGTCCGGATCGAACTTGGCCGATGATTTCGAGGTCGCGGCCGGGTCGAAATGGCCGGCGAGTTCGGCCAGGTCATGCGCGGCCGCGACATTCTCCGAGGTGCCGACCAGCACGGCCAGCGAAGCGACGGCCATTGGCTCGATACCGTCCTCGCGCAGGCTTTCAATGGAGAGAGCCCCGGTGCGCTTCGACAGTCCCTCGCCCGAGACGGTGGTCAAAAGATTGTGGTGACCGAAAACCGGCGGTTCGGCGCCCAGCGCCTTGAACAGGACAATCTGCACGCCGGTATTGGTGACATGGTCGTCACCACGGATGACGTGGCTGATGCCCATCTCGATGTCGTCGACGACGGACGGCAACGTGTAAAGGTAGGTGCCGTCCTCGCGCACCAGCACTGGATCCGAGAGTGAAGCGAGATCGACCGTTTCCTCGCCGCGCACCAGATCGTTCCAGTGGATTTCGGTGCGTTCGGGCTGCTGCGGATCGTCTGAGAAATTGGGCAACAGGAAACGCCAGTGCGGCCGGCGCCCGTCGGCCTGGTATTCGGCCACCTGCTCTCTGGTCAGCGCCAGGGCCTCGCGGCCATAGACCGGCGGCAGGCCGCGCGTGCGGCGCACTTTTCGCCGGAGATCGAGTTCCTCCGGCGTTTCGTAGCAGGCATAGAGAACGCCAGCCGCCTTCAGCCGCTCGACCGCCGCGTCGTAGATCTCGAAGCGCCGCGACTGATATTCGGTGGCGTCCGGGAAAATGCCCAGCCAATGCAGGTCGTAGAGGATGGCGTCGGCGAATTCCTGCTTCGAGCGGGCGATGTCGGTGTCGTCGAAGCGCTGGATGAAGCGGCCCTTGTTGTTCAGGGCAAACAGCCAGTTGAAGAGAGCGGTGCGCGCATTGCCGATATGGATGCGGCCGGTCGGTGACGGGGCGAAACGAACGGTAACTGTCATGGATGGGGCGTACCGGATGCCTTTGTGATTGACAAGATGCGCCCCCGCGCTGTGCCGCAGACATAGAACATGGCGCGCGCAATGAAAAGACCGGGCGGCGCGTGCCACGTTGGAGCGCAGCCGGCGGTCGGAGCCGACGCCGGTCGAGCCGAGGCTGATCAGCGGCCGAAATCGTCGGAACTGAGGCGGGTCCAGCGGTCGCCCATCAAGCCACCGATGAAGATGTCGCCGGAGCGGACCGCTTCCGTGACCTCGGCGATCCGCGAGCGGACCATCGTCCCCCCGGCATAGCGGAGGAGGACATTCTTGTAGCCGAAGAGCTGAGGCATGAACCTGCCTTGTGTCTGCCCGGCGATGCCCACGCAGCCCATATTCCGCGCGTCGGCGATCAGGCCATCCAGAGCAGCGCCCCAGTGAGATCCGGAGGCCTGGATTTGCAACAGGTTCGCGATGCCGCCGGCTTGGCCGTAGAAAGCGTAGCAGCCGAGTATTTTGCCTGTTTCGTCATAGGTCCCGCCGAAATGAAGGGGACCGTCGGCCCGCTTCTCGGCCGCCAGCGCGAGCAGCCGTGGCAGCTCGCCATCCTGCCAGCGCGGCCGAAGCGAGTAATCGGACACCAGCGTCGGCAACCGCTCCGCAAACTGCGCGGCATCCATCGGCTTGCGATGGACCCGGTGTGACGAGGAATGCTGGGCGGGCGGCTCGAACCTTTTTCTCGTAAAAGTGTCGAATGCTCTGGCGCAAGGATCGAGTGCGAAGCGAGGCAGGCCCGGCCATTTACCGCGCGCCACGGCGGCTGCCATCGCGGCCGGCCGGAAAATGCAGGTCCATCCCAGACAATGCACCGGCAGCAGCTGATACTTCATCGGGCGCGCGAAGGCCAGGGACACCCGGTTGGCCGAATCGGTCAGGTGCAGATCGAAAGCGCCTTGATGCACGGCACGCAGCAATTGCGGTCCGGCCGAGCCGTGATCGGTGCCGGGGTCGGCCATGAGCGGTCCGATGATCGCCGCGTTCAATGCCGCCCCGTTGAGCTCGTAGCGGGCCTTCAGGACCCCGAGGAAGCCACCCAGATGGCCCTGCGGGTTGATCTGGACAAGCGCGCTGCTCTCACCGGGCTGGCCGGCAGGCTCAAGATAGATCTTTTTCATATACTCGGCCGTCTCCGCGATCGCGCGATCGAGAAGGTGACGTCGCCGCCGAAACTTCGTCAGGAAGAGTGCGGCGACACGCTCGAGGTCTTCGGCTGCGAGCGGCCGAACCGTGCCGTGCTGCGTCTCCAGCACCGACGGCGCAGCCACGCTTTTCACACCGGCATTTACAGAACCAAGATGCATCGTGAGGCCTACGGAGGTCGTCTGCCGGAGGGCGAAACCCTGCGCTGATCAATCGGATCCCAGGAGACGCGAAGATCTCCCCTGAGTTGCTTTTAGAAAAGCAATATCAATCAATGGTTGAGACAACGTATCTCGATCGGCACCATAAATAAAATGTCTCACGCTCAGGATCCGCAGGGGACCTGGATATCGCTTCTCGTCACGGATTGGCTCGACCAGCATAGGCTGGGTGACGGGGAGCCACCGCCGATGCGTTCGCAACAGGTTCGGCTCCGCCCGCGGTTGCCTGCCTCCGTGCCACTCTCCCGACCGGTTGACGGCGCCTGATAGAGGTGGCCTCCGAACGAAGCCGAAGGCCACCCCAGGTCAGATGGCAAGTCCCTTGGTCAGCTCGAGCGCCTGGCGCTCGAACAGGCGTCGGTAGATGCCGCCCTTCAGCCGGATCAGTTCGTCATGCGAGCCTTCCTCGACGATGTTGCCGCGATCGAAGACCAGCAGCCTGTCGAGGGCCCGCACCGTCGAAAGCCGGTGCGCGATGACCAGCGTGGTGCGGCCGACCATCAGCCGCTCCATCGCCTGCTGGATTAGCACCTCCGATTCCGAATCCAGGCTCGATGTCGCCTCGTCCAGGATCAGGATGCGCGCATCGGCAAGGAAGGCGCGCGCGATCGCCACACGCTGCCGCTCGCCGCCCGACAATTTCACGCCGCGCTCGCCGACCAGCGTGCCGTAACCCTTCGGCAGGTTGACGATGAAGTCGTGCGCGCTCGCCAGCCTGGCGGCATGTTCGATCTCGGCCTGCGTCGCGCTCGGCCTGCTATAGGCGATGTTTTCGGCGAGCGACCGGTGGAACAGGATCGGCTCCTGCTGGACGATGGCGATCTGCCCGCGCAGCGACGCTTGCGCCACCTGCGAGATATCCTGGCCGTCGATCAGGATCTTGCCCGCATTCACGTCATAGAGCCGCTGGATGAGCTTGACGAACGTCGTCTTGCCCGACCCCGAGTGCCCGACGAGTCCGACACGTTCACCCGGTGCGATATCGACCGAAAAGTCGCGATAGAGCGGCGTCCGGTGATTGCCATAGTGAAAGGTGACGTTGTCGAAGCTGATGGCCCCTTGCGTGATCCGGATCGGCCCGGCGCCGGGCCTGTCCTCGATGCCGAGCGGTTCGGACTGGAAATCGACCAGTTCCTCCATGTCGTTGATCGAACGCTGCAAATTGCGGATATGCGTGCCGATATCGCGCAAATAGCCCTGCAGCACGAAGAACGAGGTCAGCACGAAGGCGACGTCGCCGGCGCTCGCCTGCCCCCATGACCACAGCATCAGCGCCAGGCCGATCACCGCGGCCCGCATGGCCAGCAGCAGCACCCCTTGTGTGGTGCCGTTGACCGTGCCGCGCACCCAGGTGCGGCGCGTGCGTCCTCGCCATTTGGCGACGACCCTGGCCAGCCGGCGCTCTTCGCGCTCCTCTGCGCCAAAGCCCTTGACCACTGCGTTGCAGCTCACCGCGTCGGCCAGCGAACCGCCCAGGCGTGTATCCCACGTATTGGCGAGCCTTGCCGCCGGCGCGACATAGCCAAGCGACAGCATTGCGGTCACCATGATGAACAGCACCGAGCCGGCGGCAACGACCGCCCCCATCAACGGCCAGAACCAGCCCAGCAGCAGCGTCGAGCCGACAAGCATGACGACCGACGGCAGCAGCGCGATGAGGATGGTGTCATTGAGCAGGTCGAGCGCCCACATGCCGCGCGTCACCTTGCGCACGGTCGAGCCGGCAAAACTGTTGGCGTGCCAGTCGGTGGAAAACCGCTGGACGCGATGGAAGGCATCGGCGGCGATGTCGGCCATCATCTTGAGCGTCAGTTCGACGATGCCCATGAACGCAAGGTTGCGCAGCACAACGCCGGCCAGCGCCAGCGCCATCAGAATCGAGAACGCCGTCATCGCGGCATTCCAGGCAATGGCGTCCGCACCGGCGCTGCTGGCGACGGCGTCGACCAGCCGGCCGGAATAAAGCGGCGTCAGGACGTCGGCCAGCGTCGACAGCAGGAAACCGCCCATGATGAGCGAAAGCCGCCAAGGCTGGCGCCGCCAGTGGGTGAGCGAGAAACCAAGAACGCTGCGAAACGCGCTCGCGCGCAAATCGATCTTAAGACGAGCCATGATATCATTCGGGCGCAAACGAGCCCGATCCCAGTAAAGTCTAAAATTGAAGAAGCCGCGCAAAGGGCTAATGATTGCCCGGAAGCGGACTGGCATATTTTGGCGTCACGCCCTTGTCAGGGCGGCGACCGGCATCGGCATAAGCCTCTGCCCAATCCGGCCTCGGCGCGAAGAGTAGACCTTCGCGGAGCGCCGGACGGGACCTAGGCTTCGCGGCCTCGCATTACCATGTGAAATACTGCCATTCGGACCTCCCGCAAAGAATCGCGGAACGGTCTTTATAGAGACGGCCCAATGCATCGCCAAGACCAGCTCCTGACCAAAGCGTATCTGATCCAAGCACTGAGATTATTTTGCAACAATGGCGGATGGAAGCTTTCGCCCTGTGCCCGTCACTGGGGCGTGCGATCGAGGCGCATGTATCGGCCGTCCGTCGAGGGTTTGAAACCCAGTTTCTCATAGACGCCATGCGCGTCACTGGTCGACAGGCTCCAGTGCGAGACGGTGCCGAGTTCGGGATGATCGATGAGCCCCCGCACCAGCCGCAAGCCTATGCCCTGCCCGCGATGCCGGGGCCAGACGATGATGTCGGCGAGATAGGCGAACACCGTGCGATCGGTGATCGCCCTGCCGAAGCCGACCTGTTGGCCATCGATGTAAGCGGCGGCGCAGAACGAATTGGCAAAGGCCCGGCGATGAAATTCGTCGTTGCGTCCGGCGCCCCAGTAACTCGTCATCAACAGGTCCGAGGTCGCGCGGAAGTCGATCCGCGCGAGGTCGAAACTGATCTCACAGTCTTGCATGGCCGTGTCCTCGTCTCGCGGCACCGCGCATTTTCGCCCAGTGGACGAACCGCGCCTTATCCACGATCCCTGAAACGGTTGGTGATGGGATAGCGGCGGTCGCGGCCGAAATTCTTCCTGGTGATCTTCACGCCAGGTGCGGCCTGCCGGCGCTTGTATTCGGCGATATAGAGCAGATGCTCGATGCGCGTCACCGTCGCCCGGTCGTGGCCGCGCGCCACGATGTCGTCGACGCCCATCTCGTTTTCGACCAGGCATTCGAGGATGTCGTCCAGCACCGGATAGGGCGGCAGCGAATCCTGGTCGGTCTGGTTTTCCCGCAATTCCGCCGACGGCGCCTTGTCGATGATGTTCTTCGGGATGACCTCGCCAGACGGTCCGAGCGCGCCCGGTGGCACATGGCTGTTGCGCCAGCGCGACAGCGCATAGACCTGCATCTTGTAGAGGTCCTTGATCGGGTTGAAGCCGCCATTCATGTCGCCATAGAGGGTGGCGTAGCCGACCGACATCTCGCTCTTGTTGCCTGTCGTGACCACCATCGAGCCGAACTTGTTGGAGATCGCCATCAGGATGGTGCCGCGCGCGCGGCTCTGCAGGTTTTCCTCGGTGATGCCTTCCTTGGTGCCTTCGAAAAGCTGCGTCAGCGCGTGCATGAAGCCTTCGACGGGCTCGAAGATCGGTACGATGTCATAGCGGCAGCCGAGCGCGCGGGCGCAGTCCTCGGCATCCTTCAACGAATCCTTCGACGTGTAGCGGTAGGGCATCATCACCGCGCGCAGCCGCTCCTCGCCGAGCGCGTCGACGGCAAGGGCAGCGCAGATCGCCGAATCGATGCCGCCCGACAGGCCCAGCACCACATTCTTGAAGCCATTCTTGTTGACGTAGTCGCGCAGGCCCAGCATGCAGGCGCGATAGTCGGCCTCTTCCCGCTCCGGGATCTTCGACATCGGCCCTTCCGAGCAGACCCAGCCGTCCTCTGTGCGTTTCCACGTGGTGACGTCGACGGCGTCCTCGAACTGGCTCATCTGGAAAGCCAATGTCTTGTCGGCACCGATGGCGAAGGAGGCACCGTCAAAGATCAGCTCGTCCTGGCCGCCGAGCTGGTTGGCATAGATCAACGGCAGGCCGCATTCGATGACCTGCTTGATGACGACCTGATGGCGCACGTCGATCTTGGCGCGATAATAGGGCGAGCCGTTCGGCACCAGCAGGATTTCGGCGCCGCTTTCGGCCAGCGTCTCGCACACCGCGACGTCGCCCCAGATGTCCTCGCAGATCGGGATGCCCAGCCGCACGCCGCGGAAATTGACGGGGCCCTGCAGTTCCGGCCCGGCCTGGAAGACGCGCTTTTCGTCGAACTCGCCATAGTTCGGCAGGTCGAGCTTGTAGCGTTCGGCCAGGATCTTGCCGCCATCGGCGACGATGATCGAATTGTGCGTGCCGCTCTTGCGCTTCAGCGGTGTGCCGATGATGACGCCGGGGCCGCCATCCGATGTGTCGGCGGCGAACTCTTGCGCCGCCTTTTCGCAGGCCTTGAGGAAGGCCGGCTTCAGCACCAGATCCTCCGGCGGATAACCGGCGAGGAAAAGCTCGGTATAGAGCACGAGATCGGCGCCCTGGCGCGCGGCATCCGCCCTCGCCTCGCGGGCTTTGGCGAGGTTGCCGGCGACATCGCCGACTGTCGGGTTGAGCTGGGCGATCGCGATGCGCAGTATGTCAGGCTTCTTGGTCATGCCTGCTGACTTAGCGCGGCGGAATTGCCCGAGCAATGGCGTTCGTTTGGACCACCCCAGACCGCGCCGATCCGAATGGCCTGGGGTCACTCGCGCCCAGACCGGCGATCAGTCGTCGCCCATATATTCGCGCAACGACTGCGGCGAATGGTTCTCTCCGATCGACATCGCCAGGATGCGCGAAATGTGCCGGCGCGGCAGCCTCGTGTCCGCCGCCCATTGATTGATCTGGGCCTGGATCTTGTCGAGGTCCCTCTTCGAAGTCGGGCTTTCGGCGATATCGAGGCCAGTGTCACGAAGGGCGGCCGCCATGTCGGCCGAAATGACGAAGGCGTCCCAGCCCAGCCAGCGCAGGAAATACTGGCCGGTATTGCCGCCGAGCCGGCTGCCATGCTTGCCGAGATAGGCCATCAGTCCGACCTGATCATCCGCTGGCCAGTCGGCAAGGAAATGGCCGAAGCCGCCATGTTCCTTGGACACGCGTTCGACGAAGGCAGCGTTGTCGCGGACCGATTTGATCTTCTGCGGATTGCGCACGATGCGCTGGTCGGAAGCCAGATCGTGCCAGAAATCATCAGGCTGGAACAACAGCCGCTTCGGCTCGAAGCGCAGAAACGCCTCCTCGAAACCCGGCCATTTCTGTTCGATGACGCGCCAGACAAAACCGGCGGCAAAGATTCGCTCGGCCATGGTCGACAGAATGCGATCGTCCGGGATGTCGGCGACTGCGGCATTGTCGGGCACCGGCCCCAGCAACGACAAAAGCTCCGCCTCGCCGCCCTTGCGTTTTGCCGCGCGCAGACGAATTTTCTTGAAATCTGCCATGGGTCCCTCGCTGTTGGCTTGAATGTAACACTTCCCGCGAGGACCGGCAGCCTCTACGTCTATCTCCACTGACGACGGAGACTGCCATGTACAAGACGATCGACGACCTGGCGAACCGCTGGCTCAAGCGACGCCCGGATGGCCTCAGCCTATTGGAAAGCCGGGTGCTGCAATCGACGCTCGAACGCACCACGATCTCCAGGGACACCAACAAGGCGGTTGCTTTCCACCAGACCTTTGGCGACCGGCTTGCCGACACCATCGCCCGCATCGGCGGCTCGTGGTCCTTCATCCTCGGCTTCCTTGCCTTTCTGGTCCTGTGGACCGCGGGCAATGTCTGGCTGTTGACGCGCGACGCCTTCGACCCCTACCCGTTCATCTTCCTCAATCTGGTGCTGTCGATGGTCGCCGCCTTGCAGGCGCCGGTTATCATGATGGCGCAGAACCGCCAGACCGAACGTGACCGTATCGATGCCGCCCACGACTACGAGGTCAATCTGAAGGCCGAAATCGAGATCATGGCGCTCCACGAAAAACTGGATGAACTGCGCCACAGCCAGATCATCGGCATGCGCGACGAGATCGTGCGGCTGGCGGAAGTGGTCAAGCGGATCGACGAGAGGCTGGCGCAGCAGAAGTCGACCCCATGACCGACGCGATCCATCATTTCATCGAACAGTACGGGCTGCTCGCCGTCTTCGTCGGCTGTGTCGCCGAGGGGGAAAGTGCCGCGATCCTCGGCGGCTTCTTCGCCCACCAGCATGTTTTCGTGCTCTGGCACGCCTTTGTCGCGGCAGCGCTCGGCGCCTTCGTCGGCGATACCTTCTTCTTCATCCTGGGCAGAAGTTTCGCAGACAACCGTCATGTCGTCAGGCTGCGCAGGCGGCCCGGCTTCCGCCGTGCCTACCGCCTGCTCAACACCCATCCCAACATCTTCGTGCTATCGAACCGCTATGTCTACGGCATGCGCCTGGTCGGCGGCATCGCGGCCGGCCTGTCGACCATAGCAGCACCCCGCTTCGTCATCCTCAACGCCATCTCATCGATAATCTGGGCGGTGCTGTTCAGCACCATTGGCTACGTTTTCGGGCTGGGCGCCGAGCATTTCGTTGGCCAGGCCTTGCTGCGCCACGAACGACTGCTGATCGGGCTCGGCATCGGCCTCACCGTGGCCGTGCTGGCCTGGCTTGTCGCCCGCCACATCGCCAGGCGCGAGCGTCGCCGGGAACAGTGACGGCGCCAGCCTCCATGGTCGGGCGGAAGGTCAGATGGGAAAGCCTGTGATCCGCTCGATGAGCGCGATGCCCCAGACGCCGGCGACGATGAACACCGAAATCAGCACGGCCAGCGAACCGCAATCCTTGGCCAGCTGGATGTCGACGTTGAACTCGCGGCTGAACGCATCGCAGGCGGCCTCGATCCCGGTGTTGAGCACCTCGACCATGATCAGGAGCAGCACCGCCCCGATCAGCAAGGCGTAGCCACGCCACGAGACGGAAACGAACCACCCCGCCGGCAAGGCGAGCAGCAACAGCAGCAATTCCTGCTGGAAAGCCTTCTCGCTGGCAGCCAGCTTGCGAAACGCCCGTACCGAATTGAAAAAAGCGTCGATCAGCCGCTGCATGCCCAAACCTCTTTCCGAGTTACCGGCACGAGATAAAGCAACGGCCCGATCAAGGGAATAAGGCGTCTCGTCCAAAATTCATTCGGCGACCGCTATCGAAGGCGTCGACTTTTCAAATTGCGGCAGCCCGTCGTCGATCGAATAATAGTCGCCCTTGTCGCCAACGAAGATATGACAGTCGCCCTTGAGGCCTGTCGGCTTGTCGAACGATCCCGCCATGACCGAAATGTAGCCTTGATCCCTCGGCTTCCAGAAAAGCACCGAACCGCATGCCTTGCAGAAGCCGCGCCTGGCGAAAGCGGATGCCTCATACCAGGTGATGCTTTCGGCGCCCTCGATGACGATGTCGGCGTCGGCAACATTGGTCGCGGCATAGAAATGCCCGCTCTGCTTCCTGCATTGCGAGCAATGGCAGTAGACGACACCACGCAACGCTCCGTGCGTCCGGAAGCGGACCGCTCCGCACAGGCATGATCCCCGGTGACTGTCGCTCATTTTGGCACCCCTTGAAGAAACCTCGTCCAGCATCAATGCCAGGATTCCAGCTTTGCGGGGACTGCGCGCAAGCAAATACGACATCGATTGGCGTGGCTAATTTCGAAATTCAGTTTCATTTCCAGCAGCGCCCCGCACGGATTTCGAATCCAACGCGCCGAATTGGGTCTTGTCTCGCGACGGAGGTGCGAAAATTTACGCTTCTACAGCCACAGGTAGAGAAAACTTGTGGAAATCGTGCAAATTAAGGAAACTTTAGCGCTGCCGCATTTATGGTTACGCCAAGCGAAGGTCGTGGGTGGGGACAGGTCTCTTCGCAAGATGTTTCGGACTATCGGGTAGCGCTCCCCAGGGCGGCGATCAATGGAACCCGCAATTCCGCGTCGGGATCCGAGGGGACGAGTGAATTAGACATGCAGCCGGCATCCGCCCCAACCGAACAAGGCACCGATATCGTATCTGCCGTGGTCGCCACGATGCGCCAGCTTGGCGTGCTTGGCCTGCCGCGCAACTATGAGATCTTCTACGAGGCCCTGAGCGGCACCAATCGCGAGCTCAGCCTTGCTGTGCTCTCGCTGAGCAACCGGCCGACACAGGACGAGTTGGACAAGATCGGCCGTTCTTTCTTTGCCCATAACCATGGCCCAGACATTGTCGAGCATGCGCGGGACGTCATCGCCAGGGAGCTCGAGGAAGTCGCATCGCTGTTGCGGAGCGAGCGCGGCCACATCGAAAAATACGGCAGGATTCTCGATGAGACATCGAGCGGCCTGAGTAACCGAAGCCTGCTTTCGCAGGATCTCCTGCACAAGATCGCCAACGCCATGTCGGTCGCCACCAACTCGACCATTGATCATGGCCGGCAGGTCGCCTCGACGCTCAACGACAAGACGACCGAACTCGAGAGCGTCAAGTCGAAGCTCGAAGAGTACAAGCGGCTCGCCGACACCGATCCGTTGACCCACATCTGGAACCGGCGCGCCTTCGACAAGGAAATCACCCGAATCTACAACAGCAACAAGGGCATCCTGTTCAATGCCCTGATCCTTGCCGACATCGATCGGTTCAAGGATATCAATGATCGCTATGGTCACCCGGTCGGCGACAAGATCATCCAGATCATCGCCGACATTTTCCAGACCAGCATCCGCGGCGGCATGTTCGTCGCCCGCACCGGTGGCGAGGAGTTCGCGCTGATCATCGAGGGCGCCAGCGAAGACGCCACCTGCGAGATCGCCGAGCGCATTCGCGCCCTGATCGAACAGACGCCGTTCACCAGCAGCCAGACCGGTATGAATTACGGCACCGTGACGGTGTCGATGGGCATCTGCATGGCGTCGGAGGCCGAAGGCCCCGAGGACCTCTACACGAAAGCCGACCGTGCGCTCTACCGCTCCAAGGTCAGCGGCCGCAACCGCGTCACCAAGCATTCCACCATGGCCGGCCGCGCCGGCAAGAGCTGGCTGCTCTACAAGAAGGACTGATCGCGCCCGGCCCTGCGCCCGCGACGAATGCCCTTGGGCCATGTCGGACCGAAGCGCCAGCGCAATCAAACATAGGCGAAGCCGGCGGCGATCGCGCCCAGGGCGCCAAGAGCCAGCGAGCCTATCCACGGCCAGCGCTTGCCACGGGTGATGATGGAAAGTGTCGCGACGGCGATCGAGATGTGCAGCAGCGTCACGGCAAATGTCAGAACATGGTGCCGATGTTCCCGCAGGTCGCTGTCACGCAGCTTTTCATCGACCTGCTTTTCAAATTCGGTCGCCTTGGCCTCTATCTCCGCGCCGTCGGCTTCATTGCGCTTGGCGTTGGCCTGGAATTGGCCGGCAGCGGGGCCGCCCATTGCCGCCGCGATCTCATAGCTGTTCTTCTTGATGCTCTTTGCCTGGAAGAAGCTCCACTGATCGCTGGCCTTGTTCTGGAGGTAGGCCGCCTCGCTCTTGTCGTTGATCGCCTCGGCGGTTTCGAGCGACTCGAAGCTGCCGACCGTCGCGGCAAGAACCGCCAGCACCGCAATGGTCACGGAGACCGTGGTCAGAAAGGGATTGCCCTCATGCGCGGCATGTTCGGCATGCTCGGCGTTCTCGAGGTGCTCCTGGGTGGAGTCTTCCATTGCCATTCGCCGATTCCTAGCCGGATAACATGATCTCGGCGGCGAACGTTCACCTCAATCTTGGTTTTGCAATGATCGCGCCGGCATAAATTTCCGTAAGGTTTGGCACGTCGATCACGGTGACGGCATGGCCCGACACGAAAAAAGGCGCCTGATTTCTCCGGCGCCTTCCTGTTTCGATCGGTCGGGATCGACCGTTCAGCCGTTCACAGCCTGCTTGTGCTGCACCGGATGGCTTTTCTTCAGGAGGTCCGAGACCAGGAAGGCCAGTTCGATCGCCTGGTCGGCATTGAGGCGCGGGTCGCAATGGGTGTGATAGCGGTCCTGCAATTCCTCTGCCGTGATGGCGCGCGCGCCACCGGTGCATTCGGTGACGTTCTTGCCGGTCATCTCGACATGGATGCCGCCCGGATGCGTGCCTTCCGCGCGGTGCACCTCGAAGAAGGTCTGCACCTCCTTCAGGATGCGGTCGAACGGCCGCGTCTTGTAGCCGGCTGCCTCGATGGTGTTGCCGTGCATCGGGTCAGACGACCAGACCACGCTGCGGCCTTCCTTCTGCACCGCGCGCACCAGCTTCGGCAGATGATCAGCGACCTTGTCCGAACCAAAGCGCGCGATCAGCGTCAACCGGCCGGGCTCGTTCTCGGGGTTGAGCAGGTCGATCAGTTCCAGCAAGCCGTCAGCGGTCAGCGACGGGCCGCATTTCAAGCCGAGCGGGTTCTTGATGCCGCGGCAATACTCGACATGGGCATGGTCGGGCTGGCGCGTGCGGTCGCCGATCCAGATCATGTGGCCTGACGTGGCGTACCAGTCACCGGAGGTCGAGTCGACGCGGGTCAGCGCCTCTTCATAGCCGAGCAGCAACGCCTCGTGGCTGGTATAGAAATCGGTCTCGCGCAGCGCGTAGTTGGTCTCCGAGGTGATGCCGACGGCCTTCATGAAGTCCATCGTCTCGGTGATGCGGTTGGCGAGCGACTCGTACTTCTCGCCCTGCGGGCTGTCGGACACGAAGCCGAGCATCCAGCGATGCACGTTCTCCAGGCTGGCATAGCCGCCCTGCGCGAAAGCGCGCAAAAGGTTGAGCGTCGCCGCCGACTGGCGGTAGGCCATTTCCTGGCGGGCGGGGTCGGGAATGCGCGACTTCTGGTCGAATTCGATACCGTTGATGATATCGCCGCGATAGCTCGGCAACGTCACCTCGCCCTTGGTCTCATTGTCGGACGAACGCGGCTTGGCGAACTGGCCGGCGACGCGGCCGACCTTCACCACCGGCTGCGCGCCGGCGAAGGTGAGCACCACCGACATCTGCAGGAAGACGCGGAAGAAGTCGCGGATGTTGTCGGCGCCATGTTCGGCAAAGCTCTCGGCGCAATCGCCACCCTGGAGCAGGAAGGCTTCGCCGGCTGCGACCGCGGCGAGCTGCTTCTTCAGCTTGCGTGCCTCACCGGCAAAAACCAGCGGCGGAAAGGTGGCGAGCTGGGCTTCCGTGTTTTTCAGCGCGGCAAGGTCCGGATAGGCAGGAACCTGCTTGATCGGCTTTGCTCTCCACGAATTCGGCGACCATTTCGTCATCGCTGCACCCAACGCTCTTTCCGGCGAACACCCTCGCCCGCATTTCCACCCCTATATGGGTTGGCGGCTCCATACACGAAGCCGATTTCCTATTCTAGACCGGAATTTCAGCTCTGGCGAATGGGCAGGGTGGGCTATGCCGCCTTCTCCACCAGCCGCGCCAGTTGCGTCATGACCACCGCCGAGCCCGCCAGACGCTTCTCGGCCGTTGGCCAGTCGCGGGTAAAGACGACACTGTGGTCGGGCCGGATCTTGGCCAGCGAGCCTTGCTCGCCGATGAACTTGACCAGCCCGACCGGGTTGGAGAATTCGCGCTTGCGGAAATGGATGACGACGCCCTTCGGCCCGGCATCGAGCTTCTCGACATTGGCCTTGCGGCAGAGCGCCTTGATGAAGACGATCTTCAGGAGATGCTTCACCTCGTCCGGCAGCGGGCCGAACCGGTCGATGAGTTCGGCGCCAAAGGCGTCGATCTCCTCGGTGTTTTCGAGGTCGCCAAGGCGGCGGTAGAGCGCCAGCCTGAGCTGCAGGTCCGGCACATAGCTTTCCGGGATCATCACCGCCGTGCCGACGGCGATCTGCGGCGACCAGCCGCCATCCTGGACCTCGCCGGAATCCTTCACCTCGGCGACGGCCTCCTCCAGCATCTGCTGGTAGAGTTCGAAGCCTACCTCCTTGATGTGGCCGGACTGTTCTTCACCCAGAAGATTGCCGGCGCCCCTGATATCGAGATCGTGGCTGGCGAGCTGGAAGCCGGCGCCGAGCGTGTCGAGCGATTGCAGCACCTTCAGCCGGCGTTCGGCGGTGTCGGTCAGCTTGCGGTTGGCCGGCAGCGTGAACAGCGCATAGGCGCGCACCTTGGAGCGGCCGACGCGGCCGCGCAACTGGTAGAGCTGCGACAGGCCGAACATGTCGGCGCGATGGATGATCAGCGTGTTGGCGGTCGGTATGTCGAGACCGGACTCGACGATGGTGGTCGACAAAAGCACATCATATTGCCCGTCGTAGAAGGCGTTCATGATGTCATCGAGTTCGCCCGGCGGCATCTGGCCATGGGCCACCGCCACCTTCAATTCGGGAACAGATTCCTTCAGGAAATCATGGATTTCCGCGAGATCGCTGATGCGCGGAACAACATAGAAGGAATGCCCGCCGCGATAACGCTCGCGCAGCAGCGTCTCGCGAATGACCAGCGGATCGAAGGGCGAGATGAAAGTGCGCACGGCCATGCGGTCGACCGGCGGCGTGGCGATCAGCGACAGTTCGCGCACGCCGGTCAGCGCCAGTTGCAGCGTACGCGGGATCGGCGTCGCCGACAGCGTCAGCACGTGGACATCGGTCTTCAGGTCCTTCAGCCGTTCCTTGTGCTTGACGCCGAAGTGCTGCTCCTCGTCGATGATCAGCAGGCCGAGATTCTTGAACGAGATCGAGGATCCGAGCAGCGCATGGGTGCCGACGACGATGTCGACCTGGCCCTCGGCCAGCGCCTTCTTCGTCTCGGCCAGTTCCTTGGCGCCGACCAGCCGTGAGGCCTGGGCGACACGGATCGGCAGGCCGGAAAAACGCTGCGAAAACGTCTTGAAATGCTGGCGTGACAACAGCGTCGTCGGCACCACCACGGCGACTTGGAACCCTTCCATGGCGGCGATGAAAGCCGCGCGCAGCGCCACTTCGGTCTTGCCGAAGCCGACATCGCCACAGATCAGCCGGTCCATCGGCTTGCCGGCGCCAAGGTCGTCGCGCACCGAATCGATCGCCGTCTGCTGGTCGTCGGTTTCCTCATAGGGGAAACGGGCCGAGAATTCGTCATAGAGGCCTTCGGCCGGCACCAGTGCCGGTGCGGCGCGCATCTGCCGCTCGGCGGCGATGCGGATCAGCTGCCCGGCCATGTCGAGCAGGCGCCGCTTCAGCTTTGCCTTGCGCGACTGCCAGGCACCACCGCCAAGCTTGTCCAGCGTCGCTTCGGCTGTATCAGAACCGTAGCGCGACAGAAGCTCGATGTTCTCCACCGGCAGGAACAGCCGGTCGTCGCCGGCATAGTGGATTTCCAGGCAATCATGCGGCGCACCGACCGCCTCGATGGTGCGCAAGCCGATGAAGCGGCCAATACCATGGTCGGCATGGACGACGATATCGCCGGCCGACAAGGCCGAGGCCTCGGCAATGAAGTCGGATGCGCGCTTCTTGCGCTTCGAACGCCGGATCAGCCGGTCGCCCAGAATATCCTGTTCGGCGACGACGACCAGTTTTTCGGTCTCGAAGCCGGATTCGAGCGGCAGCACGGCAAGAGCCGCCTGCCCCGGCTCGAGCCGTTCGGCTTCCGCCAGCGTCTCGACCTGCTTGAGATTGCCGAGATGATGCTCGGCCAGGATCTGGCCAAGCCGGTCGAGCGAGCCTTCGGTCCAGCCGGCGATGACGACACGGCGGCGCGCGGCGCGCTCGTCGGCGATGTGTCTGACGACCACATCGAACACGTTGACGTTCGGATCGGCGCGCTCCTCGACGAAGCTGCGGCCATGGCGCGAGCCGGCGTGATAGACCTTTTTCGCACCGGCATCGGGCGCATCAAAGGGCGTGAAATCGATCGCTTCGCGTGGCCCGAGCGAGGCGATCAGGTTTTCCGGCGACAAGTAGAGCAGATCGGGCGCCACTGGTTTGTAGGGCACCGCATCTTTCAACGCAGCGTCAGCCTGCTTTTTACGCGCCTCGTAATGATCCAGGATCAGCGTGTGACGCTCAGCCAACGCCTCATGCGCCAGATGGTCGAAAACAACCGGCGTGTCCGGCAGATAGTCGAACACCGTCTCCAGCCGGTCGTAGAAGAACGGCAGCCAGTGCTCCATGCCGGCAAAGCGCCTGCCCTCGCTGACCGCCGCGTAAAGCCCGTCGTCGCGCTGCGGCGCGCCAAAGGCTTCGATGTAGGAGCGGCGGAAGCGGCTGATGGTTTCGGGCGTCAATGCCACTTCGCTCATCGCCTGCAATGCCATCGACTTGCGCTGGCCGGTGGTGCGCTGCGTGGCGGCGTCGAAGACGCGGATCGATTCCAGCGTGTCGCCGAAGAAATCGAGCCTCAGCGCCTCGGTCCAGCCCGGAGCGAACAGGTCGAGAATGCCGCCGCGCACCGCGAATTCGCCGATGCCGCGCACCGTCGGCACGCGTTCGAAGCCTGACGTTTCCAGCCGCGACACCAGCGCATTCATGTCGATCTGGTTGCCGGGCCTTGCGTGAAACGTCTGTGCCTCGACAAGGTCGGCCGGCGGAATGCGCTGCAGCAACGCATTGGCGGTGGTGAGGATGACGGCGCGGTGCGGCTTCTTGGCCAGCGCGATCATCGCGGTCAGCGCATCGAGGCGTTTGGCGGCGGCATCCGAACCGGGCGAGACGCGGTCGTAGGGCAGACAATCCCAGGCCGGCAGTTCCAGCACCGGCAGGCCGGGTGCCGCGAAAGCCAGAGCCTCGATGATCGCCGGCAGGCGTTGGCCGTCGCGCGCCACGAACAGCACCGGCTTGTCGGGCGCGATTTCCAGGGCCGCCTGCACCAGCGCGAAGGCTTCATAGCCATCGGCGACGCCGTCGACGATGAACTGGCCGGCGCGGCCTTTCGGCAGACCAATGGTGGGAATGAGGCTCATCAGATCACGGTCTTGTCTATCGCAATTCCGGGCGGAAAACCGCTTCGCACTTTTCCTGGAATTGCTTGTTTTCAGTTTGTCGCAATTCCGGACGGAAAACCGCTTCGCACTTTTCCTGGAATTGCTTGTGTTCAGAAAGTCATGGTCCGGCGGGACGCCAGGATCTTTTGCAGGACGGCGCAGTCGATATCCGCCGGGATCGGCCGTTCGCCGGTGATCAACGGCAGGAATTCGGTGTCGGGAATGTCGAGGAGCCTCTCATATTGGTCGATTTCCTCGTCGGTCAAGGCACCGATCTCGGCGTCGGCGAAGGTGCCGAGGATCAGATCCATCTCGCGCATGCCGCGATGCCAGGAACGGAACAAGAGCTTGCGGCGGTGGGTGTCCAGCCCCTCGCTTGATCGTTTCGTTCCGGTCATTGTGCCGCATCCTCGCTTGCTGCGGCGCATATAGCGTGGATAGAAGGTGCTGTCAGCCTTGCGCTGAGGCCGTCGCGACATAAGCTGACATCATGCGTCCTTCCATCCTCGATCCGCTGTTCGTCCCGATCACTTCGCTTGCCGGCGTCGGGCCGAAGGTTGGCGCGCTGATCGAGAAGGTGGTCACGGCTGATCTTGGTGATCGCGCGGCCCGCGCGGGCGACCTTCTGTTCGTGCTGCCGCATACCGTCATCGACCGCCGCAGCCGGCCAGGTATTGCTGGGTCCGCGGAAGGCCAGATCGTCACGCTCGACGTGCGCATCGACCGCCACCAGCCTCCGCCGCGCGGCAACAGGTCGGTGCCCTACAGGGTCTACGCCCATGACGATACCGGCGAAATCGGCCTGACCTTTTTCCATGCGCACGCCGCCTACCTCGAAAAGGCGATGCCTGTCGGCGAACATGTCGTGGTCTCGGGCCGCATGGAATGGTTCAACGGCCGCCCGACCATGGTCCATCCCGACCATATCGCGCTGGCCAGCGAGGCGGAAAACCTGCCGCTGGTCGAACCGGTCTATCCGCTGACCGCGGGGCTCTCTGGCAAGGTGCTGCGCCGGGCGATCGGCCAGGCGCTGGCGCGCTTGCCCGAATTGCCGGAATGGCAGGACGGCGCCTTCATGCGCCGGCACACCTTTCCCACCTTTGCCGACGCGCTTACCCGTATCCACAATCCGGCGGACCCGATCGACGTTTCCATCGACGGCGCTGCCTGGCGGCGTCTTGCCTATGACGAGTTGCTGGCGGGCCAGGTCTCTCTGGCGCTGGTGCGGGCAAAGATCCGCCGTCTGTCTGGGCGCCCCCTGGTCGGCGACGGCCGCATCGTCGAGAAACTGCGTGCGGCCCTTCCCTATTCGCTCACTGCAAGCCAGGAATTCGCGCTCGCCGAAATCAATGCGGACCTCGCCGACCCCGAGCGCATGCTTCGGCTTCTGCAGGGCGATGTCGGTTCGGGCAAGACGGTGGTCGCTCTGCTTGCCATGGCGCGCGCCGTCGAGGCGGGCGGCCAGGCGGCACTGATGGCGCCGACCGAAATCCTGGCGCGCCAGCATCTGGCGACGATCGCGCCGCTTGCCGCCAAGGTTGGGCTGCGCATCGCCATCCTTACCGGCCGCGAGAAAGGCCGCGAACGCACCGAAACGCTGGCTGGCCTGGCGAGCGGCGAGATCGACATCGTCGTCGGCACCCATGCCCTGTTCCAGGAGACGGTCACCTTCCACGACCTGGTCCTGGCCGTGATCGACGAACAGCATCGCTTCGGCGTTCACCAACGGCTCGCCATCACCGCCAAGGGCGATGCGCCCGACATGCTGGTGATGACCGCGACGCCTATTCCGCGCACGCTGGTGCTGACCGCCTTCGGCGACATGGATGTCTCGAAGCTGACGGAAAAACCGGCTGGCCGCCAGCCGATCCGCACTGTCACACTGCCGCTTGAGCGTCTCGACGAACTGGTCGGCCGCATGGAGGACGCGGTCGCCGGTGGCCAGAAGATCTACTGGATCTGCCCGTTGGTGGAAGAATCGGAAGAGATCAAGCTGATGTCGGCCGAGGATCGCTTTGCTTCGCTGAAGCCGCTGTTCGGCGACCGCATCGGCCTCGTCCATGGCCGCATGAAGGGCGCCGAGAAGGACGAGGCGATGCGTGCCTTCAAGGAGGGCGAGACCCGCATCCTGATCGCCACCACGGTCATCGAGGTCGGTGTCGACGTGCCCGACGCCACCGTCATGGTCATCGAGCATGCCGAACGCTTTGGCCTTGCGCAGTTGCACCAGCTGCGCGGCCGCGTCGGGCGCGGCGACAAGCCCTCCTCCTGCGTGCTGCTCTACAAGGACCCGCTCGGCGAGACCGCAAAACGCCGGCTGTCGGTGATGCGCGAAACCGAGGACGGCTTTTTGATCGCCGAGGAAGATCTGAAACTGCGCGGCGAAGGCGAGCTTTTGGGGACCCGCCAGTCCGGTACGCCGGGGTTCCAGGTGGCGCGCATCGAGGCGCATGCCGATCTGCTGGAAGCAGCCCGCGACGATGCGAGGCTGATCCTGTCGCGCGACCCCGAGTTGCAGTCCGACCGGGGTGAGGCGCTGCGCCTGCTGCTCTACTTGTTCGGCCGCGACGAGGCGGTGCGGCTCTTGCGCGCCGGATGAGGTCCTAGCGGCGGATTGGCGACCGTTCCGTTGATCGGCTCGCCGTTCAGCGTCACCAATTTCGTCTTCACCTCGGGCGCCACCAGCCCGGCGGAGACGATGAGCTTGGCGCCGTCCTCGATCGTCATGTCGAGCAGCACGATGTCCGACTTCGGCACGTACATCAGGAATCCGGTTGTCGGATTCGGTGTGCAAGGCATGAACACGGCAATCAGCGGATCGCCTTCCTGGTCGAGCTTCTCATTGATCTCGGTTTCTTTTTCGCTGGCGACAAAGACCAGCGACCACACGCCCTTGCGTGGATATTCGACCAGCCCGACCTGGCGGAACATGTCGCCCTTGTTCGACAGCACGGTCTCGAAAATCTGCTTCAGCGAGCCATAGATACCGCGCACCAGCGGCATGCGGCCAAGCAGGCGCTCGCCGAAACCGACAATGGCGCGGCCGACAATGTTGGCGGCGAGGAAACCGATCAGCGTGATCAGGATCAGGGCGACGATCAGCCCGAATCCCGGAACCGGAAATGGCAAATAGGTGTCGGGGCTGTAACGCGCCGGAATATAGGGCTTTACCCAGGAATCGACCCAGCCGATGAACGACCAGGCGATATAGGCGGTGATCGCCAGCGGCGCGCAGACGATGAAGCCCGTGAGGAAATAGTTCCTCAGCCGGGTCATGCCGGAGGTCTTCGGAGCATCGGACATGGTTCACCGGGGCGCGGGTTGCAGCGCAACATTAGTGAACCGGACGGCCGTTTGGAACTGCGAAGTTTTTAAAGGACTCGCTTATAACGCGGCTTTCAGTGTTCCAAATGGAAGCTGCTTCCGTTCGCGATTAGCCGAAACATCCCTCCCTTCGTCATCCACGGGCGGAGCAAGGAGCGAAGCGACGCGGCGCAGACCCGAGGATCCATTCCGTGACGTCGGCCGAAGAATGCAACCCGTCAGAATGGTCGCCCGATCATCCATCCGTTATTGTTCACGCATGACGGGCTATGTCTATATGACAGCAAGCAAGAAGCACGGCACCATCTACACTGGTGTCACAAACGATCTCGGCCGTCGGATGCCGGAGCACAGATCCGGCGAAGGCTCGCGCTTTACCGGGCGCTACGGCGTGCAGCGCCTGGTCTGGTACGAGGAATATTTCGACATTCGCGATGCCATCCAGCGCGAAAAATCACTGAAACGCTGGCCGCGCCAATGGAAGATCGAACTGATCGAGAAGGCTAATCCGGAGTGGTTTGAGCTTTTCCGCGGCACTGGATGGTAGCGCCTAATTCTGCGACGCTTTGATCCGACCCAACGTCACGGAATGGATCCTCGGGTCTGTGCAGGAGCTTCGCTCCTGCTCCGCCCGTGGATGACGAGAAACAGAGGTTCCGCCCGATCGCAAGTCGAGCAACTCGTTACGCTATTAGCGACCTGCCACAGCGGCAAAACTTACTCCACCGTGACGGATTTCGCCAGGTTGCGGGGCTGGTCGACGTCGGTGCCCATGAAGACGGCGGTGAAATAGGCCAGCATCTGGATCGGCAGCGCGTAGATGATCGGCGAGATGATTTCGGGCACGTCCGGCAGAATGATGGTCTCCATCGTCTTCACGCTCGCCTGAGCCGCCCCCTTGCTGTCGGTGATCAGGATGATCTTGCCGCCGCGCGCCGCCACTTCCTGCATGTTGGACACGGTCTTCTCGAAGATGCGGTCATGCGGCGCGATCACGATGACCGGCATGTTCTCGTCGATCAGCGCGATCGGTCCATGCTTCAACTCGCCCGCCGCATAACCTTCGGCGTGGATGTAGGAGATTTCCTTGAGCTTCAGCGCGCCTTCCATGGCCAGCGGGAAATTGGTGTCGCGGCCGAGATAGAGCACATCGGAATAGCGTGACAGCTCCCGCGCGATGCGCTCGATCTGCTCCTCGAGCTTGAGCACCTGGTTGGCATAGCGCGGCGCCTCCGAGAGCGCCCGCACCAGGGTTTTCTCCTCATCCTTCGAGATCGCCCCGCGCGCCACGCCGGCGCGCACCGCAAGCGATGCCAGCACCGAGAGCTGGCAAGTAAAAGCCTTGGTCGAGGCGACGCCGATCTCGGGCCCAGCAAGCGTCGGCAGCACGACATCGGATTCGCGCGCCATGGTCGATTCCCGCACATTGACGACGGCGCCGATCTTCATGCCGGCCTTGCGGCAGTAGCGCAGCGAGGCCAGCGTGTCGGCGGTCTCGCCCGACTGCGAGATGAAGAAGGCGGCATCGTTGGCCGACAGCGGCATCTCGCGATAGCGGAACTCCGAGGCGACATCGATGTCGACCGGCAGCCGCGCATAGCGCTCGAACCAGTATTTGCCGATCAGGCCGGCGAGATAGGCGGTGCCGCAGGCCGAGATCGCCAGCCGGCCGATCTTGGCGAAGTCGAACGGCAGGTCGAGCGGCTTGGAGACGCCGGAGACGAAGTCGACATAATGCGCCAGCGTGTGCGAGATCACCTCGGGCTGCTCATGGATCTCCTTCTCCATGAAATGCCGGCGGTTGCCCTTGTCGACCATGAAGGAGGTCGACAGCGACTGCTGGCGCTTGCGCTCGACCTGTCTGCCGTCGATGTCGAAGATGGCGACGCTGTCGCGGCGCACCACCGCCCAGTCGCCGTCCTCGAGATAGGTGATCGAATTGGTGAAGGGCGCCAGCGCGATGGCGTCGGAGCCCAAAAACATCTCGCCGTCGCCATGGCCGACGGCCAGTGGCGGGCCGTTGCGGGCGCCGACGATCAGGTCTTCGTCGCCCTTGAACATGATGGCCAGCGCAAAGGCGCCTTCGAGCCGCTTCAGCGCCTGGTGCGCCGCCTCGACGGGCTTGCGCCCCCTGGCCAGTTCGCGCGCCACCAGATGGGCGACGACCTCGGTGTCGGTCTGCGAGGAGAAGGAATAGCCGTCGCGCGTCAGTTCATCGCGCAGTTCGGCGAAATTCTCGATGATGCCATTGTGGACGATGGCGACACCGTCGGAAAAATGCGGGTGCGCATTGGTTTCGTTGGGGACGCCATGGGTCGCCCAGCGCGTGTGGCCGATGCCGATCGTGCCCTCGAGCGGCTCGTCCTTGAGCCGGCGTTCGAGATTGATCAGCTTGCCCTCGGCGCGACGGCGGCCAAGCTGCCCCTTCTCGATGGTGGCCACACCGGCCGAGTCATAGCCGCGATATTCCAACCGCTTCAGCGCGTCGACGATGAGCGGTGCAACCTGCGAGTGGCCGACGATTCCAACGATACCGCACATGCAGACAGTCCCCAATTCCCCATGGAAAACCAGCGCTATTTAGGGATGGCCGGCCTGCCGTGAAAGTCACATTGCATTTCGTCCGGTGTAACGGACGTTTCTCAACGCATGCACCATGCCAGACCGCTCTTGCAATCCGGTTACTGCAATTGATCGGATTTCAATTGCTTCAGGAAGAAAGCAGCCCGCCGACTGACCGCTAATGATCGGCGCCAGCGGCCTTCTTCTTCGCCGCCGCGGCCGAGGCAAATCGCTCGCGCAATTCCTTGCCCTTGCCGGGAATGGTCTTCTGGCGGGCGCGGCCGAAGGCCAGCGCGTCGTCGGGCACGCTTTCAGTGATGACGCTGCCCGACGCAATGTAGCCGCCCTTGCCGATCGATACCGGCGCCACCAGCGAGGAGTTCGAGCCGACAAAGGCGCCCTCGCCGATGTCGGTGAAGAATTTCGAATAGCCGTCATAGTTGCAGGTGATGGTGCCGGCGCCGATATTGGCGCCCGCGCCGACACGGGCATCGCCGATATAGGTCAAATGGTTGACCTTGGCGTCCTCCTCGACAACAGCCTGCTTGACCTCGCAGAAATTGCCGACCTTGGCCTTCTGCCTGAGATCGGCGCCTGGCCGCAGCCGAGCGAATGGCCCGACATCGCAATTGGCCGCGATGGTGGCGCCCTCGATATGGCTGAAGGCATGGATCTTGGCGCCGCCGGCGATCTTCACGCCCGGGCCAAACCAGACATTGGGTTCGACCAGCGTGTCGGCGCCGATCTCGGTGTCGTGCGAGAAATAGACCGTTTCCGGCGCGATCAGCGTCACGCCCGACAGCATCGCCTCCTGGCGTCGACGCTGCTGCCAGATGCCCTCGGCCTGCGCCAGTTCGGCGCGGTTGTTGATACCGAGCGCATTCTCGAAACTGGCTTCGGTGGCGACGACATCGAGACCTTGCGCGCCCGCGATCTCGACAATGTCGGTCAGATAATACTCGCCCTTGGCATTCTTGTTGCCGACCGCGTCGAGCAGCTTCAGCGCATGGGTGCCGGCGACCGCCATCATGCCGGCATTGCAGAAGGTGATTTTCTTCTCAGCTTCGGAACAGTCGTTCTCTTCGCGGATGGCGATCAGCTTGCCGCCTTTTTCGACCAGCCTGCCATAGCCGTTTGGATTGGACGTTCGGAAGCCGATCACCGCGATGGCCGCGCCTTCGGCGAGCTTCATCCGTGCCAGGGTCAGAGCCTCCGCATCGATCAGCGGCGTGTCGCCGAACATCACCAGGATGTCGTCATAACCCCTTGATATCGCTTCACGGGCGGCAAGAACGGCGTGCGCCGTACCCAATCGCTTGTCCTGCACGAAGGTCTCGGCCTTGGGTGAGAACTTCGCCACCGCCTTGCGCATCTCTTCCGCGCCATGGCCGATGACGATCGCATCGCTGCTGGCACCGGCGGCGTCGGCCGCCTTCACCACATGGGCGACCATCGGCAGGCCTGCGATCGGATGCAGCACCTTCGGCAGCGCGCTCTTCATGCGCGTGCCTTCGCCGGCGGCGAGGATGACAGACAGGCAGGATCTCTGGCTCATGGAAGGACAACCATAGGAAAAGGGTTGGGAATCAAAACAGGATAGCAGCGGCGCCATGCTGCACCAATGCGGTTAAATTCCGGTGAGATGGTCGAGAAGCTGACTCTTAATCAGTAGGCCACAGGTTCGAATCCTACCGTGCCCACCAAAAACAAAGCAAAATCAAAAAATTGCAGAATCTCTCAAGGTTCCTCTGATTGTTACAAAAATAGTGCCCTCACAGTGTCCGTAACATATCGGGGTCGTTGAATTCCGATTCCTGGCTACTGCCGTTGATTTCCTTTCGCTACCTGTGACTATCGGTCCTAATTGACACGGCTCTGAACGCATAATGGGCCGGGATTTGTTCCAAGATCGTGCGAGACTGCCATGCGCCTCTACCATTTCACACATGCCCATTATGCTCTTCAGAACATCGAACATCGTCGTCTCAAGATCGCTGAGATCAACGACCTTAACGATCCCTTTGACCTTCGGGCGCCCAAATTGAACGACAGCATGGCTCGTCGACGCTGGGACCAATGGCGCGACCAGATGTCTGCTAATTTCGGGATGCTCTGCTTTTCACCTAGTTGGCGGAATGCGGTGATGTGGAGCCACTACGCCGATCGTCACAGAGGGATTTGCCTAGGGTTTGATGTCTCTGATGAGATAGCGGAAAAAGTGACTTACTCTGTTGAGAGGCCACCTATCTCTCTCGACCGGGAGCCGACCGAGAGTGACCTAAAGCCAATGCTTTTTCTAAAGGGACCAGATTGGAGTTATGAAGCGGAATATCGAATCTGGACAAGATTGGAGGACCGCGATCCCGACCAGAACCTTTACTTCTTGCCCTTCAACGAAAGTTTGGCTTTGCGCGAGGTGATTGTGGGTCCTGTTTGCGACGTGACCAGATTGCAGCTGGAGCCGCTGTTATCAGGAATGAAGCCCACTGTTTCTCTGGTCAAAGCTCGGCTAGCATTTCGATCTTTCGAGGTAGTAACACAAAAACTGGGATTGAGTTGACGTTAAACCGAAACGCTCGTCATCCTGCATGAGGAGCGAGACTAATTTGTTGCTAACGACGGTATCGGGTGAAGTTACGGAAATGACCTGGCTAGAAATTCTAACCCAGCTAGTCTTGCCTCCGTTGCTTGGCGGTGCGGGCGGCATAGTTACCGTATGGATGGCGTGGGACGTCGAGAAACGCCGGGCTCGTCTCACACGGCGTGCACAGCTTGTGGACCGATGGCGCGAAGAGCTTATCGGAAAACTCGACGCGGCGTCGGTAGAGGATCGTGACGACCTGAATTTCGCTTTCATGGCTTGGCCGGTTTACGCAAGTCTGCGACCGCATCTTGGGGATAGCACGCTTCAAAAGATCGAAGGCCCACAGACGACCGTTTATGTTCTCGGTGACTTTCCACGTCGCAATCTAATTGAAGAGATCGGTCGCATCGAGCGCCTATGGAAGCTCGCATAGCAAGCCGGAATTTGTCAGCGATCATATGCAAAGGGGAACAAATGTCCGAGTTTTGGTCGGCAATAGCGGGCGCCATCGTCGGGTCCGTGGTTGGTGGTTTGATCTCCTATTTCCTACAGGTAAGTGGGTTGAAGGCTGCGAAAAGTGAGCGGGAGGAAGTAGCTGCCGAGGAACGCAAAGCCTTGGCTTTTTCTTTGATCTTCAAAATGATTGCGATCGTTAACAACCTCGGAAACTTGAAGTTACATGTGGACGAATGCGAGGCCAGAGCGGCAGCGGATCGCCACGAGGGCCCGCCCGTGACCTTCCTCTTGCCACTCGTCAACATTTTTGACCCGATAACGATAGAGCCGGAAGCGATGGGAATGCTACTATCGCTTGGCGCAGACGACGTCTTCAATAAAGCCTTGAATATCCCCCAAATCCACAACAGCATTCTCCCGGCATGGTCCGCGTACAGTACCATGAGGTCAATACTGAATGAAGAGCTTCCGCAAACCATCGATATATCGACGGGAAAGGGGGAGTTTGCGTTTAACAAAAAGGGCCCCGAAGCTTTGAAATTCTATGAGGCGGATCGAATTGCGGCGGAGCTGATATCAAGGGCGGGTCGAGACTTTGCAGAAGCCGATTTGTCGTTGAACGAGGTCATGACCCTCCTGAAAGACCGACTTGGTCTAAATATTACTGCAAAGGCAAAATTACCGATGGGATCCATCACTGAACCATCGCCCTCTGATCAATAATCAGTAGGTCTACCGCCCGAGCCGTTACACATCCGTGCTGCGGCCGGATCGCTACCCCAGCCGCCCCAGCACCGGGAAATTCTCCAGCAGCCAATACGACACCGTCTGCACGCCGCCGGTGAGGAAAAACACGCCGGCGACCACCAGCAGCGCGCCGATCGCCTTTTCGACGCGGCCGAGATGGACGCGGAATTTGCCGAGGAAGCGCATGAAGGCACCAGAAAACAGCGCGGCGATCAGGAAGGGTATGCCAAGCCCCAGCGAATAGGCGGCGAGCAGCAGAGCGCCCTCGCCCACCGTTTCGCGCCCGCCGGCCAGCGTCAGGATCGGTCCCAGCACCGGGCCGATGCAGGGCGTCCAGCCAAAGGCGAAGGCCAGCCCCATGACATAGGCGGCGACGGCGCTGGCCGGCTTGCCCTGCGACTGGAAGCGCGCCTCGCGCGACAGCAGCGGAATGCGCAGGATGCCGAGGAAATTCAGGCCCATCAGGATGATCAGCACGCCGGCGGCCATCGCCAGCGGCTCCTGCCAGACACGCAGCAGCCGGCCGATGGTCGAGGCGCCGGCGCCGAGCGCCACGAACACGGTCGAGAAGCCGAGCACGAAAGCGATCGAGGAATAAAGCAGCGCGCCGCGCGCGCCCTGCCTTGCCGTAACGCCCGCATTGCCGCGGAAATCCTCGACCGACACGCCGGCCATGTAGCAGAGATAGGGCGGCACCAGCGGCAGCACGCATGGCGACAGGAACGAGATGGCCCCCGCCCCGACCGCGCTGACATAGCCGATATCCAATGCCATTCCCTGAGTTCCGACTGTTTGGCGACGATATAGCGGCACGCGGGTTTGTCCGCCAATCACCATCATGTGGCAAGTTATCGCGGGGAAGAAAGCACCCGCGGCTGGCGTTGATAGAACGAGACCGCGATTTCCCGCGCGTCTCCAGATATCAGCCAGGGAGATTTCCATGAAAACGATAGCCGCAGGGTTGGCCGCACTCCTGCTCAGCACCGCCGCGTCCTACGCCGCCGAAGCGTGGAAGGAAGCCAAGGTCAATGGCACCAAGATCTACACCGACGCCAAGGGCATGACGCTTTACACCTATGACAAGGACGAGAAGGGCAAGACCAATTGCTACGACAAATGCGCCGCCAACTGGCCGCCGTTGAAGGCCAAGGCCGGCGCCAAGGCGCAGGACGAATGGAGCGTGGTCGACCGAACCGACGGCACCAAGATGTGGGCCTATGACGGCAAGCCGGTCTACACCTTCATCAAGGACAAGAAAGCCGGAGACATGAGCGGTGACGGTGTCGCCGGCGTCTGGCATATCGTCAAGGCCGACTGAGCCTCCATTCCCGTTCCCGCTAGCTGGCGGGACATGGAGCTGGTCGCCGGCGTCCCCCAATGCATTTGGCGGCCAGCTTCTTCTTGCGCAATGTGAGCCAGGCTCCCCGCGCAACACAATTCGTCGACTCATCGGAGGCGCGCGGTCGTTTTCGCCGACTTGCGACCGCCAACTCTCATAATCGAAATTCTGTGATTTTCTCCATACACTCTTAGAGTGTATTGCTGCCGGCGACCTCGCAATTTGGGCGCTTCCCCTTGACCGGATGCAAAAGCGCGGCCATGTGAGCGACAAACAGAAACGAGATTTCGTCGCGCGCAGCGGAATTCTTCTGGCGCATCACAGCAGATAAGAGACCTCATGGACGTCGTCGTCGTCGAATCGCCGGCCAAGGCTAAGACAATCAACAAATATCTGGGCAGGAACTACAAGGTTCTGGCCTCGTTCGGCCATGTCCGCGATTTGCCGGCCAAGGACGGCTCGGTGCGCCCGGATGAAGACTTCGCCATGTCCTGGGCGGTCGACACGGCATCGGGCAAGCGGCTCGCCGACATCGCCAAGGCGGTCAAGGACGCAGACGGCCTGATCCTCGCCACCGACCCTGATCGCGAAGGCGAGGCCATCTCCTGGCATGTGCTGGAAGTGTTGAAGCAGAAGCGCGCGCTGAAGGACAAGCCCGTCAGCCGCGTCGTCTTCAACGCCATCACCAAATCGTCGGTGCTGGAAGCGATGGCCAATCCGCGCCAGATCGATGCGCCGCTGGTCGATGCCTATCTCGCCCGCCGGGCGCTCGACTATCTCGTCGGCTTCACGCTGTCGCCGGTTCTGTGGCGCAAGCTGCCTGGCGCCCGTTCCGCCGGCCGCGTCCAGTCGGTGGCGCTGCGTCTGGTCTGCGACCGCGAATCCGAGATCGAACGCTTCATCCGCGAGGAATATTGGCAGATCGCCGCGATCCTCGGCACGCCGCGCAACGAGAATTTCGAAGCACGGCTGACCGCCTTCGAGCGCAAGAAGCTGCAAAAGCTCGACATTGCCAACAAGGCGCAGGCCGACGACATCAAGGCGATGCTCGAGGGCGCGACCTTCAAGGCGCTGTCCGTCGAAGCCAAGCCGACCAAGCGCAATCCCGGCCCGCCCTTCACCACCTCGACGCTGCAGCAGGCCGCCTCGTCGGGCCTCGGTTTCTCGGCCACGCGCACCATGCAGGTGGCGCAGCGCCTCTATGAAGGTATGGAGATCGGCGGCGAGACCACCGGCCTGATCACCTATATGCGAACCGACGGTGTGCAGATGGCGCCCGAGGCCATTTCTGGTGCTCGGGACGCCATTGCCAAGGAATTCGGCCCAAAGTACCTGCCGGAGAAGCCGCGCCAATACACCGCCAAGGCCAAGAACGCCCAGGAAGCGCACGAAGCGATCCGGCCGACCGACTTCATGCGCACCCCGGCATCGGTGAGGCAGTATCTCGATTCCGACCAGTTGCGGCTCTATGAGCTGATCTGGAAGCGCGCCATCGCCAGCCAGATGCAGCCGGCCGAGATCGAGCGCACCACCGTCGAGATCGAGGCCGTCAACGGCGCCCGTACCGCCGAGCTTCGCGCCGTCGGTTCGGTCGTTCGCTTCGACGGCTTCATCGCCGCCTACACCGACCAGAAGGACGACGACGCCGAAGACGAGGAAAACCGTCGTCTGCCGGAGATCCGTGCCGGCGAGCAGCTTGCCCGCCAGGCGATCAACGCCACCCAGCACACGACCGAGCCGCCGCCGCGCTATTCCGAGGCCTCGCTGATCAAGAAGCTGGAAGAGCTCGGCATCGGCCGGCCGTCGACCTATACGGCAATCCTGAAGACGCTCGAGGACCGCGACTACGTCACGATCGACAAGCGCCGGCTGGTGCCGCAGGCCAAGGGCCGTCTGTTGTCCGCCTTCCTCGAGAGTTTCTTCGAGCGCTATGTCGAATACGACTTCACCGCCTCGCTCGAGGAAAAGCTCGACGAGATCTCCGACGGCAAGCTCGCCTGGAAAGACGTGCTGCGCGATTTCTGGAAGGATTTTTCGGGCGCGGTCGCCGACATCAAGGAACTGCGCGTCACCGACGTGCTCGACGCGCTCAACGAGGAACTGGCGCCGCTGGTCTTTCCCGCCCGCGAGGACGGCTCGAACCCGCGCATCTGCCCGAAATGCGGCACTGGCAATCTGTCGCTGAAGCTCGGCAAGTTCGGCGCCTTCGTCGGCTGCTCGAACTATCCCGAATGCTCGTTCACCCGCCAGCTTGGCGACGCCGCCAATCCGAACGGCGAGAATGGCGGCGGCGAGGACGGCACCAAGGTGCTCGGCAAGGATCCTTACACGGCCGAGGAAATCACCCTGCGCTCCGGCCGCTTCGGCCCCTATATCCAGCGCGGCGACGGCAAGGAAGCCAAGCGTTCGAGCCTGCCCAAGGGCTGGACGCCCGACTCCATCGACCATGAAAAGGCGCTCGCGCTTCTGGGTCTGCCGCGCGACGTGGGAAAACACCCCGAGAGCGGCAAGATGATCTCGGCCGGGCTCGGCCGTTACGGTCCGTTCGTCCTTCATGATGGCACCTACGCCAATCTCGACAGCATCGAGGATGTGTTCTCCATCGGTCTCAACCGCGCCGTCACGGTGATTGCCGAGAAGCAATCCAAGGGCAAGGGCGGCCGCAATGGCGGCACGGCCGCGGCCCTGAAGGAACTTGGCGACCATCCGGACGGCGGCGGCAAGATCGTCGTGCGCGACGGCAAGTACGGGCCATACGTCAATTTCGGCAAGGTCAATGCCACGCTGCCCAAGGGCAAGGATCCGCAATCGGTGACGATTGAGGACGCGCTGGCGCTGATTGCCGAGAAGGAAGCCAAGGGCGGCGGCGGCAAGAAGCCGTTCCGCAAGGCAGCAGCGGCCAAGGCACCGGCGGCGAAGAAAACAGCGGCCCCAAAGCCGGCTGCGAAGAAGCCGACCGCGAAGAAAAAAGGGTAGGACAGCGTGGCGCGCAGGATCACCGGAAGAAGCCACGGCGATCCGCGCACCGCCGACACGAGGGCCAAGGTCAAGGACGACTACAAGCCTTCTCGTGACGAGATCCTGCGCTACATCGCCGAAAATCCCGACCGGGCGGGAAAACGCGACATCGCCAAGGCGTTCGCGCTGCGCGGCGACGACCGCATCTGGCTGAAAGATCTCCTGCGTGACATGCAGGATGAGGGCGTGCTCACCAAGGAGCGCAAGCGGCTGGCCCGCGTCGGCGCCCTGCCCCATGTCGCCGTGCTCGACATTTTTGGCCGCGACGGCGACGGTGTCCTGCTGGCGCATCCGGCCGAGTCCGTGGGCACGGGCGAACCACCCGTCGTATCGATCCGCGTGTCGCGCGGCGGCAACGGACCGGCGCCGGGCATCGGAGACCGCGTCCTGGCCAAGACCTTCCCGACCGATGACCCGTCAGGCCCCGCCTATACCGGACGGGTGATGAAGATCTTCGAGAAGCGCAACGATGCCGTTCTCGGCGTCTTCCGCGTGCTGCAGGACGGTACCTTCCGCATTGAACCAGTGGAACGGCGCCAGCCGGAGCTGATCGTCGACAAGGAATTCCAGAACGGCGCCAAGAATGGCGACCTGGTCGAGGTCGAGCCGGCACGCGCTTCCCGTTATGGGTTGCCGAGAGCCAAGGTGCTCAACGTGCTTGGCTCGCTGACCAGCGAAAAGGCGGTCTCGATGATCGCCATTCATGCCCACGACATTCCGCACATCTTCCCGGCCGACGTCATCGCCGAGGCCGAGGCGGTGAAGCCCGCGACGATGGCCAATCGCGAGGACTGGCGCGACCTGCCACTGGTCACTATCGATCCGGCCGACGCCAAGGACCATGATGATGCTGTCTTCGCGACGCCTGACCTCGACGAAAAGAATCCGGGCGGCGTGATCGCCACCGTCGCGATCGCCGATGTTGCCGCCTATGTCCGCTACGGCACGGCACTCGACCGCGAGGCGCTGAAGCGTGGCAATTCGGTCTATTTCCCGGATCGCGTCGTGCCGATGCTGCCCGAGCGCATTTCCAACGACCTCTGCTCGCTGCGTGAAGGCCAGGACCGGCCGGCGCTGGCGGTGCGCATGACCTTCTCCGCCGACGGCCACAAGATCAGGCATTCCTTTCACCGCGTGATGATGAAGTCCGCGGCGAAGCTCGCCTACCCCCAGGCCCAGGCGGCGATCGACGGCGCGCCGGACGACAAGACCGGCCCGATCCTCGACACGGTGCTGAGGCCTCTATGGGATGCCTATGCGATCCTCAAGCGCGGTCGCGATGGCCGCCAGCCGCTCGAACTCGACCTCCCGGAGCGCAAGATCCTGCTCAAGCCGGATGGCACGGTCGATCGCGTCATCGTGCCGGAACGGCTCGATGCCCACAAGCTGATCGAAGAATTCATGATCCAGGCCAATGTCGCCGCGGCCGAGACGCTGGAGGCGAAGAAGCAGGCGCTGGTCTACCGTGTCCACGACGCGCCTTCGCTCGCCAAGCAGGAATCGCTGCGCGAATTCTTGGCAACGCTTGGCCTGTCGCTGGCGCGCGGGGCGCAGATGCGGCCCAGCCAGTTCAACGGCATTCTCGAGCGCGTGCATGGCGCCGACAACGAGGCGCTGGTCAACGAGGTGGTGTTGCGCTCGCAGAGCCAGGCCGAATATTCACCCGGGAATATCGGCCATTTCGGCCTCAACCTCAGGCGCTACGCGCATTTCACCTCGCCGATCCGCCGCTATGCCGACCTGATCGTGCATCGCGGACTCATTGCCGCACTCGGCCTCGGTCCCGGCGGGCTGACGCAAGAAGAGGAAGCGCGGCTGGAGGATGTCGCGGTGCTGATCTCCGGCACCGAACGGCGCGCCATGGCGGCCGAGCGCGACACGGTCGACCGGCTGATATCAGCCTATCTCGCCGAGCGCATCGACGACCGCTTCGACGCCCGCATCTCCGGCGTCACCAAATCAGGACTATTTGTCCAATTGCCGCAATATGGCGCCGATGGTTTCATCCCCGTCTCAACTCTGGGCGGCGATTACTATATATACGACGAAACGGCCCGCTCCCTGTTCGGAGAACGCTCGGGAAAAGGCTACCAGCTCGCGGACCGCGTCGAGGTTCGGCTCGTCGAGGTGGCGCCTATGGCCGGCGCGATGCGTTTCGAGATGTTGACCGACCCGAAGCCCCTGCCAGGCTCCACCAGGTCGTTTCACAAGGCTAAGGGTCGTGCCCGTGCATCGCAATCGCGACCGGGGTCGCGCGGCAGGAGACGATGATGGAACAACAGGTTTTCGGCGGCGAGCATCAGTCGGGCCGGGTTGCCCGCCCCTTGTGGACGGCAATGAAGCGCGGCTTTTTGGGGCGCTGCCCGAACTGCGGCGAAGGCAAGCTGTTTCGCGGCTTCACCAAGACCGTCGAGACCTGCAGCGTCTGCGGCGAGGAGATCCATCACCATCGCGCCGACGACCTGCCGGCCTATCTGGTCATCGTCATCGTCGGCCACATCGTTCTCGGTGCCTTCATGGGCGTGGAAGCGACGTCGACCTTGTCCACCTGGCAGCACATCCTCATTTGGGTGCCCCTGACCATCTTGCTGTCGGTAGCGCTGCTGCAGCCTGTCAAAGGGGCCGTCATCGGATTGCAATGGGCGTTCTATATGCACGGCTTCGGCGGCGAAAAGGATGGGATTGAGCCTCATCCGAGAGCCTAGAGCTCTGGCTGGCGCAACATACCGACCGTGAAGGCCACTTTCGCTTGCCAGAAGTTTCCGCTAGGTCCCTGCGCATGGAAGCAATGACCAAGGTGGACGTCGACAAGCTCGACAAGGGTCTTGCCGCGCATAGCGGCCGGCCTCTGCGTCCGCGTGACGCCGCGACGCTGATCCTGCTCGACCGCAAGGGCGATGAGGTGCTGGTGCTCATGGGCCGCCGTCACGCCGGCCACGCGTTCATGCCAGGCAAGTTCGTGTTTCCCGGCGGCCGCACTGATCCGGCGGACAGCCGGATCACGACCGCCACCGGATTGCACCGCGACGAGGAAACAAAGCTGCTTGCTGGTCCCGGCCGCACCAGTGCCGCGCGAGCCCGGGCTGTCGCGCTGTCCGCGATCCGCGAAACCTATGAGGAAGCCGGGCTGCTGATAGGCCAGAAGGCCGCCTTTGCCACCGACAAGCGTGACTGGCAGGGTTTTGTCGAACACGGCGTAAGGCCGTCACTGGAAACGCTGCGTTTCATCGCGCGCGCCATCACCCCACCCAACCGGATACGCCGCTTCGACACCCGTTTCTTCAGCGCCTGGCGCAACGATGTCGCCGTCGAACTGCCCGGCGGCGGGCCGACCAACGAACTCGAGGAACTGGTCTGGCTGCCGCTCGCCAAGGCCCGGGAAGCCGACATACCCGACATCACGCGAATGATCCTGGACGAGCTGGAAAAGCGCCTCGCCCATGATCCACTGCTGCGTCCGGGTGGCCCCGTCCCCTTCTACCGACTTGTCCGAAACCGCTTCACCCGCGAACTTCTGTAGGGCAATTCCAGGGAAAAGTGTGACGCGGTTTTCCCGGGAAAAGCGCGCAGCACTTTTCCCCAGGGAATTGCGTAAGATCAAAGAGACAGAGTATTCAGCATCCCATGACGGTCGATACCCAACCCAAGGGCGACGAACGCGTACACTGGCTGCCGATGGTGGCGGCGATCTCGTCGATCAGCGTCGTCGGCATAGCCATTGGCCTCGGCATGCCCCTGCTCAGCGTCATCCTGGAAACGCGGGGCCACTCGGCTTCGATGATCGGCCTCAACACCGCCGTCGCCGGCCTTGCCTCGATCGCTGGCGCGCCGTTGGCCACACCGCTCGCCATGCGCTTCGGCGTCGCCTGGACCATGATCGGGATGATCGCCGCCGGCGCCCTGGCCTTCGTCGGCTTCCATTTCGCGCCCGACTTCTGGATGTGGTTTCCGCTGCGCATCGTGCTGCATATCGCGTTGACGGTGCTGTTCATCCTGTCGGAATTCTGGATCAGCACGTCGGCACCGCCGCACCGGCGCGGTCTTGTGCTTGGCATCTACGCCACCGTCCTGTCGCTCGGCTTTGCCGCCGGACCGTGGCTGTTCGCCCATCTTGGCAGCTCCGGCTTCAGGCCGTTCGGCGTCATCATCGTGCTGGTGACGCTGGCCGCGATACCGGTGCTGGCCGCGCGCAATGAAAGCCCCTCCATTGTTGCCGATGGCGAAACCAGCAACTTCCTTCGCTACATCTGGCTAGTGCCATCGGCGACCGCCGCCGTGCTTGTATTCGGTGCGGTCGAAACCGGCGGCTTCGCGCTGTTTCCGATCTACGGCAACCGCATCGGCTATTCGGAAGCCGACGCCGCATTGCTGCTGACCATGATCGGTCTCGGCAATGTGCTGCTGCAGATCCCGATCGGCATGATCAGCGACCGGGTCAGCGACCGCCGCTATCTGCTGCTCGCTTGCGCCACGGTCGGCCTTGTCGGCACGGTCTTCATGCCCTTCTTCGCCCAGAATTGGCACCTGTTGGCCGCCCTCCTGTTCGTCTGGGGCGGCGTAGTCGCCGCCATGTACACGATCGGTCTTGCCCATCTCGGCTCGCAGCTTTCCGGCCATGAACTGGCATCCGCCAACGCCGCCTTCGTGCTCTGCTATGGTGTCGGCATGGTGCTTGGCCCGCAGGCGATCGGCATCGGCATGGACGCCTTCGGTCCGTCCGGTTTCGGCTGGTCGCTCGGCCTGTTCTTTGGCGCCTACATGGCGCTGGTTGGCGTCAGGCTCGTCCGCAAAATTCTCCTTTGACCCTTTGAGACAGCGACCGCTGCTGACAGAACCGTGTCAGCAGCGTCAGGTTAAAAGAGTGTCCCCCAAGAACGGAAGTTGAGGACACTCCCATGATCGACAGCGGCTTTGAAACCACATCATTGCGAATGACGCTCCTGCTGCTTGTGACCTTCCAGGCCCCGGCCGCGGATGTCGACCGCATCATGGACGCGGTCGTAGCGATCGCCCCGCTGGCCATGGGCAAATACGACCGCAACGCCTATCAGTCGGCACACGGCATCGAGCGCTACAGGCCGCTTGAAGGGGCCGCGGCCGGGGCCGAAATCGAAATGCGCCGCCGCCCTGGCACGGTCGAGGTTTCATTCGAACTGCCTGACGACCAGGCGCTGGCAAGCCGCGTCGTCGAGGCGATTTTCCAGGCCCACTCCTATCAGGAGCCGGTGATCCGCCTCCAGCCGATCCTCGCCAGCCGATCAAAGGGGCTGGATGACCGCGCCAATCCGAATCGTTGGTGGAACACGACCGGAGACTGGAAGAAGGTTGCCGTGCCAGAGACGGAAAACGTCTGATTTACGCGCAATGGGCTTCCCGGACGGGCCACATCAGGTCCGCCGGGCTTGACTTTCCAGGCACGTTCTTTATGTGTCGCGCCAAGTTTCCCGCGTCCGGGTGTTTTCCCCGTGCTCCAGCGGCCAAAACTCCACGAACAAACGGACTGATACCATGGCCAAAGCCGCAAACATCAAGATCAAGCTTCTGTCGACCGCCGACACCGGTTTCTTCTACGTGACCAGCAAGAACAGCCGTACCAAGACCGACAAGCTGTCGTTCCGCAAGTACGATCCGGTCGCCAAGAAGCACGTCGAATTCAAGGAAACCAAGATCAAGTAATCTGGGTTTTCCCCTTGCAAACAAAAACGCCGCCCATCGGGCGGCGTTTTTGTTTGCCAAGGCAGAGGCGGCGGGCTCGCTCCCTCAGCCCGGCTGAATTTCCTTCAGCCGATGCGATCGCCGCTTTTCGGATCGAACAGATGCAGCGACGCCGGGTCGGCCGCCAGCCGCACGGTGTCGCCGGGCTTGACGCCGGCGCGGCCCATGGCAAAGACGCAAATCTGCTGGCCGGCCAGCGTGACGTAGAACTGTGTCGAGAGGCCGAGCGGCTCCACGACCCCTACCTCGCCCCGTAGCGCGCCGTCATCGGCCAACCGGATATGCTCGGGCCGCAGACCGATGGTAATGGCATCGCCGGCGGTGAGCGGCAGGCCATCCGGCAGTTTCAGCACCTGGCCATCGGCCAGCGCCGCTTCAGCTACCTCGCCCTTGCGAACCGTCGCCGGCAGGAAATTCATGCCCGGCGAGCCGATGAAACCGGCAACGAACATGTTGGCCGGATGATCATAGAGATCGAGCGGCGCGCCAACCTGCTGGATCAGCCCGTCATGCATGACCACGATCCGGTCGGCCATGGTCATGGCCTCGATCTGGTCGTGCGTGACATAGACCGAGGTGGTCTTCAATTGCTGGTGCAGCGCCTTGATTTCGGCCCGCATATGGACGCGCAGCTTGGCATCTAGGTTGGACAGCGGCTCGTCGAACAGGAAAACCTTGGGATCGCGCACGATGGCGCGGCCCATCGCGACGCGCTGGCGCTGGCCGCCGGACAGCTGCCGCGGCAGGCGCTGAAGGTAGGCGTCCAAGCCCAGCCGCTTGGCCGCGCCATCCACCCTGGCATCGATCGCCGGCTTCTCGGCCTTGCGCAGCATCAGGCTGAAGCCCATGTTCTTCGAGACATCCATGTGCGGATAAAGCGCATAGGACTGGAAGACCATGGCGATGTCGCGATCCTTGGGCGCCACATCGTTGACCAATCGCTCACCGATACGGATTTCGCCGCCGGAGGCTTCCTCCAGCCCGGCGATCATGCGCAGCAGTGTCGATTTCCCGCAGCCGGACGGACCGACCAGGACGACGAATTCGCCGTCGGCGATTTCAAGGTCGACCGCATGCAGGACGCGAACGGCGCCGTAATCCTTGCGGACCTTTTCGAGCGTGACAGAGGCCATCGGTCTATCCTTTGACGGCGCCGGCGGTCAGGCCGGTGACGAGATAGCGTTGCAGGAAGGCGAAGAAGATGCAGACCGGGATCAGCGCCAGGATTGACGCCGCCATCATCTGCCCCCAGTCGACGGCGAATTTGCCGATGAAGGTGAGCAGGCCGACGGCGAAGGTCTTCTTGTCGTCGCTGGAGATCAGCATCAGCGCGAACAGGAGCTCGCTCCAGGCGGCGGTGAAGACAAAGCCGAGCGTGGCGCCCATGCCGGGCAGCGTCAGCGGCACGATCACCCGGCGCATTGCCTGGGCACGCGTACAACCGTCGATCATCGCGGCCTCTTCCAGATCCTTCGGGATGCCGTCGAAGAAGGATTGCATCAGGAAGGTGGCGAAGGCGGTGTTGAAGGCGGTGTAGATGATTATCAGCCCGGTCAGGCTGTTGATCAGGCCGATCTGGCCCATGACGCGGTAGATCGGCGGAATGACCATCACCAGCGGAAAAGTCTGGGTCAAAAGCAGCATCAGCGCCAGCACCGCCTTGCCGCGAAAGGTGAAACGCGACATGGCGTAGCCGGCGAGCGTGGCGATCACCGTCACCAATGCCGCCGTCGACACCGAGACGATGACGCTGTTGAGGAAATAGCGCGGGAAATCGGTGGCCTCGAGCACGGTGACGAAATTCTGCAACGTCGTGCGCGACGGCCAGAAGGTGATGCCTTCGGAATAGAGCAGCCGCTCCGGCGTCACCGAGATCTTCAGCGTCCAGTAGATCGGGAACAGGGCGAAGATCACATAGGCGGCGATCGCCGCGTAGAGGCCGATACTGCCAAGGAACCGTTGTGAAGCAGAGCGTCCCGCGATCATCAGACGTGCCTCACCAGGGAGCGGCGGATGGCGATCAGCGCGATCGCATAGGCGATCAACAGCACGAGCAGCAGCACGGCCACCGCCGAGGCATAGCCCTTGTCCAGTGACTTGAAGGCGCTGACGTAGATATAGACCGGCACCGTATTGGTCGAACCAGCCGGCCCGCCCTCGGTCATGACGAAGATCAGGTCGGCGAAGGTGGCGATCCAGATGGTGCGCAGCATCACCGTGATGGCGATGGTCGGCGCGAGGAATGGCAGCGTCACCTTGGTAAAGCGCTGCCAGGGCGAAGCGCCGTCGATCGCCGCCGCCTCGTGCATTTCGGACGGGATAGACTTCAGCGCCGCCAGAAGCGTGATGGCGAAGAACGGAATGCCGAACCAGACATTGGCGACGATCGGCCCCCACATCGCCGTGGCGGGATCGGACAGCACATTGGTCGGCTCTGCCTTGAGCCCCAGCGCGTACAACCAATGCGGCAGCGGCCCGATGATAGGGTTGAACAGCCAGGCCCAGGTCAGCCCGGACAGGAAGGACGGCACCGCCCAGGGCAGGAACACCAGAGCCTGCACCACCTTGCGGCCCCAGAACGGCTTGTCGAGCAGCAGCGCCAGGCCGAGGCCGAGGAAGAATTGGAAGAACAGGCTGGCGACCGTCCACCACAGCGTGTTGACCAGGGCTTGCCCCAGAACCTGATCCGACAGCATCGCCCGATACTGGTCGAGCCCGACATATACCGACTTGAAGGCCGAGAATTTGCGGAAGGAGTAGCTGATGCCGATGATCAGCGGCACCAACAGCACCACGATCAGCAGGATGATCGCCGGGCTGAGATAGAGCCAGGGCTCGATGGCGGCATGCGACAGCCGCTTGCGGCGCGGCTTGCCGGCGGATCGTATTTCGGACACGGCATAGGTCATTGGGGCTCAACAGTGATGAGTGGGTGCCGGCGAAGGCGAGAGCACCCTTCTCCCCGTTTACGGGGGAGAAGATGCCGGCAGGCAGATGAGGGGCAGCGCTAACCTTGGAAATGCTGCTCCGCCCCTCATCCGGCCCTATCGGACCACCTTCTCCCCGTTTACGGGGAGAAGGAAAAACCCGCGCTTACTTCTTGTTCTTCGCCAGCCAGTCCTGCTGTTCCTTGGTCAGGAAGGCAGCCCATTGGTCCGCGACGTCCTTGGCGGTCTTCTGGCCGAGCAGCACTTCCTGAAAATTCTTGATCGCCACCTGGTCGACGAAGTTGCCGAGATTTTCCAGATGCGTCGGCGGCGTCACCATTTCGTATTTGGAGCTGTCGCTCAGTTCCGTGAACCAGCCCTTGAACTGCTCGGTCTTGAAATGGGGATCCTGGTCGGCGCCGTTGTGGATCGGGACGACACCGACTTCCTTGGCCCATGCCAGATTATCCTTGGGCGAAAGCAGCGTCGCCATCAGCTTCCAGGCGTCGTCCTTGTGCTGCGAATTGGCGAACATCGCCCAACCGGCATAGCCGAGCGTCGGATACGACTTGCCGCTCGGACCGGTCGGCAGGGGCGCAACGGCGAAGTCATCGGCGCTCATCTTGTCGGCGATGCCGAGCAGCGCGTCCGGGTCCTGGTTCAGCATGGCGCAGGTGCCGGAATAGAAGCCGGTGACGGTTTCGTTGAAGCCCCAGCTCACCGCGTCCTTGGGCGCCAGCCCGTCCTTGTACATGTCGGCCAGCATCTGCAGGCCCTTGACCGAGCCCTCGTCATTGATGGTCGAGGTCCCGTCCTCGTTGAAGTAGCCGCCCTTGCCGGCGGCGATGTTCATGAACATGTGCATGCCGTTGAAGGCGCCCGGCCCGCCGCGCAGGCAGTAGCCATACTTGCCCGGGATGGCGGAGATTTTCTTGGAATCGGCGACGAACTCGTCGAGCGTGGCCGGCGGACCGTCGAGGCCGGCTTCCTTGAACAGCTTCTTGTTCCAGAACAGCGCGTTCACATAGTAGCCGTAGGGGATCATGAACTGCGTGTTGTTGACCGTCGAGCCGAACTGCTTGGCGCGGTCGCCAAGCGTCTTGGCATCGTCCCACTTAGCCATGTAGGGGCCGAGGTCCTCGAGCTGGGCATTGTTGGCATAGAGACCCATCCAGCGTTCCGGCATCTCGACCACGTCGGGCGTATCGCCGGCCTGCACCATGGTCAGGAATTTTTCGAAGGCCTGCCCCCAAGGCAGCGAGATCAGCTCGACCTTGACGCCGGGATTGGCCGTCTCGAACTCGGCGATCTGCTTTTTCAGGAATTCGGTGCGCGGCGGGCTGGTGATGACTTCGACCATCTTCAGGGTCGAATCGGCCAGCGCGCTCCCGGCGGAAATCGCCAGCCCCGCAACGGTGGCAAGCATGATGGTCAGTTTTTTCATGTTCAAGACTCCCATTTTGAACCCGCTTGTTATTTTCTGGCTTTTTCGAAGGCTTGGGCGACGTCGGCCCAGAGGTCTTCGACACTTTCCAATCCGACATTGAAGCGGATGGTTCGGGGGCTGACGCCGAAGCGCGCCATCGAATTCAGTCCCGGCGTCTGCTCCAGCGACGCCTTGGCCGGCACGACCAGGCTTTCATGCCCGCCCCAGCTAACGCCGATGCGGAAAAATTTCAGCGCATCGACGAAGACCGGGATGTCGATATCGTCCGTCACCTCGAAGGAGAACAGACCGGCATAGCCCGCCAGCGTCGCCTTGCCCGGATGGTTCGAATAGACGGGATGGTTGACTCGCTCGACATTGGCATGCGCCTTCAGCCGCTCGGCGATGGTGAGCCCGCTCTTCATATGGTGCGGCAAGCGCAGCGGCAGCGTGCGCAGGCCGCGCAGCAGCAGCCATGCTTCGAACGGCGACAGCTTGCCGCCGAGATAGGAATAGGTCTGTTCGTTGATGTGCTTGATATGCGCCGCGGAGCCGGCCACCACGCCGGCGACGGTGTCGCTGTGGCCGCCGAGATATTTCGACGCTGAATGCAGCACCAGGTCGACGCCGTGCGCGATCGGCTTCTGGAAAACCGGCGTCGCCCAAGAATTGTCGATGGTGGTGACGATGCCCTGCTCCCTGGCAAGCCGTGTCAGATGCGCGATGTCCTGCAGCTCGAACATCATCGAGGTCGGGCTTTCCAGATAGAGCAGCTTGGCCCCGGGAAGTGCCGCGGCAACCGCATCCGGATCGGAGCCGTCGACATAATCGACCTTGATGTTGAGCCGAGGCAGAAGCCGCTCGAACAGGCGATAGGCATCGCCATAGCAGTTCCGCACGGCCACGATGCGCTCGCCCGCCCCGACAAAGGCAAGCACCGTGGCGCTGATCGCCGCCATGCCGCTGGAAAAGCCGCGCGCGGCCTCGGCGCCCTCGAGGGCGGCAACGCGCGCTTCGAATTCCATTACCGTCGGATTGTCGCCGCGCGAGTAGATCGGCTGCTTTCGTTTGCCGGCAAAGGTGTCGGCCATCTCGGCATAGTTGGCGAAGGTGAACAGCGAGGTCTGATAGATCGGCGGCACCACCGCGCCGCCGGGGAACGGTTCGTCATGCGCCAGCAGCGTCGCCGCCTCGGCAAGATAATCGTGATCGAAACCGCTCGGATGCTCGTTCATGTCTGGCTCGGAAGTTTGAGTTTGGCTGCACCGCGCTTGAGATCGTCCTCGACGGTGGCGATCAGCTTGAGTGCCTCGGCGCGGGCACCCTGCGGGTCGCGCGCGGCGATGCACTCGTAGATGGTGCGGTGGTAAGGAAAGCTGGCGTGACCGAAATCGCGCACGCCCAGCGGATGCTCCCAGAAGCGGTGGAACAGCTCGTGCATGGCGGCGATGATCTGTTCGAACAGCGGATTGCCCGAGACGCGGTAGACTGCCTGGTGGAACTCCCAGTCCTCTTCCGACGACATGCCGTCGCGGGTACGGAATGCCTGCTCCATGATGTCGAGCTTGCGCTTGATCTCGGCGATGTCGGCTGGGCTCGCCCGCTCGGCGCAAAGAGCCGCGGCCTCCGCCTCCAGCGCGCGGCGGATTTCAAGCGTGTGCATCAGGCTTGTGAAATCATTGCCGCCCGCCAGCGTCAGCGGCATATGCAGCATGTCGGGCGACACAGCCGCCTTGAGAAAGGTGCCGCTGCCTTGCCGCCGCTCGACGAGACCAAGCCCTTCCCACCGCGTCAGCGCCTCGCGCACCGTGTTGCGGCTGACCTTCAGCCGCTCGGCCAGGATACGTTCGGTCGGAAGCCGCTCGCCGGGCTGCAAGGCTTCGGCGCGAACAAAGCCCACCAATGCCTTCAGCACAGCGTCATCACGCGCCGTCGTCTGGATGGGTGGCAGGCTGTTCTGGTCCACACTTCCTCCCCGAAGCGACGCGCAAGTGGTCCAATGGTCCAACCAATTTCTGCACAGACGGAGAAACGTGTCAACAGCCGAAACGAGGACGGGCCGAACGGCGAGCCATGGCGCCGTTCGGCCCGCCAGTTCAAGCGTGGCTTCGCGCCGGCGTGGCGGCCGTGGCGCGCCAACGCGCGAACATGTCCTCACGAACCCGCCTCGAACCCGCGAGCCGCTCCTTTGCTTCCGCCAGCACGGAAGGCGAAGCCTGTGCGGGCGTCCCCGATTGGAACGGAGGCGCCGGGGCATATTCGAGCGAGAGCTGCACCGTTTCGGCCTCGGCCTGACCGAGAAGCCTGGCGACCAGGAGGAGGCCGAAATCGATCCCCGAGGTAACGCCGCCGGCGGTTATCAGCTTTCCGTCCTCGACAATTCGCTCGTCGACTGGGATGGCGCCGAACTCGGCAAGGAAATCATGCGCGTACCAATGCGTCGTCGCCCGCTTGCCTTTGAGCAGGCCGGCGGCACCCAGCACCAGGGCACCGCTGCACACCGAGGTGACGTAGCGCGCCTGAGCCGCGCGCTCCCGCACGAAATCGAGCACAGCCTGATCCTCCAGCAGCGTGTTGACGCCGCCTCCACCCGGAATGCACAGCACATCGAGAGGCGGGCAATCGTCGAAGGTCGCCGTCGGGTTGAGCGACAGTCGCGTCGACGACATCACCGGATTGCGATCCTTCCAGATCAATTCCACCTCGGCGCCCTTTGCCGATGCCAGGACTTCATAAGGGCCAGTGAGGTCGAGCTGCTGGACATTGGGGAAGACGAGGATGCCGAAACGAAGGGTCACGGAACTCTCCATAGGTTGACTCCAGCCAATCTAAGGCACCATGCTTTGGCACGATCGCCAATCATCCCTCGTTTCAAGCCAAATCGCCATGCGCCATATCGAAATCCTTGCCTATCCCGACGTCCAACTCCTCGATGTCAGCGGACCGCTTCAGGTCTTCGCCAGCGCCAACGACTTCAGGACGCAGGCCGGCGAACCCGCGCCCTACGAGGTCACGGTCGTTGCCGCCTCGCCGCGGATCAGGACATCTGCCGGTCTCGTGCTGGAGGCAGCGGCGCTGCCGGCGCACGGGCCAGGGATCGACACGCTGATCGTGCCTGGTGGATGGGGCATCAACGCGGCCTGCGAGGCCCCCGAGCTGATCGATTGGGTGACCGGCCGCTCGCGCGACGCCACGCGAACTGCGTCCGTCTGCAGTGGCGCCATGCTGCTGGCGACGGCAGGCCTGCTCGACGGCAGGCGTGCCGTTACCCACTGGGGACGCTGCGCCGAGTTCGCGCGGCGCTTTCCGGCGGTCCGCCTCGAACCCGATCCGATTTTCATCCGTGACGGCAATGTCTGGACCTCGGCAGGCGTGACGGCGGGCATCGATCTTGCCCTTTCCTTCGTCGAGGCCGACCTTGGCCGGCGCGTGGCGCTTGCGGTGGCGCGCGAACTGGTGGTCTTCCTGAAGCGCCCCGGTGGCCAGGCGCAGTTCAGCCAGACGCTCAAGCTGCAGCTGGGCGACGAACGCTTCGACCGGCTGCATGGCTGGATCCAGGACAACCTGGATGGCGACCTTTCGCTACCCAACCTGGCTGAGCGCGCCAATATGAGCCCGCGCAGCTTCTCCAGGCACTATCGGGAGGCAACCGGCCGCACGCCTGCCCGCGCGATCGAGGAGATACGGATCGAGGCGGCGCGACGGATGCTGGAACGAGGCCAGGCCGTCAACCAGACGGCTCGCCGCTGCGGCTTCGGATCGGAAGAGACGATGCGGCGCGGCTTTCTCCGTGTCCTCGGCACAAACCCGCGCGATTATCGCGAACGCTTCTGACGCAAAGGCCTGCGGCACTGCAGGAGGTCGCCGCTTTGATCGTGTCGCTAACGCGCCGCGGGCGGCCCGAACCAAGCGGTCAGCGCCTCGGTCAACCCCATTTGGGTTCCAGCCCCGACCCAGGCCACATATCCATCCGGCCGGATCAAGACGGCGTCGGGCGCGGCGACCGTCCCGAGAGCCGGCAGCTTCCAGATGCCGTCATATCCAGCCTCGATCTGGCGGACCCGATCCGCCCAGGGCGTGATATCCAGCCAGCCTGGTCTACCAAGGTTGAGGAGCACCGGTCGGGCGTCGTGCAGCAGGCTGAAGACCCGCGCCGGACCGCGGGCTGTGACAAGGTCGAGGTCGGGCATCCGCCGCCCAAGCAACGGGTGGCCCTCGCCGAGATCGTAGCGGATACCCAGGCCGGACATCTCCGCGGCAATCCGTTTGCGCGGCTCTTCCATGCCGAGCAACTCGGTCATCGTGTCGCCCAAGGCCTTGGTGCGCTCATCCGTGCGGCGAAGCGCGACCTGCGCCATCGTGTTGCGCAACACGCGGGCAGCGACCGGATGGCGCTCGGCGTGGTAGGTGTCGAGCAGGCTTTCCGGTAAGATCCGCTTGACCACCTGGGCCAGCTTCCATCCCAGATTGACCGCGTCCTGCACGCCGATATTGAGCCCCTGCCCGCCCATCGGAGGATGGATGTGCGCGGCGTCGCCCGCCAGAAGGACACGCCTGTCGCGGTAGGTGGCGGCCTGACGTGTCATGTCGGTGAAGCGAGAGAGCCAGGTCGGACTGTGGACCCCGAAATCGGTGCCGTAGACGGCGACAAGCGCCTCGCTGAGATCATTCAGCGTCGGCTCGCCGCCGATCGTCAGCTGCCTCTCGGTCAGCACGACACCCACCCTGTCGCCGTCCTCGATCTTGCCTATCGCATGAATACCGGAGGCGTCGTTGCGAAAGCCCAATGCCGGTTCCCCAGACATTTCGACCTCGGCGATCATCCAGCTCATCGTCGGATCCCATCCGGCGAACTCGATGCCAGCCGCCTTGCGGATCGTGCTGCGTCCTCCGTCGCAGCCGACGAGGTATTGCGCCCTCAAGCGTTGGCTACCGGACAAATCCAGGTCCACACCGTCGTCGTCCTGCGCGAAGTCGGTGACTTCCTGCCCGCGATAGATTGGCACCCCCAACTCGTCGATCCAGTCGGCCAGTATCCGTTCGATATGGTTTTGCCGCAGCGCCAGCAGATAGTTGTGCCGGCTGGGAAAGTCGCTGATGTCCATACGGATCATGTGGAAGCCGACGGTCGGGAAGCGCTGCCCGCGCGACAGAAACCGGTCGGCAATTCCGCGCTGATCGAGAACCTCGATGGTGCGTGCGTGCAGGCCGCCCGCGCGCAGACCGGCCAGCTGCTGGGTCGGGCGCCGCTCCACAATGGCAACGTCTATGTCTGCCAAAGCGAGTTCGCCGGCCAGCATCAGCCCTGTCGGACCGCCTCCTGCGATCACCACCGCATGATCTCGACGCAATCCGTCCATAGGCGACACAATACCCATTCTCGTTACTCCCGTTTTCCGCTGGCCAATGCATGTCGCCCAAAAGTGACTTCGGTTTCGGGAGAACGGCATGCATCAAATCAGAGCCCCAAGGCTCGTCGCATGAATCCGTTTCAACGCGACGCGCTTTGGGCAGCGGTTTACGGGAACAGGCGGGTCTTGCCGCAAGCCCCTTGTGCGCCATATGTACAAAGTGGAGAGAGGTGCTCTCCCGCCCTGGGTGACAGCCAAAACGGCAGCTCGCGGTCATGGCTGCCGCAGTAGACACTGCTCCTGATCCAGGGAGCGTTGCTCAGATTTTCCGCATAGAAAAAAGCCCCTTTCGGGGCTGCTGCAGAGGTTTTGAGACAAAGGGGGCCGGTCGGCGGTTGGCAGCGGTACGAGGAGGCCACTATGTGCCAGCGCCGGCCGGCCGACCCCACGGACCCAGGAGATGCGGCGGACCTGAGCATCATGGGGTATTTCAGGGATCGAGCCGGCTATCTACCCTCGCGCCGGCTTCGTCTTCCCCAGCACATTTGCGCACGGGCTTAGGAAAATCAACAGTTTCTTAACCAAGGCTCGCAAATCGCTTGGATTAAGGTAAATAGCTAACCTTGTTGGATTGACCGGGGAATCGACCGCGGACGCTTACGCCGCCTTGGCAACGACGCGGTTGCGGCCGCCGCTCTTGGCTTCATAGAGCGCGAGATCGGCGCGCTTCATCAACGCCGCCACCGTATCCACCCCCTTCAGAACCGACGACACGCCGACGCTGACGGTGACCTCGATCGTCTTGCCGTCGGCACCGACGGCGAAAGGCTTCTGGGCGATTTCGGCGCGGATGCGTTCGGCCACTTTCTCCGCCACGGCGCCGTCGGTGTCCGGCATCACCACCACGAACTCCTCGCCACCAAAGCGGCAGGCAAGGTCGATACCCCTGACATTCTTGCGCAGCCGCCGGGCGAATTCCCGCAGCACCTCGTCGCCGCCATCATGGCCGTACGCGTCATTGATCGACTTGAAGCGGTCGAGATCGGTGATCATCACCGACAGCGGCCGGCGCCGCGCCACGGCGCGGTCGAACAGCGTCTGCAGATGACTGTCGAGGTAGCGGCGGTTGTGCAGCCCGGTCAGGCCGTCCGTCACCGCCATTTCGATGGTCTGGGTGACGCTGGCGCGCAATTGGTCGTTGTAGCGCTTGCGGCGCACCTGGGTGCGCAGCCGCGCCGTCAGCTCCTGCTGGTCGATCGGCCGCATAAGATAGTCGTTGATGCCGAGTTCGAGGCCGCGGATGATGCGCTCCTCCTCGCCCTCCTCCGCCAGAAGGATGATCGGGACGAAACGGGTGCGATCGAGCGAGCGCAATTGCGAGCAGAGCCGAAGCGGATCGAAATCGGCAAACGCCGTCGAGATCATCACGCATTCATAGGGGGTTTCGGCCGCCTGGAAGAACCCGGCATGCGGATCGTTGGTGACGTCGAGATCGGCGCGGTCGCGCAGCATCTTCTGGATGCGCTCGACCGACGATTTGCGCTCGTCGATCAACAGCACTTTCGGCGTCGTGTCCTCGGATGCGAAATTGCGGCTGAGCAGCTCTTCGATGCCGATATTGCGCGTCGTCGAGGCCCGCAGCCTGAGCTCGTCGGTCAGTGATTTCAACCGGACCAGGCTCTTCACGCGTGTCATCAGCTGCAGGTCGTTGACCGGTTTGGTCAGGAAATCGTCGGCGCCGGCCTCGAGCCCGCGCACACGGTCGGACACCTGGTCGAGCGCGGTGATCATCACCACCGGGATATGCGACGTCGCGGGATCGCTCTTCAGCCTGCGGCAGACCTCGAACCCGTCCATGTCGGGCATCATCACGTCTAGCAGCACGACATCGACCTTGCCGTTCTCGCAGGTCTCGATCGCGTCGGGCCCGTTGGTGGCGGTCAGCACTTCGAAATATTCGGCCAGCAGCCGGACCTCCAGCAGCCTCACATTGGCAGGGATGTCGTCGACGACGAGGATCCGCGCGGTCATGTCACAAGGCTCCGGCTCGGCTGGAATGGCACATCAGGCATCGCCCAGATAGGATTTGATGGTCTCGATGAAACGCGGCACCGAGATCGGCTTCGAAATATAGGCCTCGCAGCCGCCCTGGCGGATGCGTTCCTCGTCACCCTTCATGGCGAAGGCCGTCACGGCGATGACCGGGATGACGTGCAGATCGTCGTCCTCCTTCAGCCATTTGGTCACTTCCAGTCCCGATACTTCGGGCAGCTGGATGTCCATCAGGATGAGATCGGGCCGGTGCTGGCGCGCCAGGTCGAGCGCCTCCAGACCATTGCGGGTGCGCACCGTCTCGTAACCACTTGCTTCGATGAGGTCCCGAAAGAGCTTCATGTTGAGCTCATTGTCCTCGACGATCATGACCTTCTTAGGCATCGACATCCCGTCCCGGCCGTCCTTCCGCTCGAAGGTGGCCGTCATGCGCCCCTGGTTGAACGCACCAAACCCTGCTTCACTATACGGCAATATGATTGACGAAACGGAAACCCTCGGGCTGCAAAGCAGCGCGAATTCCACATCGCCTCCCGGCGCGTCCAAAAGGCGCGCCGCGCTGTAAAGGCTTGCCGCAAGCAACTCTTGCCATTACTGCGGAAGAGACTCATTCCACATGCCGAAGGTAGTGATGGCAAACGCGGCGTCAATGCGCGAAGAGGCGGAAACCATCGCCGTGAAGGCGCTGGGCTTCGTTGCCTCCGATCCGGAGCTGTTGCCGCGTTTTCTGGCGATCACCGGAATAGAGGCGCATTCGATCCGCAAGGCCGCCGGCGAGCCGGGTTTCCTGGCCGGCGTGCTGCAGTTCATTCTCGCCCACGAGCCGACGCTGATGCGCTTTGCCGAGGAAACGGGCACGCCGCCGGCGGCCGTCGGCAAGGCATTGCGCGCATTGCCGCTCGGCGACGACAACCATGAGCATTCCATATGAGCGATGATCCGGAGACCGCCCGCCAGATCGAGGAACTGGCGGCCGACGACCGGCCGCTGCTGGTGCTCGACGTCGACGACGTCGTGCTCGAATTCATCCGCCCCTTCCCGCATTTCCTGAAGTCGCGCGGCTATGGCCTGACACTGGCGTCCTTCCGGCTGACCGGCAACATAGCCGAAACGGCGAGCGGCCGACTGATCGAACAGCCCGAGGTCACAGCCCTTCTGGGCGATTTCTTCGACGCGCAAGCCGATTGGCAGAGCATCACCGACGGTGCGGCGCAAGCCTTGGCAGGGCTCGGCAAGCGCGCGGAAATCATACTGCTGACGGCCATGCCGCACAGGCATCGTGCGGTGCGTCGCATCCATCTCGATGCCCTGGGTCTAGACTATCCGCTGCTGACCACCGAGATGGCCAAGGGACCGGCGGTGGCCAGGCTGCGCGGCAAGAATGGCCGGCCGGTGGTCTTCGTCGACGATCAGCCGCACAATCTGGCGTCGGTGCGGGACTCGGTCGCCGACGCAAATCTTTTCCACCTGATGGCCGACAATTCGCTGCGTGCGTTCCTGCCGCCGGTCCCGGACGATGTCTTCATTGTCCAGGACTGGCACGAAGCCGCGCCCAAGATCGCTGGCGCGCTGGGGCTCTCGTAGAGCGGTTCAGTGCTCCTAAGAAACACCGAGCCGCTCCAACTGTTTGTTTTATAGAGCATATCGTCCAACACCGTTGCGCGCTTTGGACGACGTGCATCGACCTCAGGGGTTCAGCTTCGCCCCTGCCCCGCCATTGTCGTTTCCAGCACCGTCTCCGCTGTCGTCGTCGGCGCCATCATTGTCGTCGACGCTGTCGTCCACCGCCGGATCGGCCGGCTTCAGCATGACGCCGTTGACCGTCACCGATCCGTCCGGCTTGGCGTTGACCGCCCATTCCAGTTTGCCATCGGGCAGTGTCTTGGCAAAACCCTTTACCATCAGCGCTACAGGCACGTACTGCCCGACCTCCGGTTCCGACTTTGCCGCCTCCTGCAGATTGGCGACGATCTTGTCGAAACCGGCGACATCGACGGTCAGATTCGCGTCGGGCTTCTCGGGATTCGGGCCCGGGAACGTCATCTCGCCTTCCAGCGCGATTTCCATGTCCTTGTTCTTCACCGTGCTGTGGCCGATGACGATTTTCGGTGTCTTGGCCATGAAGTCGGCGGTGAGCTGATCGCCGAACTCGGCCGGCAGCGGCGGTTCCCTGTTGAGGTCGAAGGCTTCGATCGCCTTCTTCGCCATGGTGTCGAGATCAATGTTGGCGCCACCGAAATTCAGATCGATATCGGTCGGCAGCAGCGACACCGTCCAGCTCGGCAGCAGTTGCTGCGGCACGGTCAGCCCCGTGGCCTTGATGCCGTAATTGAGGGTGCCGCTCTGGGCGACGCCGTCCATGCCGAAGGCGGTGCTGAGCTGGGTGGCGCCGAAAGTGCCAACTGGGCTGTCGACGGCGAAATCCTTGAACGCATAGGTTCCGTCGATGCGCTGCCAGACCGGAAGAGCAGCAAGCAGAAGCGACTTGAGCTGCGCCTGGTTGGCCTTCAGCGTGTTCTCGTCTTCATTGGCTACCGCAAATGCCAGGAGGTCGAGCAGCGGTTTCGACCGCAGGCCCCTGCCACTGGCCTCCACCGACAATTCCGGCGACTTGATGGTGACCGGAAAATTCAGCCCACTCTCGGCATCGTTGAATTTTATCGCTTCGACGAAGCTCGATATCTTCTGCGACATGGCGAAGTCGACGCCTCCATCGGCCGCCTTGGTGCCGGTCACGGTCGCGGTGCCGGCACCGGTGCTCACTTCGATGTTCTGCTTGGCGTCCTGCGAAGTCATTGTCATCGCGCCCAACGAACTGGTCGCGCTGGTGAAAGCCGCGAGCTTCGGATCGTAGACGCCGCTGCCCTTGCCATCCTTGATCGAGAACTGGGTGCTTTGCTTTCCCTCAGGCCCGTTGAATTCGAAGGATCCGCCTTGCGAAAAATCCATCGAGACATCCCAGGACCCGTCGCTGCGCGGCTTGACCAGGAGGGCGTAGGGCGCCAAATCGAATTTCACCAGTTTCTGGTCGGGCAGAGCCGAGACAAGCGCCTTCAAATCAACCGATATCTTGTAAGCATCGCCCTCGGCCGAAACCTTGAGCACACCTTTGTCGATTGCCTGCTTGCCAACGTAGCGCGACAGGTCGTCGGACAGTTGCTTGGCACCGGGACCGTCGACGGTCTGTGCGAAAGCGGGCACGCTCAGCAAAAGCGCGGTGAAGGCAACCGGCAACATATGTCTCACGAAAAACTCTCCGTTGGTCCGAAAAGGCAAAAGCGTTTGGTGCTTCTGGTAGGCAAATACCGTCACAACTGCAAGATGATGACAGTCAGCCAATCGGCTTCAGTACCAGCCGCATAAACAACCGATGGGCTTGGCGACGACTGGTTCGCCAATCTCTTCTCGGCCCTCTGAAGCTGCACCCTCAAGGGCTCTGTTTCGCACCTGCACCGCCGCTATCGACTTGGCTGCCGTCATCCCCGCCATCATTCGACGCTTTCATCCACCACCGGATCGGCGGGCTTCAGCATGCCGCCGTTGACCATCACCGACCCATCGGACTTGGCGTCGATCACCCATTCCAGCCGGCCATCCGGTAGCTTCTTGGCGAATCCTTGGGCGGCCAGCACAAACGGAAGATATTGCGCGGCTTCGGATTCCGATCTTGCGGACACCTTCAGGCTTTCAACGATCTTGTCGTAGCCAGCCACGTCGACGGTAAAATCGGCATCGGGCTTGTTACCGGGGAAGGTCACCTCCCCCTGCAGCGCGATTTCCGTGTCGCCATTCTTGAACACGGAATGCTCGACGATGAATTTGGGCATGTTGGCCATGAAGTCAGCCTTGATCTGATCGCCAAAGTCCGCAGGCAAAGGCGGGTCCTTGTTGAGATCGAATGTCTCAATCGCCTTCCTGGTCATACTGTAGAGATCGATGTTGGCGCCACCGAATTTCAAATCGAACTCGGTAGGAAGCAGTTTGGCGGCCCAACCGGGAATGATATAAGGAAAACTTACGCCAGAGGCCTTGATTTCATATTCGAACTTACCGCTCTGGGCGATCCCGTCGGCCCCGAATGTAGTGCTCAATCGCGCGGCACCGAGATTGCCGGCGTAGGTTTCAAAGGCAAAATTCGTGAACGTGTAGGTTCCGCCTACCCGTTCCCAGAGCGGCAGGGCGGCAAGCAAGAGCGCCTTTAGTTCCGCCTGATCAGCTTTCAGTTGGCGCTGATCTTCGTGAGCTACCGCGAATGCCAAGAGGTCCAGCAACGGCTTTGTGCGTATTGCCTTAGCGGTTATATCCATGGCCAGTTCCGACGTCTTGACGCCTCCGACGGCGCGATTGTCGATTTTGACCGTTTCGGCGAAATCCATTGTCGTCTGCGTCAAATTGAGATCGACACCGCCATCGGTCGACTTGCTGGCCGTGAACTTCGAGGAACTCAAGCCGGCGCTTAAATCCGTTACTTGCCTAGGGCAGATGCGAGATCATCGTCATGCCCGCCGTCGAACTTGCGCCGCTGGTGAATGCCGCCAATTCAGAATCATAGACGCCGGTGAACTTGCCGTCCCTGATGGCGATTTGTGCACGTCGCGGGCCGGTCAGATCGTTTATCTCCAACGACCCGCTGGTCGAAAAATCTGACGACACGTCCCAGCCTCCTTCGCCGCGCGGTTTGACAAGCAGCGTGAAAGGAGGGAAATCGAACTTTGCAAGGTTCTCCTTCGGCATTTTCGCCGCAAGCGCCTGCAGATCGAAGGTGATCTTGTAGGCACCGCCTTCGACAGAGATCCTCAAAATGCCGTCGTTGAACGCCGATTTGCCGACATAGCGGGCCAAGTCTTCGGACAATTCCTTGGCACCCTGACTGTTGACGGTTTGGCCGAAAGCCGGCGCACTCAACGCAAGCAGGAAAGCGAAAGGCAGGGCACGGCTCACAAGAATTCTCCCGTCTGACCTGGAAGAAACGCTTCTTCTATGTGGTATGAAGTTACCGTCACAACCGCAAGGTGAAATCAACCCCGACAAACCGGGTTAAAGCACCAGCCGCATCAGCGGTCGGCCCGCCTTGCGCTCGACCAGCCTCTCGAACCCGGCCTTCTCGAACACCCCTGACGAGCCGACGAACAAGCCGATCGAACGCGAATCGCGCGACAGGTCGATCGGGCAGGCCTCGACGAGCCGTGCACCGTTCTTGCGAGCGAAATCGACGCCCCCTTCAACGAGGCGATGCGTGATGCCTCTGCCGCGCGCTTTGGCGCGAATGAAAAAGCACGAGATCGCCCAAACAGCTGGATCTGAAGCGTCGGCGGGGTCGATCGGCGCCGAGCCCCTGCCCTTGTTGTTCCATTCGGGCACGTCGGCGCGCGGCCCGATCTGCATCCAGCCAACCGCCTTGCCGTCCTCGAACGCCAGCAGGCCGGGCGGCGGGCCGGCTTCGATGCGTGCCTTGATATGGTCCTTGTTGCGTTCGCGGCTGCTTTCGCGCCGCGCCGCCGGCGCCAGCCTGAAATGCGTGCACCAGCAGCCGTAACAGGCGCCCTGCTTGCCAAAAAGGTCCTCGAAATCAGGCCAGAGCTCAGGCGCCAGCGGCACTATGGTCGTGCTCATGCGGTTCTCCCCAGGCCAAGCTTGTCGCTGGCCTTGCACTGTCGTACCATTGCTTCTGTTCTCTTTATGTTCGCAGTGATGGCGACCCCTGTCAACAATCCCGATCACGGTTTTTGCCGTGACTGCCTGACGTTTCAGCGCAGTGAGACGCGCCGCTGCGAACGCTGCGGCAGCCCTCGCCTTGCCCGCCATCCCGAGCTTTATCGGCTGCATCTGGCCCATATCGATTGCGACGCCTTCTACGCGGCGATCGAAAAGCGCGACAACCCGGCGCTCAAGGACAAGCCGCTGATCGTCGGCGGCGGCAAGCGCGGGGTCGTCTCCACCGCATGCTACATCGCCCGCATCCGCGGCGTGCGATCCGCCATGCCGATGTTCAAGGCGCTCGAGGCCTGCCCCGAGGCGGTTGTGATCCCGCCCAACATGGAAAAATACGTGCGCGTCGGCCGTGAGGTGCGCGCCATGATGCAGGCGCTGACGCCGCTGGTCGAGCCGCTGTCGATCGACGAGGCGTTTCTCGACCTCGCCGGCACCGAACGGTTGCACGGCCTGCCGCCGGCCGTGGTGCTGGCGCGCTTTGCGCTGGCCGTCGAGAAGGAGATCGGCATCACCGTTTCGGCCGGCCTGTCCTACTGCAAATTCCTCGCCAAGATCGCGTCGGACTTCCGCAAGCCGCGCGGCTTTTCGGTCATCGGCGAGGCCGAGGCGGTCGGCTTCCTGGCGGCACAGCCGGTGACGATGATCTGGGGCGTCGGCAAGGCGTTCAACGCCACCCTTGAGCGCGACGGGATCCGCACCATTGGCCAGCTTCAGAAGATGGAGCGTGGTGACCTGATGCGCCGCTATGGCGCGATGGGCGACCGGCTCTACCGGCTTTCGCGCGGCGAGGACGTCCGCCGCGTCGACCCCGACCAGGACGCCAAGAGCGTATCGGCCGAAACCACCTTCGACACCGACATCGCGTCGCTGGAAGAGTTGGTTGCGGTGCTGCGGGGCCTTTCGGAAAAGGTCTCGGCGCGGCTGAAAAAATCAGGCATTGCCGGACGCACCGTGGTGCTGAAGCTGAAGACCCAGGATTTCAAGCTGCGCACGCGCAACCGGCAACTCGGTGACCCGACCCGGCTCGCCGATCGCATCTTCTCGACCGGAGTGGAGCTTCTGCGCAAGGAGACGGACGGAACGAAATTTCGGTTGCTCGGCATTGGCGTCAGCGACCTCTCCGATGACGACAAGGCCGACCCGCAGGATCTGGTCGACGTTCAGTCGCGCAAGCGCGCCATGGCCGAAGGCGCGATCGACGCGCTGCGCGACAAGTTCGGCCGCAAGGCGGTGGAGACCGGCTATACATTCGGCAGGGGCCGTGACGCCCACCCGCCGGAGCCGCTCGAGGACTGATCCGGTGCCGGGTGTGTTGAGATTCAGGTCAGGCCGGCATCACCTGAATATCAATGCACCCGTCAGGTGCGCTTCAGATCGATACGACTGGTCACAACGTTCTTGCCGGTTTTGGGATCGCGGTCGGTGACGGTCAGCAGAATGCCATTGACGCCCTTTTTCTGCACCGTCAGCTGCGCGCTGCGGTCGCCATTGACCAGCTTGGCCCAGCGGATGGCCAGGTTGATCGCGTTGCCGGAGCGGCTGCCGTTGAGCTGCGCCGGACCGGTGCGCGATCCGACATACACGCCGCTGTATCTGGCACCACTGGTTTTCAGATGGGCGCTGATGGCACGCGTGACCACAACAAGGCCGCGGCAGTTGCCGTCGAGAGATAGCGAGGACGCTGTCGCATCCGATTTGAAAGTGCAGGAAACGCTGACTGTCGGCGCCTGCGTCGTCACCTGGACAGTCCCCTTGCCGGCAAAATTCCCCTGGAAGGATTGGAGAAACTTGCTCTCATCGGCATGTGCCGCATTGGCCGCGACCAGCAGGCAGCCGGCAAGTGCGAACCGCGCTGGTGATATCATCGAAGTTCTCCTCGTCAGGCAGACATGTAGACATCAAGGCTTGGGTGGATACTGCAACTCAACGCCCCTTGGCGTATCAGGTTCCGCCGGCAACGCGACCATTTGCAACGTCCCCACGACTGGTCCAGAAGAATCAACCGGCTAGCGATTGCGGCAAAGGCTCCTGCCTGCGAGATAGCGGCCATGAAACCCACCCCATCGATCCCCAAGGCTGCGTTCTGGATGGCGCTGTCGGTCACCTCGTTCCTGGGGATGTCGGTCGCCGGCCGCGCCACGACAGCCGAGCTCAATGTCTTCCAGGTGCTGGAACTGCGCTCGGTGATCGGCTTCCTAATTCTCCTGCCGCTGGTGCTGACAAGCGGCGGCTTCGCGGCGATGCGCACGCAGCGTCCCCTCGCCCACATCGCCCGCAATGTCGTTCACTATAGCGGCCAGGCGGCATGGCTCTACGCGCTGACGCTGATTCCGCTGGCGGTGCTGATCTCGATCGAATTCACCACCCCGATCTGGACGGCGATCCTGGCGGTGACTTTTCTGGGTGAACGGTTGAGCCGGCCGAAACTGGCGGCGGTCGTGCTCGGACTGATCGGCGTGGTGGTCATCGTGCGCCCGGGCGTCGGCTCTGTCGATCCGGGACACCTCGTCGTGCTGGGCGCCGCGGTCTGCTTCGGCATATCGCTGGTCATGGTCAAATCACTGACCCGCACGGACAGCGTCGTGCGCATCATTTTCTGGATGCTGATCATCCAGTCGGTGCTCGGCCTCGTCCCCGCGCTCTATGTCTGGCGCACCCCTTCACTCGAACTCTGGCCATGGATCGTGCTGATCGCCTTCACCGGCATGTCATCGCATTTCTGCATGGCCCGCGCGCTCACCTATGCCGACGCGACCGTCATTTCGCCGATGGATTTCCTGCGGGTGCCATTGTCCGCGCTGGTCGGCTGGCTGCTTTATCACGAGCAGATCGACGCCTTCACCGCCGGTGGCGCGCTGCTCATCCTGATGGGCAATCTGCTCAATCTGCAGCGCAAGCCGGTCGAGCCGGCTGAAGTGGCGGCGTCATAGCCGGCATCACCTGAATATTCATGCGCCTAGTCGCCTGCGTCCGGTATGTTGAGAACATGCCCGCAGGCCTTGCAGTGCACCGCGTCCGGTTCATGCCGCTGCAGCCCGCATTGCGGACACGGGAAGAACACCTTGGCCGGCCGGAAGATCGCCTGCGCCAGCCTGACGAACAGCGATATACCGATGATCATGGTGACGATCGCGGTCAGCTTGCCGGCCATGCCCGGCAGCACGATGTCGCCGAAACCGGTCGTGGTCACCGTGGCCACAGTGAAATAAAGCGCGTCGATGTAGTTTTCCAGCCCGGCTCCGTTGCGGAAGAAGAAGGTGTAGACGAAGCCGGTGATGACAAAGAGAAAGGTCAAAAGGTTGATGACCGCGTGGCTCGCCTCCCGCCATGGGCGTAGGCCACGCATCTCGAAATGCCGCCAGATCGAACCGCTGCGCGACAATGACCACAGCCGCAGGATGCGCAGGAAACCGAGATTGGCGAGCGCCGTCGGCATCAGCAGCGTCAAAAGGATGAAGACATCCACCCAGGAGGTCGGCTGCTTCATCAGGCGCAGCATGTCGTTGGAGGCCAGCAACCTTGCGATCAGGTCGACGCCGACGAGCACCGCCACGGCATAATCCAGCCACAGGAACGAAGCCGATTGCTGGATGACGGGTGTCGCGATGAAGAAGGCGATGATTGCCAGATCGATGACGATTGCCGCCAGCTGGAACCGGAAAGCCGCCGGCGTGCGCCCATGGTAGAGCCTGCGCAGCGTGTCGCGCAGGCGCGCAATTGCGGAAAGATCCTGGGATGAATCCTTGTCTGGGGTCTTCATGCGGATCGCGATTGCGTGCGCGGCGGATGCCGCCCGCAGGGTCGCCACCGCCCACCAAGGGCGGCGGTCACACCAATTCCACTTCGACCACGCCGGGCACGGCGCGCATCGCCGAGGCGATCTGCGGCGAGACGCGGTAGCCTCCCTGCAAGGCGATCTCGACCTCGCCCTGCGCCTCTTCCTTGATCACGATAATGCTCACCTGGCTCTCGCCACGCTGGGTGAGCTGGGATTGGATAATCGAAGCGGGTCCATCGTTCCTGACGAAAATGCGCAGCGCCTTCTGGATGCGGCTTGCCTCATCCTCCAGGGACTGGACCGAGTTGATGCGCAGATTGACGCCCTCGGGCCTGTCCTCCGCCGCGACAGTGATGACGACGGAGCGGCCGGCTTCCAGGAGGTCGCGATACTGTGCCAATCCTTCCGAAAACAGGACGGCCTCGTACTGGCCGGAAGTGTCGGAAAAGGCCACCACGCCCATCTTGTTGCCGGTGCGCGTCTTGCGTTCCTGCTTGCTGGTCACCGTGCCGGCAAGGCGGCCGGCAGAAGCGCCGCGCTTGACGGCGGCTGAGAACTCCGCCCAGTTCTGCACCCGCATCTTCTGCAGCGCCGCCTTGTATTCGTCGAGCGGATGGGCAGAGAGATAGAAGCCGACAACCTGGAATTCGCGGTGCAGCCGGTCGGCGGCGAGCCACGGATCGGTCGCCGGCAGGTTGAGCGCCTGCGACTGCGCGCCGAGCGAAGCGCCGAAAATATCGGCCTGGCCGGAAACGGCATTCTGCTGCGCCAACGATGCAAGCCCCATCATCCGTTCGACGCCAGCCATCATCTGTGCCCGGTCATGCCCGAAACAGTCGAGCGCGCCGGCCATGATCAGGCTTTCGAAGACACGTTTGCCGACGATCTTGGGATCGACCCGCTCGCAGAAATCTGCAAGGTTCTTGAATGGCTTCTCGCCACGGACAGCAACGATGTGCTCGACCGCCGCGTCGCCGACGCCCTTGAGCGCCGCCATCGAATAGTAGATGCGGTTCTCACCGACCTCGAAAGGCCGAAAACTCGTCATGACCGACGGCGCCAGAACTTCGATGCCGAGGCGCAGGGCATCCTGGCGGAAATCGGCGAGCTTGTCGGTATTGCCCATGTCGAGCGTCATCGACGCCGCCAGGAACTCGACCGGGTAATGCGCCTTCAGATACGCCGTCTGGTAGGAGACGACGGCGTAGGCGGCGGCGTGCGACTTGTTGAAACCATAGTCGGCGAACTTGGCCAGCAGGTCGAAAATGAAGTCGGCTTGCGGTTTGCTGACGCCACGCTCGACAGCGCCGGTGACGAAGCGCTCGCGCTGCTTGTCCATCTCGGCGCGGATCTTCTTGCCCATGGCGCGGCGCAGAAGGTCGGCTTCGCCGAGCGAATAGCCGGACAGCTCCTGCGCGATCTGCATGACCTGTTCCTGATAGACGATGACGCCTTGCGTCTCCTTCACCAGATGGTCGATCTTGGGGTGGATCGAGGCCATCTCCTCCTCGCCATGCTTTCTGGCGTTGTAGGTCGGGATGTTCTCCATCGGGCCCGGACGGTAGAGCGCGACCAGCGCGATGATGTCCTCGATGCAGTCGGGCCGCATGCCGATCAGCGCCTTGCGCATGCCGGCACTTTCCACCTGGAACACACCGACGACCTCACCGCGCGACAGCATGGCATAGGTTTCGGGATCGTCGAGCGGTATCGTCGCCAGGTCGATGTCGATGCCGCGCCGGCGGATCAGTTTCACCGCCGTCTCCAGCACGGTCAGTGTCTTCAGGCCGAGGAAGTCGAACTTCACCAGCCCGGCCTGCTCGACATATTTCATGTTGAACTGGGTAACCGGCATGTCCGAGCGCGGATCGCGGTACATCGGCACCAGTTCCGACAAGGGCCGGTCGCCGATGACGATGCCGGCGGCGTGCGTCGAGGCGTGGCGATAGAGGCCTTCGAGCTTCTGCGCCATGTCGAGCAGCGTCTGGACGATCGGCTCCCTCTCGGCCTCTTCGGCAAAGCGCGGCTCGTTGGCGATGGCGTCCGCCAACTTGACCGGATTGGCCGGGTTCTGCGGCACCATCTTCGACAGCTTGTCGACCTGGCCATAGGGCATCTGCAGCACGCGGCCGACGTCGCGCAGCACGGCGCGGGCCTGCAGCGTACCGAAGGTGATGATCTGGCCGACTTGGTCGCGCCCATATTTCTGCTGGACGTAGCGGATCACCTCTTCGCGGCGATCCTGGCAGAAGTCGATGTCGAAGTCGGGCATCGACACGCGGTCCGGATTAAGGAAGCGCTCGAACAGCAGCGAGAAGCGCAGCGGATCGATGTCGGTGATGGTCGTAGAATAGGCGACCAGCGATCCGGCGCCCGAACCACGGCCCGGGCCGACCGGAATGCCTTGCGCCTTGGCCCATTTGATGAAGTCGGCAACGATCAGGAAGTAGCCGGGGAATTTCATCTTCTCGATGATGCCGAGCTCGAATTCGAGCCGCTCGCGATATTGCTCGACCGTATAGCCGGGGGTTGGTCCGTGCAGCGCAAGCCGCGCGTCGAGCCCCTCGCGCGCCTGGCGGGCGAGTTCGGCGGCCTCCGCCTTTTCGGCGGCGTCCTTGTCGGCATTGTCGCCGCCGGTGAAACGCGGCAGGATCGGGCTGCGGTTCTTTGGATAGTAGGAGCAGCGCAGCGCGATCTCGACGGTGTTGTCGATCGCCTCGGGCAGGTCGGCGAACAGCTTTGCCATGTCGGCCTGGCTGCGCAGGAAATTGTCCGGCGACAACCGGCGGCGGGTGTCGACGGCGACGACGGAGCCCTCGGCGATGGCGATCAGCGCGTCATGCGCCTCATAATCGTCGCGCGACGAGAAAAAGGCCTCGTTGGTGGCGACAAGCGGAAGTTCGTGCGTATAGGCGAGATCGATTGTTGCGTGCTCGATGACCCGGTCGTATCCCGCAACCCGGTCCAATTCGACATAGAGCCGGTCGCCGAACAGCGACTTGAGGGTCAAAAGCCTCACCTCTGCCAGATCGCGGCGATCCTCCTTCAAGGCGTTGCCAATCGGGCCGCGTGGCCCGCCGCTGAGGCAGATCAGCCCATCGGTCTGTCCATTGAGCGTCTCGGTGGTCAGGTGCACCGCCTCACCGGGCGGTGTCTCCAGATACACACCGCTGACCAGCCGAACCAGGTTGGAATAGCCGGCTTCCGTCGCGGCGAGCAGGACAACCGGCCGCATCTCCGGCCCTTGCCGCCGGCGGTCGCGCTGACCGTCGCTGTTCTCGCCGGAAAAGGCGAGCGCGATCTGGCAGCCGATGATCGGCTGGATACCGTCCTTGACCGCCTTCTGTGCAAACTCCAGCGCACCGAACAGGTTGTTGGTGTCGGTGACCGCAATGGCCGGTGCCTCGTCTTTCACGGCGTGGCCAACGATCTTGCCAAGCTGAAGCGCACCCTCGAGCAGCGAATAGGCCGAATGCACCCGCAGATGGACGAACGGCCGCGCCGGTGCCTCCGGCCGCGCCGCCGCGATCGCGGCTTCGCGCTTCAGGGGATCGCGTGGAAGTCTGTCATCCGCCATGGTTTCTCGCGCTGTCGAAGGCTTTGAGTCGGTGAAGATGTATTGTCCGGGACCGGGCGATACCAGTCCAGCACAAACGACCGACAACCACAGGCTTCCGCGACCCTGCGCGACTTGCTCAAGCGAATTCCATGATCACCGCGTCAACGGCCAGGCTGTCGCCCGGCTTGGCGTTGAGCTTGGACACGACGAGATCTCGTTCGGCGCGCAGCACGTTTTCCATCTTCATCGCCTCGACCACGGCAAGCGTTTCGCCGGCCTTGACCTCCTGGCCCTCGGCAACGGCGATCGACACGACGAGGCCGGGCATCGGGCAGAGCAGCAGCTTCGACGTGTCCGGCGCCACCTTCTCCGGCATCAGCCTTTCAAGCTCGGCGATACGCGGCAGCATGGCGCGGGCGGTCACCGACATGCCCTTCCAGGCAATGCGAAGACCGTTGGCGACAGGCCGGATCTGGGCGACAACGGAGCGCTTGCCGACCGTGCCGCGCCAGATCAGATCGCCCGGCCGCCAATCGGATGAAACGGTCAGCGCCTTGCCGCCGTCGATCGACAGGTCGATCTCCATCGGGATCGAAATCATGCCTTCCAGGATGGACGCCTGGAGATAATCCTCGCCGATCTTCACCACCCAGTCGCGCTTCAGCGCCCCCGAATGCGGCGCCAGCCGCCCGCCCAGCCGGTCGAGCCTGTCGCGGCGCAACAATTCCGTGGCGGTGGCGATGGATGCCAGCACGGCCTTTTCCTCGCTGTTCGGCACGACGGGGGCAAAACCGTCGGGATATTCCTCGGCTATGAAGCCGGTCGAAATCGCCCCTTCCCGCCAGCGCGGATGCTGCATCAGCGCCGCCAGGAACGGGATATTATGCTCGATGCCGTCGACCACAAAACTGTCCAGCGCTTCCGACATGGCATCGATCGCCTCGAGGCGGGTCGGCGCCCAGGTACACAGCTTGGCGAGCATCGGGTCGTAGAACATCGAAATCTCCGAGCCTTCGGTGACGCCGGTGTCGTTGCGGATGACGACATCGCCAAACTGCCCCTCCTCCGGCGGCCGATAGCGCGTCAGCCGGCCGATCGACGGCAGGAAATTGCGATAGGGATCCTCGGCATAGAGCCGGCTTTCCACCGCCCAGCCATTCAGCTTGACGTCGCTTTGCTTCAAGGCGAGCTTTTCGCCGGCAGCGACGCGGATCATGTGCTCGACCAGGTCGATGCCCGTGACAAGCTCGGTCACCGGATGCTCGACCTGCAATCGTGTATTCATTTCAAGGAAATAGAAGTTCTTGTCCTTGTCGACGATGAACTCGACCGTGCCGGCGCTCTGGTAGTCGACGGCCCTGGCCAGCGCCACCGACTGCTCGCCCATGGCCTTGCGCGTCTTGGCATCGAGGAATGGCGACGGCGCCTCTTCGGCCACCTTCTGGTTGCGGCGCTGAATCGAGCATTCGCGCTCGCCGAGATAGAGTGCGTTGCCATGCGCGTCGGCCAGCACCTGGATCTCGATATGGCGTGGATCGACGACGAATTTTTCGATGAACACGCGGTCATCGCCGAACGAACTCTTGGCTTCCGATCGCGCCCGGTCGAACCCGTCGCGCACTTCCGATTGGTTCCAGGCAATGCGCATGCCCTTGCCGCCGCCGCCGGCCGAAGCCTTGATCATCACCGGATAGCCGATCTCGCCGGCGATCTTTTCAGCGTGGTCGGCATTCTCGATGACGCCAAGCCAGCCCGGGACCGTCGACACCTTGGCGGCGTTGGCGAACTTCTTCGATTCGATCTTGTCACCCATCGCCTTGATGGCTTTGGGTTTCGGGCCGATGAAGACGATGCCTTCGGCTTCGAGCGCTTCGCAGAAGGCGGCCCGTTCCGACAGGAAACCGTAGCCTGGATGCACGGCCTGGGCGCCCGTTTCCTTGCAGGCCGCGATGATTTTTTCAGGCACGAGATAGCTCTGCGCGGCGGGCGAAGGCCCGATATGCACCGCCTCGTCGGCCATCTCGACGTGAACCGCATCGCGATCGGCATCGGAATAGACGGCGACCGTGGCAATCCCCATCTTGCGCGCCGTCTTGATCACGCGACAGGCGATCTCGCCACGATTGGCGATCAGGATTTTCGTGAACATGCTGAGGTCATTCCCCTCCGGTCGGTCGTTCCTTTTATGGCCTGTGCTTGCAGGGTCAAGCCGACCATGCAAATCACTGCCTTTCAATCGATTTGCGATTCCAATTCTTCGCTGTGGCCCAGTCCCGGCACCAGCTTCCAGTTGATCGTGTCGACAAAACCTGAAACCTTGGAAAAAAATTCGCATTGGAGGACGCCTGATGAAAACCCGCGCCGCTGTCGCTGTCGCCGCCGGAAAGCCGCTGGAAATCATGGAGGTCGACCTTGACGGTCCCCGCGACGGTGAGGTGCTGGTCGAGATCAAGGCTACCGGTATCTGCCATACCGACGAGTTCACCCTGTCGGGCGCCGATCCCGAAGGCTTGTTCCCGGCCATTCTCGGCCATGAGGGCGCCGGTGTCGTGGTCGACGTCGGCAAGGGCGTCACCTCGGTCAAGAAGGGCGACCATGTCATCCCGCTCTATACGCCCGAATGCCGGCAGTGCCCGTCCTGCCTGTCGAGAAAAACCAATCTGTGCACGGCCATCCGCGCCACGCAGGGGCAAGGCCTGATGCCCGACGGCTCGTCGCGCTTCTCGATCGGCAAGGACAAGATCTTCCATTACATGGGCTGCTCGACCTTCTCCAACTTCACCGTGCTGCCCGAGATCGCGGTGGCCAAGGTCAATCCGGACGCCCCCTTCGACAAGATCTGCTACATCGGCTGCGGCGTCACCACCGGCATCGGCGCCGTCATCAACACCGCCAAGGTCGAACAAGGCGCCACGGCTGTCGTCTTCGGCCTCGGCGGCATCGGCTTGAACGTCATCCAGGGCCTGAAGCTGGCCGGTGCCGACATGATCATCGGCGTCGATTTGAACAACGACAAGAAGGAATGGGGCGAGCGGTTCGGCATGACGCATTTCGTCAATCCGAAGGAGATCGACGGCGATATCGTCCCCTACCTCGTCAACATGACCAAGCGCGGTGCCGACCAGATCGGCGGCGCCGACTACACGTTCGACTGCACCGGCAACACCAAGGTGATGCGCCAGGCGCTGGAAGCCTCGCATCGCGGCTGGGGCAAATCGGTCGTCATCGGCGTCGCGGGCGCCGGCCAGGAGATTTCGACACGGCCGTTCCAACTCGTCACCGGCCGCACCTGGATGGGCACCGCCTTCGGTGGCGCGCGCGGCCGCACCGACGTGCCGCGCATCGTCGACTGGTACATGGACGGCAAGATCCAGATCGATCCGATGATTACCCACACGCTGAAGCTCGAGGATATCAACAAGGGGTTCGACCTCATGCATGAGGGCAAGTCGATCCGAAGCGTCGTCGTTTACTGAAGCAAAGCCACACGCCGCCGACCCACCGGCCAGCGACCTCTGTGGTTCACAACTGGGAGGAGAATGGAATGGCGGAGAAACTGCACCCGAAAATCGACAATGGCCTGCCCAAGGAAAGCGCAAGCTTTGCCGGCGGCACGCTGGTCTGCGCCTGCACCAGCAAGCCGGTCAAGGTGAAGGTCAAGGGGCAGATCGCCCACAATCACGCCTGCGGCTGCACCAAGTGCTGGAAGCCGGAAGGTGCCGTATTCTCGGTGGTTGCCGTTGCCGGTACCGGCGACGTCACCGTCACCGAGAACGGCGACAAGCTCAAGGTGGTCGACCCCAGCGCGCTGATCCAGCGCCACGCCTGCACCGGCTGCGGCGTCCACATGCACGGACCGGTCGAGCGTGACCATCCGTTCAAGGGCTTGACCTTCATCCACCCCGAGCGTTTCGAGGAGGACGGCTGGTCGCCGCCGGGCTTCACCGCCTTTGTCTCGTCAATCATCGAATCCGGCGTCGATCCGAAGCGGATGGACGGCATCCGGGCGCGGTTGAAGACGATCGGGCTGGAGCCCTATGACTGCCTCAACCCCGGCTTGATGGACTATATCGCCACCTGGACGGCGAAGAAATCCGGCGCCCTGCCGGCCTGAACGCTGTAAGATTTCAGGCAGGGGCCGGACATGTTTCCGGCCCCCTGTCCGTTTCGGAGAGACAATGACCGCACCCGCCATCTACGTCGACGCCGACGCCTGCCCGGTCAAGGCCGAGGTCGAGAAAGTCGCCGAGCGCCTTGGCATCGTCGTCACCTACGTATCCAATGGCGGCTTGCGGCCATCGCGCGATCCGATGATCCGCAACGTCGTCGTCTCCAAGGGAGCTGACGCCGCCGACGACTGGATCGTCGAGAACGCCAAATCCAACGATGTCGTGGTGACTGCTGATATTCCGCTCGCGGCCCGCGCCGTGGCGCTGGGCGCCCACGTGCTTGGCCCCACCGGACGCCCATTCACACCCGAAACCATCGGCATGGCGGTGGCCATGCGCGACCTCAAGCAGCATTTGCGCGAGACCGGCGAAAGCAAGGGCTACAATGCCTCCTTCGCACCGCAGGACCGCTCGCGGTTCCTCGGCGAACTCGACCGCATCTTGCGGCGCGCCCTGAAATCCGCCACACCGAGCTAGAACAGAGCGCCATTCAGGGTCGGAACCACCATGGCTGCCGAAATCCCCGTGCAAAAACCCATGCAGCGCCACATGCTGTTCGCCATGTCCGCGTGTTTCGGCGCGCTTGCGCTGCTTGTGGCGTTGCTGCTGCACGCCCCGCTCGCCTACTCGATCGGCGCCAACGCCTTTTTCGCCACTTACGTCATTCTTGTCGTCAGCCAGATGCCCAAATTCACCGGCAAATATCTGAGCAAGAATGCGCGGGCCACCGATCAGCCGGTGCTGGTCATCTTCGCCGTCACGCTTGTCGTTGTCGGCGTCGCCCTTGTCTCGTTGTTCCTGCTGATCAACCAGAAGGACAAAGGCCACCCGGTCGAACTTGGCTTCGCGCTGCTGTCGATCCCACTCGGCTGGTTCACTATCCATGCCATGGCGGCACTTCATTATGCGCATGTCTATTGGATGGACGGCGACGAGGTCGACACCAAGACCAAGACAAAAATCCCGGTCGGCGGATTGCTGTTCCCGGGTGACAAGCGTCCGGAAGGCTGGGATTTCCTCTATTTCTCGGCGGTCATCGGCATGACGGCGCAGACCGCCGACACGAACATCTCGACGACGCATATGCGTTGTGTCGTGCTTGTCCATTCCATCCTGTCGTTCTTTTTCAACACGGTCATCGTCGCCGCGGCCGTCAATCTCGCCGTCAGCCTTGGTGGTCCGTAATAAATCCGTGATCGGATGAAACATCGGTTTGGATCGCGACGTATCAGGAGGACAATGAACGCGCAGGCCACGCCGCGAGGCCGGGAGACGAGACAAGATGGAATCCGTTGCCAGAAGCCAATCCGCCACCGGACCGGATGCTCCCGCGTCGAGTGACAGCACACTGATCTACCGCCAGTCGCGCTGGACACGGCTGACGCATTGGATCTGGGCCATCTCGCTGTTCTTCATGCTGCTTTCCGGCCTGCAGATCTTCAACGCCCGGCCGCAACTCTACATCGGCAAGCAATCCGGCTTCGAATACAACAACACCATTTTCGAAATCGGCGCCGCGAACACCGATGCCGGTCCGCGCGGTTACACCGAAATCTTCGGGCACCGCTTCGACACGACAGGCGTTCTCGGCTGGTCGGGTCCGCCAGGTAACGAGACGGCGCGCGGCTTCCCGTCCTGGGCAACCATTCCCTCCTATTATGATCTCGGCACCGCCCGCGTCGTGCATTTCTTCTTCGCCTGGATCCTGACGACGACCTTGATCGTCTGGCTGGTCGCCAGCCTGATCAATGGCCATATCAGGCGCGATCTCGCCCCGCGCCTCGACGACCTCAAGCGGCTGCCGCGGGACATCGTCGACCACGCCAGGCTGAAATTCCACCACACACGCGAATACAACACGCTGCAGAAGATGGCTTATGGTGGGGTGCTGTTCGTGCTGTTGCCGCTGATGATCATCACCGGCCTCGCCATGTCGCCCAGCATGAATTCGGTGCTGCCGTTCCTCAACGAGCTACTCGGTGGCCGGCAGACGGCGCGTACCATCCATTTCACTGTCATGCTGTTGCTCGTCGGCTTCTTCATCATTCACATCCTGATGATCCTGGCCGCCGGCCCGATCAACGAACTGCGCTCGATCATCACCGGCTGGTACCGCACGGACCCTCCCGCGCATGACGACAAGACGACCGAAAGGAGTGCCTGAGATGGCCAAGTTCCAGATCAGCCGCAGAAAATTCCTGACCGCCGCCAGCCTTGGCACCTCGGGTATCATGCTGTCGGGATGTGACGCTTTCGACAGCCAGCTGAGCATCGGCAGCGGGCTGCGCAGCTTCCTCGAAAATGCCAATGGCCTGACATATCGCGCGCAGCGCCTGCTTGCCGGACGTGACGCGCTGGCGCCGGAATTCACCGAGGCCGATATCCGCCAGCCGCAGCGGCCGAACGGCGTCACCGCCCCTGACGATGACACCTACAAGGGCCTGCTTGCCAACAATTTCGCCGACTGGCGGCTGGAAGTCTCGGGACTGGTTGAAAAGCCGCTGTCGCTCAGCCGCGAGCAGCTTCAGAACATGCCGAGCCGCACCCAGATCACCCGTCACGACTGTGTCGAAGGCTGGAGCTGCATCGCCAAATGGACCGGCACGCCGCTGTCGCTGGTGCTCGACCAGGCGGTGGTCAAGCCGCAGGCGCGCTATGTCATGTTCCATTGCCTCGACACGATCGACCGCAGCCTGTCCGGCGACATCAAATATTACGGCACGATCGACCTCATCGACGCCCGCCACCCGCAGACGATCCTGGCCTATGGCCTGAACGGCAAGCCGTTGCCGGTCGAGAACGGCGCGCCGCTGCGTGTGCGCGTCGAGCGCCAACTCGGCTACAAGATGCCGAAATATCTCTACAAGATCGAACTGGTCGACAGCTTCGCCAATGTCGGCGGCGGCCGCGGCGGCTATTGGGAAGACAATGGCTACGACTGGTACGGCGGCATCTGACCCGCATCCGAAAAAGAGGATCGGCCCGTGGAGACCACGGGCCAATGACCAACGCTATACTGTGTTTTGAGCCCCCGGCTCCGCTCAATAGCCGGCGTAGATCCACTGACAATTGTTGTAGGAATCACAGCTGTAGTACCAATAGCCGTCGCTGCGCGCGGTTTCACCGTTCGACGTCGCCATACTGGCGACGGCATCGGCCTTCTTGGCGTCGGCGCCCATGTCCTTGGCCATCTTGGCCATCTTGCCGGTGTCCATCAGCGTCGGCTTGCCGTCCTTCACCTTGGCGCCCTGCTCGGCTACCGGGCCGGCCTGGGCCAGCAGTCTGGCGGCGACGAGCATCGCCTCGCCATCCTTGTCGGCCTTGGCGATGTTGGCCAGCGCCACGGCTGTTTCCACTTTGGTGCGGGCATCGGCCTGTTGCTCCGGCGTCATCCCGCCGGCAAAGGCCAGCGTTGTCGAGCCAAGGCCAGCGGCAAAGGCAAGCACAAGCATCTTCCGAAATGCGGTCATGTGTTGTTCTCCCCCTGAGAGTGGACGTCCCCACCCGACACTAGAGGAGTTTTATGGCCGGCGAACCCTATCGAAACCGAGAGGGAGTGACGCGCAGCGTACGCTTGTTCTTTCAGGCAACCTTGTCGAGCAGCGGCTTCAACGCCGGATGAATCTCCGGCGAGGCATGCTTGATCAGGGTCAGCAGCGCGCGCTCGTTCTCGTAGAGAGGACGGTTCGCCCCGATATGTTCGACCAGCCATTTGGCTTCCCCGACATCGATCGTCTCGGCGCGGCGGGCCAAAGCCTCGGCCGCCCTGTTCTTGGCTTCCCATTCCGCCTCGATATCATCCGGAGACCGGTAGGCTTCGATGATGCCGGCAAGGCCGCCGGAGACCATGCGACTGAAGAAGCCGCCGATTTCCGGATCGGCGTGCTCGAGGAAGGTTTCCTGGCGTAGCGCCACATCGCGAGTCGGGGCTTCATAGCCGGCCGAGCACATGACGAAATTGGCGATAGCCTTGACGAACAGGTCGTTCCAGGACGGATCGTTCTTGGCCTGGGCGGTCTCACCGTTGATCCTGAACAGCACCTCGGCCTCGCTCCGGGTGATGGCGATGTTACCGTCGCCGCCATGGGCGTGGAGGATGCGGCGCAGCAGCTCGACTTCCGCCCTGGCGATCAGTCCAGGCACCAGTGCACCACCCAGCATCAGCGGCCCCTTGCCATCGATGACGGCGTGCGCAACCTGCTCGAGCGCATAGACGCAAAGCTTGCCTGGCGACGATCTTGCCTCTTCCAGCACGTGGACCAGCAATTCGAGTTCGGTGCGGCTGTCGACCATGCCGTCGCGCGAGATGGTGCGGACGAGCCAGTCGGCATTGTCCTGCGAGATGTAGCCGGACGGCTTTTCCTGGTGGACGATGTAATCGGTCACCGCCTCGACGAAGAACGGCGCCCAATCCGCGCATTTGTCCCGCGCCGTCTGGTCGAGCGCGAACAACGCCTCGGCCTCGCCCCGTGTCACCACGCCATCGGCGAACACCTCGCGGCGCAGCATCACCACGTCCTCCGAGGCAATGCGGTTCTTCGAGGTCAGCCCCGCCACCGGCGCGCTCATGATCAATTCGCCCATTGTCGTCCCCGTCCGCCCCAAAGCGTTACATCGGCCTCGTATATCAGGAGTGTCTTGAAAAACCGGCAAACGGCGTGGTTAGCGAAGACTTGTCGGCCAATGCATGTCGCTCAAAAGTGAGCAGCGGTTCTGGGAGAACGACATGCATCAAAAAACAAAGATCTAGACCAGGAGTTGAAGGACGCGACGGTCCCGCGAATGGTGAACACGCGCCATTTCAGCGTCGCATGCGCAACGAACATGACCCCAAGGCAAAGTCGAATGAGCAATACAGCGTAGGGCGCGATCACAAGATCGATCACGAAAACCTCTGTGACAGGGCTGCCGCCGATCAGTTGGCAGCCGCGACCGCACCGGAAAACACAACGCAGCGACTGCGTTTAGACACTTGAAACGTCGTCAGGCGTCTTTGGGAAGCACCTGAAGTACCCGTGCAATAAACATATGGAACTCGGCCATGTAGGTGCGCAAAAACTGCTCGGTGGATTCAACCGTCACTTCGCCGCTGTCCGTGATCAGGCCCGGCGTGAACTGTATGTAGGCTTCCGGAGCATTCATCTGCGGCGAATTGCAGAAGCTCAGCACGCTGCGCAGGCTCTGCTGGGCCACGGCGGTTCCAATAGTTCCCGGTGATGTCCCAATGACGGCCGACGGCTTGCGAGCGAAGGAATTCTTGCCATATGGGCGGCTCGCCCAGTCGATCGCGTTCTTCAACCCGCCTGGGATCGAGCGGTTATACTCGGGTGTTATGAAAAGCACTGCCTCCACAGCGGCGATGGAGTCTTTGAAAGTGCGCGCGACAGGTGGAAAGTCAGCATCGTAGTCGTAGCTGTAGAGCGGCAAATCCTTGAAGGAAATCTCCGACATCTCAAGCTCTGGCGGGGCGAGTTGCACGAGTGCTTTTGCAAGCTTGCGATTTATCGACGCCTTGGCGAGACTACCGATCAGGTAGCCGACCTTGTGTGTGGTCATGAGGCCCTCCAGGGTTTCCCACCGACCCAGAAACAGTATCCGCTTAATCAAGGACAGGCGCCAGTTAAATTCCTTCAGATTGGACTGCCCCCGGATTGGCAGACAATTCCCAGCCTCACGCCGCGGCGCTTTGGAACGCCTTGGGACTGACGCCGCCGAGATGGCTGTGGCGACGGGTTCGGTTGTAGAAGACTTCGATATAATCGAAGATGTCGGCCCGGGCGAGGCTTCGGGTTTTGTAGATGCATTTTCGGATGCGCTCCTTCTTCAGGCTGCTGAAGGATGATCCCGCGACGGCGGCGTCCCAGCAATTGGCGCGTCTGCTCATGCTCGCCGACAGGGCTTACGGTTCCGCCGCCTTCCGACGGGCTCTGGCCAACAAGGGCATCGCTCCATGCATCCCGCCCCATGCCAGCCATCGCATCCAGCACGAATACGATCCCATTCTACCGACAGCGCCACAAGATCGAGAACATGTTCGCCCGGATCGAGGACTGGCGGCGCATCTACAAACGATACGACCGATGCGCGCGCACCTTCCTCTCGGCAATCGCCTTCGCCGCAACATTCATCTTCTGGATCAACGAGTCCTGACCTTAGCTAACGCGCAACGCGCTTTAGATGTCGCAGGGAGGTGACAAGGTGTCGCCGGCGGGCTATGGATGGCGCGTCGAGGACTCGAGGTTTTGAGTCCTACCTGTTTGCGGGAGAGAGCAGCGAGAGCTGCCGCCGAAGGGGAAATCGCCCGAAATCTCTCAGGCAAAAGAACCGTAGACGGGAAAGACACTCTGGAAAGTCGGGGCTTGCCCCCGCGCCGAAGGTGTAAGCGCCGCTGACAGGGTTCCGGCTGCGCGAGTCTCTCAGGCTTCAGACAGAGGGGCACGGACTGGTCGCCATTCGCGGCCGATTGCGTGCGACTCTGGAGACGACATGACGGGCGACGACTCAAAACACCTTCCCCTCGAGGATATCCACACAGCCGCCGGTGCGCGCTTCGGCGCCTTCGCCGGTTGGTCGATGCCGTTGACCTACCCGGCCGGCGTCATGAAGGAACATCTGCATACCCGCGAACATGCGGGCCTGTTCGACATCTCGCACATGAAACTGTTCGAGGTCAGCGGACCGGAAGCGGTCGCGCTGCTCAACCGTGCCTGTCCGCTGGATGCCGGCGCGCTCGAAATCTCGCAATCCAAACTGACGTTCTTCCTCAATGAGGCAGGCGGCATCCTCGACGACCTGATCGTCACCCGCCTCGGCGCCGACCGCTTCATGGTCGTCGCCAATGCCGGCAACGCCATCGCCGACGAAAAGCATCTGCGCGAGCTGGCCGCGAATTTTGACGTGGAGGTCGGCCCGCTCGATCGCGTCTTCCTGGCCATGCAGGGACCCGAGGCCTGGGCCGTGCTGTCCCGCGCCGGCATCGAGACTGGCTCGCTGCTGTTCATGCATGGTGTCGAACCGCGAAAGAACTGGTTCATGAGCCGGTCCGGCTATACCGGCGAGGACGGTTTCGAGATCGGCCTGCCCGAGGCCGATGCGCGCGACCTTGTGGCGAAGCTGCTCGAGGATGAACGCGTGCTGTGGATCGGCCTTGCCGCGCGCGACAGCCTGCGGCTGGAAGCGGGGCTTTGCCTGCATGGCCAGGACATCACGCCGGAGACCGACCCGGCGGCCGCCGCGCTGATGTGGGCAATCCCCAAGGACATCCGCGCGTCCGGCGCCTTCATCGGCGCGGACGCCCTGCGCGCCGCCGTGGAACGCGGCCCAGCGCAAAGGCGTGTCGGCCTGAAGCCGGAAGGCCGCCAACCGGTGCGCGCTGGTGCTGCCTTGTTGGACGCCGACGGCAATCCCGCCGGCCATGTCACATCGGGCGGCTTTGGCCCCTCGGCTGGCCACCCGGTCGCCATGGGCTATGTCGCCGCATCGCTGGCAAAGCCCGGCACGCGGGTCTTCGCCGACGTGCGCGGCACGAAAATCCCTGTCGATATCAGTTCCCTGCCCTTCACCCCTCATCGCTACCGCAAAGGATAGACCGCATGGCAAAGACCTATTTCACATCGGATCACGAATGGCTCCGCGTCGAAGGCGGCATCGCCACCGTAGGCATCACCGACTACGCGCAGGAGCAGCTCGGCGACCTCGTCTTCGTCGAACTGCCGGAAACGGGGAAGAAGCTGACCAAGGGCGATACCGCCGTCGTGGTCGAATCCGTCAAGGCGGCCTCCGACGTTTACGCGCCGGTCGACGGCGAGATCACCGAGGCCAACGGCACGCTGTCTTCCGACCCCTCGCTGGTCAACTCGGCGGCAACCGGCGCCGGCTGGCTGTGGAAGATGAAGCTTGCCGACGAAAGCCAGCTCGCCGGCCTCATGGATGAGGCCGCCTACAAAGCCCATATCGGCTGATAACAGGATTTTAAGACGATGAGCGCAGCACTTACCCCCTTCTCGGCCCGCCATATCGGTCCTGATGTCAGCGACGTCAGAGCCATGCTTGCGGTGATCGGCGTCCCCTCTGTCGAGACGTTGATCAGCCAGGCCGTGCCGCAATCGATTCGCCTCGACCTGCCGCTGGCCCTGCCGGCGCCGGCGAGCGAAGCCGAAGCACTGGCCGAATTGTCGGCGACAATGGCTGGGAATACCGTGCTGAAGAGCTTCATCGGCGCCGGCTATCACGGCGTACACGTGCCGCCGGTCATCCAGCGCAATCTGTTCGAGAATCCGGCCTGGTATACGGCCTATACCCCCTATCAGGCCGAGATCAGCCAGGGCCGCCTGGAAATGCTGTTCAATTTCCAGACGCTGGTCACCGAACTGACCGGCCTGCCGGTGGCGTCGGCCTCGCTGCTCGATGAGGCAACCGCTGTCGCCGAAGCGGTCGGCATAGCGCTGCGCCACCATCGCGACAAACGCACCAAGGTGGCACTTGCCGGCACGCCGCATCCGCAGACCCTGGATGTGGTACGCACCCGCGCCGAACCACTCGGCATCGAGATCGACGGCGAGACGATCGACGACAACACGGCTGCCCTGCTCGTCTCCTGGCCCGATACGTCAGGCGTCTATGGCGACCACAAGGTGGCGATCGACAAGGCCCGCGCCACCGGCGCGCTGGTCGTCTTCATCGCCGATCCGCTGGGCCTGACGCTGACCGATGCGCCGGCGAAACTCGGCGCCGACATTGCCGTCGGGCCGATGCAGCGCTTTGGCGTTCCGATGGGCTTTGGCGGCCCGCACGCCGCCTATTGCGCCGTCTCCGACAGGCTGACGCGGCTGATGCCCGGCCGCCTGGTCGGCCAGTCGACCGACAGCAAGGGCCGGCCCGGATACCGCCTCGCCCTGCAGACGCGCGAACAGCATATCCGCCGCGACAAGGCGACGTCCAACATCTGCACCGCGCAGGCACTGCTCGCCAACATGGCGACGGCCTATGCCATCTGGCATGGACCCGCCGGGCTGCAGGCGATTGCCGGGCGCATCCACGCGCTGGCCAACCGTCTGGCAGGCGGTCTCAAGGCGGCAGGCGTGCCCGTGCTCGGCGCCAGCCGTTTCGACACGGTGACGGTGGAGGTAAAGGGCAAGGCCGCTGAGATCGCCGCCGCCGCCGAAAAGACCGGCCGGCTGCTTCGCGTGCTTGATGCCGACCATGTCGCCATAGCCTTCGACGAGACCTCGACCGACGCTGATCTCGACGCGATCGCGGCCCTGTTCGGTGCCAAGGCCGGGCCCTCGGCCGGCAGCACGGTACCCGGCAAGCCGCGTGGAAAAGAGTTCCTGACCCAGCCGGTTTTCAACGAGAACAAGTCGGAAACCGACATGATGCGTTTGCTGCGCCGGTTGGCCGACAAGGACCTTGCGCTCGACCGTTCCATGATCCCGCTCGGATCCTGCACCATGAAGCTCAACGCCGCGGCCGAAATGATGCCGGTGAGCTGGCCAAGCATCGCCAATCTGCATCCCTTCGCGCCATCAGCGCATTCGGCCGGCTATCGCGCCATGATCGGCGAGCTGGAAGGCTGGCTGTCGGAAATCACCGGTTTCGACGCTGTCAGCCTGCAGCCCAATGCCGGCAGCCAGGGCGAATATGCCGGCCTGCTCGCCATCCGCGCCTATCATCGCTCGCGCGGTGAAGGCCACCGCACCGTCTGCCTGATCCCCTCTTCCGCGCACGGCACCAACCCGGCCAGTGCGGCGATGGCCGGCATGAGCGTCGTCGTCGTGCGTTGCCTGGAGGACGGCAATATAGACATGGACGATATGCGGGCCAAGGCCAACGAGCATTCCAAAAACCTAGCGGCGCTGATGTTCACCTATCCCTCGACGCACGGCGTCTACGAAGAAGGCGCCCGCCACCTCTGCGCCCTCATTCACGAGCATGGCGGCCAGGTCTATTTCGACGGCGCAAACCTCAACGCGCTGGTCGCCCTTGCCCGTCCTGCCGATATCGGCGCTGATGTCTGCCATATGAACCTGCACAAGACCTTCTGCATCCCGCATGGCGGCGGCGGCCCCGGCATCGGCCCGATCGGCGTCAAGGCGCATCTGAAGCCCTATCTACCGGGCCATGTCACCGAAGGCTCGGCGCATGCGGTGTCGGCCGCACCTTTCGGCAGCGCTTCCATCCTGCCGATCACCTGGATGTATATCCGCATGATGGGTGCTGCAGGCCTGAAGCAGGCAACGGAGACCGCCATCATCTCGGCCAACTACGTGGCGACACGGCTCGCGCCGCACTTCCCCCTGCTCTACAAGGGCCGGCACGATCGCATCGCGCATGAGTGCATCCTCGACACGCGCGTGCTCAAGGAGAGTGCCGGCATCAGCGTCGATGACATCGCCAAACGCCTGATCGACTACGGCTTCCACGCACCGACCATGTCGTTTCCGGTTGCCGGCACGCTGATGGTCGAACCGACGGAGTCCGAACCCAAGCGCGAGCTCGACCGCTTCTGCGAGGCGATGATTGCCATCGCCGGCGAGGCAGCCAAGGTAGCGAAAGGCGAATGGCCGCTGACCGACAACCCGCTGGTCAACGCCCCGCACACCGCCGCCGAGGCACTGGCCGGCCAGTGGAACCATCCCTATTCGCGGCTGGAAGCGGCCTACCCCGCCGGCGACGCCGACACAGCGGCAAAGTACTGGCCGCCGGTGTCGCGCATCGATAATGTCGCCGGCGACCGCAACCTGGTCTGTTCCTGCCCGCCGCTGTCGGATTATCTGGGAGCAGCGGAGTAACTAAGCTGAGCGCAAGGCCGGCTTGACCGGTTCGGCCTTGCCCATCCTCTTGCGGCTGACGACGCAATTTCGGCCGGCGCGCTTGGCCGCGTAAAGCGCGGCGTCCGCCTCGGCCAGCACTTCGTCGAGGCTGCTGCCGTCGGCGCCGCCAAAGCCGATGCCGCCGCTGACCGTGCTGCGCAACGGACCGAGCGGAGTGGCGACGATTTCGGTGCCGAAGGCCACCCCGATCTTGCTGGCGAGATCATAGGCCCGCTCTTCCGTCATCCGCGACATGACGACGGCAAACTCCTCGCCGCCCAGCCGAAAGGCGTCGACGCCGGTCCTGGCATATTTCCGGATGACGGCGGCGAATCGGCACAGGACCTGATCCCCTATGGGGTGACCGTAGATGTCGTTCGTCCTCTTGAAGTGATCGAGGTCGAACATGACGATCGCCGCGAAGGGACCGAACGACCGCTCGCCGTGGTGCGATGTCAACCCACGACGGTTCATCAGCCCGGTCAATGGATCGGTCATCGTCTCGGCCTTCAGCTCGATCTGTGCCTGCAGATGGTGCAGCGAGAGCGTCAAGGCGCCGAGGCCGGTCATGCAGGCCACCGCCACGACGGAATTCAGGCGTTCGGCCCAATTGTCGGGCGCCACCCCGAGCGTCCATTGCGCCTTGGCCAGCAGAACCATGCCGCAAAGGGCAAACGACAGCGCACAGGTGCCGCTCAGGAACGAGACCACCAGCAGGATGCGGCGATCATGGCTGCCATTGACCCAGAACATGGCCCCGATCGTCGACAGCAGCACGGTCACTGTCGCGTAAGTGACGATGAAGCCGACACCATCAAGGCCGAGGAGGGTCAAGGCCGCGCAGATTGCCATGGCGGCAAGTGTCGGCACGACCGCACGCTTGTGGTCCGGCACGCCAAGGTACTGCATGGCCGAAATGCAGAGGATCAGGAAGCCCAGGCTGAGCAGCGCCAGCGCGATCTGGCAAAGCAGCGGATCCGGCTCCTTGGTGTATCGCCAGAACAGGATCACATGCGCGACGAGCACCAGGATGCCGCACGCCACCGTCAGCACGAAACGGGCCCGCGGCGCGGTGAACCAGATTGCAAACATGGTGACGGCCAGACAGGTGCCCGACAGCGCGGCCGCGAGCAGGAGCGAACTGAAATCCAGCATATCGGGCGGGGGCCTCTCGAGAGTCGGCGGTTACGCCGCATTCTAGGTCAGCGGCAGCCCTCGATCATGGTTTTCAGCCGATCTTTCGACCGAAGCTGCGGTTAAGGTTTACAAAGCGTCGATACCACCTGTCCCGAAACCGTACCCTTGGCCATCGCGAGGACGGCCATCAGCCCTTGTTGAGCAGTGCTAGATTGGCGTTGACGACCGTGGGATCGGCCATGCCGGCCTTCGCCTCCAGCAGCAGCGCCCTGGCCTTCTTCTTGTTGCCGCGCAGCAGTTGCGAATAGCCCATATTGTTGACGATCTGCGGCTTGCGGCCGGCGACTTTCAGGAGCTGGCCGTAGGCGCGGTCGGCAAAGTCGAAGCGGCCGAGTTCGTCATAGGAGGCGGCGAGTCCCATCCAGGCCTCCGCATTGTCGGCCTTCAGCTCGACGGCCTTGCGGAAATGCTGTTCGGCGAGGCCATAATTGGCGTCGCGAAACTGCGCCTTGCCTTGCGCCAGATCGGACGTATCGACATCCCTGGCGGCCGGCTGGATCGCGGTGGTCTTGGTCGTGTCGACGTTGTTGTTCGTCGTGCACCCGGTGATCATCAAGACGGCCGCCATCGTGGCCGCCGCCGCAAATTTCGTCTGACGCATGCCCTGCCCCGTCGCCCGATTTGTCGGGTCGTTCTTCAGGGAAAGACACTACAGCACAGCCATTAAGCTTCGGTGCCGAAATGCCCCTAAGATTTGGTTTCCGCAATACCGGCCGTTAACCATTGGGCTGCAACGCCTCGAACAGGTGCGAACCGCGTTCTTACGGCGGGTCCATTGCCTTGAGCGCCGCCGGAACCGGATAGCGGCTGCCGTCATAGCGCAGCCGGTGGGTCCGGCTCACCGACTTGCCGGGATGCGACTGACACTCGCCATCCTTGTCGGGGAACAGCTCGTCGGTATCCTGCCGCTCGACCGCGATGATGTCGTGGTAGCCGCGATGGATCGTCGGGCTCATCGCCAGGTTGACCTTGCTCGAATGAAAGGATCCCGCGCAATTGGTGTCGCCTTCGCCGCCAAAGCCGGCCACGACAAGGCCGTCGAGCACCATGTGCAGCGCATTGTTGGCGATGGCATAGAGCCGCAGGTCGGTCTCACCAAAGGGATTGGGCTGCGAATGGTTGGCCATGTCGATGCGCAGGCCGAAGGCGGTGACACCGGGCGCCAGCCCGTAGCGGCCGGTGTCGAATTCGATGCCGCGGATGGCGATGGCATCGTCGTTCATCAGCTTGGGCTGGAGCAGGCGCTGGCGTATTTGCAGGGTCTTCCTGTCGACGACCAGAAGCTCGATATCGCCGACATGCTGGCCATCGACGGATTGGACGCTGTCGATCAGCGGCACCACGACCAGCAACAGATCGTCATGGGCGGGCCAGACCTTGCAGACCAGGCCCGGCGCACCGTCCTGCGGGTCCGCGAGCGGGATGCTGGTATGCGGCTCGAGCGTGAACGAGCGGCCGTCGGCGCTTTTCTGGACCTTGGGATAGGCCTGCCGCAACAGCGCGGCGGCATCGCCGCAATCGTCGGCCGCGGCCTGCGCCGGCCACAGGCTGGTGGCGGCGAGAGCGAGGGAGACGGCACACAACAGTATTCGCATGGGGTTCTCACGTCGCAGGGCCGCGTTCGGGCCGGATGATGCGTTGTCGGCCCCGGATCCAGAGCATCAATATTGGCTAGTGGCTACCCGTCATTTTGACGATGATCGGAATGACCGCGATCATCAGCACCACCGGCAGGATGCACACCGTCACCGGTATCGACATCTTGGCCGGCAGGGCATGCGCCTTCTCCTCGGCCAGCGACATGCGCTTGTGGCGCATTTCGTCGGAGAAGACGCGCAATGCGCCCGACAGGCTGGTACCGAGCTCCTTCGACTGCTGCAGCAGCGTGGCGAAGGAACGGACCTCGTCGAGGCTGAGACGGTCGGCGAGTGCCTTCAGCGCATCGTCGAGGCTGCGCCCGGCCCGCAGTTCCAGCGACACCAGCTGAAGGTTCTGGCTGAGCGCGGGATAGGTCTTGGCGAGTTCCTTCGAGACGCGCTCGATGCCGGCCTCCATGCTCATGCCGGCATCCGAGCAGACGATCATCAGGTCCATGAAGTCGGGAAAGCCGTTGCGGTATTCGCGCATCTTCTCCCGCACCTTCTGGGTCAGCACCAGGCCAGGCAGGAAATAGCCGGCCACGCCCGACAGGATGACGAACGCCCAACGGCTGGCCATCGTCGCGTCGGCATTGGCCAGCCATTGGTTCAGAACAAACGCGCCGATCGCGGCGCCGACCAGCGCCGAGAAGCGTATGATGAAGAACGTGCCGACGGCGCGCGGCTCCATGTAGCCGGCCTGGATCAGCTTCATGCGCAACCGGGCGACATTTTCGGGATCGCTCTTGGCGTAGAATTCCTGTGCCCGCCTCACCGCCTTCTCGCGCACGACGTCGGCATTCTTCTTCTGCAGCGGCTCGGGTTTCGCGGCCGCGGGACCATGGTCGACCTTGAGCCGGCGCTTCACTTCGTTGCGATCGCCCTTCGCCGCCACCATTGGCCAGACGACCGCGCCACTGCCCAGGGCCAGCAACAGGACGGCCACCGGCATCAACGAGGTCGGAGCAAGCGAAGCGAGGAACTCGATGAAGCCCTGCATGTCAGAACCTGAAATTCGACATCTTGAACATCATCAGATTGCCCAGCATCAACCAGGTCACCGAGCCGCCGATCAGGTACCAGGTTTTCGGCTCGTCCCAGACATCGCGGTAGAAGCCCGGCATCAGCGCCATGATGGCGGCAAACAAAAGCGCGGGTATCGCCGTCAGGATATAGGCCGACATGCGGCCTTCGGTCGAGATGGCGCGCACCTTGCGGCGCAGCTTGCCGCGCTCGCGGATCGTCAGCGCCAGGCCGTCCAGAATCTCGCGCAGATTGCCACCCGAACTGGACTGGATGGAGACGGCGGTGATGAACAGCGGCAGATCTTCATGGCCGACCCTGTCGAACAGTGAATTCAGCGCCGAGACCAGGTCGGAACCATAGGTCACCTCATCGGCGATGACGCCGAATTCGGTGCCGATCGGATCGGGCATCTCGCGCGATACCATGGCAATGGCCACCGGCACGGGATGACCGGCCTTGAGGCCGCGCGTGATCAGCTCCAGCGCCTCCGGCAGCTGCATGCCGAAGCGCTTGAGCCGGCGCTTGCGCTTGAAGCGCATCACCACCACCGGCAACAGCGGCACCAGAACGACGAACAGGACAAGCCCCATCAGAAGCGGCAAGCCATGCCAGATGGCGACCAGGGCCATGGCCAGCGCCACGCCCGAGGTGATCATCAGGAATCTCGACAGCGGCATGATCATGCCCGATTGCGTGCGCAGGGCACGGAACCGGTCCGGCGAGAACAGCGAGGTGCCCGCATCGAGGCCGCGCTCCTTGCGCAGCTGGATCAGCACCTGCTCCTGGCTGATCTTGTTTTCCTGCAGCTTCATGCGCCGGTTGATGGCGGTGCGCTTGTCGCTGCGGCCGGCGTAGAGGAGATAGCAGGCCTCGGCGATCATGATGCCGGTGAGTGCTGCCCCGGCATAGACGACATAGATCGCGCTCAGCCCGTCGAACACCTGGTTACTCCTGCGGCCGGCCGGGTTCGAAATAGCGTCCGGGAAATTCGATGCCCATGGCGCGCAGATCCTCGAGGAAGCGCGGCCGGATGCCGGTCGCCTCGAAATAGCCGAGAATCCCGCCATCGGCATCCATGCCGGTGCGCACGAAGCGGAAAATCTCCTGCATCTGGATGACGTCGCCTTCCATGCCGGTTACCTCGGCGACGCTTGTCACCTTGCGCTTGCCGTCGGAAAGCCGGGTCAGCTGGACGATGATATCGATGGCGCTGGCGATCTGGCTGCGGATCGACTGCACCGTCATCGGCATGCCGGTCATGCCCAGCATCTGTTCGAGGCGCGAAATGGCATCGCGCGGCGTGTTGGCATGGATGGTCGCCATCGACCCCTCATGGCCGGTGTTCATCGCCTGCAGCATGTCGAAGGCTTCCTCGCCGCGGCACTCGCCGAGGATGACCCGGTCTGGGCGCATGCGCAGCGCATTCTTGACGAGATCGCGCTGCTTGAGTTCGCCATGGCCCTCGATGTTGGCGGGGCGCGTCTCCATGCGCGCGACATGCGGCTGCTGCAGCTGAAGTTCTGCCGCGTCCTCGATGGTGATCAACCGTTCGTCTTCGGGGATGAAGGCCGACAGCGCGTTCAGCATCGTCGTCTTGCCGGTACCGGTGCCGCCCGAAATGATCGTCGTCTTGCGGGCGTGGACTGCCGCCGCCAGCACCTCAGCCATGTTCTGCGTGATGGCGCCGAATTCGACCAGCTTGTGAAGGCCGAGCTTGTTCTTGGAGAATTTGCGGATCGACACCAGCGGCCCGTCGACTCCAACCGGGCGGATGGCCGCGTTGAAGCGCGAACCGTCGAGCATGCGCGCGTCGACCATCGGCTGCGATTCATCGACCCGGCGGCCAACCGCGGCGACGATCTTGTTAATGATTCTAAGCAGATGCGCCTCATCCTTGAACGGGATATGGACCTGCTGCAGCTTGCCCTTCTTTTCGATGAAGCAGTTCTGGTGGCCGTTGATCAGGATGTCGTTGATGTCCGGATCCTTGAGCAGCGGCTCAAGCGGACCGAGGCCGACCATCTCGTCGACGATATCGTCGACCAGCGCTTCGAGTTCGACGGTGTTGATCGCCATCCGCTCCTGGCGGGTTTTTTCAGAAACGAAATCATGCACCTGCCGGCGCATCTCCTCCTTGGGCAAACGCTCCAGCGCCACGAGGTTGATCTCCTCGAGCAGCATGCGGTGAATGCGGACGCGCGCATCGAGCACCTTGTTGGCGTTCTTTGCCGGCGCGACATCCGGCTTTGCGGGCGCCTTTCGGCTGGTCGGGATGACGACAGCATGATGCGCGACCGGGGCTGATTCCGCCGGACGCTGCGGACGCGCGTCACGGTTCTGCAGGGTTGAAAAACGGCTGGTCATCCGGCCTTCCTCTTCAAGAAGCCCTTGCCGAGACTAAACAGCGACTTCGACTTGGGTCCAGTCGCGGCTGCCTCCTCCGGAAGAATGATCCTCTTCAGGTCGTTGACGACATTGGCATTGGGGTCGATTTCGTGCAGCGGCACGCCACGGTCAACCGCCTCGCGCACCAGCCGGTAGTTGTTGGCGATGCCGCCGACGAAATGCTCGCCAAGAATCTCCTGGACGTCGGCCTGCTTGATGCCGTTGTCGAACATCTTCTGCTCGAAACGGTTGACGATGACGTTCGGCTTCACTTCCTTGCCGGCGGTCTCATAGACAGCCTGGATCAGCCTTTGCGTGTGGCGCAGGCACGGCACCGTCATCTCGGCCACGATATACAGCTTGTTGGAGCCGAGCAGCACGGTCTCCGTCCAGGGAAACCAGGTGCGCGGCATGTCGATGACGACATTGTCAAAATAGGCCGAGACGAGGTCCAGCATGCGGACCACGACATCGGTCTTGAACGAACGCATCTCCGCCGGGTGGGTCGGCGCGGCCAGCACGCACAGCCCGCTGGCGTGCTTGGACAGCATAACGTCGAGCAGCTGCCGGTCGAGACGTTCGGGCTGGTTCTCGATCTCGGTGATGTCGAAACGTGGCTCGAGGTCGAGATATTCGGCACAGGCGCCCTGCTGGAAATTGAGATCGACCACGCAGGTCGAGGCGCCACGCGTCACCGAATGATGCAGCTGGAAGGCGGTCTGCAGCGCCAGCGTCGTTGTACCGACGCCGCCGGCGGCAGGCATGAAGGTGTAGATCTGCGACTCGGTGTTTTCCTCCCGCCCCGGCCCCTGCAACGCCCGCACGACCGAGCGCACCAGGTCGGCCGTTGTGATCGGCTTGACCAGGAAATCGGCGACCTTGAGCTGCACCAGGATGCGCACCGCGGCGGCGTTGAACTCCTGGGTGACGACGACGACCGGTGTCTTGTCCTCCAGCCGGCGCATGATGCGCTGCAGCGACTCGACCTCCTCCAGCCTCGCCGCGTCCATGTCGACGATGATGGCGCCGAAATCGGCCTCCTGGATTTCGCCACGCAACTCGGTGACACTCTTCTCCACCGCCGAGAGCTGGATGATCTCGGAGGCGGCGAATGCGGTCCGCGTGTCCTGCACGAAGGTCCTGTCCGTCGATACGAGCAGGATTTTCCGGGTCTTGATGCCGTTTGCCATTTTTATCAGCCTGTGGGCTCGATCGCCCTTTGGGGTCAGTTGCCCGTGGTCGTCTGCGATGCCTTCGAAGCGGCGGCCTGATCGGGGGTGACAGGTCCGGCATCGCCACGCTTGGCAGGCACGAGAAGCCTGGTGTTCTGGACACCGTACTTCCACGGATCGACCATCTGCATGACGGTGTTGGCGGCCTGGGCGTTACCGGCGCCGGTCGTCAGCCCTTCACTGCGCACATAGTCGTCGCTGGTGCAGCCGGCGGCGAAGCCGGCCAAAAGCAAGGCAATGCTCGACCTCAGGATCAAACGCATGGCACTTCAGTCCTTCGGCAGGTCGAGGAAATGCCCGACCGTGGTGGCGGGAGTGGCTCTTGCGGCACTGCCATCGGCCAGCGCCAGCGCGCGACCGCTGTCCGATGCCTTCACTTCCTCGGTGTTGTTGAGGAAATAGTCGACGTTGCTGGCCGGCTGCGTGCCATCGGTCGGCTCGGCCATCTTCTTCGATGGATCGACCGGCTTGACCAGATAGGGCGTGACGATGATGACCAGATCGGTTTCGCGGCGCTGATAGGACTTCGACGAGAACAGCGGTCCAAGCACGGGCATCTTGCCGAGGCCGGGAATGCGCGATGTGGTGATGTCGTTTTGCGACTGCAGCAGCCCCGCGATCATGAAGCTCTGGCCATTCTTCAGGTCGACCGAGGTCTTGGCGCGGCGGACGATGAAACCGGGCACGGAGATGGTGCCGATGTTGTAGGAGGCCGACGCGTCGATGGAGGACACTTCCGGCGCGATGTCGAGGCTGACCAGCCCGTCCTTGAGCACTGTCGGCGTGAAGTCGAGGCTGACGCCGTACTTCTTGTAGCTGACGGAAATCTTGCCGTTTTCCTCGGAAACCGGGATCGGAAATTCGCCGCCGGCGAGGAAGCTCGCCGTCTCGCCCGAACGGGCAATCAGGTTCGGCTCGGCCAGCCGCCGGGCAAGGCCGCGCTCTTCCAGCGCCTTGATGGCGACATCGATCGACACGCCGTTCGACAACAGCCGGCCGATGATCTCGCCGGTTCCGGCCGCCGGCACGGTTCCCGGATCGATGGTGACGTCGCGCCCACCGATACCGTAGGCGAAATTGGCGCTGTATTTGGCGCCGAGATCCTGGCTTGCCTGGCGATTGATCTCGACGAAACGGACGTTGAGCTGGACCTGCTGCGAGGACGAGATGTTGACGGAGTTGATCACCTCTTCATTGCCGGAAAAGCGGCTGGCGATCTTGCTTGCCTTGTCCGCGGCGACAGCGTCGTCCGCCTCACCCGACAGCACGACACGGCCATTGGCCGAACCGACCTTGATCTTGGCGTCCGGCACGCTGGCGCGGATGGTGCTGGCCAGTTGATCCGTGTCGAGCGTCACCTCGATGTCGACGGTGCCGACAAGCTGCTTCTTCTCGTCGAACAAAGCGATTCCGGTGGTGCCGAGATTGTTGCCCAGCACATAGAAGGATTTGTCGGTCAGCGGATTGACGTTGGCGATCTCCGGATCGCCGATGACAATCTGGTAGAAAGCGGCGCTCGTCACGATCGTCTTGGGCTTCCCCTTGGCGACCTTGATCGACGCATTCTTGGTCGCAGAGACATAGACGACGTCATTGTCCGCCTTGGCCGCGCCAGGCAAGGCAAGCATCCCGCTCACAGCCAGGGCAACCGCCATCCCCAGGATGCGCACGAAGCGCAACCGGCCTGCCATTCGATATAGGGTACGCATCAACATTGCCCCGTCCCGCCCGGTCCCCACCGGCATTTACTTCTGGTCCCGCGCAGGAACCTGATATTCCTCGGCCTTCGTGCCGCGCGTCACGATGACCGTCTTGAATTTCGGCTTCTCCGGCTCCTTGGTCATCGCATCGAACAGGGAGCCGGCCGCGGCCTGAGCCTTGGCCGCTACCGATCCGCCGAAGGAAGAGATGGTGGTGACGCCATTCTTGCCGTCGCCGCCTTCACTGGCCGAGCGCAGCGACAGCGACAGCGTGCCGACGGTGCGGGCAAGCGCCACTTTCTGCGCGCCCTCGGTCGTCACCTCGATAGTCACGGAATTGGCCACCTGCGGCGTGGTCTGGCGCTCGTCGGCGCCCTGCCCGACGCTCAGCACCTTGGCGTCCGCAACCACGATCTCGGAAGTGATGGTCGAACCGGCCGCCCCTTGCGCGTTCTTGGCGACTTCCTGGATTTCGCCGGCATCGCGCGTCAGCACGACATCGACCCGGTCGCCCGGCGTGACGAAGCCGCCGACACCGGCGATCTCGTCGGTGCGGATGGTGACCGCGCGCATTCCGGGCGTCAGCATGTTGGAGAGCGTCGCGCGGCCGTTTGGCCCCGACAGCTTGGTCAGCAGCACCGGTTCGTTGACCTCGATCGGCGACAGCACGACGCGGCTGCCTTCGCCAAGCAGCCCGTCGATGGTGGCAAAGGCGCCCTGCGGCAGGGAATCCTGAGGCCACGGGATTTCGATCAGCTTTGCACGGTCGAGTTCCATGCCGTAGCGCAACGACGCGTTCGCCACCACGATGGTCTTGAACTCGATCCTTGGCGGAGCTGGGGCAGCGATCGACGACGTCTTCTCCTCGGCGTCGGCCTTGGCCTGGCTTTTGACCCAGAAATCCGCGGCAAAGATCGATATCGCGCCGAAAACGGCGGCGATGCCGATCATCGTTATGGCCTTGCCCCTCACGCCGAAACCCCTGCTGCCCGTCGTTTCTTGTTATGTTGGGCTCACGCTAGGCCGCTTTGTTAAAGAAACAGGAATCCCGGCCAGCCGTATCGGACCTATTTCCGCCCGCTTGGTTATCGAATGGTTTTAAGGTAAGAGGGGGTCAAATCCCCGAACGTAACAGGAACTTCCGTCGCTTGGCGCTGAAAAGCGTGGCAGTATCGGCGGGTGATTCGCAGCACCGGACCCTATGGCAGGCATGGACGACAACAACGATCTCTTCGGCAATATGGACAAGCAGCCGCAGCCGGTTCGCACACCGGCGCGCCCGGCGGATCCCCTTGTGCAGGCGGCGGCCAAGCGCCCCGCAGCGACCAAGGATGGTAGCGAGGGCTACAGCGCCGCCGATATCGAGGTGCTCGAGGGCCTGGAGCCGGTGCGTCGCCGGCCAGGCATGTATATTGGCGGTACCGACGACAAGGCGATGCACCATCTGTTCGCCGAGGTCATCGACAATTCGATGGACGAGGCGGTTGCCGGCCATGCCACCTTTATCGACGTCGAGCTTTCGGCCGACGGGTTTCTGACCGTTACCGACAATGGCCGCGGCATCCCGGTCGATCCGCATCCGAAATACAAGAAGCCGGCACTCGAAGTCATCATGACGACGCTGCATTCGGGCGGCAAATTCGATTCCAAGGTTTATGAAACCTCGGGCGGCCTGCACGGCGTCGGCGTTTCCGTTGTGAACGCGCTGTCGGACCATCTCGAGGTCGAAGTCGCGCGAGGTCGTCAACTATACCGCCAGCGCTTCTCGCGCGGCATTCCGGTAAGCGGTCTGGAGCACCTCGGCGAGGTGCACAACCGCCGCGGCACCAAGACCCGGTTCCATCCCGACGAGCAGATCTTCGGCAAGGGCGCGGCTTTCGAGCCGGCGCGGCTCTACCGCATGACGCGCTCGAAAGCCTATCTGTTTGGCGGCGTCGAAATACGCTGGACCTGCGATCCCTCGCTGATCAAGGAGAAGGACCAGACGCCGGCCAAGGCGGAATTCCATTTTCCAGGCGGCCTCAAGGACTATCTCAAGGCATCGCTCGGCGACGACTTCCAGGTGACGCGGGAAATCTTCGCCGGCAAGAGCGAAAAGCAGGGCGGCCATGGCTCGCTTGAATGGGCGGTGACCTGGTTCGGCGGCGACGGTTTCATCAATTCCTACTGCAACACCATCCCGACCGGTGAAGGCGGTACCCACGAGGCCGGTTTCCGCAACGTGCTGACGCGGGGCCTGCGCGCCTATGCCGATCTCGTCGGCAACAAGCGCGCCTCGGTCGTCACCTCCGAAGACGTCATGATCTCGGCGGCGGGCATGCTATCGGTGTTCATCCGTGAACCTGAATTCGTCGGCCAGACCAAGGACAGGCTGGCAACGATCGAGGCGATCCGCATTGTCGAGACCGCGATCCGCGATCCATTCGACCATTGGCTGGCCGATAATCCACAGGAAGCCTCGAAGCTCCTGGAATGGGTGATCGCGCGCGCCGACGAGCGGGTGCGCCGGCGCCAGGAGAAAGAGGTGTCGCGCAAGAGCGCGGTACGCAAGCTGCGCCTGCCCGGCAAGCTCGCCGACTGCACGCAGAACGCGGCGGCCGGTGCCGAACTGTTCATCGTCGAAGGTGACTCCGCCGGCGGCTCGGCCAAGCAGGCACGCGACCGTGCCAGCCAAGCAGTACTGCCATTGCGCGGAAAAATCCTCAACGTTGCCAGCGCCGGTAATGACAAGCTTGCCGCCAATCAGCAGATATCGGACCTGATCCAGGCGCTTGGCTGCGGCACACGCTCGAAGTACCGCGACGAGGATTTGCGCTACGACCGCGTCATCATCATGACCGACGCCGACGTCGACGGCGCCCACATCGCCTCGCTGCTGATCACCTTCTTCTACCAGGAAATGCCGGCGCTGGTGCGTGGCGGCCATCTCTATCTGGCGGTGCCGCCGCTTTACTCGATCAGGCAAGGTGGCAAGGTCGCCTATGCCCGCGACGACGCGCACAAGGACGAACTCCTGCGCACCGAATTCACCGGGCGCGGCAAGGTCGAGCTTGGCCGCTTCAAGGGCCTGGGCGAAATGATGGCCTCGCAGCTCAAGGAGACCACCATGGACCCGAGGAAGCGTACGCTGCTCAGGGTCGACGTGATCGACGCCGAGGCCGCGACCAAGGACGCGGTCGACGCGCTGATGGGCACCAAGCCGGAAGCCCGCTTCCGCTTCATCCAGGAGCGTGCCGAATTCGCGGAGACGGAAGTGCTGGATATCTGAGCGCTACCCGGTCCATAACACGGGCTCCAGTTGCGGAGACGAGCATGTGACCCGGGCACGGCTGAAAGCCTATTTCGAGACAAGCTTGGCCGGGCTGACACAGCCGACGCACTCGGACTGGATTTTCGCCCTGCGCACCGTTTCGGCCGGGCTTATAGCGCTTCTCGCCGCCTATGCGCTGCGGCTCGATCACCCGCAATGGGCGATGATGACGGTATTCATCGTCGCCCAGCCCGTTGCCGGCATGGTGCTGGCGAAGGGTTTTTACCGTCTGCTCGGCACGCTCGCCGGCGGCGTCGCCGCGATCGGCATCACCACGATCTTTGGTACCGGCCCCTGGGTGCTGGTGACGGTGCTGGCGGTCTGGATCGGCATCTGTACCTTCGTCTCCTCGCTGCTGCGCAACCCGGAAGCCTATGGCGCGGCCCTGGCCGGCTACACGGCCATGATCATCGGCCTGCCCGCCTTCGGGCAACCGCACCTTGTCGTCGACCTTGCAGTCGCGCGCTGCGCCGAGATCGTACTCGGTATCGTCTGCGCCGGCCTGACCAGCCGGCTGATCCTGCCGAAACTGGCCAGTGACGCCATCATCTCGCGGCTGAAACGCTGCATTCTCGACCTCGCCATCTATGCCGGCGGTGCGTTCTCCGGCGGCGATCGGGCAACGCTCATCGGACTGCACCGCAAGCTTGTCGCCGACACCCAGACGCTTGGCGAGATGCGCGCCTATGCCAGGCTCGAGGCAGCAAGCTTCGCGCCCCGCGCCCATCCGGTCCGGCGCACCATCGGACAGCTGCTCTCGGCTCTCTCGGCGGCACGTGCGCTGCATTCGCACGCCGCTCCGAAGAACGCCGCGCTCATTCCGGTACGCTCGGAGTTGCAAGTGCTTGTCGGTGAACTGGCGGCCAAACCCGGCGCGTTGGATGATATCGCGCCCTGGGTGGCACGGCTCGACGCGATCTCGGCCAAAGCCAGGCAAATGCCCGATGCCTCGGTCGACCAGGGTGACGACAGGGTCGGCACCATCACCCGCCTCACCATCGCCGCCGATTTCGCCGAGGCGCTGAAACAGGTGCTGCGCGGTCTGGATGCGCTGCGCTCACCAGCCACGCGCCGCCAAGGTCGCGCCAGCCGGCAACCCGCCCTCGTGGTGCATCGCGACTATCCCGGCGCGGCACGTAACGCCGTCCGCGCGGCCCTTGCCACATTGCTGGTCGCCGCATTCTGGCTGACGACGAAATGGTCGGAAGCGGCAGGCACCGTCATTCTGGTTGCCGTCGTATCGAGCCTGTTTGCCGCTCGCCCCGACCCGGTGCAGGTATCTTGGGGCTTCTTCAAGGGCACCCTGCTCGCTTTGCCCTTTGCCTTTCTCGTCGGCCAGATAGCGCTTCCCGCCCTGCCCGGTTTTGGCTGGTTCACGCTCTTTGTCGTTCCCATATTGGTGCCGGCGGCGCTCGCCATGGCCAATCCGCGCTATGTCGGCGTGGCGACAGCCTTCGCCATCAATTTTCTCGCCTTCCTCAGTCCCCATCAGGCGATGACCTATGCTCCTGGCCCCTTCCTTGCCGGCTCGGCATCGATCCTGGTCGGCATCCTGCTGGCGATCGGGGTCTTCCTCATCGTGCTCCCCGCCGATCCGTGGCTCGCGGCCAATCGCATCGTGCGGGCCATGCGCGAGGATCTGGCTCGACTTTGCCTGCACGAGCGCGTGCCGAGGCGATCGGCCTTCGAGAGCCTCGCCTATGACCGGATCAACCAGTTGATGCCGCTGGTGCAGAATTCCGGCAGGAAGGGCGAAGCGGTTCTGGGTGGCGGCGTTGCCGCAGTCACGGTCGGTCTGGAGATCCTGCGGTTGCGCAGCGCAAGCCAGAACCACGCCATCCCGTCCGAGACCGCGCTTTCGGTCGCCAACTTCCTGAGAGGGCTGGCGCGCGAACTGCTTTTCCGCGCGCCCGGTGACCCGCAGACAGCGACTGTCGCCGTGGCCCGGCAATATGCGGCGGGCATAGCCCAGCGGAACGCCAACAGCGACGCGCTGCAGATCGCGGCATCACTGCGCATTATCGCCGCGGCGATGGAGGACTTCCCGGATTTCTTCGCCAGGGATAAAGGCTAGGCTGCGGCGATTGCCAGTGCGTGCCCCCGCGCGTTCTCGCGCAGGGCGTCAAGATGGATAGACTTGACCAGAGCGGCGAGATCGCCTTCCGCGGATTGCCCGCCCAGTTCCTTGAGCATCAGCCAGCTGACCTCCTGCACGCCGGCAACGCGCTTGCCATTGGCAACTTCCCGCCAGATTTTCAGCGCGCGCAGGATGATCGCATGCGTGGCCGCGGCAAGGCCGGCGCTGCGGAACAGAGCCTGCAAGGCGACATCGTGCCCGCCGGCCAGCAGCGCCCTCACGCGCTGTTCAGACTGCTGGCCGAGTGCCACCAGCGTCGAGCCGAAGAAATCGACCTTGCCATGCGCGATGGTGCGGATAAGGAAGCTTGCGGTGAGATCGCCGCGCAGCCTGAGATGCTCGATCAGAGCCGCGTGTTCTTCCTGGCGCGTGCCCTCAATCAGCGTCACGGAGGCTTTGACGCAAGCGTCCCGCATGACGCGGTCGGCACGCGCGGCGCCCATCAATGCCATGACCAGTGGCGATGTCTTCAATGTTTCGCCAAGCTTGATCAGCAGCATATGCCGGCTGTCGGCAGGCAGGCGTGCATCCGATATCAGTGCCTCGCGTACCAGAGGCAGATGCCCGTGGCGCTCCGCCATGCGGCGGAAACTGAGGGAGGCGATGTCGGCGCCGCTGTTGGCCAGCAGCACCGCGCAGGCTTCGGCCTCGCCAATCTCGGCGATGGCCGCCGACAGCGCCATCGAGACAACAGGACGGTCCGCGATCAGCTTCTGCGTTGCCTTCTGGCTCGCCGCCACACGGTTGATCAGATCGGCGTCGGTGAGCAGCGGCGAGCGCGCCAGCACGACACCGGCGACTTCGGGCTGGTCAGAAGCCAGCGCGCTGATGATCTGCAGCGGCGCGTGCTGGCTCATCGAGAGTGCTTCGGCCATTGCCAGCCGCACTTTCGACGACGCGTCGTCGAGCAGCAGCGTCAGCGCGGCCTCCGCGGCGCAACGATCCTCGAACGGCAATTCGGAATTGACATAGGCCCGGGCCAGCGCGTTGGCCGCGGCGGCACGCTCGGACACCCTGGCCGTGTAGATCCACTTCAGGAAATGCGAAACAACAACCATGCCCGCCTGCTATGCCCCCTTGCCAGAAGGTTTCCGGCCCCGCTGAAGACGGTAGGCAGAAATGGTTTACGAACGGTTCACCATGTTCATTAACTGGCTTGCGACTGCTGAATGCAGCGCCTATCAACCCTCAGACAGCGGAGGAAACAGCAAATGGCCGGGCTATATCTCGAGGAATTCGTCGTCGGCCACGTCTTCCAGCACACGCTGCGCAAGACCGTCACCGAGAGCGACAACATGCTGTTTTCGGCGATGACATTGAACCCGCAGCCGCTGCATATCGACTTCGACTTCGCCGCCAAGAGCGAATGGGGCAAGCCGCTGGTCAACTCTCTCTTCACGCTCGGCCTGATGATCGGCATTTCGGTCAATGACATCACGGTCGGCACGACGGTCGCCAATCTCGGCATGAAGGAAACCGTGTTTCCGCATCCGGTCTTCCACGGCGACACCATCCGTGTCGAAACCTCTGTCGTCTCGGTACGCGAGTCCAAGTCGAAACCCGATCGCGGCATCGTCGAATTCGAGCACCGCGCCTACAATCAGCATGGCGACCTCGTCGCCAAATGCACCAGGCAGGCGATGATGCTGAAGAAGGCCGCCTGATGCGTTCGCTGCTGTTCGTTCCCGGCGATTCCGAGCGCAAGCTGGAAAAGGGGTTTGGCGCCGGCGCCGACGTGGTGATCGTCGATCTCGAGGATTCCGTGGCGCCGCAGAACAAGGCGACGGCGCGCGCGGTCGCCGCACGCTTTATCGTCGAACGCAGGGGACAAACCACCTCGGCCATCTATATCAGGGTCAACGACCTCTCGACCGGATTGACGGACGACGATCTTGCCGCGCTCGTTGCGGCAAAGCCGGACGGCATCATGCTGCCCAAATCCAACAGCGGCCAGGATGTGCAGCACCTCTCGGCAAAGCTCAGGGTTCGGGAGGCGGAGAACGGCCTGCCCGACGGCTCGATCAGGATCCTGCCGATCATCACCGAAACCCCGGCGGGAATACTCGCCGCCGCGACCTATACCGGCGCAAGTGCGCGGCTCGCCGGTCTGACCTGGGGCGCGGAAGACCTGTCGGCGGCGATCGGCGCACGCTCCACCCGCGACGAGCAGGGCCGTTACACCGACGTGTTCCGCCACGCCCGCCTGACAACTATCCTGGCGGCCGGAGCCGCCGAGGTCGCCGCGATCGACACCGTGTTCCCGAATTTTCGCGACATGGCGGCATTCGCCGCGGAATGCGCGGAGGCCGAGCGAGACGGCTTCACCGGCAAGATGGCGATCCATCCCGACCAGGTGCCGGTCATAAATGCCGCCTTCACGCCCTCGGTCGAGGCGGTCAGACAATCGGCGGCAATCGTCGCGGCGTTCGAGGCAGCCGGAAATCCCGGCGTTGTTGGAATCGACGGCAAGATGTACGACCGCCCGCATCTGCGGCTGGCCGAAAGGCTGCTTGCACGCGCGAGGGCAGCAGGCATTTCCGCCTGACCGCTACCAGACCTTCGGGATCAGGCGGTAGCGGACCTCAGCAGCATAGTCATCATAGCCGCGCAGGCCGATGCGAAGCGTTTTCTCTTCTATGAACGTGCGGATGGCCAGGAGAACGACGAACACGAGCACCGATGCCAGCCCCCAGCAGGAGCCAAGTAGGAGTGCCGTGCCGGCGAAGAAGAGAATGGCGCCGGCATACATGGGATGGCGGACATAGCTGTAAGGCCCGGTGGTGATCACGCGTTGTCCCCGTTCATCCTGGATCTTCACCACGGGCGCAGCAAAACTGTTCTCCAGCATGGTCAGATAGCAGATCCAGATTCCGATCAGCAGGACCAGCGCTCCAACCCCCCGCACCCAGACAGGAACCGCCGACCAGCCGAAACGGAAATCGAATCCCATGAAGATCTGCCAGCCGAAGATGGCGATGAGAAGTATGGATAGCAGGACCTTGTCGGCCGCCGTCTGATTCTTCTGGATGGGAGGGCTCAGCCGCTCTTTCATAAGGCCGGGATCGCGACGCGCCAGCGCCACGCCCATGGTGAGACTGAGCCCCACCATCACCACCAGATAGACCCAGGCACCTGGCCAGTGCAGCGTTCCCGCCGACAGGAAGAGCAAGGCGCCCATGACGCCGAACCAGATGAATGTCTGAAGAACCAATTTCGCGATCATGATCGACCTTCCACGGCATGCCCCTCGCCGGCATTGGCAGAAATAGACCAATGGTCTACCATACCGACCGATGGTCTAAGATTCAAGCAGGTTCCGCGCTGGACGAAAACGGCCATCACGTGCAGAAGGTTGGTCATGCCCCGCGTCATCAAGCATCCAGAACTCAGGCGAGAAGAACTTCTGGACCATGCCCAGGCTCTGTTCCTGACGCACGGCTACGACAGAGCGAGCCTCAACGACGTGATTGCGTCAGCCGGCGTCTCGAAGGGCGCCTTCTATCACTACTTCGCCTCCAAGGAGGCTCTTCTGGAAGCACTGGCCGACCGTTTCGCGAAACAGGCACTGGCTGGGGTTCAGGGCGTGCTCGACGATCCCGGCCTCGACCCGCTTGGCCGCCTGAACGGCCTGCTCTCACAGTCGCGACGGGCCAAGATCGAAACCGCGGCGGAGGCCTGGGCTCTTTTCGAAACGATGTTTCGGCCGGAGAATCTGGTGCTTTTCCACCGCATCAACCTGGCGGCCAGCGCGTCGTTTTCACCCTTGCTGGTCAAGATCATCCGGCAAGGTGTCGAAGACGGCACTTTCAGGACCTTCGATCCGGAGGGTGTCGCCGACATCGTCATGCAGTTCGGCTTGGCCACGCATGATGTCGTCGCCAAGGCGATCGCCGGCGGCAGCGACGCCGATATGGAGGTCGCGATCGAAGTCCTGGAGAAACGCCTCAGGCTCTACGAGATCGCTCTCGACCGTATACTCGGCCTTCCCGACGGAAGCATTCGGATCGGAGAACCCGGCTACATCAGAGCCGTCATGACAGCCCGACGCAAAACGAACCCCGTCAAGGCGCGCTGAGCGGCCTGGAGCCTACTCCTTGCCCCAGCGGGGCCGGCGCATCGAAAAGACCTCTTCGACGCTGGCGTAATCCATATAACCGAGACGAGCCACATTCCCGGCCTTGGTGATGTCGAACAGGCCGTCTTTCAGGAAGGCATCGTCAATGTGCACGCCGACCACCTCGCCGGCGACGACGACAGCGCTGGTTAGCGTTCCGTCCAACGCCCTTGGGCGGAAGACTTCCGTCACCCGGCATTCCAGCGCGGCAGGCGCTGCCGCCACACGCGGCGGCCTGACGAGACGCGAAGGCGCCATGGCGAGATCGGCATAGACGAACTCGTTGACGCCAGGCGGCGCGTTGACGGACGTGTAGTTCATCTTCTCCGCAAGATCGCGGCTGACCAGATTGGCGACGAACTCGCCGGTCTCCTGGGCAAAGGAGGCGCTGTCCTTCTCTCCTTCCGACGAGAACCAGACGATGAAAGGGCGCGTCGAAACCGCATTGAAGAAAGAGTATGGCGCGAGATTGATCTCGCCCGCCTTGTTCAGCGTCGATATCCAGCCGATCGGGCGCGGCGCCACGATCGCCTTCGACGGATCGTGCGGCAGCCCGTGCCCTCTGGATGGTTCGTAGAACATTCAGCCCGCCCAGGGTCCTGCGTAATCAGCGTAGAGCTTGGCCGGATCAGGCCGTGGCCGCTCCGGCGCCGGGCCGGCATAAGAGCCGATATGGATGAAACCGACGACACGCTCCTGCGGCGCCAGTCCGAGGATCGCCCTGCCCTCCGGCACGTCGGAATACCAGTTGCTGATCATGTTGGTGCCATAGCCCAGCGCATTGGCCGCAATCATCAGGTTCATCGCCGCCATGCCGCCGGACAGGAACATTTCCCATTGCGGGATCTTGGGATTCTCTTTCGGCACCGACACCACACCGATCACCAGCGGCGCACGGGAAAAGCGCGCCAGCTCCTGGTTGCGGCGGCCCTCGGGCAGCGGCCCTTCCCGCTGCTCGGCAAGCTCCGCGAGCCTCCTGCCGATCTCGACGCGGACATCGCCGCGATAGAGGATGAAGCGCCAGGGCTCCAGCCGGCCATGGTCGGGCACGCGCGTTGCGGCGGCGATCATCGTCGCTATATCGGCGTCGCTGGGCGCCGGATCCTTGAGCTCCGGAATCGGTGCTGAATTTCGGGTCAGCAGGAAGTCGATGATCGGCGACGCCATGGGCGCAAGTCTCCTACACACTCTGTTTTGAGCTGAAGCGCACCATCGGGAATTCGGGCGGCTCGGGCAAAGGCGCGCGAGCGCCGGGCTGAAGAGTCGTGGATCGGACTCTTAAGCCTTGAAATTGCCACCGCCATGGGCTTCAACGCAAGGCATGTTTGAGGGGCGACTGCGTCTTTTCCTGGTTTGGCTCTGCGCCGCGCTGTTCCTGCTGCCGGTCTCCTTGGCTGCTGCGCAGGAAAAGGACGGCGTCAGCGACCTGAAACTCCCCGGAATTTCGAGCTATGCGACGCCCAAGACCGAAACCCCGCTGGCGCTCGGCGGCGGTGGCGCCATCACTTTGTCGGCCCAGCTGACCGACAAGGGCACCGACATCACCCGTGGCCTCGTCTGGCGTGTCTTCAAGCCCGAGCCCGTCAACGGTAAATTGCCGATGGTCGCCTCCGCGCATGGCGGCAGTGCCGTCTTCCAGCTCGAGCCCGGCAGCTATCTGGTCCATGCCTCCTATGGCCGCGCCGGCGCCACCAAGCGCATCACTGTCGGCAAGGAAGCCAAGCGGGAAAGCCTGGTGCTCGACGCTGGTGGCCTGAAGCTCGACGCGGTTCTGTCCGGCGGCGTGCGCATTCCCCCGAAAAAACTGCGCTTCTCGATCTATGAGGGCACCGCCGAGGCCAATGGCGACCGCGCGCTGATCATTCCCGATGTCGAGCCCAACAGCGTCGTGCGACTCAATGCCGGCATCTACCACGTCGTCTCGACCTATGGCGCGGTCAACGCGGTGATCCGCTCCGACATCCGCGTCGAGGCCGGCAAGCTGACCGAAGCCACCGTCGAGCATCACGCCGCCGAGATCACGATGAAGCTGGTGCGCGAAACGGGCGGTGAAGCGATCGCCGACACGTCCTGGTCGCTGCTCAACGAATCCGGCGATCCGATCAAGGAAACAGTCGGCGCCTTCGCCTCGATGGTGCTTGCCGAGGGCGACTACACCATCATCGCCAAGAACCGCGACCGCATCTACCAGAAGGATTTCACGGTCGTGGCCGGGCAGAACCAGGAGATCGAGGTTCTGGCGACCGAGGCCGCGGCGATGGATCCGGAAGAAGGCGCGGATTAGCCTTCTACGACCCATTCCCCTATTTCAGGCCGCCAGCTTCAGCTTCGTCCGCGCCGGCAGGAAGGGAATCCGGCGGCGCGGCAGCTGCGGCGCCAGGTCGAACACGCCGCGGTAGAGACGCTCGAGCAATGCCTTGCGGTCGCGCAGCGGCTCCAGCTCACTCCAGCTCAGCACATCGCCGACGCGCACGTCGATCGCCCTGCCGGACAGCCGTGCGAATTCGCGGATGAGCAGCGACGTGCGCAATGTCAGCGAGGCCTTGCCGACGAATTTGGCCACCCGGCCATCGCGCTCAGCCATGTTCATAGGCCCGCTGACCAGGTGGAACAGCCTGCCATTCTGTCCGGAAAAATGCATGGGAACGACCGACGCCTTCGCTTCCTGGACGAGGCGGGCGGGAAACATTTTCCATGGCAGGTCGCGCGCCCGGCCAAAGCCTTTCGGCGCCGTGGCGACGCCGCCGGCCGGAAACACCACGATGGTGACGCCCTCCTTCAGCAGGCGTACCGCCTCGTGGCGCACGGCCATGTTGTTCTTCAGCGCTTCCTTGGTCTCGGAAAAGTCGATCGGCAGCGAATAGGGCTCCATCTCGCGAATCCTGAGCAGATCCTTGTGGATCATCACCCGGAAAGGCCGCCCGAGCTGCTCCGCCAGCGACAGCACCGCAATGCCGTCGCCAATGCCGAAGGGATGGTTGGCAACGATCACCAGCGGCGTATCGGGCAGTTGTGCGGGCGGCCATTGATCGGCGGTTCGCACGCCGACATCGATCAGGTCGAGCATGCGGCTGAACACGCGCTCACCGGTCGGTACGACCCCACGGCGCCAGAAATCGTAGAGTGCCGCAAAGCGATCGCGGCCGGAAAGGCCTTCGACGGAATGAATGAACCACCGCGCCAGCACCGGCTGGTGCGGATTGGCGTATGAAAGTTCGGGAAAGGACCGTTCGCGCAATTTCAGCTTGAGCATAGGGGCTCGTTACAAGATCGGCGTGACAGGGATATGAAAATGGCGGTGGATCGCTCCACCGCCACCATCAAAGGTGCTGCTCAAATCAGGCGGCGCGCTTGCGCCGGCGATCGGGCGTGATCGCTTCTTCGGTCAGCCGATCGATTGCCTGCAAAAGGCCCAGCGACTCCTGGTCACGCGATCCAAGCCGGCGCATGTTGACCGTCTGCTCTTCCGCCTCGCGCTTGCCGCAGACGAGGATGACCGGAACCTTGGCCAGGCTGTGTTCGCGGACCTTGTAGTTGATCTTCTCGTTGCGCAGATCGGCCTCGGCCGACAAGCCCGCGGCCTTGAGTTTTGCCACCACTTCGGTCGCATAGCCGTCGGCGTCGGACGTGATCGTCGCCACCACCACCTGCAGCGGCGCGAACCACAGCGGGAAGTGACCGGAATAGTTCTCGATCAGGATGCCGAGGAAACGCTCCATCGAGCCGCAGATGGCGCGGTGCACCATGACCGGCTGCTTCTTCTCCGAATCGGAGCCGATGTAGAAGGCGCCGAAGCGCTCCGGCAGGTTGAAGTCGACCTGCGTCGTGCCGCATTGCCATTCGCGGCCGATGGCATCTTTCAGCACATATTCGAACTTCGGCCCGTAGAAGGCGCCCTCGCCCGGATTGATCGAAGTCTTGATCCGATTGCCGGATCTTGTCCTGATCGTCTCCAGCACACTGCTCATGATCGCCTCGGCGTGGTCCCACGCCTCGTCGGTGCCGACACGCTTGTCCGGCCGCGTCGACAGCTTCACGCTGATCTCGTCGAAACCGAAATCGGCATAGGTCGACAGGATCAGGTCGTTGATGCGCAGGCATTCCGACGCCAGTTGCTCCTCAGTGCAGAAGATATGCGCATCGTCCTGCGTGAAGCCGCGCACGCGCATCAGCCCGTGCAGCGCCCCTGATGGTTCGTAGCGATGCACATTGCCGAATTCGGCAAGTTTCACGGGCAGATCGCGATAGGACTTCAACCCATGTTTGAAAATCTGCACATGGCCCGGACAGTTCATCGGCTTCAACGCGAAAACGCGATCGTCGTCGGTGTCGTCGCCCGCGACCGTCACCTTGAACATGGCGTCACGATACCAGCCCCAGTGGCCTGACGTTTCCCACAGGCTCTTGTCGAGCACCTGCGGAGCGTTGACCTCCTGGTAGCCCTGCTCGTCGAGCCTGCGGCGCATGTAGTTGACCAGGTTCTGGAACATCTTCCAGCCCTTGGCGTGCCAGAAGACGACGCCCGGCCCTTCTTCCTGGAAATGGAACAGGTCCATCTCGCGGCCAAGCTTGCGATGGTCGCGCTTCTCGGCCTCCTCCAGCATCGTCTGGTAGGCATCAAGCTGCGCCTGGTCGGCCCAGGCCGTGCCGTAGATGCGCGTCAGCATCGGGTTGTTCGAATCGCCACGCCAATAAGCGCCGGCCACCTTCATCAACTTAAAGGCATTGCCGATCTGGCCGGTCGAAGCCATGTGCGGACCGCGGCAGAGATCGAACCAGTCGCCCTGGGCGTAGATCTTGAGATCCTGATCCTCGGGAATGGCGTCGATCAGTTCGAGCTTGTAGCGCTCGCCCTTGTCGGCGAACACCTTCTTGGCCCTGTCGCGCGACCAGACCTCTTTGGTGAACGGCTTGTTGCGCGCGATGATCTCGCGCATCTTCTTCTCGATCACCGGAAAATCATCCGGCGTGAACGGCTCGTTGCGGGCGAAGTCGTAATAGAATCCGTTCTCGATCACCGGCCCGATGGTCACCTGCGTTCCCGGCCACAATTCCTGCACGGCTTCCGCCAGCACGTGGGCGGTGTCGTGACGGATAAGCTCAAGGGCGCGCGCGTCGTCGCGAGTGATGATCTCGACCTTGCCGGACTTGCCGAGCGGGTCGCTGAGGTCGCGCACGGTGCCGTCGATGGCATAGGCGACGGCCTTCTTGGCCAGCGACTTCGAGATCGATTCGGCAAGGCCGGCACCGGTCATCGCCGCGTCGTAGTCGCGGACGGAACCATCGGGGAATGTCAGGGAAACGGAATTCAGCATCATGTATCTCCTATCCAGTCCCGCAAACGAGCGCGGGTGGTAAAATGCAGGTCACCGGCGGCTTGCGGCTGCGACCTGCATCAGGTTGGCCGGAGGCGTCCGGCGGCGGCAGTCTTTTATGAGCAGATGCCGCCGCCGTAAAGCCCAGCCTACTTCATCAGTTGCGGCAGATCCCTGAGGAACGCGGCCCTGGTCGCCAACCCTTTCGGCATATCGGTCCGATTGGTATCGACAACCAGCCGGGCGAACACGATCTGGCGTCCGTCTTTCCGGGCCCAACCGACAAACCAACCGAGCGAGCGCTTGTCCTTGCCGCCCTCGCCGAGCCTCGTGCTGCCGGTCTTGCCCTGAACGGACCAATCGCCGGCCTTGAAGCTCGGTATGATTGCGCGCGTCATCTCATGCGCCTTCGCCGACACCGGCATCTTGCCAGCGAGCATTTGGCGCAGGAAGGCAACTTGTTCGACCGGCGTGATCTTGAGCGAGGAGTTGACCCAGGAACGCGTGAGACCGTCATCCTTGCCGGGATTGCCTGAAACGTCGCTATTGCCGTATTTGAACTTCGATACGTAGCCGGCAAATTTCTCGCCGCCCAGCCGGCGGGTGATCTCCCGGGAATACCAGATAATCGAATCGCGTTCCCAGATCACCGGGTCGACGGCCTTCTGATCCCTTTTCACCGCATTGAATTCGGGTTTGTAGTCCCAGGTCGGCGTGTGCTCGTCGCTCAGAATACCGGCGTCGTAACCGATCAGCGAAAGCGGTACCTTGAACGTCGAGGCCGGGCTGAACCGCTGGTCGCAGGTCCCGTCCTGGTAAAGCGTCTTGCCGGTCGCCGCATCGGCGATCAGCGTGCAGTGCACATCCCCAAGCGGCGCCGATTGCGCGCGCATCGGGAACCCCAGCAGCCAGGCGAGCAGGAAAAGGACTCCAGCCAGGATAAAGGGAAGACGGTCGATGTTACGCATTGATGCTCGCTCCAGAAGGGTGTTCGCGAGCGGGCTTAGCGAGGTCTCTTGTCTCGATTTTGTCTCAAATGCGCAGTCTTTGTGCAGGCTTGCGTTAACCCTACCGAATTCTAAAAATCTGTCCTCAAATCGAGATCCGTATAATGCTGGCCCATCAAACACGCGTTAATTCAACGCGTGTTGTACTTCAAATTTGAGGAGCTCATATCGTCTCCGGTTAACCCATCTGGACAATGTCTGCGTCGACTGCTCGAATGCCGATCAGAAATGAAATTATGGCCTTACTCTCCATGAGTGTTTGGAAAAAAGTTATAGCCTATATCGCGTTGACGAGCCTGATCGGGTACACGATGGGCATATCAGTGTCAGCGCTGGCATCTGGAGAAATAAGAGATAAATTCAGCTGGATTAAATTCGAAAAAAATCCGATAGAATTCATACTATCTTTAGTTGGAACAGTCGCTTTCACTGTTGTTTTGTTTTTTATTATATATCTTATATACCATCATGAACGCTACATAGTATATATGGCGACCAAAATCTGGAGAGAATATAAGAAAATGACTGGGCCTCGCCTGTGACGATCGCTTTATCGGCAACTGGTTTTGGACAGAAGTCGCGTCGTCGTGGTTGTAGGGTTCCATGTATCAAAACGACGACCCAGCATGATGCTGAATGGTACGAAATAGTCCGACTTTGAAGTTAGGCCACCGTCAGGCCTGGGCTTCGCCGCGTTTCCGGCCGATCCGCCAGTAGCGCCAGGGCATGAACCAGACGTAGCGGTCCGTCAGCACTTCCGGAACCAAATCGATGCCGTGCGTGCCGAATGGGCCGCAGCGCAGCACGCGGAAAAATCCCATCCAGCCACCGGCCCACAGGCCATGGCGGGCGATCGCCTCATGCGCGTATTCGGAACAGGTCGGCAGATGCCGGCAGGAATTGCCGACAAAGCCGGACAGCGTCAACTGATAGAGGCGCACGAGCGACGTGCCGAAGAGACGGCCAGGCGTCTTGCGCCACGGGCCGGGCCAGTTGCGGCCGCGTCCCGGCGGCCTGGCAGTGTGGGCATGCCCATGCGGGTCGTGCACCGCAATCTCCGTATCGCGTTCCTCTCGCGATAGATGTGAGCTTCGCCGGGAGAACGCAATCCCCACCCGCTGTGCGTCATGGGCGGAAGCGGCGAAACGGCTGCCGGTCAACCGGAGGCATCGAGCGGCCGGGGCGGATCGACTCCTCGCCGCACTTGGTATGCAGCCTTTCGTCACGCCATTGGAACGTCGCGATCCGCATCACATCGCCGAAGATGTTCAGGAACTGGTTCATGGTCGGTCTCCTTTGATGCGATTAGACCGCCGCTGGCCTTGGCCTTCAAACGAGTATAATTTCCACTTCGGATAACCCTGGATTATGCGAATGAAGCGCGGGCGCTTGCCGTTGACGGCATTGAGGAGTTTCGAGGCGGCGGGGCGGCATCTGAGTTTCAGCCGGGCAGCCGAGGAACTTTTCGTCTCCCAGGCCGCGATCAGCCGGCAGATCCGCGAGCTCGAGACTTTCCTGCGCCAACCTCTGTTCGAACGCCATCATCGCCGTGTCGAACTGACCGATACCGGCCGCCGGCTGCTTGCCCAGTTGGTCCGCAGCTTTGACGATATCGACCGGCTGCTGTCGGAACTGGTGGCGGTCCCCGCGCAGTCCCTGGTTCGTGTCAGTGTCGAGCCGTCGCTTGCATCCGTGTGGCTGGTGCCCCGGCTCAACCGATTCCGCCAATTGCGGCCCGATATCGACGTGTCCCTGGAAGTTGATCCAAGGCTGATCGATTTCCGCGGGGATCAGCCCGAACTTGCCTTGCGCTTCAGCGCGCATGCCACCTCGTGGCCTCGCAGCCAGGCCGAGCGGCTTGCCTCGACGGTCGATTCCCCGGTTCTGTCGCCGGCGCTGCTCGCTTCGGGCCCTGCCCTCGAGGAGCCGATCGACCTTGCCCGCTACACGCTTTTGCACGAGGAAAACCGCCAGGGCTGGGCGCGCTGGTTCGAGGCGGCCGGCGTGCCCGCCGACGCCGTGCCGGCGCGAGGTCCGATGCTGGCGGATGCCTCGCTGTCAAAGCAGGCCGCGCTGCTCGGGCATGGCGTGGCGCTGGGTGATCTCTTGCAGATCGGCGGGGAAGTCGCATCCGGAGCGCTGATCAAGCCGTTCGACATCGACGTTGCGTCGGGCGCCTACTGGCTGGTGGCCAGGAATCTGAAGGATCTTTCGGAACCGGCCGCCGCGTTCGCCGACTGGTTGAGAGGCGAGTTTGCCGAAAGCAGACACAAGCTGCAGCAGCAGGCCTAAGCCGCTTCTTCGGCGCGCTTCTTCTCGATCTGGCCGATGGCGTCGACCACGGCGTCGAAGGTCAGCATGGTCGAGGCATGGCGCGCCTTGTAGTCGCGCACCGGTTCCAGGTACCTCAGGTCGGCAAAGCGTCCTTGCGGCGGCTCGCCATTTTCCTTCAGCATCTTCAGCATGGTGTCGCGCACCGCGCGCAGTTCCTCGGCGCTCGCGCCGACGACATGCCGCGCCATGATCGAGGACGACGCCTGGCCGAGCGCGCACGCCTTCACGTCATGGGCGAAGTCGGTGACCACGCCGTCTTCCATCTTGAGGTCGACGGTAACGGTCGAACCGCACAGTTTGGAATGTGCCTTGGCGGTCGCGTCGGGATGGTCGAGCCGGCCGATCCGTTCGATGTTTCCGGCAAAGCCGAGAATTTTCGCGTTGTAGACGTCGTTGATCATTATTTTCCAATCCGTCGCCGCCAAGCGAACAGCGATTGCCGCTGCTGCGTCTTCCTTTCGCTCGCTACGACCTTATATAATGCTGGCAGTCCGGTAACGACAAGGCGATGAGCGCCGCTGTCCTGGCCGGGAAGTTCACGCCGCTTACGGGGCTGGAAACGGGGCGAGTTTCCGACACCGAAAGGTCGTGGTCCGTTCAACTCGTTCCTCCTTGGAGAGGAACTACGGGAGACGCCTTTTATGGATGCCGTCATCAAGAAATTCATGCCCCAGTCCGCTTACATGGAAAAGCCGGTCACCGACCGGCCGAGCGAAGCCGAGGTCGAGGCCGCGGTGCGCACCCTGCTGCGTTGGACCGGCGACAATCCGGACCGCGAAGGGCTGATCGACACGCCCAAGCGCGTGGCCAAGGCCTATCGCGAGATGTTCGGTGGCTACGACATGTGCCCGGCGGAGGAACTCGGCCGCACCTTCGAGGAGGTCGCAGGCTATGACGACCTCGTCATCGTCAAGGACATCCAGTTCCATTCGCATTGCGAGCACCACATGGTGCCGATCATCGGCAAGGCGCATGTCGGCTATCTCCCAGACGGCAAGGTCGTCGGCCTGTCCAAGATCGCGCGCGTCGTCGATATCTTCGCCCATCGCCTGCAGACGCAGGAAGCGCTGACCGCGCAGATCGCCGGCGTCATCCAGGACGTGCTCAACCCTCGCGGCGTCGCCGTGATGATCGAGGCCGAGCATATGTGCATGGCCATGCGCGGCATCCGCAAGCAGGGTTCCACCACGCTCACCTCCACCTTCACCGGCGTCTTCAAGGATACGCCCGAAGAGCAGGTTCGTTTTGTCACCATGGTGCGCGGCGGCGGGGCGTAAGCCCGGCACCGGCATCGCCCAACCATGATCCCGAAGAACCGGTTCTCGGACAGGATGGTGGTCAAACAGGAAAATGCACCGGCGATGTCGGCACTGGAATTTCCCGAAGCTCCGTCAGACAAGAAGGCTCTCGAAGAAGGCGCGGTGTTCTCGCCGCGCTTCGACGCGGCCGGTCTTGTCACGGTGGTCGTCACCGATGCCGAAGACGGCATGCTGCTGATGGTCGCCCATATGAACGCGCAGGCGCTCGCGCTGACATTGGAAACGGGCATCGCCCATTACTGGTCGCGTTCGCGCAACGCGCTTTGGAAGAAGGGCGAAACCTCGGGCAATTTCCAGCATGTCGTCGAGATGCGCACCGACTGCGATCAGGATGCATTGTGGCTGCACGTGAAAGTGTTGGGCCACGACGCAACCTGTCACACCGGCCGGCGTTCATGCTTTTATCGGACGGTGGGTCTGGTCGATGGCAAGGGGACGCTTGTCGACGACGGCAGCAAACCGCTGTTCGATGCGGAAAAGACGTATCGGAAGCCTGTGTGAACCATTCCATATTCACAAACCACTCATGTTCACTATTCTCAAACATCCTTTTGATACAAAGGATGTGGGACAAGGGAGATCATGATGCTCGAGTGGGCGTCATTGCGTAACAGATCAGACGTTCGAGAAGCCAACGGCCTCTCCTCGTCCGGCGGCGCACCCCAACCAAAACCCGAAAAGAAGACAGGCATCTCACTGGCATTGGGTGGAGGCTGCGCCCGTGGCTGGGCCCATATCGGTGTGCTGCGTGCACTCGACGAAGCCGGTATCGAAGTGTCGATGATAGCCGGCACATCCATCGGCGCGCTGGTCGGCGGCTGTTATCTCGCCGGCAAACTGGACGAGCTGGAAGAGTTCGCCCGCAGCCTCACCAAGCGGCGCATTTTCGGCCTGCTCGATCTCAATCTGCGCGGCAGCGGCCTGTTCGGCGGCATGAAGCTCGACGCCCGCCTGCGTGAGCATGTGGCAGGCGTTCGTTTTGAGGATCTGCCCAAGCCATTTGTCTGCGTCGCGTCGGAAATCCGCACCGGCCACGAAATCTGGGTGTCGAGCGGCTCATTGATCACGGCCATGCGCGCGTCCTACGCACTGCCTGGCGTGTTCGAGCCGGTGAATTGCAACGGCCGTGTGCTGGTCGACGGCGCGCTGGTCAATCCGGTGCCGGTGTCGGTCTGCCGCGCCTACGAACAGCCCCTCGTCGTGGCGGTCAATCTTCACTACGACCTGTTCGGCCGCGCAGCGGTGATAAAGCACAGCGCCGGCGAACTGGTTGTCGAAAAGGACGCGCCGCGCGCCGGTCACTCGGACCCCGACCACCAGTCGCATCAGAGCCGCCTCGGCATCACCGGCGTCATGGTCGAAGCCTTCAACATCATCCAGGACCGCATCTCGCGCGCCAGGCTTGCCGGCGATCCGCCCGACATGTCGCTGCAGCCCAAGCTCAGCCATATCGGCCTGACCGAGTTCCATCGTGCCGACGAGGCGATCCAGCTCGGCTACCAGGCGACGATGGCCCAGATCGGCGAACTGAGCCGGCTGCAGACGGTTCTGGCTTAGCCAGCCACCCTCACGCCCGCGCCGCGTCGATAATGCGGAACTGCACGGTGCGGTTGCCGTTCCAGTAATTGCCCGACAGCGAGCCGGCGATATGCACCGTCTTGCCCCGGTTCTTGAACAGGAACTCGCCAAGTGCGGTGTCGACGGCGCGAAAGGCGATCCCCTGGATTCGGCCGCCGCTCTCCGACTGCAATTCGGCGCGGATATGGTTGGTGCCGACCGGCCGGGCGTCGGCCAGCCGATGGCGCGGCAGCGCGAAAACCGGTGCGACATGGCCGGCGCCGAAGGGGCCGGCCTTTTCCAGCGCATCGAGCAGGCTGAGCGTCGCGCCTTCGGCGGCAAGCGCGCCGTCGATTGCCAGGCTTTCCTCGTCCTGCAGCCGAAACACGTCGGCGGCCGCGCGCTCCTCGAAAAACGCCCTGAGTTCGCCAAGCCTGGCGCGCTCCACGGTGATACCGGCCGCCATGCCGTGGCCGCCGCCCTTGACGATCAAGCCGGCATCGGCGGCTTCGCGCACCAGCCGGCCGAGGTCGAAGCCCGACACCGAACGGCCCGAACCGGTACCAATGCCCACAGCGTTGAATGCGATGGCGAAAGCCGGCCGCCGGGCATGATCCTTCAGGCGTGAAGCGAGCAGACCGACAATGCCGGGATGCCAGTTGTTGCTGGCGGTGACAACGATGGCCGGGCCATTGCCGCCGGCAAGCTCGGCATCGGCTTCGGCGCGGGCTGCCGCAAGCATCTCCTGCTCCATCAGCTGCCGCTCCTGGTTCAGCCGGTCCAGCGTCTCGGCGATGGTCCCTGCCTCGACCGGATCGTCTGTCGCAAGCAGCCGACTGCCAAGGGCCGCGTCGCCGATGCGCCCGCCGGCGTTGATGCGCGGCCCGATCAGATAGGCAAGATGAAAGGTGCCGATCGGTTCGCCGATGCGAGAAACCCGCGCCAATGCGGCAAGCCCTTCATTCTTCTGCTGGCGCGCCACTTGCAGCCCTTTGACGACGAAGGCACGGTTGACGCCGGTCAGCGGCACCACGTCGCACACGGTGGCCAATGCAACGAGATCGAGCATGGAAAGCAGATCCGGTGGCGTGGTCTCGGTCAAGCCACGCAGGACCTTTGCGGTCTGCACCAGGGCAAGGAACACGACACCGGCGGCGCAGAGGTGACCCTGACCGGAAAGATCGTCGTCGCGGTTTGGATTGACGACGGCAATCGCGGCCGGCAAGGCGCCACCGACCTGATGGTGGTCGAGCACCACGACATCGGCGCCGGCGACATTGGCCGCATCGACGGAAATGGCGCTGTTGGTGCCGCAGTCGACGGTGACGATCAGCGTCGCGCCGCGCGAGACGAGTTCGCGCATGGCATCGGGATTGGGGCCGTAACCCTCGAAAATACGGTCCGGAATATAGATTTCCGACGGCACCGAGAAATGCGTCAGAAACCGTTTCAACAAGGCTGACGAGGCCGCGCCGTCGACATCGTAGTCGCCGAAGATGGCCACCTTTTCCCTCGCCATCACCGCCGCCGCGATGCGGGTGGCGGCCTTGTCCATGTCGGTCAACGAAGCCGGATTCGGCAACAGGTCGCGGATCGTCGGATCGAGGAACCGCTCGGTTTGCTCGGCGGTAACACCGCGTCCGGCAAGGACGCGTGCAACGATGTCGGGCACGCCATGGCCTTGCGCGATGGCCAGCGCGATCATGTCCTGTCGCTCGGTCAGCCGATGCTCCCAGGAGAGACCGGTAGCCGATTGCCTGACATCGAGGAAGAGGCGCCTGTCGCCCATCATGCGCTTTGCCAACTCATGGTTGGCCGCAGGATAATGCATGTCGCCCAAAAGTGTGCAGCGGTTTTGGGATAACGACATGCACAAACAACGGCCTAGAGCGGTTCATCGTTTCACGGAACCGCCGAACCGCTCTAACTTGTTGTTTTGACGCAATTCCGGACGGAAAACCGCTTCGCACTTGTCCTGGAATTGCTCTAAGGAGCGTCGCGTGAACACGACGGGCTTTGGCGCCAAAGGCGGGCAAAGCCAAGCGGTTCGCGGCGGTAGGCATCGCATGAGAACTCAAGAATAACTACGCTTTCCGCTTTTCAGCCTGGCGCCGGACCCATTCCTCGGCCGCGTCCCCCATTGTCTTTTCCCGATCGTTCTTGAGCCAGGCCATGAAAGACCGATCGAACCTGAACGTATCGCCGCATTCGCGGATGAAAAAGCGGCGCACATTCTGGGTGTTGCGGTAGGACTTCGTGATGGGCGTGGCACGCGAAATCGGATTCGCGTGCCAATCGAACGCTTTCATCGTCGGTCCTTGCGCGCCAAGGTTCAGATGCGGCCAATGGCTAACAACTGCGGCGCGGCTTCGCAAGCAGGCTTAAAGCAATTCCAGGAAAAGTGTGAAACGGTTTTCCCGGGAAAAGCGCGTAGCGCTTTCCCCTTGGGAATTGCGTCAAAACAGAGAGCTTTAGAACTTATCCAGATCCTGGTGCCGAGCCTTGATCTCCCGCACGGTTCGCGACGACGAGCGCAGGACGATCGTATGCGTGGTGATGTATGTGCCGCCGAACTTGACGCCGGCCAGCATATTGCCGTCGGTCACGCCGGTGGCCGCGAACAGCACATCGCCGCGCGCCATGTCCTCGGCATGGTAGATCCGCTTCGGATCGGAAATGCCCATCTTCGCCGCGCGGGCGACCTTCTCCGGCGTATCGAGGATCAGCCGGCCCTGCATCTGGCCGCCGGTGCAGCGCAGTGCGGCCGCCGCCAGCACGCCCTCGGGCGCCCCCCCCGTACCGAGATAGATATCGATACCGGTTTCGTCTGGGTCCGTGGTGTGGATGACGCCGGCGACATCGCCGTCACCGATCAGCCGGATCGCGGCACCCGTGGCGCGCACGGCATCGATCAGCTTGGCGTGGCGTGGCCGGTCGAGGATGCAGGTGGTGATGTCGGACACCGCGACGCCCTTGGCCCGGGCCAGGCTGGCGATGTTTTCGGCCGGCGATGCGTCGAGGTCGATGACGCCTTCGGCATAACCCGGACCAATGGCGATCTTGTCCATATAGACGTCAGGCGCGAACAGCAGACTGCCCTTCTCGGCGATCGCGATGACGGCAAGCGCGTTAGGGAGGTTCTTGGCGCAGATCGTCGTACCCTCGAGCGGATCAAGGGCGATATCGACGGCCGGGCCTTTGCCGGTGCCGACCTCCTCGCCAATATAGAGCATCGGCGCCTCGTCCCGTTCGCCCTCGCCGATCACCACCGTGCCCTTGATGGCAAGACGGTTAAGCTCCTGGCGCATGGCGTCGACAGCGACCTGGTCAGCCGCCTTCTCGTCGCCGCGCCCACGCAGCCTGGCTGCCGCGACCGCGGCCCTTTCGGTGACGCGCACCAGTTCCATGGTGAGTATCCGGTCAAGGCCGGCGACGATGTTCTGGGCCACATTCATTTCGGCAAATCCTCGTTTGCATGCCACCTCCCGCCGGAGGCGGGCTTGTTTTGTCAAACGAGCATGACAACGGCAAGACCTGCCGCGAGTTTTATCGAAAGATAAGCAATATCAATCGATTGAACCTTATTCCGAACAAGATTGCGGCCCGGCTGGAAACAGCCGGGCCGCCCTTGAAGATACAGAGATAACGCCGGGATCTAGAAAACCGCGAGGTATTTGAGCAGCGAAATGATGCCGATGATGATGACGATGATCTGCACGATCTGCCGCATCCGGGCATCGAGAGGCAGGCGCTGCACCAGATAAAGAACAAGGATGATGACGAGAAATGTGATCAGGATGCCGATCAGCACGGATGAAGCCATGGTGCCCTCCTCAAATGATTACCTGAGAAACCGCGAAACGAACCGGCAACGCCGGCTCGATGTCGACGCGGTCAATACCAGCGGCGCGAACTGTCGTTGTTCAACGACTGGCCGACGGCAATCCCGGCCAGAAACCCGAGCAGGCCGATCACGCCGACCAATGCGGTCGTGGTACCCGGGTTTTCGCGCGCCACGTCCGAAACCGCCTGGGCCTGGGTGCGCAATTGCTGCGCTGTCCGCGAAGCACGCGCGGCGGCCGTTTCGTAGAAATCCGAAGCCTGCTCACTGGCATCGTCGAGCATTTCCGCGCCCCGCGCCGAAATGCTCTTGTTGATCTTGGTGATCTCCTTGCGCAATTCGGCGATCTGCTTTTCCAGCGTTTTCTGGATGTCGTCGATGTGAGGGGTGTCGGATTTGTTGGTATCGGCCATGGAGCGGCTCCCTTGGTTGCTGACCAAGAGAACGGCGCCGGCGCGGATTCGTTCCGGCTGATCGCGGCTGCGCGACGGTGGGGGCGGAGCTACCCTGCCCGCTCGATGCGGATGACCTGCGGCTTGTCGGTCAGGTGACCGTCCTTGGTGATGCCGTCGACGGCCTTGCGCACGGCGGCCTCGGTGGTCTCATGGGTGACGAGGATCACCGTCTTCTGTGCCGCCGCCTCGCCGCTGACCGCATGCTGGACGATCGATTCCAGCGAAATATCGTTGTCGGCCATGCGCTTGGCGATCGCGGCGAACACGCCGATGCGGTCATGCACGGTCAGCCGGATGAAATAGCCGCCGGCATGGCTGCGCATCTGCGCCTTCTTGTAAGGCCTCAACTCCTTTGCCGGCCGGCCGAAGACCGGGCCATGCTGGAAGCCCGGCCGGCTCTTGGCGATGTCGGCGATGTCGCCGATGACGGCCGACGCGGTGGCGTTGCCGCCGGCGCCGGGGCCGGAAAGCAGCAATTCGCCGAGGATGTCGGTCTCGATCGCCACCGCGTTGGTGACGCCATGCACCTGCGCGATGACGGAGGCGGTCGGCACCATGGTCGGATGCACGCGCTGCTCGATACCGCTTTCGGTGCGCTGGGCGACGCCCAGCAGCTTGATCCTGTAGCCGAGGTCGCCGGCGGCACGGATGTCGGCCTGGGTAATGTTGGAGATGCCTTCCATATAGATGTCGTTGGCGGCGATCTTGGTGCCGAAGGCAAGGCTGGTCAGGATCGACAGCTTGTGCGCGGTGTCATGGCCTTCGATGTCGAAGGTCGGATCGGCCTCGGCGTAACCCAGCCGCTGCGCATCCTTCAGGCAGGCATCGAACGAGATGCCCTCGGCCTCCATGCGGGTCAGGATGTAGTTGCAGGTACCGTTGAGAATGCCGAACACGCGGGTGACCGAGTTGCCGGCCATCGCCTCGCGCATCGTCTTGATGACGGGAATGCCGCCCGCCACCGCCGCCTCGTAGTTGAGCAGCACGCCCTTCTTCTCGGCGATCTCGGCCAGCGCCACGCCATGCTTGGCGAGCAGGGCCTTGTTGGCGGTGACGACATGGCGGCCGGCTTCGAGCGCCGCCTTCACCGACAGGCGTGCCGGCCCCTCGTCGCCGCCGATCAATTCGATGAACACGTCGATCTCGGCGGTCTGCGCCATCTTCATCGGATCGTCGAACCATTTTGCGGAACTGACATCGATGCCACGGTCGCGCTTCGGGTCGCGCGCCGAAACCGCTGCGACGATGATGTCGCGCCCGCATTGCCGGGTCAGTTCCGCCGCCTTGTCGCGCAGCACACGTGCCACCGATGCACCGACCGTACCGAGGCCGGCAATTCCAACACGCAGTGCTTCAGCCATGGAAGGCGACGTCCCTCAAATCAGATAGAATTCTTGCTTACCGGTGGGCGGAGAGCGGCACCACATTGTTGGGCTGCTTGGCGCTGGTCGACAGGAAGCGCTTGATGTTGCGCGCCGCCTGGCGGATCCGGTGCTCGTTCTCGACCAGCGCCACGCGCACGAAATCATCGCCATGTTCGCCGAAGCCGACACCGGGCGCCACCGCCACGTCGGCGTGCTCGATAAGCAGCTTGGAGAATTCGAGCGAGCCGAGGTGACGGAATGGCTCCGGGATCGGCGCCCAGGCGAACATCGAGGCCGCCGGGGCGGGAATATTCCAACCGGCGCGGCCGAACGCATCGACCATCACGTCACGACGCTTGTGGTAGATGTCGCGCACCTCGGCGATATCGGCGCCGTCGCCATTGAGCGCATGCGCGGCCGCCACCTGGATTGGCGTGAAGGCGCCGTAATCGAGATAGGATTTCACCCGGGTCAGCGCCGAGATCAGCCGTTCATTGCCGACCGCAAAGCCCATGCGCCAGCCGGGCATGGAGAAGGTCTTCGACATCGAGGTGAATTCGACGCAGATGTCGATGGCGCCCGGAACCTGCAGCACCGAAGGCGGCGGATTGCCGTCGAAATAGATCTCCGAATAGGCAAGGTCGGACAGGATGATGATGTCGTTCTTCTTCGCGAACGCCACCACGTCCTTGTAGAAATCGAGCGAAGCGACCAGCGCCGTCGGGTTCGACGGATAGTTGAGGATCAAGGCCAGCGGCTTCGGGATCGAATGGCGAATGCCCCGCTCGACCGCCGGAATGAAGCCGTCATCGGGCTCGACCTGCAGCGAACGGATGACACCGCCCGACATGATGAAGCCGAAGGCGTGGATCGGATAGGTCGGATTGGGGCACAGGATGACGTCGCCGGGCGCGGTGATCGCCTGCGCCATGTTGGCGAAGCCTTCCTTCGAGCCGAGCGTGGCAACCACTTGCGTGTCGGGGTTGAGCTTCACGCCGAAGCGGCGCTGATAATAGGCGGCCTGGGCGCGGCGCAGCCCCGGAATGCCGCGCGAGGAGGAATAGCGATGCGTGCGCGGATCGCGCACGACTTCGCACAATTTGTCGACGATGGCCTTCGGCGTCGGCAGGTCCGGATTGCCCATGCCAAGGTCGATGATGTCGGCGCCGCGCGAGCGCGCACTGGCCTTGAGCCGGTTGACCTGCTCGAAAACGTAGGGCGGAAGGCGACGGACCTTGTGAAACTCTTCCATGGCGGTTCCAGACAGCAACGGGGGGTATTGGGCGCGCGCTATATACTCATTTGCAGGTAGGGTCGAGGGCGGGATCGCATTTGCCTTCGATCTGCTTCAGCGTCTGGGGGCCGTGTTTCTTGGCCAGATCCGTCAGCGCCGCCTGATCGGTGACGGAGCCGCCGCCGCTTTTGGCACCCTGCCCGCCCTTGTCGGCCTTGAGTTCGGCGAGCTTGGCGTTCCGCTCGGCCTCGGTGAACTGCTTGTTCGCCACTTGCGGCGGGATGTTCAGGTTCGGAAAGGTGCCCGTATCCTTCGGCCCCGCATTCTCCGCCATCGGCACCGGACCGCTGGTATTCGCGCTCGAACATCCGGCGATCCCCACGAGGACGATCGCCACGCCGATGCGGCAAAAGCGTGCGGCACCAAAAAAAACAGTCTCGCCAATATTAATCGTCATATTGTTTCCTTGGCAGCCGAGGTAGAGCGAGATTGGACCCTGTCGGATGTCCCATGTTAATATGTCAAGAAAACGCTTCGGGAGGAACCCCGCGAACCATGTCCAAAACACCCGATTCGGGCAAAACGGAAGATGACGAGCCTTCGACCGTCGAGCAATATCTGGTGAAGGATCCGGAACGCTTCGCGTTGAACATGGCGCGCATGGTCGAGCAGGCCGGCAAGGCGGCGTCGGCCTGGGCCGAGCCGCGCGAGAAAGGCGAGGTGCGCGACCACGTCGCCGAACCGGTCGTCGACATGGTCAAGACCTTTTCCAAGCTCAGCGAATACTGGCTTGCCGACCCGCAGCGCGCGCTCGAGGCGCAGACGCGGCTGTTCGCCGGCTACATGACCGTGTGGGCGAACGCCATACAGCGTGTCAGTCCCAGCGCCGAGGGTGCCGACGATGCCGTCAAGCCGGAGCGCGGCGACAAGCGCTTCCAGGATCCGGAATGGGGCCGCAACGCCTTCTTCGATTTTCTCAAGCAGGCCTATCTCGTCACCTCGCGCTGGGCGTCCGAACTGGTCGAGCACGCCGAAGGTCTGGACGAGCACACCCGCCACAAGGCGAGCTTCTACGTCAAGCAGGTGTCCAACGCCATCTCGCCGTCGAATTTCATCCTGACCAATCCGGAACTGTTTCGCGAAACCGTCGCCTCCAACGGCGAGAACCTGGTGCGCGGCATGAAGATGCTGGCCGAGGACATCGCCGCCGGCAAGGGCGACCTGAAACTGCGCCAGGCCGACTATTCGCCCTTCGAGATCGGTCGCAACATCGCCACCACGCCCGGCAAGGTGGTTGGCCGCAGCGATGTCGCGGAGATCATCCAGTATGATCCCGCCACCGAGACGGTGCTGAAACGGCCGCTGCTGATCTGCCCGCCCTGGATCAACAAGTTCTACATACTCGACCTCAACCCGCAGAAATCCTTCATCCGCTGGGCGATCGAGCAAGGCCATACCGTCTTCGTCATCTCCTGGATCAATCCGGACGAGCGCCACGGCGCCAAGAACTGGGAAGCCTATATAAGGGAAGGCCTGCAATACGGCCTCGACACGATCGAGAAGGCCACCGGCGAGCGCGACGTCAACGCGATCGGCTACTGCGTTGGCGGCACGCTGCTGGCGGCGGCATTGGCGCTGATGGCCAGCGAAGGCGATGACCGCATCAAGTCGGCGACCTTCTTCACCACGCAGGTCGACTTCACCTATGCCGGCGACCTGAAAGTGTTCGTCGACGAGGAACAGGTCGCGGCGGTGGAAAAGTCGATGAACGAAAAGGGCTATCTCGACGGCACCAAGATGGCGACCGCCTTCAACATGCTGCGCTCCGGTGACCTGATCTGGCCTTATGTCGTCAACAACTACATGCGCGGCAAGGATCCCCTGCCCTTCGACCTGCTCTACTGGAACGCCGATTCGACCCGCATGGCGGCGGCCAATCACTCCTTCTACCTGCGCAACTGCTATCTGGAGAACAACCTCTCGCGCGGCACGATGGAATTGGCGGGCCGCACGGTCTCGCTCGGCGATGTCACCATTCCCATCTACAACCTCGCCTCGAAGGAAGATCACATCGCGCCGGCGCTGTCCGTCTTCCTCGGTTCGAAATATTTCGGCGGCAAGGTCGACTATGTGATGGCCGGATCCGGCCATATAGCCGGTGTCGTCAATCCGCCCGCATCCAACAAGTACCAGTACTGGACCGGCCGCGCGCCGATCGGCGATTTCAACCAGTGGATAGCCACGGCCACCGACCATCCGGGATCCTGGTGGCCGCACTGGCAAGGCTGGATAGAAGCCAAGGACAACACCCGCGTGCCTGCCCGCAAACCCGGCAAGCATATGAAAACCTTGGGGGATGCTCCCGGCACCTATGTCAAGGTGCGTGTGTAACGGACTGTAATGTCTGGTGAGTTGACGGCTTGCCAAAAGCGGGCGAAATGGTGTCGTCAACCGTCGAGCGGCCGTAATTCGGCAATCGCTGCAAAAATACTTTCAAGCTTGCGGATTTGACACAGGTCTCGTTTCCGGATCGGAGACAAAGGTCACCTTGGACTGCGGCGGCCAGTGCTGCGCCAAGGATTTACCGGCCGGGTATCGAGGGGGAATTTGACTTTGAAATCAGCAGGATGGAGCCTCGCAAAGGGAGAACGCCGCGCCATCGTGGCAGCGCTCTGCTCCGTGCTCCTGGCCTCCTGCACCTCGGCCGGCGACCCGACAATGTCGGTCGGAATGCCTGGCTACAATGCCTCTTCCTCGAACATCAATGCGGCCGCCACCGGCAAGCCCATCACCACCGCCGATTCGACATCGCAGACCACGACCACCCAGACGACCGTGATGAGCGAAGGCGATACGGCGCTTCCCGAAACGGTCGCTTACGTACCGATCGCCAAACCCGAGGCTGCCTTTCCACTGACAACGCCGGCCGGGGCTGAAACGATCGCGGGACAAACGCCGCAGGCCCTGCAGCAGCCGGCCCAGACGGCGCAGCAGACCGACGCGGTCGCCCAGAAGATCGCCGCGGCTGATGCCGAGGTGACGGCGCCGAAGCCTGCCGCGGCACCGGCGATGAACAATCCGGTCTATGTGACGGCGGGCGAGATGCCACAAGCCGAGGCGCCGAAGAAGCGGGGCTTCCTGGCCTCGATGTTCGGCGCCACGCCGGCTTCCGCAACCCCCGCTCCGCTGGTCAACACGCGCACGGGCGAACAGCCGGCCGTGCAGGCCAAGCCCGCGCCGGCTCCGGCAAAGCCGATCATCACACTGGCCTCGGCCGATTCCGCCGCAAAGCCGATACAGTTGGCTTCGACCGGCGACGAAGCCGGCCACATCACGGGCGGCGACGCGTTGCCCGGCGTGCGCCAGACGGCGCTGTTCGAGATCAAGCGCAAATCCGGCCTCGACGACGAAAGCGACGTCGACCTCAATGAGGACGAGGGTTCGGGCGGCAGCTATCAGGTAGCGTCCGCCGCCGGCATGGCCCGGCTCGCGCCCAACGGGCTGCTGAAGCAGAACGAAAGCGTTGATGTCGCCTGCCTGAAGCCGTCGCTGGTGCGCGTGCTGAAGACGATCGAAGGCCATTACGGCCGCAAGATGATGGTGACGTCAGGCTACCGCGACCCCGCCCGCAACCGCCGCGCCAACGGCGCCAAGAATTCGCTGCACATGTACTGCGCCGCCGCCGACATCCAGGTACCCGGCGTCTCCAAATGGGAACTGGCGAACTACATCAGGACCATGCCCGGCCGTGGCGGCGTCGGCACCTACTGCCACACCGAATCGGTCCACGTTGACGTCGGCCCTGAGCGCGACTGGAACTGGCGCTGCCGCCGGCGCAGCGTAGCGGCGACGGTGGTGGCGACGGCTAACGGCGCTCTTTGATGGGCCGAAGCCTGTTGGCTGCCAAGGCCGTTCAGGCAATGTCGTTCCAGCGGACAATTCCAAACATTCGAGATTGGCCGAAGCGTCCCCAACTTCGTCATCCACGGGCGGAGCAGGAGCAAAGCTCCGTCGCGGAGACCCGAGGATCCATTCCGTACCCCCTGTCGAAGAGCGCAGCGGAGCAGAATTTGCACCGTGGCAGCGCCTTGAAATCGCGGCATGGATTCTGGGGTCTGCGCCGCGTCGCTTCGCTCCAGAATGACGAAGCGATGGGCGTTTATGCTAATCGCCAGGCCGTGCAGTCGTGATGAAATCCCTGTATTCCCAAGGCCCACAAAAAAGTTGTCCAGGGCGACACTTGACGGGTTGCCGGTTGCGCACAACGCCAGTATAAGCCGCTTCGTCTGAGCGCGCCCATCGTCTAGCGGTTAGGACACCGCCCTTTCACGGCGGTAACAGGGGTTCGATTCCCCTTGGGCGTACCAGCAACTTCAAGCAATTAGCAAAAAACCTCCGCTCCCTGTCCAATTTTTGGCGAATATCCGCCGAATCGCAGACCTGAAGCCGAGCGGCCACCGTCTCGATGCTCGCTGGCGCTGTCTGGCGCCGTGCTACGTCCTTCGTTCGCATGTTTCACCTACATCTGACAGCAGTGCATATCTTTGCCATGCGGCACCTAAAGCGGAGGCCTAAATGGGCGGCTATAAGCCCTGGCATGATGCTATTCACGACCATCAGGTCGAGTGTTTCGCTTCGGAGAACGGTTTGACCGCGGACCTGGTCTGGGAGTTGATCCTCAAACACGGTAACAGCCGCAAGGCCGTGATCAAAGCTGCGCAGGGTTTGGAAGGTGATGTCAGGCAATACGGCGGATCAGCACCCTACTCCCCCGTGGAGCCGACGCCCCTCCTGACGACAATTGGGCCGATGAAAGCAACAGCCGGCTTGCACGGAAGGAAGCCCCAAGTCGGCTAGGCCCTCAAGTCGGCTAGGCCATGCGCCCAGCAGTCCGTGATCGCACCATATCGCAGGCTTCTTGAATCAGTCATGCCGTTCATGCGGCGGACCTGATTGTCCGCTTGGCCGGCGTCCACCCCCCACCCAACGGTCCCCAACCGACGGGCGCCGGCCATTTTATCCCCTGTCCTCGGATAGGCTCGCCGAGAAACCCCAACGAAATCTCGGCGAGCCAGCCGCCCTGGCATGAGGGACATAAACAGAGCGACCAATTGCTCTACGAGTCCGCTGTCCGCAAAGTTGCCGGAAATCGTCATACCCTGGCAAATTGAAGCCCGCGCCCCTCTGGCGGCGAAAAGGCGCGGGCCCGATCGGAGACCCGATCTTCGGCAGGACGATGGAGGGCACCTACCTGCCGCACGGATCAACTTTTAGAGATGGCTAATGTTCCGCATCAAGTGCGGTTGGAGGCCGCACCGGCCCCGTGGTGTGCCACCGGACAAACGCAAGGGCCGCCGCAACGAGAGGATTATATTCCTCCCCTCGATCTCGGTGGCAAGGCCTCTTCCGGCAGGCCGAGGGTCGTAATGCACAATCTCGTCGTTGATCTCGCCGTGGTCATTCAAAACCAGCCGAATGTCATGCTGACCATCACCACTGCGACCAGGATGGAAAGAGGCACCGCGAGGATAAGCCCAGCTTCTAGAAATCGGGTCTCTTTGTCACTGAACAATAGGTACGCCTCATATGCATGCTTCGTCGGTAGAAGCTGCGAACCCCTGATTCGGTTCCAAGGCCTTTCAGAGCCCGCACAAGCGCATCTGGTGCCGACCGCTGTATTATCGTCCGCCGGCTCAGGCGCCTCCTGCTGCGCACCAGGGCGGCCAATGCGCGCTGTTCGGCGCCCTGCCGATACCGTAGAAGCGCCGCGGCTCATTCGTTAACGCCTTGTTTGCCTGACGTCTGTTAGCTTCGGCGAATGGAAACAACCTTCGACGATCTCGGCAAGGCTCTGGAACGCCACCAGCACACGCCTGCAGCCAGCGTCGCCGCGGTCGCTGTGGCCCTCGCGGTAGGCCTGGGTATTATCGTTGCTCTGGTCGGCATGGCGTCGACATCCGGTCCACAGGTTCCTCACAATGTCGGCTTGTGGGGCGAGCAGCACGCCATAGGTTAGGACCAGCCCGACAAGCATGCCGAATTGGAGCTTGCTTTAGGGTTTTGTCCTCCTGGATTTGGCCGGGGTCAGAAAGCCATCCCTTATCAGATCCAAGGCATCGAGCGCGTCTTCATCCAACAAGTTTGTCAGGGGCACTCCGCCCACGCGCACAACCTTGTTGTTGTCTATGTCGTAGACCTCCCAGAGCCCATCCCTGACTCTCCGCATTGCGTGCCGTCGCTCCATAAGGAATTCCTAATAAGCGACACATCGAAGCTCCTGCAAGACAACTCGATCCACAGGCTGGAGTTAACGGTGGAAAACTGCTCGCTGCGGCGACAAGGCTGAACGAAGCCCGCCCCAGACAGTTTTGCCCCCGTCCGAGGCGGGCTGGTTGGAAGCTGATGGAGGCAGCTTCCTGGCCTTGGCCCACGGGGATCAAAACCAAGGCGGATTCAGAACTTCACCAGACGAAGAATGTTCCGGCGGTAGGATCGATCGCCTAGCCGCCGACCAGCGGCACGGTAACGGTGGTCGCGTAGTTGATCGGGAAGGCGCTGAGGTAAGGGAAGTCGACGACGAAGGCATAGGTGGCGGTCAGATGCGCCATGCGGAAGCCGCCGCTCGCCGGGTCGATGGCGATCGTCACGTTCACATCCTTCAAACCCAGGGCCTGCAATTTCTGCGTGGCGATCGATTGGATGTCGGCTTGGGTCAACGTGTTCTGAAGCTGCAGCGAGCGTGACGAAGTCTCAAGCGTATAGCGAACGCTGGAGACCGAGTTCATCGACCAGCCCAAGGCGAAGATTCCGAACAGCAATATGATGAGGAATGGCGCGATCAGCGCGAACTCCAACGCCGTTCCACCCGATCGATCCCCCTTGAAGGCGCTTGCCTTAGCGGACACGGATCACCTCCAGGTGGCCGATGACGCTGGACGCGGAAAAAACGCCGAAGGTGAAGGGCGGCGTCCAGGTGGCCGATGCCTGGATCTGGACATAGACCGATGGAACCTTCGGCCCACTGCACAAGGCGGAAGCGTTGACCACGGTCGTCCCGCACATATAGATTCGGCTTAGCGTGACCTGGCCGTCCGTCGGCCGCTTCTCCCAGCTCGAGATCGCAACCGCCTGCGTCGCCGTGTCATTGGTCGATCCTGCCATGATCAAATTCGCGGCGGTCTTCACGCCGGCGCGCATCGACAGCGAACTCGTCACATAGGACCAGCCGTCGATGATGCCGAGCAGCGCCGCGCACAGGAAGGGCAGGACCATGGCGAACTCGACCGCGGCAACGCCCGAACGGTCGCCAAGGATCGGCTTTGATCGGCGTTCCACGGGAGGCTACTCGACCAGTGCCACGGACTGCGCGGCCGGAATGTCGCGCATTCCGAGGCTGGTGCAATCCTGATTGATGGTTGAACTGCCTGACCATTGGATCGTATCGGCGACGACTTGGGTGCAGCCGCCGTTGCCCGCGAAATTGCCGAGATAGCTGATCTGCTGTCTTGGGAAGTAGATGGCCCCGGTCAGCAGCGAGTCGGCTGTGCCGTTGAAGGTGCTGGATGCACTGCTGCCGGCCCTGTCGCCATAGAACAGAACGCCTGAATAGGCTCCCGAAGTCGGCGCACTGAGCTGCACGGAGGCGTTGCCGTTCATGCTGACCGTCGAACTGCCTGACATGAAGATGGTCACCCCGCTGCCGGTGACGGAAGCGTTGGCGTTTATCTTGAGATTGCCCTGAACGACATAGACGCCCGGCTGGAGGGTAACGCTGCCGCTAAGGCTCAGTCCGCTGCAGTAGGTGCCAGGTTTCAGCGTCGATTTGTTGGTGTTCTGGCAGGGATTTGAAGCGGCCGGGGTCGGCAGGTCGGCGAATGGATCGGCGACAGGCAGCGCCTGGGTGATCGGGGCCGGGCAAACGGTGGTGACCGGATTGTTCAGTGAAACGCCGCCCGCCGATATCAGGCAATCGACCTGCAGTGCTGCCGAGCCCTGGAGCTTGATGGCGTCCGAAGCGTTCGAATTGGACATCACCACGCAGCCGGTGACCTTCACGCTGGTATTGCCGGAAAACAGTACAGCCTGCGAGGCGGTCGGATCGAGCGCGGTCATGCAGGACTTCGAGGCGTTGGTGATAAGGGCCACCGCCCTCGCCTGTTCAGGCACCTGGCCCTGCGTGAAGATCGAGGTGAACATCCGGTCGAGCTTCTGGCCGACGATGACCTCGACCGCTTTCTTCGCCGTATTCGGTCCGGACGTTGGCGGCGTATTGACGACGATCGTGCCCGAGCCCAACCCATTGGACGTGGCCGACTGTGTCGCGGCTGCGACGATCGTCGGCTTGTCGGACCCTGAGATCTGTTCAAGCGCGCCGGCATAGGCGGCGGCATCGGCCGTCGCCTGCAGTTTCAGGCTGTTGTAGTACCAGTAGGAGGTCTCCACGCCGAAGCCAGCGGCACCGACGACGATCGGCAGGCTGAGGGCGAAGATAGTGGCAACATTTGCCTTGGTACTCCGGCGTATACCGGTCGCCATGAGCCGAATTCGGGTGAAGCAATTGGAAGCCATGGCTTAAATTAGAAAGCACGCATATATGAACGAACGGCTAAGAAGTTCGGTTCATTTTTGATCACGGCTTCTATTGGTTTCAAGCAGCCGGCCGTTCGCTGATCGGTGCGCGGACGACGGCGATTGCCGTTCCTGACGGCACGGCAGCGCTCCGCGGACGAATGAAAGCGATCCGGCTCAACCGGATGCGGTCAAATCCAGCGCGCCGGCAGTCTTGGTTTGCCGGCAGTCTTGGCTTCAGGCGGAAAGGACGGGCACTGGCTCTGAGGCCACTCCAGCCGACAACTCTTTCTGTACAGCCAGGAAAAATCTGCGGACTTCGTCACCGGCGGTGGCTCTGTCCCTGCCCGACCCGACGACGAGGTCAAGCAGCTCCGCTGCCTTGGCCCTCCAGAACGAGGCCGCTGTCTCGCCATGCAGATTGTCGAGCTTGGCCGCAACTTCTCTGACCAGGAATAACTGACGGTCGATCGGGAACGCACGGATTTTTTCTGCAGACATCTTCCGAACCATGAGACTGACGCAACGAATCAACATTGCTGAACAAGCAATGGCGTAGCCGCGAAGGTGGAAACGGAAGCTTAACGCCGCTATTGATGGATATCCGCGACACGAAACAGGCACTCAAGCCGAACTGGTTATCGAGGCAAGCGAAGCTGCCCTCAAGCCTGCAGCGCCCTCGCCTCGCCGCCGCGCTTGCGCGGCGCCATCATGTCGCTGGCCATCAGTCCGGTGACGCGGCAGAACGCCATGAATGCCCGGCAGGCATCCTCGGTCTTGACCACGTCTACCGTGGCGCCAAAGCAGGCGTTGAAGGCTTTCTGATACACCGGCCCCTGCCGGCGTGCCGGCCAGTCCTGGAGAAAATCCAACGCCTGCTCGACGCTGTAAATCTCCTCGACGGGCAAGCCGGGCCCTTGCGCGATGCGCACCGGCACCTCGAACTGCAATCTGTCCATCCGAAATCTCCCGAACTGGCGTCGCCCAGCAACGCCGTCCGTCGTCAAAAGTTGCTTTGACCGGTTTGTGCCACGGAAATGTGTCGTCACTGCGGAAGCGGCCGCTTCTGCTGCAAAGGGCGAGGAAAGTTCTGCCGGCATGAAGGTACCCGGCAGAACTTTCCGATCCGGCGGCGCAATTTACTTATTGGCCGGGTCGGTCTCGGCGTCGAAGGCCATGCGCACCACCATCACCAGAACATAGGCCGACGGCAAGGCGAACAGGGCGCCGAGCACGAGCGCTCCGGTTCCCGACAGATAGAGCGTCTCGGCGATCGCCCAGTAAACGGTTCCGATACAGATGAACGCCTGAACGGACAGAAATGAAGCAGCCGAGGCCGCACGCGACAGGCTTTTGAATGTCTTGATACGTTGTTGCATTGCGATGATCCGGAAATGACGCGCCGCGCCACCAATGCGCGGCTATGGCCGCCGCACGGATCGCGACACGAATGGCTTGGAATGGATGGCGAACGTGCGGTCTTGGACCGCTCAGGCCTGCGCGGACGGCGGCGCGCGCGGCTGATTGGTGCTGGTGCACGGAGCCGAGATCGTCCCATGGCCGGCGACAAACACCGCCGGCGACGTCGGGGCGAGCCAAAGGAAAACAGTTTCTGGAGCCGGCAATGCCGGATGGCCGCCCGCGAATTTGGCCAGCACCGGCCTTGCGGTGCGAACCTCAAGGGCCTGTGCCTTGTTGGTGACGCGCAGCAGCGCCGCGACTTCGCCCGACCGTTCGATGCCAACGCTGGCGCTGCCCTGGGCGGGGTCGGCGAAAATAGGGACGTCCGGCCGGCCGAGGCACAGCATCGCCAGCAGCACAAGGCCCATCAGACATGAGCAGGCTGCCGTCAGCGGCGCTTCAAGCGATCTGGCGCGCTTCAGGGCTGGACGCGATCTCCAAGACATCGTCCCGCCCTAGCGCACGACGGGCGGAAAGGAAAGCAAACCGTGCAAAACCGGCAAAAGACCGGACCGACGCGACGAATATCCCGCCGGTTCGGGCTGCATCAGGCAGTTCTTCCTTGAACCTTTTGCCCCCAAGTGCCAAATCTGATGGGATTTTCACGCCAGCACCCCTGCAGCGCCCTACCTTCCATACGGACAAAATGGTCACCTATCTCGACGCCGCCACCGCCCCCCTCAGGAACACCGGCCAGATCCGCCTCTATGGCGAGGACGGTTTTGCCGGCATGCGCAAGGCATGCGACCTCACCGCGCGTTGCCTGGACGAGCTGGTGCCCATGGTCGCGCCCGGCGTCACCACCGATGCCATCGACCGTTTCGTCTTCGAGTTCGGCATGGATCACGGCGCGCTGCCGGCGACGCTCAACTATCGCGGCTACACGAAGTCGTCCTGCACCTCGATCAACCATGTCGTCTGCCATGGCATTCCCGACAACAAGCCGTTGAAGGATGGCGACATCGTCAACATCGACGTGACCTACATTCTCGATGGCTGGCACGGCGATTCCTCGCGCATGTATCCGGTCGGCACCATCAAGCGCGCCGCCGAGCGGCTGCTCGAGGTCACCCATGAATGCCTGATGCGCGGCATCGCCGCGGTCAGGCCCGGGGCCCGCACCGGCGCCATCGGCGCCGCCATCCAAACCTTTGCCGAGGCGGAGCGCTGCTCGGTGGTGCGCGACTTCTGCGGCCACGGCGTCGGCCAGCTGTTCCACGACGCCCCGAACATCCTGCACTATGGCAACGTCAATGAAGGCGTGGAAATGCGGCCCGGCATGATCTTCACCATCGAGCCGATGATCAATCTCGGCCGGCCGCATGTGAAGGTGCTGTCGGACGGCTGGACGGCGGTAACCCGCGACCGCTCGCTGTCGGCGCAGTACGAGCACACGATCGGCGTGACCGACGCCGGCTGCGAGATTTTCACGCTCTCGCCCAACAAGCTCGACCGGCCCGGCCTGCCGGCCTGATTTTTTGACCGTCGGGCGACTGCTGCGCCCGATCGATTGCCGGATGCGGGGGCGGATGGGGAAAGCCAACGACGACGAAGACGAGCGGAGTTTCTTCTCCGACGTACCGGTTCGGCCGGCGGCGAAGGCAAACTCGGCTCCAGCCGAAAAACCTGGATATCTCGGCCATCGCGACCGCTTGCGCGAGCGCTTCGTCTCAGCGGGTCCAGACGCCCTGCCCGACTATGAACTTCTGGAGCTCCTGCTCTTCCGGCTGATCCCGCGCGCCGACACCAAGCCTGCCGCCAAGGCGTTGCTCACGCGCTTCGGCACATTGGCCGAGGTCCTTGGCGCGCCCGTCAACCTGCTGCAGGAGGTCAAGGGCATCGGCCCGGCGGTGGCGCTCGACCTGAAAATCGTCGCGGCGACGGCGCAGCGCATGGCGCATGGCGAGGTGCATGGCCGCGAAGTCCTGTCGTCCTGGACGCAGCTTCTCGCCTACTGCCGCTCTGCCATGGCCTTCGAGGCGCGCGAACAGTTCCGCATCCTGTTCCTTGACAAGAAGAACGCGCTGATTGCCGACGAGGTGCAGCAGACCGGCACTGTCGATCATACGCCCGTCTATCCCAGGGAAGTGGTCAAGCGTGCGCTTGAACTGTCGGCCACCGCGATCATCCTGGTGCACAACCATCCCACTCGCCTCTTTTTGATCACGCACAATCACGCTTTAGCACATTGATACATATCGCTTTTTCGACTTGTCGCAGAGTCGGATATCGTGGCATATTGGGGTCGGTTTTAGGGGGATCGAAGGCCCGTTTGGACCCAACCACAGACCCCTACTACCCGTCAGCCGATCCCACTCGAAAGCCTACGGGAGACCCCAGTGCCAAGCCTTACCGATGGAGAGATTCGCCGCGCTTTGAAGCAAGTCGAGGAGACCGGAAAGCAGCAGAACCTTGTCGATGGCGAGGGTCACGGAACAGGCCGCCTCGTTCTCGTGATAAAGCCGATGCCGACCCGCGTAACGGCGGACTGGATGGCCCAGCAATGGCGAGACCAAAAGCGTCTCAAAAAAAAGTTCGGCTCGTATCCGTCAATGGGCCTCAGCCAGGCTCGCGAGATTTTCAGACGCGATTTCGCCGACATGATCCAGAAGGGACGCAGCATCAAGATTGCAGGCGACACGCGACCCGGCACGGTCGCCGATCTGTTTGAGGCTTACGTCGCGTCGCTCAAGGCAGATGGAAAACCGTCCTGGAAGGAGGCCGAAAAGGGATTGAACAAGATCGCCGATTCGCTCGGTCGCAACCGCCCTGCCCGTGACATCGAGCCCGATGAGATCAGGGACATCATTCGACCGATCTATCAGCGAGGCAAACGGTCCATGGCCGATCATGTTCGCAGCTATATTCGATCGGCCTACAGTTGGGGGCTGAAATCCGAGCACGACTACCGCTCGACCTCTGTCCGTCGCTTTCGTCTCATCTACAATCCGGCTGCTGGTATTCCGACAGAACCAAAAAACGTTGGAACGCGTTGGTTGGACGAAGAGGAATTTGTCCGTCTCTATCGCTGGCTCGAATATCCCGATGCGCCGGTACATCCCCCTTACACGCGTGCGGTAAGAATTCTTATGCTGACCGGCCAACGCGTCGAAGAGATTGCTCGGCTACACGTCGATCAATGGGATGCCGCTGAGTGCATCATCGACTGGTCCAAGACCAAGAATGGAAAGCCTCATGCCATCCCCGTGCCCAAGATAGCGGCCGAGCTTATCGGGTCGATCAAGCCGAATGAATTTGGTTGGTTTTTCCCATCCGCAACCGACCCGTCCAAGCCTGTCAGTCATGGAACGCTCTATTCGTTCATGTGGCGACAGCGCGATCGCGAGGTCATTCCCGTCGTGACAAACCGCGATCTCCGGCGAACCTGGAAGACGCTTGCCGGCAAGGCAGGTCTCTCGAAAGAGATCCGAGACCGATTGCAGAACCACACTCTGCAGGACGTCAGTTCCAAGAGCTACGATCGCTGGAATTACATGCCGGAAAAGCGTGCTGCCATGGCCCGGTGGGACAAGTTTGTCCGCGAACTCGTGACGAAGAAGAAGCGTAAAGTCGCCCTTAGGGAAGCTGCGTGAGCTAGCAACTGCTTTTTTGACGTTTGAGACGGGACAGGGCCGACTTGATTTCTAAAATTCAGCCGGTTTTGGAAGAACGGATGTTTCCGCGAACGATTTCGCAGTTTGGCGTATATGTTCCGCAGCCTGTTCCGCCTCGACTGAGTCTACGAGTTGGGCTGCTTGCTGTAGATGCCTCGTTATATCAGCGCGAGTGGTGAAGCGGTCCAACTCGCACGGCTGCAAATCGCCCGCGATAGCTTTCAGATCGCGCAATACGGAAGCGATGTGTGGCCAAGGGAAATCGGTCGGATCGCCGATGTCACGGTCCGCTCCGACGATCACCTCCAACTTGGCTAAGATGCCAGCTAACGACAGAGCTGGAACCTCTGGAAGCGCATCTTGAAGTTTGAGCGCTTCGGTCATGGCTAAGACTTCGGCCTCCCGAGCAACAGCGTACTGAACGCCGTCCGGTGCGGCCACTGGCATGGGCTGCTTTTTCATTTCGCCTCTGGTCAATGCCTGAATTCCGGTATTGCAGATAATTCTCGTCTCCAACCGCTGCTGGACCCTGCAAAGCACCAGAGATGTATGTTGGGCACGATGCCATGCGGCCCACAGGGCGAGAGCTGGGTCATGTTTCATTGCTGCTGATTGCGCCATCTTGGATTCCTCCAATTCGACATGGCTGGGTCGTATCTGAATTTAAGATAACTGGAAATCAGATATAATTGAAGCCCTCATCTGGAACTGGATGAGGCCGGTGGTGAAAACGCTCGGAACGCTGCGCCACAAGTCATTGATCACGATGCTGATTGCAAAGCGTGAGGCTAGCGGGCTGACACAGACCGAGCTCGCCGAAAAGCTCGGCGAATATCAGTCGTTTGTCGCTCGACTCGAAAGCGGCCAACGCCGCGTCGACGTAGTCGAATTCATCGATCTGGCGAAAATCCTGGGGTTCGACCCTTCTTCAGCCATCAAGAGATTGGCAGCAGAACCAGACTGAATCTAGCTGAGACCATCCCAACCGCTCGCGAGCGCGCCACACAACAGCGCCGTAGCGAGCGAGCGGCGGCTTTGCGCCTCATATCAGTCGTTCCGGCTGACACCAGTGGTTGCCAAGACCGGACATTCCCAGCCCACTCACACTACCTCTATCAGCCAGGCAGTCCTGGATAATGGAAAGGCGAGGGCTCGACCCGCATGCCACCGCAAAGCATAAAGGAGAATGCGCAGTTATTTCGGACCGGCCATAGCGATCAGGGTTGGTCAGACGACAGAAGGATACGATTTTGACCACGTATGGGCGCAACAATTTCGAGTTGAACTCATCGATTGCGATCCGGGACATATACCGCCTGTTTCTCGTATTCAGCGGCGACGGGCGGCTTTTTGAACTCGCGCCTACACCAGATGATCCCCTCAGACTAATGCGAGATGATCACTTCGCCGACGAGATCGCCCATTTGTTGGTAGGCACTGCGGTCGCCAATCGCATCCACTTGGAACACATGAGCCAGTTGCGCGCCGATCCAGCCGAGCCAAAGCATCGACTAGTCTCCATGCAGTGTGGCTCGCTCCAAACGGACATCCTCAATAGCGGTAAGGAGTTCCCTCTCTCGTTTGAGCAGGCCTGTAACAAGATCATTCATGCCGTTCACATTGTCCCGGATTGCGGCAATCCGGCCGAGAATCCATTGAGCAGCGAGGTCAAGCTGCGAGGGCATCTTGGAAAAACAGCGTGGTCTGCCTACCTGAATATCCCGCAGTACGTTCGAGCATCGATCTTGAATTTCCGCGACCGCACTTGACAGCGCTCAGCCTGCTAGAGACGGCGAAGACCGCCCATTCCGGAGGTTCGGAAGGTTATAGCTATTGTTGATAGCGGACATTGTCGGTGGCCTGATCAACAGATCAGGCTGGTGGATATCCCGCACGTAAGCAGCGAGCACCTATGTCGGTCACAAGGAAGAACCATTATGTTCCCCAATGGCATCAGGAGAGGTTCTTTACTCCGGGCATGAAGACTCATTGCTTGCTCGACCTGAAGCCGCCTAGCTACAAGGGCCGAGACGGGATGGTGTCGAGCGGGCGCCACCTATTCAATTCACCCACTTCACGGGCGTTCGTCGAGCAGGACCTCTACTCGACATTCTTTGGAGTCGAGATCGAAGACGAGATCGAGAAAAAGCTTTTCGGTGACATCGACCGGCGGGGCGCCGACGCGATCCGGGCATTCTGCGCTGATGACCAGCGTGCCTGGCATGAACATTTCGAAGACCTTTTTGAATATCTGGACATCCAGAAATTGCGGACGCCAAAGGGTCTCGCATGGCTACGCCAGCAGTATCCGGAGATTGGTCGGCTCGGCGAGATGTTGCCGGGTGTTGCCCAGAACCAGTTGATGTTGGAGATGCAGGGTATCCGCATGCTAAACGTGACGACCTGGACGACCGGAGTTCGGGAAATCGTCTCCGCGGAGCAGGCCGGCGTCAAGTTCATCCTCAGCGACCATCCGGTCACGGTTTATAACCATGCCGTACCGCCGTCTGACGCGCGCAACCGACACCCCAGAGATCCATCGACCGCTCTGAAGGGCTCGCAGACACTCTTCCCGCTGGGCCCGGATCACCTCCTGATCCTTACTAACCTCGAATACGCAAAGGACCCCGCGGTGCGCCCCGACGCGAAAAGGACGTTTGCGCGGAACTACCAGCCTACGATGGTGTCGACGATCGAGTTCATCAAGACGCGATACCTCACCGACGATCAGGTCACCGAAGTGAACTTCGTAATCAAGGCCCGCGCAGACCGCTATGTCGCCGGGTCGCGCCGGAAAGACCTTTATCCCGAAAAGGTGGTGTCTAAGTCCTGGGCCGACCTTCGAGCAACGTTCCTGCCGCCGGCGGACGAGCTATACCGGTTCGGTGGCGAGATGTTTGCCAGTTTCGACAACGGTGATGTCCACTATCAGGACGAGTTCGGGCGAACCGAAAAACCCAGAGAATGGCTGCTGAAGGCCGAGCCCAAAGCTCAGCCCCGGTCACGCGACTACTGTCCGTGTGGATCCGGGCAGCCGTTCGGAAATTGCTGCCGGGACAAGCCGGTACACCTGCGCATGTCGTGGACGCAGAAGAGTACCCGCGAGCGCAATATGATGTTCATGGACGCTTTGACCCTGCTCTTCGAGCTGGAAAGCAACGACTGGGATACGGTCCGTCGCGAAATGACCGATGACAAGATCGCGCGGATGTATGGCTTGTACGAGGCCCTGTGGCCGCTCGAGACCGACCTGCTATCCCTCATGCCCAAGCCGGATGGCAAAATGCGTTCGGTGTATACAGGGTCGCTCCATCCCAAATTGATCATGGAGTTCGCGCTGGGGGCGCCGCTGTATTTTGGTGAGGTGATCATCCAGAACCCATTCATGATCTCACGAACCATACAGAAGGATAAGCGACCCACGGAGCACCCCCGCCAATACCGCGGCGAAGCCCTCAAGACCCTGATGACTTTCCTGCAGCTCATGCCGCTCGTCGAGGCAGGGCTGGTTACCCTGATCCCGGATCCGTGCGATTTTGATTTTCACCTCCGTGACCAGATGATGGCCATGGCTAGGGCTCGTTCCCAGACTGTTAAGTTTGGCCCGTCCGACGATCCGAGGCTTGAGACGGTGATGCAAGAAGACATGCGCCGTATGATGCTGAACATGCCGAAGGAAACTCTTGCCAAGCGAATGCTGGAGATAGCGGGCGATGACGAGTCGATCGGGATAAATGCCCTCGTTGAGTTCATTGAACAGATGAAGGTGGACGACATGCTGGCCATCCTGCAGGGCGACCCGCTCATGGACGGTGGTCAGTTCGAAGTGATGAAGATGGCGCCCAACTTCGAGATAGCGATGTACCTTGCCCAGGCGACCGGCGCGCAGATACTGACCGACAGTATCTTCCGCTGGAGAGAACTTCAGGCGGCCCTCGCCAGGCGGCATCTCGGAACCACGCCTGCCCTGATCCAGTTGCAGCGCGAGATCGCATCGACCCAAGTCGAATTTCCGGTAGGCCACCAAGCGATATTCCGAGTGTTAAACGACCGGTCGTTTCGCGCGATGGAGTCGCTCTTTCGTGCCGCCTTCGCCTATACGGCTTCCCGTACCGCTGACAATCTGAAACCGAACTTCGAGGCACAGCTCGCCGCACGCTTCCGGCGAGAGCGGGACTCGATGAAATCCTTAATCGCCAGCGCCAAGGTCCCCGCCATCGCGGCGCGCCTTACGACCGCGTTTCGCTTCGGAGGCTTTCAGGACAATACCATCAATCGGCTGTTGCTGATGTCGAGCTCCGAGCACCACTTGCACTCCGTTCCTATGGCGACGCTGATAGAGCGTTGGGATGCTGCACCACGAGCGGACAACGCGAAATCTCGGGTACACTGAGCCCAGAGCACCACGTAAGTCTAGCGGCTGCTATAGCTTGCTCTGTACCGAAAGCTGCCGGGCTGCCGGCCCCTTCCCAGTCATTGAACCAGCCCCAGAGAAAAGTGTTCAACATTGCCAGCAACGTGCCACTCCATCGCCACTAGTCGCTGTTTTTTCGTGATGCGCTGGTGTGCCATGAGACTGGATCGTCAATCCATCGATTGACATCGGATTCCCGCCAGCCCGCCCCGTTGATGCTTATCTTGATCTGAGCGGGGAACGTGCCTTCGGCGATCTTGCGATAGATGGTCGAGCGGGACAGACCGGTTCGGGCAAGGACGGTACTGAGGCGCACAATACGATCTGACTCGGGCATAGCTTGCCTGCTTCAAAGTGGTTGTTGCTAGACACGACGAACCGAATGCTGGACGCAATCAGGTTTGTCGCTTCAGCCGCCTGCGGCGTGAAAACGGCGGCAAATCGGAAGGGTGTCAGAGCCCAAGGCCCCGCCCCTTTCCGATGCCATGGCTGAATGCCAGTTCCGCACCAAGGCGCCGGCCGGAATCGATCTTGATGCCAAGCTCGCGTTTGCGGTTTGCAAGCAGGGATTCAAGTTGAGGGTCGCGTTCGAGGCTCTTGGCCATGTCGGACATGGCCGAGCGCGTTGACTTGTAGCCGGACATGTCGCCGGCCTGATATTGCTCACGTCCGGTCCGATCGAGCTTTTGCCAACGTTCCACGAAACGGTCGGCGCGGCGGCCGGGATCGTTGTCCATCCCGGTGCGGATTTCGGTTTCGAGCTGGAGAGCAAGCACAACGCGGCTGACGCGGCCAGCCCCCGCCTCGCGGACAAGCTCGGGATTCTTCACATAAGCCGCTTCGGCATCGCGCCAGCCATACGGCCGCACCTTCTCGAAAGCGCTACGGGCATCTCTCAATTCGCGCGTCTGCTCAGGACTGCCCTGCCCGTCCGCATTTGCGTTGTGCGACATCGCGTCGAGCGCGCGCGCGTGACGCACCAGCGCCTTGGTGCGAGCGCTGCGCAACGCTGCCTCCGAATCCACCGAAGCATCCCCCTCGCGCTGCGCAGCCCTGGCGGCCGCTTCTCTTCCAGGTGCGGCGCCGACATCGCCGCGCTGCGTTCCACTGCCCCCCCTTTCCGGCCCTTGCCCGCGCTCTTGTCCGGGCTCCGCCTCTGAAGGTGGGCGCAACCCGTCCAGCAGCTCGCCGATCCTGTCGCGCAGCTTCTCCGGAACGATCCGGCGCACGATCTCGACCACGCGCTGTCGGAAGGTGATGCCGCGCCGCTCGGCATAGCTTTGCACGGGGTCAATCTGCTCGTAGTCGGATGCCATCTCCTTGGCGCGGTCGCGTGACAGCGTCCGGACGAGCCGTTCGCGGGTTCCGAACTCATCGTTGCCGTAATGCAGTTCCATCCCTTCGCGATGCCGCGACAGTGCGACGTAGCTGCCATGTGCATCGATGCCGGGCGTGGCGAGGACATGGGTCCGGTCGGCGGTCATGCCCTGCGCCTTGTGAATGGTCGCGGCATAGCCGTGGTCGATGTGCGCGTAGTCTTTCAGGTCGAACTGGACCGATCTGCCGTCGTCGGTGCGCACGGTCATGCTCTGTGTGCTGACTTCCTCCACAATGCCAAGCGTGCCGTTCTTGACGTCGAGTCCGCGCTCATTGCGCAGGAACATGACCCGGTCGCCGCTGGCGAAGGTTCTTGCACCGCGTTCCACATTCACCTGGACATCGTCACCCAGATCGCCGGCAGCGCGCATGCGCTCGCGTGCTGCCTGGTTGAGCGCACGCACCTCGTCGTTTGCGTGTGTGAGAATGATCCGGCTTGCCTCTGGATGCGCCTGCCTGTCGCGATCCCAGCGCTCGACGAGTTCAGCTCGCGCTTCGTCGTGCGTTGCAGCTCGATGCACCATGCCGTGCGCGTCGTAGGTGCTGATCGCAGCATTGATCCCGCCGGTTGCAAGATCGCGCGTGGCATCACGCTGCCAGTCCTCGCGCTGCCGGCGCACCTGCTCGATTTCGACGCCGCCGTGGCGTTCATGGATCGAACGGAATGCAGCACCCGCTTCGATCGCCTGCAGCTGTTGGGGATCGCCGACAAGGACGACTTTTGCGCCAGCGTCCGCCGCATGGGAGAGCACGCGCTCCAACTGGCGCGTGCCGACCATGCCGGCCTCATCGATCACCAGGACATCGCGCGTGGTGAGCAGATCCCTGCCCTGTCCCCAGCTATGCTCCATACTGGCGATGGTGCGTGACGGGATGCCTGATCCGCCTTCCAGATTCTCGGCCGCAATGCCGGAGAGTGCGGCGCCTTTAACCTCATAGCCGGCTGCCGCCCATGCCTGGCGCGCAACGCCCAGCATGGCGCTCTTGCCGGTGCCGGCAAAGCCGACAACGATACCAAGACCGTGACCATCGGTGATGTGCGCAAGCGCATCGGCCTGCTCGCCCGAAAGGACAAGCCCGCCTTGCGCAGCGCGCGCCAGAGCTACCTCGCGATGTGCCTCACTCACCGCGTGTCGCTCGTCCAAATCGATACGCTCCGCCGCGCGGTGAAGGCGCTGTTCGGTCTCAATCATCTGCCGGGTGGTGAAGCGATCTTCGCCACGCCTGTCCTTGCCGAGCTCGACCAGATCGGGTGCATTGCTGATGGCCGCCATCACCGCGTTGAACTGCTCCATTCCATCGCTGTGCCGATGCGCGAACTTCGCAATGTCTTTTCGGGTGAAGGTCGATTGCTGATGGGTGATGGCGTCCAGCGCCACGGATGGATCGGCAACGATGCGCGCGCCATTGTTGCGCGCGATCTCGCGATGCAGTTCGGCGCGATCTGCTTCACTATCGCCAGCAGCAAGGCCACTGCCCTCGATGCGCTGCGCCGGTGCACCAATCTGGGTCTGCGGCTCCAGGGCAATGCCCTGCGCTTCCAGACTGCGATGATCTATGCGCGCGTCGATGTCGAGTTCGGCCAGGCGTTCGTTGGCAAGCTCCGCCCATCGCTCGCGCCAGCGCTCAACCAGCTGGGTAGCATTCCAGTCTCGAACCTTCGCGCCAAAACCGTTCTCGTCCACGGCCCGCATGGTGAGCATGACATGGGCATGCGGTTTGGGACTGCCATCCTCCGCCCTGTCCCAGTGCACATTGAGATCGGCGACCATGCCCTTGCTGACAAACTCGACCTGAACGAAGCCGCGCGCCAGTTCGATGCCTTGCGGCTGGCTGAGTTCACGCGGCAGCGCAAACTCCACCTCGCGCGCAAGCTGCGCATCCTTGCGTACCTCGAACGCCTCGACATCGTTCCACAGCCGTTCGCGATCGCTCCAGGCCTCCGGTGCATCCTCCGGCAGCATCACCTCAGAATGAACGACGCCGCGTTTGGCCGAAAAATCATGGCTGCGTTCGATCCGCTCGTCGCGCAGCCGCGAGGCCGAGCGGTAGGCGGCCGACGCGACAGCGCTGCTCCCAGCCTTGCGGCCAATGACCTTGACGTGAAGATGATAGATCGCCATCGCGACAGGATCATTTGCACGGCAAAGCGCACGTCGGCACGACGTATAAGCGCGCCCTCCCTCGAAAAAATCTCGGGATGGACCAGCCCGTCCCGGGCTGTCTCGGCAACCCTGAAGCCTTCCGGCGGACGCTCGCCTATGATCGCCGCATTGACGTCAGATGGAGACAGCCATGCGCAAACCACGGGACTTCGACGCGGAACTGAAGGCGCTGGAAGAAAAAACGCGAGAGCTCAAAACTCGAAAGGTCCAGCAGCTTGGCGAACTGGTGATCGCCACCGGCGCCGATCAACTCAGCACCGAAGAACTGGCCGGCGCACTGGTTGCAATCGCTGAGACGAAAGACACGGCAAAGCTTGAGGCATGGGCCAAGCGTGGGGTGATGTTTTTCGAAAACAGGTCCAGGCGAACTGCTCCGACATCTCAGCGCAACGCTCGCAGCACTCCAGCGCAACCGGGCGGCCCACAATCGTCGGCAAGCGGCACGGGCTCGCAATGACATGCGCGCCTGGCAGGTCGAGCGTCGCAAGCGCACCCGACATCTGATCGAACTCGGCGGTCTCGTCGCCAAGGCAGGCATCGTCGAGCTGACTGGCGATGATCGCGCCACCATATATGGCGCGCTGCTCTCTACGGCCGACAAATTGCAGAGCGCTGAAGGCGAGCATGCACGAGATCTATGGGCCGCGAAGGGAAAGCAGGCATTCGATGCGGAACGGCATGAAGCCCATAAGAACCGGCGAACATGACCGGTGGTTGTGAGCAGCGGGCGGTGCAAAGCCGCGAACTTTTATCCTCCGCTGCTCGCCCGTTGGGGCTGTACTCAGAGCGATGTGGCGATAACCAGAAGCGGCGTAGTCCGCCGCTACTCCTTACCAACGGAGTGCTCTACCACTGAGCTGCCGCAGCAACGGGCGTCTGAATAACCGTTGACGCCTTCAATTGCAAGGCGTTAGGGCCTCTTTCGACATCATCCGGCGATTTGGTGCGTTAGTGCCAGTGTGGCACCAAATAGACTCTACACACCCGACAGCCTGTACCGTTCTGGCGAGAGTTACACCATTCTTGTGACCTGTTTGGTGCCAAATCGGCTACGATTTGAATTCACTTACCCGCGAGACCCTCCGCGCGCGTCCTTGGCTCCGCCATGGCTCGAATTGATGCGGTTGCGAGGTTCCCCCACCCACAGCAGATGCGGGCGTTCAGCCAAGTCCCACAACGTGCTATTATTCGCCACATGGGAAGGCAAACCGGAGAGCGAAACAGGCTGTTGAAGCGCCTGTAGAACGTAAGCAGAGGCCGCCTACTACGCCCGTAAATGTGGGATCTCCGTAGGCGAGGCCGCCAACATCATCCGAGATGCCAACGCTCCGAAACGCTTGGACAATGTGAAGCGGTAGATCCTTACACGCCATTCGCCTGGGCATAAGGCGGCGTTTCGGCCAGATATTCCGTGAACTGGCGTTCCAACTCGGCCACCGCCGCGTCCTTGTCGGCATTCCTGCCGCGCTGGCCGCAATGCACCCGCCAGCGCCTGTGGTTGGTGCTGATCGTCCAGAACCAATAGCCCTTGCTCGGACCGTGCGGCTCCCCAAGAATGCGGCCGACGCACGTGCCGAGGAATGACCGTTCATAATCGAATGGCGCGGCGTCGCCGCCGACGATGATCCGGCCCCAATCAAGCGAGAGGCGTGCGTCCCGATCGCCGACGTACCGAATCGCCTCGACTATGCTAGCGAAAGAACCGACCACTTCGTCGTCCTGCAGGACCTCATAACCATCGGCCGCGGAATCGCGGACCTTCAAACCGATAAGCCGGCATCAACCTTTTCCTAGCTTCTTGCCAGGACAACTATCAGGCCAATGACTCCGTCAGTCGGCCAAGCCGGCATCCCGGTGGCGACGGGCATCATCGATCGCATCCATGGCGCTGCCCGTGTCGTCTTCAATTTCCGCTCTGCTAAAGCCAAGCATTTTAGCATCGGCGAAGAGCATCTCAGCCAGCTCGGCGACCGGGGTATCGTCGATCTCTTGAATGGTGTTGGCAATCCATTTGAAAAGGAAGTTAGTCCCGCGTGTACTCATGCTGCCAGAGGCTCGTCCCGGTCAGACATCGAATAGGTCGTCCGGGCCGTGGCCCTTCACATCGATGATATCCGGCCGGCCGATCTCTTCGATGATGTCAGGCGTGTTGTTGCCGGGCTTGCCGACCTTGCTGCCGATCGGCCACATCTTCATGAGGTCCCAAGGAAAGGGCTTCATCAGGTCGTGAGGATCGGCCTCCGGGCCGAGCCAGCGCATGTAATCGGCGGGCGCCAAAATCACCGGCATCCTGTCATGGATGGTTGCCATGAGACTGTTCGGCTCGCAGGTGGCAATTGCGAATGTGCGGACCAGTTCGCCCGTGACCTTGTCGGCATACTCTTCCCAGATGCCGGCCATAGCGAAGGGTTCGTCGTCCTTCATCGCGATCGCATAGGGCTATTTCCTCTTGCCCGAGGCATCCAGCTTCTGCCATTCGAAATACCCGTCCACCGGCACCAGGCAGCGCCGTGAGGCACAGGCTTTGCGGAACATGCCGTTGGTCGCAATGGTCTCTCAGCGTGCGTTGACGGGCGGCGGCCTACGCCGCCGTCACGAGCCCAGCCGGGCACCAGGCCCCACCGCGCCGACACGAAGCCGGCCATGCTCGTCGACAACTCCTCGCGGACGATGATCGGATAGGTCAGACTGGGCGCGCCGTTCCAGAGGGGAAAGCTGTTGCCCAACCGCTCGACCTCGCCGGCATGGGCGAATTCAAACCGACGGACCATGTCGGGGATTGTCGTCTTTACGAGAACGCGTCCGCACATTTTGGATGCTCAATCGTTGCTGTCAGGGAAGGCCAAAAACGAACCGGGAACGAATCAAGGCTGAGTTTGCCTTCGCAGCCAATCCTTTGACTGCTCATTCTTGAAAGCGATCGCTTCCTCGAGTGACCGAAACGGCACAGCTGTTATCGAACCGTCCGGCATCATCTCGACCGCCAAGAAAGGCAGGCCCTCGATAGGCGGCGGGTAAATAATGAAGGCTGGCGCAATCTGTTTCAATCTAAGAGACCCGGGTCGAAATGCACGATCGCGTCGAGGATGGTGCGGTAGAGACTGTCGACCTCTTCGTCGATCTCGCTGCGCTTGATCCCGATCGCCTTGGCGTCGGCGATGAGTTTGTGGGTCAGCTCATCAACGGAAATGACATCGGCTTTTGTCGTCTCGGGGACGTTATTTGCCAGCCATTGATCCAGAAAGTTGACGCCACGTGTGCTCATCGAGGCTTAAGATCACTCGCCAGGTTAGGTTCCGTGCTCCCAGCTTTAAGCCTCTGCTCCCGTAAATTTGCAGTTTTCGATTCTCGCGCAGCGCGCTCAGCATCCAGCAAAATCTTGCTCTCCCGGTCGGCGCGCTCGATCTTGTCGCGGTCGACTTTCCATTTCATGACAGCCCCCTTTGGTCTGACGGCCAAAAAATCGCTGACTTGGAATAGTTTTCCTGGCTCGATTTGGGGAACGTAGGGAAAGCAAGCGGTGTGGCGATAGAGGTGGGTTGGCTTGTGAAATTTGCAATTCGAGTTCGGCTCGCTTCGATGAGCTTTGCTTCATCCCGTTCGCCACCTTGGTACAGCGCGATCAACCAAGCGGCCAATTGCTCCTCAAACAGGGTGCCACGCGCGACCCTCCCCTCACTGCAAATACGGTCGAATATGCGCTGCAGTAATTCGATTTCCTCTGGTTGAAAGCATTCCAGATTTTTGCGGGACACACACTGCGCCTCCATGTCGGGGCGGAAGCGCGATGTTCGCTCACAGCCGGCAGAGCCCGTGGCAATTTCCGCCGATGTGTCGAACCTACTCCCCCAGGAGCCCTGGGTCTGCATCATTTGATAGCTGCAACCACTGCCGTATTCGCACCAAAGCCGGGGGCTCAGCGATTCCGGAACCTTCGCCCGGCCCGCAGGTTGTAAGTTTCGGCAGAAATTCACGGTGACGACGTTGTTGAACTGGAAATCGAGGATTGTATGTCTCGGTACTATTTTGATGTGCACGACGGAGAAGAGCTCACTGTGGATGAAGACGGAATATTTTGCGCTTCGTTGGAAGAATTGAGTTTCCATGCTGTAGATGTCCTGCCGGACATTGCTCGTGAGGTTTTGCCAGATGGCCCGAGGCGGATATTATCTGTAAAAGTTCGTGACTGTTCCGGTCAGCATATCTTTCGCGCGACGTTGACACTCGCATCTGCTTGGATACGAGAAACCGTCGGTGGCGAGCTGCAGCCAGGTGGCGACCGCTGGCAGGCGGCACTGACGGGAGCGAGAACGCAAGTGAGCTCACTTCGAAGGGAGTTTGCGGAAGATGGATTTTCTAACCATCTTGAAGAGTTGGACAGCTTGTTCTCTGTGGCGGAAGCCGAGATACTCCGGCTGCTAGCACGGGAAGCTCCAAGTCAATGATGTCTTAGGTTTCTTCCAGGAAATCTTGAAGCGACGCATGTCGCAGATCCTCTTCGCCGTGCAAGTGCTTCACCCGGCCGATGATGCCCGGCTTAACCCATCGCGTCACCGGCCGCTTCATGCCCTTCGCCGGCCCGGCATGCTCCTGGACGCGCTTCCATAGCCGATCTCGGATATACCTTTGGAGTTGATAAAGGCTGAACCCACATATTTCCCAGTCTTCCGGTCGGACATGAGCGCGAAGGCCTGCTTTCCCGTCTCGCGCTCGACGCCAAGCAGATCGTATTCCTCGACCGCATAGCGAGGTCGCGTATAAGTCCCATGTTGTTTCCCTTGTAAGGGTTTACGGATTCGCGGCTGTTAAGTGTTGGTGGAAGCTACCGGAACGGCAGCCGCGTGGCGCAGTTCATGCAGCGGCGAGATCTGAACTTGCCAAGTCAGGCAGACTAAAAATAATGGTGGCTGAAACGCTGGCCTACTGGCGCTGCAATGCGGAAAGCTCAGTCCGCGATCACGGAATGTTCCGCTTAATTAGGCTCGACTAATTGTTGTCGCGGCGGTGATGCCCGATCCCGCCGGGGCCAGCGCGGGGTGTCAGGCAACTGTTTAACCGCCCCGCGCTGGCCCGCGAGCCTTGAAGCCCACCCGAGCCGGCCGAAAAGACTCGCTAATCCGCCCTCAGAGGCGTAGAGGGCCGGTGTCGCCAGCCACGGCAAGGGCGCTGGCGCTTGGAAGAGTCCATCACGCTTTCGCCCAACGAGGGAAAAGCGATGTCACTCGATAATTTGGTCAATTCCGAACAGCTTTCGATGCTCACCAAGGTACTCAACAGCTACTGCGAAGAGGCTGGGATTCCAATAGGCCACCCGGCAAGGGAGCACTTCGGACGGCGGCTGATGAGCCTGTTCCAATCCGGAATAATCGATCCTGGCGCTCTAAAGGCCAAGATGAACGCGGGCTACGAAGATTGGCTAGGCGAGATAGGTGCAACCGGTTCTTTTATACCGCCCAAACTTTCCTCCGACGATCAACTCGTAGGCGACAATATCTTACCGGGATCGGACCGTAGGGGTAGACAGGCAATCCGCCTCCGTCACTAAAGCAACCGCCAGCGCGGTGCGGATGCCAAGGCGCACACGCTGGCCTTCGGCAAAAGACTCGGCAAAGGCTTTATCCAAGAAGCTTCGGGTGTATGAGTTGCCGCGCTTTTCCACGATGGCCACAACCCACTCACCCAACAATTCGGACAATTGGACGTTTGGGGAAATCTGCGCGGCGACAGTAGCCAAGGCTTCATTCTCCCTGTAGGGGTCGAAAGCACCTGTGGTCGCTCTCAGCCGTTGGCGCCCCTGTAAGTTGGCCTACGATCCGAAGATAGTGCGCTTCGCTGTCTTAGCGGTCGAGTCAATTTCGTGAGAGGCTGATGACGCGACGGCGCTGGCGGATAATGGTTCCAATTCTACCCAGCATCACGGCCAAGGAAGGCACCATGACGCCCGACGAGGTGCGCACGGCCTTCGTAGCAGCCGCCAAGGCCTGCGGCATGCTGCGAGGCGAATAGAAGAGCCCGCCACCGCGAAAACAGTGACGGGCTCTTGTTTGTCTGCTCGGCGGAAGGACACCGAGCACCTGACAAACCTAGCCGAGCGTTTTCGGTTCCAACAAAAGGCCGCGCGCTAGCTTTGACGAGCGCTCTCTGAAGGCAACAGTGCGCGCTGAACAGGCTTCACGGTTGCTGTCCGGTGTCAGGCGATATTTCGGGAAGCTTGTCATTTCGGGCCAGATCATCCAGCAACCGGATGACAGCCTTTGCGTCTTCCGACTTGCAGGAATAGTAATGCCAGGTGCCTTCGGCGCGGCATTCCACAATCCCGTGTTCAACAAGCACGCTGAGATGTTTTGAAAGGGTGGTCTGTCTGACGCCCACCTGCGAGACCAGGTCGGTCACCGTTCTTTCCTGATCCACCAAATGAATAACGATCAACAGGCGCTTGTCCTGCGCCAGGACAGCAACCCACCGCGCGGCGACGCCCGCCTGCTTGCGCAGCGTTGGGCGTTTGATCGGGCGCCACCGCAGAGCGGGGTCTGCCCTGATTTCCGCAAGTCTTTGCCTGACGTATGAGGCCATTTTTATGTCCCTGTCCGCAGCGGAGCAAAATCGTTGCCCCGGCTTCGCGAGTCAACAGGCGTCAAAAAGGCCCACTGCCGGATAGGTAATGGCAGCGGGCCAGGGTCCGAGTGCTGGGATCAACCAGCATAGGTCAACGAGCTGCCGCGGAGTTGGTTAAATATTAATTCGGCGGCAATTGCCCCTGTCGAGAAGCTCCAGCTTCAGGCGACGGTGAAGCCGCCGGCGCCGAGCATCAAGGCATCGAGCTGAGCTTAGGCTGCGTCAATAATACGTCGGGCGACTAGCTGCAGCTGTGCCAGCCTCAATCATACCTAAAATCGCAAGAGCTCGATTTCGCGGAACCAGCTTTCAAAAGCGAAGTTCCTGAGGTGCCTCAATTCGAGGCGTCAACACGGGAGACCAATCATGGCGACGACCAAATCGGCCTCACCTAAAGGCCTGAGTGAGCTTTTTCACGACACGCTCAAGGACATCTACTTTGCAGAGAAGAAGATCCTTGCCACGCTGCCGAAGATGGCAAAGGCCGCAAACAGCCCAGATCTGAAGGCGGCATTCGAGAAGCACCGCGGCGAAACTGAGGAGCATGTCGCGCGCCTTGAAGAGGTGTTCGAGGTCATCGACAAGAAGCCTCAGGCCAAAACGTGCGCAGCAATCGTCGGCATCACCGATGAAGGTGCCGAGATCATGGAAGAATATAAGGGCACCCCTGCCCTCGATGCCGGCCTGCTGGCGGTCGCTCAGGCTGTCGAGCACTACGAGATCTCGCGCTACGGCACCATGAAAACATGGGCAACCGAACTTGGCCTCGACGAAGCCGCGTCCCTCCTCGAGCTGACACTCGGCGAAGAAAAGGCCACCGATGAGGCGCTCACAGCGCTTGCTGAGTCGACTGTCAACGCAGCGGCCGAAGCGGCTTAGCGCTACCGCGTCCCCCTTCGCATCCTGAGCCCCGGAGTTGAGCGCCGGGGCTCACGTCTCCTCTTTAAGCGTAAATTCCCTCCTCGCAGGAGAACGGACATGGAAGTAGTTGATACTCAGGTTTTTCGGGTCGGCGACGCCCACCTGGTGGAGTTCCAGGGTGAAGGAGGAGAGCAGATCCGCGTGACCCTGGCAGCAGGTACATACCCTGTCTCGGACGATGAATTGGTCGAATCGGCCAAGGCTGTGCTGGTGCAGGTGGCTACTTTTGGCGTGGAACAGCGAACCCCGACCGGTGTCGTTGACATGACTGACGAGCGCTCGGTTGATGCCGACAGCTACACACTTGAATACCAGGACGACGGGCAGGCCCGCCAGGTGGCTGGCATTCGCTTGCCTCATCTCGCAGCTGTGGAAGAAGAGGTGCGCCGATCCGCTGAGGATCTGTGGCGCGCCGCCCTAAGCAATAATCGGGTCCCGACCGGTTGGGCCGTTAGAGCGCGCGATGCCAATGGAATAATTGTCGCGTCGATTGATTACTCCGAGCTGCAGCAGCTCGGTGTCGACGACGCCATGGGAGGCTGACATGCGATTATTCTCGAAGCTGTTTGGCAACAAGCCTGGTCCGGAGAAGTCGGGCGACATGCGCAAAAAAACGGGCGCTGGGCCGGCAATCGCAGCGCATTCGAAAGACGCTAGAACCGCCGCGCCTACCGGACAGAAGCGGCAGGCTGCGGCAAAGAAAAAGTGAACGTCACCCCTGCTGCAGCGCGCTAGGGTCGACAATTGCTAGAGGACTGATTATGGCCGACGACAAGAGCAAACGCGACTTTCGGGACCGCGACAGGGTATCGGCGTCAGAGGACTATGAAGTCCAGTACTTTGCCGAGAAGGCCGGGATCACTCCGCAGCAGGTCAGGGATTTGATCGCCAAGCACGGCAACAGCTGCGAGACTTTGGAGCGCGCGAAGGCGCTCAAAGGCAAGGGATGAAGACAAGCGGGCCGAAATATCACGTCGAGGAAATGAGCGGCGATGCCGTGACAGCAACCCATCTCGTTAGTGCTTCTACACCCTTAAGGGCCGCCCAAGAAGCACCGAGCGTGGCGTCACGCTGCGCACTACCAAGCCAGTATGGATCCGGGTGACCGACGAACAGCGCGGTCACGTCTTCGAATACAGTTTCAGCCTATGACGAAGCTATCAGACCTTGGCCCGCCGATCCCCGGCAAGCTGCACGGGCCGCCAACGAAGAGGCCCATTTCTATCCGTGCCCCTATTGCGGCCAACTCGTCGATCAGCGAGACCTGCGCCAAGTCCTCTACCACGAAGGGCCAGGGCACGAGCCGCTGGAGCCTGAAGATGGTGCAACGATCCTCATGTTTCTGAGCCTCCGGAAATAGCCATGCCGCGACAAACAAAAAGCCCGCCGGCCGGAGCCAACGGGCTTCCGAGCAGGTATTTGCTGTCTCAGCCTGGGCTTGGGACCACGATAATCACTGAAGGACCGGGGCCTGCCGTAACCTTCGAAAGACGTTCGCGCTTGATGAGCGTAGGCTTTTCATATGACTTTTTCATGTGGTGTCCTCGCTTTTTCCCTCAGTGAGAAATTTGTTCGAGCCGGCCAATCAATATTGTCAATCGGCCTAAAAAAGCCCGCCACCGCGAAAACAGTGACGGGCTCTTGTTTGTCCGCTCGGCGGAGGGACACCGAGCACTTAACAAACCTCGCCGAACGTTTTCGGTTCCAAGGAAAAAGGCCGCTAGCTTTGACGAGCGCTCTCTGACGTGAACAGTGCGGAAGGCTTCACGTTCGCTGTCTGGTGCCAGGCGATATTTCGGGAAGCTTGTCATTTCGGGCCAGATCATCCAGCAACCGGATGACAGCCTTTGCGTCTTCCGACTTGCAGGAATAGTAATGCCAGGTGCCTTCGGCGCGGCATTCCACAATCCCGTGTTCAACAAGCACGCTGAGATGTTTTGAAAGGGTGGTCTGTCTGACGCCCACCTGCGAGACCAGGTCGGTCACCGTTCTTTCCTGATCCACCAAATGAATAACGATCAACAGGCGCTTGTCCTGCGCCAGGACAGCAACCCACCGCGCGGCGACGCCCGCCTGCTTGCGCAGCGTTGGGCGTTTGATCGGGCGCCACCGCAGAGCGGGGTCTGCCCTGATTTCCGCAAGTCTTTGCCTGACGTATGAGGCCATTTTTATGTCCCTGTCCGCAGCGGAGCAAAATCGTTGCCCCGGCTTCGCGAGTCAACAGGCGTCAAAAAGGCCCACTGCCGGATAGGTAATGGCAGCGGGCCAGGGTCCGAGTGCTGGGATCAACCAGCATAGGTCAACGGGCTGCCGCGTAGTTGGTTGCGGGAATATTGATCCGGCGGGAATTGCCCCTAAGTACCTGCTGTCCTGAACTGGAAAAGCGGTTAATTGTCCTCTCTGCTTCGTATTTTCGAATACGCCGTACTCATCGCATTCGCTTTGTGGGTCTTTTGCAGAATTGGCGAGACCGTAATGATCTGAGTTCCGTACTTCGAGATTTAATCGTTGGCCGCTCACGCCGCCACGCACGCTCCTACGCGGACGGCAAGGCGTTCCGGCTCGGTGTCGAGGTGGCCGAACGCAAGAAGTGCGTGTGACGCTATCCAATTACGCTATGAGCGGGTTGCGCACATTGCCGTTCACCTCGGGGACGTCTGTGCGCGTGCGCGGCTCCACAGAAAAGGTCGCCTGAAAGTTGTGGACAGCTTCCTCCAAGGAATGCCTGATCGGTGCAATTTTTCGCAGGCAGCGTCGAGGTGGAGATACTCGCGCCCTGTTCCTAAAAAAGCCCGCCACCGTGAGGCAGCGGGCGCTAGTTCGGGAGGAGTGACGAGCATCCCCATTTGTTCATGCTCAAAAGGTACGCCTGGCTCGGTTGGATGTAAACGCGCGCCAGTTGCTGCCACAGGGAGCCCGGTACCGTGTGGAAGCAGGCACGTGCAACGAAAGGCCGTCGATCCGCGTTAGATCCTCGTCCAAACATGGAGCTTTCGGAGATGGACCCGGCGACTGCGGCAGTGATGTTATTGCTTTCCTGTAGCCCGAACGCGCCTCTTGTCTGCAAGCCAATTAACATGCCACCGGGATTATATTCTTCGCTTGACGAGTGCCGGACATCATTGAAGAGCAGGCTGGCTAGCGCTCCCACGGGGCAACTCGTCGGCCGCTGCCGCAGAATCGACGCGACGGTGACGGGCTCGATGCCGAACAGCTACTCAACAGTTGTTGTCACGCGGGGTATCGGGAGCAACGGCGTCAGCAGAACCTACATTGTGCCGCACAAAAAATAGAAAGCCGCCGCTCACCGAATGGGCTCTCGTTTGCACCCCTCCGGCATCCTGCGACGATCGGCAGGGCATGGCCGTCCGGCGCAGCAAAACCGGAACAGGTGTCTTAAGCTCGCCCTCCAACCTGCAGGCATTTCTCGCAGCGATAGGCATTAGGTTGTTTGCGAAGCGATCCGTTGCCAACCGCCTTGCGTTCCACCACGCACCGCGCGATGGTCCCTGCAAGAAATGGAAAACAGATCGCGATGAGCCGCCAATCATTTGTCGAAGAGCTTGAAGGTGCCGCCGATCGCAACGCGGAGATGTCGTCATCGCATCTTAAGGTCTTACTGCGCCGGGCGGCGCTGATGCTCCGGAATGCCGGCGACGGCGTTGACCTCGAGCCGAAAATCGAGGGAATCCTAGATGAGTTGACCGCAGAGATGGGCGTTTCGAAGCCGGAATTGATTCGAACAGTCGTAACCGAATGGCTGATCGCCAACGCTTATTTGCCTGTCTTTACAATCGATGAAGGCTCTTCAACCTTTGAAAACGGATAGGATCTGGCCGCAGCCAGCGCTTTTTCCTTAGCGGCCTTGTAGTCGCTCTCCCATGGCAAGGTGTCAAAGTTTGGCTGATAGCCACCTTCTCGATAATGATGCTCTGCGACGTAGGTGCCTTTCGCCCCTTCCAGCACACAGGCCCACGGCGGATTTCCCGGGCATTTGTAAAGGCCCACTGCTGCCATAAGCGTTGTCTCCGTGAAACGCACCCACTTCAAGATATGGTCCCATGGACGCTTGCTAGCGTCGCCCTGCGTTCTAATGAAGACGCCTATGGCGCCTGTCGGCCTTCCGAAGCAAATCGCACTCGTCCCGCTATGGCACTATTGGATTGGCATCTGAATTGCTCATCCAGGCGCGCCACTTTTAGGGCCAGCAATCGTTCCCATACATTTGAAGGCGAGAGGCTTGTATGGTGTTGATATGGCTGAATACCGTCTCGTTGAGCTTTAGAAATTGGCTGCCGCTGAAAGAGAAGGCCCGTTGCCCGCCCGGCACCGTGGTTGGGTGAACCTGAAGTCGAAGATTTTCCGCTTCGCCGGAAGCAGGAACTACGGGAACACCAGAAAGGGCGCCTATATCTGCGAGTCTGATGCAACTGCGTCGGGTTCCGCGCCGCCGAGAACGAAAAGCAACCGCAGTACTCGGCGGCGACCTCCTGCGATCCGCAAATGACCATACGGCTTCGACCGCCGGCTCAGGCCGGCGGGCAAGGTGCGATAAAGTTACCGAGGAACTACACCCACGCTCGCAGGAGGCCATTTTATCCCCCTCCGTCCAAAACGCCACCGCCGCCACCCGCTTGGCTGAATACGACCGTGCCGTCGTCTTTCCGAACTTCCACCGCCACGATGCCGTTGTCGTGCTGTTGATCGGCGAATGCCGCCTTCGCATGGTTCCGTGCCGCTTTCTCAGCATCGAAGGGGGTTGTTTCAACGATGCCTTGTTTCCCGTACCAGATCACTATGTAGGCCATCGTAAGCACGCTCCGTTAGCGGCATCGTACGCGAAACTATGAACTCGTAGGGCACACCTTTGCGGACTGCCCTAACCGCTCTCGCGCTCGGAAACTATTCGTTCGGGCTAGGGCCACAAGCGCCTCGTCTTCATCGTCGAGTGCGGCTTCGAGATAAGCAGCTATAGCGTCCTCGCTATCGAGCAATTCGACAGCATCCCATTTGGTGGTTTAGAGGGTCATCATTCCTCTCGTATAGTCTATTTTACCGGCTCCGTCGTGGGTCTATGGGCTGATAGTTCGAGCCGCCCCGACAATCTGAAGGCGCGGTAGCCTACCATGCGCCGAACGGGATACAGTGACGTCGTCAAGGCCTAGCCGTTAGATAAGACCGGTCAAGTGGTTGAAGGGCATGAGCCTGGTGCCGTTGCGTTGACGTATTCAACGTTGTTGGCGGACAAATCCGAGCCAAAGAATGCGATTCAACAGAACAATAGGGCAGCGAAGCGCATTAGCGAACTTTAGACCTCGCTACTTACTAATCGTTAAAACACGAACGAACCACCTTTTGGAGGGCGAGCCGTCGCCGAAGTCCCTTGCGGTCAGCACACCTTGTCGATTTCACCGAGATACCTCGCCGTTTTCACGACAAACCCTAAACAAAGATTTGGACAACCATGACTGTAGCCGCCGCTCCCATCACCGCTGTCGCAAGCCACCCGATTAGCCGCATCCACCGAGGCACGGTCGCCTCACCCATTATGTCGCTTCTGGCCGTCATTAGCATCATGACAGCCATGACGGGCGCGGCGACGACGCCGTTGACCACGGCGCTCCAGTAGAGCGCCTTGATCGGATTGATAGGCGTGAAATTCAGGCATGCTCCAACTAGGGTAGCGATCGCGATGGTCGCATAGAAGGCCTTGGCTTGCAGCGGTTCACGCTCCAGGCCGACCGGCCACTTGCGGGCCTCGCCCAATGCATACCCGGCGGAGCCCGCCAGGACCGGAATTGCCAACAGTCCCGTTCCGATGACGCCAAGGGCGAAGATGGCGAAAGCGAAGGTGCCTGCGACTGGCCGAAGAGCTTCGGCCGCTTGGCTGGTAGACTGAATGTCCGTGGTTCCGTTGGCGTGGAGTGTCGCGCCGGCCGTGATCATGATGGCGAGGGCGACAATATTAGAAAATGCCATACCAACATAGGTATCCAGACGGATGCGCTCGATCGCACTCTTGGCCTGTTCGGGCGCCTTTTTCAGGGGTTTACGTTGCGGCTTGGCCTTCTGGTCCTCGACCTCCTGTGAAGCCTGCCAGAAAAACAGGTATGGGCTGATGGTGGTGCCGAAGATAGCGACCACCGCTGTCCAGAACGAAGCATCGAGCGAGAGCTTGGGAATGAACAAGCCTTTTGCCACCTCGCTCCAGGGCACATGAACAAACAGCACCGTGCCGAAATAAGCGAATAGGGAAAGCGTAAGCCACTTCAACACAGAAACATAGCGGCTGTAGTTGAGGAAAATTTGAAGTAAGACGGAGATAGTGCCGAACAGCACCACGTAGAGGAGCGCTGGGCCGTCGATGATGAGCTTTAGCGCATCACCCATAGCGCCAAGATCGGCACCGATGTTGATTATATTTGCGACGATCAGCAGGACAACGACCGATTGCAGCAACCAATTCGGATAGTACTTCCGCATGTTACCAGCGATGCCGCGGCCGGTGGTTCGGCCAATGCGGGCACTGATTTCCTGGACGACCGACATCAATGGATAGGAAAACAGCATGGTCCAGGTGAGCCCGAACCCAAATTGAGCGCCGGTCTGCGAATAGGTGGCGATTCCACTCGGATCGTCGTCAGAAGCGCCCGTGATCAGGCCAGGTCCAAGAACCCCAAGCAGTCGCGGCTTCGATGGCCCAACAGCTGGATTTGTAGCTTTCCCGCCCACGATGAAAACCCCGCCCGATAAAATCATCTGATAACGTTCGAAATTGCTAAAAGGTCCAAATTTCAGATCCGGCCGTAGTACGTTTGCTGAGGCGAGAGCCGACCCCGCGCTTCGCGCCCTGCCTTCAATAATGTCGCCTATCCCTCGCACCCGTTTGCCGGGGTATATCCAATGCCGAAACAAGATCTTGAGACTTACGTCCCTTATCCACCCCGAACACCCTCAATGTCGTGCCAGTATTCGGTCGCTGATTTCGGCTGTGACTCAGTTTGGCATAGCTCTCCCGACGCGGACGCATAACTCTTGGCAGAGAGATGCGCCATCGGTGAGTAAGAGCCATCCTGTCGGCACCGGTAACCCCGGTCGGGTGACGGTGCCAATGTCGCATCGATCCTGCGGCAACGGCCGACAAGTTGCCCCGTCGGAGCGCTTGCCAGCTTGTTCTTGAGAGAACTCCGGCATTGCTGTAGCGATGAAAAACCACAGGGGTATCGATTGGTTTGCAGACAAAGGGCTCGCTTGAACTGCACGAAAGCTAAATCCTCACTGCCGCAGTTGCCGGGTCTACCGTTTATGCTCCCGATATTGGGCGACATCAACGCTGAGCAATCAACCTCCGGTACTTCAGTCCGGCTGCTTCAAAAAGCCCGTCCCAGGTCGACCCGGGACGGGTATGAAATTGCGCCGGAGAGCGCTATCGGATTATTTGCAATCAGCCAGGAGCTTCAACGCTTTGTCGGCGTCGCCCTTAGTGGCGTAAGTTTTCTTGCCGGCATCCATCAACTTCGAGCCGTCCGGCTTTTTCGTAACGACTTCACACTTCTTCGTCGCGGTATCCTTTGCCACCCAGTATTCCGTGGCAGCGAAAGCGGGCATACTGCAAACGGTTACGAGTGCAGCGGCAACGGCTAATTTGCGGAACATCTTCATTCCTCCATTCAGCGAACTTGTCCCTCCAGTCCCAAGCTCCTCAACGACTTTGACGCCATCGTGGCGGTAAGTTTACAAAACCGTATGGAACTGGGCCGCAGAGCCTGCCGTGGCGGATAAGTGCGACCGGCGGGCTCCTGACAAATGCCGGCGAACGAAGTGCCGCCCTCTCTTGCGCAAGATGGGAGGCAGCTAGATTTTTGTTGTGTTCTGATCGTCACGCTTCGGCATAGTCGCGATTGTTTTGGTCGCAGTCGCTGCGAGACCGGCAACGGCTCGACGCATAGCCACGGCCTCGCAGGTGTAGTGACCGTGCCGGTATAAGCAGTGCGCGGCCCCTCTTGGCGCCCCGCCGCAGGCCCCGTGAAATCGGCAGACACGATGCCCGCGTTTAGCCGGAGCCTCGTCGGTGATCTTCAAGCGATGCGGCATGATTGGCGAATGGTAGAGGTAGCGGCGCCAGACGGTGGTGCTGGCCGGCAACCATGTGGCGAAGGCGTGCTTCGTATCTGGGCGACCGACATTGACCTGCGAAACGGCCATTCGACGGAACTCTGGATCGGGTCCATCGTCGAAGACAGCTGGGTAATCGCTTCCCCCTCTGTATCGCAGGCACAGCCCGACGCGAACGGACTGCGCGACTTTCTCGCTGCGACTCTCGACGCCAGCCAGGCGGTCAAGCGCGCCGCCGAGCGACCGGCCATCTCATCGTCCGGCGCATAGGTGAAATTGGGCAGTCATCTCAACCGGTGGCTGGTCCCATTTCTCGCGTCTCTACTAGCCTGCTGAGTGCCCCAAGGCGACGCTACGGGCTAGAGGGCCAGCCGGGCAGAAGGGTCCTCATCTGTTTTGGTCGCCTGCAAAGCATCTGCTAACTGACGAACAAACGGGGCCATCCATAGTCGCGTCCGCCTTTGGGGGTGTTTTCGTGTTCAATTCAGGCCGTCTTTAGCCAAGTGCGTCAAGGGCTCTAGCTCTAGCTGGCGACAGACAACCGACGAGATCGAACGAACCTTCTGAGCCCGTCGGAATCCATCGCATGCCCGAATGCGTAGCCTTGCAATATGTCGCAGCCAAGCCCTTTGAGCAGGCTCGCGTGCTCCATCGTCTCGACGCCTTCGGCGACGATCTCGACGCCCAGGGATTTGCCGATTTCGATGATCGACGAGACGACCTGCCGTTGCTGAGGTGAGTTCACGATGGGAGCCACCAACTGGCGATCTATCTTCAGGCGGCGGGGCTGCAATTTGAGCAAACTGACAATGGAAGCATAGCCCGTGCCGAAGTCGTCGATTTCGATATCGATGCCGAGCTGCTTAATCTGTTCAACGTTCCATGTGACCAGATCGTCGTCGTCGTCGAGGAAGATCGACTCGACCAGCTCAAAGGAAAATGTCCCCTTCCTGATGTTGAGGCCCCGCAAGCTCTTCAGAAGGTTCTCATCTTGAAGGCGCCGCGCCGAAACGTTGACTGACACGCGCGGAATACCCATCTTTTTGGCTGACCAGGCGTCGAAATCCAGGATTGATTGTTGGAGAACTTTGCCGTCTATCACCGAGACGACATTCAGTTCTTCGGCGGTCTTCAGGAACACGTCTGGCGTCAGAATCCCTTTCTCCGGATGCCGCCATCGCGCCAGCGCCTCAACTCCCACAATCTCCAGCGTCTTTGCATCAAACTGAGGCTGGTAGAATACGACGAATTCGTCGCGCTCGAGGCCGGCTAGAATCTCGTCGGCAATCCTCTTCGTGTTGACGATTTCGCTTTGCAGCTCTTCGCTGAAAAATTCATAACGGTTGCGGCCCCGTCTCTTTGCCCTGTAGAGGGCAATATCGGCGTTTACCAGTAACTGCCTGGCACCGGCGTCTCTGTCATTGTCGATCGCAATTCCAACGCTGACGCCAAATCGACATTGATGCCCTTGGTAATAGACAGGTCTGCGCATCTGCTCGACGATGTTCTCAGCGAGGGACGCCGCCTGGCTGGCATCGTCATGTACTGTGCAGAGCACGATGAATTCGTCTCCTCCAATCCGGGCGACAAAACCACGGTCGCCCACGTTGGATTGGAGGACGGATGACGCATGCACCAGCATGGCGTCGCCTGCTGCATGGCCGAGAGTATCATTGATGTGCTTGAAGCGGTCCAGATCGATGTGAAGGAGCGCCGCGTAGCTACCATTAAGCCTGGCCCCTCTCACGTAGTCTTCCAGCACCTGATCCAGATAACGCCGATTGGGCAGATTCGTCAGCGCATCATGGAGCGCGACGTGTTCTATACGCGCCTTGGCAGATTCAAGTTCCGTATTTTTCGACTCGGTCAACTGTTTTGCGCGAACCAGATCGGTGTTAAGCAACACGTCCGCCGTAACGTCCCACTCTGCGCCTACCATTCGGGGGGAATTGTTGGCGGTCTGATAGAAGATCGCTCTGGAGCGGACGTGACGAATTTCGCCGTCCGGACGAACAATCCGGTATTCGGATGAATATGTGCTCTGTCCGGCTGCGGCATTGTCGAAGTCCGCAAGCGCGCGAGGCAGATCGGCAGGATGAATAGCCCCGGCCCAGTCCGCATATCCGCGCGACTTGCCGTCGGCCTCCTTGCCATATATTTCATTGACGCGCTCATCCCAGGTGAGATGGTTGGTTTCTAGATCGTGCTCCCACACTCCGATGGCCGACGCCTCCAGAGCAAGTTCCAGACGTCGCGACAGCCGATGCTGTTCCCAGTAGTTTCGCTGCCTCTCGTCGATCAGGCGGCCTGCCGCCAGGAAAGGGATCAAGATCAGTGCCGCCGCCGCCGCCATGATCGCTCTCAACGACCATGCGTTGGCGGAAGTGGCGGACCAACCGTTTTTGGGAATGGCGGCGATCCGCCAGGAGCCCGACGGAAAAAGAACGTCCGCGGTTACAGGATCGCTTCTGACGACGCGTTCGTCGCCAAAGAACTGGACTCCATTTGCGCCAAGGGCGTCATTGCCGACAAGTGCGACGTCAATCCCAAGATCCTTGTCGAGGAGTCCGCTCGCCTGATAAAGGCGCTGGACGTCGATGACCGCGGAAACGATGCCCCAGAACCGGTCGGTGTTGCCCGCGCTTTTGACGAATACCGGAAATCGGCCGACGAAGGCCTGCCCGCCCTGCGCCAGATCTACAGGGCCAGCGATGATAGCCTTGCGCTCATCTCGCGCGCGTAACGCGGCCGCGCGTTGCTGGTCGTTCTTGCGGTAGTCGAGGCCGATGGCCTTTTCATTGCCCGCCATCGGGTACATCAAGGAAATGACCAGATCGGGCGCGCCGGCAATGTTGCGAAGCTGGGACTCTTCGTTGAACAGTCTACCGGCAAGCTCCGCGAAACGCTGCTGTCCCATATAGGGTTCGGTCATAACTGCAGCGACCAATCCTCGCACCAACTGGAGGTTGCCGTTGACGTTGCCTTCGAGCTTGGCTCGAATGACGTTGACCTTGGCCAGAACATCCACGCGGGCGGCCTGATCCGAGACGATCTTGTTTTGATGGTCAGCGAATATTGCGCAAACGGCCATCACTACGACCGCGATCGCCGCCGGAATCCTTGCCGGTGAGAGGACAGTACCCCTCATGCGGCCGTACATTTTGGCAAAAAAAGCCAATAAAGCGATATTCCCTTTGCCCGTTCAGGCTCTCCCAGGCGAGCCTCATCAAGGGAATATTAGTTCGCAATAACTTAATTTTAGACTTCACAGTCTTTAAAATTTTTGCTCCTTCGGACGCTGATACGCCGGATATATCGCACGAGAAACTCGCCACGTAGCGGGGCTAGTGGCTGTCGACCTTTTTCTGCACGATCCGATACGTCCCGACGCCACGCTTGGTCGCGCCAATTGAATAGGCCATCGGAATTTTGGGAGCGTTTTCGGGCAGGCCATACATGTCCTTGCCGGCTCTCACAGCGAATGAAAAGTGCTGCCAGGAAACGGTGTCGTGCTCATTGAGAAAATCGAGCGTCAGCCCTGCGGCGATCAGCGCGTTCACTACGTCGCTGATCGGGTGGATCCATTCATAGTATCGAGGATGCTTCAAGGTTCGCTCATCGCCAGTATAGGTCCGTTGCTCGTTCCAGACGAGTGGCCGCGCCTCCGGCGTTCGCCAGTCATCCTTCAATTCGAGAGCAGCAGCCTTTCGATTGCACTGGAACATCAAGGGATGGCCCTCGGCCATATAGAGCCTACCACCGGGCCGCAGAAGATCGGCGACCACGCGCGCCCAACGAAAGACATCGTCAAGCCAGTTCACCGACCCCCAGGTGACGTAGACGATATCATAGGTCCGGTCGAGCGCTTCGACAGCTTCGTACACCGGCGCTTCGACGAAGCGCACGTCGCTGCCTGCCTTGGCGGAGAAATCCCGCGCCGCAGCGATCGCCCTTGGTGAAAAGTCCAGGCCGGTCACGCTGCCCGCGCCGAGATTTCTGAGGCTGATCGTGTCAAGCCCGATGTGGCATTGCAGATGGACAATGTCCGTGCTGAAAATGTCGCCGACCTCGCGCGTTTCCAACTCATAGAGATTAGACCCGCCGGCCAGCACATTCTCGATGCGGTAGCTACCCGTTCTGTCGGTCGCGTGCAGTTCGGCTCGATCGTCCCAATTCAGAAGGTTCGCGTCCAAAAACGGTTCCAAAATTGCCCCCGATCTCATCCGACAATTGCGGATGGTAAACAACCAGTTAACGTACATTGACAGCAGACCGGCATACCCGTCAATGCCGGTGTCCAGCTTGCCTGTCTGCGAATCAAGGGATGTGACTTGACCGTGTCGCAGGCTGCTGAGCGGCTGAAGTCCGAGTGCCGCCCTGCTGCCGGACCCCACTCGATGCCACCGCTGTCGCGGACGATGCCGGCGATTTGCTGACCGATCCGTTTGTCGGCTGTCAGGGCACTAGCTGGAAGCCGGTACCGTCATCGATCATGGCAATTCAGCCAGAGGTGAAGTTTGCGATACCCGCATGCCGGCCGGCGATATCCTCCTTCGTGCAACTAGGTGTTGCCCGGCCCCTCCGCCTTTCGCATGGTCGATAAACCCGAAGGGGTTCACCTGATGATCAGCCTATGGCCGAATTCCGCTATCAGCTCAAGAACCCGCATTTATCGTAGTAGGTGCAGGGTACGCGCGATGGCCGACGAGGTCTTCAATCTCAACACCTCGCCGTTTCTCTATATCGGCTGGATTCCCGGGAAATGGCGGGAACTCGACTTCCAGCGTGATGGTCGGCGATGTTTCCCTTCAGGAAACGGCAAAGCCGCCCTCTACGACCGACTTGAGGCGCAAAGCAGCCGTTCAAAAGATAGCACGTTCGGAAGTTTGTGCTGACGCGCTATCTGGCGCATCTACCAGAAGTCGATGCCCTCAAAACTATCCAAAAACCGAATCTAGCGTCCCACTTTGTCCATCAGCACCCGCAATTCGGGCTGAGGCGCGACCCAGAAAGTTCGAAAAGCTTCCAGGAACCCCAGCCAAACCGGACGCTGGGCAGGCAACTTCGCTCCACTAGCCTCATTCGCCCTACGGCAGGAACTACTTCGGCAATAACGTCAAAGGGTTGTCCGAAGACCTTACGAATTCTGCATTAGCCCCACTGCAGTTCGATAGATCAGGCTTAGGACGACGGTTGCGTCGTTAATCATCAGCCCCTAGAGAGGGGATAAATCAGGCAAAAGGACCACCAATGACCGACGAATCCGATACCCGCTCTGCCGAACTAGCTGAGTTAACCGCCGACATTGTCTCAGCATATGTCAGCAACAATCCATTACCGGTGTCTGGCTTGCCGGACGTGATAGCATCGGTTCATGCTTCGCTGTCCGGACTTGGCACGCCGATTCCACCGGTCACTGAGCCGCAAACTCCGGCGGTCAACCCGAAGAAGTCGGTGACGCCGGACTTCATTGTCTGCCTCGAAGACGGCAAAAAGTTCAAATCACTGAAGCGGCATCTTAGCACGGACTTCGGCCTGACACCGGACGCCTATCGCGCCAAATGGAACTTGCCGCACGACTACCCTATGACAGCTCCGAATTACGCCGCTCAGCGCTCGCAACTGGCGAAGTCCATCGGACTTGGCCGCAAGGCTGAACCCGTCGTACCAGCCAAGAAGGCACCTGGGAAGCGGAAAGCCAAAGTGTAGTCCGCCACCATCTGACGCACCGGAAAGACTCAGCTATGTTTGGAGAGCGGCGGACCTGAAAAGGACCGTCTGGCCGGCGCCATTCGGGCAACCTCCCAGCGAGGGCGCCGGCCTTTTTCCTAGCGGGACGGCAACTGATACTGTCATCGGGCCGCTTGGCGATGATCGACGACGGCCTCGGCTCCCAACTCGTGCCGTGGTCACTGAGCGTTGATCCTCTGACTATCCCGTCACTTCTAGGTTGCGACATCGGGATGAGATTTCGAGAGTAGTTCGCCTCGTGTTTCTTGCGCTCTCCCGCTCAGGCTGGCTCAAACTCGCCGAAATGCGTCGCCTCATCCAATTCCTCTCCGACACGAAGCACTAACGGTTCGAGGCGATGGAACCGCAGATCGCACTCCTCATTTTCCGGTCGGCCCGGGTCGACCGACCTTGCACACTTTGTTGGCAGTTGATCCGATTCTATCCAGACATATCCCCTGCTTCTACTCCCTCACTCAGCGGCTTCTATTTCCGACGCACATAGCTACTTATGACCGCGCAACTGCATGACCAAGGGTTTGGGAGCGTGCTTGAGCCTGCTCCCATGTTCCCGACGTCGGACATTTGGGGGCTTAATGGACAACAGGAAGTTTTTGACAGCTGAGGAAGTCTCGGAACGCTATCGCGGCACCATCTCTCTTGGAACGCTACGAAATTGGCGAGCCAAGAGGATTGGACCGGCGTACGTCAAGCTTGGCAAAGCCGTGTTGTACCCAATTGAGGAACTGGAGACGTGGGATCAAATGAATAAAGTGGCGTGCCATGCGTCAAAGCGATTCAGCATGAACGGCGGTGAGTGAGCGTGGTCAGTGACGGAGGAGCATCCAATACCGCCCCCAGACGCCGCTCCTCACGTTCTCGGATGTGGGAATTTCTGCACTATATTTCAATAAGATAGCTTACGGCGAGAGGAAGTTGCACAACCACCCGTCAGGCGACCCGACGCCGTCGCGCGCCGACATCGAGATGACGAAAGAGATCATCGAAGCAGGCAAACGGCTGGGTATCGCCGTGCACGACCACATCATCATCGGGCGCAAGGGATACGCCAGCATGAAGGGCCTGCTGCTGATTTGAGCGCCGGCCGATATGGCGAACAAATCATCTTCGCCGAGAGCAGAGCCAGGCCGTTCGCCCGCAACGCATCCGACCAGGCTTTAGTCATCGACTTCCCGCATTCCAGCGCCTTTCGGACGGGCCGCTCGACCATCATTGGTTGGCAGCCAGGACCATGGTCCGGCCGGCATGGGACTTCAGTGCCATAGCCGTCTCATGGCGCTGATTTACGTGTAATATCAAATAATTATGTCTCCTGCGGTCACCAGCCTCGCGCATTGCGACCGCATTTGTCTAAAGTTTACTCCGTACGATTAGCGGTTTCTCATATTACGCTGCCCTAGCGGTTGGGCGGAGGTGGCGATTCCCCGAGGAGACACCATGACAAACCGGAAAACTCTGTTCGCGGCGCTTGCCGCATTGGCGCTTCTGGCGTCGCCGGCGCTCGCCGGAGGCGGCAATGGGCACGGTGGCGGCAACGGGCACGGCGGTGGCAACGGCAACGGCAACGGCGGTGGCAATGCCGGCGGTAATGGCAACGGCAATGGCAACGGCAATGCCGGCGGCAATGGCCATGGCAAGAGCGGCGCTCCGCATGGAAAGTCTGCGTCAGCCCCAGGACAGGTAGCCAAGGCGGAAACGGACACAACAACCGATACCACGGTCGACACCACCCAGGTTGCGTCCGTGCCCAAGGACAAGAACATCCACGCCAAGCTTGGTCGGCTGAACTCGCTGCAGCGCAACATCAACGCCTATATGAATTCCAAGAGCAAGAAGTTCGCCGCCATTCAGGCCTTTGTGACGCAGTCGGCGAAAGCCAAGAACGCCCAGGCCACGGCTGAGGCGGCTGCCGCCACGGCCGCCGCTGCCCAGGCCCAACTGGATACGCTGAATGCACAATTGACCGCCCTGCAGGCGGATCCGACCGCCACGGCCGCACAAGTCCAGGCTGTGAACGATCAAATCTCGGCTCAGCAGACCGTTGTAGACGCCGATAACGCGGCGGCGGCCCAGGCAGAGGCGGCGGCTGCCGCGGCGACCGTTGGCACCGATCAGGCGTCGCTCGGCGCGGCGCTGACGGACATGGCCAACAAGCCCGTAGACGCCGAGGTCACGGCCTGGGCCGAGGGCGTCCTTGCCGGCAAGATCGACCAGATGGCGACCAAGATCGGAGCGGAGACGACGCCGTAGGCGTCTACCAACAACGGCGGTATCCTGATTGTGGAAGGCAATGCCGCCGGGTTCGCCCGGCGGCATTGCTGTTTCTGGCCGTAGAGAAGACGCCCGAGGGCCATTCAAGCGTGGCAACTGCTTGCTGGATTGCAGGAAGGGCTGCGATGAGCGCCCGATCAGGCGCAGCGGATCGAACGAAATACGGAAATTTGAAAATCGTTCAATCCTGGAAAGAGCAATCCAGCCATCTCGGTCAACTTGGATCAATCTTCCAAACAACAAGCGCAATCTCCTATTTTTTGGAAAATGGTTTCGTTGAGGCGCCGCACTTCCGCTGCTACCGTTTGAAACGCTTCAATCGGAACCAGGCAATTGCAACGCAAGCGCCCTACCATAGCGGATGTCGCACGGACCGCCGGTGTCTCCATCGGCACGGTCTCGAACTTCATCAATGGCACCGCCGGCCTCAGGGAAGACACTCGCGACCGCATCGAGAAGGCGGTCGCCGCGTTGATGTACCGGCCGAGTTCCTTCGCGCGTTCCCTGCCCGGCCGCGCATTGCGCAGGCCAAAAAACCTCGATCACCTGCCAAGGCTTCTGGTCGCCGGACGCGTCAGCGTCGACTTCCTGTGCCGCGTCGACGTGCTGCCGCATAGAGACGACCGGATCACCGCCAGCCATATCGAAAAGGCGCTGGGCGGCCCAGCCGCCAATCTCGCGGTTGCCGCGGCCGGCGTTGGGGCGCCCTACGCTCTTGACGTGGAACTGGCGACGGCGGTCGGCCGGGATGCGGAAAGCGACTGGGCGCTGGGCGAACTTTCCAAGCTGGGCGTCCACGCCCTCCCCATCCGCAGCACGCCCAACAACCGGCTTTCGCAGGCGATCGTCATCATCGAGCGCAACGGCAGCCGCACCATCATCAGCGAACCGTTCGAACTGGGTGAGGTCGACCTGACCGCCAATCTGGACATCCAGCCTGAGCAGCGCCCCACCTGCCTGCATATCGAAGGCTTTCACTATGAGACGATGACCGCCTCCATCACGCGCTTTCATCAGGCCGGCTGGAAGGTCAGCCTGCATTCGGCCGGCTTGCCCAAAAGCGCGCGCACGCCGGAAACCTTCGCGCAGATGGTCAGGCAGATCGACCTGACCTTCATCAACGACGTGATGATGCGCGAGATTTTCGGCTTTCGCACCGGAATCGCAAGCATGATCGATGAGGTGCGGCTGATGCTGTCACGCATCAAGCCGCGTGGCACCGTCGTGCTCACCCTTGGCGAGTTTGGCGCGGTCGTCTTCCCGGCTGGCGGCGGCCCACAGATCGAGGTGCCGGCACTTCCGGTCAACCGCGTCGATGCCACCGGCGCCGGCGACAGCTTCGCCGGCATCTTCCTGAGCCTGTGGCTGCATGGCGCGTCTCTGGACGCCGCCGCCCGCTATGCCGCGATCGGCGCGAGCCTGACGACCACGGTCGAAGGCGCGCAGGGCTACATCGCGGATTTCGCGACCCTGAAGGCCGCCGCCTTGGCGAGCGACACTGTTATGGCAAGTTAAATCAAAGACTTATCGATTTCTGGACATCCGCCCATCAAGCGAAATCAGGAGAATATGATCATGGCGAAAGCAAAAGTCCTTCTGGTCGGCGAGAGTTGGATGAGTTCGGCAACCCACTACAAGGGCTTCGATCAGTTCGGCAGCGTCACCTTTCATCTGGGTGCGACACCGCTCGTTGCCGCCCTGAAGGACAGCGAGTTCGATCTCGATTACATGCCGGCCCATGAGGCTGTCGAAAAGCTGCCTTTCACCATGGAAGGCCTGTCGCAATACAGGGCGATCATCCTGTCCGACATCGGTGCGAACTCGCTGCTGCTCCATCCCGATGTCTGGCTGCACGGCAAGACGGTCCCCAACCGGCTCAAGCTTCTGCGCGACTGGACGCTGGCCGGCGGCGGCCTGATCATGATCGGCGGCTATTTCTCCTTCCAGGGCATCGATGGCAAGGCGCGCTGGAATCGCACGGCTGTCGAGGATGCGCTGCCGGTCACCTGCCTGCCCAATGACGACCGGCTGGAAATTCCCGAGGGCTTTCGGCCCGAGATCACCGGCCCCAGGGATCATCCGCTCTTTGCCGGCATCGACGGCGAATGGCCGATTCTTCTCGGCGCCAACGAGGTCGTTGCCCGCGACCGGGACGATGTCGAAGTGCTGGCGCGGCTGCCGCAGGACCAGGGCGGTCACCCGCTGCTGGTCACCGGGCGCCATGGCGAAGGCCGCACCCTGGTCTGGACATCGGACATCGGCCCGCACTGGCTGCCCAACAGCTTTGTCGAGTGGCCCGGCTATGCGCGCCTTTGGACCAATGTGCTGCGCTGGGTGAGCAAGACCATCTAGCCACTCAGCCCGATCAGCAACGCCGGGGAACCACCATGACAGCACCGTTTCTTGTCGCCAGAAACATCGCCAAGCGCTTCGGCGCGCTGACCGCGCTGGCGAATGTCGACCTGGAGATCCGCTCCGGCGAGGTGCTGGCGCTGCTCGGCGACAATGGTGCGGGCAAATCGACCTTCATCAAGATCCTGGCCGGCGCCCATGCGCCGAGCGACGGCGAACTCGTCATCGAAGGCAAGCCGGTCGCCTTTTCCTCACCCAAGGATGCAGCGTCCTCGGGGATCGCGACGATCTTCCAGGAATTGGCGCTTTCCGAGAACCTTTCGATCGCGGAGAACGTGTTTCTCGGCCGAGAATTGAAACGCTCCATTTTTGGTATCCCATTCCTCAAGCGCCAGGAAATGCGCCAGCGCGTCGACGGCCTGCTGAAAGAACTCGATGCCCATATCTCCGACCCGGAAGCGCCTGTCGGCAGCCTGTCCGGCGGCCAGCGCCAGGCTGTCGCCATCTGCCGGGCGCTCAATCTCAATGCCAAGCTGGTCATCATGGACGAACCGACGGCGGCCCTTGCCGTGGCCGAGACCCGCAAGGTGCTGGCGCTGACACGGCGGCTCGCCGCGCGCGGCTGCGCCGTCGTCCTTATCAGCCACAACATTTCCGAAGTCTTCGAGGTTGCCGACCGCATCGTCGTGTTCCGGCGCGGTCGCAAGGTGGCCGAACGGCTGGCCACCGAGACCAATCACGAGGAAGTCGTTTCGCTCATAACAGGCGCTCATCCCGACGTGCGGGCGCTCGAAAAAACAAACTGAAACGCACGTCATTTCCAGAGAGGATCAAACCAAAATGCTTTCACAACTCAAGAAAGTGCTCGCCGCCTCCGCATTGTCACTCGTCGTTGCCACGGCGGCGCATGCCGCGGACAAGCACAAGGTTGCCTTTGTCCCACAGCTGATCGGCATCCCCTATTTCAACGCCATGGAAGCCGGCGGCAATCGCGCCGCCAAGGATCTCGGCGTCGACTTCATCTATTCCGGCCCGGTCGACACCAACCCGGTCGACCAGTTGCAGATCGTCCAGAACCTGATCGACCAGGGCGTCGAGGCGGTCTCGGTCAGCGTGCTTGATGCCTCAAGCATCGCCCCGGTGGTCGAGAGCGCCAAGGCCAAGGGCATCAAACTGTTCACCAGCGACAGCGATGCGCCCGACAGCGGCCGCGCGGTCTATGTTGCCCAGGCAACCGACGAGGGCCTTGGCACGACCATCGTCGACGAACTCGTCAAGCGCGTCGGCGAGGACGCAACGATCGGCATCGTCTCCGGCGAGGCGACGGCGTCCAACCTCAACGCCTGGATCGGCTTCATGCAGAAGCAAGCCACGGCCAAATATCCGAAGCTGAAGCTGCTCGCCCCGCAATTCGCCGGCGGCACGGCGGAGCGCGCCGCGCAAATATCAGGTGATCTCATGGCCGCCACCCCCGACATCAAGGCCATCATCGCCGTTGCATCCTCGACCTGCCCGGGTGTCGCCCAGGCCATCGAGACCGCCGGCAAGATCGGTTCGGTCATCGGCGCCGGCTATTGCAGCCCGAACACCGCGCGTTCCTACCTGAAGAGCGGCGCCTTCGGCTTCACCGTTCTGTGGGATCCCGAGCAGCTCGGCTATCTCACGGTCTGGGCCGGCAAACAGCTGATCGACGGCAAGACCTTCGAGACCGAGAACAAGATCGCTGGCCTGGAAAAGCCCGTCACCTATGACGCCGCCAAGGGCATTCTGCTGCTCGGGCCGCCGGCTGTCTTCACCAAGGACAACGTCGACAAGTTCAACTTCTGAGCCTGACATGAGCGCGGTGCGACAATCTGCAAACGGTGTCTTCTCCATGAACGGACGAGAGTGGTCTCTGCTTGTCGCCTGTTTGCTGGCGATCGTCATCTTTTCCGTCGCATCGCCTCACTATGCCACCTCCGGCAATGCGGCGACGGTGCTGCGCAACAGTGTCGAACTGCTGCTTGTCGGCCTTGGCATGACCTTGCTGCTGGCAATGGGCGGCATCGATGTGTCGATCGGCATCGTCATGGGGCTCGCGGCCATAGCCATCGGCCGCGTGCTCGGTGCCGATGGCAGTCCGGTGCTGGCGATCATTGTCGGTCCGCTGGTCGGGGCGTTGCTTGGATGCGTGACGGCAATTGTCGTCGTTCTCGGCCGCGTCCCCGCCATCGTCGGCACGCTTGGCCTGCTCGGCGTCTACCGCACCGCTGTCTTCGTCCTGCTCGGCGGGCAATGGCTTTCCGGCCTGCCCTCGAGCCTCACCAACATCCTTGCAACAACCGTACTCGGCGTCCCCGTTCCCGCCCTGGTGATAGCCATTGCCTATCTCATCGTCTGGCTGGCGTTGCGGCGGACGCCCTACGGGCTGCATCTGCTGGCGATCGGCAATTCGGAGGAAAAGGCGCGGCTGTCGGGTATCCCGGTCGTCAAGACCCGCTTCATGACCTTCCTCATCAGCGGCCTTCTGACCGGCATTGCCGCCACTTTCTATGTCGCCACCTACCGCAATGTGGAAATGACGGTCGGCAGCACGCTGGCGCTCGATGCCATTGCTGCGGTCATTCTCGGCGGCACGAGCATATTGGGCGGCAAATGCAGCCTGATCGGCACCGTGCTCGGCGTGCTGCTTTTGAGAATCCTTCAGAACGGGCTGCTGCTGATCGGTGTCCCCTCGCTCTGGCAGCCCGTCGTCACCGGCGTTCTCATCATCGGCGTGCTCGGCTTCGAAGCCGTCTCCAACCGGCTGCCGCTTGGCCTGATACAGCGGGCCCGCGCATGAAGACGCTCCGCAATCTGCAGGGCCCAGCCCTCACCTTGGCCTTGCTCTGCGCACTCTGGCTGATCGTCATTGTCGGCTTGGCTGTGCTCAGGCCTTCGGTCTTCAACCTCGGCACGGTCACCACCATTCTTCAGTTCTCGACGATCCTGGCGCTGGTTGGCCTCGGCCAGGCGCTGGTCATCCTGGCCGGTGGCGCCGGCATCGACCTGTCGGTCGGCGGCGCGGTCTCATTATCCGCCATCGTCGCAATGCTTTGCATCAAGCTTGGCCTGCCACCTGTCCTGCTGCCGGTCGCCTGCATCCTGGCCGGGGCGGTGCTCGGCGCATTGAACGGATGGCTGGTCAACGGGCTTGCCCTGCTTCCCTTCATAGCGACGCTCGGCACATTCTTCGTCTATTCAGGCGCGGCACTCGCCGTCACCGGCGGTGCCGCCCAGGCCGGCGTGCCGTCCTGGCTGCTTGTCTGGGGGCGTGGCGTCGTCATGGGCATTCCCATGCCCTTCCTTACACTTGCCATCCCGTGCTTCGCCCTCACTGGCCTGGTGCTGATCTCGACGGCCTGGGGGCGCTGGATCTACGCCATGGGCTTCAATGAACGCTCGGCCAAGCTGGTCGGCATTCCGGTCGATCGCGTGCGCTTCATTCTCTATTGCTTGAGCGGAGCGCTCGCCGGTGCCGCCGGTCTGGTTTCGCTCGCCTGGCTCGGCAGCGGCAGGCCCAATATCGGCCAGAACCTCGAACTTGAATCGCTGACCGCCGCCATGTTGGGGGGCATCGTCATCACCGGCGGGCGCGGTGGCGTCGGCGGCGTTTTCGCGGCCGTCCTGCTGCTGGTCACGCTGAAGACCGGTCTTCTGCAATTGAACATCAACACGGTTTGGCAGGTGGGGATTGTCGGCGCCCTTCTGGTTTTCGTCCTTCTCGCCGACCGACTTTCCCAACGTTGGAGATCATGATGCCGTCCAAAGAAGAGATCATCGCCGCACGCATCGAGGCAGCCGCCGACCGCATCGTCGCAACGCTGAGCGATCTCGTCGCCTTCCCTTCGATCGTAAAATCCAATCCCAAGGAGGCCGGGCCAGGAGAGCGCGATTGCCAGCTCTATCTGCAAAAACGCATCGAAGCGCTCGGTTTCACGACCGATCTCTGGGATCCGGACGGTCCGGCGCTCTATGAAAAATACAAAGGCCGCGCCGGCGCCAACAAGGGTCGGACCTTCGACGGCCGGCCCAATCTCGGCGGCGTCCTGAAAGGCACCGGCGGCGGACGTTCCATCATGCTCACCGGCCACATCGACGTCGTGCCGCCCGGCGCCGCCAGCCACTGGGCGACCGGCCCGTTCCAGCCCGTCCTCAAGGATGGATTTCTGCACGGCCGCGGCACGGTCGACATGAAGGGCGGCGTCGCCTGCATGCTGATGGCCGTCGAGATCCTTAGGGAGCTCGACATTCCCCTGTCCGGCGACATCGTCTTCACCACCGTCGTCGACGAGGAGATCGGCGGCATGGGCTCGCTCGCCATGGTCGATCGCGGCTTTCACGCCGACGCCGGCATCATGACCGAACCGACGGCAAACAGAATAGCGCCGCTCTGCCACGGCATCCTGTGGGGCAGGATCATCATCGACGGCATAGGCGGCCACGCCGAACTCACGCCCAATGCCTGGTATTCGAGCGGCCCGGTCGATGCCGTCCAGCTTTGCCGGCAAATCCTCGACGGTATCGACATTCTCAACCGGCGCTGGATGTTCGATCCCAGGAAGAACCATCCGCTGATGGACCTGCCCAACCAGATCATCGTCACCCAGATCAATGCCGGCGAACACCCCTCCTCCATGGCAGGACGCGGCGAGATCATAATCGACGCGCAGTACCTGCCGAGCGAGCATGACGAGTTCAGGCTGGGCGGCAACGTCAAACGCGAAATCGAAGAACACATCGCCAATGTCTGCCAGGCGGACCCCTATCTGCGAAAGCACCCGGCCCGCGTCGAATGGATCCTCGACGCCGACTGCGCCGAGATTCCGTCGGACAATCCGTTCATCGGCGTCTTCCAGCAGGCGGTCGAGGAAGCCAAGCTGTCACCGATCCTCAGCGGTTTCGGCGCGCACAGCGACATCGGCCTGCCGACCGGGCTTGGCAACACGCCGACCGTCAATTTCGGTCCTGGCGATCCGGCACAGGCACATCAGCCGAACGAACGGGTCTCGGTGCGCGATCTCGTCGATTGCACAAAGGCGATTGCGATCGCCGTCGAGAAATGGTGCCGCTAGAGCAGTTCCAGGAAAAGGGTGAAGCGGTTTTCCCCGGAATTGCCTCAAAAGCGCGCCCCTCACCCGCCAAACCGCGGTTCTGGGGATGGCTCGTCTCGAAGGGTCGCGGCGGCAAAAGACAGCATTTTTCGCGTCAAGATAGTCGCCTCTGGAATTGCGACCCCAAAATAAGCTATGATGCGCTTGGTATTTGTTGGGTCGGCTTCGCCCCCCTCGAATGCCGGAGGAACGGGACATGGCCGTAGCGCTTGTACTCGTTTTGATCGTAGTGGGCTCTGTGTTGTTTCACCTCCTGAGCCCATGGTGGTGGACGCCGATTGCCTCGAACTGGGCCTATATCGACAATACCATCATCATTACCTTCTGGATCACTGGCGTCGTCTTCGCCGCCGTCGTGCTTTTCATGGCCTATTGCGTGTTCCGCTTCCGTCATCGGGAAGGCAATCGCGCGGCGTACGAACCAGAGAACAAGCGGCTCGAATCGTGGCTGACGATCGTCACCGCGGTTGGAGTCACGGCGTTGCTGGTTCCCGGCCTGTTCGTCTGGAGCCGGTTTGTTACCGTTCCGACCGATGCGACTGAGGTCGAGGTCATTGGCCAGCAATGGCAGTGGAGTTTCCGCTTGCCCGGCAATGACGGCAAGCTCGGCACATCAGACACGCGCGACGTCAGTGCCGACAATCCGCTAGGCATCATCCCCAGCGATCCCAATGGTCAGGACGATGTCGTGGTCGAAGCGGCCGATCTGCATCTGCCGGTCGGCAAACCGATCAAGATGCTGCTCCGCTCGATCGATGTGCTGCATGATTTCTATGTACCGGAATTCCGCGCCAAGATGGACATGATCCCGGGCTCGGTGACCTATTTCTGGTTCACCCCGACCAGGACCGGAACCTTCCAGGTCCTGTGCGCCGAACTTTGCGGCCAGGGACATCCGATGATGCATGGCGTCGTCGTGGTCGATACCCAGGCGGACTATGTGGCCTGGCTCGGCCAGCAGCAGACTTTTGCACAATTGTCGCCCCCCCAGCAGACGGGATCGGCGGACAAGGCGACGGGACAGACGGCGGCGCCGGGTCCCGAAATTGCAGCAAGGCTCGAAACGGTCGAGGCTCGCTGAAAAGGACACGGAGGTGTTCCTATGGTCGACATCACGCCTGCAGATGGAATCCCGCCGGCCGAAGTCGCGGAAATGGAACTCTACCATCCGCACAGCTGGTGGACCAAATACGTCTTCTCGCAGGACGCCAAGGTCATCGCCATCCAGTATTCGGCGACGGCAACGGCAATCGGCCTCGTCGCCCTGGTGCTGTCCTGGCTGATGCGACTGCAGCTCGGCTTTCCCGGCACGTTCGACTTCATCACCCCGGAAGCCTACTACCAGTTCATCACCATGCACGGCATGATCATGGTGATCTACCTGCTCACCGCCCTCTTCCTCGGCGGCTTTGGCAACTACCTGATCCCCTTGATGGTCGGCGCGCGCGACATGGTCTTCCCCTATGTCAACATGCTGAGCTACTGGATCTACCTGCTCGCCGTGCTGGTCCTGGTGTCCGGCTTCTTCGCGCCCGGCGGACCAACGGGGGCCGGCTGGACGCTCTACCCGCCGCAGGCCATCATGAGCGGGACGCCAGGCGGCCAGGACTGGGGCATCATCCTGATGCTCTCCTCGCTGATCCTGTTCATCATCGGCTTCACCATGGGTGGCCTAAACTATGTGGTGACCGTGCTGCAGGGGCGCACGCGCGGCATGACAATGATGCGCCTGCCGTTGACCGTCTGGGGCATCTTCACCGCGACTGTCATGGCGCTGCTCGCCTTTCCGGCGCTGTTCGTCGCCAGCGTGATGATGCTGCTTGATCGCGTCCTGGGCACCAGCTTCTTCATGCCCGCGATTTCCGAGATGGGTGAGCAACTGCAACACAATGGCGGCAGCCCGATCCTGTTCCAGCACCTGTTCTGGTTCTTCGGCCATCCCGAGGTCTACATCGTGGCACTGCCGGCGTTCGGCATCGTATCCGACCTGATCAGCACCCATGCACGCAAGAACATCTTCGGCTACCGGATGATGGTCTGGGCCATCGTCGGCATTGGCGCGCTGAGTTTCGTGGTCTGGGCGCACCACATGTATGTCAGCGGCATGCACCCCTATTTTGGCTTCTTCTTCGCCACCACGACCCTGATCATCGCCATTCCGACCGCCATCAAGGTCTACAATTGGGTGCTGACCCTGTGGCGCGGCGACATCCATCTCACCATACCGATGCTGTTCGCCCTGGCTTTTATCGTCACCTTCGTCAACGGTGGGCTGACCGGCCTGTTCCTCGGCAATGTCGTCGTCGATGTTCCGCTGTCCGACACGATGTTCGTCGTCGCCCATTTCCATATGGTCATGGGTGTCGCCCCGATCCTCGTGGTTTTTGGCGCGATCTACCATTGGTACCCGAAGGTCACCGGCCGGATGCTCAACGAAACGCTGGGCAGGTTCCATTTCTGGGTCACCTTCCTCGGCGCCTACCTGATTTTCTTCCCAATGCACTATCTCGGCCTGATGGGCGTGCCGCGGCGCTATGCCGAGCTGACCGACATGACGATCATGACGGAGTCTGCCCATCACCTGAACTCGTTCATCAGCGTCATGGCGTTCATCGTCGGCTTTGCCCAGATGGTGTTCCTGTTCAACCTGATCTGGAGCATCCGCCATGGCCGCGAGGCCGGCGGCAATCCGTGGCGGGCCACGACGCTCGAATGGCAGACGCCGCAAACACCGCCGGCCCACGGCAATTTCGGCAAGGACCTGCCGATCGTCTATCGCTGGGCCTACGACTACAGCGTACCGGGCGCCAAGGAGGACTTCATCCCGCAGAACATGCCGGGCTCCTTCGGCCCCTCAAGGGAGCCGGCATGAGCGTCATCCTGGTCTTCCTGCTCGTCATTGCCGGTTTTGCCGGTTGGTGGCTTTCGCACCAGAGGCTGATGACGAAGCCATGGCTTGAGCAAGGTCTGGCCGGCGATTTCGTCGGCCTCGACCGGTCGGCCCTGCCAACCGCCAAGATCGGCCTCGGCGTTTTCCTTGCTGTCGTCGGCTGCCTTTTCGCGCTTTTCACCAGTGCCTATTTCATGCGGATGGCGGTGTCGGACTGGCAACCGCTGCCCTTGCCGCGCCTGCTCTGGCTCAACACCGGCGTGCTGATCCTGAGCAGCGTCGCCCTGCAATGCACCTCGGTGGCGGCGCGCAGGGGCCAAATCGACACCGTCAGGCTCGGCCTCGCCACGGCCGGGCTCACGGCCCTGGCCTTCCTGGTCGGACAGTTCATGGCATGGCGGCAACTGACCGCCGACGGCTATTTTGTGGCCTCCAATCCGGCCAACAGTTTCTTTTACCTGATAACCGGCATGCATGGCCTGCACGTGCTGGGAGGGCTGGTGGGTCTGGGCAGGACCACCAAGAGCGCCTGGACTGGAACGCGGCCGGAACGGCTTCGCCTCGGCGTGGAATTATGCGCCATGTACTGGCATTTCCTGCTTTTCATCTGGCTTGCCATCTTCGCGCTGCTGGCCGGCTGGGCCGCGACGTTCATCGACATTTGCCGGCAGTTGCTGACCTGAGGGGATCAAGCGAATGGCAGGGACACTGACACATATCGGCCAGACGGAGCCACGGCCCACAGGCTGGCGAGGCATTGCCGCCGATTGGTCCTCGGATCAGCGCGCGTTCAAGAACGTGTCCTGGGGCAAGGCCATGATGTGGATCTTCCTGCTCAGCGACACCTTCATCTTCGGTTGCTTCCTGCTCGCCTACATGACCGCGCGCATTTCGACACGCGAGCCGTGGCCCAATCCGAGCGAGGTCTTTGCGCTGCGTATCGGCGGCTCGGAAATCCCGCTGATCCTCATTGCCATCATGACCTTCGTGCTGATCTCAAGCAGCGGAACGATGGCCATGGCGGTCAATTTCGGCTACCGCCGCGACCGCCGCAAGACGGCAATCCTCATGCTTCTGACCGCGGCACTCGGCGCGACCTTTGTCGGCATGCAAGCCTTCGAATGGACCAAGCTGATCAGTGAAGGGGTGCGGCCCTGGGGCAATCCCTGGGGCGCCGCACAATTCGGGTCGTCGTTCTTCATGATCACCGGTTTCCACGGCACCCATGTGACGATCGGGGTGATCTTCCTGATCATCGTGGCGCGCAAGGTCTGGCGCGGAGATTTCGACACCGGACGGCGCGGCTTCTTCACCAGCCGCACGGGCCGCTACGAGAACGTCGAGATCATGGGGCTGTATTGGCACTTCGTCGACCTGGTCTGGGTGTTCATCTTCGCATTCTTCTATCTTTGGTGAGGAGGCAGACATGGCTGAAGCAACCACAAACGGCCTCGGACAACACGCACTTCATGCTGGAGCGCCGGCGGCCGTCGCCCGTGCAGACGTCCATCAGGAACATCCGATCAAGCTCTATCTGGTGGTCTGGGCGTGGCTGTTCATCCTCAGCACCTGCTCCTATCTGGTCGATTACTTCGGCCTCCACGGCTATCTCAGATGGTCGCTGATCCTGATCTTCATGATCCTCAAGGCAGGGCTGATCGTCGCCGTCTTCATGCACATGGCTTGGGAACGGTTGGCGCTGGCCTATGCGATCATCCTGCCGCCGGTACTGGTGCTGGTGTTCATGACAATGATGGTCTTCGAAGCCGACTACACGCTTTTCACCCGGCTGGCATTTTTCGGAGCCGGCCCCTGACGCGCAAACCCATTCAGATCTTGCCGCCGCGCCTCGAACCATCGTCGCGAACTCCGGCAAAGGGAGGCCAAGATGACGATCGCAACCAGACTGAAGGACTTTATCGACGGGAAGGGAATTTCATACGACACGGTCGCCCACCATCGCACATCCACCAGCAGACAGTCCGCCATTGCGGCGCATGTACCCGGCAGCATAGTGGCCAAATCGGTGGTTGTTCACCACGAACTCGGCTATGCGCTGGCCGTGATTCCCAGCACGCACAGGATCGAGCTCGGCACATTGCAACACGTCATGGACAAGCGTCTCGGGTTAGCCTCCGAAGACGAGGTGACTTCGCTCTTCGCTGATTGCGACACCGGCGCCATCCCGCCGATCGGCGCCCCCTACGACGTGCCGGTGATTGTCGATGAAAGCCTTGGTGATGCCGCCGACATTTACTTCGAAGGCGGCGACCACAGAACGCTGGTGCATGTCAGCGGCGAGGATTTCCGCAACCTGACGATGGGCGCATACCGCGCCCGCTTCAGTCACCGGGCTTACTGACGGCTTCGATCAACCCCGCACCGGCACCCTGAGCAATTCCAGGAAAGCGTGATCGGTTTTCCCGGGAAAGGCGCGTAGCGCTTTTCCCTTTGGGAATTGCGTTAAAACAAAGAGATAGGGCGTTTTACCGTTTCCGTGAAACGGCGAAATGCTCTGGCCGGTGCGATGAGGCAGAACGTCCTCACTTCGTCGGTCTGGCGGGCGATTCCACAACCTTGCGGTAGACGTGCCAGGTGGCGTGACCGAGGATCGGCAACACGACGGCGAGGCCGACGAACACCGGCAGCGAGCCGATGATCAGGCCGACGGCGACGATCAGCCCCCAGACAGCCATCACGACCGGATTCGCCATGACCACGCGCACCGAGGTGTGGATCGCTTCATAGGCGCCGACATCGCGGTCGAGCAACAATGGGAAGGCGACGACCGTCGTGCACAGCACCACCACGGCAAAGACGAAGCCGATGGCGTGCCCCAGTATGATCAGCGTCCAGCCGCGTCCGGTGGCAAATATCGCGTTGATGAAGCTGGATATCGATTCCGGCGGAGCTGGGCCGAAAAGATATTCGTAGAACATCTGCGCCGTCAAAAGCCACGCGATGAAGATTGCAAACAGCATGATCCCTACCGCGGCGATGGCCGGCAGCGCGGGAGAATTCCTGACCTCGAAAGCGTGCCTCCAGGACGTGTCGAGTCCGGCTTCCCGTCTACGGCTGATTTCGTAGAGGCCTATCGCCGCGAATGGGCCAACCAACGCAAAACCGGAAACCAGCGGAAACAACAACGGCAAGGCATTGGCGCCCGAAGTCCAGGCGGCGAGCACGACGCCCACGAGTGGATAGATCAGGCAGAGAAAGACGATATGCGACGGTTTGATCATGAAATCATCGACGCCCCGCTTGAGCGCGTCAAAAAGGTCGGAAACAGCGATTTTTCGAATTTTGGTATGTTCCAGCGTCTCGCTGGCGCCTGCTATGACATGAAAGCTTGCCATGACCATTCCTCCAGACTGGGTCCGGAAAGGTCGCGGTTTCGCGGTGCTGTCGTCTGCGGGACCGGCCACGCAAAACCGCGACCTGCACCGCCTCCAGTATACTCTCTTGTGAGAGGCTTGTCGCCCGTTGTTGGCACCGACAGGGGGGCCGAGCCGCACGGCTGGCTCCGGAGGCCCTTATTCGATATTCTCATAGCGCGCCGCGTGTCCCTTTTTGGGCACGTAAAGACGCTGGACCACGCATGATCCTTTGCGAACCGGAATCGGCGAAGCAGGGTCGATCCCGACCTTCAGGACCATGCACCGGGTCGAAGGCGAAGGTCATGGACGCAAGGACGCTTTTCATACTCGGCCTTGGCATAATCATTCTGCTGTTGCTGGGATTCTGTGCGCTGCCACGGTGACGGCACCGCAGCGTCTTCGGCACGGCATTTGCCGACCGGCCAGAGCGGTTCGCGGACGGCGATCCGCGCTCAGACTCCGGCTGAGATCAACGCGCGCATGGCAATGGTGTCGGCAAGCAGCGCGGCAAAGATCGCGAAAAGATATAAGATCGAATAGGCAAACAACGCCTTGGCGGATTTCAACTCTTTTTCGGAAGCGGCCAGAACCTTCCAGGAGTGCCAGATGAAACCGACGCCCAATGCGGCCGAGGCAATTCCGTAGTAGCCGCTGGCGAATCCGAAGAGCCAGGGCAGCACGCCCACTGGCGCCAGAAGCAAGGCATAGGCAAGGATCAGCCTTCGCGTCGAAGCAGGGCCGGCCACATTCGGCATCATCGGAATGCCGGCTGCGGCGTAGTCGCCAACCTTGAACAGCGCCAGCGCCCAGAAGTGCGGCGGCGTCCACAGAAAGATGATCAGGAACAGGATGAGGCTTTCAACGCCGATGGCGCCAGTTGCGGCCGCCCAGCCAATGACAGGAGGAAGGGCACCAGCCGCGCCACCGATGACGATGTTCTGCGGCGTCGAGCGCTTCAGCCACATCGTGTAGATGACGATGTAGAAGAAGATGGTGAAGGCCAGCAGCGATGCGGCAAGCCAGCCCACCAGCACGCCGAGTGTCATGACCGAAAGCGCCGATAGCACAAGGCCGAATCCGAGCGCTTCGCCCGGCGTGACACGGCCCGACGGAACCGGCCGCCTCGACGTGCGCGACATCAGCGCGTCGATGTCCGCGTCGTACCACATGTTGAGGGCCCCCGCCGCTCCTGCTCCGATCGCAATCGCGCCGATTGCAATCATGGCGATGACCGGATTCATCGCGCCAGGCGCCACCATCAGGCCGACGAAGGCGGTGAACACGGCAAGCGCCATGACCCGCGGCTTCAAAAGCGCGAAGAAATCACCCGCCGTCGCTTCCGAGAGGCGGATGGCGGTATCCTTGAGGCGGCTTTCCCTAGTCGACATCTTCGACGACCACCGATGGTATCAGGCAGGCTGGGCCATGATCCCGGACTGAACGCCCGCGTGAGCGAAAACTGTAACCCTCTTCTGCTTACGCTGTCCTTTGATATGGATAAAACGACGGAAAAACAAGACGTTAGATAGATGGCGGAGGAGCCAGCTCACTTGGAGAAGGTTTTCAGATAGGCAATGACGTTGGCCACGTCGGCATCGTTCTTGAGGCCGGGAAACGTCATCTTGGTGCCTTTGACCATGGCCTTGGGATTGTGAAGGTAGGTCGTCAGCGTTGGCTCGTCCCATTTGATGCCGGATTTGCCTGCCGCAATCATCGCATCGGAATATTTGAAATCCGGATGCGTACCGGCCGTGCGGCCGATGACCCCGTGCAGCGATGGACCGATCTTGTTCTTGTCCTCGTTTGCGATGTGGCAGACTTGGCATTTGGTGAAGACCTTCTCACCAGCCGCGGCATCCTGTGCCTGCGACGGATGCACGACGAAGATCGTAGCGGACACCGCAGCGAAAAACGCTATAGCGCGCATGGCATTTCCTCCCTGATCGCCATTTATGCCTCGGACGATCGCGCCTGGGCGGAATATCTCCCCGGTGGAACTGCAGCGCCAACATACCATGGAATCCAGGCCGCGGGTAGAAAAACCCAAGCATTGCGAAGGTTTAGAACCCGGCCGCGCTCAAGGCGGATCGGTCCGGCAGGTCCCGGCGATCTGCTCGACCGCCTCTTCAAGCCCGGCAAGGTCGAAATCCGCCTGGCCGCGACCTGACAACAATCCGAACCGCCAGGAAAGCGACAGCCGGCTTGCGGGAACAAGGCGCTTGATGCCGTCGGCGCCGTCGCGCACCAGCATTCGGCCGCGTGATCCGACCGACCAGCTCTCGTCGAACTTGCCGCCGCCGTCGACGCTGACCGACATGGTGATCTTGCGGCTGGCCGAAACCCCGTCATTCAACTGCAGCCATTCGGTCCAGCGCGGTTCGCCGTCTGCCCGGCAGGCAATGGTCAGCACCGGGCTGTAGCTCAAGGCGCCGCCGCCGGTGATCAGCTTGTTGGTGGCATGAAGCGAAGCAGTGACAAGGCCGGCGTCGTCCGTGCCGAAGCGCCAGTCGCCGGCAAGCGCGCCGGCTTGGGCAAGATCACAGGCGAAGGCCAGAACGAGCGCCAAGGCGACAGTACGCCCCGTTTCAAAGAATAGGCTCAACGCCCCCTCCAGGAACCATACGGTTTGCAGCAGCAGCGCAGATAATGATCAACGCCTGGTATCGCCAAGTGCCGCGTCCCGAGAAGCGAGCCGGCTGTTGCAGTTTCGCAACGAAAAAGGCCGCCCCGAGGGCGGCCTTCGTCGATTCCATCAGTGCGGGAAACTTATTCGGCGTCCTTGGCGGCCTTCTTCTTCGGCGCGGCCTTCTTCTTAGGCTCTTCCGCCTCGTCGCCGGCCTCGCTCGCCTTGGCTTCAGCCTTCTTGGCCGCCGCCTTCTTCGCGGGCTTCGCCTTGGTCGTGGTTTCCGCTTCCTCGTCATCGGCCATCAGCTCTTCCTTGCTGACCTTGACGTCGGTGACCGAGATCTGGCCGAGCAAGTGATCGACCACCTTTTCCTCGAACATCGGTGCGCGCAGCGCGTTCAGTGCCTCGGGGTTGCTGCGGTAGAACTCGAAAGCTTCCTGCTGCTGGTTGGCCGGGAAGCGGCGAACCTGCTCGAACAGGCCGCGCTGCAATTCCTCGTCCGAAACGGTGACACCTGCCTTCTCGCCGATCTCCGCCAGCACCAGGCCAAGGCGCACGCGGCGCTCGGCAAGACGCAGATATTCGGCGCGGGCTTCTTCTTCGGTCGTCTCTTCATCGGCGAAGGTGCGGCCGGCGGCTTCCAGATCGCGATTGACCTGCGCCCAGATGTTGTTGAACTCGGCGTCGATGAGCTTCGACGGCGCCTCGAACGAATAGGCCGCATCGAGCTGGTCGAGCAGCTGGCGCTTGACCTTCTGGCGCGTCATCGAGCCGAACTGGTTCTCGATCTGGCCGCGTACGATCTCGCGCAGCCGCTCCAGCGATTCCAGGCCAAGGTTCTTGGCGGTCTCGTCGTTGATTTCCAGTTCGCCCGGCTTCGACACTTCCTTGACGGTGACGTCGAAGGTCGCTTCCTTGCCGGCCAGATGCGCCGCCTGATAGTTTTCAGGGAAGGTCACGGTGACCTGCTTTTCGTCGCCCGCCTTGGCGCCGATGAGTTGGTCCTCGAAACCCGGGATGAACTCCTTGGAGCCCAGCACCAGCGGCTGATCGGTGCCGGCGCCGCCGGCAAAGGCCTCGCCGTCAATCTTGCCGACATAGTCGATGCTGACGCGGTCGCCTTCGGCGGCCTTGCCGGTCTTCGGCTCGTAGCTGCGTGCCGATTCGGCGACGCGCTTGACCTGCTCGTCGATCTCGCTGTCCGGCACGTCGAACACCTGGCGCGTCACCTTGATGTCGGAGAAATCCTTGATCTCGATCGCCGGGATGACCTCATAGTTGAGGCGGAATTCGAAGTCGGTGCCGCCGGCCAGGATCTTCTCGGCTTCCTTCTCGTCCTCGGTCATGATGACTTCGGGCTGCATGGCGGCCTTTTCGCCGCGGCCGGTAATGATCGAACGGGTCGAATCATTGAGGATCTCGTTGACCACTTCGGCCATGAACGACTTGCCGTAGACCTTGCGCAGGTGCTGCACCGGCACCTTGCCGGGGCGGAAGCCGTTGATGCGGACCTTGTTGCGCGCGTCCGACAGCCGCGCCATCAGCTTGGCTTCCATGTCACCGGCCGGCACGGTGATCTTGATCTCGCGCTTGAGACCGGAGTTGAGCGTTTCGGTGACCTGCATCGTAAAACCTTTGTTTTCACCAATGAGACTGCCACGGCCTCTGCCGTTTACAGCCTGCCGGTATAATCTTGCCGGGAATGGCTTTTGGTACGGAACCTGGCGATTTGACCGAAATTACGGCTCAAACTCTCCCAAACTGCGTTCCAAAATGTGAATAAGTTCTTGTTTTTCCTACTTCTTATCACATTCTGCAGAAGCGGATCGTCGCGTCCCGTCACATTTGACACGCCTTTTGTCACAGGCGAGGCTAATTTTCAACAGTCTTCGCGTTTAGGCGAATAACCAGCATTTCGGCCCTGACCCGACATCTTGTCTCCGACATTGACAGAATGATGGCTACATGAGATTGCCGGGCCATGCGGGTATGGCGGAACTGGTAGACGCACCAGATTTAGGTTCTGGCGAGAGATCGTGGGGGTTCGAGTCCCTCTACCCGCACCAATGACCGACATCCAACATTACTAATAGAGCGGCTCCTCGAACAACGTCTTGTCGCCGTCGACCAGCGCCTTGATCTGCGCGGTACCGTCGCTGGCGAGCGCAAGGCGTATCCCGAACGGGCGCACCCGCATGTCGTTCTGGATCGCGATGCCCTCGCCCTCGGGCAGGTAGAAGCGCTCGATGCCGTAGTCCGGCGCGATCGTCGTGCCCTCGCTGCGCAGGTCCCAGCCTTCGGCGACATGGCCCAGAATATCGGCCTCGTCGGCGGCCGCGGGCGTCGGCGCCTTGCCGAACCAGGCGGTGGTCGGCGCCCAGTAGCCGTCGGCACCCTTCTTCAGGCGGACCACGATCGAGGTGTCGTCGCTGGAGAACTTGCCGGCGGGAATGTTGGCGATCATTTTCACCGGAATGCGCGAGATATCGTAGCCGAGGATGATGTAGTCGCCGCGCAGCAGGTCGCGCGGATCGACGGGCTCGATCTTCAACAGCACGTCCTTGCCGTTGCGCAGGATCGCCGCCCGGCCGGCGATGATCCAGCTCAGGAACCCTATCTGGACGAGCGCCAGCACCAGCGCCGAGATGACAAGTTTCTTTCCGGTCGTCATGCCGTGGCTCCCCCGGTCGCTGGACCGTTCATGCGTTTTTCGACGCGAATGATGACGACTGCCAGGATACCGAGCAGCACCGCGGCGGCCAGGAAGAAGCCGGCCGTGTCGAGCATCGACTGCAAGGTCACGACATAGATCATGGCGAGTTCGAAGGCGAAGCCGAGATAGGCAAGCCAGCGCAGGCCTCGGCTTTCCCGTCCCGCCAGCACGATAGCGGCAACAATGCCGGCAAGCGCGACGACCGAGGCGATGGTGAAGCCGCTGTTATAGGTGCTTTCGTCCGCCAGTTCGAACTGGATGATTGCCAGGCCCGTCAGGAAGCCGAGCAGGGCATGCAAGGGCAAGCGGCCGCCAAGTTGCACGATCCGGTCGACTGGTTCCGGTGCGAAGACGGCAGCCGCGAAAAGCACGGCGGAGACAACGACAAGGGGGATCGCCACCGGCAGCGTCGCGTGATTCCCGGCCAACAGCACGAGATAGAAGAGCAGCGACAGGATGATCAGGTGCCGCGCCGGCTGGCTGCGGGTCCAGAACGAGACGGCAAACAGCGCGACCGCCATGATGACGAAGGCATGCGGAAAGTTGCTGCGGCTGTAGTAATCGAACCCTTTCAGGAACAGCCAGGCGTCGGCGATACCAACCGCCGCGACGGTCAGCGGGTTCGACCGTAGCGCCACCGCCGCCAGCGCTGTGCCGGCGCCCCAGGTGACCAGCGCGGAAGCCTCGTCGCCGGACAAATGATACATCTGGCCGATCAGCGCGATCGAACCGCCGAAAGCAGCAGCAGCCACGATCCACAGCGCTTCGCCGATCGCCGCATGGTCGCGCGTCTTCAGCACCGCGCCGCCGACATAGCCGCCGAGGATGATGGCAAAGAGCGCGGCCACTCGAGCGAGCCGCGGGATCGCATCCCAGTTGGCGGCGACGAAGATCAGGATGGCCGCGCCAAACAGCAGCGCCGCCATCATCGCCAGGATCGAACCGAAGCTGAGCGACTTGCGCGCGTTGGCCTCGACGTCACGCGTCAGGGAATCGGCCGTCGCTGCGTCGATCAGGCCTGTCTGCAGCCACCGCGCGATGTCGGACCTGACCCGTGTCGAGTACCCTGCCATCCCCTGCCTCCCCCGCTAGGTCGTTTTTTCAGCCGAACCAGCCAAACCGTTGACGTCACGGCACTTTCTGATTCTGGCTTCTTTGTGTCAGGTCCGTGAAGGCGCGTTAATGCTGCATTGCACAATTTGCATTGCTGCCATGCAGCCATAGCGCTTTTAAATCGATATGGGCCCGCCTATTTATGGTTCGTACACAAACGGAATGATCCGCAAGAAAGACGAAACGAGAACTACCATGAACCTGATCCGCAACTACCGCAACTGGCGCCGCTACAGGGACACCGTGTCCGAGCTGAGCCGCCTGAGCAACCGCGAACTGACCGACCTCGGCATCAGCCGCAGCGACATTCCTTACGTCGCTCGCAAGGCGGTCTAATTCTTCGGACCGCGAATGGTCCGAACAAGTTTCTAAAAAAGAGAACGACAATGAACCTGATCCGCAACTATCGTAACTGGCGCGTTTATCGCGAGACGGTTACCGAGCTGGGTCGCCTTTCGAACCGCCAGCTGCATGATCTCGGTATCGTCCGCGACGAAATCAAGATCATCGCCCGCAAGGCGATCTAACGGAATTTCGCTGGGGTCGACCTCCTCCCCGAGCCCAGCGAAGACGGTCAGCCCTTACCCTCCTCCCAAGGGTTGACCACCAAAACGGCGCCCGCCGCACCTCCTCCCGCGGCGGGCGTTGTTTCCCAGGCGGCAAAACGAATTTTGTCCCAGAGGTTTCGCCCCTCTTCAAATGGCGAAAGAGATTTCGTCAAAGCCGACCTCCTCCCCGGCGATGACGAATAGGCCCAACCTTCACCTCCTCCCGAGGGTTGGCCAACCAAACGGCGCCCGCCGCACCTCCTCCCGCGGCGGGCGCTGTTTCCCAGGTGGCAAACGAATTTTGCCCCGGAGGTTTCGCCCCTCTTCAAATGGCGAAAGGAATTTCGTCAAAGCCGACCTCCTCCCCGGCGATGACGAATACGGTCGGCCTTCACCTCCTCCCGAGGGTCGACCCCCAAAACGACACCCGCCGGACCTCCTCCCCCGGCGGGTGTTGTTGTTTTCAGGGCAGGCTCTCCCGACCAGGCGTTTCCCGTTCACCGCCGCGCGACAATTGCAATCGCGGCGGCAAGCGATTATTCCGGCGCTCATGAGCAAAAATCCTATCCACATCATCGGCGGTGGTCTCGCCGGTTCCGAAGCCGCATGGCAGGTGGCGCAGGCCGGCGTTCCCGTTGTGCTGCATGAGATGCGACCGGTTCGCGGCACGGACGCCCACAAGACCGATGGCCTGGCCGAACTGGTCTGTTCCAATTCCTTCCGCTCCGACGATGCCGAAAACAACGCGGTCGGGCTGCTTCACGCCGAAATGCGGCTGGCCGGCTCCTTGATCATGAGCGCCGGCGATGCCAACCAGGTGCCGGCCGGCGGCGCGCTTGCCGTCGACCGCGACGGTTTCTCCGAGGCCGTGACGAAGAGGCTCGAAGCACACCCGCTGATCAGCATCCAGCGCGAGGAGGTGCCAGGCCTGCCGCCGGCGGACTGGGACCAGGCGATCATCGCCACCGGGCCGCTGACCGCGCCTGGACTTGCCCAGTCGATAGCGGAGGCGACTGGCGCCGATGCGCTCGCCTTCTTCGACGCCATCGCGCCGATCATCCATTTCGACACGATCGACATGGACATTTGCTGGTTCCAGTCGCGCTACGACAAGGTCGGGCCCGGCGGCACCGGCAAGGACTACATCAACTGTCCGATGGACAAGGACCAGTACCTCGCCTTCGTGCAGGCGCTGGTCGACGGCCAGAAGACCGAGTTCAAGCAATGGGAAGGCACGCCCTATTTCGACGGCTGCCTGCCGATCGAGATCATGGCCGAACGCGGCGTCGAGACCCTGCGCTACGGGCCGATGAAGCCGATGGGCCTGACCAATGCGCACAATCCGACGGTGAAAGCCTATGCCGTTGTCCAGCTGCGGCAGGACAATGCGCTGGGCACGCTCTACAACATGGTCGGGTTCCAGACCAAGCTGAAGCACGCCGAGCAGGTCCGCGTCTTCCGCACCATTCCAGGCCTGGAAAACGCCGATTTCGCCCGCCTCGGCGGCCTGCACCGCAACACCTACATCAACTCGCCGACGCTGCTCGACGCCTCGCTGCAGCTGAAGTCGCGCCCTGGCCTGCGTTTCGCCGGCCAGATCACCGGTTGTGAGGGCTATGTCGAAAGCGCCGCCATCGGCCTGCTCGCCGGCCGCTTCGCCGCCGCCGAACGGCTCGGCCACGCACCATCCCTGCCGCCGCTCACCACGGCCTTCGGCGCGCTGCTCAACCACATCACCGGCGGCCATATTGTTTCCGATGACGAGCCAGGTAAGCGCTCGTTCCAGCCGATGAACGTCAATTTCGGCCTGTTCCCCCCGGTGGAAGCGCCGAAGACCGAAGGCAAGCGCCTGCGTGGCAAGGATAAAACGGTCGCCAAAAGACATGCCATCACATCGCGCGCGCTGGGCGATTGCCGGCAATGGCTGGGGCTGCCGGCGCAAACGGCCGAAGCTGCGGAATAGCACCCCGGATTGGACCCGAAGGAGAAAGTAGGATACTATCCTACTTCACACCTACCGGAGCCGTTCTATGGAATCCGCCGAGAAACTGTCCATCACTGTCACGCCCGCAATGGCGCGCATGATCCGCGAGAAAGTCGAGGATGGGTCTTTCGGCTCCGCGAGTGAAGTCATCCGCGCCGCGCTTCGCGCTTTCCAGCGCGAAGAGGAAGAGCATGCCGAACGCATGGCCTCGATCAGGGCGCGAGTGAAGGCGTCAATCGATGATACAAGGCCTGCTGTTCCGCTCGACGAAGCAATCGACCGGGTAAAGAAGCGGATTTCGCAACTGGCGCAAGACCATGATGATCCAGCGTCTCGTCGTCGTTCTTAGCGAAAACGCGATTTCCGATCTCGAAGCGATTGGCACCTACATTCTTGAGAGCAGCGGCAGCGAAAACATCGCAAACGGTTTTGTGGATCGGATCAAGGTGCGGTGCGAGCGCATCGGCAATGCGCCTCGTGGCGGTCGCTCGCGCGACGAGATTTTGCCAGGACTGCGAGCCGTCCCGTTCGAGCACTCCGCCGTCATCGCCTATGTGATCGAGGGCGATGTTGTCCGCATCGTCAACATCTTCTACGGCGGCCGTGACTACGAGACGCTGATGCGCGATGGCGGTTCGAGCGACGCCTCCTAGCCGCCAAAGCAGCTACTCCGCCGGCTCGGCACTCGCCACAGGCAGTCCCGGCTTGCCCGCCTCGCCGGGATTCCGCCTGACATAGGCGGCCTTCAGGCTTTCCGAGGTTTCGCGCGAACCGTCATGGCTCCAGCCCGGCGGCCTGATCAGATAATTCAGGCGCTCGCGCAGCGTCAGGCCCGGCGCGAAAGCATCCCTGAACATGCCGATCCATTCGTGGAACGCCACTTTCAGCGGGTTGAAGGTGCCGAGATTCTTGACGATGCCGTAGCGCGGCCGGTCTTCCTCCAATTCCTCGACGAAGGTACCGAACATGCGGTCCCAGATGATCAGCGTTCCGGCATAGTTGGCGTCGAGATAGCGCGGGTTGGTGGCGTGGTGGACGCGGTGGTGGGACGGCGTGTTGAAGATCAATTCGAACCAGCCCCACATCTTGCCGATGGTCTCGGTGTGGATCCAGAACTGCCAGACCAGGTTGAAACCGAAGGTGAAGGCGATGACCGCCGGATGGAAGCCGAGCAGCACCAGCGGCGCCTGCAGCACGAACATGAAAGTGAACAGCCCGGTCCAGCTTTGCCGGAGCGCCGTCGACAGATTGTAGTGCTGGCTCGAATGATGGTTGACATGCTCGGCCCACACCCAGCGCACCCGGTGCGCAATGCGGTGATAGACATAGTAGCGCAGGTCATCGAGCAGGAAGGCGGCCAGGAACACCCAGACCGACAGGCCGAGATTGAAGACGCGGAACTGCCATAGCCACAGCAGCGCCCAGTAGGAGACGACGCCAAGCAGCAGCCCGGCGACGACATTGCCGGTGCCCATCATCAGGCTGGTCAGCGTATCGCGCGTCTCGAACGAGCCCTTGGCGCGGCCGCTGCGCACCAGCCAGAGCTCGATCAGGATCGCGGCGACGAAGAACGGAATGGCCAGCTGGGTGACCTGCGGGAAATCATAGCTGTCCATCACGCGGCCCCCCTCGCGGAATTTGAATGATGCGACCCGAGAGCATTCAGTAAGGCCTGGGCATCGGCGGCACTCGCGAAGCGGAATCGGCCGCCCTTCCAGGTGAAATCCGTCAGCCGAACCAGAACCGTATGCGCCTCGCCAGCGCCGGACACCTTTGTGTCTGCGGGCGTGACGATGCGGGTCAAAAAGCAATCGCCGATGCTATGAACAATGCCGATATGCCCTCGCCCAAGATCGAGAAATGCGGTCTTGGCATCCGCCGTCAGGCGGACTGTCGCAGCCGTCTCGTCAGGATAATCTTCTGCGAATCGGCGCAGCGCCTGATCCGGACCAGCCAGTGTGGCCGTCTTGCTGCCGCCCGTGAAATGCACCGCGGCAACCGACAGCGCAATGCCAAAGGCGACGATCGCGACCAGCACGGGCAAGCTCATGGATTTCCTCCGCGCCGGCCTGTCGTCTTCGGCGACAGTTTTCGGCTCGGCCGAATCCTTAACACGATTGACGTTTACGTCAAAGTGCCGGCCAGCCCTTGCTTGCGCGCCGCAACAGGAGCCAATGCCGGCGCAGGGCAGAGAGCCGCGCGACGCTGTCGAGCGGTGAATGGCTCGAGCCTTCCATCTTGTCGAGATAGGCGCGCGACAGCGCAAGTGGCATGAATGCCGGGCGCAACGACGCCGGCAACTCCGCGGCGCCCCGCTCGAAGGCTGAAAGGTGTTCACGTGCCAGCGCGATCATCGCCGCCACGGCGCGCTGCGCTCCAGGCCCGCCATCGCCGGCAACAAACTCTTCCGGCGACGATCCCGCCGCCGCCAGGATGTCGGCCGGGATAAAGCACTGCCCGCGCTTGCGGTGCAGCGGCAGCAGCAGAAGTAGGCCGGTCATCGCCTGCGCACAGCCCGCCCTGCCGGCCAGTTCCGCAAAGCGCGGCGCCTCGACGGGATCAAGCACCATCGCCGCTAGCTGGATGAGCGCGGCTGCTGTCTCGCCGCAATAGCCTTCCAGATCCGTGCGCGACGGCATCGGATCGTCGTAGAGATCGAAGATGCGCGCTTCGAGCATATTCTCGAAGGCCAGTTTCGGCAGGCGATGAATGGAAATTGTCGCCTTCAGCGCGTCGGCGGTGGGATGGCCGATGCCTGCGCCTTCATTGTCGGCGGCGATGAGATCGCGCCACCATTGCAGCCGTACCTCACCCGGCAGCGCTTCATGGATGCGGTCGCGAATGCCCGCGACCTCGGCATTGAAAGCGTAAAGCGAAAACAGCGCATCGCGCTTGTCGACCGGCGCGTAGAGCGCCGTGAGATACCGGTCATGGTCGGCGGCGCGCACCGCGTCCATGACGATTTTGGCATTCTGGGACATATCAATCGACGGCGATGAGCGCGGCAGCCACGGCGCGGTCTTCCGCCAGAAGGACATTGTAGGTCCGCACCGCTGCCCCGGTCGACATCGGATCGGACGCTATGCCCGCCTCTTTCAACGCCGCCCGCAGCGCTGCCGGCAACGGCCGGAGATCCCTGCCCATGCCGACCAGCAGGATCTCGACCTTGTCGGCCTCGGCCAGAAGTTTGTCGAAATCCGCCACCGTCAGCGCTGCCGCGTCCGCCGGCTCCCAGCCATGGATGCCGGATGGCAGGCACAGCAACGAGCCGCGGTGCGACATGTCGGCAAAGCGGAACCCGCCATTGCCATAGGCCTCGATCGGAGCGCGGCCTGGGAAATGCGCCTCGCGGATGACAATCCCTTTGCCGGTCACCACTCAGTCACCCCTTCGGGGCCGCGCGTCAGGTCGCGACCGCCTTGCCACCGCCGACCGGCTTCTCCTCGTCGGCCGTGGTCTGTGGCCGCAGCTTGAACAGGATCAGCAGCGGTGCGGCGATGAAGATCGACGAATAGGTGCCGAACACGACGCCGAACAGCATCGCCATGGTGAAGGAGCGGATGACCTCGCCGCCGAACAGCACCAGTGCCAGCAAAGCCAGGATCGTCGTCACCGAAGTCAGCGTCGTTCTCGACAGCGTCTCGTTGATGGCGTTGTTGAGCAGCTGAGGCAGCGGCATTCGCTTGTATTTTCGCAGATCCTCGCGGACGCGGTCATAGACCACGATCGTATCGTTCAGCGAATAGCCGATGATGGTCAGGATCGCCGCCAGCGATGACTGGTTGAATTCAAGGCCCGTGATCACGAAGAAGCCGAGCGTCATGACCACGTCGTGCACGGTCGCAACGATGGCGCCGACCGCGAACTGCCACTCGAAGCGGAACCAGACATAGATCAGGATGCCGATGAGCGCGATCAGCATGGCGATCGTGCCTTGCTTGGCGAGTTCGCCCGACACGGTCGGCCCGACGACCTCGACGCGGCGGAAGTCATAACTGTCCTGCAACTCGCCGCGCACCTTGTCGATGACCGTCTGTTCGGCGTTCTCGCCCGCATCCTGGGCGCCGACACGGATCAGCACATCGTTTGGCGCGCCGAACTGCTGCACCTGCACTTCGCCGATGTTGAGCTCGGTCAGCCTGGCGCGGATATCGCCAAGATTGGCGTCGCCGCTCTTGGACTGCACCTCGATCAGCGAGCCGCCCTTGAAATCGATGCCGTAATTGATGTCGACGGTCATGAACAGCACGACCGACAGCACCGACAGGATGCTCGACAGGGCGAAAGTCCAGCGGCGGATGCCCATGAACGGAATTTTCGTACCGGGCGGAATGAAGGTCACCGGCGCCCTCGGCAATTCCTTCGGACGGGCGCGGCGCAGCCAGATCGACACCAGCAGGCGCGTGAAGGTGAAAGCGGTGAACACCGTGGTCAGGATGCCGATGGCGAAGGTGATAGCGAAACCTTTGACCGGCCCAGTGCCGAGATAGAACAGCACCACCGTCGCGATCAGCGAGGTGACGTTGGAGTCGACGATCGTCGCCAGCGCCTTGGTGAAGCCCGTATCGATCGCCTGGATCACCGAGCGCCCGTTTCGTCGCTCCTCGCGGATACGTTCATAGATCAGCACGTTGGAATCGACAGCCATGCCGATGGTCAGCACGATACCGGCGATACCGGGCAAGGTCAGCGTCGCGCCGAGCAGCGACAAGAGCCCGACGATCATCGCCACGTGCACCGCCAGCGCGATATTGGCGAGGAAGCCGAGGAAACCATAGGCGACGAACATGAAAGCGACGACGAGGATCGAACCGATGATACCGGCGACCTTGCCGGCATGGATCGAATCCTGGCCAAGGCCCGGACCCACGGTGCGTTCCTCGATAACGGTCAGTGTCGCCGGCAACGCGCCGGCACGCAAAAGCACGGCCAGATCGTTGGCGCTCTGGGCGGTGAAATTGCCTGAAATCTGGCCGGTGCCGCCGAGGATCGGCTCACGGATCTGCGGCGCCGAAATCACCTGGTTGTCGAGGATGATGGCGAACAGCTTGCCGACATTCTGCGAGGTCGCCTGGCCGAAGCGCGCGGCGCCCTTCGAATCGAAGCGGAATGAAACCACCGGCTCGTTGTTCTGCGAATTGTACGTCGCTTGCGCGTCGACGAGGTTCTCGCCCGAAACGATGACGCGGTTTTCAATCAGATACGGAACCGGCGGATCGTCCTGGGAATAGAGCACCGAGGAGCCGGCGGGCGGACGACCCTTGAGCGCGTCCTGCACAGGCATCGACTGATCGACCATCTGGAACGTCAGCTTCGCGGTCTGGCCGAGGATTTCCTTCAGCCGCTGCGGATCCTGCAGGCCAGGCACCTGGACAAGGATACGGTCGTCGCCTTGCCGCTGGACGATGGGCTCGGTGGTGCCGAGCTCGTTGACGCGGCGTTCCACCACTTCGATCGATTGCGCCAAGGCGGTCGACGTGCGGTATTTGATGCCGGCGTCGGTGACGGTGAACTTGAGCAGGCCCGGTTCGGAATCGTCCAGCGACATTTCCTGGATCGACCCGCCGGTGAACAGGCCGGCGGCGACCGGATCGGTCAAGGTCTTCAACGCCTTCTTGGCGGCATCGAGTTGCGCCGGATCCGTGATGCGGACCTGCAAGGTCCGCCCCGTGCCGCCAAGGCCGGTGTAGCCGATCTTGGCGTCGCGCAGCAGCGTGCGGATTTCGTCGCGCGTCGTCTCGAGCCGATCCTTGATCAGATCGTTCTGGTTCATCTCGAGCAGGATGTGCGAACCGCCCTGCAGGTCGAGGCCGAGTGTCATTTGCCGCTTCGGCACCCAGCTCGGGAGCTGGGCCAATGTGCTCGCGGGAATGAGATTGGGCGCGGCGAGGACCACTGTGGCGGCCACGGCCAACCAGATCAGGATCATCTTGAAGCGCGAAAAATACAGCATATGGCGTCGTCCGTCAGAGCGTGTCCGCGGATCGCTCCGCCTGGAATTAGGTTATTTCTTGGCGTTCTGGTTCGCCACGGGTTCGCCCTTGACGCGCACATCGGCGATCGTCGAGCGCAACGCCGTCACCTTGGTGCCACCACCAAGATCGATCTCGAGCTCGTTGTCATCGATCACCTTCGTCACCTTGCCGACGAAACCGCCGCCGGTGACGACAGTATCGCCGCGACGGACCGCCGCCAGCATCTCGCCGCGCTTCTTCAGCTGCGTGCGCTGCGGGCGGATGATCAGAAAATACATGATCACGAAAATCAGGACAAACGGCAAAATGCTGATGAGCATATCGGGAGAGGTGCCGCCGATGCCTTGGGCGTATGCCGGTGTCACGAACATCGAGAGTACTCCTGAATTTTGAAAACAGCCGCCAACCGTCCTGCGGAGTTTGGCGGCCCCTTGAAATTTGGCCGGAATATAGTCGGTAAAGTTGTCAATGCAACTGCGCGGCCGGGCAAATCGGCTGCTTTTCCGGCCTGCCGGGCCGTGTTAGAGCATGATCGCGAAAAGCGCGAGCCGGTTTTCGGAAAAGATCACGCTCGAACAAAAGGTTGGAACCGGTTTCGAACCCGACGGAATCGAACGGGTCCCACCTGCCCGCCCCGAGGAAACGAACCAAAAGACCTGAAATGACCGACAGCAGCATCGACGCCCTCAACAAGAAACTTGACCGCCTGATCGAGGCTGTCAGCCGCCTCGCCCCGCCACCCGTGCCCGAAACCGACCTTGGTGAAGCCGATTGCTTCGTCTGGCAGGCTGATCCGGGCTACCTGGAGCCGGTGCGCAAGGTCAACCGCGTCGATATCGGCCTGATCCGGGGCGTCGACCGTGTCCGCGACATCCTTGTCGACAACACCGAGCGCTTCGCCGCCGGCCATCCGGCCAACAATGTGCTGTTGTGGGGCGCGCGCGGCATGGGCAAATCGTCGCTGGTCAAGGCCGTGCATGCCGAGATCAATGCCAAGGCCAAATCACAAAAGGCCAGATCCGACCTGCCGCTGAAGCTGATCGAGATCCACCGCGAGGACATCGACACGCTGCCGAAGCTGATGGGCTTGCTGAAGGCAGCCCCCTTCCGCTTCATCCTGTTTTGCGACGATCTGTCCTTCGATCACGACGATACGTCCTACAAGTCGCTGAAGGCGGCGCTTGAGGGCGGCGTCGAGGGGCGCCCGGCCAATGTCATCTTCTACGCCACCTCGAACCGCCGCCATCTGTTGCCGCGCGACATGATCGACAATGAGCGCTCGACAGCCATCAACCCGTCCGAGGCGGTCGAGGAAAAGGTCTCGCTGTCCGATCGTTTCGGACTTTGGCTCGGCTTCCACAAATGCTCGCAGGACGAATATCTCGAGATGATCAACGGTTATGCAAGCCATCATGGCCTCGACATCGATCCCGAGCAGCTGCGCGCCGAGGCGCTGGAATGGGCGACGACGCGCGGCAGCCGCTCGGGCCGCGTCGCCTGGCAGTTCACGCAGGATCTGGCCGGCCGGCTTGGCAAGCCGCTGAAGGATTGAGGCATCGCCAAAGCAAATTCCGGGATGTCACCTGGGCGGCTGCGCCCGTCGCAAGTCACGCGGCGTCTGGCCAATCTCGCGGCGCATCCAATGCGCCAGATGTGACTGGTGCGCGAAGCCCGTCAGTTCCGCAACCTCGCTTGTGCTGAGATCGCCCTGCTGCAGCAGAACGCGCGCGCGTTCGACGCGACGTCGCAACACATAACGATGCAGGGTGACGCCCATTGCCACCTTGAACCATGTCCGCAAATGCGAGCTGCTGGCGCCGGCAACCCGGCTTAGGCGATGAATCGAAAGCGGCTCATGGAGGGCGGCTTCAATGTGCTCCAGGACGCGCTTGAGCTGGGCATCCGACAGCCGGTTTGTTCGATTGATGTCTGAATCGTCGAAGCCAAGCAACCTGACCGCGAGCGCGGCGCCAATGCTGTCGGCAAACAGAGAGCCGCTCGGCGCGCCGGCATCAAGATCGCTCTGGAGTGCTCGAGCAAGATGTTCGATGCGTTGGTCACGAAGCAAATGGCGTGTGTCGAGCCGCGTTGCCAGCGCCTTGCCGCCAAGTTCCGCCGCCACCCTTTCCATCAGGGCTGGGTGCAAGACAATCTCAATCGTATCGAACGGGGTTTCAGCCTCGAAACCGCCCTCCTCGCCAGCCGGCACCAGGTCGATGTCGCCGGCGCGCCTGACGAAATATCGCCCAACCTGATTGCAGTAGGAGCGCGTCGCCGCGCTTGCATGCACCATGATGCGGTGGTGTGACGCGCGCGACAGACGATGGACGCCGGCCTCGATATGCCGGGAAACCATTGTGATGTCGGAGGAGGATTGGGCCGGAGCGAATTGCGGACGCATGCTCTCTCGATTCATGGCAAAACCTGTCCAAGATTTGGCAATTCCCGCGCGATTTTCAATGCCGGGAACCGGTACTCACGCCTCTCCATCAAGCAGAGAGGTTGCCATGAGTTTCTATGTTGTTGTCGGCGCGGGCCCGGTTGGACGCGAGACCGCTCGCCTTCTTGGCGAGGAAGGACATGACGTCGTCCTCACGAGCCGAAGCGTCGGCTCGAACGCACTGCGCAACGTGCGGGCCATGCAAGCCGACGCCACGGATGCCTCGGAACTGGCGCGTATCTGCCAGGGCGCCGAGGCCATCTTCATGTGTGCCATGGCCACGTATCATCGGTGGCCGACCGACTTTTTCCCCATCATCGACGGAACCGTGCGCGCGGCGGAAGCGGTCGGCGCGAAGCTCATCGTGCTCGGAAACCTCTATGGCTACGGGGCAAATGCCGATAGCCCGCTTCGCTCCGACCTGTCTCTGGACCCGACTTCGAAGAAGGGAACCGCCCGGACGATCATGTGGCAGCGGGCGGTTCGTGCCAGTGTACCAGCGATCGAAGTACGGTCCAGCGACTATCTCGGACATGGCGCAATCAGCTATTTCTCACTGGTCGCGCTGCCCTCCATCATCGAGGGCAAGCCTACCGCCTTCATTGGAGACCTCGACGCAACCCATGCCTGGGCCTTCACCAAGGACGTCGCCAGGACACTTGTCGCGGCCGCCCGATACACGGGTGAATGGGGACGGGCGTTTCACGTTCCCTCGCAATACGCCTCCCCTCGGGAACTCATCCAGAAAACCGCGGCGATGCTCGGGCAAGAGATCTCGGAGACACGTTCCTACTCCGTCACCGAAATGGAGGCCCTGGGCATGCATGAGCTCATCGAGATGAGCTACCTCTTTGAACGTCCCTTGCTGGTCGACTCCTCGGACGCCGAGACACTTCTCGGCGTGAAGGCCAGCAGCCTTGAGGAGATGATCGCCGACACGCTCCTTGATCATCTCTGAGCTTTGCGGGCAGACATTTTGCAAAACTGAAAAAGCCCGCTCCTCGCGGAACGGGCTGAGCCGGCGGGCCGGACTGGAGGTCAGACGGCCCGCAAATCGCTTTTTTTATTCTATTCGAGATAGGTCGAGGGATCGACCGGCGCCGAGTTCTTGCGCACTTCGAAGTGCAGCTTCGGCGAGTCCGTCGTGCCGCTCATGCCCGAAAGTGCGATTTCCTGGCCGCGCTTGACCTTCTGGCCGCGCTGCACCTCGATCGAGCTGGCATGGCCGTAGACAGTGACCAGGCCGTTCTCGTGGCGCACCAGCACCGTGTTGCCGAATTCCTTGAGCCCGTCACCGGCGTAGATGACGACGCCGTTTTCGGCTGCCTTGATCGGCGTGCCGGTGGGCACGGCGATGTCGACGCCGTCCTTGCCGGATCCGAAGCCGGAGATCACCCGGCCGCGCACCGGCCAGCGCATCTTGCCGATACCCGTGGCGCCCGGCGCCACCGCGTCGTCGTCCTCGGCCTGCTGGATGACTTTCGCATCCTTCTTCGGCGGCGTGTAGGACGCCAGTGTTTCCGATGGCGTGGTCTTTGTCGGGGGTTGCGTGGTTGCCGTGGTCACCGGATCGACCTTCGCCGGCTTTGCGCTGGCGACCGTTGCCGTTCCACCGGCCGGCACTTTCAGGGTCTGGCCGATCTTGAGCAAACCGTCCTTCATGCCGTTGGCCTGCTTCAGAGCCACGACGCCAACGCCGGTCTTCCTGGCAATCGAGGACATCGTGTCGCCCGACTGGACCGTGTAGGTACCGCCGGCGCCGGTTGCCTTGGCCACCTGCGCGGGCTTGGGCTCCTTGGGCTGGCTCGCGGCGGCCGAAGCATCGACCTGAGCGGCGGACTTGCCCTCCTTGAGTTTCGGCTGCTGCGGCAGAACGGCGACCTTGTCCGGCGCGGTGGCCGGCAGGTCGCGCTTGCCATCCTTTGCCGGTTTTGCATCGGCGACTTTCGGCTCAGCCTTGCTCGAATAGGCATAGGCCGGAATGACGATCTTCTGGCCGGTCTTCAGCCCCTTGGTCGCGCTCAGGCCATTCACCTTCATGATGACATCGGCCGGCACCTTGTAATGCGCTGCCAGGCCGGAAATGGTCTCGCCGTCCCTGACGACGATCTCGGTCGCATGCGGCGTGCCGGCCTGCGCCATCTTCGGCGCGTCGGGCTGGGCATTCTTGAATGGCCTCGCGGCCGGCTCGACAGTGCCGGTCGTCGTCCTGTCGACATGAGGAGCGGGCCGAACCATGGCCGGCGCCGATGCGACACGGACGGGGTTGGCGGCAGGCGCGAGCGCCGGAGCGGGTTGCGCCTGGGCGGAAACGGGCGGAGGCAGCGGCCGGCTGGAGACCGGCTCAAGGCTGGAGCGGCTGACCGACTGCGTGTGGCTGCCGTCGAGCGGGGCTGCCGAGACATCGCCCGGATAGGGCTGCACGGCATCCTGCTTGTTGATGATGGCGCGCTGATTGTTGGTCGAGGAAGTGAAGACGTCGTCGACACTGTTGAACCGCGACGCCTGGGAACTGCACCCGGCGGCCGCGCCCGCAATCATGAGAACGGCGCAGCCCCGCGCCAGATTGCGACTATTTGCCTTCAAAACATTGAGTTGCATCGCACTAACCCGCACAAACTCTGCACCAACTGAGACAGGATTAAAGCGCGTTAATGTTACTGGGCGGTTAACCCATTAGAATCCGACGAAAATTTTCTTAAAACATTTTCGAGCGCGCCGGGGGCGCCTAGATGACCGCTGCAACGCTGCGCAGGATCGGCTGCAGCCGCACGAGCCCGATGTCCTCACGCTCGAAACGGCTGCCGACCTTGGTGAGCTTGGCCAGCACCTGCTCGCCCTCCTCCGGCCCGATCGGCGCGATGACGATGCCGCCGCTCGACAATTGGTCGAGCAGGAAGCGTGGCAGGCTGTCGAAGGCAGCCCAGGCGACGATACGGTCGAACGGCCCCTCGGCGGGCAAACCGGCTGAGCCGTCGGCCTGGCGCGCTATGGCGTTGCTGATGCCGAGCGCTTCGAAGCGCTGCTTCGCCTGTTCGGTCAGGGTCTTGTAGCGATCTATGGTGACGACACGCGCGGCGAGCCGCGACATCACGGCGGCCGTATAAGCCGAGCCGGTGCCGATCTCGAGCACGCGATTGCCGGGCTCGATGGCAAGCGCCGCGATCACCGCCGCCTGCATGTCCGCGCCTTCGATAGCCTCGCCGCACTCGATCGGCAGCATGCGGTCGGACCAGGCGATTTGATGGAACTGCGCTGCCAGGAAACCTCGCCGTGGCGTTGCCTCGAAAGCCGCGATCAAGGCCTTCGGCACGGTTCCCCTGCCGCGCAGGCGCAGGAGGAAAGCGGCAAATCCTTCGCGGTCATCGATTGGCGGGTTCATGCAAGCGCCTTGCTCAGCTGGTCACGGATCTCATGCGCGGTAAGGTCGAGCTGCAATGGCGTCACCGACACCAGGCGATTGCGCAAGGCGTGGAGATCGGTGCCTCGCTTGCCCTCGACCGGCTCGCGGCCAAATCGCAGCCAATAGTAAGGCAGCCCGCGCCCGTCGCGGCGCTCGTCGACCCACAGGCTGTGCACGAGCTTGCCCTGCGAGGTGACCACCGTGCCGGCGACCTCCTCGGGAAGGCAGTTCGGAAAATTGACGTTGAGCAGCACGCCGTCCGGCAGCGGCGTCGCGACGAGCTTCTTCAACAGCGCCGGCGCCAGCGCTTCGGTGGTCTCGTAGGGGACGACTCGATCCTCGCCGACATAGGAGTAGCCCTGGCTGAGCGCGATCGAGCGGATGCCGAGCAGCGCGCCTTCCATGGCGCCGGCGACGGTTCCCGAATAGGTCACGTCGTCAGCGATGTTGGCGCCGGAATTGATGCCGGACAGGATCAGGTCGGGCGCACCGGGCAGGATCTTCTTCACCCCCATGATGACGCAGTCGGTCGGCGTGCCGCGCACGGCAAAATGCTTCTCGCCGATCTTGCGCAGCCGCAACGGCTCCGAGATCGACAGCGAATGCGCATAGCCGGACTGGTCCTGCTCCGGCGCCACCACCCAGACATCATCGGAGAGCGTGCGGGCGACGCGTTCGAGTGACGCCAGGCCCTCGGCATGAATGCCGTCGTCATTGGTCAGAAGAATGCGCATTATTTCGATTCGATCTTTTCCAGACCGCCCATGTAAGGCCGCAGCACTTCAGGAATGGTTACGCTGCCATCCTCATTCTGGTAGTTTTCGATGACAGCTATGAGAGCGCGGCCGACAGCGGTGCCCGAACCGTTGAGCGTATGGACGAAGCGATTGCCCTTGCCATCCTTGTCCTTGTAGCGGGCGTCCATGCGGCGCGCCTGGAAATCGCCGCAGACCGAGCAGGACGAGATTTCGCGATAGGCGTTCTGGCCAGGCAGCCAGACCTCGATGTCATAGGTCTTGCGCGCGCCAAAACCCATGTCGCCGGTGCACAGCACCATGGTGCGGAACGGCAGTTCGAGCCGCTTCAGCACTTCCTCCGCGCATTGCGTCATCCGCTCATGCTCGGCGAGCGAGGATTCCTGATCGGTGATCGACACAAGTTCGACCTTGTAGAACTGGTGCTGGCGCAGCATGCCGCGCGTATCACGCCCGGCCGAGCCTGCTTCCGAACGGAAGCACGGCGTCAGCGCCGTGTAACGCAGCGGCAGTTTTTCATGCGCGGTGATTTCCTCGCGCACGAGATTGGTAAGCGGCACCTCGGCGGTGGGGATCAGGCCAAGCCTGCCCTCCCCGTGCGGCGTGAAGAACAGATCCTCCTCGAACTTCGGCAGCTGGTTGGTGCCGAAAAGCACCTCATCGCGGACCATCAGCGGCGGGATGACTTCCTCATAGCCGTGTTCGGTCGTGTGCAGGTCGAGCATGAACTGGCCGATCGCGCGTTCCATCCGCGCCAGGCCGCTCTTCAGCACGGTGAAGCGCGAGCCCGACAGCTTTGCCGCCCGCTCGAAATCCATCATCCCGAGCGCTTCGCCGATCTCGAAATGCTCCTTCACCCAGTTCGGCCGCGTCGGCACCTTGCCGACGATGTGCTTGACGACATTGTCGTGCTCGTCCTTGCCGACCGGCACGTCATCGAGCGGCACGTTGGGCAGCACCGCCAGCGCATCGTTCAGCGCCTTGTCGAGCTCGCGCTCGCGCGCCTCGCCATTCTGGATAAAGGTCTTGATCTCGCCGACTTCGGCTTTCAGTTTCTCGGCAAGGGCGGCATCGCCCGAACGCATGGCGTTGCCGATCTCCTTCGAGGCGGCGTTGCGGCGCTCCTGTTTGGTCTGCAGCTCGGTGACGTGCTCACGACGCGCCTCGTCCCTGGCGATCAAACCATCGACCGTGGACTGCGCCTCTGCCGCCGACCACGAGCGCTTGGCCAGCGCCTCGACAAGGGCCTTCGGGTTGTCGCGAATCCATTTGATGTCAAGCATGGTCTATCCGTCCTCGGGTAGCATGTCGCCCAAAAGTGCGCAGCGGTCTTGGGACAACGACATGCTCAAAACAAAAACTGAAACGCACCGCCTTGATGGCGATGCGTTTCAGTCAGAGGGCGTAAACCGCATCCTTGACCGATGCAAGATGAGGCTGGGCGGCGGTTGTCGTTTTCCGCCGCGTTGATGTCTTAGGAGGCTGCCGGCGCCGAAGGTTCGTCCGGTGCCTTATCCGCCACGGTCTCGGCGGCTTCCTGCTTCTCGCGTGCCAGGCGCTCGCGCTCCTGGCTGCGCTCGATCCACCGCGCGGCCCAGATGGCGACCTCGTAGAGCAGGATGGTCGGAATGGCCAAGCCGATCTGGCTCATCGGATCGGGCGGCGTCAGCACCGCCGCGACAACGAAGGCGATGACGATCGCCCATTTGCGCTTCTCGGCCAGCGCCTTGGACGACAGCATGCCGACGCGGGTCATCAGGCTGGTCACCACCGGCAACTGGAACACCAGGCCGAAGGAGAAGATCAGCGTCATGATCAGGCTGAGATATTCCGACACTTTCGGCAGCAGCGAAATCTGCACCTGCTCGTCGGTACCGGCCTGCTGCATGGCGAGGAAGAACCACATCACCATCGGCGTGAAGAAGAAATAGACCAGCGAGGCGCCCATCAGGAACAGGATGGGCGACGCGATCAGGAACGGCAGGAAGGCGTTGCGCTCGTTCTTGTAGAGACCGGGCGCGATGAATTTGTAGATCTGCGTGGCGATCAGCGGAAAGGCGATCACCATGCCGCCGAACATGGCGAGCTTGACCTGCGTGAAGAAGAATTCCTGCGGCGCGGTGTAGATCAGCTCGACCTTGTGGGGGTCGAGCCCCGCCCACTTGGTCGCCCATTTGAACGGAACGACCAGAAGGTTGAACAGCTTCTTGGCGAAGAAGAAGCAGACCAGGAAGGCGACGAAGAAGCCGCCAAGCGACCAGATCAGCCGGCGGCGCAACTCGATGAGATGCTCGATCAGCGGCGCCGACGACTTTTCGATCTCGTCCTTTTCCTTGTCCGAAACGCTCACTTGGCGGCTCCAGCCGTCTTCTTGGTGGCCGGCCTCTTCGCGGGCGCGGGTTTCGGTTCGGCTTTCGCCACGGCCTTGGCGGCAGTCGCCTTGGCGGCGGCGGGCTTCGTCGCAGCGGCGGTTGCAGGCTTTGCTGCTGTCGCGACCTTTGTCGCTGGTGCGGCTTTTGCGGTCGCCGCGGGTGCGGCTTTTGCCGTCACCGTCTTCGCGGATGTCGGGGCCTTGGCCGGCGCTTTTGCCACCGGTGCCGACTTGGCAGCCCTCTTGGCCGCGGATGCCTTTGGCGCCACGGCAGCTTCCGTGGATGCCGATACCACCGATTCATCGGTCATCGCCGGGAAAATCGGTGTTGGCGCCGCAGCTCCCGCCGCACTGACGCCAGGCATTTCCGTTGCGCCATTCTTCAACGGCTCGGCCGGCAGCGGGGTCGAAGCGGCGGGCGCCGACGGATCGGCGGCCGGCTTCGGCTTCATCGCGGCGTCGACGCCGGCGCGCACATCGGCGGCCGCCTGCTCGAACGGATTGAGCTGCTTCTTGATCTCGGCAACCGGGCTGAGGCCCCTGAGCTCGTCGACCGACTTCTTCACGTCGTCGAGCTCAGCTTCCTTCAGTGCGTCGTTGAATTGTTTCTGGAAGTCGGCCGCCATGGCGCGCAGCTTCGCCGTCGTGCGGCCGAAGGTGCGCAGCATATTGGGCAAATCCTTCGGCCCGACGACCACGATCATGACGATCGCGATCACCAGCATTTCGGTCCAGCCGACTTCAAACATGGCACTCTGTTCCGACTAGAACTTCTTGGCTCAGCTCTTGCTGGCTTTTTCCTTCACGGCCGAAACGGTCTCGTCGGCACGGTGTTCGACGGTGCGCTTGTCGTCTGCGACGTCGTCGTCCGCCATGCCCTTCTTGAAGCTCTTGATGCCCTTGGCCATGTCACCCATCAGCTCGGGAATCTTGCCGCGGCCGAAAACCAGCAGCACGATCACCAGCACGATCATCCAGTGCCAAATCGAAAATGAACCCATAGCAAATCTCTCTCGAATGTTTTCCCTGGCGATGATCTATGCGTTTTCGCGTTGGGATTCAAACACAACAGCGACAGAGTTTATGAAAGGGTGACGGATGTCACGCTTTTTCGACTCACTGGCCCGCTACCAATCGGCGCATCTACGACCTATCGGCGCGCTTTGACAGAGGCCGGCGGGTCAATCTTCCGTGACGCGCGGTGTCAGCAGGCCAAGTTCCTCAAGGTCGATGTCGGTCAGCGGATCCTCGTCCTCGGTCAGCGCATCGGGGTCGGCCGGCGGCTGCGGAATGGAGAAATTGGACGGCATGCGGCCCGATAGCAGGCCGGCGCCCTTCAGCTCCTCCATGCCGGGAAGATCGCGGATTTCCTCGAGCGCGAAATGGTCGAGGAAGGTTTCGGTGGTGCCGTAGGTGACGGGACGGCCGGGCGTTTTGCGACGGCCGCGCATGCGCACCCATTCCGTCTCGAGCAGCGTGTCTAGCGTGCCCTTCGAGGTCTCGACGCCGCGGATGTCCTCGATCTCGGCGCGCGTCACCGGCTGGTGGTAAGCGATGATCGCCAGCACTTCGAGCGCCGCGCGCGACAACTTGCGCTGCTGCACCGTGTCGCGGCTCATCAGGAAGGCGAGATCGCCGGCGGTGCGGAACGCCCAGGCGTCGCCGACCCGCACCAGATTGACGCCGCGCCGGGCGTAAACCTGCTGCAACTCGTCCATGGCGAGGGCGATGTTGATGCCATCGGGAAGGCGTGCGGCAAGCTGCTTTTCGCTGACCGGTTCGGCGCTGGCGAACACGATCGCCTCGGCCATGCGCACGGCCTCCGCCATATGCAGGCGCTCGGCCGGATTCTGGGGCGGATTCTGGGGCGAAGCCTGGTCGAGATCGCCCTCGTCCGGCCCATCATCCACCTTGAAGGGGATAACAGAAGCGTTGGCGCGTTCGCTCATGATGCAACCTCGACTGCCTTGATTGCCGGTGCGCGGTGGTCGCGCAAATAGATCGGCGCGAACACCTCGTCCTGCCGCACATCCATCTTGCGCTCGCGCACCAGTTCCAGTGTCGCCGCGAATGAGCTGGCGATCGCCGTGCGCCGCTCTTCCGGGCTGGTCATGTATTGGATGAGGAAGCTGTCGAGAGCCGTCCAGTCCCGCAGCGAGCCGATCAGCCGGGTCAGGATGTCGCGCGCGTCCTTGAGCGACCAGACACCCCGCCGGGCGATCGTCACATTGGTGATCGCCTGCTTCTGCCGCTGCTGGGCATAGGCGGTCAAGAGGTCGTAAAGCGACGCCGAATAGGTGTTGCGCTTCTCGATAATGACCATTTCGGGCATGCCGCGCGCGAACACGTCTCGACCGAGCCGGTTGCGGTTGACGAGACGCGACGCCGCATCACGCATGGCCTCGAGCCGCTTCAGACGGAATTGCAGCACCGCCGCCAGTTCCTCGCCGCTTTCGCCCTCTTCGCCAGGCTGCTTTGGGATCAGGAGCTTCGACTTCAGGAACGCAAGCCACGCCGCCATCACCAGATAATCGGCGGCAAGCTCGAGGCGCAGCGTCCTCGCCGTCTCGACAAAGGCCAGATATTGCTCGGCCAGCGCCAGGATGGAAATACGCGCCAGGTCGACCTTCTGGTTGCGGGCAAGATGCAGCAAGAGATCGAGCGGACCTTCGAAGCCGGCGACGTCGACGACCAGCGAGGGATCGCCGGTCAGCCGTGAATCATCATTCTCGGCCCACAGGCGGTCCATCGGTGCGGCCTTCGCGGCCTTGCTCTCCAATGTTTCCGCCACAGCCTTGTCACTTCCTTGTCGTTAGGCCACCGCATCGAAATAGGTGGCGAATTCAGCACGTATCTCGGTTTCCTCGGCCGCGTCGCGTTTCCTTATATAGGTCAGAGCCCGCTTTGCACGCTCCAGCGACTTGCCTTCAAGCCCCGTGGTGCGCGATGCGATGCCCGCCATCTCCTCGAAAACGCCGTTGCAGTGAAGGACCAGATCGCAGCCCGCCGCAAGGATCGAGGCCGCCTTTGTCGGGAAATCCCCAGAAAGTGCCTTCATCGAGGTGTCGTCGCTCATCAAGAGCCCGTCAAAGCCGATGTCGCGGCGGATGATCTCGTCGATGACCTTGCCCGACGTCGTCGCCGGGTTCTTCGGGTCGATGGCGCTATAGACGACATGCGCCGTCATTGCCATCGGCAGGTCGTTGAGTTCCCGGAACGGCGCAAAGTCATGCCGCTGCAGATCGCTGAGCGAAGCGTCGACCGTCGGCAGCTCGAAATGCGTGTCGGCAAAGGCCCGGCCATGCCCCGGAATATGCTTCATCACCGGTAGCACCCCGCCGGACATCAGGCCTTCGGCGGCGGCACGGCCGAGTTCGATGACCGCGCGCGGCTCCTTGCCATAGGCGCGCGCGCCGATCACATCGCTGGCGCCTTCGATCGGCACGTCGAGCACTGGCAGGCAATCCGCCGTAATGCCGTAGCGCAGCAGGTCGAAGGCGTGCAGGCGCGCCATCAGCCATGCGGCACGCGCGCCGGCGTCGTGATCGTCGCGCCACAGCGCGCCAAGCGCCCCGCCGGCCGGATAGTTGGGAGCCAGCGGTGGCCGCAGGCGTTGCACCCGGCCGCCTTCCTGGTCGATGAAAACGAGCGCGTCCGGGCGTCCGATACAGTCGCGCATCTCGGCGACCAGATCGCGGATCTGCTCGGTCTCGCCAATGTTGCGGGCAAACAGGATGAAGGCCCACGGGCATTCATTGCGATAGAAATTGATTTCTTCGCGGGTGAGCGATTTCCCGGCACAGCCGAGGATCATGGATTTTGATTCGGTCATGTCAGGAGTTTAGGGCTTCGCGCGACCAAAGGGAATCGCTTGCGATCACATGCGGTCCAACGCCGGAAGTGCTTCCACATGAAAACGCTGGGCACACGAAAAAGCCGGCGCTGCCCAAGGCCGCGCCGGCTTTGAAAGGTTGGGTAGGCGTCTAACGCGAGACGAAGCAGTTGCCGCCAGCCGCCTTGTAGCTGGTGCACAGGTTGATGGCATCGTTGCGCGACTGAGCCGCGACGCGAACGCGGTAGAACGTGCCCTTGCCGGCGATCTCGGCCTTGACAATGTTGGCGGTGCGGCCGGCAAGCACGCTGCCATAGCGGCGCTGCAGATCCTGGTAGGTCGACTGGGCGCTCTCCACCGTCGGCTGCGAAGCAACCTGCATCGACCACGAACCGCCACCGGTCGCCGTCGTTGCCGGATCGATGGAAGCGACCTGATCGGGCTTGACCTCGCCGACGACGTCGACCGGCTGGTCGGACGGGCGCTGCGGCGCGATCGCAACCTTGGCCGGGGTGTTGGTCGACTGGGCCTTGGCCGGTTTGGCTGCCGGCTTGAGGGCCGGCTCGTCGTCCGACTGGGCGGCGGGCGCCACGGTGCCGGTCTGATCGGCATCGGCAGACGGCGCGACATGCTGCGGCGCCGGATCGGTCGGCTCGGCAGCAGCGACCTGCGGCGCGGCGGGCGCCGGGTCCTCGCGCGGCACCAGCGAGCCATCCGACTTGACAACCATGGTCCTCACCTTGCGCGGCGCAACGGCGACGACATCGGTGTTGGTGCCCTTGTCGGCATCCTGCAGCACCTGCGCGATGCGATCCTCGGACTTGGGCGCCGGCGCCGTATTGTCAGCAGAAGCCGCACTGGCGGTCGGGGCCGCATTGGCGGCGGGCGAGGCGTTGCTGTCGTCGGCTCCGCCAACGGCAGCACTCTGGTCAGGAGACAGATCTATGGCGCGGGCCGGATCCTTTGCCTGTACGTCCACCGGTACCTCGGTGTTGGTGACAAGCTTCTGCTGCACGGGCTCGGCGGGCTTCGCGCCCTTGACCACCGCGTCGTAGACCTTGTTGTCCTGGTTCGGCACCACGGTGCCGCCCGGATTTTCCGGCTTGACCTTGATCGGTGAATTGTCGGCCTTGACGATCACCGGAGCTTCGCTGCCGCCCTTGCCGCCGAAGGACAGCGCAAAGGCGCCAAGACCGCCCGCGACCGCAACGGCCCCGACGATCGCAGCGATGAACAGGCCGCGGCGGCCCGACGATCTGGCCGCTTCGCGCTCGCCGAGACCCGGAACGGACATTGCCTCGTCCAGTTCAGGATCGTAGTCGAGTTCATCGACGGTGAAATCGTCCGCCTGCGAGACCGGCTGGCTGCCGGGCAGATTGTGGAGGTCGAAGCCGTCCGAGGCATCGGCATAGCCAGTGTTCGCGGCAGCACGAGCAGGCGTTTCCGCCGGCCGCGCCGCATAGGTGCGCGCTTCAGGCTGGTAGGCAGGCTTGGCTTCTTCGTATGCAGGCGCCTGGTATCCGGTATTCGACCTCTCATATCCCGGATTGAGGCTCTCATATCCCGGATTGGGCCTCTCATATCCCGAATTGAATCCGGCATTGTAGGATTCGTCGGCATAGGCGGCGCTGCTTGTGGGAGCTGCCGGAGCAGGCGCGACCTCCACCGAATTCATTTCCGTCAGAAGGCTGGCGAACTCGGCGTCGAGATCGTCATAGCCAGGCGTGGCCGGCTCATCTTCCTCGAAATGCAGTTCCGGAATGTCGAGATCGTCCGCCAGCGCCACGACGCGCTCCGGCACATCGACCGTTTCGACATCAGGCATCTCTTCATAGCGCGACGGCTGTCGCGGCTGCGGTGCGGATACAGGAGCTGCATAGGCCGCAGCCGCAACCGGCTCGGGCGCATGATAGGTCGGCACCACAGCCACTGCCGGGGCCACTTCCGGCGCAGCGGCCCTGGCCGCCATCGAAGCGGCCGGCTGCGCGGCAAATGCCGGCTGCTGGGGAACCGGTGTCACGCGGCTCCACGAACGGGTTGGCTCCGTCGGCGCTGAGCGCTCGGCCAGCCAATCGAGGGAATCGGCCTGATCCTGCTGGGGAGCTGTCGCGTGGCGCGCATCGAGGCTCCTGGCCAGGGCCGCATCGAACGCATCATCGTCGAGATCGACATGATCAGCGGCATCCGAAGCAAGATCCTGGCCTTGAAGTTCGTCGAGCAGCAGATTGTCGAGGTCGGCATCGGCGGCGTGGGCGGCACTCGAAGGATGCAGGTCCTCGGGCGCATGGTCGTCGAGATCCCAGTCGAGATCGCCAACGAGATCGGCAGGTTCCGCAGAGATCTTCGCCGGTGCGGCGGCATGGACCTGGGCGGGAGCAGCGGCCGGCTGAGCGACAACAGGCCGAGCAACGACAGGCTCGCTGACCGACGGCGACGTGCGCGCCGTCATCGCGCCCAGAAGCGCGTTCAACTCGTCTTCGAGGCTCCGTTCGTCCGCCGCGTGGGCCCGCACCGGCTCGGCCATGACCGCTGCCGGAGCTATCGGCTGGACCGCCGCCGTAACCTCGGCGACCGGCTCTTCGGCAGGCTCGGCGAACGCATCGTCCAAATTCAGATCGAAAGCATCATCCGAAACGGCTTCGGGACCTGAAAACTCCCCTTCCGTGTCCACGGCATCGGCGAGCACGCCGTGCGCTTCCGCTGCATCAAAGGCCACCGGCTCGTCTGCCTGAACGTCAAAATCCATATCGACATCAGCCATGGCGTCGTCGAAATGACCCGCGAAATCCTGGTCGGAAGTCGCCTGGACCTCATTCGCGACGGCCAGTGCCGGCTCGGGATAGTCGACGGCGGCCGCAGCCACATGGCGCTGATCCGCCGGATGGTCGTCAAGCATCAGCTCGTCTTCGAGCGAAAGCGCGACCGCATCGTCGAATTGATGATCGGGCTCGACAGCCGCCGGCACTTCGGCCACCGCATGCTGAGCCTCGAGGGTGTCGTCCTCGATGTGGAAATCCTGATCGAGCGACGCGGCAAGCTCGTCCTCCATCGGCAGATCGTCTTCGAAGGGCGAAACGTCTTCGAGCGAACTGGCAACGGCATTGTCGAAATCGGCGTCGAAGGCGGGTTCGACGGAAGGCGCGGTTTCGGCAGCGTGAGGGTTGGCATGGCTGGCGACCAGCCCGTGATCATCGGCACCCGTGAAGTCCAGATGGAAATCGTCGTCGAGCGACAGCGCAAGGTCATCGTCGGCCGCCTGCGTGGCCGCCGTTTCGAATGCCGGCTCATGAACCTCGACGGATGGAGCGGCCGCACTGTCGCCAGCGTCGAACTCGCCCATCAACTCCTTTTCGAGGTCGATGTCGAAATCGTCCTCCTGCACGGACGGGCCGGCGGCAGGAGCCTGTGCCGGCGCCTGCTGCTTGACCGGCTGGCGCGGGTCGAATCCCATGATCCTGGTCAGTTCCGCGAACGGATCATCGTCAGCGATGTCGTTGTTGTCGGCTACTCTCAGCTGGGTTCTGTCTGCCATTATTGTTCCCGAACTCGCACTCATTCGGACGCCATGGACGTCGCGCAGGGTTGGCCCTTACCAGCGCAATGTGGGCAAAAGGTGACAGGTTTTTTAGTCAAACCTAACGCATTTCGGTAGGCGCTGCGGCTCCGATCAACGTCAGGCCGGACGTCAGAACGTCCGAAACAGCCTGCACCAGCCCTAGTCTGGCATGCGTCAATTGTCGGTCGTTAACCTTAACAAAACGTAAGTCCGGATTATCCGTGCCCCGGTTCCAGTGTCCATGGAAACTGGAAGCCAGATCATAGAGGTAAAATGCCAGCCTATGCGGCTCCAGCGCAAGAGCGGCGGATTCGATCAGGCGTGGATATTCAGCGAGCTTGCGGATCAGCCCGATCTCGCCCTCGTCGGTCAGCGACGCGACGCCGGCCGCCAGGCTGTTGCGGTCGAAATTCGCCTCGCCCAACTGCTCGCTTGCCTGCCGGAACACCGAATGGCAGCGCGCCGAGGCGTACTGCACGTAAAACACCGGATTGTCCTTGGACTGCTCGGTCACCTTGGCGAAGTCGAAATCGAGCGGCGCATCGCTTTTGCGGTAAAGCATCATGAAGCGGATGGCGTCGCGGCCAACCTCCTCCACCACTTCCCGAAGCGTGACAAAGTCACCTGACCGCTTCGACATGCGGACCGGCTCGCCATCGCGAAACAGCTTGACCAGGTTGCACAACAGGACGGTGAGCTTGACCTCGTCGCCCGCAATGGCCCGTGCCAGCGCCTCCAGCCGCTTGACGTAACCGCCATGGTCGGCGCCAAGCACATAGATCAGGTCGACGAAGCCGCGGTCGACCTTGTCCTTCAGATACGCCACGTCGGCGGCGAAATAGGTGAACGCGCCATCGGACTTGACCAACGCCCGGTCCATGTCGTCGCCGACCGCGGTCGAGCGGAACAGCGTCTGCTCGCGATCTTCCCAGTCGTCCGGCTTCTCGCCCTTGGGCGGCGGCAGCTTGCCCTTGTAGATATGGCCCTTCAGCGTCAGGTCGTTGATCGCCGAGCGGATCTTCCTGGCATTGTCGGCATGCAGCGTGCGTTCGGAGAAGAACACGTCGTGATGCACGTTGAGCAGCGCCAGATCCTCGCGGATCATCGCCATCATCGCGTCAATGGTCCGGTCCTTGACGATGGCCAGTGCTTCGTCATCGGGCATCTGCAGCAGCGAACGGCCGAACTCCTTGACCAGCGCATGACCGACCGGGACCAGGTAGTCGCCGGGATAGAGACCGGCCGGAATCTCGCCGATCTCCTCGCCGAGTGCCTCGCGATAGCGCAGGAAGGCCGAGCGTCCGAGCACATCGATCTGCGAGCCGGCATCGTTGATGACATATTCCTTGGTCACGTCGTAGCCGGCAAACGCCATCAGATTGGCGAGCGCGTCGCCGACAACCGCGCCCCGGCAATGGCCGACATGCATCGGCCCCGTGGGGTTGGCCGAGACATATTCGACATTGGTTTTCCGGCCGGCGCCGACCGTCGAGCGGCCATAATTGCGTCCCTCGCCCAGAAGGGCCGTGAGATGGGCCTGCCAGAAGCCGTCCTTGAGCCGGAGATTGACGAAGCCAGGGCCGGCAACCTCGGCGGCGGCGACATCCTTGTCATCGCGCAGCGCCAGCGCCAGCCTCTCGGCCAGCGCGCGCGGATTCTGGCCGGTGGGCTTGGCCAGCACCATTGCCGCATTGGTCGCGAGGTCGCCGTGGCTGGCGTCGCGGGGCGGTTCGACGGCGATGCGCGACAGGTCGGGCGAAACGCCGTCCTTGTCTTTCAGATCGAGCGCTTCGACAGCCTTTGTGACTCGCGCGGTGAAATCGGCGAAGATGTTCATGGGTATTGCTCTGGCGGCTTTATGGGCGAATCCGGCTCGTTGGCCGGCAAAATCGCGCCCGCCCTAGCTCAAATCCGGGGTGCGGTCAAACAAACGCCGATGTTCCTTGAGCGCGTAGGTGTCGGTCATCCCTGCCAGGAAATCGGCCACGCTGCGCGCCTTGATGCGGTCCTCGGCCCGGTCCAGCCCCTCGCGCCAGCCGTCGGGCATGGCGCGCGGATCGGCGAAATAGACGTCGAACAGGTCCCTGACGATCTGCTCGGCGCCGGCGCGCACCCGCATCACCTCCTTGTGCCGATAGAGGTGCTTGTAGAGAAAGGCCTTCAGTTCCTTCTCGGCCGCGGCCATCTCGGTGGAAAAGATCACCATCGTCTCGCCGGCCGCCCTCACGGCATCGGCACTGCGCGGGCCGACACGCTCCAGATTGGCTTTCGCGGAAACGATGACATCCTCGACCATGGCGGTGATCTGCCGCCGCATCAGTTCGTGGCCGGTGCGCACGCCATCGAGCGCCGGATAGCGTTGTCGCACGCCCCGCAGGATCGCTCCCGGCAGCGAGACGTCCTCCAGCATGTCGAGCGTCAGCAGCCCTGCCCGCAAGCCGTCGTCGATGTCATGCGTATTGTAGGCGATATCGTCGGCGATGGCGGCGCACTGCGCTTCGATGCCGGCGAAGTGGTCGAGCTCGAGATCCTGCAGCTCCGAATAATCGCGGATTGCCTGCGGCACCGGCCCCTTCAGGCCCTTGCCGCTGCTGTCCGTCAGCGGGCCATTGTGCTTGACCAGGCCTTCCAGTGTCTCCCAGCTGAGGTTCAGCCCGTCGAATTCGGCGTAGCGCGCCTCCAGCCGCGTCACGATGCGCAGCGACTGAGCGTTGTGATCAAAACCGCCCCAGGCCGCCATCTTGTCGTTCAGCGCGTCCTCGCCGGTGTGGCCGAAGGGCGTGTGGCCGAAATCATGCACCAGCGCCACCGCCTCTGCCAGATCCTCGTCGCCGCGCAACGCCCGCGCCAGAGCACGCGCGATCTGGGCCACCTCGATCGAATGGGTCAGCCTTGTGCGATAATGGTCGCCTTCATGGGCGATGAAGACCTGGGTCTTGTGCTTGAGCCGCCGGAACGCCGTCGAATGGATGATGCGGTCGCGGTCGCGCTGGAACGGCGTGCGGGTCGGGCTTTCGACCTCATCGAACAGCCGGCCGCGCGAGCGCGCCGGATCCGTGGCATAGGCCGCGCGCGGCCGGTAGCCGAATCCGATGTCGCCCAACTCGTTGGTCATGGTCGATGCCGCAGGTTGACTGGTCTAGTTGACTTGGCCGCTTGCGCTTCATACCTATCATGTGAAACCGAAAGCAAGGTGACGCCCATGGGCGCGGATGCCAAGACTGCCATGAAAGTTGATATGACCGAGGCTGCCGCCAAGCGGATCGCCAGGATTGTCTCCAACGAGGCCGGCAAGACGGCGTTGCGCGTTTCCGTCGAGGGCGGCGGCTGCTCCGGCTTTTCCTACAAGTTCGATCTGGTCGATACGCGCAACGACGATGACGTTGCGATCGAGAAGGATGGCGCCACGGTGCTGATCGACGATTTGTCGCTCGTCTATATGGGCGGGTCGGTGATCGACTTCGTCGACGATTTGATGGGCCAGTCATTCCAGATCCGCAATCCGAACGCGGTCGCCTCCTGCGGCTGCGGCACCAGTTTCTCCATCTAGCGGCATGCCTGCCGTCGGCGCGGTCCGTCAGGTCGCGCTGTCGGCCGGACGCGATCTTGATTCGACGCTCGCCTTCTGGCGCGATGTGCTCGGCCTGAATGTGCACGCGCGCTTCGACCCACCGGGCATCGCCTTCATCATGGCAGGCAGCGTGCGGCTGCTGTTTACCGACGGCATACCCGCGGGCACGGTCTATCTCGACATAACGGGCCTCGAAGCCTTCCACGGCGGGGCGAAAGCAGCGGGTGTCCCCTTCACCGCGCCGCCGACGCTCGTGCATCGCGATACCGAGGGCCAGTTCGGTCCGGCGGGGGAAAGCGAGTGGATGGCCTTCCTAAAGGACCCGGCAGGCAATACGATCGGCCTGGTCGAGCGCCATCCAGCGCAAGGCCCCTCTGAATAAGCACCGAGAGCGTCATGAAAATCGTCACCTGGAATATCAACGGCGTTCGCGCCCGCATCGGCAACCTCACCCATTGGTTGACCGAAAGCGCGCCCGACATCGTTTGCCTGCAGGAGATCAAGACGGTCGATGAGCAGTTCCCGCGCGCCGAGATCGAGGCGCTTGGCTACAATGTCGAAACTCATGGTCAGAAGGGTTTCAACGGCGTGGCGCTGCTGTCGAAGCTGCGCTTTGACGAAGTCATCAGAGGGCTGCCGGGTGACGACACCGACGAGCAGGCGCGCTTCATCGAAGGGGTATTCTCGACCGACAAGGGCGCGCTTCGCGTCGCCTCGCTCTATCTGCCGAACGGCAATCCGATCGATGACGAGAAGAAATTTCCCTACAAGCTATCCTGGATGGCCCGGCTGGAACGCTGGGCCGAAGAGCGGCTGAGGCTGGAAGAGGCGCTGGTGCTGGCCGGTGACTATAACGTCATTCCCGAGCCGATCGATGCGCGCTTCCCGGAGAACTGGCTGGGCGACGCGCTGTTCCAGCCGCAGACGCGGCAGGCCTTCCGGCGGCTGCTTAATCTCGGCTTCACCGAAGCGGTGCGCGCGGTGACCGATGCGCCCGACACCTACACCTTCTGGGACTATCAGGCCGGCGCCTGGCAGAAGAACAACGGCATCCGCATCGACCATCTGCTGCTATCGCCGGAAGCCGCCAACCGATTCTCGTCGGCCTCGATTGAAAAGCATGTGCGCGCTTGGGAAAAGCCATCCGATCACGTGCCGGTGGCGATCGATCTCGCGCTGCAGCCAGCCTGACCGGCCCCTTCCGCCTCGAATCGCCCCGGCTTTGTTTTGCCACAACGACGTTGTATCGCCACAAATCAGGCGCATGATGGAAGATCATCATGGCGGCCGGGGTTCCCATGACTATTCGATTTGTTGTTTGTCCGATCGGCGTGGCATTTGCCACGGTCGTCATGCTGCCGGCTTTCGCCGCCCCGGAATGTCTCGCCAATGGAAAATCCTATCCGGTCGGTCAGGTCGCCTGCCTGACGGTTGCCAACCAGAGCCATATGGCGCGCTGCGACATGGTGCTCAACAACACATCCTGGACCAAGGTCGGCGACAGCTGCCCCGAAAACAAGATGGCGCCGCACCTGAATGTCACGCCGATCTCAACGCCCGCGCCAAGCATGGTGCCGACGGAACCGACCGAAAACTGATTTTTCCCGATAGCTGATCTCCCTCGGGGGAAGATCACCCTTACTGGTCTGCGTTGGTGGTGCCCTTGGTCAGGATGTCATCGGCCAGCGAAATCGCCGTGCGGCGGTCGGCTTCGCCGGCGGCGGCGAAAGCCTCTTCCTGCATGCCGCGGATCCAGGGCTGATCGGCCGGCGACGCGCGTTCGAGCGCCGCGGTCATCATCGCCAGCCCGCGAACGATCTTGCCGCTCTGGAACAGGAGATGGCCGAGCGTCGCCTGCGCGCCGGCATGGCCCTTCTCAGCGGCGAGCTGGAACCAGCGCCCGGCCTGCTTGACGCTGGCCTTCACGCCGCCCTCACCTTTCAGGAACATCTGCCCCATCTCGAACTGGGCGTTCGGGTTGCGGTAGTTGGCGGCTGCGCGCATGTAATACTCCTGGGCCGCCACCTCGTTCTCGGTGACCGGACTGCCGGGAATGCCCTTGCGCAGATAATCACCAAGCGCCACCAGCGCGTCCGAGACATAGCTTTCTTCCGGCGAGCCGGGCTCGACATCCTGGTCGACGATTTCCGAAAAGAACTTGAACGCCTCATAGTCGTCGCGGGCCACGCCATCGCCCTCGGCATACATGCGCGCGAGCTTCCAGGTGGCGCCGATCTGGCCGTTTTCGGCGGCGTATTTATAAGCCTCGGCGGCCTGTTCCTTGTGGCCGTTCTTGTAGGCGGAGAAGCCGAACTGGAACACTGCCCAGGGACTGGACTGCGGCTTCACGCCGGTCTTGTCGTCGAACACCTTGTCGTCGAAGGCCAAAGCCTGGCCCACGGCGCCAAAGATCGCAACAGCGACCAGTGCCGGAAGGACAGACGACCTCAACAACTCTGGTGTTGACCTCAACAACTCAGATATCCGCATAACAGTGTGTTTCTTTCGCACCGCCCGGATGGGTGACCGCACCATCCCTGGCAGACCCGACCGTCTGTGCGTATTTCCATATCGCGCCCGACTGGTAGTCGGTCGTGCGCGCCTTCCATGTCTTTGCCCGCGCCGCCAATTCGGCGTCGGTCAGCGCCACTTCGATCGTACCGTTCACGGCATCGATCGAGATCACGTCGCCATCCCGTATCAGACCGATCGGACCGCCAACCGCCGCTTCCGGCCCGACATGGCCGATGCAGAAGCCGCGCGTCGCGCCCGAGAAGCGGCCGTCGGTGATCAGCGCCACCTTGCCGCCCATGCCCTGGCCGTAGAGCGCCGCCGTCGTCGACAGCATCTCGCGCATGCCCGGGCCGCCGCGCGGTCCTTCGTAGCGGATGACGAGAACCTCGCCTTCCCTGTAGTTGCGATGCGTCACCGCCTCGAAACATTCCTCTTCCGAATCGAAGCAGCGCGCCGGGCCGGAGAATTTCAACTCCGCCATGCCCGCGACCTTCACGATCGCGCCTTCGGGGGCAAGGTTTCCCTTCAACCCCACGACACCGCCGGTTTGGGTAATTGGTCTGTTGGCCGGGCGGACCACATCCTGATGTTCATTCCAGGCAACGTGCTCCATATTTTCGGCCAAAGTACGGCCAGTGACCGTCAGGCAATCGCCATGCAGATAGCCGTGGTCGAGCAGCGTCTTCATCAACAGCGGAATGCCGCCGGCCTCGAACATGTCCTTGGCGACATATTTTCCGCCGGGCTTGAGATCGGCGATGTAAGGCGTCTTCTCGAAGATCTTCGCCACGTCGAACAGATCGAACTTGATGCCCGCCTCATGCGCGATCGCCGGCAGATGCAATGCTGCGTTGGTCGAGCCGCCGGTGGCCGAAACCACGGTCGCCGCATTCTCCAGCGCCTTCAGCGTGACGATGTCGCGCGGCCGGATGTTCTTGGCGATCAGCTCCATGATCTTTTCGCCCGAGGCGAAATTGAAACGGTCGCGCATTTCGTAAGGGGCCGGCGCGCCGCAGGAATAGGGCAGCGCCAAGCCGATCGCCTCGGCGACGGTAGCCATGGTGTTGGCGGTGAACTGGGCGCCGCAGGAGCCGGCCGAGGGACAGGCGGCCTGCTCGATCTCGAGCAGTTCGGCATCACCGATCGTGCCGACCGAATGCTGGCCCACCGCCTCGAACACATCCTGCACGGTGATCTGTCGGCCGCGATAGCTGCCGGGCAGGATCGAACCGCCATAGATGAAGATCGACGGCACGTTGAGCCGCACCATGGCCATCATCATGCCTGGCAGCGACTTGTCGCAGCCGGCAAGGCCGACCAGTGCATCATAGCAATGGCCGCGCATGGTGAGTTCGACCGAATCGGCGATGACCTCGCGCGACACCAGCGACGACTTCATGCCCTGATGGCCCATGGCAATGCCGTCGGTGACGGTGATGGTGCAGAATTCGCGCGGCGTGCCGTTGGCGGCCGCCACACCCTTCTTGACCACCTGCGCCTGGCGCATCAGCGAGATGTTGCAAGGGGCGGCTTCGTTCCAGCACGAGGCTACGCCGACCAGCGGCTGCGCGATCTCGGCGGCGGAAAGCCCCATGGCATAGAGATAGGACCGGTGCGGCGCGCGCGCCGGACCGACAGTCACATGGCGGCTAGGGAGCTTAGCCTTTGAAATGACCTTGGCGTCCATTCTCATCCTTGCCGCGGGCGGTGCGGCCTGCCTCATCGCCGGGCCTTTTGGCACGTGTCCCGAGACAGGTTCGAGGTGCGCCGGGTTTATGGCGGGAAATAGGCAATTTCCCCGGCCTGACTTTTAGCGCAGGGGTTGTTCAGAAAGTGTTGCCAAAACGTCACAATCGCACGAGGCGGCCATGGTGCGGTTTATGTGCAACGGAGCTTGGACGACGGAAGTAGCGACAACGCCGGCACAAACGAAAAAGGCCGGGCAACGCCCGGCCTTTTTGTCATATTCTCAATAGGTTAGAACTTGATCTTGACGCCGCCGGAAAGCGCGGTGACCAGATCGTTGCCGAAGTCGTAAGTTGCGTCTTCACCAGCAACATAACCATTTTCGCCGACCAGCGTTCCTGAGCGCCCGCTGGTCATTACGCCAATCGCGCCGGCGAGGCGAAATTCGATATTCGCCGAAGGCGTGTAGGCAACACCGCCGCCCAAAGTCCAGGTATCGGACTGCGAGCCGTAGCCATGCGAAGTGCCGCGATCCCAAGAGAGCTGGCCGGCAGCAGACCACTGATCGTTGAACTTGTGGCCGATGCCACCCGTCACTGTCCAGCCATCACGATACATCAGGTCAAGCGAAGTCGCCTGTCCCGGACCATTTGTGAAACAAGCTGCAGATGGAGCGTAAGTCGGGCAAATCGGAACGCTTTGTAGGACGCTCCAATTGACCCACTTGACCGAACCGAAAGCCAGCCATCCGGGCGCAATGCCTGACTGCAATTTGAATTCCAGCGAATCCGGCATCGACTCCGTGGGGGCATAGATGCCCGTAGAACCTCCGGGCGTCGTGAGTGTGCCGGAGATGTTGTCAAGCTTGACCTGAGAATTATAGACAAGGCTTGCGCGCAAAGCGATATCTGGAATTTCGTAGGCCAGCCCGGCTCTCCAGCCCCAACCGCTGCTCGACAGGTCGACCCGGCCAGTGGCAAGCGGCGCGAGGGACACCAGACCTTCCTTGAAGCCGTATACTTCCTGATAAAAGACGCCACCAATGAAGCGGATCTGACCTTTGCCGGCATCCATCTTATAGGAACAGGTGGCCGCGTAGTTATTACTCTGGATGTTGGTTTCGATATTGGAAATCGCGCCGTTCCAAATACCAGGCGCGGTATGTGCCCCCCAAGGCTGCGAATAATCGACCATGCAGTCGACGCCCGGTACAACCTGGACCTTACCACCTATGCGTGGGACCCAGTAACCTTCGGCTCCGTTGGCTGTGGTGCCTAAGCCGAGGTCGGCCCCGGTTGGACCACGCGCATTCTTGTACTTGCGGTCGGGCATTACGTAGGTCGCTTCGGCTTCCGTGGCGAACGGCGCCGGATCAAACAGCAGGTCGATGTCGTAGCCGCCGCGCTCCAGGCCGCCTGCATGAGCCGAGTTCATTGCGGTTCCGATCAAAGTCAGCGAAAAGCACCCCGCCCCCAGTAGCGCTTTCAGTCGCAGAATGGTCATGAATCTCCTCCCCGAATTCGAGTGCGTCAAGCTAGAACCAATTCAGGTTAACGGCGCAACAACGAATTCTCGAGGCGTACATGTACATGCTCACCGGGCGCATTTTCGACAAAATGCGGATACGCATCGCAAGGCCGAAAACGGATCAAAGCGTGCTTGTCCAACCGGCAAACAAGGAAAAACTCGCCTGAAAAGGCACAAAAACAGCCAATTCAAGGGGCTTATGGCCCCATTGTTACATTATGGCAACAACAGGGCGCAAAGTTTCCGTTTACGTCAAAATTAACGTAGCGGAATACTTGTTTTCGAGGCAGCTGACGCATGGGCACTCGCCCTCATGTCGTGCGCGAATCTGTCCTTCAACCAGCGTCGCGAACCCTGGTCAAAGCCACCGAAAGCTTGTCCTGCGCGTCACGATATTCGGCGAGCTTTTCGCGCTCGGCCTCGACGATCTCGGCCGGCGCACTGGCAACGAACCGTTCGTTGGACAGCTTCTTGTGCAGGCGCGCGATTTCCTCGGTGACCTTGGCCAGCTCCTTCTGCAGCCGCGCGGCCTCGGCCGCGAGATCGATCAAGCTGCCAAGCGGCAAGCAGATCGTCGCCTCGTTGAGCACGATCTGCGCCGCGCCCTTGGGCGCTGCATCGGCGAGCGAGATGTCACCGACGCGCGCCAGCCGCTTGATCGCCGAGTCCTCGCGAACCAGCCGCTCACGCGTGAGATCGTTGGCGCCGACCACGACGAGTGGTGCGATCGCCGCCGGCGGCACATTCATTTCCGAGCGCACCGAGCGGATGCCGGAGACGAGGTCGACCAGCCAATTGATGTCGGCGGCGGCATCCGCGTCCTCGAAATCCGGCGCCGGCCAGGCGGCGTGGCAAAGCAGCGACTCGCGCTCCTTGCCCTCGCCCGCCGTCTGCGCCCACAGCTCTTCCGTCATGAACGGCATCATCGGATGCAAGAGCTTGTAAATCTCGTCGAGCACGAAGGCGACGCAGGCGCGGCTCTCGGCCTTGGCCGCCTCGTCCGTGCCCATGAAAACCGGTTTCAGCAGCTCGAGATACCAGTCGCAGAACAGGTTCCAGACGAAGCGATAGGCCGCCCCGGCCGCTTCATTGAAGCGGTACGAAGTGATGCCGTCCGTGACCTCGCGCGCCGCGCGTGTCAATTCGGTCAGGATCCAGCGGTTGACCGCCAGCTTGGCATCGTTCAGCCAGAAATCGTCATTGCGGGCGACTTCATTCATCTCGGCGAAGCGCGTCGCGTTCCACAGCTTGGTGCCGAAATTGCGATAGCCGGCGATGCGCGCCGGATCGAGCTTCACGTCGCGCCCTTGCGCCGCCATCACCGCCAGCGTGAAACGCAGCGCGTCGGCGCCGTACTCGTCGATGAGGTCGAGCGGGTCGATGACGTTGCCTTTCGACTTCGACATCTTGGCGCCGTTCTTGTCGCGAACCAGCGCATGCATGTAGACGGTGTGGAACGGCTCCTTGTCCATGAAGTGCAAGCCCATCATCATCATCCGGGCGACCCAGAAGAAGATGAGGTCGAATCCAGTCACCAGCACATCGGTCGGATAGTAGGTCTTCAGCTCCGGCGTCTGGTCAGGCCAGCCCAGTGTCGAGAATGGCCACAGTGCCGAGGAGAACCATGTGTCGAGCACATCCTCGTCTCGCGTCAGGATCTCGCCCGGCTTGAAGTTTTCCAGCTTGTCCTCGACCCAGGCCTTCCATGGCCCTTCGAGCGCCAGATAATATTCGATCGCGGCACCCAGCGCCTCTTCCTCGGTCTTTTCAACGAAGACACGTCCGTCCGGTCCGTACCAGGCAGGAATCTGATGGCCCCACCACAATTGGCGCGAAATGCACCAGGGTTCGATATTCTCCATCCACTGGAAATAGGTCTTGTCCCAGCTGCTGGGGATGATCTTCGTACGGCCTTCGCGCACCGAGGCTATCGCCGGCTTGGCGAGCTCCGCCGCGTTGGCGTACCACTGTTCGGTCAGGAAGGGTTCGATCGGCACGCCGCCGCGGTCGCCATGCGGCACGGCGTGACGATGCGGCTCAATCTTGTCGAGGAAGCCGCCGGCTTCCATCAATTCGACGATCTTCTTGCGCGCGACGAAACGATCAAGCCCGTCGAGCTCATCCCACACCGCCTGGCGCTCGGGCGTCACATCGATGCCGGCGAGGAAGTCCTCATTGTCCTTCAACTTGATGGCGGCCTCGACGGTCAGAATGTTGATCGCCGGCAATTTGTGGCGCTTGCCGACCTCGAAGTCGTTGAAATCATGCGCCGGCGTGATCTTGACCGCGCCCGAACCCTTTTCGGGATCGGAATACTCGTCCGCCACGACAGGGATCTTCCTGCCGACGATCGGCAGGACCACGTTCTTGCCGACCAGATGCCGGTATCGTTCGTCGTCCGGATGCACCGCGACAGCCGTGTCGCCCAGCATTGTCTCGGGGCGAGTCGTCGCCACGACGATGAAAGTCCTCGGATTTTCCGGATCAAAGGTCTCGCCCTCGATCGGGTAGCGGAAGTGCCAGAGATTACCATTGACCTCCTGCTGCTCGACCTCGAGATCGGAGATAGCGGTCAGCAGTTTCGGGTCCCAGTTCACAAGGCGCTTGTCCTTGTAGATCAGGCCTTCCTTGTAGAGGGTGACGAAGACTTCGAGCACGGCCTTGGACAGGCCCTCGTCCATGGTGAAGCGCTCTCTGCTCCAGTCGGCCGAGGCGCCGAGCCGCTTCAATTGGTTGAAGATGGCGCCGCCCGATTCGGCCTTCCATTCCCACACCTTCTCGATGAATTCCTCTCGCGTCAGGTCGCGGCGATGGATCTGCTTTTCCATCAGCTGGCGCTCGACCACCATCTGCGTGGCGATGCCGGCATGGTCCATGCCCGGTTGCCACAGCACATTCTTGCCGCGCATGCGTTCGAAGCGGATCAATATATCCTGCAGCGTGTTGTTGAGCGCATGGCCCATATGCAGCGAGCCGGTCACGTTGGGCGGCGGGATGACGATGGTGAAGGCCTCGGCCCCCTCTTCCGCCCCGGCACCGGCGCGAAACGCGTCCGCCTCTTCCCACACTTTGGCGATCTTCGGCTCGACGGTCTTTGCGTCGTAGGTCTTTTCAAGCATGGGAAATGGTCCGCGCTGTCGGGATTTTTGCTGGTTCGGTGTAAATCGGAAGGTCCTGGCCAAGTCAACCGCAAGGGCCGCTTCGGTTCATGAGAAGCAGATAGGCGTGGCGGTGTTCATTTCAACGGGAGCCATGCCGCGCGGCGCCCGCGCCTTGACCCGCGGCCGTCCAGGCAATACCTTGTAGATGCTGCTGTAGGGCGCATCGGCTTCCGGCCGGAGGGGCATTGCCCGCCTACGCCACCTTAACCCCGCAATGCGCCCATGCCGACACTCGAACATCACAAGAAACAGGCCAAGCTCTATCTCAAATGGCACCGCGAACGGTATTATCCCGTCGCCGCTGTGATTGGATGGCTTTTGCCGCGTTTTCGCCATTTCAGCGACAGCCAAATCCTCGATCACGACTTCAAGTTGGCCGATGCCCAGGAACTCGTCGCCAGGAAGTCAGGTTTCGAGAGCTGGCAGGCGCTGAAGGAAGGCCTTCAAACCGTGACCGATCATGCAGCAACAGACGCCGTAAAGCCGTATCTCGCCTTTGCCGAGCCACAGCTCTTTGTCCGCGACATCGCAGCGGCCTGTAATTTCTACCGGGAAAAGCTCGGCTTCGAGACGCGCTTCACCTATGGCGAGCCGCCCTTCTACGCCCAAATCATCCGCGATGGCGCACGGCTCAACCTGCGCCATGTCGACAAGCCTCCACTCGCCGCCAGTTCGACCGATGACCTCCTGGCGGCGACGATCGTTGTCGACAACATCAAGGCTCTGTTTCTGGAATACCAGGCGGCCACGGCCCCGTTCCACCAGACATTGCGGACCGAACCCTGGGGCGCCCGCACGTTCATCGTCAGGGATCCCGACGGCAACCTCATCTGCTTCGCGACCAGCGCGGGCTGACCTGATCGACAAAAACGCCGCCTCATGGGCGGCGTTTCCAGAGTGATCGTTGGAGGAGACTACTGCGCGCCGCGCGCGACTCGCTCGATTTCTTCGCGCACCAGGCGCTCGACCAGCGTCGGCAGATTGTTGTCCAGCCAGTCCTGCAGCATCGGCCGCAGCATCTCCTCGGCCATCTCGTCGAACGTTTTCTTGCTGCGGCTGGCAAAGGCATCGGACAGCTCGCCAAAGGCCGCGGCGACCTGCCGGCCCGTATGTTCGGAAAGAATTGCCGGACGAGCCGAAGGCGCTTCATTTGCCGCAGCATATGCCTGGGCGGTGCCGGCCGAAGCGTCGCTCGAAGAAGGCCGTCCGAACGCACCCTCCACCACCGGTTCGCTCGCCGGGGCTTCGGGCTGGGCAACCGGCTTGCGGATGCTCCTGTCCGGCATCGCCTTCGCCTGCTCTCCAACCGCGGCGATCTCGCGCCGCCAATCGGCAACGATGGTATCGCTTGTCGCGCTGGCCTCTGGGGCCGGTGGCGCGTCGATCCTGGCGGCAGGCGCCGGCTCGGCGACCCTTGCACTGACCTCTGCAAGTGTCATCGACGGCCTGACCAGCACAGGATCGGCGCGCGTCTGCGATTCCATGCGCGCGATCACCGGCTCGGGCGACGGCGCTTGGACTTCCGCCAGAGCGACCGGCTTCCTGACTTCGGGGGCAGCATTGAGTTCGGCGCGAAACGCATCGACGTCCGCCGCCGGAGCTTCGCTCGGCGAAGGCTCCAGATCCTGCCGCAGCTCATCGGCCTCGCCGGGCTGCTTGCGGCCGTTATCGCTATCCTCGATGATCCTCCTGATGGAAGCCAGTATCTCTTCCATGGAGGGTTCGCGCTGTGCGCTGCTTGCCGTTGCCATCGTCACTTCCGCCGCCCTGGTGACCCTGCAGACTTCCACTCCGGCAAAGCCGGATTCGAATCATGGCGACAGCGTAACCGACGGATCGCCGAACGAGAATCCCCAATCTGGGGACACGTGGGATTTCAACAGATTAGAGCGTGAAGCCGAAAAAAGCTGGACGGGTTTTAAAAAATCCCGTCCTGGCAGAAAGCGAGAATTCCAGCCGATGGCCTTAGCGGCCATCCGGCGTCCGCACGCCGATCCACTTGTCCTTGACGGCGTTGTAGTGCTCTTCGGGCTTGTACTTGGTCACCGGCAAGCCGAGCCGGTCGACCGACAGGCGGCCCATCGCCGACAGGATGGCATAGCTTGCCACGACCACATCGTGTTCGGAATTGGCCTGGTTGATCTTGGCGGTGATGACGGCGGCCTGCGCGTTGAGCACGTCGAGCGTGGTGCGTTGGCCGACATTGCGCTCCTCGATAACGCCGTTCAGCGCCAGTTGCGCGGCATCGATCACCTGCTTGTTGGCAGAGACGCTCTGTTGGGCGGCGGTGTATTGCGACCATGCGGTGGCAACGGCCTGGCGCACCTGGTCACGGCTGACATCGACCTGGATGCGGGCCTCGCCAAGCGATTCCTTGTTCTGCCGCACCACCGCCGATGTCCGCCCGCCAGAATAGATCGGAATGGTCAGCGTCGCGCCGATATTGGCCGACGTCGAATTGCCGTTCGTTCCGACGTTCGGATTGCGATTGAGATAGTCATCCGAGATGCCGGCCGATGCGGAAAGCTGCGGCAACAGCGCGCCTTCCGCCGACTTCACCGAAAACGCGGCCGCGTCGACCAGATGCTGGGTCGCGAGAATGGCCGGATGTTCGGCCGAACCAATGGCAATCGCCGAATTGAGGCTCGCCGGCAACAGTTTCCCCAATGGCGAAGCGGGCTTGAGCTTGCCCGGCTCGTCGCCGACCACCTGGTGATAGGTTGCAGCGCTGGCCAACGCCTGCGCACGGGCGGCACTGAGCGAGGCCACCGCCGAGGCGCGCGACGCGTCGGCCTGGGCGACATCGGTGCGCGTGCCCTCGCCAACCTCGAAACGCGAGCGCGCGGCGCGCGCCTGCTCGGTCAGGAACTGCAGGTTCTGTTCGGTCAGCACGGCGATCTGCCGATCGCGGATCACATCCATATAGGCCGTGGCCGCACTGAACAGCGTGTTCTCTTCGGTATTGCGCAGGCTCTCCACCGACGCCTTCACCTGGGATTCCGCGGCCGCCACGTTGTTCCTGGTCTGAAAGCCGTCGAACAGGGTCTGGTTGATGGTGATGCCGACGCTGGCCGACGACGTCTTGCTGTTGGCGCCGCTGGCGCGCGTGTTCACATAATTGGCGTCGGCGGATCCGGCGATGGTTGGGCGCCAGCCGGACTTGGCGATGGCCACGCCTTCATCGGTGACGCGCACGCCGGCACGGGACGCATTCAGCGAGGAATTATTCTGATAGGCCTTGGCGAGCGCGCCGGTGATGGTTTCCGCGGAGGCGGTCAGTGGAGACAGCGCGGTCGCGGAAACAAGGACAGCGGCAAAAAGGGTCTTGGATACAGACGGCACGGGTATATCCCTCATTCGTTTTCCATGGGAACCGCGCCGCGCCAGCTTCTCACAGGAGTAGCCGGAGTGACGTGTTTCGATGTTCCCTGTCGCTCGGTCCCAAAGTGCCCCCAGTCCGGGATCAGCAACGATTGTTCAAATGCAAGCGACCATGACAAAGCCTTTGCTGCAAGGCCAAACCATTCAGAATTCGAAAGCATGCTCACGTTCGAATCCGGGTAGTGGCTTAATTGCCGCATTAAATGCCCGTCTCCCGGTTACAACCCCCCCAGCCTTGAAAAAAAGTCGCGCCACGCCGGAATTGCCCTGCCCTTCGACCGCGACGAGTCGGCCACCATCGGCGAGTTGATCAAGCAGCGGCGCCGGCACTTTCTCGACGCTGCCGCCGATGAAGATGACGTCATAGGGTGCCTTGGCCGCATGACCTTGCGCAAGCGCGCCCTGGACCACGGTCACATTGCCGCAGCCCAGGCCGGAAAGGGTCGACTCCGCCATTTGCGCCAGTACCGAATCGCTTTCGAGCGCAACGACGGATCTCGCCAGCCGCGACAGGATGGCCGAGGCATAGCCGCTGCCGCTGCCGACATCGAGCGCCGAATCGGTCGGGTTGATCTCGGCCAGTTGCATCAGCTTGGCCAGCGGTGATGCTTCCATGAGATAGCGCGCGCCATCGGCGCCGCCGCCGATGCGGATGTCCTCATCGATATAGGCGAGATCGCGCTGTCGGTCGCCGACGAAGAGCTCGCGCGGCACGGAAAGCAAGGCTTCCAGTAACGGGGCGCTGGTCACGTCGGTGGTGCGAACCTGACCGTCGACCATCTTGACGCGAAGCTCGGAGAAATCAGCGCTCATGTTCCAACCAATCCGCTTGCCGCGTCGAAAACGCGGCTCATTTCGACTGGAACTTCAGGCCCCGGCGCTTGCGCGCGGGAGCCTGGGGCATTGGAGGCCTCGCCCGGAATCGAACCGGGGTGCAAGGATTTGCAGTCCTCTGCGTAACCACTCCGCCACGAGGCCTCATTGCTCCCGGCGTTCCACCTGGTTCCAATAGGTTGCGGCGAAAATGGCGTCAAGCGGCCTCCATGCATTCCTCGCGGTTTCCTCTGAATGAATCCTTACCCCCACATCGGGCGTCGCGGCCACGGTGATCACGACGCATATTAGCACGGCATTAGGTATAACAGCAGATCAAGCGAAACTCCACGCCCCAGGCCGCAGTTGAGAAACGGGAGGACTGCTCCATGCTGCCTGCAAGCCCGAACAACGCCCCGAACAACAACGCAATGAACGCCTGGGACGGCTTGTCGCGATCGGCATGCGAGGAGTTGCTGCGGCACGCCATCGACTGCCTTGCGATAGACGGCGCCGCCAAGCTTTCGCCGCGTGACCGAGCGCGCCTCGCCTCGGCTGCCGCCATTCTCAGGGAAATCCGCGAGGATCTTGAAAGAAGTGCGGACCGACAAGCGGATTCGCGAAAATCCGAAACCCGAACAAGGGCATGACGCGCCGGCAGGTCGGCCCGGTCAAGGACGCGGCTTGGTGGCCGTCGTTCAGTCCGGACGCCGCCGCCGCTCCCACCACACGACGAGGCGACGGCGATGGCGCCGCACCATGGCGAATTCATAAGAAAGCACCAGCAGCCCGATCGGAACCATCCAGAAGCCAAGAATCGGCAGAAACCCGAGAATGCCGCCCATGGTCAAAAGAATACCGATCGTGATTCTGAGGCCCCGCGACTGCGGCATGGTGAACTCGCGCCCGAAAATCGAGATCTTTCGTGCCGGTATCCGGTTTTCGTCTGCTGCCGTCATCGCGAATGGCTGCCCATCTGGTGGCTCGATAATGTCAGTTTACGAAAGCCGCGACCGCCCTATCGGTTCCGCGCCCGTCGCCAAGACGGCTAATATGAGGGCGGGCATCGCCGATTGCGAGAAACCGCCGCGCGAAAAAGTCTCGGAAAAATACGAAATGCTTCTTTGCAAAGCCGAAAGGGGTTTGCTATAGGCTGCGCCACTTGCTGAAAGAGCCTCCGTTCCCCGGTAGCTCAGTGGTAGAGCAACCGGCTGTTAACCGGTTGGTCGCTGGTTCGAATCCGGCCCGGGGAGCCAATCATTTCCATGCACTTATGATATGTTAGAGCGCACTCAACAGTGCCAAGCTCTGCCTTGTGCAATGTTCGGGGCAACAATCCAGTGCCGGCGCGAGAGAATCGACCAGTTTTCAGGGTGCTCACCGTACCCGAACGTCGGGCGTCTCACTCTACAACGACACCAAGCACTGCCGCCTTCTTCAAGATCAGAGCTTTCAAATCCGCGTCGGAACGTTCCGTTCCCGTCCTTTGGCGAAGCAATTCGATAAATTCGGCCATGGATTGGAAGTCATCTTCACCCAGCATCGCCTCGACCACCATGGCCACGTCGACTGTGTCAGGTCCAACCGCTGTTTTCATTTGCCACCTCCGCGCAAGGTCGCATTAGCGATCAGTAAACTTCGCCCCCCCGCTTCCGTTCCCATCGGGGCGATGTGACGCCTTGCATTTTAGCCAAATCAGATGTGGGAGATGGTCATGGAATTCCGAGCGGGGGCTCATGACCACAGACCTGTTTCTCGCCGCTGTCGCGGCATTCGCGATTCTCGTCCCGCTCTACTTCATCCTCAAATGATGTGTTGATGCACGCTGGCAAAGCCATCAGGCGCGTCGAGATAGAGAGCGGCAGCATGTCTGAAGCCGCTGCTGCCTGGGGACCAGTGAAGGACGGGCTAGGCCGGGAGCCTACCGATCAGGACTTCATCCGTGTGACGCACTTTGCCAGTGGAAGGACGAGTTGGTTTAGTCCATCTAAAGTCCGCAGAAGTTGTTTTCTGCCTTTTCTTTCAGTTGTCATGAACCATGACCGCGAATAGGTTGCGCCCAATTTTCCAATTGAGAGACCCCGATTGCTTAGGTCGCTTGCAGAAAGACTGTTCCCGAGATCAGCGCCAGCCGATGCTCTAGCGACTGTAGAACGCCAGCGGATTCCTTCACTGGACGGACTTCGCGGGTGCGCAGTGCTAGTCGTGATGTGCTCTCATTTTGACGGACTTTTCGGCATCACGAAAGGCAATCTCGGTGTCGACATCTTCTTCGTTCTGAGTGGTTTTCTAATCACTTCGCTGCTGCTTCGCGAAATTGCCGACACAGGCACCGTCAGCTTTGCCAATTTCTATGCCCGCCGAGTCCTGCGGTTGGCTCCAGCTCTGCTCGTCTGTGTTTTTGTTTTCGGCGCAATCGATCTCGCATTTGGGATATTCCCCCGCAACATCATCCTGCGATCAATTCCTGCCGCTATCTTTTATGTGAGCAACTGGGTGCGCGCCACAGATCGGTGGAATATGTTTGAGTTCGGGCACACTTGGTCGCTGGCAATAGAAGAGCAGTTCTATCTTATCTGGCCGGTAGCGCTCCTCTTCCTGATTGGTCGCGTCCGGAACTTCACGGCGATTTTTGCCGGTGTGCTGTTTTTGGTTCTGGCAATACAGGTGAACCGCTACATGTTGGTGGCCCGTGGCGCGCCGGAGATGTGGGTCTCTGCAGCATTCCACACTCGCGCGGACGCGATATTTGCCGGAGCGCTGCCCGCCATCATCGTCGCGCACGCCAGAATATCGGAACAGTTGAAGAGGTTGCTTTGGTTGGCGGCGCCCGCTGGCGTCATGGTAATCATTCTTGTGCTGCTGTTGCCTACCGACTACCTCGCCTGGAAGCAGCCGTTTGTTGTTGCGTCGGTCGCCGTCATCGTGCTCCATCTTTCGTCAAATGCAGGCTCGCGCATGCACATAGCAATGTCGGCTGACTGGCTCGTCTACACAGGCAAAATATCTTACGGTCTTTACCTCTACCATTACCCGATCTGGTATTTGACGGTGCACAAGTTCGGAACCGCACTGTCTGTCGGAGAAAAGCAAGCAATCGGTTTATTCATCCTGGCGCCCGTTTCCTATGCCATGGCAGGCATGTCATTCAAGTACATCGAAACTCCCGCCCTGCTGATGAAGGAGCGTTTCCGCAGCAGGGTCACTGCCCTTGCCTAGTTCTTCGCGGCAAGGGCCGCCTGGACGGCCGCAGCTATCAGCGCCTGCGTGTCAGCAAGGCGCACGGCTTCGGCCTCAACGGCTGCGGCGAGCGGCTTGGGCTTCAGCCTCGATAGCAGCCCTGGCTTCCCGAGCAGCATTTGCTCTCACAAACCATGCGGCTAGATTCGCTGCGATGGTCGGGGCTGGGCGATGATGCGAGACAGCCGACGCGACAAAGTCGGCAAGCGCGTCAAACATTTGAAGTTTAGGCAAAACAGGCACGGCTTATCGGTCGCGGTCCGGCTCGCTGCATCGTGACAGCGCGACCATTGCCGCCCCCCTCGCAAGATGCGAATTTGCCGCTCCGATGTTTCGCGAGGATGTCGTCATGCCCATCTGCAAGATTGTGCTCTGCGCGGCAGCGATGATGGTTGCCGCTACAAGCTTCGCCAGCGCCAGGCCGGACACGCGCAAGATGACCTGCGCGCAGACCCAGGCGCTCATCCAGAGCCAGCATGCGGTGGTGCTGAGCACCGGGCCGAACACCTATGACCGCTACATCAGACAATTCGGCGATGAATGCGATGCTCCCTTCATACCGATGGTAGCCTATGTTCCGACCAGCGGCGGTCAATGCATGGTCTATCGGTGCGAACAGCCCTCGCCTCAAGTTTCCGAGTGATCGGCGGATTCGCCTTTGCAATCGCGCATGGATTGACGTTTTCCCCGATCTGGAGGTGTCCATCAGCACCTCACGGCGCTTGCGCTTGGATATCCGTCGCGCGATAGATGCGCCGGTTCAGGGAGGAATCATGCGGAAGATCCTGGCATCGGTGCTGCTGTCCGCAGCCGCACTTTATGCAAATTGTGCTCTCGCACTCGACAGCAGCGGCACGCCCGTCGTGGTGACACCGCTTGCGTCGCGCACGACGACCGCGTCCGGCCAGCCGATCACGCTGCCGCAAAAGAACGTGCAGGTGCTGGTGTCGACCTATGATATCGCGCCGGGTGCGACCTTGCCGGTGCACCGGCACCCCTTCCCGCGTTACGCCTATGTCGAGGCCGGAACGCTGAAGGTCACCAATGTCGAGACCGGCAACAGCAACACCTACAAGACAGGCGATTTCATCATCGAAATGATCGGGCAGTGGCACCAAGCCACCAATGTCGGCGATGGCCCGGTCAAGCTCCTGGTGATCGATCAGGTCGAGGAAGGCGCCAAGAATACGGAATTGCGGCAGTAGCCGCCCATGCCCCGAAAGCGGAAAGCAATCCGCTTTCCCGTTCCGTCGCGGATACCAACCTGCCCCAAGCGCTTCAAAGAGCGCTCAGCCCCAGGCTCCGGCCATCTGTCGAGTGGTCGCGTTCAGCCGATTGAAGGCGTTGATCAAGGCGATCTGGACAACCAAGGCGGCAAGCGCCTTTTCATCATAGTGCCTGGCGGCTTCGTCCCAGACATCGTCCGGCACGGCGTCCGGGCGGTCGGCGAGCCTTGTGCCTGCCTCGGCCAGCGCCAGGGCCGCCCGTTCGGCATCGGTGAAGTACGGCGTCTCGCGCCATGCGGCCAGCGCAAAGATGCGCTCGTCCTTTTCACCGGCTTTTTTCAGTTCGCGCGCGTGCATGTCGACGCAGACGGCGCAATTGTTGATCTGGCTGGCGCGCAGATGAACGAGCTTGCGCGTCACATAAGGCACGTCGGCCGCCTCCGTCGACTTGTCCAGGGCCAGCAGCGCTTGCAGGGCGCCCGGGATGAGCATGACCGGGTTCTTGATTCGAGCTTGCATGGTCTTTCTCCATTGAAGGCGTTTCGCAGGGCATGTTTTGCCGAGCCCGGATGCCGCGCATCCAGCTTCGATTTGATGAAATTTCGGCGGCCGCCGGATCGCCGACGGTCAATCAATAACCCATCAGCTATGGGTTTGATTCATAACTACACGGTTATAGGACTGTCAAGCAGGGAAATGGCGCCTGGTCCAAATGGCTTTGTTTCGTTCACGCTTTCGTGTTGGCCGCCCGGGTGCTAGGGCATTGCGCACCATCATGGACAGGATCGCCCCTTGACCACACAAACCCGCCCGCCGCTGATCGAAATCTGTGTCGAAGGCATCGATGGCCTGCTCGCAGCGCAGGCTGCCGGCGCCGATCGGGTCGAACTGTGCGCCAGCCTGGTCGAAGGCGGCATCACGCCGAGCCTCGGCACCGTGCGCGCGGCGCTGGACCAGGCGACGGTGCCGTTTCATGTCATGGTGCGGCCGCGCGGTGGCGATTTTCTCTACAGCGAGACCGAATACGGCTCGATGCTCGCCGACGTCGCCGCGCTGCGCGATCTCGGTGTGGCCGGCGTGGTGTTCGGCTGCCTGAACGCCGACGGCACCATCGACGAGAAGCGCATGGGCGAGCTGACGCAGGCTGCCGGGTCCCTGAACGTCACCTGCCACCGCGCCTTCGACATGACACGCGATCCCAGCGAGGCGCTGGAGGCGCTGATCCGCTGCAAAGTCGGCCGCGTGCTGACCAGCGGCCAGCGCGACACCGCGATCGAAGGCCTGCCATTGCTGGCCGATCTGGTGCGGCAAGCGGGCGACCGCATAGTCATCCTCGGCTGCGGCGGGCTCGATCTCGGCAACATCGCCGAGGTGCGCAAAAAGACCGGCCTGGCCGAGATGCATTTCGCGGCGCTGAAGGATGTGCCAAGCGCCATGGGTTACCGCAATCCCAAGGTCGGCATGGGCGGCTCCGATCTCGACCGCGAATACCGCAACACATTGACCGACACACCGCTGGTGGCGGCGACAATCGCGGCGGCCAAGGCATGACCTCTCCGATAGATCGCATAGCGCCGGACGACGAAGCGGCCATACTGGCGCTCAACAACGAACATGCAGCGGAACTCTCCTGGCTTGAAGCCGAGCGGCTGTCGTTCCTGCTTGGCGAGGCATTCTACGCGCGGCGCATCGGCGATCTCGAAGCCTTCATCATGACCTTCGACCAGGAAGCCAACTACGACAGCCCGAACTTCGTCTGGTTCCGCGAGCGCTATGAACGCTTCATCTATGTCGACCGCGTCGTCGTGGCGGCGCACGCAAGGGGCCGCGGCCACGCGCGCCGGCTCTATCAGGATCTGTTCGAGCATGCACAGCGCGCCGGCTACACGCTGGTCACCTGCGAGGTCAACATCGACCCGCCCAACCCCGCGTCTGATGCCTTCCACGCCGCTCTCGGTTTCGCCGAAGTCGGCGACGCCGTCATCCATGGCGGCAAGAAAGCCGTGCGCTACTACGTCAGGCGGATCGTCGCCTGATCCGCTAGCGCTGGCCACACAATGAAGCGGCAACTAATATAGCCGTTCCGCCAACCGGAGGAACAGCGATGCCAAGCAACGTCTTCCGCTTCGACGAAAGCTGGCACATTCCCGAAGGCACACCTCGGCAAGTGTGGGACGTGCTCTCCGACGCCGAGTTGCTGCCGCTGTGGTGGGGCGACGTCTACAAGGAAGTCGTGCCGCTCGACGCCAAGGGCAAGGCGTCAGTCGGTTCGCGGGCAAGGGCGCGTGCTCGCGGCGCCCTGCCCTATGAACTGAACTTCATCATCGAAGCCGCCGAACTCGAGCCCGGCCGGCTGGTGGTGGTGAAAACTTTTGGCGATTTCGACGGATTATGGCGGGCCGAACTGTCACCCTCAGGCGCCGGCACCCATGTTCAGCTGACTTGGCAGGTCACGGTCGAGAGGCCCATCCTCAAATTCCTCGCACCGTTGCTGCGGCCGGCCTTCGCATGGAACCATCGCTGGACCACGCCGCGCGGCGAAGCCGGCCTGCGCCGTTATCTGATGGCGAAAAACAGAGCCGCTTGACCGCCAAACCGAAATTCGGCGGCCGGTTGCAGCCACGATGTCCGCCCCGCCGCAACGGCCTTGGCGTACTCACCAGTTGCGGTTGAGCCATTCACGCGCCGGGCGTTCGATGAGGTAGTAGCTGCAGAGCGCGCAGGCGAAGGCGCCGGCCAGCATCAGCCAGGGGTTGCTGCCTTGCTCATAGACGAATTTGTAGAATGGCTGCTGCCACAGATAGAGCGAATATGACCACAGGCCCAATGTCGTCATTGGCCAGGACGACAGCAGACCGGAAAAAATCCGGCTGCTGAAATCGAGCGCGTTGACGGCCAGCGCCAGCAGCGGCGTGGCCAGGAGATAATGGATCGGCGTCGGCACCGCGTCCACGAACAGGAAAACCGCGCCAGCCGCCGCGGCCAGGGCGACATAAGGCCCTTTCAGCACGTCCGGCAGCCTGCCCTCGGCCTTGAGCAGGCAGATAGAGGCCGACAGCAGGATTGATGCGATGTGCACATCGGTGCGCCAGTAAGTGGCCTCGTAGTCCAGTTTGAAGACCCAGTACGACACCGCGCCATTGGCCATGGCGAGCAAGGCCAGCGCCACCAGCAAAGGGAGGACGCGGTTGCGGCTGACGACCGTCGCGCTGATCAGCGCCAGGATGACATAGGCGTGCTCCTCGACACAGAGCGACCAGATATGGTCAAGCGCCCCGGCGCGGGTGACGAGGATTCCCGCGTAATTGTAGGTGAATGTCAGCGCCGTCAGCGCCGCCTTCCATTTGAAGGCGATGAATGTGCCGGACAGCGCGATCATGGCAACGATGACGAAGACCAGGAGCGCCGGATAGATGCGCGAGAAACGGCGCTTGAAGAACTTCTTCAGCGGATACCGTTCGATGAACAGGATCTCGGCCATCAGCCGGCCGCTGAGCACGAAGAAGAACTCGACGCCGAGCACGCCGAGGTTGATTCCGGGAATCGGGAAAAAATGGCCGATCAACACCAGGGCGATCGACAGGCCGCGCCAGCCATCGAGATAGGCCAACCTTGTCCTGGCCGACCTGTCTACGACGGCCCGGGACGGAACCATATGGGTCGCGGAAATTTCGGACATGCCGATCCTTTCGCATTGGCATGCGAAAGGGCACGGCGGTACGTGTTCCGAACCCGGCTCGCATTCCCGCCCCGGCCCATACTGCAGTGCAATATAAATTTGTGCAAGTGCGAGATTGCCGCCGATACGGTTTCCAGACCGGTACGGCCCGAAATTGCTTCAAGCAAAAGGATGTTGCGCTGGGGCTGATTCCATCATCAAGTGGGTCACTACCGGCCACCACGAAAAAGGGGCCGCGATGGCCCCTTTCCGTGAAACCATGAAACTCGTCGTGTCAGGCGTTGGCGGCTGCCACGGCGCGCTTGGCCATGACCGCGATCAGATTTGCGCGATAGTCGGCGGAGGCGTGGATGTCGCTCATCAGGTTCTTGGCCGACACCTTGACGCCCGCGAGCGATGCAGCGTCGAAACTCTTCGCTAGGGCCGCCTCGATTTCCTTCGAGCGAAAGACACCGTCGTCGCCGGCGCCGGTGACGGCAACGCTGACGCCATCCTTGCCCTTGGCCACGAACACGCCGACGATCGCGTAGCGCGAGGCCGGGTTGCGGAATTTTTCGTAAGCGGCCTTTGCCGGAGCGGTGAAGCTGACCGCGGTGATGATCTCGCCGTCCTTCAATGCCGTTTCGAACAGCCCCTTGAAGAACTTGTCGGCTGATATCTCGCGTTTGTTGGTGACAATGGTGGCGCCCAGCGCCAGCAGGGCCGCCGGGTAGTCCGCCGCCGGATCGTTGTTGGCGATCGAGCCGCCGATCGTGCCCTTGTGGCGCACGGCCGGGTCGCCGATCAGCGACGCCAGATGGGCAAGCGCCGGACACGCCTTCCGCAGCTTCTCGTCATTGGCGACATCATAATGGGTCGTGGCGGCACCGATGGTGACCGTCTTGCCCGATACCTTGACGCCATGCAGTTCCTTGATGCGCGAGAGGTCGACGAGATCCGAAGGAGCCGCCAGCCGCGTCTTCATGGCGGGGATCAAGGTCATGCCCCCCGACAAAAGCTTGGCGTCGCCGCTCTTCACAAGCTTGGCGGCTTCAGTGACCGAGGCGGCGCGGTGATAGTTGACCGAGTACATGGTTGTTCCTCCTCAGTGCTTCGTCGCGGCGCGGATCGCGGCCCATACGGTGGACGGCGAAGCGGGCATGGCGATATCGGCGATGCCGATGGCGTCGGTGATGGCGTTGATCACCGCCGGCGGCGAGCCGATGGCGCCGGCCTCGCCGCAGCCCTTGATCCCAAGCGGGTTGCCCGGGCATGGGGTGTTCGAGGTCGAGACCGTGAACGACGGCAGATCGCCGGCGCGCGGCATGGTGTAATCCATGTAGCTCGCCGTCAGCAGCTGTCCGCTGGCGTCATAGTGGGCGCCTTCCAGCAGTGCCTGGCCGATGCCCTGCGCCAGTCCGCCATGCACCTGGCCTTCGACGATCATCGGGTTGATGATGTTGCCGAAATCATCGGCGGCAACGAATTGAACAATCTCGGTCAGGCCGGTTTCCGGATCGACCTCGACCTCGCAGATGTAGCAGCCCGCCGGGAAGGTGAAATTCGACGGATCGTAGAACGCCGTCTCCTTCAGCCCGGGCTCCATGCCGCCCGGCAGATTGTGAGCGGTGTAGGCGGCGAGCGCCATCTGGAACCACGGCACGTTCTTGTCCGTGCCGGCGACCTTCAGCGCACCATTCTCGATGACGATGTCGCCCTCGTCTGCTTCGAGCAGATGAGCCGCGATCTTCTTGGCCTTGGCTTCAACCTTGTCGAGCGCCTTGACGATGGCCGACATGCCGACCGCCCCCGAGCGCGAACCATAGGTGCCCATGCCCATCTGCACCTTGTCGGTGTCGCCATGGACGATCGAAACCGAATCGATCGGCACCCCGAAACGCTCGTTGACCAGCTGCGCGAACGTCGTTTCGTGGCCCTGGCCGTGGCTGTGCGAGCCGGTCAGCACCTCGATCGTGCCGACGGCGTTAACCCGCACCTCCGCCGATTCCCAAAGACCGACGCCGGCACCAAGGCTGCCTACCGCCGCCGACGGCGCGATGCCGCAGGCCTCGATGTAGCAACTCATGCCGATGCCGCGTAGCAGCCCCTTCTTGGCGGCGGCAGCCTTGCGCTTGGCAAAGCCGGCATAATCCGAAGCCTTCATGGCCGCATCGAGCGAAGCCGCATAGTCGCCGGCGTCATAGCACATGATGACCGGCGTCTGGTGCGGGAACGAGGTGACGAAATTCTTGCGCCGCAACTCTGCCGGCGACACACCGAACTGGCGAGCGGCGGTTTCCATCATGCGCTCCATGACGAAGGTCGCTTCCGGACGCCCCGCTCCGCGATAGGCGTCGACCGGCGCGGTGTTGGTGTAGATCGCCTTCACATTGGCGTGGATCGCCGGAATGTTGTACTGGCCCGACAACAGCGTCGCGTAGAGGTAGGTCGGCGTCGCCGACGAGAACAGCGACATGTAGGCGCCGAGATTGGCTTTGGTCTCGACCTTCAGGCCAAGTATCTTGTGGTTCGCGTCAAAGGCCATTTCGGCATGGGTGTGATGGTCGCGGCCATGCGCGTCGGTGAGGAAGCTCTCCGTGCGGTCGGCTACCCATTTGACCGGCACACCGGTCTTCTTCGACGCCCACAGGCAGACGATCTCTTCGGGATAGATGTAGATCTTGGAGCCAAAGCCGCCGCCGACATCCGGCGCTATGACACGCAGCTTGTTCTCCGGCGCGACGTTGTAGAAAGCGCTCATCACCAGCCGCGCGACATGCGGGTTCTGCGACGTCGTCCAGCAGGTGTAGTGATCCTCGGCCTTGTCGTAGTGGCCAAGAGCCGCCCGCGGCTCCATCGCGTTGGGAACAAGCCGGTTGTTGATGATGTCCATCTTGACGACATGGGATGCTTTCTTGAAGGCAGCCGCCGTCTCGTCGGCGTTGCCGATGTCCCAGTCGAAGATCAGGTTGTTGTCGGCTTCCGGGTGGATCTGCGGCGCGCCCTTGTCCATCGCCTTCGAGGCGTCGACGACCGCCTTCAGTTCCTTGTAGGTGATCTCGACCGCTTCGGCCGCATCGCGTGCCTGGCCCTTGGTCTCGGCGACGACGATGACGACCGCATCGCCGACATAGCGAACCTTGTCGAAGGCCAGCGGCGACCATGCGCCCATCTTCATCGGCGAACCGTCCTTGGAATGGATCATCCAGCCGCAGATCAGGTTGCCGATGCCATCGGCCTTGAGCTCCTTGCCGGTCAGCACCCCGATGACGCCGGGCATGGCTTGCGCCTTCTTGACGTCGATCTTCTTGATCTGCGCATGCGCGTGCGGGCTGCGCACGAAGGCCGCATGTTTCATGCCGGGAACCACCATGTCGTCGACATAGCGGCCGGCGCCGGTGATGAATCTTTTGTCTTCCTTGCGCGCGACCCGAGCGCCAACACCTTCAATGCCCATAAGAAATTCCTCCCGAAATGGTGAGTATGAGGTAGCGAGTACGTTAATAGTGAAGATCGCCGCCGGTTCAGACCGGCTACTGACTACTCACTACTCTACTGCTCACTCTTCACGCAGCCTGCTTCGCCTTGCCCTTGGCTCCCTTCGACATCGTCTTCGATGCGGCGAGGATCGCCTTGACGATGTTGTGGTAGCCGGTGCACCGGCAGATGTTGCCTTCCAGCTCGGCCCGCACCGTCGCCTCGTCGAGGCCTTCGGGGTGGCGGTTGATCATGTCGGTCGCCGTCATGATCATGCCTGGCGTGCAGAAACCGCACTGCAGCCCGTGATGTTCCTTGAAGGCTGCCTGCACCGGATGCAGGTCGGCGCCGTTGGCGAGACCCTCGATCGTCACCACGCTCGAGCCGGACGCCTGGACCGCAAGCATGGTGCAGGACTTGACCGCCTTGCCGTCGACATGGACGACGCAGGCCCCGCATTGCGAGGTATCGCACCCGACATGAGTGCCTGTAAGGCCGAGATTCTCGCGCAGGAAATGGACCAGAAGCGTTCGATCCTCGGCAACGCCGCTGACGCGCCTCCCGTTCACCATCAAAGAAACGTCCGACATGGTCCCTCCCTGGGTATCAACCTTGGTCATCACGCTGCCGACGCGCCGCTGGCGCTTCGGCCATGCGTTATTCGTACACCGCACAACGCACAAAAAACAGCGCGACGGAAAAGGCGGATCATTGTACTTTCGGGTCATGGCCAAGGCCAAAGGTGCACTCCCTCGCCCCCATTGCCAAAACGCCTATTGGAAGCAACAATATCCCCCGACGCTCGCGCGCCAGAAGCTTGTAAAAACAGCCGCGTACAAAAACAGCGTCGGAGGAAATGCGGGAGAACGCCGCTGGCCAGTTCACGGACGCGCTACGCATGCGGCTTGTCGGCGCTGACCACGGACGAGCCCAACCCGGATGTTTTCGCGCGCGCGGTGGCCGCCGAGGCTGCCGCAATCAACGCCGGCTTTGCGCTGCTGTTCTTTTCCCAGAGCCTCGTCGAGGCCGGTGCCCTGTCGCGGGCACTCTCGGTCCACGCGCCGGGGCTCCATCATGCAGGCTGCTCCACCGCCGGCGAGATTACGCCGCAAGGGCTCGAAGAAGGCCATATGCTGGCAATGCTGCTGCCGGCGGCGTCGTTCACCGCGGTCAGCACCATGGTCGACAACCTGTCCACATCGGGCATGGACAGGATCACCGGCGAGGTCGAGGCCTTGCGGCGCACGCTGCGCCGCCGGCTCGGCGGTGAGCAGACCAGGAACACCTTCGCGCTCTGCTTCATCGATGGGCTGTCCTATGCCGAGGAAGCGGTAAGCTCCGCCATCCACTGGGGACTTGACGACATACCGCTGCTCGGCGGCTCGGCAGGCGACGATCTGAAGTTCGAGACCACACGCCTGATCTCGAACGGCAGGGTCACCTCGGACAGCGCCATCATCGTGCTGATCGCCACGGAAATTCCGTTCCACGTCTTCAAGACCGACAATTTCGTTCCGACCGACGAAAAGCTGGTGGTGACGGCGTCCGATGCCGATCACCGCATCGTGCGCGAATTCAACGCCACCAATGCGGCGGAGGAATATGCCGCTTCCGTCGGGATCATCCCGCAGACCTTGACGCCGCTGAGCTTCGCCTCGCATCCGGTGGTGGTGAAGGTGGGCGGCGAATATTATTGCCGTTCCATCCAGAAGATGCACCCGGACGGTTCGCTGTCGTTCTTCTGCGCCATCGACGACGGCGTCGTGCTGTCGATCGCCCAGCCCAAGGATATGGTGGAATCGACACGCGCCGCCCTGCGCGAGGTCGAGGAGCGGCTTGGCGGCATCGACATGATCCTCGGCTTCGACTGCGTGCTGCGCCGGCTCGATGCACGCAACCGGCAGGTCTTTCGTGACATTTCGGAGCTCTACCGGGTCAACAACGTCGTCGGCTTCGGCACCTATGGCGAGCAGTACCGGTCGATGCACCTCAACCAGACTTTCACCGGCATCGCTTTCGGCGAACGCCAAGCAGCAGAATAGGGCGGCGAAATAAGATGCCGCTCAGGGACATAAACGATCTCGAAAAGCTGAAGAAGATCAACGCCGCCCTGGTCAGCCGCGTCGAGCGGTCGATGGACCAGCAAGGCAACGCCTTCTCGCTGTTCCAGACCGCGATCTCGCTTGAAAACCGCGTGCGCACGCGCACGGAGGAGCTGCACTCGACCTTGCGGCGGCTTGAGCAATCCAACATCGATCTCAGCGCCGCCAAGGAAAATGCCGAACTGGCGAACCTGTCCAAGACAAGGTTCCTCGCCGCCGCCAGCCATGACGTGCTGCAGCCGCTGAACGCGGCCCATCTCTCCGTCTCGGCGCTCGCCGAGGTGCAGACCAGCGACGAGGGCAGGAAGCTGGTGCGGCAGGTCGAGCGCTCGCTGGAAACGATGGAGGACCTGCTGCGCACGCTGCTGGACATCTCCAAGCTCGACGCCGGCGTGGTGCAGCCCGACATTGGCGACGTCAGCCTCGAGGCGCTGTTCTCGTCGCTGCGCTCGGATTTCCAGCCGGTCGCGGAAATGAAGGGGCTGTCGCTGAAATTCCGGCCGGTCAATGCCGTGGTCCGCTCCGACCGGACGCTGCTGCGCCGCATCCTGCAGAACATTCTCTCCAACGCGCTGGGCTACACCCGCTCGGGTGGCGTCCTTGTCGGCACCAGGCATCGCGGCGACACCATCCGCATCGATGTCGCCGATACCGGCTGCGGCATTCCCGAGGACCAGCGCGAGGCGGTTTTCGAGGAGTTCCATCGCGGCACCTCGCCTACCAGTGCCGAACTCGACGGCGGCGGCCTTGGACTCGGACTTGCCATCGTGCGCCGCATGGCCGGCGCGCTCGGCCACCCAGTGACTTTCTCGTCGAAGGTCGGGCGCGGCACGATCTTCCACATCGATGTCCCCGTCGGCATCGGGGCGCCCGCCGACGCCATCGCCAGCGCCACCGGCCTTGAGCGGTCGCGCGGCTACGGCCTGTTCGGCACCAAGGTGCTGCTGGTCGAGAACGACATCGAGGTGCTGGAGGCCATGACCTTCCTGCTCGAACGCTGGCAGTGCCTGGTGCGCGCCGCGACCTCGACCGACGATGCGCTGGACCTGCTCGGCGACACCGACTGGGTGCCGGACATCATCATCGCCGACCAGCATCTCGACGGCGGCGATCTCGGCACCGCCACCATATCGGAAGTCCGCGACTATCTCGGCCGCGCCGTGCCGGCGCTCATCGTCACCGCCGACAGTTCCGAAGCCGTCGCCAAGGCCGCGCGCGCCGGGGGCATCGAGCTAATGCGCAAACCGCTGAAACCTGCCCAGCTGCGCGCGCTGCTGGCGCATTTGCTGGCTTAGAGGCTTACCCTCCCCTTGATGGGGAGGGTCGGCGCGCAGCGCCGGGGTGGGGTGCGGCGCCAAGGGAGGTAAAAGCTCAGAACCCCGCCTGATCCCTGAAAAGCTCCGCATTGTCTAGTTTCGAGACCTCGATCACCGCTTGCGTGCGGCTATACACGTTGAGCTTGCGCAGGATCTCCGAGACATGCGCCTTGACCGTGGTCTCGCCGACCTGCAGCTCATAGGCGATCTGCTTGTTGAGCAGGCCCTGGCGCAGCATTTGCAGCACCCGCAGTTGCTGCGGTGTCAGCTTGGACAGGCGCTGGACCATGTCGGCGCGGTCGATGCTGTCGGCATCCGCCGGCTGGCCTTCATAGGTTTCCGGCACATAGATTGCGCCGTCCATCACCGAGCGGATGGCGGCGGCCAGATCGCTCTTGCGGGCCGATTTCGGGATGAAGCCGGCGGCACCATAGGACAGCGCCTCGGAAATGATCCTCGGCTCCTCATATCCCGACACGATCACCACCGGCAGGCGCGGATAGCGGGTCCTGAGCTGCAGCAGGCCCTCGAAACCGTGCACGTCGGGCATGGAGAGATCGAGAAGCGCAAGGTCGAAAGGTTTGGCGCCTGCCAGCAATTCCACCGCCTCGGTGATCGAGCGCGCTTCCACCGTATCGACTTCCGGATAGGCCATCTGGACGGCGCTATGCAGCGCCTCGCGAAACAGCGGATGGTCGTCGATGATCAGGAACCGGGCGCGATCGTTGGGTGCTGTCATGTGGCTCGTTCCGGTTTACCGGCCACACCATAGTCCCGCGACCATGGCCGGATTATTGGCAAATAGTCTATCGCCAATTGCCAGGATGCACCGCTGTAAAAGCAATGGAAACCCTGAATTCCTCATACAGCCCAGGCAAAGGCCCTGCTTTATGAAAAGCGACGCCTTGCCCGCCCCCCGAAATCGGTCGAAGGTGCCGCCAGCAACCCGATATCCAAACGCAGAGACCACCATGACCGCCTTTGTCCTTCCCGTGCCGCCAACACCTTCAGTCGCCATCAGCGGGTCGGCCGAGCGCTTTGCCGTGCGGCGCGTTTTCTGCGTTGGCCGCAACTATGCGGCGCACGCGCGCGAGTTCGGCAACGATGAACGCGATCCGCCCTTCTTCTTCACCAAGCCCGCCGACGCCGTGGTCGATTCCGGCACAGTGATCCCCTACCCGCCGCTGACGGCCAATCTGCACCACGAAATCGAACTGGTGGCCGCGATCGGCAGGCCGGGCTTCCGCATCGCGCGCGAGCGGGCGCTGGATCACGTCTGGGGTTACGCCGTCGGCATCGACCTCACCCGCCGCGATCTCCAGGATGAGGCCAAGAAGGCGGCGCGGCCCTGGGACTGGTCGAAAGCCTTCGACCGTTCAGCCCCTTGCGGCCCGCTGGTTCCCGCGCAGAAATCCGGGCACCCGACGAAAGGCCGCATCTGGCTCGCCGTCAACGGTGCTGTGAAACAGGATGCCGACCTCACCGAATTGATCTGGCCAATCGCCGACATCGTCTCGATCTGCAGCGAGGCAGTCGAACTGCAACCGGGCGACCTGATCTTCACCGGCACGCCGGCCGGCGTCGGCGCGGTCAAGCCGGGCGAGACGATGACCGGCGGCGTCGACGGCATCGGCACGATCGAAGTGACGATCGGCCAGCCGCAATCTTGAAACGACAAAGCCATGAGCGACATCGTCCTGCACAATTACTATCGCTCCTCCACCTCCTACCGGGTGCGGATCGCGCTGGAGATGAAGGGGCTGAGCTATGACTACATCCCGCATCATCTGCGCCATGGCGAGCACCTGGAACCGGCCTATCTCGCGGTCAACCCGCAGGGGCTGGTGCCGGCATTGATGCTCGACGGCACGCTTTTGACGCAGTCGCTGGCGATCATCGAATATCTCGACGAGATCCGGCCGGAACCGCCACTGCTGCCGAAGGACGCGCTTGGCCGAGCGCGCGTGCGCATGCTGGCGCAGATGATCGCTTGCGACATCCACCCGGTGAACAATCTGCGCGTGTTGACCTCGCTGCGCACTTTGTTCGGCGCCGGCGACCAGGACATCACCAACTGGTTCCGCCACTGGGTGAACGAAGGCTTTCAGCCGCTTGAAAAGATTCTGGCTTCCTCGCCCGACACTGGAACGTTCTGCCACGGCGAGGCGCCAGGGCTGGCCGATATCTGCCTGGCAGCGCAGGTCACCAACAATGCCCGCTTCGGCGTCGACATGGGGCCTTACCCGACGATCGCCCGCATCCACGCCGCCTGCATGGCACTGCCGGCCTTCCAGAAAGCCGCACCGCAGAACCAGATCGATGCCGAATAGGGCCTCTACCGACCCACGCGCAGCGTGAGTGCCCAGAACGCCAAAGCGAACAGGCCGATACCCGCCCCAAGCAGGCAGACGCCGCTCCAGCCCATGGCGCCATAGACCATGGTCGAGGCAATCGAGCCGAGCGCACTGCCGAGCGAATAGAAGATCATGTAGCCACCAACCAGCCGGCTGCGCGCATCCGGCCGGCGCGAAAAGATCAGGCTCTGATTGGTGACGTGGACGGCCTGGATCGCCAGGTCCAGCATGACGATGCCGGCGACAAGCAGCCACAGCGACAGACCCATGAAGGCGATCGGCAGCCAGGCAGCCGTCATCAGAAGCAGGCTGAGGCCGGTGACCAGTTGCCCGCGCCCGCGATCGACCAAGCCTCCCGTCCAGCGCGCGCCCAGTGCGCCGGCGACGCCGGCAAGGCCGAACAGCCCGATCGCGGTGTGCGAGAGTGAAAATGGCACGGCGCTCAGCGGCAGCACCAGCGGCGCCCATAGCACGTTGAAAGTGGCGAAGATCAGCATGGCGAGCACGGCGCGCACGCGCAGCAGCGGCTCCTGCACGAACAGCAGCACGACCGAAGCGAGCAGGCGCGGATAGGACGTGCGCGGCCGCTCCGTCTCGTGGCGCGGCAGCATCAGGAAGAGGACCACCGCCATGACGAGCGTCAGCGTCGCCGAGACCAGATAGACCCAGCGCCAGCCGGCGAAGTCGGCGACGACGCCGGCGACGAAGCGGGCAAGCAGGATGCCTGTTATGACGCCGCTGGTGACGGTGCCGACTGCCCGCCCCCGCTCGGATGGCAGCGCGAGGTCGGCGGCGTACGCCACCAGCACCTGCACCACCACGGCAAGCAGGCCGACAACCGCCAGGCTTGCCAGCAGCATCGCCGCGTTCGGCGCGACCCCGACCGCGATCAGCGCCACCGCGGAAAGCACCGCCTGGCCGGCGATCAGCTTGCGGCGGTCGAACAGATCGCCAAGCGGCACGATGAAGAACAGGCCGAGCGCGTAGCCGACCTGGGTGACCGTCACCACGATGCCGACCGAGGCCGGCGCGATGGCAAAATCATGCGCGATGGCGTCGAGCAGCGGATGGGCAAAATAGATGTTGGCGACGCTCAGGCCACAGGCAATGGCGAAGACCAGTGCCGTCATTCTCGACAATCCCGGTGGTGAATCTGGTGTTGCCTGCAACAGCCTGTCGGCCCGCTCCGCTCCTGTTGCCACGCCGTTCACCACCCGCAGATTCATGTCGCTCTCCACAATAGGTTTCAACTTGAAACCACTTGCTGGATAGCCAAATCAGTTTTATCTTGCAACCGAGATGATTGATCTGGACCAACGATTGCCATGGTGAAACGAACGAGCCACCACGAAGCGGATTGCCTGATCGCGCGGCCGCTGGATGCGATCGGCGACTGGTGGTCGCTGCTCATCGTGCGCGACGCCTTCGACGGCTTGCGCCGCTTCGGCGAATTCCAGAAGAGCCTCGGCGTCGCCAAGAACATCCTGTCGGCGCGGCTGCGCAATCTGGTCGCGCACGGCATACTGGAAACGGTTCCCGCGCCCGACGGCAGCGCGCACCATGAATATGTGCTGACGCAAAAAGGGCGCGGCCTGTTCTATGTCTTGGTCGCCTTGCGGCAATGGGGCGAGGCCTATTTCTCCGGACCGGGCGAGCCCTACACTTTCATGGTCGACACGCAGAGCGGCCGGCCGATCAGGCGCCTGGAAGTGCATGCCGAGGACGGGAGGCTGCTGGTCCCCGGCGACACGAGGCTCGCCGATTTCCGCGACCAGGAAAACAGCTGAGCGCCCTGGCTGGTTCGGCGGACTGGCAGGGCTGGCGGAATCGATTTCCGCTTGACCGGACAGGGAATCGGCTATCGTTTCCACAGACAGTACGCAGGGTGGAGTGACCGATGAAAGCCGTCGTCTTCGAGAAATTCGGCGAAGCGCCGACGATCCAGACCGTCCCCGATCCGAAGCCGGCCGCCGATGGTGTCGTCATCAAGGTCGAGGCGACGGGGCTCTGCCGCAGCGACTGGCATGGCTGGATGGGCCATGACGATGATATCCGGCTGCCGCATGTGCCGGGCCATGAATTGGCGGGCGTCGTTGTGGCGGCTGGCAAGCGCGTGACGCACTGGAAGGCAGGCGACCGGGTCACGGTGCCTTTTGTCGGCGGCTGCGGCCACTGCTTCGAATGCACGTCCGGCAACCACCAGGTCTGCGAGCATCAGTTCCAGCCCGGTTTCACCGCCTGGGGCTCTTTCGCCGAATATGTCGCCATCGACTTCGCCGACACCAATCTCGTACGCCTGCCGGAAGAGATGGAATTCGCCACCGCCGCCAGCCTGGGCTGCCGCTTCGTCACGTCGTTCCGGGCGATCGTCGACCAGGGACGGGTCAAGCCCGGAGAATGGGTTGCCGTGCATGGCTGCGGCGGCGTCGGGCTTTCGGCGATCATGATCGCCAGCGCCATGGGCGCCAATGTCATTGCCATCGATCTCACCGACGAGAAACTGGAGTTTGCCCGCAAGATCGGCGCGGTGGCGACCATCAACGCATCGACCACCCCCAATGTGGTGAAGGCCGTCAAGCAGATCACCAATGGCGGCGTTCATATGTCGATGGACGCGCTCGGCCATCCGACCACCTCGTTCAACTCCATCTCGAACCTGCGCCGGCGCGGCCGCCATGTGCAGGTCGGCCTGATGCTCGGCGACCATGCCAAGGCTGCGGTTCCCATGAGCAAGATCATCGCTTTCGAGTTGGAGATCCTCGGCAGTCACGGCATGCAAGCTTACCGCTACCAGGCGATGATGGAGATGATTCGTACCGGAAAGCTCAAACCCGAACTGCTGATCGGCAAGAAGATCAGCCTCGACGAAGCGCCCGCGGCCTTGATGGCGATGGGCGGTTTCGAAGGCATCGGTATCGGCGTGGTGACGAAGTTCGGATAGCCGTCCGACAAAAATTTTGCGCGATTGCTTTACAACCGACGCGAGGTCATACACAATCTTAAGTAGCAAAAAATTCAAAGAGCGCGCATAGATCGATGTCGGAGATGAGAATTTTTCTGCTCTGTCTCTTGTTGCTGTGGCCCACGCTCAGCGCCTGGGCGCAAGACAGTGGAGTTCACGACGAAGCCCAAGCGCCAGGTCAGGGCGCCTCGATATCCAATGAGCCAGGGACGGCAAAGGAATCCACCCTGCGGTTCGAAGATTTTCCAGCGAAAATTTTTCAACTGAAGGCTGCGAAAAACATCCAAGTTCACCCTAGTGACTCCTGGGCGCAGGCAGTTAAGGCGGATATTCGCCAAGCAATGAAACGTGGTGCCGATTTCGCCGGCCACTTCTCCGTTGTTCTGGTCAATTGCGGTACCGCTTGCATCGCCGCGCGCATGATCGATTTGCGCACCGGTCAGCTCTTTTGGATACCAGGGGGCTACCAGTTGGATTTGGAATACCATGTGAGGAGTCGGTTGATGAGGGTTGCCTGGGCGGACCCCTCCGAAAATCCCGTGTGCGTGCGTCAAGATTTTGAGTGGACGGGGCGCAAATTCGTCAAGCGTTACGAGGATCGCGAGAAAGTCGTGGATACCTCCGAGTGCCCTGGTTTAGCCTACATAGGCAAGCCGCCTCAGTGAGCATCCGCGACAGCGGTACCCCTACCGCGCAAACTTCTTCGCGCCAAACACGCAGGCCACCACGCCGAGCGTGACAACCACCATCAGCGGGCTGACCTGTTCGTGCAGCAAGCTCGCCGCGAGCGCCAGGCCGAAGAAGGGCTGCAACAGCTGCAGTTGGCCGACCGCGGCAATGCCGCCTTGCGCCAGGCCGCGATACCAGAAGACGAAGCCGATCAGCATGCTGAACAGCGAGACATAGGCGAGACCGATCCAGGCGTGGGAGCCGACGGCGGCAAAGGACGGCGGCAGAGTCGCGAAAGTCAGCACCAGCATGATCGGCAGCGACAGCGTCAGCGCCCAGCAGATCACTTGCCAGCCGCCTAGCCTGCGCGACAGCGCGGCGCCCTCGGCGTAGCCCAGTCCACACACGACGATGGCGCCCAGCATCAGGCCGTCGCCGAGCGGTGACGCGGTCACGCCTTGCGACAGGGCAAAACCGGCGACAAGCGCGCTGCCGATGCACGAAAACAGCCAGAACGCCGGTCGTGGACGCTCGCCGCCGCGCAGCACGCCGAAGATCGCGGTTGCCAGCGGCAGCAGGCCAACGAAGATGATCGAGTGGGCGGAGGTGACGTGCTTCAGCGCCAGCGCGGTCAGCAACGGAAAGCCGACCACCACCCCAAGGGCGACGATCACCAGCGACAGCAGATCGCCCCGCTCCGGTCGTTTCTGCCGGAACAAGACCAGCATTGCCAGGCCAAGCAGCCCGGCAATCGCGGCGCGGGCCGATGTCACGAAGGTCGGATCGAAATCCATCACGGCCACGCGCGTCGCCGGCAGCGAGCCTGAGAAGATCAGCACGCCGATAAATCCGTTCAGCCAGCCGCTCGCGGTCTTGTCCATTCCAGGCTCCATGTCTTTCGCCCTCTATCGGGCAGATGTCATGGCGCGGCCAGAGACAATGGAGTACAATTCAGCGAAACTGTAATGGCATGACGAGCAGTACGGATGACGGACTTCGCTTTGGAAACCGACGGCGCGCGCGCCCTGGCCGCCCCCACTTTGGTCGAAAGCGTCATGGCGGCCATACGCCAGCGGATCGCCGCGCGCAGCCTGACACCAGGAGCGCGGCTGCCGTCGATCCGCGCCTTCGCGCAATCCATGCAGGTGTCCAAATCCACCGTGGTCGAAGCCTATGAGCGGCTCGCCGCCGAAGGCACGATCCGCTCCCGGCCGGGTTCAGGCTTCTATGCCGCCGGCACGCTGGCGCCGCTGTCGCTGGCCGAGATCGGTCCCCGGCTCGACCGTGCCGTCGATCCGCTCTGGGTCTCGCGCCAGTCGCTGGATGCTGGCGACGAGGTGCTGAAACCCGGCTGCGGCTGGCTGCCGGCCTCGTGGATGCCTCAGGCCGGACTGCGCCGCGCGCTACGCACGGCGGCGCGTGCCGATGATGCCGCGCTTGCCGACTACGGCACGCCGCTCGGCCTGCCGCCGCTGCGGCAATTGCTGGCCCGGCGCATGGCCGGGCACGGCATCGAAGCCTCGCCCGAACAGATCATGCTGACGGAATCGGGCACGCAGGCCATTGACCTCCTGTGCCGGTTCCTGATCGAACCCGGCGACACGGTGCTGGTCGACGACCCCTGCTATTTCAACTTCCACGCTTTGCTGCGTGCCCACCGCGCCAAGGTCATCAGCGTTCCCTACACGCCGTCGGGGCCTGATATCGAGCTGTTCGCCCAGGCGCTCGCCGAGCACCGGCCGCGCCTCTACATCACCAATTCCGCCATCCACAACCCGACCGGCGCGATCCTGTCACCGGTCACCGCGCACCGCTTGCTGAAACTCGCCGACCAGTCGGACCTGACTATCGTCGAGGACGATATCTTCGCCGATTTCGAACATGCCCCTGCCCCCAGGATGGCGGCCTTCGATGGGCTGAACCGCGTCGTCCAGATCGGCAGCTTCTCCAAGACGCTGTCGGCCTCGGTCCGCTGCGGTTTCATCGCCGCGCCCCGCGACTGGATCGAGGGCCTGACCGACCTCAAGATCGCCACCACCTTCGGCGGCGGGCGGCTGGCGGCCGAACTGGTGCTGACGCTGCTCAAGGACGGCAGCTACCGCAAGCATATGGATCTGCTGCGCGCCAAGCTCGCGCGCGCGATGGCCGAGACCGGCACTCGCCTGAAGGCGATCGGCATCACGCCCTGGATCGACCAGCCGGCCGGCCTGTTCCTGTGGTGCGGCCTGCCCGATGGCGTGGATGCGGCCGACGTCGCACGGCATGCCTTGGCAGACAACGTCGTGCTGGCGCCCGGCAATGCGTTCAGCCTGTCCCAGACGGCCAGCCGTTTCCTGCGCTTCAACGTCGCCCAGTGCGACGACGAGCGGATTTTCAAGGTGCTGGAAACCGCGATGAAGCGTTGATCTCAGCCACTTTTAATCAACGCCCCGCACAGACCTCCCGCACGCAGTCGCGCAACCAGCGTTGCGCCGGATCGGCATCGAGGCGCGGATGCCAGAGCATCGAAATGGTGACCTCCACCGTCGTGACCGGCAGTGGAAAACTGTGCATGCCGGCGCGCGCGCCGGCCGTGTGCCGCTCGGGCACGCTGGCGATCAGGTCCGAGGCGCGCGCCATGGCGAGTGCTGCCGAAAAACCCGAAACCATGCACACGACCGTCCGCCGCAGGCCAAGCGCGCTCAGGGCCTCGTCGATCGGCCCCTTCTCGCGGCCACGCCGCGAAACACTGATGTGCCGGCCCGCCGCATAGCGCTCGGCCGTCACCGTGCCTTCGCTCAAGGGATGGCCTGCTCTAACAGCACCAATGAAGCGGTCGCGAAACAAGGCCTGGATGCGCACTTCGGGTCCGGTTTCGCCGGCAACGCCGATTTCCAGGTCGATCGCCGCGTCGCGCAGCGACATCACATCCTTGTCTGATTTCGGCGCGAAACGCACCCGCACTCCTGGCGCATCAGCCTCGATGCGGGCGACAAGGCGAGGCCCGAACTCCTCGACGAAGCCTTCATTGGTGCGCAGCGTGAAGACCTTGTCCAGGCTTGAGAGATCAAGCAGTTCGGCAGGGCGCAGCAGCATCTCCGCGTCCTGGACGACGGGGCCGACCTGCCGCCGCAATTCCTCCGCGCGCGGCGTCGCCACCAGGCCGCGCCCGGCCCGCACCAGCAAGGGATCGCCCGTTGCCTCGCGCAGCCGCGCCAGCGTCCGGCTCATCGCCGAGGGGCTGAGCCGCAGACGGCGCGCGGCGCGGGCCACGCTGCCTTCCGCCAGCAGCACGTCGAGAGCAAAGAGCAGATTGAGATCAGGAGACGTCATCCGCGAACCATAACATGATGTGGCGTCTCATGCATTGATATGATGCAAATGCTGCGCCTTCCGCCATATCAACCACAAGGCTAGATCTCTGATGGTTCCGGTTCCGGAGCGAATGGAAAGGAGATCGCCATGGCAGTCGCCGCACAAAGTCGAGATGGGTTGATATCAGCCCCGCAAGAGAAAGAATCGGTCGGCTGGGCTCTGGCAAGCCTGTCGCTCGCCACGCTGCTGTCGTCGCTCGGGACCAGCATCGCCAGCGTCGGGCTGCCATCTCTGATGCAGACGTTCGGCGCGTCGTTCCAGGCCGTGCAATGGGTGGTTCTGGCCTACCTCCTCGCCATCACCACGCTGATCGTCAGCGCCGGGCGGCTGGCCGACATGTTCGGACGCCGGCCGCTGCTGCTTGGCGGCATCGCGCTGTTCACATCGGCTTCGGTGCTCTGCGGCCTGGCCCCGACGCTTTGGCTGCTGATCGCCGCGCGCGCCGTGCAGGGGCTTGGCGCCGCATCGATGATGGCGCTGACGCTGGCCTTTGTCGCCGAGACCGTGAGCAAGGAGCGGACCGGCAGCGCCATGGGTCTGCTCGGCGCCATGTCGGCCATCGGCACCACGCTCGGTCCCTCGCTCGGCGGCCTGCTGATCGCCGGTCTCGGCTGGCGCGCGATCTTTCTCGTCAATGTGCCGCTGGGTCTGCTGACCTTCGCCCTCGCCTGGCGTGCCTTGCCTGCCAGGGACAAGAACGCGCGGGCCGCCCAAGGCAAGTTCGACGCGACAGGCACTGTCCTGCTGGCCCTGACCCTGGCTGCCTATGCGCTGGCCATGACACTTGGGCGAGGCAATTTCGGCGCGCTCAACATTGGCCTGCTTTTTGCGACCGGCATCGGCGTTGCTCTCTTCGCCGTCACGCAATCAAGAGTGAAAACCCCGTTGATTCAGCTTGCCAGTTTCCGGGATCCGCGGCTCAGCGCCAGCCTGGCCATGAGCCTCATCGTCGCCACGGTGATGATGGCAACCCTGGTGGTTGCCCCGTTCTATCTGTCGCGAGGGTTGGGGCTCGATGCCGCGATGGTCGGCTTGGTGCTTTCAACCGGGCCGCTGGTCTCGACCCTGTCGGCGCTGCTGGCTGGGCGGCTTTCCGATCGCTTCGGAGCCAACAGGATGATGGTCGCCGGGCTCATCAGCCTTGCCGCGGGCACGTTCCTGCTTTCGCTCGCCATGACGAAACTCGGCATTGCCAGCTATGTCGTTCCGATCACCGTCACCTGCTTAGGCTATGCCCTGTTCCAGACCTCCAACAATGCAGCCGTCATGAGCGGTGTCGGCGCCGGCGAACGCGGTGTCATGTCGGGCCTGCTCAACCTGTCGCGCAATCTCGGCCTCATCACCGGCGCATCCTTGATGGGCGCCATCTTCGCGGTTGCGTCGGCTGGTGCTCCGAAAGCAACAGGACCGGACGTCCTGACCTCCGCTTCTGCGGCCCGCGGCATGCAAATCACCTTTGAGACGGCAACAGCCATGGCCTTGGTGGCGCTGCTGCTTGCCCTGTTTTCGGCACGCAATGCGATCAAGCTTGAACAGCCGGGGCAATCAACGCGGGATTCCTGACAGTACGGGGCTTGGGCTGATGCGCTCAGGCCCCTGCCCGTTTGCGGCGCTCATACAGCATGACCAGCGTTTCGGCCGTCAGTGCCGGCTTTTCCTCGCCTTCGATCTCGACGGTGTTGGCTGCCTTCATCAGATATTGGCCAGGGCCTCTGTCTTCCATGGAAAGCAAGACCGTGCGCAGCCTGATGCGTGCGCCGACCTTGACCGGCGCGAGGAAGCGCACCTTGTCGAAGCCGTAGTTGAAGGCGGCCTGCGTATTTTCGGGCACGATGCCCATGCCGAGCGCCAGCGCGCCGATGATCGACAGCGTCAGGTAGCCATGCGCGATCGTCGTGCGGAACGGGCTTTGCCGCCGCGCCCGCTCGGGATCGACATGGATCCATTGATGGTCGCCGGTGCATTCGGCGAACTGGTTGATACGGTTCTGGTCGACCGTGGTCCATTCCGAGACGCCCAGTTCCTGCCCGGACATCGTCCTCAACTGCTCGTAGGTCGGCGGCGTTTTAGGCCGTACTTCAGTCATTCCTGCTTTCCCGATAGCTTGCAGTGCCTCCGGACCACGAACGGACGGCTCCTGTCAATTCGCCTTGCGTGAATCCGTTCCGCCGAATTCCGGCTGAATCGCCCCATGCCGCCTGACGCGTGGCGCCGATGCAACTATGCGCAAGGGGGTAAGGAGTGCCGGCGATCCGCGTTGGGGGATGCGGACGACGGCCCACGCAGACCTATTTCTTCTCGTAGCCGGCGCGGATTTCCTCCATCGCTTCCTTGATCCGTGCGCGCAGGATGTCGATCGATTCGGTGCCGGATTTCCGGGCCAATTCAGCCACTTCGCCGGCATTCTTGAGCGCCGCCTCGAACGACTTCCTGGCGAACTCCGTCTGCTTGGCCATGAGCTCCTGTGGATTGCCCGGCGCCCGATAGCTTTGCGCCACGTCGGCAACCTCGCGCAACGTGTCCTGCAGCATTTCGCGTTGCCTTGACAACAGCGAGGTCGCTCCGGCTGCGCCGGCGCGCGCCGCCTTCTCCAGCGCTTCCAGGTTCTTGCGGTGATGGGCGAGGATCGCCTCGACATCGACATTGGGCACCTTCAGGTCGCGGCCGAATTTGCCGAACATGTCCATGAAGGAATCGGATTCCGGTTGTTTTGCCATGACGTCTTCTCCCCTGTCGCCGCGAATGCGGGCGCCCTCGCCGGAGAATAGCACTCGCGTGTCACGAGTCCATTCGGACACAGGCATGGCGATGGACACGGAATCAATTGACCGGGAGCAGCAGCTCGATCGTATAAAGCACTATGCCCGCCAGCCCGCCGATGATCATGCCGTTGAAGCGGATGTATTGCAGGTCTCGGCCAATGTTCATCTCGATCAGCCGCGTCAGTTGGGCAAGGTCCCAGCGCTTGACCTGGTCGGCGATGAATTTCGATACGCCGCTCTTCTGGCTCTCGACGAAGGAGGCCAGCGCCACGACGAACCCTTGGTTCATATCGGCCCGGATCTGCGCATCGCCGGCAAGATGGCGGCCGACCTCGACGAACATACTGGCGAGATGCGCGCGGATCACCGAATTCGGCGCCTTGGCGTCCTGCTCGATGAACAGGCTGAGGCTCTCCCACATGTCCCCGGCCAGCGCCCTGACTTCGGGGCGGGCGAGGAAATCGTGCTTCATCTTCTCGGCACGCTTTGCATATTGCTTGGACGTCCGCAGCCGTTCGACGAAGCCTTGCGCGAAACGATCGAACTCGGCCCGCATCGGATGGTCCGGATCGGCCCGCACCTCGTCGAGCAGGGAGCCCGCCGAAGCGACGATCTTCTTCAGGAGATAGGCGTCGGCTCTGAACAGGTTGAACAGCGACGGCAATTCCTCGCGGATTTTTTCGCGCATCGTTGCCAGCGCCTGTTCATCGTTGAGGAAGCGGCCGACCACCTTGATGAATTCGTCGAACAGTTTCTGGTGGCGACGATCGTCGGTGAGCGCCGACAGGAGTTCCGCCGCCAGCGGCGCAAGCGGCACCTTTTCGATCTGTTCAAGCATGCGGCTGGTGACGAAGCCGCGCAGGCCGGATTGCTCGACGGCCGCAAGTGTCTGCGGCACCAGTCGAACCACGAAACGCGACAGGCCGGCGGCGCGTTCGGCATCAGTCAGCCAGTCGGCGACGAGTGCCGCAAAATCGACCTCGGCGAGTTTTTCCCGCACCGGCTCCGGCGCCAGGAAATTGGCTTCGATGAAGCGGCCGAGATTGTCAGCGATGCGGTTCTGGTTTTCCGGGATGATGGCGGTGTGCGGGATCGGCAGCCCAAGCGGCCGCCTGAACAGCGCCACCACCGCGTACCAGTCGGCCAGGCCGCCAATGGTCGCCGCCTCGGCGAAGGCGGCGACGAAGCCCAGCCACGGATAGCTGTTTTGGAACGACTTGGCCAAGGCGAACACCAGCACGCAGAGCGCCAGCGCGGCCGTGGCGATGAATTTGGTCCGCCGCAGCGCCGAGAGCTTGGCGGCCGCGTCGGCATCGAAACGGACAGGCGCCAGGGACGAAGCCGATTGTGACATGGACGAACTGCTCCTCGTCGATCTCTGGTCGACCACTGGTATCTCTGGTCGACCGCTGGTCGATCTCTGGGGTCGATCTCCGGCCTATCTAGGGTTTCATCAGCCAAAATGCCCGTGACGACCGGTTTTCCCCGCGTTCCGCCCGGTTGCGCACATAAAGTTGACGAGAATATTCATCTATAGTGCGAAGCTAGTCTGGAATTATTCCAAGGTATACGCCATATTCGGTCGAGGCCAGTGTGGCGAATCCGAAATTCCGGATCACAGCCGCGCCAGCAAAGTTCTGGAATCTGGCGCGGTCACACCACGCCGGCGCCTAGTGAGGACGAAATGCGGCTTACCCGCCAGACCAATTATGCCATGCGCATCCTGATGTATTGTGCCGCCAACAATGACCGGTTGAGCCGCATTCCCGAAATCGCGGCCGCCTACTCCGTCTCGGAACTTTTCTTGTTCAAGATCCTGCAGCCGCTGGTCGAGCATGGGCTGGTCGAGACGGTGCGCGGCCGCAATGGCGGCGTCCGGCTTGGCCGTGCCGCCGAGGCGATCAGCCTCTTCGACGTCGTGCGCGTCACCGAGGAAAGCTTCGCCATGGCCGAATGCTTCGAGAACGATGCGGCCGAGTGCCCGCTGGTCGACAGCTGCGCGTTGAATTCAGCGCTGCGCGAGGCGCTCAACGCCTTCTTCGCCGTGCTTGCCCGCTACACGATCGCCGATATGGTGGCGGCACGGCCGAATGTGCGCAACCTGCTTGGCATCGACATGCTGGAACGCCGCGCCCCGGCAGCGTAGTCCACAACGCGGCTTAGCGGTTTGATTCTATTGATGCCTTGCGCGCGACGCCACCCATGGGGTCGTCATTCTAGGGCGGAGCAAGGAGCGAAGCGACGCAGCGCAGACCCTAGAATCCATTCCGTGACGTTCGAGCGCCGCAACGATGCAGAACGAGTGGCGGCAGCGCCTGTTCTGCATCGCCGCATCCTTCGGTTGATGTAACGGAATGGATCCTCGGGTCTGTGCGTCCGCTTCGCTCCCGCTCCGCCCGTGGATGACGAAGGTCACTGCCAAGCCTAAACGGCAGATTGCGGCAGCACGAACGGCATATTCCCGGCCGGCAACACACCGACCTTGAGCCGGCAGTCGAACACTTTCTCGATCAAATCGTCGCTCAGCACGTCCTGCGGTGAACCGGTGGCAGCCAACCGGCCGCGATGCATGACGAAGATGCGGTCGGCATACATGGCCGTCAGATTGAGGTCGTGCAGGATGGCGACCACGCCGCCACCCCTTCTGGCGAAATCGCGGGCGATGTTCATGATGATCAGCTGGTGCTTGATGTCGAGGCTGGAAACAGGCTCGTCGAGGAACAGGTAGCGCGGCTTGCCGTCGAGCACCGGCGCCCAGACCTGGCACAGCACGCGCGCAAGCTGGACTCGTTGCTGCTCGCCGCCCGAAAGCTCCTGGTAGAGCCGCCCGGCAAACCCATCGAGATCGACGCGGGCCAACGCCCGTTCCGGCAGCCGCGCATCCTCGCCAGGCAAGGCACCCGAGCGGCCGCCGACCAGCCCGAGCTTGACCACCTCGCGCACGGTGAATGGAAACGACAGCGTCGTCGCCTGCGGCAGGACCGCGCGATGGACGGCGATCTCGACCGGTTTCATCGCCGCGAGGTCGCGGCCGTTGAGGGCGATGCGCCCGGTATGGGCAAGCTCGCCGGACAACGCCTTCAGGAAGGTCGTCTTGCCCGAGCCGTTGGGGCCGACGATCGCCGCGATTTCGCCGGGTCGCGCATCGAAATCGACACCGCCGACGATGCGTTTGCCGGCGATATCAACCGAAACATCCCTTGCCTCGATCATCCCAGCCTCACAAATCCCGAATTTCACAGGTCAATTACGCCTCGCTTGCGCAGCAGTATCCACAGGAAGAACGGCGCGCCGGCGACCGCGGTGACAATGCCGATCGGCAGTTCCGCCGGCGCCACGATGGTACGTGCGACGGCATCGGCAAGCAGCAGCAGCGAGGCTCCGAGCAGTGCCGAGGCCGGCAAAAGATAGCGATTGTCCGGACCGATCAGCAGGCGCAGCAGATGCGGCACGACGATGCCCACGAAGCCGATGCCGCCACTGACGGCGACGGACGCACCGACCGCCGCCGAGACACCGATGATGGCGGTGTATTTCAGGCGCTGGACAGGTATGCCGAGATGGCCGGCGGTCGCCTCACCAAGCGCCAGCGCGTTGAGACCGCGCGACAGGAACGGCATTGCCGCCAGCGCCAATATGATGATCGGCCCGACGGACGCGATCTTCGCCCAGGTTGCGCCACCAAGGGATCCCAGTGACCAGAAGGTCAAGTCGCGCAGCTGACGATCGTCAGCCATGAAGATGAGGATGCCGGTCAGCGCCATGGCAAGCGCTGCCAGCGCGATGCCGGCGAGCAGCATGGTCGCAACCGAGGTTTGCCCGCGCCGCGTGGCGACCTGGTAGAGCACCAGGGTCGTGGCGAGGCCGCCGAAGAAAGCCGCCAGCGGCAGGGCAAGCGTGCCCAGCAAAGCCGTTACCGGCGCCAGAATGGTGCCGCCAAGCACGATGATGGCCACGGCACCGAGACTGGAGCCGGCCGAAACGCCGATCAGGCCGGGATCGGCCAGCGGATTGCGGAACAGCCCCTGCATGACGGCGCCCGACACCGCGAGCGCCGCGCCGACCAGCATGCCGAGGATGATGCGCGGCAGTCGGATATCGTAGACGATCAGGCTGTCACGCGCGCTCAGCGCCGCATCAAGTGGAACAGCTCCGGACAGCCAGTCCCTGATGACATTGACGGCCGATGCGTCCGACGCGCCTGATGTAAGCGACAGAAACACGGCGGCGGTGAGCCCGAGGCACAGCAGCAGGATGACGATGCGGGCGCGGCCCGAGCGATCGCCTTCGGACACACTCATCGCCTTCACCGGGCCGACGATCGATTGATCGACCATGATGCGCCCGCTCAGTCCGTGACCTGCCCGCCATAGAGCGAGACGGCGAGGTCGTGGATGGCGTCGGCCGTGCGCGGCCCGAAGCCGAGCAGATAACCGCCATCGATGCGGATCAATTTGCGGGCGGCACCTGCCGGCGTCGAGGCGACGGACGGATTGCCGAACAATTCGTCGTCCGATACCGGCGGCCCGGCATTGCTCATCATAAGGATCACATCCGGCCTGGCGGTAATGATCGCCTCGTCGGACATCTGCTTGTAGCCGGAAAAGCCTTCGACGGCATTGACGCCGCCCGCCAGTCTGACCATGCCGTCGGCCGCGGTTTCGCTGCCGGCCGCCAGGATCTTGCCGCCCTGGACCGACAGCACGAACAGGACGCGCTTGCGCTCCTTGATCGAGGCAGTCTGCTTTTCGGCAGCGGTGAGCCTGGCATCGAGCTCCCTGGCCAGCACCTCGGCCTTGGCGTCGGCGCCCAGTGCCTTGCCGACGATACGGACCTTCTCCAGGATGCCCTCACGGCTATAATGTTCAGGTACTTCGATGAAGGGGATGCTCGTCTTCTTCAGCACGTCGACGGCTTCCTTCGGACCGCTGCCTTGCAACGCCAGGATGCCGGTCGGATTGACCGACAGCACGCCCTCCGGCGACAGCGCGCGCATATAGCCGACATCGGGCAGGTCGAGCGCCGCCTTTGGGTACCGGCTGGTGGAATCGCGCGCCACCAGATGCTTCTCCTCGCCAAGCGCATAGACGATTTCGGTGATCGAACCGCCTATGGCGGCGATCTTCGACGGATCGGAGAAAACGGAAACGCCCTCGGCGGCACCCGCCGGTTGCAGCGCGGTGAAAGCCAAAGCAAGGCCGACCATCGGGCCGGCGATGATCCTGGAAAAACAGCCCATTGTCGTTCTCCTCAGGCTGCGGTCGGGTTTGGGATGCGCGGCAGATTCTCCGCCAGGAATCGCCAATCGTCGCGCTCGCTTTCGCCTTCATGGCGCTTGCCGAAGAACTGGATGATCATCTCGCCGTCGGCGGCATAGACCTCGAGCGAGGTGACATGGCCATCCTTGGTCGGCTTGCGCACCGCCCAGACTTCATGGATGTGGTCGGTGCGCAGGTGCAGATGGAAGGTCTCGTCGAGCACGTTGATCCACGGCCCCATCGGCTTGATCGACCTGACCGGTCCGGAATGGATCTGGATGCAGCCGCGGTTGCCAACAAAGCACATGATCGGCATCTCGCCTTCGGAGGCGTGATGGAACATGGCGCGGACCGCGTCATTGTCGAGCAGCCAGGCATAGTCCGTTCCAACCATGCGCACCGCCTGGCGACGGCTGAGCTTAAGTGTCTTCAGCATGCCGAAGAACTGGTGCACATCGGTCAGCCGGCTCCAGCGGTCGCGCAGATCGTCAAGATTGGCGGTGGTTGCTCCGGCCTCGCTCTCATCATCCGCGATTGGTCCCGAAATATCGATCGTCGGCTCCTGGTTCGACGATGCCAGCGTGGCGACCAGCTTCTGGTAGGCGTAGAGGCTGGAGGCCGGACGCAGATGCACCTTGTGCACCGCCTCGCCCGCCACGTCGAAGAACTGCAGGCTGCGGCGGATCTCTTCGCCGTCACGCTTTTCCACCGCGAAGCCATGCGCCCAGACTTTCGGGAAGATGCGTAGGTCGATGTTCTCGCCAAGCACCATGGCATTGTGGTTGCCGGTGACCACCTTGTCATAGACGCCGATCTTTTCGTGCACCGCGCTTTCATTACGGGTCAGCGCCATCACCTCGCCGACGGCCTCGAGGCCGGTCAGAAGGTCGTTGACGCGCGGCTCGACGCGCACGACGCCGTCGCCGCAATGCGCAGCCACCAGTTCGGCTTCCGAAATGCCGAGCTGGGCGGCCAGGTCACGCTCGCGCGCTTTCGGATTGTCCGTCCGTGCCCGCCGGATTTCATGTGGGGCGGGTTTTACGCGCTGGTCCATGTCTTAACCCCTGATACCTTTTTACTTGTTGAGAATGAGCTTGCCCTGCCGGGTGATCTTCAGCCGGTAGAGCGCACCATGATGCTCGATGCCGATCTCGTGCTCGCCCTGGAACAGCGTGTTGCTGGACAGCGTTCGCACCGCCAGCGGGATCCGGTCGAAGCGGGTGGAGGCATCATCGGAACGGCGGACGCGATAACGAAAATCGTTGGGATTGTGCGTGTTCATCTGGGTCGATCCCTTTCCTGTGCCGGGCATCTGGCTAGGCGTTGCATATTGCCGATTCATTTCTTGACTTGAATAATCATGTTTATTAGTCAGTGCAATACCGGAGCAAATGAGTCAACATTTAACACGCCGGACACGATGAAAAATGCCAGCCAGCCCCGGGCCAGCCAGCATGAAACCTGGAATTTGGAGTTGGGGCATGGGGTTGGTGAACTGGGAATCGCGCGGCCGGTCGGCGGCGAGCGGCATGGCGGCTTTGTTGGCAAGCGTGGCGGTCATCGCCCTGTCCGCGCCAGCAGCCCACGCCCAACAGGCAACGCAGCCGGCGGGCGATCAAACGGATCAATCGAAGAAGGCTGACCAGGAAAAAGCAGCCCCCGCGGGCGCTACGCTGCTCGACAAGATCCTGGTGCTCAGCCGCACCGGCGAAACAGCGATCGAATCACTGGCCTCGGCCAGCCATATCGACCAGGAACAGCTGGACCGTCGCATGGCGACGACGCCGAACGAGATGCTGCTCGGCGTGCCCGGTGTCGCCGCACAGGCCGACGCCAGGCGTGTCAGCACCAGCATCAACATCCGCGGCTTGCAGGATTTTGGCCGTGTCGCCGTCATCGTCGATGGCGCACGCCAGAATTTCCAGCGGTCCGACCACGGCACGCAGTCGACCTTCTATATCGATCCCGAACTCGTCAAATCCGTCGATGTGATCCGTGGTCCTGTCGCCAACACCTACGGTTCGGGCGCCATCGGCGGTGTCGTCTTCTTCGACACCAAGGATGCCTCGGATTTTCTCAAGCCTGAAGAGACGTGGGCCGGCTCCGTCACCGGACGCTACGAGAGCAACGGCAAGGGCTGGACCACCAGCGCCGCCGGCGCCTATCGCCTCAACGAGAACTGGGATGTGTTGGGCAATATCGTCTACCGCAACTATGACGACTATAAGGATGGTGGCGGCGACACCGTCAAGGGCACCGGCTTCGACGTGCTGAGCGGCCTTCTCAAGACCACCATCCGCCCGACCGACAACAGCGAGCTGAAGCTCGGCTGGGTCGGCTCAAGCGACGGCTGGACTGAAACCAGCCGCGGCATCCCGGCCAATGACGCGGATCTGAAGTCCAACACCTTTACCGCCCGCTACAACATTACCGACGACGCAAAGAGCTGGCTCGACCTGCACATCAATGCCTCCTACAACAAGACCAATCTCGGCCTGACAAGTCTGGCCCCGCTCAACAGGTTTGACCCGGTCACCGGCCTTCCCGTCATCTTGCCGGCAGGCTCGACATCGACTTTCGATGTCGGCACCACCGGCATCGACATCTGGAACACGTCACGGTTCGAGACAGGTGGCATCGCCCACGAACTGACCTATGGCGGCGACTGGGTGGGCGACAATGTCGAGACAGGTGGCACGACGGGTGGCGACAGTTTCTACACCCCTTCGGGCAAGCGCAACGTGTCCGGCGCCTATGTCCAAGACAAGCTCACCTGGGACTGGCTCGAAGTCATCGCCGGGCTGCGGTATGACAACTATAGTTTGAAGAGTGATGAGGGGAATACGTCGGGGGATCGCCTCTCACCGCGTATTACCGTAGGCGTGTCGCCATTCGAGAGTGCGGGCCTGGATGGGCTGCAATTCTATGGCACTTACGCAGAAGGCTACCGGTCTCCCTCGCTCACGGAAACCCTGATCAGCGGCCTTCATCCGGCCGGTGTCAGCTTCCCGTTCCTGCCCAATCCGAATCTGAGGCCGGAAACCGGAAAGACGCTCGAAGCCGGCATTAACTACAAAGCCAATGGCGTCATTCAATCCGATGATGCATTGCGCATCAAGGCGGCCTACTTCCACAACGATGTAGACGACTACATCGGTCTGAACGACGATGTCGGCATCGGCAACAATGGCTGTCGTTTCATTCCAGGCCTGCCGATCATTGGCCCGCCCGGCGGCTACTACATACCCACCTGCGCGCAGTATCAGAACTTTGCCAATGCGAAGATCCAAGGCTTTGAATTTGAAGGCGTCTATGACGCCGCGTGGGGATATGCTGGCCTCTCTGCCTCGATAACCAATGGTCACACCATTTCCTACACAGGCGTTCGAGCAGACCTCGCCACGATACCATCCTCCCAGGTCACGGCCCAGCTTGGCCTGCGCTTCCTCGAGGACAAGCTGACCGTCGGCGGCGAAGTGCAATATAATGGCAAGCCGAAGGGCAATGCCGTGGCCACGGACTATACGCTGGTCAACGCCTTCGCCAGCTATCAGGCGACGGACAATCTGAAGGTCGATTTCCGGGCCGACAATCTGTTCGACGTCAAATACGCCAACCCGTTGAACGGCAGCACGACAGTTGCGGTCTATGAGCCGGGCATAACGTTGAAACTGGCGGCAACCATGCGTTTTGGAGGCTGATGATCATGAAGAGCTTGGCGACATCCCTTCGTCTGCTGACCTCGACGTTTGCGATGTCGCTGGCGATGGTTCCGGCGTGGGCTGAAGGGTCCGCGCCGGTCCCCGCACTGACTCTCGAATTGAATGCCGCGCAACCTTCCGACAAGGGTTGCCGACTGACATTCCTGGTCAACAACAACCTCGGTGCCGGCCTCTCCAAGGCGGCGTTCGAGATCGCGCTGTTCAACGAGGCCGGCGTCGTCGACCGGCTGACCGTGCTCGACTTCAAGGATCTGCCTGAAGGCAAGACCAAGGTGACGCGCTTTGATCTCGCCGGCACCGATTGCACCAAGGTCAGCCGCGTTCTGATCAACAGCGCGACCGAGTGCGCCGGCACCGGCGTCGAGCCGAATGCCTGCATGCGCAAGCTGAAGACCGACACCAAGACCGGCATCGCTTTCGGCGTCTGAGGTGGGGCTGCACACCACGTTCACACAAGACACCGCGGCATGGTCCATGGCCGGCCGCGGTCTGCTGCCGTGCGGGGCAAACGATCTTGATTTGACAACACTGCGCGGGCCGCTGCAGTTTCCGGCCCGCAACATGCAGGAAGTCAGTCCCCTCCCCGACGCTGGCGGCGAGTTGGCGATAGCGCCGGCCGAGCCGCTTGCCCAGACGCGGCCGCAAGCCGGCAACGGCAAGTGGGCGACGGCTATTATCATCTCCGGTCTGCTCCATGCCGCGGCAGCGGCGGCCTTTCTGATCTCGCCGGCCGGCACATTCGATTTCCAGGACGCGGAGCAGTCGGAAGGCAGCGATCGGACAGGTGACAAGGTCGCCGGCAGCGCGCTCGACAAGGACCCCGAGGCGGTAAACGTCAGGCTGGTGCCAAGCCCTCGGCCGGCCAAGCCACATCAGGCAGAGGCCGCCAGACCAGCGACGCCGGCAAAACCTCCGCAGCCCGAGCAGGAAGCGGTGAACCAAGCTCCAGAGCCGGCAAAGGAAGCGGCAAAGCAATCGCCCCAGCCTTTGCCGGAAGCTGTCAAACAGCAAGCGGTCACGCCGGACATACTGGTGGCGGCGGCCCCGCGCCCCGATGACCAAAGCGTGGCTGCCAAGGCCGAAACGGCGGCACAGCCAAGCGCCCAGGCCGAAACCACCGATATGCCTGTCGCCGTTCCGAACCAGCCGCCGATCCCCAGCGCTAGGCCAACGCCGGCGGCGGCGCCTTCAAAAGCGGTGGACGAGAAGCGCGGCACCGCTGACGGCCAGGACCGGCTGGCGCAGGCGGCCAGCAAGGGCAAAAAACAGGAAGAGCCAGGCAGCGCCGCGGAAGACAGCTACCGCGGCGATGTGATCAGAAAGCTCAGCCGCGTCAATCGAGCCGTCCCGCCTTCCCTGCAACTGACCGCGCGCAACAATGCCGTTGTGACATTCGTTATCAGCAGCAAAGGCGGCATTGATGACCTGCGTATCCTGGAAAGCTCCGGATCGCCAAACTTCGACCAGATCGTGCTTGGCATCGTCCGCAAGGCGGCGCCGTTCCCGCCCATTCCGCCCAAAATTGGCAGCAGCCTCGAGTTTACCGGCGCTATCGGGCCGTTTTGAATGACCCGCTTTCCACCATCAACCGCTCATGCAATTCATTGATTGAAAAAGGAAATCCCATGTACATCGCCATGAACCGCTTCAAGGTGCAGAACGGCTCGGAAGCCGATTTCGAAGCCGTATGGAAGAACCGCGATTCCAGCCTTGCCGAGATGAAGGGTTTTCGGGAATTCCACCTGCTGCGCGGCCCGGTCAACGAGACCGAAGGCTATACGCTGTTTGCCTCGCACACCGTGTGGGCAAGCCAGGACGATTTCGTCGCCTGGACCAAATCGGAGAATTTCCGCGCGGCCCACAGGAATGTCGGCACGACGAAAGTCCACTATCTCGGCCATCCGCAATTCGAGGGCTTCTCCGTCGTCGAGGGCGCCTGACGTGGCTTTGCCCGAGCGAATGTGAGGACCTCTGGCACCCTCGTCATGATCGCGTGGAACCGCGCCCACCCAGCCGACGCAGCCATTGGGCAATGTGCATGCGCAGCCACTGCCAGGGCCGTCCTCGGGTCAGGTATCGCATCAGCCGCGGATCGTCGGCTATCTCTCTGAACTGGCGCACATGCTGCCTCAGGAATGCGGGTATGAACTTGCGTCCGTGGACATCACTGAGCCATGCTGAATTCTCCAGCACATAGTCGACGACATCCGCCGCCAATATGCTCCTGTAGGCGCGGTAGCTAGGCGTTTGCGGTACATGGCCCCCGGTGAAGGCAGCGCCGATGGAGGACATGTTCGATCCGTGCAGGCGGTAGAGGCTGAGTCCTTCGGACAGGATGAGGCTGCCGCTGGCCAGATGCGCGCATGTGGCGGTCAGATAATCCGCCCCCATATTGGCCTTGAACGGGAAGGACAAGACCGGTTCCAGCGCGCCGCGCCGGTACATGATCGCCGAGCATGGTGACCATAGCCAGCCGGTTATCGCAGGCGCGAAATAAGTCACCGGATGCTCCGATGCGTAGGCAATCCCGGACGCCATGTCGGCAAGCTGGCCACCAGGCACGATGGCGAGGCCATTGCCATCCGGTCCGGAGCGCGGTTTGCGCAAGGGAATGAAAGTGCCGCTCAGCAAGGTGCCGCGGCCGTCGACCAGGAACACGTCGGAGCTCGATAGCGCGGCCGAATGTGTTGCGTTGAGGTGAGCGGATAGATGCGCCAGGAGAAAATCCGGCAGCCACGCATCGTCGGAATCGAGGAATACCACGAAAGGCGCGTCGGTCGCGGCGAAGCCATCGCGGAATCCCGCGATCTGCCCGCCATTCTGCGGGCGCGCCAGCAGGCGCAGGCGCGGATCGTCTATGGCCGCCAGAAGCTCGCGGATATGGTCGGCCGAGCCGTCGGTCGAGGCGTCGTCGACAATGACGCAGTCCCAGTTCCGATAGGTCTGCGCCAACACCGAGCGGATCGCCTGTTCGACGTAGGCTCGGTAATTGTAGCAGGTGATGACCACCGCCACGCACGGCAGTTCGAACGGTGGGGACTTGTCATTCATTTGATCGGTTGCCCCGCTCGAGTCGCCGGCCATGTTTATCCCCGGCAACTCGACATAAGGCAAGCGAGGCGCGAATCGTCCCTATGCCGCGGCCAACAGGCTGGCATTACCGCCGGCTGCGGTCGTGTCGACGCAGACGGCACGCTCATGCGCATAGGCCGCCGGGTTGAGCACTTCGCTGACCAGCGGCACGATCGGACCAGTCCTCTCGGCAATGACCTTGCGCACGATGCGCGCGGCTTCAGGCGTGCCCGAAAAAGCGACGACATCGACGCGCAGCGAGCGGGCCTCGACCGGATCAGGCCGGCCATCTATTGCCGCGAGCGGCAGCCCCTTGCCGGTCAACGCCGAAAGCGCCGCTGGCGCCCCAGGGGCAACGGCCAGCACCGCATTTCCGGCGGCAAGCGCCTGGATCGTCTGGGCAAGCAGCGTGTCGGCATCCGGCCCCAGGCACAGCACGCGGCCGCGCGGCGACAGCGACAGCGTGTTGGCCTCGCCGGTTGGCCCGGGCAGATCGACCTGGCCGAAATCGATACCGGCGGCGGCCCCGATGGCGGCGGCTCCCTTGCCGCGCAGGTGCTTCCTCAGGATGGCGATTCGGTCCGGGCGCGTTGACCAGCCGCCCAACGTGGGATCGGGCAGATTGTCGGCCAGCTCGGTCGCAGTCACCTTGTGGCCATCCTGCAGATGGGTGCCCGCCTCCGGCCCCTTGCGGAAACGCCGGAGATAATGCGGTCCGCCGGCCTTCGGCCCGGTGCCGGACAGCCCCTCGCCGCCAAAGGGCTGCGAACCGACGACAGCGCCGATCTGGTTGCGATTGACGTAGATGTTGCCGGCGTGAATGCCGTCGACGAAATGCTGCACGCGTCCCTCGATGCGGGTATGCAGGCCGAAAGTCAGGCCATAGCCCTTGCGGTTGATGGCGGCGATCACAGCGTCGATCTCATCTGCGTCGAATGTCGCGACATGCAGCACCGGCCCGAACACCTCGCGCTCCATCTCCTCGATGCCCTTGACCCTGAACACATGCGGCGCGACGAAGCGGCCATCCTTCGGCGCCTCGAGCTTGGCGATCAGCCGGCCCTCGAGGCCCTTCCTGGTGCAATAGTCGCGGATCGAAGCCTGTGCCTCATCGTCGATGACAGGGCCGACATCGGTCGAAATCTGCCAGGGATCGCCGATGCTGAGCGCTTCCATGGCGCCCTTCAGCATCTCCAGCATCTTCTTCTCGACGTCCTTCTGCACGTAGAGCACGCGCAGTGCCGAACAGCGCTGGCCGGCGCTCTGGAAGGCAGAGGCCAGGATGTCGCGCACCGCCTGTTCAGGCAGCGCGGTGGAATCGACGATCATCGCGTTGAGACCGCCGGTCTCGGCGATCAGCATGGCGTCCGGTGCCGCGGTCTCGGCAAGCTGCTTTTCGATCAGCTTGGCGACCTCGGTCGAGCCGGTGAAGCAGACACCGGCAATGCGCGGGTCGGCCGTCAGCGGCGCGCCGACCGATGGGCCGTCGCCGGGCAGAAGCTGGATGACGTCTTCCGGCACGCCGGCCTCGCGCAGCAATTCGACGGCGCGGAAGGCGATCAGCGGCGTCTGCTCGGCCGGCTTGGCGATCACCGAATTGCCCGTGACCAGCGCTGCCGCCATCTGGCCGGTGAAGATGGCGAGCGGGAAATTCCACGGTGAAATGCAGACGATGGCGCCGCGCGCTTGTGTGCCCGTCTCGGCGTTTGCCGCCTCGGTCGCGTAATAGCGCAGGAAATCGACGGCTTCGCGCACTTCCGCCACACCGTCGGCCAGCGACTTGCCGGCCTCGCGGGTGGCCAGCGCGAAGAACTCAACGGCATTGGCTTCATAGAGGTCGGCGGCGCGGTTGAGGATGGCGGCGCGCTCGGCAACGGGGCGCTTTGCCCAGGCCGGCTGCGCTTCCACCGCAATGCGCACGGCGGTCGCGACTTGCTTGGCCGCGGCCTCGTGAACAGTGCCCACCACGTCGTCAGGCTTGGCCGGATTGACCACCGGGCGCTGCTTGCCATAGCCGGCGGCCCGCGTAATCGGCTTGGCATGCCAGCGGTCCGGCCCGGCAAAGGCCGCCTTGGCCCTGTCGATCGCCGCCAGCGTCACCGTGTCGGTGATGTCGAATCCCTTCGAGTTGCGGCGGCCAGCGCCAAAAATCTGGGAAGGCCGGGCTATCGCCGGATTGGCGGCGGGGCCCTGGCTTTCAATCGTTTCGAGCGGATCGCGCGCGATGTCCTCCGGCTCGACGTCTTCGTCGGTCAGCTGGTGGACAAAGGAAGAGTTGGCGCCGTTCTCCAGCAGCCGGCGGACCAGATAGGCCAGCAGGTCGGAATGCGCGCCGACCGGCGCATAGATACGGCAGCGCGTGCCTTCGGCCTGGCGCACCGTCTCGTGCAATGCCTCGCCCATGCCGTGCAGGCGCTGGAACTCGAAGGAATTGCGGTCACCCGCCATAGACAGGATGGCGGCGACGGTATGTGCGTTATGGGTGGCGAACTGCGGATAGATGCGGTCGGTCATGCCGAGCAGTTTTTTCGCGCAAGCCATGTAGGAAACGTCGGTGTTGGCCTTGCGGGTGAAGACGGGATAGCCGTCAAGCCCGAGCGTTTGCGCCCGCTTGATCTCGGTATCCCAATAGGCACCCTTGACCAGCCGCACCATAATGGTGCGGTCGTACTTCTTCGCCAGCGCGTAGAGCCAGTCGATAGCGAAGGCTGCACGCGGGCCATAGGCCTGGACGACGACGCCGAAGCCGTTCCAGCCGGCGAGTTCCGGCTCGGCCAGAACCCGCTCGATGACGTCGAGCGAAAGGTCGAGCCGATCCGCCTCCTCGGCGTCGATATTGAGGCCCATGCGCGAATGCCGTGCCGCGAGCGCCAGCGACAACAGACGCTCGGCCATGACAGGCAGCATCTCTTCCTTCTGCGCCACTTCATAGCGCGGATGCAGCGCCGAGAGCTTCACCGAGATACCATGGTTCTGCCTGATATCAGGACCGTTCGAGCCGGAATCGAGCGACGAGATCGCATCGGCATAGGCCTTGTGGTAGCGCAGCGCGTCAGCCTCGGTGCGGGCCGCCTCGCCCAGCATGTCGAAGGAATAGAGATAGCCCTTCTGGATCATCGGCCGGCCGCGCTTGACGGCTTCGGCGATGGTGCGGCCGAGCACGAACTGCTCGCCCATTTCACGCATGGCGGCGGCCACCGCCTTGCGGATGACCGGCTCGCCCAGCCGCCGCACCATCGAGCGCAGCGTGCCTTCGATACCGCCCTCGCCCTCGTCGAGGACACGACCGGTCAGCATCAGCGCCCAGGTCGACGCGTTGACGAAGATCGAGCTCGAACCACCGGAATGCGCGGACCAATCATGCGGCGCGATCTTGTCGGCGATCAGATCGTCCATCGTCTCGGTGTCCGGCACGCGGAGCAGCGCCTCGGCCAGGCACATCAGCGCCACACCTTCCTTGGTGGAGAGACCGTAGGCCGAGAGAAAGACCTCCATCAGCCGGGGATCGGACGAGCCGCGCACCGCCCGCACCAGATCGGCGGCGCGGGCCGAGATCGCATTCCGATCTTCTGTCGAGAGTCCTGTCGCCTCGGCCAGCCGCTTCACGGCCTCGTCTTCGTCAGGCAAATAGTTGGCACGGATCTGCTGGCGGATGGTGTCTAGCGGCATGGCGGTCCTGCGGAACGAGCATCAGGGAACGGGCCGGCGGTCACCGGACCGAATGGCGCAAGCTAGCACAGCTGCGAGTTTCCATCGGTCCAAAGAAATCGACAAGATAAACCAATCGATCTATCATTCTGCCAATTTTCCAAGGTTTGGACTGTGATTTGCATGACAGAAGACCAATTGGACCGCATCGACCGGAACATCCTGTCGGCGCTGGCAAGCAATGGCCGGCTTTCCATGTCGGAATTGGCGGCAAAGGTCGGTCTGTCGAAGACACCGGTGCAGGCGCGGGTAAAGCGCCTGGAGAAGGACGGATATATCAGGGGCTACCAGGCAATCATCGACCGCGAGCGCATGGGCGAAGGCCATGTCGCCTTCGTCCAGGTGAAATTGTCCGACACCCGTTCAGCAGCACTCGACGCATTCAATCGGTCGGTACAGTCCGTGCCTGAGATCGAGCAGTGCCACATGATGGCGTCGAGTTTCGATTACCTGTTGAAGGTCCGCACCAGGGATATCGCCGCCTATCGCCGTGTGCTGGGCGAGCGCATCTCGGCCCTTCCCCACGTCGCCCAGACCTCGACCTTCGTGGCGATGGAGACGGTGAAGGACCGCTGACCATGATCCCGAAAATCGGGCGCCGGTTTTCGGACGGGATCATGGTCAAACAAGAAAACAGAGCCTACTCCGACAGCGTCTTCAGGAACGCCACCAGCGCGGCACGCTCGCGATCCGACAGCTCCAGCGGATGGACCTCGGATGTCCCCTCGACGCTGGGAGCCGCCTTGGCATAGTGCGCCACCACCTCGTCCAGCGACGAAAATTGCCCGGCATGCATATAGGGCGGCCGCGTGGCCGCCCCGCGCAGCGATGGCGTCTTGTAGGCGCGGATCAGTTGCGGTCCATCCTTGACCATGAAGCGCAATTCGCCGCAGGCGCTCGCATCACCGTCGCGATAGGCGCCGAGACAATTGAACGGGTCGGCCTCGACCTGAGCAACCGCATCGACACGCCCGCGATCCGGTGGCAGATACGCGACTGGCGGCACACCGGTGTTGTGAAAACTATTGTCGGTGAAGCGCGGGCCGTTGTGGCAGGTCACGCAATTGGCCTTGCCGATGAACAGTTTCAGCCCGAGGATTTCCTCCCGGGAAAAGACGGCATCGCCTTTGGGTTCGGCGCCGGTGGCAAGGTCCAGCGCAAAGCGGTCGAAACGCGTCTGCGCGGGCTCGATAGAGCGTTCGAAGGCAGCGATCGCCTTGCCGATATTGGCATAGACGCGGTTGATGGCGTCGCGCTGCCCATCGCTCATTGCATTCCAGGCGGCCTTCTCGGCATCGGTTCCCAGCGGGCTGGCATTCGACGGAACGCCGGAAAAATCCGGCAGCGGCCCGAAGATCCGCTCATAGCGCTCGCCGAAGCGCGCCTTTATGTAATGCGCGTAGGCGGCGCGGTTTCCAGCCTGCTCCAGCGGGTTTTCGAGTGGGGTCAGCGCTTGCGCCCACAGGCTGTCGCGGCGGCCGTCCCAGAAGAAAAAGGGATCGCGCGCCACGCCCGCCAGCGGCATGGTGCGCCGGTTGGTGCGGCCAACGCCGACGGCTTGCGGCAGGTCGTCCTGAAACTGGCGGTCGATCTTGTGGCAGGTCGAGCACGACACGGTGCCGTCGCGGCTCATGCCCAGATCGAAGAACAGTGTCGAGCCAAGCGCCGCCGCGGCCGGCACGTCGGCAAAGCGATTGGTGGTGTCGGGCTTCAACGACGGCAGCGTGTTCAACGCCAGCGAAGCGATGGTCTTCTTCTCGGCGTCGGAGAAATCCGGCTTGCCGCAGCCGACGAGGATGACGGCGACCGTCAGCGCCAGAAAGCAGAAAAGGCGCTTCATCGATCGCTCACAGCACCACGTTGAACAGCACCGTGTCGGAGCCGGCGCCGGACGAAATGGCGAAACGAAATTGCCACCAGCCGCTCATGGTGAATTTCAGCCCCTCGATGCGGTAGCGGCCGTCGCCCAGGTAATCGGTCACCTGCGGGCTGGTCGGCAGGCCGTGATTGTGTTGCGGCATGCCGCCGGAGATGGCGATCGCGGCGCGCTCCACCGAAGCCCCTGTCTTTGTTTTCAGGGTCAGCAGCCAGGATTCCAGTTCGCCCTGCCGCACCACGCCCCGTTCCGGCACGAAGCTGGCCATGTACAGCCCATTCTCGGATTTCTTCGTCCGCGAGACATCCGGGCCGGCAAGCTGCGCTGATTGTGGCGCCGTCAGATAGACGACCGCGAGAACGCCGACCAGCAGAGCAGCCAGACCAAGACCCGCCAGGAGATAACGCCATATCGATGCCAAACCGGTTCCTCTTCTGCAGACAACGTTCTGCCGGGTGGATCGCATCCCGCCAGCTTGTGGGAAAACGCTGTGGCGGAAAAAAGCCTGCTTGCCAAGCATGGCGCCGCCGCCGGCAAAAAGCTACAGCACGGAAATCACTGGAGGATAGCAGATGGCGGGAAACGGCGTCGCATCGATCGGCGAATGCATGCTCGAACTGTCGGGCCAGACCGGCGCGAACTGGCGCATGGGTTTTGCCGGCGACACGTTCAACACGCTTTGGGCGCTGCATGCGTTGAGCCAGGACCGGCCGGCGACCTATGTCTCGGCCTTCGGCGACGACCCCTTCTCGCAAGGCCAGATCGGCTTCTTCGCCGAAAACGGTATCGGCATCGGCTCCAGCCCGGTAATATCAGGCGCAAGGCCTGGCCTCTACGCCATCACGCTGACCGGGGCCGAACGCTCCTTCACATACTGGCGCGGCGACGCCGCTGCCCGGCAGCTTGCTTCGGATTCCGCCGCGCTGTTGAAAAACCTTGAAAACCAAGCGCTTGTGTACTTTTCCGGAATCACTTTGGCAATTCTGGAGGATGCGGCGCGCAAAACACTGCTGGAAGCCGTGGCCAAGGCACGCGCCGCTGGCTCGCTGATCGCCTTCGACCCCAACTATCGGCCGCGGCTTTGGCGCAACCGCGAAAGCGCGCAGGCAGCGATTGTCGAAGCACTCGGCGTCACCGACATCGCACTGCCGACCTTCCCCGACGAGCAGATGCTGTTTGGTGACGAGACACCGCAGGCGACCGCAGTGCGGCTCAGGCAATGGGTCGGCGAAGTCGTCGTCAAGAACGGCGAACAGCCGGCGCTGATTGCCGAAACCGGAACACTGCACGACGTGCCGGCCATCCATGTCGCGGACCCTGTCGATACGACCGGGGCCGGCGATTCCTTCAATGGCGGCTATCTGGCGGCACGCCTTGCCGGCCATGGTCCGCGGCAAGCGGCAAGCCGGGCCCATCGCGTCGCCGCCGCCGTGGTGCAGGTCCGCGGCGCCCTGGCGCCGTTCGAGACATTGCGGGAGGCGTTTGAAAACTAATGTCTGGAGAAACTAGGGAAGGCGGAAACGATATTCCGTCACGTGGTGATAAATTGCACCCGGCCACAGCGTCGCCTGTGGAAAATACGGCCGGTTTGGCGCATCCGGCCATATCTGAGGCTCCAGGCAGAAGCCGCTGAAGGCTTTGTAGTCCCGCCCTTCCAGCCCTTTGCGGGGCGTCACATACTGGCCTGTATAGAGTTGGACGCCGGGCTCCGTTGTCCAGACCTCCATCTCGACGCCGGAGCTTGCCCCTTGCGTCCATGACGCTTGCCGCAGCGGCCCGCGCGCCGAGGCAAGGCAGAAATTCTGATCGTAAGGCAGTTGTTCGCCCTCGGTCTCCATGCGCAACGGCCGCGCCTGGCGGAAATCGAAAGGCGTGCCGTCAACCGGCTTGACCACGCCGGTCGGGATCATGTCGCCATCGACCGGCAGATAGGCGCCCGCGTTCAGCATCATCCTGTGATCGAGAATGTCGCCGGCCCCGCCATCATCCAGGTTGAAATAGGAGTGCTGCGTGAGATTGCACAGCGTCGGCTCCTCGCAGGTGGCCGTCAGCTCGACGCTGAGCGTGCCGGGTATCTTCAGCCGGTAGGTACAGGTGACGTCGAGCGCGCCGGGAAAGCCCATCGCGCCGTCGGGATCATGCAGCGTCAGCGTGACGAAGTCCCGGCCGTGCAGTGAAACCGCCCATGGCCGGTGCGAATAGCCCTGCGAGCCGCCATGCAGCGTGTGCTTGTCGAGGAAATTTGGCTCGGTCTGGTAGCGGTTGCCGCCAATGGTGAAGCGGCCGTCGCGGATACGGTTGGCATAGCGGCCGACCACCGCGCCAAAGAAGGCGTTGTCGGCCTCATACTCTTGCAGAGTGCCGTAGCCGAGCACCAGCGGCGCATCGTGACCGGTCAGGCGCAAATCCTGGATGATGGCGCCGAGATCGATGATGTTGGCGGTGAGGCCGCCGCCCCTGATGGTAAAACGGCGCACGGGTTCGCCCGCCTGTGTCGTGCCGAAAACCTCGCCGTCCTTCATCGCCATGCCCGCAAATGCCAGTTGATCCAGAGGACTTCGGGAGGTTTTCCCAGGAGAGATGGGCCGCCCATTGGCTTGCCCATCTCAAGACCAGTCTATCAGAGGCCGAGGCCGCCGATGCAGACATATTTGGTATCGAGATAATCCTCGATGCCCTGATGTCCGCCTTCCTTGCCAAGACCCGATTCCTTGACGCCGCCGAACGGCGCTTCCGGCGTGGTGATGAGGCCTTCATTGACGCCGACCATGCCGTATTTCAGCCCTTCCATGACGCGGAAGGCACGGCCGAGATCACCGGTGTAGAAATAGCAGGCAAGGCCGAACTCGGTGTCGTTGGCGAGTTGCACCGCCTCTTCCTCGGTCTCGAACTTGAACACCGGTGCGACCGGCCCAAAGATCTCTTCCTTCATGAAGCGCATCTTGGGCGTAGCGTTGGCGATGACCGTCGGCTGGAAGAACGAGCCGCCCAGCGCATGACGCTTGCCGCCGGCGACGATCTTGCCGCCCTTTGAGGTGGCGTCGGCGATCAGTTCCTCGACCTTCTCGACCGCCTTCTCGTCGATCAGCGGTCCCTGCTGCACGCCTTCCTCGAGGCCGGAACCGACCTTCAGCCCGTTGCTTGCGGCGGCCAGTTTCTCGACGAACTTGTCATAGACGCCGGCCTGCACGAGGAAGCGGTTGGTGCACACGCAGGTCTGGCCGGAATTGCGATACTTAGCGGTTATGGCGCCGGTGACGGCACGGTCGATATCGGCGTCGTCGAAGACGATGAACGGCGCGTTGCCGCCGAGTTCCATCGACACTTTCTTGACGGTGACCGACGACTTCTGGATCAGGATCTTGCCGACTTCGGTCGAGCCGGTGAAGGTGATCTTCTTGACCAGCGGGTTGGCGCAGATCTCGTCGCCGATTTCGCCGGCGGCACCGGTCAGGATGTTGACGACGCCCTTGGGGAAGCCGACTTCCTCGGCCAGCGCGCCCCAGGCGAGGCCCGAATATGGCGTCTGCGAGGCCGGCTTGACGACGGCGGTGCAGCCAGCGGCAAGTGCGGGACCGAGCTTGCGGGCCAGCATCGAGGACGGGAAATTCCACGGCGTGATGGCAGCGATGACGCCGACCGGCTCCTTGGTCACCAGGATGCGGCGGTCCGCCCATGGTGACGGCACGACGTCGCCATAGGTGCGGCGGCCCTCCTCGGCGAACCACAATATATAAGCCGCGGCCGAGCCGATCTCGCCCTTCGATTCGAACAGCGACTTGCCCTGCTCGATGGTCAGCAGTTCGGCCAGCACGTCCTGATTGTCCATCATCGCGTCATGCAGCTTGCGCAGCAGCTTCGAGCGTTCGAGCGCGGTCGTCTTGCGCCACGACTTGAAGGCGGCATCGGCCGCCTCGATGGCGCGGCGGGTCTCGGCCTTGCCCGACTTCGGCACGGTGCCGATCTTGAGGCCGGTGGCGGGGTTGTTGACGTCGACCGTCTGGCCGCTGTCGGCCTGCACCCATTCGCCGTTGATGAGATTGGCCTGCCGCATGAAATGGCTGGTTTTCTGAAGCATGGTCTATCCTCCGTTCGGCGCGCTGACGGGCCGGTCTGTGAATCTTCGGTGAGCGTGCGCCAGGACTTGAAAAGCCGGCACGCCGGAGCCATTGCTCTTTACCTAGGGCAAGGCCCGCAAGCAATCGCAAGATGGCATATAGGGGTTGGACCAGCCGGAGACGAGAGCGGTCGACATCTTCGTCCGTGGAATGCCTACCCGAATACGTGCAAGACGACGGTCAGCCAGAAAGCCGTGGTGATGGCGGCACAGGCCGTGGCGATGGTCATCTGGTTCGAAGCCAGCGCCTGGCCGGTGTTGAACTGCACGGCGATGAGATAGGAATTGATGCCGGACGGCAGCGCCGCGACCACGACCGCCACCTTGGCGGTCATCGGCGGCAGGCCGAGCAGCCAGACGAAGGCGAGAACCAGCGCCGGCATCAGGAACAGTTTCAGCGCCGAAAGCGCCAGGGCCGGCCTGACATTGCCCGAAACGCCGAAGCGACGCAGGCTGAGCCCCATGGCAAACAGCGCCACCGGCCCAGCCGTGTCGGCCAGCGCATCGACCAGCCGCATGGCGAGGTTGGGCAGCGGCACGCCGCCGAGGCGCCATGCCAGCCCCAGCAGAATGCCGATGATCAGCGGGTTCATGAACAGCCGCCGCAGGAAGCTGCGCAGCACCCGCAGCGGATGGACATGGTCGCCGCTGCCGCGGCCGAACATTTCGAACAGCACGATCGAGGCCATCATCATGACCGGCAGATGCACCGAGACCAGAAGCGACAGCACTTCGAAGCCGCTCGGGCCGAATATGCCGAGGATGAACGGCGCGCCGAGCAGCACCACATTGGAATAGGCCGACGACACGCCTCCAACGACGCCGGCGCGCGCATCACGTCCGAATATCCGCGTGGTGACGACATGGCCGGCGGCCCAGGTGATCGCCACCGCCGTGAAATAAGCCCCCCACAGCGGCCATGGCGCCACGCCGTGGAAATCGGCATTCACCATCGTCTGGAACAGAAGCAGCGGCATCGCCACCGAGACCGCGAAGTCCGATATCCCCTCGCCGCTCGCCGGCCTGAGATAGCCGGTGAGCCCGGCGAGATAGCCGAGCGCGACAAGGCTGAAGACAAAAAGGACGGTTTCTGTGAGCGGGGACATTTTTTCAGGGATAGGCGAGCCGCGCCCGTGGCGCAATCGCGCCCGAATTTGATCATGCCCGAATTTGATCATGTCTGAATTTGATCATGGTCTGCTGGCAGCGTTATAGAGGGTTTGGAACATCAGGGCGGACACGAACGACAAATGACCTTTGTCGAGACCTCAAGACGTAATCTTTTTGCACGGATGTGGCTGACGGCCTTCGTCGCCGCTCTGCTTTGTCTTGCCGCGACAGCGTTTGCATTTGCCGAGACGAAGAGCCTCAAGGGCGTGGCGCTGATCATCGGCCAGTCGAAATACGAACACATCGCCGCCCTGCCCAACCCGGCCAACGACGCCCGCGACATGGCCAAGATGCTGACCGACCTCGGCTTCGACGCCCGCAACGTCACCGATCGCGATGCCGGCAAGCTGAAGCGCGACCTCGAACGGTTCGTCGAGGATGCCGAAGGCGCCGACGTCGCCTTCATCTACTATTCCGGCCACGGTATCGAAGCCGGTGGCGAAAACTATCTGGTTCCTGTCGATGCAGACGTCTCGTCGCTCAAGGATGCTGGTCAGGCCCTGGTGCCGATGTCCGCCGTCATGGATGAATTGAAGAAGACCGTGCCGGTGACGATCATGCTGCTCGACGCCTGCCGCACCAATCCGTTCCCGGCCGACGCCGTGGTGCGGCGCGCGCCAACCGCTTCCGCCGAGCCGATCGGTGCTGGCGGGCTGGAACCGGTGCGTGGTGCCAAGGCCCTCGGCAACGCACCGGCGGCGGATGCGAGCCTGGGCACGGTGGTCGGCTTCGCCGCCGAACCGGGGCGTCCGGCTCTGGATGGCGCCGCCGGTGAAAACAGCCCTTACGCGGCCGCGCTGCTGCGCCACCTCGCGGCGATGAAAGGCACGGAGTTCGGCTCGGTCATGCGCATGGTGACCGAGGAGGTCTATCTCGACACCAAGGCAAAGCAGCGCCCCTGGGTCAATGAAAGCCTGCGCCGGCTGCTCTATTTCGGCGTCGCGCCACCGGAACCGACAGGCGATGACGGGCTGATCACCGGCGAAAGACGGCAGTTGCTCTTGACTATCTCCGACCTGCCCGATCCCAAGCGGGCGCAGGTGGAACTGGCCTCGCTGCAGGACGGAGTGCCGCTCGACGCGCTCTATGGCGTGCTCAGGGCACTCGGCACGGAAAAGATCCCCGAGGATCCGGCCGACCTGCAGAAGGTGCTCGACGCCCAAGCCGAGCGCCTGAAGAAGATGATGTCCGAGCGCGCGGCGCTGCGCACGGACGATCCGGAGATCAAGCGGCTGGTCGCGTCCGCCGACAAGGCCATAGGCCAGGGCGCTATGGTGACGGCGCGCAAATTCCTCGATGACGCGGTCGGCAGGGTTGAGCAGAACAGCGACGCGGTTGACGAGGCCGAGGACCTGGTCCGACAGAAACGCATCGCCGACGCCGCCATCTATGCCAAACGCGCCGACGCCGCCGCCCTGGTCTTCGACTACAAATCCGCCGCCAACGATTACGCCAAAGCCTTCTCGCTGGTCGAGAAATGGGACGACAAGCTGCGCTGGAACTACAAGAACCAGGAAGCCGAGGCACTCAACGCCTATGGCTATGCCACCGGCGACCTCGATGCATTGCAGCACGCGATCGAAGCCTATCACGTCATCCTGAACTTCATTCCCAACGGCGAGCAGAACAGGGATTGGGCGATCACCCGCAACAATATGGCGGTGGTGCTGCAGACCATCGGCGAGCGCGAGACCGAGACCGCGCGTCTCGAGGAGGCAGCACAGATCTTCCGCGATTCGCTTGTCGTCTTCGAGCGCGAGAAGGACGACCCCAATTGGGCCGCCGCGCAGAACAATCTCGCCAATGTGCTTTTGAAGATCGGCGAACGCGAGAGTGACCCAAAGCGACTCAATGAAGCAGTGGCGGCGATGCGCGCCACGTTGGAAAAGCGCCCGCGCGACAAGCTGCCGCTCGACTGGGCCGCTTCGCAGAACAATCTCGGCCTCGCGCTCTATGCGCTCTCGGAGCGTGAGCCCAACGGCGAGCATCTGAAGGATGCGGAAGCAGCCTACCGGCTGGCGCTTGAGGAATACACGCGCGAAAAAACGCCAGTGGAATGGGCGATGGTCGAGAACAATCTCGGCAATACCCTTGTGACTTCAGGCATCCAGCTCAACGACAAGGCCAAGATCAACGAGGCGGCCGATGCTTTCCGCGCGGCGCTGAAGGTGCGGACCCGCAAGACCTTCCCGGTGTCATGGGCGACCAGCCGGCTCAACCTCGGCAACGCGCTGAGCGGGGTTGCCCGCTTCGATATGGGCACGGGCGCGCTCGAAGAGGCCGCCGCGGCCTATGACGACGCGCTGACGGTGTTTACCCGCCAGCGGTTCCCGATGGATTGGGCGTCGGCGCAGAACAATCTCGGCTCGATCTACCAGACGCTTGGCCAGCGGACCCGCGATGCGGCCAAGCTCGAACAGTCGGCGGCAGCCTTCCAGGCAGCCCGGCAGATCTATGTCAGGCGGAAATTCCCGCTGGATTGGGCCATGAGCTACTACAATCTCGGCAACACGCTGCAGCTTCTTGGCGGCGTGACGGACAAGCCCGAGCATTACAGCGAGGCGGTCGACGCCTATCGGAATGCGTTGCGCGAATACAAGCGCGAGACGAACCCTCGGCAGTGGGCGCTGGCCCAGGCCGGTCTGGGCTCGACGCTGCACTGGCTGAGCATGAGCAATGCCGATCCGAAAACCTTGCAGGATTCGATCGCGGCGCGGCGGGCGGCACTTGAAGTGCTGTCCATCGAATCGGCACCGGTCGACTGGGCCAACGCCCAGAACGGCATCGGCATGAGCCTGCTCAACCTCGGCAACATCGAACGGACCGGCAAATATCTCGATGAGGCCGAGGCGGCTTTCACCGCGACGCTGAAGGTGTTCACCAGGGAAAACCAGCCCATGCAATGGGCTTTCGAGCAGAATAATCTCGGCGATATCCACTGGAACCGCGCCAGCTATGGCGGCGGCAAGCCGGAATATCTCAGGGCCATAGAGTTCTTCGAGAACGCCAAGCTGGGCTTCACCGAAGCCGGCTACACCATCCCCATCCCGCTCACCGACCAGAAGATCGATCTGGTGAAGCAGCAGCTCGCCAAAAAGTGAGTCTGGGACGTCCGCGACGCCCGCTTGTCTTTGTGCCGGCCTTCCGATCCCTATATGCGAATGACCGGAGCCCGGTGTCAGGCTCCTGGAAGGACCGCGATGATTCGATTTGCCCTGGCCTTGTTCCTGCTCGCCATTCCCGTCGCGGCCCATGCCACGGATGCCGGCTGGGCGTTGCTGCGCGATGGCGGCCATGTCGTGCTGCTGCGCCATGCCATGGTCACCGGCACCACCGATCCGGCTAATTTCGACGTCGACAGCTGCGCCACCCAGATCAACCTCTCGGCGCGCGGCAAGCAGCAGGCAAGCAAGATCGGCGCCTTGTTTGCCGCCCGCGCCGCTCCGATCGAGCGCGTGCTGTCCAGCCGCTACTGCCGCTGCCTCGACACCGCGCGCATCGCCTTCGAGGCCGAGCCGGAGCTGTTTGCGCCGCTCGATCTGCTGAAGGGCGACGATGCGCAGAAGGCAGCGCAGATCGCCGCCATCATGAAGGAAATCCGCGCCTATTCCGGTTCCGACAACCTGGTCATGGTCACCCATCTGGAAGACATCATGGCGCTGACCGGGGTTTCGCCGCGAGAGGGCGAAGCCGTGATCGTCGAGCCGCAGGGCGACGGCCTGCGTGTACTCGGTCGCGTCACCTTCTAACGGTACCGCGCTTCCAACGTTGGACGCAGTGTTGCCGAATTGCCACCACTGAAAAAAGCCGCGAATTCGCCCCGACAATGCCGCTTGCGACAACCCGTCGCAGGCTCTATAGCCGCGCTCCCGGTCACGAGAACCGAAGTGAGCACAACGGTTGGAGCTTTCGTCTCCGCCCGTGCAGGCGGCGTTGCCGCCCTGTATACGGCGCCGCTTTGGGGATTGGGGTCGCGGATGTAGCTCAGGGGTAGAGCGCCGGATTTGGGTCCGGAGGTCGCAGGTTCGATTCCTGCTGTCTGCACCACGGATAGCTCAGTTTGGTAGAGCATCAGATTTAGGTTCTGATTGTCGAAGGTTCGAATCCTTCTCCACCCTGCCACGGTGTTATCTGAAAAACGGTCCGGGGACTGGAATGCCGAAGACCCGACGGACGACCGAAGCCTTCGGGCCAAGGCCGTATCGAAAGGTTTGACGCCATCGGCTCGCGGCCAGGTCCGCGGTGACGGTCAAGGCGCGGTGTCGCCGGCAAGGCAGGCCACGGCTTGCCGAGCCCGCTTCGCTGCCCCGCGACCCGCTCCCGAAGACCCGCCACGGATTGATACCACCAGTCCCCGGATCATTCGTGTCCGGACCATGACGACGTGAAACGAGAAACGAAGGGAAGATCGACGCATGACGTGACGCCTCGCATGGGGCCATGCCCGACAGGAGTAATAAAATGACGACTATTCTCGACAAGGTTCTTGGACGCTAGCGCGTCCTCGTAAAGGAAAACGAACGTGCCCTCACCCTCCACAAGGGGGAGATCAAGGCCGTCCTGCTGCCGGGCGAGCACTCGCTCGCCAATCGGCGCGGAAGCCTGGAAGTGTCGCGGCACGATCTGAAGAACCCGGAATTCGTTTCGGCATATGAGAAGGCGTTGTTCGACAAGCTCCCGGATGTGGCCGCGCGTCATTTCACCGTCGTTCGCACCGGGCGCACGGATGTCGCCGTCATCGAGCGTGACGGCAATTTGCATGCCGTGCTGGCACCGGATCGCAAGCTGGTGCTGTGGACGGATGCCGGTCCGTGGACGGTGGCGCTGATCGACACATCGGCCGATCTGGCCATCGATCCGGCGGTCATGCGCCGGCTCGGACAGGCCCGGAAGGCGGAGTTGATGTCGGTCCACCCGGTCCTCGACGGCCAGGCCGGGCTGCTGTTCATCGACGGTGTCCTGGTCCGGACGCTTTCCGCGGGCGTGCACGGCTTCTGGAATGTCGGACGCATGGTGCAGATGAAGGTCGTCGACCTCAAGCGCCAGTCGCTCGACGTCGCCGGGCAGGAAGTGCTGACCAAGGATCGCGTGACGATCCGCGTCAATATCGCCGCCGAATACCGGGTCGTCGATCCGGTCAAGGCGGTGAGTGCCGTGAAGGACTTCTCTGAAGCCCTTTACCGCGCCCTGCAATACGCTTTCCGCAAGACGCTGGGCGCGCTGACGCTTGACCAGATCCTTGAAAAGAAGGTGACAGTCGACGAGGAAGCGGCAGCCAAGGTCCGTGCCGACATGGCCGAGATCGGTGTCGAGGTCAGCGATATCGCCCTCAAGGATGTCATCCTCCCGGGCGAGATGCGCGAGATCCTGAACCAGGTGGTGTCGGCCGAAAAGCAGGCCGAGGCCAATGTCATCCGCCGCCGCGAGGAGACGAACGCCACGCGTTCGCTGCTCAACACGGCCAGGGTGATGGCGGAGAACCCGGTGATGCTGCGGCTGAAGGAGCTCGAGGCTCTGGAAACCATCGCCGGTAAGGTCGAGCGGCTGACCGTCCACAACGGAACGGGCGGATTGCTCAACGATCTGGTCAAGCTCCGCGACAACTGATGGGATGTCGCCCAAAATTGGTTCCGGTTTTGGGAAAACGACAGGCATCGAAACAGAGACTGACGTGACGTAATGGGAAGGGCCGCCGGGTTGACCGGCGGCCCTTCTTGCGTTTCTTGGGCAGCCTACCCATCTGCGCCCGGACTATCAGGCCTTTTCCTGCCCGGAAAAACCGATTAGACAGCGCCCAAACAAGATGCGGACAGATTCCGCCCGCAAAGAAGGAAAAGCCCGTTGTCCACCACGAATTCCACCACGTTCGACAAAGTCGCCAAGATCATTGCCGACACCAGCGAGATCGATATCGACACCATCACACCCGAGAGCCACACGATCGACGATCTCGGCATCGACAGCCTCGATTTCCTCGACATCGTCTTCGCCATCGACAAGGAATTCGGCATCAAGGTGCCGCTGGAAAAGTGGACCCAGGAAGTCAATGACGGCAAGGCGTCGACCGACGACTACTTCGTCATGAAGAACCTGTGCGCCAAGATCGACGCGCTGGTCGCCGCCAAGACCGCCTGACGTCAGTTGAGCGCGCGACCTTGACGCGCTCCGCCGCCTGACCCACAAAGCCGCCCATGAGCAGCCCCCGCGACGTCGTCATCACTGGTATCGGCCTTGTCTCCTCGCTGGGAGAAGGCCCTGACGCCCACTGGCAGAAGCTGGCGCAGCCGGGCCTGCAGCCGGTGCTCGAAGCCGCGCGCTTTGCGCCCTACACCGTCCATCCGCTGCCGGATATCGACTGGAACCTGCAGATCGCCAAGCGCGGCGACCAACGGCAGATGGAAACATGGCAGCGGCTCGGCACCTATGCCGCCGGGCTTGCGCTCGACGACGCCGGCATCAAAGGCAATGACGAGCTCAGCACGACCATGGACATGGTGGTGGCCGCCGGCGGCGGCGAGCGCGACGAGGCGGTCGATGCCGCCATTCTCGCCGCATCCGAGAGCCGCAACGACCGCGACGTGCTGCTCAATGAGAAGCTGACCACCGAGTTGCGGCCGACCCTGTTTTTGGCGCAGCTTTCCAACCTGCTCGCCGGCAACATCTCCATCGTCCACAAGGTGACCGGCTCGTCGCGCACCTTCATGGGCGAGGAAGGTGCCGGGGTCGCCGCCGTCGAAACGGCCGCCGCGCGCATCCGCTCCGGCCAGTCGACGCACATCCTGGTCGGCGGCGCCTTCCAGACCGAACATTCCGACATGCTGCTCGGTTACGAGCTTGCCGGCTATCTGCATCGCGGCCCCTGGAAACCCGTGTGGCAAAGACAGGGCGCCGAGGGCGGCGGCATCGTCACCGGATCCGGCGGTGCCTTCCTTGTGCTGGAGCAGCGCGAACACGCGACAAGCCGCGGGCGCAAGATTTATGCTGAACTCGGCCCGGTCGTCTCAGGCCGCGCCAGGCGGCCACGCGGAGAGCTCGATGCCGAGATTGCCGCGCTGCTCGGCCAGGCGGCGCTGCCGAACGGCAAGCTGCTTGCCCTGTCGGGCGCCTCGGGCGCGCATGCCGCAACCACTGCCGAGAAGGCAGTGCTCGATGCCAATCCCGAGATCGCCGCGCGCGGCTTCTCGACACTAACCGGACACATGAAGGAAGCACAATTTCCCTTCGCCGTGGCGCTGGCGGCACTCGCCGTCGACCGCAAGGCCGCTTACCCTGTTTTCGATGCCGCGGCCGAGAAGCCGTTCGAAGGCATTCCCGCAAGCGTCCTTGCAACGGCGATCGGCTATCACCAATTCGAGGGCATGGCGCTGGTCAACGCCGCCTAACGCGGCGCTCCGCGATCCATGCTGCAACGATAAACGCTCGAGGGCTCCCGGATGGCCAATCTGAACGATCACATGGGCAGGCCAATCGTCGCCGTCACCGGCATCGGCGTGGTCACCTCGCTTGGCGTCGGCAAGACCGACAATTGGGCGGCGTTGACCTCCGGCAAGTCGGGCATCCACCCGATCACCCGCTTTCCCATCGACCAACTGAACACCCGCATCTCCGGCATGGTCGATTTCCTGCCGTCGAGTTCGAAAGGTGCCAGCCCGCTCACCTATGAGCTGGCCGAGCTTGCGGGCCTCGAAGCGGTGACCGAATCCGGTCTTGATTCCAGCGACTTCGGCGGACCGCTTTTCCTTGCATCGCCGCCGGTCGAACTCGACTGGGCCGAGCGCTTCTCGCTCTACAATTCCGACAAGGACAAGGATGACACCGCCGCCGAAAGACTGCTTCGGGTGGCGCGCAGCTTGAAAGAGCTGGATATTTTCGAGACCACCCAGTTCGGTTCGATCGCCGACCGCCTTGCCGACCGCCTTGGCACGCGCGGTCTGCCGATCACCCTGTCGACGGCTTGCGCTTCAGGCGCCACCGCGATCCAGCTCGGTGTCGAGGCGATCCGGCGCGGCGAATGCGACCGTGCGCTATCGATCGGCGCGGACGGTTCCGCCACCGCCGAGGCACTGATCCGCTTCTCATTGCTTTCGGCGCTCTCCACGCACAACGACATTCCCGAAAAGGCATCGAAGCCTTTCTCCAAGGATCGCGACGGCTTCGTATTGGCCGAGGGATCCGGGGCACTGGTGTTGGAATCGCTTGAGGCGGCATTGGCTCGCGGCGCGACCATTCTTGGCGTCCTCAGCGGTTGCGGCGAGAAGGCCGACGACTTCCACCGCACCCGCTCGAAGCCGGACGCTTCGCCTGCCATCGCCGCGGTTCGCGCCGCCCTCGCCGATGCCGGCCTGAGTGAAGACGAGATCGACTATGTCAACGCCCACGGCACGTCGACTCCCGAGAACGACAAGATGGAACATCTGGCACTGTCGACCGTATTCGGCGAGCGCATAAGCTCCATGCCGGTTTCGTCCAACAAGTCGATGATCGGCCACACGCTGTCGGCGGCCGGAGCCGTCGAGGCGGCGTTCTCGCTGATGACGATGCGTGAAAGCGTCATCCCGCCGACCATCAACTACGACAATCCCGACCCGGCGATCGTCCTCGACGTGGTGCCGAACAAGAAGCGCAACGCCGAGGTTCGCAGTGTTTTGTCGAACTCCTTCGGCTTCGGCGGCCAGAACACTTGCCTTGTCATGGCGCGGGAACCGGTCTAAGCGAGCGCTTTCCGCCAATGCATGTCGCGCAAAAGTGACCTTGGTTCTGCGACAACGACATGCATAAAACCAAGACCTGAAGCGCGACGCGCTTTAGAACAGAACCGACAGGCTTATGCGCGCACTGCAACTTATCGAGGACCGCCGTCTCGAAACGGTGGACCTGCCGCCTCCCCCGCCGCCCGCACTGGGCGAAGTCACGCTGCGCATCAAGGCGGTGGCGCTGAACCACATCGACGTCTGGGGCTGGCGCGGCATGGCCTTCGCCAAGCGCAAGCTGCCGCTGGTCGTCGGTGCTGAAGCCTCCGGCGAGGTCGAGGCGGTCGGCCCCGGCGTTTCCAGCCTGCTGCCCGGACAATTGGTGTCGATCTATGGCGCGCGCACGTGCGGCCTTTGTCGCGCCTGCCGCGAAGGCCGCGACAATCTGTGCGAACATGTTTCCGGCGTTCACGGTTTCCATCTCGACGGCTTCGCGCAGGAAAAGATCAACCTGCCCGCACGCCTGCTGGTCCCCGCCCCACCCGGCGTGACCGACATTGGCGCCGCGGTGGCGCCTGTCACCTTCGGCACTGTCGAGCATATGCTGTTCGACAATGCCAGGCTTCAGCCGGGTGAAACCATCCTCGTCCATGCCGGCGGCTCCGGCATCGGCTCGGCCGCCATTCAGCTGGCCAAGCGGACGGGTTGCACCATCATCACCACGGTCGGCTCGAACGACAAGATCGACAAGGCCAAGGCGCTCGGCGCCGACCATGTCATCAACTATCGCGACGACCGCTTCGAAGGCGTCGTGCGCAAGTTGACGAAGAAGAAGGGTGTCGACGTCGTGTTCGAACATGTCGGCGCCGACACCTTTGCCGGCTCGATGCTGTGCCTGAAGCGCGGCGGCCGCCTGGTGACCTGCGGCTCGACCTCCGGCGTGTCGACGCAGATCAACCTGATGCAGCTGTTCCAGCAGCAACTGAAGCTGCTCGGATCCTTCGGCTGCCGCATGGAGAACATGGCCAACGCCATGCAGAAAATGGCGGCGGGACAGGTCGCACCGGTCATCGACACCGAGGTCGGATTCGACGATATCGACGCCGCGCTGAAGCGCATGGAAGGCCGCGACGTCTTCGGCAAGATCATTCTGCGCGTCGCCTAGGGCCTTGACCTCGGTGCTCAAGAAGTTTCGCCGCGACCTCAGATTTCGCTACGGCCGGCAGTTGCGCCAGGCGAACTACTGGCTGGTTGCGCGTGCGGCGATGATCATCCTTTCGGTGCTGCGCCTGCTGCCGGTCGACAGCGCATTGAATTTCGCCGACCGGGTCGCGCGCCTCATTGGTCCCCGGGTCGGGCGCCATCAGGTCGCCATCGACAATCTGCGCAAGGCCTATCCGGAAAAGAGCGAGGACGAAATCCAGGCCATCGCCTCCGACATGTGGGGCAACATGGCCCGCCTCGCCGCCGAATACATCTTCCTCGACGCCCTGTTCGACTATGACCCTGCCGCCAGCAAGCCCGGCCGCGTCGAGGTCAAGGGAACAGAACATTTCGTCGAGATCGCCGCGGAGAAGCAGCCGCACATCGTCTTCACCGGCCATCTCGGCAATTTCGAACTGCTGCCGGTGGCAGCGGCAACTTTCGGCATGAACATCACTGCGCTGTTTCGCCCACCCAACAACCCCTATCTTGCCGACTACATACTTTCGACCCGCCGCTCGACCATGGGATCGCTGCTGCCGTCGATGGCGGGAGCCTCGTTTGCCCTGGCGTCTGTGTTGGAAAACGGCGGCAATATCGGCGTCCTTGTCGACCAGAAATTCTCCAACGGTCTCGACACGACCTTCTTTGGCCGTCCCTGCCAGAGCAACCGTGTGCTCGGCACCCTTGCCCGCCACTATGACTGCGACGTCTATCCGGCGCGTTGCATCAGATTGCCAGGCAACCGTTTCCGGCTCGAGATCGAGGACAAGCTGGTCTTGCCGCGCACCGCTGACGGCAGCGTCGACGTCCACGCCACTACCCAGATGCTGAACGATGTGGTCGAGCGCTGGGTGCGCGAGGATCCCGGCCAGTGGATGTGGTTTCACAAAAGGTGGGAAATCAGCAACTGGCGGCGCAAGAAGCGGCCGAAGCCGGCTCCTGCCGCGAGCGCTTAGCCCAAGCTGCTGGCGAGAAAGCGACTTCTACGCCAGCCATTGATGCGACCGGCAAATCCGGGACGTTTCAGTTCGTCACGACAATGCGCGTGTTGCCGAAGCCCACTTCCCGCACCATCGAATAGAAGGCCGCGGCATTGGCCGTGTGCAGCCGCACGCAGCCATGCGAGGCCGGACGGCCGAGTTGCCTGACAGCGCCCGTCCCATGGATGGCATAGCCACCATGGAAGAATACCGAATAAGGCATCGGCGACATGTCGTATTTGCGCGAATACCACATCTTGGCGGTTCGCTGCGGCCGATATGTGCCGCGCGGGGTGAAATAACCCGAGCGGGCGGTCGACACGGCCCAGCGATAGACCTCCGACCCGTAGCGCACCGTCATCGTCTGCGACGACACGTCGATCTTCGCTTCCAACATCGCCGCGTAACTTGCCGACGGCGTACCCAACAGCGCGGTTGCCAACATCGCCGCTGCCACGAGAAAGAACTTCTTCATGCGATCAAACCCCTTTGATTGCCCCTTGCCTGCTTGCCATCACGTTGTTTTTCACCTTTTTAATGGCAGTGAACAGATAGCACACACTCCTTGATCAATTCCCCAATCCAAAGCAGCGAATTTGAACGATTTCCCGCGATAGTTGCCGCAACGACACGTCGCGCAGGCTTGATGTCCGGCGGGCTTGCAATGCAACACCGATCGCTGCTCAACTCTCCCGATGAACGAGAGACTCCTCAAGGCAATCGATGACAGGCGCGACGATGTCGTCGCGCTGACCGCCGACCTCATCCGTTTTCCGACCATCAACCCACCGGGCGAAGCCTACCGGCCATGCGCCGAATATCTTGGCGCGCGGCTGAGGAAGCGTGGTTTTGAAACCGAATTCATCCGTGCCGAAGGCGCGCCCGGCGACACCGATCGCTACCCACGCGTCAATGTCGTGGCCCGTTTCGACGGCCGATCGCCCGGTGCCTGCGTCCACTTCAACTCGCATATCGACGTGGTCGAGGCTGGCGACGGCTGGACCGTCGATCCGTTTGCCGGCATCGTCAAGGACGGCAAGGTCTATGGACGTGGCGCCTGCGACATGAAGGGCGGCCTGGCCGCGTCGATCATCGCGGTCGAGGCCTTTATGGACGTCTATCCCGATTTTCCAGGCGCCATCGAAATATCCGGCACGGTCGACGAGGAATCCGGCGGCTTCGGCGGTGTCGCCCATCTGGCCGGCCTCGGCTATTTCTCCAAGCCCAAGGTCGACCACGTCATCATCCCCGAGCCGTTGAACAAGGACCGCATCTGCCTTGGCCACCGCGGTGTCTGGTGGGCGGAGATCGAGACCAAGGGCGAGATCGCGCATGGCTCGATGCCGTTTCTCGGCGACAATGCGGTGCGCCATATGGGCGCCGTGCTCAAGGCTTTCGAGGATGAACTGTTCCCTGCGCTCGACCGCAAGGTTACGCGCATGCCGGTCGTGCCCGAAGGCGCCAGGCGCTCGACCATGAACATCAATTCCATCCATGGCGGCCAGACCGAGGATTTCCGGCCGGGTCTGCCCTCGCCCAACGTGCCTGATTCCTGCCGGCTGACCATCGACCGCCGCTTCCTGCTCGAGGAAGATCTGGCGACGGTCAAGGGCGAAGTGACCGGCATTCTCGAGCGGCTGAAGCGCGAGCGCAAGAAATTCGATTACGAGATCCGCGACCTGATGGAAGTACTGCCGTTGATGACCGAGCGCGACGCGCCGGTGGTCAAGGCCGTGGCGCAAGGCATTCATGCGATCTTCGACCGCGAACCCGACTACGTCATCTCGCCCGGCACGTACGACCAGAAGCACATTGCCCGCATCGGCCATATCTACGACTGCATCGCCTATGGACCGGGCATTCTCGATCTCGCCCACCGGCCGGACGAGTGGGTCGGCATAGAGGACATGGTGGAATCGGCCAAGGTGATGGCGATCGGGCTCAACGTGCTGCTGCGCGGCACAATCGGATGATCGGCCTGCGGCGCAAAGACATTTCTCCTGCCGCGGCGCGACAGCACGAAACGCAATTTACTCCCGCGCGAAATCACGCTTCTATCCCTAATGCATGTCGCCCAAAAGTGACCTCGGTTTTGAGAGAACGACATGCATAAAAACAAGGACCTAAAGCGCGTCGCATGGATCCGTTTCAACGCGACGCGCTTTAGGCTTGAGCATTTGAGCACATGGGGAGTTCAGCGATGAAACTGTGGAAGACCCTTCTGGCCGCTGCCGTGCTGGCGGTCGCAACCGCCACTTCGGCGTTTGCCGCCCGGACCGATCTTGTCATCGGCATTCCGCTTGAACCCCCGCATCTCGACCCGACGGCGGGAGCGGCCGCGGCTATCAGGGAGGTCACCTACGCCAACGTGTTCGAGGGCCTGACCCGGATCGGCCCCAATGGCGAGGTTCTGCCGGATCTCGCCGAAAGCTGGACCATTTCCGATGACGGCAAGGTCTACACCTTCAAGCTGCACACCGGCGTGAAATTCCACGACGGCGCCGATTTCAGCGCCGACGACGTGAAATTCTCGCTCGACCGTGCCCGCGCGGAAAACTCCATCAACGCACAAAAGCAGCTCTTTGCCGCCATCGACAAGGTCGACGTGGTCGACCCCGCCACCGTGAAGGTGACGCTCACCCACCCGCAAGGCTCGTTCCTCTACAATATGGGCTGGGGCGACGCGGTGATCGTGTCGTCGAAATCCGCCGACACCAACAAGGAAAAGCCCGTTGGCACCGGCCCCTTCAAATTCCAGAGCTGGGCCAAGGGCTCATCGATCACCCTGGTGAAATCGGATCATTACTGGGGCACTCCTGCTTTCCTCGAAAAGGTCGAATTCCGCATCGTTCCCGATGCCGCGGCCGCGGTGCCGGCTCTGCTTTCCGGCGACATACAGGCTTTCCCCTTCTTCGATCCCGACAGCGTCGCGCAGGTCAAGGATGATCCACGCTTCAAGGTTGTTGTCGGCGCGACCGAAGGCGAGACCATCCTATCCATCAACAACAAGAAGCCACCCTTCGACAAGCTGCAGGTCAGGCAGGCGATCTCCTACGCGCTCGATCGCAAGGCAATCATCGACGGCGCCTCGGCCGGGCTCGGCCTGCCAATCGGCTCGCATATGTCGCCGGCTAACAAATATTATGTCGACCTGACCGGCCGCTATCCGCACGACGTGGCCAAGGCCAAGGAACTCCTCAAGGAGGCGGGACTGGAGAACGGCTTCAAGGCCACGTTGAAGCTGCCGCCGACGACCTATGCGCGGCTCGGCGGCGAGATCATCGCCTCGCAGCTGCGCGATGTCGGCATCAACCTGGAAATTATCCCCGTCGAGTGGGCGCAGTGGCTGGACCAGGTGTTCACCAAGAAGGACTACGACCTGACCATCGTCTCCCATACCGAGCCGAACGACATCGATATCTACGCGCGCAAGGACTACTACTTCAATTACGACAACCCCGCCTTCAACAAGGTCATTGCCGATCTGGAACTGACCTCCGACGAAGCCAAGCGCAAGGAATTGTATGCGCAAGCGCAAAAGATCCTGGCCGACGACGCCGTGGTGGGCTTCCTCTACGAACTGCCCAAGGTCGGGGTCTGGGACGCCAAGCTGCAAGGGCTGTGGGAAAACGCGCCGATCCCCGCCAACGACCTGACCAAGGTGAAGTGGAGCGAGTGAGGCTCTTCTCGGTTTCGTCATCCTAGGGCGAAGCAGGCGCGCAGCGGCTGCGTAGACCCTAGGATCCATTCCGTGACTTACGAGCGCCCCCCCGGGGCGCAGAATCTGGGAGACGCAGCAGTGGAGACAGAAGGAGGCGCTGGTTTTGGACCGTCGCGCTCTTTGATCTCTGTCACGGCATGGATCCTGGGGTCTTCGCGACGTCGCTTCGCTCCTGCTTCGCCCCAGGATGACGACGCTACTGTCGTCCGGCGCCTCCCATGACTGCCTACCTCCTCAAGCGCCTGGCCATCTCCCTCGCCACGCTGGTGCTGGCCTCCATCGTGGTGTTCGCCGTGCTCGAAATCCTGCCGGGCGATCCGGCGCGGCTGATGCTGGGCATGAACGCGAGCGCCGACCAGGTGGAGCTTCTGCGCAACCAGATGGGTCTCAACGCGCCGCTGGCCTGGCGTTACCTTCACTGGGCCGGCGGCCTGCTCAGCCTCGATTTCGGCCGCTCCTACACCTATTCGGTGCCGGTCATCGACCTCGTGCGCGAACGCCTGGCCGTTTCCCTGCCTCTGGCGCTGATCGCGCTCGCACTCTCCACCCTCATCGCCATTCCGGTCGGCCTGTTTTCCGCCAGTCGGCGCGGCCGCGCCGGTGACACGATTTCCATGGGCGCGGCACAGCTTGGCGTCGCCGTGCCCAATTTCTGGTTCGCGCTGATGCTGATCTATGTCTTCGCCGTCTGGTTGCGGCTGGTGCCGGCAGGCGGGTTTCCCGGCTGGGGAGCCGGCGCATGGCAAGCCTTGAAATCTCTGCTTCTGCCGGCGGTCGCCCTTGCGCTGCCGCAAGCAGCGATCCTGGCGCGTGTCACCCGCTCGGCCCTGATCGAGGTGCTGAACGAGGACTACATCCGCACCGCCCGCGCCAAGGGCCTGCCCTATCGCGCCGTGCTGTGGCGGCATGCGCTGCGAAACGCCATGATCCCGGTGCTGACCATCCTCGGCTTGCAATTCGCCTTCCTGCTTGCCGGCACCATCATCATCGAGAACGTCTTCTATTTGCCCGGCCTTGGCCGGCTGGTGTTCCAGGCGATCACGCAGCGCGATTTGATCGTCGTCGAAAGCGTCGTCATGCTGCTGGTCGCTGCGGTCATTGCCGTCAATCTCGTTGTCGACCTTTCCTATGCGGTCGTCGATCCGCGCCTGAGAGGCCTGCAATGACCTTGCGCCTCGATATCCCCGAGGAGACATTCAGCTCCATTCTGGCCAAGGCGTTCCGAAACACGGCTTTCGTCACCGGCTTCGTCATCACCTTGCTGATCCTGGCGATGGCTGTCATCTCTTATGTCTGGACGCCTTACGATGTGACGAAGCTGGTCATAGCGGACAAGACGCAAGGTCCCTCGCCGGCCCATTGGTTCGGCACCGACCATTTCGGCCGCGATATCCTGCCGATGATCATGGTTGGTGCCCGCAATTCCATCGCCGTGGCGCTGGTCGCGGTCGGCATCGGCATGGGTATCGGCGTGCCGCTCGGTGCCTTTGCCGCGGCACGCGGCGGCTTGGTCGACGAGGCGCTGATGCGCGTCAACGACCTGGTCTTCGCCTTCCCCGCGCTGCTGTCGGCCATCATGATCACCGCCATCTTCGGGCCGGGCGCGGTCAACGCCATCATCGCCATCGGCATCTTCAACATCCCGGTCTTTGCCCGCGTCGCCCGAGCCGGCGCGCTGGCGATCTGGCCGCGCGAATTCATTCTTGCCGCGCGCGCAGCGGGCAAGAGCAGCACGCAGATCACCGTCGAACATGTGCTGCCCAACATCGCCACGCTGCTGCTGGTCCAGGGCACCATTCAGTTCGCGCTAGGTATCCTGGCCGAGGCCGGGCTTTCCTATCTCGGCCTCGGCGCGCAGCCGCCAATGCCGAGTTGGGGCCGCATGCTGTTCGACGCCCAGACCCGCATGGTGGTGGCCCCCTGGATGGCGATCTTCCCCGGCATGGCGATCGTCATCACCGTGCTTGGGCTCAATCTTCTTGGCGACGGCATCGCCGATATTCTCGACCCGAAATCGCGGCGGCAGCGATGAGCCTGCTGGAGATCGAGAACCTGTCGTTGTCCATCGGCGACACGCAGATCCTGAAAGACATGGAGCTTTCCGTCGCGCCCGGCGAGGTCATGGGGCTGGTTGGCGAATCCGGCTCCGGCAAATCGATGACCGCGCTGACGATGATGCGGCTTCTTCCCCATGCAGCGCGCGCCACCGGGCGCGTCTCGTTCGACGGCATCGATATCCTGGCGGCAAGCGAGGACCAGATGTGCGCGCTGCGCGGCGACGACATCGGCATGGTTTTCCAGGAGCCGATGACGGCGCTGAACCCGGTCAAGACCATCGGCGAACAGGTAGCCGAGGGCATACGCTGGCACACCAAGGCGACGCGCGCGCAAGCCGAGGAGCGGGCGCGAAAAATGCTCGACCGGGTCGGCCTGCCCTCGGCAAAATTCCCGATGTCGCGCTATCCGCATGAACTGTCGGGCGGCCAGCGCCAGCGCGTCGTCATCGCCATCGCTTGCGCCTTGACACCGAAACTGCTGATCGCCGACGAGCCGACGACGGCGCTCGACGTCGTGCTGCAGGCGCAGATCCTGGACCTTCTGCGTGACCTCGTCGCGGAGAGCCGCATGGGCCTGCTGCTGATCTCGCATGACCTCGCCGTGGTGACCGAGATGGCCGACCGCATCACCATCCTGCGCCGCGGCGAGGTGATGGAGGCCGGAGACACCGCGCGCACGCTGTCCGAACAACTTCACCCCTATACGCGCCAGCTGGCGCAAGCCTCGATGCATGTGCCGGCACGCGCCAGACGACATGACGCCAGCCAGGGCAAGCCCCTGCTCCAGGTCGAAGGTGTAACCCGTGACTATCGTGGTCGCCGCGCCTCGCTGTTCCGCCGCGCGCCTGATATCCGCGCCGTCGACGACGTCTCGCTGTCGATGACGCCGGGCCAGTCGGTGGCGTTGGTGGGCCGCTCCGGCTGTGGCAAGTCGACGCTCGCGCGCATGATCCTGGCGCTGGACCGGCCGAGTTCAGGCATGATCCGGTTTCGCGGCGAAGCGATCACCGGCAAGAGCGAAGCCGAACTGAAGCCGGCCCGGCGTGACATGCAGGTTGTCTTCCAGGATCCTTACGGTTCCTTCGACCCGCGCCAGAAGGTCGAAAAACTGGTCTCGGAACCCTTGCATGTGCTGGAGAAAAAACCAACGCGCGCCGAGCGCCGCGAGATGGTGGCGCATGCGCTGCACGAGGTCGGCCTCGACCAGCGCGACATGGAGAAGTACCCGCACGAGTTCTCCGGCGGCCAGCGCCAGCGTCTGTCGATTGCCCGCGCCATCATCACCCGCCCCAAGCTGGTCGTCGCCGACGAGCCGGTCTCGGCGCTCGACGTCTCGATCCGCGCCCAGATCCTCGATCTGTTCGCCGAGCTCAACCAGAAGCTCGGCATCGCCTACCTCTTCATCACCCATGACCTGACCGTCGCCCGCGCCATCACCGACGAGGTTCTGGTGATGCATGAAGGCAGGATCGTCGAGCGTGGCAAGACGAACGAGGTGCTGGACCATCCCCAATCAGAAGCCGCACGGGCGCTGGTCACCGCCGCGCCAGACCTGCACCGAGCGATCGCCCGGAAGATGCAAGAGCAAGGGTGAGCGGGATGACAGCCCCTATTCTTCCGGCTTCACCACATCGACCGGGCTGATGTCGAGCAGGTCGAGCGTGCGGCGCAAGAGGCGCACCTCGCTCTCGGCCAGCTGCGAATCCGCCTTGGCGATTTCCGCCATGTGCCGAGCCAATTGCTTGCGCCGTTCGACGTCGAGATCGCGAAACAGCGCGATCGCCTGCGAGCCGTTGGTCTCGTAGCCGAACTCGTTGAGATATTCGATGACGGCGTCGATGCTGGTTTCCTGGATGCCGAAGGCATCCTTGCAGATGCGCCGGAAGGCAACCATCTCGCTCTCGCTCACCGTCCCGTCGGCCAGGATCATGCGGAAAAGCATCAGAAGTTCGGCCGACAGCACCGGATCGTCCGCGACCTTGCGCACGCCGGGGTCGCCGTCGAAGATCGAGCGTATCTGGTCCAGCAATGCGAATGCCATGGGCGGCCCCTTTCCGATTCCTCTTCAATAGAGTTAGCGCGGAATCGGCCTTGCGCAAACGGGGCTGTCGTGGTCGAACGCCCCGCTATCTCCAGTCTACCGGACATCTCCACATATCAGATGATCGACCTCACCACCCAGACTGTCGCCATGCTCGCCCTGGCCGCCTTTGCGGCGGGCTTTGTGGACTCGATTGCCGGTGGCGGCGGACTGATAACCATCCCCGCACTGCTGCTTGCCGGGTTCTCGCCGGTCGAAGCGCTTGGGACCAACAAGCTGCAAGGCATGTTCGGCTCCGGATCGGCGACGATCCACTATGCCTCCAAGGGTCATGTCGACCTGCGCCGACAATTGCCGTCGGCCCTGCTGGCGGCCGCTGGAGGTGTCGTTGGCGCCTTGCTGGCCACCATCGTTCCGGGCGACCTGTTGCGCGCCCTGTTGCCGCTGGTGCTGATCGCCATCGCACTCTATTTCGCGCTCAAGCCCAACATGAACGATGTCGACCGGGCCGAGCGCCTGTCGCCCTTCCTGTTCGGACTGACCCTGGTACCGGCAATCGGCTTCTATGACGGCCTGTTCGGCCCCGGCGCCGGTTCCTTCTACATGCTGGCCTTCGTCGCCCTTGCCGGCTACGGCGTGCTCAAGGCGACGGCACATACCAAGCTGCTCAACTTCGCTTCCAATATCGGCGGCTTCATCGTCTTCGCCGCTGTCGGCGTCATCTCCTGGAAGATCGGGCTGATGATGGGCGTTGCCCAGTTCCTCGGTGCCCGCGTCGGTGCGAGCCTCGCCATGCGCATCGGCGCCAGACTGATCAAGCCGCTGCTGGTGATCGTCTGCCTGGCGCTGGCGGTGAAACTGCTGGCCGACCCGGCCAACCCGCTGCGTGTCCTGATTGGTGTGTGATCACGCGCCTGTTACTATGCCGGTGTTCGAATCATGTTGGAGGAGCCCGGACATGAATCTCAGCGCGCCTACCCAGATTGTTTTCATCATTTCTCTTGTCATTGCCATCATCGGCATTCTCGCCGCCCTTGGCGTTCTCGCCTTTATCCCGCTCGCATCGGTGTGGATCGTTCTGATTGCCTACATAGTGCTCGCCGCCGGCTGCCTGATGCGCGGCGCCTGACAAGTTCCCTTGAAGTGGGGACGCAGAGCGCCCGGCCAAAAGCCGGGCGCTTTTGATTCTGACCTTCGGTCTGCTAGATTTCCCGAGCAGAAGGATGGCCGATGCCAATGGAGATGCAGCGCCGGAAGGAACAGGACCGCTCCATAGGGCGCTTCGAGATGCGCCGGCGCCTTCCCGATCCTGTGCTTGATGGCATCGTGTCAGACATTTGCGGCTATCGCGAAACGGCGCCCGGCCATGTCCGTAATGTCGAATACGCTTCGCTCACAGTGCCTTTGGTGATCAGCTTCGCCGAACCCTTCGCCATCGGCCTCGGCAAGGCGCCCGGCGACAATGACCGCTTCGCCAGTTTCGCCGCCGGCCTCTTTGCCGGACCGGTGATGATCGAATCCTTCGGTGCCGCCTGCTGCGTGCAGGTCAACTTCACGCCGCTTGGCGCACGCCGTTTCTTCCGCCTGCCGATGAGCGAATTGACCGACAGCATGGTCGTCCTCGACGACGTGCTGGGCGCCGAGGGCATGGCGCTGCGCGAACAATTGGGCAACGCGTCGGACTGGACGGCGCGTTTCGACCTTGCCGAAGCCTTTGTCGCCGCCCGTCTTGCAAACGCCGTCGAAACGCCGCTGGAAATAGCCTGGGCCTATGACCGCATCATCACCTCAGATGGCCGCACCCGCATTGCATCGATCGCCGAAAGGCTGGGCTGGAGCCGCAAGCATCTCGCCGAAAAATTCATGGACGCGACCGGCATCGGCCCCAAGACACTGTCGCGCATCGTCCGCTTCAACCGGGCGCTCGGCCTGTCGCGGGAGCCGACGGCCGATTGGGCCGATATTGCCGCCGATTGCGGCTATGCCGACCAGGCGCATCTGGTGCGCGAATTCCGAGTGCTCGCCGGCGAGACGCCGACGGCGCTTATCGGCAGGTAACATTTCTTCAAGACGCTGGAACGGCCTTCGAACAGAGTGGGTTATCGACCAACCCACTGAAGGAGATCGACATGGCCACCAGCAACGAAGCCCCGCGCCTGTACCCTGCCCTGCGCTACAAGAACGCGGCGAAAATGATCGATTGGCTCTGCGAAGCCTTCGGCTTCAGCGTTCGTGCCCGCTACGGCGAAGGCGATGTCGTGCACCATGCCGAACTGGTTTTCGGCGCCTCGATGATCATGCTGGGCAGCGCGCGCGACGACGACTATGGCAAGATGGTCGGCGAGCCCGGCACAGGCGGCGGCAAATCGATCTATATCGCCGTCGACGATGCCGACGCCGCCTATGCGAGGGCGAAGAAGGCCGGCGCAACGATCATCCAGGAAATGGTCGATCGCGACTATGGCAGCCGCGAATTCATCTGCCGCGATCCGGAAGGCGGCGTCTGGTCGTTCGGCACTTACTGGCCGAAGGCGGGGGAGAAGGGCTGAGTCCTCCGCGGACGCTCAAGGTTGGCGAAAGCACACCAACTTCGTCATCCACGGGCGAAGCAGGAGCGAAGCTCCGTCGCGGAGACCCGAGGATCCATTCCGTGACCTCTATCGAAGGACGCAGCGGAGCAGAATTCTGCACCGTTGCAACACCTTGATGTCCCGGCATGGATCCTATGGTCTGCGCCGCGTCGCTTCGCTCCTTGCTTCGCCATAGGATGACGATGCGAAGGGCGTCTTCGCCAACAACAGAAGCATGTGGTTCGCCAACCGACCCCTACCGAGCCAGGCCGAAAATCGCGTTACAGTCGAGATGGGTCTCCAATTCGGCCGCGACCTCGTCCAGCGCCCGTTCGACTTCGGCGCGGTAGTCGATGCCACCGCCCCTGATGCCGAGGCTTTCCAGGAATTTCCCGCGAAAGGCGTCGGCGCCGAACAGGCCATGCATATAGGTGCCGATCACCTTGCCATCGGCCGAGATCGCGCCATCGTCGACGCCATTGATGACAGCCGACGGCCGCAGCGTATCCGGGCCGGTGGTACGCCCGAGATGGATTTCGTAGCCATCGAGCGGCAGGTCGAACTGGACCGAGCGGGCGCTGACATTGCGCACCGTCTTCTCCGGCTCCATCACCGTTTCAATGTCGAGCAGGCCAAGCCCCTCGGCCTCGGTGACGCTGCCTTCGATTCCGTCGGGATCGCGCACCATACGCCCAAGCATCTGGAAGCCGCCGCAAATGCCGACAACATGGCCGCCGCGCTTGCGGTGCGCGGCAAGATCCCGGTCCCAGCCGTTCTCGCGAAACTTCAGGAGATCGCCGATCGTCGACTTGGAGCCGGGAATGACCACCAGCCCGGCGTCCTCCGGCAACGGCTTCCCCGGCGGCACGAACACCACTTCGACCTGCGGTTCGGCCTTGAGCGGATCGAGGTCGTCGAAATTGGCGATGCGGCCAAGCATCGGCACCGCCACTTTCAACGCACGCCCCTCGCCGGACGCCAGCCGTTCCAGCACCACCGAATCCTCCGAAGGCAGCCGCGCCGCCGCCTTCAGCCACGGCACGACGCCAAAGCAGCGCCAGCCGGTGAAACTGTCGATTGCCTTGATGCCGTCATCGAACAGCGAGACGTCGCCACGGAACTTGTTGATGAGGTAGCCGACGATCATGCGCCGGTCCTCTTCCGGCAGGATAAGATGCGTGCCGGCGACCGAGGCGATGACACCGCCACGATCGATATCGCCGACCAGCACCACAGGCACATCGGCACGCGTGGCAAAGCCCATATTGGCGATGTCGCGGCTTCTGAGGTTGATCTCGGCCGGCGAGCCGGCTCCCTCGACGATGATGAGATCAGCGCCCTCGCCAACCTTGGCCCAGGAGTCCAGCACCGCATCCATCAGCCGGCCCTTCAGCGCCTGGTAGTCGCGCGCCCGCGCCTCGCCGAACACCTTGCCTTGCACGATGACCTGCGCGCCGACATCGGTCTGCGGCTTGAGCAGCACCGGGTTCATGTGGACCGACGGCGCGACGCCGCAAGCGATTGCCTGCAGCCATTGCGCGCGGCCGATCTCGCCGCCGCCATGGCTGTTGTCGCCGGGAATATCGGCAACGGCGGCATTGTTCGACATGTTTTGCGGCTTGAACGGCCGCACCTTCAGGCCACGCTTTTTCGCGGCGCGGCACAGGCCGGCGACCAGCACCGTCTTGCCGACATCCGAACCCGTCCCTTGCAGCATGATCGCTTTAGCCATCAGCTTCGGCCCTGCGCCGCGGTTCCGGTGATCGTGGATTTCTGCGCCAGCGGTCCGCCGCGCCAGATGTAGAGCGCCAGAAGCGGCTCGTTGCCGGTTCGCATGGCATGGTTGACATTGGAAGCGTGATGGACGACCTCGCCGGCTTCGCGCTTGCGAAAACCGCCCTCGCCCATGCGCCATTCCGTGCCGCCGGTCAGCGGGATATAGATCTCCTCGGCGACGTGATGATGGTCTGGGTAGACGATTTCGGGTCCAAGGATCAGCAGGCCGGCCGCCACCTCATCATTGGCGAAATGACCGCGCGTGCCGAACAATTCCAGCCAGCCATAATTGTCGATGAAGGTCTTGCCGAAATCGGCCCCGGTGTAGGTCTGCCCCCAATGCAATTCGTTGCGTCGCTGCGCCAGCAATTGGACCAGCGGTTGCGCAGACATCGGTGCGAGGTCAGCCGCGCGGTCGAGATGGCGCAGGCAACCGAGCGCATGCGACTCCAGCGCGCGCGCCGGCATATCCCAGCCGATGCGCACGACGGCGTCACGCACCAGCGCGTCATCCACGGAAGCGAGATAGGCGTGGAACCGTCCCAGCAGCTCATCGAATTTTGTCGTCACATCTTGCTCCGGACATGCATTGGCGCACAGCCGCTCCGCAGGGGATCGGGTTGCGCGGCGGCATCATTGGTCTAGATTGGTGCGCGCGCAAAGCCAAAAACGACAGGCCAGCGGGCTAGCTGGCCAGCACATAGGGAGCACGCCATGGACGCCGCGGTCGATGCGAGCACCAGCCAGTTCGAACTCAACGAGGAACAGCGTGCCATCCAGGAGATGGCGCAGGCCTTCGCCGCCGATCGCGTCGCGCCGAATGCGCTCGACTGGGACCGCAGGAAATACTTCCCCGCCGACGTGATCCGCGAGACCGGGCCGCTCGGCCTCGGCGGCATCTATGTCAGGGACGATGTCGGCGGTTCGGCCCTCGGCCGCCTCGACGCCGTGCTGATCTTCGAGGCTCTGTCGCATGCCGACCCAGGCTTTTCGTCCTTCATCTCGATCCACAACATGGTGGCCTGGATGATCGACCGGTTCGGTAATGACGAGCAGCGCCAGCGCTTCCTGCCGAAGCTGACCTCGATGGAATGGCTGGCGAGCTACTGCCTGACCGAGCCGGGCTCCGGCTCGGATGCCGCGGCGTTGAAGACGCGCGCGGTCAAGAGTGGCGGCGACTATGTCCTCAACGGCGCTAAGCAGTTCATCTCGGGCGCCGGCGACAGCGATGTCTATGCCGTGATGGTGCGCACCGGCGCCGACGGGCCGAAAGGCATTTCCACGATCATCGTACCGAAAGATGCGCCCGGGCTCTCCTTCGGCGCGAATGAACACAAGATGGGCTGGCATATGCAGTCGACCCGCCAGGTCATCTTCGAGGACTGCAAGGTGCCGGCGGAGAACCTGTTGTCGGGCGAAGGCGCAGGCTTCGGCATCGCCATGGCCGGGCTCGATGGCGGCAGGCTGAACATCGCCGCCTGTTCGCTGGGCGGCGCGCAGTCGGCGCTCGACAAGGCGCTGTCCTATACCGCCGAGCGCAAGGCCTTCGGCTCGAAAATCAACCAGTTCCAGGCCCTGCAATTCAGGCTGGCCGACATGGAGACCGAGTTGCAGGCGTCGCGCATCTTCCTCTATGCCGCCGCCTCCAAGCTCGACCGCAAGACGCCCGATGCCGGCAAATGGTCCGCCATGGCCAAGCGCTTCGTCACCGACACCGGCTTCAACGTCGCCAACAATGCGCTGCAGCTGCTCGGCGGCTACGGCTATCTGCACGACTACGGCATCGAGAAGCTGGTGCGCGACCTGCGTGTTCACCAGATCCTCGAAGGCACCAACGAGATCATGCGCGTGATCATCGCGCGGGCGCTGATCGGCCGCTGAAGCCAGCAAACTCCGGGAGAGAGACAATGACGACGATCGCCTTCATCGGCCTCGGTAACATGGGCAATCCAATGGCCGCGAATCTGGTCAAGGCGGGGCATCAAGTGCACGGCTTCGACCTCATGCCCGAGAATCTGACGATCGCGCGCGAGCATGGCATCGTCGTCATGGCCAACGCGCCGGAGGCGGTGAAGGATGCCGACGTTGTGATCACCATGCTGCCCGCCGGCAAGCACGTGCTCTCGGTCTACGAGGACATCGCGCCCAAGGCAAAAAAGGGCGCGCTGTTCATCGATTCCTCGACCATCGATGTCGAATCGGCGCGCAAGGCGCATGCGCTCGCTGCGAAACACGGCCTGCTCTCGATCGATGCGCCCGTCTCGGGCGGCACCGGAGGTGCCACGGCCGGCACGCTGACATTCATGGCCGGCGGCTCCAACGATGCCTTCGCCGCCGCCGAGCCGATCCTGAAGCCGATGGCCGGCCGTATTGTCCATTGCGGCGGCGACGGTGCCGGCCAGGCGGCGAAGATCTGCAACAACATGATCCTCGGCATTTCGATGATCGGCGTCGCCGAAGCCTTCGTGCTGGCTGAAAAACTCGGCCTGTCGCATCAGGCGCTGTTCGACGTCGCCTCGACATCATCAGGCCAATGCTGGTCGCTGACGACCTATTGTCCGGTGCCCGGCCCCGTGCCCACCTCACCCGCCAACAGGGATTACAAACCGGGCTTTGCCGCCGCCCTCATGCTGAAAGACCTGAAATTGTCCCAGGAGGCAGCACTTGGCGCTGGAGCGGTGACCCCGCTTGGCGCCGAAGCGGCGCAACTCTACGCCCTGTTCAGCGCCCAGGGCCATGGCGGCGCCGATTTCTCCGGCATAATTAATTTTCTCAGGGGTAACCCAGCGTAAGCAACGGATTTGATGGACTTTTCCGGATTCCTCCGGCAGAAAAACCGCAAATTTAGATTTGCTTAAGCTCTCGATAACTCCGCGGTAACGATGTCGCTATAAAACTGATCGTGAGGCGGACATATCGCATCCGCCCGGCGCTCCGGATCAGGTCTCGCGTACCGGAGCCCGTAAGTTTCGCCAAGTGTTCGAGTAGCGAAGCGCCATGCGTATCTGGCAAAGCCGCGTTCCCGATGGAGCGCGGTTTTTGCATTTCTGCACCGCTCAAGCCGGGCAGACGTCTATATTCCGATCGCCGCGTTCGGGATTGGCACATGGTCTTCGTTGGTCAGCACGATCGGCGCATCCACTCCATCAACCCTGACCACGAGCAGGCGCATGCTCCAAGTGCCGGCATTGCGAACCAGATGGGAAAACACGGTGCCTTTGCCCTTGGCGCCGTGGACGGGAATACTGAACTGCGCGTCGCCGGTCCCATTCGCGTTGACGTTGAGATGGCCGCCGACCCAGAACTTGTCGGTCACGTCGTCGCCAATGGCAGCCTTCACACGAGTGTCGGCGCGAATGGCATCCATGGTCATGTGGTAGGCGTCATTGCCCTTGAGCATGAAGGGGATGCTGCCGACCATGGTCGCACAACCGCCGATACTGACCACCCAGACGGCAAGGCCGGCGATCGCCCAGTTGCGCTGCGTTTTGCGAAACTGTTCCGCGTCGCGCCAGGCCCGGTTCTGCCACGCCCAGCGGCTGCCGCGTGCGCCAAGCACGATGATCACGATGAGGTTGACGACCGGGATCAGCGCCAGCAGCGCGATGAAAGTGCTGTTGCCGATACCCCAGATCCAGTTGAGGAAGAAGGCGCCCCAATTCCACCGGTCGAGTTCGGCCGGGATTTCGGCGGGTTGGTTAAGCGGCTGTCCGGCCATGGAAGTCCCCCTGATGCAAGCCGGCCCAGATCGGCTCTGGAATAACGGCACGCATAACGCGCTGCAGGCAAATCTGCCTCAGTGGGTTCTACATCACCATCCCGAAAACCGTAACCGGTCCCCTTCGGGCGACAATCCGTGGCTTCGGGGTCAAGTTTTCGACGAAAGGCGGCGAAAATTCGCCTTTACCGTGCGGCTGGCCGGCTTCAGCGCCGCGCTGACCGACCGTTCAGCGGCGACGCCGTTGAACAGCGACGGTGTGCGGCCGGAAAGAACCTCCGGCCAGAACCGCGAAGCCGATTGCAGCAAGGACATCTGCGCCGCAAGCGTGCCTTCGGCCATGGCAACGGTCTTCTCGCTGACCGCCCTTGCCGTCTCCGTGCTCCAAGGCTCGCCGCTCCCGGCGTCCCTGGCCATCAAGGGCAGCCGCATCATCGCCACCAGCGGCGCCAGCATCAGATCCGCGCCGATGCTGGCCGCGTCTTGCACGCGTCGGCCCTTGCCGGTTTTTCTCATGAGAACAAATCCCTCATCGCGGTCCGATCGGCTGCCGCCTCACACACTACGCGCCAAGGACGAGATTCGTTCCCTACCATCGGAAGGTATCCCGAAACCGGGCATTCCCTTGAAGAAACGCCCGGTCGAGGTTCGCTCTTATCGTTTGCGCAGATCTGCCTGAGCCAGATCCAGCGCCTTGCCGATACGCTCGCAGGCCATGTCGATCGTGTCGCGGGTCCAGATCAGCGGCGGCGACAGGATCATCGTGTCACCGGTGGCGCGCAGCATCATGCCGTTGGCGATCGCATGGTCGCGCACCGTCACCGCGGCACTTCCCGACGGCAGGAACCGTTCCTTGGTCGCCTTGTCCTTGACGATCTCGATCGCGCCCATCAGGCCGATCGAACGCACCTCGCCGACGAGATCATGTCCGGCAATGCGCTCCTGCAGGGCCATGGCGAAATAAGGCCCGGTGTCGTTCCTGACGCGGTCGACAAGGCCTTCCTGCTCGATGATTTCAAGATTCTTCAAGGCTACGGCGCAAGCCACCGGATGACCGGAATAGGTGTAGCCGTGATTGAACTCGCCGCCCTTCTCGACCAGCGTCGATGCAATGCGGTCGCCGACCAGCAAGGCCGACAACGGCTGGTAACCTGACGTCAGCGCCTTGGCCGTGGTGATGGTGTCCGGTTCGATGCCAAGCGTCTGCGCCGCGAACCATTCACCCGTGCGGCCATAGCCGGTGATGACCTCGTCCAGCATCAGCAGAACATCATATTTGCGGCAGATGCGCTGCACTTCCGGCCAGTAGCTCGCCGGCGGAATCTTGACACCGCCCGCCCCCATCACCGGCTCGCCGATGAAGGCTGCTACCTTGTCGGCGCCGGCCTCGAGGATGGCGTCCTCGACCGACTTTGCCGCGCGCAGGCCGAAATCATGGTCGCTTTCGCCAGGCAGTGCCAGTTCATAGGCATAGGGCATCATCACATGGACGATGTTGGGCACGGCGCCGCCGAGCTGCTTGTGCATGGCATCCATGCCGCCGAGCGAGGTGCCGGCGATGGTCGAGCCATGATAGGCCATCTTGCGCGAGATGACGCGGTTCTTTTCCGGCTTGCCTTCCAGTACCCAGTAGTGGCGCACCAGGCGCAGCGCCGTGTCGTTGGCCTCCGAACCGGAGGAACCATAAAACACCTGGTTGACGTGCTTCGGCGCGATCTCGGCCAGCTTCTTGGACAACAGCACCGGCGTCGGCGTCGAGCATTTGAAGAAGGAATTGTAGTAGGGCAGTTCCTTCATCTGGGCGTAAGCGGCCTCGGCCAGTTCGTCACGGCCATAGCCGATGTTGACGCACCACAGCCCGGCCATGCCGTCGAGGATTTCGGCCCCTTCGGAATCGTAGATGAACGGGCCGTTGGCGTGGGTGATGATGCGCGAACCGGCTTCGCGCAGTTCCTTGTGGTCGGTGAAGGGGTGAAGATGATGCGCGGCGTCGATCTGCTGAAGCTGCTTCAGCGAATAATTCTGATAGGTCATGTCTGGATCTTTCCTCTGGATTCAGTCCGGCTGGCGCCGGGGCGAATGCATCAGAGGGCTGCGGGCGGTGAATAACCGATGCGGGCGCACAGCCGCAAAAGCTCGGCGCGCAGCGTGCGCGGTGACGGTGTCACCGCGACCCGCGATGCGCGAGCCTCAAATGCGCTAACCAAGGTCCTGACGAGAGCCATGCCGGCACCTTAGAGCAAAGGCTGGTCGAGGTGAACCACCCTTTGCTTGGCCATGAACGAATGATTCTAGGCCTTGGCGGTCAGCGCCCGCTGCAGGAAGACATACTTCATCGCCGTCTGCGCCGCCTGCGGCCGGCGGTCGCCACGCCCGCCATGTCCGCCTTCGGTTTCCTCGAAAAAAAGCGTCCTGGCGTGGCCGGCCTCCTGCAGGCGAGCCGCCATCTTGCGCGCATGGCCGGGATGGACGCGGTCATCGGCGGTCGAGGTCGTCAGCAGCACCGGCGGATAGGCGGGATTGGCCCTGACGTGCTGGTAGGGCGAATAGGCAGACAGCCACTTGGCGTCTTCTGGCTTCGACGGGTCGCCATATTCGGCCATCCATGAGGCGCCGGGCGGCAGTTCGGTGTAACGCAGCATGTCGAGCAGCGGCACCTCGATGATGGCGGCGCCGAACAATTCCGGGTGCTGCGTCAGCGAAACGCCGGTCAGTAGACCGCCATTCGAGCCGCCCTGGATGCCGAGCGAGCTTGCTGTCGCGATGCCGCGCTTCACGACGTCCTCAGCCACAGCGGCGAAATCGTCAAAACCGTTCTGGCGATTGCCTTTCAGCGCCGCCTGATGCCAGGCCGGCCCGAACTCGCCGCCGCCGCGGATGCAGGCCTGCACATAGGCGTTGCCCTTCTCCAGCCACAGCCTGCCGCGTACGCCGGCATAGCCGGGCAAGAGCGGCACTTCGAAGCCGCCATAGCCATAGAGCAGCGTCGGCACCGGACCCTTCTGGTCGCGTCGCCTGACGACGAAATACGGGATCATCGTGCCGTCCTTCGAGCGCGCCTCGAACTGCTCCGAGATCAGCGGCGCGGCATCGAACCGCGCCGGCTGCGACTTCACCGTGGCCAGCGTCTCGCCATCGTCATCCGACCAGATGATCGAGCTCGGCGTCAGGAAATCCGTGAAGGAGAACGATACGCTCGACCCGAAATGCTCGGCATGGCTGATGCCGACAGTGCCGTTTTCAGGCAAAGCCACCGGTCTCGTGGACCAGGCGCCCTCCTTGCGTTCGCAGACAAGAACCTTGCCGCGGACATTGTCCATCAGGCTGATGAACAGCCGGTCCTGGGTCCTGGCGAGCCCGGCGATGGACACGCGATGCGCCGGCGCCAACAGGGTTTCGATGGCCCCAAAACCGCCGGTTTCGATCCAGTGGGCGAAATCGAGCGAATAGAGCCCGTCCGGCTGGCACACCGTGCCGTCAGGCGCCGTCCACGGCGTGCGCACGCCGAACACCAGTTGATCCTTGAAAAGCGATGTATCGGTGGCGTCGTCGGGCAGCGGAATGCGCCTGTTTTCACCGGACGGCAGATGCAGGAAACTGTGCGACGCGAAGAAATTGATCGCCCGCGCCAGAAACACGTGACGCTTGTCGCCGTCGAACTCGACGCCGGCGCCGGCGGCGAGATCCTCGGTCTTTGCCTCGAAGATCGGCGTCGCCTCCTCCAGCGTCGTGCCACGCTTCCAGAGCTTGATCACGCGCGGGTAGCCGGACTCGGTCTTGTCGGCCTCCTCGAAGGCCGCCGAGACAATGACCGTGTCCTTGTCCAGCCAGCCGAAGCTCGACTTCGAGGCCGGCGCCCGGAATCCACCCTCGATAAACGACTTGGTTTCGATGTCGAACTCGCGCATCTCGCTGGCGTCGCCGCCATCGGGCGACATCGACAGCAGGCAGCGGCTGAAATCCGGATAGAGCCGGCTGGCGCCGCTGAACACCCATTTTATCCCCTCCTTCGCCGCAAGCTGGTCGAAGTCGATGATTGTTTCCCAGACCGGCTTCTCGGTCTTGTAGGAAGCGACCGTCGTGCGCCGCCACAGGCCGAGCGCATTGGTCTTGTCCTGCCAGAAATTATAGACATGGCCGGCGATTGCCGCGCCGACCGCGATATTGTCCTCGGCCGTCATCAGGTCGAGCGCCGTCTCGAACGACGCCTGGTAGGACGGATCGCCCTGCAATTCGCCAACCGTGATCTCGTTCTGGCGGTGCACCCAGTCCAGCGACTGTTTGCTGGTCCTGTCTTCCAGCCAGAGGAAGGGATCTGCGGCTTCTGGCTTGGCGATGGGCTTGGTCATGTAATCTCCGATAGGCAGTGCTTCGGCATGCAACATCGACATGCCTTGTCCGATATTCAATAGCTGCGGCATCTCAACAAAGGATTCGGGCCTTACCGCGACCAGCGACACTGGCAACCGCCAGCACCAGGCACATCAGGCCCAGCGTGATCGGAAGGCCGCCGGCGCCCAGCAAATCCATCGCGCTTCCCGCCAGCGGCGGCACGGCGATGCCGCCGACGCCCCACATCAGCGAGAAGGCGGCGTTGCCGGCAACCAGTGTCGAGCCGGTGAAGCGCTCGCCAAGCTCAATGATCGACATCGTGTAGATGCCGTAAGAAACCGCGCCCCAGACAAAGATCATCGGCCAGATCAGCGGCGTTTCGATGAGAAGAGGCAGCAGCACGCATCCGAGCACGGTCAAGCAAACACAGGCAAGCCGCACCAGACGCGCGGAAATCCGCTCCGCCAGCAGGCCGAGCGGCACCTGCATGGCGATGTTGCCGGCAATCATCATCGACAGCAGCGCCGACATGCGGACCTCCGCGATGCCGTGATGGGTGCCATAGACCGGCAGCAGGGCGAGCGCCCCCTGTTCGAAACCCGCGGCAACGATGACCGCGAACAAAAGCAGCCACGCCATCGGTACGAAGCCCAGGACCGAAACCTGGTGACCGGCCTCGTCAACCTTGGGCAGGCGCGGCAGCACCGAAGCCAGGCAGATGCCGCATAGGACGAAGGCGGAAATACCGACGAGGAAGGGGGGCCAGCCTTCGGTGCCGACGGCAAGCAGGCAAAGCGGGCCGGCCGCGAAGCCGGCCGAGATGATCGTCGAATAGACGCCCATGATGCGCCCTCGCCGCGCCGGCGGCGCCAGTGCGATCACCCAGATTTCACTCAGCACGTAGAGCGGATTGGTCACCGCGCCGATCAGGAAGCGCAGCGGAAACCACAGATAGACATTCTGCGTCCAGCCGATCAGCGCCAGCACGACAGCCGAAAGCGCCGCACAGGTAAGCGCCGTCCGCCCTGCCCCGAACCGCCGCGCCAGCCCCGGGATGAGCGGCGACGAGACGATGAAACCGATCGGCGTCATCGCCGCCGACAAGCCGATCATTGCCGGCGAGACGCCCTGGCGCTGCAGGATGAAGCTCAACAGCGGATAGGACAGCCCTTGCGCGATCGCGAACACCGACACGGTCGCGATCACGCCGGTGATCGCTGCCCATTGCATCCCGGCCTGGCTGTTGTCCGGACCGGCCGCCATCATGCCTGGCCGCTCCGGCGAACCGATGCGCGATAGAGCGCGAAGATCACCAGCAAGGCGTCGAGGCCGATGATCACCACGGGCAGGCCCAGCGGGCCGATGCCCTGCATCAGCAGGCCGGCGCCGGGCGGCCCGACGATACCGCCAACGCCCCACAGCAAGGCGAAGGCGGCGTTGCCGGTGACAAGCAGTGAGCCCTTGAACCGGCTGCCGAGCTCGACCAATGCCATCGTATAGACGCCGTAGCCGACGGCGCCCATCACCAGCAGCACGCCCCATATCAGCGGCGTCAGGATCAGCAGCGGCAGCAGAATCGCGCAGGCGGCCGTTGCCATCGCGCAAGCCAGGATCATCGCGCGGCCACCGAACCGCTCCGCGAGCAGGCCAAGCGGGATCTGCAGCAGGATGTTGCCAAGGGAAAGCGCCATCACCAGCGCGGCGAGCACGGCTTCCGGCAAGCCATAGCCGGCGCCGAAGACCGGGACCAGCGCGTAGGTGCTTTGCTGGACGGCGGCCGAGACCAGCACGGCCAGCAGCAGCGCCGGCGCCAGCCGTGCAAAGCCGATAAAGCTGCCGGCGGGCTGGCCGTCATCCTCGAAACCGGTGAGCTTCGAGGAGACAAGGCGCAGGATGATCGCGCAAAGCACGAAGCCGCCGACACCGACGCTGAAAGGCCCCCAGCCCGAAGTGCCGACCAGGGTCAAGGTGAACGGGCCGGCCGCATAGCCGGCGCCCATCAGCGTGTTGAACACACCCATCACACGACCGCGCCGTGAGGGCGGAGCCAGCGACAGTGCCCAGACCTCGCCGAGGATATAGAGCGGGTTGATGACGACGCCGATGATGAAGCGGATGACGTACCAGGCCACCCAGTTTTGCAGGTAGCCGATGCCCAGGAAGCACAGCGCTCCAACCAGCGAGCAGCCGACCGCCAGGTTTCGCGCACCGACCAGCCGTACCGCCGCCGGCACGAACGACGCCGACAGGATCAGCCCGAGCGGCATCATTGCCGCCGACAGGCCGATCAACCCGGGCGACATGCCTTGCTTCTGCATCAGGAGCGTGAACAGGGGCGAACTCAGCCCTTGCGCGGCGCCGAACATGGCAAGCGCCGCGGTCACGCCGGCAAGCGCCGCCCACTGCGTCCCCGCTTCGCCTTCGCTCGAGCCGGTTGCGACCATTCCGTCATTCCATGTGAGGTGCCGGCTGACCTCCCGGCCGGCAAGCGTCACTAGCTACTGGTTCGATCAGGGGAAAGAAAGGGCCGGCAGGGGAAATCCGCTTGCGCCAATCAACCCGAGCGATTGGCGGTCACCGATCGGTCCGGGTTGAAAGGCGCGACTTGGCGACGCTACGGAAAATACCGGGCAATCGCGCCTTTCTTGCCTTCGGCGTAAGGTTTCAGCCACTTGTCGTCGATGGAAATCCCGTCATCGGAGGAAGGCCCTTTGCCGATCGTCCTTCGCCAGGCGCGGAACTTGTAGTGGTCGAAGACGTCGAGCATGTGCACGGCATAGGCCGCGGCAAACGTTTTGTCGCCTTCCACGATCACCAGGTTCTCGTCGTTTTCGTAGGACGCCTTGTAACCGAGATTATGGCTGCCGGTGATGACGGTGGCGTTGTCCTCCATCGGATCGATGATGACGATCTTGTCGTGCACGATCGCATGACCGACGGTCAGTACCTCCGCCTGGAAGTCACGCGCGATGGTGGCGCCGGTAAGGTTCGCCGCCCGCACGATGGAGACATTCGGCGCTTCCCAGACCTTCTCCGGATAGACGAAGGGCGCCTTGCCGTCCTTGTTCGACTTGTGGGTGACCGGATCCTTGGTCGGAGCGACATAGTTGGGCATGGCGGTTTCATCGCTGATCGCGCCCTGCACGATCAAATTCGGATCTGCCTTCGCGGCCGCGACGGCTTGGTCGACAATCGAGTTTTCGCCAAGCCGCGAAGGATTGAACACCAGGAACAGCACCGCCCGCTTCGCCGCCTTGATACGTGCGAAGACATCCTCGAGGTCCACCGGGCGCACCGAGATATCCTTCTTGCTGCGCTTCGGGTCGTTCGGGGAGAACCAGACGGTCATGCCGTCCAGCGCCGAGGTCGCGCCGTTCAGCGGATTGGGCAAATGGTTATCCCCGCGGAATGGCACACCTTGCATCTGCACGACGTGCCCGGCAGCGGTTTCGCTGGCTGGCGGAGGAAACACATCCGCCTTCATGCGTTGCCAATAGTCGTTGAAGACCTCGGCCATCGCGGGATCGTCACGGACGAAGGCATTGTTGGACTGTCCGCAAATGCCCGTCGAGGTCCAGTTGGTGCTGCCGGTCATCACCGCCAGCGGCTTGCCCCGCCCATCACGGTAGACAGCGAATTTGTTGTGGCCGATATGGTTGTTGTTGAACAGGCGATCCGTCACCACCACGCCCGCATCGCGCAGGCGCTGCCTGTACCGAAAATTGCCGGCATCCCAAACCTCGGTCTTGTCGTCTTCGGCCGCGTCTGGAAGCTTGCCCTTGCCGGAATTGGAAAGGATGACCTCGACGACATCCTTCGCGGCGATGATAGCGTCGCACAATTCGTCATCACCAAGCTCATAGAGGGCAAGCCTGACCGTGCCGCCCTCGGTCCTGGCCCGTTTCAGGAGACTGGTCAGCACATCGGGTACATCGCCATGCAGATAGGCGCGTATCTTGCTGGTCGGGTCCTGAAGGATCGCGGCGATCTTCTCGCGCTGCCCCACCTTGATTCCCGCCTCCTGCAACGCGTGCGACATCCATTGCGTCGACAGCACACCATTGGTGAAGGCAACGCGTGCCTTGCCGAACATCTGGCCAAGGAAGATCGGCGGGCTGACGGCGCCCTGGCCGAGATAGCCAAGCGGCCGCGCCGGCCCCGTATAGGCGGGTTTGCCGTCGACGACCTGATCAGGGCGCACCGGCACCGGATCAAGGCCCGGCTTCATGTCGCCAACGGGACGCACCCGGTAGGCGATCATCTCGCCATCCGGCCTGACGTCGATGCTGTCGCGCCGTCGCCGTACGGTCAAATCGCGCCAAAATGTCTTCTGCACCGGCCAGACGCCGGTGTCCTGCGGAATCCATCTCGGATTGCGCTGCCCCTTGAACGGCACCCAGGACGCCAGGCAGCGCTCTTCGCCGGTGTCGGGATAGAGGCGCACGATCTCGAAACCGAGGCAACCCGGGATCATCCCATCAATATCCCAGGAAAGGAACGCGACTTCGTTGTTTGTCGCGGCACGCACTTTGACGACGTCAGGCATGGCTGCCCCCTCCAAAGACGTTAAGCGCCAAAGTATATCAGAAGTAAAAGACGGAAGTGTAACGCACCCCACGTCGGCCTCTGTCCCGCCTGCCGCCCGCTGGCATTTCCCGGCGAGCCGGTCTGGCCAAGGCGAATGTCGTAGCCGCACAACTGCCGTTCCGGCATGTCGCTTCCCTCGCCCTAGTGGTCGCCGCCTCCGCAATGGCCGGCGAGCCGCCGGTCCATTATGCCGCCCGCTATTCGCATCCTACGAGGACCATCATGACCGCCGCCCTAAACCCTGCAGAACCGGCCCTGGCACCCGACCGTGCCCGCCGTGGCGGCCGCGCCGGAAAGCGAGCCGGAGGCTCGGCCGCGTTCGAGCAGCCGCCGTTTCGGCAGCTGAAGATCCCGCTGCAGCCCACGAAGCTGGTTTCGGACGACGAACTGGAGTCAATCCACCTCGCCTCCTTGCGCGTGCTCAGGGAAATCGGCGTCGACGTCCTGCACGACGAGGCCCGGCGTATCATGAAGGCGCATGGCGCCGACGTGCGCGAAGGCTCGGAACGCGTTCGCTTCGACAGCGACATGATCCTCGAACTCGTCTCGCATTGTCCGTCCGAATTCACCATCCATGCCCGCAATCCCGCGCACAATGTCCGCTTCGGCGGCAATAATCTCATCATCTCGATGATGGCGTCGGCACCCAATTGCTCCGACATCGACCGTGGCCGCCGGCCCGGCAACCAGGCGGACTACCGCAATTTCCTGCGCCTTGCGCAGATGCACAACATCCTGAACTGCACCGGCGGCTATCCCGTCGAACCGACCGATATCCATCCGTCCGTCCGCCACCTCGAATGCGTTCGCGACCTCGCAATGCTGACCGACAAGGTGTTCCACATCTATTCGCTCGGCAAGGAACGCAATGTCGACGGCATTGAAATCACCCGCATCGCGCGCGGCATCAGCCACGAGCAGCTGCTCGAGGAGCCGTCCGTCTTCACCATCATCAACACCAATTCGCCGCTCAAGCTCGACGTGCCGATGATGGAAGGCATCATCCAGATGTCGAGCAAGGGCCAGGTCGTCATCGTCACGCCTTTCACCCTGTCGGGCGCGATGGCGCCGGTGACCATCGCCGGTGCGCTGGTGCAGCAGAATGCCGAGGCACTGTCGGGCATTGCCTTTGCCCAGATGGTGAAGAAGGGCGCGCCTGTCGGCTATGGCGGCTTCACCTCCAATGTCGACATGAAGTCCGGTTCGCCGGCCTTCGGCACGCCCGAATACATGAAGGCGCAGCTTGTCGGCGGCCAGCTTGCCCGCCGCTACAACATTCCCTATCGCACCTCCAACACCTGCGCCGCCAATACGGTCGACGCGCAGGCGGCCTATGAGAGCGTGTTCTCGCTGTGGGGCGCTATCCAGGGCGGCGGCAACCTGATGATGCACGCGGCCGGCTGGCTGGAGGGCGGCCTGCGCTGCTCCTACGAAAAGACCATTCTCGACATCGACCTCTTGCAAATGGTGGCGGAATTCCTGACCCCGCTCGATTTGTCGGAAGAAGCGCTAGGCTTCGACGCCATCCAGTCGGTTGGCCCAGGCGGCCATTTCTTCGGCACCCAGCACACGCAGGACCGCTACAAGACCGCCTTCTACTCGCCGATCCTTTCCGACTGGCGCAACTTCGAGACCTGGGCGGAAGCCGGCTCGCCGACGGCGCTGGAAAAAGCCAACAAGGTCTGGAAAGAGCGGCTGGCGTCCTATGACGAGCCCTACATGGACCCGGCCATCCGCGAGGAACTCAACGACTTCGTCCAGAAGCGCACGGCCGAAGGCGGCGCGCCGACCGATTTTTGATCGCGCTTGGCGTGCGTCGTCACGCGAGCGACCGAAACCCCTGATTCAATTTACGCAAAAACGGACCTATCTTCATGAAATCCCATGTAAAAGCGGTTGTCATCGGCGGCGGCGTCGTCGGCTGCTCGGTGCTCTATCACCTGGCCAAGGCCGGGTGGACCGACATCATGCTGATCGAGCGCTCGGAGCTCACCTCCGGCTCCTCCTGGCACGCGGCGGGCGGCTTCCACACGCTGAACGGCGACCCCAACGTCGCCAAGCTGCAGGCCTACACCGTGCAGCTCTACAAGGAGATCGAGGAAATCTCAGGCCAGTCCTGCTCGCTGCACCTGACCGGCGGCGTGATGATGGCCGATACGCCCGAGCGCATGGACTTCCTGCGGCTCGCCCACGCCAAGGGCCGCTATCTCGGCATGGACACTGAACTGATTACGCCTTCGGAAGCCAAGGCGATGTTCCCGCTGATGGACGAGACGAACTTCGTCGGCGCCATGTGGGATCCGGTTGAAGGCCATCTCGATCCTTCGGGCACGACGATCGCCTACTCCAAGGCGGCCAAGAAGCTCGGCGCCGAGATCGTGCTGCGCAACCGCGTCGTCGACCTGACTCAGCAGCCGGACGGCACCTGGAACGTCGTCACCGAACAGGGCACTGTCCATGCCGAGCATGTCGTCAACTGCGGCGGCCTGTGGGCGCGCGAGATCGGCCGCATGGTCGGCGTCGAGCTGCCGGTTCTGGCGATGGAGCACATGTACCTCCTCACCGAGCCGATGCCTGAGGTCGAGGAATTCAACAAGTCGACCGGCCGCGAGATGATCGGCGTGCTTGACTTCAAGGGCGAGATCTACACCCGCCAGGAGCGCAACGGCATCCTGCTCGGCACCTATGAAAAGGCCTGCAAGCCGTGGTCGCCGGTCAACACGCCGTGGGATTTCGGCCATGAATTGCTGCCGCCGGACCTCGACCGCATCGCGCCGTCGCTGGAAATCGGCTTCAAGCATTTCCCCGGCATCGAAAAGGCCGGCATCAAGCAGATCATCAACGGCCCCTTCACCTTCGCGCTCGACGGCAACCCGCTGGTCGGCCCGGTGCAGGGCCTGACCAATTTCTGGTGTGCCTGCGCCGTCATGGCCGGCTTCAGCCAGGGCGGCGGCGTCGGCCTCGCTCTGTCCAACTGGATGGTGCATGGCGATCCCGGCTTCGACGTCTGGGGCATGGATGTCGCCCGCTTCGGCGAATGGGCCGGCCTGCGCTACACCAACGCCAAGGTGCGCGAAAACTATTCGCGCCGTTTCTCCATCCGCTTCCCCAATGAAGAGCTGCCGGCAGCGCGTCCGGCGCAGACGACACCGCTCTACGACACAATGCTCGCCAACAACGCCGTCATGGGCGATAGCTGGGGCCTGGAGACCCCGCTGTGGTTCGCGCCGAAGGGCAAGGAGCCGAAGGACATCGTCTCCTTCCACCGCTCCAACGATTTCGGCCCGATCGGCGAGGAAGTGCGCGCCACGCGCGAACGCGTCGGCGTGACCGAGATCGCCAATTTCGCCAAATACGAGGTGTCGGGACCGGGCGCGGAAGAGTTCCTCAACCGGCTGATGACCAACCGCATGCCGAAGACCGGCCGCATCGTGCTCACCCCGATGATCAACGAATTCGGCAAGCTGATCGGCGACTTCACCATCGCTAAAGCCGGCGAAGACCGCTTCATGATCTGGGGCTCGTCGGCCGCGCAGAAATACCACATGCGCTGGTTCGAAAAACACCTGCCGAAGGATGGTTCGGTGCGCATCCATCGCTTCGACCAGACGCTGGTCGGCCTCTCGATTGCTGGGCCGAAGTCACGTGACCTCTTGCAGAAGCTGGTCGACGTCGACATCTCGACCAAAGCCTTCCGCTTCATGGATTTCCGCGAGATGGCGGTCGGCGGCGCGCCCTGCCTAGTCAACCGCATCACCTACACCGGCGATCTCGGCTACGAAATCTGGATGGCGCCGGCCTATCAGCGCCTGGTCTACAAGGCGATCAAGGATGCCGGTGAAGAATTCGGCCTGGTCGATTTCGGCATGCGCGCGCTGCTGTCGATGCGCCTGGAAAAGAACTTCCCGACCTGGTTCCGCGAGTTGCGGCCGATCTACGGCCCGTTTGAAGGTTCGATGGACCGCTTCATCAAGCTCGAGAAGAACGATTTCATCGGCCGCGAAGCCGCCGCCAAGGAACAGGCGGAAGGACCAAAACTGCGCCGTGTCTCCTTCATCGTCGACGCTGCAGATGCCGACGTCATGGGAGACGAACCGATCTGGGCCAAGGTGAGCAAGGATTTTGGCACGGTGGAAAAGCCGCATGGCTATGGCGCGCCGCGATTCGACGACAAGGGCAAGGAAGTGCGTGGCTCCAAGGCCGCCGAGGGCGCGTCCGCCGTGCGCGGCATCATCGACGGCGACTGGCGCGTGGTCGGCTGGGTGACGTCGGGCGGCTATGCCCATTATGTCCAGAAGTCGATGGCGCAGGGTTACGTTCCGGCAGCACTGGCCGAGGATGAAAGCGCCGGGCTGTTCGAGATCGAGATCCTCGGACATCGGCGTCCGGCCCGCATCAATGTCGAGGCGCCGTTCGATCCGAGCGGCGAGAAGATGCGAACCTGAGGTTCGACCATGGACAGCGCGGCGCCAAAGGGCAGCTTCGGCCGCCATCGCAAGATCATGCCGTTCGAGCCTGGCTCGATCGAGGAATTGCGCGAAGGCTCCCGCCAGAAGGCGGCTTCGCTCAACCAGCATGTGCTGGGCTATGGCGCGCAGGCTGAAGCGGAATGGGCGGCGGCGGGCATTGCCGCCCCCGATCTTCCGGCGATGCGCAAATACCGGCTGGAGCGCATCCGCGCCGAGCTGAAGCGGCGCGGCTATGCCGGTGCCCTGCTCTACGACCCCGTCAATATCCGCTATGTGACCGACAGCACCAACATGCAGCTATGGGTGGCGCACAACCCGACGCGGCATTGTTTCGTCGCCACCGAGGGCCCGGTGGTGCTGTTCGACTATTTCTCCTGCGAACATCTGTCCGATCATTCCGGCGTCGTCGACGAGGTGCGTCCGGCCGTATCGTGGATGTATCTCTATGGCGGCGAACTGACAGACCAAAAGGTCCGCCGCTGGGCCGCCGGCATCGCGGATCTGGTGAAGGAACATGGCGGCGGCAACAGCCGTATCGCGGTCGACCACCTCAATCCGGAAGGCGTCGAGGAGTTGGCGCGCCTAGGTGTCTCCATCGGCAATGGCGAAGCGGTGATGGAAAACGCCAGGCTGATCAAATCGCCTGATGAAATCCTCGCCATGCGCCGTGCCATCATCGCCTGCGAGGCGGCAATGGGTGAGATGGAACAGGCATTGAAGCCCGGCATTTCCGAGAACGAACTCTGGGCCGAACTGCACCGCGGCAACATTGCGCGCGGCGGCGAATGGATCGAAACGCGTCTGCTGGCGTCGGGCCCGCGCACCAATCCCTGGTTCCAGGAATGCTCGTCGCGCGTGATCGAAGCGGGCGACCTCGTGGCCTTCGACACAGACCTGATCGGCCCCTACGGCTTCTGCGCCGACCTGTCGCGCACCTGGCTTTGCGGCGACGCAAACCCGACCAACGAGCAGCGCGACCTGTTCCGCATCGCCGCCGACCAGATCGAACACAACACGCAATTGATGCAGCCCGGCATTTCGTTCCGCGATCTTGTCGAGCGCTCGGCGGTGCCACCGGGAGACTGCTTCCCGACGCGCTACGGCGTCCTCTACCACGGCGTCGGGCTGGCCGACGAATACCCCACGCTGCCGCATGCCAGCGACTGGACGCCGGACACGCCCGACGGCGTACTCGAACCGGGCATGGTGTTGTGCGTGGAAAGCTATATCGGCCGGCTGGGCGGGCGCGAGGGCGTCAAGATCGAGGAGCAGATCCTGATCACCGAGACCGGCAACGAGCAGCTTTCAACCTACCCGTTGGATGCGAGGCTGCTCGGCTAACCCTGCAAGGGCTTCGCGCATTGCCTTGATTGTCTTTTCCGGCGTCGTCCGGGCGGTAATGAACGGCAGGCCCTTGCGCCGTGCCGTCCAGCCGACGATCACGACCTTGCGCGCCTCCGGCTCGAAACGTTGCGCCAGCGCCCAGCTCTCGCAGTCAATCGCGGCTATGTCAGCCTTGCCCTCGGCAACGGTGACGATCGAGCCGCGATGGCCACCGCTTTCGCTGCGCGAGGAAAAGATATCGAGGCTTTCGCCGGCCGCCTGCAGGTCGCGCGTCAGCCCAATAATGCCCGACATCGAATCGAGGCTGTTGAAGGTGAAGCGCTTGCCACGGATCAGGTCGAGCGGCAGCGAGGCCTTGCCGTCCGCGGGCGAGCGGACTTCCGGCCCCTCGCCGGTCCGCATCACCAGCGCGCTCGAATAGAGCTCGCCCTGCCCGCCTTCATAAGCGTCATAGTTTGGCTGGCCAACCACCTGCACATGGTTCGACAGGCCGAGTTCCATCGGTCCCCAGCAGGTCTGCGCGAACAGCAGCGCCGGGTGCAGCCAGAGCTTGTGAAAATCGAGTTCATCCGGCGGCAATGTCACCGGATCCGGAGCGATCAAGGCTCCCTGGGCATCGCGGATGCCGCCCGGCACGGGCGGCAGGTCGCCATTGCGGCGCACGATGGTTTGCGGCGCATCGATGCCCTTTTGACGGAAGGCGTCCCGCAACAGCGCCCATTGCGCGTCTACCTCGCCGCGCGCCTCGGGCCAGTCATACATTGGCAGGGCCGCAATCGATTCACTCATGCCGATATCAAATCATCATGTTTGGAGAAAGGATCGCAAAAACGCGGCGTCCAATCAGAATTGGCCGACACGTATCCCGGGATGCCCGGACTATTCCTTTGGCGGCTCGGCGGGCACCGGCGCGCTGCCGAGCCCATTGATGTTGCGGGCCCGGATGCGTGGCTTGAACGCCCGGCCGTGCTCAGGCGCACGACGCAGCACCGGGTGCACGATCGGCTCCTTTGCCTTGAAGGCATAGGCTTTGATCAGCGCGAAATAGTTCGGATAGGCATAGCCATTGTTCATCCGCAGCCACTCGTCGCGGCGCTCGCGAAACAGCTTGGGCAGCTTGTACCAGGCGACTGTCGGGGTCTTGTGGTGGACGAAGTGCAGATTGTTGTTCAGGAACAGGAACGACAGCGGCGAGCGCTCGATGATCACCGTGCGGCCCTCCGGATGCTCGGACCATTGATGCTCGGCAAAGGTGCGGATCGCGATCAGCGACTGACCGAGCCAGACCGGTGCCAGAATGTAGAGCCAAAGCGGAATGTCGAAGCCGAACTGCACGATAGGCGCCACGATGGCGAGGCCAATCGCATGCAACAGCCATGCTTTGCGGATCGCCTTGTCGCCGGCCATGATCTGTTTGGCGTCGTCGATGAAGAAGCCGATGCAGGACAGCCAGGGGCCGAGGAAGAACCGTCCGGCCATGGTGTTGTTGACCTTGAGCAGGAATTTCATCGTCGGCGGCAATTCGTCGTGCTGCCACAGCGCCTGATAGTAGCTTTCCGGATCGTCCAGTGGATCGGTCAGCCGCTCGTCGGCATGGTGGCGCAAGTGCAGCGTCTTGAAGCGCCGGAACGGCCAGACAAGACCGATCGGCAGGAAGACGAAGGCTTCGTTGATCAACGCGTTGCGCGTCGGATGGCCATGCAGCACTTCGTGCATGATCGACGACTGCAGTGCCAGGACAAAGCCGAGGAGAAAGAGCGCCAAGATGGGGTAGGAAGGCCAGAGCAGGAAACCGATGGCAAGCCACGTTCCGTAACAGAAGAAAGCGAGAACCGTGGTTGGCCACTCGATGGCCGGTGCGTTGCGTCGCTTGATGCTCTTGCCTGTCATGCTATCGACCACTGCCCCTCAGTCGCCGGAACCCCCAATGGCTCCTGACAGCATAGTGTCAGGAGAAACGATTCCACTCAACGCGACAAAGTATACAAAATGTTGCGATTGCGCATTTTTGACCGCACATGTTACACATTGTAAACAACCTTAGGGATTCATTTACGCCTGAGACGGACCCCGGGCCGCTTCGGCGCAAATTTTTCCTCAAGATTCGGAGAACCGGACGATGGACAAACGCGACCTGTCAGCAATCTTCCGGGAGCGTCTGAGGCTGCTCGTGACACGATCGGATCTCAACCAGTCTGCCTTCGCTTCAGCGGTCGGCATCGACCGGTCGGCACTGTCGCAGCTGATGTCGGGCGCTTCGACGCGCCTGCCGAGGGCCGAAACGCTGCTCAACATCGCCGCTGAATTCAAGGTATCGCTCGACTGGCTGCTCGGCCTCAGTCAGGACGAAGGCGTCACCGGCGAAATCCGTGAAAGCCTGGAGATCGAGGAAGCGCCCGACGGTTTCGACCGCACGCTGCTCGCCAAATGGTTCGCCGAGGCCGCGGGCACCAAGATCCGCTACGTGCCGGCCGGCATCCCCGATCTGCTGCGGACCCGCGCGCTGGTTGACTATGAGGCCAACATCACCAACAGGAGCCGCCTGGCGCAGGCCAGCGAGACTCAATACCGCATCGAATACAACCGGCGCCCGGAAACCGACATGGAAGTCTGCATGCCGCGCCACACGCTGGAGATTTTTGCCCGCGGCCTCGGCGTCTGGGACCGTTTTCCGGAGGCCGATCGCCAGCAGCAGCTCGCCCATATGGCGACGCTGCTTGACGATCTCTACCCGACCTTCCGGCTGTTCCTCTATGACGGCCGCATGCGCTATTCGATCCCGCTCACCATCTTCGGGCCCTATCGCGCCGCCATCTATGTCGGTGACATGTATGTCGTGCTGAACGCCACCCAGCCGGTTCAGGCACTGACCCAGCACTTCGACAACCTGATCCGGGCCGCCGACGTCAACCCGCACGAGGCCGCCGCCTTCGCGCGCAATCTGGCCGGAATGACGTTCCCATCAGGCTCTGCCTGATCGACGGCCATCGCGGTAATCGAGCAGCCCGTCGCCTGCAAAATCATTGACTAGACATAAAGACTTCTTTATATCCTTATTCGAATTCGAAATATGAAAGCCAATCCGATGACGACGACCAATCCGATCGATGCCCTGCTGGCTGAAAAGGGCGTGCTGCTGGCCGATGGCGCCACGGGCACCAATTTGTTCGCCATGGGTCTGGAGGCCGGCGAGGCGCCGGAACTGCTCAACGAGACCGCGCCCGACACCATCACCAGCCTGCACCAGAATTTCGTCGATGCCGGCGCCGACATCATCCTGACCAACTCCTTCGGCGGCACCCGCCATCGGTTGAAGCTCCACCATGCGCAGGACCGCGTGCATGCGCTGAACAAGCGCGCCGCCGAGATTGCGCGGGCCGTTGCCGACAAGGCCGGCCGCAAGGTGATCGTTGCCGGCTCCGTCGGCCCGACCGGTGAATTGCTGGTGCCGCTCGGCGCCATGACCTATGACGAGGCGGTCGACGCCTTTGCCGAGCAGATCGAAGGTCTCAAGGAAGGCGGCGCCGAAGTGGCCTGGATCGAGACCATGTCGGCGCCCGACGAAATCCGCGCCGCGGCGCAAGCCGCCATCCGCGTCGGCCTGCCCTACACCTATACCGGCTCCTTCGACACAGCCGGCCGCACCATGATGGGCCTGTTGCCGAAAGACATCCATGGCGTGGCCGACGGGCTGTCGCAGGCCCCGCTCGGCGTTGGCGCCAATTGCGGTGTCGGTGCCTCCGATATCCTGGCCTCGCTGCTCGACATGACCGAGGCGAAGCCGCAGGCGACGGTGATCGTCAAGGGCAACTGCGGCATTCCCGAATTCCGCGGCACCGAGATCCATTATTCCGGCACGCCTGAATTGATGGCTGACTATGTCCGTCTCGCTGTCGATGCCGGCGCGAAAATCGTCGGCGGCTGCTGCGGCACCTCGTTCCAGCACCTTGCCGCCATGCGCAAGGCGCTCGACGCCCATACCAAAGCCAGCCGCCCGACGGTCGAAACGATCGTCGAGCGCATCGGTCCGATGCGCAACAAGGTAGCGACGGAAAACACCGCCGAGACCAGCGAAGCACGCCGCGAGCGCCGCCGCAGCCGGGCCTGAAGCAATATCTTTGGGTTAATCGCTATTGTCGGCGTAGCTTGACTGCGCCGACTTGAAATCGACCACGTTGTCGCCGCGCATCGTCATCAGAGCACCGGATGAACCCGGGTCGGTGATCTGTTCCAGCATCAAGCGGAAGCGGTCGTTGGTCAGCGCCGACATTGCGGTGTCACGCGCCTGCGCGACATCGTCGCTGATGCGTCTGGTTTCGGCTGACGGGGCTGATGAAACCGGCGAAGCGTCTCGCACCGGCGGCGGCGAGTTGGCGATAGTCCTGATCTGCAATTCCGGCTCCCTCAAGCCTGTAGACCTGTGCGGTGTAACAAGAGGGAGTTGCGATCCGGTACTGGAAATGCCGCGCAATTTAACGATCCCCGCAGATCGCCACAAACCTGCAATGTCGCTGTCGTCGGGCCAGCTAAATCAACGGCGGAAAAAGCTTCCGCAGGAACCCATTGAACCAGGCGGCTTGCGCCGCATCGTGCAGAAGCATGAGGCGATCCTGCTCCTCGCGCGTCTGTGCGCCCGGCTTGTCATAATTCGCTGTCGGGCGGTTCTGCACACGCTGAAAGCCTGTTGGCGTTACTTCCGCATGGAACTGCAGGCCGTAGACCTTGTCGCCGATGCGAAAAGCCTGATTGGGAAACAGGGCGCTCGAGGCAAGGTGCTGGGCGCCTTCCGGCAGTTCGAAGCCATGCCAGTGTGACTGCGTCACATGGATCGGCGAGGAAAGGAAATCTTCCGCTCCCTCGGTCGGATATAGGGGATAATAGCCAAACTCATGCACACCGCTCGCCGGCGGACCGACATGAGCGCCGTGAAGCCAGGCAATTTGCTGGGCGCCCTGGCAAATACCGAGCAACGGGATGCCGGCATTCATGCAGAAGTCGATAAATCGGTATTCATCCAGCAAGAACGGATGCAGTGATGTATCATAGACATTGTACATGCCGCCGTAGATGACGCCGCCTGCGACACCATCATCGGCATCCAACGTCTCTCCTGCATAGGCTCGACGCAACACAGGCTCGTAGCCGTTCCGTTGGAGATAGGCGAACACACGGTCGTCTGCGGGCTCGTCGCTGTGCCGCACAAGGACAATGCGTTTCTTCATGGCTTCGCCTTTCATCTTGCGAGCATGGGTGGCGAAAGACAGCAGCGCAACAAAAAAAGGCCGGCAAGGGAATGACCCCTCGCCGGCCTGCCTCACCCGCCCGTAGGCCGGTTTCCCGTATCAGAACGACCCCATCTGAAAGAAACCGGCCGTATCACCACTACCGGTTGCCGCCCAGCGCCGAGGCAAGGCGCACAAGCGAGAGGAACTCGGACCTGTACCCAAACGGGTCGGCTCCTCGAGCGGCGGTGGCGATCTCCATGATCTTGTCGTAACCGAACTTCGCGGTCGCATCCTCGTCGCGCAGCTTCTGGCCAAAAGCCGCGACCGCGACGGAGAAACGCTGGTCGGTGCTGGCCTGGTCGAAGGACGCCAGCTCGTTGGCCGACGTCACCGGCGTGGTGATCAGCTTCGAGACGTCCTCGTTGGGCAGCTTGTAGCGGATCTTGACGAAGGCATATTCATCCGCGTTGGCGACACCGCCATTGTTGACCGTGGCCTGGCCATAGCGCAGCGGGTCGATCTGCTCGCCGCCGCTGCCCTTCGGCGTGATCTCGTAGATCGCGGTGACCGAATGGCCCGAGCCGATATCGCCGGCATCGACGCGGTCGTTGTTGAAATCCTCGCGGTTCAGCGCCCGGGTCTCATAGCCGATCAGGCGGTATTCGGAGACCTTGTTCGGGTTGAACTCGACCTGGATCTTCACGTCCTTGGCGATGGGGAAAAGCGTCGAGGAGGCATCCTCGACCAGCACCTTTTCCGCCTCGGCCAGGGTATCGATATAGGCGGCGGTGCCATTACCATTCTGGGCGATGGTCTGCATCATCTGGTCGTTCAGATTGTCGTGGCCAAAGCCGAACACCGACAGGAAGACACCGCTCTTGCGCTCCTGCTCGATCAGGCGCTTGAGATCATCATCGTCGCTCTGGCCGACATTGAAGTCGCCATCGGTGGCCAGCATCACCCGGTTGACGCCGTCCTTGACGAAGGATTGCTGGGCAAGCTTGTAGGCCTCCTTGATGCCGGCCTCGCCGGCGGTCGAGCCACCCGGCTGCAGATTATCGATGGCATTGAGGATCTTGTCCTTCTCGGCAGCCTTGGTCGGCATCAGCACGGTGCCGGCCTCGCCGGCATAGGTGACGATGGAGATCATGTCGTCGGCCTTCAGCTTGCTGACCAGCAGCCGGAATGCCGACTTGAGCAGCGGCAGCTTGTCGGGTTCGTCCATCGAACCCGACACATCGATCAGGAACACCAGATTGGCCTTCGGCTGCTCGGTCGGCTTGATGTCGAAGCCCTTGATGGCGACATGCATCAGCTTGGTGTGCCCGTTCCACGGCGTCGGCATGACGCTGACGGTCGAGTTGAACGGCGTCGACGCCGAGTCCGGCCCCTTCCAGTCATAGGGGAAGTAGTTGATCATCTCCTCGACACGCACCGTGTCGGCCTGCGGCACGGAGCCTTCCTTCAGCGAACGGCGCACGAAGGAATAGGAAGCGGTGTCGACATCGATCGAGAAGGTCGAGACCGGGTCTTCCAGTGCGGCATGCACCGGATTGGTCTTGAAATCCTGGACGCGATTGCGGTTCTCCTCCTGCGGCGCGATCTGATCGGCTGGCGCCATGGCCGGCTGCGGCGCCATCAGCTTGGACTCGGCCGCGGGCATGCGGGCGACCCGCGATGTGCTGGGCGCGCTTACAGTTCCGTTCAATGCGAACTCACCCGTCGGCACCGGCGGTGCCGGCTCGGCCACCACCCCGCGCTCCGCGGCAGTCTGCTGAGCTGAGCCACCGGCCAGGGCGGATTCGGGCTTCGGCGGAGCGGTCGGCGCGACAAGCGCATCGGCAGCGTCGCGGCTTTCCACATCGGCATCGGCCTTCTTGTCCTTCGCCAGTTCGGCCGGAGCCTGCTTCGGCTCTGCCGCGATCGGCTTCACGGTCGCCGGCTTGTTAGCCAGCGTCTCGGTGATCTTTTCGTCGCCGCCGAATTTAGGCGGCTGTTCCCTCAGCAGGTGGAAAGTGGCGTATCCGGCGATCGGCAGGGCGACGAGCCCGGCAAGGGCCGGCGTGGCGATGAGTTTCTTTTGCATGATCTCGCTCCAGAGCTTCTGTGCTCGCTCTGTGAGACGAAGACCGCCGACCGATCCTTGGGTGACGGCAGAAATATTTTCCTGATCATAGGCGCGCATGGCGGCCTCGAAGGCGCGCGCCTTCGCGCTCTCGCCCGGCGCCGGTGCTGCGATATCGCGCAGTCTCTTGAGTTCGTTGTCGTCGACCATGGTCACACTTCCCCGGCCGAGCGCATCAGCGTCTTCAGCCGTTTCTTCGCTTCATGGATGTGCCAGGAAACCGTCGTCTCCGAGATCGCCATCGCCTCGGCGGCGGCCGCGTGGCTCAGGCCCTCGCCATAGACAAGCAGCACCGCATCCCGCTGCTTGTCCGGAAGCTGCCGCACCGCTGCCCACAGCGCCTCGGCCGGATCCTCGCTCTCGGCCGGGGCCTCGCCCGAAATCAGCGCATGGACGCCATAAGCCTCGGTCTTGACCGTCTCGCGGGCGGTCTTGCGCATCATGTCGCGCGCCGCGTTCATCGTCATGGTGTAGAGCCATGTCGTGAAGGCGCCGCCACCGCGATAGTCGCGGATAGCCTTGCCGAGCCGGACGCAGACTTCCTGGGCGATGTCTTCGGCATCCGCCTTCTTGCCGCACCAGCGATAGGCGGCGCGATAGACGAAGTCGTAGTGGCGCTCCAGCAATTTGCCGAAGGCCCCCCTGTCTCCGCCCTTCGCCCGCCCGATCAGTTCGGCGTCGGAGGCTTCGCTCTCATCCAGCATCATCGCCATCATTTGCCTGTTGGACGAAGGCTAATGGCTGATCCTTGGGGTGATGCAAAGATTTTTTTCCGCCCAGCGCTTTAGCGCTCAATCACCCGCCGGGACGGCTTCACATCCGGCGCAAGAAAGAGTGACCCGCTGGCATCAAGCATGGTGCTGGCAATTCCATATGGACTCGGGTCTCTGGTTCTTTTGTCCAGCAAGTAGATGGCCACGGTCAGAACGTCGAACATGTCCGAACCGGAAACACCGTCCACCCCCAGCTGCTCGCAGCTGTTCTGGATTTTCACACGCATCGCCTTGACCAGTTTCGGCGGTGGATTGAGCGGCTGGCTGCTGCGGGAATTTGTTCAGAGCCGCAAGTGGATGACACAGGAGGAATTTCTCAACGGCCTGTCGATTTCCCAGGCGCTCCCGGGTGTGAACGTCAAGAACATGGCTGTCTGGATCGGCTACAGGCTGCTTGGCTGGCGTGGTGCCGTTATTGGCTTTGTCGGCATTATCGTCCCGCCCGCGATCGTCATAGTCCTGCTGGGAACGGTATTCTCTTCACTGTCGCGCTATGCGCTGACACATGTTGCGCTAACCGGAGCCGCGGCAGCGGCCGTCGGCCTGTCGCTCTCGATGGGCATCACGGCCGCGCGAGCGGTGCCTCGAAACGTTGTTCCCATGACGATCATGGCCGGCACATTCATTGCCGTCGCACTTCTGCACTGGCCGCTTTTCTGGGTCGTTCTCGCGGCTGGGACAGTGAGCGTCGCCTACACCTATGCCAGGGCAGGTTGATGAGCGAGACCCCACAGACATCGTTGTTGCTGAGCTTGCTGGCAGTCTTTGCTCCGCTCTCCCTCGTCACCATCGGCGGCGGGCAGAGCGCCATCGCCGATATCAACCGTCAGGTCGTCGACGTCCATCAGTGGCTGAGCCAGGCACAATTCGTCGACGCCTTCGCCATCTCGCGCATGGCCCCGGGGCCGGGATCGCTGCTGGTTACGCTGATCGGCTGGCAAGTCGCGGGTTTTTGGGGCGCCGTCGTTTCAACGCTGGCAATTTTCGGCCCAACCACCTTTCTGATCTATGCGGTCGCTCATCTGTGGTCCCGCAACGGCGGCGCGCGCTGGAAGCGAGCGCTGGAGACAGGGCTCCGGCCAGTCGCCGCCGGAATGATCCTCGCGGCGACCTACGTGTTGCTGCAGGCGATAGATGGCGGCTGGGTCGCCCGCGCCATCGCATTGGCATCAACCGCCGCGCTTCTCCTGACCAAGGTCAATCCGCTGCTTTTGATCGGCGCAGGCGTGGCTATTTTCATCGGACTTCATGCGATCGGCCTGGTTTAGGCGATCCGCCCGACGGCTCAGATCAGTGTTTCGGCAAACAGCGTAATCAGCCTTTGCCAGTGCCGCTCGGCGCCGGCTTCGTTGTAGACGCCGTGATCCGGCACGCACCAGCCATGCGCCATGCCGACATAGTTCTCGATCGTGTGGTCGACCTCCGCGTTCCGCAGTGCCTCCTCCAGCCGGGTCGACTGTTCCGGCGGGAAACTCCTGTCGACGCCGGCCATGCCGACATAGACGCGTGCCTTGATCGACGCGGCCTTGCGGTGCGGGCTGTCGGCGGCGTCGCTGGCGAGATTGCCGCCATGGAAACTGGCGGCGGCCTTGATCTTTTCTGGATAGGACGCGGCAGCGTTCAGCGCCCGCGCACCACCCATGCAATAGCCGACCGTGCCGATAGGCCCGGTGACGCCTTCGCCGGCGAGCGCATCGAGAAAGGCCGCGCTGTCGCTGATCGTCATCTCCTGTGTCGTGCCGGTGACCAGCGCCATCAGCGCCGCCTTGGTCCTTTCCTCGACGAAGGCTGTCTTGGCATCGAACGGCCCGTAAGGCGCGTTGCGGTGGAAGAGATCGGGCACCAGCACCGCATAGCCCTCACCCGCCAGTCGCTCGGCCATGCCGTCAAGCGCCGGTCGTGGACCGAACGCATCCTGGTAGACAATGACGCCGGCCCTGGCTGGAGAGTTCCCGGCCGAGCGGAACAGGCCCGCCTTCGCCACACCGTCACGGGTCTTGATCTGAAGGTCCTGCTTCGTCATTGCCTGCTCCGTTGATCAGATCAGCGATACATATCCGCGCAAACCGCCACGGCAAGGCGTTCCCTGAGCCCCTTGGTCAACATTTCGTGCAGGATCGCGTGACGCGTTGGCGGGTTCCTTAGGCCGCGTCGAGGAAGGCTTGTATCAGCCTTCCCCCTCGATGCGCATGGTCGTGGCGCCGACATGCAGCGCACGTCCGGCGCCGAACCCCATGATGGCGGCACCCAGTCCAAGCGCGACGAACAGGAAGGCGGATTCCGAGAAACTGCCGGTCCAGCCGCGGATCAGGCCGACCAACAGCGGTCCCGTTGCCGCAAGCACATAGCCCACGCCTTGCGCCATGCCCGAAAGATGCGCGGCGACATGCGAATCCGGCGAACGCAGAACGATTAGGGTCATGGCGGCAGCGATCAGGCCACCTTGCCCGATGCCTTGCAGGATTGCCCAGAAAAGCACGGTCGAAGTCGGCGCAAAGAGAATGCCGAGCAGCGCGACCACCGCTATGCCAACAAGCACCACGTTGATGCCGCGCTGGTCCTTGAGCCGTACCGCGATGGAAGGCACGGCAAGGCAGGTGATGACCTGCGCCATGACAGACACCGAAGCGATGGCGCCGGCGGTGGCCGCGTCGAAGCCGCGCTCGCGCAGGATCGGCGCCAGCCATCCGAAGATGCAATAGGCAAGCGCCGACTGCAGTCCCATGAACAGTGTCACCTGCCAGGCCAGGCGATCGCGCCACAGGCCGACGACGCGAAAGCCGCGATGGCTGACCTGTCGCCGGCTGCCCAGAGCCTGCGGGATCCAGATCAGCAGCACGACCAATGTCGGCACGGCCCATGCGGCGAGCGCGCCCGACCATGAGCCCGTGACAAAATGCTCGATCGGCAGGGTGAGGCCGGCGGCAGCGGCTGAACCGGCGCACAGGGCCATCGTGTAGAGCCCGGTCATGAGGGCGGCACTGCCGGCAAAATCGCGCTTGACCAGCCCCGGCAAAAGCACGTTGCCGATGGCGATGGCGCCGCCGGCAAGGAAGGTGGCGACAAACAGCAGCGGCACCGAGCCGAACCAGCGCAGCCCGGTTCCCAGCGCCAGCAGCGCAAGCGCGCCAAGCAAGGTGCGTTCAGCCCCGTAGCGCTGGGCAAGCCTGGGAGCAAAGGGGGCGAACAGACCGAGGCACAAGACCGGCAGCGTGGTCAGCAGGCTGGCGCCGGTCGTCGAAAGACCGGTCGCCTGCATCACCTCGGGCAGCAGCACCGACAGGCTGGAAAATAGCGGCCGCAGGTTGAAGGCGATCAGCACAAGGCTTGCGCCAAGCACGATGCGCGCGGCACGGCTGCGCAGTTCGGGTGGCTGCGGCTTCGGCAAGCTATCGGCTTCGGCATCGATGAGATCCAGCCCCTCGACGGCCTTGGATTGCACCGTCGGAGCGGGCTGACGAAACGTCTGGTTCATTGGGAAAGCAGTCTTTCAAGTTGGACAAGCACCGGCGCCATGAAAGCACGGACGGCGGAAACCGCACGGTCGGGGTCACCCGCGGCTATGGCGTCGACGATCGCCGCGTGCGCCTGCTGGTCCGGCTCGGGCAGTTCGCCGTCGATGGTGGCGTGGATGGTTTCGGTGATGGCCGCGGTGAAGAAGTCGTAGAGCTCCATCATCGCCTTGTTGCCGGACGCCGCGACGACCGACTTGTGGAAGGCGAGATCGCGCCGGATGAAGGCGTCGCTCCCGCCATTGGCGGCGGAGCCGCGCTCGGCAAGCAGCAGGCGCATCCGGACGAGATCGGCGGGTGTGCGGCGCAAGGCGGCAAGCCGCGCGGCCTCCAGGTCCAGCGCCGCCCGCGCCTCCCATTGGTCGCGCAAGCCGGTTCGCTTGACGCGGTCGAGCGCGGCCGATGAATCGACGGTCGAACGCACATAGGTGCCAGAGCCCTGGCGCGTATCCAGCAATCCTTGCGAGACCAGCACCCTCACCGCCTCGCGCACCGTGCCGCGGCTAACCGAGAGAAGGTCGCTGAGAGCCGCCTCATTGGGAATGCGCTCGCCCACGCCCCAGCGGCCGCCGACGATTTCGGCGCGCAGACTCCCGGTTGCGCTGTCGGTAAGATTCGTTCGGATGGCAGGTTGCATCGGCCTATTCATCAAGTCATCAGATGACTTGATGAATAGGCTTGCTTTTGCCTGCCGTCAAGGTTCACATCAGCAAGTCCAAGCGCCACGCAATGGCGACGATCAGCTCCCGGCCCGTGCGAAGCTCGCCATATGGAAGGCCTGAACTTCCGGCGGATAACGATAGGCGGTGCCATAGGGACAGGCATTGCGGTCGAGGCAGCCGCCGCTCCGGCACGGTTCGCCATTCCCGCCACGCACATGCGCCAGGCAGGCCTGGTAGGCGAAGCCTTCCCTGGAATAGGCATCGACCGGACAGGATTTCAGGCAAGGTTTCTCGATACAGCTGTCGCAAAGGTGGACTGCATCAGCCCGCTCCGGAAGCGCGATCTCGTCTTCGAACAGCAACGCGCCGCGATAGGCATGCCAGAGCCCGTATTGCGGATTCATGAGAATACCGAGCGGCGACGGTTTTAGCCCCTCCGCACGCATCGCCCATTGCTGGAACGGCAGATAGGGCTTGTCCGAGGGCGAAACGGCGCGGGCGCCAAATTTTTCCGCGATCGCGCCGATTATTTCGCGTGACCATGCGTCGAGCGGATTGGCGATTGCCTGGGGTTGTTGCTCTCGCCAGCGCAGGAAATGCCGCCAGGGTGCGGCACCCGCCTGCCCCACCAGCAGAATGGACCTTGCCGGTGCACCCGAAGCGCCATGAGGGGCATCGCTATCGGAAAAAGCAAAGCCGCCACGCAGGACGAGGCCGTTGGCGTCAAGCGCGGCCGTGATCCCTTCGATCATGCCGCGCACGAAGTCATCCCTTCTTGTCCGGATCGGAGAAGGCGCTCCGCCAGACTTCCTTGTGGATGATGTTGGCGACTTTAGCCCCGCCTGACTCGGGCTCCTTTCAGGTGAAGGCGTCGGGCATCGACCCCTTCTTCCTGGCGATGAAGTCCTTCAGGGCTTCGTCGATGCTCGGGTCGAGATGCGGCGCCTCGTAGCTCTCCAGCCAGCGGCGGGCAAGATCGTTGGCGCGCTGCGGCGCGGTCTTCTCGCCTTCGGCCAGCCACTGCTCATAGGAATTGTTGTCGGCGATGTTGGAGCGGTAGAAGGCGGTCTGGAAATTGGCCTGGGTATGGTCGCAGCCGAGATAATGGCTGCCCGGCCCGACCTGGCGGATGGCATCCATCGCCTGGCCGTTCTCCGACAGATCGACGCCCTCGGCGAACTTCTGCTGCATGCCGAGCTGGTCGACGTCCATCATGAATTTTTCGTAGCAGGACGCCAGCCCGCCCTCGAGCCAGCCGGCCGAGTGAAGGACAAAGTTGGTGCCGGCAAGGATGGTCGAGTTCAGCGTGTTGGCGCTTTCATAGGCGGCCTGCGCATCCGGAACCTTGGACGCGCAGAGCGAACCGCCGGTGCGGAACGGCAGGCCGAGACGGCGTGCGAGCTGCGCCGCGCCGTAGGAGACCAGCGACGGCTCCGGCGTGCCGAAGGTCGGAGCGCCCGACTGCATCGAGATCGACGAGGCGAAGGTGCCGAACAACACCGGCGCGCCCGGCCGGATCAGCTGGGTGAACGATGCGCCGGCCAGCACTTCGGCCAGGACCTGCGTCAGCGTGCCGGCGACCGTCACCGGGCTCATCGCGCCGGCAAGGATGAACGGCGTGACGATGCAGGCCTGGTTGTGCCGCGAATAGACCTTCAGCGCGCCGAGCATCGTCTCGTCGAACACCATCGGCGAGTTGGCGTTGATCAGGCTGGTCAGCACCGTGTTGTTCTCGACGAAGTCGTCGCCGAAGACGAGCTTGGCCATGGCGACGGTGTCCTCGGCGCGCTCCGGCGCGGTCACCGAACCCATGAACGGCTTGTCCGAGTACTTTATGTGCGAATAGATCATGTCGAGGTGGCGCTTGTTGACCGGCACGTCGACCGGCTCGCACACCGTGCCGCCCGAATGATGGATCGACGGTGCCATATAGGCGAGCTTCACGAAATTCCGGAAATCCTCGATCGTCGCATAGCGCCTGACACCATCGAGGTCGCGCACGAAGGGCGGACCGTAGACCGGTGCGAACACCGTGGCATTGCCGCCGATCTGCACCGAGCGTTCTGAATTGCGAGCATGCTGTGTATAGACGGACGGCGCGGTCTTCAGCAGCGAACGGCAAAGCCCCTTCGGGAAATGCACGCGCTCGCCCTTGACGTCGGCGCCGGCCTCTTTCCACAGCTGCAGCGCTTCGGCGTCGTCGCGGAAGATGATGCCGATTTCCTCGAGCACCGTGTCGGTGTTCTTCTCGATCAGCGCCAGCCCTTCCTCGTCGAGCACCTCATAGACGTTGATCTTGCGCTTGATATAGGTGAGCTGGGTGCCGGGCCCGCCGCCGGAGCGCGCCGCGCGCCTAGCCGCGGCTCCGCCGCTCGCGCCGCGCCCACGCCGCGCGTTTGACGCTTCCTGGTCGACTGCCGCGTGTTCGCTCATGATCGCTCTTCCCTGGCTGGGCCCTAATATGGGCCGGTCCGTAACCGTTGCGGCCGCATGGCGCGGCTTTCGCCGGATCGTAGCCATGCACCCTATTCGAAACGGCCCGTCCGCGCCAACGCCTGTCGCAAAATCGACAAGAAAACCAATAGATTTTCCAGTCGCTTTCCTTTTGCGGGAAGTCGCAAATCAGCTATGGATACCCGCCCGTTGCGGGTTAGGTATGAACGCCAATATTTTGTGCCTTGCGACACAGTCGCGATGCCGTGAGGAGCTGGATTAAAATGTCCGACGACGAGATCATCCTTTCTGAACTTTCCGACGACGAGTTGGTGCAGCAGATGCACGACGACCTCTATGACGGGTTGAAGGAAGAGATCGAGGAAGGCACGCGCATCCTGCTGGAGCGCGGCTGGGTGCCCTACAAGGTGCTGACCGAGGCGCTTGTCGAAGGCATGCGCATCGTCGGCGAGGATTTCCGCGACGGCATCCTGTTCGTTCCCGAAGTGCTGCTGTCCGCCAACGCGATGAAGGCCGGCATGTTCATCCTGCGCCCGCTGCTTGCCGCCACCGGCGCGCCGAAGCAGGGCAAGATGGTGATCGGCACCGTCAAGGGCGACATCCACGACATCGGCAAGAACCTGGTCGGCATGATGATGGAGGGCGCCGGCTTCGACGTCATCGATCTCGGCATCAACAACGCGGTCGAGAAATATCTCGATGCGATCGAGCAGCATCAGCCCGACATCATCGGGATGTCGGCGCTTTTGACCACGACCATGCCCTACATGAAGGTCGTCATCGACACGATGAAGGAAAAGGGCATCCGCGACGACTATGTCGTGCTGGTTGGCGGCGCCCCGCTCAACGAGGAATTCGGCAAGGCCGTCGGCGCCGACGCTTATTGCCGCGATGCCGCGGTGGCGGTCGAGACCGCCAAGGACTTCATGAAGCGCAAGCATAACGTGCGCGCTTCCGCCTGATCCAAGGCATCAGGATGGACAGACAGAAAAAGCCGCGCCTTGCAGCGCGGCTTTTTTGTTCCCAGATGATGGATGAGGCCGCCGATCAGTTGGCGACAGTGTCTTTGACAGCCCTTGCCGTCGATTTGACATCCTTGCCGACGCCCCGAATGGTGTTGGCGCAGGCTGTAAGGGCCAAGGCACAGGCAAGAATGGCAATTGGCGCGATGCGCAGCAGTTTCATGGACGGTGTCTCCCTCGACAGATAGATTAGCCCCGCAGCGAAAGCCGGCTCGACTTGGTCAAGACGCAAAAAACGAAACCGAATCAGACAGACAGGCTGCTCGTCATCGCCTGCGGGATGATTGCGCGCGAGGTATTGGCCGTCAAGGAACAGCTCGGGCTGGATCACCTTGACCTGACCTGCCTGCCGGCCGAGTTTCACTTCTATCCCGACCGCATCGCGCCCGCCATGGACAAGGCGATCGGGAAGGCCAAGGCGGAGGGCTACGAGCACATCTTCGTCGGCTATGCCGATTGCGGCACCGGTGGCCTGCTCGACCGCGTCATCGAGAAACATGGCGTCGAGCGCATGGCTGGCCCGCATTGCTTCGCCTTCTATCAAGGCATGGAAGCCTACGCCAAGGTTGCCGACGACGACATGATGTCCTTCTACATGACGGATTTCCTGTGCCGCCAGTTCGATGCCTTCTTCATGAAGCCGCTCGGCCTCGACAAGCATCCGGAGCTGATCAAGGACTATTTCGGCAACTACGAGAAGCTGATCTATCTCGCCCAGACCGACGATCCCGAACTCGACAAGGTCGCGGAAAAGGCCGCCGTCCTGCTCGGCCTCGCCTATGAGCGGCGCGCGACCGGCTATGGCGACCTGACCGCGGGGATGGCGCAAGCGGCAAAAACGGGTGAATTGATCTAGCCCGGCCCGTTCTCCGCGCTTAGCGCCGCCAGCACATCGGCAAAGCTCGTCCTGCAGACAAAACCCAGCCTGTCCCTCGCCCGCGACGCGTCATAGACCCGGTCGATGGAGGAAAACATCGTCCAGCCCTTGCGCGCGTAGAGCGCCGCGAAGTCCGCGAAATAGCGCCCGACAACCGACGGCGCATCCCTGATCAGCGCATCGCAGTCGTCAGGCTGGAACGGCGTCGGCGCACAGATGATGAACGTGTCGAAGCCAAGCAGTGGCGCCTTCTCCAGCGCGGCGACATGAGCCTCGGCCGCATCTTCCACCGTCAGCCGCCGGAACAGCAATTCGTTCGCCTTGGTGTTGGCATCCGATTGTTCGATCGCATGCGCCATGTCATCGGCTTCGGGAAAGAAGCGGGCCGTGCGCAGGACGACCACCGGCAGGCCGTGCTGAAGATGATAGAGGCGGCAGAGATGTTCGGCCGAGAGCTTGGTCACGCCATAGATGTTGCGCGGCTCGGGCGACATCGCCTCCGTCAGCCAGGCGGCCTTGCGGGCACCGCCCTTGAACCCGTGGCGTATCGCTTGCGAGATCATCAGCGAGGTTGTCGAGGTGAAGACGAAGCGTTCGACGCCGGTCGCCACCGCCGCGTCGAGCAGGTTCAGCGTGCCCTGCACATTGGTGGCGACGAAATCACTGTTGGCGCGGCTCTCTATATTGGGCTTGTGTAGCGCGCCGCTGTGGATGACGGCTTCGATGCCATTATCCCCGACCGCCCGCATAACCAGGTCACGATCGGCGATCGAGCCGATCATCTGCGTTTCAACAGATGGAACAGGGTCGAGGCCAATCACCTCGTGGCCAAGCGCGCGCAAGCGCGGCGCCAGCGCGCTGCCCAGCCAACCCGACGATCCCGTGAGCAAGATTCGCATGCGCCCCACCATGATTTTTGACGGTGACGCTGTTAAGCACGGATGACAGGCGCGAGCGACCCGGTAAAGTCAGCCATCAGCCGGCAGAAGCGCCGCTCCGGACATTAACTGCCATTTTCGACTGCCATTTTAGAGACTCGGGGAGTTCCAGATGATCCTTCGCCCACTGCTCGCGGCCATCGGCCTGCTCTGCTGCACCTTGCCCACGCTTGCCGACGGCCAGGTGCAGAAGCTGATCACGCCTGCCGACAAGGCCCGTCTCGACAAGTATGGCGAGACGCGCAAGGCAGCGCTTGCCGAGGCGAAGGCGGGCAATCCGGCCGATGTCAAACAGCTCGATGCCTTGCTGGCGAAGCCGCTGGTGTCGTTCTCCGACAAGGACCTGACCGGCAATTGGAAGTGTCGCACCATCAAGGCGGGCGGGTTGAGCCCACTCGTCATCTATGGCTGGTTCAAGTGCAAGGTGACCGACGACGGCTCCGGGTGGCGGCTGGAAAAGATCAGCGGGTCGCAGCGAACCCAAGGCCGCTTCTTCGACGACAACGAGAAGCGCGCCATCTATCTCGGCTCCGGCTCCGTCAACGATGACAAGGCAAAGCCCTATGGCAGCGGCCCGCAGACCGACCAGGTCGGCTATGCCTTCCGCACCGGCGTCAAGGAATGGCGCATCGAACTTCCCGCGCCCTATTACGAATCGAAGCTAGACATCATCGAGTTCAAGCGCTGAGCGTGGTCATCAAGATTTAACCCCCTTCCGGCACAAAATCCGGCCAGCACGCGGCAGCCGGCCGCATGCAAGGCAGGGAAGTGGCAATGTCCTCACCGGGAGCAACCAGCGCGCCGATCGTCGTCGTGACCGGCGGCGGCCAGCATGTCTGGGCCATGATCAACGCAATCGCCGATCGCGTTGGCCCTGTCAGCGTCATCCTCGAAATCCCTGAATCCAAAAAGCAATTGCTGCGTGGCCGGGCTCGCCGCCAGGGCTGGGTCTCGGCCATGGGCCAGCTTGGCACGATGGTGCTGAGCAGGTTGGGCAAGCGGCTTCTGGCCAGCCATGGCGCGCGATTGATCGCGGAGGAGAAACTTGAGGTCGAGCCGCGACCGGGCCAGGAGATCATCCAGGTGGCCTCGGCCAATGGGCCTGAGTGCCTGCAGGCGATCCAGAAGATCCAGCCAGGCGTCGTGCTGCTCAACGGTTGCCGGCTGATTTCGGCCGGGATGCTGAGCAAGATGCCTTGCCCGGTGCTCAACTACCATGCGGGCATCACGCCGAAATATCGCGGCATGAATGGTGGCTACTGGGCTCTGGTATCAGGCGACGCGCAGAATTTCGGCACGACTGTCCATCTCGTCGACGCTGGCGTCGACACTGGCGGCGTGCTGAAGCAGGCCCGCGGCAGACCGAAAAAAGGCGACACCATCTCAACTCACGCGCTGCGCCAGGCGGCGTTCTCACGCGACATCTGCGTCGAGGCCGTGCGCGATGCACTGGCCGGAAAACTCACGACGATCGACCCGGGCCTGGCTTCGAAACAATGGTATCACCCGACGATCTGGTTCTACCTCTGGACCGGCCTCAGAACCGGAATCTGGTAGGCTCTTTTCAGCCCGGCACCGCATAAGGCAGGATGGCTTTTTCGGCATGCCGAACCTGCCGCAGATGCACGTCGCAAACGAATAAAGACACCTTTCATTTTACGACATTGAAATGCGTCGCTTTTGAATGCGCGCGCGTCGTCCCATAACAAGCGGCCCCATTGCGCATGCGGCAATGCTCGATAGTTCGAGGAGCGAGAATTCATGGCCGATCTTATCGTCGTCTACTGGCGCGACATCCCTGCCCAGGTCATCGTCAAGAAGGGCCGGCAGAACGCCAAGCGTGAGCTGCCGCTGCGCTTCACCGAGGCCATCGACATGTGCGCCATGCGCACCGGCGCCGGCGGCACCGACGACTATCTGGCCGAATGGCGCAAGGCCGATCCGGTCCCGGTTGGCGACGACCTCGAAGCCGAGGTCGAAAAGGCTTTTCAGGAGCTCGATGCGAAATACGACCGCGAGCGGCTGGTCGCTCTGGTCAAGGCGGGCGGGAAAGAAAATGTCTGAGACGAACCCGGCGGTTACCCAGGCCACCCTGGTCAAGAAGGCAGCGCCGAAATCCGACTACAAGCCGGCCGACGTGTCGCCGCAGCGGCGCGTGCAGCGTTCTTTCGCGGTCAGGCTGTGGTCGATCCGGCATTCTCGCCTGCTCGAATGGTTTTACGCCCGCTTCGCCGACATGTTTCTGCTGCTGCACCCCTTGTGGAAGGGCATCGGCTACGGTCGCGTCGAGGCCCCGGTGAAATTCGTCGAGAAGCGCGTCAAGGGCTTCATGTTCGACTGCCGCATGTGCGGCCAGTGCATCCTGTCCTCGACCGGCATGTCATGCCCGATGAATTGCCCCAAGCAGTTGCGCAACGGTCCCTGCGGCGGTGTGCGCGCCAACGGCAATTGCGAGGTGGAGCCCGATATGCCCTGCGTCTGGGTCAAGGCCTGGGAAGGTTCGCAGAACATGGTCAATAGCGACAAGATCCTGGCCGTGCAGAAGCCGGTCGACCAGTCGTTGCGCGAAACGTCAGCCTGGCTGCGGGTCACCGCGCAGGCGGCGGCGACCCGTGAAGCCGCTGCCGCGCCAAAGACCGGAGCCGCCGCATGACCGCTCGCCAGCGCGACGAAAACCCGGCCGGCATTCACCTGCCGCTCGATCCCCTGCCCGGCCACTCTTCCCGCGGTCGGCTGGAGCGCGTGCTGCGGCGCGGTGAATTCGCGGTGACGACCGAGCTCAATCCCCCAGACAGCGCCGATCCCGAGGACGTCTACAACAGGGCGAAGATCTTCGATGGCTGGGTCGACGCCATCAATGCCGTCGATGCCTCGGGCGCCAACTGCCACATGTCCTCGGTCGGCATCTGCGCGCTTCTGACCCGCATGGGCTATGCCCCGATCATGCAGATCGCCTGCCGCGACAAGAACCGCATCGCCATCCAGGGCGATGTGCTGGGCGGCGCCGCCATGGGTGTCGCCAACATGCTGTGCCTGACCGGCGACGGCGTGCAGGCCGGCGACCAGCCCGGCGCCAAGCCGGTGTTCGACCTCGATTCCATGTCGCTGCTCGAAACCGTCCGCATCATGCGCGACAACGGCAAGTTCCTGTCCGGCCGCAAGCTGACGACGCCGCCGCAGGTCTTCCTGGGTGCTGCCGTCAACCCGTTCGCGCCGCCCTTCGATTTCCGCCCGATCCATCTTGGCAAGAAGATAGCCGCCGGCGCGCAGTTCGTGCAGACGCAGTATTGTTTCGACGTGCCGATGTTCAAGACCTTCATGCAGAAGGCCCGCGACCTCGGCCATACCGAGAAAGTGTTCGTCCTGTGCGGCGTCGGCCCCCTCGCCTCGGCCAAGACCGCCAAGTGGATCCGCTCCAACGTGCCGGGTATCCATATCCCGGACGCCGTCATCAAGCGGCTGGAGGGTGCCCAGGACCAGAAGAAGGAAGGCAAGCAGCTCTGCATCGACATCATCAACGAGGTGAAGGAAATCCCCGGCATTTCGGGCATCCATGTGATGGCCTACCGCCAGGAGGAATATGTCGCCGAGATCGTCGATGAATCGGGCGTGCTCAAGGGCCGCCAGCCGTGGAAGCGCGAAATCCGGCGCGACGACCAGATGGTTGCCGATCGGCTGGACCACATCCTGCATGACGAGATTACCGAAACCCAGGTGGATATGGTGAAGACCGCGCACTGATCCCGCACGGAGCATCAGCATTTGCTTGATCGAAAAGAGATAACGATATAAAGAACTCTTTATATCACGACGGAGAGATTTCATGACCCGGACCATCGTTGCCTCGGCGACACGAGAAATCATCATCGGCTTCGACCAGCCCTTCTGCGTGATTGGCGAGCGCATCAACCCGACCGGCCGCAAGAAGCTCGCCGCCGAGATGGTGGCCGGCAATTTCGAGACCGTCATCAAGGACGCGCTGGAACAGGCAGCCTGCGGCGCCACCATGCTCGACGTCAATGCCGGCGTCACCGCGGTCGACCCCAATGCGACCGAGCCGGCGCTGCTGGTACAGACGCTGGAGATCGTGCAGGGTCTCGTCGACCTGCCGCTGTCGATCGACAGCTCGGTCACCGCCGCGATCGAGGCGGCACTCAAGGTCGCCAAGGGCCGCCCGCTGGTCAACTCCGTCACCGGCGAGGAGGAAAAGCTCGAGGCCATCCTGCCGCTGATCAAGAAATACAACGTCCCGGTCGTCGCCATCTCCAATGACGAGACCGGCATTTCGATGGATCCGGACGTGCGCTTCGCCGTCGCCAAGAAGATCGTGCAGCGCTGCGCCGATTTCGGCATTCCGGCGCACGACGTCGTCGTCGACCCGCTGGTCATGCCGATCGGCGCGCTGGGCGACGCCGGCCGCCAGGTGTTCGCGCTGCTGCGCCGCCTGCGCGAGGAACTCAAGGTCAACACCACCTGCGGCCTGTCCAACATCTCCTTCGGCCTGCCGCATCGCCATGGCATCAACGCCGCCTTCATCCCGATGGTGATCGGCGCCGGCATGACCTCGGCGATCATGAACCCGGTTCGGCCGCAGGAAATGGAAGCCGTGCGCGGCGCCAATGTGCTGAACGGCACCGACGAGAACTGCACCAACTGGATCAGGACCTACAAGGACTACAAGCCTGCCGAAGGCGGCCAGGCGGTTGCGGCGCCGACGCAGGTCAATGCTCCCGGCGAAGGCGGCGGCAATGGCGGACGCCGGCGCGGCGGCCGTGAAGCCCGGATGGCCAGGGGATAAGCGCGCAATCGTGAACCGAACCGCAAACCACGCTGAACCGATCGCATCATTGATGCGGTCGGACGCGTCTGCTTTGCGTTCAGGCGATGCCTTGTATGGCGTCGAACAACGCCACTCCCGTCCACGATCCGAATATACCGGTCGCGCCGCCTGCGATTCCGGTGGCCAGGCGTTGCGAATTGCGCAGCCATGGGCCTTTGAGCAGCCGCACCATGGTGAAGGCGGTGAATATGCCGGAAAGCAGGAGATCGGACATGATCGGTCTCTGGACCATCAGACATTCCGCCCAATCCTGAGACGATCCGTTAAACGGTATCGACAATTCTTACCGAGACACGTGCAAGCATGAATTCTCCCGCCAACATCACCGATCCGCTCGTGCTGTTCATGCCGTCGGGCAAGCGCGGCCGGTTTCCCGTCGGCACGCCGGTGCTGGATGCCGCGCGCCAGCTTGGCGTCTATGTCGAGAGCGTCTGCGGCGGCCGCGCCACGTGCGGGCGCTGCCAGATCGAGGTACAGGAAGGCAATTTCGCCAAGCACAAGATCGTCTCCTCCAACGATCACATTTCGGCCAAGGGACCCAAGGAAGAGCGCTATGAGCGCGTGCGCGGCTTGCCCGAACGGCGCCGCCTGTCCTGCTCGGCGCAGATCCTCGGCGACCTCGTCATCGACGTGCCGCAGGATACCGTCATCAATGCGCAGACCATCCGCAAGGATGCCGATACCAGGGTGATCGCCCGCGATACGGCGATCCGCATGTGCTATGTCGAGATCGAAGAGCCCGACATGCACAAGCCGCTCGGCGACCTCGACCGGCTGAAGATCGCGTTGATGAAGGATTGGGGCTTTAAAAGCCTCGAATTCGATTTCTACCTGCTGCCGCAGGTGCAGGGCATATTGCGCAAGGGCAACTGGACCGCCACCGCCGCCATCCACAAGGATGCCGACAGCGACATCGCACGCGTCATCGCGCTGTGGCCGGGCCTCAAGAACGAGGCCTATGGCCTGGCCTGCGACATCGGCTCGACCACCATCGCCATGCATCTGGTGTCGCTGCTCTCGGGCCGTGTCGCCGCTTCGTCCGGCACGTCGAACCCGCAGATCCGCTTCGGCGAGGATCTGATGAGCCGGGTCTCCTATGTGATGATGAACCCGGATGGCCGCGAAGGCATGACGGTGGCTGTGCGCGAGGCGATCTCCAGCCTCGTCGACAAGGTCTGCGCGGAAGGCAATGTCCAGCGCAACGACATCCTGGATTCCGTCTTCGTCGGCAATCCGATCATGCACCATCTGTTCCTCGGCATCGATCCGACCGAACTCGGCGGCGCCCCCTTCGCGCTCGCCGTCTCGGGCGCGGTGCGCATCAAGGCCTCCGATATCGGCCTCAAGCTCAACCAGGGCGCTCGCCTCTACATGCTGCCTTGCATCGCCGGCCATGTCGGCGCCGATGCCGCGGCGGTCACGCTGTCGGAAGGCCCGCATCGCCAGGACGAGATGATGCTGATCGTCGACGTCGGCACCAACGCCGAGATCGTGCTTGGCAATCGTGCGCGGGTCGTGGCTGCTTCATCTCCCACCGGCCCCGCTTTCGAAGGCGCCGAAATCTCCGGCGGCCAGCGTGCCGCGCCCGGCGCCATCGAGCGCGTGCGCATCGACCCCGAGACGCTGGAGCCCAAATACCGCGTCATCGGCTCCGAACTGTGGTCCGACGAGCCAGGCTTCCTCGACAGCGTGCAGGCAACGGGCGTTACCGGCATCTGCGGTTCCGGCATCATCGAGATCGTGGCGGAGATGTATCTCGCCGGCATTATTTCCGAGGATGGCGTCGTCGACGGATCGCTCAGCTTGCGCTCGCCCCGGGTCGTCGCCAACGGCCGAACCTTCTCCTACGTGCTGAAGGAAGGCGAACCAAAGATCACCATCACCCAGACCGACGTGCGCGCCATCCAGCTCGCCAAGGCCGCCCTTTACGCCGGCACCAAGCTGCTGATGGAAAAGCAGAACACCGAACATGTCGACCGCATCCACTTCGCCGGCGCTTTCGGCTCCTTCATCGATCCGAAATACGCCATGGTGCTGGGTCTGATCCCCGATTGCGACCTCGACAAGGTCTCGGCCGTCGGCAACGCCGCCGGCGCCGGTGCGCGCATGGCGCTCTTGAACCGCGGCTATCGCCGCGAGATCGAGGAGACGGTGAGCCAGATCGAGAAGATCGAGACTGCCCTGGAGCCGAAATTCCAGGAGCATTTCGTCTACGCCATGGCGCTGCCCAACAAGGTCGATCCGTTCCCGAAATTGTCGGCGGCGGTGAAACTGCCGCCACGCAAGACGGTCAGCGAGGATGGTGTCGCCGGCGACGCCACCCCGCGCCGGCGCTCGCGCGAAGGCCACGCGGCACGACGCGGCCGCGAATAGCGTTCGCGCGGGACTGTCATTCGAAATTGCTACTCGACCGCGGCGCCAAGCTGAACCGCGGCATGTCTGATCGCGGGTTCTTTGCGGCGTGCCCGATTGAACAGCCGGATCAGGGGTTTTTCGATTGCCAGGTAGAGCAATGCGGAGGCAGCCAGGCTGAGCATGACCAGCAACACAGGTCGCCAGCCGGACGGAACGCCCAGCCGCAGCAAAACGCCTGTCATGATGATTGCCACCAGCACATGCCACAAATAGATCGAATACGAGGCTTCGCCGACGAACTGGAGCCAGGCCCAGGGCTTTGAAGGCCGGGCACGCTCCGCAAAAACCGCTCCGCCCAGAATCAACGTCGCCGGGACGCCCCAGCGCAGCACGCGCGGCATTTCCGGATCAAGCGCCTGGGCGAGCCCAAGCAGGATTACCCCGCCACCAATCAATGACAGGGCCAGGATCAGCTGAAGCCTGATGTCCTTCATCCACAATCTTCCGATGACGACGCCGGCTCCGAACTCAAGCACGATGGGCGACGTGAAAGCGCTGGCGTATCCCCTCAGCCAGAACAGGTGCAAAACGACAATAGCCAGCAATGCGCCGACCGTTGCAGCGAGACGCCGCTTCTCATCAAGCAGCAGCGCCAGCGCGAAGATGATGTAGAACATCATCTCGTAGCAGAGCGTCCAGCCTTGGATGACCACCGGATGCAGCGAACCATTCTGCAGGACGGGCAGGAAAAACAGAGACCCGATAAGATTATCCCAGCTGAGCTCATGCCCGTAAAAAAACTGCGGCTTGAGGAATATACCGGCCGCGGTCACCAATGTGACGATCCAGTAAAGCGGTACGATGCGAACTATGCGCCGCCACATGAATTGCCGCGGGTCGGTGGGGCGGCGCGCCGTCGTCACCCACATGATGAAACCGCTTATGACGAAGAAGATGTCGACGCCTGCCGCTCCAACAGCGAACGGCCCGTTGAACTGTTCGCTGACGTGGAAACAGACGACCGCGACGGCAGCGAACGCGCGAAGATACTGAATGCTGTGAATCTCGCCCACGCCCCATACCCCTGTTAGCATCCCCATGCTGCACTGCACAATAACAGGCATTCCTCGACCGGTGTCAACTCTCCGATTTCGGGGGCATGCATGAGTCGAGGCCGGGCCGGCATGCCTGCCTATCCGGGCACGCGCACTGATTTCATTTGCATGCAAATGTTTCCGGATCGCCGGATCCGGAAACCAAAACGCTGTTTTCACGAAATCCATCCGATACATAACGAGCGCATTTAGCGGACATCGAACGGCGGCCAGGGACGATCCTCGGCCGCCGTCGTCCTTCAAGGGAGATGAAAATGTCGATGTTCGAAAATCTTGGCCGGTTCGGTGTGACCATCAGGCAGACCCATGCCAGGAACAAGGCGATCCGCGCGCTGAACAGCCTGCCGGCGCATGTCCAGAAAGACATCGGCTGGCCGGCCTCGCCGCCGAGCGATCCGCAGGCCGCGCTCACCTCGCTGCTTCTGGGCACGCCGCGCTGATGACCTTCGCCGACAAATGCAAACTGCTCGGCAGGCGCCGGGGATCTCGCAGATCCCCGGCCCGAACCAGCAACCGACTGCGCGTGGCGCTTTTGCCGCGCCGCTGACACGGAGCGCGCATCACACCGACGTGTGGACACGGCGTAAATCTTGACATTTTTGGCCAACGCACGATCTTCGCAAGAGATGGGGAATTCTCTTAGTCGGCTGCAGCCGAAGTTCGTGTATCCGCATGCCAAGTTTGAAAAGCCACGTCGTTTCCTTCGTGCTCAGGCACAGCCGCAAGAAGGCGTTTTCCAGCCCTGAAAACCTGCAGCGCTGGATCGCGGCCGCGCGCAAGACCGAAGATCACCATCCGCCGGCCTCGCTACACCAGCGTTTCGACATCGAGACACGCACCGTCGACGGCTTTCCGGTCTACGAAATTGCCCCTAGGGCCGGAGAGCATAGGCGGATTCTCTACCTGCATGGCGGTGCTTACGTCTTTGAAATCACACCCTACCACTGGCATCTGATCGCCGAGATGGCCGACCGGCTGGGTTACGGCATCACCGTGCCGATCTATCCCATCGCCCCGGAACACGATTTCCACGCCATGTTCGGCATGGTCGGCGATGTCTATCGCCAGATGCTCGACGAGACGGAACCGGAGGACATCATCTTCATGGGCGATTCCGCCGGCGGCAACATGGCCGTGGTGCTGACCATGATGGCTGCCGAAGAGCCCCTGCCCTTGCCGTCGCGCCATGTGCTGATTTCACCCGGGCTCGATATGTCGCTTTCCAACCCCGAGCTGTTCGAGGCAGAGCGCAACGACCCCTGGCTCGGCATCCCGGGCGGCCTCGAGGCGATCCGGATGTACAGTGCCGGCATGGACCGCAGCGACTGGCATATCAGCCCGGTCTACGGCGATCTCTCGGTGCTGCCGAAAACGCTGATGCTGACGGGCTCGCGTGATCTTCTGACCCCCGACAATCTGATCTTCGCCGAAAAAGCGCGGGCAGCCGGCGTCGAGGTCGACGTCGTCCACGAGGAAGGCATGTTCCACGTCTGGCCGCTGATCGACATGCCGGAATCACGACGCGCACGCCAGCACATCGTCGCGTTCCTCAGCGAGAACCGCTCACCGGTCAGGCAAGACAGGAAGACAAGGTTTGAAGCGCCCTCCGCCGAGGCGGCGGAGTAACGCTTGCCCCTTCGGCGGCGGATCAGAACTTGCCGGTTTCCCGGAAGACCTCGAACGTCGCACGGATGTGGTCGGCGACGGCCTTGACCGGCGCGCTTGCGTCCGGGGCCACCACCATGGCAAGATTGTAGGTGCCGATATCGGGCATGCCGTCCTTCGGGCAGAGCTCGACCATGTCGTTGCCGAGGAATGACCGCGGCAGCGGCGCGACCGCGAGGTCGGCCATGATCGCGGCACGCTGGCCGGCCGTATGCGCGCTCATGTAGGCGACGCGATAGTTGCGGCCCTCGCGCCCCAGCGCATCAAGCGCACCGGCTCGCCAGGCGCAGCCCTCCTCCCACAGCGACACCGGCAACGGTTCGCGCAGATGCGCGCAGCCGCCCTTGGCGCCGGCCCACACGATCGGTTCGGTCAAAAGCACCTCGGCGCCGAGCGCGCTGGTCTTGTAGGAGTTGGTCAGAAGCGTGATGTCGAGCGCGCGATCGTCCATGCGTCGGCGCAGATTGCTGCTCTGGTCTATGGTGACATCGACGGCGATCGAGGGGTGCGATTGCGCGAAGCGCTTCAGCACATGCGGCAGCACGCGCTCGCCATAATCATCCGGCGAGCCGAGCCGCACCACACCGACAATCTCGGGAATGATGAATTTCGACACCACCTCGCGGTTGATCGACAGCAGCCTGCGGGCATAGCCGAGCAGCATCTCGCCGTCCGTGGTCAACGACACCGAGCGGGCGTCGCGCGCGAACACCGAGCGGCCAAGAATGTCTTCCAGCTTCTTGATCTGCATCGACACCGCCGACGGCGTACGAAAGACGGCATTGGCGGCGGTGGTGAAGCTGCCGGTCTCGGCAATGGCCACGAAAGTGCGCAAAACGTCGAGATCGAGCAGTGGCAGCGGATGATTAAGCGGGGCGTTCATGGCGATCAGCCTTCAATTTTTCTGATACAAAGCATCATTCCATTTCGTTTGATTGAACATCAGATCGGGAGCATAGTCAACTCCATCGATTGAGGATGCTGCCACAAGCAGCCATGAAACGACCACGACACAGACCTGCAATCGACACGAAATGAAGCTGAAACAAACCTGACTTAACAGTCGCTGCCCTGGCATCCCTGCCAGGCGCGCAAGGAGAAATGAAATGTCTATCCTGTCGTCCCTCGGCCGCATCGCGACCGAATTCAGCGCGGCCCGCGCCCGCTACCAGACCGAACGCGCCATCCGTTCCCTGCCGATCGAACTGCAGAAGGATATCGGCTGGCCTGAGGCATCCGACACCAAGACCGGCATTCGCAATGGCGTCGGATCCTGGGCTGGAGCAAAGTAAACCGTGTGTAGCAAATGCTGAAGGCCTGCCGCGCGCACCCAGCCCGGCAGGCCTTCCCTATTTTATTTGCATTCAAATGAGTTTTGAAGCCATGTCGCCAACGCATGGCGCATATGAGCAAGCCGCATAGCGGCGCGGATTTCAAACTAACACTCTGTAAATAATTGCAAATTTCAGGCACTCTGCCCAAATTTGTCGCATTCGGTGTCGCATTTCATATCAAGCGCTTCGCTTTTGCGATTTAGTTTCTGCTCACACAAGCCTATATCAGCGCCAGCAAACGAGCTGCCCCACTCCATCAAGCGAAGGCGACCCGTCTGAGCAACCGATTGGAGATGATCATGAAGCTTTTTTCCCGCCTCTTTGCCCGCCGCGAAATGAACCTGACCACCGCTCTCGAGCGTCAGCGCCTTGCCAACACCATGCCCGGCCAGACCGGCGCGATGGCTGCGGCGCGCCTCGGCTTCGTCGCCTGACCATTTTTGCAAGGCAGCGCTTCCCTGCCGCTGCTTCAAGACTGTAACGCCGCCTGGCTCCGGCCACGGCGGCGTTTTTGTTCGCCTTTGCGCATTTTGCCCGTCGTTTGGACAGTTGATGCCGCGCCTCGGGGCATCGCGAACAGCAATTGCCCATTTGCGACCCATGTCGCAAATTTAATCTTGCCCAGGCGGCGTAGCCGATTGACAAGCATGATTTTTCCTGATGTCGCTATGCTATTCGCGACATCCTGTTCGCGTCATGGCCAGATGAGGTTCCCGTGAACGCCGTCAAGCATCCGATCAAGCGATCGTTTGTGTTCTTCCTTATCCCCGATTTCACCATGATCGCTTTTGCGACCGCGCTCGACCCGCTGCGCTCCGCCAACCGCATGCTCGGCTACGAAGCCTATCGCTGGCGCCTCGCCAGCATCGATGGCAAGCCGGTGCGCGCCTCGAACGGCGTCGAATGCGCGGTCAACACCTCGCTGGAGGACGAGCGCAAGAAGATGGCCGGCCCCGATCGGCCCAACATGGCCATCGTCTGCAGCGGCATCAACGTCGAGCGTTACCAGAACAAATCGGCCTTTGCCTGGCTGCGCGAAGAGTACAATCGCGGCGTCGCCGTTGGCGGCCTGTGCACCGGGGCCCATATCCTCGCCGCCGCCGGCCTGCTGTCCAACAAGCGCTGCGCCATCCATTGGGAAAACCTGCCGGGCTTCTCCGAGGCGTTTCCGAAGGCCAATGTCTTTGCCGACCTCTTCGAGATCGATCAGAACATCTACACTTGCGCCGGCGGCACAGCCGCGCTCGACATGATGCTGAAGCTGATCGGCGACGATTTCGACGAGAGCCTCGTCAATCGCGTCTGCGAGCAGGTGCTGACCGACCGCGTGCGCAGCCCGACCGACCGCCAGCGCCTGCCGCTGCGGGCTCGCCTTGGCGTGCAGAACTCGAAAGTGCTGACCATCATCGAATTGATGGAGGCGAACCTCTCCGAGCCATTGTCGCTGATCGAGATCGCCGACCATGTCGACCTGTCGCGCCGCCAGATCGAACGCCTGTTCCGCACCGAGATGGGCCGTTCCCCTGCCCGCTACTACCTGGAAATCCGGCTCGACCGCGCCAGGCATCTGCTGATCCAGTCCTCGCTACCGGTCGTCGAGGTGGCGGTCGCCTGCGGCTTCGTCTCGGCTTCGCATTTCTCCAAATGCTACCGCGAGCTCTATGCCCGCTCGCCGCAGCAGGAGCGCGTCGATCGCAAGCAATTGCTGGCGGCCTGACCGGATCAAGCCTCCGCCGGCTGGCCCTGTGCCGTGCGCATTGCCTCGACGCGGATGTCCTCGGTCAGCCGCGCCTTCAGCGCCGAGAATTCCGGACTGGTCTTGAGCGTGTAATGGCGCGGATGCGGCAGGTCGATGGCGACATCCGACTTGATGCGGCCTGGCCGCGCCGTCATCACGATGACGCGCGAGGCCATGAAGATCGCCTCCTCGATATCGTGGGTGACGAACAGCACCGTCTTCTTGCGCCGCTCCCATATGCCGAGCAAAAGCTCCTGCATCAGCCCGCGCGTCTGGTTGTCCAGCGCCCCGAACGGCTCGTCCAGCAGCAGGATCTCCGGATCGTTGGCGAGGGCGCGGGCGATCGCCGTGCGCTGCTGCATGCCGCCGGAGAGCTGCTTCGGCCAATGGTTCTCGAACCCTTTCAGGCCGACGAGATCGACATAGGACGCAACGATTGCGTCCCGCTCCTTTTGCGCCATGCCGCGTTCGCGCAGGCCAAAGGCGATGTTTTCGGCGACCGTCAGCCACGGAAACAATGTGTAGGACTGGAAGACCATGCCGCGATCCGGCCCCGGCCGGGTCACCGCCTTGCCGTCGAGCAGCACACGGCCCTCGCTTGGCGCCTCGAGACCGGCGACGATCCTGAGCAATGTCGATTTTCCGCAGCCGGACGGACCAAGGATAGTGATGAAGTCATTGGCGGCGACCGCCAGGTCGATCGGCATCAGAGCCTTGACCGGCTGTCCGCCGCGCACGCCGGCAAAGGTGCGCGAAACGCCCTCGATGAGAAGCTTGCTCACGCCAGGCTCCATGGAAAGAGCCAGCGGTTGAACGCCTTGAAGGCGAAATCGGACAACAGTCCGATCAGCCCGATGACGATGATGCCGAAAATGATCTGCCCGGTCGCCAGGCGCGACTGGCTGTTGATGATCATGTAGCCGATACCGGAGGATGAGCCGATCAGTTCGGCGACGATGACATAGGTCCACGCCCAGCCGAGCACCAGCCGCAGCGTCTCGGCGATTTCAGGCGCATTGGCCGGCATGATCACCCGCTTGACGATGCTGTTGTTCGTCGAGCCAAGCGTATAGGCGGCCTCGACAAGGTCGCGCCGCGTCGACCCCACCTTGACGGCGATGATCAGGATGATCTGGAACACCGAGCCGACAAAGATGACCAGCAGCTTTTCCAGTTCACCAATGCCGGCCCACAGGATGAGCAGCGGAATGAAGGCCGAGGCCGGCAGATAGCGGGCGAAGGAGACGAAGGGCTCCAGGAACGCCTCCACCGGCTTCCAGGCGCCCATGGCGATGCCGATCGGCACGGCGACGACCGACGCCAGCACGAAGCCGCCAAAGACCCGCCAGATGGTGATCAGTATGTCGAGCCAGAAACGATCCTCGACCAGCAGCCGCCAGCCGTCCCTGAGCATCGACAGCGGGTCGGCGAGGAAGATGCGGTTGACGTGACCGCCAAGCGTGATCCAGGCCCAGAACGCGATGAACAGCACGAAGAAGGAAATGCCGAGCACGGTTCGCAGGCCCGGCGAAACTGGATGCAACGGGCGCATCTTCACATCGTCCCCATCTTTAAATTGTCACGTGTCGAGGAGAGAACGGCGGCGCCAGGCGCCGCCGCGATGGGGCAAAGGCCGGGAAGATCAGTTCGCCACCGCGCTGGTGTCGGCCAGCGTAGCGACGTCAGGCGCTTCCTTGATCAGCCCCATCTGCAGCAGCAGCTCGCCGGCGGTCTTGGAAAAATCCTGGAATTCCTTGGTGAAGAACTGCTTGTTTTCGGCCTTGTCGGCCCATTTCAGGTATTTCGCCGAATCCTCGAATTCCTTGGCGGACTGTTTCACGTCGGCGCCCATGATCTCGTAGGATTTCTGCGGGTCGCTCTTGATCAGGGCGAGCGCGTCGAAATAGCTGTCGGCGAGCGCCTTGGCGGCATCGGGATTGGCCTTGAGGAATTCGGGCGTGCAGCCGACCGTGTCGAGCACCATCGGATAGTCGAGCGTGGTCGCAAGTATGTGGCCCTGGTCGGCCTTGTCGCGCACGGCCGAGATGAACGGCTCATAGGTGACCGCCGCATCGTTCTGGCCGGCAAGGAAGGCCTGCGCGGCCGCGTCCGGCTCCAGATTGACGACGGTCACGTCCTTGGTCGACATGCCGTTCTTGTTCAGCACCCAGGCGAGCAGGAAATAGGGCGATGTGCCCGGCGCCGAGGAGGCGACGTTCTTGCCCTTGAGATCGGCGACGGTCTTGATGTCGTTGCGCACGACAATGCCGTCCGCGCCATAGGATTTGTCGAGCTGGAAGATCTGCTTGGTGGTCACCCCGCTGGCGTTCCACACCAGCCAGGTTTCGACCGTGGTGGCGGCGCATTGCAGATCGCCGCTGGCGATGGCGAGCGGCCGGCTGGCCTGAGGCACCTTCTTCAAGGTCACGTCGAGGCCGTGCTTCTCGAAGAGGCCCGCCTGCTTGGCAAGCGTCAGCGGTGCGAAGCCGGTCCAGCCGCTGATGCCGATGGTGACCGATGTGGCGGCCATCACCGGCGCGGAGAGACCCGCGGCAAGCGTCAAAGTGGCGGCAAAAATGGTGGTCCTGTTCATATGAGTTCCCCTTTTGTTTCTCTGGGGGAATTGTTCACTGACGCCAATCGGCTTGTCAATCAACAGGAACGTGTTTGGCGGCGCTGCCGGCAGGCACGCCCCGTGGCCGACGCTAGGCAAGGCTAAAACCTTGCCGTCCTCAATAGCCGTCGCAATAGCACTCGGCCGACGAGATGCGATCGTTCCAGTCGCCACCCAATTCGCGGGCCCTGCGCCTGATCTCGATCGATTGCCCCCTCATATTCGTATCCTCATAGGCCACAAGTGTGCAGCCCCGGCGAACGAACACCGACGACACGCGGTCGTTCCAGAACTGGCCACGGCGAAAATTCACGGAATCGTCGGGGCCCATTTCGATCGACCGCCCGCGAAAATTCACGTGCTCGAACATGACGCAGGCGGGCTGGTCATTGTACTGGGCGCTGGCGCCGTCGGCAAAAAGCACGGACGCGACAGCTGTCAGGATGGCAAGGCGTTTCATCTGATGTTTCCTCGGTTTCGGCCGCGGCCCCCACCTGCTGGATAGCGCGGCCCGGCCGTTTTGCCAATGCTTGCCGCGCCGTTGCCCGGGCCTAGCGGCTGTCCAGCATCCAGCTGCGGTTGCGCCACATTTTCTCGCCGATCTGGCAGTCGGCGGCCGGCTTGTCCTGCGCCAGCACCACTGGCGGATGGTCCGCCTCCTCCGCCGCCCATTGCGGTGATGCCGGACCGGCGAGTTCCAGCACCAGCTTGCGGCGGATGGCTTCGGGAAATTGCGTCCAGTCGTTGACCGGGATCATGAAGGCACCGGGGCCGCCTATGACGCAGTCGCTGTAGTAGCGGTCGAGATCACCGACGTCAAAGGCGCCCGAAAATCCGCCTCGGGTCATCAGCGGCAGGCCGTTGATGACGATGCCTTGCCTGACCACCCCGTCGCGGGTGAGATTGACCGGCGCGCCCTGATTGTTGGGACCGTCGCCCGAAATATCGATGACCCGCTTGGTTCCCTGATAGCCGCTTTCGGCGAAAAGATCGCTGCCGAACTCCAGCGCGCCTGAAATCGAGGTGCGACGCGCGCTGTTGGGCGGCTGGGCGGACAATTGCGCCACCACTCGCTCGGCATCGGCGCGGTTGGCGATGACAGTCCACGGCACGATGACGCGTTGCCATGTGGTGCCGGCCCATTCGACATAGGTGACGGCGATCTTGCCATAGGCGCCATCGGCGATCGCCTGCAGCACATTGTCATGCGTCAGGGCCGCCGCGTAGCCGTGTCGCTGGATCTCGAGCTCATCCGCCGACATCGACAGCGAGACATCCACCGCCAGCACCAGCTCGACATCGACCGGCTCGTCCGCGCGGGATTCCGGGGCCTGCCAGAGCATCAGCGCCAGCGCGGCGCAGCCGGAAATGAGATGTCTTGCATACGGGAAAGCAGACATGCCGCAAGGGTAAGCCAAAACGGCGCGGTTAAAAAGACAAAAGCCCGGCCAAAGGCCAGGCTTTTGCGGTCGGTCTTTCGCTCGAGCAGCCGATCAGCTGCGCGGCTTGAGGTTCTCCGGATCGTAGAGCGGCTTGTAACCAACGCCGGCGACTTCGACCGGGTAGGTCTCGCCGAAATATTCCACCTTGAGCTTGCGGCCTTCCTGCGCATGCGAATGCGGCAGGTAGGCGAGCGCGATGTTCTTGCCGATGGTCGGGCCATAGGCGACCGATGTGGTGAAGGAGCGGCGGCCGAGTTCGTCGACCAGCGTCTCGCCGGTGGCGGGATCCAGCACCGGCATGATGCCCACGGGATAACGCGCCACGCCTTTCGAATCGGTGTTTTCGGTCATCACCAGCGTGCACAAGGTCGCCGGCTGATGCTCGCGGGCACGGTACTCGACATGCTTGGCCTTGCCGCAGAAATCATTCTCCTTGACCTTCGGACGCGCGAGATCGGCTTCGAGCAGATTGTACTCGGTCAGAAGGTCGGCGTTCTGCAGCCGCAGGCTCTTTTCCATGCGGCGCGTATTGGCATAGGTCTCGACACCGAACGGCATGACGCCGGTCGAGCGCAGCGCGTCCCAGACGGCCAGGCCGTCCTCATAGCGCATGTGCAGTTCCCAACCCTGCTCGCCGACATAGGAGATGCGGAAAGCGGTGACATCCTTGCCACCGATCCGGATCGGCTTGATCGCGGCGAAGGGGAAGTTTTCAACCGAGAGCCCGTCCGGATTCTCGACCACCTTCTGCAGGGTCGCGCGGGCATTCGGCCCCCAGATGCCGATGGTGACGTATTTTTCCGTCACATCGGTGATGGTGACGTCAAAACCCTTGTCCTGCGCGGTGCGCTGCATGTAGCGAAAGTCGCGCGGGCCGGCATCGGCGCCGTCGATCACACGGCAGCGATCGGCCATGCGGATGACGGTGAAGTCGGCGCGCACCATGCCTTCCTCGTCGAGGAAGTGGGTGTAGATGCCCTTGCCGATGTTGTTGTCGCCGCCGATCTTGGCCGCGCACAGCCATTCCAGCAGCGCGACATGATCGGGCCCTTCGACGTCATACATGGAGAAATGCGAGAGATTGACGATGCCGCAATCCTCGCTCATCGCCAGATGCTCGGCATTGGAGACGCGCCAGAAATGGCGGTTGTCCCACTCGTTCTCGCGCACCGGCACCCGGTTGCCGTACTTCTCCAGAAGATGCTCGTTGGCGGCATAGCCATGGGCGCGCTCCCAGCCGCCCAGTTCCATGAAGTAGCCGCCGAGTTCCTTCTCGCGCTCCCAGAATGGCGAGCGCCTGATGTTGCGGCCCTTGGAGAAGGGCTCGCGCGGATGCACCGCCGGATTGTAGACCTTCATCGCCGTCTCGGTGCAGCGATCCCAGATGAACTGCTCCTTGGTCTGGTGCGGATAGAAGCGCGCATAGTCGATGGCGTGATGATCGATCGCGGTGCGGCCGTCGGTCATCCAGTCGGCGATCAGCTTGCCCATGCCGGGCCCGTCCTTGACCCAGATGGCGACGGCATACCACAGGCCCCTCACCTTCTGGCTCTCGCCCATCGACGGGCCGCCATCGGCCGTCACCTGCAGCAGGCCGTTGAAGGAATGGCTTTCATTGTAGCCGAGCTCGCCCAGGATCGGCGTCAACTCCATGGCGCGCTCGAGCGGCGCCAGGATCTGCTCCATGTCGAGATCGCGCTGCGACGGAGAAAGACGGGCCTGGTCCTTCTCCAGCAGGTCGCGCGGATGACAAAGGCGCGGATTGGTCTCTTCGTAGTAACCCCATTCGATCTGCCCGCCTTCGGCGGTCTTGGGATCGCCGGTGTCGCGCATATAGGCCGAGTTGCCCTGGTCGCGCAGCAATGGCCAGCCGATCTCCTTGCCGGTCCCGGCGAACTCATTGTACGGCCCGAAGAAGGTCAGCGGATGGTCGATCGGCATGACCGGCAGGTCCTCGCCGACCATTTCCGCGATCAGCCTGCCCCAGATGCCGGCGCAGACGATGACATAATCGGCCTCGATGGTGCCGCGGTCGGTCACCACGGCGCTGATGCGGCCGTCCTTGACCACGAGCGACCTGGCCGACGTGTTGGCGAAGGATTTCAGCTTGCCCGAAGCCTCCGCCTGGTCGACCAGCTTGCCGGCAACGGTCTGCGAGCGCGGAATGACGAGGCCGGCGTCCGGATCCCACAGGCCGCCCTGGACCATGTCCTGTTCGATCAGCGGGAACTTTTCCTTGATCTCGGCCGGTTCGATCAGGCGTGCGCGTGTGCCGAAAGCTTTCGCCGAAGCGATCTTGCGCTTGATCTCGTCCATGCGGCCGTCGTCGCCGACACGGGCGACTTCAAGGCCGCCGATGCGGGCGTAGTGGCCCATCTTCTCGTAGAAATCGATGGAATAGAGCGTCGTCCAGCAGGACAGGAAATCGTGGCTGGTCGTGTAGCAGAAGTCGGAAGCGTGCGCGGTCGAACCGATGTCGGTCGGGATGCCCGACTTGTCGATGCCGACAATGTCGTCCCAGCCACGCTCGATCAGGTGATGCGCGATCGACGCGCCGACAATACCGCCGAGGCCAATGATGACGACCTTCGCCTTTTTCGGAAACTCTGCCATTGCCCGCGACTCCAAAGTGATAAAGCGGGCGGACTATAGGGCGGAGCGGTGGGCCTGATGAAGCCTGTTTGCGACATTGGCAAAAAGCCGAGCGACCAGACGACAGAATGGTTCTGTTCGTAGCTCAGTCCAGCCCGACCTTGCCCGGCGCCCAATAGGCCTTGGCTTTCACCCGTGACGATCCGACGCCCTCCGTTTTCAGCACGCGGCTCACATGCTGGATCGACCGCGCCTTGCCTGTCAGGACGAAATACGCACCGCCGGCAGCATGCGTGGCCACCTCGACAGAAGCAGCGGTGAGATGCGCATCGTCGGTGGCACGCGCAATCAGCGTCGCATCGCCAAGGCCGATCGCCTCCAGTACCGGCCGTGATTCCGCAATATCAGTCGCTTCGAAAATACAGCTCACGCGCGATCTGGGAATGGCGCGGAGTGCCGCCGCCAGGGCGAAGGAAGTTTCGTCCCCGAACAGCACCATCGGTGCTTCAAGGCCGGAGAAGTCGAGTGAACGGCGTGGCCCGAAGAACTGGCAACCATCGCCTTCGCGCAAGGCATCAGCCCACCGGCTGCCGGGACCGTCGCCATGCGCGAAGGCGAGCAGCCGTGCCCTGCCGCGTTCCGCGTCCCAGTATATCGGCGTATAGGTTCGGGCAGTCAGGCCCGTGCCCATGGATATCTGCAGCTTCTGGCCGACCGCCCAGGCGATCCCCTTAAGCGCCTCGCCTTCGAGATCGACCAGGCGGAAATGCCGCGACAGGACCTCCACGGCGGCAACGCGCGCTGGGCGCATCAGCCATCGCAGCAAGGTCCGCGTGACGTAGCCCGGCTGGGGCGAAGACATCGTCTCCTGGAAGCGGTGGGCAGAATTGGTCAAGAGCATCACTCCATTACCTCTGATGTGGCGGGATCGGCACCATGTCGCTTGCGCGCCGATCACGATGGAACCGAACGGAGCCCCGGCGGTCCGTTTCCAGGCCTTTCCGCAAAAGATCGGAAACGCCGGGAACCGACACGGCAGCACTCGCAAGTTCGGCGCCGAGGCCTGTGTCCCGGCCGAGCCTGATGTACGCGGCGAATGGCTTGGCCGCCTCCATCGTGCGGGCTGGTGGCCTGCCGGGCCAGTCGCCGAGGCGCAGAAGGGTCGGGCTCTCGCCGATCTCGGCGGCGGGGTCCTCGATGATGGCGACCAGCGCTGACGTCTTGTCCTGGAAGACGAATGGTGCGCATGCGGTCTGATCGGCTGATATGCGGACGTTGCCCGACACATGAACGACCTGCGCCGACCCCAGGACCAGCACCATGGCAGCGGCCTGAGGCTGCGCAAGATGATGGCCGAAGAGGTGATTGCCTGGACGCTCCGTGAAACTGTTCCCGCCGCTCCGCGCCAGTATGCCGGCTGGATCGTCCTTTGGACTGAGCTCGACACGGCCCCACGCATCGACGGTCGCCAGCGCCATGAAGCGGTTGGCGGCAGCGAACGCGCTGACGCCTTGCGGCGCCAGCATCTCGAACAGGGCCGCCCAATATTCGGAGCGGATCAACGCCTCGTCGCGATGGCCATAGCATTCCTCGACGGCAATGCGGATTTCACCATTCCGAACCTCCCTCACCGTGCCGTTGACGCGCATCGTCTCGCCGATGCATGGCAGCAGGAACAGCGAGCCAAAACCTTGGCCAGGCACGGCCAAGGCCGGATCATCGAGCATCGCGATCGGCAACCGCAGTTCGTATGTGTCGCCGTTGGCGAAACCAGTCACGCCACCGCCGAGGGTGACGCCGAGCGCGGAGCTGTCTCCAAACGCTGCGAACATCAACCGCGAAGCCGCGATCCAGCGCAGCGCGGCACGATCGAGATGACCGATAATCCGAGAGTTCGTCGGCGGCGGGGTCGCGCCCATGGTTGCTTTCGACAGGGCGGCGGTATCGATCGGCTTGTTCATGGCAGCACTCCACGTTTGGGTGGGGGCCTTGAGGGAGCGCGACGGACACGACCTCAATACCCCTTCTCCATGGCTTCCTAATGGGCTCCTTGGTGGCATTTCCCTTGGGTTCGAGGACAATCACTACAATCTCAAGCGGTTGGCGACATCGGGCAAATATGACAAAATGTTTCGAGATCCTGCCAATATGGAAAGCCAACAGCCCAGATGCCTATTATCGAATCGCATCCCAAACCTGCTGATTTTCCCGATCCGGACGATGTGCCTCGGCCAGTGATGGTCTATGGCTTGACGCTGGCGACAGGCGTCATCGAGCTCAGCCATCACGCGCATCGCAAGGCCCAGCTGCTGCTCACATTGCGCGGCGTCTTCACATGCGAAGTCGAAAGCGGTCTGTGGCTGGTGCCGCCACATTGCGCGATCTGGATGCCCGGCGGTGCCGTGCACGCCATCAAGGCGTCCGGACCGATTGAAGGCTATAATGTCTTTATCGACCCCGCGATGGCGGCAGCCTTGCCGGCCACCTGCTGTACGCTGTCCGTCTCACCGCTGCTGCGCGAATTGCTGATCCGGGCCGCCAGTTTTCCCCTGGACTATCCAGAAGGCGGCCGAGAATCGCATCTGGGCACGCTGCTGCTCGATGAGATCGCCGCGGCTCCGGTCGAGCATCTGCACCTGCCGATGCCGCGAGACGATCGGCTGCGCCGGATTGTCGAGGCGATGATGGCCGACCCCGCCGATCGCGGCACGATGGAGACATGGGCGAGGCGCGCCGGTCTCAGCGAGCGGACGTTTGCGCGCATTCTCGCGCGCGAGACGGGAATGAGCTTTGGCCGCTGGCGCCAGCAACTGACGATCATGCTTGCGCTACAGTGGATGGCGGCGGGCGCCTCGATCCAGAGCGTGGCGCTCGACCTTGGCTATGAAAGCGCGGGCAGTTTCGTCACGATGTTCCGAAAAGCGTTCGGTACCTCGCCGGGCCGCTATATGGCTGAACGGCGCGGAGCCACAGCCACCGTTGACGGGTAAACCTTACGCGAAGGCCCAGATGTCCTCGGCCTGGAAGCCGACCTGGTAGCCGGCGGTCTTCAGCTTGACCACGACCTGGCCGATTTCGGCCGCCGGCAGCGCGCCGACCTCGACCTTGATCATGCCCGGACGATAACGCTTCAGGTCGAGCTGTTCAAAGACCATCCAGTCGGCGCCCTCGCAATCGACGAGGAAGGCGTCGATATGACTGATGCCGTTGCGGTCGAGCAGCGTCTGCAGCGTTTCCGACGGCACTTCGATGTCCCTGAGGTGCGGCGCGAATTTGTTGAAATTGGCATCGGCCTCGCCCCAGGCGTTCTTGCCCGACATCAGATTGGTGTCGGTGACCGAGGAGCAGCCGATGAACTCGATCGGCAGCGTGCCGGCCTCGAGGGCCGCTGCGTCGAAAGTATGGACGGTGATCGTGCCCCTGGTTTTTGTGACGGCCACCGGCTCGATGATGAAGCGGTCCGTGTCGGGATAGTTGGCGCGCAGCCGCTTCTGATTGTACGGGATCGGCTCGACCAGCATGGCGCGGGCGCCGGCAATCCTGTGCAGCCACGGCGTCACATCGTCGAACAGCGCGCCGTCGCAGGCACCGACATTGACCATCTGGAACGGCTGCCCCGCCCCACCGAAGCGCGCTTTCAGCGCCGCTTTGGCGAGGAATTTCGTGCCGCGCAGCGACGGCCCGCGATCGAGCAGGCCGGAGGGAAGACCGAGCGACAAGGCGATGCGCGCCAGGCTGGATAGCGAACTCATGGCTTGTCTCCGGGAATGACGTGCAAGGCCGCGCGGTGTTGGCCACGAACCGATGCCGCCCACAGCGCCATGAACGGCGCCGCCAGCAACAGGAAGGGTGGGATCAGATGAGGGAAATAGATGCGCGTGTCGTGGATCGGAAAGACCGTGAACTTGGCCAGCGCACCGAGCACCAGCGCCGCGAACAGGATGCCGGCACGGCGCTCGAGGCGGAAGCCGGCACGGCCGGCGGCGAACCAGCCGGCCAGTGCCAGGACAGAAACGCCGACCCAGCTGTTCAGGTTGACGGCGCGCAGCAGCGACGTCGCAAACGCCCTGAGATAGGCGGCGACCGAGAAGGCCGGCTCGAACCCGTCCATATTGTAGTGCTGTTCGATGCTGGAGAACCACAGATGCGGCCACCAGCCGGGATGATGGGCCCAGTGCGAAACGGCGAAATAGGCAACGAACGACGCGGCGAACCCGGCCAACGCGCCCCACGCCTGCTGCCGGAAGGCGACCAGCAGCACTGCAAAAATGGCAAGGAAAACAATATTGTCCGGCCGCACCATGAAGGCGACAAAGAGCAGGATCGCCGTCGCCGCCTCGCGGCCCCTTACATAGGCGTAGAGCCCGCCGAGCAGCAGCGCCGACGTGAGCAGATCCGGCGTCGAGGCACGCGCCGCATCGCCGAAATCAGCCATGATCAGCACCGCGCCGATCACCGGTGCCAAGGCCAGGGCCTTTTCCGAGCGCAGCCACAGCAACACGATCGCACCGAACAGCAGCACCGAAAACACCTGCACAAGGTGCATCGCCTCGACCGGAGACATCACCGCGCTCAGCGTCGACAGCATCTCGGCATAGAGGAACTTGATCCGATACATGCCGAGCAGCGAATGGAAGTCGGCGGCATTCTCCGTCATGTGGCTGCGGAAGCCGCCGCCATCATCGGTCAGTGTCTTGTAATCGGCCACCGACACGCCCGCTTTGACGGTGCTGTAGGCGTAATCATGCAGCGCCTGCGCATCGGGATAGGTGCCTTCCTCTGATATTGCGAGGTAAGGCAGCATGTCCCAGTTGGCGTCGGGCATCACCCATGCCGTGAACGCGGTCAGAAGGATGTAGAGCGCGAAGGCCGCCGCGCCGATCGGTGCGGCCAGCCGCGCATAGGTCCCCTCGCCCCAGGCCAGACCGGTCTCGGTGACCCGGTCGAGCGGGTTTTTCGCGGCGGGAGACTTGGTCAGCATCGTTCTGCCCAATGAGCTTTCTTCTAGCGAACCTGGCTTTTGACGAAGTCCTTCACGATCGAAACGATGCCGCGCGACAGCAGGCTGTCGAAGGCATCGACGAAGCGGTCGACATGTTCGCGCTGGCAGATCAGCGGCGGTTCGAGCCTGATGACGTTGCGGTTGTACTCGGTGAAGGCGACGAGCACGTCGTAGTCGCGCAGCAAGAGCGCGCCGACAAAACCCGACAGCGAACCCTTCAGCTTGTCGTCAAGCACGCTGACGATGGGCCTGAGCACCATCGGCAAGGTCTGCGAGAAGTCGTGGAACTCCAGGCCGACCATGAGGCCCTTGCCGCGCACATCCTTGATGATCTTGGGGTATTTGTCCTTGAGCGCCTGCAGCCGCTGCAGCAGATAATCGCCGGTGACAGCAGCGTTGTCGATCAGCCCCTCGTCATAGAGCACGTTGAGCGCCTCGATCGAGGTGACGCAGGCCTCGCCCATGCCGCCGAAAGTCGCCATGGCATGGATCATCGCGGTCTTCGGCGTGCCATAGGCCTTCATGTAGATTTCGCGCCTGGCGATCATCGCGCCGACCGCCGCCTTGCCGCCGCCAAGCGACTTGGCGAGCGCCGTCACATCCGGCACGACGCCGTAATGCTCGAAGGCATAGAAGCGGCCCGAACGGCCATAGCCGCATTGCACTTCGTCGGCCACCCACAGCACGCCATACTGGTCGCACAGCGCGCGCAGCTTCTGCCAGTATTCGGCAGGCGCCTGGATGATGCCGCCGCCGCCCTGGATGGTTTCAAGCACGATGACGCCGACCTCGGGATCGGAGCGGAACAGGCGCTCGACAGCCTCGATGTCGCCGAAGGGGATGCGCACCGTATTGTCAGCCATCTTGAAGTCGGCGCGGTAGAGCTGGCCGTCGGTGATGCCGAGCACGCCCTTGGTCTTGCCGTGGAAGGAATTCTCGGCGTAGACGATTTTCGGCCGCTTCGGGCCGGCGGCGCGCTCCGCGAGTTTCACCGCCGCTTCCATCGCCTCCGAGCCGGACGAGCCCAGAAACACCATGTCGAGATCGCCGGGCGAGCATTTGGCGATGTTGTGCGCCAGCGCGGCCGCATATTGCGACATGAAGGCGATTGCGATCTCCTGGCGCTTTTCCTCCTGGAACTTCTTGCGCGCCTCAAGCAGGCGCGGATGGTTGTGGCCGAAGGCCAGCGAGCCGAAGCCGCCAAAGAAATCGAGGATCTTGCGGCCGTTCTGATCGATGTAGAACATGCCTTCGGCACACTCGATCTTGATCTTGTGGAAGCCGAGCAGCTTCATGAAATGCAACTGGCCGGGATTGAGATGCGCCTTGAACAGGTCGGTCATGCGGGCGACATCCATCGCCTTGGCCTGCTCGACGCTGATCAGATCGGGCTTGGCGATGGTGGCGGGCGACAGCGCCGGCGCGTTGACCATGGTGCGCGCATTGGTCTGTTCGGGCTTGGCCATGACGGTCATTTCAATCTCCTGTCCGCGCTACGACCAGCGTCGTGCGCCATAAAACTGTTTGGCGAGCCCGCTATTCGGCGGGCACATGTTTGGTGGCGACGGCGTGCCCGGCCTTCTTGGCGCGGTATTCGCTGTAAGCGGCGATCAGCATGTCCTCGTCGCGATATTGCGGCACCCAGCCGAGCTGGCGCTCGGCCTTGGACACGTCGAGCACGCATTCCTCGTCGGCGATCAGATATTGCTCAGGGTCCATGATCGGCATGTTCATGAGGTCGAGCAGGTCGAGCGTGCGCTTGACCGCCCAGCCCGGTGTCGGGATCAGGATCGATTTCGAACCGGCATGCCGGATCAGGTCGCCGAGCAGTTTCTTCACCGGTGGCGGATTGAGCGAGCCGAGATTGTAGGCCTCGTTGGGCACGCCGGCCTTCCAGGCGGCGCGCGCAGCTTCCGCGCAATCGAACACAGAGATGAACTGATAAGGGTTTTTGCCCGAGCCGATCATCGGCACCGGAAGGTTCCAGTCGATCAGCTTGAACAGTTTCTCCAATATGCCGAGCCGGCCTGGGCCGATGATCAGGCGCGGGCGAAACAATGAGATCGACATGCCGCGCTTGCGCCATTGCGCGGCGAGTTCCTCGGTCTTCTGCTTCGACCAGCCATATTCGCCGAGCGGCGCGACGGGGTGCTCCTCGGTCATGGGCTGTGTGACCGTGTGGCCGTAGATCATGTCGGTCGTGTAGTGGACGAGTTTTGGCGTACCAGCCTTGTCCATGGCCTGCATGATGTGCTCCGTGCCGTGGAAATTGACCGGGAAGAAGAAGTCGTGCCGCTTGGCCCGCACCTGGATCGGCGACAGCATCTTGGCCGACAGATTGTAGACCATGTCGTCGGCCTTGAGCCCGACAGCGGCGACCGACGCCGGATCGGTCACGTCGCATTTGATAAAGCGGACATTGCGGTAGTGCGCCAGATCGCTTTTGACGATGTCGGCGACGACAACCTCTTCGCCATCGGCCACAAGCTTCGGGGCAAGGTGACGGCCGACGAAGCCGTCACCGCCGAAAATCACATGTCTCATCGAACGGTCTCGTTTGCAGGAATCTTGTCGGGCGAGATGGAAGCGGTCTGGTCTTCATGCCCTCGCCCACCCAAGTCTCGACCACTCTGCGCGATCAGCACGGTGCCGACGCAGATGAAGGCGATGCCGGCGATGCGCCAGCCATTGAGGTCTTCGCGAAAGACGAAATAGGCGAAGATGGCGACAGCGACATAGGCGAGGCTGAGGAACGGATAGGCAAAGGAAAGCTCGACCTTGGACAGCACGTAAAGATGCGAAGCCATGGAAATCACAAAGGTGCAAAGGCCCAGGAACACCCAGGGGCTGAACACGATCTGCAGCAATTTGAGGAGCGGATTGACGCCTTCGAACGAGATCGGCCCAAGCGACATCATGCCTTGCTTCAGCATGAGCTGCGCGGCGGCATTGGTCATGACTGTAAAGAGAATGAAGACGATATATTTCATGCCAGCTCACCCACCCGTGTCATCGACTAATACAAATCTGAAAAGATATCGTGAACTCACAAGAATGTTTTGAGTAAACCGTGAAATTAATCGCTCACTAACCACGATTCATTCCAATTTTATCTATTCGGCTGCCTCGACTCCACGCCGCCGCAGATCGATGCAGCCGGCGGTGCGCGCCCAGAAATCGGACATGAAGGCAGGGTCTCGCAACGCTTCCAGCCTCGGCCAGTCGGCGAAGGAGGCAGCGAAGGTCGCGGCACTCATGCGCGCATCCTTGTAAGGGTTGACCGCCCCGCCGGCCGCGATCGTGATGCGGTCGAGCTCGCCAAGCAGGGCAAGCGTCGCCGCCCCCTTGTTGGGGAAATCCAGCGTCAGCGTGTATCCAGGCCTAGGAAATGACAGCAGCGCCGGCGAGCGGACCCCGCCGAAACGCTTCAGCACGGTGAGGAAGGAGCCCTGCCCGGCCCGTCGGGCCGCCGTCAGCAGCTCTGGCACAACGATGCGCGCAGCCTCTTCCGGCACCACGCCCTGGTGCTGGAACAACCCTCTGGGGCCATAAAGCCGGTTCCAGTCACGCACACCGTCGAGTGGGAAGAAAAAGCCGTGGTAGCCGGTCTGGCGCGGCACGGTGGCCCGGCCCTTCTTCCATCGGTAGGCAGCGTTGAAAGTGGTCAGGAACGGCCGGCTGAGCACATTGAAGGGCGGCTGGAACGGTATCGCCAGCTTGCCGCCGGCGCGCGAGGCCGCATGCGAACCGTGTTCGGCATGGTTGCCGGTAAACAGCAGGCCACGCCCACTGTTGCGGCCACCGGCGAGTTGATCGATCCAGGCGACGGCATATTCATTGGCTTGGTCCGCCGCTTCGGCGAGGTCAAAGAACTCGGCGAGGTCGCGAAACGGTGTCGTCTTTTCGACGATATCGAGCGAAGGCACCCGCATCAGCCGGATCGAGGCGGACAGGATGAGGCCGGTCAGGCCCATGCCTCCGATTGTCGCCCGGAACAGACGCGGATTGTCTGATGCCGAGCAGCGATGGGTCCTTCCATCGGACCGCAGCAGCGTGAGGTTTTCGACATGGCAGCCGAAGGTGCCGCGCCGGTGATGGTTCTTGCCGTGCACATCATTGGCGATGGCACCGCCGAGCGTGACGAATTGCGTGCCCGGAACGACAGCCGGGAAGAAGCCGTAGGGTGCAGCGTGCGCGATGATATCCGCCAGCAGCACGCCGGCTTCCGCTTCGAGCACACCGGTCTCGGCATTGAAGGCGCGGATGCGGTTCAGCGTCCGCATGTCGACGACCGCGCCGGCGTGGTTCTGGCAGGAATCGCCGTAGGAACGCCCGTTGCCATAGGCCAGCAGCGATGCTTCCTTCGCTTGGCCGCCTTTCAGCAGCGCGATGGCGCCATCGGCGTTGATCGCGAGTGCCGCGGGCGGCGTGGCAAGGCCAAAGCTCCGGAAGCGTTCGACCATGCCTACCAGCCCCCGATGACCAGCAGCACCGCGCCGATCAGCACCACGATCTGGCTGCGCCAGTCACGGATGATGAAGACGACCGGGTCGTCATGCATCTCGTCGCGGCGCGCCAGGATCCAGACGCGCATGGTGAGGTAAAGCACGATCGGCGGCAGCGGCCAGATCAGCCATGGATGCGGATAGAGCTCGCGCACCGCGACACTGTCCATATAGAGCGCCAGCACCAGCGCCGAGGAAAAGGCCGACGCCATGCCGGCCTGGGCGACGATCTCCTGGTCTTCGGTGCGATAGCCACGGCCGGCGATGCGCTCACCAGGCGGAATGGCGGTGGTGCGCAGTTCGACAAAGCGCTTCACCAGCGCCAGCGACAGGAAGAAGAAGATCGAGAAGGCGAGCAGCCAGAACGAGACATCGACGCCGGTCGCGGCAGCACCGGCGAGCACGCGGATCGTGTAGAGGCCGGCAAGCGTCAGCACATCGACCAGCAGCATGCGCTTGAACGACAGCGAATAGGCCGTGGTGACGGCCATGTAGCCGCCAAGCACGGCCAGGAATTCAGGTGCCAGGAACAGCCCGGTGCCGACGCCGATCGCCAGCAGCACCGCGATCGCGCTAAGGCCGAACGGGATCGACAGCGCGCCGCTGGCGAACGGCCTGTTGCGCTTGGTGGCGTGTTTGCGGTCGAGCGCGAGGTCGAAGAAATCGTTGAGGATATAGATCGCCGAGGCCACCGCGCTGAACGAGATGAACGCCAGCACGCATTGCCAGATCATGTTGGTGTTGAAGTACTCGTGCGACAGCACCATCGGTACGGCGATCAGCGAGTTCTTCAGCCACTGGTGCACGCGCAACATCTTGATGATGGTCCGCAAGGTCGGCTTGGGCGCCGGCATGGTTTCGGCGCCGTTCGCCGCCTGCCAGCGTGCGGCGTGGCGGTCGGGCGCGACGACGATTGCATTGCGCGCGGCATCGAAGACCTGGAGATCGTGGCGGCTGTTGCCGGCATAGTCGAAGCCGCCATCGCCGTAGGCCGCGACCAGCGAGGCGCGCTTCTTGCCCGAGGTGAGATTGTCGAGACCATCGGTCGCCAGCACCCGGTCGAAAATGCCGAGATGGCAGGCAATGGCGTCGGCGAATTTGCGCGGCGTGCCGGTCGCCAGCACGATCTTGCGGCCTTCGGCATGTTCAGTACGAAGCCGGTCGAGCAGCGGCGCGCGATAGGGCAGCGACGCGGGGTCGATGTCGATGCGCTGCGCGATCGACTGCTTCAGCCGCGCCGGCCCGCCGGCCGCCCAGAAAGGCACCAGGAAAATATAGAGCGGGTTCTTCTTGAGGAGGAGGAACAAGCCTTCCCACAACAGGTCGGTCGCGATCAGCGTGCCGTCGAGATCGACCGCAAGCGGTATTGCGTTCCTGTCCGACCGCGCATCCATGCCCGTCCTGCCCTGCCAGCGTATGATCCGGAAAACCGGAATCCCGTTGCGCGCCGCTTTTTCGGCGTCTTGGGGCTGGTATAGCGGGGGATGGCGTAGCGAACGTTAAAACGCCTGGTTGCAGGCGGCTGCCGCACCGGTATTTCCGGCGTCATTGTTAAACAACGGCTACTTGAAACGATAAAAGGCCGGGCAAATACCCGGCCTTTCCAATGATACCGCCAGAATTACTTGATGCGGGCGACGCCGCCGGAGATTTCGACGGTTTCCGAACCGGTCAGGGCTTCGAGGTCACCGTTCGGCAAGGTGACGAAGCAGCCGTTCTGGCAGAATTCAACGGTTTCACCGCCGGCCAGGGCAAGGTCGGTCTTGCTGCCGCCCTCCGTCACGACCAGCGTACGGGTCTCGGCGTCCTTGTTGACCGCGCTGGCGGCATGAGCCGAGCCGCTCACGGCGAGCAAGGCGACGGCAGCGACGAGAGACTTCCACATGGTGCAATATCGGTGTTCCCACCGCCTCTGTTGCATTTCGCAAGGCATTTTCGCCCTTTGCTTGAGAGCTTATATGAGATGGAAGCTGAACCGCAACTGAATGCCGTATTCATGCCGCAATTGGTTTTGGCATTCTCCAATGCCGGTTACCGGCACACGCCCGGCCCTGTTAATTTAACCGACCGGCACAATATGATGCCGAAGGCGGCAAACGCGAAGAAAGACAATGCACGGCACCGAGACAACGCACGGCAATTGGCTGGAAACGATCGGCGTTGGAGTTGAGACGCGGAGGATTGCCGCTGGACTGACCCATTATGTGCCCGCATCCATCAACCATCGGCTTGGAATCCACGTCGGGGCGCCGGTCAACGCGTCGTGCCACTGCGATGGAAAACATCACCGGCGGGTCCAGTCGGACGGCGACATCGATATTGTCCCCGCCGGGCTCGACGGCGACTGGCAAGACGACGCGGATTGCACCATCCTGCGGCTGTGGGTCAGCCCGGCGCTGGTGCGGCGCGCGGCCGGGGATCTCGAGATCGATCCGGACCGGGTCGTCGTCCATCCCCAGTTCCAACGTCGCGATCCGAGGATCGAACATATCGCCCATGCGCTGGCGACCGGTCTCAGCCCGGACGTGCCATCCGACCGGCTGTATTTCGAAAGCCTGGCCAGGGCATTGGCGATACAGATCATCCAGGGTGCTTCGTCAAAGTCGGACGTTCCGGCAAGGCAAACGCTTTCCTTCCGACAGAAGCGCAGGCTGGCCGATTTCATCGAAGCCAATCTCGCTCAGGACCTTTCACTGGACGAGCTGGCGCAGGTGGCTGCCATCAGCGTCTCGCATCTGAAAGTGCTGTTTCGCCGCACATTCGGCATGCCGCCCCATCAATATGTTATCCATCGACGGGTTGAGCGGGCCAAGGCCCTGCTGCACCAGGGAAAAATGCCGCTCAGCCAGATCGCGCTGGAAGCAGGGTTCGCGCATCAGAGCCACATGGCTCAAAGCATGAAGCGCATCCTCGGCGTCACGCCTGGCGCACTGATCCGCATGCGGCGATAGCAGGCGATCCGGCATTTTCGCCGTCTTCGGCTTCGAGTCCAATCGTCCGTTTTTGTCTTCCGCCGTCCATATCTGGGCGACCCCAGCCCACCAATCCGGCATTCCTGGGCATCCCATTGGTCAGATCGAAGGATACGGGCATGTTTGTCGTTTTGGGCGCTGCCGGAAAGATCGGGCGGGCGACGGTTGGTGCGCTCCGTCGACATGGCGTTCCGGTCAGGGCCGTGATGCGAAACCCGTCGCACGCCGACGAATTCCGCGGGCTCGGTTGCGACGCGGAAATTGCCGATCTGCGCGATGCGCCGGCTTTGGCGCGGGCAACAAGGGGCGCGACAGCGGTGCAAGTGATCTGCCCAACCGGCGTCCGCGCCGACAATGCGGCAGCCGAGATGGAATCCACCATACGATCCATCATGGACGCACTCGATCAGACCAGGCCGGAACGCATCCTGGCGATCTCGGATTACGGCGCCCAGCTTGCCGCCGGCACCGGCATCACGCTGACCTTCCATCATCTGGAATCGCAGTTGAAGAACATCCCGGCGGCGCTGACGGTGCTGCGCTCGGCCGAGCACATGCAGAACTGGAGCCGCCTGGTTGGCAGGGCCATCAAGACCGGCGTGCTGCCGAGCCTGCATCATCCCGTGTCCAAATCCTTCCCGACCGTCTCAGCCGGCGATGTCGGCCTGATGGCGGCCGATCTGTTTCTTTCGCCCGGCGGCGAGGCGTTGCGCGTGGTCCATGCCGAGGGGCCTGATCGCTACAGCGCAACCGATGTGGCGCGGACGCTTGGCGAGATTGCCGGCGGCGAGATCGTCGCTCGCGAATTGCCGAGACAGGACTGGATTCCCGCCCTCGTCGGCGGCGGCATCGGCACGAGCTACGCCGAACTGGTCGCCGCGATGTTCGACGCCCACAATGCCGGCCGCATCGATGTGGAACACGGCGTTGGCGAGATCAGACGCGGCAAGACCGATTTGCGCACGGCACTGTCGGCGCTGGTCGCGAACCTTGAGCGGGCCTAGAGCAATTCCGGGAAAAGTGTGAACGGTCTCCGTCCGGAATTGCATTAAAACAAAGAGTTAGAGCGGTTCGCCGTTCCGGAAACGGTGAAATGCGCTAGTCGGGATCGGGCTTGCGCGGCTTGCGTCCTGATTTGGCCAGCTTTTTCGCTTCAGCCGCGGCTTCTGCCTTGGCCAGTTCCTGTTCGGCAAAGTCGGCCTCGATCTTGTCGTCGTCGGTAGGCCAGGCCTTTGCATGCTTGGTCTCGACGACAGCGCGGGGCGTCGACGGTATCTCGATATGCTGGTCGTCGAATTTTTCGAGAACGGTGAAGCGGATATCGTTTTGCACGGCGCTGCCATTCATAATATCGGCCAGGAACACGCGGATCTCGAATTCCAGCGCGGCGGCGCCGAAATTGGAAAACAGCACGAAGGGCTCGGGGTTCTTCAGCACCAGCGGATGGCTGCGCGCGATTTCCAGCAGGATGTCATGCACCTGCTTGACGTCGCTGCCATAGGCGACGCCGACCTTGATCTCGACACGGCCGAGCTTGTTGCGGTGCGTCCAGTTGCCGACAGCGTTGTTGATCAGGTTCGAATTGGGCAGGATCACCGACTGCCGCTGGAAAGTCTCGATCTCGGTGGCGCGCACGCTGATCTTCCTGACTGTGCCGCTGACGTCGCCGGCGACGATCCAGTCGCCGACCTTGAACGGCCGCTCGGCCAGAAGGATCAGGCCGGAGACGAAATTCGACACCACATTCTGCAAGCCAAAACCGATACCCAGGGAAAGCGCGCCGGCGACCAGTGCCAGGCTGGAGAGGTCTATGCCGGCGGCCGAGATGCCAACGAGCGCCGCCAGCGCGACACCGGCATAGCCGACCGCCAGCCGGATCGAGTTTCGCACCCCGGTATCGACCTTGCCGCGCGCCATGACGGAACCGTCGAGCCAGCCCTGGAACCAGCGCGTCAGGAAATAGCCGATGACGAAGACGACGATGCCCGAAAGGATGCCGGTGACCGAAATCGTCACCGACCCGATATTGATCCCGGTTGCCAGCTTGTAGGCCCAGGCCTGGATGTCGCCGGGCTGGAAGCCCCACATCAGCAGGATCAGCGGCAGGAAAACCAGCACGATCAGCAGATTGATGGCTACACTGACGACAAGGCCGAGCTGGTCGAGTGCCGTGTCTTCGTAGCTGGAATTGGTCGACAGCCAGCGCCCGACGGTGGTGTTGGCGAACGCCCCCTCCTCGCCGATCGCCTGCGCCGAGAGGAAGCCGATATAGGCGGTGATCAGCGCCGTGCCGGTGACCACGACCTGCAGCGAGACGAACAGCGCAAGGCCGATGAAGCCGAGCAAGGCGGCGGTGATGGTGAACAGGCCGAGCGCCAGTGCCAGGTAGCGCAGCCATGCCGGCCACGGTCGCCAGCTTCCGTCACGTGCCTTGAACGGCCGCAGCATCGCCATGAGGATCAGGATGATGCCGACGACAATGGTGGCGACGAAACTGCGCGCGATGGTCAGCGACAGCGGCGATCCCATCTTGTCGTTGATAATGGACAGGAACGTGTTGGCGCTGATGACTACGGCCATGGCCGTCGCCAGGCGCACCAGCCAGCGCGCCGGCCCGGTTTCGACAGGGATGAGACGCCAGTTCGGCAGTCGCGGAGACAGTGCCGCATTGGTCAGCCGGTTGACGCAGAACACCACCCCGATGGCGGTCGCCAGTGCATTGAGGAACAGGCCAATGTCGCCACGCAACACATTGTAATAGTTGAAAAAGAAGATGGTCGAGCCGAGAAACGCGCCGACCGCCAGCGTCGGCAGCAAGGTAGACCAGAAGGCCACCGACAAGCGGCTGAGATAGGACGGGTCTTCGTTGGAAGGATCTGCCTCAAACACGCGCCCGAACAGGCGCCTGCCGCCGACCAGCAGCACCAGCGCCAGCCCGAGCGCCACGAAGGTTGCCGCCAGAATGGCCTGGAACTTGAACTTGAAAGCGAAGCTCAGCCAGGACGATACCGCCTTGTAGAAATTGGCGTATTCGTCCTGGGCGTCGGAAAACACCTGCGGGCTCAGTGCGTCCGACAGGACGTAGCGCTTGGTCAAAAGGTTGCGGAACAGCTCGCTGCGCATATTGCCGATCTTGTCGATCAGCCCGCTGATACGGATCGACAGGTTCTGCGCGCTGGCGACGACCGCGTTGATCTCGGCCTTTTCCGACGCCAATGCCTGGCGCTCGCCGGTCACGATGTCGGGCTCCTGCGGCTGGCCCGCGGCCGGCGGCGGGCCCAGCACGTCGATGCGATTGTTGATATCGGTCAGCCGCGGACGGAACGCCAGCGCACTGGTCAATGCCGCCCGCGACAAATCCTCCAGTTGCAGGCGTATGTCCACGAGCGAGGAATCGTCGTCACTGTCCTGCTGTATTTTCTTCTCGAGATCGTCGGTCTTGGCCGTCAGGCCCTGGATGACCTTCTGTTGATCGGTGATCAATCCGGCGGAGCCCTGACCAAGCGCCTGCGCCATCGCCTCGAACGAAGGCGGCGCCGAAATAACCAGCGCGAGGATCAGAATGAGGCGGAGCAATCTCAAAAGCATGATGTATTGGCGACTCACGGGCGGCAAAGGCATTCAAAAGCCTGTCCTTGATAAAGACGGCCATATCTTGGGGCAAGCCGTCGCATCCGATCGCGTTCGGATCGCGATCCGAGCGTCGGCCAGTCGAAAGGCAATGGCGCAATATTGGCTTTGCGGATACAGCCTGCTCTATAGTCTGCCGCATCGCCCGAACCGGATGACAATGATGGCAGAGTACTCGGCCTTTTCGCTGCTCGCGAACGCGCTCAAGGGAAACAAGGACTGGAAGCCGGCCTGGCGCAAGCCCGACCCGAAGGCTTCCTATGATGTCATCATCATCGGTGGCGGCGGCCACGGGCTCGCGACCGCCTACTATCTGGCCAAGGAACATGGCATCACCAATGTCGCCGTGCTCGAAAAGGGCTGGCTCGGCTCCGGCAATGTCGGCCGCAACACCACGGCCGTGCGCTCGAACTACCTGCTGCCCGCCAACACCCGCTTCTACGAACATTCGATGAAGCTGTGGGAGGGCCTGTCGCACGAGCTCAACTACAACGTCATGTTCTCGCAGCGCGGCTGCCTGAACCTGGCGCACACGCCTGGCCAGTTCGACGACTATGCAAGGCGCGGCAACGCCATGCGCCATCTCGGCGTCGACGCCGAACTGATGACGCCTGCCGAAATCAAGCGCCTGATCCCGGCGCTCGACATTTCCAGCGATGCAAGATTTCCGGTGGTCGGCGGCCTGATGCAGCGGCGCGCCGGCACCGCCCGTCACGACGCAGTGGCCTGGGGCTATGCGCGCGGCGCCGACCGGCGCGGCGTCGACATCATCGAGAATTGCGAGGTCACCGGCTTCCTGCGCGATGGCGACCGCGTCACCGGTGTCACCACGTCACGCGGCGATATCCGCGCCAGGAAAGTGGCGGTCGCGGTGGCCGGCAGTACCGGGCGCGTCATGCAGTTGGCCGGCATCGAGACGATGCCGATCGAAAGCCATGTGCTGCAGGCCTTCGTGACCGAATCGCTGAAGCCTTTCATCGACACCGTGGTGACCTTCGGCATGGGCCATTTCTACATGTCGCAGTCCGACAAGGGCGGCCTTGTCTATGGCGGCGACATCGACGGCTACAACAGCTACGCCCAGCGCGGCAACCTGCCCATCGTCGACGAGGTGATGAGCGAGATGCTGGCGCTGTTCCCGGGCCTTGCGCGTGTACGCATGCTGCGCTCCTGGGGGGGCGTATGCGACATGTCGATGGATGGCTCGCCGATCATCACCACGGGACCCCTGCCCGGCATGTATCTCAATTGCGGCTGGTGCTATGGCGGCTTCAAGGCGACGCCGGCTTCCGGCTGGACCTTCGCCTGGACCATCGCCAAGGATGAGCCGCACGATTTCAACGCGCCGTTCACCCTCGACCGCTTCCACCGCGGCCTCGTCATCGACGACAAGGGCCAGGGCGCGAACCCGCGGCTCCATTAGGAAACATCCTGTGCTCATCACTTGCCCCTATTGCGGCCCGCGCGACGTCATCGAGTTCACCTATCAAGGTGACGGCAACCGCGAGCGTCCCGACCCGGCCTCGCAGAATTTCGAGGCATGGAATGCCTATGTCTACGACCGGCTGAACCCGGCCGGCGACCACAATGAGATCTGGCAGCATTCCGGAGGCTGCCGCGCGCATCTGCGGGTCGTGCGCAACACACTGACGCATGAGATTTCGAGCGTCGCCTTCGTGCGCGGCGACCATGTCTCGACCGCGCGCCGCAAGGCGGAGGACAAGGCATGAGCCCGCGCCGCACCGACACTGGCGGCCGCGTCGACCGGCTGAAGACGATCCGGTTCACCTTCGACGGCGTCGCCTACACCGGCCATGCCGGCGACACGCTGGCGTCCGCGCTGCTGGCCAAGGGCGTCACGCTTTTCGGACGCTCGTTCAAGTACCACCGCCCGCGCGGCCTGCTGACTGCTGGTGTGGAGGAACCCAACGCGCTGGTGACGGTGCTGAAGGGCGAGGTGCGCGAACCCAACATCCCGGCGACGATGGTCGAGATCCACGACGGGCTTGTGGCGATCAGCCAGAACCGCTTCCCGTCGCTGGCCTGGGACGTCAATGCCGTCAACCAGCTCGGCGGCAAGATCCTGTCCGCCGGCTTCTACTACAAGACCTTCATGGGGCCGGTGATCGGTCCGCTCAAGGGCACGCGTTTCTGGATGTTCTGCGAGCATTTCATCCGCCGCGCCGCCGGTCTCGGCAGCGCCGGATCGGCGAAGGATCCGGCCCGCTATGAGCGCATGAACGCCTTTTGCGACGTGCTGGTGGTCGGCTCCGGTCCCGCCGGCCTGATGGCCGCCAAGGCCGCCGCCGATCAAGGGGCACGCGTCATGCTGGCTGATCTCGAGCCGCGTTTCGGCGGCTCGACCAACTGGTCCGAGGAAACCATCGATGGCGCGCCGGCCGCCGATTGGGCCCGTCGCACCGTCACTCAACTCGAAGGCCGCGACAATGTCCGGCTTTTGCCGCGCACCACGGTCTGGGGCTACTACGACAGCAACACGCTTGCAGCGCTCGAGCGGGTGAGCGACCACAAGGAACAGCCCGCCAAGGGCGAGCCGCGCCATCGTTATTGGGCAATCCGTGCCAAATCCGTGGTGCTGTCAACCGGCGCCTTCGAGCGGCCGCTGGTCTTCCCGGGCAATGACAGGCCGGGCGTGATGCTGGCCCATGCCGCCGAGCGCTACGCCAACGAGTTTGGCGTGCTGCCGGGCGAGCGAATCGCGCTGTTCACCAACAATGACAGCGCCTATCGCGCGGCCATCTCCCTGAAGAAGGCGGGGGCGGCAATCGTCGCCATCGTCGACGTCCGGTCCGAGCTTTCGCCCGAGATGCGCAAGCTGGCCACCGAAGCCGAAGCCGAGATCTTTGCCGGTCACGCCGTCGTCGCCACCGAGGGCGGCAAGGCGCTTTCCGGCTTCAAGGTTCAGCGTTTCGACATGGTCACCGGGGCGCTCACCGGTGATGAGCGAAGCATCCATGCCGACTGCCTGCTGATGTCGGGGGGCTGGTCGCCGACCATCCATCTGGCCAGCCAGGCCGGCGCCAAAGCGGAATGGAATGCCGCGCGGCAAGCCTTCCTGCCGCCAAAGCCGACACAGAAATGGGTCGGGGCCGGCGCCTTCACCGGCAGTTTTTCGACGGTCGAGGCGATCGCCGAAGGCCGCGCCGCCGGTCTTGCCGCCGCGGGTGGAACAGGCACGCCCGCGGCATTGCCCACTGTGGAAGCCGTGGCCGGCGACCCCGATCCGGCGCCCGTCTTCGAGATCAGGGCCAAGGGCAAGAGCTTCGTCGACTTCCAGCATGACGTGACGGCTGAGGATGTAAGGCTGGCCCACCGCGAAGGTTTCGTCTCGGTCGAGCACCTGAAGCGCTACACCACGCTTGGCATGGCGACCGACCAGGGCAAGAGCTCCAACATTCCCGGCCTTGCCATCATGGCCGAGGCGCTGGGCAAGCCGATCCCGGAAGTCGGCACGACACGCTTCCGGCCGCCCTTCGCGCCGGTGTCGATCGGCTCGCTTGCGGCAGAGCGCTTCGGCGACCTGAAGCCTGAGCGGCTCACGCCGATGCATGACTGGCACCACGACAACGGCGCGACCATGTACTCCGCCGGCCTCTGGTACCGGCCGATGATCTACGGGCTTTCAGGCGAAACGATCGAGCAGGCCTATGTGCGCGAGGCCAGGGCGACGCGCGAAAGCGCCGGCATCGTCGATGTCTCGACATTGGGCAAGATCGCCGTGCAGGGCCCTGACGCCGCCGCCTTCCTCGACCGCGTCTACACCAACATGTTTTCGACGCTCGCCGTCGGCAAGGCGCGCTATGGGCTGATGCTGCGCGAGGACGGTTTTGCCTTCGACGACGGCACCACCTGGCGGCTCGGCGAACAGGATTTCCTGATGACCACCACGACGGCCAATGCCGGCAAGGTGATGCAGCATCTGGAATATTTCCTCGACGTGATCTGGCCGGAGCTGAAAGTCCATGTCACCTCGGTGACCGACGAATGGGCGGGTGCCGCGATCGGCGGACCGAAGGCCAGGCAGATCCTGACAGCTTGCGTCACCGGCACCGCCGTCGACAATGCGACCCTGCCCTTCATGGGCATCGTGCGCGGCGAGATAGCAGGCGTTCCGGTGATGATTTGCCGGCTGTCCTTCTCCGGCGAAATGGCCTTCGAGGTCTATTGTGGTGCCGGCCATGGCACCCACGTCTGGGAAGCGCTGATCGAAGCCGGCAAGCCGTTCGGGCTGGTCACCTACGGGCTCGAGGCGCTGGGCACGATGCGCATAGAGAAAGGCCATGTCACCGGCGCCGAGATCGACGGCCGCACCACGGCGCGCGACCTGCATCTCGACTGGATGCTGTCGAAGAAGAAGCCGTTCATCGGCTCGGCCATGATGGACCGCGAAGGCTTGATCGCGTCCGATCGCCTGGAGCTGGTCGGCCTGATCGCGCTGGACAACCGGCCGCTCAATGGCGGCGCGCACATTGTCGAGGCGTTGGACGAGGCCAATCCACACGGCTCGATCGGCCACATCACCGCCTGCTGCTATTCGCCGGCGCTCGGCAAGCATATCGCGCTGGCGCTGGTCGAGGGCGGCAAGGCGCGGCACGGCACGCGTGCCCATGTCTCCGATCCCTTGCGCAACCGCTTCGGGCCGGTCGAGATCGTCTCCAACCATTTCTACGATCCGGAAGGGACCCGCATGCATGGTTGAGCGCCAATCCCCCCTCGAGCCGGAGTTTCATGTCGGCTCGCACGGTAATTTCGAACATGGCGTCGAGATCCTCCTGACCGAAACGCGGCCGGGTTCGATCGTGCAGCTCGCCGCCTGGCCGGGAGAGGAGAAGAAGTTGATCGCGGCCATCCGCACCGTCACCGGGCTTGCGCTGCCCGACGGCGCCGGCGGTGGCCTGAGCGAGGGCGCGAAATCGGTGTTCGGCTTCGCACCGGGGAAATTCACCGTGGCCGACGAAGCTGAAGGGTTGGCCGCTTCCTTTGCCAAGGCGGTGACGCCGGCCATCGGCACGGTGACGGACCTGTCGCATGGCCGCACCGCCATCCGCATCGCCGGACCGAAAGCGGAGTGGGTGCTGGCGAAATTCTTCGCCATCGACTTCGCGCTGCCGGCCTTCCCCATCGGCGCGGGCCGCTCGACCACCCATCACGACGTCTTCGCCCAGATCCAGCGCACCGGCGCCGACCAGTTCGACATCTATGTCTTCCGCTCCTTCGCGCGTTCGTTCTGGAAGGCGCTTTGCCATGCCAGCGAGGAAGTCGGCTACGAAGTACAATAGGCGGCGGCGACGTATGGCCGCTCGCCCGTTGCTCCTGACCTCCGTTGCTTCTGGCCTCCCCGTCGCTTCTGGCCTCCCCGTCGCTTCTGGCCTCAATGCCGGCCGGTTCTGCCGCTAGAGAATCCTGCCGCAGGCGCCCATGATGGAATCACGTGGCCGCCCAAACGGTCCAAGGGATACAAAATCCCGTCTTAAGAGTCGGCGCATTCGTTTGGTTCGAACATCCCCATGACCGCAGAAATATCCGCCGGCGCCACGGATCGCGCCGAGGTGTCGGCCAGAGCCTTGCTTCTGCTGCCGCTGACGGTCGCTTGCGGCGTGTTCATGACCAGCCTCGACCAGAATGTCGTGGTGACGGCGCTGCCCGGCATCGGCGAAAGCCTCGCCCGCCCGCCCAGCCAGCTCGGCCTCTTGATCACCGTCTACGTCGCCAGCCTGATCATCTCGATGCCGCTCGGCGGCTGGGCGGCCGACCGCTTCGGCCTGCGCAACGTCTATTGCTTTGCCTTGCTGGTGTTCGCAACCTCCTCGGCACTCTGCGGCCTGTCGAACGACATCTGGACACTGGTCGGTGCCCGCGCGCTGCAGGGATTTGGCGGCGCGCTGATGGGCACGCTCGGCCAGGTCGTCATCCTGTCGAGCTTTCCGCGCAACCGGACGCTGAAGATCAACATGTACATCTCCGTGGCCAGCCAGACCGGTCCGCTGGTCGGGCCGCTCGTCGGCGGCGCGCTGACCACCTACATTTCCTGGCGCTGGATCTTCTTCATCAATGTGCCCTTCGCGCTGGCGGCGGCAATCCTTGCCGCCTCACTGTTCCCAACAGTGACCAAGCCGGTGCGCACGCGCTTCGATTTTCCCGGCTTCCTGCTGGTCGGCAGCGGCATGATCCTGCTTGTCTTCGGCATGGACTCGCTCGCCGCCAAGGATGCCGCCGGCGGGATGATTGCCGGTGAACTGGCGCTGGCGGTCGTCATCCTGGCGATTGCCTCGCTCTACTGCCTGCGCGTGGCCAATCCCCTGCTCGACCTCAAGCTGCTGCGCATCCGCACTTTCCGCATCTCGTTCCTCACCGGCGGCGGCCTTGACACGATCGGGCTTAGTTCGGTCGCCTTCCTGCTGCCGCTGATGTTCCAGCTCGGCTTCGGCATGAGCGCGGTGCAGGCGGGATCGCTGACCTTCGTTGCCGCACTCGGCTCGGTGGTCATGCGTTTCTTCATGCCACGCGTTCTCAACCGGTTCGGGTTTCGCCGCGTACTGGTCTTCAACACACCTGTTGTGGCAGTGATGGTCGCGGGCTTCGCCTTGATGCAAGCGACGACGCCGGTCTGGATCGTGCTTGGCTACATCTTTGTTTTCGGCGTCTTCCGTTCCATCCAGTGGGCCTCGACCGGAAACCTCGCCTATTCCGACATCGCCCCCGAACAGCTCGCCCGCTTCAGCGCCCTCTATTACATCCTCTGGCAGCTGGCGGTGGCCATCAGCGTCGGCCTTGCGGCGGCGATGCTGTCGTTCCTGGCCGGCGGCGGCCCTGCCGTGACCAATGATTTCCGGATCCTGTTCGCGATCGAAGGCGTCATCACGCTCTGCGCGCTGCTCGCCTACCTCAAGCTGACGCCGCAGGACGGCGCCCATGTCAGTGGCCACGGCATGCAGATGAATACGGAATAGCCGACCGCCAAGTCTTTTCGGCGGCGCTCTATTCGCTGAACGTCACCCACTCTTCCAGCGGCACGCGATCGGTGCGGAAGGCGTTTTCCGGCTTGGAGGTGTCTTCGTAACCAAGCGCCATGCCGCAAACGACGATCTCCTCGTCGGGAATGTTGAGCACCGGCCGGATCTGCCGGTGATAGGGCGCGAATGCGGCTTGCGGGCACGTGTGCAGGCCCCGGCCCCGCGCCGCGACCATGATGTTCTGTAAGAACATGCCGTAGTCGATCCAAGAGCCCTGGTTGAGCCGGCGATCGATGGTGAAGATCATGCCGACCGGCGCGTCGAAGAAAACGAAATTGCGGTCATGCTGGGCGCGCATCTTGTCGACCTCGCGCCGACCGATGCCAAGCGCGCCATAGAGGCCGAAACCGTTCGCGCGGCGGCGGGTAAGATACGGCTCGAAGAACTGGGTGGGATAGTAGCGATACTCGTCCCAGTCGGCCTTTTCGGCGCGGATACCGGAATTCAGGATGGCATCCGATATCTGTTGCTTGGTCTCGCCCTTGGTGACGTAGACCTTCCACGGCTGCATGTTTGTGCCGGACGGCGCGCGCGCCGCAACCGCCAGAATGTCCCGGATGGTGTCGTCGTCGATCATGTCGGGCAGGAATGCGCGCACAGAACGGCGCGACATGATCGCCTCGTCGACGATCTCGGCATCACCCGCGACTCGAGCCTTCTTTTCCAGCATGGGCCGTCCCTTAGCCTTTTTGTCGATCGGACGTCCCCACTCGCCGCTCGCGGCGGAGCCTTTGCATGAACCACCAAAATCCTGCAAGCAAATCTTGAGCATCGGTGAAAATCCACTTGATTTTTTCATGAGCTTGATTTCTCATGAAATTAGGAATGAAATTTTCACGACGAGAGCGTTTTGCCCTCCACTACCGCACGAACATTGCAGGGACCTGACGAACGCGTTCTGGCCGGCGACATCAGGGCGCTGCGTCGCGCACGCGGGCTGACGCTCGCCGAAATCGCGCTGAAGCTTGGCCGCTCGGTCGGCTGGGTCAGCCAGGTCGAGCGCGGCCTGTCGACGCCGTCGCTGAGCGATCTCAGGGCCTTCGCCGACCTGTTCGGCGTGCCGATCAGCCTGTTCTTCAGCCACGACGTGCCTGTCGAGAGCGAACGCGGCGTGGTTGTGCGCGCCGGCAGGCGCCGCACGCTTGGCACCAGCGAGACCGGCCTGGTTGAAGAACTCCTGTCGCCCGATCTCGGGGGCAGCTTCGAGATGGTGCGCTCGATCTTCGCGGCAGGCGCGGAGATGAAAACCGAGCAGCTGCGGCCGACCGAGGAAGCCGGCTATATCGCCTCGGGTATTTTCGAAATCGAGATAGCGGGCGTCTGGCACCGGCTCGGCGAAGGCGATTCCTTCCGCTTCGAAGGCAAGCCCTATCGCTGGCGCAATCCAGGCACCCAGCCCGCGGTGATCATCTGGGTGGTTTCACCACCCGTCTATTGAATGCATGTCGCCCAAAAGTGTGCCGCGGTTTTGGGATAACGACTTGCATCACAACAAAAATGGAAGCGCAACGCGCTTCAGCTTGGGAGAAGAACATGGCGGGTTTGCCGAGCACGGCACGCGTGGTGATCATCGGAGGTGGCGTTGTCGGCACCTCCTCGCTCTATCATCTCGCCAAGGCGGGTTGGACCGATTGCGTGCTGCTGGAGAAGAACGAGCTGACATCAGGCTCGACCTGGCATGCCGCCGGCAATGTACCGACCTTCTCCTCGTCATGGTCACTGATGAACATGCAGCGCTATTCGACCGAGCTTTACCGGGGCCTTGCCGACGCTGTCGACTATCCCATGAACTATCACGTCACCGGTTCCCTGCGCCTCGCCCACTCCAAGGAGCGCATGCAGGAGTTCGAGCGTGCCAAGGGCATGGGCCGCTACCAGGGCATGGACATCGACGTGGTCGGTGTCGACGAGATCAAGCGCCGTTACCCCTTCATCGAGACGCACGATCTGGAAGGCGCGCTCTACGACCCGAGCGACGGCGACATCGACCCGGCGCAGTTGACCCAGGCGTTGGCCAAGGGCGCGCGCGACATGGGCGCCAAGATCATCCGCTTCTGCCCTGTCACCGGCGTGCGCCGTGAGAAGGACGAATGGGTGGTTGCCACGCCGCAAGGCGAGATCCGCTGCGAAATCGTCGTTAACGCCGCCGGCTACCGCGCCGCCGAGGTGGGCAAAATGTTCGGCCGCGAAGTGCCGATGATGGTGATGAGCCATCAGTATATCCTCTTCGAGGAAATCCCCGAACTGGCGGCATGGTCGAAGGAACAGGGCAAGAAACTGCCCCTGCTGCGCGACGTCGATACATCCTACTATCTGCGCCAGGAGAAGGCCGGCATGAATCTCGGCCCCTATGAGCGCAATTGCCGCGCGCATTGGGCCACCCCCAACGATCCGATGCCGGACGATTTTTCCTTCCAGCTCTTCCCCGACGATCTCGACCGGCTGGAACATTACCTGGCCGATGCCGTCGCCCGCGTGCCGATCCTGGGCACCGCCGGCCTGTCCAAGGTCATCAACGGGCCGATCCCCTATGCGCCGGACGGCAACCCCCTGATCGGCCCGATGCCCGGCGTGCCCAATGCCTTCGAGGCCTGCGTCTTCACCTTCGGCATTGCGCAAGGCGGCGGCGCCGGCAAGGTGCTGGCCGAATGGGTCACGCAAGGCCAGACCGAATGGGACATGTGGTCCTGCGACCCACGCCGCTTCACGTCCTTTGCCTCGGCGCCGGACTATTGCGTCGCCAAGGGCCTCGAAATCTACGGCAATGAATACGCCATCCAGTTCCCGCGCCATGCCTGGCCTGAAGGGCGCGACAGAAAACTGTCGCCGATCCACGACCGCACCAAGGCGCTCGGCGGCCGCTTCGATGCCTATAATGGCTGGGAACGCGCCACCTGGTATGCGAAAGACGGCGACGACATTTCCGAGGACGCCACGCTGACCTTCCGCCGCGACGGGCCCTGGCAGCATCGCGTTCGTGAAGAGTGCCTGGCGGTGCGTGACGCCGCCGGCATCCTCGACCTGCCCGGCTTCTCGCGCTTCAACCTCGAAGGTCCTGGCGCCGCCGACTGGCTGAGCCTGCAGGTCACCGGACTGGTGCCGAAACCCGGCCGCATCGGCCTCGTCTATTTCGCCGACGACAAGGGCCGCATCGTCACAGAAATGTCCGTCGTGCGCCACGACGAGAATGTGATGACGCTGATCACCGCCGCGGTCGCGCAATGGCATGATTTCGAATGGCTGAAATCGCGCATGCCCAAGGACGCGCCATTCAAGCTGATCGACCGGACCGAGGAATTCTCCACTCAGATCCTGGCCGGCCCCAATTCGCGGAAAATCCTCGCCGAAGTCTGCGACGCCGACCTTACGTTGCCGTGGCTGACGCATCAGGAAACGAAGATCGCCGGCCGCTGGGCGAAGCTGGTGCGCGTCTCCTTCGCTGGAGAACTCGGCTGGGAAATCCACACCAGGGTCGACGACACATCAGCAATCTTCGACGCTGTCTGTGCGGCAGGACAACAGCATGGCCTGAGACCGTTCGGCATGTATGCGCTGGATTCGCTCAGGCTGGAAAAGGGCTACCGCACCTGGAAGGGCGATCTCTCGACCGACTATTCCATCCTGCAAGGTGGGCTCGAGCGCTTCGTTAAATGGGAAAAGCCCGACTTCCGTGGCAAGGCCGCACTGCAGAACGAGAAGCAGCAAGGCGTGAAGAAGCGTTTCGTCACCCTGGTCGTCGAGAACCCCGGCGATTGCGACGCGCCCTACATGTCGACGCTGTGGCACGGCGGACAGATCGTCGGCGAGACCACGTCGGGCGGCTGGGGCCATCGCATCGACAAGTCCATCGCGCTCGGCATGTTGCGCGTGGATTTGACCGAGCCCGGCACATCGGTCGAGGTCGAAATCTTCGGCGACCGTTTCAAGGCGGTCGTGCAGAAGGATGAACCGCTCTGGGATCCCAGGAACGAAAGACTGCGCGCATGAAGGCGGTCATCCTCACAGACGGCGGCATGGGCCAGGAACTGGTCCGGCGCAGCAAATCCGAGCCGACGCCGCTGTGGTCGGCCAGGGTGCTGATCGACGAACCCGATCTGGTGCGCGACCTGCACGCCGAATTCATCCGCGCCGGCGCCCGCGTCATCACCATCAACACCTATTCGGCGACACCCGAACGGCTGGCGCGCGAGGGCGCCGAGGACCTGTTCAAGCCGCTGCAGAAGCGCGGCATCGAACTGGCCAGGCAAGCTCGCGACGAAGCCGGCGACGCGGCGATCGCCGGCTGCCTGTCGCCGCTTTTCGGCAGCTACGCACCGGCGCTGACCATTTCCTACCAGGAGACGCTCGACATCTACCGCCGCATCGTCGCCGAGCAGGCGGATGGCGTCGATCTCTTCCTGTGCGAAACCATGGCCTCGGCCGATGAAGCGCGCGCGGCCGTCACCGCGGCATCGGAAAGCGGCAAGCCCGTCTGGGTGTCCTGGACGCTCGCCGACCACGGCACGCCAAGGCTGCGCAGTGGCGAAGCCCTCGCCGCCGCGTCCGCAGCGCTGGGCGACCTGCCGATCGCCGCAAGGCTGGTCAATTGCTGCCGGCCCGAAGCCGTCAGCGCGGCACTGCCGGAACTGACCGCGCTCGGCGGGCCGGTTGGCGCCTATGCCAACGGCTTCACCTCGGTCGAGGCGCTCAAGCATGGCGGCACGGTCGAGGTGCTGCATGCCCGCCACGATCTCGATCCGCGGGCCTATGCCGATCAGGCCATCGGCTGGGTCGAAGCCGGCGCAGAAATCGTCGGCGGTTGCTGCGAGGTCGGCCCTGCCCATATCGCGGCGCTGCGTGGCCGGCTCGAACAGGCCGGCTACCAGATCTCGGGAGTTCAATGATGCCAAAACCATCATCGCGCATTTCCGGCATCGTGCCTTCGGGCAAGGATGGCTGGGAAGTCCATTCCGCCGCCTGGGCCCGCAAGGAAGCAGGCGAGGACATCATCATGCTGTCGGTCGGCGACCATGATTTCGACACGCCTTCCCAAACGATCGAGGCCTGCGTCGCCGCGGTCCGCGGCAGCAATCACCACTACACGCCGCTGCCCGGCCTGCCGCGCCTGCGCCAGGCGATGGCGGCAGCCTCCAGCGCCTGCACCGGCGTCGAGACAACACCGGATCAGGTGATCGCGACGCCGGGCGGCCAGGCGGCCCTCTACGCGGCCGTGCAGGCCGTGCTCGACCAGGGCGACCACGCCATCGTCGTTGCCCCCTACTACGCCACCTACCCCAACACGTTCAGTGCCGCGGGTGCCAGTTTCACCGTCGTCGAGACGCCGGCCGAGGATGGTTTCCAGCCGCACGTCGACATGATCCGCGCGGCACTCAAGCCCAACACGCGCGCCATCCTGATCAACACGCCGAACAACCCCACCGGTGCGGTCTATTCGCGAGAGCGGCTCGAACAGCTGGCCGAAATCTGCAGGGAGCACGACCTCTGGCTGCTGTCGGACGAAGTCTACTGGACGCTGGGCGGCGGCGAGCACATCTCGCCGCGCTCATTGCCCGGCATGGCCGAACGCACGCTGGTCATCAATTCCATGTCCAAGAGCCATGGCATGACCGGCTGGCGCATGGGCTGGCTGACCGGTCCTGAAGCGATGATCACGCTGCTCATCAATCTCAATCTGGTGACGACCTACGGCCTCCCGGCCTTCATCTCGGTCGCCTGCGCCGAGGCGCTGGAGAACCATTACGGCGTGAAGGACATCGCCGAGCGCTACGCGGCGCGCCGCACTGTCTTCCTCGATGCCGTGCGCGGCATGAATGACGTCAGCGTGCGCGGCTCCGAAGGCGGCATGTATGTCATGCTCGACATATCCGCGGTCGAACCCGACGACGAGAAATTCGCCTTCGCCTTGCTCGACAAGGAGAAGGTCGGGGTGATGCCGGGTTCCAGCTTCGGCGAAGCCGCCGCCGGCCACATCCGCGTCAGCCTCTGCCAGCCGGAGCCTGTGCTGCAAGAAGCAGCACTCCGGCTACGCCGTTTTGCTTCCACCTATCGCCGCGAGGCCGCATGACCAAGACCTTTCCCACCAAAGCCATTCCTACCAAAGCAAGGGCGGTGATCATCGGCGGCGGCGTTTCCGGCTGCTCGGTCGCCTATCACCTGGCCAAGCTCGGCTGGACCGACATCGTGCTTCTGGAGCGCAAGCAACTGACCTCGGGCACGACATGGCACGCCGCCGGCCTGATCGGCCAGTTGCGCGGTTCGCAGAACATGACGCGGTTGGCAAAATATTCGGCCGACCTCTACGTCAAGCTGGAAGCCGAGACCGAAGTCGGCACCGGCATGCGCCAGGTGGGCTCGATCACCGTGGCGCTGACCGAGGAGCGCAAGCACGAGATCTACCGGCAGGCGTCTCTGGCCCGTGCCTTCGATGTCGATGTGCGCGAGATTTCGCCCAACGAGGTCAAGGAGATGTATCCGCATCTCAACGTATCCGACGTCGTCGGAGCCGTGCACCTGCCGCTCGACGGCCAGTGCGACCCCGCCAACATCGCCATGGCGCTGGCCAAGGGCGCGCGCCAGCGCGGCGCCACCATCGTTGAGAATGTGAAGGTGACCAAGGTCCACACCAAAGCCGGCCGTGTCACCGGCGTGTCGTGGGCGCAAGGTGAAGACCAAGGCACCATCGAGGCCGACATCGTCGTCAACTGCGCCGGCATGTGGGCCCGAGAACTCGGGCGTCAGAACGGCGTCACCATCCCGCTGCACGCCTGCGAGCATTTCTATCTCGTCACCGAGCCGATCCCCGGCCTCTCCCGCCTGCCGGTGCTGCGCGTTCCCGACGAATGCGCCTACTACAAGGAAGATGCCGGCAAGATGATGCTCGGCGCCTTCGAGCCGGTGGCCAAGCCCTGGGGCATGGACGGCATCCGCGAGGATTTCTGCTTCGACCAGTTGCCCGAGGACATGGACCATTTCGAGCCGATCCTCGAAATGGGCGTCAACCGCATGCCGATGCTGGCGACCGCCGGCATCCACACCTTCTTCAACGGCCCCGAAAGCTTCACGCCTGACGACCGCTACTATCTCGGCGAGGCGCCGGAACTTCGGGGCTACTGGATGGCGACCGGCTACAATTCTATCGGCATCGTCTCTTCGGGCGGCGCCGGCATGGCGCTGGCGCAGTGGATCAACGATGGCGAAGCGCCCTTCGACCTGTGGGAAGTCGACATCCGCCGCGCCCAGCCCTTCCAGAAGAACCGCCGCTACCTGAAGGAGCGCGTCTCGGAAACGCTCGGCCTCCTCTATGCCGACCATTTCCCCTACCGGCAGATGGCGACATCGCGCAACGTCAGGCGCTCGCCTTTGCATGAGCATCTGAAAGCGCGCGGCGCCGTGTTCGGCGAGGTCGCCGGCTGGGAGCGCGCCAACTGGTTCGCCCGCGAAGGCCAGGAGCTCGAATACCGCTATTCCTGGAAGCGGCAGAACTGGTTCGACAACCAGCGCGACGAGCATCTGGCGGTCCGCAACAAGGTCGGCCTGTTCGACATGACCTCCTTCGGCAAGATCCGCGTCGAGGGCCGCGATGCATGTGCCTTCCTGCAAAGACTCTGCGCCAACGACATGGATGTGGCGCCGGGCAAGATCGTCTACACACAGATGCTAAACCAGCGCGGCGGCATAGAGAGCGATCTCACCGTCTCGCGCCTGTCGGATACGGCCTATTTCCTCGTCGTCCCGGGTGCCACGCTGCAGCGCGACCTCGCCTGGTTGCGCCGGCATGTCGGCGACGAATTCGTGGTCATCACGGATGTCACAGCGGCCGAAAGCGTGCTCTGCTTGATGGGCCCGGATGCGCGAAAGCTTATCCAGAAAGTCAGCCCCAACGATTTCTCCAACGAGAACAATCCGTTTGGCACGTTCCAGGAGATCGAGATCGGCATGGGTCTGGCCCGCGCCCACCGCGTCACCTATGTCGGTGAACTCGGCTGGGAACTCTATGTCTCGACCGAACAAGCGGCCCATGTCTTCGAGGCGATCGACGAGGCCGGCGCGGATGTCGGCCTGAAACTCTGCGGCCTGCATACGCTCGATTCCTGCCGCATCGAAAAAGCCTTCCGGCATTTCGGCCACGACATCACCGACGAGGACAATGTGCTGGAAGCAGGCCTCGGCTTCGCGGTGAAGACGGCCAAGGGCGAGTTCATCGGCCGCGATGCGGTGCTGAAGAAGAAGGAAGCCGGCCTGTCACGCCGGCTGGTCCAGTTTCGCCTGAAGGACCCGCAGCCCCTGCTCTTCCACAACGAAGCGATCCTGCGCGACGGCAAGATCGTCGGCCCGATCACCTCAGGCAATTACGGCCACCATCTCGGCGGCGCCATCGGGCTGGGCTATGTGCCCTGCCCGGGCGAGAGCGAGGCGGATGTGCTGGCCTCGTCCTACGAGATCGAGATCGCCGGCGAGCGTTTCGCGGCGGAAGCCTCGCTGAAGCCGATATATGATCCGAAGGCGGAACGGGTGAAGATGTAGCGCCTCTTTCTTCTCCCCTTGTGGGAGAAGGTGGATCGGCGCGCAGCGCCGAGACGGATGAGGGGTGCGTGACGAAGCGCGGCGTGAAAAGATCGAAGGATCTCAAGCGCTTACTTCTGCAAAGCAGAGATCCTTCGCGCACCCCTCATCCGACCTCGCTTCGCGAGGCCACCTTCTCCCACAAGGGGGAGAAGGGAAAGTCGCGCATCCTTCAAAACCGCTCCAGCTTCGCCCGCACCTTTGCCAGAAACGCCGCTCTCGTTGCCGGCGTCGAGGCATCCATCAGATAATGCGCCAGGAAAAACGTCTTGCAGCGTGTCGCGCACAAAGCCCGCATGCCGCGCAGCAAGGTCTTGCGTCCGGGCTGCCCGACGACGACGCTCCACCAGGTCGGCGCGCCGCAGGTGGTGATGACGCCGACCTTGGTCACATGCCTCATCAGCGATGTGATCCGCCCCTTGCCCGCCGGCAGCTTGAAGGCGACATCGGTCGCCCACACCCGGTCAAGCCAGCCCTTCAGCATCGCCGGCAGCCCGTACCACCAGGTCGGATAGACGAACAGGATCGCTTCAGCCCAGGCGAGCAGTTCGAAATGCGGCTTCAGCGCGGGATCGCGCGGCGCCTGGTCATTGTAGGTACGCCGCTCGTCACAACCCATCACCGGATCGAATTTCTCGGCGTAGAGATCGAGCAGCCGCACCTCCCAGCCCCTTGCCTTCAGCACATCGAGAGCGGTGTCGCGGACCGCTGCGCAAAAACTCTCCGGCACTGGATGGCAATAGACCACGAGGACCCGCATCAGAACGCATCCATGCTCGCCGCGACCTTCGTCATGAACGACTTCCGTGTTTCATCGGTCGACAGGTTCATCGCGTAATGCGCGAGGTAAGTCACCGGCGCGCCCGGCTTTACCGTCGCGCGCAGCATGCGCTTGATCAGCCTGCGCGGCGGATCGCCCATCAGCACGGCGCGGAACCGGCTGCCGCCATAGGTGGTGACGGCCGCGACCTTCCTAATGTTGTGCAGCGACGGCTGCACCTTGCCGTCGACCAGCTTGAACGACACACCAGGCAGGAAGACGCGATCGAAGAAGCCCTTCAGGATCGCCGGGAAGCCGTAGTTCCACACCGGATAGGAAAGCACCAGCGCATCGGCCCGCAGCAGACGTTCGACATAGGGCGCCGAGGGGTCCGCGGAGCCGCGCTGGTCGTGATAGTCCAGCCTCTCCTGGCGCGTCAGCCTCGGATCGAAATTCTCGGCGTAGAGGTCGCAATCATCGATCGTATGGCCCGCCGCCATCAGCCGCTCGACGACCAACCGGTGCAGGCCGGCATTGAAGCTGGTCTCGACCGGATGCGCATAGAGGACGAGGATGTTCATCAGCCTGCCTTTTGCAGCCCCTTGAACAGGAAGGTTCGCCCCGAACGATAGTCGTAGTCCGGATTTTCCCAGGCGATCATCTTGCCGGGGTTGAGCAGGCCTTGTGGGTCGGTCTCTCGCTTGAAGGCGAGTTGCACGGCATCCGTCTGCTTCATGCCGCCCTCTTCCAGCGTGTAGCGGTGCGGATTGAAGATCGGGCAGCCATTCTCCTCATGCAGCCGCACGATCTCGTCGAGCCGCACCTCGGTTGTGAATTTCACCAATGGCAGGCCGAAACAGGTGATATTGCCGTCGAGCCGGACGAATTCGAGATGCGAGAACACTTCGTCCGGAAACATCGCATCCATTTTCTCGACCAGCGCCAGCTGGTTGGGAAAGGGATAGAGCGATTGCAGATAGGTGATGTCGGGATCGACACGCAGTGCCCTGAGCGTGGTGTGGTTCCAGGCCAGCTCATAGGCCGGCGGCAGGCCTTTTTTCTCCTCCGGCGTCGCCGTGGCCGCGTTGAGGATCAGCTCGCCGCCGGCGCGCCGGGTGAAGGCAAGGAAGGCATCCAGCCCATGCTGTGCCACCATGACGACGCAGATGCTTTGACCCTCCCTGAAAAACTTCTGGTGCCGCTTGAAATAGAGCTGCGGCACGGGTGCGGCAATCGGGGTGATCAGCTTGGTCAGGATGCCGTCCTGGCAGGCGAGCGCATTGCCGTAGCGCGCCGCGTCCATGAAGGCATCGAAGCCGACAATGACATCGACCCAGTCATAGGCCGCGGTCAGCGGCATCTCGACTTCGGTGATGATGCCATTGGTGCCGTAGGCATGGGTCACCTTGTGCAAATCCTCGCCGGTGAGTTCGAGCGCTTTCGGCTCGGCCTCCATCGTCACCACGCGCAGGCGAAGCACATTGCCGAAATCGCGCAACCCGCCGAAATTGATCGAACCGACGCCGCCCGAACCGCCGGCGATGAAGCCGCCGATCGAGGCCGTGTTGTAGGTCGAGGGCGAGAGCCTGAGTTCCTGGCCGGAATGCGCCCGCGTCGCCTTGTCGATATCGGCCAGCACCGCGCCCGGCCCCGTCACCACGCGCCCCGGCGCGATCGACTTGATCTCGTTCATCTCTGCGAGGTTGAGCACGACACCGCCCGACAGCGGCATTGCCTGGCCGTAATTGCCGGTGCCGCTGCCGCGCGGCGTCACCGGAATGCAATGCCGATGACAGGCGGCCAGCACGCGGATCAGCTCGGCCTCGGTTTTCGGCGTCACAATCAGGTCGCCGGTGACATGGTCGAGCTGCCGCTTCAGCACCGGGCTGTACCAGTAGAAGTCGCGGCTCTTCTGCTGGACGATGGCCGGATTGTCGTCGAGCTTTATCCCGTCGAGATCGCGTTTGAGCGCCGAAACGTCCATCATTCCACCATCAGTTCGTCGAGCTCGGCATAGTCGGGCAATTGCCGCTCGATCGCGCGTCCGGCGCGCACGACGATGCGATCCGATTCGGGCCGCGACAGCAATTCCGTCCAGCTACGACCTTTGAACAGAATGAAATCGGCACCGCCGCCGGCGGCAAGCGTGCCTAAGCCATCAAGCCGCATCACCTTGGCCGGCGTCGAGGTGACCGCTTGCGGCCAGTCGGCGACGGGATGATCGAAATGCAGGATGCGCGTCGCCATCCGGTAGACCTCCAGCATGTCGAGGTCGCCATAGGCATAGAAAGGATCGCGTGTGTTGTCGGATGCGACCGCTACCGGAATGCCCCTCACCTTCATCTCATGCAGCAGCGTGACACCGCGCCAGCGCGGCGTGGTGGCGTCGCCACGCCGGTCCTGCAGATAGAGATTGCACATCGGCAGAGAAACGATCGCCAACCCGGCCTTCGCCACCTTGTCCAGCGTGTCCAGAACCTCGAGATCGGGCTGCCGTGCCAGCGAGCAGCAATGGCCGACGAGGATATTGCCCTCGAAGCCGCTCCAAAGCGCTGCCTCGGCGATCTTCTTCAGCGAGATGGCGGCAATGTCGTCGGTCTCGTCGGCATGGAAATCGAGGTCGAGTCCATGCTTGATCGCCTGCGCGAAAACGTGGTCCAGCAGCTCTTCCAGATCCGGCACCATATAGGTGACGACGCCGAGCACACCCTTGGCGGCCGCCACCCGCTTCGCCAGCCTGTCGAACCATTTCTTGTCGCGCACGCCCTCGATGCCGAGCAGGCAGGCGCCCTGCAACTCGATGCGGCCGCGCCATGTCTCGCGCATCGTCTCGAACACCGGCCAGGAGATTTCCTCCTGCGGCGCGACGCTGTCGAGATGGGTGCGCAGCGCCCTGGTGCCATGCGCATAGGCCGAGCGCAGTGAAAAATCCATGCGCCGCGCCACATCCTGCGCGCTCCAGCGCGCGACGCGGTCGGCGCCGGTGGCGTTCAGGGCTCCCATGAAAGTGCCGTCGGGATTGGGTTTTCGCGGCCAGATATGGCCCTTGTCGATATGCGTATGGCAGTCGACGAAACAGGGCAAGATGATGCGGCCGTGGAGGTCGATCGCATCGGCAGGCGCCTTCGATCGGCCATGCGCGGCGATGCTGGAAATCTTGTCGTCGGCGACAGAAATATCGGCGAGCGCAAAGCCATCGCCGTCGAAGGCCGCGACAAGTCCGGGCGTCAGCGACGCATGAACGCGAGCGTTGGCGAGATGGTATGAACCTGTGTTCGGAATCAAGGACCTACCGCTCCTGCTTCAGCGCGCTTTCGTGCCAGCGCCGCAGAATGAGATGCGAAATCAGCGACAGCACGAGGAAGATCAGGATGCCGGTCAGCGAGATCAGGAACAGCGCCGCGAAGAGCCTTGGCGCGTTCAGCCGGTAGCCGGCCTCGATGATGCGCGAGGCAAGACCCGACGACTGGCCGGTGGTGCCGGCGACGAACTCGGCCACCACGGCGCCGATCAGCGACAGGCCGCCGGCGATCTTCAGCCCACCGAGGAAATACGGCATCGCCGCCGGCAGCCTGAGATAGCGCAATTGCTGCCAGCGCGTCGCGCCGTTGAGCTTGAACAGGTCGCGCAGATTGCGGTCGACGGAGTTCAGGCCAAGCGTGGTGTTGGACAGGATCGGGAAGAAGGCGACGATCCAGGCGCAGAGCAGAAGCTTGGTCGTCTGGTTGTTCACATAGATGTTGATCAGCGGAAAGATCGCCACGATCGGCGTCACCTGCAACACGATGGCAAAGGGGAAGAACGACATCTCCACCCATTTCGACTGCGCGAACAGCACCGACAATCCAACACCGCCGATGACGGCCAGGGCAAGGCTGAGGAAGGTGATGCGCAACGTGACCAACAACGAGGAGAACAGCAGGCCGGCATCGTTGTAGAGCGTCTGCAGCACCACGCCGGGGCGCGGCAGGATATATTGCGGGATCTCGTTCCAGACGCAGATGCGGTCCCACAGCCAGATCGCCAGGATCATGATCGCCAGCGGCAATACCCAACGGCCGACTCGCTCGAGCCGCTCCTGGCGCACCCGGCGCGCTTCCTCGGGGTCGAGTTTCAACGTGCCGTCAATGACCGTCATGGTGCGAGCCCGCTGTTGAATTTATGGCGCTGACCAGCACGTCCGAGGCTTGCCGGCAAAGGGCTGCATAGGCCGGCGAGGTGCGAAACGCCTCGTCGCGTGGATAGGAGGCCTCGATGGCAAGTTCGTCGAAGACCCGGCCCGGCCGCGCCGCCATCACGACGACGCGGTTGGAAAGGAACACGCTCTCAAAGACGCTGTGGGTGACGAAGACGACGGTGAAGCGTTCGTCCTGCCAAAGCTCCAGCAGATCGTTGTTGAGCTTGAAGCGGGTGATCTCGTCCAGTGCCGCGAACGGTTCGTCCATCAAAAGCACGCGCGGCTTGGTCACCATGGCCCGCGCGATGGACACACGCATCTTCATGCCACCGGACAGTTCGCGCGGCACGGCATTCTCGAAGCCGCTCAGGTGAACCCGCGCCAGCATCTCATGTATCGCCGGGGCAGCCTTGGCGCGGGAAACGCCTTTCAGCCTCAGCGGCAGCCAGACATTGTCGAAGACGCTGGCCCAGGGCAGCAGCGTCGGCTCCTGGAAGACGAAGCCGATATTGGCGCGGTCGAGCGAGCCGCCGCCGCGCCAGTCGAGCACGCCGGAGGTCGGTGTCGACAGGCCGGCGATCAGCCGCAGCGCCGTCGACTTGCCGCAGCCGGACGGGCCGAGCAGGCTGAGGAAATCGCCTTCCCGGATCGTCAGGCCGACATCGCTCAGCGCCGTCACGCCATTGGAAAACACCTTGCCGACGCCGCGCAGCGCCAGCAAGGTCGGAGCGATATCCGATGCCGGCACTTGCGCCACCTTTTCCCCTATCATGCCCAGGCTGGCCTATTTCTTCAGGTCGAGCCCGACGCCTTTGTTGACGAAGGCCAGCGTGTAGCCCTTGGTGATGTCGATGCCTTCAGGCGTGACCTTGGCCTTGACCATCTTGTCGTAGAAACTCTTGATGCGCGCGTCGGTCATGGCGCCGATGCCGAGCTTCTCGGTATCGCCGGAATCGGCAAGCCCGAACTTTTTCATCTGCTCGATCGAGAAGGCGATCTGCTCATCCGTCATGTCAGGATTGTCTTTCTTGATCATGTCATTGGCGGCCTTGTTGTCGCCGTAGAGGTACTTGTACCAGCCCTTGGCCGAGCCATCGACGAAGCACTGGACCACTTCCGGCTTCTTGTCGATCGTGTCCTGCATCACCTCGATCGTCGTCGAGTAGGTGTCCCAGCCATAATCGGCGAGCAGGAACTGGTTCGGCACGAAGCCGCCTTCCTTCTTGACGGCGAACGGCTCCGAGGTGACGTAGCCCTGCTGGATCGACTTCTTGTTGGCGATGAAAGGAGCGGTGTTGTAGGTGTAGGGCGCGCGCTTGGCGGCGTCGAAGCCGAGCGCCGTGACCATCCACTGGAAGAAGGTCTGCACGCCTTCGTCGCCAAGAATATACTGGTCGGCGTTCTTCAAATCCTCCCATTTGTCCAGCCCCTCGCCGGGGTGGGACATGATGACCTGCGGATCCTTCTGGAAATCGGCGGCCACGACGCGCATCGGGATGCCTTGCTGGACGGCATCGAAGGCCGACAGCAGATTGCCGCCCATGTAGAAATCGAGCTTGCCGGCCAGCAGCATCGGCCGGCCAGCGACCTGCGGACCGCCCTGCATGATGGTGACGTCGAGGCCGCAAGCGGCATAGGTGCCGTCCGCCACGGCCTGGTAATATCCGCCATGTTCCGGCTCGGCCAGCCAGTTGGTGCCGAAGGTCACCTTTTCATTCGCCGCGGCCCCCAGTGTGCTAGCGGCAAGCAAGGCCACCACCAACACCGAGGTCTTCTGTTTTGCGTACATCGACAACCACCCTTTGTTTGCTCCGGCGCGCCTCGCGCCAGGCTCGACACCAAAGATTCAAGAAGCAAGACACATGCCACCGGCGTCTCGCGCCGGGACCCGCCCGCCTGCACCACAGCCATCTGCGAAAGCCGGAAAGGTCGTGCTGCACCGGAGGCATCGTGCCTATTTTTTGAACGCCTGTCCACAATCGCACCGGCGCCATCCCGGGCCATCTTGAAGCTGTAGTGAATACGGCCTTAGGCTGGCGGTATCCAGGAGATTGCCATGTTCAGATTCCTCACACCCAAGTCGATCAAGCCTCCCTTTGCCCGCTACAGCCACGGCGTTGAAGTGCCCGCCGGCAAGCGGCTGGTGCTGTGCTCGGGCCAGGTCGCCATCACGGCGGACGACCAGATCCCCGAGGATGCCGGCGCCCAGGCCGAGCTCTGCTTCCGCAACATCGAGGCGATTCTTGGAGAGGCCGGGATGGGACTTGGGGATATCGTGCGCATCAACGCCTACGTCACCGACCGCGCGCACCTGCGGCCCTATATGGATGTCCGCGACCGGCTGTTTTCAAGCCCGGCACCGGCTTCGACGCTGATGATCGTTTCCGGATTTGCCCGCCCCGAATTCAAGGTCGAGGTCGAAGCCATCGCCGCCGGGTAAGAAGCGCTAGTGAAACCCTACGAATCGACAGTCCAATAGTCTAAAGTCACGCGAAGTTGGCGCTGCCCCTCATCCGCCTGCCGGTACCTTCTCCCCGTATAGAGACGGGGAGAAGGGAAGCACTCCGACGCTGGCGATCCCCCTCTCCCCGTTCTTCACGGGGAGAGGGTAACGGTGAGGGGCAGCGCCGACACCAAATCAGTTCCGTCGAGGCACAGAATGAACGATACAAAAAGACGCGTCTGGTGGGGTGACTACCGGACCACAGAATACGCCTCGATCGATCCGGAGGCGACGATCGCCGTCCTGCCGGTGGCGGCGATCGAGCAGCACGGCCCGCATCTGCCTGTCTCGACCGATACCTCGATCATGAACGGCATGCTCGACACGGTGATCGCCCGCCTGCCCGGTGATCTCGACATCCGCATCCTGCCGGTCCAGGCGGTGGGCAAGTCGAACGAGCACCTGCATGCGCCGGGCACGCTCACTTTGCCGGCAACGACGCTGGTCGACGCCTGGACCGAACTTGGCGTGTCGATCGCGCGCGCCGGCGTGCGCAAGCTCATCGTCGTCAATTCGCATGGCGGCAATGAAGAGATCATGGGCATCATCACGCGCGAATTGCGGGTGCGCGAAAAGATGCTGGCGGTGAAGACGAGCTGGCAGCGTTTTGGCCGGCCGGCCGGCATGTATACCGAACTCGAGGATCGTCACGGAATCCATGGCGGCGATGTCGAGACCTCGCTGATGCTGCACTTCCGGCCGGATCTCGTCGACATGGCCAAGGCCGAGAATTTCGTTTCCAACGTCGCCAGGGCCGAGAAGGAATTCTCGCTGCTGCGCCATACCGGCACCCATGCCTTTGCCTGGATCGCTGGGGATCTCAACCCGAACGGCGTGGTCGGCAATGCCAGCATCGCCACGGCGGAAAAAGGCCGGCTGACCGCGGAGCATCAGGCCGACGGCTTCATCAGCCTGGTCAGGGATGTGCGCAAGGCAAAGCTCGCCGATTGGCTGAAGTAGGATGGTCGCCTGACACAGACGCTCATCGCGCCCTTCTAAGATTGGCCGAAGCCCCTGACTTCGTCATCCTGGAGCGAAGCGACGCAGCGCAGACCCCAGGATCCATGCTGGGACTCGGAAGCGCTGCTACGGTGCAGAATTCCGCTCCGCTGCACTCTACGGTTGATGTCGCGGCATGGATCCTCGGGTCTCCGCAACGGAGCTTCGCTCATGCTCCGCCCGTAGATGACGAACGCAGGGAGGCTTCTGCCGAATCTCCGAGATTGCGATGGTTTGCTAGCTGTCGATCTTCAGCTCGAACGGCGTGCCCTCAAACGCGTCGGCGCCGCGCCCGATCGACTGGATCGCCTCGATCATGCGGCCATCGCGCTCCAGCAGCGCGTCGGCCACCGCAATCAAGCGCGGATTGGGTGTCGCCGAGGGCGAAAGTGTCCTCAGCGTCCGGGCCAGTTCGACCTCGTCGCGCTTTGGCGCGAGCGCGGCGGCGATGATGTAGGCCGAAGCCGTCGAGCGGCTGATGCCGGCATAGCAATGCACGACCATGGGCTTCGCCCGGTCCCACCGGCGTGCGAAATCGAGCAGGGTGCGGACATGCTCCTCGCCCGGCATGGTCATGTCGTCCTGAGCCACCGCGATATCGTGCATGACCAGATGCAGATGATTTTCCCTCGATATCGACGCCGGACGCGTCACATCCGTCCCGACGGAGAGCAGCGACAGCATGCGCTCGGCACCGGTCCTGGCCACCGTTTCCTCGATCTTCGACAGCGAACAGACATGGATCATGGCTTTGAACCCCTTGACCGATCCTCGCGCAGCATCGCCCAATCGGCAAGGGCCGATTCGAGCCGCAGCCATTCCTCCTGACTTCCCGGCAGGCCGGCGCGCAGGACATGCGGCCGGCCGGAGAAATGCCGAAGCAGGACGCCACGCTCGCCAAGCGCTGAAAACAGGCCGGCGGCATCCGGCAGGCTGAGATAGCGGAACAACGTGGTGCCGCCCGCGACAGGCACGCCGAAACGGTCGAACAATGAGTCCAGCCGCGCCGCCGCGTCCGCCAGGGAGGCCCGCATCGTTTCCTGCCAACCGAGATCGGCAAGCGCGCGGATGCCGTATTCCAGCGCCGGGCCGGCAACAGCCCATGGCCCGAATTGCGATTCCAGGGATTCCACCGTCGCTGCATCCGAAAGCGCGAAGCCGAGCCGCAGGCCGGCGAGACCGAAGAACTTGCCGAACGAACGCAGCACGACGATGCCGCCTTGATCGACATCACCGGCGAGGCTCTGCTGGCGCGGGCCGACATCCATGAACGCTTCGTCGACGACCAGCAGCCCGCCTTTTGCGCGCAGCCCGGCGGCCAGCGCCAGCAGCCGGTCGCGCTCGATGACGCGACCGTCGGGATTGTTGGGATTGACGATGATGGCAAGGTCGGCCCGCGCCAGCGCCGCGAAATCGCTGACTTCGCTCACTTCGTGACCGGCGATCGCCGCGGCACGCGCATGTTCGGCATAGGTCGGCCCCAGCACCAACGCCTTGCCGGGCCTGATCCGCGACGCCACACGCGGCAACAGGATCTGCGTGCCGGGCGCGGCGACGACGTTGGCCGGCGACGGCGCGCCGTAGGCCCTGGCCGCTATCTCTGTCAGCTCACGGGCCCGCCCGGCTTCCGGCAATCGCCACAGCGAGGTGGCGGGCAGGTCGAAAAGCGGGTAGGAGAGCGGATTGATACCGGTAGAGAGGTCGACGAAAGGCAATACGGCGTTGGGGAAAAGCACCCTCGCCCGGCCGAGACTTCCACCATGGTCCACCGCTCCTTCAAGAAGCTTCATGTCAGTCCTGATCGCTTTCCTGTCATTGGCCGTCGAATTCGCCCTCGGTTACCCGGATTGGCTATTTCGCGCCATCGGCCATCCGGTGACGTGGTTCGGCAGGCTGATATCCTTTCTCGATCGCAGGCTCAACCGCGCCACTGATCCCGACGCACTACGTCGCCAACGCGGTGTCCAGGCACTTCTGGTCATCGTGCTGGTGCCGGCAGTGATCGGCCTTTGCGTACAGCTTGTCCTGCTCTGGTTCGTTCCCCTGGGACTGGTCGTTGCCGCCCTTCTGGCGACATCGCTTCTGTCGCAGAAGAGCCTTTACGAACATGTCGAATCCGTCGCCGACGCGCTCGATACAGGCGGGCTGGCCATGGGCCGTGTCGCCGTCTCGCGAATCGTTGGCCGCGATCCCGAGGCGCTCGACCGCGCCGCCGTCTGCCGTGCGGCGATCGAAAGCCTGGCGGAGAATTTTTCCGACGGCATCGTCGCTCCCGCCTTCTGGACCGGTGTCGGCGGGCTGGCCGGCGGAGCCGCCTACAAGGCCGCCAACACCGCCGATTCGATGATCGGCCACCGCACCCCGCGCCACGAGGCCTTCGGCTGGGCGGCGGCGCGCTTCGACGACTGGATCAACCTGCCGGCCTCTCGGCTGACGGCGCTGCTGATCGTGCTGGCGGCTTTCGTGGTCAGGGACGCCGATCCCCGCGGCGCCTGGCATGCGGTGTGGCGCGACGCGAAAAAACACCGCTCGCCCAACGCCGGCTGGCCGGAAGCGGCAATGGCGGGCGCGCTCGGTCTGGCACTGGCCGGACCGCGCAGCTATGGCGGCGTGCTGGTCGACGATGTCTTCATGGGTGAAGGCGGCCGCCGCGACGTCGACAGCGGTGACATCAGGCGGGCGCTGAAACTCTACCGCGTCGCCGACTATCTGCTGATCGCGCTGTTCGGCTTGGTCTCGGTGATCGCGGTTCTGGCGTTCTAGAACTCGATCCCTTGCTGGGCTTTCACGCCCGCCGAAAAATGGTGCTTGGTCACACCCATTTCGGTGACCAGGTCGGCCGCTTCGACCAGCGCCGGCTTGGCGTTGCGGCCAGTGACGACGACATGCAGGCCCTCGCGACGCGCTTTCAGCCCTGCAACCACCTTGTCGAGATCGAGATAGTCGTAGCGCAATGCGATATTGAGCTCGTCGAGCACGACAAGGCTGATCGACGGATCGGCGATCAGCTCCAGCGCCTTGGCCCAGGCGGCTTCGGCAGCGGCGATATCGCGCTTCAGATCCTGCGTTTCCCAGGTGAAGCCCTCGCCCATTGCGTGCCAGACGACGCGATCGCCGAAGGCAGCGAAAGCATCCTTCTCGCCCGTGTGCCACTTGCCCTTGATGAACTGGACGACGCCGACGCGCTTGCCATAGCCGAGCATGCGGAGCGCCAAACCGAACGCTGCTGTCGTCTTGCCCTTGCCCGGGCCGGTGTTGACGATCAGCAGACCCTTCTCGATCGTCTTGGCGGCCACCTCGGCGTCCTGCACCGCCTTGCGCTTGGCCATCTTGGCGCGGTGGCGCTCTTCGTCCCTGTCTTCGGTGGTCTTGCCGTCGATATCGGTCATCTCATTTCACCTTGAGCGGCAGCCCCGCCACCATCAGCAGCACCGTATCGGCGATCGCCGCGACCTGCTGGTTGAGCCGACCGGCCTCATCACGAAACCGGCGCGCCAGCGCATTATCCGGCACGATGCCTTGCCCGACTTCGTTGGATACCACGAACCACGGCCCGCGCGACCGCGACAACACATCGGCCAGCCGCCGGCATTCAACCCCAAGGTCATGGTCAGCCAGCATGTGATTGGTCAGCCACAGCGTCAGGCAGTCGACCAGCACCGGCCGGCTATCGGGCAAAGCCTCGAGCGCGCCGGCGAGGTCGAGCGGCGCATCGATGGTCGTCCAGCCCGCGCCGCGCCGCGCCCGATGCAGCGCGATGCGCTCGCGCATCTCGTCGTCATAGGCTTGCGCGGTGGCGATGTAGGTCCATGGCGAGGGCAACGCCGTCACCAGGGTTTCGGCATGCGCGCTCTTTCCCGAGCGCGCACCACCGATGATGAAGGTCAGCCTGCCGCGATCAGGCAAAGCTGTCGCGCAGGCTGGTCGCGGTGCCGGTGAAGCGTCCGCGCACCACGCCGACGACGGCGCCAAGCACCAGCCAGAACACCAGACTGGTCAGCGTCACCGCCACCACGAACTGGTGGTGCAGGCCTTCCGGGATCGGTGTCTCGAAGCTGTCGGGCTGCGGCGCGCCGACAATGTGCGGCGCCACGATCAGCAGCACGGCAAGGATGGCAAGCGGCAGCGACTTGCGGAACGCGATCAGGCCAAGCCCAATGGCGGTCGCGACCACCGTTGCCACCCACCAGATCTGCCGCTGTGTGAGGTCGGCCGCCGGCATGGCCGGCAGTTCCGGCGGCAGGCCGAGGCCGGGCGCCAGCGTGAACACGGCAAAGCCGGCCAGGCCCCAGAACACGCCCTGGCGCCAATTGCCGATGCCGCCGGCGAATTCCGAAACAGCGACCAGGATCAGCGCGAAGCCGATGCCGGTGACGACGTTGGACACCACGTTGAAGGCAAAACGCTCGAAGCCGTCGGCCGGCGCCCAGCCCTCGTCTTCGGCCGGAGCAGCCGCTGCGGCCGGAGCCGGGGTGGCAGCGCTCATGGCATTCGATGCCGCCGGCGCGGCGGAACTCATTGCGTTGCCGCTGGCTACATCAGCCGGCGCCGCGGGTGCGGCGGCATGGTCATGGCCGCCTTCGGCCTGTTCGTAGACTTCCGCCTTGAGGATCAGCGGCACAGTGGCATAGGCCTGCATGCAGGCGAGGACGACGCCGGCCACGAGCCCTGCGATCGCCGCGATGAACACGACGTTGCGAAACAGATTCATGATGTCAGATCCTCGTCAGTGGCAGGGAAACGCCATCGAATGCCGGTTGTCATGACCGGCATTGTGGACCGCATCGATATGCGAGAAGCCGACGAAGCCGATGATGAAGGTGCCGAGCAGCGCGGCGAGCGCCAGCTGCATGAAGCGCGACTGCGAGGAGACGGAGGCGCCGAGGGAGACGGAAGCGGTAGTCATGTCTTGTCCTTTCACCCTCCACCCGAGGGCATCGAAGTCAGTTTCCTGTCGCCGGCAGGTCTCCTGGCTCACGGATCAGCGCCCTTCCCCACCTTCCCGAAGACAAATCTTCAGTGGCATATGGAGAGGACTACCGCACACAGTTGCGGGGGCAGCAACGGCATTGGGCAACAAGTCAGCCCGCACCGCATTCCCTCTTGGCTCCAAAATGGAACCGACGACATCAGCGACTATAGGCAGAATCATCGCCTCCGGCAAACCAAATTCCGCCGGTAACCAGCGCGATTACGCCATGCCGGCCACATCAGCCATCATCGGCGCAACAATTGACAATTATGCCGGCCGGGTGTCGGCTGGCCACTTCACAGGAAGCCAGCCATGCAGCCCATTGCCAGCGAGCGCGATCCCTATAACGGCCTGACCCAGGCCGAACCCACCCTGCCCTCATCGGCCTATTGGGATGAAGCGGCCTATCAACTGGACCTCGATGCCATCTGGTACAAGAACTGGCTGCTGGTCTGCCGCGAGGCCGATCTGGCCCAGCCGCTGGCCTTCCGCCGATTCCGCATCGGCACGCAGGACATCATCGTGCTGCGCGACGACACCGGCGCGCTGCGTGCCTTCCACAACACGTGCCGGCATCGCGGCTCGCAGCTTTGCCAGGAGAGCGAGGGCCGGCTGAAGGCGCGGCTGATCACCTGCCCCTATCATGCCTGGTCCTATTCGCTGCGCGGCGACCTCGTGCGCGTGCCGTCGAAATCATTGCCGGACGGCTTCGACAAGGCCGACCATCCGCTCTATCGCGTCGCACTCTCGGTATGGCGCGGCTTCGTGTTCATCAATTTGCAGGAGGATGCGGCCGGCTCGGCGCAGGCATCCTTCGACCCTGCCTCCGGCAATCTCGGCAACTGGCCTCTGGAAACGCTGGTGGCGGGCCATGTGCTGCGCAAGGTGATGCACTGCAATTGGAAGATCTTTTGGGAGAACTTCAACGAGTGCCTGCATTGTCCGGGCGTCCACAAGGACCTGTCGCGGCTGGTGCCGATCTATGGCCGCGGCCTGATGAGCCGGCATGACGACCCCGAATGGACCCGCCACGCCGACAATGACGCGCCGGAGTTTTCCGGTGGTCTGCGGACGGGCGCCGAAACCTGGTCGAGCGACGGCAAGACCCATGGGCCGATCTTCTCGGGATTGACACCGGCCGAACGCGCCGCCGGCCAGACCTACGCCACCAGCCTGCCCTCGATGTTCATCGTCGGCCATGTCGACTATGTCAGGACCGTCCGGCTGGTACCGCTCGGGCCGGAACAGACGGAACTTGTCGCCGAATGGCTGTTCGCGCCCGAGGCGCTGGCCGCGACCGACATCGACAACATCATCGCCTTCGGCACACAGGTGCTGGAGGAGGATGCGGCGATCTGCGAGGTCAACCAGAAAGGCCTGCGCTCGATGCGCCACGCCGCCGGCGTGCTGATGCCGGAGGAATATGAACTGCACCGCTTCCACAACTGGGTGCGCGAGCGCCACGCGGCACTTTCACCGTGATCCTCACAGCGACTTCGGCAGATAGCGCCAGGTCACGAAGCCGCACGCCGCCGCCAGCAGGCTGAGCGTGACGAACACCGACCCCAGCCCGAAGAAGATCAGCACCACCGAATAGACAAGCGGCGGCGTCAGTTCGGAAAAATCGAGATAGGTGCGATAGACCGCAGCCATCTGCGGCCGTTCATAAGATCGTACAGAACGCATGAAGGCGGTCGAGCCCAAGGCATCGAGCGCGATGGTGAAGAACGCGCCACCAAGCAGGAAAGCGCCGGTCAGCAATGGCGCGGTCGCGCCCACCGTGCCCGCGGCCAGCAGCATGGCCGACATGGCGAAATAGGCAAATGTCATGGTGCGCCGGCCGCCAAAGCGTTTTCCAGCCTTGCCCCAGAAGATCGCCATGAACAAAAGCGCATTGCCGGCCGAGACAAGGAGGCCGCCGGCGATATCGCCCTGCCCGGTGATCACCATGAACAGCGGCCCATAGACGAAGAACGTCGTCCAGAAGCAGGAGCGGCCGAAGGCGATCAGCCAGGCGAGCCTCAATCTGGGCTGCGCGACGAAGCGGCCGATATTGGCGAGCGGATTGGCCGGCCGGGTCTTGCCGGGCCGGATAGACTGGTTGTCGCCCAGCCGATAGGTCCAGAACAGCGCCAGCAAGGCCAGCGCGAACACCGCCACCGCGCCATGCGCCGCATAGATGCCGAAGCGTGTATAGAGGAAGATGCCGAGCGTCGGCCCGCCGGTCCAGGCGACCATCGACCACGCCATGCGCAGCGATTCGGCCTGCATGAAGTCGGTCTTGCGGATGTGGTCCATGATGTAGAGATTGAGGGTGATCGACAGCGCGCTGGCGCCCATCACCCGGCACAGCATCCCGGCCAGTTGCCCGGCAAGCGTATGGGTGACGAAGAACAGCGAGCCGATGGCGAGCAGGCAGGCGCCCGCCGTATAGACCCAGCGCCGGGCAAAGCGGCGGATCAGCATCGGCATGAACAAGGTCACCGACAGGCCGAGCAGCGCCACGATGGTGTAGAGGATCGAGACGATCTGCTCGTTGTGCAGGATCTCGTAGGCCTGGATCGGGATGACGCTCGACACCGTGGCGCGGGCAAAGGACTCCACCGCGTAGAGCGAGGCGAAGGTGCGCGCATCCGCGGCCTTGAGGGCCGGGAGCCAGATCGGATGGCGCACATGGGTGGACATTGCTTCCCCAAAGCAGAATCACCGGCCAAATCCTGCCTTGGTCATCCCCGGGCGATTAAGAGGAAACCGACCCGTTACCGGCCAAAAGCGAAGCCGGTCAAAGGCTTCCCGGCTCTGGCCTAAAGCGTCGCTTGATCCACCCCCTGGCCTTCTTCTGTCCCGTCCAACCGTGATAGTCCTCAGGCGGGGCTGAATCAGATCGCGAGACCATGACCATCCATACGCCGACCGTACCCGTTTCGGAGCCATCCAGGCGCATCGTCGCCATCGACATCGTGCGCGGCGTCGCGCTGCTGGCCATGGCGAGCTACCATTTCACCTGGGACCTGGAATTCTTCGGCTATACCGATCCGGGCCTCACCGCTTTCGGCTGGTGGAAGATCTACGCACGCTGCATTGCCTCGACCTTCCTATTCCTGGTCGGCATCAGCCTGTATCTCGCCCATGGCCGGCAAATCCGCTGGAACGGCTTCTGGAAGCGGTTCGCCATGGTTGCCGGAGCGGCGATCGCCATTTCGATCGTCACGCGAATCGCCACCCCTGACGGCTTCATCTTCTTCGGCATCCTGCACCAGATCGCGCTCGCCAGCCTGCTCGGCCTCGCCTTCCTGCGCCTGCCCGCACTGCTGACGCTTGTCATTGCCGCGCTCGTCATCGCGGCGCCCATCCACCTGCGCTTCGAGGCGCTGGATCATCCCTGGCTGTGGTGGATCGGCCTGTCGGCGATCAATCCGCGATCCAACGATTATGTGCCGCTGTTTCCATGGTTCGGCGCGGTGCTTGTCGGCATCGGCGTGGCGAAACTCGCCTCCGCATCCGGCATGCGAGCCCGCCTTGCGAGCCTCAAACCCGGCCGCTGGGCCAATCCGCTGGTCTTCATCGGCCGCCACAGCCTCGCCTTCTACCTGATCCACCAGCCCCTGCTGATCGGCTGCGTCTGGCTATTCTCGCAAGTGATGCCGGCCCAGGTCGAAACCCCGCAGGTCAATTTCCTCAAAACCTGCCAGCGCTCGTGCGAGCAGACGCGCAACGCAACCTTCTGTTCGAGCTATTGCGGCTGCATGCTGACGACGCTTGAGGGCGAAGCCTCTCTTGATCGGCTCGAGAACAACGACCAGACTGCGGAATTCCGGGCGCATCTGGGCGATCTGGCCGGCAGCTGCACGGCCCAGACCGAAGACAAGATGGATGAGGGAGGAACGCAATGACCGAAACCCAGCCGAAGCCCGGAGTGATACCGTGGCCGCCGGTTATCTACACCGCGGCGATCGCCGTCAGCATCATCCTCGGCATGCTCTATCCCCTGCCCTGGATCGGCGATCTCCTGGGCGACATCCTGTTCGCGGCGGGCTGGGTGGCATTGTTCGGCGTCGCCGTGCTCTGGTTCACCGCCATCCGCACCATGATGCGGGCCAGGACAACGCTCAATCCCAATGCCGTGCCCGACCATCTCGTCACGACCGGCCCCTTCGGCGTCACCCGCAACCCGATGTATCTCGCCAACACACTGCTGTTGATCGGCGTCGCCTTTGTCTCGGGGATAGCCTGGTTCCTGCTCTTTGCCTTCATCGCCGCCTTCCTCACCCAGAAACTGGCGATCGAGGGCGAGGAAAAGATACTGGCAGCGAAATTCGGCAAGAAATACCGCGACTACGCGAAGCGGGTGCGGCGCTGGATTTGAACAGCTTCAGGTGTTGACGCCAAGCTCCACGAGCCGCTCGACGCAGGATTCCTCGGCCTGGTCGAGCTCGGCCAGCGTCTCCTCGAGGTCGCGGCGCTTCTGCCTCAGATCCTCGCGCTTTTCCTCGATGCGCTTGATCATCAGCTTGAGCTGCCCGACCTCGCCCGGCGGCTCCTTGTACATCTGGATGATTTCGCGGATCTCGTTGATCGAGAAGCCGAGCCTTTTGCCGCGCATGATCTGCCGGATGAGATGGCGGTCGGAGGGACGAAACAGCCGCGTGCGGCCGCGCCGCACCGGCTGCACCAGGCCTTCGTCCTCATAGAAACGCAGCGTCCGCGTCGACACGTCGAATTCGCGGGTCAGTTCGGTGATCGAATAATATTCCCGCATTGTCACTCCAAGTCGGAATTCCGGGCGACCGCCACGTGGCGCCGCCTTCTGTCCCGAACCAAACCCTTGGCCGCCGGAATCGACATGGCCCCCGCGCGAGCCTCGCACGGCATTTACGTAAAAGTCAATTGAGGCCACTACCTCACGCCGAACCACCAGCTTGCAAGGCCAAGGAAAGCGAAAAAGCCGACGCAGTCGGTGACGGTGGTGACGAAAACCGCCGACGCCACGGCCGGGTCGATCTTGAACCGATCGAGCAGCAGCGGGATCAGGATGCCGGCAAGTGCGGCCGCGAACATATTGATGATCATCGCCGCTCCGATGATCCCGCCCAGGTTGGGATCACGAAACCAGACGGCGGCGACGATGCCGATCAGAACGGCAAAGACGATGCCGTTGATGAAGCCCACACCCATTTCGCGGCGGATGATGCGGGCGGCATTGTAGATGTCGAGGTCCTTGGTCGCCAGCGCCCGCACGGTGACGGTCATGGTCTGCGAACCGGCATTGCCGCCCATGCCGGCCACGATCGGCATCAGCACGGCGAGCGCCACGATCCGCTCGATCGTGTGGTCGAACAGGCCGATCACCGATGCCGCCAGAAATGCCGTGACAAGGTTGACCAGCAGCCAGGGAACGCGCGAGCGCGAGGTCGCAAACACTGTGTCGGAGAGTTCCTCGTCGCCGACGCCGCCCATGCGCAGCAGATCTTCCTCCGCTTCCTGCTGGATGACGTCGACGACATCGTCGATGGTCAGCACGCCGACCAGCCGCTCATTCTCGTCGACGACCGCGGCTGACAAAAGATCGTACTGCTCGAACTCCCGCGCCGCCTCTTCCTGGTCCATGGTGGCCGGAATTGCGTGGCGCGTCTCGTGCATGACATCCTCGACCTTGACCGCGCGCTTGGTGCGCAGGATCTGGTCGAGGTCGATGGCCCCCAGCAGCTTGAAGGTCGGATCGATGACGAAGATCTGGCTGAAGCGCTCAGGCAGGTTCTTGTCCTCGCGCATGTAGTCGATTGTCTGGCCGATGGTCCAGAACGGCGGCACCGCGACGAACTCGGTCTGCATGCGTCGCCCGGCGGTCTCTTCGGGATAGTCGAGCGAGCGGCGCAGCCTGATCCGTTCGGTGAAAGGCAGCTGCGACAGGATCTCGTCCTGGTCCTCCTTTTCGAGATCTTCGAGAATGTAGACCGCGTCATCGGAATCGAGTTCCTGCACCGCCTGCGCGATCTGCGCATTGGGCAAATGATCGACGATCTCCATGCGGATCGCCTCGTCGACCTCGGTCAGGGCGGAAAAGTCGAAATCGGCGCCCAGCAGCTCGACCAGGGCCTGCCGCTGTTCGGGATGCAGCGCCTCGATCAGGTCGCCCAGTTCCGACTGGTGCAGATGGTCGACTTCATGCTTGAGGGTCGGCGTATCGCGATCGGCGATCGCGGCCCCGATCTGGGCAAGGAAGGACGGGAGGACCGCACCGTCCTCGCCATAGATATCGGCGCGGGCATCGTCAGCCGCCTTGGCGGAGGTCGTCTGCTTGTCCTCCACCAGCGCCTCCCGCCATCCCGGAAAAATTGTGCCTCAGGTCTAGAACATCGGCCCCTAAAGCGGAAACCGGTTTCGCGGAAATCCGATGCATCTCGCGCACAGACGCGATTCGATTCAAGAACTTATCGCTCTAAGGCACGGAATATCAAACGAAACGCCTGCTCCACATCGCCCGGTGAGTGTATCGCGGATGGGTGACCTGGCAATGCCTATCCCATCGATAACCAGCCAATCCGGGCTTCAGACGGCGCGACAGCCGATGTCGCTGGGGAAAGAGCACCCCGGCGCGATTGGGGCAGAATTGTCATCATACGGGTCCAGGCCTGAAGCCTGACCTCGGAGTTGCAGCCCAGGACAAAAACGGCCCTTGAACAGCAAGCCCGGGAAAACGAGCAAGGCAGTTGGCGACCGGCGCATGCGCATTGTCGTCGCCGAGCGCAATCCATTCGTCATATCGGCGCTGCGCGAAATGCTCGAATGCGACGGCCGTTTCGAATTGTTGAGCACCGTGCAGAGCGGCAGGCAATTCCTGGATCTGGCTGATAGGGGCGGGTTCGACGTCGCCGTCATCGGCTGGAAGCTCGCCGACATGGACGGCGCTGATGTGCTGGCCGAGGTCCAGAGCCGCAAGCTCGACGTGCGCATCACCGTCTTTTCCAACGACCATGACATCGGCATCCTGAAGCAATGCGTGCGGCTCGGCGCCCAGGGCTACTGTTTCCAGTTCGACGACCCAGCCATCATCTTCGACACGATCCTGGCGGTCGCGCATGGACGCATCTGCATCCCCTATATCGACATCAACAAGGTCAACGACACGCCGCTGGCGCAGCTCACCGTGCGTGAACGCGAGCTGCTGGCGGTGCTTTCCGACGGCTGGACCAATCTGCAGATCGCCACGCGGACCGGCATTTCCGAGAACACGGTGAAGTATCACCTCAAGAATCTCTACGACAAGCTCGACGTCCGCAACCGGGCGATGGCTGTCGCGCTCTATGCGCGAGAGAGGCGTACCCAGAAGCAGCCTTTCGGGTAGGCTGAGCGGGTAGGCTTCCCCCACCCGCGCGCGGCGAGATCTTACCCGCCAAGGTGTTGTTGGCTTTAGCCGTCGAAAAGAAACTCCCCCCACCGCTTTGCTGGATCAGGAGGAGTTCGCACCATGGCCGGTTTCACCCATCTTTTCATTCCCGGGCCGACCAACATCCCCGAACAGGTCCGGCAGGCGATGAACCTGCCGATGGAGGACATGCGCGCCGCGTCGTTCCCCGATCTCACCTTGCCGCTGTTCGAGGACATCAAAAAAGTCTTCAAGAACGAGACCGGCCGCGTCTTCATCTACCCGTCCTCCGGCACCGGCGCCTGGGAAGCGGCGATGACCAATGTGCTCAGCCCCGGCGACCGCGTGCTGATGTCGCGCTTCGGCCAGTTCTCGCATCTGTGGGTGGACATGGCCGAGCGCCTCGGCTTCGAGGTCGACGTCATCGACTGCGAATGGGGAACCGGCGTCCCGCTCGAGCTCTATGCCGAGAGGCTGAAGGCGGACAAGACGCACCGCATCAAGGCAATCTTCTGCACGCAGAACGAAACGGCGACCGGCGTGACCAGCGACGTTGCCGGCTGCCGTGCCATTCTCGACGACGCAAAACACCCTGCCCTGCTCTTCGTCGACGGCGTGTCGTCGATCGGCTCGATCGACTTCCGCCAGGAGGAATGGGGCGTCGACTGCGCCGTCAGCGGTTCGCAGAAGGGCTTCATGCTGCCCGCCGGCCTCGGTTTCCTCTCGGTCAGCAAAAAGGCGCTCGTTGCTTCGCGAAGCGCCACCCACCGGCGCTGCTTTTTCTCCTTCGAGGACATGATCCGCGCCAACGATGCCGGTTATTTCCCCTACACGCCGGCCACGCAGCTTTTGCGCGGCCTGCGCGCCTCGCTCGACCTGATCGCCGAGGAAGGGCTGGACAACATCTTCGCCCGCCACCATCGCCTCGCCGAAGGCGTGCGCAAGGCGGTCGATGCCTGGGGCCTGAAGCTGTGCGCCAAGGCGCCGAAATGGCATTCCGATACAGTGAGCGCCATTCTGGTTCCCGAAGGCATCGACAGCGGCGACGTCGTCAAGCGCGCCTACCGCACCTACCAGACCTCGCTCGGCGGCGGCCTCAACAAGGTGATGGGCAAGGTCTTCCGCATCGGCCATCTCGGCTGGCTGAACGAGGTGATGGTGCTCGCCTCGCTGTCGGCGGCCGAAATGGCGCTGCTCGATTGCGGCGTGCGCCTGGCGCCTGGTTCCGGCGTCGGCGCCGCCATCCAGCATTTCCGCGCCTCGGCCGCCGTGCCGGTCGCCGAAGCCGCCTGAGGGAGCCGACGATGAGCCACACCATCAACCACCTCAGGAAATTGAGGCTCCAGCGCAGTGAACTGGCGGTTCCCGGCTCCAGCCCGGAGATGATCGACAAGGCGGCAAACAGCGCCGCCGACTTCGTCTTCCTCGACATCGAGGACGCGGTCGCCCCGCCCGACAAGGAACGCGCCCGCAAGAACATCATCCAGGCGCTCAACGACATCGACTGGCGCGCCAAGGGCAAGACCGTCTCGGTGCGCATCAACGGGCTGGACACCCATTACATGTACCGCGACGTGGTCGATGTGATGGAACAGGCCGGCGACCGGCTGGACACCATCCTGGTGCCGAAAGTCGGCGTGCCGGCCGATCTCTACATGGTCGAGGCCATGGTCAACCAGATCGAGATGGCCAAGGGCTTCAAGACCCGTGTCGGCTTGGAAGCCCTGATCGAGACCGCGCTCGGCATGGCCAATGTCGAGGCGATTGCCGCGACACCCGGCAGGCTCGAGGCGATGCATTTCGGCGTCGCCGACTATGCGGCAAGCTGCAAGGCACGCACCGTCAACATTGGCGGCCTCAACCCCGACTATCCCGGCGACCAGTGGCATTTCGCACTGTCGCGCATGACCGTCGCCTGCCGGGCCTACGGCCTGCGCGCCATCGACGGACCGTTCGGCGATTTCTCCGATCCGGAGGGCTACATCGCCGGTGCGAAGCGCGCGGCGGCGCTCGGCATCGAAGGCAAATGGGCGATCCACCCCTCGCAGATCACGCTTGCCAACGACGTCTTCTCGCCGCCGGAAAAGGAAGTCGCGCGGGCCAGGCGCATCCTTGAGGTGCTCAAGGAAGCCGAGGCCCTGGGAAAAGGCGCCGCCGCACTCGACGGCAAGATGATCGACGCCGCGTCGGAACGCATGGCGCGCAATGTTCTGGTGGTCAACGAGGCCATCGAACGCGCCGGCCAACTGACCAGCTAACGGCCGCGCCACGCATTGACGGTTCAGGGAGGACAACAATGGACATCCACGAATATCAGGCCAAGGAACTGCTCGCCCGGCATGGCGTGCATGTGCCGCGCGGCGGGCTGGCCTACAGCCCCGAACAGGCAACCTACCGGGCGCGCGAGATCGGCGGCGGCAAATGGGTCTTGAAGGCGCAGGTTCACTCAGGCGCCCGCGGCAAGGCTGGCGGCATAAAACTGTGCGCCAATGACGAAGAGATCTCCAGCGCCGCCGAAGCAATGCTCGGGCGCAAGCTGGTGACCCAGCAGACCGGCCCGCGCGGCAAGCTGATCTCCAGGCTCTATCTCGAGGAAGCCGTCGACATCGCGCAGGAGCTCTATGTCGGCTTCGTCCTCGACCGCAAGGAAGAGCGCGTGATGATCGTGGCCTCGGCCGCCGGCGGCATGGAGATCGAGGACATTGTCGAGAAGGCCCCCGATTCCATCCTGCGCACCTCGGTCGATCCCGGCGTCGGCATGCAGCGTTTCCAGGCCCGCGAAATCGCCTTTGGGCTCGGCCTCGATCACGACCTGATCGGCAAGGCGACCGAGACCATTTTCAGCTGCTACCAGGTGTTCCGCGACTACGATGCCTCGATGCTGGAGATCAATCCGCTGGTGGTGACCCGCGACGGCAATCTGATCGCGCTCGACGCCAAGATGTCGTTCGACGAGAACGCGCTGTTCCGGCGGCCGGAAATCTCCGAACTGCGCGACAAGAGCCAGGAAGACCCGCGCGAAACCTTTGCCAGCGACCGTGGTCTCTCCTATGTCGGCCTCGACGGCAACATCGGCTGCATCATCAATGGCGCCGGGCTCGCCATGGCGACCATGGACATGATCAAGATCGCCGGCGGCGAGCCGGCCAATTTCCTTGACATTGGCGGCGGCGCCTCGCCCGAGCGGGTGGCGAAATCCTTCCGCGCCGTGCTCGGCGACAAGAATGTCGAGACCATCCTGGTCAACATCTTCGCCGGCATCAACCGCTGCGACTGGGTCGCGGAGGGCGTCATCAAGGCGATACGCGAGGTCGGCGTGACCGTACCGCTGGTGGTGCGGCTCTCCGGCACCAAGGCTGAGGAAGGACGCCGCATCCTGGCCGATTCCGGCGAGGCCGTGATCGTCGCCGACACGCTGGCCGAAGCCGCCGAAAAAGCCGTCGCCGCCTGGCGAACGGCCACCAAGAAAAAAGCAGCCTAGAGCCGGATGATTTCAGGTCGAATCGACCTGAAATCTGAATCCGTCTCTAAAATCAAACAGATAGAGCATGATGTCGTCCGAAAACCGCTTCACACTTTTCGGCATCATGCTCTAGGGAGGTCGAAAAAATGGCAATCCTGCTCAACCGCAGCACCCGGGTCATCGTCCAGGGTTTCACCGGCAAGATCGGCAGCTTCCATGCCGAGGACATGAAACGCTACGGGACCAAGCTTGTCGGCGGCGTCACCCCCGGCAAGGGCGGCCAGACGCATCTCGGCCTGCCCGTCTTCAACACCGTCAAGGGCGCGGTGCGCGAGACCCGCGCGGAGGCGAGCATCGTCTTCGTGCCGCCGCCCTTCGCCGCCGATTCGATCATGGAGGCCGCCGACGCGGGGATAAAACTCTGCGTCTGCATCACCGACGGCATCCCCTCGCAGGATATGATGCAGGTCAAGCGGTACATGCGCCGCTACCGCTTCGAGGACCGCATGCGGCTGATCGGCCCGAACTGCGCCGGCATGATCACCCCGGGACAGGCGCTGATGGGCATCATGCCCGGCTCGATCTACCTGCCCGGCCGCGTCGGCATTGTCGGCCGTTCCGGCACGCTCGGCTACGAAGCGGCCTCGCAGATGAAGGCGCTCGGCATTGGCGTGTCGACCAGCGTCGGCATCGGCGGCGACCCGATCAACGGCTCCTCCTTCAAGGACATGCTGAAGCTGTTCGAACAGGACGACGAGACCGACGCCGTGGTGATGATCGGCGAGATCGGCGGACCGCAGGAAGCCGAAGCCGCGATCTGGGCACGCGACAACATGCGCAAGCCGCTCATCGCCTACATCGCCGGCCTCTCCGCCCCGAAAGGCCGCCGCATGGGCCACGCCGGCGCCATCATCTCCGCCTTCGGCGAGTCGGCGCAGGAGAAGGTCGAAATCCTGAAGGAGGCAGGCGTCATCATCGTGCCGACGCCGTCGTCATTTGGCGAGGTGGTGGCCGATACGCTGGCGCGGATGAAGAGGGCGGCATAACCTCTGGGAACAGGCTGCCCTAAGGGCAGTTGCCGAAACACGAGGCGGCGCGATCTGAATGCGCCGCCCAGCGGTCCCTTCCAAACAGTCGAACAGCCCACGCCACGATGGGAGCCCGCCCGCTTTCGACGGCGGGGAATCTGGCAGAAGCCGGTTCGGCCCAGCCCTTAGGTCGGGCAGCCGAAGCTAGGACAAGCTATCGCCGTCACGGCGGACAGCTTTTCGCGCCTTACGAACACCGGCTTCACATAAGTCTTCTTCATGGTATCTCCCCTTTGCCAAAACCCACGAAGCGACCCTTGCCGTTGCCTGGATCGCATTGTCAAGCGAGCTGTCAGCAACCACCAATAACGAAACAGTGACAGCCTTGTTTGGCAGCTCAGTTTAGGAAGCAGCCCGCCGCTGATGAACTTTAATTGGCCGACAAATAATCCCTCGACAGCGGTCAGGCCGGCCCATCGTCCTGACGAGCGGGACTATCAAACACTCCCGAGTCTGACGCTTCGCCGTTCCAGAGGCGCGCACGCACGGAGCCAAGATCAGGCCAAGATTGCGCAACAAAACTTAATATCACTTCATGCATGCAGCCATTTTCACCTGAAATAGTCCGGGCATCGGAGGCTCTTACTGCCTCCCTGCTCTGGAGCATGCATGTACAAAATGGTTTCTGGACTCTTCGCCGGCCGGGCCTCCCTCGCGGCGATGGCAATCCTGTTTTCAACGCATTCTGAGATCGTGCTGGCGGCGGATGCCATTGCCGTCGACACCGATGCCGACGACACCGGGGATCCGACCCCGCCGCCCAATCCTTCACGTTTCGGGCGCTTCGAACAGAAATTGGCCGACTGGCATGTCGTCCTTGGCGGCGGCGCCATCATCGTTCCCAAATACGAGGGCAGCAACGAGTTCAAGGTCATGCCGGTGCCTTTCATATCGGCGACATTCCTCGACACGGTGACGATCGATCCGACGGGCGCCAACATCGCCGTCTATGAACAAGGGCCGTTCGAGCTCAGTGCGCGGCTTGGCTACGACATGGGCCGCAAGGAAGACGATGCCGATCACCTGCGCGGCCTGGGGGATGTCGACATGGGCGCGGTCGTCGGCGCCAAGGCGGCGGTGAAATTCGGTCCGGCGGAAATCTTCGCGCAACTGGACAAGACCATCGGCGGCAGCGACGGCCTGGAGGGCACGCTTGGTATTGAGGTGACCCAGCCTCTGTCCCCGTCATGGATGGTCGGCGCCGCCGCATCGGTCGTCTTCGCCGACGAAAAATACATGCAGGCCTATTTTGGCGTCACGCCGGAGCAATCGGCTCGCTCGGGGCTGGCGCGTTACGATGCCGGCGCCGGGTTGAAGCGCGCCGATTTTTCGATTTCCGCCACATATATGCTCAATCGCAACTGGATGGTGCGTGGCCAGGCGGGGGTCGGCATTCTTGTGGGGGACGCTGCCGACAGCCCTGTTGTCGTCGACAAGATCCAGCCCTCGGGAATGCTTCTCGTCGGATATCGGTTTTGATGCCAACACACAGTGCAATGCAGGCTGCGGCAGGCTCCGGCCGGATCGATCTGAACGCCGAGTTCAAATCGCCGAGGCAAGGCCCGCAGATCCTCATTGTCGAAGACGATATCGAGATCGCGCGCATGCTGGGCGAGACGCTCACGGAAAACGGCATGATCGTGGAAATCGCCGCCAACGGCGTGCGCATGAACGCCGCGCTTCGCAGCCAGAAATTCGATCTCATCGTGCTCGATATCATGCTGCCTGGTGAAAATGGCCTCAGCATCTGCCGCCGGCTTCGTGCGCAAACGAACGTTCCGATCCTGATGCTGACCGCGCTTGGCGAGGAAATTGACCGTATCTTCGGACTGGAGATCGGTGCCGACGACTATGTGACGAAACCGTTCAGCGCGCGCGAATTGACGGCAAGGATACGCGCGTTGCTGCGCCGCACGGCTTACGCTCCCGACGAACGGGACCGGACAAAGGTGCTTCGCTTCAACGGCTGGCGCCTCGATCCCGTTCGCCGGCAATTGCATGATCCCAGCAATGCGCGGGTCGCGACCACGACGCATGAATTCGATCTGCTGCTTGCGTTCTGCCGCAATGCGGGTCGGGTTCTGTCGCGCGAGGAACTTCTCAGCGTCACCCATGCGGGGCTTGCCGGCCCGATCGAGCGAAGCGTCGATGTCCATGTCAGCCGGATCCGCCAGAAAATCGAAAAGGACGCGCGCGATCCGGTTCTTCTCAGGACTGTCCGCCTGGGTGGCTACATCTTCACCGCCACGGTGGAGGAAGCGTGAGGCGCTTGGTCCGTCGTTTCCTGCCGCAGTCGGTGCGTGGGCAGTTCGCGGCAATTATTTTCATCGCCGTGATCGTGATCATGTCCTCCGGATCGGCCTTCGAGGATTTGATCGAAAATGCCGACCTTCCCGTCGTGGAAGACAGCGCCAGGCAGGCTGCCGTTGTCGCTGCCTTGTTGCGCCAGACATCGGTCGAAGCCCGCAGCGCTGTTCTGGCCGCGGCGACACGCGCCGGCTTTGATTTCAAGATCCTGCCCAGGGAGCAGATCAGCAATATTCCAGATTCCTATCTGCAATGGCGAAGCATCACATGGCTTCTCCAGATCGAGAGCAGCTCGATCGCCGGGCGCTGGATAAGGACCGGCGGCAGGTACGCGTTTGTCATCGATCTGGACCAGCAGAGCGTCCTGGCGCATTTCGGCATGCCCGATTCCTGGCTGACATCAGGCTTCGTCCGTGTCTCGTTCTACAGGTTCATGGCTTTCGTCGCCTTGCCCATCCTGATCTGGCTGTTTGCCGTATGGGCCGTGACCGACCCGCTAAGGCGCATCTCGGCGGCAGTGGGGGAAGCCGAGATCGAGAATGGCAATGAGCTCTTCGCCGAACACGGCTCCATCGAAATGGTCGGTCTGGCGCGCGCGCTGAACAGGATGCGGGAGCGTATCCGCACGATGATCGAAAACCGCACTCGCATGTTGCGCAGCGTCAGTCATGATCTGCGCACGCCTTTGACACGGCTGCGGCTTCGCGCCGAGCGCATGGATGATGGTCTCCTTCGAACCGCCATACTGTCCGACGTCCGGCACATCGAAGATCTGATCGACGAGACTCTGACCTATCTGCGTAACGACGTGTCGACGGAAAAGCTGCAGCGGGCCGATATTGCCAGCGTGCTGCAAACCGTCTGTGCCGAATTCTCCGATGTCGGGTTTTCGGTTTCCTATTCCGGGCCGGACAGGCTTCTGGGCTGGTGCAAACCCAATGCGCTGGCGCGTGCGATCACCAACCTATGCGACAATGGGGTCAAATTCGCCGGCAATGTCACCGTCGCATTGACGCAGACCGGCACGACGGCGCGCATTGCGGTCGGCGACGACGGGCCGGGCATTTCGATGACGGCGCGCTCCCGCGTTTTCGAACCCTTCTTCAAGGAGGACATGTCACGCGGCGTCGCCTCGAAGCACGGTTTTGGTCTGGGCCTCTCGATCGTAGCGGACATCATCCAGGGCCATGGCGGCAAGATCGAGTTGCACGACAACCAGCCAACCGGCCTCGTCGTTACCGTCGATCTGCCGAACGGACCAAAGGTCCAGCCGCTATAGGGCGGCGGCGCGGTACTCGGGGTCTGATGATCGCCGGATTGCCGGAGGTGATTTTACGAGATCCGAAGGCCCGCTTCGGGAAATTTTGGTGCGGTCGAGAAGACTCGAACTTCCACGGGTTGCCCCACAGCGACCTCAACGCTGCGCGTCTACCAATTCCGCCACGACCGCACGTGGTAGGAGCCGGAACCGACCGGCTCGCGGCGTGTAGCAAATCGTTTCCGGTGAAACAAGTGCGCCGCACGCAATAATCTCAAGCGATTGGTATAACGGTCCACAGGATTGGAATGAAGGGCCGGAACTGGACGTTTCCAGCTGATAACGCCATATGGAGACAGATGCATGTCGCCCGGAAGTGCAAGCGGATCGCGACGGCATAAGTGAAAAACGAAAAGCCATGACAGAACGCAGCCAGATCGCCACGTCGTTCCTGCCGCTCCCCGCTTCAGCACCGGTCGAGTGGCGCATCGAGCCTGGCCTTACCCCCTATCCCGATGCGCTTGCTTTCATGGAGGCGCGCGCCGAAGCGATACGCGGCGGGGCCGCCGGCGAAATGGTCTGGCTGGTCGAACATCCGCCGCTCTACACCGCCGGCACCAGTGCGCGCGTCGAGGACCTGATCGATCCCGACCGGTTCCCGGTCTTTTCGGCCGGTCGCGGCGGCGAATACACCTATCACGGGCCGGGCCAGCGGGTCGCTTATGTCATGCTCGACCTGAAACGGCGACGCGAGGACGTGCGCGCCTTCGTCGCCGCGCTCGAACAGTGGATCATCGGCACGCTCGCCGCCTTCAACGTGCGCGGCGAACGCCGCGAGGACCGGGTCGGCGTCTGGGTGGTGCGGCCGGATCGTCCTGCCTTGCCGGACGGTTCGCCGGCCGAGGACAAGATCGCGGCAATAGGCATAAGGCTGCGGCGCTGGGTGAGTTTTCACGGCATCGCCATCAATGTCGAGCCTGATCTCGGCCATTTCAGCGGCATCGTGCCCTGCGGTGTGCAGGACCACGGTGTCACCAGCCTCGTCGATCTCGGCCTTCCCATCGGCATGGCCGACCTCGATCTGGCGCTGAAATCAGCCTTCGAGGACGTTTTTGGTCCCGCCGTGGCCGCACCCGCCGAGCCAGCCCGAAAGACCGGTTGAACCCTTCGGGCTCAACATGGCTCAAAGCAGCTGCGCCGACGCCCACAGGATGCCGCAGCCATGGATGACGAACACCGCCAGCAGCGCACCGGCGATGGCGAAGCGGTCGACCGTGCGGATCGGCTCCAGCTCGTGGCGTGGCTTGCCCCCGCTGCCCATGGTCAGCAGGCTGAGGATTGAAAAGACCGCCCCCGCCGCGAGCAGGAAGCCGGAAGAAAAGCCGGCCCGCCACCCGACCGCCAGGAAGGCCGAGAGCAGGAAGAAAGAAGCCAGCGCCAGCGCGACCGGCCCCGGGCAGATCTGGCGCAGCACCTGGCCGCCGTCGAACTTCCACACCGGCACCAGATTGGCGATGTTGAACAGGGCGGCGCAGCCCGCCAGCGCAGCCAGCAGCGCTGCTGCGGCCTTGTGTCCCTCGCCGCCCGCAAGCGCACTGGCGGCAATGACGATCGGCACCAGGAAGGCGGAGAAGCCCGCCCCCATCAGCGCCACGAAGGCCACTTCGAAACGGCTGTTGTAAGGCCGGCCGCCAATGGCGATGCCGCCGAGCAGCGGAATGAAGATCATCCGCGCCTTGCGGTGGCCCATCAGCCGGAACGCCGCCATATGGCCGAGCTCATGCAGGGCCACGACCGAGGTGAGGATCGAGGCGAGCGCCAGTCCGCCGAGGTGGAGCCCGAAGAACGGCCACAGCATCAATGCCGAAAGTACGGCAAAGCCGACCTGGCTGAGCGGATGCTCGAACCAGCCGCCCTTGCGATACTGACCGGTAGCGCCCAGCGTTGCAGCTTGGACAGCTCGCGGCGCATGGCGAAGTAACGGAACACCAGAAAGGCAACGCCGCGGTAACGGTCCGTCTGGCCGAGCGTCACCCGCGTGCCGCCGCCTTCGCGGACGAGTTCGGCGGTTTCGCGATAGTCTTCCAGAACGAGGCATCGAGCGCGGTATCCTCGACGACACGCATCGAGAAGCGACTGCCTTCGACGACATCGTCAAACCGTGCCTTGCGTTCGATCGGCTTGCCGTCGCGGCCCTCTCGCGACAGCATGATGCGGGACACGCCCTCCCCGTCCAGCGGCCCCACCGACAGGATCTCTCCGGACCAGCCGGCATCGCCGCCAAGCTGCCACAGCGCCTGCCAGAGGCGCTGACGGTCCACCGCAATCAAGCGGCCCATCCTGACCGTGCGCAAACCGAGCGGCGCGGTTCATCAAGAGAAAGATCAGCCCGAGGTTGCTGGCCACGAGAATGGCAGTGACGATGGGCGACACCTGGACGTTGCTCCCTGCCTTGGAAGCGCACCCTAGCGTCGCGACGGCAAGAAAGGCTTAACGGCGGAGCGGGTTTCGCCCGCGGAACCAAGGCGGCGAGAAGCCGCCAAATCACATGGCTCCGATCCAGATCGCCATGGAAACGAGAAACGCACTCATGCAAACCAGCGAGATGACATCCTGAACCAGATCGGTCATAACTCTCTCCTGTTGTTGATATGTTCGCAATTTGTTCTAATTTTGTTTCAATGTCAACGACCACGGGGTATGGAGATAATGCGGGAAATTTGGCACGGTTAGCGAAAGGTTAACCGGTTCCAGGTGGCGCGGTAGCTATGATCGCCCTGGCATAGTCCGTCTCGATATCCCGGTAGCCGCAGTCGCCCGCGGCCAAGTCCCAATAGGTAATGCTGCAAACAACACCAGCGCTCATCCGCTTCGGTGGGTCAGAGGCGTCAAGCGCGATCCACGCCAGCCCCGGCCAGCCGACGGCCCCCAAGATGTATCCAGTGAAGATCGGCATGGCAGTGACGAAAAGGCCGCCTATGCGAAGGGCTTTCGGAGGAATACGCAGGCAAGAAGCGGCGAGAAAGCAGTAGGCTAAATAGGCGACGTAAATACATGCCGCTTCTCGACTGATCAGGCAGCCAAAGCGGGCAACGGGGCGTTAGCTCGACCGCCTGTAACGCATGATCGCTGACATAGCCTCATCGAAGCTACGGTCTGTGCCGGTCAGCAAAATGGTTATGGTTACATCACCTCCGGTCAACTTGCGGCTGGCACTAGCCAAACGACCAGCTAATCCTTTGCCTGGGAAGTTGTTGGGGTGTCGTAGATGTAAAACTATTCTCTTCTGCGCGTTTCGGGACCAAGTCGTTACGTCTGCTATCTCAGACCAGGGTATGGTTTTATCGGACCAAGGCGAATAGCGAATACCCGCCGCATCGATACGCAATTGCTCCGCCGTCACGAACAATTTTGAAATCCACTTCATCGCAGCAAGCGGACCCACTGTCACAGCAATCCAGCCGGCAATAAGTATTTTCAGATGAGAGTATTGGATAGTAGGGGTAGGCGCAGCACCAAAGGCGCCTAACATCCACAGCCCCACGATAACAAAAGCTAATGAACCAAATGCAAGAAATGCGCACTGCCAGCGTGACGGATAGGCGACGAAACTGTCTGAGTGGTCAGCCAACATCACAACCTCATGGCAGCTAACGAGCTTGGCGCACACCCGCCTTCCATCGCAGGCTATGCACGTTTTCCACGCGGTAGAAAATCAGTTCAACTTCAACTTTACTTGTTCGCGTGCTTGCTCGCGAATGCCGCCCGTTCTTTCCAACCCGCGCCATTGCGGCCGACCGCTGCCAGACGGATTCGCGGCGGCGTTGTCGATTCGTCTCTGCGCCATCGAGGTTGAAACTCAGCGTTGCCGTGGCGGAATACACTGGCGAGCGTTGAGGTCTACGGTCCACGGATGCTCGCAACTGAACTTCCGCAACGGATGGAGGTTGTGTAGAAACACGGTTCGCTCCAGCAGCCGCATAGCAGGCACGAACCGGAGGCTCAAATGTCAGTTGTCCAGGAAGACCCCTCGCCCGCGGTCCCCTCACATCCTGAGGAAATCAAGTCCGTTTTCGATCTGCGCCTAGGCAAGCATGTTACCTTGCAAGGCAGTGCCAGGATAACGCCGGCAGGCGTGATCAGCACCGGGATCGCGGTCGCCGCCATGACGCTTGCACTGGGCTATCTTGCTTCGTCGATTATGCGCCGCAGGCGATAGGAGGAAATCGGCAGGGCCAGGAAAAGGTTGACGGGTGCAGCGGGCACCTATGGTGCGGAAACACATTCCGTAGCGCGGATTGTCGATGAGCCGCCTGGGACTGTCGAGGCTGAGGTCAGCCCGAGCCGAGCGGCACCACCTTACCGTCGGCCAGCGTGACGCGCCGGTCCATGCGCGATGCCAGCTCGTGATTGTGGGTGGCGATCAGCGCCGCGAGACCCGATTGCCGCACCAGCGCCTCCAGCGCTTCGAACACATAGGAAGCGGTGACCGGATCGAGATTGCCGGTCGGCTCGTCGGCCAGCAGCACCAGCGGCGCATTGGCAACGGCACGAGCGATGGCGACGCGCTGCTGCTCGCCACCGGACAATTCGGCCGGCCGGTGCGAAGCGCGCTTGCCGATCTGCATGTAATCGAGCAGTTGGGCGGCGCGCTCGGATGCTTCCTTGCGCGGCAGGCCCTTGATCAGCTGCGGCATCATGATGTTTTCCAGCGCGGAAAACTCCGGCAGCAGATGATGGAACTGGTAGACGAAGCCGACATCGTTGCGGCGGATCGACGTGCGCTCGTCGTCGGACAGCCGGCCGCAGGCCCGGCCGGACAGGATCACGTCGCCGGCGTCGGGGCGCTCCAGCAGGCCGGCCGTATGCAGCAGCGTCGACTTGCCGGTGCCCGACGGCGCCACCAGCGCCACCATCTCGCCGCGCTTCAGCGAGAAATCGGCGCCGTTCAGGATGGTGAGCTTGCGCGGCCCCTGGACATAGTGCCGCTCGACGCTCTTCAGCTCGATAATGACCTCGGCCACTACTCGTACCTCAACGCTTCGACCGGATCGAGGCGGGCGGCCCGCCACGCCGGAAACACGGTCGCCAGGAACGACAGGCCGAGCGCCATGATGATGACATAGGTGGTCTCGCGCGGATCCATCTTCGCCGGCAGCTGGCTGAGGAAATAGAGCTCCGGATTGAACAGCACCTTGCCGGTCATCCACGAAAAGAACTGCCGGATCGATTCGATGTTGGTGCAGATCAGCACCCCGAGCAGCACGCCGGCGAGCGTGCCGGTGACGCCGATCGCCGCGCCGGTCATCAGGAAGATACGCAAGATCGCGCCGCGCGAGGCGCCCATGGTGCGCAGGATGGCGATATCGTGCCCCTTGTCCTTCACCAGCATGATCAGCCCGGAAATGATGTTGAGCGCCGCCACCAGCACGATCAGCGTCAGGATCATGAACATGACGTTGCGCTCGACCTGCAGGGCGGAAAAGAAGGTCTCGTTACGCTGGCGCCAGTCGACGATGTCGATGGGCCGTTGCGCCGCCTCTTCCACCTTCGATTTCAGCGCGTCGACATTGTCGGGATTGTCGACATAGATCTCGATCGTCTGCGCGCGTCCATCCATGTTGAAGTAGAGCTGCGCTTCCGAGAACGGCATGTAGACGATGGAACTGTCATATTCCGACATGCCGACTTCGAAGATCGCAGCGATCTTGTAGCCCTTCATGCGCGGCGTGGTGCCCAGCGGCGTCACGTCGCCATCGGGCGAGATCAAGGTGATGGTATCGCCGAGCGTCAGCCCGAGATTCTCGGCCATGCGCTTGCCGATGGCGACGCCTTCGCCCGAGTCGAAATCGGTGAGCGTGCCTTGTTTGACGTTGCTGGCGACGATGGCGATCTTGCCGAGATCCTCTCCGCGTATGCCGCGCACCAGCGCACCGGTGCCGCCACCGACATTGCCTTGCGCCAGCACCTGGCCGTCGATCAGCGGGATGGCGTATTTGATGCCGGGCACGCCGTTGATGCGGCCGGCGACCTGGGCGTAATCCTCAAGCGGCGAATCAAGCGGCTGCACGATCAGATGGCCGTTGACGCCGAGGATGCGGGTCAACAGCTCGGCCCGGAACCCGTTCATCACCGCCATGACGACGATCAGCGTCGCCACCCCCAGCATGATGCCGAGGAAAGAAATCGAGGCGATGACCGAGATGACCGTCTCCTTGCGCCGCGAGCGCAAATAGCGCCAAGCCACCATGCGTTCGAAGATGGAGAACGGGCCGGCACCCGCCGATCTTGCCGCGGCCGCCTCGCTCATGCGGCGGCACCGAAGCGTTTTTTCGCATCGGCGATCGGCAGCGTCACGCGCTCGCCGGTCTTGCGATTCTTGATCTCGACCTCGCCGGCGGCCACGCCGCGCGGCCCGACGATTACCTGCCAGGGCAGGCCGATCAGGTCGGCGGTGGCGAACTTGCCGCCCGGCCGCTGGTCGGTGTCGTCATAGAGCACATCCTTGCCGGCGGCGGTGAAGGCGGCATCGAGCTCGTCACTGACGCGATCGCACTCGGCGTCACCCACCTTCATGTTGATCAGGCCGATGTCGAACGGCGCCACGGCATCGGGCCAGATGATGCCGTTCTCGTCGTGGCTGGCCTCGATGATCGCCGCGACCAGCCGTGACGGGCCGATGCCATAGGAACCGCCGGAGACGAAATGGTCCTTGCCGTCAGGTCCGGTCACCTTGGCGCCCATGGGCTTGGAATATTTGTCGCCGAAATGGAAGATGTGGCCAACCTCGATGCCCCGCGCCGAGACCCGGTCCGCTTCGCCGAGTTTGTCCCACGCCGCCTCATCATGCATCTCGTCGGTAGCGGCGTAAGGCGTCGTCCAGGTTTTGACGATGTCTGATATCTCCGCGTCATTGGCGAAGTCGGTGTTTTCGTCAGGCACCTGGAGTGACAGATAATCGCGATCGCAATAGACCTGGCTCTCGCCGGTGTCCGCCAGGATGATGAATTCGTGGCTGAGATCGCCGCCGATCGGCCCGGTATCGGCCCGCATCGGGATGGCCTGCAGGCCCATGCGCGTGAAGGTCCTGAGATAGGACACGAACATCCTGTTGTAGGCGGCCCTCGCGCCTTCGAAGTTAAGGTCGAAGGAATAGGCGTCCTTCATCAGGAATTCGCGTGAGCGCATGACGCCGAAGCGCGGCCGCACCTCGTCACGGAACTTCCACTGGATATGGTAGAGATTGAGCGGCAGGTCCTTGTAGGACTTGACGTAGGCGCGAACGATTTCGGTGACCACTTCCTCATTGGTCGGGCCGTAGAGCATGTCGCGGTCCTGCCGATCCTTGATGCGCAGCATCTCCTTGCCGTAGTCGTCATAGCGGCCGCTTTCGCGCCACAGATCGGCCGACTGGATGGTCGGCATCAGGATCTCCAGCGCGCCGGCGCGGTTCTGCTCCTCGCGGATGATCTGGCAAACCTTGTCCAGCACGCGCTTGCCGAGTGGCAGCCAGGAAAAACTGCCCTGCCCCTGCTGGCGGATCATGCCGGCACGCAGCATCAGCCGGTGCGAGACGATCTCGGCCTCACGCGGATTTTCTTTGAGGATAGGCAGGAAATAGCGCGACAAACGCATGGACTGGTCCGTGAATGAGAATGGTCGCGCCAGAATCGGTGCGACGCAGGCTTGCTTGACCCGGCTTCATAGCCATTTCATGGCGCAATGGGAACCCGGCCATGGCGGCACATTGACGCCGTCATGCCCGCAATCACTAGGTTCCCAGATCATATCGAGCAGGCTTGCCTGGGTCGAAAAGCCGTGGGACGCTGTCCGCTCGGGGCGGATTGGGGCATTGCGCTTTTTTCTGACAGTCATCCTGGCGGTCTTTTTCGTCTCGGCGGCACACGCCGAGCGGCGTGTCGCGCTCATCATCGCGGCCGACGAGTACCGCAATGTGCGTCCCCTGAAGAATGCGGTGAACGACAGCCGCACGATCGAAGCCGCGCTGCAAAAACTCGGTTTCGACGTCACCACCGAAGCAAATCGTGACCTGAAGCGTATGCGCCGTGCGCTGGAGGATTTTCGCGACGATGCGGCCGGGGCCGATGTCGCGCTGATCTATTTCTCAGGCCATGGCGTCGAGATCGCGGGCGACAACCGCCTTCTGCCGGTCGATGCCGATCCGTCGTCGCTGGACCGGTTGAAGGCAACAACCCTTGCGCTCGAAGAGGTGCGTGAGGCAGTGACCGCAGTCGGCAAGATCGGCCTCGTCGTGCTTGATGCGTGCCGCAACGATCCCTTTGGCCAATCCGGCGGCGACCAATCGGAAGACAGCAAGGCTGGTGAAGGACGCGGCGTGATGTCCATCGCGCCGGAGGTTAAAGCCGAGGCCAAGCCGGGGCTCGGGCGCATGGGGCGCGCGGAGAACGTGCTGTTCGCCTTTTCCGCGGCGCCTGGGCAGACGGCGTCGGACGGTGCGTCCGGCAACTCCGATTTTTCCGCAGCATTGGCCAAATTCCTGCCCACCGACGGCCTTGAAATACGTTCCGTCCTGACGCTGGTTCAGCAGCAGGTCTACGATCTGTCGCGCGGCAGGCAACTGCCTTATGTGGAGAGCGGTCTGCCGCAACTCTTCTTCGCCGCGCAGACCAGCAAGGACGCACTGCCCGAGCGTGACCGGCTGCTGCTTGCCATGGCCGATGTCACGCCGGATTTGCGTGTCGAGGTCGAGACGGTTGCGGCCAGTGCCGACATGCCGCTGGCACCGCTGTACGCAGCGCTCATTACCTCGGACGGCAAGGCGATGGCGCCGCGGCAGCGCCAGCAGAAGCTGCAGGAGGCGGCCGACGCTTTCGTCAAGGTGCGGGCCGATCTGCGCAATTTCGCCTCCTCCGATCCTGAAGTCACGGCGCTGCGCCAACAGGCGGAGGCGCAACTGGCACTCGGCTCATTCGACGAAGCACGGGCGCTGCTTGGCAAGGCGGCGGATATCGATGGCAAATCGCGCGACGATCTGAAAACCCGCTTCATCGAGCGCACGCTGTCGGAGGCGACGACGCATTACCTCGCCGGCGGCGCTTCGCAGGCGCAATTGCGCTACGACCTCGCCATCGAGGACTACCGCAAGGCCGTGGCGCTTTATGCCGATGTCGAGGGTTTCCCAATACCGGACGAGGCACGCTACCAGCAGACACTGTCGTGGGAACTGATCGGCACGCTGCAAACGACCGTCGGCAATCTGCAGGAAGCCGGCAAAGCCTATGATTCGATGGTCCGGTCCGCGGAGAAACGCGCGGCCGCAGAGCCCGACAAGATCGACCATCAGCGCGACCTTGCCGTGGCGCAGAACAAGGTGGCCGACGTCAAGAAGGCGATGGGCGATAGCGCCGGCGCGATCGCGCTCTACCAACAGGCTCTCGCCACGATGAAAGCGATCCTCCAAAAAGAGCCTACCTTTGGCTATCTTCGCGACTACGCAATCTGCTTCAACCGCATCGGCGACGCCATGCGGGTTTCGGGCGACGGACTAGGCGCGCTGGCTAATTACCGTTCGGCGCTCAAGGTGGCTGAATTCCTGGTCGAGCAGGCGCCTGATGATGAAGGCTTTCGGCGCGACCTTGCCGTCAGCCACTCCAAGATCGGGCTGGCGCTCAGGCTGACCAACGATCTGGAAGGTTCGATCGCCGAATATGAAGTGTCCTTGCAGATCACCGAGGCGCTGGCGAAGAAGATGCCTGACGACACGGAACTGCAGCGCGACATCACCGTCAGCCTCAGCGCCATCGGCGACCTGCAGCGGCTGACCGGGCATAATGAAAAAGCTTTCGAACCCTACAGGCGCAGCGTCGACATCGCGCAAAAGCTGGTGGCGCGGGACCCCGGCAACACACTGTGGCGGCGTGACCTCGCGCTTGCATTGGGCAAGATTTCCGACGCCCGCGCCGAGGCCGGAGATATCGATGGCGCGCTCGCCGACCGCCGTTCGTCGCAAGCCATTGCGGAATATCTGGCCGAACTCGACCGCGACAACGCCGAATGGCAGCGCGACCTTGCCGTCGGCCATAACCGCATCGGCGACATGCTGATGAGCAAGGGCGACAAACCCGGGGCGGCTGCCGAATACCAGGCCGGATTCGCCATTGCCGACGCGCAGCTCAAGGCTGATCCGGGCAGCGCGCAACGCACGGTCGATGCCGCCTTCAGCCACTACAAGATGGCGATTGCCAGTGTCGACACGCCGGCAAACCTCAAGGCCGCGCTGGCCATGCTGACGGGGCTGAAAGCGCAAGGTCGACTGCCCGGTGCCAACGAAGGCTGGATCGGCATGGTCGAGAAGGCGATGGCTGAGGCCGGCATCGCGAAGTAGGGTCCAGCCGGCTGTGCGGGAGGCCCGAACGTCTTCGGGTTTGGCCGCCAATTCTTTGCGCGCGTCAATTCAGAACCTGCCGCAAAGGCTCCGTCGAACCTTGCTGGTCGTTTAGAAAGCAAAGCATGCCATACTATTGTGCAGTGCAGCACGAGAATGCCTGTTTCGAGGCAAAATTCTTCGTGACATTTTCATTCGGCTTAGGCTAGTGTGCCGCGATAACCGAGAGGGCGGAGAAAAATCTGCTCTCCTACGCGGTCAAAGTCTTGGGAGGATGCGATCTAGGCGCGGTTACTCGCTGCCGCCGGAAACCGGAAACAGATCGGACGCGTTTAATTGCAAGGCCTCGTGCCTTGCATTTTTTTTGTGCAATCATCTGGTTAGCGCGGCGAGCTGCCAAGCTACATTACCCAGCGTCAGCAAGCATTCAGCCGCGCCAACCATGGCGGCGTCTCGATCCGATCCGTCGCGCTTTACGGTATCGAAGCGCCCTTGCCGGGCGCTCTATTTTGCGGGTGTCTGGCCGAAATCCGGAACGATGTGCGGGATGTCGTTGAGGCTGTATCCCAGGCCATGCGTCAGGCCATAGAAAATGCCCATCAGGATCGCCGTGGCGATGGTGGTGCGGATGACGGCACGCAGCATGTGCGGGCCGCGCGGCGCGCTTGGAACCGTGCCCAGCGTCACGTCATGATCGTCGTCCTGTGTCCTGACGCTGAACGGCAGGACGGCGAACAGCACCACCCACCACGTCGCGAAAAACAGGGCGGTGAACGAAACCCAGCTCATGATTGCTCCAGTTCGATCAGCGTGCCGAAGAAATCCTTCGGATGCAGGAACAGCACAGGCTTGCCATGGGCACCGGTCTTCGGGTTGCCGTCGCCCAGCACGCGAGCGCCGGCGGCCTTGAGCTGATCACGCGCGGCCAGTATGTCGTCGACCTCGTAGCAGAGGTGATGCATGCCGCCGGACGGGTTCTTCGCGAGGAACGCCGCGACGGGCGAGCTTTCGCCCAAGGGCTCCAGCAATTCGATCTTGGTGTTGCCGACATTGACGAACACCACCGTGACGCCATGCTCCGGCAAAGCCTGCGGCTCCGTCACTTCGGCGCCGAGCTTATTGCGGTAGGCGGCAACCGCCGCCGCCAGATCCGGCACCGCAAGCGCGACATGGTTCAACCGTCCAAGCATGAAATGCTCCGTATCAGGGCAGTATGGCAATAAGGCAGTATGGCAATAGGGGAAGACGGATTAGAGGTGATCGCATTCCTACTGCCCTACTGCCCTACTGCCTTCATCGCGTAACAAACACCGTCACCAGCGGCTTCTTACCCCAGGCCTCGTTGGCCGCACCGCGCACCGCGCGCCGCACGGCCTCCTGCACGAGGTCCAGGTCTTTCCGGCGCTGACGGGGAATCGACTCGACCGCGCCGACCGCCGCATCGATCATCAGGTCTTCGAGCGTCTCGCCGCTGGCATCGGCCTCGGCGACGCCGATGGCGACCAGGTCGGGGTCACCGGCCAGCTCATATTTGTCGTCCAGCACGACATTGACCGCGACATGGCCGGCAAAGGACAATTTGCGCCGGTCGCGGATGCCCATCGCCTGGTCGGTACCGATCAGGTTGCCGTCCTTGTAGATGCGGCCGAACGGCACCTGGTCGATGATGGTGGCGGGACCGGGGGCGAGCCTCAGCATATCGCCGTCGCGCACCTGCGCCACCTGGCCGATGCCTGAGGTCGACATAAGCGATCCTTGCGCCACCAGATGCGCCGCCTCGCCATGCACGGGAACGCCGATCTGCGGGCGCACCCATTCATACATCTTGCGCAGCTCGCTGCGCCGGGGGTGGCCGGAGACATGCACCAGCGCGTCGCCGTCCTCGATGATCTTGATGCCGAGATCGATAAGGCGATTCTTGATCTCGAGGATCGCCTTCTCATTGCCGGGGATGGTGCGCGAGGAGAACACCACCGTGTCGCCCGCCGTCAGCGATACCGACTTCATCTCGTCGCGCGATAGTTTTGCAAGAGCCGCCAGCGGCTCGCCCTGGCTGCCGGTGCAGATGATGACCAGGTTTTCGCGCGGAATGAAGCCGAAATCCTCCTCGGCGATGAACTCCGGCAGGCCGTCCATGTAACCGAGTTCGTCGGCGACATCGATGACCCGCTTCAGCGAACGGCCAAGCACCAGACACTGGCGGCCTGCATCGCGTGCCGCCCTGGCGATCGAAACGATGCGCCCGACATTGGAGGAGAAGGTGGTGACGGCGACGCGGCCCTTGGCGGCCTGGATGACGCCCTTCAATCCCTCGCCGACGGCGACTTCCGAAGGCGATTCGCCTTCGCGCAGCGCATTGGTCGAATCGCAGATCAGCGCCAGCACGCCCTTGTCGCCATAGGCGCGGAAACGCGCCTCGTCGGTCTTGGGTCCGATCGTCGGCTCCGGATCGATCTTCCAGTCGCCGGTGTGGATGACCGTACCGGCTGGCGTGGTGATGGCCAGCGACATCGGCTCGGGGATGGAGTGCGCCACCGGAATGGCTTCGATCTCGAACGGACCGACGGTGAATTTCTCGCCAGCCCGGTAGATCGTCAGCGGGATCTTGGCTGCCCCCTGCTCGCCCTGGCGCTTGGCTTCCAGCAGCCCCGCGCTGAACGGCGTCATCCACACCGGCGCCTTCAGCTTCGGCCAGATGTCGAGCAGCGCGCCGTAATGATCCTCATGCGCGTGGGTGATGATGATGCCGCGCAGATTGGCGAGGTTCTCCTCGATGAAGCGCGTGTCGGGCAGGATCAGGTCGACGCCCGGATGCGCCGCGTCTGGAAAGGTGACACCGACATCGATGACAATCCATTCGCGCGCGCTCGGCGGGCCGTAGCCGTAGAGGGCGAAGTTCATACCGATCTCGCCGACGCCGCCGAGCGGCACGAAGACGAGTTCGGCGTTTTCCGCTTTCGCCATGATTTTTCCCTTCCTGGCCCTCAGGCCAAGCCGTTAAAGCAATTCCAGGAAAAGCGTCTAACGATTTTCCGTCCGGAATTGCGCAAAAACAAACTATACCCGGGCGGATGCCACCGCGCCGAAATGCACATCGCCGGCAGCGATCGTCAGAACCGCCCCTTCATCGTCGCGGATCACGAAACGGCAATCCTCGTCAATGGTCTCGAACACCCCACGCACCACATTACCGTCAATTCTGACAGCAACCTCGCCGCCGAGTCCCGCCGCGCGCGCCAGCCAGCGTCTCCTGATGGCTGAAAGCCCGCGCCCCTCATCCCACAGGCGGGCATTCTCGCTCCAGGCATCCGACAGCGCCAGGAACAGCGTTTCGGCATCGCATGTCGCGCCGAGCGCTTGGAGCGATGTCGCGGGATACGGCAAATCCGTGGGATACGCCACCACATTGACGCCGATGCCCACCGCCACGGCGAAACGGTCGCCGTCCAGCATCGCTGACTCCAGCAGGATGCCGGCCAGCTTGGCGCCGGAGGCCAGAACGTCGTTCGGCCATTTCAACTCGAAACGGTTTTGTCCCTGGCTTGCGCCATCAAGCCCGATGGCGATGCGGCCTTTCGGCACCACGGCATCCAGTGCATCGGCAAGCGACAGGCCGGCGACGAAACCCAGCGTCGCGGCAAGGCGAAGTTCACCGCCGGTGATGACAAGCAGGGTCGCCGCCAGATTGCCTTCGGGCGAGACCCAGGCGCGGCCGCGCCGGCCACGCCCGCTTTCCTGCTTTTTGGAAACGACCCACAGCCTGCCCGGGTCGCCTGCCCTTGCGTGGTCCAGCGCCACAGTATTGGTGGAGCCGACGCTGTCATGGGCCTCGAGCCGGAACCCTTCCGACGCCGAGGTTGGAGCCAGCCGAAATGCCATCCCGTCAGAAAAATGTCTTGGCGGCTGCTTCGGCATAGGTGCCGATCGGCCCGCCGATCAGCACATAGAACAGCACGAAGGCGCCGGAGACGCCGAGCACGAGGCGCAATTCGCTGGCCATCGGGACGAAGCCGCCGACCGGTTCGTCGAACCACATGATCTTGATGATGCGCAGGTAGTAGTAAGCGCCCACCACCGAGGCCAGCACGCCGATGATCGCCAGCGCGTAGAGGTTGGCGTTGATGGCGGCGAGGAAGACGTACCACTTCCCCCAGAAGCCGGCGAGCGGCGGGATGCCGGCCAGCGAGAACATCAGGATGGTCAGGATCGTCGCCATGATCGGGTTGGTCGAGGCAAGGCCGGCCAGGTCGCTGATCTGTTCCACATTGCCTTCCTTGCGCCGCATGGCGAGGATGAAGGCGAACGTGCCCAGCGTCATCACCAGATAGATCAGCATGTAGATGGCGACGCCACGCACGCCAGCCTGGCTGTTGGCGGCAAGGCCTACCAGCGCGTAGCCCATATGGCCGATCGAGGAATAGGCCATCAGCCGCTTGATGTTGGTCTGGCCGATCGCGGCAAAGGCGCCGAGCGCCATCGAGGCGATCGAGATGAAGACGATGATCTGCTGCCAGTCGGCGGCGATCGGCTTGAACGCGCCCATGGTGACGCGCACGATCAGCGCCATCGCCGCCATCTTGGGGGCCGCCGCCAGGAACGCGGTCACCGGTGTCGGCGCGCCTTCATAGACGTCGGGCGTCCACATGTGGAACGGCACCGCCGAGATCTTGAAGGCAAGGCCGGCCAGCACGAAGACCAGGCCGAAGACCAGGCCAAGCTGGCGCTCGCCGCTGCCCAGTGCTGAGGCGATCTCCTGGAAGCCGGTGTTGCCGGTGTAGCCATAGACCAGGCTGATGCCATAGAGCAGCATGCCCGACGACAACGCGCCGAGGACGAAGTATTTCAGGCCGGCTTCGGTCGAACGCAGATTGTCGCGGTTGATCGCCGCCAGCACGTAGATCGCCAGCGACTGCAGCTCGAGGCCGAGATAGAGCCCGATCATGCCGTTAGCCGAGATCATCAGCATCATGCCCAGCGTGCACAGCAGGATCAGCACCGGATACTCGAACTTGTCGAAACGTTCCGCCTTGGCAAAGCGCATCGACATGATCAGCGTCACCGCCGAACCGACCAGCGACAGCACCTTCATGAAGCGCGCGAAGGGATCCTGGATGAAGGCATTGCCATAGGCGTTGCCCTGCCCGGTCCGGAAGATCAGCCAGACGCCTGCGATAACCAGCACGGCGACCGCAAGGCCGCTCACCGTATTGGCGGTATTGGAGCGCGAATAGGCCCCGACCATCAGCAGCGCGAGCGCGCCGATGGCAAGGATCAGCTCGGGCGTCGAGAGCGACAGGCTGGAGAGAAGGTCCGGCGTCATGGTTCGCAAAACCCCTGGGTCAGTTCGCCGCCGCGGTCTGCGCGGCGCCGATGGATGCGGTGACATTGGTGACGAGCGACTTGACCGATTGGGCCGTCGCATCGAAGACGGGAGCGGGATAGACGCCGAAGAAGATGACCAGCACCACCAGCGGGTAGATGATGAACTTCTCGCGCGGCGACAGATCGAGCAGGCCCTTCAGGCTGTCCTTGGTCAGCGCGCCGAAGATCACCCGGCGATAGAGCCAGAGCGCGTAAGCCGCCGACAGGATGACGCCGGTGGCGGCGAAGAACGCCACCCAGGTGTTGACCCGGAACACGCCAAGCATGGTCAGGAACTCGCCGACAAAGCCTGAGGTGCCCGGCAGGCCGACATTGGCCATGGTGAAGATCAGGAACACAGTGGCGTATTTCGGCATGTTGTTGACCAGGCCGCCATAGGCGGCGATCTCACGCGTGTGCATGCGGTCGTAGATGACGCCGACGCACAGGAACAGCGCGCCCGAGACGAGGCCGTGGCTGAGCATCTGGAAGATCGCGCCCTGCACGCCTTCCTGGTTCATGGCGAAGATGCCCATGGTGACGAAGCCCATATGGGCGACCGACGAATAGGCGATCAGCTTCTTCATGTCCTCCTGCATCAGCGCCACCAGCGAGGTGTAGATGATGGCGACGACGGAGAGCGTGAAGACCAGCGGCGCGAACATTTCGGACGCCAGCGGGAACATCGGCAGGGAGAAGCGCAGGAAGCCGTATCCACCCATCTTCAGGAGGATGGCGGCCAGGATGACCGAGCCGGCCGTTGGCGCCTCGACGTGTGCATCCGGCAGCCAGGTATGCACCGGCCACATCGGCATCTTCACCGCGAAGGAAGCGAAGAAGGCGAGCCATAGCCAGGTCTGCATGTTGGCCGGGAAGTTGTGGGTCAACAGCGTCGGGATGTCGGTGGTGCCGGACTGATAGAACATCGCCATGATGGCGAGCAGCATCAGCACCGAGCCGGCGAGCGTGTAGAGGAAGAACTTGAACGAGGCGTAGACGCGACGCTTGCCGCCCCAGACGCCGATGATGATGAACATCGGGATCAGGCCGGCTTCGAAAAAGACGTAGAACAGCACGATATCCAGCGCGCAGAACACGCCGATCATCAGCGTCTCGAGCAGCAGGAAGGCGATCATGTAGGCCTTGACGCGCTTCTCGATCGATTCCCACGACGCCAGGATGCAGAGCGGCATCAGGAAGGTCGTCAGGATGACGAACAGCATCGAAATGCCGTCGACGCCCATGTGGTAGGAGATGCCGGAGTCGAGCCACGCGACCTTTTCGACGAACTGGAAGCCCGCCTGCGAATTGTCGAAGCCGGTCCAGATGAACAGCGAGATGATGAACGTGAACGTCGTGGTCAACAGCGCAATGGCGCGGATGTTGCGGCGTGCGTTTTCGCTGTCATCGTTGATGAACAGGATCAGCAGCACACCAACCAGCGGCAGGAAGGTGACCAGCGAGAGGATTGGCCAGGCGGTCATCAGAGCATCATCCAGGTGACGAGTGCGGCAACGCCGATCAGCATGGCGAAGGCGTAGTGGTAGAGGTAGCCGGTCTGCAGCTTGACGACACGGTTGGTGACATCGACGACGCGCGCCGAAATGCCGTCCGGCCCCAGGCCATCGATGATGGTGCCATCACCGGTCTTCCACAGGAAATGGCCGAGGCGCTTGGCCGGCCGCACGAACAGGAAGTCGTAAAGCTCGTCGAAATACCACTTGTTGAGCAGGAAGGCGTAGAGCCCGCGATGCCGAGCGGCGAGATTGACGGGCATTTCCGGCGAGCGGATGTAGAACTTCCAGGCCAGCGCGAAACCGATCAGCATGGCGATGAAGGGCGAGAGCTCGACCCACAGCGGCAATTCATGGATCTCGTGCAGGATGTGGTTGTCCGGCAGCGTGAACAGCGACGCCTTCCAGAACTCGGCATAGCCTTCGCCGATAAACGAATTGTGGAAGATGACGCCGGCAAACAGCGCGCCGGCGGCCAGCACGAACAGCGGCACCAGCATCACCGGCGGCGATTCATGCACGTGGTGCATCACCTCATGGCTCGCCCGCGGCTTGCCGTGGAAGGTCATGAAGATCAGCCGCCAGGAATAGAAGGAGGTGAAGCATGCGGCGATGACCAGCAGCACGAAGGCAAGGCCGGCGACCGAATTGTGGCCGGCAAAGGCGCTCTCGATGATGGCGTCCTTGGAGAAGAAACCGGCGGTGCCGATGACGGTCACCGGAATGCCGACGCCGGTCAGCGCCAGCGTGCCGATCACCATCATCCAGTAGGTTGTCGGGATCAGCGACCGCAGCCCGCCCATCTTGCGCATGTCCTGCTCGTCGGAGACGGCGTGGATGACCGAGCCCGAACCGAGGAACAGCAGCGCCTTGAAGAAGGCATGCGTGAACAGGTGGAAGATCGCCGCCCCATAGGCGCCGACGCCGAGCGCAACGAACATGTAGCCGAGCTGCGAGCAGGTCGAATACGCGATGACGCGCTTGATGTCGTTCTGGACCAGGCCGACGGTTGCCGCGAAGAAGGCGGTGAAGGCGCCGATGAAGGTCACCACAGTCAGCGCCGAATGCGACAATTCGAACAGCGGCGACAGCCGCGCCAGCATGAACACGCCCGCCGTCACCATGGTGGCGGCGTGGATCAGCGCGGAGACCGGCGTCGGGCCTTCCATGGCGTCCGGCAGCCAGGTGTGCAGCGGCACTTGCGCCGACTTGCCCATGGCGCCCATGAACAGGAGCAGGCAGACGACGGTCATTGCCGACTGCTTGTCCAGCGCATGGCCGAGGAAGGTCAGCACGGCAGCACCTTGCGGGGCGCCTTCAGCCGGAATGAATGTCGCCGCATTGGCGAAGATCGTGCCGAGATTGACCGAGCCGAACAGCACGAAGACGCCGAAAATGCCGAGCGCGAAGCCGAAATCGCCGACGCGGTTGACGACGAAGGCCTTGATGGCCGCGGCATTGGCCGACGGCTTCTTGTACCAGAAGCCGATCAGCAGGTAGGACGCCAGGCCCACCCCTTCCCAGCCGAAGAACATCTGCACCAGATTGTCGGCCGTCACCAGCATCAGCATGGCGAAGGTGAACAGCGACAGGTAGGCGAAGAAGCGCGGCCGGTTCGGATCGTGGTGCATGTAGCCGATCGAATAGATGTGAACCAGCGCCGACACGGTGTTGACCACCACCAGCATCACCACCGTCAGCGTGTCGATGCGCAGCGCCCAGGAAACGTCCAGCCCGCCGGACTGGATCCAGTGCAGCACCGGCACGGTGAACACCTCGCCATGGCCGAAGCCGACGCTGAAGAAGGCAACCCACGACAGAACAGCCGAAATCACCAGGAAGCCGGAGGTGATGTATTCGGACGCCTTGGCGCCGAGCGACGTGCCGAACAGGCCGACGATCAGGAAGCCGAGCAGTGGAAGGAAGACGATGGCCTGATACATGGTGGTTCCGTCAACCCTTCATCATGTTCACGTCTTCGACCGCGATCGAGCCGCGGTTGCGGAAGAAGACGACGAGAATGGCAAGTCCGATTGCCGCCTCGGCTGCCGCGACCGTCAGCACGAACAGTGCGAACACCTGGCCGACCAGATCGCCGAGCGCCGCCGAGAAGGCGACAAAATTGATGTTGACCGCAAGCAGGATCAGTTCGACCGACATCAGGATGACGATGACATTCTTGCGGTTCAGGAAGATACCGAACACGCCGAGCGTGAACAGGATCGCCGATACGGTCAGATAATGTGCGATGCCGACGACCATCTCAGACTCCTTCGCCCGACTTGACCTTGCGGATTTCCATGCCGGTGGCCGGCGTGCGGCCGACCTGGGCTGCGATCGACTGCCGCTTGACCCCTTCCTTGTGGCGCAGCGTCAGCACGATGGCACCGATCATGGCGACCAGCAGGATGAGGCCCGAAATCTGGAAGTAGTAGAGGTAGTCGGTATAGAGGATGTCGCCGAGTGCGGCCGTGTTCGAGCGCGTGGCGAGATCCGGAATGGGTTTTGAGATCGTCGAGGCGAGCCGCGGCGCGAAGGTGTAGCCGCCCAGAACCACGATCAGTTCCGCCGCCAGGATCAGCCCGACGAAGGCGCCGATCGGCGCATATTGCAGCGCGCCGCTCTTCAGTTCGGCGAAATCGACGTCGAGCATCATGACGACGAACAGGAACAGCACCATGACCGCACCGACATAGACGACGAGCAGGATCATCGCCAGGAATTCGGCGCCGGTCAGCATGAACAGGCCGGCGGCGTTGAAGAAGGTCAGGATCAGGAACAGCACCGAATGCACGGGGTTGCGCGATGAAATGACCATGAACGCCGACGCCACGGCGACAAAGGCGAAGAGGTAGAAAAAGGCCGCCTCTAGTCCACTCAGCATTGGGGTTCCCCCGGGTTCCTGTCCAAACAGGACACTCGTCCTGTTTGTTATCTCTGGCTTCGTCCCGCCTCCGGTATCGAAGCCGCGTTGTCCTTAGACGAGGCCCCTCGCCCCGTCCATGCGTCAATATCAGCGGTAGGGCGAGTCCAGCGAGATGTTGCGCGCCAGTTCGCGCTCCCACCGGTCGCCATTCGCCAGCAGCCTGTCCTTGTCGTAGTAGAGTTCCTCGCGCGTCTCCGTCGCGAACTCGAAATTCGGCCCCTCGACGATGGCGTCGACCGGGCAGGCCTCCTGGCAGAAGCCGCAATAGATGCACTTCACCATGTCGATGTCGTAGCGCACCGTGCGGCGCGTGCCGTCATTGCGGCGCGGGCCGGCCTCGATGGTGATGGCCTGCGCCGGGCAGATCGCCTCGCACAATTTGCAGGCGATGCAGCGCTCCTCGCCATTGGGATAGCGGCGCAGCGCGTGCTCGCCACGGAAGCGTGGGCTGATCGGCCCCTTCTCGTGCGGATAGTTGATCGTTTCCTTCGGCGCGAAGAACTGGCGCATCGACAGGAAGAAGGCGCTGACGAAATCCTGCAGCAGCAGCGATTTGGCGGCTTGGCCGAGAGCGGACATCACGCAAACCCCGTGATCTTGAGGAAGGCTGCGGTGGCGACCACCATGAACAGCGAGATCGGCAGGAACACTTTCCAGCCCAGCCGCATCAGCTGGTCGTAGCGGTAGCGTGGCACGAAGGCCTTCACCATCGAAATGCCGAAGAACACGAAACAGACCTTCAGCACGAACCAGATCACGCCGGGCACCCAGGTAAAGGGCGCGAAGTCGAAGGGGGGCAGCCAGCCGCCGAGGAACAGGATGGTGGCCAGCGCGCACATCAGCACGATGGCGACATACTCACCGAGGAAGAACAGCAGGAACGGCGTCGACGAATATTCGACCATGTGGCCGGCGACCAGTTCCGATTCGGCTTCGACCAGGTCGAAGGGCGGCCGGTTCGTCTCGGCCAGCGCCGAGATGAAGAAGATGATGAACATCGGGAACAGGGCCAGCCAGTTCCAGTCGAGGAAGGTGTTGGGCAGGCCAAGCCGCGTGCCAAGCCCACCTTGCTGCGACAGCACGATATCGCTGAGGTTGAGCGAGCCGGCCGTCAGCAGCACGGTTACGATGACAAAGCCGATCGAGACTTCGTAGGACACCATCTGCGCGGCCGAACGCAGCGCGCCGAGGAACGGATATTTCGAGTTGGACGCCCAGCCGCCCATGATCACGCCATAGACCTCGAGCGAGGAGATGGCGAAGACATAGAGGATGCCGACATTGACGTTGGCGATCGCCCAACCCTGGTTGACCGGAATGACCGCCCAGGCCGAGATCGCCAGCACGGCCGACACCAGCGGCGCCAAAAGGAACACGCCCTTGTTGGCGCCTGACGGGATGACCGGTTCCTTGAAGACGAATTTCAACAGATCGGCGAAAGCCTGCAGTGTGCCCCAGGGGCCGACCACGTTCGGGCCACGGCGCAGCTGCACCGCCGCCCAGATCTTGCGGTCGGCGTAGAGAATATACGCGACAAAGACCAGCAAGATCACGATCAGCACCACTGACTTCAGCAGGATGATCAGCGCCGGCAGCACGTAGAAGGAGAAGAAGGTGTCCATGCTTATTCCGCCGCCTGCTTGAAGCCGCTCTTGGCCAGTGCCGAGCATTCCGCCATCACGGCCGATGCCCGCGCGATCGGGTTGGTCAGGTAGAAATCCTTGACCGGCGACGTGAAGGTTCCCTTGTTCAGCCGCCCGCCGAGCTTCGCCACGCCGGCGACGTCCTCGGCATTGCCGGCCGCGACCTGGTCGATGCGGGCCAGATGCGGGTATTCGCCGTAGAGCTTCGCCCGCAGTTGCGGCAGCGAATCGAACGGCAGTTTCTTGCCCAGAACGTCGGACAGTGCCCGCAGGATCGCCCAGTCCTCGCGCGCGTCGCCCGGCGCGAAGCCGGCGCGGTTGGTCTGCTGCACGCGCCCTTCGGTGTTGACGTAGGTGGCCGACTTTTCGGTGTAGGCCGCGGCCGGCAGGATGACATTGGCGCGGTGCGCGCCGGCATCACCATGCGTACCGATGTAGACGACGAAGGCGCCGCCGGTCTTGCCCATGTCGATCTCGTCGGCACCGAGGAGGAACAGCACGTCCGTTTCGCCCAGCATGCCGGCAACGTCCTTGCCGCCCTCGCCCGGCACGAAGCCGAGATCGAGGCCGCCGACTCTGGCTGCCGCATTGTGCAGCACCGCAAAGCCGTTCCAGTCCGAGCGAGCGGCATTGACCGCCGCAGCGAGCTTGGCTGCCTGGCCGAGCACGGCCGCGCCGTCGGCGCGCGCCAGTGCGCCCTGGCCCACGATGATCAGCGGATGCGTCGCCTTCTTCAGCGTCTGGAAGAACTTGCCATTGCCGTCGGCCAGATCCTTAAGCGAATCCGGACCGGCACCCAGCAATTCATAGTCATAGCGCGTGTCGCCGACATCGCCGATGACGCCGACCGGCAGATTGCCCACCCGCCAGCGCTTGCGGATGCGGGCATTGAGCACCGAGGCTTCGAAGCGCGGATTGGCGCCGATGATCAGCACCGCGTCGGCCTGCTCGATGCCCTCGATGGTCGGGTTGAAGATATAGCTGGCGCGTCCGAGCGACGGGTCGAGCGCGGCGCCATCCTGGCGGCAGTCGATGTTCTTCGAGCCGAGCGAAGCCATCAAGAGCTTCAGGGCGTAGATCTCTTCGACCGCCGCGAGATCGCCTGCAATGGCACCGATCTTCTCGGGCGTCGTCTTCGATACCGCATCCTTGATCGCCGCGAACGCATCTGCCCAGCTTGCCGGAACCAGTCTGCCGTCCTTGCGCACATAAGGGCGGTCGAGGCGCTGCGTGCGCAAGCCGTCCCAGATGAAGCGGGTCTTGTCGGAAATCCACTCCTCGTTCACCTGCTCGTTGACACGCGGCAGGATGCGCATCACTTCGCGGCCACGGCTATCGATGCGGATCGCCGAGCCGACCGCATCCATCACGTCGATGGATTCGGTCTTGGTCAGCTCCCACGGCCGCGCCTGGAAGGCGAAGGGCTTGGAAGTCAGCGCGCCGACCGGGCAAAGATCGATGACATTGCCCTGCAGCTCCGAGGTCATCGCCTGTTCGAGATAGGTGGTGATTTCGGCGTCCTCGCCGCGGCCGATCAGGCCGAGTTCGGAAATGCCGGCAACCTCGGTGGTGAAGCGGACGCAGCGCGTGCAATGGATGCAGCGGTTCATCACCGTCTTGACCAGCGGGCCGATATACTTGTCTTCGACCGCACGCTTGTTCTCGTGATAGCGCGAGGAATCGACGCCGAATGCCATCGCCTGGTCCTGCAGGTCGCACTCGCCGCCCTGATCGCAGATCGGGCAGTCCAGCGGATGGTTGATCAGCAGGAATTCCATCACGCCTTCCCGGGCCTTCTTGACCATCGGCGTGTTGGTGAAGATTTCCGGCGGCTCGCCATTGGGGCCGGGGCGCAGGTCGCGCACGCCCATGGCGCAGGAGGCCTGCGGCTTGGGCGGTCCGCCTTTCACCTCGATCAGGCACATGCGGCAATTGCCGGCGATCGACAGCCGCTCGTGGAAGCAGAAGCGCGGCACTTCCGCGCCCGCGTCTTCCGCCGCCTGCAGCAGCGTGTAGTGGTCGGGTACAGTGATCTCTTTCCCGTCGACCTTGAGCTTTGCCATTCGCTTCAAACCCCTGCGGATTTCCCGCAATCTCATTTTCCGGGCGCGACAGACGCAGCGCCCGACATTTCATTCACTTCTTCGCGGCCAGCGCCGCCGCCTGGGCAGTCCAGTCGTCGCGGCCGATGCGGCCGTTGAACGACAGATAGTCGTCGACCCAGGCGATCTCTTGCGGCGACCAGGCAGCGATCTGGGCATATGTCCAGATGCCAAGCCCGTTCAGCACCTTCTCCAGCTTCGGGCCGATGCCCGATATCGCCTTGAGGTTGGACGGTTTCGCAGGCCTGTCCATGGTCTTGGGCTGCCTGAAATCTTCGGGCAGCAGCACATCCGCGGCCTCGCCGGCTGCCGGAGCGGCATTCACCGCCGGCGCCGTGGTGGCGGCTTCCTTTGCGGCGATGTCGGTGACCTCCTGCGCGAAGGACTGCGCCTCGGCAATCATCGTCTTCGCCGTCGCCCGCGCCTTGATGGACGACGAGTTCGCGTCCTCGAACTGTTCGATGCGTGCCTCGAAATCCTCGATCAGCGGCTGCATGAGCCGCTGTGATGCCTCGGCGGCTCCCGAGAGCGCGCCCATCCAGACGCCGAACGCATGGTTGGCGAGCCCGATGCCGAGCGCCGACATGGCCGCCGCACCCGCGACAGGGTGCACGAAAAGGTTGACGGCGCTGGCCATCTCCTTCGGCATCATCCTGGTCAGGTCCTGGTTCATCTTCTCGAGCTGGTCCAAATTGGGCATCAATGGGTTGGGTGTCGAATACGGCGCCATAGAATTCTCCTGGTCGTTTCTTCGTTCGCCCCGCCCCGTTATTCCCGCAGTCACAAATTCTATTCCGCCGCCACCATCACCGGCTCGGTCCGGTGCGCGTTGCGCGAAAACTCGTCGATGCGCCGCTCCACCTCGCCGCGGAAATGCCGCATCAGGCCCTGGATCGGCCACGCGGCGGCGTCGCCCAGCGCGCAGATCGTGTGGCCCTCGACCTGCTTGGTGACGTCGAGCAGCATGTCGATCTCGCGCTTCTGCGCCTCGCCACGCACCAGCCGCTCCATCACGCGCCACATCCAGCCGGTGCCTTCGCGGCACGGCGTGCACTGGCCGCAGCTCTCGTGCTTGTAGAAGTAGGACAGGCGCGCGATCGCCTTCACGACGTCGGTCGACTTGTCCATGACGATGACGGCGGCCGTGCCGAGGCCGGATTTGAGGTCGCGCAGCGCATCGAAATCCATCGGCGTGTCGATGATCTGCTCGGCCGGCACCAGCGGCACCGAGGCGCCGCCGGGAATGACCGCCAGGAGATTGTCCCAGCCGCCGCGAATGCCGCCGCAATGCGTCTCGATCAGCTCGCGGAACGGGATCGACATCGCCTCTTCGACGGTGCACGGATTGTTGACGTGGCCGGAGATGCAAAACAGCTTGGTGCCGACATTGTTGGGCCGGCCGAAGGACGAGAACCAGGCCGCGCCCCGGCGCAGGATGGTCGGCGCCACCGCGATCGATTCGACGTTGTTGACGGTGGTCGGGCAGCCATAGAGGCCGACATTGGCCGGGAATGGCGGCTTCAGCCTGGGCTGGCCCTTCTTGCCTTCGAGGCTTTCCAGCAGCGCGGTTTCCTCGCCGCAGATATAGGCGCCGGCGCCATGATGCATGTAGACGTCGAAGTCGTAGCCGGATGTGTTGTTCTTGCCGATCAGCTTGGCCTCATAGGCCTCCTCGATGGCGCGCTGCAGCGCCTCGCGCTCGCGGATGAACTCGCCGCGCACATAGATGTAGGCCGCGATCGCGCCCATGGCGAAGCCGGCCAGCAGCGCCCCCTCGACCAGCGTGTGCGGGTCGTTGCGCAGGATGTCGCGGTCCTTGCAGGTACCGGGCTCGGATTCGTCGGCATTGATGACGAGATAGCTCGGCCGGCCGTCGCTCTGCTTGGGCATGAACGACCATTTGAGGCCCGTCGGGAAGCCGGCGCCGCCACGGCCGCGCAGGCCGGACGCCTTCATCTCGTTGACGATCCATTCGCGTCCCTTGGCGACGATGCCGGGCGTGTTGTCCCAGGCGCCGCGCGCCATCGCGCCGGCCAGCGACTTGTCGAAGAGGCCGTAGATGTTGGTGAAAATGCGGTCTTTGTCCTGAAGCATTTTTCGTCCCTCAGACCGGCTTCTTGCCGAAAACGCGGATGTATTCGGCGACGCCGCCCTTGGCGAGCGCCTTGGCCTGCTTGACCCAGTCGTCGCGGTCGATGCGGCCGTGGAAGGAAAGATAGCCGTCCACCCACTCGCGCTCCGCCTTCTTCCACGACGCGACCTGCGCGAAGGTGAAGATGCCCAGCGTATGCAGGATGCCCTCGATCTTCGGGCCGACGCCGGAGATCAGCTTGAGATCGTCGACCGCGGCCGGCCTGTCGATACCGGCCGGACGGTTCTTGTCGTCCAGCGACGGTTTCGCCGGCTTGGCCGCTGGCGCCTTGGCTTCCGGCGCCTTGAAGGCTGCGGCCGGCTCGGCCTTGGCCTTGGGCCCATTGCGCTGCTTGGCAACCTGCTCGACTTCGGGCGCTGCCTTGTTGGCGTTGGCGGCCGAATGCAGCGGCGCCGAAACGCTCGCCGCCTTCTCCGCCGCAGGCGCCACCTTGGTCGCCGAAGGCGTCTTCAAGGCCGGGCTGGTTTCGGGCGCGTCGGTCTTCGGCTTGCTGGCATTGGACGGCGCGACGGGCGCGGCGGCGGGTGCCGGAACAGGCTCGGCAATGATCGCATCGGGTGCCGCCTTGGCAGCCTTTGCGGCCTCCCTCGCCTCCCTGTCACGAGTCGACTTGAGGATCGCCTTTTCGCTCTTCAGCGTTGTCAGACCGGAAGCCGGCTCCGAGCCGGTGCGGCCATTCTGCGGCCCGGGCGCCACCGAAGCGCCCTTGCCCGCATCGTAAAGATCGATGATTTCGGCCAGCCGTTCCGGTGTCAGATCCTCGAACGTGTCCTTGAAGATCATCACCATCGGTGCGTTGACGCAAGCGCCGAGGCACTCGACCTCTTCCCACGACAAGGTGCCCTGGTCGTTGGTATGGAACTGGTCGTGATGGATCCGGGAGCGGCAGACATCCATCAGCGCTTCCGAGCCGCGCAGCATGCAGGGCGTGGTGCCGCAGACCTGGATATGCGCACGCGTGCCGACCGGATTGAGCTGGTACTGCGTGTAGAAGGTCGCGACCTCGAGCCCGCGGATGCGGGGCATGTCGAGCATGTCCGAGATCGTCTCGATCGCCGCCTTGGTGACCCAGCCTTCCTGCTCCTGCGCTATCATCAGCAGGGGAATGATCGCCGACTGCTCACGGCCCTTCGGGTACTTCTTGATCCATTGCTTCGCAGCTGCCGCGTTCGCCTTGTTGAAGGCGAAGGACGCGGGCTGGACGCTGGCTTCTGCGAGACGGCGGACTGACATTTAGCGATCGACCTCACCAAACACGATGTCGAGGGAGCCGAGAACGGCGGTGACGTCGGCCAGCATGTGGCCGCGGCAGAGGAAATCCATGGCCTGCAAATGCGCGAAGCCGGGCGCGCGCAGCTTGCAGCGATAAGGCTTGTTGGAGCCGTCGGAGACCAGATAGACGCCGAACTCGCCCTTCGGCGCCTCGACGGCCGCGTAGACCTCGCCGGCCGGAACGCGATAGCCCTCGGTGTAGAGCTTGAAGTGGTGGATCAGCGCTTCCATCGAGCGCTTCATTGCCGCGCGCTTGGGCGGCACGACCTTGCCGTCGAGATTCGACACCGGTCCGGTGCTTTCCTTGCCGAGCAAGAGATCGACGCACTGGCGCATGATACGGGCCGACTGGCGCATTTCTTCCATGCGCACGAGATAACGGTCGTAGCAGTCGCCGTTCTTGCCGATCGGAATGTCGAAGTCCATTTCCGAATAGCATTCGTAGGGCTGCGACTTGCGCAGGTCCCATGCCGCGCCCGAACCACGCACCATGACGCCCGAAAAGCCCCAGGCCCAGGCATCGGCCAGCGAAACAATGCCGATATCGACATTGCGCTGCTTGAAGATGCGGTTGCCGGTCAGCAACTTGTCGAGATCATCGATCGACTTCAGGAACGGGTCGATCCACTTGCCGATGTCCTCGACCAGCTGACGCGGCAGGTCCTGATGGACGCCGCCGGGGCGGAAATAGGCGGCATGCATGCGCGAGCCGGAGGCGCGCTCATAGAACACCATCAGCTTTTCGCGCTCGACGAAACCCCACAGCGGCGGCGTCAGCGCGCCGACGTCCATGGCCTGCGTCGTCACATTGAGGATGTGCGACATGATGCGGCCGATTTCGCAATAGAGCACGCGGATCAGCTGGCCGCGCTTCGGCACCTCGATGCCGAGCAGGCGCTCGGCGGCAAGAGCGAATGCATGTTCCTGGTTCATCGGCGCGCAATAATCGAGCCGGTCGAGATAGGGCACAGCCTGCAGATAGGTCTTGGCCTCGATCAGCTTCTCCGTGCCGCGATGCAAGAGCCCGATATGCGGATCGACGCGATCGACGACTTCGCCGTCCAGCTCGAGAACCAACCTCAAAACACCATGCGCCGCAGGGTGTTGAGGTCCAAAATTGATGTTGAAATTGCGGACGGAGGTCTCAGCCATTGTGGCGCCTCTGGCGAAGAGTCAGTAGTGAGTAGTGAGTAGTGATCATCAATCTCAATGCCTGCTTCATTCCGCCTGCTTGGCCTGCACCGTTCGGATAAGAGATCTCATCATTTTTCCAATCTCTTCGCATCGCAGCAGCAGCTCAGTCTCATTGTCTTTTCGCAGCAAGCCAACCCGGCATGCCAGCAGTGTGTGCGTTTCCAGTTCCTTCAACGAGCCTTGCGCCACGCGCAAAAATTGAATGAACGACCCTCTGTTTTCCCGACCGTATCCCTCTGCGATGTTCGCCGCGATCGAAACTGCTGATCGGCGCATCTGAGAGGTCATGCCGTAAATCTCATCCCTCGGAAACTCTTTGGTGAAGCGGTAACAATCTTCGGCGAGCGTCATCGCCGATTGCCACACCTTCAAGTCGCGATAAGATTCGATCCGTTGCTCCAATTCTTTCCCTACTGACTACTCACTACTTCCCTACTCACTGTTTCGCTTTTTCGTCCCCGGGCAGCACGTAATCCGTGCCTTCCCAAGGGGAAAGAAAATCGAAATTGCGGAATTCCTGCTTCAATTCCACAGGCTCGTAGATGACCCGCTTGGCTTCGTCGTCGTAACGCACCTCGACAAAGCCGGTCAGCGGGAAATCCTTGCGCAGCGGATGGCCTTCGAAACCGTAATCGGTCAACAGGCGGCGCAGGTCGGGATGGCCCGAGAACAGCACGCCATAGAGATCGTAGGTCTCCCGTTCGAACCAGTCGGCGCCCGGATAGACGCCGGTGATCGATGGCACCATCGTCTCCTCGTCGGCCTGCACCTTGACGCGGATGCGCACATTCTGCTTCGGCGACAACAGGTGGTAGACGACGTCGAAGCGCTTGGCCCGCGACGGATAATCGGCCCCACAGACATCGATGATCGAGATGAACTGGCAGCGCGCATCGTCGCGCAGGAAGGTCACCACTTCGATGAGGTCGCGCGGCTCGACATGGATGGTGAGCTCGCCATAGGCGAGCACCGCGTCGTTGACGCGACCGATCAGCTTTTCGCCGAGATAGGTCGACAGTTCGCTCAGGGATGCGGCCATGGATTTACCGTTCGATCGTGCCGGTGCGGCGGATTTTCTTCTGCAGGAGAAGAATGCCGTAGAGCAAAGCTTCGGCGCTCGGCGGGCAGCCGGGCACATAGATGTCGACAGGCACGACGCGGTCGCAGCCGCGCACCACCGAATAGGAATAGTGGTAGTAGCCGCCGCCATTGGCGCAGGAGCCCATCGAGATGACGTAGCGAGGCTCCGGCATCTGGTCGTAGACCTTGCGCAGCGCCGGCGCCATCTTGTTGGTCAGCGTGCCGGCGACGATCATGATGTCGGACTGGCGCGGAGACGCGCGCGGCGCGACGCCGAACCGTTCCGAGTCGTAGCGCGGCATCGAGGTGTGGATCATCTCGACCGCGCAGCACGCCAGACCAAAGGTCATGAACATCAGCGAGCCCGAGCGCGCCCAGGTGATCAGCGCCTCGGTCGAGGTGACCAGAAAGCCCTTGTCGGCAAGCTCATTGTTGATTTCGAGGAAGAAGGGATCGTCCTCCCCCACCGGCCTGCCGGTATTGGGATCGATAATGCCCTTCGGCTTCGGCGCGACGATGGTGCCTGAACTGTCGTTCAATCCCATTCCAGCGCTCCTTTTTTCCATTCATAGGCAAAGCCGATGGTCAGCACTGCCAAAAACACCATCATCGACCAGAAGCCGAGCATGCCGATCTTCGAGAAGGACACGGCCCAGGGGAACAGGAAGGCCACTTCCAGGTCGAAGATGATGAACAGGATCGACACCAGGTAGAAACGGATGTCGAATTTCATGCGGGCATCGTCGAACGAGTTGAAACCGCACTCGTAGGCGGAAAGCTTTTCGGGATCGGGATTGCGGTAGGCCACCAGGAACGGGGCGGCCAGCAGCGCCAGGCCGACGACCAGTGCCACGCCTATGAACAGGACGATAGGCAGGTACGAACTGAGGAGTGCGTTCATGCAGCGGCTTTCCGTTGGCGCCAATCCACTTTGATTACAGCACCGGACCTTAATGCGGAAGCGTGACAGTTTAACCGCTGAACCGTTTTAAGGGGCCTATGCTGCAACGCGGCGAGGGTTAGCGCAGCACTTCCAGCGAAGCAAGTCAAACCTTGTTCAAAACGCCGACCTGGACGGCATATCCGGAGAAACTGGTCCGATCCGCTCCTGTTTGATTTCCTTCGCTTTTTACTCCACTTTTCTCTCCTGACATGGTTGCCGCCAAAACCCTGCTAGCATGGGTTGGAATCACCACGCAGGTTCCGCAAAAGTGGACCCCGGTTTTGCGACAAGAACCTGCCCAGACAAAGACGCGACCCACAGCCGAAGCCCCTCAGAGTGATCCCTGCATGAAGGAAAAAATCTCGCTTGCCGCCGCCCGCCGCATTGCACTCGCCGCTCAAGGGTTTCTCGATCCGCGCCCAAATGGCACACCTGACCGCCGCCATTTCGCCCGTGTGCTCTCCCGCACCGGCCTGCTGCAGATCGATTCCGTCAGTGCGGTGGTGCGTGCTCATTATATGCCGCTCTATTCGCGCCTGGGTCCCTACCCGCTCACGCTGCTCGACAATGCCGCCGTGACGCGCAAGCGCACTGTCTTCGAATACTGGGCGCACGAGGCCTCGTTCCTGCCGGTCGAGACCTACCCGCTGATGCGCTGGCGCATGCAGCGAGCCGAGCAAGGCGATGAAATGTATCTGGGACTGGCCAAATGGGGCCGCGAACACGCCGCCTATATAGAAGACATCTACCGCGCGGTCGTCGAGCGCGGCCCGATCGCCGCTTCGGCGCTCGAAGGCCAGAAAGGTTCGGGCGGCTGGTGGGGCTGGAGCCATGCCAAGCACGCCTTCGAATGGCTGTTCTGGGCCGGGCGCATCACCACGGCGCACCGCCGCGGCTTCGAGCGCTTCTACGATCTGCCGGAGCGCGTGCTGCCCCAGGCGATCCTCGACCTGCCGGTGCCCCCGGCCGAGGACGCGCACCGCGAATTGCTGCGCATCTCGGCCCGCGCCCATGGCGTGGCGACATCAGGAGACCTGCGCGACTATTTCCGGCTGTCGCCGGCCGACATGAAGGGTCGGCTGGAGGAACTGGTCGAGTCGGGCGAATTGCTGCCGGTACGCGTCGAAGGCTGGGACAAGCCGGCCTACCTTCACAAGGACGCGCGCCTGCCCCGGAAAATCGAGGCGCGTGCTTTGCTGGCGCCCTTCGATCCGGTCGTCTTCGAGCGCTCGCGCTCGGAGCGGCTGTTCGATTTCCACTACCGCATCGAGATCTACACGCCGGCTGAAAAGCGCCAATACGGCTATTACGTCCTCCCCTTCCTGCTCGGCGATCGGATCGTCGCGCGTGTCGACCTCAAGGCGGACCGGCCGGCCAGCGTCCTGCGCGTCCATGCCGCCTACCCCGAGCCCGGCGCGCCGCCTGAAACCGCCGCGCAGCTCTTCGAGGAATTGAAGCAGATGCAGGGCTGGCTTGGCCTTGAACGCATGGACGTGACTCCGGCAGGCGATCTGGGTCCGGCGCTGGCCGACATCGCCGTGTCGTAAGCCCGCGTTGACACCGCTGCCTGCAAAAGCCTAAATCCGGTCCAGACGGTCCCCTGCCCGCAACGGCAGGGGCTAAGAGGGAATGCGGTGCGAGGTGAAAAATCTCAAATCCGCGGCTGTCCCCGCAACTGTAAGCGAAGAGCCAAGGCCGAAAGCCACTGGGAATTCCCGGGAAGGCGGCACCCAAGGCGATGACCCGCGAGCCAGGAGACCTGCCGTCTGCGACAAGAGAATCCGATCGCCCGGCGGGTTTCCGGGCAAGGAGCCCGGCTTTTTGGACCAGAACGGCAGTTTTTCGGCTGGCACAGCGGACAATTCGTCCGCCGACAGCGAAGCCTTGGCCGGCGTCACGGTCATCGTCTGCGCCTCCTGTCGCGACGAGACCGGTTCCGACGCCCATCCCCGCGCCGGCGAACTGTTGGCGGAGGACACGCGCCGCGCCGCAGCCGATGACAACATCCGCGTCCGCACGGTGGAATGTCTCGGCAACTGCAAGCGCCGGCTGAGCGCTGCGATCCTGCGCGATGGCTGCTGGAGCTATGTGTTCGGCGACCTGACCGCGGCCAGCGGCGCCGACCTCGTCACCGGCGCCAAACTCTTCGCCACCTCGACCGACGGCCTCATCCCGTGGCGCGGCCGCCCCGATTCCCTCAAGCGCGGCCTTGTTGCCCGCATCCCTCCCCTCGACATGCTGAAGGACTGATCATGAGCGCTTCCGTATCCCGCGTCCCCTGCACCGTCGTCACCGGCTTCCTCGGCGCCGGCAAGACGACGCTGGTCCGCCATCTCCTGGAAAACGCCGGCGGCAAGCGTATTGCCATCATCGTCAACGAGTTCGGCGACATCGGCATTGACGGCGAGATTTTGAAGGGTTGCGGCATCGACACCTGCCCGGAGGAGAACATCGTTGAACTCGCCAATGGCTGCATCTGCTGCACCGTGGCCGACGATTTCGTGCCGGCGCTCGACCAGATCCTGTCGTTGACGCCGAAGGTCGACCACATCCTGATCGAAACCTCGGGCCTCGCTCTGCCCAAGCCGCTGGTCCAGGCGTTCCAATGGCCGAGCGTGAAGAGCCGCGTCACCGTCGATGGCGTGATCGCCGTGGTCGACGGTCCGGCATTGGCAGAAGGCCGCGTCGCCAACGACATGGACGCCCTGCAGGCGCAGCGCGCCGGGGATGAGAGCCTCGACCATGACGACCCGGTCGAGGAAGTGTTCGAGGACCAGATCGCCTGCGCGGACCTGATCATCCTCTCGAAGAGCGACCTGATGGACGCCGCCGGCTCGGCCCGCGCCAATGCCATCGTCAACGAACATTCCGCCCGCGCCGTGAAGATCGTGCCGACCTCGCATGGCAAGGTCGATCCCTCGGTGCTGCTCGGCCTCGGTCTCGCCGTCGAGGACGATATCGAGAACCGCAAATCCCATCATGACGGCGCGTTCGACCATGAGCATGACGACTTCGACACCTTCATCGTCGACATCCCCTCGATCGCCAATCCGGACGAGCTGGCAAAGCGCGTTGCCACCGCCGCCGAACAAGAAAACGTGCTGCGCGTGAAAGGCTTCGTCGAGGTCGGCGGCAAGCCGATGCGGCTCCTGCTGCAGGCCGTCGGACCGCGCGTCAATCACTACTATGACCGCGCCTGGACCGCCGAGGATGATCGCCGCTCGCGCCTGGTCGTCATCGGCCTCAAGGGGCTGAACCGCCCGGCAATCGAGCGTATACTCGCCGGCTGATTTCAGACACGGGCCGCGATGCATATCCTCACCACGACCTCCGCCTCGCTCGACGATCTCGCCGAGCCGGTCGATCTGCGGCAGACGCCGGCGGATATCGTGGCCCTGTCCTTCACCGACAGCGATCTCGCCGGACTGGCGGCCGCGTGGAAGGCGGATGCCGGCCGCCTGCCCTCGATGCGGCTGGCGGCGCTGCGCGACCTACGCCATCCCATGTCCGTCGACCTCTGGATCGACAGCGTCGCCCGCCACGCCAAAATCGTCCTGGTCCGCATCCTCGGCGGCTACGACTGGTGGCGCTATGGCTGCGACCAGCTGGCCTCGATCGCCCGCGAGCGCGGCATAAAACTGGCGCTGCTTCCCGGTGAAAGCCACGACGAGGATCTCAGGCTGATCGAAGCCTCGACGCTGCCGCGCCAGGAATTGGACGCGCTGCTCGGCTATTTCCGCGAAGGCGGCCCGGCCAATATGAGCGCGCTGGTACAGCGCCTTGCGGGTTTGGCCGGACAGGACGCGGCCGTTGTTGAGCCGATGGCGGTGCCAAAGGCCGGGTACTATCAGCCTGGAGTGGGGGTTGTAGAGAAGCTAGACCTTTTGGAGGTCGACGATCCTTCGCCCCCCCCTCTGTCCTGCCGGACATCTCCCCCTCAAGGGGGGAGATCAGCCGTCGCCGGCCTCGGCGCTTTTTCTTCCCCGACGAAAAAAGAGCCATCTGCAACGTCTGTGATTGGCGAGGCCGTCAACGACAGAGCAATCTCCCCCCTTGAGGGGGAGATGTCCGGCAGGACAGAGAGGGGGGCGACGGAACTCGACGCTGGGAACCTCAGCGCCCCCACCATCCCAATCCTCTTCTACCGCTCGATGCTGCTCGCCGCCGATGTCGCGCCGATTGATGCCCTTTTTGAAGCACTGCGCCAACGCGGCATGCTCCCAGTCCCCATCTTCGTCTCCAGCCTGAAAGAGCCGGCGTCACTCGCCTTTGTGGAAACCGCGTTCGCCGCGCTGAAACCCGCCGCCATCATCACCGCGACCGCCTTCGCCTCCGGTGCCGAACCCGGCGTCGAAACCCTGTTCGACCGTGCCGGCGTGCCCGTCTTCCAGGTCATCGTCGCCACCACACGCCGCGACGTCTGGGAAAACAACCAGCGCGGCCTGGCGCCCGCCGACCTCGCCATGCATGTCGTGCTGCCAGAACTGGACGGCCGCATCCTCGCCGGCGCCATTTCCTTCAAGGGCGAAAGCGATGTCGATCCGGCACTTGGCCATCGCGCCTTCGCCAACCGGCCGGAGCCGGATCGCGTAGTTCAGGTGGCGGATCGCGTGGCGGCCTTCATCAAGCTGCAGGGGGCACCACGCGCCGAGCGCAAGCTTGTCATCCTGATTCCGGACTATCCAAGCGCACCGGGCCGAACCGGCTATGCCGTCGGCCTCGATGTACCGTCCAGCGTGCTGGCAATGCTGCATGACCTGAAGGAGCAGGGTTATGCGGTTGAGGGGATTCCGCAAACGCCGCGTGGGTTACTGGATTTGCTGGAGCGGAGTGCCGACGGGCTGGGGCTGGAGGAGTACCTTACCTTCTCGAAGGAATTGCCGGTTGAGGCTATGACTGCCGTTGAGGCGGCGTGGGGGAAGGCCAAAGAGATAGCTTTGCGCGAGGCGCCCCCCTCTGTCCTGCCGGACATCTCCCCCACAGGGGGGGAGATTGGCAGTTTCGTCGCTGGCACCCTTCCTGCAACGTTCGAGATTGGCGAAAGCGCGGATGACAGCTCAATCTCCCCCCTCGTGGGGGAGATGTCCGGCAGGACAGAGGGGGGCGCCTCGCGCCAACCTTCACTATCAAGCAGAAAACACTTCCCCTTCCGCGCCGCGACCTTCGGCAACATCACCGTAGCCCTCGCCCCCGACCGTGGCCGCTCCGCCGACCGCCGCGCCGACTACCACGATCCAACCTTGCCTCCGCGCCACGCCCTGATCGCGTTTGGCCTGTGGCTGCGCAAATCCCTCGGCATCCATGCGCTCATCCATGTCGGCGCGCACGGCACGCTGGAATGGTTGCCGGGCAAGACGGTTGCACTCTCGCAAAGCTGCTTTCCCGAGATCGTCACCGGTCCCTTGCCCGTCATCTATCCCTTCATCGTCTCCAACCCAGGCGAAGCGGCGCAGGCCAAGCGGCGCGTCGCCGCCGTCACGCTTGGCCATCTGCCGCCGCCGCTGGCCGGCGCGGGACTGGACGAAGACCAGCACAAACTCGAACGCCTAGTTGACGAATATGCCCAGGCGGACGGCCTCGACCGTCGCCGCCGCGACCGCCTGGCAAAACTGATCGTCGAGACGGCGCAAAAAACCGGCCTTGCCTCGGAAGCCGGTGTCGCCAGGACCGACGCGCCCGACGAGGCGCTACGCCGCATCGACGCCTGGCTCTGCGACCTCAAGGACTTCGCCATCAAGGACGGGTTGCATATCTACGGCCGCGCGCCCGACGATGAGTCCGACGCCATGCGCCGCCAAAGTGCCGAGGCTGAAAGGTCGGCGCTGCTCGCCGCGCTCGATGGCCGCCACGTCAAGGCCGGGCCGGCCGGCGCGCCGGCGCGCGGACGTTCCGACGTGCTGCCCACCGGCCGCAACCTGTTCACGTCGGATCCACGTACCATGCCGACACCGACCGCTTATGATCTGGGCAAGGCGGCGGCGGAAGAGGTCGTGCGCGGCTACCTCCAGTCACATGGCGACTGGCCGCGCTCTCTGGTGATAGACCTCTGGGGCTCGGCCTCGCTGCGCACCGGCGGCGAGGAAATCGCGCAAGGCCTGGCGCTGATGGGCTGCCGGCCGCAATGGGATGCCGCCACCGGCCGCATCACCGGCATCGAAGTGCTGCCGCCGGCAACGCTCGGCCGCCCGCGCGTCGATGTCACCTGGCGCATATCGGGCCTGTTCCGCGACATGTTCCCGACCCAGATCGCGCTGATCGACGCCGCCGCCAATGCCGTCGCCGCGCGCGACGAAGAGGATTCGGAAAACCCGCTCGCGGCCCGGACCCGAGCCGACGGCAAGATCAGCCCGCGCATCTTCGGTACCTCGCCCGGCACTTATGGCGCCGGCGTCGAGAATCTCCTCTCGAGCGGCGACTGGGCGGCGCGCGAAGAAATCGGCCGCGCCTATCTCGACGCCACCTCGCATGCCTATGGCGGTGCCGGCGGCGAAGGCATCTCGGCGCCCGGCGCGTTCGAAACCCGCATCGCCGAAGCCGATCTTCTGGTCCACACCGGCGACGACCCCGGCCGCGACATTCTCGAAGGCTCCGCCGACGTCGCCTTCATCGGCGGCTTTTCGGCAGCACTTGCAGCACTTGGCCGGAATGCCGACGTCATCGTCCTCGACACGACGGACCCGCAAAAGCCGAAGCCGCGTTCGGTCGGCGAGGCCGTCTCGCGCGTGGTACGCGCCCGCGCCGTCAACGCGCGTTTCATTGCCGGACAGATGCGGCACGGCCCGCGCGGCGCCTCCGAATTCGCCGAGACAGTCGACCGGCTGGTCGGCTTCGCCGAGACCACCCATGCCATTTCGGGCGCGCTGATCGGGGCCGTACACGACGCCTATGTCGGCGACGAGGAAGTTCGCGCCTTCATCCTGCGCGAAAACCCGGCCGCCGCGAAAATCATCGCCGAGCGTTTTCTCTCGGCGCGCCGGCGCGGCCTCTGGCATCCCCTGCGCAATTCCATCGACGACGATCTTGTTGCCCTGATTGCGGAGGCCGAGGCGCTGGGAGTGGCGGCATGAACGCCTTCTCGCGCCGGGGCGCCTGTCCGGCCCTGTCGGCACCGATGCAGACCGGCGATGGCCTCCTGGTGCGGCTCAACCCGGTTGCCGGAGCACTGACGCCGAAGCTTTTGATCGGGCTGGCCGAATCCGCCCTGCGGCATGGCAACGGCATCATGGAAGTGACAGCGCGCGGCAGCCTGCAGATACGTGGGCTGACAGCGGAGAGCGCCGCGCTGCTGGCGGCGGAGGTCGATGCGCTGGGCATTGCGGTGCGGACCGGCGTGCCGGTGGAAACAGGACCGCTGGCGGGTATCGATCCGAAGGAGATCGCCGATCCGCGACCGCTGGCAGAGCGGATCAGGATGGCGATTGAAGAGGCCGGGCTGGCGCCAAGGCTGGGGCCGAAGGTTTCGGTTGTTGTCGATGGCGGCGGGCAATTGACGATGGACGCGGTGACGGCGGATATCAGGCTGAAGGCGGTGCGAGCCGACAACGACATCGTTTGGAGTGTATCGGTTGCCGGCGACGGCCTAAACGCGAAAGCATTGGCAAAGGTCGACGCGGATGCCGCGAGAGACATAGCCGTCGCGGCACTCAGGATGGTCGCCGAAAAGGGCCGTGAGGCACATGCGAGGGATTTGTCGGAGCGGCAGTTGGTGTCTCTCGCAGGCTGGTCATGCTGGACAGGTTTGTGCGAGGCGCCCCCCTCTGTCCTGCCGGACATCTCCCCCACAAGGGGAGAGATTGGCAGTTCGGTCGTCGGCACCACTCCCGCGGCCTTTGAGATTGGCGAAAGCGGAGATGGCAGCTCAATCTCCCCACCTGTGGGGGAGATGTCCGGCAGGACAGAGGGGGGCGCCTCGCGCAAACCTATCGGCCTTTTCCCTTTGGCCGGTGACACTTTCGCCCTCGGCATCGCTCTTCCCTACGGCAGCATGCCTGCTGACAAAATCATCGCCCTCGCGAAAAGCGCTGTCGGCACCACCGAAATCCGTCTCGCACCGGGCCGCGCCCTGCTCTTCGTTGGCCAGCCAGACGCCGATTGCACAAGCCTCCAGCAAACAGCCACCGCCCTCGGCTTCGTCACCTCCCCCACCGATCCGCGCACCCGAATCGCCGCCTGCCCCGGCACGCCGGCCTGCGCCTCCGGCCGCATCGCAACGCGTGACATCGCCGAGACGATCGCAACCGAAAACGCAGACATTCTCGACTTCACCCTGCACATTTCCGGCTGCGCCAAGGGCTGTGCGCATCCCGGCCCGGCGGCGCTCACAATCGTCGGCGGCGAAAATGGAGCCGGACTTGTCGTGAACGCGACGGCAAAGGCTCTTCCTGCCGGCTACAGGCCGGGCTATGACGCCGCGCGCGGCTTCAGTCGCGTCGCGGCGATGATCCGCAGCGCACGATTTCAGGGCGAGACCGCCGCTGCTTGCCTGACAAGGCTCGGGCCGGCGGCAATCGCCGAGACTTACCGACAGGCCCAAACTAAAAAACGGAAATGAGCATGGCCGCCTACGACTACATCCACGACGGCACGGCGATCTACGAGCGCTCCTTCGCCATCATTCGCGCCGAGGCCAACCTCTCGCGCTTCTCGGACGCCGAGGCCGATGTCGCCATCCGCATGATCCATGCCTGCGGCCAGGTCGAAGCATCAAGCCATTTCGTTTTCTCGCCTGACTTCGTCACCTCCGCGCGCAAGGCGCTTGCCGCCGGCGCGCCGATCTTCTGCGATGCCGAAATGGTCTCGCATGGCGTCACCCGCGCCCGGCTGCCGGCCGGCAACGAGGTGATCTGCACGCTGCGCGATCCGCGCACGCACGACATCGCCAAAGAGATCGGCAACACCCGCTCGGCCGCCGCGATCGACCTGTGGGGCGAGCGCATGGCCGGTTCGGTGGTCGCCATCGGCAATGCGCCTACCGCACTGTTCTATCTCCTGGAAAAATTGCGCGACGGCGCGCCGAAGCCGGCGGCTATCATCGGCATGCCGGTCGGCTTCGTCGGGGCCGCCGAATCCAAGGATGCGTTGGCCGAGAATTCTTATGGCGTGCCCTATGCCATCGTGCGCGGCCGGCTTGGCGGCAGCGCCATGACCGCCGCCGCGCTCAATTCATTGGCGAGGCCCGGCCTGTGAACGCGCTCCCCAAAGGCCGACTTGTCGGCGTCGGCACCGGTCCCGGCGATCCAGAACTGTTGACGTTGAAGGCCGCGCGCGCCCTGGCCGAGGCCGATGTCGTCGCCTATTTCGCCAAGCGCGGCAACAACAGCAATGCGCGCGCCATTGTCGAGGCGCGCTTCCGGCCGGACATGCTGGAACTGCCGTTGCTCTATCCCGTGACCACCGAGATCGACAAGGATCACGACGATTACCGCTCGCAGATCACCGGTTTCTACGAGGAGTCCGCCGAAAAGGTCGCAGAACACCTCGAAGCCGGCAGGATGGTTGCCGTGTTATCCGAGGGCGACCCGCTGTTCTACGGCTCCTACATGCATCTGCATGTCCGCCTCGCCCATCGCTTCCCGACCGAGGTCATTCCAGGCGTCACCGCAATGTCCGGCTGCTGGTCGCAGACCGGTGTGCCGATCGTCCAAGGCGATGACGTGCTGACGGTTTTGCCCGGCACGATGAGCGAGTTCGAACTGACGCGCCGGCTGGCCGATACCGATGCCGCCGTCATCATGAAGGTCGGCCGCAACCTGCCCAAGATCAGGCGGGCGCTCGAAGCCACCGGCAAGCTGACGCGCGCCGTCTATGTCGAGCGCGGCACCATGGCCGGCAGCGTTTCGATGAAGCTCGCCGACAAGCAGGACGACAAGGCCCCCTATTTCGCCATCGTGCTGGTCGCCGGCTGGTCCGGCCGGCCGGGTGCATTGGGAGCACAGGCATGAGCGGCCGCCTCACCGTCATCGGCCTCGGGCCCGGCAATGCCGATCAGGTCACGCCGCAAGCAAGCCGGGCCGTGGCTGAAGCGAAGTTCTTTTACGGCTACAAACCTTATCTCGACCGGCTGGACCTGCGCCCGGATCAGATCCGTGTCGCCTCCGACAACCGCGAGGAACTCGCCCGCTCCAAGGACGCCTTGATCAAGGCCGCCGAAGGCCACGACGTCGCCGTGGTTTCCGGCGGCGATCCCGGCGTCTTTGCCATGGCGGCCGCGGTTTGCGAGGCGATCGAGGCCGGCCCGGCTGAATGGCGGGCTGTCGACGTTGCCGTGGTGCCCGGCGTCACCGCCATGCTGGCGGTCGCCGCCCGCATCGGCGCACCGCTCGGCCATGATTTCTGCGCCATCTCGCTGTCCGACAATCTGAAGCCGTGGGACCTGATCGAACTGCGCCTGCTTGCTGCCGCCGGCGCGGGTTTCGTCATCGCGCTCTACAACCCCATCAGCAAGGCGCGCCCCTGGCAGCTTGGCCGCGCCTTCGAATGCCTGACCGCGATCCTGCCCGGCACCACGCCGGTCATTTTCGGCCGCGCCGCCGGCCGTCCGGACGAGCGCATCGAGGTTTATCTGCTGGCCGACGTCGACGCGCAAAAGGCCGACATGGCGACCTGCATCATCATCGGGTCGCCGGAAACCCGGATCATCAAGCGCGCAGACAAGCCGGCGCTGGTCTACACGCCGCGTTCGGCATCAGGTTCGGCAAAATGATCGGCCCCGAATTGGTTGACAATCGCGGCCAGCGCTTCGACGGTTTCAGCCGAAGGCACCTCCGGCAACATTGGCCTGCGGATCATGATCACCTCGACACCAAGCGCCCGCGCGGCGGCAATCTTGCCGTAGGTGGCGGCGCCGCCGCTGTTCTTGGACACCACGACATCGATGCTGTGTCTCTCCAGCAGCGCGCGCTCGTCAGCTTCGCGGAACGGACCGCGCGCCAGCAGGTAGTCAGCGTCGGGCACGGCGAGCCTCGGCTCGACCGGATCGACGCTGCGGATGAGGTAATGGTGCTGGGGCGCGGCTTCGAACGCGGCAACCTCTTGCCGGCCAAGCGCCAGGAAGACGCGGCGCGGTGCCGGTCCAAGCGCTCGCACGGCATCGGTGACGCTATCGACCTCAGTCCAGCGGTCGCCTTCGATGGGCTCCCAGCCGGGACGGCGCAAAGCCAGGATCGGCACGCCGGCCGCTCGCGCCGCTTGCGCGGCATTGGCGGAGATTCGCGCCGCATAGGGATGCGTGGCGTCGATCAGCAGGTCGGTGCTGGTCTCCTTGAGGTAGGCGGCCAGACCCTCGGCGCCGCCAAAGCCGCCGCTGCGCACCGGCACGCCCTGCGCGACCGGGCTTTCGGTACGTCCGGCCAGCGACAGCGTGACCGAAGCGCGTACCGCCAGCTTTCCGGCCAGTTGCCGGGCTTCCGTGGTGCCGCCGAGGATCAGGATACGGTGGGTCATCATGCCTGCTGAAAGTCAGCGCGAAGCCGGCCATACGCCAAAATGGCTTACAATCATCGGCATCGGCGAGGACGGTTTAGCGGGTCTCGGCGACGAGGCCAAGCAGCGGATCGCCGACGCGGAGTTCATCTTCGGTGGCAAGCGTCATCTGGCGCTGGTCGCGTCCTTCGCCAAGGGCGAGCCGCGCCCCTGGCCGATGCCCTTTGATGCCGGGATGGCTGACGTGCTGGCGCTGGTGGGCAGCAAAGTCTGCGTGCTCGCCTCCGGCGATCCCTTTTTCTACGGGGTCGGCGCCACGCTCGCCCGCAAGGTCGAGCCCCGGGAGATGCATGTCATCCCCGCGCCGTCGGCCGTCTCGCTGGCCGCCGCCCGCCTTGGCTGGGCACTTCAGGATATCGAGACCGTCTCGCTGCATGGCCGGCCGCTTGACCTGATCCGGCCGCTGCTGCAGCCCAGTGCACGCATCCTGGCACTGACATCGGACGACGACGCGCCGGCGGCAATTGCCCGCCTGCTCACCGAACTCGATTTCGGCGCATCGCGGCTGACGGTCCTGGAGGCTTTGGGCGGTGCGAACGAGAAACAGCACATGGCACGCGCCGACGCCTTCGACCTCGAAAACATCAATCCGCTCAACGTGCTGGCCATCGAAATTGATTCGAACCCGCAAGGCCGTGTGCTGCCGCTCACGGTTGGCCTTGCCGATCATCTGTTCGACCATGACGGCCAGATCACCAAGCGCGAAATCCGCGCTGTCACCTTGTCGACGCTGGCGCCAAGGCGCGGCGAGTTGCTGTGGGACATCGGCGCCGGCTCCGGCTCGATCGGCATCGAGTGGATGCTCGCCCACCCCTTGATGCGCGCCATCGCCATCGAGGCCGACCCGGGCCGCGCCGCTCGCATCCACCGCAATGCCGCCGCCTGCGGTGTTCCCGGCCTTGTGGTGGTGGAAGGCAACGCGCCAAAGGCGCTTGCCGGGCTGGAGACGCCGGACGCTATCTTCATCGGCGGCGGCGGCAGCGACACCGGCGTCTTGAACACTGCCATCAAGGCGCTGCGCGCTGGTGGCCGTCTCGTCGCCAATGCGGTGACACTGGAGATGGAAACGCTGCTTCTCGCCCAGCACCTGAAACTGGGCGGCGATCTTACCCGGATAGACATTTCGCGCGCCTCGCCGGTCGGTTCGATGCAGGCATGGCGGCCGGCCATGCCGGTCACGCAATGGAGCTGGGTGAAGCCATGATGGTCGCGGGCATCGGCAGCCGCAAAGGCGTTGGAGTCGAAGACGTGCTTGCCGCGATTGAAACCGCGCTTGAAGCGCATGGGCTGGCAATGACGGCGCTTTCGGCACTGGCCACCGCAGCGCTCAAGAAGGATGAAGACGCGATCGCCGCCGCTGGCCGCACGCTGAACCTCCCGGTTGTCATCGCCGATGACGCAGCGCTTCAAGCCGCCTCGCCCGGCACACTCACCCATTCCAGCCTCTCGCAGGAACTGGCGGGCACGCCCTCGGTTTCCGAAGCGGCAGCCCTCGCCGTTGCCGGGGCCGGTGCAAAACTGCTTGGCCCTCGCACCGTGCTTGGCCCGGTCACCTGCGCCATCGCTATCAGCGGAGACGCGCCATGACCGTCCATTTCATCGGTGCCGGTCCGGGTGCCGCCGATCTCATAACGCTGCGCGGCGCCAGGCTCCTGGCAAGCTGTCCGGTCTGCCTGCACGCCGGCTCCATCGTCGCACCCGAATTGCTGCAGCATTGCGCGCCCGGGACGAAACTGATCGACACCGCGCCGATGTCGCTCGACGAGATAGAGGCCGCCTATGTCGAGGCCCACAAGGCTGGCCATGATATAGCGCGGCTGCATTCCGGCGACCTGTCGGTTTGGAGTGCGGTGGCCGAGCAGATCCGCCGGCTGGAAAAACACGGCATCCCTTACACGCTGACGCCGGGCGTTCCCTCCTTCGCCGCGGCCGCCGCGGCGCTGCGCCGCGAGTTGACCATTCCCGAAATGGCGCAAAGCCTGGTGCTGACCCGCATCTCCGGTCGCGCCTCGAAAATGCCACCCGGCGAAACGCTGGCCGGCTTCGGCCGCACCGGCGCCACGCTGGCCATCCATCTTGCCATCCACGCCATCGACCGTGTCGTCGCCGAACTGACGCCGCATTATGGCGGCGATTGTCCGGTGGCGATCGTCTTCCGCGCCTCGTGGCCGGATGAGCGCGTGCTGACGGGAACGCTGGAAACGATCGAGGCACAACTTGCCGCCGATCCGATGGAGCGCACGGCGATCATCTTCGTCGGCCGCTCGCTGGCGGCGGAAGGCTTTGGCGAGAGTTCATTGTACGACGCCCACTATCAGCGGCGTTTTCGCGGACGGGACGGATTGTGAGCGGCAGCACCAGGAACACAGGCGAAAACGCCACGCTCGAACAGGCGCTCGCCCGGCTGAACTTCAAGCCACGCCCGCTGGAGCCGGGCCATGTCTGGCTGGCCGGTGCCGGCCCCGGCGACCCCGGTTGCCTGACCCTGGAAGTGCTGGCGGCCTTGGCCGAGGCGGATGCGCTGGTCTATGACGCGCTGGTCTCACCCGATGTCGTGGCGGTAGCATCGGCTGCCGAACTGTTCTACGCCGGCAAACGCGGCGGCCAACCGTCGATGAAGCAGGACGACATCACCGCTCTTCTGGTGCGGCTGGCGCGCGAAGGCCGCCGCGTCGTCAGATTGAAAGGCGGCGATCCCTATATTTTCGGCCGTGGCGGCGAAGAGGCACTGGCGCTCGCGCGCGAAGCCATCCCCTTCCGGGTTTTGCCCGGCCTGACATCCGGCCTCAGCGCGCTGGCCGCAACCGGCATCCCGGCCACCATGCGCGGCATCAACAAGGCGGTGATCCTGGCGACCGGCCACGCCGCCGGCACCGACGATGACATCGACTGGGCGGCGATCGCCCGCACCGGCCAGCCGGTTGTCGTCTATATGGGCATGGCGAACCTGCCGCTGATCGCTGCAGCGCTGCTCGACGGCGGGCTGGCGCCATCGACGCCGGCGGCGGTGATCGTCGCCGCGACGACGCCGCAGGAACGGACCGTCGTCGCCACGCTCGCCACCATCGCCGAGGAAGCGGCCGCCGCCGGCCTTGCCTCGCCGGCACTGATCGTCGTCGGCGGCATCGTCGCCATGCGGGCGGCATTGGCAGGCAAGGCATGACGGCCCGCGCGATCATCATCGGCGCGCCGCGCTCCGGCTCGGGCAAGACCAGCGTCACCATCGGCATCCTGCGCGCGCTCACCCGGCGCGGGCTGAAGGTGCGGGGCGCCAAATCCGGCCCCGACTATATCGATCCCGGCTTCCACACGGCCGCCACCGGCCTGTCCGGCGTCAATCTCGACAGCTGGGCAATGCCCCCATCGCTGCTCAACGCGCTCGCCGCACAGGCGGCCGGCGACACCGATTTCGTCATCCTCGAAAGCGCGATGGGCCTGTTCGACGGCATTCCGGCCGCGCCGGGCCGTACCGGCTCCGCCGCAGACCTCGCCCGCCTATACGGCCTGCCGGTGCTGCTGGTGCTCGACGTGTCCGGCCAGTCGACAACCGCGGCGGCCGTCGCCAAGGGTTTTGCCACTTACGATCCGGATGTGCGCATGGCCGGCGTCGTGCTCAACCGGCTTGGCAGCGAGCGCCACCGCCGGCTGTCCGGCGACGCGATCGAGGCGATCGGCCTGCCTGTCGTCGGCGCCATCTTACGCGACCCCACCTTGAACCTGCCCGAACGGCACCTCGGCCTCGTCCAGGCCGGCGAATATGATGATCTGATGGCGCATCTCGACCGCCTTGCCGACATGGCGGAGAAGTCGCTCGACCTCGACGCGGTCATGGCACTGGCAACACCCCTCACCCCGGCGGAAGGCGGCTTCGACGAGGCGCTGCAGCCGCCCGGCCAGCGGATAGCCCTGGCGGAAGATGCAGCCTTCACCTTCCTCTACCCGCATGTCGCCAGCTACTGGCGCAAGGCGGGCGCGGAAATCGTTCCGTTCTCGCCACTCGCCGACGAAGCGCCCGACGAGGATTGTGACGTCTGCTGGCTGCCCGGCGGCTATCCCGAGCTTCACGCCGGCCGGCTCGCATCGTCGGAGACTTTCAAGACCGGAATGGCGCGCTTCGCCGCGACCAAGCCCGTCCATGGTGAGTGCGGCGGCTTCATGGTGCTAGGCCAGGCGCTGGAGGATGCCTCGGGCGAAACGCACGCAATGCTTGGCCTGCTTGGCCATTCCACCAGTTTTGCAAAGCGGAAGATGAATCTTGGCTACCGCGAGGCGCGGCTGCGCGCCGATTGCCCGCTGGGCGTGCAGGGCGCGCTGATCCGGGGCCACGAATTCCACTATGCGCAGATGACGGCAACCGGCAATGACGAGCCCCTGGCCGACCTTGCCGATGGTCAGGGCAATCCGATCGGCGCCTCCGGCTATCGGCGCGGCCATGTCAGCGGCACCTTCTTCCATGCGATAGCGAGGGGCGGCGCATGAAGCTCCCGAATTTGACCCTTTCGCCTCGGCAAATCCTCGACGACATGGCGCTCGGCCTGGTGTTCTTCACCCGCCTGCCTCTGCCCATCCTCGACTTTCGCGGCCGCAGCCTTGCCGCCGCCATCTGGGCCGCGCCGGTCGCCGGCCTCGTCGTCGGCCTGATCGGCGCCATCGTCTTTGCCACGGCGGAACGGTTTGGCCTTGCCATGGGCCCGGCGGCGGCCCTTGCCCTTGTTTCAACCGTGATCACCACCGGTTGCCTGCACGAGGACGGACTGTCCGACGTCGCCGACGGCTTTGGCGGCGGCAAATCGCGCGGCCGCAAGCTGGAGATCATGCGCGACAGCCGCATCGGGGCCTATGGCGCGGCGGCCCTGACCCTGTCGCTGCTGATCCGCTGGAACGTGCTTTCGGAATTCGTCGACCCCACGCAGGCACTCTTCGCTCTCGTGGCTGCCCACGCCGCCTCACGCGGCGTGCTTGGCGCCTTCATGCACCTGTTGCCGCCGGCACGGTCCGATGGCCTGTCGGCCGGTGCCGGTACGGTCTCGCAGGAAATCGCCATCGTCGGCGCCGTGCTTGGCGCGATCCCTCTCCTGCTGCTTGGGCTCGGCGGCGCCATCGCCGCGCTCATCCTGCTCGGCCTGCTGTTTGCCGCCTTCCATGCCCTGTGCCTCAACCAGATCGGTGGCCAGACCGGCGACACGATCGGCGCCTTGCAGCAAGTGAGCGAAATATCAGTGCTTCTCGTCGCTTCCGTCGCGCTTTCCTGATTCCCCTTGACCTGAATCTCTTCCGGAGACCTTGCCCCCATGCCCTTCAAATCCCTCGATGAATTGCGCGCCGCCTGCCTCGACCTGCCCGCCGGCAGCGATACCGCCGCAAAGGCCGTTGCCCGCCGCCAGGATACGCTGACCAAGCCGCAAGGCAGCCTCGGCCGGCTGGAAACCATCGCCGCATGGCTGGCGCGCTGGCAGGGCCGCGACATGCCAAAACTCGACCGCGTGAAAGTGTTCGTCTTCGCCGGCAATCACGGCGTCACCGCGCAGGGCGTGTCGGCCTTCCCTTCCGAAGTGACAGTGCAGATGGTGGCGAACTTCGCCGGCGGCGGTGCCGCCATCAACCAGCTCGCCCGCATCGCCGGCGCCGAACTCGATGTCATCCCGCTCGACCTCGACCATCCTACCGGCGACTTCACGCAAGTGCCGGCAATGGACGAGAACGCCTTCCTCGCCGCCGTCTCGGCCGGCTACGACGCGGTGACGAAGGATCTCGACCTGATCTGCTTCGGCGAGATGGGCATCGGCAACACCACGCCGGCTGCCGCCATCTCGGCGGCCCTCTTCGGCGGGGGCGCGGAAAAATGGACCGGGCGCGGCACCGGCGTCGACGATGCCGGCCTGAAGCGCAAGGTTGTCGCCATCGAAGCCGGCCTCAAGCGCCACGCAGCCGCCCTTGCCGATCCGCTGGGCGTTGCCGCGACACTCGGTGGCCGAGAACTCGCCGCCATCTTCGGCGCCACGCTCGCCGCCCGTCATCTCGGCATTCCCGTGCTGCTCGACGGCTTCGTCTGCACCGCCGCCGCCGCCCCGCTGGCAAGGCTGCACCCGACAGGGCTGGCCCACACAATCGCGGCCCACGTCTCGGCCGAATCGGGCCATCGCGGCCTGCTCGAAGCGCTCGGCCTGCCGCCGCTGCTCGATCTCGGCATGCGGCTCGGTGAGGGTTCGGGCGCCTGCCTCGCCGTCAACATCGTGCGCTCGGCACTGGAGTGTCATGCGAGAATGGCAAGCTTCGCCGAGGCTGGTGTGTCGGAGAAGTAGCTTCGGACTTCTGCGGTTGGGTCCGTGAAGCCGCTCCCGTCACAGGCAGGAGTGGCATCTTCCTGCTACGGCGATTCTCGAATAGATCTGGCGGATGAAAAAACTCCATCCCGCCGCCGCTGCGGTGGTTATTGCCGTTGTGCTTGCCATTGTGCTTCGGCGCGATGGATACTCCAGCCACGGCCCGATCGACACCGCGATTTTCGTTGTTTTCCTGGTTTTCTTCTGGTGGCTCATCAGCGATTTCTCGGGCGGGAAAGGCGGAACTGACGCCAGCGAAGCTGAAAGCGTAGAAAAGAACATTGCTTTTCGGTTCGGCCGATTTCTAAGCCGCATTTTTGCACGCAATTAGATCATCATGAGCACGAAATAGCGTTGCTGGTTGAAAAGCCGCAACACTTGGCCCGAGACGCGCCACACGCGTCTCGCTTTTCAGGGTCTTTCCACCAAGTCTTCTAGGAATTTGGTGGGTGCGCACAGGATTGAACTGTGGACCCGCTGATTAAGAGTCAGCTGCTCTACCAACTGAGCTACGCACCCACTCGGCCGGCAAAAACCGGCGTTGGCGGGCATATAGCCGCCACCATCGGTCATGTCTAGCCCTGCCGGAATCATTTCCCGACAAATCGCTGAAGTGACGCAGATGGTCACACGAAAAGCTTGCCTTCCGCGACCTTGACCGCGTTGCCGCCAATGCGGGCGGACGCCAGTTTTCCGCCTTCGACATTGAGCTCCAGGCGGATGCGCGACGGCCGGCCCATCTCCAGCCCCTGCTCGATCCACAGCTGTGAAATGCCATCCGTCGGGCCGTCGAAATGCATGATGGCGCCGGCGAAGGCGGCCGCCGCCGAACCCGTCGCCGGATCCTCATAGGAAGGCGTGCCGGGCACGATCATGCGGACATGAAAGGCGCTTTCGTGGTTCACCGTCTCGCGGCAATAGACATAGGGACTGGCGAAGGCCCATTCGCTCTTGCGCGGTGCCAGTTCCGACCAGGCCTGGTTGTCCAGCCGGATGCGGCCCGCCGCCTCGAGATTGGCGACAGGAATGGTCACATAGGGCACGCCGGCCGACCAGAACGAGACGCGGTGATTCTCGAAGCCGATCTCGTGCGGCGCCAGGCCAAGGGCTGCCCCGATCGCTTCCGGGTCGGCCTCGAGCTTCAGCGGTTCCGGCAGTTTCGCCAGATCGAACTCGGCGAAGGTGTTGCCATCGTGCGTGCTGACGGCGCAGCGCACCGGGCCGATGTTCTCTTCCAGCACGAAGATGCCGGCCCCGCCCTCACCCACCAGTTCGGCCAGCGCGATTGCCGATCCGACCGTCGGATGGCCGGCGAACGGCATTTCATAGTCGGGCGTGAAGATGCGGATCCGGTTTTTGTGCTTGGGATTGTCGGGCGGCAGCACAAAGACCGATTCGGACAGGTTGAATTCGCGCGCGATGGCCTGCATCGCCGCCGTGTCCAGACCTTTGCAATCCAACACCACGGCCAGCGGGTTTCCGGCCAGTCGCTCGGTCGTAAACACATCGTAAAGCAAGTAATTCCGGGTTTGCATTCCTGCCTCAATCCCAACATGGGCGAAATTTAATTTGATATTTGAACCGGTAAGCCTGATCTGTGCACAGATAGGGACATACGCATCATAGGGGTCCGACGTGGACCAGATTGTCAATCTGCCAAAGACGGAATCGGATTCCGCCATCGAGACGGCGCTTGGGCTCGACCGACAAGGTCTGCGCAAGACGCGCCGGCGTGGCTGGCTCTATGCGCTGCTGACCCTGATCGTGCTTGCCGCCGGCATTGGCCTCTATCAATGGTATGCGGCCACGCCCGCCAGGATCGATTACACCACCGTGCCGGCCGCCAAGGCCGACCTGACCGTCCAGGTTTCGGCGACGGGCACGCTGCAGCCGCTCACCCAGGTCGACATTTCCAGCCAGCTTTCCGGCATCATACGCTCGGTCTCGGTCAACGAGAACCAGCAGGTGAAGAAAGGCGACGTGCTGGCGGCGCTCGACACCGCCAAGCTGCAGGTCCAGATCGAACGGGCCGAGGCTTCCGCGAAAGGGGCGGCAGCCAATGTCGAGGACGCCACGGTGACGCTGGCCGAAAACGAAAGCGCGCTGGTGCGCGCGGCCGCCTTGACCAAGCGTGGCATGGCGACCGACCAGTCGCTCGAGGCGGCAACCGCGACGCGCGACCGCTCCAAGGCGGCGCTTGATAGCGCTCAGGCCAATCTCGCCATCGCCAATGCCGATCTCAAATCGCAGCAGACGGACCTTGCCAACAGCACCATCTATGCCCCGATCGACGGCATCGTGCTGACGCGCTCGGTCGACCCCGGCCAGACGGTCGCCTCCTCGCTGCAGGCGCCGGTGCTGTTCGTCATCGCCGCGGATTTGCGGAACATGGAGCTGGTGGCGGCGGTCGACGAGGCCGACATCGGCGCCGTCAAGACAGGCCAGCATGCCCGTTTCACCGTCGATGCCTTCCCCGACCGGCCGTTCGATGCCGAGATCCGCGACATCTCCTATGCCTCGGTCACGACAGACGGCGTCGTCACCTACAATGCGCGGCTCGAGGTCGACAACAACGAGCTGTTGTTGCGGCCCGGCATGACCGCTACCGTTTCGGTCGTCACGAGGGAGGCGAAGGGCGTGCTGACCGTGCCCTCCTCCGCCTTCCGCTACCGCCCGGCGCAGCAGGCCGCGCGTGGATGGAGCCTCAGCGACCTGTTCACCGGCCGCATGGGTCGTCCGGGCGGCAACCGCCAGCGGCAGGCGACGACCCCGACCGATGGCTCGCGCACGCTCTATGTGCTGGAGAACGGCCGGCCGCATCCGGTCAACGTCAAGATCGGCTCGACCGATGGCGAACTGACCGAGATCACATCCGGCCTCGACGAAGGCGCGCAGGTCATCACCGCCTCGCAGCCGCGGAGCTGACGGCCGTGGCCGCGGGCGTGACGCTCATCACCTTCGACAAGGTCTGGAAGAGCTATGGCCAGGGCGAAGCCAAGGTCCATGCGCTCGCCGGCGTCGACCTTGCCATCAGGCGCGGCGAATTCGTCGCCATCATGGGGCCGTCCGGCTCCGGCAAATCGACCGCGATGAACATCATCGGCTGCCTCGACACGCCGACGGCCGGAACCTACTCCTTCATGGGCGTCGACGCCGGCCGGCTCGACCGCAACCGCCGCGCCATGCTGCGCAACCTCTATGTCGGCTTCGTCTTCCAGGGCTACAATCTGCTCGCGCGCACCACGGCCGCCGAAAATGTCGAACTGCCGCTGATCTATCGGGGCGTGGCCGCCCGCGAGCGGCGCGACCTCGCCATGCAGGCACTCGCCCAGGTCGGCCTGGTCGGCCGCGAGCATCACACGCCGGCGGAACTTTCCGGCGGCCAGCAGCAGCGCGTGGCCATCGCGCGCGCCATCGTCACCCGGCCGACGCTGCTCGTCGCCGACGAACCGACCGGCAACCTCGACACCGCACGCACGCACGAGATCATGGAACTGCTGACGAAGCTCAACAAGGAGCTCGGCCTGACCGTCACCATGGTCACGCATGAGGCCGATGTCGCCGAATATGCCGAACGCACCATCCGCTTCCTCGATGGCCACGTCGCATCAGACACCATGAATGTCGAGGTGGCCTGACCATGATCTGGGAAACCGTCCGCCTCTCGCTGCGCTCGATCCGCCGTAACGTGCTGCGCTCGTTCCTGACGCTGCTCGGCATCGTCATCGGTGTCGCCGCAGTCATTGCCATGCTGACCATCGGTTCCGGCACCACGCAGAAGGTCAAGGCCGACATCTCCAAGCTCGGCAGCAACCTGCTGGTCGTCCGTGCCGGTCGCCCGGCCGGTCCCGGCGGCCCGGGCGGGCTCGACCAGGTGGTGCGGCCACTGGCCGAGAAGGACCTTGCCGCACTGGTCGCGCATCTCACCGGCGCGCGCGCCATCTCGCCGGCCTCGCAGAAGCAGGTGCGCGTCATCTTCGGCACCGAGAGCCTGACCTCGGGCGTGACCGGCACCGACAGCGCCTATCTCGACGCACGCGACTGGAAGCTGGTGTCCGGCCGCCCGTTCAGCGATTCCGAAACCCGCTCGGGCACCGGCGTGTGCCTGATCGGCGAGACGGTGCGCCAGCAGTTCTTCGGCGCCGGCGACCCCGAGGGCGAGATCATCCGCGTCAACCGCACCTCCTGCAAGATCATCGGCCTGCTCGAACCCAAGGGCTATACCGGCTTCGGCCAGGACCAGGACAATGTCGTGCTGATGCCGCTGCACGCCTATCAGCGCCGCATCGCCGGCAATCGCGACATCGACAACATCTACATCGCCGCCGACGACCGCACACCGACCAGCGAGTTGCAGCCACGTGTCGAGGACATCTTGCGCGATGCGCGCCGCGTCACGCCTGACCGCGAGAGCGATTTCGCCATCCGCGACATGACGCAGATCGCCGACGCCATGGCCAGCGCGACCACCACCATGACCGGCATGCTTGGCGCGGTCGCCGGCGTCAGCCTTCTGGTCGGCGGCATCGGCATCATGAACATCATGCTGGTCTCGGTCACCGAACGCACGCGCGAGATCGGCATCAGGCTCGCCATCGGCGCGCATGAAAAGCACATCCTCATCCAGTTCCTGGTCGAGGCCACGGTGCTGTCGCTGCTCGGTGGCATTATCGGCATCCTGATCGGCCTGGCACTGGCCGGCCTTGCCTCCGTGACGCTGACCATCCCATTCGCGCCAAGCCCGGCGGTCATCCTGCTCGCCGTCGGCTTTTCGGCGCTGATCGGCATGGTGTTCGGCTTCTTCCCGGCCCTGCGCGGCGCCAGGCTCGATCCGATCGACGCGTTGCGGCACGAATAAGCAGCAGCTTGACGGCTATTCCCACCCCGGACGCTTGCCTGCGCGGCGCAGGACAACACGCCGCGCTGACAAGGCCTGTGAAAAACCGGGCAAGCTACACGCTGGCCGGGTCCGTCGTCCTGCCGATCACCCACTTCATCGTCAGTCCCTGGACGATGATCGAGAAGATCACCACTGCGTAGGTCGCTGTCAGCAGCACGGGTTTGGCCGCGCTGTCCGGCAAGGACAGCGCCAGCGCCACTGAAACGCCGCCGCGCAGGCCGCCCCAGGTCAACACGGGAATGGATCCTGCCGAGAAGGTCTGGCGTACCGCCAGCAGCGAGATCGGAATCCAGACGGAGACAAAGCGCCCGGCCAGCACGATCGGGATCGCGATCAGCACGATCCAGCCATGCGAGGGATCGAACGACAGCACCAGCACTTCCAGTCCGAGCAACAGGAACAGGACGGAATTCAGCATCTCGTCGACCACCTCCCAGAAAGCGAAGAGATAATCCTCCACCGTCTCGCTCATCGCATGCTCGGCGCCATGGTTGCCGATCAAAAGGCCCGCGACGACCACGGCGATCGGCCCCGAAATGTGCAGCCGGTTGCAGAGCGTGTAGGTGCCGATGCAGACGGCGAGCGAGATCAGGATCTCGACGATGTGATCGTCGACGGCCAGCATCGCGCGATAGGCGATCCATCCGGTCAGGAGCCCGAACAGCGCACCGCCCAGCCCATCACGCAGCAGCAGTTCGCCAATGTCCCAAAGGTCGGGCCGGTGCTGGCCCGTGGTCGCGACGGCCACCGCCAGCAGCACGCCGAACGCCACCACCGCGACGCCGTCGTTGAACAAGGACTCGCCGGCGATCTTGGCCTTGATCGATTCCGGCACGTTGATGGATTTGAGCAGGCCGAGCACGGCGACCGGATCGGTCGGCGAAATCAGCGCGCCGAACACCAGGGCCCATGGCAGGGGAACGTTGAAGCCAAGCCCGCCAGCCACGAACCACAAGGCTACCCCGACCACCGCCGTCGAGATGACGACGCCGATGCTGGCCATCAGGGTGATCGCCCATTTCTGCCCTTTGAGCAAATCGAAATCGACATGCAGGGCGCCGGCAAACAGCAGCAGCGACAGCATGCCGTTCATGATCGCCGAGGTAAAATCGATCTCTTGCATCACATTCTGCAGCGTCGCCGTGATGCCGAGGCCCGGCGCGATCTTCTCCAGGGCAAGCAGGAGCAGTGACGCCGCCAGCGCCATGATCAAAAGCCCGATCGTATGCGGCAGTTTGAGGAAACGCAGGTTCAGCCAGCCGAACAGGGCCGACAACGTCAACAGCAGCGCGGCGATTTCAAAGACTGACAGCATGCGGCCCCCGCCGATTCGTCAAAACCGAGGGGAGTTTAGAAGCTGGCGGGCGGAAACGACAATCTAGCTGTTGGCGAAATGCCACTCGATCAGCGGCTTCATGTGCGGCGACAGCCCCTCCGGCAGGTCGGCGGCGTGACGGATGATGACCGGCCCCTCGATTTCCGGATCGGTTTCGGTGGCAACGAAGGCCGAGATTCGGCGCGCGACCTCATCGGCCGGCTCATCGACATGATAGCGGCGGAAGATCACCGTGCCGCTTGCCGTCGACAGGGCGTGCCAGCGCACGCCGCGCCTGGCGTTCGACAGGTCGATGCCGGTCTCTTCGCGCACCTCGCGGATCATGTTGAAATCGACATCGACCATCCCGTCGCGGAAATCGACAGGCTCGAACGAGCCGGCGGCGAAATAGACGCGGCCGGCATTGACCGTCTGCGGTCCCATGCGGATCGCCACCAGCGCATTGTCGCCCGCCACCAGCACGGCATGGGCATAGGCGTGCTCGGCGCCGGAGTTCTCGGGCCGCTTCCGCCAGAGCATGAAGGTGGAGTAGTTGACCGCATGGCAGCGGCCGACGAGGCGGTTGTCGCGCCAGGCAAGTTGCGACAGCAGCACCACCGTGCCGTCGAACAGCGCGGGATTGGCTGCTATCTCGCGCTGCCAGTTCTCGACGATCGCCGCCGCATTATCCCTGGCGAAAGGATGCGGGCCGGGGTCGAGCCGGACGTCGACGGCGTCGACCGCCAGGATGACATTGCGCGGCAGGTCGAAACTCATGCCAATCAATACCCCAGTCCCTGTATCAAGCCATGTCCAGCGTGATCGCCACCGGGCAATGGTCGGACGCTTTCGGCCGGTCCCAGCCGGCGCGCGGGAAGCGCTCGACCTCCTGGCCCGCCGGAAAGATCGTGCGCCAAGGCTGGCCGTTGCGGATGATGTCGGGGACGGCGGTGGCATTCTTCGCCGCCAGTCCCCTGGAGAGCAGGATGTAGTCGAGCTGGCAGAGATGCCGCTCTTCAGGCCCGCGTGTGTGATAGAAGGTCCAGCGGTTCATTTCCGGCCGCCGCTCGACGACGTTTTCGCAGAAGCCGCCTGCCGTCAGCACGTTGATGCAGGACTGGTTCTCGTCGACCACCTCGAAACGGTAGCCGTCGACATCATCGCCGGCGATCTTCACGCGCTGCCGGTAATCGTTCATGTCGCCGCAGATCGCCCAGCGCTTGTCGGCGGCATGGTTCCCACCGAAGCGCTCCTCGATGATCCGGCGCACGGCTTGCGCCTCCGCGACGCGCACCGGCATCGTCGCCTCGCGTCCGTCCAGCCCGTTGCGTGGCGGACCCATGGACTTGAAATGCACGAGATAAAGCGTCAGCGGCAGGCCGCCCACGGTGATGTCGACTTCCAGGCAGTCGCGCCGGAAGATGCGTTCATTGGCCTGGCTGCCGAGGGCCGCCAGTTCCGGCGTATGCAGCCCGAACTGCTCGTAGGTGACATAGGCATGGCTGGTCATGCGCACGAATTCGATCGGCTGTCCCTGCGCGGTCTCGTTGCGCATCATCACGGCGACGTCGATGCCGCGCGAATCATTGCCCGATGTGGTGTATTTCTGCCGGTAGCCCTGCCCCACCATCTTGAAGAGATAGCCGTATTCGAAGGCCTTCAGCGCCTCGATGTTGTCGACCTCCTGCATGCAGATGATGTCGGCCCGGGTGGCGGCGATCGCCAACGCCGAGAGCTGGCGCGTGTCGTCGGACTGCGCGATGGCGCGGGCCTGTTCCAGCATCTTGTACTCGGCCTCGCTCTGGATATCGAACAGCGCCAGCGTCCGATCCTCGTTGAGCTGGTTGCGATAGCCGGAAAAATCGAACCTGTTCATCAGGTTCTCGACATTGAAGGTGGCAAGGCGCAGCGACATGCCCTGACCTTTGCCTGCAAGAGCGCCAGAAAACAAGATCGCAGGACCACAAGCAGGGATCGGTTGGTCCTGACGGCATTCGCGCCATGGTTGACGGAACCTTTCCGTTCATCCGCCGTTCAGACGCAAACGTCCACATTGGGCCCATTCCAGGGTAGGCGTGGGGCCTGTATCTCTTGGAGAGTACAATGAACTCGCTCTTTTCTTCCACTATCAAGTCCGGGCTGATAGCGCTCGGCATTGTCTCCGGCATCACGGCGCCGTCGGCCGCCGGACCGATCCTGCAGCCGAACCTGTCGCTTCCCACCAGCACCGCAGCACCGGCGGTCACGCCTGTTCGCGACAGCTGGGCGGGCGGCAATAACAACAACCGTGGCTTCAACAATGACTGGCGCTGGCGCCGGTCGGGCCATTGGAACGGAAACCGGAATTGGAATGGAAACCGGCACTGGAACGGTGGCGGCAACTGGAACCGCGGCGACGACTGGCGCTGGCGCCATGGCCGCCGCCACTACCACGGCGGCTACTATGATGACGGCGCCGCCGCGGTCCTTGGCCTGGGCCTGGGGCTCGGCCTTGGCAGCATGTACAACAACTACAACAACTACGATTACTATGCGCCGCCGCCGCGCCGCCATTATCGCGCCGGACGGCTTTCCAACGCCCATGTCCAATGGTGCTACAACCGCTACCGGTCGTATCGCTCCTGGGACAACACGTTCCAGCCCTACAACGGCCCGCGCCAGCAATGCTGGTCGCCTTACAGCTGAGTTGCGGTGACTAACGAATAGCCATGCAACGGCGCCGCGCATCGCGGCGCCGTTTGTCTGCGGGCCTCGCTGGGACGACGGCGCAACGGAACCGCGAGCACAGTGCTACTGGCCTGAATCCTTGGAGTAATCCTCCTGCGCTGTCGCGGACAGCTGCTTCAACACGCCAAGGAAGTCGTTGAAGCGCTTCTCACCGATCTCCTCCGCCCATTCCGCATGCAACCGCCGCAGGCAGGCGAAAATCGTCTCTACAAGCTGCCACCCGCGCGCGCTCAGATAGATGAGGCGCCGGTCGCTGCCCTCGGGAGAGCGCCGCTCGATATAGCCGAGCTCCTCGAGTTGGATGAGGAGGTAGTTGACCGCCTGCCGCGACATTCGCTTCTGGCGAGCCAGTTCCGACGGCCTTACGCCATCCGGAAGGGGATAGGAGAAGACGGCAAAGTGAGCGTCCTGAAAATCGGTGAAGCCGGCGTCATGAATCGCCCGGTGCATCTGGTTGCGAACGTGCTGCCAGGTGATGCGCAGGAGAGCCCCGAAGAACGGCGGGCCCAGCTCTCCGCCGGGCTCCGCCGGTTCTGTCGTCTGACTGACTGTTGACACCGTTGTAAAGTCCTTTTACAAATTTCGTAAAGCCACTTTACAACAAGGAGCATGCCGATGGAAGCGAGTACACAGAGCGTCTTGAGGATCGGTGAACTGGAATTGCGCTTCCTGGTCAGCGACAAGGGGGCAACCGTGTTCGAATTCGTTGTCCCGTCGCGCGCCCGCGTACCGGCGCCCTATTACCATCAGGAGGCGGACGAAACGTTGTATGGGCTGGAGGGCATTTTGACGATCACCGTCGATGGCCAAAAGCAGGAACTCGGCGCCGGCGATGCCGTCTTCATCCCGCGCGGAAGTGTCCACCACCACGAGAACCTGCATGACGGCGTGTCGCGGACTTTGGCCGTGCTGACGCCGGGGGCCATCGGGCGCCGCTACTTCGACGAGATTGCCGAGGTGATCAATGTCCCCGGCAGGCCCGACCTGGCCAAGGCGACGGAGGTGATGCTGCGCCACGGGCTCGTGCCCGCGTAGGCGCAAGCCGAGGCGGCACCAAGTAGTGCTGGTCGCCCTGTAGCTGACCGACCGAAAACAACATGCCGAATGAGAAAGGGCGGCTGGTGCCGCCCTTTCCTTTGGATATAGGTTGTCTGGACTTCGCTTAGTTCTTGGCCTTGTCGACCAGCTTGTTCTTGGAAATCCACGGCATCATCGCGCGCAGCTTGGCGCCGACTTCCTCGATCTGGTGGCTGTCATTCATGCGGCGGATGCCCTTGAAGCGCGACAGGCCGGCACGGTATTCCTGCATCCATTCCGACGTGAACTTGCCGGTCTGGATGTCCTTCAGCACGCGCTTCATCTCGGCCTTGGTCTCGGCGGTGATGATGCGCGGGCCCGAGACATACTCGCCCCACTCGGCGGTGTTCGAGATCGAGTAGTTCATGTTGGCGATGCCGCCTTCATAGATCAGGTCGACGATCAGCTTGACCTCGTGCAGACACTCGAAATAGGCCATTTCCGGCGCGTAGCCGGCTTCCACCAGCGTCTCGAAGCCGGCGCGGATCAGTTCGACCAGGCCACCGCACAGCACGACCTGCTCGCCGAACAGATCGGTCTCGCATTCCTCGCGGAAATTGGTCTCGATGATGCCCGAACGGCCGCCGCCGACGCCGCAGGCGTAGGAGAGCGCCAGGTCGAGCGCATTGCCCGAAGCGTCCTGGTTGACGGCGACCAGGCACGGCACGCCGCCGCCCTTCTGGTATTCGCCGCGCACCGTGTGGCCCGGGCCCTTCGGCGCGATCATGACGACGTCGACGGTCGACTTCGGCTCGATCAGGCCGAAATGCACGTTGAGGCCGTGCGCGAAAGCGATCGCCGCACCGTCGCGGATGTTCGGCGCGATCTCGTTCTTGTAGATGTCGGCCTGCAATTCATCGGGCGTTGCCATCATCATCAGGTCGGCCCATTTGGCGGCGTCGGCCACGCTCATCACCTTGAGCCCGTCGGCCTCGACCTTCTTGGCGGTCGCCGAACCGGCCTTGAGGCCGATGGCGATCTCCTTGGCGCCGGAATCCTTGAGGTTGAGCGCATGTGCCCGGCCCTGGCTGCCATAGCCGATGATGGCGACCTTCTTGCCCTTGATCAGGTTGAGATCGGCATCACGATCGTAATAAACACGCATTTTGTCTTCCTTCCCGTTTTTAAATCAGAGGCTTTGTGGCCCGGTTTTTGCTCCATGAAGAGCGAGAAACTGCTGCGTCGCCCGCGCGGCATCGCCGCCGATCGCCGCCTCAGTCAATTCCAACCGGTCGCCGAGCAGCAGACGGATCTGCACGTCGCGGGCGACCAGCCCGAAAAAGGTACGGAACGCCGTCTCGGCATCCGTGAATTCCAAAAGCCCCGCTTGGCGCCCCGCCTCGAGCACCGGCTTCAGCCGCCTCGCCAGCGCGAAACGGCCGTTCTCCAGCACAACAGCGCCGAGATTGTCCTTACCCGATCCGGCATGGCCGACCGCCACCCGGTTGAGCGCGATCGAGGTGTCGCTGGAGATCACCTTGAGCCAGTCGGAGGCGAAGCGCTCGAGGCTTGCCGTCAGCGAGGCGAGGTCGAGCCCCTTGCCATCGACGGAAGCCACGCGCACCTTGGATGCCTGCCACTGCACGGTCGCCGTAAGCAGCCCGTCACGGTCGCCAAACCACTTGTAGAGCGTTTCCTTGGAACAACTGGCCCGCCGCGCCACCGCGGTCATGGTCAGATGATCGCCCTCCTCGACCAACAGCCGCAATGCCGCATCCAGAACGGCCTTCTGGCGCTCCGTTAGCGCCTGGCTGTTGTCGATGTCGGCGTTTGCCAGCAACACGCTTTGTTCCCGTTCAAAGGTAGAGCCCTTGGGATCACCAGAAGCCGTACCGTACGTTACGGTTCGGCATATTGCGCAATCCGATGCTCGGCGCAAGGGGACATGACGAAAAATATCCGCAACTATCCGCGCGACGCACGCAGCGCCTATGCTCAATCGCCGGCAGGCGGATGGCGCAGCCGGCCAAGCAGCGCCGACACCATGTTCAGCTCGTCCGGTGAGAGCCTGGCGCCAACCAGTTCGGCGATCGACCGCCCGTAAATGGCCCACATCCGGCGGCGCGTCTCGCGCCCCTTGGCCGTGATGCGGATGGTCTGGCCGCGGCCGTCATCGGCCACCGGCAGCTTCTCGACCAATCCGTCGGCCTCAAGCCGGGCCAGCAGCCGCGAGATGTTGTACTGCGCAAACAGGGTGCGCTCGATCAATTGAAACGGCCGCAAGCCCCCCTCGCCCGCCTCGGCGAGCTCATGCAGCACGTCGTACCAGGCAAGCAGCGGCAGGCCGCCCTCTTTCAGGGCGTCTTCGGCACGTTCCACCAGTTGGCGCGAAACGCGCATCAGGCGAGCCCAGGCCTTGATGGCTTCCGGAGAAGGCGTGGCTTTTTCGGTCATAAGCCATCCTAGGTGATAGATGCAGGTGCATCAAGCTTGACGATAAATGCACATGCATCTACATAGATGTAATTGCATTGATTATCGGAAGCCAAATCATGCCCGACAAGCTCATCCTCGTCAGCCATCCTCTGTGCCCCTATGTCCAACGCGCCGCGATCTCGCTGACCGAAAAAGGCGTGCCGTTCGAACGTGTCGACATCGACCTCGCCGACAAGCCTGTGTGGTTCAAGGCGATCTCGCCGCTCGGCAAGGTGCCGCTGCTGCGCGTTCAGCAAGAGGGCGGGGAGACAGTGGTCTTCGAATCCGCGGTCATCCTCGAATTCCTGGAGGAAACGCAGGCCGGCGCTCTCCACCCGGCCGACCCCTACGCTCGTGCCCGGCACCGTGCCTGGATCGAATACGGCTCGGCCATCCTCAACGCCATCGGCCGCTTCTATTCAGCCCCGGCCGAAGCGGGCTTCCTTGCCGAATCCGGCGCGCTGTCCGCCATGTTTGAGCGCCTCGAAGCCGAACTGGCTGACAACGCCGACCGGAGCGGCCCATGGTTCGTCGGCGACAGCTTCTCGCTCGTCGATGCGGTGTACGGGCCGGTTTTCCGATATCTCGACGCTTTCGACCGGATCGGCGATTTCGGCATCCTGGACGGCAAGCCGCGCGTTCAGGCCTGGCGGAAAGCCTTGAACGATCGACCGTCGATCAGGAACGCCGTGGCGCCGGACTATCCGCAACGCCTGCATGCCTTCCTGCAAGCCAAGGGATCTTTTCTATCGAGCCTCATCCGCCGAAGCGATGCAGCCGGACCATTTGCGTTGGCGCGGTCCGCGTGAACGCCCGCGCGCATCACTCGCTTTAAGCGGCCTCAGTTCTCGAACATGACAAAGGCGGCCCAGACCCGCGGATCCTGGGCACCCGATATCTTGCCGCCGCGGGCATCGCGGCGGGTTTGGCGCAGCGCTTGCGGATAGGTCTGCCCGGCGGCGAGATAATGGTAGAACCCGACCATGAAGGCGGCGGTACCGGCGTCGTCCACCGGCCACAGCGTCAGCAGCGAACGTTTGGCGCCGGCAATGTTGATTGCCGTCGGCAGGCCGCGCAAGCCACCGACGAATGTCTCCTGGCCACGCGCCGTCTCACAGGCGGACAGGACAAGCAGGTCGAGCCCCGACAGATCCCAGCTCGTCAGTTCCATGCCGTAGAGCCGGCCGTCGTCATCGTCACGTTTCATCGACTGCCGGTCTCCGGCTTGCGACAGCACGACCTGGCTCTGCCAAAGGGCGTTCACGCCGCCCACGCCGCCCTCTTTTTCGTCGCGGTAAGCGCCGTGGGTGGCCAGATGCGCGACCGTCGCCCGCTCCATATCCTCGCGCAGCGTCCGCTCGCTGGCGGCCGTTCCGGTCAGCATTTGGACCGAATAGTCATCGGCGCGCAGGATCGAGGCGATCTCGTCGACCTCCTTGGCTGTGCCCGGCAACGGCTCCGCCCCCTTTTCCGGACCTCGGGCATAGTCCAACCCGCCGGCCAACAGGGCTCTGCCGGTCTTGGGAAGACTCTGGTCGACGCTGGCGTTCAGCAGCGATTCCGGCCGCGTCAGCATGCGCACGGCGAAGCGATCATCAAGCGTCGCGCCCTTGCCGTCCTGCAGCAGGGGGAACGGCACCGAAAACAGTTTGCCGTCCGGCACCACGAAGAGCGTGTCGGCGCCATCGAGCGACGGCTCCAGCGGTGCGATCAGACCGGCATAAAGCCCGGTGAATGTGGCGTTCAGGTCGACCAACGTCACGGCACCGCGCTCCTGCGCGGAACGCGTCGACCTCAGGTTTGCCATGCGTGTTTCGCGAGCGGCCGGGATGAGCCGGCGCGGATCGCCGAGATCGTAGAGGCGTGGCTGCTGGTCCTTGCGTGTGACGATCGCATAGAGGCGCTCGTCTTCCAGCGGTTCGGCGCTCTCCCGATCCGCCCGCCACTTGCGGGTGATGAAGTAGTCAATCAGCGCCTGATTGGGCTTCAGCAAGGTGCCGGCCGACGGGAGGGGTTTGTCCACCAAGCCCTGGCTGAAACTGTACTTGGCCATGACCTTGGCGATGGCCTTTTGGTACGCCGCCTCAACCTGGTCGGGCTGCACCGCTCCCGGATCATCGGAACTGTCACCGCTGGAAGCCGCCTCCTGATAGGCCAGGGACAGCTGGATCCCGGCGTCGATCAAGTGCCGTGTCTCCAGATCGTTCGAATCGATCAAGCGGGATAGCCTGCGCAACAGGTCGCGTTTTTCATTTTCAAGCGTCGGCCAGCGGCGCACGGCTTCAGCAAACGCCGGCACCACCGACGCATTGTCCTTTGCAAGGCGCGCATAGTCGTAGAGCATGTCGTCGGCCAGGGCGCGGCTGGCCTCCGCAACGACGGGATTGCCTGATGTGCTCACCTGGAACCAGTTCCAACGCAGCATGTCATCGTCGAGAGCAGCGAAATCGGCGGACGCCCCGGCAGGATTCCTCCTTGCCTTGAGATTGGCCATCGCCTGGCGCGCGGCAAATGTCAGTGGATGCACCACTCCGTAAGTCGATCCGGCGACACTATAGGCCCGTTCGAGTTGGGCCATACTGCCTTCGGTGTCGCCCACGGCGGCAAAATGCGCGGCCAGCAGGTTGGCGATCTTGATTGCCAGTATCTCGGGATAATTCGGGTCGGTGGTCAGTTGCCGCAGCTGTGCCAGCGTTGGCTGATCGAGCGGCTGCGCACCAGAGAGCACCCTGGTATAGAGCATCCAGGCATCGGCCTGTTCGACTAGATTGCCTTCCTGCTTGAGAGCGACGGCAATGTCCCGGTCCTGCTGGAAGTGGCGCAAGGCCTCATCGTATTTGCCAAGGTCTAGATAGTCCTGCGCGGTGTTGTTGGCGCTGACCAAGACGTTGAAGTGGTCCGGGCCGTAGTAGCCGATCCGCTTCTCCAGCACGGCCAGATCATATTGCAAGGCGCGTGTCGGAGCTCCCATCTGGCGCAGCATGTCGGCCAGATTGTTCCGCAGCTTCCAGATGAAACGGTCATCGGTGCCGGTTACCTGCTCGGCCAACTTCAGATTGCGCTGCTCGATATTTATGGCTGAAGCGATTTGACCGAACGCCGCGACCCCAGTCGCCAACACATCGTTGGCATACAGGAGTTCTTGCGACTCCTTGCCGTGATAGTGGGCGTATAAATTGGTGGCTGTCGCGCACATCGACACGAAGCCCTGATAATCCTTCTCCGCCTGCTTCAGCATTGCGTAGTTGAGATAAAAGTCGGCGCGCTTGGCGACATCCTGCTGCATCGCCCTCGTCTTCAGGCCCTCGGCAAAAATCTCCTCGGCGTCGTCGAGGATCTGGTTGTTGAGGAATGTCGCGCCTGCGTTCGAGTAACTCTCCACGGTGAATTCGTAGAGGTCGCTTCTGGCGGCGGAGAGCAGCGCTGCCCGCAATTGCGCATAGCCTTCGTCGAAGCGTCCCGCGTCCATCATCAGCCCATAGGCGGCGTCGATGCGGGCGCTCAGCGCGGCCTGGCTGTCCGATGGTTGCTGTTGGCCGGACTGGCTTGTCGTCTGGGCGTATGCCTTCGGCATAGGCAGCTCGACGATCAACATCGCCAGCATCGAGGCCGCAACGCGCATCAGGCCTCTCGGTCCTCTGGCTATGGACATCCCTGTGTTCACGCGGATCGGCCTGCCGAAAACTCTATGATGCAGTCGTACCATGACCTGGATTTGACCCGAAATCCCATCGCGCTTCCCTCAGCCCTGCCCGCCTGAACGGATCGATCACCGTGCCGGCGACCATCGAGGCCAGAAGCTGCGGTGCCGGCGGGATCTTTGCGATGGTCGCCACCAGCCTGTCGCGGATGAAGGGCAGCGCCACGGAATCGGATTGGTAGAATGGCGTGAACGCCAGCGACAGCGCCTGAAAGACACGCACGTGCCAGCGCCGCGCCCTGGCATAGGCTTCAAGTGCTGCCTCGACGCTCTGCGTGCGTGCCAGCGCATGGCTGAGCGCCGCGGCGTCGAGCAGCGCCATGTTGGCTCCTTGTCCGAGCTGCGGGCTGGTCGAATGCGCGGCATCGCCGATGACGGCCAATCTTCGGCCGACCGGCAGCTTCATCGTGTGATGGCCGTAGCGGGCCAGTGACAACTGGTCGAAACTGTCGATCTGGCGGGTGAACGCTTCGCTCTGCGGCCACAGCCGCACCAGCCTCTCCTTCCAGGCGTCGAGGCCGGCAGCGCGCACCGCGTCGGCATCATCAGGCTTCAGGCTCCAGAAGAAGGCCGCCATTTTTTCGGCACCGGGCTCCGGCCGGCCGATCGGCAGCACGCCGATCATCACGCTGGCCTTGTCGTAGCGCTGCAAGAGCGCGTGCTCGTCAAAGCCTTCGCCGCGCCAGCCGAGCGATGCCCAGAACGCGCCATAGGTGAGTGGCCGTGGCGCGCCTGCATTGCCGGCATGCTGCCGCAGTTTCGAGCGCGAACCGCTGGCGTCGACGACCAGATCGAATGGCCCTACCCCTCGCCCGTTGCCACGGATGAGCATCGCCCGTTCGCCAGCCTCCATGGTCTCGATCTCGACGCCGGTCTCGATGGCGATCGCCTCGCGCCGGGCGGCGCGAAAGAGCACGCCGAACAACGCCGCCCGGTGCACCGCCAGGCCAAAACGGCGGCCGCGCTGGGCATCATAGCGGACGTCGAGCACGGTGCGGCCGGTCGACGCATCGGCGCCATGCAGCCGGTCGATGCGGGCGCCTAGCGCCAATATGTCGTCGAGCAGGCCGAGATCGGCAAGAACCGTCAACCCGGTCGGCTGCAGGATCAGTCCGGAGCCGACCGGCTTCGGCTCCTCGAAGCGCTCGAAGATGGTGACCCTGTGCCCGGCCCGTTTGAGATAAAGCGCCATGGCCAGCCCCGCCGGACCGGCGCCTGCAATTGCGATGTCGTAGGAAATGCCGATGCCCCCAAGCCGAACTGGCCGGGACAATCCTTCAGCCGCTGTGTGAAATCAAGTCGCGGCGCCTGGTTCTGCCCGGCTGTTCAAGCCTGTGTTGCGTCGAAGCCGGCCCGTGCCGCGCGCACCGCGTCATGGTTGAATTCCGCCCACTGCAACAAATGCTGCAACGCGTCGAACATCGAGCGCCCGAGATCGGTGAGGCTATATTCGACGCTCGGCGGCTTGGTCGGGAACACTTCGCGATGCACATAGCCGTCGCGCTGCAGATCGTAGAGCGTCTGGGTCAGCATGCGCTGCGAGATGTCGGGAACCAGCCGCCGCAACTCGCCGAAGCGATAAGGCTGCTCGGCCAGCGCCGCCATCAACAGCGAACTCCACTTGCCGCTAAGCCCCTGGATGACGTCGCGGACCGGGCAATCGGCGAGATTGCCGCCGTCGGTCATGGCTTTGTAGATGTCGAGTTTGGATTTCAGATTGATGATCTTGCTGTCCACGGCTGGTTCCCTGCCTGTGCCTACCTCCCCAAAAACTGCCTTCTTTACGGCACCAGGTCAATTCCTATTTTAGTGCTGGTCTCTTTTTGAGACCACCAACCGAACCGCCTTTCGGCGCAATGTCAGGATCCCCCATGACCGCAACCCTTCTCGTCACCGGCGCTTCCGGCCAGCTCGGCCGCAGCGTCATCAACCACCTGCTGGACACATTCAAGATACCAGCGGGCCGGATCATCGCCACCACGCGCACGCCCGCCAACCTTGCGGACCTTGCAGAGCGCGGGGTCACCATCCGCCAGGCCGACTTCGATGACACGGCGTCGCTGCCAAAGACCTTCGAAGGCGCCGACCGGGCGCTCATCATCTCGACCAACGAGTTGGCGATCCAGGGAAAGCGTCGCGAGCAGCAACTGGCGGCGGTCGCCGCTGCCAGAAAGGCAGGTGTCAAGCATCTGCTCTACACCTCCTTGCCCAACACCGAGCCGGGCTCGCCGGTCCTCTTCGCGCCTGACCACTACGATACCGAGCAGGCGATCAAGGCGAGCGGCATCCCCTACACGATCTTCCGCAATGGCTGGTACGACGAGAACCTCTTCATGGCGGTGCCGCAGATTCTGGCGTCGGGCCAATGGTATACGTCCGCGGGCGACGGCGCCATTTCCTATGGAGCGCGCGACGATCTCGCCGCGGCCATAGCCGCGGGGCTGGCCTCGCAAACCGTTGAGAGCAAGACCTACACGCTGACCGGCCCCAAGGCCTATACGACAGCCGAAGTCGCCGCGCTTGTCACTGAAGCCACCGGCAAGCCGATCCAGGTCGTCCAGCTCTCCGATGAAGCACTGACTGAGGGCATGAAGGCCGCTGGGCTTCCCGAGCCGATCGCCAAGCTTCTGGTGTCCTTCGACGCCGCCACGCGCGCCGGCGGCCTTGGCATGGTGACGGATTCGGTCGAGACGCTTTCCGGTCGAAAGTCGGTATCGCTGAAGCAGTTCCTGGAAGCCAACAAAGCCGCGCTGGCTGGTTGAAACCAGAGCGGTGGGAGGTCACCCTCCCGCCGCGCTACTTCGATGTCTTGAGCAGGCCGAGCCGGACCAGGCTCTCACCGGTGGCAGCCAGCGCGTCTTCGCGCGGGCGCGGCGCCCAGCCGAGCACACGCACCGCCTTGGCGTTGGTGGCATTCTTGACCTTGCCCAGTTCCGTCACCAGTTGCGCGGCTTCGGCGTTGAACAATCCGACGATCCGCACCAGCCAATCGGGAAGCTGCCTCGTCGAGACGCGCGACGCCGCGTCGCCGAGCCGCGCCTTCACGGTCTGCGCGATTTCCCGCACTGTCATGAAGTCGCCTGATACCGCGAGGAAGCGCTCGCCTTTGGCGGCTGGATTGGTCATGGCACGCACATGCAGGTCGGCCACGTCGCGTGCGTCGACGACGCCGAAGGACAGACGCGGCAGCCCCGGCATGGCGCCGTTCATCATCCGCTGGACAAATTCGGTGGAGGTCGAATGGTCGGAGCCGAGAACCGGTCCGAAGATGCCGACTGGATTGACGACCGCCAACTCCAGCCTGCCGCCCTCGGCGGCGATGAAATCCCAGGCCGCGCGCTCGGCAAGCGTCTTCGACTTCACATAGGCGCTGACCTTGGCCGTCGGATCGGTCCAGCTCTCCTCGGTGAACGGCCGGCCGTCTGGCGGCATCTTGCCATAGCCGATGGCCGCGAAGGACGAGGTCAGCACGACGCGTTTGACACCAGCGTCCCGCGCCGCCCGCAGCACCCGCAGCGCCCCCTCGCGAGCCGGGATGATCAGATCATCCTCATGCTTGGGCACGCCAGGCGGAAATGGCGAGGCGACATGGAGCACGTAGTCGCAACCGGCGACGGCTTGCGGCCAGCCCGTGTCGCTCGTGAGGTCGGCGATGGCAAAGGACAGCCTGTCGCCCGGCTCGATGCCGCCGGCCTTGAGCATGGCCAGCACATCGGCTTCCCGCTTGGCGGAGCGCACCGTGGTGCGTACGCGGTAGCCGGCCTTCAGGAGTTCAAGGATACAGTGGGCGCCGAGGAAACCCGATCCGCCGGTGACAAGCACCAATTCGCCGCTCATGCCCGCCCTCCACCAGGTTAGGTCGAGGCGATCAGCTTCGTCAGATCGCCACCTGCGTACCGATTTCTACCACGCGTCCGGTCGGGATCTGGAAATATTCGGTCGCGTCGGCGGCCGTGCGCGCCAGGCCGATGAACAGCCGGTCCTGCCACACCGGCATGCCGGAGTTGGGCGAGGCCTTGAGCGACCGGCGCGACAGGAAGAAGGACGTCGTCATGATGTCGAACTTCCAGCCCTGCTTGCGGCAGATCGCCAGCGCGCGCGGAATATTGGGCTGTTCCATGTAGCCGAAGGTCAGCGTTACCCGCATGAACAGTTCGTTGACCGTCTCCATCTTGACCCGATCGCTGTCGGGCACCACCGGCTGCGGCGCCGTCACCACCGAAAGGATGACGTTCTGCTCATGCAGCACCTTGTAGTGCTTCAGGCTGTGCATAAGCGCTGTCGGCGCGCTGAGCGGATCGCTGGTCAGGAACACCGCGGTGCCCGACACCAGCTGCGGTTTCTTCTTCAACAGATTGCCGGCGAGGAAATCGAGCGGGATCTCGTTGCGGCGGGTCTTGTCGAACAGGTAACGGCTGCCGCGCACCCATGTCCACATGGCGGTGACAATGGTGAAGGCCACCGCCAGCGAGGCCCAGCCGCCCTCGAACACCTTGACGATGTTGGAAGCGAAGAAGCCGATGTCGATGAACGCAAACAGTGCGGTCATCGCGACGGCCACCCACAACCGCCATTTCCAGATGCGGGTCATCACGACGTAGAGCAGCACCGTCGTCACCAACATGTTGCCGGTCACCGAGATGCCGTAGGCCGAAGCCAGCTTGCTGGACTCGCCGAACCCGACCACCAGCATCATCACCACCAGCGCCAGCAACAGGTTGACGCGGGGCATGTAGATCTGGCCGGACTGTTTTTCCGACGTATGCAGGATTTCCAGCCGCGGCAGCATGTTTAGCTGCACCGCCTGCCTGGTGAGCGAGAAGGCACCTGAAATCACCGCCTGGCTGGCGATGACCGTGGCCGCTGTCGCCAGCACCACCATCGGGATCAGCGTCCAGCCTTCGTTCATCTCGAAGAACGGATGGCCCACGACGCCATTCTTGGCCAGCACGAAGGCACCCTGCCCGGCATAGTTGAGCAGCAGGCAGGGAAACACGATCGACAGCCAGGCGAGCACGATCGGCTTGCGGCCGAAATGGCCGAGATCGGCATAGAGCGCCTCGGCGCCGGTGACGGCGAGGAAGATGGCGCCGATGGTTACGAAGGCAACGTCGGGCGAATGGATCAGGAAAGCGACGATATAGTGCGGACTGACCGCCCACAGGATCTCCGGATCGGCGATGATGTGCTTGAGGCCGGACAGGCCGATGGCCAGGAACCATACGGCGGTGATCGGGCCAAAGATGAGCGCCACGCCGCCTGTGCCGAAGCGCTGCACGGAAAACAGGATCGCCAGGATGACCAGCGTTAGCGGCACGACATAAGGCTGGAAGGTGGGCGTGACGACATTCATGCCCTCGACCGCCGACAGCACCGAAATCGCCGGCGTGATGACGGCGTCGCCGAAGAACAGCGAAGCGCCGACGATGCCGATGCCCAGGATGACCGCCGAGCGCTTGGGGAAACTGCCGCGCGCCAGCGCCATCAGCGACAGCACGCCGCCCTCGCCGCGGTTGTCGGCGCGCAGCACGAACATGATGTATTTGATGGTGACGATGATGGTCAGCGACCAGATGATCAGCGACAGCACGCCAAGGATATCGCCACGCTCCGCGACTTGACCGCCCGAAGACGCCACCAGGGCCTCGCGAAAGGCGTAGATGGGGCTGGTGCCGATATCGCCATAGACAACGCCAAGCGCGCCCAGCATCAGCACCTTGGTGCTATGCTGCTCGATCTCCGGATGGCTCGATTGTTCGACGGGTTCTGCCTCACTACCAGTGTTGGCAAGGGCCATGGACGACACTCCGATAAGCGCGCGGTGCTCTACGCTTGCTGCGATGCAATATCAAGTACCGTCAAATTATGGCTGCCATGCCTGGTGCGCGAGGCTGCCATCATTTCCACCCACAAGCCCTGAGAAACCGACCCACCGTGCCGGCCATGCCATACTCCAACGCGTCGGCTGTCAACCCATGTCCGATTGACACTTCGGCCAATGCCGGAATGCGCCTCGCCAGAGCGGGCAGATTGCCCACCGTCAGATCGTGCCCGGCATTGACCTGAAGACCGGCGGCAGATGCCGCATCGGCTGTTTTCCCCAATCTTTCCAGCTCGTTGGCCGCCTTTGCGGAATCGGAATGGTAGCTGCCATAAGGGCCGGTATAGAGCTCGATCCGGTCGGCACCCGTATCGCGCGCGGCCGCGATGCCGGCGGGATCGGCGTCGGAGAACAGCGACACCCTGAAACCACCCTTCTTCAGGCGTTTGACGATTGGTGTCAGGAACGCCGCATCGGCGGCGAAGTTCCAGCCATGGTCGGAGGTTGCCTGTGCCGGATCATCGGGAACCAGCGTCACCTGTTCGGGCTGATGCTTCTCCACAAGCGCCAGGAAATCCTCGCTCGGATAGCCCTCGATGTTGAATTCGGCCCGCGGGAACTCGTCATCGATCAGCGCCCGGATCTCCGGCAGGTCGGAATGCCGCGTGTGACGCTCGTCGGGACGCGGATGGACGGTCAGCCCATGCGCTCCGGCGGCAAGGGCGAGCCGGCCGATGCCGATCACGCTGGGCCACGGCAAATCGCGCCGGTTGCGCAGCATGGCGATGGCGTTGAGGTTGACGGAAAGCTTTGCGGGCATGGGGCTGGTGTCCGTGAAACAGGCGGGTTAGCGGCGCGCCACAGCCATCCGTTCAGCCTCGGCGCGCTTGAGACCGGGCATCTATAGCGTCTTTGACGGGAACAGATAGGGCTTTCCAGTGTTCCAGAAGACCAACTCTCGCAAAAGGAGGCCCGCCGTGAATTTCCTGCAATCCGTGCCGGCGATCCGTCGTATCGACACCAGTCGCGACGACCTGTTCGCAATCGATGTGGTCGGGCATGTCTCGGCGGCCGATGCGGAAAACCTGTTCGGCCTGCTGGAAGCGGCCTACGCGCTCCATCAGCGAATCGACGTGGCTGTGCGCATGGTCGATCACGACGGCGTCGACTGGGCCGACATCTCCGACGAGACCCTCAAGCTGGGCGCCGTCCATGCACTGGAGCATATAGGCCGCTGCGCGGCAATCGGCGCACCGGACTGGACGCCGGACGCACGGCACGCCCTGCCCGCGTCGTCACCCATCGAATTCAGGCATTTCAAGGCCGAGGACGAAGAAGAGGCCTGGGAATGGCTCGGCGCCCGGCAGGTCGGCGTGCGGGAAAAGCCGTCGTCGTAGCTACCTGACGATGGTGAGCCGCTCGGCGGCCCGGGTGATCGCGGTATAGAGCCAGCGCTGCCGGGTTTCCTTGAAGGCCCAGCTCTCGTCGAACAGCACGATCTCGTTCCACTGCGAGCCCTGCGCCTTGTGCACGGTCAGCGCATAGCCATAGTCGAAATCGTCGAAGCGCTTCTTCTGCTGCCACGGGATATCGGCGTCGGGATCCTCGAACGCCGCCTTGAGCAGCTTGATCTTGGCGACGCCGCGGTCGGGATCGTCCTCTTCGGGCGAAACCAGCAGGTTGATGCCGGGCTTCACCGTCTCGCGCGACGAGGTCATCACCTTCCACAGCGAGCCATTGAGCAGCCCCTTGGCGGGGTCGTTGCGCAGGCACACGAGCTTGTCGCCGGCCTGCGGATAGTCGGCATTGAAGCCTTTGAGTTCGCGCAGACGCTGGTTGTAGCGGCGGCGCGTGCGGTTGGTGCCGACCAGCACCTGGTCGGCCCTCAGCACCAGTTCCTGGTTGACGTCTTCCTTGCCGATCACCTGCGCCGTGCCGTAGTCGCCGCGCATGAATTCGCGGCCCTCGCGCACATCGAGCGCCAGGCGCAGGATCGGATTGTCACGCGCCTGCCGGTGGATTTCGGTGAGCAGGAAATCGGGCTCGTGATCGGTGAAGAAGCCGCCACCCGAAATCGGCGGCAACTGGCCGGGGTCGCCCAGAACCAGGATCGGCGTGCCGAAACTCATGAGGTCGCGGCCGAGCTGCTCGTCGACCATCGAGCATTCGTCAATGACGACCAGTTTCGCACGCGAGATCGGGCTCTGCCGGTTGAGCGAGAAGGTCGGCGACATCGAGGTCTTGCCGGTGACCTCGTCCTCGACCGATTCCTCGCCCTTGGGCCTGTAGATCAGCGAATGGATGGTACGGGCGTTGACCGCCCCCTTGGAGCGCAGCACCTGGGCCGCCTTGCCGGTGAAGGCGGCGAACTGCACCTGGCCGTCTACATGTTCGGCAAAATAGCGTGCCAGCGTGGTCTTGCCGGTGCCGGCATAGCCGAACAGCCGGAACAGCTGCGGCTTGCCGGCTTGCAGCCAGCGGGCAACCGCCTGCAGCGCCTCGTCCTGTTGGGGTGAAAATTCCATCAGTGCGACAGACCGGATTCGCAAGCGAAACACAAGACAGCCGCCAATCGACTGCCGTCAATGACGCACCGCGCGCCTCCGACGGTTGAGGCTATCAGGCGCGCACAAGAACGTAAAGAGAACAAAAAGCAGGTGCCCGGCTCATCGTTGCTGTCAGCCGAGCGCAATCAAGGCTGTGCCGGCGAAGGCGAGCACCGCCCCCGCCCAGGCCGGCGACGGCGGCCTGTAGCCGCTGCGCAGCCACACCATCGGCAACACCAGCACCGGCGACAGTGACGACAATGTCGAGACGATGCCGACCTTGCCGCCGGCCAGTGCGGCCATTATCAGCGACATGCCCATGCCCGTGCCGATCAGCGCACCGCCAATGCCGATGCCGAGTGTTCGCGCCGACGGCTGGGAGCGCTTCGCAGCGCTACGCAGTGGAACCACCAGCAGCAACAGGAACAGGGCGGCCGACACGCCGGTCCGGATCGCCATCGCCGTGAACGGGTTGACGCCCGATGCCATGACGGGACGCGCGACCAGCGCGCCAGCGGCCTGCCCCAGTGCGGCAATCAGCCCAAGGATGAGACCGACAGGCAAGGTCATCTGTTTTTCGGGCAGCACCGGCGTTTCGATGGGCGGTGTCGGGAAGATGCCTTCCGGCTGAACCTTGGCGGGGCGGCCGAACAGGATGGCGAGCACGATGCCCGCGATGACCAGCGCCACGCCAGTCAGTTTCACCGGACCGACCGTCTCGTCCAGGAAGACGTAGCCCATGACCAGGGCAAAGGGCGAGGTCAAAGAGAAGACCAGCAGTGCCAGACGCGGCCCGAGCGCGAATATCGACGAGATATAGGCGGATGAGGCAACGAAGATCCCGAACACGCCGGACGCAGCAAGATAGGCTACCTGCCACGGAACAAGGCCGCTCCAGCCGCCCAGCACCGTTGCCGTGATGGCGGTGGCAACGGTCACCGCGAGCGTTTGCAGCCGGGTCAGGGTCAGGGCATCGATGCGGCCGACCAGCTCACCGGCCAACATGCCGCTTGTGGCAATGCACAGGGCCGCGCCGATCGAGAGAATTTCCGACAGGTACATTCATTCTCTCTTGGGTAGAGGGCGGCTTTTCGAGGCGGATGGTTGCCATCGCTCAGGCGGACACGAGGATTTGGGGGCGATCCTGGACATCCGCTCACGTCGCGGATTGGAACTCCGGGTCGTTCTCGAGGAGGATCGGCCTGCCGTGGGGCGTGGCGTGCGCGGCGCGCTCCCAGGCTTCGGCCACCGCGTCGACATCGGATTTGGCGGCCAGTCCCTTCGACGCCAGAAGCCGTTCCAGCGCGGCCAGCCAATGCTCGTAATAGTCGTGTCCGTCCGTCGCGGCGCCCGGCTTCTTCACCTCGGCCGACAGCGCCTGTGCCCATTCGCCCCACGAAAACAGGCCCTTGTCGTGCAGCGCCACCGTCATGGCGAACGCCTCGGCCTGCCATGGTTCGGCGAAAACAGGCGCTTCGAGGTCAACGGGCAAATCGGCGGCGATCCCGTCAGGCCGGCTCAAGATAGCTCTCCCAGGCGTCGATCGAGACAACAAGCGTCGGATCGGCGCCCTCGCCCCAAATCTCCGTTCCGTCGAAAACCACCGTATAGACCCATTGCGGGTTCTCGCCTTGCCCATGCGCGTTGGTGTCGGGAAAGACGAAACCGTCGCGCACCGCCTCGATCCTGCCCAGCTTGCCGCGCGCATAGCGCGGCAGCCGCGTGTGACCGGTGGGATTGAAATTCTTCGTCCGCACCTGCTGGCCGGCCTTGAACCGCGCCGGCGAGGCAACGGGCCGGTCGCAGGGACCGCCCTTGGCCAGCACCGCCGGCACGTTTTCGGCCTTCAGCACCCGCTTCGGGGTCGCCGCCGCATCGATCGCCTCGCCAGCCGCGAGGTCGCGCTCGCTGACGAAGCCATGGCGCTTGAGCAGGGTCTCCAGCGCCTTGATCCAGATCTGGTAGTAGCTGGAGGAATAATAATCGGCCGGATCCAGCGATTCCCGCGCATGCCGGCTCTCATCGATATTCCAGGCTCCCATGGCGCCGGCGCAAAGCGTCACGCCGAGCGCCCGCCTCTCCCAGGCCGCGTGGAAATAGGGCTCGTCCTTTTCGGGCGCTACCGGGCCGAAGCCCATCTGTCCGCCAAGATCCTGGGGCCCGTTCATGCCGGCTCTTTCGCCAGGGCGGTGCCGATCATGGCATCGCGGCTCACCAGGTCGGCCAACTGCTCCTCGCTCCAGCCCTCGGTACCGTCCGGCCGCATCGGCACCACGAGATAGCGCAGCTCCGCCGTCGAATCCCAGACGCGTACCTTTGTTGCGGCCGGCAGCGTCAGCCCGAATTCCTCCAGCACGCCGCGCGGATCGATCACCGCGCGCGACCGGTAGGGCGGCGCCTTGTACCAGACCGGCGGCAGGCCGAGTACCGACCATGGATAGCAGGAGCACAGCGTGCAGACGACGAGGTTGTGGGTGTCGCTGGTGTTGAACACCGCCTGCATGTGCTCGCCCTGGCGGCCGGTATAGCTCAGCGATTCGATCGCCGCCGTCGCGTCACGCTTCAGCCAGTCGGCATAGGCGGGATCGTTCCATGCCTTGGCCACGACCCTTGCGCCGTTGCGGGGACCGATCTTGGTCTCGTAGGTATCGACGATGACGTCGATCGCGGCCGGATCGATCAGCCCCTTGCGGGTCAGGATGGTTTCCAGCGCCCGCACGCGCGCCGCAAACGGGTCGAGTTCATTGTCATGGTCATGATCATGGGACATGACCACAAACTACGGGTCCGATCCGCCGGCGGCAAGCGCCACGGCTTGGGCAAGCTTTTATCCAGGCCGCATGAGGCTGCTATTCGGCCGCTGTCTTCTGCGGCTCGGTCTGGATGTCGTCATTGGTGCCGAACAATGAAGGCTGGTCGCCATTTTCAACCATCTTCAGTTCAGCCTTGCGCTTCGGCATGAGCCCGACCAGCCAGCCGGAGAAGTTCTCCATGTAGACGTAGATCACCGGCGTCACGAACAGGGTCAGCGCCTGCGAAGCCAAGAGGCCGCCGACAACGGCAACGCCCAGCGGCTGGCGCAGCTCGGCGCTGGCGCCGGTGCCGAGCGCGATCGGGAACGTGCCCATCAGCGCCGCCAGCGTCGTCATCATGATCGGCCTGAAACGCATCAGGCAGGCCTTGTGGATGGACTCCTTGGCCGACATGCCCTCTCGTCGCAATTCAAGCGCGACGTCGACCATCATGATGCCGTTCTTCTTGACGATGCCGATCAGCATCAGGATGCCGATCACCGCGATGACGGACAGATCCATGCCGGCGAAGCGCAAGGCAACCACCGCTCCGAGCACCGCCGAAGGCAGGCCGGTGAGGATCGTGAGCGGATGGATGAAGCTCTCATAGAGAATGCCGAGCACGATGTAGATGGTCAGGATCGCGCCGCCGACCAGAAGCCCCTGGTTGGCCAGTGAATCCTGGAAGGTCTTGGCGGTGCCGGCAAAGGTGGTCGAGATCTCCGTCGGCATGCCGATCTGCTCTTTGAGCGCGTTGATGCGGGTCACGCTGTCACCCAGCGCCACGCCTTGCGGCAAATTGTAGGAGATGGTCACGGCGGGAAGCTGGCCGAGCTGGTTGACGGTCAGGGCGCCGGCCGTGCGGTCGACCCGGGCGAAGGCGCCAAGCGGAACCAGGGAGCCGCTCGCCGTCCTCATCTGGATGGCAAGCATCCGCTCGGGCGACCATTCGATCTTGGGATCGAGCTCGGTGATGACCTCGTAGCTGTCGGCAGAACCGAAGATCGTAGAAACCTGGTCGGTGCCGAAGCCGCCATAGAGCGCGGTGCGCAGCGTGTCGGTGTCGATGCCGAGCTGGGCGGCCTTGTCGCGATCGATGACCAGCGACGCCTGAAGCGCATTGTTCTGCAGGTCGCTGGTGACGTCGGTGAACGTCGCATGGTCGGCCGCCATCGCGTCGTTCAGCTTCTGCGCCCACGTATCGGTCAGGCCGGTATCGAGGCCCTGAACCACGAGCTGGTAGGCGCTGGCCGACGAGCGCGACCCCAGCCTCAGGTTCTGCACCGGCTGCATGTAGGTCTCGATGCCCGCCACGCCGGCCAGTTGCTTGCGCAGATCAGACAGCACCTTCTCGATATTGGGGCGCTGGTCCTTGCCCTTGAGCTGGACGAAGAGCTGCCCCTGGTTGAGCGCATTGTTGCCGCTGCCCGCCGACCATGCCACGTGATCGACATAGGGCGAATGCGAGAAGACGCTGGCCACCTGGCCCTGCAGCTTGGCCATGGCGTCGAACGAGATGTCCTGGCGCGCGATGGTCGTCACCGAGATCTGGCCGATATCCTCTTGCGGGAAGAAGCCCTTGGGCGAGATCTGGATCAGCCACACCGACGCCGCGGCGGTGCCCACGAAGACGAGAAACACCAGGAAGGTGTGCCGCAGGCAGAATGTCAGAACCCGGTCATAGCCGCGTGTGACGATGTCCCGCTTATGGCCGGCGCCATGCTTGTCGCGATCGGCTTTGGTTACCGAGAGCAACCGCGAGCACAGCATCGGCGTCAGTGTCAGCGACACGAACATCGATGCCAGGATGGCGACGGTCACCACGACGGCGAACTCGTTGAAGATGCGCCCGATAACGCCGCCCATCAGGAGCACAGGGATGAACACCGCCACCAGCGAGATCGAGATCGAGATGATGGTGAAGCCGATTTCGCGCGCGCCCTTGAGCGAGGCATCGAAGGCCGACAACCCATCTTCCTCCATGTGCCGGAAGATGTTTTCCAGCATCACGATGGCATCGTCGACGACGAGGCCCACGGCAAGCGTCAGGCCCATCAGCGATATGTTGTCGATGGAGAATCCGAACAGGAACATCGCGCCAAGCGTGGCGATCAGCGAGATCGGCACCGCAACGGCCGGGATGATGGTCGCCGTCACCCGGCGCAGAAACACGAAGATAACCATGACCACCAGCGCGATGGTCAACAACAGCGTGAACTGGACGTCGTCGACGGCCTGGCGGATCGACGTCGAACGGTCGTTGAGCAGCTTGATCTGCGCGGCGGCCGGCATCTGGTCCTGGAAGGACGGCAACATAGCCTTGACCTTGTCGACGACATCGACGGTGTTGGCATCGGGCTGGCGCTGCACGGCCATGATGATCGCGCGGGTACCATCGTACCAGCTCGCCGTCGTCGTGGTCTGCACCGAATCGACGACACGGGTCACCTCGCCCAGCCGCACCGGGTGGCCGTTCTTGGTGGCGATGATGAGGTTGGAGAAGCCGGCGGCGTCGGTGAGCTGCGTGTTGGCGGTGATGGTCAGCTGCTGCTTGTTGTTCTGCAGCACGCCGAGCGGCGTGTTGCTGTTGGCCGACGCGACCGCCGCCTGCAGCTGGTCGATCGAGATGCCGCGCGCGGCAAGCGCTGTCGGATCGATCTGGATGCGCACCGCATATTTCTGCTGACCGAAGATCGAGACCTGCGCCACCCCGTCGATGGTCGACAGCGATGGCGAGATCACGTTCTCGGCGAAGGCATCGAGGTCGGTCAATGGAACCGTGTCGCTGACCAGCGACATCAAGAGGATCGGCGCGTCGGCGGGATTGACCTTGCGATAGCTCGGCGGCGCCGTCATCTGCGGCGGCAGTGATTTCTGCGTGCGCGCGATCGCCGCCTGCACATCCGCCGCCGCTGCATCGATATCCCGGTTGAGCACGAACTGGATGGCGATCGAAGTCTGGCCGAGCGAATTCGTGGTCGAGATCGAATCGATGCCGGCAATGGTGGCGAACTGCTTGATCAGCGGCGTCGCCACCGATGTCGCCATGGTTTCCGGCGAGGCGCCCGGCAGTGAAGCCGAAACGTTGACCACTGGGAATTCGGCGCTGGGCAGTGCGGCCACGGGCAGGAACTTGTAGGCAAACAGCCCGCCCAGCACGAGGGCGAACGACATCAGAAGGGTGGCGACCGGCCTGCGGATGCAGAATTCGGAGATCATCGGGCCGCCTCGCCGGCGTTGGTCGCCTCGGCCACCTTGGGCGCGGCCGTCGAGGCGCCCTCATGCACCGCGGCACCATTCTTCAGCCTCGTCTGGCCTTCAGTGACCACTTTCTCGCCGGCTTTCAGCCCCTGGCTGATGGCGCTGTCCTGGCCTTCGGTCAGGGCCACCTGCACCGGTCGCATCTCGACGGTGCTGTCCGGCTTGACCACATAGACGAACGGCCCCTTCTGGCTGGGCTGGACCGCGACGGTCGGAACGGAGGTCATCTGCGGCATGATCCCGGCGTCGAGGACGACATTCACATACTGGCCGGGCCACAGCGACAGATCGGCATTCGGTATGGTCGCCCGCGTGGCGATCGTGCCCGACGCGGTATCGACACTGGAATCGACGAAATCGAGCGTGCCCTTGCCGATCGGCGTCGGATCGCCGTCCTTGATCAACGTCACCGCCCCTTGCTGCGGATTGGCAAGCGCCTTGTGCAACAGCGCAAGGTTGCTTTCCGGCAGATTGAAGTTGACCTGCAACGGGTCCATCTGGGTGATCGTCACCAGCGGCGTTGCCGTACTGCTGTTGCCATTGCTGACCGTGACGAGATCGCCGACCGACACGTTGACGGCGCCAAGTCGACCCGCGATCGGCGCCGTGATCGTGGCAAAGCCAAGCTGGACGTTGTCGGCATCGATCGTCGCCTTGTCGGCATCCACGGTGGCGGCCGCCGCCTTCTGCGCGGCAACAGCCTGATCATAGGTCTGCTGGGTACCGGCCTGCTTGGCGACAAGATCCTTGGCGCGCTGAAGATCGGAACTCGAGCTGGCGAGCATCGCCTGGTCCTTGGCCAGCTGCGCCTGGTCCTTGGCGAGCTGCGCCTTCAGCGCGCGGTCATCGAGCGAGAACAGCGTGTCGCCCGCCTTCACCATCTGCCCGTCCTTGACGTCGATCGACACGATCTGGCTGGAGACCCGCGCGTTGATGTTGACCACGGCCGGAGAGGAGACGAAGCCGATGGCATAGCGCCGGATCGGGAAGTCGGCCGTCGTCGCCGTTGCCGAAACGATCGAGGCCGAACGGGCGCCACCGCCGCCTGACGCCTGCTTGTCCCCTGCCGCTGGCGTGTCGGTTGCCGGTTTGCCCGCAACTGCGACCGGCTTTACGCCGACCAGTTGCTCAACCTTGCTCAGCGTATCGGGAGACAGATAGAGCCAGGCCGCGCCCGCACAGGCGACGGCAAGCAATGAAAGAACGGCTTTTCCACGTATCGTCAAAGTACCCTCTCCGTCCGACACGCCGCTGCCAGGTGGTCGTATTATAGCTCATTCACGACTGATTGCCGCGATTTAGCCGAATAGATAGGACAGGCGTTTGTCGGAAAAGGGCCAAAACACGGCATTACGAAGATTTAATGTGCACTGCACAATGCGTGTGCAGCCTGTCGCCGCCACGGGGGCCGAGGCCAGTCGAACCGTCGGGAACCCTATTTCAACATTGGCCACAGCGTCGCCGCCAGCAGCACGCCCATGGCGATGTTGAACCATTTCAGCCGTGCCGGATCGGATAGGAATCCACGCAACGCCGTGCCGAATCCCGCCCACACCGAGACGCTGGGCAGGTTGACGACGGCGAAGGCGATCGAGATCAGCGCTACCGAGACGAAGGGGTGATCGGGGTTCGTGTAGACAGCCATGGCGGTGATCGCCATCACCCAGGCCTTGGGATTGACCCACTGGAACGCCGCCGCATCGATGAAGCGCATCGGCCGCGCTTCCGCCTCACCCTTGCCGCTCAGCGAGCGCGACATGGCGATCTTCCATGCGAGGTAGAGCAGATAGGCGGCGCCGGCGATCTTGAGGACATTGTGCAGCGCCGGAAACGCCGTCAGCACCGCGCCAAGTCCGAAACCGACGGCCAGCAACAGGACGAGAAAGCCGATGCTGATGCCCAGCATGTGCGGTATCGTCCTGGTGATGCCGAAATTGACACCGGAGGCCAAGAGCATGAGGTTGTTCGGCCCCGGCGTGATCGAGGTCACGAAGGCATAGACGAGCAGTGCGAGGAATGCGTCGAGTGACATCGGGTCCACAAGGTCAGCAATGCTGACATAGATAGCGGACATGTCAGACGCAACCGCAATCCTTTGGTCCAGCAGCCGCCGGCCATATCGATCGTGACTTCAGCCCGCCGAACCCAGGATGCCGTCATCCGCCGTGAGACGGCGCCGGCAACCGGTTGCTGACGGCAGGCATGGCCTGCTGCCCGCCGCGCAGGCGGCGCAACCCCTTCCGTCTTGGAGTATTTTCCGGAAGCTTCACGCTGTGCGCGAGACCAAGGCCGGCAAGGATCCGGATGAAGACCCAGCCGAGGTCGATCTGCCCCCGTTCAAGACCAAGCCTGGCGGATTCGGGAAATGCGTGATGATTGCCGTGAAAACTCTCCCCGAACGTCACTAAGCCGAAACGCGGCAGATTGTAGCCCTGCACCGCCACGCCATCGACACACCATCCCTGGTCGCCGCTCCGATGCGCGAAATGTCCGACCAGCCAATGTCCGGTGAGGGACGCGGAAACACGCACCGCGATGCCCCAGACCACCCAGCTCCAGCCGCCAAGCAGCAGGAAGGCAATGGCCCATGGTAGTTGCTGCAGCATCCAGGTGCGCTCGAGGAATTTGTAGAACCGGTCATTCCTGATCGACGGCTCGATGACGAAGTCAGGCGGATTGCGCAAGGCGAGCGCGCAATGCATTTGCCAGAAGGCGTCGGTGAAGAAAGGCCGGCGGTGGGCATGCAGGTCGTGGCAGGCCGTCTGGCGCTGCGCCCAGTCGCGGATATCGTGAGCATGGATCATGCCGAACGGGCCGGCCATGCCGACCAGCACGCCGAGATAGACCAGCGCGTGTTCGATCCAGATATGGACCTTGAACGAGCGGTGGATGAGCAGGCGATGCATGCCGACAGAATGCCCGGCGCAGATCGTCACCGATGTCGTCACCACGAACAGCGCAAGAGCGCTCCAGCTGAAGGTGAGCGGTCCGAACACGATGGCGACGACAGTCATCGTGCCGACCCAGATCGACTTGGCCGGCATCCAGACAACCCTGCCGTCGCGCGCGTCGCTGTCTTGTCGAGAAATCATTCTGCCCGTCGATATGGTCTTCATCGGGAACCCCTCCTCGCATGAACATTTTCCGAACCATGCCTTGCCTTTTGGCGCCTCGCGCCGTATTTAGGCAGTAAGCTAATCATCTATTATGCCGGATTAGGTATTTAGGCAATAGTCTAAATGATAGCCGGAAAAATGCCGACAAGCGTCGCCATGGCGCCTGTGATTGCGAGGTACGAGCAGTGGTCGAGAAAACTGAACAGGCATCGGAGGTTGAAGCCGGCATCGGAGCCAGCGGCGCGATCCAGCGCGTGTTCGAGGCGCTCTCTTCGGCACCCCGGCGCAGGATCCTCGCCTATCTCGCCCATTCCTCGCTGACCGCGGGCGAGATCGCGGCGCGCTTCGACATGTCGAAGCCGTCGATCTCGCAGCACCTGAACATTCTGGAGACGGCGGGCCTCATCGCCAGGGAGCGGCAGGGACAGTTCATCCACTACTCGCTGGTCGAGAACAACCTGGTGAACACCCTGAACGGCTTCGTTCAGGATGTCTGCCCCGTGTCACGCCCACTAAAAAGGGAAAGCAAGGCCTTGGCCAGCGGCAAAAACGAGGTCCCGCCGGCAAAACCCCAGGACTGATCCGACGCCGACGTGGCAGGCCTTACATGCCTTGCGGACCACGGTTCATCGCCGCCACGCCGGTACGGCAGATCTCGACCAGGCCCAGCGGCTTCATGATGGCGATGAACTGGTCGAGCTTCGAGCCCTTGCCGGTGATCTCGAAGATGAAATGCTCGGTGTTGGCGTCGATGACGCTGGCGCGGAAGGCGTCCGCCAACCGCAGCGCCTCGACGCGGGCGTCACCGGTGCCGGCCACCTTGACCAGCGCCAGTTCCCGCTCCAGCGGCCGCTCCTGCCCAAGCTCGTGCGAGCGCACAGTCAGATCGACCACACGGTGTACCGGCACGATGCGCTCGAGCTGGTTCTTGATCTGCTCCATCACATGCGGCGTGCCGCGCGTCACGATGGTGATGCGCGACAGGTGCTTCTCGTGTTCGGTCTCGGAGACGGTCAGGCTCTCGATGTTGTAGCCGCGCCCGGAAAACAGGCCGATGACCCGGGCGAGCACGCCGGGCTCGTTGTCGACCAGCACGGAAAGCGTATGGATCTCCGGCCGCTCCGTTTCCTTGGCGATGAAGTAGGCGGAGCCGGTCGGTTGAAGGTGCTGTGCGTTCATGACATGGGTCTCAAATTCTTGATCTGATTATTTGTTTGCGCACGGCTTCTTTCGACAAGCCCTGCTCTGGCTCGTCGATTACACCAGTTCCCGGCCCTTGGCGTCGATGGCATTCGCCACCGCCTCGTCGGTGGCCTCGTCCGGCAACAGCATCTCGTTATGTGCCTTGCCTGACGGGATCATCGGGAAGCAATTGGCAAGCGTCGCCACGCGGCAGTCGAACAGCACCGGCTTCCTGACCGAGATCATCTCCTTGATGGCATCGTCCAGCTCGTCCGGCTTCTCGCAGCGAATGCCGTGGCCGCCATAGGCCTCGGCCAGCTTGACGAAGTCCGGCATCGCCTCGGTGTAGGAATGCGACAGCCGGTTGCCATGCAGCAGTTGCTGCCATTGACGCACCATGCCCATGTACTGGTTGTTCAGGATGAAGATCTTGATCGGCGCGTCGTGCTGCACGGCCGCACTCATCTCCTGCATGGTCATCTGCACCGAAGCGTCGCCGGCAATGTCGACGACCAGCGCGTCGGGATGCGCGATCTGCACGCCGAGCGCGGCCGGCAGGCCGTAACCCATCGTGCCCAGACCGCCTGACGTCATCCAGCGGTTCGGCTTGTCGAAGTGATAGTGCTGCGCCGCCCACATCTGGTGCTGGCCGACCTCGGTGGTGATGTAGGTGTCCATGTCCTTGGTCAGTTCGTAGAGCCGCTGGATGGCGTATTGCGGCATGATCACGTCGTTGTTCATCTTGAACGCCAGTGAATCGCGCGCGCGCCATTTGGCGATCTGCTCCCACCAGGGATAGAGCGCCTTCTTGTCGGCCTTGGCGGTTGCCCGCCACAACCGCACCATATCCTCCAGCACCCGGCCGACGTCACCGATGATCGGCACTTCGGTGTGCACGTTCTTGTTGATCGACGACGGATCGATGTCGATGTGGATCTTGCGTGAATTCGGCGAGAACGCGTTGAGCCGGCCGGTGATACGGTCGTCGAAGCGCGCGCCGATGCAGATCATCACGTCGCAATCATGCATGGCCATGTTGGCTTCGTAGGTGCCGTGCATGCCGAGCATGCCCAACCAGTTCTTGCCCGATGCCGGATAGGCGCCGAGCCCCATCAGCGTCGAGGTGATCGGGAAACCGGTGAGGTCGACCAGTTCGCGCAGCAGATGGCTCGCTTCCGGGCCGGAATTGATTACGCCGCCGCCGCTATAAATGATCGGCCTTTTGGCGCCGGCCATCAGGTCGACCGCGGCCTTCACCTTCTCCAGATCACCCTGGACCTTGGGCTGGTAGCTGGTGCGCGGCGCGATCTGCGGCGGGACGTAGAACCCCTTGGCGAACTGCACGTCCTTCGGAATGTCGACCACCACCGGACCGGGGCGGCCGGTCGTCGCGACATGGAAGGCCTCGTGGATGGTCGCCGCGAGTTCGTTGACGTCCTTCACCAGCCAGTTGTGCTTGGTGCAGGGCCGCGTGATGCCGACCGTATCGCACTCCTGGAACGCATCGGAACCGATGAGCGAGGTCGGCACCTGCCCGGTCAGGCAGACCAGCGGGATCGAATCCATCAGCGCGTCCTGCAGCGGCGTCACCGCATTGGTGGCACCGGGGCCGGAGGTCACCAGCATGACGCCGGCCTTGCCGGTCGAGCGCGCATAGCCCTCGGCCGCATGGCCCGCGCCTTGTTCGTGCCGCACCAGAATGTGCTCGACCTCGTCCTGCTGGAAAATCTCGTCATAGATCGGAAGGACCGCGCCGCCCGGATAGCCGAAGACGTGCTTGACGCCGTTGTCCTTCAGCGCCTGCACCACCATTTCGGCGCCCGTCATCTCACGTCGCCCGTTCTGTCCATTGCTCATCGGTCTGGTCCCGTACTGTCCGCCATCTGGCGATTGCTGGTCGTTTAGTCGTGTTTCAGGCAATAAAAAAGGCCCCCGAGGGAGCCTGTGTGTTGCGCATGGGAGGATTTCGCCCGGCGGTTACACCGCCTTGCCCACGCGCCTTCCTACGAGAATGAGTGCCTTTTTCATGGTGGCGAACCATAAAGGCGGAGTCGCGGGCTCGTCAATGGGGGATAATGCGAATTCACTCGCCTGTGAGATCGGCCCCGTCTCGCGATACCGCGATAAAGCCACGCGCTACCATAGTACAGTTGAGCCCATGCGGCCGTCGCACCACTATGCCAGGCTAGAACGTTGCCTTGGGAGGAGGACGCGTGGCTGGCGAACGGGAGCATATCCGGGAGATAGAGCAGGTCCTGTCCGGCAGGACATCGGCCCGCGACGATGTCGTGGTCAAGTCCTGGCTACGCTGTGTCGACACCCACCGGCTCGACCCGGCCCGACCGACGGAAGCCTATATCGTCCCCGATACCCAGTTGCGCGAACATCGCGAACAGTCCGAGCGGCTGATCGCGATCGCCCGCAGCGGCCTGGAAACCCTCTTCAAGCAGGTGGCGGGCCAGAACTATGTGCTGCTGCTGGCAAACGCCAAGGGCGTCACCGTCGACTTCCTCGGTGATCCCCTGTTCATGGACCAGTTGCGCACGGCAGGGCTTTATCTCGGCTCCGAATGGTCGGAAAGCCGCACCGGAACCTGCGGTGTCGGCTCCTGCATCGTCACCGGCGAGGCGATGACGATCCACCAGACCGACCATTTCGACACGACCCACACGCCGCTCTCCTGCACCGCCGCGCCGATATTCGATACCAATGGCGAACTCGCCGCCGTGCTCGACATTTCCCTGCTGCGCTCTCCGCAACCGAAAATCAGCCAGAATCTGGCGCTGCACCTGGTGACGGCTTCCGCGCGGCGCATCGAGCTCGCCAATCTGATGGCCCAGATGCACTCCGAATGGGTGCTGCGTTTTTCCCGCTCGCCGGAATTCCTCGACGTCGACCCCGAGGCAGCCATCGCCCTCGATGCCTCGGGCCGCATCCTAGGCACGACGCGCGGCGGAGCGCTGCTTCTGGCGCAGGCCGGAGGCGTCGACTGGCGGCACTCGCCCTCCCCCATTGGCCAGTCGATCTCGCGCTATCTCGATGTCAGCGTCGACGATTTGCCGAGCCTGACACGCGGCCGCCCGACCGAGGAGCGGCTGGTGTTCGGCCGCAGCGGCAGCGCGCTGTTCGCGCACGCCATCGAACCGCAACCGACGACCGGACGCCGCGCGCCGGTCGAGGCGGTGCCGAAGCCGATCGGCGACCTTTCCGGCGGCGATCCGGCGATGGCCGCCACGCAACTGCGTGCCGCCAAGCTGGCGCGCACGACCATTCCCATCCTGATCCATGGCGAGACCGGCTCCGGCAAGGAGTATCTTGCCCGCGCGATCCACGATTGCGCGCAGCGGCCCGGCCCGTTTGTCGCCATCAACTGCGCGGCCATTCCCGAGCATCTGATCGAGAGCGAACTTTTTGGCCATGTCGCCGGTGCTTTTACCGGAGCCGCCGCCAAGGGGCGCAAGGGACTGATCGAGGCTGCGAACGGCGGCACGCTGTTCCTCGACGAGATCGGCGACATGCCCTACCCCCTGCAATCGCGGCTGCTGCGCGTGATCGCCGAGCGCGAACTGGTCCCGGTCGGCGGCATCGAGCCGCGACAGGTTGACATCAAGGTCATTTCGGCCTCGCACCATGATCTGCGCAAGCTGGTCGAAGAGGGACGTTTCCGCGAGGATCTGTTCTATCGGCTGAACGCGGCCTCGCTGACCTTGCCGGCGCTGCGCGAACGCACCGATTTCGAATGGCTGCTGGACCGGCTGGTGGATCAGCGTGCCCACCTCGCCGGCCGGACAGCCAAGCTCTCGCCCGCGGCGCGCCTGGCGCTGATCCGCCACCGCTGGCCCGGCAACATCCGCGAACTCGCAAACGCCATCGATCTGGCGGTGACGCTTTGCGAGGGCGGGATGATCGAGCCCGCCGACCTGCCCGATTTCGCATTGCCATACCTGGCGCCGCTTGCTTCGCCCGCCAGGCTGGTTGCCCTGCGTGCTCCCTCGCCCGAGGACGAGCGTGCGGCACTGCTGGATGCTCTCGTGGCCGCGGGCTGGAACATCTCCGAGGCCGCGCGGCGTCTGGGTGTCGACCGCACGACGGTGCATCGCCGCATGAAGCGGCTGCGGCTGGACGCGCCCAATTAGTGTTGCGTCCGCTGTGGCGCGCCATGGCGCGCGCAACACCGCCGCAACAGCCTATGACAGCAGAAACCGCTACATGATGCTGATTTTATTACGGTTTCCGATTCAGCGGTATGGTTGGCATGCTGCTTGCTTCCTGTTCCAGGTACCCACATGGAACTTGGAGGAGAAGCCATGACACAGAACGCGGTCAATCTCGCAGCCACGGCGCGGAGCATGCAGGCCCTGCGCTTTCATGCCGCCAGGGATTTGCGCATCGAGGACATTCCCAGGCCGGCAAAGCCTGGGCCGGGACAGGTTGTTCTCCGCAACAGGTTTGTCGGAATCTGCGGAACCGACCTGCATGAATACAGTTACGGGCCAATCTTCATACCGACGGAGCCGCATCCGTTCACCGGCGCCAGCGGTGTGCAGGTGCTTGGACATGAATTTGGCGGCGTGATCGAGGCCGTCGGCGACGGCGTGACGTCGGTCTCGGTCGGCGACCGCGTGGCCGTGCAACCGCTGATCATGCCGCGCTCGGGAGACTATTATGCCGCGCGCGGCCTGTACCATCTATCCGACAAGCTTGCCCTTGCGGGTTTGAGCTGGATCGGCGGCGGCATGGCGGAAGCCGCCTTGCTCAACGACTACAATGTCGAGCGCATTCCAGACGAAATGACCGATGAGGAAGCTGCATTGGTCGAGCCGACCGCGGTTGCCGTCTATGCCTGCGACCGTGGTGGGGTAAGCGTCGGGAGTTCGGTGCTGATCACCGGCGCCGGCCCGATCGGCATTCTGACGATGCTGGCCGCGCGCGCCGCGGGCGCAACGCAACTGTTCATCTCGGACCTGAACGACACCAGGCTGGAGATGGCGCGTTCGATCCTGCCTGGCGTGGTGACCCTCAATCCGAAGCGGGACAAAGTGGATGAGGCAGTGCGCGCCGCGAGCGAAGGCGGCGTCGGTTGCGATATCGCCATCGAATGCGTCGGCAACGAGCATGCGCTGAAGGCCTGCCTCGCGGCTGTGCGCAAGCAAGGTGTCGTCGTGCAAACCGGCCTGCATCCGCACGAGAACCCGCTCGACTGGTTCCAGGTTACGTTCAAGGACGTCGATATCCGCGGCTCCTGGGCCTATCCAACGCATCTATGGCCGCGTGTCATACGTCTCATCAGTTCGGGACAGTTGCCTGCCTCCAAGGTCGTCACCAGGCGCATACGTCTTGCGGAGGCGGTGTCCGACGGTTTCGAAGCTCTGCTCGATCCCGCCGGGACCCAACTGAAAATCCTGATCGACTTGTCCTGATCAATTTGACAACCGGAGGAGAAAACATGCTCGAGAGAACCCCCACCACGAAGGCGCAGGCGCTGCTCGACAAGTTCGGCAAGGCGCTTGCGGACGGCGACATCGACGCCGCCGTCAACTGTTTCCAGGCGGATTGCTACTGGCGCGACCTCGTCACCTTTACCTGGAACCTGAAGACGATGGAGGGCCAGGACCAGGTCCGCGACATGCTGACGGCAACCTTGGCTGAAACCGGACCGAGCGACTGGAAGGTTGCCGAAGGCGAGGAAGCGAGCGAGGCGGACGGCGTTATCACTGCGTGGATCACCTTCGAGACCAGGGCGGCGCGCGGCTTCGGCCTGGTGCGCTTCAAGGGCGACCTCATCTGGACCTTGCTCACCACCATGGCTGAACTGAAGGGACACGAGGAGAAGTCCGGCTTCACCCGACCGCTTGGTGCCAAGCATGGTCACGGCAAGGACAGGAAATCCTGGCGCGAGGAGCGTGACGACGAGATCGCCGAACTCGGCCGCAGCAGACAGCCCTATGTCGTGATCATCGGCGGCGGCCAGGGCGGCATTGCGCTGGGCGCCCGCCTGCGCCAGCTCGGCGTGTCGGCCATCATCATCGAAAAGAACGAACGCCCCGGCGATTCCTGGCGCAAGCGCTACAAGTCGCTCTGCCTGCATGATCCGGTCTGGTACGACCATCTGCCCTATATCGACTTCCCCAAGAACTGGCCGGTCTTCGCGCCGAAGGACAAGATCGGCGACTGGCTGGAGATGTACACGAAGGTGATGGAGCTGAACTACTGGTCCTCCACATCAGCCAAATCCGCCAAGTACGACGAGACGGCCAAGGAATGGACCATCGTCGTCGAGCGCGATGGAGAGGAGATCGTGCTCAAGCCCAAGCAGTTGGTGCTCGCGACAGGCATGTCCGGCAAGGCGAACTGGCCGAAATACAAGGGCCAGGACATCTTCAAGGGCGAACAGCAGCATTCCTCGACCCATCCGGGCCCCGACAAGTACCGTGGCAAGAAGGTCGTGGTCATCGGCTCCAACAACTCCGCCCACGACATATGCGCGGCCCTGTGGGAGGGAGGCGCCGACGTCACCATGGTGCAGCGCTCCTCCACCCATATCGTCAGGTCCGATACGCTGATGGATATCGGGCTCGGCGGGCTCTATTCCGAGCAGGCGGTCGAGAACGGCATGACGACGCGCAAGGCCGACCTGATCTTCGCCTCCCTGCCCTACCGCATCCTGCCCGAGTTCCAGATCCCGCTTTACGAACAGATGAAGGAACGCGACGCGAAGTTTTACGAAGACTTGGAAAAGGCCGGCTTTCTGCTCGACTGGGGCGATGACGGCTCCGGCCTGTTCATGAAGTATCTGCGTCGGGGTTCCGGCTACTATATCGATGTCGGCGCTTGCGATCTCGTCATCGACGGCTCGATCAAGCTCAAGAGCGGACCAGGTGCAGCGGTGCAGGAATTGACGCAAACCGGCGTCAAATTCGCCGACGGCACCGAATTGCCGGCCGATCTCGTCATCTACGCCACCGGCTATGGCTCGATGAACGGTTGGGCCGCCGACCTCATCTCGCAGGAAGTGGCCGACAAGGTCGGCAAGGTCTGGGGCCTTGGCTCCGACACCGCCAAGGATCCCGGCCCGTGGGAAGGCGAGCAGCGCAACATGTGGAAGCCGACCCAGCAGGAAGCACTGTGGTTTCATGGCGGCAACCTCCACCAGTCGCGCCACTATTCGCAGTATCTGTCGCTGCAGCTGAAAGCCCGGCAGGTCGGTTTGCCGACGCCGGTCTATGGGCTGCAACAGGTTCACCACAAGGCCTAGCTGCCAATCCCCAGGAGTCCCCTCCTCTCCTGCGATCAGCAAGGCCGGCCCCGCGCGGCGCTTCCGCCGCGCGGGTACTTCGTTTCAGTCGCGGAGCATCACGCCCCTTGCCTTGGCCCAGCGCTCGATGATCTTGCGCTCGTCGGGCAAGGCGACGCGATTGGAGAAACCACGCACCTGCACCGCGCGGTTCTGCGGATCGAGCTCGATCGTCAGCAGCCGCTCGATCTTGCCAAGTGCCGTGCGCCGCAGCACCCAGATCGAGGCATTGCCGGCGATGCATTTGGCCGCGTAGGTCGAGACGCAATGATGCATCGCCCTGGATTCGCCGACCAGGTCCTCGGCGGTCCTCAACTGGCGGACGAAGAAGCGCTCACCATGCGCCTTCGCCTCCTTGGCCGAAGGCTGCCACTGCCAGTCCTCAAGGCGCGAGCCATCCCAGACGCCCTTTACCGCCGAGCCCCGGCCGGCGACACGGCGGCGCATGGCTTCGATGCGCTCGACGGCGGCAATGTCGCGGTGCCACTCCGACATCTGCTTGCGCAGCGAGGCGAGCGTGCGCCCCTTCAGGCTGTAGGCTCGGTCATGCCGGCACATGGCGCCGATGTAGTCGCAGAGATCGTCGGTCTCTTCCTTGGACGTCGGATGTGCGCAGAAGAACCGCGCCACTTCGCGCCAGAAGGTCAGATCGGCACGCGGCGTGCGCGATATCTTCGTGCGCGCAAGGCGGGCCGCCAATCCAAAATCATCCGTGTAGGACCGGATGATCGCCACCCAGAACGCCTCGTCGAAGGTCAGGTCGCCCGACAGGTTCAGGAAGCAATGCACCTCCTTGCGCGACATCAAGGCATTGGCACCTGCCTTGTAGAGCGAGTCACCGCGCGCAACCGCGACATACCAGGCCTTGCGGACCGCAATCTCGCCGGCATCCAGCCCCGAACCATCCCGCCAGATGGCCTCGAGCGCGGCCGAAACCGGATAGCGGGCATAAAGATGACGGGCAGCAGCCAGCCGCAGCCGTGCGGGATCGCGCGTCTTCAGCTTTGGACGCCACAACGCGCCGTCGCGGATCGCCATGCCGGCATAGCCCCGGCGTACCTCGTCGAGCGCCCGCTCGAAATCCGGAGCGGGACGCGGCGTGGGAGAAACCCGCCGCAGCGTTGCGGTGTATATTTCAATGCGTTCGCGCTCGGCGTCCTGCCTGCGCTGGATCATGGACCTGGCCATGGCCGTTCTTCCCGATTGGAACCCTGTCAGCCGCACGCAAGTCCAGCGCCGGCACGGAATGTGTCGATCTGGGTTGGCGTGACATTTGACAGGTCTCCTCTGGGGACGACGGGTTGGACTGGGCGGGCTCTCTATGCCCCAAGAGGCAACCGAGCAAGGGCAATTATCTCAATATTTACAAGGGCCCGACGGAGTGTTGCAAAGGTGCATCTCGAGGTTTCCGGTAGCCGCCATCGTCGGCCGGGAAGCCCCCACCGTCTCAATGACAGGACCAGCATTGATGCGGCTCGGGCGCACGAGAAAAGGACCGCCACATGCAGCCAGGCGGTTCTCGGATCGTCAGGGACGTAAAATTCGCTGGGGCGCGAGTCAGCCCGTTCGACCGCCACGGAGGCGCGAAACGCGTGAACAAGATCTCATCTTCGCCTCCATGAAACGTGTGGTCGATGTCTGTGGCAAAACGAAATGGACGCCGCAGGCTGGGCGCGGCTAATATCCGGAAACGGGGGCAACGGCAAGACGACCAGCGTGTCCGGCTTCAGCGACTTCGAACGAAGCGGCAGCGGAGAGCTGATCAGGTTCGCCGCCGGGCGCGATCGGCAATGAGCCGAAAATAGACGCGTCAGGCGAACGCTCGCGACAGGTCTCCGGCCGGAATGTAGCCAGCGCGTTTGCGCCATCGAAGCAGAAGCACATGGCTGTCCCTCCCGGTGATGGACCGCCCTCAGGCGCGATTGGCGAAATCGTGCACGACGCGCTGCAGCAACGGCACATAGTCGCGAAACGCCCGCGTCTTCATGTTCGCGATCTTGCCGCCCTCGTCCCAGATGCGGACTCGTACCGCTTCCTCATGGAACGGGTTCTTGCGGAAGTCGGCCACCTCGTCGGCGTTCATCGGCCCGCCCTGCAGCGACAGAGTATGCACCGATGCCGGCGACAGCCTGGAGAAATAGGTCGGGTCGGTGGCGCAGAGATAGCGCTTGGCCGCGACATGCAGCCTGACGCATTCGACGATGACGGGCGGAAAGAACGGCGCCAGTACCTCGCCTCCGGCTTCGTCATGATGCTTGTCCTCGACATCGTCGGGCGAATAGGTGCCGAACTCGCTGGTGTAATGGCCGATGTCGTGCAGCAGCGCGGCTGCCACCAGCGCGTCGGGCGCGCCGTCCTGTTCCGCCAGCCATGCCCCCTGCAGCATGTGCTCGGACATCGTCACCGGCTCGCCGAGATAGGATTCGGCGCCCCGGCGCTCAAAGATGTCGGCGATGAACTCGACGATGTTGTCGGCGTTCAGATTCCGGCCACTCATTCCGCGGCCTCCTTGAAGCTGTGCTCGATCGCGGCAAGCGTCGACAACAGGCCGTCCTTGTCGGCGTAGCAGCCTTGCAGCCAGCGCTTGCCGGTGCCCGAAAACGCCTTGCGCGCATGCATGACGCGCGTGTTGTCGACGATGAAGGCCTGCCCGGCTTCCAGTTTGAACGTCACCTCGAAAGAAGGATCCTCGATCAGCTGGGCGAACCGTCGATAGGCGCCATAATAGGCATCCATGTCGGCGAACGGCACGTCGACGACCGGCGCCAGCGAGCGGTTGTTGAAGCGGATGCAGATGAGTTCGCCATCCGGCCCGAGCTCGATCATCGGCCGCTTCGCCTGCAGCCGCACACCCGAGGAGCCGGCATATTCGAAGCGTGCCGGACAGGAACTCAACAGCCGGAAGCCTTCGGGGTTTTCGGCCTGCAGCGCGGCCGCGACGGCAAAACCGTCGACCACGCTCGACTCGCCGCCCTCCACCGTATTCTCGATGCAGGAAAGGATCTGCAGCGTCGGCACCGGGTCGCGATAGGGGTTGTCGGTGTGTGCCTGAAGTCCGAGATTGGTATAGGCGAGATTGTTCGGGTTGACCTCCGCGCGCACTTCGAACCAGCGGCCGTAATTCGTCTCCCTGATGTAGCCGAACAGATCGGAGACCTTGCACAGCGCGCCGGATTCGGCCGGCAGGCCGTCCATCACCGCAAAGCCATAGGTCCTCACCGCCGAAAGCCATTCGCGCAGCACGCTGCGGCTGTGAAAGGCCGCCGCGTATCGGGCGCGCGGCACCGAATTCTGCATCGTCGCCTTGGTCCAGCGCTGGATGATGTCGCCCGTCCAGCCGGGCTCGCCAGGCTCGTCGCGGTCATAGGCGTTTGCGCTCAGCCATTGCGCGGGAAAGCTGACCGTTTTTCCTTCCGGCACGAAACTGACTTCCAGCGCACCGGCCTTGATGGTGGCCTCGCCAATCCTCGTCTCGGCCGGAATGTCGAGAATGGTGATCAGGCGCTGGCCGTTGCCGGCGCTGCGCGTCTTGTCGTCGAGCGCATTGTCACGCAGCCACATGGCGTGAAAGCGCGCACGCCTCCCACCTTGCCAGCCGAGTTCGATTGTCTTGCCTTCGTCGCCAACCAGCGCGTGGGTGAGCATGGGAATGCCGCTCCTGTCCGTTCTACCCCACGGCCCGATCCGCGAGGTTTCGATTGCATGTTGGCCACAGCAAAGGCATAACTCAAATTATCATTTTTTGGCCAAAGGCCATAAATTTCTAATGCCTCGAAAACCCATTCCCTCCGTGCCCCCGCTCGACTGGCTACGCAGTTTCGAGGCCGCGGCGCGGCTGTCGAATTTCACGGCGGCAGCGGCCGAACTCGGCCTGACCCAGGCCGCCGTCAGCCAGCATATCCGGCTGCTCGAGGAACGATTGAAGACGCGCCTGTTTTCAAGGCTGGCGCGTGGTGTCGCCCTGTCGCCCGAGGGCGCTGCCTACCTGCCCCACATCCAGTCGGCATTCGCCACCATCTCCAGCAGCACGACGGAACTGTTCGAGCCTCGCGCCGTCCAGACCGTCTCGATCCGAGTGCCGATCTCCTTCGCCCTGCTGATGCTGGTCCCGGCGCTACCCGATCTCGCCGAGGCACTGCCACGTATCCAGCTCGATCTGGTGACGATCCATCGGCCGACCGACTACGACTTGCCGGGCTCCGCGCTCGACATCCGTTTCGGCAACGGATTCTTTCCCGGACGCGAGGCCGACAGGCTGACCGCCGAGCGGCTTGTGCCGGTGGCAAGCCCGGCGCTCGCCGGTGCCGCCGACTGGACATCCCTGCCGCTGCTTCTGGTCGCCGGGGCGCGCGAAATGTGGTCGGAATGGTTCGCGGCGGCCGGACTGGCCGGCCACTCCCAACGGTCGCATCGCTTCGACAGCTTTGTCGCCGCCATGGAAGCGGCGAGTTCCGGAGCCGGCGTGCTTCTGGGGTCGCGGCCGCTTGTCGACGCGGCACTCAAGCGCCGGAGCCTGGTGCCGCTTTCCGATTTCGAGCTCTCCAGCACGTCAGGCCATTTCCTGACCAAGGCGTCGACCGCGCGTCTGACCAGTGCCGAACAGGATTTCCGCCAGTGGCTGCTGAGCTACCTGTCCAGAAAAACCTCCGCCTGAACGGCGTGGGTTGTCACGACCGGGTGCCGATGCGCTTCCAGTAGATCAGCGTGCCGGTCAGCCCGCCATGCGGCTTCAGCGCATAGTCCGGGATTTCCCCGGCCAGGGTGAAACCGAGTTTTTCGTAGAGGCCTGAGGCGCCCTCTTCCGTCGCCGTATCCAGAACCAGCAGCGTGCGCCCCTTCTCGACGGCGAGATGCTCCGCGGCCCGCATCAGGCGCGTTCCGATACCCTTGCCCCGGTATTTAACTGATGTCATCAGCTTGGCGATTTCGGCACGGTGCGGCTGGTTGGGTGGGCAGTCGAGCAGCAAGGTGACGGTGCCCGCCAAGGCCTTTCCATCCCATGCGCCGAGCACCACCCTTTCGCCTTTTGCCTCCGCGGCCAGCGACCTCTCCCAGAATGCGCTTGCCGCTTCCGGCGCCAGCGGATGCATGAAGCTGACCGATCCGCCCGCGGCAACTGTCTCGACCAGCAGGTCACACAGCTTTGCCAGTGTTTCCGCACTGGCGCTCAGCGCTCCGATCTCGATGGAATTCATGGCCAGTCCTATGGAAACGATTGGGTCGATAGCGCGCCGGCATCAGTCGACTTGGCGCACGCGCCGCCGCTTGCGCGCCGCCTTGATGGCGCTGATGCGCTCGGTGTCCTCTTCCCTGAGGTGCCGTCCGCGCTCGAGGATCTCAAGCGTGTATTCCTCATAGGTCAGGCCCAGCCGCTCGGCCTTGTCCATGCGCATCAGCATGATTTCGTGGCTTGGCGCCTTCCATGCCTTGGCATGCGCGGCCTGCCAGGCCAGGAAAATAAAGGGATCGCCTTTGCCCCATGGCGGCCCCTTGTAGTCGTCAAGAGGCGGCCCCCCATTGTGGGAGCGCTTTGGCCGTCTCGCCATCGTGTCAGCCCCTGACCAGCGCGACGAGATAGTGGGCGCCCGCCTCCAGCGCATGGAAGATGCAGTCCGACGGCGCTCCGAGCGCCAGGCAGTCGCCGGGCTCCAGCCTGTGCACCACATCGCCCTCGGTGAATTCGAGCTGTCCGGAAATCAGCCAGATCTGCTGCTTGATGAAAGCGTAGGAGGCCGCCGGCAGGCTGACCCTGGCGCCCGCCGGCAAATGCACCTTGATCAGTTCGAGCGGCATGTCGCTGGCCGGCGACAAATGCCGCCTGACATAGCCTGTATCCGGATCGCGCCACACCGGCTGGTCGGCCTCGCGCAACAGTCCGCCGCCTTGCAATTCCGCCCGGGCGATGAGGGTCGACAGCGTCATGCCGAAGGCCGCCGCAATGCGCACCAGAAGAGCCGCCGTCGGGCTGGTCATGCCGCGTTCGATCGTGCTCAGCATCGCCTTGGAAACACCGGACCGCTCGGCAAGTTCGGCCAGCGACCAGTCCCGCATGGTTCTTTCGGTGTGAATCCGTCTGCCGATTGTCGTGGAAATATCGTTCGCTATATCATCCATTTGTCCATTATAGCGAAATTATGACCGCCGAAAAGTGCCCTCTTGCGACAATTTTCGACAAGCGCTTAATCCTCTCTACACCATCCAGCCTCATCCGACCTTAACCCCACTCCGGTAGGATCCGATCTCCAGGGAAATGGGGATTGGCCTGTCCATGTATGTCGAACGCGAAGCTGCCGTCGGAGAACCGACATCGCAGGAGCGCCGCAACACAGAGCAGAACGACCGGCGCATCCTGGGCAATGTCGTGCAATGTGACGGCGCGCGCGCCACCATCGCCGCCTATGCCGATGACATCGACGGATCCGTGACCGGCCTGTGGACGGTCGGCAAGATGATCTCGATCAATCTGGGCACGACACGAACCGTGGGTCTCGTCTACGCGATCGGCAAGTCGAACCGCGCCTGGAGCAATGAGGGCCAGAACCCCATCGAGGTCAGCATCGAGCTGATCGGCGAAGTGCGCGACGCCGCCGAGCCGGGCGCCAAGCCGATCTTCGACCGCGGCATCACCACCTATCCGCATATCGGCGCCGTCGCCCACAGGATCCGCAGCCGTGATCTCCAGGCGGTCTACGATCTGGCCGGCCGCCACTCCATCACCATTGGCTCGCTGTCGCAGGACGAAGGGATCGCCGCCAACATCGCGATCGACGACACGCTGGCGCGCCATTTCGCCATTGTCGGCACCACGGGCGTCGGCAAGTCCACAGCTGTCTCGCTGCTGCTGCGCAAATCGATCGCGGCGCGGCCCGATCTGCGCATCCTGATCCTCGACCCGCACAATGAATTCGCCGGCTCGTTGCCCGAATATTGCGTCAAGGTCGATTCCAAGACTCTCGACCTGCCGTTCTGGATGTTCAAGCTCGAGGAATTCGCCGAAGTGCTGTTCCGTGGCCGTGAGACGGTCCCGGAGGAGATCGACGCTCTGCGCGACCTTATTCCACTCGCCAAGAACCTCTACCGCAACCCGAATTCAGGTGCCTATCTCAGGCGCGGCAACGATGCGCTGACCGCCGATACGCCGGTGCCTTACCGCATCGCCGACCTGATCAAGCAGATCGACGAGCGTATGGGCATGCTCGAAAGCAAGAACGATCGCCCGACGCTGAAATCGCTGAAGACGCGCATCGAATCGGCGGCCGCCGATCCGCGCTACCGCTTCATGTTCAGCTCGCGCCTGATCGAGGACACCATCCACGAGACCATCGGCAACATCTTCCGCGTGCCGCATCACGGCCGCCCGGTGACCTGCTTCGAGATGGCCGGCATGCCCTCCGAAGTGGTCAATTCCGTCTGCTCGGTGCTGGCGCGCCTGGCCTTCGATCTCGCTCTGTGGAGCGAGGGCAAGCTGCAGCTCCTGTTTCTGTGCGAGGAAGCGCATCGTTACATGCCGGCCGATCCGCGTCTCGGCTTCGCGCCGACCCGGCACGCGCTGTCGCGTATCGCCAAGGAAGGCCGCAAATATGGCTGCTACCTCGGCGTCGTCACCCAGCGTCCGGGCGAGCTCGACCCGACCATCCTGTCGCAATGTTCGACCTTCTTCGCGATGCGGCTCGCCAACGAGCAGGACCAGGCGATCATCCGCTCGGCGATCGCCGACTCTTCCGCCTCCACGCTTGCCTTCCTGTCGTCCATGGGCCAGCGCGAGGCCATTGCCTTCGGCGAAGGCGTGGCGACGACCATGCGGCTGAAGTTTGAAAAACTGCCAGCCCACCTGCTGCCCGGTACGGCCAAACGCGAAGAAGCCGAGGCGGCGAAGACCGGCGACGATGTCGATCTGGTGGCGATCGTCGAGCGGCTGCGCAACGTGCCCAAACCGACACCGCAGGCGATGGCCTTCGCCGAGGTGGTCGATTCCGGCCGCCAGGCCGGCGACCCCGACTATCGAAAGCCGGCGACCACCCGCGTGCCATCGGACGACGATTTCGACATGCGCTACGGCCTGAAGCCCGCCACCTTCGGCCTGCGCCCCCAGAACGACTGAGTCCAGAGCGTCACGCCCATTTGCCGGCAGTTCAGAGAAGCCGCGCCAGGCCATGGCTCTTCTCCGCTCGGAAGCTTGGGTGAATCCCGTCAGAGAATTCGTCGGGCCGAGTCGGCTGGTGCTGTTTTCGAGAACCGGAGCGGAGCGGACTTTTGGTCCGTGAGCACCGGAAGCGCAGAAAGCGGCAACAGACGGCCGGCCTCACGAATTCGATGATGGGATTTCAGGCGCAGACGCGGTTGCGGCCTTGCCTCTTCGCCTCGTAGAGCTGGCGGTCGGCGCGGCGATAGAACTCCTCCGCCGTTTCCTTCCGGTCCCAGACGGCGAGCCCGACGCTGGTCGTGATCTTGAGCCTGACATTGCCCGAGAGGATCGACATGTTGGCGATGGCCTTGCGGATGCGCTCGGCGAATTTGCCCAGCAGTTCCGCCTCCATATTAGGCGTGACCACGGCAAACTCCTCACCGCCGAGCCGCGCCACCACATCATGGAAGCGTGTCATGTCCTTCAGGCAGCTGGCGACGGCCTTCAGCACCTCGTCGCCGACGTCGTGACCGTGCGTGTCGTTGACCTGCTTGAAATGGTCGAGATCAAGGATCATCAACCCGACCGGCTTCTCGATACGCCGGAACTCCTCGAGATATTCCTTCAGCGCATCGTCGAAATAGCGCCGGTTCTGCATGCCGGTCAGGCCATCGGTCAGGGCGGCGTGCTCGAGCGTTTCGGAACGGGCGCTGAGCGAAACCGTCATGGCGCGCAGCTTGCCTTCTTCCGTCGCCTGTTTGCGGATCAGCGGGTAGATGAAGAAGATGCCGAAAAACAGCGCGGTGGCGAGCAGAACGCCGGTCGCGAACAACAGCTTGTTGAGATAGATGACCTTGTCCAGGCCCGACTGGGTATGGAGTTCGGTGGCGAAGGATTGCATGAGTCCATAGGCGTGCAGCGTCACCAGACCAGCGGCCAGGATCACGAAAATAAAGACGAAAAAAGCGGATTCCGCCTTGTGGAAACGCATCTGCTCCCCAATGGAAAAGTGCCCGTCGACCTTATGGCACGGACCGCCTTACGGAGCGTTAACTCCGACAACCTCGACGGGAACCTTTCCCTCAAGGTCAACTTTTTAAGTTGCATTAGCAACAAGCGTTTGGATCGTGGTTTCGAGATCGTCATCCCAGCGCAATCTTTGCCATTCCGGCCCCAGCTGGTGTCGAAACCAGGTCGCTTGCCGCTTGGCATATTGCCGGGTCGCGATCTTGGCGCGCTCGATCGCCTCGGGAAAGCTGGATAGGCCGGCCATCGCGGCTTGCAGTTCGCGAACGCCGATCGCCTTCATCGCCGGCAGGTCCGGATCGAGGTGAAGGGCCGCAAGTTGCCTGACCTCCTCCAGCGCGCCCTTGTCCAGCATCTGGTCGAAGCGCCTTTCGATGCGATCGACCAGCGCGGCCCGGTCCGGCTCGATGACCAGGAAACGCGCCGTCTGTCTGTCGATGAGTGGTCGGCCGCGCTCTGCCTGCCACTCCAGGATCGACCGGCCGGAGGCGTCGAGCACTTCGAGCGCCCGCACGATGCGCTGGCTGTCGGTTGGCTTGAGCTGCATGGCGGCTCTCGAATCCTCGCGCAGCAGCAGCCCGTGCAGCTTGACCGCGCCTTGCTCTTTCAGCTCATAGCGCCAGCGGTCACGGATGCGCGGCGGAATATCGGGCATTTCCGAAATGCCCTCGGCCAGCGCGCGAAAATAGAGGCCCGTGCCACCGACGAAGACCGGCCGCCGCGACAGCGTTCCGTCGTCGATGAGTTTCATCACGTCGCGCAGCCACGCGCCGGTCGAATAGGCCGTATCGGGACGGACATGGCCGTAGAGAAAATGCGGCACCCGTGCGAGGTCGGCCGGCTGCGGCCTGGCGGTCAGCACGTCGAGAACCGAATAGCCTTGCATGGAATCGGTGTTGATGATGACGCCGCCTGTGCGTTCGGCCAGGTCGAGCGCCAGCGCCGACTTGCCGCTGGCGGTCGGCCCGGCTATCAGGATCGCATTCTTCACGCGGCCTTCGCCCGCATCCGCGCCGGAATTCTCGATGCCGCTCATTGCCACGCTTGTTTCCCGTCCCGCTGACCGCGCTCTGTCGCGGTCGCTTGCGAATATGGCCTCGCGGACGGTGGGCGCAAGCACCGTTGTCTGGCTGGCCGAAGGCATTGCCTGCGATATTGCCTTGCCGCAAGAGGCTGACATCGCCGGGATCACCGACGCCCTGCGCGCCGCATTGGCCGCTGAACCGGTCGACGTGATCGTCCAGCAGGCGGAAACGCGTCGCAAGAAAATCCTCATCGCCGACATGGATTCGACCATGATCGACCAGGAATGCATCGACGAACTGGCCGACGAGATCGGCGTCAAGGATCGCGTTGCCACAATTACCGCGCGGTCGATGAACGGCGAGATTGCCTTCGAACCGGCTCTGCGCGAACGCGTCGCGCTGTTGAAGGGGCTCGATGCCGCCGTCGTCGATCGCATCGTCGCCAACCGGCTGACATTGGCCTCGGGCGGCCGCGAACTGGTCCAGACCATGCGCGCCAACGGCGCCTGGGCAGCGCTGGTCTCGGGCGGCTTCGAGGTCTTCACCACACGCATCGCGGCGATGCTCGGCTTTCAGGAAAACCGCGCCAACCGCCTGCTCGAACAGGATGGACACTTCACCGGCCTGGTCGGTGAGCCGATCCTCGGTCGCGCCGCCAAGGCCGACGCGCTGCTCGAAATTTCGGCGCGCCTTGGACTGACACCCGCCGACGCCATCGCCGTCGGTGACGGAGCCAACGATCTCGACATGATCCGCCTCGCCGGCACCGGCGTGGCGCTCCATGCCAAGCCTACAGTGGCGGCGCAGGCGAAGGTGCGCATCGACCATGGCGACCTGACCGCACTGCTCTATTTGCAGGGCTATCGCCAGGAAGAATTTGCGCAATGAAACCAATGCGTACCGAGCGGCTGATCCTGCGCAACTGGGAAGAGCGCGACCGCGAGCTTTTCCATCGCATCAATTCCGACGAGCGCGTCATGGAATTCTTCCCGTTCCGTCGCGACCGCGCCGCCGCCGACGCCAAGATGGACGAGGTCCGCGCATGGATCGATGAGGACGGCTATGGCTTCGCCGCGGCCGAAATTGCCGCCACGGGCGCGTGCATCGGCTTTGTCGGACTATCAGGAACCGAGGACATGGACGTCCTGCCGGCCGGCACGATCGAGATCGGCTGGCGGCTGGCCCCGGAATTCTGGGGCAAGGGCTATGTCACCGAGGCCGCCGAGGCATGGCTTGCCTACGGTTTCGAGACGCTTGACGTTGACGAAATCGTCTCCTTCGCCGTCGCGGAAAACCACCGCTCGACCGCCGTCATGAAACGCCTCGGCATGACGGCCGATCCGTCGGCCGACTTCGATCATCCCGGCATTCCCGACAGCCATCCCGCGCTCAAGCGGCATGTGCTCTACCGGCTCTCTCGCGAGGGTTGGCAGGCAAGAAAAAAGGCGGCTCGTTAGCCGCGTTTTTTTTGAAAGATGGCGGATTGAAAACTCAATCCATCCGGATCGTCACGAAACGCAACTCACCTGTCTTCGACGCCAGCATCAGAAGCGCGTTCTTGCGGCCCTGCTCCTTCAGCGCGCCGATCCGGTCCATCACGTCCTTGGGCGTGGCGACCGATTCCTGCGCGATCTCGGTGATCACTTCGCCCGGTTGGATGCCCCGCTCGGCGGCGGCCGAGTCCTTGGCCACGTCCGTGATGACGACGCCGGAGACATCGGCGGCGATGCTGAACTTCTTGCGCGTCTCGTCATTGAGCTCGCCCACGGTCATGCCGAGCACCGAGGCGGTCGAAACGGCCGGAGCCTTGTCGCCCTTGTCCTTGTCGGTGTTGCCATTCTCGCCGCTGGCGAGCTTCTCGCCATCCTCAAGCCGGCCGAGCGTCACCTTCACCGTCTGCTCGACGCCCTTGCGCACGATCAGCACGTCGACTGCCTTGCCGACAGGGCTTTCGGCAACGACGCGCGGCAGGTCGCGCATCTCATGGATGTCCTTGCCGTCGAACTTGATGATGACGTCGCCGGCCTGGATGGTGCCGTTGTCGACAGGTCCGCCCTTGATGACGCCGGCCACCAGCGCCCCCTTGGCGGTCGCCATGCCGAGGCTCTCGGCGATGTCGTCCGTCACTGGCTGGATACGCACGCCGAGCCAGCCGCGCCGCGTCTCGCCAAACTGGCGCAACTGGTCGACGACGCCCGAGGCGAGCTGCGAGGGGATGGAGAAGCCGATGCCGATCGAGCCGCCGGAGGGCGAAATGATCGCCGTGTTGATGCCGATGACCTCGCCGGCGCTGTTGAACAGCGGCCCGCCGGAATTGCCACGGTTGATTGCCGCATCGGTCTGGATGAAATCGTCATAGGGGCCGGAATTGATGTCGCGGTTGCGCGCCGAGACGATGCCGACCGTGACCGTGCCGCCAAGGCCGAACGGATTGCCGATCGCCATCACCCAGTCGCCGACGCGCATCTTGGTGGAATCGCCGAACTTCACCGCGGTGAGCTTGTGGCCTTTCGGATCGACCTTGAGCACCGCGACGTCGGTCTTGGTGTCGGTGCCGACCAGCGTTGCCTTCAGCGTCACGCCATCGGAGAAATTGACCTCGATGTCGTCGGCGTCCGCGATCACGTGGTTGTTGGTGACGACGATGCCTTGCTCGGCGTCGATGACGAAACCGGATCCCAGCGACTGCACCTTCTGCGCGCCATTATCCTTGTCGCCGCCGCGGTTCTTGAAGAAATCGTCGAAGAAGTCCTGGAAGGGCGAGCCTTCCGGAAGCTGCGGCATCGGCACGGCGCCCGGCCCTTCCGTGCCCTTCACCGTCTGCGAGGTCGAGATGTTGACCACCGCGCCGAGCAGGCCTTCCGCGAGGTCGGCCACCGAAGCAGGCCCGTCGGCCGCGAAGGTCGGCGTCACGAAGGACGGTACGGCGACAGTGCCGACAAGAAGTGCCGCCGTGCCGGCTATGAATGTCCGCCGTGCTGCGCGCAAAAGGAGTGTTGATGTCATCGAGAAGCCTCCCGGTATTTCTGAAAGAGAAAGCGCAACGGCAAAAACACCGCGTTGCGCCATGTTGGCAAAAAATACGGCACGTTTGCGGCTACGACCAGCGTCAGAGGATAAATCCTCCGTTTTGCCGAAGACGAAAACCGGTGGTTCTCATCCGCCCCGCACCAGCCAGACGACGCCGACCCCGATGGCGATGGCGACCAGCCCCGCGATCCGCAATGCGTTCTCCGGCATCGACAGCACCTCGCCCGCGAGCTTCCTCGCGAAACCGGGAAAGCCGCCATAGACCAGGCCCTCTATGACAAGGACCAGGCCTATCGCCGCGAAGAAGTCCTGCACCGGCTATTGCTGGCCGGTGCTGGGTTGTGTCGTCGGCGCGGCGGGTGCCGTCGCCGGTGCGGCCGGTGCCGGCGGCGTCTGTTTCGCCGGCCCTTCCTTGCCGTCGGGATCGCGGAAGTAGCGGAAGAACTCCGAGCTCGGCGACAGCACCATGGTCGTCCCGGTGTTGTCCAGCGCCGTGCCATAGGCGTTCATCGACCGGTAGAAATCGAAGAAGGCCGGGTCGCGCTGATAGGCTTGCGCGAAGGTGGCGCTGCGCTGGGCCTCGCCCTCGCCGCGCAGGATCTCGGACTCCTTTTGCGCTTCGGCAACGATCTCGACCACTTCACGATCGGCCCGTGCCGTGATGCGCTGTGCCGCTTCGTTGCCGCGTGCCCTGAGCCGCGCAGCCTCCGCCAAGCGCTCCGCCTTCATGCGGTCGTAGGTTTGCTGTGAAACCTCGGCCGTAAGATCGGTCCGGCGGATGCGGACATCCTCGATCTGCAGTCCGAGCGACGTGGCGTCGGGCCTGAGCTGATCGCGGACTTCGCGCATCATCACGGCGCGCTCTTCCGAGAGCGCCGCCTCGAAGTCACGCAGGCCGTAGACACGGCGCAAGGCAGCGTCGAGACGGGTCCTCAGCCGCGCTTCGGCCAGTTCGATCTGGCCGGACACCGCGGCACGGAAGATGCGCGGATCGGAGATGCGATAGGCGATAAAGGCATCGACCTCGTAGAACTTGCCGCCCGAAACCTGGACGCGGATGTTGTCGAGGTCGAAGCGCAGCACCCGGTTCTCGATCAGTTGCACCGTATCGGCGTCGAAGAACGAGAACGGCGCCTTGAAGTAGATGCCAGGCTCGCTCTTGACGTCGACGATCTCGCCGAACCTCAGGACGATAGCCTGCTGCTTCGCATTGACCACGAAGACCGAGGAATAGATGAGGAACAGGATGACCGCCGCGATGACGACGAAGATGGGAAGACGGTTGGCCATCACTGGTTACCTCCCGTGTTCGCACCCAAGGCGGCTGGTGCCGGCGCTTTCGGCTGCAATGCCGGCAGCGGCAGATAGGGGACGACCCCTTGCCCGTTGCCTTGTTCGACGATGACCTTGCTCGAGTCCTTCAGAACCTTCTCCATCGTTTCCAGATAAAGCCGCTTGCGGGTCACATCTGGCGCCTTGGCATATTCGTCATAGACCGAGATGAAGCGCTGCGCTTCACCTTCCGCCTCCTGAACGACGCGGTTCTTGTAGGCGGCCGCGTCCTCGCGGATCTGCGCCGCCGCGCCCCGCGCGCCGCCGAGCTTCTGGTTGGAATACTGGTTGGCCTGCTCGACGAACTTGTCCTCGTCCTGCTCGGCGCGCTGCACTTCGTCGAAGGCATCGGCCACTTCGCGCGGCGGCGCCGCGTCCTCGATCGAGATGGCATTGACCTGCAGGCCGGCCTTGTAGCCGTCGAGCGTGGTCTGGATGATCTCGCGCACCGAGGCAGCGATACCCTGGCGGTCGTCGCGGAAGATGTCCTGCGCCGGCCTGCGGCCGACGGCTTCGCGCATGGCGCTTTCGGCGACCTGCCGCAGCATGCCGTCAGGATCGGAAACGTCGAACAGATAGGCGCGGGGATCGGAGACCTGGTAGGCCACCGAAAACTGCACGTTGACGATGTTCTGGTCGCCGGAAAGCATCAGGCCGTTGCCGCTTGTATTGCCGCCGCCAATGTCCACGAGCTGCTCGGAAATCTTCGCCGTTTCAACGGTTTCGAGGGGCCACCAATGGAAATGGAGGCCGGGCTGTGACAGTTCGGCCTTTGGCTTGCCGAAGCGCAGTTCGACCGCGACCTCGTCGGGCTGCACGGTGTAAATCGCCTGGAACGCCCACAGCACGACAAGCGCTGCCGCGACAAGCGCGAAAATAGCCGGACTGGCACCGCCGCCACCGGGCAACGCGCGACGCAGCCGATCCTGGCCCCGGCGGATGATGTCTTCGAGGTCGGGAGGCGAGCCTTGCGGGCCGCTCGGCCCCTTTGGCCCCTGCCCCCAGGGTCCCTGATTGTTACCGCCGCCGCCCCACGGGCCGCCGCCTCCGCCACTCTTGTCGTTCCAGGGCATGAATGTCCTTTCGCTTGGAATTCCCTCAAGCGCCGGAGTTACGGCGCAAATCCAGTGTTGTTCTTCTATAGGGACGCCACGGCGCGCTTTCAACGCGATGCGCCGCCGACATCATCCCTTTTGGCCCGGTAGCGACCCTTTGTCGTCCCTCAATGCACGTTTTTTATCTATCAAAGTATCTGGCGAAGGCGCTCGTAAACCGAATAGCGCGTTGCGTGGCTGTCCTTTTCTCCAGCCGGAACCTCCTGCGCACTGACCATGCGCCATATCTCAGGGTCGATCGGCGGAAAATGCGCATCGCCATCGACGCTGGCCAGCACATGGGTGACGTGCAGCCGGTCGGCCAGCGGCAGCGCCTGGGCATAGATCTCCCCGCCGCCGATGACGCAGACCTCGTCCACGCCGGCCATGCAGCGCCCGCGCACCGTTGCCAGCTGAATCGCGGCTTCCAGCGTATGCGCCACCTCGATGCCCTCGGCGCGCCAGGTCTTGTCGCGCGTGACGACGATGTTCAGCCTGCCCGGCAGCGGACGGCCGATGCCTTCATAGGTCTTGCGGCCCATGATAATGGGCTTGCCCATCGTGTCGGCCTTGAACCGCTTGAGATCGGTGGAGAGCCGCCAAGGCAACCCGCCGTCCCGCCCGATCACGCCGTTCTCGGCAATGGCGACATAGATAGCGACATGCATCAGTTCGCGTCCCCGCCATTGTTGTTCGACGGTTCGAGCAGCAGGATATCGATGTCGTGCTCCGGGTAGAAATCATCCGCCGTCATCTGGAAGGTCGTCGGCCCGACCTTTTTTACGTTGTCGCCGCAGAACGAGACCAGGGCTTTCGCATTGCCCTTGTCGATGGTCAGCTTGAACTTGCCGATGGTGCCCGCCGCCCAGTTGCCGCCCGTGGTCAGGATATAGGCGATGCGGCTTTCGTAATATTTCGGATAACCGTCCGGATTGTCCTTCGCCGCCTTGCGCACCGCGTTCTCGAACGTGCCGTCCAGGCAGTAGCGGGTCTTGTAGGCGGCGTATGCGCCCTGGAACTGGCCGTCACTGAAGAAGCTGACCGATGACGTGGCGCCGACGCTGGGCTTGTAGCGGTGAGAGACACGCACGTCCTTGTTGGCCGGAAAGGTCGAGCGCCACCAATAGGTCGAGCGCAATTGCCAGAAGGGTGCATAGGACGGGCTGGTGCCTGGGTCGCTGTCGCCTTCCGGATCCTCGATGATGATGCCGCGGTCAACCCAGTCGTCTGCCACCGCCTTCGGCAACTTCGCCAGTGCCGCCTTGGCCGCGTCACCGAACGGGTTGAACGGCACATTCTGCGCCTTCAGGTCGGCACTGATGTCGATGCCGAGCGCGAACACCTTCTGCTCGAGTTGCGGCTTTGCCGCGACACCGTCGATAGTCACCTCGAAGCCGAGGAAATTGTCGCTCTGGTTCTCAGGAATCGCCGGCATCTCATTGGGATCGCCCGAAATGTCCGGCATCGGGAAGGCGACGATCGAATCGACATCCCTATCGGTGTTGTTGTGGAAGACGTAGTCGACCGTCACCTTCTCGGGCGAGATGAAGAGATCCTCGCTTTGCATCGCGACCGCGTCGCTGCGCGACAGGATCAGACCGCCGGTGCCGAGTTCGGCAACAGAGTCGTTGGCCAAGGCAGGCACAGCGGAAAGCGCAAGCGCCGCAGTTAGAACATATCGCAACATCGAAGCCCCCTCGGCAAGAATGCCCTGATGACCCTAGCCGTTTCAATGCGGCGTTTCAAAGCCCTTCCGCTCGCATGGGCACACGACAGCGTCTTGGCATGCGGCCCAGGGCCGGACACGCAGTAGCGCTCTGGACACGCAGTGGCGGTCTGGACACGCAGGTTGCGATCAGGCAGGAGTTCGCCTCATGCGCAAGCTTCTCGTCATCGGCATCGGCGCCGGCAATCCCGACCACATGACCGTGCAGGCCATATCAGGCCTGAACCGCGCCGACGTGCTGTTCATCCCCGACAAGGGCGCGAAAAAGAACGACCTCGCCGACCTGCGGCGCGAGATCTGCGACCGCTTCGTCACCAACCCGAAATCCCGCCGGGTCGAGTTCGACGTGCCGGTGCGCGCCGAACCGACATCCTCCTACCGCTCGACCGTCGACGACTGGCACGAAGCCATCGCCGCCATCTACGAAAGCCTGATCCGCGATGAACTTGCGGACGACGGCTGCGGCGCCTTCCTGATCTGGGGCGATCCTTCGCTTTACGACAGCGCGCTGCGCATCCTCGAGCGGGTGCGCCTGAGAGACAATGTGGCCTTCGAACTGGAGGTCGTCCCCGGCATCACCGCAATCCAGGCGCTTGCCGCCAGTCACAAGACAGCGCTGAACCGCATCGGCGATTCCATCCTGGTCACCACTGGCCGACGGCTGACCGAGGAAGGCTTGCCTGCCAATGCAGGCTCGGCAGTCGTCATGCTCGATGGCAAATGCGCCTTTAACACGCTTACCGACAAGGATGTCTTCATCCAGTGGGGTGCCTATCTCGGCACGCCTGACGAAATCATTCTTTCAGGCCGCCTCAGCGATGTCGGCGCCGAAATTGAAAAGGTCCGCGAGGAAGCCCGTCGGAAAAAGGGCTGGATCATGGACACCTACCTCCTGCGCAAGGCGGGTGAACCGGAAGAGAATTAATCCCTTTTCTCAGCGCCAACGCTGAGATCGGCTCGAAACTCGCCCTGACGAGGTGAATAGCGTGAATTTCGAGAACCGGAGCGGAGCGGACATTAAGTCCGAGAGCACCGGAAGCGCAGAAAATCGCGCTAGTCGCCCGTCGGGTAGAGTTTCCAGTCGATCTCAACCCGCGTCGATCTCCGCCTGCAGTGCATCCATATGCGTCGCCGCCGCGGCCGTCGCCGCGCGCTCGATGGCGCGGAACCGGCTGACCACGGCCAGGCCGATGGCAGTCAGCTGCGCGCCGCCCCCCTTGCGGCCGCCGGTCTGCGCCGAAACCAGCGGCTTGCCGAACACCCGGTTCATGTCCTCGACCAGATCCCAGGCGTGCTTGTAGGACATCTCCATGCCGCGCGCGGCGGCCGAGATCGAACCGAAGGTGGCGATATGCTCCAGGAGCTCGATCTTGCCCGGACCGATCCGCCCGTCAGGATCGAGATTTATCCGCAAGCTCAGCGATGGCATTTTTGCTCCTCCTCGCTCACGCCAGATCCCCATAGTAGAAGGTCTTCAGCGATACCGCTATTCCAAAAAGACATAGCGCACTCATCCATCCGCCTCGGCGGGCAGGCCGGCCCCAGTATTCGCCCGGTCGAAGCTCACCGTCTTGACCACCGCGAAAACCTTGCCGCCAAGCCGCAGTTTCAGCGCCTGCCGCGACTGTTCGGTGATGCGGGCAAGCACGGTCGCGCCATGGCAATCGATGCCGACTTCGACCGTCGGCCCCTCGCCCGGGCTGATCGCGACGATCGTGCCGGGCAGGATGTTGAGCGCGCTGAGGCCTGTCGGTTTCTCCGTCGCGATCATCACATCGCGGGCACGAATGCGGACACGCACGGGAGCCCCTGTCTTCATCGCAAGGCGCGGCACGCGGATTTCGCCGGCGGCCGAGCCGAGCACGGTCATGCCGAACACCTCGTCGTGACGCAGCACCTTCGTGTCCAGCACGGCGCCACCCTCGCCACGCTCTTCCGCTGGCAACAGGTCGAGCCTTTGCATGACGGCCTCGGTCGGACCACTGGCGACGACCTTGCCTTGCGCCAGCATCACCACGTCGCTAGCCAGCCGCGCCACCTCGGCGACCGAATGGCTGACATAGACGATCGGGATTTTCGTCTCGTCGCGCAGCCGCTCGATATAGGGCAGGATCTCGGCCTTGCGCCCCTCGTCGAGCGAGGCCAGCGGCTCGTCCATCAGTAGCAATCCGGGGCTGGCCAGCAGCGCCCGGCCGATCGCCACACGCTGCTTCTCGCCGCCCGACAGCTTTGCCGGGCGCCGCCCGAGCAGCGGGCCGATGCCGAGCAGGTCGACGACGCCATCCATGTCGGCATAGCGCTCCTTTGCCGGCGTGAACCAGCGGCCGTAACGCAGATTGCTGGCCACGCTCATATGCGGGAACAGGCGCGCATCCTGAAACACCATGCCGATGCGGCGTTTGTGCTTCGGTACGAAAATCCCGGCATCTGTGTCGACCAGCACGCGGCCGTCGACCTCGATGCGGCCCTTGTCGGGCCGGATCAGCCCGGCGATCATGTTGATGAGCGTGGTCTTGCCCGAACCGGACGGCCCGAACAGCGCTGTGAGCCGCCCTGCGCTCTCGAAACGGGCCTCGATGGCGAAATCGCCCAGCCGGTGGCCGATGTCGACGATGACGCTCATTCGATGTCCATCCGCCGCCCGACGCGCCGCGCCAGCACTTCCGAGGCGACCAGTGCCGCCATCGAGATGACGATCGAGATCAATGTCAGCCGCAATGCGCCCTCATCGCCGCCCGGCACCTGGGTGAAAGTGTAGATCGCCGAGGGCAGCGTCTGCGTCTCGCCAGGGATGTTGGAGACGAAGGTGATGGTCGCGCCGAATTCCCCCATTGCCTTGGCGAAGGCCAGGATGGAACCGGCGATCAGCCCGGGCAGGATCAGTGGCAGCGTGATGGTGCCAAACACCCACAAGGGATTGGCGCCAAGCGTGCCCGCCGCCGCCTCCATCTTGCGGTCCACCGCTTCGATCGACAGCCGGATCGCCCGCACCATCAGCGGAAATCCCATGACGCCGCAGGCAAGTGCCGCACCGGTCCAGCGAAACGAGAAGACAATGCCGAAATGCTCGGCCAGGAAGGCACCAGCCGGGCCGCGCTTGCCGAACGTCAAAAGCAGGAGATAGCCGGTCACCACGGGCGGCAGGATCAGCGGCAGGTGGACAACGCCGTTGAGCAGCGTCTTGCCCCAGAATTGTCCTCGGGCAAGCAGTAGCGCGATCAATATGCCGGGCGGCAGGCTGGCGAGCATCGCCACAGTCGCCACCTTGATGGATAGCCGGACCGCATTCCATTCGTCGGGAGTGAGGTCCAGCAGCCAGTTCATATTGCGATGTCAGACCCGTCTCAGTTGCTCGGCGTGAGCACGGTGAAGCCCTGTTCCTTGAAGAGCGCGCCGGCCTTGGCGGACTGCAGGCATTTCAGGAAAGCAGGCGTATCCTTGTCCTTTGAATCGGCGGTCTGGGCAACCGGATAGATGATCGGCGGATGCGAATCCTCCGGGAATGTGCCGACCACCTTGACGCCCTTTTCGGCATGCGCGTCGGTGGCGTAGACGATGCCGAGAGCGGCCTCCCCCGTTGAAACCAGCTTGAGTGCCGCGCGCACATTCTCGGCCTGCGCCACCTTGCCTTCGACCGAAGACCAGACGCCCAGCGATTCCAGTGCCGCCTTGCCGTACTTGCCGGCTGGCACCGCCTTGAAATCGCCCATGGCGAGCTTGCCGTCGCCGACCAGCTTGGCGAGGTCAAAACCCTTCTCGATCTTGGCGTCAACCGTCGAATCCTTCGGCGCCACCAGCACGATCTCGTTGCCGAGCAGCTTCACCTCGGTGTCCGGCTTGGTGAGCTTCTTGTCGGAGAGATATTTCATCCAGTCGAGATCGGCCGAGATGAAGACGTCGGCCGGTGCCCCCCCCTCGATCTGCTTGGCCAGTGCCGAACTCGCGGCATAGGAGACGGTAGCGGCCTCGCCGACATCAGCCTCACAGGCCTTGTTCACCGCATCGAGCGCGTCCTTGAGGCTGGCCGCCGCGAACACCACGACCTTGTCTTCCGCATGGGCGGCCGGCATCGCCGCCATCAGCGTCGCCGCAAAACCGCCAATGGCGATCGCCCTCAACCCGAAACCTTTGCGCGTCATCGAAAACTCTCCCTGGTTTGAAATCCGTGCGGCTCGCAGCCTGCCATCCGATATATCCGCATGAATATAACAAGGGAAGGCCCGGCGCCTTGCGAAAACGTCTGTGCGGCGTCGATTGTTCTGGTAAGACGATCAGGAAACCTAATGCATGTCGCCCAAAAGTGACCTCGGTCTTGGGAGAACGGCATGCATAAACCAAAGGAGAGCCCGATGAAGGTCAGCGCCCGCAACGTCCTCAAGGGGACGATCACCGAGATCGTCAAGGGAGCCACCACCTCGCATGTCAGGATCGATATCGGCGGCGGCGCCATCGTCACCGCCTCGATCACCAACGAAGCCGTCGCCGACCTCAAGCTCGAAAAGGGCAAGCAGGCCTATGCCGTGGTCAAGGCCTCGGACGTGATGGTCGGCATCGACTGAACCACTTGCGGCCAGACATGGTTCGCGAAAACGAGATCCGGCCGAGCGAGGTCGCGATCGAGGCACCGCCGGCGACCGACGCCGGACTGGTGTTCATCGGCGTCATCCGCACGCCCTGGGTTTCGCGTCTGGTCACGCCGCGACAGGGCCGTGACGACGGCCCTGTCTGCCGCATCGAAATCTTCGATCCCTGGCGGCAGGCCCTGGAGGGCGTCGAAAAATTCGAGCGGCTGGAAGTGCTCTACTGGCTGCATCTGTCGCGGCGCGACCTCGTCAAGCAGAGCCCGGCCAGCGACGGCACCTCGCGCGGAACATTCGCGCTGCGCTCGCCGGTCCGGCCCAATCCGATCGGCACCTCGATCGTCAGCCTTGTCCGCGTCGAGGGATCGGCACTGCTGGTACGCGGCATGGATTGCGTCGACGGCACGCCGCTGCTCGACCTCAAACCGGATCGCACGCTGTTCAAGCCGATCGCGCCGCCACAGGCGGGTGACTTCGAAATTGGCTAAGTCCTGCGAGCGGCTTAAACCGCGATCGGCGCCTTGATCGAGGCATCGGCGACATAGTTTTCCAACCGGAAGTCCTCGAAGCGGAAGGCGAACAGGTCTTTCACCTCTGGGTTGATCCACATCGTCGGCAGCGCTCTTGGCGTTCGCCGCAACTGCTCGCGCGCCTGTTCGAAATGGTTGGAGTAGAGATGCGCGTCACCCAGCGTATGGACGAAATCGCCCGGCTTCAGCCCGGTCACCTGCGCCACCATCAGCGTCAACAGCGCGTAGGACGCGATGTTGAACGGCACGCCGAGGAAGATATCGGCGGAGCGCTGGTAGAGTTGGCAGGAAAGCCGGCCCTCGGAGACATAGAACTGGAACAGGCAGTGGCACGGCGGCAGTGCCATGGCTTCCACCTCGGCGGGATTCCATGCCGAGACAATCAGCCGCCGCGATTGCGGATTGCGGCGTATCTCCTTGAGAAGATTCGCGATCTGGTCGATCGAGCCACCATGGCCATCCGGCCAGGAACGCCATTGCTTGCCATAGACGGGGCCAAGGTCGCCGTTCTCGTCGGCCCATTCGTCCCAGATCGTGACGCCATGCTCGGTCAGGTACTTGATGTTGGTGTCGCCAGCCAGGAACCACAGCAGTTCATGGATGATCGACTTCAGATGCAGCTTCTTTGTCGTGGTCACGGGAAAGCCGCGCGCCAGATCGAAACGCATCTGGTAGCCGAAGACGGAGCGCGTGCCAGTACCGGTGCGGTCGCCGCGATCGGCACCGTTTTCCAGCACATGCTGCAAGAGGTCGAGATATTGGCGCATCGGTTCCGGCTCGATTCGAGATTTCACCAATCATAGCGCATGTGCGCGCCGACGCCACGCCTGTCTGAAGTCTTCCCCACGCGGATGAGCAGCGGAGCCCTCTTCAGAACTCGCTCCGGCGAGCCGAAGCGCGCAAGACCGCGCTAATCGGCCGCCAAAGTGGAAGTATCAGATGTTTCAGAGCGAGCCGAGCTTGCCCAGATCCTTGGCCACCAGATAGTAGAAAGTCACCCGGCTCTTGGTATTGTCGGCGTGCATGGCCTTGCAGGTCTTCTCGATCGAGGCATCGGCTTTCGCGCCGTCGCTGATGCCGAGCTTCTTGGCGACCCAGCTCTCCTTGACGCGTTCAAGCTCCTTCGGGTCCGTGCAGGACACCAGCGAGGAGTCGCGGTTCCTGAGCGCAATGCCCAGATGCTTGACGATCTTTTCGACAATTTCAGCGCTGGCGCCCGCGTCGTACTTCTTCACGTCTGCAAGATAGTCGGCCATTAAAATTCCCCTCGTCGGCGCCACGGATCCGATCGATGAGGGCTGTGGCGCGCTTCGCAATCTGTGCGCTAGGTCGATAACTCCTCACCGCCCGCAAAGCTTCGGTTGAGACCGCGCCCAAGTCAACCCTTGCCGTCGCAATTTGACACAGGGACAAAGCCCCATTGCGGCCTTTCATTTCAGTCAAACGCCCCCTATATTCGTTTTGTCGGCTTGACCGACTATGGCGATAAATGGGCGATGAAATAAGCCGTTCGGACCCGGGGGCGGTACCCGGCGCCTCCACCAAAAGCCGCTGTTGACGACAGAGCGGTTTTTGCTGGGGGCGAAATAGGATCGACGAAGGTGTAAAGATCGTACTTTTGCCCGGCATTGTACCACCGTCATCGGGCTAAACTTATAGTTGCCAACGACAACTATGCGGAAGCTCGTCTCGCTGCTTAATGCAGTGCGAACGCTTCAAATCAAGCCCTAGGGGTTCGCACTTCTAGGCGGGGTTCGGAGGTACCTGGCAACAGAAACCTCCACTTCTCCCCCTCCTTCAATCCGAGTCATGCGCGACGGCAGCTTTTCGCCGTCCAGACTTCGCACGGCCCGTGGGCCGCGAAGCTGCCGCGTCGCGCGTGTCTGTTCCTCCATGGGCAAACAATGCAAAACGATTCCGATCGATTCTTCGTGCTGACCGGTGGTCCGGGCTCCGGCAAGACCACTTTGATCGAAGCCTTGCGCCGGGCAGGCTTTGCGACTTCAGTCGAGGCCGGACGCGGCATCATCCGCGACCAGGGCACCATTGGCGGATCCGCCCTACCCTGGGAGGATCGTGGATTGTTCGCCGAACTGATGCTGTCCTGGGAGATGCGCTCCTACCAGAACGCTATCGAACAGAAAGGACCGGTCTTCTTCGATCGCGGCGTGCCGGACACGCTTGGCTATCTCAGGCTGAGCGGCCTGCCCGTGGCAGAGCACGTCAGGACCGCCGCCAAGCGCTTCCGCTACAATCCGCGCGTCTTCATCGCTCCGCCCTGGCCTGATATCTTCGCGCAGGATGAGGAACGCAAGCAGACACCAGACGAGGCCGAGCGCACTTACCATGCGCTGGCCGGCGTCTATACGGAGCAGGGCTATGAATTGGTTCCGCTGCCTCTGGGGCCGGTCGAGACACGGCTGCGCTTCATACTGGCCGAGGCAGGATTGGCGTGAAAGGCCGGATAGTCCGGGCCTTCCATCGGTGGCAATTGCCTATTGCACCACCGTTTCAACTGCTTCATGGCCAGACCCGGACGTCTTTGCCCCCTGGTCTTCGTCCAGATACCGGCGAAAGAAGGCAAAACACATCGGCATTGAACGTCTTGTGGAAGGCAATGCGGTCGAAGCCGCCGGCACACGGCGACCACATGGCCGCGTCGATGGCCGGCCCCGCCGCATCCGCCGGAATCCGAATGAATTTCAGGCCGGCGGCATGAGTCGTCGTGGCCACCAGGCGTGCTACCGGCGCGGCTGCGCAAGCGCCTTACGACCGTTCAGGGCACGGTCTCGACCCTGCCGCTTCCGCTGACATGCGAATTGATCTTCGGGTTGCCGTGGACCTGCACGTTGCCGCTGCCCGACACGCGGATGTCAGCCTGGTTCTGCGGCGCAATATCGGCATTGCCGCTGCCGCTGATCTGGACGCTGGCGGTCTTGGCCGCGAGCTTGCCGAAATCGCCTGAACCCGAACCGGAGATGCGCAAGGACAGATCCTGCACATTGCCGCTGGCGCGCACATCGCCGCTGCCGCTGATGCGCAGATCGAGCGCCTCCTGGGCAAGAGCGGAAAGCTCGAGCTTGCCGCTGCCGCTCAACCGCCAACTGGGGACCGCTGGACCGGTAAGCTGGACGCTGACCGGCAGGCCGTCACAATCGAAACCGTCATCGAAGTCGAGCACATTGCCGGACAGGCGCACATGCGAAACAGCTTCGGGATCGCCGCTCACGACAGCCTGGGAAGGCGTGCCGGGCCGATAAGTCACCGTTGCCGGCAGCGCAATCTGGAATTCGCTGGAGATCGGTTCCCAGGCCAGCGTTACCGATCCGGGCTTGGTCCCGTCCCCGGAAGTGCGGCAACTGGAGGCAAAATTCCACCAACGGCCGCCTCTCCACTCGTTGCCGGCGATCGAATTGGCCAGCGACAGACAAATCACCGCCACGGCGAGCGACAGCACGACGGTCCAGGCAAGCGTCTTGTTCATGTTGCACCTGTTATTTCTGCGTGGCAGCGCGCCACGGGGTTGATCAGGGCTGGCGTGGTTTGACCAGGCGGTAGTGCAGGCGCGCATAATCCCCCAGCAGCCTGACCCCGACATTGAGGCCAAGCAGCAGCAGCGAGCCCAATCCGATGCTGGCGGCGGCAAGGCCGACAGCGGCCAGCAGGCGTGCGAACGCCGTGGCCCACGAAGCGAAATGCCAGAACGGCACGACGCTCAACAGCAGTCCGATGCTGGTGACGCCCAGCGCCAGGACCGCAATGCCGAGACCGAGCGCAACGACGCAGAAGACGATGAGAACCGGCAGCAGCAGAAGGATGTCGAAGGCGGCGAGCCCGGTCAGCGCGAGCAGCGCGGCGGCAACGCCGGCCGGACCACGATCATGCTCCCAGCGGCGGATCCCTGCTTCCGCCCTCAGCTCCCGCCCCAGCCGCGCCGGATCGCCGAGTGCCTTGGCGACATCCTCTTCGCTCCGTCCCGAGGCCCGCGCCTCGTCGAAATGGGCACCGTAGTCGGCGACGATTTCGTCGATTTCGCCCGCGGGCATTCCGGCCAGGCTGTTGCGCAGGGAAACCAAGAAAGCATCGCGGTTCATTCCATCTCTCCCAGGAAAAGGTCGACGGCATCGACAAAGCTCCGCCACTCTCTGCTGCGCGCTTCGTAGGCGGTCCTGCCGGCCGCGGTGAGCCGGTAGTATTTGCGGGAGGGGCCGCTCGTCGATTCGACGAGCCATGTCGCGACAAGCCCATCGCTCTGCATGCGCCGCATCAGCGGATAGATCGTCCCTTCCCCCATGCCGACACGCTCGGCCAGCGTGCTGGCGATCTCATAGGCGTAGCTTTCCCGCCGGGCGAGCAAGGCAAGCACGCACAGTTCGAGCGCTCCCTTTTTCAGCTGGACGTCATTTGGATCGGTCATCGTCCGTTCCCGGCAAGTCCAGTACACTCTATTGGAAGGTACCTGTTTATGCAAGATACTCACTTAAACGTGGTACCCATTTGATCACAAGGTCGTTCGAAGCCCGGATTTCATGAGGCGTTGCGGAGAGATACGCAGCTCGGAACATGGCCGTGCTTGTGCCGGCCGCCATGGGCCACGCAATAAAAAAGGCCGGGAAACCCGGCCTTTTCATGTGCTTGCAAGTGGTGCCTATTCCGCTGGCGCCTCGACTGCCTCGCGCGAGCGGCCGAGTGTGACCTTGGCCAGCGTGAAGGAAATCACCGCGCACAGCGTGATGCCGGCGACCATCGGCAGCGGCGTGCCGTCGAAGAACACACCGGCGACGCCCATGGCGAGTGCGCCGATGGCGAAGTGCAGCGTGCCCATCAGCGCCGAGGCCGTGCCGGCGATCTCGCCATGCTCTTCCATGGCCAGCACCGAAGTGGTCGGGATGACCAGGCCGAGGAAGCCGTAACCGACGAACAGCAGTGCCGCCATCACATCGAGCCGGTCGATACCCGTCGCCATCACCGCGAACAGCACCACCATCGTCGAGGCATAGCCGGTCACCGCGACGCGCACCACGCGCCGCAGCCCAAAACGCTCGGCCAGCACTCCCGTCAATTGCGACATGCCGATGAAGGCGACCGCATTGATCGAGAAGAACACGCTGTAGACCGAAGGCGACAGCCCGTAATGGTCGATCAGGATGAAGGACGAGCTCGACAGATAGACGAAGAAGCTCGCAATGCCGAAGCCGGCGATCGCCACCAGGCCAAGGAAATTGCGGTCCCCCATCAGGAAGCGGTAGCCGGCAAGTGCGGTTCCGAAGGAAGAACCGACGCGTTCTTCCGCCGGCCGCGTCTCCTTGAGCGAGGTCGCGAGCAGGATGGTGGCAAGGGCCGCCGCGCCGGTCACCGTCCAGAATACGGCGCGCCAGCCGAAATTCTCGATGATCTGGCTGCCGGTCAGCGGCGCCAGGATCGGCGACACCGAAAACACCAGCATCAGCAAGGACATCAGCTTGGCCGCCTCATTGCCTGTGTGCAGGTCGCGCACGATCGCGCGCGGCACGGCCATGCCGGCGCTGGCGCCAAGGCCCTGCAGGAACCGGAAGGCGATCAGCCACTCGATGGTCGGCGCCATTGCCGAACCGATGCCGCCGACCATGAACAGCGCAAGGCCGCCATAGAGCGGCAGCTTGCGGCCGACCATGTCGGAGATCGGACCGACGACGATCTGGCCGAAACCCATCGACAGAAAGAAGATCAGCAGGCTCATCTGCACGGCGGCCGTGCCGGCATGCAGATCCGCCCCGATCGACGGCAGAGCGGGGAGATACATGTCGATCGCGAACGGGCCGATGGCGGACAACAGGCCGAGCACGACCGCGATGCGGAGGAATTTGGGACTCATGATATTGGCTTCTTTCGAATCTGGCTGCCGCCGCCAAGCGACGTCTAACCCTAGGACGGTCCATCCCATGAGGTTCCGACACTTCTTCGGAGCGAAACCTCTTTGTATCTTGTCCACAAATTTAGACAGTCTTGTCTAAATCGTCAATCACCTCTATATAGATTTTCATGAGAGCGAGCGTTTCTCCTGACACTTTCCCGCCACGCGGCCACGAGGCCAAGCGCCTGTCGATCGTCGACACCGCGGCGACCGTGTTCTGCCGCGAAGGCTTCGCCGGCGCCAATATCGACCTGATCGCCGCCGAGGCGGGCGTCTCGCGCCAGACCGTCTACAACCACCATGGCGACAAGGAAAAGCTCTTCATGGCCGTGGTGCGCGACCTCACCGAGCGCTGCAATGTCGGCATCTTCGCCACCATAGCCACCTTTCCCGACCAGCCAGGGGATCTCGAAGCCGACCTGATCGGCTTTGCCGTGCGCCTGAACCAGAACTGCATCTGCAACCGCGACGGAAAATTCCTGCGCAAGCTGATCCAGACCGAAGGTGAGCGCTATCCCGAACTGTTTGCCGAGTGGCGCGAGCAAGGCCCGGGCAGGACATGGCCGGCAATCGCCGCCCGCTTCGCCCGCCTCGCCTATGGCGGCCATCTCGTAATCGATGATCCCGACGTCGCGGCGCGCCAGTTCCTCGGCCTGGTCAATGCCGAACTGCAGACCACCTTCATGCTCGGCGGCACGCCGCGCGAGGATGAGGTGGTGCAATCGGCGACAAACGGCGTGCGCACCTTCCTGCGCGCTTTCGGCAAGCGCCCCACGGCGGCCAGCACGAAAAAGCACGCTACGCTGGCTAACGCATAACATTTGCGGTTGCCATGAAGCCGGCTTGCCGATCAAATCGTTGGCAATAGTCCTCGCTTCGACGCGGCGGTGATCTATATGCGGTTTACGCCGCGCTCAAGCTTGATTACAGCTATGCGGACGATTCAACGGAACCCGACCACCACATGGCCGACGACCACATCCGCTACGACATTCTGGCCCAGGAGGCGTTGCGCGGCGTCATGCGCAAGGTCCTGGCCGAGGTCGCACGCACCGGCCTTCCCGGCAACCACCACTTCTTCATCACCTTCCTGACCGGCGCGCCCGGCGTGCGCGTGTCGTCGCGGTTGCGCGAGCGCTATCCCGAGCAGATGACCATCGTCATCCAGTTCCAGTATTGGGACCTGAAGGTGACCGACACCGGCTTCGAGGTTGGCCTGTCCTTCTCCGACGTGCCGGAGAAACTGGAAATCCCGTTCTCTGCCGTGCGCGGCTTCTATGATCCCTCGGTCAATTTCGAACTCGAGTTCGACGTCAAGACCGACGCCCAGCCCGATGAGGAACCGGCCGCGCCCGCGCCCGAGCCGCTGACCATCGTCTCCGAGAAGAAGCCGAAGGCCGAGAAGAAAGCCGCCGCCGAAGCGGAGAAGAAGCCCGCCGCGGCTGAAGCCGGCACCAAGGGCGCCGAAGTGGTTTCGCTCGACGCCTTCCGCAAGAAATAGGCTCCCGGGCTCCCGCCATGGCCGACATCGTCAATCTCCGCCAGGCTCGCAAGCAGAGGGCGCGGGACGAGAAGCTGCGCGTCGCCGAACAGAACCGTGCCCTGCACGGTCGTTCCAAGGCGGACAAGCAACGCGATCGGCTGGTCGCCGACAAGGCCGAAAAATTTGTCGAAGGCCATCGCATCGAGCCGTCCGGCAAGGACGAGCAATGAGCGTTCGGCCGTGAGCGTCGTCGAAAAGCGCTCGGTGACCATTCGCGGCCATCGCACCAGCTATTCCCTCGAAAAACCGTTCTACGACGATCTCGTCGCGATCGCGGCACAGAGAAAGCTGACGCTCGCCGCACTCGTGGCCGAGGTCGACGAGAGCCGGCGCCGTGACACCAACCTGTCCTCGGCGCTGAGGCTGCATGTCCTGGAGTGGGCGAAGCGCGGAGCCAACGCCTAGCCTAGGTGCTCTCGACAGCGCCTGCCTTTTTCCCGCGCCTGGTGCCGAAGCCAAGCAAGGTCGAACGATCACGCTCCTCGGCCTGTTTTCTCGACCGCACGCGCATCAGATCCTTCCAGCCGACATAGCCGACCAGCTTTGCGTCCTCGCGCGAGACGACCGGCAGATGCGACACATTGGCCATCAACAGCTTGTCGGACAGACCTTCCAGATATTCGTCGGGAAAAGCCAGGGTCACCTTGCTTCCGGCGAGCAGCTCGCCGAGCGTCGTCGTCCTGTGCGTGCCGGCACGGCGCCAGCGCAGGATCGCCGGCGGATCGATGAGGCCGAGCACCTGCCCGTTCTCATCGATCACGGGAAAACTCGGATGGCGTGTCTCCGGCGCGGTCAGGAACGCCGCCGCGCCATGCAGCGTCATCGTCGCCGGCACGCTCTCGACCTGCGACGTCATCACCTCGCGCACCCTGGTCAGCGCGAATGGATCGACACGATATTCGCGCACGAGGTGGTGCCCTCGCCTGGCGATCTTCTCGGTTAGGATCGAACGCTTCATCAGGAGCACCGTCACGGCATGCGCCGCCGCACAGGCCGCGATCAGAGGCACCAGCACATGCGTGTTGCCGGTCAACTCGACGGCGAAGAACGTGGCCGTCAGCGGCGCGCGCATCGTACCACCCATCGTGGCGGCCATGGCCAGCAGCGCCCAGAAGCCCGGATCTGCCGCGGGCAGTATCCCGGCAAGCACCGCGCCCATTGCGCCACCCATGATCAGCAGTGGCGCCAGCACGCCGCCGGATGTTCCCGAGCCGAGCGCCACCGACCAGATGATCGCCTTGACCACAAGCAGGAGAAGCGCCGCGGCGGCGATCGTGCGGCCATCCAGCATGTCGGCGATGTTGTCGTAGCCGACGCCGAGTGCCCGTGGTTCGATCAAGCCGCCGATACCGACCACCAGGCCGCCGATCATCGGCCACCACATCCAGTGGATCGGCAGTTTCTGGAAGGCGTCCTCGCAGGCATAGACCATCTGGGTGAGCAGCCCCGACAACAGGCCGGCGCAGATGCCGACCAGAACCCAGCCGCCGAGCCCGGTGAACGACACCGCCATGCCGCCCTGGAACGGAAAGATCGGCCCGGGCAAATGCAGCACGGTGCGCTCTACCTCGGCCACGATGGCGGCCACCGCCACCGGAATGAAGCTGCGTGGCGTCCATTCGAACAGAAGCAGTTCCACCGCCAGCATGATCGCGGCTATCGGCGTGCCGAACACGGTGGTCATGCCCGCCGCCGCCCCGGCCACCAGCAGCGTCTTGCGCTCATTGTCAGTGACCGGCAGCATCTGCGCGATCAGCGAGCCGATCGCGCCGCCAGTCATGATGATCGGGCCCTCGGCGCCGAACGGTCCGCCGGAGCCGATCGAAATCGCCGACGATAACGGCTTCAGGATCGCAACCTTGGCATCGAGCTTCGAGCGCCCGAGCAGGATCGCCTCGATGGCCTCTGGAATGCCGTGGCCGCGGATCTTCTCGCTGCCATAGCGCGCCATCAGGCCGATGATCAGTGCACCTATCACCGGCACCACCACCGCGGCGTAACCGAGCGGCGTGTCCTGCAATTTCAGGTCGTCGAGCGTGAACTGGCCGAAGTAGGCGATGTTGGTGGCGAGCCGGATCAGTTTCAAAAGCACGATGCCGGCGAACAGCCCCGCCGTGGCGACCACCACGGCTATGGTGGCAATCGTCAAGACCCGCGCGTCGGTGGTGAAATCGCGCAAGTGACCGTTTTCGGAATGATGGGGCTTCATGGCTGGCTTTCTGGCGGCGGCCGGATCTCGGATATGCGGCACGGGCGAAGACGCCAGCCGGCTTTGTCGGCTCGCTATGTATCGTAACACGATATAAATTCAAGCCGGTTTGCATCAAAACCGTTTGAGCCTTTTGCCGGAATGGAACAAATGTCAGGAATGACGCAGCCGAAGAAACCTCGCCCCGCCATCAAACAGGCCGACTACCAGCGGCTGTCCGAATTCCGCTACCTGATCCGCCGCTTCCTCGAATTCAGCCAGTTGCAGGCGGAAGACGCCGGCCTGACGCCGCGCCAGCACCAGGCCCTGCTGGCGATCAAGGGATTTCCGGGCGGCGGACCGGTGACGGTCGGCGACCTGGCGGAGCGCCTGCGCATCCGCCATCACAGCGCGGTCGAACTGGTCAATCGCCTCAGCGAGGCGGGCCTGGTCGCACGGGATCAGGACAAGAATGACCACCGCCGTGTGCTGCTGCGGCTGACCGAGCGCGCCGACGATTGCCTGGCCGAACTGTCGGCGGCGCATCTCGACGAGCTTTCTCGCATCGAGCCCATGCTGCGGCGCCTGCTCGACCAGGGCCGCGAGTGACGCGCGGGCGTCTTGCGCGGCCCTACTGCAGCGACTTCAGCAGATTGTCGATCGTGAACGGATTGGACTTCGGCTTGGCCGGCGGTGGATTGTCGTTGGCCTCCGGCAGCGGCGCACGGTCGACCTTGGGTGCCTGTTCCGCGGCCTTGCGTTCGGCCTCGAGCCTGGCCTTTTCCTGCGAAGCGATGCGTAGCGCTTCTTCCGCCTTCTGCCGCTCCTGCTCGGCTTGCGCCTTGGCGGCTTCGTCGGCGGCCTGCTGCTCGGCCGCGGCTTTCGCATCGGCATCGGCCTTTGCCTTGGCGTCGGCATCGGCCTGGGCTTTCGCCTCTTCGTCGGCCTTCGCCTTCGCCTCCGCTTCAGCCTGGGCCTGGGCGTCAGCCTCCGCTTTCGCCTTGGCGTCCGCCTCGGCCTTCAGCCGCGCCGCTTCCTCCTGCTGGCGCAATTCTTCCGCCGCCTTGTCGCGCGCGTCCTGTAGTGCCGCGTAATAGCGCACCTCGCGCCGCAGCCTCTGCTTTTCGAGCAGCGCCGCCTGCATGGCCTCGACGCGCTGCTGCTCTCTTTCCAGCGCGCGCTGGGTCAGGAACTGCGCCAGCGGCTCGCTATCGAACTGCCGCGTGACGGCGCCGAAAGGCCCTTCGGCGGTGAAATTGACGACCGGCTCCGAACCGACCAGCGCCTCGTCGCCGGGCCGATAGGTGATCGCGCCCTTGGCGGAGACCGTGCTGGTGTTGAGATCCGCCGTGATGTCGGCGGACAGGGTCGCCGCCGGGTTTTCAAGGCTGATCGGCGGCGCCCGCAGCGTGCCGCCGGCAATGGTGAAGGCGATGTCGGCATCCTTGGCGGCGAAACTGCCATCAGCCGCGATCCCGGGCGCGAAGTCGGCGGTCTTGGCCACGTCGATGTCGCGCCCGATCGCGTCCGCCTTGGCCAGGAAGGCGCTGAACGCATCGGGATTGACGCCGGCGACCTGCAAGCTCCTCAGCGTCGCCGTACCGGAGCCGGACAGGGCCGCGATCATCGCATCGACCGACTTGCCGCTGGTCGATAGCGTCGTCGAGAAATCGCCGATGCCGCCAATGCCTGTATCCGGCAACACGTTCGCCAGGTCGGCACCCGCCAGTTTCATCTGGCCGGTGAAGAGCCCGGTGCCTTCATTGTTCTTCAGCTCGAACAGGCCGGTCAACGCACCACCAAGAAGTTTCGCCTTGAGGTCCGAAACACGGATGCCTTCCTTGTCGAGCTTGAGCGAAAAGGCGGCGTCATAGGCGGTGGCGAACGGTCCGGCGGCAAGGGCTGATGTCGTCAGGTCGAGGTCGGCGGTGAACGGCAGGCTGGATTTCTGGCTGAAGGGCGAGGACGGCCAAACGCCCGCCTTGTCGCTCGCGCTCTTGTCGGCCCCGTTTTTCTTGTCAACAAGGAAGGCGGAATCGCCGAACAGCGCCACGGCCATCGGATCGAGATCGAGCTCATCGAGCGCCAGCGCGCCGGCCAGATGCGGAATGCCGTCCTTGGTGTCGATATTGATGTCGCCTGAGACCGCCGCTTCGTTGATGGCGCCGCTGACGCTGTCCAGCACCAGCAGCCCGTTGCCATAGTCGCCTTGCGCCGAGAGCGACGTCGACATGCCCGCTCCCATGCCCGGCAGGCCAATGCCTGTCGTCATCAGCCAGGGTTCGATGTCGGCGGCATCGAGGTCGATCTTGCCTTTGGCGGTGGGCCCTTGCGGCGTATCGGCGATCGTCCCTTCGAAGCCGGCCTTGAAGTCATTGCCGACAAGGCTGAAAGTCGTCGCCAGGCCGCCGCCAAGCGTGCCTTTGGCCTGGATGTCCGTGTGTGCCTCGCCCAGCATGCCAAGCGGCAGCGCCGGCAGGCCGTAAAGCGCCAGCAGTGCGGTGGCGTCCGGGTTCTTGGCGTTGAAGGTCAGCGTCACCGGCGCGTCAAGCAGTCTGTCCAGCGTCCCCTTCCCCGACAGCGAAGCCGAAAAGGCCGAGCCTCCGGCGTTACCCTGCCCGCTTACAGCCAATCCCGTCGTGCCGTCGCCATTGTCGGCGGCACTCGCCACAAGGTCGACACGCGCATCCTGGAACAGGTCCGGATAGGCGGCGGCACGGCTTGCCAGCCCCTTCAGCACCGCATTGTCGGGATAATGCTGCGCGGCAACGTCGATCAGCGGCTTGAGGTCGACAGCGACTACGGAAGCGTCGAGCTTGCCGGTGGGGCTCGCCGGGAAATCCTTGATCCGGCCCGTGGCGCTGATCGAGGCGCCCGCCAGCCCGCCGACCGAGAGCCGGTCGACTTCGAGCAGCCCATCGCGCAGCCTGAGCGCGGTGTCGACCGTGTCGGCGGTCAACCCGCCGGCGCTGACCGGCCCGGCCTTGATCTGGAAATCGAGATCGCGGTCGGCAAAGCGGTTGGCCCCCTTGTCGCTGACGAAGATCGAGGCGAAGGCCGCCAGCCCATCGACGTCAAGCTCGCCGCCTTCAAGCCGCATCAGCACCGACGGCCTGGCTTCGTCGGGCTGGCTGGAATCGATGCGTCCGGAAAACTTCGCCTTGCCCAGGATCAGTTCGAGGTCGCTGAAGGCCTGGCGCTTCTCGGAGAGATCGACCTTGGCCTTGAAGCCGGCGGCGGGCAGACGGCGGATCGCCTCGTCGACATCCTTCGACAGCCACGCGGCAAAACCGGACGGCTGGGCGACGGCCAGCAGCAGCGAGCCGGTGAAGCCGAAATGGTCCTCGACCCTTAGCATGCCATTGGCTTCCAGCGTGGTGCGACCGGGCAAGGTCGCGGCGAGCGACTTAACCGACCAGCCTCCTTCGACCGGCTCGGCGGAAAGATGGACATCACGCACAGTCGTATCGCCGGCCACCACCGCCGGCAGCTTCACTTCCACGGTGCCGGGTATGGTCGGCTTCGGCAGCCCGAGCAGCGCCTGCTCCAGCCCGGCAATGCGCTGGTCGAGTGTCAGGCCGGTGCCGGCCTGGGCACCGACCGCCTCGTCGAACTGCACCTGCGCGCCATTGGCCTCGATGGCGAAGCTGGGCTTCTGGCCGAGATCGACCGAGGCCTTGCCGTCGGCTGTATAGGGATTGTCCAGCGGTCCGGTCTCGAAGCGGAACTCGTCGACGCCGAGCTTCTGATGGTCGAGCGAGAACTTGCCGTTCAGCCGGAAGCCCGGATCGGGCTTGCCGGCGCTGACCTTCACCGTCTCGCCATCGTTGCCGCGCAGTTGGGCGCTGTTCTTGTCGGCGCCATTCTTGTCAGCACTCGAAATCTTGAACTGGCCGGAATAGACGGCGGCGCCGTTGACGATGCCGGCATTGCCGTCGGTCTCGATGACCAGCGGATAGGCATCGGGATCGGCCTTCAGGCGAAGCCGCATCTGGCCATTGCCTTCGGCCTTGCCGGTCGACGCCGCGACCGTGGTGCGCAACCCGTCCAGCCGCAACGTGCCGTCCATGCGCCATGGGCCGGCCAGCGACTTGGCCGAGATGGTCGAGTTGATTTCGGAAAAGACATGGCTGCGTCCGCCCGCGGCATGGCGCAGTTCGATCTGCCCCTCCGTCACCGTCAGCTTCTCGATCGAGATCTGGTTGAGATCGAAGGGCGACGACGGCCGTATCGCCCAGTCGACCGTGCCGTCATTGGCAATATCGATGGTCGCCTTCGGGTGCACCAGCCGCATGTCGAAGATCAGCACCTCGCCGCGCAGGAAGGGCGCCAGTTCCGCATCCATCGAAAACGTCTCGACGGTCATGGCCGGCTGGCCGTTGGGGCCACCGGCGACGGCGACGTTGGAGAAGGTCACCGAGGGGAATGGTAAAAGCCTGGCCGTGGCGTCGCCCTGCACCGTCACCTTGCGGCCGAGGATCGCGCTTGCCTCGCGCTCGAACTGGGCGCGGTAGCCGGTCCAGTCGACAAAATACGGTCCCACCAGCGCCGCGCACAGCACCAGCACAAACAAGCCACCGAAGATCACGAACAGGCGTGCGAGCATCAGCTCCGAACAGGTTGATTGAAATTCTGCCGCACTCTACCCGCATCCGCGTGTCGATAAAGAGGCAATTCATCCAGTATTGCGTCATCCCGGACGATCTGAAACAAATCCGGGACAAGCGGAGATTTTCGGATGTCGAGCAAGAACTGGGACCGTGTGCCGATCGATGCGCAGAGCGTCGATGCTCCGCTTTCTCAATCGGCGATTTTCCTCGTCGTCACGGTCGCCGCGGAACAGCCGGCCCTGGCCAAGGTTTGTTCCGTGCTGGGCGAGCTTGACGATCTGGTCAAGACCGTCGGGTTCCGCGACCTGGGTGGCCACCTGTCGTGCATTGCCGGCATCGGCCGCGATCTCTGGGACCGTCTCAGCCCCGGCCGGCGGCCGCTGGAACTGAAGCCGTTCGCGCCGATCAAGGGAGCGGTCCATTCGGCGCCCTCGACACCGGGCGACCTCCTCTTTCACATCCGGTCCGAACGGCCAGACATGTGCTTCGAGTTCGAGCGTATCCTGCTCGACAGGCTTGGTCCCGATGTGACCGTCGTGGACGAGGTGACGGGCTTTCGCTACTTCGATGCCCGTGACCTGCTCGGCTTCGTCGACGGCACCGCCAACCCGACCGGCCTCGACCTGCCCGCCTCGGCACTCGTGGGCGACGAAGATGGTGACTTTGCCGGCGGCAGCTATGTCGTCGTCCAGAAATATCTGCACGATATGCAGGCATGGGGGCGCATTCCGACGCCCGAGCAGGAGGCGATCATCGGCCGAACCAAGATCGACAACATCGAGATCGATGATGACGACGCGCCGCGCAAATCGCACAAGTCGCTGGCCACGATCGAGGATGCCGACGGCAACGAGTACGACATATTGCGCGACAACATGCCGTTCGGCAGGCCCGGACAGAACGAGTTCGGCACCTACTTCATCGGCTACAGCAGGTACCTCTGGGTCACCGAGAAAATGCTGCAGCGCATGTATGTCGGCGATCCGCCGGGGGCTTACGACCGGCTGCTCGACGTCTCGACACCGCAGACCGGCACGACATTCTTCGCGCCGACCCGTCCCCTGCTGCAAACGCTCGTCCAGAACGCGCAGGAGCAGCTTCCCGCCGCACGGTAAAGCGGCGGGCCGACAGCTATTGTCCGCAAAACCTCAGCGTGCGTCGCGCTTGGCTTGTGCCACCTTGCCTGCCTTGCGCTGCCGGCCGAGTTCCGCCGGCCGGACCAGATTCGGCGCCCGCTTATTGGCCACGGAGCGCATGCCCTTGTGAGCCGTCCGTGAATTGTGAGACGGACCGTCCGATGGCGCACCTTGCTTCAAGGCCAAGGCCTTGCGTGCGTTCCCGACCAGGGAAACGCGGGCTGCCAGCTGGCGCCGCCGTTCGGCCTCGCCATTCAGCCGCCGCATGGCCATGGCCAGCACCGCCAGCTTCACCTGCGAGCCACCATCGGCCTTTGAAGGCGTAGCGCCTTTCGGCGCACCCTTGCCGCGGATCTCACGCCGGCGGCGGTGCGCTTCGGTCTGCGCCTTGTCGCGCCGCTCCCGCAGCAGCTTGACCAGACCGGAAAGGTCGGCGTCGGAAAGCTCCTGCACCGCCGGATGGTGCGACTTTTCCACCAGTTCCTTTTCATCGGCGCTCAGCGCGCGCGCTTCTTCCTTGCGTGAAATGGCCATCACAGTCCTCCTCAGCTGGCGTGCCTGCTCTTTCAGGCCCGCCGCCTCTGGAGGTTCGGTCCGAATGGTGGCGCGGTCAAGACGAGCCTTTTGTCGGGCAGCCGATGCCACTCCGATCAGCTAGCGGATCGGCCGCGCAGATACGCGCAGACCAGTTCGATGAGTTCGGCCCGCAGCGCCGGTGAATCGAGTTCGCCATGTCGCGCCGCAGTATGCACGACCCCTTCGACGGCGCCCGACAGCACACGCCCGGCAATCTCGTCCCGCTTGGGATCGGGCTTGCCCGAGGCCAATGCGATTACGCCCTGGTAGCGGCGCAGATACTCCGCCTCGAACTCATCCTGCGTCGAGCGCGCGGCCAGCGGCACCTCGTCGAGCAGGACACGATGCAGGTCCTGATCGACATTATGGGCGGCGACGACACCGTCGATTAGTTTTGCTGCACACTGCTCGAGCGTCATCGCTCCGTCGCGCTGTTCCGAACCGGAAATCGCGGCGAGCACTGCGTCGAGATGGCGTTTGCGGATCTCTTCCGCCAGCGCCAGCTTGTTGGGAAAATATTGATAGATCGAACCGACGCTGACACCGCCCACGGAGGCGGTTTCGTTGGTGGTGAAATCCGCCCAGCCGCGCCGCGCCAGAACGCGAGCCGCAGCCTCCACAATCGTGTCCACGGTCGCGCGCGAACGCTGCTGCCGCGGCGCTTTGCGCACGTTTGCCTGCTCTGCCGGAACGCGAGTAGCCATGTCAGGGCGTCTTCACCAAAATGCGATTGTCAGCTCACATTTATCCAAGCCCGCAACGCAAGCCAATGAGAGACCATCATGAGCAGCAAGACACTGCTTCTATCCCTGTTCCGTTACAAATGCTGGGCCGACGACGAATTGCTCGCTTTGCTGGCCGAGATCGAGAGTGAGCTACCCGACCAGCAGCTCGGCGAGATCCTTGAAACCATCAATCACGCGCATGTCGTCGATCGGATATTTGCCTCGAACGTCGAGAAGAAGAAGCACGCCTACCGGGACACCGGCACGAACAACACGCCGACCCTTGCCGAACTGTCCAAGGCAATCGTCAAAACGGACCGGTGGTATCTCCGCTATGTCGAAGAGGTTGAACCGGGAGCGCTGGCGGAGACGATCCGGTTTACCTTCACGGACGGCGCCTTGGGGCAAATGTCGCGCGAGGAGATGCTGGCGCACGTCATCACCCATGGCGGCTATCATCGCGGCGAAGTCGGCCGCATCGTCACCCAATTGTCGAAGCCCACGTCTCCCGACACATTCACCGGCTATCTCCATCGGGCCGAGCCGGTACGTCGTTCGTCGATATGATCCGGGCCACCGCTGGACATGAGAATACCGGCCTCGCGCCGGCTCCTGGCTGCGGCGGGATGGTCCCTACCCCACGTCAGGCAGGATTTTGCCCGGATTCATGATGTTTTGCGGGTCCAGCGCCTGCTTGATGGTGCGCATGATGTCGACGCCGTGGCCGAGTTCGCGGCGCAGGAAGCCTATCTTGCCCTGGCCAATGCCGTGCTCGCCGGTGCAGGTGCCATCCATGGCGATAGCCCGCATGTTGAGCCGCGCGACGAATTCTTCGCAGAGCGCGATCTCCTTCGGATCGTTCACATCCATCAGCACCAGCGTATGAAAATTGCCGTCGCCGGCATGGCCGACGATCGGCGCGATCAGGCCCATTTCGGCGATGTCGGCCTCGGTTTCGGTGACGCATTCGGCAAAGCGCGAGATCGGCACGCAGACATCGGTCGACAGGCCCTTGGCGCCCGGCCGCAGCGTCAGCGACGCCCAGTAGGCATCGTGCCTGGCCTTCCACAGCTTGGTGCGCTCTTCTGCGACGCTGGTCCACAGGAACGGGCCGCCGCCATTTTCCTCGGCGATCATGCCGAAAGTCTCGGCTTGTTCGGCAACGCTGGCGTCGCTGCCGTGGAACTCCACGAACAGGCATGGGCTCTCGGGATAGTCGAGCTTGGAATAATTCTTCATCGCCCGCATCTGCAACCCGTTGACCAGTTCGATGCGCGCCACCGGAATACCCATCTGGATCGTCGCGATGACGGCGTTGCAGGCCGCCTCGACACTCGGGAATGGACAGACACCACCCGAGATCGCCTGCGGAATGCCTTGCAGCTTCAGCGTCAGTGACGTGATGATGCCGAGTGTGCCTTCCGAACCGACCAGAAGCCTGGTCAAATCGTAGCCGGCCGAGCTCTTTTTGGCTCGCTTGCCGGTCGTCACCGTCTCGCCATCGGCCATGACGGCCGTCAGCGACAGCACGTTTTCGCGCATCGTGCCGTAGCGCACCGCATTGGTGCCGGAAGCCCGCGTCGCCGCCATGCCGCCCAGCGAGGCATTGGCGCCCGGATCGATCGGAAAGAACAGGCCGGTGTCGCGCAGATGCCGGTTCAGATCCTCGCGTGTCACGCCGGGCTCGACCGTGCAGTCGAGATCCTGCGGGTTGACCGCAAGGATGCGGTTCATGCGCGAGGTGTCGACCGAGATGCCTCCGCCCGGCGCGTTGGTGTGGCCTTCCAGCGAGGAGCCGACACCGAAGGCGATCACCGGCACACGGTGCGCCGCGCAGGCGCGCACGATCTCCTGCACCTCGGCCGTCGTCTCCGGGAAAGCGACGCCATCGGGCGCCTGCGTCGGGATATAGGTGGTGGTGTGCGCGTGTTGCGAGCGGATGGCCTGGCCGGTCTGGAAGCGCTCGCCCAACTGTTGCTTGAGGATGCCGAGGACCGCAGCGATCCCTTCCTCGTTGCGTTCGACCGGATTGAGGTCGCTCAGAGCCATGAATTCCTCCGCGAATGGACCAGCGCCCACGCTTGTTTTGCAGCTATGGATGCCTAAAGCAATTCCAGGAAAAGTGTGAAGCGCTTTTCCCGGGAAAACCGCATGGCGCTTTCCCTGGGGATGGCGTCAGAACAAAAAAGTCTCCGCAGCCACGCTCTGTCCAGCACCAGAACAAGGAAGTTTCAATGTCCATCCCCGCCCCCTTCGTCTCCAGGCCCATGGACATCCAGAAGGACTGGATCGATTACAACGGCCATCTCAACATGGCCTATTATAACGTCCTGTTCGACCGCTGCTCGGATGAGGCCTTCGCGGCGATGGGGGTGGGACTGGACTATGTGAAGCAACGGCGCCTCACCATCTACACCGCCGAAGTCCATGTCTGCTACGTCCAGGAGTTGCATCTCGACCACAAGGTCACGGTCTCCTTCCAGCTCATCGACCATGACGCGAAGCGGATCAGGTCCTACCAGGAAATCCGCCATGTCGACGGCTGGCTCGCCGCCACGTCCGAGACGCTGTCGCTGCATGTCGACATGGCGGGGCCGAAGGTCGCGCCCTTCCCCGCCGATGTTCTGGCCAAGATCGAAGCCATGCGCGCCGCCCATTCGGTGCTGCCCATGCCGGAGCGCGCCGGCCGCGCGATCGGCATCAAACACAAGTAGGGCGAAGCCGACATCCATCCAGATTCGGCACGGCGGGGCATTGGGTCTGACTTCAAAGCCACACCCTGAACTCAAAATCGCGGAGCTCCCGATATCCACCGGCAGCGGTGCTTGAAGCGGGTTTGGACCGGCGTTAACCTTACCGAGGTTTTAACGGGAACAAGCCAATTGAGCCGTTGAACGACTCAGCGGAGCGGTCGAAAACCATCCGCATAGAGTTTGTTTACGAGCGGCGGGGCGAAGCCGGTTCGAGGGACGTGCATGAAAACCGACATCAAGGTCGAGGTGGACAGGCTGGCCGCTGATCCGCGCATATCGGACTATGATTTCTGGCGTTCGCTCAAGAATGTCGACAACGAGATCTTCCATATCGCCAACAACAACGAGCCGATCCCGTTCGACATGATCCGCTGGCGCAGCATTTTGAAGCGCGCCCGCCTGAAGCGCGGCCACGCCTAGCGTCGGCGCGTCGGCCTGAGAAAAACCGGCCAACCAATTTTGTCGTACCATTTCACGGCGATCGCTTCGCCGCCGCCAGCGGCGAGCGCGCCGCTACCGGCGATGACTGGATGATGGCCGTATTCGTCATCGCATAGGGGATGATGCGGTCGATTACCCGTTCGAGCTCGGCCACCGAGCCGACATGGGCGAGCGCGATGAAGCAGTCCTCGCCGGTCACCCGGTCGCATTGCGCGATCTCCGGCAGCTCGCGAATGATATCGGCGACGACCGACAATTGTCCCGGCACCGGCCGGATGCGCAGCCACGCTGACAACGTCAGGCCAAGCGCGGCCGGATTGATCCGGACGCAATAGGCTTCGATGACGCCATTCTCCTGCAGCCGCTTGATGCGCTCGGCGACACTCGGCGCCGACAGGCCTACCGAGCGCGCAAGCTCCGCCGTGCTGATGCGCGCATCTTTTTCCAGCAGGCGCAGGATTTTCATATCCGCCGCGTCGAGGTCGGCATTTTCAGTTCCAAGGCGTTTCAACGAAAAATCCTTTCTTTCAGGAATGAAATTGCCGGAGCAGTCGGTTATTCGCCATATAAAGTAGAAAAATTGCCTGCGATACTGATCCGATGAACGATCAGACGCAAGCGCCGGCTGCCGGCCCTGCCCTCAACGGGCCGGTGCTCGACACTCTGGCGGCAAGGTTGCCGCCACATGTCTGGTTCGGTGTCAGCGCAATCTTCCACTATCTCGGCCCGGCCTTCGCGGTGCTGCTGTTCCCGCATGTCGGCGTGCTCGGCATGGCATGGCTGCGTATCGCCACCGCGGCGCTGATCTTCGCGCCGCTGACGCGCCCGTGGCGAAGCTTCGCTCGCGCCGATCCCGCAACGCGCCTGTTGCTGCTGGCTTTCGGTGCCTGCCTGGCGGTGATGAATTGCTCGTTCTACCTGGCGCTGGACCGCTTGCCGATCTCGCTGGTGGCGGCGATCGAATTCGTCGGCACCATCGGCGTCGCGCTCGTTGGCCTCAGGAGCGCCCGCAACCTGGCTACCCTCGCCGTCGCCGTCACCGGCACCTTGCTGCTCATCGACGTCAGATGGTCCGATGATCCCGTCGGTCTGTTCTGGGCCTTCCTCAACGGCGCGCTGTTTGTCGGCTACATCGTGCTCGGCCACCGCGTCGCCCGTTCCGGCGCAGGCGACGGCATTGCGGGCCTCGGTGCCGCCATGGCGGTCGCCTTCATCGTCGTGCTGCCGATCGGCTTCGCGGATGCCCTGCCCGCCTTTTTCTCGGCGCCGCTGCTGGTCGCCGCCATCGGCGTCGGCATCTGCTCTTCGGTCATTCCCTACATCTGCGACCAGCTTGCCATGTCGCGGTTGCCGCGCGCGAGTTTCGCGCTGATGCTGTCGCTGCTGCCGGTCACGGCAACGCTGATCGGCGTCATCGTGCTGCGTCAGATTCCGAGCCTCATCGATTGCCTCGGCATCGCACTGGTGGTTGCCGGTGTCGCCTTCCACAAGCCTGCATCCAGCAGTTAGCCGCCAGGAAAGTCTTTATCTTCAATTGCTTGTAGAACTCCCGAGTCGGTTCCCGATCTCGCCTGACTGCGACAAGACGCTCAAGATTGAACCAATCTCGCCTTTGAGCCGTTGTCCCCTACGAAAACGGCTTGGAGTGACACCATGGACTGGAAACGGACCAGGGAGCCCGCCGACGCTTGGCACATGACGGATGACCTTCATGTCGAGCACGGCAAGGGCGACCCGTTCGCGGCGGCTATTCGCGCCACCCGCATGTCGATGATCATCACCGATCCTCGGCGACCTGATAACCCGATCGTCTTCGCCAATGACGCTTTCCTGCGATTGACCGGCTATGAGCGTAATGAGGTGATGGGCAAGAACTGCCGCTTCCTGCAGGGGCCGAAAACCGACAAGGCCGCCGTCGGGCAGATCCGCGCGGCGGTCGAGGACAACGCCGATGTCAGCGTCGACATCCTGAACTACCGCAAGGACGGTTCGACTTTCTGGAACGCGCTCTACATCAGCCCTGTCTCCAACGACAAGGGCGAAGTGCAGTTCTTCTTCGCCTCGCAACTCGACGTCTCGGACCGCAAACGCTCGGAACATCGCATCACCGCCGACAAGGACCGCTTCGAGAAAGCGGTGAAGGAACGCACCGCCGAACTGGAAGCAGCCCTTGAGGCGCAGACCACCTTGCTGCACGAGGTGGATCATCGGGTGAAAAACAATCTGCAGATGATCTCATCGCTCATCATCATGCAGCGGCGGACCATACAGGACGAGGCGACCAGGCATTCGCTGACCACCATGCTGGAGCGCATCGAGGCGCTCAGCACCGTGCATCGCCGGCTCTACCAGTCGAAGGATGTCAGCCGGTTCGACGTCTCGGATTTCGCCAAGGACCTGGTGACGGATCTGCTGACGGCGTCGGGGCGATCCGGGATCAAGTCGAACCTTGAGCTCGAACCCATCGTCATTTCAGCCGAGAAGGCGACGCCTGTCGCGCTGATGGTCAATGAACTCGTCACCAATGCCTTGAAGCATGCTTTCAAGGAAGGACCGGACGGGACCACAGCGGGGCGCATCGGCGTCAAGATGAGCCAGCCCGACGGACACTTCAACATCGAGGTCTCGGACGATGGCGTCGGCATGGCCGAAGCGAATGGCGATGCCTCTTTCGGCATGCGGCTGATCAAATCGCTCGCCCGCCAGTTGCACGCCGATATTGAATGGCGTGACGCCGGCCCCGGCACCACGGTCGTGATCTCGATGCCAAACGAACCGCAGCAAAAAAGGACTCTCTCATGACTGAACCACTCAAGGTCCTGATCGTCGAGGATGAAGCGCTGTTGGCGATGGAACTGGAAAGCCTTGTCGAGGAAGCCGGCCATAGCGTCGTCGGCTGGGCGACGTCCTCGGCGGAAGCAAAAAGCATGGTCGAGTCCACGGATGCCGACATCGCCTTTGTCGACATCCATCTCACCGACGGGCCGACCGGTGTCGACGTGGCCCACTATATCGGCGAGAAGAAACGTTCGATGGTGGTGTTCATGACCGCCAATCCGAAGCGCATCCCCGACCATTTCGCCGGTGCGATCGGCGTCATCGCCAAGCCTTATACGATGAACGGGCTGACATCGGCGTTGCGGTACCTGCAGGAGGGCGTGCGCCGCCCGCCTCCGGTTTCGACACGTCCAGCCGGCTTCACCTTGTCGCCGGCCTTCGCGGCGGTCTGGACGCCAGCGGTCTGACGTCCTACGCCAGCTTCTGCTTCAGGAAGGCGATCGTCCTGCCCCAGGCGAGATCGGCCGCCTTCTTGTTGTAACGCGCCGCCGAGGTGTCGTTGTTGAAGGCATGGTTGGCGCCTTCATAGACATACACCGCGTAGTCGACATGCGCGGCGTCGAGTTCCTTCTTGAAGGCATCGATGCCGGCATTGGTGCGGTCGTCGAGGCCGGCATAGTGCAGCAGCAGCGCGGCCTTGATCCTCGAAACATCGGCGGCCTTCGGCTGCATGCCGTAATAGGCGACGCTCGCCGCGAGATCCGGCGCATTGACGGCCAGCATGTTGGCCGTGCCGCCGCCCCAGCAGAAGCCGATGGCGCCGACCTTGCCATTGCCGTCCTTGTCGGCCTTCAGGAAAGCGACGGTCGCCACGGCGTTGGCAGCGGTCTGCGCCGGGTCGAGCTTCGTGAACATGTCACGCGCCTTGTCCTCATCGGCGGGCGTGCCGCCGAGCGGTGACAGGAAATCCGGCGCCAGCGCCACGAACCCCTCCAGCGCCACGCGCCGAGCGACGTCGCGTATATGCGGGTTGAGCCCCCTGTTTTCATGGATGACGATGACGGTGCCGAGTTTGCCGGCCTGGTTCGCCGGTTTGACCAGATAGCCCTTCATCTCGCCGCCACTGCCCGGATAGGTGATCTCCTCGCCTTTCACCCGCGGATCGTTGTCGGCAACGATTGCCGCCTGGGCGGAATTCGCCGCCAGCATCGGCACGATCGCGGCCGCCGCGGCACCCGATCCGGCAAGCCTGGTCAGCTGTTCCATGAAGCGGCGGCGGTCGAGCGTCAGATGCGTGTATTCGTCATAGGCATCGATCATCGCCTGGGTGATGGCGGGTTTGTCGGTGGCGGTGGATTTGGTCATCGGCGCACTCCTCGATCTCGCTGTCTCGATGCGATGTCCTGCCGTCCGCAAGATAGGGGTGGGCCTTGCATCGTCCAGTCACGGCGCGGTGACATCCCGTCTCTCCCGCAGAGCGGCGGCACCATTATCCCGATTTGGCTTCATCACAATTTGGTCATCGACGGCAAATCTTGATGGCGCTGCCACAATAGTAGGGGAAACTGCCCGCACGGCCGCCCCATGGCGCGGCCACGGTCCCAAAAGGCCCGATATGAAAGGAAGCCGCCAATGACCATGCCCTCGCCGATCCTGGCAACCGCCTTATCGTTGCCGCGGCCGCCATCCTGGCGATGCGCGCGGCCGTTGTAGCGGCAAGCCGGAAGTCCATGGTCAAGATCCGCGGCCGCCAGCGCCATCCGGCAAACACGAAAACCCAAGGTTGAGGTGAAGTCATGGACGTACAGGATATTGTGAACACCGTTTCGCAGAAGGCCGGCCTTGACCAGGCAACGACGGAAAAGGTCGTCGGCACTATCTTCTCGGTGCTCGAGCATGAGGCGGAAGGCACCAGCGCCTCAGCCTTCTTCGCCAAGATCCCGGGCGCCGATGCACTGGCGCAGAAATATGACGTCATGGCCGCCGCCCCTGCCGGCGGCGGTGGCGGCTTCCTGTCGTCGCTGCAAGGCGCGCTTGGCGGCGTTCTCGGCGAGAAGGCGGGCGCGCTGGTCAACGGCCTCGCCGCCCTCAAGGCATCCGGCCTCGATCTGGCGCAGATCCAGAAGGCTGGCGCCACACTGGTCCAGCAGGCCGAAGCCGCGGCCGGCCCCGATCTGACCAACCAGGTGCTGGGCTCGGTGCCCAGCCTGAAGAGCCATCTCGGGCTCGGCTGATCGTCAATTCGCCGAGCTTGCCTCCAGGCAACCCGTCTACTTGGGCAGCGCGTAAGCCATCACATAATCCCCCGGCTTGGTGCCGACCGAGCCGTGGCCGCCGGCGACGATGACCACGAACTGGCGTCCGTCGGCGACCGTATAGGTCATCGGCGTCGACTGACCGCCGGCTGGCAGCCGCGCCCGCCAGAGCTGCTTGCCCGACGTCAGGTCGTAGGCGCGCAGATAATCGTCGACCGCGGCACCCAGGAAGGCGACGCCACCGGCGGTGATCATCGGCCCGCCAATGCCGGGCACACCGACCTTCAGCGGCAGCGGCAGTGGCGTCATGTCGTAGACCGTGCCGTTGCGGTGCTTGTAGTTAATCGTGCCGGTCCTGAGATCGACCCCGGCGACATACCCCCACGGTGGCGCCTGGCAGGGAACGCCGAGCGGTGACAGGAACGGCCCCATCACCACCGCATAGGCCGCGCCTTCATTGCGGTTGAGCCCCTGCTCGCTGCCCTTGGTGTCGTCGCCCGGCGCCGGCACGTCTGCGCGCGGGACAAGCCTGGATGTGAAGGCGAGATAGGTCGGCATGCCGAACATCACCTGCCGCACCGGATCGACCGCCACGCCACCCCAGTTGAAGGTGCCGAAATTGCCGGGATAGATCAGCGATCCCTGCAACGAGGGCGGCGTGTAGCGGCCTTCATAGCGCAGTTTGTGGAAGGCGATGCGGCAAGCCAGCTGGTCGAACATGCTGATGCCCCACATGTCGGCTTCGGTCAGCGGCTTCGGGTTGAAGGAGAGATCGGACGAAGGCTGCGTCGGCGACGCATGGTCGCCCTCGATGGCGCCGCCGGGCGCCGGTACTTCCTTGACCGCGATCACCGGCTCGCCGGTGCGCCGGTCGAGCACATAGAGGTCGCCCTGCTTGGTCGGCCCGACCAGCGCGGGCACGATCGTGCCATCGGCCTTGGTGATGTCGATCAGGCTCGGCTGCGCCGGCACGTCCATGTCCCACAAATCGTGGTGCACGGTCTGCCGCACCCATTTCAATTGCCCGGTATTGAGATCGAGCGCGGTGATCGAGGAGGAGAACTTCTCGACATTGGCGCTGCGTCCGGCGCCGAGCTGGTCCGGCGTCTGGTTGCCGAGCGGCACGTAAAGCAGGCCAAGTTTCTCGTCGGCGCTGGGCGTCGACCACATGTTGGGCGAGTTGGCGGTGTAAGTCTGGCCGGCCGGCAGCGGCGTCGTCTGGTCCGGATTGCCGGAATCCCAGTTCCAAATCAGCTTGCCGGTGCTCGCATCATAGGCGCGGATAACGCCCGACGGCTCCTGCGTCGAATAATTGTCGTTGACCGCGCCGCCGACGATGATCTTGCCGCCGGCAATCAGCGGCGCCGAGGTCGAATAGTAATAGCCCGATTTCGGGTACGGCATGTTGGTCAGGAGGTTGAGCGTGCCGGCCTCGGCGAAGGCGGGACAGACCTGCCCGTTGGCGGCGTCGAGCGCGATCAGCCGGGCATCCGAGGTCGGCAGGTAGACGCGGGTCGCGCAGGGCTGGCCGGCCGCGACAGCGGCATCGGCATAGTAGGACACGCCGCGGCAGGTCTGGTGCTGGCGGTCCTTGTCGAGCTTGATCTTGGGATCGTAGCGCCATTTTTCCTTGCCGGTCGCGGCGTCGACCGCGATGGCGAAATTGTGCGGCGTGCAGATGTAGAGCGTGTCGCCGATCTTGAGCGGCGTCACCTGGTAGGTGGTCTCGCCGATATCGTCCGGCCCCTTCACGTCGCCGGTGCGATAGGTCCAGGCCGGCTGCAGATTGGCGACATTATCCGGTGTGATCTGGTCGAGCGGCGAATAGCGCTGGCCGAATTGCGTGCGGCCATAGAAGTGCCATTCGCCGGCCGGCACGTCATTGCCCAGATTGGCGTTGGGGGTCACCTTGTCGGTGTCGAGCGCGCCGGCGATGTCCTTCGGGTCCGTGGTCATCGAATAGCCGGCCACTGCCAGCGAGGCCAGCACCGCCAGGATCAGCGGCGCGCGCCCGTCAGGACCGACAAGGCCTCGCCGCGCCCACGGCGTCAGCAGCCATAGCGCCACCAGCACGATGATGCCGCCGCGCGGGCCGAGTTCCCACCAGTCGAAGCCGGTTTCCCAGACCGCCCATGCCAGCGTGCCGAGCACGATCGCCGCGTAGAGCCACAGCGCCGTGGAACGGCGCCGGTAGAGCAGCCAGGCCGCGACCAGGAAGGCCAAGCCAACGATGATGTAGTACCAGCTGCCGCCCAGCGAGGCCAACCAGATGCCGCCAGCGCCAAGCGCCAGACTGAGGAGGAAGAGAACGAGGGAGGTGATGGTGACAGCCAAGATGATACTCCTTCGACTGTTGCGCGCCTCGCGCGGCCATGGGCAACCCGGCATTGCGTTCCTGCCCGGTACGCAACTTTCTCCCGCCCGCCTCGCCTGTCAAGCTTGGGCCACAAGCCGACGGGCAGCTCTCGGTCCGGCTGCAAATGCGCGGCGGGCTGAGCGTCATGCGAGCCAAGGTGGCCGGATAAGCCACTTTACCCAGAACAAAACGTAGACAGTTCTGGTCTTTCCCTCCCGAATCACTACATTCGGGGGGAAGATGTCCGGCTTTTCCGAAGACATGCCCTTTTTCGACGAACCCAATGCGCGGCCCACGGCCCCGTCGGGCATTGCCGCGCGCGCCATGGCTGCCCGCGGCGGCCACAACAATGCGCCGGACTATCTCCGGGGGCTGAATCCAGAACAAAGGCTGGCGGTGGAGACCACCGAGGGTCCAGTTCTGGTGCTGGCCGGCGCCGGCACCGGCAAGACGCGCGTGCTGACCACCCGCATCGCCCACATCCTCGCCACCGGCAAGGCTTTCCCCTCCCAGATCCTCGCCGTGACCTTCACCAACAAGGCCGCGCGCGAGATGAAACAGCGCATCGGCATCCTGATCGGCGAAGGCAATGTCGAGGGCATGCCGTGGCTCGGCACCTTCCACTCGATCGGCGTCAAGCTGTTGCGCCGTCATGCCGAGCTTGCCGGGCTGCGCTCCGATTTCACCATTCTCGACACCGACGATGTCGTCAGGCTGATCAAGCAGCTGATCCAGGCCGAGGGCCTCGACGACAAGCGCTGGCCGGCCAAGCAGTTCGCGCAGATGATCGACGGCTGGAAGAATAAGGGCCAAGGTCCGGCCGATATCGCCGAAGGCGACGCGCGCAGCTTCGCCAACGGCAAGGGCCGCGAGCTCTACAAGGCCTATCAGGAGCGGCTGCAGACACTGAACGCCTGCGACTTCGGCGACCTGCTCTGCCACCCGATCCGCATCTTCCGCGCCAATCCGGATGTGCTGAAGGACTATCACCGGCGCTTCAAATACATCCTCGTCGACGAATACCAGGACACCAACACGGCCCAGTACATGTGGCTGCGGCTTTTGGCGCAGCGGCCGGAAGCCGGTCGTGCGTCAACGTCGACGGATATGCGATCGGCCGAAGGCCGCAAGCCCGACCGGGCGTCGGCCGGCCAGGCCGCCCCCGCGGAGGCCAGCGAGCGAAGCTCGCGTGCGGCCGTGAGCGACAACAAAGTCAACATCTGCTGCGTCGGCGACGACGACCAGTCGATCTATGGCTGGCGCGGCGCCGAGGTCGACAACATCCTGCGCTTCGATAAGGATTTCCCGGGCGCCACCATCATAAGGCTGGAGCGCAACTACCGCTCCACCGCGCATATCCTGGGTGCTGCCTCCCACCTCATCGCCCACAATGAGGGCCGTTTCGGCAAGACGCTGTTCACTGACCGCAACGACCCCGAGGACGGCAAGGTCAATGTCCACGCCGCCTGGGATTCCGAAGAGGAAGCCCGCGCCATCGGCGAGACCATCGAGGCGTATCAGCGCCAGAAGCATAATCTGAACGACATGGCGATCCTGGTGCGCGCGTCCTTCCAGATGCGCGCCTTCGAGGACCGCTTCATCACGCTCGGCCTGAACTACCGCGTCATCGGCGGCCCGCGCTTCTATGAGCGCATGGAAATCCGCGACGCGCTGGCCTTCTTCCGCGTCGTTGCCAACGGCGGCGACGACCTCGCCTTCGAGCGCATCGTCAATGTGCCCAAGCGCGGCCTGGGCGAGGCCACCATCCGCCAGATCCACGACACGGCGCGCGCGCTGCGCATTCCGATGCTGGAGGCCGCCGGCAATCTCGCCGAAAGCGACGAGTTGAAGCCGAAGCCGCGCGCAGCCCTGCGCGAAGTGGCCGCAAATTTCGAGCGCTGGCAGAAGGCGCTGGAGACCAAGCCGCACACCGAGCTCGCCGAGACCATTCTCGAGGAGAGCGGCTATACCGACATGTGGAAGAACGACCGCTCGGCCGAGGCGCCAGGTCGGCTGGAGAACCTGAAGGAACTGATCCGCTCGATGGAGGAATACGAGTCGCTGCGCTCGTTCCTCGAACATGTGGCGCTGGTCATGGATGCCGAGCAGAATGCCGGGCAGGACGCCGTCTCCATCATGACGCTGCATTCGGCCAAGGGCCTCGAATTCGAGACGGTTTTTCTCCCCGGGTGGGAGGAAGGCCTCTTCCCCCACCAGCGCGCGCTCGATGAAGGCGGCCGCTCCGGGCTGGAGGAAGAGCGCCGGCTGGCCTATGTCGGCCTGACGCGCGCCAAGAAGAACCTGCATATCTGGTTCGTCTCCAACCGTCTTATCCACGGGCTCTGGCAATCGACCATCCCGTCGCGCTTCCTCGAGGAGCTGCCGGAGGCCCATGTCGAGGTCGCGGAAAGCGGCAATAGCTATGGCGGCTATGGCAATTCCTACGGCGGTGGCTCATTCGCCTCCGGTCGTGGCGGCCGCCAGAACCCCTATGGCGCGTCGCGCTTCGACAATGTTGGCGCCAGCAATGGCGGCGCGGAGAAATCCGGCGCCTTCTCCAACACCTATTCGACGCCAGGCTGGCAGCGCGCGCAGGCCAACCGCACCGAAGCGACCGACCGCAACTGGGGTTCGCGCTCCGGCCACCAGGTCGAGCGCATCGGCTATGGCGAGACCGACAGCGGCTACGGCGCGGGCCGCACGAGCGTAAAGGGCCGCACCATCGACGGCGAACTGGTCGCCAAATCCGTCTCCGACACGCCGTCCGCCTTCAGCGTCGGCGACCGCGTCTTCCACCAGAAATTCGGCAACGGCAATATCTCGGCCATCGAAGGCAACAAGCTGACCATCGACTTCGACAAGGCAGGGCAGAAACGCGTGCTGGACGGGTTCGTCGCGGCGGTATGAACCGAACCCTGCGGGCTTCCCGCAAAGTCGGCGAAGGCAATCAATCCACCTTCTTCTCGCCCCGCTCGCCGGCCTTGACGATGTCGCCCGTCGTGAACAGGATTTCCTTCAGTTCCGCCCGCCAGTCCTTCTTCTGGCGCAGCAGGAATTCCAGATCCATGCCGAAATGCTTGAACTCCTCGCTTTGCGCGTTCTTCATGATCGCCTTGGCCTGCGGGTCCTTCTCCACCGAAATGCGCTGTTCGTACCAGCCGATCGCTTCCGCCTCCTCGATCAGCGAGGTGATCATGCGGGCAAAGGTCCGCACCTTCTGCGACAGTTCTTCAGGCGGCTCGTGATACTGGTCGAAACCCATGTCGTCCTCCGTGGTTCATTCCCATGAATGCCTGGGAATGCGGCCGGTTCCGCCTCATCGCTGCAATTCCGCCAATGCCCTTTCCAGCGGCGCCGCCGAAATCTGGATGGGTCCGGAGAACGCCACATCCATGTCCAGGATCAGGTAGATCGCCCCGGCGATCAGCGCGGCCGACACCATAAGGGTTCCGGCGGTGATTGTATTCTTCGGTGCCCTGAACCCGAAACTGGCGAAGATCAGCGCCAGCCAGGTGACCAGCATGGCGATCAGCGGCCAGGGAATCGTGCCTTCAGACTGCTCGACCAGGACCCAGCGCAGTTCCAGCACCTTCTGCAGGCGCTGGCGTCCGTCCTGCAGAAGGGAACCGTGTACAGCGTCGGGAGGGGTCAGGCCATTCAGCCGCACGCCAATCTCCGTCAGCAGGCGTTCGGAAAGCTGATTGGCGGCGATGGTCGTTTCGCTGTTTTGTGACGAGGTGTCCACCACCCGCTGCACATAGGCGACCAATGGTTGGCGCACCGCGTCGGTCTCCGGGCCATACTGGCGCAAGGTCCTGTCGAGCAGGATCAGCTCCGTCGCATAGGCGTGCACGTTGTGATCGATCGATTCGAAGGTGTTCTTGGCCGAGTTGATCATCAGGCCGAGTATCAGCGAGGTCATCACCCCGAACAGATTGGCGGCGAGCCGAACCACCGTGTTCGTGTCGTCATCACGATGCCTGGCCGGCAATCTCGGCCAGATCGTCATGCTGGCGAACGCCGACGCCGCCAGGCACAGGAAAATCACCAATGCGATCAAGGCTTCGCGCATGAACCGCATTTCTGCACGGGACGCACCAATTGCCAATGCCAGGGCGGCCCGTCAAAGACGAAAGTCGGGCGTATTCGTGGTTCCAATGCGATATGGCAGCGCCTTGCCGGGCCAAAAGGTGGCACGGTAGTGTCCTCTTGTCCGCAAACAGGGCAATTTGATCAGCAAGGAGGTCGGCATGTCTGGAAGATCATCCTTGCCGCTCCTCTGGCGCCGGCCGCTGCTGCCGGCCCTGCTTGTGCTGCTGGCGGCGGCGATCTTCCTCGCCGACACGATCACCAATCTGGAGATCGCCGTCGCGGTCTTCTATGTCGCCATTGTCCTGATCGCGGTCCGCTATCTCGACCAGCGCGGCGTGGCGATGGTCGCGGCGGCCTGCATGGCGCTGACCGTGCTGAGTTTCTTCCTCACGCGGGCAGGTTCGGTGCCGGCAGGCGTGATCAACTGCGCCATCAGTCTGGTGGCGATCGCCGTCACCGCCTATCTGGCGCTGCGCACCGCCGCCGCCGAGGCGTCCGCCCGCGAGGCGCAGGCACAGCTCGCCCACATCACGCGGGTGACGATGCTGGGCGAGCTGACGGCCTCGATCGCCCATGAGCTCAACCAGCCGCTGGCGGCGATCGTGTTGAACGGCAACGCCGCCCGGCGCTGGCTGGCGGCCGGCAATCCGGATGAGGCCGGCAAGGCGGCCGAGCGCATCGTCAGGGATGCCGAACGCGCCAGCGAGCTGATCAAGCGCCTGCGCGGCCTGACCCGAAAGGCGGCCGGCAAGGCCGTCTGGCTGGATGTCAATCAGCTGATATCGGAGACGCTGACCCTGGTGGAGAACGAGGCCGGCAGAAGCCATGTCTCCTTGCGCACAGAACTCGCCGGCAAGCTGCCTCGAGCCGAGGCCGACCCGGTACAGATCCAGCAGGTCATCCTCAACCTCATCCTCAACGCGATCGAGGCGGTGAGCGGCGAGCAAGAGCGCGACGTGACAATCGTGACCAGTGCCGGCAAGCCCGGCGAGATCGTGATCGAAGTCCGCGATTCCGGCCGTGGCCTGAGCGGCGTCCAGCTCGACCATGTCTTCGACGCCTTCTACACCACCAAGCCCGAGGGCCTGGGCATGGGGCTTGCCATCAGCCGCTCGATCGTCGAAAGCCATGGCGGACGCATCTGGGTACAGCCGACAATGCCGCGCGGTGCCGCATTCTTCCTTTCGCTGCCGGCAGACCGGACAGGATCGCGCGGGTCGAACCAATGAAGCAAGCCAGCGGATCGGAAACGAGCAAACCGGAACAGATCGTTTTCGTCATCGACGACGATCCCGCCATGCGCGAGGCGCTCGACAGCCTGCTGCGCTCGGTCGGGCTGGATATCAGCTGCTTCGGTTCGGTCGCCGAATTCCTGGGGGCGCCACTGCCGGACATCCCCTCCTGCCTTGTGCTGGACGTGCGCCTGCCCGGCAAAAGCGGCATGGACTTCCAGAAAGAGCTCGCCCGTTCCGATGCGCCGCTGCCCGTGATCATCATGACCGGCCATGGCGATATCGCCATGTCGGTGCAGGCGATGAAGACCGGCGCCGTCGACTTCCTGCCGAAACCGTTCCGAGAACAGGACCTGCTCGATGCCATCGCCGCCGCCCTGGACAAGGACCGGTCGCGGCGGGCGCTGAAAGCCGAGATTGATATCTTGCGCGAACGCCTGGCGACGCTGAGCGAAGGCGAGCGCAGCGTCGTGGCGCTGGTGGTCCAGGGGCGGCTCAACAAGCAGGTCGCCGGCGACCTCGGCGTCAGCGAGATCACCGTCAAGGTCCGCCGCGCCCGCGCCATGCGCAAGATGCAGGCCGGCTCGCTGGCCGAGCTCATCAAAATGGCCGCCAAGCTCGGAATCTGACCCCTTCAGGCCGACAGATAAACCGTTATTTTTCAATGCATTGTTAGCGCATCCCTTGCCACGGGATCTGCCTCCTTATGCCTTGGTATCAAGCCATATACTTAAGATTCCGGCGCTCGCGTTGACACGCTGCAAGCCATGGGCGTAAGGCGGCGTGGCCTCGGCTGACCGAGGCATCAACTCGAGATCGAACAGGTAATGGACAGCTATCCCAGTCGCTGTCCGGATCAAGCCCAAGGCACGGTCCGGACACTGGCCCCGTCAACAGATTTGGTTTCCGGCATGTGGCGCCGGTCGGTCCTCGGCAGGGCATAACCCGCCTTCGGCTCGCCTTGCCGTCCCGCCGGACCGCGAGAGGTGAGCCATGAACACCAATGTCATTCCCTTCCGTGCGCGTTCCGCCACGCGCCCCGCTTCAGCTGCCCGGCCATCCGTGGCAACAACGCGCGGCCTGGCGGGCAAGGCCGGCTTCACCATGCCGCCGACCCGGCTCGTCTGCGTCTGGCGCCGCGGCTCGGTAAGCGGCCGGCTGGAATGCCGCTGGACCCGGGAACGGCAGCCCGTCTCCGAAGAGGGCGTCAGTTGTCGAACGGTCCTCCCACGGCGGGCTGCCTGAGCCCCTCTTCAACGCAGCCCAGACCTCCGCACTGACGGCCGGGCCCTGGCGCCCGGCGCGACCGCCACCCGGTCGCACCCTTCCGCACGCCCGCAATCACCCTCTCCCAAATCACACTGCAATCTGCCCATCATCCGGAGGCCCGCCATGATCTTCCTGCCTCACAACCGCAATTCCCTCGGCGAAGCCGCCGCGCTGGCGCGCGGACGCATCGCCCCCAACATCTACGACACCATCGCCTTTGCCATGCTGGTGGCTCTGCTGGTGCTTCTGGCGCACGGCGCCGCCGGCATGCGTGCGCCGAGCGCCCTGCTCACCACATCGCCGGTCACGCTCGATCTCGCCAACCTGCCGGAATACGCGCTGCGCACCACGCTGCGCATGTTCGCGGCCATCATCGTCTCACTGGTCTTCACCTTCACGGTGGCGACGCTGGCCGCCAAGAGCCGGCGCGCCGAAATGGTGATCATTCCCGCGCTCGACATCCTGCAGTCGGTGCCGGTGCTGGGTTTCCTGACTTTCACCGTGACCTTCTTCATGGGCCTGTTTCCCGGCAGCCAGCTCGGCGCCGAATGCGCCGCGATCTTCGCCATCTTCACCAGCCAGGCCTGGAACATGGCGTTCTCGTTCTACCAGTCGCTGCGCACGGTGCCGGGCGACCTCGACGAGGTCAGCCGCGGTTTCGGGCTCTCGGCGTGGCAGAGGTTCTGGCGGCTCGAGGCACCGTTCGCCGCGCCAGGTCTTGTCTGGAACACGATGATGTCGATGTCCGGCGGCTGGTTCTTCGTCGTCGCCTCCGAGGCCATCACCGTCGGCAACACCACCGTGCAACTGCCCGGCATCGGCTCCTGGCTGGCGCTCGCCATCGATAAGCAGGATTTCACCGCCGTCGCCTGGGCAGTTTTGGCGATGGGCGTGCTCATCCTGCTCTACGACCAGTTGCTGTTCCGGCCTGTCGTCGCCTGGGCCGACAAGTTCCGTTTCGAGCAGACCGCCGGGCAGGAAAAGCCCCGCTCCTGGGTCTACGACATCCTGCGCCGGGCCCGGTTGTTGCACACCGTGGGGCTGCCGATCGCATGGCTCTGGCAGCGCGCCATGCTGCTTCGCCTGGGCAAGCGGGCCATGCCGGCAGCGTCCACCGCCACGTCGCGCCGCTTCTCGCGGGCGCTCGACATCGCCTGGCTGGGACTGGTGCTGCTTGTCGCCCTGTGGGGTGTGGTCGAGACGGTCCTGTATCTGCGGCAGACCCTTGGCTGGAACGATGTGGCCGAAGCCTTCAGCGGCGGCCTGCTCACCTTGCTGCGCGTGGTCGTGCTGATCGCGGTGGCCAGCGTGATCTGGGTGCCGATCGGCGTCTGGATCGGCTTGCGGCCCGCGGTCGCCGAACGCGTGCAGCCGCTGGCGCAATTCCTCGCCGCCTTCCCCGCCAACGTGCTGTTCCCGTTCGCGGTGATCGCCATCGTCGCCACCGGCGCCAGCCCCAGCATCTGGCTGTCGCCGCTGATGGTGCTGGGCACGCAATGGTACATCCTGTTCAACGTCATCGCCGGCGCCAGCGCCTTCCCTTCCGATCTCAAGGAGGCGGCCAGGGTCTTCAAGATACGGTCCTGGTCGTGGTGGAAGAACGTCATGCTGCCGGGGATTTTTCCCTATTACATCACTGGCGCTCTGACCGCCTCCGGCGGTTCGTGGAACGCCTCGATCGTCGCCGAACTGGCAAGTTGGGGCAATACCAGGCTCGAAGCCTTCGGGCTCGGCTCCTACATCGCGAAGGCGACAGAAGCCGGCGATTTTCCGCGCGTCATCCTCGGCATCGCCGTGATGTCGCTCTTCGTCACCCTCTTCAACCGCACCCTCTGGCGCCCCCTCTATGTCTTCGCCGAACGCCGCATGCGGCTCGACTGACCCATTCTTCAGGAGACTGATCATGAACCAAGCTGTCATCACCCAAGCTGTCGTCACCAAGAACCGTCCGCTCGTCGAAGTCCATGGCGTCTGCCAGACCTATGACAAGGGCAGTGCCGGCAAGCTCATCGTCCTCGACCAGGTCGGGCTGACGCTGGGTTCCGGCGAGATCGTCGGCCTGCTCGGCCGCTCCGGCTCCGGCAAGTCTACTTTGCTGCGCTCGATCGCCGGCCTGATCCGGCCGAGCCAGGGCGCCATCACCTTCGAGGGCAAGGCTGTCTCCGGCACGCCGGACGGCATCGCCATGGTCTTTCAGAGCTTCGCCCTGTTTCCCTGGCTGACCGTGCTGCAGAATGTCGAACTCGGGCTCGAGGCACAGGGCGTCTCGCCGGCAGTGCGCCGCAAGCGCGCGCTGTCGGCCATTGACTTGATCGGCCTCGATGGTTTCGAAAACGCCTATCCGAAGGAGCTGTCGGGCGGCATGCGCCAGCGCGTCGGGCTCGCCCGCGCCCTGGTGGTGCATCCCAAGGTGCTGTTGATGGACGAGCCGTTCTCGGCGCTCGACGTGCTGACGGCCGAGACGCTGCGCACCGACCTGCTCGACCTCTGGTCGGAAGGCCGCATGCCGATCGAGTCGATCCTGATGGTAACCCACAACATCGAGGAGGCGGTGCTGATGTGCGACCGCGTGCTGATCTTCTCGTCCAATCCGGGCCGCGTCGTCGCCGAGCTCAGGATCGATCTGCCGCAGCCGCGCAACCGGCTGGACCCGGCCTTCCGCGCGCTGGTCGAGGACATCTATGCCCGCATGACCGCCAGGAAGGAGCCGGGCAGCCCTGCCCGCGACGGCGTCTTCCCGGGTTCGGGCATCGCCATGGTGCTGCCGCGCGTCTCGACCAACCTGCTCGCCGGCCTGATCGAGGCCGTCGCGGCGGCGCCCTACAACGGGCATGCCGATCTGCCGCCGCTGGCCGCCAGCCTGCAGCTCGAGATCGATGACCTGTTCCCGATCGCCGAAACGCTTCAGCTGCTGCGCTTTGCCGAACTGGCCGAGGGCGACATCCAGCTGACCCTGGCCGGCAAACGCTTCGCCGAAAGCGAGGTCGACGCGCGCAAGCAATTGTTCGCGCAGCAGCTGGCGACCTATGTGCCGCTGGCCGGCCACATCCGCCGCGTGCTCGACGAACGCGCCAACCACAAGGCGCCGGCCCGCCGCTTCCGCGACGAGCTGGAGGACCACATGTCCGAGGGCTATGCCGACCAGACGGTGCGCGCCGTCATCAGCTGGGCCCGCTACGCCGAGTATTTTGCCTACGACGAGGAGAGCGATCTGTTCACGCTCGACAACCCGACATAGCCCATCTGGGCGCCGCGGCTGCCGGTCACGACACCGGTGCCGCGCCGCCCTCCTCGGTGCGCCGCGCGATGAATTCGTCGAGCACGCCTGATGTGGCGGCGGCCGAGGCGGGCGGCTCGAAATCGGCAACGGCGCGCCGCCAGATGCCGGTGGCGCGTTCGCTCGCCGTCTTCGATCCGCTTTGCGTCCAGTTGCCGAAGTTCGACCAGTCGGCCACCAGCGGTTCGTAGAAGGCGGTGCGGTAGCGCGCCATCGTGTGGCCGGCCGAGAAGAAATGACCACCCGGCTGCACTTCGGCGATCGCCTCGAAGCCGATCGCATCGTCGTCACCGGGCGTCGCGGCGCAGAGTTCGGCCACCGTCTGCAGCGCCTCGATATCGGTGATCACCTTCTCGAAGGAGACGCTCAGGCCGCCTTCCAGCCAGCCGGCGGCGTGGATGCACATGGTCGCGCCGGCCAACACCGAGCCCCACAGCGCGAACTGCGTTTCGTGCGCGGCCTGCGCGTCCGAGATGTTGGCGGCACTGCCGCCGCCGGAACGCCAGGGCAGTCCGGTGAAGCGCGCCAGTTGGCCAGCGCCCAGCGTCGCCTTGACATGTTCCGGCGTGCCGAAGGCCGGCGCTCCGGATTTCATGTCGACATTGGAGGAGAAGGAGCCATAGACGACCGGCGCGCCGGGCCGCACGATCTGCGCCAGCGTCAGCCCCGCCAGCGCCTCTGCATGCTGCAGCGCCAGCGCGCCGGCCACCGTGATCGGCGCCATCGCGCCCGCCAGGCAGAACGGCGTGATGACGGAAACCTGCCCCGCCTTGGCGAAATCGATGATGCCTTGCGCCATCGGGATGTCGAGCTGGCGCGGCGAGTTGGTGTTGATGACCGTGTAGCAATGCGCGTCCGCCAGGAATTCGTCCTGCGACAGGCCACGCGCCAGCCGGATCATCTCGAAACCGTCCTCGACCTGCGGCGTGCCGCGCGCGAAGACGAACGGAAACTTGTCGGACAGCGTCAGCTGCGCGCGGTTGACGGCATAGTGACGCAGGTGGTTGTCGACATCCTGCGGCTCGATGCAGGGGCCAAGCATATGCAGCACGTCGAAATGCTGCACCAGCCGCAGCAGATCCTCGAAATCGGCGAGCGTGCCGGGCCTCCGGCCGCGTTCTAGGTCGGTGACGTTCGGCGCGCCGCATCCGGCGAGGAAGGTCATCGACCCGAGTTCCAGCGTCAGGTCGCGGGAACGGTCGCCGGCTCGCGCCTGGATCGACTTCGGCGCCGAGGCGAGCGCCGCCGTCACCATGTCGCGGCCGATGCGCACCATGTCGGTGTCGGGGTCGACCAGCGCGCCGGCGCTGGCGAAAAGCTCCCGTGCCTGCGGCAGCAGCACCTTGATGCCGAGCTCCTCCAGCACGCGCAGCGCCGTGTCGTGGATCGAAGCCACCTGGTCATCCGAAAACACCGGCTGCGGTAGGAACGGGTTCTTCAGCGACCGGTAATTGGGCCGGCGGCTGCTCTCGCTGCCGGCCTCGCCGGTGCGTCCGCGCCGGCGTTCGCGCCTGCTGTCTCGTGCCGCGTCATCGACCATCGAAAATCCTCCTCATTGCCGCATCGCCTTGCCCGAGGGATCGTAGGGCGAGGCCGCGATGATCCGTGCCGGCCGCTCGACGCCAACAATGTGCACCGAAAGCGCCGTCCCCTCCTCGGCAAAATCGTCGTCCACCAACGCCAGCGCGACGCTCTTGCCGATCGTGTAGCCAAAACCGCCCGAAGTAACGAAGCCGACGCGCCGGTCGTCGCGCCAGACCGGCTCGAAGCCGCTGGCGTCGGCATCGAGCGCATCGATCTCCAGCGTCACGATCCGCTGCGAGGTGCCTGCCTGACGTTCCTTCAATGCCGCCTCGCGGCCGACGAAATCGCCCTTGTCGAAGGCGATGAAGCGGTTGAGGCCGGTCTGGCCCGGCGTGTAGCCCTGCGTGAATTCGCGCGACCAGATGCCGAAGCTCTTCTCCAGCCTGAGCGCGTTGAGCGCGTAGTAGCCGATCTCGGCCAGACCGAGATCCTCGCCTGCCGCGAGCAGCGTGTCGCGCAGCGTGGCATGCATGGTTACCGGGCAACTGATCTCGAAGCCGAGCTCGCCGGCGATAGAGAGGCGGGCAACCCGCGCCCGCACCATGCCGATGTCGAACGCGCCGCAAGCCATGAACGGCAGTGCAGCGGCGGAGACGTCCTGATGTGTTGTACGCTCCAGGATTTTCCGCGCGTTCGGCCCGGTCAGCAGGAAGCCGCCCGTCGCGTCGGAAATGTCGGTGACCGCGACGCCCTCTCCTGCTTGGCTCTCGAACCAGCGCATGTGGAATTCCCTGAGATAGTAGGAACCCATCAGCCAATAGTCGCCGCCACCCCAGTTGATCGCGGTGAGGTCGCCCTTCAGCCGCCCGTCCGGCCCGAGCATCGGCGCCAGCCGCGCCTGTCCCGCCTTCGGCAGCTTGCAGGCCAGCAGCCGGTCGAGCCATGCTTCGGCACTCGGCCCGGACACCGCATAGCGTGAATAGGCCGAGATATCGACGAGGCCGGCGGCACGCCGGACCTGCAGCGCCTCGTCGCCGACGATGTCGAAGGCATTGGAGCGTTTGAGCGTGGTGTTCTCGCGAAAACCCATCGGCGCGAAATAGGCCGGGATTTCCAGCCCCCACGACGCCGTCCATTCGCAACCCGCGGCACTCATGCCGTCATAGGCGCCGGGGCGTTTCAAGGGCCTGCCGGCTGGCAGACGCTCATTGGGAAAGGTCATGACGAAACGGCGCGAATAGAACTGCCGCGTCGTTTGCTTGAGATATTCGCGATTGGCGGCGAAGGCGCCGTAGCGGGCAATGTCCATGCCGAAAATGTCGGCCTGCGGTTCGCCGTAAATCATCCATTCGGCAAGCGATTTGCCGACGCCCCCGCCCTGGCTGAAGCCGGCCATGACGCCGCAGGCGACCCAGTAGTTTTTCAGGCCACGCACGGGTCCGACGATCGGGTTGCCGTCCGGCGTGAAGGTGAAGGCGCCGTTGACCCATTTGCGGATGCCGGCGCTGGCCAGGCAGGGAAAGCGCTCATGCGCCTTGGCGAGTTCGGGACTGATGCGGTCGATGTCTTCCGGGATCAGTTCGATCCCGTAATCCCACGGCGCGCCGTCCATGTTCCAATGCTTCGGGTTCTGCTCGTAGACGCCGAGCAGCACGCCCTTGCGCTCTTGCCTGAGGTAGGAAAAGCCGTCGAGGTCGACGGCGATGCCGATCTCCCGGTCCAGTGCCGCGATCTCCGGAATGTCCTCGGTGACGAAATAATGGTGCTCCATCGGCGTCACCGGCAGGTCGACGCCGGCCATGCGGCCGAGCTGCTTGGCCCACAGCCCGCCGGCGTTGACGACATGCTCGGCGACGATCGTGCCCTGTTCGGTGACGACGTCCCAGTGACCGTCCGCGCGAGACTTCAACTCGACGACACGGTTGCGCAGGATCACCTCGGCCCCGCGCTTCTTCGCGGCACCCGCATAGGCATGCGTGGTGCCGTAGGGGTCGAGATGACCCTCGTTGGAATCATGCAGGCCGCCGAGCACCCCGGTGACATCGACGATCGGGCAGATCGCCTTGATCTCTTCGGGGGTCACCAGCCGCGCGCTTTCGATACCGACCGACTGGAACACCGCCCAGGCCGATTTCAGCCACTCCCAGCGCTGGGGGTCGCTGGCGATATTGACGCCGCCGGTCATGTGCAGGCCGATGTCCTGGCCGGACTCGGACTCGATCTCGCGATAGAGGTTGATGGTGTAATCCTGCAGCGCCGCGACGTTGGGATCGGCATTGAGCGCATGAAATCCGGCCGCCGCATGCCAGGTCGAACCGGCCGTCAATTCAGCCCGCTCGATCAGCGCCACATCGGACCAGCCGAACCGCGTCAGATGGTAGAGCACCGAGGCGCCGACCACTCCACCTCCGATGACGACTGCGCGGTAGTGCGGCTTCAAGGCTTCCCTCCCGGTCTGTCAGAAGCGGCACCATATACGCGCTGTACATAAGTGTCCAGTGCTGCGCTTGCCTGCCCCAAATGGATGCGGGATTGATCGAATTCTCGCCCCGGGCGCATGTCCTCGCAGGGCAATGAACACGCCGGTCGGCATACGTGCCGCCCCTGTCACGCAAGCATCATGTTCGCGCCGTAGACCGCTTTCGGGGGGCGGCGCGCGGCATCATCGATGTGCCGCCCCCTTTGAGCTTTTTCGTTCTTCGGCCGCTCCGGCACATCCGTCACCAAGAGGACCATCCATGAAACACATGCACCGAACCGTCTCGCTCGGCGTCGCGCTGGCCTTGTTCACCGCCTTGACGCCGGCGCTCGCCGACAGCACCGCGACCGTCGGAGCCACCAGCTTTGTCAACAAGGGCCTGGTCGGCGTCGGCCGCATTCCTGCCGCCCAGCGCGACAAGTTCGGCGAGACGTTCGGCTCAGGCTCCGGCATGTCGATGGACACCGCCGGCTGGACGCATGACGCGGGCACCTACAAGGGGTCGCTCTGGTTGCTGCCGGATCGCGGTTACAATGTCGCCGGCACCACCGACTACCGGCCGCGCCTCAACACCATCGGCATCGAGTTCACGCCGGCAGCACCAGGTGCTGCTGGCCAGGAGCAGACAGGCGTGAAGGCAACGCTTGCCGACACCTTGCTGCTCACCGACGACAAGGGCACTGATGCCACCGGCCTCGATCCGCTGTCGGATGTGCGCGCGGCGGCTGGCGACATGCCGATGCTGCCCGCCGCCACCAACGGCAAGCTCGCCCTCGACAACGAGGCGATCGTGCGGCTGCCCGACGGCTCGATGTTCATCTCCGATGAATATGGCCCGAATATCTATCGGTTCTCGGCGCAAGGCCGCCTGATGTCGGCGACCCAGCCGCCGGCGGCGCTGGTGCCGATGCGCAAGGGCGCGCCGAACTTCTCCTCTGACAATCCCGGTCCAGGTGCCGCCGAACCCGATCCCAAGGATCCCGATACCGGCCGCCAGAACAACCAGGGCCTGGAAGGCATGGCGATGACGCCGGACGGCAAGTTCCTGATCGCCGTGCTGCAGTCGGCGACCAGGCAGGACGGTGGCGATTCAGCTTCGACCCGGCAGAACACACGGGCGCTGGTCTATGACGCCTCCGACCTCGCCCATCTCAAGCTGGCGCACGAATATGTCGTGCCGCTGCCGGTGTTCAAGGATGCCAAGGGCAAGACCAAGGTCGCCGCCCAGAGCGAGATCGTGGCGTTGTCCGACACGGCGTTCCTGATGCTGGCGCGAGACAGCGGCAACGGCCAGGGCCTGAAGGGAGATACATCGCTCTACCGCGAAATCAGCATCGTCGATGTCTCGGCCGCGACCGACATCGCCGGCGGTCCGTTCGACGCCGCTGACAAGCCGCTCGCCCCCAAGGGCGTACTTGACCCGTCGGTGACGCCGGCCAAGCTGACTCCGTTCATCGACATCAACAACAATGCCGAGCTTGGCCGCTTCGGCCTGCACAATGGCGCCCCGAACGACCACAACAACCTGTCCGAGAAGTGGGAAGCGATGTCGCTGGCCAGCGTGCTCGATCCGAAGCTGCCCGACGATTACTTCCTGTTCGTCGCCAATGACAACGACTTCCTCGCCCAGGACGGTTTCCAGGTCGGCGCGCCCTACAAGGCCGACGACGGTGCCAATGTCGACACCATGTTCCTGGTTTATCAGGTCACGCTTCCCGGCCTCGCCAAGAAGTAACGCATAAAAAAGGCGGGCGCGCCCGGCGCGTCCGCCTGAACGACCTCAAACGGCTGACCGTGAGGACGCCTACTTCAAGAACTCCGCGTCCTTCGGCACGCCTGCATCGATCGGCTCGGCCGTCCTGCTCGACACGGGCATGATCTTGCCGGCGGCCGACAGGTTTGGGCGGACGAAGACCTGTGCGGGGCCGTTGACGCGGCTGTAGAGGTCGATGATGTCCTGGTTCATGAAGCGCACGCAGCCCGACGAAGCATTCTTCCCGATGGAATCCCACTCCGGCGTGCCGTGCAGCCGGTACATCGTGTCCTTGCCGTCGCGGAAGAGATAGAGGGCGCGGGCGCCCAGCGGGCTCTGCGGGCCGGGCGGCATGCCGTCCTTGTATTTCGCCAGTTCCGGCCGGCGCTGGATCATTTCCGGCGGCGGCGTCCACACCGGCCACTTCTTCCTCGCCTGGACCACGGCGCTGCCGGTCCATCCAAAACCAGCCTTGCCGAGGCTGACGCCGTAGCGGATCGCCTTTCCGCCGTCGCGCACCAGATAGAGGAAGTGCTCGGAGACATCGACGACGATGGTGCCGGGTTTTTCTCCGGTCGGGTCGGCCACGACCTGGCGCACGAACTTCGGATCGAGCTTGGCCACCGGGATTGCCGGCAGCTGGTAGCCCTCGTCGGTGCGCGCCGCGTACATGCTGACGGTATCACCGAACGCCGTATCGGGCGGCGGCGCTGCCACGGGCGGTGGCGGCGTCACCACCTCCGTCGTGGTGCACGCCGAAAGAGCCACGGAGGCCGCGCCCAAGGCGGACGCACCCAGAAACGCGCGCCGGCTCAGGCGCTCGGAAAACAGCGGAATATCGGACATGATCCCCCCGGCTTGTCCATATCCGATAAGGATATGCGGGCCCCACGCCCCAAGGATCAATACCCCATTCCGGGAGCTTTGAGAACATGATTGGGTTGCGTAAACGAGGAGAATCAGGGGTTCGCCGCTTTCGTGAAACGGCGAACCGCATGACACGCGCCAAGCGGAATTTTCCGACGCCGCATCGACCTGTGCCGTTGAATCGGCAATCATCGCGGACCGAGTTGGGATAAGCCTCCAGCCATGACCGAAAAAATGCCCACGCGCCGGCGCACCGGCGACCTGACCAGCGGCCCGATCCCGCGCACGCTGCTGCTGTTTGCCTTGCCGGTGTTGGGGTCCAACGTGCTGCAGTCGCTCAACGGGTCGATCAATGCAGTCTGGGTCGGCCGTTTCCTTGGCGAATCGGCCCTGACGGCCACCTCCAACGCCAACCTCGTCCTGTTCCTGATCCTGGGCACGGTGTTCGGCATCGGCATGGCGGCGACGATCCTGGTGGCGCAGTCGGTCGGTGCCCGCGACCTGCCCGAGGCGCGCCGCATCGTCGGCACCAGCGCCACCTTCTTCTTCCTCGTTTCCATAGTCTTCGCGGTATGCGGCTGGATCTGGGTCGACGCCATCCTCAACACGCTTGGCACACCGGCGGACGCCTTGCCGCTGGCGCGTTCCTATCTGCGCATCATCTTCATCGCCGTGCCGATGATGAACCTTCTGTCCTTCGTCATGACCGTGCTGCGCGGTGCCGGCGATTCGCGCACACCCTTCTTCTTCATGGCGCTGGCGGTCGTGCTCGACATCGTGCTCAACCCGCTGCTGATCCGCGGCATCGGCCCCTTCCCCGAACTCGGCATCGCCGGATCCGCGACCTCGACGCTGATCGGTCAGACCGTGAGCGTCATCGCCATCCTTGTCGTGCTCTATGCGCGCAAGCATCCGCTGCGGCTGGCCGGCGCCAATCTCGCTCTGCTGCGGCCCGACCCTGCCTTGCTGCGCATTGTCGTCTTCAAGGGCGTGCCCATGGGGTTGCAGATGATCGTGATTTCGGCGGCGGCACTCACGGTGATGGGCATCGTCAATTCCTACGGCTCGCAAGTCGCCGCCGCCTACGGCATCGCCGCGCAGCTGTGGACCTACATCCAGATGCCGGCGCTCGCCATCGGTGCCGCGGTCTCCTCGATGGCGGCGCAGAATGTCGGCGCCGGCCGCTGGGACCGGATCGGCCGCGTCGCCGCCTCCGGCGTCGGCTTCAACCTTGTCCTGACCGGCGCTCTCGTTGCGCTGCTGTGGCTCTTCGACCGCTCGATCCTCAGCCTGTTCCTGAGCAACGACAGCGCGGCAATTGATATCGCCGCCCATATCAACACCGTGGCGTCCTGGTCGTTCATTCTGTTCGGCGTCACCATCGTGCTGTTCGCCACCGTGCGCGCCACCGGTGCGGTGATGCCGCCGCTGATCATCCTGGTGATCTCGGTGCTCGTCATACGCACCGGCTTTGCCTATTTCATGCGTGGCGTGATCGGCGAGGAAGCGTTGTGGTGGAGTTTTCCGGCCGGCTCGATCACCTCCCTGGTTCTGGCCGCGGCCTACTACCGCTTCGGCGGCTGGCGCACCATGCACATGATCGAGGACAGGCCGGCCGCCGGCGAGCCGCCGGATACCGGGCTTGGCGTGCCGCGTGGGCGCGCGAACATGGCGCCTGAGACGCCGAACGGCTGATCACCGGCAAAGCCAAAAGGGCCGCGATGAGGCGGCCCCTTTTCGTTACGGCATTCGCGATCTGCCTATTTGCAGGGAAAGCCGGGAGCGATCTTGCACTTGCCGGGCCGCGGCTTATGCGGCGGGCGATGGTGCGGAGGACGGTGATGGGGCGGCTTGTGCCAGTGCGGCGGCCGATGATGCGGCGGACGAACGATGACGATCGGCGGACGAACGACATGGGCGCGTGAAAGATAACCGGAACTGGCCCAGCCGCTGACACCACCACCATGTATCCGGCACCAACCCGGCTGGCAGCCGGCCACGTCAACCCTGAAGCCGGCCGGCAACGTCCCGACCCTGGCGAATTCGGCGCCGGGCCCGCTACGCACGTTGAGATTTGTCGTGGTATGGGCGCTGTAGGCGAAGGCCGCGGCGGATGTTCCGAAGACGGCGGCCAGAATGGTCGCCATCGCAAGCAGAAATCGAAATCTCATCAGTCCCTCCATTCGAACCCCGGCCGTTCGACTGCTCGACCAAGGGTTGCATCAAGAGGGAGAGAAAACAGCGGGAAGTCAACAACTGGCCAAGGCCGATCATCACATCGGCAACTTCGGCAACGGAGTTTTCCCGGACATAGTTGAGGAATTTCCCGAGTGCCGTTTATCGGCCCGGGAACTTCCGCTAACAGTTTACTGTCTTTCGACAATTCGTTGCAGGCGGAGGCGGTGAGCATGGGCAAAGGCAGGGTCGAGGCATTCACCGACGGCGTGGTGGCCATCATCATCACCATCATGGTGCTGGACCTGAAGGTGCCCGAGGGCGAGGACTTCTCCGCCCTGGTGCCGCAATTGCCGATCTTCCTGTGCTACGTGCTCTCATTCATCAATGTCGGCATCTACTGGAACAATCTGCACAACATGTTCCACACCGTGCAGCGCGTCGATGGTGGCGTGTTGTGGGCCAACCTGCATCTGTTGTTCTGGTTGTCCCTGATGCCGGTAACGACGGCTTTCATGGGCGAGAACCATTTCGCCACGGTTCCGGTCGCGGTCTACGGTTTCGACCTTGCAATGTGCGCGACCGCCTACGGCATTCTGGTCATCGCCCTGCACCGTCTGCATGGGCCGGATACCGCCTTCGCCAAGGCGATCGGCAGCGACCGCAAGGGAAGGCTTTCGCTTGCCGTCTACCTCGCGGCCATCGCGCTTGCCTTCCTCAACCGGTGGATCAGCGTGGGCCTCTATGTTGTCGTCGCCCTGGTGTGGCTTGTGCCGGACACGCGCTTTTCGCGCGTTCTCGAGAAGTAGCGCGGTAAACCAGCCCTATTTACGCATCGCCTTCAGCTTTTCCGCCACCGAAGCGGCAAGGTCGGCATAGCGCTCCTCCAGCCGTTCGGCCGCCTTGATGATCGAGAAATCATGGCCGAACTTCTCCAGCGCCATGCGCAGTTTCTCGACGAACTCGGCCTGTTTTTCCAGCGCCGAAAACAGTGTCTTCACCTGGGCTTCGTTGATATCGGGGTTGGCCAGCATCTGCGGCACCTCGCGCCCCATCTGGTCGCCGGTGGCGGTCTGTTCCTTCAGAATTGCAACCCAATCCGTCAATAGAAAATCTCCATTACCGAGACAGCATGCGCAGCCTCGACCGGCCCGGTCAACCCGCACACGTGCCGACGCAGGCTTGCGCAAGCCTGTTCCAGCGCTAAGTTCGGCGCCATCGAGAAAAGGACCCATCGCCCATGATCACCGACGCCGAAATCCAGACCGCCCTGCCCGCGCTTAGCGGCGGCAACACCGCCGTCATCACCGGCGCCGCGAGCGGCATTGGTCTGGCGGCCGCCAAACGGCTTGCGTTGATGGGCATGAAGATCGTGCTCGCGGACATCGCCGGTACCCGCCTTGACGATGCCTCCCGGGCCGTCTCGGCCATTGCCGGCGACGACGCCGTGCTTGCCGTTGCATCGGACGTTTCGAAGGCCGATGAGGTCGATCGTCTTGCCGACCGGGCATTCGGCGCCTTCGGCGAGGTCTCGCTGCTGATGAACAATGCCGGCGTCGGCGACAACCCGGGCAAGCCCTGGGAAAACCGCGATGCGTGGAAGCGGCTGCTCGACATCAATTTCTGGGGTGTCGTGCATGGTGTCGAAGCCTTCGCACCGCGCATGCTGGCGTCTGCCAAACCGGGCCTGATCGTCAACACCGGCTCCAAGCAAGGCATCACCACGCCGCCCGGCAACCTTGCCTACAATGTCTCCAAGGCCGGCGTGAAGACATTCACCGAGGGCCTCGCGCATGCGCTGCGCAACGAGCCGGGGCGCCCGCCTGTCGGCGCATCTGCTCATCCCCGGCTTCACCTATACCGGCCTCACCGAGGGTGCCACGGAAAAGCCAGCCGGTGCCTGGACCGGCGAGCAGGTTGTTGATTTCATGCTGGAATCCCTGGTCAGCGGCGATTTCTACATCTTGTGCCCGGACAATGACGTGGCGCGCCCCATGGATGAAAAGCGCATGGCCTGGGCCATCGGCGACATCATCGAAAACCGCCCGGCCTTGTCGCGCTGGCACCCGGACCACAAGGATGCTTTCGCGGCCTTCATGAAAAATTGATCTTCACGTCTTCAAGCCGCACGCTTTTTCGGAGCTCGTTTTTGCGCCACGGCCTTCTTTGCGGCCATCGCGGCGATCTCCTTGTCATGGCGTAGTGCTGCTTTCTCGCATCTGTCGCGGATCTCCTCGACCTCGGATTCCGTCAGATGCTCGATGCCGATGAAATGGTTGTGGCCCTCGCTGACCCGGATCAGTTCATCGAGCTTGGCCTGGATCGCCGCGCCATCGCGGTTCTGGGTGTTCTGGATGAGAAACACCATCAGGAAGGTGATGATGGTCGTCCCGGTGTTGATCACCAATTGCCAGGTGTCCGAGAAACCGAAGAACGGCCCGCTTACCGCCCAGACGACGACGATCACGCAGCAGGCGGCAAAGGTCAGCGGGAGGCCGGTTATATGGGCGACCCGGTTGGCGACCTTGGTGAAAAGCTTTTCCATCTGTCGAGAACCCTCAATGGCTGCCGCGATGAGAAACAATCGACGGCCGTTCCAGGTTCCCACCGGCAACAAATACGTCAGGCGCAATTGAATACACGCAATGAGGGCGTTTGACGGAAAACACACCTTATCGGTTTAATGGCATGGTAACCATGCAGGCAAAGAGCCTGTTCCTTCCGCTTCACGGCGGTTTAACTCCAGCCCCTTCCGCCGCGCCACCCCCGCATGGCGGAAGGGGTCCACTTTCCCGCAACTTGCTTCGCAGCCTGTGCGCCAGTGAGCTGTTCGCCGTTCCTTGAGACGGTGACCTGCTCTAAGCGGCGTCGTTTTCCCAACGGTCGAGGAAGACCTCGATCGGCATTGCCTGGATGTCGGGAACCGCCCTGGCGAGTTTCTCGACCGGCCAGTCCCACCAGGCGAGCGCTTCGATCCGTGCCGCGACAGCCGGGGGAAAGCGCGGCCGCAGCGGCTTCGCCGGCACGCCGGCGACGATCATGTAGGACGGTACGTCCTGCGTCACCACCGCATTGGCGCCGATGACAGCACCGTTGCCGACAGTGATGCCAGGCATGATCACCGCGCCGTGGCCCACCCATACGTCATGGCCGATGGTCACGGCATTCGCTTGCCGCCGCTCGCGGAACGCGGCATCGACGCCCAGCCAGCGAAAATACTCGTTCGGCCGATAGCTGACCTTGTGCTGCGTCAGCCGTTCGATCGGATGTTCCAGCGCATTGATGCGGCTGTTGGCGGCGATCGAGCAGAATTTGCCGATGCTCGTATAGATCGCCTCGGCATGACGCTCGAAATAGGAGAAGTCGCCGACGATCACCTCGCGCAGCACCACCCGCTCGCCGATCGAGGCGTAGCGGCCGAGCTTGCACGCCTTGAGTTCCGCGGTCGGATGGATGCGCGGCTCGGGGTCCTTGAGGACGAGGTCTTCGGAACGGTCCATGCGGCGGCTTTACGTCAGAGCAATTGCTCCTGCAAGGCAGGAGCAATTGTCCGTGGGGCCGATCAGCACGAAAGACGTCCGTCCCGCCTAGTTCGGCTTGCCCTTGCTCCACACCACGCTCTGGCCGTAGAGCGGCACTGTCGTGACCGACATTTTCGCGGAGCCGTTCTGCACCTGGCGGGAATGCGAGAGGTAGATCAACGTCTCGTTGGCCTTGTCGTAGATGCGGTTCACCACCTGCTTCTTCCAGATCAGGCTGAGGCCTTGCTTGAACACCTCCTCGCCGCCCTCGCTCATGTCGATGTCGCCGATGGTGATCGGGCCGGTCTGGCGGCAGGAGATCGAGGAATCGCTGGGATCCTCAAACCAGTTGCCCTTGTGCAGGCGATCGATGACGCTGCGGTCGAAATAGGCGACATGGCAGGTCACGCCATCCACCTTGGGGTCCTTGATCGCGTCGATCTTGATGTCGTTGCCGACCCAGTCGACGCCTACCTTGCCGACTTCCTCGGCGACGGCGGTGCCGGCGCCGAGCGCAACGCATGCGGCCAAGGCGCCGCCGATCACTTTTCGCCCAATCAGTTTGCGCAAAGGAGGTCTCCTGCGGTTCGAGTTGCCGGTTTCAGGTGGGGCGAGTTGTGCCGCTTTGCAAGCGGATGCGTCAACACCACCACGGTTGCGGCAACGCGGCACTTTGCCTGCGCAGGGCCGAACCGCTAAGACTGTCGCACCGGCGCGGCATTGAGCCGGCGCGATGATTTCTGCGGACGGACTTTTCTGATGATGCGTTCTATCCTGGTCGGTATTCTCGTCCTGATGGCGGCTGGCATCGGCTGGCTGACCTTCGACTTCTATCGCGGCCACTATGGCGGCGAACCGTTCGGCGCGCCCTTCACCCTGGTCGACCAGAAAGGCGCGCCGATCACCGAAGCGGCCTTCAGGGGGCAACCCAGCGTCGTCTTCTTCGGCTTCACCCACTGCCCCGAGGTTTGCCCGACCACGCTGTTCGAACTCTCTGGCTGGCTGAAGACCCTCGGCGACGACGGCAAGACCTTGCACGCCTATTTCGTGTCGGTCGACCCGGAGCGTGATACGCCGGCGGTGATGAATGCCTATGTCAGCAACTTCTCCGACCGCATCACCGGCATCACCGGTGACCCGGACAAGGTCCATGCCATGGCAAAGTCCTTCGGCATCTACTGGAAGAAGGTCGATACCGGCGACGGCGACTACACGATGGACCACACCGCCTCGGTGCTGCTGCTCAACGGCAAGGGCGACTTCGCCGGCACGATCGCCTATGGCGAAAGCGCCAGCACCGCGGTCGAAAAGCTGAAGCGTCTTGCCGCGAAGGGCTAGAGTTTGATCCCGAAAAGTGGAAACCGGTTTTCGGACAAAGATCAAACCCGAAGAAGAAACTCCCGATGACCCAGACGCGGCTCCATTTCACCACCGGAAAGATCGAGGCTGAGCGCGTCTTCGCGGCGCTTGAGTTGGCCTTCGAGGATGAAGGCTTGCCGATTGCGGTGCTCGAAGTCGACGAGGACAAGGACATCCACGAGGTCTCGCTCTATGCCGATGGCGACGTCGACGCCGTCGAGGCCCGGGTGAAGGACATTCTTGCCGGCCTCGCTCTGTCGAAGCCGGTCGAGCGCGAGGCACTGCCCGACATCGACTGGGTGGCGCGTTCGCTGGAAGGCCTGAAGCCGGTGCGCGCCGGCCGTTTCTTCGTCCACGGTGGACATGATCGCACAAAGCGCCACAGCGGCGAACTCGCCATCGAGATCGAGGCAGGCCTCGCCTTCGGCACCGGCCATCATGGCACCACCGCCGGCTGCCTGGAAGTGCTTGAGAACGTGGTGCGGCGCGAGCACCCGCGCAATGCGCTCGACCTCGGCACCGGCAGCGCCGTGCTGGCAATCGCCGTCGCCAAGCTGGCGCATATTCCAGTGCTCGCCACCGACATCGATCCCGTGGCGGTGAAGGTCGCCGCCGCCAACGCGCGGCTCAACCATGTCAAGGCGCTTGTCGAAACGGTGACCGCGCCGGGCTTTCACCACCCGATCTTCGGCAAGCGTGCCCCCTTCGATCTCATCGTCGCCAACATATTGGCGCGGCCGCTGATGCGGCTGGCGCCGCAAATGGCCAGGCATATCGCGCTCGGCGGCTCGATCGTGCTGTCAGGCATTCTCGATCGCCAGCGCGATGCCGTCATCTCGGCCTATGTCGGCCAGAATTTCCGGCATGTGCGCACCTTGCACCGCGAGGGCTGGGTGACGATCCATCTCAAGCATTGAGACAGGGCGAGCACCGCAGCGCCGGCAATCGCGAGATCCATTTCCGAAATTGTTGCCAAAACCCAAAACTCCGCCGACCGGAGCCAGCGGAGCCTTGAATGCTGTTTTCCACCAGCTTCAGATGCCTGTGAGGGAAACAGGCCTTTCAGAACTTCGCCACCGCATGGATGTTCCGGCCCAACAGCAAAAAGCCCGATCGCCGCTTAGAACTTGATGCCCAGATTGGCCTTGAAGCCGTTGTCGAAGGCATCGGGCCCGAACTGTCCGGCATAGGACAGGCCGAGCGTCGCGTTGCGCGCCAGTTGCACGTCGAAGCCGGCTTCGACCAGCATCGCATCCCTGGCGATCGGCACACCGGCGATGGTGAAGTCGTCGCCGCCGGCAAAGGCGAAGGTCGACAGCGGCGTGACCTCGCCATAGGCATGACGCCAGCCGAACATGCCACGCGCTGTCGCCGCCACGCCGCCAATGGTGACGTCGGTGGACGCTCTGACGCCAAGCGTGGTGAAGGTCGCATCCGACGACGAACTGCCGCTGGTCAGCGCCGCGGTGCCGCCGCTCTCCGCGAAGCCGTCTGTATGCAGGTTCACGTAAGCGAGGTTGGCGAAGGGCTCGAAGGCAAATGGTCCGGCATCGGTCTTGTAGGCCAGCTCGCCAAAGGCCTGCGCGGTCGCGGCGTCGTAGTCGGCCGACAGGCTGTCGGTGAAACCCTGGAACGCGACGGAGCGCGATGTCGAGATCCGGTGCCAGGTGTAGGCGGCGCCGGTGCGGAAGGCGATGGCGCCCCAATTGGTCCCGCCATACAGGCCCAGATGATAGTTGTCGCTATCGCCCGACGAGGCCCTGTCGTCGGCATTGAAGCTGGTGCGGCTGTAGCCGCCGACCACGCCGATGCGCCAGTCGCCGGCCAGGCCGTCGGCGCCGACCAGCAGACCGCCCGTCGACCGGTCGAAGGCGGCCGCATTGCCGTCGCTGTCGGTACGGCCCCAGGATCCGAAACCCTGCGACCAGATGGCGAAGCGGTCGGTGTCGGCGGCGACGGACTGAACGCCGTCCTCGCCATAGGCCATGACCGGCAGCGAAGCGGTCTTGCCGCTGTCGCCGAAGGCGGCACGCAGGCGCGCCGTCACCGCGTCCTGCAGGAAGTGGCTGTCCTGGAGGAGCATGCCCTTGGCCGAGGCATGGACTTCGCCCGAAAGCCGGTCGAAGGCGTCCTGCGCGGCTTCGGCGGTCGGCAGCGCCAGGATCGCCCCGAACAAGGGGCCGCTGCCGACACTCTCAAATCCGGTACCCGTTGCGATCTGGTTTGATGTCAGGCCGGCCGAGGCGAGGGATTTGTTCTGCGCGATATCGACATAGATGTTGTTCAGGTCCTGGCCGATCGACGCAGCCAGGAAGTAGGAAACCTGGGGGTCGATGATGGTGAAGGTCTTGTCGCCAAGCAGATTGCCTCCGGCATGCAGCACCGTGTACTGACCCGACACATAGGCGCCGGAATTCGCGAGCGTCAGATTGGCGCCAGCGCCGATCGTCGCCGTGCCCGTGGCATCTATGAGATCGGAATCGCCGGCGGCGTTCAAATCCACGGCATAGGTAGACCCGGCCGCAAAACTGAGATTGCCCTTGACGTTCAACGTATCGATTGCGTGCTCGCCCGGCGCGACCGTGCCCTCGGCCACCAGTCCGCCGATGCTGCCATCGCCTTCGAGCGTGGCGCCACTATCGACCGTGACGACCGAACCGCCAAGATTTCCCGTCACCAGCAATGTGCCGGCTTGCACCCTTGTCGCGCCGGAGAAACCGCTGTTGTCGCCGGAGAGTTCGAAGGTTCCGCTTCCCGCCTTCTTCAGCCCGCCCGTTCCGCTGAGAGCGCCGGAAAACACCGTCGAACTGTTGTCGCCTCCGGTCGTGAGCGTGCCGGAACCGGTTTTGACCGAGCCAGCGCCGGCAAGCGAGCCGATCGCCTGGTCGAAATTGTTGAGATCAAGCGTGGCTCCACTTTCCACCGTATAGGCGCTGTTCGCGCTGAAGATGTCGGCCGTGGCCGCCTTCAGCGTGCCTTGGGCGACGTCGGTGGCCGTGGCGTAGGTGTTGTTGCCGGCGAAACCGTCCACTGTCAGCGTTCCCGCTCCCGTCTTGGTGAACGTCCCGCTTGGCGTATCGTTGTCGCCCATGCTGGCGGTTGTGCTGACGTCGAAGCCGTTTGTGTCGATGGTGCCGCCGGCCGCGCCAAACAGGATCATGGCGTTGGAAATGACGATGTTGTCGGCTCCGACCTGCAAGGTACCGCCATCCAGCGTGACCATTCCCGATCCGGTGGCCCCCAAGGAATTGCTGCCCATGATTCGCAGTATGCCGTCGCTGATCGTCGCGCCGCCGCTGAAGCTGTTGCCGTCGCTCAAGACCAGTGTGCCCGCACCAGTCTTGAAGATTCCAGCGACCTCTTCGTCCGAGATATGTCCGGTGTAGGTGCCTGTGCCCGAGCTGACGTTCAGCGTCGCGTTGGCGTACAGGTGCAGGTCATTGTCAATCGTGATCCCGTCGTGGATGTCGAGAGTACCGCCCGATGCAAAAACCTCCCCCGTTGAAAGGGCCAGGTCATTGCCCAGGCTGAGCGTGCCAACATTAAGGTAGGTGCCGCCGCTGTAGGTGCTTGCCCCGTTCAGCGTCAGGGTGCCGCTTCCGGTCTTGGTCAACGAAGCCGGGCCCCCGCTCTCGCTGATGCCCGATGAAAGTGTCAGGTCTCCGTTGCTGGTGTCGATCGTCTCCGACCCGCTCTCCAACGTCACGGCTTGCGCGAATGTGTGCGTTCCGCTGGCGCCGAATGTCGTGCCGTTGGCCATGGTCAGGCCGCCAGTGCCGAGCGCGGCATCGTCTCCGATCAACAGGGTTCCGCCAGTCAGGATCGTGCCGCCGCTGTAATTGCTTACCCCCGTGAGCGTCAGCGTGCCCGATCCGACCTTCTCTATCGAAAGGGCGCCGTTCTGTTCCTGGATTTGCGCGTTGAGCGTGGTGCTGGTGTTCAGGCCGCCGATCTGGATCGTTCCTGTCGAGCCTGACGGGTTTCCATAATAGGAAAGGATGCCGGATCCTTCGACCGAGCCGAGCGCGAGTGTACCCGACCCCGATAGCGAGACCGCGCCCCCATTGAGGACGAACTTCGCGTCGGCGCCTGAAGCCGGCGATGCATTGCTGGAATTGAACTGCAGGACGCCATAGGGGTTCACCGTATAGGTGACATCGCTGCCGGCATTGCTGTTGCTGAAGATGAGATAGGAAGCTTCGCCGGTTGCTGAAACGCCGGTCACCGCGAAATTCTGGGTCACCCCGGACGTGTTGTTCACGCCGCCGTAGATATTGAGATATCCCTTGTTCGAGAGCGATACGGTGTAGGCACTGTTGGCATCGTCGAAGGTAACGGTTCGGGCGAAGAAAAGAGTGGACGAATTCGGCGTCGTCAGATCGACATTCGTCGTGCCGGCACCCGCCCCGAAGACAATGTCCGCGGTGTTGGAATTCGGCACAGAGCCGCCGTTCCAGTTGGTTCCAACGGCGTAGTCCGAGCTCGTCGCGCCCGTCCACTCCTGCGCGGCCGCCGGCGTCGCCAGCAACGCCAGCCCGGCCAGGGCCGTGCCCACCAGCAGGCTCCGCCGCCGGGCGCCGAGGCTCGCGCCCGGCCTGCCGAGCGCTCGCGACAGGAAGTCGATCCCGCCGGACATCGTTGAAGAATTCATGCCTCGCCCCATATTCCGCGCCCGCCCAACGGGCATGCTGGTATTGCCGTGATGTTGATTGAAGACTGTCGCGAATGGAGCGCGGGTGGCACCCGCGCTCAACGTTCAGATCATTCTATCGGGGGTGCGTGCCGGGCTCAGCCTGACGTTGACTGGCCAAAAATGGCCAAGGATTTCCCATGTACATCAACGCCCTCCGACAACGACTCCGATCGGAAGGCCCCCACCCGTCCGGTCAAACCCAAGAAACGGCGATACAGATAGCTTGCCCTGCAACCTGGCGCACGCTCAAAAGACAGTGCTTGCTGACTTTTTCTGGTCACGATTGCGCGCCTGCAACATGGTGTCGTCGGACGAAGCCGAAGCAGCCCTTTGTGCAAATGGCTGGACCAGCCCCATCTGGTTGTCAGCCAGGCGGCGCTGTAGCAGTTTGCGCCGGCCGGGAAATCGATTCCGCTTTCCCAGCCCATAGGTTACGGTCGCGCGACTACCAAGGAGGCCCATCATGTTCCAGACCTTCGATTCCGCCGGCGACCCGGCAGTCGGAAAGCCGCGCGTGGCACTGCTGCGCCAATGGCTGGCCGCCAATGGCCTCGATGGTTTTATCGTGCCGCGCGCGGACGAGCATCAGGGCGAATATGTCGCCGATCGTTCGGCACGGCTGAAATGGCTGACCGGCTTCAGTGGCTCGGCCGGTGTCGCCATCGTTCTGCGCGACCGCGCCTTCGTCTTCGTTGACGGGCGCTACACGCTGCAGGTGCGCAATGAGGTCGATCTCGACATTTTTTCGATCGAAAGCCTGGTCGACAACCCGCCCGCCGTCTGGCTCAAGGATAATATCGGCAAAGGCGCGCGGCTCGGCTTCGATCCATGGCTGCACACGGTCGGCGAGGTCAAGGCGCTGCAGGCCTCGGCCGACAAGACCGGCGCCGTGCTGGTGCCGCTCGACAAAAACCCGATCGACATCATCTGGAAGGACCAGCCCGCCGCACCCGTGACCCCGGTCGAGCTGCACCCGATCGGCTTTGCCGGCGAGCTCGCCAAGGACAAGCTGGCGCGGCTGGCAACAGCGATCGGCAAGGACGGCGCCACCCACGCCGTGCTGACCGACCCCTCCTCCATCGCCTGGGTCTTCAACATCCGTGGCGGCGACGTGCCGCACACGCCGCTGGCGCTCGGCTTCGCCATCCTCGCCGCCGACGGGTCGCACCAGCTGTTCATGGACAAGCGCAAATTCTCGCGCCAGGTCGCGGCCTATCTCACCCAGCTCGCCGATTTGCATGAGCCCGGCGAATTCGAGGCGGCGATCGCGGCACTTGCCAAGGGCGGCGCCAAGATCGCGCTCGACCCGGTGCTGGCGGCCGACAGGCTGCGCATGCTGGTCGAGGACAATGGCGGTACGGTGATTGCCGCACCCGACCCGGCCCGCATCCCGCGCGCCACCAAGAACCAGGCAGAGATCAACGGCTCACGCGCCGCGCATCGCCGTGACGGCGCGGCGGTGGCGAAGCTTTTGTGCTGGCTGGAGCGCCAGAAGCCCGGCTCGCTCGATGAAATCGCGGTGGTCACCAGGCTGGAGGAGACACGCCGGCAGACCGGCGAGGAAACGCAGATGCCGCTGCGCGATGTCTCCTTCGACACCATTTCCGGCGCCGGTCCCAACGGCGCCATCATGCATTACCGCGTGTCGCGCGCCACCAGCCGCAAGCTCCAGGCCGGCGAGTTGTTCCTGCTCGATTCCGGCGCGCAGTATCAGGACGGCACCACCGACATCACCCGCACCGTGCCGATTGGCCAGCCTACCGAGGAGATGCGCGAGCGCTTCACGCTGGTGCTGAAGGGCATGATCGGCATTTCCACGCTGCGCTTCCCCGCCGGCACGCGCGGTTCCGAAATCGACGCCGTCGCCCGCGTGGCGCTGTGGAAGCATGGCTGCGACTTCGCCCACGGCACCGGCCACGGCGTCGGCTCGTATCTGGCCGTGCATGAAGGCCCCCAGCGCATCGCCCGCACCGGCACCGAAAAGCTGCTGGAAGGCATGATGCTGTCCAACGAGCCCGGCTACTACAAGGAAGGCGCCTACGGCATCCGCATCGAAAACCTCATCCTGGTGACGCCTCCTGAACAGATCGAGGGCGGCGACATCGCCATGCACGGCTTCGAGACGCTGACGCTGGCGCCGATCGACAAGCGGCTGGTACGGTCAGACCTGCTGACGCGGGAGGAACTGCATTGGCTCGACGCCTACCATGCCCGTGTGCTGGCCGAGATCGGACCGATGCTCGATGGCGAAACCCTGGCCTGGCTGGAAAAGGCGACAGCACCGCTGCCGCATGACGCGAAGATTTGAGACGGCAATATTCAGCTTGGAAGGCTGACGCCCCTCCTACCCCACAAATTGGCGCGCAAGGATCAGCACGGCCGCGCCGGCCAAAAACATCGCCATCAACCCGCCGCGCAGCGAAACCGCGGCGGTAACAACCAGCGCCGCCCATTCCGCCGGTCCCGCATTCAACAGTTCCGGCGCCACCAGCGTCGTCAGAACCGCCGCCGGCACCGCATTGAGGCCTGCTTCCACGCGCGGATGAATGTTCTCGAAGCGCGAGATGACCAGATGTCCGCCGACGCGCGTGAGATAAGTGGCGATCGCGCCCGCGATGATGATCCAGAACGTCGTGCTCATGGCCGCTCTCCAACGCCGCTATGGTGCGGCGGCAGGATGACGGCGAGCAGCACGCCGGCAACAGCGCCGATCGAGACGTGCCAGGGCGAGCCAACCGTCTTGTAGGCGATGATGGACGCCGCGGCGCTGGCGATGACCACCGGCAGCCACAGCGGCCGCTTGCGAAAGCCCATGACGAGGCCGAGAAAATAGATCGGCAGCAGGAAATCGATACCCAGCGCATGCGTATCGGGGATCAGCTTGCCGAACACCGCGCCGAGCGCGCTTTCGATGATCCAGAACAGATAGACCGGCAGGCCGAGTCCCAGATACCAGGCAACGCTGATGGTCTGGCCCGATTGCGCCCGCGCTTCGGTCACCGCGTATTGCGGATCGGTGAGGATGAAATAGCCGAGAGCTTGGCTGATGACAGGCCAGTGCGCGATGCGGCGGCCGATGCCGGCCGAGTAGAGCACATGGCGGAAATTGACGGCGAAGATCGACAGCACGATCAGCCACGGCGCGACATGCTGGCCGAACAGTTGGATGCCGACCATCTGGCTGGCGCCGCCGTAGACCAGCGCGCTCATCAGGAAGGCTTCGAAGACCGAGAAACCTTGGTCAACGGCAAGCGCTCCGAACAGCACCGCGAACGGCGCCGACGCCACCACGACAGGCATGGAGAGCCGCACGCCTTGCCAGAAGTCGCTTTTGCCGCCGCCCTGCGAGATCACGTCCGTCGCCATCGACCACTCCTGATGCATGTTCGCCCGAAAGTGCGTAGCGGTTTGGGAGTACGACATGCACAACAACAAGGAGTGGCGGTATGTAGGTGGCACACCGTGCCTTGTCACACGAATTCGCTTGAGCCAAACGATCAGCGGAAATGATCGTCGCCGCAGGATCAGTCTTTCGCCGCGCCGCCCTCGATCGCCCTGCCCCAGTCGAGCAGCGGCTTGGCACGCATGGTGAAATCGACGAGTTCCTCGACCAGCGCTGGCGTATGGATTCCCGCCGGATCGATGACGTGCTGGACGACGAAATGCCGATTGCGGATGGCCTCGGCCAGATCGGGATCGCCGGTATGCTCGAAGCCGCGCGGCGTCCGCTTCATGCGACCCTCCGCCTCCAGCCCAAGCCGGTTCTTCTTCAAGGCCGCCGCCAGGCCGCGAAATGTGTCCGGCCGCGTTGCGATGGCCTTGCGCATGGCGAGCAGCAAGGCCGGCTCCGGGGCCCACCAGGCGACATCGGCAAAACAACGCTCCAGTCCGATATGAACATAGAAGACGCCTTGCGACATCTTGGTACCGTCCGGTGACAGGATCGCCGAGACATGCCGGTTGTAGGGTCGTTTGTCCTTAGCGAAGCGCACGTCGCGATTGATGCGGAACAGCGACTTCTTGCGGTCGCCGCGCAAGCCAAGCCCGGCATCGGCGAAACGCTGCGTCAGCGTATCGACGAGATCGCCCAGAGGATCGCGCAATTCGCTCTCGAACAGGTCGCGATTCTCCACGAACCATTCGCGGCTCTGGTGGAAGTCCAGCGCCTTCAGGAACGGAATGGCCTTCGGGCCGAACCCTTTGAACGCTCCGTCCATCACGCCTTGCCGACCCGCTGCAGCCAGGTGTCCTCGTCGATCACTTCGACGCCGAGTTCACTGGCAAGCTTGAGCTTGGAGCCGGCACCCGGTCCTGCCACCACGAGATCGGTCTTGGCCGAAACCGAACCGGCGACCTTGGCGCCGAGACGCTCGGCCATAGCCTTGGCTTCGGAGCGAGTCATCTTTTCCAGCGAGCCGGTAAAGACGATGGTCTTGCCGGCGACCTCGCTGTCGGCCGAGACGGTGACGATATACGGTTTCGGCTTGACCTGTTCGAGCAGCTTATCGAGCACGTCGTCATTGCGTTCATTGCCGAAGAAATCGCGCAGCGCGTCGATCACCGTGTCGCCAATGCCGTTGATCGACGGGAAAACGGCATGCGGATCCTCCGCTGCCGCCGTCTCCTTGCCGACGCGGATCAGTTCCTCGATGGTTGAGAAGGTCTTTGCAAGCACTGCCGCCGTCGTCTCGCCGATATGGCGGATGCCGAGCGCGAAGATGAAGCGGTCGAGCTCCGGTTCGCGGCGCGAATCGATCGCCGCGAACAGCTTGTCGAGGCCCTCATAGTTGCGATCCTCGACGCTGCGCACATTCTTGCGCGTCTTGCCGGACGCCGCCTCGCGCTGCCTGGCCTGCTCCTCTCGCCGCTCCGCAAGCGCCTTGGTGACGGCGGGTCGACGGTCCCGGAGCGTGAAGATATCGGCGGCTGTCTTGATCAGTCCGGCATTGAAGAAGGTGTCGATGTTCTCCGCACCCAGACCCTCTATATCCAGGGCGCCACGTGACACGAAATGGCGCAATCGTTCCACGGCTTGTGCGGCGCAGATCAGCTCGCCGGTGCAGCGCCGCCGGGAATCCTCCTTGCCGGTCTTCTCGTTGATCTCGCGCGTGGCCGGTGAACCGCAAACCGGACAGGTGTGGGGGAACTCGTAAGGCACGGCATTGGCCGGACGCTTGTCGACGACGACGCTGACGATCTGCGGGATAACGTCCCCTGCCCGCTGGATCACCACCGTGTCGCCGATGCGCACATCGATGCCGTCGCGGATCGGCAGGCCGTTGCTGTCGAAACCCTTGATGTAATCCTCATTGTGCAGCGTGACGTTCTCGACCACGACGCCGCCGACGGTGACCGGCGCCAGCCGCGCGACCGGCGCCAGCGTGCCGGTGCGGCCGACCTGGATGTCGATCTTCTCGACCGTCGTCATTGCCTGTTCGGCGGGGAATTTATGGGCGACGGCCCAGCGCGGCTCGCCGGTGACGAACCCCCAGCGGCGCTGCAGCTCCAACTGGTCGACCTTGTAGACGACGCCGTCAATGTCATAGCCGAGCGACGAGCGCTGCTCCTCGATCAGATGGTAATGCGCGACCAGTTCCTCGACCGACTTCGCCCGCACCATCAAGGGGCTGATCTTGAAGCCCCAATCGGCGAATTTCTGCACCGATTCGTACTGGGTCGGCGCCGGATCCGCCGTCGTGAAGCCCCAGGCATAGGCGAAGAACTTGAGGTTTCGGGTGGCGGTGACGGAGGGATCCTTCTGGCGCAGCGAGCCGGCCGCCGTGTTGCGCGGATTGACGTAATCCTGGCCGCCGGCCGCCGCCGAGCGCTGCTTCAGCGCCTCGAATTCCGCATAGGTCATGTAGACCTCGCCGCGTATCTCGATGATTTCGGGCCAGCCTGAGCCTTTCAGCCTGGCGGGGATGTCGGCGATGGTCCTGAGATTGGCGGTGATATCCTCGCCCACGGCACCATCGCCGCGCGTCGCGCCTTGCACGAACACGCCCTTTTCGTAGCGCAGCGACGCCGATAGCCCGTCGATCTTCGGCTCGGCGGTGAAAGCGATGTCGAGATCCTTGTCGCGATCGAAGAATCGTCTGCCGCGCTCGATGAAATCAGTGACGTCCTCGTCGGTATAGGCCTTGGCAAGGCTTAGCATCGGCACGGCATGGCGCACCTTGGCAAAACCTTCCGCCGGCGCAGCGCCCACCCTGAGCGACGGCGAATCCTCGCGCACCAGCCCGGGGAAGCGCTCCTCGATGGCAAGGTTGCGGCGCCGCAGCGCATCATATTCCGCGTCCGTAATCGTCGGCGCGTCTTCGGCATGGTAGCGCCGGTCATGACCGGCGATCTCCTCGGCCAGCCGCTGGAGTTCGGCTTCAGCCTCGCTTTCGCTGAGCGAATCGACAGGTTTTTCCGACATGCTTTTCGTCCCCGAACGGTGGCGCGTCACAATAGATCAGGATTTTGGGAAAATCATTCCTGACCAGCAGCATGGAGCCATATCCTGACTCGATCCGTGACGCCGGATATTGTTACGCCGCGTTTGTATTTTCGCGCAGCAGCCGCTCGGCGGCCGCGCGTGCCTCGTCGGTGATCGTGGCGCCTGCCAGCATGCGGGCGATCTCTTCCTGCCGTGCCGTCCTGTCCATCTCGGCAATGCCGGTCGCCACACGATCGGTGCCCCCCGATTTGGAGATCAGGAAATGCGTCGCCGCGCGCGCCGCCACCTGCGGCGCGTGGGTCACCGACAGCACCTGCACGCGCTTCGACAGCCGCGCCAGCCTTTGCCCGATGGCGTCCGCCACAGCGCCACCGACGCCGGTGTCGATCTCGTCGAAAACCAGTGTCGGCGCCGAGCCACGATCAGCCAGCGCCACCTTCAACGCCAGCAGGAAGCGCGACAGCTCGCCGCCGGATGCAACCTTCATCATCGGCCCGGGCCGCGTGCCGGGGTTGGTGCGCACCCAGAACTCGATCTGGTCTATGCCTTCTTCCATGCGGGTCTCGGCCTCGCTCTTCATCTCGACGATGAAGGCTGCGCGTTCGAGCTTCAGCGCCGGCAATTCGGCCATCACGGCCTTGGTCAGGCCAACGGCCGCCGCGTGACGAAGCGAGGAAAGCTGCGCGGCGGCGATGTCATAGGCTTCACGGGCCGCGGCGGCCTGCTTTTCCAGCCCATGCAGCCGCTCCTCGCCGGCGTCGAGATCGGCGAGGTCCGCCACCATCGTGTCGCGCAATTGCGCAAGATCGTCGACGGCAACGCTGTGCTTGCGTGAAGCCGCGCGCAGCGAAAACAGCCGCTCCTCCGCTTTCTCCAGCCGCTGCGGGTCATATTCGGTGGCTCGAAGTGCCGCCTCGACGCCAGACTGCGCCGCGTCGAGCGACAACATGGCTTCGTCGAGCGACTTGACCACGTCCTCGAGCAGGCCGGGCGCCTCCGTCGCCTTGCGCTGCAGCCGCCTCAGCAGGCTGGCGAGTTGCGGCAAGGGCGACGACGGACCGGACAGCACATCCTGAGCATCATGGATTTCGGAAGCGATCTTTTCGGCGCGCATCATGTGGGCGCGCAGTTCGGCAAGTTCCGTTTCCTCGCCGGGTTGCGGATCGAGCTTGGTCAGTTCCGCGACCGCGGCGCGCAGATAGTCGGCCTCGCGTGCCGCCGCCGCCACCTTGGCGCGGTGGCGCGTCAGCTCCTGCTCGCAGGCGCGCCAGTGCCGCCAGGCCTCGCCGGTCGACCGAACGGCGCCAAGATGGCCGCCGAAGGCGTCGAGCACATCCCGGTGCGCTCCCGGATCGACCAAGGCGCGCTCATCGTGCTGGCCGTGGATCTCGACCAGCGCACGGCCGACATCGCGCATCAGGGTCACGCTGGATGGCTGGTCGTTGACGAAGACGCGGGTGCGGCCGTCCGCCGTCTGCACGCGGCGCAGGATGATGTCGCCGTCATCCTCGATGGCGTTCTCGACAAGCAGCGCGCGCACCGGATGGTTTCGCGGCACATCGAACACGGCAATGACCTGGCCTTGTGCCGCGCCATGGCGCACCAGCGAGGCGTCGCCGCGCGCGCCAAGCGCCAGCGACAGGGCATCGAGCAGGATGGATTTGCCGGCGCCGGTTTCGCCGGTCAGCACGGAAAGGCCCGGCTGGAAGTCGATATCCAGCTTCTCGATCAGGACGATATCGCGGATCGACAGTCTGGAAAGCATCAGAACCCGGACCTAGAACGGCAGGCGACCAGTTGGAATCGCAGTGCCGCACTATCTTTTTGTTTGACCATCGGATCAATCCGAAAAAGCGCTACGCACGCTCCGGTCCGATGGCTCTGGGGTCAGGCGCCGGTGATCAGCTTTCCGGCCTTGGATATCCACGATCCGGCATTCTCGCGCGGCGCCAGTCCGTTGCTCTGCAGCAGCTTGTAGGAATCCTTGTACCATGGGCTGTCGGGATAGTTGGTGCCGAGCACGGCGGCCGCCGTCTGCGCCTCCGAGGTCAGCCCCATCGCGTAATAGCTTTCGGTCAGGCGGGCGAGTGCTTCCTCGACATGGCGCGTGTTGGAATAGCTCTCCACCACGGTGCGGAAGCGCTTGACGGCAGCGATGTATTCACGGCGCTCCAGATAATAGCGGCCGATCTGCATTTCCTTGCCGGCGAGCTGGTCGTTGGCGAAGCGCATCTTCTCCTTGGCGTCGTCGACATATTCCGAATTCGGCCAGCGCGTCACGAGATCCTGCATCGTCTGCAGGGTCTGGCGTGCTTCCTTCTGATCCTGCGTCACGTCCTTGATCTGGCGATAGTAGCTCAGGCCGATGATGTACTGCGCATAGGGCGCGTCATCGGTCGACGGATAAAGCGCCAGATAGCGCTTGGCCGACGAAATCGCATCGTCGTAGCTGCCCTTTCGATAGTCGGCGAAAGCGCCCATGACCATCGATTTACGGGCCCATTCCGAATAGGGATGCTGGCGATCGACGGCGTCGAACTTCTTGCTCGCCTCATCCAGGCGTCCCGCGTTCATGTTGGCGAGGCCCTGATTGTAGAGGACGTCGGCCGGCTCGGTCTGGTCGACATAGGTCGACAGGTCGATGTCTTTCTCCGACGACATGCAGGCCGACAGGAAGAGCGACGGAACAACCAGCGAAAGCGCCAGGAGAACAGACCGCTGGGGCGCTTTCGATTGATCGACTCGCTTGAAGAACATGATTGGATTGCGCCCTTTCGGCGTTATTTTAGTGCCTCTTGCATGCTGTTGTCTCAAAATTGGTCCCCACTTTTGAGCGACATGCACTAATCGACGGCAGCAGCCATAAACCATAACCGCCTTGCCCGGCAACGCTATGTCTAGCCAATCGCACATTTTTGTGGCGGCCGATCGGCGCCGAAGCATCCCTGCAATTTCGCCTGCGGGTGGTGCATTCCTGCAACACTCGGCGCCCCCGTCACCGGGGCGAAAACGTCGCGGGACTCAGATCATCCAAGGCGCGTAGAGCGGCGCATTGACAGCGCTCATCTCCGCCGCGCGGCCACGCTCGCGGCGTGTGGTCTCGACGATCTCGAAGGCCGTGCGGTCCGACAGCAGGCGGCGCAGCGCGGCCGCGTTCAGCCTGTGGCCGCCGCGATAGGAGCGGAAACAGCCGATGAAGCGGGCTCCGGCCAGCGCCAGGTCGCCCATGGCGTCGAGCGTCTTGTGGCGCACGAATTCGTTGGGATAACGCAGGCCGCCCATGTTGATGACCCGGTTGTCGTCGCCGATCACCAGCGAGTTCTCGAGCGACGAGCCAAGCGCATAGCCGGCGGCCCACAGCCGTTCGACGTCCTTCATGAAGCCGAAGGTGCGGGCGCGCGCGATATCACGGCGGAAAATGTCCGCATTGATATCCGATGCGAAGAGCTGGCGGCCGATGGCCGGGCTTTCGAAATCGATCTCGATCTCGAAGCGGGTGCCGTCATAGGGCCTGAACTCCGCCCAGGACGCACCGTTCTCGATGCGGACCGGCTTGACGACCCTGATGTAGCGCCGCTTGACCAGCAACGTCTCGATGCCAGCCTGGTCGATGGCTTCCACGAAGGCCATGGCGCTGCCATCGAGGATCGGAACCTCGTGGCCATCGATTTCGATGAGGACATTGTCGATGCCGAGCCCGAGCAGCGCGGCCATGATGTGCTCGACGGTGGCGATGTGCTCGCCCGAGGGATCGCCAAGCATGGTGCAAAGGTCGGTGGCGCCGATCTCGGAAAACAGAGCGCGGAACTCGCGACCTTGCCCTTCTCCACCGATCAGCTGGAACACGATGCCGGTATCGGCATCCGCGGGCAGGAAACTGATGGAAACTTCTTTGCCGCTGTGAACGCCGGTGCCTGTAAGCGACGCGCGCGTCTTCACTGTCGTCTGGTAGTCGTGCAAGACAATCCCCATAAGCCCGAAATGCCTAGGTCCGCTTCTCCAGCCCGAGGGCGCGGCTCTTGTTAAATCGGCAGGCAGGGTCACTTCCCCCGAAATCCCGGCACACCGACTATGGTAGGCAGCGAAGATAGTGTTCCGGCAAGGAGACTCCAAATCACGGTTTCTTACCCTTTGTAACCGCAAGCCGGAGCACGCTCGATATTGTAACCTTTTGATTTTGCAGCGTTTAAAACGTTAACAGGCAAGCAATTCCTTGCTTGCCTGTTAACAATTATTACAGTCCGTTAACCGCTCAGTTGGCCTGGCGGCGCAGGAACGCCGGAATCTCCAGCTGATCGTCTTCCTGAGTCGCCCTGGTCTGCGGCGTCAGGCGGCCCTGGTCATCCAGCTGGCCGCGGCGCGGCGCGTAGAGCTGGGCGTCCTGGCTGGCGAGACGGCGCACTTCAGGGGCGGCCTGGCGCAGCTTGGGCTCGCGCGGTTGCGCCGGTTGCAGCCGTGCAGGCTCCTCCTCGCGGCGGGTCAGGCCGTTCGTCAGGCGCTTCAACAGACCCATCGGTCCGCTGTTGTTCTCATGGTCCGCCGGACGGCTCTTGGCGTCCACCTCGGCCTTGACCACCGGCGGGAAGTCCTCGACGCGCGGCATGCGCTGCGGCGCCATCGCCACCGGCTGCTGGACCTCACGCAGGATCTCGCGCGGCTGCGGGGCCGGCTGCATCATCTGCTGGACGACCGGCTGCGGCATGGGCTGCGGCTGTGCCGGGGGCGCCTGGAAGATCTTGCTCTGCGGGCGGAAATCGTCCGCATGGGCAACCGGAGCCGGGCGAGCCTGCGCCATGGCCGCGGCATTTGCCTCGGCGAGCTGGATGGCCTCGGCGACCGGGTCGGCGGCACGCGGCTCATAGACAGGCTGCTGGACCGGTGCCGGGCGGCTTTCCATCGCGGCCACGGCCGGACGGGCGGCCGGCTTCTGCGGCGCCGTACGGATCGAGATCGGCGCGGCGGCGATTTCAGCTGCCGACTTGTCGATGCCGGTGGCGACCACCGAGACGCGGATGACGCCTTCGAGTTCCTCGTCGAAGGTGGCGCCCAGGATGATGTTGGCGTCCTGGTCGACTTCCTCGCGGATACGGGTCGCCGCTTCGTCGACTTCAAACAGGGTCAGGTCGCGACCGCCGGTGATCGAGATCAGCAGGCCCTTGGCGCCCCTCATCGAGGTCTCGTCGAGCAGCGGGTTGGCGATAGCGGCTTCGGCGGCGGCCATCGCGCGGCCCTCGCCCGAAGCCTCGCCGGTGCCCATCATCGCCTTGCCCATCTCGCGCATCACCGAGCGCACGTCGGCGAAGTCGAGGTTGATCAGACCTTCCTTGACCATCAGGTCGGTGATGCAGGCAACACCGGAATAGAGCACCTGGTCGGCCATGGCGAAGGCATCGGCGAAGGTGGTCTTGTCATTGGCCAGCCGGAACAGGTTCTGGTTGGGGATGACGATCAGCGTGTCGACGCATTTCTGCAGTTCCTCGATGCCCATGTCGGCCGTCTTCATGCGGCGCTGGCCCTCGAAGTGGAACGGCTTGGTGACGACACCGACAGTGAGGATGCCTCTCTCGCGCGCTGCGCGGGCAACCACCGGAGCAGCACCGGTGCCGGTGCCGCCGCCCATACCGGCGGTGACGAAGCACATATGGGTGTTGGACAGATGATCGATGATCTCGTCGATGCATTCTTCCGCCGCCGCGCGACCGACTTCCGGCTGCGAGCCGGCGCCGAGGCCTTCGGTGACATGCGCGCCAAGCTGGATAAGCCGGTCGGCCTTCGACATGGTCAGCGCCTGCGCGTCGGTGTTGGCCACGACGAACTCGACACCGCGCAAGCCCGCGGTGATCATGTTGTTCACGGCATTGCCGCCGCCGCCGCCAACACCAAACACGGTGATGCGCGGCTTAAGCTCGGTGATGTCCGGCTTCTGCAGATTGATGGTCATTGTCTCCGTCCTTTGCCTTTCACGCCGCTTCGCCGCCGCGGCCGCCTATGGGGCTGTCCCCGTCAATTAGAAACTGTCTCTCAACCACTGACTCATGCGATGCAGTTTTCCACCCGTTCCGGTCATCCTGAGACCGGAAATGCCTTTCGCCGGATGGCTCTCGAAACTCGCCATCTGCGGATAGATCAGAAGCCCGACGGCGGCAGAGAACGCCGGCCCCTTCGCCGCTTCGGGCAGGCCCGCCACGCCGAGCGGACGGCCGATACGCACATTGCGCCCCAGGATGCGGCGCGCCGCTTCCGGCAGGCCGGCCAGCTGGCTGGCGCCGCCGGTGAGCACGACGCGCTTGCCGACCGCATTGCCGTAGCCGGATTTGTTCAGCCTGTCGCGCAGCAGTTCAAGCGTCTCGTCGATGCGGGCGCGCACGATGCGCGTCATCACCGAACGCGGTATCTGCAGCGGCACGTCGCCGTCATCGCCGATCGGCTGGATCGAGACCAGATCGCGGTCGTCGGCGCTGCCCGGCAGCGCCGAGCCATGCATCACCTTGAGCCGCTCGGCGGCATCAAGCGAGGTCGAGAGCCCCTTGGCCATGTCGAGCGTGACGTGGTTGCCGCCGATCGCGATGGCGTCGCCATGGACGAACTTGCCTTCCGAAAACACCGAGATCGTGGTCGTGCCGCCACCCATGTCGATGCAGGCAGCACCCAGTTCCAGTTCATCATCAACGAGCGCCGCCAGCCCGCTGGCATAGGGCGTCGCCACCATGCGCTCGACCGACAGATGCGAGCGGTTGATGGAGAGTTCGAGGTTGCGCATTGGTGCCGCGTCTCCCGTCAGCACATGCATGTCGACGCCGAGCGCGTCGCCGACCATGCCGCGCGGATCGCGCACGCCGCGTTCGGCATCCAGCGAGAAGCCGACGGGCAACGAATGGATCACCTCGCGCTCGGCCTTGAGCGCCTGCTTGGCGCCGGCGCCGAGCACCCGCTTGATGTCGGCTTCATCCGCCTCGTGGCCGCCGAGATTGATGGTCGCGGAGAAAGCTTCGCTCTTCAGCCGGCCGGCGGTCATGTTGACGATGAGCGAATCGACCGTCAGTCCCGCCATGCGCTCGGCGGCATCGACGGACAGCCGGATGGCGTGCTCGGCCCGGTCGAGATCGACAACCACGCCCGACTTCACGCCTTGAGACTTCTGGTGGCCGATGCCGATCACCTGGATGCGGTGCGAGCGGCCGCGCAAAAGCTTGCCGTCATCGTTCGGCTTGAGCTTGGCCACCATGCAGCAGACCTTGTTCGAGCCGACATCCAGCACCGTCAGGGTGCCGGACCGGCGCGACGAGGCATCGCCAGAACCGCCAAGCCAGCTCATATCTTCGTCTCCGGCTTGCGCTTGAGGGTTTTCGGCTTCTCGTTGAGGGCGGCCTCGCGCTGCGTCACCGCCTCGGGCGTCAGTTCCACGACCAGCCGGTCCGTGAGCCGCATGTCGACGGCGGCGATATCGCGCGACAACAGCCCCTTGTCATGGTCCATCTTGACCAGCTCGGCGAGCGCCTGGTCCTCGTCATTCTCGGGCAGCTTGACCGTGATGCCATTGTCCAGCTTCAGATCCCAGCGCCGGTCACCGACACGGATGTAGCCTTTCACGCGAGTCGCGAGGTCGGGATACTTTTCGATCTTGGCGAGGAAGTCGGGCGCCTTGGCCGGAGCGCCGTCGCCGATCAGCAACGGCAACAGCACCTGCTTGCCGCCGGAGAACGGCGCAATGATAGCGCCATCCTTCTCGATGACCGAGAGATCATTGCCCTGCTGCCAGAGCGCGAAGGCCTCGCGCTCCTCGACGCGCACTTCCAGCGTATGCGGGTAGACCTTGCGCACCGCCGCCACCTCGATCCAGGGCAAGCCGGAAATGCGCTCGCGCGCGGCCTCCGCGTCGAAGCCGATCAGCGACGTCCAGCCGTCAAGTTCGAGCCTGTCGAGAATGTCGATCTCGGAGGTCTGGCGATTGCCGACCACCTTGACCTGATCGACGGCAAAGCCGGTGCGGGCAGTGATGCTCTGGATGATCCCGTCGGCATGGCCGCCGAGATAGGCACCATAGGCGCCGCTCGAAGCGAGCAGCACCGCCGACATCATCGCCGCGGAGAAACGCGGCGCTTCGAATTCACCATCGCCCAGGCGCGCCAGGATGCGCACCGGGCGGCGAAGCACGCGCGGCAGCACGAAATGGCCTGATGACAGCGACAAGCCGAAAAGCGACGGCCCAGCCGCGCCCCTCTCCTTGCCTTGTCCCCATTTCAACGCAGACACGAAGCGTCCTCCACCATCCAACTCAACAATTCACCAAACGAATGCCCGGCATGGGCTGCGATTTCAGGCACCAAAGACGTCGGCGTCATGCCCGGCTGAGTGTTGACCTCGAGCCATACAACCTCGCCATTTTCGGAGTGACGATCGTCATAACGGAAGTCCGACCGGGAAACGCCCCGACAGCCGACAGCTTGGTGAGCCTTGAGCGCCAGTGTCTGTATTTTTTGGTAAATATTCGGTGAAACTTTTGCGGGGCATTCGTGTTTTGATCCGCCCGCGACATATTTTGAATCGTAATCGTAGAAGGAATGCCCCGTCGGAATGATCTCGCAGACGCCGAGCGCCACGTCACCCATGACGGCGCAGGTCAGCTCCCGCCCATGGATGTAGCGCTCGACCATGACGATATCGCCATATTTCCACTCGGACGACCCGACGACCTGCGGCGGATGAGACTGCCCCTCCGACACGATGACGACACCAAAGCTCGACCCCTCACTGACCGGCTTGATCACATAGGGCGGCTTCATCGGGTGCTTGTTCTGGATGGCGAAGCGATTGGCGACCTTCGATTCGGCGACGGGAACGCCGAGCGACTTGACGACCCTCTTCGCCTGCTCCTTGTTCATGGCGAGCGCCGAGGCGAGTACGCCGGAATGGGTATAGGGAATGCCGAGATATTCGAGGATGCCTTGGATGGTGCCATCCTCGCCGAAGGGGCCATGCAGCGCATTGAAGGCAACGTCAGGCTTGAGCTCGGCAAGCACGGAGCCGACATCGCGCCCCACATCGACGCGGGTGACCTGATAGCCTTCCTTCTCCAGAGCATCGGCACAGGCCTTTCCGGAAGACAAGGACACGGGCCGCTCGGACGAAAAACCTCCCAGCAGGACGGCCACATGCTTGCTTTTCATTCCCCGTCATCCCCTCTCACGGCGGACCAAAAACCAAGATTTCCGCAACATTGAGTCCGAGTCTCCCGGCAGGATGCCCCCCCAGACGGAAAACGCGGGTAACGCGTCGAACGACTCAAATCAGGAAACGCTTTCGAGCAGAGAATCAGAGAGTTGATTCACTGGCAAGTACTTATGATTCCGAGAGATTCACTTTCTGAGAAAATGGATGCGAAAACCGTGTCGCTGAGTCTTTGCAGCAACGGTTTCGCGCATTTTGAGAGCGCGTTGAAGTTCATCCATCACATGAACTTCGCGGGCGGCGCGCTGACGGATCGACGGAGCCTGCACTGATAGATCGCATGCCTTGGCGATCAGAGCAATTCCAGGAAAAGTGTGAACGGTTTTCCGTTCGGAATTGCGTCAAACAAAGAGTTGGAAGCACCCCTCACTTCGTCATCCTATGGCGAAGCAAGGAGCGAAGCGACGCGGCGCAGACCATAGGATCCATGCCGGGACTCCTGAGCGCCGCCACGGTTCAAAATTCTGCTCCGCTGCACTCCACGGCCAAGGTAACGGAATGGATCCTCGGGTCTCCGCGACGGAGCTTCGCTCCTGCTCCGCCCGTGGATGACGAAGTCGGAGAGGCATCTGCCAATCTCCAAGGTCTGCAATAGCTCGAACGATGAGTGGCTCCGGCCGGCAGACCAGCAACTCGCCAAATCCGCTGTGCCTTAAAGCAGCTGGCCCAAAAACTCCTGCACCGCATGTCCGGCACGGAAATTGCCGATGCGCTTGATCTCCCACTGCAACCGGATGCCGGAATGTTCGAGCACCCGAGCACGCACCGTCTCGCCGAGATATTCGAGGTCGTAACCGGTCGCCGTTCCGGTGTTGATCATGAAATTGCAGTGCATCGGCGACATCTGCGCGCCACCGATCATCAGGCCGCGGCAGCCCGCCTTGTCGATCTCCTTCCAGGCCGACGTGCCTTCCGGATTCTTGAAGGTCGAGCCCCCGGTCTTCTCGCGGATCGGCTGCACGGTCTCGCGATGGTTCTGCACCGCATCCATCGCCGCCTTGATCGTGGCCTTGTCCTCGGCGAAGCCCTCGAACACGGCCGACGTGAAGATCAGCCCGGAAGGCGCCGCCGAGTGGCGATAGGCATAGCCCATCTCGGCATTGCTCAGCGTCTGGACATTGCCCTTGCGGTCGAGCGCGCGCACCTCGACGACGCGCTCGCGCGTCTCGACGCCATTGGCGCCGGCATTCATCCTGAGCGCGCCGCCAATGGCGCCTGGAATGCCGTGATAGAAATGGAAGCCGCCAATGCCCGCTTCCAGTGCCAGGGCGGCCACGCGCTTGTCGGGCGTCGCCGCCCCGGCCTTGATCCTGATCGGTGAAACGACCTCGGCCTCGCCAAAGCCCTTGGCCGAAAGCCTGATGACGAAGCCGGGAATGCCGCCATCCCGGACCAGCAGGTTCGAGCCGATGCCGACGACGGTGAGAGGTATCTCTTCAGGAACCGCGCGCAGGAACGCGGCAAGATCTTCCTCGTCCGCGGGCTGGAACAGCACCTCGGCCAGGCCGCCGGCCCGGAACCAGGTGATCTTGTCCATCTCGGCATTCGGCGTGAGACGGCCGCGCAGGCCGGCAAGCCGGTCGCCGAGACTGTCGATCAGGACCTGGCCGTGCATCATGAGGCGGCAAGCTCCTTGGGCAAGGCATAGGCCCATTGGGTGATGTTGCCGGCGCCGAGAAAGACGACGAAATCACCGGGCTTGGCCAAATCGCGGATGATCGGCGCGATATCGGCCGGCCCCTCTATGTAGCGCGCGTCGCGGTGGCCGCCAGCGCGGATGCGCGACACCAGTTCGTCCGACGTGACGCCGTCGATCGGATCTTCGCCGGCAGCGTAGACAGGCGCGACCATCACTGTATCGGCGTCGTTGAAGCAGGCCGAAAACTCGTTGAACAGGTCGTGCAGCCGGGTGAAACGGTGCGGCTGGGCAATGGCGATGACGCGGCCCTTGGTGGCGCTGCGCGCCGCCTTCAGCACCGCCGAGATCTCGACCGGATGGTGGCCGTAATCGTCGAACACATCGACGCCGTTCCAGGACCCCGTATGGGTGAAGCGGCGCTTGACGCCGGCGAAGGACGACAGGCCCTTCTTGATCGCCTCGGCGGATAGGCCGAGCTCATGCGCGACGGCGATCGCCGCGGTGGCGTTCGAGACATTGTGCCGGCCGGGCATCGGCAGGCGCAGGCCTTCTATCGTCTTCTGGCTGCCGGTCTTGCGGTCGCGGATCACCACGTCGAACTCGGAGGTCGCGCCGGCCATGCGGTGGTTGGTGAAGCGCACATCGGCCTGCGCGTTTTCGCCATAGGTGATGACGCGGCGGTCCTCGATGCGGCCGACAAGCGCCTGGACTTCCGGGTGGTCGGTACACATCACGCCGAAACCGTAGAAAGGTACGTTCTCGACGAACTGGCGGAACGCCTCGCGCACATTGTCGAAACTGCCATAGTGGTCGAGATGCTCGGGATCGATGTTGGTGACCACGGCGATATCGGCAGGCAGCTTGAGGAAGGTGCCGTCGCTCTCGTCGGCCTCGACCACCATCCACTCGCCATCGCCCATGCGGGCGTTGGTGCCATAGGCATTGATGATGCCGCCATTGATGACGGTCGGATCAAGCCCGCCGGCTTCGAGCAAGGTCGCCACCATCGAGGTCGTCGTCGTCTTGCCATGCGTGCCGCCGATCGCCACCGCCTGGCGGAAACGCATCAGCTCGGCCAGCATCTCGGCGCGGCGCACGATGGGAAGCAATTTTTCCCGCGCGGCCTTAAGCTCCGGATTGGATTTCTTGATCGCCGTCGAGACGACGATCACCTCGGCGTCGCCGAGGTTCTCAGCCTTGTGGCCGACGAAGCATTCGATGCCCTTGTCACGCAGCCGCTGCACATTGGCGCTGTCGGCCTGGTCGGATCCTTGCACCTTGTAGCCGAGATTGTGCAGCACCTCGGCAATGCCGCTCATGCCGATGCCGCCAATGCCGATGAAATGCACAAGGCCGATGGTCTGCGGCATCTTCATGCGTGCGTCCCCTTCTTGAAATCCGATACGCTTTTGCGGGACGCAATAGCCTCTGTGAGATCGGCGAGCAACCGCGCCGCGTTAGGCCTGCCGGCCGATTTCGCGCCAGCGGCCATCGTCGCCAGCCGCTCGGGATTGTCCATCAGCCCGCCAATGAGGGCCGCGATACGCTCGGGCGACAGCGTCGACTGCGGATGCACCTCGCCGCCACCGGCGGCGGCAAGGGCCGCCGCGTTCGCCGCCTGATCGTGGTCGAGCGCATACGGATAGGGCACCAGCAGCGCCGGCCGGCCGATGACGGCGATCTCCGAGACGGTCGAGGCGCCGGAGCGCGAGATCACCAGATGCGCCGCCGCCAGGCGCGCCGCCATGTCGGTGAAGAAGGGCGAGACCTCGACGGCGATACCAAGGGCGGCATAGGCCGCCTTGACCCGCGCCACATCGTCGGCGCGCGCCTGCTGGGTGATCACCAGCCGCTTGCGCTGCGCATCCGAAAGCAGTGCGATCGCCCCCGGCATGGCATCGGAAAAGAACTGGGCGCCCTGGCTGCCGCCGAACACCAGCAGGCGGAAGGGCTGCTCTCCGGTCGACGCCACATAGGGCGTCTTGGCCGCTTCCAGCACAGCCGGCCTGACGGGATTGCCTGTCGTTACCGTCTTGGCGCCAGCGGCGCTCGTATCCTGCGGCAGGAAGCCGCCGGCGATGGCATCGACACGGCCGGCCAGCGCCCTGTTGGCGCGCCCCATCACCGCGTTCTGCTCGTGGATCAGCGTCGGCACCTTGCGCCGCGTCGCCGCATAGAGCGGCGGCAGGGTCGGGTAGCCGCCGAAGCCGATCACCGCGTCCGGCTTGATCCTGCCGATAATGGCGGAGGCCTGCCGCACGCCGCGCCAGATTTTCCAAAAGGCACCGAGCACGGCAATGGGATTCTTCGACCCCATCGTAGCCGACTGGATCGGGTGGATGGCGGTGGCCGGAAAATGGCCGGCAAACCGCTCGGCGCGTTCGTCGGTCGCCAATTGCACCGTCCAGCCGCGCTCGATCAGCTCATGCGCCAGCGCCTCGGCCGGAAACAGATGTCCGCCGGTTCCGCCCGCCGCGAGAAGGATGACACCCCTCGCCATGTCACTCCGCCGGCAGGGCGCGTTGCGGCAGCGTAAAGCCCATCTGCTTGCGCTTTTCCGGCCGCTTGCGCGTCAGCGCCAGCACCATGCCCATCGAGATGGCGATGGCGATCTGCGAGGAGCCGCCATAGGAGATGAAGGGCAGCGTCATGCCCTTGGCCGGAACCAGCTGCAGGTTGACGCACATGTTGATGACGGCCTGCAGGCCGAACACGGTGACCAGGCCGCCGACCGCATAGCGGGTGAAATCGTCATGTTCCTTGAGCGCCGTGTTGAGGCCGCGCAACACGATGAAGGCAAAGATCGACATGATGAAGAAGCACATGATCAGCCCGAATTCCTCACCCGCGACCGAGAAGACGAAGTCGGCATGGCTGTCGGGGATGACCCGCTTGACCGTACCCTCGCCCGGCCCGACGCCGAACCAGCCGCCATTGATCAGCGCGTCGCGTCCCATGTCGACCTGGAACGTGTCGCCCTCGCCGGTGAGGAACTTGTCGATGCGCAAGGCAACGTGCGGAAACACCGTGTAGGCGGCGAAGACACCGCCGACGCCGGCGGCACCCAGCACGATGATCCACAGCCAGGGCAGCCCCGCCATGAAGAACATGATGCCCCAGGTGCCGGTCGTCAGCATGGTCTGGCCGAGGTCGGGCTGCGCCACCAGCAGCGACACGACAAGCACGAGGAGCAGCATGGCGAACAGATTGCCCGGAATGTCGGGCTGGCGCTTGTGCTCGGCGAACAGCCAGGCGCACATGATGACGAAGGCCGGCTTCAGGAATTCCGACGGCTGGATCGACAGGCCGGCGAGCGAGACCCAACGCCGCGCCCCCTTCACCTCGACGCCGACATAGAGCACCGCCACCATCAGCACCAGCATCAGGCACAGCATGATCAGCGACATGCGCCGGATCTCCCTGGAATCGAGGAAGGAGACGGCCAGCATCACGCCGAGCGCCGGCACGGTGAAGATGATCTGCCTGGTGGCGAAGTGAAAACTGTCGAGGCCGATGCGTTCGGCCACCGCCGGGCTGGCGGCGAAGGACAAGACGATGCCGAGCCCCATCAGCGACAGGAACGCCGCCAGGAACCAGCGATCGATCGTCCACCACCAGGTTGCGACGGGACTTTTATCGAGACGGCTCTGCATTATCGTGCCCCTCCGATGGGTTTGACGCCATCTATAGCGCTCGCAGCTTGCCTGAAGGCTTCGCCGCGAACTTCGAAATTCTTGAACTGGTCGAAACTGGCGCAGGCCGGCGAAAGCAGCACCACCACCTCGCCGCTGTCGTCCCTGGCCGCATCATGCGCGGCATGCGCGACCGCGGCGGCCAGCGTGCCCGATATCTCGTAGGGCACAGCCTCGCCCAGCGTCGCCGAAAAGGCGGGCGCCGCCTCGCCGATCAGATAGGCCTTGGCGATGCGCGGGAAGAAGCCGCGCAGCGGCTCGATGCCGCCTTCCTTGGGCAGGCCGCCCGCGATCCAGTAGATACGAGGAAAGCTCGACAGCGCGGGTGCCGCCGCATCGGCGTTGGTCGCCTTGGAGTCGTTGACGAACAGCACATGGTCCTTGCGGCCGACCTGCTCCATGCGGTGGGCGAGCCCCGGGAAGCTTTCGAGCCCCGACTGGATCTCGCCGAGGTCCAGCCCGACTTTCAGGCAAGCGGCGACGGCGGCCAGCGCGTTCTGCGCATTGTGCTGGCCGCGCAGTGAGCCGATGCCTTCGAGGAAGGCGACGCGGCTATAGCGGCCGTGCACGGCTTCCATCAGATTGGTGCCGTCGGCGAAATAGCCGTCGGTCAGCGGCAACCGCTTGGAAATGCGGATGACCTGCCGCCCTGCCCGCTCCAGCCGCTCGGCGATCTGCGCGCACCAGGAATCGTCGATGCCGATGATCGCCGTCTCGCTGCCGGCCACCAGCCGCTCCTTGATCGAGGCGTAGTGCTGCATGGTGCCGTGGCGATCGAGATGGTCCGGCGTCAGGTTGAGCAGGATGCCGGCCGTCGGATTGATCGAGGGCGCGAGGTCGATCTGGTAGGACGAGCACTCGACGACATAGTGCCGGTCGGGTTTCGGCGGATCGAGCGTCATCACCGCGCGGCCGATATTGCCGCCCATCTGGGTGTCGCGGCCGGAAGCCTTCAGGATATGCGCCGTCAGCGCGGTCGTCGTCGACTTACCGTTGGTGCCGGTGATGGCAATGAAAGGCGCCGTTGGCGCGCTGAGCGTCCGCTCCCGGCAGAACAGTTCGATGTCGCCGATCACCTCGACGCCGGCGCCACGCGCGAGTTCCATCGTCCAGTGCGGCTTGGGATGGGTCAGCGGCACGCCCGGCGAAAGCACGAAGGCCGAGAATTTCGCCCAGTCGGCGCCGCGCAGGTCGGCGGTTGCGATACCGGTAGCCGCCGCCTTGGCGACGCTGTCGGGATTATCGTCCCAGGCCAGCACCTGCGCGCCGCCCTCGATCAGCGCGCGCGCCGTCGCGATCCCCGAACCGCCGAGCCCGAAGAGCGAAACCTGCTTGCCTGCGAAGGATGCGGCGGGGATCAAGGGGATTTCCTATCTGAGCTTCAGGGTCGACAGGCCGACCAACGCCAGGATCACGGCGATGATCCAGAATCGGATCACCACCTGGCTTTCGGTCCAGCCGAGCTTTTCGAAATGATGGTGGATCGGCGCCATCAGGAACACCCGCTTGCCGGTCATCTTGAAGTAGCCGACCTGGATGATGACCGACAGGATTTCCACGACGAACAATCCACCGACGATGACCAGCACGATCTCGTGCTTGGTGGCGACCGCCACCGTGCCGATCAGGCCGCCCATGGCCAGCGAACCGGTGTCGCCCATGAAGATCGCCGCCGGCGGCGCGTTGAACCAGAGGAAGCCGAGGCCGGCGCCGATGACAGAGCCCAGCACGACCGCCAGTTCACCGGTGCCGGGAACAAAATGGATCTGCAGATATTCGGCGAACACCGCATTGCCCGAGAGATAGGCGATGACGCCGAAGGATGCCGCCGCGATCATGATCGGCACGATCGCCAGGCCGTCGAGGCCGTCGGTCAGGTTCACCGCATTGCCCGCGCCGACGATGACGAAGCAGGAGAACGGAATGAAGAACCAGCCGAGGTTGATGATGAACTCCTTGGCGAAGGGGAATGTCAGCGACGACGAGAACGGCGCCTGGCCATTGTGCATGATCGCCCAGGCGGCGATGCCGGCAATGACGAATTCGAGCGCCAGCCGTGCCTTGCCGGAGAAGCCGAGATGCGACTGCTTGGTGACCTTCAGATAGTCGTCATAGAAGCCGATCGAGCCGAAACCCAGCGTCACCAACAGCACCACCCAGACATAGATGCTCGACAGGTTCGCCCATAGAAGCGATGAGCCGATGATGCCCGACAGGATCATCAGGCCGCCCATGGTCGGCGTGCCGGCTTTCTTGAAATGCGTTTGCGGTCCGTCGGCGCGGATCGGCTGCCCCTTGCCCTGGCGCAGCCTGAGCGAATTGATGATGGTCGGCCCAAAGATGAAGACGATCAGCGCCGACGTGATCAGCGCCCCGCCGGTGCGGAAGGTGATGTAGCGGAAGACGTTGAAGACGGAGACCTTGTCCGCGAAATCAACCAGCAGTGTAAACATGCGCTTTAGTCCCCCGACTTGACCTAGGTCAGTTTGCTGGTTGTCGTTTCAGCCGGGAACTTGCCCAGCAGCGCATCGACCAGTTTTGCAAAACCGATGCCCTTCGACGATTTGATCATCACCACGTCGCCCGGCCTCAGCGCGGCAAGCAGCACCGGCTTCAGTTCCTCGACGCCGGCGCGGTATTCCGTCTTGATGTCGCCCGGCAGCGCTTCCGCCAGCGCCCGCATTTCCGGCCCGCCGAGAAAGACGGTCTGGGTGCCGGTGCCGACGATGAGATCGGCCAGTGCGGCATGCAGCTTGGCCGAATGTTCGCCGAGTTCGAGCATGTCGCCGAGTACGGCGATGCGGCGGCCCTCGCCCGTCACCGGCGTTGCGTTGAGCAGCGCCATGGCAGCCGCCATCGAGGCCGGATTGGCGTTATAACTCTCGTCGATAAGCGTGATAGAGCCACCGGGGTGGCCCGAAGCCGAGCCACCGGGATGCCGCAGCACATGGCGTTTTCCGCGGCCGCGCTCAGCCGAGAGATCGACAAGGGCCAGTGCTACCTTGTCGAGGTCGGCGCCGACCAACTGCGCCGCGCCCAGCACCGCCAGCACGTTCTGAACCATGTGCCGGCCGGGCGCACCGATACGGGCGATCATGTCATGGCCGCCAATCCTGGCGGCGATGTCGGAATGGTCGGCATGCAATTCGCATCTGGTGAGCTTGAAGGTCGAGCGCGCATTCTCGCCGAAGCCGTAGACATGCTCGACGCCGGCGGCATGCGCCATCTTGTCGAGGAGCTTGAAGCGCGCATCGTCGCGGTTGAGGACAGCGGCACCTTCGGGCTCCAGCCCTTCGAAAATCTCGGCCTTGGCCTTGGCGATCTCGTCCAGATTGCGGAAGAAGCCGAGATGAGCGGCCGCGATCATGGTGACGATGGCGACATGCGGCCGTACCATCTTCACCAGCGGCCGGATCTCGTCGGGATGGTTCATGCCGATCTCGAACACGGCATAATCGCAATCGGCGGGCATGCGTGCCAGGGTCAGCGGCACGCCCCAATGGTTGTTGAACGACTGCGCCGAGGCGTGCACCTTGCCAACCGCCGACAGCACATGGCGCAGCGCTTCCTTGGTGGTGGTCTTGCCGGCCGAACCGGTGACAGCGATGATTTTGGCCGCCGAGCGGGTCCGCGATGCGACGCCGAGCTTTTCCAGTGCGACCAGCACGTCCTCAACGACGATGATCGGCGCCGTCAGCCGGCCGAGCGAAGGCAGCTTGCCTTCCGCCACCACCAGCACGCCCGCGCCGGCCTTGATGGCAGCGGTTGCGAAGTCGTGGCCGTCCATCGCCTCGCCCTTGATAGCGAAGAAGGCGTCACCCGGCTGCAGGCTGCGGCTGTCGATCGAAATGCCCGATATGCCTTCGGGCATGGGCCCAAGAGGCCTCCCGTCCATGGCGGCAACCAGCGCCTCGGAGGTCCACAGCAAACTCATGCGGCACGCTCCCGCAAAGCGGCGCGGACTTCCTCATGATCTGAAAAATGCAGGGTTTCGGAGCCGATCGTCTGGCCTTCCTCGTGGCCCTTGCCGGCCACGATCAGCGTGTCGCCGGCATGAAGCATGCCCACGGCCTCGTGGATCGCCTTGCGCCGGTCGCCGATTTCGATGGCGCCTGGAGCAGCGGCCATGATGGCGGCGCGGATCGTTTCGGGCACTTCGGAGCGCGGATTGTCGTCGGTGACAATGACGACATCGGCGAGCCGGGTCGCGATCTCGCCCATGATCGGCCTTTTTCCCCGGTCGCGGTCGCCGCCGCAGCCGAACACGACCATGACGCGGCCCGTCGTGAACGGGCGCACCGAAGCCAGCACATTTTCCAGCGCATCGGGCTTGTGGGCATAGTCGACATAGACCGGCGCGCCACTGGCGGTGGTTCCGACGAGATCGAGCCGGCCCGGCGCGCCCTTCAATTTCTCCAGGGACATCAAGGCCTTGGCGACCGGCGTTCCCGTGGAAATGGCAAGCCCCGCCGAAACCAGCGCGTTCGAAATCTGGAAATCGCCGGCCAGCGGCAGGTCGATCTCGTAAAGCACGCCCTCGGCCTCCACTTCGGCACGCTGGCGATGGCGTTCGTGCTCGACGCGCTTCAGCGTGAGGAAATCGCCATGGCGGCCAACCGTCAGCACGTCGAGCCCGGCGGCCCGCGCCGCCTGGATGGTCGGCGCCGACCACGGGTCGTCGGCGAAGATCACCGCCGGCGCGCCTTTCGGCAGCAGCGTGTCGAACAGGCGCAGCTTGGCGCGGTGATAATCCTCGATCGTCGGGTGGTAATCCATATGGTCGCGGCCAAGATTGGTGAAGCCGCCAGCCGCCAGCTTCACGCCGTCAAGCCGGCGCTGGTCGAGACCGTGGCTGGAAGCCTCCATCGAAGCGTGGGTGACGCCGGCATCGGCCAATTCCTTGAGCAACTGGTGCAGGGCGACCGGATCGGGCGTGGTCAGCGAGCCATATTCGTTGCGCCCTGGCGCCACCACGCCGGTGGTGCCGATCGAAGCCGCGGCATAGCCCGCCTGCTCCCAGATCTGCCTGGTGAAGGCGGCGACCGATGTCTTGCCGCTGGTGCCGGTCACCGCCACCATGGTTTGCGGCTGTCTGCCGAAATAGCGGGAAGCGCTCAGCGCCAGCGCCAGGCGCGGATCGTCGACCGCCAGCACCGGAACCGGCAATCCGGCAACGGAACCGCCTTTGCCTGTCACGATCGCAAGCGCGCCACGCCTGGCCGCGTCGGCAGCGTAGGCCGCGCCGTCCGCCTTGGTACCGGCGAGCGCAAAAAAGACGACGCCGGGCTTCACCTGCCGGGAATCGGACGAAATCCCGGTAACCTCCAGATCGGCGGAAGCTGTTCCTTCGACTGGCAGGACACCGGCTAGATCTCTGAGCTTCATCGAGTTCCGTTCACCGCAATAAAATAGCGCGCAGTCGCCGGCGCGCCCCAAGAATCACTCATAGGAAACCAACGTTGCACCATTTTCATGGCTGAAATCTGGTTTCACGCCAAGCATGGCCGCGGAACGCCTGATGATATTGCCGGCCATAACCCCCGCATTCGCGGCCGCGACGTCCGTCATGCCAGGCTTTTCAGGGTGCGGGGCGTCGGCAATCGTGAAGACGAGGTATTGCGGGTCGTCCATCGGGAAGGCGGCGACGAACGTGTTGAAATTCAAGTCCTTCGAGTAGCGGCCGTTGATGACCTTCTCGGCCGTTCCGGTCTTGCCGCCAACGCGGTAGCCGGGGACTCTGGCGTTTCTGGCCGAGCCCTTCTCGGCGTTGAGCGAATAGAGGTAGCGCATGCCCTCGACCGTTTTTTCGCTCACCACCTTCTTGGCGGTGGCCATCGCTTCCGCCTGCGTACGAACCAGGAAGGTCGGGTTCATCAGGAAGCCGCCATTCATCAGCGCCGCGCAGCCGACAGCTGCCTGCAGGGGCGTCGTCGATACGCCGTGGCCGAAGGCGATCGTGAACGAATTGACCTGTTTCCAGACCTTCGGTTCAGTCGGGCGGGCGACTTCCGGCAGTTCGGTCTGCATCCTCTCCAGAATGCCCAGGCGATGCAGGAATTCCCGGTGCCCCTCGATGCCGACCAGTTCGGCCTCCCTGGCCGACCCGATGTTGGACGAATAGAGGAACACTTCCGGCAACGACAGCACGCGGTTCTTGCCGTGGAAATCGTGAATGGCCTGATGGCCGACCCGGATCGGATGCGAGGCATCGAAACGGCTATTCATCGTCGCCTTGCCGGAATCGAGCGCCATCGCCGAGGTGAAGCTCTTGAAGGTCGAACCCATCTCGTAGAGGCCCGCCGACATCCGGTTCAGCCGGTCCTTCTCCTGTGCATTGTAAGGATTGTTCGGATCGAAATCCGGCACCGAGGCCATGGCCACCACTTCGCCGGTCTTGACGTTGAGCACGACGGCGCCGGCGCCCAGGGCGCGATAGCGCTCCAGGCCGGCGGCGATCTCGTCGCGCACCACATGCTGGACGCGCAGATCGATCGAAAGCTTCACCGGCTTGAGATCCTTGGCCACCGCCAAGCCCGACGCCTGCAGGTCGCTCAGGCCCTGCTCGTCGATATATTTCTCCATCCCGGAGATGCCCTGGTTGTCGATGTTGGTCAGGCCGACAATGTAGGACGAGGTCTCGCCGCTCGGATAGAAACGGCGCTTCTCCGTGCGAAAGCCGAAACCGGGAATGCCGAGCTGCATGATATCGGCCTGCTGCTTGGGCGTCAGCTGCCGCTGCAGCCAGACGAATCCGGCGCCGCTCTTGAGCTTGTGATAGGTCTGCTCGTAATCGATCTCGGGCAGCACGGTCGACAGTTTCTCGATCGCCTCGTCGGCATCGACGATGCGGCGCGGCTCCGCGAACAGCGACGCTGTCTTGATGTCGGTCGCCAGCACTTCGCCGTTACGATCGACAATGTCGGGCCGCGAGGCGGTGACCCGGCTCTGCGGGCCGCCCGACAGATCAGGCGTCTGGAAGCCGAGATAGACCAGCCGGCCTGAAATGGTCGAGAAGATGCCGAAGAACACCGCCATCGTCATCACGATGCGCGCCTTGCCCTTGCCGCCTGTCGCCTTGCGGGCGCCCTCGACGACGATCGATCCGTCCTCACCCGTCCTGGCGCGACGCCTCAGCAGTTTGCCGATCATTGGGCGATGCCTCCGGTCACGACGGGGTCCTTGTCGCCCGCGGGCGCCTTGTCCGAATTGTCGGCCATGGCGCCCTGGCGTCCGTTCAGGATGTCCTGGATATCCAGGGCCTTGGCCGGCAGATCGCCCAGGCCCACGATCTGGCGTGCGCTGACCGGCTCGAGCGCGAGCTGCGACTTGTAGAGTTCGGTGAGCTTCTGCAGCCGCGACGGCTGGGTGAGCAGGCTCCAGTCGGCCTTGAGCAGGTCGATCGTCTCCTCCTCATAGCGGATCTGGGTATGGATTTTCTGCACCGCCGCCAACTGATCCTCGGCCTCGCGCTTGGTCTTGTAGGTCAGGGCCGCCGCCGAAACCATGACGGCGATCAGGACAATGTCGCTGGTACGGAACACGTGCTTACCTCTCCCCCGGCAGGTTGATGCCGGGAAGTTTTGGAAGGCCGAAAATCGAAAAATCGCCGGCACGCGCCGGTGCCTCGGTGCGGATCGCCGCGCGCAGCCTGGCCGAACGGGCACGCGGATTGGCCGCGGTCTCGGCATCACCTGGCGTCACGCCGCCGCCAGCCTTGCGGAAGGTCGCGGTACGCGCCTGCGCCTCGGGCAAATGACGTGAACCGGTGGCGACATCAGCCCGGTCGGCGATGAAACGCTTGACGATGCGGTCTTCCAGCGAATGGAACGTCACCACCACCAGGCGCCCGCCCGGCTTCAAGGCGCGTTCGGCCGCGAACAGGGCCTTGGCCAGTTCGCCAAGTTCGTCATTGACGTAGATGCGCAGCGCCTGGAACACGCGGGTGGCAGGATGGATCTTGTCCTTCGGCGCGCGGCCGATATGCGTCTCGATGGCGTCCGCCAGTTCCAACGTGCGCTCGAACGGCCGTTTTTCACGGCGCGCCTCGATCATGCGGGCGATGCGGCCTGCGTGGCGCTCTTCGCCGAGGAAGCCGAAGATGCGGGCAAGGTCGCCCGGCTTGAAGCTGTTGACGACGTCGGCGGCGCTGAGACCCGCCTGCGCCATGCGCATGTCGAGCGGCCCGTCGGTGCGGAAGGAAAAGCCGCGCCCGGCCTGGTCGAGCTGCATGGAGGACACGCCAATGTCGAGCACGACGCCGTCGACACTTTCGACATGTTCGTCCAGCGTCGAGAACGGTGCCTGCACCAGTCTCAGCCTGCCGCCCGATTGCGCCTCGAGATCGCGTCCGGCCGTGATGGCGTCGGGATCGCGGTCGATCGCCACGACCGAAGCCCCGGTCGCCAGAATGGCCCGGGTGTAGCCACCAGCGCCGAACGTGCCGTCGATGATGATGTCGCCCGCCGCCGGCGCCAGTGCCTCGAGCACTTCGCCAAGGAGGACCGGAATGTGGCGGACCGGTCCGCCAACGGCGTGCCCACCTACAGCGTTAGGAAGGTCATCGCCGTGGCCCACCGTCATTCCGGTCGCTCCCCAGGCTTCGTCCCCTGCCGAAGCTGCAAAAGCCGGGCCCGCGCCTGCGCCCCATAGGCCGCAAGCCGCCCCGGCTCCCAGATCTGAAAGAAATTGCCACGCCCGACAAAGGCCACCTCCGCCGAGATGCCGGTGTGCTCGCGGATGAAATCGGTCATCGTGATGCGGCCGTCCTGATCGAGTTTCAGGAAGGTCCCGTCGCCATGGCAGAAGAAAGACATGTCGTCCGCTGTCTGCAGGAACGGATCTTCCTGCGCGATGCGCTGCTCGTAGCGGTCGAGCAGGTCGAGCCCGCCGACATCCATCGCCGGCAGGTCGAGGCAGCGCAGCGCGTAGAGTTCCGAATAGCCGCGTTTCTGTACGACGGCGCGGAAATGCGCCGGAACGGACACCCGTCCCTTCGCATCGATCCTGCTCACCGTGTTCGACAGAAACCGGTCCATTAAACGTTACAGCCGCTTGCGCCGCCGCACCCCTCTTCATCGTCTTGCACGCGCCGCCGCAGCGCGTTCCCTGCCCCGCATCAGCCGCGTCCACACAGGCAAAAATCGGCAAAAGCGCAGCCGCCGCGGCTGCCCGATTGGCGTACGCTTTACACTGACGCGGAACGAAGGCTTTGATGTCTGAATGGGATATCATGGGGCACTATGGGCGTCAACGGGAATAGGCTTCACAAACACGCGCATCGCGACCAATCCGAGCAGCCTTGACGGCACGTCTCGTCTTTATGGATCATTAAGCCTAACGAAGCGTTTAGAGCCCTCTGGCCCAAAAGACTTGGGCTTGCCGCGCATCACCCGCCCGCATAGCGTCGAGCAACGCATTCCGCCCAAAAACAAGGATCGAGCTCATGTCCGAGACGGCAAAGTCACGCGCCGCCGAACTGTCCCATTTGCGCAGCCGCGATTTCGCCAACGGCGACCCGATCCCCTTGCCGCTCACCATGGCTTCGATCTTTCACACGCCGGGCGTCGAGACCGGCATCGATCAATATGGCCGCTACGACAACCCGACCTGGCGCGCCGTGGAACATGTGCTCGGCCATCTGGAAGATGCGCAATGCGTGAGTTTTCCCTCAGGAATGGCTGCGATTTCGTCGGTGTTTTTCGCGCTGCTGAAATCGGGCGATCGCGTGCTCCTGCCCGCGGATGGCTACCACGCCACGCGTGCGATGGCCGAACGCTTCCTGAAGCCGCTCGGCATAGTTTGCGACACCAAGCCGACGCCGACCTTCCTCGACGGCGGCTTCGCGGGCTATTCGCTTGTCTTCGTGGAAACCCCGTCCAACCCGCGGCTGGACATTTGCGACATCTCGGCCATCGCCAAGGCTGTCCATGAACAAAGCGGGGTCCTTGTCGTCGACAATACGACGATGACGCCGTTCGGCCAGCGTCCGCTCGACTTCGGTGCCGATATCGTCGTCTCCGCCGACACCAAGGCGGTCAACGGGCACTCGGACGTGCTGTTCGGCCACGTCGCCAGCCGTAACGCCGACATCGTCACCAGGGTGACGGACTGGCGCGCAATGGCCGGCGGCATTCCCGGACCGTTCGAGGCGTGGCTGGTGCATCGCGGCCTCGAAACACTCGAGGTGCGCTTCGACCGCATGTGTTCTTCAGCCGAAACGATCGCGCAACGGCTGAAGGAACACCGCGCGGTGAGTGGCCTGCGTTTTCCCGGTTTGAACGGCGACCCCTCGCACAACCTAGCCCGCGCCCAGATGGAGCGCTTCGGCTTCCTCATCTCCTTCGAACTCGCCTCGGAGGAGAAGGCCGAGGATTTCATCAACAATTGCCCACTGATAGAGGCCGCCACCTCCTTCGGCGGCGTCCACACCTCGGCCGAGCGGCGTTTGAAGCGAGGCGATGCGGTGCCGCCAGGTTTTGTCCGCCTTTCGGTCGGCTGTGAGCCGGTGGAAGAACTGTGGAAGGCTATCGAGACCTCGCTGGACAGGATCAGCGGCTGACGGACCGGTCACTCACCGAGGTCGTCGGCCTCGATGTTGCGATGCCCGTGTAGCACGCGGACGATTTCGATCGCCTCGTCGCGGACACAGTAGAGAGTGAGATAATCGCCGACGACCAGATGACGGATGCCAGGTGCTATGTCGTCGCGTGGAGCACCTGAGAAGGGATGCAAGGTGAGCAGGTCCCATCGTCGCTCCAGCGCGTCAACCAACCGTGCCGCAGCTCGTGGCGTGGCTGGCGATGTAGTCACCGATGCTTTCGAGATCGACCAGTGCCTGAGGAAGCAGGCGGTATTTCACTCCTGAAAGCCTTTGATCTGGGCCATCTTCAGGTATTTGGCGCGCAGTCGTTCCATGATTGGCTGACCGTCCTGCGCGGGTCCGCTGTCGATCCCTTCCTGCACCAGTTTGCGCAATTCCTCGACCGTGTAGCCGAGCAGGTCGCGACGATCCTTCCACTGCCGCAGCGCGTCGCGGATGACCTCGCTCGCCGAGGCGTACTCCCCTGCCGCGACCACATCGTCCACCGCTTGCGCCAGTTCCGGTGAAAGCGTGATGCTGCGCTTGTTGACCTGTCCCATGATGGGCTCCTGATATCGTTCTCGAACCATGGTACGATTTAATCGCACCAGCAAGCGACTGGCCTAGGCTGGGTCCATGGCAAACAGCTGAAAGGCTTGAATCGACAGGCGCGCCCAAGGGCGCAACCTGCTGATCTCAAAGGATTTCTTCTCGAGGCGAAACTGCCAGCTGGCCTGTAAGCCGGGTTCTGTATGGCCCTCGGCCCTTGCGGGACGAGAACGTGGCGGCCATTCATCTTGGGCGCATGTTGCCATGCGCCTCACGCAACCTACCCGGACGGTGAGCCGGAAACAGCCCTCGAGGGTTTCCCCTCGCACCGCCCCTATTCGGTTTTGCTCCCGGTGGGGTTTACCGTGCCGCTCCTGTTGCCAGTCGCGCGGTGGGCTCTTACCCCACCCTTTCACCCTTACCCCGACAAAGTCGCGGCGGTTTGCTTTCTGTGGCACTTTCCCTGGGGTCGCCCCCGCCGGCCATTAACCGGCACCGTGTTTCCATGGAGCCCGGACTTTCCTCACTCGCGGCCTTTCGGCGTTTGCGAGTGCGGCCGCCCAGCCAGCTGGCAAGGCGTATAAAGGGGTTCAGCCGGGAAAACGCAAATGAAAAAGCCGGCTTATGCGCCGGCTCTCGCAACTTGCAGTCAAAGCGCCGCCATCTGAACCTTGACCTTGCTGCAATAGGCGGCCGAGATCGGGTTCATCCGCGTCGCGGCATGGCCGGCATTGTATTTCAGGATCGTGCCGCAGGTCGTGCCGCCGCCAAGGTTCTGCGCCAAGGCGAGGTACTTCATGCCGTATCTGATGTTGGTGTCGGGATCGAACAGGCCTTTGGCCGAACCGTTGTAGCCCATCATCCGCGCCGTCGCCGGCTTGATCTGCATCAGGCCGATCTCGCCGGCGCCGCCGACCATGTTCGGCCGGTAGTTGCTCTCGATCTTGATGACGGCGTGCGCCAGCGACACCGGAACGCCGTAGCTTGCCGCATAGCGGGCGACGATCGCGGAATACTGGCCGCCGCTGGCCACCGCCGCCGTCGACGCGGCGACATTCCTGAGGCCGATCGAGGCCGTTGTCGTCATGTCGATGGTCTTTCGGCCACGCTTTGTCTGCCTTTTGGAGGCGGATTTCTGCACTTTGGCCCAGCTGGCCTTTTCCACCTTGGCGGAAGCCTGCTTCGTCGTTGCCTTCGCACTCTTGCTGCTTTTGGCCGAAATGGCCTTGCCCTTGGCGGTCGCCGTGACGAACCCCTGATCGGCCCGCGGGCTCAACGGCGCGGCGTCAGCCGCACTGAAGGCAAAAGTCATTACGCCGGCAGCAAGAGCTGCCGTTACAACGGTCAATTTCTGCATGTGATCCTGTTCTGTCTGGACCGTTCGAAGATCTTCGCACGGCGCGGCTTGATTACTATCGGAACATCCGGGGGGAAAGACGTCCGACAAACTGTACGAATTGCCCTTTGAAGCCCGAATTGGCGCCAATGAAGGCGGGGCAAGTCACTTTGAGTGACAGTTTGTAACCTGATTCAGGATAAGATTACTTGGGCAGCGCCTTGACCTGAGGTCAACGGCTTACGGAAGCAAGCAGTTTTTGCAGCGTGCGCATCGTCGAGCCGTCGGCCAGCCCGTCGACCAGGCGGGGTCTGAAATGCCGTTGGAAGGCCTCGACGACAATCCGTGTCTGATGGTCGAAAACGCCCGATATCTCAACACCATAGCCATAGAGCGCCAGCATCGACTGCAGTGCTTCGACATCGGCACCGTTGTCGCCGGGCTTCAGCGCGGCTCCGCGCCTGACGGGTGCGGCCGGTACGAGATGGCCGACACCGGCCTCGAACAGAGCGGCCCACGGGAACTTCTCGCCCGGATCGATCTTGCGACCCGGTGCCACATCGGAATGCGCCAGCACGCGCGTGGCGGGGATGGCATGCCGCCCGGCAATCCCCTTGCACAGGCCGATCACCGCGTTGATCTGGCGCCGGCGGAAGCCGGGATAGCCTAGCGAATGTCCAGGATTGACGATTTCGATGCCGACCGAACAGGAATTGATGTCGGTGCGCCCGAACCAGGAGCTCTTGCCGGCGTGCCACGCGCGATCGCTTTCCCTGACCATCTGCACGATGTGGCCGTTCTCATGGACGAGATAATGCGATGAGACTTCGCTCGCCGGATCGCACAGCCATGCCTCCGCCCCGGCCCCTGTCGCCATGCCGGTATAATGCAGCACGATCATGTCGGGCTTCAGCATATCGCGCCTTAGCCCGAAATTCGGCGATACCCTGACCTCGGCGCTCGGCTCGTCGGGCAGGAAGCCGCTCATACGTGCCGCAGGCCCCGCTCGATCATTTCATAGGCGGCGTTGATCGCGGCGACCCTGGTCGTCGCGATCTTGATGAATTCCTGCGGCAGGCCGCGCGCGATCAGCCGGTCCGGATGATTGTCGGAAACCAGCTTGCGATACCGCTTCTTGACCTCCTCGAACGGCTTGCCGCGCTCGATGCCGAGAACGACATAGGGATCGCCCGCGCCAAGATTGACGTGGCGGGCCAGGATCGATTCGTAATGCGCTTCGTCGATGCGGAATATCTCGGCGATACGGTGCAGGAAGATGCCTTCGCGCTCATGCACCAGCCCATCGGCCTTGGCGATATGGAACAGGCCGTCGAGTATGTCTTCCAGCATGACGCAATTGGAATGCCCGGAACCGCACAGCTGTGCCATTCGCTCGGCATAGGTTTCGAAACCGGCCACGTCCTGCTGGGCGAGATCGAACAGCCGCGCAACGTTGCGCGTCTCCTTCGGCGGCACTTCGAATATTTCCTGGAAGGCGCGCACCTCGTCCTGGGTGACGATGCCGTCTGCCTTGGCCATCTTGGCCGATAGCGCGATCATCGCCACCGAGAAGGCGACGCGGCGGCGCAGATCCGCATCGCCGGAAAACACTGTGCGCACAGCCTCGACGACGTCGGCAACGCCCGACGTCGCTGAAGACGATACCCGTGTGATAAACTCGCCGAGGCGGTCCCAAATCGACATGGCCCGCTTCATAGAGCCAACCGGTCCCCCCTATCAAGCCAATAACGGCTGCTGTCCGGGTCTGGGAACGAGACGCGCGTTGTCGGTCCGATAGCCGCCTTCACGAGAAAAGGCCGGCATGATGCCGGCCTTCCTCCCAAGACACGCTTTACAACTTACAGACTACTGCGCGGGCGCAGGAGCAGGCGTTGCCGGAGCCGGCTCGGCGGGCTTGGTCGAATTGTCAGCCGGCGCCGCGGGCTTCATCGGCTGTTCCGCGGCCGGCGGATTGGTGCTCTGCGTCGTGGTTTTGTCAGTGCCGCTGTCGCTGCAGGCCGCGACGCCCAGCAGGGCAAGGGCGGACACGGAAGCCAGAATGAGCTTTTTCATCACATCTCTCCTTCAACACACGCTCACGTTGCAGTGAGCGGTCGAAGGGGAAATGCACCACCCGGCCATCAGTTTCATAACGTTGCGTTTCCGCATGTAACATCAACGGGATACGTTGCTGCCGGCGCGTTGGCGCATTAACAACGAAAGCTGGAAACGAAAACGCCGGAGACAGCCGCCATGGCCGCGAAATGGGATTTCTGGATCGATCGCGGCGGCACCTTCACCGACGTCATCGGTCGTGACCCGCAAGGTGGACTGCATCCGCGCAAGCTGCTTTCGGAAAACCCCGAAGCCTACGCCGATGCCGCCATCCAGGGCATCCGCGACCTGCTCGGCCTTGAATCGGGCGCCACGATCCCATCCGGCCTGATCGGCGATATCAAGATGGGCACCACGGTCGCCACCAACGCGCTTCTGGAACGCAAGGGCGACCGCGTGCTCCTGCTCATCACCAAGGGGTTTCGCGACGCGCTCAGGATCGCCTACCAGGCGCGGCCCGATATCTTCGCCAAGGAAATCATCCTTCCCGAGCAGCTCTATGAGCGCGTCATCGAGATCAACGAACGCGTGCTGGCCGATGGCTGCGTCGAACGGCTGCTCGACATCGCCGCTTGCCGGCCGGCGATCGAGCAGGCGAAGGCCGACGGCATCGATGCCGTCGCAATCGTCTTCATGCATGCCTGGAAATACCCCGACCACGAGAAGGCGGTGGCAATGGTCTGCCGCAAGCTGGGTTTCAGCCAGGTCTCGGTCAGCCACGAGGTCTCGCCGCTGATCAAGCTGGTCGGCCGCGGCGACACCACCGTGGTCGACAGCTATCTCTCGCCCATCCTGTCACGTTATGTGCAGAGGGTGGCGGGAGAGCTGGGGGCGGCGCCAGTCTCCCCACCTGAAGAAGCGAGCGAACAAACCCCTCGCCTCATGTTCATGATGTCCTCTGGCGGCCTCACCGCCGCCGACATGTTCCAGGGCAAGGATGCGCTGCTGTCGGGTCCGGCCGGCGGCGTTGTCGGCATGGTCGAGACGGCGAAGCTCGCCGGCTTCGACAAGGTCATCGGCTTCGACATGGGCGGCACGTCCACCGATGTCGCCCACTATGATGGCGAGTATGAGCGCGCTTTCGACACGGAAGTCGCCGGCGTGCGCGTCCGCGCCCCGATGATGCGCATCCACACCGTCGCCGCCGGCGGTGGTTCGATCCTGCATTACGAGGCCGGCCGTTTTCGCGCCGGACCGGACTCCGCTGGCGCCAACCCCGGCCCCGCCGCCTACCGGCGCGGCGGCCCGCTGGCCGTAACCGACGCCAACGTGATGCTCGGCAAGCTGCAGCCCGATTTCTTCCCGGCGATCTTCGGTCCCGGCCAGGACCAGCCGCTCGACGTCGGAACCGTGCGCGCGAAATTCGCGGCTCTGGCCGCCGAAATCGGCGACGGCCGTTCACCGGAGGCGGTTGCCGAGGGCTTCGTCACCATCGCCGTCGAGAACATGGCCAACGCCATCAAGAAGATCTCCGTGCAGCGCGGCTACGACGTCACCGAATACCTGCTCAACTGCTTCGGCGGTGCCGGCGGCCAGCACGCATGCCTGGTCGCCGATGCGCTCGGCATGGAGGCGGTGCTTATCCATCCCTTCTCCGGCCTGCTTTCGGCCTACGGGATCGGCCTGGCGTCGGTCTTTGCCTCGCGCCAGCAGGCACTGCTCAAGCCGCTTGCCGAAGAATCCAGAACGGAGATCGGCAGCCTCATCGCCGTCTTGAAAAAGGCCGTCATTGCCGAACTTGTGGCGCAAGGGATCACCGAGGACACGGTTGCGACGAGGCCCGTGCTGCACATCCGCTATGACGGCACCGACACGACACTGCCGGTGAATTTCGAAAGTGACTCGATTTTCCAGGCCAAGCGCGATTTCGAAATAGCCCACAAGGCGCAATTCGGCTTCGTCTATGATGACAAGCCGATGATCGTCGAGACTGTCGGCGTAGAGGGCAGCGAAATCGGCGAGAGCAGCGCGGAAGCCTATGCGCCCGCCGGACCTGCAAGGATTGAAGCCGGCGCTTCTGGAACGCGGCGCATCCACACCGAAGGCCGCTGGCATGAAGCCGGCATTCATCGTCGCGAAAACCTGCGCCCATCCAATCTTGTCACAGGTCCCGCTCTCATCATCGAGCCGAACCAGACCATCGTTGTCGAACCGGGCTGGCGGGCCGAAATCACCAACCTCAACCACGTCGTCATCCGCCGCACCGAAAGGAAGGCGCGGGCAGCCGCCCTCGGCACATCAGCCGACCCGGTCATGCTGGAAGTCTTCAACAACCTGTTCATGTCGATCGCCGAGCAGATGGGTGTCACGCTGCAGAACACCGCCTACTCCGTCAACATCAAGGAAAGGCTGGATTTTTCCTGCGCCGTCTTCGACCACACCGGGGCGCTGGTGGCCAACGCGCCGCACATGCCGGTGCACCTCGGCTCGATGGACCGTTCGGTCGAAACCATCATCCGGCTGAACTCCGGCGACATCCACCCCGGCGACGTCTTTGCCTTGAACGCACCCTACAACGGCGGCACGCATCTGCCCGACATCACGGTGGTGACGCCTGTTTTCGACGATGCCCAAAGGAATATCCTGTTCTGGACGGCCTCGCGCGGCCACCATGCCGACATAGGCGGCACCGCGCCCGGCTCGATGACGCCGCTGGCCACCACGGTCGACGAGGAAGGCGTGCTGTTCGACAATTTCCGCATCGTCGACCGCGGCCGCTTCCGCGAGACGGAGCTGCAGACGCTGCTGACCGATCACCCCTACCCGGCCCGCAATCCGCACCAGAACATCGCCGACCTCAAGGCGCAGATCGCCGCCAACGAGAAAGGCGTCGCCGAGTTGCGCAAGATGGTCGCGCATTTCGGCCTCGATGTCGTCGAGGCCTATATGGGGCACGTCCAGGACAACGCCGCAGAAAGCGTGCGGCGGGTGATCGAGCGGCTGCCGGACACATCTGCCTATGAATATCCCACCGATACCGGCCAGGTGATCAAGGTGAAGATATCGGTCGACCGGCAAAAGCGCGAAGCGACGGTCGACTTCACCGGCACGTCACCTGTCATGAAGAACAATTTCAACGCGCCGGAGCCCGTCGCCCGCGCGGCGGTCCTCTACGCCTTCCGCGTCATGGTCGAGGACATGATCCCGATGAATGCCGGGTGTCTGCGAACAATCAACATCGTCATTCCCGACGGCTGCATGCTGAAGCCCACCTACCCTGCCGCCGTCGTTGCCGGCAATGTCGAGACCTCGCAGCATGTCACCAACGCGCTGTTCGGCGCCATGGGCGCCATGGCCAATGCCCAGGGCACGATGAACAACCTGACCTTCGGCAACAAGAAGTACCAGTATTACGAGACGATCTGCTCCGGCTCGCCGGCCGGCCACATGAACTCCGGCCGCGGCTTTGCCGGCACCTCGGGCGTCCACACCCACATGACCAATTCGCGCCTCACCGACCCGGAAGTGCTGGAACTGCGCTTTCCCGTGGTGCTGGAGGATTTTCACATCCGCGAGGGCTCCGGCGGCAAGGGCAAATGGGATGCCGGCGACGGCACCAAACGCACCATACGCTTCCTCGAGAAGATGGAATGCGCGATCCTGTCCTCGCACCGCAACCGCCCGCCGCAAGGACTGGACGGTGGCGGCGACGGTGAGGTCGGCTCGACCAAGGTCCGCCGCAAGGACGGCACGATCGACATGCTGAAAGCCTGCGACCAGACTGTGCTCGATGCCGGTGAGGCTGTTATCCTGACGACGCCGACACCGGGTGGATTTGGCCGCGCCTGAGGAAGCTTCGAGAATTCGCTGCGGCGAGTCAGGTGACGTGGCTTTCGAGAACCGGAGCGGAGCGGACATAGAAGTCCGTGAGCACCGGAAGCGCAGAAAGCCGCGTCAGATGACCGCCGCAGTAGAATTATCGATGCTTCCGACTGTCACCGGCCTGTCATGACCCTGGGTTACCCGCTTGCGCCAAAGCAAATGGGGAATCACTTTGCCATGACGGACGTCTCCTCGGATCTGGTTTTTCGCCGCGGCAAGGAAGTTGGAAAGGCCGTCTACCAGAACCGCGCGCTTTCCAAAGCCGGCATCTCGGAGCGGCTGTTTGCCCTTCTGTTCTCCGGCCTCGTCTATCCGCAGATCTGGGAAGACCCCGATGTCGACATGGAGGCCATGCAGCTTGGCCAGGGTCACCGCATCGTCACGATCGCTTCAGGCGGCTGCAACATCCTGGCCTACCTCACCCGCTCGCCGGCACGGATCGACGCCGTCGACCTCAACGCCGCCCACATCGCGCTGAACCGCATGAAGCTGGAGGCGGTGCGCCGCCTACCGTCACAAGGCGACCTGTTCCGCTTCTTCGGCGCCGCCGACACCAGCCACAATTCGCAAGCCTATGACCGTTTCATCGCGCCGCATCTCGACCCGGTGAGCCGCCACTACTGGGAGCGCCGCAACTGGCGCGGCATCAGGCGCATCGGTGTCTTCGACCGCAATTTCTACCAGACCGGCCTGCTTGGCCTGTTCATCGCCATGGGCCACCGCACGGCGAAATTCTTCGGCGTCAATCCGGCCCGCATGATGGAAGCCAGGAACATCGGCGAACAGCGCCGCTTCTTCAACGAGGAACTGGCGCCGGTTTTCGACAAGAAGCTCCTGAAATGGGCAACATCGCGCAAGGCTTCGCTGTTCGGCCTCGGCATTCCGCCGGCGCAGTATGATTCCCTGATCACCTCCGGCGACGGCACAATGGCCAGCGTGCTCAAGGCCCGGCTGGAAAAGCTAGCCTGCGATTTTCCCCTGGAAAACAACTACTTCGCCTGGCAGGCGTTCGCCCGCCGCTATCCAAATCCCGGCGAGGCCGCCCTGCCCGCCTATCTGGAAAAGCAGAACTACGACACCATCCGCGGCAATGTCGACCGCGTCGCCATCCACCATGCCAATCTGATCGAATTCCTCGCCGGCAAGGATGCGGGCACGGTCGACCGCTTCATCCTGCTCGACGCGCAGGACTGGATGACCGATGACCAGCTCAATGCGCTGTGGTCGGAAATCAGCCGCACCGCCTCCACTGGCGCCCGCGTCATCTTCCGCACCGCCGCCGAGCCCAGCCTGCTGCCGGGCCGCGTCTCGACCTCGCTGCTCGACCAGTGGGACTATCAGAACGAGGCGTCGCGCGAATTCTCGGCCCGCGACCGCTCGGCCATCTATGGCGGCTTCCACCTCTATGTGAAGCGCGCGGCATGAGCACGACGGAGCTGCCGGCCAACCATGCCGAACTGATGGACGGCGTCTACCGCTGGCAGCGCCACATCTACGACCTGACCCGCAAATACTATCTGCTCGGCCGCGACCGGCTGATCCATGGGCTGGAGGTACCGGCAGGCGGCAACGTGCTGGAACTCGGCTGCGGCACCGGGCGCAACATCATCCTTGCCGCCCGTCGCTATCCCGATGCCCGCTTCTTCGGCCTCGACATCTCGGCCGAGATGCTGGAGACCGCCGGCAAGGCGATCGACCGCGAAGGCCTGTCCGGCCGCGTCACGCTGGCAAGGGGCGACGCGACCGATTTCAATGCCGCCGCGCTTTACGGCATCGAGCGCTTCGACCGCGTCTTCGTGTCCTATTCGCTGTCGATGATCCCTGGCTGGGAAAAGACGGTGTCGGCGGCCCTTGCGACGCTCGCCCCCAATGGCTCGCTGCATGTCGTCGATTTCGGCCAGCAGGAAGGCCTGCCGGGTTGGTTCCGGGCGATGCTGCGCGGCTGGCTCAGAAAATTCCACGTCACGCCGCGCTCAACCCTGCGCGAAGTCCTGGAATCGGAATCTCGGCGAAACGGCGCAACCTTCCGTTTCCGCACGCTTTATCGCGGTTACGCCTGGCTGGCGGTGATCGGGCCGCGCAACCTTGCCTCCCCCTCGATGGAGGAGGTCGCGCCGAAGGCGCGTGTGGGGATGAAGCGCTAGGCACCCCACCCCGGCGCTACGCGCCGACCCTCCCCATCAAGGGGAGGGTAAAGAGAGCTAGTGCAGCGCCTTCACCAGCGCACCCACCATCGCCTGCGGGCGGTAGCCGAGCTTGGCCGGCGTCAGGCCCAGCCGCACGATCACCAATTGCTCGGAGGGAATGATGGTGACAGTCTGGCCGTCATGCCCCTCCATCCAGTAGGTGTCCTTGGGCAGGCCGGCCGCGACACCGGCACCGGGATTCTCCTCATCGCCCGGCGCCTCGATCCACAACTGGCCCTTGCCGTAGACTTTCGAGGCCGGCGCCGGCTCGCGCATCCAGTCGACGAAGCCGGCCGGCAGGATCTGGTTGCCGTTCCAGACCCCGCCTTGCAGCAGGAACTGGCCGAAGCGGGCCCAGTCATGCCCCGTGGCGTAGAGATAGGATGAGCCGACGAACGTGCCCTGCTCGTCGGTTTCGAGCACGGCGCTGTGCATGCCGAGCGGCTCGAACAGCGCCGTGCGCGGCCATGTCAGCGCCTTCGCCTTGTCGCCGATCGCATCCTGCCACAGCCGCGACAGCATCACCGCGGTGCCGCTCGAATAGGAAAACACCTTGCCGACCTCGCCCACCAAGGGTTTGGATACGGCAAAGCCCGCCATGTCCGGCTCGAGATAGAGCATGCGCGTGACATCGGCGACGTCGCCATAGTCCTCGTTGAATTCAAGTCCGCTCGACATCGCCATCATGTCGGCAAGGCTGATGGCGGCGCGGCCATCCGCCTTCCACGGCGCGAACAGGCCCTTGTTGTCGACCGCCATCTTGCCGTCCTTGACCAGCGTGCCGATGATGGCGGCATTCACCGTCTTGGTCATCGACCAGCCAAGCAGTGGCGTCTTGGCGGAAAAACCGTCGCCATAGCGTTCGGCGACGACACGGCCGTTCTTGACCACGACCACCGCGCGCATGCCGGTACCGGTCAGCGCCGCGTCGTCCAGCAGCTTGCCGATCACCGGATCCTGCGATGCCTCGACCCGCTCGCCCTCGGGCCACAGCGTGTCCTGGCTGGTCGCCGACGGTTCGACATGGACCGCCGTGCGCCGCGCCTTGCCGACATCGCCGTCGGGAATCGAGGCGCAACCCAGTCCATCACGGGAAACCGCCTCGCTCTTGCCCAGGAAGCCAAGCAGACCGGCGGAGACCGTGCCCCGGTTCTTGTCGACCGAGACCCGCATCAGCCGCAGCAGCGGGTGTCCGGGCGCCTGCACGTCGACGGCAAGCACCTCGTTGGGATCGCGCCCGGCTATGAAGACGTTGGAGCAGACGATCTTGGCCGAATAGCCAGAGCCGACGCGGATCAGTTCGGGTGGCGCGATGTAAAGCCAGGCAAACAGCGCGGCGACCGCCAGCACGATCAGGCCAAGCAGCCATCTGACGATCTTGACGACGATCCGCATCCGCATCCTCCCGGGCTCTCGCCCGACCCTTATGTCATCGATTTGCCGCCATTGCTTCCGCAAATCGGGGTACTTGTCGAGCGCCGTCAACGGATTATCAACCATGATCGGCGATCACGGGGGATGCATGCCGCTCAAGACCGCATAGCGGTTTTGAGACAACGACATGCACAGAAATGGATATGCTGGGCGATGCTGTGGGGCGATCGCCTGGAGGGGGCGCGACCAGTCGTCGGCCATCGGTTCACAGACCCATCAGCGACCGGCTGATTCCGGCTTGGAAGTTGCGATGCGCCGTCTTGCGGCCCTTTTCATGCTGACACTGCTTGGCGCCTGCTCGACCGTGGACGATCTCTCGCCGGTGTCGCCGTCCGCCTCCAGCAGTCCGACAGTGGCCGTGCGCGCGCCGCGCTTCGCCGATTCCAAGCCGCATGAATGGGACAGTGGCGCGCCCTGGAACTATGCCGTTCACGGCACCGACGTGTCGAAATACCAGACCTCGGTCGACTGGCCGACGGCCAAGGCCGCCGGCATTTCCTTCGCCTTCATCAAGGCAACGGAGGGCGGCGACCGCTTCGATGAGTATTTCAACGAGCACTGGTCGCGCACGAAGGCCGCAGGCGTTCCGCGCGCGGCCTATCATTTCTTCTATTTCTGCACTCCGGCCGCCCAGCAGGCACGCTGGTTCATCCAGAATGTCCCCGTCGACCGATCCGCCATGCCGCCGGTCCTCGACATGGAATGGAACCCGAAATCGCCGACCTGCAGGTTGCGCCCCGACCCGGCCACGGTGCGCGCGGAAATGACCACCTTCCTCGAAATCGTCGAGCGGCATTACGGCAAGAAGCCGATCATCTACACCTCGGTCGATTTCTTCGACGACAACGAGCTCTCGGGCTTCCGCGGTTACCCCTACTGGCTACGCTCCGTCGCTGGCCACCCGCGCGAGAAGTATGGCAGCCATCCCTTCACCTTCTGGCAGTACACCGGGACCGGCATCGTTCCGGGCATGACCGGCAAGTCCGACATCAACGTCTTCAACGGCTCGGAAGCCTCGTGGAATAAGTGGCTGCGGCAGAACACCCGTTGACACCGGGCCTGCCGCCTGCTTTTCGACACAGCCAGCGGTGAACAGTGCAACCGCCGGTAATTCAGGGCGTTGGGTTTCCAGCCAAGCACGACAATGCCCTCTTCGTTTCGGAAGGATGCTGATGCGACTGCGTTCCCAAGCCCTCGCGGCGCTATTCCTGTGCGCTACGGCCCTGCCGGCGATGGCACAGGAATGCGGCGGCGACTTCGAAACCTGGAAACAGGGCGTGGCGGCGGAAGCCAAGGCGGCCGGTGTCGGCGCCGTCGGCCTCGACGCGCTGGAAGATGCAAATTTTGACGAGAGGGCGCTGGCGCGCGACCGTGCCCAGGGCGTCTTCACCCAGACCTTCATCGAGTTTTCCAACCGCATGATCTCCGCCTACCGGCTGAAGCAAGGTGCGGCGAACATGAAGAAATACGCCGACATCTTCGCCCGTGCCGACCAGCAGTTCGGCGTCCAGGCGCCGGTCATCACCGCCTTCTGGGCGCTCGAAACCGATTTCGGCGCCGTGCAGGGCGATTTCCACACGCTGAGCGCGCTGGTGACGCTTTCGCATGACTGCCGCCGCCCGCAACTGTTCCGGCAACAGTTGGTGCCACTTCTGGAACTGATCGATCGCGGCGTACTGCCGGCCGACGTCAAGGGCGCCTGGGCCGGCGAGATCGGCCAGACGCAGATCCTGCCTTCGGACTACCTGGCCCGGGGCGTCGACGGTGACGGCGACGGCAAGATCGACCTGCGCAACAGCGTGCCCGACGTGATCATGACCACCGCCAACAAGGTGCTGTCGCGCGGCTGGAAGCGTGACGAACCCTGGATCCAGGAAGTGCGGGTGCCCGACGAGATGCCCTGGGACCAGACCGGACGCACCAACAAATTGCCGCTGACACAGTGGGCGCAGTGGGGCGTCACCAATCCCGACGGCTCGCCGCTCGTCGACAAGGGCCTGAAGGCCGGCCTGGCCCTGCCCATGGGCCGCAAGGGGCCAGCCTTCCTGACCTATGACAATTTCGATGTCTATCTCGAATGGAACCAGTCCTTCACCTACGCGCTGACCGCGGCCAATCTCGCCGCGCGGTTCGCCGGCGCGCCGCCGCTTGATCCGCGCAACCCCGAGCAAGGCCTCAACAACGAGCAGATGAAGGCACTGCAGACCAAGCTCGAAGCCCGGGGCTACGACGTCGGCACGGTCGACGGCATTCTGGGCACCAACACGCGCGAAGCCATCCGCAAGGAACAGATGCGGCTTGGCCTGCCGGTGGACGGCTGGCCGACGCCGGAGCTGTTGGGGAAATTGTAGGGCAGTAGGGCAGTAGGGCAGTAGGGCAGTAGGGCAGTAGGAAAACGTGCCCTAAAGCAGTGACTGCCGCCACCCCTATTCCCTTACTGCCTTACTGCCTTACTGCCTTATTTCCCTAATCCGCCATCGTCTCCAAGCTCGCGAACCCTTGCGGCGCGTCGCCCTCGTCGAACGGCGTCGTCACCTCGACGAACGTGTCGGGATAAAAGCCGTTGAAGCGTGTGCGCAGCGACAGCGAATAGGCGCCGATATGGCCGATCTCGATCCAGTCGCCGGTATCGACGGTTTCCGGCAGCCAGAATGGCCTGGACAGGATGTCGACTGAATCGCAGGTCGCGCCGCAGACCTTGAACGGCACGATCTTGCTCTCATCGCCATTACGGGTCCTGATCGCCGGATCGGGAATGAAGCGCGCCGGCAGCGTGATCTTGCCGGTCCAGGAATCCGACAGCGATGCCCAGATGCCGTCATTGATGTAGAGCCGCTTGCCCTTGCGCAACAGCACCCGCACGATCAGCGACAGGCAGCGCGCCACGATCACCCTGCCCGGCTCGGCCACCAGCGGCATCTGGTCGAACTGGTACTCTTTCAGGTCGCCGGAAAGCCGCGACATGATCTGGCCGAGCGACGGCATCTCGATCTGCTTGCGGTTGGGATCATGGCCGTATTCGGCGGGAAAGCCGCCGCCGACGTCGAGCCCCGCAAGATCGAAGGTCAGCCGGTTGCGCACCCAGTCGGCCGAGGCCAGCGCCCGCTCATAGGTATCTGGGTCCTCGATCTGGCTGCCGACATGGAAACACAAGCCCACCTTGTAGCCCGTACGGTTCAGCCGCTCCGCCAGTTCCACGGCATAGGCCGGACCGGCGCCGAACTTCTTCGACAGCTCATAGGCGGCATGCCCCTTGGTCTGCACCCGCACGAACACGCTGACCGAGCCCGGGTCGATATCTAGTGCCCGCACCACCCGGGTCAGCTTGGTGATCTCGTCCTCGTGGTCGAGCGAGATAACGCGGATGGCGTATTTCTCCAGCGCCAGCTTGATATCCGACTGCGCCTTGACCGGGTGCATGTAGAGCATCTCGGCATCGGGCGAGACGGCACGCACGGCCGCGAATTCACCGGGCGAAGCGACGTCGAAGGCGGTGACGCCGGCCTCGACCAGCGTCTTCAGCACGATCTGCTCGCCATTGGTCTTGACCGCATAGGCGGTCTTGCCGGGGAACATGCCCATGAACTGCCTGGCATCGGCCTTCAGCACCTGCGGGCGGAAGCAATAGACGGGATCGTCCGGGCGAAGCGCCAGAGCCGCTTCGCGGGCATTCTCGAATCGCTGCATTGACGAATCCTCGACTTCAGCCTGCGCACAATTAATCCAAGCTAGCGGCTAATGAAAACAATTCTGTGTCTCGTGCACCTGACGCAGCGGCGCTAGCTTTTTGGCGGCGTCGTTTGCCAGCGATCAGGTTTCGGGTGGCCCTTGTCGCCGGAACGGATATGCCTTGTGTCTGACCGGCTGCATCCGGGCCGTCTGGGGAGGACGATAGACATGGCAATAGCCGCGACATCAGCACCGCGCGGACCGATGACGCTTGCCGACTGGGGGCAATTGCTGCTGCTCGGCGCGATCTGGGGTGGCTCGTTCTTCTTCGCCCGCATCGCCGTGGCCGAACTTCATCCGCTGGTGCTGGTGCTGTTTCGCGTCGCCATCGCGGCGATCGCGCTGCAGCTCTATCTCGGCCTGCGCGGCCCCTCGTTCCGCCTTGCCCTTCCACATGCCGGCCTGTTCTTCCTGCTCGCCTTCACCAACAACGTCGTCCCCTTCTCGCTGATCTTCGCCGGCCAGACCGAGCTTGGCGCCGGCGTCGCTTCGGTGCTCAACGCAACCACGCCGTTCTGGACACTGGTCCTCGCCAACGCGATGACGTCGGATGAAAAGCTCTCCTGGAACAAGCTGGCCGGCATCGCGCTCGGCGTTGCCGGCACGGCCGTGATGATCGGTCCCGGCCTGCTCGCCGGGCTTGGCGGCCCGGTCTGGGCGAAATTCGCGCTGATCGGCGCTTCGCTGTCCTATGGCATTGCGCTGATGGTCGCCCGCCGCTTCAAGGGCGTGCCCTCGCCGGTCATCGCCACCGGGCAGCTGACCGCCTCGACCATCATCATGATCCCCATTGTGCTCCTCACCTACGGCCCGGCCGGACTGTTATCGGCCTCGCCGCCGGTCTGGGCTGCGGTGCTGGCACTGGCTCTCCTGTCCACCGCCTTTGCCTATATCCTCTATTTCAACCTCGTCGCCTCGGCCGGCGCCACCAACGCCTCGCTGGTCACGCTGATCGTTCCGGCCAGTGCCATGCTGCTCGGTTTTCTATTCCTCGGCGAACGTCTGGAGTTGTTCGAGATCGGCGGCGTTGTGCTGATCGGACTTGGTCTTCTCACAATCGACGGACGCATCCTTGGAAGGCGGTAGGCTGAACCGCATTGGCGCGAAAATCGAAGTCGGCTTTTGCTGATGTAGCGCTACCATGACACGCTCGCGACACCATCCCGCCACAATTTATTCACAGGTCTGAAGCGGGTTTTTGCCGAGAAGTTTCAACGGCTAACGGCAAAACCGAGGTCGCAATTCCAGCAATTACGTCGCAATGCAGCACATTTTCCGCTTGCCTGTGGCACAAATGGACCTAGACTCCTAGGCATAGCTCTTTAAGAGGAGGCTATGTCATGGGACTTACGAGGCCAATCAACGCATTGATGATTTGTGCTGCGTTTGCTTTCATCGGCGCCCTCATTATGGGCGTCCTTCCCTGAACCCGCCAAAACGGGGAAGACCAGCACCAGATAGTCTAAGCAATTCGAAAGGCCGGGTTTTTACCCGGCCTTTTGCTGTTCAGCCCTGCCTCACGCAGCAGCCGAGCCCGCCACCTCCGCCTCGTGCGAGCGGATGCCGATCATGTGGCAAATGGCGAAGACAAGGTCGGCGCGGTTCATCGTGTAGAAGTGGAAGTCGCCCACGCCGCGCTCGACCAGGTCCAGCACCTGCTCGGCGGCGACCGCCGATGCCACCAGCGCATGCGTCTGCGGATCGTTCTGCAGGCCGTCGAAGCGCTCCGCCAGCCATGCCGGCACCAGCGCGCCGCAGCGCGCCGAGAAATTGGCGACCTGGGTGAAATTATGCACCGGCAGGATGCCGGGCACGATCGGGATGTAGATCCCGGCGCGGCGCGCGCGCTCGACATAGCGCTCGTAGAGATCATTGTCGAAGAAGAACTGGGTGATCGCCCGCGTCGCGCCATTGTCGACCTTGCGCTTCAGCATGTCGATATCGGTGGCGAAGTCAGGACTTTCCGGATGCTTCTCCGGATAGGCCGAGACCGAGATGTCGAAATCGCCGGCGTCCTTCAGCGCTCCGACCAGTTCTGCACCGTTGGCGTAGCCATCCGGATGCGGGCGGTAGGCGGTACCCACGCCGGCGGCCGGGTCGCCGCGCAAGGCGACGAATCGCTTCACGCCCATATCGGCGAATTCCTGGATCACGGCGTCGACCTGATTGCGGGCTGCGTCGACGCAGGTCATGTGCGCGGCCGGCGTGAGGCTCGTCTCGTTCAGGATACGGCTGATCGTGCGCGCCGTGCGCTCGCGCGTCGAGCCGCCGGCGCCATAGGTCACCGAGACGAATTTCGGCTTCAGCGGCTCCAGCCGCGTGACCGTGTCCCAGAGGCGCGCCTCCATCTCGTCGTTCTTGGGCGGGAAGAATTCGAAGGAAACCCTGACCTTGTCGCCAATGTCGGGGCGGCGGGAAAAGCGGAACTGGTTCATCAGGCGATTTCCCCTATCGAATTCACTTTGCTCTGCTGGCTGTCATTGGCAGGATCGGCAATCAGCAGACGCCGGTCGCGGCCAAGCCACAGCTTGACGGTGAGCCTGGCTTCGTTGCCGCCGCGCGGCTCGAACTCCTGGGCATCCTCGAGGTCGAGGCCCGCCTCGGCAAACCACTCGCCGATCTGCCGGTCGGAAAAACCGAGCCTGACATGCGCATGCTCGTCACGCAGGAATTCCAGCGTGTGCGGCGCGAAGTCGACGATCACCAGCCGGCCCGACGGGCGCAACAGCCGCGCCGCCTCGTGGATGGCGCGAGCCGGATCGTCGAGATAGTGCAGCACCTGGTGGATGGTGACGAGATCGAAGGCGTCGCGCTCCACCGGCGGCGAGAAGATATCGCCCTGCCGCACCTGCGCGTTGGAAACGCCAGCCTTGTCGAGATTGGCGCGCGCCACGGTCAGCATTTCACGCGACATGTCGATGCCGACGCCGCGCCGGTAGAGCGGCGAGAAGATTTCGAGCAGCCGGCCGGTGCCGGTGCCGAGATCCAGCATCGACTGGAACGGCCGCTTGCCGACCAGCTTCAGCATCGCGGCCTCGACGGCGCGGTCCGGCACATGCAGCGAGCGGATATGGTCCCAGCTTGCGGCATTCACGGAAAAATACTCCGCCGCCCGGTCCTGCCGCTTGCGCTTAACCGAGGCCAGCCGCTCGAGATCGCGCTCGACCTGCGGATCGGCGCCGCGAATGCTGGAAACCAACCCCATGACAAAGTCCCGCGCGGAATCGGCATCGGACAGGCGGAAGAAAGCCCACGACCCCTCCTGGTAACGGCCGATCAGCCCGGCCTCCAGCAAGAGCTTCAGGTGCCGCGAGACGCGCGGCTGCGACTGGCCGAGAATTTCGGTAAGATCGGAAACGGTGAGGTCGCCGCGCGACAACAGTGCCAATATGCGCAGGCGGCTGGATTCGGCCGCCGCCTTCAGCGTATCCACCATGGTGTCGAGCGAGACATGCATCCGCGTATTCTCTTTTCAGCGCATCAGATTTGAAAAAGATATAAACATATGTTTATGTCGATTTTGAAAACCTTGCAAGCGCTATGTCGCTTCCGGACAAGAAAATGCCGCATGCGTGATTTCCCGGTGCATATCGCCCAAAAACGTGTAGCGGTTTCGGGACAATGACAGGCACCGACACAGAGATGGCAGAATGACCGCACCGCGTGAGATGTTCGAGGCGCGCGAAGGTGAGCAGAAGCTGGAACAGGATCCGGCCGCGGTGCCCGCCGATGGCGGCGTCGTCTTCATCGGCCGCATCGCCTCGCCATGGACGACACGCGACAACTGCCCGAAGAACATGCGCGCCGCCCGCGAGACCGGCCAGCCGGCGGTGCTGACCATCGACGCGCCCTATCGCAGCGGCTTGCAGGGCCTGGAGCGCGCCAGCCACGTCGTCATCCTGTCCTGGCTGCATCACGCGCCGCGGAATCTGATTGTTCAGAAACCGCGCCATGCGGCTGAAGCAAAAGGCGTATTCGGCCTGCGCTCCCCTGCCCGGCCGAACCCGATCGGCCTGCATGTGGCAAAACTTGTCGGGCTCGATATCGCCGCCGGGCGCATCGATATCGAGGCCATCGATGCGCTTGACGGCACCCCGGTCATCGACATCAAGCCTTACTTCGCCTCGACCGACGCCGTGCCGGAGGCGACCATCGAAGGGCGCGAGGAGCGATGACGGCGCCGACCGGCCGCCGCCGCGCCATCGCCAAGGCGCTGACAGCGCTCCTGCCGCTGGGGCCTTATGCCGACATGGAGAAAATTCGTGCCGATGCCGGCTCGGTGCATATGAAGACCTTGCCGCCGACGATCGCGGTGTGGCTGGCGACGATCGCCCACATCCGCCACATGCACACCGATTACGAAAAGCTGCTGGCCGAGGGATATGACCGCGACTCCGCACGTTTCTTCGTCATCGAGCAGACCAACATGGTGCTCACCCGCTGGCGGGCGACACGCCTGCTCGACGCCGACGACGAGGATGAATGAGACGGCAGGTCCGTTTATTTTCGCTTCAGCACGGCAACCGCATTGTAGGGCTGGCCGTCGGCCTGGCCGACCCAGGTCCAGGACAGGTTCCCCTTGAAAAACCGGACGGTGATGTCGCCGCCGTCGATGCATTTGTCCTGGCCGTAAGTGATGCTTTCATGGAATTCAGCGGATGTCCCGTCCCGCGACGTCTGCGACAGCGATCCGCCGCAGCCGAGTGACGGATAATCGATCGATGCGCCATCATCCCTGATCGTCATGGCGATCGACCAGTCGGCGCCGCCATCACCCGCCGGGCTCTGGTGACCACTGCCGACCCAGGTGCCGGCCAGCGTCTGTGCCGGCACATTCACCGCGCAAGGCAGGTTCTGGAAGATCGGCGTCAGTTCGCTGCCGGTCTTCTCGCAGCGATAGGTCTGGCCGTTCTGGCAGAGTTCGTCGCCTTGTTTCACGCATTGCGCGCTGGCTTCGCCCGCGGCGGCGAAAATCATCATGATTGCGATGACGGTCCCAAGCCTGACCATATCCCCCTCCCATTTCCAAGCTGCCGGATCATACGGCAACTCCAATCCGATGTATCGGCCAGATCATGGAGGACGAACAGCGCCTGATGGCTGGCTCTATCGCTTCTGTCCGGCGCCGATAGCCTGCTGGTCCGCCTTGTGCGAGAGGAGGCCGCGATGAACCGGACGAAGGCAACAGAGGACGAGGCGCAACTGCCCCTGGTTGGCGATCGCCACGTCGACCCGCATTCCTATCCCGACGGCATCGCCTTCCTCGATGGTCAGTACCTGCCGATGTCGCAGGCCAAGGTGTCGGTACTGGATTGGGGATTCCTGCACTCGGACGCCACCTACGATACGGTGCATGTCTGGGACGGCCGCTTCTTCCGGCTTGACCTGCATCTCGACCGCTTCTTCGGCGGGCTCGAAAAGCTGCGCATGGCGATCCCCTTCGATAGGGATGGCGTGGCCGAGATCCTGCACAATTGCGTCGCGCTGTCGGATCATCGCGCCGCCTATGTGGAGATGCTGTGCACCCGCGGCGCCTCGCCGACCTTCAGCCGCGATCCGCGCCAGGCGATCAACCGCTTCATGGCGTTCGCGGTGCAATTCGGCTCGGTCGCCAATGCCGAACAGTTGCGGCGCGGCCTGCACGTCGCCATCAGCGACAAGGTGCGCATCCCGCCGGCTTCGATCGATCCTGCGATCAAGAACTACCACTGGCTCGACCTGGTGCGCGGCCTCTACGATGCCTATGACCGCGACGCCGAGACCGCGCTCATTCTCGACTTCAACGGCAATGTCGCCGAGGGCCCGGGCTTCAACGTCTTCCGCGTCAAGGATGGCAGACTGTCGACGCCGGCCATCGGTGTGCTGCCCGGCATCACCCGCCGCACCGTCTTCGATCTCTGCGGCGAGGAAGGGCTCACCGTGGAGGCCATCGATGTCAGCGTCGCCGCGCTCAAGGCGGCCGACGAGGTCTTCATCACCTCGACCGCCGGCGGCATCATGCCGGTGACGCGGATCGACGGCGCGGCGATCGCCGATGGCAAGGTCGGGCCCGTTACCAGCCGGCTGATGGCGCTCTATTGGCGAAAGCACGATCACCCGGCGTGGTCGAGCCCCGTGAAATATCCCTGATACCCGGCCGCCCTGTTCAAAAAGATTTCCCCTCGCCTCTGGAAAATCAGGGGACGGACTGTATATGCCCGAAAGCGGAGAAGCCTCCGTTTTCACCCAAAATCATGCCCGCAGGGGCAAGGATCCCACATCATGACATCAAAGGTTTGGTTCATCACCGGATCGTCGAAGGGTTTTGGCCGCGTCTGGGCCGAGGCCGCATTGGCGCGTGGCGACCGCGTTGCCGCGACCGCCCGTGACGCCGGCACGCTCGCCGATCTGGTCGAGAAGTATGGCGACAACATTGCCGCGATAAAACTCGACGTCACCGACAAGAAGGCCGTCGATGCCGCCATCGCCGAGGCGCACAAGCGCTTCGGGCGGCTCGACGTGGTCATCAACAATGCCGGCTATGGCCATTTCGGCGCCATCGAGGAAGTCAGCGAGCAGGAAGCCCGCGACCAGATCGAAACCAATGTGTTCGGCGCGCTCTGGGTCACGCAGGCAGCCCTGCCGATCATGCGGTCGCAGAAGTCCGGCCACATCATCCAGATCTCGTCGATCGGTGGCGTCAACGCCTTTGCCTCGCTCGGCCTCTACCATGCCTCGAAATGGGCGCTGGAAGCCTTCAGCCAGTCCCTCAGCATCGAGGTCGCGGAGTTCGGCATCCATGTCACGCTGGTCGAGCCGGGCGGCTTCTCCACCGACTGGTCCGGCGCCTCAGCCAAGGTCTCCAAGCCGATCGAGGCCTATGCGCCTGCCCGCGCCAAGATGGCCGAGCGCCGCGCCAACTCGGTCGCCGGCGATCCCGAGGCGACCGGCCCGGCGATGCTGGCCATCGTCGACGCCGCCGAACCGCCGCTGCGCGTGTTCTTCGGCGATGGCGGCCTGCCGATGATCCGCCAGGAATACGCCAACCGCCTCGCCACCTGGGACAAGTGGGACCAGGTGTCCATCATGGCGCAAGGCCCCAACAAGAACCGCAAGGGCTGAGGCGCATCCATGCTGCATCGCCCTCCAGGCGGTGCAACTGCTCCGGTTGATCCCGACAAACGTTTGCTCGCGTCTGTCGGGATCGGGCCGGTTCCGGCCGGATTGGGCAGGAAGCGATCGGTCAGGTGCCGGTCAGGCCAGGAAGAAATACATTGTACAATATGGCCGCGGGCGCTCGCCACTGATCGGGGGAATTGTAGTTTCCGGTCGTTATGGCGAGTACGAAATCGAGGCCGGGGAAGACAAACAACCTTTGTCCGCCATTTCCAAACGCGGCGACAAACCGCTCCCCATACGTCCCAGCTCTATCCGTTACGGCCTCCTGGCCCAGATACCAGAGATAGCCGTAGCGCATTCCCGGCCAGCCCATGTCGACCAATGCGGCGGGCTGGAAACTCTGATCGAGCCAGGATTTCGGTACGACCGCGCGGCCTTCCCATTGCCCGTCCTGCAGGATCATCTGCCCGATACGAGCCAGTGAACGCGGCGCCAGCCGCAGGCCCGACGCGGCCGACGCTTCGCCGTCCTGTCCGCGAATCCAGTCCATGGCGTTGATTCCGAGGGGATCAAACAGCGCGCCACGAGCGAATTCAGGCAAGCTTTGGCCGGTGCCCCTCTCGATGATCTTTCCGAGCAGCGCAACGGCTCCGCCGCTGTAGGTCCATCTCTTTCCCGGTTCGGCAAGTATCGGGCGATCGAGGATGAAGCGGTATCGATCCGGCGCCTGCTCCATGGCGATTTCGCTGTTGGCGGGATCGGTGTACGGCACGTTCTCGTTCCACTCCGTGCCAAGCGTCATGGTTAAGGCATGGCGAATGGTCAGGCGCTTGCGCTGTGGATCGCTGGCAAGATCGGGGTATTCGGGAAACTGCGCGACGACAGGTTCATCAAGTCCCGGCACCTGGCCGCCGGCGAGCGCGATGCCGTAGAGCAGACCGACGATGCTTTTGGTGACCGACCTGACATCGTGCAGCGTGTCGGGCCCAAATGCCACGTTCCCGAGCGACTGCCCCCATCTCATGTCGTTCCCGTCCATGTAGCGCTCGAACACAATACGACCGCCCCGAAGGGCAACGACTCCATGGACCCCCGCCAGTTTGCCCATCTTCGCCAGTTCGTCGAAGCTCGCCGCGGGATCGGATTTGAATCCCGCCGTGCTTGGCGCGGCAATCTGCCAGTCGCCGTCCGCCATGGCCGGTGTCGTGCTAACCACTATCGTCGCTCCCACATATTTGAGGATCTGCCTGCGGCTTGTTCGGACAATCATTTGCAACCTGTCAAACTGCTACCCCGGCAGGCCGCCTGCGCCCCCTGGGTCAAGCGTGGCCCTGCCCTTCTCCCGCCGCTCAAGCCGGAAGAAGCTATGTCTTGTAAATCCACTGCTCCGGCACCCGCGCGGAAATCTCTTCGCCGGCCTTGATCGTTCCCGGCTTCTCGACCCAGGCGACCACGCCCCGCAGCCGCTTCGCCGCTTTCGGGAACAACAATGCGCCGGCTTCGATATCGGCCATTCCAGAATTCTCGGCAATCGACCGCCCGGCGATGCGGCACGGTCCGTTCTGGGCATCGACCTTGAGGGTGACGCCGTCCTTGAAGAACAGCAGCGTGCCGGCCGGCAGCATCGACAGACGCGGCACGCCTTCGATCACCAGATTGGCGCCGATCCATTCCGGCTTGATCTCTGCTAGCCCCATCCGCTCGGCGACGACAGCCAGTTCGTCCGCTGCCACGATCGACAGTTGCCGCTCGTTGCGCATCTCGGTGCCGCGCGGATACCAGGGTTCGCGGCCGCCCGAGCGGCGCGTCGCGCCAGCATGGAAATCGCCCGATATGCCGTCGAAGCCCAGCCGCAATTCCGCCACCGGGCGTGTCTGGAAATGGTCCGCCGGCGCGGCATAAAGCGCGGCCGCACGGGCGGAAAGCTTCTTTGCCGGGATGATTTCGACCGGCTTTTCGGCCTCGGGGAAGAGATCCAGCATGGCTTCATTCCTTGGATGATGCGCCCTGGTTTTGCCCTTCGTCCGGCAATGCCGCAAGAGCGGTTTGGGCCAAAACGCGCAACTCTTCGACCGATGCGCCGTCACGCGCCTGGATCGACATGCCATTCATGACCCCTGCGATAAATTTGGCGAAGCCTTCGGCACAGACGCCTTCCGGCAGATCGCCCATCGCCCTGCCCTTCGCCAGCCGCTGCGCGATCGCCGCCTCGCTCGCCTTGCGATAGGTCTTGAGTTCATCCGCAATGGCTTGCGCCTGCGGCGAGGCCGCCAGCGCGCCGCTGACGAAAAGGCATCCGCCCGGCTTGCCAGGCCTGGAATAGGCCTCCGCCGCCCCCATGAGCAACCGCCGGATCGCCTCGCGCGTCGGTACCGGCGCACTCAGCGCCTCCAGCGCAAACCCTATCTCGGTCTCGTGGTAGCGTGTCAGCGCCTTGCGGAACAAGGTCTCCTTGTCGGTGAAAGCATTGTAGATCTGCGGCGGCGTCAGCCCCATCGCCTCACGCAGCATGGCAAGCGACGTCGCTTCATAGCCATGCTCCCAGAACAGATGCATCGCCGCATCCAGTGCCCGGTCGGGGTCGAACGCACGGGGACGACCGCCCCTGGCCTTTTCCAAATTATCCATAGTGATCGATACGAAACCTGTTGACTCGCCTGTTCCGCATAACGTAACAATTGATACGAAACATGGCAAGCCGGAAGACGATCCGTCAGGCAAGGCCGTGCAACCCGAGGACAAGGAGAGCCCAGATGCCAATCACCGTGACCGCGCCGGAAGGTGTACTGACCCCGGCCGGAGAGCGCGAAATCCTGCCGCGCCTCAGCGCCGCCCTGATCGAAGCCTCCAGCGCTACGGGCAATTCCTTCTTCACCGCGATCGTCGGCGGCACGGTCCATGTCCTGCCGTCCCGCCACATCTATGCCGGCGGTGCCAACCGGCCCGTCGTCATGGTGGAGTTGAAATTGCCCAATATCGGCCTTGGCTCGGTTGAAGCCCGCAAGGTCTTCATCACCACCGCCGCCGGGATTGTCGCCGATCTCTGCGTCCCGGAGCACAAGCCCGAAAACACCTGGATCAACATCGTCAACGCGCCCGACGGCGGCTGGGGCATTGGCGACAGGCAATATACAGGCGACGCCCTTGTCGCCGCCGTCACCGCCGCGGCGCACTGAAGCGATGGGGAACGACAGGATGCGGCTTTCCCCTTCGCTGTTCTTCACCACCAACTGCGAGCCGGCACTGGCCTTCTACGAAGAGTGCGGGCTCGGCCGGGCAACCATCCTGTTGCGCTGGGGCGACAACGGCATGCCGGTACGGACCGAAGCCATGCGCGGAAAGATCCTGCATGCGCGCTTCGAAGGTCCCGGCGTGCTGTTTCATGCCTCCGACAATGACGATGCCGAGCCGATGAAAGGCTCCGCCATGATGCTGGAATTCGACGATCCGGCCGCCATGCGGGAGCTTTTCCAACGCATGGCCGCCGGCGGTCGCATCGCCGTGCCCCTGGCGCGGCAATATTGGGGAAGCAGTTTCGGCATGCTGGTCGACGCCCATGGCGTGCAATGGATGTTCAGTTGTTCCAGCGAGTGAGGATAAGGATCACGATCTTCTTACCGGAAATGGAACTGGCGCCGCATTGCCGCCGCGTCGGCTCGCTCTCATGGTGCTCGACTGCATGTCGCCCAAAAGGAGTCCCGGTTTTGGGAGCGCGGCCTGCATGAAACAAGGACCGGAGGTTCGGCATGCGACCGGTGACGGCAATCACGCTGCTCTGGCTGATTTGGGTGCTCACGTGGATTGCGGCCGCGGCATGGGCTGATCCAGCTCAAAAACGCGCCACCATCGGGGCTGAGGTCCGCTATCGTGTCTTCTGGCTGGCCGGCACCGTCCTGCTGTTCGTTCCGGCGCACGGCTATGAAGGCAGGTTGAGATTGTGGACCCCAACCCTCGCCGAGGCCTGGGCTTGCACTGCCCTGATCGCCATCGGGCTGATCTTCTCGTGGTGGGCGCGCATTCATCTGGGCAGGCTGTGGTCGGCCTCGGTCACTTCCAAGGCAGACCACCGCATCATCGACACCGGCCCCTACGGCCTGGTCCGGCATCCGATCTATACAGGGCTGCTGTTGGCGGTGCTCGCCACCATGGCGGCAAAGGGCACGGTCTGGGGTATTGCCGGCGCGGCCCTGCTCATCATCGGCGTCGTCATGAAGGCAAAGCTGGAGGAACGCTTCCTGCGCGGCGAACTAGGCCCCGCCTATGACGATTACGCACGGCGGGTGCCGATGCTGGTGCCCTTCACACCGGCCTGACGGAAGCTCAGAAAGCCTTCGTTTGCAGGCCGGCATCACCTGAATATCGGCGCGCGTCAAAGCATTCGGATGAGCGCGCCGCCGATCGAATACCCCGCGCCAAAGGCGCAGATCAAGCCGAAATCGCCGGGCTTCATGTCGGCATGGTTCTCCGACAGTGCCACGATGGCGCCGGCGCCCGCGGTGTTGCCCAGCCGCTCCAGCACCATCGGCGCACGGTCATGATCGACATCGTGGCCAAAGGAGAGCTTCAGGATCATGGCATTCATGCGCGCATTGGCCTGGTGCAGCCAGAAGCGCCGGACTGCCTGGGGGGTCAGTCCGTGCTCGGCCAGGAATTCGACGATGAACTTCTGGCCGGCGACGGTGACTTCCTTGAACACCTTGTTGCCGACCTGCTTGATCAAGTTGCCTTCCAGGTTGATCATGTAGGGATCGTCCTGGGCGGTGCGGGTGTGATAGCCGAGATTGGTGCGGATGTTGTTCGACATCTGCGTCCAGATGCGTGTGTCCAACACCTCGAAGCGTCCCGGCCGTTTGTCGCCCTTGGCAAGTCCCTCCACCACCAGCGACACCGAGGCGTCGCCGAAGATGAAATGCGTCTGCCGGTCGCGGAAATTGAGATGGCCGGTGATGATTTCCGGCGTGGTCACCAGGATGCGCTTGTGCGCGCCCGAGCGCACCAGATTGACGGCCATGTGAAGGGCCGCGGCGGCTGACGAACAGCCAAGCCCCATGTCGAAGCCCGCGCCCCTTGTCCCCAGCGCTTCCTGCATTTCGATGGCGATCGCCGGATAGGGCCGCTGGTGGTGCGAAGCCGAGCAGATGATCAGGTCGATCTGAGACGGTTGAAGCCCGGCATGGTCGAGCGCCTTCCTGGCCGAGGCGATGCCGAATTCCGCTTCCAGCGACAGCGCATCGTCGGGCCGCGCCGGAATGCGCGGCGTCATGCGGGTTGGATCGAGTATGCCTTCGCGCTCGATCACATGACGGGATTTTACACCCGAGGCATGAACGATGAAGTCGCTGTCGGATTTCTGCAGCAAGGGCTCGTCGGTACCCTGGCGGCGCGCATTCTCCGTGTCGACCCAGCTGTTGAAGCTCTCGACCAGCTCTTCATTGGTGATGACAGCTTCAGGAATTTCAGCGCCGATGCCGCTGATGATGACGCGATGCATGTTTCAGTCCGTCCCATCCGCAGGCGTTGCGGCTTCATGTGGGCGCCGAAACGCTTCGGCGCAACACTTTTCTCATCCGGCCGGTTTACGCCGGCTTAAATCAAGGGTTCAGACCGGCCTGACCCGCTTTCACCAGGCGCACAGCTTGGTGCTTGTCTGAGGGTTGTTCCAGCAGGCGCCATCGTCGCGGCTGCGCACATACTGTCCCGGCAACGGCACGTTGCGGCGGCCGAGATTGACGTAGCCATAGGCAAAACCCGGCCCGTCGATCTCCAGCACATAGGTCGGATAGCCCGGCGCCGAGATGCGGAAGCTGCCCGCACCATCGATCGCGCGGTAGCTGCACGGAAAATACCCGTCATCCGTGGTGAAGCAGCGCGCCCGCTTGGCTTCGGCCGAAACCGAAAACGCCAGAAGTGCCGCCGCGCATACGCCACCGCCGTAAAGCAATCTTTTCAAAGTCATCACTCACCCCCTGCCATACGGGCCATCGTCGCCCGCGCGATGAGTTGGGCACGGCGGTCAAACCGGGTCAAGCGGCCGCGTCAGGGCTCAAGCAAAGTGGGTAATTCTTTCCTAGCCGGCCCTTTTTGCGACAATGAAAATTCGCGGAAAGCGCAGCAGAACCTTGCCGTTTGCCGTTCTGGGGTAGGCCTTGGCGATCTTGGCCTTGTAGCTGTCGAGGAACAGCTTGCGCTCGTCCGCATCCAGCGGATCGAGGAACGGCTTCAGCCCGGTCGCCTTGACCCATTCGACGATCGCCTCGGCATCGGCCAGCGGATGATTGTAGATGGTGTGCCAGATATCGAGCCGGTCGCTGAGCGGCGACAACAGGTCGTAGTAGAACGACACTGGTGGCAGCGGCGCGCGCGCCGCGCCTTTTATCCTTGCCGCAAACGGCATTTCGGCGGCGGTCTCGCGCATCAGCCGGTGCGAATCCTCGGCCATATTGTCGGGCATCTGGACCGCCAGCGCACCGCCGGGCGCGAGGAAGCCCATCAGCCTCTGAAACACCGTAGGGTGCTCGGGCAGCCACTGGAACACCGCATTGGCAAAGATGACATTGACCGGCTCGGCCGGCTGCCATGTCGAAGCATCGGCGAGGTCGAAGCTGACATTGGGCAGGCGCGCCCTCGCCTTTTCGATCATGTCGGGAGAGGTGTCGAAACCGCTCACCTGAGCATCCGGCCAGCGCTCGACCAGGAGCTCGGTCGAATTGCCCGGCCCGCAACCGATGTCGACGACCCGGCGCGGGAAATCGACCGGCACCTGGGCTGCCAGGTCGCGCGCGGGCCGCGTACGCTCATCCTCGAATTTCAGATATTGGGCGGCGGACCAGTCAGCCATTTGAACTCCTCATATGGTTTGAGAATTCGCCGCCCCTATGATCCCCTACCGCGTCAGCCGCTTGTGCGTCATGCGGTGCGGGGCCGCCGCTTCGGCGCCCAGGCGCCGCAGCTTGTCCTTCTCATATTCCTCGAAATTGCCTTCGAACCACTCGACATGCGCGTCGCCTTCGAAGGCCAGCATGTGGGTCGCCATGCGGTCGAGGAACATGCGATCGTGGCTGATGATGACGGCGCAGCCGGCATAGGCTTCGAGCGCGTCTTCCAGCGCTCCCAGCGTTTCGGTGTCGAGGTCGTTGGTCGGTTCGTCGAGCAGCAGGACATTGCCGCCATTCTTCAGCATCTTGGCCAGATGCACGCGGTTGCGCTGGCCGCCGGAGAGGTTGCCGACCTTCTGCTGCTGGTCGCCGCCACGGAAGTTGAAGGACGAGCAATAGGCGCGGCTGTTGATCTCGTGCTTGCCGAGCTTGATGATTTCGGCGCCGCCGGAGATTTCTTCCCAGACGGTCTTGTTCCCATCCAGTGCATCGCGGCTCTGGTCGACATAGCCCAGCTTGACCGTCTCGCCGATGCGCACGGTGCCCGCATCCGGCTTTTCCTGGCCGGTGAAGGTCTTGAACAGCGTCGTCTTGCCGGCGCCGTTCGGGCCGATGACGCCGACGATGCCGCCCGGCGGCAGCCGGAACGACAGGTTCTCGATCAGGAGCTCGTCGCCAAAGCCCTTGTTGAGGCCTTCGACCTCGATGACCACATTGCCGAGACGCTCGCTCGAGGGAATGACGATCTGCGTGTCGGTCGGCTTGCGGTTCTGCGACTGCTCGACCAGTTCCTCATAGGCCTTGATACGCGCCTTCGACTTGGTCTGACGAGCCTTCGGCGAGGACTGGATCCATTCGCGCTCGCGCCAGATCGACTTCTGGCGAGCGTCGTCCTCGCGGCCTTCCTGGATCAGGCGCTTGGCCTTGGCGTCGAGATATTTGGTGTAGTTGCCTTCGTAGGGAATGCCGCGGCCGCGATCGAGTTCGAGGATCCAGCCGGTGACATTGTCGAGGAAGTAGCGGTCGTGGGTGATGATCAGCACCGAGCCCGGATAGTCGCGCAGGTGCTTTTCCAGCCACGCCGTGGTCTCGGCGTCGAGATGGTTGGTCGGTTCGTCGAGCAGCAACAGGTCCGGCTGGCGCAACAGAAGCTGGCAAAGCGCCACACGACGGCGCTCGCCGCCCGACAGGTTGGTCACTTCGGAATCGCCTGGCGGACACTGCAGCGCGTCCATCGCCATCTCGACCTGCTGCTCGAGATCCCACAGGTTCAGCCTGTCCATCTCGTCCTGGAGCTTGCCGGACTCGTCGGCCGTCTCGTCGGAATAGTTCATCATCAGCTCGTTGTAGCGTTCGATGATGGCCGTCTTCCGTGCGACGCCTTCCATGACGTTTTCCATCACGGTCTTCTTGGGGTCGAGATGCGGCTCCTGCGGGAGGTAGCCGACTGTCGCGCCCTCGGCCAACCACGCCTCGCCCTGAAACTCCTTGTCCAGCCCGGCCATGATGCGCAGGATCGTCGACTTACCCGAGCCGTTCGGCCCGAGAATGCCGATCTTGGCGTCCGGGTAGAAGGACAGATGAACGTTATCGAGCACCTTCTTGGTGCCATAGGCCTTCGACAGGCCGGACATGTGATAGATGAACTGGCGTGCCACGCGCGCTTTCCCTGAACCTGACTGAATTGTCGATTTGAATGGAGGTTGGCCGCTATGTAGGCGATGCGGCGGCGAACGGCAATCGCTTTTGCCAGATCAAGCCGACCACACGGACAAGTGCGCGCCGCCTCCTGAAGATTTCCATCGGCAACGAAGCCGCTGAAAGCTCCGGTTAACCCTTCAGCGTCAAAACAGGATCGGGGTGGAATCGCTGGCTCACGGCGTTTCCTGGAAAGAGAGCGGATCGACGGCATTGTTGAACAGTTTCCTGCTCCTTGCCGAAGCGATCGTCTACTTCAGCGTCATGGTGACGCTTTTCCGCTTCAGGAAGCGCATTGGTCTGGGCGTCTTCGTCTGCGCGCTCGGCGTCATGCACTTCCTGGAAACCTATCTTGCCAGCGTCTTTTATGTCGCCTTGCCGTTCGGCATGGTTTCGCCGGGCTCGGCGGTGCTGTTTTCGGGCAAGCTGGTGATGCTCCTCCTGCTCTACATGAAGGAGGACGCGGCCACCGTACGCCAGCCGATCTACGGCCTGCTGCTCGGCAATGGGCTGATGATCGGGCTGGTGCTGCTCTTGCGCCTGCACGCCATCGCGCCGCTGCCTGACGGCCGGCTGCCCGACATCGGCTTCATCGACGAGATGGGCTGGCTGATGGTGTGGGGCACGACGCTGCTGTTCATAGACGCCATCCTGCTCATCCTGATCTATGAAAAGCTTGGCCGGCACCTGCGCCAGGCGCAGTTCGCGCGCATCCTGATTTGCGTCGCCTGCGTGCTGACCTTCGACCAGGCGGGTTTCTTCACCGCGCTGCATTTCGTTGCCGGCGCGCCGATCGATGTCTTCTTCGGCGGCTGGTTCGCCAAGATGGCCGCGGCCCTTGCGTTCAGCGGCATGCTCGTGGCTTACCTGAGATGGTTCGAGGAGCGCGACATTCCGCTGCCGCGCGGACTGACCGACATTTTCCAAACCCTGACATACCGCGAGCGCTACGAAGCACTGGTCGAGCATGTCGGCCGCGACGGCCTGACCGGCCTGCTGCATCGCGGCCGCTTCGACGCTGACGGGGAAGCCGCGGTCGAGGTCAGCCTGCGCACGGCGAGGCCCCTCAGCCTGCTGATCATCGATGTCGACCATTTCAAGTCGATCAACGACCGTTTCGGCCATGCCGAGGGCGACAAGGTGCTGAAGGCGGTTGCGACCCTGCTTCGCGAGGTGGCCAGCGCCGAAGACCAGGTGTTCCGGATCGGCGGCGAGGAATTCGCCGTCCTGAGTTCGCGTCCGCATTCGGTCGCCAGGCTGTTTGGCGAAAGCATCCGCTACGCGGTCAAGGCGTCGGCCGTCACCAGCCGCTTCGAGCTGACCGTCAGCGCCGGCGTTTCAACCGTCAGCGAAACGACCCGCTGCCTTGCCGATCTGTTCGCGCTCGCCGACCAGCGCCTCTACAAGGCGAAGTCGACCGGGCGCGATCGCGTCGTCGGCGAGCCAGGCGGCCCTGAGGCCGATATGGCGGTCGCCTGGACCAAGTCGGGGCAATTGTAGCGCCGGTCCGGGATTTTCTCTGGCGCCGAATGCTCGTCAGCATCAGGGCCGTCATCAACGCGATCGCCGGCCATCAGCGCCGTGCTTCACGGGCAGGCGACAGCCGTTCGAGCGCGTACCCGAAGCCGCGGCGTGCTTACTGGAACCCGATCGCGTCGACGGTGCCGGTCGGGCAACCGGCCTTGTTGGTCGGCACCGAGGCCAGCAGCAGGTCCTTGAGCGAAGCGTTCGGGCCGATCGGGCCGGCAAGGCCAAGCGTCAGTTCGCCGATCAGCCGCCGGCCGCTGGTGGGATCGATGACGCAGGACACCCGCACGCGGTCGCCTGCCCCGGCGCCGAACGCGGTGTCGAAGGCGCCACGGATCTGGTCCGCCGTCAGTTTGCCGCCAATGTTCTTGACGAAGAGATCGCGCACCGGCGAGCTGTTGACCTCCCGCATCAGGCTGAGCGCATCCGCAAAATACTCCTGCTGGCTCTTGCCGTAGCAGGTGCCGTGCTTGATCCACTCATGCCGCTCCAGTTGGGAGGCCGTGCCCGGCATCACCTGATCGAGCTCCTTGCGGGTGCCGGCGTCCAGATTGACCGGCGGCAGGTCCTTCCAGTGAGCCGGATTGTCGTTGGCCTTGTCGTTGGCCGCCACCTGGCAATAGAAATTGCCGTTCGGCTGCGGCCACAGGCCGTGCAGGGTGAAATTGGTGGCATCGAACTCGTTCGGGTTTTGCGCCTTGCATTCGGTCTTGTTCGACTTGGTCTCGCAAAAAGCCGGCTGCCAGCTCAGCGCGAAGACATATTCGGGTTTGCCAGAGGCGGCGAGCTTGCCTTGTCCGCCAGGTGCCGCCGGCACCGTCGCCGCACTGCTGCCCGACAGATGGCCGCAACTGACCTTCACCCAGCGGCGCTCCGGATCGGCGCCCGGCACCAGGATCAGATAATGTGTCGGTGCGTCCTTGTTGCCGGCCAGCAGCTGGTAGCTCTGTCCGGCATCGGTCGAGACATTGCCGGGATTCTTGCTGTTCTTGATGGCTTGCGTTGCCGGACAGGCAGCGTCGGCGACAAAAGTGCCGCTCATCTTGACGTCGGCATGCGCCGCGCCGGCCAGCGACACCGCCAGCATGGCCAATCCGAAAACAACACCAATGCGCATGAGAATCCCCGGCTGAAGAAAGTGGGCGACAGACTGAAGCTGTCTCCATGTCAGAATTGCGATGTTTTGCTGGCCAAACGCAAGAAACATCGTCGCGCAAAAGCAGTTGCTGTGGATTGACGCGAAACCGGCGCCGGCGCAAACAAAACCAACAACGATAAATGGGGGCGAGAGCAGGCGGCCATGCCTTTCAGTCAACAACGCATGGTCCGCTCACCGACCGGCGCCGATCTCAATCTCCTCGTCAGGCATGCCGACGGCCGGCCACGTGCCGTCGTCCAGATCAATCATGGACTGGCCGAACACGCCGCGCGTTATGCCGGTTTCACCGATTTCCTGGCCGCGCGCGGCTTCCACGTCTATGTCCACGACCATCGCGGCCATGGCGTGACCAAGGCGCCCGACGCGCCGCTCGGCAAATTCGCCGACAAGGATGGCCAGGCCAAGGTGATCGCCGACGTCGATGCCATCCATGACCTGATCGCCAGCGAATGCCCTGATCTGCCGGTCATCCTTTTCGGTCATTCGATGGGCGCGTCGATAGCGCTGAACTACCTTTTGAGCCACTCGCCGCGTGTCCATGCCGCCGCGATCTGGAACGGCAATTTCTCGCAAGGGCGGCTTGGGCAGGTAGCGCTCGGCATCCTTGCCTGGGAACGGATGCGGCTGGGCTCCGACGTTCCATCACGCCTGCTGCCGAAACTCACCTTCCAGGCCTGGGGCAAGGCAGTGCCCAACCACCGCACGCTGTTCGACTGGTTGTCGCGCGACGAGGCGGAGGTAGCGAAATACATCGCCGATCCGCTGTGCGGCTGGGACGCCTCGGTGTCGATGTGGCACGACGTGGTCTCGATGGCGATGAACGGCGGCAAGGATGCCGGGTTCACGAGCGTGCGGCGCGACCTTCCGGTCGCCATCGTTGGCGGCGAGAAAGACCCCGCTTCGGACTACGGCAAGGGCATCACCCACCTTGCCAACCGCATGCTCAGGATGGGCTTTTCGAATCTCGTTTCAGAGGTTTACGCCGACACCCGCCACGAAAGCCTGAACGAGGTGAATCGCGACATCATCATGGACGATTTCGCCGCTTGGGCCGACGGTGCCCTGAAGGCGTGACGGATTGGCCTATTGCAAGGGCCGTGACAGCCCTTGCCGGGCTTGGTAGAGCCTCTGCTTTCGCAGCAATCACGGTGATTGCGGCAATCCATGGTGATTTATGGCTGAACCCCCGCTGAAAGGCGTCCGCGTCATCGAACTCGCCCGCATCCTGGCCGGCCCCTGGGCTGGACAGTTGCTTGCCGATCTCGGCGCCGATGTCATCAAGGTCGAAAGCCCCGACGGCGGCGACGACACCCGCAAATGGGGCCCGCCCTTCGTCATGAGCCATGACGGCGAGAACCTGTCGGCCGCCTATTACCATTCCTGCAATCGCGGCAAGCGCTCCATCGCCATCGACTTTTCGACGCCTGAGGGTGCGGAAACCGTTCGCCGGCTGGTCGCCACATCGGATGTGCTGATCGAGAATTTCAAGCTCGGCGGGCTCAGGAAATACGGGCTCGACCATGACAGCCTGCGCCAGATCAACCCCCGCCTCGTCTATTGCTCGATCACCGGGTTTGGCCAGGACGGTCCGTATGCGCCACGCGCCGGCTACGACTTCATCATCCAGGCCATGGCCGGCATGATGTCGATCACCGGCGAGCCCGGCCGTGAGCCGCAAAAGGCCGGCGTCGCCATCTCGGACATCTTCACCGGGCTTTATTCGGTCATCGCCATCCAGGCCGCGCTGCGGCACGCCGACCAGACCGGCCAAGGCCAGCACATCGACATGGCGCTGTTCGACACGCAGATCTCGGCGCTCGGAAATCAGAACCTCAACTATCTCGTCTCCGGCAAATCGCCGGTGCAGATGGGCAATGCGCATATGAACATCGCGCCTTACGAGGTGGTGCCGGTCCGTGACGGCCACATCATCCTGGCGGTCGGCAATGACGGTCAGTTCCAGAAATTCTGCGCCGCCGTCGGGCTGGACGATCTGCCCGCCAGTCCCGATTTCGCTACCAACCCCGCCCGAGTCGCCAACCGGGTCAAGCTGCGCGAACGCGTCGTCGAGGCGCTGAGCATCCTTGATCGCGATCCGCTGCTGGCAAAGCTCGAAGCCGCCGGCGTGCCGGCGAGCCCGATCAACACGATCGGCCAGATGTTCGCCGACCCGCAGACGATCGCGCGCGGCATGCGGCTCGACCTCGACGACGGCCATGGCAACCGCTTGCCTTCCGTGCGCGCGCCGATGGTGATGTCGGGCACGCCGCTGGTCTATGAACGCCCTTCGCCGCGCCTAGGCGAACATACCGACGAAATCCTCGCTGAGCTGGAGAGATCAGGCAAATGAAGACCGGTGGACAACTGATCGTCGACGCGCTGGAAGCGAACGGCACCGACCGTATCTTCTGCGTGCCGGGCGAATCCTATCTCGCGGTGCTCGACGCGCTGCACGACTCGGCGATCCGCACCATCGTCTGCCGCCAGGAAGGTGGCGCCGCGATGATGGCGGACTGCCAGGGCAGGCTGACCGGCAAGCCGGGCATCTGCTTCGTCACCCGTGGCCCCGGCGCCACCAACGCCTCGGCCGGTATCCACATCGCCATGCAGGATTCGGTGCCGCTCATCCTGTTCATCGGCCAGGTCGCCAGCCACGCCAAGGAGCGCGAGGCTTTCCAGGAGGTGGATTATGTCAGGTTCTTCGGCGACATCGCCAAATGGGTGGTCGAGATCGATGATGCCTCGCGCATCCCGGAATTCGTCACCCGTGCTTTCGCCGTGGCGACATCGGGGCGTCCCGGCCCGGTGGTCATCTCGTTGCCCGAGGACATGCTGACCAGCGTGGTCGAGGCGCCGGACGCACTTCCCAATACGCCGGTCGAGACATACCCCGGCGCGGCCGAGCTGGACGCGCTGGAGATGCTGCTTGCCGGCGCCAAGCGCCCGTTCGTCATCCTCGGCGGCACGCGCTGGAACGAGGAAGCGGTGGCGCACATGCGCGCCATATCAGAGACATGGTCGCTGCCGGTCGGCTGTTCCTTCCGACGCCAGATGCTGTTCGACCATCTGCACCCGAACTATGCCGGCGATGTCGGCATCGGCATCAATCCGAAACTGGCCAACGCCATCAAACAGGCCGACCTCGTGCTGCTGATCGGCGGCCGCATGGGCGAAATGCCGTCTTCCGACTATACGCTGCTGAAAAGCCCCTACCCCGACCAGGCGCTGGTTCATGTTCACGCCGATGCCGGCGAGCTCGGCCGCGTCTACCGGCCGACGCTGGCGATCAACGCCTCGCCCTCGGCTTTCGTCGAGGCTTTCGCCAGGCGCAAACCGGCTGCGACCCCAGGCTGGAACGAAGAGCCGGCGAAACTGCACGCCGCCTATCTCGACTGGTCGACACCACCGGAAACCGGCCCCGGCCCGGTCCAGATGGGACCGATCATGAATTATCTGGAGAAGGTACTTCCCGACGACGCCATCCTTACCAACGGCGCCGGCAACTACGCCACCTGGGTGCATCGCTTCCACCGCTCCCGCCGCTTCGGCACACAAGCCGCGCCGACATCGGGTTCGATGGGCTATGGCACCCCGGCCGCGGTCGCCGCCAAGGCGCTATTCCCGGAGCGCACCGTGATCGCCTTTGCCGGCGACGGCTGCTTCCTGATGAACGGCCAGGAATTCGCCACCGCCGTGCAGTATGACCTGCCGATCATCGTCATCGTCGTCAACAACGGCATCTACGGCACGATCCGCATGCACCAGGAGCGCGAATATCCCGGCCGTGTCGTCGGCACCGGCCTCAAGAACCCCGATTTCGCATCGCTGGCCCGTGCCTATGGCGGCCATGGCGAGACAGTCGAGAAGACAGCCGATTTCGCGCCCGCCTTCGAGCGAGCGCGCGCCAGCGGCAAGCCGGCGATCGTTGAAATCAGGCTCGATCCGGAAGCAATCACGCCGACCCGCACGCTCACTCAGATCCGCGACAAGGCGTGATTCAAAAGGGGCGGCAGCCCCTTTTGCCGAAGCGCTGCGCTATTTCGCTGCCTCGATCTGGCCGCGGATCTCGCCGTCCTTGTTGGCGGCGGTGTGGACGTTGACATAATAGTTGCCAGCCGCCAGGTCGGCAGCCTGAGCGTCCGTCAGCGTTGCGGACCCCTTGATCGGGCTCTTGAGCTTGCCTTTGAACGGGATGACGGGAGCGGCATTCGCACCCATCGCCGCTGGGCCGTGAATATGCGCTGCCGTCGCCGGTCCGCTGAGGCCGGAATATTTCACGTCCCAGCTGAGCTTCTTCTTGGTGGTGTCGAATGTGAGGGTGGCGGTGCCCTTGCCCTTGGTGGTTACGGGCGGGCTCTGTTGGCTGCCGTCGAGCGTCGCCTTGTACTTCACCACCTCGGCCATGGCCGGGGATGCGAAGACGAAAGCGGTCGAAATGGCCAACGCCGAAAGTACCGGCAAGATGGAATATGTGCGCATTAAGGACCTCCGTGGCTGTCGCATGCGTCGCGGCTCCCCGTCGCGCGCATGCTCAACCGCAACGGCTGGGCGGCGCAATGTTTCCCTGCACACGGTTTTGTGACCGGAAAGCAGCAAAAGGGGCGATCGCCCGCCCCTTCAGTCGCCAGAGAGTCGTCAGACCGCCGCCAACGCCTGCGTCAGATCGGCGATCAGATCGTCGGGATGTTCGACGCCAATCGACAGCCTGACCGTGGTCTCGAGCACGCCGATGCGCTGGCGCACGTCGAGGGGAATGCCGGAGTGGGTCATCGCCGCCGGGTGGCTGGCGAGCGACTCCGTGCCGCCGAGGCTTACCGCCAGCTTGAATATCTGCAGGGCGTTGAGGAAGGCGAAAGCCGCCTTCTCACCGCCCTTGATGTCGAAGGAGAAGGTCGAGCCGGCGCCGCTGCATTGCGCCCTGTAAGTGCGGCCAGCTGGCGTGTCCTCGCCCAGGAACGGCAGATAATGCACCTTCTCGACCTTGGCGTGGTCACGCAGGAATTCGGCGACCAGGCGCGCATTGTCGTTGGCCCGCTCCATGCGGATCGACAGCGTCTCCAGCGAACGGCCGAGCATCCAGCAGGAATGCGGGTCGAGCTGCGTGCCGATCGCGCCGCGCAGCGCCTTGATCGGCTTGGTGACCGCCTTGCTGCCCATGGCCGCGCCCGCGATCAGGTCGGAATGGCCGCCGACATATTTGGTCAGCGAATAGACCGAGACGTCGGCGCCGTGCTCGATCGGCCGCTGGAACACCGGGCCGAGCAGCGTGTTGTCGCAGACGATGATCGGCCTTGAGCCCTGCCTGGCGCCGATCTCGTCGGCGATCGTCGTGATCAGCGCAATGTCGACAAGGCTGTTGGTAGGGTTCGACGGCGTCTCGATCAGGATGACCGACACGCGCCCCTTCGCCACCGCGGCATCGGCGGCTGTGCGCACCGCTTTCTCGTCAACACCGTCGGCAAAGCCGACGGCGCCGATGCCGAATCCGGCAAGCGTGCGCGTCAACAGCGTCTCGGTGCCGCCATAGAGCGGCTGCGAATGCAGGATGACATCGCCCGGGCGGGCATAGGCGAGCAGCGTGGTGGCGATCGCCGACATGCCGGATGAAAACAGGATGCAGGCATCCGTCCCCTCATAGACCGCCAGCCGGTCCTCGACGATCTCGCTGTTGGGATGGTTGAAGCGCGAATAGACCAGACCCGACGCCGTGCCGCTCGGCGGCTCCTTGCGGCCGGACGTGTAGTCGAAGAAGTCGCGTCCCTCTTCCGCCGATTTGAACACGAAGGTCGAGGTCAGGAACACCGGCGGCTTGACCGCGCCCTCCGAAAGCTGCGGATCGAAGCCGTAGCTCAGCATCAGCGTCTCCGGATGGAGCTTGTGGTTGCCGATATGGGTTTTCGACGGACGCGGCGCGGTCATGGCTTTTCCTGCTTTTCGAGGGGTATTCCGCCGCAACTTATGCGATCCCGATCAGCCAGTCCTTGCTATTCTTGGGCTCGCATGGCTGCATGTCGGCAATAAATTGCCGCGAGAGAGCGAAAGTGCAGCAGAAGATAGCCGACGACTTCGACCTCAGGATTCTCAGGGAATTGCGGGCGGATGCCCGCATCACCAACAACGAGCTTGCCGAGCGCATCGGCCTGTCGCCGTCGCCTTGCCTCAGGCGCGTGCGGCGGCTGGAGGAGAACGGCGTCATCAGGGGCTATACCACGCTGGTCGACCCCGCCGCCTTCGGCTGGAGCATGGTCGCCATCGCCACCATCCGGCTCAGCCGGCAGAACGAGGACGAGATCGTCATGTTCGAGGACGCGATCCGCGGCTGGGAAGAGGTGCTGGAATGCCATCTCGTCACCGGTTCGCGCGACTATGTGCTGAAGGTGGTGACGGGAAGCCTCGAACAGTATGAACGCTTCATCAAGGAGAAGATCGCGCGGCTGAAATGCGTCGCCTCGATCGAGACCAGCTTCGTCATGAACACCATAAAGGAACGGCGCCTCTGAGGGCGCCGTTCCATTTTACGCTGTGAGCATGACCTTTGCGGGATCACGCTCTGCAAGGTTTACTTGATCGCCTTGTCGGTGATGGCGGTGGTGTAGGCGCCGGTCGGCTCCTTGGTGATGATCTTCTGGTCGAGCAGCGCCTTGGCGGTGCGCTCGTAGGTAGCCGGATCGAGCTTGCCGTCGGCATTGTCGATCAGCTTGGCGACTTCGCTCATCATCCGCTTCTGGTGGTTCTCGTCCTGGCCGCCGCCGTCCATGACGATGCCGGCGGCTTCGTCATTGTTGTCGACGGCGTATTTCCAGCCCTTCATCGAGGCGCGCACGAAACGCACCATCTTGTCCTCGAAGGCCGGGTCCTTGAGCTTGTCTTCCGAGGCATAGAGCCCGTCCTCGAGCAGGTCGTTGCCCATGGCCGAGTAGTTGAACACGGTGAGCTGTTCCGGCTTATAGCCGGCGTCGATCAGCTGCCAGTATTCGTTATAGGTCATGACCGAGATGCAATCCGCCTGCTTCTGGATCAGCGGCTGCACGTCGAAGCTCTGCTTCAAGACGGTGACGCCGTCCGGGCCGCCTTCGGTCTTGAGGCCGAGCTTGTTCATCCAGGCGTAGAACGGATACTCGTTGCCGAAGAACCAGACACCGAGCGTGTGGCCCTTGAAGTCCGCTTCGGTCTTGATCGGGCCGTCCTTCGGGCAGACCAGCTCCATGCCGGCCTTCTTGAACGGCTGGGCTATGTTGACCAGCGGCACGCCCTTTTCGCGCGCGGCCAGCGCACCACCCATCCAGTCGACGATGACGTCGGCGCCGCCGCCGGCGATCACCTGCTCGGGCGCAATGTCCGGGCCGCCCGGCTTGATGTCGACGTCGAGACCCTCGGCCTCATAGAAACCTTTGGCCTTGGCGACATAGTAGCCGGCAAACTGGGCCTGCGTGACCCATTTCAACTGCAACGTCACCTTGTCGGCGGCCATTGCCTGGAACGCGGCCAGCGACATCGCGCCGGCCAGAACGGGAATAATCAGTTTTTTCATTCTTTTACCCTCTGAAGTTAGTGCTCTTATAACCCACCGCCCCTATCCACCACGGACAGAGGGATGCCAAAACGTGACGGCTCTTTCGACAAGAGCGACCACGCCATAAAAGACCGAACCCGCAAGTGCTGCAACTGCGATTTCGGCCCAGACCATGTCGATGTTCATCCGCCCGACCTCGGTCGAGATGCGGAAGCCCATGCCGACCACGGGCGTGCCGAAGAACTCGGCGACGATGGCGCCGATCAGCGCCAGCGTCGAGTTGATCTTCAGCGCGTTGAAGATGAAGGGGGCCGCCGCCGGCAGCCTGAGCTTGACCAGCGTCGGCCAGTAACCCGACGCATAGGTACGCATCAGGTCGCGCTCCATATGGCCTGAGGCGGCCAGACCGGCGACCGTGTTCACCAGCATCGGGAAGAAGGTCATGATGATGACGACAGCCGCCTTGGACTGCCAGTCGAAGCCGAACCACATGACCATGATCGGCGCCACGCCGATGATCGGCAGCGCCGAGACCATGTTGCCGATCGGCAAGAGCCCACGCCGCAGGAACGGCACGCGGTCGGCGAGGATCGCGGTGATGAAACCGGCGCCGCTGCCGACGACATAGCCGAAGAGCACCGCCTTGAAGATGGTCTGCCGGACATCGGCGCCGAGCACCGGCAGGGAGTTGGCGATACGCACGCCAATGGCGCTGGGCGGCGGCAACAGGATGAAGGGAATGCCGGCGCCGCGCGTCACCGCTTCCCAGATGATCAGGATCCAGGCGCCGAATATAGCCGGGATGATCAGGCGCAGCGCGTTGCGGGCCAAGCCCCTCATCGGACGAAGGCTGGACAGCACCGCCACGCAGCGCCAGCCAAGCAGCCAGGCGGCCGTGAGCAGCAGGAAATACGGTGCCAGCGCCGTGCCTTCGAAGCCCGCGATGCCCGAGATCAGCAGCCAGGCGACGAGATGGGCGCCGATGAACAGCACGACCGCCTCTGCAAGCGGAGGGATCCTGATCATCGAGATCAGTGCCGCCACGATCGCCAGGCCGAGCATCAAACCCTTGGTTCCGAGATAGGGGTAGTTGATGCTTGTGGTCGGGTCCGCAAGCGCTGCCGCTTCCGGCTTCGACATCGCGCCGAGGGCGATCGCTGTCAGGCAGAGCACGATCGCCAACACCGCTTGCCAGGAGGGTTTCAGCCAGTTCATGCCGGCCTCCCGCCCATGGCGCGGTCGACGAGGCGGCCGGCAATGCCGACCACCATGACCAGAAGTGCCGCCACGATGGAACCCGCGACCAGCGCCGACCAGATGTCGATGGACTGGCTGTAATAGGCGCCGGCGAGCAGCTTGGCGCCAATGCCGGCGACCGCACCGGTAGGCAGTTCGCCGACGATGGCGCCGACCAGGCTCGCCGCCACCGCCACCTTCATCGAGGTGAACAGGAACGGCACCGAGGCTGGGACACGCAATTTCCAGAAGGTCTGCGCACGGCTGGCATTGTAGGTGTGCATCAGGTCGAGATGCATGATCTCGGGCGAGCGCAGCCCCTTCACCATGCCGACGGTCACCGGGAAGAACGACAGATAAGTCGAGATCATCGCTTTCGGGATCAGGCCGGTGATGCCGATCGCCGCCAGCACGACGATGATCATCGGCGCCACCGCCAGGATCGGAATGGTCTGCGAAGCGATGATCCACGGCATCAGGCTGCGGTCGAGCGTCGCCACATGCACGATGCCGACCGCGATGATGATGCCGAGCGCGGTGCCGAAGGCAAAGCCGAGCAGCGTCGAGGACAATGTCACCCAGGCGTTGTAGACGAGGCTGCGGTTCGAATTGATGGGCCGCAGGAACGTGTTTTCGAAGAAGTTGACCGCCACCTGATGCGGCGCCGGTAGGGTCGGCTTCGGCTGCGACAGCGTCTTGCCGATGAATTCGACCGCGCCGGGGGTTTCGTTGGCACGAGTGTCGAGATCGCGCTGGAATGGCGCGTTGAGGACGACGGCCATGACGTACCAGAGCACGACCACGCCGGCCAGGATCGAGGTGACAGGGACGAGCTTGTCGCGGAAGGAGTCCATCTAGCGAGCCTCGCTGGTGAGGCGACCGCTCCGCGCAACGCGAGCGGCCCACCACGCCTTCGTCATCCTAGGGCGGAGCAGGCGCGAAGCGGCCTGCGCAGACCCTAGGATCCATTCCGTGACGTTGGTCGAAGGGCGCAAGCGGCTGAGAATGCCCGCCAAACGGTGCGAGGTGCAGGGAGCCACGCTCAGGACCGTTGCGGAGCATAGAGGTAACGGCATGGATCCTAGGGTCTGCGCCGCGTCGCTTCGCTCCTTGCTCCGCCCTAGGATGACGAAGACACGGATAGCCGCCCCCTCACCCGACCTCCGCTTCGCTCCGGCCACCCTCTCCCCGGTGGGGAGAGGAGGAACCTCGTCCTGAGCCCGCTCAATCATCATAGCTGTGCCCTGCCCGCAGACCATCGCGCACGCGCGCGGCGATCGCCAGAAACTCCGGCGTTTCGCGGATGTCGAGCGGCCGCTCCTTCGGCAGTGTCGATTCGATGATGTCGCTGACACGCCCCGGGCGCGGTGACATGACCACGATGCGCGTCGAGAGGTAGACGGCTTCCGGAATGGAGTGGGTGACGAAGCAGATGGTCTTGTTGGTGCGCGCCCACAGTTGCAGCAATTGCTCATTGAGGTGGTCGCGCACGATCTCGTCCAGCGCGCCGAATGGCTCGTCCATCAACAAGAGGTCGGCGTCGAAGGCGAGCGCACGGGCGATCGAGGCGCGCTGCTGCATGCCGCCGGAAAGCTGCCAGGGGTATTTCTTCTCGAAGCCCGAGAGGTTGACGAGGTCGAGCGTGCGCTTGATGCGCTCCGCCTGCTCCGCCCTGGAGAGGCCCATGATCTCCAGCGGCAGCGCGACATTGCGTTCGATCGTGCGCCACGGAAACAGCGCGGCGGCCTGGAAGACATAGCCATAGGCGCGCTTCCCGCGGGCCTGCTCCGCGGTCATGCCGTTGACCGAAATCGTCCCCGATGTCGGTTTCTCCAGGTCGGCGATGACGCGCAGCAGCGTGGTCTTGCCGCAACCCGACGGCCCGATGAAGGAGACAAATTCTCCCTTGCCGATGGTCAGGTCGACATTGGACAGCGCCTGGACCGGTCCGTCATTGGTCTGGAAGGTGAGGCCAAGTTTGCTTGCCGCGACGACGGCTGGCGAAATTCCGGTCATCGGCTGCCGCCTGCCTGTTCCCGCCCCTGCGGCGCCGTCCGGATTCCGATTGCTTTTATAGCGATGTTGTTTTCCACTCGCCCAGTCCCATTGGTCTTGTCCCACTCAAATCGACGCCCGGAGTTCCCCGATGTCGCCCAAACCCACTTGTCATCTTATCCGCCCTGAAAGCACTTATGAAGGCAAGCAGGGTTTGACCTATTTCGCCGGCATTGCCACGCAATCGGTCGGCTCCTCCGGCATCTGCATGCACGTGCTCACCATGCCGCCCGGCGCCCGCGCCAAGGCGCATCTGCACGAGAACCATGAGACGGCGATCTATGTGCTCTCCGGCGAGGTCCACACCTGGTATGGCGACCGGCTCGAGCATCACATCGTCGTCAAGGCCGGTGACCTCTTCTACATTCCTGCCGGCGTGCCGCATTTGCCGGCCAATCTGAGCAACGCCCCGTCTTCGGCCGTCATTGCCCGCACCGATCCCAACGAGCAGGAAAGCGTCGTCCTGCTGCCGGAACTGGATGCGCTGGTCGCCTGAGGTCGACGGGATCGCCTTCATTTGCACCGCGCGACTTCCCCCATCACATTGCCATCTTCGTCAGCGATCGTCAGCTTCTTGGCGTTCTTGGCACTGCGCTTGATGGTGAACGTCGTCGGTGCCTGTCCGTCTTCGCCTTCCGCCTCGCATGTCGCTGTCACCACCAGCGATCCATCAGCCTGCGCCTCCGTCTTCGTGAACGTGCAGGCGCTGGCGGCGGTGATCAATTCCTTGTCGGTCAGAAGCAGCATCTGATCGGCGGCGACTTCCTGGCCGTTGCGGTTGATGCAGCCATATTTGTCGCCATAGGGTTTCGACAGATCGATGCCTGCCGCGAAAGCCTGACCGGCAGCCAAAACGATCACCATCGCAACACACAGACCAAAACCGCGCATGCCCATCCCCCCAGATTCCAATGCTCAAAACATCACGAACATGATTGCAGCGGTCCCATTTCCTCAAGGCCGGGAATGGTGACGAAGAAGCCGTCCTGTCCCTTGTTGGTGACCAGGATTGTTTCGATCGTCGTCCCCGCCTCGCCCTCGGCGGAACAGGTCGCACCAAGCGATTGCTTGCCCGGCGCCGTCGTCAATTGCTGCTCGAACCGGCAACCGCTGCCATAGGTCTCGATGCCCTCGGCGGTCAGCAGGATATAGGCATCGCTGTCCTGATAACCGGCCTTCACGCCGGCGCAGCCGACATCATTGCCCCAGGAGCCGGCCAGCACGCCGGCTGCACTTGCCGGGCCAGCGGCAACTGCTGCTAAGACCAACAATATGAGCGCGGCCGAACGCGCCAAGCCTAGACCCCCGTCGCCGGGATGCCTGACCGTTCCACCTTGCGCGGCGCGGTGATTTCCTTCCACGTCGACAGCGCGCGGTTGACCGCGGCGTTCGGCTCACGCCCGACGAACTGGCCATGGCCGGGCTTGGCCTTCACCTCTGCCTCCTCGATCGACAGTTCGCCGCGCGAGAAGACGAAGCGTGGCAGGCCGGTCACCTCGACGCCTTCGAAGACGTTATAGTCGATGACAGACTGCTGCTTCTTGGCTGCGATGGTCTTCTTGCGCTTCGGATCCCAGACAATGATGTCGGCGTCGGCACCTTCGACGATGGCGCCCTTTTTCGGATACATGTTGAGGATCTTGGCGATGTTGGTCGAGGTCACCGCGACGAACTCGTTCATCGTCAGCCGCCCGGTGTTGACGCCCCTGGTCCACAGCACCGGCAAACGGTCCTCGAGGCCACCAGTGCCGTTCGGTATCTTGGTGAAATCGCCGACGCCGAAGCGCTTCTGCTTGGTGGTGAAGGCGCAATGGTCGGTCGCCACCACCTGCAGCGACCCGGCCTGCAGGCCGGCCCACAGCGAGTCCTGGTGCAATCTGTTGCGGAAGGGCGGGCTCATCACGCGCCGCGCCGCATGGTCCCAGTCCTTGTCGAAATACTCGCTCTCGTCCAGCGTCAGGTGCTGGATCAGCGGCTCGCCGAACACGCGCATACCCTTCTGGCGCGCCCGGCGGATGGCCTCATGGCTCTGCTCGCAGGAGACATGCACGACATAGAGCGGCACACCGGCCATGTCGGCGATCATGATGGCGCGGTTGGTCGCCTCGCCTTCCACTTCCGGCGGGCGCGAATAGGCATGGCCCTCGGGTCCATTGTTGCCGGCGGCCAGCAGCTTCTGCGACAGGGCTGCAACCACGTCGCCATTTTCGGCATGCACCAGCGGCAGCGCGCCAAGGTCGGCGCAGCGCTGGAACGACGCATACATCTCGTCGTCATCCACCATCAGCGCGCCCTTGTAGGCCATGAAGTGCTTGAACGAGGTGATGCCCTTGTCGACGACGGTCGCCATCTCGTCGAACACCTGCTTGCCCCACCAGGTGATCGCCATGTGGAAGGAGTAGTCGCACGACGCCTTGGAGGTCTTGTTGTCCCACATCTGCAGGGCTTCGAGCAGCGATTGCTGCGGCGCCGGCAGACAGAAATCGACGACCATCGTGGTGCCGCCGGCAAGGGCCGCACGCGTGCCGGACTCAAAATCGTCGGCCGAATAGGTGCCCATGAACGGCATTTCGAGATGGGTATGCGGGTCGATGCCACCCGGCATCACATAGCAGCCGGTGGCGTCGTACTCATGGTCGCCATGCAGGTCGGAACCGATGGCGACGATCTTGCCGTGGCTAAACAGCACGTCGGCCTTCCAGCTGCGGTCAGCGGTGACGACGGTGCCGTTCTTGATGACTTTGGTCATTTTCTTGTTCCCTTGTTCTTTTCGCGCTTCTTTATGAGCGGCGTTTGGAATCTGGATGTCTAAAGCTCACTCCACGATGACAGCCGTCTCCACCACCGCGTGGAACAGCACGTCGGCGCCGGCAGAAGCCCATTCCTTGGTGATCTCCTCGGCCTCGTTGTGGCTAAGCCCATCGACGCAGGGGCACATCACCATGGCGGTCGGCGCGACGCGGTTGATCCAGCAGGCATCGTGGCCGGCACCCGAGACGATGTTGCGGTGGGTGTAGCCAAGCCGTTCGGCGGCATCGCGGATGGCCTTCACGCAGCCGGCATCGAAAGTGACCGGATCGAAGTGGCCGACCTGCTCGACCTTGTACTGGATATCCAGCGCCTCGCAGATCGTGTCGATGCCTTCGCGGATGCGGCCGTCCATCGCATCCAGCACTTCCTTCTCGGGCGAGCGTATGTCGATGGTGAAGACGGTGCGGCCGGCGATGATGTTGCGCGAATTGGGATAGACCTCCATGTGGCCGACCGCGCCGACAGCGTCGGGCTGGTAGTCCATGGCGATTTCGTGCACCAGTTCGATGACGCGGGCCATGCCGAGACCGGCATTGCGGCGCTTGGGCATCGGCGTCGAGCCGGTATGCGCCTCCTTACCGGTCAGCGTCACCTGCAGCCATTTCAGTCCCTGGCCGTGGGTGACGACACCGATGTCGATGTCTTCGTCCTCGAGGATCGGGCCCTGCTCGATATGCAGTTCGAAGAAGGCGTGGATCTTGCGATCACCGACCTTCTCGGTGCCCTTCCAGCCGATGCGCTCGAGCTCCTCGCCGAACTTCTTGCCGTTCTTGTCCGTGTGCTCGTAGACATCGGCCTGATCGAGCACACCGGCGAACACGCCCGACGCCATCATCGCCGGTGCGAAACGCGAGCCTTCCTCGTTGGTCCAGTTGGTGACGACGATCGGATGTTTTGTCTTGATGCCGAGATCGTTGAGCGAGCGCACGATCTCTAGGCCGCCGAGGACGCCGAGCACGCCGTCATATTTGCCGCCTGTCGGCTGCGTGTCGAGATGGCTGCCGACATAGACCGGCGGCAGGCTGGGATCGGTGCCCTCGCGGCGGGCAAACATGGTGCCCATCTCGTCGAGGCCCATTTCGAGCCCGGCGGCCTCGCACCAGCGCTTGAACAGATGCCGGCCTTCGCCGTCTTCGTCGGTCACGGTCTGGCGATTGTTGCCGCCGGCAATGCCGGGGCCGATCTTCGCCATCTCCATCAGCGAATCCCACAAACGGTCTGAATTGATTCGCAGATTCTCGCCGGGTGCGGCCATTCAAAATCCTTCCATTTCATGCTCTGGGCGGGTGGCGGTTCCCATCGCCACCCGCCCAGATAAAAGCAAGTCTAGTCTATCGACCGCAGCACTTCACGCACATGGTCGATCAGTTCGTTGATCTGGCCCTTGGTGATGATCAGCGGCGGCGACAGCGCGATGATGTCGCCAGTGGTGCGGATCAGCGCGCCGCGCTCGAACGCCTTGACGAAGGCCGAGAAGGCGCGCTTGGTCGGGCTGCCGGCAATGGGCGCCAGTTCGATCGCGCCGATCAGGCCGATGTTCCTGATGTCGATGACATGCGGCTCGCCCTTCAGCGAGTGCAGCGCGTCTTCCCAATAAGGCGCCAGTTCCTCGCCGCGGGTAAGCAGGCCTTCTTCCTTGTAGGTGTCGAGCGTGCCGAGTGCGGCCGCACACGCGATCGGATTGCCCGAATAGGTGTAGCCGTGGAAGAACTCGATCATGTGCTCGGGGCCGGTCATGAAGGCGTCATGGATTTCCTTCTTCACGAACACCGCACCCATCGGGATGACGCCGTTGGAGACGCCCTTGGCGGTGGTCATGATATCGGGAACCACGCCGAAATAGTCGGCCGCGAACGGCGCCCCAAGACGGCCGAAACCGGTAATGACCTCGTCGAAGATCAACAGGATGCCATGTTTGGTGCAGATTTCGCGCAGCTTCTGCAGATAGCCTTTGGGCGGCAGGATGACGCCGGTGGAGCCGGCGACCGGCTCGACGATGACAGCGGCGATGGTCGAGGCGTCATGCAGCGCGACGATGCGTTCCAGCTCGTTGGCGAGCTCCGCGCCATGTTCCGGCACGCCCTTGGAGAAGGCGTTCTTTTCCGGCAGATGCGTGTGCGGCATATGGTCGACGCCGCCGAGCAGCGTGCCGAACATCTTGCGGTTGGTGACGATGCCGCCGACCGAGATGCCGCCGAAATTGACACCGTGATAGCCGCGCTCGCGGCCGATCAGGCGGGTGCGCGAGCCCTCGCCCTTCACCCGGTGATAGGCGATCGCCATCTTCAGCGCGGTCTCGACCGATTCCGAACCGGAATTGGTGAAGAAAACGTGGTCCATGCCCTTGGGCGCGATGTCGACCAGGCGGTTGGCCAGTTCGAACACGATCGGATGGCCCATCTGGAAGGCAGGCGCGTAGTCGAGTTCGGCGGCCTGGTGCTGGATCGCCTCGGTAATCTTCGGCCGGCAGTGGCCGGCATTGACGCACCACAGGCCGGCGGTGCCGTCCAGTACCTTGCGGCCGTCGCTGGTCGTGTAATGCATGTCCTTGGCGGACACGAACATGCGTGGCGCCTGCTTGAACTGCCGGTTTGCCGTGAACGGCATCCAGAATGCACTGAGATCGTTCGGCGTGACTTTCAGCCGGTTGGACATGACCAAGACTTCCCCTTGTAACCTGTTTCGGTGCGTCCAACGCTTGGTCTTTGCGCCATTTTCATGCTACGCAAATTTTTGACCGATTGGACAAACGTTAGCACCGCCCTGTCGGCGGTCAAGGGATTACTAGCGGAAATGCGGCTCCTGAAGTGCGTTCCACAGCCTGGGGAAAAACTGGTCCAGAGAATTGGTCCAGATGACCTTGAACGCGAGATTTGGCAATGCAAGGGTCCGCAACGGTGAACACCGGCACGGAAGCCCCCCGCCGCACCCGCATCCAGCAGGAAAAGCGCGAAGTCATCCTGGAGGCCGCGCTCGAGGTGTTCTCCACCAACGGCTTCCGCGGCTCGACCATAGACCAGATCGCCGAAGCCGCCGGCATGTCGAAGCCGAACCTGCTCTATTACTTCCGCCGCAAGGAAGACATTCACGAGACTTTGATGCAGCGCCTGCTCGACACCTGGCTGGCGCCGTTGCGTGAGCTCGACGACATCGGCGATCCCATGACCGAGCTCAGGAGCTATATCAGGCGCAAGCTCGAAATGGCGCGCGATTTCCCGCGCGAGAGCCGGCTGTTCGCCAACGAGATCCTGCAAGGCGCGCCGCGCATCATGCCGCTGCTGGCCGGCGAGTTGAAGACGCTGGTCGACGAGAAGGCATCCGTCATCAAGGGCTGGATGCGTGCCGGCAAGATCGCCAAGACCGACCCCTGGCACCTGATCTTCTCGATCTGGGCGACGACGCAGCACTATGCCGATTTCGACGTCCAGGTCCGCGCGGTGCTGGGACCGAACCGCGGCGGCGACGGCCGCTTCGAGGACGCGGCGCGGTTTCTGGAGCAGTTGTTTCTCGAGGGGCTGAAGCCGAAGGGCTGACCCGATGGTTCAGGCGCTGCGACGCTCGGCCGGAAGGTCGTCGAGCAGATTGCGCAGCTTGGCGATCGAGTTCTGCTCGGCGAGCGGCGTGTAGACGATCAGCTTCATGTCCGAGCCGTCATCGATCGACAGGCTCATATGCTCGAACACCATCGGACCGGCCGTGGGGTGGCGCAGGTGCTTCATGCCGGACAGGCGGTGCACGACGTCGCGCTGCGGCCACCATTCCCGGAACTCCGGACTTGAGCGCATCATCAGCGCGATCAGCCGCTCGAAATCCGGATCGCCGACATACTTCGCGCTTTCGGCACGGAACGCGGCGAGAGTGGCGCGGGCCACCTGCTCCCAGTCGACCAGCAGATGCCGCCGGTGCGGATCGGTGAAAACGCCATGGATGATGTTGCGGGCATCCCCCTCCAACAGGCCGTAATCGCCAAAGATGGCAACAGCCGCGTCATTCCAGGCCAGCACGTCCCAGCGCGGGCCGACGACATAGGCGGGCTGCAGGACAAGGCTCTGCAGCATGTGCAGCAAGGGCCCGTCGACCTTCGCCGGCACGATGCGCCGCCGCTCTGGCTGCTGGCGGCCGGCAAGCGTGAACAGATGACGCTTCTCAGCCGGGTCCAGCCGCAGCGCCTCGCTGAGCGCCGTCAGCACCTCCACCGAAGGGCGTACGTCCCTGCCCTGCTCCAGCCAGGTGTACCATGTGGTGCCGACACCGGCGATCATCGCCACTTCTTCGCGGCGCAGGCCCGGCGTGCGCCGCCTGAGGCCAGTCGCGATACCGGTTGCCGAGGGCGTCAGCCTCTCGCGTCGCGAGCGCAGGAAAGCGCCGAGTTCGCGCCGGCGGCTGTCTTCAGCGGAATGAGAGGGAGCATCCATGACGCTTATTATAGCAGTACTGATACCAGGATAAAGTTTGAACTGTTTGAGGCCTGCCGGATGTCCCATCTTCGGCTCGGAGCGACGAAATGGAGGCTCCGGACATGGACCTGAAAGACAAGACAATCCTCATCACCGGCTCGACCGATGGCGTCGGTCGCGTCGTTGCGCAAAGGCTGGGCGCCGTCGGCGCACGCGTGCTGGTGCACGGCCGCGATGCCACGCGCGGCAAGGCCGTGGTCGCCGAAATCGAGACCGCCGGCGGCAGAGCCGACTTCCTGGCCGCCGACCTCGCATCGCTGGCCGAAATTCGCCGCCTCGCCGAGGCCGTGCGCGCCCGAACGGATCGGCTCCACATCCTCATCAACAATGCCGGCATCGGCACTGCCGGCGCCAGGAGACAAGTCAGCGCCGACGGTTATGAATTGCGTTTCGCGGTCAACTATCTCGCCGGCTTCCTGCTGACCTTTGACCTTCTGCCGCTGCTGAAGGCGAGTGCGCCGGCGCGCATCGTCAATGTCGCTTCGGCCGGCCAGCAGGCAATCGACTTCGGCGATGTAATGTTGGCCGACGGCTATAGCGGCGTGCGCGCCTACTGCCAGAGCAAGCTGGCCCAGATCCTGTTCACCATCGATCTGGCGGAAGAGCTGAAAGGCACCGGCGTCACCGTCAACGCGCTGCATCCGGCGAGTTACATGAACACCACCATGGTCCGGCAGGCGGGCGTGACGCCATGGAGTTCGGTCGAAACCGGCGCCGACGCGATCGTCAACCTCGCGACGTCGTCCGCGCTCGAAGGACGCAGCGGTCTCTATTTCGACGGCCAGCGCGAATCCCGCGCCGACGCCCAGGCCTACGACGCCAGGGCAAGACAACAATTGCGCAGCCTGAGCCTCGACCTTGCCGGGCTGGCAACAGCGAAGGAGGAGCATTCATGACCGACAGGACAGAACACACAGTCATCATCGGCGGCTCATCCGGTATCGGCCTGGCGACCGCCCGCATGCTGATTGGGCCGGGCATGAAGGTAACGATCACCGGGCGCAACCCGGACAAGCTCAACGGCGCCTGGAAGAGCCTTGGCGGCGCCGCGGAAAAGGCCGCGTTCGACGCTTCGAAGCCGGATGAAGTGCGTCAGTTCTTCGAACGCCTCGGCCCGTTCGACCACCTTGTTCTGGCCGCGAGCGGCGGCAAGGGCCTTGGCCCCTTCGAGACCCTCGACCTTGCCGACATCGGCAGTGGCGTCGAGGAGAAGGTGCGGCCGCAACTGTCGTGCCTGCAGGCAGCCCTGCCGACGCTCAGCAAGAGCGGATCTGTCACCTTCATATCGGCGGTATCGGCTCAGGTCGCCATGCCAGGCATCGCCGGCATCGGCGCCATCAACGGCATGCTGTTGACCGTGGCGCCGATCCTGGCGGTCGAGTTGAAGCCGCTGCGCGTCAACGTCGTGGCGCCCGGTGTGATCGACACGCCGTGGTGGGACTTCTTGCCCGACGAGCAGCGACAGGCGGTCTTTGCCGAATATGCCAACAAGACGCCCGTGGGCCGGGTTGGCCGTGCCGAGGATGTCGCCTCTGCGATAGCCTTCCTCGTCTCCAACGGTTTCATGACCGGCCAGGTGCTGACCTGCGACGGCGGCTTGCGATTTGCCGCGTGACTTCGGCTTTAGAATGACTGTGCGATTAGCGTCAGGAAGCCGCCGCCCAGCGCGACATTGCCGACGACGCCGTTGATGCGTGCCGCGCGGTCCGGGCCCTGATGGTCCCAGAAATTGTGGAACATCGGTGTCGCGACGACCAGGAACACCACCAGCACCGCGCAGGCAATCGCGGTCCAGAGACCAGCCATCACCAAGGCGCCGGCAATGATCTGGAGCACAATGCCGGCCCACAGGGCCAGCCGCGCCCGCGGCACGCCGCGCGCGGTCATCAGCCCTGTGAGGAAATCCGCGTTCTGGATGTTGCGCAGGCCGGCGAAGACGAAGGCGCCGCCGAGCAACAGGCGGCCGAGAAACAACAGGGTCGAAGGCAAATCGACAGGCATCAGACGCCCCTTTGAAACTGTTGGAGCGCCGCCGCCTCGGCGGCGCTCCCATGGCGCAAGAAAATCAGGCTGCCTTGGCAGCCGGCATCGGATGAATGGCGTGGAACGGGATGCAAAGCCGGTTCCAGGTGTTGATCATGCCGAGCGCAACCGACAGCTTGACCAGCTCCTCGTCCGAGAAATGCTCAAGCGTGCGGGCATAGAGTTCGTCCGACACGCCATTGTCGGCGATCAGGGTCACCGCTTCGGTCCAGGCGAAGGCGGCGCGCTCACGTTCGGAAAACAGCGGCGATTCCTTCCAGGCCGCGACGAGGTAGAGCCGTTGCTCGGTTTCTCCGTCGCGCCTCGCCTCGCGGCTGTGCATCTCGACACAGTAGGAGCAGCCATTGATCTGCGAGGCCCTGAGCTTGATCAGGTGCAGCAGGCTCACCTCCAGCCCGCATTCGTCGACCGCCTTGTTGAGCGCCGACACCGCCTTCATGATCTCGGGCGCCTTGGCGAAGAATTGCATCCTCTGTTTCATCTTGATGTCCTTTCATATCTGCTTTGGATCTTGCGGGGTGGAACTGGATTTCTGCGGCCGTTGATGACGCGCGACGAAGGCGCAGCTCGCGGCGAATGATCTGGGATCCCCTTCCGCCGCGTAGTCCGCCACGATGTCGGACAGCTTCGTCTCGGCGAGCGCTGCCCGATAGGCGCGCTCGGCTTTCAGCATCGCGGCATTGATGCCGCAGGGTTTGACATAGGCCGAGGCGTCGAGCTTGACTGGACCGTTGCGGCGGATCTCGCCGCAGCGAAAGGCCGGTTCACGCCCCTCGATGGCCAGCACGATGTCGAGCAGCGTGATGCTCTCCGCCGGCCGCGCCAGCCGGTAGCCGCCCGCCGGACCCGATACCGATTCCAGGATGCGCGCCGCGCACAGCATGTTGAGATGTTTCAGCAGATAGCTCGGCGACAGCCCAAAGGACTCGGCAAGCGCAGCACCCGGCATTGTGCTGTTTCCGTCTACGCTAGCCAGCGTGGCCGCACAGTGGATAGCCGCCTCAACGCCCTCGCCAAGCTTCATGATGCCGATCTCCGATTCATGGATATCTTTTATCGTGGATAATTTTTATCCGCAATAGAGAAATGCTGAAATTCACACGTTCGCGATGGCTTCACAGAACTTGGGTTCCTCGCACCCCGTTTCATGCAACGGCATGCACACACTTCCGAGCGGTTGGTCTTTGGCGCGTGCATGGCAGCTTGGCGCATGCATTGTCTTGTGTTGCGCTGGTCGACCCCCACTCCGTCTCGGCTTCGCCGAGCCACCTCTCCCCCGATCGACGGGGGAGAGGAAAGGCGCGCCAGGCTTCTTTCCGTCAACGCTCGTCCAGCCAAGCTCCCTTCCTTTCCCTCCGGAGGGGGGAAAGGTGGCGCTGCGAAGCAGCGACGGATTGGGGGAACCACGTGGCAATCAAGCCTCGGGCTGACCAGTCGCGCAAGTCACAGAAGATGTGTGCATAGCCCAGTCATTTCACGGGGCGAGGAACACAAGTCCTGCGAAAGACAGCCCTACTCCGCCGCCACCTTGGCCATCGGGTTGTTCGGGTGCGTCGTCCAGTTGGCGTAGATTGGCGACACCGGCTTGCCGGTACGTTCATCCATGGCGCCGGCGGCCAGCGGCTCCATGGTGATGCAATTGTCGACGGGGCAGACATTGACGCACAGATTGCAGCCGACGCACTCGGCCTCGATCACCTCGAAATGCCTGACACCGTTGACCATGTTGGTGATCGCCTGGTGCGAGGTGTCCTCGCAGGCGATGTGGCAGCGGCCGCATTTGATGCAGGCATCCTGGTCGATATGTGCCTTGGCGACATAGTTGAGGTTGAGATACTGCCAGTCGGTGACGTTGGGCGTGGCGCGGCCGATGACGTCGTCGAGTGAGCGGTGGCCCTTCTCGTCCATCCAGTTCTCGAGGCCGGCGATCATCTCCTGCACGATCTTGAAGCCATAGGTCATGGCCGCCGTGCACACCTGCACATTGCCGGCGCCGAGCGCCAGGAATTCGGCGGCGTCGCGCCAAGTGGTGATGCCGCCAATGCCGGAGATCGGCAGGCCGCGGGTCTCGGGATCGCGCGCGATTTCGGCCACCATGTTCATGGCGATGGGCTTCACCGCCGGGCCGCAATAGCCGCCATGCGAGCCCTTGCCGTCGATGGTTGGCATAGGCGCGAAGCTGTCGAGATCGACACCGGTGATCGAATTGATGGTGTTGATCAGCGACACCGCGTCGGTGCCGCCGGCATGTGCTGCCCGCGCGGGCTTGCGGATATCCGTGATATTGGGCGTCAGCTTGGTGATGACGGGCATGCGCGTGTATTGCTTGCACCAGCGCACCACCATTTCGATATATTCCGGCACCTGGCCGACGGCGGCGCCCATGCCGCGCTCCGACATGCCGTGCGGGCAGCCGAAATTGAGCTCGATGCCGTCGGCGCCGGTCTCCTCGACCAGCGGCAGGATGGCTTTCCAGCTCGCCTCCTCGCAGGGAACCATGATCGAGGCGATCAGCGCACGATCAGGCCAATCCATCTTGACCTGCTTCATCTCGCGCAGATTGGTCTGCAGGTCGCGGTCGGTGATCAGCTCGATGTTGTTGAGGCCGAGCAGGCGACGGTCGGCGCCCCAGATCGCGCCATAGCGCGGGCCGTTGACGTTGACGACCGGCGGGCCTTCCTCGCCCAGCGTCTTCCACACCACGCCGCCCCACCCCGCCTTGAAGGCGCGGATGACGTTGTAGGCCTTGTCGGTCGGCGGCGCCGAAGCCAGCCAGAACGGATTTGGCGATTTGATGCCGACGAAATTGTTTCTGATGTCTGCCATGCTCATGCCCTCCCGTTCGAGGTCAGCGCCCGGTTGATTGATTCTGCCGCATCGCGCCCTTGCGCCACGGCCGAGACGGTCAAATCGTCGCCACCAAAGATGCAGTCGCCGCCAGCCCAGACTTTCGCCAGCGAGGTACGCCCTTCCGCGTCGACCTTGATGCGGCCGGCTTCGAGGTCGATCGAGGCTCCGCTGCCGTTGAGGGCAGCCGGAACAAAGCTCTGGCCGATCGCCTTGAAAACCTGGTCGGCGACGAGCGTCAGCGTCTCGCCGGTGCCGGCAAGCTTGTCGCCCTTCAATGCCGTGTATTCGAGTTCGATGCCCGACACCTTGCCGCCGTCAGCGATGACGCGCTTCGGCTGCAGCCAGTGGCGGATGGTGACGCCGTTGGCGGCGGCCAGATCCTGCTCGAACTCGGAAGCGTTCATGTGCTCCTGGCCGCGCCGGTAGCAGATCGTCACCTCCTCGGCGCCGAGCAGCTTCGACTGCACGGCCGCGTCGATCGCCGTCATGCCGCCGCCGATGACGACGACGCGGCGGCCAACCGGCAGGCCGGAGAGATCGCTGGCCTGGCGCAGCTCTGCGATGAACTCCACCGCATTGATGACGCCGGCGGCATCCTCGCCATCGGCGCGCAACGCGTTGACGCCGCCGAGCCCCATGCCGAGGAACACCGCGTCGTAATTGCGGATCAGGTCGGAGAGCTGGTAGTCGCGGCCTAGCGCCTTGCCGTTCTGGATGTCGATGCCGCCGATCGCCGTGACATAGTCGACCTCGGCCTGGGCGAAATTGTCGACGCTCTTGTAGGCGGCGATGCCGTATTCATTGAGGCCGCCAGCCTTGGGGCGCGCCTCCAGGATGGTGACGTCATGACCATGGCGGGCAAGCCGGTGCGCGGCGGCAAGGCCGGCCGGGCCGGCGCCGACCACGGCGACGGTCTTCCCCGTCGCCTCGGCGCGCGGATAAAACTGCTTGTTCTCGGCCATCGCGACATCGGTGGCGTAGCGCTGCAGGCGGCCGATCTGCACCGGCTTGCCTTCCGCCACCTCGCGCACGCAGACCTCTTCGCACAGCGTCTCGGTCGGGCAGACGCGGGCGCACATGCCGCCCAGGATATTCTGGTCGAAGATGGTCTTGGCCGAGCCGATCGGATTGCCGGTCGAGATCTGGCGGATGAACAGCGGAATGTCGATCGAGGTCGGGCACGCGTTCATGCATGGCGCGTCGTAGCAGAAATAGCAGCGGTCGGATTCGACCAGCGCCTCGTGGTGATCGAGCGGCGGATGCAGGTCGGAAAAATTATCCGCATACTGCTCGGCCGCGAGCCGGCCGCCGGCAATACCTTCCTTGAACTGGCCTTCTGGCATTGTCAGTTCCCCATGTTTTGTTTTGGGGAAGGCTAGCACGTTTTATTTTTTTATCAATTGGTCAATTTTCGGCGCAAGTCGCTGAAAAGGCTTGATAAAAACATGATTTTTTTACTCATGTTATACTGTGGACGGCTGCTCTTGCCGGACCGGATGGCCCTCGTCGACCGGCCGGCCATGGAGTGCCCGGACCTCGTCCGCGACCAGCTCCTGCAGCCGCCACAGATTGCGGTCGTGGATGCCGAACGCTTCGAGATGACTGACCGTGTTGTAGAGATATTCAGCGCCGGAGCCGATATGGCCGCAGGCCCTGGCCAATATGCTTGCCACCTTGTCCAGTGGCTGACCCAATGACGTTCCCCGCCCCTTCACGCCAACCCAGAAGCCAAGCGCCCGCAACGGCCCTTGCGCCGTATGCACGGGCAGCCACCGGACCGAGCTGATGCTCTCGTGGTCGCTGATCTCGCGCCGCAGCAGCCTTTCGATCTGGGCCGGTTTTTCGCCCTCCTGCAAGCGGTAGATCACGCCGTTGCACCGTCCGCCCCGTTCCAGCGCCATCATCAGCCCCGGCTGCTCGGCACTGCCGCGCCAGCGCACCATGTCGAGGCAGAAGGAGCGGTGCCAGCCGAAGGCCGTGGCGAGCCTTTGCTCCACTGATTCGAATTCCGGCTTCCAGATCAGCGACCCGTAGGCGAACACCCAGAGCGGCCCCTCGTCCGCTTCAGCGGCAAGCCGCATGGCAAGGGTCCGGAAATCCTCGTCATTAAGCTCCGTCCAGCTTGGGTCCGGGCCGGGATCGGCCTCTTGCCGATGGCACAGTGCGACAAGCTCAGGCGTGAGCGACATCAGGCGCATGAAACGACAACCCCTCTTTTGCCGCAGAGAAATTGAAAAAAGTCGGGCGCGCAACCCGGGAACGCATGTCATGCGTCGGCATTATTCGTCCGGGCGGATGTCGGATTTCCGTCGCCAGGATCGTCCTGCGATGGATCGGACAACGATCGATGCTGAACGGTGAGGAGACCGACCATGCCCAAATCCCCGATGCCCTTCTTCTGGTACGAACTGATGACATCAGACCTCGACGCCGCCGAGGCCTTCTATACCAAGGTTGTCGGCTAGACGGCCCAGCCCTTCGACACGGCTCCCGGCATGCCGCGCTATATCGTCATGAATGTCGGCGAGCGCGGCGTCGGCGGGTTGATGACGATGCCCGATGATGCCGCCAAGATGGGCATGCCGCCAGCCTGGGTGGGTTACATCTACACCGGCGATGTCGACGCTTCGACGCAGGCACTCAAAAAGGCTGGCGGCGCCGTCCACCGCGCGCCGGATGATATTCCGGGCGTCGGCCGTTTCGCTGTCGTTGCCGACCCGCAGGGCGCGATGTTCATGTTCCTGCAGCCGAACCTTGCCGCGCAGCCGCCGGTGCCGGCCAGCACACCCGGCCATATCGGCTGGCACGAGCTCTACACCAGCGATTGGAAGGCCGCGTTCGAGTTCTATTCCAGCCAGTTCGGTTGGACCGATGCCGGCGATTTCGACATGGGCCCGATGGGCATCTACCAGACTTTCGCGGCCGGCCCCGAATCCGGCGGCGGCATCATGAACAAGCCAGCGCAAATCCCCGTCCCGGTCTGGCAGTTCTATTTCAACGTCACCGGCATCGACGCGGCCGCAAAACGGGTCACCGACAATGGCGGCAAGATCCTGATGGGGCCGATGGAGGTGCCCGGCGGCAGCTGGATCGTGCAATGCCAGGACCCACAAGGCGCGCATTTCGCCTTGATGGCGCCGGTGCGCTGACGACAATAGACGCCGCAGGCGCGAAGCGACGGCCCTTCATCGCACCATCGATGGAGGGCCGCAGGCCTCTACCGGCCGACTTATTCCGGCGTCAGCACCGCGACCTTCAGCTCAGCCTTTTTCGCGCCACTGAACTGGATGGTGGCCGGGCCGGCCGCAAGCTTGAAACGCACGCTTTTGCGGATACCCGGGCAGGTTTTCACACCGCTATAGCCAGCCGATTTCACGGCCTTTCCGTCCTGGATGACATCGATCCAGGCCTCGCCGGACAGGCTGATCTGAATGGCGCCTTCGGGCGGCACGGCCACGCTGGCGACGGCGCCAAACGTGCCCTCTCCCGGAGCATGCTCAGGGGGCACCGCGAAGCCGGCCTTGTCGACCGGCACCAGCGCCAGATCAGCGGCCGCGCCGACCGCCAGCGTCGCTCCGGACGGCGTTGCCGGCGCCGCGGCAAACAACGTCTGTTCCCGCGTCACCGGCCATTTGAAGGCCTCGCAGCCGGCGTCCTCCGCCATTGCGAAACCGGTGCCTGCGACGAGTGCGAATAGGCTGATGATGACTTTTTTCATGGCAAGGAAATCCACCTGTTCAGAGTGCTCATGCTAATACAACCATAGCGATATGAATGCAACCCAAGCGAGAATAATATGAAAGGGCACACCGGGGAACATTTCCAATCACCGATTGTTGATGACATGCCAAGGGAAGTGAATGGTCCATCCCTGAGCGATAATCTATCGCCGGGCCGGGAGGGTGGAAATGGAGTTCGGATGAAACTTTTTGAAGGCCTTGCCAGATACCAGCCGCAGGCACTCGGCGTGCTGCGCATCATGACCGCGCTGCAGTTCATCGAGCATGGCAGCCAGAAACTGTTCAACTTCCCGCTAAGCGCCCAACCTCATGCCCTGAACAGCCTGTCGCTCACCGCGGGTATCCTCGAATTCGCCGGCGGCATCCTGCTGGCACTGGGCCTGTTCACGCGGCCCGTCGCGTTTCTTCTGGCCGGCGAGATGGCGATCGCCTATTTCATGGCGCACTATCCGCGCGACTTCTTCCCGGCCAACAATGGCGGCGACGCGGCAATCTCCTTCTGCTTCATCTTCCTCTATCTGGTCTTCGCCGGCGCCGGTGCCTTCGCGCTGGACAATCGCCGCAACGCCTGATGCCCCATGCCGGGGGTGAGCCTCACCCCCGCATCCGTTCGAAGTTCGCGTCGAACAGCGGCGCCGCCTGGATGCGCGCCGCGTGACGCTTGCCCAGCAATTCGATCTCGAACCCGTCGCTCTCATCGGCGATCTCCTTCGGCACGTAGCCGACGGCGACCGATTTTCTCGAATGATGCGCGTAGCCGCCTGATGTCACCCAGCCGCGCACCGCCCCGCCGAACCAGATCGGCTCGTCGCCGATGACATCGGCATCATCCGCATCCACGATGAAGCTGCGCAGCCGCAGCTTGCCGCCTTGCTTGCGCTCGGCCAGCGCCGCCGCCTTGCCGATGAAATCGGCGTCCTTGCCATAGGCGACGAAACGGTCGAGCCCGGCTTCCAGCGGCCCATAGATCGGCCGGTATTCGCGTCCCCATGAGCCGTAATTCTTCTCCAGCCGCAGCGCATTGAGCGCGCGCGAGCCGAACAGGCCGATGCCGAACTCCTCGCCCGCCGCTATCAGCGCATGATAAGCCGCGCGCTGGTATTCGGGCGCCACCCAGATCTCGTAGCCGAGATCGCCGGTGTAGCTGACGCGGCCGACCAGGCACGGCGCCATGCCGATATCCATCGCCGCTGCCGCCATGAACGGAAACGCCGCGTTGGAGACATCGGCGCGGCTGACCTTGGCCAGCACGTCCCGCGCCTTCGGGCCGGCAATCGCAAGGCCGGTAAGTTTCGTGCCCATTGCCTCGATATTGACTGAATCATCCCCCGGCAGATGCGCCTCGAACCAGCGCATATGATATTGCTCTGCAATGCCGGAGCCGGCGAGGAACCAGCCATCCGCGCCCAGATTGGCCAGTGTGAAATCGCCGATCAGCCTGCCGTCCTCCTTCAGCATCGGGGCCAGCGTCATGCGACCGGGTTTCGGCAATTTGCAGGCGAGCATCCGGTCGAGCCAGGCAGCAGCCCCCTCGCCCGTCACCTTGTATTTGGCGAAGCTCGAAATCTCCGACAGGCCGACGCCGCCGCGCACCGTTGCGACCTCCCTCGCAACATGGGTGAAATCGCTTGAACGCCGCCACGAGAACTCGTCCTTGATGCCCTCCGGCGCGTACCAGAGCGGCACTTCCAGCCCGTAGGCGACACCCCACTGCGCACCACTGGCCGACAAGAGGTCATAGACGGGAGTCGTCTTCAGCGGCCGCCCGGCCGGCAGTTCCTCATTGGGGAAGCGGATCGAAAAACGCCTGGAATAGTTTTCGCGCACCTTGGCATTGGTGTAGGCCATCGTCGCCCAGTCGCCGTAGCGTGCGACATCCATCGCCCAGATATCGGCGCCGGGATCACCCTCGATCATCCAGTTGGACAGCGCCAGGCCGACGCCGCCGCCCTGGCTGAAGCCGGCCATGACGCCGCAGGCGACCCAGAAGCCTGGAAGGCCGCGCACCGGCCCGACAAGCGGGTTGCCGTCGGGCGCGAAGGTGAAAGGCCCGTTGATGATCTGCTTGATACCGGTGTGCTGGAAAGCCGGGAAGTGGCGGAATCCGACCTCGAGAGACGGCGCGATGCGGTCGATGTCGGGCTCGAGCAGTTCATGGCCGAAATTCCATGGCGTCTGGTATTCGGACCATGGCTTGTTGGCCTTCTCGTAGGTGCCCATCAACATGCCGCCGCGCTCCTGGCGCAGGTAAAGCTCGCCGTCGAAATCGACCGCATGGATGATCTCGGTGCCGGTCTTGGCGTTCCAGGCGGCGACCTCCGGCATGTCCTCGGTGATCAGGTACATGTGCTCCATGGCCAGCACCGGCAGTTCGAGGCCAACCATGCGGCCGACTTCGCGCGCCCACAAGCCGCCGGCGTTGACGACATGCTCGGCCACCACCTCTCCCTTGTTGGTGATGACGCGCCACATCCCGTCGGGCCGCCGCACGATGTCCTCGACCTTGGTGAAGCGCTCGACCTCGGCGCCGAGTTTGCGCGCGGCCTTGGCATAGGCATGCGTGACACCCGAGGGATCGAGATGGCCGTCCTCCTTGTTTCTGACGGCGCCGACGAATTGCTTGGGATCGATCAGCGGCATCAGTTCGGCCGCCTCAGCAGGCGAGATCACCTCCAGGTCGATGCCGAGGTAACGCCCCTTGGCGACGACACCGCGCAGCCAGTCCAGCCGTGCCTCAGTCGCCGCCAGCAGCACGCCGCCGGTCAGGTGCACGCCGGTCGCCTGTCCCGACAGTTCCTCGATCTCCTTGTAGAGGCTGATCGTGTATTTCTGCAGCTTGGCGACGTTGGGATCGCCATTGATCGTGTGCATGCCGCCGGCCGCGTGCCAGGTCGAACCCGAGGTCAGCTCGTCGCGTTCCAGCAGCACCACGTCGGTCCAGCCGTGGCGGGCGAGATGGAACAGCACGGAGCACCCGACGACACCGCCGCCAATGACCACGACCTTTGCATGCGACTTCATGGATTTTTCTCTGATATCAATGGATTGGATGGGAGAGTGGATTCAGGACGGAAGGCATCACGGCTCGCCCTGCCCGATCGCTTCCTTGCGCTTGACCACGTAGGCCTCCAGCGCCTCGCGCACGGCGATATCCATCGCCGGCTCGACATAGTCATCCAGCGCCTTCTTCCACAGCCGCGTCGCGCGCGCCGTTGCGTCGAGCCCACCTGCCTCCTGCCAGGCCTCGAAATTCTGCCAGTTGGACAGCATAGGCTGGTAGAAGGCAGTGGCATAGCGCTCCAGCGTGTGCGGCTCGCCGAAGAAATGGCCGCCAGTCGGCACCGCGCCCAGCGCCTCGACGGCAAGCTCGGCCTCGTTGACTTCGATCGGCCGCAGGAACTCCATCATGTGCTGGATCATCTCGACATCGATGATGAACTTCTCGAAGGACGCTGTCAGCCCACCCTCCTGCCAGCCGGCGGCGTGATAGACGAGGTTGCCATGGCCGAGCACGGCGCCCCACAGCGCCATCAGCGTCTCATAGGCGCCTTGCGCATCGGCGGCGTTGGAGGCCGAGCCCGGCGTTGTCCGGTACGGCAGCCCGTAGCGCCGGGCCAATTGCCCTGAGGCGATGTTGGCCTTGGTGTTTTCAGGCGTGCCGAAGGCCGGCGCCCCGGACTTCATGTCGACATTGGAGGTAAAGGCACCATACATCACCGGCGCACCGGGTCGCACCAGCTGCGTCAGCACGACGCCGAACAGCGCCTCGGCATTCTGCTGCGCCAAGGCGCCCGCCAGCGTCACCGGGCTCATCGCTCCCATCAGGGTGAACGGCGTCACCGCCACCGACTGGCCGAACTCGGCCATCGTCATCAGCCCTTCGGCCATCATCTCGTCGAAGCGGCGCGGCGAGTTGACCGAGATGATGGTGGCGATGCCGGGATACTCGCGCAGCTGGTCGAGCGTCAGGCCGCGCGCGATCGCCATCATCTCGATGCCGTCCAGCGCCCTGCCCCGGCCGATAGCCGAGACATGGAAACTCTTGTCGGTCAGCGTCAGATTGGTGAAGTAGGTGTCGAGGTGGCGCGAATTGGCCGGCAGCTCGACCGGCGCGCAGACCTGGTTGCCGAGCATGTGGACGCAGTTGAAATGCTGCGCCAGCCGGGTCAGGTCGGCATAGTCGCGCAAGTTTCCGGCGCGGCGGCCTCGCTCCATGTCGTGCACATTGGGCGGCCCGGCTACGAGGGTGAAATTGATGGTGTTGCCGCCGAGATGGATTGTGTTGGCCGGGTTGCGGGGTGTCAGCGTATAGGTGGGCCGTGTGGTCTTCAGCGCCTCGTCAACCATGCCGCGATCGATGCGGACATTGGCCGTCGCATGATCGACCACGGCACCGGCTTTCTCGAACAGCGACAGCGCCCGCGGGCTCATCACCTCGATACCGAAATTCTCCAATATATGCATCGACGCCTGATGGATCGCCTCGATCTGGTCGGGCGACAGCAGCGCCATCGGCGGATAGGGGTTCCTCACGCGCCTTTGCGGCAGTTGCGGGATGGGCGCTGGGCCTCGGTTGCTGGTGCGCTCGGCGCCGCGCTTGCGTCTTGGTTCGTTCATGCCTGGCATCAAAGCTTCGGCAGACCGGGCAAGCTGTCAGAAATGCGCCGCTTACAGGCGCGATTTTAGTCAAGGCGGCATCTGCGCAGCAGCCTTTTATAAAAAGCGACAGAGCGCGTCGGAATACCGATATGGCATTTTCTCAAGCGCTGATGGCGGCGGAGCATTAACGGAGCCAGCAAGATTCCCTTTATGATTTCGGCCTATTGCTCATCCAATGCGTAGGTCGAGTTTTAGTAAAATTGTAGCGGTTGGCGTGTTGCTGGCATTGTCGGCCTGCGCGACCGCGCCCAGCCACATCAACAATGTCTGTGCCGTCTTCGACCAGAATGACGGCTGGTTCGACAACTGGCAGTCGGCGGCCGAACGGACAGAGCAGAAATACGGCATCCCCGTCCCCGTGCTGATGGCGACGGTGCGCAAGGAATCCGGCTTCAAGAGCAATGCCCGGCCGCCGCGCACCAAGCTGCTCGGCTTCATTCCATGGAAGCACGTCTCGTCGGCCACCGGCTTCTCGCAGGCGCTGGACGGCACATGGTCGCAATATCAGCGCGAGACCGGCAACTGGGCGGCGCGGCGCACCAAATTCGCCGATGCCGTCGACTTCGTCGGCTGGTATCACTCCAAGACATCAGACACCTACGGCGTCGCCCGCAACGACACCTACAATCTCTACCTCGCCTACTATCTCGGCTGGACCGCCTATGGCCGCGGCAACCGCGGCGACGCCGGGGTGCAGGGCTACGCCCGGGCCACCGACAAGATGGCCCGAGACTATGAAGCGCAGCTACGGCAATGCGGCTCCTGATAGCTGCCCGGGTTAGTGCCGCCTCGTCGTGTCTTTCGGCTTCGAAACACCGGTTTCGGAAACCTCGTCGCGGACTTCGTGGCGACGGGCTCGCATGCCGGCCTCGCCCTGCTCCACAGCGTCCCCGATCTGGTCGGCTTCCGCGCTGCCCGTTTTGCCACGCGGCCGGTTGGGCGCCGTCCCGGCCAAACCCGGCCCGGCCCCCTGCGCGTCGTCCGGCACGCCCTCATGCGCGGCGTGTTCCTTGTCGAACTTGATCACCGGCTCCATCTGCGCCAGCACGTCATCGGCCAGCCAGCACAGGCTCATATGGCCGTCACCGAGATGCTTGACCGGCGGCACCTTGGTCTCGCACAGATTGTCCGGCACCAGCTTCTTGTAGCCGCAGCGCGTCTGGAACGGGCAGCCAGACGGCGGGTTCATCGCCGACGGGATGTCGCCCTCAAGCACGATGTGCTTCTTGACCACGCTGGTGTCGGCGATCGGGATCGCCGACAGCAGAGCCTCGGTATACGGATGATAGGGCGGCGCGAAGATCTGGTCGGTCGTGCCTTGCTCGACGATGTAGCCGAGATACATGACGACGACGCGGTCCGCGATATAGCGCACGACGGACAGATCGTGGCTGATGAACAGCATCGTCGTCTTGTTCTTGCGCTGGATATCCATCAGCAGTTCGGTCACCGCCGCCTGCACCGACACGTCGAGTGCGGAGACCGGCTCGTCGGCCACCACCACCTTGGCGTCGCCGGCAAAGGCGCGCGCCACGCCGATGCGCTGCTTCTGGCCACCGGAAAGCTGGCGCGGCTTGCGCGTCTCGAAGGCGCGCGGCAGCTTCACCAGGTCGAGCAGTTCCAGCATGCGCTTGCGCCGGTCGGCGACCGTCTTGCCGACGTGGAACTTCTCCAGCGTGCGGATGATCTGCGAACCGACCGAATGGCTCGGATTGAGCGTATCGAACGGGTTCTGGAACACCATCTGGATCGAGGACACGGTGTCGACGCTGCGCTTCTCGATGCCGGTCGACTGGATCTCCTTGTTGCCCAGCGTCACGGTGCCGGCACTTGCCGTCTCCAGGCCGAGCAATACCTTGGCCAGCGTCGACTTTCCGCAGCCGGATTCGCCGACGATGGCGACCGTCTCGGATTCGCGCGCCATGAAGGAGATGGTCTCGTTGGCCTTGACGACACGGCCTTCGCTCGACCCGAACACCTCGCTGCCGCCGACCTTGTAGTACTTCCTCAGATCCTCGATCTTGAGCACCGGCGCGCCGGGCACGACGCGCTCATTGACCTTCTTGGCGCCGGGCGGCAGCGCCTCCCAGTCGATCTCGTTGAAACGCACGCAGCGCGAGAAATGGCCCTCGTGGCCGGCGACCTCGACCATGGGGATTTCGGCGGCGTTGCAGACGCCCTCGACGAAATGGTGGCAGCGCGGGCCGAAATTGCAGCCCTTGGGCCGCTCATGCGGCAGCGGCAACTGGCCGGGGATGGCGATCAGCGGCCGTGAGTTCTTGTCGGCGCCGGGCAGCGGGATCGAGCGGAACAGCCCTTGCGTGTAGGGATGGCGCATCCGATCGAAGACGTCCTTGATCTTGCCGGTCTCGACCGCCTCGCCCGAATACATGACCGTGATCCTGTCGCAAGTCTCGAGGATCAGGCCCAGATTGTGCGAGACGAAGATCATCGAGGTGCCGAACTTTTCGCCCAGCCCCTTGACCAGTTCGACGATGCCCGCCTCCACCGTCACGTCGAGCGCCGTCGTCGGCTCGTCGAGCAGAAGCAGCGCCGGCTTCGACAGCAGCGCCATGGCAATGACGATACGCTGCTGCTGGCCGCCTGACAGCTGGTGCGGATAGGAACGCATCATGCGCTCGGGGTCCGGCAGCTTGACCGAGCGCACCATTTCGACCGCGCGTTTATAGGCCTCTTCCTTCGACACCTTGTCGTGGATCAGCGGCACTTCCATCAGCTGCTGGCCGATCTTCATCGCCGGATTGAGGCTGGCCATCGGCTCCTGGTAGATCATGGCGATCTTGTTGCCGCGGATGGCGCGCAGCTCCTCCTCGGAGAGCTCGCCCATATCCTTGCCCTGGAACTTGATCTTGCCGCCGACGATCTTTCCGATGTTGGAGAGGTCGCGCATGATGCCCAGCGACACGGTCGACTTGCCGCAGCCGGATTCGCCGACGATGCCCATCGCTTCGCCGGGCATGACCGTGCAGGAAAAATCCATGACGGCCGGTATCTCGCCCTTGCGGGTGAAGAAGGAGATCGACAGGTTCTCGATCTCGATGATCGGCGCAGTGGTCGGCCCGGGGGTCGGCCCAGGGGTCGGCTTGTCGGGATTTCGAACTGCCTCGTTCATGGGTCGCTCCAATCCAAATTATACCAGAGGCGGGCCAGGGCCCGTCAATCAGTCTTTCATCGATTGCTCGCGCAGCGAGTCGGCCAACAGGTTGAGCCCCAGCACGAACGACATCAGCGCGATCGTCGGCGGCAGCGCCGGATGGATGAAGGAGCGCAGGAGCCGGCTGGCATCCTTGATCGCCGTGCCCCAGTCAGGGCTCTCCGGCGCCAGGCCGAGGCCGAAATAGCCGAGCGTCCCGAGCAGGATCGTGGTGTAGCCGATGCGCAGGCAGGCATCGACGATCAGCGGGCCGCGCGCATTGGGCAGGATCTCCCACAGCATGATGTACCAGGGTGATTCACCACGCGTCTGCGCCGCCGCCACATAGTCGCGCGTCTTGATGTCCATCACCAGGCCGCGCACGATGCGGAACACGCCGGGGCTGGAGGCGAACACCACCGCCACGAAGATGTTGAGCTGGTTGGGGTCGATATGCACGATGTGCAGCGGGTCCCTGTCGAAGACAAGGCCGAGATAGATCCAGCCGCCTATGATCAGCGTCAGGCCGAGCAGGATGTAGATCCGGTCCGGCCGGTTCTTGAAGCGCGTCCAGAACAGGACGCTGAAGAAGATGATCGGAAACAGGAAGAAGACGCCGGCCAGCGCATAGGGGATCGGCGTGTCCATGATCCCGGGCGTCACCAGCAGGTAGAACAGCAGGATCACCGGGAAGGCCAGCACGAGGTTGGCCAGGAAAGACAGGATGGAATCGATCTTGCCGCCGTAATAGCCGGCCGGCAAGCCGAGCGTGATGCCGACCATCAGCGCGAAACCGGTTGCCGCCGGTGCGATGATCAGCACGATCTGGCTGCCGTAGACCATGCGCGAAAACACGTCGCGCGCCAGCTTGTCGCCGCCGAAGAGATAGACGAGCCCCGATTGCGGCTCGATGGCGCCAGGCAGCGTGTCCTTCATGATCGGGATCTGGCCCAGCGGATCGAACGGCGAGATGGTCGAGGCGAAGATCGCCGTGAACAGCCAGAACAGGCAGATGAACACACCCGCTATGCCGACGCCGCTGTCGAAAAGCTGGCCATAGAGCGCCAGCTTCTTCTTGTAGAGAAAGCTCGCCCCCATGACGATGGCGAGCGCGACCCAGACCGGCCAGAAGCGCCACAGCACTTCAAGGATGATGGTGGAGGCGCCGATATATTGAGCTTGCATGCGCCTTCTCCCTACTGAACGCGGATGCGCGGATTGAGGAACGCGTAGCCGACATCGGAAATGAGCTGCGTGATCAGGACGATGAACACCGAGACCAGCGAACAGCCGAGCAAGAGATCGATGTCGTTGTTGCCCGCGGCCTCGACCAGCGTGTAGCCGAAGCCCTGGTAGCGGAACATGACCTCGACGATGACGACGCCGGTGAGCAGCCAGGGAAACTGCAGCATGATGACGGTGAAGGGCGCTATCAGCGCGTTGCGCAGCGCGTGCTTGACCACCACGCCGCGGAAGGAAAGGCCCTTCAACCGCGCTGTGCGGATATATTGCTGCGTCATCACCTCGACCATCGAGGCGCGCGTCATGCGCGCGATGTAGCCGATGCCGTAGATCGCCAGCGTGATCACCGGCAGCGTGAAATTGTAGAAGGTGATGCCCTGGCTCGCCGAGGCGGCCGAGCCGTTCAGCCAGCCGAGCCAGGAGGCGAAGACGACGGTGAAGATGACGCCCGAGACATATTCAGGCGTCGCCGTCGAGGCGATCGAGGCGACAGAAAGCACTCGGTCGGTCCGTGACCCCTCGCGCATGCCGGCGAGAATGCCGATCAGCAGCGAAACCGGCACCATCACCACCAGCACCCAGAACATCAGGATGCCGGTGGCGCCGAGCGCCGGGAACAGCTTGGCCGCGACCGTGGTCTTGAACTTGGTCGAGCAGCCGAAATCGCCCTCGATCACGCCGGAGAATGTCGGCACGGTCGGGTCGTTGCAGAAGGTGAAGCGTTGCGTCGTCTTGCCGGTCGCCGGATCGGTGATCGGTTGCTTGGGCAGGACGCCGAGCCACTGGCCATAGCGCGAGAAGAAGTTCTGGCGGTAGCCATGGTTGACCAGCCAGCTTTCGAGCTGATCGGCCGATGTGTGCATTTCGGTCTGGCTGATCGCCAGCTTCTTCAGATTGGGTTCGAGATTGACGAGGAAGAAGACGACCAGCGTCAGGCACAGCATCGTGAGCAGGATTGTGCCGATGCGTCTGATGATGAATGAGAACATGTGTGCCCCCCTGCCGGCCGGGTTGGGGTCATATGGTCAACCCTGTGACGAAAACCTTGTGACATCACGCCGCCGCTGCATCTCATGCAACGGCGGCGATCCCGCGGATGCGAAGGGCCATGCGCCCTTCGCATTCATCAAGCTGTGGGTCACGCCTGATCGAGCCAGACCTTGCCGAAGTCGTGCTCGTAGGTGGGGTGCATCGAGTGGTTCTTCACCTCGGGCTTGATGTTGATGTAGAGCTTGCGCCAGTAGGGCTGGATGATGATGCCGGAATCCTGCAGGATCTGCTCGATGTCCTTCATCACCACCTTGCGCTTCTCCGCATCGGCGATCCCGAGCGCCTCGTTGACCTTCTTGTCGAACTCCGGATTGGCGTAGGCCGTCTCGTTCCAGGCCTCGCCCGTGCGGTAGGCGATGGCGATGACCTGGATGCCCAGCGGACGCATGTTCCAGTTGGTCTCCGAGAACGGATACTTCGTCCAGTCGTTCCAGAAGGTCGAGCTCGGCAGCACGGTGCGCTTCACCTTGATGCCGGCCTCGCGCAGCTGGGCCGCGATCGCGTCCGTGGTGTTCTTGTGGTAGTCCTCGTCATTGCTGATCAGCTCGTGCTCGAAATCGATCACGCCGGCTTCCGTCAGCATCTGCTTGGCCTTGGCGATGTCGCGCTTGATCTTCGGCAGTTCGACATATTCCGGATGGATCGGCGCGACATGGTGGTTTTCGGCCGGCGTTCCGGCGTTGCCGTAACCAAGCTGCAGCACCACCGAATTGTCGACGGCCAGGCACATCGCCTGACGCACCTTCTGGTCGCCATAAGGCTTGGCGTTGACGTTGAAACGCGACACCACGGTGGCCGCGGTCACAACTTCCGAGGCCGGCGCGCCGACGCCTTCAATGATCTTGACGTAGTCGGCGGTCGTCTCGTGGTTGGTCTGCACTTCGCCCGATTCGAAGGCCGAAACCGTCGCAGCCGGATCGGTGCCGTAGTCGATGAACTCGACGCCGTCGAGGAAGGCCTCGCCCTGCCACCACTTGCCGGTCGTGCGGCGCTTGTAGACGACCTTCTGACCGACGTCGTAGGAGACGAGTTCGAACGGACCGGTGCCGATCGGGCAGTTCTTGAAGTTCGCGCCCTTCTCGTCGAAGGTCTTGTGGACGATGAGGCCGGGATAGTCGCACAGGTTCGGGATGATGGCGATATCCGGCTTGGTCAGCTTGAGCTTGACCGTCATGTCGTCAACCTTGACCACCGAGCCTTCGCGCAGCTTCTTGGTCGTATCATCGACGAGGCTGCCGAGGCGTCCCGGCATCGAGTTGCCTTCGGCGGACTTGTCGGCCCAGCGGGTGAAATTGTAGATCACGTCGTCGGCCGTGAACTTGTCGCCATTGTTCCATTCGACGCCCGGCCGCACATGCAGCGTGTACTCGGTGGCGTCGTCGTTGATGTCCCAGCTCGCCAGCAGATACGGCGCGAAGGTGTACTCCTTGGTGTATTTCACCAGCGGTTCGAGCGCCTGGCGCTCGGCATTGGAAATCTCCGACCAGTCCGCCGTGCGCGGATCCTTGGGGTCCTTGACCGACATGGCGACCTTGATCACGCCGCCCTTCTTGCCCTGCACGTCCTCGGCCCTGGCCGGCGTTGGGGCGGCAAGGCCGAGCAGACCGTAAGCCATGGCCGTCGAAGCGCCGAAGACGCTGGCAAGCGCCAGGAATTCGCGGCGGTCCACTGTTCCTGCCTTGGCTTCTTCGGCCATGGCCAGGATGTGGTCCGGAACGCTGTCGCCGTTACTTTTATAGATTGTCATGACTAACTCCCATTGTTGGCTTTCCGCCGTTTAACATTCCGCATCCGGGCCATGATGTCAAAGATGGCTTGGATTGGGAACATGTTAGCGAATGTGCAACTTTGAAAAGGGAGCGGTACGCGCGATAGCGACAGTCTTGACGCAAAATTGCTAGTGCGCCCAGATTCCGCCTAAATCTCCTCAGTCGATTAAATTGAGACATTGGCGCTGGTTACGACAGCGCCAGTCGTGGCCATGGTGAGGGCCAGCCTCTCAATATTCCTTCTCGTAGAAGATGCCGCCCTTGGCCTCGCCGGCGTCCGTCGCCTCGCCGCGCAACTTGACGCCACGCCCGACATTGAGGTCGATGGTCGCCTTGCCCGAACCCGGCTTGTCGCCCTTCTGGATGGTCACATAAGTGCGGTCGTTCAGGTATTTGCCGGCCGAGACCGCCGTCCCGCCCTGGCTGTCCGTGGTCACATCGAGATCGTCGACGCCGATGGCGCTGCGCAGGTTCTCGAGCAGCGAGGTCGAGCCGCCGACGCCGGCCAGTTGCGCGGCGGCTTCGGCAAGCTGCGCGATCTGCAGCGGCGACAGGTTCGACATCGACCGGCCGAAGATCAGTTGTGCCAGCACCTCGTCCTCGGGCAGCGCCGGCACCGAGGAGAAGGTGAATTTCGGGTTGGTCGCCTCGCCCGACACCACGATGGTGACGGTGGCGCCGGTCGTCGTCGTGGTCGCGGTCAGGTTGAGATAGGGCACCAGCGAACCGGAGAAGCCGACAGTGCCCTCGGTGAAGGTCAGCCGCTTGCCCAGGATCGACAGCCGGCCGCGCTGCAGGGTGAAGGTGCCGACCGCCTGCGGCGACGAGGCCGGGCCGGTCAGGCGGAGCGAGCCGCCGAGCTCGGCATCGACGCCCCTGCCCTGGATGAAAATCTGGTTCGGCGCGTTGACGGTGACATCGAGCGCGAGACCGCTGCCGCCGCTCTTGCCGCTGGTCGTCGCCGGGCGCAGCGCCTTGTCCTGCGCCTTGACGGCACTTGGCGCGTTCCTGTGCTTGACGTCGAGCGCCGAGAGCGAGCCGGGCAATTTGTCCGGAACCGTGATGACGGTCTTGGCGAGATTGACGGTACCGGCAATCGCCGGTGCCGATGTCAGCGGCCCTTTGATCGTGAGGTCGCCGCCGAGATTGGCGGTCACAACGCGCCCATCCGTATAGCGGCCGTCGGTCAGCTTGATCGAAAGGTCGGCCGGGAAGCCTTGCGCCGGGTCGATGCCGACCGTGCCGCTGGCCGACAGGCTGCCGCGCGTCGACAGCGTTCCGGTCAACCGGTTGATCCTGGCGACGCCGCCGCCGATCGAGACGTCGGCCGTGAGATCGTTGACGGCCAGGCCCGAGCGCGCATCGACGAGCCGCGCACCCGAGGTGCTGACGCTGCCGCCGATGACGGGCGACGTCGCGGGGCCACGCACCTGGACATTGACATTGGCGGTTCCCGTAAGCGCCAGGCCCTGCGCGGCGAGCTTCTGGCTGAGGAGGCCGAACGGCACGGCGCCATTGAAGTCGAGCACGAGCGCCGGCGTGCCCACCGTCGTTACCGTACCGCCGCCCTTGAGGCCAAGGCCGGCTCCGTCGCTGACATTGGCGTTGAAGGTCAGCTTGTTGCCGGCAAAAGTGCCGGACGAGGAAACGCTTACCGCGCCGACGCCGGCGCCGCGGGTCTGCGACGTCTGCACACCCGTGGCATCGATGTTGAAGGCCACGGCCGGACTGGCCGGCGCGCCGGTCACCTTCACCGTGCCTGAAATCGAACCAGCCGCGTCGAGGCCCGGCGAGAAACTGTTGGCGAGCGACATCGGCACCCGCGCCAGCGTCGCGTTGACGTCGAACGCCTGCCCAACCTTGCCGGTCACCGTCGCCGTGCCGCCGCCGAGATTGAGCACCAGCCGGTCGAGCGTCGTCGTGCCGTTGGCGATGCTGACGGTCGACGCCTGGGCGATCGCCGCCTTGATGCCCTGGACGGTCGCCTGGCCCGAGGCGAGCTCGATGGTGGTCGTGCCATTGGCCACCTTCACGCGGCCCGCCGCACTGGCTGGAATGCCCTTGACCGTGGCGCCGCCGGAAAAGCCCGTCCAATCGCCATCGCGCTTCAGATCGACATCGATGCCGCTGATCACGGTGCCGCCTGATATGACGCTGTCGGCGCGGATCTTGCCCGAGATGACCGGCGCGGCGAGATAGTTGGCGATCAGCGCGTCGATGGAGACGGCCTTCGCCTGCAGGTCGCCGCGCGTGATCGAGGCGGTGGCCGCCTTGATGGCAACCTGGGGTGCGGCGCCATTCCTGGTGAAGGCGATCGTGCCACGCACGTCGCCTTCGGCCTTTTCCAGCGCCAGCGCGGCGAGCGGGCCGATATCGGGCAGGTCGAGCGAGATCGTGCCTTCGGGCACGAACTTGTCGTCCAGCGCCAGATCGCCGGAGATCTTGTTCTGGCCCAGCGACAGGAGCAGGCCGTTGATGGCGCTCTTGCCGTCCGCCGTCGCCAGCACCGCGCTGCCTTGCAGGGCCTGTCCCGCGACATTGCCGGTCAGCTGCACATTCGCCGCCGGGTTGGCGGCATCGGCCTTGCCGGTGGCGATGAGCTTCAGCCCGGTGATCTCGCGCTCCGCCACCAGCAGCCGATCGCTGTTGACCGTCAGCGACAGGTCGGGCGCGATGGCTGGCCCCTGAGCGTTCAGCGCGAAGGCAATGGCGCCCTTGGCGCCCTTGGACAGCAGCGAGATGTCGCTCAGCGCGCCTTTGATGTCGGCGGCCAGCTTGTTGTCGGCAAGGCTCGCTTGCCCGCCGGCGGTCAGCGCGCCGGAGACCAGCTTCAGCCCATCGACATTGATGCTGCCGTTGGGATCGCGCTTCAGCGTGGCGCTGATCTGCGCCCGTTCACCAAGCATGCCGCGCGCCGCGGCCGGCAAGGCCGATGACGGAGCATCCGCATTGAGCTTGAGGTCGATGGCGCCGTCGCGCAGCGATACCTGCCCGGCAACCTGGCTGTTGAGCGCATCGCTTTTGAGCGAGCCGCTGTCGATCGCGACGGAATCGGCGCTCAGCCGGGCATTGAGAGCGGCCGTGACCTTGCCGGCGATCAGCGGCGCGATCGCTGCGTTGTCGAGGCCGACCTTGTCCACCGACACCGTGCCGGAAACCGCTCCGGCGCGGTTCTTGAGATCGAACGCATCGGAATGCAGCGCCAGGACAAGTCCGTCCACCTTCGCCGGGCTGGTGACGACCGAAGGCAAGATCGCGGAGACATCCAGGCGAGCCCGCGTGCTCTCCCCCGCCACCTTTGCCGACAAGGACTTGACCTCGATCTTCACAGGGCTCTCGGCGCTGCCGACGGTCAGCGGCAGGCTGGGGCCGGATGAGGTGAGATCCAGCGCAAAATCGCTGGCGCCGTTCGGATTGATGGTGCCGGTGGCCGTGCCGGAAATCTTGTCGCCGGACAGCGTCGCATGGTCGAGCGCGACGCCGCCGGCCAGGGTGTAGCTGCCAGCCGCATCGACCGCGAGCGGCCCAAGCCCGGCCTGGCGGGTCTGGCTGGTTTCGGCGCCGGCAAGCTGCGCGTTGAATCGAACTTCGGGGGCGGCTGGCGTTCCCGTCACTTGCGCCGTGCCGCCGAGCGTACCCACGGCATCGAGGCCGGGCGCAAAATCATTGGCAAGCGCCACCGGCAGCGCCGAGAACTGTGCGGCGAGATCGAGCGTCTGGCCGGCGCTGCCCGACAACGTCACCGCACCGCCGCCAATGTCGAGCGCCAGCTTCTCGATGCTGGTGGTGCCATTGGCGATGGTCAGTGTCGAGGGTTGGGCAATTGCCGCCTTGATGCCGCGGACCGTCGCTTCGCCCGAGGCGATCTCGACGCTGGTGGTACCCTGGGCGATCTTGACCCGGCCGGCCGCCGTTGCCGGAATGCCCGCTATCGTTGCGCCGCCGGTGAAATTGGTCCAGTCGCCGTCGCGCTTCAGGTCGACGCCGATGCCGCTGATCTCGGTGGCGCCCGACGTGACCGAGTCAGCCTTGATGGTGCCCGAGATCGCCGGCGCCTTGAGATAGTTGGCGATCAGCGCGTTGACGGCGATCGCCTTGGCGGTCATCTCGCCGCGCGCGATCGAGGTGCTCCTGGCATCGATGGTGACCGACGGCGTCTCGCCGTCCTTGGCGAAATTGATGGTGCCGTTGATATCACCCGTCACGGCCTGCCCGGCGAGCGCCGCCAACTGGTCGATTGCGGGTGCCGCGAGCGTCAGCGTGCCCAGGGGCATGAACTTGTCATCCAGTGCCAGGTCGCCCGAAACCTTGTTGTCGCCCAGCGAGATGAGGAACCCATTGATCGACCGCTTGCCCTCGCTCGTCACCAGCGCCGCCTTGACGGCGAGCGGCTGATCGTTGACGGCGCCGGTAAGCGAAACATCGGCGGAAGGGCTCGCTATGTCGGCCTTGCCGCTTGCCGTCAGCTTGATCGCCTTCACTGTGCGGCCCGAGGCCGTCAGGCTGTCGCTATTGGCGGAGACGGTGAAATCCGGGGCCGTCCTGACGCCGCTGGCCGATAGCGCGAAATCGACGCCGCCGGCAACCGGCACGCCGACCATCGGCGACAGCACCGAAACGTCGCCGAGCGTGCCCTTGATGTCGGCCTGGATGTCGGCGCCCTGCGCGCTGGCGGTGCCGCTGGCGCTGAGCGTCCCGGAGGTCAATGAGATCGAATTGGCGGCGAAAGCCCCTTGCGGATCGCGCGTCGCGGCGGCCGAGAATTTCACGCGCTCGCCGAGCACCGAGCTGATCTGCGGCGGCAAGGCGGTCGAAACCGCATCGGCATTCATCTTGAGCTGCATCGACAGGTCCGCGAGCGCCACCGTCATCGTCAGGGAGGCATTGAGCGCATCGGAACGCAGCGTGCCCTGGTCGATGATGATGGCATCCTTGCTCAGCGATCCTGCGAGATCGACGTCGACCTTGCCGGTGACCAGCGGCGCCAGCGTCGCCACGTCGGTCTTCAGCCCGCCCGCCGTCAGCTTGACGGCGACCGGCCCGGAGCGATTCTGGATGTCGAAGCCGTCGGAATGGATCTGCGCCGCAAGGTCGTTCAGTTGCGTGCCGCCCGCCACTACAGAAGCCAGCGAAGCACCGATGTCGACGATCGGCGCCTTGCCGTCGCCGAACGCACGCGCGGTCGCGTTCCTGATCGCCAGCGTGATTGGTTGCGCAGCACTTCCCACGGTAATCTGCACAGGCGCGCCCTTGGCGGCAATTTCCACAGACAGGTCACTGGCGCCGGCCGGATCGGCGATGCCGGTCGCTGTGCCATGCACGGCATCGCTTTCGATGCTGGCCCGGTCGACACTGATGCCGCCGGCCGATGTCGCGGTGCCCGCGACATCGAAACTGGTCTTGCCGGCAAACAGCGGCTTCAAGTTCTCCGGCAGGAACCGGGCAAAATCGCCGTCACCCTTGGCCTCGACGTGGCTGCCCTTGTCGGTCGACTGGTGGCGGCCCGTCAGCTGAGTAACGATCTCGCCGTCGACCGTGAACGTGGCAATGCCGTTCCAGTTGGCGAGCGGCCCCGTGCCTGAGACGGTTATATCGACCGCCGGCGTATCGGGCAGCTTGAGCAGGTTGGCGATGATACCGCCTGCCGGCTCCGAAGCCTTGAGCTCGAGGTCGAGCCTGTTGTCGGCTGGCGCAAAGTGGATGTTCGCATCGACATTGCCTTGCTTGCCGTCATGGCGGGTGACGTTGAGCGTGGTCTCGACCGCCAGCGGCGCCGCGTCGGCCTTTAGCATCCCCTTGGCGGCGAGTTCGGCGATGCCGCTGCCGGCCAGCTGCTGTCCAAGCGCGATTTCCGGCAGGTCGATCTGCTTGATGTCGATGGAAACCGGCAGCGTCGTCGTGCCGCCGCTCGGCGCCGGCTGTTGCGTGCCGGCCACCGGCAGCCGTGCCAATTCGATGCGCTCGGCCGCAATGCGGTCGGCACTGAAGCTTTTCGACAGCAGCGCCAGCGGCGACCAGTCGACGGCGACCTTGCGCGCCACCAGCCAGGCCCCGTTGCGGTCTTCCAGCACGACATGGTCGACACTGAGCGCGCCCGACCAGATGCCGTCGATGCCGCTGACCGTGACCTTGCGGTCGTCGCTCGATGCCAGCCGCGAAATGATGCCGGCGAGATTGTCGCGTCCGCGCTCGGTCTTGGTCAGGACGACGAGCGCGCCGATCGCGCCCGCGACCACGATCAGCAGCGTGTAAAAAACAATGCGAAGAATGCGCCAGAACGTCTTCATGTCAGAACGCCTGCCCGATGCCGGCATAGATGCCGAAATGCGGATCACTGGGATCGCGGTTGAGCGGCACGGCGGCATCGATGCGCAACGGCCCGAACGGCGTCACATAACGCAGGCCGACGCCGGCGCCGACCTTGACGTCGGAGAAATTGGGCACCGACTTGGTCGACACCGTGCCGGCATCGACAAACGGCACGATGCCGATCGTGTCGGTGACTGCGATGCGCATTTCGACCGAGGTCTCGAAGAAGGACAGGCCGCCGATCGGCTGGCCGGTGAAGTCTTTCGGGCCGATGCCCTGATAGGCATAGCCGCGCACCGAACCGCCGCCGCCGGAATAGAAGCGCCGGTCGGCCGGAACGTTCTCGAGCCCGGTGCCGACGATCGAGCCGACGGCGACGCGCTCGGCCAACACGAATTTCGAGGCCGTATCCAGCGACTGATAGGCCGACCCCTCGCCCTTCAGCTTGAGGAAGGCGGCCCCGCTTATGATGTCGTAGCTCGGCTCGGCATAGGCCAGCACCCGGAAGCCCCTGGTCGGGTTCAGCCTGCTATCCCTGTTGTCGTAGACATATTGCAGCGGAACGCTGGCGATCAGGTAGGTGTGCTTGCCGAACGCATCCGTGATCCTGGAATAGTCGAGCGCAACCTCCGCCGAGACAGTCTGCTTCTTGTCGAGCTCATAGGACAGGCCGGTGCTGCCCTTGACCGAGAAATGGTCGTAGGCGTCGGGATGCTCGAGTACGGTCTTCACGCTGGCAAAGAATTTCGACGCCGGCCCGATCACGCCGGGTTTCTCGAACATGATGCCGGCATTGTAGTTCAGATCGGACAGATTGTTGCTGCCGATGCCGCTGATGGCGCCATCGATGCGCAGCTTTTCCGCGTGACCAAACAGGTTGCGGTGTCCCCAATAGCCTTCCAGCCCCAGCCCCTCTGTGTTCGAGAAGGTCCCGCCCAGGCCGAAATAGCGCGGCTTGCGCTCGCTGACCTGGACGCCGATCGGAATGTTGCCGTCGGCATCGAGCTTGTCGGCTTCCTTGAAGGTCACGCTGTTGAAAACCTCGAGCGCCAGCAGCCTGTCACGCGCATCGCTGATCTCCTGCGGCGAGTACTGCCGGCCGCGCTTCAGCCCGGTCATGTATTCGGTGAAGTCGCGGTCGACCTTCTCGGTGCCTTCCACCGTGGTCGCGCCATAGCCGGCGACAGGGCCTGCCGCAACGGTCAGCGTCACGTCAAGTGTCGAGGTGGCATGGTCGGCGACGATCTGCCGGCCGGTCACCTTGGCGAGCGGCCTGCCCTGTTCTTTCAACGTGCGCACGATCAGCGCCTCGGCCTTCAGCACCGCGCCCGATCCGGCGTCGCCGCCCGATATCAGGCCGTAATCGGCGCTCATCAGCCCCGCCGCGTCCCCTTGCAGCCTGATATCGCCGAGGGTGAATTTGGGGCCGGTCGCGATATTGATCGCCACTGGAATCGGCTGCGGGCCCTTGAATTCGGCGTCCGGCGGTAATTCGTCGAGCGGCTTGCCGTCGATGGTGATGGTGACCACGCCTTCGTAGCGGGCATCGGCGAAAAGTGCGGCAACCAGCTGTTCGCGGTCGCTGCGCGCCTTCGCCATCAGCCCGAGCGAGCCGGAGACCGGCCGATCCTCGTCGCCCTTCAGTGCCGAGGCGTTCTCGAGTTTCTTGACAAGATCCTTGTCCGCATCGGGCGCCGTGAGGGTCACGGCATAGCGCAGCGGGTCGACAATGTCGGCGTCCTCGTCGTTGGACGACCCCCACAGCTTGATGCCGAAAAGTTCGAACGCAGCCGCGGACCTTGATTCGGCGACCAGCGCGGTCGAGCAGATCATGGCCAAAAGCAGGGCGCGCGAAAGAACGCGCCCTGGCGCGGTCCCTCCTGACATCTGCTTTTCATGCGCTGGCATTACGACAACCTAGGTTACAAAACTAAAATTGGAATGAAGTTCTGAAGCGCACGTAAAGGGGCCACAATCCAATTGTCTGAAATAGGACGGGCTTGGAATTCACACCTTCTGCGTTTCCGCAAGAAAGCGTGATCCCCTGTCCTATGGAGGTTACTGTCCGCATACCGGTCCTTGGCCGGAAAATAAACCGTTGGCAGGCGGAACCTGCCGCGTCCGCGCGTTGACAAGCTCGACTGAAGCTTGAACATGCCCGGACGTTTGCACTTGTCTGGAGGGTGTTATGGCAATGCGCAAGGCTCGTGGTCTGTCGATTCTGGTCCTTCTTTTCTTCGCCTGGGCCAATGCCTTGGCCTGGAACGGCGTCGCCCAAGCAGCCGAGGCCCGGCGAATCGCAACGACCGACAATTCCGATTATTTCGGCTTCGATCTGCGATCCGACCAGAATGTCACCCTCGACCAGTGCAAGACAACATGCCTTGGCGACCCGGCCTGCCGCGCCTTCACCTACAACACCAAGGCCAAATGGTGCTTCCTCAAATCCGACTACAACCAGCTGAAGCCCTTCAACGGAGCAGTTGCCGGCAAGATCGTCAACATTGACGGCGATCCGGATATCGGCGCGCCGCCGGAACTCGCCTTCTTCCCCAACTGGATGGCCGATCAGGCGCAGCAATACCGCAACAGGCTGCTTGGCCCGGCCTATGACAAGCCGACCGAAGGCATGGCGGCCCTGATCAGTTCGGCCGAGCAGGCCATGCAGACCGGCGACCATCGCTCCGCCATGCAGAAATACGAGGCCGCGGCCTCGGTGATGCCCGATGATGGCAAGCTCTGGCTCAATCTGGCGCGTGAAACGCTGGCCGTGCAGCCCGCCGCCAACACCTCCGAAGCGTCTACCTTGCCGATGAACGCCACTTCGGCCGCCTTCAACGCCTACAAGCTTTTGCGCACCACCAAGACGCGCGCCGACGTGCTGGCGCTGCTCGGCGCCGGCCTCGACAAGCGCGATCTCTACCGGCCGGCGCTGCAGGCCTATGAGGCGAGCCTTGCGCTGGTGACGTCGCCGGCCGTGCAGGCCGACTATGCAGATCTGAAGGCCCGCAAGGGTTTCCGCGTGATCGACCACAGCGTCGATGCCGACACCAGCGCGCCGCGCATCTGCGCGCAATTCTCCGAGGAACTGGTCAAGACCGGTGTCGACTATGCGCAGTTCGTCACCGTCGACAACGCACCGCCGAAGGGCGTCGAGGCCAAGGACAAGCAGATCTGCGTCGAAGGGCTCGAACACGGCCAGCATTACGACGTGACCTTCCGCGCCGGCCTGCCGGCGGCAATAGGCGAAGTGACCGCCGCTCCCGTGGTGTTGTCGATCTATGTGCAGGATCGCGCGCCGTCCGCCCGCTTCACCGGCGACAGCTTCGTGCTGCCGGCCGGCGCACGCCGCGGCATTCCGGTCGTCACGGTCAACATGAACGCCGCCGAAATGAAGCTCTACCGCATCGGCGACCGGTCGCTGGCGCAGCTTCTGTCGGGCTACCAGTTCCTGCACCAGCTCGACGGCTATGACATCTCCAACATTTCCGAGCAGATGGGCGCGCCGGTCTGGCAGGGTCAGCTCGACATCGTCAACGACCTCAACAAGGAGGTCACCACCTCCTTCCCGGTCGACGAAGCGCTGCCGCAGCGCAAGCCCGGCGTCTATGTGCTGACCGCCCAGGCCGTCAACGACAAGAGCGACGACTACAATTCGATGGCCACGCAGTGGTTCGTCGTCTCCGACATCGGCCTGTCGACCTATACCGGCCAGGACGGGCTCAATGTCTTTGCCCGTTCGCTGGGTTCAGCCAAGCCGATCGCCGGCGCCGAACTGACGCTGGTTGCCCGCAACAACGAGGTTCTCGGCACCGCGACGTCGGATGCCGACGGGCACGCCGTCTTCAATCCCGGCCTGACACGCGGCGACGGCGGCATGGTGCCGGCCGTGCTGATGGCCAAGCAGGGCGACAATGATTTCGTCTTCCTCGACATGTCCAAGGCCGGCTTCGACCTCTCCGATCGCGGCGTCACCGGGCGCGCGGCGCCCGGTGCGCTGGACGTCTATGCCTGGACCGAGCGCGGCATCTACCGTGCCGGCGAGGATGTCCATGTCGCGGCCCTAGCCCGCGATGGCGCCGCCAAGGCGGTCGAGAACCTGCCGCTCACCTTCATCTTCTCGCGCCCCGACGGCGTCGAGGACCGCCGCATCGTCAGCGACGGCGCCTCGGCCGGCGGCCATGCCGTCGACCTGCCGCTTGAACCCAACGCCATGCGCGGCACCTGGTCGGTATCGATCTACACCGACCCGAAGCAGCCGGCGGTCGCCAGCCAGATGTTCCTGGTCGAGGATTTCGTACCGGATCGCATCGAATTCGACATGAAGGCCGACAAGCAGGAAATCGCGCGGGGCGAAACCGCCAACATCAACATTGACGGCCGCTTCCTCTATGGCGCGCCGGCGGCGGGCCTGGCGCTGGAAGGCGAGTTAACGCTGTCGACGTCGCGCGACTGGGACCGCTTCCCCAACTTTTCCTTCGGCCTCGCCGACGAGCAGTCGGCGGAGCCGACGGTAACGCCGCTCACCAACCTGCCCGTGGTTGGCGATGACGGCAAGGCGACCTTCCCGATCTCCGTTGACCAGTTGCCCTCGACCACCAAGCTGGTCGACGGCAAGGTGACGGTGCGCATGCGCGAAACCGGTGGCCGAGCCATCGAACGCTCGCTCAACATCGGCATCCGCCCGCAAGGCCATATGATCGGCATTAGACCGGACTTCGCCGATGGTGAAGTGCCGCAGGGCGGCACGGCCAAGTTCAGCCTGATCGCCGTCGACCCTGATGGCAAGCGCGAGGCGCTGAAAGGCGCGCAGTGGACGCTGGTCAAGGTCGAACGCAATTATCAGTGGTACCGCTCCAACAATTCGTGGAACTACGAGCCGGTTACCTTCACCAAGTCGATCGCCAATGGCCAGATCGACCTCAACGCCGATGGCGACGCCACCGTCTCCGTGCCGGTCGACTGGGGCCAGTACCGGCTCGAGGTCGAAACCTCGGATCCCGAGGGACCGGCGACCAGCTATGAATTCGACGCCGGCTGGTATGTGGCCTCGACGACCACCGAAACGCCTGACGGACTGGAGATCGCCCTCGACAAGGACAATTATGCCGCGGGCGAAGTGGCCAAGCTGAAAGTCTCGCCGCATTTTGCCGGCGAACTTCTGGTCAATATCGGTTCCGACAAGCTTTTGAAGACCATCACGGCGACCGTGCCGGCCGGCGGCAGCACCGTCGATATTCCGGTTGGCGACGATTGGGGCGCCGGCGCCTATGTCACGGCAACCCTGTTCCGGCCGGGCGATGCGCAGGAAACGCGCATGCCGGCCCGCGCCATCGGCGTGAAATGGCTGACGGTCGATCCGGGCTCGAAGAAGCTCGCCGTCACCTTGACGCCGCCGGACAAGACGATGCCGCGCCAGCAGCTGTCGATCCCGGTTTCCGTGGCCGGCGTGCAGCCGGGCACCAACGCCTATGTCATGGTTGCCGCCGTCGATGTCGGCATCCTCAACCTGACCAACTACAAGGCACCGGATCCGGAGAACTGGTTCTTTGGCCAGCGCATGCTGGGCATGGAGATCCGCGACATCTATGGCCGCCTGATCGATGGCTCGCTCGGCACCACCGGCAAGCTCAGGACCGGCGGTGACGGCGCCAACATGCAGGCGCAAGGCAGCCCGCCGACCGAAAAGCTGGTCGCCTTCTTCTCCGGCCCGGTCGAGCTCGACGCCGACGGCAAGGCGCGGATCGACTTCGACATCCCGCAGTTCAACGGCACCGTGCGCGTCATGGCCGTCGCCTGGACCAAGGAAGCGGTCGGCCATGCCCAGTCGGATGTGATCGTGCGCGATCCCGTGGTCATCACCGCCGGCCTGCCACGCTTCCTGGCGCCCGGCGACAACGCCGTCATGCGGCTCGATGTGGCCGACACCGACGGCCCGGCCGGCGACTATGCGCTGTCGATCGACACGACAGGCGATCTCTCGACGGGCGACAAGCCCCTGCCCCAGAAGCTGACGCTCGCCCAGGGCAAGCGCCAGACGCTGACCGTGCCGCTGATCGCCAAGACGCCGGGCAATGCCTCGCTGACCATCAAGCTGGCGCATGCCGACGGCACCAAGGTCGAGCAGACGCTCTATGTACCGGTGCGCCCGGCGCAATTGCCGGTCACCACGCGCCTTGTGGTCGACCTCAAGGGCAATGGCGGCGCGCTGCGCGTCGACAAGGAACTCCTGGCGGCAAGCCTGCTTGACGGCGCTTCCGTCAGCGTCGGCGTATCGCAGGCGGCGGCTTTCGACGTGCCCTCGCTCCTGATGACGCTCGACCGCTACCCCTATGGTTGCGCCGAGCAGACCACCAGCCGCGCCATGCCGCTTCTCTACGTCAACGAGCTGGCCTCGGGCATCGGCATGGAAAGCGACCCCGACCTGCATGGCCGCATCCAGGATGCCATCTACAAGGTGCTGAGCTATCAGTCCTCGAGCGGCAGCTTCGGCCTGTGGGGCCCGGGCTCCGGCGATCTGTGGCTCGACGCCTATGTCAGCGAGTTCCTGACCAGGGCGCGCGAGCAGAAATACGACGTGCCGGCGCTGGCCATGAACCAGGCGCTGAGCAATCTGCAGAACTCGCTCGGCTACGACCAGAGCGTACAGGACCGCGGCAGCGAGATCGCCTACGCCCTCTACGTTCTGGCCCGCAACAAGAAGGCCTCGATCGGCGATCTGCGCTACTATGCCGACACCCAGCTCGAAGCCTTCTCGAGCCCGATGGCCGTTGCCCAGCTGGCGGCGAGCCTTGCGCTCTATGGCGACACGCAGCGCTCGGAGGCGACGTTCAAGACCGCGCTGCAGCTCGCCAAGTCGAGCAGCGACTACGACTGGTACCGCTCCGACTACGGCTCGGCGCTGCGTGACGGCGCGGCGATGTTGTCGCTGGCGGCGGAATCGAAGCCGGTGTCGACGATCGTGCCGGAGCTGATCAAGCTGGTGACCAGGGAACGCGCCGAAGCCCGCTGGACCAGCACCCAGGACGATTCCTGGATGCTGCTGGCGGCTCGCGCGCTGAAGGAGGGCAATGACTCGATCACGCTTTCCGTCAACGGCGCGCCGCATTCGGGCGGCTATTCCAACCAGGTCAACGGCTCCGAGCTGGTCGACAGCCCGATCGAAATCGCCAACACCGGCAAGACCCCGCTGCAGGCCGTCGTCACCAGCGTGGCGTCGCCGATCCAGCCCTTGCCGGCCGGCGGCGACGGCTTCACCATCAGCCGTACCTACTACAGGCTCGATGGCACCGAAGCCAATGTGACGGAGGCAACCCAGAACGAGCGCTATGTCGTCGTGCTCAAGGTCACCGAGCAGAACAGCTGGCCGTCGCGCCTGCTGGTCACCGACCTGTTGCCGGCCGGTTTCGAGATCGACAATCCGGGCCTGGTCTCCAGCGCCCAATTGACGAACTTCTCCTGGCTGGCACAGACCGACGCCGCGCACCTCGAATTCCGCGACGACCGTTTCGTCGCGGCGTTCAACCCCGCCGACGGCGATCACGACCACAATCTGACGCTTGCCTATGTGGTGCGCGCCGTGACGCCGGGTACCTACGCCCATCCGGCGGCGACGGTGGAAGACATGTACCGGCCGCAATATTCGGCCCGCACCGCCACCGGCATGATGGAGATCAAGGCGCCCTAAGGCGCCTTGGCGAATATGAACGTGAGGCTTGCGCTGCCCCTCATTGCCCTGCCGGGCATTTCTCCCCGTATAGTGACGGGGAGAAAGGGGCTAGCGCCGACCGCCGCGACAGCTCCCTCCCCGTCACTATACGGGGAGAAGGTGCCGGCAGGCGGATGAGGGGCGGCACTATGCTCTCCAGAAAATTTCTCCGTAGGTCAGCCATAACGCTAGCTTCCTGCGCCGGCATCCTGGCCCTGTCGGTCGCTACCCTCTGGGAACTCGACCGCGCCTTCCCGCCACCGCTACCAGCGGAACTCACGGTCTCCACGGAAGTCCAGGATCGCGACGGCCAGCTGTTGCGCGCCTTTGCCACGCCGGACGGCTACTGGCGGCTCGAAACCCATCTCGACCAAGTCGACAAGCAGTTCGTCGACATGCTCGTCACCTATGAGGACAAGCGCTTCTGGGACCATGAGGGTGTCGACGTGCTGGCGCTTTGCCGAGCCGCCGGCCAGTTCGCCACCAGCGGCCACATCGTCTCCGGCGGCTCGACGCTCTCGATGCAGCTTGCGCGCCTGATCGAGCCGCGCGAAAGCCGCAGCCTCGGCTCCAAGGTCAAGCAGATGCTGCGCGCCATCCAGATCGAGCGGCGGCTGTCGAAGAGCGAGATCCTCGAACGCTATCTGACGCTGGCGCCCTATGGCGGCAACCTGGAAGGCGTGCGCGCCGCTTCGCTCGCCTATTTCGGCAAGGAGCCGAAGCGGCTCACCGTCTCCGAAGCCGCCCTGCTCGTCGCGCTGCCCCAATTGCCGGAAAAGCGCCGGCCCGACCGCAATCTGGAAATCGCCCACGCCGCCCGCGACCGGGTGCTGGCCCGCATGGTTTCGTCAGGCCTGATCGGCGAACGCGAGGCCGCGCGGGCCGCGCTCGACGATGTATCAGGCCTGCGCCGCACTCTGCCGGCACTTGCCGCGCACGCCGCCTATGCGATGCTGCCCAGGGCCGTTCCCGGTCAGCCGCTCAAGCTGACGATCCGCAAAAGCGTCCAGCAAGGGCTGGAGCAGGTGGCGCGCGACGCCGCCACGAAGCTCGGGCCGCGCCTCTCCGTCGCCATGGTGCTGGCCGATTCCCGAACCGGCGACATCCTCGGCGAAGTCGGCTCGGCCAATTTCTTCGATTCCAGCCGCTCCGGCTGGATCGACATGACCAAGATCGTGCGTTCGCCCGGCTCGACGCTGAAGCCGTTCATCTATGGCCTCGCCTTCGAGCAGGGACTGGTGGCGCAGGAAACGCTGATCGAGGACAGCCCGGTCGATTTCGGCGGCTACAGGCCCAGGAACTTCGACATGGGCTACCAGGGCGATGTCAGCGTCCGCCAGGCGCTGCAACTGTCGCTCAACGTGCCGGCGATCCGCGTGCTCGACGCGGTCGGCCCGGCCCGGCTGACAGCACGCTTCCGCCAGGCCGGCGTCAACCCGATCCTGCCGGTCAACGAGGCGCCCGGCCTGGCCATCGGCCTTGGCGGCGTTGGCGTCACGCTGCGGGATCTCGTCCAGCTCTATACGGGCCTCGCCAATGGCGGCAAGACGCACACGCTGCATGACGGCACCGAGCCGGCCAATGCCGAACGCACCACCGCCACCATCCTCAACGACCAGGCGAACTGGCAGATCATCGACATATTGTCGGGCGTGAAGCCGCCGGAAGGCGCCCTGCAGCGCGGCATCGCCTACAAGACCGGCACGTCCTACGGCTACCGCGACGCATGGTCGGTCGGCTTCGATGGCCGCTATGTGCTGGGCGTCTGGGTCGGCCGCCCCGATGCCAGCGCCGTGCCGGGCCTCTCGGGCTATGTCTCGGCCGCCCCAATCCTGTTCGAGGGCTTTGTCCGGTCCGGCCTTGCCACGGTGCCGCTGCCCGGCAAGCCGCCCGGCGCCTTCACCCCCAAGCGCGAGGATCTGCCGGTGACGCTCGCCCGCTTCGGCGCCGGTGCCGACGGGCTGGTGCAGGCGACGCCGACCGAACCCGCCCCAACCATCATCTTCCCGCCGGACGGCGCCCGCGTCGATCTCGCCACCAATTCGGCCGATGCCTCGCCGCTGGTGCTGAAATTGCAAGGCGGCCGTGCGCCATTTCGCTGGCTGGCCAACGGCAAGCCGCTCACTGGCATCGACCGCCGCCGCACCGCGACCTGGCTGCCCGACGGCGCGGGCTATTCGACGCTGACTGTCATCGACGCGGCTGGACGTGCGGCGAGCGTCAAGGTGTTCGTCGAGTGAACGCGCTCCTTGAATAGAATGCGCCAGGCGATTCAGCGCGTTGGCTTTTGCGCGCTGGCGCTTGCGGCTTCTGTTCCGCCGGCACATGCCGATACCCTCCCCGCCGGCTTCGTTCGGCTCGCCGATATCGATCCCTCCATCCGCCAGGACATCCGCTACGCCGGACCGGACGATTTCCTGCACCGCAAGGTGAGTGGCTATGAGGCGCCGGTCTGCATTCTCACCCGGCAGGCGGCGCAAGCTCTTGCCGGTATCCAGCAGGAGATCGCCGCGAAAGGCCTGACGCTGGTCGTGTTCGACTGCTACCGCCCTGCCCGCGCCGTTGCCGACATGGGCGAATGGACGCGAGCGGGCGGTCCGCCCGACCCGCAATGGTATCCGAAGGTCAGGCGCGGCGACCTCATCGCCAAAGGCTATGTCGGTGAACTGTCGACCCATTCGCGCGGCTCGACCGTCGATGTCGCTATTGCGCGGGCCGACGGTCCGGCGGTCTCCAAACCGGCCTGTGGCGCCATCGATGCCGATACGCTCGACTTCGGCACCGGTTTCGACTGTTTCGACCCGATGAGCGAGACGGCGCACCGCCCGCTCGGCAACGAAGCGGCGGCAAACCGCACGCTGCTCGTCGATGCCATGCGTACCGGCGGCTTCAAGAACTACGCCCGCGAATGGTGGCATTTCACGCTCGGTCACGAGCCCTTTCCAAACCAGCGTTTCGATTTCCCGGTAAGCGCCGAATAAGCGGCGGGATCAAACCGAATGCGGCCTTGCCTCGGCATCGCGCATCCCTAGATAGGACCTCGAGTCCGCGCGGGGTGTCGATGAGGAAAATATTTCCCGACATGGCGCAAGATCATCCAATATTTTCTTCAGGAGGGCAAAAAAGGGAACATTCGATGCATCTAATTTCTATCAATTCGCTAGATTTGGCGCGGGTTCAACGGAGGCAGAAATGACCAAACCTCATTTCAGGAAACTGCTCGGCGCACTGGTCGCCACATCTGTCCAGTTCGGCACGCTCGGTTTCGCGTTCGCCGACACCACCATCCTCAACGTGTCCTACGATCCGACACGCGAGCTCTACAAGGCCTACGACGAGGCTTTCGTCGCCCATTGGAAAGCCGAGACCGGCGAGACGGTGACGATCCAGCAGTCGCATGGCGGATCGGGTGCCCAGGCCCGCGCCGTGATCGACGGCCTCGATGCCGACGTGGTCACGCTGGCGCTCGAGGGCGACATCAACGCCATTGTCTCGAAGTCGAAAAAGATCAATCCCGACTGGCGCAAGAAATTCGAAAACAATTCAGCGCCTTACACCTCGACCATCATCTTCCTGGTCCGCAAGGGCAATCCCAAGGGGATCCACGACTGGGATGACCTCGTCAAGGACGGCACCCAGGTGATCACCCCCAACCCCAAGACCTCGGGTGGCGCACGCTGGAACTATCTGGCCGCCTGGGCCTATGCCAACGCCCATGACGGCGGCGACGAGGCCAAGACCAAGGAATTCGTCGGCAAGCTTTACGCCAATGCCCCGGTTCTCGACACCGGTGCGCGCGGCTCGACCGTCACCTTCGCGCAAAAGGGCATCGGCGACGTGCTGATCGGCTGGGAAAACGATGCCTATCTGGCACTCGACGAATTCGGCGCCGACAATTTCGAGATCGTCTATCCGCCGACCTCGATCCTGGCCGAGCCGCCGGTGGCGATCGTCGACGCCAATGTCGATGCCAGGGGCACGCGCAAGGTGGCCGAAGCCTATCTCGGCTGGCTCTATTCCAAGGAAGGCCAGACGATCATCGCCAAGAACCACTATCGTCCGGCCAAGCCCGAACTCGTCGCACCGGCGGATCTGCCCAAGACCCCCGATATCAAGCTGATCTCCATCGACGATCCGCTTTTCGGCGGCTGGAAGAAGGCGCAGCCTTATCATTTCGGCGACGGTGGTATATTCGACCAGATCTACAAGCCGGCCCAGTGAGGTTCGGTTGTTCTGAGGAAGCCCGCCAATGGGCTTCTTCAAGCAAAGTCCGGTTGAATAAGAAGGGACAATCCAGAACTTCATGACGACAGCACCCGCGCAGGCGGGGTGGCGGTTCAAGCAGCCGAGTGTCATTCCGGGTTTCGGATTGACGCTCGGCTTCTCGCTTGCCTACCTCACCCTCATCATCCTCATTCCGCTATCCGGGCTGATCTGGCGCTCGGCCTCTCTCGGCTGGGCTGAATTCTGGGCGATCGCCAGCGACCGCCGCACCATCAATGCGCTGGAAATCAGCTTCGGCACCGCCTTCCTCGCGGCTGCCGTCAATGTCGTCTTCGGCACGCTCGTCGCCTGGGTGCTGGTGCGCTACCGCTTTCCCGGCCGCCGCATCGTCGACGCAATGGTCGACCTGCCCTTCGCGCTGCCGACCGCGGTCGCCGGCATCGCGCTGACCACGCTCTACGCACCGAACGGCTGGATCGGCAAATTGCTGATGCCGCTGGGCATCAAGGTCGCCTACACGCCGCTCGGCATCGTCATCGCGTTGGTCTTCATCGGCCTGCCCTTCGTCGTGCGCACCGTGCAGCCGATCATGGAAGAAATCGACAAGGAGGTGGAGGAAGCCGCCGCGACGCTTGGCGCCAACCGCTTCCAGATCATCACCCGCGTGCTGTTCCCGGGCCTGGCGCCGGCCATCATCACCGGCTTTTCGCTGGCCTTCGCGCGCGGCGTCGGCGAATACGGCTCGGTCATCTTCATCGCCGGCAACTTGCCCTACAGATCCGAGATCGCTCCACTTCTGATCGTCATCCGGCTGGAGGAGTACAATTACCCGGCGGCGACCGCGATCGCGGCGATCATGCTCGCTCTGTCGTTCGTCATGCTTCTGGTCGTCAATCTGGTGCAGACATGGAGCCGCAAGCGCTATGGCTGATCCCGAAATCAAATCCTACGAACCCTACCATGAGAGCCGCTCGGCGGCGGTGACCGAAAGCCGGCCGGCACAGGCCGTGCTGATGGCGATCGTTTTTGCCTTCCTCGGCGTCTTTCTGCTCCTGCCGCTGATCATCGTCTTCCATGAGGCGCTGGCGAAAGGCATCGGTGCCTATACGCAAGCGCTGGGCGAACCGGATGCGCGCTCGGCCATCCACCTGACACTGCTCGTCGCGGCGATCTCCGTGCCGCTCAATGTCGTCTTCGGCATCTCAGCCGCCTGGGCCATCGCCAAGTTCGAGTTCAAGGGCAAGGCTTTCCTGACCACGCTGATCGACCTGCCCTTCTCGGTCTCGCCGGTCATCTCAGGCCTGGTCTACGTGCTTCTGTTCGGTGCGCAGGGGCTGCTCGGAGAATGGCTGAAGGCACACGGCATCCAGATCCTGTTCGCCGTGCCCGGCATCGTGCTGGCCACCGTGTTCGTCACCTTCCCCTTCGTCGCCCGCGAACTGATCCCGCTGATGCAGGAACAAGGCAATGGCGACGAGGAAGCGGCGCTCTCGCTCGGCGCCAATGGCTGGCAGACCTTCTGGTACGTCACGCTGCCCAACGTCAAATGGGGCCTGCTCTATGGCGTGCTCCTGTGCAACGCGCGCGCCATGGGCGAATTCGGCGCGGTTTCGGTGGTTTCGGGTCACATACGCGGCCTGACCAACACCATGCCGCTGCATGTCGAAATCCTCTACAACGAGTACAATGCCGTCGGCGCCTTCGCCGTCGCCTCATTGCTTGCCGGGCTGGCGCTCGTCACGCTGGTCTTGAAAACACTGCTCGAGATGCGCTACGGCGCCGAACTCGCCGCGACGCGCGGACACTGACAGAGGGATTTGTATGGAAGTTCGCGTTGCCAACGTGCGCAAGGAGTTTGAGCGGTTTCCAGCGCTCCACGACGTATCGCTCGACATCAAGTCGGGCGAACTCATCGCGCTGCTGGGGCCGTCCGGCTCGGGCAAGACGACGCTGCTCAGGCTGATCGCAGGGCTGGAACGGCCAACGCGCGGCAAGATCTTCTTCGGCGACGAAGACGCCTCGCAGAAGTCGATCCAGGAGCGCAATGTCGGCTTCGTCTTCCAGCATTATGCGCTGTTCCGGCACATGACGGTGGCCGACAATATCGGCTTCGGCCTGAAGGTCCGGCATGGGTCCTCGCGGCCGCCGGCGCAGGAAATCCGCCGCCGTGCCTCCGAGCTTCTCGATCTCGTTCAGCTTTCCGGCCTCGAAAAGCGTTATCCGGCCCAGTTGTCCGGCGGCCAGCGCCAGCGTGTCGCGCTCGCCCGCGCCATGGCGATCGAGCCCAAGGTGCTGCTGCTCGACGAGCCGTTCGGCGCGCTCGATGCTCAGGTCCGCCGGGAACTGCGCCGCTGGCTGCGCGAGATCCATGACCGCACCGGCCACACCACCGTCTTCGTCACCCACGACCAGGAAGAGGCACTGGAGCTTGCCGACCGCGTCGTGGTGATGAGCCAGGGCCGCATCGAGCAGGTCGGTACGGCGGACGATATCTACGACACGCCGAACTCGCCCTTCGTCTACGGCTTCATCGGCGAATCGAGCTCGCTTCCCGTCAAGGTCGAGAATGGCGAGATCTGGCTCGCTGATCGCCCCATCGGACTAGCCGCGCCGCACGCGCCCGAGGGTGACGCGACGCTCTATTTCCGCCCGCACGACGTCGAACTGCTGGACGGCTGCAGCGGCTGCATCGCCGGTACGGTCGCCGCCAGCCGCCGCGTCGCCGGCACGCGTCGGGTGGAGCTTGAGATCGGCGGCGATCGCCAGCGGGTCGAGATCGAACTGCCCGTCGATCATCCGGCGGCACAGAAAAGCCGGGTGGCGTTCCGTCCGGGGCGCTGGAAGCTGTTTCCGGCGGCTTGATCTTTCGGGTCAGGCGCTATTCCAGCCAGTTCTCGACCTTCAGCTTCCGTATCCGGGCGAACTCCCCCACATTGGCCGTCACCAATGTGGTGCCCAATACGCAGGCGTGAGCGGCAATAAAAAGGTCATTGTGGCCAATGGGTTGGCCAGCGGCCTCCAACTCGGCGCGAAGCGCGCCGTATTCAGCGTCCACCGGTACGTCGAGCGGCAATACAGGGATCTCAGCCAGCAAATCCTCGACCTTCTTGAGCAGTTTGGCCGATCCCTTCCTGGCGCAGCCATATCGCAATTCAGAGGCAACGACGATGCTGGTGCAAACAGCGGCATCACCTTCGCGCACCATTGCACTGGCGGCCTTGCCGGCCGGGTTTCGGATCATGTCGCTGATGACGTTTGTATCCAACATGAACCGCATCAAAAAATGTCCTCGGCTTCAACAGGCGCATCCTTGATCTCGGGAAAGTCGTCCTCAGGACCAAGCGGTGGCTCTTTCGCCCATTGGGCGAGCAGAGCGGCAAGGCCGGGTTTGCGGAGCGGCTCGATGACAAGACGGTCGCCTTCGCGGCTGATCAGAACCTTGTCGCCGGGAAGCTCGAATTCGACAGGAATACGCACCGCCTGGCTGCGATTGTTGCGGAAGAGCTTGGCCTCCTTCGGAGGCGACGTGGTTGTATGCCGATGCTGGGGCACGGTTGCCTCCGTTTGTATATGCCATATGTATATGCCAAATGATCGTCCTGCACAAGGAATACAGACCGAAGTGAGTGTCATCTGGAATAGAATTCCAAGGACTCGTTGTGTCGATAATATCTTTTCTCGCAGCGAGGGCGCGGACCCCTCATGCATACCTCGCCGTGCCCCATGCGCCACGGCTATGGTTGCGCCGTTGACACATTGCATCCGGAGCCTTTTTCATGAAGCGATTTTTCCTCGGCGTTGCCACCGTCGCCGGCCTGTTCCTCGCATCCTCCCAAGCCTGGTCGGCCGACAAGCTGCTCAACGCCTCCTATGACGTCGGCCGCGAACTGTTCGTTCAGGTCAACAAGGCCTTCATATCAGCGCATCCGGGCGTGACCGTCGACCAGTCGCATGCGGGCACCTCTGCGCAGGCGCGCGCCATCGCCGAGGGCCTTGGCGCCGATGTCGTCACCTTCAACCAGGTCACCGACATCGATTTTCTGGTCAAGAAAGGCTTTGTCTCGGCCGACTGGCAGAAGGACTTTCCCGACAACGCCTCCCCGTTCTATTCGCTGCCTTCGTTCCTTGTCCGCGCGGGCAACCCCAAGCATATCAAGGACTGGAACGATCTGGTGCGCGACGACGTGCAGGTGATCTTCCCCAACCCGAAGACCTCGGGCAATGCGCGCTACACCTATCTGGCGGCCACGGCCTACGCCAAGGAAGCCTTCAAGGGCGACGACACCAAGGTGAAGGAGTTCATCACCAAGCTGTTCAACAACGTGCCGATCTTCGACACGGGCGGCCGCGCCGCGACCACCACTTTCGTGCAGCGCGAGATCGGCGATGTGCTGATCACCTTCGAATCCGAGACGCGCGGCATCCGCAAGGAGTATGGCGATGACAAGTTCGAGCAGGTCACGCCTTCGGTCAGCCTGCTCGCCGAATTCCCGGTGGCGATCGTCGACAAGGTCGCCGACGAGCACGGCACGCGCGACCTGGCCAAGACCTATCTCGACTTCCTCTACACGCCCGAAGGCCAGGACATCCTCGCACAGAACGGCAACCGCGTGCGTGACGCAGCCGTCGCGGCCAAATACAAGGCTGACTTCCCCGAGGTACGGCTGTTGACCGTGGAAGACGTCTTCGGCGGCTGGGACAAGATCCAGAAAGAGCATTTCGCCGCCGGCGGCCTGCTCGATCAGGCCTATGGCAGCCGCTGAAGGCTCACTGCACATATTGAGCAGATAAGCAAAGCCGGCATTGAGCCGGCTTTCTTCGTTTTGCCTTCAGCCGGCGCCATCCCTGCGAAACGCTACAAAGAATCAACGCGTTTGTGCCTAACGTGCCATTTGGCGTCTTGTTGTCGCAAAATACCATTGCGCGGCAAAACCGTCATTATTTGCACACAAACAGCCGCCAGATGCGGGGTGGTTGGGGTTTCAACGGGTTGACTCGGGCATGCTGACAAAAAAAGGCAAATACGGCCTCAAGGCCCTCGTGCATCTTTCCAGTCTTCCGATTGGCCAATTGGCCTTCGTCAACGACATCGCCGTCGCCAACAACATCCCGAAGAAATTCCTGGATGCCATCCTGGGCGAATTGCGCAATGCCGGCTTCGTCCAGAGCCGCAAGGGCAAGGAAGGCGGCTATCGCCTCGCCCGCCCCGCCTCGGAGATCAAGATCGGCCACGTCGTGCGCGTGCTCGACGGGCCGCTGGCACCCATTCCCTGCGCCAGCCGCACGCAGTACCAGCGCTGCGAGGATTGCGACGAGGCGACCTGCCAGGTCCGGCACATGATGCTGGAAGTGCGCCAGGCAATCGCCGAGGTGCTCGACAACAGAAGCCTCGCCGCCATGCGCGATGCCGATAACGACGATTTCCCGGTCGAGCTGTCCTCGCAAATCTAATGCATGTCGCCCAAAAGTGATCTCGGTTTTGGGAGAACGACATGCATAACGACAAAGATTTAAAGCGCGTCGCATGAATCCGTTTCAATGCGACACGCTTAAATCAACGGCTGGCGAACACCGTTCATCCCCGTGAGATTGCGCGATGCGCGCAGGCGCATTAAAGCGGTCTTGCAACAGGAACAGATGGACGCCCGCTGGATGAGGCTGTCGACGTTCGCGAAATCCCGAAAGGCTGCCCGCGGACCGCCCGCCACGGCCAGGTTCCAGACTGAAATCATCGCCGATGTCCTTGTGCCGGAAAGGGCTGAGGACGTGCGTTTCTTCAGCCGCAGGATCGTCCGTCCCGAAAAAATGCGCCGGTTCTCGAACCAGGACCTGCGCGAAACCCTCCTGGCCGCCTTCTATCTCATGGTCGCGGCTTCGGTGCCGGTGCGCTGGTGGGCGTCGATTTGCGATCGGATGTCCAGGCTTCGCCTGAAACGCCATATGCGCAAGCAATTTCCAGGCTATGCCGCCGCGACGCGCGCGGTGCTTGGCGGCGGCATCGACGCACGCAAGCTGTTCGAGGCATTGCTCGCGGCGCGCCACCGCCGCCGGCTGCAGTTTGCAGCGCACCTCGCCGGTTTCCGGTGGTCCCCGATTGTCCGGCTGGAGGGACAGGAGGGACTGCAGGCGGCCTTGCGGCGCGGCCATGGCGCCATCATCTGGTGCGATCAGTTCACCTCCCAGACCATCTTCGGCAAGCGCGCCCTGCACGAGGCGGATATCGAGGCGCATCAGGTGAGTGTCAATTCACATGGTGTCTCGGAATCGATGTTCGGTCTGCGTTTCCTGAACCCGCCGATGGTCAAGGTCGAGAACCGCTACCTCAAGAGCCGCGTCGCCTTCGAGCGCGAAGATGCCTATCAGGTCACCATCCGCATCCAGAAGATCCTGAAGCGCAATGGCGTGGTGCTGATGACCAACACCATCCATGCGGGCTCGACCTTCACCGAGGTCGCGCTCGGCGAAGGTGGCTGGACGCATCTTGCTTCCGCACCGGCGAACTTCGCCGCGAGGGGCAAGGCGGCGCTGTTTGCCATGTCGACCTTCGAGACCATTCCCTTCCGTGAATACCGGGCCGTCATCAGCCCGGAGCTGTTGCCGGCTGAAGCGGAAACGGGACGGGACGGAGCCAAGGACATGGTGCTGCAGGCACGCTATATCCTGCTCAAGCGCGACCGGCTGCTCGAAGCGCTGAAACTGTTTCCCGAACAGATGCTGATATGGTCCGGCAGCCGAAGGCTGACGGAAGCCCCGGACGATGCCATCACAACCGGCGATACCGGCTCATGATTTGGCCAGCAGCCGGATCGCGTCGGCAACCACATCGGCGACGGGTCTCGTCGCGTCGATCGTCAGGGCCCGCTCATCGCTGCCCGGCGGCTCCAGTATGGCGAACTGGCTGTCGACCAGGCTGGCCGGCATGAAATGCCCCTTCCGGCTGGCGACCCGCTCACTTGCCGTCGCCGGGTCGATCTCCAGGTAGAGGAAGGTGATATCGGGGCAAAAACCACGCAGACGTTCGCGATAGCCACGCTTCAGCGCCGAGCAGGCCGCGACCACGCCCTGCCCTTTGCCGACCGATGCCGCGATGTGTTCGCCGATCGCATCGAGCCAGCCTTCGCGCAGTTGATCGGTGAGCGGCTCGCCGCTTGCCATGCGGGCGACATTCTCGGGCGGGTGCAGCCTGTCGCCCTCGATGAAGATGGCGCCCAGCGCGGCCGCAAGCGCGGTGCCGACGGCCGACTTGCCGCAGCCGGCGACGCCCATCACCACAATGGCCGGAGGCACTGAGCCAGGGGCGCGTGTCGGCGCCTGCGCTGCTTCTTCGTCCACGGCTAGAGCATGACGCCGAAAAGTGTGAAGCGGTCTTCGGACGACATCATGCTCTATCTCCTTGATTCAGCGGCGGATTCAGATTTCAGGTCGATTCGACCTGAAATCGTCCGGCTCTAGCGGCTTGCCGGCGCGCGGCCGTAGAGCAACAGCATGGCGACGATGACAACGCCATAGATGATCTGCCGCCCCGCCTCCGGCATCTGCATGACCGACAGGATGGATTGCAAGAGCGTGATCAGGATGACGCCGGCAACGGTGCCGAGATAGGACCCGCGCCCGCCGAGGATCGAGGTGCCGCCAAGCACGACCGCGGCGATCGACGGCAAGAGATAGGCATCGCCCATCGACTGCGCCGCCTTCGACGCGTAGCCGGCCAGAAGCACGCCGCCGAAGGCGGAGAGCCCGCCTGAGACGGCGAAGGCGATCATCACCACACGCCTTGTGTCGATGCCCGAGAGATAGGCGGCCCGCTCACGGTTGCCGATGCCGTAGACGGTGCGGCCGAAGCCGGTGCGGGTCAGCACGAACACCATCGCGGCCCCGATCAGCGCCCAGATGATGACCGCGTTGGGGACGCCCGGAATGGCGAAGCCGGTGGCGAGGTAACGCATGGCGCCGGTGGCCGAATCCTGCGGCGAGAAGCCGCCGGTGTAGACCACCATCAGCCCTTGCGCGACGGCGTTGGTGGCAAGTGTGATGATCATCGAGGGAATGCGCAGATAGGCAACGCCGATGCCGTTGACGACGCCGATCAGCACGCCGCAGAAGATGCCGAACGGGATGGCCAGCGCGACGCCGACCGGACCGTAGGCAGCCGCAGCGCATGCCATCATGGCGCCCGCCGCCACCGCCCAGGGCACCGACAGGTCGATCTGGCCCAGCAGGATGACCAGCATCATGCCGGTGGCGATGACACCGAGGAATGAGGCCACCTTGAGCTGCTGCAGCAGATATTCAGGCGACAGGAAGCTTCTGGAATAGAGGCTGCCCAGCAACAGCAGCACCACGATACAGGCAAAAGCCGTCAGCACCGCCGGATCGGCGCGGCGGATGAATTTCGGCATGCGGCCGGCAATGCCGCCATCGCTCTTCCCAACCATCGGCGTCGTTTCGCTCACAGGAACCACTCCAGCCGGTTGCGGACCCGAAACAGGGCGAAGGCGCCAAGGCTGACGGCGACCAGCAGGATAACGCCCTGGAACAAAGGCTGCCAGAGCGGATCGAAATCGAACACGAACAACAGGTCGCCAATGGTGCGGAAAGCGAGCGCGCCGAAGATGGCGCCAATGGCGCTGCCCTTGCCGCCGAACAGCGAGACGCCGCCAAGCACCACGGCGGCGATCGAGAACAGCGTGTAGGAGTTGCCGCTGGCATAGGCCGCCTCGCCGGTATAGGTGAAGAAGGTCAGGAACAGGCCGCCGATCGATGCCAGCAGCCCGGCCAGCGTGTAGGCGGCGAACTTGCCGCGCCGGATCGGCACGCCCGACATGTAGGCCGCCGTCTCCGACGATCCCGCCGCGTAGGCGGCCCGGCCAAGCACCGAGCGGCTGAACGGCACCCAGACCACCAGCACGATGGCCAGCAGCACGACGAGGCTCGCCGGCACCACGCCGAACACGCGGCCGGTCAGCGCATCGGCAAGATCCTCATTGACCGAGCCGCCCGGGAATGGCCGCAGCAACAGACCGATGCCGTAATAGACGGCGCCAGTGGCGATGGTGGCGACGATCGGCTGCAGCCGTCCATAGATGACGATGGCGCCGTTGATGGCGCCGCACAGAAGGCCGACCACCAGCACGGCGATGACGCCGAGCGCCGTCTGCGCCGGCGTGCCCACCACCAGCCAGGACGCCAGGCAGTTGGTGAGCAGGAAGATCATGCCGACGGACAGGTCGATGCCGGCGGTGATCACCACCAGCGTCTGCGCCATGGCGACGAAGGCGAGCAGCACGCCCTTGTTGGCCGCCGTCTGCACCACATTGGCGGTGAAACCGGCCGGGTGGTTCGAGGTGTAGATGACGAACATGACGATGAAGATGCCGAGCGCCAGCAGCGTTCCGCGCTGCTCGGCCAGCCAGTAGCGCCAATCTTTCACACGCTTGCTCCCAGGCCCACCGGGCTCTCCTCGCCATGGATGTTGAGCGCGCTCGAGATCAGCGCCCGCTCGGTGATCTCGGCGCCGACCAGTTCGCGCTTGACCGCGCCATCGTAAAGCACCAGCACACGGTCGCAGCAGCCGATCAGCTCGTCATAGTCGGTCGAATAGAACAGGATCGCCGCACCCGCATCCGCCAGCTTGCGCATCAGCTGGTAGATCTCCTGCTTGGTGCCGACATCGATGCCGCGCGTCGGATCGTTGAGCAGGATGATGCGGGGCTGGCGCATCAGCCATTTGGCGATGACCACCTTCTGCTGGTTGCCGCCCGACAGCGCGCCGACCGGAATATCGAGACCCGCCGTCTTGATCGCGAGCAGGCCAACCATGTCGTCGATCAGCCGCTGCTCGGCGGCGCGGTCGATGATGCCGCTCCTGGACAGCCGGTCGAGCGCGGCGAAGGACAGGTTCTCGCGCACCGTCATCGGCAGCATCAAGCCTTCCGTCTTGCGGTCCTCCGGGATGAGCGCCATGCCGACGCCGTCCCGTCGGGCCACGGCGGGACTGCTGATGGCCACCGGCTTGCCGTCGATCAACACCTCGCCGGCAAGGCCGCGCAGCACGCCGAAGAAGGCAAGCAGCAATTCGCGCTGGCCCTGGCCGTCAAGACCGCCGAGGCCGACCACCTCGCCCGCCCTGACGGTCAGCGAGATGTCGTGCAGCCGGTCGGCCCAGGAGAGCTTGCGCGCTTCGAGCCTGGGGGCGGCGCTGGCCGGTGCCGCCGCCGGCTTGGGCGGAAAGATGTGGCTGTATTCGCGGCCGATCATCAGTTCGACCACCTCATTGTCGCTCTTCGAGCCGGCCTTGTAGCTGGCGACGTTGCGGCCGTTGCGGAACACCGTGCACTGATCGGCAAGTTCGGCGATCTCGTTCATGCGGTGCGAGATGTAGAGCAGCGCTAGCCCTTCCGAGCGCAGCCGCTTCAAGACGCCGAATATCTTCGAGACATCCGCCGCCGTCAGCGCCGATGTTGCCTCGTCGAGGATAAGGATGCGCGGCTTTCTGGCCAGCGCCTTGGCGATCTCGACCATCTGCCGGCGCGACAGCGGCAGGTCCTTGACCAGCGCCAGTGGATGGATGTCGGCCGCGCCAGCGCGGGCAAGGGCTTCCTCCGCGATGCGGCGCTGCGCCGTGCGATCTATCATGCCGAAGCGTTTGGGCGGATCGGAAATGACGATGTTGTCGGCAACGCTGAGCTCGGGGATCAGCGACAATTCCTGGAAGATGCAGACGATGCCGGCCTTGTTCGCCGCACCGGGCGAAGCGAAGGTCACTTCGCGGCCGTCCAGCATCATGCGGCCCTCGTCGGGCGCCACGACACCGGCCATGACCTTGATCAGCGTCGATTTGCCGGCGCCGTTTTCACCGAGAATGGCGTGGATGCTGCCGGCTTCGACCACAAGTTCGGCCTTTTCCAGCGCCCGCACGCCGCCATAGCGCTTGGATATGCCTTCCATGCGAAAGAGAGGAGCCGCACCGTCCATCAACCCTCCAGGGCCATTGTGGGATTGCAGGCTGGCGCCGCGGGTAAGCCGCGGCGCCAGGCATTGGCCAGCGATTACTGGTTTTCCTTGGTCTGCCCCATGATTTCCTGGGCACTGAAATTGATGCCGCAGGTCGGGAAGGAATTGCCGACGAAGAAATTGTCGGATTCCTTCGGGAAGTAATCCGTACCTTCCTTCATGTTCGGATCCGTGGCGACAGCCAGCGGCAGCTTCACTTCCTGTGGCACCACCTCGCCTTCGAGTGCCGCGATCGCGGTCTTGATGGCGACGGCAACCTGGGCCGGACCGGAGCCGGCGGAGGTGCATTTCAGGCCATCGGCGGAATGGGCCGCGCAGAACTTGCGGAAGCCGTTTTCGGTTTCGCCGCCGAACGGCACGAACGGATGCTTGGCGTCGATCATCGCCTGCACGATGCCGGTATCGCCGCCCTGGCCGGTGATGCCGTCGAACGGACCGTTGGTGGCGATGGCGTCGGCGGTCACCTTCTGCGCCACGCCGTCATCCCATTTGCCGGCGACTTCGGTGACGTCCCATTTCTTGCCGGAGGCGTCGAACACTTCATGGATGCCATTGTGGCGATCGGTATCGACGGAGGTGCCGGCCACGCCGCGCACCTCGAGGATCTTGCCGCCATTCGGCACCTTCTCGACCAGCCACTTGGCCCACAATTCGCCAAGACCCTTCTGGTCGACATTGACGTTGATGGCATCCTTGGTGTCGAGGATGTTGTCGAAGGCGACCAGCACGATGCCGGCTTCCTTGGCGCGCTTGATGACCGGACCGAAAGCGGTCGGGTTCTGGGCGTCGGTGACGATGGCGTCATAGCCGGAATCGATGAAATTGTTGATCGCCGAGATCTGAGCCGGCACATCCTCACCGGTCGAGACGACCTTGAATTCCTTGATCTTGGCCTTTACGTCCGGCTGCGCCGCATAGGCCTTGGCCGTCTGCACCATCTGGATGCGCCAGGTATTGGCGATATAGCCATTGGCGAAGGCGATGCGGAACGGGCCTTCCTTCTTTGGATATTTGAAGAATTTCGTGTCCGCGCCCCACGGCGCGAAGCAGTCGGCCTGGGCGGCGGGACCGGATACGATTTCCGGGCCGGCGGCCATGGCGGCCGAGTTGAGCATGACGAATGCGCTGGCGGCAACAATGCCACCGACAAGTGACTTGATCATCGATAATCCTCCCGATTGCAGTTCTGATTTGTCGGTTCAGTTTATGGAATTTTCGCGTTTCCGGCTGGCCCCTCCGCCTTGCCCAGTCACGCCTGCCAGGTGCCGAAGACCTCCGCGATCCCTCCCCTTGCCGTCCCCATCGATCGGGGGGAAATTTATCATATTATACATAATAAACAAGCTTGAGCTGTTGCTTATGTATAATAAACAGGCTTGGCACCTTTGCTGGCGATGCCCGTTCAGAGAAAATGGTAGCGCTACCATGACGTTGTGTAAAGCGCCATTTGCGGTCCTTCTCGAAAGTGTGTTCAGCGGGCCGTGCTCTCGCGGCGCTTGAGCTCGAAGCCGAGGTCAACGATACGTTGCTCCGGCCGGTCGCCGGCGATCGCGGCCAGCGCCATGGCCACCGCGCGCCTGCCGATTTCGTAGCGATGGGTGCGGATGCTGGTGATCGAGGGAAAGGCCACCTGCATCATATCGAGATCGTTGAAGCCGACGATGCCGATGGTCTTCGGCACATCGATCGCGGCGCGATGGCATTCGAACAGCACGCCGAGCGCGATATCGTCATTGTTGCAGAACACGCCGTCGAGCGTCGGCATCTTGGCAAGGGCATCGCGGAACATTTCGCGGCCGAGCGACACGCTGGACAGCACCGGCGTGGTGGTGATCAGGCGCGGGTCGAACAGGCCGGCCTTCTCCATCGCAGCGCGATAACCAGCCAGGCGCCGCTGCGAGCGCGGATCCATGCGCGCACCGATGAAGCCGATGCGTCGATACCCCACCTCGATCAGGTGCTCGGTCGCCGTCCTGCCGCCGTCGAGATGCGAGAAGCCGACCATCATGTCGACGGGATCCGGCCCGGTCTCCATCACTTGCACCACCGGGCAACCGGCATTTTCCAGCAGTTTTCGCGAGGTTGGCGTCTGGTCGATGCCTGCCACGATCAGCGCCGCCGGCCGCTGCGAGCCGAACACCTGCAAGAGCCGCTCTTCCTCCAGTCCCGAATAATGCGTGTTGCCCAGCTGGATGCGGAACGGACTGTCCGACAGGCTGTCATAGATGCCGCGCACCACCTCGGCGAAGACGTTGTTGGTGAGCGACGGCACCAGCACGCCGAACACCTCGGCCCGCGCCGAGGCCAGAGCCCGCGCATTGGGGTCCGGCACATAGCCAAGCTCATCGACGGCGGCCTGGATCTGACGGCGCAAATCCAGGCTGACACGCTCTGGCTCGCGCAACGCGCGCGACACTGTAATGGCGCCGACGCCGGCCTTGCGCGCGACGTCCGATATGGTCGGGCGGCCGCCGCCCCGGCGCGAGCGCGGCTTGATCATGGCCACGGCCCATGCGCGCGATCACCGGAACGCGCCCGCAACATGATCATCTGAGCTGTCGCCATTTCACCGGCCTGTTACCGCACCCTTCGGCCTCTGGGGTCGCGCAGTGCCTGCCTGTTGTCAAGCCGAGGTGCTCAGGCCGCTATGGCAGTCCTTTGCCTCGCCTTCCACATGAACAGCCCGATCGCCACTATGTTCAGCAGATTCCAGGCAATGCCGTTGAGGAAGGCGGCTGCGTAGGAGCCGGTCAGGTCGTAGATCCAACCCGACATCCAGCCGCCGATCGCCATGCCGAAGATCGTCGCCATCATGACGATGCCGATACGCTGGCCGGCCTCCTTGGCGGGCAGGTACTCGCGCACGATGATCGCATAGCAAGGCACGATGCCGCCTTGCGACAGGCCGAACACCAGCGACACGACGTAGAGCGAGGCCAGCCCGTCGAACGGAATGTAAAACAGCAGCGACAGGCACTGCAGCACCGAACCGATCAGCAGGGTTTTCGCGCCGCCGATGCGATCGGCGATGAAGCCGGAGGCAAGCCGGCTGACGACGCCCGCCGCCATCATGATCGACAACATGTCGGCGCCGTGCGCCATGCCGTAGCCAAGATCCATGCAATAGGCGACGATGTGCACCTGTGGCATCGACATCGCCACGCAACAGCCGAGGCCAGCGATGACCAGCAGCGTCTGCAGCGCCGCCGGCGACATGGGAATCGGCTGCACGGGCCGGCTCCCGGGCGAGCCGGCAGCGGCCGCGTCAGGAGCACCGCGTCGCAGCAACAGCACCAGGGGCACCATGGTGACCAGGCAGAAAACACCGATCGCCGCGTAGGTGAAGCGCCAGCCTTCCGCCTTGATCAGCGTCGGCATGATGGTGGGCCAGAGCGCGCCGGCGAGGTAGTTGCCGGCGGCCGCCGCCGTGACCGCGACGCCGCGCCGGCGGTTGAACCAGTGCGAGATGTCGGCGATCAGCGGCCCGAAGATCACTGACGTGCCGACACCGATCAGCACCCCTTGCGCAAGGGTGAACTGCAGGATCGAGGTCGAAAGTGCGGCGAGCAGCAGGCCCGCGGAGAGCGCCACGGAAGAGAACAGCGCCGGGATCCAATAGCCCATACGATCGATGGCGCGGCCGACCAGCACATTGCCGGCGGCGAAGCCCACCATGGTCGCGGTGTAGGGCATCGATGCAGCGGCACGGTCGACGCCGAACTCGGCCTGCACGGCGGGCAGCACCACGACCACCGCCCACATGCCGACCGCGCCGATCGTCGCCAGCAGCATTGAGATGGCCAGCCGCATCCACGCGTAGGAACTGTCGATGCCGGGACTGGGCCGGCTCAAGTCGGTTCGGGTCAAAGGCGTTTCCTGTCGGCGGTCTCGAAATCGGCTGCCGTTTTGGCCACTATCGGCACATTCTCGGCCCACAGCAGCGCCACGGCGAGCAAATCCGTGGCTCCAGAGCGGGCCCGAAGGCGGGAACCGACGCCAATGTCTGGAGTTTTCCGATCAGCGAACCCGCAAAGGAGTCCCAGCCATGACCACAGCCAGGAAGAAATGGTCGGCCGAGGTGACCGAGCACAGCGACGCGATGGATCTTGAGGATCACGTCTTCGAATCCGACGACGCCAAAAAGATCGCAGCCTCGCTCAAGCGGTCGGCCGAGCACAGCCACCGCCGCAAGGCCGAACCCTTCCAGTCAGCGATGTCGATGCTGAATTTCTACATCAACCGCGCCGGCAAGAACCTGCCCGCAGCGCGCAGGCAAGTGCTCGAGCACGCTAAGGACGAACTGCGCGTGGCCTTCGGCCGCGAAAAGGAAGATTAGCTCCCGGCCTAGTGTTTGTTGAGATTCAGGACAGGCCGGCATCACCTGAACATCAATACGCCCTAGCGCGACTTGATCACGTGGTCGGTGTTGGCCAGCAGCTTGCGAACCGCGGCGCGCGCCGCGTCCGGGCGTTGCAGCCGGATGTTCTTCTCGATCGCCTCATGCAGCTTTTGCACATGGTTGAGATCATCGACTTCCCGCGTGGTGAAGGTGAACAGGTGATCGAACGCGGATTCGATCAGCACGCCGAGCGGCACCAGAAGATCATTGCCGGAGGCGCGCAGGATGGCAAGGTGAAAGCGCGTGTCGGCGCGGGTGCGTTCCTGCAGGCTGGCGGCCTCCCCCATCTCGCGGCAGGCCTGGCTGATCTCGGCCATCTGCTCGTCGGTCCGGCGCATCGCCGCGAAAGCGGTCGCTTCCGGCTCGATGATGTGGCGGAACTCCTGCACCGTCTTCAGGAACACTTCGCGGTCCGGCGACGTCGCGTACCAGGCGAGCACATCGCGGTCGAGCAGGTTCCAGCGTTCTTTCGGCTCCACCCAGCTGCCGATCTTGGGGCGTGAGGCAAGCAGGCTCTTGGCCATCAGCATCTTGATCGCCTCGCGCACCGCCGAGCGGCTGACGCTGAAGGTCTCAGACCATTTGGCTTCGTTGGGCAGGATGGTGCCGGGCGGATAGTCGCCGCGCACGATCCGCAGCCCGATCTCGCTCGCCAGCGACGTGTGCACGCTGGCGCCGGGAATACGCGCCGCGTCGGGCCGTCGAACACCGGTCGAGCGCTCGGCGGCAGCCGCCTTGTCAGGCGATTTTTCCTTGTTCGGCTTCGCGTCCCGCATACGCTTCAGAAAGGCTGGTTTGTGGAAGCTGTCAAGCACCACGGAACGGTTGGGCCGCAAAGCGCCCCGCTATGCACAGCCCAGCCGCTTCTGCCCGGTCGCTCAGGCGGTTTTGACGTATTTGCGCCAGCTGTGTTCCGGGCGGAAGCCGAGCATGTCTCGCGCCTTGCGGTTCGACAGCAGCGTTTCGTATTCACCAAGCTCGGCCTTGACTGGCACGCCCGGATAGAAGCGCTTCAAAAGTTCCGCCGTCGGCAGGTCGGACGAGGTATCGTCATTGGCCGCGTTGAACACCTGGTAGCCGAGACCGTCCTTCTCGATGGCGCGTAGCGTGATCTGTCCGAGATCGCGCGCGTCGACATAGCTCCAGGCAATGCGCTTGCGAAAACCGGGATCGGCGAACCATTTCGGAAACAGCGAATATTCGTGCGGCTCGATGACATTGCCGATGCGCAAGGCATAGATGTCGGTGCCGTTGCGTTGCGCGAAGGCCCGCGCGGTCTTCTCGTTGACGATCTTCGACAGCGCGTAGCTGTCCATCGGATCGACGTCATACTCCTCGTCGAGCGGGAAATATTTGGGATCGCGCGGCTCGTTGGCGAACACCAGACCGTAGGTGGTCTCGCTGGAGGCGATGATGACCTTGCGGATGCCGAGCTTCACCGCCGCCTCGATGACATTGTACGTGCCCATCGCATTGATGCGGAACACCTCGTTATCGGGCGTGATCATGATGCGCGGGATGGCGGCGAAATGCACCACCGCATCCACCGGCTGCGGGCGCAGCGACGGGTCGAATTCGTGCAGGCCCATATAGCTCGACAGCGCGTTGAACACCTGCCCGCTGTCGGTGACGTCGGTGATCAGCGTGCGCACCTTGGGATTGTCGAGCGGCTTGGTGTCGATGTTGAGCACCTGGCAGCCCTGCTCGACAAGATATTGCACGACATGGCGCCCAGCCTTGCCGCTGCCGCCGGTGAACATGATCCGCTTCGTCATTCTCGTCTCCATGACAGGCTCTGGAATTCCCGTCTATTGTCAGACAATATTGCATTCCGCAACCACATATGGCTAAAACGGCGGCGCAATTATCGATAATCCGGGATAGGACAGACGACATGAACACCTCCGCCGCGCGCGAGACGATCGGCTTCATCGGCCTTGGCCTGATGGGGCACGGCATTGCCAAGAACATCGTCGACAAGGGCTATCCCCTGACATTCCTTGGCCGCAAGAACCGCAAGCCGGCGGAGGACCTTCTTGGCCGAGGCGCCAGGGAAGCATCGACCTCGCGCGAGGTCGCGGCTGCGTCCGACATTGTCTTCATCTGCGTCACCGGGTCGCGCGAAGTGGAAGCCATTATCCGCGGCCCCGGTGGCCTCAAGGAAGGCTTGAAGAAAGGTTCAGTCGTCGTCGACTGCTCGACCTCGGACCCGGTCTCGACCGTCTCGCTCGCGGCCGAACTCAACGCGCTTGGCATCGACTATGTCGACGCGCCGCTCAGCCGCACCCCGAAGGAAGCCTGGGAAGGCACGCTCGATGCCATGGTCGGCGCGCCGGACGCCGTCTTTGCCAGGGTGAAACCGGTGATCGAAACCTGGGCCGGCCGCATCGTCCACATCGGCGACACCGGCGATGGCCATCGCATGAAGCTGCTCAACAATTTCATTTCGCTGGGCTATGCCGCCATCTATTCCGAAGCATTGGCCCTGGCTGAAAAGGTCGGCATCTCGCCGCCGCGTTTCGACAGCGTCATCCGCAACGGCCGCATGGATTGCGGCTTCTACCAGACCTTCATGCGCTGGACGCTGGAAGGCGACCGCGACGCCCACAAATTCACCATCGCCAACGCCTTCAAGGACCTGACCTATCTGGAGTCCATGGCGGGTGCGGCCGGCATCGCCAACCCGCTCGGCAACGCCACCAAGAATTCCTTCGCCGGCGCCCATGCCACCGGTCCGGCCGAGCAGTTCGTGCCGATGCTGGCGACCCATATCGCCAAGGTCAACGGCGTCGACCTGATGCCGATGAAGGATGGCAAGAAGCAGACGATCTGAGGCTCAAACGGGCGGACGGCTCACCGCCGCCTGCTTCCAATGCCCTCATCGGTGTCGGCGAGCAGCTTGTGCACGGCATTGCGGGCCGCCGCCGGCCGTTGCAGGCGGATGTTCTTCTCGATCGCCTCATGCAGTTTCTGCGCTCGCCGCTGGTCGCCGACCTGCCGCGTGGTGAAGACGAAGAGATGGTCGAGCGCGGACTCGATCAGCACGCCGAGCGGCACCAGAAGGTCATTGCCCGAGGCCCGCAGGATGGCGAGGTGAAAGCGTGTGTCGGCGCGGATGCGTTCCGGCAGGTTGGCCGCCTCGCCCATCTCGCGGCAGGCAAGGCTGATCTCGGCCATCTGCTCGTCGCTGCGCCGCATGGCGGCAAAGGCCGAAGCTTCCGGTTCGATGATATGGCGAAACTCCTGCACGGTGCGCAGGAAGGCCTCGCGGTCGGGCGCGGTCGCGTACCAGGCGAGCACGTCGCGGTCGAGCAGGTTCCAGCGCTCCTTCGGCTCGACCCAGCTGCCGATCTTGGGGCGTGATGCCAAAAGGCTCTTGGCCATCAGCATCTTGATCGCCTCGCGCACCGCCGAACGGCTGACATTGAAGGTTTCGGCCCATTTGGCCTCGTTGGGCAGGATGCTGCCGGGCGGATAATCGCCGCGCACGATGCGCAGACCGATCTCGCTGGCGAGCGAGGCATGAACACTGGATCCGGGAAAGTGCGCCGCATCGGCCCTGCGCATGACCGCCGGATCGCGGCTGGCTTGCGCCTTGGCCCGGCTGGCTTTTCTTTCTGCCTTCTCGTGCGGCATCCACGTTCCAATAGGTCGGCTGCCTGTCGTCCGGATGGATCCGTACCTGCGTGGCGCGCGCCGATCCCGTTGCCGAAAATCCAAACCATGGACGCGACAAGGCCGGAGCCTGTTGCCCCTCGCCACGGCGTCTCGCTCAGGAATTGACGGGGCGCCCGTTTGCCGAGCGCCCCGGATCTAAAAGCTACTTCTGGATACAGGTGTCGACCGTATCCTTGGTGCATTCGTCGAGGCCGGTGAAGACCGGATCGTCGACCTTCTTGCCCGTGATCAGGTCGATCATCACCGACGGCGCCTTGTAGCCCATTTCAAAGGGCCGCTGGCCGACCAGCGCGGTGACAAGGCCATCCCTGGCGATCGCCACCTCGTCGCCGATCGTGTCGGCGGCGCCGATGACGAAGTCGTTCTTGGCCAGCCGGTCCTTCAACGGTCCAACCAGGTCGCGATAAGGCTGCGGCGCGCCGAACAGCGGCCAGCCGCCCATGATGCCGAAAGCATCGAGCTTGGGGTTGGCGGCAAGGATATCGGTCATTGCCTGCACGCCCTTGGCACCGTCGTCATTGGTGAACACCGGGCAGCCTGCGACTTCGGTCCAGCCGCCTTCGCCGGCAAGTGCCGCAAGCCCTTCCTTGCCCGTCAGGGCGTCGCGCATGCCTTGCGCGCGGCGCAGGATGTTATCGGCTGCCGGGTTGCCCTCGATGGTGCAGATCGTGCCGCCATTCGGCTTGGCCTTCTTGATGTATTCGCCGATCTTCTTGCCCATCAGGTAGTTGTCGGTACCGAGATAGGTCTTGCGAAGGGCTGCGTCCTCCTTGGCGAGGTCGGCGTCGACGGTCATGATCGGGATCGTCGGATTGGCGGTCTTCAGCGTCTGCGCGATCAGCGGCGCGTTGGACGGCGAGATCGCCACCGCCGCCGTGTCAGGCTTGCTCAGTATGTCCTGAAGGATCTGGGCTTCGCCGGCCTCGTCGGAAGTCGACGCCGGACCAGTGTAGAAGCATTCATATTCCGAGCTGGCGTTTTCCTTGTTCCATTTCTCGCAGCCCTGGTGGATGGCCTCGAAGAACGGGTTGTCGAGACCTTTCACCACGATGACGAGCTGCTTCTTGGCCAAGGCCGGCCCGGCGCCCAACGCCATGGCGGCGACGGCGGCGAGCAAAACTGTTTTCCTCATATCAGTCCTCCCTTGAAAAACAGACGGACACGGCGTGCCCGCCACACAAATCGGCCCCAACGCGAGATGGCAGGGCGAATGCCGGTGCCGCCTGGCAAGACCGATAAGCATTTTCAGATGCGACCGGACCGGCAGTGCCGGCACGGTCGATGATCTCGCGCCGACCCCACCGTCGATCATGGTTCGGGGCCGGCAAATCTTCCTCCGACCCTCAGCTAATAACGGCAAGCCGCCAACGTCAATTGCTATTTGTCCTACAAAACGGATTTTTCGGAACCGCCATTCATTATTCGTCCGACAATTGCCCTATTTCCTATTCATCGGACAATTGACGCCCGCACGGGCATTTGCGTAAATGCCTGATATCGCTGTTTCCGGGAGGAGCTGGGAGAGCGACGCGAAAGCCGCCCCTGTCCCGGGCATGCGGCAAGCACAGGGAGGCAAAGGCTGGTGGCGGTTCTCGAACTCACCAACATCTCGAAGCATTTCGGCGCCATCCAGGCGGTCAACGACGTGTCGCTGTCGATCGAGCCCGGCCAGGTCGTCGGCCTGATGGGCGACAACGGCGCCGGCAAGTCGACGCTGGTCAAGATGATCGCCGGCAATTTCCGGCCGAGCCACGGCGCGATGCGGATGGATGACAAGGAACTGATCCTGCACAAGCCGGTCGAGGCGCGCCAGCACGGCATAGAGATCGTCCACCAGGACCTGGCGCTCTGCAACAATCTGACCGCGGCGGCGAACGTCTATCTCGGGCGCGAGTTGCGGCGCGGCGTCGGTCCGTTCCGCATTCTCGACTATGCGGCCATGTACAAGCGCGCCGGCCAGATCTTCGCCGAGCTCAAGTCCGAAACCCGGCCGCGCGACCTGGTCAAGCAGATGTCGGGTGGCCAGCGCCAGGCGGTGGCCATCGCCCGCACCATGCTGTCGCAGGCCAAGATCGTGCTGATGGACGAACCGACGGCGGCGATCTCGGTCAGGCAGGTCGCCGAAGTGCTCAACCTGATCCGCAATCTGCGCAACCAGGGCATCGCGGTGGTGCTGATCAGCCACCGCATGCCCGACGTCTTCGACGTCGCCGATCGCGTCATCGTCATGCGGCGCGGCAGGAAGGTCGCCGACAAGACGATCGCGTCGAGTTCGCCCGAGGAAGTCACCGGGCTGATCACCGGCGCCATCGAGCAGGCGGCATGACGGCGCAAAACCCGTATTTCACCACGCTGGCGCGCATCGCAGCCGGCAGGAAAGGTCGATAATGGCAGTCACCCTTGACCAGACGATCGCGCAGAAGCAGCACACTTTTCTGTCGCGGATGTTCTCCAGCCAGACGTTCTGGGTGGTGATCGCCGTCATCCTCGCCTGCATTTTCCTGTCGTTTGCCACCGATGCCTTCGCCACATCGAAGAACCTCTACAACATCACCCGCAACGTCACCTTCGTCGCCATCGTCGCGCTCGGCATGACCTTCGTCATCATCACCGGCGGTATCGACCTGTCGGTCGGCTCGGTGCTGTGCCTGTCGTCGATGGTGCTGGCCGTCACCATGCATGCCGGCTATTCGATCGAAATCGGCATCCTGGCCTCGATCGCCACCGCGCTTGCGATCGGCGCCTTCAACGGGGTCATGATCGCCTATCTCGGTTTCCCGCCTTTCGTGGTGACGCTCGGCATGCTGTCGATTGCCCGCAGCCTGGCCATGGTCGCCTCCAACAACACCGTCGTCTTCCAGTTCGGGCCGGACCATAACAAGCTGCTGGCGTTGGGCGGCGGCGCCTGGCTGTTCGGCATCGCAAATCCCGTGCTCTACATGATCCTGCTGGCGTTGATCACCGGCTTCATCCTGCGCTGGACCAAGTTCGGCCGCCACATCTTCGCCATCGGCGGCAACGAGCACGCTGCAACCCTGACCGGCGTGCCGGTGCGCCAGATCAAGGTCGCCGTCTACATGATCTCGGCACTGTCGGCGGGCATTGCCGGCATCATCCAGACCGGATGGCTCGGCGCCGTCACCACCAATCTCGGCACCGGCATGGAGCTGCAGGTCATCGCGGCCACCGTCATCGGCGGCGCCAACCTGGCCGGCGGCGTCGGCACCGCTTTTGGCGCCATCGTCGGCGCGGCCCTCATCGAGGTGATCCGCAACAGCCTTGGCCTGCTTGGCATCAATGCCTTCTGGCAAGGCACCTTCATCGGCGGCGCCATCCTGCTGGCGGTGCTGTTCGACCGCATCCGCAACTTCAGGCGCAGCGATTAGCGCCTGTTTTTTCCTTCTCCCCTTGTGGGAGAAGGTGGATCGGCGCGCAGCGCCGAGACGGATGAGGGGTGTTCCAGCGGAGTGAGACGTCGGCGTTCCCTGGAACACCCCTCATCCGACCTCGCTTCGCGAGGCCACCTTCTCCCACAAGGGGAGAAGGGAAAACCCTATCGCTCAGTCTGAAAATCGGCCAGTGCGGCCCGCCATCAGTACCGGCCAGAAGCCGATGCCTTGACGGAACCCGGAAACCGGCCGCACAATCCCGATGCAGGCGAAGGGAGGCCAGTCGCCTGCGGGAGGATATACCCATGACGGAAGCGATCAGGCTCTACTGGGGCCGGTTCGGACATGTTTCTATCCTGAATGTCGCAAGCGACTTCGTCACCCATGCCCATGTCGAGGCACATCTGATCATCTGGCTGGAAGGCACCGCCGGCGAAATGACAATCGGCCGCGAGACAGTCCGGCTGGGACCACACACCGCCGCCGGCATCAATTCGCTGCAGCCGCACAGCCACGTCCTGTCGCATGATGGCAGGCCGGGCCTTTTCCTGGCCTTTTACATCGATCCCGACTGGGCGCGCCGCCGCCGCGACCTGCCCTCCTCCGCGCCATTGTTTGCCCAGGCGGCGATCACGCTGGAGCCCTGGCTGCACCAGGCCGCCGCAAGCCTGCTCGACCATCTGACCGACAATGAAAGCGTCGACGACGTCGCCAACTACGAGATCGAGCGCTTCATCGATAGCGTGCTCGATGCCGCCGACGCCTCGGCGCCGCAGGACACGCGCATCCGCATCAGCACGATGCAGGATTTCCGCGTCCGCAAGGCGATCCAGCTGATGAAGGCCAATGTCTGCGAGCGCATCTCGTTCGATGACGTGGCGCGCAGCGTCGGGCTGTCGCGGCCGCATTTCTTTGCCTTGTTCAAGGAACAGACCAACCTGACGCCCAACGTCTACTGGAACACGCTGCGCATGGAAGAGGCGGTGCGCCAGCTGCAATGGTCGCAGGAGCCGCTGATCTCGGTCGCCTGCAATCTCGGCTTCACCACGCAGGGCAATTTTTCGCGCTTCTTCCGCGACCATGTCGGCGTGCCGCCGACACTCTACCGCGAGGCAGCGCGGGCAACGCCTTGAGCTCCAGCCGCCTGTTTTTTCAGACTCCTTGATATGCGCTCAAGACGCATTGATAAGCGTCACCCGCGCCAGCCCCCTACCCTTGCCGCAACGATCATTCGCAAGGGAACATCTTATGGCCAAGGTCACCATCTCCAGCGTCATCGACGCGCCGGTCGAAAAAGTCTGGGCACGCATACGCGACTTCAACGGCCTGCCGGGCTGGCACCCGCGCATGGTGGAAAGCCATATCGAGGATGGCAAGGACGCCGCCGCGATCGGCTGCGTGCGCAACTTCCAGCTCGCCAGCGGTGCGCGCATCCGTGAGAAACTGCTCGACTTCTCCGACGACAATTTCCTCGTCAGCTATTCCATCCTCGAAACGCCGCAGCCGCTCACCAACCACAAGGCGACGCTGCAGCTTCGGCGCGTCACCGATGGCGAGCGCACCTATGCCGAATGGACCGCCAGCTTCGACGCCGCGCCGGAGGATGCGGACAAGCTGGCCGAGGGCATGGGCGCCAATGTCTTCCAGGGCGGCTTCAACGCCCTGAAGAGCCACTTTGCCGGCCAGGGCTGAATCGGGCTTCAGAACAGGAGTGTTCCATGGCGCTTGCCCTCCAGACATTCCCGACCGTGAAGGACGCCAATGCGGCGCTGAAGACGGCCGGCACCCGCTATCTCGGCGGCGGCACACTCGTGGTCCGCGCGGCCAATGAAGGTGATGTCTCGGTCTCCGGCCTGGTCAGGTCGACCGACCCGACCCTGTCGGCCATCACGGTCGCCGACGGCAAGGTCCGCATCGGCGCCTCGGTGACAATGGCCGCAATCGCCCGTCATCCGGATCTTGGTGCGCTCGCCAAGGCCGCGCGCGCCGTCGGCGGCCCGGCGGTCCGCAACATGGCGACCGTCGGCGGCAATCTGTTCGCGCCCGCGCCCTACGGCGATTTCGCCGTTGCCTTGCTGGCACTCGACGCCACGGTCGGCACCGATGACGGCGAATTGCCGATCGAGACCTTCCTGGCCGGGCGGGACGGCAGCCGCTCCATTATCACGTCGGTCGGCTTCACGCTGCCGAAGGCCGACGGCTTCCGCTTCCTGAAAGTATCGCGGATCAAACCCAAGGGCGTCTCGGTGCTGAGCATCGCCATCGTTCTGGAGCAGGCCGCGGGCGGCACCGTCTCTTCGGCACGGATCGCGCTCGGCTGCATGGCCGATCGGCCGGTGCGTGCCAAGGCGGCGGAAAAGGCACTCAAGGGAAAGACGCTTGACCAGAACGGCATCGCACCGGCACTGGCCGCCGCCGCCGAAGGCACCACGCCCATCACCGATCCGATCGCCAGCGCCTGGTACCGCGCTGAGGTCCTGCCGGTCCATCTCGGCCGGCTGCTGCTGAGTTGAAATAACGAGTTGGGGGGCGCGCGTCTGTCCGATCCTTCGGGCGGACGCGCAAGGAGGAAACATGGCGAAGGTCCCGGTTCAATTCACGCTCAACGGCTCCGAAAAAGCCGAATTCATCGACAGCGGCACGACGCTGCTCAACGCCTTGCGCGACAAGATCGGCGACACTTCGCCGAAGGGCGGCTGCCACCAGGGCACTTGCGGCGCCTGCTCCGTCATCATCGATGGCGAGCTCCGGCTGTCTTGCCTGACCTTGGCTGAAACTTGCAACGGAACAGCCATCACCACGACATCGGGCCTCGCCGAAGGCGGCGTGCTGCATCCGCTGCAGCGCGCCTTCCTCGACACGTTCGCCACGCAATGCGGCTTCTGCACACCGGGCATGATCATGGCGGCCAAGGTGCTGCTCGACCACACGCCCAACCCCACCCGCGACGACGTGGTCGAGGCGCTGTCGGGCAACATCTGCCGCTGCACCGGCTACGAGCCGATCATCCAGGCGGTGCTTACGGCTGCGCGTTCCAATTCGCAGAATGCCGCCTGAGGGACCAAGAGAATGGAACTGCGCAAGAACTACTTCGCCGATGTCCGCAAGGACGATCTGCACGAGATCGGCCAGCCGAGGGCCCGTTCGGATTCGCCCGGCCATGTCACCGGCAAGACAGCCTTTTTCGCCGACCGCAACTTTCCCGGCATGCTGCACCTGAAGATGGTGCGCAGTCCGCACCACCACGCCCGCATCCGCTCGATCGACACGTCGGAGGCGGAGAAACATCCAGGTGTGGTCAAGGTCCTGACCGCCAAGGACGTGCCGCACAATGTCTACACCATCCTGATCCTGATCCAGGTCGGTCCTGAGGACGAGACGGTGCTGGCCGACGGCAAGGTGCGCTGGAAGGGCGAGGCCGTGGTGGCGGTGCTGGCCGAGACGGAGCGCGCCGCGCAGGAAGCCGCCGCCAAGGTCAAGGTCGACTATGAAGTGCTGCCGGCCGTCTTCGACATGGAGGAGGCGCTGAAGCCCGGCGCGCCCTTGGTCAACGAATATCACGGCCAGAACTACTATCTCTATGACAGCGGCGAGTGCCGCAAGGTGCGCTTCGGCGATGTCGAGGCGGGCTTCGCCGAGGCCGACCACATCCTCGAACAAAGCTATCAGTCGTCGCCCATCGAGCATGCGCCGACCGAGACCACCGGCTGCGTGGTAATGCCCGAGGGTAATGACCGCTTCACTTGCTACACCAACACGCAGGCGATGTTCTTCACCCTAGACAACACGTCGATCATCCTGCAGATGCCGGGCTCGAAGCTGCATTTCGTCGGCGGCACGGTCGGCGGCGGCTTTGGCGGCAAGGTCGACGTCATCGTCGAGCCGATCGCCATCCTGGGCGCCAAGCTAACCGGACGACCGGTCTGTTTCATCTACAGCCGCGAGGAGGAGATGCAGATCTCCTCGCCCCGCGCGGCCGAAAAGGTGGTCATCAAGGACGGCGTGATGAAGGACGGCCGCATCGTCGCCCGAAAGGTCACCGGCTACACCGATGCCGGCGCCTATTCGCGCCACTCGCCCTATGGCGCGCAGAAGGGTGCCGGGCACTATCCCGGCCCCTACACCATCCCGAATGTGTGGATCGACACCTACTGCGTCTACACCAATCGCACACCGTCGTCGGCCATGCGCGGCTTCGGCGTCACCATCGGCGACTTCGCGCTGGAGGTGCAGATGGACAAGCTGGCACGGCTGATCGGCATGGACCCGCTCGAATTCCGCTTCATCAACGCCTATCGCGACGGCGACATGAAGGCGCATCGCCAGCCGACGGAAGGGGCGGCACTCATCGAGTGCATGCAGGAAGCCTCGCGCGCCGCCAACTGGCCGGTGGCGGAGAAATACATGGCGATGTCGTCCTACGTGAAGGGAGCTTGAGATGGCGATCAGGCGCGGACGCGGCGTCGCCGCGATCAACTATCCCACCGGCATGAATCTCGGCGGCGACCCGACCCAGGCGCTGGTCCACTCGACGCCGACTGGCAATTTCATGGTGACGCTGTCGTCGGTCGATCTCGGCCAGGGCATGAAGCAGATCATGGCCCAGATCTGTGCCGAAACCATCGGCGTGCCGACCGACCGCGTCGTCGTCGACACCGCCGACACCGATACCGGCCCGCACTGCATGGGCACGTTTGCCTCGCGCGGCACGCACCGCGCCGGCAACGCCGTCATCCAGGCGGCGAAAGAGGCTCGTCAGGTGATGCTGGAAGTGGCGGCGGAAGAACTGGAGGTCAACGCCTCCGACCTCGAGACCGACGGCCAGGGCAACATACTGGTCAAAGGCGCGCCGCAGAAATCGATCTCGATCTTCGACGTCGCGCTGTCGGCGCATTTCAAGCGCGGCCGCTCGATCTCGGGCCGCGGCATGTTCCTGATCCCGCGTTCCTATCCCGAGAAGGAAACCGGCGCGATGAAACCGTCGACCTGCTACGCGCATGCCTGCACGGTGGCCGAGGTCGAAGTCGACGACGAGACCGGCGAGGTCACCGTGCTGACGGTCAAGAACGTCTTCGAGATCGGCCGTGCGCTGAACCCGAAAATGGTCGAGCAGCAGCTGGTCGGCGGCTCCTGGATGGGCATCAGCCACGCGCTCTACGAGACGACAGAGCCCTACTACCCCAACCGCGATCATGGCGGTACCGACTTCAACCAATATCTTATGCCGGGGCCAGGCGACCTTGCCAGGACCGAGATCATCGTTCTGGAGCGGCCCTCGGCGGATGGTCCTTACGGCGCCAAGGGGCCGGGCGAAATGTGCGCCAATCCGCAGATACCGGCGGTCGCCAATGCCGTCTTCGACGCCGTCGGCGTGCGCATCGACACGCTGCCGATCACACCGGAGCGCATCCTGCGCGCGCTCAAGGCGCAAGCGGCGAACTGACATGCCCGAGGTGAAAGCCGAGACTGTCGCGACCTCGCCGGAGGCGGTGGCGTCTCATCTCGCCGCCTCGCGCTATCTGGCCGACGACAGCCTGGCCACCGCCATCTTCCTGGCGATCCGATTAGGCAAGCCGCTGCTGCTCGAAGGCGCGCCGGGCGTCGGCAAGACCGAGGCGGCGAAGGCTGTCGCCGAGCTGCTTGGCCGCGATCTGGTGCGGCTGCAATGCTATGAAGGCATCGACGCCGCGCATGCGCTCTACGAATGGAACTACCAGCGCCAGCTGCTCGCCATCAGGCATGCCGGCGAACACGAAATCGACATTTACGACGACCGCTTCCTGATCGCCCGGCCGCTGCTGCAGGTGTTGCGGGCGCCGGAGCAGCGCGTGCTGCTGGTCGATGAGATCGACCGTTCGGATCATGAGTTCGAGGCGCTGCTGCTCGAATTCCTCTCCGATTTCCAGATCAGCATCCCCGAGCGCGGCACCATCCGCGCCGCCGCGCAGCCGATCGTCATCCTGACCTCCAACCGCACCCGCGAATTGGCCGAAGCCCTGCGGCGGCGCTGCGTCTACCACTGGATCGGTTATCCCGATGCCGAGCGCGAAGCCGCCATCATCATGCTGCGTGCCGGCGATGTCGCTGAAGGTACCGCGCGAGCCGTGGCGGCAGCCGTGCAGACCATCCGTGCCCGCCCGCTGGCCAAGCCGCCCGGCATCGCCGAGGCCGTCGAATGGGCCAATGCCGCCACCATCCTTGAGAAAGGCGGCAGCCCGTGGCCCGAAGCCTTCCGCCGCGCCATCGGCGTGCTGATCAAGGACGAGGAGGATCTGTCCTATATCGCGCCGGAGCTTGGCCGCATTGTCGAGGAGGCGCTTGCGTGAGCGCGTTGCCCCGCGCCGCCACGCCCTTGCTCGGCTTCGGCCAGCTGCTGCGCCGCTATGGCTTCGCCATCGCCCCCGAGCAAATCTCCGGCTTCATGCAGGCGGTCACGCTGCTCGGCCCCCGCTCGATGGCCGATATCCGCGAGGCGGCCCTTGCCACGCTGGCGCCGCCGCCCGATCGCCGCGACGAATTCGAAGCGCATTTTCAGAGCCATTTCTACGGCAACACTTCGGCCGTGGTCGAAGGCGACGCGGACGAGGAAACCCGCATCAAGGATGATGGCGGCGCTGATGACGAGCGGATCGAAGCCGAGCACAGCCAGGAAGGCGGCGAGCTGTCCTCCGCCCTGGAGCAATTGAGCAGCCGCGACTTCCAGCGCGACGACGACAGGCTGACCGCCTTTCAACGCAAGCTCCCGTCCGCCCTGCCCGCCCGCCGCTCCTTCCGCACCGTGCGCACGCCTTCGCGCGGCAAGCTCGACCTGCGCCGCTCGCTGCGCGAAATCGTCAGCGCCGATGGCGACGTGCCCTCACCGCTGCTGCGTCGCCGCCAGACCGTGCCACGCAAGCTGCTGCTCCTGATCGACGTCTCCGGCTCGATGAAGCTGCACACGGCGGACTATCTCAAGCTCGCGCACGCCATCGTGCAAGGCGCCGACCGCGCCGAGACCTTCACCTTCGGCACAAGGCTGACCCGCATCACTACCGCACTGCGCGTCCGCGACCGCGACCAGGCGCTGGCGCGCGCGGCGGCTCAGGTCGACGACTGGGACGGCGGCACCCGCATGGGACCGACACTGCTCGCCTTTCTCTCTGTGCCCCGCTTTTCGTCCTTCGCCCGCGGTGCGGCGGTCGTGATCCTGTCTGACGCTCTCGAGCGCGGCGACCATGCCGAGATGGAGACGGCCATACGCAGGCTGAGCGCCCGAGCCTTCCGGCTGTCGCTGGCAACACCCTTGGCCGGCGACCCGCGCTTCCGGCCGGCAACGGCGGCACTGCGCGCCATCCTGCCTGATCTCGACGATCTCATCGACGGCTCGTCGTTGACCAGCCTCACCGATTTCATCCTGTCGCTCGCCCACCCCGCCCCGGCGGCCGAGACCATCTGGAAAAGGGTATCGTGATGCAGAAAGCCATCGACGCGCATTTCCACATCTGGCGTCAGAAGGACCAGCCATGGCTGGTCGGGCCGATGGTGCCGCGCATCTTCGGCCCCTACGAGCCGATCCGCCGCGATTATCCGATCGGCGAATTCCTCGACGACCAGAAGGGATCAGGCGTCGAGAAGGCCGTCTATGTCCAGACCAACTGGGCGAAGGAGGATTTCGAGAAAGAGGTCGCCTTCCTGCAGAAGACAGCGGATGAAACCGGCTGGCCGCACGCCATCGTCGGCTATGCCGACATGACGGTGGATGATGTCAGGCCCCAGATCGACCGGCTGATGAAATGCAAACTGCTGCGCGGCGTGCGCATGCAGCTGCACTGGCACGAAACGCCAGCCTTCCGCTTCGCCGCTTCGGCCGATCAGGTGATCGACCCAAAAGTGCGCGCCAACGTCGCGAGGTTGAAGGACTATGGCCTGTCCTTCGACCTGCAGCTTTTCCCGGCCCAGATGAAGGACGGGCTGACGCTGGTCGGGGAGAATCCCGAGACCAGCTTCATCCTCACCCATGCCGGCATGCTGACGGGCACGGATCAGGAGACCACCGAGGCCTGGAAGGCGGGGCTGCGCACGCTCTCAGCGGCACCCAATCTCTATGCCAAGCTCTCCGGCCTCGGCACCTTCGTCCACCGCAACGACCCGGCGCTGATCGCCTATATCGTCGACAACGCGATCGATATCCTGGGGTCCGACCATCTGATGTTCGGTTCGAACTTCCCGATCGAGAAACTCTGGACCACCCACACCGAGCTGATCAAGGCGCACCGCGAAGCTGTAGCGAAGCACGGCGCGGCGGCGGAAGCTGATATCTTCTGGAACACGGCGGAGCGAGTGTATCGGCCGGTGTAGCGCTCTTTCTCCCTTCTCCCCTTGTGGGAGAAGGTGGCCTCGCGAAGCGAGGTCGGATGAGGGGTGCTCCAGGGAACACCGACGTCTCACTCCGCTGGAACACCCCTCATCCGTCTCGGCGCTGCGCGCCGATCCACCTTCCCCCACAAGGGGGGAAGGAAGAAGCTACCACCACAAGCCCTCACTGCGTCGGCAGCATGCCTTCGACGTCGCTGGCCGCATCCGTGAGCGCTTCCTTGGGCGAGGCCGACTGGTCGACGATCGTCTGCGTCACCTTCACACCGTTGGTGCCCGGGAAGGCATACCACGGAACCATCAGCGGCATCTGGCTGAGCCCGGCCTGGAACAGCGGGTTCTTCTTGTAGAAATCGCCGAGATAGTCTGACGATTTCGCCGCCAGTTCGTTGTTGGGGACATAGCCCGTGCCCGGCACGACGACGGAAGCGCCATAGGGGCCGGCGGCGAATTTCGCGAACTTCCAGGCGGCCTCCTGCTTGGCCGTATCCTTGGTCAGGATGACCACGGCGTTGCCGCCGGTCGGCAGACGGCCGTTGACCGGATCGATCAGCGGGATCTTGGCGGTGCGCAGCGTGAACTTGTCGCCGACATTCTTGATCGTGTTGACCAGCGCGCCGGTGGTCTGGAATTCGAAGCCGACCTTGCCGGCCGCGAAAGCCTGCTCGCCCGCCGGCTTGGTGAAGACCGGCATGCCGCCCTCCTTCACCATCCGCTCCAGGATCTCCACCGCCTTCTCGCCTTCCGGGCCGTTGAAGGCGACCTTGCTTTCGTCCTCGTTCAGCATCTTGCCGCCGGCGCCGAACAGCAGCGCCGAGAACATCCAGTCATCGCCCTGCCAGCGGAAGTCGATACCGTCGACGCCATTGCCGAGCGCCTTGATCTTGCCGCCGAGCGCGATCACCTCGTCCCAGGTCCTGGGCGGATTGTCCGGATCGCCGCCGGCCGCCTTCACCAGGTCGGCATTGTAATACATGATCGGGTTGGAGGTGGCGAAGGCGAGACCAACCTGCTTGCCGTTGACCTGCGCCAGCTTCAGGATCGTGTCGGAGAAGCCGAGCTCCGCCATATTGCCTTCCTTCTTGACCAGCGGGCCGAGATCGACGGCGACGTCGCGCTCGTTCAGCATACGCAGGCGGTTGAGGCCGATGAAGGTGATGTCGGGCATCTCGTCGGTGCCGGCCTGGCGAAGAATGGTCTGGATGCCTTCCTCATAGGTCGCCGACGGGCTGGCGAACTGGATCTTGATATCAGGGTTTTCCTCCATGAACTTCTTCGAGATCGTGTCCATCACGTTCTTGAAAAAGCCGGGCATCGGGTAGTGAACCGTCAGCGTCGTCTCGGCATAGGCCGGAAGGGCCGCCGCCAGCGACACCGCCGCCGCGGCGAAAATCCTGGAAAAATGCTTCATTGCTCGTGCTCCTTGTTGGCCCAGTCAATTATTGGCAGATTCAACCTTTGAGACCGGTCATGGTGATGCCCTCGACGAAACGCTTCTGCGCAAGCAGGAAGGCGGCGACGAGAGGAAGGGTGATGATCAGCGTGGCGGCCATCAGCGCGCCGTAGTCGTCGCCGGCCTCGGCCGCGCGGAAATACATCAGGCCGAGCGGTGGCGTGGCGTAGGCCTGCTTGCTGACGACGATCAGCGGCCAGTAGAGGTCGTTCCAGTGCGCGACGACGGAAAAGATCGCGAAGGCTGTGACCGCCGGCCACGCATTGGGCACGATGACGCGCGCGACGATGCCGAGTTCGGACATGCCGTCGAGCCGCGCCGCGTGCAGCAGGTCGTCGGGCATGGCGCGGAAGAACTGCAGGAACATGAAGATCGCGAACACCGATATGGTGAAGGGCGCGACCAGCGAGGTGTAGCTGTTCAAGAGCGACATCCTGTCGAAGGCGACATAGAGCGGCAGCGCCGTCGCGTGGATCGGCACCAGAAGGCCAAGCATGACCAGCACCATCATCAGCCGCGCGGCCCGGAACTTCAGCTTGGCCATCGCGTAGGCGCAAGGGATCGCAACCACGACCTGGAAAAAGAAGATCAGGCCGCACACGACGACGCCGTTCCACAGCAGCGTTGCCATCGGCACCTTGGCCAACGCCTTGGCGAAATTCTCGGCAAAGTAGAAATGCTGAGGGATGAGCGACAACGACGAGGTGAAGATATCGCTCTGCGTCTTGCCCGCCGTCGAGATCATGAAGATGTAGGGCGCAAGGATCATCAGCGCGCCGAGCGAAAGCAGCGCGAAGCGGATGATGCGGCCGGCCGGAATGCTCGTCATGTGTAGTGCACCCGCCGGTCGAGTACGCGGTACTGCAGCAGCATCAGCACGACCAGGATCGCCAGGAAGACGACGGTCATTGCCGAGGCGTAGCCGACCCGCAGATAGACGAAACCCTCCTGGTAGATGGTGAAAAGCAGCACTTCCGACGCCTTGTTGGGGCCGCCATCGGTCAGCATCTTCACCGTTTCGAAAACCTTCACCGCGTTGGTGATGCTGATGGTGACGACGAACAGCGTCGTCGGTCCAAGCATCGGCCAGGTGACCAGGAAAAACCGGTCGAGTGCCGATTTCGCGCCGTCGACATGGGCGGCGGCATAGAGTTCGCGCGGGATCGCCGTCAGGCCCGCCAGGAACAGCACCATGTTGAAGCCGACCGACTGCCAGATGCCGATGATCGACAGGCTGTAGAGCACGGTGTTCGACGCGCCGAGCCAGTTCGGGCCGGGGATGCCGGCAAGCGAAAGCAGCGCGTTGAGCGGCCCGATCGTCGGGTGGAAGATGTACTGCCAGACGGTCGCCATCGCGACGATCAGCGAGGCGACGGGCAGGAAATAGACGGTGCGGAAAAAACCGCGCGCCCGGCCCTCGCCTTCGATCAGCAGGGCAACGCCCAGGCCAAGCACGATCGAGACCGGCGCGACGATGGCTGTATAGACCGAGGTGTTCCACAGCGACCGGCGAAAGGTACGGTCGTTCAGGAGATGCGCGTAATTCTCGAAGCCGACGAAGCGGAACTTGCCGTAGCCGAGCTCGAAATCGGTGAAGCCGAGAAAGATGACGGCGGCCACCGGCAACAGCACGAACAGCAGCAACAGCACGATGGCCGGCGCCGCCAGCAGCCAGGCGGTCCGGTCTTCGCTGCGCGCGCGCAACGCCGCCGCGCTCGGGACATTGCCCGCCAGCGCGACGCTAGACATAAGCCGGCTCCTGCCGCGCGCCCGCCACATCCGCAGTGCGCAGCCGCCGTCCCTCCGGCCCGAAGACCATCGCCTGTTCGGGCGACAGATGGATGCCCACCGGCATTCCGGCAATCAGGTCCCTCGCCTCATGCGGCGCCAGCTTGGCGATGATGATGTCGCCGGAGGCGTCGAGGCGGCAATGGGCAATGACTTCCGAGCCGAGGAATTCGAGGCGCTCGATCCGTCCGGCAAGGCCGCTCCGGCCGCTGGGGGAAAGCCTTACGAATTCAGGCCGGATGCCGAGGCTGACCGGCCCGGTCGCAACCTTCTCCAGCAGGGCCAGCCGGATGCCCTCGAAGCCGACACGGCCACTTTCGGCCTGTGCCTGGATGATGTTGATCCTCGGTTGGCCGACGAAGCGCGCGACCTCGATATGGGCGGGATCGTTGTAGATCACGTCGGGCGCTGCAAGTTGCAGCAGATTGCCGCCGATCATCACCGCCACGCGGTCGGCCATCGAAAGCGCCTCGGCCTGGTCGTGCGTCACATAGAGCGTCGGCACGCCGGCGCGGCGGTGCAGTTCGACGATCTCGCCGCGGGCATGGACGCGCAGATTGGCGTCGAGATTGGAGAGCGGCTCGTCCATCAGGAAGATCGAGGGCTGGCGCACCATGGCGCGGGCCAGCGCCACGCGCTGCCGCTGGCCGCCCGACATCTGCCCCGGCTTGCGGTCGAGCAGGTGGTCGATCTTGAGCAGACCCGCCATCTCGCGGACATCACGCGCGATGCCGGTGCGGATATCTTTCTGGCCGGGCAGCAGCGGGCCGACGAGCGGCAGCCGCTGCGACCGGCTCAGCCGCTTCATGGCAAGCGGAACGGCGATGTTCTGGCCGGCCGTCAGATGCGGATAAAGCGCGTAGGACTGGAACACCATGGCGATGTTGCGGTCGGCCGCGGCAACCGGCGACATGTCCCTGTCGCCGACGAAGATCTCGCCGCTGTCTGCATGGTCGAGCCCCGCCAGGATGCGCAGCAAGGTGCTCTTGCCGCATCCGGAAGGACCGACCAACGCGATGAACTCGCCGGGCTCCACATCAAGGCTGATGCCGTTCAGAATGGCATTGCCGCCAAACGACTTTTTCACGCCGCGAAGCGAAAGCGCGCTCATGACGCGACCTTCTTGCGAACCTTGTGCGCCTCGTGCGGATAGACCTCCTCGACCACGTCATCCAGGACATGGGCCGTCATGCCGGGGATGGCGACGATCTCGCTGGCGATCGTGTCGGCGAATTGATGGACAACGGCGCCAAGCAGCCGCTCGCCCCGCATATCGCGCTCCATGTCGCCGACGACGAAGGCCGCCGACGGACCCCATACAAGCGACGTGTTTTCATATTTGCCCTGCCATGCCCGGTGCAGGTGACCACTGGCGAACAGCGCAACATCGTGGGCGCCGATCAGCTCATAAAGACGCTGCCGCTGCGCCGGCCTGACGCTCCAGTAACCCGTGTCGCCCTCGCCGGGCTCGTCGATGAAGAGCGGCTTGTGGGCGAAGAGCGCGACGCGCCGGCCGCCGCGGCTTTCCAGTGCGGTCCGCAGCCATTCGAACTGCGCCTCTTCCTCCGCATCGTCAAAACCCATCAGCAGGCTGTCCAGCCCGATGAAGCGCCAGGTGCCAGCGTCCTCCATCCAGTAATCCGGGCCAACCAGCCGGCGCCAGCGCTCGAGGCGCCCGGCATTGACCGGCTGCAGCGAACCGGGCAGATGGCCGACATCGTGATTGCCGGGCACCAGCAGCATCGGCTTCGAGATCTCCCGCATCAGATCCATGCAGAAGGCAATGTCGTCGTCCCGGTCGGCACCGTCGACGCTGAGGTCGCCCGTGTGGATGACAAGGTCAGCACCGCTCTGCTCGATCCAGGCGGCAAGCGGCTGCCAATTGCCGTTGAAATGCGGCTTGGTCGGGCTGAAATGGGTGTCTGTGATCTGAACGATTTTCATGCCGGCTCCACCATGCGAGCCGAGCCCCCCGGCGAGCGGCATCGCATGGGGTTTCCTTAGTGCCGTTCCATGTCACTTCCTTAACAGGCGCTGGTGTAAACCGCGCAATTGCGGGCAGCGGCCGGCGAAGGGTAGCCGGCGGCAACCGGCGCAGCGTGGAAAGCGACCGGATTTCAGTCGCTTGCCACTGCTTGACTACAAAACAGCCGCGCTCACAATCTTGCGACGGCGCGGCGGGAAATCACGCTCACTTCACCTCGAATTGCGGGTCGACCGGAATCTGCATCGCCGTGACCAGATGGTTGGTCTGCCCCGCCAGCCCGATGATTGACACCAGCTCGCCATGCTGCGCATCGGTCATCCCCTTGGCGCGCGCCGCCGCCGTGTGCGAATGGACGCAGTAGGAACAGCCATTGGCGGTCGAGACGGCGATATAGATCATCTCCTTGGTCAGCGGATCGATGGCGCTGTCGGCCACCATCACCACCTTGAGCTGCTCCCACACCCGCTTCAGCGACACCGGATCATTGGCCAGCCCGCGCCAGAAATTGTTGACGAAATCCGATTTGCGCGTCGCGCGGATATCGTCGAACACGGCCTTCACCGCCGGGATTTTTTCAACCTCGACATCACTGAGGAGTTTTGTGGTGGCCATGGGGTGGTCCTTCCGTTTCGATCGATGAATTAGGTCGTTGAATCAAGCTTGGAGCAAAGGCGGCTAACCAGCATCTCTGATTCAGTTTTTGATGCAGATTTGAGCAGAACCGTGGAGGTTTGCGGAGCCCCTCCTCACCTTCGTCATCCTAGGGCGGAGCAGGAGCGAAGCTCCGTCGCGGAGACCCTGGGATCCATTCCGTGACGTCTATCGAAGTGTGCAGCGGAGCAGAATCCTGCACCGTGGCGGCGCATCCGAGTCCCGGCATGGATCCTCGGGTCTGCGCTGCGTCGCTACGCTCCTTGCTCCGCCCGTGGATGACGAAATGAGGGATGCCTCGGCTAATCTCCGGTGTTCGATCCAACGGCGCGATCATCCGCTTTACCCCGCAACCTAATGCACGGCCGCGTACATGATCTTCTCCTCCGTGGCCTCGGCCGGCGAAAACTCCTCGACGATGCGGCCCTGGCGGCAAACGAGAATCCGGTCGGACAGGTTCATGATCTCCGGCAGGTAGGAGGAGATGACCACGACCGCCAGCCCCTCGTCGGCCAGCCGGTTGATGATCTGGTGGATCTCGGCGATGGCGCCGACATCGACGCCGCGCGTCGGCTCGTCGAAGATGACGATGCGCGGCTTTTGCACCAGCCCCTTGCCGATCACCACCTTCTGCTGGTTGCCGCCGGAAAGCTCGACCACGCGCGCATTGTCGTTGATCGCCTTGATATTGAGCGTCTTGGTCCATTCGGCCGAGAGCTGCCGCATCTCCTGCGCATTGATCACCCAGGCCTTTTCGCGGCCGGCCGCCAGCAGTCCGCCGAACAGGTTCTCGGCAATGCCCATCGTCTCGAAAATGCCTTCGCTCTTGCGGTCCTCGGTGACATAGACGATGCCGTCGGCCACCGCCTCGCTCGGCACGAGATAGCGCACCGGCCTGTCATCGAGCTCGATCGCCCCGCCGCGCAAGAAATCGCGCTTGTAGATGCCGGACACGATCTTGAAGGTCTCGGTCCGGCCGGAGCCGATCAGCCCGAACACACCGGTGATCTGGCCTTCGAAGATCGAGAAGGAATTGTTGCGCACGACATTGCTCATCGAAATGTCCTGCACCGACAGCACCTTCTTGCCCGCCTTGCGCAGCCTGGCCTCGTCACGCTGACGGTAGATCTGCCCCGACAGTGTGCGCCCGACCATGGCGGCCACGATCTTGTCGCGGTCGAAGGCGGAAGTATCGTCGGTGACGACCAGTTCGCCGTCGCGCAAAATGGTGATGCGGTCGGCAATGGCAAGCGCCTCTTCCAGCGCATGGCTGATGAAGACGATCGAGACCCCATTCGCTTTCAATCGGCGGATCAGCGCGAAGAAATGCCGCTTCTCCTCAGGCGTCAGCGTCGCCGTCGGCTCGTCGAAGATGATGATTTCGGCATTGTGGTGCACCGCACGCGCGATCTCCACCATCTGCCGCTTCGCCGCGCCCAGCGTCGCCACCATCGCGTTCGGATCGACCGGGAAATTCAGCGACTGCAGGAACTGCTGTGCTGAAATATACGTGCCGCGCAGCCGGTTGAGGAATTTTTCAGTACCGAGATAAAGGTTTTGCGCCACCGTCATCGACGGCACCAGGCTGGTCTCCTGGAACACCATGGCGATGCCGGCCTCGAGGGCCGCATGCGGCGAGGCGTAGGCGATCTCGCGCCCCTTGTGGAACATCTTGCCGGAGGTGGCGTCGACGACGCCGGCGATGATCTTGGTCAGCGTCGATTTGCCGGCACCATTCTCGCCGAGCAGCGCGTGGATCTCACCCTTGCGCAAATCGAAGCTGACTTGCCTCACCGCAGGCACGCCGCGATAGGTCTTGGTGACGTTCTCCAGGCGAACGATCGGCTCCATCAGAAACCTCCCGAGTCGACGGCCAGCACGCAGTCGCCACCCTTGGAGGCGATGAACAGCCGGCCGTCCTTTTCCGCCACACTGCAGATGCCATGGCGCGTGCCGTTGGCGCGGCTGTGCAGGCTGAACTGCGGCTGCATGTTCCGATCCAGTTTGACCACCAGCCCGTAGGAGCGGCTCGGCGACCATGGCTTGTGGATGCCCATGGTGCGGATGCCGCCGCATTGCAGCGGTTCGAGGAAACTGCGGTTGGAGGCCAACGCCGGCGCGATCCAGTAGGCCGGCGGGACCTGGTCGATCATGTCCTGCCGGTAGTGCGTCTCCTGCAAGACGAATTCGATCAGCCGGTTGCGCGGCGCGAACAAGGTCAGCCACGCCCCGCCGTCGCGCGCCGGCGCGAGCCGCGCGGGATAGCCGGGCAGATGTGTCAGCACCGTCGAACGGTTGCCCGTCGCGCTGCTGAAACGGATAAGCTGGTGGCGCCAGCTTTCGCTCACCAGAACGCCCTCGCCTGCCGGGTGAAGCCCGTTGGGGAACGCGATGTCGCCGGCAACTTTCTGGAAGCCGATCGCTCCCGGGCCACATCGCCACAGCGAACCGGACGCGCCCTTCTTCATCAGGTCGGCGGCCCATTGCGATGGCGCGTGCTCAGCCGAACCATTGGCGAGCCAGAGCGTGCCGTCATCGGCATAGGCAAGTGCCGTGATGCAACGCACATCCGTCGGCAGCGACACCTCCTTGCCCGATATCAGCAGCTTGCCGCTTTCGAGCGCCACCGTCAGTTCACCCGATGGCGACAGCGCCAACGCCGAGACGGGGGACGCAAAAGTCTCGACAAGCTCGGGCCCGGCTCCGGCGCCAAGCGAATAGACGGCGTTGCCGCTTGAGGCGAGCAACCTCTCACCGGAGGCCAGCAGATTGTCCGGCTCGGTCAGTTCGGCAAACGCAGGCGCGTCATCGAGCCGCGTGTTGGGCCGGAAGGCGCCGTCGAGCGGCGGGATGGTGACCGCCTTGCCGCGAAACATATCCAGGATCGGATCGAGGATCATGGCTTTGCCCCCCAATAGGAAGCGGGGCTGGTCCAGTTCGGGTCGGCGCCCGAAATCTTGTAGCGGCCGATGCGGTTGTTGAGGATGCCGCCGACGAAAAGATATCCCTTGTGCTCGCGCATCGAGGTGACCATCGGATGCGCATCGCCGGTGAGGTCGCCAAGTGCCTCGACGATGCCGCCCTTCTCGTTGAATTTCACCACGCCGCCGGTGTTGATGTTGGGGAACAGCCACTCGTCCTGCGGCAGCCGGCGCGTCATGCGCTTGCGCATATCGGGATGGCGCAGCGACAGGTCGAAGCTTGGCGTGCGCATGCCCAGCCACGCCATCCAGTAATTGCCGTCCGAAGCGCGGTTGATGTTGTCTGGATAACCCGGCATGTCGCGGATGACGCATTCTGCGGTGCCGGCCTTCGGCCCTTCGAGCCAATAGCGATGCACGCGGCAGGCCCAGCTTTCGGCGAAGAACAGCGACTTGCCGTCATGGGCCATGCACACCCCATTGGTGTAGCGATAGCCGTCGAGCAGCGTCTTCGTCGAACCGTCTTTCGGATCGTAGACCAGCAGGCGCCCGGTGGCGCGATTCTCGATCGAATCCAGCGCCCAATCGTGGGCGTCATATCGCTTCGTCGAATCCGTGAAATAGATGCGGCCGTCCGGCGCGATGTCGCAATCATTGGGATCGCGCAGCCGCGCATCGTCGACGATGGACGTCCAGGAGCGCGACGTCTCCGCCGACAGGCGTTTCACCTCCCGTTGTGGCGAGACGGAATAGAGCCCCATGGCGCCGACGCAGCTGATCAGATTGCCTGTCTTGTCGAAGGCGAGCCCGAGGGGAAAGCCGCCAATATGGGCGAACACTTCCGATTTGACATAATCAGGCGCGAAGAAGCGCACGATCTCGCCGTGGCGTGTGCCGCAATAGAGATGGTCGTCGCGGTCGAGGATGACGTCCTCCGGCCCCTCCAACTCGCCGAGCCCGATATGGTCGGCCGCCGACAGCCGGTTGTCGAGTTCGTATGATGTGCCGGAGCCCGGCACCGCAGACTGTGTCTCGCCCATCTTTAGATAGACCGGCGCGACATAGACTTCGTTGAGCACCTTGTGGCGGTTCTTCAGCCAGCGGATGTCGATTGTCACCGCCACCGCCAGCATGATGCCGAGCACCATCTGGTTGGTGCCGGTGCCGTAGCCCAGCCGGATCAGCCCGTTGGTCATGGTCAAGACGATGATGGCGCCCATCAGCCCCTTGATCACCGAGCCGCGCCCGCCGCCAAGGCTGACGCCGCCGACCACCGCGGCCGTCAGCGCCATGATTTCGAGGTTGAGGCCGGTGCCCGGCCCTGCACCGCTCAAGCGGCAGGCAATGAGGAAACCGCCGATCGAGGCGCAGAAACCCGAGAAGACATAGGTCATGAACACGGTGCGGCGCACGCGGATGCCGGCATTGTGCGCCGATCGCCTAGAGCCGCCGACCGCCAGCACATGCCATCCCGGCCGCGAGCGCGTCAGCGCGATATGGGTGACGACGGCGAGGATGATCGCCAGCCACACCGAGACCGAGAGGCCCCAGAAGGTGCTGTCGCCGATGAAATCGAGCACATCAGACGTGGCGGTCGAAAGCTGCACGTCGGCGGCATAGGTGGTGACAAGGATGTCGAACAACGCCCGCCCGAAGATGAAGGTGACCAGCGTGGTGAGGAAGGCGCGCAGTCTGAGATATCCGACGAGGTAGCCGTTGATGGCGCCGAAGACGAGGCCGGTGGCGAGCGAAGCGGCCAGCGCCAGCCAGATCGACTGTTCGAGGATGAAGAACACATAGACGGCCGAGAAGCAGGACAGCGCGAAGATCGAGCCGACCGAGAGATCGATGCCGCCGCCCAGCATCACCACCGTCATGCCGGTGACCACCATGGAGAATTCGCCGAGTTGGCGGGTCGATTCCTGCAGCGACGTCAGTTTGAAGAAACCCGGAATGATCGAGCCGAACACGCCGAGCGTTGCCACCAGCGCCAGGAACGGAATGGCATTGTCGGTCCAGCGTTTGGTCAGGATCTCGCCGACCAGATGGTCGGGCACGAGATTGTAGCGCCAGGACTGAAGGCGTTCGCGAAAGGACATCGGCTCACTGCGGTACGAGAAAGAGGTGGCCGGGCAATCCGGCCACCTCATTGATATCTGTCGGGAACGTGCGGTTTATTTCGCCGCCGCTTCGGCTTGCAACGCCTTCAGGTCCCAGCAGCTGTCGGGCTTGAGATCGGCCTTGGTCGTCGCCTTCTCCAGCGTATAGATATAGGTGTGCGAGGTGCCGGCTGGCTGGCCGCTCTGCAGCAGGAACTTGATGATGGCGTTCATGTCGCCCGACTGGCGGGCAAGATCGGTCATCACCACGGCGCCATAGGTGCCATCCTGCAGCTTGTCGCAATCGGCCGCCTTCTCGCCGCCGCCGGTGGTGACGAGAAACACCTTGCCGTCGAGCTTGGCGTCGCGGATCGCGGCGGATGCGCCGGTGGCGTCGCCATCCCAGAAGTCGATGATCGAGCAGATGTCCGGGTTCTGCTGCAGCATCGTCGTCGTCACGTTGCGCGAGGTCGTCGCATCCCAGTTGGAGTCGGGCTTGGCCACCACCTTGAAGTCAGGATGCTTTTCCAGCACCTTCATGATGCCGGCATACTGATAGAGGCTGGAAGAGTTTGCCTGGTCGCCCTGCACCAGTCCGATCTTCTTCGATGAGTTTTCGCCGCAGCCCTTGATCGCCGCTTCGGCCTCTAGTTGGCCGAGCCGGTCCCAGTCGCTGCCGACGAAGGCATCGGCCGGGAAGTTGGCGGGGTTGTCGACCAGAAGCACATAGGTGCCGGCGGCCTGCGCCTTCTTCATCAGCTTGGAATAGGAGTTGAGGTCCGGTGCATGGATGATCAGCACGTCGGGCCTGGTGTCGGACGAGATCGCGTCGGTGATCGCCTGGGCGCCCGCATCGACCACCCAGTTCGGATCACGCGTCTCGAACACGCCGCCCCAGGCCTCGACTTCGGTCTTCAGATAATGCGCCCAGCCCTGCGCCAGGTCGAAGCCCATCGCCAGCGGCACCAACATGACGCGCTTGCCCTTGAGCGCCTGCGCATAGGCGGCCGGGCCTGGATCATCGGCGGCGAAGGTCGGCGCCACGAAGGCGGTCACGGCCAGCGCCGTGGCGGCGGCCATCAGTGTTCTGATCAGTTTCATGTCACATCCTCTGTTTCGATTGTCATTGCCGGCCGATCGTCGCGATCGTTCCGGGTACCCCTAAATGTCGCCTTGCTGCGCGGTCTGTTCGTCGCGTGGATTGATGATGCCATCGACGATGATGGCGCCGAGCAGGATCGCTGCCTTGATGAGGTTCTGGTAGAGTAGCGGAATGTCGATGATGGTCATGGCGTTGAGCAGGATGCCTATCAGCGCCGCCCCAACCAGCACGTTGCGCACCCCGCCCCGTCCGCCCGACAGGCCGATCCCGCCGATCACCGCCACCAGCACGATGTCGTAGAGCAGCGTCGAATTGACGACGCGCGTGTTGATCGAATGCAGGCTGGCCGCCGTCAGCAGGCCGGCGATCAGGGCAACGAAGGCAGACAGCACGTAGCGCAGCACCAGCATCGGCCGCACCGGGATGCCGATATTGCGGGCCGCGACCGGATTGTCGCCGGCAAAATAGATATAGCGCCCCCATTTGGTGTAACGCAGGAAGAGGAAGAACAGGAAGGCGAGGCCCGCGAAGACGAACACCTCGATCGGGATATCGAGGAAGCGTAGGCCGCCGAGCAGTTCGACCCAATGTCCCTGCGGCACCGGCACCGCATCCTGCGTGATCAGTTGCGAGCGCACATAGCCGAAGACGAAGGAGCCGGTGGCCAGCGTCACGAAAATCGCCGGCACGTCGGCATAGGCGACGAGGAAGCCGTTGAGCAGCCCGATGGCGAGCACGCCGGCCAGCACATAGGCGAAGGCCAGCCCGTCCGAGGTCCCCGTATTGAGCAGTTGCAGATACCACGCAACCGACATCGCCATGATCGCCACGGCGGACAGGTCGATACCGCGGCCGATGATGACGACAGCCATGCCGAGCGCCAATATGCCCAGCACCGACACCGAGCGGACAATGGCGACGAGGTTGTTGGGATCTATGAAGCCCGGCAGCCCTATTGCCGCGGCAACGAACAGCACCACGGCAATGGCAAAGACAATGCCTTCCTGATTCAGGCTCCTCGGATTTAGCCAGCCGGTCGTGTTCATGTCTGCATTTGCCCCGATGGCAGCGCTGCCATCCCGAAAGCAAAAGCTAATCGGCTCAGCGCCGGTTCGTCAAATGAATCCGCGTTCAGAACACCGGCTGATGTCGATATTCACCGGGTGGACACATTGATTGCCGAAACTGGCGCAATGCGCGGAAACTCCTGCATTTTTGGCAATCGATTGCGCCATCGCAGCCATTTACGAAAGCGTCGCATCAAGGCGAAAGGATGAGGCGGAATTTATCTCCGCATCAGGCGAAAAATTCGATCTCAGTTCGCCGGTACATGGCCGGAAACCTCTGCCCCCGCCGCGGGCGGCAGCACGAGAAAACGCAATGCCGCGACCAGGCCGATGACACCGATCGCCAGGAAGGCGATTCGAAAATCGGCAAGGTCGAGCGCCGGCCGGTCCCTGGCGATCTGCGACAGGTTCAGGATCGCCGCAGCCACCGCCACGCCGAACAGCATCGCCACCTGCTGCAGCATGGACGACAGCGTCGCCGCCGAGCTGCGTTGCGCCGCATCGATATCGGCGAAGGCCAGCGTGTTGAGCGCGGTGAACTGCATCGACCGCGACAGGCCGGCGATCAGCATCAACACGACAACCAGCGCCTGCGGTGTCTGCGGCGAGATCGCTCCGCAAGCCATGATCGAGGCCGAGGCGATGATGCCGTTGACGACCATCACCGAGCGGAAACCGAAACGCCGCAGCGTTGGCGTCGTTACCGTTTTCATGCCGAGATTGCCGAGGAAATAGGCCAGGATCATCAGGCCGGCATCGACGGGCGAGAGGCCGAAGCCAACCTGGAACAAAAGCGGCAGCAGGAACGGCGTGGCGTTGATCGCCATCCGGAATATGGTGCCCGCGGCGAGTGTCGAGAGGGCGAAGGTCAGCACCTTGAACGAGGAGAGATCGAGCAGCGGATGAGCCGCGCGCCGGAGATGCCGCACCGCCAGCCAGCCGATAACGATGCCCGCCGCGATCAGCAGCACCGTCGGCCGCAGGCCGTCTTCGGGATGCGCGATGCGCTCGAGGCCGTAGAGCAGGCAAGCGAGCCCGAGCGACGTCAGGAAAAACCCCGGCCAGTCCAGCGGCTTGGGATCGGCTTCCCGGTCACCCGGAATGAAGCGGGCGACCAGCGCCAGCCCGATAAGCCCAAGCGGTACGTTGATGAAGAAATTCCAGTACCAGGACAGGTAGGTGGTGATGAAGCCGCCGAGCACCGGTCCGACCACGGGCGCGAACAGCGCTGGCCAGGTGATCAGCGCGGTGGCGTTAAGCAGCTCGGACTTCGACGCATTGCGCAGGACAAGAATGCGGCCGACCGGCGTCATCAGCGCGCTGCCCAGCCCCTGCACGGCGCGAGCAGCGACAAATTGGGTCAGGTTTTCCGAAAAGCCGCAGGCGAGCGAGGCCAGAGTGAACAACGCGATCGCCACGAGAAAAATGTTGCGCGCGCCGAACCTGTCGGCAAGCCAGCCGGACAGCGGCACGAAAACAGCCATGGTCAGCATGTAGACTGTGATGCCGATGCTCATCGCCACCGCCGGCACGCCGAAGGAGGCACCCATCTGCGGCAACGAGGTCGAGATGATCGTCGAATCCAGCAATTGCATGAAGAAGGCGATGGCGACGATCAGCGCCACGCGCCGCGCACTGGTGGCCGTTGCCGGCAAGGCTTCAGTTTCGGGAATGGCAGTCATGTCGAAACCGGGTTGAACAGCATTTGACCGACTGCGTCCATAGCCAGCGCAACAAACTTTCGTGTCGCCTCGCGGCCTGCTATGGGATGAGCGGGGCGACAAAGGAAAAGGGCGCGCATAAAATGAAGCCCATCTACATCGACTATCTCAATGCTCTCGACATCGATGCGCTTGCCATGACCGACGGCGAAATCATTGCCGCCGTCGAGGCCGGCCTGGTCGCTCAGGGCAAGGGCCAGACCGTGATCGAGCCGCGTGTTCACCTGGAACCGGACCCATCCTTCCACGGCCATTTCAACGTCCTGCGCGGCTATGTGGCGCCACTCGATGCGGCGGGCGTGAAGATCGTCGGCGACTATGTCGACAACTATCTGCATGGCCTGCCCTCTGAATTCGGCATTCTCAACCTGTTCGATCCGCGCACCGGCACGCCGCGTGCCATCCTCGATGCCACGGTCATCACCGACATGCGCACCGGCGCCGTCACCGCCATCGGCGCGAAGCATCTGGCACGCAAGAACTCCAAGGTGCTCGCCCATATCGGCGCGCGCGGCACCGCCTACTGGAACGTGCGCCTGCTTGACCATCTCTTCGACTTCGACGAGATCCGCGTCCATTCGCGCCGCCCCGAAAGCCGTGACGGCTTTGCCGCCAGGCTCTCCGCCGACCTCGGCAAGAAAGTGACGGCGGTCGCCGACTGGAAGAGCTGCATCGAAGGTGCCGACATCGTTGTCGAGGCCTCGCGGCTGCCGGAGCCTCAGCCGCTGCTCAAGACCGAATGGATCAAGCCCGGCGCGCTGGTCGTGCCCTATGGCACGATGAGCGCGGTGGAGCTGTCGCTGACCGACATCATGCAGAAGATGGTGGTCGACGACTGGGGCCAGTGCAAGGGCGGCAAGTTCGGCTCGCTACGGGCCCATGTCGAGACCGGGCGGCTCAGCGAAAAGACGCTGCATGCCGAGCTCGGCCAGATCGCCGCCGGCCTCAAGCCGGGCAGGCAGAGCGACGACGAGACCGTCCTGTTCTGGCATCGCGGCCTGTCGTTGTCCGACATTGCGCTCGGCAAGGCGATGCTGGCCAAGGCAGGAGAAAAAGGCATCGGCCATAGGCTGCGTTTCGCATGAGCGCGCTCGTCCTCACCGGAGCCGCTGTCAGTGTCGACGATATCGCCACCGTCGCCCGCAGAGCCCGCAAGGTGGAGATCGGCCCCGATGTCCTCGGCAGGCTGGACAAGGCAAGGAAAGTGCTCGACCAGGCCGCCGCCTCCGGCCAGCCCATATACGGGCTGAACACCGGGCTCGGCGCCAATCTCGGCACGGCGGTCGAGGGCGACGCCAGTGCCTTCCAGCGCCAGTTGCTGGAAGGGCGCAGCGGCGCGGTCGGCGAGGCGCTGCCGGTTGAGGCGGTGCGGGCAACGATGGTCGCCCGCCTGGCGATGCTGTCGGCCGGCGGCTCCGGCCTCTCGCCCGCTGTCTTCGTCGCTCTGGTCGATGTGCTCAATGCCGGTGTCCATCCGGTGATGCCGTCGCTCGGCTCGATCGGTGCCGGCGACCTCGTGCTGATGACCGCGCTTGCCCGTGTCCTGATCGGCGAAGGCGAAGTCGACTATCAGGGCCGCCGCATGCCGGCGGCCAAGGCGCTCATGATGGGCCGCCTCGCGCCCATCAGCCTGGCACCCAAGGACGGGCTGTCGCTGATCAACGCCTCGGCGGTCTCCTCCGGCAGCGGCGCGCTGGCGGTAACTGATGCGCTGTCGGCGCTGGCCCAGCAGCAGCAGGCCGGCGCGCTGACCATGGAAGGTCTTGGCGCCAACCGCACCATCCTCGATCCGCGCCTGCACATGGCACGCCCTGCAGCCGGCCAGCAGGAAGCCGCCAAGGCACTGCATGATCTGCTTGCCCGCGACGAGCCGCCGGCGCCGACCACCCTGCAGGACCCGCTGTCGATCCGCTGCATGCCGTCGATCCACGGCGCGCTGATCGAGGCGATCGGCCAGGCGAAACGTGCCGTCGAGATCGAGCTCAACGCCGCCGCCGACAACCCGCTGGTGCTGGGCGATGACGAACTGGTACTGTCGACCGGCAATTTCCACACGGCCGCTCTTTCGCTCGCTTTCGAGACGCTCAGCCTGGCGATCGCGCAATGCGCTGCCGCGAGCGTCGCCCGCTTCATTCAGCTCACCGGCTCGGGACGCAACGGGCTGGCGAAATACCTGTCGCCGGTCGGCGGCGCGTCGGCCGGCTTCGTGCCGCTGCAGAAGACGGCGACATCGATCCTGGCCGCCATTCGCCACAAGGCCAATCCTGTGATGCTCGACTTCCTGCCGGTATCGGAAGGTGTCGAGGACCATGCGACCCAGTCACCCCTCGCCGTTGCGAAATGCGCCGGGATGATCGCGCTGTGGCGGCGGCTGATAGCCTTCGAACTGATGGCCGCCGCCCAGGCCGTCGACCTGCGTGAAGGGTCGACGCTGGGGCCACGCACCGGCTCGATTTATGCGGCGGTGCGCGCGCATGTGTCGATGCTGAAGGACGACCGGCCGCTGGGAACCGACGCCGAGGTGCTCCACGCCATGCTCGCTGATGGAGCGTGGCAAGGCGCTGCGACGGCCAGCCAGGAAACCGAATAATCAGCTCTTCGCGTCTACCCTTTTCATGAACAGGCCGAGCTCGGCCGGGTCCATGTGCACGATGTGCCTGTCCTCGGGATAGGCGCCACTGTTGACGTCGGCGACATATTCGGAGAATGCCGCCACCCGCTCGGCCTGCAGCCGGTCATATTCGGCGGCGAAATTGCGATAGACCTTGGAGTGGCGCGGCATGTGGCCCCGGTTCTGGCCAAGGATATCCTCGGCGAACAGATATTGCGCGTCGCAGCCGGTGCCCGCCCCCATCGACAGCATGATCAGCGAGGTCCGCTCCGAGATGGCCTTGGCAACCTCCACCGGCACGACTTCGATCTCCGCGCCGATCGCACCGGCGGCCTCCAGCTGCTTCACCGCTTCGAAGACCTGGAGAGCGGTGTCGGCTGTCTTGCCGACCGCCTTGAAGCCGCCGGTCCAGGTGGCGCGGGACGGAATGAGGCCGACATGGCCGATGACGGGAATGGCATCGTCAGCCATCCGCTTGATCGTGGCATAGCCGGCGCTGCAATAGACCGCGTCGGCACCGGCCTTGTAGAGCCGGAACGCCCAGCGCAGGAAATCATCCGCCGTGCCGATCTCGAAGAAGTTTTCGCCCGGCATGGTGAACAGGCTGGGTGCGGCATCGCGATATTGCGGGTTGAGCACCAGTTCGGGCGATACCGACACGATGTCGACCCTTGCTCGTTCGGCGGCCTCCGCCTCATCAAGCGTCAGCACGCGCAGCATGGTCAGCTGGCGCTTGCCCTTCATGGCGCGCAGATCGGCGACGGTCGGTCTCTTTCGGCTCATTAGAACATCCCCTCTATTGCTTGCCAGGTGCTGGGTCGGTTGCCGCGCGTCAAATCTGGATCATCACCTTACCGGCCTCGATCTTCACCGGATAGGTCGCGAGATTGACGCAGACCGGCGCGCCCTTGGCCTGGCCGGTCTTGTAGTTGAAACGGCCATTATGCTTGGGGCATTCGATGATGTCGTCCATCACCAGCCCGTCGGCCAGATGCGCCTTCTCATGCGTGCAATAGCCGTCGGTGGCGAAGAACTGATCGTCCGGTGAGCGGTAGACCGCGAAGGTGCGGCCGCCATGGTCGAAGCGGATGACATCCTCCTCCTCGACGTCATCCACCGCGCACGCTTCAACCCAATCGGCCATCTCGGTCTCCTGCCAACACTTCGCGATCGCTATTCGGCGGCCGCCGACATATCGACCTCGTGGAACTCGCCACGATAGGGCCTGGCCGTCGGCGGCAATTCGCGCTTGAGATAAAAATCCTCGTATTTCAGCTGCCTGAGCAGGACCGGCCAGACCTCGCGATAGGCATGCCACATCGACGGGTTCGGCTCCGGCAGATCGTGTTTGATCAGTTCGTGCAGCCTGGGCAGCGCGTGATACGGCACCATGGGGAACATGTGGTGCTCGACATGGTAATTCATGTTCCAGTAGATGAACCGGCTGATCGGGTTCATGTAGACGGTGCGCGTGTTGAGCCGGTGGTCGACGACATTGTCGGCAAGGCCGATGTGCTGCAGCAGGCCGGTCGTCACCATGTGCCAGGTGCCGTAAAGGCGCGGCAGGCCGATCAGCACCAGCGGTATCCATGACCTCAGTGCGATCGCAAGAGCGATCGTCGCGACATAGATGGCCACGTGCCATCGGGCGGCGACGACGGCCTTGTGCTGTTCCATTTCGGGGATGTAGCTCTTCTCCTCCGCCGACAGCGTGCCGAAGGCCTGGCGCACCAGCGTCGGCAGCGAATAGCGGAAATCGAGAATGCCGGTGAAGGCGAGCGCTGCCTTCAACAGATCCGGCGGACGCATCACGGCGATCTCGGCGTCGCGGCCGACGATGATGGTGTCGGTGTGGTGGCGGGCATGGCTCCAGCGCCATTGCACGGGATTGCGCATCAGCATGAAGGAGGCGATGTGATAGACGACATCGTTCATCCAGCGCGTGCGGAAGGCCGTGCCGTGGCCGCATTCGTGCCAGCGCGAGTCGCTCGACGAGCCGTAGAGCACGCCATAGACGAACAGGAACGGCACCACCCACCACGAACCCCAGAACCAGACGATGCCGGCGGCCGAACCCACGATTACAGCGAGCCAGATCACCGTGTCGCGGATCGCCGGACCGTCCGAGCGCTGCATCAGTTCCTTCATCGCCTTGCGCGGCACGTCGGTGTGGTACCACTCGGCCGAGGCCAGGCCGGTCTCGATCGCCCTGCGTGTGCTTTCGCCGACCAGGCTGTAATCGCGCTTTTTTGCCATCGCCGTCATCGTCGCCTCGAGAGCATGATGCCGAAAAGTGTGAAGCGGTTGTTGGACGACATCCTGCTCGATCTGTTTGGACCTAGAGGCCGTTGGCGCGGAATTTTCCGTCGAGGAATGTTTTCGCGCGCGGCACGTCATCCTCGGTCAGATGCTCGATGATGACAGGGATGTTCGGGTGCTTTTCGCTGAGCCGCCTCAGATAAAGATCATAGTTGAGCGAGCCGAGGCCAGGCGCCGGCAGCTCGATCTCGCCGACGCCACGGAACGTCAGTCCCTCATGCGCGTCTGCATCGCCGATGTCGGCATGCTTCTCCGTCTTGTCGCTGCCCGAGCGCTTCACATCCTTGGCATGCGCGATCCGGATCTTGTCGCTCAGCGTGTCGAACACCTGGTTCAGCACCTGGTCCATGCGATCGATGTTGTGCGCTTCGAAGTAATTGGTCGGGTCCATCAGCAGGCCGAGGCCGGGATGGTCGACCTGCGCGAACATCCTCACCGTCTCCTCGACCGAACCCACGACATTGTTGACATAGGTTTCGAGCAGGAAGACCGCGCCATGGTCATAGGCAGTCTGGGCAAGGTCCGAAATCACCTTGCGGCATTCCTCGAAACCCTCCTCGGTCTTGTTCCTGGGATCATGCACCCAGTCGGACTCGGTGTTGTAGGTTCCGGTCTCAGAAATCACGTAGGGCGAACCGAATTCGCGCGCGTTGCGGATGATTTCCTTGAGATAGCCGACGCGTTTCTCGCGCTCGGCCTTGTCGGGATGGATGATGTTGGTGTAGCCGGAAATGCAGCACACCGGCAGATTGTGATCGCGGAACGTGTCTCGCACTTTTCTGGCCTTGTCCCGTGTGATCTGCCCGGCGGTGAGATCGATATCCCGGAAATGCAGGTCGAGCTGCACGGTGTTGAAGCCGAGCGCGCGGATGCGCCTGGCAGCCTCGTCGAGTTCGTAGGGAAAGTAGCCGGTAAATATCCCTGCCTGCATCATGATGTGAACTCCTCCCGGTAAGCGATTCAGCCGCCACGCTTTTTGCGCGGTCCCGTATTTCAGTTGGTCGGGATTTCAGAAAGCCGGACGGTGCGGCCTTCCGCCATCGAGCGGTAGCCGGCCTCGACCAGCGCCATGGTCTTGACGTTGTCGGCAACGGAGAGTGCCGGTGGCGTGCCGGTCTCCACCGCGTATTGCAGTTGCTCCATCACACCGATGAAGGCGTGTGGAAACCACATCGTGTCCCAGCTGGGCGTCACCCATTCGCCGCCCGTCGTCTCCGTCGAGGCATAGGTCAGCGTCGAAGCGACGCCCGTCGGCCAGCCGATCGTGCCCTTGGCGACGCCCCTGGTGCCGTCGACACGCCAGTTGATGTGCTGGTCGTCACGATAGCCCTGCTCACGCGGACCGGACCAGACATCCTCCAGCGAAACGGCGAGCACCCCGGAAGGAAAGCGCAAAGTCGACACGGTGATGCCGTCGGAATGGTCGAAGGCCGTGCGCGGATCCTTGCGCGTCAGCGTCGTGATTTCCTGGGGATCGCCGAACAGGAAGCGCAACACGTCGAGATGATGCACGCTCATATTGGCGAGCGTCAGCCGGTCGTAATCGGCAAGGAAAGCCTGCCAGTGCGGGATGGCGTGCATGTCGATCTGGGCGAAGACGATGTCGCCCAGCGCGCCGCTGTCGATGATCTGCTTCAGCACGCGCATCGACTGGTCGTAGCGCATATTCTGGTTGACCGAGAGGATCTTGCCGGACCTGGCCGCCTCGTCGCGCAGCTTGACGGCTTCCTCAACCGACAGCGCCAAAGGCTTCTGCGCCAGGATCGCCTTGATGTGGGGCTGCCTCAGCGCGTGACGGATGAGAGCCGGCTGCTGGTCCGGCGGAAAGGCAAGGTCGACAATCTCGACCTTGGAATCCTCGATCAATTGCTCGGGCGTGTCGTGAACGATCGGAATATCCCAGCGCCTGGCCACTTTCTCGGCGCTGGCCTTCGTCCGCGAGGCGATCGCCAGCACGGGGAAGCCTGCCTGCGCATAAGCGGCCAGATGGCATTCCGCCATGATCATGCCCGCACCGACGCAGCCGATCCGGTATTCCCTGGTGCGAACCTTCACATCTGGTTCGAAATCCGTGCCTGCCATCCATTCCTCCCTGGAGGACAGCATATAGCGCCATGGCTTGCCGGTCAGCCAAGGCCAGCACCATCAATTCCCATCACCATTGCCATCGGCGACAAGATCACCGGGCAGACGAGCTGCTGCCGGAAACGACGGTCGCGCCTGGTTGGCGCGACCTCATGAATGTCCGGGTTACAATTATTGGACGGCGGCCAGCTGGGCTTCGGCGGCGTCGACAAAACTCTTGTCGACCCATTTGCCGTAGGCGATCGAACCTTTCAGAAGCCAGAGATCCGGCGAATGAGGCGTCATCTGCTGATCAAGGGTTGGTGCGGTCACCCTTCCGGATAAAGCGCCTTCGCCAGGTCGCGGATCGCGTCCGATGTGCGCGGGCCGAAGCCGATCATGTAGGCGCCGTCGAGCACGATCAGTGCCTTGTTGGCCGCCGCGGGCGTGGCCGCCAGTGCGCGGTTTGCGAAGACCTGCTCCGGCGTCGGCCCGCCCTTGCCGTCGCTCATCATCAGGATCACATCGGGCGCCATCTCCACCAGTTTCTCCTCCGAGGCGGCCTTGTAGCCTTGCACGACATCCATGGGATTGAGGCCGCCGGCATAGCGGATGATGGCGTCGGCCGAGGTGCCGGCGCCGGCGGCACTCAACTTCACCAACCCATGGAAGAACACCACCTTCTTGCGCCGCTCCAGCGGGATTTTCGCGGACAGCTCGGCGGCGGCCTGGAAGGCGGCGAGCACGTCGGCGGAAACCGCCTTGCCCTTGTCCTCGAGCCCGAGCGAGGCGGCGATCAGCGTGATCTTGCGTTCGATGCCGTCTGGCGTGTTGTCCTGCGGGACGAAGATGATCGGGATCGCCAGCGACTTCAACACCTCCACCGCTTCCGGCGGCCCGCTGTCCTCGGCCGCCAGGATCAGGTCGGGACGCAGCCCCGCCAGCCCCTCCACCGAAAGCTGGCGGCGATAACCGACATTGGGCTTCTCGATCACCTCGGGCGGATATTTGCTGCCCCGGTCGACCGCGACGACGCGCTCGCCGGCGCCGAGCGCATGGACGATCTCGGTGACATCGGAGCCAAGCGTCAGGATTCTCGTTGCCGGCCCCGGCGCGACAGTTCGCCCCAGCGCATCGACAACGCTCTCGGCGGCCAGCGCCTTGAAGCCGCAGGACGGTGCCAGCACCGACAGCGCCAGAAACAGCACCGCCAGGCTCCTGCCCGGCTGGAACCATGGACTCCGCCTGCCCTCGCCTACGCTGCCCTGCATCGTTCACTCCTGTCCATTTGCCTTTTCGATGACTGACTTGGCCTATAAATTTAAAGTTGACTCATGTCATCATGTTTTAATATGTGACCCCTGCTCTGACCGTTTGGGTCGAGGGATTCCAATCATGCCAGCCAGGGCCGTTCAGCCACCGCCAGCAGTTTGCATTTGCTTGGGGGCTTGCATGACAACGACAACAAACACGACCTTGATGGCCAGCACCGCGCTCGCCTTCGTGCTCGGCCTCTGCGCCGCGCCTTTCGCCAACGCCCAGGAACAGGAACAGGAGAAAAAGGCCGCCACCAAGAGCGACCGCCTGGCGCCGGCCACTGCCAAGCAGAGCCAGCCGGCGACCATGCTCGACGTGATCACCATCTCGGCGACGATGATCAAGACCGCCGTCATCGAATCGATGGCCGCCATCAGCGCCGTCGACCAGGATGAGCTCGACCGCATCCAGCCCGACACCGCCGCCGACATTTTCCGCACCACGCCCGGCGTCGCCGCCTCGATGAATGGCGACGACCCGGCGACCGCCATCAACATTCGCGGCCTGGAACAGTATGGCCGCGTTGTCGTCACCCTCGACGGTGCCCGCCAGGATTACTGGCGCGTCGGCCATGGCTCCGGCTCGTTCTATGTCGAGCCGGACCTGATCAAGGAAGCCACCGTCATTCGCGGCCCGGTGTCCAACGCCTATGGCTCGGGCGGCATTGGTGGCGTTGTTTCCTTCGAAACCAAGGACGCCGGCGATTTTCTCAAGAAAGATGAGAGCTGGGCGCTGAGCGAGAAGCTCGGCTATGAAAGCAATGGCGACGGCTTCACCACCAGCACCACCGGCGCTTACCGATTCAGCGATGATGCCGACATCATCGGCAACCTCATCTATCGCGACCGCGACAGCTACACCGACGGCAATGGCGACACCGTCCCATGGACCGGCGAGCGCGTGACAAGCGGTTATCTGAAGACGACGCTGCGTCCGGCCGACGGCCATGAGCTGAAGCTCGGCGCCATCCTGCAGCGCTACAACGACCAGATCACCGGTTCGAGCGGCTCGACCTCGCCGACACTGAGCCGCTACGACACCAACACGACCAACCAGACCTACACCGCCGCCTACACCTGGAAGCCTGACGACAACGACCTGATCGACCTCAGCGCCAACGCCTATCACAACCGTACCCGCGCCGAGCAGACGCAGGTCTGGCCCACTTCGGCGATCGGCAACTTCCGCTTCTATGATGTCGCGACATCAGGCTTCAACGTGAGGAACTCCTCGCGCTTCGACGCCTGGGGCATCGCCCACACGCTGACCTATGGCGTTGACTACTACTATCTTGAAGCCTCCTCGGAAGCCGCGCATTTCGGCGCCGGCGAACAGCAGGGCTATGGCGGCTTCCTGCAATGGCAGGGCGACTACGAGAACTGGCTGCAGGTGATCACGGCCCTGCGCTATGACGGCTATCAGCTCGACGGCGAGACCCGCTCCGTGCCGCCGGAACAGGCGTCGATCTCCGGCGACCGCTGGTCGCCGCGCGTGACCGTCGGTGTCACGCCCTTCGAAGGCTTCCAGCTCTACGGCACCTATTCCGAAGGCTATCGGGCACCCGGCCTGCAGGATGTCTTCCGTGGCGGCGGCGCGCATGGCGGCGCCGACAGCTACCGGCCCAATCTCCTGCTGCAGCCCGAAACGGCGAAGAACTGGGAGGCCGGCATCAACGTGAAGTATGACGATGTGCTGACGGCGGGCGACCGGCTACGCGCCAAGGTCAACGTCTTCCACACCGATGTCGAGGACTACATCGACGTCGACCTCACCGTCCTGCCGCGCACGGCAATCAACATTGGCGACGCGCGCCTCAGGGGTGTCGAGGCCGAGATGGTCTACGACTATAACTGGGGCTTCCTCAATCTTGCCGGCGCGCTGATCGACGCCAAGGTCGTCAGCGGGGTCTATTCCGGCCAGGCTTTGAACAACACGCCGCTCGACCGCTTCTCGGCCACGATTGGCTTCCGCATGCTGGAGGACCAGCTCACCGTTGGCGCGCAATATCTCAGCGTCGGCAAGATCACCCGCACCAGCCGCACCAATCCCAACGCCGTGCCCGTGGTCAACGACGGTTTCGACCTCGTCAACGTCTTCGCCAACTGGACCATCAACGACAATCTCAAGCTCGATTTCGGCGTCGATAACGTCTTCAACACCGCCTACACCGACCCGCAAAGCGCATGGTCGACCACGGCTGCAACGGAACAGGGCAAGGGCCGCACCTTCAAGCTGGCCCTCACCGGCAGGATCGGAGGATGACAATGAGCGAAGCATCGGTGCATGAACTTGCCTGCGAGGCGCGGCTCAACCTGCGGCGCCTGCCGGACTACATGGACAGCATCAGCGACAGGCTGCGGAGCTTCGAGGCCGATGCCTCGCATCATGGCGGGCGCATCGATTTCCGCTTCACCTTTGGCGGTGCCTCCATCGACATGGAGCAGTTGGTGATGCGGGCCAACGCGCCCGATCGTGATGGGCTCGCCCGCATCAAGGACCTGCTCGCCACGGCGGTCCAGGTTTACGCCAAGGAGGAAAACCCGGAGATCGTCTGGACCGGCGATCTCTCTGGCGAAACCAGCCTCGCCCAGTTCCGCGAGATGACGGTAATTGAGGTTCGCGACCTCACCCCGCATATGCGCCGCATCCGTCTTGCCGGCCAGGACCTCGGTCGTTTCGCCAAATTCGGCGGCATGCATATCCGCATGTTGTTCCCAACCGGGGAAGTGCCCGATCCGCTTTGGCCGATACTCGGTGACAATGGCCTGCCGGTCTGGCCCGCTGACGACCGGCGCCCGGTGGCGCGCGTCTACACCATCCGCGCCCTCGACGTCGCCAGGGGCATCATGGATGTCGATTTCCTCGTCCATCCCGGTGACAGCGTCGGCTCCGCCTGGGCCATGCAGGCGGCAGCCGGGATGAAGGTCGGCATCATGGGACCGGTCGGCCGTCCGGTGCGGCAGGCTGAGTGGTATGTCATGGGATCAGACGAAACCGGTCTTCCCGCGCTGGCGCGGCTGCTGGAAACGCTGCCGGCGCAAACCAGGGGCGTCGCCTTTGTCGAAATCGCCGACGAGGGCGAGAAGCAGCAGATCGACAACGCCACCGGCATCGAACTGCACTGGCTGACAAGGGATGGCGTGCCGGCGGGCGAGGACAAGCTGCTCGCCGAGGCCGTCCGCTCGGTGGCATGGCCGCAGGACGGCTCGACCTTCGGCTGGTTCGCCGCGGAAGCCGGTGCCGCCAGGATCGTGCGCGAATATTGGCGCGACACGCTGGGCTTGGGCCGGGACCGGACGTTGGCAGCCGCCTATTGGCGGCGCGGGGCTGCGGGGTTGATGGCGGGCTGAGGTTTGAGGTCAGTTTGATTGCAGCGAGCTGACAAGCGTTGGCGCCGCCCCTCATCTGCCTGCAGGGCGATGAGGGGGGCGCTGACCTGAGCCAAGCACCCCTCCCTAGACTTTGCGGATAACCGCCGCGCCATCCGCACCAACGTCAATTGCAATATCATCGCCGGGAACAATCCCCGCAACCTCACACACCACCAGCGGCATGCTGATCCCGTACAGAAACTCAGCGACGATGGCGCCCACCGCCAGGATCGGGTCCGGCCGTTGCAGCAGAATGCCGGCCGGCGCCGTGCCCCTACGGATCGCTTCGGCCAGCACCGATGACGAAGACGACGACCCCCGCCCGCTCGGCATGACCAGGATCTTGCCGGCCACGTTCTGGCCAAGACCAGGATGCGAGTGATCGATGATCTCGCCGGTCTCGGCATCGATGCCGCCCCAGAAACTGAGCGACTGCGAAAACACCAAGGCTTGGCCCTCGGCCTTACCAGCAAGTTGGAAGGTGCCGGATCGCTCCACCGATCGCGTCATGAACCACTCCTCACGACATGGCCGACCGCGGCGGAGCGGATGCAATCCCTCATGTCGGCGAAGGCGACGGTCACGCCGATATTGCCCGGCGCGTAATGCGCCCATTTGCCGGAGTTGGTCATCACCACGCCGTCGAGCCGCTCGAGGATCGCGGTGACATAGGTGCAGGTGTCGGCGACCGGGATCAGGCCGAATGCCTCCATGCCGGCAAGCGCGCCTTCCTCCTGCAGTCGCGTCAGCGTCGCGCGCCCGGTGTTGACATAGATCGGAATGCCCTTGCCAGGGGATGCTTCCCGCAGCACCGGCAACAGGCGCATCCATTCCTCATGCGAGAAATGCGGCGTGCCGAGCGACACGGCCGCCAGCGGCGCTCCGTCCGGCACAATCGACAGCCTGGCCAGCGCATCATCGATATCGGCGCGGGTGATGATGATCGTCTCTTCCGGCGCGTGGCCGTGCAACGCTTCGTCGAGCGTCCCCGCTTCCGGCGTGATGCCGACCGCATGGAACAGCGCCACGGCGCCCGTCGTCGCGGCGGCCGCGCCCAGCGCCTTCAACTGATCCTCGTCGCGTGGCTCCGGCAGGCCTGATATGACCGGAACGCGGTCGCCACTGGCTTGCCCGATGATCAGCCCGATGCCGACGAACAGGCTGTCGCTTGGTTCGGGCTCAGCGATGTCCAATGTGAACAGGATGCGGCCACGCCGGTTTTCGCTCAGATGCAGGCCCCAGGCCGGCGCGCGTCCGGTCATGGCGCAGCACAGATCGATGAAATCGCCATAGCGGTTGGTGCGCGCGCCGATCACCGAATTGGCGAAGACGATGGCGTTGGATTCGCCCCAGGCGATCTGCTGGCCGAATTCAGGCCGGAAGCGCGTCTGATAGGGCGCGCAAGTGAAGGTCGCCTGGCAGCCGAGTTCCAGATGCGCCTTCATCAGCCGCCGCGCCGGCACCTCTTGCGCCGCCGGCATCTTCACCATGCCCGGATGGATGAGGTCGAACGAGCCGACATTCAGCGTCGTCGGCACCTGCACCCGCCCGCCGCCCTCGACCAACCGTTCGACGAAATCGAGCCCGGCCTTGCCGTGATAGAGGCAGCCATCGATATGGGCACCCGAAATGTCGAGCAGGCCGCGCGCACCGACCGCATTGGAAAACGCGACGAGGATTTTCATGGCGGCGGCCGCGGATGGGCCTTGCTCGCCGGCGAGGATGGATCGGTCCCGTGCGGTCAGTTCCAGGGTCATCGGCAACTCCAGGCTCCTTGTCCGGAAGGGACGGCGGGACAGCGCCCCCCTCTGCCCTGCCGGGCATCTCCCCCACGAGGGGGAGATCGGCAGCTTCAGCCTTATCGCACTTTTTGCAACATGGGAGATTTGCGAAACCCGCGATGACGGCCGATCTCCCTCCTCATGGGGGTCGAGGAATGGTCCGCGAAGCGGATGGGAAGCCAATTGCTTGGCTTTCCAAATGACGAACGTCCGGCAGGACAGAAGGGGGCGTGAAGGAACGCCAACGGTCCTTATGGACCGCCGTCCTATTTAACCAGCCGCGATCAGCACCGTGCTTTCCGGCGACCAGCGCAGCACCACATCCTGCCCCTCCGCCAATCTGTCGGCGCCGGTGTTCTGCACGATGACCTTCAGCGTCTGGCCGGCACGCTCGACAAAATACGTGCTGTTGTTGCCGGCGAAGATGCGCTTGGAGACCTGGCCCTTCAGCATGTTCGCATTGGCGGCATCGGAGGCCCCGCCATCAGTGGCAATGCGAATTCGCTCGGGCCGCACGGCGCAGCTCGCCTTGGCACCGGCAGCGAGCGTTGCCCCCACGCCGGCGGCGATCGCCGTGCCGTCCGGCAGCCGAATGCCGTTGCCGGTCGCGTCGCCGCGAAAGATGTTGGCGTCGCCGAGGAAGGTGGCGGCGAATTCGCTTTTCGGCCGGTCGTAGATTTCCTCCGGCGGCCCTTCCTGCACCAGCCTGCCGTCGCGCAATATGCCGATGCGGTCGCTCATGGTCAGCGCTTCTTCCTGGTCGTGGGTGACGAAGATGGTGGTGATGCCGATCTCGCGCTGGATGCGTTTCAACTCGATCTGCATGTCGACGCGCAGCGCCTTGTCGAGCGCGCCGAGCGGCTCGTCCAGCAGAAGCACACGCGGCTTGGTGACGATGGCGCGCGCCAGCGCCACGCGCTGGCGCTGGCCGCCGGAAAGCTGGTGTGGGCGGCGGCCGCCGAGCTTGCCGAGTTGCACGAGGTCGAGCGCGCGCTGCACTTCCGCTGCAATCACCGCCTTGGCCTCGCCGCGCACCGACAGGCCGAAGGCGACATTGTCGGCGACGCTCATATTGGGAAACAGCGCGTAGTTCTGGAATACCATGCCGATGCGGCGCTTTTCGACGGGCACGCGCTCGACGCTCTCGCCGCCGATGGAAATACGCCCGGAGTCGGGAAAATCGAAACCGGCGATCTGCCTGAGCAGCGTGGTCTTGCCGCTGCCCGACGGCCCGAGCAGCGCGTAGAAGCCGCCATCGGCGAAATCGATGGAGACATCGTCCAGCGCCTTGTGCGCGCCGAAGCTGCGCGAGACGTTCGCTACCTGCACGCCGGCCATTATTTCTCTCCGCCGAATTTGAAGAAGCGCGCCGTGAGCAGCATGAGCGCCATCGACACGACAATGATGATGGTCGAGACCGCGTTGATCTCGGGCGTGAAACCCTTGCGGATCGCGGCGTAGATTTCGACCGGCAGCGTCGTCTGGCCGGGTGTCGATAGGAAGTAGGAAACGACGAACTGATCGAACGACACGGCAAATGCAAACAGCCCACCGGCGATGACGCCCGGCATGATCCAGGGCAACGTGACGCGATTGGTCACCTGCCACTGGTTGGCGCCGAGTGAGCGTGCCGCCTCTTCCAGTTCCGGCGCGAAAGTCTGCAGCCGGGCCGAAACGACGACGATGACATAGGGCAACGCCAGCGCGACATGGCCGAGCAGGATGGCGAAAAGGCCGCGCCCGATGCCGACGCCAAAGAAGAAGATCAGCATCGCCGTGCCGGTGATCAGCCATGGAATGGCGATCGGCGGAAAGAGCAGCGCCTGCAGCACCTTCTTGCCGCGGAAGTCATAGCGAAAAAGCGCCAGCGACGCCGCCGAGCCGAGCACCACGCTGATGAGCGTGGTGATGATTGCGATCTCCAGGCTGTTCCAGGTGGCCGCGATCAGCTGGTCGTTCTGCCACAGCGATTGATACCACTCCGTCGTCCACTCGAACGGCAGTTGGTAGAAGGGCGAGACGTTGAACGACATCAGCGCCATGATGATGATGGGCAGATAGAGGAAGGCGAGCAGCAGGAAGATGTAGAGCCGGCCAAGTCCTTCCAGGATACGCGTCGTTGCCATCACGCGGCCCTCCGCAGCACCGGCGAGGCAATTGCCAGGATGACCAGCACGACGGCCAGCAGGATGAAGGACAGTGCCGCGCCCAGCGGCCAGTTGAACACGGCGACGAACTGGTCCTCGATGACGGTGCCGTAGAAGGTGCCGGTGCGCCCGCCAAGGATGCGCGGCTCCATGAACGAGCCGACGACGGGAACGAAGATGAGCGCGGCACCTGCCACCAGACCGGGCATCGACAGCGGGATGATCACACGCTTGAGCACTTGTAGCCGCGAGGCGCCAAGCGAGCGACCAGCCTCGATCAGCGAGTCGTCGATCGCCTGCAAGGTGAGATAACAGGTCAGCACCATGTAGGGCACGTAGGAGTGCACCAGGCCGATGATGACGGCGGGATAGGAATACATCAGGTCGATGTTGATCTTGAACGGCAGCACCGCATTGAGCGCCGTATCGAGGATGCCGCCCTCGCGCAAAACCATCGCCCAGGAGAAGATCCGCACCAGCCCGTTCGACCAGAACGGCAGGATGACCAGCAGGAAGATCGCCTCGCGGCTGCGGCCCTTCAGCACCTTGGCCAGCACATAGGCGGCGGGATAGCCGATGACGATGCACCACAGCGTCACTTCCAGGCCGAGCCTGAGCGAAGCGAGCAGCAGCGTCAGATAGAGGCTCTGCGAGAAGAAGGCGGCGTAATTGCCAAGCGTGAAAGCCCAGGGCTTCCCAGTCAGCGGCAGGTCGGTCATGAAGGAGAAGAAGACCATGGCCGAGAGCGGCAGGAAGATCGCCACCGTCAGCCAGAGATAGGCTGGCGCCAGCAGCGGCAGAGCCGATCTCAATCCGCTGCGCGACGCGGCCGCTCCCTGTACTGCCATGCCATCCTCCTCCCCAGGATTGAAGGGCCAGCCGGCGCGAACCGCCGGCTGGCCAGGACGTGCGTTTTACTTAACGTCGACCTTGAGCTGCTGCCAGAGCGCCAGATAGGCCTCGCGCTGCGCGTCGGTGATCGGCGCCTGGAACTGGATGCGCTTGGCGACCTCGGGATCACCCATGACCTTGCGGTTGAAGGCATCCTCGGGCAGCGCTTCCACCGCCTTGGTGTTGGCAGAGACGGGGGCGCCGACCTTGGTGACCCATTCGACATAGAATTTCGGGTCGATCATCCAGTTGATGAAGGCCTGCGCGCCTTCGACATTCTTCGAACCTGCCGGGATCGAGAACGCGTCGAGCCAGGCGACAGCGCCCTCCTGCGGAATGACCAGCGATACCGGCAGCTTGAAGTGCGTCTTGGCCCGGTCGGCCGAGCCGCTCCAGTAGGTGCCGATGTCGATCTGGTTGGAAGCGACCATCTGGTTCCAGTCGTTCTCCGAGCTCCAGAAGGTCTTGATCTGCGGCATCAGCGAGGTGAGCTTCGTCTTGACCGCATCCATATCCTTGATGTCGTTGATGTTCTGGCCGGTGGCGATGGCGCCGAACTGCACCGCCTCGACGGCGTCGTCGCGAATGACGACGCGGCCCTTATGCGCGGGATCCCACATTTCGGCGATCGACGTCGGCGGCTTGTCGAAGGACTTTTCGTTGATGGCGAGCGCGGTCAGCCCCCACACCCACGGCACGCCATAGACCTTGCCGTCATGGTCGAGCATCGGCGAACCGGCCTTGTCCTTGCTGATGTCGGCATAGTTCGGCAGTTTCGAGGTATCGATCGGCTGGATCAGCTTTTCCGCCATCGCCTGGTCGTTGAAGGCGGCGTTGATCATGACCACGTCGTAGAGGCCGGGATTGGTCCGGATCTTGGTCAGCATTTCCTGTTCGGAATTGAAGAAGTCGTTGACCACCTTGTTGCCGGTCGCCTTCTCGAAGGCCTCGACGGCCCATGGTTCGTCGGCGCCGTAGCCTTTCCAGTTGAGCACATGCACTTCGGCGGCACTGGCGGCCAGCGTGAGCGCGGTGGTGAAGACGGCGGTCGCCGTCAAGAGAGCAGTCAGTCTTGGCATGCGCATGTTGGTTCCTCTCTTTGTTTGCCCGCTTGGCGGGGCTTGTCAGGCTGTCTGATGGGCCTTCTGGTTCTGGCCCGGCGTGCCGGTCGCGGCGGCCTGGCTCAGGAAAGTCTGGATCTCGGTGTCGGTCGGCGCCGACGAGCCGCCATGACGGGTCACCGAAATGGCGGCCGCCGCATTGGCGTAGCGCGCCGCCTCGAAAGGATGTGCACCCCGCGCCAGCGCGCTGACGAAAGCGCCGATATGGGTGTCGCCGGCGCCATTGGTGTCGACGGCATCGACCTTGAAACCGGCAACGGTTTGCGCCGAACCGTCGGCCAGCCTGACATGGCAGCCCTTGGCGGCGGAGCGGATCACGACGCCGGCCGCCCTTGGACAATGATCGGCAAGCAGCCGCGCCGCGAGGGTCTCGACATCGCCCTGGCCGGCGATCTCGGCGGCTTCGGCCATGTTGCAGCTCAGCCATGCCGAGCGGGCCAGCACACGCGACAGGATCGGGCGTGGAATGTCTGAAACGACGGGCGTCGGGTCGAAGACAAAGGGAATGTTCTCCGGCAGCGCCTCGATCCAGTCGGCGAGCGCGTCGCGGCTGCCCGGGTAGCTCAGCGTATACCCCGAGGTGAACACCCAATCACCCGGCGCCACTGATACCGGGGCCATCATGTCGAGGTTGAGAACGCTCTCCGCACCGGGCCATGACACGAAAGTGCGTTCGGCGTCGCTCGAGATCATGGCGACGCAATTGCCGCTGTCCATATGAGGCGATGGGGCCGTCAGCGTCCCGATTTCCTCGGCGGCGAACGCGGCACGCAGGAAATCGCCATTCGGCCCGCTGCCGAGCTGGCCACCAAACACCACCGTCATGCCGGTGCGGGTGGCAGCGACCATCATGTTGAAGCCGCCGCCGGCGACCTGCGCGTAGCTGGATGCCGTCTTCTCCGTACCCGGCGCCGGCAAGGCGTCGATGCGGTAGACATAGTCGACCACCGCGCTGCCGATATGGACGAGACGCCCGCTCATGCCGCGGCGTCCTTGCCGGAACCGGTTTTGGACGTTCGCGCCGCAACAAGGTCGGCGGCGAGCGCACGAACCTCCGCCATGTCGATCCCCCTGAGGCCGGCGACGCGATCCCCGGGCAATCGCGAAAAGCCGGTGCAGGCGCCGGCCATGCCGGCCGCGATGGCGCCGATCGTATCGGTGTCGCCGCCGAGGTTGGCGCTGATTTCAGCCGCTTGCCAGGGGTCACCGCCGGCAAGCTCGAGCACCGCGAAGGCCGCCGGAACGGATTCCTGGCTGGCGACGCCGGTGCCGACCAGATCGGTGATCAGCCGGATTGCATCGCTCATCACCTTGCCGCGCACCAGATCCTGCGCCCAGACGATACGCGCCGCGATGTCGCCGCCGGTCACCCAATGGCCAAGCGTCGCCCCTCGCCTCGCCGCAGCGACGCCACTGCCGGATGCGGCGCGCCAATCGCCGCCGGACACGCCGAGGCTGACGGCGGCCGCGACGGCGGCGGCCGACGCTATGGCGATCGAGGTGTTGTGCGTCGCCCGGCAGGTCTCGGCCACCTTGGCGACCAACGCATCGAGCGGCTCCAGCGGCATCATGATGCCGACCGGCGCGATGCGCATCGCCGCGCCGTTGGTGTCGCCGCCGCGCCCCGCCTCTTCCGCTGGCACGCCATTGTTGATGGCATCGATGGCGCGCTTGGTCGATGGTCCCAGCAGATCGTAGCTGCCGCGCGCCTTGACCTCGCGCTCCCAGTCGAGCAGCGCGTTGACCCAGCGCGCATGGTCGAAGCGCTCGCCGGACTCGACCAAAATGCGGCCGAGCAGCAGCGCCTGTTCGGTATCGTCGGTGATAGTGCCGGCCGCGAGCCCCTTCGACACCGGATGATCGGCGAAGGGCGCGATGAAATCCTCGACATGGCCGTAGAGTTCGGCAATCCGGGCCGGCGACAGAAGCTGCGTCGGCATGCCGAGCGCGTCTCCCAGCGCGCCGCCGACAAGCGCGCCCATTGCGCGATCAAGCGTGATGTTGTCCGGCATCGCTCAGAACCTCATATGCAGCGCGAAATGCGCGGGATTGAGCAGGCTGGTGACATATTCGATCGGCCGGTCGTCGGCCGCACGCGTCAGCCGGCGGCCGCGCAGGAAGGGCGTGCCTTGCGGGCAGCCCAGAATGGCCGCATCCTCGGCATTGAGCATCTCGATGCCCACCCATTCCTCGCCATGGTCGGGGATCAGGCCGGCGCCGCGCAGCGTCTGGTGCAGCGATCCTTCGCGCAGGCCGCGCAGCGGCACATCCTCCAGCTCCGGCGACAGCGGCAGGCGGCTGCGCTCGATGGAAATCGCATGGCCGTCGCTGGCATTGGTACGCACCCGGTCGACGGCGATGAAGAACGGGCTTTCGATGCCAAGCAAGGCTGCCAGATCGGCGTCTTCGATCACTTCCAGCCGCAGTGTCCTGGTCTCGGCATTGGCGCCCGCATTGGCCAGCGCCCGCGACCAGCCGATGGCGTCGTCGACCGGCTTGCCGTCGAAGGTGACGAAGGAGCCGATGCCGACCTTGGTGGTGATCAGCCCGCGGCTGGACAGTTCCTCGAGACCCTTGCGGACCGTGTTGCGGCTGACGGAGAAGCGCTGGACGAGTTCATTTTCGCTTTGCAGACGGTCGCCGAAACCGAGCAGGCCGGAACGGATTTCATGTTCCAGAACGGTCGCGATCTGCTCGGGCTTGCCCGTGCCGGGAGACAATTGAACCGCGCGCCGCTTCATATGCATACCTGTTCAGTGAACCTGTATAGTCCTGTTCAATATACGGCCGTGGCAGTGCTGTCAACGATCGCTAGATGACAGCGAATGGACGATCCTCACCTCAAGGCGGACAGCCCTTGAGGGCACCGACTGAAGGTTGCCGGCGGTTAGGCCGGAATCCTCGTTATTGGTGGCCAATGCCGGTCTGCCTTCAAAACACTTGCCTTGGGAAAAAAAGAAAGCCCGCTCCGGATGCCGGGGCGGGCCTTGGAGGAGGATAAAGGGGTGGGACCCTCTCCTCTTGTTTCCACGGGGGGTGTGGACCGAATTCACAATACGAGAATCGCGAAAAATTTGGGATCACAAGCCGGCTCGCTTTCATCACAATCCGGTGCGCTCCGACCTGGACACGGTCACGAGATCGCGATTATCCGAAGCCTGTGGGCCTCTAGATCCGCCCTAGCACGACAAGGACGATAATGATCAGCAGCACAAGCCCAAGCCCGCCGCCACCATAGTAGCCAGTTCCATAGAACGGCCCGCCGCCGAGCCCGCTGAAGCCGCCAAGCAGCGCAATGACAAGGATGATGATGAGTATGGTGCCTAAGCTCATGGCTTTCCCGCTCCTGTAGGCGCTGCCACGCCGGTTTTAACATCGCTGCATGCGATGTTTCGAAGACGAGAACGTTCGAGCAGCCCTACCGTTCCGCGCGATTGTGGCACGACATCCGCACGGAGATGATTTTCGCTGGCGAATGAAATCTCAGACAACAAAGTGCCGGTGAAATTGAAAGCGCTCGACACGCAGGAAGCCCGCCTGAATGGCGGGCTTCCGACCGGCCGTAGCCAGGAGAGTGCTGTCAAAGCCTCACGACTGGTTTGGCACTTCCGTCCCTGGCGCCCCTTGCCTCAACGACGGGCGATCAGCAGGCAGAGTTGACGCAGATCGCGGTCATAGGTGCCTGCGTTGCTAAGCACGTCGACGCACCGCTTCTTCATGCGCGCCACCTGGCTGCCGGACATCTGGGCCACGACACCCGGGAGGCTCGCCTTCGACGCATTGCTTGGGTTGGACGGAGTTGTCGGATCGGTTCCGCCGATGCCGACCCCGACGCCGAGGCCGCTCGTCGCGCCGACATTGGCGCCGAGCCCGGCGGTAACGCCACCCGTGCCGCCGACATTCGCACTTGCCCCGCCATTGATGCCGTTGCTTCCACCGACCGAGGCCCCCAATCCGGCGTTGACGCCGTTAGATCCGCCGACATTGGCACCGGCGCCAGCATTGACGCCACCGCCCCCGCCAACAGATGCTCCGGCACCGGCGTTGACGCCACCGCCGCCGCCGACGGAGGCGCCGGCCCCGGCATTGACGCCGCCGCCACCACCCACCGAGGCGCCGACACCCAGCCCTGCCGCATTCGCTGGCAAGGAAAGAACGACGACTATCGCACTACCGGCCAACACACTGGCGACTGTCTTGATGGTAAAAGCCATAACACTCTCCTGTTGTCGTTGCGCTAAGGCAGTCGGCGTACAGCCGATTGCAGATTCAACTACGTGACAGGAGAGATCAGGTTTCAAATCAACGTATACTTACGGAAGCCATGGTGTTTATTGCAAAAATACAGAAATTATAAGATTAATAAAAATATAATAGATGCGTAAGAAAAATTTTACATCAAAGAGTGCGTATTATCGATATAGTGGCTTATCTGGAGATAAAAACGATTTTCCACGGAAGCGTCACTCCCGCCATTGCTGATCTCCGCTTGGCGCAACCCGGAAGATCGGACATCACTCAGCGATCAGGACAGAAACGAGGAACCGCTTCGGGCAAGCGCTGCAGCCATCCCCAAGCCCGACAGGATCGCCCCCAGCCTCTTCGTCGACAGTCCTGCTCTCAGAATATGCGGTAGAACAGCCTGTAGTGCACCCGTTCCATGTAGGCACGATATTCCGGCTCGGCCGCCAGCAGGGCCTCCTCGCGCAGGATGCGATAAAGCTGCAAATAGGTGATGACCGCATAGACCGCGAGGTTGTGGAAGGAAAAGGCCGACAGCAGGTAGAGCACGTGGCCGGCAAGGTAGCCGGCATAGATCGGGTGCCGCACGATACGGTAGGCGCCGCCCGTCATCACGCCACGGTTGCCGGGCAGGATGGCAAAGGAACGGCCAAGCGATATCTTGCCCCAGATGACGAATAGCAGCGCCGCGACCTGCAACGGCGCCGCGATATAGACTGGAACGAGCGCCGTGCCAGGTTCAAGGCTGATCAATGCAACCCCGAAACTGGCGCTCACGGAGACGATGACCGTAAGCGGATTCCAGTCACGCGTCACCGGACGCCGCGACAGAAGCAGCCAGGTGAAGGTGAGTATCTCGGAAATCGCCACCAAGGCGGCGTTGAGCCGGGTCGGATCCTCCACAACCTGATAAAGGCCGCGATAGACGAACAGCCCCGCGCAGGCCAGGGCACAGGCGCGAAAGAAGCCTTCACGCAGGTCGGCAAGGATCTCGCGCTTGCGCACGTCGGATAAGATCCTGTCCCGGCCAGCGCTTGGAAGCGTTCCACTTTTTGACGTGAACAAGGCAAACACCCCGATGATCCCCTCGGCGGGACCATTGCATGCAACCATTGCCGGGCGGTTAACCGGCAAGACCGGATCAGGATTGACGGGATCGACCGGAAGGCTGGAGAAAGATGCGCCCCGACGCCAAACCGACGTAGCTCACCGAGCGCCACCGGTGACGCGCATCCAGCCTCAACCCAGATATGAATTTGCGAAATACCTGGCGAAATCCGGACGTTGCGTCAGAACCTTGCCGTCGGCGTCGTGCAAAATGCCCGCAGTGAAGAGATAGCCGCCGATCGCGTCCATCTTGGCCGGGTCCATCGTACCGATGGCACCGTTTTCCGCGCGCAGATAGTGTCCGTCGATCAGCACTTTCAGCGACGCCTTGATCAAGAACGGATTGGTCAGGGCATCCTTGTTGGCGGCGATCAGCAGCACGGCGGCTTCTTCCGGATGATCGACGGTGAACTGATAACCGCGCCGCGTTGCCTCGACGAAGGCCGATGCCAATGCCGGGTTTGCTTTAAGATACGCTTCGCTCGACGAGATCAGTGTCGTGTGCTCGTCGGGGACGCCGTAGTCGGCATAGACGAAGCTGCGCTGCTTGACGCCTTTGAGTTCGGCCTCGACGCCTTCCCAGGTCGCGACCTCCAGCGTGAAGTCGACCGAGCCATTGGCCAGCGCCTCATAGGCGGAGGTGCCGAGCGTCACCGTCTCGAAATTGCCCTTGCCGCCGTCATGGCGGATGATGGTCGAGATCAGCGCATTTTCCCAGGCGCTGCCGAAACCGCCATAGGTCAGGCCGTCGAGGTCCCTCGGGCTTTTGATCTCGCTGCGCACCGCATTGAAGACCACCCGGCCGGTTTCGGCCTGCACCACCGCATAGACCGCCTTCAAGTCGGCACCGGCGGTCCTCTGGGTGAAGAGGCTGATGGTGCCGTTGATGCCGAAATCGGCAACGCGGTTGGCGACCAGCGTGCCGGCGCCGGTGTCGCTGTAGGGCAGGATGTCGACCTCGAGGCCGGCCTCGCGGTAAAATCCCTTGTCGCGGGCGACGAACAGCCCGACGTGGTTGGTGTTGACGGTCCAGTCCAGCGCGACAGAGACTTTTTGCGTTGCCGCGAAGGAGCGGCTCGATCCCGCGACCAGCGGAAGACCGCTGGCAAGGGTGAGCAGCAAAGCCTGCCGGCGCGTCAATTCAGTCATGGTCGTGTCCTTTGGATGGTTGAGGGTTGAGCAAGATGTCGAGGATCTCGGCCTCGAGTGCGCCGGCCTGTCGCGCGGCAGCACCGGCCGGATCGCGCGGGCGCGGCAGCGGCACCCTGATTTCACGCAGCACACGGGCCGGGCGCGCCGACAGCACATAGATGCGGTCGGACAGGAACACGGCCTCACGCACATCGTGCGTGATCAGCAACGCCGTCCAGCGATGGTGCCGCCACATCTGCTCGAGCCAGCGCTGCATGGCCGCGCGGGTCAGCGCGTCGAGCGCGCCGAACGGCTCGTCCAGCAGAAGCATGTCGCGCTCCTGCACCACCGTGCGCAAAAGCGCCGCGCGCTGGCGCATGCCGCCCGAAAGCTGTGCCGGAAAATGCCGCTCGAAGCCGGCAAGCCCGAACTCGGCAAACAGCGGCGCGACGCGAGCCCGCGCCACCTTGCGCCTGGTGCCTTGCACTTCCAGCCCGAGCGTCGTGTTGTCGATGATGCGCCGCCACGGCATCAGCGCGTCGCGCTGCGGCATGAAGGCAAAATGCCTGCCATGATCGTCGAGCGGCGCGCCGTCGAACAACATGTCGCCCTCGCCATGCTCGGCACCCGTCAGGAGCTGGAACAGCGTCGACTTGCCGGCACCCGAAGGCCCAAGGATGGAGACGAATTCGCCGGCGCCAACGCTGAGCGAAATATCGGCGAGCACGTCGAGCCCACCGAATGCCTTGCGCACATGCCGCAATTCGAGCCGGCTCATCTCCGCGCGCCCTTCCCCGCCGGCTGCCGACCGGCCCGTTCCCAGGGCATGGCAAAGCGCTGCAAGAGCGCCGTCAGCCCGAACAGGACAAGCGTCAGCGCGGCGCTGACACCGACGGCGGCCAGCACAAGGTCGGGGCGGAAATTGTTCTTGGCGTTGAGCATGTAGATGCCCAGCCCTTTCGCCGCACCCGCATATTCGGCGAAGATGGCGCCGACCACCGCATAGGTGATGGAGATCCGCAGGCCCGCGAAGAAATAGGGCAGCGCCGAAGGCAGCCGCGCCAGCAAGAAGACGCGCCAGCGCCCTGCTCCCATGGCGCGCAGCATCTGGCCGATCTCGGTCTCGGTCGCCTCGTAGCCCTGCACCAGAGCCACCAGCATGGGAAAGAAGGTGACCAGCGCGACCAGCATGATCTTCGGGGCCAGCCCGAAGCCGAACCACAGCACCACCAGCGGCGCGATCGCCACCAGCGGCAAGGTCTGGCTGATGATGAAGACAGGAAACAGCGCGCGCCGCAGCGGCTGGAAGAAATCGACCAGCATGGACAGCAGAAAGGCGGCACTGAGCGAACAGGCAAAGCCGATCAGCGTGGCGCGGATGGTCGGAATAGCGTTGTCGACCAGCGCCCCGCGATTGAGCATCGCCTGTTCGAAGACGCGTGACGGCGCAGGCAGGATCGTCGGCTTGATACCGGAATAGGTAGCGTAGAGTTGCCACGCCACGAGCAGCAACCCGACCGAGATGACGGCGGGTACTGCCTTGGCAAGGGACTCCGCGAGCGGGCGCGGCACTGATGATGAGACCACGGGCATAACCTTTGACGGGGTCGCGCGAAAGCGCGGCCGGCTTAGACAGCCGACGGGCTGTTGGCCGAAACCGTGACGTCGAGGGTTACGTGGCCGGCACCCGGCCCGAAGCGGCAGAAGGCCTCGTTCAGTGCTGAAAAGATCGCGCCCGTGTCGCCGCGCAATTTGGTGCAGAAGTTCTTGGAGCGATCGTAGACTCCGGACTGCTTCAGGAAATCGATGCAGCCATAGATCTCGTCCATGTGGTCGCCGGTGCCCATCACATAGAGCGAGAATTGCGCCGCCGCCGGCTGGCCGGTGGCAGCAGCATCGCGCACCGCGGCGATGGCGGCTTCCTTGCGTGGGCCGAGCGGCCCGACAGGTCCGCCAAACGCGTCGGAGCGGCAGATCGGATCGTCCGGCTCACCCGGGCAGCCGCGCGAAATGGCCGCCGACAGCACGCAATGCTTGCCGGTCCGCGCCGCCGCCACGAACAGATCGCGCAGCGCCGGGAACAACACCTCGGGTGGTCCGACCAGCAAGGTCGAAATGTCGTCGGTCTCGATCCTGAGCCTGTCCCGGTAGGGATCGAGTGCGCCGAGCGCACCAAGGATGACACCGACGAAATCGTCAGCCATGGGATATAGGGAAATCTGTGCGCCTGAAAACATCGCCCGCCTCGCTCCGCTGGTATTACCCAGATCAGCTTCTAGGGTCTGTGGGCTTGCCGCCCCCGTCTCAGCCCCGACCGTACGGAGCACCCCTGTGGATGGACGCGTTAAAGCACCATTCGAACTGAAGGGGAAGCTGTTTTTTCGGCGCAATGGGCCAAAAACATTGCACCAGATCTGATCACGGGATGGACGCCGGAGGGTCCTCCCCGCGCGAATTTTATCGGGAACCTTCGCCAAGCCGCGAGGTTGACCCACCAGTCGCAACGCGACGAGTTCACAGAAATGGAGACAGAACCATGTTCATGAAAATCCTCGCAGCTTCGGCGTTCACCGTTGCTCTTGCCACATCCGCGATGGCGCAAAGCAATAGCGCAAACGGCACGGACGGGTCGGGCGGCAGCGGCCAGTCAATCACAGTGGACCCCAGCACGCCGGCCTCACCCAATACGGTTGATCCGGCGGCGACCAACAGCACCACCACCGCGCCGGGCGACATGAATTCCAATGCGGATAAGAACTGCCCGACCAATCCCCAGGGCGCGCAGAGCGACGCCAACGGCAACGCAACCGCACCGACGGTGAACGACAACAACTGCGGCAAGTAATTTCGATCGCAGCCAGGAAAGTCGCGGAGCGCAAGCGCCGCGACTTTTCCGCGTTTACCGGTCTTGATGAACGGGGTGGTCTGCTTTCGGCAAGTCCCTTGCTCGAGTCGTTTCTCGCTGACCGCTATTTCAGGACCCGACTTCTGACTTGAGAGCGCGCGAAAGCGTCGCGCAATTTCAAGAGCCGTTTGAGCAGGTGGCCATAGGCCAGATACCGGACCCTGCCATCGGCAAGATCGAACTCCACGGTGCCCCATCGTGCCACCGGCACTTGTCCGGTCGGCGACCCTAGCCGTTCGATCTGGAACCCCAGCCTGACCTTGTGGCCGGCGACATCGAGATAGATCCCTGGAATATTGCCCAGCACGTGCCACAACCGATCGACATGCTCGATCGACATGGCCGGCGAGATCATCGTGTGGGCAGATTCAAGCCGCGCCCAGATGAAATCGCCGGCCGGCTGCCGTGTCCCCGAAAGGCTGCCCTTGCAGTAGGCCGGCGCCACCTCGCTCACCAGCGTGCACATCGCGCTTGCCAAGCCGTCGATCAAGGCCCGCCGCGACGCCCAGTCTGTTTCCGAAAACGACACCTGCCCAAGGATGTCGCCGTCGTCGAAGGCGGCGGACATCTTATGCAGCGTCACACCGCCATGAACGGCATGCTGGCCGTCCACCGCCAGGCGGTGGAGAGGATGCGGGCCCCGATAGTTGGGCAGCAGCGCCGGGTGAAGATTGAGCCCGCCCTTGGGAAAGATGCTCAGCAATTGCGGCGGGACCAATGTGGGGAAAGCATAGCAGATCAACACAGCGGCCTCGACCTGCGACAATTGCTTGCCGAGCGTGTCCCAATCATAAGGTCGCCCGAATTCGATCAGTCTTGCCGGCGTGTCGCCGATATAGCGTCTGAGCAGCAATCTGCGTTTCAGTCTTCGGCGTAAATTGCCTGTGCTGAAGTGCTTTGGGCGCCGACGCAACCCCGGCACAACAATCGCACCGATGTGATGGCCTGCTTCAAGCCACCCTGCCAGCAGCGGCCCGGTATAGTGGTTGACGTCGAGTATGAACACGGCCGAAAGCCGGTCTTGCCCGGTCTGCGGGCTCAAAAGCAGCACCCTCTCAAAGCGCCCGTCAAGCCGGTCACCCCATTTAAACGGCGGTCGAGCCAGGCCTTTTCGAGCGGGCCGACCGCACTTGCCAATGAAGGCTGTCGATCAGGTGGCCTTGATTTGCGAAGGCGGTATCAAGGCGGTGACGTCTGAAAGGCGGCCCTTTTTCACCAGGACTGGCTTCCGATAGATCTTCTTCATGCTCACCCCCGTCAGATCAGCCCGCGCAACTTCGGTAAATGCCACCGCCCGTCAATCGCCACGCGATGGCTGGTCGCGCGGCAATCGGCGAAGCAATTATAGCCCCATGCCGCGCGAAAGCCTATCCGTAAACCTATGAGACGGCCTTCTCACGAACCGGCAGCTTCCAGCCTGGCCTCACGAAATGGCAGGTATAGCCGTTGGGATATTTCTCCAGATAATCCTGATGCTCGGGCTCGGCCTCCCAGAAGGCACCAGCAGGTGCGACTTCGGTAACGACCTTGCCGGGCCACAGGCCGGACGCATCGACGTCTTCAATGGTGTCTTCGGCGACGCGCTTTTGCTCGTCGCTGGTATAGTAGATCGCGGAGCGGTAGCTCATCCCGACATCGTTGCCCTGGCGGTTTCGCGTCGTCGGATCGTGGATCTGGAAAAAGCGCTCCAACAGTGTGCGATAGCTGATCACGGCCGGATCGAAATTGATCTCGATGGCTTCGGCATGGGTGCCGTGGTTGCGGTAAGTGGCGTTGGGTACGTCGCCGCCGCTATAGCCGACACGAGTGGAGATGACGCCGGGATAGCGCCGTATCAGATCCTGCATGCCCCAGAAACAGCCACCGGCAAGCACTGCGCGTTCGGTCGAAGTCGCCATGTCACGTCTCCTCAAGAAGCAATTCAAGGGGGAAACGGTAGCCGTTTCCGACCTGAATTGCACAACAACAAAATTGGATTTCCCATAAATGGGCATTGTCGGCGGCTTCGTCCAGTCGACTGGAAGTGAACGCGGCGCCTGCGGACCGCGCGACAGGGCTTCAGCTGCGCGGATGCCGGGTTCGGCTGTCCACGGCAAGCGGCAGATAGCGCGTGCCAGGCGGAATGGCGGCAAAATTGATTGGCACGGGCGGTGCCTCGCGCGACCAGTTGAAAAGAACGGTCTTGACCGGGATGGTGCCCAACCATGCCCGCAGCGACGGCGGCACACCACGCCCCGACCAGACCATCAGCATGCCGTGATCATGCAAGCGCCGCCCTGTTATCCATGGCGCGAACCGCATGTTGAGGTCGGTGAAGATCGATGGCTTGTCATAGGCATTGAGGCCAGCCAGCATGGCCAGATTGGTATCGCCGCCGACAATGTCGAGCCGGCCGGGTGCTGCCGCGTGCCACACCGCCTCGGCCTCGTCCGAGATCGGCTGCGCCGGCCAGCAGACTGCATCCATGCGTCCTCGCACATTGCAGTCCGTCCAGCGGATCGCCGCATAGGCGGCCGACATGGTGACGATGCAGGTGAATGCGCAGATCGCCAACCTTCGCATCTCGAAGGCGCCGAGCCGGTGACCGAGGAAGGCGAGCGCCACGACGCCGACAAGATTGTACATCGGCGCACCCCAGGATTCACCGGTGCCGGTGAACAACGAGGCCAGCATGATCAGGACCGCCGGGCCGAGGCCCATCCATACGAGATAGACCAGAATGCCGCGTTCGACGGGCGCTTCGGGGTCAGGCGAACGCCGCAGCAGCCCTGATATCGACAGCACCAGCAGAAAGCCGGAGAGCCCGGCCACCTGGACACCGATGTAATACAGGCGCGCACGGTGTTCGGTCACCCAGGCGTCGCGGTCGGCGAAATAGGTCAGCGGCAGGAAGTCGATGCGGTACAGTTCGACGGCCAGCGGCGCGGCGACGGCGAGAAAAACGGCAAGGCCGAGCCATGGCCAAGGCGTCGCAAGCCGGCTGCGCGCGCGTGCGTCGGACAACAGCCAGAGAGCGCCGAAGGCGAGCAGCAGGCCGGTGGAGAACTTGGCATAGAGTCCGACGCCCGACACCAGTCCGAGCGCCAGCCACCAGCCCGGCCCACCACCGCGGCCGGCACGCCAAAGCAGCCAGCATATGGCCGCCCAGAACGGCATCTGCGCATAGTCATGATTGAATTGCGGGGTGGGCCAGCCGAAGAAATAGACCGACGGCATCAAAAGCACGGCGGCCAGCGCGCGGCTTTGCCCAAGCATGTCGCGGGCCAGCAGATAGACCAGGACGAAGGTCGACGAGATCGTCAGCTGGGCGAGCAGATATTGCGGCCAGCGGAACGATCCGGTCAGAAGATGGCTGGTTTCAAGCAGCCAGCCGGGAAGCTGCGGATGCTTGTAGGTCAACAGCACCCATTCGCGGCCCCACATGAAACCTTCCACGACATCGCCAGGCGGCGCGGGGTCGATCAGCGCCGGCACCACCGTCCAGCACACGATCTGCACCAGGCACAAGAGCGCCAGCAAATGCCAGGGATGACGAAGCAGGCCGGACCATACCGACGAACGGTCGATGCCCGCGACAGGCAACCCGGCCGGCAGCCAACCATCTATGGAGTCGTCAATTCCCGTCATGCGGCGCTTAAATCACACCGACCGGTTTGCCGAACAGCCCCAACGTCAAAGCTTACGAAAAAGTATACTTGCAGGCCATTGCAAGACCAAGATTGAGCGGGAATTTCAGCGCTCCGTTGCCCTCCCCCGACAGAACAACCCGCATATCTGATCCTGTCTGAACCTCCCGGATACTCGATGCGTCACCAGCATGCCGTCATCCACCACCGCGCGTTCGATTTCTGGCTGGCGCGCGCGGCTGTCCTTGTCATCATCTGCCTGCAGCTTCTGGTGATCAACGATCTTTCGTTCGGCCCCCGCTGGCTGGCGCCGGCCCTTGAGGCGGCGCTGCTCGTGCCGCTGTCGGTCGCCACGGCCTGGACACAGGTCGCCACCCAGAAGGCGGTCGAGGAGGAGCACTGGTATCTGGTCGGCCGGTTCCGCGTCATGATCCGCAGGGCGGCCCTGGTCATGACCGGCGTCGTCAGCGTCATGAACTGCGGTTCGCTGGTGTTCCTGGTGCGCGCGCTGCTGGCGGGCCATGCCGGCTCCAGCGGCCAGACGCTGCTGATCGACGCGCTCAACATCTGGGTCACCAATGTCATCATTTTTGCCCTGTGGTTCTGGAGCACCGATCGCGGCGGGCCGCCGACCTGCGGCCTCGTCAACCGCGCCCATTCCGATTTCCTGTTCCCGCAAATGACCTTGAACGACCGCGAGATCCGCGACTGGTTGCCGGGCTTCATCGATTATGTCTTCCTCGCCTTCACCAACGCGACGGCGTTTTCGCCGACCGACACCTTGCCACTCTCCCAGCGCGCGAAGCTTTTGATGATGGCCGAGGCGATGATCTCCCTGCTGACGATCGCACTGGTTGCGGCCCGCGCCGTCAACATCCTGGCCTGATGCATGTCGCGCAAAAGCGACCTCGGTTTTGGGAAGACACCATGCCAAAAAAACAAAGCCCTGAAGCGGGTGGCATGAATGCACTTCGCCGCGACGCGCTTCGGGCCGAAACGCAAAAAAGCCCGCTCCGGCGAACCGGAGCGGGCTGTTGGACTGTCTGCTACTGTCGTGAAGCCGGAGCGCGAGGTGGAGCACCCACTACCCCTCAATCCGCGCCGAGGTCGCGTTCGAAAACCACCTGGTCGCGCAGCGGAATGCCGTTCACAGCCGAGCCTTCGGGGTAACCGGTCGATGGCCCGAACGCGTCCTGCACGATACGGAACATGCGAAATCCCTGTCGCTGGTAGAGGCGAAACTCCTCGAACCAATCGCTCAGCGTCGAAAACACCTTGAAGCGGCCGGATTGCATGCGGTCGAGCATCTCCATCAGCCCGGCCTCGACCGAGACCGAGCCGTCGGCGAACTGCGCATGGCGCGAAAGCATGTTCAGCCCGTGTGCCGCATATTGTTTGGCCAGCGCCACCCCCGCCCCTTCCAGCGTCTCGCGGCGGCCGTCGCGCGGCCAGGCGAAGGGCAGCCATTCGCCCCAGGGTCTCAGGGTGAGCGTCTGCATGGCCGGCGTCTGCTGCGAGGCCCGTGCTGCCTTGGTGACATAAACGACATCGGCCTCCGTATCCCAGGCGAGTTCGACGGCGGCGGACGGATGGTCCCAGCCGAAATCGAGCGCGCCGATACGCGGCCAATAGCGCGGTAGCCGGAACGGCTCGCAGGCGATCAGCGCCTCGGCCACCGGAAAGATGCGGCCCGAGCCCAGCACCGGAATGCCGCGCGCGCGGGCCTCGCGCTCATGCTCGGGATAGGCAGCAACGATAGCCGCGCGCTCCTGCGGCGAATAATGCGCGGCATCGTCGATGGTCATGAAGGTGACGTGACGACTCATTCTCGTGTAGTCCGATCAAGCTGCATAGTTGATAGCGATGGGGTTCGGTGCGACGTTGGCGAACGACTTTGGGGGGGAAACATGATCCGCATAGCATTGGTTATAGCTATTGCAGTTAGCTCAGCCGCCTGCACGACCCAGTCAAACGTGCCCTATTCCAGCAAGAAGACAACTTGCACAAATCAAGCCTCATCTTTGCAAATCCCCGGCGGGAAAATCGTGCCGATCAACAGAAATGTCTGTATTCCAGACACGCCAAACAAGGCATGCGTGGAATACTGGAACCGTGCCCTGGGTCAATCCGAAGTCAGGTGTATGCCGCTTACCCGGAAAGCCACCGATCCCAAGGCCCGCGCCAGGCAGCTTGCGGGCAGCCAATATCCTTGATTCCTCTTCGTCAGTTGATTTTCCCCATCCTCTCCACCTCCCCCGCCGACAAAAACAACAGCACCACATCCGACATCCCAAGCAGCGGCGTGAACGTCACGATCGTTATCCCGCCGGTCGCGTTGGTGCGGGTCAGGCCTTCGGAATAGATGTCGAGCGGCGGCTCCTCGTCGAACCAGACGCCGTGCAGCGTCTCGCCCTGCCATTTCTCGCGGCCCTTCTCGAAACTCTTGAACGACAGCACGCTCTCGCCGGCCTGCACATCGCCGCCGCCGCCATGGCGCACCACGACGCTGTCGAGCGCGCCCGGCGCGCCACGGCCCATGATGGTGTCGACAATGGCATCGGCCGGGATCATGCCGGTGCCCCAGGCCGCCTGCTGTTGCGGCGGCCCGACCAGCACGCGCTGCGGGTTGTCGCGCGTGCCCTCGCCGGTCACGCCGGCGGCCCATAGCCGGACAGGCATGTCGAAAACCTTGCCTTGCCACCACGCGGGATAGCGGCCGGTCAGGTGCATCGCCCATTCCGCGCCGCCGGCCCTCGTCTTGCCAAGCTGGTTGCCGGCCATGAACAGCCTTTCGCGGTTGACCGCTCCCGCCGCGTGAAATTCGGCCTGGCGCTGATACGGTCTGTACGCCGCCAGCTGGTTGTTGCGTCTGCGGCGGTCAAGTTCCGCCAGCAGCGCCAGATATTCCGTCTTCACGGCGATCGGCGGGTTCTTCGAGGAACGGTTTGACGACGGCTTCGAGGCTGCGGATGCGGCTGCGGATCTCTTCATCGCTCAGGGCATCCAGATGGTTGATGGCGACATCGAATTCCTTGGGCAGCACCGACAGCACGATCTTCAGATACTGGTCCGGCTTGTCGGCCCGCACCTCGGCGATGACGCCGGCGCCATGCGCGCGGAAATCGGCCCGAACGGCGGCGAGAAAGTCGTCGCCCAGCGTCTTTTTCGTCCGCTTCGGACGAGGCGTCGGCGCGGCCGCCTCGCGGACCGGCTTGCGCCTTGCCGGCCTTGTCTTGCGGCGCGCCGGCTGATCAGCGGTGTCGTCAGCCATCGACTGTCGCCTTTGCAACGGCATCGCCGGCCGCTCTGCCCGCCTTCTGCGCCGATCCGGCCGGCTTCTTCGAACGGGCGGTTTTTTTCCTCGCCCGCTTGGCGCGCTTCGGCTTTGCGGTCGCGGCAGGTTTTGCGGCACCGGCGCGTTTTGCCACGCTGGCCTGCGCCTTGAGCCGCGCCAATACGAGACCGATGGCCTGCCCGCCAATACCGGACTGCGGAAAACCAAAGCCGCCTGCCGCATCGCGCACCATGCCGATCAGCACGCCTGGCGCGGCCGGTTCGATCCAGCCCAGACGCGGCGGCGGCGGCGCGTGCTCGAACTCGCCGATGGTGCTGACGATGTCGCGGCCGTCATCGTCGGTAATGATCGTGGCGTAGCGTTGGGTCATTGGATTTCTCGCGGAGGTCGCGCTCTACGGCGCCCCCCTCTGTCCTGCCGGACATCTCCCCCACTTGGGGGGAGATTGGCAGCTTCGGCGCCTCGCCAATCTTGCAGCGTAGGCGATTGGCGAAAGCCAGCATAACAGCCAATCTCCCCACGTGTGGGGGAGATGTCCGGCAGGACAGAGGGGGGCGCTGTCCCGCCGGCGTTCAAAATCGGCAGCCTCAGCGCCGTCACATGACAAGGCGCCAAAAACACAAAACCCGCCTCGGGGGCGGGTCGTTGGCGCAAATCAGCACCATGGACAGGATGATAGCTTGGCTGCCCTCATCCGGTCAAGGAAAAAATTCCCATACCAATTAAAACCGCCTCAAGCTTCCTCCTCGATCACGCTCTGCGCGACCTGCGTGGCGCCGCCATTGAGGCGGGCGGCGATGATGTGTCCGAGCGCCACGGCACCCACGCACAGCAGCACCGACAGGCCGATGTTGAGCGCCGCCCGGCCGAAGCCGCCGGCCCGCAGCAGGTCGAGCGTCTGCAGGCTGAAGGACGAAAAGGTCGTGTAGCCGCCGCAGAGGCCAATCATCACGAACAGGCGCAGGCTTTCGGAGGCCGGATAGCGCCCGCCGGCCAGCGTCAGCGTGCCGAAGAAGCCGATCAGCAGCGAGCCGCTGATGTTGATGATGATGGTTCCCCAGGGCAGTTCACTGCTCACCGGCAGCGCCCAGGTGGAAACGAGGTAGCGCGCCAGCGTGCCGAGGGCGCCACCGGCCATGACCAGAAGACAGTTCGAAAAAGACATGCTCGATCCTCTCTGAGACGAGCACATCGGCCCGCCATGGCGGCGGAATCGACAGATTCCCACCGCGGTTTTCGCGGCAGGAGTCATCAGCCATCACTGGCGGTTTCGGGAGAACCCCATTCCCATCACTGGTAAGATGCCAGACATCTCCCATTACTGGCAAGATGCCAGAGCGCGGCCGCTTCGACAAGCCGGCGGCGGCGGGAGCGGAAGGCTGAAAAACAAAACCCGCCTCGGCGGCGGGTCGTCGGCGCAAATCAGCACCATTGATGAGATCATGGCACAACTGCCCTCACCGGACAATCGGATGGCGGCCGGCCGGTCGCCGAAATCCGGCATTGGCTAGCCGGCTTTTCTTCGGCCCGCAGCTGTGGAATCATCAGTCGAAGCTCATGGAATGATTCCCGTCACGGCCTTTGTGGGAGAGGACGATGGACAGACCAGCCATGGCATCCGTTTTCAGGATGCGACATGCTCCAGCCTCGGTTTCCGGGGTGCGAAGTACCGGCCAGGGCCAGGCCGATCCGGTGATCCGCGTGAACTCGCTTGGCGAAGCGATTCGCTTCGTCGCGGGTGCTTATCCCAACTACGACATCGGCGCCGTTGCCATCACATGCGGCGATCCGTCGATCCCGCGCCTCGGCAGCCTGGAGGTCAAGGCGCTGTGGCGCGAATATGGCGAGCGCCTGACGCAGGAATAGATCGTTTCCGGCGGCAGACGATCTGCCCATCGTCCGGGTTGAAGATGACCGTACCCGGCGCCTTCATCGGCTGGCCGGGATAGCGGCGCGATGCTGCTGGTCCTGCTGTTCGCCGACAGGATCTGGGGCGGCTTCGCCTGCCTCCGGATCGGAAACGCGGCTGGCGCGTTTCAGCTACGGTGAATAGAGGGAGCAATCGCCATGAATGTCGCCAACCTGCAACTCGAAGGCCTGCTGATGGCCGTCGCCTCGATCAACCACGTGCTGGTGCGCAAAGGCGTGCTGACATCGGAGGAGATCGATATCGCCCTGCGCAAGGCCGAGGCCGGCGAGACCAGCGAGGAGCGGTCCGGCGGCATGTCGGCGTCGAGCCGTGACGCCGTCAATTTCCCGATCCGGCTCCTGGAGCTCGCCAATCAATGCCAGCCGGAAGCGGATATGCCCTCATTCTCGAAACTGGCCCGCATGGTCGGCCAGATGAAGGAGCCATACAACGACCAGATGTGAGGTTCGCTCCCCTCACGCCCTGCCCGGCCAGCCCAGGTTCAGCGCCAGCGTCTGCCCCGGTCCGTGCACCGCCGCGAACAGCAGTCCGGCGACGAAGGAAAAATGGTCGACGAAGAAGCCGAACTCGGCCTGGTTGCCGGCCCAGTGGCTGGGGCCGTGGAAGGCGAAGGCCAGGAACAGCACATAGGCCGCGGCGACCAGGGCCGCCTGCGTGAAGAATGCGCCGCTCAGGAAACACAGCACCAGCGCAACCTCCAGGATCGCCGCGCACCAGGCGAGGAAGAGCGGGAAGGGAAAGCCGGCGGCGGCGATGAAACCCGCGGTGGCGCCGATGCCCATGAACTTGAAGGTCACCGCCATGAGGAAGACGGCGGCAAAGATCAGGCGGGCAATGAGAAGGGCCGTGGTCTGCCACGGCGATTGAGCGATTTGCGACGGCATGACTTTCTCCAGGGTTGAAACCGTTTCGCTCCAAAGGACGTGCGGCCGGGAGCGGTTCCGACACCCCTCGCGAATTTTACCCGAAAACCCACAAGCCATCCGCCCGCCGCCACGGTGGCGGCAGGCGATCCCCCGCTTCAAACGCTCCTCCCGGACGAGGCCCCCGCCATAAAAATCGCGAAACTTGTTCGTAACCGTGATCGTGGTATCGTTAGCTTGGGCTAATGCACAGCTATGTCTGATGCGGTGTTTTGGGTGGGTTAAGAATTGGGCGCGCGAGTCAGGCTAGGGACGAGATCCTTTCTGGTCGGGTTATCGGTGGCAGAGTGCAATGGCTGCGGCGGCAGCGGGCAGGTTTTCCAATGCCCGCGCTGGACAAGCTCCAATGGCCTTTGCTGTCCCGCCGGCACCCATCATCGTGGCTGCCCCGGCGCCAGCGCGCCTTGCGTCGAATGCGGTGACACCGGTCACCGCGACGCCGGCCCGGTCCATTCGCCGGCCTGAACAACTGCTTGCAGGCCGTTCCTGCCGGGGCGATGCGCCGTCATGGAACCAGCAGCGCCGATCGCTGTTATGTCTGATCGCGGCATCGCGTGGTATTATGTCCGCGCGACCATGCGGCTGACAGAAAGCGAGGCCCGCCATGCCCGACGACAAATCGAAGACCAAACAGGACCGCAAGCTGGTTTCGAGCGAGGAAACCTACGAGGTTGCCGCGTTTGCCCGCAAATACGGCATCCCGCAGAGCGAAGCCCAGACCATCATCAAGCGCTACGGGCCTTCACGCAAGAAGCTCGACAACCATATGGCGGCGCGCGGATAGAGGGCGGCTGCCGCGAGCCGCAAGAACGGAGGGCCGCGCCCATGTCCGACACCATACGCAGGACCGGCAGCTGCCTGTGCGGCGGCGTGCATTTCGTCGTCACCGGCCAGCCGACGCGGGTCGGCCTCTGTCATTGCAAGGACTGCCGCAAGGCGGGCGGCTCGGTCTATTCGGCCTTTGCCATCTGGCCGCGCGATGCCTTCGAGACATCGGGCGAAGTCGCCACTTATGGAACGCGCAGCTTTTGCCCGACCTGCGGCGGCCGCGTGGCCTGGGTCGGCGACACCGAGGCCGAGGTCATGCTTGGCAGCCTCGACGTCGCGCCGACCGACCTTGCCCCCGAATATGAATTGTGGATCAGCCGCCGCGAGAGCTGGCTGCACGCCTTGCCCGGCGCCGAGCAATTCGAGCATGACCGGCCGCAGGCCGAAGACGCCGATCCGCCGGCGCCAAGACCTTTGTCGGACGCCGTTGCCGGCGATTGAAAATTGATCCTTCGGGTCTGGAACCCTCCCCTGCCAGCGACGTTATCCGGCGCCCCTCATGCATGCCGCGGTCCTTCAAACCGCATGGCCACATGCACCCGTCACGGAGACTTCAGTTGAACGACAAGATGTTTCCCCGACCGATCCGCCTGAAGTTTGCCCCCGAGCACGAGCGCGTGGTGCGCAGCGCCTGGGAGGGCCTGGAATGCCTCGGCGACTGGCCGGCCGGCCAGGGCCGGCGATACCGGGCGGCATTGCGCAGCTGCCGCGATGCGCTGGATGGCTGGACACCACCGGAAAAGGCGATGCGCGCCATGATCGATGCCGCGCGCGAAGCACACATCCTCCAATAGCTGAGAACAATGGTGGCGGGAAAAACAATGGCCGATGTGATGCTGTCGACACCAATGCGCATCAAGCCGCATGGCTCGGACACGATCCGTGAGGTGGCGAGCCTTCAGGACGCCAGTGAGATCCTGATCGACTGGCCGCATGCCAGCCGTGGTCCCTTCTACCAGGCCGCGCGCGAGAAGGTGGAGGCGGCGCTGGAAAACAAGGACAGCGCGGCACAGGCGCAGGAAGCCTTCACCGCACTGTGCGATCACGCCGGCGTTCTGGTTCGCTAGAACCAGTCCAGGAAACGTGTGAGACGGTTTCGCCCAACAAAAAAGCAGGCGATGCCCTCGCCTGCTTTTTTGCGGAGCGGGTCTTTTATTGGGCAGGCAGGTCGCCATCCACGATAGGATGAGAGGTTTCGAACCCGAAACTCTTCGGCGCCATCAGCATCAGGACGATCACGATTGCGATCGTGGCAATAAATGTGACGGTGTTGGCAATATCCTTCAAGGCTCCCGTCCTTTCAAATCCAATTCGTTAAAGAAACGTTTCCCGGTCGGCGAGGTTCCGCTGCCCGGCAATAAAGCCGCCGGTCTCGCTTCTACTTGGACGGCGGCTGCGCGGGCACTTGGCCGGGCTTGATCACCGGCGTATTGCCTTCATCGGGCGCCGGCGCGGCCATGCCCTGGTCGCCGGTGGCCGGCGGCTTCAGCACCCCGCCGCAATCATTGAGCTTTTCGGTCAGATTGCCGTCGCCGGACGGCTGCTTGCCTTGCTCTGGCTGGACCCGGCATTTGTCGGCCTGCTGGGCCGGGTTCCGCTGTGGAGCCGTCTGCGCCGCCGCCGGCAGCACGGCCAACACCAGCATCAGGGACGCGATGGCGAGAGGTTTCATCTTGGCCTCCTTTTCCTGCGCGGCCGCCGGTGGCGACCTTCCATTCGCAGGGACAACGCCTGTCGGCGCAAAAGGTGGCACTCAAGGCCGCGACGGGATCAGCGAGATGTCCAGGCATCGTCCTCGGACGGGGCAGCGGGCGGGTCGGCCCTTTGCGGGCACTCCTCATAACGGTGGTCGCGGCCGCCGCAGAAAGAACAGCACATGGCCTCGCGGCCCTCGTCTCCGGGCCACCACTGCGGTGTTTCGTAAGGTTTCCTGCTGTCCATTCCCAGCAATGCGCCACACGCGATTTGGTTGCGCCGGAGGCCGGCCGTGCCGCGCCACGCCCCATGCGTAGCCTGTCGCGGAACCGGCGGGACGAAGTATGAGTTTTATGGGACAAAGGATGCCCGCTCGGGGTACCTCCGGCAAAAGTGAAGCGGCTTTCGTCCAAAACCGCGTTAGAAGAGAAACAATGACGTCAGCTCGCGTTCGAATCCTGTTGATGACCTTGGGCGCCGTGCTTGCGGCGACCGGTCTGGCCGAGGCCCGGCCCGACAGCCGCGCCATGAGCTGCACCGAGATCCAAGCCATGATCCAGAGCCGTCACGCGGTGGTGCTGACCACCGGCCCGAACACCTATGACCGCTATGTCAGGCAGTTCGGCAATGAATGCGACTGGCCCGAAGTGCCGATGTCGGCCTATATCCCGGCGCGCGACGGACACTGCCCGGTTTACCGCTGCGAAGAGCCGGTCAACAACTTACCGAATTGACGCTTTGCCGTACTGGCGCCATAACCGTTCCAGCTTCTCCCGCTTCGTCTAATGGTAGGACAGCGCCCTTTGAAGGCGTGAATCGTGGTTCGAGCCCATGAGCGGGAACCAGCCCTTCGACCGGCTGGAGCAATTCCGGGACACCGTGAGGCGGTTATTCCAGGGAATTGCGTCAAGGAACTCCGGTTTTGGAACCGGTTCTCCTGAAACCATTTCATCGACCCTGCGTTGACGACCGAGGCATGGCCAGACACAGGAGACATTTCATGACCGTCAACTGCCGCATATCCATCGACAACCGGCCCGACGCCACCGACGCCATTTTCCAGGCGGTGCCCAGGATCGGAGAAAGCGTTTCGCTGTCGGTCGACGGAAGCCCGCAGGACCTGCGGGTCTCGCGCGTCGTGCATGTCCCCGACGGCACATTGGATGGCGCCGCGATCATCGTCGAGGTGACGACCAACATCCTCTAGGCCCTGCGCTCCCGGCGCCGACCAGGGGAAGGTTGCGCCGCCGGCAGGGACCGCCGAGCCTCACGCGACAGTGATTGGCGGCGATGCAACCTTGCGCCGGCGCGGACGTTTGATGTCCGCAACGCCGTCGAGGCTCCAATGCAGACTGCTTGGTTTTCCAAACCCGTGGTGGTTTCCGTCGGTGTCACCGGAGCCACCCGCAACCTGTCCAACACGCAGCAGGCCATAGACTTGCTCACGACCCATTGGCGCGATACCGGCAGCCTGAAACATCAGTCCGCGCTGCGCGCCTGCCGCCGGGCGACGAGCGGCGACGTATCCCCCGATACCGCCAGGGAGGCCTTCGTCGAGGCCGCGCGCGAAGCGCACATACTGGTCGAGTAGGGACTGGTCGAGAAGGCCGGCCGTTCACGGACCGCAGCCGCTATTCACAATCTCGTGATCGATGGAACCGCCTGAAACGGCAGGCGTTTTTTTGCAGGCGTCTTTTTGTCAGGCAACATCAGGAGGCGTTTATGCGCATCATGAATCTCGTCACGCTCGCCCTCATAATCCTTGGCGGTCTCAACTGGCTGTCCATGGGTGTGACCGGCCATGACGTAATCGGCACGGTCCTTGGGGGCGCCATGCTGGCCCGCCTGGCCTATCTGGTCATAGGCCTTGCAGCAGTATGGCAGCTCATGCCGGGCTTCCAGAGCTTCACCGTTGGAGAAGTCGATGCCGAAAGGCATCTCCCGCATCATCGGTGACCGGCAGGCCGGGGCGGCGGAGAAACCTGCCGCCCCACCTCGGCGCAACGCCGCTCAGGCAGCGGTTGCTGTCCACGCGCACTGCACATGCTCCGCCATCGAAGTGGAGATCACCGTCAGGCAGCTGCCCGCCGCCGGATAAGCGCGACACCAAGTTCTTTTGACGGGGCGTCAGATGCCGAAGCCGAGCGCGGCGTCGTCATCGGGTTCGGCGCCGGGTTGCGGCACGATGATCGATGCCAGTGGCGCGGCCAACTGCCATCTGAGATGCCCCGCGGACCGCTCGAGGACGGCGGAACCGCCAAGCGATTGCGGCGCCACCCGCTGCAGGACGACGGTGCCAAACCCCTTGCGTATGGTCTCGTCGCGCCTGTCGTCGGGACGGGGCGTGGATGTCTCGTTCCAAAGCAGCTGGAACTCACGCCCGCCCGAAGCACCGGCATCGTGGGTGCCGGAGCCGATGGTCCAGGTGACTTCGACCCGGCCGTCCTCGCTGCCCAGCGCGCCATATTTGGACGAATTCGTGCCGAGCTCGTGGAAAGCCATGCCGAGATTCTGCACCGCATTCGACTGCAGCGTCAGCACCGGGCCGGAGAGCAGTATCTGCTCTTCGCGGCCGAAAGGCTTCAAATGCTCCTGGATCAGGTCGAACAGGCTGGCGCCGGCCCATTCCGAGGTGACAAGCAGATCATGCGAGCGCGACAGCGCCATGATGCGGGCACGGATCAGTTCCTCGAACTCGTGCGGGTCATTCGAGCGCTTGCTCGTCTCCCGGACCATCGACAGGATGACCGCGAACTGGTTCTTGACGCGATGGTTGACCTCTCGCATCAGCAGCCTGATCTTGCGCTCGCTCTCCTTGGCGGCGGAAATGTCCCGGGCGATCTTCGAGGCGCCGACAATCTCGCCATTGGCGTTCTTGATCGGCGAAACCGTCAGCGAGACGGAGATAAGCACTCCATCCTTGCGCTTTCGCGTCGTCTCGTAGCTCGCCACCCGCTCGCCGGCGCGAACCCGGCTGATAATCTCGATTTCCTCGCTCTTGAGGTGATCGGGAATGAGCATGACGATCGACCGGCCAATCGCTTCCTCGGCGCTGTAGCCGAACATGCGTTCGGCCGCCAGGTTCCAACTGGTGACGATGCTGTTCAGATCCTTGCTGATGATGGCGTCGAAAGAGGAATCTACGATCGCCGCAAGGCGCGCATCCGCGGTTGCGGTCTGTTTTTGGTCGGTTGTTCCGATGTCAGCCGTCGCCACCACGATCTCGCTCATTTGCATGAGGTAGCGCGCAAATTGATCAAGGCAATCTCGCCCCGGGCAATTCGCACAGGCGGCGCATCATGGCCGAAACGGCCCTCACTCCGAAGGCCGATCGGTTTCCTTGCCGTCGCCCTCGGGCAGGACGCCGAAGTCTTGCGATTTGACGCCTTGTTCGGCCGTCAGGAACCCGTCCGAGGCAAGGCCGCGCCGCAACAGCTCCCGGACGGCGGCGGAGCGGCTTGGCATGCGCTTGTCGTAGCGCCAGTTTTCCAGGGCCGCCAATTCGTCGGCGGTGAGCATGATCTGCAGTCGTTCCGGGCGTTCTAGTTCAGCCATGTGCGCCTTCCCCGCTCAAGACCAAAATACGGTGAGTTAGTATCTAACTCATTTCGCTTATAATTAGGGTAGTTCTCAAGATGCGTCAAGGCCGGCCAGTGAGCGCTCCCCGCATCAAGCTCATGATGCGTATCAAACACCGGATGCGCATTCCTGTAACTATCATAACTAACTGATTTATTTATGTATTTTCTAGAATTTCACTTGTCATCCCGTCACACTGGGCGCATGCTCTGATATGAACAGAAAACCGTTCCCCCTGGGAGGTTTCGATGCGGCATGACTACTCCACGCGCTTGCGCGACGACGTCAATTCAACGGTCCAGAAGGCATTCAAGATGGCTGGGATCGTCAATATCTCGGCGACGGCCGAACAGGTCCGGATGAGGAATCTGGTCGAGAACGTCGCCCTCGAGGACCTTGAACACCTGGTGCTGCAGGCCGCCCAACTGCTTGGCGCGGCAATCGAATTCGACACCTTGAACAGTGGCTTGGTCGTGCTTGGAAACCATCTCGTCGAGGATGACGAGGAGTGCGCGATCACCCCACTCGATCTCGGTCACCCGGCATCGATGCAGTAATCCAGGGACAGGACTGACAAGGGCCCTATATAATCCGGGAAGCTTGCAACCGGAGAAGCCCAGTCATGACCCTCGCCACACGAAAACTCGGCAGCCAGGGGCTGCAAGTCTCGGCTATCGGCCTCGGCTGCATGGGCATGAGCCAGTCCTATGGTCCGGCGGACGAGGCCGAGTCCATCGCCACGCTGCACCGGGCCATTGAACTTGGCTGCACCTTCCTGGATACCGCCGAGGTCTATGGCCCGTACGCCAACGAGGCCCTGCTCGGCGGGGCGCTGAAGGGCAAGCGCGACCATGTCACCATCGCCACCAAATTCGGTTTTCGCATCGAAGACGGCAAGCAGGTTGGGGTCGATAGCCGGCCCGGCCATATCAGGGAAGCCGTGGAAGCCTCGCTCGGCCGGCTCGCCACCGACCATATCGACCTCCTCTACCAGCATCGCGTAGACCCGGCGGTGCCGATTGAGGATGTCGCCGGCGCGGTCGCCAAACTGGTCGACGAGGGCAAGGTTCGCTTCTTCGGCCTGTCGGAGGCAGGCAGCGCCAACATTCGCCGCGCGCATGCCGTGCATCCCGTCTCGGCCGTGCAGAGCGAATACTCGCTGTGGGAGCGCAATCTGGAGCCCGAGATCATCCCCCTGCTCGGTGAACTCGGCATTGGCCTGGTGCCGTTCTCGCCGCTCGGCCGTGGCTTTCTCACCGGCGACGTCAGGCGTGCCGAGGATTATCCCGAAGGCGACTACCGCCGCAACGACCCGCGCTACCAGGGCGAGAATTACGACGCCAATGTCGAGGCGGCGAGCACGGTGCGCGACGTCGCGGCCGCCCGGGCCGTCAAGCCGGGTCAGGTCGCACTAGCCTGGCTGCTGCAAAAGGGAAGCGATTTCGCGGTCGATATCGTGCCGATCCCCGGCACCAAGCGCAGAAAATACCTGGAGGAGAATATCGCCGCCGCCTCGCTGAAGCTCGACGCCGCCGAAATGGCCGCGCTCGACGAAGCGCTCGCGCCGGGAAAAATCTCCGGCCCACGCTATGGCGAGCGCGGCATGGCGATGCTGGACCGGTAGAGGGACAGTTGCGAAACGAGGGAACCGTCCTCGGACGAGAAGGAGCCTATTCGATTCGATCGAAATTTATCAGGCCGTAGGGACAAGACTGACCAGTTGATTGTCTGGCTTCGTAATTGCTCCGGCTCCAAGCTCGCTGCCGAAGCAAGGTGCCGATCCTCCTTCTCGTAATTAACACATAGCCACCCGCCCAACCTCAGCGCCCTTCAGCGGATGAACGCTGTTCCTCAGCGGCAAGCCGGCAATCTCATATGACGGTTCTCGTCCACGCCGAGAAAGACTCTATGATCGTGGACCGCGGACTGGAATGCATCCATACGACATAAAAACTGTAGCCCGGCAGAGACAATGGATGCGCTTTGACGAGCGAGCCGTTTTCCAGTTCACGGCCAACCACGACGTCACTGCAGATCGCAATGCCTTGCCCGGCGACAACCGCGTCGATCGCATGCAGTTCCTCGCGGAAGCTCAAGTCCCAACCCTTGTCGGGATTGAGGTCCGGATCGATTGAACGGGCCGTCGCGAGCCAGCGGCGCCAGGTAGGAGCGTCCGGATCCCGGTTCATCCAGTCAAAATGGATCAGGGGATAACGCAAGAGATCCGCGGCACGCTCTATCGCCAGTCCATCGCTTGCCAGCAATCGTGGACTGCAAACGGGAAAGAAGGAATCGCGGCACACCTCTTGCGCTGCAAAGCCTATAGGCGGGCGACGCGCATAGCGGATCGCCACGTCCGCGGCGCCGGCGCGCAGGTCGAGTACCACATCCGTGCCGATGATCTCCAGCGGCACCGCAGGGTTGGCCTCCCGCCATTTCGGCAGCCGGGGCACCAGCCATCGGCTCGCGAAGGCATTCGGACTCGTCACCCGCAATGGTGCTTGAGCATCGGGCTCGGCGACTGCGGTAAGGGAACCTGCAAGAAGATCAAAGCCGTCGCGAAGGATCGGAAACAGCCGCGCTCCCGCACCCGTCAGCATGAGCGGTCGCGGCCGGCGCTGAAGCAGCTTGCAACCGCATATCTCTTCCAGCAAGCGGACCTGGTGGCTAATCGCCGTCGGCGTCACACCGAGTTCCGCGGCGGCGGCCTTGAAGCTGCCGTGCCGGGCTACGGCCTCGAAAGCGCGCAAGGCGCGGAGGGGCGGACGGTTGCTCACATCGGCAATCTAGATGAATTCCCCTCATCTGCCAGCTAAGAATTTTGCCTTTGCAGAAGATCGGGCCCCTGTGAGACCATGATCGTCTCGCTGGAGCCAAGGGCGGTAACGATGGAGATTCCCAGGCAGACCGATACGCTGTCGGGCCGACCTCATTCTCCGAGCACGACATTCGAACAACTGCGACAGCACTTACAAGGCGAAGTGGTATTGCCGACGGACGTTGGCTACGATCAGGCGCGCGCGGTCTGGAACGGAGCGATCGACAAGCGGCCTGGCGCAATCGTCTTTTGCGCCAATTCCGACGACGTCGTTCATGCCGTGAGCCATGCCAGGTCAAAAGGTTGGCTCGTAGCCGTTCGCAGCGGCGGCCATAATGTCGCCGGCCTGTCGGTCTGCAACGATGGGATAGTGATCGACCTATCTCGCATGAAGAAGATTATTGTCGATCCCGAGCGCCGCATCGCAAGGGCCGAAGCCGGTGTCAACCTTGGCGAGTTCGACGCGGCCACGCAAACGCACGGTCTCGCGACGACCATGGGCGTCAACAGCGACACCGGCATTGCCGGCCTCACGCTGGGTGGCGGTTTTGGCAAGCTCGGGCGCAAGCATGGCCTGAGTTGCGACAACCTGATCGCCGCTGAAATCGTCACGGCCGACGGACAATTGCTGCGCACAAGCGCCGGCGAGCATCCGGACCTGTTCTGGGCCTTGCGCGGCGGCGGCGGCAATTTCGGCATCGTGACGGCGTTCGAATACCGGCTGCACACGGTCGGCCCGGCCCTTCTCGTGGGCTCGGTGCTGCACGTCTTCGATCATGCGCGCGAGGCCATGCGGTTTTACGACAAATTCTCCCGCGACGCCCCCGACGAGGTGAGCGTCGACGCCGCGCTCGTGACACTGCCCTCTGGCGATCGTGCCTTCAGCATCTCGGCCTGCTATGTCGGGCCACCCGAGGAGGGCGAGCCTGTCATCGCACCGCTTATGAAATTCGGATCCCCTGTCGAAAGCCGCCTTCAGCCCATTCCTTATCTTCGGATTCAATCGGCGGGCGATAGCCTTTTTCCACGCGGGCGACGCTATTACTGGAAGGCGCAGTTCCTGCGCGAGATCAGCGATGGCGCGATCGAGGCGCTGCTGGATGCCTACGCGAAGGCTCCCAACCACTCGTCCCTGCTGGTTTTCCAGCAGGTCGGCGGAGCGATCGCTCGCGTGCCCGCGTCGCACTCCCCCTATGCCAACCGCGACGCCGCCCTCGATTGCTTCCCGATCGCCATCTGGGACAATCCTGCCGATGACGAGGCGAATATGCGCTGGGCACGCGATCTGTGGAATGCGGTCCGACCATTCTCCACCGGCGGTGTCTATGCCAACAATCTCGGGGATGAGGGCGATGAGCGCGTGCGTGATGCCTATGGCGAGAACTATGCGCGCCTTGCCGCCATAAAGAAGCAATATGATCCGACCAATTTCTTCCGGTTGAACCAAAACATCAGGCCTGCGTAGCCCGGAATCTGTGGGGAACCCGTGCGCAGTCGCTGGACGATCCTTGCTGTCTTGTTTGTCGCCCGCACCGCAATGGCGTTTCAGTTTCAGAGCGTTGCCGCCGTCGCGCCCCTTGCCGGCGTGAACCTGGCCGACATCGGCATTCTAATTGGTCTCTATCTTGCGCCGGGGATCGCGTTGGCTCTGCCTGGCGCGGCCATCGGAGAGCGCTACGGCGACAAGGCGACCGTTCTCGCCGGTCTCATGATGATGCTGGCGGGTGAGATGCTGACCACGGCGTCGACGTCCTGGAACCTGCAAATCGGCGGTCGACTGATCGGTGGCACTGGCGGCATTCTGCTGAATGTCCTGATGACAAAGATGGTCGCCGAATGGTTTGCCGGCCGGGAAATCGCAACCGCCATGGCCATCTACATCAACTCTTGGCCAGCGGGGATCGCCATCGCTCTCATGCTGTTGCCTGCAATCGGGACGACATTCGGGACGACCGCCGTCGGCATTGCTGTTTCGGTCCTGATTGTCGTCGGTATCGGCCTGATGATCTTCATCTATCGCTCGCCAGAGGTGCCACCCTTCAGTGGAAGTGAACGCCGCGGCATTTCGGCAGGGGTAACTTACGCTCTCGTCGCCGCCGGCCTGATCTGGTGCCTTTACAATGTCGGCTTCGCAATGGTCTTCAGTTTCGGTCCGTCGATGCTCGTTGAACGCGGGTGGTCCAACCCGTCGGCGGGATCGACGATCAGCATCGTGCTTTGGCTGGCGGCGCTTTCGGTCCCCCTGGGTGGCTTCCTGGCTGATCGCACCAAACACGGCGGCGCGGTCCTCATCGCGGGCTGTGTCACCTTTGCATTCCTGATGCTGCTTCTGTCGCGAAACGGACCGGTGCTGCCCCTCGTCATAGCCATTGGGATCGTGTGCGGCTTGCCTGCCGGCGCGATCATGAGTTTGCCGACGCGCGTGCTCAATCAGCAGACGCGCTCGATCGGGATGGGAGTGTTCTACACCGTCTACTATGCCGGCATGCTCGCCGGGCCGGCGATCGGTGGAAAACTTGCTGCCTGTGCCGGCACCGCGGCCGTCGCGCTCGATTTTGGCGCTGCCGCGCTCCTCCTTTGCCCTCTCCTCCTTTGGCCACTCCACAAGATCAGCCGCCTCCCGCCGCCGATGGTGGCTCCAATCAGGTAACGCGGACATTCCCGCATTTCCGTCCGTCGGGCGGACGTCAACTTAACGACACGACGGCCTCCGGTGCACTCATCTCCGCATCCTCGTTCAGGAAATGACAGAGCTGAACCATCTGGCTGGCTTCACCCCTAAGCCGCCGCGGCAGCCACCTTCCTAGGGGCAGCGCGTGGCCGGCGCCGTTTGGCGACGAGCTTCAACGCAATCGGCGGCTCTTTCGACAGCGCGCCCGTCACCGCGCCGACCATGCCATGGGCGACGAAATCCGCGCCGATGTCCTGGGCCAGCCTGGCGGTCGCCTCCTTGTCGCCGTTGCCGGTCTCCGACCAGAACACGACGCCCACCCGAAGTGCTGCCTTCGCCCGCTTCAGCCGGCGAACCAGGAAGCGGGCATGCTTGACGGAATCGCGGTTGAGGAAGCCGACCACGACCGTATCGATGGCTTCGAGCTCAAGACGGCGGATGCTGGCGGGTTCCATGTCGGCAAAGCCCGCCGTCGACGCGGCCGCGCCCTGGACTTCCAGCACCTGCGCCAGCATCGCGGCGGCGGCATCGTCGAGCTCGCCTCGCCCGCCGGCGCAAAGCACCGATAGGCCGGTGCCGTCTGGCAGGTCGGCCGCGTCCTCATCGGCGGCGTCGCCGGGCTCGCCCGCCTCCTCGGCCTGCTCATCCTCCTCACCCGCTTCCTCTTTCGCCTCGTCCTCCAGATTGGCCACCAGCGTCAGGGCGCTGGCCGCCACTTGCCGTCTTTGCAGGTCACCCATGACGCCGCGCACACGGTCCCGCTCGCCCAGCAGAAGGGCCGGAATGGCGACCTTGTCGTAGAACTCGACCAGATACTTTTCTTCCAGCATCTCCTCGGCATGATCAGTGGCTTCGTCCGGATCGCCGGCCAGAAGCCGCTGGTAGAGCCGCGCGTGAGGTTCCAGCACGGGCTCGTTGCCGAACAGCACGTCGAGGAATTCGAACTGCGGCACGTGCCTGCCCAGAACCACCAGGCAGACGGTGAGCGGCGTCGACAGCACCAGCCCGAGCGGCCCCCACAGCCACGTCCAGAAGATCGCCGCCACGATGATCGCCAGCGGCGACAGCCCGGTTCGCGAACCGTAGAGCCAGGGCTCGACGACATTGCCGGTGACCAGTTCCATCACCACGAACAACGCGGCCGTCCACAGCACCAGCTCCCAGCCGGGCGCCACGGCCAGCGCCAGGAACAGCGGCAAAAGCATGCCGATGGCCGGGCCGATATAGGGAACGAAACGCAGCGCCAGCGCCAGCAACCCCCAAAGCAGGGCATTGGGAATGCCGAGGATCCACAGCCCGATAGCGATCGGTATGGCGTAGACGATGTTGACGACCAATTGCATGAGCAGATAGAGGCCCACGCGCTTGCCGGCATCCTGAAGCGCCTCGGTGGTGCGATGAAGGTCGCCATAGCCGACAAGCCTGATGAAGCGGTCGCGCAAATCCTCCCGCTCGAGCAGCATGAAGATGACGACGACAATGATCAGCCCGGCCGATCCGAGCGGGCTGATCAGCGGACCGACGATGTTCTGCAGGACTTCGAGCGGCCTTTCGCGCGAGACGATTTCGACCGGCACCGGCTCGCGCGGCGGCTTGTCGGGCGTGGCGGCCGGCAGCGTGGCGTCCTGCCTGTCGATCTCCTGGCCGACACGCTCGACCACGCCGCTCAATCTCGAAATGATCCCTCCCCCGACCCCGGTTTCCTTGAGCGAGCGGATCTTGGCCAGGATGTTGGTCTGATAGACCGGGATGTTCTGCGCCAGTTCGCTGACCTGCGTGGCGACGATGAAGCTGAACAGGGCAAGTGCCGCGAAGGCGGCGAGCACGCTGGCGATGACAGCGGCGATCCGGGGAATGCCCACCCGCTTGAGCGCCGAAACCAAGGGCGCGAGCGCGAAGGTCAGCAGCAGTGCAATGGCGATCGGCAGGAAAACCTCGCGCCCGAAATACAGCGCAGCCACCGTGGTGACGGTGGTCGCCACATTTGGCAGTGATGTTCGCGGGTGGGGCGCGGCGGCCGAAAGAATGTCGTCCAGCCCCTGCGACGCCATTCCATTCCGACGATTGTTCGCCACCTGGTACATCTCCCCTGCCAACGGCCATGGTCTGACATATTGAGCCGGCGTGCAACCTTGGCCGGCGGCAATGCGCTGCTCCCCAACGGGCGCCGGTCCGAATGGCTCCCACACGCTTGACATTTTGTGCACACGTCAATAAATGAGTGACCACTCACTCAAATGGCTTGGACATGGCACGCCCCCTCAGCGAAGAAAAACGTCAGGCAATCCTGGCCTCGGCCACCGAACTGGTGGCGACGCTTGGAACCGGCGCGGCCACGGCCAAGATCGCCAGGGAGGCCGGCCTCTCCGAAGGCTCGCTCTTCAATTACTTCGCCAGCAAGGATGAGTTGCTCAACCAGCTCTACCTCGAGATCAAGACCGGCCTCGGCAACGCCTTGCTGACTTCATATCCGTCGCAGGCCAGCGTGCGCGAGCGCAGCCGCCACGTCTGGAACAACTTCATCGACTGGGGTGCGAAATTTCCCATGAAGCGCAAGGCCATGCGCCAGCTCAGCGTCTCGGAGCGGATCACCGAGCAGAGCAGGCGGCAGGGCAACGCGGCCTTCGGCGACATCAACAGGATGATCGAGGAAAGCCTCGACGACGGCGGGCTGAAGGGCTGCTCGATGGCCTTTGCCGGGGGCATTTTCGAGGCCCTCGCGGAGACGACGCTCGAATTCATCGCCCGCGATCCCCGGCAACGCGAACACTACAAGGAGGCCGGCTTCGCGTTTTTCTGGAGCGGTATCTCCAAGTAGCTCCGGGCGGGTCTCAAACAGCACCACACGGATCATGACCACCGCAAATCTGCGACCAAATCAACACGAATGAATGAGTGCCTAATCACTCGTTTATTTGCCAACACACCGAAAGGAAAAGACAATGTCGAAAGTCTGGCTGATCACCGGCAGCGCCCGCGGACTGGGGCTGGATATCACCGAGGCGGCGCTTGCCGCCGGCAACAGCGTCGTGGCGACGGCGCGCGATGTCACTCGCCTCGCCGATCTCGAAAGGCGCTACGCCGGGCATCTGCGCGGCTTCGCGCTTGATGTAACCGACCCCGCCTCAGCGCAGGCCTCGGTGGATTTTGCGCTGGAGACGTTCGGACGCCTCGACGTTCTCGTCAACAACGCCGGCTTCGGCCATATCAGCCCGTTCGAGCAGACCGGGGAGGCCGATTTCCGGGCGCAGATCGAGACCAACCTCTACGGTGTCGTCAATCTTGCCCGCGCGGCCATCCCGGTCATGCGTGCCCAGCGCTCGGGCCATATCATCAACATTTCCTCGGTCGGCGGGCGGACGGCCACGCCGGGCCTCGGCGCCTACCAGGCGGCAAAGTGGGCGGTGGGCGGCCTCACTGAAGTGCTTGCGCTGGAACTCGCCCCCTTCGGCGTCAAGGTCATCTCGGTCGAGCCGGGCGGCATGCGCACCGATTGGGGAGCCACCGCCCTGGCCGCCGCGCCGGCCCTGCTGCCCGACTATGAGCCACCCGTCGGCGCGGTGCTCGGCATGCTCAAGGCCTATGTCGGCAATGCCATTGGCGACCCGCGAAAGGTCGCCGATGTCATCGTCGATCTCACCAGCCGCGATGCCTTGCCCGCTCACCTGATCCTCGGCAGCGACGCCTTGCATGTCTTTGCCCAGGCCGAAGCCGCGCGCCAGCAGGCGGCGACGGAATGGGCGCCGGTCAGCACCTCCATCGATATCGAGGGTGTCGACCTTTCCTTCCTGTCGCGGGATGGCCACTCGTGAGCGCCTGGACCACGCACGACATCCCGCCCCAGCAGGGACGCAAGGTGGTGATCACAGGCGCCACCGGCGGCCTTGGTTACGAGACGGCGCTGGCGCTGGCGCAAGCCGGCGCGGACGTGCTGATGACCGGGCGCAACGAAGCCAAGGGCAAGGATGCGCTGAGCCGCGTCCAGGCCGCGGTTCCCGACGCTGCCGTGCGCTATGCCCATCTCGACCTCGCGGACCTCGCCTCGGTCGAAGCCTTCGCCGGCCAGCTCGCCGGCGAATGGGAGGCCATCGACCTGCTGGTCAACAATGCCGGCGTCATGACCCCGCCGACCCACCACGAAACCGCCGACGGCTTCGAACTGCAATTCGGCACCAACTATCTCGGTCACTTCGCCCTGACCGGACGCCTGCTGCCGATGCTGCGCAAGGGCAACAGGACGCGCGTCGTCAATCTCAGCAGCGGCGCCCACCGCATCCAGGCGGCGATCCATTTCGACGATCTGCAATGGCAAAAGCGCTACAGGCCTTGGGCCGCCTACGCGCAGTCCAAGCTCGCCATGATCCAGTTCGCCTTCGAACTGCAGCGCCGCAGCGACATCAATGGCTGGGGCTTGCTGAGCAATGCGGCTCATCCCGGCTACGCTCTCACCGACCTGCAGACCAGCGGTCCGCGCATGGGGCGCGGCGGCGGGTCTTCACCCTTCGATTGGCTCGGCGTGCTGCTCGCGCCGGTTCTTTCGCAATCGGCTGCCGCAGGCGCGCTGCCGACGCTGTTCGCCGCGACCGCGCCCGATGCGAAGCCGTGCGGCTATTACGGTCCGCAAGGTCTGTTCGAACTGAAGGGCGCGGTCGGCGAGGCAAGGATCGGCAGCCACGCGCGCGACACTGCCGTCGCCTCCCGCCTTTGGGACGTGTCGCGGGAGTTGACCGGTGTTGATTGGCCGGGCGGAGCCTGACGCACCCGTCAGCTCAGCCTTGCCTGGCAAACAGCGTGATCCCGGCAGCGCCGGCAACCTTCAGGACTTTCCCCAGTTCGAGCGTCGGCTTGCCGTTCTCCAACTCCGACAGGAAGCGCCGGCCGACCCCGGCGAGATCGGCGAACTGCTGCTGGGAGAAATCTCGCCGCTTACGGGCCGCGCGCACCAGCCGGCCGAGATCCGCCGGCGACGTTATGGCGCTGTCCTGCAAGACCGATTGCGCCAAGGCGTCCCCGTCATCGTCGCGGACCGAAGCAAGCCGCCGCGGCAGCGATGCACGGACAGGCCTGGAGTCGTCGCGGGGGTCCTCAAGGTTCCCATCATGCTTATTCGAAACGCCGTCAGCCGGGGCGGCCGGCGCCAGCGACCCGAACAAATCCCCCTGCCCGGCGGGGGCGGATCGTGCGGCGCGGCGCGCGATTTCGACAGCGCTTTCAGGCGGGGGTGTCTGTGTGGTCTTGGTCATGATTCCGATCCCGAGCGGGAGCATAAGCTTTACCGGGATGAAATCAAAGCCACTTTGTTACCGTACGGGATCATAAAAATGATACCGCACAGGAGCATCTGTACATCCTGTCAAAGCGATTGCCGTCGGTTTCCACCCGGAAGCAAGCGCGGGCGGAGGTTGCTCCCGAACGGTATCAGTCGGCTCACCGCGCCGCGTACCTTGCCAGCGCGTGCTCGATCAGCACGTCGATAACCCTGCTGTAGCCGATTCCAATCGCCGCCAGCGCCTTGGCGTACATCGAAATGTCGGTGAAGCCCGGCAGCGTGTTGACCTCGTTGACCAGCAGCGAACCGTCGGCGCGCAGGAAGAAGTCGACGCGCGCCATGGCCTCGCAGCCGAGCGCCCGGAAAGCCTGCGCGGCCATCTCCTTGGCTCTGTCGGCAACCGCGGCCGGCACGTTGGCGGGTACCTGGACCACCGCGCCGTCGGCGTCGAGATATTTGGCCTCATAGGTGTAGAAGCCATGTTTGCCGGCCGGAATGATCTCGCCGGGCAGCGACACCGTGAGCGAGCCGTCGGCCCGCTCCAGCACCGAACATTCGATTTCGCGGCCTTCGACGAACTCCTCGATCAGCACCTTGCCATCATAGCGGAAGGCCGTTTCGACGGCCTGCTGGAAGCCATCCCTGTCATTCACCTTGCTCACGCCGAAGGACGAGCCCTGGCGCGCCGGCTTGGCGAAGAAGGGCAGCCCAAGCGCGCCGGCAATTTCCTGGAACGAACCTTTATCGTTGCGATGCACGGTCACGGAGCGGGCAACGCCGAGCCCCGCCTCGCGCATCAGCCGCTTGGCGACGTCCTTGTCCATGGCGACGGCGGAGGCCAGGATGCCGCAGCCGACATAGGCGACATCGGCGACCTCGGCATAGCCCTGCACCGAGCCGTCCTCGCCGAACGGCCCGTGCAGCACGGGAAAAACGACGTCGACCGGCGGCAGGTCATGCTGCGTGCCACCGTGCGGCACGGCCACCAGCCGTCCCTTGCCGCCTGGCAACAGGGCGACCTCGATACCGTCTTCCGATATCTCGGCCCCTGCCCCATCGCCGCCAGGCTCGGACAACGGTTGCAGCAGCCATCTGCCGTCCCTGGTAATGGCGATCGGGACCACCTCGTAGCGCGTCCGGTCGATTGCCTTCAGCACATTGGCCGCCGACAGGCGCGACACCTCATGCTCGGCCGAGCGCCCGCCATAGAGGATGGCAACTCTTGTCTTCCCGGTCATTGAAACCCCTCAAAAATCAAATGGCGACGGCAATGCCGCGATTGGCAAAGAAACGGTCGAAATCATATGGCGCCAACACTGCGTTCTCTTGTGTGGCGCTGGTATGGCCGGATGGGTTGTGAAAGCGAAAACCATCATCCGATGCCGCTGTCACCAGCACCAGATGGCCGCCCTTCGAGGGCGGCTCGCGCTCGGGCCAGCGGATCGAGCTGCTGACCGAAGCGATGAAGAAGCGCGACTGCCCGAGGATCGCCGGAATGTCCGATGTCGCGACATTGGTCATCACCTGCGCCTCCAGGCCGAATTCCGCCTTCACGAAGGTCACGAAAGGCGCGTAGATCAGGCCCTTGATCGAGCCTTCATTGACGACATATCCGCCATATCCAGTGCATCGCCTGGCCAGCTCGATCGTCGGCACGATCTCGCCCCGCGTCGCCAGGATCATTTTCAGGCACGCCATGCCGCAGATGTTGTCGGCCCAGACCGCGTATTCGTCGAGCGTATCCGCGCCTGATCCTCGCCACAGCGGATCGCGCCGCAACGCGGCCTGGGCGCCATTGGCGATCACGGCCAGCGTCATGTCGGGCGTTTCCCACTGGCTGAAAAACGGCACGGCTTCAGGCAACGGGCTCATGCGAATCCTCGAGGCGGCTCATTCCGGTCTCGTATACGAGGATACGATATCAAAGAAAAGCCGACGCTTGGAGAGTGCTTCGAGTTCGCTCTTGCCGCCAGGGTGGTATGTCCAGACAGTCTCTCAGCCAGACAGTCTCTCAGAAGGTGATCTTCACCGAAGCGGTACTGCGCGTGTGCGGACCGTGATGGACGGCCTCGATGTTGTTGCCGTCCGGATCGAGCAGGAAGGCGGCGTAGTAACCGGGATGATAGGGCCGCTCGCCTGGCGCGCCATTGTCCTTGCCGCCGGCCGCCAATCCGGCCTTGTAAAAGGCGTCGACCATCGCGTGGTCCCTTGCCTGGAAGGCCAGATGGTGACGGCCGGTGAGTTGTCCCAGCGCGGCGCGGCTGTCGGCACTGGAGATGAACAACTCGTCGCACCAGAAATAATCCGCTGCCGTCCCGCCGATCGGCACATCCAGCACTTGCAGGATCGCCTCGTAGAAACGCCGGCTGGCGGCGAGATCCCTTACCACCAGCTGGATATGGTCGATGAGCCGGCCGCGATGCAACTCCTGGGTTTCCATGCAAATCCTCCTCGCAAAGCCCCGAATGTAGATTCGGACCGGGCGCCGTCAATACGGGCGACGGTGTCAGCTGACATGCCTTGCCTGGTTTCGCTGGATCTCCCTCGAGCTGGCCCTGCGCGGCGGACACTATCCGCCGCGCTCGGCCCGCCGCGTCACTTCGTGTTGATCACCGAGGAGGACCGGTAAGTGTCCATGGTGGCGCCGTTGCGGTCTTCGTCGAACAGCGTGTCACTGCCGAAGCTGGCGCGCAGGCCGATGACGAACTTGTTGGACTTGAGGCCCTCGGGGGACGTTTCGAACTTCCTCTGTTCGAATTCGTAGCGTCCGAACACCCCCCATGGCGTTTCGTCGAACCGGTACATCGCCTGGACTGCGGCACCGATCACGTTCTCGCTGGTGCCGTTATAGTCGGTTTGGTTGAAGTCGAGCTCCGCATCGAGGCGAAGATTCTTCTGGACAAAATAGCGCGCCACGCCGCGCACGCCCCATTGGTCGCCGTGAAAATCGTTCACGGTGAGCTGGCCGAGACTGGCCTGGCCGTAAAGGGTCAGGTTACCGAGGTAGAGCTGGGCTTCCGGACCGACCGCATAGTTGTAGGCGGTCACGTCGTCGCCGAAGCCGAACGATGTGTAGGCCGCGAAGATGCCGGCGGCAAAACGGTCGGGATCGCGATAGAAGCCATGGACCGCGCCGCGTGTGTCATCGAGGGGGTCGTAGTGACCCCATATGCGGTCGTAGGTCAGGTCGCCCTGCAGGTTCCAGCGCTGCGCGAATGCGATGTTGACGCGCGCTGCTCCACCGCCGGACCGGGTCGTATAATCGTCGCCGACAAAGCGCAGCCCGCCGAGATAGAGTTCGCCGTAACCCGAAATCCGCGGCGTCGCCGCCGTCTCGGCGGCCAGCGGCGACAGGGCGTCCGCCGCGAAAGCGGAGGTCGTGGCGGCCAGCGAAGCGACGACAAGTAAAAAGCGATGCATTGAGAACCCCGAAAGATATGCGTTCCGGACCCCGCGTCCGGCGACATGACCGTCAATTGGCCGATACCGTGGCCGGCGCTGACGGGCCTTCCCGTGTTGCATCGTTCGCCGTGCCGCGTCTTGGGCTGGACCGCATGCGAATTGTCCTGGAGTGCGCCGCCACACTTGGCGCACCGGTGTGGCCATTCGGCATCAGCCGAGACACCGTTCAGAATTTGTAGGCGATGCCGAGCCGGATATCGTGCGTCTTCAGTTCGATCGCATCGGGATTCACCGCAGCCCCATCGAAGGTCGAGTGCCGTATGGAGATGTGGCGGCCGAAGTCGGCAAAGCGATATTCGCCCCGGACCACCCAATTGTCGCTGACGGCATATTCGGCGCCGGCGCCCAGCGCATAGCCCGCGATGGTGTCCTCGACATCGGCATAGACATCTCCGCTCGGAAGGAAGACGGTGCTGTGCTTGTAGTGCGCCATCGCCACGCCAGCGGTGACGAAGGGAAGCCACCGATCCATCGCGTAACCGGCCCTCAGGCGGGCGGACCCGATCGAGTTCAGTTCCAGCACACCGCCGAAGCCGGGATCGTCGACGCCCAGCGCCTGATAGCTGGTCGTGTCCTTGAGACTTGCGAAGTTGTAATCGCCCTCGACGCCGAGGACCAGGCCGCCGTCGAACTGCTTCATATAGCCGGCATATAGGCCGCCGAAGCCGCCCGAAAGGCTGCCGTAGCCCCAGCCGTAGCCGCCAAAACTGTCAGGCGTGAAAGTCTGGCCAACCCTTGCGTCGTCCCATCCGTATCCGGCCTGCGCGCCGATATAGCCACCGGACCAGTTGTAGGCGGTCGAGACCGGCAGGCCGGCGTCGGCGGCTGAAGCCATGCCTACGTGCCCGAGAAAGAAGGCTGTGGCGAGAAGTATCGTTTTCATTGCTTGTGCGCGGTCCCCGAGATGCTCGCCACGGCGGAAGTGCTTCGCGACGATACATCGCGTGTCTCGCATTGTTCGCCGTCCTTCGTCTTGGGCTGGACCGCACCGGACTTGTCTTCGAGCGTGCCGTGGTGCTTTCCCGCCCCGTGTGGCCGTTCCGCACCGGCCGGATGAGACCAAGGGTCCGATGTGGTCGAGCGGCTCACCGTCTTACGACGACGGCGAACTCCGACTATCCCAAGGGAAAGCCGTTTCACGCTTTTCCTCGAGTTGCCTTATCTGGCGCCGCTCGGCGTCGAACCGAAGCGGCGGCGGAAGCAGCGGTTGAAATAGGAGACGTCGGAAAAGCCGCTCAGCAGCGCGATTTCACTGATGCGCATGCGGTCGTTGCGCCTGTCGCTAAGCATGCGGTGGGCCCTCTGCAGGCGCAATTCGAGAATGCGCTCGGCGAAGCTCACCCCGGTCTCCTGCAGGAGGTCATGGACATAGCGCACGGAAAGCCGCAACTGCTGGGCGACCTGCTGAGCCGAGATGGCGGGATCGGCGAAATTGTCGCGGATCTTGTCCAGTATGGCCTGCAGCCTCGCCGCGCGCAGGCCGCGCATGCCGGCGAGTTCGGCGGGATCGCCCTTGGCGCCGGTCACCAGGCCGATCAGGTCGACGATGGTTTCGGTGGCATGGGTGACAAGGTTGGGCGAGACCAGGGCCGGGCCTGCCGCCAGGAAATTGCAATAGCGCCTGAGCATGCCGAGCGCCTCATTGTCGGCCGCGACAGTCAGTGCCAGCCGGTCCTCGACACGGGCGAAGGCATTCTCCAGGATCTCGCGCGGGACGACGATGTTGGCCCACACATTGCTGTCGCCGCCGCTCATTTCCAGCGCTTCGGAGGCCGACACCAGCGCGGCCTCGTTTTTGCCGACGCTGTAGTCGCGGCCGGCCTGGGCGCCGCTCAGCGTGGTATCGCCATTGTTGATCAGCAGGAGATAGCCGTCGCGGCCGTCATCGGCGATGTTGCGGGCCTTGCGGCTGGCATGCTGGATCGTTCCGGCCATCTGTCCCAGCACCAGCGGCCCGACCGCCGTCGCCTCGATGGCCGCGGCGAACGGCCGGTTGGCCGAGATGGCATATTCGACCGACCAGATCTCCGCGACATGGATATCCTGCCAGAGCGCGAACCGTGCTTGATCGTCGAGATGTGATGGCAGGTCGACCGACGAGAAGACGTTCTTTTTCAAAAATAACCGGCCCTTCCCGCGCCTTCCAGGAAATGCACCGTATGAAACTTGCTTGCGTCTTGTCCAGAGTTGGCGATGTTTATGCCTTGCGCGACAATTTCATTGCTGTACCGGTCAAGAATTCAGTCGATATTCCCCGAGCCGGCGTTCGAAATTTCAAAACAATCGGAAATATACAGGCGCGCGGGAATCATCTCCACCGCGCGACCTTCATACACTCGCGGTGGTTGAGCCCGTACTTGCGCCTTTCGCCGATCTTACCGAAATGTATGGACCGGCCCGGTTGTCAAACCATCGGATCGGGACGATCCTCGGCCTGACCTGTCAGCCGCGGGGTATCCTGCCATGAAGGATCGCCAGACACGCATCGAGGTCAGGCGCTTGCGCGTCGACCGCCGGCAATTCCTGTTTGGCGCCGCCGCAACCTTGCTGGCCGGGCCCGCCGAGGCCAATGTGCCGGTAGCCTATGATCCCAACGCCATGCCGGCGATGGACAGCCGCGCCGGCTTCATCGACTGGATGAGGAAGAACCGGGGCGAGGATGCCGGCTTCCTCGGCCAGCGCTGGGATCGCTTCCAGGCCCTGCTCGCTCACAAGGATATCTGGGACCTGCGCGACAAGCGCGCCTATCTGATGACGCCGCGCGAGGAGTTCGTCACCAAGGCCAATCTGAGCCGCGCCTATGAGTGGCACTATCTCGATATCGGCTATGGCGTGACGATCACCGGTCCGCACAGCGTCGCGCGCATGACCAATTCGCTGGAGATCAAGCCCGGCGACAAGGTGCTCGAGATCGGCACCGGCTCCGGCTACCAGTCGGCCTATCTGTCCAACCTCACCGACAAGGTGTTCTCGATCGAGATCATCAAGCCGCTGGCGGCAAGGACGCGCGCGCTCTACGACGCGCTGATCGCCAGGGGCTATTCCGAGTACAAGGCGATCACCACCCGCAACGCCGACGGCTATTATGGCTGGCAGGAAGAAGCCCCGTTCGACAAGGTCATCGTCACCTGCGGCATCGACCATATCCCGCCACCGCTGCTGCAGCAGCTGAAGCCGAACGGGATGATGGTCATTCCGGTCGGCCCGCCCGGCGCCCAGCATGTGCTGAAGGTCACCAAGCACCAGGAAGCTGACGGTACGTTCCAGGTCACGCGCGCCGACATCTACAATGGCGGCACGCTGTCCTTCGTGCCGTTCACCAAGCTCGAAGGCGACGCCATAAAGGGCACGCATAACGGCCCGTAGCCCACCGCACTGGTCGGCGCGCCATTGGGTGGCCAGCCCTCGGCCCAGGCTTCAAATAACAAGCTTCAAACAAAAGGCCCGCCAGGAGGGGATCCAGCGGGCCTTTGGAAAGCTGATATTGAGCTTCCAGATGTCTGACGGGGGTTCAGACGCAATGACAACCCCTAATGACCACGGAGGTTCCAACAAAGTCGAAAGAATGCTGACAGAGGCTGGACCTCGGCAATTCAAACGGCGGAAGCGATTTTCTTTTCGCGGGACCGCTCCGAGCTGGAACCTTCCACTGCTGACCGGGTTTGTGGCGCGGTCAGGGAGGAATTGAATTGGACAGTTTTAAGAGGCTCGAAGCACTCGTCGACGGCGCCGGCGGCGACAGCATCGAAGAAGCGACCGCTTTGCTGCGCCGCTTCAAGGGCAGGTCGCAGGAGATCACAGCGGCGGTGGACGAGTTCATGCTGGACTTCAAGACATTGGTCTTCGTCATCGAAAGCGGCAAGGAAGGGTTCGAGAAATCGATCCGCAAGCTGGCTCGCGCCAGGCTTTCGAAGATCAAGCTCTTGATCGGCGTCCCGGCGTAACGGGCTCGTGGGGCGCGTCCACAAGCCTACGGAGCGCCGATACGTGGCTTCCGCGTAGCCCGCCCCGCTTCAAGTTCCTTCGCTGGTCGCAAAGGTAGGGAAACGACTTTCTTGTCATTGGCGACGTCGCTTTATTGCTTATCCCTCGGAACAAAGCTCTCGAGCGCAGATTAAGTCCTCAGCACATATGTGCATAAACAAGGACCTTCCCCATGAAAACTCGCCTTCTTATGGCCTCACTGGCCACAGCCACAGCTATGGCTTTCGCGCTGCCGGCCTTTGCTGCCGACAGCGCGCAAGACTTTGTCGACAAGGCAGCGAACGGTGCGATGTTCGAAATAGATTCGAGCAAGATCGCCGAGACCAGATCGCAGGATCAGAGCGTCAAGGATTTTGCGCATAAGATGATCGACGATCACGGCGCGGCCAATGCCAAGCTGGAGACGATCGCCGGCGAGCAGAAGCTGACGGTTCCCAAGGAACTGGACGCCAAGCACAAGAGTGATGCCGACACCTTGCGGAACGGCAAGGATCCGATCGACGGCTCCTACGTCCAGATGCAGCGCGACGCGCACACCGATGCCGTGAAGCTGTTCGAGAGCTACGCCAAGGACGGCGACAACGCCGAACTGAAGACGTTCGCCGGGCAGACCGTGCCGACGCTCAAGATGCACCAGGAGATGATCGAGAAGATCGCGGCGACCATGGGCACCCAGTCGTCGAGTTCGCAGACGCCCAAGGTCACGGTCGGCGACAAGCCCGACCAGGCCCCTCCGCTTTCCGGCGCGAACAGCTTCACCGAAGACCAGGCAAAGGGCCGGATCCAGGATGCCGGTTTCTCGGATGTTTCGAAGCTGACCAAGGACGACCAAGGCATCTGGCGTGGACAGGCGAGCAAGGGCGGCAAGAACACCACCATCGCGCTGGACTACAAGGGCAACGTCGTTGCCGGCACCAACTGAATCCGAAATCGAGGAGATCAAGACCATGAAAACCGTAACCGGACTATTCGACAATTATGACGACGCTTCCGATGCCGTTGGCGAACTGGAAGCCACGGGCATTCCGCATTCCGACATCAGCATCGTCGCCAACAATGCGGACAACCGGCACGAAAATGACGGCTCCAAGGCCGCGGATGATGCCGCGGGCGGTGCTGGACTTGGAGCTGCGATCGGCGGAGCCGGCGGGCTGCTGGCTGGACTCGGCCTCATGGCCATTCCGGGCGTCGGCCCGGTGGTGGCGGCCGGATGGCTGGCGGCCACCGCGGTCGGCGCGGTGGGAGGTGCCGTGGTTGGCGGCGCCGCGGGTGGCATCGTCGGCGCACTGACCGACTCCGGCGTGTCTGAAACCGATGCACACGTTTACGCGGAGGGCGTGCGCCGTGGCGGCACATTGGTCACGGCCAAGGTCGATGACCAGTTCGTGCCCGAGGCTGAAAGGATTCTCGGGCAGGCCAAGTCCGTGAACCTGGAAGAGCGGCGCGGTGAATACCAGGCCGACGGTTGGACCGGCTTTGACGCCGATGCGGAGAATTACCGCTCGAACGAAATCGGACGCGACGGAGCTCGTGACATCAACCGCATCTGACTTCGAGCAATTCCAGGAAACAAAGAGTTAGGGCGGTTTGCCGTTTCCGTGAAACGGTGAACTGCTCCAGAAGCTTCGCTGCCGGATCATCATTCCGGCGGCGAAGCTCCCCTAAGCCTACGCCTTCAGCAGCGCCGCCAGCCTTGGAATGCCCTCGGTCACCGCGCGGCGGTCAGCCAGAGTGAAGGACAGCCGCAGCGTGTTGCGCCCGGTGCCGTCGGCATAAAAAGCGTTGCCCGGCACGAAGGCGACGCGCGCGTCCTTCACCGACCGCGCCAGCAGTTCGGTTGCATCGACCCCCTCCGGCAGCGTCGCCCAGACGAACATGCCGCCTTCCGGGCGGCTCCAGGTCACGCCCTTGGGCATGTTGGCTTCCAGCGCGCCGAGCAGGCCGTCGCGGCGCTCGCGATAGGCGCCGATGAGTTTCTCGACCTGGCCGTCGAACACGGCCTCGGCGACGCGGTGCATGACGAGTTGGTTGATCGAGGGGCTGTGCAGGTCGGAGGCCTGCTTCATCAGCACCAGTTTTTCCACCACATGGCGCGGCGCGCACACCCAGCCGACGCGCATGCCGGGCGACAGGATTTTCGAGAACGAACCGCAATAGAGCGTGCGCGCCTTGTCGATGCCGCCGGAGCGCGCGCAGTCAAGCGCCAGGATCGGCGGCACGCCCTCGCCGTCATAGCGCAGCGCGCGATAGGCGGCGTCCTCGATGACGGCGATGTCGAGTTCGCCGGCAAGGTCGAGCACCGCCTCGCGCTGCTGCCGGTCCAGCGTGTTGCCGGTCGGGTTGGCGAAATCAGGAACCAGATAGGCGAACTTGACCTTGCCGCCATTTGAAGCCGCCGCACTGTGATAGGCCGCCGGCGTCATGTTGCCGCCTTCCGGCCGCAGACGGTCATAGCGCGGCTCATAGGCGTTGAAGGCCTGCAGCGCGCCGAGATAGGTCGGCCATGTCACCAGCGCGGTGTCGCCGGGCGACAGGAACAGCTTGCCGAGATAATCCAGCGCCTGCTGCGAGCCGGAGGTGATGAAGATATTGGCCTCGTCGCAGGCGACACCGAGCTTGCCCATCTGCCCGGCGATCCAGCGCCGCAGCGGCAGATAGCCTTCCGACACCTGGTATTGCAGCGCCGCCCCCGCCTCCGCCCCGCCCAGCACCTCGGCATAGGCATCGCGGATGGCATCGGCCGGGAACAGCGCCGGATCGGGAATGCCGCCGGCGAAGGAGATGATATCCGGCTGGTCGAGCAGCTTCAGCAGTTCGCGGATTTCGGAGGCCTTCATGCGCGACGAGCGCGAAGCCAAGAGGTTCATAAGGGTCAAGTCACGCCTCCCCAGACGTTTCGGATATAGGTCAACTTGGCTGACCTATATCCGCTTTGCCAGGCAATTTGAATAGTGCCTGAAGCTCTTGCGGTATACGCCAGTCTCTGCCGGGGCGGAAACATCAATCGCTTCGTCAGCTCAGCGGACAATTGCCCCTAAAGGCTCTTCTTGTAGCCAATATGGCTGCCGGTGAAGCCGAGGCCTTCATAGAAACGGTGTGCGTCCGCCCGCCCCTTGTCGGTGGTCAGTTGCACAAGGCCGCAGCCGCGCGCCCGGCATTGATCGATCGCCCATTCGAACATCCGCCGGCCGATGCCGCCCGAGCGGCGATGGCCGGCGATCCGCACCGCCTCGATCTGCCCGCGCCAGGCGCCCTTGCGTGAAAGTCCGGCAAGAAAGGTGATCTGCAACGTGCCGATCACCTCGCCGCCATCCACGGCCACCGCCAGCAACTGGTTGGGGTCGGCGTCGATGGCCTTGAAGGCATCGACATAGCCTTGCGCCAACGGCAAGGAGGCATCCTCACGGGCAGCGCCCAGCGGATCATCGGCCAGCATGGCGACGATGGCGGAGAGATCGGCGGCAACAGCCTTGCGGAAGGTGATCATGGTGGCGGCTTAGCGCGAGGCGATGGGCGGCGGCAAGTGAGCTCTCCCTTCTCCCCTTGTGGGAGAAGGTGGCCTCGCGAAGCGAGGACGGATGAGGGGTGTTCCAGGGAACGCCGACGTCTCACTCCGCTGGAACACCCCTCATCCGTCTCGGCGCTGCGCGCCGATCCACCTTCCCCCACAAAGGGGGGAAGGAAGAGGTGCTAACTACACCTCGCCCTCATACACCCTCTGCGCCTGCGTCAACGCCGCGTCTAGCCTCTCGCCCTCGGCATAGCCGGCCAGATTCCCCGGCCGCTCGATGCCGGGCAGCAGCCTAGGACACGGCTCGGCCGCACCGATCACCATCCGCACCGGGATGACGCCCGCCCAGACGGGATGGCCGTAATCCTCCTCGTCATCGCCGACACCCTTGGCGCGGACTTTCGCCGAAGCCTCCTCGATGCGCATGCCGATCACCATCGTCGCCTTGGCCTCCTGCGCCGAGATCGGCCGCAAGGTTTCGCTGCGGCCCGGATAGAAGCGGTCGACGACGCCGGCCAGCGCCTTCATCTTCTCCTCCGGGTCATCAACGATGCGCGCCGTGCCGAAGCACATGGCCGAGCGGTAATTGGCGGAATGGTTGAAGCCGGTGCGTGCCAGCACCAGCCCGTCGAGATGCGACACGGTGAGACAGGCGGGCGTGCCGCCGCGCAACTGGCGCAGCATGCGGCTGGCCGACGAGCCATGCCAGTAGAGCATGTCCCCCTCGCGCCAGTGGATGGTCGGCGTGCAATAGGGCTGGCCGTCGAACGTATAGGCGACATGGCAGAGCAGCCCGGCATCCAGCACCGCGAACACGGCCGCATGGTCGTAGCTGCCGCGCTCATGCAGGCGCTTGACCCGGTTGCGGCTGGTGGTCGGAAAGCTGGCGGCGACATCGTTCACGGCTTGCATCCTCAATTATTGTCTGCCAACCATGCGTCATGGCATTGGTCTATAAAAGAACCAATCAAGGCAATAAAATTCAGACCAATCTGCCGGACTGGTCGGCGCTGATCCCGGTTTTGCCCGGCGACGGCCCGCGCAGCCGCGAACTTTACGCCGCGCTCAGGCGGCTGATCGAGACCGGCGCGCTGGCCGCCGGCGCCAAGCTGCCGACCACCCGCGACCTTGCAGGGCGTTTCGGCCTGTCGCGCTCGGCGGCGGTCGCCTGTTTCGAAATGCTGATCTCGGAAGGCTTTGCCGTCGCCAAGGTCGGCGCCGGCACTTTCGTCGCGCGCGATGTACCGTATCTGCCGACAACACTGGCCAAGGCGCGTCCGCCCGAGATCGATGCCGCCACGTCGTTGCCTTGCGGCCTTGGCGTCGCGGTGTCCGACCCGCGCACGCTCGACCTGTTCCGCATCCTGCTGTCGCGCCACCTCGCCCGCCCCGGCCCCGAACATTTCCGCTACGGCGATCCGCGCGGCGGCATCGCGCTGCGCACCGCGATTGCTACGTATCTGAGGACCGCGCGCGGCGTGCGCTGCGACGCCGGCCAGATCGTGCTGACCTCGGGCACGCAGCAGGGGCTCGACCTGCTGGCACGCGCCGCACTTCGCCCCGGCGACGCCGTCTGGCTGGAAAACCCCTGCTATCCCATGGCGCACGCCGTGCTGGCCGGCAGCGCCGCCAGGATTGTCGCCGTGCCGGTGGACAGCGAAGGGCTCGATCCCGGGATCGGCGAAAGCCTCTGCCCACAGGCACGAGCGGCCTACGTCACGCCCTCGCACCAATATCCGCTCGGCGTGACGATGACGATGCGCCGCCGCCTTGCCCTGCTCGACTGGGCGCGGCGCAACGACGCCTGGATCATCGAGGACGATTACGACAGCGAGTTCCGCTATGCCGGCCCGCCGCTGACCTCGCTGCAAGGCATGGATGGCGCGAACCGCGTCGCCTATCTCGGCACCTTCTCCAAGGTGCTCTTCCCCGGCCTGCGCATCGGCTATGTCGTGGTGCCGGAGCCGCTGCTCGATACCGTGATGGCGGTCAGGGCGCGCTCCGACCGCTACCCCTCGACACTGGCCGAAGGCGCGCTGACCGACCTGCTGAACGAAGGCCACTTCGCCGCCCATCTCAGACGCGTGCGCCGCCGGGTGCAAGCCGCGCGCGACGTGCTGGTGGCTGGCCTCGAGGCGCATTGCGGCGATGCGCTCGATGTGACGGTGCCCGAACAGGGGCTGCATCTGATGGCGATGCTGCGGGGCGCTGGCCCGGACACCGCGATCGTCGAGGCGGCAAAAGCGGCAGGCGTCGGCGCGCGGGCGCTGTCGGCGATGTTCATCGACGGGGCGCCGAAGCACGGGCTGGTGCTGGGCTTTTCCGGGTTTTCGGATGAGGAGTTGATGGGAGCGACGGTGCGGCTGGGCGCGGTGATGGGGTCGTGATCGGTAGTTGTTGTGTTGGTTTGGAGCAGCGCAAGCCTCGGAGATTAGCCGAAGCCCTCCACCCTTCGTCATCCTAGGGCGAAGCAGGAGCGAAGCTCCGTCGCGGAGACCCTAGGATCCATGCCGCGACATCTGTGATGGGCCAAAGCGGATCAGGATAGAGCACTGTAATTCGACGCAGAACAACAGTAATACGTCGGGATAAAATCCTGATTCCGTTGCATTTTCCGGCAAAGCTCACGGCATGGATCCTAGGGTCTACGCCGCGTCGCTTCGCTCCTTGCTTCGCCCTAGGATGACGAAGGCGCGGGTACCGCCCCTCAATCCCCGTCACCGGCAGGCTTCGCCTTCCCGCACTGCGCCAGCACCTTGCCGATAGCCCCGCTCGACCCCTTCAGCGGAAAACTGCTCGCGCCATATTTGGCTGAACTGACCGACACGTCACCTTTCGAGCGCAGCAGGTCGAGCAACGGATCGACCTTGGCCAAATCCACCGTGAAATAACCGTACATTTCCTCCAGCTGCAGCGTCTTGGTCACCGTCTTGCCGTCGGCCTTGAAGTCGAACGCGCCGCTGGCGCCGGATTCCGGTTGCTGGCCGGCCGTGCCGAGGTCATAGCTCAGCACCGGCGTGTCGAAACAGGCCAGCATCAGATGCGCGTCGCCTTTCGGCCCGCCGCAGACCGAGGCGGTCAGCACACTGCCCCCCTCGTCTTCCTCCATCTTGGCACTCCAGCCGCCGCAAGACGCGGCAAAAGCCGGCTGCGCGGCCTGCAATGCGGCCACGGCACCGGCGACGACGAGATATCCCGCTTTCATGATTTCCCCCAATGACTCAGCCGCGACATTTGCAGCCCCCACCGGCAACATATAGGAAAAGTGGCCCGGTGGCATCGCCTGTTCGGCACCGCCGCCCGGTCCCGGCCTGGAGAGAGTTTGTGTCGAGAGTTCGTCCTTGTGTTTTGCTGGCCGCCATGCTGGCCTTGCCGGTCACCGCCCATGCTGAGTGGAAGCCGGTCGAGAAGGTCGAGACCTACGCCATTTCGGGCCAGTCCGGGATCGAGCTCTACCGGTCGATCGGCGAGAACGGGCCGAATGTCGGCACTACCCGCGCCATCGCCTACACCAACTTCAAGCTGACCTGGGGGGTCAGGGACTACAAGCCCAGGGGCAAGGACTGCGTGCTGACGGCGGGGAAGCCGAAACTGGTCATCACCTACACCTTGCCAAGCCCTTCCGCGCCGCTGCCGCCGGCCGTCCAGAAGAACTGGGAAGTGTTCATCGCCGGCGTCAGCGCCCATGAGAAGGTGCATGGCGCCAGCATGATACAGATGGTCCATGACATCGAAGCCGCGACAGACGGCCTGACTATCACTGATGATCCCAAATGCAGCAAGACCAGGGCCGAGGTGGTCCGCCGGCTCGACGCGATCTCGAAGGCGAGGATACAGGGCAGCCGCGATTTCGACCGCGTCGAGTTCGGCCAGGGCGGCAATCTGCAGAAGCTTGTGCTAGCCTTGGTGAGCGGTCCCTGACTGTCATCATCGCGGCTCCATCAGGTCCGGTCCTCAAGCCCCCGACGCCATGGCGCGGTCACCACGGTGGCAAATGGCGCCTTTCCTCTCCCCTCCGGAGCAGGGCAATCGCATATGAGTTTTTACGAAGAGGACCCCCACCCTAACCCTCCCCACAAGGGGGAGGGAACGCTGCCGCTTTTCTGGCTTCGGACCTGGACACTTCGTAGAGATCGGCGCCGACCCACTTCCCCTCCCCCTTGTGGGGAGGGGTTAGGGGTGGGGGTACGTGCCGGGCAAACCTTCGGGAAGTTTCCATATGCGATTGCCCTGCCCTCCGGAGGGAGAGGAAGGGCGCCAACCAACCTACCGGCTCAGATCAAGCGCGGCGCTCAAATCGCCCATCGGCGGCTGGTCGTTGTTGCGCAGCGCCTTGTCGCGGGCGACGATGCCTGAAAGCACCGGCAGGTCGTAGCGCGCGGTGATGAAGCGCAGGATCGACGTCGTGTCGTATTGCGTGTGGTCGACCGTGCCCATCTTCGCGTAGGGCGAGATGATGAAGGCCGGGACGCGGTTGCCCGGGCCCCAGCGGTCGGCCTTGGGCGGCGCGACATGATCCCAGAAGCCGCCATTCTCGTCATAGGTCACGACGACCAGCATGTGGCTCCATTGTGGGCTCTTCTCCAGATGCGCGACGAGGTCGGCCAGATGCTGGTCGCCCGATGTCACATCGGCATAGCCGCTGTGTTCGTTGAGATTGCCTTGCGGCTTGTAGAAGCTGACAGAAGGCAGCTTGCCGTCATCGATCGCCTTGATGAATTCGGAACCGTCGAGACCGCCATCCCTGAGATGCGCGGTGCGCGCGGCGGTGCCCGGCGCATAGGCGGCGAAATAGTTGAACGGCTGGTGGTGGTACTGGAAGTTCGGCACCGGCGTCGCGTTCTTGCCGTCGAGCGTTGCCTGCCAGGCGCCGGCATACCAGGCCCAGTCGATCCCCTTCAGCGACAGCAGGTCGCCGATGGTGATGTCGTGCTGCGGCGGCAGCGTCGTCGGCTGCGCCGGGTCGGCCAGCGCCTTGTCGCCGCCTTCGACGGGCTTGTTGGCGCTCGGCTGGTAAGGCGGCTGCATGGTGTTGACGGCATAGAAGTCGGGCGTGATGGCGCCGTCATTGACGAATTTCGGCACGCCGCCAAGGGCGGAGGGTGGCGAGTTGTCGGCCACCTTCAGCGTCTTGCCATCGGCCTCGACGACGGCGATCTGGCCCTTCACCGGGCTGGTATCGGCGTTTGGATAGACCGGGGCGCAGGCGCAGGCGAGCTGGAAATGGTTGAGGAAGGAGCCGCCAAAGGCGCCCTGGAAGAAATTGTCGGCCAGCACGTATTTCTTCGCCACCGCCCACATCGGCAGGCCGGAGCCGTCATAATGGCCCATGACCAGACCGCCTGAATCGGCCCAGGCGGCGAACTTGTCGTTCCGGCCGCCATCGATCTGCATCTGCTCCTGGTAGAAGCGGTGCCAGAGGTCGCGGGTGACGACGGAGGTCTTCTCGTTGAAGCCGCTTGCGTCGTCGATGGCGAAGCTGGCGTTGCTCAGATGCGCCGACTGCGCCTCGGTCACCACAGGCGTCACGCCCTTGGCGGTCAGCCCGCCCCAGGCCGGCGGCAATTCGGCAAGCGGCTTGCCGTCGCGGTCGAGCTGGCGCGCCTGGTCGGCCGAGACATTGGCCAGCCCGTTGGCGCCGGGGAAGCCGCCATAGAGATTATCGAAGCTGCGGTTCTCGGCATAGATGACGACGACAGTATCGATCTTGTCGTAGCCGGGAGGGGCGGCGTTGGCAGCGCTGGCGAACGATGCCAGGGCGGTGGAGGCCAGGAAAAGCGAACTGAAGGGCCGCATCAAGGAGTCCTCATGGCTAAGGGGGATGGCTAGAGGCGTCGTGCATGGCCGGTGGCCGCGCACGCAAAGAGCTACGTCGATGCCTTGTCACCTTTGTGACACTTGCCTCGCCCGCGAACACGGTTTCGTGAAGAACGGGAGCAGTCATCAATCCGTTGCAGTGCGACCCTAACTGCGGAGCGAAATGGACTGGGAAGCGATGACGACGGGACGAGGCAAACGCCTGATGATCGCGGCCGCTGCCGCCTCGTTGTTCGGCCTCGCCCTCGCCTGGCCGCAAACCCTTGTCCATGCCGGATCCGGCAGCGTCCACCCCGGCCCGCTATCGCGTGCCGATGCCTTCGCGCGGGCGCAGGCGCTGACCGCGCTTGGCCGAAAAATGTTCTTCGATCCGGCGCTGTCCGCCTCGGGCAAGCAGGCCTGTTCGTCCTGCCATGACCCGCACCATGCCTTCGGCCCGGCCTCGGCCACGCCGGTCGAGATGGGCGGTCCGAATCTCGACCAACCAGGCGTACGCGCCGTGCCGTCGCTGCGCTATCTCCAGGCCGCGCCCGCCTTCACCGAGCATTTCTACGATTCCGAGGACGAGGGCGATGAGAGCGTCGACAATGGCCCGACCGGCGGCCTGACCTGGGACGGCCGGGCCGACCATGGCAAGGACCAGGCGAAAATCCCCCTGCTCTCGCCCTTCGAGATGGCCAACAAGGACGGGGCCGCCGTCACATCGGCCTTGCGCAAATCAGCCTATGCCGGTGAGTTCAAGGCCGCCTTCGGCGACGACGTGTTCGACCACCCGGGCGATGCCTTCGACGCCGCCGCCGAGGCGCTCGGCACATTCGAGCAGAGTGCGCCTGATTTCTATCCCTATTCCAGCCGCTACGACGCCTTCCTTGCCGGCAAGGCCGAGCTGACGGCGCGGGAATTGCGCGGCCGCGCGCTGTTCGAGGACGAGGCCAAGGGCAATTGCGCCAGCTGCCATCTCAGCGAACCGGCCAATGACGGCGAGCCGCCGCAATTCACCGATTTTGGCCTGATCGCCATCGCCGTGCCGCGCAACGCGGCAATTCCCGCCAATGCCGATCCCGCCTATGTCGATCTCGGCCTCTGCGGCCCGCTGCGCACCGACTTCAAGGGCCGGGCCGAGTTTTGCGGCCTGTTCAAGACACCGACCCTGCGCAACGTCGCGCTGCGCAAGAGCTTCTTCCACAACGGCACCTTCCACACGCTGCGCGACGCTGTCGCCTTCTACGCCAGCCGTGATACCGATCCCGGCCATTGGTACCCCAGAAATGCCGATGGTACGGTCCGGCAATATGATGATCTGCCAAAGGCTTACTGGCCGAACTTGAATCAGGATCCGCCCTTCAACGGCAAAAAGCCCGGCGACAAGCCGGCGCTGACCGACGCCGAGATCGACGACATTGTCGCGTTCCTGCAGACGCTGACGGACGCGGATCAGCAGGCCGGGACGGTGCCTGCGAACTGAACCTTGCTAGCTTCGCCAGGCCGCCAGATCGGCCAGGATCCGTGCCTTCAGCGCGGGGTCGGCGTAGCTCGCCTGCACCGATGTCGCGGCGAGCTGGCGGATGGTTTCGTCGTCCCAGGCGAAGGCCTCGGCGCAAGCGGCGTAGGATGCTTCAAGCGTGGTGTCGAGCAGTGCCGGATCGTCGGTGTTGATGGAGACCGGGACACCGGCCTTGCGCAGGGCGTCGAGCGGATGTTGCGCCAACGAGGGATAGACGCCGAGCGCCAGGTTGGAGACCGGACAGATGCCGAGCGGAATCTGTCTTTGCGCCAGCAAGTCGACAAGGTCCGGATCCTCGATCGCCCGCACGCCGTGGTCGATGCGGTCGGCACCGAGCAGCTCGATTGCGTCGCGAACGCCTTCCGGCCCGCTCGACTCGCCGGCGTGAACCGTGCGCCGCAAACCCGCCGCGCCGGCACGGCGAAACGCCTCGGCGAAGCGTGGGCCGGTGCGGCCGGCAGCCGCTTCGTTGCCGTCGATCGACAAGGCAACGACACGGCCGTGCCTGATGTCGATCAGCAGCTCCACCAGCTCGATCGCTTCCGCCGCCGACTGGGTGCGAAGCAGGCTGACGCAAAGCCCGACCGGCGGGTGCCCATCCTGTTCGGCGGCCGCGAAACCCGCATCGAACGCGTCGATCATCCCCCGAATGTCTTTGTGCCAATGCGGCCAGTGCGTCGGGTTGACGATGACGTCGGCGTAGCGCACGCCGCTTCGGCCCATGCGCTGCGCGAACTTGTAGGCCGTGGTCGCGAGCTGCTCGCGCGTGCGAAAAGTCCCGCACAACCAGTCGAGCATCTCGAGAAAACTCTTGAGGTCATGGGCTTCGAACAGCCTGTCGCGCGGCGCGCGCAGCGCAATGCCGGCTTCCTCGCAGTTCCTGACCACATCGTCGGCCTCGAAGCAGCCCTCGATATGGATGTGCACTTCGGCTTTCGGCAGTCCGATGAAGTCGGTCAATGATGCCTCCCCTCTTGGCCGGCACCATCAAACCATGAAACTGTCGCTGTCGGTTTCAAGAAATGATTGAAAGTACTGCGCACGGGCCGCGAGACTGGCGGCGCCTGGCCCCAGGCCGGCGCCTCACAGCGCCCGGATGACACCCCCATCGACACGAATGTTCTGGCCGGTGATATAGCCCGCACCCTCCGATGCCAGGAAGGCGATGGTCGCGGCGATCTCCTCCGATGTGCCGTAGCGCTGCATCGGCACGTTGTCGCGGCGCTCCTCGGTGGCCGGCAGGCTGTCGATCCAGCCGGGCAGCACATTGTTCATGCGCACATTGTCGGCGGCGTAGGTGTTGGCGAAGATCTTGGTGTAGGCGGCAAGACCGGCCCGGAACACGGCCGAGGTCGGGAACATCGCATTCGGCTCGGCGACCCAGGCGGTCGAGATGTTGATGATGGCGCCGCCCTTCTGCTTGACCATTTGCGGCGCCACGATGCGCACCGGCCTGATCACGTTGAGCAGATAGACATCCATGCCGGTGTGCCATTGCTCGTCCGTGATCTCCAGGATCGGTGCGCGCGGGCCGTGACCGCCGCTGTTGACCAGCACGTCGATGCGGCCAAAACGCTCCAGCGTCAGGTCGACGAGGCGCTGCAGATCCTCATTCGACTGGTTGGAGCCGGTGACGCCGAGCCCGCCCAATTCCTTGGCCAGGGCCTCACCCTTGCCCGAGGAGGACAGGATGGCGACCTTGAAGCCGTCCGCCGCCAGCCGCTTGGCCGCCGCCGCCCCCATGCCGCTGCCGCCGGCCACGACCACAGCCACTTTTTCTACACTCATTGGATTTTCCTCTTCGGGTTGGCGAGAGCCGAAAACGGTGTTTTCGGGATCCGAGCGCTGATATAGCTGGTTTTTCCGCTCGGTTCGAACCAGAATGCCTGAAATCAACCAGTAGAAAAACTCCTGCATGCCCGAAGCCTTCCTGAGCCTGCCGCCGCTGAATGCGCTACGCGCCTTCGAGGCCTCGGCGCGCCATCTCAACTTCCGCATCGCCGCCGAGGAGCTGAACGTCACCCAAGGGGCGGTCGCCCAGCACATTCGCGGCCTGGAGGCCGATCTCGGCACGAAACTGTTCGAGCGGTTGCCACGCGGCCTGGCGCTGACCGATGAGGGCCGCGCCTATGTGCCCAACATCCGCCGCGCCTTCGACCTGATCTCGGAGGCGACCTTGCTTCTACGCCCCGAACCGGCGCGGCTGACGATCAGCGTGACCCCGAGCTTCGCCACCAAATGGCTGATCCCCAGGTTGCAGGACTTCATGGCAGACAATCCGCTGGTCGACCTGCGCGTGCTGGCCAGCGAAAGCCTGTCGAGCTTCCAGGCCGACGGCGTCGACATCGCGGTGCGGCAAGGCCGCGCCCCCTTCGGCCCCGGCCTGATCGTCGACCTGTTGTTTCCCCAGCAGATCATCGCCGTCTGCAGCCCGGCCCTGCTGCCGGCCGGCACAAGCGAAATCGCGGCGACCGAAATCCAGCACCACGTCCTGCTGCACGACGCGCACAATCTGTGGCCGGAATTCATGGAAAAGGCGGTCGGCCTGAAGATGACGACCGAGTTGAAACGCATGCGCTTCAACCAGACCGGGCTCGCCATCGACGCGGCCCTCGCCGGCCAGGGCATAGCGCTGGCCAGCCGCTTCCTCGTCGCCGCCGACCTCGCCGCCGGCCGGCTGATCCAGCCGGTGCATGGCGAGATGCGCGGCACGCAGGATTTTTATGTCGTGATGCCGAGAAAACAGCGCCATCCCGAACCGACGCAGGCCGTGCGGCAATGGCTGCTGGATGCGGGGGAAAGGGCGCCCGTGTAGATCAACAAGGGCGTTGGGCTCCGCATTGGAACGTGCGCAGCAGCCCCCCTACCCCTCCACAGTCTCCAGCACGCTCAGCAGCGTGCCTTCCATGTCGGGCTCGTCGCCGGAACACACGCACAGCATCTCGGCGTCGCCCTCGCCCACCGAGAGATAGGCGTGGCCCATGGTGGAATCTATGTAGACGCTTTCGCCCGCCTTGAGCCGCACCGGCGCGTACTGGTCGGTATGGAGTTCGATCTCGCCCTTGAGCACGATCAGGAATTCCTCGCCGGCATGCCGGGTCAGCGGGCCGAATTCCTGCGGCGTGCGGGCGCGCGCATAGGCGCGGATCGGCACCATGCGCTTGCGCACCAGGTCGGTGGCCAGATACCGGTAGTCGTAGTTGCGGGTCAGCTGGCGCAGCGTGTTGGCCGGCGAGGTTACAGAGCGGCGCGTGCGCGACGCCGGCTGCTTGCGGTCGCCGCTGAGCAGCTCCGTCACATGGATGCCGAGCCCCTCGCAGATCTGCAGGAGCTTGTCGTAGCTCAGCGACATCTGGTCGTTCTCGACCTTGGACAGCGTCGACACCGCGACGCCGGTGAGCGTGCTGACCTCCTGCAAGGTCCAGCCATGCGTCTTTCTCAGCGCACGCAGACAATCACCGAGGTTCGGTTGCTCCGACATCGTCAGCTCCATGGCGCGGCCATCCGTCGCTCGTTGCTCTAGGTAGTCGTCGCTCGTTGCTCTAGGTAGTCGAACTCCTCGCCACCATCAACAATGCCAACAATTTTCTTATACGCTAAATATTGACTGGATACGAAAACATTTTTACGACTGGTGGATGCAGTCGAAGTCTCCCAAAAAAATCGTCGTCATCGGTGGTGGCATTGCCGGCCTGTCGCTGGCCGCGGCCGTGCGGGACTGGGCAGAAGTCATCGTCATCGAGCGTGAGCCACACCTGGGCTACCACGCCAGCGGCCGCTCCGCCGCTCTGTTCACCGAGACCTATGGCAACCGGTTGGTGCGCGGGCTGACGCTGGCCAGCCGGGAGGCCATCGTCGAGGGCGGGTTCGTCGCCCACCGGCGTGGGGCCCTGCATGTCGGCTGGCGCGGCGACGACGCGGCGATAGACCGGCTGGCCGGCGAATTGCAGGCGCTGGTGCCGAGCGTGCGCCGCCTCTCCGCGACCGAACTCCACGCCCTGGTTCCGGTCATTGCCACGGAGGCCACCTGCGGCGGCGTCTATGAGCCGGACGCGGTGGATGTCGACACGGGCAAGATGCTGGGGTCAAGCGCCTCGGCGCTGAAGGCCGGCGGCGGCATCATCCGCACCGGCGAGGAAGTCCGCGAGATCGACCATGCCGGAGACGGTTTCCATATCATCACCAGTGCCGGCGAGCATCGGGCCGACATCGTCGTCAATGCCGCCGGCGCCTGGGTCGATGTCGTCGCCGGCCTTGCCGGGCTCTCCGGGCTTGGCTTCCAGCCGAAACGGCGCACCGCCTTCCTTTTCGACCCTCCCGCGGGCACCGACATTGCCGGCTGGCCGCTGGTGGTCGATTTGCACGAACAATTCTACTTCAAGCCCGATGCCGGCAGGCTGATCGGCTCGCTGGCCGACGAAACGGACTCCGCGCCTTGTGACGCCTGGCCCGAAGACATCGACGTCGCCATCGCTGTCGACCGCATCGAGCAGGCGACGTCGATGCGCATCGGCCGGCCCTCGACGCCATGGGCGGGCCTGCGCACCTTCGCGCCCGACCGCACGCCGGTCGCCGGCTTCGACCCGCGCCTGCCCGGCTTCTTCTGGCTCGGCGGCCAGGGCGGCTACGGCTTCCAGGTGTCGCTGACGCTGGCCAGGCTGAGCTCGGCGCTGATGCGCGGCGAGCCCCTGCCGGCGGATATCACCGCGCTCGGCGTCACCGCCGCGGCGCTGGCGCCCGACCGTTTCCTCGTCCCGGCGGCAACGCCATGAAGTTCATGCCCTTCCCTCAACCCCGAAAGTGTCATCAGGAGCGTTTGCGATGAAATCCCCCGTTCTGCGCGCAGTGCTTGCCTCGACCCTTCTGGCCTCGTCCGTCCTGCTCGGCGGGCAGGCCTACGCCAAGACGCTGGTCTATTGTTCGGAAGCCAATCCGGAGACTTTCAACCCGGCGATCGGCATCGCCGATTCCACCATGGACGCCGCGGCCAAGACGATCTTCAACCGGCTGGTCGAATTCAAGCCGGGCACGACGGAGGTCGGGCCGGCGCTGGCCGAAAGCTGGGATGTCTCACCGGACGGCAAGACCTACACCTTCCACCTGCGCCACGGCGTGAAGTTCCAGTCGAACGAGCATTTCACCCCGACGCGTGATTTCGACGCCGACGACGTGCTCTACACCTTCAACCGCCAGCGCGATGCCAACAATCCCTACCACAAGCTCGGCGGCGGCACTTACGAGTACTTCAATGCGCTCGGCATGGGCACGCTCATCGACAAGATCGACAAGGTCGACGACTACACCGTGCGCTTCACGCTGACCGCTGCCAACGTCACCTTCCTGGCCGGGCTGGCGCTCGACTATCTCTCTATCCTGTCACTGGAGCAGACCGAAAAGATGGTGGCGGCCGGCACGCCGGAGCTGATCGACAGCCAGCCGGTCGGCACCGGCCCATTCATGCTCGAGGCCTATGTGCCCGACAGCCAGGTCCGTTATACCGCCAACAAGGATTACTGGCGCGGCGCGCCGAAGATCGACACGCTGGTCTTCGCCATCACGCCCGAGCCGACCACCCGCGTCGAGCGCATCAAGGCCAATGAATGCCAGGTCGCCGCCCCGCCGCCGCCAAGCGCGGTGGCCGACCTGCGCACCGATCCCGACATCACGGTGCTCGACCTCAAGGGCCAGAACATCGGTATCCTCGGCTTCAATGTCGAACACCAGCCGCTGGGCGATGTGCGCGTGCGCACCGCGCTGGCCAAGGCCATCGACCGCAAGGCGATCGTCGAGGCCGTCTATGCCGGCGCGGGCACGGTGGCCGGCAGCGTCGTACCGCCGGCGCAGCTCGGTGCCGTCACCGATGCGGGCATCGACTATGATCCCGATGGCGCCAAGAAGCTGCTGAAGGAAGCCGGCCACGAAAACGGGCTGAAGATCAGCCTGTGGGCGATGCCGGTGTCGCGCCCCTACAATCCCAACGCCAAGCGCATGGCCGAGATGATCCAGGCCGACTGGGCCAAGGTTGGTGTCCAGTCGGAGATCGTCAGCTTCGAATGGGGCGAATACCTCAAGCGCACCGCGGCGGGCGAGCAGGACACCTTCCTGCTCGGCGGCAGCAGCGACAATGGCGATCCCGACAACATGCTGAGCTATCTCTTGTCCTGTGACGGCGTGAAGGGCGGCTCCAACCGCTCGCGCTGGTGCGACAAGGATTTCGAGAAGCTGCTGAACGAAGGCCGCGTCGCCGCCGACCCGAAGGAACGCGCCGCGATCTACGGCAAGGCGCAGGCCATCCTGAAGGCGGAAGTGCCGGTGGCGCCGATCGCCCATTCCATGGTCGCGATCCCGATCCGCAAGAGCGTGCTCAACTACGTGCTCGACCCCTTCGGCCGGCAGAATTTTGCCGCGGTCGACATAGCGGAATAAGGCCGGGCCCTGCTTCCCTTCTCCCCTTGTGGGAGAAGGTGTCGCCGAAGGCGACGGATGAGGGGTGTTCCAGGGAACGCCAACGTCTCACTCCGCTGGAACACCCCTCATCCGTCTCGGCGCTAACCGCCGATCCACCTTCTCCCACAAGGGGAGAAGGGAAAAAGAAAGCGAGACCACCATGACAAAAGATCTGACCTCCCTCCTCGCCACCTACCTCGCCGACGGTGCGGTCGGCGCCTCGCTCGCTTACTCGACAGGCGCCACGCCAACCGCCCTCACCGCTGGCCTCGCCGACCGCAAGCACGGCACCCCAGTCACCCCAGACCAGCTGTTCAAGATCGGCAGTTGCACCAAGACCTTCGTCGCGGCGGCACTGGTCAAGCTCGCCGAGACCGGCAAGCTCGATCTCGGCGCGCCGATCTCCGCCTGGTTTCCGGACCTGCCGGGAGCCCGGGATATTTCGGTGCGCCAGCTGATCAACCACCGCAGCGGGCTGCCGGAATTCGAATATTACATTCCGATGGACCCGAGCCGGCGATGGACGCCGCAGCAACTGGTCGACATCGCCTTCGCCTCCGACAAGCAGAAGGCCCCGGGCGGTCCGGCCGTCTACAACAACACCGGCTATGTGCTGGCCGGCATGGTGATCGAGGCCGTCACCGGCCAGTCGCTGGGCGCCTATGTCAGAAGCGCGATCCTGCAGCCGCTCGGCCTGAAAAACACCTGGTCGCCGGCGACCGAAGCCTTTCCGGAAAAATCGATGGTGCGCGGCTATTACCACCGGCCGCCGCCGGCGCCGAACGCGCCCACCGACATCGCTTCGGGCGGCGAGATGTGGCGCATGGATGGCGTTCTGCCCTATTCCGACGCCTTGCAGGATTCCTCCGATTCCTTCCCCTTCGGCGCCGCCTATGGCTGCGGCGACATGGTGTCGACGCCATCCGACATGGTGGGCTTCATGCGCGGCCTGTTTTCCGGCCGACTGCTGTCGCCACTCTTCTTCGCGGAGATGTTCGAACACCGCGTGCCGGCGAGCTTCCCCGGCACTCGCATGCGCGAAACCGGCGCCGGCATGTTCCAGAGCGCCTATGCCGACCGCGCCTTCTACGGCCACCAGGGCAGCATTCCTGGCTATGTCGCCGTCATGCTGCATGACCCGGAAACGGATCTCACCATCGCCATGACCAGCAATGTCGGCTCCGGCAACCGCCTCTCCTTCCAGGCCAGCGGCCTGCATCCGGTGGTCGATCAGGCGATCCGGATTATTCTGGAGTAGCAATCTGGGCGGACGCCTAGTCGGACGTCCAGTAAAGGTACCGTGCTCGTGACGGCAACGCCCCTAACGGAGGTGGATTGCCGCGCGGGGATATGAGACGCTGCCTGATCCCCGGACGCGAGATGCCGCCATGAAGCCCACCCTGCCGCTGCTGTTGAGCCTCAATGGCGGTTATGTCGACACGGCGGGCTTCCTGGCGCTGCAGGGCCTGTTCACCGCGCATGTGACGGGGAACTTCGTCACGCTGGGCGCCTCGCTGGTGCTCGGCATTTCGGGTGTGCTGGCAAAGCTCCTGGCGCTGCCGGTGTTCTGCATCGTCGTCATCCTGACCCGGCTAGCCGGCGAACATCTGCGCCGGCATGGCCGGCCGGCGCTCGGGCCGCTATTGGGAACCAAACTGGCGCTGCTTGTCATCGGCGCCGCCCTGGCGATCCGCTTTGGCCCCTTCGCCAGCGGCGACAGCGCGGCCGCGATCCTCACCGGCATGGTGCTGGTCGCCGCCATGGCGATCCAGAACGCGGTGCAACGGGTCCATCTGGCGGCAGCCCCGCCCTCGACGCTGATGACCGGCACCACCACCCAGATCATGATCGACCTCGCCGACCTCATCGGCGGGCTGGCGCCGGAGGCCCGCCCGGCGCTTGTTGCCCGCCTGCGGCGCATGGCGGCGGCGGTCGCCGTGTTCGCCGCCGGCTGCGCGGCAGCCGCACTCGGCTTCGCCTTCGTCAACGTCTGGTGCTTCGTCATCCCGCCGGTGATCGCGCTGGCCGCGCTGGTGCTGCGGGTCGCGGCGCCGGACGAGACGAGGCAGTAGATCAGCCCCGCGACGAGAAGATCGCCACCGCCGCCGCAACGATTTCGGCATTGTCCTTCGCCACCGTTCCGTCGGCCAGCGTCTTGCCGTCTTCCAGCCCGACCCGCGTCGACCAGCGCCTTTGGCGCGCCAATTTCACGAACGGCCAGACCGTGGCGTCGACGCCATGCAGCAGGATCGGCCGCCGCATCTCGGCGCGTTCGAGCACGGCGCCGATGCCTCGAGCCTCGTCGAGCGCTGCCGCCAGGTCCTGTATGTCGATCTCGATCAGGATGCGCAGCACCCGGCTACGGTCGGCAAGCGCCACGAAGCGCTCGGCATCCCCTGTCGTGGCAAGCCCGGCCTCGATGCCGACGCCGCGCTGGCGCAACAGCTCCATCACGGCGGGCGCGTCGGCCTCCGACAGATTGACAGAGGCATAGTCGGGCAGCTCGCGCCAGCCGGCGATCGCCGCCCGGGTCCGACCGACATCGTTTTCGATCCAGGCGCCGGTCGACACGCCGACAAGCGTGCCCGGGCAAGCCCGGTGCACCGCCAGCACCGTCGCATCGACGGCGGCCAGGCTTTCGCGCCCGTCGGCGCCGCGCGGATGGATGTGCAGTTCGCCGGCGCCGGCGGCGACGCAGGCCGCGGCATCGCTTGCCATCGTCTCGACGGTCAGCGGCAGCTTCGGATGGAAATCGCGCCGACGCGCGCCGTTGATGCAGGCCTGGACGATCATGAATGTCACCCCGGGAAAAGAAGTCTCAGTCTAGCCGTGCGGGCAGGCAGGGCAAAGAGTTGCGCGGTGTCTCTCCTGACAGCGCGGCAAGGTCCGGCGGCATTTGAATAAAAAACGCCTGTGGATATTTACCCAGCGTTCCGGCGGGCAAGCCAAGATAAATTAGGGCGGGATCATGGAGGGACCATTGACCAGCGATTTTTCAGCCGCCCGCATCCATCTCGAACGCGCCTATCACTATCTGCGCGGCAATGACGAGACAAGCCGCTCGACATGCGAGGCCCTCGACCTCCTCATCGAGACGGTGGCGGAAGCCCAGCACAGGCGGCCCGAGACCGGAGTGCTGGACTTTCCTCAGGTGACGATGCGGCACCCCAGCTGATGTAAGCGACAGGCATCAGGATGCCTTGCGGGCTCCGCTTGCCGGCCCGGCCGCACGTGCCACGATCTGCTCCAGCGGTTCGGGCTGGTGCAGCAGGAAGCCCTGGCCGAAATCGACGCCCATTGCCTGCAGGATGCCGAGCGTCTCGGCCTGCTCGATCTTCTCGGCCACGACGGCGCAGCCGACGCTGCGGGCAATGCCTGATATGGCCGAGACGATCTCGCGGTCGAAGCGGCTCTCGGCGATGTGCTCGATGAAGGACCCATCGATCTTGATGGCATCGACCGGAAACCGCCTGAGATATTCGAACGAACTCATGCCCGCGCCGAAATCGTCGAGGCTGACCTTGCAGCGGCGCTCGCGCGCCTTGCGCACGAATGCCTCGGCGGCGTCGAAATTGGTGACGGCGGCGGTTTCGGTGATCTCGAATCCGATGCCGGAATGCGGCGCTCCGGTTTGCTCGATGATGCTGTCGACGAAGTCCCACAGCCCCGGATCGCTCAGCGTCTGCGCCGACAGGTTGAAGCCGAGCGTGATCGCGCCGGACTTCATGGCCGCGCCGTGCTGCGAGAGCGCGGTGCGGATGATCCAGCGATCGAGCCTGGCGGCAATGCCGAAGCGCTCGGCCGCCGGTATGAATTCGCTGGGGGGGATCAGCTTGCCGGCGCGCCCGGCAAGCCGCGCCAGCACCTCGACATGGCGGCTTTCCTGCCAGGGGCGGCCCAACCGGTGGATCTCCTGGCCGAACAGTTTCAGCCGGCCGTCCTCCATGGCGTCGACCGTATCGGCGGCGAGCCGTGCCGCGTTGAGGCCGCCCGAAGCGGCCTCGGCCGAAAACACCGCGAAACGGTCGCGCCCGGCGGCCTTGGCCGCGTAGCAGGCATCGTCGGCGCAGGCCAGCGCGTCGGCAACCGTGGTGGCTCGGTCATCGACGATCGCGATGCCGATGCTCGCCGCGAGCCGGCGCGAGGTCACGGCGAGGCCGAGATCGGCGCCGCGCACGGCCGCCAGGATGGCGCCGGCCAGCCGCTCGGCCTGTGCGGCGTCGCAATGGGGCACCAGCAGGGCGAACTCGTCGCCGCCCAGCCGCGCCGCATGCGCCGATGGCGGCAGGCAGCGGCCGATGCCCGCCGCCACGCTCTTCAGCGCGAGATCGCCGGCGGCATGGCCGGCGAAGTCGTTGAGCGCCTTGAAGTAGTCGAGATCGACATAGAACACCGCCAGCGGCATGCCCGTGGCGATATGGTCGGCAAGCAGCCTGTCGAAGGCGGCGCGGTTCCAGAGGCCGGTCAGCGCATCGTGACGCGCGGCGAAGGCAAGCTCCTGCTCGCGCAGCTTGTCCTCGGTGATGTCGCGCACCGTGCCGAGGACCTGGCCGGCAGCGCCCGCGGCGGCGACGAAACGCACCAGCGATTCGATATGGCGGATCTCGCCGTCGCGCTTGATGATGCGGTATTGCGAGGCGGTGACGCCGTCCGAGCCGGGTGCCGGCTGGTGCGCGCGCTCGGTGGCTTCCTTGTCGTCGGGGTGCAGATAGCTGTGCCAGAGGTCGGCGGGCACCTCGTCGGCGTCGGCGGCGACACCGAATATGGCCCTGGTGCGGGCGTCCCAATAGCTCTTGTGGGTGGCGATGTCGTAGTGCCAGATGCCGGTGCCGCTGGCGGCGAGCGCCAGGCGGAAGCGCATGGTGACCTGTTCGAGCGCGGCTTCGGCAGCCTTCTGCTTCGAGATGTCGGTCTGCACGCCCATCAGCCGCACCGGCCGCCCGTCCGTGCCGCGCTCGACGATACCACCGCGATCGAGCACCCACACCCAGTGCCCCTGCTTGTGCTTCAGCCTGAGTTCGGTCTCGATGGTATCGGTCAGCCCGGCGATGTGGCGGTCGCCACTGGCCAGCGCCCGCTCGCGATCTTCGGGATGGGTGAGTCGCAGCCACAGGTCGCTGGCGTTGGCGAGTTCATCTTCCCCGTAACCCAGCATTCGTGCCCAGGTCGCCGAATAGAAGCAGTCGCCGCTGCGAAGATCCCAGTCCCAGACGCCAAGATGGGCGCGTTCCAGGGCCTTGGCCCAGAACGCTCCATTGCGACTTTTCTTGCCCTGACGCGCCATAGTCTGTTTCGCTTGCCCCACCGACGGGCAATCTGCGGCAAGACCAGAGAAGAAACAGTTACCGGAGCGGCGGAATGCCATGTCTGGAAGGTCAGCGGCCCATCAAGGCGCCCACGCTGCTTGCCGCAAGGGGCGGCCCGTCAACTTTCCTCGACCGTTGACACGCCGCTGGCCGCCGTCACGCTGGACAGCTTTTCGCGCTTTTCGAGCCTCGGCTCTTCGTAGGTCTTCGTCATCGCCAGTTCCTTTTCCAGTGCCCTTTCGCCGCTCAAGTCCATCCGGGGCCAGGTGGGCAGGCCTGGGCCCGGCGGAACAGAGTTTGGTCTGGGCGGCCCTGTCCAGGTCCCAAATACCGACGCCCTCCCGGTCTTTCGATTGGCCGACAAGAAGCGGAGTTTTGTCGCCGGCCAATGGTCCTAGTGATCGCACGAGGCCGCCCATCCCGGCGATCTCGAGAGAAGCAGCCGCCCAGCAGCCATCGGCCGAATGCGCCCACGCCTTGGGGAAAACGGCATGCACGACAACAAAGAGGACCCTCCCATGACCAAACAGGAAGACAACAAGGCCGTCGTCGTCAGATGGTTCACCGATTTCTGGGGTGAAACCTGCGATCTCAGCGTCGTCGACGACATCGCCGCGTCCGACATGCTGCTCAAATATTCCTTGCATGAGCCGCGCCGGGGCCGCGACGACATCAAGGCCTTCATGACCGATTTCCGCGCCGCCTTCCCGGATCTCAACTTCTGGGCCACCGCCGATCTCATCGCCGAGGGCGACTATGTCGTCGGCCAGTGGGAGGGCGGCGGCACGCATACCGGGCCGGCCTTCGGCGATTTCCTCGCCGGTTCGCTGCCCGCCGCCACCGGCCGCGCCATGCGCTTCACCGGTACCACGGTGCTGAAGGTGATCGACGGCAGGATCGTCGAGGAGATCGGTCTCGACGACGGCGTCGCGGCGCTGACCCAGCTCGGCCTGATCAAGGCCGCCTGATCGGCGAGGCCATCGCCGCCTAGGGCAATTCCAGGAAAAATGTGAAACGGTTTTCCCACAGGAATTGCGTAAAAACAAATGGTTAGAGCAGTTCGCCGTTTCCGTGAAATGGTGAACTGCTCCAGGCGGTGGCCCCTGGGTCGAAGCCGGCAGCCGTTCGGAAGCGGCCCGCGAAATCGTCAATACTTGTGCATTTCACGACGACATCTTCGTCAACGATTCCTTGATGAAAAAAGAAGAATTATAGACGTCTAATATTTTCAATTTTTATCCTTTGCCAAGTGTAACTGAATAGTAATACACAATATGCAAAAATACCCATCAATAATGCTTTGGGCAGCTGGCGGGACGTCCTTCAATGAATGCGCACACCGGGCAGCGGGACCGCGATCGCCGGTCTCTTGCCGTTATCGACCTGGACATCGCGGTGACCAGGAGCGGTTGGCTGCTGACCGCCCTGTGCCTGGCCTATGCCCTTACCGCGCTTAGCCTGCAGCCGGACCGCTATCTGCATCTGGCGCAATCCTACACAGAGCCATTCGTCTTCTTCCTGCCTACGCTTCTTGCCGCCGGCCTCGGCGTGATGGCGCTGACATTTGCCAGGCATAGCCCGACGCGGTTCATGCTCGACATGCTCAGGCAGCGCTGGCTAGGCGCGGCACCGGTGATCCTCCTGTCCTTTCTCTGCATTACCGCCTTCACCACCTTTAAGATCGCCATCCCGGAGATCGTGCCATTCTATGCCGACCGCATGCTGGCGGAGCTTGATCTTGGACTCCATGGCGCCGATCCCTGGACATGGGCGCACCGCGTCGTTCCCGAACGCATTTCGGCTGTCATCTTCATCGGCTACGGATATGGCTGGCACCTGCAATGGTTCGGCACCTTGCTGTTCGTCGCCTTCTGGAACAACCCGGCAGCGCGTTTGCGTTATCTGTGGGCGCTCGCGCTGACCACGATCCTGTGTGGCACCGTTCTGGCCATGGCGCTGTCCTCCACCGGCCCGATATTTCATGACCAGTTCTATGGCGGCGACCGATTTGCCGCCTTGCAGACCGCGCTGGCGCGGAACAGCTACGCCGCGCCGGTCCATATGTATGCCAGCTATCTGCTCACAGCCTATACAAGCGGCCGCCCTGAACTGGGCGGCGGCATATCCGCCATGCCAAGCATGCATGTCGCCTTCGTCACGCTCAACGCTTTCTTCCTCACCGGTTTCGGCCGCCGCTGGGCCGTCGCCGGCTGGTCTTTTGCAGCACTCATCCTGTTCGGCTCGGTCTACACCGGCTGGCACTATGCCGTGGACGGCTACCTTTCGATCCTTGTCGTGTCCGCGATCTGGTATCTGACGGGACGTTTCGTCCTGCCGCAAGCGAGCCGGGATACCGTCGGGACGGATCTGCCGTTGCCCGAACCGGTGTCGCAATGACCGGGCCCGGCTGAGGCCGGCAAACCACCTCCAGCTGGCTTTCGGCCAGGCGACCTTGGCGCCGCCTGGCCTTGCCCGCTACTGGCTCGGCGCCATCGTGTGTTCGCAAGACACTTTCGGGTTCATGTCGGCGAAAGTGCCGGTCGGGTTGCCCTTCCAGGCCCAGACATGCAGCTCGTAGAATTCACCAAGGCCATAGCGGTTGGGCGCGCTGTTGAAGTTGAACAGCTGTCCGTCCAGCGACGCCGGCCCCTTCGAGGTGATGTATTCGACCGCCACCAGCTTCAACGTGCCGTCGGCCATCGGCTCGTACATGACGGCCTCGGGACGGGCGATGTCGATCTTGTCGTCCTTCAGGTACTGGCCGTTGACGTAGTGGATGCCCATGGCGCCGCCGGTGATGCCGCTGGCGCAGGGAATGGGCGCATAGCCCTCGGCCGTCGCCGCTTTCACGTCGAGAAACCGGCTGTTGGCGGCCCGTACCTTGTCGGCCAGCGGATTGGGGCCGGACGCGGCTTCAGCCGCTTCCTGATGCGCCTGTGCGAAGGTGGTGCAGACGGCCAGCATGGCCCCCGCCATGACAAGCCTGTTGCGAAAATCTGATATCATGTCCATTCCATTCCTCTTGAAAAAGCACGGCTGGCCGGCCGCCGGAAATACGGCGGCGCGACAGGCAAGCGCCGTAGCTGTTGTTGCTTGGAGATCCCGAAAACGATGCGGCGAATGCCGGTCATCCCTTCGGCAGATATGGGATCGTTCCGGCCAGATCGGTGTCGTCGATCAGCTGGAAACGGCTGTCGCTGCCGCCTTGACGGGCCGAAACGAAAGGCGCGTAGGCCGGATCGTTGGTGAAGGCGCGCGCCGCCGCCTCCGACGGGAAAGCCATCAGGGCGATCAGCGTGGTGTCGAGCGGCTTGCCTTCGAGCGTCTTCACATTGCCGCTGCGCGACAGATACTTGCCGCCATGCTTGTGGACGAGGTCGTGCACCGAGGCGGCATAGTCCGGCACCCATTTCGGGTCCTTCATCTTGATGTCCGCGATAAGATAAGCAGTCATGGTCGTCTCCTGGTTGCGGCGCACAGGGGTATCCCGTGTCACCGGCCAAAGGGCTCGCATGGCGGGGCCCTCGCCAACCAGTCCGCGATCTGTACCGGGCCGGTACAGTTTCTGTACTCGCCGCCTCAATCATGAAGGACTAATGTTCGGCCTTGGTTCGAGGGAAGGACGCCAATCATGGCCCAGCACGGATACAAGCAGTTCTGCCCGTTATCGATGGCCGCCGAGGTGCTGTGCACCCGCTGGACGATGGTGCTGATGCGCGAGTTGGTGGCCGGTTCGACCCGCTTCAACGACCTGCGCCGCGGCGTCCCAAAAATGTCGCCGACCCTTCTGTCGCAACGGCTGAAGGAGCTCGAGCTGGCGGGGATCGTCGAGCGCAGGGAGGTCCAGGGCGAGAAAGGGATCTTCGATTACCGGCTGACCGAGGCCGGCCGCGATTTGCGCCCGGTCGTCGAGGCGATGGGCTTCTGGGGGCAGAAATGGGTCGAGTCGCGGCTGTCGCTCAAGAACCTCGATCCGTCGCTGCTGATGTGGGACATGCGGCGCAATCTGAACCCATCGCCGCTCCCTGAAGGGCGCACGGTGATACAATTCCTGTATCAGGATCTGCCGGCATCCAAACGCTCGTGGTGGCTGATCGTCGAAAAGCACGGCGAGGTCGACCTTTGCTGGTACGATCCGGGCTTCGATGTCGATCTCTACGTCTCGACCGACCTGCACACGATGACGGCGATCTGGATGGGGTTGCTGACCGTCGAGAAGGCCGGCGCCAAGGTTTCCCTGACCGGCGATCAGGCCATCGGCAGGAAGATGCAGACCTGGCTGGGACTCAGCCCGTTCGCGGTGGAGCCCAAACGCGCGGCGTAAGGGAGCCGCGCCCCTCGCATACGCTTGCGCCATCCTGACATTTGTCAGGAAACGGGTGGCGGCGGCGGCTTTCGGCGGCTTCAATGCTGCCATGTTCGTCACGCTCCAAAGAGACTTGAAATCCACGCCGCTGCCGGTCAGTGACGATCCGCGCTGGGCGCGCATCGTCGCGCGTGACAAATCGGCGGACGGAGAATTCTGGTATTCGGTGGCGACGACCGGCGTCTATTGCCGGCCCTCCTGCCCGTCGCGGCAGGCCAACCCTGCCAATGTGCAACTGCACGACACGCTGGCCCAGGCAAAGGCGACCGGCTTTCGCGCCTGCCGGCGCTGCACCCCGGATGGCCCCTCGCTCGAGGCCGGCAATGCCGCGATGGTCGCCGATGCCTGCCGCAGGATCGAGCAGGGCGAGGAAGAGCCCTCGCTCGCCGAACTCGCCGATGCCGCCGGCCGCAGCGCCGGCTATTTCCACCGCGTCTTCAAGGCGACCACCGGGCTGACGCCGAAGGACTATGCCGCCGCGCACCGCGCCGCCCGGGTCCGCCAGGGTCTGGAGGACGGCGCCAGCGTGACGGCCGCGATCTACGACGCCGGTTTCAATTCGAGCGGCCGCTTCTACGAAAAATCGACCGGCATGCTCGGCATGACGCCGACGCGCTACCGCGCCGGCGGCGCCAACGAGGATATCCGCTTCGCCGTCGGCGAGACCTCGCTCGGCACCATACTGGTGGCGTCGAGCCGCAAGGGCGTCGCCTCGATCCTGCTCGGCGACGATCCGGATGCACTGGTGCGCGACCTGCAGGACCGTTTCCCCAGGGCGCGGCTGATCGGCGGCGACCGCGACTACGAGGCGCTGGTCGCCCGCGTCGTTGGCTTCGTCGAGGCCCCACGGTTCGGTCTCGACCTGCCGCTCGACGTGCGCGGCACCGCGTTCCAGCAGCGCGTCTGGCGGGCCTTGCGGGATATCCCGGTCGGCAGCACGGTTTCCTACGCCGAGATCGCCGAACGCATCGGCTCGCCCAGGGCAACCCGCGCCGTCGCCGGCGCCTGCGCCGCAAACGCCCATGCGGTCGCGATTCCCTGCCACCGCGTGATCCGCAAGGACGGCGCCCTCTCAGGCTATGCCTGGGGTGCCGAGCGCCGGCGCGCGCTTCTCGACCGCGAGGCGGACGGGACGGCGACCGCCGACCGGCCTTCGCGGACCTGACGAGGATCGGCGATGCGCGCGATGGCCAGGTCTTCCACCACCGGCGCGAACAGCCAGATCGCCAACGGCGCAGCCATCGACGCGAAGTCACGGGTGTTGGCCGCCATCGGCGGCCTGGTCGATGCCGGCAAGGCCGAATTGAGCAGCACCGCGACAGGTGAGATCGAGCTGCGCCTGTCATCAGGCGAAGTGTTCGTGCTGGGCGAGGTGTCCGTCACGCGTGTGGCATAGGCACACTCAAACGCCAAGATTTGAATTTGAAAGCAAGCATCGGAGTGAGGAACGCAAGGCACCTGGCTAGGGTTCGGCCATAGACAAAGGAGTGAAGGCAATGAACCCCATGCAAACTCAAGTGACCGCATCGACGGCGCACGACACCATAACCTATGCCACCGGCCAATCCGCGATCGGCCATATCCTGGCCGCCCGCAGCCCCTTCGGCGTCTGCGCCATCCTGATCGGCTCCGACGCCGATGCATTGAAGCAGGATCTCGCCAGCTACTTCCCCGGCACAGCCTTGGCCGAGGGCGAGGCCGCCTTGCGTGACGATCTTGCGGCAATAGCGCGCTTCATCGAAACGCCCGCCGCCGGTCTCGACCTGCCGCTCGACATGCGCCACGGCACGCCGTTCCAGCAACGGGTGTGGGAAGTGCTGCGCACCATACCGTGCGGCGCCACCATCACCTACACCGCGCTTGCCCGGCGCCTTGGCCAGCCGAACGGCGCGCGCGCCGTGGCGATCGCCTGTGCCGCCAACGCGATCGCGCTCGGCATTCCCTGTCATCGTGTTGTCAGAGCCGACGGCACGCCGTCGGGCTACCGCTGGGGCATCGAGCGCAAGCGCGCGCTGCTGGACAAGGAGGCCGCGATATGAACGCCCATGCCAAGGTTGCCACTTCCGTGGTCGAAGCAGCGGAGACCCGCATCGCCGGCTACGACTGGCCGGCCCTTGCCGCCGAACTCGACGGCTTCGGCTGCGCGGTGATGCAAAAGCTGCTCTCACCCGAGGAGTGCCGGCGAATCGCCGGCCTCTACCCCCAGGAGCAGCATTTCCGCAGCCATGTCCACATGGCCAGGCACGGTTTCGGCAAGGGCGAATACCGCTACTTCCGCTATCCCTTGCCCGACCTCATCGGCGGCCTGCGCAGCGCACTCTATCCAAGGCTGGCCGAGGTCGCCAACCGGTGGAACGAGCGCATGGGCATCGCCCTGCGCTATCCCCGCACGCATGCCGAGTTTCTGGACCAGTGCCATGCCGCCGGCCAGGAGCGGCCGACGCCGCTCCTGCTGCAATATGTGCCCGGCGACTTCAACTGCCTGCATCAGGACCTCTATGGCGACCTCGCCTTCCCTCTGCAGGTGGCGATCCTGCTCTCCGAACCGGGCGGGGATTTCACCGGCGGCGAGTTCGCGCTGACCGAGCAGCGGCCGCGCATGCAGAGCCGGGTCGAAGTGGTGCCGTTGCGCCAGGGCGATGCGGTGGCCTTCGCAGTCCACAACCGGCCGGTGCAGGGAACCAAGGGCAACTACCGCGTCAACCTGCGCCACGGCGTCAGCCGGCTGCGCTCGGGCATGCGCCACACGGCCGGCATCATTTTTCACGACGCCAAGTGAGCGCCGCTCAAGCCTCCCAATAGGGCGGATCGCCAAAGGCATCGCGCAGCCATGTGGTGAGCGCGCGCAGTTTGGCGGATCCGCGCCTATCCTCGGGATAGGCGATATAGATGGTGGCTCCCTGGGGCTCGGCGCCGACATCGACGACCGTCAATCGCTTGTCGGCGATCTCGGTCTGGATGAAGTAGGCGGGGAGTAATGCCAGGCCGAGGCCGGCAAGAGCGGCGTCGCGCATCAGGATCCCGTTGTTGACGCGCAGCGCCGTTTGTGGGCGGATCGTCACCAGCCGCCGCGAAATCTTGAACCGCCAGTCGGCGGCGCCCCGGATGGAATAGATGATGCCCTTATGGCGTTTCAGATCTTCGGTGGCCGCGGGTCGTCCGAACCGCTTGATATAGTCCGGCGAGGCCACCAGGAAGCGCTCGCTGGAAGCCAGCTTCTTGACGATGACAGGTCCGTCATCGACGACCGGCCCGTGACGCACGATGGCATCGTAGCCATCGGCCACCATGCTGACGAAACGATCGTCGAGATCAAGCGTCAGTTCGATCCCCGGGTGCCTGGCCAGGAAGCCATACAGCGCCGGGCCGAGATGGAGGATGCCGAAACTCGTCGGCGCCGATATCCTGAGCGGCCCGGCCAGTTCGCCGCGATGTTCGGCGATTTCGGCGCTGGCATCGGCCACCTCTTGCATGATGCGCTTGGCGCGTTCGTAAAAACCCCGCCCCGCTTCGGTGATCGAGAGTTTGCGGGTGGTGCGGTCCAGAAGCTTTGTGCCGAGGCTGCGCTCGAGCTCCGACAGCCGCTCGCTGATGACGGACTTGGACAGGCTCATGCGCCTGGCCGCCTCGCTGATCGAACCGGATTCCGCGACGGCGACAAACGCGGCGGCGGCTTCAAGCTTTAGCATTGTTCGGCGTTCCCGAATTCACAATCAGGCGACCGACGCCTAACGAAATCAAGGGCATGGTGCCATAGTTGGAAGGACCGCGATACGGCGGCCACAAAAGCTCGGGGTAATGCATCATGTTTCGTCCTTTGGTTATCGTGCTTGGCCTGCTGTCACTCGCCGCTCCGGCCTCGGCGCGCGTGATCCCGTTTCCGGCGGGCTTCAAGACCCAGTCGATCGAGACCAACGGCACCAGCCTGCATGTGCGCGTCGGCGGACAAGGGCCTGCGGTCATTCTGCTGCACGGCTTCGGCGATACGGGCGACATGTGGGCACCGGCGGCGATAAAGCTGATGAAGGATCACACGGTGATCGTGCCGGACCTGCGCGGCATGGGCCTTTCGGCGCATCCGGACAGCGGCTACGCCAAGAAGAACCAGGCGGTCGACATCGCCGGTGTGATGGATGCGCTGAAGATCGACAAGGCCGACCTGGTGACGCACGACATCGGCAACATGGTCGGCTATGCACTGGCCGCGCAATATCCGAAGCGCATCACGAAATGGGTTGTCATCGACGCACCACTGCCGGGCATAGGTGACTGGGACAAGATCAAGCAAAGCCCGCTGCTATGGCACTTCAACTTCCGCGGCCCCGACATGGAGCGGCTGGTGGCGGGCCGCGAGCGCATCTACCTCGACCGCTTCTACAACGAACTGTCGGCCGACCCGAAGAAGATCGATGAGGCGACGCGCGCCCACTACGCAAAACTCTATGCGCGGCCGCATGCCATGCATGACGCCTTCGAGCAGTTCAAGGCATTCGACCAGGACGCCGTCGACAACCAGGCGATGCTTTCCGCCGGCGGCAAGCTGCCCATGCCGGTGCTCGCGGCCGGCGCGGAGAAATCGGCGGGCACGTCACAGGCCGACATCCTGCGGTTCGTCGCGTCGGACGTGACGGGCGCCATCGTGCCCGCATCCGGCCATTGGATCATGGAAGAAAACCCGGATGCCACGGTCAAGCTGATCACCGATTTCCTCGCCAGGTAACAACCGGCCGGCGATCATTTCGGACCTGCTGAAACCGATGTCATGAAACCAAGCCGATGGGTTGTCGCCCGCAAGGCGGCCCGTCACGGCAAGAAATGGAGCCATTCAATGTCGTTGTCGCATCTTCTCTTGTCGGGAACCGCCGTCCTCATGGCGATGGCCGCGCCGGCTTCGGCCGCCGGCGCGCCGAAGAAAACGGTCGTGCTGGTGCATGGTGCCTTTGCCGACGGCTCGAGCTGGAGCAAGGTCATCCCCTTGCTGGAGGCCAGGGGGCTCAATGTGGTGGCGGTGCAGAATCCGTTGAGCTCGCTGGCCGCCGATGTCGACGCAACCAGGCGGGTCATCGATGCCCAGCCGGGGCCGGTCATCCTGGTCGGCCATTCCTGGGGCGGTGTCGTCATCAGTCAGGCGGGCGTGAACGACAAGGTCAAGGCGCTGGTCTATGTCGCCGCCTTCGCACCGCCAAAGGGCGTGTCGGTGAACGATCTTGGCAAGGGGCAGCCGCCGCTGCCCTGGGCAAGCGCCCTGGAAGCCGACAGCGGCGGCTATGTCAGGCTAAGCGCTGAAGGCGTCGCCAAACATTTCGCGCAGGACCTGCCGCCGCAGGAAATCAGCCTGATCGCAGCCACGCAAGGTCCGCCCTTTGCCGGTATCTTCGATGAGAAGCTCACGGCCGCCGCCTACGAGACCAAGCCGAGCTTCTACATCGTCGCCAGCCACGACGGCATGATACCGCCGGCGGCTGAAGCCGCGATGGCCAAGGCGATCGGCGCTGAGGTGACCGAGCTTGCGACCAGCCACGTTCCGATGCTCTCCAAACCGCGCGAGGTGGCCGATGTCATTCTGGCTGCCGCCGACTCGGTGAAATAGGACGCGGGCCGGATAGGCCCGTCACCCGTCCGTGAAGACCATCTCCAGGATCCAGGGGCAGGCATAATAGTCGGCGATGCGATCGATGACGCCGCCATCGGCATGGATGCGCACCAGATAGGCTGGCCGCCACGCCTGGCCCTGCAGCCTGTCGACGACCAGCACGGCCTCCCCTTCGATCGCATCTTGCCGCATGCGCCAGGGCTCGCCGCGCTCGTATTCGACGAAATAGGGCGAGCGGGAGAGCAGGCCATTGTAGCAGTCCGAAACCCGCAGCCGGGCATCGGCGCTGGTCAGCGCCCGCACCCCGTCCCAGTCCCTGGCATTGAAGAGCTCGACATAGCGGCCGAGCAGCCGCTCCAGTTCGGGGTCGTGCGCGGATGCCGCGACCGGTTGCGCCGGAAGAGCGGCGAGCTTGGCGCGGCCACGATTGAGCGCCGACTTGACGCCGCCCGATGTCGAGCCGACCAGGTCGGCGATCTCTTCGAGCGAGTGGTCGAGGACATCCTTGAGCAGCACGCAGGCGCGCTCCTTCGGCGGCAGGTGCACCACCAGCCGCTCGATGGCGCGACCGGCGCCCGCGCCGGCGGGCTCGACAGGCAGCACGATCTCATCGCTGGCATAGGAGGCTTCGGCCTTGAGCCGCGTGCGGCGGTTGCGGATGAAGTCGATGCACCTGTTATGGGCGATACGAAACAGCCATGGCCGCAATGCCTGTGCATCGTCGAGCAGCACGATCTTGCGGTAGGCCTCGAACAGAGCCTCCTGCATGATGTCCTCGCCGTCGAGAGCCGAGCCGGTCATGCGCGCGCAGTAGCGGTGCAGACGGACGCGCAAATGCGAGACCGTCTCCAGGAATGCCCTGTAGCGCAGGTCGAACAGGCCTTCGGGATCGAGGCGCGGCTCGATGCCTTGCCTCGTTTCACGGGATGTGCGGATCTGCTGGTTCATCGCGGCACGTCGCTTAGAGCAATTCCAGGAAAAGTGTGTAGCGGTTTTCCGTTCGGAATTGCGTCAAAACAAAGAGTTAGAGCAGTTCGCCGTTTCCGTGAAACGGTGAACTGCTCTAACGTCACGGCACCATCGCGCAGGCGCCGTGCATCCACAAGCACGAAGTGCGACCCGATCGGCCCGCCCATGCTTATGCCGCCTTGCCGCTGGCGATCTTCTCGCTGACGGCATCCGGCAGGCCGAGCCTCGGCCGCACCCAGGCGGCGAAGCGGCCGATCGCGTCATCGGCCTCCGGCGCCCGGCCGGCCATCATCTGGAAGGAGTGCAGCATGCCGTCGAAGACATCGAGGCGCGTCTCGATGCCAGCCTGCCGCGCGCGCTCGGCGAACATGCGGCTTTCGTCGACCAGCGCCTCGTCGGCACCGGCCTGCAGGAAGACGGGCGGAAAGCCGGAGAGGTCGGCGTAGAGCGCGCTGACCTCCGGATCGAGCCGGTCGCCGTCGCCGATGAAATTGGTCGCCAGCCAGTCGACGGACTCCCTGGCGAAGGCCGGATCCTTCTCGCGGTTGGTCTCGTAGCTGGCGCCGGTCAGCGCCATGTCGAACCAGCCGGAGATGATCAGCGTGGCGGCTGGCAACAGCCGGCCTTGCGAACGCAGCCGCTGCAGGAGGCCATAGGTCAACACCGCGCCGCAGGAATCGCCGGCAAGCGCGACATGCCTGGTGTCGAAGCCCTGGTCGACGAGCCAGTTCCAGGCGGCCATCGCCGCCTCGAGCTGGGCTGGATGCTTGGCCTGGTGCGCCAGCGGATAGTCATAGAGCAAGGCCCGGCAGCCGACGGCTTTGGCGAGATGGCCGACCAGCTTGCGGTGCGTGTAGATCGAACCGCCGAGGAAGCCGCCGCCATGGGCGTAGAACAGCACGCGCCGCTCGTCGGCGCCCTTCGGCACGATCCATAGCGCCGGCACGCCGCCGGCATCGACCTCTATAAAGTCGACGCCGCCGGGTTCGCCGGTCAGCGCCGTCCAGCTGGTGTCGTTGAAATCGATCATCGCCTGTGGGCTGGTGAACGTGCCGGCATTGGCGACGATCGCCGCATAGTGGTTCCTGTTTGCCTCACTCTCAGTGCTCGCCATGATAATCTCCCAGGGTTGCGGATCGCGGGCTGCGCGACCTTCCAAAGCCAAGGACGGACGGGCGGGTGCAAAAGATACGTCGGACCCGGATTTTTCTCTCCTCACCGCACCGGAGCGTAGCGATTGACCACCATGCCGCAGGCATAGGCCTTCGAGCCGAGCAGAAGCAGGTCCTGGAAACCGCCCTGCTCGAAGATACGGCGTCCCGCGCCCAGCACCGCCGGGTTGATGAACAGCTGGAACTCGTCGACCAGCCCCGCCGCGATCAGCGCCGACGCAAAGCCGGCACCACCGAAGACGGCCATGTCGCCGCCCTCGCCTGCCTTCAGCGCCTCGATTTCGCGCGGCAGGTCGCCGCTGACCACCGTCGTGCGCTCCCAGCGCGAGCTTTTCAGCCTGCCGCTCGGCACCACCTTTCGGGCCTCCACGATGCGCTGGGCGAAGGCGTAGAACGGATCGGCCGGAAACCTCTTCGCCGCATTGCCCCAATGGGTCAGATACCCCTCCTCGGCCATCTTGCGGCTGAGCAGGATTGTGTCGATGCCGGCGAAGACGGTGTTGAAGTCCCGCTTCAGCTCCTCGTCCCAGGCGCTGTCGTCGCCCCACTCCCAGAGTTGCCAGCCATGATCCTCATAGGCACCGACGAAACCGTCGACCGACATCTGCATCTGAAGGATGAGCTTCTTCATCGTCGTCTCCACGCGGGATCAAAAGGCAATTGCTTTACTTTTGGAACCATTGACGCAGGCAAAAAATGATGTCAATAGTAAAGTGATTTAAAAATGGAAGCATAGAAATGTCGACGCGTGAAAGATCCGGCTGTCCGATCAGCCTGTCTCTGGAGCTGCTCGGCGACCGCTGGACGCTGCTCATCATCCGCGACCTGGTCTTCGCCGGGAAAAAGCATTTTCGCGAGTTCCTGCAGTCCGATGAAGGCATCTCCTCACGCACGCTGGCGGAGCGGCTGCAGACGCTGCAGGACGAAGGCATCCTCACCCGCAGCGACGACCCGAGCCATGGGCTGAAGGCGATCTACCGGCTGACCGAGGCCGGCATCGACCTTTTGCCGGTGCTGGCCACGCTCGGCGCGTGGGGCAGCAAGCACCGCAAGGCCGACGATCACCTGGCCCGGATTGCCGACGAACTGGCGGCCGGCGGCGAGCCTGCGCTGGAACGGATCAAGGCAACACTGCGGGCAGAGCAGATTGGGTAGGTTTTGAGGTTCGGCCGATGCGCTACCGCCTGTTCCTGCAACGTTGGCGCCCCCCTCATTGCCCTGCCGGGCATTTCTCCCCTTATGCGCTAACTTAGTTGTTGAGATGCAATGACATTGCCTTTGGGAGCTGACTTCTCACCTTCGTCATCCTAGGGCGAAGCAGGAGCGAAGCGGCTGCGCAGACCCTAGGATCCATGCCGTTCCGGCGATGCGCCGCAAGGGTTCAGAATTCTGCACCGCTGCACTCTACAGCAGAGGTAACGGCATGGATCCTCGGGTCTGCGCAGCCGCTACGCTCCTTGCTCCGCCCGTGGATGACGAAACCGCAAGGCCTCGGCAAGCTACCTGCCCTTGGAACAAGACCCCTAAGTTAGCGCATATGCCGTTTACGGGGGAGAAGATGGCGGCAGCCAGATGAGGGGGAGCGCTATCGTCACAGGATACGGGCAGGCGCATCACCGAAAACAATTGTCCACTGGATGCATTCCTTGATCTCCGCTTGACAATTGTCTCCTTTTGTTCTCTATTTGTTCCTGTCTATCAGCAACCTCGGATATGCAGCGGGATGGAAACCACAGCCACCATCCTGCATGCCGATCTCGACGCGTTCTACGCCTCGGTCGAGCAGTTGCTCGATCCGTCGCTGCGCGGCAAGCCGATCGCGGTGGGCGGTGGTGTGGTGCTCGCCGCCTCCTATGAAGCGCGTGCCTTCGGCGTGCGCGGCGGCATGCCGGGGCGCAAGGCGCGCGAGCTTTGCCCGCAGCTGATCTTCGTCGGCGGCAATTTCAGCCACTACCAGCGGCTGGGCGACGCGGCGATCAAGGTCCTCGACGATTTCACGCCGGTGGTCGAGCGCATTTCCATCGACGAGGCCTTCGCCGATGTCGCCGGCTGCACGCATCTGTTCGGGCGACCGGCGGAGATCGCCACGGCGATCCGGCGCCGCGTGCGCACGGAACTTGGCCTGCCGATCTCGATCGGCGTGGCCCGCACAAAGCATCTGGCCAAGATCGCCTCGCAGGTCGCCAAGCCCGACGGGCTGGTGGTGGTCGATCCCGGTACCGAACTCGCCTTCCTGCACGATTTGCCGGTCTCGCTGATGTGGGGCGTCGGCCCGGCGACAAAGGCGCGGCTGGCCGAGATCGGCGTCGAGACCATCGGCCAGTTGGCCAGGACGCATAGCGGCGCCTTGACGCGACTGCTCGGCCCCGCCGCCGGCGAAAAGCTTGCCGCCCTGTCGTGGAACCGCGACCCGAGGAAACTGGAAACCAAGCGCCGGGCTCACTCGGCAGGCGCGCAATCGGCGCTTGGCCTGAAGCCGGCCGTGGCGCGGGTGATCGTGCCCACGCTGCTGCACCTGGCCGACCGGGTCGCCAGCCGCCTACGCGCCAAGGCGCGGCCCGGCCGCACGGTGACGGTGCGCGTGCGCTTTGCCGATCTCAGCGCCGTCACGCGCTCGATCACGCTGGATCAGCCCATCTCCGCGACCACCATGCTGGCCGAGATCGCCGGCGACCTGGTGCGCGGCGTGCTCGCCGACCATCGCCAGGAGAAAACGATCTCGCTGCTGGCGATTTCGGTCTCGCATCTCGAGGAAAGTGCCGAACTGCAGCTCGACCTGCCGCTTGGCCTCGCCGACGAGAAGCGCCGCCCCGGCAGCCAAAAAGGCCTGGCCCGATTCGGCGCCGACCGCGCCATCGACAAGATCCGCGAACGCTTCGGCAAACAGGCCGTAGGCTACGGCACGGTAGCGCTCGAAGCGGCGCGCTCCGTGCCCGACGAATTCAGGGAGCTGGCGGAAAAGGAGCTGTAAGCGCGAGAGCCCTCGCGCTCAGGCTTCCGGATCAACGCCCGGAAGTAACAGGCGCCGCGGTCACGACGGACAGCAATTCGCGCTTCACCAGCACAGGCTTCTGATATGTCTTCTTCACGGCAATCCCCAACGTCCAAGAGGTTGGCGGCAAAACAACACCCGGCAAGCATGGCTTGTCAAGGAGCTTGGCGCCGCTCGTCTCAAAGCCGGGCCGTGCCGAAAATCCTGTCCCAGAAAATCGACGTCACACCGAAATTGGCGGTGTCGTCGACATGGTGGTGCACAGCATGGCGGCGCTTGAGCGTATAGAGGTAGCTGGGATGAGAGGGATGCCAGTGATGGATCATGTGATGAACGCTGATGTACCAGAGATAGCCCAGCATCAGCCCGCAACCGACCGCGCTGGCGGTCGCGAAATCCGAGAGCATCCAAACGGGCAGTACGATCAACGCATGCACGCCGAGACTGAGCCAGGTCGGCGTGCCCACCGAACTGCGCTCCTCGACATGATGACGATCGTGCAGATCCCTGATGTAGGGAATGTGATGAAGGACGAAGCGGTGCAGGACGTATTCGATCAGCGTCCACAGGCCCAGACAGACAAGCATTGTGCCGATCCAGTCCGGGGCGCTCTCTTCGCCTGCCTCGATCAGCCCGGCGATCCCCAGTACGGCGATCACCAGCGGATAGACCACGAAATCGCTGTAGTAGCCGATCAGACCCAGTTGCATTTCGGACGTCCCACCTGACTTCGACGCAACCCAAACGATGCTGTCAGATTGCAGGCCCCCGCAATGGGGTGCAATGCGGATGCACCTGACATAACGTCGCAATGTCCCGGCGCAAGATCGGCGCCCATCATCCACGCGCAATCAGGTGACCGCCGACTTCGCAACCGGCGCCGCAAACGGACATACAAAAATGGCAAAACGCAGTGCAGGCCTGCTGATTTATCGCCGAAGCGGTGGCGATGTCAGGGTGCTTCTGGTTCATCCCGGCGGCCCGTTCTGGGCGAAGAAGGACGATGGCGCCTGGTCGATCCCGAAGGGGCTCGTCGGCGAGGACGAGGACGAACTCGCGGCGGCGCAACGCGAGACCGCCGAAGAACTCGGCATCAAGGTCGGCGGCCCTTTCGCGCGCCTCGGCGAATACAGGCAGCCGGGCGGCAAGATCGTCATCGCCTGGTCCGTCGAGACCACAACCGAGATCGATGTCGCAGCGATCAGCAGCAACACCTTCACCATGGAATGGCCGCCGCGATCCGGGTCGATAAAGGAGTTTCCCGAGGTCGACAGAGCCGGCTGGTTCAGCCTGCCCGAGGCCGAGGTGAAAATCCTTGTCGGGCAGCGCCCGATGCTGGCTGATCTGACGAAGCAACTGGGGGCAGGATAGCCCGCCAACCCTGTCCCTGTGCCGTCACGTCGTCTCGCGCAAAATCACCGTCGGTTCCATCAGCACCATCCGGCGCGGATTCGTCGGGTCGTCGAGAAAATCGAGCAGCGCGCCGATCGCCAAGGTGCCGGCCTCGGAAATGCGCCGTTCGACGGTGGACAGCGGCCGCACCAGCAGCGGCGCGATGTAGATGTTGTCGAAGCCCATCACCGCGCAATCGTCGGGAACGGCGAGGCCCCGTTCGCGCAGCGCCACGGTCGCGCCCATCGCCAGCATGTCGCTCATGCAGCACATGGCCGAGAAGCTGGTGCGGTCGAGCAGCGTGCGGGTGGCCACCAGTCCGAACCTATGGTTGAACGCGCCGCATTCGATCAGGTCGGGATCGACCGGCAGCCCGGCCTCGCGATGCGCCCGCTCGAATCCCGCCCGCCTGATCTTGGTGTTCGAGGCCAAGGGATTGCCGCTGACAAAGGCGATGCGTGTATGTCCTGTCTCGATCAGATGGCGCGCCGACAGGAAGGCCCCCTGCTCGTAATCCGTATCGATGCGCGCGGCCAGGCAATCGAGATCCGGAATTTCCCGGTCCATCGAAACCACCGGAATCCGGAGCCGCTCCAAAAGGTCAGCCTCCGGAATGAGATCGCTGGCGGCCAGCACGATGCCATCGACGCCGTGACTGGCGAGGAAGGTCAGATGCGCCGCTTCCTTTTCAGGATCGGAGTCCGAATTGCACAGGATCGTCGAATAGCCGCGCCCACGCGCGGCCTGGTCGCAGGCCCGCACCAACTCGGTGAAATAGGCGTTGAGAATGTCGGGCACGATGACGCCGATGACGCGCGAACTGCGGGTGATCAGCGAGCGCGCAATCGAGTTCGGCGTGTAGTTGAGCTCCTTGACCAGCGACCAGATCTTTTCGCGGGTCTGCTCCCCGATCGACTGGTCTTTCCGGTTGAGAACCTTTGAGACCGTTGCCGCCGTCACGCCTGCCAGCCGGGCGATATCCTTGATCGTTGTTGCCACATTCCCTCGCAACCCGGCGAACAATGGCCTGTCGTTCGCCGCCATCGCCACGCGACTAGAGCGTTTCGCCCTTTCGGCGACCGCTCTATCTCTTTGTTTTGACGCAATTCCGAACGGAAAACCGCTGCGCACTTTTCCCGGAATTGCCCTAGCACGGATCGCGATCCCGACAAACAGGTCGCGTCATCCACAGCGCCGGTCGTCGATTTGACAACAAGCCGGAAACCATCTAGGTAAACGTTTACCTACGTTAGTTCAACGTTGTTTTCTGGCGATAAGCACGTCTTGCCCGGTGCAGGCCTGCGTGACGTCGGATGGGAGGATCCATGCGTTTCCGAGCCAGCCTGCTTCGCGAGGATTGCTGAATGCCGGAGACGCTACAGGCACAAAGCGCCGCCGGATCCCAAGAGTCCGTTCCGACCAAGCTGAGGATCGAGAACCTCAACGTCCGCTTCGGATCGGTCGTGGCGCTGAACGATGTCAGCCTCGATATCGCCGACGGCGAATTCGTCTGCATTCTCGGCGCCTCGGGCTGCGGCAAGAGCACACTGTTCAACGTCGTCTCGGGCCTGCTCAAGGCGACGTCGGGAAAGATCGTGCTCGACGGCCACGATGTCTCCAACCGGCCGGGCCAGGTCGGCTACATGCTGCAGAAGGATCTGATGCTGCCCTGGCGCACCGTGCTGGGCAACATCACGCTGGCCGCGTCGCTGACGCGCGGCGCCACCGCGCGGGACCGGACCGAGGCGGCCGAGCTCGCCCGCCGCTACGGTCTCGGCGATTTCCTCAACCATTATCCGCACGCACTGTCCGGCGGCATGCGCCAGCGCGTCGCCATGATGCGCACCATCGCCGCCGGCCGCCAGGTGATGCTGCTCGACGAGCCCTTCGGTGCGCTCGACGCGCAGACGCGGCTCGGCATGCAGCAATGGCTGCTGCAGCTCTGGCGCGACCTCAAGCGCACCATCCTGTTCGTCACCCATGATGTCGACGAGGCGATCTATCTCGCCGACCGCATCGTGGTGATGACGCCCCGCCCCGGCCGCATCGCCGAAATTCTCACTGTCGACCTGCCGAGGCCCCGGCCGCTGGAAGTGCTGACGACCGACATTTTCGTCGGCCTGAAGCGGCAGATCATGCAGCACCTCTACCACTGACCATCAGGGCACTGACCGATCGGGCATGGACCGATCGCGCACGGACCTCAGGGGATCGGAGTACTCCAATGAACACAAGATTTGGCGCAGCGGCAGGACCGTTCTTGATCTGGGTCGTGGCCATGGTGTTGATCCTGGTCGGCTGGCAGTTGCTGGTCTGGGTCTCCGGGCTTCCCGCCTATGTCATCCCGCCGCCGGCGCTCGCCTTCTCCACCCTCTTCGACAACTGGCCGAGGCTGTCGGTGCTGACCGGCCAGACGCTCTACGAAACCGCCATCGGCTACGTCATCGGCGCCGCCATCGGCTTCGTGCTTGCGCTCGCCATGGGTCAGATCCGTGTCGTGCAGCGTCTGGTCATGCCGGCCCTGATCATTTCGCAGGCGGTGCCCATCGTCGCCATCGCGGCCCCCCTGGTCATCATCTTCGGCTTCGGCCTGATGCCCAAGCTGATCATCGTCGCGTGGATCGTGTTCTTCCCGGTCGTCGTCAATGTGCTTGACGGTCTCGCCTCGGTCGACCGCGACATGCTCAACCTCGCCCGCCTGATGGGTGGCGGGTCCTTGCGCACCTTCGCCATCGTCAAACTGCCGGCCTGCATCGGCCCGCTGTTTTCCGGTCTCAAGATCGGCGCCACTTATGCGGTGACCGGCGCGGTGATCGGCGAATGGACGGCGTCGTCCAAGCAAGGGCTCGGCACCTATCTGCTCACCGCCAACGCGCAGATGAACACCGCCGGCGTCTACGCCGCCATGCTGCTTCTCACCGTCATCGGTGTCGGCTCGTTCCTGCTCGTCTTCGGGCTCGAAGTGCTGATGACGCCCTGGCGCTCGCGCTCCACCGCACCCGCCTGGGCGCAGTGGAAGCCGGCGGGGGCCAGCACCGCCGCGTGAATTGCCATCAGTTTTGAACAGTCGACAACAACCAAAGGGGAATGCAATGCACAGTGCTTACACCAGGATGATCTCGGCAACCGTCGGCCTCATCGCCCTCGGAACCGCCTTCGCCGCGGCTCCAACCAGCGCCGCCGATCTCACCACCGTCCGCTTCGTCTATGACTGGGCGAGCGCCGATTTCGAGCTGATCCCGACGCTGGTCGCCCAGCAGAAGGGCTTTTATGAAGCCGAGGGGATCAAGGTCGATGTGATCTTCCCGCCGGACTCGCAGACCACCGCGCGGCTGCTTGCCGTCGGCCAGGCCGAGATCGGCTTCGAGGCCACCACCGACGTCGTCTTCGGCGCTGCCCAGGGCATCCCGATCACCTCGATCGGCCTCTACACCAAGAGCAACAATTGGGGCCTGTTCGGCCGCCCCGGCGAGCCGCTCTCGCTCGACAATCTGAAGGGCAAGTCGATCGCCATCTACACCGACTCCTGGACCAAGGCGATGATGCCCTTCGTGCTCAAGGCCGCCAAGCTGACCGAGGATGACGTCAAGCTGATAATCGCGCAGGATTCCGACACCAACCTCTTGCTCGCCGGCAAGATCGACATCGCCACCAACACCGAAAACTATCTGGTGCCGCAGGTGCAGGAGACCTTGAAGAAGGACCCGACCAGCCTCGTCGGCACGGCCGCCGGCGCGCCCGACGTGCCGGTCTGGACCTACACGGCGTCGACCGCCTATCTCGCCGAACATGGCGACATCGCAAAGAAATGGATGCGCGCCACCATCAAGGCCACCGAATGGGCCGCCGAGCACCCCGAGGAGGCCGCTGAAATGTTCACCAAGGCTTATCCGGAGGGCGGCAGCCTCGCCTACAACCTCTCCGGCTGGAAGCTGACCGCCGCCCTGATGAAGGGCGAAAACGGCTACATGATGCAGGAAGACAAGAACTGGCTGCCGATCGCCCAGGCGCTGAAGGACACCGACCAGATCACGGAAGTCCTGCCAGCCTCGAAATACTACACCAACGAACTGCTGAAGTAGCGGCGGGCTGCCCCCCTCGAGACAAGGGCCACTCCGCCGGGGTGGCCCCTTTTTTCCAGTGCAAAGAGAATGGACTTATCACGCATGGCCAAGAGCAGGATCATCATCGATTGCGACCCCGGCGTCGACGACGCCATCGCGCTGCTTCTGGCGTTTGCCTCGCCCGACGAAATCGAGATCGTCGGCATCACGACGGTCATCGGCAACGTATCGCTGCCGCTGACGACCCGCAACGCGCTGCGCATCACTGCCATGGCCGGCCGCCAGGACATTCCGGTCCATGCCGGCTGCAGCAGGCCGATCATCCTGCCGCGCGTGCAGCGCGGCGCCTCGGTGCACGGCACCGACGGCCTTGGCGACCTCGGCGTATCAGACGCCACGCACGAGGCCGAGAGCCAGCATGCGGTGGATTTCATCATCGACGCCATCCTGCGCGAACCGGGTGAGATCACGCTCTGCCCGATCGGCCCGATGACCAACATCGCGCTGGCGCTGATCAAGGAGCCGTCCATCGCCGAGAAGATCAAGGCCATCGTCTTCATGGGCGGCGCTGCCTTCACCCCCGGCAACACCGCGACCGACGCCGAGTTCAACATCTGGATCGACCCGCATGCCGCGCAGGTCGTGCTGTCATCCGGCATTCCCATGACCATGTTCGGCCTCGACGCGACCCGCCACGCGACGCTGACCAAGGCGCGCTTCGACCAGCTCGAGCGCGACGCCAGCCCGATCATGCAGACCGCCATCGCCATGATGCGCCACTATGGCAGCGGCGACGCCAGCCTGCACGACCCCTGCGTGACGGCATTCCTGATCGACCCGACCCTGTTCAGGGGCGTCGACGCGGTGATCGAAGTCGAATGCGACCAGGCCGGCGCCTATGGCCGCACGCGGGCGGTCGAAAACGGCAATGACCGGCCGGTGCATGTCATCACCGAAGTCGATGACGAGCGGTTGTTCCAGCTCATCGACCAGCGGCTGCGGCTGCTTTAACGTCTCTGGCAGGGCAATCAGATAGGGTAGCGCCAGCCCCCACTCCGTCTCGGCTTCGCCGAGCCACCTCTCCCCCATGTACATGGGGTAGAGGAAACCCAAGCTTTCCAGGGGAGATGAAACCCAAGTTTTTCGAGGCCGCGACACCGGCGCTTAGCATTTCCTCTCCCCCAACGCATGTGGGGGTAGAGGTGGCTCGGCGAAGCCGAGACGGAGGGGGGGAGCGCCGTAGACGAATTGCCTCTGCGGCTAAACCACGGCAGTTCGCCGTCCCGCCTCACCCAAACCGCGCCGCCGTCCAAGCCCCGCCGGCCGCATTCGACTCCACCGCCGCCGCGACAAACTTCACACCCCTCGCGCCATCGACCACATCCGGCACCTGCGCCGCGCGCGCCGGATCGACCACCCTGCCGGACCGATGCGCCCGAATGATATCCGCGGCGTCACGATAGAAATTGGCGAAGGCCTCGATATAGCCTTCCGGGTGCGCCGCCGGCATGCGCGACACGCGCCGCGCCTCCGCCGTCGATCCGTGGCCGCCGCGCACCAGCGTGCGGGTTTCCTCGCCATAGGGCGAAAAGCGCAGTTCCTCCGGCCGCCCACCCGACCATTCGAGCCCGGCTTTGTCGCCATAGATGCGCACGGAGAGATCATTGTAGTGGCCAGGCGAGGTCTGGCTGGCCAGGATCGTGCCGCGCGCGCCCTCCGTCCAGCGCACCAGCACATGCGCGTTGTCGTCGAGCCGGCGCCCGGGCACGGCGGTGAACAGGTCGGCCGAGACCGCCTCGGCCTCGCGGCCGGAGATGAAGCTCGCCAGGTTGAAGGCATGCACGCCGATATCGGCCAGCACGGCCGACTGCCCTGCCCTTGCCGGATCGGTGCGCCATTCCGCCTGCTTCTGGCCCTCGGCGTCGATCGGCTTGGTCAGCCAGTCCTGGATATAGGCGCCATGGACCGACACGATCCGGCCGAGCTCGCCCGCCATCACCATTTCGCGCGCCTGGCGCACCATGGCGTAGCCTGTGTTGTTGAGCGTGACGACGAAGCGGCGTTTTCTTGCTCGTGCCAGCGCCACCAGCGCTTCGGCATCACCGAGTGTCGTCGACAGCGGCTTGTCGCAGATGACGTCGATGCCGGCCTCGAGGAAGGCGGTGGCGATCGGCGCGTGCAGATGGTTGGGCGTGACGATGACCACCGCCTCGATGCCATCAGGCCGCGCGGCTTCGGCCTTGGCCATGGCATGGTAGTCGGCATAGCTGCGTTCCGGCGCGATGCCGATCTCGGCGGCCGAAGCGGCGGCGTTCTCCGGGTCGGACGATAGCGCGCCGGCCACCAGCGCGATCTGGTCGTCGAGGCGCATCGCCAACCTGTGCACCGCGCCGATAAAGGCATTGCGGCCGCCGCCGACCATGCCAACCCTCAGGCGCTTGCCCGCCGACCCATCCGATGTTGCGTAGACCATGTTTTCTCCTCCTCCACCGATCACTTTGTCATCCTGGGGCGGAGCAAGGAGCGCAGCGACGCGGCGCAGACCCCAGGATCCATGCCGCGACTTCAAAGCGTTGCAACGGTGCAGGATTTTTCCTTCCGCCGCATTCTTCGACAACCGTCATGGCATGGATCCGAGGGGCTCCGCGACGGAGTTTCGCTCCTGCTTCGTCCTGGGATGACGACAGTGAGCCCCTACCACTTTCGAACATAATTTCCAATTTCCATATTGTAATACGATTGTGCCGCGCTAGCCTGACCATCATGAGTGGGGCGGGCAAATCATCGGGACGGTCTCTCAGCGACGAGGCGGCGACACGCAAGCGCGGGCGCTCGCTGGCGGCATTGGGCTATATCCAGCCGCAGACCTATGAGGAACTGCGCGCGGTCCTGTCGTCCGGCACGGTGCATTTCCCCAAGCGCCTGCGCCAGGTGGCGATCTTCCTGTGGCAGCATCCGAGCGATGTCGCGCTCGGCACCATCGCCCAGGTGGCGGCACAGGCCGGCGTGCAGCCCTCGACCCTGGTGCGTTTCGCGCAGATCTTCGGCTATTCCGGTTTTTCCGATTTCCAGGGCCTGTTCAAGGAGCACATCAAGGGGTCGTGGCCGGACGGGCGCGGCGAGCAGCGGACCGAGGCCGAACCCAATGCTCTCCTGCATTTCCTGCATGGCATGGTCGGCGCCTCGCAAGCCTCGCTCGGCCGCATCGAGGCGGGCTTCGACGTCGGGAGTTTCGAGAAGATGGTGGAGGTGCTGGCGGCCGCCGACCTGATCTATGTCATCGGCTCCAAGCGCGCCTTCCCGGTCACCACCTATCTGTCGCTGACGCTCTCCCAGCAGGGCGTGCGCAACGTGCTGGTCGACAATGTCGGCTCCACCGCGCTCGACCAGGTCGGCTGCATCGGCGGCCGAGATGCCGTGCTGGCGGTGTCCTTCAGCCCTTACAATTCGATCACGCCCGACCTCGTCGCGGTGGCGCATGAGCGCAAGGCCCGCATCGTCACCATCACCGACAGCACGTTCAGTCCGCTGATCCGGCTGTCGGACAGCTGGCTGGAGGTGGTGGAATCCGACTTCGCCGGCTTCCGCTCGCTGGCGGCATCGCTGGCGGTCGGCATGGCCCTGGTCCAAGGCGTCGCGGCAAAGCGCGGCACATGAGGTGGTGCTGGCACAATTGACTATCGGGAATTATCGTTCCATATTTTAAAAAATAGAAACTTTGTTCCGGGAGGAGGAATGGAGATCAGGCTCGACGGCAAGGTGATATTGGTCACCGGGTCGACGCAAGGCATCGGCCGCGCCATCGCCGAGACGCTGGCGCGCTCCGGCGCGGCCGGGCTGCTGGTCACCGGCCGCGAGAAGACGCGTGGCGATGCGGTGGCGGCGGAGCTTTCCGCCATCGGTACACCGACCATCTTCGTCGCCGCCGACCTCGGAGACCCGGCAACTCCTGCCCTTTTGGCGCAGGCCTGCATCGAGCGATTCGGCCGCATCGACGGTCTCGTCAACGCGGCGGGGCTGACCGACCGCGCCTCCTTCCTCGATGCCAGCCTCGACGATTGGGCTTCGCTGTTCGCCGTCAACGCGCGCGCGCCCTTCTTCCTGATGCAGGCGGCCATCGCCGACATGAAGAAGCGCGGCGAGCGCGGCGCCATCGTCAACATCCTGTCCATCAACGCCCATTGCGGCTCGCCCGAGCTTGCCGTCTATTCCGCCACCAAGGGCGCTCTGGCGACGCTGACCAAGAACGCCGCCAACGCCCACCGCTTCGACCGCATCCGCGTCAACGGCATCAATGTCGGCTGGACCGACACACCGGCCGAACGCACCATGCAGTCCGAAACGCTCGGCCATGGCCCCGGCTGGCTCGACGCCGCCAACGCCGCGCAGCCTTTCGGCAGGCTGCTCGAGCCAGGCGATATCGCCAGCCTTGCCGTCTTCCTGCTTTCCGACGCGGCCGGGCCGATGACCGGTGCCGTCATCGATCAGGAGCAGTCGGTGATCGGGGCGAACCGGTGAATGCTGCTCCCAAATCGCCGGAAACACTCGGGCCGGCCTTGCTTGACCGGCTTCCGTCCGCGGTCCAGACACCGTCCTATGACCGCGCGGCGTTGGCTCCCGGCATGGCGCATCTCGGCGTCGGTGCCTTCCACCGTTGCCACCAGGCCGAATACACGGATGATCTGCTCTCGCTCCAGTTCGACCGCTGGGGCATTGTCGGCATCAACATCCGCCCGCCTCGCCTTGCCGACACGCTCGGCCGTCAGGGCGGGCTCTATACGAGGCTGATCCGCGAGAACAGCCATGTCGAGGCACGCGTCATCAGCAGCATCGTCGAAGTGGTCGACAGCCAGGAAAGTGCGGCGCCGGCGCTCGGCGTGCTGGCCTCGCCCGACATCGAACTGGTGACGATGACGGTGACGGAAAAAGGCTATTGCCACATCCCGTCCAGCGGCACGCTCGACCTCGCCCACCCTGACATCGTCCACGACCTCGCCAACCCGCAAGCACCGCGCAGCGTGCCCGGCCTATTGACGCGAGCGCTGGAATTGCGCCGGGCCACGCATGGCCGGGCGCTGACGCTGCTCTCCTGCGACAACATCCCGACCAACGGCGTCATCCTCGAAAATGTCGTGCGGACTTTTGCCGAACGGCGCGGCGATGGCCTGGCCGACTGGATCGCGGCCAATGCCGCCTTCCCTTCGGCCATGGTCGACCGCATCGCACCGGCGGTGACGCAGGACGATCTCGACAGCGTCGAACAATGGTTCGGCTACCGCGATGCCGCCGTTGCCGTCGGCGAACCGTTCCGGCAATGGGTGATCGAGAAGAAATTCGCCGGCCGCATGCCGCGCTGGGATCTGGCCGGCGCGACCTTCGTCGAAGACGTGACGCCGTTCGAGCATCTCAAGATGCGGGTGTTGAACGGCGCCCAGACGACGCTCGCGACCCTCGGCGTGCTGGCCGGACTTGAACACACATTCGACGCCATCGCCGACCCGCTGCTGTCGGTCTTCGTGCACCGCATGCTCGTCGAGGAAACGCTACCGACGCTGATGCCGGTGCCCGGCATGGAGCCGCTGGCTTACGTCGAGCAGAGCCTTGGCCGGCTGAAGAACACGGCCATCCGCCACCGCAACCACCAGATCGCCACCGACGGCTCGCAGAAGATCGTGCAGCGCCTGCTCAACCCGATCCGCGACCGCTTGCGGCAGGGCCAGGGCATCGGCCTTCTGTCGGTGCCGGTCGCCGGCTGGATGGCTTACCTCATCCAGGCCTCGGCCCGCTTCGGCAAACGCTGGCCGGTGTCGGACCCCTATGCCGGCAAGGTCGCCGAGATCGCGGACATGACCGGGCGCGATGCGCCGGCGCTGGCCTCCGCCATTCTCGCGATCGACACGATTTTCGACCCTGGCCTCGCCGCGAACGCCATGTTCCGCGAGGCCGTGACCGCGGCGCTTGGCGAGCTGCTCTCGGACGACCCGATGGCGGCTGTCAGGCACGGTCTTGAACAAGATGAGGTCGCGAGGTTGAAGCGATCCAAACAATCGGCATTATAGGCACTGGCTTTAGGGAGGCATGATGAAACTTGGTGTGCTTACGGCACCGTTCGCGCAGACGCCGCTTGGCGAGGTTGCCGGCTGGGCGAGTTCCGTCGGCTTCGAGGCGCTGGAAATCGCCTGCTGGCCGAAAACATCGGGCGCCACCCGCCGCTACGCCGGCACCAGCCACATCGATGCGGATGGCACCTCCCCCGCGCAGGCCAAGGAAATCGTTGCCTCGCTGGCGCAGAAGAACCTCGCCGTCTCAGGCCTCGGCTACTATCCCAACCCGCTGCACCCGGACGCCGCGCACCGCGAGGCGGTCATCGGCCATCTGAAGAAGGTGATCGTGCTGGCCGCCAATATGGGCGTGCCGGTCGTCAACACCTTCTGCGGCGGCGATGCGTCCAAGACCGTCGACGTCAACTGGCAGGACGCGCTGAAGATCTGGCCCGAGATCGTCGCTTATGCGCGCGGCCACGGGGTGAAACTTGCTTTCGAGAACTGCCCGATGATCTTCAGCCATGACGAGTGGCCGGGCGGGCACAACATCGCCTATTCGCCGCAGGTCTGGCGCCGCATCCTGGAGACCTGGGGCGGCGATGTCGGCATGAATTTCGACCCCTCGCACCTGGTCTGGCAGATGATCGACCAGGCCCGCTTCATCAGGGAGTTCGGCCCCTACATGCTGCATGTCCACGCCAAGGACCTGATGATTGATCATGATGGTTTGTACGAGCGCGGAATCCTTTCGGCTGGCATAGGCTGGCAGGTGCCGCGCATGCCGGGGCTGGGCGATGTCGACTGGAGCGGCTTCTTCTCCGGCCTTTACCGCGCCGGTTATGATGGATCCGTCATCATCGAACACGAGGACAGGCGATTTGAAGGCAGCGACGACCAGGTGAAGCGCGGTTTCCTGCTCGCCCGCGACGTGCTGCGTCCCTTCGTCAAATGAATGAGCGCGCGCCGCATGACTCCCTTTGTCAGCGGCGTGTTTTAACAGGTTGAACTGAAACTGAAAAACAATGTGGAGGAGTACTGAAATGAAGAAAATCCTGACCATGGTCCCGCTCCTTGCGGGCGCGGCCTTGCTGGCCTCGGTGGGCGTCTCGTCGGCCGCCGGCAAATACACGATCGGCATTTCCAACACCGTGCAGGGCAATGGCTGGCGCGAGGAGATGGTATGCGCCATGAAGGCGCAGGCGCTGGCTTCGGGCGAAGTTACCAAGCTCAACATCGCCCACCGCAACACCGACGCCGCCGGCCAGTTGGAAGACATCCGCAACCTGATCAGCGCCAAGGTCGACGCCATCGTCGTCAACCCCGCCGATCCGGCCGGCATCAAGGCGGGCCTGGAAGAAGCCACCAAGGCCGGCATCGTCGTCGTCGCCGTCGACCAGGCGGTCACCGAACCGTCGGCCTACATCATCTCCAACAACCAGGAGCAGTATGCCTATCTCGGCGCCAAGTGGCTGTTCCAGCAGATGGGCGGCAAGGGCGAGGTGTTCTACATGCGCGGCGCCGCCGGCGCTTCCGCCGACAGCGATCGTGACAAAGGCTTCAAGAAGGCACTGGCCGAATTCCCCGACGTGAAGGTCGCCCAGGAAGTCTTCACCGGCTGGCAGCAGGACCAGGCCAAGCAGCAGATGCTGTCATTCCTCGCCACCGGCACGCCGTTCAACGGCGTCTGGACGTCGGGCATCGACAACGTCATCGTCGACGCGCTGGTTGAATCGCAGGCGCCATTGGTGCCGGTGGTCGGCGCCGACAATGCCGGCTTCGTCGGCCAGCTGAGCTCGGTCAAGGGCCTGGTCGGTGCTGCCGTCACCAACCCCGGTTCGATCGGCGGCGCTGGCGTGACGCTGGCCCTGCAGATCCTCGACGGCAAGAAGCCGGCACAGCAGACCGTGCTGGTCGACCCGCAGCTGTGGGAAAACGCCACCGAGGAAGGCAAGGCCAAGCTGAAGGCCGCCGCCGACCCGTCGCTCAGCCCCGAATGGCCGGTCTCGATCTCGATCCCGGACTGGACGACGTATACGAAGGACCAGATCGTGGCCTGCAAGGGCCCGGGAGAGTAAGCGCTACGCCTCTGCCTTCTCCCCTTGTGGGAGAAGGTGGATCGGCGCGCTAGCGCCGAGACGGATGAGGGGTGTTCCAGGGAACGCCGACGCCTCACTCCGCTGGAACACCCCTCATCCGTCGCCTTCGGCGACACCTTCTCCCACAAGGGGAGAAGGGGGAGCTTTTCAGCAGTACGCCGCGCACAGCCTGGCGTACTGGTGCATTGAACAGACCACATAAATCGAGACCCAAACCATTTGACCACCAGCCCCCTCCTCGACGCGTCAGGCGTCGCCAAGAATTACGGCGCGGTCGCGGCACTGCGCAACGCGTCGCTCTCCGTGCTGCCGGGCGAGGTGCATGCGCTGATGGGCGCCAATGGCGCCGGCAAGTCGACGCTGGTGAAGATCCTGACCGGCGCCATATCGGCCAATGCCGGCCGCATCCTGATCCGGGGCGAGGCGCGCGACATACGCTCGCCCGCCGCCGCCCGCCGCGCCGGGCTGCTGCCGGTCTACCAGGAGCCGTCGCTGATCCCCGATCTCGACGTTCTGTCCAATCTGCGGCTCACCGGCACGCCGGTCGAGCCGTTCCGCGCCTGGGTGCGCGAACTCGGCATAGCCGACCTCGATTTGCGCGACACTGCGCGCGACATTCCGCTGGCCGTGCTGCGCGTGCTTGACCTTGCCCGCGCGCTGGCCGTCGAGCCCGATGTGCTGCTGCTCGACGAGATGACGGCCGCACTCCCGGCCAACCTCGCCGAAAAGGTGCTGGAAGTGGTGCGCCGCCAGGGCGACGCCGGCCGCGCCGTGATCTTCATCTCGCACCGCTTCGTCGAGATATCGGCGCTCTGCGACCGCGCCACGGTGCTGCGCGACGGCGAGACCGTCGGCGTCGTCGACATCGTGCCCGGCGTCGAGGAAAAGATCGTCGAGCTGATGCTCGGCACCCGCATCGTCAAGACCCATGTCGCCGCCCGCGGTGCCGCCGAGAAGGCCGCGCCCGCCCCCGCCCGGCCGCGCATCGCCGTGAAAAACCTGCGCGTCGGCACCAAGCTCAACGACGTCTCCTTCGAACTCCGGGACGGCGAGGTCGCCGGCGTGGTGGCGCTGGAAGGCCAGGGCCAGGACGAACTGTTTTCCGCCCTTGCCGGCTCGATCCGGCCCTCCGGCGGCACGATCGAGGTCGATGGCCAACAGGTGAAATTCTCCCATCCGATCGACGCCATCCGGTCGGGCATCGCCTATGTGCCGGGCGACCGGTCCGAGGCGCTCGCCATGCAGCGCTCGGTGCGTGAAAACATCGCCCTGCCCTTCAGCGCCGCGCTGCGCAACTGGGGGCCAATTCCCATGCGCCGCGAGCGCGCGAAGGTGCTCAGCGCCATCGAGCGGCTGCAGATCGACACCCGCGCGCAAGGCGAGGTGCAGCGCCTGTCGGGCGGCAACCAGCAGAAGGTGACCATCGCCCGCTGGATCGCGGCGGACGCCCGCACCATCCTGTGCTTCGACCCGACGCGGGGCATCGATGTCGGCACCAAGCAGGAGATCTACAAGCTGCTGCGCGAACTCGCCGGCCACGGCAAGTCGGTGCTGTTCTACACCTCGGAACTCGAAGAGGTGCAGCGCGTCTGCGACCGCGTGATTGTCATCTTCGGCGGCCGCCTGGTCGACATCTTCCCGGTCGAGGAGGCCGACGAGCCGGCGCTGATGCGCGCCGCCTATGGCCTGCCGCGCGGCGCCAAGGCCGATGTCGGCATCCTGGCGGATCCCCAATCTTCCGCTGAGCTTTCGAATCCCCCGTCTTCGGGGACGGCGCCATGAACCATTTCCTGCGCCGCCAGGGCTGGGTCATCGGCCTGTTCGCTCTCCTCGTCGTCCTGTTCATCGCCACCAAGCTTATCCAGCCCGGCTATGGCAGCGGCGATTTCGGCTCGCTGGCGCGGGCCGTGCTGCCCTACGCCTTCGCCGTCGCCGCGCAGACGGTGGTGGTCATCGCCGGCGGCATCGACCTGTCGGTCGCCGCCATGATGGCGCTGACCAGCGTCACCGCCGCCTCGATGATGGCGGGCGCGTCGGAAGAATACGCGCTGTTCGTCGTGCCCTTCGTGCTCGCCATGGGTTTCGTGCTCGGCGCGCTCAACGGCCTCCTGATCGTCGTCACCCGCGTGCCCGACATCGTCGTGACGCTCGCCATGCTGTTCGTGCTGCAGGGCGCGGCCCTTCTGGTGCTCGACGCGCCGGGCGGTGCCGCGGCCGAATGGCTGAAGGCGCTGATCTCCGGCACCGTGCCGATCCCCGGCCTGCCCGACGCCATCGACGCCTGGCTGCCCAAGGCGCTGCTGGTGCTCGTCGTCTGCCTCGCCATCATCTGGATACCGCTGCGGCGCTCGCGCCTCGGCCTCTCCATCTACGCCATCGGCTCCAGCGAGCTGGCCGCGTTCCGCTCAGGCGTGCCGGTCAAGCGCACCCGCATCATCGCCTATGCGTTGTCTGGCCTGTTCGCCGCCTTCGGCGGGCTGGCGCTGACCATGAGCACCGGCATCGGCGCGCCCATCCCCGGCCCCTATCTCCTGGCCAGCGTCGCCGCGGTGGTGCTGGGCGGCGTGGCGCTCGGCGGCGGCAAGGGCGGCCTGCTCGGCCCGATCATCGCCGTCTTCGTGCTGCGCCTGGTGCGCACCGATCTCACACTGCTCGCCATCGACCCCAACGTCACCGCCATCATCGAGGGCCTGATCATGGTCGCCGTGGTGATGTTCGGAGCGTTCATCACCATGCGGGGGCGGCAATGATGGGAGAGAGAAATATAGAGCGTAGAGCGCTACCCTCCCAGAACATCGGGCAAACCCCATGAGCACCACCGCGATCACCCCCGTCCCCTTCGGCCGCCGGATAAAACGCTTCATGGCCGACCGGCCGCTGGTGCCGCTGATCATCCTGCTCGTTATCCTGGTGGTGATCCTGCAGATCCTGCGCCCCGGCATCGTCAACGAGCGCTGGATCGCCAACACCATCAAGTTCGCCATTCCGCTGGCGATCCTGGCCGGCTGCCAGACCATGACCATGCTGACCGGCGGCATCGACCTGTCGGTCGGCACGGTGGCGACGATGAGCGCCTTCATCATGGCGACGCAAATCGTCAACCAGGACCCGGCCATCGCCTTCCTGCTGGCGATGATGCCGGCGGTGCTGATCGGCCTCGTCAACGGCATCGGCGTCGGCGTCTTCCGCGTCCACCCGCTGATCATGACGCTGGGCACCAGCCTGATCGGCACCGGCTGCCTGCAGGTCTACCAGCGCACGGTGATCGCGTCGGGCGCCAAGATCCCCGACTTCCTGGCCTGGCTCGGCACCGGCGTCACCCGCCTGCCGGACGCATGGGTGCCATCGGAGGCGGCGCGCCAGTGGCTGACCGACGCAGGCATCGGTTTCAGCTTCCCCAACGCGCTGCTGCTCTACGTGCCGCTGGCGGCGCTGATCGTCTTCACGCTGGCCCGCACCGGCTTCGGCCGCCTGCTCTACGCCGTCGGCGACAATGAGCGCGCGACCCGCCTGTCGGGCGTGCAATACTGGCAGGTCATCACCGCGCTCTACATCACATCGAGCGTGCTCGCCGGCATCACCGGCCTGCTCTATATCGGCCTGATCAAGGCCCCATCGCTCTCGCTCGCCGAACCCCTGGTGCTGCCCTCGGTCGCCGCCGCCGTCATCGGCGGCACCTCCATCTTTGGCGGCCGCGGCGGCTACACCGGCACCATCATCGGCGCCCTGATCCTGACCGTGCTGACGACGCTGCTGACGATTCTGCAGATGCCGGAGGGGGCACGGCGGATATTATTCGGGCTGATCGTGCTGTTCGTGACGGCGGCGTATCTGCGGATTGTGGAGGAGCGGTAGGGAGGATGAGTTAATGGCCGCAGCGAGGCCGGCTGCTGACTTTCGGGTTTCGGTCGCGCTCGGCGGATAGCTGCCATCCGGCAACCGACCCCATCCCTTCGTTCGCGAGCGAACCGCACCATTCTGATACCCGCCGTTCATCAGGCGGACAACGAACTGGGCTCGAAGTCGGCCTGGAACCTGTGCCGCGGTTAAGGCATCCGACCTGATGATCGCGGTCGACAACCAGGTCGGTGAATTGGAAATGAACCGCAACTCCAGCAAATCCGCGCCAAAGCAAAATTGCACGCCGGCTTACAGGCTGTGCGCAGCAGAGCCAGGTCCCTTGCGATGTCACCGCGCTTACGACAGGATTGCCGCAACTGGAGGTTAGCCTATGACGCCAGACACCTTGCGACTCGACCACACGCCATCAGACACTCCGCCCGTGCAATACCTGAACCTGGACCCGTCGCTTTATGTCCGCGATGATATCTGGCAGCAGGAACGGCGCGACATCTTCGCGCGCACCTGGCAGTTCATGGGGCCTGTCGCCTCGGTCGCGACATCAGGTCAATACCTTGCGATCGACATCGCCGGCACGCCGGTCTTCGCCATCCGGGGCCGGGACGGGACCTTGCGCGGATTTAAGAACGTCTGCCGCCACCGGGGGGCGAAACTTCTGGCCGATGGCGCGGGCAAATGTGGGCTGATCGTTTGTCCCTATCACAAATGGTCCTTTGCCGACACCGGACGGCTGGTGCAGGCCCCATGGTATGGCAAGGATCCCGCGATCATCGCCGAAGACTGGCCGCTGGAGACGGTGCAGTTGTCCGAATGGCGCGGGCTGCTCTTCGCGGCACTGGACCCGAAGGAAAGTCTTCTGGATCAACTTGGCTCTCTGCCCGCCGAACTGGCGGACGAGCCGTTGGAGACCTATGCCGCCACCGATCAGGCCACTGTCAGCTTTGCGGCGAACTGGAAGATCTACACCGACAATTTCGTCGAAGGCTACCACATCCCTGGCACGCATCCCTCGTTCTACGCTGCCATCGACTTCGAAGCTTTCCAGACCACCGCCCATCCCGGTTATGTCCGGATGACCGCACCGCCGAAAGACGGTCTGTTCTATCGCGGCAAATGGCTTTGGATGTGGCCGAACTGGACGCTGTCGCTTTTCGACGGCGGCATGAACGTTAGCCGGATCAACCCGACCTCACCGCATCACACAGACCAGCACTACCATTTCTTCTTTGCCGACACCTCTGCGGAAGCATCCGAGAGCAGGGCGAAATCCGTGCAAGGCACCCTGGCCGTGGTACGCGAGGACTACACCATCTGCGCCGATACGCATCGCAACTATGCCGCGGGGGCCTATAGCTCCGGCCCGCTTTCGGGGCGGCATGAGCGGGGAGTGCAGTATTTCCAGGAACGGGTCGCTGCGGCACTGGCTCTGTAACCGCCCCTGGCGTGCACAGGGTCCGATTACCATTCGTTAACCAATGGGACACGGTGGCTCACGCGCAGGTGCGGCCTTCACCCCTGGGAAACCGTTGCCGGGCTACCAACTCCATCCATTGGAGATTGCCATGGCCGCTGAGACGACGACTGCGAACGCGCTCGAAATTCGTGGGCTCTACAAAAGCTTCGACAAGCCTGCGGTGGCTGGCCTCGACCTGACCGTCAGGGCGGGCGAGTTTTACGGCCTTCTTGGCCCAAATGGCGCCGGAAAGACAACGACGCTGCGCATGGTAGCGGGGCTGCTGCAACCGGATGCCGGAACGATCACCATTGCTGGTCGCGACGCGCTCCGAAGCCCCATCGAAGCCAAACGCATTATTGCCTGGATATCGGACGAACCGATGATCTACGACAAGCTCACGCCATTCGAATATCTCGAATTCGTCGCCGGTCTGTGGAGCGTCAAGGCAAGCACGGCACAGGAACGGGCAAGGCAGCTGTTCGATCTGCTGGACCTGACACCGTATGCACACACGCTTTGCGGCGGCTTTTCGAAGGGCATGCGACAGAAGGTGGCGTTGGCCGGAGCATTGGTCCATGACCCCGAAATCATCATCCTCGACGAGCCGCTGACCGGCCTTGATGCCGGCTCGGCGCGTCAGGTCAAGCGGGTGTTGCGCGAACGCGTCGATGCCGGCGCAACGGTCATAATGACGACGCACATTCTGGAAGTGGCCGAACGCATGGCTGAGCGCATCGGAGTCATTGCCAAGGGTAGGCTGATCGCCGAGGGCACTTTCGAGCAACTGCGGCGGCAGGTCGGCCATGGGGTGGGAACCCTGGAAGATACCTTCCTGGCTCTGGTGGCCGAAGCGGCATGAGCGCCCATCCCGCAACGATCGCCGGTCCCGCAACGATCGGTTGGCTGGCGGCACATGAATTGCGCCTCTCGTGGCGCGACTGGTTTTATCTCTTCACTGCGGGCAAGAAGGGGCGTTCGCGCAAGTTAGGCATACTCTTGATAGTCGGCGTGCTGCTCGCGCATGCCTTTGCGCTGTTTGTGGTTGGACGTTTCACCGCCGCCGATTTTCCCGTTTCGCGCGCCAACTATCTACTCCTGACCAGCGGTGTTCTGCTCTATTTCTTCCTGATGACCTCGCAGGCGATGGAGGCGGCGACCCGCGTGCTGTATGCCCGCGCCGATCTGGAATTGCTGCATTCATCCCCGGTGGCGCTACGGCGGGTCTTTGTCGTGCGCCTGACGATGATCGCGATTTCGATCGCCACGATGGCGATGGTGATCGCATCGCCTTTCATCAACGTGCTGGCTTGGCGCCTGGGGGCTCAATGGCTGGCCGCCTATGGCGTGGTGTTCGCGACGGGGTGCGTTGCAGCTACTTTGGCCATCACGCTGACGGCGTTTTTATTCAACGTCGTCGGCCCACGGCGCACGCGATTTGCCGCCCAGTTTGTGGCCGCAATCGTCGGCGCGCTGTTCGTCATATCTCTGCAGGTCATCGCTATCTTCACGACCGACACGCTCTCGCAACTGGCGGTCTTGCGGGACGAGTGGGTAATCGCGCTTTCGCCGCCCGAGGACAGCCTGGTGTGGTGGCCGGCGAGGGCCGCGCTTGGCGACGGCGTGAGGCTGGCCTGGGTGCTTGGCTGTGCGGTGGCTTTGGCCGCCGCCGCCATTGCAGTTTTCTCATGGCGTTTCGTGCGCTACACGGCGCTCACCGCCAACATTGGCGAAAGCGGTTTGATCCGCCAAGGCAAGGCGGCGTCGTTTCGTCTGACGTCGCCGGGACACGCCTTGCGTTCAAAGGAATGGACATTGTTGCTTCGCGATCCTTGGCTCATATCGCAAAGCCTGATGCAGCTGCTTTATATGCTGCCACCCGCTATATTGCTGTGGAAGAGTTATGGCCACGGCACGGACGCTCTGGTTCTGATCATCCCCGTGCTGGTGATGGCATCCGGGCAGTTGGCCGGCGGCCTGGCCTGGCTTGCCATTTCCGGTGAGGATGCACCCGATCTGGTGGCAACCGCGCCGGTGACCGCGACAAGCATCATACGCGCAAAGGTCGAGGCGGTTTTGCGCGCAATCATAGTCGTCATCGCCCCATTCGTCCTGGCTTTCGCACTGGTTTCGACGCGACACGCGCTGGTTCTGGCAGCCGGCTCGGCACTGGCCGCGATCTCGGCGACGATGATCCAGCTTTGGTTCCGCGCGCAGGCGCGGCGTGCCCAGTTTCATCGTCGCCAGACCTCCTCGCGGATCGCTACATTCGCCGAAGGGTTTTCGTCGGTGGGCTGGGCAGGCACAGCCGCCCTCTACGCTGGTGGCATTACAGCGGCCAGCGTCGTTGCCGGGATTCTGACCGTACTGACGCTGGTGGTAGCTTATTTTGCCGCGCCAAAAGCGACGGGATAGGTAAATCCGGGTTGTCTGCGACAATCATCTTCGTCCAAAATCCGACTCCAGCAATTTAAATGAGGCGCTAAGCGGACCTTGAATGGCGTGGGCGCAACGCCTCGGCCTACGACACACTTATTCAGGTCCCACCCTGCGGCTTGCTTCCTGATGCTGCCCTCGGTGGCCGCCGCCGTCATCGGCGGCACCTCCATCTTTGGCGGCCGCGGCGGCTACACCGGCACCCTCATCGGCGCCCTGATCCTGACCGTGCTGACGACGCTGCAGATGCCGGAGGGGGCACGGCGGATCTTGTTCGGACTGATCGTGCTGTTCGTGACGGCGGTTTATTTGCGGATTGTGGAGGAGCGGTAATACGAGAAGAGTCAAGATGGCGGCGTGTGGAGACAACAAACAAGGCCCACAAGATAGCGTCAAGCGCATCCAATTCACGACCCCAATTTCAAATACTGAATAAATCTATTGCACGACATAGCGCCAATATGCAGAAATCCACATTTAGAAGCGGGGGCTGATTAGTATGTCGAAAACTCCGAGAAAAAGCCGGCGCTATTTTTTGACGGCCAAGACAATTCCGCAGCCCGAGGAGTTTCGTCGGACGCTGCCACCATATTTAGACTGGCGATTTCGAAAAGCTGCTGCATCCGCCCTTCTTTAGCAAGAAAGTGCCATTCCATGGTTCCCACCAGACTTTCAGCCCTTGCCCTCGCGAGCCTTCTCGCCCTGGGCCTTGCAGCGCCCGCCCATGCGCTCGAATGTCCATGGCAATTGCGTTTCTGGCTCGGCGTGGACGCCAATGGCAGCGCCATGGTCCACGGCGGGCAAAAATGCGTATTTCCGATGCACGCCAGCGGTACCCTCAGTCTTAAAATCGTTTCCCGCCCTAAGCATGGTGTGGTCACCCTCCCCAACCGTTCGACCATCGCCTATCAGGCAGAAAACGGCTTCAAGGGCACCGACACCTTTGTTTTCGTCGCCAACGGCAAAAGCCAAGTCAATCACGGGCAGTCCACAGTCACCATGACCATGAAGGTCAACTGAGCCGCCATCATGGTTCGCATTGCCTTGCTGTCGGCCTTTTGCGTAAGCATTGCCGCATCTCTTATATCCTTGGTTGCGATGGCGTCGGCCGCCGAGAAACAGCAATCGCCCGACGAGTGGCCGATGAATTTCACTCTGGTTCGCAACGGCGACTGCACCCAAACCTGCGTCCAATGGATATCAGCCGAAGGCGCCATAACAGGCGACACCGACAGGCGGTTCAAGAAGTTTCTGAAACGCCTTAAGGGCAAGAAACTACCTGTAGTGTTTCAGTCTCCAGGCGGGGATGTGAGAGCCGCGCTTGCGGTTGGACGCATGATCCGGACCGCCGGCCTGGAGACCGCAGTAGGAAGAACGAAGTTGAACGGCTGCCCGACGCTTGTGCCGCGCTGTCCAGAACAAATCGTCGAGAACGGTTGGTCGCAAGGCGAAGTCCATTCAGGAGGCGCCTACTGCTTCTCGGCTTGCCCGTTAGCCTTCATGGGTGGCAAGGTCCGCGCCGCAGCTGCCAACGCCCGCATAGGCCTCCACCAAATAACGGTCAATGGCTACAGAGGATCCGAGCAGACTGGGAGAAGAGACCTCGATGCCATTTCGACGCAATCCGATCCTGAGTTGAAACAGGTGCTTTCCTCCTACCTGGAAGACATGGGCGTCAGCAGCCACGATGTGTTCGCTATGATGGGGCTGGCCACCCCTTACGGCCTCTACAATGTCCAAAGCGCTGAAGCACTGAAATCAGGTGTCATTACAAAAGTCTTCTCGTACTCCGATGATCCGGGCTACATCGTCAGTGGAACTGGCATGCCGCTTGTGGCTGAACCGCCCGCGAAAAATATCGTGCAGTGAGAAAGCTCTCACTCTCCGAGCCGCTGGTACTGCCCTCGGTCGCCGCCGCCGTCTTCGGCGGCACCTCCATCTTCGGCGGCTACACCGGCACCATCTCGGCGCGTTCATCCTGACCCTGCTGACGACGCTGCTGACGATTTTGCAGATGCCGGAGGGGGCACGGCGGATATTGTTCGGTCGGATCGTGCTGTTCGTGACGGCGGCCTATTTGCGGATCGTGGAGGAAAGGTAGGGCGTGACTGAGTTGACTGGCCGCAATGGCCCGCAGAACGAACCCGCTTCCAAATCCCACCCGCTCCACCTCAAAAAGGCAGCAGCAACGGGACCAGGATCACGCTCACGATCAGGACGATGAAGGAGAAGGGAACACCAATGCGGACGAAATCCCCGAAGGAGTAGCGTCCCGGCGCGACCACCAGCGTGTTCACGGGCGAGGAAACCGGCGTCATGAAGGCTGTCGAGGCCGCCAGCGCGACGGTCATGGCGAATGGATAGGGGGACACACCCAGTTCGTGGGCCACGGCAAGGGCGACCGGAGCCATCAGCACCGCGGTCGCCGTGTTCGAGATGAACATGCCCAGGGCGGCCGTGATGGCGAACAGCATGGCAAGGACAATGCTGTTTCCGGCCCCGGCGGTGAGCGTCTTCAGGCCTTCCGCCGCCAGGTCGACGCCGCCGGTTCGCTCCAGGGCGACGGAAAACGGCAACATGCCGACGATCAGGATGATCGTTTTCCAGTCGATCGATCGATAGGCGCTCGCGAAGTCGACGCAGCCGAGCACGCCCATGAGAAGGCAGCCGATGAGGGCCGCCTGCACATTCGGCACGATGCCGCTGACCATCAGGCCGATGACGAAAAGCAGGCAGATCACCGCGTGCAATGACTTTCCGGGGACTGGAAGCCGTTCCTCGATCTCGACGGGCAATTTGATGACGACAAGATCTTTCGTATCGGTCCGATACCGCTCGATTTCCTTCCAGGATCCGATCACCAGCAACGTATCGCCGGTCTGAAGCCTCTCGGCCAGGAGATTGTCCGTGTGCGGGCCGTCGCCGCGGTTCAGGCCGACGGCCGTCAACCCGAACCGCGTCCGCAGATCGGCCTCCACCACAGTCTTGCCGACGAGTTCCGACGTCGGCGGCACGATGGTCTCCGCCATGCCGATCTCTTGTGATCGATCCGCGAAATAGCCGCCGCTCAATGGCAGGTCTTCCAGGGCCATCCGCGCCTGGAGCTCGTCGAATTGACCGCCGGGAGCCGTCAGGTCGATCAGGAGAATGTCGCCGGCCTGCAATTCCGTGTTGACGGTAGGCCTGAGAATTTCCTTGCGGAATTTGTGGCTGCGCTCGATCGCCAGGATGTTGGCGCCCGATGTGCTTGGCAGGTCCAACTGCTCCAGGTTCTTTCCGACCAGGGGAGACCGGTCGGAAATCTTCACCCGCCGCTCTCGGTGAGCAAGCCTGTATTCCTCCACCCACGCCCCGAACGTCGCCTGCTGGGATGCTTTCGGCTCGTTTTCGCCAGGCAGCCAGCGTCGGGCAAAGATCATGTACAGAACCGCAAGACCAAGAACCGGAAGGCCGAACGGCGTGAAACTGAAGAAGCCAAAGCCTGGCACACCGTGCCGCTCGAGCTCGCTGTTGACGACGAGGTTGGGCGCGGTGGCCACCAGGGTCATCATGCCGCTGATGAGGGCAGCGAAGCTGAGCGGCATCATCAGCCGTCCCGGGCCTATGCCGGTGCTTTGCGAAATACGCAGTACGACGGGGATGAAAATCGCGGTTACCGCCGTCGAACTCATCGTCGCCCCCAGCGAGCAGACGACCAGCATGAGGAGCACGGTCAGCCGGAGCTCGTTTGATCCCGCTCTTGCAATGAGCCAGTCGCCGAGCTGCTGGGCGACACCCGTGCGCACCAATCCGTCGCCGATGACAAAAAGAGCCGCGATGAGGACGATGTTCGGATCGCTGAAGCCCGCCAGCGCCTCTCCCATCGACAGCACGCCGGTAAAAGGCAGCGCCACCAGCATGATAAGCGCGACGGCGTCCAACCTTGGCTTGTTGACCGCGAACATGACAATCGCGGAGACCAGCAGGGCAAGGACAAGCCCGAGTTCTGCATTCATCTTGCGTCCCTGTTCAATGGCAGCCAACCCGCGCGGGCGATGTCCTCGATTGAAGGTATCTTGGCTCGTCGTTGGCGGTCGGCGGCGGAATGGAAGGCGTTCGTTCAAGTGGAAGGCTATCCGAGAGTCGGGATTCCCGCCAGCAAGGCTTATGCACCGACACCAGGGGAAGACTGCCTTCGACGGCAGATGCTTCAGCGTATCGGAACCGCGGAGACCGATACGTCGACATGCATGCCGGTCGGATCTCCGGCGCTGCCGACAAAGCCTCCCGAGATTGGAAGGGCCTGCGAGGCTTCGCGGGTCACCCCCACGCGGATCAGGTTGGCGCCCGCGACCAGCCCGTTGGTCGGGTCGTACTCGACCCAGCCGGCGCCCGGAAGATAGACACCGCACCAGGCGTGCGTACTGCCGCCTCCGCGCGTGGTGCCGGAGGTGTCGTCGTAGAGGTACCCGGTGACGAAGCGGGTGGCCAGGCCGAAGCTTCGCAGCGCCTCCATCATCAGGACAGCGAAGTCGCGGCAGGTACCGGTGCCGAGCTCGATCGTCTGGGCGGCTGTCTGCGTGCCTTCCTCATGGCGGGCGCCGTAGCGGAATTGCTGCTGGATGGCGCGGGTCATCGCCTCCAATACTTTCAACGTGTCCGTGCTGCCGGCCTCGGCGACCACGCGTCGCGCCCAGGCCTCGACCTTGCGGTCCGTGTCCGGCATTTGCAGTTCGGCCAGACGCCCCAGATCAGCGGTTTCGCCCTGGTCGTAGGAGAGCGGGAATTTTTCGGCCGCGGTCTCGAGGCTGTATTGCGGGAGCGGCGGGCCTTCGGGATGATGCGTCAAGTCCAGCGTCGAGACGATGCTTAGGCGCTTGGTCCTGAGCGTTTCAGGCCATTCGACGAAACAGATGGAATTGTCGAATGTGTCGTGCTTCCAGTGGATGCAGGCTGGCTCCGGCTCAATCTTGACATCGGCTTGATGCAGTCTCAAATCGTGGCTGTCGTCGGGCCGCACCATCAGCCGGTGACGCAGAAGACCGACCGGATTGCGGTAGGTGTACTCGGTCGTATGGACAATCTTGATTCGCGCCATTTGGCGTCCGTCCCGGCTTCCGAATGGTCTGTTCCGTTCCTGATTTCTGCGTACAGCTATTTCACGGCATGGCCAAGGCGACCGATCGGAAGCAAGGGATAGGTGGCGCCTATGTCCGGTTCATTCCCTGGCGCAACCAAGGCCGCCGGCCCAGCCAGCTCTTGACGAAAATCGATGCGCCTGTTTGAGACACTAGGGCAAATGGGGCAATCGCTCCATGGGGAGATGAGCAGGGCAAGCTGTGAAGCGCTTTTTTCGATTGCTTGCCGCTGTGGTGATGGCGTCCTGCGTGGCCGGGTGCACCAGCGTTTCCTATTATGCGCAGTCGCTCGAGGGCCATGTGCGGATCATGGCGGCGCGCAAGAATGTCGGAAGGCTCATCCATGATCCCTCGACGCCGGAGGCATTGCGCGCCAAGTTGACGTCGGCGAGCGCCATACGTCGCTTTGCCACGGATGAGCTGGCGCTGCCCGACAACAGCAGCTATCGAAGCTATGTCGACATCGGCCGGGACAATGTGACCTTTGCCGTTTTTGCCGCGCCGCAATTCTCGCTCACACCCATAACATGGTGCTTTCCGGTCTTCGGCTGCGTTCCGTACCGGGGTTATTTTTCCCAGAAATCAGCGGCTGAAAGCGCTGGCGACCTGCAGCGAAAGGGGCTGGACGTTTACGTCTCGGGCGTCACCGTCTATTCCACGCTGGGCTGGTTCAGCGACCCGCTGCTCAGCACCATGCTGCGTCAGGACGACGCCTATATTGCGGGCCTCATCTTCCATGAGCTGGCGCATCAGAAAATCTATGTGAACAACGACTCCGCGTTCAACGAGGCGTTCGCGGTCGCCGTCGAAACCAGCGGCGTGAGGAAATGGCTCCGGATCACCGGCGATCGCGCCGGGTTGCGCCGCTACGAAGCCGGCCGCAAGCGCAGCGCGGATTTTCTCGGACTGATCGCGCAAACGCGTGAAGAGTTGCGGCAGGTCTACGGAAGTCCCCGCGCCCCGCAACAGATGGCTGCCGCCAAGACAGCCACGATCGACAGGCTGCGGGTACGCTACCGGCAGATGCGCGACAAGCGCTGGGCCGGATACAGCGGATACGATGCCTGGTTCAAGAGCCCCATCAACAACGCAAAGCTCGCCGCGACGTCCGTCTATGGCGAGCAGGTCCCGGCGTTCCTTCGCCTGTATGATTTGTGCTCCGGCGACTATCCAAGGTTCTATGCTTCCGTTCGGCGCATCGCGGCCTTGCCCCAGCCTTCCCGTGCGGAGGCACTGAGGACCGCGACGACGTGTAATTGACGTCGCGGCAGCCGGGCCTCGCAAGCTCGGCCCCGACCAATGCCTGATATGGCCGTCACGCGCGGAAACGGGCCTACCCTCACCGTCCGCCCGCCATCGCCGCGATCGCCTCCAGCAGCGCCCGCTGCTCCCCCACCCAGAACCAGTGATCCTCCCCTTCCACCTCGACAAAACGGGCCCCCGCGATCCGCGCCGCCAGGTATCGCCCGGCCTCGATGCGCACGGCGTGGTCGCCGGTGCGGTGCAGGACCAGCGTCCTGGCCGAGACTTTTGGCAGCAGCGGCCGCACATCGGCATCGCGCAGCGCCTGCAGCAGGCCCGCCACCGCGCCGGGGCTGGAGGCCGCCCTGAGCAGCCCGGCCCACCAGGCGCGTGCCTGGCGGTCCTGGGCGACACTCGGCGCGAAGGTCTCGATTTCCGCCGGGCCGCCCCAGCCGGCGAGCAGGCGCCGCTGCCAGAGATCGTATTGCGCCGATGTCAGCGCGAAGGGGTAGTCGGGCGCGTGGCTGCCCTTGGCGAGCGAGCCCCACAGAACCAGGCCGGTCAGCCGGTCGGGGTGGTCGACGGCGAAGCGGATGCAGCCCGGCCCGCCCTCCGAGGCGCCGACCAGCAACGCCTTGCGGCTGCCGGCCGCGTTCATCACCGCCAGAATGTCGCGCGCGGTCGCCTCGACGGTCGGGCGGGCGCCGACGCGGTCGGACAGGCCCATGCCGCGCCGGTCGAACAGGATCAGGCGGCCGAGCCGCGACACCGCGCCGAGCCAGGCGCGGCAGCTCCTGTCTTCCCAGATCCGCTCGACATGCGAGATGAAGCCCGGCACCAGCACGATGTCGGCCGGGCCGTTGCCGATGGTCTGGTAGGCGACATGGATGCCGTCCACCTCGACATAGCGGGTCCTGGGCATCTCCAGTTCGGGGTCGGGCGTCGGCGCGCGCAGCAGGGCGAGCGTGGCCGGGTCCGGCGCCACACCGAGTTCGTCGCGCAGCAGCCGCGTGCATGTCTCGCCCTGGCGCTCGGCCGCCGCCCTGTCGCCGGCCGCCAGATGGGCGCGGATGAGGTGGCGGTGCGCGCTTTCGCTCAGCGGGTCGAGCGCGGCAAGCCGCGTGGCGTGCAGAACAGCGCCGCGCGCATCGCCGCCGGCGATCTTGGCTTCCACCAGCCGCTCCAGCGCCTGCACCAGCCGGCTGCGCAAGGCCTCGCGCCTGAAGAACACCCATTCCTCGAATTCGGGGCAATCCGGCAGCGAGAAGCCGGCGAGGTAGTCGCTGGTGTAGAGGCCGGCGGCCGTGTCGAGCAGTCCGGCATCGCAGGCACGGTCGAAGGCCCGGGAATCGGCCTCGACCGACAGCGCCGGGCGCAGGCTCAGCGATGCCGCGTTGGCGACGATGACCTCCTCGCCGAAGGCGACGCGGATCTTGTAGAGCGTGCGTCGCAGGCGGGCGCGGGCGGCTTCCGCGTCGGCCTCGGGCCAAAGCAGCGTGGCGGCGACGTCGCGCGCCACCGGCCCACCGGTCTCGGCGAGGAAGATGACGAGCGCGGCCGCCTTGCGCAAGGCGAGCTCCACCCGCCGGCCGTCGAGCCGGAACTCCGGAAACCCCAGCAGTCTGAGTTGTATCAGCTCCATCGATCCGCACGCGGCCGCGCAAGGATGCAGAGAGGACGTTGAGGGGACGCCGGCCATCTATCCATCCCCCGCGACGTCGGGCCAATGGGGCCCGATCAGGAGACTCCCTTGGAGCGAGAAATGTCCCCGGTCAATACATCAAGCCATCGCATGTCGGAACCGCTTGCCGGCGGCGCCGCCCCTGCCGCCCCTGCCAACATCGGGCACGGAGGCTGAGCCATGTGCCAGACCTGTCTCTCTTGGTACGCGCGCTGCGTTGCCCCCTACCTCGTCCACGCCGGCTGTTCGGCCGGCGCCTTCGCGCGGATGCGCGGGCGCGTGATCCCGCGCGCAAAGGGAATTGTCGTCGAGGTTGGCTTCGGGTCCGGTCTCAACCTTCCCTATTACGACCCCGCCAAGGTGGAGTGGCTGATCGGCGTCGATCCCGACGGCACGATGCTCGGCCTTGCCGGACCCAGGAGCCGTGCCTTGCCATTCCGGGTCGAGTGCCTGCGGGCGAGCGGCGAAAGCCTGCCATTGGCCGATGGCCTCGCCGACACGGTCGTCGTCACCTATGCCTTCTGCACCATTCCGGACCCGGAGGCGGCGCTCGGCGAAATCCGGCGCATCCTGAAGCCCACGGGCCAGCTGATCTTCATCGAGCACGGCCAGGCCGAGGGAAAGTGGTGCCGCCGCTGGCAACAGCGCCTCAACGGGCTATGGGGCCGCCTCGCCGGCGGCTGCCATCTCAACCGCGATCCGCTCGGCCTGATCCGCGCCGCCGGCTTCAGCCTCACCGAGCAGCAGCACGGGCGTTTCCCCCTGCCCTTCTGGCAATTGGGCAGCCATCACGCCGGCATTGCGGCGCCCTTTACGGGTTGACGGGCCGGTGACGTCAAGCTTGCCGGCGTCCGCCACCTCTCACCAGAAACCCACCAGCGACCTCAGTATCGCCGCGGGACCAATCGCTTTCCGGCAGGTTTTGCGAAATCCGGCCCGGCCCGTCGCATCGAGCACGTCATCGTCGATGTCGCGCAGGATGCGGCGCGCATTGCGCCATCCGATCCTGGCAAGCGCCGATGCCAGATCCGCGCGCGTGGGATCGAACGGCCCCTGATTGGCGGCCGGATCGGCGGGCCGGTCGATGTCATTGCTTGCCCCCATCGCGTAGCGGGGGACCGTCACCGAGGCGCCGGCGTCGAAAGGCGAGGCCAAATCGAGAAAACGGGACATCGAACTCAGGCAAAGGGCCGGCGTGGAAACGAGCTGCTCATAACATGTGAAATGCACCGGCGCGCCGGTGCGGCGCAGGGCTTCCATGGCGAAATAGAACTGGTTCCAGTAGTCGGCAGGCGTGCGGAACCTGTATTCCATCTGCCTCGGTTGCGTAAAATCCTGCCTGATTTCCAAAGGCCCGTTCAGGAACGGACCGAGATGTCTGGCCGGCCTGAAAATGCTGCGGTTCCTGGTGAAACGGAACCATGACAGAAGCTGGGTAATGGGGTCCTTGCTCATCACGATGATGGGCAAGCCGCCATATCCGAGGTCGCGCCCGCTCATCAGCGCCGGAAAGATCCCATGCTTCCAAAAGCCCTGGTCGAAGACGACGGGCACGCCAAGATGGGTTTCGACAAGGTGCTTGGCGAGATTCGTGCCGGATCTCGGCGTCCCCATGATGCGCACCCGGGCGGCATTGCCGCCATGCTGCGTCTGGGATCCACCGTGGGCTGAAAGCGTCATGGCCGTCTCACAGTGCCAGGCTCCCCTGCTCCGCCTCCTCGGCATTGGGATCGCCGGGCGCCGTGGCCCAGGCGAGTTCGACCAGCGTCACGGTGCGCTTTCCCGTGCCGTCGAGCTGGCAGACGATGAGGCCCTGCTCCTCGATATAGGTCAGGAGGCGCCGGGCGCGGCGCAGCGAGTGTGAGCCATAGGCGCGCGCGATCGCGGCGTCGCTCGGGCACGGCCAGCCCTCCTTCGCCGCACGCGCGATCATCATGAACACGCCCTGCATGTCGTCGGGCAGCAGCGAGGCGCGGACGGAAACGTCCCGCCACGCGTCATCCTGCGTCGTCTCGGAGCCGAGGCCGGCGCGCGCGCGCGTCAGCATGCGGCGGAACTCCGGCAGATCCGGCACCACCGAGGCGAGGCCCTCGATGCGGCAGCGCACCACGAATTCCTGGTAGAGCACGCCGATGACGCGGAAACCCGCGTCGGGTTGCGCAAGAATGGCGCTCAGCACGCGGTCGACCCGTTCGCGCCGATCGGCCAGGTCCTCGGCGCTGATTTGCGGCTCGGCCGGTTCGGGGCGGATTTCCAACGCCGCCGACTTCGCCGCCATCAGTTGGTCGAGCAGGTCCGGCGACGCCACCCGGCGCGGGGCGCGTACCGCCTCGGGCGGCGGTGCCGCCAGGATGATCGCGCGGGCATCCTCCAGGGTCGCCTCCGGCATCGCCATCAGCCGCGGCGTGCCGTTGCGCGGGCTGGTATCGGTCGGCCCGATACGCAGGCCGAGCGGCCGGCGCGACAGCGCGGGCCCCAGCGCCATGAACTGCCCGCGCTCCAGATCGCGAAAGGCTTCCGCCTGGCGCCGCTCCATGCCGAGCAGATCGGCGGCGCGCGCCATGTCGATGTCGAGGAAGGTGCGGCCCATGAGGAAGTTAGATGCTTCCGCCGCGACGTTCTTGGCGAGCTTGGCCAGACGCTGCGTGGCGATGATGCCGGCCAGCCCGCGCTTGCGGCCGCGGCACATCAGATTGGTCATGGCGCCAAGCGAAAGCTTGCGCGCCTCGTCGGAAACCTCGCCTGCCACCGCCGGCGCGAACAGCTGCGCCTCGTCCACCACCACCAGCATCGGGTACCAATGGTCGCGAGCGACCTCGAACAACCCGCCGAGAAAGGCGGCGGCGCGCCGCATCTGGTTTTCCGCGTCGAGCCCTTCGAGGTTCAGCACGGTCGAGACGCGGTGGATGCGTGCCCGCTCACCGGCCGCCTGCAGGCCGCGCTCGGTATGCTCCTCGGCATCGATCACCAGATGGCCATAGCGCTCGCCGAGCGAGACGAAGTCGCCCTCGGGATCGATGATGGTCTGCTGCACCCAGGGCGCGCTCTGTTCCAGGAGGCGGCGCAAGAGATGCGACTTGCCGGAGCCGGAATTGCCCTGCACCAGAAGGCGGGTCGCCAGCAGTTCCTCGAGATCGAGGTTGGCTGGGGCGCCCGCCGTGGTGTGTCCCATCTCGATCGCAACGGTCATGTCTCGACTCAATAAGGTCTCCTGCGCGGCATGGGGCTTACCAACCCAGGCGCTGCCCGTCGAGCACTGATGGCCGACTGCCGGGTGTTGCACACAGTTGCGAGAGACGGTGAAGGCCGGGCGAAGAGTGGTCATCGCCCGGCCGGCCTGTGGATAGTAACCCCTCATTCACCATGGGCAGGCGTTCCTATTGAAGATGCCGTCCATCCGCCTAGCCTGACCCTGCATCGCGCCCCAACGGGATGCACCCAACGCCCCAAATGGCGGCCGGCGTCTTCAAGTTCCTCTCTGTATGCGCCGGCCGTCGGTTTCACCTTTACGTTGTCGCTTCCGCGCCTTGCCCCGGCACCGGCGGCAGTTCGGGCGCGTCGAGCCCGTTGAACGGATCACGCCAGGCCTCGATGCCTTCAAGCCGGCGATACCACTCGGCAAGCACGGGATAATCACCAAGCGGCAGCCCCCCGACATCGTTGAAAGGCAGGAACGTTGCCATGCGGAAGTCGGCATAGGAGACCCGATCCCCGACCAGCCATTGCCGGCCCGCAAGTGCGGCCTGAAGGATCGCCGCCATCTTGTGGAACAGACCCAACCCCTCCTCGACCAGCTGATGATCGATCGGGCCCAGATGATAGCGCTGCTTGGTGCCACGCTCGAAATGCACCATGTCGCAGGCCCTGGCGAAATTCTCCTTGCCCCAGCTCAGCCAGCGGATCATCTCCGGTTCGTCATCGCCGGAGCGCCAGAAATCCGAGCGCATGTCGCGCGACAGTCGGCAGGCTATGGCATCGGTCTCCCACAGGCTGCCGCCCGGCCAGGCCAGTATGGGGAGGGAAAGGTTGGGATTGAGCGGCCGAAATCGTTGCGCTTGCCCCGGCGCGAAGGGCGACGCGAATTCGAAGGTCACCCCCGCCTCGAGGTAACGCGCCACCGCGACCGCCAGGCGCGGATTGGGGTTGCGGCTGAAATACAGTTTCATTTCGCCCGCTGCCTGCACCGGCTCGACCCTGTCACTCATGAATGCCTCTCCTTGTCTTGGCCAACATCGCCAGACCAAGGACGAAAGTGGACGGTGCAATCCGACAAAGTTTGAGTTGACCGGCCCCGATGGCGAGGCGACACTTCCTCTCGCACCAAAAGCAGGAGGAAATACGATGGACGAGCCCGAACGGTGGCGCCACATGTCGACAGCGCCCATGGACGGCAGCCGGATCCTGGTCACGGTGCGCCCCTCCGAACAGGGGCCGGCGGAAGTCGACCTCGCCTATTGGTCGCGCGGCGACCAGTTCGCCGGGGAAGGCTGGCGGGCGTCGGACTCCTCGCCCGGCCGCGTCGTCGAATATGCCGAGCCGGAGCTGAAATGCTGGATGCCCCTGCCCTCGGCCAATCTCAGTCGGGGCGGCTCGATGCCCGCTCCCTGGGAAGGCGACGATGCGCAACAGCTGGATGGCTCGGGGATTTGACCAGCGCGGACGGTGAAGCCGCCGATCTCCCCCCTCGTGGGGGAGATGTCCGGCAGGACAGAGGGGGGCGCCGTAGAGCGCAAGCGTCAATCTAAAAGGCAGCCATGCCTCATACTCCATTGCCTCCTAAGAGCCGAGCAAACGCACGGTCCATGCGCAAGGCCATGACCGACGCGGAACTGAAGCTCTGGAACGAGCTTCGCGCGCATAGGCTCATGGGCATGGGTTTTCGCCGGCAACTCCCGATAGCCGGCTATATCGTCGATTTTGCCTGTCCGCAGAAAAAGCTCATCGTGGAGCTCGATGGCTCGCAGCATGCCGATGCAGGCCTTGCAGCCGCCGACGCGTCAAGGACAAAGCGCCTCGAACAGGATGGCTGGACCGTGCTGCGGTTCTGGAATGATGATGTCATCCGCGACATCGACAATGTCTGCCAGCATATCGTCATCGTGGCGGGGCTAGCTGGCACGCCCTGAGAGGTCGGCGGGACAGCGCCCCCCTCTGCCCTGCCGGGCATCTCCCCCACGAGGGGGGAGATCGGCAGCTTCCCTGAAGGCTCTTCAGAACAAAAACGCCGCCGTAGCCGGATTCGGCCCGTCGCGGCCGTCGGCCGAATCCATGCCCGCGATCGTCTTCAGGTCCTGCTCGTCCAGTTCGAAATCGAAGACATCGAAATTGGCCGCGATGCGGTCCTGGTGGATCGACTTCGGGATGACGATCAGCCCTTGCTGGAGGTGCCAGCGGATGATCGTTTGCGCGGCGGACTTGCCGTGCTTCCCGGCAATGCCCGCTATTGTCGGGTCGCTGAGCAGCCGGCCGCTGCCGAGCGGGCTCCAGCTTTCGGTATGGATGTTATGCAGGGCATGGAAATCCCTGAGCGCACGCTGCTGGAAGCGCGGATGCAGTTCGATCTGGTTGGCCACCGGGACCACGCCGGTCTCGCCGATGATGCGCTCCAGGTGATCCCTGTTGAAATTCGAGACGCCGATCGACTTGATGCGGCCGGCCTGCTTCAGCTCGATCAGGGCCTTCCAGGCCTCGACATATTTGTCCTGACTGGGTACCGGCCAGTGGATCAGGAACAGGTCGAGCTGCTCGATGCCGAGCTTCTTCATCGTATCGTCGAAAGCGCGCAGGGCCGCATCGCGCTGATGCGCGCCGTTGCGCAGTTTTGAGGTGATGAACAGCTCGCTTCTCGGCACATCGGCGGCACGGATCGCCTCGCCGACGCCCTCCTCGTTCTGGTAGCCTTCGGCGGTATCGATCAGCCGGTAGCCGGCCTTGATCGCCCAGCCCACCACTCGCGCGGTGATGTCATGATCGACCTGCCAGACACCAAGGCCAAGCTGGGGAATGGTGGCGCCGTCGTTCAGCGTGATCTGTTCGGGCATGGTCGGTTCCTTTGCGAAGAGATGTCCGGGCGGTCGCCCAACGCAGCCTATCTAGGCACGCGCCGCGGCGACGGCCAGTCACCGGTGGACAAATTCGCAAACACAGGCCTGGCAGCCCTGATGTCCCTGCCAGGAGAACCGTCTCATTTCGGCCGGCGCACCGCCCGCACCACCCCGGAGGACGTACTGCCGCAGAAAAGGCGGTCGCCGCCATCGGATTCCAGCCCCGAAACGCCAATGCCGTCAGGCATGTCGAGCCTCTCCAGAACCTTGCCCGTTTGCGGGTCGACGCGGCGCAGGTCGCTTTCGTCGCCCTCCCAGGTGGCGTGCCACAGCTCTCCGTCCACCCAGGTCACCCCGGTGACGAAGCGGTTGGATTCGATCGTGCGCAGGATCTGTCCGGTCTCGGGATCGATCTGGTGGATCTTGCGTTCCCGGTACTGCCCCACCCAAAGCGTGCCTTCGGCCCAGGTCAGCCCGGAATCGCGGCCGCCGCCGGGCGCCGGGATCGTGGCGAGCACCTTGCCGGTATCGGGATCGATCTTCTGGATGCGATCATTGGCGAGCTGGAAGAAATGCCGGCCGTCATAGGCGGTGCCGGCATGCGCGGCGACATCGATCGAACGCAGCGCCTGCCCGCTTTGCGGATCGAAGGCGTTCAGCCTGTCGCCCGAGGCGAACCAGACGTTCTCGCCGTCGAAACTCACCCCATGCACACGCTCCACCCCCGGAAAGGGTCCGTATTCGCGCAGGATTTCGGCCGCTGAATGCTTCATGTCTTGATCCTCATGGTCGTCATCCAAGGTGTCGAAATCCGGGGCAGGCCGCCATTTGCAGGCCGGCCTCACCTGAATATCAACACAGCTTAGCCGTTCGGCAGCGGCGCCGGGAGTAACAAGGTGGTCGTGAATCCGGCCACTGGCGGCGTCATCCAGCGGCGCGCCCGGCCATGGCCGAAGGACTGCACCTTGCCGGCCTCGGCGAGCGGCTCGAGCGCCCGCTGTACGCTGCGCTGGCCAGTGCCGAGCGCCAGCGCCAGGGCCGAGCTCGACCAGGCTTCGCCGTCGGCGAGCAAGGCCAGCACCGCCGCGTGCCGTTCCTCGATCGGCCGCGCCAGCACCATCACCGCGCGCCCCTCGCGCGGCGCCAGCGTGAAGCCGCGCTTTGTGGCGCTGATATCCGTCAGCGCGGCAAGCTCGGCGCGCAGCCGGCCGATCTCGACGCGCAGGCGCGCGCGGTGCGATTCATCGGCGTGCTTGCCGCCGAAGGCCCGCGCCACGAGATCCTCGCGTGATACATCCCCGGGCCAAGCCTGGCCAAGCGTACGCGCCAGCGCGAACAGCACCGGCCGGCTCGCCAGCGATACGGTGCTGTCGCCGGCGCGCACGACATAGCGAATAGCGTCGATGATCAGCGCCGGCGATGCCTGCAGCGCCTCGACCTCTTCGAGCAGCAGCGGCCGCTCCGCACCTTGCGTGATCAGCCGCGCCGCCGGTGTTTCGAGCGCCAGCGATGCGCTGGCGACCTCCGCCATGAGCCCCGGAATACCGGCCTGGCGGGCGGCGTTGCTTGCCCATTCCAGCGCCGCGCGCGCCGGACGGATCCTGAGGCGCCGCATGGCGATGCCGGCGACGGCGAGCTCGTGCGCCGCCCTCGCGGCCGGCGGCAACGGCGTCGGGTCGAGCTCCGCCAGCACATGTTCGGCCTCGTCGAGGCGGCCGATCAGCAACAGGCGCCGAACCTTGAGTTGGCCGGCATGCGCCGCGTTCAGCCGGTCGCCATGCTTTTCCAGCGCGGTCCGCGCCGCGTCGAGCGCCTTGGCCGGCCAGCCCAGATCGCGCGAGACCAGCGCGATCTCGGCCTCGGCGACGACGCATCTGGCGCGCGCGACGGCCTCTTTCGGGCTGAACGCGCGGGCCGCGCGCCGCAACAGCAGCTTGGCGCGGTCGAAGTCGCCGAGCTGCGCCATGGCAATGCCGCGCAGCGCCAGCGCCGGTGCGTCCTCACGCAGCGCGACGCGGTCGAGCGCGCCGAGCGGATCGCCAGACGCCAGCGCCAGTGCGGCCGCCGTGATCAGCGAGTCCATTCAAATCCCGTCACACTTGTAACTCCCACCTCGAAAAGCACCGCCCTAACTTAAGTCACCGCAGCCAAGCAGCAAGCCGCATCGGCAACGGGCGGCGCACCAAGGAGAACGCAATGACTGTCTCAACCGACCTTGCTCTCGACGCATCGAACGACGCCACCGGGCCTGCCCGGCGTCACCCCTGCTGCGCCGGACCAGACGATGCAACACCCGTCCCTCACCGCCCCACCCTGGCTCAGGATCCCCGGGCGACCACAGGCCGCGACGGCCCCATGACTGGCAAAGGAGAAGACCAATGACCAAGCACATGACGATGAAGACCCCGCCGATCGTTTCGAGGCAGGAATGGGACGCCGCGCACGAAAAGATGCTGGTGAAGGAGAAGGCGACGCTGCGCGCCAAGGACGCGCTCGCCGCCGAACGCCGGCGCATGCCGTGGTTGGAAGTGGACAAGGCCTACGTGTTCGAGGGCCCCAACGGCAAGGCAAGCCTGCTCGACCTGTTCGAAGGCCGCCGCCAGCTGATCGTCTACCGCGCCTTCTTCGAGCCGGGTGTCTATGGTTGGCCCGATCACGCCTGCCGCGGTTGCTCGCTCGGCGCCGACCAGGTCGGCCACCTCGCCCATCTCAACGCCCGCAACACCACGCTCGCCTACGCCTCGCGCGCCCCGCAGGCCGACATTGCGCGGCTGAAGACGCGGATGGGCTGGGAAATGCCCTGGTACACCATCACCGACAGCTTCGACAAAGACTTCGGGGTCGACGAATGGCATGGCCACAACGTCTTCATCCATGACGGCGACCGCGTCTTCCGCACCTATTTCATCAGCAGCCGCGGCGACGAGGCGATGGGCACGGTCTGGAGCTATCTCGACGCCACCCCGCTCGGCCGCCAGGAGGTCTGGGAGGACTCGCCCGAAGGCTATCCCCAGACCCCGCTCTACAGCTGGTGGAACTGGCACGACAATTACGAAGCCGGTGCCGACAAGAAGTGGGCCGAAGTGGCCGCCGCCGGCGAAGCCGCCTTCCGCGACAAGGGCGAACAATAGGACGATGGATCGACGCCATCCCGCTTGGGTTCCTCCTGCCCCACCTTGGGGGCGAGGAACCCAGGCGCAGGCCTCGTCACTGGCGTGATCATTAGGGAAAAGGACCATGACCGACATCCATTCCGGCACCGGCGGCGCGACCCCCGAAAATACCGCCCCCCTTGGCGTCGCCGACTGGCTGTGTCTCGCGGCGGCACCGACCTTCGCTCTGATGGCCCTGCTCTCGTGTCTTCAAGGTGGCGACGCGGCCATGCTGTGCATGGGCGGCTCGTCGCTGACCGGCCCGTCTTTAACCGGGATGCCGGCCATGTACCTGCTGATGAGCGCCTTCCACCTCGCACCCTGGCTGCGGGTGATTTCCGGCCGCCAGATCCGATAGCGCCGGTTCGCTGTCGCCATATCAAGACATCCACACATCGGAGAAGACAATGAAGCTGGTCAGGCTGAGAGCGCCGGGTGGCCTGGACAGGCTCGAACTGGTCGAGGAAGATCCGCCGCGGCCGGGGCCGGGTGACGTGCTGGTCAGGATCCGCGCCTGCTCGTTGAACATGCGCGACGATTTCGCGATGCAGGGCAAGACACCGCTCGCCGACGGCCGCGTACCGCTGTCCGACGGCGCCGGTGAAGTGATCGCCGTCGGCGGCGATGTCGATGCGCTACGGCCGGGCGACAGCGTGGTCAGCGTTTTCTATCCCTGGTGGCTGGACGGAGACATGACGCCCGCCACCAGGCGCGACATTCCGGGAGAAAGCTTCGACGGCTTCGCCAGCGAATATGTGTGCATGCCGGCGCATGCCTTCACGAAAGCTCCGGCGGGCCATAGCCATTTGGAGGCGGCGGCGCTCACCTGCACCGGCGTCACCGCCTGGCGAGGCCTGGTGGTGTGCGGCAAGGTGAAGCCCGGCGACACGGTGCTGGTGCTCGGCACCGGCAGTGTGTCGCTGTTCGCGCTGCAATTCGCCAAGGCCGCCGGCGCCCGGGTCATCGCTACCTCGTCAGACGAGGAAAAGCTGGAGCGGCTCGCAAGCCTCCGTGCCGACGCCACCATCAACTACAAGGCCGTTCCGGATTGGGGCCGCAAGGCCCGGGAGTTGACCGACGGGCGCGGGGTCGATCACGTGATCGAGGTCGGCGGCCCCGCCACGCTGGCGCAATCCCTGGTCGCTTGCCGGACAGGCGGCCACATCGCCCTGATCGGCGTCCTGACCGGTTTTGCCGCTGAAGTCTCGATCCCGGCCGTGTTTTCGAACCAGATCCGCATCAGCGGCATTTCGATCGGCAGCCGGGCGGACCAGGAGGACATGATCCGCGCGATAGAGGTCAACAGGCTGAAGCCCGTCATCGACCGCCGCTTTCCGCTGCGCGACATCGCCGCCGCCTTCACGCATTATGGAGCGCGAAAGCACTTCGGCAAGATTTGCCTGGAGCTTTGAGCCATTCCATCAGCAACAGCTAATTGACAGCCTGCAGGAAACGGCGCTCAGTGCCTTGTACAGGTGGATCGCAGCATCAGGCGGGCGATTTCGACCGCCGGCGTCACCCTGGGGAGGATGCCATGCCAACCGTAATCGGCCATCACGACATCACGAAAGACAGCAAGCACTGGCTCAGTTCACCCAAGCGCAAGGAGCTTTTCGGCTCGCTGGGGATCACCAACATCCGCACCTTCGTCGATCCCCAGAACCCGAAACGGGTGGCTTTGATGATGGACGTTCCTGACATGGATGCGCTGGCGGAAATGATGAAGAGCCAGAAAGCCGCCGACGCGATGGTGCACGATGGCGTGGTGCCGGAATCGCTGGTGATCCTGGTCGAAGCGAAAGCGTAGCCGCGCCAGGTCCGGCACTTCAGGTCGCTATATCGTTGACCGGCAGCAAGGGCTTGGGGAGGTCAGTCTCGCCGAGACCGGCGCGCAACTCGATCTCGATGTCGCGGCATATCTGCGAGATCGGAACGTCGTTGGCGTTGCCCTCGAACGGGTTGGCGCTGCTCTCGCCGACCTGGTCGAGAGACATGTAGGCCCAGCCCAGCAGCGTGCTGAACGGGATCGTCAGCCAGATGCCGATCGTGCCGAGCACGCCGCCAAGTTTGCCCATGTCGGCAAAGACCGGAACGACGCCGAACGGCAACAGCGTGCAGAAGATCATGACGAACATGGAACTGACGATGGCGTACTGGCGCGGATAGGGATTGTTCTTGATGCGGTCGCAGCGCGCCTGCTGATCGTGGAAATCGCGGATCAGCTTCGTCAGTTCGCCATAGATCTGCGGGGGGATCTTGGCGTCCTTGAGCAGTGCATTGACCTGGACCGATTGCATTTCGAGCAGGGCGATCGCCGGCTGCGGCGATTCCAGCACCTTGCCCGCCTGTTCGGCCAGCAACGGCTGCAAGTCGCCGGCGAGCGAGCCGGTATCCTCCTGGATGCGGTAGCGCCGCCGGTATTCGATATTGGCGGCCTTCCCCATGGATTCCCAGGGCATCGGCCGCCGCAGCGAAAAGCGCAGTGCCGTCACCCAGGCGATATGGCGGTAGATCAGTTGCCTGGCCGTCGGCGCATCGAGGAAGTCCCGGCAGAAATTCGACCACACCCGGCTGCTGGCGGTGATTTGCGTGAACGCCTGCAGCGCCTCACCGCTGCGGGTGAACACCTGCGAATTCTTGAAGCCGGCAACGAGCGACACGGTGGTGCCGAGCACCAGCACCACCGACCACGGCACCGAGAACCCAGCAAGGCCCGGAAGACGATAGGCCGCGACCGCCAGTCCGCTCACCACCACCATGTAGATGACGCTGCGCCGCGACCAGAGCGCGAAGTCGATCAGCTTGTAGGAACGGCCTACATACATCGGATCCCCCCTCAAAGATCGTGGACAGGCATGGTTGTCACGCGGCCGGTATCCAGGCCCTCAACGCGCGCTGTTTGCCCCGAACCGCAAGCCGTCCATCAACAGCTTGACCAGCCGGCGCGAGCGGTCGCGCCACTCCGGCGTATCGGGTGCGGAGTAGATGCCGGACAGTGCATGCAGCACGTCGGAGGCATCGACATCGCCCCGGATCGTGCCGTCGGCCACCGCTGCCTCGACCAATTGCCGCAAGGCCTGGGAGACCCTGCCCGACGTGTCGGAAAACAGCGTCGAATTGGTGGTGAGCAGGATGCGCAGGCTGGTTGCCAGGCCGCGCTTGGTGGCGATGTAGTCGACGAAGCGCCGCATCCACTCTTCCAGCGCGACATCGGACGGATGCTTCGCCGCAAGCTCGCCGGCCGCCGCGCACAGCGCCTCCACCTCGCGGCGGTAGACCACCTCGACCAGATGCTCGCGGGTCGGAAAATGCCGGTAGAGCGTGCCGATGCCGACACCGGCGCGGCGCGCAATGTCTTCCAGCGAGGCATCGATGCCGCGTTCGGCGAAGACCGATGCGGCCACCTCGACCAGCCGGTCGCGGTTGCGTTGCGCGTCCGCGCGCAGCGGCTTGGTTTCCGCGGCGGTGTTCGTTTCGGCGATGACGGACGGCTCAACGGCCAATTTTTTCTCCACGGTCGAAATATGGGGGCTTGAACCCGGCCGGGCCAGCCCCCACGTAATAAACGGAGGCGCCTCCGCTTTAGTGGAGTGCTTTCATCATATAAGAAGGGGAACGCTTATGTCACGCCTTTCGAACCTGCAAGCTGACATCTCCCCTGCCCGCCCATCTTCCGGGAGATCCGCTGTCACTTCCGCCAACACCTGACCAAAAGGTTACCTTGCCCTTCTCCGGCAAGGCACCAGTTCACTCCCGATCCGCGTCAAGCAAACTGGAGCCAGACGCCCATGACCAGTCTTCCCATCACGCTTACCATCAACGGACACCGACACGAACTGGAAGTCGATCCGCGCGTAACCCTGCTCGACCTCCTCCGCGAGCGGCTTGACCTCACCGGCACCAAGAAGGGCTGCGATCGCGGCCAGTGCGGCGCCTGCACGGTGCTGGTCGACGGCAATCGCATCAACTCCTGCCTGGCGCTGGCGGTCAGCCATGACGGCGCCAACGTCTTGACCATTGAGGGCGTCGCCCGTGGCGAGGACCTGCATCCGGTGCAGGCCGCCTTCATCGCCCATGACGGTTTCCAGTGCGGTTTCTGCACACCGGGCCAAATCATGAGCACGCTCGGCCTGATCGCCGAAGGACAGGCCGGCGACGACCCCGAACGCATCCGCGAGGGGCTGAGCGGCAACATATGCCGCTGTGCTGCCTATGGCGGCATCGTCGAAGCCGTCCTGGAAGCTCAGGAGCAACTTGCCAAAGCCGACCGGAGGACCGCGGCATGAGGGACTTCTATTACGTCAGGCCCGCCACGATCCCGGACGCCATCGCGGCGGCCGCGCAGCCGGGTTCGGCCTATCTCGCCGGCGGCACCAATCTGCTCGACCTGATGAAGGGCGGCATCACCAGCCCCGAGCGCATCGTTGACATCTCGCGGCTCCCGGAGCTCAACCGCATCGAACGGCTGGACGATGGCAGCCTGCGCATCGGCGCGCTGGTCCGCAACGCCGATCTCGCCCACGACACGGCATTCGCCAAGGCCTATCCGGCGGTGGCCGAGGCGCTGCTGTCGGGCGCCTCCGCGCAGCTTCGCAACGCCGCCACCGTCGGCGGCAATCTCCTGCAGCGCACGCGCTGCAGCTATTTTTACGACACCGCCAGCGCCTGCAACAGGCGCGAGCCCGGCACCGGCTGCGACGCGATTGGAGGCGAGAACCGCCTGCACGCCGTGCTCGGCTGGAGCGATGCCTGCATCGCCACCCATCCGTCGGACTTCTGCGTGCCGCTGGTGGCGCTCGACGCCGTGGTCGAGATCGAAGGCAAGCAGGGCCGGCGCCACGTGACGCTGGAGGAATTCCACCGGCTTCCCGGCGATACGCCGCAGCGGGAGAATGTGCTGGAGCCCGGCGACCTGATCGTGGCGGTGCGCCTGCCGGCAGAGGCAGCCTCCTTCGCTGCCAACGCCCGCTACCTGAAAGTGCGCGAACGCACCTCCTACGCCTTCGCCGTCGTCTCGGCCGCCGCGGCACTTGTCGTCGACAGCGGCAAGATCCGCGCCGCGAGGCTGGCACTGGGCGGCGTCGCGGCCAAACCGTGGCGGGCGCGCTCGGCGGAAGCCATCCTGCTTGGCGCGGATGCCAACGAGGCGACCTTCGCCAGCGCGGCGGACGCGGCCCTGGCCGATGCCAGCCCCTCCGGCGACAATGCGTTCAAGATCGAGCTTGCCCGCCGCATCGTGGTCAGGGCGCTGATATCGGCCATGGCGGGGACGCCCGAGCGGATACCGGCCCTTCCGGCTTCTCCCTTTTCCTCCATTCCCGGAGTGCGCCATGACGCTTGAACTCAGCCTCAACCAGCAACCCGCCCATGCGCGGCAAGGCTCCAGCATCGGCCAGCCGCTGACCCGCCGCGACGGCTTTCTGAAAGTCACCGGAGCCGCGCGCTACGCGGCCGATAACCATCCGCCCGGCATGCTCTATGCCGTGCTCGCCGTCTCCAGCATCGCGCGCGGTCGCGTCGCCGCGCTGGATATCGAAGCGGCCAAGGCGCACAAGGGCGTGGTCGAGGTGATGACGCCCGACAACCGGCCGGCGCTCGCCATCGATCCGGATGCCAAGGACAATCCCTTCATGTTCCGGCTCGACCTGTTGCAGAACGATCAGGTCCGCTACCCGAACCAGACCATCGCCGTGGTGATCGCCGAAACGCTGGAGGCGGCGACCGAAGGGGCGGCGCTGCTCTCGCCGCGCTATGAGGCGCTGCCGGCGCGCGTCGGTCTCGACAGCGCGGAAAGCTTCGTGCCGCGTGGTGTCGGCGTCGGCAATCCGGCCGTGCAGCACAAGGGCGATGTCGAGGCCGGCCTCGAATCGGCGAAGACGCGGATCGAAGCCACCTACGAGACGCCGGCCCAGTACCACAACGCCATGGAACCGCATGCGATCGTCGCCGCCTGGGATGGCGGCAGGCTGTCGATCGACACGCCGAGCCAGGGTCTTGCCATGGCGCAGGGCCGTATCGCCGGCCTGTTCGGCATCGCACCGCAGGACATCCACATCCGCAGCCCCTTCCTCGGCGGCGGCTTCGGTTCGAAAGGCATGATTTCGGGGCCGCAGGTGCTGGGCATCCTGGCGGCGCGTCTCGTCGGCCGTCCGGTCAAGCTGGTGCTGCGGCGCGAGCAGATGTACGGGCCGGTCGGCCACCGTGCTCCGACGCGCCAGACCTTGCGCATGGGCATGGATGGCGAGGGCCGGCTGACGGCGATCGACCACCACGCCAAGACCGCGTCGAGCACATTCGACGATTTCTTCGAGCCGGCGGCGGATGCCTCGCACACACTCTATGCCAGCCCGGCGATCGCCACCTCGCACGAGGCGGTGCGGCTCGACACCGGTACGCCGCTTTTCATGCGCGCACCCGGTGAAGCCACCGGCTCGATAGCCCTGGAGAGCGCCATCGACGAGGCGGCTCATGCCTGCGGCATCGACCCGCTGGAATTCCGGCTGCGGAACTATGCCGAAGTCGAGCCGATGACCGGCAAGCCGTTCTCTTCAAAGGCCCTGCGCGAATGCTACGCGCAGGCGGCCGGGGCGTTCGGTTGGGCGAGCCGCCCGCTTCGGCCGCGGCAGATGCGCGACGCCGACGGTTTCCTCACCGGCTGGGGCATGGGTACGGCGACGTTCCCGGCCCTGATGTTCCAGGCCGAGGCGCGTGCGGTGCTGAGGGCCGATGGCAGCGGCCTGATGGAGACCGGCGCACAGGACATGGGGCAAGGCGCCTGGACCGCCTTCGCCCAGATCGCCGCCGACGGGCTCGGGCTCGACATCGGCCAGGTCGATTTCAGGGCCGGCAGCTCCGACTTGCCCAATGCGGGCATTGCCGGCGGCTCCGGCCACACGGCGACGGCCGGCATGGCGATCCACAATGCCGGCGCCGCCGTCATCGCCAGGCTCGCCGATCTCGCCACCGGCAACGAGGCCTCGCCATTGTTCGGCGCCGGCAATGAAGGCGTGCTGGCGCGCGGCGGCCGGCTGTACCGGCGCGACGATGAAAGCCGCGGTGAAAGCTATGCCGAGATCCTCACGCGCGCGGGCCTCACTGAGATCGAAGGCCGTGGCAAGGCCGCCCCGGACCCGGCGTCCCAGGAGACCTATGCCAAGCATGCCCACGGTGCCGTGTTCGCCGAGGTCAAGGTCGATCCGGATTTCGGGCAAATCCGCGTCACCAGGCTGGTCGGCGCTTTCGCCGCCGGACGGGTCATCAACCCCAGGCTGGTGCGCAGCCAGTACTATGGCGGCATGATCTGGGGCGTCTCCTTCGCGCTGCATGAAGAAGCCAGCACCGACAGGCGCTCGGGCCGGATCCAGAACGCCAACCTCGCCGAATACCATGTCCCGGTGAATGCCGACGTGCCCTCGGTCGAGGCGATCCTGGTTCATGAGGACGACCCCCACGTCAACGCGCTCGGCATCAAGGGCGTCGGCGAAATCGGCATCACCGGCACCGCCGGCGCGGTCGCCAACGCGGTCTGGCATGCAACAGGCGTGCGGCCTCGCCGCTTTCCGATCCGCATCGAGGACCTGCTGGGGTGAGGAGTGGTCCGCAGAATGGACGGGAAGCCAATTGCCTGGCTTCCCGAACAACGAACGTTCGAAGCGACAGCCAAGGGCCGGACCGCTCGAGCTAGACCCGCCGGCTGCCCCGCCCGCGCAACATGATCAACCGACCTCGCGTCAAGCAACTGGAGCCCGACGCCCATGACGAAAATCCCCGTCCATCTCGATATCAACGGCCATCATCACGAATTGCAGCTGGAGCCGCGCGTGACGCTGCTCGATGCCTTGCGCGAACGGCTCGGCCTGACCGGCACCAAGAAGGGCTGCGACCACGGCCAGTGCGGCGCCTGCACCGTGCATGTCGACGGCGAGCGCGTGCTGGCTTGTCTGACGCTGGCGGCGCAGGCCGAGGGCCGCGCCATCACCACCATAGAGGGGGTTGCACGGGAGGGCGAACTGCATCCCGTGCAGGCTGCCTTCCTCGAGCAGGACGCCTTCCAGTGCGGCTATTGCACGCCCGGCCAGATCATGTCGGCGGTCGCCTGTATCCGCGAGGGCCATGCCGGCTCGGATGAGGAGATCCGTGAATACATGGCCGGCAATCTCTGCCGTTGCGGCGCCTATCCGCACATCGTCGCCGCCGTGCGCCAGGCAGCTTTGGAGGTCGCATCATGAGGGATTTTTCCTATCTGCGCGCCACTTCGGTTGATGCCGCACGACAGGCCGCCGCGCTCCCCGGCGCCATGCTGCTTGCCGGCGGCACGACGCTGATCGACCTCGCCAAATGCGGCGTCGCCGAACCCGACACGCTGGTCGACATCACCCACCTCAAGGGCCTCGACCGGATCGAAGTGGGCGAACACCGCGCCATCATCGGCGCGCTCGCCCGAATGGGCCATGTCGCCGACCATGCCGACATCAAGAGCCGCTTCCCCGCCATCTCCGAAGCGTTGTGGCAGGCGGCCTCGGCGCAGATCCGCAACATGGCGACCATCGGCGGCAATCTGATGCAGCGCACGCGCTGCCCCTATTTCCGCGATCCCTCGAACTTTTCCGCCTGCAACAAGCGCGAACCAGGCAGCGGCTGTTCGGCGATCGGCGGCGTCACCAGGGGCCACGCCGTGCTCGGCACCAGCGAGGCCTGTATCGCCATGTACCCCGGCGACCTCGCCACCGCACTGGTCGCCTTCGACGCGACAGTCCATCTCGGTGATCGCGGCATCGCGGTCGACGACTTCTTCCTGCTGCCCGGCACCACGCCGGAGAAGGAACACGCGATCGAGCCGGGCGAGATGATCACCGCCATCGAGATCCCCTCATCCGCTGCTGCCCGCCGTTCGACCTACCTCAAGATCCGGGACCGGCAATCCTACGAATTCGCGGCGGCCAGTGCTGCCGTAGGGCTCGAGCTGGAAGCCGATGGGCGCACCATCCGCGACCTGCGCGTGGCGCTCGGCGGCGTCGCGACGAAACCGTGGCGGGCGCGGGCCGTGGAGGCCGCCTTGATAGGCAAGGTGCTGGAACCGGACGCTGTCCACGCGGCCAGCCTGCTTGCCGTCGAGGGCGCTGTCGACCATGGCGCCAACCACTACAAGATCGAACTCGCACCGCGCGTTGTCGCGCGGGCCATCCTCAAATTGGGAGAGACGGCATGACTGTTCACACAAGACATGGCGACGCCTCGGATGGCGCGCTGGCGGAAGCCGTAGGCGGCCGGCTGTCGCGCGTCGACGGCCCGGCCAAGATCACCGGTGCGGCCAAATATGCCGTCGAGCAGCACCTCGAAGGCCTCGCCCATGCCGTGCTGGTCGAAAGCACGATTGCCTCCGGCAAGGTGCGCGCGATCGACACCGCGCAGGCGGAGGCAGCACCGGGCGTGCTCAAGGTGCTGACGCCGGACACCATCATCAGCCTGAGAACCGCGTCGGACTGGTTCGGCACGCCGCCGCCGGACAAGCCCTATTGCCCGCTGGCGCGCGACATCACCTTTTCAGGCCAGCATGTCGCCGCCGTCGTGGCGGAGACCTTCGAGCAGGCGGTCGCCGCGGCGGCGCTGGTCAAGGTCAGCTATGACGAGACGCCTTCCATCGTCGACCTCAGCGACGGCAAGGCCGGCGACGGCATCCCGATCGACGCCATGACCAAGGAATGGGGTGATGCGGCCACCGCCTTCGCCTCGGCGCCGGTGCGGATCTGCGCCGCCTACAACACGCCGCGCGAATACCAGGCGCCGATGGAGCCGCATGGCCTGATCGCGCGCTGGGAAGGCCATCGTCTGACCGTGTGGGAGCCCAGCCAATGGCTGGACGGCATGGCCCGCACCTATGCCGAATGGTTCGAAGTGCCGTTCGAGAATGTGCGGCTGGTCTCGCCCTATATCGGCGGCGGCTTCGGCTCCAAGGCGCTGGCGCTCAGCCACGGCGCGATTGCCGCCAGTGCCGCCAAGATGCTGGGCCGGCCGGTGAAGCTGGTGATGACACGGCCGCAGACTTTCACCGGCTATGGCGGCCGCGCCGCGACCCGGCAGACGGTGACCATCGGCGCCGACCATGACGGCGTGATCCAGTCGATCGTGCATCGCGGCGTCAATGAAACATCCATCGACGGCATGTGGGTCGAGCCGCTGGGATCGGTCACCTCGATCATGTACGCGACGCCGAATTTCTCCTCGAAGCAGAATGTCGTGCGGGTGAATTCCGTGGTGCCGGGCGCCATGCGCGCGCCGGGCGAAAACCCCTCAGCCTTCGGCATCGAGAGCGCCATCGACGAGCTCGCCTACGAGGTCGGCATCGATCCGCTGGAGATCCGGCTGCGCAACTATGCCGAACAGGACCCGCACGCCAGAAAAGCCTGGTCGACCAGGCAGTTGCGCGAGGCTTTTGCAGCGGGTGCCGAGCGCTTCGGCTGGGCCAGGCGCACGCCGGCGCCGCGCTCGATGCGCGACGGCAACCATTTGATCGGCTGGGGCATCGCCGCCGGCACCTATCCGGTGCGACGCGCCTATGGCGAGGCGGTCGTGCGCATCCTGGCCGACGGTTCGGTCGAGGTCGAAAGCTCCTCGATCGACATGGGCCAGGGCACCTACACCATCCTGGCGCAGACCGCCGCCGAAACGGTCGGCGTGAGCGCCGACGACGTGGTGGTGAAGCTGGGCGACTCCCGCTTTCCCCGCGCCGGCGTCACCGGCGGCTCGCGCCTTGCCGGGGTGATGACGGGTGCCGTCCACAAGGCGGCCACCTCGGCGCTCGACCAGTTGGTGGGACTGGCGATCAGCGATCCGCTCTCGCCCTTCCACACGCTGCAGGCGAACACTTTGGTTGTCGCCAACGGCCGCATAGCTTCACCGCGCGGCGACGGCCCCGATGTCTCGATCGCCGACCTGCTCAAGAGCGTGGGGCGCGACCGCATCGAGGCGACCGGCGACACCATGCCGGCCAACTCGACCGCCGAGGACCGCTACAAGAACTACACCACCATCGCCATGGCGCTGCCGCACACCGAGGGCGACTATTCCCGCCACTCCTGGTGCGCGCATTTCGTCGAGGTGCGCGTCGACGAGGATTTCGGCACGGTGCGTGTGTCACGCGTGGTGTCGGCGCTCGATTCCGGCCGGCTCTACAACCCGAAGCTCGCCGAGAGCCAGTGGAAGGGCGGCATCATCATGGGCATCGGCCAGGCCCTGCTCGAGGAAGGCATCGTCGACCGCCGCCATGGCCGCATCGTCAACAACAACCTCGCCGACTATCTGGTGCCGACCAATGCCGACATCCCCGACATCGAGGTGATCTCGGTCGGCATCCCCGACCTGCATTCCTCGGTGCTTGGCGGCAAGGGCGTCGGAGAGCTAGCCATCGTCGGCGTCGCGCCGGCGATCGCCAACGCGGTGTTCCATGCGACCGGAAAGAGGGTGCGGGATTTGCCGATCACGCTGGAGAAGCTGATCTGAGCGCGTAATCTCCCCCCTCGAGGCAGGGCAATCGCATATGAGTTTTTACGAAGAGGACCCCCACCCTAACCCTCCCCACAAGGGGGAGGGAACGCTGCCGCGCGCTACGCTTTGGCGTCGAAACTTCTACAGTTTGCCGAGTTCAGCGCCGGCGCGAGTCTCCCTCCCCCTTGTGGGGAGGGGTTAGGGGTGGGGGTACGTGCCGGGCAAACCTTCGGGAAGTTTCATATGCGATTGCCCTGCCCTTGAGGGGGAGATCACGCTCCTCACCACTCCAGGCCGAACACCAGCTTGCCGAAATGCAGGCCGCCCGCGGCCATGTGGGCGTAGCCTTCGGCCGCTTCGCCAGGTGAAAACACCTCGTCGACGACCGGCTCGATCCCCGCCGCGCCGATGGCGCGGGCGGCGTCGCGAAGATCCGATACCGATCCGGTGTTGTTGCCGATCACCTTCAGCGCCTTGATGATGATCGGCAGCAGGTTGACCGTGGCCTCGGCGCCGGTGACGAAGCCGATGGTGAACAGCGTGCCGCCGGGCGCGGTGGCGTTGATGGCGCGGGCGAAGGTGGCGGTGCCGCCGGTCTCGACGACGAGGTCGGCGCCGAGGCCATCGGTCAGCTCCAGCACCTTGCCGTCCCAGTCAGGCGTCGCGCGGTAGTTGATGAGATGATCGGCGCCGAGTGCCTTCGCCCGCTCCAGCTTCTCGTCCGACGACGAGGTGATGATGACGGTGGCGCCGGCGGCCTTCGCAAGCTGCAGGGTGAAGATCGAGACGCCGCCGGTGCCAAGCAGCACCACGACCGAGCCCGGCCCGACATTGGCGGCGCGGATGGCGTTCCAGGCGGTGGTGCCGGCGATCGGCAGCGTCGACGCCGCCTCGAAGGAAAGATGCGCCGGGACCGGCACGAGCGAATTGGCCGGCAGCGCGGCATATTCGGCCAGCGATCCCGGCAGCGAGACGCCGCGCATCTGCGTCATCTCGTAGGGTCGCGGCGGGCCGCCGATCCAGCGTGGCTTGGCATGGGCGACGACGCGATCGCCGACGCCGAATCTCGTGACATCCTCACCCACGGCGACGATCTCGCCGGCACCATCGGCGATGGGGATCAGCGGAAAGACCGGTCCGGGATAATTGCCGCTCGCCACCGCGACATCGACGAAATTGAGGCTCGCCGCGCGCTGGCGGATCAGCACCTCGCCGCGTTGCGGCTCAGGGGTTGCAACGGTGGCGGCGCGGAAGGCGTCCAGCCTGGGTTGGCTGAGTTCGATGGCTTTCATGGTTTCACTCCGGTGGGACGATTGATGGGTTGAGTGAACCTAGTTGCTGCGTTATTTCTGGATAATCCTGATCTTCCACATTTGAGTATTGCAAATCATGCAGCAATTTCATGAACCGGCGGCCCTTGCCGAAATGGCGGCCTTCGCGGCCATTGCCGAGGCGCGCTCCTTCACCCGCGCGGCGGCGCGCGTCGGGCGCGACGCGACCATCCTGTCGCGGCGCCTGCAATCGCTGGAGGAGCGGCTGGGGGTAAGGTTGCTCGCCCGCACGACGCGCAGCGTGTCGCTGACCGAGGCGGGCGCCGAATTCCTGGTGCGCGTGCGCGCCATCCTCGCTTCCGTCGACGAGGCCGAGGCCGCCGCGTCGGCGCATGCCGGCGGCGGTCCGCGCGGCCTGCTCAGGCTGTCGCTGCCCGGCACGTTTGGACGCATGTGGATCGGGCCGCTGCTGCCGCAATTCCTTGCCGAATTTCCCGATGTCCGCATCGAGGCCGAATTCTCCAACCGCTTCGCCGATCTGGTGGCCGAGAATTTCGACGTCGCCGTGCGGCTTGGCGCGCTGGAGGATTCACGCCTGGTGGCGCGCAAGGTGGCGACGCGGCGACGCCTGCTCTGCGCGGCCCCCTCCTACCTCGCCCGAAAGGGCCACCCGGAGACACCGCAGGCGCTGCTCGGACATTCCTGCCTGGGCTTCAGCGGCTTCCAGACCTTTCCGGCCTGGGAGATGACCGACCGCGAGGGCCGGCGCGCGCGCGTCGAGGTTTCCGGGCCGCTGGTCAGCGACGATGCCGAGGTGCTGGTCGAGGCCGCCGTGCAAGGCGTCGGCCTGATGATGAGCACCGACTGGCTGGTCGGCCGCGAACTCGCCGACGGACGGCTGGTGCCTGTGCTGGAGGAGTGGACGCTGGCCGACGAAGGCGCGGTCTATGTTGTCATGCCCTCGGCCAAGGGCCAAGCCGCCAAGACCCGCGCCTTCGCCGACTGGATCGGCAAGCGCTTCGCGCCGGAGCCGCCCTGGCGGCGGTGAGGTTGCTGATCTCCCCCTAGAGGGGAGATTACGCGCACATCCCTCACTTCCCCTGCCCCTTCATGAACTGGCTGAGCAGATCCACCGGCAGCGGGAACACCACCGTGGACGATCGCTCGCCGGCGATGTCGTGCAAAGCCTCGAAATAGCGCAGCTGCATGGCCTGCGGCTCGGCCGCCAGCATGCGGCCCGCCTCGACCAGTTTCGCCGCCGCCTGCTGCTCGCCCTCGGCGTTGATCACCTTGGCGCGCCGCAGCCGCTCGGCCTCGGCCTGCTTGGCGATGGCGCGGATCATGTTCTCGTTGAGGTCGACATGCTTGATCTCGACATTGGACACCTTGATGCCCCACGCATCGGTGCGCTGGTCGAGGATCTCCTGGATATCGCTGTTGAGCTTGTCGCGCTCGGCCAGCATCTCGTCCAGCTCATGCTTGCCGAGCACCGAGCGTAGCGTGGTCTGCGCCAGCTGGTTGGTGGCGGCCATGTAGTCCTCGACCTGGATGACCGCCCGCTCGGCGTCGACGATGCGGAAATAGAGCACCGCGTTGACCTTGACCGAGACATTGTCGCGCGAAATCACGTCCTGCGGCGGCACGTCCTGCACCACCACCCGCAGGTCGACCTTCACCATCTGCTGCACGAAGGGAACGAGGATGATGAGGCCGGGCCCCTTGACCCCGGTGAAGCGGCCGAGCGTGAAGACCACGCCGCGCTGATATTCCCTGAGGATGCGGATGGCCGAGGACAGGAACATGATCACGACCAGTGCGACGACCAGATAGGCGATATAACCAATCATCATTGTGGTGCTCCATTCCTTGCCGCGTCGCGCCGCCGCACCGTCAGCACGAGGTCGCTGATATCGGTGATCTCGACACTGTCGCCGGCCGCGATCGGCTCGTCGGCCTTCGCCCGCCAGCGCTCGCCGAGGGCCAGGACATGGCCCTCTGCGCCCTGCCAGTCGAGGATCTCGACGGGTAGGCCGCGCATGGCCTCGCCGCCGACGCGCGGCGGGTTCTTGCGCGCCGCCCAGACATAGGTGCCGGTCAGCAGCGCCAGCCCGAGCGTCAGCGCCGCGGCGGGACCGATGACGGCCCACGACATGGCAAAGCCCGGCCCCTCTACCCGCAGCAGCATGGCGGCGCCGAACAGAAAGGCGGCCACGCCGCCGAGCCCGAGCACGACGGTGGGATTGAAGGCCTCGATGACGAGGAAGGCGAGGCCGAGCAGCATCAGGGCAAGGCCGGTATAGTTGATCGGCAGCAGGTCGAGCGCATAGAGGCCGAGAACGAGGCAGAGCGTGCCGATGACGCCGGGCGCGACCGCTCCGGGACTGGTGAACTCGAAGACGATGCCATAGACGCCGACCAGCATTAGTATCACGGCGACGTTCGGATCGGTGATGACGCCGAGCAGCCTGATGAACCAGCCGGGCTCCAGCGTCTCGACCGGCAGCCCCTTGGTCGCCAGCACCATCTTCTTGCCGGCGACATCGACGGTGCGCCCGTCGGCCAGTTGCAGGAGCTCGGTTGTGTCGCGGGCGACGAAGTCGATGACATGTTCCTGCAGCGCCGCATTGGCCGACAGGCTCGCCGCCTCGCGCACCGCCTTTTCGCCCCAGTCGCCATTGCGCCCGCGCAATTCGGCAAGCGACCGGATCAGGGCGACCGCGTCATTGGTCACCTTGGCCATCATCGCGTCGCCTGCCGGCCGCCCGCCCTGGCTCTTCTGGTCGCTCTTGTCCTTCTGGTCGTCCTTCTCGCCGCCCGGAAGCGACGGCAGCCCGCCGATCTCGACCGGCGTCGCGGCGCCGAGATTGGTTCCCGGCGCCATCGCCGCGACATGGGTCGCGTAGAGGATGTAGGTGCCGGCACTCGCCGCATGGCCGCCGGCCGGCGCGACATAGCCGATGACGGGCACCGGCGAGGCCAGGATAGCGGCGATCATCTCGCGCATCGAGGTGACCAGCCCGCCGGGTGTGTCGAGTTGAAGGATGAGGACCGCGGCGTCCCGCTTGGCGGCGGCATCGAGCGCTTCCTCGAGCTGCCTGCTGCTTGCCGGCCCGATGGCGCCGTCGATGGCGACGCTCAGCGCGACCCTCTCGCTCCCGGCTGAAGAGAAGGGAGAAAAAACAGCCACGGCGACGAAGGCCGCGGCAAGAAGGGCCACCCGCGCGAAGGTCACGCTCAAAGCTCCATGGACTCAATATGGGTTGTATTTTGGTGAGTCCAAGAGGAGCCGAAGCCGGCGACCGGCGAAGGCCGAAGCGACGACGGATTGCGTCCCCGCGCCGAAAAGGTCGGCGCGGGATATTGTTCGGTCTGCGGATCAGAACTTGTAGCTGAGCCCGACCCGGATATCGTGCGTCTGCAGGTCGACGTTCGTCTCGGTAGGCAGGCCGGCTGCTATCGACAGATCCTGGTTGCCGAAATCGGAGTAGCGGTATTCGGCCCGCGCGATCCATCTGTCGGTGAAGGCATGCTCGATGCCGGCGCCAACCGTCCAGCCGACATGGCTCTCGTCGTGGAACGGTATTTCACCGCCGGGGCCGGCGCTGACCGCGGTCACTTCATATTTGGCCGCGGCCACGCCGGCGGTGATGTAGGGCAAGGTCCGGTCGAACGCATAGCCCGCCCGCAGCCGCGCCGATCCCTGCCATTTGAGTTCGCTCTTGAGCAATGTGGTGACGCCACCGCCGCCGGTGTCGACAGGTGTCAGTCCGTCGGCATTGCTGTAGGCGATGTCGGCCTCGGCGCCGATCACGAAGCTGTTCGCCATCTGGTAGTTGGCGCCGATATGGATGCCGCCGACAAAACCGTCCGGATCAAGCGGCACGCTGAGGTCGGATCCGCCGCCGAAGCCGCCGCCGGCGATGAAGAGATTGGATTTTCCGGCTGCGTAGCCGGCGTCGACGCCGGCATAGAGGCCGGACCAGTCGTAGCCGGCAACGGGCGAGACCTCATTGATGTCGGCCGCGCACGCCATGCCGACAGGCGCCAGGGTGAAGGCCGTCGCGAGAAGAATGATTTTCATTGTTTGTCTGCCGCCCCAATATGTTGTGGTCCTCGCCACGAAAATACTCCGTGGCGATCCAGCTGTGGTCGAGGCCCCCGGTGTTGCATTGTCCGTCGGCTGCGTCTTGGGCTGGGTCGCACCGGAATTGTCCGGGAAAGCGGGACGCCGCTTTCCCGATTGGTGTGACCATTCAGCCGCAGTCGATCGATGCGAACGCGGCCGCTGTGACACCGAAGGCACCGGCGAGGACGGTGCGGTGCGGCACCTACTCCGGCGACGGCACCGGTGGCTTTGAGGTCAGCGCCGTGCCGGCGGCCGCCGCGATGACGGCGGCGACGCCGGCCAGTTGCGGCAGGCTCAGGCTTTCGTGCAGGAACAGGAAGCCGGCGAGCGCGCCGAGCCCCGGCTCCAGGCAGGTCAGCGTGCCGTAGATGCGGGCCGGCATCCGGGTCAGCGCCACCATCTCCAGGAAGAACGGCAGCGCGCTGGAAAACAGGCCGACCAGCAACGCACTGACCAGGATCGACGGCGCCAGCAGCCCCGTTCCGGCCTCGGCGATGCCGAAGGGCAGCACCAGCACGGCGGCGATCGCCATGCCATAGGCGGTGGTTCGGGTGCCAAGCTCGGCGCCCGTCTTCTGGGCGAGGACGATATAGAGCGCCCAGAAGCCGCCGGCCGCCAGCGCCAGCATTACCCCGGTCGGGTCAAGCGGCTGCTGGGAGCGGGTGAAGGGCGACAAAAGGATGATGCCTGCCACCGCCAACGCGATCCAGGCAAAGTCGCTGGCGCGCCGCGACGTCAGCGTCGCCACCAGCAGCGGCCCGGAAAATTCGAGCGCCACGGCGACCCCGAGCGGGATCCTGGCAAGGGCCGCGTAAAACAGGAGGTTGAGCGCGCAGAGCGTCACTCCATAGGCGACGAGCCAGGGCAAGTTGGCGCGTGTCGGCCGCATCTGCCAGGGACGCAACACCGCGATCAGCATCAGCGCGCCGACGACCAGCCGCAGCGTCGTCGTGCCTTGCGCGCCGATCACCGGAAACAGGGTTTTTGCGAAAGTGGCGCCGATCTGGATCGACACCATCGCGCCCATCAGCGCCGCGACGGGCAAGGGCGCCGCTTCGCGACTGGCAACCGGCATCGATGTCACTTTGGTTTCATCCTTCCGGGGCACAAATCGCCTAGCGGCATGGAAATAGGCCAACCCGGCGGGCTTGTCGTGAGGCAGCAGCGGCGTCTTGATGGGGCAAGCGCTTAGAAATTGATTTGTCGGCGGATCGCGCGCGTTGACGGGCCAAATGCGTTGACGTTTGGCAGAGAGATCAATCACTTCGTCATCCACGGGCGGAGCAAGGAGCGCAGCGACGCGGCGCAGACCCGAGGATCCATGCCGGGACTCCAAAGCGTCACTACGGTCCAGAATTCTGCACCGCTGCACTACACGTCTAAGGTCACGGAATGGATCCCAGGGTCTCCGCGACGGAGCTTCGCTCCTGCTTCGCCCGGGGATGACGACGTTGGAGAAGCTGCGGCGTATGCAACTCGTCAACGCAAGCAACCGCCCCCAGAGGTAATGTCTCAGTTTGAAATCTGATGCCGCGCCTGTCGCGAACCGAGCCGAACTCCCATATGCTTAGCGCAAAGCATGGGAGTTGCCATGAGCCTTCAATACCGAGATTTGTCCGATCAATGGGTGACAAGGAAGTCGTTAGCCGCTACTGCGCGCGATTTCCATGATGAGCTATGCGCCCAAATTAAGCGCGCTCAGAAGCATGGCGCACCTCATGTTGAAATCAATTCCGGCGAACTGCATCGTAAAGTTGGAGGCTACCCCGGCACGGGACACAGAATGCCACTGTGCTGCGACGCTATGTATTTTGAGAAACGCGATGCGGATGAGGTCGTTTGTGCCCCTTTAAAGGGTAAGAATGCCCCGGACCTATTGGCGAGAAACGCCCCGCTGACGTGATCGGCAATGCCGTTCGCGTCAGGCGCGCTGTCGCCGCCGCCGGTTTAGCCGCCGAACGACACGCCCCTGCGACGCATTCCCGCCTGCACGCCGCGCACGATCAGCCTGGACAGGACTTCCATGTCCCAGGGCATGCCCGGACGCCAGACATCGAGCAGCAGGGCTATGCGGACTTCATCGGCATTGTTCATCACCTCGTGCGGATAGGTATCGTCCCACAGCATGCCTTCGCCGTCGGTGATCCGTTTCTCCTGATGGTCGATCATCATGACGGTCGCCGGGCGGCCATCGACTTGCCGCGGGATGACCAGGCCGAGGTGGAACCGCATGATGCCGCGGAAGGGTCCGCGATGGCTGGGAATGTGCTTGCGCGGTGCGAGGAACGAGATAGCCGCCGATTTGACCTCAGGACATTCGGCAAGCAAGCGGCTGAGAACCGGCATGCGCGCAAGGTTCTCCGGAACCGCCATGTCATAGGCCTTGAGCACGAACATGCGCCAGTCAAGGCCGTCATTGGCCGAGATTTCGGCCTGCTCGGGCATGATGTCGTGAAAACGCGGGACCTTGCCCAGACGTACGCCCAGCGCTTCGTCGCGGATTTCACGCCAGGCGTCGATGAATTTCGCCGCGTTGGGAAATTCGGTCTCGGTATCGAGGATCGCCGGCGCGTCTATCCGCTTTTCATAGACACGCCGAACGACGCCGGATGCAAGATCATAGGTACGGGACATCGCATTGCCTCGACGACACTATAAGCGGACATCCGGCGCTTCGGCTTACACATTTAGTTCACTGCGCCGTCACCTTCGCCGCCAGCCGTGGTCCGGCCTTGACGTCGACGATCTCGGGCTTGGCGCTGTCGACCGCGCCGTCCCATCCGCCGCCAAGCGCCTTGTTGAGGGCGATGTAGTTGGTTGCCAGCAGCACGCGGCTTTGCAGCAGTGAATCCTCGGCCGTGTAGAGCGAGCGCTGCGCGTCGAGCACATCGAGCAGGCTGGTCTCTCCTGCCTTGTAGAGCGTGCCTTCGAGATTTGCCGCCTCGCCATAGGATTTCGCCGACGAGGCAAGCTTGCTGATCCGGACGCGCTCCTGCGCCATCAGCACCAGCGCGTTCTCGACATCCTCGAGCGCGGTCAGCACCGAGGCGCGGTAGGCGATGAAATACTGGTCGCGCTGCGCCCGGGCGACGTCGGCTGCGGCCTGCAACTGGCCGGCATTGAACAGCGGCACGCTGAGCGTCGGCCCGAAGGACCAGCCGATCGACGAATTCTTGCCGAGATCGCCGAGATTGAGGCCCGCCGTGCTGATGTCTCCCGTCAGGCTGACCGAGGGGTAGCGCGCCGCCTCGGCCTGGCCGACCTTGGCGGTGTATTGCGCGTACTGCCGCTCGGCCATGAGCACATCGGGGCGCGACAAAAGGATGTCGGCGGGAATCCCGGTCGGCATTGGCAGGCGCGGCGACGGGATCGGCTTGCCGCGCTTCAGCCGCTCGCTGAGTGCGGCCGGCGGCCGGCCGGTGAGCACGGACAGACGATGCACCGCCTCGGCATAGCTTGCTTCCAGGGTCGGCACCTCGGCCTCCGTGCTGGCCGCTTGCCCCATCGCCTTGGCGACGTCGGCGGCCGTCGCCGACCCCGCCAGAGCCATGGTGCGGGTGAGTTCGGCGGTCTGCCGCTGCGACACCGCCGAACGCCGGGCGAGCGCGATGCGGGCCTGGTAGCCGCGCGCCTGGGTGTAATAGGACGCGACATCGCCGACCAGCGTGAGAAGGGTCGAGCGCAGCTCCTGCTCGGACGCATCCACGCCATAGCGCGCGGCCTCGACGCCCCTGCGATTGGCGCCGAACAGGTCGAGTTCCCAGCTGGCGTCGAAACCGGCCTGGTATTCGCTGTAGATCGAATTGGTCCCCGCCGTGGTCGCGGCCGACTTGTTGCGGGTGACCGAGCCGGAGCCGTCCACGGACGGCAGCAGCGTGCCCGCGCTCTGGCGATAGCTGGCGCGCGCCTCGCGGATCTTGGCCTTGGCGGTGGCGACATCGAGATTGCCGGCGACCGCTTCCGCGACAAGCGTGTTGAGCTGCGGATCGCGCAAGCGCTGCCACCACTGCGACAGTTGCGCCGGCTGGGCGGATTTCGTCGGCTTCTCACTGCTCCAGTTCGCCGGCATCGGCAGGATCGGCGTCCGGTAGTCCGGGCCGACGACGCATCCGGCAAGCAAAACAGCCGTAATCATGGGCGCAATGAGCCGCCCCGCGGCCACCGGGCCACGTTCCAAACCTGTCATGGGAAGTTCCTTATTGCTGGTCGGCCGTCGCCGGCTTCTCGTCCGTGCCTTGCCCGAGATCCGGCCCGGTATCCTGTTTGGCCACCCTGCCCTTGAAGATGCGCCGCACCGTGACGAACAGCAGCGGCACCAGGAACACGCCGATCACCGTCGCCGCGATCATGCCGCCCATGACGCCGATGCCGACCGAGTTCTGTGCGCCGGAACCGGCGCCGCTGGCGATCGCGAGCGGCATGACGCCGAGGATGAAGGCCAGCGACGTCATCAGGATCGGCCGCAATCGTTGTCGCGCCGCCTCGAGCGTCGCCTCGACGAGCCCCATGCCGGCCGCCTGCCGCTCGATGGCGAACTCGACGATCAGGATGGCGTTCTTGGCTGCCAGGCCGATCGTGGTCAGCAGGCCGACCTTGAAATAGACGTCGTTGGTCTGGCCGAAGAGGGTCGCCGCGGCGAGCGCGCCGAAGATGCCGATCGGCACCGACAGCATGACCGCGAACGGGATCGACCAGCTCTCATAGAGCGCCGCCAGGCACAGGAACACCACCAGTGCCGAAATCGCATAGAGCGACAGCGCCTGGTTGCCGGAAAGCCGTTCCTGATGCGACAGCCCGGTCCATTCGTGGGAATATCCGGGCGGCAGCTGCGCCACCAGCCTGTCGATCTCGTCCATCGCCGCACCGGAGCTCACGCCGGCCGCCGCCGCGCCCTGGATCTCGACCGCCGCCGAGCCATTGTAGCGTTCCAGCCGCGGCGAACCGAATGTCCAGTGGCTGGAGGCGAAGGCCGAGAACGGCACCATGGCGCCGCTGGCATTGCGCACCTGCCATTTGTCCAGGTCTTCCGGCTGCATGCGGAAGTTCGCGTCCGACTGCATATAGACCGGCTTCACCCGCCCGCGGTCGATGAAGTCGTTGACGTAGTCGCTGCCCCAGGCGCTCGACAGCGTGTTGTTGATGTCGGCGAGGCTGACGCCGAGCGCGCTGGCCTTCTCCTGGTCGATATCGATCGAGAATTGCGGCTGGTCCTCCTGGCCATTGGGCCGCGTGTTGGCGAGCAGCTTGCTCTGCGCGGCAAGACCCAGCAGCTGGTTGCGCGTCTGGATCAGCGCGTCATGGCCGGCGCCGTTAACGTCCTGCAGGTAGAAATCGAAGCCGTTGGTGTTGCCGAAACCCTGGATGGCGGGCGGGGCAAGCGCGAAAACCTGCGCATCCCTGATCTTCGAGAAAGCGCCCATGGCGCGCCCGGCAACCGCTTGCGCCGACAAGGCCGGCGATTTGCGCAGGCTGAAATCCTTCATCGGCACGAAAGCGATGCCGACATTCTGCCCGGCGCCGCCGAAGCCGAAGCCGGAGGCCGTAAAGACGCCCTGGACGGCGTCCTTTTCCTGCTTGAGATAGTGGTCGGTCACCTCAGCCAGGACACGCTCGGTCCGGTCCTGCGTCGCACCGACCGGCAGCGACACGCTGGTGATCAGGATGCCCTGGTCCTCTTCCGGCAGGAACGAGCTCGGCAGCCGGGCAAACATCCAACCCATGGCAACGACAATGGCGAGGAACACGGCCAGGAAGCGCCAGGACCGCTTGATGATGCCGTGCGAGCCGTCGCGATAGGCTGTCGTGCCGCGATCGAAGACGCGGTTGAACCAGCCGAACGGGCCGGTCTGCGTCGCATGGTCCTTGGGCCGCTTCAGGATCGTGGCGCAAAGGGCCGGCGTCAGCACCAGCGCGACCAGCACCGACAGCACCATGGCCGAGACGATGGTGACCGAGAACTGCCGGTAGATGATGCCGGTCGAGCCACCGAAGAAGGCCATCGGCACGAACACCGCCGACAGCACGGTGGCGATGCCGACCAGCGCGCCGGTGATCTCGTTCATCGATTTTCGCGTCGCCTCTTTCGGCGACAGATCTTCCTCCGCCATGACGCGTTCGACATTCTCGACCACGACGATGGCGTCGTCGACCAGCAGGCCGATGGCCAGCACCATGGCGAACATGGTCAGCGTGTTGACCGAATAGCCGAACAGCGACAGCACGCCGAACGTGCCGAGCAGCACCACCGGCACGGCGATGGTCGGGATGATCGTCGCCCGCAGATTCTGCAGGAAGATGAACATCACCAGGAACACCAGCACGATCGCCTCGGCCAGCGTCTTGACCACCTCCTCGATCGACAGCCGCACGAAGGGCGAGGTGTCGTAGGGGTAGACGACCTCGACGCCTTGCGGGAAGGTCGAGCTCAGCCGGTTGATCGTCGTGCGCACCGCTTCCGCCGTGCTGATGGCGTTGGCGCCGGTTGCGAGGTTGACGGCGACGCCGGCCGCCGGCTGGCCATTGTATCTGGCTTGCGTCGTATAGCTCTCGGCGCCGAGCTCGACCGTGGCGACATCGTTGAGGCGAACGAGCGAACCGTCGGTCTGGCTCTTCAGGATGATGTTGCGGAACTGTTCGGCGGTCTGCAGCCGGCTCTTGGCCGTCACCGTGGCGTTGAGCTGCTGGCCCTTGCGTTGCGGCATGCCGCCGAGCTGGCCGGCCGAGACCTGCGTGTTCTGCGCCTGGATCGCCGCGGCCACGTCGCTCGGCATCAGCGTGTATTTGGCGAGCTTGTCGGGATCGAGCCAGATGCGCATGGCATAGCTGGAGCCGAACAGCTGCGTCGAGCCGACGCCTTCGACGCGCTTCAGCGTGTCGTTGATGGTCGAGTCGACATAGTCGGCAAGGTCGGTCGAGTTCATCTTGCCGTCGCTGGAGACGAAGCCGATGACCATCAGGAAGCCGGTCGAGGATTTGGAGACGGTGATGCCGTTGCTCTGCACCACCTGCGGCAGCTGCGACTGCACCAGCTGCAGCTTGTTCTGCGTCTGCACCTGGGCGGTGTCGGGATCGGCCGCGCTGGTGAAGGTCAGCGTTATCGTGGCCTGGCCGGTCGAGGTCGAGGTCGCCGTCATGTAGTCGAGATTGTCGATGCCGGTCATGCCTTGCTCGATGACCTTGGTCACCGAGTTCTCGACCGTTTGCGCGTCGGCGCCCGGATAGTTGGCGCTGATGTTGACCGTGGTCGGCGCGATCTGCGGATATTGCGAGATCGGCAGCGTGGTGAGCGCGAGCAGGCCGCCCAGCATGATCACGATGGCGATCACCCAGGCGAAGATCGGCCGGTTGATGAAGAATGCTGACATCGCCTCAGTTCCCGGTCGACTGGCTGCTATCGGCCATCTTGGACGTGGAAGGTGCGGCCGAAGAGGTCTGCGCCCGGTCCTTCACCTCGCCGGTCGTCTCGTCGATCGTCACCTCGACGCCCGTCGCGTCGCCGCCGGGGCGCACCAGCTGCAGGCCCTCGACGATGACACGGTCGCCATCGCCGACGCCCGAATCCACCAGCCAGTTGTTGCCAACGCTGTTGCGCACGGCGAGCACGCGCGTTTCGACCTTGCCCTGCGCATTGATGACCATGGCGGTCGCCTCGCCCTTGGTGTTGCGGGTGACGCCGCGCTGCGGCACCAGGAAACTGTTCTGGGCGACGCCCTCTTCGACCAGCGCGCGCACATACATGCCCGGCAGAAGCAGGCGGTCGGGATTGGGGAACTCGGCCCGCAGCGCAAAGGTGCCAGTGGTCTGGTCGACATTGGCGCCGGCGAATTCCAGCTTGCCGGTCTGGTTGTAGATGGTGCCGTTCTCGAGCTTCAGCTTGACGCTGACATTGGGGCCGCTGAACTTCAGCCGGCCCTCATTGATGGCCTGGCGCAGGTTGAGCAGATTGGTGCTCGACTGCGTGACGTCGACATTGATCGGATCGAGCGAGCGGATGGTGGTGAGCAAGGTGTCCTGATTGGCGGTGACCAGGGCGCCCGGCGTCAGCGACGACTTGTCGATGCGGCCGGCGATCGGCGCGGTGATCTTGGTGTAGTCGAGATTGATGCGCGCGGTTTCGACACTGGCCTTGGCGGACGCCACATCCGCATTGGCCTGGGCCAGCGTTGCGGCGGCATCGTCATAATCCTGTTTGGAAACAACGTTCTGCTTCAGCAAGCCGGCATAACGGTCGAACTTGGCCTGCGCCGTCGGCACCGCCGCCTCGGCCTTCTGTTGGGCCGCCTGCGCGCTGTCATAGGCGGCCTGGTAGCTCGCCGGATCGATGAGGTAGAGCGGTTGCCCGACCACCACCTCGCTGCCCTCCTTGAACAGGCGCGCCTGGATGATGCCGTTGACCTGCGGGCGCAAATCGGCGGTGAGCGAGGCTGAAGTGCGTCCCGGCAGTTCAGCTGTTATCGCCACCGACTGCGGATGCAGCGTGACGACGCCGACTTCCGGCTTGCTTGCACCCGCCATGCCGGCGGGAGCTTTGCTCCCTTCCTGCGAACAGGCCGCCAGAAGTACCGTGGCGGCGAGTATCGCCGCCCAGGGCGCGAGCCGGCGTGGATGGGCCGACACGACGGATTGGCTAGGCGTGAAAGGCATGGCCTGGATCTTTCCCTGGAGTTGCGGCGGCCTGGCACCGGAAGCGGGGCCAGGCAGGATCGATGAAATACGCTCGACGGCGATCGATATCGTGAAAATGGGCCGCGCCCATGCCAGGGCGGCGTCGAGCAGTGCCTCGAAGCGGCTCATGTCGCGCTCCTTCTCCGCGGCCAGATCGAACCCGACGATCGGATTCCGGGCCGCGATGCCCATCGCGCTCATTTATGCCGATTGGCGGTTGCATGCCAAGCCTTGCCTGCATCCTATGCGGTCTTGCGGTCATGATGATCGTGGAGCTGCCGCGAAACCGGCAGCGACAGGCGCCAGGCGGCAAAGTGCAAGCGGATCGCGCCCTGCGGCGTGTCGACCGGCGGCATCTCCGGCGTGACGGCATGGCCGGCGCGCTGGCCGAGCGCGCCGATCGGCCTGACCGACGCAATCAGCCGCAGCATCATCAAGGCTTCCCACATTGCCGTGCTTCCGTTGTGCGTGATTTGAAGGGGTGGGATGGCTGGATCTGTCAGCCATCCCACGGGACCGGCCGGCCCGAGAACGGGTTGGGCGCCGGGCCGGCCGGCGCAGCCGGCTGGAGTGATCAGCCGTTCCCGGGCTGGGGTGGCGGAAGCTGCCCGCCCTGGTCGGGCGGACCTCCAGGTGCGGCTGCATCATTCGGCGGGCCGCCCCAGGGGCCGGGGGGTGGTCCGTGGGGGCGTTCCGCCGAAGCGAGGATTTCGAGCTGTTCGGGCGTAAGCTTGGCGCGCAACGCGGCGATCGCATCCTTGAGCTTGGCGGCCGAAGCCGCGCGCGCCGTGATGTCGTCGGCCAGCCTTTCCTGGAAGGCGAAGGCATCGGGCTTGCCGCCGGGAGCCGCATCGGGTCCCTTCGCCTCGGCTTCGCCGGGGCCGCCAGTGCCGTCGGGGCCGCGATCAGGCCGGGGCGGCGAAAGCACCGCCTGCAGCGCACTGGTATAGTCGCGCCAGGCGTCGAGCTGCTCGCTGCGGATGCCGACGCGCGTCTCGAGCGCCGCCAGCCGGGTGGCCAGCATGAATTCCGGCGGCGGTCCCCTGCGGCGGGGACCAAAGCCTTCAGGGCCATGCGGACCCCAACCCTGCGGGCCCCAAGCTTGCGGACCCCAGCCTGGCGGACCATGCCGCATCGGGCCATGCGGGCCAAAACCCTGAGGTCCGGGCATCGGGCCGTCCTGCATGGCCATGGCGGGAGGCGGCTCGCCGGGAGCGGGGCCGGCATCGGGCTGCGCCGCCAGCGCGGGATGAATCGCGGCGACGGAAAACAGGCCGAGCGCAAGAAGTCTGCTTCGCATGATTGTGTTCCTTTCTCTCATGCATCGGACGGCCATGAGGATAGGAAGCCTGTTTGTCCGCTTCGCGTCGGCATGTTGCCGAAGGTTTCCGCAAAGCGGCGATTTGTTTCCCAATGTTTCCCGCCCCCGGCCAGAAACATTGCGTTGCAATTTTCCATGCCGCCGGCGCGCGCGCTCCCTATAATCAGCCTCGAGCCCCCAATAATCACGGGCAAGGGCAGGCATCATGCAGTCACAACCCCATATCCTCGTCGTGGACGACGACCGCGAGATCAGGACGCTTCTCGGCCGCTACCTCGACGGCCAGGGCTTTCGCGTCTCGGTGGCGGCCGACCGGCGCGAATGCGAGCAGAAGCTGGCGGCCGGCCAGTTCGACCTCGTCGTGCTCGACGTCATGCTGCCGGACGGGTCGGGCCTCGACATCTGCCGGGGCTTGCGGGACCGCAAGCCCCACGTCCCCGTCATCCTGCTGACGGCGCTGAAGGAGGATGTCGATCGCATCATCGGGCTGGAACTCGGCGCCGACGACTATCTCGGCAAGCCCTTCAACCCGCGCGAGCTCACCGCCCGCATCCGCGCCGTGCTGCGGCGCGCCGCACCGGAGGAAGCGCCCGCTCCCCGCGCCCGCGTCTACCGCTTCGCCACCTACCGGCTGGAACCCGACACCCGCAAGGTGACGGACACGCAAGGCGCGAGCATCGATCTCACCGGCGCCGAGTTCGACCTGTTGCAGGTCTTCCTCGACCGCCCCGGCCGGCTGCTGTCGCGCGACCAGCTGCTTGATCTCACGCAAGGCCGCGAGCGCGACCCGCTCGAACGCTCGGTCGATGTGCTGATGAGCCGGCTGCGCCGCAAATTCTCCGACACCGGCGAAGGGCCGCTGTTCAAGACCGTGCGCAATGGCGGCTATCAGCTCACCGCCCGTGTCGAGACGGTGGAGGCGCAGGCGTGAACTCGCTGCGCCGCCGCCTCATCCTGCTTTTGGTCATTTCGATCGTCGGCGTCGTCGGCCTGGCGACCGCCGCCGTCATCAGCGTGCGCGGCGGCGGGCCGCCGCCGGAGCTGACCGTGCCCTGGATCGCCCAGCAGATGGAACTCGTGGCGCGGCTGCTGCCGGGGCCGATACCGGATGTGCTGCGGGTGCAATTCTCAGACCATCCGGCCGCCGGCAAGGTCGCCCGCGCGGAAACGGAGATGCTCAACGACATCCTGCAACGCCGCGGCCTCGACCTCCTGGCGATCATCAGCGAAAAGCCCGGTGAACCCGGCCAGACCGCCTCGGTGCAACTGCCCGACAGGCGCTGGGCGATCATGGACGTGCCGCACCTCAAGCCGCCAGGGCGCGAATGGCTGGTGCTCGCCGGCTGGATCTCGCTGATCGTCGCCGGCGCCACCGCCGTCTCGGTCTATTTCACCTCGGTGCTGATCCGGCCGCTGGAAATGCTGGAAGCCGCCGTCTCCAAGATCGGCAGCGACGGTGTGCTGGCAGCGGTGCCGGAAGTGGGTTCGGCCGAGGTCAAGGCGACGGCCCATGCGCTGAACCAGCTGTCGTCGCGGCTGAGAGTGGCCATGGAAAGCCGCATGCGCCTCGTCGCCGCCGCCGGCCACGATCTGCGCACGCCGATGACGCGCATGCGGCTGCGCGCCGAATTTCTCGACGAGGAACGCGACAAATGGCTTCACGACCTCGACGAGCTCGACCGCATCGCCGACAGCGCCATCCGCCTGGTGCGCGAGGAGGTGAACCAGGACGCCGTCGAGCCGCTCGACCTGGAAAGGATGGTGCGCGACATATCGGCCGAAATGGTCACGCTCGGCCATCACGTCTCGATCGGGCATCTGGACAAGGTTTCGGTGCGCGCCGGCGCGCTCGGCCTGCGCCGGGCGCTGCGCAACCTGATCGTCAACGCCGCCACGCACGGCAAGGCCTGCGGCATCGACCTCGCGCTCGCCGACAGGCGCGCGGTGCTGACCATTTCCGACAACGGCCCGGGCATTCCGCCCGACCTCATCAACAAGGCCTTCGAGCCCTTCTTCCGCGTCGACCCCGGCCGCCAGCAATTCATTCCCGGCGCCGGCCTGGGCCTGGCCATCGCCAAGGAGATTATCGAACGCTATGGCGGGACGGTGACGCTGGAGAACCGCCTAGGCGGCGGGCTGGCGCAGACGGTGGTGTTCAAGGCTGTGTGAGGGGGATCAAACCGGCGACGTCGGCGGGACAGCGCCCCCCTCTGTCCTGCCGGACATCTCCCCCACTTGGGGGGAGATTGGCTGTTATCGCGATCTTCGCCAATCGCCTACGTTGCAAGAAGAGCTGAGCGTCAAAGCTGCCAATCTCCCCCCTCGTGGGGGAGATGTCCGGCAGGACAGAGGGGGGCGCGAAGGATCGCGACCTTTCCCTCTTATCCCGCGATCGCCATCGGCACAGCGCTCTTGTTGGGGATCTGGATATCGATCTCCAGCGTCGACATGGTCTCGCCGCGATCCATCGAGACCTGCAGGTAATCCTGGTCGATCTGCACGTGCTTGGCGATGACGGCCATGATCTCCTCGCGCAGGATGGAGACCAGGTCGGGCTGGCTGCGGTTGCGGCGCTCATAGGCGAGCAGCACCTGCAGCCGCTCGCGCGCCACCGGCGCGCTGGAGCGCCGACGGAAAAGGTCGAACACGTTCATGCCGCCCTCCTTCCCAACAGCCGGTCGAGGAAGCCTTTGCGCTCGAAGGGAACGACGACCGGCAGGTCCTCGCCTTCCAGCCGCCTTGCGGCGTCGAGATAAGCCTTGGCCGCGGTGTTGAGCGGCTCCGACAGCGTCACCGGCGCGCCGAGGTTGGAGGCGCGCAGCACATCCTGGCTCTCGGGGATGATGCCGAGCAGCGGCACCGAGAGGATTTCCAGCACATCGTCGATGCTGAGCATTTCACCCCGCGCGGCCCGCGCCGCGTCATAGCGTGTGACCAGCACGTGCTTGGCGATCTGCTCGCCCTGTTCGGCGCGCATGGTGCGGGCGTCGAGCAGGCCGATGATGCGGTCGGAATCGCGCACCGACGACACTTCCGGATTGGTGACGATGACCGCCTCGTCGGCAAAGCGCATGGCGAGCTGCGCGCCGCGCTCGATGCCGGCCGGGCTGTCGCAGAACACATAGTCGAACACCGAGCGCAGCTTGTCGATGACCTCGCCGACGCCCTCTTCCGTCAGCGCGTCCTTGTCGCGCGTCTGCGAGGCCGGCAGCAGGAACAGCGTCTCGACCCGCTTGTCGCGGATCAGCGCCTGCGACAGCTTTGCCGTGCCCTGGATGACGTTGACGAGGTCGAACACGACGCGGCGTTCGGCGCCCATGATCAGGTCGAGATTGCGCAGGCCGACGTCGAAATCGACCAGGGCCACCTTCTTGCCGGTCTTGGCCACGGCGGCACCGAGCGCCGCCGTCGAGGTGGTCTTGCCGACGCCCCCCTTGCCCGAAGTGACCACCACTACCTTGCCCATGAAAAATGCCTCCGTTGTTATTCGTTTATTTCCGGGCCGGCGTGCCGGCCTGTCGTCGGCCGTACCGGCCTGTTTTCTCAGTCGACCGCCCTGACGGCCGTTCTCAACTCAGCGTCTCGACCCGCAGCTTGTCGCCGTCGAGGAAGGCCTGCACCGGCTTGCCGCGCGAAACCCCTTCCATCTCCTCGGCGGTGATGTACCAGCCGTCGACGGACAGAAGCTCGGCCTCGTTGCGGCGGCAGAAGATGCGCGCGCTCGTGTTGCCCAGCGCACCCGCCGAAGCGCGCCCGCGCAGCGTGCCGTAGACATGGATCGAGCCGGCGGCGACGATCTCCGAACCGGACGCGACCGAGCCCAGCACGATGACATCGCCATGCGGATGCATGATCGCCTGGCCGGACCGGATCGGCGCCTTGATCATCAGCGTGCCCGAATCATAATGCGAAACCTGCGGCTCGCTCTCGCCCGCCTTGCTTGCGCCAGCCTTGCCCTCGCCAATCCTGCCGCCGTCGGCCTTGCCGTTCTCCGCCCTGCCCTTGCCGGCGCTGCCTTCAGGCTGCTCGGCCTTGTCGGAAACCTCCGCCCTCGCTTTGTCGGCGCCCTTGCGGCCAGGCAGCAGCCCATCCGTCGTCGCCTCCTTGGCGCCGACCAGCAGAGGCGGCAGGTCAGGCCCGAGCGAGGCCCCTTCAAGCTCGATGGCATAGATGCGGATACCGCGCGTCCCCAGCTCCGCCACAAGTGCCGCGATCTCGCTGGGCTGCGGCTTCAGCGTGTTCAGATCAAGCAGCACCGGCCGCCCGGCAAAATAACCCGGCGAGTTGCCGATCCAGTGATCCAGCCCCTGCAACCATTCCGAAAGCGGCGCCTCGGGCGTCAATGTGAAAGCGACGAAAGAACGGGCACGAAAGCGAATGGATTTGGCCTCGAGGGGAGCGGCAAAGGTCACGGCTGGCGAATCCTTACTGAGAGGTAAACGCTAGCGAGATAATGGTTAACGAATGGTTAACGAGGGGTGTGTGGAGGAGTGTCGGAATTAAGGTTCCTGACAGAGCCCTGTCGACCTTTGCAGAGAGTGAGCCGGCTGCGCATTCGGCAACCTCCACGCCACTGCCATAAAACCGCAAGTACGACGAATGGCCAGCGCCTGTTGTCAAAAATAGTCGTGTGTAACGCGCTCCCCAATACTTGTGCAAATTCATGCACCACGTAATGGTACCGGCGGGTGGATTTATTGAAAAATGGGGACTAGTGAAACGCGCTGTTTTGACAATATCGGTGGTGGCCGGCCTAGCAGGCTGCGCCACACCGCCGGAGAGGATTTCGGGAATTCCAAATTCCGGTCCCTGCACACAGGCTGATAGGGAGCGCCTCGCCGTCATTTCCAACCAGCAGAACAAGGCTGCGACCGGTGATGCGCTGGGGGTGATCCTGATTGGTGTTCCGGTGGCGTCGATGTCGGGCGGTGATCATGAGGCCGAGATTGCGGTGCTCAAGGGGCGGTGTGGGGCACCGAAGACTTAGCAGCGATCTAGTTGCGACGGGTGGCTCTATTTGCGACTATTGCTTCGGTTCAATGTAGTGACGCAGTTCCTGACTAGAGCCAGCCAGATCAAAGGTAGCGGGAGAGGCAGGAAATTTAATGGCCGACATCATTGAGATCGCGGCAGACAATGAAAAAGCCTCGAAGATCTTCGAGTCATACATTCAATCAGGCAACCTCAATTTCCTGATGGGATCTGGTGCTTCGTTTCCAGCCATCGCGACCGCTGGCAACATTGAAACCGAAATCGACGACCTGTTGGTAGCCGGTGACGAGACCGGGGCGAGCCGGAGGTGCCTTGAATTCGTCGAGCAGATCGACACCGTTCATGGCCAGATTTCCACCGCCACAGCGGGCGATCCCATCCATGGCGTTGTTGAGAACTACAAACTGTTCCTCTCGATCATCGACCGTATATTATTTACCCGGAAGAATATCCTTCTCCCCCGTCAGGCGACGGTTTTTACGACTAACTATGACATGTTTCTGGAGCATGCATCGAGCCTTGTCCCAGCCGTAGTCTTGAATGATGGATTCGATCGATCATCGAGTCTTAGTCCTGAATTTATGTTCACCCCTGAGCGCTTTTTTGACCGGACATATAGATCGGGGCCTATCTATGGGCACCAGATCGAGATACCCACGATAAACTTGGTTAAGCTGCATGGGTCGCTGTCATGGCGCCGCAGCAAGGATTCTGTCGTATTTGACCCTGCGGCGATTCCAAAGCTCAACGACGAGCAGAGGGCTGACATCACCCAGGTCAACGCGTATCTGGAAAAGCACTTTCTCATTCTACCGAACTTGAGGAAGTTCCATACAACCATAATGGAGCGAGTTTACTATGATTTGCTCCGACTATTCTCAAAAGCAATGGACTACGAAAACTCTGTGCTCATTGCATTTGGGTTCTCGTTTGCCGACGAGCACATCCTCGACCTTACGCGTCGCGCACTCCGAAATCCGACATCACAACTCGTCATACTGTCCTATGATACCGCGTCGGCGACGACCTATCAGGCCAAATTTACCAAGCAGCGGAACGTGGCCGTGCTCGCCCCAGCAGCAGGCACGACGATAGACTTCAAACGCCTCAACGACCTGCTGGTCTCTATCCTGCCAGGACAACCCGATGGCCATTGAACCGGATCGCTTGGCCACCGAGGCCGCCTTGCGTGTGGGGGAAGTTTCAGCAGTCACCGGTCGCAAGGTGTTTATCTCCGTCGACAGGGATAAGAACCTCTCCGAACTGTTCTTCAACGGTGACGTGCTGCGCAACATCGCCGTGGGAAGCTATGTCGATATTCGAAAGGGCTTCCTCAGCCTGATTGGTAAGGTTGAGGGCGAGAACGCGCAAGCCGAAGACCGCAAGCCGAGCGCGCTAGCCTATCTCAATGGGAAGCGCATACTGACCGTTTCGTTAGTCGGATTTCTAGATCACAAGGGTCGTTTTTTCGGCGGTACGAAGGAACTACCTCTGGTGGGCAACGAGGCGTTCTTACTAACGAAGGAGAAGGTTCATCAGGTCCACAATCTGATCAGTCAGAATGGCGTTGCGCTCGATGTCGCCCAATCTGAATATGAGGGCTACGATATTGCTTTGCCCGTCGATGGCCTCATGAACAGCCATATAGCGATTTTTGGCAACACCGGCAGCGGTAAATCGAACACACTCGCGATGATCTATCAGGAATTCATCGCGAGAATGCGCGAACGCAATGCGGTGGCCTTCGCGCACAACTGTCGAATCCTGCTGTTCGACTTCAACAACGAGTATGTTGGCAACAACTGCCTGACGGCGCACAAGACAGTGCTCGCTCTGTCCACGAGGAATGAAAATGGGGGAAAGATTCCCCTCGGAGCAGGCGGCTTCAATGACATCGAGATAATCAGCATCCTAGCCGATGCGACAGAGAAGACACAGAAGCCGTTCCTGAAACGAGTTCTTACACTGCAACACCGCATTCTCAGTGGGGATAATCCGACTGCCTATATCCGGAACATCCTGCGCCAGCAGATCACCCAGATTCTGCAAATGTCGGACAAGGTCAGGGTCGATCTGCTTATGGACTATTTGCGGCAAGTGCTGCCTGAAACAGATGATGCAGATGAGCCCGTCGAATTGGCGGCCGACCTTGAATGGCACAATCAAAGTAGCGAGTTCAGGCGTCAGGGCATCTTCTTGAAAGCGAACCCGGCTCAGATTCAAAATACGATCGTTTACGGACACGTCGACAATTTCAATTTTGCCGACGACACGATCTCCGATTTGATCACGTTTGCCTACGTGCAACTCATCTACGACGTGCTCTCTAATCGGGCGCAGAATGAGCACATTGCTCCCGCCATAAATAAGCTACGGAGCAAACAGGCGGACATTCGCAAAGTGTTCAACCCAAATCCCGCTGCCGAGCTATTCGCGTCCAATGTGGTTGTGATAGCTCTTGGAGACGTCAATCTTGAGATGAAGAAGACCATACCGCTTCTAGTTTCAAAAAAAATCTACGAAGACCACAAACAGCTTGGACCTGGCCACTCGCTGACCATCATTATCGATGAAGCGCACAACATTCTCTCGCGGGAGTCCTTCCGCGAGTCCGAAAGTTGGAAAGATTATCGCTTGGAAACTTTCGAGGAGATCATCAAGGAGGGTCGGAAATTCGGCGTGTTTGTAACCATTTCGAGCCAGAGGCCCAATGACATTTCACCTACCATCACGTCGCAGGCCCACAACTATTTCATCCATCGGCTCATAAACCAAAAAGATCTCCAATCCATCGCGAGCGCAGTGTCTTACATCGACAAACTGACCGAGGAATCAATTCCGACGTTGCCGACAGGAACGTGCATTTTTAGCGGAGTCGCGGGGCAGATGCCGCTAAAGCTAGCCATCCGCCCACTTGCGGAGCAGTTGCAGCCGCGTAGCGCAACGGTCCGCTTTCAGGATATCGTTCCTGCCATTTAGGATTGGACATGCTCTCGGAGACTGTTTGGAAGGCGCAAATGGCGAAACAAATCGAAGTCTTTCAGGACATGTCCATGGCAGGCCCAATCGCGGCGCGGCCTGCGTTGCGCCTTGCGCTTATCGAGGCCGCAGTTGATCCATGGCGCGTTGATCTCGAAAGATCGGCCGAGGTTGCACGTAGCGCGATGACATCAGAAGACGTAATTCTGTTCCGCCGTGCTGCAGGCCAAGACTATCCAGCCGCTGCCCTAACCCTGTGGGGCAACAGCGAAGGCTACTACGTCCCAAACATTTTCCCTTTAGACAGGGGCAGCCTCACCTTCACCCAATACAACACCATCCTTAAAGACTTTATCGAGCGCGTCGCCGCGCCGGTCGCAGACAAGTTTGGCTTTAAAGTCACTACAACCGCCTCCTACCAGTCACCCGATAACTGGTTGTCACCCAATACCGCGCTGAAGTTGCGCCGTTTTTCGGCCGCAGCGAACAAATCGACGGGCGCGAGCCATCCATCAGATGAACGGCGATGGTTTGACTTTCTTGTTACCATCCACCGTTCCAGAGACAAGCTCGGCGCCGACATGCTGGCTCGCTGGCTCTATGAAGTGGATGGATGGGACGTAGATTCTGCTCACAAACTCGCAGGGGACTTTGAAAGATCTCTAGCTCTTTTAGAATTCTACGATGAGAATTGAGCCAGAGAATGGACATACATGCCATTGAATCGGCAGCAGTCCCGATACTGTGCATCGACACGTGTTCTATTCTGGACGTCATGCGTGATCCCACGCGCGAAACGGCTAAGCCTCATGACCGGCAGGCAGCTGTGGATCTGGTGGTCGCAGCGGAAGCTGGCAACCTCGTATTGCTAATGGCCGAGCAGGTGGAAATCGAGTTCGACGACCACGACCAGCCTGTGCAGGATGAGGCCGAACGCAATCTCAAAAAGTTACTTGAGCAGGTTGAGCGGGTGAACAGTCTTTCAGACGTCTATGGGGTACAAGGCGCAGTGAATCTAGCTCATCTTAAAGATTATGTACCTCGTGCTCGTCAAATCGTGGGGCGCTGGTTGGCGCAACTCCAAAGGGTCGTGGCGAGCCCGTTGGCTCCTGGGAAAGCATTTGCGCGGGTAAACGCAGGGCTTGCGCCTGCTAAGCGCGGTAAGGAATCGTCCAAAGATTGCTTGATCTATGAAACTTACCTTGAAGTGATTGGCTCCCTTCGGGACGCCGGCGTCAAGGCACCAATTGTATTCCTCTCATCAAACACCCGCGAATATTTGACAGAGGGCGGCATACTAAGACCTGAGATTGCCGCTGATTTTAGCAAGCTCAACCTCGTGTACGCACCAAACATGGGTGCCGCGAAACATGCCCTTGGCGTGTAGCGTCCGTAGTTTGTGATTGGCCGGAAATGAAGATGCCATCGGCCATCGCAAGTCGAAATGCCGAGGGTCCCCCCCTCACCGCCGCTTGAAATACTGCACCTCCTTCTCATGCTTCTCCGCCGCTTCCCGCGTCTCGAACGTCCCCAGATTCCGCCTCTTCCCGGTCTTCTCGTCCTTCTTGCGGGAATAAAGCCGGTATTTTCCGTCCTTGAGTTTGCGGATCATCTCGCTCTCCCTCGCTAGGATCGATCAGGATCTCCTTTTGGCCTTCATGCCGAGCGCTGCCTGCTCGATCGCGGCGCGGTCGGTGCCCAGGCGGTCGATCAGGGCCTGCGCCTCGTCGCCCGATATGCCGGTGCGCACGGCCAGTTGCTCGACCTCCAACACGTCGGTGCTGGCGATTTCGCGGGTTTGCGGCAGGGCATCATCGGCTGTCAGCGGCAGGGCTGCTTCCCTGTCGATCTCCATTTCGGCCTGGTGCCAGTGCCGCTCATGGTCGCCATGGGCGCTGCCTTCGCGTTGCCAGATGGCGTAGGCGCGGTCTCGGATCTTGTCGCTGCGGTCGTCGGTCATCGTCGTTCTCCCTTGGTGTTCGGGATGAACGCCGCGCCCGCACGAATGATCCAAAAATTTTGCGTGATCGCTGGCCGGGTGGAAATTGCTGGACGGCCGGGATGAAGCCAGGCGCCGGGCGCTAAAATGATCCAGGCGGCGGGGCAAGCCCGCCGCCTGGATGCCGGCCGTTGTGGACGGCCTTGGTGTCAGTGGCCCCAGATGCCCTGGCCGGAATCGGCCGGCATGTCGAGGTGCGACTGTCCCGCCGCCGTGCTGTCGGTGATGCTGTGGGTGACGCGCGGGTCGACCGCCTTGGCGCCGGACATCATCGCATGGGTGGCCGGATAGCCGCCGGCGGCGGGGACGAAGTCCGAGCCGAAGTGGTCGCTGCCGGCAAAGGCCATGCCGGAGGCAAACAGCAGTGAGGCAATGGTCAATACGATCTTCTTCATTTCAGTTTTCCATCTTCTTGAAGTTGACATCTGGCCCCGACGCGCCGCCCGCCCGCGTTTCATGGGACCGTGTTTGCTGCTCTTCAGGCGAAACCGGCCAACCGCGACCCTCAATGGGTCCTTGCGATGTCCGGCTGTCAGCGCACGACCGTGTCGGTTCGTTGTTGCGCTGTTGGCCGCTTCAATAAGGGCCTGGTGTTTGTGCGGGCGTGGTAGGCGGCGTGGTAAAACCCACCGCCAGAGTGGAATTTTGCGTGGAATGCGGCCGCGAGCGCCGCGCGCCCGGGCCGCGATCCTCCCCGCACGCCTCAAACCGGCAGCCGCACCTCCAACGAGAACTCGTTCTCCACGGCCAGCAATGCGTTGACCATTTCCTTGTCGCGCCGGCGCTTTTGCAGATAGCGGGCCAGCAGCCAGTCCAGCGAGAGCGTGCCGGCGCCGACGGCGGCCAGCACGAACATGCCGCCCGATATAGCCAGGTCCTTTTCGAAATGCAGCAGCTCGTTCTGGTTGGCGAAGTTGATGTGGAACAGCAAGGCCGTGGACAGGCAGAACAGGCCGAGCCCGATACCGCCCAGCCGCGTCAGCAGGCCTGTTGCCACCGAGAGCCCTGCCCCCAGTTGCAGCGCGATGGTGGCGACGAACAGCGGCAGCCCGACGCCTTGCGCGGCCATCGCCTTGGCGGCGCCGTCGAAATGGGTGGCCAGCGTCACGCCCTCATGCAGGAAGATGAAGGACATGAGCAGGCGGCCGGCAAGCAGGGTCACGTCCCTGATGTGGTATTTCGTGGCGAGGCCGGTGAGCTTCGCGGCGATGTCATTGGGTGTCATGGTCAGCCTCCAATTTTTGGGCAAGGGCCAATTTTGGTAACAGGCGGGCGCCGCCCCGCCGTGGGACGCGCGAAAAGCGGCGCCTGCCGGATGTGATGTTCGAAAAGGCCGGAGCCGGCTCGAGGGAGAGGCGCCGGCTCCGGCAATGGGCGCCAGCCACGAGCGCCCGAACTGGTGGTGGGGGACTGGAGCGGTCAGTCCCAGTCCCCCACGCCGGCCGCTTCGCGGCCACCTCTCCCCCGCCCCCGCGGAGGGAAAGGAAATGGGTCGCGGTTTTACTGCGTCACCTTGGTGTCGATGGCCTTTTGCAGGTCGGAAAGCTCGTCGCAGCCGGCGGGGCAGAGTTTCTGCAGCGAGGCCAGCTGCTCCTTGGCCTTGGCCATGTCGCCGGTCTCGACATAGAGCTCGCCCAGATATTCGCGGGCGGCCTTGTGGTCGGGCTTCAGCTCCAGCGCCTTGTTGTAATAGGTCAGCGCGGTGGTGAAGTCGCCGGTCTTGCGCAGCGTAAAGCCGAGCAGGTTGTAGACGTCGGCCTGCTGGTTGTCCTGCGCGAGGTCGCGCAGATCGGCCAGCGCGCCCTTGTAGTCCTTGGCGGCGATCTTGGCCTGGACGGCGGTGAGGTCGGGCGCGTCGGCGCCCTCGATATCGTCCACCGCATAGGCCGGCATGATCGTCGCGACGGGAACCACGGTCAGCACGGCAATGGCGCCGAGCAGGCCGTAGAGGGCGTGCTTGCCCAGGTAGGATTGTTTCATTGTCTTTCTCGCTTGGTTTGAGTTGCCGTGCTCAAATCTGAACCGGTGTGAAGCCATAGGCATTGCCGTCTTTCACGAAGACGCCGGTGCCCGGGAACGGGAAGTGCGAACCGGAAATGCGGATGTTGTCCGCGATCACCCGGTCGATGATCTTGTGGCGCGTGGTGATGGCGGTGGGCCCATCCTGGTCGTAGCTGCCCTGCCATTCCGGATGCGGCGCCAGAAGGGCCGGCACATACATGGTGTCGGCCGAGATCATCAGCTGCTCCTTGCCGGAATTGGCGAGGTAGACAGAATGTCCTGGCGTGTGGCCGGGTGCGGCGATGATCTGGATGCCGGGCGCCACTTCCGCGCCGTCCTGAACCAGCTTCCAGTTCTTCCATTTCGGGAAGTTTTCGGCGATGCGCTTGCCCGCCGGCTTGCGGCCCTCGGGCAGCTTGGCCAGCCGGCTCGGATCGGTCCACCAATTGTATTCGGTGGCGTTGACGATCAGCTCGGCATTGGGGAACACCGGCGTGTTGGTGCCCTTCTCCATCAGGCCCCAGACATGGTCGGGGTGGAAATGCGAGATCATGATGGTGTCGATCGCCTTGTAGTCGATGCCGGCGGCGGCCATGTTGGCCGGCAGATGCGTTGCATTGGCCTGCCACTGGCCGACGCCCGAGCCGGCATCCATCATGATCAGCTTGCCGCCCATCTTGAGCACGACAACGGTGAGCGGAATGGGCATGAAGTCGGTTGTCAGCCCCGCCTTGGCGAGCGCTGCCTTGGTCTCGTCGACCGAGACATCCTTGATGAAGGCCGGGTCGTGCGGCTTCTTCCAGATGCCGTCATAGATGGCGGTCACCTCGATATCGCCGACCGTGTATTTGTAGAAGCCGATGGTCGGCTCGACCAGCAGCTCCGCGAAAGCGGGACGCGTGAACTCGAGCTTGCCGGCAAGGCCGAAAGCGGCGGCGGCGGCGGCGGATTGAAGCACTGTGCGGCGTGTCATGCTGAACATTGTGGTCTCCTGTGGGTTGCGGTGGCGGCAAGAAATCGCGGAAGGTGTGACGGAGGGCCACGCCACATGGCCCTCCGTCCTGAGTGCGGACCGGGTCGGGACCTCGAGGAGGGGTCCCGCCCTCCGAACTCAGTTGCCCGGCACAGGCGGGCCGACGAATTCGCCCGCATCAGTCTGGGGAGCGGTCTGGCTGGGACCGGTCGTCACCTTGGTGTCGACCTTGTTCTGGCGCGCCTTGTAGGGGATTGACGCGGTGGCGTTGCTGTCGACGGCGGCAAGCGGCTGGTTCGCCGTGTCGGCGTTGAAATGGTCGCTGCCGGCAAAGGCGCTGGTGGTGGCCAACAGAATGGCCGTGGCGGTAAGAGCGAGGTTTTTCATGTCGATGATACCTGTTTGTTGAGGAACGGGTTGAAGGCCAGCAGTGCGCCTATCGGCCCCAGAGGCTGTCGCGATCATGCTGGGCGACGATGTCCTGAACCGAGGTCCGGTCCTGTCCGGTCCTGAGCTGTGCATCGGCGCCGTTCTGGGGTGCCGTGTAGGAGATCGAGGCCGTGACGGTGGTGTCGACGGAAGGCTGGTTGCCACCTTCGAAATGGTCGCTGCCGGCAAAGGCAGCACTCGAGGCAAGCAACATCGCAGCCACGCTGAGAGCGAGCTTGGTCATTTCCAAAAATCCTTGTTTCGTTTCTTCGGGTCGCGGGCCGTATTGGCCCCGCTGTAGTGAAGACCCGGCGGGGCGGCGCTTTATTCCCGGAGGCGGTGAGATTTTTTTGAAAGAGATGATTTCAGGGGGACGCGGCCAAGCTAGGCACTTTCCACCAGGACCATCGCATGGACGCACAAAGGCGCCGGCGCAGCGCGCCGACGCCTCCGATAATGCGCAGATCAGCGCCGCTTACGGACAGGTCTTCTTGCCGCAGACCGCGATGCAGATCGCCTCGTTGGAGCAGGTGTAGGTCTTCTTGGAACTGGTGCCCGATGAAGCACCGCCGCTGGAGGCGGCGAGTTGTCCGGACGCGCCGAGGTCCAGCGCCTTCATGTCGCGATTGCTGGCGCTGATCTTGCCGCATGTCTCGCTGCCGCAGACAGCCCTGCAGATCGCCGGGTTCATGCATTTGTAGGCCGCGAAGACCTCGGTTGGAAGAAGGGCGCAGAAAACCGAGATACCGAGAATCCACCTTTTCGCCGCACGCATTGTTGCCTCCTGTGGCCAGTTTTCCTGATGTCGCGGAGGCCCGGCCGCCCAGCCTCCGTTCCCGCGCGTGCCTCCGGCACCGCGTCCGCGGGTGCGACTATGCTGATGTGAGGCCATGGGCGTATCGCAGGGATGGCACAGGTGGATGGCACTGACGGAACAGGCGCCTCTCACTGCGCCAGGCCGGCGCGCACCTCGGAAGGCGTCATGCGATAACGCGACCGGAACTGCCGGTAGAAGGTCGACGGCTCGACCAGCCCCGCCTCGAAGGCGAGATCGGCGATCGGCCTTGCGGCGAAAAGCGGGCTGGCGAGCTGCCGGTGGATCCGCTCCAGCCGCCTTTGCATGACATAGTCGGAAAAGCCCTGCCCTTCCTCGGCGAAAAGACGCCTGATGTAGCGTGGGCTGAGCCCGAGGCCCCTTCCCGCCATCTCCGCCGACAGCCGCGCTCTGTGCAAGTTGTCCTCGATGTAGCGCTTGATCGCCTCGATGCGCGCGGCGCGGACGCCGCGCCCGGCGATCATCTCGCCCACCTCGCGGCTGGTTCCGACGGCCGCGGCGAACAGATCGGCAATGTGCTGGGCGGCCAGCGGCGCAAGCCCGGCGCTCATCCCGCCGCGCGCCACCGCCGTGACATATGCCAGGAGAAGCCGCGCCTCCGGCGTGCCGGGGTTGATCGCGTCGGGCCTGAGATCGCCCACATGGCGCACCAGCGGCTCGAGCGTCGACCTGTCGAAGCGGGCGCAGATGGTCCAGTCCCCGCCTGGCGCCCTGGCGCGCCAGCGTCCGTCCATCGGCATGATGCAGGGCGCGCCGGCCGGCGTCTCGACGGTTCCCTGGCCTGGCGTGTCGAAGCCCCAGCCGCCCGCGATCCAGGACACGACGAGATCGTCATTGGCGTCCTGCCGCAAGGCCGCCGTGCGTTCCCAGGCCATCGGCGAGACCTTGCGCTCGGCCACGCTCACGCCGGGCAATAGGAGGGTGGAGGCGCTCAGATGCAGCGCGCCGCGATCGAGCGGAGCAAGGTCCAGCCGCATGCAGATGCGGCCGTAGAATTCGCGCACGGCCGCTTCGCGCTCGCGGTCCGCGATCTCGTCCGTGGACAGGACGATGACATTGTCCTGGCTGGCCACCTGCGTCCGCCCCCCGTTCTTCCAATTGGTTTTCGTGCGGGCGGCGGCGGCAATTCAAGGCCTGTGTGAACGCTCCGCGCAAATGTGGCGGCAGGCGCAAGGAATGTGGCCGTGGGCGCAAAAACCGGCATCGGATTGCTGACTGGCGCGGCCTCAAGAATGGCCCTAGCGGAGGTCGCGGATCCAGCGCCACAGGGTGCGGTCCGGGCCATGTCCGGCTGGCAGGCCGCGCCCCTGCGCGGCGAGCGCCCGCATCTCGCGTGGCGTCATGTCGAAGCAACGCCGGAAGGCACGGACAAAACTCTTGCGGTGGCCGAAGCCGTAGCGGTCGGCGATCTCGCCGATGGCTTCGTGCCGGCGGGCGGGATCGACGAGCTCGGCGCGGCAGCGGCGCAGCCTCTCCTCCTGGATATATCTGGAAAGGCCGCCATACGGCTCAAACAGGTAATAGAGCTTGCGTGTCGAAATGCCGAACAGCGCGGCTATCGTTGCGGCAGCGAGATCCCGGCTGCCGACATGCCTGTCGATGTGGCGGCGGATTTCGCCGGCCAGCGCCAATTGCACCGAAGCGGCGTTTGCCACCGTCACTGCCGAATTGATAGCCGCGGCGGCGAGGTCCAGCGTCGGCCTGGTCACCGCTTCGGCGTCCTGGCCGCTCATGGCGGGTGCTGCCTCGTAGAGGCCGAGGAGATGGCCGCGCAACAGCGCCGTCAAAGGGGCATTGCCCGGGATGACGCGCAGATTGTGCTCGTCCGGCGCCTTCAGAAGCGGCGCCAGCAGGCGACGCGGCATGGTCAGGTTGAGGCTGTCGATGCCGGACGTCGCCGTCGACTGGACCTGCGCCAGGTCGGAGACGATCAGGTCGCCCGGGCAGGCTTTTTCATCCGGCCCGCCATCGCGGCGGCCGTGGCTGCCCCGCAGGCAGACCTGCACAGTGATCTGGTCGAGACCGTCGCGTCCGATGCGGGCGCGCGAGCGGTCGAAATTCTGCGCGACACATCGGTACGAACTGAGCGCGATCTCGCCGAAATGAAACGCTTCGGCACGGACATGGAACCGGTCGTCGCCGCCATTGCGCAGCCGAACGTCATAGAAGAAACCCATGTTCTCCTGCCAGAGCGCGACCGCGTCCCTGGGCGCCAGGCCGGCCGTGTCCAGCACCGAACGCGGCACCCCGCGACCCACGGGGGCACTTCCCGGCACCACGTCCTGACCGTTGCCTCCCACTGCCATCCGCCACGATCCTGAAAGCCGCGAACCACCCAGCATAGGCATGGATGGCGGGCCGCGACAACACCGGGATTGCAGGGCAAGTGCAGGCCGGCTTCTCCGGCCCTTCCCCTGTTTGATGTCCGCCTCAGACACAATTCAGAAACAAGTTTCAACAGTTCAGAAAAACTGGCGAAAAGATCGGATGCCATAACCATCCCGCGGGGGACTGCCGGGATTCCTTTTCGGAAGCTTCGGGTCCGCCATCAACAAGGGTCAAATCGCAGCGGCGGCACAGCCGAAAATGCCGGCTCGAACAGCGGCATGAACAGCCGGGCGAATGCGCGGCCAGGACGAGAAAGTTTGGAAATGGATCACGGTGTCGATATCGCCGCACTCGACAGGGACACGGCAAGACGGGACGGAGAGCCCGAAACCAGCGTCGCAAGCTTCGATGCACTCATAAGAGGTGCCCAGCGGTTCGCGGCCGCGCACGGCCAGGTTCTGACCGGCGCGGACTTCGCCCGGGCAGGCAGGCCCGATGAGCGGCTGGATGCGGTTTTCGAGCAGCTCGCCGAGACATTCGCCACGCTGCCGGCGGTGATCTCCGAGGGACGTGTCTGGACATATCAGGACCTCGACAAGCGCGCCAACCAGTTCGCCCGCCTGCTGGTCAAGCGCGGCGTGCGGCCGGGCGACCGGGTCGGGCTTATCCTCGACCGGTCGGCGGAGACCTACGTCGCGGTGCTCGCCGTGGTGAAGGCGGGGGCCGCCTTCGTGCCGCTGGCCACCGCGTTCCCGCAAGAGCGCATGGCGCTGATCATCGACGACGCCAGCGTCAGCCTGATCGTCACCATCGCCACCTATGCGTCGCGCGCCGACCAGTTGCCGGTTCCCCACGTGCTGATCGACAGCGCCGCCGCCGAGATCTCCAAACAGTCCGACGCGCCGCTGAAGCTGCACAAGGCGCCGGCCTCCGTCGCGGTCGAAGACATCTGCTACATCCTCTACACTTCGGGCACGACAGGCAGGCCGAAGGGCGTGGCCGTCCGGCACCAGAGCTTCGTCAACTTCATCCGGGTCGCCGCCGCATCCTATGGCTACCGGCCGGGCGACCGCGTCTACCAGGGCATGACCATCGCCTTCGACTTTTCCTCCGAGGAGATCTGGGTGCCGTTCGTCGCCGGTGCGACCGTGGTGCCCGCGCCCGGCCAGATGCCGCTCGTCGGCGAGGAACTCGCCGATTTCCTGCGCCATCACGACATCACCTGCATGGCCTGCAGCCCGACCTTGCTGTCGTCCATGGCAAGCGACGTGCCCAGCCTGCGCACGCTGCTGGTCGGCGGCGAGGCCTGCCCGCACAATCTGGTGGTGCGCTGGTCCAAGCCCGGGCGGCAGATCCTCAACACCTACGGCCCGACAGAGGCGACCGTCACGGCAACCATGGGCGCGCTGACGCCGGACAAGCCCGTCACCATCGGCGCGCCGCTGCCCACCTACTCCATCGTCATTCTCGACCCTTCGCTGCCGGAACTCGCCGAGCCTGGTGAACTGGGCGAGATCGGCATCGCCGGCATCGGGCTCGCGGTCGGCTACCTCAACAGGCAAGACCTCACCGAACAGAAATTCATCCCCGATTTCATCGGCCTGCCGAACAACCCGTCGAAGCGCATCTACCGCACGGGCGACCTTGGCCGGATCAACGGCGATGGCGAGATCGAGTATGCTGGGCGCATCGACACCCAGGTGAAGATCCGCGGCTATCGCATCGAGCTCGGCGAGATCGAGGCGGTGCTGCTGGACCAGCCCGCCATCGCGCAGGCCGCCGTCACCACCTGGGAGATCGAGCCCGGCCGTGTCGAGCTCGTCGCCTACTACGCGCCCAAGGCCGGAGCGCCGGCGATCTCGCGCGCCGATCTCGCCCACACGATGAAGCGGCGCCTGCCGGACTACATGGTGCCCTCCTATCTGGAGGAACTGCCGGCGATCCCGATGACCGTCTCCAACAAGGTGGATCTTCGCCAGTTGCCGAAGCCGACCAGCGTGCGGCTTTCCGCCGACCGCGAGATGGTCGCGCCCGGCAATGACGACGAGCGCTTCCTGGCCGACGCGCTGGCCGCCGTGCTGAAATTCGACGCGGTCTCGGTCGAGGACAATTTCTTCGACGATCTCGGCGCCAACTCGCTGCTGATGGCGCATTTCTGCGCGCGTGTTCGCACCCGCAAGGAATGGGCGACGACGTCCATGCGCGACATCTATCTCTATCCGACCGTGGCGCGCCTGGCCAAGCATCTGAGCGTAGCGGAAGAGATGACAACGGCCACCAATGAGCCTGTCCTCACCCGCCAGGCATCAAACCTTGTCTATTGGACCTGCGGAATGGCGCAGCTCATGTTCTACCTTGTCTACAGCTATGCCGCGCTGTGGGTTCTCGACCACGGCCTCGACTGGGTCTATGACGCGCTCGACGAGCCGCTGCAGCTTTACATCAGGTGCGTCGCGCTGTCGGCCGGCGTGTTCTTCGGCATGTCCGGCTTTGCCGTTGCCGCGAAATGGCTGCTCGTCGGCCGCTGGAAGGCGGAAGCGTTTCCCATCTGGGGCCTGCGCTACTATCGCTTCTGGGTCGTCAAGACGCTGATCCGCACGGCGCCCGTCGTGCTCTTCCGCGGCAGCCCGCTCTACAGCATCTATCTCAGGCTTCTTGGCACCAAGCTCGGCCACAACGCCGTCATCGAATCCAAATCCGTGCCGGTCTGCACGGATCTCATTTCGATCGGCGCCAACACCATCCTGCGCAAGGAATCGATGATCCTCGGCTATCGCGCCCAGTCCGGCTATATCCATACCGGTCCGCTGACCATCGGTCGCGACGCCTTCGTCGGCGTCGGCTCCACGCTCGACATCGATACCTCGATCGGCGACGGCGGCCAGCTCGGCCATTCGTCCTCGCTGCAGAGCGGGCAAAGCATTCCCGACGGCGAGCACTGGCACGGATCGCCGGCCGTGCCGACCACGGCCGACTATTGCAAGGTGCGCAATGCCAACCCTTACGAGGTTCGGCGTTTCCTCTATGAAGCCGTTCAGCTGGTGCTGCTGTTCGCTGTCATCACCCCGCTGCCGCTCCTGTTCCACAGCTATTGGGAATATGTCGGCGACGACTATCAGGAGACGATCGGCCTTGTCGCGATCGGCACCACGGTCACGCTGTTCGGCTATATCGCCGTGGCCTTTCTCGCCGCCACGGTGGTGCCGCGCGTTTTCAGCCTGATCCTGAAGCCGGGCCGCACCTACACGCTCTACGGCTTCCGCTACTGGCTGCAGACCGTCTCCGAATTCTCGAGCAACTCGCGCGTGCTGGGCCTGCTGTTCGGCGACAGCTCGGCCATCGTCCACTATATGAGCGCCATCGGCTGGAACCTCAACAAGGTGGTACAGACCGGCTCCAATTTCGGCTCCAACCAGCAGCACGAAAACCCGCTTCTATGCGAGATCGGCACCGAGACCATGGTGTCCGACGGGCTGTTCATGATCAATGTGCACAAATCCGCCTCGGCTTTCCGGCTCGAGCCGACACGCATTGGCGAGCGCAACTATCTCGGCAACAACATCTACTATCCGCCGGATGGACGCACGGGCGACAACGTCCTGCTCGGCACCAAGGTGATGATCCCCATCGATGGCCCGGTGCGCGAGAATGTCGGCCTGCTTGGTTCGCCTGCCTTTGAAATCCCGCGCATGGTGAACCGCGACAAGGAACTCATCGCCGGCGTCGATGAAGCCGACCGGCGCCAGCGCATCCCGTTCAAGAACCGCCACAATCTGGTGACGATCCTTCTGTTCATGGCAACGCAATGGGTCATGCTGTTCGCCACGCTGGCGATCTGGGACCGCGCGCTGAACTACTACACCGAATGGAACGAGGTCGCCCTCTTCGTCGCCGTGCTCCTGACATCGGCGATCACCATTCCGTTCTACATTTTTGTCGAGCGGGCAAGCCTTGGCTTTGGGCGGCTGAAGCCGCGGATGACGACGATCTACGATGTCGACTTCTGGCGCCACGAACGCCATTGGAAGCTTGCCGATACACCGATCGTGCGCCTGTTCGGCGGCACGCCGTTCCGGCCGATCATCCTGCGCATGCTGGGCGTCAAGGTCGGCAAGCGGGTCTACGACGGCGGCAGCAACCTGACCGAGCGTTCGCTGGTCGAGATCGGCGATGACGTCACGCTCAACGAGGGCTGCGTCATCCAGGCCCATTCGCTGGAAGAAGGTGCGTTCAAGTCGGACTTCATCCGCATCGGTGACGGTTGCACGCTCGGACCGTCCGCCTTTGTCCATTACGGCGTCGTCATGGGCAAGGGATCGATGGTCGATGCGGACTCCTTCGTGATGAAGGGTGAAGTGCTGGAGCCCAACTCGATCTGGCGCGGCAACCCGGCCAAGCTGCATCGTTTCGTCGAGCCGATCATGGATGACGGCTCCACGGCGTCATCCTGACGCTCGATCCCGATAGCATCGGAGGTCACTTGACAGAGCGATCCGGAAGCACGCCGGACATCCGGATCGCGCCGGTTACCCCGGCCAATCGCGCGCTTGTGACAGCACTGCGGCTGGCGCCGGAGCAGATGGATTTCGTCGCGGGCAACGCGGCCTCGCTGCGCGAAGCCAGGTCCGATCACGACGCGCGGCCGCGCGCGATCATGGCCGGGGATCGTGTTGTCGGGTTCCTGATGTACGAGGCGCCGCGCGATGATGACGAGGCGCGCATCTACCGGTTCATGATCGACCGCGCCAGCCAGGGCAAAGGCTACGGCAAGGCCGCGCTGCGCGAGGTGCTGCGCGAAATCGGCGGGCTCGATCACATCAGGCACGTTTCCATCTGCTACGAGCCGGAGAATGAGGCGGCACGCCAGCTCTACCGCGCCGCCGGTTTCGTGGAAGAAGGGCTCGACGAGGATGGCGAAATGATCGCCGACCTCGCCTTGCCGGCATCGATGGGCGATCGATGATGCCAGCCGCAAATCCTTCGCCTCCAGATCTGCCCGAGGAACGCGCGCTCGCGCAAGCGCTGGCCGCCCTCGCCTCGAACGGGATCCGCACTGGATGCCGGCTCATACGCGAAGGCGACGAGACCCATCTTTTGCCCGAGGAGGCGCGCTCCAGTCCGGCGCGCCAGCCGGCCATGCGGCGAGCCAGCGGCGCGGCGCGATGGATCGCGCACAGGCTGCTGGCGGATCTCGGGATCAAGAACGTCACCCTCCCGCGCGCGCCATCCGGTGCTCCGGTCTGGCCGGACGGGATAATTGGTTCGCTCGCCCATGACGACGACATGGCCGTGGCGGCGGTCGCGACGGTCGGCCGGATCCTCTCGCTCGGTATCGACGTCGAGCCCGCGCTGCCCCTGCCCGATGATATTTTCGGAATCGTTGTAACCGCCGCGGACCGGACAGGCGCGGCCGACCCGCGGCTTGCCGGCCGCATCCTCTTTGCCGCCAAGGAAGCGGTCTACAAGGCAGCATATCCGCTCGATCGCGAGGTGCTGGGCTACGAGGACATCGCGGTGAACCTCGATGCCGGCCGCGCGACGACGAAGACCGGCCGCGGGGTCAGCCTCGCATATTGCGTTGCCCCGCGTGTAGCCGTGTTGGCGTTTGTTAGGGAATAGCAAACGGCCCTATTCGCCCACGATCTCGCGATACTCCCTCACCTTCCCATCCAGCCCGCGTATCCGCCAGGTGTCCACCTCGCGCCCCTCGATAGGGCACGGCCCGAGCGGCACCTTGCCGCCGCCTTCCGGCAGGTCGAGCACATAGACGGGATTGCAGATGCCCGACAGGCGCGCCCTGAGCGCTTCCACCAGCGCCTGGCCCTGCGCGATCGTGGTGCGGCGGTGGGCCATGCCGCGCGCGAGATCGCCATGATGGAGGTAATAGGGCTTTACCCCGAGCCGGTACATCAACTCGCGGCAAAGCTCTTCCAGCACCTCGACGCTGTCATTGACGCCTTTGAGCAGGACACTCTGGTTGAGCAGCACGAATCCGGCTTGCCGCATCGTCCGGCAGGCCGCCTCGGTGGCGTCGGTTATCTCGCGCGCATGGTTGAAATGGGTGACGACGGTGACCATCAGCCGGCCCTGCAGCGCCTCGACCAGCCCCGCTGTGATGCGCGCCGGCAGCGCCACCGGCACGCGTGTGTGGACGCGCAGCAGCCGCACATGCGGAATGGCCTCGATGCGGGCGCGGATTTCGGCCAGCGCCTTGTCGGGCAGCGACAGCGGATCGCCGCCGGTCAGGATCACTTCGCGAATTTCGGGATGCTCGGCGATATAGGCCAGCGCCGGCTCCAGCGCCTCGCGCGTATAGCCGCGCCCGATCGAGGTCAGCGATTCCTTGCGGAAGCAGAACCGGCAATAGACGGCGCACTGATAGGTCGGGAACAACAGCACCCGATCGGCATGGCGATGCGTCAGCCGGGGCACCGGGCTGAAATCATGGTCGGCGATCGGATCGCCAAGCTCGCCCTCCGTTTCCACCAGTTCGCCCGGTGACGGGATGACCTGCGCGCGGATCGGGTCGGCCGGGTCGTTCCAGTCGATCAGGTCGAGATAGGCTTTCGGCGCACGCACCTTGTGCCGGCCGGCGGCCTCCTGCGCGGCTTGGCGCTCGGCGGACGAAAGCGGCAGGGAGGCAAGGTCGCGCACATGGCGCACACCCTGGCGGACATCGTCCTGCCAGGCGGCGTCCGGCTCGCGGGTCGCATCTTTGAGGTCGGTCATTGCAGGTCTCGGCTGTTCGCGCGGACCTATCGGCCGGATGGGCGGCGCGGTCAACCGTCACGGAAGCCAACGACGCCCGCCCCCACTCCGCGACCTTTGTGCGATGCCCTCAGAACTTCGCCGTCAGCGACCCATAAAACGTCCGCCCCGGTCCCGGCTCGGTCACCAGCCCAAGCGGATCGATATAGTACCTGTCGAACAGGTTCTCGATCCGCGCTGTCGCCGTCAGGTTCTCCGTCAGCTTGTATTCGGCAAAGACATCGACCAGCGTGTAGGGATCCCATTTGACCAGCGAAATGAACTGGCTGAGCCCCTGGCTGGTCACCTGGCCGTGGCCGATGGCGCGCGGCCCGACATAGGAAGCCCTGCCGCCCAGCGTCAGCCTGTCCTCGAAGAATTTCTGCGTCAGCGTCAGGTCGAGCGAATATTTTGGCGGCACCTGGTTGGTGGCGTAGTCGCCATACATCGTCTTTGTGTCGCAGGCGCCGTTCAGCTGACAGAACTCGACATTGAGATAGTAGTTGGCCGCGAAATCCGCCGCGAAGTCGCCGATCTCGTAGCGGCCGGACAATTCCACGCCGGAGAACCTGGCACGGTCGATGTTGTAGACCTGCATGCCGTACCAGGTGTAGCCGTCGCCCGGGAAAGACCGGAACGAGCGCGCGATATAATCCTTCACGTTCCAGTTGAAGTAGCCGAGCTTGAGCATGCCGGCATCGGTATCGCTGAACAGGCCATTCCTGTGGACATTCATGCCAAGCTCCCAATTGCTGGAGCGCTCCGGGCCGAGGTTCGGATTGGGGATGATGGTGAAGGCCGAGACCGACTCGAACAGGCTGGGGAAGCGCAAGGCATTGGAATAGTTGACATAGAACTGCGTGCCGTCGAACGGCTCGACCGTCACGCCGACCGACGGGCTGAAGCCGCCGTCGCTGCGGTCGGGTTTGGCATTCAACTGATCAGGTGAGTTGGCCTGCGTGCGCCGGTCATGCGACCAGAACTGCGAATAGCGCAGGCCGGCATTCAGCGTCAGCCAGTCCACCGGCTTGTAGGCCAGCTTGGTATAGCCCGCCGCCTCCTGCCGCTCGGCGTCGCGCAGGTTGAGCCAGCCTTCGATCGTGTCGGTCAATCCGCTCGGCTTGGTGTCCTCGTTGCGGTAGGTCAGGCCGTAGGTGAAATCGAGCGCGCCATAGTCGGTGACGAATTTGGACTTGTTGGAGACCTCGCCGCCCCACATGACCGTATCGGAGCCCGTGCGGTAGTCCGCCGGCACACCAGGGGGCCGCTGGCCATAGGCGTTGCGCGGCGGGTTGCGCAGCTCGAGATTGGTCACCCACAGATTGGCGGTGAGATCGAGCAGGTCGTTGCCTTCCGGATTGAGGCGATAGCGCAGCGTGCCGGTGTCGACCTTGGTGCCGGTTGTCTGGGCCTGCTGGACCGCCTGTCCGGTAGCGTTGCCGAGCGCTGAAGCCAGCCGGTCGCCGGCGTCGCTGCGGAAACCGGTATAGCCAAATTGCAGACTCTGTCCGTCACCGAAACGCCAGGTGCCCTTGGTGATCCAGGACTGGGATTGAAGCTGCGTGTTGAGCACTTCCTCGCCGGGGCGATAATTGGCGATGCCGGTGTTTACGACATAGTCCCTGTAGAGGAGATAGGATGGGCATTCACCGCTCGCATAGCAGTAAGGCTGGGGACCTGTTCTGACGGGATTGGCGTGTGGGCCGTACTTGCCGGCGTGGTAGTTGCCCTGGTCACGATAGGCATAGCCGACGAGAAAGTCGAAGTCTTCCTGCTTGACCGCCGCGACGATGCTGGCCGAGCCCTGCGTGGGCTTCAGCAAGCCTGGCCGATCCAGTCCGGTTCCGGAAGGTGTGATTACGCCATAACCCGAATTCGGATCATTCGTGGAGCCAAGGGGGTTGCTGATGAGATAGCCGGCCTTGTCGCCAGGCTGGGGCGTGCTCGTGTTCGAGCCAAAGCCGCCCTTCAGCCGCACCCCGAATGTCTTGCCATCCTCGACGATGTCGGACGGGTTCAACGTCCTCATGGCGACGGTGCCGGCAATGCCGTAGGACGCGACGTCGGAGCCCTTGGTGATGTCGACACCGCCCAGAAGGTCCGGATCGACGAAGGTGCGGTTCGAGATGCCCTGGTAGCCCTGATAGACCTGTAGCGAGTTTTCCGCCCCGTCAACGGTGACGTTGACGCGGCCCATGCCTTGCATGCCGCGCACGTTGACGTCGATGGAACCGGCGCCGTTGCGCGCCTCGCCCGACATAACACCCGGCGTGCCGCGAAAAATTTCGGCCGGGCTCGAGCCGCGGAACCGTTCGATGGTTTCGCCTGAAATGTAGGCGGTGGGAGCCGCTGTTCTGTACGGCTCCTCGCCCGGACTGCCGCCGCCGGCGACGACGGTTATCGGGTCGAGCGTCAAACCGTCCGCCGCGCCCGCCGACGGCGCGTGCGCGGCGGCGACCCTGTCGCTGATCGTCACCGTGTTGGCGCCGGTGAAGGCATGGGTCAGGCCCGTGCCCTGCAGGATCCGCGCCAGCGCCGCGCCGGGTGCCGCCGCCCCGGAGACGCCGGGCGACCGCTTGCCCGCGGCGATCTCGGGCAGATAGGTGACCTGCAGCCTGGCCTGCCTGCCGAACGCCGCCAGCGCGCCCGAAAGCGAGCCGGGCGGAATGTTGAAGGTCGCCTGCTGCGCGGATTGCCCATGCGCCTCCCCTTGCACGGCAACCATTGCCGCGCCCACCGTCGATGACAGCAGCGCCGCGATCAGCAGCCTTCGTCCAAATCCTCTTGTCGCATCAGTCTTCTGCCCCAGCCTCATGGCCCAGCCGCTCCATTTTCATTTTTGTGGAAGGGAGGCCTGTTTGGCAGCGGCTGACGGCAACCCCTGTGAGATCAAACGAACGGGGGCTTCGGATTTTCTCCCCTCGGCTCGAATTTTTTCAGATCGATGAAATAACGGTCAGCCACGGCGATATCCGCCGTACCTTGCCGTTATGCGGCTGGACGACCGCTTCCAGCGCGGCGAGCGGATTTGTGAGATCGAACACCCCGCTGATGCGCCCCGCGCCAAGCCCGGAATCGGCGATCACCACGCGGCCGGCCTGCCAGCGTGCGATCCTGGCCACGACCGAAGCCACCGTCTCGCGTTCGGCGACGATCAGTCCGTCGCGCCAGGCCGCAATCTGGCCGGCGTCACGGGTTCCACGCTCGACGGCGAGCGTGCTGCCGTCGAGCGCCAGCCATTCGCCGCCGGAAAGCCTTTGCGCCTGCGCCAGGGGCGAAGCGGGCATCGCCACCTCGACCAGCCCATGCGCCACCGACACCGTCAGCAGCCCGGCATCACGGCTGACATCGAAAGCGGTGCCGAGCGCGGTCGACGTCAGCGTCTCCACCTGCACCTGGAAGGGCCTGGCGGCATCCGCCGCGACCTCGAAGAAGGCCATGCCGGCCAGCAGTTCGACCCGCCTCAGATCGGGCGTGAAGGCGCTGCGCATGGCGCTGTCGGGGCCGAGCGTGACGACGCTGCCGTCGGACAGGGTGACGCGGCGCAGCTCCGCCGTCGACGTGATCTGGTCGGCCTTGAGGCGGATCAACAGCTCCGGCCCGAAGAGCGCGCCGCTGCCGAGCGCGGCCAGCCCGGCAAGACCCGTCAGGATGACCTTACGCCGCGACACGCCTTCCCCGGTGCTCGCGGCCTTGCGGCGGTCCTCGAACACCTTGCCGGCCATGCCGTGGATTTCGGCAATCTCCGCCCAGGCCGCCTCATGCGCCGGGCCGCGGGCGCGCCAGTTCTGGATCAGCTCGCGCGCGACCGGATTGGCCGGCTCGTTCTGCAGGCGGATGACGAGGTCGGCCGCCTCCTCGAAAAGCCTGTCGTCGTCGCTGATGTCCTCAATCATGCCTCTGCAAACCCGCCGGCGCCCTGCTTCCGAAGGCCAAATCCACCCTCCAGCCATTGAAACGAATGAACGGCGGCAATTTCCTGCCGCGACATGCTACTCGCATTCATCGCGGCACATCCTCGTTGAGGCGCGCGCGCAGATGCTGGTAGGCGCGGCGGATCAGCGTCCAGGTCCGCGACGTCGAAAGCCCGAGCTCGACGGCGACTTCGCTCATCGTCTTCTCGCCCAGTCGGTGCATCTCGAAGGCCATGCGCGTGCGCTGCGGCAGTTCCAGCAGCGCCTTCTCGACGATCGCCAGCCGCTGCCGGTCATAGACGACGGTCTCGGCCGATGGCGCGCTGTCGGCGATGCGCTGGAAGTCGTCATCGGCCAGATGCACATGCTCGACGACGCGTTCGCGCCGCTTGAGGTCGATCGAAAGGTTGCGGGCGACGCGCCACAGATACGCGCGCGGGTTTTCGCCCTCGCCGTTCGGCGTCGCCGTCATCACCCGCACGAACGTGTCCTGCGTCAGGTCGGCGGCGGTCTCAGGCGTATGGCCACGACGGCGCAGGAACCGGTCGATCTCGCGCGCATGCCTGACGAACAGCCCGTGCAGATCCCACCTCACGCGGCCTCCGCGAACCGAGGCGGCCCCAACGCGTCGGTCGATAATGATCGCTTGCGTCTGCACGAGAGCCGCGAGCGGCTATGGAAATGACGATCAGTAGCCATTGGACGAATACAACAACTGTGAGTTGGCTCGCATCCTGTCACCCAAGCAAGCCGTTGATCGCCATCCCTACGGCTTCTGAAATTCTCCTGCAATGGCAACAGGTTAGAATGATTTTTCGAATCAGGACACGGCCACGGCTAAATAGATGACTATTTTAATCATGTTTTTCACGGTGATAGCGCTTTTTGGGCGACGGCGCAGCCTTGCCCTGCCGCGCCATGGCGCGGCGGCATTTGCCCGCACGTGTTGCTCAAATGCCGCAGCGATTGCTTACGCTTTTCGCATCGACTGGGCGACATGGCCGCGACTGGCTGCTCGCCGAAGTGGCGGCGGACTGGGTTGGGATGACCGGGAAAGATCGAAACGAAGCACAGGACAACGCGGGCACGAATTGAGCCAAGCTGTTGACTCCGGCGCGGATTCGCATGCCAATATCCCCGCATTTCAGGCGGGGACCTTCGATGAAAAAAACCTACGTCAAGCCAGAGCTGACAAAGCATCAGAAACTCTCGGCCGTAACGGCACAGACGACCAATTCGAACGACTCCCAGGCGCCCGAGTAACCCTGAACGCGACTTGGCCGCGGGAGTTCTGATTTCTCTGAAACAAGAGCGAGCGAGACAGGTGGACAGCTCGGGGCTGTCCACCTGGCCCCCGCCTGGTGCATGTCGCCCCAAAGGGGGCATCGGTTTTCAGGGAACCGACATGCAGGCCCCGCCGACAGAGTGGACGCTGGCGTCCGCGGCGACCAGTCGTCATATGACGACTGTCGAGCGCGGCAAGGGCCGCTCCCGCTACTCCTTGGCGCGATAGGCTTCCGGCACGACGAACACTTCGTCGGCCCGGCCATAGCCGCCGTCGGCGACCTCTTCCACCAGCACCATCGTGGTCGGCCTGGCGACCTCGCCGAAAAAGTCGACGAACATGGCTGTGGTCCGGTGGATGAGGTCTTCCTTCTGCGCCCTGGAGAGTGCGGCCTGCGGCACCTTGATGTTAGCGAATGGCATGATCGTTTCCTTAGCTTCTTGAGGTTGGGTTTCAGGCTTTGGGATGGAGCAGGTCGGCAAGGCCGATCCGTTCCATGAGTTGCGCGCGCACGCGGTCGGCAACACCGTTGACGATTGCCGCGCCATCATCGGAAGGGTCGATATGCACGCGCAGCGGGCGGCTGCCGTGCGGCATCGCCACGAGATCGACGATTGCCGTCGCGACCTCGGCCGGGTCGGCATCCGCCGGCTCCAGTGCCGCCAGCCCCTTCAGCACCTTCTGGTCGACATCGGCATAGGGACCGGACCAATAGAGGCCGGCGCGCTCGGTGTCGGCGGGTGCCGCGGCATGGTGGAAATGCTCCGTGCCCTTGGTAAAGGCGCCGGGCACCACGATCGTCGTTTCGATGCCGAACCGGGCGAGCTCCAGCGCATAGCTCTGCGCCAGCGCGTCCATGCCGGCCTTGGCCGCGAAATAGGGCGCCAGGAATGGCGGCGTGCCGCCGCGCGTGCTGCTCGAGCCGACCCAGATCAGCTGGCCCCGGCCGAGAGAACGCATATGCGGCAGGGCCGCGCGGTTGACCCGCTGCGTGCCGACGACGTTGACGTCATAGAGCTGCGCCAGCTGTTCGGGCGAGAAAGCCTCGGCCGGCCCGAACCCCATATGCCCGGCGTTGTGGATCAGCACGTCGAGCCGGCCGGCCTCACCGACGATCTGCCGGATCGCCGCTTGCGCCGAGGTATCGGAGGTGACGTCGAGCGCGATGGTCTTCAGCGCCACGTCCTCGTCACGAGCGAACTTTTCCATCTCGGCTACCGCAGCTCCACGCGCCGAGGGGTCGCGCATCGAGGCATAGACAGTGTGGCCGGCTTTTGCGAGCGCCCGCGCCGTCATCGCCCCGAAGCCGCTGGAGGCGCCGGTGATCAGGATTGTCTTTTGCATCATTGCCTCCTCAGATCACGCCGCCATTGGCGCGGATGATTTGTCCGTTGACCCAGCCGCTGTCCGGCCCGGCGAGGAACGCGACCACGCCGGCAATGTCGTCGGGCTGGCCGAGCCGGCCGAGCGGGATCATCTTGCCAATGGCCTCGATCTGCGCCGCGCTCTTGCCGTCCGTGAACAGCGCCGTCTCGACCGGTCCGGGTGCCACCGCGTTGACGGTGACGCGGCGCGCGCCAAGCTCCTTGGCGAGGATGTGCGTCATCGCCTCGACCGCCGCCTTGGTGGCGGCGTAGACGCCGTAGCCCGGCTGATAGAGGCCGACGACGCTGCTCGAAAAATTGACGATGCGGCCGCCATCCCTCAGGCGTTTTGCGCCTTCGCGCATGCCACGGAACACGCCGCCGAGATTGATCGCGACCTGCGTGTCGAACGAAGCATCGTCGGTCGCGGCGATCGGGGACAGCTTCATGATGCCGGCATTGTTGACGAGGATGTCGACGCCGCCGAAGGCCTTCTCGCCGGTGTCGAAAAGTGTTGCGATGCCAGCCGGGTCGGCGATGTCGGCCTGCACGGCGATCGCCTTGCCGCCAGCGGCCTCGATCGCGCCGACAAGCGCTTCGGCCTCGGCGCGGCCCCGTGCGTAGTTGACGACGACGGCGATGCCGTCGCGGGCGAGCCGCTGCGCGATCGCCGCACCAATACCCTTGGAGGCGCCGGTGACGATCGCGGTTCTGGTTGGTTTTGTCATGGAAGTCTCTCCGTTTGTTGGTGACACGGATATAGACCGGGCCAACTTCCGGATAATCAGCCGACACTTGACATCACTATTCGGAAACTGCGAACAAAGGCGATGGATCGGCTAGACACGATGCGGCTCTTCGTTCGCGTGCTGGAGCGGCGCAGCTTCACCGCTGCCGCCGCCGATCTCGGCCTTCCCAGGTCAACCGCGACGGAAGCGATCCGGCGGCTCGAGGAACATCTCGGCGCGCGCCTGCTGGAGCGGACGACACGGCAAGTGAACGCCACGCAGGACGGCGAGGCCTACTATCAACGTTGCCTGTCGATCCTGGCCGAGATCGAGGATGCCGAGGCCGCCTTCCGCAAGGCCGAGCCCTTCGGCCTGCTGCGCATCGACGCCAGCACGCTGCTCACCCGCACCTTCCTGTTGCCGCGCCTGCCCGAATTCCTCGCCCGTTATGTCAGGATCGACCTGCAGATCGGCCAGAGCGACCGGCTGGTCGATCTCGTGCGCGAGGGCGTCGATTGCGTCATCCGCGTCGGCGAGCCGCCCGACAGCGGCATGATCATGCGACGGCTGGGGATGATCCGCGAGATGACCTGCGCCAGCCCCGCCTATCTCTCTCGCCACGGCACACCCGCTACCCCCGATGCGCTTGACGGCCATCAGGCAATCGGCTTCGTCTCGTCGCGCACCGGCGAGGTGCTGCCCTTCGAGTTCACCGTCGGCGGCAGGACGCGCGAGGTCCGATTGCCGGGCCGCGTCGCCGCCAACAATTCCGACACCGCCGCCGACCTGGCGCGGCTTGGCCTCGGCCTCATCCAGGCGCCGCGCTATCGCTTCGAGAAGGATCTTGCCGACGGCACGCTGGTCGAGGTGCTGGCCGACTACCCGCCCTCGCCGACGCCGCTCTCCGCGCTCTACCCGCAAAACCGGCAGCTCTCGCCGCGCCTGCGCGTCTTCCTCGACTGGGCGGCGCGCATCTTCGCCGAGGCGAACTTGTAGCAGCGGCCCCGCCGTTGCCCTTTGGCCGCATCCGATGGCATTGTTGACCCGACAGCGCGCCATGGGGAGATGGGGCGCCGCCAGGGAGGACTGACATGACCAAGACCGGCTTGCCGCGCTACGAGGACGCCGTTGCGGCCTTTCGCATCGAGGACGAAATCGCCAGGCTCGACGGCGACCCGGCGACCGGCATCAATGCCTATGTCGAATGCTGCGGCCGCCATACCGGGCGGAACCGGCTGGCGCTGCGCGCGATCTCCGCCGCCGGCGAACTCCGGCTGTTCAGCTTCGATGACCTCGCTGATATGTCGGGCCGCGTCGCCAATTTGCTCAAGGAACAGGGCGTCGGCCCGGGCGATGTCGTGGCCGGCATGCTGCCGCGCATTCCCGAACTGGTGGCGCTCATCCTCGGCACATGGCGCATCGGCGCGGTCTACCAGCCGCTGTTCACCGCTTTCGGGCCGAAGGCGATCGAGCACCGCCTGGGCTACAGCGGCGCCAGGCTGGTGGTGACCAACCCGGCCAATCGCGGCAAGCTCGACGAGATCGAGAACCGCCCGCCGATCGCCACCATTCTTGGCCCCGGTGATGCCTTGCCCCAAGGCGACATCGATTTCCGCGCCGCGCTTGCCGCCGCCTCCCCCGATTGCGAACCCGTCATGCGCAAGGGCGATGACCTGTTCATGATGATGTCGACATCAGGCACGACGGGCCTGCCCAAGGGCGTGCCCGTACCGCTCAGCGCCCTGCTCGCCTTCGGCGCCTATATGCGTGACGCGATCGGGCTGCGCCCCGACGACGTCTTCTGGAACATCGCCGATCCGGGCTGGGCCTACGGCCTCTACTACGCCATCACAGGCCCGCTGCTGCTCGGCATCGCCACCACCTTCAACGAGGGCGCCTTCACCGCCAGGAGTACCTATGAAATCATCGAGCGGCTCGGCGTGACCAGCCTCGCCGGCTCGCCCACCGCCTTCCGCCTGCTGCTGGCCGAAGGGCCGGAGGCGGCCGCCGGCATCAAGGGCCGCCTGCGTGTCGTGAGCAGCGCCGGCGAGCCGCTCAACCCGGAAGTGATCCGCTGGTTCGACACCCACCTCGCCGCCCCCATCCACGACCATTACGGCCAGACCGAGAACGGCATGATGGTCAACAACCACCACGGCCTTGCGCATACGGTTCGCGCGGGCTCGGCCGGCTTCGCCATGCCGGGCTATCGCATGGTGGTGCTGGACGAGGCCGGCAACGAGCTTGGCCCCAACCAGCCCGGCATTCTCGCCGTCGACATCGCCAACTCGCCGCTGCGCTGGTTCGACGGCTATCACCAGGCCGAGACGCCGGCGGTCGCGGGCGGCTATTACCGCACCGGCGACACGGTGGAATACGAACCGGACGGCTCGGTCTCCTTCATCGGCCGCGCCGACGATGTCATCACCTCGTCGGGCTACCGCATCGGCCCCTTCGATGTCGAAAGCGCGCTCATCGAACATCCCGCCGTCAACGAGGCGGCCGTGGTCGGCGTGCCCGACCCGCAGCGCACCGAAATCGTCAAGGCCTTCGTCATCCTGGCGCCAGCCTATCAAGGCAGCCCGGAACTGGCCGAGGAACTCGCCCAGCACGTCCGCAAGCGCCTCTCCGCGCACGCCTATCCGCGCGAGATCGACTTCGTCGCCGAACTGCCGAAGACGCCAAGCGGCAAGATCCAGCGCTTCCTGCTGCGGAAGGCGGAGGTGGAGAAGCGGAAGGGCTGAGAGGGTCACAAATGGTAAAAGTTCGCCTTGCGGCAATTGACTACCCAGGCCTTGAAATGACCGCTGTGGGCGGTCCGTCAGCCTGTGGGACAAGGGGCAAGATAGAAGGCTTCCGCTACCGACCTCATTACGGACGTGGAGAGCTTTGCAGCATTGAGGTGGGGCGGCGTCAAGACTCGGCAGTATCCGCACTCGCCTTCGTGAGCTCCAACAGGTTGTACGACGCGGCCACGAAATAGGGAAAATAAAGCAGAGGGATCAGCGCACTCAAGAACGTTCCCCAGCTCAAAAACCCCTCTACGTAGGTCTCGCTTGAGCCCGCGGTCGCCAACAAACAGGCGACAACCACGATCGCGGGCAACGCGACTGCAACAGTTGGACCGTAGAGCCTGTTGGCTGCCTGCCGTTCCTGCTCGGCCGACGCATCCGTCAAATAGGCGACTGTGAAGTTTGGAATCCGAGCCAGCGCGTAGCCGTTCACATAGGCCACCCCTGCAAACAGGAACACTATCAAGATGGCAGGCGGTGGCCCCTGCTCCCAGAAGATCGCCGCGCACATCCCCCATAGCATCGTGATTATATAGACCGTCAGCCGCGGGACCGAAAAACGGCCCCATCGCTTTTGGTCTTCGACGACTGTGATACCTGCCTTGGCTAGCACCGACTTTGCCAGCGAGACAGAGTTAAGTCCCATGATCGTAACTGCGAGGCTCGGCACAACGCCAATGATGTCGCCGGCATTCGGGTAGAAAACGTCCCCGACATAGGCCCAACCCAAACCGACAAAAATCATCTGCGCATAGGCACTTGCCGCTGCAAGCAAGTAGCTTGCCGATGTCAGAACCGAGAATACAAACCGGCCTTCCGATTTGATCGCCGAGCCGCTCATCTCCACCCCCGGTCTTTGGCGCGCCAGCACCGGCACCCACTGGCGCAGCATGTCCGCAAGCGGCTCTCGGCGAAAGGGATAAAGCGGGCACATCCGCGATCAGGCCACGAACCCCATGGCCAATCCGATCTTCAGCCAAGGCGCGCACGAAACAAGGTGCTGCCATCCGCCAGGCGCGACCTGGAGATATCGCGCAATCCAGCCTCGGTCATCCACGCGCGGTACTGGCCTTCCGTGTAGGATTCGCCGTGGCGATAGAGGTTCAGGAAGGTGAGATTGAGAAAGACACCCTCGGGCGGACCGAGGCGGTCGTCATCGACGACACCCCAGCCCGCGATTGCGATCTCGCCGCCTTGCGTGAGGCAACGCGCCGCGTTCAGGATCGCACTGCGCGCCTGGTCCGGCGGAAGGACCTGGACGACGGCCTTCAGGATCGCCAGATCGTGCCGGCCGATCGATGGCGCGACGGTTATGTCCCCTTCTTCGACAGTCACGTCGTCGGCACCGTATTCGGACAGGATAGAAGGCGCGACCGCCGCGACCGTTGGGAGTTCCATCAGCGTCGCCGCGATCCGTGGCCACCGCTCGCGAAGCCCGACCAGAATGGTCCCGGCACCGCCGCCGATATCGATCACCGAACGGATCGCCGAGAGGTCCAACTCACGGGCCAGGTTTCTGCCGAAAATCACCCCGCCCGGTGCGAGCATGCGGCTGAAGGCCGCCGCGGCTTCGGGGTCCGCTTCGGAAAAGTCGTGCAGCGCGGCCGGCCGGTTCTGCCGCAGCGAGTCCGCGGTCAAAAGGTCGGCTCCCCAGAGCTCGCGCAGCAGCGCATGATCGCCGCCGCGATAGGTCGGCTTGGACGCGTCGAGGAAGGCCGACGCTTCGGCTCCGTTGCGAAAGCGGCCATCCCTGACTTCGAGGAGACCTATGCTGGCGAGCGCATAGAGGAGCCGCGACAGACGATCGGGCGGGACGTTGAGCGCGGCACCAAGGCTGTCGGCGGTCGCCACATCGCCACTGAGCCGGGTGAAGATGCCAAGGTCCAGCCCGGCGCGAAGCGCCAGGGCTGCGGGCACCGCCGCGATCAGTCCGTCGATCCGATCATGATCCGCCATGTCACGCCCCCTGCCGCGATCCGGGACCGAGCTTGAAGCAGCTCACATGAGATTGGAACCTCCGTTCTCCGAAAAATATTGCCGCCTCGACCAACTCGAGCGACGGCGGCGGAGCACCGCCTCCCCTCTTGCAGGTTGGTTCTAGATTACCGCACGGACCCTGCCTGCCTTGTCGAGGCGACAGCCGACTTGCGCTTGCCGGACTTCGATGCCGCCTCGTCTGGCATAGTCTATTCGCACCTTGATCGGCGCCGTGCGTGCACCCCCGAATTGACGCAAGGCACCCGCGCTGACCGCACGGACACGGACAGCGCCAAGCGGCTTGGCAGCGGACATGATCGCCGCGCGGCAGGACTGTACGACCGCGGCCGGCGTGCCGGGTTTCGCTGTCAGGGCTTCCAGGGGTCCGAAGGGATATCCCACGGTGAGGCCGCCCTGACCGGCTTTGGAAGGCCTGAGGACGGGTGGCAGGGCGATCGATTGCCTGGCGGCCTTGGCAAAGGTTGTCGCTGTTGTGGCAGTGGCCGTGGCTGTCGGGGCAGAGCCAGTGGTGGCGGCGGCCTGATCACCGGGAGCGGCCGCCGATCCGTTTTGGGCGGACGAATCGGCGCCCAGGCCGACGCTGGTCGACACGCCTGCGCCTGAGGTCCCAACGTTGCCGCTGGCACTGACGCCTGCATTGCCGACATTGCCGCTGGCACTGACCGACCCGCTGCCTGCGCCGACCGAAGCTCCGACGTTTGCACCGCCAACGCCACCGACGCTCGCGCCCACCCCCACGGATCCGCCTTGCGAACCGGCGCTCACGCCGGCGCCGATGCCGACCCCGCCGGCCTTGCCGCCTATACCCGCTTCGAGAGCCGAGGCAGGCCCGATTGCGATACCCATCGCCAACGCGGCCGTGAAGTATTTCTTCATTGTCATCCTCCCTGCGCCATGCATTTCGCTCACCTGTCCTTCACTGCACAGGTGGTCGCACCGGGAGCAATGCGGGAGGAAGAGCGATGGTTGCCAGCAGGACAGGTTGCGGCGACTTTGGGCCCTTCACTTTCCGTTTTTTCGGCAGGTCCGGTTTACGGGCTGCGAGCGAACGCGACGGTGAACCTGCGAGCGCGCTCTTGGAGGTACCTGCCTTGGGCGCGCGCACCTCGGCCGCGGTCCGACGCTTGTCCTTTATGGCGTCGATTTCCGCCCGCGCGGCACTGAGGCTGCGGGCCAAGCCGCTGGCCCTTTCACGCTCCTGGTCCAGCGCCGCACTCAAGCCTATCGAGCTCTGCTTCAGGGCGTCCCGTTCCTTGCGGGCACTGTCGAGATCACGCATGGCTGAATCTGCCCGCTGACGTTCCAGTTCGAGCGCTTCTGCAGCCTGGTTTGAGGCGGCAACGGCCACTTGCCGATCCTTCACGGCCTTGGCCTGCTCCGCCGCGGCCAGATTTGCGCCCGTCTTGAGAGCATCGATCGTTTGACGAGCCGTGGCGAGTTCCTGTTCCAGAAGCTCGACCTTGTGGCGCTCCTCATCAAGCGCCTGCGTCGCGGCGGCATCGGCCACTTGCCGGTCCTTCGCGGCGGCCTTGGCCTGCTCGGCCGCGGCCAGGTTTGCGCCTGTCTTGAGAGCTTCGATCGTTTGACGAGCCATGGCGAGTTCCTGTTCCAGGACCTCGGCTTTATGGCGCTCCTCATCAAGCGCCTGGTTCGCGGCGGTCCGGGAAGCATCCGTGGAGGGATGCGTTTCAGGCATCGCGCCTTTCTTGCTGTCCCAGAGACTGGCTTCCGTCCTGAAATCTTCGATGGCACGCAGCGCGGTCTCCAGATTGGCCGTGAGCGCTTCGTCCGTTTGCTGCTGCTCCTTCAGGGCCTGCGCTTGCTTGGCCAGCTCAGCCCGTGCAGCGGCCAATTCGCGGCGCAAGGCCTCCTCGCCGGGCGGCGTTTGTGCGAGAGCTTCCGCTTCGCCGGGCGCCGGATCGAATATATCGGTTCCGGCCGCGCCGGATCGCACGGTGTCCGGTTCTTTCGCGATATCCGTATGGTCCGCAACCGCGACCGACGAACGGCCATTGAGCTCAGCCGTCGCGGACGCATCGGGTGCCAGCTGACTGTTTGCCGCAGACGCCGACAGCAGGATGAGGATGGACGAAACAAAGGACAGCATGGCGCCGGATCCGCTGCCACGTATCCTGTGAAGTAGAACAAAAGCGCGTCGCTTAATAAGGGTGAAGTCAAAGAGCGGATATTTGGACCTGGTACCTTGCAAATGATTCATCACTTGACCTCACCTGGCGCGACCCTCACCGCGATCGTATTCTCCACTTATTTCGAGCCACGGCGCTGGATGCCGTGTCACCTCGACGCTATCTTCTATTTCCCTGCTTGTTGTCATTCGAACGAACGAGACTTTTCCCCTGAGACGGCTCTGTTCGGATCAGCCATGCCGAGCATGCTCGACCGGTGCGCGACCAGACTTACGCGGGCCAGATCGGTCGAGCATCGGAGCCTTGACTGCGCAGGCGCGGCAGTCTCTTGTCCCAACGCGGACGGCAAGGGAGGTGCCCACCATGGAAAAGATCATCCTGGACTGCGACCCCGGACATGATGACGCCATCGCCATCCTGCTGGCGGCCGGCAATCCGAAGATCGATCTCCTCGGCATCACAACGGTTTCGGGCAACCACAATGTCGAGAACACGACGCGCAATGCGCTTTCCGTATGCACCGCCTATGGCATCAAGGTGCCGGTGGCGAAGGGCTCTCCCGGTCCGCTGATCATCGACCAGGTGCTGGCCGTCGAGATCCACGGCGATACCGGGCTCGACGGCCCCGTGCTGCCGCCCGCCTCTTTCGAACTCGACAAGCGGCATGCCGTCGACTTCATCATCGACACCGTCATGGCGCATGAGCCGAAGACGGTCACGCTGGTGCCGGTCGGCCCCTACACCAACATCGCGCTTGCCGTGCGCAAGGACCCGCGCATCGTCAGCCGGGTGAAGCGGGTCGTCGCCATGGGCGGCAGTTTTTCGCGCGGCAACATCACGCCCGCGGCGGAGTTCAACGTCTATGGCGACCCGGAGGCCGCCGACGTGGTTTTCCGCGCCGCTTGGGACGTCACCATGGTGGGGCTCGACCTCACCCACCAGGCGCTGGCCACCCCGGACCTGCAGGACAGGGTGCGCGCCGTCGGCGGCCCGATGGCCAAGTTCATCCTCGATATCTGGGAGTTCATAGCGACCACGCATGGCGGCCTGCTGCAGATCGAGTATCCCGCCATCCATGACGCGTGCTGCGTGGCCGCGATCATCGACGGAAGCGTCTTCACCACCGAGAAGGCCGACATCCGCGTCGAAACCGCCGGCCGCTGGACCAAGGGCATGACGGTCTGCAACTTCGAGAAGATGGGCGGCATGCACCATTTCGGCGGCACGGCGAGCGAGCAGACCGACTTCCGCCACACCGTGGCGATGAAGCTCGACCACCCGAAATTCTGCGACCTGATCGTCGATGCGCTGGAGCGGCTGGTGAGGCAGAAGGCGTGAGCCAGCTTTTGTCCGGACCACCTGGTTGAAACGAGCGACTTGGCGCCGTCCTGTCCGAGCGTCAGCCTGCTCGGGCAGAGCTGCCGGATGACCGCAGTAGCATGAGCCCTAGTGGGGCAAGCTTTGGAGCTTCGACACCCGATCGGAAAACGGTGCGAGCACCGTGCTTTGAAACTCTGTTCTCAGGAAGTTCGCGAGTTGCCTGACCGGCAAGCGCGGTTGTTGTGGAAGAACCATCGCCAGGCGCAAGAGCGGGAGGTCCGGCATCCCATCTTCTGGCTCCAGCTTGCGCCACTCCGCTGGCACCGCGGCTTCCGGCAGGACCGTCAAGAGATCGCCGGAAGCAACCGCCAGCTGAATGCCGGCGATATCGGAAGACGAATAGACAATGCGCCAGCGTCGATCCGCCTGTTCCAGTGCGGACAGAATTTGCGGTCGAGCCCGGCAGCCATCCGGAAAAAGCGCCAGTTGGACACAGCTTGTGGCCTCGGGGCGTCTGTTGGGCGCGGAACACCAGACCTGCTTTTCCAATCGAATGACCTCGCCTTTTGGGTCTCCTGCATTCTGTGTGATGATCGCCAGATCCAGTTCACGATTGTCGACCATGTATTCAAGACGGTGCGAAAAATCGTACTGGAGATCGAGACTGACGGTCGGGTGCTGCGGAACGAACCGTTGCATAAGAGCGGTGCCGAACAGAGTCAGATAGTCATCCGGCATGCCCAACCGCACCCGGCTTTCATTCCTGCCCTCGAGAAGCGTCGCTAGCGCCTCGTCTTCAATCGCGCGAATCCTGCGCGCGTAGCCCAGGAGCCGCTCACCAACCGGCGTTAGCGTTACGCGGCGGTGACCTCGGTCGAACAGCCGCAGGTCGAGGCGCTCCTCCAACCTGCCGACTGCCATGCTGGCAGCGGCCTGGGTTCGGCCGAGCCGCTCCGCGGCCGCGGTGAAGCTGCCCGTTTCCGCGACCGCAACAAAGGCTGCCAGTGCATCGCTGTCGAGATTGCGCATTCATCCGGATCCAAGGTTTCGAGGATTGATTATGTCAGATGATGACGCTTGCGGCACACTAAATCTGACTTCGGCCCTTTGGCACCGCGCTGCAATGCGCGCCTTGCAGGACTCCGATGAGCAGCACGCCAGGTATCAGCGGCGCTTATGCTGCAATAATAAATCTGCGGTTTTCAGGTCCGCTGGTGTGGCTATTTTAGAATTGCGGCAACAAACAAGATCGCAAAGGGGAACCAATGACCAGGACCACGAAACCTCGCCAGATTCTCGCCTCGCTCGTCGGCGGCGTAATCTGCGGCTTAGGCCTGTGGGTGACGGAAGCAAGCGCCGAAACGACCTTGCGGCTTGCTCATGCTTCGTCTCCAGATAGCCTTATCAACAAGGCGATCGAGAAGTTTGCAGCCGAAGTTGCCGATACCACGAAGGGATCGGTGAAAATTCAGATCTTTCCAAACGCGCAGCTGGGCGATGAAGGCCCGATCGCCGATGGTGTCGGCGCCGGTTCCATCGACATCGGCCTTGGCGGAGCGGTCGATGCAATCGACCCGCGTTTGAACGTGCTTTCATTGCCGTTCCTGTTTCGCGACGCCGACAACGTCCACAAATTCCTCGACAGCGACCAGGGACAGAAGGTGCAGCGCCTCGGCGAAGATCGCGGCTACCTCATGCTCGGCGTTCTGGATTCAGGCTTTCGCCAGTTTGCCACGAGCAAGGCGATCGTGACGCCGGCCGACCTCGCTGGTGTCAAGATCAGGACACCGCCAAACCCGGTCATTCTGGCCACGATGAAAGAACTGGGCGCGCTCGCCGAATCCATCCCTTTCGGTCAGGTCTATACCGCGCTGCAGTCGCACGTCGTGGCGGCCGTCGAGCCCGAGATGCGCGATTACTACGACTCCAAATGGTATGAGGTCGTCAAGAACCTTTCGATCTCGAACTATATCTGGACCGCCAACTGGTGGTACATGAACAAGGACAAGTTCGAGACCCTGACGCCAGACGAACAGGCCGCGCTGAAAAAATCCGCTTCCGACACCGTTGCCTGGTACCGCAGCGAACTGACGGCAACATATGCCGAAACCCAGAAGAAGCTTGAGGAAAAAGGCGTCACGGTGACCACCGTGGATACGGCGCCGTTCGTGGCGCTCGTCAAGCCGGTTTACGACAAGTTTTCCAGCGAATGGGGCGCCGATCTGGTTTCGGCGGTCAGGCAAGCCGCGACCTCCAACTGAGGTGATCTTGATGGAGTCCGATTCCTTGACTCCCCCGCCGGCTGGGCGGGGGTGGCTGGCGCTCGCATTCGAATTCGTCGGCGTGGTCGCGTTCGTCGTCATGTTCGGCTCGACGCTGCTCGGCGTCATCGCGCGCTATTTCGAATTTGGCGGTGTCGAATGGTCGTTCGAGATCGCTGGCATTGCGTTTATCTGGATCACCTTCATCGGCGTGATCAATGCCGAGCTGCGGGGCGAAAACGTCGCATTCGAGGCGCTGAACCACGCCGCTCCCGCCCGCCTGAGGGCGGTCTTCGACATCATCGCAACGATCGCGCTGCTGGCAATCGGCCTTGCCTTCATGGTCAGTGGCTGGGCGGTTTGGCAACGCTCCTGGGCAGTGCCGACTTCGGTGCTGCGGATGCCCACCGGCGTGATCACCGCCACCGTGCTGATCCTGGGCGTGTCAGCGGTTTGCATCGCCGCTTCGCGTGTTCGACGGAACCTTGGATCGCTGTTTTCGGCACCCGGAAAAGGCGAAGCGCAATGACGATCGCGATCCTCATCGGAAGCTTCTCGTTCCTGCTCCTTATCGGTGTCCCGATCGCTTGGTGCATGGGCATAGCCAGCCTGCTGACGATCTATTTCGGCAATCTTGGCCTGCCGTTCGCCTGGTTCGCCCAGCAAACGATCCGGGGGGCGGATGCGATAACGCTCGCGGCGATTCCGCTGTTCCTGTTTGCCGGCGAATTGATGAACCGCGGTGGATTGACCGCGCGCATCATGCGGATGGCGGAACATGTTTTCGGGCGCATCAGGGGTGGCCTGGGATTGGTGAACGTCGCCACCGCCCTGGTCTATGGCGGGATAAGCGGGTCGGCCACCGCCGATACGGGCGCGGTCGGGGCGATCATGATCCCGGCAATGGCTGAACGTGGCTATCCCAAAGCGTTCGCAGCGGCGGTGACCGCGGCATCCGGCACGCTCGGCATCATCGGGCCGCAGAGCGTCATCCTGATCCTGTATGGCGTTCTGACAGGCACTTCGATCGGCGGCCTGCTCGTCGCCGCACTGGTTCCCGGCGCTTTTATCGCGGCGACCTTCATGGTGACCTCCTACATCGTCGCGCGGCGCAACAATTTCCCGCGCAACGATACGCCCTCCTCATGGGGAGAAATCGGCCGCGACGCCATCGGCGCATTGCCGGCGCTTTTGATGCCGGTGCTGGTTCTGGGGTCCATAATCGGCGGCATTGCCACGGCAACGGAAGCGTCTGCCCTTGCGGTCGTCTACTCATTCCTCGTCGGCATCCTGGTCTACCGGGAACTTCCGATCAGTTCGCTCTACTCGGCCGCGGCCGCGGCCGTCGCAACGACGGGCGTGATCATGATGATCATGGCTCTGGCCACGCCATTCGGGTGGATTTTGACCGTGGAGCAAGTGCCGGCGAATGCAGCCGCGTGGATTACCGGACTGCACACCTCGCCGTTGATCACCATCATCCTGGTCCTGGCCTTGCTGAAGGTCGTGGGCTTCTGGCTGGACCTCGGCCCCGCGCTCATCATCCTCGCGCCCATCCTTGTGCCGATCGCCCTCGCAGCAGGGCTCACGCCCTACCAGACGGGCATCGTGTTCACCATGACATTGGGCATCGGCCTGTTCACGCCGCCGATCGGAACCAATATCTTCGTTGTCTGCAAGGTGGCGAAGATCGACATGTGGTCCGTTTCGGTCTGGCTGGTGCCGTACTGGATCGCGAGCATTGTCTGCGTCGCCGTGTTGGTCGCGTTCCCTTCGCTGACCGAGTGGCTGCCCCGCCTGTTTGGAGTTTAGGTCATGCAGCATCTGGTTGGCGGTATTTCGAGCGCCGGGCGAACAGTGCCCGATTTGAATGGGCGACGTTTCCTGGTGTCAAAGGCACAGGGTCCCTATGTCTGGGACGACCAGGGCAGACGCTATGTCGATACGGCCTTGGGCTTCGGCGCAACGTTCCTGGGGCATACCGATCCGGAGGTTGCGCAAGCGATCCACCAGGCGATCGACAAGGGCTCGATGCCGGCCTACGCCCACGCCCTCGAGGAGGAGGCGGCGGCCAGTCTGGCATCCCACACCCGCAATCTCGCCAAGGTGGTGTTTCTGAACTCGGGCAGCGAGGCCGTGCACCTGGCATGCCGTGCCGCGAGAGCGGTTACGGGGCGCCGCAAGATCGTCAAGATGGCGGCCGGCTATGACGGCTGGTTCGACGACGTGGCATTCGGCAATGCCGGATCACACGAGGCCGCCATGTCTTCGAACGAAAGGCCGTCGAAGGACGATACGCTGCTTCTGCGCTTCAACGACAGGGAAGATGCCGATCTCCTCTTCGCCGAATGCACCGACATCGCCGCGATCATTCTCGAACCCATGATGGCGAATGCGGGGTGTATCCTGGCCGAAGCAGGCTACCTCCAGTACGTGGCCTCGCTTGCCAGAAAGCACGGGGCGCTGGTCATCATGGACGAGGTCCTCATGGGGTTTCGGCTCCACGCTGGACTGGCGAGCCACCTGCTCGGTGTCGAACCCGACATGGCAACCGTCGGAAAGGCAATCGGAAACGGGGTTGCCGTCGCGGCCCTGCTCTGCTCTCCCGAGTTCGCCACTGCTTTCGACGACAACAGGGTCAACAGGGCCGGAACCTATAACGGCAATCCGCTGGCCTGTGCCGCCGTGAAAGCCGCTATGAGCGTCGTCGACACCGTCGACTATCCAGCCATTCTGCAAGCCGGCAACCAATTGCGGGAGCGCGCCGTAGGCGCCTTCGCCAGCGAGGGCATATCCATTTGCACCAGCGGCTACGGAACGGTCTTCACCGTCTGGCGCGGAAACAAGGAGCCGACAAACTATCGAGAGGCCATCGCAATTTCGGATCCCGGCTTCACCTCGCGGCTCCATGTGGAACTCAGGCGCAACGGCGTGATGTCGATGCATAGCCTCTATGGCCGCCACTATGTCTCGGCCAGACATGACGAACACGCCCTGGCGCTCTGCGCCGAGGCCTTCGCGGGAACAGCCAGGCAGTTCGCGACATAGTCGCGCCGAACAGTCTCTCTGGATACCCGAAAACGACTCCATGGACTGCGAAGCGAAGGGGTTGGTCCGAATGAAAACGTCGATGGCGACCGTGTCCATCAGCGGTGACCTGAGCGAGAAACTCAAGGTCATAGCCAAGGCCGGCTTCGATGGCGTCGAGATATTCGAGAATGACTTCCTGACCTCGGATGAGAGCCCGCGTCAGGTGGGCAGGATGACTCGCGACCTTGGATTGGAGGTCACGTTGTTCCAGCCGTTTCGTGATTTCGAAGGTATGCCCGACATATTGCGGTCCCGGACGTTCGACCGCGCGGAACGAAAATTCGATCTCATGCAGGAGATCGGCACCGATCTTGTCCTCGTGTGCTCCAACGTGTCCCCGGCGGCACTTGGCGGCCTGGAGCGAGCGGCTGCCGACTTTCACGAACTCGGCGATAGGGCGGCAAGACGCGGACTTCGCGTCGGCTACGAGGCTTTGGCATGGGGCCGTCACATAAGCGACCATCGCGACGCATGGGAGATCGTGCGCCGCGCCGATCACCCGAGTGTCGGTCTCATCCTCGACAGTTTTCACACGCTGTCGCGAAAGACCGAGATCAACTCGATCCGTTCCATCCCGAAGGAAAAGATCTTCATCGTCCAACTCGCCGATGCGCCATTGCTCGACATGGATCCGCTCTACTGGAGCCGCCATTTCCGCAACATGCCGGGCGAAGGCGATCTGCCCGTGCCCGATTTCATGCAGGCCGTCGTGTCGACCGGCTATGACGGCTATTTCTCGCTGGAGATATTCAACGATCAGTTCCGTGGCGGCTCCGCCGTCACGATCGCCAGGGACGGCTGGAGATCCTTGATCTGTCTCGGTGACCAGGTCAAACGCGAGGAGCCGAAAACCGTCTTGTCCGTGCCTCCAATGCCGGCGCGAGGCATTGTCGAGGGCGTGGCGTTCATCGAGTTCGCGGCCGACGAGGCAAACGGCTCCAGGCTGGAAGAACTCCTCTCCAGCCTGGGCTTCGACAAGGTCGGAAAACACAAGACCAGGTCAGCCGCGCTTTTCCGGCAGGGCCTGATCAACATCGTGATCGATACCGGCAGAGAGGGCTTCGCTGGCGCCTCCTATGCGGTCCATGGCACCTCCGCCTACGCCCTGGGGCTGCTTGTCGATGATGCGGCCGCGGTCGTGAAGCGTGCGGTGGCGCTCGGCGCCGACCCGTTTTCGCCAGCTGCGGGGTCGCATGAGGCCACCATACCTGCCGTTCACGGCGCCGGTGGCGGCCTTCTGTATTTCCTGGACAAGAAATCGGGACTTGATCGCGCCTGGGCGGATGAATTTGTCTGCGTGGGCGAGCAGGCGACCCCGGTCTCGGCCGGGCTGACGGAGGTGGACCATGTTGCCCAGACAATGCGCTACGAGGATCTGCCGACATGCCTGCTTTTCTACATGTCGCTCCTGGAGGCGCATAAATCTCCCGTCGTCGACGTTGTCGATCCCTCGGGCATCGTGCGCAGTCAGGTCGTCGAAAACAGCGACGGTTCTCTGCGCATAACAATGAACGGAGCCGAGAACCACAATACCCTTGCAGGGCGCTTCGTTGCCGAGAACTTCGGCTCCGGTATCCAACATATCGCCCTTCAAACCGAAGACATATTCTCGACGGCAGAACAGCTCTCACGGAATGGCTTCCCATTCCTGGCCATATCACCGAACTACTATGAGGATCTGGAAGCCAGGTTCGGCCTGGATCCAGTCCTGACGGAACGGCTGAAAGCAAACGATATACTCTACGATCGGGATGACGGCGGAGAGTATTTCCAGATATACAGCCCGACCTCCGCCGAAGGCTTCTTCTTCGAGATCGTGCAACGCGCCGGATATAAAGGCTATGGCGCTCCGAATGCAATTTTTCGTATTGCAGCTCTGCGGAAGCGTCTGCAGCCGATCGGAATTCCGCGCGGATGAAAACAGCCCACGTTGGACCATGACGACGGGCATCAGGCTTCTATCGCCAGGGAGAAGAAACCATGAGTTTGATCGTCTTGTTGAACGGCCCCAATCTTAACCTTTTGGGCAAACGACAGCCCGAAATCTACGGTCATGAAACGCTGGAGGACGTCGAGAAATCATGCCGGAGACTGTGCGGGGAACTGGGCCACGACCTGCGGTTCCATCAGAGCAATCGTGAGTACGAACTCATCGACTGGATCCACGAAGCGAGGGAACAGGCGTTCGGCATCGTGATCAACCCCGGCGCGTTCACCCACACATCGATCGCCATCCTTGACGCGCTGAACACTTTCGACGGCAAGGTCATCGAAGTGCACATTTCAAACATCCACAAGCGTGAGGAGTTTCGTCACCATTCCTACGTGTCGCGCCGCGCCGACGGTGTCATCGCAGGTCTTGGGGTGCTCGGATATGAACTTGCAATACGCCGCCTCGCCGACTTGCATGCGAAATCCAGGGCCGTTTGAACGCGGTTGCCGATCTGATCGTAGCCATCACCGCTAGAGCAATTCCGGGAAAAGCCTGAGCGGTTTTCCCGGGAAAAGCGCGTAGCGCTTTCCCTTGGGAATTGCTTCAAAAACAAAGAGATAGAGCGTTTCGCCGTTTCAGTGAAACGCTCTGGTAGCGCCTCGCGGCGGCTAGTCCCAGCATTTCCCGGACGCCGACCAAGGACACCATCCCATCTATTTCCAATGAGGGAGCAAGGACACGATGTTCTTCCCCCCGACCTGACGCGGGCATGGCCTTCTCAGCTCTGGTCAAGCTTCGTCCGGATTGCGCCGATGGCATTCACGATCGCGTCGGCGGCTTCGCGATCAAGCGCGATCTCAACCATGCCCTCGGTCGTCTGGATCGAGAGGATACCGAGCGTACCGCTTTCATCCTCGACGGTGCTGACGTGGATTTCAGTTGGCACGAAAGGCCGTGCCTTGTCCTTGCGCTTCATCGGATACCCACATCATCGAGCAACCGACAATCATGCAACTTTTTGACACATACAAGCCAGCTCAGGTTGAAATCTCGCCAGGGGTGACGATCTCCCGTTTGGCCCTTCGCGTGGCCACCCGCTTCATGGCTCTCTGCCGTCCGAGCGTTGCCCTGTCACAGCACATTCATTGTTGACGGATACTTTTGGCGGGAAGTCGTTTTCAGCTGCGATGCAGGAAGCGCCATGCCCGTTCACCCTCAGTATGATAGTGGTTGCCCCAAAACCTCCGTGGACCTGTCGGAGGGTTTTGGTGGTTGGTTTGTCCGCGTATGCGAGAACGACCAGGAAATTTTCCATCAATTCAGGCGTGAGCGCGATGCGATCGCCTTCGCGGACACCCAGCGCAAGCGTCTTGGGCTGCCCCGTCCGCCGTCGGAGCGGACAGCACCCGACGGCCATAAGGCGATCAGGAAGATCAACCAGATAGCGCATGTGCTAAGAACCAAGGGGCTCGGTCGGTTCCTCCAGTTGTCGACGCTATCGCTAAGCGAACCAATCAGGTCGCAAAGGCTCCGGCGTCGCGTCGCCAGCGATGCACGACGGGCATTGTCCAGGCTCGAGGCGGCAAAGCGACCTCGCGGATTGTTTATCGATTGCGGATCAAACGTCGGCCAGGCGTATAGGTTCTTTTCCCGATACTACACGCCCGATTACTATGACTACGTTCTTGTAGAGCCCAACAAGAACTGTTTGGAGCACCTTCATGGTTTGCGCTCGGAAAACGTAGCCATTGAGGTCGTGGCCAAGGCTGCGAGCGCGAAAGATGGCTATGCCGAATTGCTTGGTCCCCCGGGGCGGTCGGACCCTACCTACGAAGGTTGCTCCATAATCCCAGGCCACAATGGAGGCTTGTATCAGCCGCAGCGATTTGCGCCGGAGCTTGTCGAAACGTTTTCGCTGTCACAGATGATCCGGGACAGGCGTGGCCTGTACGAAGTGGTTGTTCTCAAACTCGATGTCGAGGGAGCAGAGTACGAGATCCTGGACGATATAATCCGCTCGGGGCTCCATCGTGATCTCCACGCGACGTATGTCGAGTTCCATTCCCTCTACATGAGGAACCCGGAGGGGCGAAAGACCGCCGCGGTGGAGCGCAAGATCGTTCATGAGTTCCAGCAGGCGGGCACTCACATAAGCAGATGGATATAGCGCCTGCCATCGTAGTACCGGTCTTCGGCGCTTCTCGACGCCCGCCCGCCTGACGCGGAACAGGGTTCAGTGACTGATCAACTCATCATCGGCGCCGGAATCTGAGTATGGAACGGAACATAGACATCGGCGATGAGGTGGCGATGACGGCGACTATCTTGATGGTGCGTCGGAGTGGCCGGGCGTGCGTGAGCATTCCAAGCCACAGCCTCCCATTTGCCATTGAGCCGCCGCGGAAAGCGAAGCCCGGCGACAAGGTGGCGATAACGGGCCACGTGACGCGCGTCGATGACGAGGCGGGCAAGGTAACAGTCAAGATCAGCGCTCGCGTCATCGTCGAGATCGACACCATGACCGCCCATCGAAAATTGCAGCCATCCGAACGACAGAAACCGTTTCGCGAGAGATGGGAATGAAACCCGCAAAGGCCGGAGACCGCACGGGCCGTGCTCTATTTTTGGCGTCTTGTGTCGCGAGACATCATTTCTGCGACGATCCTATAATCGCCGACGATATCGCGGACAGGGTTTCAAAGGCGGCCGAGAGCAATGCGATCCGGCGATTTCATGGCATGGACAGATCGCCACGGGTTGCTGAAAGAAGATATCAGATCGGGACGGTTCCCAGCCCGATCCGTCAAAACCGCGACCGACCTGGCCAACGACGTCCTCTCCGCCTTTCTGCTCCTTGGATTTCATACGCCCGCCATGGAACTTTGGCAGGCTTCCTGTTCGGTCTTTGGCAAGGCGCGCCGTCCTCACGACGCTGATCAGCCAGGTGTCCGATCGAGGTCCGCCTGGCCGCGGTCAGTGCGCCACGCCATCCGAAGCGTGCAGCAGCCGCCACGTCGAGCCAACGCGCCCATCGAACTGCGAGGCAAAATGCTTCGCGGCCACATCCTCCAGGCCGTCATCGACGAGCGCCTCGATGCTCCGTCGCATCAGCGCGAGTTGCATCCGCCTAGCGTGCTCCAGGTCGGCCTCTCGCATGATAGCCGTCACGTGGTAGGCGACCACGGGCTGCCCGAGGCACGACAGCAGCGCGTTGGCCTCGGCTGTTACAGCGGTCACTGCGTCTTCGATCTTCATTCTGGCGCTCCTCATCAAGAATGATGCTGACGCCTCCCCGCAAGGCGACGGTGGTCCGTCGCTTCTTTTTGATTTCAGACTGCCGCGCGACCGAAGGCTGCGCGCCAGGCTGATAATGCTGTCTTCTCCAGGTCCCTCGAGCCGCCTCGTCTGGTCCGCAAACAGTATCCGTCAGATTTGAATCAAAGGCGACCGGATAGTTAATCGATGGTTAATGGCAGCGCTTGCCATCCCGCACCGATCAGGATGTTTCGCCTCGACGTTTCCTGCCGCGCAATAGCCGCAAAGCTGCCCGATGGCTGCCAGGCTTGTTGATCGCCACGAAGAAAGGTTCTGTCATGCGGTTGGTCTGGACGGTCATGTTTGCACTCGCCAGCAGTGCTGCCTTCGCCGCCTCGCCCGAGGACGATTATATCGCCGCGCGCGACAAGGCGATTGCCGAGATCGCGGCGATGGAGAGCACGAACACAGCCGTGGAAACGCTCGACGCGGCCAATGAAAAGGCCCGCGCCGATCTCGAAACGCGTCTCACCGCCCTGCTCGGCCCCTTCACGGTCAAGGATTTCCCGGCTGCCGGCACCATCAATATCGAAAGCCTCTCTTCCTCCGATGTCGGCTTCGGCATGCTCGACGGGCTGCGCCATGGCACCGAGGACGGCCCCAGCATCGTGGCCTCGACACGCGGGCTGGTCGAGCGCTGGCTCAAGTCGCGCGCCGCCGAGACGGACGCCGATCTCAAACTGCCCACCGGCTTCGACGCGGCGCTGAAGCTCGACGCCTTCTACACCCAGGCCATTGGCAGCGACGCCGCCTTCACCGGCACGCTCGACTTCGCGCTGAAGACGCCTGAGGGCGCCGACATGGCGATCGCGCGGCTCGGCGGCTGGGCACAGGATATCGGGCCGAACTACGACCAGGAGGTCATCGTCACGGTCGTCAAGGGCAACAGCGTCCTGATCGCCGAAGCGCCCGCGACACCGCCGGTCCCGAAGATCGCGGCCTGCGACGCCGCCTGGACCGCCGCCGACGCCGCCGCCCAGAAACTGGCCAAGCAGGCCACCGACGACAGCGACGAAAACACATCCGACGCCGCCAACGCCGCCTGGACCAAAGGCGACAACGACTTCCGCGCCTGCATGGGCAAGAACCTGCCCGGCACCCCGGCCTATCCCGCGCTGCTTGCCCAGGCGCAGGCGCTTGCCGATCACATGGCGGGGAAGTAGAGGCGGCAGAGAGGGCGCGACGCTGACACTGCCAATCTCCCCACCTGTGGGGGAGATGGCCGGCAGGCCAGAGGGGGGCGCTGGCCCGCTGACGTCTGATAGCGTTGGATTGCGTTCGCCTTTGGAAGGAGCGCTCACTGCTGAGCCCTGCGAATAGGTGAGGTCGGCGGGACAGCGCCCCCCTCTGCCCTGCCGGGCATCTCCCCCACGAGGGGGGAGATTGGCAGCGTCGCCGCCGGCGCCCTCTTGTTGCCCCGGCACCTCACCACCATATCGTCGGCGCGCTGGCCTTGCTGAACGCAGTTGCCAGCACCGCAAAAAATGGTTGAAAGGAAGTCCTGAACGCGCCCCGGCGCGGCGGGCGGATGAACAGCGTGGGAAAATCTGAATGACGACGGATACGAAAGCGACGGAAACCAGGGCGTTCGAGGCGGATGTCTCGCGGCTGCTGCACATGATGGTGCATTCGGTCTATTCCGATAAGGATGTCTTCCTGCGCGAGCTGATTTCCAACGCGGCTGACGCCTGCGAGAAGCTGCGCTTCGAGGCCGTCAGCCGCCCGGAACTTCTGGCCGACGATCCCAAGCCGCGCATCTCGATCTCGGCTGACGCGGACAACAAGCAGATCACCGTCGAGGATAACGGCATCGGCATGAGCCGCGACGACATGGCCGAGGCGCTGGGCACGATCGCCCGCTCGGGCACCCGCGCCTTCATCGAGCGCGTCGGCTCCGGCACCGAGGACACGCAACTCATCGGCCAGTTCGGTGTCGGCTTCTATTCCGCCTTCATGGTGGCCGACCGGGTCGATGTCATCAGCCGCCAGGCGGGAAGCGAGGAAGCCTGGCGCTGGTCGTCCGACGGCAAGGGGTCCTATGAGATCGCGCCCGCCCCGCTCGAAGCCGCGCCGAAGCGCGGCACCCGCGTCGTGCTGCATCTGATGGACGATGCCGTCTCCTATACCGGATCCTACCAGCTCGAGCAGCTGGCCAAGTCGCAGTCGGGCCATGTGCCGGTGCCGATCACGCTCATCGAAAAACCCGGCGCCGAGGCGCGCGACATCGCCGACGGCACGGCACTCTGGGTCAGGCCGAAGAGCGAGATCACGCCGGAGGAATACACTGATTTCTACCGCGGCGTCGCCGGCCAGTATGACGAGCCGGCCGCCACCATCCATTTCCGCGCCGAGGGCCGGCAGGAATATTCAGTGCTCGCCTTCGTGCCGGGATCACGTCCGTTCGATCTGTTCGACCAGGATCGCAAGGGCCGCATGAAGCTCTATGTGCGCCGCGTCTTCATCACCGACGATGCCGACCTTCTGCCGCGCTACCTGCGCTTCGTGCGCGGGCTGGTCGATTCCGCCGACCTGCCGCTCAACGTCTCGCGCGAGATGATCCAGGAAAGCCCGCTGCTCGTCTCCATCCGCAAGGGCCTGACCAACCGCGTGCTCGGCGACCTCGCCAAGCTGGCCGAAAACGAGGCCGACGCCTATGCGAAGATCTGGGACAATTTCGGCGTCGTCCTCAAGGAAGGGCTCTACGAGGACTATGAGCGGCGCGAGCAATTGCTGAAGCTCGCCCGCTTCCGCTCGACCGCCTCTGGCGACGGCTGGCGCGGCCTTGCCGACTATGTCGCCGCCATGAAGGAAGGCCAGAAGGCGATCTTCTTCATGGCCGGCGACGACCGCGCCCGGCTCGAAGCCTCGCCGCAGCTCGAAGGGTTCAAGGCGCGCGGCATCGAGGTGCTGCTGCTTACCGATCCGGTCGACAGTTTCTGGGTGACGATGGCGCCGGAATTCGACGGCAAGCCGTTCAAGTCGGTCACGCAGGGCGTGGCCGAGCTGTCCGACATCCCGCTGCTCGACGACGCCAAGAAGCCGGAGACAGCGGCGACGCCGGAGGTCGACGGCTTCCTGGCTTTCGTCAAGTCCGCCCTTGGCGATGCCGTCTCGGACGTGAAGGCATCGGATCGCCTGACCGAAAGCGCGGTCTGCCTTGTCGCCCCCGAACACGGCCCCGATCGTCAGTTCGAGCGGCTGATGAACGCCGCCGGCCGCCTCGACAAGGCGGCGAAGCCCATCCTCGAAATCAACCCGAGGCATGAGCGCGTGCTGGCGCTCGCCGGCCTCGGCGAGGACGAGCAGGCCTTCAAGGACGATGCCGCCCACCTCCTCTACGACGAGGCGCGCGTGCTCGACGGCGACAAGCCGGCCGACGCCAGGGCGTTCTCGGAACGGCTCGCAAGGCTGATCGCGCGCGGCATCTCGAAGGCCTGAGCAATTCCAGGAAAAGTGTGAACGGTTTTCCCCGGGAAAAGCGCGCAGCGCTTTTCTTACAGGAATTGCGCCAAACAAAGTCTCAGCGCCGCTTCGCCGCCGGGCCTCATTGCCCCGCGGCAATGGCGGGCATCCGGTTGGGATGCCTGAGATGGGTCGGCGTGATGCCGGTCTGCTGGCGGAACACCCGGCTGAAATGGCCGGCATTGGTGAAGCCGCAGCGATAGGCGATGTCGCCGATCTGCAGGTCGCTGCCTTCGAGCAGCGACTTGGCATGATGCACCCTGAGCGCCAGGTAGGCCGCCATCGGACCAATACCGAGCTCGGTCCCGAAAAGCCGCTCGAGCTGGCGCCGCGAGCAGTTCAGGCGGCTTGCGATCTCAGCCACCGAGAGCGTCTCCTGAAGGTTGCTCTCCATCAGGAGGAGAGCGCGCTTCACCGCGCGGCTCGATGCCGCTGGAAACAGGTCGCCAACGGGCTGCACGTCCCGGCTGCTTCTAATCCGGTCGAGCACCAGGATCTTGGCGGCCTTCTCCGCCGCCTTCTGGCCGATGAACTGGGACACGAAATGGCCGGCAAGGTCGGCGGCGCCCGTGCCGCCGGCGCATGTCGAACGCCCACGGTCGACGGAAAACAGGCTGTCGGCATGGGCGTTTACTTCAGGGAATTGGCTGCGAAAGTCCTTGATGTGGAACCAGCTGACGGCCGCGGCGTAGCCATCGAGCAGGCCGTAGCGCGCCAGCACGAAGCTTCCCGTGCAGAGCGCCGTCAGCGGCACCCCCTTCTCGGCGGCGCGCAGCAGGAACGTTTCCTTGTCCGAGCTGAGGCTGCGGTTGGTGTCGAGCAGGCCGCCGACCACCACGACATTGTCGAAATCCTCCGGATTGCCGATCCCCTTGGTCGGCAGCAGTTCCACGCCGCAACTCGCCCGGATCGGCAGGCCGCGTTCGCCGACGATCTCCCAGTCGAACTCGATCCTGCGGCTGCGGTCGCCTTCGTCGCCCGCCAGCCGCAGCGTGTCGATGAACAGCGACAGCGGCGACAGCGTGAAGTCGCGAACCAGGAGAAACGCAAACCGCCTTGCCATTGTGTTTCCGGAACTCGTCCCCTCGCCCGTGCTGGAGCCTGTTACCACCGATGCGTATTGTTTGGCACAGGCGTCAAGCCCCGCGATCCCCAGCAACGGCCGTCGGATGTCGGAGATGAGACCGACGATCTCGCGAAGAGGCTGATATCAGGTGGACCGTGCCGTCCCTGCATGGCATGGCATGGCAAGGCAGGCAACCTCCGCGTGACACGGTACGTAGGTAGCATCGAATCCGATGGCGTGTATGGCTAGCTGTCCCGTCAGACGAAGAGATGGTCGCGACGGAAGCTCTAACTACAGCTGGAATTCACTTTGAGAAACGAAGGCATGAAGTCGCAACCGATCCGGTTCAACTTGCCTTTGTCGATGCCGCGCAGTGCTGCCCAGCAGAGGAATATCAGTTTAGGTAGGGGTGCGGGGCGTGTACCCGTAATCTCTAAGTCGCCTATCGGCGCGGGCCAGTTCTAATGCTGTAAAGAGATCTCGCCAGCGAAGGCTTTCAACAACGACGGCCTCGACAGTTAGATCAATGCGCTTTCGTTCGTAGAGCGCGGTGTACCCATCAGATGGTTTTGCAGCATTGATAAGGGTTTTCGCCGTGGCTAACCCGCCGTTATCAGTCAGCATTTTCAGGAAGATATTGGCGGTATATCCAGCTTCGCTCTTCGCTCTGCGGTAGATATCGAACATTGCTGCGTCAAATGCAGTGTTTAGGCTAACCACAGCTGGAATCCCTCTTATGTAAGTTTGGCGCCGGCCCCTTCACCGCCTTTTTCAGAACGCGGTCAAGGGCTTCCCGTGACTCGTCGGTTTCGAGCTTGCGGGCTCGAATTTCGCTTTTTGCGACTCGGGTTTGTTGCTAAGGTCCGGCATTTAATAAACTCCGTACTGCCATGCACTACATCATCTATTGCGACGAATCTAACGACAAGGGACGATACTATTCGAACTTTTATGGCGGGGCCTTGCTACGGGGCAACGATCGCGAACTTATTGAAGCCCGCTTAAGCACCGCTAAAGCTGCCACGAAACTACAAGGCGAGATCAAATGGACGAAGATCTCGGAATACAATGAAGCTTGCTATACAGCGGTCATCGACGAGGTTTTCTCCATAATTCGTGACGGTCTTTTAAAAATAAGAATTATGTTTACGCAGAACATAAATCAAAACTCGCATGTAAATTACGAGGTAGAGAACGAATATTTTATGCTGTATTACCAATTCGTCAAGCACGCCTTTGGCTTGCGCTATTGCAACCCGCAACGAACACATTTTATAAATGCAAGCGTATATTTGGATAAAGTTCCGCAAAAACTAGATGATTTTGATACATTCAAACAATACATGAGCGGCCTTTCCGATTATCCAGTTTTCAAAAAAGAAAAGGTCCGAATCCGAAAAGAAGACATCACCGACATCGACTCTTTCGACCACATAATCCTACAGATGGTCGATGTCATTCTAGGCTCTATGCAATTCCGCCTGAACGAGCATCATAAGGATAAGCCAGAAGGTAAAAAGAGACGCGGCAAACGAACCAAGGCCAAGGAACGGGTCTACAAGCACATCAACGCCAAGATCAGGGAAGTGTACCCGGGGTTCAACATCGGTACGAGCACCGGTCAAGCAGGTGGCGATGAAGACAGGTGGCGGCATCAATATCGCCACTGGTGCTTTGTTCCTAAAGGTAGTCGCGTCGACCTCGCAAGAGGAAAGAAACCTAGGAGTTGACCCCCGAGACCTCCTACGTGTGTACCCCTAGCAAAACTAAGGGCTTCGGCTGAATCAGGGGTCGCAACTCAAGATATAGCGTTCTTGGGCCAATTCAAGACCATTAGGCTTGACATGGCAAAAAAAACGCATATATGAGCGCGCCCTCGTTTCCTTACCGAAACTTTCAGCGTTTATTGCCAGCTTCGCTTTTCCGGAGAGGGAGCCTCAACTGTACCGGCTGCCGGTAGACATCAAGCTTCGCGCCTTAAAGAAGGTGTTCTTGTGGGCGCCCCCGCCACGCTTAACTTCGGTGCCCGTTAGACGCCAATGTATGTTTCATCAACTTCGACGGCCTTGCCTTCGCCGCCATCGGCGTGAGGTCATCCGAACGCATGGTCTCACGAAATACGATGGCAGAGAAACCATACAGTATTGTAGGTGAACTCAAAGACGCGGTGCATCTGATGGGCGCCGATAGCTTTCTTTGACGAGCAAATAGGTGGATAGCCTGCAACCACTTGTGGAGCAGCAAATGGGCTTGCCTCGAAAATGGTGCCCATAGGGACGGTAAACCGCGCACACAAGCGCCGCACTTATAGAGGCCATCGCGCTCTACGCCCTGAGGGTTCTTCTTCGAACCCTAAGAGCGGGCAGACCGGATGCTTCGGCCACGGCATACCTCGACGTGCTCAAAGGCGGAGGCTTCATAGTGGAGGCAGGGCGTGACAGAACGGACATGGCGACAACTCCTTGGAACCGTTATGCTCATCCGTTGTTTGTCATATATTGCCGACAAAATTTCGGTGTCCATCGTAGCCGGCGCCACTGGCTCAATCGCCCACTGTAGACATCGGGCCTTTAATCACCCAATCTTGGTACCGGGAACAAAACACGCGCTTCAAAGAAAGCGCACCGGGTGGTCATGAAACGACGATGGACATTGTATGATCCGCGGCTGGCCTGGATGTTGGTCGCGCCGGTGCTCTTGCTGCTGGTCTTCTTCCTGGTGCTGCCGATCGCCGTGATGGGCGCCTACACCTTTTTCACCTTCGTCACCGCCGGTGTGGAGACGAGCGCGCTGACGACCGCCAACTGGCACGAATTCCTCACCGACAGCTACTATCACGGCTTTCTCCTGAAGACGCTGCGCGTCGGCGCGATGACGGCGCTGCTCTGCGGCGTGCTGGGCTATTTTCCGGCCTATTTCATCTGGGCCACCAGCTTCAAGCACAAATGGCTGCTCCTGCTTTTGCTCATCGTGCCGTTCTGGATCTCCTTCACCATCCGCACCTTCTCCTGGATCAACATCCTGGGCGAACAGGGCGTCATCAACGTCGCGCTGCTGAGGATGGGGATCATCAGCGATCCACTGCCGATGCTCTACAATGAGGGCGCGGTGATCCTGGGGCTCCTGCACTTCCTGCTGCCCTACATGATCCTCAACGTCTATGTCAGCCTCGAGGGCATCGACCGCACGCTGATCTCGGCCGCCCGCTCCATGGGCTGCACCAGCGCGCAGGCGTTCCGCGAGGTCACGCTGCCGCTGTCCCTGCCGGGCCTCGCGGCGGGCCTGCTGCTCTGCTTCGTGCTGGCCGCCGGCAGCTATGTGACGCCGCAGCTTCTGGGTTCGGGGCGCGACGCGCTGTTCGGCAATCTGATCTACGACACCATCATGGGCGAGCTGAACTGGCCGATGGGCGCCACGCTTTCGATCGTGCTGTTCCTCGTGCTCGGCTTCTTCGCCGCCATCTACACCCGTTACATGGGCATGTCGCAGATCGTCAAAGGATTGGGCGGATGAAGGCGCGGCGCAAGGAAGAAGGCAGATGGGCCTGGCGGCTGACCGGCTTCGTCACGCTCTGCGTCTACATCTTCATGTTCGCGCCGATCGTGGCGACCGTCATCCTGTCGTTCAACGCCTCGATGTTCGGCGGCTTCCCGATGACCGGCTTTTCCCTGCAATGGTACGCCAAGCTGATGACCAACGAGCAGGTGCTGGCCGCCTTCCGCACCTCGCTGTGGATCGCGCTCGTCACCGCCGCTGTCACCACGGCGATAGGCGTGGTGACAGCCTTTGCGCTGGTGCGCTTCGAATTCCCCGGCAAGCAGGCGCTGAGCACGCTGGTGATCCTGCCGGCGCTGGTGCCGGAGACCATCCTCGGCGTCGGCCTTCTGGTGCTGATCAAGGCGATCGACCAGCCAAGGACCATGCTGCTGCTGGTGCTCGGCCATATCCTGCTCGCCGTGCCCTATGTGGTGCTGATCGCGCAGGCGCGCATGGTCGGCATCCGGCGCGTCTACGAGGAGGCGGCGCTCTCGCTGGGCGCCTCGCGCTTCTCGTCCTTCCGCGAGATCACGCTGCCGCTGCTCATCCCCGCCGTCGTCGGCGGCGCGCTGCTCGCCTTCACCATCTCGTTCGACAACACGTCGGCCAGCCTGTTCTGGCGCCCGGCTGGCGTCGAGACCATGCCCACCCAGATCCTTTCGATGCTCAAGATCTCGATCAGCCCCGAGATCAACGCGCTCGGCACCGTGATGATCCTGGTGACCGTAGGCATCCCGCTGCTCGGCGGCCTGATCCTGCAAAGCCTGACCAGATTGAAAAGACGTGGCGAACCAAAGGAGGAAGCACGATGAAACTGTCCAACGGCAAGCGGCTTGAACGGCTGCATGATAGATATCGCAACGGTGATCTCAGCCGCCGCACTTTCCTGACGCTGACAGCCGCCGCGGCTGCCGCGGCGGGTCTCGACATGCCCTGGATGCGGCAGGCGCTCGCCGCGGTCCAGGAGGTTCGCTTCGACGGCTGGGGCGGCACGGTGCAGGACGCGATCGACAAATACGCCTTCCAGCCCTACACGACCAAGACCAAGATCAAGGTCGTCCAGGGCACGTTCGGCGACGAGGACGAGATCATCACCAAGATCAAGACTTCGAAGCCCGGCGACTACCAGGTCATCCATTCCTCCGGCGTCAACTACTACATCAAATACGTCAATGGCGGCCTGACCTCGGAGATCAACGAGGCCAACATTCCCAACATGGCGAATGTGCTGCAGCCGATGATCGACCCGTTCCGCAAGCTGACGCCGAAACTCTCGGCCGTGCCTTACGATTACGGCACGACAGGCATCGCCTACAACACCAAGGTGATCTCGCCCGAGGAAGCCAAGGAAAAGGGCGCCGCCCTTTTGCTCGACAAGAAATATGCCGGCAAGGTCGGCGGCTATGACGACATGACCACGCGCGTCTGGTACGCCGCGCTCGCCACCGGGCAGGACCCCAACAACATCAAGGACATGGACACGATCTGGGCCAAGGTGCGCGAGACGCGCGACCTCGCCAAGAAGTTCTGGAGCTCCGGCGCCGAGCTGATGGACCTGCTTTCCAAGGGCGAGATCGTGGTGACCGACGCCTGGTCGGGCCGCGTCGCCGCCTTGCAGGACCAGGGCCATCCGATCGGCTATCTCGATCCGGCCGGCTCCTACGCCTGGATGGAGGACATGCTGATCCTGAAGGGCTCGCCGATGGCCGAGTGCGAGGAGCTGATCAACTTCATGCTCGACCCGGCGACCTCCATCGCGGTGGCCGAGGGCCAGAGCTATCCGCCATCGCTCGACCCGACCAAGGTCAAGCTCACCGAGAAGATCGAGAAGCTGCCGGCCTTCGACAAGACGGGCACGATGAAGTCGCTGACCTTCGCCGACCCGGTCTACTGGGCGACCAATGAGGACGCCTGGACCAAGCAGTGGAACAGGATCTCGAAAGGTGCCTGACAGAAACGACCTTTCAGAATTGCCCCGGCCGGAAGCGGCCGGGGCGACGCTGTCCGGCGCGGGCAAGGCCGCGTCGGACAGCGCCGAGGCGAGCCAGCCGGCGGTCGAGTTCCGCAACATCGACATCGCCTATGGCAAGTTCGTCGCCGTGCGCGATTTCTCGCTGTCGATCCGCAAGGGCTCCTTCGTCACGCTGCTCGGACCTTCGGGCTGCGGCAAGACCACTATCCTGCGCTCGATCGCCGGCCTGGTCGACATTTCGGGCGGCCAGATCATGATCGATGGGCGCCGGGTCGACGACGTGCCGATCTACAAGCGCAATATCGGCCTTGTCTTCCAGAGCTACGCGCTGTTCCCGCACAAGACCGTGTTCGACAACGTCGCCTTCGGCCTGAAATACCGCAACGTGCCGAAGCCCGAAATCGTGCGCAGGGTCGGCAAGGCGCTCGAGATGGTGCGGCTGCCGGGCAGCGAGAAGAAACTGCCCTCGCAATTGTCGGGCGGCCAACAGCAGCGCATCGCGCTTGCCCGCGCCATCGTCTTCGAGCCGCAGGTGCTTTTGCTCGACGAGCCGCTATCGGCCTTGGACGCCAACATGCGCGAGGAGATGCGCGTCGAGATCAAGAAGATCCAGAAGGAAACCGGCATCACCGCCATCTTCGTCACCCACGACCAGGAAGAAGCGCTCTCCATGTCGGACCGCATCGTGGTGATGAACGCGGGATCGGCCGAGCAGATCGGCACGCCCGAGGAAGTCTACGAGCGGCCCGCCACCGCTTTCGTCGCCGACTTCCTCGGCAAGGCCAACATGCTGCCCGGCACGGTGAGCGGATCCGGCAAGGCAACGGCTGTGGTGCTTGCCAGCGGCCAGACGGTCAACGTGGCCTGTCCAAGGCAGCTTGCCGACGGCAGCAAGGTCACCGTGGTGGTGCGGCCGCAGAAACTGACGGTCGGCGCGCTGGCGGGCGCCAACCATCTGTCGGGCCGCGTCGTCTCGGCGTCATATCTGGGCGGCAGCGCCATCTACGAGATCGACATCGGCGGCAAGACCAGCGTCCGGGCCAACGCAACGATCAGTGGCCGGGTCCTTCGCGAAGGCGAGACGATCGACCTCGGATTCGATCCCGAGGGCTGCGTTCTGCTCGACGAGGACGGTCAGCGCATTTCGTGATGCGGGCGGGCCGGCCTGAACGGCCTTGATCGCTTAGGGTTCACTGGTGGATCGGGATGAGCCTCAAAGCAATCGTTTTCAAAGGCATGCTGGCCCTGGAACAGGAATTTCCCGGATATCGCTTCGAGCGCGAGCCGATATCCGGAGAATGCGAGGTCGTTTACCCTGATGGCGCGCGCATCCCCTGGGAGGCCGTCAAAGTGTGCGAGCAATGGTTCGGGAACGTCTCCCATATCGGTACCCTTCGGGGAAGGATCGCTCGATATGTCGGCAAGGCATCGGCCCTGAAGCGGCTTGTTCTCTATTCCGGCAGCCATGCCGGAGACGTGATCGAGGAAGCGCGCTTCGGTGAGCTTGAAGGGGAACTGGCTCTCCTTGAAGCCAGTTCCGACGAATATGTCGGGGGATTTGCCGTCGCGTTGCGTACACTGATCGGCGCGGCACGGCAGGAGCGTAACCCGATCGTGTTTGTGTAGGTCAACGATCTAGGTCTGCGGTTCCGCCTTCGCTTCCGGGCCGCTCTGCCCCAGGCGCGGCTCCGTTCCGGCCAAGAGCCGCCGGATGTTGGCGCGATGGCGCGCGATCACGTAGAGCCCGCCGGCAATCACCAGCAGCCGGTAGGGCAAGGGCTGCTCCAGGGCGCAGGCCACAGCGATCGCGGTCAACGCCGCCAGCATCGAGCTCAGGGAGACAATTCGGGAAAGAGCCAGCACCACACAGAAAACCGCCGCGGCACCCATGCCGATCGGCCATGACAGCGCCAGAAGCACGCCGAGCCCCGTCGCCGCGGATTTGCCGCCGGTGAAATTCAGCCAGATCGAACGGCCATGCCCAAGCAGCACGGCAAGTCCGGCGAGGCAGACGGCCCAGGGCACGAGACTTTGCGCATCGAGCCCTGTCGGGTGCGTAAGGAATGGCAGCGCATAAAACCAGCGGGCAAAAACGATCGCCGCCACGCCCTTCAGCACGTCGACCAGCAGCACCGCCAAGGCAGGCCCTTTGCCCAGCGTCCGCAACACGTTGGTGGCGCCGGTGGATCTGGAGCCATGCTCCCGGATGTCGATGCCGCCCAGCAGTCTCCCCGCCAGATAGCCCGTGGGGATCGAACCGAAGAGATAGGCGATCGCCAGTCCGGCCACGCTCGCTATCCAGAACACCATGGCGGTCACCCCCGTTGCGGATCAATCGCTCTACCCTTATATAGCCGCTGTCGGAAAAGGCAGGGTTGGTTTGGTAAGCCCAACTCCTCTCGGTAACGAGAGCTCTGGTCTTTGGCTTCGTGCACGAGATCCCCACGACGAACATCGGACGCTGTTTGAGCGTCCAATCGTTCGTCCGTGTGGCTCTCTAACGCGAGGAACGCTCCGGTCGAACACATCGACCAAGGAGCAGTTTCATGCACAACCCTATTCCCCATGATGTCATCATTGCCGGCGCTGGCCCGGTCGGCCTGTTTCTCGCCTGCGAACTGCGCCTGGCAGGCCTTTGCGTGCTGGTGCTGGAAAAGGCCGAAGATCCGCGCTCGCCGTTGAAGCGGCTGCCCTTCGGCATGCGCGGCCTCTCGGCCCCCACCATCGAGGCCTTCCACCGGCGCGGTCTGCTGGACGACGTTGCGCCGCCCGCGAAGGATGGCCCCGCCGGCGGCAGCGCGGCCGCCGCGCATTGGATGCAGCAGCCGCGCCGCCCCGGCGGCCATTTCGCCGGCATCCAGTTCTACCTCGATGCCGTCGACAGCTCGCAATGGCCCTATCGCCTGCCCGGCCTGGCCGGCGCCAGCATGGCGGTCGAGATGGAGCATCTCGAAACCGCGCTTGCCGCGCGCGCGACCGCCATGGGCGTCGAGATCAGGCGCGGACTTGGCGTCGACGGCTTCAGCCAGTCGGACGAGGACGTGACCGTCCGCGCCGGCGGCGAGACCTTTCGCGCGCGCTGGCTCGTCGGCTGCGATGGCGGCCGCAGCACGGTCCGCAAGCTTGGCGGCTTTGCCTTCACCGGCACCGATGCCGAGTTCACCGGCTATTCCGTCGAAGTCGAGATGGCCGATCCGGACACGCTGAGCCTCGGCCGCCACTACACGCCGACGGGCATGTACACTTACTCCCGGCCCGGCACGATCGCGATGGTCGAGTTCGACGGCGCCGCTTTCCACCGGACAGAGCCGATCACGCTGGAGCATGTGCAGGCGGTATTGCGCCGCGTGTCCGGCACGGACGTCACGGTCGCGGATCTGCACCTCGCCACGACCTGGACCGATCGCGCCTACCAGGCGAGCACCTACCGCAATGGCCGGGTGCTGCTTGCCGGCGACGCCGCCCACATCCATTCCCCGCTCGGCGGCCAGGGGCTCAATCTCGGGCTCGGCGACGCGATGAACCTCGGCTGGAAGCTCGCCGCCGCCATCCGCGGCGACGCGCCGGCCGGCCTGCTCGACAGCTATTTCGATGAGCGGCATCCGGTCGGCGCGCAAATCCTCGACTGGTCGCGCGCCCAGGTCGCGCTGATGCGGCCAAGCCGCAGTTCGCGCGCGCTCGAAGCCATCATCCGCGATCTCATCGCCACGCGCGACGGCGCGACCTACTTCGCTGAGCGCGTCTGGGGCGTTTCCCTGCGCTACGATCTCGGCGGCAGCCACAGGCTGGTGGGCCGCGGCGCGCCCGACTTCGAACTGGCCGACGGGACGAGGCTCGGCGAGCGCCTGAGAAGCGGGCAAGGCCTGCTGCTGGATTTCGATGCCCACCCTGCCCTGCTAGCGCTTGCAAGCCGCTGGAACGGGCGGATCACCTATGTCGCGGAGGATGCCAGGGAGCGGATGGGCCTGAGCGCCCTGCTCCTGCGCCCCGATGGCTTCGTCGCCTGGGCTGCCGATGATGGGCCTGACCTCGAGGAGGCTGCCCAGGCCGCGTCGCGGTGGTTTGGCGAAGGCGACTAGCCGCCCATATGTGATAGAGGAACCGTTTGAGCATGGTTTCGGTTGTCTGCTGTGCAAACTGTCGTTCCACGAAGGCCCCTGATGAGCGAACATGAAGCATGGCAGCCAAGAAGCGCGACTCCCTGCGGAAGGTCCTGAGCGGCATCGTCGCGGCGATTACCGCCGCGCCTGATCGCACATCCGAGCAAGGCGCGAGCACCGCCAAGGCGTCAGTGGTCGCCGAATGGCCGCTGCCGCCATCGGCGACGCTTGGCTCCTCCTTGCGCCTGAAGGGGATCGAACGCGAAGTTCGAGCCCGCCTGCCGTGGGCAGTGAGGACGTTCGCCAAGGCTGATACCGGCCGCATCGTATTGCGCATGTTGAAAACCGACGCGGATGCGTTCCAGGCCGCCTCTGAAACCATCTCCAGGACGCTGGAGGGCATCGAGACGCTGGCCGTGCTGCCGCGCGAGGCAGAGGACATTCTCACCATCTCCGCCCGCGAGCGCCATAAATGGCTGAAGGACGGTCGCCTGAAGAGCATCGGCACCCGCACCGTCAAGATGCGCGGGCGATCCAAGGCGGTGACCTTCCATGTTTTCGATCCACGCCATATCGAGGACATTCTCGATCGTGACCTGGCGAGCGCCTGGCGGGAAGAAGACGCGCGGGAAGCGTCCGAAAACAGACGGCGCGGCGCCGGCAAGGCCGCTCTGACGCGAGCTGGAAAACGGCAGCGCAAGGCACGCAATGCCAGGAATTCGGGAAAGGATGATGCTCCACGGCTGGAAGGCTGGGACACATTCGAGGCGGAAGGCCTGCTGCGCTAGGAGCGAGGACGCACTGCTCCGGTTCGGGCCGCGAAATCCGATGGCCGAAAAACGAGATGGCGTGTCGGCAATGACGTCGGCCGTTCGTCCTCTGGGTGCCGCCAAGAACCGGACACCGAACCAACCACCGGAGCCTCCCAATGATCCCCACCATCACAGCCTTTGAACGATCGCCCGATGGCGGCAAGGGACTGGCGCGCGATACGCGCGTTCGCTGGGCGCTCGAGGAGGTGGGGCAGCCCTATGAGGTTCGTCTCGTCTCCTTCGCCGGGATGAAGGCGCCTGGCCATCTGGCCATCCATCCCTTCGGCCAGATCCCCACCTATGAGGAAGGATCTCTGTGCCTCTTCGAGACCGGCTCGATCGTCTTTCATCTTGCCGAGAAGCATGCCGGCCTGCTCCCCGGGGATCGCGATGCCCGCGCCCGTGCCATCACCTGGATGTTTGCCGCGCTCAACACCGTCGAGCCGCCCATCCTCGACTTGACGACGGCAAGGATCTTCGAAGCCGACAGGCCCTGGGCCGAAGAGCGCCTGCCTTTGGTGAAAGACCGGATTCGGGCAGTGCTGGACAGGCTCTCGGCCTATCTGGGCGCCGCCGACTGGCTCGATGGTGCGTTCAGCGCCGGCGATCTGTTGATGGTATCGGTGCTGCTGCGACTGCGCATGTCCGGCATTCTGGACGAATATCAGAACCTGGCCGCCTATGTCGCTCGCGGCGAAGCTCGCCCTGCTTATGCCAGGGCCTTCGCCGCGCAATTTGCGATCAACGCCCCATCAGCCAGCTGACACAATTTCGCTTGCTATGGTGCGACCACAGCGGCGGCGAGCGGAGGTCAGGCGAACACGGCCGCTGCGGGCGGCGGGTCGCGGTCGTCAGGCGTCGGCACGGGTTCGTATCCGGCATAGCTGACGCTCAAGCGCGCCTGCCCGTTCGAACGCGACCTCAGTGTGTCCTCCAGTTTGAACATGGTTGCGAGCGGCACCATGGCATGAATGACGACGGCGACATCGCGGGTTTCCTGGTCCCCGATCCGGCCACGGCGGCTCTTCAACTCACCGACAATGCTGCCGACATAGTCCGCCGGCGTTATCGCCTCGACCTTCATGATCGGCTCGAGCAGTTGCACGCCAATGCGCGGCGCTGCTTCGCGAAAGCAGGCACGGCCAGCAACCTCGAAAGCCAGGGCTGAGGAGTCGGTCTCGTGCAAGGCGCCGTCCACCAGCGTCGCCTTGACGCCGATCATCGGAAAGCCCGCGAACGGCCCCGCCGACAGGGCGCCGCGCAGCCCATTTTCGACCCCCATCACATATTCGTCCGGGACCGCGCTTCCAGCGATCCTGGACGCAAACACGAAGTCCGGATTGTACGCGTTCGGCTCGAACATAATCTCGACCCGGGCGAACTGGCCGGTGCCGCCGAACTGCTCCTTGTGGGTGTAGTCCTGTTGATGACCGCGGGTGATCGTCTCGCGATAGGCCACCTGCGGAGCGCCGACATTCACGTTGATCATGAACTCGCGGCGCAGACGCTCAATGATGCTGTCGAGTGCAGGCTCGTCCATGAAGGCGATGATCGTCTGACCGGATTCCTCATCCCACTTGATGTGGAGCCAAGGATCCTCGTCCGCCAGCCTCGACAAGGCGATACGCAGCTTCTCCTCATCGGCTCTCGACTTCGCCTCGATCGCGATTTGCAGCAAAGGCCAGGGCGCGGCAAGTTGTTCCATGATGATATGCTGGCAGGTTGACCGGATGTCCGCAACGGGTGGACCCGACGCTGGCAACAGCCGCCGGCCTGCCCAGCCAGGACATGGCTACGGATATTTCGCCTGTGCGGCCGCCGGGCTCAGATCGCCCTGCAGTTCCTTCGGCAAGGGCAGGCTCGAGCATTGCAGGTGCACGTTGCGGGCGAACAGCTTTCGCTGCTTGTGCTCGGCCTCCTTGGTTGCCGCGATGATGCCCAGGCCGTACGGGCCAAGCGCCGCGAATTCCCAGCCCGGGTGCTGTTTCTCGCGAACCGCATAGTCGGCGGCCGCCGTGCGGGCCTGCTGGCATCCCGGCGACGCCCATTTCGGGTCTTGCGGCGAAAGCGACGCGCCATAGTCTACGGGAGAGGTCGCGCATCCAGCCATCGTCGCGGCCAATGCGGACATTGCAATGCGTATCGCAAGTCTCATCCCCGAAGCCTCTGCTGTTTGCCGTTCCGCTTTCCGCGGACATTCCGGCCGCGACATCACGTATCCGCGATGTCCCGCCCCAGCGCTTGCCACAGGCCTCGCTTCATGTCGATCTTCCCGCGGCCAGATTCGGGCCAAGTGGCTGGAACCAAATGACCGGCGAGACTGTTCAGTTGTAACTTTGACACAGCGCTGACGCGCCCGGCCGGTCGGGCAAGCGGCGATCTTAAGGAGCTTTCATCATGAAGATTTCGTCCGGATTTCGGTCTATCGCGGTTGCAGCCATCGCCACGGCGGCAGTCAGCGTCGCCAGCGCCGCGCATGCCGACAGCGGCACGATCCGCTTTGCCGTCTACAAGGCTGCCTTCTTCGTCGGCGGCTCCGGCGGCGAAGGCACGTTCACCTTCCACGGCAAGACCTATCCCATCTCGATCGGCGGCGTCTCGGGCGGCCTCGCCTTCGGCGTTTCCAAGACCTACTTCCACGGCACTGTGCGCCACATCAGGCGCGCGCGCGATGTGACGGGGGTCTATGGCGCGGCGGGTGGCGGCGGCACGCTCGGCAAAGGTGCCCAGGTGATCGTCATGACCAATGACAAGGGCGCCCAGCTCGAACTCACCGGCAAGCAGGTCGGGCTGCAGGTCAACGCCGATCTCAGCGGCATGGCCATCTCGCTGCGGTAAGGGCGGTCGTTCCGCCCCTTTCACACGCAAGCTGGTTCCAAGGGCGGCGTCGGCTCGACAGCCGCCCTTATTGTCAGCTCCGCAAGCCCGGTGCTTCCTGCCCGGTCCTCTCGACATATTCCGTATAGCCGCCACCATAGGTGTGGATGCCTTCGGGCGTCAGCTCCAGAACGCGGTTGGAGAGCGCGGCCAGAAAGTGCCGGTCGTGCGAGACGAACAGCATGGTGCCTTCATATTGCGAGAGCGCCTCGATCAGCATCTGCTTGGTGGTGATATCGAGGTGGTTGGTCGGCTCGTCCAGCACCAGCAGGTTGGGCGGGTCGAACAGCATCAGCGCCATCACCAGCCGCGCCTTCTCGCCGCCTGACAGCACCCGGCATTTCTTCTCGATCTCGTCGCCGGAAAAGCCGAAGCAGCCGGCAAGCGCGCGAAGCGGCGCCTGGCCGGCCTGCGGGAAATTGTCTTCCAGCGTCTGGAACACGGTGCGCTCACCCTCAAGCAGCTCCATGGCGTGCTGGGCGAAATAGCCCATCTTCACGCTTGGTCCCCGCGCCACCGTCCCGGTGTCGGGGTCGGACGCGCCGGCCACCAGCTTGAGCAGCGTCGACTTGCCGGCGCCGTTGACGCCCATGATGCACCAGCGCTCGCGGCGACGAACCTGGAAGTCGAGCCCCTCATAGATGGTGCGGCTGCCATAGGCCTTGTGCACGTTCTTCAAGGTGACGACATCCTCGCCGCAGCGCGGCGCCGGCTGGAATTCGAAATTCACCACCTGGCGGCGCTTGGGCGGCTCGACGCGGTCGATCTTGTCGAGCTTCTTCACCCGGCTCTGCACCTGCGCCGCATGCGAGGCGCGCGCCTTGAAGCGCTCGATGAAGGCAATCTCCTTGGCCAGCATCGCCTGCTGGCGCTCGAACTGCGCCTGCTGCTGCTTGTCGGCGATCGCCCGCTGCTGCTGGTAGAACTCGTAATCGCCGGAATAGGCGGTCAGCGAACCGGCATCGATCTCGACGATCTTGTTGACGATGCGGTTCATGAACTCGCGGTCGTGCGAGGTCATCAAGAGCGCGCCGTCATAACCTTTCAGGAACTGCTCCAGCCAGATCAGGCTTTCGAGGTCCAGATGGTTCGACGGCTCGTCGAGCAGCATGACGTCGGGCCGCATCAACAGGATGCGCGCCAGCGCCACGCGCATCTTCCAGCCGCCGGAGAGCTTGCCGACGTCGCCGTCCATCATTTCCTGGGAAAAGCCCAGGCCATCGAGCACCTCGCGCGCCCGGCCGTCGAGCGCATAGCCGTCGAGTTCCTCGAAGCGATGCTGCGCCTCGCCATATTTCTCGATGATCTCGTCCATGCGGTCGGCCTGGTCGGGATCGGCCATGGCGGCCTCGAGTTCCGCCATCTCGGCCGCCACCTCGCTCACCGGCCCGGCGCCGTTCATCACTTCGGCGACAGCGCTATGGCCCGACATGTCGCCGACATCCTGGCTGAAATAGCCGATGGTGACGCCGCGATCGACCTGCACCTGCCCCTCGTCGGGCTGCTCCTGGCCGGTGATCATGCGAAACAAGGTCGTCTTGCCGGCGCCGTTCGGCCCGACAAGGCCGACCTTCTCGCCCTTCTGCAGGGCGGCGGATGCCTCGATGAAGACAAGCTGACGGCCGTTCTGCTTGCTGATGCTTTCAAGTCTGATCATGATGTTCCGAGGGACGCCTGGAAATTGAAGGAATTTCCCGGGCCTTTACGCGATCGGCCGCTCCGGTGGAAGCGCGCAAATTGTCCGGCGCGTCGAAGGCCGTCCCGAGTCCGGCGCCAGGCGTCTCAGGACGTCAGGCCGGTGCCGGCGGCCAGGCCGTCCAGCCGCGCCAGGAACAGCTTCAGCAGCGGCGAGGTGTTGGACTTGGCATAGCCGAGCACGAGGTCGATGGTCGGCACCGGCCCGGCCAGCGGCCGGCTCACCACCGAGCGCGGCAAAAGATGTTCGGCATAGACCGGCAGCAGGCTGACGCCACCGGTCGAACTTACCAGCGAGATCGCCATCGACAGGTTCTCGGCTTCATGGGCGGCCCGCAGCGTGACGCCGACCCGCCGCGCATAATCGTCGATGACGATCTTCAGCGCCGGCGCTGCCCTTGTCGGCATGATGAAGGTTTCGGCGGCCAGATCCTCGATGCGCACGGCATCGAACGTTGCCAGCGGATGGCCCGCCGGCAGGATCGCCACCAGCGGCTCGCGCGCCAAAAGCTTGAACGCCAGGCCCGACACCCAGTCCTCGCGGCGAAGGAAGGCAACGTCGATCGCGCCGCGCAGCAGCCCGCCTGCCAGTTCCGGAGAAGACTGGCTGGACACGGTCACGTCGAGATTGGGCAGTTCGCTGCCCAGGATGCGCAACGCCTGGGGCAGCCACGTCACCTCCTGTCCGGTCAGGAAGCCCAGCGCGAAGGCGGCCTTGGCCGGCTGCGCGGCGCGGCGTGCGGCAATGCCTGCCGCCTCCACCTGCATCAGCGCCAGCCTGGCATGGTCGAGGAATGTCCGGCCAGCCGCCGTCAGTTCGATGCCGCGCGCGCCGCGCACAAGAAGCCTGGTGCCGACCTCCAGCTCCAGGTCGCGCATCTGCCGGCTCAGTGAAGGCTGCGCGGTGTGCAGCCGCTTTTCGGCCGCGAGCGTCAGGCTGCCCTCTTCCGCGACGGCGATGAAGTAGCGGAGATGGCGCAGTTCCATGATCTTCAGCCATGCTTTGAAAGTATGGCTGAAGCATACAAAGTCTTGGTCGCCAAGTCATCACTCCCCCATCTTCGCATCCATTGGCGGTGCAGGTCGCACGCCCTTTCAAGGAGAACGAAAATGGATACCAAGATTGTCTTGATCACTGGCGCGCTGACCGGCATTGGCCGCGCCACCGCGCTGGCCTTTGCCAGGGACGGTGCGCGGCTTGTCGTTTCCGGCCGCCGCGAGGAAGCCGGTGCAGCCCTTGTCGAGGAATTGCACGGCCTTGGCGCCGAGGCCGAATTCATCAAGGCCGATGTCCGCGAAGACGATCAGGTCGCGGCCCTCGTCGACCGGGCCGTCGCTCGCTTCGGCCGCCTCGACGTCGCCGTCAACAATGCCGGCACCGAGGGCCAGCCGGGCCCGCTGACCTCGCAGACGGCGGCAAGCCTTGCCGCCACCTTCGACACCAACGTGCTGGGCACGGTGCTTGGCCTCAAGCACGAACTGCGCGTGATGGTCCCACAGGGCCACGGCGCCATCGTCAACATCTCGTCGACATATGGCCATCGCGGCGGCGCCAACGCATCCATCTATGCGGCGAGCAAGCACGCGGTGGAAGGGCTGACCAGATCGGCCGCGCTGGAAGCCGCCGCGGCCGGCGTGCGCGTCAACGCCGTCGCTCCCGGTCCGATCGAGACCGAGATGCTCAACCGTTTCACCGGCAATGCGCAAAACAAGGCAGGATTGCTTGCCGGCGTGCCGATGAAGCGCGGCGGCAGGCCGGAGGAGATCGCCAACGCCATCCTCTTTCTCGCCTCGGGCAAGGCCTCCTTCATCACAGGCCAGGTGCTCGGCGTCGACGGCGGCAAGGGCGCGGCCTGACCCGCCCATAACTCGGTTCACGGAAAGCAAGGACCATGTCGCACGCCGTCAAGCTCTATCATTCCACCGGCTCGCCCAATGCCAGGAGGGTACGCATTTTCATCGCCGAGAAAGGCATTTCCATCCCGTCGGTGGCGGTCGATCTCGGCAAGCGCGAGCAGTTCTCGGACTGGTTCACGGCCATCAACCCGCGCCAGCAGGTGCCGGCGCTTGTCGCGGACGACACCACCATCGCCGAAGTGCCCGCGATCTTTCGCTACCTGGAAGAGGAATTCCCGGCCGTGCCGCTGCTCGGCTCCAACTCGATCGACAAGGGCCTGGTCGCCATGTGGGAGCGGCGCGCCGAACTGGACGGTCTTGCCCCGGCACTGGAAGGCATTCGCAACAAGGCCGAAGGGCTGAAAGGCCGGGCTCTGTCCGGCCCCTACGGCTATGAGCAGATCCCGGCGCTGGTCGACCGCGCCATGGCGCGCATCGCCCATTTCCATGCCGACCTCGACGTGCGGCTGCAACGCGTGGCTTTCATTGCCGGCGATCATTTTTCGGCCGCCGACATCACCGCGCTGGTCGCCCTCGATTTCGCCGCCGCCGCGATGAAGACGCCGATCCCCGAGGGGTTGGACGCCTTGCGGCTGTGGCATGGCGCCATCTCGGCACGACCGAGTGCCGCCGCCTGAGATCCTGCTCGCTCTACCGCTTTGCCCAGCCCCGGCATTGTCCGAGGCGGCGCCGGCCCTGCCCGGCGCCCCGCTGCGATTGGCATCGATCGGCCCCCCAGACACACTTCAGAAACAAGATTCAACATCCGGGAAAAACTGAGGAAAACATCGTCTGCGATAACCATCCTCGCGGCGGCCGAACAGAGACCGCCACATCAACGCAAAGGGATGGTCCCGACAATGCAACGACGTTCGACCCGATGGATGGCTGCCCTCGCCGGCATTTCGCTTGCCATGCTCGCGGTCGCATCGTCGGGCGCGGAAGCGGCGGTTACCCGGAGCGAATACTGCAGCCGGCTCGGTCTTCAACTCGACGGAGCCATCCAGACCAAGGCCAAACCCGGCGCCGGTGCGAGCGAGATCGCAGAGGCAACGGCCCTCCAGGACAAGGCGAGCCGGTTCTGTGCCGAGCGCAAGCAGGCGCAAGGCATCCGCACCTACGCCAACGCCTTGAAGCTCTTGGGCGTGACGCCGGTCGACCTCGACCAGTGACAGCAACCTACAACATGTGAAGGAAAGCCTATCATGAACAAGCCCATCCTCTCCGCGCTCAGCCTGGCCATCGCTCTCGGTCTGGCAATGCCGCTCGTCGGCACCGCCAATGCGGACACGACCACCACCACGACCGCTCCGGCAACGACCACCGCCCCCGCAACGACGACTGCCCCGGCGACCGCTCCGGCGGCCCCTGCCGCGGCTGACGCGGCGAAGACGCCGGTCAAGGCGGCCGCGCACAAGCGTCACCGCCACCACAGGAAGCACCACAGGCATGTGCGCAAGCACGCTCACCGGCACGCGGGCAAGAAGCACGGCCACCGGCACGTCGCCAAGAAGCACCACCACATCCGTACCCACAAGAAGCATGGCCACAAGCACGCCAAGGCTGCTTGAGCTGCCCTGACTTCCCTCTGACTTCCTCCCGGGAAAAGGCCGCCACTCGCATGAAGCGGGGGCGGCTTTTTCTTGTGCCAGGGTTCGTACCCTGCCCTTTGCCCGAGCTATTTCTCGCCGAGATATTGGAAAACGGCCTGCTTCCACCAGTCGCTCTCCATCGCCTGCAGCAGGGCGACATCGAGCGGTTTGCGCAGCGGGCTGCCGAGCGGCAGCGCGATGGCGTATTGCTGCTGGTCGAAGCTCGCGTCGAGAACCTGCAGGCTGGTCGCGTAGTTCTGCCCGACCAGCCAGCCTAGCAGCGGCTTGTCGTGGACCAGCGCGTCGATCTTGCCGGCGCGCAGCGTGTCGAGGCCTTGCTCGACCGTGGCGAAGTCCTGATGACGGGTATGGGTCGAATCCAGATAGGACGCGGTCGACGAATTCTGCACGGCGCCGACCCTGACCTTGGCGAGATCGCTTTCGCCCTGCACCATGCCTTCCATCTGCGTCACCGTCAGCACCGATGTGACGCCGGCGGTGAACACCGCGATTGCGATGATCGAGCCCATCATCCAGATCGCGGCGAGCACGCGTCCGGGCACGGTCCGCGGCCCGAAATCGCCGGTGCTTGCCTGTGTCGCGGCGATGGTCGACCACCACATGCTGGAAAACAGGCCCTTGGCGACACCGCCGCCGAAATCATCATTGTGGCGGCGTTCGAACATCCAGATCAGCACGCCGACCACCACCGATATGACGATCAGCCCGAGCACCGCCTGCAGGAATCCAAACGAGGTCAGTGCACGCAGCACCGGCCGCCAGGAAGGCTGGCTGTTGAGCGGCGTGGCGATGCCGAGCCCGGTCGAGAAAAAGGGCTGCGTGAAGTCGACGACCTTTTCGCGGTCGGCGGTGACCGTGATCGCGGCCATCGCCGCATCGAACTTGCCGCTGACGACGCCATCGATCTGGTCCTGCACGCTTGGCACTTCGACATAGCGGAAGCGAAGGTTGAGCCGCCCGGCTATTTTCTGCCAGAGATCGATGCTCAACCCCGACCAGGTGCCGTCCTGCAGCTTGAAGGCGAAGGGCGGCGCGGCCTTGATCCCGACCGCTATCTCCTTGGCGGACAGCGACGAGGACTGATCGGTCTGCGCGGTGGCGCCGGTTGCGGCACACGCGACGGCGGCGACGAGGAACAACGTCATTGCCCACGAAGCAACTCTTCTCAACGGCAGGGACTCCCGCAACCAGTTCCGCCGCGCGATCGTCGCGGCGTTCGAAAAGGTAGCCGTCACGCCGCCCTTCGTCCACCCGCGATGTTGGCGCCGGCCAGGAAGCGGGACATGATAACTCGGCGCCAATTCAAACAAAAACAGGCAGTTAGCGCAATTTCGCGATTCACCTATTGAACCGCAATCCGGCAATGCCGAGTGCGGCCCGAACCTGCGGACCGCTTATGCCGCTGTCAATGACGACAGTGCCGGGATCGAAGCGGCGGGCCTGCGACAGCGGTCCGGCCACGACCGGATCGAAGCTGGCACCGCCCACCAGCCGCGCCGCGATGGCAACAGCCCGGCATCATCGCCGGCGAGCGGAATGCCGATCCTGTTGCCGGCGCGATGCGCCTGCGATCGCAGCGTCGTCCACATGACGGTGCTGAAGGCGCGAACAAGCCGCGCGGCACAAGCGGCGCCACGGCAAGAGCCACGCCGTCCGCAGGAATCGGGTGTCGGCCGGCATCGCGCCATGCGATCGTTGATCCGTCACGAGGATCGGCCATGCTCACGCTTCACGATTATCTGCCATCGCAAAATGGCTGGAAAATCAGGGTTCTGCTCGGGCTGCTGAAGATCCCTCACAACACGCGCATCGTCTCGATTTTCGAGGGCGAAAGCCACACCGACGCCTTCCTGGCGCTCAACCCGGCCGGCGCGGTTCCCGTGCTCGAGCTCGAGGACGGCAGCGCCATCGCCGAATCCAACGCGATCCTCACCTACCTCGCCGAAGGCACGCCCTTGCTTCCGGCGGATCGGTATCAACGCGCCAGGATCATGCAGTGGCTGTTCTTCGAGCAATACAATGTCGAGCCCGTCATCGGCTCGCTGCGTTTCTGGACCTTGACCGGGCGGCTCGAGCGCAACCGGGCCATGGTTGCCGGCAAGCGCGAGGCCGGCGCGCGCACTCTCGCCGCCCTGAACCGCAGCCTTGCCGGAACGCCGTTCCTGACCGGAAACGACCTCACCATCGCCGACATCGCCGTTTATGCCTACAGCCACCGCGCCGGGGATTGCGGCTTCACCCTCGCGGACCATCCGGCATTCCTGGCATGGACCCACTGCGTGCGCGATGCCATCGGTCCCGGCTACCCCGTCCACCCCTACAGCATCGACCCGCATTCCGGCGCCTGAGCCTACTTCTTGCCCTGCGGATAAATCGTCTCGCCGCGCTTCAGCATCGCCACGAAGGTCTCGATCTTCTTCTTGCGTCCGGCCTCGGTCTTCATGTTGTGGGTACGGAAGGCGAGCGAGAAGCGGTTCTGCGCGCTGAGTTTGTCCAGCATCGCCTTCGCCGCCGGCTCGGCATCGATCGCCGCCTGCAGATCATCGGGGATTTTCATGTCCTTGCCGCTGCCATAGGCGCGCGCCCAGCGCCCGTCGGCCTTGGCGGCCTCAACCTGGCTCAGCCCATGCGCGGTCATGCGGCCCTCCTCGACCAGCCGCGCGACATTGTCGATGTTGATCTTGCTCCAGATGCTCTTCCTGCCGCGCGGCGTGTAGCGCTGCAGGAAACTGTTCTCGTCCAGCCCCTTGCGCACGGCGTCGATCCAGCCGAAGCACAGCACGACGTCGATGGCCTCTTTCGGCGTGATCGACTTCAGCCCCGAGCCGACCTTGTGCACCTTGATCCACACCTCGGTTTCGGTGGCGTGGTGCTGGCCGAGCCAGGTATGGAAACTGGCCGCGTCGGGAAATTCCCGGACCTTGGCGGGATCGACCTTGACCGGCGCCATCAGCCAGCCCGCCGGTTCGGTATCATTGTCGCTGGCGTCGCTTTCATCTTGCCTCCGTCATGGTGCGATTGCCCGCATCATGGCACAGTCCACTGTCAGTTTTAGGCAGCAGTGGGGCATGCCGCCGCGAAGCAACGGAACGGCCCATCCATCGCCGCGTTGCGGCTTCAGTGCAACCGCCCGATGGAGGTCCCGATGGCGATTGAGACCATTTTCGCCCATGTCAGCTGTTCCGATCTCGAAGCGAGCATCGGCTGGTACGAAAGGCTCTTCGGCAAGCCGCCGCTGCGCCGGCCGATGCCGGGGCTGGCCGAATGGCACTTCACCGAGAGCGCCGAGCTGCAGCTGTTCGAGGACAAGGACAAAGCCGGCACCTCGACGCTGACGCTCGGCGTCCTACCCTTGGCACCTGAACGGCAGCGGCTGGTGGCGGCCGGCCTCCAACCCGGCCCGATCGAGGAGGCCGACCATTTCTGGATCATGCGCATGCGCGATCCCGACGGGAACCTGGTGGTGTTCGCGAGCGCGGAACGCGAGTAGGAGTGCCGAACCGCGCGCGCGGGACGCCATTTCGCCCGCACGGAAAGTAAGGCTGCCTAGCCCGGTGGCGGGGCGGCCGGCGTCAGCCCATGGCGGCGCATGATCTCCATCATCCCGGCCTTGTCCGGCGGCCCGCCGGCGGCGGCGTTGAGCAGGCCGAACGCCTCGCGGAAATAGTCCGGACCGATCGCCGCCGGCGAGATGACGCACAGCGCTTTCGCATCTCGGGTGCCATTGTTGTCGAACCGGTGGACGGCGCCGCGTGGAATGCACAGTGCCTCCCCCGGCCCAACCTCGATCGGCTTGCCGTTCACCGTCCAGGTGAGAACCCCTTCAATGCCGTAGATCGTCTCCTCGTAGTGATCGTGGCTGTGCGCCGGCGCGGGCAAACGCTGTGCGCCTAGCACCGTCAACTCGAAAGCGGCGACACTGCCGTTCGAATTTTCGCCCGATACGAGGAAGCGGACCGACAGCCCCTTGGTGCCGATGGTCTCATTGGATGGGTTGACCTGAAGATTCATGGCTGACATTGCGCAAACCCCTCCGGTAAATTACATTTACTGACTATCAGTAAACTCAATTTACCGGATCGTCAATGGCCACCTCCACGGAAGTTCTGCAGACCAAGACCGAGGACCTTTTGATCGGCGCCCTGCTGCGCGTTCCGGCGCAGGCCATCCAGCGCCGGCTGATCAAGGAGCTCAACGCCGCCGGTTTCGACGAATTGCGCCTGCCGCATATGGCGGTGCTGCAGTTTCCCGGCCCGGACGGCGCGCGCCCCGGCACCATTGCCGAGCGTGCCGGCATGAGCAAGCAGGCGATCAACCAACTGCTCAGCAGCCTCGAAGGCTATGGCTATCTCGTCCGCTCCGACGGCGAAGGCGGCACGCGCGTGGTGCACTCCACCGAACGCGGCCACGCTGCTTTCTGGAAAATGGTCGACATATTGCGCGACATCGAGGAGGAGTGGCGCACCGAGCTTGGGCCGGAGCGCTTCGCCCAGTTGAAGGCGCTGCTGTTCGCTGTCTGGGACAGCCCGCTGGTGCGTTGAACGAGGCGGCCCCGCCGGGCGGACACCATCATCGGCATTTCCGATGGCGCCATCGGTTTCTTCCGTTTCCCGTGGCCCGCGCCGAACTGCCAATCCCTTGCCTGTGTCCATTCAGACAAAGGCAGAGCGAAATGAGCATTTCGAACCAGAAGATCCTGATCGTCGGCGGCGGCTCCGGCATGGGGCTGGCGCTGGCCAGGCGTTGCGTCGAGGTCGGTGCGACGGTCACCATCGCCGGACGTGGTGAGCAGAGGCTGCAACAGGCGCGTGAGGCGCTAGGCAATCCAGCGAACCTCGAGGTGGCGGTGGTCGACATCGCCCGGGAAGATCAAGTCGCGGACCTGTTCGCGCGCATCGGCGGCCTCGACCACATCGTCAGCACGGCGGCCGACATCGAGGGCGCCTACAGGCTGCTGCCCGAACTTGACCTCAAGGCGGCGCAACGCGTGGTCGAGAGCAAGCTCTATGGCCCGCTACTGCTCGCCAAGCACGGCGCGCCACGGCTGGCCAGAGCCGGCTCGATGAGCTTCGTTTCCGGCATCGCCGCTTACCGGCCGGCGGCGCGCGGCTCGGTCGTCGCCGCGGTCAATGCCGCGCTCGAAGGACTGGTGCGGGCGCTTGCCGTCGAGCTCGCGCCGATCCGCGTCAACGCCGTTTCGCCCGGCTGGGTCGATACCGAGATCTGGGCGCAGGTCGCCGGCGACCGCAAGGCAGAGACGCTTGCCGCGATGGCCGAACGGCTGCCCGTCGGCAGGGTCGGCCGACCAGAGGATATCGCCGACGCCATCGCCTTCCTGATCGGCAATGGTTTTACCACCGGAACGACATTGCATGTCGAAGGCGGGCACCGGCTGGTTTAGCTGGTGACGCTCATCCCCGCGGAGTTGTTTGGAAACAAGACCTTGGATCCATCGGCCGATTCAAGACCTGAACGATCTCCGGAGCGTTCCGGCACCAGCATGTCTCGCGCGGCAGCGAGTAACTGCCTGAGCGCCGGCGGCTGGACGCGCCGGCGCCGCCAGATCATCGCCAATAGCGCCGCCCGCATCAGGCCGGGCCATGGCAGCTCAACAAGATCGCCACGCGCAAGCGCGTCGCTGGCGGCAAGGCGTGGAACAAGGCCCAGGCCGGCGCCCGCCGCCACCAGCCGGACAATGGCGCCGATGCTGCCGGCTTCGGCGGCAAGCCTCGGTGCCGCCATGCCCGCCTCGGCAAAGGCAGTGTCGACCATATGACGGTAGATGCACCCAGGCTCCGTCGCCACGAAACGCAGCGCGGCAAGGTCTTCCAGCGCGCGTGGCGCGGTGCCCTGCCCGGGAGCCGCGACCAGCACCAGCGGTTCGGCTCCTATGGTGCGGCGGGCCAGGCGTTCATCCGCGGCGCCCCCCACGCCGTCGCGCCGCTCGAAGCAGAAGGCGACATCGATATCGCCATCCTCCAGCAGATGCCGCAGCGTGCCGCTGTCGGCCACCTTCATGCGCACGGTGATGTCGGGATGGCTGGCCTGGAACCCCGGCAGCCAGGGCGCCAGCCGGGCCGAGGCGATTGTTTCCAGCGCGCCGATGGTCAGCGCCCCGCTTGTCTGCCCGGCGGCCAGCAGCACCGCCGCGCGCGCCTCGCCGTCGAGCCGCAGCAGCTCCTCGGCCATCGGCTTCAGCGCCAGTCCCGCCGGCGTCAGCTCCAGGCCCGACTTCGAGCGCGTGAACAAGGCAGCGCCAAGCTCGGCCTCGAGGGCCTGGATCTGGTCGCTGACACTCGATTGCGCGAGGTGGACCGCCTCGGCCGCGCGCGTGATGTTGCGGCTGCGCGCCACCGCGAGAAAGGTCTTGAGCAGTCTTGGATGCATCGCCCGGCCGGCGCGCCTACTGCAGCTGCGGCTTCTTCAAAAAACTGCCGCGGTCGGCGGACTTGACGCGCAGCCAGGTCTCGCGGCCGTCGCGCACCACGCGCATCGGGATTTCGGCACCGGCCGAGCCGCTGTCCCAGAGCTTGCGATAGAAATCGGCGAGCCCGTCGACCGCGCCATCGCGGACCTCGGAGATGACGTCGCCTTGACGCAGGCCGGCTTTTGCCGCCGGGCCGCCTTCGGTCACGCTCATCACAACCACCTTGCCGTCGCTCTCGGCCGACAGGGCGCCAAGCCATGGACGCGGCGGCCTGGCCACCTGGCCGCGCGTCAGGAGATCGTCGAGGATCGGCGGCAACAGATCGATCGGCACCACCATGTTGATATCCGCGACCTCGCCTGCGCGGCTCATCTGCAGGCGAAGCGAGCCGATGCCGAGCAGCGTGCCATCGGCGCTAAACAGCGGCGCACCGCCCCAGGAGGGGTGCGCGGGCGCGATGAAGATCGCCTCGTCGAGCAGATACTCCCAATAGCCGGCGAATTCCTGCTTGGTGACGATCTTGGCCTCGACCGCCCGGCCGATGCCGTCGGCAAGCACCACCGCGTCGCCGATCCTGGCCTTGCCGGCGTCGCCAAGCGCCACGGCCGGCAGGCCGGTCGGCGCCAGCGCCTGGACCAGGCCGAAGCCCGATTCCTGGTCATAGGCCAGCGCGTGCGCCGGGATGACCCGGCCGTCATGCGCGGTCAGCCAGACCTCTTCGGCCTCGGTGATGAGATAGCCGATGGTCAGCACCAGCCCGTCATCCCTGATGACGACGCCGCTGCCTTCCCTGAGCGTGCCCAGCGCGCCGGCCGTGAAGGCATCGTCCGGAACGGTCGCCCGCACGGCAACGACGGAACGCGGATTGGGATTGATGGCCATGATTTTGTCCTGCGATGCAAATGCCCTGGCGGCTTCTTCTATAGGTATGCCTCGAAGGGGATGGTGCAAGGTGCGAATTGCCGGTTCTTCCTTCTGCCCTTGTGGGGCCCGTAGGGCGGGCGAGGCCCGCGACTCGCCCCGGGCGGTGGATCGCCGCGCAGCGCCGACATTGACAATAGTTCAATGCAAGTTGAACTTCCGCCTCCACAGCCCTAGTTGTAGATCGACCGCCCATCCTCCCCCAAGCCCCCACGACACGAGGCCCGACATGACAGAGTACACCCCGCCGAAAGTATGGACCTGGAACAAGGCAAATGGCGGCGCCTTTGCCAGCATCAACCGGCCGATCGCCGGGCCGACGCATGACAAGGAATTGCCGGTCGGCAAGCACCCGTTGCAGCTGTACTCGCTGGCGACGCCGAACGGCGTCAAGGTGACGGTGATGCTGGAGGAGTTGCTGGCGCTTGGCCACAAGGGCGCCGAATATGACGCCTGGCTCATCAGGATCAACGATGGCGACCAGTTCGGCAGCGGCTTCGTCGACGTCAACCCCAACTCCAAGATCCCGGCTCTGATGGACCGCAGCGGCGCCACGCCGGTGCGCATCTTCGAATCCGGCTCGATCCTGGTCTATCTCGCCGAAAAGTTCGGCGAATTCCTGCCCACCGAGCAGCCCGCGCGCGCCGAAGTCCTGTCCTGGCTGTTCTGGCAGATGGGCTCGGCGCCGTATCTGGGCGGCGGCTTTGGCCATTTCTACGCCTATGCGCCGCAGAAATTCGAATATGCCATCGACCGTTTCTCGATGGAGGTGAAGCGGCAGATGGACGTGCTCGACCGCCGGCTCGCCGAAACGGAATATCTCGGCGGCAAGGATTATTCGATCGCCGACATGGCGGTATGGCCCTGGTATGGCGGGCTGGCGCTCGGCCGCATGTACAATGATTCCGGCGAGTTCCTGTCGGTGCAGGACTACAGCCACGTACAGCGCTGGGCGAAGGCGATCGACGCCCGCCCGGCGGTCAAGCGCGGGCGCATGGTCAACCGCGCCTTCGGCGAGCCGGCTCTGCAACTGCACGAGCGCCACGACGCCGGCGATTTCGACACCAAGACGCAGGACAAGCTGGCCGCCGAATAGACAGCGGCAAGGGCGAACTTAACAAGAAAGCCCGCCACGAACCCGTGGCGGGCTTTTCCCAAGGCTAGACTGGTATCGCACCCACTGTCATGGCCGAGCCATGGATCAGTGCAGCACCTCGACGATCTGACGCGTATCGGGATCGACCAGGACGGTCTGGTCGTTGATCACGGCGACGCGGTACTTGACGTTCGGCACCTCGCGCAATTCGACCTTGTCGGGCACCGGAGAGCCGAGCTTGAGCTCGAGGCCGAGCAGATTCACCGACGCCAGCGGCTGCTTCTTGACGTATTCACGAACGACCGTCTCCTGCTCGGGCTGGACGACGATTGTGTCCGCCATGGCCACACCCATGCCGCCCATCAGGACGATCGCGGCTGCTGTACTCGAAAGATAATGTTTCATGGTAACCTCCATTTTAGGTATCCGATTGCCGCCCGGGAGGAAAACTCGGTCGACACAATGAGGTTCCATCGCCTTTTGTGGAATAAATACGGCGCGCCCAACAAATGCCAATTTTTATCATTTTTGCAATCAGGCGATAACACTCGCGGTGTGCTTCAAAAATCCGTTGTCAATATTGTAATTTTGAGAGAATATAAAATAAATCTGCCACGGAAAGGCGCATCTGGGTGCCTCTTCCGGAAACATGTCCGACAACTGTCTTAGCGATAGCTAACGTAAAGCGCACGATGTCGTTCCGGATGCCGTTGCGCAGTACGACGAAAAAGGCCCGCTCTGCCGGGAGCAGAACGAGCCTTAGACGATGCCGGCGGAGGTGGCAGCCTCACCGGTCACATCAGGGAAACGCCAGCGCCGGCATCAGGTTCCAACCACGGCCGTATGTCCCTGCCCCGATGCAACCATGGCGCCCTGACGACGTTGTGCACGCATTCGATGAAATCCCAGCAAGGATATCGCGCCATGGCTCCCCGCCCTCCCGTGACCAAGCATCCCTTCACGCTGATGCTTGTCGTCATCGCGCTGATGGCGCCCTTTGCCGGCCTAGCCTGGCGCACGCGCGAATGGATGGGCTGGTAGGCCTTCCAGGCAGTCGAGACACCAGGCAACGGCCACTTCAGGCGGGCATATCTGGCGGCAATATGACCGCCCGGGTGGCCGCCTGAATACATCTCTTCTAGCTAATGTATCGGAACGTCCAATGGACATTGCCGGAACCGAACGGGGCCTCCCGGACCTTTGCCAGAACCACCTAAGACCTTGGTCCTGCAAGGAAACGCAAAGGGCCGATGAGGTTCTTCATCGGGAACATCCCGCCTCTGCCATCGTTTGCCGCAAGGTCCCCAGACCGGATCATTTCGGAGGAAAAGCGATGTCACATCGGTCCATCATCACCAGGACAGGCCACGGCCCCGGCACGGCGATCGCGGTGTTGATGGTCGGGCTGGTGGCGGTGGGCATTGTGTTCCTCGTCCTTGGCGGCGCGCTCTATTTCGGCGAGGCGTCTTCGGACTCACATGCCCTGAATTCGGTGCCGGCGCGGTCGTTCCAGCAAGCTGATCGCGGAGCGGCGAATTGATCGATCCGCGCTCCGGAGCATTCCATCGCCTTATGGCAAGGACGCCGCCTCAGCGCGCCAGTATCGTCCCGTCCCTGGCCACCGCCTTGCCACGGCGATAGACCGTGCGGTCCTTCGGCACGGCCACCACCGCCTCGGGCACATGCAGCGCCCGCATGGCGACAAAATCGGCCTTGGCGCCAACCATGATGCCGTAATCCGCCAACCTGAGCGCCTTGGCGCCGGCATGGGTCACCACATCGAAGGCGTCGGCCAGTTCGCGGTCCTCATAGAAGCCGGAGCGGTAGCCGATCATGTTGGCGCGCGAAAGCATGTCGCCATCGCCATAGGGCCACCAGGAATCGCGGATGTTGTCGGAGCCGCTGAACACGGCGACGCCCGCCTGCCGCAGAGCCGCCACCGGCGGGAAGGCATGGTTGCCGGGCGCATTGGTCATGATCGCCACGCCGGCCGCCGCCAGCATCTCGCCGGCCTTCGCCAGCGCGTCGGCCGGAATATCGCCAAGACCATAGGCGTGGCTGACCGCGACATGGCCTGCCATGCCGAGCGCCTTGGTCCGCGCGGCGATCTCCTCGACCTGGAACAGGCCGAGCGTGCCGCCATCATGCAAATGGATATCGACGCCGGCGCCATGCTTTTGCGCCAGCCCGAACAGCACATCGAGATGCCCCTTCACATCGCGGTCGAAACTGGCGGGGTCGAGCCCGCCGATCAGGTCGCAGCCGAGCTTCAGCGCCTCGTCCAGAAGCTCCGCCGTGCCGGGCGAGGACAGAATGCCGCTTTGCGGGAAGGCGACGAGCTGGATGTCGATGAGGTCCCGATACGTCTCGCGCACGGCGAGAACGGTCTCGACATGGCTGAGCCCGACCGAAGCATCGACCATGACATGGCTGCGCATGGCCAGGCTGCCATGGCCGACACAGAGTTCGAGCTGGTTCTTGGCGCGCTCGGCCATCGGAGCGGCGGCGGCAAGGTTTTGCGCCTGGAAGGCAACGCGCTCGCGCACGTCGAAACCGTTGGTGCAAGGAATATGCGGCCGCCAGGCGTCGCCATGGAACGACGTGTCGAGATGAATATGTCCCTCGACGAAGGCCGGCACGACAAGCTGGCCGCCAAGGTCGACCATGATGGGGTCGGTGGCGGCAGGGCCGGCCGGCGGCGTCTTGCCGGCGGCCGCGATGACGCTGAAGCGGCCGTCGGTGACGGAGAGATCCGCCAGCGACCCATCGGCCAGTTTCGCGTTGCGGAAAATTGTCTGTTCTCTCACCGGTGCCATTCCTGTTGAAAGCGCCAGTCCTCGCCGCCCGCCCGCCGCGGGTCAATGCGGCAAAGTCGAGAAACTGTTTCACGCACGGCGAACCGGGAATCACATCGCAGCTCCTGCCTATTCCGCTTTCGCGGAAGTTTCGGCGGGCCCCGCGATATGCAATGATACTGTCGCGGCGGTACGAGCCGCCCTGGTTGACGCGGGCGCCCAAGCACACCCCAACAATGCGCCCCCTCGCCCGCGTCGGCCACGGCAGACCTCCGCGGCTACCTCACTGCGGCGCACCGGCAAACAGCACCACGCCGTCGCCGCCAGCCGCCGGCCAATCCCTGATGGTGCGGTCGTAGCCGCCGGTCAGCACCGTGCCGTCGGGGGCGAAGGCCACCGCGTAGATCGGGCCGGTCTGGCTGTCGAACATCGCGATCTGGTTGCCGGTTTCCATGTCCCACAGCCGCGCCGTGCCATCGAGCGAACCCGACAGCAGGCGCTTGCCGTCGGCCGATAGCGCGAGCGTGTAGACCGTGCCCTCATGGCCCTCGAAGCGCTTCACCTCGCGGCCGCTGTCAAGATCCCAGACCTTGATCGTCAGGTCGCCGCTGCCGGTGATCAGATGGTGCCCGTCGGCGGTGAACACGGCGCCATAGGTGCCTTGCTCGTGGCCGTGCCAGCTGCGCAGTTGCTTGCCGCTTTCGATGTCCCAGAGCTTCAGCGTGCCGTCGATGCTGCCGCTCAGCGCCTGCTTGCCGTCGGGTGAGACGGCAACAGCGCTGATCGACCAGTCGTGCCCGGTCAGCACATGCAGCACCGAATTGCTGACGAGATCCCAGACGATGACGTTGCCGGTATCGTGTCCGCTGACGGCGCGCTTGCCGTCCGGGCTGATCGCCAGCTTGTTGACGCCGCCATTCTGGCCGGCCTGGAAAACATGCAGCACGGCGCCATCGGCAAGCTTGCGCAGAACGATCTCGCCGTCGTCGCCCCCCGTCAGCGCGCTGACGCCGTCGGGCATGTAGAGCGCGGTGCGCGCCATGTCCTTGTGGACGCCGAGGTTGCGGATCAGGTGCTTGCCGCCAATGTCCCACAGCTTGATCACATGGTCGGTGCTGGCGCTCATGATCGATTGGCCGTCGGGCGCCACCGCAAGCCACACGACCGCGTCGCGATGGCCATCGGGCTGCGTTGGGGCCGCCGGGGGCGGTGGCGGCAAGGGCGCCACGGTGGGTGGCGGAATGACCGCGACCTCCGGCGGCGCCGGCGCGACGGGCGCGGGCGCCGGCTCGGCCACGGGCGGCGCTGGCGGCACCGCTGCCGGCGGCGGATTGGCGGCTACAGGTGGCGGAGCCGGTTGCGGGGCTGGCGCGGGTGCCGGTTCGGGGGCCGGTGGCGCGCTGGCGACATCCTGGCCTTTTGGTTCACCGGGTTTGGGTTCGGCAAGTTTGGGTTGATCGGGTTTGGGTTCACTGGGCTTGGGTTCGCTCGGCTGGCTGGCAATCTCTCCGCCGCCATCATGCCACGGGCCGAACCGGTCGGCGGCCAGCGCCGCCAGCACGATCAACGGCAAGGCGAAAAAGATCTTGCGCAGGCCGGGCCTGCCGGTCTCCCGCACCTCGGCCGCGCGGCCGAACAGTGGTGCTCCAGCCAGATGCGCCGGCCGCCCCGGCAACAGCCCGGCCCAGAACAGCAAGGCGCCGACCAGGCAGGCAAGTGCCGCCACGGAGAAAGCCGCCAGCCGGGGCAAATTAGCGCCCGGCCCGGAAAAGCCGTGCAAGGCAACAGTGCTGATCAGCGGAAAGATCAGCGCCAGGCAGGCGAGCGCAACCACGGCAAGGACAAGCGCAGCCAACCTGTCAGCCAATCTGTTCATCGCGCTCCCCCCTCGCCGGGCTCTCGGGCCAGACTACCAGCGTCAACCGTCTATCGCAAAACGCATCCGGTGCCTGCACGCGATGGATGGATGCGTCTCAAATCTCGAAGAAGATCGGTTAATGACCTCGATCAAGAAATCAGTTCGAAGCTGATCGCGATCGCCTGCGTCGCGGCGCAAAAATGTGTTTTCGGCTTGATCAGGCGCCGCAAGAAGAACCGGTGTTAATTTACCACAGTCATCACTGATACGCGTTGGAATATCCCCAGCGAAATATTGACACCAGGCGGCACTGTGTCACTGTCCTCACGGGATATAGTGGAGAGCTTGCATTATGAAGAAGATTTATGAGCGGCCCGCGCTGATCAAGAAGGGCAATCTGAAATTGATCACGGCTGCGACCAACGGCCCGATCGTGACCTCGGGTCCGACACCGCAATAGGTCAGCCCGTCAGCGTCAGGTCGTCCAGCACCATTTGCCAAGAGTGTTTCGTCGAAAGACGGACACGGGTAATTGCCTTGAGCATCGGCGCGTAGTGCAGCGGCGTCAGCGCCGATAGCGCCAACTGGTCGCTGGCGACCAGTTGCTCGCCCAGCCAGCACTCGATCAGTGCCATCTCCCCTTCAGACTTCAGCCACGCCGCGCTCAACAGCACCGAGTGAAACCCGAACGGGGTCTCGCGGCTGAACTCGGCCGGGTAGCCGCTGCTGGTATAGGCGACGTGATCGCCCGAGACATTGCCGTTGACATAGCCTTCGCTGCCCTTGGTGTGGTCCTGTGCCATGGCATTGAGGTTGCGCCATTGCAGCCCGGCATGGCCGCATGGGATCTTGCGGAAGCCGCGCCCAGTGACGTCGTCGAAGCCGATCGTCCGCAGCGAGGCCTCGTTCGGCAGCGCCTGCTGCGATAGCAGCCCGAGATCGGTTGGATAGGGCGAAAGCGCGAGCTGCCGGTCAAGTCCGCCGCCGGCGATCGCCACCATGTCGGCCTCGGCGGCGAGGTCGAGCCGGAAGGGCGAACCCAGCGCCAGCACCCGGCTCTCCAGCACCCGCCCATTTGCCTTCACCGACAGTGTCGCGGTGCCATCCGCCGCCATCCGGCCGGCCAGGCTGCGCGCAGGCGCCAGGCCGACCGGCTGCGGCAGGTCCTGCGACACCAGCCCCGCCGGCGAGCCGGAGGCCAGGCGGAAATCCTGCGATTGCGTCTCATTGGCGCTGGGCGAGCGCCAGCCCGGCGGCACTGAAACCGCGAACCGGTAGGTGCCCGGCGAGCGGATCATGGCATTGGCCGAAGACATCGACATGGCGAAGTTGGCAAAGCCGCCATTGTTTGTCCTGGTTGAAGCGACGAAGCCGCCCTGTCCGTCGAACAGCCGCACCATGATGCCGGCCATCGGCCGGTCACCGACGCCATATGTCCCGTCGCGGTCGACATCCAGATAGACGAAAGACGAGTAGTTGACGGTGCCGGTGCTGTGCTCCCAGTCGGTACGAACGGCATAGTCGTTGGCCGGATCCGCCCGGCGTCGGGCGCGGCGCCGGATGCGCGCCTTGCGCGACAGCCAGACGACGCATGCCGCGACGACAAGGATGACAGCGGCCGCGAGCAGGATTTCGACGGGGCCGAAATCATGCATGGTCGGCGAACTTCGTTTGCCGCCGCTCGTGGCTGTCAGGCATGCAATGCATCAAACGCCCCCCGATGCTGATCATCGCCAGACTAGCGCGAGATGTCGCCTGCGTAAAAGGACCGCGCGGCCTGGACATTCCTTGCCTCGTGCGAAAGAAGGCCGGGTCAATCAGGGGAGCATCCATGACACAGGCGACCAAACCCGTGCTGGCCGGCAGCAGGGTAACGCTGAGGCCGCTGACCCGGCTCGACGCACCGGCGATCCACGCGGGGCTGGAAGAACCGGAATCGAAGCGGCTGACCGGCACGCACGCCAAGCACACACTGGCAGAGGTGGAGGCCCATTACGCAAGGGCCGAAACGGCAAGCGACCGCTGTGACTATGGCATCATCGCCGGCGGCACTTTGATCGGCGAAGCCGTGCTGAACGGCATCGATTGGCCAAACAAGGCAGCATCGTTTCGCATCGCCATCTGGGCGGCAACCGGCCGCGACAAAGGCTACGGCACCGAGGCCGCCGCGCTGCTCCTTCATCACGGCTTCGAGGCGCTGGGGCTGAACCGCATCGAACTGGAGGTTTACGCGTTCAACCCGCGCGCCAGACGGGTCTACGAAAAGCTCGGCTTCCGGCTCGAAGGCACGCGGCGCGAGGCCTTGATCTGGGATGGCGAAGCTGTTGATGCCCACATCATGGGCCTGCTGAAGCGCGAATACTCCGGGACGCCGCCAAGGGTTGGATGAACACCGCCAGCAGACGTCGCCGCTTGCTCGAAATCGTCCAGGCGCGACCTACTTCAACTCCGCCCAGACCGGCGCATGGTCGCTGGCGCCATCCTGCCCGCGCACGTCGCGGTCGATGCCTGCCCCCTTCAGCCGGCGGGCGAGCGTCTTCGACAGCAATATGTGGTCGAGCCGCAAACCCGCATCGCGCGGCCAACGGTTCCGGCGGTAATCCCAGAACGTGTAGAGTGTCTCCTTCGGATAGACTTTTCGCAGCGCGTCGACCCAGCCCTGCTCGATAAGGGCAGCGAAGGCGGCGCGGCTTTCCGGCTGCACCAGCGCGTTGTCGTCATACGAGCGCGTGGCGTAGATGTCGCGCGGCTCGGGCACGATGTTGTAGTCGCCGGCCAGCACGACAGGCAGGCCGGTATCGAGGAGCGCGGCGGCATGCGCTTCCAGCCGCGCATGCCAGGCGAGCTTGTACTGGAATTTCGGCCCCGGCTGCGGGTTGCCGTTCGGCGCATAGAGGCAAGCGATGATAATGCCGTTGACCGCCGCCTCGATATAGCGGCTCTGCCGGTCGGCATCGTCGCCGGGCAGCACGTCACGGGTCAGCACCGGTTCCGCGCCGCGCGCGAGGATGGCGACACCATTCCAGGTCGGCTCGCCCTTCCACACCGCGCCGTATCCGGCGTCGGCCAGCGCGGTGCGCGGAAACTGCATATCGCGCGCCTTGAGTTCCTGCAGGCAGACGACATCGGGCTTTGCCGCCGCCAGCCAGGCCAGAAGGTTGTCCAGCCGGCTGTTGATGTTGTTGATGTTGAAGGTGGCGATTTTCATTGGGCGCATGAAAGCAGGAAGGCGAAGCGGGGAGCAAGAGAGGATGCGGCGCGCTGCGCCAAGGCAACAGCTAATGTCTGCGCTGCCCCTCATCCGCCTGCCGGCACCTTCTCCCCGTAAACGGGGCGAAGGGAGCGGGTGGCAAAGCCGCCGCCATTTCTGTTACATAAGCGATAGGCGAAAGCAGCGATGACCGCGTCTTTCTCCCCGCCACTATGCGGGGAGAAATGTCCGGCAGGACAATGAGGGGCGGCGCAGACGTTTCAGAAAGTGCGAAAACCCAACGCGCGCTTTAAATCCGCTCCGCCCAACCTCGCACCGTCTCCGCCAGCGTCTTCAAATGATCTGCCGCCGAAAATCCCGAAATGCTCTTGCGCGGCTTCAAATCATGGTCGCCGTCCTCGAGCCAGATCACCTCGATCGCATCGGACAGCCCATAACCCTCGACCTCGTCGGGCGTGCCGAACTCGTCGCGCGTGCCTTGGAAAATCAGCGTCGGCGTCCTCAGCCCTATCAGATGCTTCGTGCGCAACTGGTCAGGTTTGCCGGGCGGATGGAAGGGATAGCCGAGACACACCAACCCGGCAATTTCACCCTTGGCGAACATCTCGTCCGCGACCATGGAAGCGACGCGCCCGCCCATCGACTTTCCGCCGATGATCAACTTCCCGGTGACGCCCCTGGCACGCAGATCGGCAATCGCCTTCACATATTCCGGATTCACCGTCTCGGCACGCGGCGGCGGCTTGCGCTGGCCGTAGCGGCGGGCCGCCATATAGTGGAATTCGAACCGCGCGACCTGGAAGCCGGCGGCGGCCAGCGCCTTGGCGGTGGCGGTCATCGAGGGCGAATCCATCGATGCGCCGGCGCCGTGGGCGAGCAGGATGGTGACGGGGGCGGTGTCGAAGCCGTCGAAGAGGAAGCTGGTGGGCATCAGGCGCGAACTCCCGGAAAAGAAGAGACAATCCGCTTCGACAGGCTTTCTATCACATGGCCTCGCTTTTGCCCGCCGCGGTTGCACCGCGATGACGAAAATCGTCTCCCTGGCTCGGTGGATGGCATCGCGCGCCTTCCCGCTTCAGCGCCGCGACCAGATTTCCGTCTGGCAGAAGATCTTGAGCGCGCAGCCTGTGAGTTTCAGGGAATTGCCCTTCAGCGTCGCACGGCCCGAATATTCCCTCTCGTCGCGCGGATCGGTAACCGTGCCGGAATAGATGCCCTTGCCCGACGCCTTGAGCCGGCCGATTTCCTTGCCCGGCCAATCGCCGCTCTTCATGACAATGCAGAAGCGGTCGCTACAGCCATGGATCGCGGCGATGGATATGCCATCCATCGTTACCCACTCCCCTTCGATTGGATCGGCCCAGGCCAAACCAGGCGCCATGACCATGGCAAGCAGAACGGATAGTCGCGGCAGTTTCATGAAGTACTTCCCCCTTGCAAAATTTCAGCAGCCCGTGCCGACGAAGCCCGCCGAAACCAGCGCGGCCGATGTCGGCTCGTCGATGATCCCGGTCTGCGTCAGCCCATATTGCCGCTGGAAGCGGCGAACGGCCTCGGCCGTGGCCTCGTCATAGACGGTGTCGGGGAATTCGAGCAGCAGCCCCAGCCGGCTGAGCAGCCGTTCGGCCCGCTTGACACGCGGCGAGATGTCGCCGGGCTGGAGCGCCGCGAACACATGGTCGGGCAAGACCTTGCACTGCTTGTTTCCCTCATCCCTGGAGACCCTGAATTTGCCCACCAGCGAGGCGATGTCGGGCCCTGGCTGCACCGTGAAAAGACTTTCCGAACCGGTCATCGAATAGAGCAGCGTGCTGTCCAGGTCCCACGCTCCGTCAGGCGTCGACGAAACCGTGACGTGGCCTCCGTCGCAATCGATCTGGCATTCCAGCTTGCCCTTGACGAGATAGCATTTGGCGCTGGTCTCGAACTCGGTGTTGGGCACATCCCACTCGGTGAACGAGATCCTGATGATGTCGTCTTGCAGCTGCACGGCCATGTCCTTCACAGGCCCGTCCTTGCGGTCATTGTGCAGTGTCATGCATTGCCCGGACTCGAACTTGTCCGCCGCCCGCGCGATTTCCGGACCCAATCCCAAAAGGACCATCGCCAGCATCATGGAAAAGATACGCGTCATGCTCATCTCTCAACGCCAATTGCCGGTGAGCAGGAAGGGAGCCCAGTAGTAAGGGTGCGAAAGCCCGCCCTGCGCATCCGGCGGCACCAGCGAAATGGCGCCGCGCGCCGCGGTCTCGGTCACGATGCTCGGCCCCGCCGCGATATCCGTCGACCCGATCTTGCCGGCGATGAACTCGCGCTGCGTCAGCGCCAGCGCCATGGCCTTCGACATATTGCCCCGCTCGCGGATCTCGTAGAAGCGCTGCATGCTGAGTGCCGTCGAGGCATCGTCGACCGGCCACAGGCTGGCCAGGATGGCGCGTGCGCCACGGCTGCCGGTTAGCATGGAAAGGCTTTCGAGCTCGCGCCCGTCGAGACCCGGATCGACATAGCCGGTCTCGCAGGCGGACAGCGTCAAAAGGTCGACGCGGCCGAAATCGAAGGCGCGCCGATCCTTCTTGATATCGCGCAGCGACAGTTTTTCGCCCGTGCCGAGCAGCAGGAAAGACGACCCATCGCTTCCCGCCAGGTTGAAATGCGAGGAGATATGCACGACGCCGAGGCCGGCCGGCGAGCGCGCGCCGATACGCAGCGCATCGGTCAGCGCGTCCTTGTTGAACGCCGCATCGAAGACGGCGCGGCCCTCGAAAAGGCCGTATCCGTCCTTGCCCTTGATGATGCCGTCGATCTCGGCCTTGACGCCCGGCAGCGCCTTGAACCCGTCGGCGGCGCGCGTCATTCCAAGCGCGGCGAACGGAATGCCGGTCGTCTTCCTGCCGGCGATTTCGTAGCCGGCGTCGGACAGCATGGCGAACTCGAAATGCTCCACGGCATAGCCCGTGCCGTCATGGAGCGCGGCGAAGGGGATGTAGCGCAGGCGGCGGTCCGGCGACAGCAGCACAAGCTTGGTCTGGACCGCGTCCAGATCGGCCCTGAAGGGGGCGATAAGCAAGTCGTAGAGCTTGCGCGCCTGTGGCTTCGGGTCGCGCGACCGTGACGTCATCACGAGGTGCAGCTTCTGGATTTCTTCATTGAGATGCGCCTCCGAGAAGGGCTGGCCGTCCCATTGGTCGATCGTCACGCTTTTGCGGTCATAGGCGGTCGTCAGGATGATGTTCAGCCTGTCGGGAAGAACGAGATAGTGCAGCACCGCCGGCTGCTCCGGTTCATCCCTCAGATAACCCTGCAGCGATCCGAGCGCGTCGATCCGCGCGACCTCCTCGCCGCGTCCCAGCGCCTCGGCCTTTTCCACGATGGCATCGAGCGCCTTGTCATAGGCGGCGTCCGCCTCGGCGAGCCTTGCCTGGAGCGTGTCGAGCTCTTTCGTCTCCGCGTCGTCGAGGCCGCCCTGGCCGCGCTTGACGATCAGTTCCTCGGAGCGCCTTGCATCCTGCGTCGTCGGCGGACGCAGCGTATCGATCGCCGCCTTCAGCCCGCGCTCCGGCTCGGACAGCGGCAGCGTGTCATAGGAACGGCCCCGGAAATCGGCATCGCGGTCGACGAACTGGAAGGCCTCGAAATCCTTCAACATGGCAAGCACGGACTCGGCTTCGGCGAGACGGTTCTGACGCACGAAGAAGTCGGCAAGCCAGCGATAATTGTCCGCGACCAGGTCGCTGAAACATGTCTGCAGATGTTCGGGCAGGCTCGACAGCGCCGAGCGCACCGTCTGCAGCGTGTTGACGGCGTCCTTGGCCAGCACCATCGCCACGTCATTCGAGCCCAGGGCCAGCGTCCGTTCACTGGCCTTGGAGAGCAGGCAGACGCGCGTCAGGTCGCGCTGCAGGGCTCCCTCGGAAAGCCCAGCGATCTCGTTGAGCTGAAGTTCGGCCGAAAGCGCCGTCAGTTCCATGCGCAGCGCCTCTTTCGGCTGCTCAGCCTGCTTGAGTGCACCCGACAGATCGCGTGCGGCATTGACGAAGGCGCGCGACAGGCCGCCCCTGGCGGCAACATGGCCGAAAGCCGCGCGGGCATCGTCAAGCGGAGGCGCCGTCGGCTCGGGCTTGCCAGCCGAACCGCGCTGCATCAGCGTCTCGAGGAAGCCCCTCGCCTCTTCGTCGCCATTGTCCGCCAGAAAGGTCAGAAGCGGTACGAAGCCTTCCGGCAGCGCCTTCAGGTTGGTGGCGTCGCGGGAAGCGACGAGGCGTCGGAAGGTGGGCGTCCGGGCGTGCTGCTCGCTGGGACCGGTGATCTGCGACATTTCAAAGCTTGTCGATTGGATCCGGCGGGCCCGCGCCAGCGCGCCGTCGAAGTCGCCATACGCGGCCAGAATGTCGACCAGCTCGATCGAATCGAGCTCGGTCAGCTTGGCGAGCCCCGGCGCGACCGCTGCAAGGTCGAGCCGGCCCGAAGCCATGGCCCGCGCGGAGCTTTCGCAGGCATACTGGTCGTCCTTGCAGACACGCTTGAGCAACGCCGCGGCCGCGACCGGCACCGCCTTTTCACCGTCCTTCTGGCGGGCCTCCTCGAGAGCCGCGGCGACGAAGGAATCGATGTGCTCCGTTCCACCCGCGCGCAGGCGCTCCAGTCCTTCATTGGGCTGCTGCGCAAGATCGGGCCGGGCGCGCAACAGGAGGTAGAGCTCATAGCCGGCGTCCTGATTGCCGAAATCATGCGCCAGGCGAAGCCATTCAGCGGCCTTGTTGACGTCTATGACGCCGCCGCATCCGGTGCACAGATTGACCCGCGCCAGGGCGAGCGCGAAGTCGGGCGCCACCTCCGCCACGTTCATGATCGCGGTGGCCGCCGCCTCCGATGACAGCGCCGCACCGGGCGACATCATCCGGTTGGCCAAAAGCAGCGCCGCCGCCGTCGGTCCTTCGGAGGCGCGAAACCGCCCGGGCTCGGACAGGAACCGCTGATAGAGGGAGAGCGCCATGGAAGCGCCCGCGGGCGTCTCGTCCGTCTCGGCCATGCGCGCCAGCTGGTAGATGGCGAAACCATCGCCGGCATCGGCGGCACGTTGCGCCCACCGCCTGGCCGCCGCCTTGTCCTTCTCGACACCGAGGCCCTCCAGATACAGGAAGGCCAGGCGCGATTGCGCCAGGGGACTGCCGGCCTCCGCCGCCATTTCGAAAAGGCGCGCGGCAGCGACGGCGTTGCGGCCATCGATCGTCCCCTCGAGCAAGCGTTCCGCCACGGCGACCTGCAACGCCGGCGGGGCGGGCCGCAACGCCTGCATCCCTGCCTCATAACGCCCGGCCAGCGTGGCAACGCGGGTGAGAGTGGCGATGTCGGCGACGCTGACCTGCTCCCAGGAATGGGTGACGAAAGGCCCTGCCGAGCCCAGTTCCGCATCCACGTCTTCAGGGCTGGCGGCGCCCGGCTCCTGCTGTGCGCCCTCGTCCGGCGGCATCCATTTTCCGGCAGCGACCTCACCGCGCACGAAGAACGTGATCGCGTCGGCGGCGGAAGCCGGCTTATCCAGTGCCTCCAGGTAACGCTTGTAGAAAACATCCGAACCGGAGGGCGTCGAAAAATCTTCGATCGCATCGCTTTGAGCCTGCGACGCACACACCCAGCACAGCGCCAAAAACGGCGCCAGCAGAACACCCCTCAAACGCATATTGCTGCCCACGCAAACTGCTATCGACCCACCCGGGCGCAGCATATCTGGAGCATTGGGACGATTTCAAGACACCGCGGCCAGCTTTGACTGCCCGTCAACAGTAACGTCGAACAGGCCGCCGAACAGAAGACTTTCCCTCACCCCGCCGTCCGCGCCAGCTGCATATCCACGAACTGCACCCCTTTGGCCGCCACCCCGGCCCATTCGCTATCCGCGTCGAGTTCCAGATATCGCACCCACAGCCGCCGTGCCTCGGGCAGATTGCCGGCGTCGAATTCCAGCCGCGCCAGGTTGAACACCGGGTCTGCATAGGCCTTGTCGAGCGCGATCGCCTTCTGCAGGTGCTTTCGCGCCGAGGCGTCGCGGCCTTGCTCGCTCATCAGGCCGGCAAGGTTGAACCAGGCTTCGACGAAGGCGGGGTCCAGTTTTATCGCTCTGGCATAGTCATGCGCGGCCTCAGCCGCGTGGCCGGCGGCGCGCAGGCAGTTGGCGCGGTTGAAGGCGGCGATGGCGTCGGTCGGATCGATGGCGAGGCAGCGCTGGTAGAGCGCGGCGGCACCGTCATGGTCGCCGCCCTCCTCCGCCGCTTCGGCCTCGGCGAACAGGTCTTCCAGCGTGTCGTCTCCCTGGGCGGCGCTGCCCAGGTCAAACAGCAACTGCCCGTCGAGTTCGCTCTGGCCGCCTTCGAGATAGATCGCGTCGGCGCGGCCATGCTGCGAGCCGACAGCGAGCGATTTTGCGGTGAGTGACGCCACCGGGCCGGAGCGGTGCACGGAGCGCGCGATCGCGCCCCAACTGGCGCCGCCCGCCACCAGCCCCGCATATTTGCGCGCCAGGATCAGGTCGCGGAAGGAATAGGGCTCCGCGTCATGTTCGAACGCATCGAAGAGCGACAGCAGATCGAGGTCGGCGCCGGGCAGCCGAGACTGGTCGATCAGCGACTGCCGCGATAGCGAGGACGCCTCCGGCGCCTTCATCAAGCCGAGCAGGCGCAAAAAGCCGTTCTCGCTGATCAGGATGCGCCCTGCCGCACGTTCGGCGGCGACGCGGCGCTCGATCCCGGCATCGCCGTTTTTGGTCAGGCCAGCCTTGGCGAGAAGCGTACGGCCGAACACGACATGCGTGGTGCGCCGGGTGATGCCGCGCCTGAGCTGGCCATGCTGGCGCTCGACCTCGCGGGCGGCGAGCCTGAGCGGAAACGCCGCCAGCGCGCCGATCGTGCCGAAGACGGCGCCCGCGACGGCCGATGCCGTCATTTCTTGCTCTTGCCGACCGCCTTGAGCAGACTGGCCTTCAGCGGGTTTTCAGCAGCCCCGCCCGCTGCCGCCTTCTTGGCGGCGGGTTTTGCCGCGACCTCGTCGGCCTTGCTCTTCGACTTGGCCGGCGGCTTCGACTGCGACAGGCTCGCCTTCAGTGCATCCATCAGGTTGATGACATTGCCGCGCTCGGGCGCTGCAGCGATGATCGGCTTGTGGCCCTTGAGCTTCTCGCGGATCATCGCCATCAGCGCGATCTCGTAGCGGTCCTCGTAATTCTTCGGATCGAAGGTAGTTTCCTTCTGCTTGATCAGCGCTTCGGCGAGTTCAAGCATTTCCTGGTCGGGCTTGCCGGCCGGGATGTTGCCGAAATATTCAGCCGTGCCGCGCACTTCGTTCGGGTTTCTCAAGGTGCACACGAACATGCCGTTCTCGCGCGCGCCGATCGTCACCACTCGCTCGCGGCTGGACAGAACCAGCCGCGCGATCGCCAGCTTGCCGGATTTGCGCATGGCCTCGCGCAGCACGGCGAACGTCTCCTCCGCCATCGCCCCATCCGGCGCCAGGTAATAGGGCGCATCCTGGTAGATGACATCGACCTCGCCCTCGTCGACGAAGGCCTCGATGTTCATCGTGTGGTTGGATTCGATGCGCACCGCGTCGAGGTCGGCATCGTCGATGATGATGTACTGCTTGTCCTCATACTCGTAACCCTTGACCAGGTCCGAGCGCTCGACCAGCCCGAGTTCGGGATCGACGGGCTTCATGTTGATGCGGTTGTGGGTCTTCTTGTGCAGCTGGTTGAACGAGATGCGCTCGCTGGTCGTCGTTGCGGGGTATAGCCGCACCGGACAGCTGACGAGGCTGAGCTTGAGGTAACCTTTCCAACTTGCCCTGGGCGCCATGATATACTCCTACGCGGCCATGCACTGACATTTTGACTGAGCATGGTCTTGTCCAAAAACCGGTTCCCGCTTTTTGGGATCATGCTCTCTGCAGCGCTTTCGTCCGAAGGACGATTGGCGCCATGGAAATCCTACACCGACCCCGCATGATACCGGCAAATCCCTGACGAAATGGTTTAGGGCGCCGGAGGGGTCGCGGGCGGAGGATAATTCAAATTGTATGAAGCGTCGATGGACTTGGGTTCCTCGCTCCCCGCGGAGGCGGGGGAGAGGTGGCTCGGCGAAGCGCTGGTGATTGGCTGAATGCCTCGAAGCTTCGTCATCCTAGGGTCTTCGCGACGGAGCTTCGCTCCTGCTTCGCGCTAGGATGAAGAAGCAGAGGAGCTCCCCGTCAACGACACCACCGGCAAATCCCGCGCGAACTCATCGATATCCGCCCAGGGATCGCCCGACGTCTCCAGCAAGCCAGGCAGCGACGAATAGTTCAGATCCTGCGGCGCATCGATCGCTTCCAGGTCGCTCCAGCTCACCGGCGTCGAGGCCGGCAGATTGGTGCGGGCGCGCAGCGAATAGGGGGCAGCGGAGGTGTGGCCGCGCGCGTTGCGGTGATAGTCGATGAAGATGCGCTTCTTGCGGTTTTCCTTGCCCATGGTGGTGGTGAAGGTGTCGGGCGCGGTTGCCGTCAGATGCGTGGCGATCGCGCTGGTCGCCTGATGCAGTTTCTTCCAGTTCTGCCTTGATGTAACCGGCACGGTGATGTGGATGCCGCTGCCGCCGGACGTCTTGGCGAAAGGCACCAGGCCCAGCCCCTCCAGCTCGCCCTTGATGTGAACGGCCGCCTCCACCACCTCGCGCCACGAAATCCCCTCGCCCGGGTCGAGGTCGAAGACGATCTGGTCGGGTCTGTCGAGACTGGCGCGGTGCGTGCCCCAGGTGTGGAATTCGACGACGCCGAACTGCGCCAGCGCCAGATAGCCCTTGGCGCCTTCGACCGAGAGATAGGATTTTGTCTCGCCTTCTGAATTGGTCGCCTGGAACGTCACCACCGAGGGCGGCATGCCGGTGAAGGCGTGGCGCTGGAAGAAGCAATCCTTGGGCAGGCCGGTCGGGCAGCGCACCAGCGACACCGGTCGGCCAAGAATGTGCGGCAGCATGAAGTCGCCGACCAGCGCGTAATAGACGGCGATGTCGAGCTTGGTCGGCCCGGTCTTGCCGAACAGCCGCCGCTCCGGATTGGTCACCCAGATGGTGGCAAGGTCCGCCTCGGATATCAGGCGTTTGCGCTTGGCCGAGACCGGTGTCGACAGGCCGACATCCCTGAGACCGCGAAACACGCCATGGCGCAACGAATTGTCCGCCGTGCGGTTGGCATAGTGGATGCGCGCCGAAAACAGCGGCTTCACCCAGTGCATCTCGCGCATGATCTCGCGCGGCACGCCTTCGGGCGGCGTCGCGCCTGATGTCAGCGGCTCCAGCCGGGTGAGCAGGTCGGCAGCGGTCTCGGCATCGAAGCCGGTGCCGACCTTGCCGCGATAATGCAGTTCGCCGTCCTCCCACTCGGCCATGCCAAGTGCGGCCAGCCCTTCCGCCGCTTGCGAGGTCGTGTAGCCCGCGATGACGAAATCGTCCTTCTGAAGCGCCTTGCATTTGGTCCAGCTCTTGCTGCGGCCGCTCTGGTAGATGGCGTTGGCGCGTTTGGACACGACGCCTTCCAGCCCGAGCTCCGTCGCCTGGTCGTAGAGCCCCTGCCCCGAGCCTTCGACATGGTCGGAGAACTGGATGGCGGAATTGGCGCCGAGGCCGGCGAGCAGTTCCGCCAGCAGCGCCTTGCGCCGGATGAGCGGCGCTTTGGCCAAATCCCAGCCGTCGAGATGCAGGAGATCGAAGGCATAGAAATGCAGCTTGCTGCCGGCGCCTTCGGCCAGCGCGTCCTGCAGCAGCGCGAAGCGGCTGATCCCCCGGCCATCGAGCACGACGATCTCGCCGTCGACGATCGCCTCGCGGCAGGGCAATTTGGCAAAGGCGTGCGGCAGGTCGCCATAGCGTCTTGTCCAGTCTATGCCGCCACGGGTGATCAGCCGCACCTGCCCGTCGGAAACATGCGCCATGGTGCGGTAGCCGTCGAACTTGATCTCGTGCAGCCAGAGCTCGTTCGTGTTCTCGGCGACGCCTTCGCCGCCCGGCGGCTTTGGCACCTGCGTCGCCAGCTGCGGCTCGATGCGGCTGAGCGCCGGCGCCTTGACGGCGCCAGGCAGCGTGCTTGGCTTCAGCGAACCCGGCTTGGGCGCGGACTTCGCGGCCGGCTTTGCCGCTGCCGCCAGTTCCTCGATGCGCAATCCCGATTTCACGCTTTCCGGCCGTGCTTCGAGGATGTTCAGCGTCGTGTCGGCGGCAAGGTCGCGCTCCTTGAACAGCAGCCAGTTTTTCTTTTCCGCGTCCTCGCCGGGCTTGGGCTTCAGGCGCGTCAGCATCCAGCCGCCATTGAGCTTGTCGCCGGCAAGCCGGAACTTGAACGCCCCGGTCCTCAGGCTCTTTTCCACGTCGTCCATCGGCGCCCATGTGCCGGTGTCCCAGACGATCATCGGCCCGCCGCCATACTCGCCCTCGGGGATGACGCCCTCGAAGTCGATATATTCGAGCGGATGGTCCTCGGTCTCGACCGCCAGCCTCTTGTCGGCCGGGTTGAGCGAGGGCCCGCGTGGCACCGCCCAACTCTTCAGCACATCGCCGACCTGCAGGCGCAGGTCGTAATGATCGGCCGTGGCATGATGCTTGTGAACGACAAAGCGGTTGCCGTCGCCGCTGATCAACCCGCCCGCCGGCTCTGGGGTTTTCGAGAATTCGCGCTTGGCGCGATAGGTTTTGAGTTTGGGAGGGGCGATCATGGTTTATCGCCCGAAGCGCGCGGCAGCCTGCCGCGTTCCTTCGCGCCCCCCTCTGTCCTGCCGGACATCTCCCCTACGAGGGGGGAGATTGGCAGCCGTGGCGCCGGCTCTCCCCTTACAACTTTGGAGATTGGCGAAGGCCGTCGCGACATCCCATCTCCCCCCTTGTGGGGGAGATGGCCGGCAGGCCAGAGGGGGGCGCCGTAGAGCGCTACGTTTGCACCACTTGCGATTGTTCACTTGGCCTCAATCGTCGGCGGCCGGCGTCAGTTCGAGTTCGGCCGGCGATAGCCCCTGCCGAAGTTGCTCGAGCCGGAACTCATCCACCCAGTAGGCCTCGCCGTCGACCAGCACGCGCGCTCTGTAGGCGCCGTCCGAAAAGCTCTGCGCGGTGATGTAGACCTTGTGGGCGTCGAGCGCCTTGCGCACCGCGGCGCGTTTGGCATTCTGGCTGGTTACGGGACTGAACATGACGCTGCCCTCGGTCGCCCTGACACATCGGCGACTGCGCTCAAGGATGACGGAGACATGCAGTCCTGTCAATTTCGGGCGCGGGCCGGTAGTGCGTCAGTTGGTCCTTACAAAAAGCGGTTAGCTTGATATATTCGAATTGGCGGCCCGTAGCTCAGGGGAAGAGCGCCAGTCATGTGCTGGAGGCCTCCGGTCGAGACGGGGCGGGTCCGCCACCAAATTCAAGCTGAGACACTACCTGCGGGCCATGCCGCCGGTCCTGCGAAAATCCGGCATCCCTGTCGAAATCCGCTCCCGGCGAACGACATTGGTGCGGCGCCGACGAGGCGCGATCACCTCAAACAGGGAGCACCACCATGGCCAAGATGCTCGTCATCTACAAAACCCCCGCCGATCCCGCGGCCTTCGAGCGCCATTATCACGACATTCACGTGCCGCTGGCCAAGCAATTGCCCGGACTGCGGCGCTACGAGATCAGCCGGTCGCCGATCATGAATGTCCTGCCGGGCGAGACGCCCTACAGGGTCGCCATCCTCTATTTCGACAGTCCGGAGGCCATTCGCACGGCCTTTGCCAGCGAGATCGGCCGGGCCTGCGCGGAGGACCGGCGAAAGTTCGCCGGCGATGATGATCTGGTGACGATGCTGCTCTTCGACACCGAGCCGCTGTGAGCCGTCACACATCTTCACCGTCGAAGATCAGCATGTCGGCGCCGCCGGTCGCGAAGACCTGGAGGTCGGCTGCGGCAGCCTGCCCTTCGGCGCTGGCGAATGCATTCTGGATGGCGGCCAGATCGTCAAACCGCAAGGTAGCGAGCAGGTGGACCTTCGCTGGTCCGGCCGGCGTCATCACCGGGCCGCGGCTGATTTCATAGCGCCGCAATCCCGGGATGGTCTTGGCCAGCGGAATGTGCTTTTCGCGATAATAGGCATCGAACGCCGCCGGATCCGCAGGCGTGCCGTACATCACCACCAGGCTTGCCATCATTGCCTCCCGAAATCATTGTTCTTTCGGGAGCCTGATGACGTTGGCGGGAGCTTGTCAATCCACCCGTCCCTCCCAGAACGAAGTCGCCTTGACGAGCAGCCTCAGTTCTTCAATCGCCGCAACCGGCGCATCACACCTTGCACGGTCTTGTACAGTTCCGGCCTGGAGCGCACGAAAAGCTCGATCCTGCCGCGCAGCTTGATATAGGCGGTCGCCCCGCTGCCCCGCAGCGTGATCGGCTCGCACAGCTCCGCCAGCACCGAGCTTGAAGCGCCGATATGCTGCTTGTAGCCCTGGCTGCCGACCGACAGGTCGAAATAGCCGAGCCCTTGCGTCACCCCCCACATCATCAGCTTGCCGATTGTCGTCAGGCCCGGCGAGGCGTTGGCCACCGCGTCCTGGTCGATCCCGAGCAGAAGGGCGTGCAAGGTGCCCTTCATGATCAGCACGTAGATGACGGCGAGATAGGTTTGCCCGACACGCAGCCCGAACAGCCGCACCGAGCCGTCGGACAGGCCTTGCAGGGCGGCGTTGCGATAGAACTCGACGACCGGTGCCTGCGTCAGGAGGTCGAAACGCCCGAGCTCGCGAAAGCGATTGAGCCTGAGTTCCAGCAGCGTCGCGAACTGCTTTTCCACCATATCCGGTGTCTCGGCTTCGGCCAGGTCGAGCTTGCCCATCTGTTCGAAGCGGCGGCAGTGCTTGTGGAAGTTCTTGGCGAAGGACGATTTGCAGATGCGCTTGATCAGCGTCGCCGGCTCGCCATGCATGGCCAGGCCCGAGGCGATCTGGATGGAATCGCGCGTCGCCGAAAGCAGCGCCAGCGGATTGGCGACGCCATGGATCTGTTGCGGAATGCCCGCGATGTGGATGCGGTCCGCCGGCGGCAGCACGGCGCGGACCGCTGCCCACGCGACATCGGCACCTTGCCTGGTCCAGGGTCTCGCATCGGCCAGCAGCGGCGCCGAATAATCGCACACGCCACAGCTCAGCCATTCGATGACATGGTGTCCAAGCGCCCGGCGCCGCATCAGCGGCAGCAGCATGACCGGCGCGCCCGTGACGGCGTCGTTGACCTCGACGACCAGCAGCTCGGCACTTGCGGGCATCAGCCGTTTGGCGATCCCTTCCACCCAGGCAAGGCCCTGATGACCGGTGCATAGGCCGGTCGCCTCAAGGCGCTGCCACAGCGGCCTTACGCTGTCGAAGCTGGTGTGCAGCCGCGCCGTATAGTGCGCGACGGCGCCCAGACCGGCGACATCGGGGGAGGCCAGCTGGCCCGCTGCATCCGCTACCGCTTCTATTCGCATTGCCTGGCCTGCCACGTCCTTCTCCCGTCGTTCAGGCCCGCCCTCGTCATCCCCCACGAAGACGCCGCAAACCTCGCATCATCCCCTGGGCCGCGGTGCGCAGCCGGGGGTTGGAACGCACGAAGGCTTCGGTCCGGTTGCGGAGCTCGATGGCAGTGCTCGCGACACGGCCCCGCACCGTCAACCCCTGGCGTAGTTCGGCCAGCACCGAAGCCTTGGCGCCCATACGTTCCTTGTAGCTCTGGTCGCCAACCGACAGGTCGAAGTAATCGAACCGCCGCTCGCGCGCCCAGCCTATCAGCCGGCCCATGATCAAGAGGCCCGGTGAGACATTGGGCACCACGCTCTGGTCCATAGCTATCAGCAGAGCATGAACAGTCCCTTGATGGACCACCGCATATTGGACGGCGATCAGGGCATCGCCGACGCGCAGCCCGAAGAGCCGCACCGATCCGTCCGGCAGACCCTGCAGGGCGGCGTTGCGGTAGAAATCGACAACCGCCTCCTGCGTCAGCAGGTCGAAGCGGCCAAGCTCGCGAAAACGGCTGAGCCGCATCCGGATCAGTTCGCCGAAGAGTTGCTCCACCTCGGCCTGCGTGCCGGCCTCGACCAGCTCCACGCCGCCGAGCCGTTCAAGCCGGCGCCAGTCCTTGCCGAATTCCTTGACGAAGGATGGCCTGCACAGGCGCTTGAGGACGGTTTCAGGCTCGCCGTCGATGGCCAGGCCGAAGGTGGTCTGGAGGGAATCGCGCGTCGCCGGAAGCAGCGCCAGCGGATTGGCGACGCCGTCGATGCGCCGTGGAATTCCGAGGATGTTGACGCGGTCCGCCGCCGGCAGCACGGAGCGCACCGCCGCCCACGCGGCCTGCGCGGATTGTGCCGTCCACGCGCTCGCATCGGCCAGCAGCGGTGCCGAATAGTCGCAGACGCCACAGCTCAGCCATTCGATCACCCGATGGTGGAAGGCCGGCCGCAGCATCAGCGGCACCAGCATCAGAGGCGCGCCCGTCACCGCGTTGTTCACTTCAACGATGAGCGGCTCCGCGCCTGCCGGCATCAGCCGCGCCACGATCCCCTCCACCCACGCGAAATGCTGGTGGGCGGTGCAGACGCCATCCGTCTGGAGGCGCAGCCAGAGCGGCTTGACCGCTTCGAGGCTGGTGTGCAATCGCGCCGTGTAGGCGTCGTTCGCGGCGACGATGGCGGAATGAGAGGCCTGCCCGTCGGGCAAGTCGGTCACCGCGGCAATCTGTACTGCCTGCTCTGCCACATCCCTCTCCTATCGCTTTGCCGCGGCGAACGTGACCGCCCGCCGCCAGGAGCCGAGGCGGCTGTGCCGCTGCTGGTCCGGATGCTCGATGTTCCACATGCGGTGATGCGCGAAATACCATGATGCCACGAGCACGAAGGTCTCGGAGACCGCCGAGCCCAGCAGCGCCCATGGCGGGGACGCGACGGCCAGCAGGATCGCGATCAGCGCCAGCCCGACGATCGCGCCGCCCATCGTGATGAACGCGACGATCCGGAAATCGCCGAAGATCTCGAGCACGATGCGGGGCATGATGTAGAGCATGATCGGCACAAAATTCGCGATCACGAAAAGCCCGATGAACCCGACCGAGGCATCCTGCAGAGCCTGGGATTTTATCATCGGCAGGACGAACATGATGGCGCATCCATAGGCCAGGCCGCCGAGCCCCATGACGAGCGACCAGATCTTCGCCTGCGCCCAGACGCGGCGCGTTTCGTTGGCCTGCATCAGCTTCGCGAGTTCCGGCTGCGTCATGTTGACGAAGGCAAGGCTGATGATGCGCAGAGGAGCGAACAGCACGAGGACCGCCGCCAGCGGCGCATAGGCGGCCGGTCCGGCAATGCCCGCGACCAGCAGCGCCAGGCATTGACCCTGGATGTTGGTGGTGGTCGCGCTGAAGGCCGACCAGCACAGCTGGCGCCAGAGCTTGGTGTAGCGCCGGCGCGTCGGCATGCGGAAACTGACGCGAACCCTGCGGCCCGCCAGCCGGACCAGGACGAAGATGCCAAATAGATTTGCCGCCGCAAGGGCGTAGAACACGGTCTGCAGCACGTCCCTGGCGAACCAGATCGCCAGCCCGGCGAGCACGATGCCGGCGATCGTGAAGGCGGCGTCGCTGATGGAGACGACCACCTGCTGGCGACGCGTGAAGAATGCCGTGCGCATGTGGCTGCGCAGCGACCAGGCGCCGACGAAGCAGCCGGCGGCAATGCCGCTTGGGTCGCCCAGCAGATGCATCAGAATAGCCGTGCCGGCGGCCATCAGCAGCGCCACGACCAGCGCCGCCGTTCCGAAGGCCACGTCATGGGCATCGACGCCGGCTCTGTTCGTGCTCTTGCTCATCCAGATCGAGGCGGGGACGGCGGTAAGCGACCTGATGTAGGACAGGCCGACGCCGCCCATCACCATGGCGAGGGCGAAAAGGCCGTAGCCTTGCGCCGACAGCATGTGCAGCAGCGCGAGGTTGAGGGCGAAGTGAAAGCCGCTCTGCATTGCCTCGCCGCCGATCATCAGCACGAGGCGTCGCACCAGATGGACGGGGAACTTCACGGCTGTGTCTCCGCCTGGCGGGTGGTCGCCGCCTTGCCTGGCCTTGCCATGGCCGCCTTCAGCTTGTCGGCGGCGATCGCGGCGATCGCCGCGGCCGCGACCGGCTCGCTGAACATCGTCTCGTAGCGCTTGCGCCCGGCGGCGACGAACCCGCGCCAGGCTTCAGGGGCAAGCACGATCTCCTGCAATTTCGCGGCAAGCGCGGCAGCATTGTCAGGCGGAACATGCCAGCCGGTCTCGCCATCGCTGACCACCTCGACCAGTCCGCCGATCGCCGACACCAGCGGCGGCCGGCCATAGGCCATCGCCTCGATGGCGACGCGGCCGAGCGATTCCGGGCGCCGCGATGGCACCGTGACGATATCGGCCCAGCGATAATGCTCGGAAGGGTCTGAGATGAAAGGCAAGGTGCTGACCTGATCGGCCAGCCCCATGGTCCCGACGAGTTCGGCCAGGGCGCGCTCGCGCTCGACGCTTTCGAAAGCGCCGCCGACCAGCCGCACCTCGATCCTCGACTTCAGCTCCGCCGGCATCGAGGCGATTGCCTCCAGAAGCACCTCCTGGCCCTTGATCCGGTTGATGCGGCCAAGCAGCAACACCCGCAGCGGGCGCTTGCCGTCATAGGTCATCGGTTCGGCCGCTGCCGGACCGGCAACGCCATTGTAGACGACATATGAGCGCGCGGATCTGGGATCGCCGAACGCGGCGCGCGTGGCGCGCGAGTTGAAGATGAGATCGGCACGGCTCCAGTGCATCAACCCGACCAGGATCCGGCGCAGCACGCCTTCGGGAATCTCGTGGATGTGCAGCAGGGCCTTCTTCGGCAGCAGGCGCGAGGCCAGCGCATAGTCGGCGACGATCGAGGTGTTGACGTAGACGAGATCGCAATCGCGCAGGCGCCGCCATGCCCGCCACAGCGCGACCGGCAGCCGCGCCATCTCGATGGTCGCCAGCCTCAGCATCGCCTGACGCCGCAGCACCCAGAGCGGTTCGAAGACGATCCGGCTGGCATGAGGCTCCAGGATCTCAAGGATCGGCCCGCTGCGCGGCAGGACCACTTCGATGTCGGCGGACGGAAACGCGGCGCGCAGCGCCGCCACGCTCTCCGCGAAGCTGCGGTCGGAGCCGTAGAGTTCGTAGCCCTGGTGGATGCAGGCAATCCGCATCTTCACATGCATCTTTCTGTCAGGGGTGGTGTGACGATCCCGCCGCCTGACGGTACCGGCGACCGGAAACACCCCTTTGGACTTCACTGGTTGCGAGTGTGGTCATGAACGGGGATCACCACACCAATGCTGCGCGCCCTCCGCCGATTCCGGCGCGCAGAAGTCCATCAGCAAGGATCATACCGGGCTAATATACCCATCTGCGGGCCGACTGGCCCCGGCATTGCCTCGTTTCGATACACATACGTGCGGAAAGTTGACCGATAGTGAAACAACTCCGGCGGTTGGAAGAAATATTTTACAACCCCAGTGCGATGATGGCCGGAACTGAGTCTGGCATGGATATCGCTAGGCTGCGGTTCTGAGATGACACAGCCTCGCATCACGGATCGAGCGGACCTGAAAGTACCAGCAGCCATGAAATCGGAACAGCCTTCCATCCTGATCCTGGGAACGCGCGGCATTCCCGCGGCCCATGGCGGCTTCGAGACCTTCGCCGAGAAGCTGGCCCTCTTCCTGGTCGCACGCGGCTGGAAGGTCGGCGTCTACTGCCAGGAAGAGGTCGAGCGGGTCGACCAGCGGGTGCGCCTCGACAGCTGGCGCGGCATCGACCTGATCCACATCCAGGTCGCCTCGAAAGGCCCGCGCGCGACGCTGGAATTCGACTGGCAGTGCGTGCTCGATGCCGCGCGCCGGCCCGGCGTCTGCCTGGTGCTCGGCTATAACGGCGCGGTATTCCTGACCTGGCTCAGGCTGATGCGGCGCAAGATCATCACCAATATGGACGGTATCGAGTGGCGCCGCCCGAAATGGGGAGCAGCGGCGCGCACCTGGTTCTGGCTCAACGAATGGATCGGCGCCTGGGCTTCGCACCGTCTGGTCGCCGACCATCCTGTCATCGCCGATCACCTGGCGACACGGCGGCCGCGCAGCGCCATCGCCACCATCACCTATGGCGCCGACCCGGTGACATCGGCACCCGAGGCGCCCGTACGCGCGCTCGGGCTCGAACCTGGAAAATACCTGATCTCGATCGCGCGCATCGAGCCCGACAACAACATCCTGCCGATCGTCGAAGCCTTCTGCAGCCAGAAACGCGACATGAAGCTGGTGGTGCTGGGCACGCTCTCCGACCAGAATCCCTATCATGTCGCCATCCGCAAGGCGGCGAACGCCTCGGTGGTGCTGCCGGGCGCCATCTACGACCAGGCGGCGGTCAAGGCGCTGAGGTATCACGCGCGCGCCTATATGCATGGCCACACCGTCGGCGGCACCAACCCGTCGCTGGTCGAGGCGCTGGCCGCCGGCAACATGGTGATCGCGCACGACAATCCCTACAACAGATGGGTCGCCGGGGCCGCCGCCGTCCACTTCACCGATACGCGGAGTTGCGCCGAGCGGATGCGGCAGGCGATGGAGGATGACGCGCTGGTCAAGGCCTGCGGTGAAGCCGCCAGGACGCGCGCCCGCGAAGCCTTCCGCTGGGAGGATGTGCTGCTTGCCTATGAGGATGAAGCCTACCGGCTTCTCGGCGTGACATCGGAGCGGACAGCCGCGATCGACCGCCCCTCGCCCGGCGCCGTATGACGGGCTGGTCGCGGCGGCGGTTGCTGTGTACCGCGCTGTCGACGGCGCTGGTGCCCGCGGCGCTGGCGCAGCTTCCCGCACCGTCCGCGCTTGCCGCCAGCGGCGAATGGCGTTTCCGCCGCGGCGTCAACGCCTGGCCCTGGTTTGCGCTGACACGCGAATTTCCCGCCCCGCGCACCGACTATGACTGGCCGCCCTTCCAGGCGCAGCGGCCGGTGCCAACCCCCGACGACCTCCGCCGGCTACGTGCCACCGGGCTCGATTTCATCCGCTTGCCCGTCGATCCCGGCCCGTTCCTGGCCGCCGACGCCACCACGCGCGGCAAGTTGCTGGATATGCTGGACGCGGCCGTCGCCGCCACGATCGACGCCGGTCTCGGCATCATCGTCAACGTCCAGGCCAACGGCGCCACCCATTACTGGAACCCCGACCGCATGGTCTCCAGCACCGCGGCACCCGAATTCGCGGCCTATCGGGCGCTGGTCGGCGAGCTTGCCGGCAGGCTGGACCGGTTCACGCCCGGAATGGTGGCGCTGGAGCCGGTCAACGAACCGGCGCAATCCTGCGATTCAAACGTCTGGTCGCAGGTCCAGGCATCGCTGCTGACGGCGGCGAGAGCGTCATCCCGGGCCTTGCCGCTGGTCGTCACCGGCGGCTGCGGCTCGATGGTGAGCGGGCTGGCCGCGCTCGATCCGGCCCCGCTGGCGGCCTTCGAGCCGATCCTGTTCACCTTCCACTTCTACGAGCCCTATCTGTTCAGCCACCAGGGCGCGCCGTGGATGCGCGAGCCCGTCTACCGCGCGCTGAACAACGTGCCGTGGCCGGCCTCCGCCGGTTCGCTCGAAAAGACGCTGGCCTCCGTCAGGGCGCGCATGGCCGCGGATAAAGAGACCTCCGAAGCGGACAAGATGGCCGCTTATGCCGAAACCGAGCGCGTGCTGAAAGTCTATTTCGACGCCCGGCCCGACCGCTGGTTCATCGACAAATATTTCAGCCAGGCGCGCGACTGGGCCGACAGAAACGGCATCGCGCCGGCGCGCGTCATCATGGGCGAATTCGGCGCGCTGCGCACGGACGCGCGTTATGTGGCAGCACCCAACCCCGACCGCGCCCGCTACATCGCCGACGTCCGGCAGAGCGCCGAGGCCGCCGGCTTCCCCTGGGCCTTCTGGGACCTCTTCGACGGCATGGGCATGATGGACGACAAAACCCGCGCGCTGGACCCGGCAATGGTCGAGGCGCTTGGGTTGATGATGCCGGGGTAAGCGCCGACCGTCCCGATTGACAGAACGCCTCCCTCTCTTCGTCATCCTAGGGCGGAGCAAGGAGCGAAGCGACGCGGCGCAGACCCTAGGATGACGAAAAGCGTGGTTGCGTCTGGGCTTTTCTTCCCACCACACCCGTTGCCGGCCGATACAGCACCAGCGCGATCACCACGAATTTGGTCATGAGCGTCGTCTTCGATGCCAGGCTTTCGGAGGTGTTGAGCAGGATCAGCCAGCCCAGCATCAGCAGCCAGATGCCGGCATGGCAGCGGCGCGCCACTTCGTGCATGAACAGCGCGAAGCCGACGAACAACAGCAAGGTGAAGAAGGCGCCCTGGTAGAGGACCATGCGGATGATCGGGTTCTCGATGCCCTGCTCGAGGCCGCTGATGCGGCGCAGGCTCTCGATGAGGTCGATATCCGGCCCCACGATCACGTCGCGCAATTCCAGATGATTGAACAGGTCGAACATCTCGACGCGGGCATTGGCGCTGCCGGAGTCGGACACGAAGCGCTCGAGCAGCGCGTCGAAAAAGCCGTAGGACGCCGCCACCGCGATGACCACCGGGACCAGCGCGGCAAGGATGAGGCCCAGCGCCGCGCCAAGCAGGTTGACGCGCCCCGTGCGCAAGCCGCGCAGGCCCAGGATGAGGAGGTAGCAACCGCCGAGCACGATCGTCAGCACCATCGCCGACCGGCCGCCGAAGGCGACGAGCGCCGCGCATTGCAGGCCGATCATCCCGAGCCGCAGCGGCATGGACAGCGATTTCGAGCCGGAGAGCAGCGCCAGCACATAGATCGAGGTGACCGTGGCGTTGGACAGCGGATGGCCCTGAAGCGCCGTCGAGCGCAGGTCGGTCATGAACGCTTCGCCGTCGAGGCGATAGGGAAAGATCAGCGTCTTGGTGGCGAACTCGAACAGCGCCAGCAGTGCGTTCACGGTCATGATGGCGTGAACCACGGTCTGCATCCGGGCGAAGGTCTTCTCGTCCTGCTCGCCCAGCATCATCACCAGCAGCGCCGGCGCCACGAACGTGTCGATCATGCCGGCCATGCCGGGGCGCTGGCGCGCGATGACGACGACCAGGAGCACGATCGACATGACCGCCAGCAGCGTGCTGGCCGGCCGCCGGTCGGCGACGGCAACCATGTAGCCGACCGGATTGCCGAAGGTGCAGGCGCGCCAGGCAAACACGATTATCAGCAGATAGGTCGAAGGATGGATCTTGGTCGCGGGGTTGCCCGTCAGGCCGTCGTAATTATAGCCCACCAGCCACAGCATGCCGCCGGAGATGGCGAACAGCAGCGCCACGACGGTGACCAGGCCGAAGCTCGTCAGCCAATCGACGGAGCTGCCGGCGCCGGCCTGACCCGAACCGGCCCAGCCGGCTGCCGGGTTGGCGGTCCGGATCGCAACCATGTCAGGCCGCCTCGTCGACCAGCAAGGCGCCGGTCGGCAACCGCCCCATGACGGAGATGGCCTGCGAGGCCGTCGTGACATCGCGCATCGGCGTCGAGTTCAGTGTCGCGACCATCACGATCTCGTCGACCATGGCGACCAGCGGCGAGGCGTTGAGATTGTCGGCCAGCGCGCCGCCATCGACGACGACGAGATCGAAATTGCGGCCCGCCTGCGCCAGCATGTGCTGCGTGAAGTAGACGCCCTGCGCCTCGGAAAAGACGGCCTTTTGCCTGCCCCTGCCCAGAACAGCGACATTGCTGCCGGCCGTGTACTGGCTCAGCGACTCGAAGGCATATTCGCCGCGCAGCACGTCGAGGAGGCCGGGCTGCGGCTCCTTCTTGCCGCCGCCGGCATTGTTGGTGTCGATGAACAGGACGCGGCTGCCCCTGGCGGCCGCCGCATTGGCGAGCAGGCGCGCCACCCTGCCCCGTTGCGCGGCGTCCTCGGGCGGCGATGTCAGCAGGATGGACGGCACCAGCGGCCAGTTCGGCGGACGCCGGCTGGAGGCGAACAGGCGCCTCAGCGCCAGGCCCGCGACCGCATCCGTCTTCTGCCCGGCCGAGGCGGCCGCGCCGCCGAAAGGCCACCAGCGGCGGCGCGCTGATTTCGCCGGCAGGACGCCAAACACCGGCGCGTCGATAGCCGATTGCATCTGCGCGCTGGAAAGCACGGTCGGCGAGGAATATTCCGCGATCAGCGCGAGCGCGGTGCCCAGCCCCAGCCCGCCGAAGAGCGCGCCGAAAAGCAGCAGCGGCAGGGGCGGCCAGCTCTTCTTCAAGGCGGGCATGGCCTGCGAGATGATGCGCGCATTGGTGCTGTCGACATTGATCTGCTCGCGCGTTTCCTGCGCCCGCTGCAGATAGGTGGCGTAGACCGAGCGCACCGCCTCGAGGTCGCGCTGCAATTCACGCAGCTTGACCGAAGCCTGGTCGGTGTCGAGCGACTTGCTCTTCATGCCGGCGACCTTGGCCTCCAGCGCCTGCTGGTTGGCCAGCGCCCGCTCGTAGTCGGTCTCGGCGGCGGCGCCGATGCGGCCGAGTTCGCGCGCGATGAGGGCGCGCGTGTCGCGCAGCTGCTGCTGCGCCGCGATCATCGAGGGGTGGCGCGGCCCGAGTTCGGTGCCAAGCTGCGAGACCTGGTCGACAAGCGTCGCCTCCTGCGCCCGCAGGCTCGATATCACCGACGAGCGCATCGCTTCCGAGGTCGCGTCCGGCGCGCCGCCGGACCGGCGCAGCTGGTCGACCTGCGCCTTCAGCGTCGCGGTGCGGCTCTGCGCGGCGGAAAGCTGCGTGTTGATCTCGGTCAGTTCCTGGTCGCTGACCAGATTGCCCGCCGCCATCACCATGTTGTGGGCGGACTTGTAGGCCTCCACCGCGTTCTCGGCCTGCTGCACGCGCTTGCGCTGTTCGTCCAGCCGCGCGGTGATGGAATCGGAAGCGTCGGTGGCCATCTTCGCGCGCGCGCTCGCCTGGTCGGCGAGGTAGGCCTGCGCGATGGCATTGGCGAGCTTCGCCGCCTTGTCGGGGCTCTTGGCGGTGACGATCACGTCGAGGACCAGCACCTTGTCGGCCCGCTTCACCGCCAGCCGCCGGCGCAGCGCATCGAGCGTCTTTCCGGTCCTGTCGGTTTCAGCCGACCCCGAACCCAGCAAGCCGCCGAGCAAACGGCTCACCAACCCGCCCTGCCCGTTGAATTCCGGATCCTCGGTCAGGTTGGTTGCCTCGATGGCCCTGAGCAGAACGCCCGTCGACTGGACGACGCTGACCTGGCTTTCCACCATGGTGATGCCGCCATCGGGCGGAACGCGGCTCGGATTGACGTCGTTGGTGACCACCTGCAGGTCTTGCGGATCGATGATGATCTCGGCCACCGAACTGTAGAGCGCCGGCGTGAACAGCCCATAGAGCAGAGCCCCAAGGGTCAGCAGCGCGGCGGTAAACAAGATCAGAAAGCGGCGGCGCACCAATATGCGCTTCAGGTCACCCAGCTCGACGGTAGAGGATGCATAGGACGCCGTCGGCGCTGGCTCCGGGGCGTATTGGATCACCTCTGGAGCGTGTTGTTGCGGCAACGAGAGCAGGGATGATTGCAAAGGTCGCTCCGACAACACTCCATATGCCCCAAAAGATTAATTGCGGCCTCAGCCTAGCTATTCCTCCAACTGTTAAAACACTGTTAATTATGTTGGGAGCTCTTCTGATTTTTGGCACGGAGTTTGCCTAATAAAGGCACGATCGTGGTGACGCGGGCGCGGGCGAGCAGGAGACGGACGGAAATGGGGCAACACTTCACTTCGACCCATCCGTCCGGGCCTCTGGCGTGTCCAATTTTCGAACACCGGCCAGATGCCGAACGTCAGGATGCTAGGGGTGCGACATGCGGGTGAGCCTGCGCCTGGACAGCGAGCGCGTCCGTGCTTTTCACCTGCTGCTCCTGCAGCGTCTGGCCGAACTGGCCCCTGTCGAGGTTTCCGTCGACGCCAGGCCGGCCGGGGGCGGCATTCCAGGCAGCGCCACGGCGCTGTTTCAGCTTGAGACGGCCATCCATGGCCTGCCGGCGGACGGGCTGGCCAAGCGCCTGCCGCTTTCGGCTTTGGCGCCCTACCGGACGCAGCAGCCCGCCTCCCCTGATCTGGTGATCGACCTCTGCGGCGACGTCCAGCTGGAAGGAACGCGGGTCTGGCGCGTGACCTATGACGGCGCCGCCGGCGAAGCGGCCCTGCTGGCGCTGATCCTCGACGGCCGCACGCCGATCGCCCGCATCGAGGAGAACGGCACCACTGTTGCCGAAGGACGCCTGGGCACCGAATATGGCGGCATCGCGCTTGCCTCGTTCCAGGACATGCTGGCGCGCACGGCAAGCCTGATCGTCGCCGCCATGGCCGGCACGGCGCGCACCGTGCCCGTCCTGCCTGAACCGGCGCAGGCCGGCGCCTCGCCGCAGATGCCCTCCACCACCAGGCTTGGCATCAGGGCGGGCAAGGCGCTGGCGCGGCGCGTCGTCCAGAAGATCTATCACCTCTGCTACAATGCCCCGCACTGGAAGGTCGGCTGGCGCCAGACCAATGGCCGCGACCTGTTCGACCTGCGCGCCCATCCGACAACAGGCTGGCAGGTGCTGCCCGACGACGGCAGCCGCTTCTACGCCGATCCGTTTCCGATCCTCCATCAGGGACAGGTAACCCTGTTCGTCGAGGACTATATCCACCGCCTCGGCAAGGCCATCATCTCCGCCGTGCCGTTTGGCCCATCGGGGCCGATCGGACGCCCCGAGCCGGTGCTCGACCTGCCCTACCACCTCTCCTACCCCTTCGTCTTCGAGCGCGACGGCGAGGTCTGGATGGTGCCGGAAAGCTGCGCCAACCGCACGGTCGACCTCTACCGCGCCACCGCTTTCCCCGGTGGCTGGGTCAAGGAAGCGACGCTCTTGTCCGATATCGTCGCCAGCGACGCCACGCTGGTCGAGCATGGCGGCCTCTGGTGGCTGTTCGCCACCGTCCGCGACGGCGGCGGCGCTTTCTCCGATGCGCTGCACCTGTGGTCGGCGCCGGACTTTCGCGGGCCGTGGACGCCGCACCCCAAGAATCCCGTATTGGTCGACATCGCCTCGGCGCGGCCGGCCGGCCGCATGGTCAGGCGCGGCAACGACCTGCTGCGCCCGGTGCAGGATTGCCGCAGGAGTTACGGCGCGGCCCTTGGCATCGCACGCGTCGCTCACCTTGATGTGAACGGCATGGAGCAGGTTGTCGAGACCATTTTAACCCCTGGTGCGCTATGGAATGGGCGCAAGCTGCACTCGCTCAACGAGGCGGGCGGCCTGGAATTCATCGATGGCTCGGCGATCGCGCCGCGCTGGAAACAGGAGAGGCGCCCACCATTAACCTGAACAGTGGGTACTACCAGCCACCCGCGCTGGTTGCTTGAGGTTGATATGGGCCCGGAAGATATTTCCACCACAGATTGCGGACACGGAAGATGACCAGCAGAAGGGCAACGACATGACCACCGCCGAGGCTGCCCCGGCCGAAGTCGACGTGGCGATCATTGGCGCCGGAATGGCCGGCACCACCCTGGCAACACTGTTGGGAAATGCCGGCCGCAAGGTGGCGTTGATCGATCCGCACCGCGTTCATCACGACGAGTTCCGGGCCGAGAAGATCGGCATGCAACAGATGCAGTTGTTCAAGAAACTCGGCCTCGACAAGATGCTCATGCCTCTCGTCACCCCGTTTACCGACATTCACGTGTTCCGCCTCGGCCAATTCTTCGCATGTGAAAAGAAGTGGGAATACGCATTTTCCTACGGTGCGCTGATCAATGGCCTGCGCGACGCCTTGCCGCCGCAGGTGCCGCTGACGGTCGGCAAGGTAACCGAGGTCTCGACCGGACCGGACCGGCAGCGGCTGGTGCTGGCCGACGGCTCCGTCATCAATGCCCGCCTGCTGGTGGTGGCCACCGGCTACAGCGAGGCGGTGCGGCGCGCCATCGGCGTCGAGCGCATCGAGCTGTCGAAGGCGCATTCGCTCTCGATGGGATTCGATCTCGCCATTTCGCCGCGTGAATTCGCGTATCAGTCCATCAACTGCTTCGGCAAGCGCGCCAAGGACCGTGTCGCCTACATCACCATCTTTCCGATCGGCAACAAGATGCGGGCGAACATGTTCGTCTATCGCACCGTCGCCGAACAATGGACGAGGGACTTTCGCGCCAATCCGCAGAAGATGCTTTGCGAGCTGATGCCCGAAATTTCAGCGCGGTGCGGCAACTTCGAAGTGGCGAGCCCGGTCGAGGTCAGGCAGGTCAACCTGACGACCACGGCGGGCCATCGCCGCGACGGGGTCGTCTTCATTGGCGACGCGTTCTGGACGACATGCCCGACGCCGGGCGTCGGCATCGGGCGGGTCATGATCGATGTCGACCAGCTTCATTCGGTTCACATTCCGCGCTGGCTGGAAACACCGGGCATGGCGGCCGACAAGATCAGCACTTTCTATGACGACCCGGTCAAGGTGGCGTCCGACGAGGGCGGCATGCGTGCGAGCATCTATGCCAAGCGGATCACCACTGAAACCGGGCTGGAATGGCGCGCGCGGCGCCTGCGCAACAACACGGCGCGCCGGCTGATGATCATCAGCCGCAAGGTGCGCCATCTGGGACCGCGGCGGGCGCCCGGCATAGCGTGAGGGACTTTCCCGCCAAAAGCAAAAAGGCGCGATCGAGCGACCGCGCCTTGCACCTCGCCCCATCGGGCGAAAGCGTCGTTCCGGCCCGCTCAGGGCGGCGGCGGCGGCGTCGAACCTGATGATGGGGCCGCCTGGGCCGTGACGGCCGAAAGCCGCTCACGCTTCTGCCAGCTTGGCTTCTCGTATTTCTTCATCGGGTAGGGCCTCCGCGTTGGATACCGCGCCATAAAGAACCGCTTCGGCACCCAGTGTCAATTGTGCCAGGCTTTCACAACCTGCCTGAACGATCCCGTGCGGCTGCATCTCCCGAGCGTGCTCGCCGGCTTCCACGCATGGCGGACTATTGTCGGCCCCCTTCCCCGGAATGCGGGCCGCTGCCTGGCGAGCCAACGGATTCCCGCATCAAGACCCGGCAAGGCTCGAGCCGCGCCGTCGGCGGCCCCTGCTTGCCTTCGATCCTGGCAAACAGGACGTCCATGGCGTGGCCGGCGATCTGGCGCACCGGCTGCACCACGGCGGCGATGGCCGGCCATGTCGCCTGCATCCATTCGGCGTCGTCGAAGCCGACCAGCGAAATGTCGTCGGGGCAGTGCCAGCCGTGCCGGCGGAATTCCGACAGCGCCACCAGCGTGCCCTTGAGGAACAGCGAATAGACCGCCGTCGGCCGCTCGCCTTTTGCAAAATAGTCGCGCAACCGTGCCCTGAGCGGCTCGACATCGGTTTCGGCAAGCACGACGTCGATGCGCGCATCCGGCGCCAGTCGCAGCGCGGCGGCGCGAAACCCGTCGAGGCGGGCGCGCACCGTCGCCGCCTGCTCGCCAAGGCCGACCACCAGTACGTGGCGGTGGCCCTTGCCGAGCAGCTCGCGCGCCACTTCGGCGCTGGCCGAGGCACTGTCGGCAGACACCGTGTCGAAGGCATCGTCCGACAGCACGCGGTCGATCAGCACGCCGGTCATGCCGTTGGCCTTCATGAATGCGGCCGCCGGGCCATGCTCGTTGCGCACCGGCGCCAGCACCACGCCGGCGACGCGCCAGTCATGCATGCGGGCCAGGATCTCCGTTTCGCGCGCTTCGGATTCGCGGCTCGACGCCGCCACCAGCGTGTAGCCGCGCTGCTCGGCGAGGCTCTCGAGCTGGGTGAGCATCTGGCCGAAGAACTCGCTTTCGAATTCCGGCATGATGGCGCCGATGATGCGGCGCCTGGCCCGGCGCATGTCGGAGGCCAGCGGATCCACGCGGTAGCCCAATTGCTCGACGGCATCGAAGACGCGTTGCGCATTCTCGCGCTTCACCGTGGTGACACCGGCCATGACCTTGGAGACGGTGGCGGCGGATACGCCGGCCCGGCTCGCCACGTCGTGGATCGACGGACGCCGCGGCTGGTCCTGCCTATGTGCCATGGCTCCTCCTCCCGAGGCGCGGCCAGAGGCAATTTTCTTGTCCGCCGGGGACATGAATAATCGATTTTTCCGAGTTGTAAATCGGTTCACGCGAGGTGATTATTGCCGCGAGAGCGCGGGTCGCGCCGGGAGGAATCATCATGTCGAACAAGGATTTGCCGCTGGTGATCAGCGCGCCGGAACCACGCACGCTCGAGCTGATCTTCACGCCGCCGCAGCTGGCGCGCTTCAAGGCGAAATACCGCGTCGTCGAAACCACGGCCGATGGCGTCGCCGGCCTGCCGGCCAATGTGCTGGCGCAGGCCCGCTACATCGTCGGCCAGCCGCCGATCGCGCCCGAAACACTGGACGCCATGCAGGCGCTGCGCTGCGTCTTCAACGTCGAGAGCAACCTCCTCAACAACATGCCTTACGAGGCGCTGTTCGCGCGCGGCATCCATGTCGTCACCACCGGCCTCGTCTTCGCCGAGCCGGTGGCCGAGCTTGGCCTTGCCATGGCGCTGAACCTTGCCCGCGGCATCGTCGATGCCGACCTCGCCTTCCGGCAAGGCAAGGAGTTGTGGGGTGGCGACGGCAATTTGACGGCACGGCTTTTGTCGGGCGCCGATGTCGGCATCGTCGGCTTCGGCGATCTCGGCCGCGCGCTGAACCGCCTGCTGTCGGGCTTCCGCACCCACACAAGGGTCTTCGACCCCTGGCTGCCGCCATCGATACTGATCGACAATGGCGTCGAGCCGGCCTCGCTCGACGAGGTGCTGTCGCGCAGCGACTTCGTCTTCGTCGTCGCCTCGGTGACCTCCGAGAACCAGGGCTTTCTCGGTGCCGATGCCTTTGCGAAAATGCGCAAGGGCGCTGCCTTCATCCTGCTCAGCCGCGCCGGCGTGGTCGATTTCCCCGCTTTGATGGCGGCGGTGAAAAGCGGCCACATCGTCGCCGCCAGCGATGTCTTTCCGGAAGAACCGCTGGCGCCGGACCATCCCGTGCGCACCCTGCCCGGCTTCCTGCGCTCGGCCCACCGCGCCGGCACGCTCGACATCGCCTTCAAGCGCATGGGCGACATGGTGCTGGAGGACATGGACCTGATCGACCGCGGCCTGCCGCCGCTGCGCTCCAAGCGGGCGGAGCGCGAGACAGTATCGAGGATGCGCTCGAAGCCGGTGGACAGGAACTGACGGAAGAGCGGAGAGCGTTTGTACGCCCCGCGATTTCCGGCGTCTTGCCGGCTCTAGCGTAAGTACCCCGCCACCAGCCGCGTGGCCTCGTCGACCAGTGCCCGCACTGTTTCGCCGCTGAGCTTTTGCGGCCCATGCAGGACCGCCGTGTGGGCCAGTGCCTCGATCGATGTCACCGACACGAAGGCGGCCATGTCGAGATCGGTCGTGCGCAGCTCATCGCCATGCGCTTCGAGATAGGCCCTGAACAAGGCATAGGTCTGGCGGCCGAAGGCTTCGACATCCGCAAGGCGTCCCGTACGCGGGATCTGTTCGGCAAGCACGCGGTGCAGTCTTGGGTCGATCTGGTGCGCCTCGATCGCCACCGCGACCAGCCGGCGCACCGCTTTATCGACCGGCTGTGAAGCGACCTCCGCGAAGGCGGCGGTCACGACCCGCATGATCGCCCGATTGTGGCGATCGATGACGGCTGCCACGAGCGCCTCCTTGCTCGGATAATATTGGTAGAGCGAACCGACGCTGACACCCGCTTCCTCTGCGATCCGGTTGGTGCTGGCCTTGTCGAAACCCTCCTTGACCAGAATGCGAGCGGTCGCCTCGACCAGCGCGTCGACCGTCACGCGCGCGCGCTCCTGAGTGGCGGTCTTCCTGGGTTTGGTGAGCGGTTTTCGCGCCATGGCCTCCGGTCCGAATGCGAGTAGGAGAATGCGAGCAATCGCTCGTATTATAGCTCCGGGCGCCGGCGAATGGCCAGACGCCATGGAGCGTCGGGAGGGCAACCAACCGAATTCGGACAGGACATGGACATGAACATCGCGAAGATAGTTTTGGCGCACGACATCCAGGAGGACGGAAGACCGCCACAGGCGTCTCCGGACGATGCCGGACCGAGTTGGCAGAGCCGCTGCATCAACGCCCTGCTTGGACTTCTGCCCTTCAAGAAGCGGCTGGCGTCCGCCGCTTCGGTGCGGCGGCACGCGCGCAGGCTTGCCTTGCGGCCGGCTTCCCATGAACCGACAGGGCTCGGCCGTGGCGTCGCGGTGACATCGACGCATGTGGCGGGATGGCCGGTCTACTACACCGCGCCATCCACTGGATTCAGCACCGGCAACATCGTCGTCTTCCTGCATGGCGGCGGCTATATCAACGAGATCGTCCGCGCCCATTGGCGCATCGTTGGCATGCTGACCCGCGAAGCCGGCGTGCGCTGCGTGGTGCCGATCTATCCGCTGGCGCCACGCGCCACGGCGAGCGACGTCGTGCCGGCGACAGGCGCGCTGCTGCGCAAGGTCCTGGAACAGGCCGGGCTTGCACAGGTCACGGTGATCGGCAATTCGGCGGGGGCCGGGCTGGCGGTGGCAGCCGCGCAATGGCTGCGCGATCAGGGATACCCGCAACCGAGCGGCCTGGTGCTGATCTCGCCCGGCGTCAATGCGTTGCTGGATAGTCCCGAGCGGGAGGCAATCGCCGCCGTCGATCCCCTGCTGGATATTCCCGGAACGCTCGAGGGTGCCCGTCTCTATGCCGGCGATCTCGACCCCGCCCATCCCTATGTCAGCCCATTGAACGGCGACTTCCACGGCCTGGCGCCAATGCTCGTCTTTTCCGGCACTCGAGACATGCTCTACCCCGATAGCATCGAACTCGCCGCGAAGGCGCGGGCGGCGGGCGTGCCCGTCGAGCTTCACCTGCGGAAGGGCCAGCCCCACAACTATGCCGGGCTGCCGACACCGGAAGGCCGCGAGGCGCGCGCAACCATCCTGCGCGCAGCCCAGGGACTGGGGTGATCCCTTTCCCGAAAGAGTGGAACCCTTTCGCGGCCTTGGCGTTTCCGATACGGATCGTCTCCCATTCGATCCACTCCTCCAATCAATACCCCGCCAGGCTTCGGCCGGCGGGGCTTTTTTTGCGCCGTTCGCAGCGAAGAGGCCCTATTGGCCCCCGTCTTCTGGTGCCCGGCATTTCGCGCCTTTTGTGGGGTTTTGGCATCAGCATGACCCAAATCATCTGATGCCAGCGGTTTCAGGGACCGAAAAATTTGACATCAACCTTTCCCCCGCGTCACCTGTGCTGGTCAATGTTGAGGCAAGGGGGAATAAAATGAAGAAGAACTATGTGAAGCCGACGCTTCTGAAGCGCCAGAAGCTATCTTCAGTCACAGCTCAAGCTTGTCCGGTCTCACAGTGCGTGGACTAAACCTACGCCAAGCCGACGCTTTAAGCGTGAGAAACTCTCGGCGGTTACAACAGGCACATGCACCTCGATCTGCGTGAATCGAAGGCTCGTAGCAGCGCCGAAGCTGGAGACATGGGCGAGGTCCAGCGACGTCGCGGCCGGAAAACCCGGAATGATCCGCGAGGCCGGAAGAACCGCAGGCTTCTTGTCGTGATGGAACGATCGCCCCGCTGACAGGTTTTGCAACCGGCCGGGCGGTGGGACGCCCGGTCTACTCCAGAAGGCCTGTCACCAGTCGCGTCGGTGGCGGGCCTTTTCGTTTGCCGCGCTCTCCATGGCGTGCGGAACCTTCCCGACAAAGCGACGTTGGTCCTCGCCGGTCAGGCAGACAATTCGCAAAAAAGGAACATTCCATGGGAAGCACCAGTGACAAGGCCTCGGGTCTCGCCAATCAGGCTGTAGGCAAGGCCAAGGAAGGCGTCGGCAAGGCCGTGGGCAATGATCGCCTGCGCGCCGAAGGCGCGGCGCAGGAAGCCAAGGGCAAGGTTCAGAAGGCTGTCGGCGACGCCAAGTCCGCCGTGAAGGACGCGACCAACAAGACCGCCGCCGCGATCAACAAGAACCTCTGAGGGCTTCTTCCCTCTTGAAGCCCTTGAAGGCCGCCGCGCCAAACGGCGGCCTTCTTCACGTCCGGATTTGAAACCGGCAGGGAACGCATTGCCCTGCCAGAGATTGAGGGACCAGCGCAGCCCGCGCATTGACCCCTCGAGGATTTCAGTCATGGCCAAGCAAGCATCCAAGCCGGCCGGAACGGCGGCGACCATTCACGATCAGAAACTGCAGCGTGGCGAAGGCGGCGAACTGCACCAGACCGCGTCCGGCGCGACGCCGGTGCTGACCACCGCGCAAGGCGGGCCGGTCTCGGACGACCAGAACTCGCTCAAGATCGGCACCCGTGGCCCGACAGTGCTCGAAGACTTCCATTTCCGCGAAAAGATCTTCCATTTCGATCACGAACGCATCCCCGAGCGCGTCGTCCATGCCCGCGGCTATGGCGCCCACGGTTATTTCGAAACCTATGAATCACTGGCCAAATACACCCGCGCCGACATCTTCCAGCGCGCCGGCGAGAAGACACCGGCTTTCGTGCGCTTCTCCACGGTCGCCGGCAACAAGGGTTCGGCCGACCTTGCCCGCGACGTGCGCGGGTTCGCCGTCAAGCTCTACACCAGGGAAGGCAACTGGGACATTGTCGGCAACAACATGCCGGTGTTCTTCATCCAGGACGCGATCAAGTTTCCCGACCTGATCCACGCCGCGAAGGCCGAGCCCAACAGCGATTTCCCGCAGGCGCAGACCGCGCACGACAATTTCTGGGACTTCATCTCGCTCACGCCCGAAAGCATGCACATGATCATGTGGGCGATGTCCGACCGCGCCATTCCGCGCTCGCTGCGCTTCATGGAAGGGTTCGGCGTCCACACCTTCCGGCTGCTCAACGCCAAGGATGAATCGACCTTCGTGAAATTCCTCTGGAAGCCGAAGCTCGGCCTCCAGTCGGTCGCGTGGAACGAGGCGGTCAAGATCAACGGCGCCGACCCCGACTTCCATCGCCGCGACCTGTGGGACGCCATCCATGCCGGCAATTTCCCGGAATGGGAGCTGCAGCTGCAGCTCTTCGACCAGGCTTTCGCCGACGGTTTCGACTTCGACATCCTCGATCCGACGAAACTCATTCCCGAGGAGGTGCTGCCGCCGATCGCGGTCGGCCGCCTGGTGCTCGATCGCATGCCCGACAATTTCTTCGCCGAGACCGAGCAGGTCGCGTTCATGACGCAGAACGTGCCGCCCGGCGTCGACTTCTCCAACGATCCCCTGCTGCAGGGCCGGAATTTCTCCTATCTCGACACGCAGATCAAACGGCTGGGCAGCACCAACTTCACCCACATCCCGATCAACGCGCCGAAATGCCCCTTCCACAATTTCCAGCAGGACGGCCACATGGCGATGCGCAACCCGGTCGGGCGCGCCAACTACCAGCCCAACTCATGGGACGAAGGCCCGCGCGAATCCTCGCAAAAGGGTTTCCGTTCCTTTGCCGAGGTCGAAGCCGGACCGAAGGCACGGCTGCGGTCGGAAACCTTCGCCGACCATTACAGCCAGGCGCGCCAGTTCTACATCAGCCAGGACCCCGTGGAGCAAGGCCATATCGCCGCCGCACTGACCTTCGAACTGAGCAAGGTGCAGACGCCTGTCATCCGCGAGCGCGTCGTTTCCCACCTTCTCAACATCGATGACGGGCTGGCCGGCAAGGTGGCGGATGCGCTCGGCCTGAAAGCCATGCCGAAGCCCGCCGATGCGGCGGTGCCGACGCGCAGGGATCTTCCCACCTCGGATGCGCTCAGCATCCTCAAGAACGGCCCCGGCCGCTTCGAAGGCCGCAAGCTCGGCATCCTGGTGACCGACGGAACGGATGCCGGTTTGCTGAATGCCTTGAAGCAGGCGCTGACCAAAGCCGGCGCCAAGTTCGAGATCATCGCGCCGAAGGTCGGCGGCGCCAAGGCGAGCGACGGCAGCTGGATCGACGCGCAGCAGATGATCGCAGGCGCACCGTCGGTTCTCTACGACGCCATCGCGCTCCTGCCGGCAAAGCCCGCAATGGCCGACCTGCTGAAGGAATCGACCGCCCGAGACTTTGTCGCCGACGCCTTCGCGCACTGCAAGTTCATCGGTTTCGTCGAAGCGGCGGCACCACTGCTGGCGAAGGCGGGCGTGGCCGAGGACGAGGCGGTGATCCCGCTTGCATCGCCCAAGGACGTCGCCGGCTTCGTCGCCAGTCTCGGCGACCTGCGCTTGTGGGCGCGCGAACCGAAGGTGAAGCTGGGCTGAAGCCGATCTTTAGCGACCATCCGCTGGAACCGGCTTCTTTCTCGGACATTACATCAGTCAGTCCGATCGGCGGGTTGCCGATCGGGAAGGAGCCCGCCGCCCTCATCGGGATGGCGGGCTGCTTGCATCCTCAGGCGGAGATTTGGGTGGACAGACCTCTCTATGCCCTCGCCGAGTTCTTCTCCAAGCCGCCGGGCTTCTATGTGATGCTGGGCGCGGCCCTTGTCTGCGCACTGCTCACCAGCGCGACGCTCGGAACCTACATCATCTCCATTTCAGCGATGTGCCTGACAGGCGTTGTCCTGATCCAGAACTACCGCGACACCTCGGCCATACAGGCGAAACTCAACGAGATAATCGTCGCCCTGGACGCCGCCCGCAACGAGGTGGTGGGGCTTGAGCATGCTTCGCCCGCGGCCATCGATGCGGAGCTGAAAAACACAGAGAGCCGGGCCTCGGCCGCGCCCTCACGCGAGACGACGCGGATTGGTACCTCGTCTGCTTGATACTTGATGCATACGTGGCGTGGTCGTCCATCCGAGCCCAACAGATCGTAAGCTTCGGAAGCATGTTTGGGACGCCCGGATCGTGCTGGCCATACGCAGACCGGACATCCCCAAAAGGGCTAAAGTCCCGACCACATCCCTCCGTCAAGTCTCAGGTTCACACCTGTTATGTAGCTGGCGCGCGGACTGACAAGGAATGCGATGGCATCGGCGATCTCCTCGGTTGTTCCGACCCGGCCGATGGGAACATGAGCGAACATTGGCAGTACTTTCTGCTCGATCTGGGTCCACGAGGCATCGGCCGCGATGCCTTCGTTCGAAGCCACCTTTCGGAACGCCTCGTCGAGGCTGACGCTGTGGATCGTTCCAGGTGAAACGGTATTTGCAGTGATTCCATCGATCGCCACTGCCTTTGCGAGCGAGGCAGTCATCGCGATCATGGCCACCTTGGCTGCCGCATAGTCCGGTCTTTTCGATGGTGGCATCAACGCTGCCAGGCTTGAGATGTTGATGATCCTCCCCCATTTCGCCTTGCGCATGGCTGGCAGGAGGCGAGAGGTGACCCTCACAGCCGCAAGGACGTTCCGGTCGTAGCTTGCAGCCCATGTCTCGGGTCGTGTCGTGGACCAGTCTTCCGTTTCGCCGGAGCCGCCTGCATTGTTTACCAAAATCTCGACAGGTTTGACGAAAGCCTGCGCATCCTCGACGAGGCGTTGCACCTGTTCGTCGTTTGTCAGGTCGCCGATGACGGCGTAGGCCCGCCCGCCCTCAACGACGATGTCGTGAGCGACTTCCTCGGTCTTGGTCTTTTTGCGACCATGCACGATGACGATGGCCCCCTCCCGCGCAAGCCCTCTGGCCACCCCTTCGCCGATGCCCTTGCTGCTGCCTGTGACCAGCGCCACCTTGCCGTCGAGTTTCAAATCCATCGTGCAATTCCCATGTTGATATCGGGAATGCATAAGAGGACACTGCGATGAACGAGGCAATTACGCACTTAAAAGTGCCTGTCAAACGAGAGCAGAGAGATGTTTGCCTCGGCCCGAATGGATCTGTCGAGCACGTTACCAGAGTGCTCCGCATGATCAGTGGACGATGGAAGCTGCCGATCCTGTTCCGATTGTTCGCGGAAACTTCGATGCGATCTTCACAGTTCATGCGAGATATACCCGACATCTCTCAAAAGATGCTGACGCAGCATCTCAGGGAGTTGGAGAATGATGGACTTGTCGCGAGGCACGATTTCGACGAGCAGCCGCCGCGTGTCGAGTACGGACTGACGAATTCCGGTCGGGGTCTGATGCCTGTCTTGATGTCGGTGAGGGAGTTCTCCCGGCACCATCCGGAAACATCTGGCTCTCCATGATGCTCGGCCAGTGGCGGCCCCTGGCGACCCGGCGCTCCATCCAGGCGTCCGGCTCAATCCACTAGCTCTTCTTCGCTGCCTTCGGTTTCGCCACTTCCTTGGCTTGCTTGGCCTTCTCGCAGATGGCGCGGAATTCCTCCACCTCCCTCTCGGTGAGGTGCTCTATACCGATGAAGTCGTTCTTGCCCAGGCCAGACCGGATCAGTTCATCCAGCTTGACCTGGATCGCCGCGCCGTCCCTGTTCTGGGTGTTCTGAATGAGAAAGACCATCAGGAACGTGATGATGGTGGTTCCGGTGTTGATGATGAGCTGCCAGGTTTCGGAGTAGTGGAAGACCGGACCGGTCGCCGCCCAAACCAAAACCGACGCCAGGCACAGGGCGAAGGCCCAAGGTCTGCCGGTGGCACGGGCGACCGCGCCAGCCATGCGGTTGAACGTTTTTTCCATGCAGGGGCTTTCGAAAGGGTTGGAGGGAGCTTTCCCACAACTTCCCCGTCGACCCCCGGTTCCGGGCAATGAGTTCGTTTTCATCCCATCCCCAGGGACATGCCCCCGCCACGCAAAGCTCGACCGAAGGCGATCGACGTCGACTGACGCCGCGCGGGCATCTCGAAAGCGGCAAAAATCTACTTGCGCACGATCCAGTCCAGGATGTCCGGATCGATCTCGTCGAGTTCGGTCAATTCGCGCGCCAGCACCCGCGCGTGCATGCGCCATTCCCTTTCGGCGATACGATTTTCGACGACTGATTTCCTGAAGGCGCCGCGAAGAATCTCGCAATCCAGCGCTGTTACCGTTTTGCCTGAATGGTCGTCAGCCATTTCAGTCTCCGCGAACGTGGCGGGAGCACCTGAGTTGGCTACCAAGCGTCCGTGTGCCGTGGAAGGCGGACGACTTGAGAAGCGTACGCTTTCGTACAAAAATAGCGAGTCAATTCTTGGGTGGAACGTTGCCACCGCTTCAGGGTTGTACCCATAGGAGGGCCGCCCTTGTCAGACCAACCCGGCGTTGTCGAAACCCTGCGAATTGTCAGGGGATTCCTGAGTCTCGCGCGAAAGGCTGTGATCGATGCGCGCCATCTCGAGGCGATGGTCGAGATCGACACGCTTATGCAGGTCGCACTGGTGGAGACTGACAGACGGATTGCCGTTCTTGAACGGGCGAGCTCGTCAAAGAAGTAGGCGCCACGCGGCGCCAGCCCAGTTCACCCGAACCGCTCCCGGTCGGCTGGCGCCATGTGCGGCAGATCGCCGACCCTAGCGCCTCCAGGAGATATGTCGGTTTCGTACCAAGAAGCGTTTGGTACGTTTCCGACACTAACTTTGCGGTCGATCTTTTCGTATGCGAGCGGCGAGAGGGAGCGCCGTGAATCGAATTCAGTGCCGTATTCTTAGGGCTTTTCGGTCCAGGCCCCTATATACAGGCTATCGTTCGCACGTTGTCACGGGCGCGGACGGCTGGGAGATCGGATGGCTCTTGCCCTGTATTGGGCAGAGTTATGTCTGATCCCGCACAAGACAGAAGTCCTCAATACCGAAACGAATTGCTGCGGCGCATGCATGTGAGCGATCTCGCATTGCTGGCGCCGCATATGCAGCGCTGCGAATTGCCTTTGCGCATGATGCTGGTGACACCCAATGTGCCGATAGAGGCCGTCTACTTCATCGAGCAGGGCATTGGTTCGGTGGTCGCCAGCACGACGAGCGGCCATGAGGCGGAGGTGGGCTTCATCGGCGTCGAAGGCATGACCGGATCCGCCCTGGTCATGGGCGACGACCGTGCCGCGCATGCCTGCTTCGTGCAACTCGAAGGCGAAGCCGTCCGCATCGATGCCGCCGCGTTCAATGCAGCGCTTGCGGCGAGCCCGACCTTGCGCTTGTTCCTGCTGCGCTTCGTCAACGCCCTGCACACGCAAACCGGCTGTACCGCGCTTGTCAACGCAAGGCTGAAACTCGAGGAGCGGCTGGCGCGCTGGCTGCTGATGTGCGATGACCGGGTGCCTGGCGAGCGTCTGGCCATCACCCACGAATTCCTGTCGATCATGCTTGGCGTGCGGCGACCGGGCGTCACAGTCGCGCTGCAACTGCTGGAAGGCCGCGCGCTGATCCGCTCGCGCCGTGGCGAGATCGTCATTCGTGACCGCGCCGGGCTACTGGAACTCGCCAATGGCGGTTACGGCCAAGCCGAGACCGAATATGCCAGGCTGATCGGAGAGATCATGCCAGGCTGATCGGCGAGATTATCCTGGGCTAAGATTGTCTCCTGCCTGCACGAGTTTGGCGAAAACGCTCAAGGCAAGCGCCGCACGCGCGCCGCCTTGCCCGCGCCCGGCCTAGCCGCCTTGCCTGGAAGTGGGCAACCGTGCCCTTTGCGCCGACATTCGGGTCCCTGCCAACCGGCATGCCGGCCTGTTCCAGGTCAGCGAGTTTGCACTTGTCTGCTCGGCAGCCACGCCAATCAGGCAATCGATGGCGAACAACGTGCCGGCGTAATCGCTTGCTGCGACCGTCTGGCGGATCTTGCCCATTCGCATGGCTCGGATAGGCAATATGTACGAAATCGTACATTACCTGGCTCTGCACCCGCCTATTGGCCAAAGGTCCCATTCGCGTCGGCGCGGTGGTGTGAGAGAGTGACGAAGTATAAGCAATTGCTTGAATAGTGGTCCGGACGGCTGTCGAGAGGCGGTGTCGTGCCCATCCGCAGGAATCTTGCCGAGAATCTCCGACGGCTGGTGAGCAGCCATGCGTCGGTGGCCGCCGTATGCCGCGGACTGAACATGAACCGCACGCAGTTCGAGCGCTATCTGCAAGGCAAGAGCGTGCCCAACCGGGCCACGGCCAAGCTGATCTGCGACTATTTCCAGATCGACGAGGATGAATTGTATCGCGCGCCGGACGCGCCCGCGCTCGCGGACGCCGGCCTGTCACCGATCCACCAGACGCTTTACGAGAACATGGTGCGCGGCCCGTCCCCCGCCATCGCAGGCGGCATCTATTTCACCTACTTCGCGGTTCCGGACCGGCCCGACCTTGTGATGCGGTCGGTCACCTTCGTGCGGCGCGAGGCCGAGCGCGTGACTTTCAGGCGCGTGACCCGATGGGCCGAAGGCCACCGCCAGGGCGGAGCGCGGGCGCCGGGCTGGCACTATGGCGTGGCGATCTCGCGGCTGAACTGGATCTATTTCGCCGGCATCAACCGCCGCCAGACCGGCGAACCATCGATCGTGGCCGTGCAGTGGGCGCCTTACTCTGAACCGGTTCTGGTCGGCAACGCCTTCATCCTGACCGCGGTTGGACCGGTCTGTGTAAAGGTCATCATGCGCCAGGAGGTCCGCAGGATCAGCCTGCGGCAGGCGCTGCGCATGTCCGGCGTCGTCAGCCTCGACGACCCGCGCCTCGACCAGCTTGTGGCAAGCCTTGTGCGCGAGGGATAGAGCAATCCCGGGAAAAGTGTCAGCGGTTTTCCCGGGACAAGCGCGTAGCGCTTGCCCTTGGGAATTGCGTCAAAACAAAGAGTTAGAGCGGTTCGCCGTTTCCGCGAAACGGTGAAATGCTCTAGAGTGCTGTCCCGGGTCAATGGAATTGGCCGGGAGCAACAAGGGTTCGCGATGCTCAGCAGTTTCGACTATGGCGGCAAGGAAGCCGACACCGTGCACGCGCTGGAGGAGGACATCATCTTCGGCCGGCTGGCGCCCGGCACGCGCCTGGTCGAGGATGTGCTCTTGGCCCGCTTCCCTGTCTCGCGCCACTCGATCCGCCAGGCGCTCTACCAGCTGGAGAGGCTGGGCATCGTCACACGCGAGCGCAACAAGGGCGCCATGGTGCGCCGGCTCTCGCCCGAGGAGGTGCGGCAGATCTATGAAGTGCGCGAAATGCTGCAGCGCCAGGCGGCACTGATGATCCCCCTGCCGGCCAGCGACGCGCTGATTGCCGAACTGACCAACATACACGGCATCTACAGCGGCCATGTCGACGCAGGCTACCTCAGGGGCATCCACGAGGCCAATGACCGCTTCCACCTCACAATGTTCTCGGCCTGCGGCAATGCCTATCTCGTCTCGTCGATCGAACATTACATGCGCCTCAGCCTGCCGGTACGGGCCAATTCGCTGGCCGACAGGGAAAAACTCGATATCTCCCGGCAACACCACTTGATGATGATCGAGGCGCTGAAGCGCAGGGACAATTGGGTGCTGGCGCAGCTCTGCGTCGACCATCTGCAGCCGAGCAAGACGTTCTATCTCCAGGAGATCGAGGCAGCGCCGGCGGGCAGCGACACCGGCTAGGGGCAATTCCCAGGAAAAGTGCGAGACGAAGCGCGACCAGGCCGGCTCGAACAGAAGCCCGAACCGGCCTTTGCCCCAGCCGCGAAAGCGGTGCGGATTTCGGTCTGTCAGGTCGCTTCGAGCACCATGTTGAGCGGGGTCTGGGCGGCCCGCCGGACACGCAAGAAGCCACCCGACCGGATGACCTCCGCAAGGCGGGTCTCCCCGGCCTGCGCGCCCAGCGCGAGCCCCGTCTCCTGTGCCAGCGAGGTCGGCACGCAGATCATCGTCGAGGCCGCGTAGTAGAGCCTTCCGACCGGATTGATGTTTTCCTCCAGCGTGTTGCCGGCCATCGGCTCGACCACCATCCAGGTGCCGCCTTGCTTCAGCGCCTGGTGGATATGCGCAGACGCGGCCTTCGGATCGCCCATGTCGTGCAGGCAGTCGAAGCAGGTGATGAGGTCGAAGCCGCTGCCGCCGAAATCCTGTGCCCGGCCGACTTCGAAAGTGAGGTTGGCCAGCCCGTGCGAACGGGCATGCGCGGTCGCCGCAGCAATCGAGGCCGGATGGAAGTCATAACCGATGAATCGGGAGGCCGGGAACGCCTGCGCCATCAGGATGGTCGACAGCCCGTGCCCGCAGCCGACATCGGCCACGACAGCCCCCGCCTTCAGCCTGTCGACCACCCCGTCCAGCGCCGGCAGCCAATCCTGCACGAGCGCATTGACGTAACCCGGCCGGAACAGCCGTGCCACCGCGCAGAACAGGCAGCCTGCCTGATCGCCCCAGGCAACGCCGCGCCCGGTCTTGAAGGCCGCCTGCACCTTGGGCTGGTTCTCGACCATCGCGGCCGCGGTATCGAACCCGCCGATCAGATTGACCGGACTGTCGGGCTCGGCAAACACGAAGGACTGCTCCGGCGTCAGCGAGAACCGCCCCTGCTCATAATGCACGTAGCTGGACGCCGCCTGCGCCGAGAGCCATTCCCTGACGTAGCGGGGCGAGCAGCCCGCCGCCTCGGCGAGTTGGTCCGCACTTGCCGGACCGATCTCCTTCAGCGTCTTGTACAGGCCGAGCGCGTCGCCGATCCGCACCAGCGGCACGCTGACCGCGCCGCCAAGGTCGCCAAGGATGCGGCCAACCAGTTCATTGAGCGTTGCTTCATCGAGTTGCGTCATGTCGGTTTCCCCTATCGAACGGCGCTCTGTCGCGCCGCCGATCGAGGGGATAGACCCCGCAAATGGCCCTTGGCATGATGCGGCGGTCCCGCGCGGCCGGGAAAATCGCGGCCATCGAGGGACAGATGTCCCGCCTTCCAGGCTGAGCTGAAATCCACCAATGGTGCGAGCGCGGCGATTGATCTAGAAGGTTGATTCCAGGAGCCGGACGAAGATGTTCGCCGCGTTATTCCAGATACGGCGTCAGCACATCCTCGATCCATTTCATGAACGCGCGGACCCGGCGCGACAGATTGCTCCGATGTGCCACGACAAGGGACACAGGGAGCGCCCGGCGACGAAAATCGGGCATGATCTCCACAAGCGTTCCGCTCTCCAGATATGGACCGACGCCCAGGAGTGGCGCCTGAATCAGACCAAGGCCAGCAAGCGCAGCGGCTTCGTAGGTCTGCGCGCTGTTGACATGGAGCGCACCTGGCAACTGAAGCGTCGCGTAGCTGGCGCCGTCCGGATATTCCCATCCATGGGGCCTTGCGCCCAGCATCGTCGAAAAATGAATTGTCCGATGTCCCTGACGGTGGAGATCTTCCAGCGATCGAGGGACGCCATGGCGCGCCAGATAGGCGGGGCTGGCAACATTGACCATGCGCAGCAGGCCCAGTGGGCGGGCAATCAGCGTCTCGTCCTTTACGGGTCCAAGCCGCAACACACAGTCGAACCCCTCTTGAACCAGATCGACTTGCCGATCCGTACTCGACACCTCCAGCTCTAACTCGGGGTGAGCCGTCATGAAATCCGGCAAGGCCGGCACGATCGTCATGCGCGCCACCTCGGTTGGAAGATCGACGCGCAAACGCCCGCGAAGCGCCACGCGATCGCCTGCGAACATCGCTTGCAGGTCATCGACTTCAGCAAGCAGATTGCGGGCCCGGGCATGAAATGCGCGCCCGTCCTCCGTCAACTGCACGCTGCGCGTCGTTCGGTGCAGGAGCCTGACGCCGACATCGTCTTCCAGCTTGCGGACCGCCGTTGAGGCCCGTCCCTTTTGGATGCCAAGACTATCGGCCGCGCGGGTGAAGCTCCCCATGTCCGCGATCGTTACGAATATGAGGAGCGGTTCGAGATTCTGCATCTTCGTGCCTCGGCATTGTTCTCTTTATAGAGAACAGCGCGTTCGTTTTGTCGATGTTTATCATGCCTAACAGGCACAATAAGTTTTGAACATCGAGAGGCCTCCATCGGAGAACGACAAGTGCCCGAAACCATGAACCTACATCAGGCGCCTGAAGCCATGACCTTGCATCGCAGCCTATGGGCCGGCCGGATAATGAGCGCATTTGTCGTCATTGCCCTGGCGGCGGACAGCGCTGTTCAGCTTTTCGCGCCGGCACGGATCGAGAGCATGTTGCAGGAAACCGGGTTCGCGATGGATGTGACCCATGTCTTGGGCCCGATCATCCTCGCCTGCGTCATCCTTTACGCCATCCCGGCCACCGCCGTCCTCGGCGCGATCCTTGTGACGGGCTTTCTGGGAGGCGCCATCTGCGCCCATGTCCGCATCGGTGAGTTGGGGTCGCCGCCGGAACTCTTTTCATTGCTCCTGGGCGCGATGACATGGGGCGGCCTCTACCTGCGCGATCCCCGTATCCGGGCCCTTCTGCCAGTCATCCATTGAACCAACAGGGCGGTGCTCTGTCCCTCAAGATCAGGAGAAAACGCATGTTTTTAGTAACGGGAATCACGGGAAAAGTGGGCGGCGCAACGGCAGAACATCTGTTGGCGCACGGCAAGGAGGTACGCGCGCTCGTCCGCAATCGCGAAAAGGCGGCTAGCTGGGCGAACCAGGGCGTGGAACTGGTGGATGGCGACTGGAATGTTTCAGCAACCATCGAGCAAGCGCTCAAAGGCGTCGAAGGCGCGTTCGTCATGTTGCCCCCTGTCTGGGCACCGTCGCCCGATTACAAAGAAGCAAAGGGCGTGATAGCGAACTATGTCGAGGCGCTCGCTAAGGCAGCGCCGCCGCGCGTGGTTGCGCTTTCGTCGATGGGTGCGAACAGAGCCAGCGGGCACGGGGTGATCACGGCCCTGTGGCTTCTGGAGCAAGCTTTTCGAGACCTGAATTCGCCAATCGCATTTGTACGCGCAGGTGGATTCTTCGAAAACTTCCTTTACGGCCTGCAGGTCGCGCAGGGCGGAACGCTACCGGTCTACAACAGTCCGACCAACCGGAAATCGACCATGGTGGCGACGAACGACATCGGCGCGGAGGTCGCAACCCTTTTGACCGGGCCAGCGTGGTCAGGGCAGCGCATCGTCGAGATTGGTTCGATGGTCACCGCGGATGAAGTCGCGGAGCAATTGGGTGAAGTCCTGAATCTCGACGTGAAAGCCTTTGCAATCCCGCGTGCAGGGTGGGCGGAAGCGTTCGAGCAATTCGGCATCCCGAAGGGCCGCACCGGACCTGCCGAAGAAATGTCTGAGGCCGTGAACGCGGGATGGATGGACCTCGGAGTCGCGGGCACGGAGCACGTAGCGGGTACGACGTCCGCACGCGATGTATTCGCGGCGGCCCAGAAGGCCGTGACGGCGTGAACCGCGACGATCTCGCCGAGGAAGATGTAGACCGAGACGCGGGCATTCCACCGCGACGCTAAACGGAGGCCGCGCTACCGCTGGCGATTGGCTCCTATCCCGTCCGGCCCATGCCCGACAGGGCCATGACGATCGCCTGCGAGCGGCTGTGCACGCCAAGCTTGCTGAAGATCGCTGACAACTGGTTGCGTACGGTCTTGACGCTCTTGCCGAGGCGTCCGGCGATCGCACGGTTGTCGAGCCCCTCCGCGACCAGTTCCAGCAGTGCCGCCTCGGCGGCTGTCAGGCCGGCCTCGCGGATGATTTGCGGCTGGGCGGGCCGCTCGCGCCCGAGGAAGGCGGCCAGTTCGTCCTGGAACACGGTCCAGGCCGGTTCGTTCGGCAACAGCACGTGATTCTTGCTTTCAAGCGGCACGAAGCGCGCGCCGGGAATGACAGCGGCAAGCTTGCAGCCTTCGTCGAACGGCACCCGCATGTCGCCCCGGCTATGCGCGATCAGCGTCGGGACGCGCAGCCGCGCCGCGAGGTCCAGCACGTCGATCCCCTGCATGTGCGAGAGCAATTGCGCGGCGACGTCGGCGGTTGCCGTCATACGTTCGAGGTCGCCCCACCAGCGATGCTGATCGGGCGTCCCGTCGGGGATGAACAAATTGGTGAAGAAGCGGCAGAACGCCGGGTTTTCGCGTCCCCAGCCGATGCGGACAAAATTGACCAGCGTTTCTGCTTCGAGCCGTTCGGCCTCGGTCTTCGCCCGGACCCGCCCGCCCTGGCCGTAGGCGTTCAAAAGCACAAGATGCGACACCCGTTCGGGATGCCTCAGCGCATAGGCAATGCTGAGCGCGCCGCCCTGCGACAGGCCGAGCAGGACGAATTTCGGCTCCTCTATGGCAGCCGTCACCGCATCGAGGTCGGCGTGCCAGGCTTCGATCGAGAGATCAGCGACATGGCGGTCCGACAGGCCGCAGCCGCGCGGATCGTAGCGCACGAACCGGTTGCGGGCTGAAAGCGCCTGCAGCCATGGCCGCCAGATGGGGCTTTCCAGATCATAGTCGACATGGCTCATCCAGTGCGCCGCCCGCACGATCACCTCGCCCTTCCCGCATGAGGCGACAGCGATGCGCGTGCCGTCGGCGGAGGTGCAGAACCCTATGCTCTGGCCGAGTTTCATCGCCAAAGAATATCGCAGCGCGGCGCCGCGCGACAGGCCGGCCTCAGGAGAGGGTTGCGAGCCCGCTGATGCCGGCCACCCGCGGCAACAGCCACGCCCAGATCGTGAAACTTTTCGCAAGCCGTTTCTCGTTGCTCCAGGGATCGCCTCCCCGGGCGATCGCAGACCTCCGATCAATGCCCCGCCGGCCCTGCCGGTGGGGCCTTTTTCGGCCGGTACGGAACAATAACGGGGCCGGGAAATTCTGAAATTGGCCGGATGCTGCGTCCGGTCCTCCAGCGCCGTCCGCGTTTCGCGTCGGCAGCGGGATCAACGCGCGGTCGCCATGCAAAAAAGAGAGTTTTTGCGCGGGCATACGGCAGAATTACCAGAAAAGTTTCAAGATTTTTTGGATATATTTTTGGAAAATCAAGCGCGTTTCACGTCGGAAACCGGAACTTTTACCCGAATTCTTCCGTTATGACCTTGATCGTTGCTTCGACGGTCACAAAGCAACAGGGAAGGATCCTATCATGAATATCAAGATGATCTGTCTTGGCGCCATGGCGCTTTCAATGGCCGCCGGCTCTGCCCTCGCGGGCGGCGGCAGCGGTACGTCAGCTCTCGACGACCCGGCGAAGATGCAGCCTTTCTACACGGATTCCAGCATGAAGACGCTGCGCGGCAATGACGATTTCGTCAAAGCCTGGAAGGCGCTGACGCCGGACGACCAGGCGTCGATGAAGACGGCTTGTGCGGACGAGGCCAAGAACGCCACTCCCGCCAATTCCCATCCGGAATTCTGCAGCAGCGTGAAATTGAACGGCGGCAGCTGATAGCGCCTGCCCTCCATAGAAAAACAGCCCCGTTCGCGGGGCTGTTTTGTGATGGCGGCATGCCGAATAGTCGAGGTGCCCGACAACGGTCCGCCTCGCCGCCCGCCTGCGATCGGCAGGGCCAGCCGGCTTAGACGGGCTTTCCCGATGGCACGGCCATCGCGGTGACGCGGGAAAGTTGCTCGCGCTTCACGAGCACCGGCTTTTCGTAGGTCTTCTTCATGATATCCCCTTGCCCAAGTGACGGGCCGACATCGCATCGCCGCCGCATCGCGTCAAGCACCGACCAGCATGTCAGCCCGACTGCCGCGACCGGAAACGCCGCCCTGTTGCATTGTCACCACGGTGCATCTGGAATGCATACCGGCTGGAATGCCCGGCCGCGCCCGTTCAGAACGGACCCGACCCCACGATCGCAACGATGCTGGCCAGCTTCTCGCGTTTCACGAGGACCGGTCGTTCGTACGTCTTCTTCATGGAATGCCCCAATGCCCGGGATTTCGCCTCGCGCAGGTCGCTGTGGAAACCCTGCCTTCCCAAGCAATGGCCAGACACTGTTCCGGGATCGCCGACCGTGCGGCCGTCGCACGCCTTGAGTCTCTGCGCCCGTCTCCTTGTTCTGGCCATGTTGCACTGCGAAAAACTTGCTGCATTGCGATAGCGGCCTGTCCGGCCGCGATTGGCGAGCATTGGGCTTGGGCAGGGTTGTTGGGCTTGGGGGCACGAAGGAGGCCTCGTGGCGGCATCGTTCCGGTCGGACATACAGGGGTTGCGCGCGCTGGCGGTCGGCGGCGTCGTTGCCTATCATTTCGGCCTCTCTGGCCTGCCCGGCGGCTTTGCCGGCGTCGACATCTTCTTCGTCATTTCCGGCTGGCTGATCACCACGCATCTGATGGGCGAGATCACCAGGACCGGCCGGCTCGACCTCTGGCGCTTTTATGCCCGGCGCGCCCGGCGGCTTCTGCCGGCGGCCCTGTTCGTCATCCTGGCGACGCTTGGCGCGGGCTATTTCATCCTCTCGCCGCAGGAGCAGGCGCTCTATTCGCACGGCGCCATGTACGCCTCGGCCTACACCATCAATTTGTGGCTGCTGCGCTGGTCGTTCGACTATTTCGCCGCCGATGCCCTGGGCAATCCCTTCATCCATTTCTGGTCGCTGTCGGTGGAGGAGCAGTTCTATCTCGTCTGGCCGGCGCTGCTGCTCTTCGCCGCCTGGCTGCACCGGGGCAAGCGCATGGCGGTGGTGGTGATCGGCGTCGCCGGCCTCGCCTCCTTCGCCGCCTGCCTGTGGCTCACCAGCCTCTCGCCGGCCTGGGCCTTCTACTTCTCGCCGCTGCGCGCCTGGGAGTTCGCCGCCGGCGGCCTGGCGACACTGGCGCCGGCGGCCTTGTGGCAGCGCCGGCCGTGGCTGCGCGCGGCGCAGGGATGGATCGGCCTGGCGCTGATCGCGGCGGCCTATCTCACCTTGAGCGAAGACCTGCCCTTCCCCGGCTGGTACGCGGTTCTCCCGGTTGCAGGCACGGTGCTGGTGCTGCTGAGTGGCGCGGGCGAAGAACGCGAGGCGGCGGCAGCCAGCCCGACCGGCTGGCAGGTTCTTGCGCCCGCTTCCATGCTTTCGCTGCCGCCCCTGCAATGGATCGGCACCCTCTCCTATTCGCTCTATCTCTGGCATTGGCCTGTCATCGTCTATGCCGGCATGCTGGTGCCGGACCTCACCGTCTTCCAGCGCCTCGGTTGCGCCGCGCTGGCGCTGGTGCTGGCATTCCTGACCTACCACCTGATCGAGAACCCGGCGCGCCTTGGTGGCGGGCTGATGGCCGGCGCTCGGGCGCTCGCCCCCGCCCTGGCGCTCACCGGCGTGGGTGTGGCCGTCGCCTATGCCAACGCGCACCTGGCCACGCGCAACATCGACCCGGCCCAGCGCGGCATCGAAGAGGCCGCCGAACAGCCCTCCATCGCGCGCGCCGCCGACAAGAACTGCCTGCTGGACTTCCACACGGTGAAGCCCAAACCCTGCACGTTCGGGCCGGCCGACGCCGCCCACACCATCGTGCTGTTCGGCGACTCGCACGCCGACCACTGGTCGACGCCGCTGGTCGAAGCGGCGAGCCGCAACGACACCAAGGTGGTCACCTATCTCAAATCCTCGTGCCGCGCCTCGCGGCTCTCGACCTTCAACACGGTGCTGAAGCGCGACTACACCGAATGCGACGCCTGGCGCGAACAGGCGATAGCGGAAATCATCCGCCGCAAGCCGCGCCTGGTGGTGATCTCGGAATTCTCGATCGGCAATCTGACGCGCGACATGACCGCCGCCGGCCGCAAGCAAGAAACCGCGCGCTGGCAGGCCGGCCTGCGCTCCACCTTGCAGGCCTTCAGCCAGGCCGGCGTCGAAACCGCGGTCATCCGCGACACGCCGATCGGCGACAGCTTCGCCGATTCCTGCGTGGCCCGCGCGCTGTGGTGGCGCGAGGCCCCCTCGCGCTGCGACACGCCGAGGGCGCAGGCCGCCAATGACGGCACCGCGGCGCAAGAGCGCGCCGTGGTGAAAAGCGTGCCCGACACGCTCTATGTCGACCTTACCGACCGCTTCTGCGGCCCGACCGAATGCCACGTCTTCATCGGCGGCAAACTGGCGTTTCGGGACAGGCACCATCTGGCGACAGCGTTTGCGGAGACGCTGGAGGGACCGCTGGAGAAGGCGCTGTTTTAGGGGAGCTTAGCTTCCTTTTCTCACCTGTGGGAGAAAGGAGAGACACACCTCTACCACCATCCGCCAGACGCCGTGATCCGCTCTCCGCTCACCCACGCCGCCTCGTCGGACGCCAGGAACACCGCCACCTTGGCGATATCTTCCGGCTGGCCGAAGCGGCCGAGCGGGGTGACCGCCACCAGCGCCTTGTCCCGGCGTGATCGAATCCACCGCCGCGTTGGTGGCAGCATAGACCAGTGAATTGGGCTGCGGGTTGAAGCTGGCGCCCTGGCAACGCGGCCCCCACGTCACCGGTCTCGGCGCACCCTACGCATGCCGCCTGTAGCGCAAATGCTCGACGAGGGCCGCAAGCGCGGCCGATTTCTGGTGCCTGCTCGGATAGTAGAGATGGTAGCCCGACCAGACGGGGCAGAACGTTTCCAGACACGTTTCCAAACGTCCTGAGGCGAGATGCCCGGCAACGTGCGGCTCGAAGATGTAGGCCAGCCCCAGGCCAGCCAAGGCGGCTTCGATCATCACGGGCGCATCATTGACGATGACGGCGCCCTCGACCGGCACGTCGACCGTGCGCGCGCCGTCCCTGAACATCCAGCGGTAGACGTCGCCATGGCTTGCCGTGCGAAAGTTGATGCAGTCATGCGCCGCAAGATCCTCGAGCCGGACGGGCCGGCCTCTCCTGAGGTAGTACGCCGGCGCCGCGACAATGGCCGCGCTGACATCCGGCCCCACCGGAACAGCCACCATGTCCTTCTCCAGATGCGCTCCGAAGCGTATGCCGGCATCGAACCCTCCCTGGACGATATCGACGAACCGATCGCTGACGTGGATGTCGACCCGAACCCCCGGATGGCTGGCCAGGAATTCACTCAGCGCCGGCACCAGAATGGCGCGCGCCGGATATTCCATCACGGTCAGCCGCAACGTGCCGGACGGCTGGTCGCGGCTGTCCTGCAACTCCAGCAGGCCGCTTTCGATCTGGCGCAGCGAAGGCGAGATCCGATCGAGCAGGCGGCGGCCCGCCTCGGTTGGCCGCACGCTGCGGGTGGATCGCGCCAGCAGCGGCACGCCGAGCCGCGCCTCCAATGCACTGATGGTCTGGCTCAGGCCGGACTGCGCACGCCCCATGACGGAAGCGGCCCGTGTGAAGCTGCCCGCCTCCACAATGGCCTGGAACACGAGCAGGTCGGCAATATCGCGACGATCCATTTATCAGCCAGTGTGATAGACCCATTCATATAAATCACTCTAATGGCGAAATGCAATTCGCCTTAGGTCTCTGGCTCCAACCAACCGGAGCTCCAAAATGGACAGGATCAGCACCCTTCTCGCCTCGCTCACGATTGTCGCCGCCGCCGCGGCGCTGCCCGCGCCCGCCGCGGCGAAAGCCGGCAATATCGTGCTCGTGCACGGAATGAACATGGATGGCGGCGCCTGGCGCGGCGTCTACGACCGCCTGACAGCCGACAAGTACCGTGTCACCGTGGTGCAGCTGCCGATGACCTCCATTCAGGACGATATCGCCGCCACCCGCCGCGCGGTCGACGCGCAGGATGGTCCCGTCGTGCTGGTCGGTCACTCCTATGGCGGCATGGTGATCAGCCAGGCCGGCACCGAGCCGCAGGTGCGTGCCCTCGTCTACGTGGCTGCGTTCCAGCCCGAGATCGGCGAAAGCCTGGGCTTCCTCAACGCCTCCATCCCCGGCAAGCTGCCGGCGGACGCGCTTACCGTGTTCAAGGACGGCTTCTACCTTGTCAAGCCCGACGCCTGGATCGCCGATGTGGCGAACGGCCTGCCCGAGGCCGAGGCGCGCTATACCGCCATGTTCCAGACGCCCGCGAACACGGCGATTTTCGGCTACAAGGCCGAAGCAGCGGCATGGCACAATACGCCAAGCTGGGCAGCCATTGCCACGGAAGACCGCACCATTGCGCCGGAGCTGCAGCGGCGGATGTCCAAACGCTCGGGTGCCAAGGTCGTCGAGATCCACGGCGGCCACTTGCTCCCGATATCGCATCCGTCGGAAGTCACCGCTGTCATCGAGGACGCGGCCGCCTCGGTGAAGTGAAGCCGGGCGTCTCGCGCCCCGGCGCCCGCATGGGTCGCCTTGCGAACCCATGGAACGAGGTCGCGCCTGGCGGGTTATATTAGATAAGCCTTGAAAAGGAGGTAGCCATGAAGAAGCTCCTGTTTGCCTCGCTTATCGCCATTGCGTCGGCCGCGGCGATGATCGCCCCCGCCGAGGCCCGCAGCCACGTCTTTATCGGCATCGGCGGCTACGACAATTATTACGGCAACGATTACGGCAATGACTATTACGATGGGGACTATGGCGGCCGATATGTCTATGGCCCCTACGACCCTTATGACGACGGCTACAGGTACAGGCCGCGTTATTTCCACCGGCACCACCGCTGCCACCTCGAACTGGTCAGCCATTGGCGCCACCACCACCGGATAGTCGAGGAAATCCGCGTCTGCGGATGACCTGATCCTGGTGAAGCGGATCCGGCCGGCATCGCCGGCCGGATTGTCGCGCGGCTCTCTCAGCCCGCGCGCCGCTCCATCATCATCCCGTAATGCACCGCCAGCAGGTCGAGCCCGACCTTCAGCAGCTTCGTCACCACGTCGCGGCCCTCGCCGGTCTGCTCCGCCACGCCTTTCACCGACTCCCCCGCGCAGCAGACTTTTTGCACCACGACGGCCACCTCCCAGTGGCCGAGCGCGCGGGTGGCGGCGGCATGCGCACGGCCGGCGTCGAGCACGCTGTCGGCGATCCCGCCGCCCTTGCGGCCGCCGTCGACGCGTTCGCTCCAGCGCATCGGTTTCACACCGGCCTGCTGGCTGCACTGGAAATCCTCGCGGTAGCGCTGGCCGGCCTCGCGCTGCTGGCGCGACAGCGAGGTGATGCCGATGAGCGGATCGACCGTGCGGACCCGCACGATGCCGCCGGTCGAGGTGTGACCGTCATTCGACACCTCGTAGACGCGCCGTGCTTCAGCCGTGCCGGCCGCGAGCCGCTTGCGGCCGAAGGCGTCGTCGCTCAGCGCGAAATCATGGCCGATCTCGCGGCGGATGCGCACCTGCTCGGCCTCGCCCTTGGGCAGTTTGGGGGCCTGCGGTTTGGCGGCTTTGGCTTTTTTGGGCATGGGTGGCTCCTTGGGGTTGGGGTGTGGCGTTTTTGGTTGGAGAGGTTGGCGGGACAGCGCCCCCCTCTGGCCTGCCGGCCATCTCCCCCACTAGGGGGGAGATCAGATGTGTCGCGGCCTTCGCCAATCGCCAGCGTTGCAAGGAGAGCGCCGCGGGCGACGCTGCCGATCTCCCCCCTAGTGGGGGAGATGCCCGGCAGGGCAGAGGGGGGCGCTGTCCCGCAAACCTGGCTGATCATCCCGTCACCCGCTTCGCCGGCACTTGCGCTCCCCTTCTCGCCATCAGCTCGCGCATCACCCGCCGCTCCCGCACTTCGATGCAGAGCTGGGCGCTCGACGGGCAGAACTGGGCGTTGCCGCTCCTCACCTCGCCGCGCACGAAGCGCTGGATGGCGGCCTGCAGATCGGCAAGCTCGGCGTCGCGCACCGCGCCGAGATAGCCGCGCATCTGCATCTCGACGTCAGTCAGGGCGGATTGCGGGAAGCATGAGAACATCGCGGCCAGCGCCTTCGTCGCCTGCTGCAGTTCGGCTGCGGTCATGGCTGCGGATCTCCTCGATGATGGCGTTGGCGGCGTCGGTGTGGGTTTTCGGTCGGTGCCAGCCTGGTTTCTTCCCCGGGAAAACGGGAGCTGTCTTGCCCGCGCGGGATAAAGGCTCCGCCTTCTCCCGTGAGAACACCGCCGCGTCCTGTTCTCCACGAGCCGAAAAAGCTTCCGCATTTTCAGGGGAAAAAGCGGAAGCTTTTTCATTCTGGTTTCTGGAGTCTGGAGAATGCCGCGGCAACGCGCCGGCATTTGGTCCCGCATGCGCCTTTGTTTTCAAGGCGGTAGCGGCCCCGCCGCGTGCGCCGGCGGCGGCCCTCGCCTCGCTTTTCACCAGTGCCTTGTGCAGTTCCTTCGTCAGCCTCTTGTGGCCGATCTCGCCCGCCTCGCGCTCGAAGAAGGTCAGCAGATCGAGGCTGATGGCACGCCATCTCCTGAGCGACAGGCGCGCCACGCGCGCGAGCTTGGCGTCGTCGTCGGGCAGCCGGCCGCCGGCGTTCCACATCGCCATCAGGATGAGCATGTAGGCGCCGATCTGCTCGGTGGAGAGCTGCAGCGTGTCGCCGACGAAATCGGAGACATAGAGCTGCATGAAGGGCCGCTCGCTCATGCCGGCCCCATATCTGCACGCATGCTGATGGAACCAGCCGCCGGCCCGCACGTTATGACGCGTCCACGCCAAGGGGAGGTTTGCCGATGACAGCTTTCATACCGGTTACGCTGCGCTTTTGCGACAACAAGACCATGCTGGTGGGGTCGGTGGCCGAAGCCGAAACGGCGTTGCAGCACCAGTGGCCAGACAAGACAGCACCCGCCTTTCTCGACGCCGCGCGGCTGGTCAGGCAGGCGATCGAGGGCAATTGCTGCCCGCGCACCGCCTTCGAAGCCTTCACCGGCGCCGCCGGGCAACAAGGCATATTGGTGGTCAAGCCGCGAAGCCGAGCGCATGACTGGCTCGACGCCGCCGCCAACCCCTGAAGCAGGCACGAAGGCGATGCAACCGCCTGACGGTCTCGCGCGTTTATAAGCGCAGGCTTGAAAGCCGCGCCCAGAGCGAAGGTGAATGCCGTGGGTACGATGAAAACCGGAGTGCCGCTTAAAGTGTCGATGGACGGACATGTCGAGGAGATCGACAGCGTCAGCGACGCCGCCGATTTCCTGCAGCGCTGGCCAATCGAGCGGCGCGGCCATGTCTACCGCAGCGCGCTCAACGCCTGCAGCGCCGCGATCGCGGCGCAGATATCCGAATCCGACGCGATAAAAGTGTTCACCGGCTTCGCCCGCGTCACCGGCATTCTGGTTGCCGACAGCGGCCCGGCCATGAGGCTGGAGGCACGCACGGTGCAGAGCCGCATGCCCAAACAGGGGCGCCAGATGCCGAAATAGGCTCACGTGCAGACCCGGCGCTGAAATCGGGCCTGGTGGTAGCTGCAATAGCTCTTCAATGCCTTCGTGCGCATGCCGCAGCACAGCATCTCGGCGCCCGGCCGTCCGCCCGGCGCATCGTTTTGCGGATCCTCCTCCAATGTCAGGTCGAGCGGCGCCCGGCAGCGGGAAAACAGGCAGTCGATGAAGCGCATCGCCACCCCATGCGGCTGGCGGCCGACGGGTCCGCGCTGGGGCGCAGGCACCTTGAAACGGTAAGCTTCGCCATCGGCGATCAGCACGCCCACCTCGCGCACGAACAAGCGCGGCGGCAGCCAGGCCGGCGACGATTCGTGCCTCGCCCGGACCTTGTTCTTGCGCGCGACGGCGGCCTTGGCGGCGTACGCCCTTCCCCCGGCGGCCGCCTTGCCATCGGCCTTGCCCTTCGCCGGCTTTGCAATCACCGGCTTGCGCATTGCCCGTTCGGCACCCGGCGACCGGCCATTGGCAAAGCCGATCGCGCCCAGCATGGCGTTGCGGTGCACGATGCCGATGATGGCGTTGCGCGAGACCGGACTGCCGCGCAGCGCGCTGAACGCCGTCGCGATCCGCGAGGCCGAAAGCCCATCCTTCAGCCAGCGGGCGATCTCTTGCAATTCGGCGTCGCGGTAGCTTGCCATGTCCAGGCTCCATCCAGGGCTCCGCCTTCGGCAGCACTCGGGAGTGCGCCGTCGGCCAGGCGTCAGGGTTCAGGCCCGGTTCGGGCCACTGTCAGGGGTGTTCGGTTCGGAAGCCGGCCTGCGGGCCGCAATCAGCCGGAGCGGATCGAGTGCCCGGCGCTCAGGCGCGTCAGCCGCGCCTCCGCTGTCTTTCTGTCGGGGGCGGAAACCGCCCTGCCCGTCATCGGCTCGAACAGGATGACGGTGCCGTCCTGCGTGTGGATGCAGGAGCGCGCATAGGGACCGGCGGCGTGCCGGTCGAATGGGGGGCCGGAGCCGAGGGGAGCGGCGGCTCCGGCCGTTCCGGCCGCCGGTGACGGGCGGGCCGGACCCGAGGCATCAAAGCGCTCGGGCTTCGCCCCGGCCGGGGAGGAGGACGGCCGGGACGGAAGGGAATGGCTGGCGACTTCGGTCGCCGGATGCGCCTCGCGGGAGGCCGGCGCTACCGCGCCATGAAAGCTGGACAGGTTTTGCATGGCCAGATATAAGCATAACTCAAAAATAGATGCAAGTCATTCTTTCATAGACGAGAGCCGCTTTCATCGCTCACATGGGCGCCATGGCAAAAACGGAACTGTCGATCAAGGTCGGGGCGGCGATACGCCAGGCACGCAAGCAGCGCGGCCTGGTCATGCGCCACATAGCCGAGCACAACGACACCGATGTCGCCGCCGTCGGCAATTGGGAAACCGGGCGCAACCTGCCCAAGACCGAGAACCTGTTGAAGACCGCCGCTTTCCTCCGCGTCGACCCGGTGGCGCTGGGCCAGGGGCATGTCGTCTTCCTCGACGATGCCGGCCCGGTGGCCGACGCCGAGATCGTCACCGATGCCGGCCCGATGCCCGCCGGATCAATGGATATCGAGGTGCTGGGCGCCGCTGTTGGCGGTGATGACGGCGACTTCACCTTCAACGGCGAGCCTGCCGGCTACGTGCAGCGCCCGCCGGGCGTGCGCCACCTGCCGAAGGTCTTCGCGCTGCATGTGCTCTCCGATTCCATGGTGCCGCGCTACGAGCCCGGCGACCTCATCTACTGCGGCGGCCGCGACGCCGTGCCCGGCGACCATGTGGTGATCGAGACGTTTCCGGAAGAAAACGAGCGCAACGGCAAGGCCTTCATCAAGAAGCTGGTCAAACGCACGGCGGGCGAGCTGGTGGTCGAGCAGTACAATCCGCCCAAGACAATCACCTTCAACCGCTACGCGATCAAGCATGTCTGGCGGGTTATCCCGCTGAAGGAATTGCTGGGCTATTAGGGGCTGGGCGGTTTTTCCTTCTCCCCTTGCGGGAGAAGGAAGAACCAGCGCCTGCGCCCCGCCCTCAAGCCCGCCTCGCCTCCACCAGCACCTCGCGCTCGCTCAGCATCTGCGCTTCGCTGCGCACCCGCTGGCGCTCGTCGATGAACGCGGCCTGGATCGACACCGCCGTGCCCGGCAGCCCGTCGGCGCGGCAGGCCGAGCAGACGATGCGTCCCGAAAGCTCCGCCAGCGGCGTGCTGCCCGTCACCCCGAAGCGCCGGAGTTCATCGGGTTTCCACCACCTGTTGCGGCCGCAATCGGCGCACTCGACCGATATCGAGACGACATGCGCGATAACTGGTTTCCTGCCCGGCAATGCCATTGCCTCTCCACCCCATTTGTTCCTGATTTGTTCGTATATTCCTGCCTTTTGAGCCCGGAGTCGAGTCGCAGTTTTCACACTTGGCCAAAAGTTTCTCTTCTATAGTTTTTTGAGTTATGCTTATATATCCAGATAAATGTGAGTCGCCTGCCGCACAGACCCGGGAGCAACGATGGATGCCGCCGATTTCGCCCGCGCCTGCGGTTACACCGGCGACAGCCCTGCTTTGCTCGAAGCCTTCGAGGCGATCCGCCGCAGCGGCATCGCGCAGGCTCGCCAGGACCATTTTCGGCGCAAGGCCCTCATTGACGCGCTGAAACAGTCCGAGCTGCTGTTCCTGGCCGCGATCGGCCCGGCGCTGTCGGCCGACGAGGCCATCGAGGACACCACCCGCTTCATCGCCTTCTGGCGCGCCATGCCGCGCTGGCGCCAGGAGCGGCGCCTGCCCGACCTCGCCAGGGCCAGGCAGCAGCGCCTCCTGGCGCGCTTCTTCCGCCGCTACGGCCACCGCCTGTGGGCGCTCGAAGCGGCTTGAGCCCAGGCGTCTTGACCACCCGGCTGGCTTGGCACCGCCCCGGCCCTGATTCCGTCGGATTGCTGCGCTGATTGGTGCCTCGAAATGCGCCCGAGGGACCCGCCATGACTCGCACTGTTCTCGCCGCCCTGTGGATGCTGGCGCTTGCCCTATCCGCCCATGCCGGCGGCGACAGCACATCAGGGCTTGCCGACGCCACCGTGCTGATCGTGCGCCATGGCGAAAAGCCCGACGGCGGCACCGGCCTGTCGCCCGAAGGCGAAGCCCGCGCGCAGGCCTATGTCGCCTATTTCCAGCCCTTCATGCTCGACGGCACGCCGTTCCGGCCCAATATGCTGGTGGCCAGTACCGATTCCAAAAACAGTGCGCGCGAACGGCTGACGCTGACGCCGCTCTCCGAAGCCTTGAAACTGCCCATCGACCAGCGCTTTGCCGACAAGGACGTCAAAGCCCTCGTCGCGGCGCTCGCCACCGAAACCCACGGCAAGTCGATCCTGATCGCCTGGCATCACGGCGAGCTGGGAAAACTCATCAAGGCCTTCGGCGCCGACCCCAAGGCGCTGCTGCCGAACGGCAAATGGCCCGGCGATGTCTTCAACTGGGTGGTGGTGTTGCGCTTTGATCACGCCGGGCAGCTGGTCCCGGGGTCGGCGCGGATCATCGAGGAGAAGCTGCCGGGGTGAAATGGATTTCGGCTGGTGCGAGGCGCCCCCCTCTGTCCTGCCGGACATCTCCCCCACAAGGGGGGAGATTGGCAGTTTCGTCGGCATCGCTTTTTCTTCAGCGCTGAAAATTGGCGAAGGCCGTCATGGCATCCGATCTCCCCCCTTGTGGGGGAGATGTCCGGCAGGACAGAGGGGGGCGCCTCGCGCTGACCTCTCGCCCCTACCTTCTCACCCTCGATTTCAGCCACCTGTCGAACGCCACCGCCAGGATCAGGATGAGCCCGATCACGATGCTTTGCGTGTAGGACGAGACGTTATTGAACTGCAGCCCGTTCTGCAGCACGCCGATCAACGCCGCGCCCACCACTGTGCCGCCCACCGAGCCGATGCCGCCGAACAGCGAGGTGCCGCCGATGACGACGGCGGAGATGACCGTCAGCTCATAGCCGATGCCTGCCACCGCTTCGGAAGAGTTCAGCCTGGCCGACAGCACGAAGGCGGCAAGGCCGGCGAAGAAGCCGACGATGACATAGACCGAGACCAGGATGCGGTCGACGCGCAGGCCGGACAGGCGTGCCGCCTCCGCATTGCCGCCAACGGCATAGACGGCGCGGCCATAGCGTGTGTAGCGCAGCACGATGTGGCACAGGATGGCGGCGATGGCGAAGATGATCGCCGGCACCGGCACCGGCCCGATCAGGCCCGTACCGAACCAGCGCATCGAGGCGTCGAAGCCGGAGATCGGGCCGCCATTGGAGATGGTCAGCGTCAGCCCGCGAAACACCGTCAGCCCGCCCAGCGTGACGACGAAAGGCGGTACTTTCAGCCGGGTGATGGCAAGCCCCTGCACGCCGCCGGCGGCGGCACCGACGATGACGGCGGCGAGCAGCGCGGCGAACCAGCCATAGCCCTGCGTGCCTGATGTCGACAGCGACAGCGTGTTGGCCGCCCCGCCCTTGGCGACGACGGCGGCCACCATGCCGCAAAAGGCCAGCAGCGAGCCGACCGACAGGTCGATGCCGGCGGTGAGGATGACGAAGGTCATGCCGAGCGCGATCAGCCCGGTGATCGAGATCTGGCGCGTGATGTTGAACAGATTGATCGGATCGATGAAGCTCGGCTTCAGCACGGTGAACACGATAACCAGCGCCGCCAGGAACAGCAGCGGCCCGAAACTCATCAACAGCCGCGCGATCGTCGCGCCGCCGCGCTGGCTCTGCTCTTCGGCGATGCTCATCGTGACTGCCCCTCCGCTGGCTGTTCCTGCGCGTCCTGGCTCAGCGCATCTTGGCTGTCGAGCGCCATCAGTTCCATCAGTTTTTCCTCGTTTGCCTCGACGCCAGGCATTTCGCCGGTGATGCGCCCCCGCCGCATGGTGACGATGCGGTCCGACACCGCCAGAACCTCGGGCAGTTCGGACGAGATCATCATCACCGCGATGCCGCGCGCCGCCAATTGCACCAGGATCTGGTGCACCTCCGCCTTGGCGCCGACATCGACGCCGCGCGTCGGCTCATCGACGATCAGCACTTTGGGATCGCGTGCCAGCCAGCGCGCCAGGATCACCTTCTGCTGGTTGCCGCCCGACAGGCCTTCGATCGCCTGCTCGGCGGAGGCCATGCGGATCGACAGCATTTTCCTGAAACCCGAAAGCGCATCGCGCTCGCGCCGCTCGGCCATGAAGCCGAAACCGTTGCTGAATGTGCCAAGCGAAGCGACGGAGAAATTCGGCAAAATGCCGAGGGCTGCAAAGATCGCCTGGTGCTTGCGGTCCTCCGGCACCAGGCCGATGCCGAGCGCAATGGCGTCGGCCGGCGAGGCCGGTGCGATGGATTTGCCCTCAAGCGTGATCGTGCCCGCCGCGATGCGGTCGGCCCCGAAGATGGCGCGCGCCAGCTCCGTGCGGCCGGAACCGACAAGCCCGGCGACGCCGAGGATCTCGCCCGCCTTGAGGTCGATGTCGACGCCGTCGAGCACGATGGCATGCGGCGCCTCCGGGTCGCGCACGGTGCGCAGGCCGCGCACCGACAACACGACATCGCCGGCCACCGCGCGCTGCGCGGGTCGCGCGTAAAGTTCGGAAGCCGCGCGGCCGACCATCTTCTCGATGATGCGCGGCAACTGGATCGGTCGCCCCTGGTCGCGGTCGAGATGCCCGGCCAGCCGGCCGTCGCGCAGCACCGTCATGCGGTCGCAGATGGCGGACGCCTCCTCCAGCCGGTGGGTGACGAACATGATGGCGACCTTGTCCTGGCGCAGCCGGTCCATGATCGACAAAAGCCGCTGCACCTCGGTCTCGGTCAGCGCCGAGGTCGGCTCGTCCATGATGATCAGCCGGCTTTTCAGCGACAGCGCGCGGGCAATCTCGACCAGCTGCTGTTCGGCCACCGACAGCGCCGAGACCGGCGTCATCGGATCGATGGAGAGCCCGACGCGGGCGATGATCGCGCGAGAGTCATCCTCCATCTTGCGCCAGCTCACCAGCCCGAACGGCCCGACCGGCGCACGGCCGATGAAAATGTTCTCCGCCACCGTCAGCGTCGGGATCAGGCTGAGCTCCTGGTAGATGGTGACGATGCCGAGCCGCTTGGCATCCTGCGGGCTGGATGGCGCGTAGTCGACGCCATCGAAAGTGATGCGGCCGCTGGAAGGCGGCATGACGCCGGACAGGATTTTCAGCAGCGTCGATTTGCCGGCACCGTTTTCGCCGAGCAGGCCGAGGATTTCGCCGGGGCGAACATCGAGGGAGACGTCGCTGAGCGCGGTGACACCGGCGAAATGCTTGGTGACCGCTTCGACGGCAAGCAGGACAGGTGCGGCATCAGCTGGCAAGGGTTGCTCCCGGATTACAGCAGGCAGCGGGACAGCGCCCCCCTCTGTCCTGCCGGACATCTCCCCCACGAGGGGGGAGATTGGATGTCACGCCGGCTTTCGCCAATCTCAAACGTCGCAAGAAAGGCGCGGTCGAATAAGTTGCCGATCTCCCCCCAAGTGGGGGAGATGTCCAGCAGGACAGAGGGGGGCGCTGTCCCGCCAACCTTGCCAATCGGCCTTACTTCGTCTCGTTCAGCCTCTCGGCCTTGTCGAGATTGTCCTTGCCGATGACGATCGGCGTCAGCAGCACCAGCTTCTCCTTCGGCTCGGTCTTGTTCTTGGCGTAGGCAACCGCGATCTGCACGGCGGTGCGCGACTGCTGGCCGGGGAACTGTTCGACCGTGCCGGCGAGCTTGCCGTCGCGGACCGCGACCAGCGCTTCCGGCAGCGCGTCGAAGCCGTAGATCTTGACGTCGGTGAAGTTGCGCGCCGCGCACGCCTCGAGCGCGCCGAGCGCCATGTCGTCATTGGCGCAAATGATGGCGTCCGGCTTGCCGTTGGCGGCAAGGCCGGCTTCCGTCACCGACAGCGCCTCGGCGCGGGCGAAGTTGGCGGTCTGCTCGAAGATGATCTGGTACTTGTCCTTCAGGGGATCGAGCACATTGTGGACGCCCTTGTTGCGGTCGATGGCCGGACCGGCACCCGGCTGGCCCTGCAGGTGGAACAGCTTGGCGCCATTTGGGAACGCAGCCACGACCGCCTGCGCTTCCGCCTCGCCGCCCTTCACATTGTCGGCGCCGACATGGGCCAGTATGCCCTGGACACCGTCGACGCGACGGTCGATCGTCACCACGGGAACGCCGGCCTTGACCGCTTCCTCGATGGCCGGCGCCAGCGCGTTGACGTCGAGCGGCGAAATCACGATGGCGTTGACCTTCTGCACCAGGGCCGCCTCGATGTCGGCGGTCTGCTTGGTGGCCGAGTTCTGGCCGTCGCTCTCGGTCAGGTTGACGCCCTGCGCCTGCGCTTCCGCCTTGATCTCGTTCAACATGTGCACGAAGAACGGAAAGCCGAGATTGGGCACCGAGCCCAGTATGGTGAGCTTGTCCTCGGCGAACGCCGAACGTGCGGCCAGCACCATCGCGCCCGCGGCCACGGACGTCATCAGGAATTCACGTCTGTTCATGGTTGATCCTCCTCCACAAGAACGCACGGCCCCGGAAACCGGGACGGTTTCAGGAAGGGATCATGCGTCGGTTCAAAGTGTTGGAGCATCCTCCTTGCGCCCGATGGCGCATGCCGCTCCAGCTGATCGCCGTTGCAAAAAACTGCCTCCCATCGGCATCAGCAAAGGGATGCTAACCCAGGGTCAACCATTTGTGCAACATCGATATAACAGTGCCGGACGACGAATTATCGGAATTGTCGGATTTTTGGATTCCCGGCGGGCAAGCGCGGGCCGACCTTGCATCATCTGGAACACATCGGCCAGAGCGCAATCCGCCATGACAATGCATGGCTGGCGGTGCTCCGGGATACCGCACTATTGCGTTTGGGCAACAGAGGCTAACCAACCGGGTAACTTCTGTCAGGCGGGTTGACAATCGCCATCGGCCCGGCAGTTTAGCGCGGTTTGAGGGCCAACGGGGATTCCCAGCATGAAAAAGACTTATGAGCCGCCGCGGATAGTCAGGCGCGGTAAACTTGGTGCGCTCGCCGCCGAGCCGATACCACTCTCACCGCCGCCGCAGATCGATTGATTGCGATTCCTTTGGCCGCCGTCACACGGCCCGTGGCCGGTTGACAGGGTGCCTCGCCGCACCAATTGATGGTGGTAGCCAGACACTATCGCGCTTCGCGGGAAGCCCGTTGCCCAGGAGGTGGCGGGCTTTTTGTTTGGACACCAGTTGGAGAACCCGCATGAAGCCGCACATCATCTGCCACATGCTCGCCTCGCTCGATGGCGGCCTTCACCCCAGCCGCTACACCGTCAGCCCGGACGGGACCCGGGCCGAGTGGTCAGGCCTCTATGAACAGATCCACGGCGACCTCGAAGGCGACGCCTGGATCGTCGGCCGCGTCACCATGGCCGAGATGAGCAAGGCCGGCGCGCACCCGCCGGCACATGCCGGCAAGGTCGAGCGGCCGCATCATTTCGCGCAACGCAATGCGGGACCCTATGCGGTTGCACTCGATGCCTCCGGCAAACTGCACTTCGCCGAGCCGGATGTCGGCGGCGACCATGTCGTGGTGCTGCTCGGGCACGGCGTCTCCGACAGCCATCTGGCGGAACTTACCGGCGACGGCGTGTCCTACATCGTGTCGGAAACGGCCGAGCTCGATCTCGCCGCAATGCTCGATGTGCTCGGGCGCGAACTCGGCATCCGCCGGCTGCTGCTCGAAGGCGGCGCCGGCATCAACGGCTCCTTCTTCGCGGCCGGGCTTGTCGATGAGCTCAGCCTTCTCATCGCCCCCGCGCTCGATGCGCGGGCGGCAAACCAGGGCTTTGTCGAGTTCGGCGAAAGCGGCCTCGCCGGCAAGATGCAGCTGTCGCTGACATCTTGCGAAACGCTGGCGCATGGGGTGATCCATCTGCGCTATGCCGTCAGCCCCGGCTGATCCTGAAAAGGTGGAACCGGTTTTCCGTCCAACCCCCATCGTGTCGTCATCCACGGGCGGAGCAAGGAGCGAAGCGACGCGGCGCAGACCCGAGGATCCATGCCGGGACTCCAACGTGTCACCACGGTGCAGAATTCTGCTCCGCTGCACATTCGTTCAACGTCACGGCATGGATCCTCGGGTCTCCGCGACGGAGCTTCGCTCCTGCTTCGCCCGTGGATGACGAAGTCGGGGAGGCTTCCGCCAACCTCGAACGGTGCTATGCCCCTCAGTACCGCATCGCATCCAGATCGGCGATCAGCGTCGGGCCGGTCGGGTGCCAGCCGAGCCGTGCCTGGGTCAGCGCGCTGGAGGCAGGCAGGTCCATGGGGGCGAACATTGCCATCCAGCCGAAATGCTCCGCCGCCTGTTCCGGCGCGATCGAGACGACCGGCAGGTTGAGGCCCCGGCCAAGCGCCTCGGCGATCGCGCGCACTTCGACGCCTTCCTCGCCGACCGCGTGATAGCGCGCGCCCGGCTGCCGCTTTTCCACGGCCAACCTGTAGAGCCGCGCCGCGTCCAGGACATGGCCGGCGGAGAAGCGGTTGCGGCCTTCGCCGACATAGGCCGAGACGCCTTTCTGCCGCGCGATCTCGATCAGCGGCGAGATGAGCCCCTGCTTGACCGGATTGTGCACCTGCGGCAGGCGCACCACCGACACATTGATGCCGGCCTCCAGCAAGGCATTGCCGGCGAGTTCCGAGGCGATGCGCGGGTTGGGATGGCTGGGATTGAAGACATCCTCGACCGCCAGCTGGCCATGTCCCGGGCTGCCCATGCCGACGCCCGACGTGATCACCAGCGGCCGGTCGGATCCGGCCAGCGCCGCGCCAAGTGCAGCGATGACGCGCTTGTCCTTTTCGCAATTCTCGGCAAAGCGCGAAAAGTCATGGTCGAACGCCGTGTGGATCACGGCGTCCGCCTTCGCCGCGCCGTCGCGCAGGCCCTCCGGCTCTTCGAGGGTTCCGCGATGCACCTCGGCGCCTGCCGCAGCGAGTGCCTCGGCGCCTGCCTCGGAGCGGGTGACGCCGACCACCTGGTGGCCGGCCTTGATGAGTTCGGGAACGATGGCCGAGCCGATGAAGCCGGTCGCGCCGGTCAAAAAGATACGCATGCAAAATCTCCTGCGGTTGCCTGCGTAATATCGACGGTCTATTATTCCATTAAAGTAGTGACCTTATCATGGTATAATCTTTAACAGGGTGCCTGACAGAATGCCTTCCCCCGGTTCACTCGCAGCCTTCCTGAAAGACCGGCGCACCCGGCTCGACCCCGCCTCGTTCGGCTTTTCCGGCCGCAGGCGCACGCCGGGGCTGCGCCGCGAAGAGGTCGCCCAGCGCGCCAACATCAGCCCGACCTGGTACACATGGCTGGAACAGGGCCGCGGCGGCGCGCCTTCGGCCGATGTGCTGAACCGCATCGCCAAGGGGCTGCTTTTGACCGAGGCGGAGCGCGAACATCTCTTCATGCTCGGGCTCGGGCGCCCGCCCGAGGTTCGCTACCGGGGCGACGAAGGCGTCAGCCCCCGGCTGCAACGCCTCATCGACACGCTCGATGCCAGCCCCGCTCTGGTCAAGACCGCGACCTGGGACGTCGTTGCCTGGAACCGTGCCGCTGAGGTCGTGCTGACCGACTACAGCACCATCCCCGCCGGCCGGCGCAACGTCCTGCGCTTCATGTTCCTCACGCCCCACATTCGCGCCAAGCAGCACGATTGGCAAAACCTCGCCCGTTTCGTGGTCGGCGCCTTCCGCGCCGACGCCGCGCGCGCCGGCGCGGTCTCCGAGGTAACCCAGCTGGTGGACGAACTGTGCAACGGCAGCCCCGAATTCGCCGTCCTGTGGCGGGAGAACGACGTGCTCGCCCATGGCGACGGAACAAAGCGCCTGAAGCACCCGGAACTGGGGGACATCGAGCTGGAATACTCGTCCTTCGCGGTCGACGGCAGGCCGGATTTGAACCTGACCGTCTACAACCCGATCGACAGCAAGGTCGCCGACCGCATCCGCGCGCTGGCCCGGCACACCAAGGCGGCTTGAAGCTCCAACTTCATCGCCTAAGCTATTACCTTGGCAAGAAAATCCCTGGTCTCGGCAACCACGCGATCCTGGAATTGCGGGTCACGGGCAAGCGTCGAGGCGAGCATAGGCTCACCGACCTCATCGTAATAGACGCCGGTCGCCCCTGATGGATTGAGCAAGACCTTGGTTATGACGCGGGCCGCGCGCTTTGGCGTGCTCCAGTATTTGACATAAGGGGCGACCAGCGACAGGACAGGCAGCAGCAGGTAGCGCAGCAACACATTGGCATCGCGTCCGAGTCCGGTCGCCGGTGCGAATCCCGGTTCGACGGCATTGAAGCGCAGACGCGGCGTCTCGCGCGCGAACGCCATGGCCGATGCGAGAATGCACAGCTTCGACGTGGCGTAGGCATCCGCACCTGGCATCGTCGAGCCACCCCGCAGCCACTCCCCGCGCGCGCTGGCTTCCACGCTGACAAAGCGGCCGCCGCGAAAACCGGCAATCCGGGCCGGCCTGCGTTCAGGGTCTTCGACCCCCGAGGCGATGAAGACGACATTGGCGCCGTCGGGAAGATGCGGCACGAGCGCTTCGGTCAGCGCGAACGGACCGAGATGGTTGGTGGCGAACGCCAGGTCCCAGCCAAGCGCATTCTGCCGGGCGCCCAGTGGCATGATGCCGGCATTGTTGAGCAGGCCGGCCATGGGAAGATCCAGTGCGACGATCTCGGCCACGGCCCTGCTCACACTCTGGGGATCGGCCAGGTCGCACACCACGGACACGGCATGCTGACCTCGTCCCGCGATGATCTTGCGCACATCGCCGAGCTTGCGCTGGTCGCGGCCAACCAGCACCACGGTGCCGTGCTTGGCCAGTTCGAGTGCCGTGAAGCGGCCTATGCCCGAGGTCGGGCCTGTGATGACGAAAGCCGGTCGTCCGGTCATCTGCGTCTCCTTTATAATTGTCTGTCTAGTCAGTCATTAATCAGCGAAATTTTTTTAGGCGATCATGCGCCACATCGCGTCGAACGAGTCCGCGCAATGCTTCTGCGCATTGGCAGGATCCCGGATGATGAAATCGACGACGGCGTCGGCCACCCCTGTCATCAGCGTGGCGACAAGAGCGATCGGAACATCGCGCATGGGGCCTTCCGCGCGGCTCTGCTCCAACAATTTCGCCACGCCGGCCATGGTCCGGTGCCCGATCTCACGGCTTTGCGGCGTGATGTCGTCCGAGACCGCCAGATGCGCGAGCGTCCGGCGCTTTTGCGGCCAAGATGTCGCCCATTGCAGCGAGCCGAACCACACATGGCGCATCTGCGTGCGGATGTCGCCGTCAGTCGGAAGTCCATCGAGGGAAGCGGCGGCCATCTCCGTCTTCAACTCGACATAGAGCTGGTTGAGCAGGTCGGCCTTGGTCTCGAAATAGGTGAACAGCGAGCCGTTGGAGACACCCGCCTCCTTCGCGACAACAGCCGTTGGCGCACTCAGGCCCTGTGATGCGATGACACGCGTGGCCGCCGCCAGAATGGCGCTGCGCTTGTCCTCGCTTTTCGGTCTGGCCACGGTTTTCTCCTGGATTTGCAGCGCGGTTTATAAAAGAGTGACCAGTCAGTCAAGAGATTTTGCGCGACACGACGCGCTCTGGTGCAAGGCCGTTGGGCAATCACCCGCGGCGACGACACTGCCGGCAACGACCAGCTGGCCGGCTAACGGCGCCGAGACGTTCTTGTCCTCTTGCCAGGACCCGACGTAGAAGTGACCGAACAGGAGACACAGGCAACATGGTGGGTGACACGAACCTTCGGGCTGGCCAGTGCCATTGCGGCGCGGTGCGTTTCGAGGCGACGCTCAGCGACGGGTTCAATTCGATCCGCCGCTGCACCTGTTCTTACTGCCGGATGCGAGGCGCCGTCGTCGTCATGGCTGAAATGGGCGGGGTCAGGATCCTGCAGGGGGAGGATGCCCTGACGACATATCGCTTCCATACCGGATCGGCGCAGCACTTCTTCTGTTCCCGCTGCGGAATATACACACATCATCAACGACGCTCGAACCAGAACCTGTATGCCGTGAACGTGGCTTGCCTGGACGGGGTAAGCCCATTCGATTTCCCGGAGGTGCCTGTCATGGATGGCGTCAATCATACGAACGACACCGGCAGGCCGACGCGCCGAGCAGGCACCCTGCGCTTTATCCCGGCCGACTGACCGCCGTCATGACCGCCCTTCGCAGACCGCCTTCAGGATCTGCAAGGTCGGCCCCCAATAGAGATTGGCATGCGGGCGGATCGCCGGTTCGGCGAAATCGCTGAGTGTCAACGTCAGCAGCGTTCCGCCGTCGGCCGGCGCCAGGGCGAAACCGACCACGGTGTGGTTCTCGGGCAAGTCCGCCAGGCGCGAGGCCGACAGCGTGCTCCAGTAGCTGTAGGCGAACCGCCTCTCCGGCTCGAACACCCGCACAGTGCCGTGGTTTTCGAACGGCATTCCATGCAGCACGCCGCGTATCACGATCGTACCGCCTTGATGTCCCTGCAGGCTGACGGTCAGGTCCTCGTCCGACATCCATTGCGGAATCATCCCGGGCGTCGTCAGCACCCGCCAGACCTCAGCCGGCTCGGCATCGATGGCGATCGCCTTGACGATCGGCGCGGCGCCGGTGGAACCGTTCACGGGCGCAGGGTCCGCGCGGTCGCGGCAGCGGCGCGGCCGGGACCACGCCAGGCGTGGTTGGCCGTCAAAAGAACCGCATCCGCGCGCCGCATCATCCGACAGACCGCACTTGCAAGATCCGGCCCTGGAGGGTAGCGAGGCACCATCCTGCACCCACCCGCACAGGTAGACAGCTGACTGCGTTTTGCGCCTATGCCGGCCTGTTCCTGAGCGCCCTGGTCGCGGCCACCATCCTTCCTGCCCAGTCGGAGGCCGTTCTGGCCGTCATGCTGGCCAGCAAGGCCTATTCGGCCCTGCTGCTGCTCGCAGTCGCCAGCGCGGGAAATGTCCTGGGCGCCGTGATCAACTGGTTCCTTGGCCGGGAAATCCTGCGCTTCTCGGGTCGCCGCTGGTTTCCGGTCACGCCGGCCGCCCTTCAATCCGCCTCTAAATGGTACCATCGCTACGGCAGATGGTCGTTGCTGGCCAGTTGGCTGCCGATCGTCGGCGACCCGCTCACGGTCGTCGCCGGCGTGTTGCGCGAACCGTTCTGGAGCTTCCTTGTGCTGGTCACGATCGGCAAAACGGCGCGATACGCGGTGCTGGGCTGGATCGTCCTCAGTTGGACATGACAGGGAACCGCTTGCCGGTGATGTCCCCGGCAGTGTCATTGCGCCGGCTCGGGCGCCAGCACCAGCGCGATCTCCCGCGCCGCCTCCGCCGCGTGGCGGCGCACGGTGGCAAGGTCGAGCATGCTGTAGGTGGTTGCCACATAGGGCACGGTGAGTGCCGCGACCGACTGGCCGAACGGCCCGATGACCGGAAAGGCAAGATCGATGACGCCCGGCTGCAGCCCGTCCGCCACCTCCTCATGGCCGGCGGCGCGGATGCGGGCAAGCGCATCGCGCATTTCGGCCTTTTCATCAGGAATACCAGCGGCTTGCAGCCATTGGCTGACTCTGTCCTGCGGCTGGAACGCCATCAGCGTGCGGCCTGTCGCGGTGCCGAACAGCGGAAACTCGGCACCGACGCGGACACGGAAGCCGAACGCCGCCGGGCTTTCCACCTGCGCCAGGATCAGCACCCTTCCGGCATTGTGGACGCCGAGATTGCACGATTGCTGGATGGCGTCGGAAAGCCGCCGCATCGACGGCAGCGCCGCCTGGACGAGGCCACGCAACGGCTCGTGCCGGTGCGCCAGTTCGAAAAGGCGCGGCGACAGGAAATAGAGCCCGGCCGGTCGGTCGCGGAAGATGTAGCCGCGCCGCTCCAGCGCCTGCAGCACGCGATAGATCTGGTGGATGGAGCGGCCGACCGCTTCGGAAATCTGGCCCTGGTTCAGCCCGTCCTTCTGCTCGGCCAGCAGTTCGATGATGTCGAACGCCTTTTCCAGGGCCGGTACCGAATAATCCGGCGCTTCCGCGGTCTTGCCAGCCATGCCCCACAATCCTTCAGAACCAGAATCAAGGGCTTACTATAGTTACAAGGCGGCCCCCATCGTAGCCGTCATCAGCCGGGCGATGCGCCGGTTGATGTCGTCGGGCACGGGCTGCGCGCCCCCAACCAATCCCTCGCCCCTGGCCACCCGCTCCAGCGACAGCGCCTGCAGCATGAAGCCGATATCCATGGATTCGATCGAATTGCCCTTCGGCTCGACGCCGGCAAGGTTGAACATGCGCCCCTCGGCAACGAGGATGACATGGCGTCCATTGGCAAGGTCGAGGCGCCGCAGCGTGCCGTCCAGGTCGGTGGCGGACACGGTCATGGCGTTGAGACCTTCGGTGTCGATCTCCCACGGGAAATGCCCGGAATTGGCCAGCACCGCGCCATCCTGCATGACGGCGATCGCTTGCGCCGGCAGCACGCCAGCGCGGCCGGTGGCGGTGACGAACACTTCCGCCCACGGCGCGAGGTCGGCGAGCGGCGCCACGCGGTAGCCGTCGAGTGCCGCCTCCAGCGCTTTGATCTCGTCGATTTCGACGATGGCCACCCGGCCGCCCAGCGCCCGCAAATATTGCGCGATGCCGCGCCCGCACCAGCCATAGCCGATGACGCAGAAGCGCCGGCCGGGGATCATCAGGTTGGTGATGCGCATGAAGCTTTCCACCACCGACTGGCCGACCGCGTGCTTGTTCTCGCCGATCGCCTTCAGCGGGCTGTCGTTGATGACGATGGAGGGGAACGGCACCTTGCCGGCCAGTTCGCCGCGCAGCCGGTCGCCGCCCGAGGTCGTCTCCTCGGTGCCGCCCAGTATGGACGCCGCCCTGCCCCGCTCGACGATGCCGGCGGCGAGGTCGGCGCCATTGTCGAGCAGCATGTCGGGCTCAGCGTCCAGCACCCGCGCCAGATTGGCGTGATGGTCGGCGAGCGAGTCGGCGCGGCGGCCGAAAATGCCGATGCCCTGGCTCTGCAGGAAGGCGACGACATCATCCTGCGTCGAGCCGTGATTGCCGGTGCCGACGATCTCGGCGCCGCCTTCGGCCAGCACTTCCAGCAGCACCGCCGTCTTGGGCTCGACATGCAGCGACACGCCGATGCGCCGGCCAGCAAAAGGCCGCGTGCGGCGGAATTCCCCGCGCAGTCCGGCCAGCAACGCCATTCGCGAACGGATCCAGGCGATGCGGGCGCCACCGCGCTCGACCAGCTCGGGGGTCGCCGGATTGGCCTGGGCTTGGGTCATTCGAAGTCTCCGATCACGATCCAGATTCAGCACTTGCAAAAAAGATTTTTGCATGTGACAAATCTTGCAGAGGGTCGTCAAGCCCCCACGAGAAGGGGCAACGGACAGCAGCGCGGCGCGCCCCAGGGCGTACGGCGCGCCATCGGCTTTGCATGTGAAGGGGTACGAAATGGGAAATCTGGATATAGCTGTCGTCGCCATCTATCTCGTGGCGGTCACCGGCATCGGGCTGTTCTTCGCCCGCTCGATCAAGACCGAGGAAGACTACATCGTCGCCGGCCGGCGCATGGGGCCGCTATGGCTGACCATCTCCGCCTTCGCCTCCTGGACGGGCCTGGCCGGCCTGTTCGGCACGCCCGAAATGGTCGTGCGCTACGGCATATCGGGAACCTGGTGGTGGTTCACCTTCCCGATCGGCCTGCTGTTGATGGGCATCTTCCTGGCCAAGATCGTGCGCCAGCGCATGCATGTGACGACGCCCGACATCGTCGCTCAGGAATATCCCGATTCAGTGCGCGTCGCCGCCTCGCTGGTGACGAGCTGGAACTATCTCGCCTGGGCGGCGGCTCAGGTGTTCGGCATCTCCATGGTGTTCACGCTGTTCTCCGGCATGGATCCGACGACCGGCGCCATCGTCGCCTTCCTCGTCGTCATCGTCTACACCATGCTCGGCGGCTTCCTCGCCGTGGTGGCGACCGACGTGCTGCAGGCCGTCATCTTCCTCATCGTCATCGGCGTGGTGGCGCCTCTGTTCGTCATCTTCGGGCCTGGCGTGCCGCACATCTATGAGGCGACCAAGGACATTCCCGGCTTCTACAATCTGTTCGCCAACGTGCCGCCGGCGACGCTGTTCGTCTGGTTCCTGCTCCTGCCCGCCGGTTTCATCGACACGATCGGCTTCCAGCGCGTCTTTTCCGCCAACTCGCCCGACACGGCGCGCCGGGGCATGATCAACGGCTTTCTCATCATGGCCGTGTTCGGCGTCATCCTCACCTTCCTCGGCGTCGCCGCCAAGGCGCTGCTGCCGGCCGACACCAACCCGGTCAACGCAATGCCCGACCTGATGGTGCAGCTTCTGCCGCATGGCGTCATCGGCGTGCTGGTCGCCGCCTTCCTGGCGGTGGCGATGTCGACGGCGAGCACGACCCTGCTGGTGACAGCCACAACGCTGCAGCGCGACGTGATCTCGCGGCTGCGCCCCGACGCCAGCGACCGGGAAAGGCTGTGGACCAGCCGCATCCTGCTGCTCGTGCTCGGCCTCGTCGCCCTGGTCGTGGCGCTCAGCGTGCCCGGCATCGTCACCATCCTGATGCTCGGCTTCTCGGTCTATGTGCCGGGCCTGCTGCTGCCGGTGCTGTCGGCCACTTTCGGCTGGCGCATTCCGTCCTGGTCGATGCTGGCGACCATCGTCATCGGCTCCGGCTCGACCGCGATCCTGGTGCTGCTGGGCGAGCCGGGCGGCATCCCAGCCTCGCTGGTCGGCTTCATCCTCTCGGTCGTTCCCTTCGTCGCGGGACTTGTCACGCGATCGGAACGGCAGCCGGCCTGAGCCAGCGAAAGACCGGGAAAAGCAATCAGATAAGGCTCCATCCTGAATCAGTGCGGGATGGAGCCCGGATGCGGAGAAACCAATGCTGAAGACCACTTTCGACAGGCTTTCAAGTGCCGACCAGGCGCTCGTCACCGCCGCGGCGCAAGCGCGCGACAAGGCCTATACGCCCTACTCCAACCACAAGGTCGGCTCGGCCGTGCGCACCGCATCGGGCCGGCTTTTCGCCGCCTGCAATGTCGAGGTCGTCACCCTCCAGCAATCGGTCCACGCCGAGCGCAACGCCGTGATGCAGATGGCGGCGGCGGGCGAGCGCCAGATCGAGGCCATCGTCTGCCACGGTCCCTATTCGGGCGTACCCTGCGCCGAATGCCGGCAAGTGATCTGGGAGTTCTGCTGCGATGATCCGGAGGTGAAGATCATCGGTTCGACGCTCGACGGCGAGATCGAACTGATGACGATCGGCGAGATCTATCCGAGCCCCTACGGCCCGGGCACCAAGGGCATCGACCCCCGCAAGTTCTGAGGCGGGGAGCGCCCGCCCCCTCCCGCAAGGTCGCTTGCGGACCACCTTCGGCAACCCCCCGCACATTTCCACGCGGGCTTCTTGCATCGATCATCATTATACATTATGTGCAATTGTATATTGAATGAACCAGGTGCTCGAACATGACCATCATCCGTGTAAATGACGTGCTGAGCGTCGGCCCCCAGCCCTCGATTCCCGAAGTCCGGTCGCTTGCGGGCCACGGGTTTGCGGGAATGATCAACGCTCGACCTGACGGCGAGGAGGCCTCCCAGCCCGGAAACACCGCCGAGCGGGAGGCGGCCGGTCACGCCGGTGTTTCCTACACCTTCATACCCGTCACCATGCCGACCATCACGGAGGCGGATGTGCGGGCCTTCCAGGCGGCCATGGCCGATGCCGGCGGCCCGGTCTTTGCTCATTGCAAGTCCGGCACCCGTGCCCTGACCCTCTATGTGCTGGGCGAGGCCCTCGATGACCGCATGTCACCCCGGAATATCGACGCTCTTGGCTCGAAACTCGGCATCGACCTGTCGGCGGCGTCGCGATGGCTCGAAGCGCACAGGCGGCTGCGACCGGACGTGAAAGGGTTCTACGATCCCCGCACAGGAAGCGTGCAATATGTGGTTTCGGACCCGGATACCCGGAAATGCGCCATTGTCGATCCGGTTCTTGATTTCGACGAGAAGTCCGGAGCGACCGCGACGCGTAACGCCGACGCTATGCTTGCCTATGTCGCCGAGAACGGGTTGAGCATCGAATGGATTCTCGACACCCATCCTCATGCCGACCACCTTTCGGCCGCCCAGTATCTGAAGCAGAAGACGGGCGCCCCGACCGCGATCGGAGCGCGGGTGGTCGATGTCCAGCGCCTGTGGCGAGGCATCTACAACTGGCCCGAACTTCGTGTCGACGGTTCGCAGTGGGACAGGCTGTTCTCGGACGGCGACACTTTCAAGGTCGGTTCCATAGCCGCGCGCGTGATGTTTTCGCCCGGTCACACCCTGGCGTCGATCACCTACGTGATCGGCGATGCGGCGTTTGTCCACGACACCATCTTCATGCCCGACAGCGGCACGGCTCGCGCCGATTTTCCCGGTGGGGACGCTCGCATCCTGTGGAAATCGATCCAGGACATCCTGAAGCTTCCGGATGAGACCCGCCTGTTCACGGGCCATGATTACCAGCCGGGCGGACGCGAGCCGAGGTGGGAAGGCACGGTCGGCGAACAGAAGCGTGCCAACGCGCACCTGGCGGGCATGAGTGAAGAGGCCTTTGCCGGATTGCGCATGGCGCGTGACCGGACGCTGCCGATGCCCAAGCTCATCCTGCATGCCCTGCAGGTCAACGTCCAGGCGGGGCGTATGCCGGAGCCGGAAGCAAACGGTACGCGCTATCTGAAATTTCCCCTCGATGCGTTGCCGGGAGCAGTATGGTGAGCGAGATCCAGCCCGATACGGTGAACATGTCGCCCGCCGCCATGGAATCGCGCGCCGGTGAAGTGGCGGCCTTGCTGAAGACACTGGCGCATCCAATGCGGCTGATGCTCGTCTGCACCCTTGTCGAAGGCGAGTATTCGGTCAGCCAGCTGGAAGAAAGGCTCGACATCCATCAGCCGAACCTTTCCCAGCAACTGACCGTGTTGCGCGACGCCAACATTGTGGAAACGCGGCGAGACGGCAAACAGATCTTCTACCGGCTGACCGCCGAAAAGGCCGCTCGACTGGTTGCGGCACTTTACACGATCTTCTGTTCGGAAGGTCGGCCATGACCTCCTATCTCGTATCCCTTCTTGGTGGGGCCCTCATCGGTCTTTCATCGGCCATCCTGCTGATGCTGAACGGCAGGATCGCCGGCGTCAGCGGGATTGTCGGCAGGGCGGTCCAGGGCATCGATATCCGGACAAACGCCGCCTTCGTCGCCGGATTGCTGCTTGGCCCGGTGGTGTACTTCACGGCTTTCCGTCACTGGCCGGCCGTGACCGTGACGGCGTCGCTGCCATTGGTGATGCTTGCGGGATTGCTGGTCGGCTTTGGGTCCCGGATGGGCTCGGGTTGCACCAGCGGTCATGGCGTGATGGGGCTGGCCCGGCTGTCGCCACGTTCGATCGTCGCGGTCGTGACGTTCCTTGCGAGCGGCATCGCGGCTGTCGCGCTTCTGCGCGGAGCAGTCTTGTGAAACACACCAAACTGCAGCCTGCCGCCGCCTTGGCCGCGGGCACGCTTTTCGGATTCGGCCTGGCACTGTCGGGCATGCTCGATCCTGTCCGCGTCCAGGGCTTTCTCGACGTCTTTGGCGCGTGGGATCCGAGCCTGGCCTTCGTGCTGGCCGGTGCCGTCGCGGTTGCGATGGCGGGCATGGCCTGGATCCGGCGAATGTCGCGACCGCTGCTGGCGGATCGCTTTCATTGGCCGATGAACGCGCGGATCGACGCCCCTCTTGTCATCGGCTCGGCGATCTTCGGCCTTGGCTGGGGCCTGGGCGGGTTTTGCCCCGGCCCGGCACTGGCTTCGCTGTCGCTTGGGCTGATGCCAACCCTGGTCTTCGTGGCCTTCATGCTGGCGGGAATGGTTGTCCATGACCGCTTCTTTCCCAGGAGACCATCATGACCGGTACATTGTTTGCCGCCGTCGGCTCCGGCGGCCTGGTCGGCTTCACCCTTGGCCTTGTCGGCGGCGGCGGATCGATCCTTGCCACGCCGCTCCTGCTCTATGTCGTCGGCGTAGCCCAACCCCACATCGCCATCGGCACGGGCGCGCTTGCGGTGGCCGCCAACGCGTTCGCGAACTTCGGCAGCCATGCGTTGAAGGGTCACGTCTGGTGGCGCTGCGCGCTTGTCTTCGCCGCACTGGGTTCCGTGGGGGCCCTGGCGGGATCGACGCTTGGAAAGTCGATCGACGGGGCGCATCTGCTTTTCCTGTTCGGGCTGCTGATGCTGGTGGTGGGCGGCTTGATGGTCCTTCCCAGGCGCGGCGCCTCGACCACGGCCCGGCCCGTCGACGCCAAGATGTGCGCGATGACCGCCGCGGTCGCCGTCGTCGCCGGCGCGGCCTCCGGCTTCTTCGGCATAGGTGGCGGCTTCCTCATCGTGCCCGGGCTGATCCTGGCCACCGGAATGCCGACGATCAATGCGATAGGCACGTCCCTGCTTGCCGTCGCGGCCTTCGGTCTCGCCACGGCCTTCAACTACGCGCTATCGGGAATGGTCGACTGGCAGTTGGCCGGCGAATTCATCGTTGGCGGTATTGGCGGAGGCTTGATCGGCATGTTGGCGGCAACCCGCCTGGCATCCTACAAGAACGTGCTCAACCGCATCTTCGCAGCCCTGATCTTTGTCGTCGCGGGCTATGTCCTCTACCGGAGCATCGGCGCGTTCACCCTGGGGTAGCGGCCTTGTGTTCGAACACCGCCCCGTAGTGATACGGCGGCAGATCGACCATTCGCAGAAGCCGGAAACCGGCAGCCTCCAGAACCGCCGCCACCGCTTCGGGTGACATGCGCATCTCCGTCCTGGGGCCGCGCGGCTGACCAAGCACGGTCGTGCTCTCTCGCGGCAGCCGATGCCAATTGACGAGCGCGAACAGGCCGCGCGGCTTGAGCGTACGGGCGACGGCTTTGACGAGGGCCGGCTGGTCGGGCACTCCGTGGAAGGTGTTGGCGATCAGCACGAAGTCGATTTTCTCCGGTATCAGTTCCGCGACTTCGCCGGCATCCGCGACAATCCACTTCAGGACCGAAACGCCGAGCCGCTTCACCTCGGCCTTGGCCGCCTCGATCATGCCCGGGTCGAGATCGAGCGCATAGACGCGGCCGCTGACGATTTTCGCAAGCGGAGCGGTGAAATAGCCATCGCCGCAACACAGGTCCAGGGCCGTCATGCCTGGCTCGACGCCCAACGACAGCAAGAGCCCCGACGGGTCTGGCCAAAGCGCCTCCCACCAATCGCGGTCAGGCATGGAGGTGGCAGGAAACATTCCAGTCATGGGCGGACGCTCTAGAGCAATTCCAGGAAAAGTGTTAGCGGCTTTCCGTCTGGAATTGCGTCAAAACAAAGAGTTAGAGCGGTTCGCCGTTTCCATGAAATGGTGAAACGCTCTAGAAATTGCGCCGCGGGCAGCTTTGACCGGTACGCAGCCAAAGGCAACGCGTCCGTTGCCGACGGCGGTTCGAACTGATGGCGGTCAGCGAAATCCGGCCGAGTCCTTGCGGCCCCGGCACCAAAGGCAGCGCCCCCGCATAAATTCCGATGGCTGGGCACCGGCGACAATCATCCGGCCGCGTGCGGCGCGACCGCGGCCGTGCCGCTTTCCGCACCCTTGCGCGATTGCCGGCTGATCAACGCGATGGCGGCGAAGGCCGCGATGCCGAACAGGCCGACCACGACATTGAGCCACAAGGCCGGCAGGACGCCGAGGCCTGATATCATCAGCGTCAGGCCGAACGGGGCGAAGGCGGAGCTGAACTGACGCGCCGCCGTGATCCAGCCGACATAGGAACCGTAGCGCTCCTGGCCGAACAATTCGAGCGGCAGCGTGCCGCCGACAATGCTCATCAGGCCCGAGCCGAATCCGAAGAGCACGGCAAACAGCATGGCGCCGGGAACGGAGGGCGCCACCACCAGCAGCACCGCGAGGCCGCCGGCAAGGGCTGCGGTCGCGCCGAGCGCCAGCGATGTCTGCGACAGGCCCCGGCCGAACAGCATGTTGACCAGCCGGCTCGCCACTTGCGACGGGCCAAACAGGCTGGCGACCAGCACCGAGGCGCCGCCGAGGCCGACCAGTGTGAGCAGTGGCACCATCTGCACGAGAACAGCCGAAAGCACGAACCCCTCTATGGCAAATCCGGCCAGCACCAGGATGAACAGAGGCGACCATCGCCGGCCGGGCGTTGGGGCCGACAGGCCTGATGTCACCGGGACGATCCTCTCCCGCGCCTTGCCCGCGCCGCCCGGAAGCCGGGCCAGCCACCAATGGATCGGCAGGCAGACAAAGGCGTTGAGCGCGGCAAAGAGAACCAGCACCTCGCGCCAGCCGAGATGCTGGTGCAGCAGCGTCGTCAGGGGCCAGAACAGGGTCGAGGCGAAGCCGGCGATCAAGGTGAGATGGGTGATGGCGCGCCGCGCGCCGCCGAGCTGCACGATGGCGACGAAGGCCGTGCTGTAGAGCACGAAGCAGGAGGCAAGCTCCATGGCCAGCACGCCGATGGCAAAGCCGGCACGCCCCGGCGCCAGCGCGCACAACAGCAACGCGCCCGCCGCCGCCAGCGATCCCGGCACCATCAGGCGCCCTGCCCCGACCCGGTCCGCGAGGCTGCCCGCGAACGGCGCCAGGATGGCGCTCGCCAGCAGCGACACCGACAGCACGGCGAACACCCATTGCTGCGACCAGGCGAGTTCCGCCGCCACCGCCGGCGCCAGGATGCTGTAGCTGTAGTAGAGCGTGCCATAGCCGATGATCTGGGTGGCGCCCAGCGCCCAGATGGCGGAAGCGGGGATCTTGCCGTCGCTCACTCGGCGGCTTCCATCTTGCCGGTGCCTGCGCAGCCGCAGCCGCCTTTACCGGCGGCCTTGGCGTCGGCATCGGCCACGCAGCAGGCATCGATCGCCGCCGGCGCCGGTCCGCCGCAACAGCCCTTCGAAGCCCCGCCTGCCGGCACCGTGCAGACGCCGGTCTCGGGCAGCACCAGTTGCACCGCGTCGGCCGCCGCCATGTCACCGGCGATCGCCGCCGCGACCGAGCGAACCTGTTCGTAGCCGGTCAGCAGCAGGAAGGTCGGCGCGCGGCCATAGCTCTTGATGCCGACCGTGTAGAAGCCGGGCTCCGGATGGCTGAGCTCGCGGTGGCCGTGCGGCGGCACGTCGCCGCAGGAATGCTCGTTGGGATCGATGAGCGGACCGAGCGCCTTGACGCTCTCCAGCCACGGATCGAGATCGAGCCTGAGCTCCCTGGTCAGCGAGAGGTCCGGACGCTGGCCGGTCGCGGCGATGATGCGATCGACGGGTCCCAGTTCCATCAGGCCCTCCTCACCTTGCCCCGCCACGATCAACCGGCCGTCATGCTCGCGGATCGCAAGCGTCGCAAAGCCCGTCACCAGCCGGACGCGGCCGCTTTCAGCGAGGTCGCGCACATCGGCGCCGAGCTCGCCGCGCGCCGGCAACTGGTCGGCGTCGCCGCCGCCATAGATGCGCACGAGGTCGGTTCCGCGCACCGCCCAGATGAAAGCCGTGCCGGGCTCGGCATCCGCCAGCCTGGCAAGGTCGAGCAAGGCGTTGGCCGCCGAATGGCCCGATCCGGCAACCAGCGTCGTGCGGCCGGCATAAAGCGCCCGGTCGCGGCCCAGGACATCGGGTATGCCGTAGGCGATACGGTCGGCGAACTCCGCCTCGCCCTCCGCCGCGATGCCGCCGGCGCCGAGAGGATTGGGCGTGCGCCATGTTCCGGAGGCGTCGATGACGGCCCGCGCGCTGTCGCGCCTGGTGCCGTCGGCGGTCTCGACGACGAGCATGAAGGGCCGCGCCCCACGCTCGCTGCCGCGCACCTTGTCGGCGCCCCAGCGCGATATGGCCACGACACGCGCATTGGTCTCGATCGCCGGCGCAAGTTCCGGCAGTCTGGCAAGCGGCTCGAGATAGTGCGCGACGAGTTCACCGGCGGTGGGAAAGGTTTCCGGGTCCGGCATCCGCCATCCCTGGCTTTCGAGCAGCCGGCCGGCCGCCTGGTCGATGCAGTAGCGCCATGGCGTGAACACCCGGACATGACCCCAATCGCGCAGGCTGGCCGCGACGCCGCTGCCGGCCTCGTAGAGCTTCACCGGCAGGCCCCGGGCCATGAGATGAACGGCGGCCGCCAGCCCAACCGGACCGGCGCCGATGACGGCGATTGGCGGATCGTTTCGCGTGGCCATAATTTCCATCCTTCCGGCATTATCGAAATAAGAGGCAAAAAAATCAGGCGGCCGCGTCATCCGCCGCAGGATTGCAAGCCGCATCGGCGCAGCATTCATCGGCCAGGAAGCCGATGAGATCGTTCATCATGGGGTAGTTGGCGCGGCAGATCAGCGTCGTCGCCTGCCGCTCCTGGCTGACCAGCCCGGTCAGGATCAGGCGGTGCAGATGGTGCGACAACGTTGAGGCGGCGATGCCGAGGCTCTCCTGCAGGAAGCCGACCGGCCGGCCCGCCTCGCCGGCCCTCACCAGGATCCGATAGAGGTTCAGCCGCGTCGGATTGCCGAGCGCTTCCAGCTGCTTCGCTGCTTGTTCGAGTTTCATGGAAATAGCATGCGGCCGGCGACAGGACTCGTCAAGGACTATTTCGAAGAATATCGAAATAAGAGTCAGACGACCCGCTTGCCGGCGGCATCGACGACGACCTCGCCGTCCTCCTTGGTGAACGGGCCGATGTCGGGATTGGGCAGGATGTCGAGCACCGCTTCTGACGGCCGGGCCAGCACGACGCCGAGCGGGCTCACCACAATCGGCCGGTTGATCAGGATCGGATGCGCCAGCATGAAATCGAGGATCTCGTCGTCGCTCCATTTGGGATCGCCAAGGCCGAGCTCCGCATAGGGCGTGCCCTTCTCGCGCAACAGCGCGCGCGGCGTCATTCCCATCGCCGCGATCAGCTCGACAAGCTTTTCACGCGACGGCGGGTTCTTCAGATATTCGATCACCTCCGGCGCCTCGCCGGACTGGCGGATGATCGCCAGCGTGTTGCGCGACGTGCCACAGGCCGGGTTGTGATAGATGGTGATGGTCATTGCGCGGCTTTCATCTGGGTTGGGGTCTTGTCGGTAAGGGTCTGGGGTTCGGCCAGCAGCCAGCCGGCCAGCGCCAGCGCCAGCAGCGCACCCGCCAGTTCCGCGGCTATGAAGGCCGGCACATCGGAAGGCCGGATCCCGGCAAACGTGTTCGAGAAGGCGCGGGCAATGGCCACCGCCGGATTGGCGAACGAGGTCGAGGCCGTGAACCAGTAGGCCGATGTGATGTAGAGCCCGACCAGCCACGGAATAGCGTCGCTCCGGAAGCGCAAGCCGGCAAGGATGGTGAAGACCAGGCCGAAACTCGCGACCAGTTCGGCCAGCCACTGCCCCTGCCCGCTGCGTACCGTCGCCGACACCTCGAGCAAGGGCAGGTCGAACATGGCATGGGCGACCAGCGTGCCGGCGAGGCCGCCAACAATCTGGACAGTGATGTAGCCCAGCGCCGCCGGCCAGCCGATCTCGCGCCGCAGCCCGAAAACCAGTGTGACGGCCGGGTTGAAATGGGCGCCGGAAACCGGCCCCAGCGTGGTGATCAGCACCACCAGCATGGCGCCGGTCGGAATGGTGTTGCCGAGCAGCGAAAGTGCGACATCGCCGGTCAGCCGGCTGGCCATGATGCCCGAGCCGACCACCGTGGCAACCAGCATGGCGGTGCCCAGCGCTTCGGCCGCGAGACGGCGTCGAATGTCGGTCATGACTCCCGCCTCAACATTTGCAGGTCACGGCCTGGATGATCGGCTGGCAAAGCTCCGGCGCGCCGTTGCAGCAATCCTCCATCAGATAGGCGAGCAGATCGCGAAACCCGGTCATGTCGGCCGTGTAGCGGATGCTGCGGCCTTCGCGTTCGGCACGCACCAGCCCGGCCCGACCGAGGATCTTCAAATGCGCCGACATGGTGTTCTGCACCGTGCCCAGCCGTATGCCGATCTCGCCTGCCGGCACACCCTCGGCCCCGGCCCGGACCAGCAGCCGGAACACTTTCAGCCTTGTCTCCTGGCCGAGCGCGGCGAGCGCCAGCAATGCCGAAATCTTGTCCATCAATCCATTCATCCAGATTTATGGATTAATGGCAGCGGACCATGACAAGGCCGTGACAGCCAGGGCTAACGCCTTGCGCTGGGAAGCGGTCGTTTGGCAGAAGAGAACCGTGGCGGGCAAATTCCGGCGGCTTGCATCGAGCCTTGCGACGGAAGCACTGTCAGCGCTCCCGTGATCGCGGTGCTACGACATTCGCGGTTTCATGCGGGCGAGAAGAATCTTGGCGAGCGCGGGGTAGTCTTCGTCGAAGTGATGTCCGCCCTTCATCTTCAGCGTCTGGATTCCCGCCAGCGCGGGATCGGTGCAGGCCGTGTCATCCTCGTCCTCGCCATAGACGCACAGCAGGCGCTCGCGCGGAATGGTGGCAATCGCCGGCGCGACGAAATGATCGCCTCCACCACCGAGCCAGCTACCGACGGTCACCTGGAAGGTAATCGTTTTCTGGGTGGCGAGGAGTCCGACAAACCGGATGCGATCCTTTATCCGCTTCGGCAGCAAGGTCCAGGCAAACGGAAAGACATCGGCGCCAAATGAATAACCGTAGACCGCGACAGGCATTTTGCCCGATGGATCGGCGCGGTCGATGATGGATACGGTGTCATTTGCGATTTGCCGTGGCGTGCGTTCCGCCCAGAAGTAACGAAGCGAATCGATGCCCACCACATGAACGCCGTGCTTGCTCATCTCATCGCCAATCACCTTGTCGAGGTCGCGCCAGCCGCCGTCGCCCGAAAAGAACAGCACAACGGAATCTGGCGTCGAACTGGCGGGGATATCGATGGTTGGCAGGTCATTTGACGATGCATCTCTCGCGGCGATTGACACCACGGCATCAACCGCCGCGTCGAGGCGGCCGGACACGCTGTCGACAACAACCGCCTTTGCCCGCATCGCATTGTCGGACGATTGCGTGGAAATACCCGCAAGCGGCGCGGCCGAAACCAGTGTTGCGGGTGAAGGCAATTCCGCGTCGAGGGCATAGTTGAAGCCGCCCGCCGGATCCACCGTCGGCGTTGCGCCGCCCGGGCATGTTGGCAGCCGCGTCGCCACGCCGCGCGTCGGTTCGAGCGCGACCGCACCGGCCAATGTCGTCACCGGTGCATCGGCCAACGCCGCATAAGCCAGCGTGCCTCCTTCGCCGACCCCTGCCACCACCGGATGAAAGTAGCTGCCGCCGCCGGCAGCGCGGATGGCCGCCTTGGACAGCGCCTCCAGATCGGACCCGAGATACATGCACGCGCCATCGGCCGCATTCAGCTTGTTGCGATATTTTTCGAGGTCGACCGGCAGCACGATCAAGCCCTTGCTGACCAGGGCCGCCGCCAGATCGAGGTCGCGCTGACCGATGCCGCCTTTTTGCGAGAACAGGATGACCAGCCCCGCCGGTTCCTGTTGCGGTAGCTGAACAGGAATATCGACCAGACGCTCGGCGGAAACGCGGATCTCGCGTTGGACGGCCCGCGTCCGGTTGAAATGCAGCGCGAGGCCAAGGCCGGCAGCGATGACCAGAGCCGCCAGAACCAACGTCGCGCGGCTTCTGGTCATCCGCGCAAAGGAAGCAATCATTTTCGAACGAGTTCCAGCGGCCCGCCGCCGATCAGAGTGGTGACGTCGAACAGGGATCGTATGGTGTCCAGTCCGGGCGGGCATATGAAATAATGCGGGGTCCAGACGGGATCGAACTTGTCCTTGAAAGCCTTGAGCCCGTCGAAGCGATAAAAGGTCTGGCCACGTCGGTAGAGAAAGGACCCGAACCGGTTCCACCGGGAAGCCAGCCGGCCCGCGGACAATCCCGAAAGCGGCGCCGCGCCCAGATTGAACCAGCGATAACCCTGCGACTTGCCATGAAGAAGCAGTTTGGTCAGCAGCGCGTCCATGGCGATCTTGGGCGCGTCGGGCCCATGGCGCATCAGGTCGACGGTCAGTTCGCTTTTGTCGGCGCTGCCCCACAAATTGGCGAAAGCGATAATGCGGCCCTGCCAACGCATGACGGCCATATCGAATCTGCTGACATAGTCATCGTCGAAATAGCCCAACGAAAAACCTTTCTCGGAGCTCGCCTTCATCTGGAGCCAGGCATCCGACACCTCTCGCAATTCGCCTAGAAGCGGTCTCACATTGGCGGCCTCGACGATCTCGAAAACCAGACCATCCTTCTCGGCGCGCCGATCGGCGTAGCGCAACGGCTGCCGGCGTGGGCCGTCGAGGTTGAAGGCCGTCAAGTCGACGCGCGCGACCTCGCCGAGCTTCAGCGCGACGAGGCCCATGTCCAGGTACATGGGCAATTGGTCGGGTTGCACGCCGTAAAAGGCTGTACGGACCGCGGAGCGGTCGGCCAGGTCGTGAAAGGCCCAGGCGAGCTTGCTGTCGCCCTCGACAGGCCCGATCGGCCCGCCGAGCGCGATAAGGCTCCCGCCCGAGCGCGCATACATGATGAAGCCCCGGCCGTCCGGCGACATCAGGAATTGCTTGTCGCCGAGCATTGCCAGAGCCGCATGGGTCACGTTCGAGGAGGCGACGATCGCGCTGACGGCCGGAGGGATTTCGGCGCGTTGCTTGCGGTCGATGGCCTTTCGATTGATGGCCGTGTGAAGCGCCGCCGCTGCCGTGGCGATCAGGATTACGATGCTGGCGCGCAGGAAGCGTGGCGCGTCGCCGTCAATGGCAAATTGCCAGAACAGTTGATTGGAATAGTCGATGTCGCGATAGCTGAAGAATCCAAGCCAGATCGAGATGGCGACGATGCTGATGACGCTGGCGAGCCAGCCCCATGACAGCGTTCCGATTCCCTCGATCGGGCGGCGATAGAAAGCCTTGCGGAAGCCTATCAGGACCGTCGACAGGGTCAGGAGGACGCCCGCATCCTCCCAATCAAGACCCCTGCCGATCGAAAAGGCGGCTCCCAGGACGAACAGGATGAGCGACGCCGCCCATGCCTGCTGAAGCCGCCGCGCCAGCCCCCGCGCAAGGATCAGCATTGCAATGCCCGCGAAGGCGGCCGCCAGGTGCGAGACCTCTATGAATGGCAGCGGCAGCATGTCGGAGAGAAGGTCGAGGCGTTCGGCAGCACCTGGAATGGAACTCGAGAACAACAACATTATCCCGCCCAGGAAGGTCGCGCCGGCGGCAATCGGTGGGACAAGAGGCTCCAGGACGCGGCCTGCATAGAGCACCCGCTGCGACACTTCGGCGTGCCGTGCGTAGATCTCGAATGTCAGGACACCGATGACGGCAACCAGGAAGGGCAAAAGCGTAAAGATGATCCGGAAGGCAAGCAGGGCTGCGATGGCATCCGGATTGTTGCCCAAGCCAAGGCCGGCGATCATCGATGCCTCGAAGGCGCCGAGACCGCCGGGAGCGTGGCTGGCGATGCCGATGATGGTCGCCACGACAAAGACAAGCGCGAAGACCGCCGGACTGGTGGTGACCGTCTCAGGCATCAAGACGTAGAGCGTTCCGGCGGCGGCGCAGACGTCGACCAGGCCGGCCACGATCTGCGTCAGCGCGCCGCGCGACCCGGGCAATTTGATGGAAAACCTTCCCACTGTCAGCGTACGTTCGCCGCGCGACAGCCATACGACCAGCAAACCAACCGAAACAATCATCGCGACGCCGAGCGTCAAGCCCAGGCGAGGATCAAGCTGGTCGACAAACGGTGTACGAGCCGGGTCGAGGACCAGGGCAAGAGCGATCATCACGGTGAAGGCGAACCAGATCGACAACCACGAGGTGGCGATGATTCGACCGATATCGGACAAGGCAATGCCTTCGCCTGCATAGATGCGATAACGCAGCATCCCGCCCGTCAGCAGCGAAAAGCCGAGCGCATTGGAGATGGCGTAGCCGGCAGCGCCCACGCATGCCGACAACAGCTTGGGGACGCGGCCCGGCGCGATCGTCTCCACAGCCACGACATCGTAAAAGGCGACGGCGGCAAAACTCAAAAGGGTAAGTGCAAGCGCGACCAGAAGGTGCTTGCCGGGGATGTTGCGCGCCGATTCCAACACGTGGTCGAGCGAAAGGTCATTCAAGAATCGCTGCAGCACCACCACGGTGATTACCGCGATGGCCACGCCCGCGACTGGCATGGCAAAATGCTGGTAGCGTCCCCAGAAGCCGAACATCTGCAGCCGCGCATCGCGTGTGGTCACCGGATCGGCTATCGGATCCAGGTGGCTCGGATTGGGAAATTCAGGCTTCGGAATCATATTGCTCAAAAAGTTCCTTGGTCTTGTCGGATCTGGCGGCTGCCCACGCCAATAAAGGGTTTCAAGATTGATGCTCGCTGGGGGCCAGACGAGTTTGCTGGCCAGGCCCGCCTTCGACGACGAGACCATCCCCGTATCCGTCAAATCCCGAGAGCCCATGGCACAACGGGCGCTTCCTGGCTTCCTCGCCTAACGTTCTTGTTGCTTTTGTGTCCCCAACGCCGGCTGCAATGTCTATGACGGCGTTTGCCCAGGCACTTACGGCATTACGACGACAGCACTACGACGGATGGACGACGGTATAGGTCGTCTCAATGGTGGGAGGAACCGGGGACTGTGCGGCCGGGGCTTTTCGATTGTCACCGCCATGACGATGTTGCCGACGAAGCCCCCGCATGGCCACAAGAAGCGCGAGTATTGAAAAACAAACGATCGCAACGATCGGTATCAGGACGATTGCGAGCGTGCCGCCTAAAACCAGCGCGGACGCAATTCGAAAGGTTTCAGCGACCCTGTTCATTGAAACGACCCATTACCGCCGGAAACGATGAACCATTGAAATTTCGCACACATTGCCGCTGGAATAAATATTCGTAAGGTCCGTTCGACAGGTCGGACATGAAAACATGAGAAAGACGCGCTTTCCTCCATCGGTTGCCTCGGTTGAAGGGATCGCATGCGGCCGGCGAACCATCGTGCAACAGGCAGGACAGCTGGCAGCGCGATGTCTTCCCGAAATCACCCCCAGCGCATCGTGCCGACAAAATCGATGAAGGCGCGCAGCGGTGCCGGCGTGAGGCGGCGGCCGGGATAGTAGAGGAACGGCCCGGAAAACTCCTGCCACCAGGGTTCCAGCACCGGCTCCAGCCGGCCATCGTCGAAATAGGGCCGCAGCCAGTCCTCGAACAGCGAGACGATGCCGCCGCCGGCGACCGACACTTCGAGCGCAAGGGCCATTGCCGTGCCGGTGCTGACCAGCAGCGGCCCGGTCGGTTCGACGCTCACCACCTCGCCGTCGCGTTCGAATTCCCAGGCCGGCGTCAGGCCGCTGGCGAAGCGGCCGCGCAGGCAGGCATGGTCGAGCAGGTCGCGCGGGTGCCCGGGCCGGCCGTGCCGGTCGAGATAGGCCGGAGCGGCGGCGGTGGCAAAGCGCTGCCGGCGCGGACCGATCGGCACGGCGATCATGTCCTGCTCCAGCCGCTCGTCATAGCGGATGCCGGCATCGCAGCCGCTCGCCAGTATGTCGACGAAACTGTCCTCGGCGGTCACTTCCATGCGGATCTCGGGATAGGCGGCGAGGAACGGCGGCAACAGGCGCGGCAGCACCAGTTTCGCCGCGACGACGGGCACGTTGAGCCGCAGCGTGCCGGCCGGGCGGCCGCGAAAGCCGTTGACCACGTCGAGCGCCGCCTCGACCTCGCCGAGCGCGGGGCCGAGCCGCTCGAGCAGCCGGGCCCCGGCCTCGGTGGGGGCGACGCTGCGCGTGGTGCGGTTGAACAGCCGCACGCCGAGCCCGTTCTCCAGCCGCCGCACCGTTTCGCTGAGGCTGGAGGCGCTGACGCCGCCCACCCGTGCCGCTTCGCGAAAGCCGCCGGCGCGCGCCACCGCCATGAACGCCTGGAGGTCGCCGAGATCCGTCGCCATTGTTCGCCTTTCCGCACAGGGTGTGCCGATTGCACCATATTATCGTGCAAGCGCGCTTTGTCTACATTGGGCCGATCCAAAGGAGATGAGACCATGACCGACATCAGCAAGGCCGGAACCTTCAAACTCGGCGACCGCACCGTGAAGCGCCTCGGCTACGGCGCCATGCAACTGGCGGGGCCGGGCGTCTTCGGTCCGCCGAAAGACCATGATGGCGCCCTCGTCGTGCTGCGCGAGGCGATCGCCAGCGGCGTCGACCACATCGACACATCGGATTTCTATGGCCCGCACGTCACCAACCAGATCATCCGCGAGGCGCTGCACCCCTACCCCGCCAACCTCACCATCGTCACCAAGATCAGTGCCCGGCGCGGCGCCGACGCATCGTGGCTTCCCGCAATGTCGCCGCCGGAACTGACGCAGGCCGTGCATGACAATCTGCGCAATCTTGGCCTGGACGTGATCGAGGTCGTGAACCTGCGCTCCATGCATGGCATCCACGGCCCCGCGGAAGGATCGCTCGAGCCGCAATTGAACACGCTCGCCGAATTGCAGCGCCAGGGCCTGGTGCGCCATATCGGCATGAGCAACGTCACCCGCGCCCAGATCGCTCAGGGTCGCGGCATCGCCGACATCGTCTGCGTCCAGAACCAGTACAACATCGCGCATCGCGAGGATGACGCGCTGATCGACGAGCTGGCCGCCGACGGCATCGCCTATGTGCCCTTCTTCCCACTCGGCGGCTTCACGCCGCTGCAGTCGGACACGTTGGCCAATGTCGCCCGCAAGCTTGGCGCGACCCCCATGCAGGTGGCGCTCGCCTGGCTGCTGCAGCGCTCGCCCAACATCCTGCTCATCCCCGGCACGTCGTCGGTCGGCCATCTCAGGGAAAACCTGGCGGCGGCGGAACTGAAGCTGCCAGCCGACGCGGTCGAGGTGCTGAACGGCATCGCGAACGAGGTCGGGCAAGCGGCCTGAAACGTCCAGCCGGGGCGGAAACGCCCTCCCCGGCGGATGCTTCCACAAGCGCCCACACCACTCCGTAAGCGCGTTGACGGCGCGGCTGGAACCGTTTATAGAACCAATTAGTTCCAGAACTTATTGGTTCCATAATGGCTGTTGAACCCTCCCTCGACGACACATTCGCGGCGCTGGCCGATCCGACGCGCCGGGCGATCCTGGCCCGGCTGCTCGATGGCGAAGCCTCGGTCGCCGAACTGGCGCAACCCTTCGCGCTTACCGTGCGCGCCGTCTCCAAACATGTCGGCGTGCTGGAACAGGCCGGCCTCGTTACCCGCAGCCGGGCGGCCCAAAAACATCTCAGCCGCATCGAACTCAAGCCGCTGCGCGACATCGACCGCTGGCTCGACGACTACCGCAAGCTGTGGGAAAATCGTTTCGATCGCATGGAGGACCTGTTGCGGCGCGGCGCGGACAGGCCGGAATGAGCGCGCCCGCTACCGCCGACCGCAGCTTTGCCATCGAGCGGATTTTCAGCGCCCCGGTCGAGCGCGTCTTCCGGCTGTGGACCGATCCGCTTCTGGTGGCGCAATGGTGGGGCATCAGGGACTGCACCATCCCCCATTGCGTGCTCGACGTGCGTGTCGGCGGCCGCTGGCGCATCGACATGCTCACCGCCGGCGGGACGCTCTACCGCAACCGGGGCAGCTATCTCGAAGTCATCGAGAACGTCAGGCTGAGTTACAGCGACGAACCGGATCCTGAAATCCGCGAATGGGCCGGCAAGCCGCCGGGCCACAGCCGCCACACCGTCACCTTCACACCGGACGGCGCGCGCACCCATGTCCATTTCGAAGTCACCTTGGCCAGCGTCGCCGACCGCGAACGCCTGCTGGCGCTCGGCATGCGCGGCGGCTGGACGCAGAGCTTCGACCGGCTGGAACAGCTGATCAACAAGGGAGCCGAGCATGCAGGCTGAAGGCGTCAAGCCGACTACGCAGACCGTGCTGTCGCGGGACGGAACGCCGATCGCCTGCGAGCGCCGGGGCCAGGGTCATCCGCTCATCCTCGTCGATGGCGCGCTCTGCTCCCGCGCCATGGGCCCGAGCGGCCCTCTGGCCAAGGCGCTGGAAGGCGATTTCACCGTTTTCCGCTACGACCGCCGTGGCCGCGGCGACAGCGGCGACAGCGGCGACACCTTGCCCTATGCGGTCGAGCGTGAGGTCGACGACATCGAGGCCGTGCTTCGGGCGGCCGGTGGTGAAGCCTATGTCTGGGGCATGTCCTCAGGCGCCATGCTGGCCCTGATGGCGGCGACCCGTTTGCCCGGCATCACGAAGCTGGCGCTCTACGAAGCGCCGCTGATCGTCGACGACAGCCGCCCGGCCACGCAAGGCGACTGGACAACGATCAGGCAAGCCATCGCGGATGACAGGCGTGGCGACGCTGTGGGCGCCTTCCTCAAATCGGTCGGCATGCCCGGCCTGCTGATCGCGGTCATGAAGCTGACGCCGATCTGGCGCAAGCTCAAGGCGGTGGCGCATACCTTGCCTTATGACGGCGCCATCGTCGCCGGCGACCAGCTCGGCAAGCCGCTGGACCCCGCCCGCTGGACTTCGCTCGGCGTGCCGGCACTGGTGACCGATGGCGGAAAAAGCCCGCTTTGGATGCGCCATGGCAACAAGGCGTTGGCGCAGGCCCTGCCCAATGCCCGTCACCAGACACTGGCAGGCCAGAACCACATGCTGAAGTCAGCCGCGCACGCGCCGGTGCTGACCGCATTTTTCAACGGGCGCGATTGAGCGACCGGCCCCTTCGGCGCGGCCGGTGTGCGGCTTGCGGAGCCATCGCGGCCCGTGCCATCTGTCTGATGCAACCGACATATCCGGATCAGCATGGCATCAAGACCACCACCCAACGGCAGGCCGGCCAAAGCCGGCGTCAGCCTGAACCGCGCGCTCTCCAAGCTCGGCCTGTGCTCTCGCACGCAGGCCGAGGTGCTGATCGCCGCGGGCCGCGTGCGCGTCGGCGGCAAGGTGGTGCGCGATGCGGCCCTGCGCGTCGACACGAACCGCGACCGCATCGTCGTCGATGGCGAAAAGCTGGTCGCCGAGCGCAAGGTCTATGTCATGCTCAACAAGCCGCGCGGGCTGGTCACCACCCGCGACGACCCGCAGCAGCGCGACACCGTTTATGCCTGCCTGGAAGGGCTCGATTTGCCCTTCGTCTCGCCGGTCGGCCGCCTCGACAAGGCCAGCGAAGGCCTGCTCCTGATGACCAACGACACACATTTCGCCAACCGGCTGATGGACCCGGCCTCGCATTTGCCCAAGACCTATCATGTGCAGGTCGGCACAGTGCCCGATGAAGCGATGCTCGAGACGTTGCGCGCGGGCGTCACCGTCGACGGCGAGACCCTGACCGCCAATTCGATCGCGCTTTTGCGCAGCGGCGGCCGCACCGCCTGGCTGGAGATCGTCCTCGACGAGGGCCGCAACCGCCACATACGCCGCCTGCTCGCCGCCCACGGCATCGAGGTCAAGCGCCTCATCCGCATTGCCATCGGCCGGCTGCCTCTAGGCGACCTCGCCAAGGGCACGGCGCGGCATTTGACGGCGGAGGAGCTGGCGCTGGTGGGGGAGTGAAATGGCAGCCTGCAGGAGCGCTCTATGGCGCGCCCGCCGGCCCGGCCTGCGCTCTGACTGTCCTATTCGACAGTTATGTTCACCACCACGTTGCGGGCGGTTCCGTTGAACGTGTGGATAGACAGACTGATCTGGTCCTGCCCTTTGAAACCTGGGACTGACTTGTAGAACGCCTGTACTCCGTCATCGCTCTGCAGGTTGCATTTGTAGCGCTCGCTGTCCTTGGGGAAGTTAGGATAGACCTTGCCATCCACGATCCGGATTGATCCGTGGCTTGGCCCCGATGTCGCCTGCACGTCGTCCAGGCCTGCACTCGTGCAGTCCGGGTTCAGGTTGGCATCCTGGAAAATATAAATCTCCCGCCCGGAAAGTGCTGTCTTTTCATAGGTTATCGGCCGGTTGCTCCCCGCCATCGCATAACCAGTAAACCCAACCACTGCAGCCATTGTTATGATACAAGTCATACGGCGCGTCATTTTTCCTATCCTTCAGATTATTGAGTATTACCTGTAGTTTTTTTTTAGAAATCGAAACCAACACGCCTTGAATTGACGGCATGATCGTCCTCTCTATTTCGGATACCTGAAGCAAACCCATCTATTCTAGCCTTGTATAATATTTCCAGCTGCCTTTGTACTGATACGCACGATCAAATTTCCGTCAGGAGCAGCGACAAACGCCGTTCACCCGGAGAACTGCCCTCACCATCTGTTTTTCCGGCGACGCCATTCGCGAATTTTTTTTTGCCTCACCGATGATTTCCGCCCGCCCGCGCTGTCTTCACCTACAGGCGCCGGAATTGTCCGGGCCGGAAAAGCGAGGTGATCCATGGGATCGTTGCAAGGTCAAAATGTCGTCGTGGTCGGAGGCAGCCGGGGTGTCGGCCGCTCGATCGTGGAAGCTGCCCTGGGTGAAGGGGCGACAGTGCTTGCCGTCGCCCGCGGCGCGGAAACCTTGAAGGAGCTTTCCTGGGAAGCGTCCGGGGTCAGGACGCTGGCCGCCGACGCCACGCGGGACACCGCGCCCGATAGGGTGTTCGCCGCGCTGGAGCCGGACGTGCTGGTGATGTCGGCCGGCGCCTTCGCTCCGTCGGCCCCCATCCAGGACCAGAGCTGGGAAGACTTCTCGGCGAATTGGGAGACGGACGTCAGGGCCTCGTTCCTGTTCTGCAGGGCCGCCCTTCAGGGTCGGCTGAAGCCGGGCAGCCGCGTGGTGCTGATTTCCAGCGGCGCGGCGCTGAGCGGCGGACCGCCGAACTCCGGCGGCTATTCCGGCGCCAAGCGCATGCAGATGATCCTTGCCGCCCACAGCCAGAAGGAAGCCGACCGGCTTGGCCTTGGCCTGCGCTTCATGGCGCTGGCGCCGATGCGCATCATGGCCGGCACCGGGGTCGGCGAGCGCGGCATAGCGGGCGTCTCCGCCTATCTCGGCATCAGCCCGGCGGATTTCCTGGCCAGCATGAGCGATGTGCAGACACCCGCCGATGTCGGGCGCGCGGTGGTCGCGATGGCTGGCGGCAAGATGCCGGGCACCGCCTTCACCGTGAGCGGCAGCGGCCTTGCCGCGGCCGCGTGAGGCGCGCAGGATGACGGCCGCAACCAGCATGGCGGGCTCGACATGACAGACGCTCCCGGCGCTTCCGAGCCCCAGGATCGAACAGACCGGCCGGTTCTCGACCGGCCAGCCTTCGAGCGCCTGGCCGCGACCCACCGACGCGAACTCAAGCTCCACTGCTACCGGATGATGGGCTCGCTGCACGAGGCCGACGATCTCGTCCAGGAAACGTTCCTCAAGGCCTGGCGCGGCCGCATGCAATTCGACGGGCGCGGCTCGCCGCGCGGCTGGCTCTATACGATCGCCACCAATGCCTGCCTCAACGCCATCAAGGCACGATCGTCGGCGCACCGCATTCTCGAAGAGCCCGCACGGCCGCCGACCGAAGGGCCCGCCGCCGCCGGGCCGGCCGCCGAGCTTTCCTGGCTGGAGCCCTACCCCGACGCCGAGCTGCCGGACCTTGTCGATGGCGAGCCCGGCCCGGACGCGCGCTACGAAACTGGCGAAGCCGTGCGGCTGGCCTTCGTCGCCGCCATCCAGCTGCTGCCGCCCCGGCAACGCGCGGCCCTTTTGCTGTGCGATGTATTGGGCTGGTCGGCGCTGGAGACCGCGCAGTTGCTGGGCGGCACGACCGCCTCGGTCAACAGCGCCCTGCAGCGGGCGCGGGCGACGCTTGGCCAGCGCTATCCCGAGGGCCGCCCCTTGCAGCGATCGCAGCCCAACCCCGAAGAGGGCCTGCTGCTCGAACGCTATGTCAGGGCCTGGCGGGCCGCCAATCTCGACGGCTTCATCGAACTGCTGCGCGAGGACGCCACCTACCACATGCCGCCATGGCACGACTGGTACCAGGGCCGCCCCGCGATCCACGATTTCTTCAAGACCGTATGGGGCAATTTCGCCGGCTACCGCGCCGCGGCAACGCGGGCCAACGGCCAACCCGCCGTCGCGATCTACGCGCGGCGCCACCAGGACCCGGAATGGCGCGCCCAGTCGCTGCACGTCATCGAGCCGGCCGATGGCGCCATCGCCTCGCTGACGGTCTATGTCGGCCCGCTCGCGGCAGAGCTGTTCGTCGCCTTCGGCCTGCCGCCCACATGGTCCGAACCGGAAGCGTGAAGCCCGCATCTCTCTCCTGACAGAAAGCTGGCAGGAGGCCTGCCCTATAGAGAAGCTGGGAGCCCGGCCGCGGCTTCGACGATCAAGGAGCCCTGCGATGAATTTCGTCTCTGTCCGCATCATCACATCTGATGTTCAGCGCCTCGTGCGCTTCTACGGCGAGATCACCGGCATGCCGGTGACGGTCTACACCGAGGATTTCGCCGAACTGGCGACGCCTTCCTGCACGCTGGCGATCGGCAGCACGCGCACCCTGATGCTGTTCGGCGGCGACATCGCCCGCCCCGCCGACAACCACACAGCCATCCTCGAATTCCGCGTCGGCGACGTCGATGCCGAATTCGCCAAGCTGTCCGATTTGATCAGGAACGTGACCGTGCAACAGCCGACCACCATGCCCTGGGGCAACCGCTCGCTGCTGTTCCGCGACCCCGACGGCAATCTGGTGAACTTCTTCACGCCCGTGAGCGCAGAGGCGATCCGGAAGTTCGACAAGTAGGGGGCGGTTGCGCAGGTTTCGCCGTTCCCCAAACATTCGGAATAGCCGGAGCCTCCCCGCGTTCGTCATCCTAGGGCGAAGCAGGAGCGAAGCTCCGTCGCGGAGACCCTGGGATCCATGCCGCGACATTTGTCGGAGAACGCAGCGGAGCAATATTCTGCACCGTGGCAACGCTTCGGAGTCCCGGCATGGATCCTCGGGTCTGCGCCGCGTCGCTGCGCTCCTTGCTCCGCCCGTGGATGACGAAGCCACGGCGTTTCCCGCCGAGCCAGCGTTGCTTTCCGGCTACTTCAGGTTCCACCTGCGCACGACCGGCTCGCTGAGATCGTGCTCGTAGCCGAGCACGCTGATGCTGGCCGTGTCGAGCACGAACAGCGCACCGCCTTCCGGCGGCAGGCCCAGCCAGCGGGCGGCAAGCACGCGCAGGAAATGCGCGCTGGAGAAGATCAGGATCGAGCCGCCGGCTTCACGAATCTGCCTGATGATCCTGTCGGCGCGGGCGCCGACATCGGCCGCCGTCTCGCCTTGCGGACAGCCGTCGCGAAACACTGTCCAGCCCGGCCGCTCGGCCAGGATCTCCTTGGTGGTGCGCCCCTCATAGGCGCCGTAGTCCCACTCCTGCAGATCGTCGTTTCTGACGCTTGTCGCGCCAAAGCCGGCAAGCACGCTGGTGTTGTAGGCGCGCTGCGAGGGGCTCGACCACACCGCCGAGAACGACAGGCCCTTGAGCCGCTCCGCCACCCCCCGCGCGGCGGCTTCACCCGCCGGCGTCAGCGGCATGTCGGTGCGCCCGGTATGCTGCCCCGAAAGGCTCCACGCCGTCTCGCCATGCCGGACCAGATGGATTTGCGGATATGCGTTGCTCATACGCTCGGCCTTTCGTTGCTGTCGGCCAAGCTGTAGCGGTCCGTACGGCACAGCGAAAGGCCCGGCGGCAATAGCGGCGCTGGCCGGAGGCAACCTTTCCGCTGCATCACCGCTGGCTTACGAATCCGTAAGGTCCTTGCCAACGCGTTTTCATGAACCTGTCATATCCACTCGCCTATCCTTGATCCATCGCGGGGCTGCGAGACGAGGGACACTTCAATGAAAACGCTATCTCTGGCGCTGGCGGCGGGCACGCTGACGGCGGCGTTCGCTGGCGCGCTGTCTGCTTCCAGCGCCGTCGCCGCACCCTACAAGCACGTGCTGCTTATCAGCGTCGACGGGCTTCATGCGCTCGACCTGTCAAACTATGTCGCGGCACATCCGGCAAGCTCGTTCGCCGCGCTCGCCCATACGGGGATTTTCTATCCCAACGCGCTGACCAGCGCCCCGTCCGACTCGTTCCCTGGCTTTGTCGCACAGGTGACCGGCGGCACGCCCAAATCGACGGGCGTGTTCTACGACGACAGCTACGACCGCACCTATTTCGCGCCGGCCTCGGATTGCAAGGGCGAGCCGGGTGCCGAGGTGGCCTTCGCCGAGAACATCGACGTCGATTCGACGCGCCTTGATGGTGGCGGCAAGCCGGGCGATTTCCGCAGCCAGATCGACCCGGCAAAGTTGCCGATGACGCTGATCAAAGGCAAGTGCTCGGTGGTCTATCCGCATGATTTCGTGCGGGTCAACAACGTCTTCGAGATCGTGAAAGCGCATGGCGGCCGCACGGCCTGGTCCGACAAGCACCCGGCCTACGAATGGCTGAACGGACCTTCTGGCAAAGGCGTCGACGACCTCTACGCGTTGGAACAGGACAGCCTGATCCCCGGCACGAAGGTCAAGACGACGGGCAGCTTCAAGGCCGAACGTGACTTCGACGAAGCGCGGGTCCAGGCGGTGATCAACGAAATCAAGGGCCTCGACAGCACCGGCGCGCATCATGTTGCGGTTCCCGCGCTTTTCGGCATGAATTTCCAGGCGGTGAGCGTGGGACAGAAGCTCCCCAAGGCCGGTCCTGGCGACGAGGCCGGTCTAGTCGGCGGCTATGTGGACGCCAGCGGCGCGCCGGGCAATGGTCTTGCGGGGCAGCTCGCCTATGTCGACGGCGCCCTCGGCGAACTGATGGCCGCACTCAAGGGCAATCATCTCGCCGACTCGACCCTGATCATACTGGCCTCGAAGCATGGCCAGTCGCCCATCGACCCGGCGACGTTCCAGCCACTGGACGATGATCCATACACGAAGACACCGGGCTACGCCTTCCACATCGCCGACGACGCCGCGCTGATCTGGCTCAAGCCGCAAGACAGGGTGAAAAACCTCGCGGCGGCGCAGGATTATCTCGAGAAATCGGGCAAGGCTGAAGGCATCGCCCAGATCCAACCGCCGAATGCGCTGGCTCTCGCCTATCAGGACCCGGCGACCGACAGCCGTACGCCGGACTTCATAGCCACGGTCAATCCGGGTGTGGTCTACACATCCGGTTCGAAGATTGCCGAGCATGGTGGCGCCAATGCGAACGATCGCAACGTGGCGCTCCTCATCAGCGGTCCTTCGCTCAAGCCGAGGTCGGTGCCAGCCCTGGTGCAGACGACGCAGGTAGCGCCCACCATTCTGCGGGCCCTTGGCTATGACGCGAACGAGCTCCAGGCCGTGAAGCTCGAAGGCACCCAGGAATTGCCGGCGACGCCGTTCTAAGCCTGGGACGGGATCATACGGTTTCAACATTGGCCGCCGGGCATGCCCGGCGGCCAATTGCTTGCGACCGGCATTGTTTGCAAAAAGACGACCGCATCGCCAATGGCAGGCTGCATCGGACCGGCCTGACGCTGGTTTCAGGTCCCACCCTCCTCGCCTGGCCCTGATCCACATAAAGCTGGCCCTGTGAGGAGGCCCGCCGCGCAACTATATCAGGGTAAGCCGCTCCAAGGCTCCCGCCACCCCAAGGGCATCGGCCCTTGCACAACAGGTCAGATCACCATGTACAAACATCTGCTCATCGCCACCGACGGATCGGAACTGGCGGACAAGGGCGTCGCCCATGGCCTCACATTGGCCAAGGGCATCGGCGCCGCCGTCACCTTCGTCACCGTCTCGGAACAATTCCCGATCTTCGCCTGGGGCGGCGCCATGGCCGGCTATGCCGCCGGCGACGAACTGGCCGTCTACCAGGAAGAATCGCGCAAATACGGCAAGGAGGTTCTGGCCAAGTGCAAGGCTTCGGCCGATGCGGCCGGCGTCTCCGCCGAGGTGGTCCATGTCGAGGACAAAAGGCCCGCCGAGGCGATCCTGGAACTGTCGCAGGCACTGGGCTGCGACCTGATCGTGATGGCCTCGCATGGCCGCCGCGGACTGGGCAAGCTGCTTCTGGGCAGCCAGACGGCGGAAGTGCTGTCCTACACCGCGATCCCGGTGCTGGTCGTTCGATAGGGCGCGGGTCGTTCGATCGATTGCCGGCTGGGATATAAACCGGCCCGCCGGCGCGCCGCGGTTCAGCTTTCGTAGAGCCCGCTTTCCACCGCGACGCGCCTGTAGGCGGCGCCCGAGGTGAAGCCGCCGTCGATGAGGAAATCCTCGCCGGTGATGAAGCTGGACTCCTCGCTGGCCAGGAACAGCACCAGCCTTGCCACCTCTTCCGGCGTGCCGCTGCGCTTCATCGGCGTCAGCTCGATCATCGGCTTCAGATGCGGCGCGTCGGCGTTGAGCCCGGTGACGATGAGGCCTGGGCAGACGCTGTTCACGCGGATGCCCCAGCCGACATATTCCATCGCCGCCGTGCGGGTCAGGCCGCGTACGCCCCATTTGCTCGCCGTATAGGCCGGGTCGTAATGGCCCGAGAAGGCGCTGTTCGACGAGATGTTGACGATGCTGCCGCAGCCGCTTTCGCGCATCAGCGGTGCCGCCGCCTGGATGCCGAGGAACGTGCCGGTGAGATTGATGCCGATCAGCCGTTCCCATGCCTCCAGCGGCGTGTCGTTGAGCGACTTGCGGTTGATGATCCCGGCATTGTTGATCAGAACGTCGAGCCGGCCCTTCCAGCCGCGCACCGCCGCGATGGCATCGGCCCAGGCGTCCTTGCTGGACACGTCAAGTGCCAGGAACCGCGCCTCGTGACCATCGGCCTCGAGCGATTGCACCAGCGCTTCGCCTTCCGCCTGCAGCACGTCACAGACCAGCACGGCGGCGCCGGCTTGCGCCAGCAGCCGCGCCTCCGCTTCCCCTTGCCCACGGCTGGCGCCGGTAACGATGGCGACGCGACCTTCAAGACTTCTCATCTGTGTTTTCCTGGTGTCGGGCGAGGCAGTTCCCGGAAAGGTGTAAGGCGGTTTTCCCACCGGGATTGCGTCAAGAGGGATGGCGCGGGTCAGGCCCGCGCCGCGATGGTGCGCTGCGTCTGGATGCCCAGCCCGGCGACGCCGAGCCGCATGGTCTGGCCGACCTTCAGGAACAGCGGCGGCTTCTGCCCGAGCCCGACGCCGGGCGGCGTGCCGGTGGCGATGATGTCGCCGGGCTCCAGTGTCATGAACTGGCTGATATAGCTGACGAGATGGGCGACGCCGAAGATCATGGTTTTGGTCGAGCCGTTCTGCCGGCTTATACCGTCCACCTCCAGCCACAGATCGATCGCCTGCGGATCGGCGATCTCGTCGCGCGTCACCAGCCACGGGCCGATCGGACCGAACGTGTCGTGGCTCTTGCCCTTGGTCCACTGGCCGCCGCGTTCCGACTGGAAGGCGCGCTCTGACACATCGTTGACCACGCAATAGCCGGCGACATGGCCGAGCGCCTCGGCCTCATCGACATATTTTGCCCGCTTGCCGATGACGACCCCGAGTTCGACTTCCCAGTCGGTTTTCTGCGAGCCCCTCGGAATCTCGATGTCGTCATCGGGGCCGCACAGCGCCGTCGTCGCCTTCATGAACAGGATCGGCTCGGCCGGCGGTTCCTTGCCGGTCTCCCTGGCATGATCGGCATAGTTCAGCCCGACGCAGATCATCTTGCCGACCTTGCCGACGCAGGCGCCGATGCGGGGATTACCCTCCACCAGAGGCAGCGTCGCCGGCTCGATCGCGCCGAGCCGTGCCAGCGCATCGTCGCCCAGCGCATCGCCGGCAATGTCGTCGATGACGCCGGAAAGGTCGCGCAACCGGCCCTGCCCGTCGAGCAGTGCCGGTTTTTCCTGGCCGGCCGGGCCAAAACGCAGAAGCTTCATGTCATGTCCTCGATATCGGACGGGCCGTCCGGCCCGCCCTGCAAAGCCTGTCAGTAGAAGTCGGGCGCCTTCTTCAGCGTCGCCCATTGCGGCCCGTCATGACCGGCCACCACCAGCGCACCGGTCTTGGCCTGCACGGCGCGCAGTTTCTTCACCGAGCGCACGGAATCGATGGTCGAATGCAACGCGCCGGGCAGCGCGCGCTCCTCCCAATGGTCGAGCGTGTCGGCGGCATCGACAGCCAGCAGAACCGACTGGCCATTGGAGGTCCGCACCAGGATCGACTGGTGCCCGATCGTGTGGCCGGGCGAGCGGATCAGGATGATCGAGCCGTCGCCATAGAGGTCGTAGAAATCGCCCCAGGCGTCCTCGAGGATCAGCCATTTCAGGTCGGGCCTGTCGAAATCCTTGCGCACATAGGCAAGCACCGCGAACCAGTCCGGCGTGAAGGCATATTCATACTCGATGCGCTGCACGACGTGGGTGGCGTTTGGGAAGCGGCCGACGGCGCCGACATGGTCGAGATGCAGGTGCGAAAGCACGACATGCTTGACGCTGTCGACGGAGAAGCCGAGCTTCTCGATCTGCGCCACGCAGCCCTGCTCGGGCGTCAGCACGGGAGTGAAGAACTCCGCCACCTTGCCCCAATGGCCCTTGGCGTCGGTGGCGCATTCCACCGGCGTGCCGCCGTCGATGATCACGTTCCCCTTTGGATGGGTGATGAAATAGAACGGCACCGGGATTTCGAAATCGGCGTCGCCGCCCTGGTTCAGATAGATGTCGTGATACTTGCATTTGAGGATGCCGGTATCGAACATGTAGAGACGGATGTCGGTCATCATTTCCTCCCGAGGGGTTTGTCAGGCGCGCCTATAGCCAACCAGGGTGGCGTCGTCGACGTCGGTCAGGTTGACCACGATATTGTCGGGCGTGCGCGTGGTGAGCCAGACCAGGTCCTCGGTCGTGCTCATATTGACCTCGACATGCGGCATGTGCGGCGGCACGAAGACGAAGTCGCCTTCGTCCATGTCGAGATATTCGGCATAGTCGTCGCCGAAATAGATGCGGCCCTTGCCCTGCAGCACATATCCGCCGGTCTCGGCTTCGCCGTGATGGTGCGGCAGGGAACGGTAGCCCGGCTTGTTCGACACCTTGCCGAACCAGATCTTCGTCGCCGGCGTGTGCTGCGGACTGACACCCGAAATGCGCACCGCGCCGCCTGACTGGCCGGTGCCGGCATGCTCCTGGTCCTTGCGGGTGACGACGGGGACAAGCTTGGCGCTCATGGCTGCTCCTGTATCTTGGTGCGTTGGATCACTTGATGAAGGGGTATTTCTTGCGGTCGATGGTCGAGGCCACCGCCAGGATGATGACGAGACCCTTGACGATCTCCTGCGTGAAGCTGCTGACCTCGGTGACATCCATGCCGTTGGACAGGATGGCGATGACCAGCACGCCCAGGATGGTGCGTTGCGGCCCGCCAATGCCGCCCGACAGCGCGGTGCCGCCCATGACGATTGCCGCGATGGAATCGAGCAGCATATTGGCGCCCGCGGCCGGGGTGCCGGCGCCGACCTGCGCGGTGAGCAGCACTCCCGCCATGCCGCACAGCGCCCCCGACAGCATGAAGGCATAGACCTTGTAGCGGTTGACCGGCACTCCGGAATTGGCGGCCACCATCTCGCCGCCGCCAATGGCGAAGAGATAGCGCCCGAGCACCGTCTTGAAGGCGATGAAGGCAAGGGCCGCCGCGCTGCACAGTGCCACCAGGATGATGGTCGGCAGGCCGGGGATGAGCTCCGAATTGACGAAGTCGGTAAGGCTGAGGTCCATGAACATGATCGACGAGCCGCCGCAGATCATGTTGGCGATGCCCGACAGGATCGACAGCATGCCGAGCGTGACCAGGAACGACGGCACTTTCAGCGAGATCAGCGTCACGCCATTGATCAGCCCGACGACAATGCCGGTGCCGATCCCGGCCGCGATCGCCACCACCGGGCCGGCGGCGTCGATTGTGAGTGCGGCGACAATGCCGGACAGCGTCACGATCGAGCCGACCGAGAGGTCGATCGAGCCGATCATGATCACCATGGTTCCGGCCAGCGCCACCAGGAGCAGCACCGAGGACTGGCGGCCGATATTCACCGCATTGTCGAAAGTGGCGAAGTTGGGATTCTGCACGGCAAAGAAGATCACCAGCGCCAGGATGACCAGCACCGGATAGAGCGCGATTGCATTCCTGGCGACCCATTGGCGCCATGCCGGCGGTGCTGCCGCGATTGTGGGTTGGGACACTTTGGCTTCCATCTGGTTTCAGACCATGTACGGCACGACGGCCGTCTCGGCCGGCTTGTCATGCGCGGGCGCGTTGATCTCGGCCGAGATCGAACCCGATCTCAGCGTGATGATGCGGTTGGACAGGCCGATGATCTCCGGCAGATTGTCGGAGATCAGCACGATGGCAACGCCTTGCTTGGCGAGTTCGCGCAGCAGGATGTAGATCTCCTCCTTGGCGCCGACATCGAGGCCGCGGCCGGGATCGTCGAGCACGAACACCTTGATGCCGCGCGCCAGCCATTTGGCGAACACCACCTTCTGCGCATTGCCGCCCGACAGATTGCGGATCTGCACGGCACGTCCGGGGGTGCGCACGCGTAGCCTTTCTATCCAGCTGTCGGTGACTTCGGCCTGGCGGCGTCCGGAAAGCACCGGCCATTTGCCGATGCGGAACGAGCGGATCGACGGCAATGTCAGGTTCCACTCGATCGAATGCATGCCGATGACGCCGGCGACATTGCGTTCGGCCGGCACGAAGCCGACATCGGCCGATAGCGCATCGGCCCGGGAGCCTGGCCTCAGCCGCTTGGCCCCCACCGTGATCTCGCCGCTCGCCGGCCGTATGGCACCGGTGATGGCATTGCCCAGCACCGTCTTGCCGGAGCCGAGCACGCCGGCGATGCCGACGATCTCGCCCGCCTGCACCGACAACGAGACATTGTGAAGCTGTCCGGACACGTTGAGCGCGCGGACATCCAGCACGATCTCGCCAAGATGCTCACGCTGCTCGGCCTCCTTGTAGTAACCGGCCGAACGCGGACGTCCGACAATCGCCTCATGCAGCATGTCGGGCGTCGCCTCGGCCACCCGCCAGTGGCCATTCACCGCACCGTCCTTCAGCGCCGTGACATGGTCGCAGACGGCGAACACATCCGACAGCCGGTGCGAGACCAGGATGATCGAGGCCTTGTCGCGCCAACGCCGGATGGAGTTGAACAGGATCTGCGTTTCCTTTTCCGACAGCGCGCTGGTCGGCTCGTCGAGCAGCACGATCGGCTCCACCGGATAGATGCGGCCAAGCGCGAAGGCCTTGGCGATCTCCACCAATTGCCGCTCGCCGAAGGCGAGATCGCCGGTCACCGCCATCGGGTCGATGGCGATGCCCAGATCGGCAAGGACGTCCCGGGCAAGTGCCGACATCGCGGCACTACCCAGGACACCCGCCCGCGCGAAACCTCGCTCGCGCCCAAGCAGCATGTTTTCGTAGACGCGCAGATTGGCGATCAGCCCCTGCTCCTGGAACACGGTGGCGATGCCCGCACGCGCGGCGGCCAACGGCGAACCCGGGACAACGATGGCGCCGTTGACCCTGAGTTCGCCGTCCGTCGGGAGGACGGTTCCGTTGATGATCGAGATCAGCGTCGACTTGCCGGCGCCGTTCTCGCCGACCAGCCCCAGCACGCTGTGCCGCGCCAGGGTCAGGTCGACGGCGCGCAGTGCCGCGACCTGGCCATAGTGCTTGCTGACACCGCGCAGCGCGAGTGCCGGAACAAACGTGTTCATGACTGGCTTCAATCTCGGCGTCGATCAGGCCTTGACCGGCCCGGTCTTGTAATGCGCGGCATAGAGCGCATCGACCTTGGAGAACTCGCCCTTGTCCCTGGCGCCGGCATAGGCGGCGTTGAGGCGCTCCTTGCCGTCCGGGAACGGACCCCAATAGGTCTCGGGCTCGATGGCCGTGATCTTGTTCTGCGGGTCCCAGGTCTCGGGGTTGAGCGTACGGCTCATCAGCGCCCAGTCGAACGGCTTGGAGCCTTCGCCATAGATCGCCTTCTCGATGCGCCCCGAATTCTCGGCCGTGGCCAAGGCCGAGCCGGTGAACAGCAGCCGTTCGCCCAGCGTCGGCTTCCAGCCATTCAGCGCGTCGAAGGCAAGCACGGCCGTGAAGCCCGCGCCATAGGGCGGCAGCGAGGTGTGGGTGGCGACCATCTGCTCGCCCTTGGCCACTTCGCGCAGGCCTTCCGGCAGGCCGTCGACGCCCGACACCTTGACGTTCTTCAGATTGCGCTCACGCAGCACCGAGAGCACGCCCAGCGCCATATTGTCGTTCTGTGCGAACACACCCTTCATGTCGGGATGCGCGGTGACCATGGACAGCATCACCTTGCGCGCCTGCTCGCGGTCCCAGTCGGCATGCAACCCGCCGACGATCTTGATGCCGGGGAATTCGGCCGCCGCCTGCATCAGGCCCGCCGTGCGGTAGGAATCGGTCGGCGTCGCCAGACCCGCTATGTGGACGATCTTGCCCTCGCCGCCGACGCTCTGGAACAATGCCTTGGCCACCTCATAGGCGCCCTCGACCGAGTTCGGCGTGACAAAGGAGACGTAGAAATCGCCGATATCGGGCGGCGTGAACCAGGCCGGCGATTCCCAGCTCGGCACGTAGTGGATGGAATTGTCCTGGCAGAATTTCGCCACCGTCGGCAGTGAGCCGGCCGGCTCGACGCAGCCGATCAGCATCTTGGCGGAACTCGCCGGCAGGCTGCGCACCTGCGACAGCTGGCGGGCGGTGTCGTTCTGGTGGAACAGTTCCTGCTTTTCGAGGCCGAGCGACTCCGCCGCCGCGCCAAAGGCGCGCGTCCACACCGACCAGTAGTCGTTGGACGGCGTGGACACCTGGTTGGCGATCTTGCCGCGAATGACGGTGGCGGCTTGCGCCATGCGCGTCACCGCCGGCGTCATCGCCAGCGAAATGCCGGCAGCCCCCATCAGCTTCATGAAGGTGCGGCGCCCCACGCCGTCCTCCAGCGCATGCAGGGTCGCAAGCATGTTCAGTTCCTTGTCGCGCATCAGGTTTCCTCCCGGTTGCAAGAATTTCAATTAATTCTCACATTACGATAATTCATAATTTTTTCGATTGTCAAGCGGCACCATGAAAACCCGCCAATGCCCGCCTTTGCAGCCGGAGGGACAGGCGTCCACCTGCGCTCACAGGAAATTATATATTTCAGTGGGTTATTTAATTCACCGGAATCAAATTGGCAGCAATCCGAAGGCCTTCACGACGCCGGCATACCCGCGCTTGACAGCGCATAATTCAAGGAATTATCGTATTATGATAAATTACAGGAGATAAAATGCTCGACGGAAAAGTAGCAATCGTCACCGGCGCGGCGCATCCGGCCGGCATCGGCTTCGCGGCGGCGCGGACATTCGCCGCCTCCGGCGCCCATGTCGTGATCATCGACCTCGATCAGGGCGACTGCGAACAGGCGGCCGCGTCCATCTCCGCCGAGGTGCCCGCCAAGGGCCTGCCCCGCGCCATCGGCATGGCGGCCGATGTTCGCGACAAGGCGGCGTTGCGTGACATCGTCGGCCAGGCCAAGGCCCTGTTCGGCCGGCTCGACATCATCGTCAACAATGCCGGCATCGCCCAGGCGCGCAAGCTGCTCGATATTTCGGACGAGGATTGGGAGGCGACGCTCGACATCAATCTGCGCGGCATGCTGAACATGGCACAGGCGGCGATCCCCGCGATGGAGGATGGCGGCGCCATCATCTGCCTGGCGTCGATCGCCGCGCAGCGCGGCGGCGGGCTGCTCGGCGGCCCGCATTACGCGGCCTCGAAAGGCGGCGTTCTGGCGCTGGCCAAGAGCATGGCGCGCGAACTTGGCCCCCGCAATATCAGGGTCAACTGCGTCAACCCCGGCATCATCATCACCCAGATGAACGCCACCGCTTTCGACGAACCGACGCAGCGGCGCTTCATCGAGGGCATTCCACTCGGCCGCTTCGGCGCGCCGCAGGATGTCGCCGATGTCTGCCTGTTTCTCGCCTCGCCGCTGTCCGGCTACATCACCGGCAGCGCCATCGACATCAACGGCGGCATGCACATCCACTGATGCATGTCCCCCAAAAGTGACCTCGGTTTTGGGATCGCGGCATGCATGAAAACAAGGACCTGAAGCGCGGCGTATGAATCCGTTTCGACACGACGCGCTTTAGCCCGCATGGTTGACGCTTCGCGGCGGTGCTTTCATACACTGTCGCGATTGCCAGACAGGAGTTCGGTCTTCGCATGGACAGCCTTACGCGCATGGTCGCCATTTTCGACCTGTTTGACGGCGACCGCACGGCATTGACCGTGGAGGAGATCGCCGCCGAGCTGAACTGTTCGGTGCCGACCGCCTATCGCTACCTGAAGACGTTGAGCTCCGCCGGCCTGATCGCGCCCGATATACAGCGCGGCTTTACACTGGGCGCCCGCATTATCCAGCTCGACCGCCAGATCCGCCTCAACGACCCGCTGCTGCACCGCGCCGGCGACGTGATGGACGAGATGATCACCCGGCTGAAGGGCAACCTCATGGTCTGCGCCTATTACGGCAAGAACGTCGTCTGCATCGCCCAGGCCTGGCCCGACCGCACCGTGCTGACCAGCTACGATCGCGGCAGGCCGATGCCACTGTTGCGTGGCGCCGCCGGCAAGGCGATCCTGGCGCATTTGCCCGACCACCGGCTGCGCAGCCTGATGCTGGCCAATGCGGCCGAGATTGCCGCCGCCGGCCTCGGCAATGACTGGGCAAGTTTCCGCAAGACACTGAAAGCCATCCGCCAACAGGGCTACTCCTTCTCGGCAGGCGAAGTCGACAGCCGCAACGCCGGCATCGCCGCGCCGATCTTCAACTCGGAAAAGCGCATCCTGGGCAGTCTGGTCGTCGTCGTGCCCGTCACCGACCTCGTACAGGACAAGGTTCCGGAGATCGCCAGCCAACTCATCGAGGGCGCACAAGCGATTTCCGGCTAGCGCTCACCACAGCGCCTCCCCCGCAAGATACGCTCCCAGCACCAGCAGGCCGATCAGGAACACCGTGCGAAACGTCTCGACGCTCATTGTCCGGCGCAGTGCCTGGCCGATGAACATGCCGGCCAGCGCCGGCGCCAGCGTCAGGACCGACCCCGTCAGTTGCGTCGCCGGCGACGCCAGGGCGCCTGTCCGGAGCAGGCCGATGGCGAGCGCAACCGTCGATATGGTGAAGGACAGGCCGAGCGCCTGGATCAGGTCTTCCTTCTCCAGCCGCAGCGATTGCAGATAGGGCACCGCCGGAATGACGAAGACGCCGGTGGCGCCGGTGACCAGCCCTGTCGCCACGCCGACCAGCGGTGACATCAAGGCCTCGTGGCGCGCCGGCGTGGTGACACCAATCTTGAACAGGCCGAGCAGGGCATAGAGCACCAAGGCCGCGCCAAGCCCTGCCGAGGCCGCGCCTGAATGCGCGCCGGTGAGCACCCCTGCCCCAGCGACTGTGCCAAGCATGATGCCGGCCATCATCGTCCACAGCCGCCTGATGAGCCCGCCGAAGGAAGGGCCGGTGAACAACTGCCAGAGATTGGTGACCAGCGACGGGATCAACAGCAGGGCGGCGGCCTCTGCCGGCGGCATCGTCACCGCCAGCAGCCCCATCGCCACGGTCGGCAACCCCATGCCGACGACGCCCTTGACGAAGCCGGCAGCGAGAAAGACGGCGCCGATCCACGCGATGACGCCGGCGCTCAGCACGACCGCACCTTCTCCACGGGATCAGTCATGCAGCAGCATGTCCGTCGCGTCGGCATCAGGACCGGGTCTTGGCGCGGCATCGCGGCTGACGGCTGATGCCGCGCATCCCGTAAACCAGACTGCGCCTGCGCCACGGCAAGCGAGGCAACCGCGACCGCCAGCACGATCGCCGCGCTTTCAAGGATGCCTTGCCAGCCTGAGGTCTTGTCACTCATCGCACATCTCCATGGTGAATGATTTGACTGACACATGGACCGCGCACAATGTGGAAGTTGCGCTGCCAGCCTTCGGCCACGGCGAAGGCTGATCATCGGGGTCAACCGACTTTCCGAACCGCCGGACTGTTTTGCAGGGAACAAGAAGATGCGCTTCGACCTCACCGATCTCCGGCTGTTCCTGCTGGTTGCCGAGCGCGGCAGCATCACCCATGGGGCCGAACTCGCCGGGCTGGCGCTGGCCTCGGCCAGTGCCCGCATCAAGGGCATGGAGGAGCGGCTCGGCGCGCCGCTGCTGGAGCGCCGCCGCCGCGGCGTGGTGCCGACCGCCGCCGGCCACGCGCTGCTGCATCATGCGCGCGCCGTGCAGAACCAGATCGAGGCGATGGCCGGCGACCTCGGCGCCTATGCCGGCGGCCTGCGCGCACGCGTGCGGCTGATGGCCAACACCGCCGCCACGGCCGAGCTGCTGCGCGATATCCTGCCGGCCTTCCTGGTGGCGCATCCCGGCATCGACGTCGATCTCGATGAACGCTCCAGCCATGAGATCGTCGAGGCGGTGGCCAGCGGTGCGGCCGATCTCGGCATCGCCGCGACATGGGCCGGGCTTTCGCATCTCGAGCAGAAACCGTTCTTCATCGACCGGCTGGTGGTGATCGTCGCGCGCGACTGGCCGGGGCTCTCCGGCTTGCATGCCGTCAACCTCGCCGACATCCTGGGCGAATCCTTTGTCGGCCTCGGCCTCGGCCACGCGCTGCAGGAGCACATCACCCGCCAGGCCGCCCGTCTTGGCGGCCACCTGCACATCCGCATCCGCGTGCCCGGCCTCGACAATGTCTGCCGGCTCGTCGCGCAAGGCGCCGGCATCGCCATCGTGCCCGAAAGCGCCGCGCGCCGTTCGGCCCGCCGGCTACGCAGCCTGCGGCTGACCGACGACTGGGCGACGCGCCAGCTCAATCTCTGCGCCCGCGGCTTCGACGAACTGACGCCGCAGGCGAAACTGCTGGCGGCGGCGCTGGCCTGAGGACTATGGACCGGTGGTGTCGATGCGAAGGAACCGCCCGAGGCTCGCGTAATTCTTGCGAGGCCCTTTGACCCGCCAGACCTCCACCCATTCGTCCCGCCCGCGAAAGAAGAATCGCCCGACATAGAGATCGGCGCCGCAGAGATGGCGGACGGTCTGCGCCGCCTCCGGCCCAAGCTCGATGAAGTCGCGGCCATCGGCATGAAGGATGCGCACCGAGCGCTCGCCCGGCTCGAGCCGGTAACGCCGGCTTGCCGGCATTTCTTGGGAGCCGATCCGCATGGTTCCATGCTCGGTGAAGGCATCTTCCGTGACCACGGCGTCGCCGGCGAAGCAATAGGTCGCGCCGGCCAGGAAATCGATCATGGTGCGGCGGACTTTCCAGTCGCCAACGAGGTTGTCCGCCATTGCTCCCTTCCTCGTCACAAGGGTCAACCGCGCTTCCTTGGCCAAATGCGACAGGGCACGATGCCGACTTGATCAGGCAAATTCTTGATCGCCGCAAGTCACCGCCCAAAGAAATCCGCTCAACCCGGCTCCACCTCGGCCACGCAGGCGACGTGGCCGCCCGCGCGGATCAGCCGGATCGGCACGCCATACGCGCCTGACAAAACCGACTCGGTGAGGATCTCCCCTGTCGGACCGAGCACCGGCGGATGCCTGGGCGACATCACCAGCGTGCGATCGGCCAGGGCGTAGGCGTGGTCGGGCGCGTGAGTGGTGAAGATGACGGCAAGGCCACTGGCCGCCAGCCGGCGTATCAACGCCAGGAAGCGCGCCTGGTTGGCGAAGTCGAGATGCGCGGTCGGCTCGTCGAGGATCATCAGCTTCGGCGCCTGCACCAGCACGCGGGCGATCTGCACCAGCTGGCGCTCGCCGCCGCTGATCTCGCTGTAGGCGGCGTCGATGAGATGGGCAATGCCGAGCGTCGTCAGCGCTTCGCTTGTCATTCGGGCAGCCTCGTCGCCCGGCGCGTCGAACAGGCTAAGATGCGGCGCCCGTCCCATCTCGACCACGGTGCGCACAGAGAAGGCGAACACCGTCTCATAACTTTGCGGCACCAGCGCCAACAGCCGCGCAATGGCCGCGCGCGACAGCGATGCGATTGGCTGGCCTTCGAGTAGCACCGAGCCGGTGCTCGGTGCGGACAACCCAGCCAGGCAGCGCAGCAGCGTCGACTTGCCGACGCCATTGGGGCCGAGCACGCAGACCACCTCGCCCGCCGCGATATCGAGGCCGATGCCGGAAAATACCGGACTGACGCGGCCGGGATAGGAGAAGCCGAGAGCGTCGGCGGCCAGGATCATGGCAAGCTCATCATGGCTGGCCCATCATGCCCAGCCCAACCTGCCGCGCCCGAGCAGCAGCATGAACACCGGCGCGCCGATCAGCGCGGTGAGGATGCCGAGCGGCACCTCGGCCGCCGTCACCGTGCGGGCGATATCGTCGATGATGAGCAGATAGCAGGCGCCTAGCGACAGGGTCGCCGGCAGCAGGCGGCGGAAATCCGGCCCGACCAGGATGCGGGCGAAATGCGGAATGACCAGCCCGACCCAGCCGATGATGCCGCTGATCGACACGGCGGACGCCGCGATCAGCGTCGACAGCAGGATCATCACCAGCCGCAGCCTGTTGACCTCGACGCCCATGATGCGGGCCTGTTCGTCGCCCATTGCCAGCAGGTTCAGCCGCCAGCGCAAGGCGAGCAGGCCGAGCACGCAGGGAATGGTCACGACCAGCACCGGCACGAGATCTGATGTCGACACGGAAGACAGCGAGCCGAGCAGCCAGAATTCGATGACCGGCAGTTTGGAGTTGGGGTCGGCGACATATTTGAGCAGCGACAGAAGTGCCGTGAACAGCGAGCCGACAATGACGCCGCCCAGCACCAGCGCGATGGTCGAGTTCAGCCGGAAGAAGCGGTTCATGGCAAAGCACATCGCCACCGCCAGCAGACCGAAGGCGAAGGCGCAGGCCTGCGTCGCATAGCGCTCGCCGAAAAGCAGGATCGCCACCGCCGCGCCAAAGCCGGCGCCGGCCGAAACGCCAAGCGTGAAAGGCGACACCAGCGGGTTGCGGAACACGCCCTGATAACAGGCGCCGGCAATCGCCAGCCCGCCGCCGACGACCATGGCGGCCAGCACGCGCGGCAGCCGGACATCGAGCACCACGGAACCGACCACCGGCGGCCAGTCCTGCGCGATCGGCAGGAATTGCGCTGATATGACCTTGATGACGGTGACGGGTTCGACGGGGTAGCGGCCGAGCAGGAAGGAGAGGAGGAAGAGCAGGACGGGCAGCGCGATGAGCAGGATGGCTGCGAGGCCGCGGGCGGGCTTGCGGGGTTCGGGCACGGATTAGCACCTCCTGCCGCTGGTACTACGGGCGTGCATCCCTTGTGTATCGTTTGCGCTGCCCCTCATTGCCTTGCCGGGCATTTCTCCCCGTATGGTGACGGGGACAAAGACGCTCCCGCCAGCGATCTCGCCAATCGCCAATGTTGTTAAAAAGGCGGCGGCGCGGACACAGCTTCTTTCTCCCCGTTTACGGGCAGAAATGCCCGGCAAGGCAATGAGGGGCGGCGCGACGCTCACGATTGGCCTCGGCGGCAACTCAATTCGGCCCGGAATACTTCTGCCCATAAAACTGCTGATAATACGCGTCAGCCTGCTCCTGCATGTCGATGTCGGCGAAGCGCTCGGGATAAAGCTTCTTCGCCATCCACAGTTCGCCGAGCGCCAGTGCTTCGGGCAGCGGATAGCCCCAGGGCTTCACGTATTCGGGCGTGATGTAGATGCGTTTGTTCTCGACGGCGTCGACATGCTGCCAGGCAGCGCCTGTGCTGATCTCGTCGGCCACCGGCGCGTAGCGATCCTGCACGAAGATCACTTGCGGATTCCAGGCCAGCACATCCTCCATCGACACCTTGGTGGCGCCGCGCACGCCGGAAGCGACATTGACGCCGCCGGAGCGCTTCATGATGACGCCGGTGTATTTGCCCGAGCCGTAGGTGTTCATGTCCGGGTTGGCCATGTAGAGCTTCACCCGCTCGGCATCCGGGATCGACGCGACGCGGTCTTCCACCTGCTTGCGCTGGGCAAAGGCATAGTCGAGCAGCTGATCGGCCCGCTCGCGCTTGCCGACGATGTCACCGATCAATTGAACGCCGATCTTCAGGCCTTCCGCATAGGCGAAATCGTCATCGGCGAATGTCGGATTGAGTTTCGGCGCCTCGACGCCTTCGCCTTTCGACAGCGAGATCGCCACCACCGGCAGCCCGGCCTGCGACAACTGCTCGATCATCGCCGGCGGCGCATAATTGGTGACAAAGACGACATCGGGCTTCAGCTTCAGCACTTCCTCGACATTGGCCGTCGAGAGATCGCCGGGCATCGGCAGGCCGGTGAGCTGCGGTGCGTATTTGTCGAGCCCGGGAATGAGCTTCGGCCAGGTGCGCAGCACGCCGACGATTTTGTCGGCGGCGCCAAGCTCGACCAGGATGTCGAGCGTCTGGTGCTGCAGCACGACGATGCGCTCGACCTTGTCCGGCACGGTCACCGTGCGGTTGAGCTGGTCGGTTATGGTGCGGGCCATCGCAGGCGCCAGCGCCAGCAGCGACGACATCAGGGCAAGGGCCAGCACGCGGGCAAGGCGCAGAGTCATGGGGGACCTCTCGATGGGCATTCGATGTGTTCGCATGCATATAGCGTGGTGCTGAGCGCGGCAAGCTCATCTCGGCTGGCGATCGCGCGCCTTCCCTTCTCCCCTTGTGGGAGAAGGTGGATCGGCGCGCAGCGCCGAGACGGTTGAGGGGTGTTCCAGCGGAGTGAGGCGTTGGTGTTCCCTGGAGCACCCCTCATCCGACCTCGCTTCGCGAGGCCACCTTCTCCCACAAGGGGAGAAGGAAGAGAGGCCGCGTCACAGCCCCTGCGGCAGAGCCACCGGCAGAAACCCGAAATCCCGCAAGATCCCTTGCCCGACCGACGAGAGAATGAACAGCGCCAATGCCTGTCCGGCCGGCGAGCATCCTTCCAGCGTTGCCAGCCCATATTCCGGCACGACAGTCACCGCCGCCGGGATTTCGACGATATCGACGCCCCCGGTCTCCTGCGCCAACCCTTTCAGGCCGGTGCGATAGCCGAGGAAGACATGGGCGGTGCCGGCGGCGAGTGCTGCCGCGATCGGGTCGTAGCGCCCGGGAATATTCGCCGTTTCAGAGCCGCCAACGAGCTTCTGCGCCTTGGCGTCGAGCAGCGCGAAGCCGCCGGGCCGCGCCTGGTCGATGCGGCGGAAGATCGCCCAGGCATAGTCGCCGGAAGGATCTTTCAGCGGCGTCGAGGTGGCGATGCCGATCGCCGGATCGAGCAGCCGGTCGACAAGATTCTGGGTGGTGATGCCGGCATCGCGGCGCACGGCGGCGGCCATCGTGTTGCGGGCAAAGACCACCGCCGGCCGCGCCAGCTTCAGTTCGGCGAGACGAGCCGGATGGGCAAAGCTTGCCGAGAGAAAGATATCGGGCCGCTCCCCCGTCTCGATACGCTCGCGCAGCAGGCCGGCCGGGCCAAGCCGCGTCTCGGCCGTCACGCCAGTCATCGCCTGGTAAGCCGAGACCAGTGATGGCAGCACATGACGCAGGCTGCCGGCCGCATAGATCATCACCACGGGTTTTCTTGCTGGCGCCATCTCGCGAACCTCTGCCCTCGAACCGGCAGACGTTATATCAATCCGAAAATAGCGTTGCCTTGCATCGCGTCTGTACGTCGTCCCGGCCGACTATTCAATCCGGTCGCGGATCAACGAGGCAGCCGGCCCCCATGGCAGGGCAATTGCATATGAGTTTTCACGAAGAGGACCCCCGCCCTAACCCTCCCCACAAGGGGGAGGGAACGCTGCCGCGCGCTACGCTTTGGCGTCGAAACTTCTACAGTTTGCCGAGTTCAGCGCCGGCGCGAGTCTCCCTCCCCCTTGTGGGGGAGGGGTTAGGGGTGGGGGTACGTGCCGGGCAAACCTTCGGGAAGTCTCATATGCGATTGCCCGCCCCCATGGGGAGCGGGCTGCTCTTCTGTTGTGGACAGGCGACGGCTCAGGCCGCCGTCGGATAGTCCGTATAGCCCTTGGCATCACCGCCATAGAACGTCGCCTTGTCCGGGGTGTTCAGGTCGGCATTGCGCTTCAGCCGGCTGACGAGGTCGGGATTGGCGATGAACAGCTTGCCGAACGCGACAAGGTCGGCATAGCCGTCGGCGACAGCCTTTTCGGCCAGTTCCTTGTCGTAGCCATTGTTCACCAGCCAGGCGCCCGTGCCGCCGGCCTTGCGATAGCTGGCCTTGAGTTCTGCGTAGTCGAACGGCTTGTCGCCCTGGCTGAAATCGCGAGCGCCGCCGGTCGCGCCTTCGACGATATGGACATAGGCCAGGCCGCGGCCGCCCAGGCCTGCCACCGCGTGGTTGAAAAGCGGCTGCGGATCGGCATCCGAAGTGTCGTTGGCGGGCGTCACCGGCGACAGCCTGATCCCGGTCCTGCCGGCACCGACAGCGCCCGTCACCGCGTCGACCACCTCGAACAGGAAGCGCGTCCGGTTCTCGATGGAGCCGCCATAGTCATCGGTGCGATGGTTGGTGCCCGAGCGCAGGAACTGGTCGATGAGATAGCCATTGGCGCCATGGATCTCGACGCCGTCGAAACCCGCCACCTCGATCGCCGCCTTGGCGGCGCGGCGAAAATCATCGACGATGCCGGGGAGTTCGGCCGCATCGAGCGCGCGCGGCTCGGACGTCTCGACGAACTCGCCGACGCCATCGGGCTTGACCAGGAAAGTCTTGGAGTTTGCCCTGATCGCTGACGGCGCCACCGGCTTGCCGCCGCCGGGCTGCAACGCGGTGTGCGAGATGCGTCCGACATGCCAGAGCTGGACCACGATCTTGCCGCCGCCCCTGTGAACGGCGTCGGTGACGCGCTTCCAGCCGGCAAGCTGATCCGCGCCATAGAGGCCGGGCACGTTGGCGTAGCCCTGGCCCTGATGGCTGATGGCGGTGGCCTCCGTCACGATCAGCCCGGCCGTGGCGCGCTGGCTGTAATAGGTCACCGACAGGTCGCCGGGCACCGCATTGGGCGAGCGATTGCGCGTCAGCGGCGCCATGACGATGCGGTTCGCCAGCGCCAGGTCGCCGACCCGCAGGGGATCAAAAAGGGTAGCCATGAGAAATGCCTTTCATGCATTCGGGGGGAGGAAGCGGGGAGGATCGTCAGAGATCGGACAAGGCGGCCTGAAAGGCGGCGATGGTTTCTTCGTTGCGCTTGTAGAACACCCATTGGCCGACCCGCCGCGTGGTAACGAGGCCGGCCGACGCAAGCGTCGCCAGATGCGCCGACACGGTGGACTGCGCCAGGCCGCAACGTTCGAACTGGCTGGCGCAGACGCCCATTTCGAGCGGATGCTCCTGCGCGGTGAAGTGCTTCTCAGGCTCCTTCAGCCACGCCAGGACATCGCGTCGAACCGGATGCGCCAGCGCCTTCAATATGATGTCGCGGTCCATCTTCACCTCGCATCGATCTCAACCGATATATAGATCGGGCGGAGGCGATATGGCAGGAAATCCATGCCATTATTTGCGGCAATCACAGCATGTTGATCTCCGGCCAGGGCACGAAACCGGAAATGGCGCCGCCGGGCGCCGGCCTCCGCGGCGAACGCGCCGCCATCCCGTCAGGTGACCGCCAGCACCTTGCCCGTATCGTGCTGGCGCACGAAGTCGACGCGCGCACCGTCCCAGTGGTAGCTGTAATGCCGGCCCTGCACCGGGACAGGGATGACGTCAGGCCAGAAGATGCCGATGCATTGGCCCCCGGGCATGCGCACGCTGTTCCAGAGAAGCCCGTCGCTGCCTTGCGCCCGCAGCGCCTGCCCCTCCGCCTGCGAGGCGGTGTAGTCGTTCGGGTCGAGCACGCCGGGCACGGCGTTGACGTCATCGAGGTCGCGGTCGACGCTGCCGATCAGCACGCGAAAGTCAGCCGTCCAGCCCGGATCCTCCTTGGTGGCGCGCATGAAATTCTGGTGATGGTGGATGGTTTCGGCCAGCGCCACATCCTCGCTGTCGCCGGCATAATAGAGGCCGTAGCTGCCATCCGAGAAGCGCCCGGGCCGCAGTGTCGAACAATGCACGAAGGGCGCCATGACGAAGCTGGCGCCGGGGCCGGACACTCGCCTCGCCGCCGCCACCTTGCCGAGGTCGCCGATCTCCAGCCTGATACGCGGATTGGTCTTCTCCTCCACCGAGGCCAGCGCCTCCCAGTCGCGCGGATCGGCAATGTCCTCGAACAGGTCGATCGGCGGATGGATGGAGCGGATGATGCGAAAAGTCTGGGGCCAGTGGACGCGGCGCCGGACCGCGACCCCACTCACCATGCACCACGCTCCGCATCGAGCCATTCGCGCATGGCGGCAAGGTCGGAGATTTCGCCGCGCAGCATCAGGTCGAGCGCCGACTGGCCGCCGAAAGTGGCATTGGGCTTGCGGATCCAGGCATAGCCGCGCGCCGGCTCGGTGAAGAGATAGCGCAGGCCTTTGTGGATGCCCATCAGATGCGCCATGCGGGTGCGCAGGTCGCGGTCGATCCGACCGATGCCGCCCTCCTTCCAGCGAGCCCAGGTCCGCGCCGACATGCCGCCGAGCAGGATGCAGGCCTCGAGGTCGGTAAGGCCCCACGCCTTGAACAAATTGACCGTGGTGCGCGCCAAGGCGCCCGCTTCCTCATCCGAGATGGCGCTGCCGACCGTGGCCGGCGTTATGACGATCGACTGAAGCTGCATGTTGCTCACCCTGCTATTGGCAGAGATATAGCATGCGTTTGCCAATTGGCAAGAATGAAGAGAGACAAGCGCCACGCGATCGCTTCGCTTCGAACACGTGAAGAGAACCTAAATTGACAGCGCCGACTTCGGCAATCAGCTCCACCGCACCCATGTAGCAAGGTCAGCGCGCCGCACGAGCGGCGCGCTGTATCGGCATTATTCAGCCGCCTCATACCCCGCGATGCCCTTGATCTCGAGGAAATCCTCGAGCCCGTATTCGGCGTATTCGCGGCCATTGCCCGACTGCTTGTAGCCGCCGAAGGGCAAGCCGGCGTCCCAGGTCGGGTAATTGATGTAGACATTGCCGGAGCGCATGCGCGCCGCCACGTCGCGGGCCTTCTGGATGTCCTTGGCCTGGATATAGGAGGCGAGGCCGTAGACGGTGTCGTTGGCCTGCTCGACCGCCTGTTCGACCGTGTCATAGGGCAGGATCGCCAGCACCGGCCCGAAGATTTCTTCGCGCGCGATGCGCATGTCGTGGGTGACGTCGGCGAACACCGTCGGCCTGATATAGTAGCCGCGGTTCAGTTCGGCCGGGCGGCCGGGGCCGCCGGCGACCAGCGTCGCACCCTCGTCGATGCCGCTCTGGATCAGGTCCTGGATCTTGTCGAACTGGACCTGGCTGACGACAGGGCCAAGCTTGGTGTTGGCTCCGTCGGCCGGGCCAACGGTGAACTTTTCCGCCGCTGCCTTGGCATAACCGGCAGCCTCGTCATGACGGTCGCGCGGCACGAACATGCGGGTCGGCGCGTTGCAGGACTGGCCTGAGTTGCCGAAGCAGCCGGCGACGCCCTTGGTGACCGCGCTGGCGAGGTCGACATCCGGGAACAGGATGTTGGCCGACTTGCCGCCAAGCTCCTGGTGCACGCGCTTGACCGTGTCGGCGGCGGCCTTGGCCACCAATATGCCGGCCCGGGTCGAACCGGTGAACGACATCATGTCCACGTCGGGGTGGCTGGACAGCGCCTGGCCAACGCCCGGGCCATCGCCGTTGACGAGGTTGAACACGCCCTTCGGCACGCCCGCCTCGTCGATGATCTCGGCGAAGATGATGGCGTCGAGCGGCGCGATTTCGGAAGGCTTCAGCACCATGGTGCAGCCTGCGGCGAGCGCGGGGCCGACCTTGCAGGTGATCTGGTTCAGCGGCCAGTTCCACGGCGTGATCAGGCCGACGACGCCGATCGGCTCCTTGACGATCAGCGCGCTGCCCTTGACGTGGCGAAACTGGAAGGTCTTCAGCGTCTCGGCCATCTTCTGCAGATGTGCAAGGCCAATGCCGACCTGGCTGTCAAGCGCCATCTGGCGCGGCGCGCCCATCTCGCGCGATACGGCGAGCGCCAGGTCCTTGGAGCGCTTCTTGTAGACCTCGATGACGCGGTTCAGGATGTCGAGCCGCTCTTCGACCGAGGTGAAGCCGAATGTATTGAAGGCGCGCTTGGCGGCGGCCACCGCCTTGTCGACATCGGCCTTGGAGCCGAGCGAGATCTGCGCGAAAGCATCCTCGTTCGAGGGATCGATGACATCGAGCGTGTTGGGCACAACAGGATCGACCCACGCGCCATCGATATAGAACTGCAGATTGTGTGACATGGTTTTCTCCTTGGGGGTGCCGTAGGCCGTTCCGGCCGTGATATCCAGCTAGAGATAACGATGCACAAACGCCGCTGTCAAACGCAACCCCCGAAGTGGTTGAGCCAGCACGCCAGTGATTGAGCCAGAGTGCAGCATGCCGTCGTCGGACTTCGGACTGTGGCACTTATCCCAAACGCCAAGAAACCACAGTCGAGTTCCTTCGCGCGCCCCTCTGTCCTGCCGGACATCTCCCCCACTTGGGGGGAGATTGGCTACAACCGCGGCCTTCGCCAATCTCCAACGTCGCGGGAGGAAAGCCAGCGCCAAAGCTGCCAATCTCCCTCATATCAGCCCGCGAGCCTCTTGCTCATATAGACCGTCATGCCGCCCATGAACGGCTCCTCCCGGTCGATCACATAGCCGTGCCATTTGTACAACGACACATTGTCGGCGAAAGCACCATTGGTCAGCAGGCGCAGCTCCGGGCGACCGGCTTCGAGCGCCTTCTGTTCGGCCCGCTCCAGCAACAGCCGGCCGATGCCCCTGCCCTGCGCCTCCGGCGCGACGCACACATTCTCGATCCACAGGTGATCGTCGGCCAGCACGGTTTCGATCATGCCGACGACGCGGCCGTCCGCGATTGCAAGATCGAACGGATGCTTGGCAACGGCTTTGTCATAGTCGGCGCGCATGGGCAGCGGCTCGCGGCCGATCACCGGCACCCATTTGGCATAGGCCGATCGCACGATGTCCCGGATCGCGGCGGCGTCAGCGGGCCCGGCCGGCCGAAACCGGATGGAATTATTTGTCATCACAAGGCTCCAGACATGAAAAACCCCGCCGGCGTTGTCGCGGGCGGGGCTGGAAACGAACGAACCTATCCTGCCGGCCTTCGTCGTCGCGCAATCAGCTTGCCGCTCCGCGATGGGCGGCGGCGTCGGTTGGTGTTGGTGGGCGCGAGGGCGAACATGGCGCCAAGCTGGCGCAGGAAGCGCGGCGCGTCAAGGTTTGGGGATTGGCCCAAGCCCCCGACTTCGTCATCCACGGGCGGAGCAGCCGCGCAGCGGCGTCGCGAAGACCCGTGGATGACGAAGTGTTGGACGTTTGCGCCAATCACCAAAGGCGTGCGGCGCTTCAATGCGAGCGAGCGTCAAACGTCCCTGCCGCGCCCTAATACTCCTGCGCTGTCGGCCGAAACAGGATCTCGTTGATATCCACCTCGTCGGGCTGGCTCATGGCGAACACCACCGTCCTGGCGAAGGAATCGGCGGGGATGGCCACCCGGTCGTAGAGCGCGCGCACGCCCGCCGCGACATCCGCCTCGGTCACACTGTCGGGCAGCTCCGTCGCCACGGCACCGGGCGAGATGATGGTGGTGCGGATGTTGTAGGGTTTTACCTCCTGCCGCAGCCCTTCGGAGATGATGCGCACCGCGTGCTTGGTGGCGGCATAGACCGCGCCGCCCGGCCCGACCTTGTGGCCGGCCACCGAAGACACGTTGATGATATGGCCGCTCTTCTGCGCCTTCATATGCGGCAAGGCGGCGGCTATGCCGTAGAGCACGCCCTTGATGTTGACGTCGATCATCCGGTCCCAGTCCTCGACCTTGCCGCGCTCCAGCGGCGAGTGCGGCATCAGGCCGGCATTGTTGATGATGACGTCGACGCGGCCGTGAATCTTCACCGCATGGTCGACGAGCCGCCGGACCTGGCCGACATCGGTCACGTCGGTCTGCAGGATCGCGTCCTTGCCGAGCGACAACTCGCCGGCCAGTGCCTCAAGCCGGTCGAGGCGGCGCGCGCCCAGCACCAGCTTCGCACCCTCTTTCGCCAAAAGCCGCGCAGCGGCCTCGCCCAGCCCGCTGCTGGCGCCGGTGATGACGACGACCTTGCCCTTGATGTTCTCAGTCATGATGATTTTCCTTTCTGATACGCGTCAGCGATCGATCCTGGCCGCCTGTTGCGGCGAATAGCGCTCGCCCTGCACGGCGATCGCCGAAACCGCGTTATCGATGTCGGCAAGATCGTCCGCCGTCAGCGTAACGTCGCACGATCCGATGTTCTCCTCGAGGCGATTGAGCTTCGTCGTGCCGGGGATCGGAACGATCCATGGCTTTTGCGCCAGCAGCCAGGCGAGCGCGACCTGTGCCGGGGTCACCTTCTTCTTCGCCGCGATCGCGACGATCGCGTCGACCAGCGCCTGGTTGGCCTTGCGGGCCTCCTCCGCGAAGCGCGGAACGGTGTTGCGGAAGTCGCTGCTGTCGAACGTCGTGTTGGCGTTGATGGCGCCGGTGAGGAAACCCTTGCCCAGCGGGCTGAAGGGCACGAAGCCGATGCCCAGTTCCTCGAGCACGGGCAGGATCGCCTCCTCGGGCTCACGCCACCACAGCGAGTACTCGCTTTGCAGGGCCGCGACCGGCTGCACCGCATGGGCGCGCCGGATGGTGCGCACGCCCGCCTCGGAGAGGCCGAAATGCTTGACCTTGCCTTGGCTGATCAGGTCCTTGACCGTGCCCGCTACATCCTCGATCGGCACGACCGGATCGACGCGGTGCTGGTAGAGGAGATCGATGCGATCTGTCCTCAGCCGCTTGAGCGAGGCCTCGACGACGTCGCGAATATGCCGCGGCCGGCTGTCCATGCCTTGATGTCCGGCCGTGCCGGCGATGTCGATGCCGAATTTGGTGGCGATCACCACCTGGTCGCGGATCGGCTGCAGCGCCTCGCCGACGACCTCCTCATTCGTGAAAGGTCCGTAGACCTCCGCGGTGTCGAAGAAGGTGATGCCACGCTCGAACGCGGAACGGATCAGGCGGACGGCATCCGGCGTCGCCATCGGTGCCCCGTAGGATTGGCTGATGCCCATGCAGCCGAGCCCGATGGCCGAGACTTCCAGGCCGCTTGTTCCAAGTGTGCGCTTTTGCATTGTCTTGCTCCTTTGTTCAGGCCTGGTACTGCGCGTCGCTGACGTGCTCCATCCAGTCGACGGCCTTGCCGTCGAGCGCCTCCTGGATGGCGATATGGGTCATGGCGGTGGTGGGCGCCGCGCCGTGCCAGTGCTTTTCACCCGGCTCGAAGCGAACCACGTCGCCGGGCCGGATCTCCTCGATCGGCCCGCCTTCGCGCTGCACGCGGCCGCAGCCGGCGGTGACGATCAGCAACTGCCCGAGCGGATGGGTGTGCCACGCGGTGCGCGCGCCGGGCTCGAAGGTAACGGCGTTGCCGGCCGCGCGGGCCGGCGCGATGGCCGCGAACAGCGGATCGATGCGCACCGTGCCGGTGAACCAATCGCCCGGGCCCTTGCCGGAGGCTTGCGAGCCGCTTCGCTTGATATCCATGGTTTTTCCCTTTTCGACACCGGACAGGACGCTGCCGGCGGCCTTCAAGGTCGCCGATCTCGGGCAGCAGATTGTGATGGCGCTTATTTAGCGGCTGCGATTGGCCTGGATTAGGTGCTATATCCGGCATGTACTTATGAGGCAGGCTCATCAATGCCGCGAGACAATCTCAACGAGCTCACCGCCTTCCTTGCGGTTGCGCGCGAAAAAAGCTTCACCAGGGCGGCGGCACAGCTTGGCGTATCGCAATCGGCGCTCAGCCACACGGTGCGCGCGCTGGAGGAGCGGCTGGGCGTGCGGTTGCTCACCCGCACCACGCGCAGCGTGTCGCCCACCGAGGCCGGCGAGCGCCTGGTGCGCTCCGTCGGCCCGAGGCTTGACGAGATCGAGGCCGAACTTGCTGCCTTGAGCGCCCTGCGCGAGAAGCCGGCCGGCACCATCCGCATCACCGCCGGCGAGCACGCGGCCGACGCAGTGCTGTGGCCGGCGATATCAAGGCTTTTGCCCGACTATCCCGACATAAGGATCGAGATCATCGTCGACTACGGCCTGACCGACATCGTCGCCGAGCGCTATGATGCCGGCGTGCGCCTTGGCGAACAGGTGGCGCACGACATGATCGCGGTTCGCATCGGCCCCGACATGCGCATGGCCGTGGTTGGCTCGCCGGCCTATTTCGCCCGGCGGCCCAAGCCGCGCACGCCGCAGGACCTGACCACCCACAATTGCATCAATTTGCGCCTGCCGACCTATGGCGGGCTCTATGCCTGGGAATTCGAAAAGGCCGGGCGCGAGCTGAAAGTCCGCGTCGAGGGCCAGTTGATCTTCAACACGGCGGGGCTGCGCATGAATGCCGTGCTGGCGGGCCTCGGCCTTGCCTATCTGCCGGAGGACCAGGTGAAGGCGCAATTGGCCGACGGCCGGCTGGTGCGGGCGCTGGCCGACTGGTGCCCGCCCTTCCCCGGCTACCACCTTTATTACCCCAGCCGCCGCCAGGCGACGCCGGCCTTCTCGCTGCTGGTCGATGCGCTGCGGTACAGGGAATAGTCCCGCTCCATCTGGACTGTCCCCACGGTCGTTCTATCTTCCTGCCGGATCTGACGAACCCGGAGCCGATGCCGTGACCCAAACCGACCTCTACCGAGGCTATATCGACTGCCTCAACAATCAGGATTGGCAAAGGCTGCATCGCTTCGTCCATGACGAGGTGCACTATAATGGCGACCGGGTCGGCCTGTCGGGCTACCGCGAAATGCTGGAGCGGGATTTCCGCGAAATTCCGGATCTCTATTTCGATGTGCAACTGCTGATCGCCGAGCCGCCCTTCATCGCCAGCCGCATCCAGTTCCACTGCACGCCGAAGGGGACCTTTTTCGGCTTGCCCATCAACGGCAAAAAGGTCTCCTTCAGCGAGAATGTGTTTTATGAGTTTCTCGACGACCGGATCAGGAACGTCTGGTCGGTCATCGACAAGGCGGCGATCGAAGCGCAGATTTGATTTCGGGTGCGATGAATGTCTCCTCCTTGCAGCTGGTGGTAAACTTGCCTACCTTGTGTCGCAGGAGAAGACACAGATGGCCAATGTCGAGAAAGTGAGCGTTGCCCTCACCCCTGAAATGGCAAGCATGATGCGGGAGGTCGTTGCGGCGGGCGAATACGCCTCGGCGAGCGAAGTCATGCGTGAGGCGCTGCGCGAATGGAAATTTCGCCGGATGCAGCGTGATCAGGCTGTCGACGAATTGGGCCGACTTTGGGATGAAGGCATGGCAAGCGGTAACGCCGTCGACGGTGGCGAAGCCTTCGCTCGGATCAAAAGCAAGCTCGATGCCAGGATCGCCGAGCGCACGTCGCGATGACACTGCGCCTACGGCCGGAAGCCGAAGCGGATATCGAAGCCATCGCGCTCTATATCGCCGAGGATAGTCCCTCGGCGGCACTGCGCTGGTATGACGAAATCCATGCCCATTGCCAGCGCATCGCCGACATGCCGGGAATGGGTGTTGCCCGGCCGGACGTGCGAGCGGGCTTGCGCACATTCCCTGCGGGAAACTACCTGATTCTCTATCGCCAGATCGACGACGGTGCCGAGATCGTGCGCGTAGTTCATGGCGCGCGTCGGTGGCAGGAATTGTTGTAGCCGGACTGGTCCTTCACTACGACCGTTCGTAAAAATCGATCATTCTAACCACAACAATTCGTTGGAAAGATCGATTATGAAATGGCATTCCCCCGGCATACCCGTCTGGAGAATTGCATTGTCGTCCTTCACCCACATCACGAACGATATTCCGAAAAGCCTGATACCGGCCGAGCTGACCGCCGGCCGCAAGCGCCTCGATTCGATGTGGAACGGCGTCATCCCCGGCATCGTGCTGGTGGCGATGATCACGGCGGTTGCCTTCTCGGCGCACAATGTCTCCGGCTTTGCCCTGTTCAGCCCTATGATCCTGGCCGTCGTCGCCGGCATGGTCTATTCCAACGTGCTCGGCACGCCTGCCCACGCCAGGGCCGGCATCGCCTTCTCGCAAAAGCGCCTGCTGCGCTTCGCCATCGTGCTGCTCGGCTTCCAGCTGACGCTCGGCCAGGTCGTCTCGATCGGCGCCGGCGGCGTCGGCATCGTGGCGGCCACGCTTGGCGCCACCTTCCTCTTCACCGTCACGCTCGGCCGGCTGATCGGCGTCGACCGGAAGCTGGCGCAACTGATCGCCGCCGGCACCTCGATCTGCGGCGCCTCGGCCATCGTCGCCACCAACATCGTCACCGATGCGCGCGACGAGGACGTGACCTACGCCGTCGCCTCGATCACGCTGTTCGGCACCGTCGCCATGCTCGGCTTCCCGCTTTTGGCGCCGCTGCTCGGCCTCGACCAGCACGCTTTCGGCCTGTGGGCCGGCGCGTCCATCCACGAGGTGGCGCAGGTCATCGGCGCCGGCTTCCAGAACGGCACCCAGTCCGGCGAGATCGCCACCGTGGCCAAGCTGACGCGCGTTGCCATGCTGGCGCCGATGGTCATCGCGCTCGGCCTGATGGCGCGCCGCAAGACGAGCAGCGACCAGTCAGGCGATCAATCCGGGGCGCGCCCGCCCATGCCATGGTTCGTCGCCGCCTTCGTCGCCGTCGTGGCGCTGAACAGCCTGGTCACCGTGCCCGCCGAAATGAAGTCGTCGGTGGCGCTCGCCACCACCATCATGCTGACCATGGGGCTCGCCGCCATGGGCCTGCAGGCCGACATCTCGCAACTGCGCTCGCGCGGCCTGCGTCCGCTGGCGCTGGCCTTCTGCGCCTTCCTGTTCATCGGCGGATTCAGCCTGATGCTGGTGAAGTTCGCCTAATTCCTATCGGATAGTCCGATGCCGGCCAGGATGAGGTCGATGCCGGCCAGGAATTGCTGGCGGTCGTCATGCTCGGCAAACTGGGTCGCCATCCGCTGCAGGAACGGAAACCCGGCAGGATCGCGTTGCGTCCATCGGACGACGATCGTCGCCAGGAACGCCGTGCGGTCCGTGTCCGGCGGCAGAAGCTGGGCATTCTTCGCATTCGCCGCGTTCTGCCCCGCGTAGCCCAGTATGTAGTGCACCAGAGCGGAAGCGACATCGAGCTGCGCCTGTTCGGCTACGCCGAGCGCATCGACCTGGCTGCCGATGCTTTCAAAGATCTCCCCCACGCAGGCTTGCCAGGGCACGCGTGAAAGCTGCGCGCCCGACCAGGGGTGCGCTTCAATCACGTCGAACAAGCCCAGAGCAATGGTCCGGATCGCCTGCCGCGGCTCCTCACCGCTGGCCACACCGGTCATGGCTCCAGTGATGACATCGTCGGTCGCCGCCGCGAGCAGCTCGTTCTTGTCGGCGACGTGCCAGTAGATCGCGCCTGCCCCGGTTGCCAGGCGTGCCGAGAGCGCCCGGAAGGTCAGGGCCTCCTCGCCGCCATCATCGAGGATGCCGATCGCGGCCGCGATGATCCGCTCTTTGGAAAGCGCGTCCGTGCGCCGTTCGGTCCGTTGAGTCGTTTTTGCCATGGGCATCATCTTGACATTTATGGAACGGCGTTCCAAATAAAATGAATGGAACAGTGTTCCAACTCATTTTCAAGAGAAAGATGACAATGTCACCGGTCACCATCATCGGTGCGGGCCTGGGGGGCCTCACCCTCGCCCGCGTCCTCTACGTCCATGGCATAGCAGCGACGATCTATGAGGCGGAGCCCTCGGCAGAGGCGCGCACGCAAGGCGGGCAACTCGATATCCACGCAGACAGCGGACAGCTCGCGCTCGCCGAGGCCGGCCTCACCGACGCATTCCGCGCCATCATCCATGAAGGCGGCCAGGCGTCGCGCGTGCTCGACCAGCACGGCACGGTGCTGTTCGAAGAACCCGATGACGGCACCGGCGGACGCCCCGAAGTGTTGCGCGGCGATCTCAGGCGCATTCTCATCGACTCCTTGCCGGCGCAGACCATCCAGTGGGGAAAGAAGCTCACAAGCGTCGCGGTCCTTGGCGCCGGCCGGCACCAGCTGACATTCGCGGACCGGTCTGATGTGACCACAGACATCCTCGTCGGTGCAGACGGCGCCTGGTCGAAGGTCCGGCCACTGCTGTCGGATGCCATGCCCGCCTATATCGGCACGTCGTTTGTCGAGACCTATCTCTACGATGCCGACGAGCAGCATCCAGCGGCGGCCGGGGCCATGGGTGGCGGCGCGCTTTTCGCGCTGGCCCCTGGCCAAGGCATCTTCGGGCATCGCGAGGCGGGAGCCGTACTTCACACCTATGTGGCGCTCAGCCGGCCCGCCGAATGGTTCGCCGGCATCGACTTCGCTGACGCGGCCACGGCAAAAGCGCGGATCGCGGCCGAGTTCGACGGCTGGGCGCCGGCGCTGACCGCGCTCATCACCGATGGCGAAACCCCGCCGGTGCTGCGCACGATCAACACACTCCCCACCGGCCATCGCTGGGACCGCGTGCCAGGGGTAACGCTGCTCGGCGATGCGGCACATCTGGCGCCACCGGCCGGCGAAGGCGCGAACCTGGCGATGTTCGACGGCGCCGAACTCGGCAAGGCGATCGCTGCGCATCCCGGAGACATCGAGGCGGCCCTCACCGCCTACGAACAGGCGATGTTCCCGCGCAGCAAAACGGCCGCCGTGGACGCGCACCAGATCCTGGAGTTGCTGATCGGCGACAGCGCACCGTCCGGCCTGGTCGGCTTCTTCACCGCTGCCTTCGAGGGGAAACACGGATGACGCCCGGCGCCGGCGTCGTGCGAGTTTGGGAATCAAGACACATCGGCTAGGGTCCGCTTGTCAGCACGCGAGCCTCAACCGATCCATGCCGTTTGTTCCCCTGCCCTTCGTCGTCGCGCTGCTGCTGCTAATCCTACTTTGGGTGGTCGCCAGACGCGAGGATGAGGCGGCGCCCAACTTGCCTTTTCTGGCCCTGATCCTGCTCGCCGCGCTGCAATCGGTGCTCACCGGACTGCGCTGGGGTTATGGCATCAGCGAAGTGGGCTATATCGCGCCCGTCTCCGCCGCGATCATGCCGGCGCTGCTTTATGCCGGCGTCGCGAAGCTTGCCCGCACCAGCGACCGCCAATGGCCGGCGCGGCTGGCACTCCACGCAGCGCCGGCCGCCATCGTCGCCGTGCTGGTGATCGTCTGGCGCGACGCGGTCGACGCGGCGCTGATCGCAATCGATTGCATCTACGCCGCCGCCATTCTCTGGCTGCTGCGCTCCGGCGCCGACGGGCTGCGCCTTGCCCCCTTCGACGGCGCGGTCCCCGCCTACCGCGCCATCATCGCCTCGGCATTGACGCTGTGCCTGTCGGGCATGGTCGACATGCTGGTGTCCCTCGAGGTGGCATCCGGCCGCGGCGACCGCGCGGCGATGGTGATCGGCATCGCCAATCTTTTCATCCTGGTCATTGTCGGCGTGGCGGCGGCCGCCGCCAGCCAGAGCCATGTGCCGCCCACGGAGCAGGCCGAGGCCGCCTCCCCGATCGACGCCAGCGAAGACGCCGACACGCTTCGCAGGGTCGAGGACGTGCTGCAGGAGAAAAAACTCTACCGGGACGCCAATTTGAACCTCAACCGCCTGGCCCGGCGCGCCGGCATACCGGCACGGCAGATTTCGGCTGTTATCAACCGGGCGACGGGGAAGAACGTCTCGCAATATGTCAACGAACACCGCATCGCCGAGGCCTGCCGGCTGCTGACTGAGACCGGCCAATCGGTGACCGAAATCATGTTCGCGGCCGGCTTCCAGACCAAGTCGAACTTCAACCGCGAATTCCGCCGCGTGACGGATATGACGCCGCTCGCCTGGCGCGAACGCAACGCGCAATCGCTCGCAACCCCTGTGGGTGGCTGAAAGCTCTCGGCTTCGTTGGCCACCAGCCAGTCCTCGATCGCGATCGAGGTCGCCGACCTCGCGCAAATCGGCCGATATCGCGCCATCGACACAGGGAGCCGATGTCCTGGCCTCCAGCCATGGCACGCGCTCGACAATGGAGCGTTCAATGAAGTTCTGGATCACACTTTGCACCATCATCGTTTCGACAATGCTGGCGCAGAATGCCGCCAACGCCGGCGACGCTGTCGGCGTTCGTCACTTTCCCGCTCGCTCAGCCGAGCGCAGCACCGATCTCGACGTCACGGTCTGGTACCCGGCGCAGCCGGGCGGCGAGCCGGTCAATCTGGGCGACAGCGAGCTCTTCGTCGGCACGTCGGCCATGCGCGATGCACCGATGTCAGGTGGCAAATTTCCGCTGATCCTGCTGTCGCATGGCGCCGGGCTGGCGGGGACCCCGCAGGCGCTGAGCTGGATTGCAACGCCCTTGGCGAGGCAGGGCTTTGTCGTTGCCGCACCGACGCACCCAGGAAATGGTGGGAAAAACAGATCCGCCGCCGAGACGATGAAACTCTGGCTGCGGCCCGCCGACCTCACGGCGACGCTGGACGCGATCGGCAAGGTCTTCGGCGATCACCTCGAGCAAGGCAAAGTCGGCGTTCTCGGCCTTTCCATGGGCGGCAATACGGCACTGGCCATAGCCGGTGCCCGCGTCGACCCCAAGCTGCTGGCGGCCTATTGCGATACGGACGCGCTCAACGCCTCGCTTTGCCAGTGGATCAGGCAAAGCAGCGTTGATCTCCACGCCATGGATCTGCAGCCCGCCGGCCGCGACAACAGCGACGAACGCATCCACTTCGCCATGGCGATCGATCCGGCTCCAGTCGATGTCTTTGACGCCAAAAGCTTCGCCGGCATCAAGATTCCGGTCGCCATCGTCAATCTCGGCCGGCCGGGAAAGATCCCTGCAACCGTCGACGCCTCCGGCATCGCAAAGGCGATTGCAAATGCAGGCTATGCGACGATCGAGGATGCCAGCCACTACAGCATGTTCGGCGCGTGCAAACCCGGCGCGGCGGCGCTCATCGTGTCCGAAGAGATCGGTGATCCCCTGTGCGATGATGGGGGTGGCCGCTCGCGCGAGGCGATCCATGCGCAGCTGATTGAGATGGCCGGGGCGGCGTTCGGCAGAGCGTTGAAGACAGGACCGTAGGCCTGCCAGGTAAGCGCCCTACGGCGCCCCCCTCTGTCCTGCCGGACATCTCCCCCACTAGGGGGGAGATTGGATGTCATCTCTGCCTTCGCCAATTTTCACCGTTGCAAGAAAAGCGCCGACCAAGCAGGTAGCCGATCTCCCCCCTAGTGGGGGAGATGTCCGGCAGGACAGAGGGGGGCGCCGTAGAACTCGACGCGGACGGCCTATCGCAATGACGACCGCTCAGTCCTCGAACGAACTCGCAGCCGCATAGATCGTCGCCAGCTTCTCGATACCCGCCTGGTCGGCCTGATCGAACCTTCCGGGCAGCGGGCTGTCGAGATCGAGCACGCCGAAGACGCCTTCTTCGTCTTCCAGAAGAACGACCAGTTCCGAGCGTGAATCCGCGTCACAGGCAATGTGGCCGGGGAAATCGTGCACATCCTTGATCAGCATGGAGGTGCCGAGTTCGACCGCCGTTCCGCACACGCCCTTGCCGACCGCGATGCGCACGCAGGCCGGCTTGCCCTGGAATGGTCCCAGCACCAATTCCTCGTCCGAGGCCAGGAAATAGAAGCCGGCCCAGTTGAGGTCGGGCACCATCTGGAAGATCAGCGCCGCGGTGTTGGCGGCATTGGCGATCGAGTCATTCTCGCCTTCAAGCAGCGCCTTCAGTTGAGCGGCGAGGTCGCGGTAGAACGCGGCCTTGTCCGTGGTGTCGATGGGCTTGGCCGCAAACATGGCTTGTCTCCGAACTGAGAACGCGGTTCCGTTTCCGCAAGCTCTCTGCACCAAACGACCACCGCACGATACTAGCTTGAATTCCTGTCGCCGCGAAAGTGGCAAGAAGATGCCCTGTCTGGTATTCGGCAGCACGGCACGTCCATCGAACCGTGCTGCCTTGATCGGGAAGGCAAGTCCATCAGCCGGCGGGTTTGTAAGCGCCGGCAGCCTTTTTGGCGGCCGCGAGCACTGCCTTCATGTCGAGTTCTTCCAGTACAACCATCTCGGTCAGCGAGCCGCTCGCCCGCACCGCAAGGGACATGCCAATCCCCGCCGACTGGTCCGGCACCTCGCCATTGACAACGACGTCATAGATGCCGCGCGTGAACATCACGCTGGTCACCTTGCCGCCCACACTTTCAAAAAGCGCCTTGACCGCGGCCTGCCTGTCCGAGCCTTGCATCAATCCCTTGGCTGCATGAGGCGCATAGTTTGCCAGGATAGTCACTTTCATGGGTATTTCCTCCAAATGTCATGTCTCGTGCTGCTCCACAATTCGAGCGTCACGGAGTGATTTATTTTTCGGAACAATCGCAGGCGCCCTTGGACGCGTTGGCGGCCAAGGGCCCACTGCCGAACAAATATGCGCTTAGGCTAATATAATGACAATACCGGAAACGCCGATACTGCCGACAGGAAGGTGTCTGGCTGGATCACGCTCGGCCCGCGACGATCGAACTCGCGCCGCTGACACGCGATGTGGTGTTTGAATTGAACGGCCTGCAGCGTCGTGGCGCAGCGCTCACATCGGGCGCTTCGGTTCGCCCTTTTGTGGCGTTGCCGTGTCGGAATCGGATTTCTTGTGCTTGTCGGCGGCAATCCTGCGGATGCGGTCGAACCGGCTTTCCTCGGTGGTTTCGGTCGTGACGACCGTCTGTGGCTTCTGCGCGAACACGATCATGGATCGATCTCCTGGGCTAGAGGCCTGTGCGCCGGGAGAGAATCCCCCGGCGGTAGTCTTGCCCGGCTCAGAGAAGAGCCGACTTGGCGAGATTCAGGTCAGGTCGAAAGGCGGCTTCCCTGAATCCGCCCTTGCAGCCGGCTGAGTAGTTAGTAGCCGCCCATGCCGCCGCCGCCACCTGCCGGCGCCGCATCCTTGGCCGGAATGTCGGTGATCATGGCTTCCGCGGTGATCAGCAGGGCCGCGATCGAGCCAGCGTCCTGCAGCGCGGTGCGCACCACTTTCGCCGGGTCGACGATGCCGGCCTTGATCATGTCGACATAGGTCTCGTTCTGGGCGTCAAAGCCCTGATTGTGGTCCTTGCTGTCGGAGAGCTTGCCGACGACGATGGAGCCTTCGACGCCGGAATTCTCGGCGATCTGGCGGATCGGCGCTTCCAGCGCGCGCAGCACGATGGAGATACCGGCGGTGACATCGGCATTGGCGCCGTTGAGGCCGGCAAGTGCCGACCGGGCGCGCAGCAGGGCCACGCCGCCGCCGGGCACGATGCCTTCCTCGACCGCGGCGCGCGTCGCGTTCAGCGCGTCGTCGATGCGGTCCTTCTTTTCCTTGACTTCCGACTCGGTGACGCCGCCGACGCGGATGACGGCAACGCCGCCGGACAGCTTGGCCAGCCGCTCCTGCAGCTTCTCCTTGTCGTAGTCGGAGGTCGTCTCCTCGATCTGGCCCTTGATCTGGGCGACACGCGCCTGGATGGTCGCCTTGGTGCCGGCGCCGTCGATGATCGTGGTGGTGTCCTTCTCGATCAGCACGCGCTTGGCGCGGCCGAGCATTTCGATGGTGACGTTCTCGAGCTTGATGCCGAGATCCTCCGAGATCATCTGGCCCGATGTGAGCACGGCGATGTCTTCCAGCATGGCCTTGCGGCGATCGCCGAAGCCCGGCGCCTTGACCGCCGCGACCTTGAGGCCGCCGCGCAGCTTGTTGACGACCAGCGTGGCGAGCGCCTCGCCCTCGACGTCTTCCGAAATGATCAGCAGCGGCCTGCCGCTCTGCACCACCGCTTCGAGGATCGGCAGCATCGCCTGCAGATTGCCGAGCTTCTTCTCGTGGATGAGGATGTAGGGCTCTTCCAGTTCAGCGCGCATCTTGTCGGCATTGGTGACGAAATACGGGCTGAGATAGCCGCGGTCGAACTGCATGCCCTCGACGACGTCGAGCTCGGTTTCGGCGGTCTTGGCTTCCTCGACGGTGATGACGCCATCATTGCCGACCTTGTCCATCGCCTTGGCGATCATCTCGCCCACGGTGGCGTCGCCATTGGCGGCGATGGTGCCGACCTGCGCGATCTCGGCCGACGACTTGACCTTCTTGGCCTTGGCCTTGATTTCCCCGACGACGGCGGCAACGGCCTGGTCGATGCCGCGCTTGAGGTCCATCGGGTTCATGCCGGCGGCAACCAGCTTGGCGCCCTCGCGCAGGATCGAGGCGGCGAGCACCGTGGCGGTGGTGGTGCCGTCGCCGGCGAGGTCGTTGGTCTTCGAGGCCACTTCGCGCACCATCTGCGCGCCCATGTTCTCGAACTTGTCGGCAAGCTCGATCTCCTTGGCGACGGTGACGCCGTCCTTGGTGATGCGCGGCGCGCCATAGGCCTTGTCGATGATGACGTTGCGGCCCTTGGGGCCGAGCGTGACCTTCACCGCATTGGTGAGGATCTCGACGCCGCGCAGCATACGGTCGCGCGCGTCGGTGGCGAATTTGATTTCCTTGGCAGACATATTTTTATCCCGTTCGAATTTGGAGTGGATTCGTCGCCGCGCGGAACGCGCGGCGCTCCAGTCAGGCGGCCTTCTTGGCTTCGACGCTCTTTTCGATGACGCCCATGATGTCGGCTTCCTTCATGATCAGCAGGTCCTCGCCGTCGATCTTGACCTCGGTGCCGGACCATTTGCCGAACAGGATCAGGTCGCCGGCCTTGACGTCTAGCGGAACAAGCGCGCCGTTTTCGTCGCGCGCGCCGGGGCCGACGGCGATGACTTCGCCTTCCTGCGGCTTTTCCTTGGCATTGTCCGGAATGATGATGCCGCCTTTTGATTTGGTATCGCCTTCGGCGCGCCGGATGACGACGCGGTCGTGGAGTGGCCGAAACTTCATGAAAACTTCTTTCTGGGGCCGGCATAGGCGGCCGCTGCTCTGCTATAGGCGCTTTGGCACTCGATAGATAGGAGTGCCAAAAATTATTCGAAGGACCAATTAAATATTGAAAAGTATTATTTCGCCTATCCGTTTCGTGATATCCGAAAGCGGTCAAATAATTCAAAAAATTGAATTTTGCCGGTCGAGTGCCTATTTATCGGACAAGTTCATTTTCACGATTCCAGGTACCAAGGAGATTTATGCGATGGCCGACGGCAATCAGACGATCATGGAAAAAGCTGAAGCCCGCTTTGTCGACAAGCAGAAGAAGACGGCCGAGCGCAACAAGGCAACCGCCGAATACATGTCCGAGGCAAGGGCAAGGGAGATCAAGACGGCAAGGCTGCGGGAATTGCGGCTGGCCAAGGAAGAGGCGGACCGCGTCGCCGAGGCCCTGAACCCGACGCCGAAAAAGAAGCGGGCGACCAAGAAGGTGACGGAGGCCAAGACATGAGCCTGACCTTCCCCAATCGCAGCCGCAGCTACGACGAAGCCGGCAGGCGCATCCGTTTCGTCGGCCATGACGGCATGTTCCAGATTTCCTTTTCGGTCGCCGCCGATGCGATGACCCGGATCCAGCCGGCGACCGCCGCCAACGAGGCAGGCTACCTCGCGACATTCGACACCGAGAGCAGCGCCATCCGCAACGTTGCGTCGAAGGCTTACGACCGCACCCGCAAGAGCATGTATGTGCTGACGGCCGACGATTTCAGCTGAAGCTGTAATGGTCTGGATGGCCGCGGGACGACCAGGAGTCAGGGCTTGCGCTCCGCCCTCTCCCGGCGCTTGATGTCGCGGACATTCATCTGATCGAGCATGGCGTTGGCGTCGCGCGGGTTCATGCCGACCATTACTCTTTGCCTGACCTCGACCGGCTGGCCGGTGAAGACATCGATGATGGCCCAGCTCTGGGGCAAGTCCATGCGCAGTGCGTATCGATTTGCCATGCTGCTCAGCCCTGCATCATGAAAAACACCGTGCCCAGGACCAGTATCGTCCAGGCAATCACCGACAGCTTCAGCGCCATGCCGCCATGCGTGGCCACAGCCTCGCGCAAGCGCGACGCGATGCCCGCCGAAGCGGCCGGCGCCGCCGTGACGGCGACGGACGGCTTGGTGCCGAGTTTTCCAAAGACGGGCAGCAGCGACGGTTCACGCACGAAAATGACCTCGAATGTCGGGGGAAAATCGGAGCAAGCATGCCCGCCCCCTTGCCATAGCACTCTTTTGGCGAGCGCCCTGCATGCCAAATTCAAATAGATGGTTTTAAGCTCGCCCCTCGCCTTCATGGCCGGAACGCGCAAATCGGCCGCGACAAGGGGCCGGCGCAGGGTCTCTTCCAAATGATTTTTGGAGGCCTCGCCTCGGGATCGAACCGAGGCTTCAGAGATTTGCAGTCTCCAGCGTCGCCGCTCCGCCACGAGGCCATCGCGGTCGACCTAACCGGCAAATGCTTGCGGAAAAGTTAAGCGCCGAGCGCGTTCTGTCGGCACGTTGCAAAATGCCTCCCCGGGTCGTCATGGAACCGCTTTTCGGGAGCCGGGCCGCTCACCGGCCGAGGATGGAATCCAGCACGGGAAGGCTGACGATCGAGGCCACGGCGATGAGCCCGTAACAGGCCCAGCGATAGCCGCGCTCGCTCGTGCGGCCGAACAGATGCGAGCCGAGATAGAGGCCAAATCCATAGAACGGGCCTGTCACCAGCGCCAGGGCAAGGACCGGCAGCGTGATCAGCCCTCCGGCGAGATAGCTGGCGGCGGTCAGCGCGCTCGACAGGGCGAAATACAAGATGATGTTGGCGCGCACGATCTCGCCATTGCCGCCCCCGCCGAGCCAATAGGCCACGACCGGCGGACCGCCGACCTGGGCCGCGCCCGAGAAGAAGCCGGCGACACCGCCGACGCCGACAGTCAGCGGTGTCGCAGGCCGGCCATGATAGCGCCAGCCCGACATCAACAGGCCGAGCAGCAGCACCACCAGGGCCACGATGCCCCAGCGCAGCACCAGCGGGTCCATCCGCGCCAGCGCATAGGTGCCGAGCGGCACGCCGACCAGCGCGCCGAGCGTCATCGTGCCGACGCTCGGCCGGTCGGCCAGCAGCCAGCCGCGCGGCAGCAGGCCAAGGGCGGCGACCGCGTCGATGATCAAGAGCAGCGGCGCCGTCGATTTCGGCCCGATAATCGAGCTTGCCAGCGGCATGAAGATCAGCGCCGCGCCGAAGCCGGAAAAGCCGCGCGCCAGGCCGGCGATGAAAGCCACCGCCAGCAGGAACAGCACCGCGCCGCCTGAGTGGCCCGCGACAGACAGATCGGCCATGCTCATATCCGATCGGAGCCGTAGGCTCTGTACTTCATTGTGCGCGGGAAGTCGTAGGCGAGGATCACGTCGTCTCTCCGATGATGGACACAGCGACCTTAACGCAGCATTCTCGCAGCTTGATGCTGAAAGATTGCCTGATAGAGCTGCAAAAATGCACGAGATCGACTGGAATGACCTGCGCTACGTGCTGGCGCTGACCCGTGAAGGGTCCTTCGCCGCTGCCGGTCGCCGGCTCGGGCTGGATCCGACGACGGTGGCGCGGCGCCTGCGGGCGATAGAGCGGGCGCTCGGCGCGCGCCTGTTCGAACGCGGCGCGGAAGGCGAAATGCGGCCGACGCAGGCCGGCGAGGTCGCGGCCGGCCGGGCCGAAGCCATCGAGGCCGAGATCGGCGGGCTGACGCTGGCGGTCAAGGGCGCCGACAGCGAGATCAGCGGCACGGTGCGGGTCACCGCCGTGCCGATCCTGATCAACCGGGTGCTGATCCCAGCTGTTCCCGACCTTGTCGCCCGCCATCCGGGATTGCGGCTGGAACTGGTCGCCGACCCGCACGACGTCAGCCTGACCCGTCGCGAGGCGGACATTGCGCTGCGGCTTGCCCGGCCAGGGTCGGAGACCGGCGGCCGGATCATCGCCAGGCGCATCGGCACGCTCGCCTATGCCGCCTACGCGGCGAGCAATCGTTCGGCGCCCGATTTGCTCGGACAGAACACCGACCTGCCCTGGCTGACCTACGAGGACGGCATGGCATATCTGCCGCAGGCGCGCTGGATCGCCGGCGTCGCCCGCAAGGATGGCTATGCCCCGCTTTTCGTCAACGATGCCGAACCGCTGGTGCAGGCGATCCTCGCCGGCCTTGGCCGCTCGCTGCTGCCCTGCATTGCCGCCGATCACATCGCCGGGCTTACGCGCATGCCGCAGGACGGCCACCCATTCCCGGCGCGCGAATTGTGGCTGCTGACCCATCCCGATCTGCGCCACCTCGCCCGCATCGCAGCGGTCACCGCATGGATCGAAGCAACGATCCAGCGCCTCGATACCAGGAAGGCCTAGTGGTTACGCAGCGGCACTGCGGCCTTTCGCGCCGGTCACCGCCTTGAAGATGCGGAACGTGTTGCGGCCCGCTGCCTTGGCGGCATAGAGCGCGGTGTCGGCCTGCGCGAACAGGTCGCAAGGCAAGCCTGTCCCGGCAAACGCGACGCCGACCGAGGCGCCAAGCCTCAGCGACTGGCCGCGGATCGCGACCGGCCTGCTCATCGCCTCGATGATGTCGCGCGCCACGCCCGAGACCGCGCCGCGGTCGAGATGCGACCCGAGCAGCACCGCGAATTCGTCGCCGCCGACACGCGCCACCAGGTCCGCCTCGCCGCACCCGCCGGCGAGACGCTCGGCCGCCGCCTTCAGGCACTCGTCGCCGATGACGTGGCCGAACGTGTCGTTGACCGCCTTGAAGCCGTCGAGGTCGATCAAAATCAGCGCGCCGAGCGGACGTGCTTCGTCGGCATGCGCCAGCCGCGCCTGGAACCGGGCGCGGTTGGCAAGCCCGGTCATGGCGTCGAATTCGGCGAGATAGCGCATCCGGTCCGACAGGATCTTTTCCTCGGTGATGTCCTGCTTCATGCCGAAGATGCGCACCGGCACACCGGCTTCGCACTCGACGCTCGCGGTGATACGGATCCAGCGGCTATGTCCCGCGAAAGTGGTGATCTCGGCGTCGAGGGTAAAACCGCTGCGTTCGGCAATGGCCTGGCTGCGCAAACTGTCCAGCGCCTTGCGCGACTCCGCCGGATAGCACTTGATGATTTCGCTTCGATCGAGCGCGGCGCCGCGCGGCAGATCGAACAGATCATAGATCACATCGGTCCAGGTCAGCCGCTCGCCGGGCAGGCTGCATTCCCAAACGCCGATGCGCGCCGCGACCGACGCCCGGTCGAAGATCTTGCGGCTGTGCGCCAGCGAAACCTGCTGCGTGGTGATCAGCGCGGCCTGCGCGGCGAGTTCCGCCTTGAGCCTGGCGATGGTTGCGGCATCGCGGCGCTGTTCGTCTGCGCTGCCCTGCCCCACCCGCTTGCCGGGCTGCGAGGCCGGGCCTTTCGGGGTGTATGATGTATCGGGCATGGAGAAACTCCTGGCGGGCGACCACCATGGCGCACAGCCCTTAAAACTTCGCTGACGGCCGCTAGCTTAGCCGGAAACTGCGGGGACCCTATGGGAACAAGGTCGCAGCGGGCCACTGGCTGCGGACCGCCCGTGGCCCAGTGAGATGCTGGTGTGGTTGCGGGACGGCTGAGGCTGGCCTCCCGCTGCTCGACTATGTGCGGCTTGATTGGGCGGCAGTGGCGGGCAGCGCCGCCTTAGATGCCGCTTGTGGCGCACTGTTGTCGACATGCGCCCAGGCCGGCCGCTCGAACAGGAACATGCCGAAGCCGATACGCTGGATGACGAGGTAGAGCACGACCGGACTGATGATCGAGACCAGCAGCACCGCCAGGCTGAGCATGCCTGTGTCGGTCAGCAGGCCGCTTGCGAGCGCGGCGCCGCGGAAGAGCGACATCGGGATGGTGAAGGCGACATAGACGACCAGCGAATGCTCTCCGAGCCAGCGCAGCCACTCCATGACAGGGAATGCCGACAGGAAACCGCCAAGCACGCAAAGCGCCACGGCGCCGGCGACGGCCAGAGTGAGATGCAGCGGCGGCCATGCCGCCAGGCCCATCTGCATGCCGACCGGCTGCATGGCATAACCCGGCGAATAGACGAGCAGGCCGTTGACGACAGCCCATAAAGCCAAGCCGGCGACGGCCAGCATGGGGCGGGGCTGCGTCCATTCGACGAGCCGGAACACCAGCGGCGCCAAGAGGAAGCCGAGATAGAAGAACACGAAATAGGCCGCGAACTGTTCAAGCGCGTAGCTGTCGGGATGCGGCGCCCACATCTGCAGGCCGGCAGCGATCGGAATGACGATCCAGGCCGGCACGCGAAATTGCCGCAAAAGCTTGGCGACCAGGCCGAACACCGCCAGCATGTAGATGAACCACAGCACGCCATACGGCTGGACGACGGCCATTGCGAGATCGTGCAGCATGCCGCCCGGATCCCGGCTGAAGATGCCGATCTTCAGTCCGATCGAGATGATCGCCCACAGCACGTAGAAATAGAGATAGTGGACGACGCGCCGGTCGACATAGCGCCGCCACGGCCGGTCGATCACCTGCGACAGGAACAGTCCGGAGATCAGGAAGAATTCCGGCATGCGGAACGGCGTCGCGAAGCCGATGACATAGTGCAGGAAGCCCACACCACCCGTGTACTCGCCGGTGTTGTAGGCGGAATACATCATGACCACGAGGATGATCGAGAGGCCTTTGGCCGTGTCCACCCACGGCATGCGCATCGGGCTGTTCATGGCGAATCCATCCGGGACCGGCCAAGATGGCCAGCCATCATTCCGAGATGTCTAGCACCATCAAGCTTCCCAGATCGTAAACGCGGGCTGGTTTTGTGGGGCAGACGGCGAGCCACCCTTGCTTGCTGCCTTGCAGCGTCAAAGTCATTGCCAATCTTCTGGCGTCGGCGACGGTTATGCGCAATGGGCCATGACGCAGTTACTTCCGCCCCTTCGATTTGTTCAGCGCCACGGCAGCCCGCACCAGCGCCTTGAAGGCTTCTTCGTTGACCTCCTCACCCTTCTGAAAATCAATAGCCCGCCGCGTATTCCCTTCAAGGCTGGAGTTGAACAGCCCTGCGGGATCAGGCAGCGCCGCGCCCTTGGCGAAGGTCAGCTTGACGACGCTCTTGTAGGTCTCGCCGGTACAGATCATGCCGTAATGCTCCCACACCGGAACCCCGCGCCACTTCCATGTCTCGACCACATCGGGATCGGCTTGATGGATGAGCGCGCGCAGCCGGCCGAGCATCTCGCCGCGCCAGTCGCCGAGTTCCCTGATCCTGCCGTCGATCAGTTCGGAGGGGGATTTGCTCTCCTGCGATCCGGTCATGTCGTTCTCCTCAAAAAATGAACAATAGCGCGCTCACATGCGCTCGCCAGGCAATTGGCTGGCCTGCTTCACCCAGGCGCTGAATTGCGCCTCGTCGAACGGATCGTCCTCGTGAATGTTGAGGTAGCGCGTGTCCTGGCTCTTGGATTCGCCTGGCGGCACCGGATCCAGCGACATGCCGCGAAAGAAAGCCACCTTGATGTATCTGGTGAAGCAGTGGAGGCCGAGGAACCAGCCCTGGCCTTCGACGCCATAAAGCGGCGAATTCCATTTCACCGCCTTGTGCACGCCGGGCACGGCGCGCTCGATGAGCGCATCGAGCCGCCCGCCCATCGCGCGCTTCCAGCCCGGCATCGCCGCGATATAGGCCTGCACCGGGGCATCGCCATAGCCCTTGGCGATCTGCGGATTGCCGCCGGAAAGCAGCTTCGGCTCAGCCTTGGCCGGTGTCGACTTGGCCATACGCTTTCCTCCTATCCGTTGACCCGCTGCACGCCGCGTCCTTTCCCGATATAGGGCAGCACGAACATATAGAGGCCGCTGAACAGCATAAGGAAGAGCGGCGGCAGTGGCGAATAGACCACCCAGGCGGGCGGCTGTCCAAAGGCCATGGTGACGAAATTGGCGACGACGGTTGCCGTGAAAACGATCGACAGCCAGCGATGCGCCTGCCTGATCCATTTGCTCCAGTCCAATTTTACCTCCTTGGAAAAACGCTTGAAACCAGCCGGGCGCTGCTACCAGCGCGCCAACTCCGTGATCTGGATGAGATTGCCGCAGCCATCGTTCAGCTTGGCGATGGTCGAGCCGGTCACTTCGGTCGGGGCCATGGCGAAATTGCCGCCGCGCGCCGTGATGCGCTCATGATCGCCCTTGATGTCGTCGGTGAAGAACATCACCGCCGGCTGGCCCTGTTCGAACATCGCCTGCTGGTAGGCCTTGGCCGCCGGCTGGTTGTTGAGCGCCAGCTGCAGCTCGGTGCCCTCGGGCTCATCCGGCGAGGCGACCGTCAGCCAGCGGAACGGCCCATTGCTGAAATCGGCCTTCTTGGTCAGGCCGAGCACGCCGGTGTAGAAGGCAAGCGCCTTTTCCTGATCATCCACATAGATGCTGGTCAGTTTGATCTTCATCATTTTCCTCCATAGGTCTTGCTGGCGGCCAAGCCGCCCGGTGAAGTCAGGTGTTGGTTTTCAAGTCGGGCGGGTTTCAGTCCGTCCGGTCGAGAAGCTGCTCCAGCTTCTCGAAGAATTGCGGCCAACCGGTTCTTGCGCCGCCATAGGCGCGCCGCTGGTCAGGCCGGAAGCCGGATTGCTCCATGCGCAGATGGGTTCCGGTCGATGTCGGGGTGAGCGTGAAGGTCACCACGCTCCTGAGATCGAACGCCGGATCCTGGTGCACGAGGTTCCAAGTGTAGGACAGCGTCCTGTTCGGTTCGACGGCCAGCACCTCGCAGTCCAGCACGCCGCCCCAATCGGCGCTGATGTTGAAGCGGTGGCCGACAGCGGGCTTGAAATCGTTCTTCATCAGCCATTCCTCGATCAGATGCGGTTGCGTCAGCGCGCGCCAGAGCTTTTCCGGCGGATGGGAAATCTCCCGCTCGACGACGACAGTGCGGTTTTGCTGGGCACTGTCGTTCACTGGTCCATCCTTTTGAGCAAATCCTCGAGATCGTCGAACCGGCTTTCCCAGAACCCGGCCATCTGACGCGTCCAGTCCATCAGCGGCGCCAGCGCGCCAAGCTGCGCGCTGTAATGCGTCTGGCGCCCCTCGTGGCGGTCGCGCACCAACCCGGCCTGTTTGAGCACGCCCAGATGCTTCGACACCGCCGGCTGCGACACGCCGGACTGGCTCGTCAGCGCCCCCACCGTCTGCTCTCCCTGCCGGCACAGCCGTTCGAAGATCGCCCGCCTGGTCGGGTCGGCGAGCGTCCTGAAGAGCATGTCATGAGCGTCCGGCATGTCGGATCGATAACCCGTTGGCTATTGGTTGACGTATAACCAGAGAGATATATGTTCGTCAAGAGCGAGATTGGAGCGGCAGGAATGATCCTCGTCACCGGAGCCACCGGCCATGTCGGACGCGCCGTCGTCTCGAGGCTGGTGTCGTCGGGCCACGAGGTGGCAGCACTTGTCCGCAAGCCTGAGGCCGTGCAAGGGCGCCTGCCCCGGGAAACAGCGCTGCGCGTCGGTGACTACGAGGATATCTCCTCCCTGAAGACAGCCTTCGCCGGCATCGACGAACTGGTGCTGATCTCAAGCGATGGCGACGCGGATGCGGTCATGCGCCATCACGCCAACGCCATCGAGGCGGCAAGGGCGGCGTCTGTCCGCCACGTCACCTTCACCAGCATCGTCGATATCGGTGAATCCTCGCCCTTTTACTACGCACCGGCCTATCGCGACGCCGAACGCCGGCTGGCCTCCTTGCCCTCGACCATCCTGCGCTGCGGCCTCTACAGCGATCTCATCCTCGACACCTGGCTGACGTCAGCCTCGGGGGAATTGGTGCTGCCTGCCGGACAGGGCCTGGTTGCGCCTGTCTCGCGCGATGATGTTGCGGCGGCCGTCGCCGCTGTGGCGGCCAGACCGGGCGCCGCCCGCGCCCTTTACACGATCACCGGAAACCAGACGCTGAACTTTGACGAGATCGCCGCAGGTTATGGTGAGGCGACAGGACAGCCCTTGCGCTATCGTCCCTGCTCCCTGGACGACTACCTGGCCTCCGCGTCGGCACGCCTCGACGCCCCCTGGCCACAGGCCTTCGCCACTCTATGCGCCTCGATCGCCGAGGGCCGCTATGCCTCGACCTCCAGCGATTTCACCGCGCTTACGGGTAAGCCGCCGGAAAGCTTTCGGGATTTCCTGGTTCGGGCGGCGTTTGGAGTGCGGAAGGATAACTAGATCCTCGACACAGTTGTTTTGACCGATTGGGTGGAGATGAGGCGAAGCCTTCCCAACTTCGTCATCCTAGGGCGAAGCAGGAGCGAAGCTCCGTCGCGGAGACCCTGGGATCCATTCCGTGACCTTTGCGGCAAAGTGCAGCGGAGCAGAATTCTGCACCGTGGCGGCGCTCCAGAGTCCCGGAATGGATCCTCGGGTCTGCGCCGCGTCGCTTCGCTCCTTGCTCCGCCCGTGGATGACGACGCGGTGGATGTTTCCGCCAATCGCCAAGGCAGGCGATCCGTCAACGCGGGCGTCTGGTTTCGTGCAAAGCCACTAGACCCCGGCATGCACGCGCCCGATCTCCTGCGCCACCAGTTCCTGCAACTGCCACAGATTGCGGTCGCGGATCCCGCAGGCGTCGAGGTGGCGGATCGTCTCGAACAGATATTGCGCGCCTGAGCCCCAATGGCCGACGGCCCTCGCCAAAGTCGCGGCGACCGCCTTCTTGTCGAGCTTGCCGGCATAGCGCGGATTGGCGGGATCGACGACGAAGCCCAGCGCGCGGCTCGCCCCGCCTTCCGTACCGACCTGCAGCCAGCGCGGCACGTTGACGGCGGGCAGGATGGTCATCTCGCGGCGCAGCAGCGCTTCCAGATTGGCCGCGACCGGCTCGGCGATCTCGAACACCATGCCCTGGCACTGGCCGCCGCGGTCGAGCGCCATCATCAGGCCGGGCTGCTCGAGCGTGCCGCGAAAGCGCTGCACCGTGAAGCAGAACGACCGGTGCCAGCCCCGCGCCACCGCCCGTTCGCCGCCCCCGACCTCGCCAGCCGGCTTCCACAGCAGCGAGCCATAGGCAAACAGCTTCAGCGGTCCAGGCGGCGCCGAGGCCAGGATCTCGTCGCGAAACCGCGCATAGTCGGCGTCAGTCATATGGACCATGCCCGGCGTCGGCCCGGCATCCTCGACCACACGCATGGTGCGCGCCACCAGCGCCTCGGTCAGCGCCATCGGCGCCTTGCGCGGCGGGGTGGTGGAAATCGGCTTGCTCATGTTCGTTATCTTGCTGAAGGCAGAGGGATTCTCAAGGGCCAGGGCTTCTCGGGCGCCGACTCAGAATCTGAGCGGGCGCGCCCAAGCGCTTGAAAAGACTGAGCGCACAGTATTGGAATTGGCCGAAAGCCTCCTCGCGTTCGTCATCCACGGGCGGAGCAAGGAGCGAAGCGACGCGGCGCAGACCCGAGGATCCATGCCGGGACTCCGATGCGCTGCCACGGTGCAGAATTTTGCTCCGCTGCGCCCTCGGTCAAGGTCACGGAATGGATCCTCGGGTCTTCGCGACGGAGCTTCGCTCCTGCTCCGCCCGTGGATGACGAAGTGTCGGGCGTTTCCGCTAACGGCCGAGGTAAGCTGCCACCCTCCATGCCCTCCTACCGCCCCGGCGCGGCACTCAGTTCGCTGCGCCGCCAGGCGGCCGGCGAAATGCCCACCGATCGTTTGAACTCGCGCCCGAAATGATAGACGTCGCAGAAGCCACAGGCTTCCGCCACTTCGGCCAGCGGCTGATCGCCCTGCACCAGCAGCGATTGCGCCTGCATCAGCCGCTCGCGCATCAGCCATTGGTGCGGGCTGGTGCGCAGATGTTTCTGGAACAGCCGCCGCACCTGCGAGGCGCCGAGCCCGGTGACGGCGGCAAGGTCGGGGGCCGCCCACGCAAAACCGGGTTCGGCGCGCATGGCGTCGAGCGCCGAGGCCAGCGGCTTCGGCAGGTCGTCATTGCCGGCGCCGTTCACCGCGCGGTCGACCAGAAGCAGGAACTCGGCGACCAGCTGGTTCAGCCGCAGGTCGAGACCAGCGTCGCGCCGGCGCAGCGCCGAAAACAGCCGCTCGAACCACGGCGCCGGGGTGGTCGCTTCCGTGAAGGCGGTGCGCAACACGCCCTCGCCGAACAGCTTGCGCCGCAGGATCGCCGGGTCCGGACCGTCGAGCCGGAACCACAGCAGCGTCCACGGCTCGTCCGGATCGGCGCAATGCACATGCGGCGCCTCATTGGCCATCCACACCAGTTGGTGAGCGCGCACGTCCAGCCGCTGGCCCAGCGTCTCGACATGGCCCCTCCCCGACAGGCAGTAGAGGATGTCCTGACCGGGATAGACCGGCCGTTCTATGCGGTAATCGCGCGCCGCCGCCACCTTGCCGGCGCGCAGCACGCTGAAGGCCGTGCGCGTCCAGCCCGCGGCCGGCACATAGTGGAAACTCTCGAAAACATCCGTCTTGTTCATATGCGCGTTTTATACAAAACAAGCGCCTTGCTGTCCATTTTGTTCGCCGCCCAGCGTCGCTATGGTTGCTCGCATGAGGTCGGGGATTTCTGCGGGCTTTTACCGAGAACCCCAGTTTCACGGGTTTTCCCGGCGCCTTGCGTCGCTGACGGCCCGACAGTCCAGGGAGGCAAGACGATGCTGGCGATGACGAGGAAAGAGGCGGAAGACTACGCCCGTGATGGCTATATTATCCGCAGGGGGCTGCTCAGCGTGGCGGAAGTGGAGGATTTTCGCGACCATGCCCGCGCGCAGCTGGAAGCGGAAAACAAGAATGGCGCCGTGATGGCCAAGGGCGACAAGGAGGGCAAGACCACCCTTCTGAAGATGTGGACCAAGGCCGAGGACGACAAATACGGGCTGCTCGCCCGCGACGAGCGCATGGTCGATCTGGCCGAGGACGCCGTCGGCAAGCCGATCTACCTCTACAGCCACAAGATGACGATGAAGCAGCCCAATGAGGGAGGCGCCTGGGAATGGCACCAGGATTTCGGCTACTGGTACAATTACGGCTGCCTAGCGCCGGAGATGATGAGCATCTATGTCGCGCTCGACAAGGCGACCCGCGAGAATGGCTGCCTGCAGGTGCTGAAGGGTACGCACAAGCTCGGTCGCCTCAATCATATCCGCGAGAACGACCAGACCAATGTCGAGCAGGAACATCTGGACGCAGCACTGAAGCGCTACGAGCACATCTATGTCGAGATGGAAGCCGGCGACGCGCTGATCTTCGACGGCAATCTCCTGCATCGCTCCGATGCCAACCGCTCCGACACCTATCGCTGGGGCTACATCTGCTCCTACAACGCCGTCGAGAACGCCCCGTTCAAGAAGGTTCGCGAATACGGGAATTTCGACGAGCTGCGCAAGGTGCCGGCCGGCTCGTTCCGCCAGGCGTCCTGACGCCGCGAAAATACCGGCATGGGCGGCGACGCCCACGCCTTGGCCATGATCCCCGGAGCCGCGCACGGCTTGCCGAAAGATCATGGCCGAACAGGGAGATAGAGCCCGACCCTGAATCAGTTTGGGATCGGCACGAATGCATCGGCCCGCGCACGAGCTCGGCCCGGGTCGATGGAATGGAAGAGTGGTCACGCTGGTGAGGACCGGCCGATCACGCTGAGGGAGGATGCTGTATGGCCCATGCGGTCAGGACCGGCGCGCGCGCGCCAGCCACGGACCGATTCACGCTGGCGCGGCTTTTGCGGGCGCGCGAGGCAGGTGTGTTCATCGCCCTGCTCGTGCTGTGCCTGTTCCTGTCCTTCGCCACCGATGGATTCCTGACATCGCTAAACCTGCTCAATGTCGGGCGCCAGATCTCCTTGCTCGGGATCATGGCGGTCGGCATGACGTTCGTGCTGATCGCGGGCGAGGTCGACCTGTCGGTCGGCTCGACCTATGCGTTTTCGGGCCTCGCCACCGGCATGCTGATCATCGCCGGCTGGGCGCTGCTGCCGGCGATCTGCGTCGGCCTCGCCACCGGCGTCGTCATCGGCCTCATCAACGGCGTGCTGTCCACCTATGGCCGCCTGCCCTCCCTGATCGCGACGCTCGGCATGCTCTCGATCGTGCGCGGTGCGGCGCTGATCCTGACCAACGGCCAGCCGGTGACGGTCAACGCCCGCAATGGCGCGCTGCCCGATGTGCTGCAGGCCTTCTCCTTCATGGGCCAGGGCTATCTCTTCACCATCATTCCCATGCAGCTGGTGTTCCTGGTCATCGTCGCGGTGCTGGCCTGGCTTGTCCTGTCCTTCTCCAATTTCGGCTTCCGCGTCTATGCCGTCGGCGGCAGCGCCAAGGCGGCGCGCGTTTCCGGCATCTCCGTCAACAAGGTCAAGATATCAGCCTTCATCCTGATGGGCGTGCTTGCCGCCTTCGCCGGCATTCTGGGCCTCGCCTTCCTGCCCTCCAGCCAGGCCGGACGCACCGGCCTTGGCCTCGAGCTCGACGTCATCGCCGCCACCATTGTCGGCGGCGCCTCGCTGTCGGGCGGCGAAGGCACGATCCTCGGCACCATACTGGGCGTGCTCATCATCGGCGTCATGCGCAACGGCCTTGTGCTGCTCGGCGTGTCGCCCTTCGTGCAGGAACTGATGATCGGCCTGGTCATCATCATCGCGGTCGGCATCGACAAATGGAGCACGCGCCGAGCCGGTTAATCGCAGAAGACAGAAGCAACCAGAACCAAAAAGGGAGGACTATCCATGAACATCAGACACGTCATTCTCGCGGCAGCGATCGGCCTTCTTCCGCTCTCGGCCCATGCCGAATCCAAGCTCGCCGATTTCCAGCTTGCGCCTCGCATCAAGGCCAAGATCGATGCCGGCCAGCCGCTCGACTTCTATGTCTCCTACCATGACGTCTCCAACGAATTCGCGCCGTTCATGAAGGCGGGCGTCGAGCGCGCAGCCAAGGAGGACAAGGTCGGCGCTCAGTTCATCGGCCCGGTCGGCGCCGATGCCGACGGCCAGATCTCGGAGATCGAGACGCTGATGGGCAAGATGGACGGCCTGGCGATCTCTTCCGTGTCGACCGACGCGCTGGCGCCGGTGATCGACCGCGTCATTGCCGCCGGTATCCCGGTCGTGACCTTCAACACCGACAATCCCCAGAGCAAGCGCCTCGCCTTCGCCGGCCAGGACCTCGTCCAGTCCGGCCGCGAGGCGGGCAAGCTGATGTCCAAGGTGCTGGGCGGCAAGGGCAAGGTGATGATCACCACCATCGACGCCGCCGCGCAATGGTCGCTCGACCGCGAGAAAGGCGCTCGCGAAGCGCTCAAGGCCGAGCCCGGCATCGAAGTTGTCAACACGCTCAACACCGGCACCGACCCGCAGAAGATCTATTCGGCGATCGAGAACGCCATGCTCGCCAACCCGTCGATCTCGGGCGTGCTGTCGCTGGAATGCTGCTCGACGCCGGCCGCCGGCACCTGGGTGGAACGCAACAAGGCCGCCGACAAGGTCAAGGTGGTCGGCTTCGACCTGCTCGACCAGACGGTGCAGCTCGTGCAGGACGGCAATGTCGACGCCACGATCGATCAGGCGCCGGAAAAGCAGGGCTTTGCCGCCGTCGACCTTCTGGTCAAGTTCCTCAAGGGCGAGCCGATCGACAATGTCGATACCGGCGTCGGCATCTACACCAAGGAAAACATCGCCGAGGTGGCAAAGAAGTAACAAGCCAGCCCCGCGGGTCCGCCGGTCCTCGTGACCGGCGGATCCGCCTGGCCAGCCAGCCGATGACAGAACAACAGACCCCTGCCCCGATCGTCGAAATCTCCGGCCTGACCAAGCGGTTCCCCGGCGTGCTGGCGCTTGACCGCATTTCCGTCGCCTTCCGCGCCGGCGAGGTGCATGCCGTGATCGGCGAGAACGGCGCCGGCAAATCGACGCTGATGAACATGCTGGCCGGCGACCTGCAGCCCGATGGCGGCGAGATCCGCATCGACGGCAAGCCGGCAATCATCGCCTCGCCGCTCGTCAGCCGCGCCGCCGGCATCACCGTGGTCTACCAGGAACTGGCGCTCTGCCCGACGCTGACCATCGCCGAAAACATCATGATGTCGGACATGGCGGCGCGCTCCGTCGTGTCGCTGGTGCCGCGCGACGAGATGCGGCGCGAGGCGCGCGCCGCGCTCACCCGGCTCGGCATGGGCACGCTCGATCCCGACACCAGGGTCTCGCGCCTGTCGGTGGCCGAGATGCAGCTGGTCGAGATCGCTGGCGCCATCCGCCAGCGCGCCCGCGTGCTGGTGCTGGACGAACCCAATTCGGCGCTTTCCAAGCGCGAGAGCGACCGCCTGTTCGAGATCGTCAAACAGTTGCGCGGCGAAGGCGTCACCATCATCTACGTTTCGCATCATTTGAAGGAAGTGCTCGACCTTGCCGACCGCATCACCGTGATGCGCGACGGCCGCACCATCGAGACCATTGACAATGACGGCCTGTCGGAGGACCGGCTGATCCGCGCCATGGTCGGCCGCGAACTCGACACGGCGGCGCAGTGGTCGCTGCAGGCCGAGGCGCGCTCGCATGAGGCGCCGATCGTGCTCGCCGTCGAAAAGCTGACCGCGCCGAGCCTCGACGAGCTGAGCTTCCATGCCCGCGCCGGCGAGATCCTCGGCATTGGCGGCCTGCCCGATTCCGGCAAGGACATGCTCGGCGAAGCCCTGTTCGGCCTCTGCGCCCGGCGCGGTCGCGTCACCATCGACGGCACGGAATTGCGCGCCGCCGACCCGCGGGCCTCGATCCGCAACGGCATGGCGCTGGTACCGGCCGACCGGCGCGGCGCCGGCGCTCTGCTGAGCATGAGCGTCGCCAACAATGTCGTCTCGGCCTCGCTGCCGCGCTTTTCGCTGGCCGGCTTCATGCGGCGTGGTGCCGTGCGCCGCGAGGCCCGCGCGCAGGTCGCCCGGCTCGATGCGCGCATTTCACATCTCGGCCAGAAGCTCGCCACGCTGTCCGGCGGCAACCAGCAGAAGATCATCCTTGGCCGCAGCCTCGTCACCAATCCGCGCGTGCTGGTGCTGCACGAGCCGACGCGTGGCGTCGATGTCGGCGCCAAGGCCGAGATCTACGCCATTTTGCGCGGCATCGCCGGCGAAGGCGTGGCGGTGGTGATGATCTCGTCGGAGATTCCCGAATTGATCATGAACGCCGAACGCGTTCTGGTGCTGCGCAATGGCCGCGTTTCGGGTGAACTGACCGGAGCCGGCATCAACGAGGAAGCGATCCTGGCGCGCGCCATGGCGTCCTGAACGAGGCGATTGATGAGCAAACCCCAGACCGCACCAAGGATCACTATCGTCGGCAGCTTCGCTGTCGGCCTGACCATGCGGGCGCCGAAACTGCCGATCTTCGGCGAAACCATGCTCGGCACCGATTTCGACATGGGCGCCGGCGGCAAGGGCTCGAACCAGGCGGTGGCGACCTCCAGGCTCGGCGCCGCCTCCTCGCTGGTCGCCATCATCGGCACCGACAAGCTCGCCGGCATCGCCACCGACCTCTATGCCGCCGAGGGCGTCGATGCGAGCTTTGTGACGACACGGACGGAACGCGCCACCGGCGTCGGCTTCATCATTCTCAACGACAAGGGCGAGAATTTCATCATCCTCGACATGGGCGCCAATGAGCTGATGGATGCGGCAGTCGTCGACACCGCCGAACAGCGCATTGCGCACAGCGATGTGGTGATGACCGTGCTCGAAGTGCCGATACCGGCCGCCGCCCGTGCCATGGAGCTTGGCCGCAGGCACGGCGCCCGCACCATCCTCAACCCCGCACCCGCGCGCCAGCTTCCCGACGCGATCTTCGCCAATGTCGATTATCTCACCCCGAACGAAAGCGAATTGCGCATCCTGCTTGGCCTGCCCGCCGACGATCCGCGCTCGTCACGCGAACTGGCCGGCGAACTGCGTCGCCGTGGCGTGCGCAACGTCGTGGTCACGCTCGGCCGCAGCGGCGCGCTCATCCTCACCGACGAGCTCGACATCATGGTGCCGGCCGTGCCGGTCGAGGTGGTCGACACGACCGGCGCCGGCGACGCCTTCAACTCGGGCTTTGCCGTGGCACTGGCCGAGGGCCGCGACATTGTCGACGCCGTGCGCTTCGGCGTCGTCTGCGGCGGCATAGCCTGCACAAGGCTCGGCGTCATTCCGGGCCTGCCCGAACGGGCACAGGCCGACGCGCTGTTCGCCGAAGCCCTCAAGACAACATGGCCCCAGAAATAACACGGAAGGAAAAGAGATGAACCGGAACCGCCTGCTCAACGCCGAACTGTCGCACGCCATCGCCTCGATGGGCCATGGCGATCTGATGATCGTCTGCGACGCCGGCTTTCCGATCCCGTCGAGCGCCTGGCGCATCGACCTCGCCATCTCGCCCGACGTGCCGGACCTGGAAACGGTGCTCGGCCCGATCGCGGCGAACCTGATCGCCGAGCGCGTCGGCTATGCCGACACGCTGCCGGTGCACAACGCGCCGTTGCTGGCGAAACTCAAGCGCCTGTTCCCCGACGCCGATTTCGAGACGACCACGCACGAGACCATCCTCGGCGAGATGGCCAAAAAGGCCAAGGTCATCGTGCGCACCGGCGCCTTCGACCCCTGGGGCAACATCCTCATCTATTCCGGCGTCGACGTGCCGGCCTGGTTCTCCAAGCCCGGCGTTGTCGCACCCGACTACTACGCCAAGAAGCTGAAGGGCTGACATGCCCCGCATCTTCGACTTCGGCGGCCGCGAGGTCGAGCGCAGCGCGACCGTCGCCGGCCTGCGGGCGCTGAAGGGCAGCGGCCGGCACGTCGCGCAGGTGACGGCCGAGACGGCGGACGAGGCCGCGGCGGCGGAGGCCGCCGGCATCGAGATGGTCGTCTGCCGCGCCGCCAATGTGGCGCGCGTGCGCGAAGGCTCGCGCCGTGTCTTCGTCACCGCCGCCCTCGGCTTCGCTGACGCGGTGACATCGGACGAGATCCTGCGCACCGCTTTCAGCGCGATCACGACCGGCGCCGACGCCGTCATCACCGGACGCGGCCACGACACCGTGCGCATGCTCGCCAACGAGCAGATCCCGGTCATGGGCCATCTCGGCTTCGTGCCGCGCAAATCGACCTGGGTCGGCGGCATCCGTGCCGTCGGCAGGACCGCCACCGAGGCGCTCGAATTGTGGGACCGCTTCCGCCGGCTGGAAGATGCCGGCGCCTTCGCCGTCGAATGCGAGATCATTCCGGCCGAGGTCATGGCCGAGATCAACCGCCGCACCGGGCTGGTCACGGTCTCGCTGGGGTCCGGTCCATCAGCCGATGTGATGTTCCTGTTCACCTCGGACATATCAGGCGAAAGCGCCCGCCTGCCCCGCCACGCCCGCGCCTGGGGCAATCTGGCCGCCCTCCACAAGGCCGTCCGCGATGCCCGCATCGAGGCGCTGTCAGGCTTTCGCAGGGAGGTCGCCGGCGGCAGCTACCCGGCCGAGACCGAGATCGCCGGCATCACCGACGCCGAGCTGGAGGAATTTCGCTCCCGTCTCGAGGCGGACGAGATTAGCCAGGGATAAACAAGCGGACAGAGCCGGACCTTGATTCGTTCAGGGCCGGTTCTCGATCATCTGCCGCAGGCTGCGATAGGTCCGCTCCAGCCGCTCGAAACCGCCCTCGGCAAGCGTGATCGGCGCGGCATTGTCGGCTATCACCGCGAACAGCAGCGCGGCGTCGGCGGGCACCACATTGGGCGCAAGCTCGCCACGCCGGCCCGCCGACGACAGCGCCTCCGCGAACAGAGCCGAGAGCTCGACGCCGAAATGGCCGAGCATCTGCCGGCCGCGATCGCCCAGCAGATCGGCATCCTGGCGCAGCCGCGAGATCAGGCTCCAGCCGTGCCCCTCGGTACCGGTCGGATTGAAATGGCTGAATCGCGCGCGGCTGTAGGCGATCATCGCCTCGACCTGATCCGAGAGGGTGGCTCCCTGCGCCGACCACACCGCGCGCAAGCCGCTCAGCGTCGCCTGCATGTAGTCGCCAAGCACCTCGTCGACCAGCGCCTGTTTGTTGCCGAAATGATAGTGGATGTTGGCGCGCGTCGTGCCGAGCGCCGCCGAAATATCGCCGAAGCTGGTGCCGCGATAGCCATGGCGCACCAGAAGCTCCAGCGCCGTATCCTTGATCGCCTGCCTGGTGTCGGTCTCGTCCATGCTTCCATCATAGCCAAATGCGTTGGCCTTGGACGCCGAAGCTTTGCGGCGTCCCCAGCATTTGACGGAACACTGACTTGCAGGTAAGTAAGTCTAAAATCAGCGGGGAGGATACGTGATGCGGATGCAGACTTTCAGCGATATCGAAGGATCGGCGCCGCAGGCCGTCCGCGCCGGCGACCTGGTCTTCATCGGCGGGCTGATGGCGACGGACGCCGGCGGCAATATCGTCGCAACCGGCATAACCGGTCAGGCGCGCGCCATCTTCGACCGGCTGGCGGCCCTTCTCGCCCAGGCCGGCGCCGGCATGGCCGATGTGGTCAAGCACAACATCTATTTCAGTTGCGAAGCCGATGCCGTCGGCGCCTTCCTCGACGAACTCGATGCCGTTCGCGCCGGCGGTTTCGCGGCCCCCGGCCCGACCACCACGGAAATCCGCTGCGGCCTCGACCGCGAGGGCGCGCTGCTGATGGTCGACGCCTGGGTGGTGATCGGCGGCAAGCGCGAACTGCTCGACCCACCGGGCCACTGGCGCTGGCGCAAGCAGCTGCCCTTCGTCCATGGCTGGAAGGTCGGCGACATGCTGTTTGTCGGCGGCCAGCGCTCGCTCGATGCCGAAGGCAATGTGCTCGGGCTCGGCGATATCGAGGTGCAGACCGAGGAGGCCTTCCGCAACCTCGATACCATGCTGCGGTCGGGCGGCGGCGACCGCCACAGCCTGATGCGCCAGAACACCTATTTCCGCTTTTTCGGCGAGGGCCGCGAGGTCACCGACTACTGGGAGAAGATGACCAATGTGCGCCGCCGCTACATGTCGGTGCCTTCGGCGGCCGGTGCCGGATTGCGCATCCAGGGCATGGGCAATGCCGACGAACTGATCCAGGTCGAGGGCATCGGCATGCTCGGCGACGACAAGCAGCGCCTGCAGCCGGCCAACCATTGGGACTGGAGCATTCCCAACACCCAGTTCACGCAGGGCTGGAAGATCGGCGGGCTCGCCTTCATCGGCGGCCAGATCTCGGCCGACAACAAGGCGCAGGCCGTCGGCGACGACATGGAGACGCAGACCCGCAACGTCTTCGAGTTCATCCGCCGCACGCTGGCCGAAGGCGGGCTCGACGAAAGCGATGTCGCCAAGCTCTATATCTACTATCATGCCGAAGGCGGCTGGACCGGGATCGAGGCGACGCGCGCGGTGATTGCCCGCGTGCAGCGCGAATTCTACCCCGAGCCCGGTCCGGCGGTGACCGCGATCCGCGTCGCCGGCTTCGCCTTCGAGAACCTGCTGATCGAGATCGAGGCGATGGCGGTGACGCGAGACTGATGTCGAAACACGACTTCACCCCCGCCGAGTTCGCCGATCGGCTGGCGCGTGTCCGCGCCGCCATGGCCGTACGCGATCTCGATTGGCTGGTTGCCATCCACCCGGCGGCCATCCATTGGCTGACCGGCAGCGACGCCAAGAGCTACCAGGAATTCCAATGCCTGCTGGTCGGCACGCGTGACGAGCCGCTCGTCGTGCTGACACGCCAGGGCGAGGTGCATGAATTCGAGACGGACGCCCTTGTCGGCGAGGTCCAAGGCTATGGCGGCGGCGAGAACGAGGACCCGGTCGCGGCCTTCGCCGGTATGGCGCGGCGCCACGGCGTGCTCGGCAGGCGTGTCGGCCTCGAAGTGCCGGCCTACTACCTCCACCCGCATCACTATCTCGGCCTTCGCGCCGTCATCGGCGATGCCCTGGTCACCGAGGCGACCGAGCTGATCGCCGGGCTGAAGCTGGTGAAATCGCCGGCCGAGATCGACTATATCAGGCGCGCGGCGGCCCTTGCCGACCTTGGCATGGAGCGTTTTGCCGGCGAGCTCGCGGCGGGCCTGTCGGAACTGGCGCTGGCCGGCGGCATCCACGAGACCTTGCTGCGCAACGGCAGCGGCATCGCCGCCAGTCCGATCAACCTCGTCTCCGGTCCGCGCTCCGCCTACAGCCACGGCGCGCCGACCGCGCGCCGGCTCGAACATGGCGATTTCGGCAACATCGAATTCGGCGCCACCTTCAACCGCTACACCGCCACCATCGGCCGCAATTTCGCGCTGGGCACGCCGACGCCGCGCATGGCCGAACTGCACGACATCGTGCTGCGCGCCAGCGACGCCATGATTGCTGTCATCCGCGACGGCGTGCCGGCAACCGTGCCGCACCAGGCGGCCCGCGCCGTCATCGGCGAGGCTGGGCTCGAAGCCTGCCGTGTCCATACATCCGGCTATGCGTTGGGGCCGGGCTTTCCGCCGAGCTGGGCCGAGCCGCTGCACATGATCGGCGACAGCCCGCACATGCTGAAGGCCGGCATGGTGGTCACCATCGAGCCGCCGGTCTATATCGGCGCCGAAGGCCTTGGCGCCCGCATCATCGACAATGTACTTGTCACCACGACCGGTGCGCAGGTGCTGTCCCGCACGCCGCGCGACATCATCCTCGCGGGCTGAGCCCCGCTACCCTCCAAGCTCATGCGCGATCTCGGCGCAGGCGAGCTTCAGCCGCGCCAGCATGGCCTCGAAATTGGGGGCGGCACTGCGCCGGCTGACCGCCGCCACCGTCACGCAGGCCACGGCGCGCCCGTCGCCGGCGATGATCGGACAGACGACGTCGGTCACGCCGATGATGTCGCGGCTCTCATGGATGATGGCGCCGCGCTCGCGCACCGCGTCGAGTTCGGCGGCGAGCGTCGTCGGGTCCGGCGGCTCGCGCATCAGCATCAGGCATTCGGCGATCATCCGGTCACGCACCGGCTTGGGCTGGAACGCCATCAGCACCAGCCCAGAATGGGCATCCGCCAGCGGCCGGCGATAGCCGAGCTTGAGCGAGAAGTTCATGTCCGCGCCGCCCGACGCGGCCGCGATGATGACGGTTTCCCCGCGATGCGCGACAACCAGGTGCGCCGCCTGGTGCACCTCCTCGGCGAAGCGCTCGACGATCGGGGCCGCCGTGCTGACCAGGTCGCGGGCGCGCGCCGTCTGCATGCCGAGCCCGAACAGCTTGTTCGACAGCATCAGCCCCTCGCCGCCCTCGTCGCGCTGGATGTAGCCGCGCGCAAGCAGCACATGGACCATGCGGAAGATCTCGTTCTTCGATCGCCCCAGTTCCTCGGCGATCTGGCGCGTGCCCATGGGCTGGCCGGCATTGGCCAGCAATTCGAGGATATCCAGCCCCTTTTCGAGAGCCGGCGCGCTGTAATTGAGCTTGTCGTCAGTCATTTGCATCCGCTTCATAGATGACGCTTGACGTCACATATGAAGCGACGATAGCGTGGTGTCCAGCAAATCCGAGCGGAAAATAGCGATCTGCCTGGAGTTGCATAGGGGGACGCTCTGCATCCATGAGCTATAATTTCAAATTTGATGTCCTGCTGCGCTATATCCCCGAGATCGTGCAAGGCGTGCTGCTGACCTTGCAGTTCTCGGTCGTCACCATGCTCTGCGGCCTTGCCATCGGCTTGATCGTCGCCATGGCCTCGATCAGCCCGCTGATGCCGCTGCGCGCCTGCGCCCGCGTCTATGTCGAGGCGCTGCGCAACACGCCGCTGCTGGTGCAGCTGTTCATCGTCTTCTTCGGCCTGCCTTCGATCGGCATCAAGCTTGGCGCCAACACCGCCGCGCTGATCGCGTTGTCGATCAACATGGGCGCCTATGGCGCGGAAATCCTGCGCGCCGGCTTCCAGTCGGTGCGCCAGAGCCAGGTCGAGGCCGGCCGCTCGCTCGGCCTCACCGCCGGCCAGACCTTCCGCCATGTCGTGCTGTTCCAGGCGGTCAAGACCATATACCCGGCGCTGGCCAGCCAGTTCGTGCTGATCATGCTGACCACCAGCGTCGTTTCCTCCATCGGCGCCACCGAGCTGTTCCACCAGGCCGCTTTCATCGACTCGCGCACCTACCGCTCCTTCGAGACCTACACGCTGATCACCGTTTCCTATCTCGTGCTGACGCTGGGCTTCCGGGCCTTCTTCGCCGGCATCTACTGGATGGTCTTCGTCAGGAGGCCGCGCCGATGATCCGCGAATTTGGCGGCACCGATATCGTCTACCTGATCGAGGCCGCACGCTGGACGCTGCTGCTGGCGCTCACCGCCACGGTGGGCGGCGGGCTGCTCGGCATCGTCGTCGCCGTCCTGCGGGTCATCCCGTTCAGGCCGCTTAACTGGCTGGCGATCGCCTGGATCAACCTGATCCAGGGCACGCCGCTGCTCGGCCAGCTCTTCGTCTTCTTCTTCGGCCTGCCGCTGATCGGCCTCTCGGTCGACGCCTGGACGGCGGCGGCACTTTCCCTGTCGATCTACGCTTCGGCCTTCTTCGGCGAGATCTGGCGCGGCAGCCTGCAATCGGTGTCGCAGCGGCAATGGGAGGCGGGTGCCGCGCTCGGCCTCACCTACGTGCAGCGCCTCGGCCATGTCGTGCTGCCGCAGGCGATCCGCATCTCCGTCGCGCCGACCGTCGGCTTCCTCGTCCAGCTGGTGAAGAACACCTCGCTCACCGCGCTGATCGGCTTCGTCGAACTGACCCGCGCCAGCCAGATCATCAGCGGCGCGACCTTCGCCCCGCTGCCGGTCTACCTCACCGCCGCCGCCATCTATTTCGTTATCTGCTTTTCCCTCTCCCAGCTCGCCCGCATGCTGGAAAGGAGACTTCATGTCGCTCGTTGAAATCGCCGATATCCGCAAGCGCTTCGGCGCGGTCGAGGTGCTGAAGGGCATCTCGCTCAACGTGGAAAAAGGCGAGATCGTCGCCGTCATCGGCCGCTCGGGCTCGGGCAAGTCGACCATGCTTCGCTGCATCAACGGGCTGGAGAAGGTGCAGGCCGGCCGCATCGTCGTCGACGGCATCGACGTCACCGCGCCCAGGGCCGACCTCAACCTTCTGCGCCAGCGCGCCGGCATGGTGTTCCAGAGCTACAATCTGTTCCCGCATCTCAATGTCGAGGGCAATGTCACGCTGGCGCTGAAGCTGGTGCGCAAGCTCGACACGCCGGCCGCCCGCGAAGTCGCCCGCGCCGTGGTCGCCAAGGTCGGCCTCGCCGACAAGCTGCTTGCCTATCCCGACGAGTTGTCCGGCGGCCAGCAGCAGCGCGTCGCCATCGCGCGCTCGCTGGCCATGCAGCCGACCCTGATGCTGTTCGACGAGATCACCTCCGCGCTCGACCCCGAACTGGTCGGCGAAGTGCTGCGCGTCCTCGAAAGCGTCGCCAGCGAAGGCATGACCATGATGCTCGTCACCCATGAGATGAACTTTGCCAAGAACGTCGCCGACCGCGTGATCTTCATGCACGAGGGCCGCATCCACGAGGATGGGCCAGCGCGTGAGACCTTGCTCGAGCCTCGTACGGCCGAACTCAGGAGCTTCCTGAGCGCCGTCCTTCACTAAGAAAAGAAAGTCCAACCAGAAAAAGGGGAAGTTCCATGTTCAAGCATCTCACCAGGATCGTCACAGCCGTGCTCCTGGCCGGCGCCGTCTCGGCAATGCCGGCGCGAGCGGCCGACCTGCAGAAAATCCTGTCCGCCGGCACGGTGCGCATCGGCGTGCCGATCGACGTGCCGCCCTTCGGTTCGGTCGACGCCAAGAACGAGCCGGTCGGCCTCGATGTCGACATGGCCAAGAAGATCGCCGAGGGGCTGGGCGTTAAGCTCGAACTGCAGCAGATCACCGGCGCCAACCGCGTGCCCTATCTGGTCACCGACCGCCTCGACATCGTCATCGCCGCCATGGGCGCGACGCCGGAACGCGCGCTGCAGATCGCCTTCACCTCGCCCTATGCGGCGCTTTCGATCGGCGTCTTCGGCCCCGACAGCATCACGGTGAAGAGCCCGGCCGAACTCAAGGACGAGACCATCGCCGTGGCGCGCGGCACGACGCAGGACCTCGAACTGACCAAGGCCGCGCCCAACGCCAAGATCGTGCGCTTCGACGACGACGCCACCGCCGCGGCCGCTTTCACCTCCGGCCAGGCGCAACTGCTGGCCACCGCCGATGTCGTGGCCAAGGATTTGATGGACAAGGACGCCAAGGTGCAGCTGAAGCCCAAATTCATCCTGCAATTCTCGCCCTGCTACATCGGCATCCAGCAGGGCAGCCCGGAACTGCTGCGCTGGCTCGACACCTACATCCATCTCGGCATGCTCGACGGCTCGCTTTCGGCGCTGTCGCAGAAGTGGATCGGCACCACGCTGCCGACCCTGCCGCCGATCTGACCTTTTTGGCGGCGGGGGCCTTTCCGCCCTCGCCGCCTCTCCTCGCCACCTCATCTCCACAGAGTTTCAAAGAGAAACATGGCCCGCATGTCCACCGCCCGCACCACCATCGATTTCGACCGTTCCGGCAAGCAGATCGGCTTCGTCGACATCCCGCATTCGCCGCATGACGACGCCTGGGGCGCGACCCGCATTCCGCTCGCGGTGATCCGGAACGGCAACGGGCCGACCGTCATCCTGCAGGCCGGCAACCATGGCGACGAGTATGAGGGGCCGATCACGCTCGGCGAACTCATCCGCGATCTCGACCCGGGCATGGTCAGCGGCCGCATCATCTTCCTGCCGGCGATCAACCTGCCGGCCGTGCTGGCCGGCCGCCGCACCTCGCCTGTCGACGGGCTGAACCTCAACCGCACATTCCCGGGCGACCCGACCGGCACCATCACCCAGCAGATCTCGGCCTATGTCAGCGACGTCGTCATGCCGCTTGGGCATGCCTATGTCGATCTTCACTCCGGCGGCTCCTCGCTCAACATCCTGCCCAGCGCCATCATCGAGCCGGCGCCCGACGCCGCCCACCGCAAACGCAACATGGAGGCGGTGCTCGCCTTCGACGCTCCGCTCACCGTCGTCATCGACAATCTCGGCGAGCCCCGCACCTCCACGGCCACGTCGGTGCGGGCCGGGCTGACCACGGTCGGCACGGAGATGGCCGGCGCCGGCACGGTCTCGCTCGACGCGCTCGGCATCTGCCGCAAGGGCGTGCGCAATGTGCTGAGCCACCTCGGCGTGCTGCCGCCGACAGGCGGGCCGCCTGCCGCGAGGCCAGAAAACATCCTGCGCATTCCCGGCCATGACGGCTATGTGCTGGCCACCACCAATGGCGTGTTCGAACCGTTCCACGCGCTGGGCGCCGAGGTGCATGCCGGCGAGGACGCCGGCCGCATCCACAATCTGGCCGACCCCGGCCGCGCGCCCGAGACCGTGCGCTACCTCTCGGACGGCATCGTCTATGGCCGCCGCCAGCCCGGCCGTGTCGTTGTCGGCAATTGCTGCGTCACCGTCGCCACGCGCTATGAAGGAGAGCTGGCGTGATCGCGCTGGAAGACATCCGCACCGCTGCCGCGCGCATTGAAGGCAATGTCAGGCGCACGCCGATGATCGCCGCCGGCAACCTCAAGACGCCGCTGGCCGGCGGCGTTGACCTGACGCTGAAGCTGGAACTGCTGCAGGTCACCGGATCGTTCAAGGCGCGCGGCGCCACCAACAGGCTGCTCTCGCTCGACCCCGCCGCGCTGGAGCACGGCATCGTCACCGCGTCGGGTGGCAACCATGGCATAGCCACCGCCCGCGCGGGCTTCATGGCCGGCGTGCCGACAACAATCTTCCTGCCGACCAACGCCTCGCCGGCCAAGATCGAGAAGCTGCGCGCCTGGGGCGCGGCCACCCACATCGTCGGCTCGGCCTGGCACGAATCCAACGAGGCCGCGCAAGCCTTCGTCCGCGAAACCGGCGCTGTCTATTTCCACCCCTTCGCCGACCCGGCCGTGGTCGCCGGGCAAGGCACGGTCGGCCTCGAAATCCTCGACCAGATGCCGGATGTGACGACAGTGTTGGTCGCCATGGGCGGCGGTGGGCTGGTCAGCGGCGTCGCGACCGCGATCAAGGCGCTGGCGCCGCATGTGCGCGTCGTCGGCATCGAGGCGACGGGCTCGCCGGTGCTGCTGCGCGCGCTCGAAGCCGGAAGCAACGTGGCGCTGGACAAGGTGACGACCTCGGTGGCGACCATGGCCTGCGCCAAGACCGACGACCGCATCTTCGACATTGTCCGCGACAAGGTCGACGAGATCGTGCTGGTCGACGACGAAGAGATGCTGCGCGCCGCCAGAAGCCTGTGGTTCGAGATGGGCCTCGCCGCAGACCTCAGCGGCGCCGCCGCCATCGCGGCACTGGCCGAGAGCCGGGTGCGGCTCAAGCAGGGCGAGCGCGTTTGCGCCATCGTCTGCGGCGCCGGCCCGGATGCCATTCTGGGATGATGGCGGCGGAGTTGCGCTTGAATCATGGTCTCAACGATAGCGGCCAACCGATTGATTGGATTCGGATCCTGCCTTCGAAAGACCTCTTGCTACCGCGGCAGCCCATCCGAACTGATCGATGAAGTGAAGGAGCCTCGGTGCAATGGCATCGGGTAGCGACTCATTGCCTGCGGTGAAAGACATCTCCTGAGATCGAGAAGGCCGACTCGTCGATCCACACGATGCTGAAATAGACCGGCGCCGGCTGGTAGGCGTTGACGTTCATTATGGTCAGGATGCCGCCATCCGACGATGGGTTCCAACTGCATGATCCGATCGCGCCAACCATGCCATTGGCCTCTATCTTGCACGTTTGCCCGACAACCATCGTCTCGCCTGCATCGCTGTCCCATATGCCGACCGGTGCCGGCGCGGATTGGGCAAGGGCGCAAGGGACGGACATCGCGATCGCGGCCATGCCGGCAAGAGCGGCGACGGAACTGCACGACCTTGTCAAAAGCGAAGTCAAGGTAACCTCCGGCTCACAATAGCGTTGCATCTGTCAAGGCGCTGCGCCGGCAAGAGAGCACCGACCCCCGCCCGGGGTCGGTGCCATATGCGCCTATCGGTGGTATCGAGGCCAAGCGAACCGTCCATGAAGCAGTCGCCCGGCCCTCACCTGAGGCGCACATTCCGCTACCCGCCGTCAGCCTCGCCTGTTACTTTTTCTTGTGCTTGAACAGGCGCGCCTTGCAGGACGCCGACAGCGCGTCCTTGTGGTCGGTCAGGCACTTGGGCGCGGCGCCCGTCGTGATCACGCCGCCACCGCAGAAGCGATTGGCATCCGCCGCGCAAGGGCCCTGCGTGGTGGTGTAGCGGGCGAACGCTTCGTTTGAACTCACAAGAGCGACCGCGGCTATCATCACGGCATAGAAGATTTTCATTACAAGGCTCCCGACAAGAACACTGGATCCCCCAGTGCAGGGTTGGTTATGGATGGTTCCTGGAGCGGCGCGCTTTCATGGCCCGCATGCCGGCATCGTTACGGATGGTCATGCTGGCGGTTTGCGATACTGGCGTGCTCGCTGCTGCCGCGGCGATGGGGATTGGCGCCCATGCTCCAGCCGCCCGCCGCCGCGGTGCGACAGACAAAAACAGTCCTGCTTCCGTCCATCGACGACCGCCCCACTTCCCGCCAACGCAGGGATCCCTGCGGTTAATGTCCTGATGCGGGAATGACTAAGGCAGTTCGGACGCGGGCGCATCCTAGCTGAAAAGCGGAGGTGGAAAGCATGGCACGCGCAAACGCAGCCACCGCCACCCACGGCAGGTCGCGCACTGGGATAGAAATGAACTAAACCAACGGCTTGAATCGCATCGTTAAACGGATCCGGCCAACACCAGCAGCGCCACGGCTTCGCTGCGGCTGCGCGTGCCGGCCTTCTTCTTCACGTTCTCGATATGGTAGTGAACCGTGGCGGGCGCGATGCCCAGGATGATGGCGATTTCCGCGTCCGTCTTGCCCGCCGCGACCCAGCGCATGCAATCCGCCTCCCTGGGCGTCAGCAGGATCGGTGAGCGATTGGTGAGACCAAACCCCACGGCTTCATAGGCCTTGTCATGCACCGCGAGCGCCATTGAGCGTATGATGGCTCTCTCCGCCGCATTCATCGTCACCGGCTTCAGGGAGGCGACCGAGACCAGTCCCTGGTAGCTGGAAGGCCCGTGGATCGGTATGCCCATGACCTCGGCCCAACCATAGGCTTTCGCCCCGGCGGTGACCGCGGCACCCTCGACGGTAAAACTTCGTGCATCCACCATTTCGGTCCACAGGAATGGTGTCATGCGGCGGCGCGCCTCGAGGATCATGGGGTCGACCTCCATGAACCGGTTCGCCATGTAGGAATCGAACCAGTCCTTTGGCCAATTGTTGAAATAGAAGCGATAGGATCGCGAACCTCCGGCACCCGCCCAGGCGCCTCCCGCCGAGGCGGTGAAGCCGAAAACGCCGATCGCCTCGATGAAGCGCTCGATGACTTTGCCGACGTCGCCTTCCACTGCGCAAAATTCGAGAAAGTCCTGCCCTGCCGCCGTCCGCATATGCTGCCCCCAAGCCACGCGGCAAATCTCCGCGATCCCATGCGAGCGCACAAGGCGTTTTCATCGAATTGAGCCCTCGCCGCCGAGCCTCGAGCGACCTTAGCGCCGCCGCCGCCGTAGCAGCACTGGCCGAGGGCCAGGCGCTGCTGAAGCAGGGCGAACGCGTCTGCGCCATCGTCTGCGGCGCCGGCCCGGATGCCGTTGTAGCGGCGGATCTGCACGCTTGAATCAAGGCGTGAACGACACTGAGCAACCGACTGACTGGATTCGGGAAGATTTTCCGTGAAATCCAAGAGGACCTTTGCTACCGCCGCACCGGCTCCGTACCCCATCGGAGCTGATCCATAAAGTGAATGAGCCTCGGCACGACGGCATCGGGCGTCGTCTCTCTGTGCCATTGTCTTTGCGCGATTGCCGTGTCGACATACCGAAATTCGATCCGCCCGGAATGCAGCGGGCTCACCCTCAAATATGGTCCGGAGTATGGCTCGACATCGACCTGCTGGATGCAGAGGTCAAACATCGAGGTCCATCCGAACAAGACGGAATTTAGAGGCCCCGCTGCGATGAATGATGCGAGTTCCTCAACGCCGCCGAACGCGGAAGCAAAAAGGGTCTTTGCATCGGTCGAACGCCTGCCGCGAAGGGATTCGACAATTTCTGGCCAAGTCAATTGCATCCGCTGATGGTGTCGGGACCGCGAACCGCTTGTCAACGTAATGAGCAGGAAGAAGAGGCGCCTCATCCTTCGCGCCCCCTCTGTCCCGCTAACGTCTCGGTTGATCGGCCAACACTACGACAGCAACTTCACCGGCGCCTCCAACCCCTCCAGCAATGCGTCGCGGAACAGCGCGATCGGGCGGCCGAGCCGGCCGGCCGGCGGGCGATGCAGCATCCACGCCCGCACCCGCGGTTTGAAATCGTTGCAGTCGATGATCTCGACCTTGTCGCGCCACGGGCTGTCGGCGAAGGCCGCCGGGGTGACGAGGCCGATGCCATGGCCGCGCGCGACCAGCGACATGCGCAAATCCGCGCTCATCGCCTCGACCCCGACCTGGAAAGGCAGCCGTGCCGCCTCCAGCGTGTGGCGGATGAAGGCGCGGAAGCCGCAGCCATTCTCGTTCATCACCCAGGGAAAGCGCGAGAGCGTGGCGAGATCGACGGGCTTCGGCACGCCGAGACCAGGTGCGGCGACCAGCAGCACCGACTGCAGGCCGAGATCGTCACAGACCAGCTCGTCCGGCGGCTTGACGCCGTCGGGAAGACAGACCGCGACCGCGTCGAGTTCGCTGCGCACCGCCTGCTCCACCAGCCGTGGCGACCAGCCGGACGTGATGCGCAAGGTGAGGTCCGGAAACGCCGCGCGCAGCCGGTCGAGCGGCAGCGCAAGCGCCGCATCCGACAGGTAGGGCATGATCCCCAGCCGGAACTCGCCGTTCAATTCGCCCTGCGGTGACACGCCGGCCTTGAGATCTTCAAGCGAACGCAGCACGCGCCTTCCATGCTCATAGGCCTGGCGCCCCGAGGCGGTCGGCTTCAGCGGCTTCGACTGGCGGTCGAGCAGCGCCGTCGCCAGCCCGTCCTCGAGGTTCTGGATGCGGCGCGTGACGCCCGGCTGGGTGAGGTTGAGCCTGGCCGAGGCGCCGACGATCGAGCCGGTTTCCACGACGGCGATGAAGGCTTCGAGATCATGGATATTCATGCGTATCTCGCATAATCATTATCGAATTGATTGAATTGTAGCATGATAATCCTTCGGCATAAAGTCCCTGCACAATATGCAACCTTATTGAGGGCCTTATGCTCGACACCAATGACGGCCAATTGTGCGAGCGGCTGCCCGCCAGCACCATCACCGGTCCGCAGACGCTGCTTTTTGCCGCCTCTACCGGCATCATCGTCACCAATCTGTTCGCGCCGCAGACGCTGGTCGGGCTGATCGGCCCGTCGCTCGGCGCCAGTGCCGCGAGCGTCGGTCTCGTCGCCATGGCCACCTTGCTCGGCTATGCCGCCGGCCTGTTCTTCCTGGTGCCGCTGGCCGATCTCGCCGAGAACCGCGCCCTGATCCTGCGCATGCTCGTGGCGGCCGCCCTTGCGGCTGGCGTCGCAGCCTTCGCGCCCACCATCGCCTCGCTGCTGATCGTCCTGTTCGTCCTCGGCGCCGCCTGCTCGGCGATCCAGATCCTGGTGCCGATCGCCGCCTCGATGGCGCCGCCCGGCGCTGCCGGCCGGGTCATCGGCGATGTGATGAGCGGGTTGATGATCGGCATCCTCTTGGCGCGGCCGCTGGCCAGTCTCGTCGCCGGCGCCTGGGGCTGGCGAGCCTTCTACGGCCTCAGCGCCGCCGCGCTGGTCCTGCTCGCCTGCGTGCTCGCCTTCACCTTGCCGCGCCGGCGCCCGGAGGCGAAGTCCTCCTACGGCGCGCTGATCGCCTCACTGTTCGACCTGCTGCGCGACGAACCGATGCTGCGGCGCCGCGCGTTGACGGCGGCGCTGGTGATGGCGGCGTTCAGCCTGTTCTGGACGGCGGTTGCCTTGCGCCTGGCAGAGCCGCCCTTCGGCCTTGGCCAGCGCGGCATCGCGCTCTTCGCATTGGTCGGCGCCGGCGGTGCCGTTGTCACGCCGCTGTTCGGCCGCGCCGGCGACCATGGCTGGACCCGATCCGCCACCATCGTCTGCCATCTCGTGCTGATCGGCGCGATGGCGCTCGCCGCCTGGGCCGGCTCCTCCCAGTCCGGAGCTTCATGGCAAGCCTTGGCGTTGCTGGGCGCCAGCGCCGTGCTGCTCGATATCGGCGTCACCGGCGACCAGACGCTCGGCCGCCGCGCCATCAACCTCTTGCAGCCCAAGGCACGCGGCCGCCTGAACGGCCTGTTCGTCGGCATCTTCTTCCTTGGCGGCGCCGTCGGCTCCTTGCTGGCCGGCATGGCATGGAGCTGGGGCGGATGGCCCTGTGTCTGTGCCATCGGCGCGATGTTCGGCCTTGCCGCCCTGCTGGTCGACTGGATCGGCGGGCCGGAATGACGGCCAGCCGGCTCAGGGAAACACGTTCACCTTGCGGACCTTCACCTCGGCCGATCCGTGGTTGTGACGGTAGAAGAAGTCGGAGACCCAAGGCAGGCCGAACACGGCATCGTTGACATAGACATAGAGCTCACCCGATGCCTTGGGCTTGATCTCGGCGGTCAGCTTCATGTTCGCGCATTGGCCCGGGATCACCGGCTCGACGGCATTGAGGACATATTCGTCATTGCCGAAGCGGCTGACGCGGGCGATGGGCTTGAAATAGGGCTCCGCCCACCAGCGTTTCATCAGCGTTCCCAGGTAATGCGCGACGCTGCCGCTGGCGACGCCACGTGTATCGGCACAGGCTTTGTCCTTGTTCCCGTCTCCGTCGATCCATGGGTCCCCGGCAATGATGGAAATCTCCACCTCGTAGCGAACCCCTTCCTGTAGCCAGTTGCCGGTGTCGCCGCACATGTCGGCGGTGTGGAGGAGATAGGGTGTCCCCGTCAGCCTTTCGCCTTCCGGCGGGTCGCCAAGCGCGGGTTTGGCGCAGAAGGCGCCCATCGAATCGGCGACCTCGAATGTGGCCTTGTTAACGGCAAACAGGATGAGACCGATCGACAGGATAAGAAATACCGCCGGCAGCACAAGTTCCCTCAGCTTGTCGTAGACCCATTGGGCGAGCGGGTTCGTCCGCACGGCGCGGGCGAAGCGGAGCGAGACAGGGGTCGGCGCGACCCCGCGGCGTGGCCCCCTGCGGGTCAGCAGGAGATAGGCTGCGAACGAGCCGAGCGCCCCTGCGGCGAAGACCCAGCCGGTGTAGTAATTTCCGCCAAGCCACACGGCCAAGGCACCGATGCCGAAGCTGACCGCTCCCAACAGCGACGTGCGGCGATGCGCGTCATTCCTGCTTGATTGCAACATTGTCGCGCTGCGCCCGGCGTTGACATTCCAGGCGGCCCGCGCACGGTCGTTGATACGCGTGCGCAACACGCCGTTGACCCACAGGAGAATGCCAAGCAGCGCGGCCAGGATCGCGGCCGCCGGCGGATGATTGACCACCGCATCGATCCATGGCGCGGCAAAGCCAGGCAGCAAGCCGCTGACCAGGCCAAAGATCGGCCCGATGAGGCCGGAGGCGGACTTCCCGAGCTCACCGCCGACATCGAGCGTGACGTAGCCGGCAAACAGCGGAAACGCCAGGAACAGGACCCCGATCGACAACAGCGCATAGTACAGCCCACGGCGCCACCACACGGTGTCGCGCATCAGCTGCGCGCGTTCCAGGCGGCCCTGCGAATGACCGCGGCCGCCGGCGGTCTTTTCGCCAGACGCCGATGCCTCGCCGATGTCGTTCTCCTGAAGCTTGCCCAGCGCTTCGCGGAAGTTGTTTTCCATGTCGGCCAGATCGCGCTTGCGTCCGGCCGGGAGCGGCAATTTGTCGATCGGGGCGGCCTCGCTCATCGGCGCCAGGCGATTGTCCGGCAGGCCGGTAAAAGGTATCCGTGCGCCGAGCGGCGACAGAACGTCGATATGTTCGGGCAGCGCGATCGGCGCGTAGTCGTCGCATCCCTTGGCCATCCGGATTATGACGCTCGCATCGACCAGCGGCTTTACGCCATGATTGATGCGCCGGCCGTCGCGCTCCATCAGATCCTGGGCGTCGCGGGGGTGGTAGCGGTAAAAGACGCTGATGCCGGATCGCGAATCGTAGATGCGCCCCGCCTCGGACGCGTAGTCCCAATAGTCGGCGACCAGATCCTTCTTGAATTGCAGGCCCTGCTCCGCGGCTTCGCCGATCATCCAGCACAGGGGTATGTGGGCAAGCCTGTCGTCCGGGTAGCCGCCGCCGACATTGGCATGGCAGCCGGCGAACCAGACCTGCAGCAGGCGTGGATCGGCCATTGCGGCGGCGCGTTCATTCCAGGGAATCGGAAAGAATGTGCGCCGTTCGTCGTCGATGCTGAAGGCCTGCCGGGCACAATCGACGGCACCGAGAAGGTCCCTGTTGGCGAATGTCATTGGCCAGACCCATTTGTCCACCGCCTTGGTCAACTCGTCGACCGGCAGGCCATAGGCGGAGACAGTGTCCCATACACCAATGAAGGCGACGCGGATCCTGGCGGCGGACCGGTCATCGTCATCCCCGGGTTTGACCTCACTGTAGGGGCGGCTCCCCGTGATCTCATTCCAAAGGTCGACCGCCCTGTCGCGCATGTAGCGGGCGAACACGACCCAGGGCAGCGAAGAACCGAAGGCCTGGGGGCGGTATGCCCGATAGGTGGCGAGCGCGTTGCGGTCGAGTTCCTCTTCCGACTTGAAGTTGACCAGCCCTTCGCGGGCAATCATCCCGACCAGCACGCGAATGGTGAAGGCGCCGCGGCTGAAGCCGAAGGCGAAGATCCTGTCGCCCGGCTCATAGTTGAGACAGAGGAACTTGTAGAGCGCCAGCACGCGGCGCTTGACGCCGAAGCCAAGCGCCAGGCCGATGATCTCGAACGGCTTGAACTGCGAGGTGCCGACGCCGTCGCTGAACACGGCGATCTGGTCGCCCCCGGTGAGGTCCAGCGCCTGGTAGAGGCGCCAGACATTGGTCTTGAACGCCTTGGCGGCGCTGTTGCCGGTGCCGTCGGCGAAGACGACGATGTTCCTGCCCATCTCCTGCCCCTCCAAGACCCTACACTGCTTTGCCACTCCTGTTCGATCGCCGGCTTTGCCGGCTTCAGGCTGTCAATCGGCCGCGCCGCTGATACCCAGCCGGCGCAATACGGATGCGCAAAGCTCGCCCCTTATCCTGTCCTGCGAAGGGCAATGGACATGCAGCGCCTGCGCGCCGGATCTGGGAATGAGGCAGCCAGGGCCAGAAGCCTCCTGGCGATCCGCCTGGTTTTCACTCGAACCCCCAGTTCGTTGGCGTCACTATCCAACAACCACGGGCGGCGTGCAAGTTGAGGCAGTAAAATCGCCGCTTTGACTTCGTTGAGCGGGAAATCGACTGGAATAGAACCTGACAGGATCTTTCTGGACGGCCTCTAGGCACGAATTTCCGGGTTTCCCCAAGCAAACGGCGCCCCTTGCCATAACAGGGCAATATCTTTCTTCAGAACCGCGTCGAGAAGCTTGCCTTGAAGGCATTCTCCATGGCCCCGGAGGCGAACTGGCCGTCATAGGTGAAGCCGAGCCGGCTCGCCTGGCCGATGGCGACGTCGATGCCGGCCTGCAGCGCCAGCGCGTCCCTCGCGATCGGCACGCCGGTCACCGTGAAGGCGTCCCCGCCGGCGAAGGACAACCGCGCCGCCGGCAGGTCGGCGAAGGCATGCCGCCAGCCGAGCGAGGCACGCGCTTCGAGCGCCGAGCCGCCGACCGTGAACGTCCGCGACAGCCGCGCGCCGAGCGTGGTGAAGGTGGCGTCGTTATCTATGCCCTCGGAAGCAAGGGCCGCCGCGCCGCCCTCTTCGCCAAAGCCGTTGGTCGAGAGGTGGACATAGGCGAGCCCCGCGAAAGGCTCGACCTTCATCGCGCCGACATCGAAGGCGTGCGATGCCTCGCCGAACACCTGCACGGTGCTGGCGCCGTAGCTGGCCTTCAGCTGGTCGCTGAAGCCGGAGAAGGCCGGGTCGCGCGTGGTGTCGATGTCGTGATGGCTGTAGCCGGCGCCGAACTTCAACTGCACGCTGTCGACCATGCCGCCGCCATAGGCGGCCAGATGCACGCTGGTGATTTCAGCCGAGGAGGCGCGATCGTCGACGTCGAGCGAGGTGACGCTGATGCCGCCGAGGAAACCGAGCGTCCAGCCGTCGGCCACCGTCGCATCGACACCGGCAAAGAAGGCACCGGTGCTGGCGTCGACATCGGCGGCATTGCCGTCGCTGTCGAGCGTGCGCGCAAGGCCGGCGCCCTGCATCCAGAAGCCCCGCGCCCCGGGATTGGCGATTGCGGCCCCCGTCCGCGCAAGTGCGGCGTCGCGCAGCAGCCGGCTTTCGTCGAGCAGCAGGCCGGACACGGCCGCATGCACCTCGCCCGACAGCTGGTCGAAGGCAAAGCGTGCGCCGTCGGCCGAAAGCGGGGCGACGGCATTGTAGACCGGATTGCCGGCGCCGAGCGCCTCGATGCCGCCGGCCGCCGCGCTCTGGTTAGGCGTTTCGGCCACGGACGAGAAGTCGACCGCGTTGCGGGTCAGCGTCAGCACGACGTTGTTGCCGTCGCCGCCGGTGTAGATCACGTCGGGCGTCAGGAAGGCGTAGACATGGCTGATCGCGGCGAACTGTCCGGTCACCGCGCCGGCGCCCTGGTTGTCGATGATCGTGTAGGACTGGCTCGGCTGCCAGCCGGTGCCGGTCAGCTCATGCAGCGCAAGCGTGCCGCCGGTCAGGTCGACAGTGCCCGTCACCACGACCTTGTCGGCACTGGCCGTGTCGACCTCGATGTCGAGCGTGCCGGCCAGCTTGTAATTCCCGTTGATGGTCTGCGTGCCGATCGAGGCGCCGGGCGCATGATGGCCGCCGGCCTGGATGGTCACCGTGCCGCCGGCCACGCCTCCGATCAAGCCGTTGCCGCCAAGCGTGGCTCCGCTCGCCACCACAAGATCGGCCGAGCCCAGCGAGCCGTCGACCTGCAGGATACCGGCATTGACCGTCGTCGTGCCGAGATAGGTATTGGCGCCGGACAGGATGAGCTTGCCGGTGCCGTCCTTGGTGAAGCTGCCCTTGGCCAGCGCGCCGCCATCGGAAATCACGCCCGAAATCGTTTCGTCGAGATTGAGCGCGCCAACTTTGAGCGTATGCGCACCGAGAAGGATGTCGCCGCCACCGGACACCGAGCCCAGCGAAACGCAGTTGCACAGGCCCGCCGCGTCGAAGGTCGAGAGATCGACCTTGCCGCCGGCCTGGTTGACGATCCTGGCCGCATTGGACGCATTGTCGCCACGGAACGCCGTGCTGCCGCCGCCCTGGTTGGTGATGACGGCCGAACCGGCGCTGCTGCCGGCCAGGAACACCGTCTTGCCGTCACCCTGGTTGGTGATCGTGGACGTGCCGGCGCTCGACTGGTTGTCGAACACGACCGAACCGTTCTGCGTCGAGATCGACAGGCTGCCGGCGCTGACCGGGCCGGCGAAGCGCAGAACAGGCTTCAGCGTTGCCGCCGGCGCGCCGGCCACCGAAACCCCGCCGGTGCCGAGCGCGCCATTGGCCGCCGCAACGAGTTCGCCCTCCTTGATGGTCGAGCCACCCTGGTAGGCGTTGGCCACGCCCAGCGTAAGTGAGCCGTCGCCGAGCTTGACTATACTGCCCGTGCCGGAGATGCCGACATTGACGATGGCGTTGTTGACGCTGGCCCCCGGATCGGCGGCGACGATGATTTCGGTGGCCGCCGAATTGGTGACCAGCGCGCCGCCCGCACCGGCTGCGAGCGTGTAGGTCCAGTCTGTCGGATGCGAGACGAACCGCAGGCCGGTGAAGGTCTGCGCACCGACCACCGTAACCGTGCCCGGCGTGCCGGCGAACACCGCTTTCTGGCTTGCCCAGGCGGCGTTGATGTCGCCGGCGGCATTCGTCCAGTTGGTGCTGGAGGAATCCCAGGTGCCGCTGCCGCCACGCCCGTTGGCGACAACGCCGGGCGTCATGTTGGCGCCGTCCCAGTATTGTTCGCCGGCGCCGGTCGCCACCAGAAGGTTGACCGCGCCGCCGCCGCTCTGGATCGACCAGTCGCCGGGGTTGAAGCCCGGCGGCACGTTGCCGATCACCAGGCCGTTGTTGGTGAAGGCGCCGCCATAATTGGCGATGCGGTAGGTGCCGTTGCCGAAGCCGCCGGCATCGCTCACCGACAGCTTGCCGTCCAGCGTCAGCGCGCCGGTGACATTGAACAGCGGCGTGGTACTGGCAGCGCCCAGCGAAACGTTGAGGTTGGAAGTGTCGTTGAGGCTGAGCGAGGCCATGGTCAGCGTCTGCCCGGCGACACCGAGAAGCGTGCCGCCATTGGCGATCGTGGTGGCGCCGACCGTGCCGGTGCCGCCCAGGGCTGCGCCGGATTTCACCTGAAAGTTGCTCGACACCATCGAGCCGTTGACGAGCATCGTCCCGGCATTGACGTTGGTTGTTCCCGAAAAGCCGCTGGTGCCGCTGGTAACCGTCAGGGTGCCCGAACCTTGCTTGGTGAAGGTGCCGGTGCCCTCTATCCGACCCTGATAGGTCGTATTGGCCGTAGCGCCCGCGGTCAGGGTGCCCGCGCGGATCTCGAGCCGGCCGAAGCCGGAGAGATCGCCGACCGTCTGGTTGAACCCGTTGAGGTCGAGGATGCCGCCATTGCCGAGGATCGCGCCTGACGTCGCCAGCCGGTCGTTGCCGCCCAGGATCAGGCTGCCGAAAGTCAGCTTGGTACCGCCGGTGTAGGTCTGCACACTGTTCAGCGTCAGCGTGCCGTTGCCGCTCTTCTCGAAGCTGCCCTCGCCCGAAATGACACCGGAATAGGATGGCGTGCCGTTGAAGAACACCGACAGCTGGGCATGGTTGACATAGTCGCCGGTCAGCGCGCCATCGGCCAGGAAATTGCCGATGCGCAGATTGCCCGAATTGATCGTGGTGCCGCCGCTGTAGGTGTTGACGCCGGTCAACGTCATTGTGCCGGCGCCGTTCATGATCAGCTTGCCGTTGCCGGAGATGATTCCGGCATAGCCGAGGCCAAAATCGTTCGAGCGGTTGAGGATCAGCGTGCCATCGTCGGTGACATTGCCGCTGATGCTGCCCGTCGTGCCGCCATTGCCGAATTGCAGCGTGGCACCGGCGCTGATCGTGGTCGGCGCGGTGTAGGTGTTGTCATTGGTGAAGATGGTGGTGCCGGCGATGATGTTGACCGCGCCCGGCCCGTTGCCGGTGATCTGCGGCGCGAATTCGTAATTGCCGGACGTGTGGTTGAAGTTGATCGCCTGTGGCGCTGACGCGCTGCTGGAGAAGATGACCCTTGCCGCTTCCAGCGTGCCCGGCGCCACGGCCGCGCTGGCGGCAGCCGCGCCAATGTTGAGCGTGCCCGAGGACCCGGCCAGCGCGCCGATGCCGACCGTGGCGTCCGTGGTGTTGACCTTGACGATGCCGCCATCGGCGATGGTCAGCACGCCCTTGCCGGCGCCACCAATGGTCAGGCCTTGCAGTTCATTCGATGCGGCCCCGAGCGTGTTGGTGATGGTCCAGACCGAACCGGCGCCCGTCACCGTGACGGTGTCGGCGGTGGCCGTCGTGGCGTCGGCGGCGCTGGCCAGATTGGTATAGCCGGTGTTCAGCTTGCCACCGCCCGACACCGTCACCGCAACGGTCGAGTTGTTGCCGTTGCCGATATAGAGCCGGTAGGGCGTGGTGAAGCTGGAACCGGCGCCATCTATGGTCAGTGCGGCCTTGCTGTTGGCCGTATAGCCAAGCCTGGTGTCGCCGCTGATGGAGTTGGACGCGGTGGAATCGATCAGCACCGCGCCGCCGGCAAGCACATTGAGTTCCGCCGTCTGGCTGGTGGAGCCGATCGCCAGCGGCACATTGTTGTAGACGCCGGTGATGGTCCATTGCGAACCGGCGCCGGTGACTGTCGCCTTGCCGTTGGTGATGGCGACGGTGTTGGTGGCCAGGCTGTGCGTGGTTGTCAGCTTGCCGCCACCCGAGACTGTCAGCGTACCGGTGCCGACCGAACCGACAAACAGATTGCCCGTGGCCCATGTCGCGCCGCCGGAAACGGTGGCGGTGCCGACCGAGCCCGCATTGCCGCCGACATAGCTAAGCTTGGTGGTGGCGGTGGCGTTGTCCAGCAGCTGGAAATCGCCCTTGCCGGTGACATCGACGATGAACTGGGCGACGCCGGCATTGTTCATGGTGAAATCGGAACCGCTGCCGGTGACGATCAGCTGGCCGTCGGCGAGCGCGGAACTTTCGCCGATCATGACATTGCCGGTGGACAAAAGCTTGCCGCCGGCCTCGACCCGGACGCGGCCAATAGCGCCGGCATCGGCCGAGATCGACAGGAAAGTGTTCGTCCATTGCGAACCGGCGCCGGTGATGGTGACCGTGCCGGAGGAGGACGGATTGTTGGCAACGACACCGCCGGCGCTGGTGATCTTGCCGCCGCCCGACACGGTCAGCGCGCCGGTGCCGAAGTCACCGACGATGAGGTAGTTGCCGCCCACCGATAATGCGCCGGCACCGGTGACGACGAGCGCGCCATTCGAGCCGGCCGAGCTGCCGATAGTGACGGTCTGGGCGGCCGCTCCGGCGGAGCTGATGGTCGCCGTGTTGACGCCGGCGCTGTTGATGGTGAGCTGGTCGCTGGCGGTCGGCAGCGAGGATGGCGTCCAGTTGCCTGATATGAACCAGTTGCCCGAGCTTGATCCGTTCCAGGTCAGCGACGCGCCCAGCGCCAGGGACGAACTGGACAACAGGAGCGCCGCCAGCCCCAGCGCAAGCGAGGCACGCCGGCCTGCCATCGGTCGACGGCCTGCCATCGGTTGATTGTCCATTCCGCCCCTGCCCCATCGCCTGCGGACCGGCCTTCGGCCCGCGCACATCCCCTCGGGCACACCGGCCGGTGGCCCTCCGAAACGCTAGAGGCGTGCGCCGATCGTCGATACCGGCAGTTAGGGACAGATGCGGGCAATTCAGGACATCGGGGCGTCCGCCGGCTCGCGATTGCCGTCACGGCGCTGTCGCCGGGACAGAATCGCTCCCTTGTCGCGCCGATCGGGAATCGGCGATCGGCGCGCCGCCCGCGGAAACCGGGAACGATATTGCCGGCAAACTGTTTTAGTCCTTGCCGGAGGATGCCATGAACGACGCGTCGGCAAAGCCTGCTGGCCCCGCCCTTTCATCGACGGAGCGCGTGAACACGCTGTCGCATTTCCACCGTGCCGAGATCGCGCGCATGGCCGGGTGGCGCGATCGTCTGGACAGGACGACGAACTGGGCGATCACCGTCGTGGCGGCCATGCTGTCGGTGTCGCTGTCGACGGCGAGCGCCCATCATGGCGTGCTGCTGTTTGCCATGCTGCTGATCCTGCTGCTGTTGTGGATCGAGGCGCGCCGTTACCGGTTCTTCGACTTCTACCGGGCACGCGTGCGCCAGTTCGAACGCCACTATTTCGCGCAGATATTCTCTCCGCAGCCCGACTTCGCCTCGGATTGGCTGCTCATTGTCGGGGAGGGTCTGCGTGCGCCGAAGTTCCTGCTGTCGCAGCGTGCCGCCCTGGCGCGCCGCTTGCGCCGCAATTACATCTACCTGTTCCTCATCCTGCTGCTGGCCTGGGTGCTGAAAATATCGACACCCAGCCTTCAAACCGTCGGCGTCAGGACCGGCTTTGTCGGCTCGCTGCGCGAGGCGGTCGACAGCGCCGCCCTCGGTCCCATTCCAGGCGTCGCCATCGTCGCGATCGTGGCCGCGTTCTATGTGGGACTGCTCGCCATCGTCCTTTTCGCGGCGGGCGACGACGGCGAACTCTCCTTCGGCGATGTCCATGTCTGAGTTCGATGGCTGAGGCCACGCGGCTGCAACGCAAACACCGGTCGCGCGTTGTGAGGGTCAGCCCGCCGCAGCGCATCTTGAGGGATCCATGAACCGTCAACCGGCTACAAGGTCACACGGCATCGTGGCCGCCCTTCTGCCGGCCCTTGTCGTCCTGGCGCCCGCAAGCCAGGCGTTGGCCGCGCAACCTGCCGGACATGCCTCGGGCATGGGCGGCTCGGCCGAAGGCGTGTTCGTCGCCGAGATCGTTCTTCTCCTGCTGGTCGGCCGGGGGCTGGGCGAAATCTTCCAGCGCTATGGCCAGCCGGCGATCATGGGGCAGTTGATCGGCGGCATCCTGCTCGGGCCATCGCTGTTCGGCTGGATATGGCCCGACGCCCAGCACCTGATCTTCTCCAACGACCCGGCGCAAAAGAGCATGATCGATGCCGTCTCCCAGCTCGGCATCCTTCTCCTTCTGCTGCTGACCGGCATGGAGACGGACCTGCGCCTGGTGCGCCGGGTGGGCGCCGCCTGCTTCTCGATCTCGATCACGGGCGTCGTCGTACCCTTCGCCTTCGGCTTCACGCTGGCGCAGTTCCTGCCGGAATCGCTCTTGCCGGACCCGACGCAGCGCGTCGTCGCCGGGCTGTTCATCGGCACGGCGCTGTCGATCTCCTCGGTCAAGATCGTCGCCATGGTGGTGCGCGAGATGAACTTCATGCGCCGCAATCTCGGCCAGGTCATCATCTCCTCGGCCATTATCGAGGACACGATCGGCTGGCTGATCGTCGCCGTCACCTTCGGCATCGCCACCAACGGCAGCCTGCAGCTACTGCCGCTCGCCACCACGGTGGCCGAGGTGGCGCTGTTCATGGTGTTTTCCTTCACCATCGGCCGCCGCCTGGTGTTCACGCTGATCCGCTGGAGCAATGATTATTTCCGCAGCGAATACGCCGTCATCACGGTCATCCTGATCATCATGGGCGTGATGGCGCTGATCACCAATCTGATCGGCGTCCATACCGTGCTCGGCGCCTTCGTCGCCGGCATATTGGTCGGGGAATCGCCGATCCTGTCCGATCACATCGAGAGCCAGCTGCGCGGCGTCATCACGGCTCTGTTCATGCCCGTGTTCTTCGGCATGGCCGGCCTCTCAGCCGACCTCACCGTGCTTACCGACCCGACGCTGGCGTTGCTGACGCTTGCGCTCGTGGCGATCGCCAGCGTCGGCAAGTTCGGCGGCGCCTTCCTCGGCGGCCGGCTGGCCCGCATGTCTATGAAGGAAGCCACCGCCGTCGGCAGCGCCATGAACGCGCGCGGCTCGACCGAGGTGATCGTCGCAAGCATCGGCCTGTCGATGAATATCCTGTCCCACAATCTGTTCACAATGATCGTCACCATGGCCGTCATCACCACGCTCGCCATGCCGCCCATGCTGCGCTGGGCGCTCGGCCGCCTGCCCGTCAACGATGCCGAGAAGCAGCGCGTCGAGCGCGAACTGCTCGACGAGCGCGGCTTCGTCTCCAGGCTGGAGCGCCTGCTGCTGCTGGTCGACGACAGCCCGGCCGGCAAGTTCACGGCTTACCTCGCAGGCCTGGTCGGCGGCGGCAGCGGCATGCCGACCACGCTGCTTCATCTCCAGGATGGCAAGCTCGCCCGGCAGGTCAACGACAAAGGTCCGGAGCGCGCGTCCAGGGAAGTCAAGAAGGGTGCCGCCAGGAGTGCGAAGGCCGTCAGCAAGGCCGAGGACACGCCTGTCGACAAGGTCCATCTCACAGCCCGCACCGAGCTTGAAGCCAGCGCCGAGACAATCGCGGCGGAAGCTCGCAAGGGCTATGGGCTTCTGCTGGTGGGGCTGGAGAACACTCTGAGCGACAAGGGTACCTTCAGCGGCGCGCTGAAGGACATCAGCAGTGGCTTCGACGGCCCGCTCTGCCTCGTGCTGAACGGCGCCAAAGCCAATGGAAAGATGCCCGTACTGCGCGCCGGAACGACGATACTGGTCCCCGTCAACGGCACCGAGGTCGCGCGCCGCGCCGCCGATTTCGCGCTGGCGCTGGCGCGGCCGCACCGGGCCCGCGTCAAGGTGCTCTATGTCTCGCAAGCCAGGCAGGGCAACCGGCCCGGCTCGGTTTCGCACCGCCGGGAGGAAGCCGTACTCAAGGACGTCGCCGATCTCGCGGACCGCTACGGCGTCGCCGTCGACACCGCGATCCGCACCCGGGCCACGGCGGACAGATCGATCGCCAGGGAAGTGGCCAAAGGGGCCGCCATGGTGGTGATGGGTGTCACCCAACGGCCGGGCGAGGAGCTGTTCTTCGGCGACACAGCGACAGCTGTACTGGCCGCGGTCGCCTGCCCGGTCGTGCTTCTGGCCAGCGAACGCGTCAAGCGGGCTGACGCCAACGCCGAGGAGACGGCAGCCGAAATCAGCGCCTGATACACCTCGGCCGAGGAGCCGGAACCTATATGCCGAAGAACTGCCGCCCGATCATGTAGCCTAGCGCCGCCACGACGAGCGGGAACAACGCCGGCGCGGCCTTGCTGAAGAAGGACGCTTTTGTGTCCTTGGGCGGCACATAGCGTGCATTGCCGAGATTCTTGGTCATTGCGTACCCCGCGCTAAACCAATCAGTTTCGCGCATGTCGTTATCCCGAAACCGCCACGCGGTTTCGGTGGACATGCATTAGAATGCACTTATTAACAGCATGGCCGAATTAACGGCCTGCAAAGAAATTAGATCAAATAGCCGGCTTTCCCTCCTCGATCCGACAACCCTATCGAAGGAAAATCGACAGGCACCGGGAACCGAATGGCTTGTTCCGGGGTTGTGGCGATCGGGGAGGAAATGCCTGTTCACGTCTCGCCAGATGCTATCTGTCATGGCCACGGTCGCGCCCGCGCCGCGATGTCGTGCGGGCCGACACGAAGCGAACGATCCACGGAATCTGACACGTTAGCCAGCACCAATCGACCCTCGAGCAACGCCGACCGATCCAGGACTCCATGCCGCAAACCAGCACAGCGACCGTAGGCAATCCCCACCTCGCTTTCCTGTCGGGCGGCGGAGAGCTTGGCCGCCTGATCGCCGCCTTCGACTGGGCCTCGACGTCGATCGGACCGATCGGGGGCTGGCCGCAGAGCCTGAAGACAGCGATCTCGCTGATCCTGCGCTCAAGGGTGCCGATCGTCATGCTGTGGGGCGAGGACGGCGTCATGATCTACAATGACGGCTACTCGGAATTCGCCGGCGGCCGCCATCCGCAATTGCTCGGCTCGAAAGTGCGGGAAGGCTGGCCCGAGGTGGCCGACTTCAACGACAACATCATGAAGGTGTGCCTGGGCAAAGGCGGCACGCTTGCCTATCGCGAACAGGTGCTGACGCTGAACCGCACCGGCAAGCCCGAGCAGGTCTGGCTCGATCTCGACTATTCGCCGGTGCTCGACGAAAGCGGCGAACCGGCCGGCGTCATCGCCATCGTCATCGAGACGACCGCCAAGGTCGCCGCCGAGCGCTGGCGCGCGGGCGAGCGCGACCGCCAGCGCCAGATGTTCGAACAGGCGCCGGGCTTCATGGCCATGCTGTCCGGTCCGCAGCATGTCGTCGAACTGACCAACGCCGCCTATATGCAGCTTGTCGGCCACCGCGACATTATCGGCCTGCCGATCCGCCAGGCCTTGCCGGAGATAGAGGGCCAGGGCTTCTTCGAACTGCTCGACCAGGTTTTCACCAGCGGTGAGGCATTCATCGGCTACGCCTTGAAGGCGGAGTTGCAGCGCACGCCGGGCGCGGCGATCGAAGACCGCTTCATCGACCTTGTCTACCAGCCGGTGCGCAACCCCGCGGGCGAGGTGTTCGGTATCTTCGTGCAAGGTGTCGACGTCACCGAACGGCTGATTGCCGAACAGGCGTTGCGCCAGAGCGAAACGCAGTTCCGCACCTTCGCCGAGGCAATGCCCAACCACGTCTGGACGGCCACGCCGGAGGGACTGCTCGACTGGTTCAACCCGCGTGTCTACGATTATTCCGGCGCCAAACCGGGCGAGCTTGACGGTAATGGCTGGGCCGATATCGTGCACCCCGACGACATCGTCGCGGCCTCGGAAAAGTGGCAACAGACGGCGGCCGCCGGCACATTCTACGAGACCGAGTTCCGGCTGCGTCGCCATGACGGCATCTATCGCTGGTTCATCGCGCGCGCAGTTCCGATACGTGATACCGACGGCGCCATCCTGCGCTGGATCGGCACCAACACCGATATCGACGACCAGAAGCAGGCGGCCCAGGCCCTGCTGCAGAGCGAGCGTCGCTTGCAGTTGTCGCAGAACGCAGCCGGCATCGCGGCACTCGAACTCGACATCCCCACCGGAACCGTGGTCGGCTCCGAGGGCTTCTGGGGTCTCTGGGGGCTTTCGCCGCGCGACAGCGTGCACATCTCCGTGCTGGAAAACATCGTCATTCCCGCCGACAAGGACGTCCGCTCCAACCCGGAAACGCGTGAGAAGGGCACCGCCGTGCCGGCGGTGGAGTACCGCATCAGGCGGCCCGACACCGGCGAGTTGCGCTGGCTGTCGCGCCACATCGATTTCGTCCACGACGAGACCGGCAAGCCGGTCAAGATGTTCGGCGTCATGCAGGACGTCACCGACCGGCGCGAGGCGCAGGCGCGGCAGGAGCTGCTGACGCATGAGCTCGAACATCGCATCAAGAACATCCTGGCGATGGTCGCGGCCATCGCCTCGCAGACGCTGCGCAACACCGACATCGCCACGGCAAGCGCCACCTTCAACGAGCGTCTGCGCGCGCTGGCCAACGCCCATGACATCCTGAACAAGACCCGCTGGACCAGCGCCTCGATCCGCGAGGTGGTCGACAACACCGTCGCCACCTTCCCGCTCGAACAGATGTCGATTTCCGGCCCGGCGTTGCCGATCAATCCCAAGATGGCGCTGACGCTGGCGCTCGCCGTCAACGAACTCGCCACCAACGCGCTGAAATATGGCGCGCTGTCGACACCGGAAGGCAAGGTGGCGATCGAATGGTCGCTGCAGCCATCGCAGGACAAGCCCAACGACATCAGGCTGATCTGGCGCTGGCGCGAGAGCGGCGGTCCGCCAGTGACGCCGCCCAGCCGGCGCGGCTTCGGCCGCTTCCTGATCGAGCGGGTCTTCGGTACCGACTTCGGCGGAACCGTGCGGATCGACTACCACCCCGACGGCGTTGAATGCGTGTTGAACGCACCGGCACCCCAGTTGCCGACAGCACCGTACTGACTACATAGGGGCATGCCATGACCATTCAGACCCCCGCCACCGTCCTCGTCGTCGAAGACGAAGCTTTTCTGCTGTTCGCCATCGCCGACGAACTGCGCGAGGCAGGGTACGACGTGCTCGAAGCCAGCAATGCGGATCAGGCGATCAGCCTGCTGGAAGCCCATCGGGACATCGGCATCCTGTTCACCGACATCGATATGCCCGGCTCCATGGACGGGCTGCGCCTGTCCGCCGCCGTGCGCGACCGCTGGCCCCCGGTCAAGATCATCGTCACCTCGGGCAAGCAACAGCCGGCGCGGGACGCGATGCCGAGCGGCGGCGTCTTTCTACCCAAGCCCTATGCGGCCGCGGCCGTTGCAGCCACCATCCAGGGCCTGCTCGACTAGGCTCCACGGCTCACTTGTCGCTGTTCTCGAAGGCGCCGATGCCTTGCGCGATGAGATTGGTGGCCATCACCAGCGAGATGATGGCGGCCGAATTGAACACCACCACCCACCATTTGCCGCCGGTCAGGAAGCCGTAGCCGTCTGCGATCGCCAGCCCCCAGTCGGCCGATGGCGGCTGGATGCCGAGGCCGAGGAAGCTCAGTGTCGCGATCGAGAAGAAGGCGTAGCCGAGCCGGGTGATCAGCTCGATCAGGATGGTTTCCCGCACATTGGGCAGGATTTCCAGGAACATGATGGCCAGCCGTCCTTCGCCGGCGAGCCGCGCGGCGCTGACATAGTCGCGCTCGCGCTGCTCGCGCGCGGCGGTGCGCACCGTGCGCGCCACCAGCGGCGCATAGGCAAGGCCGATCACCGCGATGACGGTGAGGTTGGACGGGCCGATCGCCACCAGCGCCATCGTCACCAGCACGATGAAGGGCAGCGACATGACAGCGTCGAGCAACCGCGCGCCGACGGCATCGACCAGGCCGCCGAAGGTGCCGAGCACCAGCCCGATGATGCTGCCCGCCGTGACGCCCGCCAGTGTCGCCAGCGGCGCCACCAGGAGGATATCGCGCGAGCCGACGATGATGCGTGAAAGCACGTCTCGCCCAAGCTGGTCGGTGCCGAACCAGTGCACCGCGTCGGGCGGCGTCATCATGGACAGGAAATCCTCGGCATAGGGGTCGAACGGCACGAATTGCGCACCGAACACCGCGCAGGCGACCCAGAACAGAAGCACCACCGAGCCGATCACGGTCGATGGCGCCGCGTCAGGCAGAAGGCCACGCAGCCGGCCGATCCAGGAAAGCCGGATGTCGCTACGCACGGGAGATTGCGCGAGATCGGTCATGGCGCGTTGCGCCGGCGCTGGCGCGGATCGAGCAGCGCCTGCAGGAGGTCGCCGATCGCCGCCGTCGACACGAAAATCGTCGCCATCACCAGCACGCCGGCCTCGAGCATCGGAAAGTCGCGCGCCTTGGCCGCACTCAGCACGAGGTTGCCGAGGCCCTGTATGCCGAACAGCGCCTCGATCACCACCAGGCCGCCGAGCAGGAAGCCGCTTTGTGTGGCGATGACAGCCACTGTCGGCACCAGCGCGTTGCGCAACACATGCTTGAACAGCACCTGCGACGGGCTGAGCCCCTTCAGGATGGCGGTGCGCGTATAGTCCGCCGCGCGCGCCTCGATCACCCCTGCCCTGGTCATGCGCGCGACATAGCCGATCAGGTTCAACACCAGCGGCAGCGCCGGCAGGATGAGATAGTAGCTGGAGGTCCAGAAGCCGGCTCCATCAGGCGCGGTGCCGGTGATCGGAAACCAGGCCAGCCAGAGGCCGAAGACCATCAGCAACAGCAGGCCGGAGACGAAGTCCGGCACGATGCTCAGCGAAACGCCGGTCAGCACGATCAGGCGGTCGACAAGGCTCCCCGAGCGCAGGCCCGCGACGACGCCGGCGCCGATGCCGATCGGCACCAGGAACAAAAGCACGACGCCGGCCAGTGCCGCGGAATTCTTGATGCTGGACAGGACGAACGGCGCCACCGGCGCCCGCATCGACAGCGAGTCGCCGAAATCCCCTGAAACAGCCCGGCTGAACCAGTGCCAGTATTGGGCAAGGATAGGCTGGTCGGTGCCGAGCTTGCGGTTGAGTTCGGCGACCGCCTGCGCATCGGCGAACGGACCGAGCATGACACGGCCGACATCGCCGGGCAGCACCTGCCCGGCGAGGAAGACCAGCGCGCTGACCAGCCACAGCGTCAGCAGCAGCGAGCTCGCGCGTGCGGCCAGAGGCCGGACGATCGCCATCGAGGCGATGCCGTTCAAACGAACGACACCTTGTCGAGCAGCAGGTGCGAGATGGCGGTGAAGCGCACGCCTTCGACCTTCGAGGAGACGATGCGGCTGTATTGCGAGAAATAACCGATGATCAGCGGCGTCTCGTCGAGCAGCAAGGTCTGGATCTTGCCGGCGGCCACGCGCTGCGCCTGCAGGTCGCGCGCCTTGCCGTAGTCGGCCAGCAGCGCATCATAGTCGGGATTGTTGAAATGCGCCGCGTTCCAGGCGCCCGAACTCTTCAGCGTCGCGTTGAGGAAGATGTCGGGCGTGCCGCGATGGCCGAAATCGGTGATGCCGAGATTAGAATCCAGCCATGGCGAGCTGCCGAATGTCGCCGAGCCGTAATAGGCATCCTGCGGCAGCACGTTGAGCTTGATGTCGATGCCGGCCTTCTTGGCGAAGTTCTGGATCAGAACGGCATAGTCGGGAATGTCGTAGGCACGCTCGGTGGTCAGCGTCACCTCGAAGCCGTTGGGCACGCCGGCCTCGCCAAGCAGCCGCTTGGCCTCCTCGATGTCCTGCTTGCGCTGCGGCACGGACGGATCGGCCGACGGGAAGATCGGCGCGAACGGGGTGTCGTTGCCGACGATGGCGCGGCCCTTCAGCAAGCCCTTGACCACGGCCTCGCGGTCGATGGTGAGCGCCAGCGCGCGGCGCACGCGCTTATCGGTGAACGGCGCCTGGTCGGTCCGCAGATGCACTTCGTCATGCGAGCTTGCCTGCACGCTGAGCAGCTTGAAGTTGGGATTGCCCTCGATCGCCAGTTCCAGTCGCGTGGTGGAGGGGATGACGTCGAGCTGGCCCGCCTGCAGCGCCAGCACCTGCGCCTGCTCGTCGTCGAAGAACTTGATCTCGACCCGGTCTGGCAGCGCCTTGTCGCCCCAATAATCGGGGTTGCGCACGAAGCTGGCACCTTGCTTGGAACGGAAGGAGTCCAGCTTGAACGGGCCGGTGGCGTTGAAATTCTTCTCGAAATCGCCGGCATAGTCGGCCGGCAGGATGACGGCATTGTAGACGTCGGAGGAGACATAGAACGGGAAGTTGCTGTTCGACTGGTCGAGGTCGAAGGCAACGGTTTCGTCGTCGACGATCTTGGCGCCGCCCTTGGAGAGGATGCCCTTGTAGGCCGACAAGGCGGACGAGCCGCTGGCCGGATCGACAAGCCGCTCGAAGCTCGCCACCACATCCTTTGCGGTGACGGTGCGGCCATCATGGAATTTCACGCCTGGCCTGAGCTTGAAGGTCCACCGCTTGGCCGTCTCGTCGGCTTCCCACGAGAGCGCAAGCTTCGGCTGCAGCCCATCCTTGGGATCGTCGAGGATCAGATATTCACCCACCTGGCTGATCACCCCAATGCTGGCCGGATCGGTCACCGTGACGGGATCGATCGCCTTGGTTGGCTGGCCGAGACCGACGCGGACCGTGCCGCCAGTGGTCGCCGCGCGTGCCGCGCCTGGCGTGAACAGGCCTTGCGAGGCGGCAAAGCCGGTGAGGCCGAGGAGTGCGGCATATTTCAGGAGGTCGCGGCGCTTGAGGAAGCCTTGCGCATATTCGTCGACCGCGACATTCCAGATGTCACCGGACTGGTTGCGCAGCAAATCGATGTCGGAACGTTTCGTCATTTTTTCTCTTTCTTGAATTGGATAATGGGCATGAATGGGTGGGAAAGCCGCCGTCAGGCTGGCTGGCCGTCGAGATGGATGCGGTCGACCGCTTGCGGATAGAAGGCGATCAGTCCCTTGATCTTGGGCATTTCATCGATCGGGTCGCGGTAGGTCCAGGCGATGTCGGGTCGAACCGAACCGTCCTTCAAGAGACCCGACCAGTAGGAGGCGATGCCCTTGTAGGGACATCGCGTCGTCGAATTGGACGCCGTCAGCCGGTCCAGCCGGACATCCTCCGCGGGAAGGTAGAAACGCGTCGGCAGATGGGTTTCGAACAGCAGCACCGGGCGCTGGCTGTCGGCGATGATCTCGCCGTCGAACCAGACCTGGACATGGCTGGAACTGTGCAGCACGTCGATACGCGCATAGGGATCGCGGGCGTGGACGAAGACTTCCTCTTCCTCCTCGAACCACTGGTCGACCGCTTTCCAGGTGAAGGCGATGCGGCCGGCGAGCGGCGCCAGGTTTTCGTCCGGCGGCGCCACAAACGACCACGCCGCATTGGCGGCACGCCTGTCGCCGCTGTCGATGTCCCAATAGGCGGTCTCGCCGCCAACGGCGTGCGGCTCGCGATGCAGCGACGGCTTCAGCACCGACGGATCGACCGAGGACGGCGGGAAGAAATAGATCGGCAGGAAATGGTTGGAGCGCAGCACCAGCACATTGCGGCTGTCGGCGATGGTGCGGCCGCCAAACTTGACGCGCACCCGCTTGGGGCTGTGCAGGACATTGACGAGACGCGGAGCCGTGGCTTCGCGAGGCTGAAGGTTCGGTGCCGCGGTCATGGCCGTTCCCCTTAGGACACGGCGCGCGCATTGGCGCGCTGCTCGGCGAAGCGGTTGGCCGGGCGGGCGAGCCCGAAGCGGTCGCGCAAGGTGCCCGGCGCATATTCGGTCGGCACCAGGCCGCGCCGCTGCAATTCCGGCACCACCTGCTCGGCGAAATTCACCCAGTCCTCGGGCAGCAGCGGGAACATCAGGTTGAAACCGTCGGCGGCTCCCGAGACGAACCAGTCCTCGAGCTGGTCGGCGATCTGCTTCGGCGTGCCGGCGACCGTCGGCACCGAGCCGCTATTGGCGAGCTTGCGGGCGATGTCGCGCAAGCTGAGGTTCTGCTTCGACCATTGCTTGACGCGGTTGAGCGAGGTACGCCCGCCATTGAAAGTGCTTTCGTCCGGCAGCGGCGGCAGCGGGCCGTCCGGCGGGTAGGCCGACAGGTCGATGCCGCTCCAGCTCGACAGAAGATCGATGCCGACCTGGTCGGGAAGCAGCGTCTGCAGATATTCCTGCTTGTCGCGTCCTTCCGCCTCGGAGGCCGCGACAACAGGCAGGATGCCGGGCAGGATCTTGAAGCTTTCCGGCCGCCGGCCGTGGCGCGCCAGCCGCTCGTTGATGTCCTGGCGGTATTTGATGCCGTCTTCCCTGGTGCTGTAGATGGCGAAATGGGCATCGGCCTGGGCAGTGGCGAAATTCTTGCCGTCCTCGGACGAGCCGGCCTGGACGATCAGCGGATGGCCCTGCGGCGGCCGCGACACGTTGAGCGGCCCGCGCACCTTGAAGTGCTTGCCCTTGTGGTCGATTGGATGGACCTTGTCCGGGTCGGCGAAATAGCCCGTCTCCTTGTCGATCAGGAGCGCTTCGTCCTCCCAGCTGTCCCACAGCGCCTTGACGATATCGAGGAACTCGCCGGCCCGCTCATAGCGGAAGGCGTGCTCGATATTGCCGTCGCGCCCGAAATTGCGCGCCTCCTCGTCCATCGCCGAGGTGACGACGTTCCACGACGCCCTGCCCTTGCTGATATGGTCGAGCGAAGCGAACAGGCGCGCCACATTGTAGGGCTCGCTGTAGGAACTCGACGCCGTGGTGATCAGGCCGATATGCTTGGTCACACCGGCCAGCGCCGACAGCAGCGTCAGCGGCTCGAGACGCGCATTGGCGTAGTGCGCGACGCCGCTCTTCACCGAATCCCAGATCGACACATGGTCGGCGACGAAGATGGTGTCGATCCTGGCCCGCTCGGCCGCCTGCACCAGCTCGCGATAATAGTCGAAATCGAGCACTTCGCGGCCTGGCGCGCGGGGGTGGCGCCATGCCATGCGATGGTCGCCCTGCGGGTTGAAGAAGAACGCGCTGAGGATCATGTGCGACATCTGGATACCCTTCCCTGCGGATGCGGAAAAACGCCGGTGCCGCGGCCTGTGGCCGTGCCCCCGAAAATCTTCCAGTCAGCGAAAGTTAGATTGCGCTCGAGCTTAATTCGAGTAATTTTATAGAGATTGTTCCATATGAAAGCGGAAGCGATTGCCCCTGATCGCCGCGCGGACAGAAAGTGGTTTCGGGCATGTCCTCTTCATCGTCGTCTTCGGTTCTTAATGTCGAGCACCTCTCCGTTTCCTACGGGGGAGCCCGCCGCATCCACCGCGCGGTGGATGACATTTCGCTCGAGATCGCCCAGGGCGAAGCGCTTGGGCTGGTCGGCGAATCCGGTTCCGGCAAGAGCTCGGTGGCGCTGGCGGTGCTGCGCTACCTGCCCAGGCACGCCCGGGTCGAAGCCGCGCAACTGGCCTTCGAGAACCGCGAGATCCGCGACCTCTCGACCAACGAGTTGCGCCGGCTGCGCGGCGATCGCATCGCCGCCGTCTACCAGCATCCGGGCTCGGCGCTGAACCCGAGCATGACCATTGGCGGCCAGATCACCGAGACGATCCTGCGCCATCGCCCGATGCACCACGACGAGGCCCTTGGCCGTGCGGCACAGTTGCTTGGCCGCGTCCGCGTCGCCAATCCCGAACGCGTGCTGCAGCTCTATCCGCACGAATTGTCGGGCGGCATGCAACAGCGCGCCAACATCGCCATTGCCATCGCCCTCGACCCGTCGCTGCTGGTGATGGACGAGCCGACCACCGCGCTCGACGCCAGCGTGCAGTCCGAGATCATCGCCATCCTCGACGATCTGCGCCGCGAGCACCGCACCTCGATCCTGCTGATCAGCCACGACATCAATCTGATCCGCCGCTCCTGCGACCGGGTCTCGGTGATGCAGGCGGGCGCGATTGTCGAAACCGGCGCCGCCGGGGAGGTGTTCGACAACCCGCGCCATGCCTACACAAGGGCACTGGTCGCCGCCATTCCGACGCTCAACCGCACCAAGCGCGACGGCAGGCTGGCCGAGGATGCAAGCCCCGTGGTGCTCGCTTCGGAGGTGCTTGCTGGGGAGAGCGAGGACAACAGCGCCCTGCCCGCGCCGCAGCGCGAAATCGCTGTCTCCTGCCGTGGGATAAGACAATCCTTTGGCGGCCAGCCGGTGCTGCACGGCATCGACCTCGACATCGCCAGCGGCGAGACCTTCGGGCTGATCGGCGAGTCCGGCTCCGGCAAGTCGACGCTGGCCCGCATCGTCACCGGCCTGCAGCCGCCGACGGCTGGTACCGTCGCGCTGTTCGGCAAGACCGTGGCGCCGCTGGTCGAACGGCGCCAGCCAGGCGAGCGGCGCGATGTGCAGATGGTGTTCCAGTCGCCCGACCGCACGCTCAACCCGCGCCAGCGCATCGGCCGCATCCTTGGCCGCCCGCTGCGGCGACTGGCCGGCCTGCCCCGCCGCGCGGTGCCACAGCGCATCAGTGACCTCCTGGCTTCGGTGCGCCTCGCGCCCACCACGGCGGAACAAAAGCCCGGCACGCTGTCGGGCGGCCAGCGCCAGCGCACGGCCATCGCACGCGCCTTCGCCGGCCTGCCGAGGCTGGTGGTGCTGGACGAGCCGACCTCGGCCCTAGACGTCTCGGTGCAGGCAACCGTGCTCAACCTGCTCAACGACCTGCAGAAGAGCAAGGACACCGCCTACCTCTTCATCAGCCATGATCTGCGGGTCGTGCGCTACATGGCCGACCGCATCGGCGTGCTCTATCGCGGCCGCCTGGTCGAGACCGGTTCCTCCGACCAGATCTTCGCCGGCCCCAACCACCCCTACACGCAAATGCTGCTGGCGGCGTCCTCGAACGATGGGCAGGCGACGGCCATGGCCGAAGCGCAAACCGCCATCGAGGCTGGCCCAGGCGGCTGCGCCTTCGCCGGCCGCTGCCCGCTGGCGGATGCCGGCTGCCTCGAGGCCGAACCTGTCGCCCGGGAAGTTGAAGCCGGCCATTTCATCGCCTGCTGGAAGCGCGCCGGCTGAGACATCCCGGGAGAACCCGGTCGCGCCGGGAAGCGTTACGCCGGCAGCGACGGCTCGGTGTTCGGCTCCAGCGGCTCTTCCGCCTCATGGTCGTCCGGAAGCACGTCGCCATGCACCCCCAGCGGCCGGCCGATCCAGACCGGATCGACCAGATGGTCGCGCTTGGGGTTCTCCGTATTCGGGTGGATGAGGATGCTCAAGCCGCCATGGTTCAGCATCAGCCAGGGAACGAGCGTGCCGAAAATCTCGTTGGCGAAGGAGACCTGGTACATGGCCTGGTCATGCGGGCCGACTTTGCCGTCGTGCCAATTGCCCAGGCGTACGCGGAAACGCTCGCCGATGCGAAGACGCAGCCATTCGGCGCGTTGCCGCTCGGTCTCTCCGTCATAGTAGATGTGGGCGTGATAGCTGGCGATTTCCGCGAGAGGCCTTGGACTGGCTTCGTTCATCACAATGCTCTCCTTCGATGATTGTCGCGCCCGGCAGGCCGATGCGCGGAGGCGGACCCTGTTTCACTTGTTTCGGCAACGTGGCGAATGTCCAGGCATTCAGCCCAAGAACGAGGTTTTAAGCAAGATCGCCCGACCGCCCCGAGGTTCTCGTCGGCCAGGCACACCCGCCGCGATCGATCGGCAAAGGCGCGCCACTGCCGATGCGAACCACGCCAGCGGACGAGAGATCGGGGACGGCCTTGCCGCCATCGCGGCGACATTGCGAGAGAGGCAAACGTTTTTGTTGTGAGGGTGAGCGCCCGGGCCGACGACCGGCATGTGTCGGCCTGGATGGGTGCCCGAGCAGCCTGCGTAGTCCGGTCGGACGGTAAAATCAGTACGAGATGCAGCCCCGCCGGATCGCTCCTGGGGCCCGAACCACGCAACTGTTCAAATCCTGAGATGCCTGGTCACGCCACGGCGGTCTCATTGACATGCTCTCCCAGGATTCGCTTGATGATCCTGTCGAAATCGTGAGGGTCGGCGCCGTTGACTTTTATCAAGGGCCATCCGTCCTGGCGCAAGCATTCGCCGACCTCCCTCGATATATTGGCTTGCTTCAAGCCCCTGTCCACGCCGAGTTCGAACAGGAGGACCTCGATCAGCGGTTGCCCGGCATGGCGGTCCGTAAGACGGCGGCGCAAGGTTTCCTGCGGCGCATCGATTTGGATAAGGACATCCGGTCGCGGCAGGAACGCCAGGGTGTCACGAACCGCGTCGATGCTTGGAGTGCGCGCCAGCAGAACCAGCGCGCACAAAGCCTGGATCAGGCCTTCTTCGAAAATGAAGTAACCTTCCGATTCCTGCGCCTTGCGCCAGGACTCGCATAGCAGGGCGATGTCGACCTTCATGCGCCACGACCATGTGCGGCTCCGCAGGGGGATTGATGCCAGAAGCCGCGCCGCTACCCCGTCCTTTGGCAAGGTCGATAGCAAGACAGGAGCGGAGGTGGCGATCTTTTTGCCAATACGGCCAATGCCATGGCGTACCTCCGGACCGTCATCCTGGGCCGACCCGTATTCAATCAGGCGATAGCCGTTCACTGTCTTTATGTTGATGCCTTGCTTCGCCATCCCCTGGCAGAGGCCGCGAAGAAGTGTGGTCTTGCCTGCACCAGGCGGCCCAAACAACTCGATGATCATGCCGAAATGCCCAGCGTCTCCAAGCAGGCAGTCACTCACCTGCGACTCAAAGCTTAGCCAGATTACAACCCCCACCAACATTCATTTGAATGACTGTCAGCTCCGTGGACTCCTTGGGAGGGCTCATGGGTTCCTGCCGCCACAGACACGCGGCATTGGTCCTGGGCAAGCGTCTCGCGGCCGCGGGACCTTGGGGCGGGCCCGGCCGTTGCTGGTAGGAATTAGAGTACTTCCGCCGAGGCCGATCGTGAAAAAGCTGTCCGCTCAAGATCGAGGCATCATCCGAATGATTGATGAAAAGATTCCGGTGGCGAGCGATGGTCGACATTCAGCTTGGTGGGGCTCTGAATGTCTCCAGCGTATTTGCAATCGGAAGCGGTGGACCAGGATCTACAGGCGGATTGTCGGCCAACGACACCCCGCCGATGGTCTGACGTGCCCGAATATGCTCTCGATGAGGGTGGGCCTGTCTGGCGCCACTATCAGCGGATGGGCGCCGATTTCGCGGACATTCCCATCTTCGATCACCTTGCAAATGTCGCAAGGCAATATCCGGACAAGCTCGCGATCAGCGACGGTGCCGACCGCCTGACTTATTCCCAGCTTTTGCGGGCTGTCGAGACACTGTCCGGCCATATCGCCGCCGTCGTCCCCGAGGGACAGGCGGTCGGAATCCTTCAGGCCAACTCCGTCTGGTACCCGGTGGCAATGCTGGCGAGCATGGCGGCCGGGCGGCCTTCGGTCCCGCTCAACATGAGAGATCCGGGCTCTCGGATCATCGAGATTGTGAATGCCGCCCGGCTCGGCGCCATCATAGGCGCTGGAAATGGTCGCCCCGTCGATCTGGCACGGGACGTGCTGTGGATCGATATTGCCGCCGGCGTCGCGCCGGACGCTCAGCGGGCGTCACAACAACCGCCGCCCGTTTCCGTCGATGCGCCCGCAATGGTGCTTTACACCTCAGGTAGCACCGGACGTCCCAAGGGGATCGTCAACAGCCAACGCAGCCTGCTCTGGCGGGTCCTGCAATATGTCGACGCGTGCCATATAAACGCGGAGGACGTTTTCCTGCCGCTGACCGGGCCGGCCACGATTGCCGGTTGCCGGGAGATTCTCGCCGCGCTGCTGACGGGCGCCGCGTTGCATCTTCTCGAGGTGGAGGCGGTCGGCCTGCGCGCGGTGCGCGCCCGGTTACAGGCCGAAGGCGTGACGGTCGCCTATCTGGTGCCGGCGCTGCTCCGGGCGCTCCTGACCGAGGCCCCCGCCGACGCTTTCCACTCACTCAGGGTGGCCCGGATCGGCGGGGAGAAGGTGTCGTGGACCGACATCGCGTTGCTGCGCAAGGCCGTTTCGGACCAGTGCCTGATCCAGATCGGCTACTCGTCGACCGAGACCACCGGTTCGCAATGGTTCTTGCCGGCGGACTGGCCGGAGCAAGACACGTCGGTCCCCGTTGGCAGGCTGCTTCCCGGGATGGCATTCGCCATTGTCGACGAAGCGGAGCGCAGTGTCGGGACAGGCGAGAGCGGGGAGCTTCTGATCAGGAGCCCCTATGTTCTGCTCGGTCACTGGGAGAACGGCGTCGTCGTTCCCGCGCGGACGGACCCTGACGATCCCGGCGTCCGGATTTTTGCGACGGGCGACCTCGTTCGGCTGGACGATGATGGGCTGTTGTGGGTCGTCGGCCGCAAGGGGCGCCAGATCAAGATCAATGGTCGACGCGTCGAACCCGCCGAGCTCGAACGGGTCCTGCGTGGCGCGCCTTCGGTGGCGGATGCGGTGGCAATCGTGACGCCGGAGAAAGAACTCATCGCATTCGCGGTTGCCAAGCACTTGGTCGGGGCTGCTTTCGCGGAGGAGCTTCGCCAGCTCGTCAGAACGACGTTGCCGGCGCCACTGCGTCCCTCGCGGTTGCACACCATCGCCGCCATCCCGCGCCTGCTGGGCGGGAAGGTCGACTTGGCAAGCCTCGCCCAAATGGATCGTTCGGACAGAAAGACGGCGCCAGCCGCCCAACCGCCCGCTGCCCGGCCGCCGCCCGCCGGAGGCGAACTGAACACCAGGCAAATCGTGCAGCACGCGTGGATGCAGGTTCTCAACACGGGCGTTGCGGCGGGAAACTGGGACGATGCGGGAGGGGATTCGCTGCAGCTGCTGCATTGCGTCATGGCGATCGAGAGCGCTATCGGCCAGGAACTGGGCCTTGAGGCCTTCACCGTCGGAATGAGCTTCAACGAGATGGTTGAGGCGGTCGCGTCCGCGCAGGCAGGCGAACGGCGCGAGAAGAAGCATCACCCCCCGGTTCTTTTCCTGTTTCCTGGATCCGTCGGCTATGGCCCGAGCCTGGCCGCCTTCGCGGCCGCCATGGGCAAAGTCGCCCGGGTCAACCCCATCAGGTACCCTGGTCTCGCCCAGATATTGGACGGACATAACTCTCTCTCCGCCATGGCTGCCGCCGCGCTCGAACAGATAGGCCGCGCCCAGCCTGCCGGCCCCGTGCGACTTCTCGGCCATTCGCTTGGCGGCGCGGTCGCATTCGAGGTTGCCGCACGGCTGCTGGCCGCCGGTCGGCCGGTCAGGTTTCTGGGCATCCTCGACACGAGCCTTCTGAACGAGCCGAGCGACCCGTGGGCGACGCTGACCCGCACATTCCATCGCATTCGCACAAATCGCATATCCGCCCACCGGATGGCTTGCCGGGCCCTTGCGAAGATCACCGTTGCAATGGGCTGCGAGGCGTATCTCGCCAGGTTCCTCGACCGCTCCGCCAAGGGAGAGTTCAACCCGACGAGCTTCAGAACCAAACTGGAACTGCAGGAGGTCTTGCGGGCGCGGTCTTTCTTCCAGTGGCTGGACGCGCCGAAACCGGCCCTCCCGATCGGCGGCACCTTGTTTCGATGCCGCCGGGAGGGAATGCCTCAGGCCTTGGGCTGGGATAGCGCCCTGGCACGGCTGGACGTGGTTGCGATCGACGGCAACCACATCGACCTTGTCGTCGAGCCTCATCTTGCCACCAACCGTCCCCTCATCGAGAGGGCCGTTGTGCAGACCTACTCCGCGGCAGAGTCTCGCAAAAGGGAGGATTTGTCATCGACGTGATCTCACACTTCAGCAAGGACGCGCTGCTGCTCGATGCTCCCGCGGAGGTCGAGCGCATCGTGGAAACCTTGCGCACGCAGGTCCTTGGCACGCTCCATCGTCGCGGCGTGGTTGTCGGCCTTTCCGGCGGCATCGACAGTTCCGTCGTTGCGTCCTTGTGCACGCGCGCGTTCGGCAAGGACAGGGTCCTGGGACTGTTCATGCCGGAGCGGGATTCCTCCGGCGACTCGCTGAGACTTGGCCGCCGTGTCGCGGCACAGCTTGGCATTGAAAACGTCGTGGAAGACATAGCACCGGCACTGGAGGCCACCGGCGCCTACCGCCGGCAGATCGAGGCGATCCAGACCATCGTTCCCGACTATGGAGACGGCTGGAAATGCAAGCTGGTGCTCGCATCGGTTCTGGAGAGCAACGGCCTCAACATCACCCGGCTCACTGTCCAGGATCCGGAGGGCAAGGTCGACACAGTGCGCCTGTCGCCTGCCGCCTACCTGCAGATCGTCGCCGCGACCAACTACAAGCAGCGCCTGCGCAAGATGACGGAATACTACCACGCCGACCGCCTCAAATACGCGGTTGCCGGGACGCCAAACCGGCTTGAGTACGACCAGGGCTTTTTCGTCAAGCAGGGTGACGGAACCGCCGACGTCATGCCGATCGTCCACCTTTACAAGACCCAGGTTTATCAGCTCGCGGACTGTCTCGGGGTGGACGAGGAAATCCAGCGGCGGCCACCCACCACCGACACCTTCTCCATGGCGCAAAGCCAGGAGGAATTCTATTTCGCGCTGCCCTATCACCTGATGGATCTATGCCTCTATGGCCTGAACCACGGGATCGCCGGCGATGAGGTCGCGGCGGCGGCAGGCCTCACCGAGCCCCAGCTTCAGAAAGTCTTCAAGGACATCGACGCGAAACGGCGGGCCGCCCACTATCTTCACGCGCGGCCCTTGCTGTCCGCCGGAATTGACGAGGATTGACCGGGGATGTGCGGCATCGCTGGAATAGTGGCGCTGAACGCCGCGGCGGCTTCTCCCTCGCGTGAGGCGCTGATGCGGATGGTGGGCGCGCTAGCACATCGCGGCCCCGACGAGCACGGCCTTTACCGGGACAGGCGCGCGGGGCTGGCGCATGCGCGGCTTTCCGTCGTCGATCTTTCTAATGGCCAGCAGCCGCTCGCTGACACGGGCGATACGACCTGGATCGTGTTCAACGGCGAGATCTTCAACTACGTAGAGCTGCGGGAAAAGCTCATCGCGCTCGGCCACCGCTTCCGCACCCGCAGCGACACCGAGGTCGCGCTCCACGCCTATCGTGCGTGGGGCGAAGCAGCCTTCGAGCGGATGAACGGCCAATGGGCCATCGCCATCTGGGACTCGATGACGGGTCGTCTCGTATTGTCGCGCGACCGGTTCGGCATTTGCCCCCTGCATTTCTGCGAGCACGCGGGCCGCCTCTATTTCGCCAGCGAGGTGAAGGCCATTTTCGCGGCCGATCGAACCATACCTCGCGCCTTTGATCCCGCCGGCATCGATCAGACTTTCACGCTCTGGACGGTCGTTCCCCCGCAAGGGGTATTCCGAGGAATCAATGAGCTCGAGCCGGGGCATGTCCGCACCTACCAGGACGGTACCGTTCGCGACCGGGCCTTTTGGCAGCCTTCCTACCCCGAGATTTCCGGATCGCGGCAGGGCGAGTTCACCGGATCGTGCGATGACGCGGTGGACCGCGTGCGTGACGCCCTTGAGGCCGCGACGGCGCTCAGGATGGTGCGCGCCGACGTGCCTGTCGGGTGTTATCTCTCCGGAGGACTGGACAGTTCGCTCGTGGCCGCGCTGGGAAGGCGCTTCGCCGGCGAACGCTTCCAGACCTTCTCCTTGCGTTTCGCCGACGCCGAATATGACGAGACCCGCTTCCAGCGCCTGGTTGCCGAGGCAACCGGCAGCGAGCACCATGAGGTGGTGGTTTCGCGTAGCGATATCGCCGCCATCTTTCCGGAGGTGATCCACCACACCGAGCGCCCGATACTGCGGACCGCCCCGGCGCCGCTGTTCCTGCTCTCGCGGCTGGTGCGCGAGCGTGGCATCAAGGTCGTGCTGACCGGCGAAGGGGCTGACGAGATGTTCGCCGGCTACGACCTGTTCCGCGAAGCCAAGGTCCGCCGGTTCTGGGGCCGCCAGCCGGCATCGACACGGCGCTCGCGGCTCCTGGAACGCCTTTACCCCTACCTCACCCGCTCGCCGGTGCAACAGCAGGCGATGGCGCGCCAGTTCTTCGGGCGCAACATCCAGGCCTATGATGCGCCGGGCTTTGCCCATGACACACGCTGGCATACCACCAGCGCCATCAAGCGCTTGTTTTCCACCGACATGCGCGCCGAGACCGAGCGCCGCGACGCCGTGTCCGAGTTGCTCGCCCGCCTGCCCGCGGAGTTCCCGCGCTGGAGCCCCCTTGCGCAGGACCAGTATCTCGAGGTCCAGACGCTGATGTCTGGCTATCTGCTCTCCTCGCAAGGCGACAGGATGCTGATGGCCCACTCCGTCGAGGGGCGTTTCCCTTTCCTGGACGATGAGCTTGTGAGGCTCGCGAATTCGCTTCCGGCCGCCTACAAGCTGCGCGTCCTCGACGAGAAGCACGTGCTCAAACGCGTGGCCGAACCGATCGTGCCCTCCGAGATCGTCACCCGCAAGAAGCAGCCGTTCCGCGCGCCCAACGCGCTTTGCTTCGTCGCCGACGACGCACCGGAATACGTTCGCGAGGCGCTTTCGGAGACGGCGCTGCGCGAGGCCAATATCTTCGATCCGAAGGCGGTCACGCGCCTGCTCGGCAAGTGCCAGGCCAGGACCGGCGACGGCGATCTGTCCAATGCCGACAACATGGCGCTGGTCGGCGTGCTGTCGACCCAGCTCCTTCACCGGCAATTTGTCGCGAGCTGTCCCAGTGCAACTCGCGAATATGCGCTCAGCGTCGACGTTGACCGCGAACATCGGGAAGAACGCTTGCATGTTGCATGATGCCGTACCCCTGCTGCACGACTATCTCGCCCACTCCGCCCGCCGGCTCGGCGGCAAGGTTGCGCTGGTGTGCAACAAGCAGCGTGTCACCTATGGCGAGCTTGAAACCCGCGCCAATGCGATCGCCCGGGATCTGGCCGCATCAGGCGTCGTGCGCGGCGACCGCGTGATGATCTTCGCCGACAACACCGTCGAGACAGTGGTGAGCTTCTGGGCGGTGCTCAAGGCGAATGCGGTGGTGTGCATCGTCAACCCGCTCACCAAGAGCGACAAGCTCGATTACCTGCTCAACGACTGCAAGCCGACGGCGCTGATCACGGACGGGCATCTGCTCGCGATCTTCCGCGAGCCGGCGCGCGGCTGCCCGTCACTTCTGCGCATGATCGTTTCCGGGTCGATCGACGACGCCGAGCTCGCCCGACTGCCGCATGCCGTGCGCTGGGACACCGCGGTCGCCAACGACGGCTCCGCACCGCCGGCGCGGCGCTGCATCGATGTCGATCTCGCCGCCATCATCTACACCTCCGGTTCGACGGGCGAACCCAAGGGCGTGATGCTGACGCACAGAAACATGATGACCGCCTGCACGTCCATCGCCTCGTATCTCGAGCTTGGCGAAGACGAGGTGATCCTCAACGTCCTGCCCCTAGCTTTCGACTACGGCCTGTACCAGATGATCATGGCGTTCCGCACCGGCGCCCGGCTGGTGCTCGAACGCTCGTTCGCCTTCCCGGCGCGGGTCCTTGAACTGATCAGGCAAGAGGGGGTTACGGGCTTTCCCGGCGTGCCGACCATCTTTGCGGCGCTCTCCGAGCTCAAGTCCCTCAAGGACCAGGATTTCTCGCGCATTCGCTACGTCACCAACACCGCGGCCGCCTTGCCGCTCAAGCATATTCTCATGCTCCAGGATCTGTTTTCGAGCGCACGCATCTATTCGATGTACGGCCTCACCGAATGCAAGCGTTGCACCTATCTGCCGCCGGAGGACCTCGAGCGAAAGCCGTTGAGCGTCGGGATCGCTATCCCGAACACGGAAATGTGGATCGTCGACGAACATGACAGGCGGGTCGGCCCCGGCGTCGTCGGCCAGCTCGTCATTCGCGGCGCGACGGTGATGAAGGGATATTGGGGCAAGCCCGAGGCGACGGCCAGGAAGCTCAAGCCCGGCCCGCTGCCGGGCGAGCAGGTCTTGTACACCGGCGACTACTGCCGGATGGACGCGGAGGGTTACCTCTACTTCGTCGGCCGTGGCGACGAGATCATCAAGTCGCGTGGCGAGAAGGTGGCGCCGAAGGAGGTCGAGAACGTGCTCATGAATATTCCAGGGGTCCGGGAAGCGGCGGTCATCGGTGTTCCGGACGAACTCCTTGGACAGGCGGTGAAGGCATTTGTCGTGATGGAGAACGGAAAAACCATCGGCGAAAAGCAGTTGCAGATGGAGTGCCAGAAGCGACTGGAGAACTTCATGGTCCCGAAGTCCATCGTCGTCGTGGCCAGCCTGCCGATGACGGACACCGGCAAACTCAAGAAGACCGCCCTGTCATGAGGCGGGCTACCGCATGCCATTCGAAAGTGACCCCGGTCTCGGGAGAACGACATGCAATGAAAACAAGGACCTGGAAAGAGCGTCGCATGAATCCGTTTCAACGCGAGGCGCTTTGGGGGACGAAGTTACTGGATTTATAAGGCCGCAACGGAGGGCAAAGTCATGTTGACTACCAAGGAACGCAACGGAATCTACAGCGAGCAAATTCGCAGTTTCCTGGTTTCCAATTTCTACGTGAGCGACGCGAAGGCATTGGTGAACGACACATCCCTGCTCGATCAGGGCATCGTCGACTCGACGGGCGTGCTCGAGATCATCGGCTTCATCGAGGAAACCTTCGGCATCATCGTCGAAGACAGCGAGCTCTTGCCCGAAAACCTCGATTCCATTCAGGGCATCGAACAGTACATCCTACGCAAGATGAACTGATTGCCGGCGTGGAGCTTGATGGATGTCGCCCGGAAGCGACCTCGGTTTTGGGAAAGCGACATGCATGAAAACAAGGGCTTGAAGCGCATCGCATGAATCCGTTTCAGCGCGAAGCGCTCTATCTCCTTGTTTTCACGCAATTTCGGGCGACAGACCGCTACTGAGTTTTTCTGGAATTGACGCAATTCCCGTGGGAAAACCGCTTCACACTTTTCCTGGAATTGCTCGGGCGTTCCGCACGCTCACGCCTGCGCTTTGGCTTGCCCCAGCACCACCCGGCCCTCGCCGGCTTCGTTGGAGACGGCGCGGATGTTCTCATATGCCTTGCTGCGCTCCAGCAGGGCCATCACTTGCCGGTCCTGGCCAAGGCCGACCTCGAAGAGCAGGACGCCGCCAGGCCGCAAATAGCGCGGCGCGTCCTTCACCACCCGCATATGGATGCTGAGGCCGTAAGGGCCGGCCGCGAACGCTTCACGCGGTTCGAGCTCGACCAGATGCGCGCGGTCGCCCTCGAGCCGTTTTTCCGAGATGTAGGGCGGATTGCAGACGATCACGTCGATCGTCCCGTCAAGTCCCTGGCCCGAGAGAGCGCCGAACAGATCGCCCTGATGCACCGAGACGCGGTCGGCCATGCCGTGATGGGCGGCGTTGCGCCGTGTCGCCTCGACGCATCCATCGGTGAGGTCGCTCGCCCAGACGCGCGCGGCGGGCACGCGGTGGGCGATGGCACAGGCCAGGTTGCCGGCGCCGCAGCACATGTCGATGATGCGCGGTGCCGGCAGGTTCATCTGATGCAAGACACCAAGAGCCGTCGCGCCGAGCAACTCCGTCTCCGGCCGGGGCACGAGCGCACCGGGCGCGACGAGCAGCTCAAGTCCCATGAAGACGGCGCGGCCCGTGCCATAGGCGTCGGCGACACTGAACTCTTTGCTCATGGCGACCCCCCACTCGCTTGGTCCTACCAGTATAGATGTTCGGCATCCGCGCGCCAGTCAAACCTGCTCTGAAGCCAAATTTCTCCGGCTTTTGCCTCGAAACCGGGGCACGCAGGACACGAGGTCATGGACGCTTCCTGAGATGCTCCGCCACGGCCCGCTGCCTGCCTTTATTTGAGAGATACGCCGTAAACCGCTGAAATCCTTAACACGATTTTCATTCCGCTGCCCTAACCACGATGCCATGGCAGGGCATTTCGAGCGCTTGTTTGCTGGCCCCTCTCTCAAGGGGCAGAGCGAAGCCGTGGCAACGGGGATCCTCCGCGATCAGTTCGCTGATCTGCGGAAAGGGGTCTTCATTTCCATGCCGATCGCCACGGTGCTGTCGGCGCTGATCCTGGCCGTGCAGATGCTTTCGCATGGCGGCCTTGGCGCGGTGCTGTGGTTCGCCGCGGTCAGCATCATCAACAGCGCGCGCCTGGCGCTTGCCGCCGCCCAGCCCGACATTTCCGGGAACGGCCCGAGGCCGGTCAGCGCCCGGCTTTCCCTTTACGGCGCATTGGCGCTGGCGTCCGGCATTGCCTGGTCTTTCCTGGCCGTGCTGGCGGACGGATACACCACGGCGCAGGCGCCGCTCTATCTGATCGTGCTCGCGGGCCTGTCGGCCGGCTCCGTCACCTATTCGGCCTCATACACGCCGGCGGCGATCAATTTCATGACGCTGCCGCTTCTCGTCGCCGCCGGATGCGTGCTGGCCAGGGGCGGCATCGAGAATTACGTCCTGGCTTTCACCATCGTGCTGTTCCTCGGCGGAATGGTGCGAAGCGCTCTGATCGGGCAGGCGAGCTTCCGCGAGACCAGCCGCCTCAAATACGAGGCGCGGGAATTCGCCGCCGAGATGGACCGCAATTCCAGGCGCGATCCGCTGACGACTTTGCTCAACCGGTACGGGCTCGAGCAGGCAATCCGACAGCTCGGGCCTTCCGACGGCCCGTTCGTGACCATGCTGATCGACCTCGACGGCTTCAAATCCGTCAACGACACCTATGGCCACAACATCGGCGACGACCTGCTGGTCAAGGTCGCGCGCAGGATCGAAGACCATGCGCCGCAAGGCGCCACGATCGCACGCATCGGCGGCGACGAGTTCGTGCTGCTGTTTTCCGCCGCGAAATCCGCGCATGCGGCCGGGGCGCTCGCCAGCGCGCTTATCGCGGCGATCGCGCAGCCGGATCCGGCGTTGAACTCGGTGCGCGTCGGCGCCTCGGTCGGCATCTACGTTTCGGACAATCCACGACTGACGGAGATGCTGCTGCGGGCCGATTTCGCGCTCTATGCGGCCAAGCGCAAGGGCAGGAACGAATACTGCATCTTCGATGCCGGGCTCGACCAGGCGCTGGAGCGCAAGCACTGTATCGAGCGCGACCTGCGCGGCGCCATCGAGGCCGGTACGCTGTGCTCATGGTTCCAGCCGCTGGTGCGCCTGGACACCAGCGCGGTGGTCGGCTTCGAGGCGCTGCTGCGCTGGCAGCACCCGCTCCATGGGGCGATCGCGCCGCCCGAGATCGTCACCGCGGCGCGCGAGACCGGCCTGCTGCCGCTGCTGACCGAAACGGTGTTCGGCAATTGCTGCGCCATGATCGAGGAACTGGCGGCGAGCGGCCGCGGCGATGTCCGGGTCGCCATGAACCTGTCGCCGCGCGAGCTCGAGGCGGGCAATGTCGACGACATGATCCTGGACATGCTGAAGGCCAGGAACCTGCCCGCGGCGATGCTGGAGATCGAGATCACCGAGGAAGCGCCGGTCGACCGCGACCGGGTCGACGAGAAGATCGGCCGCCTCGCCGACGCCGGCATATCCATCGTGCTCGACGATTTCGGCACCGGCTTTTCGACCCTGGTCGCGCTGAAGGACAGCCGCATCCGCAAGATCAAGATCGACAAGCATTTCGTGCGCGACCTGGCCAAGTCCGTGGAGGACCAGGCGCTGGTCAGGACGGTCATCGATCTCGGCCGCACGCTGGGCATAGAGGTGATGGCCGAGGGGGTCGAGACGGACGCCGACCGCCTGATCCTGCGCTCGCTCGACTGCATGGTCGCGCAAGGCTTTCTGTTCTCGCCCGCCCTCCCCGCGCCCGACGCGCTTGCCTATGAAGCCGCCCATTCCAGCCGGACGCTGGCGGCTGAAGCGCTCTTCGACCTCGCCGCAAGGCGCCAGAGCGGCAGCGCGGCCTGACCTTGCACAAGCCGCGCGCGGCGCGAGGCTTTCGGTCCCGCGCGCATCGTGTAGTCTGATGATCTCCTAGAGCCGGATGATTTCAGGTCGAATCGACCTGAAATCTGAATCCGTCTCTAAAATCAAACAGATAGAGCATGATGTCGTCCGAAAACCGCTTCACACTTTTCGGCATCATGCTCTAGGGAACATGACAAGATGAACAACCAGTCCCCGGCCGCCGAAACGCTGCCCTATCTGTCTTCGACGGTTCTCGACCGCCTGGCGATCTCCACGCCCGATGTGGTCGACGAGATCGAACGCCAGATCATCGGCCAGAGGCGGGGCGAAGTCTGGTGCGCGCCCAAGGCAGCCGTGTGGCCGGGCGACGACCGCTACTTCATGGCCACGCTCGGCGTCGCCTCCGTGCCCTCAGTGCTGGCCACCAAGTCGCTGGTGGTGAACCCGCGCAACGCCGCGCGCGGCCTGGCCACGATCAATTCGCTGATCAGCCTGCTCGACGCCGAGACCGGCCTGCCGCTGGCCCTGGTCGACGGCAATTGGGTGACCGCCAAGCGCACGGCGGGCCTGAGCGCCGTCGCCGCCCGGCGCATGGCAAGGCACGATGCGTCGTCCGTCGCCTTCATCGGCTGCGGGGTGCAAGCGCGCGGCCATTTGGAAGCCTTCGCGGACCTCTTTCCCCTGCGCGAAATCCGCGCCTTCGGTCGGGGAAAAAGCAATCGCGACGCGCTGTGCGAAATGGCGCGCTCGCGCGGCCTGGAAGCAATCCCCTGCGACACGGCAAGGGAAGCGGTGGAAGGCGCCGACATGGTGGTGACAACGGTGACCCTGGTGCCCGAACCCGAACCGTTCCTCGACGCCAACTGGCTGAAGCCGGGAAGCTTCACCGCCATCACCGACCTCGCACTGCCCTGGCTGCCCGCAACCATGCCCCGCTTTGACCGCATCGTCGTCGACGACCTGGAGCAGGAAAAGAAAATGCCCAAACCCATGGTCGACGCAGCACTGGTCGCCGGCGACCTGACAGGCCTGGTCTGCGGTGACTTTGCGGGGCGGCAGAGCCCGGGCGAGGCCACGGCGTTCGTGTTCCGGGGCATGGCCGTGGGGGATCTGGCGGTGGCGGCGCTGGCGTATGTGCGCGCGCAGGCGGCGGGGGTGGTCAACTAGGAAGTATGGTCCGCTAGGAAATGGACAGGATTTCGAGTTCGCGCGGCCCCAGCTGGACAACATCGCCAACGCTCTTGCCAATCAGCGCGATCGCGACCGGTGAACCATGCGAGATGGAAGCTCGAGACGGGTCGGCCTCATCCTCCCCGACGATGCGGAAGGTCTGGGTGCGGCCATCATCACGCGCGAAGGTAACGGTGTGCCCGAAGGCGATCACGTCATTGGACGTCGGCACCGGCATGAGCTGAGCCGTGCGGACGCGTTCGGCATAATAGGTGACATCCCGAACCGGAACCGCCGACTGCCGTCGCCTCTCGTTGACATCGTCCAGCACGCTGGCCGCCTCGAGCGCCTGCCGGGCGCGCGCCAATTCATCCCTTAGCATCTTGAGGCCCGCCTCGGTGACGAGGTTGATCCGATCGGAGACAGGCCGAGCCGGCAGGATGGTCTCCGACGCCGCCTCCGCACTTTCCTCCTTGGCAAAGGCTACGCTCAATGGGGAGTAACTCCGTGTGGAATGGTGGTGGTTAGGGGATAGCGTATGGGCGACAACAAAGCTTCAAAAATTCGACGGCTGATAGCGGCATAAGGGCGGCGCCATCCTTGTCAGCGACATAGACCCCCCACGCCTTGTGAGGCAGTGGCGTTTCGACTGCAAGGTGAGGTGAGTAAGAGGTGTCACAGATCGAATGGACGTGGATGTTAGGCGCTCTTTGTAATTTCCTTCAGACAACCTATGTTTGTTGGTGTTGGGGAATCGCTGGGGGGGGGTAAAGTTGACTGCAGTATTCGTGCATCTTTCGGATATTCACTTCGGCCAAGAAAAAAAGAATGGCGGCCAACTTAAGATAAATAATGACGCCCGACGGGAGCTGATAGAGGACGCGGCCGCAGTCATTGCCGCTCTTCCAAACAAACGAGCGTCAGGCATCATTGTTACCGGTGACCTCGCCTATGCAGGAAAGCGAGAGGAGTATGATGCCGCCGGTAAGTGGCTTGACGAACTGGCCCGCAGGGTCGGCTGCAAGGCCGCCGACATCCAGATGATCCCCGGCAACCATGACATTGACCGCGACAAGATCAAAGGCGCGACGCAGATGATGCTCGAAGCCATCATTGCCGAAGGTGAGGAGGCGCTAAATCGTTTCCTGGAGGAGCAGGTTGATCGTGACGTGCTTTACTCACGCTTCACTGAGTACAGGCGCTTCGCTGATGCCTACCAGTGTCCACTAGACTGCACGGGCAACAATAGTGCTGAGCGGCGCGTTGAGTTGGCGGAAGGTCGTGCTATCCGATTCGTGAGGCTTAACTCGGCGCTTATTTGCTCGAAGGGCGACAAGGAGGGCCATCTTCTCCTTGGTCAGCGTCAGCGGGTACTCGAGGCTGGCCCTGGTGAGGAGCTAGTCGTTCTGACTCATCACCCTCTTAACTGGTATTCAGACGCAGATGACGCGCGAAAATTCTTGCGGGGTCGAGCGCGCGTATTCGTCTCCGGGCACGAGCACCTAGCTGCTCTCGATGTTCAGCATATCGAGAAGGGCCGCGATCTGATGTTGCTCGCTGCAGGCGCCACGACGCCGGACAAGATCGACGACACATACAACTACGCGTATAACATTATTGAGTTCGACTGGGACGAACACGAAGACGCTCTGGCAGTCACGCTCCATCCCCGTTCTTGGAACGATGATATGAAGCGCTTCGAAGCCGATGACGTCAGGCTCCGCGGCCGGGATTCCCGAATCGTGCTTGGGTCCCCTAATTTCCGCCGCGCTCCGCGACCCAAAATGCTGGAACCTGACGTTCTCGACGCTCACGCTCAGACAGCGATGGTCGAAATCATCGTACCCAAGGAGGAGGATGTGGCGGCTGACGCTCAGGTGGACGAAGCCGAATACCAGAACTTGTATCTACGCTTCTTCCGTGACCTTACCGAGGGCGAGCGTCTTCGGATACTTGTCGAACTGGACGCAATTTCCGGCGACATAGCTGGCGGCTTCAATCACGAGATAGAAAGCAGGCTATTCAGAAGCGTAGTGCGTGCGAACCGCTTCCACGATCTCCGCAGGAAGGTCGATGAGGCATTGATCAAACGCGAAAGAACGAGGGGAGCACGATGAGCAACATGGCGGAGTATGCCCGGATTTTCGACACAGCAACCGGTGATGATTGGGTAGAGAAGCGGAAGTTGGCCGTGACGGACGCCAAGCGTTGGATGGGCGAGTTGTCCACTTCGCAGGCAATTAAGATAGCCTCTGGTATTGCAGCCGCCGTCGCTGGCTCGGCACTGCCCAGCGAGATTGTCGCTGCCGGAGAGCAGAAGATTCAGAATCATGCCTCGTCCTTTGTGGTCAGCGCCGATGAGGGCGAACTACAGATCAAGGTTGTGCTAATGGCGGCTGCCATTGATGTGGTCAGCCACAGACCGGCGGCAGAAGGCGGCTGGGGCTCGGCCGACGCGCTAGCTGCTTCGTTCTGGTCGGCGCTATGGTTTCAAGCCCCACTTGATCAGCCAAAGATTGAGAGACTGCGTCAAGACCTGCTCTCCGCGAGCCGGGAACGAGTCCTCCAAGTTGCCAGCGACGCGCGCAGACGACGCGCCGTACCTAAGATCGGACCTGTCAACATTGCTCAAGATTCAGTGGCCGGGACCAAGGTAAATACCGCTTTCACTAGGGCCATAGAGCCGATGGTATCTGTGATGCGCGAAAACGCCGCCCTAGATCGGGAGGAACTGGATTTCATGTGGTGGGTGCTGTCGGATCGTAGCGATAGCCTTGACGAGCCTTTTGCGGCCATGCCCGAAGCCACCCGGGCCGTCGTGGCCGGCTTCGACGCCTCCGCCAAGCTCAGGAAGCTGCCCGCCGACGCCCATAAAAATATCGTCTTACGCAATATTGTGAGTGAGGAGAAATTGGCGTTACTGGAACTCGTCAAGCAGCTTGGTGATCGTCGCGCAGCGCTGGTTGAGCACCTGCAAACGCCGCTCGTTGCCGAGGCACCCGCCGTTTTTCCGCTGATTGATGCAATAACCACCGGCAGCAGCAAAGTACCCTTTGCCGCGGAGAAACTCGCCCCGTCCGAGTGGGGCGCTCGCGCGTTGTTAGAGGGGGCGATCCGCCATCTGCAAGTCGGAACGGTCGGCACACTATGATCGAACGGGTCTGCGACATTGCTGAATGTACCTTTCCGCAGACCGGCGTGTGCGTGCGGAGCTACCCTGATCCCGCCGACTGTCCGGATCACCAAGGTGCGGTGAAAAGAATCAGGGAAATGGAAGAACAGAACGTCGACGCTGATTCTGACGCAGTACCCGTGCAGGCAGCCCGAGAGATCAGCGGTGAGGCAGTTCTTTCCCCGCCGGAGGACAAGCCGCAACTACCGCGCAGTAGCACCCTAGGGCTGCGCGAGGCTGATAGACTGATGCGCAGTCGGTACGTTAATATGATCGGCGTGGTTGGCTTGCCAGACGCCGGCAAAACGGCGTGCATCGCCAGCCTGTATTTGCTCCTCGCCCACGGTTCGCTCAAAGGATTCAGCTATGCGAATAGCCAGACGCTCATGGCGCTTGAGGAGATCGCGCGCGGGACTCGACGGTGGAATGATGGCGATCCGCCAAAACAGATGACCGTCCACACAGAGCTGGCGGATGACCGCCAAGCGGGCTTCCTGCATCTCCGCCTCCGCCGTGCCGCCGACAGTCAGAAATTCGATATACTTGTGCCTGACCTGCCGGGGGAATGGTCGCGCACCCTTATCAATAGGGGTGACGTGGAACGGTTTTCGTTTCTAAGGTCTGCCGAGGTGATATGGCTGATGGTAGATGGCCGCGAGTTCGTCGAAGCGCAGACGCGGGAACTCGCCATTCACAAGACGACTAATCTCATTGAGCGCTTGGCCAACATCCTCGATGTTCCACGCCCAAGAACAATTCTCGTGGCCAGTTGGCGAGACAAGGGCGACTTTCCTGAAGGCGCCTTAAAACGAGTTCAGGCCTCCGGCGAGCAATTCGGGTTTGCGATCGAATTAGCGTCCATCGCTTCCTTTTCGGACAACAATGATGTCCATCCGGGCATCGGAATGTCCGAATTGATTGAAGGCAGCCTCACCTCTCATGTTCAACGACCAGATCCATGGCCCGCGCATGCACGCTTGCAGTCGGAGCGCGCCTTTCTGAACTTTGGAACTCGCGTATGAGTAGGAAGTCGATCATTCTCGTCGGGGGACCGGATTCCGGTAAGAGTAACTATGTTGGGCGCCTATGGGCTTCACTCAAGGCTGGCCGAGGTGCTTTGAAACGTACAGGAATGCCCAGGAATATCGAATACGTGGAAAGCATATGCGAGCACCTGTTAAGAGGCGAGTTCGCAGGGCGTACGGACACAAATTCTGAGCGTCAAGACTTTTGCATTCCGCTCAAAACCCGCGAGGATACCGAGCCGACTGAACTCATCGTTCCGGATTTTACAGGCGAGCTTTGGCGTGACGCTATCAAGAACTCAGAGATTCCTCGTGAATGGCTAGACGAGTTGGAAAACGCAGACGGGGCCCTTCTGTTTGTTCGCGTCCATTCCCCACTCAACGTTCAGCCGCTTGATTGGGTGACCTCTCGCGACATATTGCGGAAGCACGGTGAGGGCAATGAGGAGTTGGAGCTACCAACACAGGTGATACTTTGCGAACTGCTGCGGCACCTCCAGCAACGGCTTGCGGACAAACCGAACGGAACTCGTCCTCGGCTAGCAGTGATGGTGACCGCTTGGGATAACCTTGACCCGGAAAAGCAGGCAGTTGGTCCGATGGAGTTCCTGCGCAAGGAGTTTCCTCTTTTCGCAGGTGCTCTTGAGGACTTGGAACGGATGGAGATGCGCGTATACGGGGTAACTATCGTGGGTGGCGACTTAAAACGCGATGATAAGTTCCGGAAAAGATATCAGAACATGATAATGGCCGAGAGCGGTACAGTCACATTTGAAAGTGGCGGGTCATGGCAGGAGAGCCCGGATGTCACACTCCCTGTGGCCTGGGTCATCGAAGACTGAGGTCTCGCATGCCAATCGTTGATCAGCAGTTGCATGGGTATCGGCACGGGCATCAACTGCTCTCGGCATCCACCAAGCTGTCGAAAACGGATCAAGAACTCGTTGACCGGCTGTCTGATATCGCGGGTCCTCTGCGTGCCGGCGAAATCTTCGACTCCTATCTCACATGCTATCCACTGCCCTCCGGATTGCATTACGTTCTCGCTCGTACTTGGCAGGACCTAGAAGCCCCACGCGCAGGCTGTGTGCGAACCCGCAGCCTGATTGTCCCTATGAAGGAATGGACTGCTGGCTTGGAGATCGACGGTTTGGCCGAGGCCCTGTCGATGAGCGGCCCCACCACTCCGGCCGAACGAATGGAAAAGCATAGCTCGCCGCGACTATTTCGACAGGTCGATATTTCCCAAGGGATTGAGCTAGTCGAAGCCCTTTTCCTCGAAGATCGAAAGCCGATCGCAGTGTTCGATGCGCCCGATCCGGAAGCGATCACACTTCGATTGTTGGCTGCCTTTTGGCCGTCCTTGCGCCGCACATTCTCGGTATCAACATTTGCGCTTTCGCCCCGTTCCATAGGTGACCGCAGTTTCGACCTGGTTTTCGCTCCCAAGAATGCAAGGTCCCGATTTAGCGATTGGCCAGGGCGTCGCATCGACGGGCGCAAGCCCGCCAGCAGCCGTCATCGCTGGTCAAACGAAATTGCCACTCGTGTGTTCGCCGTTGATCCACCCTCCTTGCTTCCCGACGACACGCCTATTGAGTTTGCTTCGGAGACAGGCGGCTCGGAAGCCGAACTTAGAATATCGCTGCTTTGGGATGAGCTCCGCGACAAGCTTGAGACCTCGCCAAATGCGGCACTAGGCCTGCTCGACATCGCTAATAGCCGATCGATTCAAAGCATCGACGCAATAAGATTACTTGAGCCCGCACTGGGACGTGCTGCGCAACTCGCTGCTGCGTCACAGCCTCCGATTGAAGCTTGGCGGTTCCTACATGCCCTTACCGATAAATTGCGCAACGTGCGAATAAGTGCATCGGTAGCGAAAACAATTCGTAGCGCTGCAATCCAGTTAGCAGTGAAGGCACCAGTAGAAGCGATAGAGAATGTGCCGGTGTTCTCTACAAGCCACGACAATAAGCTGTTGCTAGGCGCGGTTGGCGACGGCATTGCGCAAGCCTTCGACAAAGAATGCGCAGAGGCGGTACTTAAGCTCGATCCTGCCAATATTCTACAACTTCTGTTGCTTAGCCCAAGTGTGGCTGAAGTGTCTCTGTCCCGATTCCCGGAGCTATCGGCCCCGCTTGCGATGGCCTTGGCTACGGCTCCGCTGCAGTTGCAATTCGACGCGCAGCGCCAGTTGCTTCACTTACTTGTTGAAGACAATCATGCCGACGCTGCCCGTTTGCTCATTGCCAATCTCGATCGCGAAGGACTGATCGCCGAAGTCCGCCTTCTGCACGCGGCAAATGCCTTGGCAGCAGCAAGTCTTCATATAGCGATCGCAGATCGAGCCAGTACAATTGGAGTCACTTCAGAATTATGTGACGCAGTGGCTAAGTTACCTGTTGGACCGGGTCCAGACGCGCTATTGTATCGACTGATCGGCAAGGATCTTGACGGTCTAGCTTGGCTCTTAGACACGACGGTGATTGCAGATCAAAGGCGCGTCGGCATGGTTAGCAGTGTTCTGCGCTGCGCCTCTATCGAGGAGTTCAATGCGATAGCATCCGGGACGCTAGCTGAGGTCGTTTTGCAGTGGCTCACACGCGATATCGATGGCAATTTAGATTTGATCGAGCGTATTCTTGAGGATGGAAGTGTCGAACCAGTCGCGGCAATAGCCACTACTGTCCAAATTTTGCCGCGCGTCGAATCAGGGCGGGCGCGCGCGCTTGCCGCTGGTGCGCTCGACATCATTCTTCCAAGGGACACAGGAAGGGGCAGGGCTGCGACCCTCGACACCCTTCTAGATACGATAGGCTCAAAACTTGACGGCCCAGTTGCAGTTCGACTTGGTCTCAAGCGCGAGGTACCCAGTGAATTAGTCACCGAGAATCTTGCCGCGTTCAACAGAGCCACCCCCGGCGCTCGCCAGCGTATTCTGATTGCAATCGAAGAATTGGCGGCGGCCATTATTGCGCGTGGCCGTATTGACTTTCCCGAAAGCGCGGCGGCCGATGCTGCCAGTTTGCTTTGGGATTCGGCCCACGTCGACAAGCGCGCTTTTATTCGAGCGTCAGCTGCGCTTATGCCTTTCCTGCTGCGATCTCGGCGCGAGCCGGCATCCCCTCTCATTGCGGCTGCTTTCCCTTCTGTCTACCAAGAGCTGAAGAAGCACAACGATGCGCCGGATTTTCTCAAGTTTTTCGTGTTCGTTGACTGGGACAAATGCAAGACGGCAAGAAGCGATCTCGTCGAGGCGTTTATGAAATCGAATTGGCGCGCGACCGATATTGCGCTTGCCGCCGCACGGGCCGGGGACGTTGGGCGCATTTTGGGGCGTATCGCGAGTGAGGACGACGGCTTGCGAGCTATCAAGGATATCCAACGGAACTTGTTCGAGATTCCTGATCCTTGGCGTGGGCAAGTCTACGCTGTGCTACAAGACAAACGGAGTGCTAAGCCGCTTTGAGGCAATGTCCGTTTTACCACCAGCCTCGCTATTTCGCTTGTCCGCCCTGAGCCGCTTGGCCTCCGACACAATGGCCAACTTAACACGCCAAGTTGCATCTGCATCAAACCAGTTTCCCCCCTCACCCCCCAGCCAACCGCGGCAGCAAAAAAATCTCCGCCCCCTCCGGCAGCTTCTTGCTCCACGTATCCCGGTAAATCACCCCGTCGATCGCAACCGCAATCCCGCGATCGATCCACGGCTCGAAGCCGGGATACTGTTCAGCCAGTTTCCTGAACAGTTCCCTGATGTCCTTGGCCTCGACCTCGACCTTGCTCTTGCCGCCGGCGAGCTGGCCGAGCGCGCCCCAAAGGGTGACTTCGACCATCTTTGCTCGCCCCTGCCCTAGCCCCGTTCCGCCTCGATCGCCGCCAGGATGCGGGGCGGCGACATCGGGATGTGGGTCATGCGCACGCCGGCCGCGTTCGACACCGCGTTGGCGATCGCCGCCAGCGGCGGCACGATCGAGGTTTCGCCGACGCCGCGCACGCCATAGGGGTGGTTGGGGTTGGGAATTTCCAGGATCTGCGTGTCGATCATCGGCAGGTCGGAGCAGACCGGGATGCGGTAGTCGAGGAAGCCGGCGTTCTGCAGCCTTCCGTCCTTGCCGTAAATATACTCCTCGTTGAGCGCCCAGCCGATGCCTTGCGCGGCACCGCCCTGGTACTGGCCCTCGACATAGGTCGGGTGCACCGCCTTGCCGGCATCCTGCACCACCGTGTAGCGGATCACCCTGGTCGAGCCGGTCTCCGGGTCGACCTCGATGTCGCATATATGGGTGGCGAAGGAGACGCCGGCGCCGTCGGCGACGAGCTCGCTGTGGCCGGCGATCGGCCCGCCGGTCTTGCCGGACTGCGCCGCGATCTCCTTCAGCGACAGCGCCGCGAGGTTGCCGTACTTCTCGCCCTTGGCGATGGCATGGCCCTTTTCCCAGATCACGTCGTCGACCGGGATGTCCCACATCTGTGCTGCGCGCTCACGCAGGATCTTGATCGCGTTGCGGGCGGCCGAGATCGTCGCCATCGAGGAGGAGAACGTGCCGCGGCTGCCGTCGGTCATGTCGTTGTAACCGAGGCTCGACGTGTCGGCGACGATCGCCTTGAGCTGGGTGTAGTCGATGCCGAGTTCCTCCGCCGCCACCAGCGACAGCGAGGCGCGGGAGCCGCCCACGTCCACCGTGCCGACGGCGAGCGACACCGAGCCGTCCATGCCGATGTTGAGGTCCACGCAGGTCTGGCCGCCGAAATTGAACCAGAAGCCGCAGGCCATGCCCCTGCCCTGGTTTTTCTTGAGCGGCGCCTTCATGTGCGGATGGTTCTTCACCGCTTCCAGCGTCGGGCCGATGCCGATCGGTCCGTAGACCGGGCCGTAGGACGAGCGTGTGCCTTCCTGCGCGGCGTTCTTGATGCGGAAGTCGACCGGGTCCATGCCGAGCTCCTTGGCGAGCTCGTCGACCGCGCTTTCCACCGCGAAGGCCGCCATCGGCGCCGACGGCGCGCGATAGGCCGCGGTCTTCGGCCGGTTGACCAGCACTTCGTAGCCGACCGTCTTGACGTTATCGAGCTTGTAGCAGGCGAACGCCGTCATGGCGCCGATCTCGGCCCAGGCGCCGGCATAGGGGCCGCAGGAATAGCGCAGCGTCGCCTCCGCCGCGGTGATGGTGCCGTCCTTGCGGGCGCCGATCTTGACGTCGATCGAGGTGGCGCTGGTTGGCCCTGAGGCGCGGAACACCTCGTCGCGGGTCATCACCAGCTTCACCGGCCGTCCGGCTTTGCGTGACAAGGCAAGCGCCACCGGCTCGGCCCAGACATGGGTCTTGCCGCCGAAGCCGCCGCCGATCTCGGAGGAGGTGACGCGCAGCTTCGAGGCTTCCATGCCAAGCAGCTGGGCGCAATGCTGGCGATAGACGAAATGGCCCTGCGTGCAGACCCAGAGATCAGCGGTGCCGTCGGACGAAACGCTCGCCACGCAGGCATGCGGCTCGATATAGCCCTGGTGCGTCTGCTCGGTCTTGAAGGAGCGCTCGACGATGAAATCGGCGTGCCCAAAGCCCTGATGCACATCGCCATGGCCGAACTGGCTGCGCTTGGTGACGTTGGAGGGCTTTACCGGCTTTTCCTCAAGGCCTTCCGTGAAGATCGTGTCGTTGATCAGCGGGGCGTGATGCTGCATCGCCTCGTCGACATCGGTGACATGCGGCAGGATCTCGTAGTCGACCTCGATCAGCTTCAGCGCCTGCCGCGCCGTGCGGGCGTCGACAGCGGCGACCGCGGCCACCGCATGGCCGTCATAGAGCGCCTTGGTGCGCGCCATGCAATTGTCGAGGATATCGTACATGGCGGCATCGCCATCGGTCAGGTCCGGCAGGTCTTTCGCCGTGATCACCGCCTTCACGCCGTTCAGCTTTTCCGCCTTCGACGTGTCGATCTTCCTGATGACCGCATGCGCGTGCGGGCTGCGCAGCACGCGGCCGACCAGCTGGCCGGCCATGTTGAAGTCGGCGCCGTAGCGGGCGCGGCCCGTCACCTTGTCGACGCCGTCAGGACGGATGGGGCGTGTGCCGACGGATGTGAATTTACGCCCGGAAAAACGCGGATCGAAATTCATCTTCAGGCTCCCTTCATCACATGTGCCGCGTCCTGGACGGCGCGCACGATCTTGTCATAGCCGGTGCAGCGGCAGAGGTTGCCGGCGAGGCCGAAGCGGATCTCCTCCTCGCTCGGGTCGGGGTTTTTCGCCAGAAGGTCCTTGGCCGCGATCAGGAAACCCGGCGTGCAGATGCCGCATTGCAGGGCAGCATGCTCGAGGAATTTCTGCTGCAGCGTGTGCAACTGGTCGCCATGCGCCATGCCCTCGACGGTCTCGATGCGCCGGCCCTCGGCTTCAGCGCCGAGCACCAGGCAGGAGCAGACCAGCCGGTCGTCGAGGATGATCGAGCAGGCGCCGCAGTCGCCGGTGCCGCAGCCTTCCTTGGCGCCGGTCAGGCCGAGTCGGTCGCGCAGCACGTCGAGCAACGGCTCGTCAGGCTGGCAGAGATATTCGATATTGTCGCCGTTGATTGTGGTCGAGACTGCAATGCCAGCCATCATTTGCCTCCTGCACGTGCGTAGGCTGATGTGGCGGCACGTTTGGCCAGCACACCCGCAACCTTCCGTCTGAATTCGATGGTACCGCGCTTGTCGTCGATGGGGCGGCAGGCGCCGGCGCAGACTTTTGCCAGCCGCTCAAGCGCCGCCTCGTCCAGCTTCCTGCCGATAAGCGCCTCGGCGGCCTCCTCGACCAGCAGCACGGTCGGCGCCGCGGCACCCAGCGCCACGCGGGCGGCGGTGATGACGCCGTGTTCGTCGATCGTCAGGTTCACCCCGGCGCTGACCACGGCGATGTCCATCTCGGTGCGCGGGATGAAGCGCAGATAGGCATCGCCCGAGCGCGGCGCTTGGCTGTCGAGCAGGATCGCCTCGATGATCTCGCCCTTGGCGAGCGAGGTCTTGCCCGGCCCGGTCGGCACGGCCTCGACGGGGATGGTGCGCTTGCCCGAAGGCCCGGCAACCACGGCCCTTGCACCCGCCGCCACCAGCGCCGGCACGCTGTCCGCCGCCGGCGAGGCGTTGCACAGATTGCCCGTGATCGTGCAGCGTCCCTGCACCTGCTTCGAGCCGATCAGCTTGGCCGCCTCGACGACCCCTGGCCATGCCTTCTTCAGGGCGGTGTTCTCGCCCAGCACGGCGCAGGGAACGGCGGCACCAATGCTGAAGCCGTCGGCCGTTTCGCGGATTTCGCTCAAGGACGCGATCGACTTGATGTCGACGATCAGGTCGGGCTCGACAAAGCCCCCCTTCATCCTCACCAGAAGGTCGCTGCCTCCGGCCAGGATGGCGGCCGTGCCAGCCGCTCCGGCCAATTGGCCGACGGCATCTTCGATTGAAAGCGGACGTATGTAGCGCATCGTCTCCCCTTGGATATCGCGATTTCAGCGACCGTTATAAACACTCTCCTCATAATGGCTATCCGGTTCGTCATTTGCGACGATTGGTCCAGCCGCCGCAAAATCGAGTCCCAAATCAACCGGAATTGCCGTACGCCAACCCTGCACGGCCGCATTGACGCCGGTTCTCAAAAAATCTGAGAGCCTGTGTCGGATCGGTCAAGCCCCGTTCGTCCTTGGGACATCGAACACGCATCATGAAAGGACACGATATGCCCGGAACCGTACGTCTGCACCGCGTTCTCACCACCAGCCCGGAGAAGGTCTATCGCGCCTTCGTCGAAGCCGACGCGCTGGCCAAGTGGCTGCCGCCGAACGGCTTCACCTGCACGGTCGATCATCTCGAGGCCAAGGTTGGCGGCACGTTCAAGATGTCCTTCCGCAACTTCACCACAGGCGGTAGCCATGCCTTCGGCGGCGAGTATCTCGAACTCGTTCCCGGCGAGCGCCTGCGCTACACCGACCGGTTCGACGACCCCAATTTGCCCGGCGAGATCCAGGTGACCATCACCTTGAAAAAAGTGTCGGTCGGCACCGAAATCGACATCACCCAGGCCGGCATTCCCGACGTCATCCCGGTCGAGGCCTGCTATCTCGGCTGGCAGGAATCGTTGCGAAACCTGGCCAAGCTGGTCGAGCCCGAGATCAATCAATAAGGCCATTCCCGAAAGTGCCCGCCGCCGCCGATGACATGCCCGTCGGCGGCGGTTGTGCATTGGGCCTTGACCGCACGATCGCGTGCGTGAATCCTTTCCCGGTCAAAGGGAGGAGTTCCATGCGACATCTGTTGGTTGTGTTGCCCGCCTTGATCCTGGCGAATGCGGCGCAAGCGAGTACGATCTACTACGGCAACAAGGTGGGAATGGAACTGACCATCGTCAAAAAGTCAGGCATCGGCTCCACGCATGCCAGCATCCTGGCCAAGCACGACAGGCGCAAAGCGGGCGTCTACTGCCGCGAATACGGCCACGATTTCTCCAAGGAGTGCATTGACGCGGAAATGAAGTCGCCGCTGCATTTCGAGATCACCGCCAACTGCAAGACCGGCAAATTCACCACCTTCTACGGTGCCAACATGCTGTTCCAGGGCCGCAACAAGGGCACGGACGTGACCACCGACTACCTGATCACATCGATCGATGACAATGTGCTGCTCGATGGCTCCGGCGCCTCGTCATACGATGTCACGCTGGACCAGTTCAAAGCGCTCTGCCCCAATCGCGTACGCTAGCGGCGTTTGCGACACTGTGCTGATCAGGGCAAACGGCGGAGGAAACGCGTGACCCTCACCAACCGGGATATCGTCGAGATCACCGAGTGGCGGCGCAAGCTGCACCGGCAGCCGGAAATCTCCAATGAAGAAGAGAAGACGGCGCAAGAGGTCGTCTCCTTCCTCGCCGATACCGGCCCGGACAAGGTGCTGACCGGATTGGGCGGACACGGCGTGGCGGCGGTCTATGACAGCGGCAAGGCAGGTCCCACCGTGCTGTTCCGCTCCGAACTCGACGCGCTGCCGATCGAGGAACTGTCGGGCGTGCCGCATGCCTCGCAAGTGCCGGGCAAGTCGCATATGTGCGGCCATGACGGGCACACCGCGATCCTGGCAGCCCTTGGCCGTCAGCTCGGCCGCGAACGCCCGGCCAGCGGCCGCGTCGTGCTGATGTTCCAGCCGGCGGAGGAGACCGGCAATGGCGCGGCCGGCGTCGTCGCCGATCCCCGCTACGGCGAGATCGCGCCGGATTTCGCCTTCTCGCTGCACAATCTGCCCGGCGTGCCGTTCGGCGAGGTGCGGCTGAAGCCCGGCGTGGTCAATTGCGCCTCGCGCGGCATGCGCATCGTGCTGGAAGGCAAGACCGCCCATTCCTCCATGCCGGAGACCGGCGTCTCACCCATGCCGGCGATCTCGGAGCTGATGCCGGCGCTGCCCGCGCTCGGCCGCGCCACCTTCGCCGACGACGATTTCTCCATGGTCACCGTCACCCATGCCGAGATGGGTGAAGCCGTGTTCGGCATCGCGCCCGCGCATGCGCAGGTCTGGGCAACGCTGCGCACCCGCCGCGACGAACGCATGGCGGACCTTTGCGCCGCCGCCGAGGCGCTGGTCGGGGAGATCGCGGGCAGGCACCGCCTTTCCGCCCGCTGGGATTATCACGAGATCTTCGTCGCCAGCGTCAACGCGCCGGATGCGGTGGAACACCTGCAACGCGCGCTTCAGGAAGAGGGCGTCGTGCATGGTGAAGAAGCCCTGCCGATGCGCGCCTCGGAGGATTTCGGCCTGTTTGGCCACAGCGCCAGGTCGGCGATGTTCTTCCTGGGCGCCGGCGAGCGCCACCCGGCGCTCCACAATCCGGACTACGACTTTCCCGACGATTTGATCCCGATCGGCTCGAGGATCTTCATGCGCACGGCGCGCAATCTGCTGGGGTGAGTTGGCGCCGCCGCAAGCCGGTCGCGGCCTCGCAAACCGCGTTCGTCCGCGCCTGTCAGGCGGACCTGAGGAACGGGCGTTTGTGGATGGCCCTCTTGGCCTGGAAATTCGCGGCGGGAACGGGTCGGCCCACGCGAAAGCCCTGGATCTTGTCGATGCCGAACTCGCGCATGAGGGCGATCTGCTCGTCGGTTTCCACCCCTTCGACCAGGATCTGGTGGCCGCGATTGCGGACCAGGGCGATGATGTCCTGGAGCATGGCCATGCCCTTCGGGGTGCCGCAATCGTGAAGAAACGAACGGTCGATCTTCACCGTATCGAAATCGATCAGACGCAGCCATGAAAGGCCGGCGAATCCGGTCCCGAAATCATCGAGCCAGATCTTGATGCCCAGCAGCTTCAGGTCGCTGATGCAGCGCAGGATGTCCGAGTGCATCTCCATCTCGAGCCCTTCGGTGATTTCGAAGGCCAGCCTGTTGCCGGTCACGCCGGTCTCGCCCAGAATGGTCGCGACGGACGCCGCGAAGCCGGGCGTCTTGAGCTGGATCGGAGAGACGTTGACGCTGACGAGACGGATGTGATCGTCCGCCAGCAGTTCGGAGCAGACCGTCCTTATCGCCCAGCGCCCCAGTTCCAGGATCGCGCCGGTTCGCTCCGCCACCGGAATGAACAGGCTCGGCGGAACCAATGTGCCGTCCAGCATCTTGAGACGCATCAGCGCCTCCACGGCTTCGACCCGGCCCGACACGACATCCTGGATAGGTTGATAGACGAGCGAAACGAGGCTCTGGCCGATCGCGATCTTCAGCAAGGCCGCGAGGTTTTCGCTCTCGTCGCTGCTTTGCGGATCGGTCGGGTCGAACAGCCGGGCACAATTGCGGCCGCTGGCCTTTGCCAGATAGAGCGCGCGATCGGCCTCGTGGATGATCTTCTCCAGCTTGGCGCCAGCCTGCGTCCTGGTGAAGGCGGCACCCACGCTCGCCGTGACGATCGAGATCCCGTCCCGCCTGAGCTCGTGGGTAAGCGCGAGGTTCTCCACTGTGCGGCAGATGGCTTCCGCCAGCTCCGCGACCTGGCTCTTCTTGTCCATGCGGGCGAGCACAATGAATTCCTCGCCGCCGTAGCGCCCGATCGAGCCATTGTAGTTCTTGATCAGATCGCTCAGCGCATTGGCGACATGGATCAGGCAGCGGTCGCCTTCCTGGTGGCCGTAGCAGTCGTTGAATTTCTTGAAGAAGTCGACGTCGATGAGGATGGCCGCGAACTTGCTGCCGAGCTTTTGCCAGTCGCTCCAGTAATCGCGCAGCTTCTCGTCGATGGCGCGCCGGTTCTCCAGGCCTGTCAGCGGATCCGTCCGCGACAGCCTCAGCAGGGCCTTGCCGCGTTCGGTGGCCTCCTTGTGCTGGATCTTGGCCTCGAGAGCGTTCAGGAAGACGTTGTAGCGCTCCTCGTTCAGCTTCCAGTTCACATAGGAGGTGAACGTGAAGCAGGAAACGTAAAAAGTACCAAATACCATCTTGTACGTCAGCGACGCCGGAACAAAGTAATTTACCACATACAAGATACACAATATGATTGTCGACGTTATGATCGACACCTTGAACCTGAACGTAAAAAATAGATTGGCACTCATCATGAAGATCGTGCCGAATACCATGTAATAGGCGACACTTTCCTTGTTTGCGCCCATGGATGCGGGCAACAACCACCCGATATAGCCAAAGATGATGGCCGCGGCGCAAGTCACGTCAAGCCATTCCGTCGCGGCACCCCGGCGAAGCTGTGCTTCCAGGACCAGCAGTGCGGTCAGGCCAACCGCGAAGCGCGCGGTGATCGTGTAGGCCGCCACGTCAGGTATCAGCAGCAGATCCGATACCGAAAACAACACATAGATGACGACGGCGATCCACAGGCCCGGCCTGGCCTCCGCCCTTCGCTTCGCCTGGGCTTCCCTGCGGTAAAGGATGCGGAGTTCGTCGGCCCCCAGTTCGTGGCGCGGATCATACGGCTCCACATCCACCGTATCGGCCAATCTGGATGACGCGCGCTCGTTCACAAACCCCTCTCGAAGGGGGCTTTGCGATCCGAACTCTTTTCCAGCTTCTGCCCCCACGCAGGACGACTCCTTGGGACGCGACACGATTGCCACGCGGTAAAATGCAGTGGCGCCAGACAAGTTTGCGTTAACTCGAACCCGGATTCTTATCTGCAAGATCGCTAATAAATTGAGATGGTTAGCGGGAAATTAATCATAACAATAAAATGCTCCCGACCCTCCGTTGGCAAATGGAGCATTCTAAGTAATAAGTTAACTGACTGTTAACCAAGGAGTCCTGGTGTGCAAACCGTGTTCGATGGGCAAAGCCTGATTACCGCAGAGATCATCGCCGGCAGTCTGCGTAAAGGCACGCTTGAACATCATGGCGAAGCGTTCGAAACCGCCCGTGCCGAACTGGCGCTCATCCTCCACGCGACACAGCAACAGGTCGAGCAGCAGAAATTTCCGGCCGAGATCGTGCGCCGCCTGCTGTCGCTGCTCAATGCGCTGCGTGCCAAGGTTCATCCCGACGTCTGGCAAGCCCTGATACCGGTGGCGCAGAACCACCCGATCCTGAACTACTTCCTCCAGGATCCGCTGACGCACTGGTCCTTCACCAAGCCCAGGGGGTATTCCGGCGACGCGGAACTGCTCGACTACATCTATTGCGACCCGCACGTGGCCGAGAGCGTGGCCAACGCCTCGGAGGTCGGCAAGGCGCTTTACAGCCATACCCAGAACGTTCCGTCATGCGTCGCGGCGCGGGAACGGCGCGATCTCCTGACCCGCTATGTCGACGAGGCCGCGGCCAGGAACGGACCGGAAACCGAGGTGCTGGCGATCGCCGCCGGCCATTTGCGCGAAGCCAATCGCTCCGTCGCGCTCGCCGAGGGCCGGCTCAAGCGCTGGGTCGCGCTCGACCAGGATCCGCAGAGCGTCGGGCTGATCGCGCGCGACTTCCATGGCACCGCGGTCGAGGCCATCGACGGCTCGGTGCGGACGGTGCTGACCAGGGGCCACAAGCTCGGCAAGTTCGATCTCATCTACGCCTCCGGCCTCTACGACTACCTCCAGCACAACGTCGCCGTGAAGCTGACCAAGACCTGCCTGCAGATGCTGAAGCCGAACGGCACATTCCTGTTCGCCAACTACGCCGAGGGCACCCCCGACGCCGGCTACCGGGAAACGTTCATGGACTGGGTGCTGCTGCTGCGCTCGGAAGTCGACATGTGGAACATCGTCAATGCCAGCGTCGATCGCAACACCGTCGAGGCGCAGGTATACTTCGGCGAGAACCGCAACGTGCTGTACGCCGTGATTGAAAAGCGCGGGTAACAACCTCCGCTGAACCTTGCCATCAGCCCGGCGGTGATGCTTGCGCATTGCTGCCGGTAGCCAAACGTCGCCAAGCGAGATCGGCGCCAGGTCGCCGCTCATCAATATCCGGTGCCGCGGCCGAAGGATCCTGCGTCGCCTGGCAGCACCAGTTCGGCATCGTCGGTGACATAGCCGACATAGCGATAGTCGCGGATGAAGCTGATCCGCCCTTCCCGCCATTCCAGCCACATGAAGTGGATCGGCTTCGGCGCGGTCCGGTGCTCGAACACGGCGATCACCTCACGGCCCTCGACCCATGCCGGCTTGAGCCACAGGCCATCGCTCTTTGCATAGATGGTGAAGAACATCCCGACATCGGCGGCACCCGAGCGCGGCGGATGCATGGACTGCTGAAGCCTCACATCGTCGGCAAGCAGCGCGCGCAAGCCATCCCAGTCGCGCCGGTTGAACAGTGTCACATAGCGCACCACGGCGGCCGACGCGATGCGCGCGTCGGGAAGCGGCTCGGCCTGGGCATTGATCTGCCGAAGCCGGGCGCGGCCGCGTGCCAGATGCGCCTTCACCGCATCGACCGAAATGCCGAGCAAGGCGGCAATTTCGGCCAGCGGCTCGTCGAGCACATCCTTGAGGATGACGACGCTGCGCTGAAGCAGCGGAAGCTCCGCGAAGCGCGACACGGCGGTCTCTACCGCCTCCCTGTGCATCAGCATCTCCACCGGATCGACCTTGCTGTCATCGGCAATTTCAAGCGCTGCCTCGATGGGCTCCGAGGCGCGGATCGCGCGACTGCGCAGCAGGTCCAGCGCGCGGTTGTGGGCGATCCGGAACAGCCAGGGCCTGAGCTGCGGCACGTCGCACAGTTCGTCCAGGGCGACGAAGGCTCGCGCGAACGTGTCCTGCACCACGTCCTCGCCGTCGATGACCGACCCCATCAGGCGCGCGCAATAGCGGTGCAGTTCCGGCCGCAGAGCGGTCGCAAGGGCAAGCAGCCCTTCCTGTCGGTCGCGATCCACGGCAGGTTCCCGCTCGCTCAAGCCGCTGTACCCTCCATGACCGTTACGCCCGCGTCGCCGTTGAGGCCGAAGACGACGCCCTCGGCATATTGCGGGTCTTCCAGCACGGAAACCACCCTGTCGCCGAACGCCCGGGGCGGCATCGGCGCGCCGAAACGGGTGACGAATTGTTCTGGCGTGATGCCCATGGAGCCGGCATAGGCGCCGGCTGCCGCATCCCCGATTCCCGTGCCGAGGATCATCTGCCGCGGCACGATCGCCTGGAAGCGGATGCCGAGCTTCTTCTCCTGCGCCACGCCATTGGCATATTTGGCCATGAACCACAGCATGCGCTTGGAGCCGCCATAACCGCCCGACATCTGCGATCCGGTAACGGCGGCACCACTCGATCCCACCAGCACCCGGCTGCCCGGCTTGAGCGGCAGGTTGAGCGCCGCCTGCAGCCAGTAGAGTCCGGCCCTGACGTCGGTTTCCCAGGCGACGGAGAAATCCTCCCACTTCAGCTGATCCAGCCGGCCCATCCGGGGGACGGCACCAGCGTTCAGCACCACTATGTCGGGGCGAACCTCGCCGAGGATGCGATAGGCGGCGTCCTCGTCCGTAACGTCGGCGCGGATCGTTGCAACGCCAAGCCGCGCGCCGACCGCCTCCAGCGCCTCGGCGCCGCGCGCGACGACGGTCACCTCTGCGCCCCGCTCGACCAGCGCTTCGACCAGCCCGAGGCCAAGTCCCCGGCTGCCACCGGTGACCACGATTTTCTTGTCCTTGAGGCTCATTTGACCCTGCTCCATTGCTTCACTGTAGCTAAGACGTTCGAGCTTTCGGAAAAGAGTCAGCACTGCCGGAAGAAACGTGGCGGCGACGAGCGATTTGGCGGCAAGGGTCGCAGCGCGCGCGCCGCGGCACATGCCGCTCGTTTCACACGATCCCCGGTGTCACAAAGACGATAGCGAACAGCCTTATGGTCACGCGCGACGGGCTGATTCGTGCAACATAAGGTACCGACCAGTCCACTCGGGTCAGCGCGCCCCGCAACCCGTTCACGCCAAGCTACAGGCCCTGCCATGACCATACAATTTTCGCCTGATTGATCGTCCCTCGTGCTATCGATCCGGGCTCGGCAAGGTCCTCGAGACGCATCACCCCGATGATGTCGCCGGCCTTGCCGACCGCGAAACCCACCTTGAAACAGCTTCCTTGCAAGAGACATCAGATGTGGCTGAGTGAATTCGAGATCGTCCTGCGCGACCGTGTCGTCCCGAACGGCGCCGTCAGGATCGAAGACGGCCGGATTGCCGAGATCCGCGACGCGCCGGTCGAGCATGCCGACATTGAGGGCGGCGGGCGCCTGCTGCTGCCGGGCTTCATCGACATGCATGGCGACATGGTGGAGAAGGAAGTCGAGCCGCGCACCGGCGTCCACGTGCCGATGCGGATCGGCATCGCCGAGCTCGACAAGAAGCTTGCCTCATGTGGCGTCACCACGGCCTATGCCGCGCTCTCCTTCATCGGCGCCAGTGTCACCAGCGGCGTGCTGCGCTCGGAAGATCATACGTCGGCGATTATCGAGACCATCGCCGAACTGAAGGACGACCTGCTGGTCGACCACCGCATCCATGCCCGCTTCGAGGTGACCTTCACCCCCGCGATCGCCATGCTGCAGAAGCTGATGGATGCGGGCCGGCTGCACCTGATCTCGCTGATGGACCACACACCCGGACAAGGGCAATACCGCGACGTCGAACTCTACATCGCCCGCGTCGCCAACGAGCGCGGCATGTCCGTTGCCGCGGCCTCCGAGGTCGTCGGCAAGCGCATGGCCGGCCGCCAGGGCCAGGGCGACGTGCTGAACGCGCTGCAGGACCTGTCGGCCCGCGCGCGGGCCCATGGCGTCGTGCTGGCCTCGCATGACGACGACACGTTGGAGAAGGTGGAACTCGTCCACGGCCTGGGCGCCGCGCTCAGCGAATTCCCGGTGACGCTCGAAGCAGCGCGCGAAGCCCGCAGGCTCGGCATGCACACGGCCATGGGCGCACCCAACGCGTTGCGCGGGGAATCCTATTCCGGCAATCTCTCCGCGCGGCAGGCCTACGAGGCCGGGCTGCTCGACATGCTGGCGAGTGACTACCACCCGGCCTCGATCCTGCCGGCCGTGCTCGGCCTGGCGGAGCTGCGTGGCGAAGGGCTGGTGACAGCGGCGGCGCTGACAAGCGCCAATCCTGCCGGGGCCGTGGGGCTCACCGATCGCGGCGCCATCGAGCCCGGCCTCCTGGCCGATCTCGTCGTGGCCGACCGCCATCCGGTACCACGCGTCCGTGCGACCTTCCGCGCCGGACGCATGATCTACGGCGACGGCACGCTGGCACCGGCGCGGCAAGTGGAACACCTTGGCCACGCGGCTCAACGGGTACCGGCTGGGTTCGAATTGCGCTGAGGCTGCTCCAGGAAAAACGTGAAACGGTGGCTTGCCCTAGACGTCGAGCATGACCGTCATGCCGCGCACCTCGGCCATTTCCAGCAGCAGGTCCTGCAGGGTTTCGACGGTCTGCACCGCGCCGGTCATGGCCAGCAGCTCGGCGACACTCTCTTTCATGGAAATGACCGCGGCTCCGGTTTTCTCCGAAAGCAGCCGTCCAATGGCCGCGCGGATAAGGGCATTCTGGTCAGACATGATTCCCCTCTCATGCTGGGATAGCGGCGGTGTTTTCTTCAATCATATGCTCTCGGCGCAACTTCTGCGAGATTCAACTTACGCTTGCAAGCCGTCCGATTGATGATCTTTCAAGTCATTTTGTTGACGCCAGCCGCCCAGCACCGCGAGTGACGGTAGCAGTGACCCGGCTCCAGGCCTGAAAGCCTCCATGATGGCGAGCAGCGCCAGCGGCACTTCGTGCCGGTAGAGCCCGATGAATGTCTTGCCTCCCGCCGTCGCCGGCAACTCCGTGAATCTGTCGAAAATCGAATACGTGCCTGTCGGCTCGTTCAGGATCTCAAAACGGTCCAATGCAAACCTCGTGTCCCCGGGAGCCGTTAACGCAACCGCTCGCCTGAAGTTGCAACAGGTGATGCTTTTTTTATCACAATGGAACGTATATGCCAGCGGCATCGCCGACATGGGGCCATGTCATGCGGCGGGACGCGCAAGAATCGCCTGGCTGGCGACCGCAGGAACAACACGTTCCGACAAAGACTGCGTGTTGGCCCTTGCCGAAGCCGGCGGCCTCGCTCATCCATGGCCTGGAAACGAGCCGGGGACCAGAAGATGACCGATGCCAGCCTGCACATCGTCGAAGCCACCATCGAACAATTGCGACGTGCGCTCGACGAGGGCCTCGTCACCAGCGTCGAACTGGTCGGGGTGTATCTCAGGCGCATCGCGCATTTCGACCGTCACGGCATCAGCCTCAATGCCGTTCCGGTGCTCAATCCTGATATGTTCGAGGAGGCCGCCGCTTCCGACCGGCGTCGGCGCGACGGCGCCTTGCTCGGGCCGCTCGACGGCATCCCTTACACCGCCAAGGACAGCTACAAGGTCAAAGGCCTGACGGTCGCCGCCGGCTCGCCGGCCTTCGAGCATCTCGTCGCCAATGAGGACGCCTTCACCATCGCCCGGCTGCGCGCCGGCGGCGCGGTGCTGGTCGGTCTCACCAACATGCCGCCAATGGCCAATGGCGGCATGCAGCGCGGCGTCTATGGCCGCGCCGAAAGCCCCTACAATGCCGATTATCTGACCGCCGCCTTTGCCTCGGGCTCGTCCAATGGCTCCGGCACGGCGACATCGGCCAGTTTCTGCGCCTTCGGGCTTGGCGAGGAAACCTGGTCGTCCGGGCGCGCGCCGGCCACCAACAACGCGCTTGTCGCCTACACGCCCTCGCGCGGCGTGATTTCCGTGCGCGGCAACTGGCCACTGGTGCCGACCATGGACGTGGTCGTGCCTCACACGCGCAGCGTGCCCGACATGCTCGAACTGCTCGACGTGATCGTCGCCGACGATCCTGAGACGCGAGGCGACTTCTGGCGCGCGCAGCCCTGGGTCGCGCTGCCCAGGAGCTCCGAGGCGCGGCCGCCACGCTACACCGAATTGACGCTCGCGGGTTCACTGAAGGGCAAACGGCTCGGCGTGCCCCGCATGTATATCGGCCGCGACAGCGGAGCCGACCGGCCGATCGAAACCCGCGCCTCGGTGCTTGCGCTGTGGGAGCAGGCAGCGGCCGACCTCCAAAGACTGGGCGCCGAGGTGGTGGAGGTCGATTTTCCCGTCGTCTCCAATTACGAACGCGATCGCCCCGGCGCGCGCACCATGGCAGAGCGCGGGCTGGTGCCGCCGGATTTCGCCGAACGCGAAATCTGGGATCTCTGCATCTGGGGCTGGGACGATTTCCTGCGCGCCAATGCCGACCCGGCGCTTCCCGATCTCGCCTCGGTCGACGGCCCCAGGATCTTTCCGCAGCCGCCCGGCACGCTGCCCGACCGCTATGAAGGCGGCTTCGATGTTGCTGAATATGTCGAGCGCGCGAAATCCGGCGTCACGCCCTTCGAGGACATCCCGACGATTGCAGATGGGCTGACGGGGCTGGAAACAACAAGGCGCGTCGATTTCGAGGACTGGCTGGACGCACACGGCATCGACGCCGTCGTGCTGCCGGCCGCCGCCGATGTCGGACCGGCCGACGCCGACATCAACGAGGCGTCGGCCGACCTCGCCTGGCGCAACGGCACCTGGGTCGCCAACGGCAATCTGGTCTGGCGCCATTTCGGCATCCCGACCGTCACCGTGCCGATGGGCACAATGGCCGATATCGGCATGCCCGTCGGCCTCACCTTCGCCGGCAAGGCCTATGACGACGAAAGGCTGCTGCGCATGGCCGGCGATTTCGAACAATCGACCCAGCGCCGGACGAGCCCGCCACGCACGCCTGAGCTGGCCGATGATGTGTTTTCGGGCCGATCCACTCAAGCCGGCAGCGGCAAGGCGCCACCGCTCGCAATCGCACTTGCCGCCGAGACGCGCGCCTTGGGCGATCAGGACGAAATCGTCATCACGCTCGATCTGCCCGTCGAGGCGAAGAACGCCGGCATCAAGGTGCACGTCAACGGAGAGCCCGTCACCATGCAACGGAGCGGCACGCGCTTCAACGGGAGCGCCTTCGTTCTCGCCGCCGAGCATCAGAGGTCCCACAGCGTCTGGCGCGCTTCGTATGGCTCGATCGTGACGGCGGTGGTGCGGCTGGAGGATGGGCGTAGTGCTGGCGCCTATGTGGTTACGGGCGGGATTGGGTGAGCAGCGGTAAAGCCAACACCCACCGTCGAGTTCCGTCACGCCCCCCCTCTGTCCTGCCGGACATCTCCCCCACGAGGGGGGAGATTAGCAGCTTTGACGCCTCGCTCTTTCCTGCAACTTTGAAAATTCGCGAAGGCCGCGGTGACGGCCGATCTCCCCCCTCGTGGGGGAGATGTCCGGCAGGACAGAGGGGGGCGCCGTAGAGCGCCAACGGCTACTGTTACCCCCGCGCCGCCCAGAGCAAACCGCGTTCCACGATCAGCGCCATCTCCGGCACCGCGAACTCATCCGCCGTGTGCCCAAGCGAACTGTAGAAGACCTTCCCCGCGCCATACCTGCGCTTCCACACCACCGGCATGGCAACCCCGCCAATGCCCGGGAAATGCGCATCGCTGAAAATCGTCGTCGCGAGCACCTCATTGCTCGGGTCGACATGCATGTAATACTGCTCCGACCGGTAGGCGAAGTCGCCGATGCCGCTGGTGATCGGATCGTCCGGCCGGGTGATGACCACCTGATAGTCGATGATGTTGCCGGGATGCGCGACCCACTGGCCGCCAGTCATGAACTGGTAGTCGGGCTCGTTGCGAAAACTGTCGCCCATCGTGCCGTGGAAGCCGCCGAGCCCGCTTCCGCCGCGAACGGCCTGCGTCAGGTTCTGAAGCTCGGCCTTCTCGATCGTCGACATGGTGATGACGGGCACGATGAGGTCGAAGGATGACAATTCCGGATCGGCGAACATCGCCGCGCCCTCGCCCAGCGTGACATCAAATCCGTTTCGCTCAAGCAGTTTGCGCACAACCCCGGCGCTACGCTCGGGCGTGTGGCCTTCCCAGCCGCCCCAGGCAATCAGGGCCTTCTTCGCCATGCCGTGAACCTCCCGAACCGCGCGCCGCGCCTCGGGAGATGGTTACACGGCGTGGCCGTCAGCGCCAGCCCAGTGCCGGCGCGACATGGGTCAGGATCGCCTCGATGACATGGGCGTTGTAGTCGACGCCGAGTTGGTTGGGCACGGTGAGCAGCAGCGTGTCGGCCTCGGCGATCGCCTCGTCCTGCGCCAATTCCTTGATCAGCACGTCAGGCTCGGCGGCGTAGCTGCGGCCGAAGATCGCCCTGGTGTTTTCCTCGATGAAGCCGATCTGGTCGCGGCTCTCATTGCCACGCCCGAAATAGGCGCGGTCGCGGTCGTCGACCAGCGCGAAGATGCTGCGGCTGACCGAGACGCGCGGCTCGTGGCTGTGGCCGGCCGCCTTCCAGGCCTCGCGATAGACGCGGATCTGCTCGGCCTGCTGGATGTGGAACGGCTTGCCGGTCTCGTCGAATTTGAGCGTCGAGCTCTGCAGGTTCATGCCAAGCTTCGCCGCCCATTCCGAGGTGGCGTTGGTGGCCGCACCCCACCAGATGCGCTCGCGCAGGCCTTCCGAATGCGGCTCGAGCCGAAGCAGGCCAGGCGGGTTGGGGAACATCGGCCGCGGATTGGGCTGTGCGAAGCCTTCGCCACGCAGCGTGTCGAGAAAAACCTCGGCGTGATGCCGCGCCATGTCGGCGTCGCTTTTGCCTTCCTGCGGCTGGTAGCCGAAATAGCGCCAGCCATCGATGACCTGCTCGGGCGAACCACGGCTGATGCCGAGCTGCAGGCGGCCGCCGGCGATGATGTCGGCGGCACCCGCATCCTCGGCCATGTAGAGCGGGTTCTCGTAACGCATGTCGATGACGGCGGTGCCGATCTCGATGCGGCTGGTCTTGGCGCCGACAGCCGCCAGCAGCGGGAATGGCGAGGCCAGCTGGCGGGCAAAATGATGCACGCGGAAATAGGCGCCATCCGCGCCGAGCTGTTCGGCCGCGACGGCGAGATCGATGGACTGCAGCAGCGCGTCGGAAGCCGAGCGCACCTGCGATTGCGACGAGGGCGTCCAATGCCCGAATGACAGGAAACCGATTTTTTTCATGGCCCTGAAGTATATGCGAGCGGCGCGTGCTTCAATGCCAAAACAGCGGGGTTACACACCGTCGCCTTGAGCAACACCAAAGGGCGCCATACACAGGGAGTGACCGGCCGCGTCCCGTCTCATGCCCCGCGTCCTGTCTCATGCCCAGGGGCCGTCGATCGCCTGCGGTCCCGCTGAAAAGGCAATGATTGGCGATTTGAGAAAGTGGTCCATGGCGGTTCGGCCGATCATAAGGTTCCCCAATCCCCTCCTCCGCGCCGTGGCGGAACCTGTACAGCTGTTCGACGGCGACCTGCACGGATTGGCCCGCGACCTTGTCGACACCATGCACGCGGCGCCGGGGATCGGCATCACCGGCCCGCATATCGGCATTCTGAGGCGCCTGGTCGTGATCCAGCTTCCCTCCGCCGCAAAGCCGGGGATCTACGTAAATCCATCGATCATCCAGGCCTCGACCGAAATGATCCGTCATGCGGAAGGCAGTGTCTCGATGCCCGGTGTCACGGAGGATATCGAGCGCCACGCCCGCATCCGGGTCCGCTATCAGGATCTGGATGGCAACGAGCGGTTCGAGGACGCCGATGGCCTGCTGGCGGTTTGCCACCAGCATGAGATCGATCAACTGGACGGGGTCTTCTGGACGCAAAGGCTGACGCGCCTGAAGCGCGACCGGCTGATCAAGCGTTACGGCAAACTGATGCGAGCCTCGTAGGCGCCACGACAAACCGCAGGGAACCGGCACTGGCCGGCAACATCGTTCCGCGCTGATTGCAATCCAGGCCAGGAATGGCTGCGCCCCGATCGCTTTGCGGGATGGGAAGCAGCCTGAATCTCTCCGGCCTTCATTTCCCGCAGTGATGATCGTTGATCTTGTTCGTCGCGTTCGCGTCCGGGCTCACCCGGTCGTAGGAGCAGGCGCCAGCGGCGGTCGTGAACAGCTGCTGGTCGTAATAGCGCGGGCCACCGAACAGGAAGCCGATGAGATCGTCATCGGCGGGAACGTAGCGTTCGGACCCGGCCTGACTGTAGTATTGGCTCTGAGTGTGGTGATGCCGGTGGTGGTGGTGCTTGGCTCCGGCAAATGCCGGCGCGGACACGCCACAGGCCATCGCCAGGGCAAGAGCGCAGATCGCAAAGCGTTTCGTCGTCATCGGCAACACCCTTCTGGCCATTCGCATTCCTATATAGGCAAAATCACCAGCCGAACAAAGGTTCCCAGGCAGCGGTTTACCTGTCCCGCGATTTGCCGTCCGCCGGAGCGAACTGCACAGCGTATCAGAAAATCGAAATTGCCCCTTCCGCCCCGAGCCGCAATGGTCTTCAGGGAGGCAGCCGGCTCAGGGCTGTGGAGGAAACGCCGGAGCGGCAATGCCGCTCGGGCAAGCTGCCGCTTGACGCTGGCAGCGAGGGAGGAATGAAATTGGCTGGTTCGGGCAAATCCGACGGCGCGCGCATGGGCATCAAGATGTCCCAGGAGCTCGTCGTCGTCGCGATCTCGGTCATCCTCTTCCTCGCCTTCTCCGCGACGCTCAACAATTTCCTGACCCAGGGCAATATCATTGCCATCCTCAAGAACGTCTCGATCCTCGGCACGCTGGCGGTCGGCATGGGCTTCATCGTCGTCGGCCGCGGCATTGACCTCACCATGGTGGCGGTGATGGTGGTCGGCGTCGCCTTCTCGATCTGGATTTCCACCTGGGGCGTGGACTTCACGCTGGCCGTTGTCTGCGGCGCCCTTCTTGCAGCGGCCATCGGCCTGTTCACCGGCATCATGGTGGCGATTGCCGAAATCCCGCCGATCTTCGCCACGCTTGCCATCGCCTCCTCGGTCTACGGTTCGGGCCGCATCGTCTTTGCCTCCGACGTGCTCTATGCGCCATCAAACATCGCCTGGCTGAAATTCATCGGCAGCGGCACCATCCTCGGCATCCCGATGGTCGTGATCATCTTCGCGGCGGTTGCGGCGCTGATGGGCTTCTTCCTGCGCAAGACCCGCTTCGGACGGCTGGTCTATGCCACCGGCGACAATCCGAACGCGGCCCGCACCACCGGCCTGCCGACGCGCCCGATCATCGTGACGCAATATGTGCTGAGCGCGCTGATCGCCTTTACCGCCGGCATCATCATGCTGGGGCTTGTCACCGGCATCGACACGCGCCTCTACAATTCCAGCCTGATCTACGACGTGCTTTTGGTCGTGGTGCTGGGCGGCATCGGCCTCTCCGGCGGCCAGGGCGGCGTGCGCAACGTCATCGTCGGCACCATCCTGGTCGGCATCCTGACCAACGGCATGACGATCCTCAACTTCAGCTACACCAGCCAGAACCTGATCAAGAGCGTGATCCTGCTGGGTGCGCTGGCGATCGACGCCATCATCAATCCGCGCGACGAGCAGACCTCGCAGAGCGGCGATATCTGAAAAACATCAAGCCGAAACATCAATCAGGGAGGAAACCATGAAGTTGTTCAAGAACTGCCTTTTCGCGGGCCTGACGGCGCTCACGCTGCTCAGCGCCGCGAACGTCACCACCGCGCAGGAAACCGACCAGGTCGGGCGCGCGCCCTATCTGGAATCGCTCAAGGGCAAGAAGGTGATCTTCGTGCCGATCTCGCAAGGCATGGACCTCAACCAGTCCTGGGTGGTGGTATGGCAGCGCCATGCCGCCCGCTACGGTTTCAGCATCGAAGTGCGCGACCCCAATGGCGACACCAATGCCGGCATCCGCGCCATGCAGGGCGCCATCGCGGAGAAGCCGGACCTGATCATCGTGCAAAACCCCGACGTGCAGACCTATGCCCGCCTGCTGAAGCAGGCGCAGGCCGCCGGCATCAAGGTGCTGCAGGTCAACATGCAGTCGGCGACCCAGACCGACTCCTATGTCGGCAATGACTGGATCGAGATGGGCCGTCTCGAAATGGGCGAACTGGCCAAGCACTGCACCGGGCCGAATGCCGTATCGCACAAGGTGGTCTGGCTTGCCGGCGTCCAGACGGGTGCGGCCAACATCTACATGCGCACCGGCATCGATGAGGTGCTGAAGGCCAATCCCGAACTGCAGCTCGTCTCCGACCAGCCGGCCGACTACATGAGCGAAAAGGCCCGCCAGATCACCGAGACGGTCCTCCAGCAGCATCCGGACCTGTGCGGCATCATGGGCATCTGGGACAACGCCGAAGTCGGCGCCGGTGCCGCCGTCGCGGCCGCCGGCAAGCAGGACCAGGTGACCATCGTCACCAATGGCGCCGGCAGCGCCACTGGCTGCGAAAGCATCAAGAACGGCCTGCTCGATGTGATCTTCAACTTCAACTCGCCCATCCAGGCGGAGATCGCCGCGCAGCAGATTTCGGAATTGCTGCAGCATCCCGAGCGGCAGGCGGGCAGCGAGAAGACCATCTTCTTCGGCCCGATCACTCGCGTCGACAAGACCAATGCCACCGGCAGGAACTGCTGGAAGCTGGACGAGCTCAAGTAACGGACTGTCCTGATGAGCATGGCCGAAAGCCTTGTGCGCTGGCGCTACCGCCTGCTCCCCGACCACGTGGTCGGGGAGATCCTGACCAAGAAGTGGATCGACAGCGTCATCCCCTTCACGGCGCTGGTCATTCTGTGCGCGATCTTCGGCTCGATCGTGCCGGGCTTCTGGAGCGTCGCGACGCTGACCAATCTCAGCGGCCAGACCGCTGAGCTCGGCCTGGTCGTGCTCGGCATGACCATCGTCATGGTCTCGGGCGGCATCGACCTGTCGGTCGGTTCGACCTTCGCTCTGGCCGTCCTGGTGACGCTCTACGGCATGAATGTCGGGCAATGGAGTTTCGGCACCGGCCTGCTGGCCTGCCTCGGGCTGGGCATAGTCTGCGGCGCCATCAACGGCTTCCTGGTCGGCTTCCTGCGCATGCGGGCCTTTCTGACCACGCTGGTGACGCTCATCATCTACCGCTCGACCTTCGACGTCATCTTCCCGCAGGTTTCGACGCCGATCGTCACCAGCGGGCCGGATTCCCCGATCTATGATTTTCTCGGCTTCGGCACGATCTGGGGCGTACCGACCTCCTTCGTCGTCTTCGTGGTCATCGCGCTGGTGATCCATCTGGTGCTTTCGCGCGCCCGCTATGGCTGGCGGCTGTTCGCGGTCGGCGGCGCGCGCCGTTCCGCCTACAATGCCGGCATCAATGTGCGCTTCACCCTGTTCAGCGCCTACGTGCTGTGCTCGGTGCTGGTCGCGCTTTCCGGCTTCTTCTTCTCGGCCCGCATCGGCAGTGCCGCTTCCGATATCGGCACCGGGCTCGAACTGCAGGTGCTGACCGCGACGGTGCTTGGCGGCATCTCGCTTGGCGGCGGGCGCGGCTCGGTGGCCAAGGCGCTGATGGGGACGATCTTCGTGCTCGTCCTGTCGAACAGCCTGCTCGCTCTGGCCGTGTCCGGCCCGGTCAACTACCTGATCCTCGGTCTCGTGCTGCTTTTCTCGGTCCTGCTCGACGTGCGCTGGGTGAAGAACCGCCACAAGATCCTGCGCAGCGTCTACATCTCGCCGACCTTCGCCAAGATGCGTGAGCCGATCTCGACCGCGCCGGGCACGCCGGTAGCGGTGAACGACCGGCTGAAGGATGTCGGCGTCATCGGCCTTGGCGTCCTCGACGGCGCGGAGGATGTCATCTTCGACCGCCAGGACCGGCTCTACACCGGCACCCGCCAGGGCGACATACTGCGCTTCAAGCCGCCGCATTACACCGAGAGTGAAGTGTTCGCCCATATTGGCGGCTCGCCGCTCGGCATGGCCTTCGACCGCGACGACAATCTGGTCATCTGCGTCGCCGGCATGGGCCTTTACCGGGTCGCCCCGAATGGCGATGTGAAGCTGCTGACGGCCGAGACCAACCGCTCGCTGACATCGGTCGTCGACGACTCGACCATGAAGCTCGCCGACGATTGCGACATCCTTCCCGATGGCCGCATCGTCTTCTCCGAAGCCACAGTGCGCTTCGAGATGCACGACTGGTACGCCGATGCTCTGGAAAGCCGCGGCAATGGGCGCATCATCGTCCACGATCCGAAATCCGGCTCGACCCGCACGCTGCTGTCGAACCTGGTCTTCCCGAACGGCATCTGCACGGCCTTCGACGGCCAGTCCGTGCTGTTCGCCGAAAGCTGGGCCTGCCGCATCAGCCGCTATTATTTCGACGGCCCGAAGAAGGGCAAGGTCGAGCGCGTCATCGAGGGCCTGCCCGGCTATCCCGACAACATCAACCGCGCCTCCGACGGCACCTACTGGCTGGCCTTGATGGGCATGCGCACGCCGGCGCTCGACCTGTCGCTGGAAATGCCGGGCTTTCGTCGCCGCATGGCGCGGCGCGTCTCGGAAGATGCCTGGCTTATGCCCAACCTCAACACCGGTTGCGTGCTGCGCTTCGACGAAAAGGGCCAGATCCTCGAAAGCCTCTGGGACCGCGCCGGCGAGAAGCATCCGATGATCACCTCGATGCGCGAACACAAGGGGGTGCTTTATCTCTGCGGCATCTTCAACAACCGCATGGGCACACTGCCGCTCAAGGGCGTCGATCCCAACTGGTTCAGCTCGGATTCCTACTGGGGCAAAAAGGCATGAGCGCCGTGAGCCAGCTTTTCGACCGTTTTCTCGGCCGTGGCGACTGGGCGGTGACGGTGCCGACGCTTGACGGCCCCTTGCTGCCCAACCAGGGCCTCGAGGAAGCCGAGACCTTCGCCAACCTCGCCGAGGCCGACAATCTCGTGCGCACCGACAAGGGCGTGCTGGCGAGCAGCGCCGCCTCGCTGGTGCGTTTTGGCGCCGACGGCCAGGCGGAGGTGCTGCAGGAATTCCCCGGTGAGATCACGGCACTTGCCCATGCCCGCGGCATGACCGCGCTGGCGATCGACGGCAAGGGTGTCGTCATCCGGGGCGGCCTGCATGACGGGCGCGAAGCAACAGGCGACGAAGCGCGGCGGCTCTCCTGCATCACCGCCCTCACCTTCCTCGACAGCAACAGCCTGCTGATCGCCAATGGCTCGGCATCGGTACCCGCGACCGGCTGGCGCCGCGACCTGATGCAGAAGAACGCTTCCGGTTCGCTCTGGCGTCTCGACCTCAAGAGCGGCCGGCTGGAATTGATCCGTGACGGCCTCGCTTGGCCGGCCGGCATCGCCACCACCGGCTCGAACCGCATCTACGTCACCGAAGCCTGGCGCCACCGCGTGCTGGCCATCGACCTTGCCACCAGGGCGACAATGCCGGTGCTGGAACACCTGCCGGCCTATCCCGCACGCATCGCCCCCGCCTTCAATGCCGGCTACTGGCTGACCTTCTATTCCGTCCGCAACCAGCTGGTGGAGTTCATCCTGCGCGAGGAGGCCTACCGCAAGCGCATGCTGGCCGAGGTCCCCGAAGCCTATTGGATGGCGCCGTCGCTGAGTTCATGGCGCGACTACCGCGAACCGATGCAGGGCAGCCAGCTCAAGCAGATGAATGTGCTGAAGCCCTACGCCGTCACCCGATCCTACGGGCTGGTGGTGCACTGCGACCAGAACATGAAGCCGCTGTCGAGTTTCCATTCGCGCGCCGACGGCACGGTGCACGGCACCGTGAGCGCCTGCGAGGCGGGCGACGACCTGCTGGTCGCCTCGCGCGGCGGCTCGAGGGTGGTGCGCGTGGCCGGCGCCGCCGGCGGCAAGCGGGGTTAAGCGATGTCGGATAACATCATCGAGCTCAGGGACGCCACCAAGGCGTTCTCGCGCATTCCCGCCTTCAAGAACGTCAATTTCGACCTGCGCAAGGGCGAGATCCACGCACTGCTCGGCGAAAACGGCGCCGGCAAGTCGACGCTGACCAAGGTCATGGCCGGCGTGTTCAAGCTGACCGAGGGCAAGATGACCTTCGACGGCAAGGACGTGTCCTTCGCCACGCCCGCCGAAGCGCTGCGCGCCGGCATTGCCATGGTGTTTCAGGAGACCAATCTGGTGCCGGCCATGACCGTGGCGCAGAACCTCTATCTCGGCGAAGAGAAGATGTTCAACCGGCTGCGCGGCCTCTACATCCAGGCGCGCCAGTTCCTCGCCGGCATGGGCTTCCAGGTCGACCCGACCGCGCAGGTCAGCACGCTTGGCGCGGCGCACAAGCAGATGGTGGAGATCGCGCGCGCCGTCCACCACAAGGCCCGCGTCATCATCTTCGACGAACCGACCGCGACGCTGACGCCCGAGGAAAAGAGCCACTTCTTCAACCTGCTGCAGCGCCTGGTCAAGGAAGGCATCGCCATCATCTTCATCAGCCACGCGCTGGAAGAGGCGCTTGATGTCGCCGACCGCATCACCGTCATGCGCGATGGCGAGATCGTCGCTTCCGGAGACGCCAAGGGCTTCACCCGCGCCACCATCGTGCAGGCGATGGTCGGCCGCACACTGACTGAAACGCTGCATGGCGAGGTCAAGCGCGCGGCGCGGCCCTATGGCGACAAGGTGCTTTCGGTCGAGAACCTGTCCTGTGCCGGCCTGGTGCGCAACTCGTCCTTCTCGGTCTTTTCGGGCCAGGTCACCGGCATGTTCGGCCTCGTCGGCGCCGGGCGCACGGAGATGGCCAAGGTCGTTGCCGGCCTGCTGAAGCGCAACATCTTCCATGGCGGCGAAATCCGCCTGCTCGGCAAGTCGGTGCGCTATCGCGTGCCGAGGCCGGCGGTGCGCGACGGCATCGTCTATGTCACCGAGGACCGCAAGCTCGACGGCTTCTTCGAGACCATGACGGCCGGCGAGAACCTGCAGGTGGGCGAACTCACCGAGGGCGCCAACCCGGTCTCGATGGTGTCGCTGGCGCGCGCCAGGCAGCTTGCCCGCGAATGGGGCGAGCGCCTCAGCCTGCGGCAGACCAGCGACCGCGCCCGGATGATCGAACTCTCCGGCGGCAATCAGCAAAAGGTCGTGATCGCCAAGTCGCTGATCCAGAAGCCGAAACTGGTGATCTTCGACGAGCCGACGCGCGGCGTCGACGTCGGCGCCATCGTCGAGATCCACCAGCTCATCAGCGATCTCGCCGACCAGGGCATGGCCGTCGTCGTCATCTCTTCCTATCTGCCTGAAATCCTTGCCGTTTCCGACCGTATCCTGGTCGTCAAGCGCGGCCGCGTGGTCGAGGAGATGATGCTGTCGGAAGCGACCGAGGAACGCGTCATGTTCGCCGCCGTCCACTGAGCCCCGGTTGCAGGGGAATATCTTTGCTGGCTAAGCCAGGACCAATGGCTGGCCGGGCCTATTGCCTTGCAATCGGTTCCGCGTCTGAATAGGTCAGGAGGTCAGATCACCTGCCCGAGCGGACATGTCCAGCATCAACCTCAAACTTCTGCAGACGTTCCTGCTTGCCGCCGAAAACGGCAGCTTCCGTCGTGCCGCCGAAGAGAGCAACCGCTCGCCATCGGCTGTGTCCATGCAGATCCGCGACCTCGAGGAGCAGATCGGCATCTCGCTCTTCATCCGCACCGCGCAGCGCGCCAGCCTGACGCCGGAAGGCCAGGTCCTGTTCGAGGAGATCGCCAATGCGATGTCGCAGGTGCAGACCAGCCTCGACCGGCTGACCGAGATCGCCGCGCGGCGCAAGGGCAAGGTGCAGATCGCCTGTGCCCCGACGCTTGCCGCGAGCCGGCTGGGCGACATATTGGCCACCTTCAAGCTGCGCTACCCCCGCTCGGTCGTCGAGGTCATCGAGACCCCGCCGCAGGCGGCCCTTGGCCTGTTGCAGCAGCAGGAGGTCGAGTTCTATATCGGCCCCGAACTGCCCAACCTGACCGACTTCCAGTTCGAATCCATCCTCGACGATCCGCTGATGGCCTGCATTCCCACCGAAATATACGGCGGCGAAAAGAAGCTGCTGCTCTCCGACCTGCTGCGCTATCCGCTGATCCTGCTCAACCGCAAGACGGCGGTGCGCGGTCTCGTCGACCGGCTGACGGCGGCCGAAGGCATCGAACTCAAGCCGCAATACGAGGTCGAGAGCGCGCAGACCGCCGTGGCGCTCGCCTCCTCCGGACTGGGCGTCTGCGTTGTGCCCGGCATCGCCATCTCGCGCAATGACGAGCGCATGCGCGTGGTGCCGATCGACCACCGCGACGCCCACCGCTCCGTCGGCATCATCACCGCGCGCGGCTACGTGCACCATAGCTTCTCGGAGCAGCTGATGAACCTCATCCGCACCAACCTGCGCGAACTGGCGCATTGACCAACGCTGGAGATTGCCGCACCGTCTGTAGCTTCGTCATCCTAGGGCGAAGCAAGGAGCGAAGCGACGCGCGCAGACCCTAGGATGACGAAGGCGGGGGGCTTCGCGCACTTGTGATTCGCAGGCCGCCCTCACCCGAATATCGGCATACCCTCAATCGGTCTGGATCCAGACGGCCTTGGTCTCCAGATACTCATGCAGGTGCTCGATGCCGCCCTCGCGGCCGTAGCCGGACATCTTCATGCCACCGAACGGCACGGCGGGGTCGATGGCGTGGTACATGTTGACCCAGACCGAGCCGGCCTTGATACGCCGCGCCAGCTTGTGCGCGGTGCCGAGATGGGTGGTGAAGATGCCGGCGGCCAGCCCATAAGGCGTCGCATTGGCGCGCGTGACCGCTTCGTCGAGCGTGTCGAAAGGCATCGCGGAGATGACCGGCCCGAAAATCTCCTCGCGCGCGATGGTCATCTTGTCCGAGACCGCACCGAAGACCGTCGGTGCGATGAAATTGCCGCCGTCGTATAGCTCGCCCGTCAGCCGCGATCCGCCGGCGACCAGTTCTGCGCCCTCGTCGCTGCCGGCCTTGATGTAGCCTTCCACCTTGCCGGCCTGCCTGGCATTGATGAGCGGCCCGATTTCGGTCTCCGCCTCGATGCCGTGGCCTATGCGCAATTTGCTGGCGAACTCGGCCACCCGGCGCACGAATTCGTCGTGGATCTCGCGCGCCACGAACAGCCGCGAGCCGGCAATGCAGATCTGGCCCGAATGCACGAACACCGCCATCGCGGCGACCGGGACGGCCTTGTCGATGTCGGCGTCGCGGCAGACGATGATCGGCGACTTGCCGCCGAGCTCAAGCGAAACGCGCTTGAGATTGGTGACCCCTGCCCGCGCGATGGCTTGGCCGGTCAGCGTCGAGCCGGTGAAGACGATCTTGTTGACGTCTGGATGTTCGGCCAGCCGCGCGCCGGCCTCGGCTCCGGTGCCGGTGACGATGTTGACGACGCCATCGGGCACGCCGGCTTCCTGCATAAGCCTGGCGATCAGCAACGGCGTCAGCGATGCGTCCTCGGAGGGCTTCAGCACGATGGTGCAGCCGGTGGCGAGCGCCGGCGCGATCTTCCAGATCGAGGCGGCGGTCGGCGCGTTCCAGGGAATGATTGCTCCGACGACGCCGACCGGCTCGCGCCTTGTGAAGGAGACGATCTCACCGGGAATGGAATTGTCGATGGATTCACCATGCAGCGCCGTCGCCATGCCGGCATAGAAGCGCAGCATGCCGATGACGCGGCGCCGGTTGGCCAGCGTGCGCGTGATCGGCAGGCCCATGTCGAGCGTGTCGGAAACGCTGAGCTCTTCCCAATGCGTCTCGAACAGATCGGCGATGCGCAACAGCACGCACTGCCGCTCGTAGGGCGAGAATCTTGACCAAGGTCCTTCGAAGGCAGCGCGTGCCGCCTTGACCGCGGCATCTATGTCGGCCGCGCCGCCGCGCGGCACCGTCGCCAGCACCTCGCCCGTTGCCGGGTTGAGCGCCTGCATTTCCTGGCCGGACTGTGCCGCGACCCACTTGCCGCCGATGAACATCGGCCGGAATTCGCCATGGTAGAGCGTCGTGGCCTTCGCCCTCGGGTCGAAATTCAGCGTCATCGCGTCCTCCTCACGAATTCCGTGGCGACTATTACTCCCGCTGCCGGCGACCTCAAACAAGGAAAGCTAAAAGGGCGTTCAGATAATCGGACTGTGCAATCACGGCGACTTCCCCGATGGTGCCGGCAACGGAGGAACAGATATGAGACTTGCTGGCAAGGTCGCCATCGTCACCGGTGGCGGTTCGGGATTTGGCGAAGGCATCGTCAGGAAATTCGTCGCCGAGGGCGCGCTGGTCGTGCTGATGGACCGTGATGAGGCGGCAGCGGCCAGGGTCGCGGGCGAGATCGGCGAAAAGGTGCGGCCGATCACCGGTGACGTCTCGACACTCGAAAGCTTCGAGGCGGCCGCCGACCTCGCCCGGTCGGCCTTTGGCGGCCTCGACATACTGGTCAACAACGCCGGCGTCGCCCAGCCGCCTCTGCCGCTGGAGACGATGGACGAAGGTCTGTTCGACAGGATCGCCAACGTCAACATGCGCTCGATCTACAACGGCGCCCGCGCGGTGGTTCCGCATTTCAAATCCATCAAATCGGGCGCGATCCTCAACGTCGCCTCCACCGGCGGCGTCTCGCCGCGCCCGAACCTCACCTGGTACAACGCCTCCAAGGGCTGGGCGATCGCCGCGACGCGGGCCATGGCGGTGGAACTCGCCCCCTTCGGCATCCGCGTCAACGCCATCAACCCGGTCGCCGGCGACACGCCGCTTCTGTCCACCTTCATCGGCTCCGGCGAGGAGAACCGCGCCCGCGTCGTCGCCACCATCCCGATCGGCCGGCTGTCGACGCCTCAGGACATGGGCAATGCCGCCGCCTTCCTGTGCTCGGACGAGGCCAGCATGATCACCGGCGTCGACCTCAACGTCGATGGCGGCAAGTGCATCTGAAAAACTGTTGCCCGTGAGGTTTTGGCGATGAAGGATATCTACGAAATCGCCGTGGTGCATGGCGACGGCATCGGTCCGGAAGTCTGCGCCGCCACGATCGAGGTGGTGAAGGCCGCACTCGGGCCCGACAGCCCGCTACGCTTCTGCGAATATCCGGCCGGCGCCGAGCACTTCCTGAAGACCGGCCAGAGCTTTCCCGAACCGACGTTCCAGGCCTGCCGTGCGGCGGACGCCATCCTGCATGGCGCGGGCGGCCTGCCCGGCGTCGTCCATCCCGACGGCACCGAAGCGGGGCTGGATTTCACGCTCAAGCTGCGCTTCGAGCTCGACCTCTACGCCAACATCCGCCCGATCAGGCTCTTCGAGGGTGTTGAGAGCCCCTTGCGCGGCGTCAAGGCAGGCGACATCGACTACATCATCCTGCGCGAGAACAGCGAAGGGCTCTACGCCGCGCGTGGCTCGGGCGCGCTGCTGCGCGGCGAGGTCGCGGTCGATACGCTGGTGCAGACCCGTACCGGCATCGAACGTATCGTCCGCAAGGCCTTCGAACTGGCGCGCCAGTCGACCGGCGCGCCGCGCGACGGCGTGCGCCGGGTGACTTGTTGCGACAAGGCCAACGTGCTGCGCAGCTATGCCTTCTTCCGCTCCGTCTTCGACGAGGTGGCGAAGGACTATCCCGACGTCGCGACCGAATATGCGCTGGTCGACGCCATGGCCATGCACCTGGTGCTGAAGCCAGGCCACTTCAATGTCATCGTCAGCGAGAACATGTTCGGCGACATCCTGTCCGACCTTGCCGCCGCCACCGTCGGCGGCATGGGCATGGCGCCCTCGGCCGAGATCGGCGACGCCAACGGCTTCTTCCAGGCAGCACACGGCTCGGCGCCCGACATCGCCGGCAAAGGCATCGCCAATCCCTATGGCACCATCCTGTCGGCCGCCTCCATGCTGGACTGGCTCGGCCACAAGCATGCCGACGCGAAGCTCAACCAGGCAGCCGAGCGCATCCGAAGCGTGACGGAAGCCTGCCTTGCCGGCGGCCTGCTCAGCGCCGACCTGAAAGGCAGCGCGTCCACCCGCCAGATAACCCATTCCGTCTGCGACCGGCTCGCGGCCGCGGCGTGAGGTGTCACGCCAGAGCCGCTGGCCGGGACAAGTTTCCGCCTGTTTTGCCAAAGCCGATCATATAGCCTTCGGCCAATGTCGAATGAGGCTGAAATGATGAAGCTGAAGATCAATCTGATTGGGCCCGGCAAGGTCGGCCAGACCCTCATGCGCCGGATCGTCCTGGCCGGCGGGCACGAGGTTCAGGACATTGCCGGCCGCGGCGCGGAAACTGCCTCCCGGGCGGTTGAATTCATCGGCGCGGGAACCGCCGTTTCCGGGCTTGCCGACATGCGACCGGCCGACCTCTGGTTCCTCACCGTGTCGGACACGCGGATCGCGGACGTGGCGGCCCGTCTTGCGGAACTGGCCCCGGCCAGTCCCTCCATCGCCGTGCATTGCAGCGGCTTCCTGCCGGCGGCCGAGATGCAGCCCTTGCGTGCCCTTGGCTGGCATCTGGCAAGCGTCCATCCCGTGCTGACATTCGCCGATCCGGCAAGGGCTGTCGGACAGTTCGAAGGGACACTTTGCGGCGTCGAAGGCGATGCCGAGGCTGTCAGGGCTGTCGATGCACTGATACGCGGCATTGGCGGCCAGCCGTTTCCGCTCAGCTCGCAATACAAGGCGATCTACCACGCGGCTGCCGTGTTCTCGAACAACTTCACCGTGGTGCTGCAGGCGGTGGCGCGGGAAGCCTGGGCGCGCGCCGGCGTTCCACAGGAAATCGCCGGGCAACTGAATGCGCGCCTGCTTGCCGCCACGGCCGAGAATGTCGGAAGGCTGGGGCCGGCCGCGGCGCTGACCGGACCGGCGGCGCGCGGCGATCTCGCGATCGTCGCGCAACAGGAGGCGGCGGTGCGCTCATGGCATCCGGACGCCGGCAAGGCCTATGCCGAGCTCAGCCTCCTTGCCGGCCGCCTCAAGCGGACCGGCACGACGCTCGAAACAAGCGGAGTTTGAGATGGGCGCTCTCGCGCGCAAGGTTTCAGTCGACGATTTCCGCACCCTTGCCCGCCGCCGCCTGCCGAAGTCGATCTTCGAATTCGTCGATGGCGGGGCAGGACAGGAATTGACGCTCCGCGCCAACCGCGCCGATTTCGAGCGTATCCGGCTGCTGCCACGCGTGCTGACCGACGTATCGCGGCCGGACCTGACCACATCGCTGTGGTCGCAAACCTTCGCCACACCACTGGTGATCAGCCCGATGGGTTCATGCGCGCTGGTATGGCCGCAAGCCGACATCGCCATCGCCAGGGCAGCGACCGCGCGCGGCATTCCCTACACGCTGTCCACCATGTCGACGACCAGCATCGAGCGCATGGCCAGGGCCGTGCAGGGACCGCTCTGGTTCCAGCTCTATGTGCTCAGGGAATTCGACTTCAACCGCGAGCTTGTGCGGCGGGCGGAAGAATTCGGCTATTCGACGCTGGTGGTGACCGTCGACCTGCAGGCCGGGGGAAAACGCGAAAAGGATCTCAGGAACGGCATATCGATCCCGCTGCGCCCCTCGCCTCGCCATCTCTGGGAAGGCATGCTTCATCCCGGCTGGTCGCTGCGCCTGCTGCGCGGCGGGCTGCCTCAGTTCGAGAACGTTCGCGGTTATCTTGGCGACACCAGCGCCGGGTTGACCATCGCCGCGCGTGTCGGCCGCAATCTCCACGCCGGTTTCGACTGGGACGATTTCCGCCGGATCCGCGACTGGTGGAAGGGCCGGCTGCTGGTAAAGGGCGTCCTGCACCCCGCCGATGCCGCCGGCTTGGTGGCGGCCGGCGCCGACGGCATCTGGGTCTCCAACCATGGCGGCCGCCAGCTCGACAGCGCCATATCAAGCATCGATGCGCTGCCCGCCATCCGCCAGGCGGTGGCGGCCGAGGTTCCGATCCTGATCGATTCCGGCATCCGAACCGGAATGGACGTCATCAAGGCCAGGGCGCGCGGCGCTGCCGCCTCAGCGATCGGCCGAGCCGCCCTGTTCGGAGCGGCGGCCGGCGAAGCCGGCGTGGCCAGGGTGCTCGACATCCTGCTGGACGACATCGCCAACGGCCTGAAGCTCGCGGGCACGCCGGCGTTCAGCCAGATCGGTCCCGACCTTATCGCGTGAGACGGCCGCGCATCGGCAGGCAGGACCGGTGGGCGCGATCGCTGCCGCCTTGGACCAAGCCCAGCCCATTGCTGACGCTGCAAATCCGTTAGTCCAATCTGGACCAAATTGCCGTCATCGCACCCATCATCATTCTGTAGCGTAGCCGTCACGCCGTTCAAACGGTTGTGGGAGGAAATCATGGAGACGCCAGCCGTTCTGACGGTCAGAGGCCTGCGGAAATCTTTTGGAGGTGTCCAGGCTCTGAAAGGCGTCGACTTCGATCTCGAAGCCGGTGAGATCCATGCGCTGTGTGGCGAGAACGGTGCCGGCAAGAGCACGCTGGTGCGGATGATCGCCGGGCTGATGAGCCCGGACGAAGGAGAAATCCGCGTCGATGGCAATCTGCTCAAGCCGGGGCAACTGACCAGCGTCAGGCAGGTCTCGGTCGTCTACCAGGAACTGTCGATCATTCCGCATCTGTCCGTTCTGGACAACGTTCTTCTCGGCGATCCCGATGTCGGTCAGCTCTATATCCGCAAGCGCTATGCCGCCCGCGCGCGCCAGACCCTCGACCAGCTCGGCCTGGCCGAAGTGCCGCTCGATATCGAGGCCGGCCGCCTGGCGATCGCGGAGCAGCAGCTGCTCGAAATCTGCCGCGCCGTCATGCGCGGCGCCCGTATCCTGATCCTGGACGAGCCGACCGCGAGCCTTTCCGACGCAGAGATCCAGCGCGTCTTCAAGACGGTTCGCTGGCTGCGCGAAAACGGCACCGCCGTCATCTATATCAGCCATCGCCTGCCCGAGATCTTCGCGCTCACCGACCGTGTCACCGTTTTCCGCAATGGCCAGCGGGTTCTGACCAAACCGACGGCGCAGTGGACCAACGAGGAATTGGTCGCCGAGATGATCGGCCGGGAAATAAAATCCGCCCATTCGGTGCGTGACCGGGCCGATCTCCAGCAGTCCGCCAAGGTTCTTGAACTCAAGACGCTCGCGGTGGCCGGAAAATACCGGCCGGTGACGCTGGATTTCCGCGCTGGCGAAGTCGTCGGCGTCATCGGCCAGCTTGGATCGGGCGCCAATGCACTGATCGAGACGCTGGCAGGGTTGGAAAGCCGCCACGAAGGCACAGTGTTTCTGAATGGCGCCGCCATCGACGTCACCTCGCTGTCGTCGGCGATGGCCTGCGGCATTGCCTATGTCCCGGAAGATCGCGGCGGCAAGAGCCTGTTCCTCGGCGCGCCGATCGAGGTCAACCTCACATCCGCAATACTCGACCGCCTGAACCGCGCCGGCGTGCTTTCCCTGGGCGAGGCCCGCAAGCGGGCATTGGATCTCGCGCGCCGTTTCCAGATCGACGGCCGGCGGCTGCCGGCGGCGGCGTCGACGCTTTCGGGCGGCAACCAGCAGAAGGTCGCCATTGCCAAGTCCGTCGCGCTGGAGCCGAAAGTGCTTGTCCTCAACGAGCCGACGCGCGGCGTCGATGTTGGGGCGCGCACCGAAATCTACCGCGAGCTCCAGGCGCTCGCGCGCCAGGGGCTCGTCGTCCTGTTCTTCTCGACCGACCTCGAGGAAATCCGCGAACTGTCGCAGCGCGTGATCACCGTTTTCCGCGGCGAGATCGTCAACGATCTGCCGGTCGAGGAGACCGCCATGGACTCGATCCTGGGTGACGTCCTGCGCGGACCAGGCATGGCGAGGGCGGCATGAGCGTGGAAACGAGGACAGGAAGCGGAGGTTCCGGCTTGGCCGCTCTCGAGATGAAGTCGTTGGGCGCGGCATTGCTGAGCCCCGAGCGTGTGCAATCGACGGCCGTCTGGATCGGCACCATCCTTCTGGCCATCTGGGCCAGTGCCGCGGTGCCCGGCTTTGCGTCGAGCGCCAACATTTCGGCGATCATGTATTCGACATCGGCGGTCGGCATCGCCGCCGTCGGCATGGCGTTCATCACCCTCTCGGGCAACCTCTTCATGCTTTCGATGGGCGCCACGGCGGCCGTTTCGACGATCGTGTTTGCCTCCTTTCTCCATCTTGGTCTCCTCCCGAGCATCGTCGTGGTGGTGTTGGTCGGTGCCTTGTTCGGACTTGCCCAGGGCATTGCCGTCGGCGTCTTCAAGACAAACCCGATCATCACCACCATTGCGATGGCTTCGATCATCACCGGCGCCGGCTCGTTCTATTCGGGCGGCCTGACCATTGTCGGGCAAGGCGATGCGAGCTGGCTCGGCATCGGCCGCATGGCCGGCATCCCCAACCAGATCGTGCTGTTCCTGCTTGCGGCGCTCGTCTTCAGCTTCATCGTCGAGCGGACCCGCTTCGGCCGCGAATTGCGCCTGATCGGGCTCAATCCGAAGGCCGCGCATTTCACCGGCCTGCGCGTCGGGCGAACCCTGGTGATCGCCTATGTGCTGGCGGCGGCGGCCGCAGCCTTTGCCGGTGCGCTCTACGGTTCGCAGGCCGCGCAGGGCAACCTCAAGCTCGGTGCCGGGCTGGATTTCGACGCCATCGCCGCCGTGCTCGTCGGCGGGGTGGCGATCAAGGGCGGCCAGGGCCGCATCCTCGACGCGGCCATCGGCGCGGTTTTCCTGGCCATCATCACCAACATCCTGTTGCTCAAGGGCCTGTCGCTGGAAATCCAATTGATCGTGAAGGGCCTGGTCGTGATCGCCTCGGTCATCCTCGGCGCGCTGGCGCTCGGCGGGAGGAGATGACCATGGCCTCCCCAAGGAAGTCACAGCCCATGTCCACGGCCACCTTGCTACGCATCGCGCTGCTGATCGCCCTGGTCGTCGCCTTCGCGCTGTGGAACCCGGCCTTCATCAGCGGGCGCAACATCTATGCGCTGACGCAGTCGTTCGCGCTGCTCGGCCTGGTGGCGCTCGGCCTGTCGCTCACCATGATCGCCGGTGAATTCGACCTCAGCGTCGGCTCCATGGTCGCGGTCGGCGGCCTGCTGACGCTGGTCGCGGGCGGAAGCAATCTAGTCCATGGCATGGGTGTCGCATTGACCTTCGCGGTGGTGATCGGCGCGGCCAACGCCTTCGTCGTCAACCGCTTCAACGTATCCTCGCTGGTGGTCACCGTCGGGTCGATGATGGCGCTTTCGGGGTTTGCCTTCTGGCTTGCCGGCGGCAAGGTGATCAGCACCGACAATTTCGACCTGGGCTTTGCCCTCGACAATCCGATCCTGACGGTCCTCTCCTGGCGCAGCGTGATCACGCTGGCCGCCTTCCTGCTGGCCGGACTGTTCATGCGCCACACGCTGATGGGCCGCGACATCCGCGTCATCGGCAGCAAGCGGCTGGTGGCGGCGGCGAGCGGGGCGAAGGTCGGGCTTTCGCTTTATATCGTCTTCATCGTCTCGGCCCTTTGCGCGGCCCTCGCAGGCAGCCTTCTGTCGATGAGCCTGGCCAGTGCTGCGGCGACCACCGGGAACAATCTCATGCTGCAGGCCGTGTCGGCGGCCATCGTCGGCGGCGTGGCGTTGTCGGGTGGGGCCGGCTCGCCGCTGCATGTGCTGATCGGCTCGCTGATCCTGACGGTGATGAACAACGGACTGAGTTTGATGGGCATGGGCGCGACGGGAATCCTGTTCGCGAACGGGCTCGTGCTGATGGGAATCGTGCTGCTCGACGGACAGTTGGGGGCATGGATGAGTGAACGGTTCGCGGCATCGCGGGCCAGGCATTCCGCTTAGAGTCGGATGATTTCAGATCAATCGATCTGAAATCTGAATCCGCCTCTAAATCAAAGAGATAGAGCATGATGTCGTCCGAAAACCGCTTCACACTTTTCGGCATCATGTTCTAGCGGAAGCAACCGACGAAACCCAGTTCTGCCTGCGCCGTGTTGGGCGGCGGGGATGGGTGACGTGCAACCTGAAACGGGAGGAACGACGACATGAATACTGCGAAATTGACCAAACTCGCGCTGATGGCCAGCGTGTTCACGGGACTGGCCATGCCCGGCATGGCATTCGCCGGCGCCAAGGGATCGAAGGTGATCCTGCTGACGGTGAGCGAGGAATGCGAATACTGCGCCCTCCACCAGCGCGCCTTCAAGGAAGTCGCCAGCGCCGCCGGCATCGATCTCGACGTGAAGATCACCAACTTCGATGCCGCCGAGCAGGCATCGCAGGTCGACCAGGCGCTTGCCCAGAACCCGGCCGCGATCGTGCTGTGGCCGGCGGACGCGAGCGCCATCGTGCCCTCGCTGCGCAAGATCAACCAGGCCGGCATTCCGCTGGTCATCACCAACTCGAAGCCCGACGACAAATACGCGGACTATTGGAACGTCTTCACCGGCCCCTCCGATATCGGCAACGGCCAGTCCGCCGGCGAGGCCATGATCAAGGGTTTCGCCGAGAAGAAGTTCGGCACGGAAGGCAAGATCTTCATCGTCGAGGGCGTGCCGGGAACACCGCCGCAGATCGCGCGTTCCAAGGGCCTCGAGGAGGTGCTGGCCGAGAAGGCCAAGGGCATCGTCGTCGCCGGCAAGCAGAACGGCAATTGGGACCAGACGAAGGCCACCGACGCCGCCGCCGCGCTCTTCACCCAGGTCGGTCCCGACGTGAAGGGTGTCTACGCCCAGGCCGACAACATGATGTCGGGCGTGATCGTGGCCGCCAAGCGCGCCGGCATCGATCCGGCCAGCCTCGTGCTCGTCGGGTCCAACTGCTCGATCGAAGGCGTCAACCAGATCAAGGACGGCACGCAATACGCGACCGTGCTGCAGTCGCCGATCGATGACGGCAAATACGCGGCCAAGGCGGTGATCGATCTCCTCGACGGCAAGAAGGTCGAGAAGGAGATCTTCCTGCCGCACGAGATCGTCACCAAGGCCAATATTTCCGACTGCGACGGCGCCATCGGGCGCTGATCCCATCCGGGCGCGGCGGGCCTCCCGCCGCGCCTTCCAATCTGATTTAGGAACCGAGGAGTACCCCATGGCCGAGGAGCCACTGTTTACCAATGTTCTGCCTGAACTCGTCGTGGTTTCAGGCACGGCTTCCGGTCTGGGCACCAAGATCGCCCATCTTCTGGTCGCGAGCGGCGTGCGCACCATCGGCGTCGATCTCGCGCCGGCGCCTTCGGAGCTCTCCAGCGAACTCTACACGCATGTCCGGGGCGACGTGTCGCTCGAGGAGACCTGGAGCGACATCGCCCGCTCCGTGACCGCCATCGATCCGGGCACGCTCGGACTGGTCACCTCGGCCGCCATGCTGAACGTCGGCACCGTGCTGGAGTTCGACAAGGCGGCGATGGAAAAGACCATGTCCGTCAACTTCATCGGCACGGCGCTCGCCTTCCGCGCGCTGCTGCCGCTGATGATCGCGCGCGGCGGCGGCCCGATCGTCGCCGTTGCCAGCATCGACGCAACCTTCGCCGAGCAGCAGCTCGCGATCTACGCCGCTTCCAAGGGGGCCGTGCGCCAGCTGACGCGGACCGTGGCCATGGACCACGCCCGCCAGGGCATTCGCGCCAATGTGCTGAGCCCCGGCCCCATGCTGGCCGGCCTGTTCGAACGGCATATGAAGTCGGCCAGCGACCCGGACCGCTTCCTTGCCACGCGCGCCAATCGCCAGCCTTCGGGCCGGATCCTCGATCCGGGCGAAGTCGCCCGCGCGGCGCTCTTCCTGCTCTGTGACGCCTCGACCGCGCTCAACGGCGCCGAAATCGTCGCCGATGGCGGCCTGACGACCAGCTTCGACTTCCGGACCGGGTCCGAAGGCGCATCGGTCTGAGGGGGCGAACCATGACCAAGAGCACGGAACTCGTCGCCGCCTACTGGACGATCGCGGGCGATGTCTATCCCTTCGCGCCCAACGAGATCAGCCCCTTCCCTTTTGCCCAACGCGTCGAGGCGGCGGCCAAGGCCGGCTACAAGGGCGTCGGTCTCATTCACGCCGACCTCCAGGCCACGCGTGAGCAGATCGGCCTCAAGGAAATGCGCCGCATTCTCGATGCCAACGGCATGCCGCATGTGGAGCTGGAATTCATCACCCACTGGTTCTCCGGCGGCGAGCTGAAGCTTGCCTCCGACAAGGTGCGCAAGGAGCTGTTCGAGGCGGCCGAGGCGCTTGGCGCGCGCGACGTCAAGATCGCACCGGAATTCGACGCCAAGACCATCGACCTGGCGCATGTGACCGACAGCTTCGCCGAGATCTGCCAGGATGCGGCGCGCTACGGAACCAGCATCGCGCTGGAGGTGATGCCCTTTTCCAATGTCGGCACGCTGGAAACCGCATGCGCCATTGTCGAAGGCGCGGCACAGCGCAATGGCGGCCTGCTGCTGGACATCTGGCATATCGGCCGAGGCGGCATCCCCTATGAGGCGGTGGCCAAGGTTCCCCGGCAGTATGTCGTCTCCGTCGAACTCGACGACGCCGATGCGGATGTCGTCGGCACGCTCTGGGAAGACACGATCTATCAGCGGCGGCTTTGCGGCGAAGGCGTGCTCGATCCGTCGGCCTTCATCGACGCGATCCAGCGTACCGGCTTCGACGGTTTCTACTCGGTCGAAGTCATCTCCAGGAAACACCGCGTCCTGCCGCTCGAGGAAGCGGCGCGGCGCTCTTTCGAAACCACCATGGCGCAGTTCGCCGGGAAATAAGGGAGGATACCATGGACACCAATCTCAAGGGCAAGACGGTGCTGATCACTGGCGCCGCCAAGGGCATCGGTCGGGAAACCGCGATCGCCTTCGGACGCGAAGGGTGCCGCCTGGCACTGCTCGACATCGATGCCGCTGGCCTCGGCGAAACGGTGGAGGCCGTGACGGCGGCCGGCGGACAGGCGACGGCCTTCAAGGCCGACCTTTCCTCCGCCGGCGATATCGAGGACAAGGTCGGCGCGGCGATCGCCCATCTGGGTGGCGGGCTCGATGTGCTGGTCAACAATGTCGGCTCGGGCGCGGTCCGCACCTTCGACCAGCTCAGCGATGCGGAGTGGGACAAGACCTTCTCGCTCAATTTCATGAGCTATGTGCGCACCACGCGCATCGTGCTGCCGGTGATGCGCAAGCAGGGCAAGGGTTCGATCGTCAACAACGCTTCCGATCTTGCCCGGCAGCCCGAAGGCGTGCCGATCGACTATTCCGCCTCGAAGGCGGCGGTGCTCGCGCTGACCAAGGGGCTGGCCCGCAGCGAAGGCGCAAACAACATCCGCATCAACGCCGTGGCGCCGGGCCCGGTCTGGACACCTTTCTGGACGCAGCCGGGCGGCTTTGCCGAGACGATGGGCAAGTTCCACAACATGGAACCGCAGAAGGCGGTCGAACACGAAATGTCGTTGCGCCAGCTTCCGCTCGGCCGGCTCGGCAAGCCCGAGGAAGTCGCCAATGTGATCGTCTTCCTCGCCTCCGACCTTGCGTCCTTCGTCACGTCCTCGGTCTGGGGCGTGGATGGCGGCTCGATCCGCGCCATAGCGTGATGGTCAGACGCCGATCGTGCTGTCGATGATCCGGTCGATGCGGTTCTGCGCGTCCTTCAGAGCCGCCCGGTCGGATTTTCCGCCCGACAATGCGTCATGGATTTCCTCGCCGATGATGCGCTCCATGTCGGTGTAGAAGGGAACCGGCGGCCGCTGCCAGTTCCTGAGCAGGTTGCGGTTGCCTAGGTTGCCGACGAAGCGCACCAGTTGCGAACGGCCGGTGGCTTCGGGATCGGCGCTCACCGAAAAGCGCGGCGCGACCGGAAAGCCGTTCTTCACATGCTCCTTCATCGCTTCGCGTGAGGCCATCCAGGCAAGCGCCTCCGTTGCCAGCGGCAGCCTTTTCGGATCGATGTTGGAAGGGATGCAGAGCAGGAAGCCGCCGATCGGCGACGTGTTGGTGCCGCCCGGCCCGCTGGGTTGCGGCACATAGGAGACCCGGCGTTTCACGGCCGAGCGCACCTCCGCCTCGAACTGCGCCGCGCGCATGGTCCAGACATAGCCCATGGCGCTCTGGCCCTTCAGGAACACCGCGCAGGAATCGTCCCAATGCGCATCGAGCGCGCCCGGCTGCGCGATCTCGAGCAGCCGGTGCATGTAGTCAAGCACGGTGAGTGCGGCCTCGCTGTCGATCTGCGGCCGCATGTGCTGACGGTCGAGATTTTCCGTCGAGTAGCCGGTCGGCGTGCGCCGGATCGACAGCACTGTCTGGCCGCAGCAGCCGAGGAAGAACATGAAGCTTGACGCGAGCGGCATGCGCGCCGCGTTCCAGGCAATGCCGTAGCGCTCCGCGGACGGATTGTGGAAGACCCGGCCGGCCGAGATCACCTCCTCGAAGGTCCTGGGCAGGGCGAGCCCGGCACCGTCGAAAAGGTCGCTGCGGCAGGCGAGCACCTCGATGGTGCAATAGATCGGCACCCCGTATTCCACCCTCTGCCAGGTCGTCGTCGACCAGATCGACGGGTGGAAATCCATTGGGTTGATGCCGGATTCGCGGATCATGTCGCCGATCGGCATGACCAGGCCCCTGCCCGCGAACTCGCCCAGCCAGGGCATGTCGATGGCGATGATGTCATAGGCCGACACCGCGCGCTGGCCGTTGGCCAGGCCTTCGCGGTAGAGGTCGTTCTGGTGGACGAGCTTGAAGCTCCTGGCACTGGCGAGGTTGTTGCGGAAATCCGACCACATGTTGCGCATCGCCGCGAAATAATTGTCGTCGTTGAGCAGGAACTGCAGCTCGACGCCTTCGGTGACCCGGCTCTTCAGCAGGTTGATCGGCGGAATGACCGGGTTGCCGCGCCGCGGCGCGCCGAAATAGTAGTTGGTTTCGTGTTCCTCCGTGCCGCGCCCGCCCAGTATCTCCGCGATCAGAGCCTTGGTTTCCGCCGCATAGTTGACCGCGAGCGTCGTCAGCTCCTCCGTGGGATGCAGCGTGAAGCTCCTCGGCTTGTCCGGCGATGGCCGGCGCTCGACAAGCCCCTTGCCGATCATGTCCTGGATGCGCCGGATCGCCGTCCCATGGCTGAGGCCGGAGACGAGCGCGAGCTTGCTCATCGTCACCGGATAGCCTTCGAGCTCCGATCGCATGATGTAATGGACCATGCGCCACGACGCCTCGTCCTCGACATCGGCGACACCGAGGAACGGCGTCCTCAGCCGGTCGACGAAATCGTAGACGCGCAGGAATTCGTGGTCGTTCATGAGACCTCCTCTGGGTCGCGCCAAACGGGGCGGCGCTATGATTTAGTCCAAAATGGACGAAACTATAGCGGCGTCGGAGGACTATCGGGTCTCAGGCCGTGCCCGCCGATTTGCGCGCCAGCACGAAATCCCAGTGCACCGACCAATAGGGAGACGTGAATCCAAGCTCCGCCGCGCTTGTCGGGTCGGTGATCTCCTTGAAATCCGCGATCAGCGAATCCTTCACGCCGAAGACCGCGTCCTCGGCGAGATACTGGCAATCGGGCGTGAAGATATGGGTGATGACCGGGTCATAGCCCGGCGCGCTGATGATGAAATGGATATGGGCGGCCCGGTTGGGATGGCGTCCCAGCGCGGCAAGCATCTTGCCCACGGGTCCGTCGTCCGGGATCGGATAGTAGCGCGGCTTGACGGCCCGGTACCAATAGTCGCCGTTCTCGCCGCTGGTGAACACGCCGCGCAGGTTCCAGTCCGGCTGCAGCCCCTTCTGCTGGACGTCGTAGAAGCCATCGTCATTTGTCTGCCAGACGTCGATCAGCGCGCCGGCGACCGGTTTGCCTTCGGTATCCACCACGCGCCCGCGCACCACCAGCGGCTCGCCCTTGCCGTCCAGGCAGATGTTCGCGCCATGCTGGTAGCGCGGCGCCTCGGGCACGTAGAACGGTCCGAGAATCGTGTTCTCGGTGGCGCCATTCGGGCGCCGGTGATTGATGGCGTCGACCAGCATCGAGACGCCGAGCGTGTCGGACAGGAGGATGAATTCCTGCCGCCACTCCGAACACATCTGGCCGACTTCGGTCAGGAAGGCGATGCCCTTGAGCCATTCCTCATGGGTCGGCTCGATCTCCTTGACGGCGGCGTGCAGGTGCTTGACCAGCACGCTCATCACCTCGCGCAGGCGCGGATCGACGTCCGGCCCCATGCGCGCGTTGACGACGTCGACCGAGGTCTCCTCCTCGAAATACGGATATTTCGGCGGCCGCGCATGGCTGGCCTCTGCTTTGCCCAAGGTCGGTCCTCCTCCAGATGTCGCCGCGCGTCAGGAGCGCGGCCGTTCGCCTGCGTAAGCCCGGGCGATCAGCCCCTTCAGCGCTTCGCGCTCAAGGGGGCGCGGGTTCCAGTAGGGGTTGGACAGCGCCCTGTCCGTCGCAAGCTCGATACCACTTTCAGGCATGCCGATATCCGCGAGCGCACGCCGTGCGCCGACCTTGCCGGCAAGATCGTAGAGCGCCATGGCAGGGTCGTCCGTGCCGAGCACGTCGCGCAGCCGCTGCATCACGTCCGGCACCGCCGGGGCGTTGTAGGCAAGCGCGTGCGGAAGCACGATCGCATGCGTTTCGGCATGCGGCAGGTCGAAGCTGCCGCCGAGCGTATGGCAAAGCTTGTGATGCAGCGCCATGCCCACCGAGCCCAGGCAGATGCCGCAAAGCCAGGCGCCGTAGAGCGCCTTTGCGCGCGCTTTCCGGTTGCCGGGCTCGACGGCGATTGTCGGCAAGGCGACGGCAAGCGCGCCGATCGCTTCCGTCGCCATCAGGCTGATGACCGGATTGCGCTCGCGTGCATAAAGCGCTTCGACCGCATGCGCGATCGCATTGAGCCCGCTGGTGCCGGACATGGCCGCGGGTAGCGACAGAGTGAGGTCGATATCGTAGATCACGATTTCGGGCAGCACCTTGGGGCTCGACTGGGTGACCTTCACTCCGTCCCTGGTCTCACCGAGGATCGGCGTCATCTCCGAACCGGCATAGGTGGTCGGCACCACGATCTGCGGCAGGTCGGTGCGCAGCGCGATGGCCTTGGCAAGGCCCGTGGTCGAGCCGCCGCCCACGGCAACGAGCCCGTCCGCCTTGAGGTCCAGAATGACACGCAGCGCGTCCTCGGTGACCTCAACCGGCGTATGCATCGTCGCCCGCGCATAGACGCCGGCGGCGCGGCCGCCGAGCTGTTCGACGAGCCGCCGCGCTTCCGGCTCCTGCGGCGGCGTTGCCAGCACGGCCACCCTCTTCAAACCCAGCCGGTCCAGTTCCGCCGGCAGCTGCTGGATGGTGCCGGATCCGAAAATGACGCGGGCCGGCTGGCCGTTATAGACGAAGGGTTCCATGAATTCGCCTCGGACCTAGCTCCGGTTGTCGACGCGCATCAGGAACGGGTTGATGCTGACCGACTGCCAGACATTGGCCGCGTTGAAGGGATCCGCGGCATTGAATGCCCTGACATCCTCGATCTTTTCGGCGGAAAACACAAAGAGCGAGCCGATCATCGTCTCCCCGTCCTCTGCCACCAGCGGACCCGAGATGACGGTCTTCACACGCCCCTGCGCGAGGTGCGCCTTGTGCGCGTCATAGTTGGCCAGGCGCCTCGGCAAGGCATCGGCATGGTCCAGACAGTGGACGGCAAACAGTGTCACGACATTCCTCCCAAAAGGCCCGGCAGGCCGTTGCCAGCGATCGGAACGAAACGACCCCCAAAACGGGTCGAGTGACCTTCGAGGGCTGGCGACGAAAGACGGGCCGCAAGAGGTTAGCCCGAAATAGGGCCGACCGGTTTCAAGATCTGTCCAATTTGGACAAATGCGATCGTGTTGTGAACCCATGCGATCGGTCCATCCCAACACCGTCGCATTGGCCCTGCTTTCGAACCGATCCCCAGCGCCGTTGCTTTGGGCCATTGCGTTCTGCAATGCCGGCGAATATGCTTGTTGTACGATCGTTCAACAAGCATATTCGCCGAGCCCCGATGACCTGCAATCCCCGCTACGAGATCCTGTTCGAGCCGATGCGGATCGGGCCGGTCACCGCGCCGAACCGCTTCTACCAGGTGCCGCACGCCAGCGGCATGACCAACGCGCTGCCGCGCGTCCGCGCCGCCTTCCGCGAAGCCAAGGCCGAGGGCGGATGGGGCGTGATCTGCACCGGCGCCTGTTCGATCGATCCCGGTTCGGACGACGCCCCGCTGCCTTTCGCCACTTTGTGGGACGACAATGATATCCGTGCCCATGCGTTGATGACGGAGGCCGTGCATCGCCATGGCTCCCTTGCCGGCGTGGAGCTTTGGCATGGCGGCGCGTCCGTCATGAACAGGACGAGCCGGCTGCCGCCGCTGTCGCCATCGGGAATTCCCTGGATGGCCACGCATGTCGGCTTCATGGGCAATCTGCGGCCGAAGACCATGGACAAGGCCGACATGAAAGAGGTGCTGCGATGCCAGGCCGAGGCGGCGCGCAAGGCGCGCACGGCCGGCTTCGACGTGGTCTACGTCTATGCCGGCATGGGCTATCTCGGCTACGAGTTCCTGCTGCCGGAGTACAACCATCGCACCGACGAGTACGGCGGGCCGATCGAGAACCGCGTGCGCTTCGTGCGCGAGATGATCGAGGTCACCAAGGATGCCGTCGGCAAGGATTGCGGCGTCGCGCTGCGCGTCAGCCTCGAGGAACTGCGCGGCCGGCCCGGCCGCAACCAGCCTTCCGAGGCGCATGAGCTGATCGAACTTTTGGCCGACCTGCCCGACCTGTTCGACGTCAAGATGGATTCCAGCCCGACCGACTGTTCGGCGTCGCGCTTCACCGGCGAAGGCAGCCATGAGCCGGTGATCGATTTCGTCAAATCGATGACGAAAAAGCCGGTGGTCGGCGTCGGCCGCTTCACCTCGCCCGACACCATGGTCTCGCAGATCAAGCGCGGCGTGCTCGACTTCATCGGCGGCGCGCGGCCCTCGATCGCCGACCCCTTCCTGCCGGCCAAGATCCGCGAAGGCCGCGAGGCCGAGATCCGCGAATGCATCGGCTGCAACATCTGCATTTCGAGTTGGCATGACGGCGTGCCGGTGCGCTGCACGCAGAACCCGACCGCCGGCGAGGAATGGCGGCGCGGCTGGCACCCCGAGCGTGTCGAGCGTGCCGACAGACCGGAGCGCATCCTGATTGTCGGCGGCGGACCGGCCGGGCTCGAATGCGCGCTCACGCTTGGCCGGCGTGGCCATGAGGTGACGCTCGCCGACAGCAGCCGCGGCTTCGGCGGCCGGCTGACCTTTGAGAAGACCCTGCCCGGCTTGGCGGCCTGGAACCGCGTCGTCGACTACCGGCTCGGACGGCTCGGCGAGATGAGCAATGTCTTGCTCTATCCCGAGAGCGTTCTGGGCGCGGACGAAATCGTCGACCTCGCGCCGGACCGGGTCGTGCTTGCGACCGGCGCGCGCTGGACCAACATGCTCTATTCCTCGATGGAGATTCCGGTCGGCACGCTCGACCACCCGGATGTGTTCACACCCGACGACATCGCCGCCGGCCGCCTTCCGCAAGGACCAACCTTGGTCTTCGATTTCGACAACTATTACATGGGCGGCGTGCTGACCGAGCATCTGGCCGCACAAGGCATCCCGGTCAGCTACGTCACCCCGGCCGGCCAGGCGTCCGCATGGACGATCATGACCAACGAGCTGCCGCTGGTGCATCGTGCGCTGGCGCGCCGCAACGTGCCGGTGACGACGTTGCATCTGTTGAAATCCTTCGACGGCGAGACGGCGACGCTGGCGCATCTGTTCACCGGCGAGGAGAGCCGCATTGCCTGCCGCTCGGTGCTGATCGTCGGGCTGCGCTTGCCGCGCAACGAGCTGTTCGAGACGCTGACGCAACGGGCGGACGCGCTTGCGGACGTAGGCATCCGCAGCGTCGATCGTATTGGCGACACGCTGGCGCCGGGCGCCATCGCCCACGCGGTGCACAGCGGCCACAAGCTCGCCCGCGAGATCGGCACGAAGATCCGCTGGCAGCCCTATCGCCGCGACACGCCTATCGTCGATGCGGTGGCGGATTTCGACATGCGCACGGCAGCCGAATAGGAGCAATTCCGGGAAAAGTGTGAAGCGTTTTTCCCATAGGAATTGCGTCAAACAGGGAGGTCTGGAAGGCCATGGAACGTACCGCCGCACGTCGCAGACCCGGCCGCCCGCAGCGCGAAATCGGCGGCATCGAGCAGCGTCCGTGGAAGCAGCTGACGCGTCCCTATGCGCCGATCGAGGTCCTGTCGGCCGACCAGGTGCGGACGATCCATGAAATGGGCCTGACCATCCTGGAAGAGATCGGCATGCGCGTGCTGCAGCCGCAAGCGCGGCAGTTCTATCGCGCCGCCGGCTGCGATGTCGACGAAGGCGCGATGCGGGTGCGCTTCGACCGCGCCATGGTGATGGAGCGCGTCGCCATGGCGCCATCATCGTTCGAGCTGCGCGCTCGCAATCCCGCCAAGAACGTCAAGGTCGGCGGAAGGCACTGCATTCTGTCGTCGGTCGGCGGCCCGGCCTATGTCATGGACAATGATCGCGGCCGCCGTCCCGGCACCTATGCCGAGATGTGCGACTATCTGAAACTCATCCAGTCGTTCAATGTCCTGCACCAGGAAGGCGGCGGTCCGTTCGAGCCGCTCGACCTGCACCAGAACACGCGCCATCTCGACCTCTACTATGCCGAGATCACCTTGCTCGACAAGAACTGGCAGCCGCAGGCGCTTGGTCGCGGGCGCGCCATCGACGCGCTGGAGATGGTGGCGATTTCACTCGGCACGACGCGCGAGAACCTCGCGCGGGAAATGCCGGTCTTTACCGGCATCATCAACACCAACTCGCCGCTACAGCTCGACGAGCCGATGGCCGAAGGCCTGATCGCATTGGCCGAGCATGGCCAGGTCAATGTCATCACGCCGTTCACGCTGGCCGGCGCGATGAGCCCGGTGACGCTTGCGGGCGCGCTGTCGCAGCAGCATGCCGAGGCGCTGGCCGGCATCGTGCTGACCCAGATCGTGCGTCCGGGCGTGCCGGTTATGTATGGCGGCTTCACCTCCAATGTCGACATGAAGACCGGCGCGCCGGCCTTCGGCACACCCGAATACACACAGGCCGCGCAGATCACCGGGCAGCTCTGCCGGCTGATCGGCGTGCCGTTCCGCTCCAGCAATGTCACCGCCGCCAACTCGGTCGACGCGCAGGCCGCCTATGAGAGCGCCATGTCGCTGTGGGGCTGCCTGATGGGCGGCGCCAACCTGGTGCTGCATGCCGCCGGCTGGCTCGGCGGCGGGCTGACCGCATCGTTCGAGAAACTGGTCATCGATGCCGAGATGCTGCAGATGATGTCGGCCTATTTCGACCCGCCGGTGGTCGACATCGACACGCTGGCGCTGGAGGCGGTGCGCGAGGTCGGCCCGGCCGGGCATTTCTTCGGCGCCGCCCACACCATGCAACGCTACGAGCGCGCCTTCTATTCGCCGCTGGTGTCCAACTGGGATAATTACGACACCTGGGTCGAGCGCGGCCAGGTCACGGCGCGCGAGCGGGCCAATGTGGTGTGGAAGCGCATGGTCGCCGAATACGAGCAGCCGCCGATCGATCCCGGCATCGACGAGGCGCTGCGCGACTATATGGAGCGGCGCAAACGCGAGGGTGGGTCGCCGTTGAACTAGGCGTCCCGCAAAGGCCCCACCTGCGCCTCCAGCATCTCGAACCCCGCCGCCTCCGCCGCCTGTGGTGTCACCACGCTTTCATCAAGACACCATTCGAGCCACAACCCGTCGACAAGCGCGATGAAATTGCGCGCCAGCGACGGCGCGTCGACTTGCCTGCCGCGCGGTATGGCGACCGCGGCGATGTCCTCGGCGAGTTCCGCCCGGTAGGCATCGTAGAGTTCGCGATGCGCCGCCTTGAGGCGCGGGTTGACAGCGATCTCGCCCCACAGCGACAGCCAGATCAGCAGGTTCTCGCGGCTGAAATATTCGGGCGAGAAATTGGAGTGCACCAGGGCGGCAAGTGCGGCCTGCGGCGACCAATCGGAAGTCTCCGCACGGCGGCGCTTGGCTTCGGCGATCTGGTTGTTGACGCTGGCGTAGAGCGAGGATTTGTAGACCTCGACCAGCAGCCCGTCGAGACTTTCGAAATGATGGTTGATGAGGCCGCGCGAGACGCCGGCCTGCCTGCAGATCCGATCGATGGTGAAGGCGCCGATGCCGCCGATCGACAGGCAGCGCGTCGCCGCTTCGACCAGCATGGAGCGGCGCACGTCAGCCTGTTCGCGGCTGAAGCGCGGCGGAGCCTTCTTCGCGCCGCGCTTCCTTTTTGCATCTTCTGGTTGGGCTTCCGTCATGGGCTCCAGCTAATCGATAATGCCCTTCCTGTCCATGAAAGCGCGTTCACGCCTTCTTCTTGAACAGCACCGGATTGGGGTGACCGTCGGGATAGATGACCGGGTCGAACGCCGTCTTGTGGATGGCGACCAGCGGCTGGTGGCAGATGAAGACGAAGCCGCCGGACTGCTCCATCAAATCTTCCATGCGGTTGGACAGAGTGATGCGCTTGGCCTCGTCGCTTTCGGCCACCAACTGCTGGTAGCTGGTCTCGAATTCGGGACTGTCGAAGCCCGACCAGTTGTAGGCGCCGATCTGGTCGGGGCGGAACCAGACCAGGTTTTCCGACGGATCGATGCCGCCGGCGAAATCCATCAGCGCCAGGTCGATATTCTTGTAGCCGTCGCCTTGCGTCTTGTCGCCGACGCCCCAGAAGGCGGCTTCGTCATAGGGCTGGATCTCGACCTTGATGCCGGCCTGTTCGAGGCTGGCCTGGATGATCTGCGCGGTCGCGGTGCGGATGGAATCGTTCATCACCGTCAGGGTCAGCGACAGGTCACCGACGCCAGCCTCCTTGAGGAGTGCGGCCGACTTCTCATAATCCGGCGCCGCGATCAGATTCGACGCCCGCGCGAACTTGGTACCGGGCTGGACGACACCGGTGGAGCGCTTGGTGAGATCGTCATACACGCCGGTGAGGATCTGCCCGACATCGACGCCATACTGCACCGCCTGGCGGACCTTCAGATCCTTCAGTCGCGGGCTGAGCATATTGATGGTCAGCCAGACATAACGGGTCGACTGCGCCTCGATCAGGTTTGTGTCCGCCGGCGGCTTCTCCTTGACCGCCTTGGTCGCCGAAATGGCGATCTTGGTGTAGTCGAAGGCATCGGCTTCATAGGCAAGCTGAGCCGCCTGATCGTCCGACACGACATAGATTTCGACCTTTGAGAAATCCGGCTTCGGGCCCGGCCAGTCCGGGTTGGCCGTCAGCGTCACCTTCTGCTTCTGCTGCCAGTCCGAGAAGAGATAGGGCCCGCATGTCGCCGGCGGCTGCGTGGTGAACTTGCCGCCGGCCTTCTCGGTGCCGGCGCGGCTGATGATGTGGCCGCCATAGTAAGGCAGGCTGGTGACGAAGATCGGCTGGTAGGGCTCCTTCAGATGGATGATGCCGGACCTGCCATCGACGACCTCGACACGGTCGAGTTTCTCGAACTGATAGGCCCAGGGCGATGCCAGCGCCTTGTCCGCGATGCGCTCGAACGAGAATTTCACGTCGTCGGCTGTCACCGCGCCGAAACCACCAGACCATTTCAACCCGTCGATCAGGGTAAAGGCGATGGTCTTGGGGTCTTTCTGCTCGAGCTTTTCCGCGCCCCACAGCGACCAGGGCGAACCTTTCCTGATGTCGCCGAAATGGTTGAGCGAGACATAGATGCCGCGCATCATGACATCCTCGATGCCGCCATTCATGAAGGCGGGATCAAGGCACTGAAGATCGCCTTCCATGCGGATGCGCAACGTGTCGCCGGACGCCGACCAGGCAAAGCCCGGCTTCATCGCCAGGCCGGCGCCCAGCACGCCGGCCGCCTTCAGGAATGCACGTCTGTCCATGGTCCATTCTGACATCTCAGTTTCCCCTTTGGTTGATGGAAGCGCGTGAGAAGGCTTCCCGTTCTTGCCCGCCGGTCTCCAGCGGGAAATGGCAGCGCACCATCCGATCGGCGCCCATCGGCCGGTAGGCCGGCGCCTCGGTCCTGCAGCGCTCGCGTGCGATCGGGCAGCGCGTGTGGAACTCGCAGCCCGAAGGCCGCCGGAACACGCTCGGTATCTCGCCGGTGACGGCGGGGTTGTGGCTGCGCCGGCGCGGATCGGGTATCGGCTCTGACTGGATCAGCGTCGCGGTATAGGGATGCAGTGGCGCCGAAAACACATCTTGCGTCGGTCCGGTCTCGACCAGCCGGCCGAGATACATGATGGCCAGCCGGTCGCTGACGTGGCGGATCATGGCCAGGTTGTGCGTGACGATCATGGCGGCGAAACCGAGCTCGCGCTTGAGTTCGCCGATCAGGTTCAGCACGTCGCCTTGCACCGAGACATCGAGGCCGGCTGTCGGCTCGTCGGCGAGCAGCAGATGCGGCTTCATCGCTAGCGCGCGCGCAACGCCGACGCGGCGCGCCTGCCCACCCGACAGCTCATGCGGGAAGCGGTCGACAAAGGAGGCGGGCAAACCGACAAGCGCCAGCAGCGCCTTGGCTGCTGCGCGGCGGTCCGGCATCGGCAACCCCTGGATGATCTGCGGTTCGGTGAGCAGCGTGCCGATGCGCAGGCGCGGGCTGAGCGAGGCGACAGGGTCCTGGAACATCATCGCCGAGCGCCGGCGCATGGCGCGGAAATCGGTTGGCGTCCGCACCTCCCTGCCCTCGAAGACGATGCGGCCGGCGGCTGCCCGGATGAGGCCGAGAATGGTGCGGGCCAGCGTCGTCTTGCCGGAACCGGATTCGCCAACCAGCCCGAGCGTCTCGCCCGGCATCAGCGACAGCGTCACGCCGTCGATGACGTTGAAGCCGGGCAGCGGGAACGGATTGATCAGCCGGTTGAGCAAGCCGCCGCGCACGAAGCTCACGGAGAGATCCTCGACGGCAAGCAGCGGGCTCATGGCGTCACCGCATGGCAGCGCGCGACATGAGAAGCTGCGAGTTTCACCAGCGGCGGCGCGACGGTTGTGCATGGCGCGAAGGCACGGTCGCAACGCGGTGCGTAGACGCATCCGGACGGCGGCTGTGTCAGGTTGGGCAGCGAGCCCGGAATGGTCGGCAGCCTGTCCAGCCGCTCATGGAAGCGGGCGGGGTCGCAGGCGAGCAGCGCTTGCGTATAGGGATGCCTGGCGTCGTGGAAGATGGCATCGACCTCGCCGCCTTCGACCACCTCGCCGGCATACATGACATAGACGCGGTCGCAGAGCTCGGCGATGACGCCGAGATGGTGCGAGACGACGATGATGATGCCGTTATAGTCGCGCCTGAGCTCGCGCAGCAGATGGATGATCTGCGCCTCCATGGTGACGTCGAGCGCCGTCGTCGGCTCGTCGGCGATGAGCAGGCCGGGATCGGTGAGCAGCGCGGCGGCAATGGCGACACGCTGGCGCATGCCGCCGGATAGTTCATGCGGATAGCTCTGCATGCGCCGTTCGGCGTCGGCGATGCCGACGCGGCCAAGCATGGCGGCAATGCGCGCCCGCTTCTGCGCCCGGCCAAGGTCCTTGCGGTGGTGCTGGAAGTCGACGAGCTGATCGCCGATGGTCAGCACCGGATTGAACGCCGTCATCGGATCCTGGCTGACCAGCGCGATCTCGTCACCGCGCAGCAGGCGCTGGTGGTACGCGTCGAGCTTCGCCAGATCGACGCCATTGTAGGAGATCGAGCCGTCGATGCGGGCATTGGCCGGCAGGAGATTGGCCAGGGCAGTGACCAGCGTGGACTTGCCGCAGCCGCTCTCGCCGACAATGCCGATCACTTCCCCCGGATGCGCCTCGATGTCGACATGGCGCAACGCGTGCACCGCACCATGCGGCGTCTCGTAGCGGACGCTGAGATCGCTGGCGGCGAGCGAGCCGGTCATGCCGGCCTCCGCAACTGCAGGCGCGGATCGAGATAGTCGCGCAGGCCTTCGCCGAGGAAGGTGAAGCCAAGTGTGGCCAGCACCAGCGGCAGGCCGCCGAAGATGACCATGAAGGGCGCCGAGCGAATGCTGGTGTAGCCATCGTAGAGGATCGAGCCCCAGGATGGTGTCGGCGGACGCACACCGAGGCCGAGGAAACTCAAGCCGGCCTCGACCATGATGACGACCGGAATATCCATCGACAGAAGGATGATCAGCGGTCCGACGACATTGGGCAGCAGATGGACGAAGATGATGCGTGCGGCACTGGCATCGATCAGGCGCTCGGCAAGGATGTAGTCGCTGTTCTTCAGCGCCAGCGTCTGCGCCCGGATCAGCCGGGCATAGCTCGGGAATGAGGTCGCGGCGATGACGATGATCAGCGTGCCGGTGCCGGCTCCAAGCACGGTGATGATGGCGAGCGCGAACATGATCATCGGCAGCGAGTTCAGGCTGTCGAAGCTCAGCACCAGTATGGCGTCGAGCCAGCGCGGCCCGTAGCCGGCGATCAGGCCGAGCAGAAGGCCGATGGCGCCGGCGATGGCCACCGACACCATGGCGATGGTGAGTGCGGTGCGCGCGCCATAGATGACACGCGACAGGAGATCGCGGCCGAGATGATCGGTGCCGAACCAGTGCTCCGCCGATGGCGGCTGCAACTTGTGCAGCACGTCGATCTTGACCGGCGAATAGGGCGCCAGAAACGGCGCGAAGAGCGCGGTGACGAGGAAGCCTGTCACCAGGATCAGCGCCACGCAGGTGAACGGGTCGGCAAGCAATGCGCGCAGCAGGACGAACCGTTGTCGGTCCGGTACGGACAACGAGGCATCAGCCACGGAAGACATCGCGCACCCTCGGATCGAGCCGCGCGATCAACAGATCGGCGGCTATGGTGATGGAAACATAGATGGCGGTCATGATCAGCACCGTGCCCATGACGACGGGATAATTGCGGGTGTTGACCGCGTCGGTGATCAGCTTGCCGATGCCGGGCCGGGCGAACACCGCCTCGACGAAGACGGCGCTGGACAGGATGCTGCCGAGGCCGACCGCGACCAGCGAGATGGTCGGGATGATGGCGATGCGCAGCGCGTATTTGGAGACGATCTTCCACTCGGGCAAACCAAACGAACGCGCGGTGCGGATATGGGGCTCGCCCATCACCTCCATCATAGAGGCACGCACCATGCGGGCGATGTAGCCGATCCAGCCGAGCGCGATGGCGGCCGCCGGCATCACCAGCGCCTTGGCCTGGCTGATGAAGTCTCCGGCCTCGCCGGCGCCGATGGCCGGCAGCCAGCGCAGTGTCACGGCAAAGACCAGCAGCGAATAGATGGCGACAACGAAGGACGGCACCGCGATGACGCCGACCGAGAGCACGCCGATGAGGGCATCGGCCGCCGTGCCGCGCCGCATCACCGACAGGCAGCCGAGTGGAACGCCGATCAGGAGCGCGACGGCCAGCGCCGTCAGGCCGAGGATCAGCGTGTTCGGCAACGCTTCCAGCACCAGGGTGGAAACGGGCCGGTTCGACCAGACGTCGTAGCCGAGATTGCCGGTCAGCGCGTTGCGGAAGAATTCGATGATCTGCCACCAGACCGGCTGGTCGAGCCCCATGCGCTCGATCAGCAGCCGCTTCAGTTCCGGCGTGGCGCGCGGACCAAGCGCCACGGTTGCCGGATCGCCGGGAACGAGGAAGACGGCCGCGTACATCGCGATCATGACAAGAACGAGGATCAGGAGGCCGAGACCGATGCGCTTCACTGCATATGCGAGCATGGCCTCTCTCCCTTCTACTCAGGCGAAATCGCGCCTGATGCGCCGACTTGCCGAGGCGCTGTGGACGAGCGTGCCCCGTTCTCGCGCCTCGAGCCGCCAACTCAGGTTGAAATGGGTTTCGTCCGCTGTCAGTTCGGTCACTGCGATCGCCTCGGTGTCGGCATCGCCGCTGGCAATCGCCCAGCGATATTCGGTGACAAGTTTCGCCGACAGCGGATCGTCACTGCGGATGCTCATCGTGTCGCTGTTGGCCGAGGCGACGGTGATGGCGCGATCGTCATAGCGCCGGCGCCCGTGATCGGAGGTCAGCGCAATGGTCTGCATGTCCGAACCGACATCGTCGGTGACGATGCGGCGGTCGAAGCCCTCGTCCAGTGTCGTGGTGGGGACCGGCGGCGCGGTTTCGGCAGGCTCGAAACGGACGTCGCGATCGCGCGGCGACGACGGGCGCACCGGAAGCATCATGGTGCTGTCGCCGCTCGATACCGACAGCGTCGACAGTCTCGGCTGCGGCCACAGGATCGGCCAGTGCTGGTTGGCCAGCGCCAGCCGGATGCGATGGCCCTTGGGCACGGTGCGGGCGAAATCATTGAGCTTCAGCCGCACGCGAAACGGTGTTCCGACGGGACAGGGTGTCGGATGCCCGTGGCTGTCGCGGTGGCTGAGATTGAGCACGCCATAGGTCATCAGCGCCGAGGTGCCGTCGGGATAGACATCGCACAGCCGCGCGGCGAGATTGACATGCGGCTGGTCGACGGTGACGAGCAGGTCCAGTTCCGGCGCGCCAAGCAATGTCAGATCATCATCCAGCGGCCGCGTGTCGAAGCACAGCGCCATCCCGTCTTCACGACGCTGGTCGATGGGCATGTCCGGGCAGGCGCCGCCATAGCCGCCCCAGCGGCCGCAGTCGCGTCCGGCGGTGACGGGCGAGCGTACTGAAAGCGTCGCGCCCGGTGCCGGTTCGCTGCCCAGCCCGGCGGCGTTCAGGTGCAGCGTGCGGCGCTCGATGCGGGGTGACGGCCACTGATCCTCGGCGGCCCAGCCACCGGCATGATCGGGCAGGTAGAATGGTTGCGGCCTCTCCTCGCCGGTGATCCACACGCGGTAGAGCGGCTCATCCATGATGCCGGTGTCTTCGCCGGCGAGCCAATGGCGCCACCAGCGCAGCGCCTCCTGCAGATAGCCAATCAGCGGCCCCGGCGCGCCGCGGCAGGGATAGGCATGCGACCACGGCCCGACAATGCCGAGTTTTGGACCTGGCAGATGTTCGAGCAGGCGGGGGACAAAATTGGAGTAGCTGTCTTCCCAGCCGCAGACGGCCATGACGGCGCATTCGATCGCGGAATGATCCTCGCAGACAGAACCTTGCCGCCAATAGTCGTCGCGGCGCTGATGCGCGAGCCACACTTCCGAGAGCGAGCTTGTCGCAGCGAGCCGGCTTTCCCACATGGCGCGCCAGGCATCGCCGACGATCTGCGGATCGGGCGCCATCGCCTTCTTCACCAGCATGAAGTTCGACCACATCTCCTGCTCGGTCAGCAGCGCACCGCCCATATAGTGGATGTCGTCGGCGTAGCGGTCATCGGTGGCGCAGTTGGTGATGATCGCCTTCAGGGCCGGCGGCCGGCGCGCCGCGACCTGCAGCGCGTTGAAGCCACCCCAGGAAATGCCGGTCATCCCGACATTGCCGTTGCACCAAGGCTGGGCGGCGAGATGGGCGATGATCTCGCAGGCGTCTTCCTGTTCGCGCGGCAGATATTCGTCGGCGAGATCGCCGTCGGAATCGCCCGAACCCCTGATATCGATGCGGGCGCAGGCGATGCCGTGCCCGGCTAGCCAGGGATGGATATCGACATCACGCGCCACGGTGCCGTCGCGGCGGCGGTAAGGCACCATCTCGACAACAACCGGCACCTTGCCCTCGGTGCGCGGACGCCACAGCGTGGCGGCAATGCGGGTGCCGTCGGCCAGCGTGATCCACAGCGGATCGACGGTTTCGACGGCAAAGGGAAACTCGGTTCGTACCACGGCAGGTACCCGCAAATGCTCTTGTTGAACGTTCGTATAACAAGCGCATTTGCGGCGCAATCCCGCTTCGCTTTTTTTGATGCTGAATGCGAACCGTTCTTCGGTAGCCGTGAGGCGCCGTGGGGCTTCCTGATCGGGTGGCGGCCGGTGTCCGTCATCGCGATGTTGAAGCACAGCCGATATGGCTGCGCGGTCGAACCGCATCCGCGAGGGTCGCAAAGCTCTCCGGAAATCGGCGGGTTCCATCTTCCAAATTTCGTTGCTTGATATGTGCTGCTATGGCATCGCGGCAGCGGCAGTGCTTTCAGTCAGGAGTTCCGATGACGATCCAGAGCAAATTCAGCGGCCTCGGCACCGACGCGGCGCCCGGACAGGAGAGCCGCCAGTTGTCCGGCGGGATCGACGCCGTGTTGCTCGGCGACGCGGTCACCGGGCGGCCGGTCGACTTTTCGCATGGCGACGTGGACGCGTTCACCCCGACACCCGGCTCGTTCGAGGTCTTCTCGGCCGGCGTCGAAGCCGGCGGCAGACAGGCCTATACGGAATATCGCGGCGATCTCGGCATCCGCGAAGAACTGGCCACGCGGCTGGCGGGCTTCACCGGAGCCCCTGTCGATGCGCGCGACGGCCTGATCATCACCCCCGGCACCCAGGGCGCACTATTCCTGGCCGTCGCCTCCACCGTGTCGCGGGGCGACAAGGTGGCGGTCGTCCAGCCCGACTATTTCGCCAACCGCAAACTGGTGGAATTCTGCGAGGGCGAAATGATGCCCGTCCGGATGGACTACGCAACGACCGAAGGCCGTTCGGGCCTCGATCTCAGCCGGTTGGAAGACGCATTCAGGTCGGGCGCAAAAGTCTTCCTGTTCTCGAACCCAAACAATCCGGCCGGCGTGGTCTACTCCCGAGCGGAGATCGAAGCGATTGCCGCGCTGGCGAGCCAATACGGCGCGACCGTCATCGTCGACCAGCTTTACTCGCGGCTCCTGTACGCCGGCGTGGACTACACCCACTTGCGCGCGCAGAAGCTGGACGCGGAGAACGTCGTGACCATCATGGGGCCATCGAAGACGGAATCGCTCAGCGGTTATCGGCTGGGGGTAGCCTTCGGATCGAAAGAAATCATTGCCCGGATGGAGAAGCTGCAGGCCATCGTCTCCTTGCGCGCAGGCGGCTACAGCCAGGCTGTTTTGCGCACATGGTTCGATGAACCGGCTGGCTGGATGGACCAGCGCATCCGCGAGCACCAGGCGATCCGCGACGATTTGTTGAAGGTTTTCCGCGCGACTTCCGGAATCCAGGTCCGCACGACCGAGGCCGGCAGCTACATCTTTCCGGCTTTGCCCCGCCTTGCCGTGGCAGGCGGCGATTTTGTCCGCATCCTGCGCTTGCAGGCGGGCGTCATCGTGACACCCGGAACGGAATTCAGTCCGTTTTCCGAAAACAGCGTCCGCCTGAACTTTTCGCAGGACCATGCCGCCGCTGTTGCGGCCTGCGAGCGTCTGGTGACCCTCGTCGACCGCTATCGCGCATGAGCGGCAACAGTTCGGAGCAGACCCGAGCAGGAAACAGGCGAGGACCGAACTATTCCGCGGGGTGGAGAGCCGCCAGCTGAAAGCCGGCATTCGTTCCTGCAGCCGTCTCGGTCAGGACATCCAATGCAAACGCCGCCGAGGCGATATCGAAGAAAATGTCATAGGATATCGCGCCGAAACGGTCGAAGCGGGCCACGACCGCGTCCAGATGCAAGGCGCGGGTCTGGGAGATATCGCCGGCCTTAAAGCTTTCCGGCCTCAGATCGGCCATCGAGATCCGCCGCATCAGCGCGGGCGCCGCCGGACCCGATATCACGAACCACGCCCAGCCTTCGTCGCGATAGGCGTCATATCCCTTGGAGGGAAGCTCACTGTCGTGCCAGGCCTTGCGCAGGTCACGCAACCGCGCACCGCCGCCGCAGGGAGGCGCCGCCAGCAGCACCTCCTGCTGGCCAAGTCGCAGCACCGACGTGCCGCAAGGCAAGACAATGGCGCTATTCACCGTTTCCGGCGTCGATAGACCTGCTTCACCGAGCCAGTCCATTGTGCCGGGACCACGCAGCCCGAACCGCTCGGTCAGCGTGCAATCGAGCACGACGTTCTCCTGCGCTCCGGGCACCCCATCCCTGCGCGCGAGGCGCCGCGCCAGGGCGTGGTGGCGCAGACCGGGATCAATACCCTCGGGATGACCGACCGATGCGGAATGGCTGCTCGGGGGCATCCTACATCTCCTGCCGTTGGTTTTCGGGGTCATGGAACGGCGTCGGCACCACGTTGGCCTGCACTTCTTTGCCGCACAGGCCGCGTATGCGCAGGCTGGCCCCCGGCGCCGCGTCACGCGGGTCGGCGTAGGCCAGTCCGATCCATTTGCCCAGCGTCGGCGAAAAGCAGGTCGAGGTGACGAAGCCCACCGGGCGGCCGTCGCGCAGCACGAGGCAGGATTCCGCCAGCCGGACACCGTGCCCCTCGGGCAGTTCGAAACCGCAAAGCTTGCGCTTCAGGCCCAGCCCGCCGCGCGCCTCGATGGCGGTCTTGCCGACATAGCGCGTCTTGGCCTTCGACAGCGCCCAACCCATGCCCAGTTCGTCGGGTGTCGAGAGCGCGTCGGTATCCTGGCCGATGATGATGTGCCCCTTTTCCAGACGCAGGATGCGCGAGGCTTCCAGCCCATAGGGTTGCAGCCCCTGGGGCGCGCCCACCTCCAGCAGCTTTCGCCAGAGTGCCGCGCCGAAGGATTGCGGCACATGAAGCTCATAGCTCAGTTCGCCGGTGAAGCCGATGCGCATGATCCGGACCGGGCATCCGCCGATCACGCCGCTGCGGCCATTGAGGTAGGGGAAGCCCTCCGGGGAGAGATCGATGTCGCCGCCGAGTGCCTCGAGAACCTTGCGTGCCGAAGGGCCGGTGACATTGATCGCCGCGAAGGCGGCGGTGACGTTCTGGATATCGACCCGCATGCCCCATTGCGTGTTCGCGAACAGCATGTCGGTAAAGACGCGGGCGACGGCGCCGGTGGTGGCGGTCACGTAGAATTCGGTCTCGGACAGGCGGTAAGCCACCCCGTCGTCGATGACCGATCCCATGTCGTTCAGCATCAGGCAGTAGCGCACGCGCCCCACCGGCTGCCTGGCATGCGCCATCGTATAGATGCGGTCGAGGAAGGCGCCGGCATCCGGCCCTCGTATCGCCAGCTTGCCCAGGGTCGAAACGTCAAGCATGCCGACCTTGTCACGCACCAGCCTGACCTCATCGAAGATCGTCCTGCCGACATCGCCATCTCCGCCATAGTGCAGCGGTCGCCACCACGCGCCGGCAGGTGTCAGCTTCGCGCCGCTTGCGACATGTTCGGCGTGGATCGCCGTATGCCGGTAGGGCACATGGTTCGGGCCGGCCAGCAGTCCCAATTTTTCCGGGCCGAATGGCGGCCGGGATGTGGTGATACCCACCTCGCCCACTGTGCGGCCCGTCTCCGCCGCGACGATCCTGGCCGTCATCAAAGCCGAATGCCGTCCCTGCGACGGCCCCATGCCGACGGTGGAATAGCGCTTCACCAGTTCAAGCTCGCTATAGCCGTCGCTGACGGCGTTCCTGATATCCTTGACCTGCAGGTCCTCGTCGAAATCCACGAAGTCCCGCCCCTTCGCGTGCGCGGACAGCGATTGAAAATGGTTCATCGCCGCCGCGCCGGCGTCCGGGATGATGGCCGGCAGGTCGGCGTGATGCCCTGCCCCCCGTGCGGCGGCCGCGCCAGCGATCTCACCGCTGCGCAGCACCGCGTTGAGCTCGAAATAACCCGCCGCCGAGCCGGCGACATGAAACGCCTCCGGCAGATTGCTCAGCACGAATTGCCGGCTGGTCTCGTCAAATCCCAGCTTCGCGCCGGCATGCAGCGGCAGCTGGTAAGACGGCGTGTAGCCCGCCGCCACCACCAGGTGATCGCACGCCAGCAGTTCCGCGCCATGTTCGGGCGTGGTGAAGCGGATGGCTCTTATATGGCGATTGCCTCCGGTCCCCAGCGCCTCCGTGACGGTGACATTCGGGATGATGCGGACACCACGCTCGACGAGGTGTTGCGCGAGGGTGTTGTCGGACGCATCGGCTGCGGGGGCGAGGACCGCGGCCAGGGACACGCCTGCGTCGAGAAGGTCGTGAGCGGCGAGATATCCGTCCCGGTTGCCGGCAAAGACCACGGCGCGCCGGCCAGGGCGAACCGCATAGTGGCGCATCAGCCTCTGCGCCGCGGACGACAGGAGGATGCCCGGGAGGTCGTTGTTGCGAAACACCAGGGGCTGTTCATGCGACCCCGCGGCCACCACGACCTGCCTGGCGCGAACGCGGTAGAGCGTCTCGCCTTGCAGCACCGGAAGCCAGTTGTCGGCGAACCAGCCATTGCAGGTGGCGCCGGTCAGCACCCGCAGATTGCCAAGCTTCTCGGCAGCGACGCGCAGCGCCTGCAAGGTCGCCTCGGCCTCCGCCGTCTCGAGGCCGAAACGCGCATAGGTCAAGGCGCCGCCGATTTCCGGGTTCAAGTCGACCAGCAGCACCTGCGCACCCGCCTCGGCTGCCCTGACGGCCGCCGAAAGCCCGGCCGGGCCAGCGCCGATGACCAGCACGTCGGTGTGCAGGTTTTCCCTGATGTAATGGCCATGACCGGCGGTAAGGTCGACCTTGCCGAGACCGGCCGATCTGCGGATCATCGGTTCCCAGAATTTGAGCCAGCTTTTCGCGCCAGGACCAAAGAAGCTGCGATAATAGAACCCGACGGGCATGAAGCGGCCCAGCCTGTCGAGCACCGCGCCCCGGTCGCGTTCGGCGGTTCCATTGACGTTCTGGGCAGTGATCTTCAGCCCTTCGGCGATCGGGCGCAGATCAGCCCGCACATTCGGCTCGTCAGGCAGTTGCACCAGCGTGTTGGCGTCCTGCCCCGCCATGGTGAGGATGCCGCGCGCACGGTGATACTTGAAGGAGCGCGACAGGATCCAGCGGCCGCTGCCGGCCATGGCGGAGGCAATGCAGTCGCCGGCGAAACCTTCGAGCGGCCGGCCATCGAAGGCGAAACGGATTTTTTGGGTGCGGTCGAGGCGCGATCCCCAGGGAAGCGGCAGCCGTTCGGTCATGTCAGGCAGGCTTTCGATTGGGAAGATAGGTGGCGAGTATCTGGTCGCTGACAGTGTGGCGTTCGGCGATCAGCACGGTGTTGGACGGGGTGTGCCGCCACCACTCCCGCATCACGCCGAGCGGGTTCTCGGCATAGAACAGGGCTTCGATCAGTTGCTCCGGCTGGTCGGCGCTGGCCTCGCGGACCGGTCCGAGATACTGAAATTCGGTGATGTTGCGCGGGCCGTTCACCGGGCAGGTCAAGAGCTTCATCGGAATACTCGTCAGTGGCTGGCGGCCGTGGCGCCCATTTCGTTCAGCAGCGCGAAGCTGTCGAACCGGCGCAGGTCGAACGGTTTCAGGACATCGGGCACGCGCCCGGTGGCGATGGTCTCGGCCATGCGCTTGCCGGCCACCGGCGTCGCCTTGAAGCCCCAGGTGCCCCAGCCGCAGTCGAGCCAATAGTTCCGCAACGGCGAGGCGCCCATGATCGGGCTGTAATCCGGCGTCATGTCGGTGATCCCGGCCCATTGCCGCAAGAGCTTGACCTTGTGCAGGAAGGGGAAGAGGTGCAGCGCGCCTTCGGCGAGGTGTTCCTTCTGGTCCAGCGTCGAGCGCGTCGAAGCCAGCTGGTAGGGATCGGAGCCGCCGCCGATGACGACCTCGCCACGCGAGGACTGCACCAGATAGGTGTGCAGATTGGCTGAGGAGACGAGTATGTCGAGGAATGGCTTCAGCGGCTGCGTCACCATCGCCTGCAGCGGGAAGCAGCGTATCGGCAGCCGGATGCCCGCCATGGCGGCGACCTGGCCGTTGAGCCCGCCGACGGCCTGCAGCACCTGGCCCGCGGCGATCGTGCCACGGTTCGTCCTGATGTGGGTGACCCGGTCGCCCGCGCGCTCGATGCCGGTCACCTCGGTGCGCTGGTGGATCTCCACGCCGCGCGCGCCGGCATGCTTGGCATAGCCCCACGCCACGGCGTCATGGCGGGCCGTGCCGCCGTCGGCATGCCAGAGCCCGCCCATCACCTCGTGCTGACCGCCGAAATCGAGGTTGAGATGCGGGCAAAGCTCCTTCACCGTCCGGACATCGACCACTTCGATCCTTGTGCCCATATGCTTGCCCATCTCGGCACGCAGGTGGAAGCTGCGCAGCGTCGCCTCGGAATGCGCGAGCGTCAGCTGCCCCCGCTGCGAAAACATGACGTTGAAGCCAAGATCCCGCGACATCGTCTCGAACAGTTCGACACCTTCCTTGTAGAAGCGGACCGATTCCTCGGTCATGTAGTTCGAGCGGATCGTGGTGGTGTTGCGCGCCGTATTGCCGCCGGCGAGATAGCCCTTTTCCAGCACGGCGACATTGCGGATGCCATGCACATTGGACAGGTAGTAAGCCGCCGCGAGGCCGTGACCGCCGCCGCCGATGATCACCACGTCGTAGGATCGTTTCAGGTCGGGCGTCGGGGGGATGTCGCGAAAGGACACGTGCCTGGCGCGCAAGCCGTATTTCAGCAGAGAGAAGGGCATGGTGTCCTGCGGCTCGGCGGCTGGAATTGGCCTTAGAGAACCCGCCAGGCCGGCTTGGCGCAAGAAATCGTTCTTTACCCAGTGACCTCGTTTTCGTAATGGATAAAGAACTGAAAATGGGTCTCGGCATGCGAAATCTTCCGCATCTCACCTATCTTGAGGCCTTTGAAGCGGCGGCCCGGCATCTAAGCTTCACCAAGGCCGCCGAGGAGTTGAATTGCACCCAGGGTGCAATCAGCCAACGGGTCCGGGCGCTGGAGCAGTTCTTCGCCAGGCCGCTCTTCCATCGGCGCAGCAATGGCTTGGAACTGACCGAGGTCGGCACCGCCTATCTGCCGGGAATAGCCGAGGCGCTGGATCGGGCCGAGGCGGCGACCGAGGGGCTGCTCGGCGCGCAGGCGCAGACCAGCGTGACGGTTTCAGCCCCGCTCAGCTTCGTCACGCTGTGGCTCGCACGGCATCTGGTTGGTTTTTCGGCCGCCCATCCGAGGATCGAAGTCCGGCTGAACAGCACGATCTGGACCGACCCCAACGTGGAACTGGCGGATCTGAGCATTCTGGCACTCGATCCGCTGCAGCCGGCATCGGGCGCCGTGCGGCTGGGGAGAGAGCGGCTGGTGCTTCTCTGCGACCCCGAGACCGGCCGCCAGGCTGGAGCGAGGCCCAGTGCCGATTGGTTCAACGCCGCCCGGCTCATCCACGTGCAAGGCAGGATGCAGTTGCTGGATCTCTGGGCGAAGAAGGAGAACATCGTCATCGCGCCGCACAAGGCGCCGATCAAGGCCGACAATGCGGCGGCGGCATTGGAGGTTGCGGCATGCGCGGGCGGCATCACCGCGGTCATGTCGACCTATGCGGCGGCCTATCTGGCCTCGGGGCGGCTGGTGGCGCCATTCGGCGCGGGCGAAATCCTGCCGGTTGCCTTGCATGTGGTTCCCAATCAGCACCGCCGCCTCTCGCGGTCGGCGACGCTGTTCGTGCAATGGCTGTCAGGGGAGATCCCGCTCCACGGCGAGATCTAGATTTCCGTTCAACGCCGGCGCCCGACAACAGCCGCGCGCAATTCCGATCGAACCGATTGATACCCACCGCGCGCCGAGAACCACCTGCCAGGTTCAGTGGCAGGCTCGACCCCACTTGCCGATGCTCGGGCTCAGCCCCGCTTCGGGATCTGGACATCCTCGAGCAGAAGCGTAAGGGCCATGGCGACGAAGTAGAGCGCCGCCACCCAGAGGAACATCACGTTGAAGCCACTCGAATAGTGGCCGAGCACCACATCGCGGATCGCGGCCGGCAGGCTTGAGGCCAGATGCGGGGTCAGCCCGGTCAGGCCGTCCGGCAACAGCGCGGCGGCATCGGCCGGAAGCTCCGAAGTCTGCCGGTTCAGGGCCCAGGTCATCACCGCGCCGTTCAGCGCCAGTCCCAAGGACGCCCCGATCGTGCGCGCCTGGGTGATCAGCGACGTCACCGCGCCGATATCCTGCAGCGGCGCCGCGGCCTGGATGGCCACGATCAGCACCTGGAACTGCAGGCCCATGCTGATGCCGAACAGGCCCATCATCACCGCCAGAACCCAGATCGGCGTGTGTGAATTGATGAAGACAAAACCTATCATCAGCAGCCCGCCAATACCCATCGCCACCACCGGCATCCATTTGTAGCGGCCGGTCGCGGCAATCACTCGTCCGGCCACGATCGAGATGACCATCGAGGTCAGGGAAGCCGGCAGGAACAGGAAGCCGACTTCGGCCGGGCTCAGTCCGGTCAGCGTCTGCATGTAGAGCGCGAAATAGAAGAACATGCCGAGCGTCACCGATCCGGCGACCACCGACACGCCCGAGACGATGCGCACCGTCGAGATGCCGAACAGCCGCAAGGGCACGATCGGCTCCTCGGCCCGCCGCTCGACCATGATGAACGAAGCGATTGCCGCCAGCGCGAGCACCGGCAGCACGAAGGTAAGCAGATCCGGGCCGGCGGGGTCGAGGACATGGTAGCCCCAATAGACGATTGCCGTGGTGCCAACGGCCAGCAGCAAGCCGCCCAGATAGTCGATGCGGTGCCTCTTCTCGTTGAACCGGCTGCGCATGGCGAACGCCAGCACCGCCAGCACGACGATGCCGATCGGCAGATTGACCAGGAACACCCAGCGCCAGCCGAACAGGCTGGTGATATAGCCGCCGGCCAACGGACCGAGGACCGAGGACAGGGCGAACACCGCCGAACTGTAGCCTTGATACTTGGCGCGGTCGCGCGGCCCGAACAATTCGCCGATCATGGCGAAAGCCGAAACCATCAAGCCGCCGCCGCCGAGGCCCTGCAGGACGCGCGCGGCGATCAGGCTCTCCATCGACCATGCCATGCCGCAGACCAGCGAACCCAGCAGGAACAAGGTGATCGCCGTCAACACGACGTTCTTGCGGCCATACATGTCGCCGAGCTTGCCGTAGAAGGGCGCGACCGCGGCCGTCGACAGCAGGTAGGCGGCGCCGACCCAGCCGAACAGATGCAAATTGCCCAGTTCTCCGGCGATGGTGGGCAAGGCGGTGACCACGATCTGCATGTCGATGGTGGCCATGAACATGGCGATCAGCGCACCGAAATAGACGATCAGCGTCGCAAGGTCGGGCCTGGCCTCCTCTACGGGCGCCGCATCCGGAAGGGTCGAGTCGAGTGTCATCGGTATCTCCGCAGGCTGGGCGCGGTTTATGTGCCCACGGCAGATATATGTCAATATCAGATATATGCTGTCAGCATGTAATTGACACCGACATGTATTTTTGTTAGCGCGCTGTGATATGAGCAGCAACGATACCGGGCCGGGCAAGCCTGACCGATTTTCCACACCGTGCCAGACGCATGGCGATCAGGATCTGGCGGATCTGGCGCGCGGCAGTGGCCTGTCGGAAGCGGCGGCCGAGGCCGTCGCCGCCATCGATGCGGTGATGAACAAGGTGCGCCGCTCGGTGCAGCGCCGGGAATTCGGTCGTTTGATCCTGGAGCGCATCGATCCATCGCTGGAAGTGAGCCATCTCGATGCGATCATAGCGCTCAGTGCGATCGTCGGCGACACGCCGCAGGACGAGGTGACGGTCGGCATCATCGCCGAACGCATGGGGATCGACCCCTCCCGCGCCAGCCGCATCTCCGCCGATCTCGTCGAACGCGGTTACGCCTTCCGCGTCGCATCGCAACTCGATGCCCGGCGCATTTGCCTGAAACTCACCGCCAAGAGCGAGCGCCTGGTGACGGCGGTGCGCCAGACCAAATTGCGGATCTTCGCCGGTGCACTGGCGCAATGGGACGAGCAGGAACTGGTGACGTTCGCCACCCTGCTGGAACGCTTCGCCGGCTGGGCCATCGACGAAGCGGGGATGCGCAGGTCGGCGGATGCCGTCAAGCAGATGATGGACGAGACCGAACCGGTGCTGGAACTGCCCGAGGCGAAATAGGCGCAGCCCATATCGTGCAAAAGCCTGGTCCGCCCCTTTGTGGACGACGGCTCGGTCAGGCGGTTCCTTTCGCCTCGTGCGCGTCTCGATGGCCACGCCGATCGAACTCGCTTGGCAGTCCGATGCGCTGGCGCAAGGTGGATCCTGGCGCGTAGGTTCCCAGAAGCCCGCGTCGCCTGAGCTCCGGGACGACACCGGCGCTGAACGTTTCCAGATCCGCGGGCAGTACCGGACACATCACGCTGAAGCCGTCAGCCGCGCCAGTCTCGAACCATTCCTGCATCGTGTCGGCAATCTCGGCCGCTGTCCCCGCCTGCAGGAAATGCCCTCGCCCGCCGCCCACGCGCTGGAGGAGTTGGCGTACCGTCAATCCTTCCCGGCGCGCCAGCGTGACGATGAGGGCGAAGCGGCTCTTGTTGGCCTGCGAGCGGCCTTCATCACCGACGCTTGCCGGCAGCGGTGCATCGAGGCCGAAGCTCCGGGCATCGGTCTGCAGATACTCCGAAAGCTGTTCAAGCGCGTGCTCGCGCACGATGACGCCGTCGATGGCGTCGAGGCGGGCCTGCGCGGCGGCGCGCGTCTCGGCAACCACCGGCATGATGCCGGGCATGACCAGGACGGTGTCGGGATCGCGGCCCGCACGTTCGGCGCGTGTCTTGATATCCCGATAGAAAGCCCGGGCATCGTCGAGGGAAAGCTGCGCGGTGAAGACCAGGTCGGCACGCGAAGCCGCCAGGTCCCGGCCGTCCTCGGACGAACCTGCCTGGACCAGGAGCGGCCGCCCTTGCGGGCTGCGCGGCGTGTTGAGCGGCCCGGCCGTGCGCACGAAGGGTCCGCTGTGATTGATGGCACGAACCTTGGCGGGATCGAAATAGAGCCCCGCCTGCTTGTCTCCGATGCGGGCGTCGGCATCCCAGCTGTCCCACAGGGCCATGGCGGCATCGACGACATCCCTTGCCTTTGCATAGCGTTCGGCATGGTCCGGCAGTCGGTCGGTGCCGAAATTGCTCGCCTCGAGGCGATTGGATGAGGTGACGATGTTCCAGCCCGCGCGTCCGCCGGTGATATGATCGAGAGAGGCGAAGCGGCGCGCTATGTGGAACGCCGGCTCGAACGAGGTCGAGAGCGTGCCGATCAGGCCGATGCGGCTGGTCACGGCGGCAAGGGCCGACAGGATGACGAGTGGATCCATCGTGTCGGAGAGGTGTTTCTCGGCGCCTTGCAGAAGGGCCAGCACGTCGCCGAGAAACAGGGATTCGAAGCCGGCCGCTTCCGCCAGTTGCGCCAGCCTTACCCAATGCGCCAAGGATGTGGTCGCGAAGGGATCGCTTTCCGACATGCGCCAGGCGGCCTCGTGGTTTCCGAGGCCGTAGACGACGGCGTTCAGCCGAAGGAAGCGCGGTATGGCGGACATGTGTCGTCAGTTCTTCGGCAGGTAGTCGTTGGAGATGTAGCCCGCGAAATCAGGCTTTTCAGTCAGCGCCGCGCCATTGCCGTCCTTGAGGATGCCGTTGGCGAAGAGATAGTCGCCGATGGCGGCGTTCTTGGCCGGATCGATGGTGCCGACCGCACCGTTCTCGCCGCGCAGATAATGTCCCTCCACCAGCGACTTCACCGAGGCATGGACAAGGTCCTTGTTGGTGAGGGCGTCCGGATTGGCGGCGATCAGAAGGTCGGCGGCTTCATCTGGGTGATCAACGGCATAGGCGTACCCCTTCTGCGTTGCGGCGAGAAAGGCCTTGGCCGCGTCCGGCGATTGCTTGAGGTAGGCATCGCTCGAAACCAGAAGCGTGGTATGCTGCTCGGGAACCCCATAGTCGCTGTATTTGAAAGTCGTCAGCTTCTGTCCGAGCAGCTCGGCCTGAACGCCTTCCCATGTCACGACCTCGAGCGTGAAATCCACCGAGCCGTTGGCGAGAGCCTCATAGGCCGACGTTCCCAGCGTGACGGTCTTGATGTCGCCCTTGCCGCCGTCGGCTTTGATGATGCTGCCTATCAGCGCATTCTCCCAGGCGCTGCCGAATCCGCCATAGGTCTTGCCGTCCAGGTCCCTGGGCGACTTGATGTCCGCGCGGTCGGCGTTGAAGACGACGCGCCCGGTCTCATGCTGGACAACAGCGTAAACCGCCTTGAGGTCGGCGCCGGCCGCGTGCTGGGTGTAGAAGCCCACGCCGGCGACGCCGAAATCGGCCTGGTGATTGCTGACCAGGGTGCCGGCGGCGGTGTCGGAATAAGGCAGGATCTCGACGTCGAGACCGGCCTCCTTGTAGAAACCCTTTTCGCGCGCCACGTAGAGGCCGATGTGGTTGGTGTTCGGTGTCCAGTCGAGGGCAACGGTCACCTTCTTCGCCTCCTGCGCATAGACGGGGGATGCGAAGATCATCGCGCCGGCCAACATGCTGGCGGCGAGCTTGATTGCCTTGCGGCGGTCGAGGTCGATCAATTCAGTCTCCTTTGGTTCGATATCAGGCAAGTTCGGACGAAGCGCTGCCGAGCAGCGCATCGAGAAGCTCGGCTTCGATCCTTGTCGCTTCGGGGGCGGAAAGATCATGCACGGTGCGCGGACGGCCGAGCGGCACGGCGATCTCGCGGACCACACGGGCGGGGCGTGCCGAGAGCACATAGATCCTGTCGGACAGAAAAACCGCCTCCCGCACATCGTGGGTGATGAGCAGCGCGGTCCAGCGATGGCGTTCCCACATGCGCTCGAGCCACTGCTGCATGGAGGTGCGCGTCAGCGCATCCAGCGCGCCGAACGGCTCGTCGAGCAGCAGCATCTGCCGGTCCTGGACAACGGTCCGCAACAGCGCGACCCGCTGGCGCATGCCGCCTGACAGCTGGCTGGGATAATGCTGCTCGAAGCCGGCCAGCCCGAACTGCTCGAACAGCGGAGCGACGCGCCGGCGTGCCTCGCGGCGCGGCACGCCCTGAACTTCAAGGCCGAGCACGGCATTGTCGAGCACGCGCCGCCACGGCATCAGGGCGTCGCGTTGCGGCATGAAGGCGAACTTGCCTGCGGGATCCGTCAATTCGCTCCCGTCGAAGGCGATGCTGCCCGCCCCCGGCATGGTGGCGCCGGTCAGGATCTGGAACAGGGTCGACTTACCCGCCCCGGACGGACCGAGGATGGACACGAATTCGCCGGCGGCGACATCGAGATTGATGTCGCCCAACACATCGAGCGCGCCGAAGCGTTTTGCGACATGGCGCAGCGAGAGCCTGGACGCGGTCATTTGCCACCGTCCTTGCGCGCCTGCTCCCAGGGCATGGACAGGCGCTCGATCAAGACGGTGCAGCCGAAGAGCACGAGCGTCACGAGAGCGCTGCAGAACACGGCCGCCAGTACGAGGTCGGGCCGAAAATTGTTCTTGGCGCTGAGCATGTAGATGCCAAGCCCCTTCGCCGCCCCGGAATATTCGGCGAAGATCGCGCCCACCACGGCATAGGTGATCGAAATGCGCAGGCCGGTGAAGAAGAAGGGAATGGCCGAAGGCAGACGCGCCTTGAGGAAGACCTGGAGGCGCGTGGCTCCCATGGAGCGCAGCAGCCACTCCATGTCCTTGTCGGTCGAGTCATACCCCTGGACCAGCGCCACCATCATGGGGAAGAAGGTGACGAGGGCCACCAGCAATATCTTCGGCAGCAGGCCGAAGCCGAACCACAACACGACCAGCGGCGCGATCGCCACCAGCGGCAAGGTCTGGCTGATGATGAAGACCGGAAACAGCGCGCGGCGCAGCGGCCGCACGAAGTCGACCAGGACGGAAGACAGGAAGGCGGATGCCACCGAAAGCGCAAAGCCGCTCAAGGTCGCGGCGATCGTGGGAAGCGCGTTGTCGATAAGCGACTGGCGGTTGACGACGATCTGCTCCACGACGCGTGACGGCGCCGGCAGCGTCGTCGCCTTGATGCCGGAATAGCGGGCATAGAGTTCCCAGGAGAGGATGATCGCCGCGACGAGGAGCGTTGCCGGCCAGGCCGCGCCGATCGCGTTGCCGAGGCGTTTTCCAAGGTCGCTCGGCTGCGCGACGACCGTCGCGACAGGCGCTGAACCGACGGGCGTGACGACCTTGCGCGCGTCCTGCCCGTGGGCCGGTCGCCCCGCGGGCAGCTCGTAGGCTTCGTCCGGTCGTCGCGCCAGCTTTGCCGTGGTCACTTGAAGGCTTCCCCGGAGGGGCTGTTGGCGACCAGCGTCGCCTGCAGCACGACGTGTCCGGCCGGATTGCCAAAATGCGTCAGTATGGTCGAGAACGCCGCCAGCACATGCGCTGCGTCGCCGTCGACACGCGTGCCGAAATCCTTGGAGGTGGTCCGCAGACCGACGGCTTTGAGAAAGACGAGTGTCTGGGCGATCGTCTCGATGTAGTCCGATGCGGCGAGAGGCAGCAACGCGAACTGCGCGGCAACCTGTATTCCCGAAGCGGCGGGATTTCCGAACCGGGCCACGGCGGCGGATACCGCGCCGGTGCTTGCCTCGGCGCTGGAAACCGGCACGAATGTCCCCTCCCAGCCGGGGCAGCCGCGCGAGGCCAGCAACGTCTGGACGACATGCGCACCGCTTGCGGCGGCACGCACGAACGTCGTCGTCAGCGCACCGAACACGATGTCGGGCGTGCCGGCGAGATGGCTTGATATGCTGTCGGTGGAGACCGTCAGCCCCTCGATTTCGCTCAGCCCGGCGACCGCGTCCAGTATGATCGGCACGAAGCGGTCGGACGCGGGAACCAGGGAGAAATTCGCGCCGACCTCGCCTTCGAATATGGGAGTGGCGCCGGACAGGCGGTTGGGTTGAACGATGTCGGTCATGCCGTTCTCCAGAGGTGATTGGGGGATGCGGCAAGATCCCGATAGGCGCTTGCCGGGTGGTCGTCGGGCACCCGTTTGTGCCCGGCGCCGTAGAAGCTCTCGCGATAGGTCGTGCCGTCATAGTGCTCACGCACACGCCCTCGCCGGCGAAGTTCCGGCAAGACAAAGGCGTTGAAATCGCGATAGCTGCGAAGCGGCATCGGATCGGTGATGTTGAAGCCGTCGATGCCGGCCTCGTCGAACCAGCTTTCGAGTTGGTCGGCGGCTCGAACCGGGCCACCGACAATCTCGGCACCGCCGCCGGCAATGCCCAGGAACTCGCCGATCGCGCGCGGCGTCCAGCGGCGGGTCGGATCAAGCCTGGTATAGATCTCCAGCACGCTGCGGATGCCTTGCGTCTCGACATATTCGAGGGGCGCGTCGGGATCGAGCCTGGAAAGGTCGAGCTGAAGAATGGCGCTCAGCCGCGCCAGATGCCCTTCCGTGCTGATCACCTCGCGATAGGCTTCATGCGTCGCCTGCGCCGCCGCATCGTCGGCGCCGGTCACGACCGTCGCCATGGCGAAGAATTTCAGGCTTTGCGGATCGCGCCCCAGCCGTTCGGCGCGGGCACGGACATCGTCGACGATCTTGCGCGCGAGGTCGGGGCGGTGAACCGCGATGAAGACACCCTCGGCGTGGCGGGCGGCGAACTCGCGGCCCACTCCCGACACACCGGCCTGGAAAAGCACCGGCGTGCGCTGCGGCGACGGCTCGGCAACGAAAGCGTCCGGCACGCTGAAGTAGCGCCCCTTGTGACAGATCGGATGGACCTTGGCCGGATCGGCGAAAATGCCCGCGGCCCTGTCCATGACGACCGCGTCATCCTCCCAACTGCCTTCCCAAAGCTTGTAGACGACCTCCAGGAACTCGTCGGCGATCGCATAGCGCTCGTCATGCGGCACCTGCGTGTCATGGCCGAGATTGCGGGCAGCACTTTCCAGCGCCGAAGTGACAATGTTCCAGCCAATGCGGCCGCCGGTCAGGTGATCGAGCGTCGTCAGCTTGCGGGCGAGCGCATAGGGCTGTTCGTAGGTCGTCGAGACGGTGATGGCGAAGCCCAGATGCCTGGTCGCGGCGGCCATGGCGGAGACGACAAGCAGCGGATCGGTGGAAGGTGTCTGCACCCCCTGCTTGAGTGTGCCGGCCATGCTGCCGCCATGCGTATCGAGCACGCCGAGCACGTCGGCCACGAACAGGCCGTCGAACAGCCCCTCTTCCAGGGTCCTGGCTGTCTCGATCCAGTAATCGAGCTCGCGATAACGGTGCGACTGGTTGTCGGGATGCCGCCATGCGCCCACTGCCGCATGGCTGACGGTCGACTGTTTGAAGCCGTTGAGGCGGATCAGCTTTTGCATGGCCGTCAGCCCGTGGTCGCCAGCGGCCGCGAGGGATCGGCATTCCACTCCTCCAGCGAACCATCGTAGACCTTGACGTCCTCACGACCGGTCAGCCCGAGCGCGAAGGCAACGACGGTCGCCGAAATGCCGCCGCCGCAATAGAGGGTGACTGAAGATGCCCCGTCGACAGGAGCAAGGCGGGTTCGCAGTTGGTCGGGCGCCAGGAACCTGCCCTCGGCATCCAGCAGCGACGCGGCGGGAATGTTGATGCTGCCCGGTATGTGACCGCCTCGGCCCGCGACCTTTTCGGCGCCGGCGAAATAGCTTTCCGGGAGTGCGCAGACCAGTGCTTCGCCCTGACGCTGACCGGCGACATGCGCCTGTACCGTCGCGATGTCCGTGAAGGATGGAAGCGGACGCACCGACAGCGGCTTGCCCGCGGGCGCCGCCGTGCCCGCGCCAGACTCGGTCGGCTTCCCCGCCGCGACCCACGCCTTCCAGCCGCCATCGAGCACCGCGGCATTGGTGAAGCCGATGGCGCGCAACATCCACCAGATGCGCGTCGCCCACATGTTGAGGAAGTCGTCGTAGATGACCACCGCCGCTCCGTCATGGACGCCGAGCGCCTGCAACGAAGCCGCGAGCTTTTCGGCAGGCGGAAAGGCGAAGGAGAACGGCGCGGCGGCGTCCGAAAGCGATCGCTGCAGGTCCGCGTAACGCGACCCGGGAATATGCGCCTCCTGCCAGCGGCTGCGCCCAAGCGCGCCGTCAGGCCCCCCAGGTCCATAGGGTACGGTTGCGTCAAGCACCACCAGACCAGGCGTGCCAAGGCGCGTGGCTAGCCAGCCGACATCGATCAGACGGCCGGGTATGCTGAGAGATGGATGGGATTGCGTCACGATTGCCTGCGAGACCGGTTGAGAGCTTGCGGTGAGCTTCTTGTCTTGTTCGTTGCGTAGCCACCCGCGCACGGCCTCGAGAACCATAGCGCTGGGTGCTAATGTTGATTATTTTTATAGACATTATTGTACAACGAAAGGAAATGAACGGTCGCCGGCAGGCGGGATCAGGGATTTGTTTTCTGTTTGCTGGCGCTCAAGAGGCCCGGATGATGCACAATGGACCGACGGCCGGTCACCCTTTTAGGCCGGCTGGCATAGTGCGCGCCTGACGGACTTCCTTGCGTCGGCCGCATGATCCATCTGCGATTACGGGGCAAGCTTATAGTGGCTTCGCTGGTCCGCACGATACCACTGACCTGACATCTCCCGCCGTGGGCCATGCAGGAGGCTCAGGATCATCGAGACGAGATCCTTCGAAACGTCAGTTCCTCAATCCGCGCAAAATGAGTTCCGCGACCTCGTCGTGAAATGCCGCCTGGCCGAACTGTCTGACCGCGAAGGGTCGCAATGCCCAGATATCGCAGACCGCATCGACAAAATTGGCGGCGATCTCGGGTTCGACAGCACGGAACTCTCCCGCCGCTATTCCGTCGCTGACGAGTTGCGCGATCTGCAGCAGCAGCTTGCGATATTCCGCCAGGACGCGAATCCTGGCGGCCGGTGACAGGGACTTGAGTTCGCGGTTGAGCACGCCGACATCCCTGCCGAAGCGGTCGCCCTTGTCTATGATCGCCGTGATGGTGGCGCGAAGCTTTTCGGTGGCCGTGCTGCAATTGACGGTGGCAAGGTCCACGTCGGTGCGCACCCGCGCCATGGTCCAGATATAGACCAGTTCGAGCATTTCATCCTTGCTGGCGACATATTGGTACATCGTCGGCACATGCATGCCAGCCGTGTCCGCGATTTCGCGCATGGTGGCATTGCCAAAGCCCTTGCGGGCAATGACGGCGGCGGCGGCGGCGGCGATCTGGGCGCGTCTTTTGTCGGCCGGGCTCATCGCTTCGTCGGGGGACGACGCGTCATCGGACACAGGCTCGCCGGAATTCGACAAGGGTCCGGCCGGCTCGCCGATGCCTGTCGGCTCGGCCTGCACGACCAGATGGGTCATGCTGACGGCGCAAACCGTCTTGCCTTCTTCGTCATGGACCAGGATCTGCCAGTTCATTGTCGAGCCATCGCTGAAGAGCAAGGTCGCCTCGCCTTTCAACCGGCCTTCGACATGGTGGGAAAACAGACTTGTCCGGCATTCGATCTCTTGCGCCTTGCGCGTCGGGCCAAGTGCCGAGGCGGCGCCAGCGGACGCGAGCTGGCCCGCGAAATCCGTCAGCAGACCCAGCGGCGAGCCCGCCGAACGGGCGCCTGGGACCGTCAGGCGCCCGACCACACTGTCCGGCGCGGCGGAGGTGATCGTCACCGCTGACGACCATGCCGAAGACATTTCGAGCTTTCCCATGTTCCTCCCTCGCCGCCGCCGCGCAACAAACGTCCTTCATATTGCAAAAAAAGGGAATTCCAATCGCTTGACTCAAAAGCCTTTGATACGCTTCATTACTGAACGATCAGTAGTGCCTGTCAATCGCTTGTTTTCAAATGTCATGGAGATGGAAATGTCGTGCAAAATCGGACGGCTCGCGGCTTGGGCGGCAGTTTCAGCGCTCGCGATCCTGGCTTCGGCACCGGGGGCCTATGCAGAACCGCTTGATCTGAAGATCGGAGCATTGCTCGAATCGACGGGTCCCCTTTCGGAACTCGGGCCGCCGGCCGAAAAGGCGATCAACCTGTCGGCCAAGGTCGCCAACCAGGCGGCCAAGGACGCCGGCGCGGCGATCACCGTCAGCATCGTCTCCGCGGATTCGCAGGGCGATCCTCAGGCCGCCCTTTCGGCGACGCGTACGCTGGTCGACAAGGGCGCCTCTTGCATCATGGGCCCATCGACAACACCGGAATCCATCTCCGTGCTCAACGGTATCACCATGCAGCGCAAGATCACGCTATGGCCGCTTGCGTCGAGCACGCGGTTGCGCACGGTCAAGGACGATGGCACGATCTACCGCCCCGTGCCGGCCGACGATCTGCAGTCGAAGGCACTGGTCAAGGCCATCGAAAATCATGTCGGCAAAGGCAAGGCCGTCGCGATCATCTTCCGCAACGAACCCTATGGCGATGCGCTGTCAAAGAGCTTCACGCAGGATTGGCAGGCTGAGGGCGGCACCATATCGACCACGATTTCCTTCGACCCGCAGCAGGAAAGCTTCGATTCCGAGGCCGGTCAGGCCGTGGCCGGCAATCCGGACGCCTATGTCGTGATCGACTATCCGGAAACCTATGCCAAGCTCGGTGCCGCGCTGGTGCGAACCGGGAAGTTCGACGCGAAAAAGGTCTTCGTTGCCGACGCGCTGTCCTTTGCCAAGGTTCCCGACAATATCCCGCCTGAGGCGCTCGAAGGCGCCTATGGCGTTGCCGGCGGATCACCGACCGGAACCGACGCGTTCAAGGCATTCAACAAACTTTGGGACGAAGCCGGCGGCGTCGCCAATGCCTCTTATACCGCCAACAGTTTCGACGCCGCCATCCTGTGCTTCCTGTCCGCGGTTGAGGCCGGCTCGACCGAGCCCGGCGCCATTCGCGACAAGATTCGCTCGGTGACCAAGGACGGTGCGCCGCAGTTCACCATCGAAACCCTGGCCGATGCGGTGAAGACCGCCGCCTCCGGCAAGCCGATCGACTATGTCGGCGTTTCCGGCGCTTTCCGCTTCAAGGACAATGGTGATCCATCGTCCAGCCTGTACGACGTCTTCCAGTATCAGGGCGGCAAGCAGGTCAAGATCGAACAGGTGGATGTGAAGTAGCCTTCGTGATTACCACTGCCCAAACCGAAAGGGCGCAAGCCAAGGCTTCCGCCCTTTCATCCCCTCTTTCGGCTCTGCCACGGCCAGCCCTGCTGCTGGCCGTGCTGGTCGTTTTGTTGTGCGCGCTGGCTGTCGCCTTCGGGCCGGTGCCGGCATTGCAGGCCACGATCAACGGTTTCGTCGCCGGGAGCTACACCGGCCTTGGCGCGATCGGCCTGACGCTCGTGCTCGGCGTGCTCAAGCTGGTCAACTTCGCGCATGGCGACCTGCTGGTCACCGGCGCCTATTTCACGATCCTGTTCGCCTGGCTCGGTCTGCCCTTGCCGCTGGCCATGCTGGCGGCGATGATAGCGACGGCGGCGTTGGCGCTCCTCACCGAGAAGATCATCTGGCAACCGCTGCGCCAGGCGAAGGCCGGCAGCCTGCAGCTTTTCCTGTCGGCCATCGGGCTTGGCCTGGTGCTGCGTTTTTCCGTGCAATTTTTCGCCGGCAGCCAGGTCAGGACACTTGGCGCCAATGTCGTCTCCTCGATCGCCATCGGGCCGCTTCGGCTCGGCACGTTGCAGGCGCTGGCCTTGGTCGTCGGCCTCACGGCGATGATAATCGTCGGACTGGCGCTGCGCTTCACCAGCATCGGAAAGGAGATGCGGGCCTTCGCCGACAATCGCGCCCTGGCGGAGGTGTCCGGCATCGACACGCAGCACATCATTAACGTCACCTGGATCGCCGCCGGTTTCCTGGCGGCGCTGTCGGGCATTCTTTACGCAACCGCCATCGGCAGCTTCAATCCGAACTTCGGCATAACGCTGCTGCTCAGCCTGTTCGCCGCCACCGTCCTGGGCGGCGTCGGCAACCCTTACGGCGCACTTGTCGGCGGGCTGGTGATCGGCCTCTCGCAGGAATGGTCTACCTTGCTGTTCAACGCGCGATGGAAACCCGCGGTGGGCTTCGCACTGCTCATCCTGATGTTGATGTTCATGCCGCAAGGCATATTCGGTCGGGCAAAGCGCCGCTCATGAGCATCGATTTCTGGATCAATGTCGGCGTCCTTGCAGGCATATACGGCATATTCACCCTCGGCCTGCAGCTCAATGCGGGCTTCACCGGCCTGTTGAATTTCGGCCAGGCCGGCTTCATGGCGATTGGCGCCTATACGGTCGGCATCCTGGTTGTCGACCGCGGCTGGTCGCTTTGGCTGGCGCTGCCGGCGGGCATTGTGCTGGCCGTGCTGGCAGGCCTGTTCGTCGGCATCGCGTCGCTGCGCCTGCGTTCGGACCACTTCGCCATTGCCACCATCGCCTTCGCCGAGATCGTCAGATACACCTTGCAGAACGCGGCTTTCTCAGGCGGCAACCAGGGTGTTCTCGGCTTCGACGCCGAATGGCGCGCCGTGTCGGACTGGATGCTCCCATGGCTCGCCACGATCGGGCTCGGCAGCTACACGCAACTGCCGCTGTTCATCGTGGTGTGGCTGGTCTTCATCGCGCTTCTTCTGATGCTCAGGGCCTTGCAGGCAACGCCATGGGGCCGTGTGCTGCGCGGCATTCGCGAGGACGAGGATGCCACCGCCGCGCTTGGCAAGGACGTGTTCGCCTACAAGCTCCAGTCGCTCGCCCTGGCGGCGGCGCTGGCCGCGGTCGCCGGCTTCTTCGTCGCGCTCAACGTCACCTATCTCTACCCGACCGTCTTCGATCCGACATTCACCTTCTTCGGTTATGCGCTGCTGGTGCTGGGCGGCTTCGCCAGCTATGGCGGCGTGGCGCTCGGCAGCGTGCTGTTCTGGATACTCCTGGAGGGCACCAGGCTGATCGAGACATCGCTCTCGGCCGGCCAGCAGGCCTCGCTGCGCTTCGTCATCGTCGGCCTGTTTCTGCTCCTGATCAGCCGGCTGCGGCCGCAAGGCCTGCTCGGCAATGTCAACGAGATGAAGGTGCGGCCATGAGCACCGAAACCATCCTGGAGGTGGCCGACGCGGTCAAGGATTTCGACGGCCTTCGCGCCGTCGATGGCGCGAGTTTCAGCGTCGAGCGCGGCTCGATCACGGCGCTGATCGGCCCCAATGGAGCCGGCAAGACGACGATGTTCGATCTGCTGAGCGGCTTTGCCAGGCTGGACTCCGGCGCCATCCGCTTCGCCGGACGATCGATCGGCGGCATGGCGCCCCACAGGATCGCGCAACTCGGCATGGTGCGTACCTTCCAGTTGACTCGGGTCCTCGCCGGCATGTCGGTCATCGACAACATGCTGCTCGCCGCGCCGCGCCAGCCCGGCGAACACCTCATCTCGCTGCTTGTCGGGCCAGGACGCGCCAGGGCCGCCGAGGCCACTTCGCGCGCACGAGCCGCGGGCTTGCTCGAGACATTTGGTCTGCGCGACAAGGCACAGGACTATGCCGGCGCGCTCTCGGGAGGCCAGCGCAAGCTTCTGGAAATCGCACGGGCACTCATGACCGAGCCGTCCATGGTGCTGCTCGACGAGCCCATGGCAGGAGTCAATCCGACGCTCGGCCGCGCCATTCTCGACCACATCGCCGCGTTGCGGGAACAGCGCGGCACCACTTTCCTGTTCGTCGAACACGACATGGACATCGTGATGAGCCGCGCCGACCGCGTCGTCGTCATGGCTCAGGGCCGTGTCATCTCGGCCGGCACGCCGGCGCAGGTGCGCGCCGATCCCGGTGTCGTCGAAGCCTATCTCGGCAGTCCGTCCCCGGAGGCGGCGGCATGAAGCCCAATGTGCTCACCATCGCCTCTCTCGTTGCCGGCTACGTGCCTCAGCTTGATATTCTGAACGGCGTCAGCATCACGGTGCGCCAGCACGAGATCGTCACCGTCGTCGGCCCCAACGGCGCCGGCAAATCGACGCTGCTCAAGGCGCTTGTCGGCCTGGTGGCGCCAAAGAGCGGGACGATTGCGCTCGACGACAAGGACATAGCCGGCCTACCGCCGAGCATGATCGTCCGCCAGGGTCTGGGGTATGTCCCGCAGCGCGAAAACGTGTTCGAGACGATGCCTGTCGAGGAGAACCTCGAGATCGGCCTGAAGCCACGTCGCGATCTCCAGCTGAAACAGCGGCTGGAGCTGATGTACGAGCTTTTTCCGAGGCTGCGCGAGCGGCGTCGGCAGATGGCCGGAAGCCTGTCGGGCGGCGAACGGCAGATGCTGGCCATGGCGCGGGCGCTGATGCCGGAGCCGAAGGTGCTGTTGCTCGATGAGCCGACAGCCGGTCTTGCGCCCCGGTTCGTCGACGTGATGTTCCAACAGGTGTCGGCGATCAACAAGTCCGGCGTCACGATCCTGATGGTCGAGCAGAACGCCACCCGGGCGCTGGCCATGTCGCATCGCGGATATGTGCTGGACCTCGGCCGCAATGCCTATGAGGGCGAAGGGCCGGCCCTGGCCCGCGATCCGAAGGTCGCTGATCTTTATCTGGGAGGATTTCATGGCTGACGCCACAGTGGATTTCGAGGCGTTGGATGGCATGGTTCGCGACGCGCCATTTCATCGATGGCTTGGGGTGACCCTCAAGTCGATGTCCGCGGACGGCGTGGAAATCCTGCTGCCGTGGCGCGAGGAGTTCGTGTCGGATCCGGTGGTTCGCTACACACATGGCGGCATCCTGGCGGCGCTGATCGATCTTGCCGGCGACTATGCGGTCGCCGCGAAGATCGGCCGAGGCGTGCCGACCGTCGATATGCGGGTGGACTACCATCGCGCCGCTTTGCCCGGCGCCCTCGTGGCCCGTGCGACCATCATCAAATTGGGCGGTACGCTGGCGACCGCCGAAGCCAAGGTGTTCGATGAACAAGACAGGCTCGTTGCCAGCGGGCGCGGCGTCTATCTGACGCTGTCGCGCAAGGACTGACAGGAAGGACCGACATGAGCGTCGAACTCGATCACATTCTGTGGGCGGCACCCGATCTCGATGCCGGGTCGGCACTTATCGGCACGCTCACCGGCGTCGATCCGGCCCGGGGCGGCTCGCATCCCGGCTTCGGCACGCGCAACAGCCTGCTTTCGCTTGGCGCCACCTATCTGGAAATCATTTCGCCCGATCCGGCGCAATCGCTCGAAGGCAATCGCGGCGGCAGCATTGCCGCCCTCGCCCACCCCGGGCTTGCCACCTTTGCCGTGCGCACCAAGAACCTCGACGCCTATGCGGCGGCGGCAAGCCGGGCGGGCATCCGCACCAGGGGCCCGATCGAAATGGGCAGGACGCGGCCGGACGGCGTGCGGCTCGACTGGGCCTGTCTCTACATCGAGGATGCCACTTTCGGCGAGATGATCCCCTTTGCCATCGACTGGAAGGCATCGCCGCATCCCGCCGCGAGCACGCCCGTCGGCTGTACACTGCGCGAGTTCATCGTGCTGCATCCGCAAGCCGAAGCGCTGTCGCGGATCTATAGCGAAATGGGCATCGACGTGCCCGTACGGCTCGCTGCCCAACCGGGATTCCTCGCCGTCCTGCAATCACCCCGGGGTGAGGTCGTTCTCACAGCCTCCTGACCGCGCCAGACCATACGATTTTCGAAAGCGAGCCTGCCATGCCGATCACGCCAGACAATCCGCGCTGGAACAATCTTGGCTACTGGAACCACGATGCCGCCGGCCTTTACCCCGACAACATCGCCATCATCGACCTGTCGCGCGACCAGCCACGCGAGGTGCTTTATCGCGAACTTGAGAACCGGCTCGACAGGGCAGCCGGCCTTCTGGTCGACAGCGGCCTGAAGCCCGGCGACCGGCTGGCTCTGTCGGTCAGCAATCGTTTCGAATTTGTCGAAACCTTCTTCGGCGCCATGCGCGCCGGCATCGTTCCGGTTCCTCTCAACACCAAGCTCGGCGCCGACACGCTCGAATACATCATGCGGGACGCCGAATGCGTCGGCGCTCTCGTCGAGGAAGCGGCGAATCCGCACGTCGCCCCGCTTGCGGAGCTGATCGGATGCAAGGTGAAAATCGCCTTCGAGACGTCGCGACCCGGCTGGCTGGACTATGAGGCGGCGCTGGCGGCGACCGAGCCGCGGTTCGATCCAGCCCGGCTGTCGGACGACCATCCCTCCTTCCAGCCCTACACGTCGGGTTCGACCGGCCGGCCCAAGGGCGTGGTGCTCACCCATGCCGGACAGGTCTGGTGGCTCCGCTGCCTGCAGAAATACTGGCCGGGTCTGCCCGAGCATCGGGCGCTGGCGGCGGTTCCGCTCTACCACAAGAACGCCATGGCCGGCGCCATCAAGCCGATGTTGAGCTGGGGCGCCTCGGTGGTGCTGTTGCCGAATTTCGAGCCGCGCCGCTTCCTCCAGACCCTGGCGGACTACCGCTGCACCCATGCCGGCGCGGTTCCGGCGGTGTTCACGCTGCTCCTCCAGGAGCGCGACCTGATCGAGACGCTGGATTTCTCGGCGCTGAAGGGCCTGAAGATCGGCTCGGCGCCGACGCCCAGGGAGCTGCTCGACGCCGTCGAAGCGGCCTTCGGTGTCGCGGCCTCGGAGAGCTACGGCCTGACCGAAGGCGGGCCGGTGATGATCGGCACGCCGACCGATGGACGCGCCGTCCCCCATGGCAGCTGCGGCGTGATCTGGCCGGAGGGCGAAGTGAAGCTCGTCGACGCGGCCGGCAATGAAGACCCGTCCTACGGCGAATTGCTGGTGCGCAATCCGGGCGTGACGCCTGGCTACTGGAAGCTGCCTGAGGTCAACAGGCAAAGGCTGAAGGACGGTTGGCTCAGCACCGGCGATGTCTTTTCCAAGGACGGCGACGGCTTCTTCTATTTCCGCGGCCGCACCGACGACATGTTCAATTCGGGCGGCGAGAACGTCTATCCGCTCGAGATCGAGAACATGCTGCTGCGCAATCCCGCCGTCGCCGAAGCCTCGGTGGTGCCGGTCCCGCACCGCATCAAGGGCGAAGTGCCCGTGGCGATGGTGGTCAAGGCCAAGGGTCGCGATATCACCGAGGAGGAACTCAAGCAGTTCTGCCTCTCGGTCGGCCCTGCCTATGCCCATCCGCGCAAGATCGTCTTCACCGAAGAGCTGCCGCTCAATGGGCCGGGCAAGATCGACCGCAAGGTCGTGCAGCGGATGATGATCGAGCGCTTTGGAACACTGGGCTAGTCAGCTGGCTCGCCGCCACTCGAGACAAGACAAGAAACGATACAAGGGAGATCAGCATGCGTGCCGTCGTAACCTATGAACATGGTGGTCTCGACCGGATGGTCCATGAGCCGTCCTACAGCGACCCGATACCGGGCGCGGACGACGTGGTGGTCAGGATGCGCGCCTGCACGCTCAACTATCATGACGTCTTCACCCGCAAGGGCATGCCGGGCATCAAGATAAACATGCCGCTCATCCTCGGCATCGATGTCGCGGGCGAGATCGCGGCCGTGGGCGAAAATGTCCAGGGCCTGAGCGCGGGGCAGCGCGTGCTTGTCGACCCGATCGACCGCGTCAAGGGCGGATTGCTCGGCGAGACCTTCGACGGCGGGCTCGCCGAACTGGTCCGGGTTCCCGCCCACATGATCATTCCGCTGGCCGACGACGTAAGCTTCGCGGACGCCGCCGCACTGCCCGTGGCCTATGGCACCGCCTATCGCATGATGATGACGCGGGGCAAGATCAAGCCGGGCGAGAAGGTGCTGATCCTCGGTGCGTCCGGCGGCGTCGGCACGTGTTGCGTACAGCTTGCCAAACAGGCCGGCGCGACGGTGATCGCTTGCGCGTCGAGTGACGAAAAGCTCGATCGCCTGAAGGCGTTGGGTGCCGATGTCGGCATCAATTATGCGCAGGGAGACTGGGTGGCGGAATGCCGGCGGCAGTTCGGCCGGGCGCGGGTCTTCGGACGCGACGAAGGCGGCATCGATGTCGTCGTCAACTTTACCGGCGGCGACACCTGGGTGCCGTCGCTTCGCGTCATGCGCCGTGACGGCCGGCTGCTGACATGCGGTGCCACGGCCGGCTACGATCCACATGAGGATTTGCGCCTGATCTGGACCTTCGAGTTGAACATTGTCGGCTCGAACGGCTGGTCGCGCGACGACGTGCTGGCGCTGCTCGACCTTGTCAAAGGCGGCAAGCTGAAGCCGGCGCTCCACCCACGGCGGTTTTCCCTCGAGGAGGCCGGCGAGGCCATGCGACTGCTGGACGACCGGCAGGTCTACGGCAAGGTGGTCATAGAACCCTGACAGCAACACCTGGCCGGAAAGCCGATCTTTGCGATCCCAGCGATGATCGGATCGATGTTGGGCGGGCGACCCCGCCCAACCTTTCCTTGAAGGCCGCATCGCAACGTCGTGCGACTATGGCTAAATCATCAGCCCCGCGGTCTCAATCGATGTCGAATGAGACGCCCTGGGCCAGCGGCAGCGCATCCTTGTCTTTGATCTTGCCGGGAAGTGTCGCGGACACGGCCGTGTTCAGACAGCTTTGCCGGATTGCGAACGGCCCCGCAGGAGAAGCGCCCGGGCCTGGGCGATAATGGGAGCGTCGATCATTTTGCCGTCGACAAGGCGCGTCGCGCCATCCTGGGCCGCGTCGACGACACGCTGCGCCCAGCCGAGCTGCTCGGCGCTTGGCCGAAAGGCCGCGATGACATCCGATGTTTGGGCGGGGTGTATGCAAAGCTTCCCGCCGGCCCCATGATTCAAGGCTTGCCGGCATTCGGAGGCCAGTCTGGTGGTATCCGCGACCTCGAAGGACGGGCCGTCCAATGGCAGCGCCTTCCCGGCTGCTCTGCTTGCCACGGCCAGCCGCATCAAGGCATGCGCTTTGATCGCATCGGAAGCCGCCGTACCCAGGTCCAGGGCGAAGTCGGCGGGGCCAAACGCCAATCTCGCGACATGAGGGTGAGCGGCCAGGGCCGCAGCCGCCTCCAGGCCCCTGGCGGTTTCGATCAGCGCCATGATCTCGACGTCCACGCCAAGGGTCTCGATGATCGCGTCGAGCGTTGCCACGGACTCCGCCTTTGGCAGGCAGATACGTCGAAGCCCGAGTGCCCTGACGGCGGCAAGGTCGGCATGGTACCAGCCGCTGTCTTCGCTGTTCACCCGGACGAAGGTGGGGTTCTGCAATCTCAGGGCATGGCAAAGGTTCGAGCGGGCGCGATCCTTGGCGGCGGGCGCAACAGCGTCCTCGAGATCGATAATGACCGCGTCTGCTCCGGACCGGTCTGCCTTTTCAAAACGCTCCGGGCGGTCGGCCGGCACAAACAAGGGCGCGACAGGCGCACTTGATATATGCGCGATCATCGGGCCGGTCCCTGGTCGATATCAGCTTCCATGTGCACGGCGCCATTCCCGCCTTGCGCCCAGAACCGCTGCCCATCCATGCCGGCCCTGAAGGTCAGTTCACGGTCCACGATTGCCGGGGCAACGCCGCGGTAGCGAAACGTCAAGGGGATATCCGCGCGTTGCGACGCCGCGAGATTTAGGAGCAGCGTCGCCTGGAGGGGGCCGTGGACCACCAGCCCTTCATATCCCTCCGCCTTCGTCGCGTAAGGCAGGTCATAGTGGATGCGGTGGCCATTGAAAGTGATGGCCGAGTAGCGAAAGAGCAGCGTGGGCGACGGAACGAGCGACCAGACCTTTCCAGCGGGCTGGATTATCGTCGGCACCGCGGGTGCATTGTTGGGACGAGCACCGTCCCCCGGCGTGGCCGCTTCCCGGTAAACGATATCCTGCCGTTCGCTCAGCACCAGGCCACGATCTGAGTGATAGTCGTGGCCGACAGCGACAAACCACAGCTCACCAGACCGGCCTTGCTTGCGGACGATGTCGCGGATGGTGGAGACTCGGCGAACCCCATCACCGACCCGGAAGGCATCAAGCACCCGCAGCTCACCTCCCGCCCACATGCGGCGCGGCAGCGGGACGGGCGGCAGCGACAGGTTCTTGGCCGGATGGCCATCGGCACCCAGCTGATCCATGCCGGCTATCGCAGGCGACAGGCACCAGTGGATGCCAAGCGGTGCCTGCCGTGCCGCCGAAGGTGCGAGATTGGGTTCGAAAATTGCCTTGAAACTCCGCACGAGACGTTCCGAAACGACATCGAAGCTCTCGCTCTGCCGGCCAATCCATTCCGCGAATGGTTTCTGTTCGGTCGCGTCCACCTGACCGCTCGTCAATAGGAACGTGGCATTCCGAGCACATGCTCGGAAAGGTAGGACAAGATGAGGTTCGTCGAGATCGGCGCGACCTGGTAAAGCCGGGTTTCGCGGAACTTGCGCTCGACATCATACTCTTCGGCGAAGCCGAAACCGCCATGGGTCTGTACACATGCGTTGGCGGCTTCATTCGAAGCATCGGCGGCGAGCATCTTGGCCATGTTGGCCTCGGCACCACAGTCGAGGCCCGCTTCATAGAGCCGCGTCGCCTCGCGGACCATGAGTTCGGCCGCGCGCATGTTGGCATAGGCCCTGGCGATGGGAAACTGGATGCCCTGGTTGGCACCGATGGCCCGGCCGAAGACGTTGCGGTCGCAGGCGTAAGTGGAAGCCTTGTTGATCAGCCACTTGGCATCGCCAACGCACTCGGCGGCGATCAGGATGCGCTCGGCGTTCATCCCGGACAGGATGTAGCGGAAGCCCTTGCCCTCTTCTCCGACCAGGTTTTCGGCGGGGACTTTGACATTGTCGAAAAAGACCTCGGTCGTGGAGTGGTTCATCATCGTGCGGATCGGCCGGATCGACAGCCCCTCTTGGAGCGCCGCCCGCATGTCCAGGATGAACACTGAAAGGCCGTCGGTCCGTTTGGCCACCTGGTCCTTTGGAGTGGTCCGCGCGAGCAGGAGCATGAGGTCGGAATATTCCGCCCGGCTTGTCCAGATTTTCTGGCCGTTGACGACGTAATGATCGCCCTCCTTGCGGGCGAAGGTGCGGATCGAAGTCGTGTCCGTGCCGCTGGTCGGCTCTGTGACGCCGAACGCCTGCAGCCTCAATTCGCCGGAGGCGATCTTCGGAAGATAACGCTCCTTTTGAGACGCATTGCCATGCCGCAGGACTGTCCCCATGACATACATCTGCGCATGGCATGCGGCACCGTTGCACCCGGCTCGCTGGATCTCCTCGAGCACGGCGGCCGCGGCCGACAGCGTCAAGCCGGACCCGCCATATTCCTCGGGGATCAAGGTCGCAAGATAACCAGCCTCCGTCAGCGCGTTGACGAAATCCACCGGGTAGGCGCGGTCCGCGTCGAGCTTGCGCCAGTATTCGCCCGGAAATTGCTCGCAGAGCCGACGTACGGCGTCGCGGATGTCTTCGTTGTCAAAGTCCTTGAACATCAGGCGCTCCGTGCGGCGCGGACTGGAGCCCGCGCATCGCCAGCTATTTCAAACAAGCCCAGCGAGCGCACCGGGCGGTTATCGGCCAGGCCAAGGATCGCCCTGATCAGGTCGTCGGCACGGCCTTCCGAACAGCCGCCTTCGACAAGTTGCGCGCGGGCCTTCCCAGACAGTTCGGCGGCCGTCACCGGATTGTCGGGATCGCCCTTGGCGTCGTGGCGCGTGGCCGAAAGGCGCCTCCCGGAAGCGGTCTCCACCACGATCTCGGCTCCCCATGACCTGGGATAAGCCGCTTCAATCCCGGGCGCGAGTTCGACCTTGACCTTGCCGCGTTCGCCGACCATCCGTTGCCGTACATCCGCATCGAAGCTGGCCTGGTCGACGCGGCCGTCCGCCAAGGCTATCGCGACCGTGTGCTGCAGCGAGAATTTGGCGCTGTATGGATCTTCCGGATTCGGACGGTCGCACACGTCGAGGCCGGCACGATACGTTCCGACTTGAACCCGTGCGATGGCCTCGCCGGCGATCTCGTGATGCAGGGCGATCGCGCCGTCGATCGCGGGGTGGGTATGCCGGCAGCAAGGCCAAGGCTTGATCGAGGTGTTGATCAGCTGCCACGGGCGCTCGGGTCCGCTTGTCACGGCCTCCGGGATCGGGTCCGGACAGAGGCCGGCGTAAAACCCCTTTTCCCCTTCGAGGATATTCTCCGCGCCGGTGAACCCCTCCTTGGCCAGGAATGACGCGAGAAGGCCCGATTCCGCAGCTCTGGCGGTATGGAGATGCTTGCTCATGGCGCCTTCGGCGAGGAATTCCCAGAGCCCTGACGACTGCGTACCCGCATTGCCAAGCGCCCACACGGTCTTGGTGTCGTCGAGGCCGATGAGTTCAGCCGCGGCAAACGCGGCGCCGAACGGACCGCAGGTCGAGGTGTTGTGCCAGACCCGGTAATGCTTCTTGCCGACGGACATGCCTATTCGGCAACAGGCTTCATATCCCGCGAGAACTGCCTTGAGAAAAGCTTCGCCGCCAAGATCAAGGTCATGGGCCACCGCCCAGGCCGCGGGAATGACGACACTGCCCGGATGGGTCACCGAATCCCGGTGCAGATCGTCCATCTCCAGGATATGGGACAGACCGCCCAGATAAAACGCCTTGCGGGCGGTATCCGCTTGCGTCGGCGGCGCGACCGTTCTGAGCATGCGGGCCGGCTCGGTCGGCAGCGCGCCAAGGGCGCAGGCAAGCGTATCGAGGACGAACAGCGACGCCCATTCGAGGTCGCGTTCGGTTACCGGCTTTTCGCGGATCAGGCGGGTCAGGTTACGGGTCAAGCTCATGGCGCTGTATTTCCTATCCGTTTGGCATCCACCCTGCGGGCGGTGCCGAACTCCTGCCGCAAGGCCAGGTCGTGTTCGCCAAGCGTTGGCACCCTGCCAAGCACCGGTCGCCTGCCGTTGACCGTGACAGGCGGGGCAAAAAGCTCAACCGGCCCCACCGATGTCTCGACCGGGACTTTGGTCGCGCTGCGGTGCACCGCCAGATCCGCCATGGTTGAGACACGCCCATATGCGATGCGCACCTGATCCAGCAGTTCGCATAATGTAGCCATGGTATAGCTCGCCAGCAGCGCCTGTACGCATGCGTCCAGCGGCTCGCGGTTCTTGATGCGCAGGACGTTGCGTTCGAACCTTGGGTCCGTTGCGATCGACGACTGGCGCAGGACACTGTCGCAGAACACGGCCCATTCGCGCTCATTCTGGACGGCGATCAGGATTTCGCCGTCGCTCACCTTGAACAGCCCATAGGGCGCGATCGAGGGGTGGGCGAGGCCGAGCCGTCGCGGCTCCTTGCCGCCGTAACGCTGCGACAGATAGGGCACGTTCATGTATTCGGCGAGCGTGTCGAATAGCGAAACCTGAAGGTGAGCCCCTTCCCCGGTTCGAGCGCGCACGATCAGCGCTTCGAGGATAGCGGCGTAGGCCCCCTGCCCCGTGGCGATGTCGGATATCGATATGCCGACGCGGGTCGGGCCCGACGAAGCGGATCCCGTCACTCCCGCCAAACCCGCTTCAGCCTGGATCAGCAGATCGTAGGCTTTGCGATCATGGTCGGGCGTTCCCGGCGCATAGCCGCCAATGTCACAGACGATCAACCTGGGAAACCGCCTCCTGAGATCAGCGCTGCCGATGCCCAGCCTGTCGGTCGCGGAAGGCGCAAGGTTCTGCACGAACACATCGGCTGAGGCGAGCATGGACTCGACCAGTGCGAGATCGTCGGGCCGCTTCAGATCGACGGTGCAGGATTGCTTGCCGCGGTTGTTCCAGATGAAATAGCTGGAGAGGCCGTCAACGTAATCGTCATAGCCTCGCGCGAAGTCACCCTCGGGCCGTTCGAGCTTGATGACACGTGCGCCCGCGTCGGCCAACCGCGACGTCGCCAGGGGCGCGGCCACGGCTTGCTCCAGCGAAATGACGGTCGTTCCCTCCAGCGCGCCGGGCATGGCATGCTCCCTGTCCTGCTTTTCCGACACCATCGCACCGGAAGGGGCCACTGCGTCAAATAGCGTTTTGTAATGGGAGGTATAGCGAAACGGTACAGTCGGCCGCCCGCCCGGAACAGGCTAGCCAAAGAGGTCGGGGCGCTGATTTTCGTCGGACAGCTCGGCGCTCCAGATCTGGTCCTTGACCAGCTGGCGAAGGATTTCCCACGATAGCTGCCCGACGGCGCGGGGAGCGGTTTGCAGGGGGCGTTCCGTCGAGTAGGCCAGATACACTTTCCGGGTAATCGGAGGGTTCTTGAAACTCCACGCCCGGCACAGTCCGGCCTGGGCCTCCGCGTTGATCGCCATCCTCGGCAAGATCCCGTAACCGATTCCGCGCGTCACCAATCTCTTGATCTGGGTGTAGGAGTCGATTTCAATCGCCGGGTTGATGACGGCCTTGACCGACGTCGCCACGGCATCGATCAGTTCCCGCAGGCCGTGCCCGGGACCCGGTACGACAAGCGGCAATCCGGCGACGTCGCGAAGCTCCACGGAGGAGCCCCGAAAGGCGTCCGACCCGGGCATCGACGGGCTGGCAAAGAGACAGATCTCCTCGGACAGCCCATGATGTACCGCGAGTCCCCGGGGATCCGACGTCGCATAGATCATCGCAAGGTCGACTTCCCCGCGTTTCAGCCATTCCAGAATGTAGCCGCTCATCGCCTCCACGACGCGGATGCGAACCTCGGGGAAGCGCTCGCGGGCGGCCTCGATCAGCGGCGCCGCGAGCAGCTCGCTGACTGTGCCCGGCAATCCGAAGCGCACCTCGCCACGGGGGGCGATGGCGGCGCCCCTGACGCTGTCGGTGATTTCGGCGAATTCGGCAAGAATGCGCTTGGCGTGCACCATGAGCCGCGCGCCGGCTTCCGTCGCGCTGACCCCATGCGGCCCGCGATGCAGAAGGGAGAGGCCAAGCTCCTCCTCCATGTGCCGGACATGCTGGCTCAGCGCCGGCTGCGCCACGTGCAGCTGCGTCGCGGCCTTGGAGAACGAGCCGCTCTCCACGACCTGGGAAAAATATCTAAGCTGACGAAGGTCCAAACCAGTTCCCTACGCTTGATGCAGGGCCACCGTATAACATTTTGTTATTGAGGCAACGGCGAAAACCGACCCTCCGTCTACCCCGGGCCCAACGGCATCGCACAAGAACCGCCCTAGAATTCCGAGCGATCATGAACCACGTCCGCCAATCTCGCCAGGGTTGCCGCGACATCCGCCTGCTGGAACACGTTGCGTCCGAACATCAGGCCGGTCGCGCCGGCGCTGATCGTGTCCTTTGCGAACTGCAGCGTACCCGCCAGGGTGGCCAAGGCCGGACCGCCCGCGACGGCGATGGGCGCCAGCGATTGCCTGGCAATGTCGGTGAAACGCTCTGGTTCGCACCAGTCGGTCTTGATCATGTCGGCGCCGAGTTCGCCTGCCATACGGCAGTTCATCGCCACCACGGCCGGGTCGTCGGCGCGCGCGAAGCCGCCCTTTGCCGCCATCGCCTCGATGACGTGCACGACACCCCATTTCCGGCATTCGGAAGCGACGATGCCCGCGGTTTCGAACGATTTCGTTTCCTCCTCCGGGCGGTTGTTGCAGGTGAACAGGTAGGTGATCACCGCTTCGGCACCCATTTGCACGGCTTCCTCCACCGTCGCGACGAGACGACTGTGCGTGTCCGGATACCCTGTCGGCGTCCCGTGGCGCCACATGGTCGTCTGGTCGAGGCGCAGAATCACGGCAGGCCCGCCTGCCAGGCGGTGGCCATGGCGCAAGAGCATGCCGGGATTGACGATGACCGCGTCGACCCCTGCCTCCGCCACGATGTCGATCAAAGGCGCGGGATCCGCGATGCCGGCGATCGGTCCGACCTGCATGCCGTGGTCGAGCGGAACACAGAGCATTCGCCCCGACTTCTTGTTGAGCAACCGGGCAAGCCGGCGTGCCTTACCGATTTCGGACATTTCTTTCATTCCTTTGGCTGGGGTGCGGCCCGGTCAGACAAGTTCCAGTCTGACGCCCGCTTCCTTCATGTTCTGCACGATGTCGCGGTCAACCGATTGCGAAACCAGGACCACATCGAATGCCGTGAGTTCGGCCACGTAGTTGAGGGCCGAGAAGTGGAATTTGCTCTCGTCGACAAGAAGAATTTTCTTGCGCGCGATCTCCATCATCGCCTGCTTGGAGCGCACGACCTGTTCGTCCTGGGTATAGAGCGACATGCCCTGGATGGTGGTCGTCGACATCAACGCCACATCGACATGGTAGGAGCGGATCGCCCTTTCGCAGGCTATGCCGAAAAAGCCGTTGTAGACCCGGTGGTATTTGCCGCCCAGTCCGATCAGTTCCACGTCCTGCTTGTCGCGCAGCCGCTCCATCACGGGTAGTGCATTGGTGATGACGGTTATCGGCGTCATCTGCTCGATGAAGTCGCAGACATGGAAGGTCGTCGAACTGTCGTCCCAGACGATGGCGTTGCCGGGTTCGATATGGGCGGCCGCGGCGCGCGCCAGCCGGCGCTTCTCCTCTACATGCTGACGCGCCCGGTAGAGGTAGCTGCTCTCGAACAGCATCGACTTCTCTACCGAGACGGCGCCACGGATACGCCGCACCAGCCCCTGGTCATGCAGATCGTTGAGATCGCGGTGGATGGTCATCAGCGATACGTCGAGCAGGACGGCCAGGTCCTTGATCTGCGCCGTTCCGCTTTCCATCAGAATGCGGATGATTTCCGAACGGCGATGGTCCGCCTTCGACAAATGTTGCGCCTCTTCGGATTCCAAGCTGCTTGTCCCTCCGGCGATTTTGCCCCTTGCCTGTTTTAACATCATTGACAAAGCGCGCCAGGGAAAAATGTTAAGATATCAAAATTTCGATGTTGCACTGCGCCGCGAGAAAACATCCGAATTCCGTGGTCTCGGCGCGAAGTACCTCAGAATTATGGATTTAAATGGCTTTTTGCAGTGCAGCACGACCCAGGAATGGGCGTGTTAGCAAATGTTTCGTGCAAACCGCGCAACCATATTTAACATCAAAAACCACTGTTTGTAACTTTTCTATTGATATTTATAACGCCCATGCATAGGCTCCGGACAGGGGTTAGGAGAGGGTCGGGTCCGACCATTGCCCCCTTGAACTGACAAGTGGAGGAGAACATGAACATGGCCATGCGCACGCGTCTGTTGACGTCAGCCGCAGCGCTTGCAGCCGCGCTCGCTGCAACCGCGGGTTCTGCCCGCGCCACCGATCTGACTTTCGTCTGGCACGCAGGCACTTGCGCCGACGCGCTGACGACCATCGCCAAGGATTATCCGGACAAATCGGTAAGGATCGTGCCCGCGCTTGTCCCCTACGGCCCGCAATGGCACGACAAGATCGCGTCCGAATTCGCCATCCAGGGCGACGCCTTCGACTTCGCAATGTGGGACAGCCAGTCCACCGCCGAGTTTGCCCAGCACGCCGTCAAGCTCAATGACATCTTCGAGAAGTCGACCTACCTGAAGGCCGACATCTTCCCGGCGGCTTCGCTCTCGCGCTATGGCGAGTATCCGGATGGCTCCGGGCAGTTCTTCGGCCTGCCGGCCAACCAGGATGCCTATGGCCTGACCTACCGCAAGGACCTGTTCGAGGATCCCAAGGAGAAGGAAGCCTTCAAGGCCAAGTACGGCAGGGACCTGGTGGTGCCGCAGACCTATCAGGACGCCAAGCAGGTGGCCGAGTTCTTCACCCGTCCCGAGCAGGGGCTCTATGGCTGGGGCCAGATGGGCGGCCGCGACTACGACTTCGCGACCACGGCATCCAACTCCTTCCTCTGGTCGTTCGGCGGCGAGCTCTACAATCCTGAGACGATGGAAGTGAAGGGCTACCTCGACTCGCCGGCTTCGGTGGATGGGGTGCAGGCCTATGTCGATATGTTCAAGTATGGTCCGCCCGGATCGACCAACTGGGGCTTCGACGAGGTCAACACCGCGATCCAGCAAGGCCAGGTCGCCATGGCGATGCAGTGGTTCTATTTCAACGGATCCAATGTCGATCCCAAGGTCAGCAAATTCGCCGACAAGATCGCATTTGGGGTTCTGCCGGGCGCCATCGGCCGCGACAAGAAGTTCCGTCGCCAGTTCTCGGTCGGCGGCCAGGGCATGGGCATCAACAAGTACTCCAAGAAACTGCCCGAGCTGACCAAGTTCATGGAATGGTATTTTCAGCCCGAGCAGCAGAAGCGCTATGCCGCCGTCTGCCAGACCGGCCTGAAGCAGGTGCTGGAAAGCCCGGATTGGCAGGGGTTGAATTCCTACAACCGGCAGTTCTCCACCGCGCTGCAATATCTGAACGACTATTGGCACCTGCCTGAATATCCGGTGCTGCTCGACGAGCTGCAGCAGGAGATCTCAAACGCCGCCACCGGCGCCAAGACGGTGCAGCAGGCCCTTTCGGACGCCGCGGAAAAGAACGAGCGCACGCTCCAACGCGCCGGATACGAGATCAAGCGTGGCGACAAGACCCCGGAAGTGCCGGACGAGGTCATATCGCCGGTTGGCGTCGACGCGGTCGTTCCCGTCGAATAACCGCCTTGACCCGAAGGGCACGCGGAGCGTCTTCCGCGTGCCCTTTCTCATCCCCGTCCCATGCAGCAGAGCCCGCACCGCGCCGGCTCGAAGACAGGTCGTCATGACGCATTCCAAGACATCGACGATGGACCTTGCCGGCAGATGGCTGGTGCTGGGATTGCTCGCCATCTACACGGTCTACAATGTCGGCCCGATTTTCTGGCTGCTTTTGTCTTCGTTCAAGAGCCGCATGGATTTCTTCACCATGCCGCCGAAACTGCTCTTCACGCCGGACTTCAGCGGCTACCAGGCGGTCTTCGGCATCGGTGCGGCCAAGGACAGCGCTTCGGCGGTCGGGGTCCTCGACTCGTTGATCAACAGCATCATCGTCTCTGTCGCCGGCACGTCGCTCGCCGTCTTCTTCGGGACGCTGGCCGGCTATGTCTGCTCGCGCTTCAATTTCATCGGCAAGGGCGACTTCATGTTCTTCGTCCTCTCGACCCGCATGCTGCCGCCGGTCGCGGTTCTCGTCTTCTACCATCTGATGTTCGCGCGGCTCGGGCTCGCCGACACGCGAACCGGTCTGGTCCTTGTCTCGATCTTCGCCAATGTCGGCCTGGCTACCTGGATCATGAAGGGTTTCTTCGACGGCGTGCCGAAGGAGGTCGAGCAGATCGCCATCGTCAACGGCTACACGCGCATGTACGCATTCCTCAAACTGGTGCTGCCAATGGTGAAGGGCGGCATCGCCGCCACCGCCGGCTTCTGCTTCATTTTCGCCTGGAACGAGTTCGCCTTCGCATCCATTCTGACGACCACCCAGGCCAAGACCCTGCCCGTCAAGATTTCGGCCGCTTCCGGCGCAACCGGCATCGAGTGGACACAGATATGCGCGGCCGGCGTCGTCCTCATCATTCCTGTGCTGATCTTCTTTTATCTCATCCGCAAACATCTGCTGATGGGGATGACCTTCGGCGTGCTGGGAAGGAGGTAGACCAATGACTGCCACCAACACGCCTCTTGCACCCGAAACGCAGGCCGCCGCCCACGCGGCGCGGCAGACGCAACTGCGCAAGCGCTCCTCCGGCCGCATGATAATCTTCGGCTTCCTGTCGCCGACGCTGGCGATCCTGATATTCATGGTCGCCTATCCGATCTTCTCGCTGATCTATTATTCGTTCTTCAATTTCTCGGCCTTGCGCCAAGGCACGATGAAGCCGGTCGGCTTCAACAACTACAAGTTCCTGCTTTCGGATCCCGATCTCTGGGACCGCTTCATCTTCACCGGCAAGTTCGTCTTCATCTGCGTCACGCTGCAGATGCTGATCGGCATTTTCGTCGGCTACCAGTTGCAGAAGAACTTCCGTGGCCGCGACGTCATCTTCACCATGCTGATGATGCCGATGATGCTGTCGCCGGTCGTGGTGGGCTTCCTGTGGCGCTACATGCTGAATTCGGAGTGGGGCGTCATCAATTTCCTGGTGTCGTCGGTCGGATTCAGCAAGGTCGACTGGCTTGGCCAGACCAGCCCGGCGCTGTGGGCGGCGGCCGCCGCCGACACCTGGATGTGGACGCCCTTCATCGTGCTTCTGGCGACCGCTGCCTTCCGCGGCATTCCCGAGACCATTTACGAGGCGGCCGAGGTGGACGGCGCCAGCCCGGCCTATCGTTTCTTCCGCATCACGCTGCCGATGTCGGCGCCTGTGCTGTTCATCGCGCTGATCCTGCGCCTGATCGACAGCTTCAAGCAGTACGACCTTTTCGTCGCGCTGACAGGCGGCGGTCCGGGATCGAGCACGGAGACCGTATCCTTCTCGGTGGCCAAGACGGCATTCAGCTATTTCTACACCGGGGAAGCGTCGGCGCTCGCCGTCATTCTTCTGGTCATAATTATCGGACTGTCGATGATCCTTGTCCGGCACCTGACCAAGATGGGCGAGAAGTACTGATGGCCGAGATCACTCTCAGGAACCTGAGCATCCAGTTCGGCGCCTTCAAGGCGGTGGACGACGTCAGCCTGACCGTGAAGAACGGCGAGTTCGTCGTCTATCTCGGGCCTTCGGGCTGCGGCAAGACGACGACCCTGCGCTGCATCGCGGGCTTGGTGAAGGCAACCAGCGGCGACGTGCTGTTCGACGGTGCGGCCGTCAACGATCTGAGCGCCAGCGAGCGCAACATCGCCATGGTGTTCCAGTTCGTTTCGCTCTACCCGCATCTCAGCATCAAGGAAAACATCGTCTTTCCGCTGAAGGCGCGTGGCGTCGCGAGGGCCGAGATCGCACGCAAGCTCGACTGGGTCACCGACATCTTCAAGCTCGGCGACGAGCTAGCCCGCTATCCCGGCGCGCTGCCACCCGGCGCAAGACAGAAAGTGGCGCTTGCGCGTGCCGTCATCCGCGATCCGGCTGTCCTGCTGCTCGACGAGCCGCTGTCGGCGATCGACGAGCAGTTTCGTGAAGAAATGCGCTGGGAGCTCGGGCATCTGCAGCGCCAGCTCGGCGTCACCACGATCTATGTCACGCACGACCAGCGCGAGGCCATGTCGCTCGCCGACCGCATCGTGCTCATGAACAACAGCCGCATCGTCCAGGTCTCGAACCCTGACCGCATGTTCTTCGAACCGGTCGACATCTTCGCCGGCCAGTTCATCGGCTCGCCGTCGATGAACCTCATCGACCTCGCGCCTGTCGAGGGCGGCCTGCGGCTGGGCGACAGCGACGTCACGCTGACCGCCGCGCGCGACCGGCTTCCGGACTGGGCTCTGTCGTCGAAGCGGCCGTTGAAGCTCGGCGTGCGCCCGCTGAACGTGCACCTGACCGACGACCCGGCCGCCGGCGTCGCGATCGCGGTGGACGATGTCTTTTCCATCGGCCGCGAACGCTTCTTCTCGTTCCGCATCGGCGACACGATCCACCAGGGTGTCGACAAGCGCCGGTCGCCATCGGGCTCCGTGATGCGCGTGCATTTCGATCCGGATGGCCTGCTGTTTTTCGATGCCGCCACCGGCCGGCGTGTCGACGCGGAGGTCGCGGCATGACCCCCAAGCCAATGCTCCAACTGAAGGGACTGAAGAAGGCCTATCGCGGAAAGACGGCGCTTCGCGGCCTTGACCTCACCGTCAATGACAACGAGATATTCGCGCTCCTCGGACCGACCGGCGCCGGCAAGAGCTCGACGCTGCTCGCCTCCGCCGGCCTGATCGATCTCGATGCCGGGCGCGTCGACCTTGCCGGGCGCGATGTGACCGACTCCGACCCGGGCAGCCGCGACATCGCCATCGTGTTCGAGGGCTTCAACCTTCTGCCGGTGCTCGACGTAAAGGACAACATTGCCTTTGCGTTGCGCTCGCCGGCATTCCGCGAATCCGAAGGCGAAATCAGCCTTCGCGTCGGCCGCACCGCGGAACTGCTGCGCATTTCTCATCTGCTCGATCGCGACGTGGACACGCTGTCGGGCGGCGAACGTCAACGTGTCGCCATCGCCCGCGCGCTTGTACGCCGCCCGGTGATGTTCCTGCTCGATGAGCCGCTGTCGGCGCTCGATCTCAAATTGCGCGAGGGCTTGCGCGCGGAACTGCGCCAGATCCACCGCCAGCATCGCTCGACGATGCTTTACGCCACGCACGACTATCATGGCGCCATCGCCATCGCCGACCGGATCGGCATTATCGACGGCGGTGTCATCCAGCAGGCGGGCACGATAGAGGACATATACCGGCTTCCGGCCAATGTCGTCGTCGGCCGATTGGTCGGCAGCCCTTCGATGGCCTTCTTCGAGGCCGGCATCGAGGACGGCCATGTCATCGTCAAGGGTGCGCGGCAGCGCATCCCGATCGGCGAGTTCGGCACGGTCGCCAGCGGGAGCGGCAAGGTGCTGCTGGGCGTCTGGCCGGAGGACATCGAGGTCGGCTCCGCCGATGCCGCCGGCGCCAGCACGGGCACGATCTATGCCGTGGACAATCGCGGCTTCGAGCGCGCCATCCAGGTCGAGACATCAGGCGGTTCATTCCGCAAGGTCGTTCCGGTGTCGATGCGCTTCACGCAGGGCGATGCCTGTTCATTCCGCATTCCGGAAGGCCGCGGCTTCCTGTTCGACGCAGCCGGCGGACGCCGCATCTCCCAGGCGCAGGGTTCCCGCTGATGGGTCCGTTGTTCAGCAAGAAATGGTTTTATCGCCTGGCAAGCGTGCTGATCCTTGGCGGCTTCGCCATGCTCTGCCAGCCCTTCACGCACAGGCTTTTCGTCATCGGTTTCCCGGTGCTGCTTGCCGGGGTTGTGCTTTTCATGATCCTGGATCACGTGCCCGACGGGCGGCCGGAAACCGAGGAGGAAGACCGTGGCTAATCCGAAGAAAATCCTTAACGACGTCAAGCGCGTCGTACCAGAAATGATCGAGGGCCTGGCGCTTGCCAATGACGGCCGTGTCTACAAGCTCAACGGCAAGCCGGCGCTGATCCGCAAGGACATCCCGGACGGCAAGGTGGCGCTGCTCATCGGCGGAGGCTCCGGTCACGAGCCGCTTTTCCATGGCTTCGTCGGCAAGAACATGGGTGACGGCGCCGCCTGCGGCAACGTCTTTGCCGCGCCCTCGCCCGATGTGATCGCGGCCGCGGCCAAGGCGGTGCATCGCGGCAAGGGCGTCCTGTTTCTCTACGGCAACTATGCCGGCGACAACATGAATTTCGACATGGCCGTGGAACTGCTGGAGGACGACGGCATCGAGGTCCGCACCGTGCGCGTCTGCGACGATGTCGCGGCAGCGCCGCCGGAACGGATGCACGACCGCCGCGGCATCGCGGGCGACATCTACATGATCAAGGTGGCGGGCGGCGCAGCCAGCGAGCTTGGCACGCTCGACGAGGTCGAACGCGTCGCGCGCAAGGCACAGGGTTGGGTGCGCAGCATGGGCGTGGCGGTCTCGGCGGGATCGATCCCGGAGACCGGCAAGCTGACCTTCGAACTCGGGGACGACGAGATCGAGGTCGGCATGGGAGCCCATGGCGAAGCCGGCATCGCGCGCCAGAAGCTGAAATCGGCCGATGCGATCGCCGACGAGCTCATGGACAAGATCCTCGCCGATCTGCCGTTCGCCAGGGGCGACGAAGTTGCCTTGATGATCAACAATCTCGGCGCCACCACCATGATGGAGATGCTGATCGTCAACCGGCGCATCCGTGCGATCCTGGAGCGCGAAGGCATCTCGGTCCACCGCACCGATGTCGGCACATGGCTGACCGTGCAGGAAATGGCCGGTTTCTCGGTGACGCTGATGAAGCTCGACGACGAGTTGAAACACTATCTCGACATGCCGGCGGAATCGCTCGGCTATTCAAGGATGTAACGGCGATGATCGAAACGCTCGATGCCAACGCTACGCGCGAGATGATGCGCTCCGTCGCGCAATCCCTGATCGACCAGACCGACGTGCTGACCGAGGCCGATTTGACCATCGGCGATGGCGACCATGGCGTCGGCATGCGCCGCGGCTTCGAGGCCGCGCTCGAGGCGCTCGACGCCGGCGCCGCCGAAAGTGCCGAAGCCGCCTATAAGGCGGTCGGCACCGCCATCCTGTCCAATACCGGCGGTGCGGCGGGCGCTGTGTTCGGCACGCTGTTTCGCGCCGGCTCCAAGGCCTTCGCGGCATCCGATGTCATCGACGACGCCTCGTTCGCGACGGCGCTGGAAGAAGGCCTTGCGGCGGTGCTGAAGCGCGGCGGCGTGACCGAGGGTCAGAAGACCATGGTCGACGCGCTTGCCCCGGCCGCGCGGGCCGCGCGCGCCGCCGTTGGCAAGGGCCTCGCCGCCGCGACGGCGGCCGCCACCCAGGGCGCGCTGGATGGGGTCGAGGCCAGCAAGGCAATGATAGCGACGACGGGAAAGGCGCGCTCGGTTGGCGAGCGCAGCATTGGCTACCCGGATCCGGGCGCGATCTCGGTTTCGCTCATTCTAAAGGCAATGCAGGACTTCACGGCCAGGGCTTGACCCTGCCGGCTACGGGAAAAGGACTTCGACATGGCTGATCTCGACGACATCAAGGACGGCAAGGACTGGGGCCGGGACCGTCCCGCCGACACCAGCCGCTTCTACCTCAAGGGAGCGGCGCATCACGACTGGGGCATGAAGGCGAGGCTGTCGCGCATCTTCAATCCCGACAGTGGCAGGACAGTCATGCTCGCCTTCGACCATGGCTATTTCCAGGGTCCGACGACCGGCCTTGAGCGGATGGACCTTACGATCGCGCCGCTTGCCCAACACGCCGATGTGCTGATGTGCACGCGCGGCGGCTTGCGCGCCACGATACAGCCGGAGGTCAACAAGCCCGTGGTGCTGCGTTGCTCGGGCGGCAACTCGATCCTGACGGAATTGTCCAACGAACTGGTGGCGGTCGACATCGACGATGCGATCCGCCTCGGCGCGGTGGCCATGGCCGCCCAGGTCTATGTCGGTGCCGAATACGAGCACAAATCCATTTCCAACGTCGTCAAGCTCATCGACACCGGCACACGCTATGGCATTCCCACGATGGCGGTTACCGGCGTCGGCAAGGACATGGTGCGCGATGCCCGCTATTTCGGCCTGGCGACGCGCATAGCGGCTGAGCTCGGAGCTCAATTCGTGAAATCCTACTATGTCGACGAGGGCTTCGAGCGCATCGTGCTTGGCTGTCCGGTGCCGATCGTGATTGCCGGCGGCAAGAAGCTGCCGGAGCGCGAGGCGCTTCAGATGGCGTGGCTGGCGATCGACCAGGGCGCGGCCGGCGTGGACATGGGCCGCAACGTCTTCCAGTCGTCGAACCCCGTCGCCATGCTCAAGGCGCTCGCCGCCATCGTTCATCGCGGTGAGAAGGCGGACAAGGCCTATGCCATGTTCCGCGACCTGGAAACGGCAGAGGCAGCTTGACGATGACCCTCGATGAGGCATCACGCGACGTGGCCCTCAAGCCGATGCAGGGCAAGGTCGTGGCTGTAACCGGCGCGGCGAGCGGGATAGGCCGCGAGATTGCGCGCGTCTTTGCCCAGGCGGGTGCCGCTGTCGCGACGCTGGACATCAACGATGCCGCACTCGGCTCGCTCGCCGCCGAATATGGCTGCCGGCCATACCGGTGCGACGTGACGGATGCGGCGTCGGTGAAGCGCGTGCTCGACCTGGCGGCGGATGAGCTGGGCGGCCTCGATATCCTCGTCTCCAATGCCGGCTCCGCCCAGCAAGGCGCGATCGGCGACCTGCCGATGGAGGAGTTGCGGCGAAGCTTCGAACTGAACTTCTTCGGCCACCAGAACGCGTGCCAGGCGGCGATACAGATCTTTCGACGCCAAGGCAGGGGCGGCGCGATCCTGTTCAACATCTCCAACCAGTCCGTCAATCCGGGGAAGGATTTCGGTCCGTACGGCATACCCAAGGCCGCGACGCTGGCCTTGATGAAGCAATATGCGGTCGACCATGGCCGCGAGGGGATCCGCGCCAATGGCATCAATGCCGGGCGTATCCGCTCCGGCCTGATGACCGATCAGATGATCGTTGAGCGCGCCAGCGCGCGAGGGATGACTCCGCACGAATACATGGCCGGCAATCTGCTCGGAGTAGAGGTAACGGCAAGCGATATCGCCAACGCATTCCTGCATCTGGCCCAGATGGACAAGGTCAACGCGGCCGTCCTCACTGTCGACGGCGGCGTAATGGCGACATCGCTGCGATAGCATTGCAGCTTCCAATAGCTAGGGCGCATTGCCAAGGTCGGAGGCGCTGAGCGACGATAGGGGGATCGGCACGATAAGGCCGCGGAGGCGACGCTGCTTTCCAACGGACCGATAGTCGTGGCCTGATGGCGGTTGCAGCGGTGTGGACGCGCTTGCTGGCGTGGCCGGGTCCCATGGTTTTCCTGTGTGAAAGGCTGAAGGGAGGGATTGCCGATTGCACGGACGCGTCCATAGTCACGAGGATGGGGGCGCAGTACGTTGATCTCGTTTTACTTGAGCAGTCGCTGGCCGATACCGGGGGTTTGAATCGCCCGTTCTCTGATCGTGTGGGCGACATTGCGCAGAAGACGGACGGCTCCGTGTTGTTCGACGTTCGCGTCGAAGGCGATCCTGGCATTCAACGGATCGCGGCAATCGGTTACGGGGCGGACGGCGTCGTCGCGGTCGTCATGGACAGGGACGGAGGACTTGCTTCAGCGCCAGTCGACGGAGGCAGCTACGCCCTGATCGCGGAACTGAGCGCCTGGTGCGCGCTGCCGATGGCAGAGCAGATAAGCGCCAGCTACCTCGAGGCGGCAACCAAGCTGCTTGCCGAACTTGCCAAGGCTGGCCGCATCGACCGTGACCGTGCGGCCTTCTTGGGTGGCAACGAGACGTCGTAGCGTGCCGTCACAGCCCAGGCGAAGCAACGAGCTCCCGGTCGGTCATGGGCTCAGCACGTCTTCATAGGCAAACAGGCCGGGTACGCCACCCGTATGAACGAAGACCACGTTCTGACCGGCAGAGAAGCGTCCCGTTCTCACAAGATCGATCAGGCCGGCCATGGCCTTTCCGGTGTAGACCGGATCGAGGAGCAACGCCTCCAGCCTTGCGCACAGGTCCATGGCTTCGCGCATGGCTTCAGTCGGCAGTCCGTAGCCTGGTCCCACATACCCGTCGAGAACTTCCACCTGCTCTCGCTCTATCACGACGGAAGCTCCGAGCTTGGTGGCCGTCTCGCCGCACAATTCGTGCACGCGCGCCTCGATCACATCGCTCGGTTCCGCCGAGCTGATGCCGACCACGGGCGCCTGATGCCCCAGGACAGCGAGGCCAACGAGAAGGCCGGCCTGCGTGGCACCGCTGCCGGTACAGTGGACGATCGCATCGACCGTCAAGCTGCTGTCGCTGCTTTGTCGAACAAGCTCCTCGGCGCAGCCGACATAGCCAAGCGCTCCGGTCGCGGTCGAGCCGCCGATGGGCATGACGAAAGGCCTTCCGCCGCGCTCCCGGATGTCCTCGGCAACACGTTCAAGTTCGATCGCTGGGATCGAATCGCCGGAGACGAAGTGCAGTTCGGCCCCGAACATCCGGTCGAGCAGAACATTTCCGGTGCGGTCGTAGCCCGGCGTGTTGCGCGCGACGTTGCGTGACAAAATAAGTTCGCAGCGCAATCCGTGCCGCGCCGCGACCGCGGCGGTCTGACGGCAATGGTTTGACTGTACGCCGCCGGCCGTCACCAGTGTGTCGGCACCGGAAGCCATGGCCTCGGCAACGAGAAATTCGAGCTTGCGCGTCTTGTTGCCGCCGAGCGCCATACCCGTGCAGTCGTCGCGCTTGACGAAGAGGTTGGGTCCGCCAAGGTGGCGCGACAGCGCAGCCATCGGCTCCAGCGGCGTGGGCGTGTGACAGAAGCGTGATCGAGGGATCGTATCCGGCAACATGGGCGCCTCAACAGTCATTCAGGTCACGGTGCATGAAAGCGGGCCGGCGACAACAGGCTGGGATCAGCGCCTTCGCCAGGAAATGGCATGGGCAGGTCGCTACCGGTCACGAGCGCCGCGGTCAGTTGGCCGAGCGCGGGTCCGGTCTGGATGCCGTAGCCGCCTTGTCCGGCCAGCCAGAAGAAGCCCTCGACGTGGGTGTCCCAACCAACCGCCGGCGTCTTGTCCGCAAAGAACGACCGCAGCCCCGCCCAACTGCGCGAAACATGCGTTACCGGCAGCGCGGCGGCCTGTTGAACGCGATCGACCGCGATGGCGATATCGATCTCTTCGGCCTGTGCGTCGCACGGTTCGCTCGGCGTCTCGTCGGCTGGTGAAAGCAGCAGCATTCCCGAGGATGGCTTGAAATAGAACATCTCGTCGACATCGATCACGCCCGGCCAGTCGCTGGCGTTGATGCCGGGCGGCGTTTCGACAAGCATTGCCGTTCGCCGTTTCGGGACCAGGCCAAGCGGCGTGGCTCCTGCCATCGCGGCCACCTGGTCGGCCCATGCGCCCGCCGCGTCGACAAGGATAGGCGCCTCGAAGACGCCGGCCGTGGTCGTCACAATCCATCTGCCACCAACCCGCTCGATCGCCTCGACCCGGGCATTGGTGGCGATCCGCGCGCCCTGACGGCGTGCGCCCCGCAAAAAACCCTGGTGAAGAGCGTCGACATCGATGTCCATCGCCGAACGGTCGAGGAACGCGCTCGCCTCGTACTCAGGTCGCAGGATTGGAATGACCGATCGGCAAGCGTCGGGGTCGAGCCATTCCATGGCTGTTGCCGATTCCGTGACCCTTTCGGCAAACAGCGCCTCCAGCCCGGGTCTCTGCGCCGCCGTGCCGATCAACATGGCGCCGCGAGGCGTCAGCAAGGGTACGTCGCAGAAGCCGGACGGCGGCTCAAGGAAGAACTGCCGGCTGGCGCGCGTAAAGGCGCGGATGGCGGCGTTCCCGTAACCCTCGATGAAGAGAGCGGCGGACCGTCCCGTTGTGTGCATGCCGCAATGGGCTTCGGCTTCAAGCACGGTCACCTGTCGGCCGGGCGCAAGAAAGAACGCCGCCGAAGCGCCAGCCATGCCGCCGCCGATGATAAGAACGTCCTGCATAGCCTCCCTCGCGCAAGCGCCGGCAGCCAAGCAGAATATTTCCGATCGGTCAAACATCTTTCCTATGATAAAGGCCGCGTCGCTTGCGAGTCGACTTTGTTCGGTCTCAACCCTAGACTGCGGCCAATGTAAAAAGGGTCCGCCATGAGCGATTCGAAGCCAAGTCTGGGAGAATGCCTCAAACTGCTGCGCCGGGAACGGGGCTGGACGCTGACGCAGGTCGCCCAGATGTCGGGGCTCGCCATCTCCACCCTGTCGAAGGTCGAGAACAACCAGATGTCGCTCACCTATGACAAGCTGCTGCAGCTTGCCCAGGGGCTCAAGGTCGACATAACCGAGCTCTTCGGCGTGAGAAAGGCCAGCGTCTCTCCCATCGCGCACGGCGCGCGTGCCGTCAGCCGGCTTGAGGACGGGCGGATCGTCGAGACCCCCAACTACGTCTATCGCTTTCTGTGCACGGAGCTGTCGCGCAAGGAAATGATCCCCATGCTGGGGGCAATCACCCAGCAAAGCATCGAAACGTTTGGCGAGCTCATCCGTCATCCCGGCCAGGAATTCACCTATGTTCTCGAGGGCGAAGTCGAGCTGCACACCGACGTGTACGAAACGCTGAGGCTGAAGACAGGAGAGTCGGTCTACTTCGAGAGCACAATGGGGCACGCCTATGTCAGCGTCGGCGACACGCCGGCCCGGATCCTGTGCGTGTGCACGTCGGCATCCGGCCAGTCGGAGCAGACCCTCATCAGCGGCGCCAAGGGCGTGCGCCCTCATGACGAGCGCGAGACTGTCGACGCGGAAATGACACTTGGCTAATTAGAAAAATCGCTTTCCTATCAGAAAAATCGGCTTGCCATCCGAAATGCGGGTGTTAGCGTGTGCGAAAGGCATCCCTCGGTGATCCCGTGAGAGATGCAAAACACAAGCTCGAGGGGAGCGCATCATGTTGTTACGTCGCCTGCCGACTTTTGCGGCATTTGCCGCTTTGACAGCCTTGACCTTTGCAGGACCGAGTTGGGCCACCGAAAAGGATGTCCTGGTTATCGACAAGTCCGAGGATCCGCCCACGGCTGACCCCGGCGTCGAGGTCTCCAACAACGGCTATACGCTGATCTTTCCGGCCTACGAGCGCCTGGTGAAATACGACGGCGCCAAGACCGAGGTCATTCCGGAGCTTGCCGAGAGCTGGACCACCGCGCCCGACAACCTCAGCTGGACATTCAAGCTGGCGTCGGGACACATGTTCGACGATGGTTCGCCGGTCGATGCCGCCGCGGTCAAATATTCGTTCGACCGCGTAAAGAAGCTGGCGGCTGGCCCGGGCGACATGTTCCCGACCGTCAAGGACGTCGTCATTGTCGACCCGCAGACCGTGAAGTTCGAACTGTCGGCGCCATTCGCACCGTTCCTGTCGGCGCTCGCCACGTCGGCCGGGTCGATCATCAATCCGAAGGCGCAAGAGCACGCGGTCAACGGCGACGACGCGAAAGCCTGGCTCGCCGAGCACACCGCCGGCAGCGGCGCTTTCAAGATCTCGGCCTGGGAGCGCAACCAGCAGATCACGCTCGATCCCAACCCTCACTATGCCGGCAAGAAGCCGGCTTTCAAGCAGGTCATCTTCAAGATCGTACGCGAGATGTCATCGCGTCGCTTGCAACTGGAGAACGGAGACGCCGACCTGATCGACCAGGTTCCGGTCGACCAGGCCGAGGCCATGAAATCGAGCGCGGGGGTGACCATCGAGAGCAATCCCAGCCTCTATGTCGTCTATCTCTATTTGAACAACAAGAAAGCGCCGTTCGACAATCCGAAGGTCCGTCAGGCCATATCCTATGCAGCCGACTACAAGGGGCTGGTCGATGGCGTCATGCAGGGCCAGGCCGAACAGATGCGCGGGGCTGTCCCGGACGGCATGTGGGGCCATGACCCGCAGGGCATGCAGTACAGCTACGATCTGGAGAAGGCCAAGCAGTTGCTTGCCGAAGCCGGCGTCTCCAATCTGCACATCAGCTTCACCTATTCGCAGGCTGACTCAGCCTGGGAGCCGGTGGGTCTTGCGCTGCAGGCTTCGCTCGCCGAAATCGGCGTCACCATGGATATGAAGAATGTCGCCGACACGACCAAGCGCGAGCTGGTCGCCAAGGGCGACTACGACATCGCGACCGGCGCCTGGACCCCCGATTTCGCCGATCCGTTCATGTTCATGAACATCTGGTTCGACCCGACCAAGATGGGCGCACCCGGCAACCGGGCCTTCTATGAAAACCCGAAAGTGACCGATTTGATCACCCAGGCGCTCGCGACCGTCGACCAGAAGAAGCGTGAGCAGCTCTATATCGACGCGCAGAAAATCACCAACGAGGATGCGCCATACGTCCTTCTGTTCCAGAAGAACGACATCTTCGCCATGCGATCCTCGGTGAAAGGGTACGTTTACAATCCGATGCTGATCCAGGTCTACAACATCGCCGATATGTCCAAGTCCGAATAGAAATCGGCGCCGAAGGTATGTCGCTAATTTCAACGATCCTTCGGCGCCTCGTCTTGCTGGTGTTCGTCGTGGCTGGTGTCGCGATCATCACCTTCACGATTTCGCATTTGATCCCCGGCGATCCGGCGCAGCTGATCGCGGGGGACAAGGCTTCAGCCCAGACATTGGCGCATGTGCGGCAAGAGCTTGGCCTGGACAAACCCGTTACCCAGCAGTTCGTCATCTACGTCAAGCAGCTCCTGTCGGGCGATCTCGGCCAGTCCTTGCGGACACGGCGCCCGGTGGCCGGCGATATTGCCCTGTTCCTGCCCGCCACGCTTGAGCTCGGCATCGCCGCGCTGGTGATGGCGATCATGATTGGCGTGCCGCTCGGCGTGCTTTCGGCGATCTACAAGGACGGACCGGTCGATCAGGCAGCCCGTGTCGTATCGGTCGCCGGCATTTCAATGCCGGTATTCTGGTTCGGGCTGGCGCTCATCCTCCTGTTCTATGTCAAGATACCGATCCTGCCGGGCAGCGGCCGCATCACGCTTGGCATCGCCGCGCCGCCGCGCATCACCGGCTTCTTCCTGGTCGACTCGCTTGTCGCCGGCGACCTGAAAGCCTTCTGGTCGTCGCTCTATCACCTCATCCTGCCGGCCTTTGTCCTGGCCTTCGCCAATCTCGGCATCATCACGCGCCAGATCCGGGCCTCGATGCTGGACGTCCTGCAGGAGGATTATGTGCGCACCGCGCGTGCGAACGGTTTGTCGCGGTCGGCGGTCATCCTGCGGCACGCCTTGCCCAATGCCCTGATCCCGTCGGTGACGCTGCTTGGCCTCGCCTTCGGTGATCTGCTCTACGGCGCGGTGCTGACCGAAACGATCTTCGCGTGGCCAGGCATGGGGAGTTATGTGGTGTCATCGATCCAGACGCTGGATTTTCCCGCGATCATGGGCTTCACCATTGTCGCTTCGCTGGGCTACGTGCTGATCAATCTCGCGGTCGATCTGACCTACATGGTGCTCGACCCACAGATCAGGGAACTCGGCTGATGGCGGCGGATGGCATCGCCACATCGCCCCGGCCGGCATCGCGGCTTCGCATGGGACGGCTATGGTATCGCGTGAAGGGAAGCCCCCTCACCCTGGTCGGCGCCGCGATCGCGCTGCTGGTTCTGTTTGTGATCGTGGCCGCCCCCCTGCTGGCGCCCTACCCGCCCGACAAGATCTCGCTTTCGGCAAGGCTTGCCGCGCCCAGCCTGCAGCACCTCTTCGGCACCGATGAGGTTGGGCGCGATCTGTTTTCGCGGGTGCTCTTCGGCGCGCGCGCGTCCTGCGGCATCGCCTTTGCCATCGTCATCATCTCGACCGTCATCGGCTCGATCATCGGCTGCCTGTCCGGCGTTGTCGGCGGCATCGTCGATACGGCGATCATGCGGCTGATGGATGTCTTCCTGGCGCTGCCTGCACTCATCCTCGCCATGGCGCTGGCTGCCGCGTTGGGACCGAGCCTGTTCAACGCCATGCTGGCCGTCGCCGTGGTGCGGGTGCCCGCCTATGTGCGGCTGGCGCGTGGGCAGACGCTGTCGCTGCGCAACCGCACCTATGTGAAGGCATCGCGCAGCTTCGGGGCTTCGCCTGCCTACATGCTGCGCTGGCACATACTGCCCAACGCCCTGTCACCCATCATCGTTCAGGCAACGCTGGACCTTGGCGGCACCATCCTGACGGCCGCGGCCTTGAGCTTCATCGGCCTCGGCGCCCAGCCACCAACGTCTGAATGGGGCTCCATGGTGTCGAGCGGGCGCAACTATTTCCTCGACCAGTGGTGGTATATCACCTTTCCCGGCCTGGCCATTTTGATCAGCGCGATGGGTTTCAACCTGCTGGGTGACGGATTACGCGACATGTTAGATCCAAGGCTGGGTGGCCGATGATCGAACCCTCCGGCGATGTCCTGCTCGAAATCACCGACCTTTCGCTCGAGTTCCGTACCTATCGCGGGCCGATCAAGGCGCTGAACGGGGTCAGCCTCAATGTCCGTGCCGGCGAGATCGTCGGCATCGTGGGAGAATCCGGATGCGGCAAATCGGTGACCATGATGGCGGCGACGCGGCTTTTGCCCAAGGGAAGCGCGCACATCACCGGCGGCGGCATCCGTCTGTTCGGCAGCGATCCGATGAAGCTCAGCGAGCGCGAACTCCAGCATGTGCGCGGGCGGCAGGTGTCGACCATCTTCCAGGAGCCGATGAATGCCCTCAACCCGACCCGACGGATCGGCGAGCAGATCGTCGAGGTTATCCGCCGTCACCAGCGCCTCGACAACGCGGCAGCGACGAGCAAAGCCTCGGGCCTGCTGCGCGACATGCTGATCAGCGAGCCGGAGCGGATCATGCAGGCCTATCCGTTCGAGCTTTCCGGAGGCATGCGGCAGCGCGTGCTGATTGCCATGGCCTTTTCCTGCGAACCCAAGCTCATCATCGCCGACGAGCCGACGACGGCACTCGATGTGACGGTGCAGGCGCTGATCCTGGGCCTCATCAAGCACAAGGCGATGAGCACCGGAACGGCCGTTGTCTTCATATCGCATGACATGGCCGTGGTGTCGCAGCTTTGCGACCGGCTCTACGTGCTTTATGCGGGACGGGTCGCGGAAGCCGGAACGACCGCGTCTGTGCTGGCGGCGCCAGCCCATCCCTACACGCGCGCCTTGATACGCTGCCTGCCGGGACTGGCCCCACCCAAGCAGCCCCTGGAACAGATCCCCGGTACCTTGCCCGACCTGCTTGACCCGCCCGCCGGCTGCCTCTTTCGGGCGCGCTGCCGCGAGGCGGATGACCGTTGCGTCTCGGTGCCGCCGCTGGCTGCCATGGAGCCCACCCGCCGCGCCGCCTGCTGGCGCCGTATCGAGGAGACGCAAGCCGCGTGACCGAGCCTCCGCTCCTCTCCGTCGAAGACCTGGAAGTCCGCTACCGCGTCACCTCGGGCTGGTTCGGTGGCGCCGACGTCCATGCCGTCAACGGCGTGTCGTTCAGCGTCGCCGAAGGCGAGACCATCGGCATTGTCGGGGAATCCGGCTGCGGAAAAACCACGCTTGGACAGGCGATTCTCGGCCTGACCGACATTTCCGCGGGTGCGATCAAACTCAGGGGAACCGAACGGGACCGCGCACGGCGCACCCAGTTGCAGATCATCTTCCAGGACCCCCAATCGTCGCTCGATCCGCGTCTTCCGGTCTGGCGCCTGATCACCGAACCTCTGCACATTCGCGGCGGCTACACCCGCAAGCAACTGATCGAGCGCGCAACCGAACTGGCCGTCTCGGTCGGCTTGCGGCCGGAGCATGTCGATCGCTATCCGCATGAGTTCTCGGGCGGCCAGCGCCAGCGCATCGCGATTGCCAGGGCGCTCGCCGTCGAACCGGCGCTGCTGGTCCTCGATGAGCCGACCTCGGCGCTGGACGTGTCGGTGCAGGCGCAGATCGTCAATCTGCTGCTGTCGCTGCAGGCGGAGCGCAAACTATCCTATGTGCTCATCTCGCATGACGTGTCGCTGGTGCGCCACGTGGCCGATCGTGTCGCCGTCATGTATCTCGGCCAGATCGTCGAAGAAGGCCCGACGCTCGACGTGCTTGACGCTCCCAGGCATCCCTATACCAGGACGCTCCTCGATGCCGTTCCGAGTTTCGATCGTCCACTGAACTCGATCGCACCGCGCGCCGGCGAATTGCCGAGCAACCGGACGCTGCCGACCGGCTGCTTCTTCCGGGAGCGCTGCCCTTCCGCGACCACCGGCTGCGAACTGCCGCAGGTTCTGGTAGCCGCCGACGGATCGCGAACAGTCCGCTGTCATCTGGTCACGCGCGCAAACGACGCGGCGTTACCGCGCACGGCGCCGCGACCGGTGTTTTCCTCCCCGAATGATGCGATTGCTTAAGCCGCGTCGGCCGCGAATGGGTCTTCCACTTTCGGCCAATAGGGCGTCTTGAGCTTTGTGTAGGGGATCGCGGCGAAGTTGGGCTGCGTCGCACCGGGCGGGGCGCAGAACAGGATGCGCTTGGCGATCGGCGCGAAACCAGCCTGGAAATGGTAGTTGGATTTGACGATGACGATGCGTCGCTCGCTTGGATTGAGACCGAGCGCGGTCATGCAATCGGGATGGAAGACCTGCGTGCGTACCGTGTTGATGATCAGGTCGATGCCGCCGTCGGTGGTGACCCATGCCGCATCCCCGAGCGGCCAGGGCATGGTGCCGAACAGCTGCGTCAGTTCGCGGCCGAGGCCCTTTACTGTAACGCGCAGGTCGACAGGCATACCCGAGAACACGCCACACTTGCCGCCGACCCGCAGGTCTATGGTACCGCCGATCCCGGCCTCGACGCAGAAGCGATAGGCGATCGGGTCCCAGTACATGGCGCTGGCCACGTTCCCGATGCCGCGCTCGATCAGCCGGCGCAGGATGTAGGTGGAGTCCCCCGGTGCGCCGCCGCCGGCATTGTCCGAAACATCGGCGATGACGACCGGCCCATGCGGCTCGGCGAGCGCGATATCGAGCGCCTCGTCGATGCCCAGGAATTTCGGAATCAGGTCGTTGCGCAAGGCGAAAAGCTGCTTGCCGAACCTTTCGGCGGTCCGCTCGGCAAGCGGCTTGTCACTGTCGGTGACGACCAGCATGCGGGCTCCGACATCCTCGACGTCGCCATGCGGAAAGCCATGTCCGAGCGACACCGACAATATGCCAGGCTCGGCTTCGGCGGCAGTCATCCCGTCAACGAAGCCGCGCATCGGCTGCTCCTGCACCCGGAAGGTGCTGATCATGCGGCAGTCGTAAAGCGCCATCACCGGCCTGACCTTGCCCTCCACCGCGTCGACGATAATGCGGTAGAGCTCGCCGGCCCGGTCCATGATGTCGGTGTGAGGATATTCCTTGTAGGCGACGATGGCGGTGGCGTTGTCGACCATCTTCTGGGTTGTGTGGCAGTGCAGATCGAGCTCCGCCCCGATCGGGATGTCGGGTCCGACGACAGCTCTGACATGCGCGAGAAGATCACCCTCGGTATCGTCATAGCCTTCCGCGACGAAAGCGCCATGCAGCGCCAGAAGCACGCAGTCGACCGGCATGGCGGCCTTGAGCTCGTCGAGGATCTCGTCGCGGAACTGTTCGTAGACATTGCGGATGGTTATGCCTCCGGGCTCGGCGCAAACGCACAGGCTTTCCACGATCTCGTGGCCGTCGGCTTCGCCGCGCTGACGCCACACGAACAGCTGACAGGACGGCTCATTCAAAGCCTTGGAGGTGGCGTCGCCCCGCGCGATGCCCATTTCCTCGAAACTATGGTAGCCGGTCGGGATAGGCGCGAACGTGTTGGTCTCGGTGTCCATGCCCGCTATGAAAATGCGCATTCTTTCGCCCTCAACTCGTCTTTCGTTTAAGAAAAAACTTTTCTCATCATCAAACTATTATATAATTTCCGCAAGCACCTGGACCATGTAACAGCTGCGCCAAGCCGCATTCACGCGGCCTCCGGCGGGTGGCAGAAAATCGGAAATTCACATGCATCTTCACCCGCTCGACGATCTGGTGCTTGACGAAACCACCAAGGCCATTCCGCCTGGCGTCGCGGTCCGTCTTCATGATGTCGGTTCGATGGGCTGGAACCTGCTGCGCGGTGATGTTCCGCTGCCCGCAGCGATCATCAGGGAGTCCGCGCTCGACCACAATTCGCGTTGGATGCAGCGTTTCCTCGCGAAGCGCAACGCGGTGATCGCGCCGCATGTCAAGACCACGATGTGCCCTCAGATCATGCAGAGGCAATTGCGCGACGGCGCCTGGGGCGTGACCGTCGCCACGCTGCACCAGATAAAGGTTTGCCGTCGGTTCGGCATCGATCGCATCGTGCTCGCCAACCAGCTTGTCGGACGGCTGGAACTGGACGCTCTGGTCGCCGAGCTGAACGCCTCGCCCGGCCTCGACTTCTACATGCTGATCGACAGCCTCGATGCCGTGCGCCTGGCGAGCGAGGCGGTCGGACGCGCCGGACCGGCCTCGCGGCCGATCCAGGTGCTGGTCGAGCGCGGCTATCCGGGCGGACGCACCGGTTGCCGCGACAACGACACGGCGCTCGAGGTCGCGCGCGCCGCGCATGCGGCGCCGCAACTGCGGCTCTGCGGCGTCGAGGCTTTCGAGGGACTGATCAAGCCGAAGGACGGTGGCCCGGCACAGGCGGTTGCGGATTTCGTCGACGAGATCGGCGCGCTCTACGAAGCATGCGCCGGCGAAAACCTGTTCGAGCGTGCGCCACCGATCGTGACGGCCGGCGGTTCGTCGTTCTACGACATCGTGCTCGATCGCCTCTCCGGCAGCGGCGCACAGGTGATGACGCGCAGTGGCTGCTATGTCAGCCATGACAGCGGCATCTACCAGGCCGAGCAGAAGCGCATCCTCGCCGCGACCGGCGAGAACGAAGGTCTGGTCAATGCGCTGGAAGTATGGACCCATGTCCAGTCCTGCCCCGAACCGGGGCTGGCGATCCTGACCGCCGGCAAGCGGGATTTCGGAACCGACGCCGGACTGCCGGTACCGCTGCTCGTGTCGCGCGATGGTGGTTCGCCCGAAACGCTGGCGGGCTGCGAGATCTTTGCCAGCAACGACCAGCACGCCTATATGCGCGTTCCGGCAACGGTTTCGGTAAAAGTCGGCGATCGCATCGGACTGGGCGTGTCGCATCCCTGCACAACCTTCGACAAATGGCAGATTCTTTTCCTGGTCGATGATGCCTATGAAATCGTCGGCGCGCTGAAGACCTACTTCTGATCGGAAGCCAGCGATGGCACCGCGATCATCGCGCCGCCGAAACGACTTCACTCTACTCTGACGACCTGCCCGAACAGCCCGTCGACGATCGAACGGGCCACGCCGGAAACAAGTCGATCTTACACTGGCGGGCTGGAGCGTTTCGCCGTTTCACGGAAACGGCGAAACGCTCCATCTCTTTGTTTTTGAGGCAATTCCGGACGGAAAACCGCTCACACTTTCCTGGAATTGCTCTAGCTCATACGACAAACCGTATCGCGCGCTGGATATCGAAGAAATTGTCGGCCTCGAAGCGAAGCGTGCGCGCGGCGGGATGTTCGATGCCCGGGTACCAGCTTCCCCTGTAGGCCTCGATAGGCGTGGTGTATTCGACGATGAGCTCGAACCGGTCGGCCAGCTTCGGCAGGCATTTCGACAGATCGCGCGAAAGCGAGGCCTCCACGGTCTCGCGTATGGCCTTGACCGAGCCTTGCGGCGAGAGGGAAGACGTCGCCGGCCCGAAGCCTTCGCTGGTTGCAACGGTTGCGATCTCGGGCACCAGCGCCCTCGCCTCGCCGCACATGCCGGCATCGCCAGACAGAAAGACCGAAGGCACGCCGTAACGGGCGGCGCAGTGCGCGTTCAGCGTATATTCGGATGCCACCTCCCCGTTGATCAGCATCCTGGACACGGTGCCGGTCAACGTGTGTGCCAGCGGATTCGTGTCGGTGCCGGCCTTGTTGTGGTAGCCGGTGTAGAGAGCGGCATCGAAGGTGTCGTCGATGCCGAACATCATCGCATCCGGATGGCCGCTCCAGCCGCGCACGATGCGGACATAGGCTGGAAGCTTGGACAGGATGAGGTTGCGCGCCGTCGAATGGGCGTCCTTTACGACGATTTCGGTGGCACCCGCCGCTTTGGCGCCTTCGCAGGCCGCGACCAGTTCGTCGGTCATGTATTCCCGGAACTCGGCGTAGTCGGGATTGCCCTTGCGCGCCTCGTCCCAATTGGTGATGCCCGCCGTGCCTTCGATGTCGGCGCTGATAAAGACTTTCATGTGCTTGCCTTTCGATTTCAGAGAAGGTCACCGCGCACGCGGCCTCAATGGTGTCCGGGCTCCTGCGGTGGAAGTGGCCCGCGCGGCGATGGCTGCCCGGGCCGAGGCGTCTCAGGCCGCCATTTCAGCCCGCCGTCGCTCCAGGAACATGGGACCGACGCGAATGCCGCGGCGTCCATTGTCGTCGACGGCGTCCAGCTCGAGAATCTCCTCCTCGTAGAGCAGCCCGTGCATGCGGAACCGGCCGGCATCCACCGGCTCGCAGGTGTGGGTGCAGAAATACTCGATCAGGCATTTCAGCTGGCCGTGGCTGTAGGTCAGGTAGGTGATGTTGAAATCCGGCCCGTACTCGCCCAGGTGCGGCGCGATCTCCGGCGGCACCTTCTCGACGGGCAGACTATCGACACGCGACCAGTTCGCCCCTTTCCAGGTCAACTGGTTGGCCTTAGAGAAGGAGAGATTCATATGCGCGTAGTCGGCGCCGCGACCGTAGATGCGTCCGTCGATGACGAAGTCGTTGCCCGAGACCGGGCGGATCTGCAGCGGCACGCCCTCGCCCATCAGATACAGCTTGCCGTCCTTGTTCTTCACCTCGACAACCTCGCCGCCCACCTCATGACGATAGAGGCCGGGCAGGCTTGCGAACTGGTCCTCGGTGATGCGCGGCGGGGTCTGGCTGCGAAGCGGCATGCGCCCCATGCCGCTATCGGCAAGGGCGATGCGCAAGCCATCGCCCGCGAGCCGGGAGGCTATCTGGTTGGCGAAATCAAGCGTGGCGAAGATCAGGACGCCGAAGCCTGCCCTCGGCAGGAGCATCATCTGCGACGCATAGCCATAAACCGCGCCGCCATGGCCGACGGAGGTCCACCCGTCCATGTCGCCGACGCCGAAGCACAGCCCATACCCGTTGAGGTCCTTGTTGTGACCTTCGGGGCGTTTGCCGATCGGGGTCCACATCTTGCGCAGCGATGCCGGGCTGACAATGGAATCGCCATTGGGCGCGAAGCCGCCCCGCAGCAGGCACCGCGTATAGTTGGCCATGTCGGAAGTGGTCGAGAAGATGTTGCCGGCGGGCGATCCGCCCAGATTGAACACCGGCGCGGGGCTATCCCCGTCCAGCGTCCACATGTCGGCCGGCGCCAGCCTTTCACGGATGCCGGGGGCCATGCCTGACGACGTGTCGTTCATACCCAGCGGTTTCAGGATGTTCTCGGTGATGTAGTCGGAGTAGCTCTTTCGCGTCATCCGCTCGATCACCATGCCGACCACGGCAATGCCGGCATTGGAATAATGCATGATGCCGGCGCTGGGGTCCTGCTTCAATGTGGATGTGGCAAGCTCGGCGACAGTGTCGGCCAGCGGCGGCTTGTGTGAATCCAGATAGTGTCCGCTCTTGGGTTCGCGCACGATCCCGGCGGTGTGGCTCATGAGCTTGCCCAGGCTGACATGCGAGCCGTGCGGTCCGCTTTCACGCCCGGCGAACGGATTGACCGGGTGAAAACCGGGCAGATACTCCGAGACATCGACATCAAGGTCGACCAGTCCCTTCTCCACGAGTTGCATGATGGCAACCGATGTGAAGGTCTTCGTGATCGAGCCGATGCGGAAACAGGTGTCATCCTTCATGTCGAAGTGGCGGTCGTGCCGCTGTATATGGCCGTGCGTCATGAGGCCGTTCCTGTCGACCAGGGCATAGGAGATCGACGGGATCGCCTTGTCCTCCACCTCGTGGCGGATAAGGTCTTCAAGAAGCTCGATGGCGTGGGGGGAAAGCGAAGACACGGGGGATACTCCCTGATTTCAGTTTGTATGGCGGGGATCGAGAATGTCGCGAAGTGCGTCGCCGACGAGGTTCCACGCCAGCACGAACAGGAAGATCGCGGCTCCGGGGAAGGCGAGCGTGTACCAGTACTGGAACGGATTGCCGGGCTGGCCGACGATCCAGTTGCGCGCATAGGCGATGAACTGCCCCCAATCGGCGTAGCCTTCCTCCGTGCCCACTCCGAGGAAGCTCAGGGCGGACGCGGTCAGCACCATCGAACCCGTGGCCATGGTAGCCAGAACCAGCACGGGGAAGAAGGCGTTGGGCAGGATGTGGAACACGATCAGCCTGAAGTCGCCGGCGCCGTAGCTTCTCGCCGCATTCACGAAATCCATCTCGCGGATCCGCAGGATTTCACTGCGCACCACGCGCGCATAACCCATCCAACCGAAAGTCGTCAGCGCGACGGTTATCGGCCCGAGCCCCTTGCCGAGCAGGGCGGTCAGCACCATGGCGGCGATGAGGAAGGGAACCGCCATGAAGACGTCGACGATACGCATCAGCACTTCGTCCACGATGCCGCCGTAAAAGGCCGCGAGCGATCCGACGATCGTGCCGATCAGCACGGAGATGGCGACGACGCCGAGGCCGATCTTGAATGCCGTGCGGGTGCCCCAGATCACGGCGTAGTAGATGTCGTACTGGCCTTCGGTCGTTCCGAAGATCGCCTCGGGCGACGGCGGTTGCGGCGTTGCCAGGAAGCCCGCTCTCGGCGTGTCGTATACCGACATCTGGAATTCCTGCGGCGGTGCGAGCACCGGCGCGAAAATCGCGATCAGCACGAATGCCAGCAACAGCAGCACCCCGACCAGCGAGATCGGATTACGCTTCAGATAGCCAAGCGCTCTCATCGCGTCTTTACCCTCGGATCGAGCAGCGGATAGATCATGTCGACGGCCAGGTTCAGCACCACGAGAACCACCGCGAAGTAGAGCCCGAAGCCCAGCACGGCCGGAAAATCCAGGTTGGCGGCCGTCTTGGCCGCGAACTGGCCGAGGCCCGCATAGTCGAAGATGGTTTCGGTGATGACGACGCCACCCATCATGGCGGCAAGTTCCATTCCGGCGATCGTCGTGACCGGAAGCAGCGCGTTGCGCCTGGCATGGTGCAGTTCCACCACGCGCCGGGGCATGCCCTTTGCGCGTGCCGTGCGGACATAGTCCTGGCGCAGCGTTTCCAGCATCGACGTGCGCATGACACGCGTCATGTTGGCAAGATTGACGTAGGTCAGGGTAATGACGGGGGCGGCGAGATGCCTGAGCGAATCCCAGAAAATGGCCAGATTGCCGTTGAGCAGCGCATCGATCGTGTTCGCGCCGGTGTAGCGGGTGAAGCCGGGCGCGGTGACGGCGGCCTGGGCCCACTGGCTGAGGCGCCCGGGCGGGAACCAGTCAAGCGCGGAGTAGAAGATCAGCAGCATCAGCAGTCCGAAGACATAGACCGGGAATGACCAGCCCAGGATGGTGAAGATGCGGATCACATGGTCCGGCCAACGGTTGAGATGGATGCCGGCCCGCGAGCCCAGGTAGATGGCGAGCAGAAAGCCGGGGATGAACGCCAGCAGGACCAGTTCCAGCGTCGCCGGCAGCAGGGAAGCCAGCGCGTGGGCAACAGGCTGGCGCGCGGTCTCGGACCAGCCCAGATTGCCGGTCAGGATGTTGCCGATCCAGCGTCCGTATTGAATGTAGAAGGGATCGTTCAGCCCATACTGCTCGATCATCCTGCGAATGCTGTCCTGGCCGCCCTTGAGGAAGTCCGGGGACGGCGCGTACGCCGCCAGGCGCTGTGTCGGCGACAGCGACATCTGCAGCGCGAAAAGCATCAGCGACAGGGCGAAGAGAACGACGGGCAACATCAGGAGCCGCCGCAAAGCGTAGTTCAGCACATCAGCATCCGCACCATGAGGAATAGCCGTTTCGCCGGGCGACGATGACGCCCGGCGAAACCCGAAGCTCTCTAGTCGGCCTTCTTGGTGACGGGATAGAAATCCCAAGCGCCGTAGAGGATCATGTTGTGCACGTAGCCGTCGATGTTGCTGCGGGTGACGATGTACCCGAAGTCCTCCCAGAGGAACTGCGTGGTGGCATAGTCGTAGGACATTTCCTGCAGCTTGGCATAGATCGGCTCACGCACGGCGGGATCGCTCGAGGCCCAGGCCTGGTCGAGAAGCGGCTTGAACTTCTCCGCCATCAGGTCGCGGTAGCCCTGGCCGAGCATGCCACCGACAAGACCGGTCGGGGACAGATAGTAAGTCGCGGCACCCAGCGGGCCACCCGGGTCGGAATAGTCCGGTCCCCAGCCCATGTAGGTGAGCGGCGAGGCAGGCTTTTCACGATTGTTGAGCTTGTCCGAGATGGAGGCCCAGGGCAGCGACTGGATCTTCATCTTGAACTTCGGGTTGATCCGCTGCAGTCCCTGCTGGAGCGCGGAAAGTGCGGACGTGCCTTGCGGCGTTCCTTCCTGCACATAGGCCGTGAAGGTGAAGCCGGTATCCCACAGCTTGCCGCCAAGGGCCTTCTTGAAGTGCTCCGCGGCCTTCTTCGGATCGTAGCTGTAGATCGGCGAGTCCGCGCGGTAGCCCATGATGCCGCGAACGGTCGGGCCGCGCGCCTGCACGGTCTTGCCGAGCAGTGCCTGCTTTATCAGCGCATCGTAATTCTGGGCATAGTTGAAGCCCTGACGAACATCGATGTCGGAGAAGAAGTCCGGCGGGATGCCGTTGCCGTCCAGCTTGCCGCTGCCGATGGCGGGGTTGTCGGCATCATCCAGCGGCCACGCGAAATAGAGGCCACGGCTGAACACCTTGGGCAAGCCGTCGACGACCTTGACACCGTCCGTCTTGCTGAGCTCGTCCAGGAACTCGACGGGCGTCGTCACGAAGTCGGCATCGCCGGAGAGCAACTGCAGGCGACGCGTGGTCCATTCCGGAACCGTGCGCATGACCACGCGCTCGAGCGAGGCCTTGCCCATGAAGTAATTGTCGAAACGCTTCAGCGTGATGCGGCGATCGGTACGATCCCATTCGTCGAGCATGAACGGACCGGTCCCGTTTTCCTGGGCGAACAGCGGATCGTCGCCGAGCTCGGGACGATAGTACTTCTTCCAGGTATTCCCGTCGCCATCCCAGCCCCCGACGGAGGCGACCCATTCCTTGTCGACGATCGAGGCACCGAACGGCAGCGCCAGGACGCCAAGCGTGGCGGGGAAGGATTTCGGCAGCTTCAGCGTGACATTGTCGCCCTCGACGGTGATCTGCGACGCGAGTTCGTCATATACCTTGCGCAGCGCTTCGGGGCTGGCATCCTTGATGTCCGACACCTTGCCTTCGGCCTCGACCCATTTGGCGACGTCGGTGTACTTGCTCGCCGTCACCACCTCGGTGATGGCGTTGGACATCCACGACTGGCCCATCAGGATGGCGCGCAGCAGCGAGTAACGCACGTCTTCGGCCGTGATCTCGCCATAGCCGGGCTCGATCTTGGCCTTCTGCTCGTCGCTCAGCCCGTCATAGTACTGCCAGGTGATCTTGCCGTCGTCGCCCTTGATGCCGACCTTGTGGGCGTGGACGCCCTTCCGGATCGGGAAGGTGTAGCTGACCGAACCGTCCGCGTTCTGCTTGATCAGGCCGTTTTCGAGGCTCGGCACTTCCGCGGACAATGAGGGCACGAATTCGGAAATCTGGGAGCCGTTGTAATTCAACAGGCGGCTGTAGACGTTGAGCACGCCGTAGGAGCTCGGCGTGTTTGCAATGTAGGCCGGATCAAAGGACTGAACATCGTCAGTCCAAAGAAACACAAACGTTCCGGGATTCTTGGTTTCTGCCACGGCAGGCGACGCAAAAGCGCCTATGCCCATGCAGAACGCTAGTGCCAAGGCACGTTTCATTTTCATGAGTATGTTCCCACAATTGACTCGAGGTCTTTTTATCGTTGCGTGTGAAAGCTAGGAGGAGGCTTGCGCCACTGTCCAATGCGTAGATAGGATCAGTTATGCGAATAATGCATGAGGTCGACCGTGGAGCTGGCGTGGTTTGAAGACTTCCTCGAGATCGCCGCGACGCGGAATTTCTCGACCGCTGCGGCGTCCCGGAATATCTCGCAGCCGGCCTTCAGCCGTCGCATCAAGGCGCTTGAGGCCTGGGTCGGCGCCGAACTCATCGACCGCAGTACATATCCGGTGCACCTCACCAGCGCGGGCAACATCTTCGTTCCGCGCTGCCAGGAAATGCTTCGCGACATGTACCGCCTGCGGACCGACTGCCGCAACGCCGCCGGCGCCAGCTCACGGCTTCTCACTTTCGCCGCGCTTCATACGCTGGCTATCTATTTTTTTCCCAGGTGGATCAGCCAGCCCGAACTGCCAAATGCGCCGGTCCGCAGCAGCATGCACACTGGCGACTTCCTGGAATGCGTCGAGCACCTGTCGTCCGGCAAATGCGATTTCGCCATCACTTACGATCACCCCGACGGACCGCCGGTCCTTGAGGGCGGACCGTTCGAATCGCTTCAAATCGGCAGGGATCGCCTCGTTCTGGTGTCTGGTGTCGACCAGACGGGAGCGCCGCTCTTCGATGTCGATGTGCCGGAGGGCACCAGGATTCCCTACCTCGCCTATTCCTGGAGCGACGGCTATCTCGGCAAGCTGATCTCGCTCATCCAGTCGCGCTGGCGGCGTCCTCTCAATCTCAGCATCGTCTACCAGTCCTCGCTTGCCGAAGGCCTGAAGCAGATGGCGATCGCCGGGCAAGGCGTGGTCTGGCTGCCGCAGATCTGCGTTCAGAAATCGATCGCCCAGGGCGAGCTCATCCAGATTGGCGGGCAACAGCTGTCCCTGGAGATCGAGATCAGGATTTTCCGCCGTGTGGGCGCGCGCAGCCGGGACGGCGAAGCGCTGTGGAAATATCTCTCGCGAACCGCCGAGCAAACGCGCGGACGCAACCTGGTTGATCCGACACTGACCATGCGCTGAGCGGACCGAAGGCCCATTCGCGCGTTTAATGCGAAATCCGACAGGGCGATGCAGAGATTGCATAACTCTGGTGGAGCGACCGGGAAGCCTGACAATCGCAGGGAAGATACCGTCCGGCGAGGCATTCCGGGGCATTCCAAGGCACGGCTTCCAGGCGACATGGTGATGGGCCCCTATTGACAGCCCACATGCTCACTGCGTTCGATACCCGGTGTCGCGACCATTGCGCCTGGAGTGCCTTTTGACCCTCAAGTCCATCGCCACCGCGAGCCTTCCCGACGACGTGATCCTGTCGGTCGAAAACCTTGAAGTCTGCTTCGGGTCGACGGCGACAAAAGCGGTGCGGGCTGTTCAGGGCGTATCGTTCCAGATCAGGCGCGGCGAGACGGTGGCATTGGTGGGCGAGTCGGGTTCGGGCAAATCGGTCACCGCAATGACCGTAATGCGCCTGACGGAATATGACGGCGCCAGGATCACGGGCGGCCGCATCCTGATGAGGCTCAAGGACGGCGGCGTGGCCGACCTGGCAAAGCTTTCCGAAAAGCGCATGGAGGGGCTGCGTGGCTTTGAGTTCTCGATTGTGTTCCAGGACCCGATGTCGAGCCTCAATCCGGTGTTCACCGTCGGCGACCAGATTGCGGAGGTGGTCACGAGACACCAGGGCAAGTCGCCGCGCGAGGCGCGCGACATCGCCCTGAATGTGCTCAAGCTCGTTCGCGTGCCCGACGCCGCCCTCAGGCTAGACCAATACCCGCACCAGTTGTCCGGCGGCATGCGCCAGCGCGTCATGATCGCCATTGCCTTGGCCTGCCGCCCTTCCTTGATGATCCTCGATGAGCCGACCACCGCGCTCGACGTCACCATCCAGGCGCAGATTCTGGATCTTGTCCGCGCACTGCAGCGCGATATCGGCATGTCCGTTCTTTTCATCACCCATGACATGGGTGTGGTCGCGGAAATCGCCGATCGCGTCTGTGTCATGCTGAAGGGCGAGATCGTGGAATCAGGCTCGGTGCACCAGATCCTCGTGGATCCCCGACACCGCTACACACGCGCGCTGATCTCGGCGGTGCCGAGGCTGGGCAGCATGGCCGACAAGGATGGGCCCGAGAAATTCCCGCTGGTCATATACAATGCCGAAGTCTCGCAGCCGGAGGTTTCGGCATGAGCGTCGCACCGCCCGCAACGGACAGAAAGCCCTTGGTCGAAGTCCGCGAGCTCGTTACGCGTTTCGACCTGAGAGGCGGTCTCTTCGGCGGCATCGCCGGCCGGGTTCATGCGGTGGAGGGCGTTTCCTTCGATATTTTCCCGGGTGAGACCCTGGCGTTGGTGGGGGAATCGGGCTGCGGCAAGTCGACCGTGGCGCGCAGCATCATGCAACTGGACAAGCCCTTGTCCGGCGCCATTCGCTATGACGGCAAGGAGATGATCGGCGCAGGACGGGCAACCCTCGCGGGCTTCCGTCGCGAGGTGCAGATGGTCTTCCAGGATCCGTTCTCCTCGCTCAATCCGCGGATGACGGTCGGGCAGGCCCTGACCGACCCGATGCGCGTCCACCGCATCGCGCGCGGCAGTGAGCTGCGGAAACGGGCGGCGGACCTGCTGGCAAAAGTGCATCTGCCGCCGGAGTATCTCGAACGCTACCCTCATGCCTTCTCGGGCGGTCAACGGCAGCGCATCTGCATCGCCAGAGCTCTGGCCCTCGATCCCCGCCTCCTCATCGCGGATGAAGCGGTCGCCTCGCTCGACGTCACGATCCAGGCCCAGGTCATCAACCTGTTGATGGACCTGCAGCGCGACATGGGCATCGCCATTCTGTTCATCAGCCATGACATGGCCGTGGTCGAGCGCATCGCGCATCGCGTTGCCGTCATGTATCTGGGCGAGATCGTGGAGATCGGCGACCGCCGATCGGTCTTCGGCAATCCCCAACACCCTTACACGCGCAAGTTGCTTTCGGCGGTTCCCGTCGCGGATCCGGCGCGACGAACGGTTGGACGCGAACCGATGTCGGATGAGATTCCCAGCGCGGTACGCGGCGTTGATTTTGTTCCGGTCCGCCTACCGATGAATGCCGTTTCGCCTACCCATTTCGTGCGCGAGACATCACCGGCCTGATCGGACCATCACGGCCCACATCAGTCACGCGCTACGGCACCGATGCTGCCATCACCACCGACGGCACTATCGCCGGCGGTGCCGCCAAGTCGCCTCCCACTCGACGGGGCTTGCTTCCGAAGCAACTGGTCAACCGAACGATCAGCAAGAAACGCAGGAAGCGGGGGCACCTGGCGCACAGTGCAGAGAGGAAAGCGTGCGGCGAAACCTGATCCTGTTGTTTTTAAAGGACGACGGTCGGAGATCCGTCTTGTTCGCTACGCGATCACCTGTTCTGATGCAGGATCGTCTCGGCGGCGATGAAGCCCCAGGTCAGGTTGGGGCCGAGCGTGGTGCCGGCCCCCACGGCGCGCGTGCCGATCGGGTTCGCCATCGCAAGCCCCGCCGCGTAGAGGCCGGGGATGATCGAGCCGTCCGGTCTCACCACCTGCGCCCGCTCGTTGGTGCGGGCGCCACCCTTGGTGCCGAGAATAGAGCGATTGATCGTCATGCCGACATAGGGAGGCTTGTCTATCGGCTTCAGACGGTTCTCCGGACCATGCGCCTTGTATGCCTCCCAACCGTTTTCGCCGCGTTGGAAATCCGCATCGTGCCCCTTGGCGCAGAAGCCATTCCAGCGGGCAATGGTCTCCTCGAGCGCTGCCGGCGGCAGCCCGAGCTTTGCTGCAAGGCCGGCAATCGTATCCGCCTTCTTTACCCAGTCCCGCTCATAGGACGCGTACCACCGGAACGGCAACGACGTCCGCGGGAAACGATGGTCGCCCACGAGGTAGCATGGCAGATGGATGGGCGCGCCGTCGGGTCCGCGCGCATCGATCGCCTCGCCGATGTTGAAGGCGTTTTCACTGACAAAGCGCTTTGCGTGACGGTCGACCACGATCGAATGTGGCTCGGCCTGGAAGGTCATCGGCAGACCGTGAGGCTGTCCCTGGTAGCGTGTCGGCAGGCAGGGATAGACGTTCGCCTGGTCCATGCGGTCCAGTTGCGCACCGACGGACGCCGCAAGCTTCTGGCCGTCGCCCTCGTTGCCGCGCGGACTGCCGATCCGGTCGAATGCACCGGGGAAATGGTGCTTGCGCATCTCGTTGTCCCATTCGAACCCACCGGTGGCGATCACGACGCCTCGGCGCGCGACAATCTTCTTTCGTTGGCCCTCGTTTTCCACCTCAGCGCCGGTGACACGTGAGTCCAGATCCTGCAGCAGGGTGACGGCGCGCATTCCCAGCCTGAAGGTGACGCCGGCATCAAGGCAGCCCCTGATCAGCCCGGTCATCAGTGCCGTGCCTTGCCCCCCGGAATTGGTCAGCCATCGCCAAAGAAGCTTCGGCCAGAGTTTGAATCCCGCGCGGATCGGGTGATGATAGAGATCCAGGTCGACGATCTCCTGGTAGGTGAAACTGTGCGGCAAGGTGGATCGGCGCAGGCTGGATGCGAACCTGCCCAGGATACGGCGGCTGACCGGTCTGGGCGAGAGCATGCGGCCGTAGAGCTTGCCACCCGGCGCCTCGGCAAAAGGGTCGGGTTCGTTGATCAGGCGGAAGTCGAGCGGCGTGTTGCCGGAGAGGAAGCGCAGCATATCCGGCGCCGCCTGGGCGAAGGCAGTCCAGAGCGCGTCTTCCTTGCGCTCCCACCCTTCGGGCGCGACGGCGCGCAGATAGGCGAGCGCGTCCTCGCGGCTGTCGGCGATGCCGGCTTCGGCCGCGACATGATTGGCCGGTATCCATACACCGGCTCCGGACATGGCCGATGTACCGCCCAGCCATTCGGTCTTCTCGATGACCAGCACTTTGAGACCGCCCTTGGCGGCCCTCAGGGCCGCTGAGCAGGCCGCCGAGCCCGAACCGATGACCAGAACGTCGAATTCGTCCATTGGCGTTCCCCTGCTTTTCATAGCCGCGTCACTATAGGAACAGGAAATTAGATCTGTCTACTCTTGTGTCGACACTTTTTGCATTGTAGCTTCCCTGTGGTTGCCAGCGTCCCCGGCATGATCCCGCAGCTCTTTCGACAGGCAGAAACCATGGACGATACCCGCCTCCCAACCGCTCCGTCCGGCATCCATGTTTCCGGATCCGAATCCCGCGAAAGCTACTGGCAGCCGGTACCGGCAAACGGCCATATCGACGTGGCGTTGGCACCGCATATCGTCGGCATGGAGCACCCCTTCGCACTTGGCACGCAATCGGTCGCGCCCGGCGGCTATGTGCGCGAGCACACGCATGACCGAAACGAGGAGACGGTCTATGTCATCGAAGGCCATGGCCGTGCCGTCATCGACGGCAAGGAATATCCGCTGACCCCGGACAGCGTGGTGTTCCTGCCGAAAAATGTCAGGCACATGTTCATCAACGACGGCGAGACGCGGCTGCGCTGGATCTGGCTGATCGTTCCCAATGGTCTGGAGGACTTCTTCCGCCTGATCGGCAAACCGCGCAAGCCAGGCGAGCGCGTGCCGTCCAACTTTCCGCGTCCGGAAAACGTGCTGGAGATCGAGCGCAAGACGGTGTTCGGGGCTGACCTCGCCGACAAGTTCGATCCCACGAAACAGACCTCCTGAAGCAGGCCAGGATGCTGACGATTGGCCTCATCGGCTACGGTGCGATCGCGCACGAGATCGTCCGCGCCTTCCCGCCGGATGCGGTTCGCTGGGTGGCGCTGTTGCGCGAAGGCGCCAGCCGCGCATTGCCGGCACATGTCAGCGCGGTGACGCGGCTTGACGCATTGATCGACGCACGGCCCACGGCGGTGGTGGAGGCCGCGAGCCAGCAAGCGGTGGCCGCCTGCGTGCCCGCGCTTCTTGAAGCCGGCATCCCGGCCGTCATCGCTTCGGTCGGCGCGCTGTCCGATCCGGCGCTTGCCGCCCGACTGACTGATGCCGAGCGCATCGGAAGCGCGCGGCTGGTCTTGCCGTCGGGCGCCCTGGGAGGCCTCGACTATTTGCGGGCGATAGCGGTACTTCCCGACGCGCGCGTCCGCTACACCTCGCGCAAGCCGCCGGCCGCCTGGGCGGCGGAGCTGGCTTCCGCCGGCCGTACAACCGACAATGGCGCCGTAACCCTCTTCGAGGGCACGCCCACCGAGGCGGCAAGGCGCTATCCAAAAAACCTCAATGCCGCTTTCGCCGTGGCGCTGGCGGCGGGCGCCGACAAGGTGACGGTGCGTGTGGTTGCCGATCCGGCGGCTGCCGGCAACACCCACGAAATCGAAGTCGAGAGTGCCGCCGGCACCGCCTCCTTCCATCTCGTCAACGCGCCCTCGCCCGACAATCCCAAGACTTCGGCGCTCACCGCGCTCAGCCTCGTCGCGGCCCTTCGCGAATTGCTCGACCGGGAAGGCCATCGCTGATGCCCTTCTTCGCCGCCGCCGATGGATGCCGCATCCACTACGAGACATCAGGCGGCCATGGCCCGCGCCTGATCCTTATCCCCGGGCTCGGCGGTGATGGGAGGTTCTGGGCCGGCGTCGTTCGGCTGCTGAAGGCCCACCATCGCATCATCGTCACCGACCATCGCGGCGCGGGCCGCAGCGATCGCCCGAACAGCCTCTATTCCATTCCCCTGATCGCCAGCGACATTGCCGGCCTGCTGGCACAGACGGGCGGGCCCGCTCATATTGTTGGGCATTCGACCGGTGGCGCCATCGCGCAGGTGCTGGCGCTCGATCATGCCGAGATCGGCTTGAGCTATACGATCAGCAGCTCCTGGGCGCGGGCCGACGTCCGCTTCCGCACGCTCTTTGGCGCCCGTGCGGAACTGCTTGATGCCGGCATGGCCGAAACCTTTCAGCGCCTTGGCCATGTGCTGTGCCACGAACCGTCCTACCTCGAGACACATGCCGGGCAACTCGACGCGGCGGCGGCAAGCGCCCCGCATACGCTGGCGCCGCTCGCAGTCGCCGCGGCGCGCGTGCGCATGCTGCTCGACCACGATCGCCTTGCCGACCTGCCGCGCATCGCCGCCCCGGTGCAGGTGATTGCGGCCGCTGGCGATATCCTGACGCCGCCCGCCCTTTCGCAGGCTATCGCCAGGGCAATACCGGGTGCCGACCATGTAACTGTTCCCGGCGCGCATTTTCATCCTCTCGCCGACCCCGAGGGTTTTGCCGCCATCCTTCGCCGTTTCATCGCCGGAGCCGAGAGCAAATATCATGACCGCTGAAATCGCCGCAGCTCTCGTCGATCCGCGCCTGAAGCCGGGCGCCGACCTCCTCGCCGAAGGCCGCGCCATGGCGCGCGACTGGCGACTCGGCAGCTGCCTCTTCCTCACCGAAACCGGCATGCCTTCGGAGGCCGCCTGGAAGCGCAAGGCAGCGGCCGAGAAGCGCGTCATGCAGCACGCCCATATCGGCTTCCGAAGCGTCGACCGCACGATCGCGGCGATCGCGGAGGTGCACGGGCAATGCCGCAAGGCTGGGGTGACGGTCGACCGTTTCGGCATCACCCTCGACTGGTCGATGGGCTATCCGCAAGCCATGCGCGCCAAGGCGGCGCGCGGCACCGGCATCGTGCTCACCGGTCCCGAGGATTTTGCCCGCATCACCAATGCCGCACCCGCCGTCGCGCATTTCGGCGACTTCATGCTCGGCCTGCCGGGTGCGCTGGAAAACACCCGCTCGGCCATCGCCGCCGGGGCGACGGCGGTCGGCAATCTGGGGCAGTATTTCACTTTCCGGCTGCCCTATTGGGACGACGATGTAGCGACCACCGAGGCGACCGTCACCGCGCTCGGCCTGATCGCAGCGCAGGATGCCGAGATCCTCGTCCATTCCAATCTCGACGATGGATTTGCCGGGCTGTTCATCGACATGGCCTGCGCGCTGGGCATGGTGCTGATCGAAAAGCACATCGTCGAGGAGCTGATCGGCGCGCGCCTCGCCCATTGCTACGGCCATCATTTCAGCGATCCGCTGTCGCGCACCGCCTTCCATGCCGCGCTGGTGCGGGTCAACGACACGCCGGGCACCATGATCTTCGGCAACACCGTCTCCTACCAGTCGACCCCGGCGGGCAACTATGCGAGCCTGGCCAGCTATCTCCTGGCCGACATACTGGCGGTCGGGCGGTGGCCGTCCGGCCATGCGATCAATCCCGTGCCGGTGACCGAGAACCAGCGCATTCCCGATGTCGACGAGATCATCGACGCGCAGACCTTCGCGCATCGGCTGACGCTGCACGCTCCTTTCTATGACCCGGTCTTCGATTGGACCAAGGCGGAGGCAATGGCCGATGTGCTGGTCGAAGGCGGACGCCGTTTTGCCGACGCCGTCATGAAGGGACTGGCTGAGCGGGGGGTGGATACCCAAGACCCGGCCGCGCTGATGCTCGCCATCCGCCGCATGGGACCGAAGCGCCTGGAGGATCTTTTCGGCCCGGGCGCGGCAAGCGGGCGCGGACGCACGCCACTGATCCATGCCGAATGGGCTCGCGAGCTCAACCACAAGGCGGCAGACTGGGTTTCGACGCAGACACCGTTGGCAAGCCGGGAACCCCTGATCGTCTGCATCGGGACGACCGATGTGCACGAGCACGGCAAGTATCTCGTCGAGCAGGCGCTGGCTGGCCTGGGCGTTGCCATTGCCGATGCCGGCGTGGCCGTTGATCCCGAAGCGCTTGTCACCCACGCGGCTGAGACCGGGGCCAATGCCATCGCCGTCAGCACCTACAATGGCGTGGCGCTTCGTTACGCGCAGGCTGTGAAGGCAGCGATGTCGGCGCGCGGACTTGTCCTGCCGGTGCTTATCGGCGGAAGGCTGAACGAAGTCCCGAAGGACTCCAATTCCGGCCTGCCGGTGGACGTGACCGAGGACATCGCAAAGCTCGGCTGCGTGCCATGCGCCGACCTCGATGCGATGCTCGTCGCCCTGCGCTCCATCCCGAACGGCCGCTGACGCCCGCCATGGTCCGGACGGGCGCGCATCTCACCAGGCTGTCATGCCGCCGTCGACAGTCAGGATCGAGCCGGTCGCAAAGGAGGATTCGTCGCTGGCAAGCCACAGGATCGCCTGCGCGATCTCGACCGGCTGGGCGACGCGGTTCATCGGCGCGCGTGCATTCAACGCCGTGACGAAGCCCTGGGGGTCGGAATGGGTTTCGAGAATCTTGTCGAAATAGCTCGACCAGGTGGTGCCGGGCGCCACGGCATTGACGCGAATCTTCTCCGCCGCGTGGTCGAGCGCCATGGCGCGTGTCAGCGCCGCGACGCCGCCCTTCGACGCGACATAGGCCGCGCGATCGGCAATCCCGACATAGGCGACGTTGGAGGCGGTGTTCACGATCGCGCCGCCGCCGCCCTCGGCCATGACCGGAACGGCATATTTGGAGCAGAGGAAAACGCCCTTGAGGTTGACGGCCATCAGCGCGTCCCAGTCCTGCGCCGCGGTGGTGACGACGGAGCCGCGTATGCCGTAGCCGGCATTGTTGACGAGCACGTCTATGCGCCCGAACGCCTCCTGCGCGCGCGCCACCATGGCCATGACGGAACTCTCGTCCGAGACATCGGCCTCCATCGCCAGCTGACCCGTTCTATGCGCAACCTCCCGTGCTTTGGCGCCGTCCCGGTCAACGACCAGGACACGCGCGCCCTGCTGCGCGAACAGTTCCGCCACGGCCGCGCCGATGCCGGCCCCCGCGCCTGTCACGATCGCCATCTTGTCCTTCAAACGCATTGTTGATCCTGTTTTCCAGATTGTTTCGTCTCCATCTTGCAGAACCCCTTGCAAAGTGTCGACACTTTTGTATTTAATTTCGACACGAGATCGGAGATATCAGTGAAAAACACTCCTTCCGTCGAACAGCACCTGGAAATCTATCGCCGCATGCTGCTGGTGCGGCATCTGGAAGAGAGCCTTGGCGCGCTCCACAAGGAAGGCCGCACGCGCGGTCCCATCCATCGCTGCGACGGCCAGGAAGCCGTCGGTGTCGCGGCAACGGCGGTGCTGGAGGCGGGTGACAAGGTCGCCACCACCCATCGCGGCCACGCGGTCTATATCGGCAAGGGCATGGCCATGCGCCCCGTGGTCGCCGAAATCCTCGGCCGCGCCACCGGCGCCTGCGGTGGACGCGCCGGCCACATGCTGATCGCCGATGCCGAGAAGGGCGTCATCGGCGGCAATGCCATTGTCGGCGCGGGCATCCCGGCGGCAACCGGCATGGCGCTTTCAATGCAGATCCTCGGCACCGGCAACGTCGCCATGTGCATCTTCGGCGACGGCGCCGCCCAGACCGGCATCTGCCACGAGGCGATGAACATGGCCGGGCTGTGGAAGCTGCCTGTCGTCTTCGTGCTCGAGCACAACCAGTTCGGCCTGACCGTCCCGTCCGACGTTCAGTCGCCGGTCGAGGATCTGTCGATCCGCGCCGCCGGCTACGCGATGCCGGCCGAGATCGTCGACGGCAACGATGCTGTCGCCGTCTACCGCGCCGTGTCAGCCATGACCGAGCGTGCCCGGCGCGGCGAAGGCCCCGGCATGGTCGAATGCAAGACCTATCGCATCGAAGGCTTTTCCACCTCCGACATGGGCGGCTACCAGAAGCCGCAGGACATCGCCGCCTGGAAGGCACGCGACCCGCTGCTGGTTTCGCGCAAGGCACTTCTTGGCGATGTCGGCGAGACCAAGCTCGCCGACATCGAGGCGGCGGCCAAGGCCGAGGTGGCCGAGGCCTTCGAGACCGCGCTGTCGGATCCCCTGCCGGAATTTTCCGTCGACGAAGCCTGCAATCCCTACAGCGGAGCGCACTGACATGGCCATGATGCGGTACGCCGAGGCGCTCAACGCGGCGCTGCGCGAAGAGATGCAGGCCGATCCTTCCGTCTTCCTCTTCGGCGAGGACATCGGCCGCTATGGCGGCGTCTTCAAGGTGACTAAAGGGCTGATGGAGGAGTTCGGCGAGACGCGCGTGCGCGACACGCCGATCTCCGAACAGGCGATGACCGCCATGGCGGTGACCGCGGCCATGACCGGCACCCGTCCGGTGCTGGAAATCATGTATGCGGACTTCATACCGCTGACGCTCGATGCGCTGGTCAACCAGGCCTCGATCTACAACTATATCTGGAACGGCCAGGTGAAGATGCCTTTCGTGCTGCGCACGCAGGGCGGCGGCGGCGCCGGTGCCGGCGCGCAGCACTCTAAGGCGCTCGATTCCATGCTTGCCCACATACCCGGCATCAAGGTCGTCGCGCCATCGACGCCCGCCGACGCCAAGGGCATGCTGAAGGCCGCGATCCGCGACGACCAGCCAGTGGTCTTCCTCGAGCACAAGCTGCTCTACAACATTCGCGGCGAGGTGCCGGACGGCGATGTGACGGTGCCGCTCGGCAAGGCCGCGACCATGCGCGAGGGCAGCGACATTTCGATCTTCGCCACCTCCAAGATGGTGGTCGAGGCGTTGAAGGCCGCCGACCTGCTCGCCGCTGACGGCGTTTCGGCCGAAATCGTCGACCTGCGGTCGCTGCGCCCGCTCGATGTCGACGCCATCGTCGCCTCCATCTCGAAAACGCACCATGCCGTTGTGGTCAATGAAGGCTGGCGCTTCTGCGGCTATGCCGCCGAGCTTTCGGCAACGATCATGGACCACGCCTTTGACGAGCTCGACGCGCCGGTCGCACGCGTCACCCTGCCGGACATGCCGATCCCCTACTCCGAACCGCTGGAAACGGCGATGCTGCCGAATGCCGAAAAGATCCGCACTGCCGCGCTGAAGACGCTGAAGTGACGGAGGCGGCGATGACAACCCACCCGATCACGATCGACAGCGCCGGTGGCGAATATATGGAAGCCGTGCTCGTGATCGCCTGGGCGGTGAAGCCAGGCGATCCGGTCAAGGCCGGCGATCTGGTCGTCACCGTCGAGACGGCCAAGGCCGCGACCGAAATCGAAGCCGACCGCGACGGCTGGCTGGCTGACATCTTCTTCGCCGAAGGACAGGAAGCGCCGGTGGGCGCCGTGCTCGGCACGATCGCGGACGAGAAGCCCGTGGCTGGCCAGCCAGCCTCGCTCGGGCCGGCGGCAGCAGCCGCCACGGCAGCCAATCCGCGCGAGCTTGTGGCTGACGAAGCCTCTGCCTCCATCCGGCAGCCCGGCAGCCGCCCGATCGCCAGCCCGCTTGCAAGGCGGCTTGCCGCCGCGGCCGGGCTCGACCTTGCCGCCATTTCGGGAAGCGGGCCGCGCGGACGCATCAAGAAACGCGACATCGATGCCACCCTTGCCGCTCGCACGAACCAACAGGATGCCGCGGTCCAACGGACGCCGGCCCCGCGCCAGACATCGTCTGTTGCCGCGCCGACGGTGGCCAGACAAGCCATGCCTGTGGTTTTCATCCATGGCTTCGGGGCGGATCGCTCCGTGTGGCGGCAGGTCGTTCCGCTGCTCGGGTCGGGGATCGAGACAATCAGCCTCGACCTGCCCGGTCACGGCGGTGAAGCCTCCACGACGGCGGGCAGCATCGAAGAGATCGCTTTCCTCCTTTCCGATCGGCTGGAGGAAATGGGCGTGGGCAATGCCCATCTCGTCGGCCATTCGCTCGGCGGCGCGGCGGCTCTCGCGCTCACCCGGCTTGGCCGCCTTGCGGTCCGCTCTGTCACGCTTCTCGCTCCCGGCGGGCTCGGCCCCGAGATCAATGCGGGCTTCCTTGCCGGGCTCGCCCGCGCAACAACCGTCCAGGCGCTGGATCGGTGGCTGGCGGTCATGGTCGGCGCCCCCTCGGCCTTGCCGGGCGGCTACGCGCAGGCCGCGCTGCGGCAGATCGAAAAGACCGGCAATCGCGACAGGCTCGCTGCGATGGCAGAAAGCCTGTTCCCCGACGGCACGCAAGGCTTCGATCTTGGCGGCGCGCTCGCGGAACTCGCCGTCCCGACGCGGCTCATATGGGGCAGGCTCGACCGCATCATCCCGGTCGCCCATGCGGCGCGCGCGCCAGGCTTCGCCGCCGTCCATCTTCTCGATGGCATCGGCCATGTCGCGCAGATCGAGGCGCCGGCGCTCACGGCCCGGCTGATAACCGAGACGGTGCGAAGCGCCGGCTGAGCCGGCGACCGCGAGAGGCAGACAGACCATTTTGACCGGCGCCGGGGCGCCGGAGCAGATGCCAGAAGGAGTGCCAGAGATGATCTTCGACCACCGCGTTTACACCGCCCGCCCGAACAAGCTGTCGCATTTCCTCACCCTCTACGAGGAGGTCGGCCTGCCGATGCAGCGGCATTATCTGGGCGAGCCCTTCGGCTTCTTCCAGACGCATATCGGCGACCTCTCGCGCACCGTGCATCTGTGGAAATATGACAGCCTCGCCGACCGGGAAGAGCGGCGCGACCGCATGGAGGCCGACCCGGAATGGCAGGCCTACCGGCGCAAGGTGATCGAGACCGACTATCTGCTCGATATGCGCAACCAGATCCTCAAGCCCGTTTCGTTCTTCAATCCGGGAAAATAAGATGGACCTGATTTTCTCGGCCGAGGGGCAAAGCTGGCCGCTGCGCCTCAGCGGCAATGCCAACCGCACCCGCTGTGCCTTGCTGTCGGCGCTGCCGATGCGCCTGCAACTCCATACGCCCAAGATTGCCGGCAGCCATATCTACTGGCATGCGCCCTTCGTGGAGGATGTCGAGGGCGCCACACATGTGCTTGCCGCGAGCGCCGGCGCCTTCATCTACTGGCCGGTGCGGCAGTTCCTCGAAATCACCTTCGCGCCGCTTCAGGCGGAGAATGCCGAGATCACCGTTCTCGGCCACCTTGACGCACCGGTGGAAGGCATTGCCGAGCTCGCCGCGACACTGAAGCGGGACCAGGGCCGACGCATTCTGGAAGGCACGCTGGTCCAATCGGATGGCGGCGCACCCGAGCCGTCGGCGCCGCCGCCGCTTCCGCAGGATATCATCGCCGCGCGCAAGGCGTTGTGGGCGGCTTGTCCCGCCGATATCGGCAATGTCACCGCGTCCCGCGCGATCATGCACCCGGCAGGTCCCGTCTTCACGGCGGAGTCGGAAGCGCGGGTGCTGCACGAGCTGCTGTGGTGGATCCGCGCGGCGCGCGGCAGGGACGAGGCCGTGCGGCGGCAGACGGCCGCGCTCGCGCTCAACAAGACCGGTACCCGCCTGCGCGACTTCTGCCACATGGAAGAAACGCCGGCTCTGCTTTTTCGGCTCGAGGCGGCCATGGGCGACGGCCATCCCTTCGATGCCCTGATCGACGAGGCAATCCTGGTCGCCGGCCGGATCGGCGCCTGGCTCGATCTCCTGATTCCATGGAACGACCTCAACGAGGCTTTTCGCGTCGCGCTTGATGGCAGAAAGGCCGGCTGATGGAAAAGCTGACTATCGGCATTGTCGGCTTCGGCGTGATCGGTCAGCGCTGGGCGGCTTGCTTTGCCCATGCCGGCCATGCGGTTCGCGTGTTCGATCCCACCGACCGGCGCGAGGCGGCATTCAGCGAGGTGTTGCCCGCCCTCATGGCCGACCTCGACGCGTTGAAGGGACGCTCGCCGGCGCCCGGTACGCTCCGTCTTTTCCCGACGCTCGCCGAGACGCTCGAAGGCGTCGGCTTCGTGCAGGAGAACGGCCCTGAAAACCTGGCCCTCAAACGCCGGCTGCTCGCCGAAATCGAAGACCATGTCGGTGACGAGGTCATCATCGCCTCCTCCTCCTCGGCGCTGCTGGTGTCCGAAATGCAGGCCGAGTGCCGCCTGCCCGGCCGCATCGTGCTCGGTCATCCCTTCAACCCGGCGCATCTGATGCCGCTGGTCGAGATCGTCGGCGGCAAGGCGACCGATCCACAGGCGATCGCCCAGGCGCGCGCCCTCTATGAGGCGATCGGCAAGAAGCCGGTGACGCTCAACCGGGAAGTGACCGGTCATATTGCCCTGCGCCTGATGGGCGCCATGTGGCGCGAGGCGATCGCGCTGGTGCGCGACGGCGTCGCCTCCGTCGAGGACGTGGATAGAGCCTTCATGTATGGGCCGGGACCGAAATGGACGCTGCAGGGCTCTTTCATTTCCAACAGCCTCAACGCCGATGGCATCGAGGATTTCCTGCACAAATATGGCCCGACCTATCAGGCGATCTGGGACACGCTGCTCGATGCCAAGCTCGACGGCGAGACGATCCGCGCGATCACAGCTTCGACGGATGCAGCCGTGGGAGAGCGCAGCCAGCGCGAACTGAAGGCGGCACGCGAGGCCGGCCTCGTCGACATTTTGAAAACGGTTACCGAACGCGGCGCGCTTTGATCAAAGCGGCTTTGGAGAGCAACCATGGATTACCGTACTGCCCTTGTCACCGGCGCCTCGAAAGGCATCGGCGCGGCGATCGTCGAGAGCCTGGTGGCCGAAGGATTGACCGTCCATGCGCTGGCGCGCAGCGATGACGCGCTGCGGGTCTTGCAGCAACGGCTCGGACCCCGCGTCAAGCCGCTTGTCGCCGATGTGCGCGACCATCAGGCGATCGCCTCGGCACTCGGTTCGGCGGAAATCGATGTGCTGGTGAACAATGCCGGCGGTCTGGCCACGGTGCGTCCCCTTCAGGAGCAGAGTGCCGAGGAGACGGCCGAGGTTGTGGCGCTGAACCTCACCGCGCCGTTGCAGCTCATCCGCCTGTTGCTGCCTGGCATGATCGCGCGCAAGCGTGGCCACATCTTCAACCTGACAAGCACGGCGGCCGGCGCCGTGTTTCCCGGCACGACGACCTATGGCGCGGCCAAGGCCGGCCTCTCCCAGGCTGGCCGCATCCTGCGCTTCGATCTCGCCGGCACCGGCGTGCGGCTGACCGAGATCGCGCCCGGCCGTGTGGAAACGGATTTCTACCTGAAGGCCTTCGACGGCGACCGCGAGGGCCTGCGCAAGCGCATGTACAGCGAGCAGCGGCCGCTGGGCCCGGCCGATATCGCGGCCGTGCTTGTCTCAGCGCTGCGGATGCCGGACCATGTCGACATTGCCGAACTGACCGTCACGCCGAGCGAACAGGCCAGCGGCGGCCACATTTATCCACCAGCCCCGCAGCGGTGACCGCGCAGCAAAGAGGCCGCGCATCAGCCAGGTCGGGTCAATTTGTCGAGCACGGCCGCGCAGGCTTCCTCCCAGGCCGCCGGCACGCCGCGCGCCGAAAGAACCTGCAGCCCCCGCTCGGTGATGCCGCCCGGCGTCACCAGCTCTTCGAGCATCTGGTCCATCGGCTCGCTCTTCTCCGCAATCAGCCGCCCGGCCGCCACGAAGGTCATTGCCGCCAGCCGGCGTGCGATTGCCGGGTCGAGACCTCTGGCGCTTGACCAATCGGCCGTGTTGCGGATCAGATCCTGCGCCCAGCCGTACACGGCGGCGCTGACCGTCGCCACCTCGAAGTCCGTTTCGCTGGCAAGGGCGATCGAGGGGCCGAGCCGGTCAAGAACCGCCCGCGCCTGCTCGATATCGGGGAAATAGACCGTCGGACTGGAGGCAATCTCCGAAGCGGTGAACGGCATGGCGCGCACAGCGCGTGCGGGCGCGACATCGAGCCGTGACAGCGGAACCCCGGCGCAGACCGAAACCACCACCTGACCTTCGCGCCACGGCAAGCCTTGAACCGCATCCGGCGCATGGCTGGGCCGCACGGACAGAATGACGACATCGGACCGTTCGACGAGATCACGATTGTCCACCGCCAATTGAAAGCCATGGCGGGCGGCAAGTGACGCGGCCTTGCCGCGCGGCGACAGGATGACTGCCGCGGGGTCAAGCCCGGAACGCAGGAACCCGGCCAGCATGGATGTCGCCAGATGCCCGACGCCAAGAACACCGATGATCATGCTTGTCTCCCGAGCCTTGTCTCCCAAGCCTGCAACCTGTGGCTTGCCATTCCTGTGAAGTTGGGAAAGAAAGATGCACCATAAAGTGTCGACACAGCCTGCAGACAAACCGGATTGGAACCTTCATGACCGAACGAGCCGAGACTGGCGCCGACAGCGACCCGTCCGTTGCCAACGAGGCCGAGACGCGCCGCAGCGCCGACAGCAGCGAACGCGCTTATCTCACCATCCGCAAGCTTCTGGTCGAGTTCAAGCTGAAGCCTGGCGAACGCATCAACGAGGTCCAGCTTTCGCGCAGCCTCGGCGTGTCGCGCACCCCGATCCGCGAGGCGCTGAACCGGCTTGCCTCCGAGGGCTTCGTTTCGCTCACACCCAATCGCGGCTTCTTCGTCCGGAGCCTCAGCACCGAGGGCCTGCTCGATCTCTACGAGCTGCGCTCCATCATCGAATCCGCCGCCTTCAAGCTGATGTGCGAGCGCGCGGACGACAGCGAGATCGACCGTTTGCGGCAGTACTGGGAAGCGATCGTCGATGTCTACCCGAACCAGCCGCCGGATATCATCCTGGCCGAGGACGAAGGCTTTCATCTGCTCATCGCCGAACTGTCCGGAAATCCCGAACTCGTCGGACAGCTCAGCTCCATCAATGCCCGCATCCGCTTCATCCGGCGCATCCAGATCGAACACCCCTCGCATGACAAGGCACAGATCACCTCTCATTCGGCCATCGTCGAAGCCGCCGTCAAGCGCGATGCCGAGAACGGCGCGAAACTGTTGCGCGAACATATCGAAATGACCGTCTCCGCCACGCAGCAGGCGCTCAAGGACGCGCTGCTCAAGGTTTTCGCGCCCGACAATGGCGCCGAGTTGAAGCGTCGCAGAAGGGCTCGCGACGCATAATCGATATCTGAGCACAAAATTGAACGCAATAGTGTCGACACTTTCTTGACGGCGCTCTCTTTGTCTGCTTCGATGGGCTTACATGGGGAAGAAGACCGGAACGGCCTCCCCTGTCGTAGTCAGCAGCTAAGGGGAACCATGATGAAAAAATCTATCGCCACACTTCTTCTCGGCGCCTCGCTTTTTGCGGCGCCGGCCATGGCCGAGCAGATCACCGTTGGAATGTCCGCGCCGCTCTCGGGCGCGCAGGCCTATTTCGGCAGCACCTGGCACAATGGCTTCAAGCTCTACGTCGACAAGCTGAACGCCGATGGCGGCGTCAATGGCGTCACCATTGCCTATGACCAGCAGGACGACAAGGCCGACCCGCGCGAGGGAACGCTCGTGGCCCAGAAATTCTGCGACAATGACAAGGTCGTGCTTGGCCTGGTGAACTTCAATTCCGGCGTCGCCCAGTCGACGCTGCCGATCTATGAAGACTGCACGCTGCCGACCATGACCTTCGGCTCCAATCCGTCTCTCACCAAGCAGGGCTACAAGTTCATGGTGCGCCCGGTGGCCAACGATCTGGCCGGGGCATTGCTGCCGGCCGAATATGCGCTGGGCAAGCTCGGCGCCAAGACTGCCGTGATCGTCAACGACAAGCAGGTCTTCGGCCAGGGCATCTCCGAAATCTTCGCCAAGAACTTCGAAGCCGGCGGCGGCAAGGTCCTCGATACCATTGCCGTGGCGCCGTCCGACGTGGACTTCACCGCCGTGCTGGCCCAGATCAAGTCCAAGAAGCCCGATGCGATCTATCTCGGCGCCGTCATGCCGCAGCTTGCGCTGTTTGCCAAGCAGATGCACGAGCAAGGCATCGCCGCCGCGCTGATGGTGCCGGACGGCGGCTACACGCCGGACCTCATCAAGCAGGCCGGCGAAGCCAATATCCAGGGCACGCTTGTCGCGATCCAGGTGCCGCCGATGGATGCCTCCCCCGAGATCGCCGATTTCGCCAAGCTCTACAAGGCGAAGTATGGCGAGGAAGCCGGCCCGTACTCGATCTACGGCTATGTGCAGGGCCAGATCCTGGAACAGGTGCTGAAGACGACGAAAGGCCTGACGCGTGAGGACCTCAACGCGGCATTGCATGCGGTCAAGGCGAAGACGGTCGTCGGCGAACTGGAATTCGACGACACCGGCGAACTCAAAGTCGCCCCATCCTACCTCTACAAGGTGGAGGGAACGGGCTTCAAGCTCGTCGGTTCGAAGTAGCAGCCAGACCGCCGGAGCCGCATCGCGACGCGCGAAGCGGCTCCCTCACCTGTTGACGGGCGTGCCTGCCGCAAGTACGGGCGGCCTCGTCGACCATTCCCCTTCCCGGTTCGACCGGTCCATGGGGTTGCAGGCACAGGACGCCGGCCCATGCTGGGAAACCTTATCCAACAAACGGTAAATGCCCTGACCATCGGCTCGATCTACGCCCTGATCGCGCTCGGCTACACCATGGTCTACGGCGTGTTGCGCATGATCAACTTCGCCCATGGCGAGATGTTCATGCTCGGCGCCTATGTCGCCTTTCTGGCGCTCAGCCTGCTGGTCGGCGATGTCGGGATGTCGGGCGCGCTGGCGCTGACCGCGGCCTTTCTCGTGGCGATCTTCCTCGTCGGCCTCATCGGCGTCGGCATCGAAAGGGTCGCCTACAAACCGCTGAGGAGCTCCACCCGGCTCGCGCCGATGCTGTCCTCGCTCGGCGTTTCATTGTCGCTCGTCACCGGGGTGCAGATCCTGGCCGGCCCACAGCCGGTCGCCTTTCCCAGCTTCTTCCCCGTCGTCCGCTATCAGGTGATGGGCGGCACCATCACCTTGATGCAGATCGGCATCCTGATCGCCGCCTTCGTGCTGATGTTCGGCCTGCATATCCTGGTCAACCGGAGCCGTATCGGCATCATCGTGCGCGCCGTGTCGGAAAGCCGCCCGACCGCGCAGCTGCTGGGCATCAACGTCAACGGCGCCATCTCGATGGTGTTCTTCGTCGGGCCGCTTCTGGGTGCTGCCGGCGGCATCCTCTATTCCAGCTATTATGGCATCATGTCGCCCAGCATGGGCGCCGTCATCGGGCTGAAGGCCTTCACCGCGGCCATCCTGGGCGGCATCGGCTCGATCCCCGGCGCCATGCTCGGCGCCTTCATCCTGGCTTTCATCGAAGTGTGGGGAACCGCGCTGCTGCCCATTGTCACAAACGGCGTGCTCGGCACCGAGTATCGCGACGTTCTCGCCTTTGCGATCCTCATACTCGTGCTCCTGGTCCGTCCCGCCGGCATACTCGGCGAGGCCGTCTCCGAGGAGAGCATCGTGTACAAGAGGGAATTCTGATGGCCGCCGTCGACACCCTGGCCACGGCCCGGCCGCGTGCGAACCGGACCATCTCCTGGCTCGTCTTAGCTATTGCGATCGCGCTGATCGTGGCCACGCCCTTCCTGCCCAACTACCATGTGCGTGTCCTCAACAGCCTGCTGATCTACATCCTGCTCGGCATCGGCCTGAACATCGTGATCGGCTATACGGGACTGCTGGATCTCGGCTTCGTCGCCTTCTACGCGGTCGGTGCCTACAGCTACGGGCTGCTGGCAAGCCCCCAGCTCGGCCTGCATATGCCGTTCCTGCTCATCCTGCTCGTCGCCGCCTGCCTTGGCGCGGTCACCGGCATATTGCTCGGCATTCCGGTGTTGCGATTGCGCGGCGACTATCTGGCCATCGTCACGCTTGGCTTCGGCGAGATCATCCGCATCATCATCAACAATCTCGACTGGCTGACCGGAGGGCCGCAAGGCATTGCCCGCCTCGACAAGGCCTCGATCCTCGGCATTCAGATCGCCCGGCCGATCGATTTCTTCTGGCTGCTGCTGATCACCGTGCTCCTCGTCGGCACCGTGGTCTGGCGGCTCGAACGCTCCATCCTCGGCAAGGCGTGGGCGGCGATCCGCGAGGACCAAGACGCCGCGCGCGGCATCGGCATCAACACCACCAATGCCAAGCTTGCCGCTTTCGCCACCTCGGCCACGATCGGCTCCATCGCCGGCGCGATCTTCGCCGCATCGCAGCGTTTCGTCAGCCCGGAAAGCTTCACGCTGCAGGAATCGGTGCTGATCGTGCTGATGATCGTGGTCGGCGGCATCGGCAACATCTTCGGCATCGTCGCCGGCGCGGCAATCCTGATCCTGCTGCCGGAGCTGCTGCGCGAATTCGCCGAATGGCGCATCCTCTTCCTCGGTCTTTTGATGATCTCGCTGATCATCGCGCGCCCGGCCGGCATCGTGCCGCGCAGCTTCGGGCCGGAGAAACTGATCCGGGGGCTTTTCGGAAAATGACGCTGGTCTTTCAGAGCCTTCGCAAGGTTTATGGCGAGGTCGTCGCGATCGACGACGTGTCGACCGCCTTCGCCCCCGGCATGATCCACGGCGTGATCGGACCGAACGGCGCCGGCAAGTCGACGCTGATCAACATGACCGCTGGTTCCTACACCGTCTCCTCCGGCTCGATCACGCTCGACGGCAAGCGTCTCGACAAGCTCAAGAAATACCAGATCGCCAATTCGGGAATTGCCCGCACCTATCAGAACATCCGCCTCTTCGACCAGATGACGGCCATCGAAAACCTCGAGGTCTGTTTCTATCCCGCCGAGGTTGCGGCCGCCTGGAGGGAAGTGATCTGGCCACCTTATGCCAGCGCCCAGCGCCGGCGCCGGCGTGAAAAATGCATGGAAATCCTGCGGTTTTTTGACCTTCAGTCCTATGCCGACGTCGATGCCGGGGGCCTGCCCTATGGCCGACAACGCATGCTGGAGATCGCCCGCGCCTTAGTCGCCAACCCGCGCGTCCTGCTGCTCGACGAGCCCGCCGCCGGATTGAACCACCATGAGACGGCGGAGCTGACGGCAAAACTCACCGCGTTGCGTTCGCCCGACCGGATCATGATCGTCGTCGAGCACGACATGGATCTCGTCATGACGCTCTGCGACAGCATCATCGTCATGCATCACGGAAAACTGCTCTTCCGGGGCACGCCCACCGAGGTGCAGGCAAGCACCGACGTCCAACTCGCCTATCTGGGAACCGCCAATGACATCGACGACATCCGAGCCGCTGCTCAGGATCGCCGGGCTCAGCTCGGGATACGGGCGCGTCGGCGTTCTTGAGGACATCAGCATTGACGTCGATCCGCACGAGATCGTCGTCATCCTGGGTCCCAACGGCGCCGGCAAGACGACGCTGCTCAACTCGATCTCCGGCGTTGCGCGGCCCACCGCCGGCAGCATCGCCTTCGAGGGCCGCGACATCACCGGGATGCGCCCCGAACAGGTCGTGCGTCTCGGCATCACCCACTGTCCGGAAGGCCGCCAGATCTTCCAGCGCCTGACGGTGGAGGAAAACATGGTCGCGGCCCATATCGGTCGCGGCGGAAAAAGTTTCGAGGCGTTGCGCGCCGAGGTGTTCGAGCTGTTTCCGGTTCTCAAGGAACGGCGCAACGGCATGGCCAGCCGCATGTCCGGCGGCCAGCAGCAGATGCTGGCGATCGGGCGCGCGCTGATGGCCGAGCCGAAGCTTCTGATGCTCGACGAACCGTCTCTCGGTCTCGCGCCGAAGATCGTCCACCAGATCTTCCGCATCATCCTCGACCTGTCGCGCAACGGCATTTCGATCCTGCTCGTCGAGCAGAACGTTCAGCTGGCGCTCGAATGCGGCGACTACGCATACCTGCTCAACACCGGCAAGGTGAAGCTGCATGGCCCGGCGCAGGAAATGGCCGCGCATTCGGCCCTGAGGGAACACTATCTCGGCGGCGCCAGCGAGGACGTCCTTCATGTTTGAGGTCGACTGGAAGACGCCGCATCTGTGGCGCAAGACCGCGAACAGACGCCCGGCCGCACCGGCGCTGCAAGGCGACCTGAAGACGGACGTGCTGGTGGTCGGCGGCGGCTTCACCGGCATGGCCGCGGCACTCGGCGCGCGCGACAGCGGCGTCAACGTCATCCTGCTCGAGAGCAACGAGATCGGATCGGCGGCGTCGGGCCGCAACAACGGCCTTGTCATCTCCCACCATTCCAAGGCCTCGCCGGCGGAGTTCGAGGCGGTCTACGGCAAGACGATCGGTGAGCGCTACAATCGCATGGTCGCGGATGCGGCCGGCGTCGCCTTCGGCCTGATGCAGCGCTTCAACATCGACGCCCACCAGGTTCAAGAAGGCTGGATCCAGCCCGCGCACACCGAGGCCACGCTTGCCCGCGCGCGCCAGTTCCACGAGGAGTGGAAAGCCTTCGGCGCCAATGTCTCCTGGCTTGACCGGGCCGAAGCCACCGCGCGCATCGGCAGCCCCTATCTCGGTGGCTGGATGGTGCACAATTCCGGTCACGTCAATCCGTTCGCCATGACCATTGGCCTTGCCGGCGCCCTTGAGCGCGAAGGCGTGACCATCTTCGAGAACGCCCCGGCGTCCCGCATCGAGAAGGTGGACGGCGGCTGGCGCGTCTTCACCGCAACGGGAAGCGTCACGGCGCCGGAAGTGGTGCTTGCCACGAATGCGCTCACCGGCGACCTCTGGCCTGGGCTGAAGAAGACACTGATGCCGTTCAAGGTCTTCCAGGCTGCGACAAACCCGCTGCCGGAAGGCCTGCGCACCAAGATCCTTGTCGGCAACCCCGCAGTGTCCGACATGCGCAACGACATCCGCTATTTCCACTACGACGTCGACGGCCGGCTGGTGAGCGGCGGCACGCATACATTCTGGTTCGACGAGGCCGACCGCGGCCGCGCCAAGGTCTCGAACATGCTGGGCAAGGCTTTTCGCGCATTCGGCGGCGAACCGGCGATCGTGGAATACTGGCATGGCACCTTTGCCGTGGTGCCTGATCGCAGGCCTCGCCTCTATCGCCTGGCGCCCGGCCTCGTGTTTGGCGGCGTCTATTCCGGCCGCGGCGTGGCACTGGCAATGTCGCTTGGCCAGGAAATCGGCCGCTGGGCAGCAGGCCGGCGCCGGGACGAGCAGATGCCTTTGCCGGTCACCAACATGAAACCGGTTCCGTTCCATCCGGTCGCCGTGCAGGTCGCCAACCGCATGCATCTCTGGAACCGCTTCAAGGATCGAAGCTCTTGATGGCGTTATAGGCCGACGACGCAGATTTCGTGTGCCGTTAGCGGCATCGCGAGATCGGCGTTGGAGCTGCCGAAACTTTTTCCGGCGATGTTTGCCCGGCTGATTCTGGCCGGCCGAAATAAGTGCAGAGATAGAGCCGCGGCCGTTGAGTGACGGTCTTGCGGCTCGAAGCAAAGTCGCCTTCTTGCACACTATTTTACGCCGCAGCTCTCCAACACGCCGGGAGACGAGCGCAGCACAATCAGACCGGATAGGTGCTCACACGGCATCCTGTTGGTAGTCCGTACTTTCGCGCAATAGGTCGAGCACCTGCTCGCGGGTCAGCAATCCCTGCTCGATGGCGAGATCGATGAAAGGCCGCTGGTCCGTAGCCGACGAGTGCACCAGCTTCGATACCTTTGTGTAACCGAGCTTCGGAACAAAGATGGTCGCGAGGGCTGCGGAGGACATCAGGTTCTTCAGGCATTGGTCACGGTCGACCTCGATGCCGGCGACACAGCGATCCGCGAAGATACGCGTCGATTTCGCAAGGAGGTCAATGGAATCAAAGAGGCGCGATGCAATGACAGGCTCAAAGTGATTGATCTCGAGCTGCCCCTGGAGCGATGCCAGCGAAACCGCGGCGTCGTTACCCACCACGGCGAACGCGACCTGCTGCATCATCATAGGCAGCACCGGGTTGATCTTGCCAGGCATGATCGAGGAACCGGGCTGTGCCGAGGGAAGCCGCAGTTCTCCCGTGCCTCCGTCCAAACCCGAGGAGAGTATGATGAGGTCCGAAGCGATTTTTCCGATCACCTCGGCACAGATGCGAATTTCGGAGGAAATCCTTGCAAAGCCGTCGGCGTTCTGCATGGCGTCGAACATGTTCTCGCCCGGGCGAACGTCGGCGCCAACGATCTCGCGCAGATGGCTGTAGACCGCGCTGCGGTAGCCGGGCGCCGAGCCAAGCCCGGTGCCGATGGCTGTTCCGCCGAGGGGTAAGGTCAGCATCTCGTTACGGGCGCCGAGCAGCTTCGCGATAAGTCGGCGGATAGCCGCTGCATAACCGCCGAAAGCCTGGCCAAGGCGCATAGGTTGCGCCGCCTGCATGCAGGTCCGGCCGAGTCTCAGCACATCCTTGAACGCTTCGGCGCGGTCGTCCAGCGCGTCCGCGAGATGCGCCAGGACGTCTATGAGCCTTCCGGACTTTTCATGGACCGCGAGCTTTATGGCCGACGGTACGACGTCATTGGTCGATTGGCCGGCATTGACATGATCGTTCGGATGCACGCGGTCGTAATGACCGGGCGCATCGCCCAACAGTTGCAGCGCCCGGTTTGCGACGACCTCGTTGATGTTCATGTTGATTGATGTGCCGCCGGACCCCTCCAGCAAGTCGACGATGAATTGATCGGCGTGCAGCCCGTTCGCGACTTCGATCGATGCCGCGATGATCGCACCGGCGATGTCGGGTCGCAGTACGCCGACATCGCGGTTGGCAGCCGCAGCGGCGTGCTTGATCTGTGCGAGCGCGGTCAGCAATTCCGGCGCATCGCCCAGCTTGCGAAAGGAGATGTCGAAATTGTCGTGCGCGCGCATGGTGGCCGCGCCGTAAAGCGCGTCCTCAGGCAATTGTCGCGGCCCAAGGCTATCGGTGTCTATGCGGGTGGCCGGCATTCTGCGTCCAGTTGAAGAATGCAAAACTCTCTGCCGGTTTCACGGAAGCCACGGAATTCAAGGGGTTTCATTGATTTTCTTACTCCGGCCTGCTGTCGTGCTCGCTCGTTGCAAGCCGTTGGTCGAGCATGTCCCTGGAGGATTCCCGTTGGATCTCTTCGAAGATCCGTATCCAGCTGCGAATCCCTTTGCGAAGACGCCGCGTATCGTAACGTTCGTCTGGAGCATGGATGGCGTCGCCCGGCAATATGAAGCCGATGACGACGCATTCCGCATCGAGACCCTCGCTGAGTTGTTGCACCAGCGGTATCGCTCCACCCGTTCCTCTCAGAATGGCAGGACTTTCCCACTCCTGTTCCAGTCCGCGCGCGGCGGCAGCGAGAAACGGACTGTCCTGCGACAGCACCACCGCCGAACTGCCTCCCGCCCCTTCGAATTCCACAGTGCAACCCTTGGGAAGCTCTGATTTGACATAAGCTCTGAATCCGGCGCGGACCTTTTCCGGTTGTTGTCCGCATACGAGCCGGAACGAAAGACGGGCTGTTGCGCTTCCTGGCAGGACCGACCGTTCGGCCGGCCCCTGGTTTCCACCGGTGATGCCGTTGATGTCGACAGTAGGACGTCCCCACATCGCTTCCAGCGTGGAGTATCCTTTTTCCGTTACGCCGCCGCTCAGGTCGACCTCTTCGAACCGGCCGGCGTCCTGCGCCAGCTGCCGCCATCGTTGGCGCAGCCTATCCGGGATTTCGGACACGTCGTCATAGAAGCCCCCGATGGTCACTCGCCCGGCTTCGTCATGAATGCCGGCCAGAATATCGCTCAATATGCGGATGGGATTGGCGGCCACGGCGCCATAGTGACCTGAGTGAAGGTCGGGATTGGGAGCAAAGATCGTCACCCGCTCGTGGACCAGCCCTTTGAGCTGCGTCGTGATCGCGGGCTGTGTCGGTGACCACATCTCGGCATCGCAGATAAATGCGACGTCGCATCGAAGATCATGTCGATGGGCGTCGATGAATTCCGGCAGGCTCGGCGAGCCTGCCTCCTCTTCTCCCTCCAGCATCACGACGATATCTGCCGGAAAGCTGCCCCGGGCGGCCCTCCATGCGCGCAGCGCCTCAATGAAGGTCCAGAGCTGGCTTTTGCTGTCGGACGCGCCGCGGCCGTAGAAATGGTGGATGCCATCTTCCTCCATCACGCGTGGCTCGAAGGGAGGATGTTGCCACTGGTTCAGATCGCCGACAGGCTGCACATCGTAGTGTCCGTAAAACAGCAGCCTCGGATGTCTGGTCCGCGGGCCTGCCGGAGAATGGGCAAGGACGACGGGATGCCCCTTCGTCTCGATGATCTCCACGGAAAGCCCCATGGCCGACAACTCCCGCTTGAGCCACTCGGCCGCGCGGACAATGCCTGCCAGCCCCGAAGCCTCGCTCGAAATCGACGGGATGGAAATCAACTCCAGGAGTTTGCGCACCGAGACGTCGAAATTGTCATCGACGGTACGAAGCGTACTTTGCAAATTCGGCATGCGTGGTCACCTGATGATTGTTTGGCCGCGGCCTTCGGGGGAACTGTCAGCCATGACGAGTGCCCTTTAGAGGCGCTTCATGCTTCATGCTTCATGCTTCATGCTTCATGCTTCATGCTTCTTGCTTTGCCGTGCCTCGATGCTTGTCAAAAGTCGTTCGATATCGGCCCAGAGTTCATGCTCGTCCTCAAGTCCGATGCTCAGGCGCAGAATGATATCCGGTCCGGACCATGGTGCCGCGCTGCGGAAACCGTCGATCGACATCGGCGCGGCAAGGCTGCGGGTTCCACCCCAGGACGCGCCAATGGCGAAGACCTCCAAAGCATCGAGCGCGGCCTCGACATGCCGGGACGCGCTGCCCTTGAAAAGGATGCTGAAGACTCCGCTCGAACCGAGGAAGTCGCGTCTCCAGATTTCATGCCCGGGGAAGGTTTCAAGTGCCGGATGCAACAGGCGCTCGACGAGAGGGTGGCTTGCAAGCCTGCGGGCGAAATCGAGAGCCACCCTCTCCGAGTGACGAAGACGCACACCCAGGGTTTCAAAGCCGCGCAGGACAAGCGAGGCATCGTCCGCCGAGACACCGATGCCCATTCTCCCCATCAGGGAGCGGATAGGTTTTATGAGCGCGGCGTCGCTCACGGTGATAGAGCCCATCAGAACATCGGAATGGCCCGAGACGAACTTGGTAAGCGCTTCTGTGACGATATCGGCGCCGTGTTCGAGCGGCTTGAAGTTCAGCGGCGTCGCCCATGTGTTGTCGAAGCCGACCAGCGCTCCCCCTTGGTGAGCGATCGCAGCGATTTTCGGCAGGTCAAGGATTTCCATCGTCGTCGACCCTGGGCTTTCACACCAGACGATCCGCGTCCTGGTCCGCATTTTCGACGCGACATCCTCCGGAGAAAGCGGGTCGAAGAATTCCACATCCACGCCCAGGCGGCGCAGGTCGGATTCCGCGAAGTCCCGCATTGGCGGGTAGGCGGTGTCCGCGATCAGGACATGATCGCCCGTGGTCAGAAACGGCATGACGGCAAGGGCATTTGCCGCCTGCCCCGATGGCGCGAGGAAACTCCAGACCCCACCTTCCAGGCTCGTGATCTTCGCTTCAAGCGTTCGGGTGGTCGGTGTGCCGTAAAGGCCGTAGGAATAGCCCTGATGCCCACGGTCGCCGCGTGAGGCATAGGCGGCGGCATTCGCGAATACGATGGTTGAAGCGCGGTGCACTCCAACGCCAAGAGAAACAAATCCGTCGGTCGGCACATCGGGCGTTAGAACGCATTGGGTGAGATCGTTCATGAGAGCGCCTTTCAAAATGGCTGCGAACACTTTAGGAAATCGATCGAAAGGCATATGCTTTTGCGGCATTGCTATTCGCGAAAGTTATTGGTTGGGGGGTCCATGAATCTTCGGCAGGTTGAGGTCTTCCGGGTAGTCATGACCAACGGAACCACGGCGCGCGCGGCCGATGTTTTGCACGTGTCCCAGCCGGCGATCAGCAAAAGTATCCAGGAGCTGGAGCGCTCGCTTGGTTTCGATCTCTTCCAAAGGATCAAGGGCAGACTGCACCCTACGCCCGAGGGACAGCTTTTCTTCCGTGAGGTCGAACAGGCTTTTCTCGGCCTGAGCCACCTGAGGGGGGCGGCCGCCCGCATTCGGGATTATGGTTCCGGCGAACTGAGAATCGCTTCTCTTTCGGCGTTGTCGACAAACGTTCTCCCGCGCGCCCTTCACGCTTTTATGGACCGCAACCCAAACGTCGCTGTGACCTTCCAGGCACGTATGTCCTCCAACGTGCGCGATCTGGTCGCTTCCGGTCAGTTCGATCTCGGGATCGTCGCCGACGAGATCGATCGCACAGGGGTCGAGGCGACGGAGTTTGCGCGCTTTCCCGTGGCGGTGGCGGTGCCCAAGGGACATCCCCTCGAGGCGTTGGACGTCATTCGGCCAATGGATCTTGCGGGTTATCCGTTTATCGCTCTCGCTCGCGAAGACACGACGCGACGCGATGCCGAGCACGCTTTCAATGAAGCCGGCGTCGCAATCCGAACCGTGATGGAAACGCCTTATTCGACGACGATCTGCGCGATGGTGGCCGCCGGCATTGGCGTCGGCCTGGTCGATCCTCTGACCGCCGAGCCCTATGAGGGCCGCGGACTGACATTGCGGCCGTTCGAGCCCGCACTCTACTTTCGGACACTGCTGATCAGGCCGCCCAATCGCCTTCCCTCCCGAATTCTTGCGGAATTCCTCGACGATCTTCAGGCGGCGCTCTGAGGTGCACGGACATTCCCGCGTGTCAGCTTGCTTCCGGGCGAATTCAGAAGGATGGCGAGACCCGATCCCGTTACCTGCTTCAGTCATGGCCTGCCCCTCACAGCACCTTAGAGAGGAAAGCGACCGTTCGCGGGTTCTTCGGACTGGCCAGTACCGCCCTTGGATGCCCTTCCTCAACGATCTGTCCCTGGTCCATGAAAACCAGGTGATTGCCGACTTCGCGTGCAAATCCGATCTCGTGCGTCACCACGACCATCGTGATACCGCTTTGTGCCAGATCCCTTATGACGTCCAGGACCTCGCCGACGAGTTCGGGATCGAGCGCGGAGGTTGGCTCGTCAAAGAGCATCACTTCCGGCTCCATGGCGAGCGCGCGCGCGATGGCGACACGCTGCTGCTGTCCACCGGACAGGTGTGCGGGATATCGACCTGCGAGTCCGTTGAGCCCCACCCGCGTGAGAAGTTCAGTGGCCTTGGCTCTCGTCCGCTCCCGCGACCAACCCTTCACATGGAGGGGGCCCTCCATCACGTTTTCCAGGGCGGTCATGTGAGGAAACAGGTTGAAGCGCTGAAACACCATGCCGGTCGAGCGTCGCTGGGCTGCCACCCGACTTGGCGGTAGGGGGTGGAAACGACCGCCCCGCTCCACGAATCCCTGCAACTCGCCCTTCACGAAAACGCGACCCGCCGAGATGCTCTCCAACTGGTTGATACAGCGCAGAAGCGTCGATTTACCGGAGCCGGAGGGGCCGATCGCAACGCAGACTTCGCCACGTTTCACCCGCAGTTCCACGCCTTTGAGCGCATGGACCGCGCCATAGAATTTGTGAATGTTCTGCATTTCCACGCAGAAGCCGGAGATACTCGCCTCCATCGGATCACTCCGCCCGCGTCGGATGGACCGACGCGCCCTTGCCGAAATGGCGCTCGAGGAAATATTGACCGACCATCAGCAGGCTCGTGACAGCAAGGTACCAGGTTCCAGCGACCATCAGCAGCGGAATCGGCAGGTAGAGCCTGTTGGCGATAGCATTGGTGGCGAACGTCAGGTCCAGCGTGAATGGCACCGCGAGAACCAAGGATGTCATCTTCAGCATTCCAATGGTTTCGTTGCCGGTAGGGGGAATGATCACGCGCATTGCCTGCGGCATGAGTATCCGCCGCCAAATCTTTGCCGGTCGCATGCCGAGCGCCTGAGCCGCTTCGGCTTGTCCGCGGTCGATCGAATTGAAACCTGCCCGGAATATCTCTGTCAGGTAGGCGGATTCATTGAAACCGAGCCCGCAAATCGCAGCCAGAGCCGGCGTCACGACATACTTCGTATCCACGCTCACAATCTCGGGACCGAAAGGGATCGTGATGCTCAGGCTGGGGAACAAGACGGCAAAGAGCCCCCAGAACAGCAGCTGCGTATAGACAGGTGTTCCGCGAAAGAACCATATCCACGCATACGCCAGCCCGCGAAGGATTGGATTGTCGCTCGCGCGCATGATCACCAGAAAAGCCGCGATGACGATGGCGGTCGCCATCGCAACCACAGTGAGGAGCAGGGTCCACCCGACCCCCCTCACCACCTGCGGGTGAAGCAGGTAAGTAAGGTAGACATCCCAGTGAAAATTGGAGTTCCTTGCGACGGCAACCGCAACCTGAAGCGAGATGATCGCGATGATCGCAACCGCGATCCAGCGCCCCGGGCGAGGACGGGGAACCACGACATTGCATTGGAACTCCAACGGATTTGGTATGGGAGCCGGCCGGGGGCCGGCTCTGACATTTGGCTCAAAACCCATGATTTCAGTCTTCGACTTGAGGATTTACCATGGCTTTGTCGACGATTGCCGAGCCGAGACCCCAGGCATCCAGAATAGCCTTGTAGGTGCCATCTTCGATAAGGGAATTGATGGTATCCGCGACCAGACCCGTCAATTTGTCATCTGACTTGGCCACTGCGATGCCATTATATCCGACTTCGGACATCGCGGGCGTTGCTTCCATTGTCTCCAACTGGCCATTCGAGCTCTTGGCCGCATAGCCAATCGTGGCCGGCCCGGAAAACGTCGCATCGGCGCCACCGGCCGCAACACGGGTCAGCGCCTCGGTCTGGACCTTGAAGGGAATGAGTTCTATTTCCTTCTTTCCAGACGAAACGCACCGCTGACTTTCCTGCTCCACCTCTTTTTCGTGGGACGTGCCGGACATGATCGCGATCTTGGTCCCACACAGATTGGCCGGATCGAAGTTAGTGGGATTACCTGCCCTTATGCCCCATAGATTTCCCGTTTGGGTGTAGCTGACGAAGTTGACTGCGTTCATGCGCTCCTTGGTGATCGAGAGTGCGGAAACGCCGAGATCGAACTTCGTTCCGAGCGCGGGAAGGATGGCGTCGAAGGCCGAGGTCTGGAAATCGATCTTCACGCCGAGCCTGTTGCCAATCGCATCGGCGATGTCGACATCGATGCCCTCAGGCGTCTGCCCGTCCTTCTCACTCAGATACTCCCAGGGCGCATAGGACGTGTCGGAGCCGATCACGATCACGCCAGCGTCCTTGATCTTGTCCGGAAGACGCGCGGCAAGTGACGGATCAACCTTGATACCAGATGTGTCAAAGCCTTGCGCCAAAGCATCCGTGGCGCAGCCAAAGGCGGTCATCACCGCCAAAACCGACACGGCCTGCAAGCAGGTCATTCTGTCAAACATCAACGTTCCCCATTTTTCTCGTTGTGAGGAAGAGCGAACCGAGAACTTGGACGACTGCCCTTCAGCGGCCGCAGAATGTGTGTTGGAATGAATGCCGTCCAATAGAATGATTTCGAAGGTCTATTCTCACAGGTTATAGGTGCCGGTACATCGACCAGGCTTTCATGGTGAATCGCGCTAGCCGTCCTGCGCGCTTCGACCGAAATGTCGAGCGCGGGATTCGCTTTGCTGCGATGTCGGAAAATATGGAGGCGCGAGGCACCGACACCTGACGATGTCGGAGCGAACGACTGGAATGTGGAGCGTCGGCGGCGCTCTGTTGGTCGGCCGAAGGGGAGCGCGCGCGGCGACGGCTCTAAAAACCGGAGCTGATCCCTGACTTGACCGAAGAGCGCCCTTGTCAGCTCACCGCGGTAAACTGTATCTCAATGCGGATATCGGGCAGCGCGAAGCTTGCTCCGACAGTGGCCCGCGCCGGCGGTTCGGCGCCGTCGAGCCAGTCGACCCAGGCCTTGTTCATCGCATCGAAATCGCCGGCGTCCTTCAGCCATATCTGCGCGAACAGCAGTTGCGATCGATCGGAACCGACCCTGCCCAGAAGGGCGTCGGCCTTCTTCAGTATCTGTCGCGTTTGGCCGGCTGTATCGGCTTGCCGGTCATCGGCGGTGAGGCCCGAGAGATAGATCGTCCCATTGTGAACGACGATCCGGCTGAGCCGCTCGTTCTTCTCGTGTCTTTCGATTTTCGTCATCGTGCGCCTGCGCTCGAAGAAAAATCATGCGTGCGCGGCGGCGGCGTGCTTCGCGCTCGCCTGGAAAAAGCGCTGCGGGCGGAACGTCTCCATCTCGTCATGGAGCTTGCCGCGCACGACCTCGTCGGCGACCACCTTGCCCAATTGCGGGCCGATGGTGACACCGCTATGCGTTACCGCCATATAGTGGCCGACGACGTCCGGCATCGCGCCGGCACAGGTGTAGCCGTCTTCCGGGAAGGGCCTCACCGTGGTGCGGATGGCTTCCACGCCCGCGGCGCGAAGCGAAGGCAGGACCTTGCTTGCTGCCTCCAGCAGCGTCCTCGCCTCATCGCCGCTCGGGCTGATTGTCTCCGGCTTCTTGAAGGTCAGGTCCACCGAGACCTTGTGGATCATGATGCGGCCGGCGCCGTCAGGACGTATATCCAGGTCGTCGGCATGCAACTGGCTGCGCAGCGTCAATGCTACCGGCGGGGTGAAGGCGAGCACGCCGATCGTCGAGGAGAGCGGGATGCCCTGGGCATCGCCGAGCCGTTGGCTTGACCAGCCGCCGGTGCAGTTCACCACGGCATCGGCACGGTGGCGCTCGCCGTCCGCCGTGCGTACCGCGCTGACGCGGCCGCCTTCGGTTTCGATCTCGGTCACGCGCGCATCGACCCTCACCTCGGCGCCCCAGCGCTCCTTCGCCGCCCGCAAAAGCCAGGCCGCATAAAGGACCGGATCGACCCAACCCTCCTCCGGATAATACGAGATCGGACAATCACCGATGGCCGCGACGTCGATATCGGGCTCCATCTCGGCTACCAGCTTCTTGTCGATCCACTCGACGCCGTAGCCCCATTCTTTCATCTGCCGGAAGTTCTCGAAATAATCGTCCATCGATTCCGACACTGTGCGCCAATCGAAACTGCCGCTTTGCGTAAACCAGGGAGCGACACCGAAGTCGCGCTTCAGCTCGAGATGGGCGCGCATACCCGCGACATTGAGATCGAAATAGGGTCGCGGCCGCTTGGTCGTCGCATTCGTCCAGGCGAAGCTTACCGCCGATGTGCCCCCCGCTATCCTGCCGGCCTCCAGCACCAAGACGTCCGCCCCCGCCTTGGCGCATTCATAAGCGGCGGAACTGCCGACGATGCCGGAACCGATGACCACGACACGCATATGGATAACCTCCGATAGAAATATTACTCTTCACGCCAACCAATTTCCTAATAGTGGCGAGATTTTTATGTGCTTATTTGCTATCGTGCCGATCGTCTAAGCTCGTATGCGTTACTCATACTGCAGATATCGGCGATTTTATTCGTTTCAGCCGCAGATGAATTTCGACGGAAATCGGACTCGGCACTTCAAATTGCCCGGAAACATTGCAACGGGCGGGCGATTGCGGTCAATTGAACTGGCCGCTGCCGTTGATCGCCAAAAGTTATGAACCGGCGCCTGCCGCTCTGCGACGCTGCATTTACCGGCGCATGATCCGGCATGGGCAACTTCTCGTGCCAGGTTATGAAAGTCGTGCGCAGCCGCTTGCGAAGGCGGTGCTACGCTCGGCGAAACCTGGCGCATACGGAGGTCGTCGAATGGACGAGACTGCACGGTGAATGCCGAGACCGAATTCCTCCTGATCGACAAGATGGCGATCCGGCAGGTCTTGACCATGGCCGACGCGCTTGAAGTGACCGAGGCGGCGCTGCTCAAGACTTCAAACGGCGCGGCCCGCCAGCAGATCAGGCGCACGCTCGACCTTCCGGGCGCGGCCGGCACTTGCCTGTCGTTGATGTATGCCGCGCTTGACGACCAGCCGCTGTTCGGGGCGAAGGTGCTGTCGGTATTTCCGGACAATTTCGCGCACGGGCTCGCGTCTCACCGCGGCGGTGTTTTCCTGTTCGATAAGGATCACGGGCGGCCTGCGGCTCTGATCGACGGAGGAGAGTTGACAGCCTGGCGGACCGCGGCCGCCAGCGCGGTCGCCACGAGGGCGCTGTCGCGCCCGGGCAGCTCGACGCTGACGATCCTCGGCTATGGCGAGCAGGCTCGCCGGCACGTCGAGGCCATTGCCGATGTGCGGCCAATCCGCGTGGTCCATGTCTGGGGTCGAGATCTTGCGAAGGCGCAGCGCTTCGCCGAGAACCTGTCGGCCGCCGGCTTCGAGGCGCATGCGCATCGCGACGCCATTCGAGCCGTTCGCGAGGCCGACATCGTCTGCACGACGACATCTTCCGAGGTGCCGGTGCTGTTGGGCGAATGGCTGCCGCGTGGTGTCCATGTCAACGCGGTCGGCGCGAGCCTGGCGTCATGCCGCGAGATCGACCTCGAATGCGTGCGCAGATCGAAGATCTGGGTGGATTACATGCCCATGGCGCTCGTCGCCGCCGGGGAGTTGGTCGAGGCGATCGAGGGCGGCCAAATCGGCGGCGACCATATTCGCGGCGAGATCGGCGAAGTGCTGGCGGGCGCGAAGCCCGGCCGCACCAGCGACGCCGACCTGACGCTCTACCGGTCTCTCGGTGTTCCCGCCCAGGACATCGAACTCGCCAATCTCGTCTATGCCCGCGCCCGCGACGCCGGCCGGGGTAGCTCGATCGATTTCAGGTTGTGACGCCATGTTGAACTGCCAGCGCGATCTCTTTTCCATCCCCCGTGAGACGGCTTACCTGGACGCCGCCTACATGTCGCCGATCCCGACCGCTGCGGTCGCAGCCGGAGAGGCTGGCGTCAGGGTGAAAGCCGAGCCCTGGAAGATGACTATCGCATCCTATTACGACGAGGTGGAGCAGGCCCGGCAGCTTGCCGCCTCGATGGTGGGCGCCGCTACCGACGACGTCGCCATCGTAGCCGCCACCAGCTACGGCATGGCGATCGCGGCCGCCAACGTGGCGGTTCCGCCGGGTTCGGCTATCCTTCTCATGGAGAACGAGCACACTTCGCACCGATATGTCTGGTATGATCTGGCGCAACGCTCGGGCGCGCTTGTCGACATCGTTCCGCAACCGGCCGACGGGGATTGGACCGGCGCGATCGTATCCGCGATCCGCACCTCCAGCCGCCCCATCGCGGTCGTTGCCGGCACTCTCGTTCACTGGTTCGAGGGCATGGCGATCGACCTCGAGGTCGTGGCGGAAGCCGCACGGGCGGCGAGCGCGGCCCTCGTTGTCGATGGCACTCAATGGGTTGGCGCGGTGCCTTTCGACGTCCGTCGCGTCCGGCCGGATTTCCTGGTCTTTGCCACCTACAAATTCCTGCTCGGCCCGTATCGTCTGGCGTTCCTTTATGGGCGAACGCTCCGACTTCGCCGTCCTGCCTATCGCAATCGCCGCGATGGAGCTCATCCGCGACTGGACGGTCGATCGCGTTTTCGAGCGTCTTCGTCACCTCAACGGGCTGGTCTGGGTAGAGGCGGAAAATCGCGGCCTGCCGGTTGTGCGTCCCCGGCATCCGACGCCTCATATCTCGATCCTCGATATCGGCGATCGGCTCTTGCCGAATGCGGCGCAGGAACTGAAGCGCGCTGACGTGCATGTCACGCTGCGCGGCACGAAGATGCGTGTATCCCCCCATGTTTACAACGACGAAGCCGATATCGAACGCCTCTTCCTGAGCCTGCCGCTCCGCTAGAACCCCTTGCTAATCCTGCCCTGTCCCAAGAGCCACTATCCCGGCGTCCACGCTGTTCATAAAGCTGCGCGTGGCCTGGATGAGATGCTCGGTGAAAGCGTCAGCGGCCGTCGACGCGATGACGCCCCACGGCCGATACACGCTGAGATTCAGATCGAGATGCGGCCGGAAATCCCTGATCTCGATCGGCAGGTCGCGCGCCATCCACGCGGAGAGCCGATCGACGACCGTTACGCCCGCGCCGGACGCGACCAAGGCGATGCAGGCGCTGGACAGGCTGGCCTCCACCTTCAGCAGGCGCCTGACACCGCGCTCGTCGCACAGGGCGTCGAGTTGCCGCCGCATCGGATCGGCCGAGCCCATCGAGATGAAGTCGAGACCGTCGAGGTCATCCGCCTGGATGACTTCGAGCTGCGATAAACGATGGCCCGCGGGCATGACGCAGACGGGCGGTGTCGCGGTCAGCGCCCGCCTCACGATGGAAGGGTTCTCGTCCGACGCCGTGACGCCGATACCGATGTCGAGCTGATTGCGGCTTGCCCTTTGCACCACCGTCGCGGAGCTGCGGATATCCAGCGAGATGGACACGGACGGATGGTGGCTTGAGAAGCTGGTTATGATGGATGGCAGCAGCGTGGACCCGAAAGCCGGGAGCGCGCAGATGTTCAGCCTGCCGCTGCGCAGCTCGCGGATTTCCTTGGCGGCACGCGAGATACCGCGCGCGGATTCGAAAACCCGCTGCACTTCCGCATAAAGCATGTGCGCTTCAGGAGTCGGGATCAGTCGCTGCCGGCTTTTCCTGAACAGCTGAAAATCCGCCTTCTCGGTGAGCTGCTGGAGCATTTTGCTGACAGCGGGCTGCGTGATGTCCAGCGCGTCGGCCGCCTTCGTCGTCGTCCCGTGCAGCATGACCGAAGCGAAAATCTCGATCTCGCGGGGCGTGAACTCCACGTCCTTTGCAACCGTGTCTTTCTCGCTGAATTTCATGGCCGCTGACCCTGCCCCGCCGATAAAACGATGCGCCGTCCGAGCAAGCCACGGCAAAGCCGATGTTAACTGGCGATAGCGGGCGTTCCAATAGCCAAGCGAATGAAGTTCATTCCAGCAGGTTATGAACTTTGACGACCTGCGAACGCCAGTCAGGTGCCGGTCAACGTCTCGGCAAGGTCGAGCAAGGCGGCATCCCGGCCGGGAAGAGCGGCAAGCTGTACCGACACGGGAAGGTTATCGGCAACATCCAACGGGACTGCCAAGGCCGGCATGCCGAGCATATTTGCCCAGCGGCGAAACCGGCCGCCTGCCATCCCCCATGACACCATTTCACCCTTCACCTGGGTAAGCTCGTCCGAGAGCCGGGGCGCCGAGCCGGGAGCCGTCGGGACTGCCAGGGCATCCAGGCCCGCCATTTTCACCATGAAGCGCCGACGCGCATCCTCGCGGATCCCGACGGCTCTGTCGTAGGCGTCCGCGCCGATGCCGACGCCGTCCTCGAGGAAAACGCGAACCGCGTCGCCGACCAGATCCGGGTTCCGCCCGATTGGATCCTGGTAGGTCCTGGCAAATTCGTATTGCAGGATCGTCAGGCCCGCGGCCACGAATTGCTCTCTGTCGTCGAAGGCGATTTCCACCGTGCGAACGAAGGGCTGATCGAGCAGCGCGGCCAATGCCGTCTCGATAGTGTTGTCGACGTGTGCCCCGGTCAGTTCGGGGCACACGGCGATGGTCATGCCGGTCCTCTTTACGCTTCCGCTGCCCTGCGGCCGGCTGAAGCGCTTTCCGGCCAGGGCCTCGGTGACCAGGCGAACATCCCTCGTCGAGCGCGCCAGCACGCCGACGCAGTCCAGCGAGGGCGCGATACCCATCACACCCTTCGTGTCGATCAGACCATTGGTCGGCTTATAGCCGAACAACCCCGTCGCGGCCGCCGGAGACCGGTTCGAACCGCCGCTGTCGGTGCCGATCGCCGCCGCACAGAAACCCGCGGCAACCGCCGCTGCCGATCCGCTGCTGGTGCCGCCCGTTCCGCGGCTTGCATCGAGCGGATTGACGACCTTGCCGAACCAGGGATTGTCATGCCCGCCAACGCAGAACTCATGAAGGTTGGTCTTGCCGATGATGATTGCGCCTGCCGCCTGGAGGTTGGCGACGCAGGCCGCGCTATTCTGGGCGACCTGGTCACGCAACAGCAGGGATCCCGCGGTCGTCGGCCAGTGCATCACATCAACAATGTCCTTGATCGCGATGGGCACGCCATGCAGCGGACCGCGCCAGCGACCTGCCTGAATTTCGCGCTCTGCCTGCAGTGCGGCATCGAGGGCATGGGCTTCGTTCACGAAGATCATCGCCCTGATTTGCCCGTTCAGCGCATGGATCCTCTCCAGACAGCCTTCCACGATCGTCACCGGCGAAAGGCCGGAAGCGATTCTTTCGCTCAGGTCCTCGACAGATCCGGGAAGGCCGCTCATTTGGCAAACTCAAGTCTCACGAGACCTCGCTGTCGGCGTCGCAGTCACCCAAGGACGGGATCGGATCGACGATGGCACAGCCCGGATTTGGCGGACAAGTGCCGCACCTATTTCCTTCAGAATGAGGCTGGTGAGGAAAACTCATGATTGGATCGACGGAAGCGGCCGAAGAGGGTGTTCGACACAGTCGAGGCTCAGGCCGCAATGCACCATTCGCGCCCCTGCCGTTGTCATAACTATTGGTGATGAACCGCGCGGCAGAGGGCATTAGATCGCCTTGACTTGAACTGTTAGCGTTTTTGAAGACCACCCTGCGAAATGACAATTCAGCAGGAAACAAAAAGGGGAACCGTCATGAAAAAACTGGCAGTTATCGTATCACTAATCGCCGCGGCCTTTGGCGCCGCCGCCACGTCCTCAGCGACCGCCGAAGACGTCATTCGCTTCGGGGTAGCCGCCGAGCCATACGCGCCCTTCTCGGTCAAGGATGCCAGCGGCAAATGGCAAGGCTGGGAAATCGACCTGATGAATGCCGTCTGCACACAGATGAAGGCGAAGTGCGAAATCGTCGACATCGCCTGGGACGGCATCATTCCCGCACTGCTGGCCAAGAAATTCGATGTCATCTGGAGCTCTATGTCGATCACTGACAAGCGCAAGGAGGTGATCGACTTCACCGACAAGTATTACTATTCGCCCAACGTACTTGTCGGCGCCAAGGCCGACACGCGGCAATTCGATGTGGCAAAGCCGGACACTTTCAAGGGCGTCGCCGTGGCGGCGCAGAGTGCGAGCCTGCAGGCGACTTACATGCAGGATAAGTTGAACGGCATTGGCGAAGTAAAGATCTATCCGACGCTGGACGATGAAATCGCCGACATGCAAGCCGGCCGTGTGGACCTGATGGCGGCGGCGGGTATCCAGATCCAGGACTTCCTGAAAAAGCCGGAAGGCCAGGCCTATGAAATCAAGGTTACCCTGCCGCATGAAAAGATGTTCGGCGACGGGGACGGCGGCGGCCTGCGCAAGGAGGACACGGCGCTCAGGGACCGCCTCAACGCCGCGCTGAAGGCCGTAAAGGCCAGCGGCGAGTATGACACGATAACCAAGCGATATTTCGATTTCGACATCTACGGCGATTGATCATCGGATGTAGGGGGCCTGGAGCCGGATGATTTCAGGTCGTATCGACCTGAAATCATCCGCCCCAAATCAAACAAGCAGAGCACTTCACCGTTTCACGGAAACGGCGAACCATTCCAACTCCTTGTTTTGATGCAATTCCGGACGGAAAACCGCTCACGCTTTTCCTGGAATTGCTCTAATGCCGGCCATCCCGTTCCGGCCGGCACCATCCTCATTGGAACTTGCCGCATGGATTCGATCGTGTCTTGGCTGACCTTGCTCGGCTTCGGAGACAAGGGCTGGGGCGACGAATTGCTTCGCGGCGCCTTGCTGAGCGTCGAGATTTCGATAAGCGCCTATATCGTTGGCCTGACGCTTGGCCTTGCGGGTGCGTTGGCCAAGCTTTCAAAGCGCCGGACAGCTGTCTTTGTCGCCACCGCCTACACCACCATTATCCGCTCCGTCCCCGACATCCTGATTATTTTTCTCGTCTACTATACCGCGACCGACGCATTGCGTTCGGTCGTAACCTTTGCCGGGTTTACGTCCGAATTTCAGATGAACGGATTTGTGGCGGCGACTTTGTCGCTCGGGATCGTTCAAGGCGGCTACAGCACGGAAGTTCTTCGCGGTGCGATCACCGCCATCCCGCGAGGCCAGGCCGAGGCGGCCCACGCGCTTGGTTTGACCCGCAGCCAAGCCTTCTTCCTGGTGATCCTTCCGCAGATGATCCCATTGGCGCTGCCAGGGCTAGGCAATTTGTGGCTGGTCGTCCTGAAAGAAAGCTCGCTCGTCAGCCTCATCGGTTTCACGGAGCTCGTTCTCGCCGGCAAGATGGCCGCTGGGGCGACGCGCGATTACTTCCTGTTCTATTGCGCGATCGCATTCGTGTTCCTGGTCATGTCAGGCCTGTCGGCGATGCTCTTCCACGCCCTGGAAACATCAACCGCCAATACCGGGAGGCGCGGATAGCGTGACAGAATTCGGGCAATATCTCGCCGCCCAGCTCCTGGCCGGCATCCAGACCACCGTCGTCCTGTTTATCGGCTGCGCGCTGGTCGGCAATCTGCTGGCCATCCCGGTCGCCCTTGCCCGGTTATCGGCAAGGCCATGGCTTCGCTACCCGGCGGTCGCCTTCATCCTGGCTTTCCGTGGCACGCCGCTTCTCGTCCAGCTCTACCTTTGCTACTTCGGCGTCGGCCAGCTCCTCGGCGGTATCCCTTCGATAAGGTACAGCCCATTTTGGCCCCTTCTTCGAGGCGCTTATTGCTACGCGTTTCTTACCCTGTCCCTGAACACCGCGGCCTATTGCGGCGAAATATGGAGAGGCGCGATACAGGCTATTCCTGACGGTCAGCGTGAGGCCGGCCAGTCGCTTGGGCTGTCGAAAACACGGATCATGATTTCCGTGCTATTGCCACAGGCCTTCCGGTTAGCCCTGCCGGCGATCGGAGGGCAGAATATCCTGCTTCTGAAGGGGACCGCCCTGGCCTCGACGATCACCGTCTTCGAACTCATGGGTGCAGCGAACCTGGTTCGTGCGCAGACTTTCAGGATCTACGAGCCTCTGTTCGCCGCCGCGTTGGGATATTTCCTGCTGGCCGCAATTGTGACGACCGGCTTCGGTTTCTTCGAGAGACGCCTTGCCCGACGATATTGATGATCGAAATGGGCCGGAGAACGAGCGACCGCTTCTAGGATCGCTGACAGGCTGAAGGCGGCGCAAGAAGCGCCGATCGCCACGACGAACATGATGACCAGACCACGCGATCGGGAAGGCGGCACGTCCGTCAAACAGGCTGCCGTGAGCGATACCGGATCCAAACAACAGGGCGGGGCCGAAAACAGCGCGGAAGCCTGTTGGCCAGGGCCGCGCGCAGTCACTTCAAAATTCGCATTTGTAATAGATGACGGAAATCTCTGGAAATTGAGGGTCGAAACGCTCGAAATGGGTCTTGTCGATGACACGGAAGGATGCTGAGAAACTGCTGAACAGAACCGCATCCGAGCAGCTCAGCAGTACCGAAAAGCGATCGCCATTCTGAGAGATTTTCTCCGCCTTGCAACTGGAGTTGGGTCCGAGGACCCTGCTGCCGGAGACGATGATTCCCGTCGTCAGCGAAGAACTCCGGTCCTTGTACTCAAAACCTTTGCCTCGCTTCTCGAAATTGTCCTCACATCCCGTCCCGTTCATTGTCCATGCGCCTTGCAACGCCTCCATGGAGGCAGCTGCGACATGACCCGCTCCTCCGGCAAACAAGACAATGCCAGCCATTGCGCCACGATACGGTTTTCCGTTCATTGTTCTCTACCCCGACGTATTCAGATCCCGTGCATTGAATTCCCGATGAGGCCCGTGCCTTTCAGGAAGGAAAGACCGCTTTCCAGTCCTGCTTCATGTCAACGACGACCCAATGGCCGTTCACAGCTTCGTCCAACGCCTTGTCCAACTTTCCGACCGAAGAGACGCGATCGTAGGCATATTCACGATCGGCGTCGGTGTGATGCACGATCCCTATAAATCGCGGGCCGCTTCCAGCCGCGGTCCATTGCAACATCTGCAGATCGCCGTCCGAATTCCCGAACGCAAAGATAGGTCTGCGGCCAATGAATTTGTTGATGCCGACAGGTTTGCCGGGACCGTCATCGACGAAATCGACCTTGGCGTCCTTGATCAGGGCCGGCTTGCCGTCCGCTCCGACGACGTATCTGGTCACGCCCGATGAGCCGACGATCCTCTCCGGCGGGACGCCATAGACCGCTTCCATCCAGGGACGCATGAAATCGATACCGCCACCCGAGACCACGAAGATCTTGAAATCGTTCTGGCGCAGGAGCTCGAGCAGTTCCAGCATCGGCTGGAAAACAAGCTCGGTGTAGGCGCGACGAAAGCGGGGATGCCTTGCCGTTCTGGTCCAATCGAGGACGGCGCGGTCGAACTCGTCGGTGGTCATGCCGGCATGCGTCGCCGCGACGATCTCGAATATTCCTTGCTCGCCAGAGCGGACCAGACCTTTCAGGTCATTGGAGATCACCGACTTGAAGGGCTCCTGCGTCTGCCATTGCGGGTGATCCGGCGCGAGCAGCTTTACCTGATCCAGCGCGAAGGCGAGTTGAGAATAGATCGGCTGTTCGCACCACAGTGTTCCGTCATTGTCGAAAACCGCGATCCGTTCATCCGCGATAACGAAATCACGGCCGGATGGCGTCGTGACCTTGGCGACAAAGTCCATGATCGATGCCTTGGCAGGCCCCTCATGCCATGAAGCGAGAGGTGCTGCCTGGGCGCGAGCGGACACGACGCTGGAGAGCGGCAGTCCGGCCGCCAGCATGCCGGCAAGCACCGTGCGTCTATCCATGATCGGGCTCATCTACCGAACGACGACTTCGACGTACACGCCACCAGTCCTCGCATAATAGACGCCACCGCAATTGTAGTAGTAGTGACCGTAGTAGAGACCGTAGACGCAGGCTGGCGGCAGCACCGCGATCTGCCGTGCAATGACGCGCCTTGTTGTTCTGCGCGCCGTACGGCGCGCCACTCCGGCATAGGACAGCGGCGTCAGCGGATGACCGATCCTTGCCTGTGCGGTCGAAACAGGGTTGAGAACCCCGAGGAAAGCGAGGTCGGAAACAGGTCCGATTTCAGCGCACAAGAATCCACCGAAAATCGATGCCGTCAGGAGTTTGCCGAACCTGGTCATTGATGGTCTCCGTCGTCTTCAGGGCTTGGAACCTCGTCGATCTGCGCGATTTCGCTCAGGTCGACTTTCTTGGCGTCGGCCGGTGCCTTGAATTTGAAATCGTTCGCCGCGACATCGGAATCGAATTTCCAATCCCTGGTCTGGAGAGTGTATTGCGGCGCCTGCGAGAGGTGCTTGCTGGTGATGACATAGCGCCTGGGGATCGGCTGATCGCCGGCCTGAATCCATATCTGCCAGTCGACGTCGTGCGATCGGAAGGCAAGATACTCGCACTCGACGCCATCGATATAGGCGCTTGAAATGTGCCGGGCGTCGGTGACCCCGTCCATAAGGATATCGAAGACGTTTGACGCCAGAATATCGGCTCCCGGCGGATCAATGCCGGCACTCGAAAGTCGCTCACCAAGGTCATCCAGCGTGCCCTTGGCCTCCACCTGGCTATAGACGTTCAAGTTCTTGCCGAGGATCGACAGGGTGGTGCCGTCGAAGACGGTTTCGACATCGGCAAAACCGCCAATCCTCGATACGGCGATCTTGTCGGGCCTGGCGACCTCGACCTTGCCCGAGCTGGCGAACTGCAGCTTTTCGAAATCGCGCGTGACGACTTCAATCGAGGAATCGTAGCCGAAGGAAAAACTCTTCTGCTTGGCCATGTAGTCCGACATGGCCTTGAGTATGTCTTTCGCATCGTCAGCCATCGCGTTGCCGATCGGCAGGATGGTCAGGGCGCCGGCAAGCAGCCAGCCACAAGGACGGATAAAGCTTTTGGAAACGAGATCTCTTGGCATCGCGGACTCCAACGGTTTGGTGTCGCGCCGGCACAGACTTCAGGCTGCGAAGTCGATGACTGCGGTTTGGATGCGCTGGCTGACAAGGGATGCAGGCCTCGGAGAAGCCCCATCCGATTGACCGAGCGCGTCAGGCAGTCAGAGTAGGAGATGGCCCCGCAGGCACAATACTTGGCTGCCACATATACCGATACGAAACGGTAACAAGCAGGCCTTCCGGGAGATTGACCGATGGAAACGCCGCCAGAAGCCGGATAGCGCTGTTGAACGCCAAGGCAACGACCCGGGCAGACCGGGAGAAAACTCGATTGTAACAGTAAAGTGCTGGCGCGCCTCCCCGAACTGCGGTGATGTTTGATGGAATGCCTCCCACGCACGAGGTCCTTCATCCGGTTTGAAACCCATGGCCATGCCTTCGGAACGCGACCACGATCGTCGGGGCTTGCTAAGGCTCATGATCAAGATGCCGGCCTTGCGCGGCATGCTTCAAATCCTCAGCGCGACGGATCCTCATCTGCTCGGCCTGTGTGGCGCTTACGAGGACGCCAACGTGGCCCTGGATCGGTTGAGAAAGGAAAAGGGAAACGCGAACCGCGATGCGATTGCCGAATATGAAGAGCTTTGCACCGAGCTGGAGACCGACATTATTCGCATGTGCCAGTGACATCCGGCGATAACGTGACATCCGGCGCTGAAGTGATATCCGGCGATAACGTGAGCGTGGCCTCTGTAACTGTAACGTACTTCGCTTCCCGGCATTCCGATTCAATTGTGTGATGCGCCAAAAGCTTCGGCGCGCAGCAGAGGGTCGTGACCGGGTATGTTCATGGGACGCATTCGCTCCGGCGCCGGTGCAATCCTGCCGGCTGGCACCTTCCGCCCTCGGGGGCTCGAAGCAGCAGCTCCCGCATCCGGCTCGAATTGTCGTGCGCTCGCCTTTGCCATTGCGCTAGCTTTTGCCGGACATGCCGAGGCCCAGGAGGCCAAGGATACTTCGGGGACGAACCCTGCCGTCCTGACAAGGACGCTGTCATTCTCGAACGAGTATAGATTCCTGCCAGGGGACGAATACTGCAACATCACGAACGTCCGTTATACCGAGCCGTTTTTCGACGGAAAGGCTTCGGTTCGCCTGACCTTGCCGCTCGACGCAACCAACCTGGGCGGCGACGACGAATTCGGCCTCGGCGACATCTCGGCGAAGCTCAGCTGGATTCCTTATTTAAGCAGCCGGCAGGCGTTTATCCTCAGCACCGAGATCTACGCGCCGACCGCCTCCGAGGACGTGCTTGGCACCGGCAAATGGGTCGCAGCGCCCGGACTGACCTGGGCCTATTTTGCCAGCCCCGAGGTCATAATCGCGCCGGCCTATATCCAGAGCTTTTCATTCGCCGGCGACAGCGACCGGGCCAACGTCAATCGCGGCGATTTCGACATCTACGTCGTCTACAAGCCGCATGCCAAACGCTGGTGGCTGACGTCGGACCTGACCGCGAGTTACGATTTCGAAGCCAGGACCGAACCCATGTCCTGGGAGGTCGCCCTGGGGTTCAATCTGGGCAGGATGCCGAATGGCGGCGCCATCAACGGTTATATCAGGCCAGGCATCGGTATCGGGAACGACAGGCCGTACGACTTCAATATGGAGGTTGGTGTTTCGTTGGTGAGTTTTTAGCGGCCAATGAAAACCTCGGCATGGAGAGGGAGACGATGACTGAAGCAAGATCACTTGCCTGGCTGGTGACCGCGACAGCGGTTCTTGCGGCGTTCGCTTCCGTGAAGGAAGCAAATGCCACCGAGGCCGTCGCGGGCCGCTATATCCCCGGCGCCTTCGCCGGCCCTGGCGCGGGCATTGTGCCGCCCACGCCGGGAGCCGCCTATTGGGCAATGTCCAACATCTATTACCATGGCGAAGCGAGTGGCCAGGTTCCATTCGGCAACGGCTCGGTCGCGGTCGGTCTCACCGGTGATATCTATTCCATGATTCTGGCCGGGGTTTATGTGCCCGAGTTGCACTTGCCGGGAAACTGGACTTATGCCGTCCAGCTTGCCGTTCCACTGGGTCGAACGGCTGCCTCGGCGGAGCTTGGCCCCTTGGGGGCGGATCAGCATGTTACCGGGCTCGGCGACATCGCTTTCGCCCCGCTGGTGTTTGGCTGGCACAACGACGCCATGAATAGCTGGGTGTCGGCATCCCTGACGGTCACCGCGCCCACCGGCGAATGGAAGGAGGGAGACCTTGCCTTCATCGGCCTCAATTACTGGACGTTCACCCCGGCGATCGGATTCACCTACCTCATCCCGGAACATGGGCTGGACCTCTCGGCCAAATTCGGCGTGGATATCAACACCAAGAACCAGGACACCGATTACTACAGCGGTGCGACGGCCCATCTGGATCTCTCGGTGACGAAGGCCTTGACGGAGAACCTGTCCGTGGGGGCAATCGCAGGCTTCCTGGACCAGATCGAAGATGACCGTAGCGCGTTCGCCGACGCCCATGACGGCTTCAGGGGCCACTCCATCGCGGTTGGACCGCTGGTCAAATACAAGGCCAAGTTCGGAGAGAAGACCGAGGTCGATCTCAGCTTGAGATGGGCCCATGAGGTCGAGGCCGAAAACCGCATGAAGGGCGACGCTGTATTCTTCGACATTTCCGGGAAGTTTTGAGCGGTGACAAACCAGGTGCTGCTCGATGCGCAAGTGGATTAGCGGATTTGTCGCGGCTTCGTGCCTGCTCACGCTGACGGCGTGCGCAGGAGGACCGAAAGGCGTTTTGGCACCGGTAGCGGCGAATACGCGTTCAGCATCGGCGTCTGACGTAACGATGCTGGTGGCGACCAGCCGCAAACCTTCGGGCGATCCTGCAACATTGTTCACGGGCGAGCGCAGCCCGACACTTTCGTTGACCGACCTGACCATTTCAATTCCGCCGAACCGTGTATCCGGCACCGTCGAATGGCCGAGGAGATTGCCACCGGACCCCCGGAAGGAATTCGCCGTCGTCGCGGCGAAGAACCTTTCGATCCCGCAGGCGGGCGACTGGCTACACTCCCACAATTCGAACGGCCATGTGCTCGTCTTCGTGCATGGCTTCAACAACCGCTACGAGGATTCCGTTTTTCGGTTCGCGCAATTCGTCCATGACTCGGGGGCGAAGGTCACGCCCATCCTCTTCACCTGGCCATCGCGCGCGAGCGTCCTGGACTACAATTACGACAAGGAAAGCACCAACTTTTCCCGCACGGCCTTCGAGCGGGCATTGAAGGCTTTGGCCAATGATCGCACGGTGACGGACATCACCGTCATGGCCCACTCGATGGGGACCTGGCTCGCCATGGAAGGGCTGAGGCAAATGGCTCTGCAGGATGGCCGGGTCTCTGCGAAGATCAGGAACGTAATTCTTGCATCTCCCGACCTTGACGTGGATGTCTTCGGGCGCCAGTGGACCGAGCTCGGACCAGAGAAGCCGAAATTCACGATCATGATCTCGCGGGACGACCGCGCTCTGGCAATCTCGCGTTTGATTTCCGGCGATGTCGACCGGGTGGGCCAGATCGATCCGTCAAAAGAGCCCTACAAGTCGAAGCTGCAGGCGGCGGGAATAACGGTCATCGACCTGACCAATGTGAAGACGGACGACCGCCTGAATCACAGCAAGTTCGCCGAGAGCCCTGAAATCGTGGCGCTGCTGGGATCTCAATTGGCCTCCGGTCAAATCCTCACCGACTCCAGGGTTGGCCTTGGTGACGGACTGGGCATGGTGATTGCCGGCACGGTCGGTACGGTTGGCAAGGTCGCGGCAACGACGGTCAGCGCTCCCATCGCGATCGTGGAGGGAAGAGGGAATACCCCTGCCCCCGATCAGCTCGGAACGATCCTGAAGGCCGATCCGGCGGCGGATTGAGCCGAGGCCCTGCCCCACAATCAGACGCGCGGTTCGGCCCTCCCGACACGTATCGTTACCGTAACGTACTTCGAAAGTTTCCGCCGCGCTCCAACAGTGCCGGTCGACTTCTCTCCGTTCGCAGGACACCTGCAATGAGCGTTGAACCCGTTACCGCCGGATCCGGTTCCGACAAGATCTCCGTCGAGCTTTCCGCGCGGCGCACCGGCATGTCGTTCCAGCGGACGCGCATGAGCGCCGATCGTACGCTGATGTCGGTGATCCGCACCGCGCTGTCGCTGATCAGCTTCGGCTTCACCATCTACCAGGTATTTCAAAAGCTCAGGGATGCCGGCACGCTGGCGCACGCGGCCGCACCCCGCAATTTCGGGGTGACGCTGGTGCTGCTCGGCATCGTGATGCTGATCATCGGCATCATCTACCATGTGCAGTTCATGGTCGGTCTGCGCCGCGAGCGCAACGACATGCGCGAAGCCGGGCTGATCCATGGCGACAGCGGCTATCCCGTTTCCTTCACGCTGGTCACCGCGGTGATCCTGCTGGTGGTCGGCCTCGTGGCGATCTTCAGCATGGTTTTCAACGTCGGCCCGTTCACCGACGCGTCAGCTGGCTGACGGCTTCGAGCGAAGAAAACCGGCTCGATCCATGTAGCCGGGCAGATTAACCACAGGAGGCAGGAAAGATGGCGAAATCACCAAAGGCCGGCAAGCCGAACATCCTCGTCATATGGGGCGACGATATCGGCACGGCCAATCTGAGTTGCTACACGCATGGACTGATGGGCTACAAGACACCCAACATCGACCGCCTCGCCAAGGAAGGCCTGATGTTCACCGACGCCTATGGCGAACAGTCCTGCACCGCCGGCCGGTCGTCCTTCATCACCGGCCAGAGCGTCTACCGCACGGGTCTTTCAAAAGTCGGCCTGCCAGGCGCCGATGTCGGGCTACAAGCCGAAGACGCTACAATCGCCGAACTTTTGAAGCCGCTCGGCTACGCGACCGGTCAGTTCGGCAAGAACCATCTCGGCGACATGAATAAATACCTGCCGACGGTGCACGGCTTCGACGAGTTCTACGGCAATCTCTATCACCTCAACGCCGAGGAAGACCCGGAAGAGCCAGACTATCCCAAGGATCCGCGATTCAAGGAAAAGTTCGGCCCCAGGGGCCTGCTCCATTGTTGGGCGACGGACAAGGACGATCCTACGGAGCAGCCGCGCTGGGGCCGGGTCGGCAAGCAGAAGATCGAGGATACGGGGCCGCTGACACGCAAGCGCATGGAGACGGTCGATGACGAGGTCGTGGAGAAGGCAAAAGACTTCATCAAGCGGCAGCACGCCGCCGACAAGCCCTTCTTCGTCTGGCTGAACACCACGCACATGCATGCCAGAACACACACCAAGCCGGAAAGCGTCGGTCAGGCGGGTGAAGGCCAGTCGCCTTATCACGACACGATGATCGACCACGACAAGAATGTCGGTCAGATGCTGGATTATCTGGACGAGCTCGGCATCGCCGACGACACTTTCGTCATGTATTCGACCGACAACGGCCCGCATATGAACACCTGGCCGGACGCCGGCATGACGATGTTCCGCTCGGAAAAGGACACCAACTGGGAAGGCGCTTTCCGCGTGCCGATGCTGGTGCGCTGGCCCGGCAAGGTGCCCGCCGGCGAGGTGACCAACGACATCGTGCAGCATCACGACTGGCTGCCGACCTTCTGCGCCATAGCCGGTGACGCAGACATTCCTAAAAAGCTGCTCAAGGGCCACAAGGCGGGCGACAAGACCTTCAAGGTCCACATCGACGGCTACAATCTTCTCGACTTCCTGACGAAGGAAGGCGTGAAAAGCCCGCGCGAGGGCCTCGTTTATTTCGATGACGACGGCAACCTCGTCGCCCTGCGCATGAAAGTCTGGAAGGTCGTGTTCATGGAGCAGCGGACGGAGGGCACGCTTAAGCTCTGGATGGATCCGTTCGTCGTTCTACGGTGTCCCAAAATATTCAATCTGCGGACTGACCCGTACGAGCGAGCCGACATCACGTCGAACACCTACTTCGATTGGTATTTCTCCAAGGGCTACATCATCATGGCCGCCCAAGCCGTGGTGCAGCCTTTCCTGGCCACCTTCAAGGATTATCCGCCGCGCCAGAAGGCCGCGAGCTTCACGCTCGACCAAGCTCTGGAAAAGATGGCTGCGAGCTTCAACAGCGGGCACTGAAAAACGTGCTGCGGCGGCAGGCGGAAGCCTGCCGCCTGCCTTTGTTCAACCACGGAGCCACCAACGGAAATCCGGAGGATGCCATGACCTTCCGACATTTGCTTGCAGGTGCGTTCGCTGTTGGGGTGTCGATGTCCCTGGTCGATCCCTGCGCCGCGAAGACGACTGGGGCCGCTGCTGAACTCGCCGCGCGTACGATCGAACGCCGAGCCGTCGAATCGGTTATCTGGGGCATGCCGGCGGTCAACTTCGAGCTGTTGTATCAGGGGATGGTCGACAGCAAGGGCGAATGGAACCAGATCGTCTACTGGTCGCGCCTGCCCGACTGGAAGAACCAGACGCTCACCCCCAACCCCGGCACAGTCTACCTCCATCCCTTCTACAACACCAAGGACGGGCCCGTGGTTCTCGAGATCCCGCCGGCCAATGGCGGCTCGCTGGTCGGCAGCATCGACGACGGCTGGCAAACGGCTCTCGAGGATGTCGGCCCCGCCGGCGCCGACAAGGGCAAGGGCGGCAAATACCTGATCCTCCCGCCGGGGTATTCGGACAAGGTTCCGGATGGCTACATCGCGCTGCCGTCGAGCACTTATGCCGGCTTCGTGATCCTGCGCTCCAGCCTCAGGAGCACCAGCGATGCCGATGTGGCCAGCGCGGTCGCTTACGGGAAGCAGGTCAAGATGTATCCGCTCTCGCAAGCAGCCAACCCGCCGCCGACGAAATTCGTCGATGCCATCGATGTCGTCTACGACAACACCATTCCCTACGACCTGCGCTTCTTCCAGATGCTCGACCGCTTCATCCAGCGCGAGCCTTGGCTGGAACGCGATAGGGCGATGATCGACCAACTCAAGTCGATCGGGATCGAGAAGGGCAAGCCGTTCAAACCCGATGCCGCTACCCAGAAAATTCTGGCGAATGCCGCCGGCGAGGCACATGCGGTGATCGACGCGAAATACGAATCGCTTTTCTCGCCGCCGTATTATCCACATACCCATTGGAACGTGCCTGCTTCGCAAGAACTCATCGAAGCGATGTCGTCCAATTATGGAAAGGCCGATTCTTATCCCGTCGATGCTCGCGGAGCCGTCTACTCCGTCGCCTTCTTCAGCGCCAAGCATCTTGGGGCGGGTCAGTTCTACCTGATGACCATATCGGACAAGGACGGCAAGCCTTTCGACGGCGGCAGTATCTATCGGCTGACGGTGCCAGCGGACGCACCGGTCAAGCTTTACTGGTCAGCAACGGTCTACGACCGGTCCACGCATGCGTTCATCAGGGGCATGAAGGTGTCGAGCCGCTCGTCACTAGACCCTGACCTCAAGAAGAACGCCGACGGCTCGGTCGATGTCTACTTCGGTCTCAAGGCGCCGGCGGGCAAGGAGGCGAACTGGGTACCAACACAGCCGAAAGGAAAATTCGAGGTGCTGTTCCGCCTCTATGGGCCGGAGAAGCCGCTGTTCGACAAGACGTGGGTGCTACCGGACATCGAGAAGGTCCGCTGAGGGAGACTGACATGAGAACCATAGTAGTGAATGCCGCATTCGTCGTCTGCCTTGCCGGAACCGGATCGGCGCTTGGCGCCGACACCGTGCCCGTCACCATCGACAATTTTGCTCGCGCCGAAACCGATCTCTATTTCGGCAGCGCCATTAAGGATGCAGGTGGCATCGGCAAGTTCCTGCATCACCGCGAGCCGATGGACATCGATCACCAGGCCGTTATTCGCGCGAATCGCGACACGCTCTATTCGGCTGCCGTTTTCGATCTCGACGCCGGTCCGGTGACAATCACGCTGCCCGATGCGGGGAACCGTTTCATGTCGCTGATGATCGTCAACGAAGACCACTATGTGCCGGAAGTCGTATATGGCGGCGGCAGTTATAAGCTGGACAAAGAAACGGTCGGCACGCGCTATCTGCTTGCCGCCATCCGCACGCTGGTCGATCCCACCGATCCCGGCGACGTGACGAAAGTCCACGCCTTGCAGGATGCTATAAAGGCCGAGCAGGCCAAGGCGGGCAGCTTCGAAAGCCCGGCGTGGGATCAAGCAAGCCAGAAGAGGATGCGCGATGCGCTGCTGGTTCTTGCCACCACGATGCCGGATTTCAAGGGCGCGTTCGGCAAGAAGGAAGATGTCGACCCTGTCCACCACCTTGTCGGCAGCGCGGCTGCATGGGGAGGCAATCCCGACAAGGACGCCACCTATCTGAACATCACGCCGGCCAACAATGACGGCACTACCGTCTACAAACTCGACGTCAAGGATGTGCCCGTCGACGGTTTCTGGTCGGTGAGCCTCTACGATGCCAAGGGCTACTACGAGAAGAACCCGTACAACGCCTATTCCTTGAACAATCTCACGGCCAAGAAAGGCGAAGACGGCGCCATTGCCGTCCAGTTCGGCGGCTGCGACGGCAAGATCGCCAATTGCTTGCCGATCATGAAGGGCTGGAATTACACCGTGCGGCTCTACCGTCCGCGTGCCGAGATTTTGGATGGCAAGTGGAAATTCCCGGAGCCGCAACCGGCCAAATAACAAAGTCCGAGGCCGCCGGCGCTGTCTTACGAATTCCGCATGTCGAGCAGTTGTCGGAACACCAGCTTGAATTGGGAGGGAGAGATGACACGTCAGACTGCTGTACTCGCCAAAGCCATGGCCAGATCATCCGAGACGGATGCCGCCGGGCTGAACCCGCAGCCTTTGCCGCCGTCGCCGAGCTGGGCGCATGCACTGCGGCCAGGTCCGGATGCGCGTGTGAAAATCAGCGAGGCTTACGCCGCTCACGTCGCCCGTGACGCCTTTTTCTGGGCCTGGCCGCTGGTCAACATGTACAACCGCCGGCTCGCGTTTTCGAAGATGAAGGAAAATAGATATTTAGGCCCGTTGCTCGAAGCACCGCTGAACACGCTCACCATGCTGACGGACTACGTCAATCCTGAAGAGCGCAACGTCGCATGCCCGAACCAGGACGTGGTCTACGGCTTGGGCCTGGTGGCGCTGGATGTCTCACCGGTGGTGATCCAGGTGCCGGATTTCGGCGACCGTTTCTGGGTCTATCAGATCGTCGACCTGCGCACGGACAGCTTCGCGCAACTCGGCAAGATGCACGGCACCACGCCCGGCTTCTACCTGCTGGCCGGTCCCAACTGGCAGGGTGAAGTGCCGAAGGGCATCACCAAGATGTTTCGCGCGTCGAGCAGCACCGCCCTCGCGGCGCCGCGCATTGCCCAGGACGATACGCCGGACGACAAACGAGCGATCCAGTCGGTATTGCCCGGCATCGTGATGTATCCGCTCGCGGACTATGACGGGCAGATGAAAAGCATCGACTGGAACAAGCTGCCGAAAGTCCCCGGCGCGCCTCCAGGCGAAGAGGAAACGCGTTGGGTGTTCCCCGACAAGTTCTTCGAGGAGCTTCCGGCGGTGCTCGCCGACGCGCCGCCTCTACCCGGCGAGGAAGCACGCTATGCCCAACTGCTCGCGGTGCTCGCTGCCGCCAAGGACAATCCGAAAATGAAACAGGCGATGATCGACGCCGCCAAGGATGCAGAAGAGAAACTGGTGACCCCGCTGTTCCAGTTTCGCAACTACGGCCAGCAACTGCCGCACCACTGGAGCACGATCTCAAACGAATCCGCGTTCGGGACCGACTATTTCACGCGGACCGCGGTGGCGAAATCGAACATCCTCGTCAATTCGCCGGATGAAACGAAGTACTTCTACCAGGACCTCGATTCGTCCGGCGCGCGCCTCAACAGCGCCAATCGCTACACCGTGACATTTGCCAAGGACGACTTACCGCCGGTGAATGGTTTCTGGTCGCTCTCGATCTACAACCAGCATCATTTTTTCATCGCCAACGCGATCAACCGCTTCTCGGTCGGCACCAAGAACAAGGATCTGAAGCTTGCCGCCGACGGGTCGCTGACGATCTCCGTGCAGTCTGACGCGCCCACGGACCCGGCGCAGCGCGCCAACTGGCTGCCGGCGCCCAAGGGCGATTTCTCGCTCTACCTGCGCGCCTACTGGCCAAAGACCCCGATCATCGACGGCTCGTGGACGCCGCCTCCGGTTGAGCGGAAGTAGCGACGGCAGCGAACACCAAAAGAGGAGGACAGCAATGACACGTTCATTCAAGGGCAAGATCGCGCTGGATATCCGCAACTCCAAGCCCGACTGGGAAGCCTTTCTCGACAACAGGGCGCCGAAGGACGCCCCCAACGTCCTCGTGATCCTCTATGACGACACCGGCCAAGCGGCCTGGTCACCCTATGGCGGTCGCATCGAGATGCCGACGCTCGATCGGCTGGCGAAGAATGGACTGATCTATACGCAATGGCATACGACGGCGGTCTGCTCTCCGACACGTTCGTGTTTTCTCACCGGCCGCAATCACCACGCCAACGGCTTCGGCTCGATCTCGGAGGCCGCGACAGGTTTTCCCGGCTATCAAGGCCACATCCCGCTGGAGAACGGCACCATCGCCAGCATCCTGCGTGACGCAGGCTGGAGCACCTTCTGGATCGGCAAGAACCATAACGTGCCGGTCGATGCCTTCGGCATGAGCGCGTCGAAGAAGAAGTGGCCGCTAGGCCTCGGCTACGATCGCTTCTACGGCTTCATCGGCGGCGAGACGAACCAGTGGTACCCCGAACTGATCGAGGATAACCATTTCGTCGACCAGCCCAGTCAACCCGAGGACGGCTACCACTTCTCCAGGGACATCGCCGACAAGGCGATCGCCTTCATCCGCGACTCCAAGCAGGCGGATCCGGCGAAGCCCTGGTACATGTGGTACTGCCCAGGCGCCAACCACGCGCCGCATCACGCGCCACAAGATTTCATCGACAAGTACAAAGGCAAGTTCGACGACGGCTACGAGGCTTATCGCGGATGGGTCCTGAAGCGGATGATAGAACGCGGCATTCTGCCGGCCGATACGGAACTCACGCCAATCAATCCGATGCCGCCGGCAGTAGCGGCGGAGGGTGACATGGTCCGGCCCTGGAACACTCTGTCGGATGATGAGAAGCGCCTGTTCAGCCGCATGGCCGAAGTCTACGCCGCCTTCTCGGAATACACCGACGTCCAGATCGGCCGGCTGGTCGACTATCTCGAGGAGTCGGGACAGCTTGACAACACGCTGATCTTCTACTGTGCCGACAACGGCGCATCGGGTGAAGGCAGCCCCAGCGGCTCGGTCAACGAGAACCTGTTCTTCAACGGTTTTCCGGATGATGTGAACCGCAATCTCGCCATGATCGACAGGCTGGGATCGCCCGACACCTACAACCACTATCCGACCGGCTGGGCGACAGCCTTCTCGACGCCTTACAAGATGTTCAAGCGTTATGCCTCCTTTGCAGGCGGCACCTGCGATCCGCTTGTCATCCACTGGCCGAAGGGGATCAAGGCCAAGGGCGAGGTGCGCCACCAATACCATCATTGCACAGACATCGTGCCGACGATCCTGGAAGCCTGCGGCGTGAAAATGCCCGAGACAATCGACGGCGTGAGGCAGTCGCCACTCGCCGGCGTTTCGATGGCCTACACCTTCAATGAAGCCAAGGCCCCGACCAGCAAGGAGACGCAGTATTACGAGATGGCCGGTACGCGCGGCATCTGGAGCAAGGGCTGGAAAGCGGCCGCTCTCCATGCGCCGATGCCGTCCGATCAGGGTCATTTCGACAAGGACGTCTGGCAACTTTTCCACACCGACGTCGACCGCTCCGAAGCACGGGATCTGGCTGCCGAGCAGCCGGAAAAGCTGAAGGAATTAGTCGATCTCTGGCTGTCGGAGGCCAAGAAGAACAACGTCCTTCCGCTCAACGACCTGAACGTGCATGACCAGCACGCAGCCGAATACCACGCGCCCAAGCGCGACCGCTACGTCTACCAACCCGGTACAACCGAGGTTCCTGAAGCAGCAGCAGCTCCCACGCTTGGTACTTCGTTCAAGATGCTTGCCGAGGTTGAGTTCACTGGCGACAGCCAGGGCGTTATCGTGGCGCAGGGCTCGCGCTTCGGCGGCTACTCGCTTTTCGTCAAGGGCGGCAAGCTGTTCTTCATCTACAATTTCCTCGGCATCCCTCCGGAGCAGCGACTGGTCTGCGACGCGCCCAAGCTCGGAAAGCACGTGGTCGGTGTCGAGTTCGTCAAGGAGCGCATCAGTGAACATTTGGAAGCGCTCGGACAGATGACGCTATACGTCGACGAGGAAGTGGCGGCGCAGGCGGCGTTCCGAACCCAGACGGGTCGCTATGCCCTCTGTGGCGAGGGCTTGTGCATCGGCTATGACGGTGGCGACGCTGTCAGTAGCGAGTACAAGCCGCAGTTCCCGTTCACAAACGGGCGTGTGATCAAGGTCGTCTTCGACATCGCCGACGACGTCTATCTCGATCTTGAACGGAAGTTCGCCGCCGCCATGGCACGGGACTGAGTAAGCAGGATGACGATCGCGCAACTGATCCCCATGGCCATCAATCTCTCGATGGCGCTGATGGTGCTGGCGCTTGGACTGCAGGCGAGCTGGACGGACGTGATTTCCCTTTTGCGCCAGCCCTCCCTGCTTGCACGATCCGTCCTCTCGATGAATGTGATCATGGTGCTCCTGGCGCTGGCGATGGACGCCTTGTTCGGCCTTCATCCCGCCGTCAAGATAGCCCTTGTCGCGCTGGCACTGTCGCCGGTGCCGCCGATCCTGCCCAACAAGCAGACCAAGGCCGGCGGCGAAGTCTCCTACACAGCAAGCCTGCTTGTTATCATGGCAGCGCTTTCCGTGCTGATCGTGCCGCTCGGGATCGCCCTGATCGGCGCGATCTTCGGGCTCGGCATCGCTGTGCCCGCCGGCACGGTTTTGTCCATCGTGGTGACCGGGATCCTCGTTCCTCTCGTCATCGGGCTTCTGGTGCATCAATTCGCACCCGACTTTGCATCGCGCCTGGCAAGGCCGCTTTCGCTGTTTGCCACGGTATTGCTCGTGCTGGCCTTCATTCCTGTCCTGATCAAGATCTGGCCGGCGCTGACGGCAATGGTCGGCAATGGCACGTTGATCGCCTTGGTCGTGTTTGCCGTTGTCGGCATCGCGGTCGGCCATGCGCTTGGCGGCCCCGTAGCCGACAATCGCACGGTGCTGGCGCTTGCGAGCAGCGCCCGCCATCCCGGCGTCGCCATGGCCATCGCGCATTCGATCTTCCCGGAAGAGAAAGCCGTGATCGCCGTCGTGCTATGGCACCTGATCGTCAGCGCCGTCGTGTGCATTCCCTATGTCAAATGGCGCACCAGGCTCCATGCCGCCACCCAGTCAAAGGCAATGCGATGATGAGCCCGGTGAAATTTCCCAGGCACAGCTGGATGGGTGGGTGAGTTCGATGCTTCCTCGTCGTGATCCCCGATTGGCCAGGATAGACACATGGGTCCATGCTTTGGCCATTGGCGGGCTGGCCGCGATCTATCTGTCCTCATTGTTTTTGGGACCAACGAACCGAGTCGAGCAGAGCGCCAGATCCAGCCCCGCCGGCACGATCGACAGCCGCGGTTTGTCCGTGACCAGGGCGCAAGGAGGTTGAGGGATGAACGAGGTCACCAGACCTGAAGGGACGGCCATCGAAGAACCGGAAGGGATGCCGGTCTCGAAGAGTTCGTCGACCGACGGCATGATCTGGATTTCGGGTGGCTCGTTTCTGATGGGCTCCGATAAATTCTACCCCGAGGAAGCACCGGTCCATCGCGTGAAAGTCGACGGTTTCTGGATAGACCGATTTACGGTGACCAATGGCGATTTCGAAAAATTCGTCGCTGAGACCGGCTATGTGACACTGGCTGAAAAGCCGGCCAACCCGGACAACTATCCGGGCGCCTTGCCGGATATGCTCTCGCCGTCCTCTACCATGTTCAAAAAGCCGGCCGGCCCGGTCGACATGCGCAACCATTACAACTGGTGGGTCTATGTGCGCGGCGCCAACTGGCGCCATCCACGCGGCCCGGCCAGTTCGACCAAGAAGCTGGCGGACCACCCGGTGGTGCATGTCGCCTATGAGGACGTTCAGGCCTATGCCCGCTGGGCAGGCAAGGAATTGCCAACGGAGGCCGAATGGGAGTTTGCCGCGCGCGGCGGCCTCGATGGCGCCGACTATGTCTGGGGCGACGACCTCACGCGTGACGGCCAGCACATGGCCAACACCTGGCAGGGCGAGTTCCCGTACCACAACACAATGGATGATGGATACGAATACACCGCACCGGTCGGTTCGTTCCCGGCCAATGGCTACGGCCTCTTCGACATGGCCGGCAATGTCTGGCAGTGGACGACGGACTGGTACCAGGAGCACGGCAGCATCGACAGCCCGTGCTGCACGGCGGAAAACCCGCGCGGTGCGGCGCGCGAGGCAAGCTACGACCCACGCCGGCCCGATGTGAAAATCCCGCGCAAGGTGACCAAGGGCGGTTCGCATCTATGCGCGCCGAACTACTGCCGGCGCTATCGTCCCGCGGCACGCATGGCGCAGCCGGTCGATACCTCGATTTCACATCTCGGCTTCCGCTGCGTCGTACGCGGAAAGAGGAATGGATAGAACGCCGATGATTGAGGAGTGGCTTCGGACCCTGACGGAGTTGTTCGTTCCGCTCATCGATCTTCTGGCGCTGATTATCATAGCGACCGGCACGATCCAGGCCTTCATCAACAGCATTCGCGTGGCGTTGTCTCATCCGGAAAATGATCGCGCCGCCCGCTCCGTCTGGATGCATTATTCGCGCTGGCTGATCGCCGGCCTGACCTTTCAGCTTGCCGCCGACATCATCGAGACCTCGACGACGCCAAGTTGGGACGACATTGGCCGCATCGGCGCGATCGCCGTCATCCGGACCTTCCTCAATTTTTTCCTGGAGCGTGATCAACGCGAGATACGCGAACTGCAGAACGATCCAGAGCACCCGAAAGCGGCATAGTGCGAACACGTAGCTTCGGTTCAGCCGGGCTGAAAATGCCGGCCTGGGTTCACTGGCAAGGCCAGCCGATCCGAGGTGTCAATCCATTGTCTCGCTTCTCGCGTGATGCTGTGCCAGCGCCATCCGGCGCGGCAAGAAGTGCGGCGAAGGGTTGGCAGGTGGTGACATGAAGCCGGCGGGCAGACCGTATTTCCAGGTAAAGTGATCCGGTTTTTCATTCCGGCCTGCACCAAACCAGTGCTGCAAACACTTGCGTTGTCATGTTCATCGTCCGTCACCCACCTCATTTAGATACTTTTAACCAATCGCTCCGCTAAGCGTGGGCGGTCCTTGTCATTCCTTTCCGGCCATCGCCGGCGACTGTAAGAGAGATATGAGCTGATGTTATCTCGCCAGAGATATAGACAAGGCACGCTATGGGATTAATTTAGAGAGGGAACAAGAACGGCGCAGACGCATTGGTCCGAATCGACGGTCTCTAGGCCTCGGAAGCTTTCCTTATCGGCAAAGCAGCCTCCATCCACCGATCTCGGGGCGAACACAAAATGGGGATACTTCTGGAGGAGCGACCTTTACTGATTTCGACGTTTCCGCCAGATCCGCGACAAGAGCGTCTGGCGGTGGTTTTCGTCGTTCTGATGTCCTTGGTTTTCATTGGCTCATTGCCCCTTCGGAATTTACAGCTTTCTCGGCTCGATCTATTTGTCCCCATTCTTGATACTATTCTATTTATCATCGATCTGATCACCGCCGCATTGCTCTACGCTCATGTGTCCGTTCTCGGCTCCCGCTCGCTGCTGGCCCTGGCAAGCGGATATCTGTTCACAGCGCTTGTCATTGTCGTACACGCGCTGACGTTTCCCGGTGCCTTCAGCCCAACCGGGCTGCTGGGCGCGGGGATACAGACGAGCAATTATTTGCAGATCTTCTGGCGTGCCGGGCTGCCTTGCGCCGCGGTTGCATATGCCCTCCTCAAGGAAGGTGAATCCCGAAGCCATCTGGCTGGCAACTCAACGGGTATCCTTATTCTCGCAAGCGTCGCCATTGTCTTTGTCGCCGTGTGCGGCCTGACCTTGCTGGTGACGGTCGGTGGCGCCTTGCTGCCGGATATCATGGTCAACGCGGAGCGCAGGATCTGGGCGGTCGACGCCCCCTTCATCATCCCGCTCGAGATTGCCGCAATCGTGCTTGTGTGGCGGCGACGCCGCTCGGTCCTTGATCTCTGGTTGCTGGTCGTGTTGTCGGCGTGGTTGATCGCCAGCCTTCTGGTCAGCACGACGGCTTATCGATTCAGCCTTGTCTGGTATGAGAGCCGGTTCTACGGACTTCTGGCCTCGTCGTTCGTTCTGCTCGGCTTGCTCACGCAGACCACGACTCTATACGCACGGCTCGCCATATCCACGATCATGCAACGCAGCGAACGGGAAAGCCGGCTCATGCAAGTGGATGCCACGCTCGCGGTGGTTTCGCATGAGGTAAATCAGCCGCTAACCGCCATCACCCTGAATGGCACCGCCGGATTGCATGAACTGGCCAAAGAAAATCCGGATACCTCTACGCTGGAGGTGATATTGAAGGATGTCGTCAGGGACGGCCATCGCGCAAGTGAGATCATCAATGGCATCCGTGCCATGTTCAGGCGAGATGATAGTGAAGCCGAAGAGCTTGATGTCGTCGTGCTCATCGAAAATGCTCTGACACTGGTCAGCGGCGATGTTCACGAACACGGGGTCGTCATCGAGACCGAACTTGGCTCGAAACTCTGCAGCATCAAGGGCAACAGGATCCAGTTGCAACAGGTTATTGTGAATTTGGTCATGAATGCCGTCGAAGCGATGGATGCGATAACGACGCGCCAGCGGTTGCTATCTGTCAGGGCCAATGGCGACAGCGACCGGATCGTGATGGAGATTGAGGATTCCGGTCCCGGGATCGATCCGGAGATGAACGATACGATTTTCGATCCATTCGTTACATCAAAGTCCAAAGGCACCGGGCTGGGCCTGTCGATCTGCCGCACGATTGTGGAAAGCCACGGCGGACGGATATCGGCGGTCAACAATTCCAGGGGCGGTGCGAAGATGGTGGTGTTGATTCCCGCGTATCGGCCGCAAGACCAATGAGCATGCCGAGGTCGAACGTTTTCGTGGTCGACGATGATCCGTCGGTCTTGATTGCGTTGGCGCGGCTCCTGACGGTCAAGGGTTACGAAGTCCATACTTTTTCCTCCCCTGGCGCGTTCCTCGAAGCGCACGATCCCGATATCCCTGGTTGTGCGGTCGTGGACGTGTCAATGCCGGGGTTGAATGGTCTCGAACTGCAGGCCGCGTTGAAAGGTTCCGACGACATCGCCCGCCCTGTCATCTTCGTCTCTGGCCAGGGTGATGTTCCAACGAGCGTGCGCGCGATGAAGGAAGGAGCCGTGGACTTCCTCACCAAGCCCATCGACGAAACGGCTCTTATCAATGCCGTCGAAGCGGCGATCGGAAAGGATACCGATCTTCGCCGGGACCGGATCGGGTTCACGGAAGTCCTGAAGCATTATGCATCGCTGACTTCACGGGAACGGGAAGTGCTTTCGCACGTCGTGGCGGGCAGGCTCAACAAGCAGATCGCCGCCGATCTCGGCGTCGCCGAGAAGACCGTCAAACTCCACCGGGGGCGCATGATGTCCAAGATGGGGGTGCGCTCCCTTGCCGAGCTTGTCCGGATATCGGAGCGGCTGGGCCTGGATTTACCGCCTGGCCGGTAGTGCGGCCTGATAGACCAAAGGCCGACTATAAATAGCTCTCGCATCTGAGATAATCGCAGGGTCAGGCCAGGGGTGGTGCGTGAAGATTGCGATTGTCGATGATGATGTGTCGGTCCGAAATGCGCTTGCACGTGTGCTGACCGCCGATGAAATCGAGACGTCGACATTCGCCTCCGGTGCCGAGTTTCTGGATTCGTTGCGTGAACAGATTCCCGATTGCCTGACGCTCGACCTGCAAATGCCGGGAATGAGCGGCCTTGAAGTGCAGCAGGCGCTTCGCGATGCCGGTCTGTCTACCCCCGTGATAGTCATCACCGGTAACGATGATTCCACCGTCGTCAAACGTACCCTCGACGCAGGCGCGATCGCATGCCTGGTCAAGCCGGTTGACCTGGGCCTGCTGCTCGACGCCGTCCAGCGTGCCGTTGCTGGAATCCGTGCAAAGCCGGTTGGCTGATCGAGTTCAAACGCGGTTCAATTGAACTGCGGCTCCTCTCGTCACGAAGGATGGACCAAGGTCCAGCTTGGCCCCGATTTGTATTCGGCAGAAAATCTGCCGTGGCGAAGTATCCCATTGGATGGACTTCAACACCTACGCCAGTCAATTCGCTGAACACGCAAGAAAGTCGAGGGACTTGTTGTGGAAGCTGACGGCAGCGATCTGGACACCTCGACCGTCGAGCCGACGGTTACATGCGAAGAAGCGCGTGCTGAATTGGCGCGATTGCTTTCCGATCCACAATTTCATTGCGCCGACCGCAACAAGCGGTTCCTGCAATTCATTTCGGAGGAGCTATTCGAAGGACGCCAAGACTCGATCAAGGCCTATACAGTAGCCGTGGATGTGTTCGGAAGGCCGGCCAGTTTTGATCCAGGAATAGATCCAATCGTTCGTATCGAGGCGACGCGCCTGCGCGCGTCGCTGTCTCGCTATTATGAATTGAACGGCCATCGGCATGACATCCACATCGATCTGCCGAGGGGACGCTATGTTCCGGATTTCGTCAAGGACAGAAGGTCGGCAGGCGGTGCGAACACCGAACCAGAGGCAGTTCCGGATCCTGCTGTTTCGGTTCAACAACCAGATCCCGCCTTTCGCCAACCTTACCCAAACGGCCGGGCGAGATGGTCGGCAATCGTCCTTGGCGTTGTCGGCGGACTTCTGCTGGGCGGCACGCAACTGATCTCTTTCTTGCATGTCCCCAATCGACCCGAAGCCGTATCGGATCAGCCGACGGTCGCCATCAGCACCATGGCAACCGACCGGGCAAACGGTTCCGAGGCAGGCCAGTTGCGTGACGCGGTTACAGCGGCTTTGTCACGCTTTCAAACGCTGCGTATCTCGACAGAAAACAGCTCCGCGGAGGAGAACGCCCGATATGGGATCGTTCTCAAATACGATTCATCGAATACCCTTCCCTACCTGTGGTGGCAGGTCGTCGACAAGATCAGCAACGAGGCACTTGCCACCGATATCGAGTATGTGTCCAAGGACAGCCCCTCCTGGACCGACCCGTCGAATCGCTTGATTGGTAACCTTGCGAACCGGATCGCGGGCGACACCGGAATCATACATACGGCTCTGGTCAACGCCGAACTGGCCAAGCCATCGCTTGGCAATGGCTGCGTCCTGCGCGCGCATATGGCGCTGAAAGCTGCCGACAGGCCGTCGCTTGATGCCGTCAGATCATGCCTGGTCAAGACGATCGAACTGCGCCCGAACGATGCTGACGCCTACGCCATGCTGGCGATGGTTCTGCTCGCGTCTTCGGGCTGGGACAAGGATAACGATCCGACCGCTCGGGCCCTCGACCTGGCTGACAAGGCCGCGGCCCTGGAGCCAGATTCGGTCCTTGGCGCCTTCGCCCAGATGATGGCTCGTTACAGGAACGGCCAGCCGGATGCCGCGATCGCATCTGGCCGGCGAGCCATGGATCGCAACCCCTTCGATGCCGCGATTGCCCTGAAGCTCGGCGGAATCCTGTTCCTGACCGGTAGATGGGACGAGGGCATTTCGCTGTTGAGTGGAGCCGACGGCACTCAGGACGACACAATTCTTGCTTTTGACGCCTATCGACGTGGTGCCTACGATGAGGCGCAGCGCCATCTTCAGCAAGTTCGCGCTTCGGGTTGCTATCTGACCGAAGTGGTGTGGATTGCAACACTCGGCAAGGTTGGACGAACAGAGGAAGCGGCTCAGCATATTGCGGCACTGCGCCGGGTACAGCCGCGCTTCGAGGAATCTGTTTCCGACGCGATGACGTCTCGTTCAGTGGCACCGTCTCTCGCTGAACCCCTGAAGTCAGGGCTTGAGGCGGCAGGCCTGCATCCTCGCTAAGACCGAACATTTAAGCGGATCGCCGTCGATATCGCGAGAGCGATCGACCTGGGCGAGGAAAAGCGCGGTCAATGGTAATGGTGCGCCCGCTGGGTCGACGTCCCCTATGGGAAATCAATACTTTAGCGGATGGTTCGCCAACCCATTTCCTTCGAACGCGGTTTCTCCTCCTTCCACAAAAGGGTCGACAAACTCGTGACGAACGCGGCTGGTTTTGGCCGGAAGCGGTCAGTCCGCTTTCGGGATGAAGGTGATAGAAGCTGCCGTTCAATTGTCGATCAGAGCGGCTGGCGGCGCGGAGAAACTGCTCCGCGCCGTCGAAGAAGCTTATCGGTCGGGCGCGCCCGGAAAGATTGCCGCGACTTCATGTCCGTGTAGCCGGTCGAGCAGGCCGCGCGGGCCCGGACGCGGTGGCCGCAGGCTCTCAGCCCTGCCGTCAGCATGGACGAGCAGGTCGCCATGAAGGAAGCCATCGTCGAAATGGCCTTGGACAGTGAGAGTTTCGCCGGCAGCGACCAGCTTGCCGCCCTCCCCTGCGCGGCCGGTTTCAACCAGCGCACGGCCGCTGCCGTCATCGATGACGAACTTGTTGCCGAAGATTTCGGCCACTTTGCCTTTGACAGCCACGGTACTGTACGGCGCGAGGGTGGCGATGGTTGTCGGCTGCATCAAGATCACGTTGTCGCGCGGCACCGCCAATATGGCTGCGCCGGCTCCGGCAACCAGTCCAACTGCGATCAGTCCGGCGGCGAACAAGCCGGTAAGATAGGGCCTGCGCCTATGATGGGACGGCGGGAGGGCAGCGGTCGCCTCATGGGTAGTTTGGGATGTATCAGTCATATTGGGCACCTTCAGTTGCTGTGGAATGCCGTCGGTTTTACACCTCCGCCTGGAACCGAGCCTGAACCAGGCCGTTCAGCTTCGGTTCAGCCGCAGGGCCTAGCACCGACGCCAACGCGCGTGGCAGGGAAGTCAATGAAATGAAGGTGCTGCTCGTCGAAGACGATGAATCGATCGCCAGCCAGCTGGGCGAAGCGCTGCGCGACGAGAATTTTGTTGTCGACATCGCCCGCAACGGCGAGGACGGCCAGCATCTCGGTGACACCGGCGCATACGATGTCGCGGTTCTCGATCTTGGCCTGCCAAAGGTCGAGGGCAAGACGGTACTCAAGGCCTGGCGCGCGGCTGGGCGTAACCTGCCGGTGCTGATCCTGACGGCGCGTGACGGCTGGTCAGAAAAGGTCGACGGATTCAAGGCCGGCGCAGACGACTATCTGACCAAGCCGTTCCGGACCGAGGAACTGATCATGCGGCTGCGCGCCCTGGTTCGTAGGTCAGCCGGCCATGCCCAGGCGAAAATTGTTTGCGGACCACTCGCCTTCGACGCGCAACTCGGCACTTTCGAGCTCGACGGGCTACCGTTGAAACTGACGGGACTTGAATGGCGGGTCCTTTCCAGCCTGATTTTGCGGAAGGAGGTCGTGGTAACTCGTACCAATCTGCTCGACCGTGTTTATGATGGCGATGCCGAGGTCGAATCCAATTCGTTGGAAGTGATCATTGCCAGGCTCCGCCGCAAGATCGGCCACCATCACATAGCCACGGTGCGAGGTCTCGGTTATCGGCTGACGGCAGACGAAAAATGACATGGTTGCCGCGTTCACTGGCCGGCAGATTGCGGCTTGCGGCAATAGTCGCTGTTATCGCAGCACTGCTGATTGCTGGCATCGTCATCGCATTCATCCTGCAGCGTTTCGTCGTTGGCCAGATCGACCAGCGTCTGGACGCGCAGATTTTCGCCGTTGCGTCAGCCTTGCAGCGCGATGGCGAAGGCAGGATGACAGTGACACCTGTCTTGAGTGGGCCACCCTACGATCGTCCGCAGTCGGGATGGGTATGGCAGGCATCCGGACCATCCGGTGACGCCGTCTCGGCCACGCTGGCCGGTGTTGGTCCCGTCAAGCTGCCTGCCGTCGTCCCAGGCCACTTCGATAATTTTGTTGGCTTCCGGGACTGGTTTGGGCTGCTGCGCTCGCTCGGGCGCCCAAGAACCGCCGAAGGAGCAGGAGCCGGCGGCGAAATGCTCCATTGGCGTACTCTTGAAGTGCCTTTTGGGACGGAAAGGGTGACCATCGCCGCAGGAGCCCCTTTGCGCGCGATTTACGGACCCCTTCGGGAAGCGCTGCTGCCCTTGGCGCTGGCTCTGTTGACGTTAGGCTTGCTGTTATGCGGCGCTCTCTTCGCGCAAGTCCGGCTTGGCCTTCGTCCCCTTGCCAGCTTGCGAGAGGGGCTCGCCGATATCCGCGCAGGCAGGCGAAACGCGCTGCCAACTGATCAACCCAGCGAGATCGGCCCGTTGGTGGAGGAAGTAAACAGCCTGCTTGCCGACAATGCCGAAGGCCTGGCACGCGCCCGACGCCACGTTGCCAACCTGGCGCATGGTCTCAAGACACCGTTGGCGGCACTAAGTCTGGCCTTGGAACCCCGACCCGCAAGGGCTTCGTCTGATGCAATCGTGACATCTGGTGCTCTAGGAATGCGCGATCAGCTCGGCTTGATGGAGCGGCTGATCCGCCACCATCTGGCTCGTGCTCGCGCCGCTGCACTTGCCGGGCCCGCCCGGGCCAGTACGCCTGTTCGCGACAGGCTCTCCGACCTCACCAGCATGATCGCCAACATTCATCGCGAGCGCGCCATCGGCTTCGAGATGTCGGCGATGTCGGACTTTGCCGTGGCTGTCGAGACACAGGATTTCGACGAGATTTTCGGCAACCTCCTCGACAATGCCTGCAAATGGGCTCGTTCGCGCGTCGCAATTTCGGCATCCAGCGACGATGGCGATGTCACCATCACCATTGAGGATGATGGTCCTGGCATCGACGCGGCCGCGATGCCGGAAGCGATGCGCCCGGGTCGGCGCATCGATGAGGCGGCCCCCGGTCATGGATTCGGCTTGCCGATCGCGGCCGAGCTTACCGAACTTTACGGTGGACATCTCAATCTCTCGCGACGTTCGGAAGGAGGTCTCCGGGTCGAAGTCCGGCTGCCGAAAGCCCTTTGAATCCAACTGTCGTCTGATGTCTGCCGGCGACCGACGAAGTGCCCATCGCCAGGACAAGGAGAGGCTTTGGCATGGGGTGCAGTCCGGGCCGCCAGCCAGTCGAGCAGCATCATGCCGATCAGGAACAGATAGACGTCAAGACCACTCGTGCTGCCGCGCGAGGAAGAGCTCTGCGCCATGCTCGGCGTCAGCCGCACCTCGGTGCGCGAGGCGGTCAAGGTGCTGTCGGCGAAGGGGCTGGTGGAGGCACGGCGCAGGGTCGGCGTGCGTGTGCTCTCGCGCGACGACTGGCGGCTGCTCGATCCCGTGGTGCTGAGTTGGCATCCCGATATCCAGAACGACAGCGAATTGATTTCCGGCCTGATCGAGGCACGCCGCATTTTTGAGCCGGCCGCCGCCGAGCTTGCGGCACGGCGCGGCACCGGCTCCGACCTCGCAGCGATCGAGGCGGCCTTCAACGCCATGCGCGATTCGATCCCGCATGACCTCGATGGTGTCTGCCGGGCGGACCTGTCCTTCCACCGCAGCGTGATCGCGGCCAGCCACAACGTCGTTTTGAAGGGCTTGATCGGGATGCTGGAAGCGGCGCTGAGCGCGTCCTTCCTCGTCACCAACAAGCTGATGGAAGCGCAGTCGCGGGCGCTTGCCGCGCATCAGGCCGTGCTCGAGGCGATCCGCATGCGCGACACGGCCGGCGCCAGGGCCGCGATGAACCGTCTGCTGGACATCGCCGCTGAGGACTTGCGCGCGAGCCTGTAGCCGAGCACGGTTATATCACGTTGCCCATGGCGCGCCCCGAGTCGAACCGTGCGGGTCCATTGCGGTCGCAGCCGGAGCCCTGCCTTCAAGCAGGCTTCCAGGGCGCGTCGCGCAAGCCCTCGACCATGATGAAATCGGCCTCTGCTATGCCTTCGCGGAAGCTACGGGCATACTGATACTCCTCGGACTCGTAGCAGCTGACGGCAGCTTCGAAGGATGGGAACTCCCAGATTACATTGCGCGATCGCCCGGATCCTTCCATGACCTGGACACGCCCGCCTCGCGCCAGGCACACGCCGCCGAACTTTCGGAAGGCAGCGGTGTTTGCCTCGACATACTTCTTGTACTGCTCTGCGTCTTGCACGTCGACGCGAGCGATCCAATAGCCCTTCGGCTTGGTGTCCATAGGAGCTCCGTTCAGATGATCTTGCCAGGATTCAAGATGCCGTTGGGATCAAGGGCGGACTTGATCATGCGCATGGTTGCGATCTCGTCGGCACTGCGCGAGTGATCGAGGAAGTGCTTCTTTGCCACTCCAATCCCATGTTCAGCGGAAATCGATCCGCGGTAGCGGCGGATCAGGCCGTAAATTAGCTTCTGGACCTCGGCTTTTCTTTCAGGATTGGCCAGACCGGTGGTCACGTGAAGGTTGCCATCCCCGAGATGGCCGATGACATGCAGGCCAAGGTTCTCAGGAACTTCCTTGGCCAGCAAGGTTGCAGTCTCGTCAACGAAGGCTTCCATGGTCGAAATCGGCAACGAGACGTCGAAGTCGAGCATGACCTTGAACAAGTCGATCTCAGGCTGAAACTCTTCGCGGATGCGCCAGATGTCCGCACGCTGGCGCGACGATTGGGCGACCACGATGTCGCTCGCCGCGCCGCTTTCGAGCAGCCGGGCCATCGTTGCTTCGAATTCCGTCGCGTCGTTGTCCGGGGCGAACCCTTCCGCTTCGCAGAGAACATAGTAGGGAAAGCCGATCGGCAGCGGCGGCGCCGCCGGACAAACGGCAGCCACGTTGAAGTCATAGAACTCGCGCCACATGATCTCGAAGGACGACAGCGTGCCGCGCAGCGCTTGTCGCATCGTGCGCAGCGCACCGACCACGGCTCCGAAGCTGTCGAAGGCGAACAGGGCCGTGTTGACTGTTTGCGGAGCCGGGTGCAGCCGCAGCACCGCCTTGGTGATGACGCCAAGCGTCCCTTCCGCGCCGATGAACAGATGCTTCAGATCGTAGCCGCTGTTGTCCTTTGTGTAAGGCACAAGGTGGCTGAGCACGGTGCCGTTGGCGAGCACGCACTCCAGGCCAAGCACCTGGTCGCGGGCTACGCCGTAGCGCAGCGCCTGGAAGCCGCCCGCATTGGTGGACAGCACGCCGCCCACCGTCGCGCTGCCCCGAGCCCCGAGATCAAGCCCGAAGCGCAAGCCACTCTTTTGCGCGGCAAGCTGCAGGTTCTCCAGCACGACCCCAGCTTCCGCCTCTACGGTCATGCCATCCGTATTGGGCGGCTGCAGGCGGTTCAGCCGTTCCAGCGACATCAGCACCATGTCGGGCGTGGCCAGCGTGGCGTGAACGAGATTGGTGCGCCCTCCCTCGACGATCACCGGCTGGACGCGGCGATCGCAAAAGGAGAGCACCGCGGAAACCTCTTCGACGCTACCGGGCTTCACCAATCCCAGAGCCGTTGTCGGCACGTTGTTCCAGAAATCCTGCGCACGCGAGCGCAGGTCCTCGCCGTCCACCACATGGTGCTGCCCGACGATGCTTCTCAGTTCGGCAAGACGTGCCATCAGCCGCCCACTTCTATTGCGAGGTCGGCAAGCAGGCGCCGGCCAGATTGCGCGAGGAAGTCGAGGTCCGATCCGGTCGTGAACAGCGAGTAGCCAAGCATGCGCAGCCTCGAGAGCCGGTCAGGAGAAGAGAGGTCGATCGCCGCGATCTTGCCATGCGCCTGCGCGGCCTTCGCGATACGATCGAGCACCGATAGCAACTCGTCGCTGAGCACGCCAACGGTCAGGCCCAGTGAACTGGCGAGATCGGCAGGGCCGACGAACAGGACGTCCACCCCCTCCATTGAAGCAATCGCATCCACATTCTCCAGCCCGAGCGCGCTTTCAATCTGGACGATCAGCGTGGTAGCCGCGTTCGCCTCACGCAGGTACTCGTCGGCATTGTCGTAGAAGCCAGAGGCGCGCCAGGGGCCAATGCCGCGTCGTCCCAAAGGCGCATACCTTGCGGTGGCGACGATCTCACGCGCCTGTTCCGCCGTTTCAACCATCGGAATCATGACGCCGGCCGCACCCGTATCCAGCGCGGTCTTGATCTCGGAAACGGATAGGGACGTCGTCCTGAAGATCACCGGCATCCTGTGCAAGTCCGCCGCGGGCAGCAATGTGGCAAGGTGCTTGGCGTCGACGGAGGAATGCTCCGCGTCGACCAGCAGAAAGTCGAATGGAAGCCGAGCCAATACCTCCACCACCGTCGGCCCCGGCAGGCCCACCCAAGGGCCGAAGACCGGAGCCTTGCCCTTCATTTTGCTTTTGAGACTCTTGCCAAGTTCAATGATCATAGAGGGATTCCCTAGCTCGGGATAACGTGTGCGGGATCGGCAGCTGGTTACGGCTGCGCGCCCATGACTGCCTTGAATTCGAGGAACTCGGCCAATCCGAACTCGCCGTACTCGCGGCCATTGCCGGACTGCTTGAAGCCACCGAACGGTGCGGCGGTGTCCCAGGCCGGGTAGTTCAGGTGGACGTTCCCTGCGCGCAGCTGCGCGGCCACATCCAGGATCCGTTTCTGATCCGTGCCCTGAACGTAGGCCGCAAGCCCATAGTCGGAATCGTTCGCAATCCGGATTGCTTCCTCTTCCGTATCGTAGCGCATCATCACCAGCACGGGTCCGAACACCTCCTCGCGCGCGATACGCATGCCAGGGGTCACATCGGCAAAGACCGTCGGACGCGTGAAGTAGCCCTGGCTGAGGTCGGCCGGGCGACCGGGACCGCCGGTGACAAGCCTCGCACCTTCCGCCATCGCCATCTCGATCATAGCCTGGACGCGATCGAACTGGGTCTGGCTGACCAGCGGCCCCAAGGTGGTCTGCTCGTCGCCAGGATTGCCGACGCGCTGTGCTTCCGCCGCCTGTTTGGCCACCTCGACGGCTTGAGAATACCGTTCCTTGTCCACCAGCATGCGGGTCGGCGCATCGCAGGACTGGCCGGTGTTGAGCATGCATGAGTCAACGCCATTGCGGACGGCGGGCTCAAGATCGGCGTCCGGCAAGATGATATTTGCCGACTTGCCGCCCAGTTCCTGGTGAACCCGCTTCACGCTGTCGGCCGCGGCCTTTGCAACGGCAATGCCGGCGCGGGTCGAGCCGGTGATCGACACCATATCGACCAGCGGGTGCGTGGAAAGCGCTGTCCCGACCAATGGTCCGTCGCCATGTACGAGGTTGAACACGCCAGGCGGAGCACCGGCTTCCTGCAGGATCTCGGCGAAGATCACGGCATTGAGAGGTGCCACCTCGCTGGGCTTCAGCACCATCGTGCAGCCCGCGGCCAAGGCGGGGGCCACTTTGCAGGCGATCTGGTTGATCGGCCAGTTCCAAGGCGTGATCAGCGCGACGACCCCGATCGGCTCGCGCACCAGCAGCGTGCTGCCGCGCATCTCGCGGAACTGGAAGGTACGCAGCACCTCGATCATCTTCTCGAGATGGGCTGCGCCGCTTGCTGTCTGGCCGGATAGCGAGAGCGATGCAGGCGCCCCCATCTCCATGGTCAGCACCTCGGCGATCTCCTTCTCGCGTTTGCGGAACCCGGCAAGGACGCGCTCCAGCAGGGCAAGCCTGTCCTCGCGGGTGGTGGCAGAGAACCGCGGAAATGCCGCATGCGCGGCGCGCACGGCATCGTCGACATCCTGTGCGTTCCCCATGGCGATCCTGGCGCAGGGCTGCCCGGTTGACGGGTTGATCACGTCAAGAGTGTCGGTCCCGTGCGGATCCGCCCATTTACCGCCGATCAAGAACTGGAGCGCGTGCGGCGAGTTGTAGGTCTGTGGGTCGGTCATTCTCGTTGTTTCCTGAGGTGGCGCCGGCGGTGCCGCGGATGGATGGCTAGGCCGCGTCCGCCCGAGCCAGCGGCTTCTTGCCGAGGATCATGTCGGCGGCCTTTTCGGCGATCATGATCGTTGGAGCGTTGGTGTTGCCGGTCACCAATGTGGGCATGACCGAAGTGTCGACCACGCGCAGGTTGCGCACGCCGTAAACTTTCAGCGATGCGTCCACCACGGCAAGGGGATCGGTGTCGGTGCCCATCTTGCAGGTGCAGGCTGGATGGTAGCCTGAGATTGCGTTGCGGCGAACATAGTCGAGGAGCGCGCCATCCGACTGGATCTCCGGCCCAGGTCCGATCTCCGCCTTGCGGTAGGGGCTGAAGGCATCCTGTTCGCCGATCTCGCGCGCCGCCCGAATGCCTTCCACCATCTCGCGACGATCTTTCTCTTCCGAGAGGTAACGAGGATCGATGACCGGCGCGTCGGACATCCGGTCTGATCGCAGGCGGATGAAGCCACGGCTGTCCGGCCGCATCTGGTTGATGTCAATCTGATAGCCCGCCGCCGCCTGTTTGCGGTGGCTCTTCGGATCCTCGATCAGCAGCATCGGCGTGAAGAAGAACTGGAGTTCAGGCGCGTCTCCCGGGTCGCTTGCCCTGAACGCGCCGCAGCTCCAGAAAGGATGCGCCCCCGGCCCGGACTTGGTGAGCAGATAGCGGATACCCAGCATCACGCCGCGATCGATGCGCTGGTAACGATCGAAGGTCGCAGCCGGGTTGGTGGTCTCGTATTGCACCGGCAGGGCAAGATGGTCCTGCAGGTTGGCACCGACGCCGGGCAGGTCCACCGCAACGGGAACAGACACGTCGCGCAGGTTCTGCTCCGGCCCGATGCCGGACACCATCAGGAGTTGCGGCGAGGTGATGGCGCCGAGCGCGACGATGACTTCGCCGCCTCGAACCTCTTTGGCCTTTCCGTTGCGCCGTACCTTGAGGCCGACCGCCCGCCCCCCTTCGACAACGATCCGCTCGCAAAACGTGTCGGACATCACTGTCAGGTTCTTGCGGTGCAGAATCGGGTGGATGTAGGCCGAGGCGGCATCGCTGCGGCGGCCGCCGCTCACGCTCACATCGTAGATGCCGAAGCCGTCCTGGCGCGCGCCGTTGAAATCCGCGTTGCGCTTGTAGCCCGCCTGCTTCGCCGCTTCGAGGAAAGCGAGATCGATGGGCGCCGCACCGCCGGCATAGCTCGTACGCAGCGGCCCGCCCGTGCCATGGAAGTCGTTGTCGCCGCGGTGGCTGTCTTCCATGCGCTTGAAATACGGAAGAACGTCCGCATAGGACCAGCCATCCAGCCCGCGCTGGCGCCAGCCGTCATAATCCGAGGGGTTGCCGCGGATGTAGACCATGCCGTTGATCGCCGAAGAGCCGCCGAGCCGCCTGCCGCGCGGCCAGTATACCTGGCGACCGAACATCTCGGCTTGCGGCTCCGTCCGGAATGCCCAGTCATAGGCCGGCTTGCCGAAGATGAAGCCATTGGCGGTTGGCATGCTCACGAAGATGCTGCGGCGAGCCGAACCCGCTTCGACCAGCAGGACCCTGTTGGCCGGATCCTCGCTCAGCCGATTGGCGAGCACGCAGCCTGCCGAACCGCCACCCGCAATGATGAAGTCATAGGTCATGTTAGCACCTTGCGCAGCAATGCTGCCGCTTACGGAGACGCACAGAAGGAGGCCGACGTCAGGCTGCGCTGGCCGGCCGTCGCGAGGGGCGGCGGCAGAACCGGTGCCGGACAGGCAGACGAGGGCACCGTTGGCGCCCGGCCCCAGCCAGGCGTATCCAGTCCCGATGCCGCCGCCTCCAAGCCAGAAAGGCGGAAGGGCTTGCTACCGCACGCCGGCTAGCCATTCGTTCTCGATCTTCGGCTTGTTCGCGTCGATCCACTCCTTGGCGACCTGTTCAACCGGCTTGCCGTCGACTTCCATGGCCAGGATCCACTTGCTGACATCGTCGGTACTGAGTTTCACCTGTGTCAGGAACTGCGCGATCTTGGGGTCACGGCCGGCGAGTTCCTTGGAATGGGCGACATACACGCGGGTCGGCGGTTGGCTGCACTTGATGTCGCTGGCTTCCAGCCAGTCGTTGCGTTCGCCTGGTTGGTAGAAGGTGTAGCAGCCGTTTGCGTTATAGCGCTCCGTACCCTTCGCGCCTTCGGTGGTGTAGCCGGTGAACGCAGGCTCCTCGAGCTTCACAAGCTCATAGGCGGCAAAGATCCACTCGGGCGTCCAGTAATAGAAGGCGATCGGCTTCTTGCTGGCATAAGCATCCTTCAACAATGCCAGCTCCACGGCCTGGTCGAGCGTGGTCAACTCCATCGTCTTGTCGAAGCCGTATGACTTGGCGCGCACCTGCGTCTGATTGGTGGACTCCCAACCGGCCGCGCCGGCCCAGAGTTCACCCAGCCCATTGCCGTCCGAATCGAAGAGTTTCGCGATCTCCGGCTTGGCCAGATCGGCGAGAGATTTCACGCCGTATTCGTCGGCAACGTATTTGGGGATGAAGATGCCCTCCGTCCCCTCATACGGCGTCTTGTTGAAGATGATCGTTTCGGCACTTCCAGGAATGACATAGTTCTTCATCTGGGCAGGCAGGTGATCGCTCCAGACGTCCGCCACGACATCAACGCTGCCGTCTCCCTTGTTCATGCTCTCGTAGAGCGCCTCCTGGGAGGCAGCGATCGTGCTCACATCGGCATCGAGGTATTCGGTCATGACCTGGTTCAAGACCTGCTCAATCGCGCGTGACCCGAGCCAGTCCAGCTCACCGATCACGACCTTGGTCTTGGCCTCCGCCGCACCGCCCGCAAGGGCCAGGATGGCTAGCGCGGCCACGCCGCTCGTCATTAGTTTGCGAAACATGTCTGCTCTTCCCCTTGTTGTTTGTGTGTCGAGAGTGATCTCAATTCTCGCTATCTTCGGTTCTGCGCGCGCGACCGCGCACCATACGGTCGAGCATCATGGCGCACAGCACGATCGCGATGCCCGCCAGGAAGCCCTGACCTGTCTTGAGCATCTGCAGCGAGCGGATGACATCCAGCCCCAGCCCGCCCGCGCCAATCATGGCGGCGACGACCACCATCGACAGGCACATCATGATCGTTTGATTGATACCCAGGCGGATCGACGGCACGGCCAGGGGAAGCTCAACCTTCAGCAGGGCTTGCATCGGTGTGGCTCCGAATGCGTCGGCTGCTTCCTTGACGTGCTTGGGAACCTGGCGGATGCCGAGCGCCGTGAGGCGCACGACGGGCGGCAGCGCGAAAATCACGGTGGCGATGACGCCCGGCGGCTTGCCGACCGAGAAGAAGGCCACGGCCGGGATCAGGTACACGAAGGTCGGCAGCGTCTGCATGATGTCGAGCACCGGCTCGAGCACGGTCAGCGCGCGCCTGCTCTTGGCGCAAAGGATTCCGAGCGGAAGCCCGATGATGATGCAAATGATCACGGCTGTCGCGATCAGCGCCAGCGTGCCCATGCTCTTTTCCCAAAAGCCGAAGATGCCGAGATAGAGAAGGCATGCCGCGGTGAACAGCAACGCCCGCCAGCCCGAGAGCCAGAGCGCGGCAAGCAGGAAAACAAGTGCGACCACGGGCCAGGGCGTGCCCACGAAGATTGTTTCGATGAAGGTCAAAGTATACCGGAGGCCGACGGTCAGGCTGTCGAAGAAGCCGACCCAATTGCGCTTCATCCAGGTGACCGCATTGTCGAACACCAGCGCTGTCGCGTTGTCCCAGCCTCGCGGAGCGGGAAACTTCACCAGGTAATCGACGGGTGCCGGCGACACGAACCGGTAGAGGGTCAGCCCGTAGGCGAAAACCAGGATCGCCGTGCCGATCAGTGTGCTGGCCGTGGCAACATGCGACCGGTGGTGACGTTCTCCGCGAGCCACGCTATAGGCGCCAAGCAAAGCCGTGCCGATCCGTACGCCCAGGATGACCAGTGCGCCGAACCAGGCGCCGACGCCTTGTCCCGCGACGACCAACCCGCGCACGAACACCACCAGGCCGATGGCCTCCACGATGGCCGATGCCGCGAACAGGCCCCACATGGCATGGTGCGCGGCCCAGAGCGGGCCGCCCAGAAACGCATTGACAAGCGTCCGTTGGTTCTGCCGGCCGGCCTTTGCGGGATAGGATATGTCGATCGCCTGGTCAGCCAACGCTCTGCCTTCTGCTCATGCCTTTGAGAACCGCAAGGCGGTCGACAAGCCCAACCAACTTGCCTGAAAGATCGATGATCGAAATCGGATGATCGCTGCCAGCGGCCAACCCTGCGAGTTCGCCCAGGGTAGTGTCTGGCGCGGCGCGGGGAGCGGACGGATCAAAGGAACCTTGCGCTTCCACCATGATATCCGATGCCCGCACAACCTTCAGTTCAGACACGCCGGCAACGAACTCGGCGACATAGCTGTCGGCCGGGCGAGCGATGATGTCGCCAGGCGTTCCCACCTGAACGACCCGGCCGTCGCGCATGATGGCGATCTTGGTGCCGACGCGCATCGCCTCATCGAGGTCGTGGGTGATAAAGACGGTGGTCTTGCGCATCTTGCTGGACAGTTCGATGAACTGGTCCTGCAACTGGCGCCGGATCAGCGGGTCAAGCGCGCCGAACGGCTCGTCCATCAAGAGGATGTCGGGGTCGCCCGCAAGCGCGCGTGCCAGACCGACGCGCTGCTGCATGCCACCCGAAAGCTCATCGGGAAAGCGGTTTTCCCAACCAGCAAGGTCGACCAGCTTCAGCATCTCCGCCGCACGCTGAAGCCGTTCGGCTCGGCGGACCTTGCGAAGCTCCAGTCCGAAGGCCACGTTTTCGATCACCGTGCGGTGCGGAAGCAGTGCGAAGTTCTGGAACACCATCGCGATTTTGGAGGCGCGAAGGGCACGAAGATTTTTGGCACTGAGATCGCAAACGCTCTGGCCATTGATCAAGATGTCGCCCGAGGTGGGTCGGATCAGCCCGTTGATGTGACGGACAAGAGTGGACTTGCCGGAGCCGGACAGACCCATGATGCAGAAGATCTGGCCAGCCGGAATGGAGAGGTTGACGTCCGCTACACCCACGACGCAACCGTACTTCTGGAGTAGATCCTTCTTGGCCGTTTCACTCTGCTTGGTAGCCGCCATCGCCTCGCTGGCACGGCTCCCAAAGAGCTTCCAAACGTTGCGGCATTCTATGGCCGGCTGCACTGAACTGGTCTGGACGCTAGAAATCACCAGTAGCTCCCAAGCGAAACAGTGATGGCCTGGCCGTTGATGCCACTGGAAGCAGGCGCGACAAGAAAGGAGATCACGTCTGTGATTTCCTGCACACTGACGATCCTACCCGCCGGGTTGGCGGCATTGCGCTCGGCCCATACCTCTTCCACGTTCATGCCGCGCCGCTCGGCCTCGAATTCGGCATCGCGCTCGGCCATATCGGTACGCACCCAGCTTGGCAGCACCGCGTTGCAGGTTCCTCCGAAGGGAGCGATATCCTGAGCGACCGACCGCATCAGGCCGATCACACCATGCTTGGAGGCGCAATACGGCGCCATCGACGGCGCGCCGACTTCGCCGGCCGTTGAGGCGAGCAGGACGATCCGGCCCCAGCCTGCTTCACGGATGTTGCGCGCAACCAATTGGGACAGCTCGAAGCCGCTATCGAGATTGACGGCCATGGTCTCGCGCCAATCATCAAGGCCTTGGTCGAAAATCGGCTTGTCAAGATAACCGCCGCGCCCTGCCGCATGAACGAGGATGGTCGCAGGTCCGAGCGCATGGGCGGCTTCGGAAATCTCGGCGCAAGCGCCAGGGCGGCTTAGCGAGAGCGCAAAAGGAGTTATTCCACGAGTCTGGGAAAGCGTTTCCAGCAAGTCACCATCCCGCGCCGTCGCGAGAACCTTGACGCCTTGCTCCGCAAGCGCGATCGCGGCGGCGCGACCCATGCCGCGGCTTGCCCCGGTGACGATGGCGACGCTTCCAGCCAGGTTCCGGACGGGCGCGGAAGTCATGCCGACACGCCACACCGGGAGATCGGACGCAAGCCGCGGCATGCCGATTTCGAGCGCCAGGCGCTTGCTGATTTTGTCTGACCTGAAGCCGGCGCACTCATCTGATACCGCGATCTTTCCCGAATTCCGATAGCTTTCCACCTTTGCGACAATGTCGCAAGTTAAATTTACTAATTCTCTCTATTGCGATCTTACTGTATGAAAACATTAGGTAATTTTGTTGTTATTGACTGCCTAAGCAATCGCATATAGATGGCTTCGCATGTTTTGTCACTGGGTGCAAGGCTTGGCGGAGAACTGAGATGGATGATCGCAAAAGCCTGCAGTCGCAGCCTCTTTCCGTCGCGATCGCCGGGGCTGGCGCTGGCGGGTTGTGCATGGCCATTCGGCTGAAGCAGGCCGGCATTCCCTTCATCGTGTTCGAGAAGGCGGATCGCGTCGGCGGCACCTGGCGTGACAACGACTATCCGGGTTCCGGGTGCGATATCGTCTCCCACCTTTACTCGTTCTCGTTCGAGATGAATCCGGACTGGAGCCGCCGCTTTGCCAAGCAGGATGAAATCCAGGCCTACTTCGAACGGATCGTGGAGAAGTACGGCCTTGGTCCGAGCATCCACCTATCGACGGAATTGAGCAGCGCGGAGTTCGACGAGACCGCATCGGTCTGGCGGCTACGCACCGCGGCAGGCGAGGAGTATCAGGCGAACTGCCTCGTGACCGCGACCGGACAGCTCAACCTGCCTGCAACGCCCGCGTTCCCCGGGCTCGAAAGCTTCGGTGGCCCCATCTTCCACTCTGCCCGCTGGGATCACGGGATCGATCTCGAGGGCAAACGGGTCGCCGTCATCGGGTCCGGTGCAAGCGCGATCCAGTTCTTGCCGGAGATCGCGCCGAAGGCGAGCAAGCTGACGCTGTTCCAGCGCTCGCCCAATTGGGTCATCCCCAAGCCGGATCGCGCGATCTCCCCTTTTGAAAAAAGGATGCTGAGGGCGTTCCCCTGGCTGATGAAGGTCCAACGCTTGTTCGACTACTGGTCGATCGAGCAGACGTTTCGTGCCTTCCTGAAGGGCAGCCGGCTTGGTCTGGCATGGCAAAAGCAGAGCCAGCGAAGCCTGGAGGAGGCGGTCAAGGACCCGGAATTGCGCAGCGCGCTGACGCCGGACTACCCCGCCGGCTGCAAGCGCATTCTATTGTCCAACGAGTGGTTCAAGACGCTGGCGCGCCCGAACGTCGAGCTTGTTCGATCAGGCATCGAGGGTCTGGACCAGGCAGGGATCCGCACCGGCGGCGGGCACCGCAATGCCGATGTGATCATCCTTGCCACGGGCTTTGAGACGCAACGCTTCCTCGCGCCCATGACGATCAAGGGGCTTGGCGGCCTCGACCTTCACGAGGCGTGGGCCGGCGGCGCCACGGCGCATCGCGGCATAACGCTGACGGGCTTCCCCAACCTCTTCATGCTCTATGGTCCCAACACCAACCTCGGGCATGGCTCGGCGATCTTCATGCTCGAGTGCCAGGTTCTGTATGTCATGCGCTGCCTGAAAGCGATGCAGGCGCGGCGGACCCGTTTCATGGCCCCGCGCAAGGCAGCAATGGAACGCTTCAACAAGAAGCTTGATGTCGACCTGCAGCGCACGGTTTGGGCCGCGGGCTGCTCGAGCTGGTACAAGGATGCTTCCGGCCGCATCCTCAACAACTGGTCCGGCAGCACGGTGCGCTATTGGTGGGAAACGCTCTGGGTGCGCCCCGACGAATACGACTTCGTTCGTCCCTCTCGTCTGGCGGCGGGAGGTTGAGCATGTACGAGCTGGGCGGCAAAATCGTTCTGGTCACCGGCGGCGCCTCGGGGCTCGGCCGCGCCTGCGTTCAGCGCTTCCGGCAGGAGGGCGCCACGGCGATCGCCGCCGACATCGCGCAATCGGCGGCGGACCGAAGTGGCAGCTCGATCCACCTGGATGTCACGTCAGAAGACAGCTGGCGCGCCGCCATTGTCGAAATCCTCGAGCGTTTCGGGCGCATCGACGTGCTGCTGAACGGGGCCGGCATCGCCTTTGATGGCGACGATGTGCTGAACTGCACCGCGGAAATCTGGCGCAAGACCCTGTCGGTGAATCTGGACGGCACGTTCCTCGGCTGCAAGCTCGTTTCCGCGGCAATGCGGGAAGGCGGCGGCGGGTCGATCATCAACATCGCTTCGGTGAACGGCGCAACCGGCGATGGCGGCATCGTGGCGGAAGGTGTGGCTGCCTATGCCTCGAGCAAGGCAGCCGTGCGTATGCTGTCGAAGTCGGCGGCACTCGATCTCGCCGCGCGCAAGACGAATGTGCGGTGCAACGTGATCCTGCCAGGATACTTCGCCACCCCCATGGTGCTCGATTACCTGGCAAGCCATCCCGATGGCGATGCGGCACGGGCGCGGATCATTGACGCTCACCCGATGGGCCGCCTGGGACAACCGGAAGAGCTGGCGGGGATTGTAATGTACCTCGCTTCCGACAGGTCCGCCGCTGTCACCGGCGGCGAATTCGTGGTGGACGGAGGCTATCTCGCGCGCTGATGCTCCCATCTCCAGCCCTTGCAGTGCCTGCGCGTCACGCCGTCCACTCCCCGCCCCTTCGAACAACAGAGGATCGCAGCATGACATCCGGACCTTGGCCTTCCAACCAAGAAGGTTTTACCGGCAAGGTCGCCATTGTGACCGGCGGCGTCTCGGGCATCGGCCTGGCAACGGTGACGCGGCTGCTGCATCTCGGCGCGACCGTGGTGGCAACCGACATCGCGCCAAGGCCGGATGGCTTTCCCAAAAGCGAGAACGCGCGCTATGTACGGCACGATGTCACGGATCGTGCCTCCTGGAAGAATGCCGTCGATCGAGTGGTCGACGAGTTCGGCCGGATCGACATCCTGGTCAATTGCGCGGGCATCCTGCGGGAAGGCACCCTTGAATCCACCACCCTCAAAGAATGGCGGCAGGTAATGGCCGTGAACGTGGAGGGCACCTTCTGCGGCGTTCAAGCGGTGATCCCGCACATGCCGGCGAGCGGCGGGGCGATCGTAAACCTCGCTTCCGTGTCGGGCAGCCGCGCCGATGCGAAGCTCGTTGCCTACACGACCAGCAAGAGCGCCGTGGTAAACCTGACGCGCGAAATAGCGCTGGATTGCGCCCGCCGCGGCACCAACATCCGCTGCAACAGCGTCAGCCCCGGCGTGGTCGATACCACCATGATCGAGAACTTCTTCGACGCCAGCGTGGATGTCACGCTTCCCGAATGGCTCGATACGCAGCCTTTGCGGCGTTCCATCGCGCCGGCCGAAATTGCCGACATCATCGTTTTTCTGGCAGGGTCGGACTCCACCTTCGTGACCGGCGCCGATTTTCCTATTGATTGCGGTGCCACCGCTTGACCCGCATAACTTCGAGGGGCTGATGCCGCGCGTACCCAAGACCGAAGCCAAGCCTGCTCGCCCGCTGCTGCGGCGCCGGAAAACAGCCGAGGATTCCCGCGAGGAGCTGATCGAAGCGGCCATCGAGGTGATCGGCCGCAAGGGGCTCTCGCGCACGACGCTGGCCGATGTCGCGACCAAAGCGGGCATCGGCTATGGCAACGTTACCTTCCGCTTCAAGACCAAGGCAGCTTTGCTGCTGGCCGCGCTGGAGAAGGTTTCGGGTGAATACATGAACTGCCGCGAGGAGGCCGCGGTTGCCGTGGCCGATGGGACAGCCGCCCAGCGGATCGATGCGATGATCGTGGCAAGCTTCAGCCGGCGCGTGACCAGCCAGAAGAAGATCGCGCTGTGGCACGCTTTCTTGTCGGAACGGCACATCCATTCCGACTATCGCAAGCTCTTTGCCGAACTGCGCGAGCGCGAATACAGCCTGACCAAGGCGATCTTCGAGGAGATCGTCGCGGCCGAGCCGAACAAGCGTGCCGACGCCCATCTCGCCGCGGTCGGCTTGAACTCGCTGATCGAAGGGCTCTGGTTCAACATGCGCTCGGTACCCAATCCGCTGAAACCGGGCGAGGCGCAGCACATCGCTCGTGTCTTCCTGGGCTCGCTGTTCCCGGTGGCGTTCGGCGACATTCTGGCGCAATCGCACCAGCGGGAAGCGGCGTCTGCTCCGGAAGGCGACGAGGAGCCCGAGCCCGCGATGCTGCACGACTGACTGGCGGCTGCGATGAACAACCTGGATGCTGGTTTGGTGAGGGTGCTTTGAGGCGGGTCATCTCGATTTCGGATCTGCGCGAGCATGCCAGGAGGCGGCTGCCGAAGATCCTGTTCGACTGGATCGATGGCGGCGCGGGCGACGAGCGTGGCCTGCGCGAGAACGAAGCCGCATTTGATGCATATCGCTTTCTGCCGCGTTACATGCTGGACGTGTCGCAGCGAACGCAGCGCAAGGCGCTGTTCGGCAAGACTTATGCGTCACCCTTCGGCATTGCGCCAACCGGCTATGCCGGACTGTTCCGACCAGGAGCGGACCTGATGCTCGCACAGGCGGCAGAACAGGCCGGCATTCCCTTCATCATGTCTGGCACCAGCGTCTCTTCCATCGAAGATGCGGCCAAACTCGCTCCGAACAGCTTTTGGTACCAGCTCTACGCCGCGGCCGACGTCGAAATCACCAGGCACCTGATCGGCCGCGCTGAGCGGGCAGGCTGTCAAGTCCTGGTGGTCACCATCGACATCCCGATCGCCGGCAAGCGAGAGCGCGACCAGCGCAATGGCTTTGAGTTCCCGCTCAGGATGACGCCGCGGCTTGCCTGGGACGGCCTTTGTCATCCCGCGTGGACGCTTGCTTACCTGCGCACCGGCGGTTTGCCCGTCATGCAGAACTGGGCGCTCTACGCGCCCCCGGGATCAAGCGCAATTGAGGTGGCAGAGTTTGCCAACACCCATGCTTACTGCGTTCAGACCTGGGAGCACTTGAAGCTCTTCCGTGACCTCTGGCCCGGCAAGCTCGTGGTAAAGGGTGTGATGCACCCGCACGACGCCACGATGGCCATGCGGCTGGGGGCCGACGGCATCTACGTCTCCAACCATGGCGGGCGGCAGTACGACCGATCGGTTGCCGCGCCCTCGGTACTGCCGATCCTGCGCGAGATTGTTGGCCCGGACATGCCGCTGATGATGGACGGAGGTGTGCGTCGCGGCTCGGACATCTTCGCCGCGCTTTGCCTAGGCGCCGACTTTGTATTCGCCGGCCGGCCAACTCTCTACGGTGTCACGGCACACGGTTCCTGGGGAGCCGAACAGGCGATCACGATCCTGCGTGACGAACTCGGCAATCTCATGGGACAAATAGGCTGCCTTGACCTGGAGCAAGGCAATCTGGGGCTGTTCCTGGTTTCCATGGTGAAAGCCCAGGCTCAACTTGCCAGTGCAATGTCCCCAGAGATGCGCCAAGAAGGGGTTTAACTCTGTCGACGGTGCCGGGAATGACCGCCTTCGAGATGAGCTGTATGGACCTTGCGCAGCGACAATGCGGCGCGAAGATGTCGTTCGCGTCACCGCAAGCCTTCTGAGTGGGGCGAAAGGCGCCAGCGCCCTGCCGACTCGAACCCCAGAACGAAAACTTCGATCAAGTTGCACCACTGCGGATCGAGACATCCAGCGTCGTCATGTTGCACGCGCAATGCGGCCGGCACGAGTTCAATATACCTTGTGCAGCGCTGAAGCTTCTTCAAATGCACCGCCATGCAAAACGTAACTGGTGAATTGACGGCATTGCAATTGCCACGCGTCATCGTGATGTCGAACACTTGAACATGTCTTTGGAGTGGATATTCGCATCGAGCCGTGGCGAACAAACAGAAGGGCTGGCATAACCAGGACATCGCCGTTTTTGATCTGGCGTTGGATATGGACCGCCAGGCGCTCACGGCTGAATTTATCGATCACGTCTGCATGTGGAGAGTCTTGCGGTCATGGGCGCGATCCGCTGTTATGACTAGCGTCGGTTGAACTGTCGCGCCGGCTCACAACCGGAATGGCGTTTCCTGCGGCGTCGAAAACATGGATATCCCGTCGCCGCGCGGTGAAATCGACGCTCTGCGAGCGTGCAATGGAACTCTCCCCATCCACCTTGACCAGGAACTTCTCGCTGACGCCGGGCAGATCCACATAGAGGATCTGCACCTCGCCGAGGTGCTCGACGAGATCGACGGTTCCGGTAAATGCCGGCTCGGCCCCTTTTCCCTCGGCGATCCGCAGGTTTTCCGGGCGGATGCCGATGCTGACGGCCTCACCTTTCGAAAGCCTGCCGGGTTCCGCCGCCAGTTCGAGGGTGACGCCGCAATCGAGCCGGCAACGCGCCGACGTCCCGGTGCGGTGGACGACCGTTCCCTTCAGGATGTTCATCGCCGGCGAACCGATGAACTGGGCGACGAAGAGGTTCGCCGGCTTCCGGTATAGTTCGGTCGGCGTGCCCAGCTGCTCGATGCCACCGTCCTTGAACACGACGATCCGGTCCGCCAGCGTCATCGCCTCGACTTGGTCGTGGGTGACGTAGATCATTGTCACGTCGGGCATGCTCCGCTTCAGCTTGGCAATCTCGATGCGGGTGGCGACGCGCAGTGAGGCATCGAGGTTGGAGAGCGGCTCGTCGAACAGGAAGACACGCGGATTGCGCACGATGGCGCGGCCGATCGCCACGCGCTGCCGCTGTCCGCCGGAGAGCGCCCTAGGCTGGCGTTGCAGGTATTTGTCGAGCTGGAGGATTTCGGCCGCCTTGCGCACCCGCTCATCGATCTCGGCCTTCGACATCCCGGCGATGCGCAGCCCGAACGCCATGTTCTCGTAGACCGTCATATGCGGGTAGAGCGCATAAGACTGGAACACCATCGAGATGCCACGCTTCGAGGGCGCGACGGCATTGATCCGCTCGCCGTCGATGACGAGGTCGCCGGAGGTGATCTTCTCGAGGCCGGCGATCGAGCGCAGCAACGTGGACTTCCCACAGCCCGACGGACCGACGAAGACGATGAATTCACCCGACTTTATCTCAAGGTCGATGCCGTGCAGGACTTCCAGGTCACCATAAACCTTGCGAATGTTTCTCAGCGACAAATCGGCCATCATTCCCATTCCATTGGTTGATTTCAGAGGCATGCGCCGTCAGGGAGCGAGCCCGGCCAGGAATCGCGTCACTGCATCCGGCCGCCTGTTGAGGATTTCGAGATCGTTCTTTCGCCGGATGGCGTGACGCACGACCCGCGCGCCGAGATAGCGCAGGGGCTCGGGCGGAAGCCGGGTGCGCTTGCCGATGCCGACCAGCCCGCACCGGCTCCACGCGTCGTCACGCCCGAGGACGAGGCTTGCCATGATGCGGCCGGCGACGGGCGTCTGCGCGATGCCCGTGCCGTTGAAACCCATCGCGTAGAAGATGTTCGCGTGGTCCTTCAAATGCCCGAAGACTGGCAGGTGCTCTGCCGTGCAGTCGATCGGGCCGCTCCAGTCGCAGAGCACCGGCACGTCCTTGAATTGCGGATAGACCCGGTGCAGCTCCCGGATGTTTTCCGCTCCTCCGTCGCTGCCACGGTTGAACCGGTCATCGATGCGGTCGTCATAGGCGATGCCGCCCGTGCCGCGCCCGAAGATGACGGCACCTTCCGGCGTGCGCTGGTAATAGAGCACATGGTGCTGGGCGTCGCAGATCGAGGCGCCGTCGGTCCAGCCGATCCGCTCGAGAATGTCCGGCACGGGCGCGGTAGCGATGACCTGGCTGCTCACCACGTAGAGATAGGGATGCAGCTCCGGAATGGCCGAAAGCCAGGCATTGGCTGCGAGCACGACCTTGCCGGCGGAAAGCACGCCGCCGGCCGAGCGCAGTCGTGGCCGCGGACCGAGCGAGATGTCGACGACCGGGCTTCGCTCGTGGATAACCACGCCCCTTTCAAGGGCAAGTCGGCGCAGGCCGATGGCGAGTTTCGCGGGCTGCACGGTCCCCGCCCTCTCCTCGACGATGCCGACATAGGAGGCATCCGAGCCGGTGCGGCGCAGGATGTCGGCACGCTGAAGCGGATGGAAGCGCTGTTCGCCAAGCGCGAGGCAGAGGTCGCGGGCCGCGGCCCAGGCTCCTTCCTGCGCGGTCGAACTTGCCGTCCATAGCCAGCCGTCGAGCCTGAGGCCCATCTCAATGGTGCCGGAGGTTTGGAGGCCGTTCAGCTCCTCGATGGCGTCGGCGGTCGACCGGCACAGCATCAGCGCATCGTCCTCGCCGACAAGCGCGCGCAGCATATCGATCTCGGCGAACCAGCTATGAACCTGCCCGCCATTGCGGCCCGACGCGCCGGAGCCGCAGAAATCGGCTTCGAGCACGGTGACGCGCGTTTCAGGCGCCTGCTCCTTGATACGCAGGGCCGTCCACAGGCCGGCATAGCCGCCGCCGACGATCGCCACGTCGCAGTCCGCCGCGCCCTGCAAGGGCGGGGTGGCGGCGTCGGCCTCTATGCTGCGCAGCCAGTAGGAGCGATCGGCCTTCGCCGCCGCGACCGGTGGCCGCATCGTGATGGTGTTCATGCTCCAGTCCTCTGTGTGCCGCGGATGACATCGTCATACTTGGCGAGCAGCCATTGCGGGATCGCCCGGATGGGCTGCGGGAAGCCGCCTAGATGGGTGCAGGTTTCCGATGCCCTTTCGGCGGCGAGCCCAAGAGCGTCCCTGCCCGAACGCTCCTCGAAGAAGCGCGACGTGATGAAGGTCGCGATGAAGCTGTCCCCCGCGCCGCAGGTGTCGACGACGGCGACCGGCACCGAACGCGCCTCGGTGACGCTGCCACCATCATCGTAGAAGGAGCCGCGCTTGCCGCAGGTGATCACGATCCGGCGCGCGCCCGCGGCCCTGAACCGCGCGATCAGCGGTTCCACGGCCTCGGCCGGATCGTCCGGGCCTGAGGCGAAGACCAGCGGCACGCCTTCCAGCGAAAGGTCGAAATGCCGGGTGGAAACATCGATGCTGAAGGGCATGCCATCCGCGACGAGCCTGCGGACCAGCTTTTCGCTGGAGTTCGTCCCAAGATGCACCCAATCGGCCTGCCGCAGCATCTCGTAGCGTCCGGCGCTCGGAACGTAATCCTCTCCCACGCCGAGCGATTCGAGAACGAAGCGCCGTTCGCCGGCATCGTCCGTGAGCAGCGTTACGGCGGAAGAGCCGGGGCGTATTTCGACATCGCTCTGGTCGAGCCCCACCTCCCCGATGGCCTCGAGCATGATGTCCGCTTCCGTATCCTGCCCCAGCGCCCCGAAATAACGGGCGTTCAGCCCGTGCCGCCGCCATTGCACGGCGACATTGAGCGCGTTGCCGCCCACCGTGACGAAACCCTTGGTCAGGTAGGCGTCGAGACAATTGTCGCCGACGGCGATCAGCTTGGGATTGGCCTTCGTCATTCTTCGTCAGTCCGATCGAGATGAGGTGCGATCGCATCCAGGCATCGCCGCCAGGCGGAAACGGGATCGAGCGCATAGGATCCGTTGCCGAAGGGCTCGAAGGTCAGCGTGCCGGCAAACCCTTGCGCGCGAAGCTGGCCGAGATGGTGGTCGAGCGGCAGGCTGCCGTCGCCCCAGGCGAGATGCCCCGCCGGCGTCCCGTCGACGACATGGACATGCGCGACGCGCTTTCCGAAGCGCTCGAAATAGCCGCCGACACTGTCCCCCGCGGTCGCCATGGCAACAAGATCAAGCACAACGTCGACATCGTCGCCGTCGAGCGCACGCCAGAGGGTGTGAAGCTCATCCGCATTGGTGACGATGTTGCTTTCAAGGCGCTGAAGCGGCTCCAGCAGGCAGGAAACGCCGAGCGACCTCGCACGCGCCGCGATCCGGTTGATCGACGCGACCGAATGCTCCCAGGCGGTTTGCCTGCTTTCGCATTCGAAACCGCGGCCCGGCGTCAGGAAGAGATAGGTCGCGCCGAGTTCCGCGCTGATGTCGGCCGCGCGCATGAAGCGCTCGACGCTGGCCTCCCGATAGGCGCCGTCGCCGGAAGCGATGTTGATCGGATAGAGAACCTGCTCCGGCGTGAAGCAACGGACGGTCAAGCCGTTGTCGGCGAGGATCGACTTTACCTCGGCGAGCCGCGCGCGGTTGCCGTGGAAGAGGTCGAGATGCGGGGCGATGCCCCAGAATTCCATCCGGTCGAAGCCCATCGCGCTGAGCTTTTCGGCGGTCCAGCGGAAGGGGTGGTGCTGAAAGGAGAAATTCGCACCGATAAGCTGTTTGCGTTTCAACATTGCCCTATTTCCCGATGCCTTCGGCAAGCCCGCGGATGAAGAAACGCTGAGCGGCGAAGAAAATCATGACGATAGGAAGCGCCGAGAGCGTCATGGCGGCGAAGACGACGGCATAGTTCGTGCCGTGCTTGGCCATGATGGACGTCAGGCCGACGGGCAGTGTCTGAAGGTCCGCGCCGCTGGTGAAGATCATCGCGAAGAGATACTCGTTCCAGGCGAAGAGCACGTGCAGGATGACACAGGACACCAGGATCGGCTTGCACAGCGGCAGCGTCACCTTCCAGAAGATCTGGCCTTCGCTGGCGCCATCCATGATGGCAGCCTCGTCGAGGTCGCGCGGCAGGCCAAGCATGTAGGCGCGGATCAGGAAGGTCGTGAAGGGGATGCGGAAGGCGGTGTAGAGGATGATCAGCGCCCAGTAGGTATTGTAGAGGCCGAGGTCCTGCATCATGCGCACCAGCGGGATGACGGCGACCGTCGGGCTCAGCATCAGGCCGCCAAGCACGATGCCGACGAAGAACGGCTTGCCCGGGAGCTTCGAGCGGGTCAGGCCGTAGGCGGTCCAGGCACTGACCAGCACGGTGCAGAAGGCCGATCCGATCGTGACGATGACGCTTGTCGCGATATAGTTGCGAATGCCCTGATTCCAGGCGGCGATGTAGTTCGTGATGTTGAAGCCGCTTGGCAGCGCGAACGGATTGCCGAAGATCTCCGCGTTGGTCTTGAAGCCGTTCAGGGCCATCCAGAACAGCGGATAGAGCACGACGATGCCTAGGCTGGTAAGGAAGGTGACGAGGCAGACCTTCGCCAGCACGGCGACGAAGTCCGTGCGCTCCATCTGGCGCGGCTGATAGGAGTGGCTCACAGCTCGACCCTCCGCCTTTTCGTGTACCAGAGCTGTGCAAAGCCGGTCATGAGCGTGATGACGAAGATGACCGATGCGATCGCCGCGCCGTAGCCGAAGTCGTTCTCGATGAAACCCTGCTGATAGAGCCATGTGCCGAGCACCTGGCTGCTGTTGTTGGGCCCGCCACCGGTCATCACCATGACCTCGTTGAAGACCTGGAACGCGCCGGTGATGGTGATGATCACCATCAGGCCCGTCATCTCCCGGGTCAGGGGAAAGGTGATGCTCCACAGGCGTCGCCAGGTTCCCGCCCCGTCGATGGTCGCCGCGTCGTAGAGGTCGCGCGGGATCTTCTGGATGGCGATGGCGAACAGCAGCGTCGAATAGCCGAAGCCCTGCCATTGGCTCATGGCTATGATGGCATAGATGGCCGTCCCTTCCTCGCCGAGCCAGGCACGCGACCATCCTGCAAGGCCGACCTGCGTCAGCGCCGAATCCAGAAGGCCTATGTCGGGCTGATAGATGAAGTAGAAGAGAAGGCCGGTCACGGTGATCGAGATGGCCGACGGCACGAAATAGACGGCGCGCCAGAAGCGCCGCCATCTCTCCTCGGCGAGCCCTTCGATCAACGCCGCCAGCACGAAGGCGCCGAAGACCTGGAAGACGACCGAGATGACGGCATAGAGCGTGTTGTTGACGATCGAGATCCAGACCACCGGATCGGCTTGCAGGCGGCGATAGTTTTCCAGTCCGACGAAAGCGGTTTCGCCGGTGAAGATGTCCTGGTTCTTCGTGCTGACGACAAAGTTGTCGATGATGGGATAGTAGACGAACCAGAGGATCAGCACGAAGGCGGCGAGGATCCAGCGGAACGACCAAACGGCGGCCAGAGGGCCGAGCCAGTCCCTCTCGGACCGGCTCGGCCCGGCAATGCCGATTTTGACGGCTTCACCCTTGTGCCCAGGCTGCATGGCGGTCATCGCTGGCCAAATCCTACTTCGACGGAGCTGCCGCTTCCTTCACCCGTTCCATGACCTGTTCCGGAGTCATCGAGCCGCCGATCAGCGCCTGCAGGCCGGACAGCCAGGCAGCCGCCACGCGCGGCGGGTTCGCGGTATCGAGCCAGGGCATGAGATAGGAGGAATCCGCGATCACCTTCAGGCCGTCGACAACGGTCGGGTTCATGGTCTCCGCCGAATAGCCGCCGACCGTTGCGCTCGGCTGGCCGTAAGGCGTTGCCGACAGGACCTTACCGTTTTCGGCCGAGGTGACGAAGCGCATGAAATCGATCGCGAGAGGGACGTTCTTCGAGGCCGCGTTGATCATGTAGCCCTCCGGCGCGCCTTCGATGGCTTTTACGTCGCCCTTGGCGTCCTTCGGGACCGGCAGCTTGAAGAAACCGAAATCCTCGCGCTTGAGCGCGCCGTCGGCCGTCGACTGATCGAACTCGATGATCTCCTGATAGTACATCGCGGACTTGCCGTTGCTGAACTGCTGCAAGGCCGAGGCATACGAGGAACCGTTCGTGCCCGATCCGTCCGAGCACTCGTCGATCAGCTGTTTGTACTGCTTCAGGCTCTCGACATAGCCCGGATCGGTATATTCGGCGGTGGCCGGAACGAAGTCCTTCTCGAGGGTCGCCTGGGGCACATTATAGGCAAGGAGTTGCCCCGCATAATGGACGCCCGGCCAACCTTCCTTATTGCCGAAGGAGATCGGCGTGACGCCGGCCTTCTTGAGGGCCGCGCAGGCACTCAGCATGTCGTCGAAGGTCTTGGGCTCGGCAATGCCGGCCTTTTGGAACAGGCTCTTGTTGTAGCCCATGAACTTGGCGTCCAGATAAAGCGGAATGCCGTAGAGCTTGCCATTGTACTGGAAGGCGGAGACGGCAGCGGTCGCGAGCGTCTTGCCCCATTCCGTGTTCGGCCCGATGACGGGGGTCAGATCGACGGCGCGGTTGCCGCGCACGAAGTTCTCGCCCCAGCTGCCTGTCCAGGTGAAGTAGACGTCCGGCAGCGAATTGGAGGCGACCAGCGCCTTGGTCTTGCCCTTTACGCTGTCGTCGCTCTCCTGGATAAGCTCGACCTTCACCCCGGGATGAAGCGCTTCATATTTCTTGGCGGCGTCGACGAAAAAGGGAGAAAGCTGCTGCAGGCCGAATTTCGTCAGGACGCTGACCGTGCCCGAGTAGTCGACCTTCGCATTGGGATCGGCAACGACCGCGTCGGCAGCGGATGCGGCACTGACGCCGCCGATGACGAAGGCGGCGGCAACGATGGCCGCGAGGCTGGGCGTGCTCAAGAAAATATTGGCTTTCATTTCGCAGTTCCTCTCTGTTGTTTTGTCTCGTAAGGCATGCAGGCAGGCGTGCGGTCCGGCGGCGACGCCGGACCGCAAAGCTCAATATTCGACGCGCTTGTAATAGCGGCGCGTGGTCAGCGGATGGTCGCGCAGCACCTCCAGATGCGCGCTGAGGCGCTCCAGCATGGTTGCGAGGACGATCGGCGAGATGAGGCCGCGCGTTTTGGCCGAGATACCCGGCAGGGTGGCGGAAGCCGCATCGAGGACGCGCACCTTGTTTGTGTAGCGCTTGGCGAAGTTCTCCACCCGGTCGGTCAGCGGACGGAACGCGTCCTCGCCCTTGAAGATGAACAGGCTGACGCCCGGCTCCACCAGTTCGAGCGTGCCGTGGAAGAAGTCGGATGCCTGCACCGGGCGGGTGCGGATCCACTGCATCTCCTCGAGGATGCACATGCCGTAATAGTGCGCTTCCGGCCAGACGGAGCCGGCGCCGGTGAAGATATGGTAGGTTTCGTCCTTGATCTCCCTTGCGAGGGCGGCGGCTTCGGCCTCGTAGCCTTCCTTCACCGAAACCAGCAGCTTCGGCAGCAGCGCCAGCTCGGCCACGGTCGCGTCGAAATCGGCAAATTCGCCGCGCTCGGCCAAGAGGGCCAGCACGATGAGAAGGGTCTGGAGGTAGAAGGATTCCGAAGAGGTGTCGTCCTCGGCAAAGTTGGTGAAGTTGTAGTCGGCGTCGCGGCCGAGCGGGGTATCCTTGTGGCCGGTGAGCGACAACGTCTTGACGCCGCGCTCCTTCAGGAAGGCGAGAAGCTGCACGCTTTCCTTGGTGGTGCCGGACAGTGAGGGCAGAACGACCAGCGCCTTCCCGTCGAGGCCCGCCGGCGGCTCCAGCACGACCTGCGCGGAATAGGCCGCGGAAACCGGAAAGAGCGTCGTGTTGCGCGCAAGCTCGATGGCCGGCTGGGTCAGAAACTGCACACCGCCGGTTCCCATGAAGAAGATGCGTTCCAGACCGCCGTCCAGCAGATCGCGCATCAGGACACGCATGTCCTTGGCGATTGCAACCGCGCCGCTTTGGATCTTCACAAAGCGATCCCTATCGAAATTGAGCATTTGAAACTTCCCGTTTTGCGTTCCGCACTTGCCCCCGAACCACGCGGGCGTCCTCACTCAATGATCTTGAGACTATGACCTTGAGAATGTGTGTGAGATCGATCTCACACACATTTAGCGCACGAGAATTCCATATTGGCAAGTAGGCTTTCAAAAAAATAGGACAGGCGTTTTCGAGGTTCAGCCGCCGCGCCGACTGACCGAACCACGAATGATCAGCTTGGTTTCGAACCGGACTTTTCGCGGTGGATCAGTTTTCCCGGCAAGCCGATCGAACAGGAGCCGGGCCGCCGCGCGTCCTATTTCCGAGACCGGCTGCGAGACGACGGTGATCTGCGGATCGGTGAATGTCGCCAGGTTGAAATCGTCGAATCCGATCAGCGAAACGTCATGGGGAATGGAAATCCCCATCGAACGAAAGGCAAGAAGCGCGCCCTGCGTCATGAGGCTGTCGACCGTGAAAAGCGCCGTCGGTGGAGTCTTCTGGCTGAACAAACGTATCGTTGCGTCGACAGCATGCTCGACCGTCGATTGCGAGACCGCGATCATCCGTTCGTCGGACCCGATGCCGCCGGCCGCAAGCGCCGTCTGGTAGCCGGTCATGCGCTCGCGGGAGGTGAAGATGCGCATGTCGTCCTGCAGCAGCCCAATACGGCGGTGGCCCATGGCGATCAGATATTCGACCGCTTTGCGCGCTCCTCCCTCATTGTCGACCACGACACTGTCGCAGTCGACGCCCTCGGCGACACGGTCGATCAGGATCAGTGGCACGTTTTCCGCGATCAGGCCTTGCAGATGCGCATTGTTCTCGGCTGATGTCGGTGCAACGATGAAGCCTCGGATAGAAAGCGACTGGAGACTCGCCAAGAGCGAGATCTCTTGATCCAGTTCCTCCTCGCTGCTGCCGATGACGAGATTATGCCCCCATTCGCGGGCAAGCACTTCGATGTCATGGGCTATGCGCGCGAAGAACGGGTTCTGGATGTCGCCGAGAATGCAGCCGACAATCGGCAGCTGCCCATTGCGCAATGCCTGCGCCAGGCGATTGCCTCGATAGCCGAGCTTTCCCGCCGCCGCCTGCACCTTCTTGGCAGTCTCGTCGCCAACATAGCCATAGCTGTTCAGGGCGCGGGCCGCGGTTGCGCGCGATACATGCGCAAGTGCCGCCACATCCTTCAAAGTTGCCGGTTTGCTCCGCGCCATGCGACCCTTCGATTCTTCGGGCAGGACCCTTCCTGCGGTCGCTGTTGTAGCTTCGGGTCTCCGGCTAGCAAAGGCCCCTGTCGCGATGGAAAAGGCCCCAGCCTACTTCGCGAGGCAAGTGACATGAGGTTCTCTTTCATCGCGAGGCACCGGAGCAAAGAGAAGTACGAGGAACGGCATACAATCGGTACGCCCGCTCGGACCTGCTATGCCCTTGGCTTCTGGCTCGGCAATCGCCGCGGCGACATCGCCAACCTTGAGTGGGATGATCTCGTCACGGAGGAGATCGAATTGTTCGACGGCTCGCTCGAATTGGAAGAACCGAAATCGCCATGGCGGAAGGGAGATGTTCATACCGGTCGTTGACAAGTTGGCGACAACTTAGGAACCGCTTGACCGGTCGAAGGGTGGCACTGTCCTCAAGACCGCGTATGGGAAGCCGTTCTCGGAAATAAGCCTGACAGGCATGATGCAACACTGGACGCGGCAAGCGGATATCGCCGAAGGATATATGCTGCATGGGCTACGCCGCACCTTCGGAACTTATCGGCAGAATGCAACATCCAAGCGCGCGCCATCATGGACGCCATGGGTCATTCCTCAATGACGGTGACCGACGACTACGTGCGCGACGCTAACAAGAAGCGGATCGCCGTCGATATCGCGAGAGCCGTCAACCTGCGTGAGGAAAAGCGCGATCAGATGAAGCGGCGGACGAGTTTGCGGATCGTAAGGTGATAAAGGAATCGCGGAATGGCTAAGAGAGGCGCCTTTGATCATTTTCAGGCAGTTCGCCCCGCCCGTGGGCAAGGTGTGGAGCAAGCCGTGGGCAAAGCCACATTTTTGCCAATAAAATCAATGGTTATGGTGGGCCCGGAGGGTCGCCGTTTTCTACAGGAAATCAGTACGTTGGCGGCTGGTTCGCCAATCCGTTTCCTTCGTATTCTCTCGTATGGTCTGGCGAACCTCAAGATCAGGGCGATGAGTAGCTTTCAATGCAATCGGTGTTCTGTCCTATCCTACGAAGGTCGATGAGCACATATTGATCGAGGGGGTGAGCGCGACCGGTTTGGGGTTCGTCAACCGACTGACCAACGTCTCGGCGTAAGATGGCATTTTCCGCCTCAACTATTTTCACAACGTTGGATCCGTGCATTCATCCGGGCCGTTGCACACCAAAGCTGCCGGCGACAATCGACCTGTCCTCAGTACGCCGATCATTCGCCGGCGCAGTGTGGGCGGCAGCACATGACCGCCGCCCCAGAGGCGCTTAGAGATCAAACATGCGATGGCCATCCGGTGGGTGCCGGCATCGGCATCATTCCGTCTTCGACCAGGATGTCCTTCCTCCTGGCGAACTGAACTAAAATGCCTCGCGCAGTCTCGGCGTCGATCTCACCAGCCAATGCAGCTTTGCAGGCGCGGATCGCAGCCTTCTGTTCCGGACTATTCCCACACCAGTCCATGACGAACTGGTAGGCATCCACCACAGAATTCAACTGTCGAGGGAAGCCAAGCCCGACCCATACGCGGACTGGCTTTTCGAAAGGTTGGGAAAGCATCGTTTTCCTCCTCTCGTAGCGATCAGGTGGCCACTTCGCCGGTGTGACCGGCCTTCGCGCCGACCATCCAGGGCACCGTTGTAGAGACATCCTCAAGAATTTTTGCTGAACGGGCGAACCCAGCCAATGCGTCGCGCGCAATTGTCGACGGAATCTGCCCGTCGAAGGCTCGTTGACAGGCTCGCTTGGCAGTTTCATAGATCACGCCGCGCCGGTTTCGAGGCCATTCGTCCAGAAAGTCGAATGCGTCCTCCAGACATGATATTTCTTGGATGAGACCTTCTGCCACTCTCACGAACACAGGGCTGTCGAATGTCCTATCGCTCATCTTAACCTCCAATTCTTTGAACGATTTCAGACGGTTGAGGAATGGTCGCTTAAAATTGGGAGCGACCGGGAAAATATATGTGGAAGCCGATTTTCGTCGTCAAGACCCGTCGGAAAGCATTTTCGGCACTGCTCGTGGCATCGCAAATCGCGCCCACAGATTCTACGCCCTGCCGATCTTTCGCGGTAGCAGACTATACAGCTATGCGTTAGCGGCGGCTTTTCGCTTGGGCGATATCGCCATTGGTCTTCGTCGCCTCTGTCACTGGGAAAAAATACTCAAGTGACAGGCCGATTGCGGGTCGTGGAGGCGTTCCTGAACGCCTCTTGCGCCAGCCCAGGCAGTCGGCCTGTTGTGCAGTTCATGGGAGAGACCGCGACATCATTGAAATAGGCGCTAACGATAACCGCGAAGGGCGGGCAGCTTGGCCCGCCCGCTCTCTTGAATTGGAAATGGACGCCTCCAATATCCTTCTCCTGACGAAGGCGCCGGCCAGTCGAGATTTGGATGAGTGTCGTGGGGGGCGGTGGATACGGCATTATGATGATCTGCGAGCATTTGCAGATTCCGCAGAGTTCAGGGCTTCACGACGCGCGAATGTGCAATCCGACCCTCTCGCAGGGTGCCGCTACTGATAGACACATGGTTAGAGGCGCGTGTACCAGTCAGGCCCCATTAGCAGCAAAGCGATCGACACTGACAAGTGGACAGCCGCGAGTGTGGCGAGCAACATCAACAGATACAGAGTTGAGCGCCACAACATGTCAAATCTGACCCCAGGTTGAGCCGAGAACTGCGCACATCCGCGAACAGGTTATTTGGCTTAGCTAGAGCAGCGGACAGGCACTTCAAATCACATAGCCGTTACGTTCTGAAGGTCGATCGAATGAGCCCTCGTGTCCAACGGTTCAGCCCTATGTGGGTACCGCCGGGCGTCTGCCTATCGTTCATCGAATGCCAGAAGCAGTCATTCTGCCGTCGGCCCCATTTCAGTCATGCTGATCGCATGCCAGTATTGCCGTATCTGGAGGCAAATATCCTTCCAGTGGTCGGCGGTTGCCGATACTCCGGCGTTCAGCAGATTCGTCAAAAAATTTCAGAGGCGCGGAATCGACGCTGCATTGCGGCGTAGGGAGGCCTATGTCTTGCCCTCAACAACGCCGTCGCAGGATAACTCGCTACATCTGATTTCGATCACCCGTCGCACCCCGATACAGCCCGCGGCAGGGAAAGCCGTAAGCCACCGATTTTTGGGGAGAATTTACTTCGAAGCTTCCAAATCGTGATCCGCCATGCCCGCGCCGAGGCAGAGGGGATCAGCGACAAAGAGATTTCAGAAAGCTGGCACGAGGTCCACAAGAGCCTTATCGACATCATCGGTCGCCGCCACGCTCCGCCCGCGCGAAGGCAATAGTTAGCCGCGCGGCACCGCCGGACGTCCCGTGCCAAATGGGCCAGCTGGTGACCGCTTTTGATGAAGGTGGTAGGGCTTACTGACGATCTTCCACTTTCCGGTGATCTTGAGAACGGAAAGATAGTCCGTGAACCGCAAGCTCCCGAACTCGGTCTGTACCTTGACGGTGGCTGCATCATCGGTGAGGTCGATCGAACCAATCGCCCAACTTGGCTTATCGTTGGGGGCAAGAGCCGCGCCGAGCACCTCGGCGACGTATGCGTCGACGGAAAGCCATTCCGTCGCCCCCTGATAGTTGCCGATAATCGAGGCCGCGTGATGAAATGCTGCTGTCAGTCCCTGCTCGTCAGAAGTGGACATGGCCAGGACGTAGCGTTCAACGGCAGCCTTTATCTGCTTTTCGTCGGCCTGTGACATCCTAAAGCAGCTCCCACTTCCCTAACGCGTAATGGTCAGGCCATGGATTGCGGTGGCATTTCTCGACCCGTTCCCGACGCGTTCCCATTCTGGTCTTCCGCAACGATAGGCCGGTGATCTTATGGGCGGCCGGGTCTTCGTCAAGACGACAATCGCTGACGTGGTACGGCGCTTTGAGTTCGGGCATAGCTGCGGCATCGAGCGCGGTCTGTCGGGTGTTGGCGGTCGCATTGGGTCTCATGTCGCCCGGAAGCTTGGGTTGACTGGGTCCAGTAATCTCATACGCACTTGGAACAGAACTGCCGCGATAAAAAGCCTTTATCCTCGGAGACAAGGCACGCATGTCGTTGCGCTTATCGAGGCAATTGCTGTCGTTTTGAGATCGCGCCGAGTGCGCCGGCCCAGAACGAAATTCTATGGTTCTTCTAGAGCTTTCCCTTCTTGGCCTTCGCAAAGCCCCGATCCGTCGCGATGAACCGCGCAAGCATCGGGACGACCAAGCGCAACGGATCTACGGATGATTGCCCCGTCTCTCTGGCTAGGATCTCCGCGTAGCTGACCAGGTCGCTATGCAGCGGCGCTGGCAGCTCAACTGTAATCTTGACCGGCTTGTCGTCGGTGATCGTCGCGAGCTTCAGCTTGGCCATCTCAACCTCTGTATGGTTCGAGAACAAGGTCGCGGGTAACGAGCACGCGGACGGGAAATCCAGGTCGGATCGTAAGCGTCGGCGCGATAGCGAGCTGGCGTTGAACGATCTGCTGGCCTACCTGGCTGACGCTATCGGATGCACCGTCGCGCAAAGCGCGCACGATGTCGCTGTCGTGGCCGGACGAACCGGCCTGCGCGCCAACACTCAAGACAGTCGACAGCGCCGCAGCCTTGAACAACTCGCCCCAGTGATATTCGACGCCATCCTCCAGGCCGGCATAGCCCTGAGCATCCGTGCCGGGCTGACGCTCGAGAACGATCGAACGTCCGTTGGGAAAGATCAGCCGGTTCCAGACGAGCAGCACGCGGCGCTGACCTGAACCAATTGCGTTGTCGTACTGCCCGACAACACGGGTGCCTTGCGGGATGAGCAGCGCGCGGCCGGTGGGACTGTCATAGATATTTTCGGTCACCTGGGCGGTGATCTGGCCGGGTAGGTCCGACCGGATACCGGTAATCAGCGCGGCAGCAATCACGGCACCGGCCTGAAGCACGTAAGGCGACGCGGGAGGGATCACTTCATCCGGGGCCACGGTACGCCGATCTGCGGCGGCCGACAGGAAGGAAAGCTGCCGGTCCTGCGCATTTGGCTGACCAACCTGATCGGCAAGGTCGTTTACGGCAGGGTTGGTCGTTTCGGCCGTCCTCGTATTCTCCTGCCCTGTCTGGAAGAAGACGCGCGAGGTTCTTGCCGCCTCCTCCTCGGCCCGCCGGCGTTGCTCGGCTTCGTCAACGGCGGGGCTCGCTATCGAGGGTGGCACGACGACCTCTCCCTTGTTTTGGGCATCGAGGATCGGCCGGCCAAGATCGCCAGGCAGCGGCGGCCCGAGGACCGGACCGGTATAGTCGTGCGGCAGGCGTGCCAGTCCGTCGGCGGGTGGCCGATTGGAGGTAGGGTAGAGCTCCGCACCCTGCTTGATTATATTCGCGTCCTGCAGAGCGTAAATCAGTGCGCCCCCGACACCGAGCGAGGCGAAGAAGCCGATGCCTGCGAGCATCTTGCGCGACAGACGTGTCACGCGCGGCGGGTCGGGGCGAAGCCGCATGGGTTCGACGGCGATGTCCTTCTCGTTCATGGCTGCACCGCTCCTCCGCGGGTTGAGTTCGGCGCCGTCGATGCGGCGCGGTCGCCCAGCCTGCGCCATAACCTTTCCGTTCTTCCGCCGTCGGTACGAACGATCCTTACCGTCTGCTGCCGCTTGCCCGCGCCAAGACGCAGTTCGGCAGCACCAAACAGGCGGTCGACGATCAAGACGTTTTGATAGACGCGGCTGTTGGCGATTTCAGCTTCGCCGTCCGGACCGATGACGAAAATCGGCGGCATCTCGCCCTGCACGATGCCGCGCGGAAACTCGACGTAAACTCTGCGGCCGTCGTCATAGGCGCTCACCGGCTTCCAGGGTGGGCTGTCGCCGGCAAGGCCGTAGCGATAGTTGCGTGCTGCAGCGTCCGGAATGACCGGCGTTGTGGCGATGCTCTGCATAAGCCCCGCTTTCGCAGACGGATACGACCACGCAACGGCAGGCATGTAGGGCTTCGCCCCTGCCCGCAGCTCAAGCATGTAGCTGCGCCGGTCCGTGGCAATGACGAGGTTGGTCGTGATGTCGGCCCGCGAGGGTTTCACCAGAACGTGGACGCGCCGGGCAATGCCGGAGCCGCTTTCGGTATCGCCGATGATCCAGCGCGCGGTATCGCCGGCGGCGATCGGACCGTCTCCGGTCAGGCTCTCGCCCGGCTCGAGCGCGATGTCCGTTATCTGGCCAGGCGCGGCGTAGACCTGGTAGAGGGCTCCCTCGCTCCATGGATAGACCTGAATGGCATTGTAGTAGCCTTCCCGGCGCGGCTCCACGCGCGCGGCAGCGTTTGCGTTCTCGACGCGCGCGGCCGGCGTTTCGCCGATAGCGCCGCCTTGCGCGGGTGCCCAGCCTGGCGGCACGCGCAGAGGTTTCGGCCTTTGCTCCGTCGCGGCGACTGGTGCCGGCGGCAACGGCGCGACATAGGCATCGTAGGTGATCTTCGGCGGCTTCTTCAAAGGCGTGGCGCAACTCGCAAGCAGTGCCGCCCCCGAGACCAGCGCGGCCGATAACAGGCTTCTTGTGGCAATCGTACCGGCAACAACACGTAATGTCGTGGTCATTGGCTCATCTCCCGCGACCAGTCGATGGCGTTGACGTAGATCCCGAGGGGATTGGCGCGGAGACGTTCGGCGTCATTTGGCATCTGCGTCACGATTGTCAGGATCGCAGTCCAGCGCTCGGTGCTCGAAAGCTGGCCGTTTTCATAGCGACGCTCGACCCAGGCGACACGAAAGGAGCTCGGCGAGGCCCGGATGACCGACGAGACCTCGACCGCGACCTGCTGCTTGCCGATCCTGGAGAAAGGGTCGTTGGCGCGCGCATAGTCGTTGAGCGCCGCAGCGCCCTGGTCGGTGGTCCAATCGTAGGCGCGCAGCCAATCCTGGCGCAGGATGATGGGATCGGCTGGGATGGAGCGCACTTGTTCGACAAAGCGGGCGAGATGCCACGCGATCTGTGGATCGGTCGGCTTATAGTCGGCGATCGCGGGCGCGGTCGCTTGCGCCTGGCCCAACGCATCGACTTGCACCACCCAAGGCACGACAGTGCCGCGGCCGAGTTGCCAGACCAGGGACGTGGCGAGGCCTGCCGACAAGAGGAGCGACCCGAATGCCATCGCGCGCCAGTTCCGTGCCTGCACGCGAGCCGAGCCGATGCGCTCGTCCCAGATCTGTTCTGCTTTCTGATAAGGGGTTTCAGGTCGAGGGGTCTTGCCGTAGTGGGTGGCGGGGCGCCTAAAAAGTTTCATGGATCATTCGCCTTCACTAAGAGAAATCGAAGCGCCCGCGCCATGGCTGTCGCCGGCGCGCACCGCGTGAGCAGCGGTCTGGGCGCCGCGGGCGAGGCGTTGAGAGCGATGCAAACGTCTGGCCCATTCGGGCTGTCCGTGAGTTCCGGATGGCTTGCCCGCGCCGGACGCAGGAGCCGCGGCGCCGCCCATCGTTCCCATGGTCGATGACCCGCCGGTGATTTCGACCGCCGAACTGGCGCCGGAGGCGAAGTCTGACTTAAGCGATCGACCGGTGTTTGCGGCGGCGCGCCTCAGGGGGGATGCTGCTGCCGCAGCGCCAGCGCGCGCAATGCCGCCCACGCCCGAGGCGATGCCTGCCGCGCCAGTTTGGCCGGCGGCGCCAAGCGCATAGGCGGCGGAAGCGCCGCCAGCGAATGCGGTACCGGCACGCGTGGCTGATGCCGCTCCCGAGAATGCGGTTGTCCCACCTCGCGCTGCCAGGCCTGCTGCGCCCAAGCCAGCGGCCGCCATGCCGCCCGCGGCAAGACCAGTGGCGACGGCCGCACCAGCGCCAAGCTGTGGCCCGCCTGAGACGATGCCGTTGGCAATGCCAGGACCGAATATGCCGAGCCCGAGCAGCGACAGCGCCGCCAGCACGATCGCCATGGCCTGGTCGATCGTAGGGCTCTCGCCGCCGAAACCTTGGGTGAATTCGCCGAAGAGCGTCGATCCTATGCCGATGACGACGGCAAGCACCAGAACCTTGATCCCGGACGAGATGACGCTGCCGAGCACGCGCTCGGCCATAAAGGCAGTCTTGCCGAAGAGACCGAAAGGGATCAGCACGAAGCCGGCCAGCGTCGCCAGCTTGAACTCGATCAGCGTCACAAAGAGCTGCACCGCCAGGATGAAGAAGGCGAGCAGGACAAGTGCCCAGGCAAAGAGCAGGCAAGCGATCTGGATGAAATTCTCAAAGAAGGAGACGTAGCCCATCAAACCGGAGATCGCCTCGAGCAATGGCCGTCCCGCATCGAGGCCGGTTTGCGCCACCTTGCCGGGATGCAGCAGGTCCTGTGCCGAAAAGCCGGTTCCACTCGCCTTGAGACCAAGACCGGCGAAACTCTCAAATACGATTTGGGCGAGACCGTTCCAGTTGGAGATCAGGTAGGCGAAGACACCGACGAAGAGCGTCTTCTTGACGAGCCGCGCAAGAATGTCGTCATCAGCGCCCCAGCTCCAGAACAGCGCGGCAAGCGTCACATCAATGACGATCAGCGTTGTGGCAACGAAGGCGACCTCGCCGCCGAGCAGCCCGAAGCCGCTGTCGATGTAACGGGTGAAGGTGGCCAGGAATTGGTCGATGACGCCGGTGTTGCCCATGTCTACGGGCCCACGCGCGGAGGAGCATCTGGCGATCGCGAGAAGGCCGGCCCGCCTGCCGAACGCTCCGACGGCTCTCCCAGACCAAGGAAGCGATCGCGCTGCTGGGCCCACAGTCGCGCACATCCATCGTCGCGCAGAGCAGCCTCGCCGAGCGCCTGGCAGTGGCGCAGACCGTCGCGCACCGGGTTCGGCATCAAGCCTGCGGTTGTGTGCACGCCCTCACCCGCCGGCTTGTCCTGCTTCCGGCTCATACCGAGCGCAGCCGCCGTGACGGCGGCCGCAACAAGAATGACAGCCGCCGTACGAGCGAGCGTTTTGCCGTCCATGGACGTCGACCTCAGCGGTTGAACATCTGGACCGAGCCGGCCTGGTAGCCGGAGCCTGGCGCCAGGAAGCGGCGGCGTTGCTCACGGCCCTGATCGACCGCGGCAGCGCGTTCGGCCTCGCTCAGAGCCTGGGCGCGGCCGTTGGCGGCGACCACAGCGGTGAGGTCCGCGAGCTGCTGGCCCTGCAGCGCAAGAAGCTGATTGCCGGCTTGCGTCGCCTGCAGCGCTCCTGTCGCCGACTGGCTGGCGTCTACCAGCGCCGACATCTGTGCGCGGCCGGTCTCTATATTTCCAACCACACCGGCCTGGACGCGCATGGCGTCCTGAAGGCCGCCCACCGTGTTTTGCCAGCGCGCGCGGGCATCGGTGACGAGATCTTGGTCGGATGCAGAGAGCGAGACGCTGCCGTATTGCTGCTGAAAGGCCTTGTCGACCTGCTGGACGTCGAAGGCGATGTTTTGTGCCTGGCCGAGAAGCTGTTGCGTGCGCTGTACCGACTGTTGCAGTTGCTGCAGCGAGGACAAGGGCAGGCTGGCCAGGTTGCGCGCCTGGTTGATCAGCATCTCGGCCTGGTTCTGAAGCGAGGTGATCTGGTTTGTGATCTGCTGCAGCGAACGCGCGGCCGTCAGAACATTCTGCGAATAGTTCGATGGATCAAACACGATGAAGGCATGAGCCGGCACAGTCATCATCGGCGAGAGAGCGACCGGCGCGGTGAGCATCGCCGCGGCCAGAAAAATGGCGCGCGGGCGGTTTTGATGAACAGTCATGATTGAGGATCCTTTTCAACTTCGGCAGGGGTCAGGTCAGGAATAAGGTCGGCAGCCCAGCCGACGCCGCGGGCACGCAGCCAGGCCGCCAGGAAGCCGTCGCGGCCATGCGCGGCGATGATGTTGCCGATCAGCGCCTGATCGCTCTTCGCGGACGCCGCGCAAAGTGCCAGCCCGACCTCGGAAAGGCCGAGCTCGAAGAGACGGTTGCCGCGACGGGACTGGCAGTAGTAATCGCGCTTGGGTATTGCTCGCGCCAGGATTTCGATCTGGCGGTCGTTCAGGCCGAAGCGTCGATAGATGGCGGTGATTTGCGGCTCAATCGCGCGCTCGTTGGGCAACAGCAACCGGGTTGGACAGCTTTCGATGATCGCCGGCGCGATCGCCGAATTATCGATATCGGCAAGCGACTGGGTGGCGAAGACGACGCTGGCGTTCTTCTTGCGCAGCGTCTTCAACCACTCGCGCAACTGCCCGGCAAACCCCTCGTCGTCAAGGGCAAGCCAGCCTTCGTCGATGATGAGCAGCGTTGGCCGCCCGTCGAGCCGGTCGCCGATGCGATGAAACAGATAGGACAGCACCGCCGGCGCGGCCTGCGTGCCAACCAGACCCTCGATCTCGAACGCCTGCACGGATGCCTGGCCGAGGTGTTCGGACTCGGCGTCGAGCAACCGGCCGTGCGCGCCTCCGACACAGTACGGGCGCAATGCCTGCTTCAAGTCACTGGCTTGCAGAAGGACGCTGAGCCCGGTGATGGTGCGCTCCTCGACGGGAGCCGAGGAAAGCGACGTCAACGCCGCCCAGATATGCTCCTTTGCATCGGGGGTGATCTGGATACCCTCACGCGTCAGGAGCGAGACGATCCAGTCAGTCGCCCAGGCGCGCTCGTAGGTGTCGTGAACCCGGGCGAGCGGCTGCAGCGAGACGGAGGCGTCCACGCCTTCGGTAAGGTGCCCCCCGAGATCGTGCCAGTCGCCACCCATGGCGAGCGCCGCGGCGCGGATAGAGCCGCCGAAGTCGAAGGCGAAGATCTGGGCGTTGCGGTAGCGGCAGAACTGCAGCGCCATCAGCGCGAGCAGCACCGACTTGCCGGCGCCAGTGGGGCCGACGACCAGCGTATGACCGACATCGCCCACATGAAGGACCAACCGGAACGGGGTCGAGCCTTCGGTCTTGCCGTAAAGCAAGGGAGGACTGACCAGATGCTCGTCCCGTTCCGGCCCCGCCCACACGGCAGAAAGGGGCATCATGTGGGCGAGATTGAGCGTTGAGATGGGAGGCTGGCGGACATTGGCGTAGGCGTGCCCGGGCAACGAGCCGAGCCAGGCGTCGATGGCGTTGACGGTCTCGACAATCGCCGTGAAGTCGCGGCCCTGGATGACCTTCTCTACAAGCCGCAATTTCTCGTCGGCGACGCGCGGGTCGGCATCCCAGATGGCGACGGTCGCGGTGACATAAGCCATGCCCGCCACATCGGCGCCAAGCTCCTGCAACGCGGCGTCGGCGTCCGCCGCCTTGTTGGCGGCGTCGGTGTCGAGGAGAGCTGACGCTTCGTTGGTCATCACCTCCTTCAGGATCGAGGCGATGCTCTTGCGCTTGGCAAACCATTGCCGCCGTATCCTGGTCAACAGGCGGACAGCGTCGACCTTGTCGAGAAGGATGGCGCGGGTCGACCAGCGGTAGGGGAAGGCCAGCCTGTTGAGGTCGTCGAGCAGGCCGGGTGTCGTCGCGGTCGGGAATCCGACAATCGAAAGCACGCGAAGATGCTTGTCGCCAAGCCGCGGTTCGAGCCCGCCGGCGAGCGGCTGGTCGGCCAGCAGCGCATCGAGATAGATCGGCGTTTCGGGGACGCGCACCGGATGCCGCTTTGTCGAGACGGTCGAATGCAGGTAGGTCAGCGTCTCGCCGTCATCGAGCCAGCGGCATTCCGGCATGAACCCGTCGAGCAGGGACAGCACGCGCTCTGTGCGATCAACAAAAGCGCGCACGATCTCGCCAGGATCCGCGCCCGACTGGTCGCGCCCCTCATAAAGCCACCCCTCGGCGCGGGTGACGTCTTGCGGCGGCGGCAGGAACAGCAATGTGAGAAAGTAGCTCGATACGAAATGAACCCCCGCCTCGTCGAAGTCGGCTTTGCGCTCGGCATCGACGAGGCCGGAGGCCGCGTTGGGGAACTGGCTCTCGGGATAGGAAGCGGCCTCGTGCCGCTGCGCTTCGACGAAGATGCTCCAGCCCGAGCCGAGGCGACGGAAGGCATTGTTGATGCGCGATGCCACAGCGACCAGTTCCGCCGCGACAGCGGAATCGAGATCAGGCCCGCGAAACCGCGCGGTGCGCTGAAAACTTCCATCCTTGTTCAGCACGACGCCCGGCGCGACGAGCGCTGCCCAGGGCAGGAAGTCGGCAAGGCGGGCAGCGGTCCGGCGGTATTCGGCAAGGCTCATCATGGCGGCGCCCTCAAACCGACAGATGTCCGGGGAGCCGCAGGTGCCGGCGCCCAACCTCGAAAAACAGCGGATCGCGCCTTGCGGCCCATACCGCGGCGAGATGTCCGATTGCCCAGATGAGGAGGCCGGCCAGCCACAGCCGCAGCCCAAGGCCGACCGCGCCCGCCAGCGTGCCATTCAGGATCGCGATTGCGCGCGGCGCGCCGCCGAGCAGGATCTGCTCGGTCAGCGCCCGGTGGACGGGCACCGTCCATCCCGGCACTGCATCAAGCTGTTCGAAAGCGCTTTTCATCAGATCAGCGCTCCGCCACCGAACGAGAAGAAGGACAGGAAGAAACTCGACGCCGCGAAGGCGATCGAAAGGCCAAAAACAATCTGGATCAGCCGCCTGAAGCCGCCCGAACTGTCGCCGAAGGCCAGCGTCAGGCCGGTGACGATGATGATGATAACGGCCATGATCTTGGAGACCGGCCCCTCGACCGACTGCAGGATCTTTTCGAGTGGCTGTTCCCACGGCATTGAGGAGCCCGACGCCCGGGCACTCGACGCGATCAGGAGATTGACGGCAAGGGCGACGGCGGCAGCTGCGGCCAGATGGCCGTGGCGGTGTGCAAGGCGGCGGATCATGGAGTTTCTCCCGGGTTGATCGGCGTGGCTTCAACAATGCGATAATCGCCATCGGTGCCGAGACCCTCGACCCGAACGAGTTCGATCAGACGTCGCGCGGCGCCACGTCCGGCGAGGACGGCGACGAGGCCGATCGTGTCGGCGATCAACGCACGCGGGACAGTGATGACGGCTTCCTGGATAAGCTGCTCGAGGCGGCGAAGGGCGCCCATGCCGGAGCCCGCATGAAGGGTGCCGATACCGCCGGGGTGCCCGGTTCCCCATGCCTTCAAGAGATCCAGGGCTTCCGAGCCGCGCACCTCGCCGATGGGAATGCGATCGGGCCGCAGGCGCAGCGAAGAGCGAACCAGGTCGGCGAGCGTGGCGACACCGTCCTTGGTTCGCATGGCGACAAGGTTGGGCGCGGCGCACTGCAGTTCGCGGGTGTCCTCGATGATAACAACCCGGTCCGTTCCCTTCGCCACCTCATCGAGCAGCGCGTTGGTGAGGGTGGTCTTGCCGGTCGACGTGCCGCCGGCGACAAGGATGTTGGCGCGCCCGGCAACCGCGGCGCGCAAGATCGCGGCCTGACCGGCCGACATAATGCCCGCCGCGACATAGTCATCGAGCGTGAACACGGCCACGGCGGGCTTGCGGATCGCGAAGGCGGGTGCCGCGACGACAGGCGGCAGCAGGCCCTCGAAACGCTCGCCGGTCTGCGGCAACTCGGCCGAGACACGCGGGGAACGGGAATGGACCTCGGCGCCGACATGATGGGCGACCAGGCGCACAATCCGCTCACCAGCGGCCGGCGCAAGTATTTCCCCCGTATCGGCCAAACCTTCCGAAAGCCGATCCACCCAGATGCGGCCATCCGGGTTCAGCATGACCTCGATGATCGCGGGGTCGTCGAGAAACCGGGCGATGGCGGGTCCGAGCGCGGTGCGCAGCATACGCGAGCTGCGCGCGCGTCCTTCGGTATCGTTGTGCGCCATAGCCATCCTGTCCCCGTTTGGACCGGGAACACGTCGAACATCGCTCCGGTCGGGGACGATCAAAAGAGCCCTGGAGCGGTCCGATTCAACAGGTTTCAGCCGTCATCGTAGCGTAGCGTGCAATGACCGGCCAACGGCGATGTCGACGGCCGTAGCGTTATTATATGAACTTTGGAAATAATATGTACATGTTTATTGACATCTGACTCCGACGCGGTTTATGAGAGAGCCATCGATGGCTTGCCCCTACAGGCGATCGTTCTTTTCAAGGCGTGGAGGATTGCCATGAGGTCCGGTCCGGAGGGCGCGATTTCTGAGCGCAAGGCCGCCTTTCTCAGACACGCCGAGACGATACCGGCATCGTCGCCTCCCCTTTCCGCGAAGAGTGGTGGGACTCCGTGAGCATGCTCGACATCTGGCTGGGCATTCTACAAGGGCTGGGCATCACCGCTGAGGTCACCGCCTATGGCCTGGTCTTTGCGGTCCCCTTCGCGCTCGTCTTCGGCGTCGCGCAGTTTCTGACCACCGGCATCACCCGCTTTCTGGTTACCGCCGTGATCGAATTCTGGCGCAGCTCAGCGGTCGTCGTCCTGCTCTTCATTTTTTATTATGTGCTGCCAGTGATGGGGATCACTCTATCGGCGCTGACCGTCAGTGCATTGGTTCTCGGCCTCAACGCCGGCGGCTATGCCAGCCAGGCGGTTCGCGCCGGGCTGCAATCTCTTCCGGCCGGCCAACGCGAGGCGGGCATGGCGCTCGGCCTCTCGCGCCCGGCGATCCTGTTTCTGATCGAACTGCCGCAGGCTTTGGTCGCCATGAGCCCCACCTTCGTCAACAACCTTATCCAGCTCGTCAAGGCGACTTCCCTCGTCTCGCTGGTCACGCTGACGGACATGACCTTCCGGGCCAAGGAGATCGCGCAGACCGAATACGACCCGGTCGCGATCTATTCGGCGCTGCTGCTGGCCTTCTTCGTCGTGTGTTATCCGATCGCGCTTGCCGGCCGCTGGCTCGAGGCGCGGGTCAATCCTGAAAGAGGAACGCCGCGTGGGATTTAACTTCGACTTCGCACTATCGACCATCCCGACGATCATCGGGGCGATCGGGACCACCCTGCTCGCAACGGTCTTGAGCTGTATCGGGGCTTCCGCACTCGGCTTCACTTTCGAAATGCTCCGCCGCGGCGGCGGTGCGCCTGGCCTCGCCGTCCGCTTCCTGATCGACTTCATCCGCTCGACGCCGGTTCTGGCCTGGCTCTATTTCCTGTATTTCGTGCTGCCCTTCTACGGAGTCCGGCTTGGCGCCATGACGGTCGGCGTATTGGGGCTGAGTCTCTATTACAGCGGTTATCTGGCGGAGGTGTTCAAAGCGGGCATCGACGCGATCCCGAAGGGCCAGCAGGAAGCAGCCAGAGCGTTGTCGCTCACACGCCGCGACACGGTCGTTTTCGTCATCGCGCCGCAGATGTTGCGCAACATCGCCGCCCCATTGGGCAACTATGTTGTTTCGATCCTCAAGGCGACGCCCTATCTCGCGATCCTGGCCGTGCCCGAAATGCTCGGACGCGCCTTCGATATCGCGTCCGAAACCTATCGCTACGCAGAGCCGCTGACCGTGGCCGGCATTCTGTTTCTCGCCCTGGCGCTGATCGTTGCTTATGGCGTGAAGCGCATCGAGCAGCGCCTGCTTGCAGCTGGACGTCGCTGATGCTCGCTCAAGCCCCACATCCAGTGCCGGCCGTTCAATCCATCCCTCATGTGCGGATCGACGGCCTCAACAAATGGTTCGGTTCCCTGCAGGTTTTGAAAGACATCGATCTGACGGTTGGAGCGGGCGCGCGCATCGTCGTTTGCGGACCGTCCGGCTCCGGCAAGTCGACCTTGATCCGCTGCATCAACGGTCTCGAGCCTTTCCAGAAGGGAACGATCCAGTTCGAAGCGGCAACTCTGGGAAAGGATGCCCGCGCTGCTGCAAAGGCCCGCCGGCAGACAGGCATGGTGTTTCAGAGCTTCAATCTGTTCCCTCACCTCACCGTGCTTGCCAACTGCACGCTGGCGCTGCGCAGGGTTCTCTTGAAACCGGCGCGTGAGGCCAAAGAGATCGCCATGCAGCATCTGACAGCGGTGCGCATCCCCGAAAAGGCGCAGGCCTACCCGGCCCAGCTCTCGGGCGGTCAACAACAAAGGGTGGCGATCGCGCGCGCGCTTTGCCTCAATCCGCGCATCATGCTGTTCGACGAACCCACCTCGGCGCTCGACCCGGAAATGATCAAGGAAGTCTTGGACGTCATGATCGCGCTGGCGGGAAGCGGCGTGACCATGGTCTGCGTGACCCATGAAATGGGTTTCGCACGCGAAGTCGCGGATGAAATCGTTTTCATGGACGAAGGCCGCATCGTCGAGCAGGCCACTTCCAAAGACTTTTTCTCAGCCGCCGCTCACCCCCGCGCCAGGCTTTTCCTGGATACCATCCTGAGCCATTGAGCGTCGATGCGTGCGGTCCCGGCGTGCCGGCAATCGGCGCGCACGCGCGCGCCGATGCCGGAAGCGCCGAGCAGGTTACCACTCCGGGGCGAATGCGTAGCCGGCTGAGCGGACAGTTCGGATCACATCGCTTCCCACGGATGCCCGAAGCCTTTTGCGCAGCCTGGCTATATGGACGTCGACCCCCCGCACGTCGGTTGCGGCGGCATGTTCAGGCCATGCGGTCGCGACCAGTTCCTCGCGGCTGAAGACCTTGCCAGGTTGCGCCAAGAGGCTGCGCAGAAGCTTGAACTCGATCGGTGGCATGACGATTTCTCTTTGCTTGAAGAATGTCCGATGGGTCTGTCGCTCCAGCCGGAAGTCGCCCTGAACCAACTCACCCGAGTCCGTTTCGCGCGATAGCTTCGCAAGGCCCGCCTTGCCATGCAACCAGGCCAGGAGCTGTTCGGGGGCGAACGGCCGGGCAAATGCCTCGTCGACGCCAGCCTTGATCAAATCGAGATGCAGCTTGCCCGAACGCGGGGCAACCAGGCTTGCGACCGGAGTCCCTTTGGTTGCGGCGGTGGTCTTCAGCCAGGCGCACTGCTTGACCACTGCACGGTCGCCTGGATGGCAGTCGATGACCACGGCAAGCGGGGCTGCCGCCTCGATGGCGCGTGCGATTTCCCGGTCTCCCGTGATCAGCCGTATTTCGAAGCCAGCTACGGAAAGTATGTGCCCGAAAACCAGGAAAAAATCCGGATCCTTCGAGGAGATCAGGACCAGCGGCTTCATGAGTCCATCAACCGGGTTCGACGCATCATAAGGCTGACTACCGCGCAAATAGGCGCGATGACAATATACCTGACGATCGACGCCTCGCGGACTTTCCGCAAATGCCTGGTTATGAGCCTAGATCTTGTCCGCGAGTATGACGCCGCTGATGCCGTAAGCGCGGCGTGTCTGTTCAACAGCCTCGGGTGTGACATCGATCAGCAGCGCGATGATGTCGCCGTCGGGATGTTCGAGAACTTCACCGAGCTCGGTCAGCGTCCAGCCAAGGGCGCGCAGGCGTTTTGGCCAGAACGTCTCGCACACCACGCTGATCTGTCGAATCCCCAGGCTTTGCGCGGTCTCAAGCAGACCGCAGAGAACAAAGCCGGCGATCGGTGACGAGGCGCCTTGCGTGCGACGCGATGGAACGACGAAGAAGCGCGTCCATTCGAAAATCTCGGCCGCTCTCGGAGGCCTGCCGCCGGCGAGAACCGGGAACACCTCGCTCATAAGATGCGGCTGCAGCGTCGGCACGAGACGGGAGCCGCCAACGATCCTGCCGTTGGTGTCAAGCGCCAGAACATAGATTGCATGCTCGTTGTCGAAAGCGTCGATCTCGATGTTGATGGGCCGGCCGACGGCGCGCCATCGCCTTTGCTTGACGTAAATGTCGTACCTTATGCGAAAGTAGCGCTCCAGAACTTTCCTGTAGTGCTTCCTGTTATCCCAAGTGACCAAATGCATACGAACCATGACGCCTCCAGGCGCAGGGTCGTAGTAAAACGGGCTTGTCGTACGTATGACGGTATTCAGGTATTGCTAAATCTGGATTTCCTGCCGTCGCAGCGCCTTGACGATGGCATGCGCGACGTTGATCGCGTCGAGCTTTCCTCGGATGTTGCGCTGATGACTTTCGACCGTGTTCCTGGTGACGCCGAGGATACAAGCGATGTCGTCGGTGGATTTGCCTTGTGCGCTCCACTCCAGGAGTTCACGCTCGCGCGCTGTCAAGGGCGTGGGCTCATCGGCATCGGCGGGTGTTCCCAGTCCCGAGAGGCTGCGAAAGGTATGCACGCAAAGCGTCTCGATAAAGGGGACTGCGCTTGGCGGAACTTCCATCCGGTCACTCGCGGCCGTGACGACGCCTGGCCCGGCCAATGGGACATGAATTGGGACGCAGATACCTTCTTTCATCCCGAACTCGGCCGCCTCATCCATCACCAGCTTCGCGCGCGCAACCAACCTTGCGGCCGGCAGTTCACCCCATCGGAAAGGCTCTGGCGAGTGCCGGCACTGGGCGACACAAGGATCATGCAGAAAATGCGCCTCGGTGACGTAGCGACGATGCCATTCAGGAGGCCATCCATCACCCAGAATCTCGCGGCGCCAGTCCGTGTCGTGCGGCACGGGCAGTCCGGTGATCAGAAAATTGCGCAATCCGTAGCGCGCCATCGCCGCGCGAAACTCTTGAAGGATTGCGTCAGCCGACCGCGCAGTGTCGATCCTCGAGATCGCCGCAAAAAGGTCGATAACGGTTTCGTTCTCCATCGGCAGACCTCAACCACAGTCAGGCCCTACCCCGCGCAACAACCTATGAGTGTCGAGACGCCATCTTCAATGGGACGTGCATCGAATGTACACTAAAGGAGTCAATCGCCCATCACAAAGACGAGATAAGTGAAAACCGGACCAATACAGCATTGAGGACGCCTGACTTCATTCGTTCGACTTTGAAGCCGCCGGCTTCGTCACCCGAATAGCGCGCCTACTTGCCGGGCTTGCCGAAACCAACTCTTGCGGCTCGACATTCAACGCCTTGGCCAAAATTTCGACTGTATCCAGCGTGGCGTTGCGCCGTCCGGCCTCGACGCTGCTGATATAGGCGCGCGTCCGGCCCGAAGCGAAAGACAACTGCTCCTGAGAGAGTTTTCTTTCTCTGCGAAGCCGCTGCACGTTCAGGCCAAAAACGCCGCGAAGTTTCATCAAACAACGGATGCTACGGCGCGCACTATGGTGCGACACACTATAGTGCACATTCCGCATTGACAGCCGCGCTGTTGGCTGTTTGAAACAACCAGCGAATTCATCGTTTCCTGGACAAGGAATTGCCATGACGAGCCGGCCGTCTCGCGACCTCGCGCACGACATGTCCGCGCATTCCCCAGGCGAGATCAGCCGTCTGGAGATGGACAAAAGCCGGGTTCTGGAATTCGCCTGTATCCGATGCGGCGCTTCCTACCCCGCCAACGTCACGATCGACTCCAAAGGATGCGCGCGGTGCCAAGACACCGCGCCAGCAAATCTTCGGCCGATCTATGCAGTTCCACAGCCTCACCCTTTAGCCGGCGCCACCAGCTCGCGCTCGCTGTGGCGTTTTGCACATATGCTGCCTTGCACAGAAGCGGCGGCGGTGAGCCTCGGCGAGGGTCTGACGCCCTTGCTTGCCGCGCCGCGCATCGGCGCGTTTGTCGGCGTGTCTAACCTCGCAATCAAGGACGAAGGCCGAAACCCGACCTGGTCGCATAAGGATCGCTTCTCGACCATTGCGGTCAGCGTGGCGCGCGCGCGTGGTGCTAAAATCGTCGCGACCGCCTCATCGGGAAACGCCGGCGCTTCGCTGGCGGCCTACGCAGCCCAAGCCGGGTTGAAATGCGTCGTCACCACTTTCGCGGGATCGGCCGGCGCGATGCTGGCCCAGATCCGCAAATATGGCGCGACGGTGCTGCCCTTGGTCAGCAAGATGGACCGATGGTCGCTGCTTGAACAGGCGGCTGCACGCTACGACTGGTTCATCGCATCGCCCTATCACGGTCCGGTCGTCGGCAGCCATCCACTCGGCATCGAGGGCTACAAGACCATCGCCTACGAGATCGTCGAGCAATCAAACGGGACGGCGCCAGACTGGTGCGTCCTGCCGGTCTGCTATGGCGATGCGTTGTCCGGCGTGTGGGCTGGCTTTTGCGAGCTGTTCGCGCAAGGGGCGATCACGCGCCTGCCTCGTCTCGTCGCGGCGGAGGTACATGGGTCGCTGGCGGACGCTCTGGCCAGCGGCGCCGATGCGTTGAGCGAACGCAAGATGCACTTCGACAGCCTTGCCGTATCGATCGGCACGCCGCGCAGCACCTTTCAGGCGCTGAAGGCTCTTCGGGAGTCCGGCGGGCACGCCGTCCCCGTCAGCAATCACGGCCTGATTGCGATGCAGGAACGCCTTGCGCGGGACGAAGGGATCTTTGCCGAACTGGCGTCGGTCACGCCGCTGATCGCCATATCGAAATTGAAAGACCAAGGTATCATCGCAACCACAGACCGGGTCGTGGCCGTCGTGACAGCCAGCGGTCTCAAGGATCTCGATCGGTCCGCTGGATCGAACGAGCACGATCGGATCTTCCAGACGACCGACGACGCCTGGCGCTGGCTCGACGAAAAAGGGCTGGATCTCGCTTCATAGATTTTCCGCGGCGCCAACAGCCGGTGGCACCTCGCCTGCTTCGCCCGTTTTCAGCACATCGTCGAGACTGCGACGAAACCAAAGAAAACGCGTCCATTGCGTCTCCGCGGCCGGCGCGATTGTCGTCAGTGTCCTTGGCTCGGACAGTTCCTTGCAGGGCCAGCCAGGCAGAGCCGCAAGCCAGTCGTCATTGTAGACAGTCTCGGCATGGCGATGGCCTTCGTCAGGCATGATGACCGCCACTTGCGCCTCCGGAAGGGTCGTTGCGACCCATTGCGCCACCAAGGCGGCGGCGCCGCTTGTCGGCCCCATGAAGAGGCCGTGCCCGCGCAGCAAACGGTGCGCGGTCATATACGCCGGGTAGGCGCCAACCCAATGGATCTCGTCGACAAGCTCATGCCTGACATTTTTCGGTAAAACGCTGTTGCCCAGGCCCCGCAGCATACGTTTGCCGACCGGCTGCCCGAACAGAATGCTGCGATGGGTATCGACGGCAAACACCGTCAGATGCGGAAAGACAGTTCGCAAAAAGGAAGCGGTGCCGCATAGCGAGCCGCCCGTACCGACGCAGCCGACCAGGCAGTCAACTCTGCCCATTGCGCGGATGAAGAGTTCAGCCAACCGCGCATAGGCGAGCCAATTGCCCGGACTGTCGTATTGTCGGGTCCAGAAACCATCCGGCTCCTTGTCCAGGATTTCCTGGAGGCGCTCCAGCCGGCCGGGCTGATTGCCGTCGCCGCGCGGATCGTCAAGTGCGATGACCGTGGCGCCGATGCGCTCTAGGCGGGCTTTGTATTTGGCATCGATAAGCGTTGAAGCAGTGACAAGCGTAAGGCGATAACCTCGCGCCGCCGCGAGCAGCGCCACCGCCATTCCGAACGTGCCGGACGTGGTCTCGACAATATGAGAACCTGCCTTCAGTTCGCCACTCGACGCTGCCCGATCCAGAATGAAACGGGCCGGCATCAGTTTCATCAGCGGAAAAGCCGCGGCCACGAGATTTGGCGCCAGCACGGCAAGGCGCGGTGTCTCAAGGTCCCTGAAATAGTCCACGTCGAGGGTCACCATGTCCAGCCCTCCGCATTGACCAGATGGACTTCGACATCCTTGAAGCCGGCACGTCTTATCTGCTGCGCGACGAGCGCCGCCCGTCGCTTCAGATTCGATGTGAAAAGATCGAAGATCAGGCCGAACAACGAGCCGCTATGAGCGACTTGCACTCCGCATGCCCCGGCTCGCCTGGCTATGTCGGCGATATCGCCGAAGCCTTGTTTCGGCAAATGTCGTTGACTGATCAGGGCACTGGCCGAGGCGGCGCGTCCAAGAAGGTAGGGATCCTGAAGGCGAACCGCCCGCGCCACCAGAGCCCGGAGCACGCCGAATTCCTGGATCTCGGCACTGTCGTAGCGTGCGGGAGGAAGCTGCAATGTATCGACCGGGACGCCGCCATTTGTCTTGAAGCCGATCAGAAGCAGCGGCGGCAGGGAGCCACCGAAATTCTCGATCACCGTGCCTTCCCGTTGCGCGAAGAGCACCGCGTGTTCATCGAACGCGATCGCGTCGCTGGCACGCTCGGCGGCGACGGCCAGACGCCCGACGCTCGAGGGCCGCAGCTGAACGTTGACGGCCGCGGCGACAGCACGAATGGAAGCAACGACGTCAGCCGTCGATGAGCCATAGCCGTGCCCCACGGAAATTGAGCTTTGAAGCGTCAGCTCGCCACCGCCGGCGACGTTCAAGAAATCGAGCGTAAGCCGCGCGGCTGCCGCTGCCTTGACCTTGTGATCGGGGTGAACAACGACCGCATCGCCATCGCTCCTGACAAAGCTCGCCTCCGATCTCAAGCCGGCAATAGGCAGTGTCACGAGCCCGCGATGAAGGCGCCCGCCATCATCCTTGAAGACGCCCTGGATGAGTTCGCCGTGATGTGCAATGGCCGCTGCCGTCCCAACCGACGGCCGCGGCGCGTCACCGCTCATGAGATTGCCGGCCTCAGCCATTTTTTCATCTCCCCCACGTTCTCTCGCCACGCGGGAAGATGGCGCGGACGATTGGCGACGACCCTCAAGGAATTCCGGTATTGACGGCGCTCGACCGAACGAGCCGGCAACCAGGCGATGCTGGCGGATCGTCAGGCGGCGGGGCCAAGGTGCTTCAGTGGCCGGCCGGCTGAAACCGATTGCACCGCTGCCATGATGTCTTGCCAATCGATGCCATAATGCCGATAGAGATCCGCGATGATGACGGTCTGACCAAAATGCTCGACGCCCAGGGTGCGTGCTTTACAGAGGCGATTTGATCGGTGCCACCTGCGAAAGGATAACGATCACGAGCGCGGGCGTGCAGCAGTTCGCCGCCCTGTTCGCGAGTCCGGACGCCTTAGGCATCGAGCATCGACCCAGAAAAGGCTATGTACTGGCGCGCGGCAATGCACCGCGTGGCCGCAGGCCGTTAGGAACCCCTTTCCTGTGAATGACCGAGATGGCGCCGTAGGAGGACCGGCAGCTGCAGGCACGACCGCGTGGGCGCCGACACTGCTGGGAGTAACGGCCAGCCGTCGATTTTGAAAGATTCTAGAGAGATTGCAATCGCGGACGCGCCGGCCGCTTCCCGCCTACATCGCATACCGGTCTCCCTCCTCGCCGGCGATCTTGTCCAACTCCATTGGTTGGACGTTATTGGCAACGCGATTCGATGAGCAGCGGCTGATCGGATAAGAAAGCATCTTGCCTACCCATCGTACCAAAACCGGTCAGGTTGATACGATCCGAAAGCTACGGACGAAGCTGTCCACCACATTATCGAGATCGGCCATCGACAGGCAAAGTGGCGGGCACATCCTGATGACGTTTCGATATGGACCGGAACGGCTGGCGACGAGGCCGTGACGCCGCGTTTCCTCGAAGACCTGTAGGGTTGCTTCGGGGGCCGGTTCTTTTGTCGCTTGGTTCTTGACCAGCTCGATGGCGAGCATCAAGCCTTGTCCCCTTATATCGCCGATCAGCGGGAAATCTCTCTTGAGATCCTGCAGCCTTTGAATGAGCGCGCCGCCCACTACAGCCGCGTTGTCCTGCAGCCGCTCCTCGCGCATCACCTTGAGCACCGCGCGTCCAGCGGCGCAGGCGACAGGATTGGCGCCATAGGTGTGGAATAGGAATTTGTCGGCCATGGATTCGGCGACCGCGCGCCTGGCGATGACGGCGCCGAGTGGGATGCCATTGCCGACGCCCTTGGCGACAACGACGATGTCGGGCACGACGCCATGCGATTCAAAAGCCCAGAAGGCATTGCCGGTGCGGCCGACGCCGGATTGTACTTCATCGATGATGCAGACGCCCCCTGCTGCTCGCACGCGCTCGAAGGCACCGGCGATGTAGCCAGGGGGCATTGGCACGATGCCGCCATAACCCTGTACGGGCTCGATGACCATGCCGGCCAGCCGGCCACTGGTCGAGCTTGATATCGCGCGCTCGACCTCGTCGAGATAAGGCTGCACCCCTTCGCCATGAATGCCACGATACTGGTTGGGCTCGGCCACGAAAGTTACGCCGCCAAGCTGCGGCACCTGATGGCGGAAACCCGCTATGCCGGTAACCGACTGGGCGCCGAATGTGGCGCCGTGATAGCTCGAGGCAAGCGCCAGCATATCGATGTTGCCGGTGTGCGAGCGCGCCATCAGAAGCGCGAGATCAATTGCCTCGGCGCCGCTGTTGGTGAAATGCACGACCCAGTCATGTCCTACCGGCATTGTCGCCACCAGTTCCTCGGCATATTGGGCCGGAACCGGGTGGTAGAACATCGTCGTGCAATGCGTCAGTTCCGCCAATTGCTCCGAGGCCGCCTTGACCACTTGTGGATGCGCGTGACCGACCGAGATGCAAAGGTTCATACCGAGTAGATCGGTATATTTGCGATCCTTCTCGTCCCAGACATACTGACCCCTGCCGCGCTTGAGGATCAGCGGATCCTTGTAGGGCACGAATTTACGCTGCGTGGCCGAATAGAAGCGATTCCGCCGCTCCACGATTGCCTCGGTCGACCAGTCGATGTCCAGACTTGAATGGACCTGCGGAGCGTTCATGTCTTGCCTCCAGTGTTGCGAATTCCGCTGATTGAAAACACGGAATGCACGGCGCGCACACAGGCAAACATTCTCATCAGGATAACTGATGGGGCCGATTAGTCGCTGGGGGAAGCACGGTCGACCGTATAGCAATCGGCCGGAAGGCCGGGCAGACGAGTGCTGATCGCGTTGGTCAGGATTTCGGCGGTGCGCGCGGCGAAGGCCTCGGGGAGGCTTCCCAGTTCACGCTCGCGTGCGACAAGCAGGATGTTGCGTGAAAGGCTTGTGAAGGGCAAGGGATGGACATCGATCTCCATGCCTTCCGCCAACCCATCGATAAGCAAGGTCGGGGTCAGGATCGCAAAGCCCATGCCCGCGGCGACCGGCGCCATCACAACGCTGGAGCGGTCGCCCTCCATGGCACGCGGGATCTCGAGGCGCAGCCGGCTGAGATGCTGGTCGACGCGCAGCCCGACCGGCGTCTCGCGCGAGAAGCGCACGAACGCGAGCTTCTTCGAGAGCTTCACGATGTCGCCGACATCACCAGCAAAGCCCTTTGGCGTCACAAGCAGAAACTTTTCAGTCATCACCGGGTAACGCGTCAGTCCCTCGATCTCGAACAGCTCGCCGGAGGTGACGGCGAGGTCGGCGCGGCGAGCGCGCAGCAAAGCGACATGGTCGGTCGCAAGCCCGGCGAACAGGCTGAGTTCGGGAATGCCAAAGCCCTTGCGGGCGAGGACCGAGAGCGCGGGAGCCAGCGTGGTCGCGATGGAGGCCAGGAGCGCGATGCGCAGCAAGGGCAGCGGCGCCGCATTGACGCGGCGCGCGTCGGTGCGCAGGCCCTCGACCTCGGCCAGTATGGCAACGGCGCGGCGATGCAGCGCGATGCCGGCCTTGGTGAGCTCGATCGGCCGCAAATTGCGGTCGATCAGACTGACCCCGAGCGCGCTTTCCAGGTTCTTCAGATGTTGCGAAGCGGCCGACTGGGTCATGCCCAGCATCTGCGCGGCCTGGGTGACATGCCTGGTCTCGACGATGGCGACGAAAACCTCGATCGATCGGAAAAGATTGAAATCGAAACTGCCGCTCTTCACCCGCAACTCCACCCGCGAGGCTTCATAAGTTTTCCTAATGTTGCAAAATTTGGATTGAGCGCAAGAGGCTTAGCGGGAAAAGATCGCGCCATTCGGGTCCAGCGAAGGTTTCCTGCAACGTGAATGACAGGGCACGTATAGTGATCATTGGCGGCGGCGTCATTGGCCTTGCCACAGCCTATCACCTTGCCGAGCTGGGCGTGAGCGATGTCGTCCTTCTGGAGCGCCATCAACTGACCAGCGGCACGTCCTGGCATGCAGCCGGGATTGTCGGCCCGTTGCGCGCCAGCCTCAACCTGACGAGACTTGCGCAATATGCGACGGAGCTATTTCCGCGCCTTGAGGAACTGACGGGCCAGGCATCCGGCTACCGGCGCACCGGCGGCCTGTGGCTGGCGCGGCGCGCGGAGCGCATGGACGAACTGAAGCGCATCGCGCATATGGGCGATGTCTGCGGCCTGAGGGTCGGGATCGTCGATCAGGCCGGCGTGGCCGAGCGCGTGAGCGATATCGTCGTGGACGGTATCGAAGGCGCGCTGTGGGTCGAGGAAGACGGCCAGGCCAATCCCGTCGACATCTGCGCCGCCTATGCCAAACGGGCCCGCGCGGCCGGTATCCGCATCCTGGAAGGCCGCGCCTGTTCGGGCATCGTGACCGGCAATGGCCGGGTCGCCGGTGTAACCCTGGCTTCCGGCGTCACCATCGATTGCGAGATCGTGGTCAATTGCGCTGGCGCCTGGGCGCGCGATGTCGGCACGCTCGCCGGCGTTCCCGTGCCGTTGCAGGCCGTCGAGCACATGTATGTGGTGACCGAGCCGATCGCCGGCCTGCAGGATCCGTTTCCCATCCTGCGCGACCTCGATGAAGCCATATACGTCAAGGGTGATTCCGGTAAGCTGGTGCTCGGCGGGTTTGAGCCGCACGCCAAGCTCTTCGAGGTTCGCGGACCGGCCGGCGACAGGCCTTTCCTCGAACTGCCGGAGGACTGGGACCAGTTCGAGCCCTTCATGGCGGCCGGGCTGAAACTTCTGCCGGCGCTGTCGCAAACCGGCATTAGACACTTCATGAACGGGCCGGAGAGTTTTACGCCAGACACACGACCGCTGATGGGCGAGTCGCCCTATCTGCGCGGTTTCTACGTCGCCGCCGGATTCAACTCGACGGGCATGATGTCGTCCGCTGGCGCCGGCAAGGCGATGGCCGAGTGGATTGTCGATGGCGAGCCAAGCCTCGATCTATGGGCGCTCGACATAGCCCGCTTCGATCGCTCCGCTGCGGCGCGCTCCTTCGTCGGCGCCAGAATGGAAGAGGCCGTCGCCGATCTGTTCCGCATGCACTGGCCTTACAAGCAGCCGACTGCCGGGCGCGATGTCAGGCGTTCCGCCTTTCATCGCACATTCGCCGAGGCGGGCGCCGTTTTCGGCGCGCCGACCGGCTGGGAGCGACCGCTCTGGTTCGGGGACGCGGAAACGCGTGGCCATTCCGTCGGCGCGCAGAACTGGTGGCGCCCTGCCAGGGCTGAAGCCAAGCGGATGGCTGAAGGCGTTGGCTTGTTCGAGCTTTCGCCCTTCACCAAGATCGATGTACGTGGACGCGACGCGGTGGCACTGATGCAATTCCTGTGTGCCGCCGACGTAGACAAGCCCGAAGGCCGAGCCGTCTATACGCAGATGCTCAATGCGCGGGGCGGCATCGAGGCCGATGTTACGGTCGCGCGAATCGGCAAGGACGCTTTCCGCGTGGTCTCGGGCGCGGCGACACGGCAGAAGGACCTCGCCTGGATCAGCCGCCACGCCGAAGACCTCGGCCTCAATGTCTCGGCCTTCGACGCGACGTCGGCGGAGGCTGTGCTCGGTGTCATGGGACCGCGTTCGCGTGACCTGCTGCAAAGCCTGACCGACGCCGATCTTTCCGACGCGGCGTTTCCGTTCTCGACCTCGCGCCGCATCGATATCGGCACCGCGAACGTGCGGGCGACGCGGGTCAGCTTTGTCGGCGAACTCGGCTTTGAGCTCTATGTGCCGGTCGAACACGCCGAAAGCCTGCTGGCCACCATCGCCGAGGCGGGCAGCGCTCATGGCCTGACCTTTTGTGGCCACTACGCGCTGGATGGCTGCCGGCTGGAAAAGGGCTATCGCCATTGGGGTCATGATATCGGGCCGAAGGACACGCCGCTGGAGGCAGGTCTCTCTTTCGCCGTGTCCTGGCAGAAGGACCATTTCATCGGCCGCGAGGCGCTGCTGAAAACGAAGGTCGATGGCGTGCGTCGTCGGCTCATGCATTTCGCGGTCGTCGGCGCCAATCCGCTTCTGCTACATGACGAACCCATCTACCGAGACGGCAAATTTGCCGGATTGACGACTTCAGGCGGTCTCGGCGTTCGCACGGGGCTCAGCCTTTGTCTCGGCTATGTGGCTTGCGCTCCGGGCGAGGCGAAAGCGCAGTTGCTCGCTTCCGACTATGAGATCGCGGTCGCCGGTACCCGCTACCGGCTCCAGCCGCTCGACAAGCCCCCTTACGACCCAACAGGAATGCGCATGCGCGCAAGCGCGGAGGAAAATTCATGAGACAGCAGGCCCGCGTGGTCGTTATCGGCGGTGGCGCCATGGGCGTGTCGCTGCTCTATCACCTCGCCAAACGCGGCTGGAGCGATGTCATGCTCGTCGAGAGACAGGAGCTGACGGCGGGCTCTACCTGGCATGCCGCCGGGCTCTGCACGCATTTCGCCCACAATGCGACGATCATGGAGATGCGAGCCCATTCGGTGCGGCTCTATCGCGAGATTCTCACCGCAGAGACCGGATTGCCGACAGGGTTTCACCCAAGCGGCGCGCTGCGCATCACGCGTTCGCAGGAACGCATTGACGAATTCCGCCACGTGCAGGGACTGGGCCGTTTCGTTGGCCATGATTTCCGCATTCTGAGCCCTGGCGAGCTGAAGGAAATCTATCCGCTCTGCCACACGGACGGCATCATTGGCGCGATCTACGAGCCCAATGACGGCCATGTCGATCCGACGCTGGCGACCAACGCCATGGCCGCCGGCGCGCGTTCGCGCGGCGCCGAAATCGTGCGCCACAATCCGGTGCTTTCGATCGAGCGAAAGCCATCGGGCGAATGGCTGGTGCGCACTGAACAGGGCGACATCGTCGCTGAGCATGTCGTGAACGCCGCCGGCACATGGTGCCGCGAGATCGGCGCGATGATGGGCATCGACCTGCCCGTCGTGCCGATGCTGCACCAGTATGTCGTGACCGACACCGTGCCCGAGATTGCCGAGCGCATCGCGGCCGGCGCCAAGGAATTGCCGATCATCCGCGATCCGGAGGAAAGCTGGTATCTGCGCCAGGAGCGCGACGGCTATATCGTCGGCCCTTATGAGAAGTCGGCCCATCCCTGGGCGATCGACGGCGTGCCGCCGGAATTCGGCATGGAACTGCTACCGCCCGACCTGGATCGGGTCGAGCATATCATCGCACTGGCGATGGAGCGGGTGCCGGCGCTCGCCAATGCCGGCATCAAGACGGTGGTCAACGGCCCGATCACCTTCACGCCGGACGCCAATCCGTTGGTCGGTCCGGCTTTTGGCCTCGGCAATGCCTGGCTGCTCACCGGCTCCAGCATGGGCGTTATGGAAGGCGGCGGCGCCGGCCGCTTCCTCGCCGACTGGATCGTCGACGGATCACCGCCGAGCGACGCATTGGCCATCGATCCTCGCCGGTTCGGCAATTATGCCGATCGCGACTATCGTATCGACAAGGCGGTCGAAGGCTTCGGCCTGCAATTTGGCATCCACTATCCCAATGAGGAACGCCAAGCGGGCCGGCCGCGCCGCACGACGCCGGCACTTGAGCTCCAGAAGAGCCAGGGCGCCGTGCTCGGCGCTGCCTATGGCTGGGAGCGCCCGAACTGGTTCGCCGTGAAGAGCTTTGACGGAGCCCCGCAGCTGACCTTCCGCAAGCCAGGCTGGTTCGACGCGGTGCGCGGCGAGTGTCTCGGTGTGCAGGGCAGCGTAGGCGCCATCGACCTTTCAGCCTTCTCCAAGTTCGAGATCGGCGGGCCGGGCGCCAGCGCCTTCATGGCTTCGCTCGGCGCCAACCGGCCACCGGAACGCCATGGCCGCATCGGGCTCATTCACGTCCTGACGGCAAAAGGCGGCTTGGCATCGGAATTCACCGTGACCCGCTTCGGCGACCAAGGGTTCTACCTGACCAGCGCAGCACTTGCGGAACGACATGACGAGGATCTGCTGCGTGCGCGCGCCGCGGCCTTCCCGAGCGTGACGATCGACAACGTCACGGAAAGGCGTGGCGTGCTCGGCGTGATGGGACCGCGTGCCCGCGACCTGCTGCAAAAAATCTGCGAAGCCGATCTGTCCAATGCGGCATTCCCCTGGCTTTCGGCGCAGATTCTGCGCGTGGCGGGCATCAGGGCGGCCGCGCTTCGCGTCTCCTACGCCGGCGAACTCGGATGGGAATTGCATGTGCAGCTGGCGCAGTTCGGCAAGCTCTACGAAGCGATCATCAAAGCCGGAGCGCAGTTCGATCTGCGTCCGTTCGGCATCTACGCACTGAATGCGATGCGGCTGGAAAAGGGCTATCGTGCCTGGGGCGCCGACCTGACCACCGAGCGGACGCCGCTGGAGGCCGGATTGGGCGCGCTGGTCAAGGCTGACGGGCGGACGTTCGTCGGTCGCGAGGCAATGTTGGAGCGCGCCGGCAAAAGCGCCTGGACAATGGTGCTGATCGAAATCGACGATGATGGCGACAGGCTGCCCTTCTACGCCCACGCCGTGATGCAGGCGGGCCGCCCGGTCGGCATCGTTACCTCCGGCAGCCACGGCTTCCGCACCGGCAAGACCATTGCGCTTGCCTATCTGCGGCCCGGTGTTGCGGCCGAAGGCTTGACCGTGTCGATCCTCGGCCAGGAACTGTCGGCGCGGGAGCTGAAGAAGGCTCCTTACGATCCGGACAATCTGCGGCTGCGCGGCCTTCAGGCCGATGCGCCGGCTGCTTTCATGCCTGCCTGATCACGGAGACTGAAATGGACAAGGACGCGACGATCGACGCTCCAGCGCCACGAAGCGGAGGCCGGGCTGGAAGACAGGGCCAGCGCCTCGCTCAGCAGGCACCGCGGCGACCCTATATCAGCCGCAGGATCGGCACATTCAACATCCTCGATGAAGAGGGGTTGAGCCTGATCGAGGCGAATGCCGACCGGCTTCTCAAGGAGGTCGGCATGGAGTTCCATGACGATCCCGAGATCCTCGACATCTTTCGCGAGGCAGGCGCCGACGTGAAGGGCACCAGAGTCCGCTTCGAGCCTGGCATGTGCCGCAAGATCATCCGCGCCACCGCGCCTTCACAATTCAAGCAGCACGCCCGCAATCCAGCAAACACGGTGGTGATTGGCGGCGACAACACAGTGCTGTGTCCGTCCTGGGGCCCACCCTTCGTCCACGACCTGGATCGCGGCCGGCGCTATGCCACGATCGCGGACTTTCGCGATCTGGTGAAGATCCATCAGATGATCCCGCATCTGCATCATTCGGGCGGCGTCGTCTGCGAGCCTGTCGACCTGCCGGCCAACAAGCGCCATCTCGACATGCTCTACACCCACATCCGTCATTCGGACCGCGCCTTCATGGGCGCGTTCATCGGTTCGAGGCGAGCGCAGGACGCGGTCGACATGGCCAAGATCGTGTTCGGCGAGGAGTTCGTGGCCAACAACGCCGTGCTCTACAACGTGTCCAACACCAACGCACCGCTCGTGCTCGACGCCAACATGTCGGGCTCGCTGAAGGTGTGTGCCCGCAACAATCAGCCCGTCGCCTGCACGCCGTGGACGCTGGCCGGCGCGATGAGCCCTTGCACGGTCGCCGGCACACTGGCGCAGGTGTTGGCCGAGGCGCTTGCCTGTCTCTCGCTCGTGCAGCTGATCAACCCCGGAGCGCCCTGCCTGATGGGAAGCTTTGCCAGCACGATCTCGATGCAGAGCGGCGCTCCGACCTTCGGCACGCCGGAGGCAGGCAAGATGGTGCTCGCCTGCGGGCAGCTCGCGCGGCGCGTCGGCGTGCCGTTCCACACTGTCGGCTCGTTGTCAGCCTCAAAACTTCCCGACGCGCAGGCCGAGCAGGAGGCGACATGGGGCATCCTGATGTCGATGTTTGCCGGCGCCAACGTCATCAACCACGCCACCGGCTGGCTGGAAGGCGGACTGGTCACCGGATTCGAGAAGACGGTCATCGACGCTGATCTCTGCGGCAAGGTCGCCAGCCTGTTCGAGGGTATCGATCTGTCGCTGAATGCCCAGGCGATGGAGGCGATCGAAGCGGTTGGCCCCGGATCGCATTTCCTTGGCAGCGCGCATACACAGTCCAACTTCCTCTCCGCCTTCTATCGCTCCACCAGCAGCGACAACAATTCCTTCGAACAATGGAACGAGGATGGCCGGCTCGACGCCGCGCAGCGTGCAAACCGGGAATGGAAAAGGCTGCTCGACGGATACCAGGATCCGGGCCTCGATCCGGCGATCGACGAAGCGCTCCAGGCCTTTATCGCCAACCGCAAGGCCAGTGAACCGGACCAGGCCTATTTCTAGAGCCGTCCACCCCTGGAGCATGTCGCCGCGAGGTGGTGACCTTATGCGCTCCATCGTTTTTCCTAATGCGGTGAAATTTGGGATGGATTGCCTGCGTGTTCCGCTAACCTGATGGATAGACTGAACGAAATCAGCGCAACTCCGTTGGGGAACATCATGAAACGTTACCTTGTCGAAACCGCATTGAGCGCCCTGTTGCTGACGCCTCTATCCTCGGCGCTGGCCGCCGATGTGACCATGCCGGATCCGAACTATGCCACCGCCACGGCGGTCATGAACGTCATCAAGAACGCGGCCGAGCAGGAACTGGGCCTCGATGTTTCCACGGTAACTACCACCGCCGTTCCGGTGATCTGGGAGGCGATGGACCGCAACAAGGGTGAAGTCGATATCTGGCCTGATGTGTGGTTGCCGAACCAGCAAGGCCTGGTCGACAAATACGTCAAGGGCGCTGGCACGGTAAAACTCGCCCAGAATGGCTACGAGGCCAAGCAGGGCTACTGTGTCACCCAGGTCACCGTCGACAAATACCACATCAAGGACGTTTCCGATCTCGCCAATCCGGACAATGCCAAGCTGTTCGACACCAATGGCGACGGCAAGGGCGAAATCTGGATCGGCGCATCGGGCTGGCAGTCGACCAACATCGAGAAGGTCAGGGCGCGCGATTATGGCTTCGCCGACTTCTTCGACCTGCAGGTGACCGACGAGGCGGTGGCGGCGGCTTCGCTCGACCGCGCGGCGAAGGCTGACAAACCATGGGTCGGCTATTGCTACAGCCCGCACCAGAATTTTGCGCGCTACAAGCTAGCCTTCCTGACCGAGCCGAAGAATGATCCGGCGAAATTCGTGGTCGTGCAGCCCAATGACGATCCGCAATGGTTCGAGAAGTCGAAGGTCTCATCTGCCTATGCTGACACCACCGTGCACGTCGCCTATGCTGCCTCGCTCGCACAACGCCAGCCCGAACTGACCGCGGCGCTGGAGCGCATCAGCTTCAACCCGGACGACATCTCCAAATGGGCCTATGCGATCATCGTCGACAAGAAGGCCGCCGACGAAGTGGCCAAGGAGTGGATCAAGGCTCATCCGGACGACGTGGCAAAGTGGTTCGGCCACTAAGCGGAGCACCGCACGGCGCCTGTAGCCAGGTTCGGCTCTCGCCAGCCGAATTGCCGATGAGCGGGCGAAAGCAGTAGACATGGACGCCATGTCGACGAGGATTTCGCGATCCGAGCACGGCGGCGCCGCTGTCCCGGCCGCCATTGTGATGAAGGATGTCTGGAAGGTCTTCGGCGTCCGCGCGCCGGAGGCCATGGCGTCCATCCTGCGCGACCGGCTGGACAAGGAGGAAGTGACCAGGCGCTTCGGTTGCGTCATCGGCGTGGCCAATGTCAGCATTTCGGTCGCACCCGGCGAGATCTTCTGCGTGATGGGCCTGTCGGGCAGCGGCAAGTCGACATTGATCCGCCATATCAACCGACTGCTCGAACCCTCCGCCGGCGAGATTTTCATCGACGGCGAAAACATCATGACGAAGACACCGGCGGAGTTGAGGACGCTGCGGTCGCGCAAGGTCAGCATGGTGTTTCAGAGCTTCGGGCTGCTGCCGCACCGTACAGTGCGTGACAACGTGGCGTTGCCCCTGGAGATCCAGGCGGCGAGCAAGCAGCAGCGCTTCGATGTCGCCGACGCGGCACTTGCGAAGGTCAATCTCACTGGATGGGGCGATCGCTACTGCCACGAGCTTTCCGGCGGCATGCAGCAGCGCGTTGGCTTGGCCCGCGCGCTGGCGGCGGATTCGGCGATCCTGCTGATGGACGAGCCGTTCAGCGCGCTCGATCCGTTGATCCGGCGGCAGCTTCAGGACGAGTTCCTGGCGCTGTCACGTTCCATGGGCAAGACGGTTGTCTTCATCACCCATGACTTGGACGAGGCAATCCGCATCGGCGACCGCATCGCAATCATGAAGGATGGCATCATCATCCAGATCGACACGCCCGAAGACATCGTGACCGCACCCAAGCATGACTATGTCGCGAAATTCGTCGCCGACATTTCGCGCCTGAAGGTGATCACCGCCGGCCGCATCATGGAGCCCGTCCGCAGTTTCAGCGCGAGAGTTCCGCAGGCGGACCTGAAGTCCTTGCGCCGAGTTGGCGTGCGGCAGCCGCTAGGCGAACTCGTGGAATTCGCGGCTCAGGATGACGCGCCGCTGGCGGTGACGGACGTCGAGGGAACGGTTGTCGGCGTGGTTGACAGGCAGCGCCTCTTGAACGGATTGCGAAAGGGCGGACAATCGTGAACGCCTATCAGCCGCAGCCCTCGCACCAGTTCGAACCGCTGGCGGAAAACCGTCTGGTCGAGGAATTCGTCGTCCAGAATCAGGATTACTACGTCGATCGGTTCGCCCGCATCCGGCGGGCGCGCCATACGGTATGGCCCTTCAATGTCGCGGCAGCGCTGCTCGGATCCGTCTGGGCGGCGGCGCGCGGTGTCGCGGTGCTGTTCTGGATCGTCTTCTTCCTTGAAATGCTGGCGGTCGTCCAGTTCGGCATCGGTGTGGCCGGCAATCTCGGCGCGGCCGAGGAGGCTCGCGCGGAGCGGCTGACCAAACAGGCAGAGGCAAGAGCCGAGCAGGCGAAATCCGCGCAGGCCGCGAATGCGGAAAATGCCGAGGGTTTGAAATCGTCTGCCGCGGCATTGCAGAGAGCGGCGGACGCGGCAAAAGCGCAGGCGGAGGCCGCCAAGGGGAAAGCCCCTCTGCTCATCGGCGCCGGCTTCGTCACGCTGCTTCTTGCAAGGCTGGCGAGCGGGTTTCTCGCCAACCGGCTGCTCGAGCGGCGCTTCACGCGCTGGCGATCCAACCCGGCCTTGCGGCATGGCCTGAACTATCCGCTGGCACTGTGCGCGCTGGTCTTCTCCATCTTGGCCTACGGTCTTTCAGTCTACCGTTTTGCCGGGGCAAGTCCGGGCGCCTGGATCGTGGCGGCACCTTCCAACCGCGACTGGCAAGTTAGCCTGTCATCGGCGCTGGACGGGTTGATGGAAGCAATTTCGCATACCGGTGAAGGGTTCTTTGGCGCCATCACTGGCGGCATATCGCTGGTGCTCGACGGGCTTTCCTACGCGCTGACCGGAATGCCATGGCCGGTGACCATGGCGGTGATCCTGATCCTTGCCTGGCAACTCGCCGGGCCGCGCGTCACCATCTTCACCGCGGCCGCCCTCGCCTATCTGGCCGTGCTCGGTTTTTGGGAGAAGAGCCTGGAAACGGTCGCGCTGCTTGGAACCGCCGCCGTGCTGTGCCTGGCAATCGGCATCCCGCTCGGCATCTGGTGCGGCCGCAGGCCGCGCGTCTACACGGCGCTGCGGCCGGTGCTCGACTTCATGCAGACCATGCCGGCCTTCGTCTATCTCATCCCGGTCATTGCGCTGTTCGGCATCGGCAAGCCGCCTGGGGTGATCGCGACACTGATCTTCGGCACGCCGCCCGTGGTGCGACTTACGGCACTTGGTCTTCAAGGCGTTTCGCCGGCGATCCGGGAGGCGGCGCAGGCCTATGGCGCCACGCGATGGTTCCTTTTGACGCGGGTCGATCTGCCCCTCGCCATGCCGTCGATCATGGCCGGAATCAACCAGACCATCCTTATGTGCCTGTCGATGGTGGTGATCGCGTCGCTTATCGGCGCCAAGGGGCTGGGTGAGGATGTCCTCAACGCCCTGCAATATGCCGCCGTCGGCCAGGGGCTGCTCGCGGGCTTCGCCATCTTGCTCTGCGCCATGGTGATCGACCGCATCGTCCAGGGCCGCAATCGATAGCCATGTCCATCTTTGCCTTTGCGGATGGCCGCTCGGACGACCGGAGCGAGGCGCAAAGCTCCCGTTCCCGACTCGGCGGAATAGCTTCTTGAAGCGAGTTTGGCGGACTTCTGATAACCCATTGGCAAACACAGATTATGTTCGTCGCTGAAGGTCAACGTTTCCTATCGGTCTATATGTATGGCTGATCACGTCTTGGCACTCGTAACGAGATCAGCTGTCCTGTCATCTTTTGCCCACCTGGCGGTGTTAGAGACTCCGGCACGGCGGGCTTTGGAGGAGGTCGATCTGATGACGACAAGCCTTGCCGGCACCCTGAAAAACCGCGGAAAACATATGGCCAAACGCCTGCTTGGCTACGATTCCCGCAATTGGCTGCGCATCCGCCAGATCGAGGCGTTCACGCTCTTCCTCGAAGCCGGAAACCGCAAGGCCTCCGATGTCATCGAGATCTCGCCCGGCTGGAACCGCTATTGGCGGGCAATGTGCCCCAACTACCGCTCGGTCGATTTCCCCGCCTTCGACATCTGCAGGGACCGCACCGAGGAACAATATTCCATTGTCATCGCCGACCAGGTGCTGGAACATGTTCAGCGGCCGATGGCGGCGGTGCAAAACATCCACGCCATGACCAGGCCTGGCGGCTGGGCGATGGTGGCCACACCGTTCCTGTTTCGCGTGCATGCCAGGCCGCACGACTACAACAGATGGACGCCCGCCGGCCTGAAGCAGCTGATGGTCGAGGGCGGCTTCGCCGAAGCCAACGTCAAGGTGCATGGCTGGGGCAACAAGGCCTGCGCCAGGGCCCACATCGGTGGCCCTGTGCGCGCCTACGGCCTTTGGCGAGACCTCAGCAATGACGAGGAATACCCGCTGATGGTCTGGGCCTTCGCAAAGAAGGCGTCAGCGGGGCCTCAATAATTGCCGTTGTAGTAGCGGTCGTCGCAGGGTGCTGTGTAGATGCGGCCGTAGCGGTCCTGGTAGCGGCACATCTGTTGGCCGCGGGGCTGCGGCGTGGTGGCCGAGCCGACGACGGCGCCGAGCAGGGCGCCGCTGGCAGCGCCGATGACCGTACTCTTGGTGTTGCCGCCGATCGCCTGGCCGACAAGAGCGCCACCGGCGCCGCCGAGCAGGGCGCCCGTGGTGGCGCGCTGCTGGCCTTCGGTTTGCGTCTCGCAGCCCGCAAGTGCCGCGGTCATGAGGACGGCCAAAATCGCTTTCTTGATAATCATCTGAAGAACCTCCTTTTGAGGCCGCGCGGGCCGATGCCCAGCCAAGTGCGGCTGCATTGCGGCGGAACGGCGGCATGCCCGCTCACGATATGAGACATGGTTTCTCGCTGGTTGAACAAATACTCGGCCGCCGATCAGGGCCGCGCAGAAGCAGCATTCGACACAAACTGTTTGGGAAAGCATAACGAAACAACAGGCACAATGTCGGTATGCTGTCGCTCCGCAACATTGTGCACAAGCGATGGACAGGAACCCGGGGATTCCAAAGGGTCCGGCGCCTAGGCCGAGGATCCGGGCTGCGCAATATCTGCGGATGTCGACCGACACTCAGACCTATTCCATCCACAACCAGAGAGATGCCATCGGCGAATATGCCGACATCATGGGGTACGACATTGTCGCCACCTACGAGGATCCGGGTCGCAGTGGACTCAACATCGAAGGGCGGCCCGGTCTGCAACGGCTGTTGAGCGATATTGAAAGCGGGAACGCCGATTTCGAGACCGTGGTCGTCTATGACGTGAGCCGTTGGGGGCGTTTTCAGAATATTGATGAAAGTGCGTCTTATGAATACCGCTGCCAGGTGGCTGGCGTGCGCATCGAATTCTGCGCCGAGCAGTTCGCGAACGATGGCACCATCGGCTCAGACGTGCTGAAGGCTATCAAGCGTAGCATGGCGGCCGAGTTGAGCCGCATGCTCTCGGCAAAGGTCTTTCTCGGTCAAAGGCGCGTGGTGAAAATGGGTTTCTGCGGGGGTGGTCTCGCAGGCTACGGTCTTAGGCGGCTCCTGGTGGATGAATCAGGCGAGCCGAAGTTCATTCTCAAACGCAGACAGTACAAAGGCCTGGGATCCGACCGAGTTGTGCTGGTGCCCGGTCCGCCGGAAGAGATTGCGGTCGTGCGCTGGATATTCAGCCAGTTTGTCAAGGGCAAATCCCGGATCGAGATCGTGCGCGCGCTTAACAAAAGGGGCGTGCTTACGGAGATGGGCCGGACATGGACGAGCAATACGGTGCATACGGTCCTGACGAATGAACGCTACATCGGCAACATCGTATGGAACAGAAAATCCGAAAAGCTTCATGGCAAGCGGGCGAGAAATCCGCCGTCTGCATGGGTTCGCGCGGAAGAGGCTTGCGAGCCGATCCTCGACCGGAAGGTGTTTCTGCGCGCAAGGGCCGTCGCGGATGCGCGCACGCCCCTCAGCAACGAGCAGATGTTGGCTGACCTTTCCAATCTGCTGGCTGAGCGAGGAAAGCTGTCGGAACATATTATCAATTCGGCACCAGGTTGTGTGAGTGTCAGCACCTATCAAGCCCGTTTCGGAAGCCTCTACGCGGTTTACAAACTGGTCGGATTTGACCCCCCGCCGAACTATGGGTGGTTCGATATCAACGACCAGCTTCATCGACGACGCCGGGAAATCATTGAAGACCTTGTTGCCTCGATTGGCCTAGCCGGAGGGGTGGCGCGCTATGACCCCGAGACCAAACTCGTCAGCATCAATGACGAGTTCACCGTTGCGGCCTGGATCGCGCGCTGTCATCCCAAGCGTTTCGGCTATCCTCATTGGGCATATTCGCAGGAGCGTCTCCCCGAAGCCGACATTTCGGTACTGATCAGAATGTATCCTGACAATGTCTCGGTCCGAGACTACCTGATCGGCCCGACGTATCAGGTGCAACGCCGGACAACTATGCTGACAGCAAACAACCATGCCGGCGTCGATGCGTTTCTTTTTCAGTCGATGGACCCTTTGGTCGAGTTGTCGAGGCGGGTTCGTTTGAAGGGACCCGCATTGTCATGACGCAGGGCGCAAAGATCAGCCGCCACGCCGTCGCTCTGGCCAGCGATTCGCAGGGGCCGCATAAGCTCTACTCATACCAGCTGCGTGCCACCTATGACTGTCAATGTGAAAGAATGCGGCTATTCATCCGAGAGGCAAACGCGTCCCAGAAAGCCCTGGAGAAGATGGCCGCGCTCTTTGGAAAACTGACGACTGTAGTGGCGTTTCGAGCGCTGATAGAGGCGGAACGCCTTGATTCCATTCCAACTCAGCTTGCGGAAAGAATAAGAGGCAATCGCGCCGATTTTCCCTTTACTGGGAAGAAACCGACCTTGCTCACCAACCGACAGCTGATTGCGGGGATTTGCCTCGATGCTCTCGAGTTGTTGGAGGACGGCCCTGTGCCGGCGGGGATTTTTAGCCTGCTGCGGAAGGTCGTGCCGGGCCGGCAGATGGAAATTACACGCCTGATGATCGGGTTGGACAGGGTGAGGCTCCTGTGGGCAAGGGTGCTGGTCGGTCTTACACCGCAATCGCAGCTCGCGGCCCCTTCGGTCCCGCGAATGCAGTTCGCGGGTATCACTGCCAGCGACATTGCAGCGATGGAAATCGAATTGGCCGCCCTGAGCCTGGAATTCCTGAACGCCGCCGAGCGCCTTGGTCCATGGGGCCTCGAACTTGTAGCGGCACGCGGCTATCTCAACCGCCTGATGGATAACGCTCCCATTGTTCGCTATCTCGCGCGGAGTTTTCCCGAGACCTTGTCTGAATTCCAGAAGTTGATCGACCCCACCAGCTGCAGCTTAGCCACGACGTTGACGCGGTGGCGCTGACAGTGTCCCCGGCCGACGCCGATCAGGCCATTTTCCCAACAGCGGGGTTGCCTCGTTTTCACCAATTGCCGAGGTACCTATGATTGGGATCAGTGACGGGTCTGCCGTCTTGCCCTTGCGTGTTTTCAACGCCGCGATCTCATCATCTCGCCGCGCAATCCGGCTCTCGAGATTGGCTATGCGTTCGGTCAGGAAATAGCGGCCGACGATGAATCCTCCACCTCCAAAAAGGACTGCGAAAGTGAGGAAGGCTATAGGGTTGGCGATCACCAGAGCCCCATTGGCCTGGAAGAAGTCGATTAAGTCGTGCATTGCCAGATCCCTTCAATTGCTTGGAAGTTTGTGGATTTCCAGCCGAACTGCGCCACCTCTCTAGCAACTCGTGCAAAACAGCGCCCGCTTCACCTCGCCCGGCGTCAGGATCATTTCCATAACGTGCCGGCTGTTGTAGTGGAGCAGCTGTCATCATTCCTGGTCATAATGGCCGCGTCCTGTGCCAGCCCCTGGAGAAGCCGTTCGAGACCGCCCCACGCGACAGAGCAAGCTCGTGCTCAAGCTCGGCGTTTCTGGCGAGCACCTTCAGCAATGCGATCACAGCGTCGCCGCCGGCCGCCTCTATTGCGCGCTGAGCAGCTTGTTCCAATTCGGACACAGCTTCACCGTTCGGCGCGTTTTGGCGCTTTCCCATTAGCCTTCCTGCTCAGATGCACCGTCAGAAATAAGGAACAAATTCATCTGTCGTCAAGCGCGGACTTGACTCTATGTTCTCTTTTCGTTCACTGTAGCTGAAAATAGGCACAGGAGGATGTCATGGATCTGATCTTGTCAGTTCCGGGCGCTTCGCCCGAGGAAATTGCGCGCGGGATCGCCGCAGCGGAGGCGGCCTTGGAGCGCTCCGGCTTCACAGCCGAGGAAGCGGCAGATGGCGCCTTTGCGCTCGAAGGCTGGGACATCAACGGCTTTCCAGAGGATGGGTTGGACGATCGGGCCGGCGACGCCGCACACGCCTGGGCCAAGGCCCATACCGCCGCTCTGGAGGCGTGCTGCGCCGGCTGGCCTGAAGAGCGCAAGCCTCGAGACGTGGACCTGGAGCTGCTGACCAATCCGGAAACGCAGCTTGCCGACCGCGTCACGGCGTTGACGATGCTCCGCGAAGATCTCGAGCGAGACGGCAAAGGTACGCATAGCGGAAGGGATGCCATCTTGGCGTGGCGCGTCGCGGCCGATGTCGAAGATCGGTTCAAAATGCGAGACCTCATCGGCGTCCTGACTGTCGCCTTCACCAGGCTTTCGCTTTCTCATTTCCACCCTGACGAGCCGATCGAGCCTAAGCGCCAGGCTGTGAGAAACGCGATCGACGCACTCGAGGCGGCAACAGAGAAAACGACTTCGCACTGATGGTCCAGCGCGGCCGCAGCATCCCGGCGTCCTCGGTCATCGACCTGGATTGGCCGCACCAGGTCGTCTTGCCGGATGACATCTGCACAGACTGCGACTTCACCGTGATCACCAAGTTCTGTGAGGATCGCGGCATGAGATTTCAAATAAGGCATTTCCAGGCGGTCTGGCAAAACGGCAAGTACGAAAACTACCCCTCCACTGCTTCGCCGACAGCGAGGCGGCTAAGGCGTTTTGCGACCATTTCTCTGGAGAGATCTTCGTTCCTAAACGCGACCGGGAGAATGGCAAAGTACGTGGCGTCTGACGTCGCACCGATGAGTACAGGCGCATCCTCGATCGCGGCCCGCTCAGTGTCCCAGAGATCCTACGCACCAGGGGCGAAGCATGTGCAATCTCTACAATCTTACCACCAACCGAGAAGCCGTCCGCCAATGGACGAGCGCCCTACAGCCGCCAGGAGGCCGCTTTGCATGCCATCGCAGACGGATTCGTCGCCTTGCACAAGGGCGACACGATGAAGGTTCTCAGGGAGATGGTCGTCCTCAACGGCCGCCTTCAGGAACAGCTCGAGGCCCTGAATGCACCGTCCGTCGGCAAGCGCTATGGATGAGCGACGAACCGATAAACTTTCCCAAAGCATGACGCAGGCGCAGCGCGACCGCATCAACGTGCTTGGTCACAGCTGTGAGCACAACGCATGCCGGAAGGTCGCCGGTTGAGGCTTCGCCAGACTCCAAAGGTAATCGCACTGGTTTTGCTTCGAGCACCGTGCCGCCGGCGACATCTACCTATAGGAGCACCGATGTCAGACCACGTCCTCCCAAGCCAGAAGAAACCGAAGCTGGTCGTTGTCGTGGCGTTTGATCGCGGCGACGATGGCGAATTGTTCACGGCCTATGGCCCGACTGACCAGCAGAGCGAAGAGCGGGCAACCCGCGCGGCGAAGGCGCTTGCCGGCCAGCATGTTGGAGTCATAGCTTGGAGCCGCGACGCCGATCCGGCGTTGGGCGATTATGGGCCGCCAACAGTTCTTTTCACCGCCGGCGACGTTCCGGATATGGAGTAGCTGAAACTAAAAATCGGCTAGCGCGTTATTGCCGTTCTCAAAGGGCGGCAGGTGAGTTTGTCAGAGTTCAGGAAGCATCAATGTCGGCTATGTCTCGGCGCTGGCAAGGTTTTCAATTGCGAGAAGTGGCTGGCTTCAAACGGCACATGCTGCCCCCACGGGGTACATCGCGAAGGCTGTAAGGGATCGACAGTTATCTGCTCAAAATGCCGCGGAAGCGGCCTTAAGCAGGCACCCTGAAAAGATGAAAACTACTGAACGGCGACGAACGACATACGCGAAGCTGCGCTTTTCGCCACTCAACTCCGTGACCCGAATCCATTCCTGTTCGCTCCTTCGGAGTGTTACCGGCCGCCCCGCTACTTGCTCCGCCGCCTTGAACGGAAGGATGGCCGGAATCTGAGTTGTCGATACCACCATCATTGCGGCGACAACCTCTACTCTATAGGTCCGCACCCCCTCCTCCGCCCGCTGTCGTCTAGGTGATCATTCCGGCAGGCCCGCATCATAGTGCACGATGGCATCGAGGATTGTTCGATAGAGACTGTCGACTTCTTCGTCGATCTCGTCGCGCTTGATGCCAGCCGCCTTGGCATCTGCGATCAGGCGGTTGGTCAGATTATCGACCGAGATGACGTCGGCGGCGGCCGTTTCTGGCAGATTGTCGGCGATCCATTTGTCGAGAAAGGTTATCCCGCGTGTGCTCATCAAGCTTAAGCTCGATCGTCGGCTTAGGTTCCGCCGCGGGCCACGGCCGCATCATCGACCTCTGCTTCCATCTCCGCGCCAACGGCCTTGGGTTTGTCAGCGCCGTCCAAGGCCACACCGTCGAAGCCCTGCAGCCAGGCCTCGGCATGCTCCCGCCAGAAGTCGGGCACGACGCGCTCCCTATCGTCCTTGCGCGCCTGTACTCCATACATCCAGGCATAATTCGCGCGTTCCTGATCCTTCTTGGCGACCGCCATTGTCTTCCTCCTGCTAGCGCCCCAGTGGCTGCCTTGAAAGGGAGAGCAATTCCGTCTCGTCCCGGATGCCCGCCATGTAATTGGCGATGATCCGGGAAGCGATCGCGTCACGGGCATCCGGGGATTGGTTGTCGAGCCGCAATTGCTCGAAGACCCTGGCGAGCAACGCCAGTTCCGCTGGATCGAAAATACCGGCTTCATTCGCCCTTGTCCTTATCGGCATGATTCTCCTCCCGGATGTCCTGTGGCGCAGCGTGCCGCAAATCTTCTGCGCCGTGCAAGCACTTCACCCGACGGATGATGGACGCCTTGACCCGTTGGCGGGTCCTGCATGCTCCTGCGCGCTTCCAACACCGATCGCCGACAGCGCCGCGCGAATTTTAAGGGGCGGGAACGGTATACTTACTCGTCTTTCGATGCGCCATGAACGTGAGCACCGGCTTGCCCGGCTCGCGGGCGACATCCCAGCATCTCGAATTCCTCGACCGCATTTTGATCTTCAGGCAATTGCCCGACCAGCCGCTGCGATAGTCGCTATCGGGTCGCTTCGACACCGCGCCTCAATGCCGGCTTCGTGTGTCGGGTGGTAGTTTGGCTTGGCTTCGCTGGATATGACCTGCCTCGGCGGTATTTGCTCGCCGGATCGATGTTACCTTCCAGGATCTCGCAGCGATCCTCCAAGTCCATGTCGAGTAGTCGCGCCGTCGGCGCCCACAAGCCCCAAGCTGTGAACAGAAGCCTGCCAGAGGCTTGGTACCAGCCTTGCCGACACAAAACCCCGCCTGCGCGAGCCAGCGGGCTTGATAGACTTGGAGCCGATCAGGCTTGGTTGTTCGTCGGCGACACAGGGATGAGCTGCGCGGTGATTGTCGGCAGTCGCTGGCGCTTGATCAGGACCGGCTTTTGGTATGTCTTCTTCATATGGTACCCTCGCTTTGTTCCCTCGAATGGAATCTGTTCGAGCCGGAAAATTTTGTCAATCCAGCCCCAAATCGCTGGCCGTGAACCAACGAGGTCAGGTCCGCCAAGTTCGAAGCGGACACCGAATTGGCGGAACCGTAACGGTAGGCGCCCGACCGCGACATGGGGTTGGCGATTTTTTCCCTCAAGAGATGCACAAGGGGAGCGGCGCCCCGAATCTGGCGGTCCCAACAGCCGCGTCCACCGGGCGTTGACAGCTTTCTTGCGATTGAGGCAAAACCCGCATGGAGGGCGAGGCTATAAACCCACCTATGCCTTCCCGAGAGGCCCGTTGCTTCACGCGGCGGGCCTTTCTTGTCGCCCGGCCAGCAAGAGCAAGTCTGGGTAGCGTGACGTTTTCGCCTGCTGCCGAGGGCCAGCGAAGACAGCTCGGGCTCGCCGATTTCGACCGGATATAAGGTTCAAACCACAATACTGTTGGGAATGGCGGCTCGCAGGCTCTTGGCAAGAAGACTGAGCCGGCGATTCCTTGGACCATCGAGTCTCAAAAGGTTGCACCGCCCTTGGTATCCTGTCGCAGACCGAATTTGTGAGCCCTAACGCAATGCAAAGCCCGCCACTGCCGCAGCGGTGACGGGCTCCTAGTTGTCAGATCGGCTGAGGCACCCAAGGCCAGGCCGCCACCTTTCGGGAGCGGCGAACAACAACTGTCAGTTTGCTCCGCCGAGTTGCTTGGTCATCTTGCAGAAATTGTCGTGCGACTTGGCAATGGCCTCGTCGCCGCATTCCTTCATGAGGCCTGCACGATCTTCTTCCTTCATTGCCATCCAGGCAGCTTTGAACTCCGCCTCGGATTTCATAGTCTTCATACCGGCATCGGTGAAGAACGGCGACATCTTCGCCGGATCATCAAGCGCGGACGTGCCGGTTCCACTGCCTGCAAGCGCCTGTCCAGTGACCATGGCGAGCGCGAATACGCCCATGGTGAGCATCTTGGAGTTCATAGAAAAATCCTCCGGTTAAGGCTACCACAGCGGTAGCTTGTTCCATGAACTTCCCGATACGGAAAAAGTTTCGCCAGCAGCGCCGCGAAAGCCAGTTCGACATGATTATCCGACCTGAGTACCCCTACCGGCGGTAAAGCCGTCGCGGCCACGTATCGCAGCAAGACAGTATATATGAGGGCTCCGCTTGTCGCGGCGCCGCTCCGCTCTTTCGGTTGCCCACACGCACGAGGCAACTCGTTCACCGAGACAACCGTGGATTTTCCTTTCTCTTGGATTGGGAATATGATTGCGGCCGGAGGAAGGCCGCCAGATGATTTTTACCGTCGAGTTGATACGCGACGGCAAAGCCGTAGAGCGCGCGGAGGTTCAGGCCGATGACGTTGTCGCGGCCGCGAAGACGTGGGGGCTAGTAACGATCCCGTTCGGCGACGAGCCCGATATCGGCGAATGGATCAGGGTGACGCACGCAGACGGCAGCACGATGAGCTGGTTTGAACCCGATCGCGACGAGATCGAAGGAGCGATCGGTTGAGGTCGAAATTTCTGGACGCGTTGGGGCCGCCTGGCTGCCAGGATGACCGGCGGCTCAGAACTGCCGCGCCTTCGGATGTTTGGCTGATTGGCACAACCGAAAGCGGTCGGATAGCAGGCTGACTTTTGCCAATCCCGTTCCGGAGGCGCGATCCCTGCGACGTCACGGCCGGCGATCCGAGGGGATTGGCTTTCACGCACTGGACGGCTCTTGTGGCGCCACGTTGTTTGCGACGTGGCTCAGCCCTGCCTGTCCCGTCCCGGCATTGAAGCGATGGGCGTAAAACGCTCGTGCTCATTTCTGTCTGGAACCATGAGGCGGTTGCCGGGTTGAGTTGGCCGAGACAGCAGAGGTGTGACCGGATGAAAACGCCAACCTACGCGGTCTATCCGCCGCCGGTCACTGGATTTCCATTCTTGGCGGTGGCTTTTGTAAAAGGCAGAATTACAGCGGTTGCCTTTGAGACCGCAGAAGCGGCTGCAGAATATAACCGACGCATCTCGGGTGGTGCGGCCTCCCTCAAACATTGATGGTTCAATTGCGGTAAGCGGTCCCCACGCCGCATTACATGTTGGAGTGCCGTCCTGCGGTCATCAGGATGGACCAGCACTCATGGGCATTCTTTGTGCGGGGGCACGAGTCGTGACATCGCGACATCCTGTCGCTCTTTACCGACGTTCGGCGCTGTTTGATCCTTCAGGTGCGTTTGGGAGAGATCATGTCACTACGCACAATTTGGATCGCCGTGGGCATTGCCGTAGCAGTTGGTGTCGTCCGCGCGGAGCAAGCATATTCCCAGACACCCGACTGCGACTGCACAAAAGTCATCGGCAGCTGCACCGCATCCCTGTCGTTCAACAAGAAGCAGTCGATGGCAACTGTGAGGGCCGACACGGCCGAATGCGCTAAAGTTACTTTCGATATCGACAATACGCCTTACATTTCCGTGTTCCGAGGAGGGGTATCTCTGGAAGCCGTCACAGTCTTCGACAAGAGCAAGACCGTCAGCCTGTCAGTGCGGCAATGTGAGGTTTGCGAAGGCGACGCAGGCAACGGACAGGACGAACATGGCTCGTCGGCGGCACATGGCTTTGACGGAACCTGGTCCGACGGCGAGTCAACGTATTCCATGAAATCCGGAACGATCTACGTGGATGGCGCGGCTTACGGGACCTATAGTGGGCGAAAGGGCCACACCTCCGTTGAACATGGAGGAAGTCCGCCAGCCACGCAGTGTGACTTGAACCTGGTTGACGAGAACCATATCCACTTGGTCTGTTACGGCGGTGGCGCGATAGGAAAGTGGGCCTTCGATGCAACGAGAACGTCGTGACCAGCCGCCCGTCGCGACTCCCCAAAAAAGCGCCAAATAGTCGTTCACCAGAGTGCGCGGCGGTGCGGTACGAAGATCTGCTCGGCATTCGTGTCTAAACGGCGAAGCTTCGAACAGGCGTAGCCCCGAAGACCATCAGTTCGATAGGCTCGGGCGCAATGCGCGACCCGCCATGCAATTCGACTTAACTGTGAGCGCCTACACGCCTCGCGTTCCGGACGACAAGTAAATCGATCTCCGACCGGCGCTCCCCCGGGCTGCTTGGTCACAACCGGCGTTATTCCGGTCATTCAATAGATTTGCACCCCGAGGCGCTCATTTCTTCGCCACCGAACCACTGCACGATATGAGATGTCATCCGCCGGGACATGGAGAACGAACCTGTCAGGAATAATGACGCCCGGATCAACTCGTAACTCTGCTCCGTGCAGGTGCTGGTTCCTGATAGAGCAGGCAATGTTCACGTTGTCAGCGACGATAATTCCGTCCTTTAAGACGGCCCTGCGAGGATAAGCACGTCGTTCTACAGGGGGATCATCAGCGCTTCTCATAACGTTCTCCCGGAAAATCCAACAGCGAGAGAGGCAGCTGTCGAACACCTTTCTTATGTCCGGTCTTCGCCTTCGGGAGACTTTCTCACCAGCGTCGGTAGCAATGGCTCGACAAATCTCAAACGCGCAAAATGAGGCACGACAACAGCGTTTCAATCAGCACGCCCTAAAATAGTTCCCATAACCGCTGTTGCCCATAAACAAAACGGTTTGACGCACGTTGCGATTCAATCAGCGTGGCAGCGCAACGCCGGCGAGGAAAATTTCTACCCTCCCGCAGCGGACATAAAATGCATCAACGGGACTCGCGAGGGTAGTCTGGCACGACACGCATCGACATTAGCCGCTTGCCCACAGCAACGATTTCGAGTTCGGAAACATGCCACAGAAACGAGAAAAGCCCGTCAGCCGGAGCCGGCGGGCCTCGATTCAGGCCCACAGCGATTACGTGGGCTCAGTGTCGATCGGCGGTGGACACGCCACCTGAGCCACATCGCTCGACAGCTTCTCAGGCCTGGTCAGTTCCGGCTTCTTGGAAGCGACAGCCGCTGGTCCATTAACCACTGTCATGGATAGCGTGGACCCAAAACCCAGGTTGAACGGTTGGGCTATATGGAAAATCACCAGCATAGATTTTATTGCCATATCGAGGCTGACGGATCATGGGGCGTATGGGACTGCGTCGGCAACAAGCCGGCAAGACTGGGCGCCGGAGACCTGATCGGATGCACTGCGCAGAGAGCTGAAGTTGCAGAACAGGTCTTGACGAGTATTTACAGCGGCGGGCTCGATGCACTCGCAGTTCGGATCGCCGGAATTGTCCGCTAGCGGTGTCGCAAGCGCCAACGGTTCATCTGGAATAAAAAGCCCGCCACCGCGAAAACAGTGACGGGCCCTTGTTTGTCCGCTCGGTCGAGGGGACGCCCGAGCATTTTAAGAATTCCGCTGAGGGTAATCGGTTCCAACATGAAAGCGGGTGCCTGGATGGGCAGCGAGCTTATTAACTCAAGCAGCGGTCATCAGGGACAGGTCGATGGTGTGCAGCCGGCAGTGATAGCCGAGAGCTTTTCGCGTCGCGTCAGCACCGGCTTAATGTAAGTCTTCTTCATTCAAATATCCCCTGGGCCATCTTAAGGCTGCCCCTTTGCCCTGCGTAGGCAGCGTGCCAACGGGGCACAAAAGCCTCACAACGGGACTTCAGGCTGGTGTGGAACGATGTCTGAAGGGAACAGTGCGCGGAAGGCTTCACGGTCACTGTCCAGTGCCAGGCGACATTTCGGGGAGCTTGTCACTTCGGGCTAAATCATCCAGCAACCGGATGATAGCCTTGGCCTCTTCCGACTTGCAGGAATAATACCGCCAAACGCCCTCGGCTCGGCATTCGACGATTCCTTGTTCGAGCAGAATGCTTAGATGCTGGCACATGGCGGAATTGCTCAGACCCATTTCCAACGCGAGGTCCCCCACCGCTCTTTCGCCGTCCATCAAACATACAACAGTCAAGAGGCGCTTGCTGTTGCCCAAGCTGGCGAGCCAGCGAGCGGCAGACGCTGCCTGGCTTCGGAAACTGGCGTGCCCGGGCGGGGCGCGGCGAAGAGCGGGACTGGCCCGAATTTCCGACAGTCGTTGTTTGACGTACGACGCCATGGTTGCTCCCGTTTCCGCGGCGCGGCAAAAATCGCTGCGATCCCTTCAATCGTCAAGCTGCTTCAACGAAAGGTCCACTGTCCCTTGGTGAGAAGCGGGCAACGATGCAGTATCCTGCGATCGGGGCACCGCTCAAACGAGCAGCGAATAAATTGGCCGCTCCCCTTTGTGGTGCGGTCTGCACTGGGAAGAACGTCAAAGCCGCCCGCAAATGCGGCCTTGGCCAGAAGAGGCCCAGGAATTCTCGACGACCCCGATCGCAAGCCTGGATCCCGTTTTACTCACAAAACGCCCGCCACCGAAAAGAGGCCTTGGCGGCAGTCGCGTTTGTGCATGCTTGGGATGCTCAAGGGATAGGGCTTGGTTGTCGACCTAGAAGGGAACCATAGCAAGAGGCCGTCGCAAAAAAGCCCGCAGGCTGCGGCCCACGGGCTTTTTGCGAGTCTATGCCTTAATGCTCGGGGCTGGCGGCTTCCTCACCGAATTTAGTCCGGCGCGTTGTCCCGCAGCGAATGATTCTGCATAGGCCTCCACCTGAAAAACCGTAATCTCCACTTTGCCATCGCGCACCACCCGCACAAACCACTCCCCCATATTTTCGGTGATTTCGACGCTATCGGGACACCGGAGATTTCCTGTATCCCGTTCGTCCAGATCTTTAGCCGCCATTGGCGGGAGGTGCCGGAGCTGGCGCCGCTGGTGCAGGTGATGCTGGCTTCGCCGGAGCATCAACCTTGGGCGCTTCAACCTTTACGTTGATGTCCGGCCCACCGCCGCCCCGGATGTTGATTACGCCGGTGAAGATCAACAAGACGACGATTGCGATGATCGCGATCACAATGGCAATCGCAGTACCGCCGCCTCCCGAATTTACAACAGTTGGTCCGTCCGCCATGATTTGCCTCTCCAGTTTCCATTTATGACGCTCGAGTAACGGCATCCGACCCTATGCGTTCCGCCGTGAGGCTAAGGTCCGAGAAGCCACCCGACTGAAGTCCTGCGGCCGCCAAAAACCGGGTGCGCGTTAGGCCGTTGCGTCTAGCATCGCGGATAAAATATGTGTGGTTGCCGAGGCGCTTCCCAAGGGTGAGCGTGAAGCCACTACGTGTCGTACGGCTAACTATAGATTACGCGGGATTTTCCATTTGCAATTAGCTGGCTCCTGAGTGGCCTGCATAGTCAGACACTGCCGAGCAATTCACGGCGCGCAGACACCGCCATACCAGAACTTCACCAGGTGTTTATACGCCATTGCCTTTCGTCCACATTGAAAGGCGCGTGGTCGAACCTGACCACGCGCCTCGAGATCAGTAACCGTCCGGACACCGTGCAACGTAAACGCGGCCATTGCGATCACGATATCTGCACTGGCCGGTTTCGCTGGCGTGCCCGATGACCGCCCCGGCTAGTGCTCCAACCGCACCGCCGACAACCGCTCCCTGAACAGGATTTCCGGCCACCGCGGCGCCAATTGCTGCTCCTCCCAAGCCGCCGACGGCGGCGCCCTGTTCGGTGCGGGAGCATGCCGCGAGCGGGATAAGCAGACCCAAAATCAGCAATGTCTTCTTCATCTAGTGTCTCCAGAGGCCACTATTAGCCGAAGCTTAAATGCGCCATTCGGAGTTTCGATCCATCGCCCCAAGCCAACAGCATATGAAACGATTTTCGCTTGCACCAGGAACCGCTTGATGCGGGCGAAGTTCAGCTCTTGACCCAACAGGAGCGACTCACCGTGAACACCTTAAACACAGACGATCTTTCGGGATCAGGACTCGCCAAAGAGAACGCATGGCAGGGCAATCCGTCCACTGAACGTGGCTCGGCCAGCAAGGAAGCGATCGGCAATTTGAAGACGAGTGCGGCGGAAACCGCTTCGCATCTGAAAACTGCCGCCGCCTCGATGTCGAGCGACGCCAAGGACTACGCCGGCTCCGTCGCCTCGGGCGCCGCCGATGCCTTCAAGGACGCTGTCGAGGCCAACAAGACCGCAGGTGCAGATGCCATCGCCAACATTGCCCATTCCGTGAAGGGCGCGGCCGATGGCATCGAAAAGCAGTCGCCTCAGATTGCGGGCATGGTGCGCAGTGCAGCCGAAGGCGTCGAGCGCGTCTCAAGCGATATCAGAGACCGCAATGTGGGCGAATTGCTCGATTCCGTCACCAAGTTCGCGCAACGCCAGCCAGCCACCTTTTTTAGCGTTGGAATCCTCGCCGGCGTGGTCCTGACGCGGCTGCTACGAAGCTCAGACCGATCCTGAAGAAGGCCCATTCGGATGGATGATGGTACGCATCACCGGCCCTTCGGGAGCGTGCTCAACGATGCGATAGGTCAACTCGCTTCGTTGATGCGCCTCGATCTACGTCTGCTCAAGGCGGAAATGCGGGCCAAGACAACGACGATCGTGTCATCCGTTGCATGTGGCACAGCAGCCGCGCTGTTTTTTGTTCTGGCGGCGTTCGCGCTGATTCAATTCCTCATTCTTGCGATGATCCATTTCGGGGTTGACGGGATGTTCGCCTGTCTGATCGTCGGCGCCGTTTTGATCGGCGCAGGAATGCTGTCCCTTTATCTGGCCAAGCGCGCGCTGATCGGATGGACCATTACGCCTGTTGAGACCGTCAACCAGGTGCGGACCGACCTCGTAGCCTTAAAGCAGGGGATTCGCTATGGCTCAACCCAGCAATGAAATCCGGGACATCCTGGCCCAAAGTCGAGCTGGAAGGCAGGCTCTGTTTGGGCCGGTAAGCGAGTTGAGCCGCAGGCTGCAACCCAGACATCTGGTGCAAGTTTCTAAAGACTGCGCCAGACAGAAGGTCGCCGGGGCACTCGGTCTCATCTCGGATGCTGTCAAGGAAAATGGCGGCACTGCGGGCGCCGTGGCCCTGGGGGCCTTTGCTGTTTTCGATGCCGGAAGAAGAAGTGTCATCCGCGGCGACGATGGCGCCGAAACATTTGCTCGACCAGGGCATGCCGATGCGGGTCCCAGCCATTCCGTTTCGGCCGCGCACCGGACGGTGACAGAACTCGATCGGGTAAAGGTACTTGCCGGCTCGGCCGTGGCGCTTTCGTTCGGGCGTGTAATTGGACGGGCTTTTCGGACGACTGCCAAAGAACGCGCCCTATTCGGCGGCGCCGGCGACGAAGTTCGGGGTGCGGCGGCCAAGTTTATCAGTGAACACACGCGCGGCGCCAAACTCGCCGCCGCGGAGGCTTTTGGCTTCGCAGGATACGGAGCCACGTTGCTGGCAATTCTGGCCGTGGCCAGCGACTATTTCGTGCGAAGTGAGGATATTGGAAATCCGCCTGGCAACCGATCCGACTGAAGGTTATGCGGCAAATCCGAGGCGCCCGAGTTTTAAGTGGATATTCATTTTGGAGGACGTGCTGTGAACAAGCGTAGAGAGCAGAAAGCAGATCTAACACCTGCCGAGGCGACGGATCGCGTTTGGGAACTTGCCGAGAAAATCGACATCTGCATGTTCGTTACCTGGGACGGCGAATACAATCGCGCGAGGCCACTCTCCGCGCGCGTGCGCCGTGACGAGAGCGCGATCTATTTTCTCGTCAATGACGACAGTGCGAAGAACAAGCAATTGTCGAAATATCCAAAGGTGACGTTGGCTTGGAGTGACAGCAGACACTACAAATACGTCACCATTTCAGGCTCGGCTGCGCTCACAAATGACAGAGCAAAAATCACCGCGCTGTGGGAGAAAACCGACGCGGCCTGGTGGCACGATGCCAACGACCCCGAGATCCGTCTCATTACCGTAAGACCGGATGAAGGCGAACTTTGGGATAGCCCGGGTTTGATTGTCGCCACGGCGAAAATGGCGTTCGCCGCTATCACTGGCGCCAAGCCTGATGTTGGCGAAAACGCAAAAGTCGACCTGTAAGAACCGGCAAGCTGATTGCGTCATACCGAACTTCCAACGATAGCTGGTTGCCGAACGCCGACGCGCAATCGTGCAATGGCTTACGATTTTGGCGCAGCAGCCCAGAAATTCGTATCTGCAACAAGCGCGAATTTCGCCAGGCGTGCGTGATTGGCTAACGCATCAAGCCGGCGGCGCGGAGAGCATCTTCAATCACCCTTGCAACGCCTGTGGGGGCTTCATGTGTCTGCGTCTGGCGCAGCCGGTCGACGTGCACTGGCCTTGACATTAGCGGGGTAGAATATGGGACCAAAACGGTGTCTGAAACGGGATGGCCAGGGGCGTGCTGCGACGTCTCCCGATTTTTGGCACCCCTATTTGATAGACCCCAGAGGGCCGCGATACGCCTCGTCGAGGATATTCCGACCTCTAGCATGAACGGCGCGGCATGGCCCAAGGCGCCCTCACCGGTCGTCTTCAAGGGAGTGCCATGGCCCATGCCGGCAATGGTGTATTTCTCGATTGCCGGATTGCCGTCGGCATCGAACCAGACCTGCCTCGCTTGTCCATCAACCGCATCTTCAAGAGTCGGGATAGTCCCAGTGCGGTGAACGCTCTGCCATTGAGCGACAAGGGAGTCGGCGTTGGACGGCGCCACCGTGTGGTCGGCCGTGCCGTGCCAGATCGAAATCGTCGGCCACGGTCCCTTATGTGGAGACGCCTGAGCCAGACGTCTCTGGAGTTCGACCGGCGTTGGGCCACCATGCCCACGCATGCGATCGAAGGCTTCCGGGATGGTCAATGCGCTGCCATAGGCAAGGCCGGCAATGACCGCGCCGCCACCGAACATTTCCGGATATGTTGCCAGCATCGCCGCCGCCATGGCACCGCCGGCAGAAAGGCCGGTGATGAAAACACGCCGGCGGTCCAAGCCATGCTTGCTCACCATCGCTTCGATCATCTGGCTGATGGAGAGCGCCTCACCGCGATCGCGGGTAACATCTTCGGGCACGAACCAGTTGAAACAAAGATTGGCATTGTTGGCGCGCTGCTGTTGCGGCATCAACACCGCAAACCCTTCCTCTTCTGCGAGGCGCGACCACCCAGACCCGTGATCATAGGCCGCCGCCGTCTGCGTGCAGCCGTGGAGGACGACGACCAGTGCTGCCCCAACCGGCAAGTTCTCAGGAACGTGGAAGCGCGCCTGCAAGTCGCCTGGATTGGCTCCGAACGCGACCAGATGCGACAGACGGTCAGGTTGGCCTTGTTGGGAAAATGCCGTCCGGCCTCGCATGGCAGAAAGGCGAGCGATCGTATCTGAGATGTTCCGCAAATCGAGATCCTAGACCGCCGGGATGGCGGAAGCCCGAGCACTATGCACCTGGAGGAACATCGTTGCTGCACTGCACAATATCAAGCTTACGCCAGGTCACTTGCTCATGATTTAAGTGCCCGACAACGCAAACACCGTCGATCAGGGCTGGAGACCCTCACTTTTTAGGCACCTTCCGCACAGGAATTGGCAATGTTACCAGTTTTCGCGTGGCCCGGGCGGGGTCGGGTTAAGGCGTTCAAGGCTATGCTTGCCTCGGATTGGGCCCGGGAAGAATAATCGCGACTGGCGGACCTGCTCGCGCGGAGACACGTCCGAGACCGTGTATCGATGCTGTGTCCTGACGTCCACCTTCGGCCCAGAGTTCAACAGCGCTTCGCCGACAGCCTAACTGCGTACTATCAAGCTAACTCGGTACTGTAGCGAGAGCTTGGGTGTTAATCGCCGCCCCGGGAGGCATGCTGTGAGTATCAGGGCGGAGCTGCTTGTGAGCGGCTATCGGATCCATATCAGTTCCGCGTGGCTGGCCGCCGAACTTATTCGGACGCAAGACTCAAGATTAGCCTCACATTCTGTTGACTAGCTATATGGAACCAAATCGAGGTCGAAGCCGTAGTGTGAGACTGTCGAGACGGTGCGGCACTTCCGAGGGGGAATCCGAATGGGCATCGGCGCGGTCCTGGTCGTCGAGGATGAGCAGCTGATCTTGCTTGACGTCGAGTCGGGCTTGGAAGAGGCAGGTTTCGAAGTCGTGACGGCTTGCGACGCGGCCCAGGCTTTGGCGGCCTTCGACGCGGATCCGGGCAAGTTCAAAGGCGTCGTCACAGACGTTCGCCTTGGGGCGGGCAAGTCCGGCTGGGAAGTTGCCCGGCATCTGCGCCGAGCCAACCCAACGATACCCGTGATCTACATGAGTGGCGATAGCGCCATTGACTGGGGCGCCGAAGGCGTTCCTGAGAGCGTCATGATCACCAAGCCCTTTTTCCTGCCTCAAATCATCACGGCCTTGTCGACTCTGCTCAATCAACACCATCCCGACCAGAGCGAAATGAAGTAACACGGAACGACGTCGGTCCAGTGGCCGCAAAATTCGCAATGCGTCTCGCCTGATTTCCGTGCTTGACGGGATCTCCGATTTCCCCGGCCTCTCGATGCCAGCCATGCCAAGATGGCGCTCGACATAAGCCTTGAGCGCGCCGCCGGAACCGTCGCCGCGGTCGCGGTCGGCAAAACTGAAAAAATTGAACCGGTTGCGCGAAACGAGCCACGGCGAGCGACTAGACTGTCGATTTCGTCGAGGTCAAGCAGCAGAAGGAAAGCTCGGTAGGACAGCCGGTGTGTCGCGGCCTCAACCTCTGGTGCATGCCTCTGCCGCTATAAGGGCTGATTGCGGGCACCCATGCACGCATATGTACCTTGACGTGATCAAGGCAGCGGACAATCGGGGGCAACCTTCCACTCGTTGGCTCTAGGGAACCCAATTCGCGCACGGGCATTGCTTTGTAAAAGGAGATGTCCATGTCAATTCGACGAGACGACAACGTCCGAGGAAGAGCCGGGAGGCCCGAATCTGGCGATGCTGCGGGCGATCGAAGAGGCTCTGCAGTGGTTGCCGGCTCCTCAAGGGCTCTCGACCAATCCGGATCCGCCGCAACCGTCTAGGATGAGGCCGGCCGCCGATCGACACAGTGAATTTCTCAAACGTGATCATCGTGGCAACGCCGCAAGCAGCCAGTCGGTCGTGTCCGCATAACCGAGTCATATAATTTGGCCTGACTGAGACAATCATCTGGTTTTTAAGAACCACTGCACAAAGCCTCTATAAGAGACAGTCCAATGCCTGTAGTCGCCGGAATTGCTTTCGCCTTCCTCATTTTGTTCATGATCCTGTTCATGACGCATGCCGCGCGTGACCTGCAAAGCTCCCCGTTGTTCTACCGTTTGAGGCGCCGACTGCGTAGTTAGATGGGGAATCGGCAACGTAGGAATACCCAGTTTGTCCCTTCGCTGCCGCGGCCTGCCAGTTCCGTTGGCTTGCCGACCTCAATAGGAAGCTAACAGGCCATATGCGGACGCCGGCGCTTCGAGGCTGCCATCGAGTTCTGATTGCGGGAGTTGTTTATCGGTAAGGGGGCGCCAGTTGGACATTCCCGCAAGGTGAGCTCGACATAGATCTGTCGTCAATTCGATTTCACTTGCAACGCGAACGATCGTAAGTAAGCGCTAAATTAGCTTTGGAACTTTTAGCCTAAAAGCATGTTTGGTCGTCTATGGCGGAAAGCCCTTTTCACAAAAGACGGCGGCGCGCGACGATCACGGTTGTTGCGTGCGGAATCGCAATCGTGGTCGCGTTGGTCGTCATTCTCCTGGCCATATCCGCACTAAGGCCATTTTAGTCCTCGGCCTCCATGGCCGGGAGACAGAAATGAAACTAAAGAACAGCAGCATCGGGTGTTTTGCACGCAGGCGAACTATGGATGGCCCGACCCGCCTCGCTCCCCGGGCTCCTGATGTCTTGGGGCTGCCTGAGCACATACGGCCGAGGCCGATTACCTTCTGAGGCCGAAGAAGCTCAGAACTGCAAGGACAACCACGACAAGTCCTACGATGTAGATTATGCTGTTCATTGAATCGTCTCCCAACTGAGAAGCAGACCAAGCTGTCCTGGCCTAGGTCTATGTCCACGCAGAGCTGAACATTTAGAACTGCCTAATGTTCCAAACCGTTTGTCGAATCCTCGCAAATTCGGCGGCTCCGACCAACAGCCTACGCCCAGGCAGGCGCGCGCTGTCGATCTGCGCGCGCATGGCGGACCGATTAGATCAGGGAGCAGATGGGCTTTATTGCTGGCCTTGCTTGAGTATTCGGGCTTCGCGCACCAGCGAGGAATGATCGTAGCCGACCATTAAAATCAATTCACTCACCTGTATCTCGGAAATACCAGTCTCGCGCGCGACTTTACGTACAAACTCGGCTTTCGGATCAAATGTCTTTGGTGTCTCGGGCATCATAAAATTTCCGTTTCGAAGACTAAAGCGTTCGAAACTGCTTAGCGTTCCGCAGGGATACGAAAAGGGAGATCATAGCCGGCACTGTCGCGATGCTCAGCTTTTCGATAGGGCGCGAACCGGATGGGATGTTGGTCGATCGGGTCTGGCGCAAACGCCCCGCAATCCAAAGTCTCCCCAAGACGATTTGTTCGATGCTTCATCGTCCAGCGAGGTTCTATTCGTCTTTCGTATTTGCCGACGACATAAACCACTGACAACAGATGTCCGACACGATCGCCATTAGGCAAGACGACGTCGGCACCAGTCTCGCGCGGTATTTAGCGCATCTCGAAATGCTCCGGGATGGCGCTGCGGAATGGCCACAGAGGGCTTAGGGCCAGATGGGAAACGGCTGCAGATGCTCGAGGAGTTGAACTATTCGGTGATCTGCGCGGCAGACGGAGCAGAAGCGTTGTACATCCTCCAGGGCCGGCGGGATATTTCGCTGCTGCTTACCGACGTCGTCATGCCCGGCATGAATGGCCGGGAACTGGCGGACGCCGCGGCTGAGATGAGACCGGATCTCAAGGTACTCTTTACGTCTGGCTATGCGAGGGATGCAATCGTCAGCAACGGCATTGTCGATCCAAACGTGCAACTTCTTCAGAAGCCCGCCACATTGCAAGCTCTGGCGCAGAAGGTCCGATTGGTGCTGGACTTGTAGCCGTGCTTGCCGACTCGTGCTTTGGCGCGGGCGGCCTTAACATGGGCGACATCCACGGCATAAAGCGGGTCGCTTTTCTCGCAGCCTGCCAGATAGATTGTCGGTGCCGATCTCCTGTCGGACTGCCAACGGGCTGTCACGCACAAGAACGAGAACCGGGGTACGCACGTCGCCGTCAGCGCGACCATTGGCTTGGACGAGCAAGCCACCAGCGAACTGACCGTTTCCTGTCGGCATCTTTTTGGACCGGCCAAGCCATTCAAACGACCCTTAAAATAACGTCAGCTCGCCGCCGCGGACCGTTTGAAAACGATGGTGACTTTGGTCCCTTCGATGGCGCTGGATTTGACTTCGAATTGCGCTTTGGCGTTCTCGGTCAAGGAGCGCGCGATCAGCGCCCCGAGCTTGCCGGGTTTCGGCCATGTCTCGCCCTCCGGCAATCCAACCCCGTCATCGGCGATCGTGATGCGGCATCCGTCGCCATCGACGATGCTGTGGAGTGTGATCGTGCCGCCCTCTCGTCCCCTGAACCCATGCTTGAGCGCATTGGTCAGCAGTTCGTTCACAACCAGACCAGTAGGCATGGCAACGTTGATCGACACGGGATAGGTGTCCACCTTCATGTCAAGCCGGATGCCCTCGACCGCGTGCGAAGCCATTACCGCAGATGCTATCTGGCTGAGATAGACACCGAGATCAACCTCATCTTTCTGCTCGTCGTTCGACAGCGCCTGGTAGAGTATCGCAAGAGCGTCGACGCGCCCGGCCAACCTCTCGAACCGTTTCTGATCGGGTTCCGCCGCATTGCGGGTTTCCAGCCGGATAAGTGCGGTGATCATCTGGAGATTGTTCTTTACCCGATGCTGCAGTTCCCGCAGCAACGTATCCTTTTCGCGAACACGCTCTTCGACCGAGGGCGCCTCTTCCCCGTGTACGGATACGTCCACCAAGGCAACCAGCCGGAAACACGTCTTGCCGTGGTCGTCCACTATCAAGTTTGAATAGGCGTCAACGATTGCCGGGGCGCCGACACCGCGCTCCAGGCGGAAAGTGCCAACGAAATCCGCTTCTTGGACAACGCTCTCGGCCAGTGCCTTGCCCTGCTGTTCACGAATCCCGATACCGGACAGCGCGGCCCAGTTTCGTCGTGCCAGGCTGGCGGCCGTCAGGCCAGAAAGCTTTTCGAATTCCGGATTGGCATAGACGACGCGTTCCGTTTTGATCAGGTCTGAAACGGCAATCGCGATCGGTATCTGGTCCAGGAATTTCTTGAATTGTTCGCTCTCCAGCGCGGTCGCGAGTTCGGGGGTGTCGAGTAACTGCTCGACCGCCTCGGGCTTGCCTGGATCCAAGGGCATCTTTGCGCCTATCCTGTAAGGAACGCCCACCAGTATCAGCGATAGGGCGGATAGGCCACCGCCGAAGCCACAGACCTTTGGAGAGGTCAATAGGCCGGGACCAACCTTGTGTCTCGCAGCGGCAAGGCCATTGTAAACTGCAGGCCTTCAGGATGATAGTTCAACTCAACCTTGGCTTGGCACTGCACAGCAACGACCCTCTCCAGTAGCGTCGTGCCGAAACCGCGCCTTCTTGGCTTCTCGACCTCCGGCCCGCCTTTTTCAAGCCAATCCAGATTGAGGATTCGCTCGTCGTTCAAATTGTTCACCGACCATCTAACTTCGAGTCGGCCCTGTGAGCGGGACAACGCGCCATATTTCGAGGAGTTGGACGCAAGTTCGTGAAAGGCCATCCCGATCGGGATAGCGATATCGGCGACCAGTGCTACGTCTGGTCCGTCGAGCATAACACGCGATTTGTCGCTCGTGTCGTAGTGGCGCAGTTCCGACTCCAGCAGCTTGTGCAAGGAAGCCATTTGCCAATAGTCATCGGTGAGCATCGAGTGCGTATCGGCGAGAGAGACGATCCTGGCGGAGAAATCGCGCACAAAATCGTCCACGCTTCCACTCGACTTGGCCGTGGCCCCCATCATCGCGCGGACATTTGCCAGCGTGTTCTTGACGCGATGATGCAACTCCCTGATCAACAGTTTCTGCCGATCCGCGACCTCTTGCTTCTGTTCAATGTAGGATTTGACTTCAAGCTGGCGGGCGCGGGCACGCAAGGCCGAGCGCACCGAATTTGCAAGGCTCGACGCCAGGAAGGGCCTTTCGAGAACGATCAGATAGCGATCCAGAAAGGCCAGTCGTTTGTCCATCTCCGTTCCACGCATTGTGAGCAACACGATCGGAAAATCCGACCACGTTGGTTGATGCTTGAGCCAGGATGCGAACTCATTTCGGTCAGAACTGATCAACGCTTCTTCAGCAACCAAAAGGCAGTGGACTTTGTCCAATAGCGGAACTGCTTCGTCGAGCGTGAGACAGATCTGTGACTTGATCCCGTTCTCCGAGAGGATGGAGGACGCAACCTTCGCGTCGCGCCCGACAGGCGCAAGAACCAGCACACTCCGGTCTGAGGGCATCAAAGAGCCTTGTCTTGTAGCAGGTTGCCTTGCTTTCCCTCATAGGTGGGGACGCCAGTCAGAATCCCCCGGAACTCCTCCAAAGGTTCGCCGACGGCCAGGCCGGCCGCGCTTATCTTGAATTCGCGAATGGTGTCCTCGTGCGGCCCGACCCGTTTCTTGACCACGGAAATAGCCCGTCTCAGACGCCCGCCGCTTTCGAAGAAGCGCAGGAGCATTACGGAGTCGCAGAGATAGGTCATGTCGACAGGGGCGGACATTTGCCCTATCAGCCCATGATTGGCCAGCAGAAGGATCGTCACAACGCCCTTTTGATTGAGATAGGTCAGGATCTCATGCATCTGCAGCACAAGATGCTGCTCCTCCGACATGGCATTGAGATAGCCGGTAAGGCTGTCGATAACGACTATCCTCGCATTTGAGCGCTCCACAGCCGACTGGATGCGCGATGATAATTCGCCAGGCGACAATTCGGCCGGATCGATCTGCTCCAAGATCAAGCTGCCATTGGCGGTGAACGGTGCCAGATCCATCCCAAGGCCTGAAGCGCGCGCCAGGAAGATGCGCTTGGTTTCATCGAACAGAAGCACCAGCACATGTTCGCCGCGCTTGAGAGCCGCATGGCAATAGCTGCACGCGATCGTCGACTTGCCCACGCCAGAGGGTCCCATCAGGAGTGTGCTGGTGCCGCGATCCAGCCCGCCACCCACGAGCGTGTCGACCGAACCATTACCGGTTGCCGGTGCCCCATGCTCGGCCATCTCGTGTTCGGAGGCAACCAAGCGGGGGAAGACCATCACGCCGCCCGGTCTAATGACGAAGTCATGAAAGCCGCCGCGAATTTGCACGCCGCGCATTTTGATGATGCGTAGCCGCCTTCGCTCTCCGCCGTAGATCGGCGACAGCTGTTCCATCCGGATGACCCCATGACTGATCGAATGGAGGTTTAGATCGTCATGTTCAGCGGTGAGATCGTCGAGCAGAAGCACCGTTGCGTTGTTGAGCAGGAAAAAGCTTTTCAAAGCCAGGACCTGCCGCCGATAGCGTAACGAGCCCTGTGACAAGAGACGAATTTCCGACAGGGAATCGAACACCACCCGATCCGGCTTCATGCGCTCGATCTCGGCAAGTGCGGCCTGCACCGTCTCACCCAGTTCCAGATCGGACGAATGAACCAGAGTCTGTAGCTGCGACGGATCGAGGCTCAGCTCTGGCGGGACCAGTTCGAGGATTTCAATACCGTCAAGAGAAAAACCATGCCGCTTCGCGACCGAATGCAGCTCACGCTTGCTTTCGGACAGCGTTATATAAAGGCATTTCTCGCCTTCCGACGCGCCCTGGATCAGAAACTGGAGACCAAGGGTGGTCTTACCTGAACCAGGCCTGCCCTCTACAAGATGCGAACGGAATTTCGCGTATCCGCCTCGCAGGACATAGTCGAGGCCATCCACGCCAGATGATATTGGTGAAGCGTCGTCTTGATCCACGTTGCCCCGCTTGCTTTTCGTGAGCAGCTAAACGGATAACAATTTCGATGGTTCCGTCTTGAGACGAGAAGGGGAACGGGCATTTCCACGTCGCGTTCTCTGGGCTCTAGCGCACTGCGGCTTAACGCGGTGATGCCTAGCGACCTCCAGTCTGGCACCCGTAACTATCAACAGTCAGGTCGGGCGCGAAAGAGAACCAATCCACGATTTCGAGCGCGGCATCTCGGGAGGCGCTGCCCTCCCCCGCCGTCGCGGATCAGCGGTGCTTCTGCGCAGACAACAAAAGGCTTATCGCGGGAATGCTTGCAGCGGGTCTCGTTCCCGTCTTCGGGACACGCGCCGCGGACGGATTTCCGCTGGTTCTCCGGCCTGGCAGGCTTCGCAAGCCGAGTTCGAAAGTCCTTGCGGTGACCTGCGCGGGAGGGAACCTGCTTGAGTGCGAGCCCTGCCTCAGGTGGTGCACGCTGTGCGGCGCCGCGCCGGCGTCATGAAGGGCCTGCGAACGGCTCATCCTTGCCTCAGCCAATTCTCGTGAGCGGGGTTGCGGCACCCAATTGCCACCACCATTTCCAGACTTGCCGGCAGATTGCTAAAGCTGGGATTCGATCGGGAGGTATCTGACCAGGGCGGCCAGGATGCGGCGGGACAATGTTGCCTCGGGTTCGCGAGCATAGGTTTGCCGTCTACCCTGCTCGCAACCGTGCCAGTGTAAAATCTCGTTCTTCAGTTCAAGCCGGTAGCTCGCTTCCGGCGCTATCTCCGATTTGAACCGGTGCCGCAGTTCCGCGACCAGCTTCTCGTGTTCAAAAAGCACTCCCATTTCCGCATTCAACGATACGGACCGCGGATCGAAGTTGAAGGATCCCACGAAACCAATGTGGTCGTCGACACAGAATGCTTTGGTATGCAGGCTGGCGCCTTTGGACCCAAATACAGAGATTTTGGGTTGCCGGCTAAAGGGTTGAAGTTCGAAGAGCTGCACGCCCTTTCTCAACAAGCGCTTGCGATAGTTGGCGTAGGCGCCGTGGACGGCGGCGACATCGGTCGCCGCCAACGAGTTTGTCAAAACAGAGACCTGCACGCCGCCGTCCACGAGTTCGCCGAGGATTCTTGCCCCCCTCTTGCCCGGGATGAAATACGGGGACACGATTTCGACACGCTTTCGCGCCGACTGAATGATTGGAAGCAACTCCTTCATCAGCCAACCGCGCGGTCTCCAGCCTCGAACCTTCTCCGGAGGGTCTGAGATCACGCGCACTCGCCGGACCCAATGCACGTCGCTGCTCGCCGCTATAAACTCGGCGATGGAGCCCTTCCCCCCGATACCGCTCAAAAGAGTCGACTCGGTTTTCGCGTCGCTTCCCTCGAAATAACGGGTCTGCGTGCATGGCGCGGTCGAACTGAGCTCACCTATTGGCTTCGCGTCCCGGCATGCCCAGAAAGTCTCGAAGATTTGTGCGGTTTGCTCGACTGCGGGACCGAGTAGCAGCATGTCGAGGTCACGGAAATTCGTGTCCGCCGCGTCGAAATAGGCATCGCCGATATTGCGCCCGCCGACGATGGCGACGTTGTCGTCGGCAATCCATGCCTTGTTGTGCATCCGCCTTGTCAATGCAAAAAGCCGCAAAAGGACCTCAGCGCCGCGCATGATGCCGCGCGCTCTGATGCCGCTCGGGTTGAACAATTTGAGTTCGATGTTTGGATGGTTGCTCAGCGCCAAATACGCGGCATCGCTCTTGCGCGGATTGACGTCGTCGAGCAGCATCCTGACCCGCACGCCCCGCTCGGCCGCCCGGACGACTTCCTGTAAAAGCAAACGCCCCGTGTGATCGTCATGCCAGAGATAATACATGAGATCTAGGGTGCGAGCCGCGCCCCTGGCCGCCAAAACACGCGCGGCGAACGCATCATAATTGTCCGAGATCAGCAGCAAGCCACTCTTACCCGCTTTGATTTTATCGGCCATTATTTGTGTGATCGAGACGTCCATGAATGACCATTTTCGGGAGCGAGGCAGCGTTCGGCTAGACAAGAGAACCCGCAAGCGTCGATCTGGTTGCACGATACAGTTGAGCCCTCACGAAAGCTCGGTGCACGATAACCAGGTGGCGCGCCCAGTTCGTTGCGGGGCCTCTTGTCCAAGCATCGCAATCATCTCGCGGATTTCCTCCAGCTCGGCGTGTTCCAGGCTGCTAATGTCGTTTCTGCTCTCGCTCAGTGAAACCACAATCTCATGCAGCTTTGCGTGGATGGCGGCTGTATCGCGATAGCCCTGTATAAGGACCACGCGGGTGATCACAATGGCGGCCGCCGACAGCGCATAGACCACCGCGTTCGTCATTCCGACAGGCACCAGCGCGGTGCATAACACCATCGCGACCATCATAACCTAGAAGCCTGGAGGCCGGGAAAGGAAGGCCGCCGCCACGAAGAGGAAACGGTTCATTCTAGCGAGAGCTTAACTGTGAATTCGGAGGTTGCGCCAAACGCCTGGGAGACATCACACCATCATATCTTGACCAGGGCGAATAGGGTTGTCAGGGAGAGCGACGCAAATAGGCACAGCCAAGAGGAAACCAACCGCTCGGTATTGACCTCGGAATTGACATTGTCGGTCTTGGATTTCACCGGGTCTGTCCCGCCCGGGTTCTAGCTCGAAGGCGCTGGGACATTTGCGGGCGCTGCCGACCCACCATACTCTTGCGTAGCCGGCGTTTTGGCATTCTCGCCATATATTTCGGCGACGCCCCAAGCGACGATGGCCAGAAAAAGTGCGGCTAAAAGAACGCCCAAGACCGGTCGACCCAACCCACCTTGGCGGGCTTTCTTTTCTGGGATGTTCGTCGTCATGTTGTTGCACCTTCGCGGAAATAGGATTGGCCGAACCTCTGTGGGCGCCGGGCGATAAAGTTGCCGCCCAGGCAGGGATGCCGCATGAGCGACAACCTGTTGAAGGCGTCGAAGTTCCGAGACAAAGCCAAAAGCCCCCACGAACGATGGCGCTTCAGGTGAAGGCTTTTCGTGCGCCAGTCTCCATCCTCTTATCAATGATGAGAGGCTCCGAGATTAATGAGAATTACTTGGTTCATCCCGCAAGCCGCGAAAAGCCCGCTGCTCCGAGACGGCACAGCGGGCCCAATGGGCTTCTTATCGACGTGCGATCAGAAGGCAAAGTTGACGAAGGTCACGATCGTACGAGCCAGAGCTGCTGAGCACGTCTACGCAACGCTTTTTCATGCGAGCCACTTGGCTGTCCGACATCCGGGCGACAGTGCCCTTAAGGCCAGGATTTGCCGCGCTTGATGGACTGGCGGGGTCAGACACCCCAGCAGACGTGACGCCCCCGGTGCCCACGCCAACACCCAACCCAACTCCCGTATTTCCCCCCACTGTCGCGCCGAGGCCCGCATTGATGCCGTTTGTGCCACCGATATTCGCGCCGGCGCCTGCGTTGACGCCGTTGGATCCGCCGGCCGAAGCGCCCAGCCCCGCACTGACGCCATTGGCCCCCCCGACATTCGCACCGGCCCCCGCGTTCACGCCGCCGCTGCCGCCGACCGATGCGCCCGCTCCGACGCCAACCCCACCGCTACCGCCGACGGATGCTCCGGCGCCCGCGTTGACACCGCCTGCGCCGCCGACCGATGCGCCGGCTCCAGCGCCAAGCCCGGCGGCGGTCGCAGGCAAGGATAATGTCAGCGCCAACAAGCTGCCAGCCAAAGTCTTGGCAAGTCTTTCATTGAGGGAATTAATGTAATTCTCCATTTGTTGACTTCAACAGCCGCAAATGACTGTGTGAAGACAACTTGCCAATCTCGTTTTTGAGCCAATCAACCACTCCCTATTGGTCGTGAGGGCTTTCAAACTCGCAATGAAGTCGCTATGTTTTAAGTAAAATGCCGACCAGCCACCCTGCCGACAGGCTCTGATGCGTCAATAAGACCATGACCGGCTGCGCAGACCAAGCAGCAGAATGGCAACATTGCTCCACTGTGAACTAGCAGATGAATGGCTTTGTAAGCCTTGGAGCTCGGGCGCATGCCTTCACTGCGCGCCCTGCTCAAAGATTTGCGGTTCACGAGGAGGACGAACGCTCAAGACCCGCTATTGAACCAGCCAAGGCAATCTGGCCAGACTATTCGGTGAAACGACTGGAGACCGCGTTCGATGGCGCTATTTTGCAGCTTTACGAGCCGTCTCAGCCTCATGGACATTCACGGTGTAGAGAAGTTCACCTCTCTCGTCGGACAGGCGTACCAGCCAGCCGGTCAAGTCGTCGGTGCCCGGTTGCAGATCGACCAGCAGGTCGACTGCACAGCGGATCGCTTCACACTTAGCTGCTTCAAAGCTCGGCATTCGGGACGGGGGGATCCGCAAACTGGCGTCGCCGTCTCGATAATCGAAGACATACACATCGCCAGACGAATCGCTCACCGACGTGACCGCAACCTCGTCGAAGTTGCCATTACTGTTTGCATCGTATTCGTTGAGGGCGAAGCCGAAAGTCGCGGTTTGAACAAGGATGGCCCTTGCGCGGTTCAGCGCAAGCTCCTCGCTCCCGTCGGCATCCGCCATATCCACTGTGACGCACTCACCGCCCTGGCCGCAGAACACGACGCGCAAGATCGCCTGCCCGTCCGCTGTAGTGGCATTCAAGACTTGGGTACGAACGATTTCCATGGCAGGCTCCGAGGCTTTTACAATCACGAACGGCCGGATGACGCCGGACCCGTCGCGGATCAAAATCGGTGCTGACCTTTTCGTCACCAACACCGTGGATCGTCGCCCCCGTCCAGAATCGCCGACGTCAATTCACTGCTAGCAAGCCGTGTGTGACTGGTGCGGTCCGAAGACCATCTCGTCATCGAGTGGGGTCAGTTCCAATCTCCCAAAGCGCTAAGGGTTCCCAATCGACTGAGGTCGTTTCGCCGCGACATAGAAAGATGGATCGACGAGCTGCACAACGCACGTTCCACATGACGATGATCTGATCGACCATAAGAGTCGCTGCGGAGGACCATTCGCGGCAACTGACTCCTTCAGCGACCATGTCCTAACTGGCGCTCCCAGAACGACTGCCGGCGAAGGTTTCAACGAGTTCATCCTCCCGCGTCACTCCAGACTGGAACAATGTGACAAGCGTCGCGGCGTGAGCCTCACGTTCGTTTGCCGAGGCTCCAATAGGCAGCGTCGTTTCCAGAAGTCGCCTAAGCATCAAGACGTCGTCTGGTTTCAAAATGCCCGCATTGCGGGTCCGTCGTCCCAAACTCACACTCGCACCTTGTCCATCTCCGGCCGCCCGGCATCGTAAATGCCCGAGCCAAGTGTCGGTTGCCTGGCCACTTGGAATTCTGCATTCCCTTTTTGGGGTGATGCCGGAACCTGCAAGCTAACGCGAAGTTCCTGCTGTGCCTTGATTGACAAAGGCCAACAAACCAGGAGAAGCCGACATGGCAGCGACCAGACAGGCCGCGACCAAGGGTCTAGGCCAACTATTCCATGATACCTCCAAGTATATCTACTTCGCGGAGCGGACGATTCTCTCTACCTTGCCGAAAATGGCCGAGGCGACCCAGAGTTCGGAAATGAGGGCTTTCGAGCAGCATCATGGTGAAACGCAGGAACATGTTGCCCGGCTCGAAGAAATCTTCGAAGTTCTCGACAAGAAGCCCCTAGGCAAGAGCTGCGCTGCCATCATGGGCATCACGCAGGAGGGCGCGGAGATCATCGAGCAGTATAAGGGCAGCCCGGCCCTTGACGCTGGTCTCCTGGCCGCAGCACAGGCTGTCGAGCATTATGAAATCTCTCGCTACGGAAGCACGCCGACGTGGGCGGCAGAGCTTGGATTGAGCGAGGCGGTCCGACTTTTGGACCTCACCTTGGCCGAAGAGAAAAGACAGACGTCGCGCTCAGCAAGTTGGCAGGGTCCGCCGTCAATATCGCTGCAGAAGCCGCTTAATGACGATAACCGTCCATGGATGAGGACTGATGGATTTTCTACAAGGCTCATCCATGGCGCCCCCAAACAGAACCCAACAGGAGTGTGAAATGGGTTTTTTTGCCAAATATTTTTCAGGTTTAAGCCGCAAAGCACCAGCCGACAAAAAACCAAGTGGCGACATGCGTCAAGCGACAGGCGCGGGTCCCGCGATCGCGGCTCACTCCAAGGATGCCAGGACGTCGGCAGCGACTGGTCAAAATCCGGCAGCAGCTCGAAAAAAGTCAGACGTCTGACGTCGAGTGGTCTGAGACAAGACTTCGTTGTCCCGGTCGCATCTGGCCACGCTGTAACGCCAGCGGCGATTGGTGGCCTCGCGTCTTGGGCGTACCAGCGCGGGAACAGCCATGGCGGTCATGACGTTGTGTGGGACGCAGTCCAATCTTGGCCGGGCGTGATCAGAGAACTCGTGCCGAGGCTTCTTGGCAAGCCAACGCTAGGTCGGGAAGGGTCCGCAATGGCTTCAGACACATGAACCCTGGCGAATCTGTGCACCATGAGGCCAGCCGCGTGACTTCAAAAGCAAACGGAGGTCAGCAACCGACGGGCAACGAGGCCTCGTTAATCGATGGAGAGGCGGTCCGTCGCGCTGCCGCGACAACGCAAGAGAGCAAGGCGGCGCTGAAATCAGAGGATGGAGACCGCGGTCGCGGCGCAGCTTGGCCATCCCAGATTCCTGCGCTTGGATGGAAGGATATCGTCTGGCGCTTGTGGGAAGAATTCAACAAGGACCGGGTGCTGCTCGTGGCGGCGGGTGCCACATTTTACCTACTGCTAGCACTATTTCCGGCTCTAGCCGCGTTTATTTCGATTTACGGATTTGTCGCCGATCCAATTACAGTTGCGGACCATGTGGCATACCTCGGCGGATTGCTTCCATCAGGCGGGCTAGACCTTATTCGCGGTCAGTTGCAAGCCCTGGCCAGCCAGAAACCCAGTGCTCTCGGCATAGGTTTCTTCATCGGCTTGGGCATCGCGCTTTGGAGCTCCAACAGCGGCATGAAGGCTCTTTTTGATGCCATGAATATTGCTTATGAGGAGCGCGAAAAACGCAGCTTCGTCACGCTCAACCTGATGTCGATCCTGTTCACGGTTGGAGCGCTGCTGATCGGCATCGTGCTGCTGTTGACGGTAGGCCTCGTTCCGGCACTTCTGCGGTATTTCTATCTTGATGCATGGACGGAAACGCTTTTCGCGGCATCTCGATGGCCACTCCTTGTTGGCGCCATGCTGACTGGAATCTCATTGCTTTATCGTTTCGGGCCGAGTCGCGAGCGAGCCAAGTGGCGCTGGCTAAGCTGGGGTGCCTTGATTGCGACGGTCGCATGGATCGCGGCGTCTTGGCTGTTCTCCTTCTACCTGCAACATTTCGCCAACTACAACGCCACTTACGGCTCGCTCGGCGCCGTTGTCGGTTTGATGATGTGGACATGGATTTCCGTCATCATCCTTATTGCTGGCGCTGCCATCAATGCGGAGATGGAGCATCAGACAGCGGTCGACTCGACCACAGGCCCGCCACTACCCATGGGCAAGCGTGGCGCGGTGGTGGCGGATACATTGGGCAAGACCGCAGACTGAAGCTGAGTTCTCAAACAAGCGTAGCCGTTCAGATACGAGCCATGCCGGTCTGAGTGCCCCGGCGATTTTCTTAATCTTGCCGAAAGTTCACCAGCGGGCATGCAGCGCAAACGGCCTTGCTGCTCGTCATCGCTTGGAAAAGACGGACGCGTAGTACGGACATGGGAGCCCCTCTGGCAACGATGGGAGGGAACCGAGCTACCGACGCCGCGTTCTTGACCTCATGGACGAGTTCATTGAGCGATTTGGGCAAACGACTTGGCTACCCTTTTCCGTAATTTCGGCCCGTGTTTTGCTAGCGACGCTGCTGGGAGCCGTAGTCGGTGCCGAGCGCGAATGGCGTAACCGGCCAGCGGGATTAAGGACCCATATTCTAGTCTGCGTTGCGACCGCAGTGATCGCCATCCTGGCAATCGAGATTACCCACCTCCACGTATTTGATGGTCAGGAAGTCGCGATTGATCCGCTCCGGCTCATTGAAGCCACGACCGCCGGAGTGGCGTTTCTGGCGGCCGGCATCATTTTCGTTTCGAAGGGAGAAGTTCAGGGGCTTACCACGGGTGCCGGAATGTGGCTGGCCGGAGCCATAGGTTTAGCGGTAGGACTCGGCTTCTGGCAGATCGCTTCGCTAGCGACCGTACTGGCGCTGATCGTGCTGGGGGTTCTGCAACTGGTCCAAGTAGGGAAGAAGGATTGAAATAGGGCGACTCCTTATCGGGCCGGTCAACTGCGCATTCGCTTTTACCATTGCACAGGTCGCAACCGGGTCTTATCCCTTCATCTCAAATTGGCATTCACGCATACTGTCGCTACACAGCCGAGTTACGCTTACTTCGCGATGGTTTCCTTGCGCCCGCCGGAATATTTGCCCATTAATCTCGTGGAGTAGTCAAAGCGAATTCTGAGACGACTCTACTGCCATCGCCGCAACTGCTAAGGGAGGCGGTTTCTCAGTAGCCGCCAATCACAGGCAGGATCTCTCCGGTGATGTAGCTGGAGCACTGTGGCGATGCCAGAAAGACATAAGCCGGCGCAATTTCCTCGGGCTGTGCGGGCCGCTTCATGGGCGTTTTTGCGCCGAACTTCGTGACATCGCTCGCCTGTTTTTCGGATGGGTTGAGGGGTGTCCAGACCGGGCCCGGCGCCACGGCGTTCACGCGAATTCCCTTGTCGATAAGATTGCCCGACAGCGCTCTTGTAAAGGCATGGATTCCGCCCTTCGTCATCGAGTAATCGACCAATTCCTTCGACCCGTCTATGCCGGTCGTCGAGCCGGTATTGACGATCGCAGAGCCCGGCTTCATGTACCCCACCGATTCCTGTGCCATATGGAAATAGCCGTATAGATTGGTCTTCAACGTGGTGTCGAAATGTTCCTCGGTCAACTCGGCGAAGTCGCTTGAATGCAGCTGAAAAGCTGCGTTGTTGACAAGCACGTCCAAGCCTCCCAACTGCTTGACCGTCGCGGCCACCGCTTTGCGGCAAAAGCTGCGGTCGGCGACGTTACCGCGGAGCGTGATGCAGCGACGGCCTTCGCCTTCCACCGCTCGCTTCGTGACTTCCGCATCGCCATCCTCCGAAAGATAGACGATTGCGACGTCGGCGCCCTCTCTAGCGAACAGGACAGCAACCGCGCGCCCAATGCCGGAATCGCCGCCAGTCACCAGCGCGACCTTGCCTTCGAGCTTGCCCGAGCCGCGCCAGAACGGCGCGTCATATAACGGGGCCGGTTTGATTTCAGCTTCATGGCCGGGCTTTGGGTGGTGCTGTTTGGGAAAGGGTGGTGCCGGGTACTTTCGGGCGCCAGCCTGCATGGCGCGAGCTGGTTTCGATTTTGGCTTGGCGCGATCGTCCGCATCGACTTTACGTTGGATGCGCCGTTGCTTTTGCGTCACTTTGGACGTGTCGGACTTGATTGTGCTCGGCATCGTTGTCTCCTGGTTTCCAGAGACAACGTGTGTTCAACGAAAAAGTTGAATGGCAATGTCGATAAGACGTCCGCTTGATGGTTGCACCTGCTCCCCATCACGCCTGGCCGTGCAACCAAAACCGCGTTGCGCCGTTTTGTCGGGTCGATATTTCGGGGGATATCTTGGAACCATCCAGCGACGGCAAGGCGGGCGCCGCGTTTCGCGGCGCCGGAGAAATGGCTCAACGTATCGGCTCGTTTGGCTGGAACGGCACGTCTATCGGACCCGTCGCTTCGTGGCCAACGGAGCTCAAGACACTCGTCGATCTCCTTCTAGGCTCCGCACAGCCCATGTTCGTCGTGTGGGGCCAGGATCGCATCTGGCTCTACAACGATGCCTTCATTCCGATCCTTGGCCGCAAGCATCCGATGGCTCTTGGTCTGCCCAGCCAGCAGGTCTGGGCAGAGGCGTGGGAGACGATCGGCCCGATGTTTGATCAAGTCTACCAGGGCCAGTCAGTCCATATGGATGACCTCGAGATCCGAATTGACAAGCATGGCGCGCCCGAAGAAACACACTTTATATTCTCCTACAACCCGATCACGCAGCCGGAGACCGGGACTGTCGGCGGCCTGTTTGGGGTCTGCACGGAAACCACCGATCGATTTCTGGCCGAAAAGCGCGAGCGCCTTGCCGCTGAACGTCAGCTCCACTTGTTCGAACAGGCCCCTGGTTTCATCATTATCATGCGCGGGCCACACCATGTGGTCGAATTCGTCAATGATGCCCATCGCCAGGTGTTCAACAGCGGTGACTGGCTCTCCAAGCCGATACGGGATGCCTTTCCCAGCTTGGAGGGACAAGGTTTCTTCGAACGCCTCGACGATGTCTTCGGAAGCGGTACGACTTTTGAAGCGCAAGGGGTTGCGGTCCGATTCCGCCGCTCGGCCGATAGTGCCGAGGAGACGCGCTACCTGACATTTATCTACGCCCCCCTGTACGATGGCGAGAATACAATCACGGGAATATTCTGCGAAGGGTTTGACGTCACCGAAACATTTCGTGCGAGAAAGCGCAGTGCTGCCCTCGCCGAACTCGGCGACGTTGTGCGCCTGGTCGAAGACGCTGACGAGCTTGCCTATGCCGCGGCCGAAATCATTGGCAGGGAGCTGGATGTCAGCCGGGCCGGATATGGCACGATCGATCTGGCGAACGAGACCATCTCCATCGAACGCGACTGGAATGCACCTGGGATCAAGAGCCTGGCTGGAGTGCTGCACTTCCGCGACTACGGCACGTACATCGATGACCTAAAGCGCGGCATTACCGTTGTCGTCGAGGACGCGGATACAGATCCTCGAACAAGCCAAAATCCAGATGCTCTGAAAGCGATCAGCGCTCAATCCTTGATCAACATGCCCGTCACCGAACGGGGTGGTTTTGTGGCACTGCTCTACCTCAATCACGACAGGCCCCGCGCTTGGACCGAGGAAGAGGTCGAGTTTGTTCGCGAAATGGCGGAGCGTACGCGCACCGCGGTCGAACGACGGCGTGCACAGGCGGAGCTGCGACAGAATGAAGCTCGCTTGCGCTTCCTCGACCGACTTGGGAAGGAAACGTCGAACAGTGCGGACGCGGACGCGGTGCTTGAGATCACGACCAGGATGCTTGGCGAGCATCTCGGCGTCGCAATCTGCGCCTATGCCGATATGGAGCCTGACCAGGACCACTTTACGATTCGGGGAGACTGGCACCGACAAGGCTCTTCGAGCATCCTCGGCTATTACAGTCTCCGGGATTTTGGCCAGCTCGCCGTCCACAAGCTTCATCAGGGCCTGCCCTTGATCATCAACGACAATCGCGCCGAGTTGCCGCCTGAAGAGGCCGCGACATTCCAGACCATCGGCATCGCTGCAACGATCTGCATGCCCCTGGTCAAAGAGGGGCGCCTGAGTGCGCTGATGGCGATCCACGACAGCGCTCCGCGGGTCTGGACGCAAAACGAGCTTGCACTTCTCACCGAGGTAACCGAGCGGTCGTGGGCGCATATAGAACGGGTCAGGTCGGATCAGGGCGCTACCGAGACTGCTGAACGGCTGAGCCTGGCCACCCAGGCGGCGGCAATCGGAATCTGGGACTACGACCCGGTCACCAACCGTTTGCGATGGGACGCGCAATGCCGTGCATTGTTCGGCATAACGTCGACCGATGAGGTCTCGTATGAGGGCTCCTTCATCGCCGGCCTCCATCCAGACGACCGCATCCGCGCAGATGAGGCAGTCCGGCGGGCAATCGCTCCAGAGAGCCTGGAGGGATTTAGCATCGAGTACCGAACCATTGGCCTGGAGGACGGTATCGAGCGTTGGGTGGCGGCAAGCGGGCATGCCATTTTCGAAGCCGGCAAAGCCGTTCGATTTATCGGCACCGTTATCGATATTTCCGATCGCAAGAAGGCCGAGCGCCACCTCAAGATCATGAACGACACCGGAGCGGCGGTCGCTGCGGAACTCGATCTCGACAAGATCGTGCAAATCACCACCGATGCCGGCTTGGAACTTTCCGGAGCCCAGTTTGGGGCTTTCTTCTACAATGTGCTCGACGATCAGGGCGGCAGCTACATGCTCTATGCCCTGTCGGGTGCTCCACGTTCGGCCTTCCAGGATTACCCCATGCCACGCGCGACGGCTGTGTTCGAACCGACCTTCCTCGGGACAGGCGTCGTTCGATCGGACGATATTCTCAAGGATCCGCGATACGGCAAGAACGCGCCGCGCAAAGGCATGCCGGACGGCCATCTGCCGGTTCGCTCCTATCTGGCGGTACCGGTCGTGTCTAACTCCGGCGAAGTTCTGGGCGGTTTGTTCTTTGGTCACGCGGAGACCGGCAAGTTTCGCCCTGAACATGAAAGTGCTCTGCTTGGCATCGCAGGCCATGCAGCAACGGCGATCGACAATGCGCGCCTCTTCCAGTCACGTGAGCGCGAGTTGGCTGAAAGGCGGCGTGCCGAAGCCGCACTGCAGACACTCAACTCCACACTCGAACAACGCGTCATCGATGAGGTGGCGGAACGTTCGAAGGCAGAGGAGCAACTGCGGCAAGTTCAAAAGATGGAAGCGGTCGGCCAGTTGACCGGGGGCATTGCGCATGACTTCAACAACATGCTTGCGGTCATCATCGGCGGGCTCAATCTGCTTCAGCGCAAATTGTCCAAAGGCGAGACCGACGTCGGCCGATTTGTGGAAGGCGCCATGGATGGGGCGCATCGCGCGGCCGCCCTTACCCAGAGGCTGCTGGCCTTCTCTCGACAACAACCGCTCAAGCCGGAGCCTATCAACGCCAACCGCCTGGTCGGCGGAATGACCGAGCTGTTGATGCGCACACTCGGAGAAACGATCACAGTGGAGACGGCGTTCGGAGCCGGTCTCTGGCAGGTCAAGGCCGATCCCGGTCAGTTGGAGAGCGCCTTGCTCAACCTGTCGGTCAACGCGCGGGACGCCATGCCCAACGGCGGTAAGCTGACCATCGAGACGTCGAACGCCTATGTCGATGAGCGATACGCTCGTGAGTCCGCCATCACAGCAGGCCAATTCGTGCTGATTGCCGTGACCGATACCGGTACGGGCATGACTGCGGATGTTCTCGCCAAGGCCTTCGATCCCTTCTACACGACCAAGAGTGTGGGCAAGGGCACTGGACTCGGCCTCAGCCAGGTTTACGGTTTTGTCCGCCAATCGGGCGGGAACGTGAAGATATACTCCGAGCCCGGCGTGGGCACGACGATCAAGATTTATCTGCCCCGGTACTATGGCAGCACGCATCAAGACTCCCCCGAGCCCAGATCAAAGTCGATCGCTGGTGGCCTTCCGAGTGAAATCGTGATGGTGGTCGAGGACGAGGACCGGGTGCGAGCTGTATCCTCGGAAGCCTTGCGCGAGCTCGGCTACACCGTCGTCGAAGCCAGTGGTCCCACCGAAGCGATCAAGATGATTGAAGCTGGGCAGCAATTGTCCCTGCTTTTTACCGACGTCGTCATGCCCGAGATGTCCGGACGCCAGTTGGTGGAAATCTTGCGCAAGGACAACCCCAAGCTCAAGGTTCTCTACACCACCGGCTACACGCGAAACGCCATCGTTCATAACGGAATCCTCGATCCTGGAACGCAGCTTTTACCGAAGCCATTCAGCCTTGAAGACCTCGCTGAAAAGGTGAGGACGATTCTTGATGATCCTACATAGCCTGCACCCAGCCGGCAGCTCGGCCGGCTCGATGGAACGATTTAGATGCACTGTCGTTGCACCTGACCGGAAACAGGATGAATGACATGATCGCGCCGCGTGCCGTCTGGAAGGGTTTTTTGAAGGTCGGCTCGGTCACCTGCGGGGTCAAGATTGTCGGCGCCACAAGCGAAGCCTCGAAGATTCACTTCAAGATCTTGAACCGCGAGGATGGCCTGCCTGTCAAAAGCGTCTACGCCGACGAGACTACAGGGCAGCCGGTCGAGACGGAAGACCAGGTCAAGGGTTTCGAGATCGAGAAGGACCAATTCCTGCAGATCGAGCCGGACGACATCAAGGCGCTCAAGCTCACCTCGGATCACACATTGGAGGTGGGTGAGTTCGTGGCGCTCGGCGAGATCGACACCCGCTATCTAGAGAAGCCCTACTACCTCGTTCCAGCCGACGGCGCGGCCGTCGAGGCTTATGGCGTGATCCGCGATGCCATGAAAAACAAGAGCGTCGCAGCCCGATCCTGCATCGTGCTCTACCAGCGCGGCAGGGAGGTTGTGATCCAGCCCTACGGCAAGGGCATGGTGATGACCGAACTTCGAAACCACAACGAGATGGTTTCCGAAGAGAGTGTCTTCGACGGTCTGACCAAGGCAAGATACGATCCAGAGTTGCTCGAAATCGCCGGCATGCTGATCGACAAAAAGGTGACCACTTTCGATCCCTCGAAATTCGAAGACACCTACGAAGATGCGCTGATCGCGATGATCGACGCGAAGCGCAAGGGCAAGGCGCCCCCAAAGGCGGCGCCCAAGCCGCAGGAGAACGTCATCAACCTGGCCGAGGTGCTCAAGAAGAGCCTCACGCAAGAAGGATTAGCGACGCCTAAGACGAGCAACCCGAAGCGCAAGAGCGCTTAGTGCAAAACCGCACAGACGCGATTAAGGAGCCGTTTGTGACCCAATTGACTGTCGAGCAATGTCGGGCGGCGCGGGCTCTGGTGGACTGGTCACAAGCCAGGCTCGGCGCCAAAGCGCAGGTCAGTGAGGGAACCGTTCGGGACTTCGAGAAGAGCAAGCGCGTTCCGTCCGGCGACATGCTGGTTGCGATGCGATCCGCACTTGAGCGGGCGGGAGTCGCCTTTCTAGGTGATGGAGAGACGATCCACGGCGGACCAGGCGTTCGGCTCAAGACGCCAACGGCGCCGCGCTCGCCTATTGAGGATGGCGAAGCGGGAATTATTCAGAACAGCGAAATGTAAGCCGCCGCTTGGACCGGCCCATCGGTGACGTTACCTTTGATCGTTGTAGGGCTCTTTCGTTTGTCCAACCATCTTCGCCAGCTCCGAAAACGGTAGAATGTCGGATTCGCCTTGGGAATTGTTCGCGATCCGCAGAAGACGGATTGGAAAGCAGATGGCGTCGCGATTGGCCAGCGGCATGTCTTCGTAGGTGCGCTCATCGCCCGTGAAATTGGCTTCGGACTTCCGCAAGGCGATATCGATGTCGTCAACTGAAAGCAGGCCTTTGTGGACCAGCAAATTGTTGATTGAGGCAACCGCCATCATCAGACCTTCAAGCTGAAGATTGGCGACGTTCATGGCCTGGCACTCTTTATTTGGTCGGATGGGTTTTGCCCGTCTGACTGGTGAGTCTTGTCGTCCACCTCATTGACGGGTCGCGTCAGCCCAACGCCATTCTTGGGTTTCTTGTTTCCCGCCGCGTCCTGAGAGAACGCATCCGAAGGATCGGCGCCGGTCTTTGCCGGATATTTTGTTGCCCCGGTTTCGCGATGGTTTTCGTGGTCAGACATGTGTTGGTTCTCCATGTGGTTAAAGATAACACCCCCCGTCATTGCTAGTTCCGCTCCAGATGGAACATTCCCCACGGCCGGTCGTTGGCCAGAAAGGAGACACGGAAATGGCCAAGATCAAAAACGTCGGCGCGGCGATTGTCAGGGAGCCGGAGCCAGCCGCCGCCAAAATAGCGCGCAAAGGCCTGAACGGCAGCGACGAGGATCAAGCGTCACACACCCCTAAGCCCGCAGGTGCTTCTCCTAGAAACAAACGCCCGCTGGCAGAACCCTTCCCTGCCAGAACAATCGATGCGCGGCCGGTGGCCGGCAAAACACCACGTGCGACCAACCGACCGGGAGAATAACATGCCGCCCAAACCAGAGCCAAATGAAGAACCACCGGTAGATGCCCCGGCCTGGACTCCCGACGTGAGAGAGCCTGACCCGGATCTTCTGCCGGACGAACTTCCTCTCCCCAATCCCGACGAGAACCGCGATCCCCCAAAGCGAGCTCTGCAATGAGCATCGATACGGTGCGCAGCGGTGGCTGCCTTTGCGGTGCGGTTCGCTTTTTGGTGAAAGGCGCACCCCTGCGCGTCGGACTTTGCCATTGCCAGGATTGTCGGCGCACAAGCGGCAGTGCGTTCACCTTCTTCGGCGTTTGGCCGCGACCTGCTTATCAAGGCGCTGGAAACCTGCGGGCTTTCGAAGGACGGAGCTTTTGCCCAGAATGCGGAGCGCGCGTTGCCTCGCTGCGGGGGGACGAGGCCGAGATCATGCTTGGGACCCTCGATAGTGCCCCCAGCGATATCATACCCGGCTATGAACTTTGGATCGGCCGTCGGGAACCTTGGCTGATGGATTTGCAGTGGGCTGAGCAGTTTGAGCATGACCGAGAGCCGCGTGCGATCGACGCGCCATCAATTGAGCCTGAGATCCCAGTTCCACCTCAGCAGCCGGATCGTTGACTGCAACCAGGCGTGTCCTGCCCGTCAACCATCCAGGTCGATAGCAAGCGATGAGCGATGGGTGGTGGCCCATCACACACGGCCATCCATGCACTTGAGGCCCCGTCCCCAACCTCTACTATCGAATTTCGCCATTTGACGGGGGACATGATGGGCAACGCGCCAGCAAGCAATCTGTTTGGACGCGCCAGGCGTTGGGCCATCGCCTTGACGCAGCAGAAAAGTGTTACTGGAACCGATGGCGAAGCGTCGTTCGGGTTGTGGTTTGCCAACATGCTTGGCGCGGAGACCGTGTTTCGGGATGCAAAAATCTGGACGATCGAGATCGAACCTGGGGACGGCCGCCACTGCGTGGCAATGCTGGTCCGGGGTACGGGGCAAGGCACCATTGTCCTGACAGGGCACTACGACACCGTCTCGACCCATGACTATGGTCAACTGGAAGACCTGGCGACGGAACCTGAAGAGCTCACCCCTGCCCTGGCCAAAAGCTTGCACATGGCCGAGACGTCCGCCGCCCAACTGGCGAAAACGGATCTCGCCTCAGGAGAGTTTCTTGCCGGGCGTGGCCTCCTGGACATGAAGGCTGGCCTTGCCGCTGGATTGGCCGTCTGCGCGGAATTCGCTGAGCGTGTTGGGCCTGTCGGCAACTTGCTCTTCATCGCCGTGCCCGACGAAGAGAACAATTCCGCAGGCGCGCGCAGGGCTGTCCAGGTGCTCCCTGAACTATCCAGGGAGCATGACCTCGATATTGCGGCGGCCATCAATCTTGACGCCATTAGCGACGACGGCGACGGCAGCAAGGGGCGCGTCATTGCGTTGGGAACAGTCGGCAAATTGCTGCCGACAGTTTTCGTGGCGGGCGTTCCCGCTCATAGCGGCTTTCCATTGAATGGGGTCAATGCCGGCGCGCTCGCTGCCGCCATTGCAGCGCGCATTGAATGGGCGCCGGAGCTTACCGACGGTTCCCAGGCGCTGCCGGGAACGCCGCCAAGCCTTCTCAGTATCCGCGATGGCAAGGCCGGCTACGACGTGACCACGCCGGCGACAGCCTTTGCCACGTTCAACGTGCTAAGCTATCGGCGAGCGCCAGACGAGGTGCTGGAGCGTTTCGACAGGCTATGCCTCGATGCGGCGAGAGACTATCGGGCGCAACTTGCTCGACGCATCGGTTCGAGGCGCAGCGATTTCATCGCCGGGAGCATCCCTCTGTATCGATACGAAACCGTGCTGGGCTGCCTTGAGCGGGAAGATATATCGAAGCTTGAGGCGCTGAGCGCTTCCGTCGCCGCCGGCGCTCTTTCTCTGCCAGAACAGTCCCGGATCGTGACCGAGGAAGCCTGGAAGCTGAGCCAGCTCCCGGGCCCGGCAATGATCACGGGTTTTGGCTCGATCCCTTATCTGGCCACGACCCTCTCAGATGCGCCAACAGCAGCGAGACTGAGGGCAATCGCTTCCGACATAAGGGATGGATCGAGCGTGCGTTATGGCAGCACGGTCAGTTGCACGGAGTACTTCGCCGGCATTTCGGACATGAGTTTCTTTGGCGAGGCCGCCTCGTCGGGTTTCGATGTGGTCGGCAGGAACACGCCAATGTGGAGGGACGGGGTTCGATGGCCGAAGACAAATGGGTTAGCTGATATACCGACCATCAACATCGGCCCATGGGGAAGAGACTATCACACGCCGCTGGAACGTTTGCACACAGTCTATGCGTTTGACGTCCTGCCACGGATTCTCCGGGATGTCTGCGAGGCACTCCTCAATCCCGATATCCAGTAATGTATGGCACCGCCGATGACGGATGCCTCATGTTTTCAATATCTGCGCGAAGGTACACTGTTTCGGAGCCTTGTCAGGGCGCCACCGCATGAACTTGGTGCCGTGTCGGAAGCGATCGCCGGTGACATGGTCAAACCGGATTTCCACCACCAGTTCGGGCTTCAATGGCTCCCACTCCCCGCTCCTCTCGGTGCTCCAACGACTCAGCCCCCCCGGCGCTTTACCGGTGAAGCCAGGGGGCGCGCGCAAGGCCTCGAGTTGTCGGGTCAGCTCTGATCGATCCTGCTGGGTGATCGTTGACGTAAATCCCACATGGTCGAGCTTGCCCTGGTCGTTGTAGAGCCCAAGCAACAACGATCCGACCTCGCGCGCGTTCGCCAAGTAGCGAAAGCCACCGACCACACAATCGGCAGTGCGCAGCCGCTTGACCTTGAGCATGGCGCGCTCGCCGGGCCGATATTCGTCGTCGACAAGCTTGGCCACAACGCCGTCTGTTGAACCGTGACCAGATTCGCGAAGCCATTCCGTTGCCGTTGTCAAATCCCGGGTACAACGTGACAATTCGAGATCAGCATGTCCCGCTGACTTGACGAACGCATCCAATGCCTCGCGCCGCGCAGACAGCGGTTGGCGCATCAGGCTGGAATCCGGACTTGCCAGCATATCGAACAGGATCAGCTTGGCCGGTGTTTCGACAGACAGTTTCCGAATCCTGCTTTCCGCTGGATGCAATCGCATCTGCAGCGCAGCGAAAGACAGCGAGCCGTCGATGGCGATGACAATCTCACCATCGACCACGAAATCTTTGGCCTTCAGCTCACGCAACATCGAGACAACCTCCGGAAAGTATCTGCCGAGCGGCTTGCCCGATTTTGCCCGCAAGTGCACGGCATCGCCGGCTTTGAAGGCAAGGCACCGGAAGCCATCCCATTTGGGTTCGTACTGCCATTTGCCTCTATCAACCGGCAAGGCGTCCGCGGTCTTTGCCTCCATCGGCTCTGTCTCCAATGGAACGGCGAAAGCAGGTCTTTCTGTCTTCGAATTCATGATCCGAGCTTCGCAGGCTCAAGCCGGTTGATTGCTGTGCTGCTCGACCTTTCGGAAGAGTCCCCGTCGGTCCAGGCTCCCGTCCTCCTCAGCAAGCCAGGCACTGTTTGGACCGTCTATAGCCTTGGATCATGCGCGATAAGCTCTATCGGGAGAGTTTAGTTCCATTCGTCCGCAGTCGCTGGCTTTTCGTCAGATCCAGGCTTTTCGGAGGTAAACCCTTCGCCGGCGGAGGTGAGTTGTGGGTTCAGCATCTCGAGGGGAATCCCGCAGTTTCCTCAAGCCGGTTAAATGCTTTCATGAACCAAAGCGGTCAACCGGCATCGCTCCTGCGTCGCTGCCAGTCACCAACTTGGCTGCAGGCCAAAAGCCTGATGCCACCAAAAGCCCGATCACTATGGCGAATAGTATCAGCCGCACGCTGCGCCCCCTCAGTTGCTACGTGCTGTACCACGTCAGGTATGGAAAGCCCGTCACTAGGCAGGCAGTGACGGGCTCTTGTTCGTCCGCTCGGCCCAGAGGACTCACTGACCATCTAAAAGAATCGCCATCGGCCTGAAAAAAGGTGTCCTGCCACCTTCTCGGCTTTTCGGGTTGGGAGGGAACTTAAGCGACTATGAGAGCTTGGGGGTGAGCGGCAGGTTCTTCAGCGGTTCCTGCTGCGATCAAGACCCAATCTTGATCGGCCCGCGCCTCTGCCGAGTGGCGCGGGCCAGTCCCACGTGCGGAGTGGCCCAATCACCTTAAAGGTCACGCGCGTAGCGATCGCGCCGAAGCCAGGAATGGTCTTGAACCGGGCTGCTCGACCAACGAGATGGTCTAATCTGTTCAATAACGCAACCGTGAGGGGGAAAACTGCTTTCTTCAGACCAGCCGTTAACTAGGACGCGTTGGTGACGCGAAAGTCCGGTCCAAGTGTCGTCGCCGCGCAGAGATGTTTGCCCAGGACATCTCTCCGCAATGCCGCAGATGCCGGGCTTAGGCAGCGCTCATAGGCAATTCGAGGCGCATCAAGTCAATGCGATCGGCGCTTCAAATGCGATCGGCGCTCGTTACGCTTGAGCAGCAAGTCTGCTTTTCCGCGGAGAAGCGAGGCACAGCAAATGACGTCATTGTGGTGTGGCCAAGCGTCCCGTTTCCCAGCGCACGCAAATCTCCAAGGATTCATTTAGCCGTAAAGAAGGTTAGAAGCACCTTCCCTTTTTCGCCAAGCAGACAAACGAAGCGGTCCGGTGCACCGGTTTTGCCATTTCGAGCAATGTATGCCTCGCCGAGGACGACTGTCTTAATCGGCACAGTCTCTACCTTGGTGTCAGCCGCGCTAATCGCAACGCTTTCCATGTCAATGACCAGGTCGCTGATGTCTTTGGCCTGCTCCTGCAGAGCCAAAAGACCCGTTGATTTGCAAGCGGTAATCGCTGCGTCGATAGGGGTCTGCGATAGCCCGCGGCCTGTCGACAGTCCAAGAATGAAAAACGCCGCCGCGAATTTATGGAACCACATATCAATCCTCCAAACGGACGCCTCACCCTAGGGCGGGAACTAACGCCCCATGGGAAGATGCAAATCGGCAATTGGTTCCGAATGGCCGACTGTTATTGGAAACCGAATGGTCAGCCCGCCGTCGATGCTCGACTGGTTGGGCGCTGGGCCTGGCGATTCTCGGGGCGGTCAGTCGTTGCGTTGAGGTGCTCAAAGCCGGCCGAGAGTGGTTCATCCGCTTTGTCGATCACGCACTCAATTACCCTGAGTGCATCCGCGTTGTTCCAAGGGGCGAAAAGAGCGATCCCAAGCCAACGCCAAGCATGGTGCTTTAAGGAAGGCTGGGCAACCAAAAGCTCGAGATCGCATGTGTCCGTCAGGCCGGCGCTTTCAAGTAGCCTCCGACAACCGTCATCGCAATATTATGTACATATTTTGTACATTTAGATTGACGATTTGCCATCTTCGAACGTAGCGTTGGATGGCCCAGGCGCAACGCCTGTGCACAACTCAATCACATGGGAGGACTGCACCGATGATATTCCGAGCCCGATCGGCCGCCATTGGCCTGGCCTGCATCGCCTATGCCGCGCTTGTCGGATCCGTGCTGCCGGCAACGGCAGAGACCACAAAAGAACGCGTCCTGAAGGAAGGACGGATCGTGATCGGCATCCATAACCGTTCACCATGGGGCTACAAGAAGGAGGGAACCGGCGAGTTGCTCGGCTGGCATCCGGATCTGCTCAGGGCGGCCTTCGCCGATCTTGGCGTCAAGCAGGTCGACTTCGAGGTCACTGAGTTCGGTGCCTTGATCCCGGGCTTGATGGCCGGCCGTTTCGATGCCGTGGCGTCCGGCCTGTCGATAACACCCGAGCGATGCCAGCAAGTCGCCTTTGGCGCGCCCGACCTGAGATCGGACGACGCGGCGCTCGTGCTCGCCGGCAACCCCAAGGCGATCCACAGCTATGCGGATCTTGCCAGGAAATCGGACGCGATCATGGGTGGCGGCCGCGGCAGCAACGTCATCGAGAACGCCATCGCCGAAGGTGTACCGGAGGACCGCATCCTGAAGTTCCCCGACATCGAGACCAACATCGCGGCACTGCGCGCCGGCCGCATCGACGCCGCTCTGTTCTCTTCCCCGACAGTGATCGGTCTGCTGGCTGGCAACAAGAGCCCCGACCTGGAGCGCGCCAACCCATTCACGACGGGTGAGAAATCGATCAGCTATATCGCGATCGCGTTCAGGAAGGACGATGGCGATCTGCGCAACCTCTACAATCAGGGTCTGGCGAAGATCATGTCGAACGGTACGATCGCAAACCTTATGGCGAAATACGGATTTGGCCCCACGGAAAACGTGCCGCCAGGATTGACGACGTCGCAATTGTGCGGGGCCGCCAACTGACCGGCGTCAGAAACGGGGGTCCGACTGGCAACGACAGAGCGTGGCGCCGCGCGACCTCGGGCGGCCCCTCTGCGCGCCGACATGCTCTTCGGATCATTGCCGTTCGGCATCGCTGGACGGCGCAACGTCCTCGGGGATTTCCTGCCGCAAGGTTGTCCCCTTGGCGAGGCGCCTGCCAAGAGCAGCGACGAATGCCTCATAACGCTCGCTTGCCTTGGCGCGCGCGGCCTGGGCCATCGGTTCGGGCAGCGCAGGCGTGGTCGCGAGCCAGAAGCGGATGAATACCGCCAGTGTCTCAATCGAAATGCCGGCATCGCGTTCCAGCCGCGCGATCCGGCGGTCGATCCGGTCGAGACGCCTTGAGATCGCCGCCTCGCGTTGCGCGTCGGCATCTGGCGAGAGGAAAGACGTGATCGCCGCTTCGGCGATGAGCGACTGCGAGCGATCGCGCCGGGCAGCATATTCGCGCAGCGCCGCCATCACGGCAGGATCAAGATAGACGGAAATCTGCACCTTTTTCTTTGTAGGCGGCACGGCCGTCACAGCTCCATGCCATCGTCCGGATCGAGCGCGATCTGACGCGCCACGCCCCGCACAAGGCCAGCCATCCGGCTGCTGCTCGCGGCGAGATCATCCGCTTCCTCAGGCGCGTCGATCTCGAATTCATTGATGAGTTGCGGCTCTACTGCGCCCGGCAGAATGGGATCGAGTTCGGGCTGACGCCGCAACTCGGAGTCCGTCGATTCGTACCGGGTTTTCGCCATCACGGTGGCAGTCGTCTTCGCCGCTGGCGGAAGCGGCGACGCAAGCGCCGTCCAGTCGTCAGGCTGCGGCTCGGCTCGCTCGCTTGGAGCAGGCGGCGGGACGATGCGCTCTCGCAGACGCGGGTCTTCGAAATAGCGCGCCTTCTTCGCCCGTATCGGCGGCGTGCCCGCCAGCATGACGATCTCGTCCCCAGCCGGCAGTTGCATGATCTCGCCGGGCGTCAGCAATGGTCGCGCCGTCTCCGAACGCGAAACCATGAGATGACCGAGCCATGGTGAGAGCCGATGACCGGCATAGTTCTTCATCGCCTTCAGCTCAGTTGCCGTGCCAAGCGCGTCTGAGACACGTCTTGCCGTGCGCTCATCATTGGTCGCGAAGCTGACGCGCACATGGCAGTTGTCCAGAATGGAATTGTTCGGCCCGTAGGCCTTCTCGATCTGATTGAGAGACTGCGCGATCAGGAAGCTCTTCAGTCCGTAGCCGGCCATGAAAGCAAGCGCGGATTCGAAAAAGTCGAGCCGTCCGAGCGCCGGAAACTCGTCAAGCATCAGAAGCAATCGATGGCGATCCGCCCTCGCCCGCAAATCCTCGGTCAGGCGGCGGCCGATCTGGTTGAGGATGAGACGGATCAGCGGCTTGGTGCGACTGATGTCGGAGGGTGGGACAACGAGATAGAGCGTCGCCGGACGAAGGTCGCCGACCAGGTCGGCGATGCGCCAGCCGCAGGCGCGGGTCACCTCGGCCACCACCGGATCGCGATAGAGCCCAAGGAAGGACATCGCCGTCGACAGCACGCCGGAGCGCTCGTTATCGGACTTGTTCAACAACTCGCGGGCCGCGCTGGCGATGACGGGGTGCGGACCGCCCTGCCCCAGATGCGCCGTCGTCATCATCGCTGCCAAGGTCGATTCGATCGGCCGCTTCGGATCGGACAGGAATGCCGCGACGCCGGCCAGGGTCTTGTCCGGTCCAGCATAGAGGACATGCAGGATCGCGCCGACCAGAAGCGCATGGCTCGTCTTTTCCCAATGGTTGCGCCGTTCAAGCGAGCCTTCGGGGTCGACCAGGATGTCGGCGATGTTTTGCACGTCGCGAACTTCCCATTCACCCCGGCGAACCTCGAGCAAGGGGTTATAAGGGTCCGATCTGGCATTCGTCGGATCAAACAGCAGCACCCGGCCATGTCGTGCACGGAAGCCGGCGGTGAGGCTCCAATTCTCGCCCTTAATGTCATGGACGATGGCTGAGCCAGGCCAGGTGAGCAGCGAGGGGACAACAAGGCCGACACCCTTGCCCGAACGCGTCGGGGCAAAGCAAAGCACATGTTCGGGCCCATCATGGCGCAGATAGTGGGACCCATACCGCCCCAGCACCACGCCGTCGGGGGCGAGCAGGCCTGCCGCCTGCACCTCGCGCTTGTCAGCCCAGCGCGCCGAGCCATAGGTCTCGACCTTCGTCGCCTCACGGGCACGCCAGAGCGACATGCCGATCGCGACGGCGATCGCGATGAAGCCACCCGAGGCGGCAATGAGACCGCCGCGCGCAAAGATGCCAGGCGCATAGGCATCATAGAAATACCACCACCAGAAGATGGCAGGCGGATAGTAGATCGGCATGCCGCCGACGACGAACCACGGCGCCCCCAGTTGCACCTGGTAGCCCAGCTGCCACGCGGACCACTGCGTCGATCCCCAGATCGTGAAGAGCACGATCAGGAAGACAAGGACGATCTGCCCCCAAAGGACTTTCGTTCCCGACATTGGGTTCTCCTCATGCCGAGAGGTCAACAAGGTTGATGCGAATTTCAACAGCCGGCTCGCTCAAATCGCGTTGTGTCGCGCCGTCGGCGAGGAAGACCGGGGATCGGCAGCCTTGAATTCTGCTGGCCCGTGAGAGCGCCGTCACAGGCCGAGACCGGGTTTGCGGCCGAAACTCCAATCGGCGCCGCCATCACCGCGAACGACGCCGGTGACGTGATTGCCGAGATGACGCTCCAGCGAAGGTGTCCAGGGCACGAGCTGGAAGCCGAGGCCGTTATCGATCATCGCGAAACGACCAGATGCGAGCGCAAAGCGCTGGCTGTAGGTGCCCGAGACGAACTCGCCCTTGCCCGCACGGTTGAATGCTTGACCGGTTCGAGCCGCGAGGCTCTCTCCCAGCGCATCGAGTTCCCTTCGGCGCAACGTCTCAATCAGGTTGCCGACAAAGACGGTCCCGCCCAACTGCCGCTCCGCCAGGCCCAGCCCGACCAGGTACTCGGCGCGCCGATCGAGCGCCTGGCGCACCTCGGCACCGAAGCCGCCGTCAGCAAGAGACGCCGTAGGACGGGCGAGCGCCTGCCGGTCCAGCCAGGTCGCGCCTTGCGCGACGATCTGTTTGTCGATGTCGAGATCGGAGCGCACCGCAAGCGCCAGCCGCCGGCGTCCCTGAGCGTCCTCGAATCTGCGCAGCTCAACGATCGAGCCCGGCGCGCCGTCGCCCGCCGCCTCGATATCGGCGAGCCTGATGTGGTGGCAGCGGCCGTCAACGCCATCGATGACCGCATAGGCCGAGCCCTTGAGTTCGTCATCCAGGCCGCGCTCGATCACGCGGCCGGTAACCGCTGCGTCGATGGTCTCCGCGGCCAGCACGTAGCTGGCGCTCCCGCGTTCGATACCGCGGACCGAGAATGCCCGATGCATGCGCTTGATGATGTCGCCGCGCTCAGCCATCTCGCGCAGTGTTGCCTCGGCCCTGTCGCTGACAACCCATTGGCCTGGACCGAGCTGCTCGGCGAGGCCAAGCGTTTCCAGTCGGCTCAATCGCCCGACCTTGAGCGCGATGAATTCATCAGGCGGGCGATCGGCATGCGGCGCGAGATCGATGACACCGTTGTCGCCGACATCCCGGCGCAACTGGCGGTCGAGCACTGTCCATCGCTCGGCCTCGACCTGGCGCTCGACATGGCGGCGCATCTCGAGATCGGACCGGGGGCCGAGCTCCTGCGTGACGAGGTCGCTGGCGCGATCACGCATGCCGCGGCTGATGTAATCGCGCGAGATCACCAGGTCCTGGCCGTCTTCGGTCCGGCCACGCAGGATGACATGGACATGCGGATTGTCGGTGTTCCAATGATCGACCGCGATCCAGTCGAGCGCCGTGCCGAGATCGTTTTGCATACGACCCATGAGATCACGGGTGAAGGATCTCAGGTCGGCTATCTCGGCGGCATCCTCTGGCGAGACGATGAAGCGGAAATGATGCCGGTCGTCCTTGCAGCGATCGACGAAATCCGTGGTTGATGCTGTGTCGACGTCCGGTCCGAACATACGGGCTTTCGCGTCGTCGCGTGTGACGCCCTCGCGCCGCAGATAATTGAGGTGGGTCGCCAGCGGCGCGCCACGCTTCGAATGGCGAACCACGCGGGTCTTGATCACGGCGACGCGGGAGCGGCCGGTAAGCAAACGGTTCGCCTGGACGCAGGCGGCCCTGCCCCGCCCGAATTGTGAGCGCTTGCCCGAGCCGATCGGGCCTGACCGCGACACGCTGCCGCCGGCCTTCCGGGCGGCAGCAAGAGCCTGGGCGATGAAGGGTCGCGACGCCTGGGCGCGCGTTGAGCGAATGCGCCCGGGACGGACGCGGAACTCGTGCTCATCGGACACGGCGTACGCCCACACACTGGCAAGAACAGAGCGAACACAACGCTTTGCGCATTGGCCGCACATTGTTTGGAAACGCTGCAATGTGCGGAAAGCGGCAAGAAACCCAGCAAATCCAACCAACCGGCCGCCGCACAATGTGCTGCCTTTTATCTTGCCATCCCTCGGTTGTTGCCTCGTGCCCTCCCCATTTCGTTCGCCCTGACGTCCAGGACAACGCTTCGGCACGATTTGGACTGTTCGCCATCATTGTGCCGGTACTCCGGCTCGGGACATCGCGAAAAGTTCGCGCGGTGGCGCACCGGCCGCAAAAAGATCGCCGGCGAAATGTGCCGCCGAATGCTGGCCGGATGCATCTTTGCCGAATGCGGAATCGGATCCTGCGTCGAAGGCCGATCGCGCCATAAACAGTGGCGCTGCCCTCCACGTCACGGCCTCGGCATGTCCGGCGGTGAGCGAGCCGGGCGCGTCACCGCCGCCCCAGAAAGGGCGAAGTTTCGCGACATACGCTCGGGTCTCAGCAGGGAGCGGTCGGCCCTTCAAGGAGACTTCGTAACGCCCTGGACCGGCATTGTAGGCAGCCAGAAAGCCCGGTGAGCCGTATCGGTCATACAGCTCGCGAAGATATGCGGTGCCGGCAAGGATGTTGTCGTGTGGATCGTAAGGATCGCGGCCGAGCTGGTGACGAAGGCGCAGCTCGTCCCAGGTTGCGGGCATGATCTGCATCAGGCCCACGGCGCCCTTTCGCGAAACCGCGCGCGGGTCCCGCGCGCTTTCGAGGCGCATGACTGCCCGTATCCAGAGCTGCGGGACGCGGAAGCGATGCGAAGCCTCGGCGATATGCGCGGCATAAGGATCGCCTGCCGATTTGTGCGGCGCCGGGGCGGATTGTGCGACAGCCCCTGTCATGGCGTTGCACAAGATCAGCATGCCGCCGATAAGGCAGAATGCCTCTCGCCGACCAGCCAACCGACTGACGGGGCGGCTTCCGTTCGCACAGTCCGGCGCCGATGACCCGTTCATCGAACACGCTCCGGGCGCGATTTCGGCCGCAGCCAGCGCAGCGACCAGGAGCCGCCATCGGATTGGAACAGACCAGCGCGGAAGCGCCGGCCAAACAGCGGATCGTCAAATCGACAAGACAGATAGTCGCCAGCGGTCTGCCCGGTTTCCTGCCAGGCCGCGCCGACCTCGGGGCCGTTGCCATCGCCGATGTGGATGCGAAAATCCGGCGTCTTTGCGTCAAGTGTTTTGGTCGGCACGAGCACCAGCTCGGCATCCACGAGCAGTGTTTGAATGCGTCCGGAGTAACCCGATTCTGTTTTCTGAAAGACGCCGATCTCGGCCATGGACAATCTCCTTCCTCTTGAGGGCTGGGTTGAATTTCAGTTCGACGGAGCGAGCCACGTGTAGTGACCATCGCCCCTCTCGTCGGTCCAAAGCGGCAGTGCGCGTCCGACGATCGAGCTCGCCGGAAACGGACCGAAATAGCGGCCGTCGAGACTGTCTCCGAGCTTCCGGTTCATGACGAAGATTTCGCCAGCGGCGATGATGCGGCAGCCCTGCCAGTCAGGCAGGGCACGCCCCTGGCGGTCGCGCTCCAGTGCAGCACCGACCGCCAACCCGTCGACCATGATGACGCGACTGAGACGGCAGACTTGCTGACCAGGAAGCCCTTCGACGTGTTTCAGCATCGGCACGCCAAGCGGAAGGTAGCCACGCTTGGCGGCGAACCGGGCGACCTTCTCTGGCGGTTGGATGACCGCGAGCGCGCCAGCCGCCGGAACGGTCATTGTCTTGATCGCGTAGAGCCCAAGAGGCGCGCTGGCCGACGCGTTCCACAGCAGCAGCGGCGGCGCCTCCACGACAGCGGGAGCGGCCGACATGACGACGGCGGCAAACGCTGCGGCCACCCAAGCGGTGCGGCTCATGGCGTCCCCCGCTTGCGCAACAGAAAGGCCCGGTGCTGCTCGACCGAATAGATACGCGGCGTTCCGCCGGCTACGAGACGGTTGTGGGTCTGACGCCAATAGTCCGGCGCGGCCTCCGCCGGATCGAGGCCGATCGCCTCGATCGCATCGATCAACTGGAGAACACGCTCAACCTTGTCCCAGCCTGCGATTTTGAGCAGGATCTCTCCGCCTGGCCGAATGTAGGGCAGCGTCTGATAAGGTTCAGCGGCCAAGACCGCGCGCACGATGTCGATGCGCGAAACGACAGTGCCAAAGTCATTGGCCGCCCAGCGCACGAACGCAAAAATACTGCCTGGCGCAAATCCGACGACGCGCCGCCGCTTGTCGATGATCGTCTCATGGACAGGATGTCCGAAGCGAATGCGATGCTCGATACGCTTCTCGATCCAGGTCAGCTCGACCGTCGTGAGGTCGTCGCGCGGCGTCGATTGAGGAGGCGACGTCATGTGTCGTCTCCTTCAACCCGGTCGACGCATCGCGACGGCCGCTCCTCATCGCCGCGCTTACCTGCAAGACTGTTAGATTGAGCGTTAGACTCTAAGTTAGGGGCGCGATTTTCCGTTGCGGTCCGGTCCCTTAAGGCCGATCTCGGTTCCCGAAAGCACGAGGGTCCGGTTCCCGATGGCACGATAGTTCGGGTTCCCGATGGCACGACCCTGTCCACTGGCGCGGGCACCGGTTCGAAAGCCAGCAACACACGCCCATTGGCTTCGACCTCCGTGAACAGGAGGTATCCTGGCAAAGGCTGGCGGCGCACGATGTCACGCAGCTCGAAGGCGAAGCGTTTGAGCGGCGAGAGGCTGCCGGACTTCAGATGCAGGTGCCGGATGTCGAAACGCCAGCCAGCGCGCTGACGTCCGCCATGCTTGCGCACCAGCCGATAGAGCCACCGATCCAGCCCACCCGTCAGTCGGAAATAGGCCCGGTCAATGGTCAGGATCAGCGCGTCGTCCATGACGGCGCGATAGAACCAATCAGGCAAAATCAGTTCGATGCCGAGCGGGCGGCCGTTTCGATCGACGCGCTCCTGCCATTCATTGATCCACGAGAAGCGATGGCGCCGGCCTTCCGCGGTTTGGCGAATGGAGGTGACGACGCTTGTCGACTGGAGGCGATCGAGCGCCGCCTTGAGGCGCAAATAGTCTCGCTTCGAGACACCGCGGCCGACGAAGGTCAGCATTTCATAAGGCGTTGCAGCCATCAGGCGCGACGTGCGCAATCCGGCATCCCGCGCGCTGACGATCTGGCTTGCGGCCCAGATCAGGATATCGGCGTCCCAGATCGTCGCCATGCCGTGGTCCGGCATCGCTTCGACGCGGATCGCCACATCGCCGGCGTGGAAATCGATCGGCGCGACGCGCCTGGATTTGGCAAGGGAAAAGAAGGGATAGGCCATGAGGTCCTGCGCATCGCGTGGCGCGACGACACCGGGCAGCGCGTGGAACAGATCAAGCTGTCCGCGTTCCGACGGTTGGCGTGCGCGGCCAGACATTGGGGAGATCAGCCCGTCAGCGCCTTTCGCGTCCGGCATAGGCGATCAGGCGGGCCGATTGCGGCTTGGCTGGCAGCACCGAGCCATGCGGATCGGATGTCGAGCTCATGGCGCCGCGCTGGACCCAGGCCTGGAGGTCGTCGACGGCGTAGACGACGCGGCCGCCGAGTTTACGATAGGCAGGCCCGGTGCCGTAGGTGCGATGTTTCTCCAGCGTGCGCGCCGAGAGGCTGAGGAAATGCGCAGCTTCGGAAGTGCGCAGGTAGCGCGGCGGCAATGGCGCGGCGTCGGCATTCATGGGGTGTCTCCTTGCTGCCGTCGCGATTGAACGGCGATCCATGGCCAGGATGGAGGAGCAAGGGCACCGCGATCAGGTGCGCAATTGCGGGGCGCTATTTCGCACCGCGACGAGGCCTTAAGGCGTTGCACCGGCGCGTGCGCGGCAGTGGGTTGTAGCCGCGCTCAGCCATCTTCAAGCCATCGCGCATCAGTCGACCCATCCGATGACAGCAAGCCCGGTCAGACGGCCGGCGGCGTGGAAAGCTTCCGCGGTCCCCGCAAAGGACGCCTCGCCCGGTACCGGGCGAGGCGTCTGCCTTTTCATTCGCCATTGCGGCGGCTGGGGCGGGACCAGATGAGACTGTGGCCCTCGCCTTCCTCATCGGCGAAGAGGTTGGCGTAGATCGGAGCGGTGAAGCTCGGATCGTCGAGCTTGAGCCCGAGATAGTCGCGGCCCTCGTTGGAGCGCTTGGACCAGGCGGCGCCGATTTCGGCCTTGCCGACCACCACGCGGTGGCTTGGAGCGTTCTCGCCGCTGGCCCGGGCGTCGGGGACGATGCGCACGCCTTTGGCCTGGACGCTGAGGGTGACGATCTCGCCGGTGAACTCGTTTGCAGTGGTCTTCTTGAAAGTGCCGATTGTGGCCATTTTCAGTCTCCGTCTTCTCATTTCCGAGCCCGCACCATGCGACCTCGATGGCGATCGAGAGGCCGAAGGCGTCCGCCGCCGCATCGCTCGCGACCGCAGCGAAGCGAAGGATGGCGCAGACGCGCGTTTCTTGGTTCCGCGAGGAATGGGCTTGCGCAGGGGAAGAAACGCGCGACGCGCCATTGCGGCATAGGCGGTCGAGGCTTCAGCCGTCCTTCGGCCAGATCAGCCCGTTTGAGAGGTCGTTGGTGCGCTCTGTGAAATGAAGGAGGAGGCAATGGCGGCGTCGGCCGCTCAGAGACGAAGTGGATCGGTCCGCAAGGACGTCAACCTACAACGGCTTGCCCCGCATCAAAGCGTATGTCCGTCCGGTGCCAAGAGCATACGACGCCACATTACGAAGGTCCGGTTTGGGCCGGAAGCGGACTGGCGACTTGTGGCTGCCGAGAAGTGATAGCGGACGTTGAACCCGCAGAGGCTGCCCGGAAACGCATCGCATATCGCAGTTTTCATCACCGGGCAAAACAGCACTCGCAGGCCGCGTTGGAGCGCAGGCTCCGGTCCAGCTTCCATCGCAGAAGCAACCCCGGACTTGTGCTACTCGCCAAGAACCATGTGCAAGAGCTGGACCGTGCTCCGCGCGTTGGTTTTCTTCAGAAGGTTCGCCCTATGGAACTCGACCGTTCGTGGGGCAATTTTCAAGGTGCGAGCAATCTCCTTACTCGAATAGCCCCTGACGATTTGGGCGAGCACGATACGCTCGCGAGCCGTGAACGTGGCGCGGCTGGTGTCCGCCAGGATATTCAATGCGCCATTCAGCTTCCTGATTTCCTGCTTGGCGGCCTGGAGCTCCGGCGTCTCGAGAAATTCCCATTCTCCGTTTCGCCGGGTGATGGTGAATTGATGTGCTCGTGCGACATCGAGAAGGTCCACCGCCCTGCTTTCCGACAGGGAATAAGTGCACAAAACGAGCATCTTCTGACCCGCCAGCGAGTGGTCGAGTTCATGCTCGTATTGGCAAAACTCCTGCCAGTGGCTGGTCCCGATCCAGAATGCGTTGCCGCTGATTCTGATCCCGGCATAGCCCCGTTTCAACGCTGCGCGCAGCTTCTCATTCCAGCCACCGGTGATGCGCTGTATGTCGAACTCGCCGCCCGGAAGGTACCAGTCCGTAGCAGCAATGATCTCCATCTGGCCGGCAGTCAGGCGTGCATCGATGTCGGGGATGGATTGCCGTAGCGCATCCTTCACCGTCTCTGCGTCGATCGGATCGGAGACCGCCCAGATGCAGAATTCGTTGTCCTCCAGCCCGGCTGAGAAATAGGAAGCGTTGGTTGCAAGCAGGTCCTGTTCCGCTTCGTAGAAGACGCAGATGTGTGTGCCCCAGGACATCTCGCCCATGACGCGGATGCCGGACTTGCGGAGCGCGTGGGCAGGCTCATCGGTCATGTCGATGCCGCTTTCCGGGGCACGAGTACGTCACTGAGCCACTAAATCAGTCGCAGCAGACGGCGGCCCACGCCACGTCGGCCATTCCGTTACGGAACCTGTTGATCGTGCCAGTAGAATATTCGCGATAGCTGGCCATCTATGGGGGCATGCATCTCCGGACAGTATCAGCCCTGGCCCCAACATGACAGAGATTTTCAAGGCCGGGTTCGGCAATCTGATCCGCGGTACCGCGGTCGCCAACCCGCGCCGCTATGGCGTGCCGGAAGGGATCGCGGCCCGGCTGCCCGATCTGTCGAGAGATGGTTTGGCCATCAGCGATCTGCGTGAAAAGGGTATGGCGCTCGTCTACGTCAACAGGGCTTTCCAGGACATCACCGGCTATTCCAGCGACGAACTGATCGGCAGAAACTGCCGCTTCCTGCAAGGCAGCGATCGCCTTCAACCCGAAATCCAGTCCATTCGCGAAGCCATCGCCCGGCGTGCGGATGTTACCGTCACGCTGAAGAACTATCGCAAGGACGGTAGCTGGTTCTGGAACGAACTCAGCCTTTCACCCATGAGCATCTCTGGTGGTGAGCCGACGCACTATATCGGACTGATGCGGGACGTGACGACGAGCAGGGTCGCGGCCGCGCAAATTGCCCAGAGCACCCGCGCCGACATGCTCACCGGTGTGCTCAACAGGTACGCCTTTGTCGAGGACGTCGACATCCTGTTGCGTCAGGGGGAACGGCCGATGCTGCTTATCAAGATCGACATGGCTCGTTTCCATGACATCAACGAAGGGTACGGATATGACGTTGGCGACCAAGTGCTGATGCAGATTGCCCGACGCCTGACCAACACAGGCGCTGCACTGGTCTGCCGCACGGGATCCAATGAGTTTGCGCTCGCCCAGCCGCTTGGCCATGCCGACGAGGCCCAAACGGCAATCGAAATGATCCGGCAGTCGCTGGCGCCGCGATACCTCGTTGCGGGCGCAACGATCGGTATACGTTTCGCCATGGGCTATGTCGTTGGCACCCAGACGACGGACGCCATCACGCTGGTTCGTCGTGCCGGTGCCGCTTTGCATCGGTCGAAGTCGTCGGCGTTCCTCGATATCTGCGCATTCAGTGCCGAGGACGACAGGCGTGCCCGGAACCGACTGCGCATGACCAGCGAAATGCAGCAGGCCCTGGAACATGACGAGTTCGATTTTCACTACCAGCCGCAGGTCGACCTCGCCACGGGAACGATTGTCGGTGCTGAAGCCCTGTTGCGATGGCACCATGGCCTGTTTGGGATACAGTCGCCTGACAAGTTCATCGGCCATGCCGAAGACACGGGCCTCATACTCGACATCAGCGCCCGGGGTCTTCGCACCGTCGCCGACTTTGCTGCGCGCGTGAACCGGGACCGACAAGTGCCGATAGCCTTCTCGTTCAATGTTTCGCCGCTGGAGTTCAAGCTTCGTGACATGCCGAAATTTGTCTCCGACGTGCTCACGGCCAGCGGCGCCGATGCTGCATGGATCAAGCTAGAGCTCACCGAGAGCCTGATGGTCGAAAGTTCCGCGGAAATGCTGTCGATCATGAGACATCTGCGCGAACTGGGCGTCGGCCTGTCCATCGATGACTTCGGCACCGGCTACGCCAATCTGCGCTACCTCGAAGATTTCCCCCTCACGGAGATCAAGATCGATCGCGGTTTTGTCAAAGGACTGGCGCAAAGCCGTTCCAAGCGGGTCATCATTGAGTCCATCATCAGGATTTCAAGAGAACTCGGCTTTCATGTCGTCGCCGAGGGAATAGAGACAGAGGTCGAACGCACGCTGTTGCGCGACATGGACTGTGATTTCGGGCAAGGATTTCTGTTCGGTCGGCCGGTTGACGCTGCAAGATTTGCATCGCTGGCTTGAGCGATTCTCTGGAGCGGAAAAACAGCTCGATCCGCATGGCGCCGTTGACCGCGCGGGTGGGCGCTGGCCTAAGCCGCCATCAAATTACTAAGCCCGATCGAACGTGAAGGATGTCAGAAGCGTGGTCACAAAGTTGCTCGCCTTTTCCTTGACGAGCGTCTCCGTCCATTCGTCGGTCCCACGCAGCATCAGCCCCGTGTAAATGCTGTCTACCGCGGCCTCTTCGATGCGTTTGATATGCGACTTGAATGCTGCTTCGTCGCCCGTCCTGTAAATATCGCGGACAATCATTCGCAGGATTTCCTGGATGGCGATCTGCCAGGCGGTGTTGATCGTCTGAAGCTCGTTCGTCGTTTCGGTCATCCAGATCTCCTTAATCTTGACGGCCGTCGACAAGGTGCGGCGATGCGCACGGGATTTAAATTGGATCGGTCGGCCGGACATAAAAAAGGTCAGGCAACTTTGCCTGACCTCGCTTGGTCTCATGCTTTCAACAGTGCCAGTACATCCGTGGTCAAAGGAAAGCTGAACCGATCAAACGGCCTGGAGATTGCAGGCCGACATCTTGCCCGATTTGTTGTCGCGTTCCATCTCGTAGCCGATCTTCTGACCTTCGACGATTTCGCGCATTCCGGCGCGTTCGACGGCAGAGATGTGAACGAAGGCGTCGGCGCCGCCATTGTCAGGCTGAATGAAGCCGAAGCCCTTGGTGGAATTGAACCATTTAACTGTGCCAGTGGTCATGATGAACCCTTTTCATAGCAATATTGAACGACGGCAACGCAACCGCGAAGCCGTTTGTGACGATGACGATTTTGAAGGGAAGGTTCGTTCAGGGCACGATGCCAAACGCGCGATAACCAAAGCTCAGCAAGCAATATCGACAGGGCAATTCATATCCTGCTTCCATAGCTACGTCAACTTTTGATTTTGGAAAATGCGATTTCAACTTTTTGTTGTATTTGTCGAGGATGCAAACCGGCCGAACGCCCAAGAAATGAATTATGCTGATGCAGGGGATAGAAACGGCCATTGAGCCATGAAGGCAGCCATACGAAATTGTCCATTGCCCAATGGCCAGACCTTGTCGAAACTCATCGCGTCGGCCATCCGGTCCTTTCCAATACAGCGCCGCAATGCGAGCCGCGCTGCTCCGTGGTCAAGATGATATCCAGGCCGTCGCCACCCCTTCTGGCGACAGGTTTTCACGCCATCAAGATGCATGGAAATCTTTTTTGCGCAGGGGTCTTGAAGCTGTTTTCGACGCTGCCCAAATCGTCCGCCGTCGAGGCTGTATAGCTCGACTACGGGCGCTGCCGCTGGGCGGCGCACCTTGTACCCATGTTGCTTCAAGGAGAATGTGGCTATGAGAACCTTTGACTCCCTTTATCGAACCACCGTCGGATTCGATCGTCTTTTCGACATGCTCGAAAACAGCGCCAGGACCGACTGGCCGCCTTACAATATCGAGAAGACGGGTGAAAACGACTACCGTATCGCCATGGCTATCGCCGGCTTCAGTTCCGAAGAGGTAGAGTTGACGCAGAATGGCCCGGAACTTGTGGTTGTCGGCCAGAAATCCGCCGACACGGAGGGGCGTCAGGTGCTGCACCAGGGCCTTGCCTTGCGCAACTTCAGACACGTGTTCAAGCTGGCCGACCACATGAAGGTCGTCGCTGCGTCCCTGGAGAATGGCCTGCTCAGCGTCGAGATCGTGCGGGAAATCCCCGAGGAACTGAAACCTCGCCGCATCAGCATCGGCTCTGGCGACGCTATGGCGTTCAGCAAGCAGATCATCCAGGACGTCGAGAAACCGCGTAAGGTTGCCTGACGCCGATATTTCAACACGAACACTGCGGTCGCCTCCCGGCTTCGGTCGGGAGGCCTCGATTGCGGAGATTGGAGATGAATCAGCAGACTGAAACATTCCGCGCCCCAACCCGACGCACCGGGCGTTTAGAGGGTCTTTTTTGCCTTCTCGACAGCCCGGGCGATGTGCTCAAGCATCCACGCATGACCTTGGACGAAAAGCGCGCCTTGCTCGCATCATGGGCATCGGATGCGCATGCCGTCGAAAATCGCCCCACCCTACGCAAACTGGACAATGGCAAGATCGTCCCCGTCGACGATATCTTGCGATGCCTGAAGGCGCTGGATCAAGTCGGCCCCGCCGGCAAGGTTCTTTCGCGTCGGGCAATGCCGCGGACCGTGGCGTTCGATCGCCATGACCGGCGCATCAATGGATCGCCGCGCAGACGGCGCTTTACCGGCAGGGACGATGATGATGATCCGCCGCCTTGCCCCGTCGCCGTCGCGCCGCGCGTACCAGGTGGCGGGCAAAGTGGCGCGTATGTGATGGCCAATCGCGAGCCGGCCTATGCCTGACCAAGCGCTCGTTGGCGAAAAGGCACATAGCAACCCCTGCGCCGGTTCGCAGCGGGTTCGCAAAGGCAGGCCTTCCGCCCTGCTTTTGAAGATGACCCTGCAAACGCCGCCTATTTCCTGAAGTGCCCAGCGTTCCGGCTGCAATGCACGGCCGTGTGTCTTCATCATCGTCCGGCATCTCCATCAGCACCGTCCCCAGTCTTTGCAATCCAGTTTTGGTCGAGGCGCTTGCCGTCCTTTGAAGCTCGAACATGCGGCCAGGTGACTAAATGGCGGCTTTTGGGAGCAAAGAACTTTGGCACGAATGAGCGAATGGAGGCGTAAAGCCGCCATTCGCTTCAGGATTGAGAGTAGGCGGCTCTTTGGAGACAGCGCAGGAGGTGGACAACGCGACCGGCGGCGCTCGTCAGGAATTGCGCCGCCGCGCACGCAGCAATTGCCGATAGCCGCGCTCAACCATTTTCACACCGTCGCGCACGAGGCGTTGCGTCTGATAGCGGAAAGCCGAGTCGTGCCAGTTGTCGGCGCTGACTAGCCGCCGGCCGAACAAGGCGGTTGCGACGTCGAAATGAGATGCCTCCTCCTCACGGCCGTCAAGGCATTGCAGCATAAGGCCTAGGCGCCGGCGATGTGCCTTGGACAAACGGGCGTCGGGAAGATGCTGCCTGTGGATCGAGCGGATGAACCGCTCGATCGCCTGCAGCCGGTCGTGCGCCATGTCGTCGAGTGGAATTATGGCGGCCAACGGTTCGCCTGGCTGCGCATCGCCGAGAAGCGCCAGCTGCGCTCCGCCCGGCGAAGAGCGCAGGTGAAGACCGACTTCATCACGCTGCCCCGCGGTTATCGGAACGCCGAGGGCGCTGACCTCCCGCGCTCGCACATCTGGCGGAACTTTGATTAGGTTCACAACCCCAGGGTCGATCTGCGGCGCCCAATAGACGGGCTGCTCGACTGCGGATTGGTCAGGCCTCGCGGCGAAATTGCAACCCCCAGCGCTTGCGCAATGCGCGCATTGCGTTGGCCGAGCGGGACGCCGCGAAGTCATGCTGGTACTGGGGATTGCGGCGCAGGAACTCCCAGGCAATCTCATCAGCGGCCGCGCCTTTGACGAACGCATATGCCTGTGGGTCACGCCACTGCGATGTATCCGGCTTCATCCGCATCCTTCCCTTCTCAAGGATTTGATAGGGGGACGTGGCTTTGAGCGAAATCCTTGGATTCCGTCATTGACGAATGGGCGCGGAGAACTCTCGGCGGACCGATCAGATGGAGACTTTCGTGACGCTTAAAGGCGACCGGGCAGCTCTCTAGATCTTCCGATGGAGGTCAAGGGGAATGCTCTCAGCCGTACACAGTCTTCGAAACTGAAGAGCGCTTCAAACCTTCGACCGCGTCCCGGAACATTTTAGCCTCATTGAATGTTCATCATAGATGACGAAGCCAAACGAATCCGAGCAATCTGTCGAAGCCAGCCGACAGGAGTTCTCCTTGGCGTATTGCCGGGCTGCGCGTGCACTGTTGGACTGGTCCCAGCTGCGCTTGGCCGCGAGGTCCAATCTAAGCGCATCTACAATACGCGACTTTGAAAGCGGCCGGCGCATCCTGCGCGCGGAAAGGATCGCAGCTCTTCGCAAAGCCTTCGAGACGGCCGGCGTAACGTTCACGGTCGGCGGCCCGTTGCTGTCAACGACCTCGGCTGGCTCGCCACTCGCTGAAGCAAACCGGCCAGCTGACGCACCAATAGCTGACAAACGATCCGCCAAGCGGGCGCCGAAAAAGCCACGCAGTCGGCCGTTGAAGGGTGAAGATGCCGAGGTCAAGCACATCGTGGAGATACACGAGATCTTGCCGACCCAAGCGCGAGAGTTGGTGCGCCGCCACGGAAACGATTGGCGCAAGATCGACGAAGCCGCGAAATCCTACAAAGACACGGAATAGAGTTGTGCTCGACTGCAAAGCTTGAATGTGCAGCACTCAAGGCAGTCACGGAAAACGGTGAGTCCCTAACGACGCTCTTGAATCTGGCAAGCCGGTGTTGGCTCACTGGGCGGTGTAGAAGGTCGGCAACACCTTGCCTTTTTCGCCGAGCAGGCAAACGAAGCGATCAGCCGCTCCGGTTTTCCCGTTGCGAGCGATATAGGCCTCGCCAAGGATGACCGTTTTGACCGGCACATCTTCCACTTTGGTGTCAGCCTTGCTGACGGCGATACTCTCCATGTCGATCACGAGATCGCTGATGTCCTTAGACTTCTCCTGGAGCGCCAGCAGACCAGTCGATTTGCATGCAGTGACGGCCGGGTCGTCAGTCGACTGAGCATGGGCGCTTCCTGCCAGCAGCACGAAAACCACCGATGCCGCGATTGTCTCTATCCGCATTTCGTTTCTCCAAAGGAAAAGCCCGCGTCGCCGCGGGCTTGTGTCAAAATTGCGTATTGATGGATCAGGCTTTGTCGACCAGGTTCTTCACCGCGTCTTTGACCTGACCCTTGGCGACCTGGGCCTTGCCCTTGGTTTCCTGGATCTTGCCCTTCGCCTGTTCCTCGTGATTGTGCACGGCCTTTGCCGATGGCCTGACGTGCCTTGCCGGCGACCTCGTTGGCCTTGCCTTTAACCTTGTCCGACGTGCTTCCCATGTTCAGCTTCCTTTCGGATTCACGCATTCACTCCGCAAAAGACGCCGCTCATCGACAATTGGCTCCATTTTTCGGGACACCGCCGTCGGGCGAATAGCAAACGCGCTGTAGAACGAGAACCCGACCACTGCTCACTGTTCTAAATCGCGTAGCAGGAGACCGCTACGCCACACTCGGCCGCTGCAGCGGCGCCCGTAAATCGGGACGTTGAGGTATCTACTGGCTCGCGCCTTGCAGTGTCTTGAACGTGTCCGCCCAGGCGCGATAGGCCTCGTCATCACCCTGGCTCCAGGCGCTGAAGGCGCGCCAGGCAGCGAAGGACGATGCAGGCTGCTCGAACAGCGCACCGATCGGCTGGTTGCCTGCAGGCCAGCCGGCCGGCTGTTCGCTTACCGCCTCATGCGTGAGGCGCCGCAGATCGGCCAGGGCAGAGCGGATCTGCGGGAGCGGAAATTCGCAAAGGTCGGTGTTGTCACTCGCCTCTCGCAGGATCACCGCGAGCTTGGCAACCACGCCTGCCAAGGATTGCGCAGGCGTCACCGCAAGCTCGGCCAGCAAGGCGTCGGCCTTCTCGGCATCATCCGGCTCCACCGCTCGGGCATCGAGATAATCGCGGCCGCCGCCAGCCCCCTCCCCGCACCCGATGGCCTCCCCGGCGACGAAGAGCGCGCTGCGCTCCGAGAGCCCATCCTTCGCCTGCTCCTGCCGGACACAGGAAGCCAGCATCGCTAAGTGAGCGTCGATCCAAGCATGGGACAGTAGAAGCACCGGATCGGTCGACAACGAAGCGTCATCAGAAAGGCTGGCATGCACGCCGGTCAATGGAGATTGCATCTCCCGTCCGAGCGTGACGGAAGGCAAAGTCGTGGTATTGTCGGAATCAGCCATGATCCGAGCTCCACACAGCTTGGCTTTGGTCAGGTCGGGCAAGGTGTTGCTGCACCCTGCTCGGCAGCTCACCGCAGCATAGCCGACCTTGGAGATCATCCATCCCCGGCCGCATGCATCGGTAACAGTGGTGATTTAGATGAACGCAGACAAAAAATCAAGCCCTATGGCATCAAATGATACTTTTGGTATAGGTGAACTCACAAGTGGACAAGTGCGAGCCGCACGCGCTCTGCTTCAATGGGATCAGAAAACGCTTGCTGAACGGTCGAAGGTCTCCGTAGCTACAATCAAACGACTTGAGCCTTTGGCCGGTCCGATAAAGGCAAACAAAGTGACTATCGACGCATTGCGGCGCGCATTCGAATCCGCAGGCATACGGTTTCTTCCAGAGAATGGTGGTGGCGCTGGCGTCCGGCTCGCCAAACGTTCTGATCAATCATAGGCGAGCTTCCGCAGTCACCCGCAGGAGACGCCTCGCCCGGTACCGGGCGAGGCGTCTGGCGATTCAGTCACCGTTGCGGCGGTTAGGGCGGGACCAGATGAGACTGTGGCCCTCGCCTTCCTCGTCGGCGAAGAGGTTGGCGTAGATCGGAGCGGTGAAGCTCGGATCGTCCAGCTTGAGGCCGAGGTAGTCGCGGCCCTCGTTGGAGCGCTTGGACCAGGCGGCGCCGATTTCGGCCTTGCCGACCACCACGCGGTGGCTTGGAGCGTTCTCGCCGCTGGCCCGGGCGTCGGGGACGATGCGCACGCCTTTGGCCTGGACGCTGAGGGTGACGATCTCGCCGGTGAACTCGTTTGCGGTGGTCTTCTTGAAGGTGCCGATGGTAGCCATTTTCAGTCTCCGTCTTCTTCGTTTCCGAGCCCGCACCATGCGATCTCGATGGCGATCGAGAGGCCGAAGGCGTCCGCCGCCGCATCGCTCGCGACCGCAGCGAAGCGAAGGATGGCGCAGACGCGCGTTTCTTGGTTCCGCGAGGAATGGGCTTGCCCAGGGGAAGAAACGCGCGACGCGCCATTGCGGCATAGGCGGTCGAGGCTTCAGCCGTCCTTCGGCCAGATCAGCCCGTTCGAGAGGTCGTTGGTGCGCTCCGCGAATTGAAGAACGGAGGCGACGGCAGCACTGGCTATCCAGAGACTTGAAGCGCATTAATAGACGAGATGTCCGGCGTTCACCTCCTGGCGTGACCCGAATGAAAGCTTCCGCCCACCCGGTGGCAGCAGTGCGCGGCGGAGTACTCCGAATGTCTCATTTGGGGCCGAGAACGGACGGTCGGCTTTTGGGCCTTGTCGGCGAAAGCCGACCTTCGGTCACGATCGAATGAGGCTTCAAACAACCCTTTTGGAATGGACCTGCTGTCATTCGTTTTGATTTAACCGGCTTCGGTTATGCTGGTCGGAAGATGGAGCAGCACATGCGGAGGAGTTCGCAATCGCAGTCGTCGGCTACGTTGTGGCTGTAAACTTTCTGGCATACGCCGCCATGGTGTTCGACAGGCTAGCGCCGAGAACAGGTCGCAACGCATTCCCGAGTCGACGCTTCTGTACCTCGCCTTCATCGGGTGTAGCATCGGACTTTGATCACTCAGCAAACGATCCGGCACAAGACGCGCAAGGAGCCGTTCCGCTCCAGGCTCGTTGGCATCCTCCTGCTCCACGTCTTCGCGACAATCGCGCATATACTGGGATTGTTCGTTACGGGATCGCAATTCCTCACATTCTGAGATGAATTCGGACCGACTGCCGACCGTCGCTACAAAGGTGGACGACGCGAAGCGGATATACAGCAACCTGATGCCAAAGTGTCCGTATGTTGCGCCCAACATCCGTACCGCCGCCGGATTGTGACAGAGATAGCGGCCAAAAGTCCTAACCAGCTACCTTGCAGTCATTATTCCAGCGGGCTCGCATCGCAATTTTCAACATGTCTTCATCAGCCATGCCGGTCTGGAAAAGCCTAATGAGTTCCCCAGCGATTTCGTGCGCATGGGAGGTGTCGGGAAGCACATGAAATTCAGCACACAAGCAGTCAAAAACAGCTTTTAGTGTGTCGAGGTCGTTGGGATAAAATGCTTCGCAGTAAGAGCGCACGTGTCGGTTATGCATCAGACGCCTCCAAAGACGGGAGAGTGCGATAGTCACTCCCAACCAGCGATGCCCAAACAGGGTCGCGGGCTTCATCGTTATGGCAGCGTCGCTACAGGCCGTCATTAAACTATGATGTACCCGGATTCGTTCATGAGCATTTGGCGCTACGAAGGCAGAACGCTGATAGACGCTTGATTGCAGTGATCCGATCCAGCTGCTCGAGCGTAATCGTCCATCATGCGTAAGAGGATGGGGCGATAAACCAATATCGCCACGCCGCACAAGAGAGACTGACGCGAGTGAGACCTGATCCCATCATCGTTCTGTTCCGCAACGACCTACGAATTTCGGACAATCGGGCACTTTCGTCCGCAGTCGACGCGGGCAGACCCCTCGTAACGCTTTTCATTTTTGACGAAGGCCTGCAAGATGCGCGCCCGGCAGGGGCAGCCAGCCGGTGGTGGCTTCATCACTCGCTCTTGGCGCTTTCAAATGCGCTCGAAAAGCTCGGCGCGAACCTGGTGCTGCGCCAAGGTTCGACACCTGAGATTGTCGCTGAGACAGTCAGGGTTACTGGCGCTGACGCTGTGTTCTGGAACCGGCGCTATTCTCCGCCAGACATCGCCGCGGACACGATTTTGAAGTCGACATTGCGCGCAAATGGATTGAAGGCAGAAAGCTTTGACGGATTTCTTCTGCATGAGCCGTCGCAGCTTTCAACGCGGTCCGGTGACTTCTACAAAGTGTTCACACCCTTCTACAACCGGCTTTCGGAAATAGATCCGAGAGATCCGGTTGATATGCCGTCACAGATCACGGCGTGGAAGGGAACCTTGCGTTCAGAGAATCTTGATGACTTCAATCTGCTGCCAAAAGAGCCAAACTGGTCTTCTGGCCTTGCGGAACGCTGGCACCCTGGCGAAGCGGGCGCAAAAGACAGGCTGCAACTATTTCTCGAGGAACGTCTGGACAGTTATGCTGATGACCGCAACGTTCCAGGTGTCGAAGGCACTTCCGGTCTGTCACCACATCTCGCGCGCGGCGAGATTTCGCCATTTCAGATCATGGCGGCGTTGCGGCATCGGCGCGCTAAGGGCGCAGAAACCTTCCGCAAGGAAATAAGCTGGCGCGAGTTTTCCTACCATCTGCTTTTCAATAGGCCAAAACTGCACCTTGAAAATTTCCGCCCCGAGTTCGACTCACTTAATTGGCGAAGCGCGCCATCGGCTCTTAAGGCCTGGCAGCGTGGCCGAACAGGCTATCCGATCGTGGATGCGGGAATGCGGGAACTCTGGCAGACTGGATGGATGCACAATCGAGTGCGCATGATCACCGCGTCCTTCCTGATCAAGGACCTTCTCGTCGACTGGCGCGATGGCGAAGAGTGGTTCTGGGGCACGCTGGTCGACGCCGATCCCGCGAACAATGCAGCCAGCTGGCAGTGGGTAGCTGGCTCGGGTGCTGACGCTGCTCCGTATTTCCGTATCTTCAACCCGATCCTTCAAGGCGAAAAGTTCGATCCTGAGGGCGCCTATGTCAGGCGCTACGTGCCGGAATTGACCCGCCTGCCGAACCGGTATGTGCACCGGCCGTTTGAAGCCCCTGCCTCGCTGCTTGCAGAATGCGGAGTTACCCTAGGAGAAAACTACCCCTCGCCCTTGATCGATCATGCGGCGGCAAGAGAACGCGCGTTGGAGGCCTATAAATATACTCGTGGCGGTTAGAGCGTTCCCGATTACAGCCGAAGAAGCGGCTGTATCATCCGCCCCCAGCCGCTTTGAAACTTGATATTCCCCTGTAGCGCGACGATGCAGACACACGTAGCGCCTTGGCATATCGTTGGCTTGTGTTCGAGGGTCTCGTCGGCCTCGTCGAAGTCGCCGGGGCCGTAGCGGCCGAACTGATGCTCGAATGCCCCTTCCAGCACGCATGTCCACTCATAACCTGTGTGTTTATGATGTGGCAGTTGAATCCCCGGTTCAGCTTTCAGCATGAAGACCTTGATATTCGAGACCACGGGTACGGATATCGACCGCTGCCTCACGCCCGGCCAGACCCATCGCCATTTTCCAAGCTGATAGCGATCGAGCGGTTCTTCCGGCGTCGCGATGGGCGCCGGCAAATTCGTATCGATCAATCCCAAAACCTTTTGCAGGGCATCAGGCTTCATCGCCGCCGGCGATGTCTGATCAAGAAGCACGCCCCCTATCGCCTCATACCGACCAGTCTTGCCGTTGCAGGCAGGACATAAGGACGCGTGTACTGCAACGACAACGCTGCGCCCTTCGTCAAGCGTGCCGGAAGCGAAGGCTGCAAGCGTTTCTTCAGTCGGATGGTGGGTAATTGGATTCATATCAAATCACCAAGTCTCTCTTTCAGCCGCTGCAAGGCCAGCCTGATCCGCGACTTGACTGTCCCGAGCGGTAGCCCCAGCAGATCCGCGATCTGCGAATGGGGGAGGCCGTCGAAGAAGTACATTCGGATAACGCGCAACTGCTCCGCCGGTAGAGACACCATTGTCGATCTAACCAACGCCTCGCGCTCTGCCGAGAGTAATTGACGCTCAGGCTCATCAAGGTCCACGCCTTCGTCTCCGGCCCATGGTGCCACGCGACCGTCGCGGCGCACCGCATCGACGCTGACGTTGCGGGCAATCGCATAGACCCACGCCGAGGCGGAAGCCCGCGACGGATCATATTGTGCGGCCTTTCGCCAAAGCCTGACCAGGGTTTCTTGCGCGAGATCGTCGGCGCGATCAGGGCTTGCGCCACGCCTAATCAACATGGCTTTCACCCGCGGCGCGTAGTGTTCGAACAACTCCACAAACGCATCCCGATCCTGTGTCGTCCCGACACGATTGATCAGCCGGGCTGGGTCGAATTCTTCCATCGCTCTCTAATAGATGCGCAAGCTTGCTCCGGCTAGCAAGGCTGAGCCGCTGTTTCTCCTTCTTCATTACGCTCCAGACGATCGTTTGGATCACTGAGGTGCGTTACGCCTGTTTGGGATCGCAACATTTAATCCGTCGAAGTGATCCATTTCGAACCGACAGACGTATTTCCCAGAACGCGCACATGCAGATTAGCGCTCGATGACGAGCGGGCCGAAAGCGGGTCTATAGGATGAGCCAAGTCTATCACGGGTCGCCAGCAGTCAAGCTTGACAGGTCAAGTCCAATGACGCGCGATGGCATAACCAAACTGATCTTGAGAACAAGCAAACAGGACCGGGCTGCCTTCGACCTCCTTTACCGGCATACCAGCAGCAAGCTGTTCGGCGTATGTCTGCATATTCTTGGCGACCGAGCGGACGCCGAGGAAGCGCTGCAAGAGGTGTTTTTAAAGGTCTGGGCAAAGGCCGACCGCTTCGCAGTATCGGAGGTGAGCCCTATTTCATGGCTGATTGCGATTGCGCGCAACCAAGCAATAGATCGCATCCGATCGCGCCGCCCGCCGTCTCTGGAGATCGACCAGGCGAGAGATGTAGCCGATCCCTCTCCGTGGCCGGAGGCACATATCCTTGCCTGCGATTGTGTCAGGCTGGTTCATCGATGCATCGACCATCTGCCCAAAGAAAAAGCGGAAGCCGTTCGAAGTGCATATTTCGATGGCGAATCTTATGCGGTACTGGCGGCGCGATACAACGTACCGCTCAACACGATGCGAACATGGTTACGCCGAAGTCTGATAAAACTCAGGCAGGCAGTGGAGGATTGAAACTCGGTTCTTGTAACCGAACGTATCCCGCGGCTGCTGCCTCGCGGGGTCAAAGGCTTGTTCCGATGAGTACGATTCCATCCGCGCCCGGTAATCGGCGCAAAGCTGCTTTGGACAGAGCTTGAAACACGGCCTCGTTTGCCGTGCGAAGCGGAACCATTGAAATCGCCATCCGTCAGGCTGTTCAAGAAATGCATGAGCGAGGCCACGCGCACCAGGATGACGCTGTCCTGCGGGGCGGGTACGCAAAATTCCGCTCACGTCTCGTCGAGGGCAGGCCCGGTTCAGGTAAAACAACCCTTGGTCTCCAGTTCCTGATCCAAGGAGCGGAATTGGGTGAGACGGTGCAGTCCGCGCTTGCCGAAATCGAGCGTATCAAACCAGATCGGGTGGTGTTCGACTCGCTTTCGGAAATTCGATTGTTGTCCCAAGGGTCGTTGCGCTACCGGCGGCAGGTCTTGGCATTGAAGAGCTTCTTCCTTCTGAACAACGCCACCGTGCTTCTACTGGATGACCTTATGCTGAACATGACGATCTCAACCTACATTCGATCAGCACGGCGTCATCCGCACGGAGCGGCGCAATAAGCAAGCGGCGCCGCGCACGGTCGCCCATACCCCTTGACTCCCATCCTGCAATGATAGAACAAATAGAGAACATGGATATATACGCTTTCACGGAGGTCAACGACCATCTTGCGGCCGGAGCCCGCCATCGACGCACTGCGCGCGCAGATCGAAAAGATCGAAGGCCGGAGCCGACGCGCCAGATCGGTGCTTCCATTCGGGATTGCCGAGCTGGATGCTCGGCTTCCGGGCGGCGGACTGGCGCTCGGCGCGCTACATGAAATCGCGGGCGGCGGCAACGGCGCCATCGACGGTGCGGCAGCCGCCCTATTCGCGGGCGGTGTCGCGGCGCGCACAAGAGGCAAGGTGTTGTGGTGCATCACCCGGCCCGACCTCTTCGCTCCAGCACTGGCGCAGGCCGGCCTGGGGTCGGACCGTGTCATCTATGTCGAGGCCGGCGACGACAAGACCATCCTCGCTTGCATGGAAGAAGGCATCCGGCATGGTGGGCTGGGCGCGGTCGTCGGTGAAGTTGCGCGCCTGACCATGACCGCCTCGCGGCGGCTGCAACTCGCCGCCGAGGAAGCCCACACGGTCGGCATCGCGCTGCGACGATGGCGGCGGCAGACGGAGGCAGCCGATTTCGGGCAGCCGACCGCCGCGATGACGCGCTGGCGCGTCTCTGTCTTGCCCTCGGCGCCGCTGCCCGTGCCAGGCGTCGGCCGGCACCGATGGCTGGTCGAATTGATCCGCGCCCGCGCGGGCGAAAGTGCCGATTTCGAATTGGAGGCGTGCGATGGCACGGGTCGTCTCGCTGTTCCTGCCGACCTGGCCGACCGACCGGGTGCGGCGGAAGGCCGGCGGCGCAGCGGCGCCGGCTGAGGCGCCGCTTATCCTGATCGGCCGCGACAAGAACAGGCGCGTGGTGCTTGCGGCCGACGCGGCCGCACTCGCCGCGGGCCTGCGGCCCGGCATGCCGGTAACAAAGGCGCAGGTGCTGGTGCCGGGCCTCACCATCCAGGACGCCGACCCGCAGGCGGATGCCGAAGGTCTCAATCGGCTGGCGGTCTGGATGCTTCGATTTGCGCCGATTGTGGCGCCCGATCCGCCCGACGGGATGGTCATCGACACGACAGGCGCCGACCACCTCCATGGCGGCGAAGACGCGATGCTGGAAGGCATGGTCGGGCGGCTCGCGATGTCAGGCATTGTCGCGCGCGCGGCGATCGCCGACAGCTGGGGCGCGGCGCATGCGCTGGCCCGCTATGGTGGCCAGCCGATCCGCATCGCACCGGCCGGCGACGGCCAATCCATCCTCGAACCGCTTGCGCTCGAGGCGCTGCGGCTCGCGCCTGAGACGGCCGCCGAACTGCGACGGCTTGGCTTCCAACGCATCGGCGATCTTCTGAACCAGCCGCGCGCGCCGCTTGCCCTGCGCTTCGGTCCGGAGATCGGCCGCCGTATCGATCAGGCGCTGGGCAATGTCGCCGAGCCGATCGACCCGGTTCGCCCGCCCGATATCGTCGAAGTCCGCCGCGCCTTCGCCGAGCCGATCGGCGCGGCCGAGACAATTGCGCGCTACATCGGCAAGCTCGCCGCCCAGCTCTGCGAACTGATGGAGCGGCGCGGCCTCGGCGCGCGCCGTATCGACCTCATCTGCCAGCGCGTCGACAGCCAGGCCCAGGCCATCCGCGTCGGCATGGCAAAGCCCGTCCGCGACGCCAAGCGGCTGACGCGGCTGCTTTGCGACAAGGTCGAGACCGTCGTGCCCGGTTTCGGCATCGAGACGATGATCCTGGCGGCGACATCGGTTGAGCATTTGGAGCGCAGTCAGGCGGTAAGTTCCTTAATTGAGGAAAGCGTGCCCGACGTGTCCGACCTCATCGATACGCTGATGAACCGCGTCGGCGAGCGGGCTGTCTACCGGCTTGCGCCTGTCGCCAGCGACGTGCCGGAGCGTTCGGTCGGCAAGATCGCGGCGATGGCCGCCGACACCGGCGCGGGCTGGCCCGGCCATTGGCCGCGGCCATCGCGCCTCCTGGCGCAGCCTGATCCGGTCGAGACGGTGGCGCTGCTGCCCGACCATCCGCCGGTGTCCTTCACCTGGCGTGGGGTGCGCCGGCGCGTGAAGCGCGCCGACGGTCCGGAGCGGGTCTTCGGCGAATGGTGGAAGCGCGACGCCGAGCTTGTGGCGGTGCGCGATTATTTTCGGGTCGAGGACGATGCCGGCGAGCGCTACTGGCTCTACCGCGCCGGCGACGGCGAAGATGCTGCGACGGGCTCACACCGGTGGTTTCTGCACGGGGTCTTCGGATGACCGACGTCCGCTATGCCGAATTGCAGGTCACCTCGCATTTCTCCTTCCTGCGCGGCGCGTCGTCAGCCGAGGAGCTGTTTTCGCAGGCAGCGCTTATGGGCATCGAGGCGCTGGCCGTCGTCGATCGCAACAGCCTCGCCGGCATCGTCCGCGCCCATGAGGCAGCGAGGACGACCGGCGTGCGCCTCATCGTCGGCTGCCGGCTCGACCTCACCGACGGCATGTCGCTGCTGGTCTACCCGACGGACCGCGACGCCTATTCCCGGCTCTGCCGGCTGCTGTCGCTCGGCAAGGGCCGCGCCGGCAAGGCGAAATGCCGGCTCGACTGGAGCGACGTCGTTGCCTACGGCGACGGCCTCCTCGCTGTGCTCCTACCTGATCTGGCGGACGAGATCCTGGCGCTACGCCTGCGGCATCTGCGCGAGGCGTTCGGCGACCGGGCCTATATGGCGCTAGCGCTCAGGCGCCGCCCCAACGACCAGCTTCGCATCCATGACCTGGCCGCCCTCGCCTTCCGGATGAAGGTGCCGACCGTCGTGACCAACGACGTGCTCTTCCATGAGCCGGGCCGTCGCATCCTGCAGGACGTCGTCACCGCAATCCGGCACAACGTCACCATCGACGCGCTCGGCGAGCGCCGCGAACGGCATGCCGACCGCTATCTCAAGCCGCCTCCGGAGATGCACCGGCTCTTCGCGCGCTATCCGGAGGCGCTCGCACGCACGATCGAAATCGCCGACCGCTGCCGGTTCTCCCTCGATGAGCTCGCCTACCAATATCCGGAAGAGCGCGACGACCCGTCGCTGACACCACAGCAGGCGCTCGAAAAACTGACCTGGCAGGGCGCTGCCACGCGCTACCCCGAGGGTCTGCCCGATAGCGTCGCAGCGTCGCTGCGCCACGAATTGCGGCTGATCGAGAAGCTCGATTATGCACCCTACTTCCTGACTGTGAATTCGATCGTACGCTTCGCGCGCTCGAAGGACATCCTGTGCCAGGGCCGTGGGTCGGCCGCCAACTCGGCTGTCTGCTATGTGCTGGGCATCACCTCGATCGATCCCGGCCGCAACGACCTTTTGTTCGAGCGCTTCGTCTCCGAAGAGCGTCGCGAGCCGCCCGACATCGATGTCGATTTCGAGCACGAGCGGCGGGAGATCGTCATGCAATGGGTGTTCGACGCCTATGGCCGCGACCACGCTGCCTTGTGCTCCACAGTCGTGCGCTACCGCACCAAGGGCGCGCTGCGCGATGTCGGCAAGGCGCTCGGCCTTCCCGAGGATCTCGTCCGCACGCTGTCCGGCCAGGTCTGGGGCTGGTCCGAGGAAGGCGTCGAGGATCATCACGTCGAGGAGCTCAATCTCAACCTCGCCGATCGCCGCCTGCGGCTGACGCTCAACCTTGCCCGTCAGTTGATGGGCGCGCCGCGCCATCTCAGCCAGCACCCGGGCGGCTTCGTGCTCACCCATGACCGTCTCGACGACCTGGTGCCGATCGAACCGGCGAGCATGAAGGACCGACAGGTGATCGAATGGGACAAGGACGATATCGACGCGCTCAAATTCATGAAGGTCGATGTGCTGGCGCTCGGCATGCTGACCTGCATGAAGAAGGGCCTCGATCTCCTCGCCGACACCAAGGACATCCGTCTCGACCTGGCCACCATCCCTGCCGAGGATCCGCGCACCTACGCCATGATCCGCAAGGCCGATACGCTCGGCACCTTCCAGATCGAGAGTCGGGCGCAGATGTCGATGCTGCCGCGGCTGAAGCCGAGGACCTTTTACGATCTGGTGGTGCAGGTGGCGATCGTGCGCCCCGGACCGATCCAGGGCGACATGGTCCATCCCTATCTGCGCCGGCGCGAAGGGCTGGAGCCGGTGCACTACCCGAAGCCGGAGCTCGAAAAGGTGCTCGGCAAGACGTTGGGCGTGCCGCTGTTCCAGGAGCAGGCGATGCGGGTCGCCATCGAATGCGCCGGCTTCACGCCGGGCGAAGCGGACATGCTTCGCAAATCGATGGCCACCTTCAAATTCACCGGCGGCGTCTCGTCCTTCAAGACCAAGCTGATCGAGGGGATGGTCGACAATGGATACGAGCGCGACTTCGCCGAGCAGACCTTCAAGCAACTCGAAGGCTTCGGCTCCTATGGTTTTCCCGAAAGCCATGCCGCGTCCTTCGCGCTGATCGCCTATGCCTCGGCCTGGCTTAAATGCTGGCACCCGGACGTCTTTTGCGCGGCATTGCTGAACAGCCAGCCGATGGGCTTCTACGCGCCGGCGCAGATCGTGCGCGACGCGGCCGCGCATGGGATCGAGATCCGGCCGACCTGCGTCAACGCCTCGCGTTGGGACTGCACGCTCGAGCCCGTCGACGATGATGGCCGCTTCGCCGTTCGGCTCGGGTTGCGCATGGTGCGCGGTCTCGCCAATGGGCATGCCAGCGCAATCGTCGCAACGCGCGCCGATCAGCCTTTCGCCTCCGTCGACGATCTCTGGCGGCGCGCCGGCGTGCCGCAGGCCGCACTCGTTCAGCTCGCCGAGGCAGACGCGTTCCGGCCAGCACACGGTCTCGCCCGGCGCGAGGCGCTATGGGCGATCAAGGCGCTGCGTGACGAGCCGCTACCGCTGTTCGCGGCCGCGTCGGCCCGTGAGACTGAGGTGGTGCCCGAGATCAACGAACCGGCGGTGTTACTTCGGCCAATGACCGCCGGCGGTGAGGTCGTGGAAGACTACCGCCACATCGGCCTCACGCTACGCAGCCATCCGGTGTCCTTCCTGCGCGACGACCTTCGACGCCGACGCATCGTCTCCTGCGCCGAGGCTATGGATGAGCGCGACGGCCGATGGCTGGAAGCGGCAGGGATCGTGCTCGTCCGGCAGCGTCCTGGCTCGGCCAAGGGCGTGATGTTCATCACGCTCGAGGACGAGACTGGTATCGCGAACCTCGTCGTCTGGGCGAAGGTGTTCGAGCAGCACCGGCGCACCGTTTTGTCGGCGGGCATGGTCGCGGTGCGGGGCCGGATTCAGCGGGAGGGCGAGGTAGTTCATCTCGTCGCGCGGCGCATCCTCGATTTATCCGCCGAATTGGCCAGTGTTGGCGAGCGTGAGGGCAAATTTCCCGTTCCGTATGCGCATGGCGATGAGGTGACCAATGGCGGCTCCGCACCCGATCCGCGCGAGCTGCCGCCCAAAGGACTGCGAACCCGCGACATCTACATTCCGGATCTCCACATCGACAACATCAAGGTCAAAACGCGCGATTTTCGCTGAAGCAGCGTCGTGATCGCCATGGCGTTGGAACCGGTGGTTCACACTTTCGTTTTCCCGGATCACCGATCAGGAGGCCGAAATGGCGGAATCAGCCCGACAGAAGCGCATTACCGGACGTGTCATGCATGAGTTCAAACATGGCGAACTCAAAAGCGGCCCCGGCGGAAAAGGCGGACCGGTCAAAAGCAGAAAACAAGCGATAGCCATCGCGCTCGAGGAGGCCGGCGACTCCAAATATGAGAGCGATCGTCGCAACAAGAAGAACCTTCACCGGACGGAAGCCAAGGAAGCCAAAGGCAAGACAGGTCAACAGGAGAGCGAAGGAAAGTCGCATGTCGGCGCCTTCGGCAAGCGCGAAAGTTCGAAGTCCATGGGCGGAAAGGACGCCCGCAAGCCGACGTCCAGCGGAAAGAAATCAGCCGCCACCCGTGCCCATCGACCGGATGGCCATACGCATGATGAGCTCTACGCAAGAGCGCAACGTCAGAAGATCGCGGGCCGGTCAAAGATGACCAAGCAGCAACTGGAGAACGCCTTGGGCATCTCGTGAAAATCGCGAAGACGCACCGCTCCTATCAACTAGCAAAGAGGGACTGCTGAGTCAGATCAGCCGACCTGCTCGACCGAAAGCGTCCCTGCTGGCAAAGGCCGGATCAGAGACTTGGCCGAGACCGATGGGTCGAGCCATGCAGCCCAATTCTTCCGCTCCAGGATGACGATCTGCCGATCGTGATAGGGCGCAATGTCGGGACCGGGCTCCATTGTCAGCATCGTGAAGGCTTCGCCGACATCCGTGGTCTCGCGCCAGATACCAGCGATGCAGAAGATCCGCTCGTCGCGCTTGGTGAAGAGCCACTTGTCCTTTCGCTTTTTGCCCTTCTCCGTCGGATTGGTGAATTCGTAAAAGCCATCGGCCAGAATCAGGCAGCGGTTCGAGGCGAACTCGCGACCATCCGAGCGGAAGTTGTAGACCGGACCTTTTTGCCCGGGCCAGCTCCATCGGCGCTGGACCAGATCACCCTCGCCGCTCGCGTCGCCGACCGCGCGGATGATCGGCCCTATATCCGTTATCTTGATATCTTCGCGCGCCTCGATATTCGGCGCGCCCTCGCTGAAGCGGATCTTGATCTTGAGATCGGCGAAGTCCTCGACGATCGAGGCAACGTCCACCATCAGCCGGTAATCATTGCACATGTGTCACCTGTTTCTCGGCGTTGCGCGGCAATCCTGTTCCTGTTATGTTCTTTTGACCATGAACGCAAGAGCTTTCGATTCCGATGCACCGCTCGACGAACGCCGCATCATCATAAGACGCTATGGCGGCGATGTTGAGATGCTTGAGTTGCCGTGGGGACTTCAGCCTAAGGAACCAGGCGGGCGCCCTTTCACGGTAGTGCGTGCAGAAGACCGTTCGTTTCCGAGCCATCGCTGTTTGGTGCCAGCGTCCGAATTCCGGCACCGCAGCCAGGGAAAGAACTACAGCTTTCGCCTTGCAAACGGTGATTGGTTCTATTTCGCCGGTATCTGGCGGCCGGCCACGCGCGATTGGCCGGAAGCCTACGCAATCCTCACAATCCAGGCCAACGATGACATTGCGCCCCATCATGATCGCCAGATGGCGGTGCTGCGTCGGGACGAACGCTCGGCTTGGCTCGACATGACGCATCCGGAGCAAGAGGTTCTTCGCCCCCTTCCAAGAGCAAGTTTTGCAGTTTCGCGTCTCCGCCAGGGTCGCACGCAGGCTGAATTTGCGATCTGAAGATTATAGGATCTCTCGGGTACGAAGCTTAGACCCTGGCGAAATGACATTGCAGGCAAATGGTCCCTGAACGCGGCGCCGACCCGCGCAAGATTATCCATGTCGATATGGATGCGTTCTACGCGTCGGTCGAACAGCGCGACAATCCAGAACTCCGCGGCAAGCCGCTTGCCGTCGGCGGAGCCGCCGCCCGCGGCGTGGTCGCGGCCGCCAGCTACGAGGCCCGCGCCTTTGGTGTTCGTTCCGCGATGCCTTCGGTCACGGCAAAGCGCAAATGCCCAGAACTGATCTTCGTGCCGCCGCGCTTCGAGGTCTACCGAGCGGTCTCGGCCCAGATCCGCGACGTGTTCGCCGAACACACCGATCTCATCGAGCCGCTTTCGCTTGACGAGGCATACCTCGATGTAACGCAGAACCGGCTCAACATTGCGTCTGCCACAACGATTGCCGAGATGATCAGGGCGAAGATCCTGCTGGTGACCGGTCTCACCGCGTCCGCAGGCATCTCTTACAACAAATTTCTCGCCAAAATGGCGTCCGACCAGAACAAGCCGAACGGCCAGTTCGTCATAACGCCACGTCATGGGCCGGCCTTCGTGGAGACTTTGCCCGTCAAGAAATTTCACGGTGTCGGCCCCGCGACCGCCGCGAAGATGGAAGCGCTCGGCATCGAGACCGGCGCCGATCTCAAGGGCAAGTCGCTTCCCTTCCTGCAGCAGCATTTCGGAAAGTCGGGCCTCTGGTACTATCAGATCGCACGCGGCATCGATGAACGCGCCGTCGAACCGGCTCGGCCGCGCAAATCGATCGGCGCCGAGGATACATTCACAACCGACATCGTCGATCTCGATGCATCAATCGCCGAACTCAAGCCGCTGGTCGCCAAGGTTTGGGGATATTGTGAAGGCAAGGGCATCCGGGGCCGGACGGTCACGCTGAAGGTGAAATTCACGGACTTCCAGCAGATCACGCGCAGTCGTACAGTGGCGGCGCCGATCGAACTTCCTGATTTCGAAGAGCTGGCAGCCGATCTCCTGAGGTCGGTATTTCCGCTACGCAAAGGGATCCGCCTTTTGGGTATAACACTCTCGTCGCTGGGCGACGCGTCGCCGCCGGATCAACGGCAGTTGCGGTTTGAACTGTAGGGAGCCATGTCGGCCGGGATAAACCCGGCCGACATGGCTCTCCGGATCAGCGCGCGTGTGGATCAATCTCGCGGACGATCTGGGAGGCGTCTCCGTCATACTCGTCCGCCGGCACGACCGTGAGCGTCCCGTCGCCGGCGCGGAAGATGACGATGCTGACCATCAGGCTGGTGGCGAGGCTGAAGGCGAAAGCGCTGGCTTCTACGAGGGACATTTTTCCGGCTCCTGTTTGGAAGCGGGGAGCGATCCCCGCGTGACAGGCGCCCGATGTGTCCGGCCGAGGGCCGCAATCACCGTGAAGGCAAGGCCGAAACGGCGGCACGCTTTGCGTAGTCCGACCCTTTATGGGTTGATGGCATCAGGCCCTCGGACCGGATCGAGGAATTGCGCCGACAAACGCGGCGATCGGTTGTCTGTTCTCCATTGCAGGACCAGATGCGATGTGAACCTGGTGGTCCGTCGCCTTGCCTTCATCGACGCCACATCAGCAGGCGCTCGTCCGATCAACGCGCCGTCAGCGACAGAAATCGGAGCGAGCGATTTGAGGCGCGTGGACGGGTGGCCGCTTCACGCGGCGCCGAACTTCATCACCGGAATGCCGAGCTTGCGGGCCTTGTCGGCGAGGTTGTCCTGAATGCCAGAGCCGGGGAAATAAACGACGCCAATCGGCAAGGTGTCGAGCATGGCGTCGTTGCGTTTGAAGGGCGCGGCCTTGGCATGCCTGGTCCAGTCCGGCCTGAAGGCAATCTGTGGCACCTTTCGGCTGTGAGCCCATTTGGCCGCGATCAATTCGGCACCTTTTGGTGATCCGCCATGTAGCAGGACCATATCCGGATGCTTGCCATGGACCTGGTCGAGCTTGGACCAGATCAGCCGATGATCGTTGAAATCGAGCCCGCCGGTGAAGGCGACTTTAGGCCCGGGTGGCAACAGCACATGGCTGTCTGCATGCTTCCTCGCGGCAACGAAGTCCCTGCTGTCGATCAGTGCCGCGGTCAGGTTGCGGTGGTTGACGACCGAGCCCGAACGCGGCCGCCAGATCGAGTGGGTGTGACGCTCGTAGTGTTCGGAGGCCTGGTCGCGCATCAACTCGAAGGCGCCGCGGCGTTCAAGAAGTGTCTGACCTTGGGCGATGAGGTTCTCGAGCTCGACCGACTTGACCTCTGATCCATCCTGTTCGCGCTGCCGCCGTCGCTGGCCAACTTCGTTTTCATCGAGTTCGCGTTCGATCCGCTTGGTCGCGCGATGAAACAGATTGACCGTACCCCACAGCAGCTCTTCAAGATCGGGCTCAAGGCGTGTGTCGGCCATCGCCACCACAAGAGCGTCGAAGATGTCGGCGATGCTGGCTGCCACGACCCGGCCTTCCGGAAGCGGGCGCGGATCGGGTTCGTCGTCGAAGGGACGGTAGCCGTAGAGCTGAAGCTCCTGAAGGACGTGTTCGATGGGTGATGTTGCGGGCTGCGGTTCATATTCGATATCGTGCTCGGTGCTCATGGCGGCTTGCCTTCGTCGGATCGGCCGCGCCCATCGCGGCCTTCATGACGACGAAGGCGATGGACGATCCGGACTTGCACCCGCAGCGTCAGCGCAGGGCCGGAACGGCAGTGGAGGATGGCGAAGCCCGGCTATTTTGCCTCGCGATGGAAAGGCCCGAAGACGGGTCCCCGTGCGGCTTGCCGCACGGGGTGGCAAGGGCCGCCGGAAAATAGCCGGGCGCAGCCATTGCCTGTCCGGATCGGCCGTCGCCCGATCGCCCTCTGGAAGGCCGTGGGCCGGCCCTCACCCTGCGGAGCTCCTCCTGCGCACCGAGATACGCATCGCAAATGCCGCCGCTCCCTTCCCTTTCCGGTCAGGCCGCCAGCTTCATGAAACGTTCGACATCCTGCGGAGCGATCTGGACCCGCAGGATCGCCTTCAGGGCATCCGTGCCGAGCAGACGCAGATCCTCGTTGAAGTCGCCCAGCCGTGGCGTCAGGACCATCGCCTCGATACCGGCAGCGCTGGTGCGTTCGATGAGGGTTGCCACGGCTCCATCGCCTGCCGGATCATTGTCGCGGGCGATATAAAGCCGTCGCAATGTGTCAGGGAACAAGATTGCTGACAGATGCGCCGCCGACAAGGCTGCGATCGCTGGCATGGCCGGCAGGATCGTGCGTTGCGACAGCATGGTCTCGATACCTTCCCCGGCGGCCATGACGTCGTAGCAGCAGCCCAAGCGGACGGCGTGACCGAGCAGGTCGCCCATGGCTCGTCTCGGCGTGTCGATCGGAGCGCGCCCGAGATGGCTCTTGCTGAATCCGCCTGGGTCGAGCCAGGTGCGGTGCGCACCGGTGAGCTTGCCTTTGAGGTCCGTGACCGTCGCGATCATCGCGGGTCGTGCTTCGGTCGGGCCGTGCTCCGGCCGATAATAGCAGCGCGGATGAAACCGAAGGCTCTCGGTCTCATGCAAGGCTGTAATCGCGCGTCCGCGCAGATACGTCTCCACAAGCGTTCCTAGTATCGGCTGCGACATGGAGACCAGCCGCCGTGCTGCTTCGGTGGAGCCGCCGGCAGCGGGAACCGCTTGCTCCCACCGGTCGTTTGGTTCGTTCGTCGTCGGGGGCATCGACAGAAAGCTTCGCGCCTCGTCCGAAACGTCCTTGAAATCGACAAGGCCAAGCGATTCCCGAATGACGTCCAGAAGGTCGCCGTGCTCGCCGGTGGCAGCGTCAGTCCATTTCCCGGCGGCGCCCTGGCCGGAATCCGATCCTATGAGACGGACAAACATCGAGCGCCCCGGCGCATTGCGGGCGTCGCCAACCAGCCAGTAGCGGCCCTCGCGGCGACCGTTGGAAAGATAGCGGCGGCACACCGCCTCCGCCCGTTGGGCTAGACGGCGTGCCAGTTCGGATGCATCGCGAACCGGCATTAGCTGGCCTCCCTCTCGCTGATGCGCTCTATCGGATGACGCTCGATGACCTTGCCAAGCACCGCTGGTCCGCTTGCGTCCGCAGGCACGAACATGCGCAGCTTCCAGGATATGATCTCGTGGAAAAGCCCGTAGGCCGTTAGCCGCTGGCGCATGCTATCGGTGAAGCCCGACAGCTCGATGCGATTGGCGCCCATGACGCGCACGCGGCGCAGATGAAGTCCCCCTGCGAGGTCGAGCATCGTTCGTCCGTCCGCAAGGGCGTTGAAGGCATCTTGCGCCGTCAGGGTGCTGACGCCGGTTGCGAGCGCGCCGGCGGCCCATGCGGCCGAAACCCTGCGTCCGATGATACGCTCCCCCTCGTCGGTCTGGAGCCGATAGACCCGGCTCGATTCGTTTGGAAGTCGCTTCCAGATCGGCAGCAGCAGTCCCGCGACAATGTGGATGGTCGAGTCCGAGAACGCCGGGACGGCCGCGACCTCGGCACTCCAGGCGGCGGTGAAGGTCTCGCGATCAGCCTGCTGCCAATGACTGTCCTCCATCATGCGCAGGGACGCATGGTGCTGTTCCATCGGCCGGATCAGCCGCACCCGCCGTTCGATTTCGCCATCATCGAGCATGAACGATGGCGCGGGCACCTGCACGGCTGCACGCCCTGAGCGTTCGTTGACCAGCAGGATGGCGCGCTGGTCGTCGAGTTGGGCGACAGCTTCCTCGACGCGCACGGGTCGGTTGCGCTGACGCTGATCGATGGTGAGGAGCTGCGTTTCGGCGCCTGTGCCCGGATGGGTGTAGATCGCCCGCCGATCGGTGACGACGAAGCTCTCGGCTTGCAGCGTTTCGAGGCCAAGATCATACACCCCAGCCGCGATGGCGCCTTCCACCTTGGCTGTGAGCAGCTGCTCGAAAGCCGCGAACAGGATGTCCTGCAGTTCGATGGTGAGCGCCAAAAGGCGATTGAGGAAAGTGGTGATTGGCGGCAACTCGTCCTTGATGCCGTTCTCGTCCGTCAGGGTCAGCCCCGTGGTCTGCTCGAACAGCGTGAGTGAGCAGCCCTCCACCTTGCCGCGAACGATCAGCAGATAGAGTTGGCGCAGCGCATCGCGCGCATAATGCGATTCCAGATTATCCTCCGGCCGGAACATGCCCTGTCCGCCAGTCTGGCGCTGGCCGCGCGTGATTGCGCCCAGCGTATCCAGGCGCCGGGCAATCGTGGAGAGGAAACGTTTCTCGGCTTTCACGTTTGTGGCGATCGGCCGGAACAGCGGTGGCTGCGCCTGATTGGTCCGGTGCGTGCGGCCAAGACCCTGGATGGCGGTATCGGCCTTCCAGCCAGGCTCGAGAAGATAGTGGACCCGCAGGCGTGTGTTCCTTGCCGAAAGCTCCGCATGGTAGCTGCGGCCTGTACCACCTGCATCGCTGAACACCAGGATGCGCTTGACGTCATCCATGAACGCCTGCGTCTCGGCGAGATTGGCTGAGGCTGCGCGGCCCTCAACCATCAGGCGCTCGCCCCTCCTGACGATGCGTCGCGAACGACCCGTCACCTCCGCGACCACGTCGGTGCCAAAGCGCTGGACGATCTGGTCGAGCGCGCCAGGAACCGGTGGCAGGCTCGCCAGCTTCTCGATCAGGCCCGTGCGGCGCGCGACCGCCTCGCGGCTTTCGACGGGTTGGCCGTCGCGAAACACCGGCCTCGACGACAGGTTCCCTTCCGAGTCGGTAAACGGTTCGTAGAGTTGCACTGGAAAGGAATGCTCGAGGTAATCCAGCACATATTCGCGCGGCGTGATGTCGACGCGGACATCGTTCCATTCCTGCGTTGGCACCTCGGCCAGCCTGCGTTCCATCAGCGCCTCGCCGGTGGAGACGATCTGAATCACGGTCGAATGCCCGGACTGGAGGTCTTGCTCGATTGCGCGGACCAGCGTCGGCGTCTTCATAGACGTCAGCAGGTGGCCGAAGAAACGCTGCTTGGTGCTTTCGAAGGCCGAGCGCGCGGCGGACTTGGCCTGACGGTTCAATGTACCGCTATTACCGGTGATGTTGGCCGCCTGCATGGCTGCGTCGAGATGGTTGTGAATGACGGCAAAGGCGCCGGCATAAGCATCGTAAATGCGCCGTTGTTCAAGCGTCAGTTCGTGCTCGACCAGCTCGTACTCGACCCCGTCGAAGGAGAGCGAGCGCGCCGTATAGAGGCCGAGCGCACGAAGGTCCCGGGCCAGCACCTCCATTGCCGCCACGCCACCCGCCTCGATTGCCTCGACGAACTCCGCGCGGGTCGAGAACGGGAAGTCCTCGCCGCCCCAGAGGCCAAGCCTTTGAGCGTAGGCCAGATTGGCGACGGTGGTCGCGCCGGTGGCCGAGACATAGACGACACGAGCGCCAGGCAAAGCATGCTGCAGGCGCAAACCGGCCCGGCCTTGCTGTGAGGGCGCGACATCGCCACGCTCTCCCTTGCCGCCGCCGGCATTCTGCATCGCGTGCGCCTCGTCGAATATGAGCACTCCGTCGAAATTCGGGCCCAACCATTCGACGATCTGCCTGACGCGCGAAACCTTCTCGCCTCGGTCGTCGGAGCGTAGCGTGGCATAGGTTGTAAAAAGGATGCCCTCTGGCAGCGTGATGGCGCGCCCTTGCGCGAAGCGCGAAAGCGGCGTGACGAGCAGACGCTCCATGCCGAGCGCGGCCCAGTCGCGCTGCGCGTCCTCGAGCAGCTTGTCTGACTTCGAAATCCACACGGCCTTGCGCCGGCCTTGCAGCCAGTTGTCGAGCACGATGCTCGCCGACTGCCGGCCTTTGCCGACGCCGGTTCCGTCGCCGATGAAGAAGCCGCGCCGGAAGCGCACGGCTGCCGGCGCGTCATCGGGTGCTGCGGTGACAACATCGAGCGTGTGATCGACCGACCACGATCCGGCGAGAAATGCGCAATGGGCCTCGCCGGCCAGGATCACCGTTTCGAGCTGGGCGTCGGAGAGCGACGTCAGGATATCGCCGGGCAGGGTCGGGCGATAAATGGGCTTTGGCGGCGCGACCGACGCCATTGCCGCGGACTGGACCAGCCTGGTCGGGTGTGCCTGTGAGCCGGGAATACGGATCGTCTGCAATCCATAGTCCTCGTAGATCGCGTCGGTCAGCCCTGCTCCCTCCCTGGGCGTCCAATCGACCGTCTCGTATGACAGTTCAACGCCGACGGGCTGGGGAAACTGCCGGTGAACTTGGCCTGCGACAGGGCGGGCGAGATGACCGTGGGCCGTGCGGGGAGCGGTAGCGGCGGGGACGACCTTCACCGCTTCGGCGACCGGCAGTCGTGCCGGGACGTGCTTCTCGATCCAGCTAAGCAGCGTGGCGGCATCCGGCGCAGAGCCGGGCGAAGCTGGGATGACGGAGGCATCTCGAGCGGGCGCCTTATCGATCACCGTCAGCCGGGTCTCCATCGTCGTGCCATGTTTGGCGTAGACAGCGCCGCCGATCCTGGCTGTGAAAACGACACGACCGTGCTCCTGGAAGCGCACGAAGGCAGCGCGCCACGCCGGCATCTCCGGCCCGAAATTCGCACCGGTGATGGCGACCAGCCGCCCCCCATCGGCAAGCCGGGCGAGTGCTGAGGCGACATGGCGATAAGCCGCATTTGCGACGTGACCACGCACATTGGCGAGGACCGAGAAAGGCGGATTCATAAGCACGACGGTGGGCAAGCTGACGGGGTCGAGATGATCATCGATCTGGGCCGCGTCGAACCGCGTGACCGTAAGGGAGGGGAAGAGATTGGACAGGAGACCCGCACGCATCTCCGCCAACTCGTTCAGAACAAGTGAGCCACCCGCGATCTCGGCAAGGATGGCAAGCAGCCCGGTGCCGGCGGAAGGTTCGAGCACCCGGTCAGCCGGCGATATGCCGGCCGCGCGGACGGCTGCGACGCCCAGCGGGATAGGAGTCGAGAATTGCTGCAGCGCCTGGGCTTCCTCGGAGCGGCGGGTATGCGTGGGCAGAAGGTCCGCAATCCGGCTGAAAAACGGCAAGGCGGACGCCGTGGGACCGGCCTTGCGCAGAAGCGACCTGCCGTATTTGCGAAGGAAGAGGACGGTCGCGGCCTCGCATGCATCATAGGCCGTCTTCCAGTCCCAGGCGCCGGTTGTGTCGGACGCCCCGAATGAGGCTTCCATCGCGCTCCGCAGAACGGTGGCATCGACCCGGCGGCCGCATTCGAGGTGGGGGAGTAGGCGCCGGGCCGCTGCGTAGACTGCTGTGGCTGGATCGACATGCGTAGCGGCGGAAACGGTCGCATCTGCGGTCGCTGTCGGAGACAAGAAGTTCATTGGAGATCCTCTGGAGAGCGAGACCGGAAAAGCCCATCGGCGCTCTCTCTGACCGCACGGGCTCAACCCGTCCCGGCCGGACACTCACTCTCAACACAGCACGCAAAAACACCCGGCCCCCTTGCGAGAGCCGGGCGATCGGCGCGGTAAGAAGTCAGCTACTCGGCAGCGTCTAGCCGTTTTTCTTCCTGATCGGCCAATACGGCATCGTTGTCACTTGCCAGGAATTCAGGCAGAGCTTCATCTTCGTCGCCAGCGTTGGTGTCGATTGCTTTGAGATCACCGTCGGCAAGCCGCAGAGGCTCGGGCAGCCAGCCGCTATCGGCCAGCAGGCGTTCGGCTTCCTTGGCCATGTCGCCCTTCTTCAGGTGATTGATGAGCTGTGAGGCGCCCTCGCCAGCACCCTCCCGGACGGCTTCGAGGATACGCGCCTTGGTGACGCGGCCAAGGTAGTTGCCGACAGTGGGGCGCCATCCGGCGTCAATCATGTCGAGCCCCACGGCCCGGGCAAGGTGATTGGCATCGGCAAGCCGCTGCTGGACGCCGTGCGTTGAGATGGCCCCGTTGCCGTAGCGATCAGCCCTTTCGTAAAGTGCGTTGACGCCAAAGGATGAGCAATGGGCGAACAGTTCAGCTTGCTCGGTGCCTGTCAGTGCAGAGAGCGCGTCCCACAGGTCGGCGACGTCAGTTGGAAGACGCTTTTCCCAGGCCTCGTGGCGGGCCTGGATCGAGCGCGCATAGGTCGTGTCGCGAAGCCCTTCGGACTGGACTGGAAAGACCGTGCTGCGGACAAAGACTTCCATCGCCACGCCTTGCGCCCTGTAGCGAGAGAACAGGTCGCGGACAAACTTATGAAGCACAGCCAAAAAGGCGGTTGCGGAATCGTTTGCGAGCTTGTCGCGCAGAGCCAGTGTGCGATCGGCGGTCAGTTCCATGACCAGGCGATCCGGCAAAGGCTTGTGGCCATCCTCCTCATCCTCATCAGGGTCGGCCAGCTGGCCACCGATGGTGATGACGGCCCGCTGAACCGAGCCAGTCGCTTGGACGTCGGACCCGTCGACGCCGGGATCGGTGCCGGCCTCGGGCGTGGTAGGTGCTTCATCCTCCGCCCTAACAAATCCGCGCTCGACCAGAAGCGCCCCGTCCATATCGATGCTGACGAAGACACCCGCACGCGCGATTTCCGTGGGATCGAAGCGGACGGGACGCGCCTCGATCGACTTGATCGCGGTTTCGATCTCGCCAAATCGCTGGTCGACGTCATCCGGCAACTCGTCGGCCTCCTCGTACTGCGTCTGAAGTTTGTCGAACTCCTCACGGAGCGCATCGAGCGTTGCTTGCTCGTCGCTGGTGAGATCGATCGGCGTGCCGTCGAGCTCGCGCAAGCCATTTGCCGCGCCATAGGGAAAACTCACGGCGACTTCGATCCACTTCCAGCCCTCATTGGCGATTTCGTCGGCCATCATCTGCAGCTTTTCGGTGACCAGCCGTTCAAGCAGCGGGACGTCCTGCAGCCACCCGCCATCGTCCGACTGGAACAGATCGCGCAGCACGTCGCCGCCTGCCGTCTCATAGGCTTCCAGGCCGACGAAGACAGCCCGCTTGTCGGAGGCGCGGACGGTGTTCTCGGTCAGCATGCGGCGGATTTGGTACGGCTCTTTCGACCAGCTGTTCTTGATCGCGTCCCAGACGAGTTCCTGTCGGGCGTGGTTGTTGCTGACGGAGAATGCTTCGAGCTGGGCGATCGTCATGCCGTCATCGGCGTAAATCTCAAGAAGCGCCGGCGACACTGCAGTCAGCTTGAGGCGCTGTTTTACTGCGTTGGTTGAGATGAAGAACGCGGCTGCGATTTCCTCGTCCGACATGCCGCCATCCAGCATGTCCTTGAACGCGCGATATTGATCAAGGGGATGGAGCGGCGCGTGTTCGATGTTCTCGGCGAGGGAGATCTCCTGCGCCAGGATCGGGCCCGACGGATTGCTGACGACGCAGGGAACGGACGCGGTTTTCGCGAGACGTTTCTGGTTCACAAGCATCTCGAGCGCGCGATAACGGCGTCCGCCGGCGGGGACTTCGAACATTCCTGTCCCCTCGCCGCCAGCATCGAGCACGGGACGAACATGAATGCTCTGGATCAGACCGCGGCGGGCGATCGATTCCGCGAGTTCCTCTATCGAGACTCCAGCCTTGATACGTCTGACATTGGTTTGGGCGAGCACCAGCTTGTTGAAAGGAATATCGCGCGAAGGCGACAGGGTGATCTTCTGAACGGCGTTGGCCATCGATGTTTCTCCGCGACGGGCCGCCGAGAGCCTCTCTCTCAGTCTTGAACCCGTCACGAAATCCCTCCAACCCTCTCCCTCTCCTGCCAGCACGATCCGGCACGCCGTCGATCGACCGCCGACGTGGCACGGCGGGCACGCTTGCGAAAGGCTGTGGCGGTGAACGCGGTTTCCGCTTGAAACGATGGTGAGAGGCGTGGCCGACCGGACGGCCCGTGAGGTTTCCGGTCAACGATGGTTATGCAGCCCTTCTATCGTTGCCTTCGCCCAACTCGATTGATGCTTCGACCTTTTACGGTAGGTGGCCTAGAAGCCACTCGGCCGCCTTGCTGGCTTGGCTGGCTGCACGAACGATGGCACGATTGTCCTCGCGTAGAACCTCTAGCCATGAGCCAATATAGTCCGCATGCCGAACCGTGGGCACGACGCCCAGGGCCGCGCAGCAGAAGGCCGCGTTGATCTCGGCCACGAGTTCCTCGAACGCGTATCTTCTCGAGGCGGTAGAGCCGGAGAATTTGCGATCCAGGCGTGAACTGTGGCCAGTGGCATGTCCGAGCTCATGCAAGGCTGTCCGATGCCAATTGATCGGCTCGAAGTAAGCCTGGCGCGGGGGCACCTGGATATAATCGTGAGTAGGCACATAGAACGCCTTGTCGCCGCCAATACGGAAATCGATAGCGGTGGCCTTGATCAGCGCCTCGACGCGCGATTCGATCGGGCTTGCCACCGGCGGCGCAGCCGAGGCTGCCACTTCGTCAGGTAGTCCTTCACATTGCTCGATGTTGAAAACGGTGAAGCGCTTGAGGAACGGTATGGCCTGGGCATCCTCACCAGTGTCGCGAGCGCGCTTCTTCTCGTGGTCCGGGACAAAACGATCGGCATAAACGACCGTTGTCCCGTGCTCGCCTCGGCGGACGTTGCCACCGAGCGCGAAAGCTTGTCGATAGGTTATCCAACTCTGTGTTGGGAATCCACGTTCGACCACGGCACCCCAGAGGATAAGCACGTTGATCCCGCTATACGCGCGACGCGTACTGGCGTTCTGCGGCAGGGAGAGCGACGCTTTTGCCACGGAAGTCCCCCATGGCTGAACCCAGGGAAAACGACCCGCTTCCAGTTCAGCTATTATTTTGCCGGTGATCTCGTCGTAGAGGTTCGACCGGTCGGCGCCGGCGTGGGTTCGATTGGTCTGGACAGACATCGCGGTTCTCCGCGACGGGCGCAGAAGGCCTCTCCTTCCGCATTCAACCCGTCGCGAAAAAACCGACCCTTCTCTAACTCTCCGTCGGGAGAGCGCCTCCTCTCCCGACCAATGTGAAAAAGGGCGTACAAGGCGGAAGCATCGAAATGTCCGCCGGCGGGAATTGGTCAGTTCGGCGCTGGAGCAGGTTCGTGGCCCTGAGACCGGCTAAACAGGGCGGCCGAAGGAGCATCAGCATAGCGCCGCCGTGAGGCGGGATGCGGGACCGACAGCCCCCGGTGAAGGGCGCCATATGAAGCTGGCTCGGGCGACCATCAAGCCCTGCGATGTCTCCTCATGGAACGAAAACGGGAGCGCTCGAACTCGTCACGGCGCAAGTGGAAATCAAAGCGCTACGACCATGCTCACGCCCGCTGAGTGACAGGCGCTATCGTTGGCGGAGGCTGCGCGGGGATGGAGATATGACGGATGACGAGGTCCAAGAAAGTGCACTTCAGCTTTCGCATCCCTTCTCAGAACCATCCCCTCCATTTGAACCATACGAGTGGCGCAATCGCGCTCAGGGCGATTAAAGCCAGGCCATAGGGATAGCCGTAGACCCAGTCATATTCTGGAATGAACTTGAAGTTCATGCCGTAGATACCTGCAATCAGCGTCGGAGGAATGCCGACGATCGAAACGATCGTGAGGATCTTGAAGATGTCGTTCTGGGCAATCCCGATCAATCCAACGATGGCATCAAGCAGGAATTGCACTTTGTCGGACAGGTGAACTTCGTAGTCGTTCAACGAAGCGACGTCCTGTTTCAGGTCGGCCATACGCGGCTTCAATTTTCCGTCGTCCCATTCTGCGGTCATTTCACAAGCAAAATCGACAGCCCGGCCCAGAGCAAGAAGCACGTCCCGCTTTTCCGAAAGAATGTCTCCCAGCCGACCGACCTGGCGCAATCGGGCGCGCACAAGCTTGTTGGAGCGTACGGATTTCCGGCCCTGCCCGTCGGGCGCGTGGAAGGCGGTTGTCGACAGGCTTCGCAACTCCGTCGCCGCCTCTTCCAGGCCGTCGGCCAGGCGATCGATGAGTTCGCTACATAAATCGATGAACACCTCAAGGCTCGAACCTGGACGTTCCGCAGGCTTGTCAAAACGTGAGGCCACCGCATCAAAAGCCGGAAGGGCGGTGAACCGGACCGTGACCAAGAGCTTGCGCGTAAGGATGAAACCGACCGGCGCGATCTGCGGACCGACGCCTTCGGCATGTGTCACCATGGGAACGCTCATGGAGAGGACACCGTCGCGGGTTCTCAGCCGACTTGAACTTTCGATCTCGCTTAGACTTTCGCGACTTGGCACGTCGACACCGGCAGTCTTTTTGACCTCGGCAATCTCCGCAGGTTGCGGATCTTCTAGATCGCACCAAATCGGCCTGGCCTGGGCCTTTCGAGCATCGCTTTGCGGATATAGGCTCAACATCTAACGTGCGGCCCCTTCAGCGAGCGCAAAGTCGTGGCTACCATGCCGAGACCGCTCCGGGGCGAGGCAACGCGATCGGGCCCGGCGACGTTAAGGCACTGCGTAATCGGGGAAGATAGATCAATGGCCGACAAAACCAATCTCTTCTCAATTGCAGTGCAAGCCGCCGGGGCAAGCCAGTACCGGAACGTCGTGGTTGCCGCATTGAACGACCATGTCCTTCGCCTCAGCGTTATGACCGAACCGTACGGGCTGCATTCCCACCCAGATTCAGATGAAATCTTTGTCGGTATAGACAGGACGGCCCTCGTCGAATTCGAGGATTCGTCGGTTGAACTTGGCCCGGCCGATTTGGTAACCGTCCCCAAGGGTGTCATTCACAAGACAAGGCCTCTGGGAGACCGATCGGTCAACCTCAAGATAGAGCCGGCCAACCTTGAGACGCGTTGGGTCGAGATCTGACTTTATACCCCCCGCGCGAGCACCGCGGCGCTATCGTCATCGCTTCACCCGGGTTCGAGACGTTCGCATAATCCATCCGCACGAGCCTGTGCTGAAACCAGCAGTGACGGCGTTTGCCTTCCAGCATCCAGCGGACCGCGCAACCGACCATGCTTGGGAACGCAACGCCTCGACGGACATTGGTTGGTAACAGGAGATGTCGATGCCAAAGTTCCGCTTTGAAACCACCGAATTCGACCAGACCACGATATCCGTGGAAGAGTTGGCGAGCTCAGACCTGGCTAGCCCGCGAGCAGTCGAAAGGGCTCACGCGGCACTTGTCGCGGGTGCTCCCACTGGCCTCGATCAATCCGGATCGGTCACAAGGGTCTATGACGAGGCGGGCTATCTGGTCGCTACAGTCAATTATTCAGATGTGGTTTTCGACAATTCACCCTTGAGGGAAACCAGCGAGCCGCCGACGGAGGAGCCGGGCGTCATGCGGTCTGGCTAATCGCGCCGCCTTTCCAACTTGGAGCATCTATCTCGCGAGGAGGAAGGTCGACCCTTGAAGGCATCGGTTTCGGCGGCAGCGCTCATCGCCGTCGCGCTGCTATTCTCTATTCCGTGCGAGGTTACGTGCCGCATATTCCAGGAGCGGCGTCGATACTGGCGAGGTTAGCGTATTGGCGCTCCGGAATTGAAGCAGTCGTGGCATCCACTGACTGGCGCGCCGCGCTCGGTGGTTTGGTTGAGTTGGGCAACAGCATGACCTGGAACCCCATAACTCTGTGTTGTGCTTAGCGGTAAATTTTGGGCAGATCGGCGTTGTCTCGTACTGCTCCTATGTCTGGCTCGCGATGCGAGAAATTGCGAAGGCGGCGGGGGCTTCTGATCTTCGGCGGGGGATCTTTGTGGGGATGATCCTAATCCTGGCTTGGGGCCTGGTAGAGATCATTGTTCTCACGCCCGCATTCGAACTCCTGCTGGCTGCTCTTTACATCTTTGCGGTCAATCGAAATTCCGGAAAGGAGCCGGCCTAAGAGCAATTCTAGCGTCAATTCGGCTTCCGCAGCGCATTCAGCACCATATCCGCATCGTTTGCGTCGCCGCTGAACACAACCTGCCACAGACCATCCACCAGCCTCACGTACCCGCCATCATAGGTGTGGATCTCGCCTGCCTTGGCGGCAACGTGATCGCGTAGGCCGGAGCGCAATTCCGCCCACGGCTTCGGCAGCTTTACCCAGTTTCGTTTCATCGGCCCGCTCCCCGGCGCCGACCATAGCCAATCTCTAAATGAAGGAACATCCCATGGGCCTGAATACGGGCGACACCCAGCTTATCGTAGACGACAGCTAAGAGCCGTTAGAGTGGGCTGCAATGAAGGCGTCTATCGGCCCAAAGAAGCGAGGCTGTTCGGCTATGATCTTCTCGTCGCTCCACTCCCACCATCGGATTTCGAGCAAGCTCTCGATCTGGGCGTCGGTAAATCTGCTGCGGATGAACCTGGCGGGATTTCCAGCCACGATCGCGTAAGACGCCACGTCCTTCGTTACGATCGAGCCGGCCCCGACGACGGCGCCGTCTCCAATCCGTATTCCTGGCATGATGATTGCACGTCGGCCGATCCATACGTCGTTGCCAATTTCGGTCGGTCCGGCTGGCACCAAATCTTCGAAGAAGCCCATCGTCTTAGTGATGTGAACTTGGAATGCATAAGTTGAGACCAAGTGCATCGGATGATTGGCGCGGCAAAGGAACAGCGCTTCGTCGGCGATGGAGCAGAATGCTCCTATCCGTAGCGGGGAAGTTTCGTCACAGCCAAATATGTTGCTTGGCTTTGTGTAGAACTCCGTTTTTCTCCCTATTGATGCATGCAGCGGAATTGCGTCGGGTTTTCGTCTGAGCCCGAGCGCGGTCCGAAGTTTCCTTGCAAAGCCCATTTGCGTCTAAGCCACGGTTACTGGTCAGTTCGGTTTGCGAAGCGTGTCCGTGACGAGAGCGCCATCATTGCTGGGCCCGCTCGCCTTTGACCTCCCACAGCCCATCAACGCCGCACAGGCAAGACGGTTGCCGATCAGGATCGATCGCACCGTGGCGCCTGGCTGCGCTGTGAAGCTTACACCCGAGCGGAATGCGACCTGCATACAAACGCTGGCGCAGCGCGCCGTGCCGAACTGAAATAGGGCAAACGGCCAATGGCGGATGATATGGCAAACAGTGTGGTAGACAAAGAACTTGAACCAATGGAGATTCAAAGCTGAGCGTCCGCGATCGAGAAGGTCCTCCACCGCAACGGTGGAAAGCTCGCCGCTTGCTTGTGGGGTGAGACGGGGACACGTCCCGTCAATTGATCAGCCAGCAACCAACTCCGCCTCCGATCGTTGATCGCCGCTGGATGATCCCAGCACTCCCAACTTGCCCGCTACCAAGACCTCTCCGGTGGCGGCCCTTTTTTGTGATCGACAGAATGTGATCCAGCCTTATTATTGGCTTCGTCGAGAAGTTTCTGAGCCTCTTCCGGACTAAGTCCGCACTTGCGGGCAAAGTATCGGGCCTCGGTGGTAATCTCGAGATCGGCGACGCTTCCGGTGACTGGTTTTTGCTTCTTTCCCACGGCTCGAATCATAGCATAAAGCGAGCAACCAACCCATTGGCGCAAAGCGGAGTACCACGCATATATTGTCCGCCGATCTCCCCGACGGACAGCGGGCCTTTTTGCTTATAAGCGGAACCTAATATGCGGGCCGCAAGTTAGCGATGACGCGGCCCGGCTCCTTTAGCGGCCTCGCCGCTCGCCAAGCTGCGGAACTTGGTCGGCCCGTGCGTTGCTTGGACAGGGCGCGGGCCACGCTAAGCCGCCCGTCGATGTTAGGGAACAGCCATGGCAATCATAAAAGCCTCTCCCGCCGTGCCATCGGTAGAGCTTGGCTGTTCCTTGGGCGAATGGCACGTAACGATCACCGAACGGAAGGGCAATGCGTATTCAAGAGTTTTCGCGATTGAGGCGGATGCTCTGTGCTTCGCGGATGGGCAACTCACCAGGCTGGGGTTGTCGTCTACAACACGCATCTAGGCCTGGCGCGGTGTCCTGCGCCGTTCGGAAACAAGAGCCCATTGGTCCCCCGGCTGAATGAATACCCAAACCCAAGCAAACGAGGCTGTTACCGTTGCGGTGTCGTTAGTTCCGGCTCGCAAACAGCCGCTGGCTCGGGTCGGCGGGCTTTCTTGTCGCGGCGATTCTATTCCTGGAGCCTCGGAAATATAATAATTGTGGCGCCATCTTCCAGCTCCAACGGCTCGTGCCTTGGCCCTTCATGGTAATAAACCTGACGCAAGTCGCGTTGGTCGACCTCCTGGCCGCAATAAGGGCATTGGTAGAAATGCTGCTCTTCCGGGATGTCCCCGCCGTGCAGCTTGCCGGGGGTTGGCGGCCCCAGGTCAGAGAGCATCGTCATGACGGGATCAACATACCATCGACAAGGCTGGAACATAAGCTGGTGGAGATCGAAATTGATGACCGATGAGCACACGCGGCATCAACTTCCTGGATCATTGGGCCGGTAACATCCCTGAAGCCGCACGCTGTACGATAGATGATTGTGAAAAAGGAGAACTGCGACCAAGATAATATTCCTATGGCTTCTCAACGTCGAATGCGTGGCTGGCCCACACCTATTTCGTCGATGATGTCGCGCGTGTTGCGAGTGCCCACATAGGCGATCGGCCATATTTCATCAGGTCGGATGGATACGGTTTCAACAGGTCCGATGGATCCGACTGCGGCCCAAGCCAGCGCATGTAGTCCTCGGGCGCCAGGCTGACAGGCATCCGATCTTGGATGGTCGCCATCAGTTCGTTCGGCTCGCAGGGCGCAATGGCAAAGGTGCGGACAAACCCGGCTGTCGCCTTGTCGGCATACTCTTTCCAGATGCCGGCCATGGCGAAGGGCTCGCCCGACCTCATGGCGATGGCATAGGGCTGCTTCTTCTTGCCCGGTGCATCGAGCTTTTGCCACTCGAAACAGCCGTCCACCGGCACCTTGCAGCGCCTTGAAGTGTAACCCTTAAGGAACATGCCGCTGGTCGCGATTGTCTAGCAACGCGCGTTGACGGGCGCGGACGGCCGCTGCCATCGCGCGCCCATCCGGGAACCAGTCCCCACTTGGCTGACATGAAGCGGGCCATGGATGTGGAAAGCTCTTCGCGGATGATGATCGGATAGGTGTCGGCCGGGCGACCATTCCAGACCGGCCTCGCCAGGTGTGGGAAAACTCGAACGCCGCACCATGTCGGCGACGCATGCACAAAGCACCGTCCTACCGCTGCGGAAGACCAAAATGGGAACGCTTGGGAAACGAGTCAATCGGTGCGTATCAGGTCAAGGCATACCATCGTGCCTGGCCATTGCTTCGGCGATGACCTCGAACACGCTCGGGACTTCCTCGCTGATTTCCGTGCTGGCGATGCCCGCCTTTCGCGCGGCTTCCAGCGCTCGATCAGCAAGGGCGCCGATCGCTATTGGATCGTCAGTTATGGTATCGGGCAGGTTTTCAGCCATCCACTCGTCAAGAAAGTTGATGCCGCGCTTGCTCATGGAGCATTAAGCTCGCGACTGGCCTTCGGTTCCGACTCCTTCGCTGCGAGACGTTGCGCCCTCAATCTCGCTGTCTTTGCTTCCCTGGCTCTGCGCTCCGCGTCCAAAATAGCTTTGCATTCACGGTCAGCCCTTTCGATTTTTTCGCGGTCAACCTTTCGTCGGGTCATGACTGCCTCCTCAGGTCTGTCGGGCCCAAGAAAGCTTGATTATTAAAATGGTTCCCAGCGAAATTTTCCGCCGGATCCATCATTTGTTATTGAGCGCATCGGATGTATTTCGTTCCACGAACTGCGGCTTCAACAGAGGAGGTTGAATAGACAAGATGCCGACCCGCATCCTGGAAGGGGTTCTTGAACCTGAGGACGTCGATATGTGCAAACGAGTTTTTGACCATGCCTGCCGCGACTTAGGTCTGGACCCTTCGTCGATCGACAACCAAATCCTGGCAGCTCGAATTCTCGCCCTATTTCGGAGTGGGGTCCGTGAGGAGCGGTCGCTCTTAGCGGCGGTGGTCAGGCAACGACCGTAGGTTGGCAACCGCTTTCCGCAGTCTGATGCGAGGCATCGCTGCAACAAAGACCTGATCTGGACGTTGCGCGTCTGGATTAACGCCTGGGAGCGCTATAGTGCCTAAATATCATGTCGAGGAGATGGACGGCGATGCCGTTACCGCAACGCACGTTGTTAATGCGACCACGCCTTTAAGGGCCGCCCGGGAAGCAACTGAGCGCGAAGTTAACCTGCGCACCAACGAGCCTATATGGGTCCGCGTGACCGACGAACAGCGTGGCCACGTCTTTGAGTATAGTTTCAGCCTCTAGGTACGAGCCGACGAGGCAGGCCGGAGCCGGCGGACAGGTGCAACTGGAATGGGTAACGGCAAACGGGCGCTTGAACGGATCTATCACGCATCGGTGCGGGCATCGACAGATATTGCGCGAACGCGAACAACGCGTGCACAGCGGCCGATTGACAGGAATAATATATCCACTAGCTATCCCGGCGGGCATTCACCAGTCCAGCTTTGCGCAGCTTAGCCAGATGATGGGGAGGGACGCTTGTGAAAGGTCAAAGCCCAGCTTGTCTAACAACACGTTTACCCGGGTTCGCCATCGAGACGATGGGCCAAGATCAATAATCTGGTCGGATGCCCGACCGCCTCCAAGAAATCAGCTACCCCTTCGAATTTGGCCACGAATTCTGTCGAAACCATTTTACCCGATGCCGTCGCGCTAGAAGTCCGTGTGAACGGTAAGATGGGTTCGATTCGGCCGAAAGGGATGGCCATGCGACCGTTCGACGAGTTAAGGCCGCTTAAGGGCCTCCTGCAAGGCAAGACGGATTTCTGACGATTGACGCGCTCACTATCCGATGGCCATCATCTCCCAAAAAGGAGACCGCGCCACTCGAACGCTCGTTCTCGCCGAAGACAAAGACTGGCGACTCCGCTTCTCCCCATCGGAGATGCACCTTTATGTCGAGCATGCTCTCGGTGGCGTCGGTCCCGATCCAACGGACCGAACCACCGCTGACGATTTCTTGGCGTGGAGGCCCCGAGGGGCGTTGCACCGGAGGCGCTCGATCCCTTCTTGGCGGTCTTGCTCTGGTCTTCGATCGACAAGAAAAAGCCCGCCGGCCGGAGCCAGCGGGTGTGGTTTCACCTTACCAGGCGCTTAGGTATTCTGAACTGGTGAGACAGGAATGGCCTGCGCAGTGATCGTCGGCAGGCGCTGGTGCTTGGTCAGAACCGGCTTTTCATACGTCTTCTTCATTATATGCTCCTCGCTTACCCTCGCCGGCAAACTGCCTTGCGTTGGCGCCGGCTGTCAACCTACGGCCACCGATCACAAGTTCAGCTGCCAGCAAAAAGCCGGATGCCGTGAACAGCCCAACAACCGTGAATATCACCAGCCGCATTCGACGCCCCTCCCCGCGTTTCGCCTGATGCCGTCTAGCATAAGGCACGGGAAGGCCCGCCACTGCGAAAACAGTGACTGACGGGTTCTCTTTTGCCCGCTCGGTCGAAGGACAACCGAGCGGATATTCGATCTCATGGGCGAGAATTGGTTCCCGATAACTGGTGGACAATAGCGGCGCCGGCGGAGTTGCGGGCCATGACCTCTTCGTCGTCCGGCCTGCCGATCCCCCAGCCGATCACTCCGAGCAACAACCCGCCCAGCAGCATCCCAAGGAGAGGCTTCCCTATCGCAGCTTTCGCTCTAATTTTGACCATGTTCTCACCATCGCAGGATGGCCCGCGACACCTTGGGGATGCGCGGGCCGACCAAGTTTGCCCTTGGTCAGCAGCGCGACCAAGGGACGGGCGCTGCATATGCCTCAACCTGCTAGTTACCGCGCTGTTCCGGTGTGCTGATAAGATAAAAAGCCCGCTGCTCAGGGGAGAGCAGCGGGCGAGCTATGGAACTGCCGCAAAGGATCGGCGAGCCGATTTCTAGCACCGATTCATCATTTGTGTCACCGAGCGGAAGGTACAAAAGGCCCGCAATCGCAAAGCACAGCAACGATCGCGACGCGTTGGAGTTGGCGGCGAAGGCTCTTAAAGGTCAGTGATGACCAAGCTATCAGACCTTGGACCACCGATCCCCGGGAAGCGCCACGGAAGCGAGCCAGTAGAGAGGAAGAAACTGAGACCCTGTCCGAGTTGCGGTCAGGCAGTCGATCAGCGCGACTTGCGCGAGGTGTCGGCACGAAGAGCCAGGGCATGAGTCGCTAAGCCAAGGACGGCGCCAGGATCATCAGGCTCCCGGGGGCGCCGGTAATAGGGGCCGTGTCCGGGCCGGAAATCAGACCAGCCATAATCAAAAGGCCATGAAAAACAGCATCACAAGGGCGACGAGCAGCATCCTCACAGCACGCCGGCCAGGGGCGCAACTAACGTGTGACGGGCAAAACCCGCCTGCACGCCAACCCTATATGTTAGAGAGGACCGGTGGGGGCCGTAGGACCTCTTGGGCGAGTGGGACCCGTTGGGCCAGTGGGACCTGTAATCCCGGAAGCGCCAGGGGTGGCGGTGACACTCGACAGCCGGTCCTTTCTTACCAGTGTCAGACGAGCGTAACTCTTTCGCATTGAACCCCCTTCTGCAAAACCCAGCCACAGATGGCGTCCTCGCTCCGGGCCTGCCAATCATACAAACTAAAATTGAAAAGACGCACCGCTGTGAGGGGAGATCTGCGGGCAAAAAAGAGTAACCCGCCACGGGTCTGAAGTCAGCGACGGGCTCTTGTTTGTCCGCTTAGACGAGGGACGACCAGGCACTTTGAGAACCGTTCAACAAAAAGCCCGCCGGCCGGAACCAGCGGGCTGATGCTGTCGTTTCGAAAATCACTCAGTCTAGAAGAGAGGAGGAGGAGGTGGCGGTGGCGACACTGCTTGAGCTACAACGCTCGACAGCTTCTCGCGCTTGGTGAGTTCAGGCTTTTGGTAAGCTTTCTTCATGGATATCCCCCGGTTGGCCCTCAAGCCGGCAAAGTGCCTTCCGCAACGTGAGCTGGTCGACCCGAGAACACGAAAAGCCCGCCACCACGAAAATGGTGACGGGCCTTGTTTGTCCGCTCGGCGGAGGGAACACCGAGCACTTTGAGAACTTCCCCCGGCGTGATCGGTTCCAACAAAAAGCCCGTGCAGGGAAGGCAGCGGCAAGTTTGGGGAGTACTGAATGGAAAGTACAGCGCTTCAATACCCTTGGTGCTCTACCGATTCCGCTGGCTCCTCGGCAATGTTCCCTTGGTCCAAAAAAACCCACCCTTCGGCAGAGGAGACGAGGTACGCAGTCAAGTGGGCCCGCCGCAATGGCGGTAGAAGCGGGCCCGGCTAAGAGCAAATCCCCGTAGCCGCAGCGGAGGATGCCGCACCGCAAGAACCAGCCTGCGAATGTCAGGTTCCGCTTATGGGCAAAAAAGGCCCGCTGTCCCTTGGGGGAGATCAGCGGGCAAGTTCAGGAGTGCTGGGATCACAAACCCAGCGTTAGTCAACGGGCGGCGGTGGAGCTGGTTGCGATCATCTTTCACCGGCATTTTTAACTTGCGAGACATTTCTTGCGCGTTGATGCCATGGTAAGCCGACCACAAGGACGTGGGTGCCGCACCGTCTCAGAATTTAGGCATATCCGGCCCCGGTACGCTGGCGCCTGGTAGCTAGGTCTCGTCAAACCGACCTTCCCGGGTCGGATGACGGGTGATGGCGGCCTCTTCTTCATCGTCAGGCAATGCGTCGTCGCTGTTCTGATACGGGTTGTCATCGTCTTCCTCGACAACTTCGCCATCCATTTGAATACCGGTATTGGTTTCGGCTGTTGCGAGATTGTCGTCGCGTTCGGATTCGATGCCGATGGTCTCGCCCTCGCCATGGACCTGATCACGATCCCAGTCGTTCGTCTTGTCGGGCGTTTTGACGACCGCTTCTCGAGTCTCCCGGTCTGTGTCCTTGCGGGTGTTGGGGCCGGGCATATCGCGCGATGATTTCGGGTGCATGGCATGGTTCTCCTTTGAAGCCAAACCACTTCAGACATTCAAGGTTCCCTCACCCACCGCGCTGCACTCGCCAAATGTCGTCCACTACGCCGTGACCAGCGATGCAAGCGCCGTCGCACCCATCCCGCAGGGGCGCCAAGCCCCGTCAGCTTCCAGCGCGTCACCTCGGCCATCACTTCCTTGACGGTCGCCATGTCGTCGTTGAGCTTGGTGACAGCGTTGCGAGTGCCCCCCATATGCGATGGGCTATATCTTCACCACAGGCCGCTGGTCGGGATGCTTTTGCAACGCGCTTTGATGGGCAGCGGTCGTCCGCTGCCATGGCACTCAAACGGCGCTCGTTTCAGAACTTGTAACTGATACCAAACTTAACCGCCTGTGCTGTGAGGCTGCGGTCGAAGCCGGGAATTTCGCCTGAGGTGCCGATCTCTTGCATTGGCTTGGCAGCCGAACCAAAATCGTAATAGCTGTATTCAAACCGACCAGTGAGGTGTTTGGAAAATCCGTACTCGAAACCTGCGCCCACCGTCCATCCAACGCGATTGTCCGATCCCTTCACATAGAGTGCGCCTGGACTTGGTCCGTTTTCCTGGCCTCCGATGTAGTTGTCCATACCTACGAAGGCCACGCCGGTTGTCGCGTAGAGCAGAGCGCGATCAAGCGCTACACCTGCCCTCGCCGATACGTCTCCCGTCCATTTGATCTTGCTGGCACAGAGGGCCATGGCCTCTTCGCAGTTGGCGAGTCTATCGCCGGACTTATCGATATCTGCGAATAGGAATTCGCCCTCGACGCCCAAAACCCAGTTACCGACCTGGAAATTGTAACCACCGTAGATGCCGCCGAGCGAACCGTCTCCGTCAATGCTGCTGAATACGGTGACTGGAGGCGGTGCATCCCATTTGGGCTTACTCCAACCCTTGCCGGCCTGCACGCCGATATAAGCGCCGTTCCAGTCGTAAGTTACTGTCTCGGCAGCAAGAGCTTCGCCTGAAAGACCGCCGCACAAACCGCCCAATACGAAGCCTGAAAGGCGCTTCGACAATCGCATACAATACCCCCTAAATCCCGGCAGCAGCCTGCGGTACGGGAAATAAGAAGTCTAGGCCCTGCTTAATGAAATCGAAAGGTGCGACTGGCCGTTGCTCCATCCGGTGGCTGTCACCATCGAACTTGCCGACCAATGCCCCGATCATCATTTGGGTTTCACATCCCTGAAGCCTACATTCCCGTCATCAGGTGGCATCGTTGAGGAGACCTAAACATGAGCACGCGAACAGCCGCACAGTCGCGAGCTGCCTTATGCAGGAGGTGCAAAGATGCGGTTATCAATTAGGGCCGCCCGCAACCTTTTTTGGCGAAGTACGTTGAAATTCTGCTGATCGCTAAGGAAGGGCAGACCCATGGACAGAATCGGGAACCGCAGCAACGGGTTTGAGGCGTTCATGGTCTTCATCATCGGCTTTGCGGCTATCGGTGCCGGCATATCCTTTTACTTTACCGGAATGAGTTAATTTAACCTCCGGACAACTCACCTAGTCGCCATCTAATGGAAAGCCCGCCATCGCGGGGGCGGGTGACGGGCTTTTATTTCTACTCGGTCGAGGGGGCAGCCGAGCACGAACAAAACTTCTCCGCTCGCAATTGGTTCCAAAAAAACCCGCGCCTGGGAGGCGGCGGGTCAGTTTGGGGAACGCCATTCGGAGGAAGGAACGGCGCGGAGCAACAACATTCACGCTCGTACTGCGGTTCCATCTGGCGTCGCGCGATCTGCAAACTGGACCAAAAAAGCCCGCCACCTTTCGGCAGCGGGCAGACGTCATCACGCAGTAGTGGGCTTACCTCGACTTGGGGAAGAGGCGAGTCCTGCCAAGGCTTGGTGGAAACTTGGCGGGCAATCGCTCTCGGACTGCCGTCACGGAAACTTGCAGCCGCATATCAGGTTCCGCTGATGGAACAAAAAAGGCCCGCTATCCCTTGGAGGAGATCAGCGGGCAAGTTCAAGAAGTGCGCTGGGATCATCCAGCAGCGGTCAAAACGAGCGGCAGCGGGGTTGGTTGCGAGAATATTGGTCCGGCAGGCGGCCGGCTTTAAGCAGTGCCGTCACGCGTTGGAAAGCGATTGGTATGGCCCCTTTGCTTCGTATTTTGGAATACGCCGTGCTCATCGCTATCATTGCGTTCGCGCTATGGGTCTTTACTAAAATCGGGGAGACCGTAATGATCTGATTTCTGCACTTTGGTCACGATGGTGGCTGCGCCAGCCAGGATAGTGGGAACGGGTGGCAACACCTATTCCAGAGTTTCGAACGTGAGCCAGATGCCTTCGCCTTCGCCGAGATCTGCGTTTGCGTCTGGGATTGCAAGTTCTGACGCCCCGACTAGCCGCCTCGCAGATATCGGTCCAATAGGCCGTGAGGAGTGACGCCAAGCGCCGCCGCCGCCATGCCGGTAATGCCCAAGGCGCCGAGCCCCATCAGCATCCATCGGGTCACTTCAGCAGTCACTTCCTTGACGCTGGTCAGGTCTGCATTGAGCTTGCTGACCGCGCTTTCGGCGGCGATGACGCGCTCCGCCAACTCGTCGGTATCTGGTACATTTTCGCCCGTCTGGCGGCAGCGCGCTGCTCTGATTGTTCGTAGCGGAGCGCGGCGCGGGATCGCTGTCCTTGATGCAGCTTAGCTGGCACCGGGTTGTTGACACCTGCCCTATGAACGGCGTACGTCGCAGGTCGCACCCCACGTCCAGGGCGCGCTGTTACCCGTTGAGGTGCCAAAATGGACGACAATTATACCAATGCCCGTGAACACTTCTTCGTTGCGATCCGGGCGCTAGCAGCCTCCACAGATAGCATTCAGGCCAGGCTGATTGAGGCGAACGAAAACATTCTGAACGTCACGATCGATGAATTCGACGGCGACCGCGAACTCAAAATAAAATTTGCAAAATTGCTGGATCTCCTGGCGATCGATCAGGATGATTTGGAGACGGTCGCTGTCGAAAACGCGGCCCACATGACGGACTTCGAAGCTGTGAAAGTCGCCGATCTGATCTGCGATTTCTACTATGAGATTACCTAGTTTCGGCGGGTGGCTAGCCACCTCGTAGACCCCACCAGATACGCGCAGAACATGCTGTCACTAGGGGACGTAACCGCAGCCGCAACCATGCGCCTACGGTCCAATCCCAGGAACTCCAGCGGGGTCATAACCTGGATCACGCCTGCCATGACTACTCTCGCCCGGAACCTCGTCGCGCGTTGGACGTTGCAGCAAATCTCATTGTCAGGGATATGTCAGATGGTAATGTTCCGCGATCCGATGCACCGCCATACGGCCGAAGACGGAAAGCTGTCGATCGACGAGAAGCTGTCGGTGCTTATTCCTGCCATCCATCACCTCGATCGGCGCCGGCACAGCACCGCGTCGATCTTGTCCGCCAGCTCCTCGATACTGTCATGGATCGTTGCCTGGTTCCTGTTCAAATCACTGAAAAGGCATCTCGCGGTGCGCTACGGAGCCAGTCCGGACGGATACCGCGAGAAATGGGGATTGAAGCCGGATTACCCGATGATCGCACCGACCTACGCGGCTCAAAGATCAACGCTCGCTAAAGCTGCGGGGCTCGGACGCAAACCGCAGCCCATCTTCGCCAACAACGGTTCTGCAAACCGCAGGCCGAAGGCCTAATGGCGACAAACCTCTGAGGCGCCTGACCGCGGACGTTCTGTTGTCGACCGGGCGCCGTCGGCGTACCGGCCGCACGCTATCTTGTGCTTGGGATCCTCGGCGAGCTTTGCTATCGACTGAGCTCCTCCGATAGCGAAAAAGCGCTTCTTCAATAGTTGGTTTCACGAGGTGGCGGTCTCCCGCTCGGACGCCCACATAATAGCTTCGATCAAAGTCACAACACTGCGGATCCAAACCGTCAATTTTTCATCAGCGCCCAAAATACAACGACGGTCAGAAAGCAGAAGTTCGAAAAAGCTAACCTCGGTAGGCGCCGTAAAAGAACAGAAGTTAATTATATAACTAAATTATGCAAACCATCAAATAGTTGCATTATTATAATATATGTTATGCCAAATCATCATTATAATTTAGATTTTCAAGACCATGCTGAAAAATTCAGCGATAATACTACTTCGCCGGCGTGATCGGTAACATCCATTTGCCATTCTACGCCAGGTTCCAGAGACCCATTCAGATCGCGGATCATATGGTCGCTCGTCTGCGTGGCTTGATCCATGCCATGGCGGCATCAATGACGGTCGAGTACCTCAGCCATACGAGACAATGGTTCAGGGTCGGCGACAAACGGCATCCGTGTCCCCCCGAATTAAAACGGGAGGGTTCCAGTGATGGCGAGCCCTGACAACATCATGCGTTACGAAGAGAGGATTTGATGTCGGGAACTACACACGGATCCTAAAGTTTCTCTTCAGACGACGGAGCGGGACGATGAAGAATCCCAAGTGGAACGCCACCGTACTAGGTCCATGCGGCAACTTACCCCGGGGCCAAGCATGCAAAGAAGCGTTGGTGCCCCACGTCGTGCGTCTCCGTGAACTGGCCCTTCAGTCTGGGTGGACGCCGACCGAGATTGGCATGGGACTTCTAGCAGTAGCGGCGGAGCAGTTGAAGGAATTGGGGTACGGGGAAACGATCAACTAGACCGGGCTGTCCCATCCATAGCCCCACTCAACCAATCCATCGAGAAGTCAAAACCAGAGAACCCTCGAAGATTAGCGAGCCGGCTGAACTTCGCATCCGGACGACGAGTTTGGCAAACGCCTGATCGCTAATTTCGTCGCGGGCGACATCACAAAGGATCCGCATCGCCTCGGCTCGTGCAACCTCTGCGGACATGAAGAGTTGGCCCTCCTGGTCGAGAACCGCTCCTTCGTTGTTGTATACGTCGAAAAAATAGCGGTTCATCGCGGGCGTGCCTTGTCGAGTCCTCAATCTCCGGCTTCACACGCAGTTCCTCTCGTCTGGCTTTTTAGTATCAGTTAGGCCAAAGTCGACATCCTCGTGCGGTTCGCAACCACCGCAGGCGGCTTAGAGGAACCATGCTTGAGCCCTTGTTTTTGCAGCTTGAACAACACGATGTTGTTCTAGAGGCCGAGAGGGCCATCTTGGCCGAAACCGTAGTGGTGGGGCGAGATTTCAAGGTTGGGCAAGACTTGGTCTCGGCTGGTTCGAGGCCGACCTTCAGCACATTGCTGCTGGACGGGATTGCGGCCCGATATAAGGTCTTGGAGGACGGCGGCCGGCAGTTTACCGCCCTGCAGGTCCCCGGCGATTTTGTTGACCTTCACGCCTTCCTGCTGAAGACCATGGATCACGGGATTGTTGCCTTGACACCATGCCGCGTCGCCGTCGCAGAGCACGCGAGGTTGCGAAGGATCACGGAAACGGCACCCCACCTGACCCGTCTCCTCTGGCTCGATACACTCGTTGACGGTGCCATCCACCGGGAATGGATTGTAGCGATGGGAAGAAGGTCGAAAACCGCACATCTCGCGCACCTGATCTGTGAATTGTTCGTGCGCCTGGAGGTCGTGAAAAGAACACAGGGGCGTAGCTTCCGCCTTCCCCTGACCCAAGCTGAACTCGCAGATGTCTTGGGGCTGTCCGTCGTCCATATGAACAGGATTGTCGGAGAACTCCGCAAGATCGGTGTCGTCAGTTGGGTTGACCATATCCTCACCATCATCGATTGGGATCGGCTGCGCGAAATCGCGGAATTTGATCCCACCTATCTCAGCATGGTCCGCGAGCCGCGATAGCCCGCCGAAGTCGACGAAAGCTGGCGGGACGCGGGAACGCGAGGAAAATGATCGTGACCGGAACCGCTCCCCACACGCGACGTTGCCTTCACACCACCGAATAACCGATGGAGCATATGGGCTGAACAGGCCTAATGCGCAATTTCTCGAAAGGACCTACCGATGGGCTTGTTTTCAAAAGACATCCAGACGCTCAATGACCTGTTCCTGCACACCCTGCAGGACATCTACTATGCCGAACAGCAGATCGAAAAAAACCTGCCGACTATGGCTGAGAAAGCCACGGCTCCAGATCTTAAGGCCGGATTTGAAGAGCACCTCGAGCAGACCAGGGGTCATATTGCCAAGCTTGAACAGGTCTTCGAGCTGATCGGCGAGTCGGTCAAGGGTGTGGATTGCCCGGCAATCGATGGCATCCTTGAAGAGGCCGATGACGTCAGCGGCGATGTCGATGACAAGCAGGTCCTCGACGCTGCCCTGATAGCTTCGGCGCAGGCTGTCGAGCACTATGAGATGACGCGTTACGGCACGCTCATCGCGTGGGCGAAGCAGCTCGGCAACGAGGAGGCGGCTACGCTCCTGGCCGAAACCTTGGAAGAGGAGCGGGAAACCGACCAGAAGTTGACTCAGCTGGCGGAAAGCAGTGTCAACCAGCAGGCCGCATAGAACGCAAAACGGGGCCGCGACAGTATCGAGGCCCCGTTGGCTATTCTCGGCGGGAACCTACGGCGGCGTTTTCGGCGAGTTCGATAATCCTGTACTGATTGTTGGCGAACGCCTCCACCAATCGGAACTGGCCAACGAGCCCATCGACCACGAGATCGAGGAAAGCGTTGCAGGCGGCCATCCGGTCAACCTCACCGTAAGTATGAAACCCGAAGGTCGCGCCATCGCTATAGCGGGCGTGCAAGAGAGGCGCGGACCCGGCTCCCACTGAGATTTCGACCCAGGCTGCTCGCTCCCCTACCCGTTCGTGCGCTGCCTGCGCAGCAAGGCGCCTGCGATTGCAGCATTCCGAGAGGGTGGATAGCCAGCGGCCAAATCCGCGAATTTGAATTGTGGGCGCGGCGGCCCCGGTCCCGAGCGGCGTACGCCACCAGCCGGTCTGCGCAAGAACCGGATGGTCGTACGGTTGCCCACGCGCAAGCGCGGCAATGGCATTTGCAATGACCGTCCGACGTGGCGGTTCTGCGCGGGCGTCGAACACGCCGCACTCGTAGTAGCCATCCGATCGACTCATCATCGAGTTCCAGTCAAAAGCGCCGAACAGCGACCAGGCTGTCACAGCCCGAATGTCTGCGCCCGCGCGATTGCATTCCTCAGCCGCGCGCCAGCCCTCAAGGAACCAACGAAGTTGCTCTTCGCGCGTGCAGCCATTGTGCAGTTCGCCGACCACAAGAGGAATCCGATAACGGTTCCAGACCTCGTTAAGCCTGGGCCGCAGGCCCAGTTCGTCAGCAGGAACGTCGCCGCGGAACGCCGCAATATCGACATACGGCTCAACTCCGTTGCCACCAACTGGCTCGCCGGCATACCGTTCGACACGGTGGTCGAGGTAGCGGTCGCTGGTTAGATAATAATCGAGGCCGACGAGGTCTGGAGCACATGGTACCGCGCTGAGTTCAGCCAGGTCGTTCGGCTCAACACCCGCCGCGAGAAAACGGTCGTAAAAAGCGTGGGTTTCATCGATACGTCCGCAGAGCAAATCCAACGACAGCCAGCGTCGCTCGTTTTCATAATCAGCCTGATACTGGAGCGACGGCGTTGCGAATATCTTTCCAACATCTTCAGTCTGAAGCAATCGGGCCTGCGGGGTCACGCGCCGGACGGCCACCATTGCTTTGGCAATTGCCCTGCATTGCGCAACCAACAGCCGAAAGCAGGTCGCCTCGTCGGTGCCGTGAGGTTGCCAGAGGCCGTAAATTCCCGAAAGCCGTGCTGTCGCGAGCGGCTCGTTGACAGGGGTAAAGACCGTAAGCCATGGGTAGCGGAGTGCCAGGCGACCCGCGAAATCGGCGAGACAGTCGGTGAAATCTGGTGCCAGTATGTGCGTCCAACTGGGGCCGCTTCCATGATGCAGCAGACCGACCAGAGGCAAGATGCCCAAGGTTCGCAATCGGCCTAACCGTTCGTCCAGCCAGTGCCAATGGTGCTGTCCACTGATGGCTTCGACTTTCTCCCACAATGCCGGGTAGCGCAGCGTACGAATCCCCAGCGCGGCGATACGATCGAGATCATCCACGCGATCGGCATGACCGGTTTCAGCAACCTGGTCGCGGACCGTGTCACCGATCCTGACAAAGCTGCATTCGATACCACCCCAGACATCAACCATCAGGGCCCCGCGGCCCGGCGTTCGAGGGTGTCCTCCGCGTGGGCTTTTTGAATGCGCGCGAACGTGGCCAAGGCCTGTCCGACCACCTGGTCCATGTTGTAGTACCGGTAAGTCGCCAACCGGCCTACAAAAAGCGTTTCGCTGCGCGATGCCAGCGCCTCGTATTGCTTGTACAGCGCCTCATTCTCGGGCCGCGGAACGGGGTAATAGGGATCGCCCTTGTCGGTCGGGTATTCGTAGGTCAGGCTGGTCTTTGGATGGTGTTGCCCGGTCAGATGCTTGTATTCCGTGATCCGAGTGAACGCCTCGGTCTGGGGATAGTTGACGACTGCCACCGGCTGGAACTGGGGCCGGTCAAGCGTGACATGCTCGAAGCGCAGGGACCGATAGGGAAGCTTTCCGAGCCCGAAATCGAAGAATTCATCAATAGGACCGGTATAGATCAGACGGCGATGCGGGATGACGTCGCGGATTTCCCGATAGTCGGTCTGCAGTATTACCTTGATTTTGGGATTCGCCAGCATCCGCTCGAACATGCGTGTGTAGCCGCCGGCAGGCATACTCTGGAAGCTATCACTGAAATACCGGTCATCGCGATCGGTCCGCGTCGGGACCCGTGCCGTCACCGACTTGCTAAGCTGCGAGGGATCAACGCCCCATTGCTTGCGGGTGTAGCCTCGGAAAAACTTTTCATAGAGTTCTCGCCCTACGGTGCCGACTACGACGTCCTCGGCCGTGCGCACCTCCGCGATATTCTCGCGCCGCGCGGCGAGGAACGCCTCCATCTCCGACGAGGTGAGATCCAGCCCATAGAGCCGATTGATCGTATCCAAATTGATCGGAATGGGTACCAGCTGGCTGTCGACGTTGGCGAGGACGCGGTGCTCGTAGGGTCGCCAGTCGGTGAATTGAGACAAATAGGCGACGATAGACGCTGCATTGGTGTGGAAAATGTGCGGGCCGTACCGGTGCACGAGAATGCCGGCCTCATCATACCAGTCAAAGGCATTACCCCCGATATGGCTTCGGCGATCCACCAGCAGGACGGTGTCACCCCGCTGGCTCGCCAGACGCTCCGCCAACACACTCCCGGCAAAGCCGGCTCCGACGATCAGCCAATCAAACATAGCCGACCACCGCGCCGGCCGGCGCCTGCGTTGTGATCGTTGCCGTCTCAACAAGGTCCGCCATCGCGTTCCACGTCGAATCCCATGATGAGCGGGCCAGGAACGCATCGGCGGCAGCGAGCCCCCCTCCCCTCGTGCCTATTGCGGATCGCAGGGCGCTGCTCATTGAATCGGCGTCCGCGATGCGTACCAGCCCGCGCCGACCATAACTCTGGACCACGTCCACGATTGCCGTGGATATAACTGGCAGGCCTCCGGCGAGAAATTCAGGTGTCTTCGTGGGGCTGATGAACCTTGTAGCCTCATTCAGCGCGAAAGGCATCCAGCCGACGTCCCAGCCCGCCATATAGGAAGGCAGTTCCGCGTAGCGCTTTGGGCCAAGCCAGTGGAGGTTGGGCCGGCGTGGCAGTGAGGCGGGATCAATCTTGACCACGGGCCCGATCGTGATGAACTGCACGTCGGGCATCGCCTCGGCCGTCCGCGCCACGAGATCAATGTCGAAGCGCTCGTCGATGACACCCATGAATCCCACGCGGGGCCGTGCGATTGCCTGTTGGTCAGCCGGATCAGGCTGCGGACGCCGCGCCTTTTGAAAATGCGTGGTATCGATGCTGCTCGGAAAAGCGTGTACCGACGGATGTTGGCTACGTTTGGCCTGATAGAGACTATTGCCTCCCGTAAATACGACGTCAGCTCTCTCGAAAAGGTCATGCTCAAGTTTGGTCAGCTCTGCCGGCGCGTTCTTGAATGCTGAAAGCTCATCCATGCAATCGTAGACACAGACATCTTCTTCCAGGCCGGCGCTGAACTTAAGGGCCATCGGTGTGTAGTACCAGGTCACGAGGTGGTCGTGATCGATCCCGGCGACCAGGTCCTCCAAAAGGTCGGTTAGGGTCTGATCGGTCGCTGAAGACGGGTATCCGATCGGCAACATCGGTGTAACGACATCGAGGTTGGACGCAACTGAGCGCCTACGGAGAACAGGCACAGCCACGGGCTCGAACAGCGGCTCCTCGAAAAACACCACGCGGCACGTAGCCGCTGCGCGCGTCATGAGATGTTGCGGGCGTTGAAAGACGAAGTCCCACCGCAGGTGCGAAAGACAGAGGAGTAGAGGGGTGTGGCGCGACAATAGTAAAGGGTTGGATACAGTCTGATCCATTGCACTCATCCGCATTGAGGGTGGGGTGGTCTTCTTGGCAGGAAGCTCCGTCCAGGTGTCCGGTTCCAACCCGACAGTCATTTTTCGGTTTGTTAGCCGGTGAGTCCCGGGACGATGCGATTTCACGCTTCGGCGGGAACGACCTTGGTCGACGCAAGTTGAGCGGGCGGAGAGCGCCCATGATCATTGATGCCCACTTGCACACGTCCGGCCAGGAGACGACCGACGGCGTGCTCCAGTCCTTGGATGAAGCAGGCGTTGATATCGCCTTTCTGCTCGCCCCGTTCCTTACTGCCCCCTATTCGCTGAACGACAGAGCGTCGTTGCGGGCCGGCAATCGGTATCTTTCCGAATTGGTCAAGCACCAACCTGACCGCCTTGTGGGATTTGCGGTCGTCAATCCCCTGCACCCGCAAGCGGCGGGGGATATCGAGGAAGCCGCAGGCCTCCCAGGAATCCGGGCCCTGAAGATGGTGCCGACCGGGTGGTACCCCTATGATGACTGCGCTCACCGTGTTTATGAAGTGGCTGCCAGGCTTGAGCTGCCGATCCTCTTCCACAGTGGGATCTTCATCGACGGGCGTTCGGGCCGCTATTGCCGCCCATCCTTTTATGAAGCCGTGCGCGACCACCCAGGCCTTCGCGTCACCTTGGCCCACTTGGGATGGCCGTGGTGCGACGAAGCCAATGCTGTCGGGGTGATTGACCGCATCAACGGCGTTGCACCTGCTGAAAGCCAGTTCCGGTTCGACCTGTCGTTTGGGCCGCCCCCGATCTACCGGGCGGAGGTCTTTCGCAAGGCTTTGGATGTCATCGGGCCACGATCTCTGCAATTCGGCAGCGACCGGTTTTTACCCTGTCCCGGGGCTCATATTCGGAGTGCCGTGGATGAGGTGACCGAGCTCCTCGACGAGCTTGGTGTGACACATAATGACCGGGAAGCGATCATGGGCGGGACGGCCGCCGACTGGCTGAGACTTCCCGAAGCAAAGGAAATTGCTTGATGGGACGGACCCCACGTGTGCTCAGCGGCGGGCAGCCTGATGAGCGTCTCCACATCCTTGAGGTGCTCGGCAACGCGATTGTGGGCGGTATGGAAAGCTATGTGCGCAACCTTGCCGCCAACCTGTCGGCCGATGAGTTTAAGGTTTCACTTGTCTGTCCCTTTGAAAGCGCGCTGACCGATAGTCTGCGCGCAGCCGGCCGCGACGTTTACATCGCGCCATTGCGCGATGATCCGCCGTGGAGATCGATCGAGCTCATCTGTACACTGGTGCGGGAGACCGGGGTGGATCTGATCCACGCCCATCTCATGAACGCACACACTGTTGCGGCAATCGCCGGCAGGCTGAGCGGTACCCCCGTGGTGGCGACCCTTCACGGCATGAGCCTCCAGCCTCAGGAAATCAGCGTCGCACGCACGACGGGAAGTCACACCATTGTGGTGTGCCGCGAAGCCTGGTCACAAGCGCTAGCTGTCGGGCTGCCCTTCGACTCGGTCAGTCTGGTTCCCAACGGGATCGACCTCAGCGTGTATCATCCCCTCTCGGCCGAGCCTACGGAATTTCGCCAGTCGATTGGTGTGGGTCCTACCGACAGGCTTGTGGGATTTGTCGGCAGGCTCGCGTGGGAAAAGGGTCCCGACAAGTTCATCAAAGCCGCGGAATTCGTTCTTCAACAGCGGCCCGAAGTCCATTTTGCTGTCATAGGCACCGGGTCGATGGAACGAAATCTTCTGACCTTTGTGCGCCAGCATGGACTTGGCTCGCGCATCCATATGGTCGGCTTGGCGCGTGATCCGAGCCGTATCTATCCGGCACTCGATTTGCTTCTCCATACGTCGCGCGCCGATGCCATGCCCCTGACCATTCTGGAAGCCATGGCGTCGGGCGTGCCGGTGGTGGCGATCGGGGTTGGCGGTATCCCTGAAATCGTTGCGGCCGGCGAGACAGGCATCCTCGTTGGCACGGCTGAATGGCCGGGGATCGTGTCCGAATATCCCGGCGACTGGGAGGGGGTCGCACACGCCGCACTCGCCCTCCTTGATCAACCCGACCGGTTGCGGGCCATGGCCGAAGCGAGCGTTAAGCGCGCGCAGAGCCATTACGATATCCGCCAGTCTGCAGTGCTTACCGCCCAGATTTTTCGGCAACTCGTTCGCACCCGCCAGGACAAGGCCCGTCTGCATTCGGTGCCATGACCGCGCCTAGACGACTAAAGCCTTTACGGCCCGAATCCCAGTAATCACGGGATAGAGTGGATCGACGATGTCCAATTTCGCGGGGTCCAATTCTTCAAAGGCAAGACCTTGCAAAAATGCCGTCGCCGCCAGCACATTGCCGTACTGAAACACCTGGACGTTCGAGGCCTCGAACTGCTCGGCGAATAGGCGCCGGGCTGCCGACTGGGTCATCGCCCAGAACCACTTCTCTGGGCCGTCATAGGCATCAATCGACGTGATCCCGGGTACCGTGGCAAGCACCGTCCCACCGGGAGCCAACGAACGGTGGATCGTGCCTAGAGCCCCGCGCAGGTCGTAAATCATATGCAGCGTCTGCGTGACAATCAGACAGTCAAAGCCACATCCCGCCAGAGAATCTTCTGCTTGAAGATCGACCCTGAGAGTTGCATGCGGATTGGAACTCCCGGGAGCATCGATAATGTCGGAGCGTGTCACCTTGTCCGCGCCGAAACGCCGGGTATAGGCGTTGTCGCCGATCTCTGCGACGTGGCCCTTAATATCGGCGGAGAACTGATCCAGAAAGGCTTTAATGTAATACCGGTCAACCGGCGTGCCGCGGTCACCGCCAAACGCCCGGCTGATCGGCTCGACCTCATCTAAATCGCCCCAGCGCACCGTGCCCGGCGTCGGGAGGGCGCGATGACCGGCTGGCGCGGCACTCATGGCCGCCATAGCTCTATGAGTGGTCCCTTGGACCCGAACACCGGATCGGTTTCGGCAGGAGGCAAAGCGGAGATGGACCTTACGGCCGCCGCATGCCGTTCAACCGTGGTGCATTCGTCATAAGTGCCAAAGGGCGGATACGCGCCGACCACCAGAAAATCGTCCGACGCAGCACGACATTGATGACCGGTCCCAGCGGGCAAGACCGCAACGTCCCCGGCCTTGAGGAAGATTGTGCGCCCTTTTTTGCCACCAAACCGCACGCTGGCTTTACCCCGTACCACACCGAGAACCTCGTGAATACGCGAATGGTAATGGACATAGGGATAAATGCCGTTCCGCCAGCTGTCGCCCCATCCGTTGGTTTCAAACACGGCTTCCATTACGGCAACCGGACCAAGGGATTTCGACAGCTTTACGGGGGTGCGATAGATCAGCAGCGGCCATGCCGGGTGATTGGGGATGAGTCCGTCATCGTCGAAGCGCATTGTGTTGGCTTTGCGGGGCCTCACGAAAGCGGTCACATCGCCGGGCGTTCCCCCGCTTAGTCGCTCCTCGAGAGCTTTGACAGCCTGCACCGTTCTCCTCCCCTTCCCGAGTTTAGTTGATTTGGGGACGCTGCTTGCTGTGTTGAATCGCATCCCCGTCTTCGTCTCCCGAGATCACCCGAGGTCAACACTAGAAGCCCCGTTGTTGGCGCCGCCCTTATGCTCCTTTTCTGATTGCCCTCGAGCATCCGACTCGGCGGACGGTTGGGAGGGAGGTTTTCGATTAGGCATGATCCAAACTCCGTTTGAAGCCAGAACTTAGCGTCGGCGGCAAGGTTCCGTGGGACAGCAACGATGGTGGCCGCCGCTGTCCGATTTCTCCGCCGCGAGCCGGAACCGCCCATGACACGAGAAGTTGGACAAGGAGTCTGCACCAAGCGGGCACAATCACCAACACGGAGATCCTAAATGGCCGCCACAGAGCCGGCCGCAAAAAAATGTGCACCGGATTCCAGTGCACATTCTCGCTGGGCGGCGGGACGAAATCTAGAGCTTCACAGCCGCTTCTCTCGCCCACAAGCGGAGCTTGCGACAAGCCTCGACGAACGCCGCGGCCGCCGCTTTATCAGTGAGAGGGATCAACCCCTCGTCCGCCCCCGGTTCGACGCCGGCCTTGGCGAGAAGCGGCACCGCGCCCGGCGTAAAGGCGATGAACTTGCAATGGGCGAAAGCATCCGCAACGAAATCGCGCGCGGCAGCCTCACCCTTCAAAAGTTCGGCGCCTTCTTCTGTCAGCAGCAGAGCCACCGCATCGAACAGGACTGATGGTCCACCGTCGATCATATGGTGCGCCGGGATTTTGTCGCCATTAGCGGCCGTGGCGCCGCCGACCTTTAAGGCAACGACCTCCATTGTGGCGCCCTCGGCTTCGATGGCCGCCCGCAAAGCTTTGAACAGACCCGCGTCGATGCCATTGCTGACAAGCACGCCGACCTTGCGGCCTTCGAAACTTTCAGGCCCGTTTTTAATGATGCTCAAGGCCGGCGATGGATCGAGGTCCTTGCGCGGCGCGACGGCAGCATCCGCCGGCTCAGGCAGGTCGGCAATGCCGAGCTTGTCGGCGACCGTCGTGGCCAGTTCCTCATCGATGTTCAAGAGATGGGCGATCATCCGCTCGCGGATGACAGGTGTCTCAACCTTGCTCAACTCGAACGTCAGGGCCATAGCGATATGACGTTGTTCGGTCGCGGTCTGGCTTTGGAAAAACTGGGTCGCCTGGCTGTAGTGATCGGCAAAGCTCTCCGGCCGCAGCCTGACTTTTTGACCGTCCTCGGCGTCGGCAAACGAACGGAACCCGCGCTCCGGTGACTCCCGCGGTCCTGCCCCGAACGAATTGGGCTCGTAATTTGCACGTCCTGTCGGGTTGTGCATGGCCATGTGGCCGTCCTGCTGAAAATGATGAAATGGACACTTCGGGGCATTGATTGGCAAATGAGTAAAATTCGGGCTGCCGAGGCGCTTCAGCTGGGTGTCAAGGTAGGAGAAATTGCGCCCCTGCAACAACGGATCGTTGCTGAAGTCGATGCCGGGCGGGACGTTCTGGGTCATGAACGCCACCTGTTCGGTCTCTGCGAAGAAATTATCAGGCATGCGATCGAGCACCAGGCGGCCGACCGGGATCGGCGGCAGAGCTTCTTCCGGTATGAGCTTAGTCGCATCGAGCACATCGAAATCGAAGCTGTCTGCAAACTCCTGGTCGAAGAGCTGCACGTTCAACTCCCACTCCGGGAAATTTCCTGCTTTTATGGCGTTCCACAGATCGCGGCGATGGAAGTCGGGATCGGCGCCGTTGATCTTGACCGCCTCGTTCCAGACCACCGACTGCATGCCGAGCTTAGGCTTCCAGATGAACTTGACGAAGGTCGACTCGTCATTGGCGTTCACCAGGCGAAACGTGTGGACGCCGAACCCTTGCATGAACCGGAACGAACGTGGGATGGCGCGGTCGGACATGACCCACATCACCATGTGCATGGATTCCGGCGTTAAGCTGATGAAATCCCAGAAGGTGTCATGTGCTGACTGCGCTTGTGGGAAGGCGCGATCCGGCTCGGGCTTGACGGAGTGGATGACGTCCGGGAACTTGATAGCGTCTTGGATAAAAAACACCGGGATGTTGTTGCCCACCAGGTCCCAGTTGCCTTCCTTGGTGTAGAGCTTCACCGCAAAGCCGCGCACATCCCGCGCCAGGTCGAACGAACCCTTGCTGCCGGCGACGGTCGAGAAGCGCACAAACGCCGGTGTCTTCTCGCCGGCGCGCTGAAAGATATCGGCCCGGGTATACTTGGCCAAGGACTCATAGGTCTCAAAAAACCCGTGTGCACCATAGCCGCGGGCGTGGACGACCCGTTCGGGAATGCGTTCGTGGTCGAAGTGGAAGATCTTCTCGCGGAAATGAAAATCTTCGATAAGGGTGGGACCACGCGCACCGATTTTGAGTGTGTTCTGGTCGTCCGCGACAGGGCTGCCTTGGGCGGTAGTCAGGACCTCGGTCTTGCCCTCGGCGACTTGGTGAAGCTCGCCCCCCTCGCCGCGCGACAGGCTCTGATCATGGATGGATACAACGGCCGCATTGCCTTCTCTGCTCGATGGTTTACGCGCCACGGCGTCCTCCTTTGGGTTTGTTGACTGAAAACCAGCTGGCGCAGGCCAGTCCCGGTCAAAGTGACTAGAGAGGCGAGGGAGTAGACTCGCTGTTGTCGGCAGTGTCCGCCTCATGCGTCTTCCGGATATCTTCGTACTCAACGGTGGCAACGATGTCGCCCTTTGCATCCCGTGCCCGCACGGCCCAGCCCACCGGTGCATGGCCGCGCGAAAGTGCGTCCTGCCACAGATCGTCTGCGGAACGCCGACATTCTTCGAGAACGGCGTCCAGCGTTGGAAACGTGAGGCCGGCAAGGTCGCGCACTTGTCCGTTATCCCGATACTCAAGCGTATAGGACGCATCGCGGACGGGTTCCGGCCGATCGGCGGTGTGACCAGTCTCAGGATTTTCGAAGCCCGCCGCGTGCAAGAGTAACACCTTCGCCTTGGCAATGAGTTGCGCGTCTTCAAGCGACGCCTCAAACGCGAGTGACACCGAAATTGCCTCGCCGCCCTCCCCCAGAAAACGCACTGTCGGAAAGGGCCCGTTGTCGACGATCGTCTCTAAAATCTGCATCGTTTGCATCCCCGCCGCAGCCGGTTATGAGCGGTCTTTGACATAGGCACTTGGCTGGCGGCCGCCTTTAGGAGCCTTGGCATCCTTGGAATGCTCGGAAAGGGCGGGCCCGGCACCAGAGACCTTCTCGGTGGCAGCCGACGGCGTCGTGGGCTTTGGTGGAGACGTGGCCTTGGAGGCCTGGGCATTCTTGTCCGATGATATCATGGCGCTATCTCCCATCTCAGGGAGGAACTAGCGATATGCGCGGAGGTTCCAGCGGTTTGGCGTTTCGCGAAAAACCGCTACTTCGCAAGCGCGAACCGTCGGCAATGCTCAAGATAAGCAAGCTCGTGACTTGCAAGCAGGTCGACTACGCTCGCCCATAGCCAGCTGGGCGCATCGGCTTTGGCGTTCGCCGAGCGACGCAAGTCCTTGGTCCAGCTCTGCCAGACAGCGTCTGTCATCTGCTGACGATGCGACAAGCCTAGGATCGCCCCCAGGTGGTGTGCGATCGTCTGCGTCTGTTTCCCGGTAAGACTATTGATTTCGAGCTTCATGTCCTGTGGCGAAATGGCTCTGACAAAGACCGGTTTCCCTTCGAGTTGGCCGCATGCCATGCGGTCGCCGAGATTCGGCGAGATGGCCTTTGCACCAGCGATTACACGCTCCGCATGGTTTTTGGGCATGGGGACCTGCGGCGCTGCTGGAGCGGTCGCTACCGTAGCTTCCTTGACGTCGAGCAGCGCCATGCGATGGTGTTTGCCGCGCAAGAGCGCCGCGAACCGTAGATGCCCCAAAGAGCTGCATCCTTTGATCCAGAAAGCCGCGTCTAGGACCTTCCAGCTGGCCTTCCCGTGTTGCGCCGCCTCGGGTGCGAGCGCTAACATATCGAGACTGTGACAGAACGACAGAACTTGGCCCCTCTCCGCGCGGTGCAGCGGCCAGAACCGGCGATTTCGCGGCAACGCTCCGTGGCTGCCCTCGAACCGCTCAGTCGCGAGGTTATGCCAACGACGCCGAACGGCGCGTTTGAGTAGCTTTTTCAAGTCGTCCGATCGGCCCGTCGCCGAAGGGACGGCACGCGCCTCGACATAGCCGGCGAGAAGGTTGTCGAGCATGCGCGCCGTGGTCACGCCGGGCAAATCGGAACTTCGGATGGCAGAAGCCAGCGATAGGCCTAGGCGCACCAGGTCGTGCGCCGGGTTTCCGATGACGGTCTGGTCGAAATCCCTGATCTGAATTGCAACGTCACCGTCGAGGTTAGCCAGTGCTCCCAGGTTACCGAGATGGCAGTCGCCGCAAATCCATATCGCAGGGCCTTGCGGCAATCCTTCATCATGCTTGTCAAGCCATTCGTAGAATAGCGACGTGCTGCCGCGCACGAACGCATGCTGCGACTCGGCCATCTTGCGATTGCGCACACGTTCCAGATACCTTGGCCGATCGGCAAAGTTCATGACTGCCATTTCTGGCCCCGCCGCTGTATAAGGGCCCAGACATGCCAAAGGACGCCAAGAAGACGGGATTTTGACGGTTCCACAACCGGGTTGTTCTTTACGTTGTTCATTGCGTCCTCCGCTGCAGCAATACCTCGCAGGACTGACCAAATGGTCCTTAGGCTCAACGACACGTCACTGCACTTGCAAATGATGCAGCCCGCCCCCGCAGCCAGCGGTCCAACATCCCTACCGGGTGCTCAACCGGGCGCGTTTGGCATTATCGGTGGGGTTGTCTGGCAAGGCTCTGCCCTTCGCGCTTTGTCAGGCACTAGTCTGCCGCCATTTGCCCGGTAACCACGGATAAATTCCTCAATGTAAGGAAGCAATTCGAACAGCAAGATGACGACCAACATTGTTACGATGTAAGCCACGGGAAGTGGCTCCGATTTCCATACAAGAGCGAATTTTGCCGGCTCTGATCCCATGCCGAAGAGCGCCAGGAACTGGCTCCAGTGCAGGGAAACGACGATAACAATCCCCATGAGCGGTATCATCTCAAGGAAGCTGTGAACATGTTGCTCGAGTGGCGTCACGGTCCTGGCGGTGGTCGCGTAGCTCGCGTCCCACATGGCAGTGGCTTTGTGGACAATGAAGGCGACGAGCATGGCAGAGATGATCAACGCATTGATGTCGAGGAACATGCCGGCAAGCAATGGAATGCGAACCTCCACGAACATCAGGAGATAGATTAGGGACTCCTTCGGTCCTGTCGTCGTCTCGATATGGGAAGCGCGGTGACACAGCCAGTCGGCAAACCCTGCGATCAGCCAGAGGGGAAGGATAAAGTACATCAAAATCAGAACGGTTGGATCAGATAGCATTCATATTCCTGCGGTTTGCATGCTGCAGTCCAACATTTGTCAATTCTGCGATGTCGCCCCATTGGCAACCCGGGCAAGCAAATTCTTCACTGCCTCGACAATATCCGGCGTTCCTGTCGGCTTAGAGACGAACGTGCCCGAACGGAAAACACCATCCGCGTCATTCGCAACAAAGGCTGAATGCACTATGAAAGGCACGCCGTCTGCCAAGAGCTTTTTCGCGGCTGCTGTGCACTCGCCATCGCTCAATCGAACATCTAGAATCGCAACATCTGGTCGTATCTGAGCGAGAAATACTGACGCGCCGGCGCAAGATAGAGCGACCGTCACAGCATACCCGGCGCCTTTGAGCTCGGACCAAGGTCCATGCCGATCATCGCTTCGTCCCCGAGGATAAGCACGTGCGGTGTTGCCATTGCCTCACGTCGCACGCAGCTCTGGGCAAGTCAACGAAAGAGCCCGCCATCTTGGCGGTGATGGCGGGCTCTTCTGGCCCGGAATGCGAGAAAAGACCGACCGAACTAGATGACTCAATGCGCGCTAGTCGCAATTGTTCCGACGTAGGCCTTCGAGCGGCCAAGGACTCGTGGGCTAAGGCTTGATGACCACTTTGATGCAACCGTCCTTTTTATCGCGGAACGTCTTATAGGCTTGAGGCCCTTCTTCTAGGCCAATGCGATGCGTGATCAGAAACGACGGATCAATTTGGCCATTCTCGACCAGCTTCATCAAGGGCTCGAGATAGCGTTGGACGTGCGTCTGCCCGGTCTTCATCGTCAGGCCTTTGCCGACGAATATACCCATCGGCACGGTCACGCTGCCGACGAAGACGCCGGGAAGCGAGACGGTACCGCCGGGCCGGCATGCCATTAGCGCCTGCTGCAGCGCGTAAGGCCGCTCCATGGCCGTAAGATCGGTCTGCAAGGTCTCGATAACGCCGCCAGGGCCATGGCTTTCCATCCCGACCGCCTCGATCACGGAGTCTGGGCCGTTGCCGTCAGTCATATCCAGGATGCGCTTCTGCAGGTCGTTGTCATCATATCTGAGCGTCTCAGCGCCAGACCCCTGTGCCAGAGCGAGCCGCTCAGGAACGACATCGAGTGCAATAACACGCCCGGCACCGAGAAGAAACGAAGACTTGATGGCGAATTGGCCGACAGGACCGCAGCCGAAAACCAGGACTGTATCGCCGGCTTGAATGTTGCAATTCTCCGCTGCCTGGTATCCGGTTGGGAAGATGTCGGACAGGAACAGCACCTGCTCGTCTGTTAAGCCGTCCGGCACCGCGATCGGTCCGACGTCGGCGTAGGGCACGCGCAGGAACTCAGCCTGACCACCGGAGAAACCGCCATACATATGGGAGTAACCAAAGAGGCCTGCGGTCGGGTAGCCCATCTGCTTTGCTTGCTTGGCACCGGCAGGGTTCGACCGCTCGCAAAGCGAGAAAAGCTGCCATTTGCACATCCTGCATTCGCCACAAGCGATCGTGAACGGCACTACGACGCGGTCGCCAATCTTGAATTTAGAATGCGCCTTGCCGAGCTCGACCACCTCGCCCATCGTCTCATGACCGAGCACATCATGCGTATGCATTTCCGGTACAAACCCGCCCATCAGATGCAGGTCCGAGCCGCAGATCGCGCACGCCGTAACCTTGATAATGATATCGCGATCGTCTTCGATTGTAGGATCTTTGACTTGTTCGCAGCGTATGTCGCCCTTGCCGTGCCACGTTAGTGCTTTCATCCGAATTCTCCATGGGTTGTGGCGGGCTAACCTACCTCATGGCGAAACGTTCCTGAGCCAGTCGGATTTAGAAATAATCCGGGCAATGGGACTTTACTTAAACAAGATTCCAAAACCCCTTTCGTGTTTGCCCTACTTAAGTCACCGTTGGGTATGGGAAACGACCGATAACCGTACGTCGCCGTAGGTGGCGCGCGATTCGCGGTCCGAGAATGGCTTCGTGTACGGAAACCGTGCGCGGAATTCTATTGTGCGGACAACGCTCAGCAAGCCAAACCTCATATGACGTTGATTCATCCTCGGCGGTATTCGTCCGGCGCCTTACTGGGCCATGCCGGCAATCCCAAGCTGCGATATCTAGTCGAATTTTTGTCTAAAGCCGATATTCGAATTACTACCGTAAGCGCATTTAGTTCGGCCTGAGACGCGACCTAATAAGTTCGAAAAAGAAAGGAGGCAGAACTAGCTGTTAGGCGGCATGCCGACGATAGCGAGAGAGTGCCTCTTCAATAGCGGGTATTGCGAGGTAGCGGTCTCCCGACATGAACCCTAAACGCACACAACCGTCCTATTTATACGCTGTGACCACAATTTACCGTAGGGCTTGATCGGCGCCTTCCCGGCAGAGGTTGAGACAATCTAGATCCTGATCTCTGACAGTCCGTGCACCAAAGCGGACTCAGGCCGGCGGCGAGATCATGAAAAGCGACCCTATCTCCTATCCTCCTCGCGGCCTCTCACGCGAAGAAGCCGCCCGATATGTGGGCGTGGGCATAACCAAATTCGACCAGATGGTTGCTGACCGGCGCATGCCGAAGCCGAAGAAAGTTGACGGCCGCGTGATTTGGGATCGCCTCAAACTCGAAGCGGCGTTTGCCGAACTACCTGGAGACGATGACGAGAATATCGTCGACTTTCTGTTGCAAGGGAATCATCGCAAGGAATAGACTCATTCTGCCATGACCGACAAATATCCTGGCCTATCCTCCTACACCGATCGCCATGGAAAACTTCGCTGGCGCTATCGGACGAAAGAGCGCGTAGTCAGTCTGCCAGCGCCCAATCAACCCGGATTCAAGGAGGCGTACCAGGCGGCGGTCGAGGGCCGGAAAGTTTCCAAGGCTCCCGTCGTCCGTATGCCTGGAGCCGCCCTGCCCGGCACATTTGGAGCGGCCTTTCAACGGTTAAAGATCTCAGTCAAGTGGCTGGCGCTGGACGAAGCCACCAAGCGCAAGAACACGCGGCTGATCGAAGAATTTCTGAAACTGCGGGTGGTCGGAGATCACCCGCTCATCTGGCGCGACGTAGCGGTTAAGAATCTCAGACGTATCCATGTCGAAGAGCTGCTTGGCCGCTTCATTGCCACACCTCACAAAGCTAAGCACCTGTTGGTGGGCATACGTAAGCTGGTCTATGTCGCGCTAAGGCAAGACTGGATCGAAATCGATCCCACAGCGGCGGTCGAGTGGCGGCCTGCATATGCCGGTTGGAAAGCCTGGTCGCGCGAAGCGATGGCGCAATTCGAAAACCGTTGGCCGCTGGGCACGGCGGCGCGCACTTGTTATGGTTTGGCACTTTGGCTCGGCAACCGGCGCGGCGACGTCGCGGGCCTGCGCTGGGACCAGAGGGTCACCCGCCGCGTCTTCATCGACGGTGTCGAGCGTCACTTCGACGGGTTTGATATCGTTCAGGCCAAGAACAAGGGACGAACAGGTGGCAAACGGCTTTTTGTGCCAATCACGCCGATGCTGTCTGAGATCCTGGATGCGGCCGACAGGCGCGGCGAGACTGTCCTGGTCAACGGTTACGGCGACCCATTCTCCGCCAAGTCGCTGACTGGAATGATGGCGCACTGGTGCAAGCTTGCGGGCCTGCCGAAGGGCCTGACCCTCCATGGCTTAAGGAAGTCTCTTGGTGTTTATCTGGCGGAGGCCGAAGCCTCGACCCGGCAGCTCATGGACGTTCTCGGTCACGACGATATCGATCATGCCGAGCTCTATTCGCGCGAGGCATCGCAGGTTCGGCTGGCGGTCCAGGGGATGGATCGAGTCGTACGCCTCGTGACGCGCAGGCCGATGCTTGGCGAACCTATTGGCGAACCTCGTGGCGAACCACCCCATACAGCATTGATAAATAACGATAATGGTGGGCCCGGAGGGACTCGAACCCCCAACCAAGCGGTTATGAGCCGCCGGCTCTAACCATTGAGCTACAGGCCCCACGCCGGCTGGATTAATGTTTTTCGCATCGCGGCACAAGGCTTTCGCGACGGGCTTTCGCTGATCGCCCAAATCAACCCATAATCGCGCTCTACGCGACGCTTGCGACCTGATCGCATACCACGGAGATTTTCATGACCAGACATCTTTTGCCCCTCGCGCTCGCCGCTGCAATCGCTTTTCCGGCGATGGCTGGAGCCGCCGATTCGCCGACGCCCGCCCGCATCATCGTATCGGGCGAAGGCGAAGCGACCACGCCTCCCGACCTGGCGTTGCTGTCGCTCAGCGTCATGCGCGAGGCCAAGACGGCGCGCGCGGCGCTCGATGCCAACAACGACGCCATGGCCGCGGTGATCGCGGCGATGAAGGCGGCCGGCATCAAGGATCGCGACCTGCAGACCGCCGGCATCCAGATCAATCCGCGCTACAACTTCACCAACAAGCCCGACGGCAGCCAGGAGGCCGAGCTCGTCGCCTACCAGGTCACCAACACGCTGGCGGTTCGCGTGCGCGACATCGACAAGACGGGCGAGATCCTCGACAAGGCTGTGTCTCTCGGCGTCAACCAGGGCGGCGGCATCTCCTTCACCAACGACAATCCTGATGCCACCATCACCGAAGCCCGCAAGAAGGCGGTTGCCAACGCCATCGCCAAGGCCAAGACGCTGGCCGAGGCCGCCGGTGTCAGCATCGGCCGGGTGCTGGAAATCTCCGATCAGAACATCGCTCCGGCGCCGATGGCGATCAACGCCAAGGCATTCGACGCGGCCCGGTCGGCGGTGCCGACCCAGGCCGGCGAAAACGCCTACAATGTCCAGGTGACCGTCACCTTCGAACTGAAATAACGGCCGGCTGAAGCAACGATCATCCGTCGCCGGCGGTGCCGGGGACGGATGACCTGCAGTCGATACGATGCAAGTAAAAACCCCGCGGGATCGCTCCCGCGGGGTTTTTCGAGCCGCGCCCGTCCGATCGGACGGGGGCTCCGCCATCAAGAAGCTTCAGCGGTTGATGATCGGGCAGCCGCGCTCATTGGCGAAGACGATGACGACGCGATCGCCATACTGGCGGCCCATCACCTTCACCACGCGGCGGTTGGCGTCGACGATGCGGGCACGGCGCAGCCCCATGCGCTCGGCCTTGTCGAGGGCGCGGTCGGGCGAGCAGCCACGGCGCCAGTCGTCGCGGCGCTCGTCACGGCGGTGGCGATAGCCGTCATCACCGGCATAGACGCCGAAGCGCGGATCCTGGTTGTTGCCGAAGCCGAGATAGAGGCTGTCGGCATGGGCGGGAATGGCGGCCAGCGTGCCGAGGCCGACCAGCGCCGAAAGGGCTGCCGTCTTGATCTTGGTGTACATGCTTCTCTCTCCTTGTTGCGGGCTTGCGCCCGTCCTCGTGAAACCGATGGCGGGACAATGCACTGGCCTGTCTGAACTATTTACGAACTCGCCGTTCATCTGCGGTTCATGTGGCGGCAAGAAAAACCTCCGCCGGTCTTCGAACAACAACAATACGGCCCCGATGCCCTGCCCCGATTCCTGGCGGACACCAGCCTCAAGGCTCGTCGTCGAGTATATAGTCAAAGTAATCTTCGGGCTCGGCCAGTTCAGTCTCGCTCGCCTTGACCCGGCCGCGCATCGAGATACCGGCCTCGTGCACGGTCTCGGCACTGCCCGACACCAGCCGGTGCCACCAATAGAGATCACGGCCCTCGGCCACCAGCCGATAGGCGCAGGTGCTGGGCAGCCAGCTGATGGTGCGCACATTCTGCGGCGTCAGGCCGACGCAATCGGGAACGCGCGCCAGCCGGTTGGCATAGTCGGCGCAGCGGCAACTCTGCGCATCGAACAGCCTGCAGCCGACACTTGTCCAATAGATATCGCCCGTATCCTCGTCCTCGAGCTTCGACAGGCAGCATTTGCCGCAGCCGTCGCACAGCGATTCCCACTCGGCCGGGCTCATCGCTTCCAGCGTCTTTGTTTTCCAGAATGGCGTTTCCATCTCGCGGATGTGGCCCCGGCCGCCGCCGAGGTCAAGCGCGGTAAGGGCTGGAATCGGACCTTAGGCTGGTCTAATGACACGAAGTTGCCTTCAAAAGGCCGGCCAATCGCCCTGTACGGCATCTATCCCCACCAAACTGGAACCAATCGGTCCAAGATCGGTTTCGGCAAGGATGGGACCCCACAAGGAGAGTTTTCGATGAAACGCCAACCACGGATTCTGGCAGGCACCGCACTTGGCCTGCTGATGGCATCCGCGCCGTTGGGCGCGTTCCCGCTTCAGGGAAGTGCCGCGTTCGACCCCATGCAGCGCGGTGGAACGCCGCTGATCCTGGCCCAGGACGCACCCGCCGACGAGGGACAACAGAGCGACCAGGAGCAGCGGCGCAAGAAGAAGCGCGATCAGCAGCAGACCGAGCAGGCCCCCGCCGAGAAGGCAGCGCCGGCAGCCGAGCAGGCCGCTCCAGCCGCTGAGGAACAGCAGCCGCGCAAGAAGAGGCGTGACCAGCAGCAACAGGCCGAACAGGCTCCCGCCGAACAGGCCGCACCGGCCGCCGAGGAACAGCAGCCGCGCAGGAAGAAGCGCGACCAGCAGCAACAGACCGAGCAGGCGCCGGCCGAACAGACCGCACCGGCCGCCGAGGAACAGCAGCCGCGCAAGAAGAAGCGCGACCAGCAGCAGCAGACCGAGCAGGCGCCGGCCGAACAGACCGCGCCGGCCGCCGAGGAACAGCAGCCGCGCAAGAAGAAGCGCGACCAGCAGCAGCAGACCGAGCAGGCGCCGGCCGAACAGGCCGCCCCGGCCGCCCAGGAGCAGCAGCCGCGCAAGAAGAAGCGCGACCAGCAGCAGCAGACCGAGCAGGCGCCGGCCGAACAGGCTCCCGCGGGGCAGGCAGAGCCCGCCAACGACAACCAGCCGACAAAGCCCGGCAGGAAACACAAGGCGGACCAGCAGAAAGAGGCGCCCGCCGTCCCGGCAGTGACGCCGGAAGCCGCTCCGACGCCGAAGGAAGCTCCGGCCGGCGAAGCGACGACGCCCAAGGCTGAAACGGCTCCGGCCGGCGAACAGCCGGCGACACAGGGCGAGCAGCCCCAGGACAAGACAAAGAAGCACGGCAAGAAGCCGACGGGCGAACAGCCCGCGAATGGCGAACAGCCGGCCACGGGCGCACAGCCAGCCACTGGCGAACAGCCGGTCAATGGCGAACAGCCGGCAAATGGCGGCAAGGCCGCGCCTGTCCAGGGCGAAAATCCCGTACAGGGCGAAGCTCCCGCCGACAAGAACGCTGCCCCCCTCCTCGACAGCCAGAAGGACGCCGAACGCAAGGGCGGCGGCCGCAAACATGGCGACAAGAACGGCCAGCAGAATGGCGAGCAGCAGAATGGTGGCCAGAACGCCCAGCAAGGCGGTGATCAGGGGCAGAAGCCTGTGGTCGCTCCCGTCGACCAGGGGCCGCCTCCAACCGACGACAAGGCAGCCCAGCAGGAGATCAAGCCCGAAAAGTTTGTCCCGGTGACGGAAGAGAAGGGCAAACGCCGTGACCGTGCGCCCGATGAGAACATCCGCGACCGCCGCCGCCCCCAGGGCGTTGACGTGCTCAAGGAGATCGGCAACCGCGTCATCATCCAGCTCGGCGGCCAGACGATCGTCCAGAGCAATGACGGTCCGCGTATGAATCGCGGTGCGAGGGACGTCTACTACGAGGACCTGCCGCAGAACCGTACGCGCGAGACGGTCGAGCGCGACAACGGCATCCGGATCGTCACCATCCGCAACCGCTATGGCGATGTCATCCAGCGTTCACGCATCACGCCTGACGGGCGCGAATATGTTCTGAGCTATGTCGACGAGCAGGACTATCAGGATGAGGGCGACTGGCGCGATCCCGGCGATGACCTGCCGCCGATGCGGCTGACCATCCCGCGCCGTGACTACATCCTCGATTCCGAGGACGTGGAAAGCCCTGACGACTATTACACCTTCCTCGAACAGCCACCGGTGGAAAGGGTCCAGCGCCTCTATTCGATCGACGAGGTCAAGCGCTCGGCCCGTGTGCGCGACATTGCGCGCCGCGTCGACCTCGACACGCTGAACTTCGAATTCGGCTCGTCCTCGATCTCCGACACCGAGGTGCAGAAGCTTGAGGGCGTCGCCAACGCCATGGAGAAGCTGTTGAAGAAGAACCCGGCCGAGACCTTCCTGATCGAGGGCCACACCGACGCCGTCGGCACGCCGGAGGCAAACCTTGCTCTGTCGGATCGCCGTGCCGAAGCGGTTGCCGAAGCGCTGACCAATGCCTTCGGCATCCCGCCGGAGAACCTGACGACGCAGGGCTATGGCGAGGAGTATCTGAAGGTAAACACCTCGGCGCCCAACCGTGAGAACCGGCGTGTCGCCATCCGCCGTATCACCTCGCTGGTAGCACCCGTTGCCAGCAACAATTAGATCATGATTTCAAAATCATGACCTGATTTGCGGACTCAACGCTGGAAGCGCCCATCCCCGGCTCGGCGGGGGATGGGAAAGGTTCGGATCCGGAGCTTCGGCTCAAGAAGATTTGTCCCGGCATTAAAGCCGGCTCATTGAATCGCGGGCCCGCTCACCCCAGATTCAGGACTGGGCGTTCCCTGCCCCGTCCCGACTCCAGCGGGACGCATTGAGCCCCGCCGGCCCTCTCCGGCGGGGTTTTTTGCTATCTTGCAAAAAGCGTTCGCGTGGTCGAAATACGGCCTGATCACCGACCCGAGAACAACTGGAACCACTCTATGAAGCGTCTCGAACTCGCCATCGAATCGATCATACTCGCCTCGCGCTGGCTTCTGGTCGCCTTCTATATCGGTCTTGGCCTGGCATTGGCCGTCTATGCGCTGTCGTTCGCCAAGAAGCTCTACGAGTTCATCACCATGGTGTTCCTGCTCGGCGACACCGACACAATCCTGAAGATGCTCGGCCTGATCGACGCCGCCCTCGTCGCCTCGCTGGTGGTGATGGTCATCATCTCCGGCTACGAGAACTTCGTCAGCCGCTTCGACGACCCGGATGGCAGCGGCGTGCATTGGCTGGGCACGATCGATGTCGGATCGCTCAAGGTCAAGGTCGCCTCGACCATCGTCGCCATCTCCTCCATCCACCTCTTGCAGGTGTTCCTCAACTCGTCCTCCTATTCGACCGACCAGTTGATGTGGCTGACCATCATCCACCTCACCTTCGTCGTGTCGGCGCTGATGCTGGCCTATATCGACCGCCTGATGGGCCTGAGCAAAGGCAAGAAGGACGAGATAGGCTGATACTCGACGCGGACTGGCCAAAGCCTCCCCAACTTCGTCATCCCAGAGCCGGGGTCTGCGCCGCGTCGCTGCGCTCCTTGCTTCGCTCTAGGATGACGAAGCTACGCCTGTTCGAGCCAATCTCGAAATGAAGTGCTCTGCGTCGAAGGGCTAGTAGATATTCTTGATCTTGCTGTCCGTCCGCGCAAACACCTCGTCCGGCACGAAAAAGTCGCCAGCCAGCGGTCCGGTCGCATCGGGCGCATAGACCGAAAAGTCGCTGACGCCCTCGGCGCGCAGCACTTCCTCGTCGATGTAGAAATTGCCTGATGCCTCGCGCGACGGCCGCATGAAGATGGCATGCGCGGCGTCGGCCATGATGTCGGGCGACCGGCTCATTGCCGCCACCGTGGCGCCACCCAGCAGATTGCGCACCGCCGCCGTATCGATGGTCGAGATAGGCCACAGCGAATTGACCGCGATACCGTCCTTGGCGAATTCGGCGCTCATGCCCAGCGTGCACATCGACATGCCGAACTTGGCCATGGTGTAGGCGACATGGTTCTTGAACCACTTGGCCTTCATGTCGAGCGGCGGCGCCAGATTCAGGATGTGAGGATTGTTGGCTAACTTCAGGTGCGGAATGCACATTTTGGAGACCAGGAAGGTACCGCGCGTGTTGATCTGGTGCATCAGATCATAGCGCTTCATGTCGGTCTCCAGCGTGCCGGTGAGCTGGATGGCGCTGGCGTTGTTGACACAGATATCGATGCCGCCGAATTTTTCGACGGTCCTTGCAACCGCCTCGGCGACCTGCGCCTCCTCGCGGATGTCACACAGCACGGGCAGCGCCTTGCCGCCGGCCTGCTCGATCTCTTCGGCGGCGGTATAGATCGTGCCGGGCAGCTTCGGATGCGGCTCGGCGGTCTTGGCCGCGATCGTCACATTGGCGCCGTCGCGCGCCGCGCGCAGTGCGATCGCCAGTCCGATGCCGCGCGATCCGCCGGAGATGAACAGCGTCTTTCCCTTGAGCGACATTCCTTGCGCCTCCCTTGCAACATGGCAGGCGCGAACCTTTGCGCGGCGGGCGACCACAGCGCAAGGCCCGAGATGCCCGCATGTGGGTTACGCAGCGGAGGCTAAACCAGCACCAGCCCCTGCCGCATCGCAATGGCGATGGCATCGGTGCGGTTGGCAGCGCCGAGCTTGATCAGAATCGCGGCGACGTGGAACTTCGCCGTGTGCACGGAGATATTGAGCCGCCGCGCGATCACCTTGTTGGGCGCGCCTTCGGCGAGCAGCGCCAGCACTTCCGCCTCGCGCGGCGAAAGTGCCGGGCGAACGGCATGGTCGTCGGCCGGTTCATCCTCGAACGGCGCACCCTCGCCCGTATGGAAATCCTCATCGCGTCCGTGGCCGCCATCGCCGGTGACGCGATAGCCGGCCGCCGCCAGCCGCGCCGCCGCGGCGATCAGCAGATCATCGGCGCCAGCGGGCATTATGGCGAACACCTCACCGGCGGGCCGCTCGCCGCCAGCACGCCCCAGCAACACCCGTGGAACCGAGGCCGGCACGGCATCTCCGCTCCTGTCGTCGATGATGGCGACGTCGGCCCTGCCGCCGCCGGCCACCACCGGCAGCAGGTCATCGCTGGCGGCAAGCGTGGCGGCCAGGCGCTCGGCGCGCGCGGCATCGCCAAGCGCGATCAGCACCACAAGCCGCCGCGAAGCAGCACCGTCACTCATGATCCGGTCGCTGGAGAGCGCTTCCATCAATCCTCTCAGCTCAGCGGCTTTTCGCCGATGGTCAATGTCACATCGCGCTGTTCACCGCCGCGCACCACGCCAAGCGTCACGGAAACCCCGGCGCTGTCAGGGCCGAGCCGCCGGATCAGGTCGCGCGGGCCATGCACCGCCTCGCCATTCCAGGCCACGATGATGTCGCCGAGGGAAAGGCCAGCGGCCTTGGCCGGGCCATTGTCGTCGAGGCTCATCACCATCGCGCCCTTCGCGTCACGGTCGCGCACCGGATGCAGGCCAGCGCCGAGGTAACCGCGGGCGACGTGCCCCTTCTCGCGCAGGGTCGCGACCGCGCGTTCGATCGTCTCATAAGGCATGACCAGCGCACGGCCGCGCGGCCCGAACAGAAGCATGCCGATCAGTCCGCCCTTGGCGTCGAGCACCGGACCGCCCTCGAAACGGCCGCCGGCGCCGACGGCCAGATTGATGCGCCGGTCGATCGTGCCGCCGCGCATCGAGCGCCAGGCCGGGCCGACTTCGCCGACCGAGCCCGACACGGCCAGCGCCGAGCCCTGGCTGTTGCCGATGGCAATGGCGACATTGCCGGGCCGTACCGCGTCGGCCTTGGCCAGCGGCGCGGCATTCACGGCAGTGGCCGGCTTCAGCAGGGCAACGCCCGTCGAAGGATCGCGGCCGGTGAGTTCGGCCTTCACCGTCTCGCCCGAAGCCAGCGTCAGCTCGATCTCCTCGCCGGCCTCGACCGCCTCCTCGGCGGTGACGAAATAGCCGTCGCTCCAGTGGAAGGCGCTTGCCGTGCGGTGATGATGGGTCGTGAAGCTCGCGGTCACCGGCGCCGCTTGTGCCGCAAGGTCGGCAACGGCTTGCGAAAACGCATTCAGATTGAAGTCACTCATGATGGTCTCCTGGGGTTCGTCATGTCCCAGATATCGCCCGACGGCGCCCCTGGAGGTACTCGCCTGACGGCTAGTTGGCGGTTTGACTGGCCATCTGGTCAGGTCGCGGCGGTTCCGGCCGCTCCGCACATATAGTGCGTGTTGCCCAAAAGTGCTCAGCGGTTTTGGGACAACGATATGCACAAGACAAAAGGCGTCGTTACGCCTGAAAACACGGAGCCCGCCCATGGCCCTCGCCGCCGCCAAATTCCAATCCGATGACACGCTGCTCGACGCCTATTCCATGACGGTCGCCGACGCTGTCGACCGCATCGGCCCGGCCGTCTGCCGCATCGAACGCATTGGTGGCCAGGGCGGCCATGGTTCCGGCTTCGTGATTGCGCCGGACGGGCTGGTCGTCACCAACTTCCATGTCGTGGGTGACGCGAAAACAGTGCGCGTGTCGATGCCCGACGGCGCCTCCAGCGAGGGCCGCGTGCTCGGCCGCGACCCCGACACCGATATCGCCCTGGTGCGGGCCGACGGCAGCTTTGCCGATGTCGCGCCGCTGGGCGATTCCAAGCGGCTCAGGCGCGGCCAGATCGCCATTGCCATCGGCAATCCGCTCGGCTTCGAATGGACGGTCACGTCAGGCGTCGTCTCCGCACTTGGCCGCTCGATGCGCGCCTCGACCGGCCGGCTGATCGACGACGTCATCCAGACCGATGCGGCACTCAATCCCGGCAATTCCGGCGGGCCGCTGGTGTCGTCGGCGGGCGAAGTCATCGGCGTCAACACCGCCATGATCCACGGCGCGCAAGGCATCGCCTTCGCGGTCGCCTCCAACACGGCCAATTTCGTCATCTCGGAGATCATCCGCTTCGGCCGCGTGCGACGCGCCTTCATCGGCATCTCGGCCGATACCACCAATCTGCCGCGCCGCGCCGCCCTTCTGTCGCAGGTGTCGACCAGCACGGCAGTGCGGTTGCGCAGCGTCGAGAAGAATGGCCCGGCGGACAAGGCCGGCCTCAAGGAGGGCGACATCATCGCGGCAATAGACGGGCGCCCGGTCACCGGCGTCGACGACCTCGTGCGCATGCTCGACGCCGAGCGCATCGGCCGCGAGACGCTGTGCACGGTGGTGCGCCGCACCGGCGTCAGCCAGGTGACGGTGACGCCGGTGGCACGGGCTGGGTGAGACCGTCGCTCAAGCCCCGGCGGCGCCCTCGGCATATTGCGCCAGAAATTCCTCGCTGGGCGGGATCGGCTTGATGACGTCGATCAGCACGCCGTTGGGATCCCTGGTGATGAAATGGCGCTGGCCGAAGGGTTCGTCGCGCAGTGTTCGCAGAACCGGCAGGCCGGCGGCCAGAACCCGCTCGTAGACCGCATCAGGATCGCGAACCTCGAAATTGATCAGCAGGCCCGAGGTGCGCCCTCGCCCCTCTTCCGGGATGGTTTCGTGGTCGCCCTGGACGATGCCCAGATTGACGCGCTTGTTCTCGGCGGATTGCAGATGCACGTACCAGTCGCTTTCAAACAGCGGCTGGAAGCCGAAATGCTTGACGTAGAAGGCCGCCGTGCCGGCAACGTCGCCGGTCATCAGCACCGGGTAATAGCTGGTGGTCTTCATCTTTCCTTCTCCCTGGGCATAACATACAGTCTGTATGTAAGTCGAATTAACATACAGGCTGTATGTATGCAACAGGATTCCGGACGCCGTTCCAACCGCGACCGCACCGAGGCAACGCGCGCCGATTTGATCGCGGCGGCGCGGAAGCTGTTCACCGAGAAATCCTATGCCGAGACCGGCACGCCGGAGATCGTCGTCGCGGCCGGCGTGACGCGCGGCGCGCTCTACCACCACTTCGCCGACAAGCAGGCTCTGTTTGCCGCCGTGGTCGAGCAGGAGGCGCAGGCGGTGGCGGACGAGATCGACCGAGCCTCGCCACCCTCGCTCGAAGCCCGCGATGCGCTCATCGCCGGCTCCGACGCCTATCTCGCCGCCATGCGCCTGCCCGGCCGCACGCGGCTGTTGCTGCTCGACGGCCCGGCCGTGCTCGGCCGCGCCGCCATGGATGCGGTCGACAACCGCCACGGCAACCGCTCGCTGCGCGAAGGCCTGGTCGCGGCGATGCGGGCCAACATGGTGGCGAGATTGCCTGTGGATGCACTGACCGCGATGCTTGCCTCCGCCTTCGACCGCGCCGCGCTCGCCATCGAGGCCGGCGCTTCAGCCGAGGATTATCGCGCCGTGCTCATGGCGCTGATTGACGGATTGTCTCCAGCTCCTCGTCAGGCATCTCGCCCGGCTCGAACTCGTTGAAGCAGCCGAGTTCTCGCTTGAACTGCTCGATCAGCCAGGCGGCGGCGGGCTTCGGGCTGCGATCGGTGCGGTGCATGGCAAACAGCGGCGAATTCACTTCCTTGTAGGGTTCGAGATCAAGTTCAACGAGGCGGCCGGCAGCCAGGTCGTCGGCGATCAGCCAACGCGGCAGCCCGCCCCAGCCCAGCCCCTCGCGCATCAGCATGTGTTTGGTGCGCACGTCCGTCAGCCGCCATGTCCGGTAGGCAAAGACGCCATAGTCGCGCCCCTTGGTGCGCTCGGACTGGTCGGTGACGACAAGCTGGATATGCTCGCGCACATCCTCGATGGCCACGGGCTTCGGCAATTGTGCCAACGGGTGGCTGGGTGCAGCGGCCGGAACCAGTGTCATGAAGCCAATGCGAATGAGATGCACGTCGACCTCGCCGAGAAGGCCACCAATGCCAAGATCGGCTTGTCCGCTGACGACGTGATCTGGAATCACGCCGAGCGTGCCGATATGCAGGCGCAGCATCACGGTCGGAAACTGCGCCTCGAATGCCTTCAGCACGCGCACCAGCACCGGTGCGGGCAACTGCACATCGACCGACAGCGCGACTTCCGCCTCAAGCCCATGATGGTGGCCATCGACCCGAGAGCGCATGCGCTGCAGGACGCCGATCATTCGCCTTGCATCCTCCAGCATCGCCCGGCCGATCTCGGTCAGCTGCGGCTCGCGGGTGCCCTCGCGTTCGAAAAGCTTCAGCCCAAGCTGCGCCTCGAGATTGGCGATGCCATAGCTGATGACCGATTGGGCCCGGTTGAGCTTGCGGCCGGCGGCCGAGAAGCTTCCGGTATCGGCGACGGCGACAAGGATCTGAAGCTGATCGAGGGTCGGATTTGGCTGCATCACTGTATCTATTTTGTGGATGGATCGTATAGAAAATATACCAGTTTATCTGATGGGTTAATAGCCCCATATGTGGCGGGACAATTCATTCCACTGGAGAGACCCGCTATGTCCATTCTTCTTGTAACCTCGAGCCCGCGTGGCGCTGCCTCGCATTCAACCCGCATCGCCACCGAATTCGCCGAGAAACTCCTCGCCGCCGATCCGTCGAACACGCTTGTCGTGCGCGACCTCGTCGCCAACCCGCTGCCGCATATCGATGCCGACTATTCAACCGGCATCTACACGCCCGCCGAAGCCCGCACACCGCGCCAGGCTGAAGTCGTCGGCGTCTCCGACGTCGTGCTCGACGAGCTGTTCGCCGCCGACACGGTGATCTTGGCCACCGGCTTCATCAACTTCAACATCTCCTCGACGCTGAAGTCCTGGGTCGATCACATCGCCCGTTCCGGCAGGAGCTTTGCCTATGGCGAGAACGGCCCCAAGGGTCTCGTCACCGGCAAGAAGGTCTATATCGTGCTGGCTTCGGGCGGCATCTATTCGGAAGGTGCTGCCGTCCAGTTCGATCACGCGGTACCCTATCTGCGCGGCGTGCTCGGCTTCCTCGGCATGACCGATGTCGACGTCATCCGCATCGAAGGCGTCGGCATGGGCCCTGACGCGGTAACCGCCGCGCTCGCCAAGGCGACCGCCAAGGTCGACGCGGTGGCGGCGACGACCGCAAAAGGGCAGGTCGCAGCGGCTGCGTAAGCGTCAGCCATTCTAGACCTGACTTGAAAAGGCAGGCGCTCCGGCGCCTGCCTTTTTTGTTGTTCCACGAACGTCGACTGGAACAGAGCAGCGCGTATATTGGGACGCGCCGCGATATCGCCACGTAACCTTGTGCGCGCTGTCGTCGAATCCTCTTCACATGTGTCTGATTATTCAGATAAGTCCAGTTTTAAGTTTTTTGCCAAGTATAGCATGCGCAAGTCACATGCGTTAAAAATGACAAGCTACCTCAAAACCTCTGACGGAGACTTGTTTGTCCGAATTCCCAGTTCTCGGCATTGACCTTGGCACGACCAACTCGTTGGTCGCTCATTTTACCGACGAAGGCCCCATATTGATCCCCAATGCTGTCGGCGGTTTTCTGACGCCTTCTGCCGTAGGGCTTAGCGACAGTGGTGACTTGCTGGTCGGCCAGGCCGCCAAGGACAGGCTCGTGTCCAATCCCGATTTAAGCACGGCACGATTCAAGCGTTATATGGGCACGGACCATATGGTTCGTCTCGGACGCAAGACATTTCGTCCGGAAGAGTTGTCCGCGTTCATTCTGCGCTCCTTGAAAGCAGACGCCGAGGCGCATCTCCAGCGCCCTATTGACGATGCGGTTATTTCCGTGCCGGCCTACTTCAACGACGTGCAACGCAAGGCAACGATCGCTGCCGCACAACTCGCGGGCCTTAAGGTAAGCCGGCTGATCAATGAGCCGACCGCGGCGGCCTTGGCTTATGGGCTGCATCGCAAGGGCGATGAAAGCACCTTTCTTGTCGTGGATCTTGGCGGCGGCACATTCGACGTTTCAATTCTGGAGATGTTTTCTGGCGTCATGGAGGTGCGGGCGTCGGCCGGGGACGCATTTCTGGGCGGAGAAGACTTCACGGATATCCTTGTAGCGTTGCTGGCCAAGGATCTTGGCCGTGATGATTTGGGAAAGGGAGATCTGTCACGGCTGCGTGCGCTGGCTGACGAAGCAAAGCACAAGCTTTCAATCAGCCAAGACGCAGATATCCGATATGTCCTGGACGGCGAACAGAAGCATCTTTCTGTCTATGCCGATCGCTTTGAGGAGGCAACGACGCAGTTAGTCAACCGGATGAAGGCCCCTTTACAGCGCGCGATGCGCGACGCAAACTTGGGCAACGACCAGATCGATCGGATCATACTCGTTGGCGGCGCAACGAGAATGCCAATCATCAAGTCTGCAATAACCAAGCTTTTCAAGCGTTTTCCAGAACATGATCACGACCCCGATCATGTCGTGGCCCTGGGCGCGGCGGTACAGGCCGGGCTTGCTTCCCGGCATCAGGCACTCGACGACATCGTCATGACCGATGTTGCACCCTTCACCTTGGGTATCGAGACAAGCCATCGAGTTGGACCGAACGACCCGACGCTGCCCGGGTATTTTGCTCCAATCATCGAGCGCAACACGGTTATTCCAGCGAGCCGGGTTGAGCGTTTCCATGCTGTAGCTCCCGGCCAGAAAGAAGTGAAACTCAATGTCTTTCAGGGTGAGGCGCCGCTGGTACGCGACAATGTTAAGATAGGCACATTGAGCGTTCCTATTCCCGTCAACCGCAATGCAAATGAAGCGGTCGATGTTCGATTTACCTACGATACGTCCGGAGTGCTCGAAGTCATCGCAACGGTCGTCACCAATGGCAAGGCTCATCGACTTGTCATAGAAGGTAATCCGGGCGCTCTTTCGCAAAAAGACATTCTGCAACGCCTGGCGGAACTTGAACGGATCAAGATCCATCCACGCGAAGAAGCGGTTAACGCAGCGCTTGTCGCGCGCATCACGAAAGCTTTTGAAAATGCCTTGGGTCCGCAACGCAAGGTGTTGTCGACATGGCTTGGGGAATTCGAGGCGATCCTTGCCCGGCAATATCCCAAGGAAATCGCCGCCGCGCGATCCCAGATTACGGAAGAGCTCGAAGCGTTAGAGAATTACGATGTCTATTGATGCGTTTTCCATGCTCGGAATATCCGACCGGGAAGACGTCACCGAAGGCGAAATCAAGCGCGCATACGCTACAAAACTCAAACTGATCAACGTCAATGAGGATCGCGACGGCTTCATTGCATTGCGTCAGGCATTCGAGCAGGCGCGCGATCAAGTCAAAAGACGGGAGTATTTCAGGGAAATTACTTCGCCTGACGAGACACAAATTGCCGAAGACACCGACGCGACCGCGTTGAAGAACGTGCCACTATCCGACGAGAGTGCGGTTCCCACTATCCTCGAAGCACACGCTTTGCGGACCATGGAAGATGATATCGAGACGCTCCTTATCGAAAACATCGAACCAAATGCGTCGAAAGAAACGGCTCTTGCCCGCACGGCTTCAATTGCCATCGAAGCGCCCGCCCTGCGCGCCATGAAAGCTGTCGAAACACTTATCGCCGAACCATCGAAATGGCAGAGAATAGATAGTTGGCTGGCAATTCTGGATGGCGAGTTCCTACAGACGATCGATGACATTCAAGAGTTTGAAACCCGCATGCGGGCCTATGTTTGCGAGCAATCAGGCTTTGGCGAGCGGCAGCGTCCGTTGGCCGAGCCCTGGATGACGCCGCGCCTGCTTGACTTGCTTGACGAACGATTTCGCTGGACACGCAATCGCGGATCGAACCATTGGGAGCGTCAACAGCTTGACTGGTTGCACGCGCTAATCGATCCTGAGACGGCACCCCAATATCGTATTGCGTCCACGCCGCGACAGGACCCTGAGCCCGAAACGATCGCACCATCGAGCCAAACCACCGGTTCGGCGGGTCGATCACCTGTTACCGGGTGGCTATGGGTTATGGTCATCTTTGTGCTCATCAAACTTGCCGCCGCTCTTTCGGGCTCAAATGAGCCCGCGAAAACATTCCCGCGACCCGATGCCACACAACAAGTACCCGCAGGCGTTCTTGGCGATCTCTGTCGTAATCTGTCGTTTGACGGATGTTTCAAAAAGATGACTGGGATACCGAAGCCATAAGCCAAAAAATTATCGAACGGAAATCGGGGGAAGATCAACAATCGGTGCCATGTTGGCACCGCAGGCCCTCGAGAGCGGCTCCAAGGGCCTCGTCACAGGCAAGAAGGTCTATATCGTGCTGGCTTCGGGCGGCATCTATTCGGAAGGCGCGGCCGTGCAGTTCGATCACGCCATTACCTATCTGCGCGGCGTGCTCGGCTTCTTCGGCATGACCGATGTCGACGTCATCCGCATCGAAGGTGTCGGCATGGGCCCTGACGCGGTGACATCAGCGCTCGCCAAGGCGACCGCCAAGGTCGACGCCGTGGTGGCTGGCCAGCAGGTTGCCGCGGCTGCCTAAAGCACCGAGCATCTGAACTCGAAGGCAGGCGCCCGCGCCTGCCTTTCTTTTTTCAGGCGCCCCTTGCCTGAGCGACCGTCGCGTCCTGCGTCGCTTCGGACAGCGGCGGCAACACAACAGCCGGATGGCGGCCTTCGCGCAGCATCAGCCCAAGGCTGTAATCGACAGCCAGCTTCATCGCGCCGAGCGCCGTGCCGCCGTCTTCGAGCGAGCTGACGGCGATCCGCGTCGGCCATGCAAGTTCCGCCGCGACATGCGCGACATTGTCCGTCATCAGCGGGTTTCTGCCGACACCGCCGCCAAGCACGATCAGCCCGGGGTCGAGCATACCGATGCAGCCCGCCGCCAACCTACCGATATCGGCGGCATGGCGCGCCACGGCCGCCACCGCCGGCGGCGAGCCCTCCAGGGCACGCGCGAACAGATCCTTGGCCGAGTCCGGCGGTGCTCCTTCCTGTGCTGGCCAGTCGACACGGCAGCGCTCGATCAGCGCCCGCGAGCCGAGATAGTGTTCCAGCCCCTCACGATAGGGCGTCTCGCTGGTCGACCACGGAAACGGCATGCGGCCGATTTCGCCGGCCGCACCGCCGGCGCCGCGAAACAGGCGCCCCTCGGTGATGAAGCCGAGGCCGACCCGCACGCCAACCTGCAGGAATGCGAAGGTCTGGTGGCCTTGCGCGGCGCCAAAATGCATTTCGCCAATGGCCGCGCAGTTGACGTTGTTTTCCAGGATGATCGGCACCTCGATGCTGCGGCGCAGCAGGCCAAGCACGGCGGACGGCCCACCAGGGCGGTCAAAACGATCGTTGGACACGATGCGCGGCACGGCCACCGCAATGGCGCGCAGCGCGCGAAAACTCCTGGCCACCCCAGCCATTGTGGCACGCGCCACCGACAGCACGACGGCACCGACCTCGTCGGCATCGCCGGCTATCGTTTCCGGGATGGGCTGTTCCGCGGACGCCAGCTTCTGTGCGTCCATCGAATAGGCCACAGCGCGCACCTGCGCGGCGCCGACATCGATGCCGATCGCATAGCCCGCACCCGGGCCGATGCCGTAGATCGTCGCCGTGCGGCCGATGGCGCCGCGCTCCAGCCCACGCGAGGCGACGAGGCCGAGCGCGCTCAGTTCCGAGACCGCCGCCGACATGGTCGGCTTCGACAGGTCGAGCATGGCGCCGAGCTTCGGCCGTGTCACCGGCCCGTGCGAAGCGAGCAGGCGCAGCACGGCGCGGGCGCTGTCGGTCAGATTGGGGATTTCCACAGCCGCCATCTCAGCCGTTCGACCTTTGCCCGAAATCCTGCCTCCAGTCGGTGAAAGCGAGATTGCCGCCCCGACTCGAAAGCCGCATCCCTCCCTCAATGCCCTATTGCCAGCCGGTTTGGCAATTTCCACGCCATCCGAGCAGAGACGTCAGACTTCCGTCGGCGACCACGGCTTCAGCTTGGTGTCGGTCTGACGATAGCGGAAGGTGATGTCGGTGAGCCCGGCCGCATCCTGCATGTCGCCAACGACAAGCTGGATGGCGATGATTTCCAATATCGCGTCCGCCATCGCGTTGCCGAGGGTTGGGATGGAGATCACCACCAGCCTTTCGGCATCGGCGACATCCGTGCGCCTCGTCACCAGCACGCAAGGACAGCCGAAGCCCGCCATGTCCTGCGCGATCTTGACCTCGCGGCCGTCGCCGATGGCGATCACGCCGGTGGCCGCATCCTGCGATTCCATCGGCCCATGCAGATAGTTCAGCGTATCCCATCCCGAGGCCGGCACCCGAACGGCTTCGCGGATCAGCATCGCCGCCTCGCCGGCATTGGCGAAGCCGACACCGGCGCCGACAATATCGATTGACGTTCTGCCTTGCAGCAGCCGCGCCGCTTGCCCGGCCGCCCGTTGCGCGCCGGAGAGGACGGTGGCGACGGCACCGGGCAAACGCGTCCAGTCAAAACTGTTGCCGGCAAGCCTGTCGATCAGCATGCCGAGCGCCAGCAAGGTCCCCGTGTAACCCGTCGAACTCGCCCCATTGTCGGCGCCCGAATCCGCGGCCAGCACCGCGCCGGTCAGACCAGCCAGCGGATTGTCGCTGCCCCGGCAAACCGCCAGGCGCGGCGCCGCTGATGCCTCGCGCATGACATCGTAGATTTCGCGGCTCTGCCCCGAAGCCGACAGAGCGATGAAGGCATCGGCGGCTTCATCCGTGCGGCCATAGAGATCGGTCGGCGTGTAGGCGAAAGCCCTGATGCCGGAAGCGCGCAGGTACAGCGCGCCGGCCAGCGCCGACTGATAGCTGGCGCCGATGCCTGCAAGCCCGATCGTCTTGCCGGCAAAAGCACTGAGATCGAGCCCCTCGAGCGCCGCGGCCACCGAACCCCGGCCGACCTCGAGACTTTCCGTCTGGCGCGCCACCGCCTGGCGATAGCCGATACGCTTCTGCATTCAAATGGCTCCAATTTGTGAGGACAACCCTTGGCCGACGAGCAGTCGCCTGGCCAAGGCGACCGCGCCAAGCACCGGCGGCTCGCGCAACAGCAGCACCTGGCTCGACGGCGACACTTTTGCCATGGCCTCGACGAATGCCGTCATCAGCATCGGCTGCTCTGAAATGACACCGCCACCGGCCACGACAAGGGCGGGATTGGCGCCGCGTTCGATCAACAGCTCGACCAGCGCGGCAAGCCCTGCCCCGCCTTCCCGGATGACGCGGGTTGCCAGCGCCGAGCCGGCGATCGCCGCATCGAACACGGCGTTGGCATAGCGACCCCAGACCGCCGCGCCACGCGTTTCGTTGAGCAGGATACCGAGTTTGGTCTGGTCGTCGGTGTTGAGTTCGCGCATCAGCGCGGCAATCAGCGGATCGCCCTGCTGACCCCGATCGAGGCTGTGCCGGATCGCCTTCGCGGCCTCGCGCACCAGGGCCGGCGCGCTGCCCTCGTCGCCGAGGATCCAGCCCCAGCCGCCGGCCGCCAGCATCTTGCCATCGACTGTCCGCGCCACCGCGATGGAGCCGGTGCCGGAGACGACACCGATGCCATCGACATGGCCAGCGGCCGGCACCATCAGCTCGGCGTCGTTGACCACCTGCACCGCGCCGCCGGTCCTGTCTGCCAGCAGCGCCTGGAAGCGCAGGCATTGTTCCCCCGTGTCGCAGCCATGGGCGCCGACCGCCAACGCGGCGGGCGCGACGCCGCCGCACAGATTGGTGACGATGCCGGCCAATGTCGTCGCATCGGTCTCCATCTGGCGAATGCGCCAGCTCTCCGTCACCAGCACCTCGTCGGCGATCATGCGCTCGCCCAGATACGCCATGATGCGCGTCTTGGTGCCGCCGATATCCACGCCTGCAATGATTTTCTGGGTCACCGATATCCACCGCGCACGCCGGACGAAGCGGGTTGCCGCGTCCAATTCACATTAGTTAGGAAACTTTACAAACTATCTTTCCAGACGGCAAGAACTATGATTTGATAATCATCGTAAAAAGCGCATCAAGCGCGATTGGGAGATTGCAACATGAGCAGGAGAAGGATTGGGCTGGCCCTCGCGGCCGCGTCTTTCGCATGGGGATTGGCAGCCGGTGTGGCGCATGCCACCGACATCTCGTTCTGGACCTGGCGCCAGGAAGACAAGGCCGCCTACAACGAACTTTTCGCCGATTTCACCAAGGAGAACCCGGACATCCATGTGAAGTTCGAGTCGTTCCCGGATGAGAACTATCCGACCATCGTCTCGACGGCGCTGGCCGCCGGCAAGGGCGGCGACGTCATCCACACCCATGCTTACGGTTGGCTGGAGCAGTTCGTGAAGGCCGGCTATTTCGAGCCGCAGGATCTGACCACGGTGCCCTCGCTCGCCAACCAGCCCGCCGATGCGCTGGTAGCCGGCACCTACCGCGCCGACAAGAAGGTCTATTCCTTGCCCTTCGCTTCGCAGACGCTCGGCCTGTTCATCAACAAGGACGTCTTTGCCAAGGCCGGGCTGACGCCGCCGACCACATGGGATGAATTCATCACCGTCAGCAAGGCGCTGAAGGACAAGGGTATTTATCCCCTCGCCAATGGCATGGGCACCAGCTGGTTCAACGAGATGTTCGTGGCCATCTTCACCAACCCGTTCCTCGGCCAGGATTTCGTCAGTGACCTGACGTCGGGCAAGACCACCTTCAAGGACCCGCGCTATGTCGCGGCACTCGGCAAGCTGCTCGAACTGCGCGACTACATGCCTCCCGGTTTCGAAGGCATCGACTACGACACCGCGGGCCAGCTGTTCATCAGCGGCAAGGCGGCGATGCTGGCCGGCGGCAGCTTCGACATCGCCACCTACAGGAGCCAGAACCCGGCCATCAACATGGACTTCGTCGCCCCGCCCATGGCCAAGGCCGGCGATACGCCGCAGGTGACCAAGTTCTTCGATGGCGGCTATGCGGTCAACGCCAAGTCGGCCAACAAGGAGGCGGCGCTCAAGCTGGTCAACTGGATGGGCACCAAGGAGTTCGGCGACAAGTTCTCCGCCCTTCTCGGCAACATCTCGCCCATCAAGGGCGTCGTCATCAAGGACGAGCTGCTCGCCCACGTCGCCAAGTTGAACGAAACCGCCATGCCGCATATCAATGTCGTCTACTTCCGTTTCGAGAAGCCGACGGGATCGGAACTGCTGCAGGGCGACATCACCAAGATGATGTCGGGTTCGATCACCCCGGACCAGCTGGCCGCCGACCTGACCGATGGCCTCGCCAAATGGTACAAGCCTTTCCAGGGCAAGTGACATGAACATCGGCCGGCGCCACACCACAAAAGCCTTTCCGTGGCGCCGGTCACTCTGGATCGCGTCCCTGCTGACACCGGCCCTGGTGGTCATGGTACTGTTCGTGCTGTGGCCTCTGCTCTCGGCCTTCCGCCTTGCCTTCTATGAATTCAACGGCTTGCAGCCGACCGGATTCATCGGCTTTGAAAACTTCCGCAAGGTCCTGTTTGAACAGCCTTATAGCGGCTGGACCTACAATGCGCTGAAGCACAACATCATCGTTTTCGTGGCGCTGATGGTGTTCGAGAACGGCACCGCCTTCCTGCTCGCCTATTCGCTGCTGAAGGCGCTGCCCGGTCACCGCATCCACCAGGTCATCGTCTTTCTTCCGGTCGTGCTGTCGGCGGTCATCGTCGGCTTCCTGTGGAAGCTGTTCCTGCATCCGCTGTTCGGTCTGGTGAACCAGACGCTGGCGCTTGTCGGCATCGGCGCCGTCCCCTGGCTCGGCAATGAATCGACGGCGCTGGGCAGCGTCCTGTTCGCTAACATCTGGCACTGGCTCGGCTTCCCGACACTGGTGCTGCTCGCCGGCATGCAGCGCATCAGCAAGGAAGTGATCGAGGCCGCCCGCCTCGACGGCGCCGGCGACTATGTGCTGATGACCCGGATCATCTGGCCGCTGATCGCGCCGAGCGTCACCATCGTCACCATCCTGACCTTCATCGGCAGCTTCAACTGGTTCGAGATCCCCTATGTCATGGCCGGCCTCACCGGTTCGCCCGGCGGCGCGACGGACGTGCTCGGCCTCTATTTCTACCGCACCGCCTTCGGCTCGACGACGACAGGCATCCAGGATTTCGGCCAGGGCAGCGCGCTGGCGGTGATGATGTTCATCATCGTTGCCGGCGTCACCGCAATCGCGCTTCGCTACCTGCGCCGTCGTGAGATCGAACTGTGAGCACAGCGGTCGGCACCAGGGAACCCGGCGAGCTGTTGAAGAACGGCGCCATCCAGCTGATGCTGGCGATCAACGCCGTCATCATGATCTATCCGCTGTTCATCATGGTGATGTCGTCCTTCAAGACCAATGCCGAGATCTTCAGCTCGCCCTTCGCTTTGCCGGCGCACTTCTCGCTGGCCAATGCCGAGCGGGTGTGGAGCGAAACCAATTTCGTGCGCTACCTCGCCAATTCCGTCGGCATCACGGCGGCCGCGGTGGCGCTGATCCTGCTGTTCAGCACCATGGCCGCCTATGCGATCGCCCGCTACCAGTTCCGGCTGAGCGCGCTGGTGCTGATGTTCTTCCTGAGCGGCATGACCGTGCCGCTGAAGCTGGCGATCATTCCACTGTTCATCCAGCTGGATTCGCTTGGCCTCGTCGACAGCTATGCCGGCCTGGTGCTGGTCTATGTCGCCATGGGCATTCCCTCGGCGGTGTTCATCATGACCGGCTTCCTCAGGACCTTGCCGCGCGAACTGGAAGAGTCCGCGCGCATGGACGGCGCCAGCGAATTCCGCATCATGCGTTCCATCATGCTGCCGCTGGCGCGCCCGGCACTGGTCATCGTCGCGATCCAGAACGCGGTTCCGATCTGGAACGACTTCTTCTTCCCGCTGGTGCTGATCACCTCGGACAATCTCAAGACGCTGCCGCAGGGCCTCACCGTCTTCGTCGGCGAGTTCACCACTGACTGGGGCGTGCTGTTCACCGGGCTGACATTGGCGGCACTGCCGATCACGCTGCTCTACATCGTGCTGTCGAAGCAGTTCATCTCGGGCATCACCCAGGGCGCGGTGAAATAGGCGCGGTCAAACAAACGAGGATCCTTTCAAGTGGCGAACCAGAACAAGATCATCATCACCTGCGCGGTTACCGGCTCGATCCACACGCCGTCCATGTCGCCGCATCTGCCGGTGAGCGCGCAAGAGATCGCCGACGCCGCGATCGGGGCGGCCGAGGCCGGTGCGGCCATCGTCCACCTGCATGCGCGCAATCCTGCCGATGGCCGGCCCGACCAGTCGACCGAGGCCTTCGCGCCCTTCCTGAAAGTGATCAAGCAGCGCTCCAATTGCGTGGTCAACATCACCACCGGCGGCGCCGCGACGATGAGCGTCGAGGAGCGGGTCAAACCGGCGGCGACCTTTGCGCCGGAAGTTGCCTCGCTCAACATGGGCTCGATGAATTTCGGCCTCTATCCCATGCTCGAACGCTTCAAGACCTTCGAGCACGACTGGGAACGGCCCTATCTCGAAGGCTCGCGCGACCGCATCTTCCGCAACACCTTTGGCGACATCGAACACATCCTGCGCACCTGCGCGGAAAACGGCACGCGCTTTGAAATCGAGTGTTACGACATCGGCCATCTCTACACGCTGGCCCATTTCGTCGAGCACGGCCTGGTCAAGGCGCCGTTCTTCGTCCAGAGCGTGTTCGGCATATTGGGCGGCATCGGCACCCATCCGGAGGATGTCGCGCATATGAAGCGCACCGCCGACCGCCTGTTCGGCCAGGACTACCGATGGTCGGTGCTGGGCGCCGGACGCAGCCAGTTGCCGATCGCCACCCAGGCGATTGCGCTCGGCGGCAATGTGCGCGTCGGCCTGGAGGACTCGCTGTGGATCGGCAAGGGCCAACTGGCGAAATCCAACGCCGAGCAGGTGAAGAAGGTGCGCCAGATCATCGAGGGGCTCGGCGCCTCGGTGGCCACCCCTGACGAGGCGCGGCAGATCTTGCAGCTCAAGGGCGGCGACAAGGTCTCTTTCTGAGGAACAACATATGAGTGCGGTCACCATATCCGATGTCGAGAAGGCCTATGGCAAGGCGCGGGTTATCCACGGCGTGTCGGTCGACATCGCGTCGGGCGAATTCGTCATCCTTGTCGGCCCGTCCGGCTGCGGCAAGTCGACCTTGCTCAGGATGATCGCCGGGCTGGAGGACATCAGCGCCGGCGAGATCGCGCTCGACGGCAAGGTCATCAACGACGTCGCGCCGAAGTCGCGCGACATCGCCATGGTGTTCCAGAACTACGCGCTCTATCCACATATGACGGTGCGCGAGAACATGGCTTTCGCGCTGACCCTGAAGAAGACCGACAAGAGCGAGACCGACGCCAAGATCACGCGCGCCGCGACGATCCTCGGGCTACAGGATCTGCTGGACCGCTACCCGCGCCAGCTCTCCGGCGGCCAGCGCCAGCGTGTCGCCATGGGCCGCGCCATCGTGCGTGATCCCAAGGTCTTCCTGTTCGACGAGCCGCTCTCCAACCTCGACGCCAAGCTGCGTGTGCAGATGCGCACCGAAATCAAGGCGCTGCACCAGCGCCTGGGAACCACCATCGTCTATGTCACCCACGACCAGGTCGAGGCCATGACCATGGCCGACAAGATCGTCGTCATGAATGGCGGCATCGTCGAACAGGTCGGCGCCCCGCTCGATCTGTATGACCGGCCGGCCAATCTGTTCGTTGCCCAGTTCATCGGCTCGCCGTCGATGAACATCCTGCAGGGCCGCACGACCGCGGACGGCTTCACGGCCAGCGACGGCACCGTGTTTCCCTTGCCGGCGCCCGAACAGGGCGAAAGCGCTTCTGCCTGGGGCATCCGCCCCGAACATCTCCGGCTCGCCGACAGCGGCGTGCCGGCCGTGGTCGAAGTGGTCGAGCCGACCGGCTCCGAAACGCTGGTCATGGCCAGGGCCGGCAACAACACGCTGAGCGCGCTGTTGCGCGAGCGGATTCCCGTAATGCCTGGCCAGCAGGTTTTCCTGGCGCCGGACCTGACCCAATTGCATCTGTTCAACACCAAGGGTCGGCGCATCACATCCACTATTCAGTGAACGCGGGCGCTGGCCTGGCTGCCGGGGGTTTAGCCTATGAAATGCCGCAGCAGACCCGCCGAAGCGACCCCGATCAACACGGTCGGCAGCATGGACAACCGCGTCGCGGCGACGAAGGTGATCGCCAGCGCCAGAAGGTCGGCCGGGTTCCGCGACACGAAGGCCGGCGCGATGACCGAGATCAGCACGCAGCCCGGTGCCGCCTCCATCACCGCCGTGGCGCGCGCGCTGAGCACCCGGTTGCGCAGCACGACATAGCCGCCGATCCGCGTGAGATATGTGACGCCGGCCATCAGCACGATGGTGAGCAGGGTTGCCATGTCGATCATGCGTCACCTGCCATCAGCCAGGCAGCAAGCAGCCCCGACACCGCGCCCGCCGCGACATACCAGGCGCCGGGAACGAAGAGATAGACAAGGGCGGCAACGATCAGGCTGACCAGCCAGGGCCGCGCCGCCGAAACACTTTTCCACATGCCGCGCATCAGCACCAGGAAGACGGCCGGAAACGCCATGTCGAAACCATAGGTCTCGACATGGCCGAGCATCGGGCCGAGCAAGGCGCCCAGCGTGGTGAAGGCCACCCAGGTCAGATACATCGCCAGGGCCGCGCCCATGTAGTAGCGGGAGCTGAAGGCCGGCGTGATGCCCGCCGCGGCACGCCGTTTGGCGTCGGCTAGGCCCAGCGCCCAGCTTTCGTCGCACAGGAAGAACAGCGCCGGAAACACCTTGCTTCGCGGCAGGTCGCGCAGGAACGGTGCCAGGGCCGCGCCCATCAGCAAATGCCGGCTGTTGACCAGGAAGGTGATGGCGACGATGAGCAGGATATGCGGCGGCGACGTCCACAACTGGATCGCCGCGAATTCCGAGCCGCCGGCGAAATTCAGCCCCGTCATCATGGACAATTCGACCGGGCTCAGTCCTTTCTGGGTCGCCTGGGCGCCAAGCACAAGAGCATAGGGAATGGTGCCGAACAGCACCGGCGCGCAGGACGCCACGCCTCGGCGGAACTCCGACCCCGAGCCATCGCCCGCCGCTTCGACTGCTTGTGAAATGCTCATGGCTTGCCATCGGCCGGCCTCGCGGCCGCCGCTTCCCTGCGTTTGAACTCTCGTGATACCGGCGGCAAATATACCCACACTTCTCCGCAATTTGGTTGCGAAGATTGTTGTAAGTCGTTAAATTTTGGCATCTGATGTCACGCATAGTCGATAAAATGGAATTTTGAGCCATGAAGCTCGACGACATCGACAAACGGATCCTGCGCGCGCTGCAGCGCGACGGCCGCATGGCCAACAACGATCTGGCCAACGAGGTCGGCCTGTCGCCCTCGCCTTGCCTGCGGCGCGTCAAGCTGCTGGAGGAAGCCGGCGTAATCGACCGCTATGTCGCCGTGCTCAACCCGGCCAGCATCGGCAAGGGCCTCACCTTCTTCACCCGCATCTGGCTGAAGGCGCAGGACGAAGACACGATCGAGCATTTCGCCACCGAAGTGGCCAAACTGCCCCAGGTCATGGAATGCTATCTGATGCTGGGTGACTGCGATGCCATGGTGCGCATCGTGGCGGCCAGCATCGACGACTACCGCCGCTTCCAGTCGGAGCATCTGAGCCGCATCAAGGGCGTCCAGAACGTCAAGACCGACGTCCCCAGCCAGACGATCAAATACACGCTGGAACTGCCGATCTGACGGGTGCCCGCAAGGCGCAGGGGCGCCTGGAAACAGCGCGATTCCAAACTGGATAAAAAATGCAACCAGATTGTAGGATCGGCCCCGACGGAAGCGTCCTTCGGACGCAAGCAGCGCTCGGCGCTGCGCTCTGGCATGGGAGATTTGCATGAACCTTTCCTATCGTTGGGTCATCGTCGCGGCAGGCGCGCTGATGTCCTGTGTCGCCATCGGCACGATGTTTTCGCTGGCGATTTTTCTTGAACCGATGGCACTCGACACACAGTGGTCGCGCGCCGGCATTTCGAGCGCCATGACGCTCAATTTCCTGGTCATGGGCCTTGGCGGCTTCGCCTGGGGTGCCATTTCGGACCGCTTCGGCGCCCGCCTCGTCGTGACGATCGGTGCCGTGCTGCTCGGGCTGGCGCTGGTGCTGGCCAGCCGCGCCGGCTCGCTCCTGACCTTCCAGATCACCTACGGTGTCCTCGTCGGACTTGCGGCCAGCGCCTTCTTCGCGCCGATGATCGCGCTGACCACGGGCTGGTTCGATACCCACCGCGGCCTCGCGGTTTCGCTGGTCTCGGCCGGCATGGGGGTTGCCCCGATGACGATCTCGCCCTTCGCCCGCTGGCTCATCTCGGCCTATGAATGGCGCGCCGCCATGTTCGACATCGGCATCATGGCCTGGGTGCTGCTGTTGCCGGCGGTGCTGTTGGTGCGCCAGCCGCCCAAGCCCGCTGTTGCCGATACGGGTTCCACGCCCGCCGCCGAGGGTGCGGGCATGAGCGTCGGCCAGGCATTGCGCTCGCCGCAGTTCATCGTGCTCGGGCTGACCTTTTTCGCCTGCTGCGCGGCCCATTCCGGCCCGATCTTCCATATGGTGAGCTATGCCATGCTGTGCGGCGTCGCGCCCATGGCGGCGGTCACGATCTACAGCGTCGAGGGTCTCGCCGGCCTGGGTGGCAGGCTTCTCTACGGCGTGCTGGCCGACCGGCTCGGCGTCAAGCCGGTGCTGGTCGCCGGCCTCGCGATCCAGGCGATCGTCATCGCCGCCTATCTCTCGATCAGCCAGCTCGACCAGTTCTATATGCTTGCCGTCATCTTCGGCGCCACCTATGGCGGCGTCATGCCGCTCTATGCCGTGCTGGCGCGCGAATATTTCGGCCAGCGCATCCTCGGCACCGTATTCGGCGCCGCCACCATGCTGTCCAGCCTCGGCATGGCCTTGGGACCGTTGGCCGGCGGCATGATATTCGACGCCTACGCCAGCTATCACTGGCTGTTCATCGGCTCGGCCCTGATCGGGCTCGGAGCGGCGGGCATAGCAATCGCCTTCCCGCCGCTGCCGCGACGGGAAGTGCAGATGGCCTGAAGCAACGGGACGGGCGGAGGTGACAAGTCATCGGCATCCGCCTTGGTCGGTCCCCGCCTTTGTCCAAGGTCAATGCCCGAACCAGCGGGCCTTGCGGCTGGAGCCGAAATTTACCTTGTCGACCCGCAAGGCCTCCGATGGTTCGTAGAAAGCACCGGTGGGTTTTGGACCAGAGAAGAAATCCACATCCACCCTGGCGATCCGGTTGGCACCGAACTCGATGTAGCAGGATCCCGCGCCCGGGTTCCTCGCCGTCGGTTCCTCATGGCGGAGCCTGGCGATCAGGTTCGCCGCAACGGTGCGCGCGGCGCCCTCGGCGAAGACCCCCGCCTTCGGCGCGCCCGTATTGGCCAGATCCCCCAAAGCGTAGACGCCGGGAAAGCGGGTTTCGAGTGTGCGCGGATCGATGGTGACCCAGCCGCCCTCGGTGATGCCGGCCTCGACGACGACATCGGGCGCGCGGTTCCGGGGCACGCCCAGGAACAGATCGCAGGGCAGTTCGCCGCCATTGTCGAGCGCCACAACCTTGCGGCCCTCGTCCACGGAAACCACGCGGGTGCTGGGGATGAAGGTGATGCCGCGATCGGCGAAGGCGGCCAGAAGCGCCTTTGACGTTTCGGGAGAAGGCGGCACCGGGCTCGACATCGAGTTCACATAGGTGATCTGGCAGTCGCCCCGGACGCCCCTCTCGGTCAGGTAGTCATGCAGCATCAAGGCGCATTCGCTGGGCGCGGGCGGGCATTTGTAAGGCGCGCCGCAAACACCGATCACGGCATGGCCGTGGGTGAAACCGGGCAGCACCTCGGCCATGTGGGCGGCGCCCGGAACCGAGTAGAATTCGTTGCGGCCGAGCGTGATGCCGGGTGTGGCCGAGACGTCATAGTCGGCGCCGAGAGCGATCACCAATATGTCCGCCTCGTGCACGCCTTTGTCCGTCGTCACGCGCCGCCGTTCCGGGTCGATGGCGGTGACGGTCTCGCGCTTCAACGTGACGCCGGCCTTGGCATAGTCGGCGTAAGGCAGCCGCACGGCCGCTTCGGTTGCGCGGCCGAACATCAGATCAAGCTTGGCAAAGCCGAACACGAAGGAATCCGACTTGTCGATCAGGGTGACAGCAATGCTGTCACCCAAAGCTTCGGACAAGGACGTGCTGAGCTCGAGCCCGCCGAAACCGGCGCCAAGGATAAGGATACGGGTTTTCATGGGTAACCTCCTGTTGCCTGGGCCTCGAGCAAGGCTCAGGCGTTGCCGCGAGGCTGCGGGACGATACGGATATATGGCTTGGGTTGCTTCCAGCCTTCGGGATAGAGCACCTTGGCTTCATCGTTCGAAACCGAACCCGCGATGATCACGTCGTCGCCCTGCCGCCAGTTCACCGGCGTGGCGACGCGATGCTTGGCGGTCAGTTGCATGGAGTCGACCACACGCAGGATCTCGTCGAAGTTTCGCCCGGTGGTCATCGGATAGGCGATCATCAGCTTGATCTTCTTGTCGGGCCCAATGACGTAGACATGGCGCACCGTCTGGTTATCGGCCGCCGTACGCCCTTCGGCGCTGTCGCCGGCCGTGGCGGGCAGCATGTCGTAGAGCTTGGCAACGGCCAGCATCGGGTCGCCTATCATCGGGAAATTCGGCGCGTGCCCCTGGGTCTCGGCAATGTCATCAGCCCATCCGGAATGACGTTCGACCGGATCGACGGAGAGCCCGATGATCTTGACGCCACGCTTGTCGAACTCGGGCTTCAGCTTGGCCATGTAACCGAGTTCGGTCGTGCAGACCGGGGTAAAGTCCTTGGGATGGGAAAACAGGATTCCCCAGGATGTACCCAGCCATTCGTGGAAGTTGATCGGGCCCTGTGTGGTCTCGGCGGTGAAATCGGGCGCGGTGTCGGCGATACGAAGAGACATTTGATCCTCCTGTGAGTGGTCGGAATTGACTACGGGTGCAGCTTAGGCAACCTATGTTCCGCCAGCGTTCCCCGCCCCACAGGTGCTTGTGACGGCCGATTTCGGGCGTGCGGGCCTCGCATCCTGGAAGGGGCTTTCGATTGCGTGTCCGAATTCAATTGCTTGGCGGCTTCAGCGTCAGTCTGGGCGATCAGCTCATCCCGGCCACGGCGTGGCGGCGGGACCGTGGCGCGGCACTGGTGAAGCTGCTGGCCGTCACCCGCTCCCACCGCATTCACCGCGAACAGGTGATGGAGGCGTTCTGGCCGGATCTCGATCCCGAGGCCGCGGGTGCCAACCTGCGCAAGGCCATCCATTTTGCCCGCCGCGCGCTTGGCGCCAATGACCTCATCGAGCAGACGGCCGATGTCATCGCGCTCGCCCCCGCTGGCGATCTCGAAATCGATGTCGATGCATTCGAGGCCGCCGCCAGGCTTGCCTTGCGCGGCGAAGATCCCGCCGCCTGCGAAGCTGCCGCCGATCTCTATTTGGGAGACCTGCTGCCGGACGATCCCTATGTCGACTGGTTCGAAACGCCCCGCCAGGCCCTGCGTCAGCGCTATGCCGAGGTGCTGCGGGCCGGCAAGCTCTGGCAGCGCCTGATCGGGCTGGACCCGGCCGACGAGCAGGCGCAATGCGCCCTGATGCAGGCGGCGCTCGACGCCGGCAACCGGGCCGAAGCGATCAGGCTGTTCAATCAGCTGAGCGAGTGCCTGCGGATCGACCTCGGCGTCGGCCCCGGCGCGCAGACTGTGAAGCTCTACGAAAAGGCGCTTGCCGTGCCCTCTATCGACCCTGTCGGCCTGAGCGACCGCATCCGCGCCTCGCTGGCCTGGGGCCTGCTGCACCTGCAAAGCGGCGACTTCGCCAGGGCCGGCCAGGTTGGCCGGGAAACCCGCGAACTGGCCATGGGCGCGGGGTTGGCCCGCGAGGTTGGCGAGGCCAGCGCCCTGATCGGCCTAGTGGCCCACATGCAGGGCCAGTGGCGCGAACTGTTCAGGGCGGAGTTCATCGAATGGGTCCGCTCCAAGCCAGCCTTCGTCTCCAACGTTTTTGACGGGCATCTGTGCCTGGCCGAATTCTGCCTCTGCAGTGCCAAGGGCCACCACGACATCGCCGCCTCCGCCCGAGAACTCCTGTCGGTGGCCGAGGGCGCCGGCTCGGTCGCCGGGCGCGGCCTCGCCTCGCTCGTGCTGGGCGAAGCAGCGCTCTTCTCGGGCCAGTTGGCCGAGGCCGAACGCATGTTGACGGAGGCCGAAAGACTCTACGCGCAGGTGGGAGCCGTGGCCGGCCGAGTACTGGCGCTCCAGCGCCTGACGGAACTCGCGCTTGCCCGCCGCCAGAAATGGCAGGCGGGCCGGTTGATCCACCGCGCCACCACCCTTGCCCATTCTTCCTGGCTGGCGCCGCACCTGCTGATCAGCCTGAAAGGGCTCGAGGTTCGCGCCGCCGCCACCTCCCAGAGGATCGCCGAGACCATTCGGGAAGGTGACCGCATGCTGTCATCGGGCTGCAATTGCCAGCCTTGCTCGATGACGTTTCGCACCGCGGCCGCGATGGCCCTGGCCGAGGCTGGCGAGATCGAACAGGTCAACCGCCGGCTCGACGAGGCTGAGCGGGTCGCCGGCATGTGGAACGGCGGCCCCTGGGTGGCTGCCGTCTGGGAAGCGCGCGGCGTGCAGCGCCGGGCCGAGCGTAACGAAACCAGGGCCGTGGCGGCATTTGAAGAAGCGGCCTCGCGCTTTGCCGCGCTTGGCAGGCCGATCGACGAGGTGCGCTGTCGGGCACGGATGGCAAATCCGGGCTAGCATCGCCCAACAGCACGATTCCATCTTGAAAAATCGAATAATCCCAGTGGCTTAACCCGGATTGTTCATTCGCGAAAAATAACTTTGCAGCACCGCGCGAAACTTCTGCATCGTCTTTTCGGTGGTCTGCGCATCGGCCGCCGCGAAGCCCATGACAAGACCGTTCTGCTCCGTGCCATGACGGTACTGGATCGACAGCGCCGAGACGTTGATGCCTTGCTGGAGGGCTGCCTCGGCAACCGCCCTGTCGCTGCATCTTCCGCGGAAAATCCCGACGACCTGGATGCCGGATTCGGTCGTGTGGAAATCCAGCCATTCCCCGAGATGCCTTTGCGCGCTTTCCAGGAAGAACTGCCGCCTCTCCGCGTAGAGGCGCCGCATGCGCCTGAGATGACGGGTGAAATGCCCCTCATTCATGAAATCCGCGAGCGCGGCCTGGGTTAGCAAGGGGGCGAACTGGCCGCTGACGCTGAGCGCCGAGACGATCGTGTGATCGATCGCCTTGGGCGCCACCATGAAGCCGAGGCGCATGGCCGGGAAGAGGATCTTGGCGAAGGTCCCGACATACACCACGCGGTTTGACGCGCCGATGCCTTGCAGCGCCGGGATAGGCTGTCCCTGAAACCGGTACTCGCCGTCATAGTCGTCCTCGATGATCCACGAGCGCCAGGTCTCGGCCATGTGCAGCAGATTGAGCCGCTGTTCCATCGGCATGGTCATGCCGAGCGGGTGATGGCATGAGGGTGTCACGAAAATCATGCGCGGAATGACAGGCGGTGGATCGAGGTTCCAGCCTGCATTGCTGACGCGCAGCGGCGCCAGTTTCGCCCCGGCCGAGACAAAGGCCGAACCGGCGCCATAATATCCCGGCTCCTCCATCCATACCGTGTCGCCCTCATCGATCAGCAACCGGGCCAGCAGATCGAAAGCCGACTGGGCGCCATTGGTCACCACGATCTGCTCGGCGGTGCACTTCACGCCCCGCGAGGCGGTAAGGTAGCGTGCTATCGCCTCGCAAAGCGGCGGATAGCCTTTGACGTGATAGGTGCCGAAAAGATCGATATGCGCGAATTTGGCGCGGCGGCTGAGCAGTTTCGACCAGGTGTTGAACGGAAAATTGTCCGGATCCGGCATGCCGGGATGAAAGGCGAGCATTCCCGGCCGGCCATGATGATAGGGTTGGGCGAGCATCGTCTGCCCGCGCAACGATAACGGATTGGCATCCTCGACGGACACATGTTCCGCCGCCACTGAACGGGTCGGCAGGTCCATGACCACCGAGGGCCTGCGTGGCCGTATGGCCAGGTAGCCCTCCAGCGCGAGCTGGTCGCAAGCGGCAATCACCGTGTTGCGCCCCACATTCAGGTCCCGCGCCATGACCCGTGTCGAGGGCAGCGCGTGGCCGCTCGGCAGCACACGCCGTTCGATCAGTCCGCGCAACTGGACATAGAGCTGCCGGTGCAGATTTGTGGGACTGTCGCGATCGAGCGCAATGCCGTCGATGGGAAAACTGGTCTTCATCTGGTTCCCAAAAATCAATGGAATCTGGTTCTAACAATGGAACCAAAGGCGTCCTAGGCTCAAGAAAAAAAGCGTTCGGATTCAGATGGGGCTGGCCGATGCAGTGCATGAAAGTGGGAGTGATCGGGGCGGGCGGTGTCGCCCAGGTCGAGCACATACCGAACCTGCTCAAGCTGCACCGGCAGTTCAAGATCGTTGGCGTCTACGATCCGTCGCGCAAGGTCCGTGCCTTCGTCGGCGAGGAATTCGGCCTCGAGACATTCCCTGATCTCGACGCGCTTCTCGCGATGCCGCTCGATGCCGTGGTCATCGCCTCGCCGGACGCGCTGCACCGCGAACAGAGTCTCGCCGCCTTCGCCCGGGGGCTGCATGTCTTCTGCGAAAAGCCGCTTTGCTACAGCGCCGCGGACATCGACGAATTGATCGCCGCCAGGGATCGCGCCGGAAAGGTGCTCCAAGTCGGCTACATGAAGCGTTTCGACCCGAGCTACGAGGCGGCGCTGAAAATGCTGCCGGGCACGGCGCGGACGCTTCGCTACATTTCGGTCGAGGTCAACGATCCCGACGCCTGGCCCTTCATCCGGCACACCTCCACTTGCCGGGGTGACGACGTCGCGGAGGGGTTGGTTGCCTCGACCGAAGCCAGGCAGCGTGAGCAGGTGGACCGCGCGGTGCCCGGCATCAGTGATCCCGACGCCTTTCGCGGCTTTGTCGGCGCCTATTGTTCCTCGATCGTCCATGACGTGAACGCCGTCCATGGGCTGCTCGATGCGCTCGGCGTCGCCGACGGCGAAATTGTCGGCGCCTCGCTTTTCGCCAGAGGCGAAGGCGGCCAGGGCACTGTCCGGCTGCTCGACGGCCAGGCGCTGTGGACCATGGCGCATGTCGCCGTTCCGAGGCTGCCCGATTATCGCGAGCGCATCACGCTCTACTTCGACGACGCCTCGCTCGAATTGGAATTCCCCTCGCCCTATCTCAACCACCAGCCGACGCGGCTGACGGTTCGCACCGGCAGCGGGCATACGCTTTCCAGCGCGGACATCCGCAGCGGCTACCAGGAGGCGTTCGTCGAGGAGTTGAAAGGCTTCTGGTCTGCGATCGTCGAAGGCACGCCCGTGCGCAACACCGCCGAGCATGCCCGCCGCGACATGACGCTGCTGGCCGGCCTCGCCCGCCATCACCTTGCCCAGTCGAAGCAATCAGGAGTTCGCCCGTGAAGGTTCGCATCGGCATCAATCCGATCACCTGGACCAATGACGACGTGCCGGAACTCGGCGGCGACACGCCGCTGGAAGTGTGTCTCGCCGAAACCAGGCAGGCCGGCTATTCCGGCACCGAGCTTGGCGGGAAGTTTCCGCGCCAGTCGGCCGATCTGAAGCCGATCATGCAGCGCCATGGCCTTGCGGTGATTTCCGGCTGGTATGATGGCCGCTGCGACGAGAAGGATGTCGGCGCGGAGATGGATGCCATCACGCCGCATCTCCAGCTTTTGAAGGACATGGGCGCCACCCATGTCGTCTATGCCGACACCTCGCGCGGGCGCCACAACGCCATCTGGGGGCCGATCTCGCAGCGCCCTGCGCTCAGCCCGGACGAATGGCCGGCCTATGGCCGCAAGCTGACTGTACTTGCTGAAAGAATGTCGGATTTCGGCGTGCGCATGGCCTTTCACCACCACATGGGAACCATCGTCGAGACCGATGCCGAGGTCGGCCTGTTGATGCGCCACACCGGGCAAGCGGTCGGCCTGCTCTACGACACCGGCCATTCCATCTTTTCGGGCGGCGACCCGCTGGCCCTGGTCAAGGCCCATGTCAAACGCATCGTGCATGTGCATTGCAAGGACGCACGCAAACCCGTGCTTGATCGAGCCCGCGCCGAGGACATGAGTTTCATGGATGCGGTCATGGAAGGGATCTTCACCGTTCCCGGCGACGGCTTCATCGACTATCCCGCCATTTTGCGCGTGCTGGCCGACAATGATTACAGCGGCTGGCTGGTCGTCGAGGCTGAGCAGGATCCCAGCAAGGCCAATCCGCTGACTTATGCGACAATGGGCTTCCAGAACCTGTCGCGCATGGCGAAGGGAGCCGGATTTACCGTCATCGAATGATTGGGGCCGCGTGCGGCCCCCAGGGAACCAGTGCTGAGGAATGGAACTGGAATAAAGGGGCAACTGGAACCGTCGACCGTAATTGCGGCGGCGGAAAACAAACAGGAGGTTCTATGTTTTCGCTTGCGAAATTAATAAAGCCTGCGCTCGGCCTGATGGCCGGCTTCACGATGATGGCGGCGGCCACGACCCTAGCGGCCGCCGACGAGACGCGCGTGGTGTTCGTCACCCATGGCCAGAGCGGCGATCCCTACTGGTCGGTGGTCAAGAACGGCATGGACGATGCCGCCAAGACCCTGGGCGTCAAGGCCGAATACCTGGCGCCTGAAACCTTCGACATGGCCAAGATGGCGCAGATGATCGACGCCATCACGGCCTCGAAGCCTGACGGCATGGTTGTCTCGATCCCCGATGCGGCCGCCCTTTCGACGCCGGTCAAGAACGCGGTCGCCGCCGGCATCCCGGTGATCGTCATCGATTCCGGCGGCTCGAAGCTGACCCATGACCTTGGCGGCTTGCTGTTCATGGGGCAGGATGAATTCCAGGCGGGCGTCATGGCCGGCGAGCGCATCAAGGCGCTCGGCCTCACCAAGGCGGTCTGCGCCAACCACGAGGTCGGCAATTCGAGCCTTGACGATCGCTGCGCCGGCTTTGCCAAGGGTCTGGGCGTCGACGTTCCGGTGATGAACGGCGTCATCGACCCGACCGAAATGAAGAACCGCGTGATCGCCTACATGACCGCTCATGCCGACACACAGTTTATCCTCGCCGTCGGCGCCAGCGGTGCCGAACCGACACTGGCCGCCCTTGATGAAATGGGCCTCTCGGGCAAGGTGAAGACCGGCACGTTCGATCTCTCGCCCACGATCCTGCAGGCCGTCGTCGCCGGCAAGATGGAATGGGGCATCGACGCCCAGCAATATGCCATGGGCTATATCCCGGTCGCGATGTTCGACCTCTGGAAGAAGTACAAGATCATGCCGATCGCCGACTATCCGACCGGCCCCGGCTTCGTCACCAAGGACACCGCCGCCTCGGTTATCGAGCTGTCGAAACTCGGCAAGCGCTGACACTGGCGGCCGGGGCTTCGCTCCGGCCGTCGCATTCTTGAGGTAAAGCAGTCATGGTTTCAGAGATTCGCGACGAGCGGGTCCGGTCCGTGTCACGCCTGAGCCGCCTGTTGAGCAGGCCGGAACTTGGCGCGGCGGCCGGTACCGTGCTGGTCTTCGTGTTCTTCGCCGTCACGGCGGGAAGCTCGGGACTTTTCAGTGCCAAGGGCATCGTCAACTTCCTCGAAGTCTCGGCCCAGCTTGGCATTCTCGCCGCACCCGTGGCCCTGCTGATGATCGCCGGCGAGTTCGACCTGTCGGTCGGCTCGATGATCGGCTTTGCCGGCATCCTCATCGCCATCCCTTCGGTGTTCTGGGGCTGGCCGATCTGGCTTTCGCTGCTGTTCACCTTCGCCGTCTGCGGCGGCATCGGCGCGCTAAACGGGCTCGCCGTCGTCAGGACCGGCCTGCCCTCCTTCATCGTGACGCTCGGCAGCCTGTTCATGCTGCGCGGCCTCACGCTTGGCCTCACGCGCGGCATCTCAGGCCGAACCCAGGTCTCCGGAGTGCATGAGCTGGCGTTGCACGATCCGCTCAACAGCCTGTTCTCGGGACAGGTGTTCTCCGGTCTGATCGCCTGGCTTTCCGACATCGGCCTGATCGGCAAGCGGGCCGACGGCCTGCCCTCGATATCAGGCATTCCGGTGTCGATCGTGTGGTGGATCGTGCTGACACTGGCCTGCACCTGGCTCTTGACGCGCAGCCGCTTCGGCAACTGGATCTTCGCCGCCGGCGGGGAAGCCAATGCCGCGCGCAATCTCGGCGTGCCTGTGGCGCGCACCAAGATCACGCTGTTCGTCATGACGGCACTCGCGGCGGCCCTGTTCGCGGCGATCCAGGTGCTGGTCACGGGCTCGGCCGACACGCTGCGCGGCACGCAGAAGGAGTTCGAGGCCATCATCGCCGTCGTCATCGGCGGCACGCTGCTCACCGGCGGCTATGGATCGGCCATCGGCGCCATGTTCGGCGCCCTGATCTTCGGCGTGGTACAGATGGGCATCTTCTACACCGGCATCGATACGGACTGGTTCAAGCTGTTCATGGGCGCCATGATGGTCATCGCGGTGCTGTTCAACAGCTATGTGCGCAACCGCGCCATGAGGAGCCGGTGATGGCCGAGCCCTATGTCGAACTGAAATCGGTCAGCAAATATTTCGGCTCGGTCGTGGCACTCAAGGACGTGTCCTTCGATGTCTGCCCCGGCGAGGTGCATTGCCTGCTCGGCGACAATGGCGCCGGCAAGTCGACGCTGATCAAGACGCTGTCAGGCGTCTACACGCCGGACGAAGGCGAGATCCGCGTCCAGGGCAAGCCGACACGGTTCGCCTCGCCCGCCGATACGCGCGACAGCGGCATCGCAACGGTCTACCAGGACCTGGCGCTGGTGCCGCTGATGAGCGTGGCGCGCAACTTCTTCCTCGGGCGCGAACCGATGCGCAAGTTCGGGCCGATCAGCCAGTTCGACTCCGACTTCGCCAACCGCACGGCCTATGACGAGATGTCGGCCATGGGGATCCAGCTGCGCGATCCCGAACAGCCCGTCGGCACGCTGTCGGGCGGCGAACGGCAATGCCTGGCCATTGCGCGTGCCGTCTATTTCGGCGCCAAGGTGCTGATCCTCGACGAGCCGACATCGGCGCTGGGGGTCCATCAGGCATCCGTGGTCCTGAAGCTCATCGTGCAGTCCAAGGCGCGCGGCATCGGCGTCATCTTCATTTCCCACAACGTCCATCACGCCTATGTCGTGGGCGACCGCTTCACGCTCTTGAAGCGTGGCCGGAGCACCGGCACCTACGCCAAGGGCGAAATCAACCGCGACCAGCTGCTCAACCTGATGGCCGGCGGCAAGGAACTGGTGGACCTGGAACAGGAACTGGCGAAGTCGGCCAAGAACGGTACGGCTTGAGGCGCGGCGCGCCTTGCAGGCAACGAAATGGCGCATGACTGCCCAGCGGCTCGAAGCCCTTGGCGCCAGCCGTCACGCGCGGATGCGACGAAAAAGCGTTTCCACAATCACGTCGAAGCGTTCCGGATCATCAAACGCCCGGGCCGCAAGCATGGCCCCGTATACGGTCGCCATGAATGCTTGTGCCTCGACGTCGGGGGATGCCTCGAGACGCACCGCCCCCTGCTCCACACCGAGTTCGAACAACCGCTCCAGCCATCTGCCGAGATCGGTGAAATGGCCGCGAACGGAAAGCGCCACCTCTTCGGGTAGACCCGGCAATTCGGCGGCCAGCACGGCAGCCAGGCAAAAGGGAGCGGACTGGTCCTTGATACAGCGTTCCCAATACCCGGTGTAGAACCGCAGCTGATCCATCGCGACCGGCGAGCCTTCGTCCAGCGCCGCGAGCTGAGCCCGGATACCGGCACGCGCTTGTTCGACAACGGCCACCACCAGATCGACTTTCGACGGAAAGTGATGGTGAATGCTGGCCTTGCGGATGCCAAAGCGCTCCGACAGATCAGCATAGCTGAAGCCGTTGTAGCCAACACGCATGATGAGCTGGGCGGCTCCGCCAACCAACTTGCCCGCGGTGTCACTGAGTGCGATGTTCATTGTCTACCTTCCAATAGGTCGAGGTAGGAAATTTTGCCGACCCTTGCAAGATTTGTCCGATTGGCGGGCCAAGGGCGCGCCAATCCTTTCGACAGGAAATGCGCCGCCTCTCATGAAGACGGCGCATGACCGGTCAGTGGGAAAAGCAGGGCAGGATGTCGAACGGCTCCTTCAAGGGCGCACCTTAGCTGGCGGTTCGCGGTGACTTGCGAAGGATGTCGCTGACCGTCAGCCATACCGCCGACACCAGGAAGTAGAATGCGCCAAACGCGGCATAGGGTGCGACATTCGTGATGCCGATATCTTCAATGCCCCCGGCCATCTTGACGAAAAAGAGGCCCGCCAACGCCGATTGGGCGCCGCTCAGGATCATCGCCCATTGCGCGCCATTGGTCTTCCAGCGCCGCACCGCGGTAATCAGTTGAAATACGCCGGACAGCACGGCCCAGACGCCATAGACCGCGAGCACTGTGTTCATGCTCCTGGTGAGCGCGACAGCGGCCGCCAGGGTGGTAAGCGCGCTGATGACAAAGTTCAGCAACTGTGACTTGTTGCGGCTCAGCCCGCCCGTGCGCTGGGCATCGAGGAAGTTCGCCAGGGCGTCCCAGGCGGGATACGCTACCAGCATGATCGCGGCCAGCGGCGGCATGGTCCTGGCGACGGTGAAGGCCAGTGCGACCCATGCCGCGGAGACGGCGAACCGCACAAAATAATAACTTTTGAGCCATGTGTTCGAAGCTTGAGCGAGGGTGTCGGTTTTTTGAGAAGGCATGCTTGTTTGTCCAATGCTGGTTGATGATGTCTACCTACTAGAAGGTAGACAGACCGGAGTCAACAAGCAAGATCGGCTGAATGCGAGCCATGTCGGCAGCGGCAACCGCCCCCTGGTCAGGCTCCGTATGTGGCGATCGGCTGGCCGAACATGCCGGGCTCGGGCTTCACGCCGAGGCCCGGCCGCTGCGGCACGGCGATATGCCCTTCGCGAATGACGACCGGATTGCCAGGGTCGAAATGCCCATCGATATACTCCTGGGCGATCCATGCGCCTTCCATGCGGCGCGGCTCGACGGTCGCCGCGAGATGGACGCAGGCCGCCGCGATGATGTCGCCTCCCCAGGCATCGTCGCAGCTGTGCGGCAGCGAGCGGATGGCGCAAAGGTCGCGCACGGTCGTCATCTTGGTGAGGCCGCCAAGGCGGGTAACCTTGAAGCCGAAACCATCCGCAATGCCCAGCGAGATCGCCCGCAGCACCGCGTTCTGGTCCTCGGTGCTCTCGTCGAGATAGACCGGATGTGTCACGCGGCCCTTCAGCGTCGCGACCTCGTCCATCGTGTTGCAGGGCTGTTCGAGGACGAACGGGATCGCCTGGCAGAGCCTGTCGAGGTGGATTGCCGCGGCCGCCGTCAGGCCTCTGTTGCCGTCCACCGCGATGCGCGCCTTGTAGCCGACCGCTTCCCAGACCTTGTGGACAGTGGCCACGTCCTCTTCGAGATTACGCCCGGAAATCTTGACCTGCAGACGCGGATAGCCTGCCCTCACCTTGTCGGCCGCGATCCTGGCCGTTTCATCGGGCGGGCCGACGATCAGCGAATAGTAGGCCGGCACGCGATCCGTGAGCGCACCGCCCAGAAGCGTCGACACCGGCACGCCGAGCTTCTGGCCGAGGAGGTCGAGAAAGGCCATGTCGAACGCGGCCTTGGCGTAGCCGTGCCCGTTCAGGCGCTCATCCATCCGCTTCGCCAGAAGCCTGATCGAGGCAATCTCCGCACCGATCAGACCTGGGGCAATTTCGGCGATCGCGGCGCGGGCGCCGAGCGCGTGATGCGGCTGGTAGACCGGCCCGATCGGACAGGTCTCTCCCCAGCCGGTCAGGCCGTCATCCGTCACGATCTCGACCAGGGTACTGTCCAGCGACTTTACGTCGTCGCTGGCCATCCGGTAGGCGCCGCCCTTGACGGGCAACTGCGCCGTGTAGACGTTGATCCGGTCGATGCGCATCTTCGCTCAGCCCTTGCCGATCAACTGCGCGCCCTGGCCGAGTTGGGGTCGTAGGGCGAGTCCGCGATCACCTCGGCGACCTTCCATTCGCCCAGGATCGCCACGTCGAGCTTGGTGCCGGGCTTGCCGAGGCGCTCGGGCAACAGCGCCAGCGCAACATCATGCCCGAGCGTATAGCCATAGCCGCCCGATGTGATGCGCCCAACGAGATCGCCGTCGATGTAGAGGCCCTCGTTGGCAAGCGTGCTGGCGCCGTCGGTCTCTATTCTGAGCGTCACCGATCGGCGCTGGTCGTTACGATCCTTGTATTTCAGCACCGCCTCGCGGCCGACGAAATCGCCCTTGTCGAGGCGGATAAACCGCTCTAGCCCGCTCTCCAGCGCGTTGAGCTCGGGATTCATGTCGCGGTACATGGCGCGGTAGGATTTCTCCAGCCGCAGCGATTCCAGCGCATGCAGCCCGACGAGCCGCATGCCGTGTTTCTCGCCCTCACTCAGGATCGCATCGAGCAATTGCCGCTGGTAGGCCATGGGATGATAGAGCTCCCATCCGAGCTCGCCTTCGTAGTTGACGCGCAGCATCCGCACGTCGCTGGCAAGCGCCACGCTGCCGGTCTTCACGCCGAACCAAGGAAAGGCGGCGTTCGACAGGTCGATCTCGGTGAGCGCCTGCAGCACATCTCGCGCCTTCGGCCCGACGACCGTGAAGCAGCCGCGCTCATTGGTGACGTTCTTCAGGCTGACACCGCCGTCGGCGGGCAGCAGCTTTGAGAGATCGTCGAAATTCCAGCGCTCCGCGCGCGGCGTCGAGATGAGATAGAAGCCGTCGTCCGTGAGGCGCGCCACCATGTATTCCGCCTGCACCCCGCCCGCAGGGGTGAGGTGATGCGCCAGGACAGCCCTGCCGACTGCTGGCAGGCGGTTGGCAAGGATCCCGTCGAGCCAGGCGGCCGCGTTTGGTCCCGAGACCTCGAACTTGGTCATCGGCGTCATCTCGACCAGGCCGACGGCATTGCGCACGGCCTGCACTTCCTCGCCGACGAAAACGCCCTTGGCGGTCCAGCGCCAGCTATACTGGTCCTTGGTCTCGACGCCCTTGGGCGCGAACCAGTTGGGCATCTCCCAGCCGTTGAGCACGCCCCAGACCGCGCCCAACTCGCTCAGCCGCGCATAGGATGGCGCTGTCTTCTGCGGCCGGGCGGCAGGCATGTCCTGTCCGGGATATTTCTGCTCCGCATGCGTGCCCCAGGCCTCGCGGACTTTCTCGCGCGTCCAGGCCTTGTTGGTGTAGTCGCCGAAGCGGCGAGGATCCAAGTCCGAGGTGTCGAGGCTGTTGCCGCCCTCGACGATCCGCTCCGACAGATAGTAACCGATCGTGCCGCCCCACAGGATGCCGCCCGGCACGCCCTCGGCCAGCCACACATTGGGCAAGCCCCAGGCCGGGCCCATCAGCGGAAGCTCGTCCGCCGTCATCTGGAAGGGGCCGCGGACATTGGCCTTGATGCCGGCGCGTCCCAGTGACGGCACAAGTTGCGTTGCCTGCTCCCAGTTCCATGACACCGCCTCGAAATCCTCTTCGACGAGGTCGGCGCCGAACCAGGCGGGAACGCCATCCTCGGCAAATAGCTTGAGGTGTTCGGTCCGCTCATAGGGCCCGAACATGAAGCCGTCGCCCTCCTCGCGCAGATAGCCCTCAAAACCTTCGTCGCGCAGGATCGGCATTTCCGCCCGTCCCTGCTTTTTGCGCTCCACGACCTCCGGCACCGGCTCGGTGATCCAGTACTGGTGCAGGATCGGGATGGCGGGGATCTCGAGGCCGAGCAGCGCGCCGGTCTGGCGCGCGTAATTGCCGGTCGCGCAGACCACATGCTCGCAGGTGATGTCGCCTTTGTTCGTCTGGACCCGCCATTCGCCGCCCGCGGTCCGCTGAAAGCCGGTGACCTCCGTGTTCAGGTAGATCTTGGCGCCCAGATCCCGCGCGCCCTTGGCCATGGCATGGGTCACGTCGGCCGGCGCGATATGGCCGTCATCGGGATGATAGAGCGCACCGAGCATATGCTTGTTGTCGAGAAGCGGGCACAGCGCCCTCGCCTCCGCCGGCGACAGCAGATGCGCCCGCATGCCCTGAACGTCGGCGACGCTCATATAGCTCTTGTATTCGTCGAGCCGGTCCCTGGAATTGGCGATGCGCAGCTGGCCGCATTTGTGCCATCCGACAGGCTGCCCGGTCTCGGCCTCCAGCCCTTCATAGATCTCGATGGTCTTGTTGATCATCCGGCCGATATTGATGTTGCGGGCGTAGGATGGGACGAGGCCCGCCGCATGCCAGGTCGAGCCGGCCGTCAGTTGCGTGCGTTCGAGCAGCGCGACGTCGGTCCAGCCGCGCTTTGCCAGGCCGTAAAGGATGCCCGCGCCGACGCACCCGCCGCCAACAATCACCACCCGCGCATGTGTCTGCATCGATCCACCAAATCCCTGGCATTTTCAAAGAACCATCGTCGAGGCTACAGGCGGCGAAAGCCCCTGTAACGTCTTCAAAAACTGGGGATGATGATAAGCTGGATTTATGCAGCTGGGTCCTTTCGATAGCGCATATGCGCCGTCGCTAAAGTCCTTGCCCATGCGTTGCCGCTGCCGGCTGGTAACACTATAGATGTACCATCGTGCGCGAAGACATTCATACGAAGGGCATTCCTGTTCTCTGCGTTTCATGCGAAGCGCGGCATCGCGGCATTTGCGGCGCCCTCACCCCCGATCAGCTTGTCGTCCTGTCCAGGTCGACGAAACGGCACAAGGCGGAGACCGGCAAGGAATTGATGAGCGACGCCGGAAGCGTCGACCGGTTCTCGAACGTTCTTTCCGGTGCCGTGAAGCTTACCAAGACGCTGTCCGACGGCCGCCAGCAGATCGTCGGTCTGCAGTTCGCTCCTGATTTCCTGGGCAGGCCGTTCCAGGCCGAGAGCACATTGACCGCGGAAGCCGCGACCAATGTCGAGCTGTGCTCTTTTCCGCGCCAGACGCTGGAGCGGATGTTGAAAGAACAACCCGATCTCGAGCATCGGCTGCTCGAACAGAAATTGCGCGAACTCGACCAGGCGCGCGACTGGATGGTGGCGCTCGGCCGCAAGACCGCCGCCGAGAAGATCGCGAGCTTCCTGTTGATGATCGCGCGCAACATCGATCCGGCCGCTGGCCCGGAACACCGCGCCGCCGCTTTCGACCTGCCGCTGTCGCGCGCCGAGATCGCGGATTTCCTCGGCCTGACCATCGAAACGGTGAGCCGGCAATTGACCAGGCTGCGGGGCGACAACGTCATTCGCATCGACAACAACCGTCACATTGTCGTCGGCGACCTCGCGCGCCTGGCAGCGCGTTCCGGGGACTGATCGCCGCCCGAACGCGATGCGATGAAGCGCTCAGCGCTGCCCGAGAATCCCCGGCAGCACATGGTCGCGCTCGAAGGCGATATGGCGCCGCATGGATTCGAACAGCGCGCGCAGCATGTAGCCGAGCGCCTCGGGGTTCTCGATAGGCCTCCCGTGGCCATGCGCAAGCAGGACCTCACTGAGATCAGCCGCCGCGCAGTCGTCCTCCAGATGCTCCATCTTGAGCCGCGCGACGATGTCTTCCCCACCCTGGAGCCGCGCGAAGGCGGGGAAGACGGTCTCTTCCTCGAAGCGATGGCACTCTCGCAGCACCGGCAACAGATCGGCCGCCACGGCAAGGCACTGGAAGCGGTCGACGCGCGACGGCAGGTCGTCGGCGATACCTTCAAGCATGTGACAGAGCGCAAGCATCCGCACATGCGCCCGCTTCATGTCCGCCGGCCCGCGCAGCGGCCCGAGATAAGACTCGCTCATGATGCCTCCTCCATCACGGCGGGCTCAAGGCGTGGGCAGGGCGACGGTGTCCTTGGCGGGCTCCTCGCGGACGGTGCGCAGCTCATACCAGAGCGCATTGAGGATGCCGACGGAAGCGGCCAGTCCGAGGCCGAGGATCCAGGCAAAATACCACATGGTCAAAACTCCGGTTGAATCAGTAGGCCGACGAGCCGGCCTTCTCGACGCTCTTCTCGCCGACCTTGCCCCACAGCACGCTGTAGACCCACCCTGTGTAGGCAAGGATCAGCGGCAGGAAGATCACCGTGGCGATCAGCATGTTGCGCAGCGTGGCGCGGCTCGAAGAGGCATCGAACACGGTCAGCGAATGGCTGGGATTGCTGCTCGACGGCAGAAGGATGGGGAACATGGCAAGCCCCACCGTCGCGATGATCATCGCGACGCCGAACTGCGAGGCAAGGAAGGTCCAGCCTTCACGCCGGGCCCGGAAGCCGATGGCCGCCAGCAGCGGTGCGACGACACCGAGCGCCGGCACGACCCACAGCAGCGGATGGGCATGGAAATTCGCCAGCCAGGCACCGCTGTCCGCCGACACCGTCTTGAGCAGCGGATTGGACGGCCCGTCCCACACGATCGGCGAGGTCACGCGGTAGCCGCCGAGCAGGCCAAGCCAGACCAGCACGCCACCGCCGGCAAAGAGCAGCGAGGTGATGACAGCGGACCTGGCGCCGATCGCACGCGCACGGTCTTCGACAATGCCTTCCGCCTTGAACGCGAGCCAGGCCGCGCCGTGGGTTATCAGCATGGCGACCGAGACGAGGCCGCAATAGAGCGCGAGCGGGTTGAGCAGGCCGAACAGGCTGCCTTCATAGATGGGACGCAGATCCGGCGTGAAATGGAACGGCACGCCCTGCAGCGTATTGCCAAGGGCAACGCCGAAGATGAGCGCCGGCACCGCGCCGCCCACGAAAAGCGCCCAGTCCCAGCGCCTGCGCCAGGCGGGATCGGGCCGCTTCGAGCGGTACTTGAAGGCAACGGGTCGCAGGATCAGCGCCAGGAGCACCAGGAACATGGCAAGGTAGAAACCGGAGAAGCTCAGTGCGTAGAGCGCCGGCCACGCCGCGAAGATGGCGCCGCCGCCGAGGATGAACCACACCTGGTTGCCTTCCCAGACCGGGCCGATCGTGTTGATCGCCACACGCCGTTCGGCATCGGTCCTGGCGACGAAGGGCAGCAGCGCGCCCACGCCCATGTCGAAACCGTCGGTCGCGGCGAAGCCGATCAGGAGGATGCCGAGCAGGATCCACCAGATCACGCGCAGCGTTTCATAGTCGAAGAGAAAGTCGATCATCGTCGTGATCCTTTTTCACTCTGCGGGTTGCAGTGCGGGGTCGGCGTTCGGGCGCAGGTCATCGATGACGCTGGCGATCTCGGGCCCCTTGCGGATGGCGGCCAGCATCAGCTTGACCTCGATGAGGGCGAGCACGCCGTAGACGAGCGTGAAGCCGGAGATGGTGAGCGCCAGGTCGGTGACGCCAAGTTCGGACGTGGCGAGGAAGGTCGGCAGCACGCCATCGATGATCCAGGGCTGGCGTCCGAACTCCGCCACGAACCAGCCGACCTCGATGGCGATCCAGGGCAGCGGCATGGCGATGAGCGCGGCCCGAAACAGCCAGCGCGGCGCCTCGGTCTCCCGTGTCGTGTGCCACAGCGACACCGCGAACAGCGCGGCGAGCACGAAACCGCAGGCCACCATCAGCCGGAAGCCGAAGAAGAGCAGCGGCACGTAGGGCACGGTCGACCAGGCGGCATCCTTGATCTGCTGCTCGCTCGCCTGCCTCGGATCCGGCAGGTACCGCTTGAGCAGCAGCGCATAGCCGAGATCCCTGGAGCTGGCATCGAAGGCGGCGCGGGCGGCGGTATCGGTGCGATCCGCCTTGATCTTCTCCAGCGCGTCATAGGCGGCGATGCCATTGCGGATGCGCATTTCGGCATGGGCGACAAGTTCGTCGATGCCGGCGATCTGCCTGTCGATCGAGCGCGTGCCGATGATGCCCATCACCCAAGGGATGCGGATGGCGAAATGCGTCTGGCGGTCGCTTTGGCTGGGAATGCCGAATGCCGTGAAGGACGCCGGCGCGGGCTCCGTCTCCCACATGGCCTCGATGGCCGCGAGCTTCATTTTCTGGTTGTCGGTCAGCGCATAGCCGCTTTCGTCGCCGAGCACGATCACCGAGAGTGACGAGGCCAGGCCGAAGGCCGAGGCGATGACGAAAGAGCGCTTGGCGAGTTCGACATGGCGTCCGCGCAGCATGTACCAGGCCGAAACGCCGAGCACGAAGGTGGCGGCGCAGACATAGCCGGCCGAAACGGTATGCACGAACTTCGCCTGCGCCACCGGATTGAAGATCACCGCCATGAAGTCGGTGACCTCCATGCGCATCGTGTCCGGGTTGAAGGCCGAGCCGACCGGGTTCTGCATCCAGCCATTGGCGATCAGGATCCAGAGCGCGGAGAAATTGGTGCCAAGCGCCATCAACCAGGTCACGATCATATGCGCGCGGGCCGACAGCCTGTCCCAGCCGAAGAAGAACAGCCCGACAAAGGTGGCCTCCAGGAAGAAGGCCATCAGGCCCTCGATGGCGAGCGGCGCGCCGAACACGTCGCCGACATAGTGCGAGTAGTAGGCCCAGTTCATGCCGAACTGGAATTCCATGGTGATGCCGGTGGCGACGCCGAGGGCGAAATTGATGCCGAACAGCACGCCCCAGAACTTGGTCATGTCGCGCCAGATGGTGCGGCGGGTCATGACATAGACGGTCTCCATCATGGCGATCAGGATGGAGAGGCCCAGCGTCAGCGGCACGAACAGGAAATGGTACAGGGCCGTCAGCGCGAACTGCAGCCGGGACAGGTCGACGAGGAGAAAGTCGGGCATGGGAGCATCCTTTCTGGATACCCGCTCATAACGCGCCGCAAAGATCCGCGGCTTGATCTGGATCAATTCGTTTCATCATTGCGCGTGCGAGAACCGGGGCATGAAAACGTCAGCCGCTCCCGCTCCGGATCCGAAGGTCGCCCCCTCCGGCCCCGCCCTTTTCCAGGCACTGTCGACCGGCGAACGGCTGGCAAGGCGCGGCTTGCGTCGGCTGCTCATCCTGCAAGTCGCGCGCACCGGGCTGCGCCTCGGCTTCGCCGCGTCGGCGGCGATCGCCACCGGACGGCTGGTGATGGGCGATCCCGTCGACCCATGGCTGGTCGCGGCTGTGGTCGTGCTTCTCGCTTCTGCCTGCCTCGCCGGGCTCGCGTCCGACAGGGCGCAGGCGTCGGCCGAAACCGCCGTCTCGGCGGGGTTGCGCGGGCATGCGGGCGAGCGCCTGAACGACATGCCGGCGCGGCAACTGCAATCGCTGTCGGTCGGCGGCGTCATTGTCTCGATGCAGCGACATCCCGAGGCGGTGGCCGGCCTTGTCGTCGGCCATCGCGCGGCCAGCACGATGATGGGTGCCGGACCGCTGCTTGCGGCCACCGCACTCTTCCTCGTCTCCTGGCAGGCGGCGCTGCTGGTCATCTGCCTGACGCCGGTGATGATCCTGTTCCTCGCGCTGGTGGGCAATGCCATCCGCCGGCGCGCCGACGCCCAGGAACGCGCCTTCGGCCGGTTGGCGGGCCAGTTCGCCGACCGCATCCGCACGCTGCCCACGATCCTCGCCAACCACGCGATGGCCAGCGAGGACGCCAAGTTGGCCCGCCGCCTCGAAGCCTATGCGGACAAGACGATGGGCGTGCTGCGCATTGCTTTCCTCAATGCCGGCATCATCGACTTCTTCGCATCGCTGTCGATCGCCATCCTCGCCGTCTTCCTCGGCCTTGGTCACCTGAAGCTCGCGATGATCCCCGGCTTCTCCAACCTCGCGCTCTGGCAGAGCCTGTTCATCCTGATGATCGCGCCGGAATATTTCGCACCCTTCCGGCGCTTTTCGGAACAATATCACGCCAAGGCGGAAGGCCTCGCCGCGGCGGCCGCACTTGACCGGCTGCTCGGTGCCGAGCCGGTCGCGGCAAAGACCTTGCCGGTTCTCGACCGCCTGTCCCTGGCGTTGCCGGAACAGGGCCTCGTCGCCGTTGTCGGCCCGAGCGGATCGGGCAAGTCGACATTGCTGCGCCGACTGGCCGGGCTCGAGCCAGGCGGATCGCTCGACGCCGATGCACTCGCCGGCCGGGAAATCGCCTGGGTTTCCACCGACAGCTGCGTGCCCGAAGGAACGCTTGCCGAAGCCCTTTCATGGAGTATCGCCGCGCCTGCCGGGGACAATCTCAAGGCAGCCGCCGGCGCGATCGGCCTGCTCGACGACGCGCTGTTGCCGGGCGGCCTCGAAGCCAGGCTGGACCGGGGCGGAGCCAACCTTTCCGGTGGGCAACGGCTGCGCATCGCGGTCGCCCGCGCGCAGCTTTCCGGCCGGACCGTGCTTGCCGATGAACCCACGGCAAAGCTCGACCGCCAGACGGCCGAAGCGGTGCGACGCATGCTGCTCGCGATCTCGCGGTCGCGGCTGGTCGTCGTGGCCACCCATGACCGCGATCTCGCCGCCGCCGCAGACATGACGGTCGATCTCACTCCCAACGATGCCATTGAGGTGGCGGCATGAACACTGTCCTTCACTCCTCGAGCCGGAAGTCGTGGCGGCTGGCGACGGGCTTTGCGTTCTCGGCACTCTGCTGCGGCGTATTGCTCGGCGGTGTTTCCGCCTGGCTGTTGGGATCGGTGGCGATCGCCGGCCTTTCCGCCACCGCCTTCACCTTCAACTTCCACATACCGGCCGCGCTGGTCAGGCTGTTCGCGGTGGGCCGCACGGCCGCCCGCTATGGCGAGCGGCTGGCCGGCCACAAGGCAGCACTTGCGGACCAGGTCGCGCATCGCGTCGAACTGTTCGCCGCGATGGCGGCGGCGCCTGCCGTGCGCCGGGCCGGGTGGCAGCTCGGCGATGACGCAAGGCTGGCCGACTATCTCGACGATGTCGAGGACCTCGACTACGCCCGGCTGCGTGCCGGACTGCCGGCGCTGACGCTGGCCTGCGGCCTCGCCGTCCTCATCGCGGGTTCGGCGATGCTCGCACCGCTCTCCCTTCTACCGATCATGCTTCTGCTGCTCGCCATCCTGTTCGCGGGGAACCGGGTGGCCAAGGCTGGCGCCATGGCATGGGAGCGCGCCAGGTCGATGCGTCGCGGGGGCGCGGGCAGGCTTGGCACCGCCATGGCGTCAGCCGTTCCGCTCAAGGCCGAGGGTGCCTGGCGCCATGAGTGTGGCGAAGCGCTTGCCACGCTTTCCCGCGCGGATGGCGAGATGCTTGCGCTTCGCCGCCTGCAGGCCGGGCTCGACACGCTCGGCGCCGCCCTCGGACCGCTTGCCGGCATCAGCGTGATGGCCGCCGCCTGGTATGCCGGACGGCAGGGCACGGAGCTTCTCCTGCCGATGCTGCTCGCGTTCTCGTGGCTGGCGCTGGGCGAAGCGCTGAACGGCGCGTCGCGCATGCTGGTGGCCGTGCTTCGCCGCAATGCCGCCCGGGCCGAGATCGGTAAGTGGACCGAGGTCGCTTCGGCGGACAGGCAAGCGCACATGCCGGACGAACCGCGCCAACTGCGCCACGGCGCCCTGCAGCGCCGCGCGCCGGACGGCCGGCCCATTGGGGCGCCGGTCGCGCTCACGCTCGAAAGAGGTCGGCCGACGGTGCTCGTCGGCGCCAGCGGCTCGGGCAAGACCAGCCTGCTCAAGCAGGTTGCCGGCTGGATCGCAGAGGATGGATTTGCCGCCGGCGACCGCATCCTGTCGGCAGGCGAGCGGCGGGCGCTCTCGGCACTGGTGTTGCATGATGCGGTCATCCTCGAGGACACCGTGCGCGCCAACCTCTTCGTCGGCGACGCGCCGGACGCGGCCCTGTGGCGTGCGCTGGAAGCCGTCGAGATGGACAGCCGAATCCGTGAAGCCGGCGGGCTGGATGCCTGGATCAGGCAGGACCGGTTTTCGCTCGGCGAGGTGCAGCGCATCAACCTCGCGCGCGCCTGGCTGTCCGCCATGCCGCTGGTGCTGCTCGACGAGCCGACGGAACATCTCGACGACGAGCAGGGCGAGCGCATCCTGGAGCGGCTGCTCGGCCACCTGAGCGACCGGATCGTCGCCATTTCCACCCATCGCGCGTTCCCGCTTCGCGACATAGGCACAATCGAGCTGAAATCTTGACCCCCGGCAAGGATGGGCCTCTCATGGCCTGGACGATCGCGTCGCATTTCGACGGCTGTCTGGCCTCCGGCAATGCCCGGCATTCGGGTGCGGTTTGAACGGGCAAGGCGTTACAGAGTTTGCTCCGCGAGCAAGCCTCGGGCCAAGCTTGGCCGCGCCAGCATTGGCGGCCTCTGGTGCAATGCGGGCGGTCGCCTCGACCAGTCCGCCTAACCGAAGATCCGATCGCCCTGCTCATCCACCAGTTGGATGCCCTTCTTGATCGAAATGTCGACGGCGTCGTCGAGCCCGGCGAAACGGTCGGCGCGGATGAATTTGTGCTCTTTCATCACGCCGTCGACCTCCTTGGAAACGACACCGCAGGTCTGGTACTGGCCGTCGGTCTTGTAGGGCGTGGCGCTGATCAGGAAACCCTTGTGCTCGACCTGCTTGGCTGGCGCCGCACTTTTGGGCTCGGCCGTCTCACCGCCGCCGCCACCACCGAAAAGACGCTTCAGAAAAGACATTGCTCAAATCTCCTTGTTCGTCCTGCAAACCACGGTCTGTTCGCGATTCACGACGCTGTTGTCCCAGCATGCGCGAATGTGCCGCCACGTTCCAGCCCCCTGATGAAGACGGCGACCAGGAGTTCGATCTGCTGGTCGATCTCGTCAGCCTGCCGGCGAACGGATCTCGCCGCATAGCCACTGGTGACGATGCCATGCACGCTTGACCACAAGGTGCGCGCGGCGATCCGGCGCGTGTCGGCGTCGAGGTCGAAATCGCCGCCGGCGAGCACGCCGGCAATGATCTCGAACAACTGGTCGAGCCGCGCCTCGTAGGCATCCGGTTCGGCCAGTGTCGGACGCCGCCTGTTGAAGGCAAGCAATGCGGGCCAGCTGCCCGGATGCGCCTCGACGAAGCGCACATAGGCGCCGGCCAGCGCCAGCAGGCGCTGGCGCACATCGGTGATGCCGCGCTGGCTGAGATCGACCATCGCCGCCGCCCCTGCCGCACCCAGCCGGTCGAGCAGCCGCATGTTGACGGCGCGGTGCACCCCGTCGAGATCGGAAAACAGATTGTAGACCGAGCCGACCGAGATGCCCGCCTGCTCGGCGATGGTCCTCGCCTTCAGATTGTCCATGCCGCCCTCGTTGAGCAGCACTTCGGCAATCGCCAGCACCCGCTCGCCCGTCTCTTCCTTGTCCAGTGCCATATCAGTCCTTGTGGATGCGAATGCCTTGCGCGGCACGCTGGTTCGAACGCGATTTGCCTCTGTTTACCATATGTATGGTTTCGTGAACAGCGTTCAAAAACCTCTTGAACAACGTTCATTTCCTGCTATGTTGACTTCGTGAACATTGTTCACGCAACAATTCGAAGGGAGAAGAACCATGCTTAGCCTGATCAGAACATTGCTCGACGGCGCCAGCGCGCGGGCCGAGGACGGCCTGAAGGATCGCTTCGCCATCGACCTTCTGGCGCAACGCATCCGCGACGCCGAGGCGGGACTTGCCGCCGCCAAGCAGACGCTCGCCTCGCTGATCATGCGCCACCGTGCCGAGCAGGCCGGTCTCGACCAGCTCGACCGCCGCCATGCCGATCTGGAAACCCGCACGATCAGCGCGCTCGCCGCCGGCAATAACGGGCTTGCCGAAAGCGGTGCCGCGGCCGTCGCCGAGTTGGAGAATGAACGCGAGGTCCGCCGCGCCACCGTGCAGGGCCTTGGCGAAAAGACGTTGCGGATGCGCGTTTCGGTGGAGCGGGCGCATCGCCGCATCATCGACCTCAACCAGGGCATGATCTCGGCCCGCGCCATCGATGCCGAGCGCAAGGCGCAGTCACGCCTCGTCAGGTCGATCGGCCATTCGGCAAGCCTCAACGACGCCGAGGAGCTTTTGGCCCGCATCAAGGGAGCCGGCGACCCATTCGAGGAGGCCGGCATTCTCGACGAGATCGACGGCGAGCTGCGTCACGAAGCAATCCGCGACCGCCTTGCCGACGCCGGGCACGGCGCGGCGGTGAAGGTACGCGCCAAGGACGTGCTCGAGCGCCTGAAGACCATCAACTGAAAACCCGCCTTGCAGACCTGACTTCATCAAATCCAACATCATCAAACCAACGGAGAACACCCATGAACGCCAATCAGACCTACATCATGTTCAACACCGCTGCGGTCGGTGCCGCCTATTTCATGCTCGGCCTGTCGCTGTGGCTGGCGCCGGTAGACCTGTCGACCAAGGGCTACTGGGCCATGGGCATCCTGCTCTTGACCGGCAGCCTGGTGAACCTGGTCAAGTACCGCACCGACGAGCGCCTGTCGGCCGAGATGACCGCCAAGATCGAGAAGGCCCGCAACGAAAAGCTGATCAGCGAGTATGTCGGCAAGGAATGATGCCGGCCTGCCCTGACGCAGAAAAGCCCGGGTCGCCCCGGGCTTTTTTGTGCATTCTACGCGACGAGATCAGCGGTGCGTCAGCGCTTCCAGCGCTTCCGCCGCGGCTTCGAGGATGGCGATCGCCTCGGCCTGCTTTTCAGCCGGGGCATCGACGATGTCGCCGAGCGCAGCGCGTAGACGGTGGCGGATGGCGCGGAATTCGTCGCGCGTCTCCGAACGCTCGCCACGGCCGCCACGGCCACCGCGACGGTCCTCGCCGTCGTCGTTCCAGCCGAACCAGTCGCGCGCCTTGGCCATCTTGCGGCCGAAGCGTTCGAGGTGGTCGAGGACGCCATCGATCATCTCGCGATTATCGGCGAGATGCGCCTGCCCGGCCTCGGTGATGGAGAACACCTTCTTGTTGCCTTCGCTCGACGAGACGGCATAGCCGGCCTCTTCCAGGAAGGTCAGCGTCGGGTAGACCACGCCCGGGCTCGGGCTGTAGATGCCGCTGGTGCGCTCTTCCAGCGCCTTGATGATGTCGTAGCCGTGGCGTGGCGCCTCGGCCAGCAGCGACAGCGTGATCAGCTTGAGGTCGCCGTCGGCCAGCATCCGCCCGGCGCGGAACATGTCCCCCGGCCCGCCGCGGCCGCCACCGCGACCGCCGTGCCCGAACGGGCCAAAGCCGCCGCCCCCTCTGCCACCGAACTTGCCGGCCATGTGCATGAACATGCGTTCGCCGAAATGGCCGCGTCCGAAATGATTATCCTTGTGCATTGATTGCTCCTTGAGTTCTATCTTACGATATATCTTAATTAGGCGCACTTTCCCGTCGAGTCAAGATATATCTTACGATGTATCTGAATGCCGTGCCAGAGGCTTGCTTTCGCCGGAACGCACGGATAGAAGGCGCTTCGAGGGTCGATGACCGCTCCGTAAGCGTCTGACGTCAAGCAACGCATCCAACCCCGGTCCTTCCGGGCAGTTACGCCGAGACCGGCGAACGGATGCCACATGCGAACGACCGGACCCTTCAGGGAAACTCCCAAAATGACTGCAAGACATCAGCGCAGGAAGCTGCCTGCGCGTTATGCCGCGATCCTCAGCCCCTTGGTGCTGTCGCTGTTGATGACCTTCATCGTCTCGTTCATCTCGACGCTGAAGAGCCTCGGCCTCCACCCCAGCCTGCCATCCATCTGGATGACCGGCTGGGGCCTGTCCTGGCTGGTGGCGTTTCCGACGTTGCTGCTGGTGCTTCCCATGGTGCGCCGCATCGTCGGCGCGCTATGCGAGCCGGCTGGCCGATAAAGCCAGCGGACAAAGGTCCGGGGTCCGGAGACACCCACCGGACCCGTGCGCGTCACCGCGTGCTACCAGCGGCCCTTGCGGCGGTTCCAGGCGTAGAGCAGATCAGCAAACCGGTCATAGGCAAGGCGCGTCAGTGGCAAGGTCAACCGGTTGCCGAAAAGCGTGGCCAGCCAGCCCTCGCCCGGCGTTATCTGCCACACGGCGATGGCGACATCGGCGCCGATCACCAAGCGGCCATCCGCATCGGTGGCGTGCAGCCGCCGGCGGATGTCCTCCAGCGAGGCGCCGTGTCCGGCCAGGGCCGCCGGCTCCAGATTGATGTCGCGAAATTCGATCCGCCCGGCCCTGACCGCTTCGATCAGCCGCCGCTTCTGCCTGGTAATGCCGGCATCGCAGACGGGGCACCGCGTGTTGTACCAAACGGTCAGGTCAGGCCTTGGGTTTTGCTTGAGCATGATCTTGGCATGCTCAGCCGTGGCCGTGCCTGTGGTGCAGGTCCGGATAATGCGGATGGCGGTGGCGCATCGGCGCATGCCGGTGCCAGTGCGAATGCGGCTCGCTCACCGGCCCGTCATGATCGTGCTGATGGTGTTCGTCATGCACATGGCTGTGCTCATGGTCCAGCGCCCCGTGGTCGTGTTCATGGTCGTGGCGCTCCGACAGATGCAGCCACAGGCCGACGCCCATCAGAAGTCCCGCCAACGCCAGCTTGAAGGTGACGGCATCGCCCAGCATGACGATGGCCAGCAGCGCGCCGATGAACGGAGCCAGCGAGTAATAGGCGCCTGTCCGCGCGGTACCAAGATGACGCAACGCCAGGATGAACATCACAAGGCTGACGCCGATGCCAAGGAAGCCGACGGCGGCCGTGGCAGCGACAATGGATACCGCGGGAAACGACGCGCCGGCAGCAAGCGCCAACCCGACATTGGCCGCGCCCGCCACCAGCCCTTTCAGCATGGCGATCACCACCGGGTCGGTCGCAGAGATCTTGCGGGTGAAATTGTTGTCCAGTCCCCATGCCAGGCAGGCCCCGGCGACGAGCAGCGCACCGAGATTGAAGGCGACACCCTCGCCCTGCCATGACAACAGTACCGCGCCCGCCAGAATGGCGAAGGCGCCAACAAGCAGCCGCCGGTCGACATTCTCGCGATAGACGAGCCAGGCGATCGCCATCGTCGCCAGCCCTTCCAGGTTGAGCAGCAGCGCTGAACTGGATGCCGTGTTGAGGCTGAGGCCGAACATCAACAGCACCGGCGCGAGGATGCCGCCCATGCCGATCGCCAGCGCCAGCCAGGGGACATCCCTGGCGGCCAGTTGCGCTTCGCCGGCCGCGGCCTGTTTGCCGCGAAGCAGGCGATAGAGAGCAAGGCCGATGCCGGCGCCGAGATAGAGCAGGCCAGCCAGCATGAAGGGGCTGACGCTGTTGAGCAGCAGCTTGGAAAGGGGCGGCGTGGCGCCAAACAATGCGGCCGAAAACAGGGCAAGCGGCACGCCGGGCCACAGATGGGAATGCGAGTGCGGCTCTGACATGGTCCTATCCTTGTACCCAGGCGGCGACGTGGCTGCTATTTGCGGCGCATCGCGGCCTTTGGGCCGATGCATTTGTTGTCGCGAAACAGCGCCCATTCCTCGCACAGGCGCCCATTAGGCAAGCGGCAGAAGCCATATTCGTTGCCGGCCTTGTCTTTCCTCATCGTCAGGCGGCCGCCAATCTCGCCGCAATGGACCGAGGCGGGATTGGCCATGCCGACCGGTTTTGTCGCGGCGGCGCCGACGTCGATCGGCATCAGCGATATCAAGGCAAGAGCACCGGCCAGTATCGAAAAATTGTTCATCGCGATCCCTCCTGGCCGCATATCTACCACGGCGAGGCATCCTGTCCCGAGGCAACTGTCAAATATGTCGGTACGCGCGCCGGATCAGGTGCCATCAAGGCGGCACCTGATCCGGTTGTCCGCAAACACTATCCGAGCGAAGTGATGATCTCGCGATAGGCGAATTCGGGGAAGGCCTTGAGCGTTCGCGTCCGGATATTACCGCTCGCCGCCAGCATCAGCGAGAAACGCGCCAGCACGGCGTCGTCGGGGGCTTCGACCACGGCCACCATGTCGTATTCGCCCATGGTCAGATAGAACGACTTGAACGAGCCGCCCATATCTCCCAACTGCTTCCTGGCGGCGTCGAGCCGCTTGGGTGAATCGCGCACGTTTCTGGCGCCCTGCTCCGTCCAGTTCATCAGCACGATGTAGCTTGTCATGGCTCACCTCCCTCCGGGGCCACGGAGCACGGCGGCTTCGCCGGGGCGGGCATCCGGGTTGTCGCCCAGAAAATGCATCCGACGTGAAATTATCCTCCTGCGGCGAACGTCCTGCAAGGACGCATCCACGCCATCATTTGCGGGCTGGAAGTGACACTTCGGCGACGGCCAGGGAAATCCGGTTTAAAAACCCGCCTGATTGCTGCAATCTCCTTCGTGGCCATGGTGGAAATCCCAGGCTGATGTCCAAGACCGATGTACAAGACCGATGTACAAGGCCGATCAGCCGCCGGAGGGCTTCATGCGCGAGACAACAGACCTGCCGCCGGCATCGATCGAAATTCCCTCCGCATGGACCGGCGAGGACATGGCGAAGCATCCCGACCGTTGGCTGGTCGAACTGGACGCTGGCGACGTCGCCGAACTGGAATTGGCGGCAACCAGCTTTCTCGCCGGCTCGCACGATATTGGCGGCCTGGCCAAGGCCGATTTCCCCTTGCCCCGGCTTGCCGGCCATCTTGCCGCCCTTCGCGAAAAACTGATCGCCGGCATCGGGTTCGAGGTGCTGCGCGGCCTCCCGGTCGAGAGATATTCCGCTGAAATGGCGGCAACCATCTTCTGCGGCGTTGGCGCGCATCTGGGAAGCGCACGCTCCCAGAATGCCCAGGGCCATATTCTCGGCCATGTCCGCGACATCGGCGCCGACGCCAAGGACGCCACGACACGCATCTACCAGACGGCGGAGCGCCAGACGTTTCACACCGATTCCGCCGATGTCGTCGGCCTGCTCTGCCTGCGCGATGCCATGCAGGGCGGCGAATCCCTGCTGGTCAGCACGGTGACGATCTACAATGAGATGCGCAAAAGCCGGCCCGACCTGGTCCGACTGCTGTTCGATCCGATCGCCACCGACCGGCGCGGCGAGATCCCGGAAGGCGAAAAACCCTACTTCGAAATCCCGGTCCTCAACTGGCATGCGGGATTGCTAACCGGCATCTACCAGCGCCAGTACATCGACAGCGCGCAGCGCTTCCCGGATGCCATGCGGCTGAGCGCCGCCCATGTCGAAGCGCTGGATCTCTTCGACAGCCTTGCCAACGATCCGAAGCTGAACCTGTCGATGCGACTCCGGCCCGGCGACATGCAGTTCGTCTACAATCATTCGCTGCTTCACGACCGCATGGGGTTTCGCGATTGGCCGGCCCCGGAGAAGCGGCGCCACATGCTGCGCCTGTGGCTATCGGTTCCCGGCGACCGCCCGCTGCCCGAATGTTTCAGGCAGCGTTACGGCTCGATAGAGATCGGCGACCGGGGCGGCATCATCGTCAAGGGGACGCGGCTGAACGTGCCGTTGTAGAGCAATTCCCACAAAAGTCTGAAAACGGCTTTCCGTTGATGCCTGAAAACGAAAAAGGGCGCCAATCGGCGCCCTCAATTCTTCGCGGCGGATAAAACTCAGCTATCGAGGAAGCTGCGCAGCTTGCGGCTCCGGCTCGGGTGCTTGAGCTTGCGCAGCGCCTTGGCTTCGATCTGGCGGATACGCTCGCGGGTGACCGAGAACTGCTGGCCGACTTCTTCCAGCGTGTGGTCGGTGTTCATGCCGATGCCGAAGCGCATGCGCAGGACACGCTCCTCGCGCGGCGTCAGCGAGGCCAGAACGCGCGTGGTGGTCTCGCGCAGATTGGCCTGGATCGCCGCGTCGATCGGCAGGATCGCCATCTTGTCCTCGATGAAATCGCCCAGATGCGAATCCTCCTCGTCGCCGACCGGCGTTTCGAGCGAGATCGGCTCCTTGGCGATCTTCAAGACCTTGCGCACTTTTTCGAGCGGCATGGCGAGCTTTTCGGCCAGTTCTTCCGGCGTCGGCTCGCGGCCGATCTCGTGCAGCATCTGGCGCGAGGTCCGCACGATCTTGTTGATCGTCTCGATCATGTGCACCGGGATGCGGATCGTGCGGGCCTGGTCGGCGATCGAACGCGTGATCGCCTGCCGGATCCACCATGTCGCGTAGGTCGAGAACTTGTAACCGCGGCGGTATTCGAACTTATCGACCGCCTTCATCAGGCCGATATTGCCTTCCTGGATCAGGTCGAGGAACTGCAGGCCGCGATTGGTGTATTTCTTGGCGATGGAGATGACGAGGCGCAGATTGGCCTCGACCATTTCCTTCTTGGCGATCGCGGCTTCGCGCTCGCCCTTCTGCACCTGGTTGACGATTTTTCTGAATTCCAGGATCGAGATCGCCGTTTCGGTGGCCAGGTGCTGGATCTCGGCGCGCAGGTCCTTGATCGCATCCTTCTCGTTCTTGGTGAATTCCTTCCAGCCACGCGAGGTCAGGTTGGCGATCGAGCGCGTCCAGTTCGGGTCGAGCTCCGAGCCCTGATATTCCTTCAGGAATTCCTCGCGCCGCACGCCGTAGCTTTCGGCCAGCCGCAACAGCTTGCCCTCGTTCTGCACCAGGCGCTTGTTGATGTCGTAGAGCTGCTCGACCAGCGCCTCGATGCGCGCGGTGTTGAGCGACAGCGACTTCACCGCCTTGATCAGCTGGTCCTTCAGCTCCTTCAGCCGGCGGTCCTGGCTGGGCGACAGCGTGCCGGCGGCGGCCAGGCGGTTCTCGACCTGCTGGTCCTGCAGCTTGCGCAGCTTCTTGTAGGTGTCGGCGATGACGTCGAGCGTCTCCATCACCTGCGGGCGCAGTTCGGCTTCCATCGCCGCCAGCGACAGGCTGGCCTCGTCCTCGTCTTCCTCGTCGTCGTCCCCGATGCCGCGCGTATCGGCGCCGACATTGGTGATGTCGTCCTCATCGTCGCGCCCGCGACGCGGCTTTTCCTCGGCCTTGGGCGCTTCCTCGATGCGCTCGACCACCGGCGCCTGCTTGGCTTCGGGGCCGGCATAGGTGGCTTCGAGATCGATGATCTCGCGCAACAGGATCTTGGATTCGTTGAGTTCGTCGCGCCAGATGATGATGGCCTGGAAGGTCAGCGGGCTCTCGCACAGGCCCGCGATCATCGTTTCGCGGCCGGCCTCGATGCGCTTGGCGATGGCGATTTCGCCCTCGCGCGACAGCAGCTCGACCGAGCCCATCTCGCGCAGATACATGCGCACGGGATCGTCGGTGCGGTCGGTCGGCTCTTTCTTGGTGGTGGTGGCGGCGACCGCCGTACCGGTCTGTTCGGCCAGTTCGTTGGCGTCTTCCTCGGCGTCCGCCGCGGTGTCGCCGGCCTCGGCCTCTTCGCCCTGCTCGTCATCCTCGACGACATTGATGCCCATGTCGGACAGCATTGCCATCGTGTCCTCGATCTGCTCGGAGGTCACTTCCTCGGAAGGCAGCACCGAATTCAGCTCGTCCATCGTGACATAGCCGCGCTTCTTGGCGGCCTTGATCATCTTCTTGACAGCATCATCGGAAAGGTCGAGCAGAGGGCCATCGGTGGCGCCTTCGCGTTCGGTCTCGACCTCTTCCTTTTCCTTAGTCGCCATAATTTTTATCTTCTCCTAGCGGCCAAACTTTGGGGCCGCGTAAGCTGTCGGACCAGTCAAATCGGATACGCTCGTTTTTTGAAACGCGCCTCACCGGGCCACTAACCGCATCATCTCTTTTGTTTGGTGCATGCCGTCACCCCAAAAACCGGTTCCACTCTTGGGTGACCACTCTTGGGCGACATGCATTAAGTCCAGATTAACCCTGATATCTGTGGCAGGCGGCCTGCCTGTCCAGTGACCAGTACCTCACATCGCTCATTTCCCGTCGGCGCGGGTGCGGGTTAACGTTTCGAATCGTCCTGATTCCGCCATTCTGTCGGAAGGTCAAGCGCCTCTGGCATGATTCGCATGAAAAAAGCGAATCAATTACCCGACTTAGCGCGCCCTGCCCCTTGGGGAAGCCCGGCCACGCTCTCATTCCTGTACTCAGCTGCACTTAGGCTCGCCCGGCCCTGCCCGACGAAACGCCAAATCCTTCGATCAGCGCTTCCGTCGCCTGTACATCCTGAAATTGCGCCTGAATTTCGATCAGATGGCGGAAGTTTTCGTCCGAAGGATCCGCTTCGAGAGCCGCTTCCGCCTGTTTCAGCTCCTTATGTAAGGTGCGCGCGCTGCGCTGCAAGTGCAGGGCCTGGTTCAGAGCATCGCGGGCATCGTCGAGTGCGGCCGTCTCCAGCGCCGGCCATTGCCGCGCCCGCCGGATCAGGCCGACGGCGCGCTCCCAGATCTCCGCGCAGCCGGCGCGCTCGATCGTCGTCACCACGGCATGGCGGTCATTGGCCATGTCATGCGCCATCGCGTCGAGGATGGCGGCATGCAGCCGCTGCAGCTCGGAATTGGCGAGGTCGAGAAATTCGACATGGGCGAAGTTCTCGTCGATCAGCGCCGGATGGTTGACCAGCGCCACGATGATCGTCGCCTCGCGCACCGACATGCCCTCGCTGCCGCGCTTGACCAGCGCCGACTGGCCGAGGCTTTCGGTGATCGCCATGCGGCCGCCGCCAGGCTTGGCGAATTGTCCGCCGGGTGCGGCTGCCTTGCCCTGCCCCGGTTTCCACTCCTGGCGCCCTTGCCGCACATCGCGCTGTGAGCCGAAAAAGCTCTTTTCCCGCTCACGCATTTCCTGCTGGTAGTGATAGCGCGTGCTTTCGTCGCGGATGCGGCTGGTCAACTCCCGCAGCGTCTTTCCCAGTTCCGCCCGCCGTTCCGGCGTGTCGAAGACACCGCCCGCTGTCTCGCGCATCCACAACAGGTCGACCAGCGGCCGTGCATCGGCAAGCACCGCGCGGAAAGCGTCCGGCCCCTCGGCCTTGACGAGGTCGTCGGGATCCTTGCCTTCCGGCAGCAGCGCGAAGCGCGCCGAGCGCCCGGCCTGCACCGAGGGCAATGCCAGATCCGCGGCACGCCACGCCGCCTTCAACCCGGCCTTGTCGCCGTCGAAGCACAGCATCGGCTCCGGCGCCATGCGCCACAACAGCTCGAGCTGGTTTTCGGTGAGCGCGGTGCCGAGCGGCGCCACGACATTCTCGAAGCCGGCCTGCGCCAGCGCGATCACGTCCATGTAGCCTTCGACGGCAATCACCGTGCCGCCCTTGGCCAGAGCCTTGCGGGCACGGGCGAAATTGTAGAGCACATTGCCCTTGTGGAAGAGCTCCGTGTCGGGCGAGTTCATGTATTTGGCCAGCGCATCGGGGGCCAGCGCCCGGCCACCAAAGGCGATGATCTTGCCGCGCGAATCCGGGATCGGAAACATGATGCGATCGCGGAACCAGTCATAGGAGACCGGAATGTCGTCGCCATGGCGCACCAGCCCACAGGCCTCGATATCGGCTTTCGGCACGCCCTTTGCCGCGAGATGCTCTTTCAAGGCATTGCGGCTGTCGGGCGCGAAGCCGAGCCGGAACGAATGCTGCGTCGCCGGCGTCAGCCCGCGGTCGCGCAGATACGCGCGGGCCTTGGCGCCCTCGGGTCCCTGCAGCCGTTCCTGGAAGAAGGCGGTCGCCATTTCCATGACGTCGGTCAGGCTGGCGCGTTCCTTCTCGCGCCGTTCCTCCTGGACGTCGCGGACTGGCATCGGGACACCGGCCATGTCGGCGATCTTCTCGACCGCTTCGGGAAAGCTCATTCCGTCGAGTTCGGTGAGGAACTTGAAATGGTCGCCCGAGACCGAGCACCCGAAGCAATGGTAGCGGCCCTTCTTGTCCTCGCAGTGGAAGGACGGGCTCTTCTCGCCATGGAACGGACAACAGGCCCAATAGTCGCCGCGCGACGTATTGGTCTTCTTGCGATCCCACGCGACGCGCTGGCCGACAACAGATGAAATCGGCACGCGATCGCGGATCTCGTCAAGAAAGGCGGGCGGAAAGCGCATTGAGGGAACTCGTTTCCCCACCATATAAGCATACCAGCGAAATCCGACGACCCCCAATACGGGCCATACCCGGTTTCCACAGGGCAAAAGGCGGCGGCGCAGAGATTCCGTCGATCAATCGCCTTCGTCGACCAGACTCTCGACCGGCAGTTCGAGAGCACGAGCCAGCCGCAGCCAAAGCGCGACGTCCCCGCCGCGCTTTCCATTCTCGATTTCCGAGAGATAGTTCTGGGTCACGCCAACGGAGGCGGCAAGCACGGCCTGGGTCTGCTTGCGATATCTGCGCCAGAAGGCGAGTGGAGAGGTTGCGACCACAAGATCGCGTGCCTCATCCGGCGCAAGGCCAGGAAGCTGACCCGCACGAAACCCACCAAGCGCCTGCGCATGCTCCAGTGATTCACGCAAAGCGTCCAGTTCGCTGCGCGGCAGGATAGCCAGTTCCTCGCCGCCCGGGGTCGTGACATAGGCAATGTTGCTCATCTCGGCATTCCTTCAATCATAGACCGATCCGCGCGGTCCGATCTTGGTGACGATGATCTCCTGATCCGTCTCCTCGAACACCACCCGATAGTCGCCGACCCTCAAACGCAGGGCAGTCGACCCTTGCAAGGCCTTGACCATATTGGCAAGGCTGCTCGGGTCATCGGCGTATGCCTCTATCTTCGACAGGATTCTCTCCGCGTCCGCCCGATGCTTTCGCAGTGCCTTGGCAGCCAGAGGGAGAAGGATAACCCGCTTCACTCCCAGAATATCGCATATTGCGATATTTGAGGCAAGCCGACTTCATCGTGCAAAAGGCTGGATGCAAACGGAAAAAAGAAAGGCGGCCGTTGCGGGCCGCCCTTCCCAGCTCAATCCGGCGATCGAACCTTACTGCGCGGCAAGCGCGCCGAAGATGACACCGGAGAGGATGCCGACCAGCACGTAGTCGTTGCCGACGCGGATCCATTCCTGGCCGCGGCCGGGACGATGCAGGCCGTAGCGGCCATAGTCGCGGATCGGCTGGTGCTGCCTCCAGCCGGAATATTTCTGGCCGTTGCGCCAGTTGTTGCGCTTCACGACGACCTTCTTCTTGTAGACGCGCTTCCTCACGTCGTTGTGGTGGCCCGGCTTCTGCCAGTCGACCTTGGTGTAATTCGACTGCGGCGCGACCGGCGCGTTCATCGGCGCGGCCTGACCGGTCATGGAGGTGGCGGCCAGCATCGCGACAGCGAGAGCGGAAAGGACAATGCGTTTCATGAGAAGTCTCCTTGGTTGTCGATGCCCGAGGAATAGCGACCAAGGGATGAACTGAAACTGAACGGCAGCATTACAATTGTGTAATGAAATCCTCCGCTTATTTCGAATATCTGAACATGATCGCAAAGACAGCGGCCACAAGCATGGCGAACCGGCCGCCGCCCCGCCCCGCCGCGACCCGGCGATGCAACCATTTGCGCACCCGTCCATTTCCCGACACGGCCTGTCGCCCTGCGGCGGCCCCTTGAAATCGACAAGATTTTATTATCCGGCTAAAATATTTCGGCTATAGATGACGACTGCCATGACCATGATTCGTACCCTCGCTTTCCTTCCTGATCGCCGCGCCGTCCGCACCGCGCGCCCCGCCCGCTTGCAGGCGCCGCAATGAGCGGTTCCGTCGTCCTTCTGCATCTGGCCGGCGCGGTCGCGCTGATGCTGTTTGCCACCCGCATGGTCAAGACCGGCGTCGAACGCGCTTATGGTGATGTACTGCGCCATCGTCTGCGCGCCACCATGCGCAATCCAATCATGGCGGTGCTGGCCGGCACCGGCCTTGCGATAGCGCTGCAAAGCTCGACCGCCGTGACGCTTCTGGTGGGCTCCTTCGCAGGTTCCGGCATCGTTTCGGGTGCCGCCGGCCAATTGGCCGTGCGTGGCGCCGAGATCGGCTCGGCGCTGGTGGTCAAGCTGCTGACCTTCGACCTCACGCTTTTGGTGCCGCTCTGCCTGATCACCGGCACGGTGATGTTCATGGCCACCGAACGGCGCGACTGGCGCCAGACCGGCCGCATCCTGGTCGGCATCGGCCTTTTGATCCTGTCGCTGGAAATGATCGGCCAGGCGTCGGAGCCGCTGCGCAACAGCCAGCTCATGCCGGTCATCATCAATTACTTCTCCAGCGATTCCATCACCGCCTACCTGCTGGCGGCGCTGATCACCTGGCTGTTCCAGTCGAGCATCGCGGCGGTTCTGCTGATGGCGACGCTGGCCGGCCGTGGCCTGATCAGCCCGGAACTCGGCGTCGTGCTCATCCTCGGCGTCAATCTCGGCTCCTCCATCATCGCGCCGATGCTGACCCGCTCGGCCGGACCCGCCGTACGCGTCGTGCCGATCGGCAATCTCCTGATGCGCGGGCTTGGCTCGCTGGTCATGCTGATCCTGTTCATGATCTTCCGGCCGCATGTCGGCTTCCTCGGCGCGACGGCCGCCGATCAGATCGTCAACGCCCACATCCTGTTCAACGTCATCATCCTGTTGGCGGGCCTGCCGCTGGCCGGTTTCGTCTACCGCGCTTCGGAGAAGATCGTGGCGCTTGGCACCAAGCCGGAGCCGACGGCCTCGCTCGACGTCGTCGAGTTGTCCGCGCTCAACGAGAGCGCGCTCGACGTGCCGAGCCAGGCGCTGGCCAACGCCACGCGCGAGGTGGTGCGGGTCTGCGAGACGGTCGAGATCATGCTGAAACGCATCATCGAGCTCTATGAGAGCGCCGACGCCGACAAGATCAAGGCGCTGGCCGCCCTCGACGACCGCGTCGACCGCAAGCATGCCGCCATAAAACTCTACCTCGCCAAGGTCACCAAGAACCCGCTGACCGAGGACGAGGCGCTGCGTTGCCAGGAACTGATCGGCGCCTGCGTCAAGCTCGAGCAGGTCGGCGACATCATCGTGCGCAACATGCTGGTGCATGTGAAGAAGAAGTTCGATCGCGGGCTGGAATTCACCGACGAAGGCTGGAGCGAATTGTGCGCCTTCCACAGCTCGGTGCTGGCCAATGCAAGGCTTGCCTTCAACGTGCTGGTCTCGCGCGACCCCGAAACCGCCCGCCAGCTGGTGCTGGAAAAGGACCAGTTGCGCGACCGCGAGAAGGAAACCAGCGCCAGCCATTTCCTGCGGCTGCGCGAAGGCACCGCCAAGAGCGTCGAGACCAGTTCGATCCATCTCGACACCATTCGCGACCTGAAGCAGATCAACTCGCTGCTGGCGTCGATGGCCTACCCGGTGCTCGAAGAGCGCGGCCTGCTGACGGGGTCAAGGTTGAAGGCGAGCTGAAGTCACCCCACCGGCTGCCGTCCTCACTTGACGGCAAAATACCTTTGCTCCGCTTCCGCCAGTCAGGATAAGGATCGGCTGCCCAGGCTTTCGGAGGAATCGATGGACACCCATTCGCGCAGTTTTGCCAAGGCGCTGTCCTGGCGCATGACCGGCACCATCGACACTCTGATCATTTCCCTGGTCGTGACCGGAAGCGTCAAGCTCGCCGCGGCCATCGGCATAACCGAGGTCTTCACCAAGTCCCTGCTCTACTATTTCCATGAACGAGCGTGGTTGAAGATCCCCTATGGCCGCAAGACCACAGCCTGAAGCTGCCGGTCAAGAAAACCTAAAGTCGCGACAAAAATTTCTGGATTGCTCCCGCGGTCCATCCGTGGTTTGAGGCCGTTCCAGCCAAGGCTTCCCCCATGTCGCTTCCGCTTATCGCCCTGTTCATCGCCGCTTTCGCTTTCGGCACCACCGAATTCGTCATTGCCGGCGTGCTGCCGCAAGTGGCGCAAGGGCTTGGCGTCTCGGTCCCATCCGCCGGCTATCTCGTTTCCGGCTATGCTTGCGGCATCGCCATTGGCGGCCCGCTGCTGACGCTCGCGACCAAGTCCTTGCCGCGCAAGACCTTGCTGCTCGGCCTCGCCGTCGCCTTCACCATCGGCCAGGCGGCCTGCGCGCTGGCGCCAGACTTCACTTCCATGCTGCTTCTGCGCATTGCCGTCGCGGTTGCGCACGGCGCCTATTTCGGCGTCGCCATGGTGGTCGCTGTCGGCCTCGTTCCCGAAGACAAACGCGGCATGGCGGTGGCGGTCATCCTGTCCGGCCTCACCGTCTCCAACGTCATCGGCGTGCCGGCCGGCACTGCGATCGGCAACATCTGGGGCTGGCGCGCCACCTTCTGGGTGATGTGCGGGTTAGGCGTGGCGGCAACTCTTGCCATGGCCGCCCTGTTGCCGCGCACCACCGGCTCATCGGCCAAGCCCGCCGGCCTTGCCCGTGAGGTCCGCGTGCTGGCACGCCAGCAGGTCTGGACCTCGTTGATCCTGATGCTGATGCTGATGCTCGGCCAGTTCTGCCTGTTCACCTATATCACCCCGACTTTGCTGGAGGTCACCGGACTCGACGAGAACCTGGTGCCGTGGGTGCTGCTGCTCAACGGCGTCGGCGCCACGCTCGGCGTCTTCCTCGGCGGCAAGCTGTCCGACTGGAAGCTGATGCCGTCGCTGATCACGATGCTTGGCCTGCAGGCGGTGACGTTGGCGGTGATCTACGTCGTCAGCCCCTACCCCGTGCCGATGGTCATCGCGATCGTCATCTGGGGCGGCCTCAACTTCGCCATCGGCACGCCGATCCAGACCCGCATCCTGGCGTGGACGGCGGATGCCGCCAACCTCGCCTCCTCGCTGATCCCGTCCGGGTTCAATGTCGGCATCGCGCTTGCCGCGTCGCTGGGCGCCGCCATGCTCAATGCCGGCTACGGCTACCGCAGCCTGCCGGTAGTCGGAGCTTTGGCGATGCTGGTCGCAGTGGTCGTGGCCGTCGTCTCCCAGGTCTGGGAAGGGCGCAGCAACGCCACACCGCCGCTCACGGCCCCGGCCGAGTAGCCCACCACAAACCCTCACCCGCGCCAGCGCAAGAGGCGCATGGCGTTGGCGGTGACCAGCACCGTGGCGCCGGTGTCGGCCAGGATCGCCGGCCAGAGGCCGGTGATGCCCAAGATGGTCGTGACCAGGAAGACTGCCTTCAGCCCCAGCGCCACGGTGATATTCTGGCCGATATTTGCCATCACCGCACGCGACAGCCGCACCATCCGGACAACGTCCGTGACGCGGCCATGCAGGATCGCCGCATCCGCCGTTTCCAGCGCCACATCGGTGCCGCCGCCCATGGCGATGCCGATGTCGGCGGCGGCGAGCGCCGGTGCGTCATTGATGCCGTCACCGACCTTGGCCACTGTCAGCCCTTCGCGCTGCAATTCGCCGACGATGCGCTGCTTGTCTTGCGGCAGCAATTCCGCCCGCGCCTCGATGCCGAGCGAGACGGCGATGGCTTCAGCGGTACGACGATTGTCGCCGGTCAGCATCACCGCGCGGATGCCCTCGGCCTTCAGCGCCGCGATGCCCGCCGCCGCGTCCGGCCGCGGCTCGTCACGCATGGCGATCAGCCCGGCCACCACGCCATCGGCCACCAGCACCGACACGGTCTTGCCCTGGCCGTTGAGGCTGTCGATGGCAAGGCGCTGCGCTTGCGTCATGTCGGCGCGTTCACCCGCCGCAGCGCCGGAGCCGAGGAAGACGGCGACACCGCCGACACTGCCCTCGACGCCCTTGCCGGAGATCGCCTTCGCTGCCAGCGCCGGCGGGACCGGCGCCTTATCAGTCTTGGCCCTGTCCAGGATCGCCACCGCCAGCGGATGGCTGGAGCCCTGCTCGAGTGCCGCCGCCAACGCCAGCACGCTGCGCTCGTCGCGGCCATAGGCGACGATGTCGGTCACGACAGGCTTGCCCGCGGTCAGCGTGCCGGTCTTGTCGAATGCCACCGCCGTGATCCGGCGAAAGCCTTCCAGCACCGCGCCGCCCTTCATCAGCAGGCCCCGCCGGGCGCCGGTGGCCAGCCCCGCGGCGATCGCGGCCGGCGTCGAGATGACCAGCGCGCAGGGACAGCCGATCAGAAGGATCGCCAGTCCCTTGTAGATCCATTCGTTCCAGTCGCCGCCGGCGACGAGCGGCGGCAGCAGCGCCACCAGCGCGCCGACCGCCAGCACTCCTGGCGTGTAATAGCGCGAGAAGCGATCGATGAAGCGCTCGGTCGGCGCCTTGGCCTCCTGCGCCTCCTCCACCAGCCGCACGACGCGGGCGATGGTGTTGTCGGAAGCGGCCGCAGTGACCCGCACCTTCAGCACGCCGTCGCTGTTGATCGTACCGGCGAAGACGGGCTCTCCAACGCTCTTGCGCTTCGGCGTGCTCTCGCCGGTCACCGGCGCCTCGTCAATGTCGCTCGAACCCTCCGTTATCTCGCCATCGGCCGGGATGCGGTCGCCCGGCCGCACCGTGATGACGTCGCCGACAGCAAGCTGTTCGGCGGGAACTTCAACCGTGCCGCCTTCCCGCTCGACCAGCGCCGTCTTCGGCACCAGATCGGCAAGACCCTGGATGCTGGCCCGCGCACGGCCGGCGGCGACACCCTCGAGAAGCTCCCCGATCAGGAACAGCACCACGACAGCTGCCGCTTCTTCCGTGGCACCGATCATCACGGCCCCAACAGCGGCGATGGTCATCAGCATCTCGATCGAGAACGGCGTGCCGGCCAGTGCCGCCATCAGCGCACGCCGCGCGATCGGAACGAGACCGACCAGCAAGGCAGCCAGGAAGACCCAGCGCTCGGTCGTGGGATACAGATGACCGATGCCATAGGCGGCCAGAAGCGCTGCCGCGCAGGCCAGCGTCAGCGCCGCGCGACGGCTGCGCCACCACGCCTGCCCAGGCTCGGCATGGCTGTGGAGATGGGATGACCCTGCGGCCTCCTTGGTGATTTGTTGGCCGCCGCCATGGTCGTGACCTTCGTGGTCATGGCTTTCGTGGTCATAGCCTTCGTGGTCATGAGCGGCATGATCATGCGCCCTGGCCGCCGGCCCACCGGTCCGGGCCTCCGCCTTGACGATGCCGTAGCCCAGCCGCGCCACCTGCTGCAGCACCTTGTCATCGTTGAGCGGACCGCCATGGCTGACGGTCATCGAGGCGCCGGTCACCGAAACCGAGACATCGGCCACACCGTCGAGGCGGCGCACCGCCGTATCGATCTTGGCCGCGCAGGAGGCGCAATCCATGCCGCCGATCCTGAACCGTGTCTGCTTTAGAGGAGCCGTCATCACATCACCTGTCTGCTCTTTCACCGGCTTGACGCGCCGGGCCTTGAACCTTGATGTCAGCCAATGTAATTGCTCTAGTCACTAGAGCTTCAAGAGGCAAAAACATGTTTTCGATCGGTGATCTCTCCCGCCGCACCGGGGTCAAGGTGCCGACCATCCGTTATTACGAGCAGATGGGCCTCGTCGCGGCGCCCGAGCGCTCGGAAGGCAACCAGCGTCGCTACTCCAGGCAGGAACTGGAACGGCTGGCCTTCATCCGCCACGCCCGTGACCTGGGCTTCGCCGTCGAGGACATCCGCTCGCTGATCGAGCTCAGCAGCCATCCCGAGCAGCCTTGCGGCCATGCCGACAAGATCGCGCAGGAGCAGCTGGTTTCCGTGCGCGAAAAGATCGCCCAGCTGAAGCGGCTGGAAACCGAGCTGGAGCGTATCGCTTCTTGCTGCGACGGCAACACGGTCGGCGACTGCTACGTCATCCGCGCGCTGTCCGACCACGCGCTCTGCGCCGATGAGCACATCTGACGCATGACCGGAACTGTCAGGGATTTCGGCTTGACCTGTGGCACCTTGCCGCCGGGCGCGCTGAATGCGATCACCGACGTGCCCGGTGTGCGCGTCGGCCACCGCACGCTGCGCGGCGGCGACATAAACACCGGCGTGACCGCTATCCTGCCGCATGGCGGAAATCTGTTCCGCAAGAAGGTGACGGCGGCAAGCCATGTCATCAATGGTTTCGGCAAGACGGTCGGCCTGACGCAGGTGCAGGAACTCGGCACCCTCGAAACGCCTGTTCTCTTGACCAACACGCTCTCGGTCGGCACCTGCGCCACGGCGCTGATCCGCGACGCCATCCGCCAGAATCCGGATATCGGCCGCACCACCGGAACCGTCAATCCGGTGGTCGGCGAATGCAATGACGGTCCGCTGAACGACATCCAGGCCCTGGCGGTAACCGAAGAACACGCCCTCGCCGCACTGGCGGATGCTCACGAAGGCGCGGTCGAACAGGGCAATGTCGGCGCCGGAACGGGAATGAGCTGCTTCGGCTTCAAGGGCGGCATCGGCTCGGCGTCCAGGAGAATCGCGCTTGGCGGCGAACATCACCTTGGCGTTCTCGTGCTCTCGAATTTCGGCAGGCCGGGCGACCTCATTCTGCCCGATGGGCGCCGGCCCGATCCCAGACGGCTGGCCGGGGCCGAACGCGGCTCGATCATGGTCGTGCTGGCAACCGATGTGCCGCTCGAACACCGCCAGCTCGAAAGGGTAGCACGCCGCGCCGGAGCAGGCATCGCCACGCTTGGCTCCTTCTGGGGCCATGGCAGCGGCGACATCGCCATTGCCTTCAGCACCGGCAATCTGGTCGACCACGACGAAAGCCGCGATCTTGTACCACTGCTGGCGCTCAACGAAGCGCGCATCGACATCCTTTTTCGGGCGGCGGCGGAAGCCACGCAGGAGGCCGTGCTGAGCTCCATGCTGTCTGCCGAAGCCTTCACCGGCAGGGCCGGCAAGCACCGTGCATCGCTGGCCGACTGGCTGCGCGCTCAGGCCTAAAGCAATTCCAGGAAAAGTGTAACGGTTTTTCCGGGACAAGCGCGTAACGCTTGCCCTTGGGAATTGCGTAAAAACAAATAGTTAGAGCGGTTCTGCGATTCCGTGAAACGCTGAACCGCTCTGGCGACAAGGCGGCCTACAAATCGATCCGGAACCGCAGGCTCTCCACCCCGCCATAGGCGGCGTCCTCGAAGAAGCGCTCGACGAGCTTGCCGCCATTGGCCAGGATCACCTTGTGTGACGCCGGATTGCCCGGCTTGGCGGTGATCTCGACATAGGGAAGGCCGACCGCCCTTGCCTCGTCGAGCATCAACCGCAAGGCTTCGGTGGCGTAGCCGCGCCGCTGCTTCCAGGGCACCACCGCATAGCCGATATGGCCAAGCACATGCGACGGCAGCATCGCCGTCCCCTTCTGCCAGCGAAAGCCGATCGAGCCTGACGCCTCGCCATCCCAGATCCAGCGGCGGAATCCTGGCAGGCGCGACACTTGCGTGCCATCGGGCAAGGAGATCGGGGCGCCCCTGGCTTCGGGATCATCGAGGCTGGCCAGGAAGGCCACCGGATCATCCTCTATGGCGGCAAGTTGCTCGCGCGTTGCCTCCATGAGCCGGACATTGTCCGGCGACCAGCCGCGCTCGAGCGCCGCCTTGTAGGACGGCAGATGTTCAAGCGCCGGTTTGACGATCTCGACCATGATCCATGCTCTCCCAGTCACGCAGGGATAGCCTTGGCCGCTGGAGCGCTCAAGCCGCCTGGAAGCGGATCTCGCCCTCGTTCAGGAAGCAGGCCTTGTCGAACAGGGACAAATCAAGCGGGTTGGGCAGGCGAACATCCCTGATATCCGGGACCGGCTTCTTCGCGGGATCGTAGGACCGGTCGATCTGCGAGATGAAGACCAGGATCACGCCGCTATCGCGCGCGAAAGCCTTCAGCGTGCGGACCTGGTCCATCAGGCCGGGATTCTCTCGTTTCTGATCGAGCAGTTGCAGATAATCGATGACCGCCAGCGTGCCACGCGGCGCCGACCCCAACACCCTGACGATATAGCCGGCGCTGATGGCATCGGAAGTGTCGAATTCGAACAGCCGGTTGAACCGGGCCGGGTCGACGCCGATGGCGCGGAACCGCTCCAGCACATCGCGCTGCGTATATTCCAGCGTGAAGAACACGCTGCGATGGCCCGACTTCATCGCTTCGACCGCCAGTTCGAGGCTCATCAGCGTCTTGCCATGGCCCGGTCGCGCGCCGACCAGAACCAGATCACCAGGTGTCAGTTGCGCGAACAACCTGCTGGCGGGCGCCGTCTCGGACAGCTTCGCCGCAAGCAGGCTCCAACTGGCGAATCCCTCTTGCGCGGCAATCCGGTCAAGCGCCTGGTGGAGCGGGATTTTTGCCTCGCGCGACAACAGCCTGGCTTGACGCTTCAGATGGTAGACGGGCGCGGATAGAATCATCTCAAAAACCTCCTGGTGCGAGCAGTTTCCGCAACCCCTCCTTATGCCTGGTGCTCGAACAGTCGGTTCGGTGATGAGAGTGCCCCGCATGAACGAATGCTTTCCCGGTGGAGGGAGGAGGCGTGGGCCACGCCAGAATCAGATGATAGCCCAATCCGAACCGACGTAGAATTGGCGGAGCGAAAATCGTTGCACCCCGCACGGGCACCGGGAGACTTCAGCCAGCGTTTGCCAGGGCGACCGCATCCTGGCCTGCCGGAAAACGGAGTTTGCCCGAAGTGTCGTGGACAGCGGCCCAGATGGCCTCGGCAACGTCGCTTTCCTTGGTGGTCAGCGCGGGCTGGGCGAAGGCCGCGAAGATAGGGGCCGCGAAATCGGCATAAGCCTCCGGGATCATGTCTTCGATGCGCACCGAAGTATTTTGCGTAAACCGTGTTGTCGGCGCGTATCCCGGCTCGACCAGCTTTGCGCGGATACCGAAATAGGCAAGTTCGTGCGCGAGCGATCCGGTGAAGCCCTCGATGGCCTGCTTGCTGGCGGTGTAGGCGGCCGCCAGGGGCATTGCAGCGAGGGTGACGCTTGAGGTGACGTTGACGATCGCGCCGGACCGGCGCTCGCGCATCTGCGGAATCACGGCCTGCGCCATGGCCATCACGCCAAGCGTATTGGTCTCGAAGACCTTGCGGATGTGCGACATGGGCGTCGCTTCAAAGGCGCCGACCACGCCGATGCCCGCATTGTTGACAAGAACATCGATCGGACCCGCGGCTTCGACGGTCGCCGAGATGCTGGCCTCGCTGGTGACGTCCAGCGGCAGGATCCTCAGGCGCTCCGAGCGCGGCAGTGTGTCCGCCCGCGGTGTCCGCATGGTGGCGATGACGTTCCACCCGTTGACGAGAAAATGGCGGGCTGTCTCAAGGCCATAGCCAGATGAACAGCCGGTGATCAGGATCGTTTGCATGCTAAGCTCCGTTGGTTTCAATGCGCCTTTTTTAGGCTTGCCAACGCAGACGATCTATAATCAATAGTCCTATTTTTATTTCCAACTGTCCAAAAATGACTCATAGTGGGCGGGAGTAAGTGAACCTTTGAAGAGGCCAGCCGCGAGAGGCACGGCTTATGCGGTCAAGCGAGCGCCACCGTCGCGGGCGAACTTTCCCGGCGAACAACCAAGCCGTTTCCTGAAAGCAGTGCTGAAGGCGCTGGCGGACTCGTAGCCGATCTCACCGGCTATTTTGTCCAGGGTTTTCGAGCCGCGAATGAGAGCATCCTTCGCCAGCGCCATGCGCCAGCGAGCCAGGTACTCGATCGGGCCGCAACCGAGCACGTCCACGAAGCGAGCCGCGAAGGCCGACCGCGAGAGTCCCGCGATCCTGGCGAGTTCCGCGACCGTCCAACCCGCCCGGACATCCTCGTGCATGGCGCGGAGCACGCGCGCCAGCGCCGGATCCCGCATCCCGCCGAGCAGGCCGGCCGCGCCGGAAGCGATGCCACGCCATCGCAGCGCTTCGACGAGCAGAACCTCGAGCAGTCGCTGCAAGACCATTTCCTTGCCCGGATCTTCGTTCTCGCATTCCTCCATGATGAGGCCGATGACCCTGCCAAGCCTGGAGGAGCGCCCCTGCGATCCCGGCACGTGGATGACGCTCGGAAGGAGCGCGAGCAGAAGCGCGGCATTGACCGGCTCGATTCGAAACGTCCCGCCGAGCGCGACAAAATCCGGGTCTCCATCTTGCTCGCCATGCTGGATGGCAACGTCCATTGGCGTTCGGAGCTCACAGTCGATGCCCGGATGGCTGCTGAGCGAGAAGGCCGGCGTGGAAGGCAGCAGGAGGAAGTCTCCCTTCTCGAACTTGACCGGATCCTGGCCCGCAAAGGCGATCCAGCACGCCCCCTCCACGATTATTGTAAAGCCAGGCGCGTCATAAGCGGCGTAACGCACGCCCCATCGGCCACGCCCCTTGATGGGCTTGGAAATCGCCGTGCTGGGCTGCAAAAGGGCAATGATGTCACTGAGGGGATCCATTTCAGACGATCCATAATTATTTTGCGCTCGGTAGTTATAGATCGTCCTCCCAGCCTGTCCAGTTTGGCTTGGTGGCGCGCAGGCGTCCCCGCAGTGCGCCATCCCGCTGGCCGATGGCAAAACGATCGCTGCAGGCAAGCTAAACAAGATGTGTCTCGCCGATGGGCGCGGGACATTTTATGATTGGTCGCGGACATGACGCCGCAAGGATTCGCATGGCTTCGGCAGGAGGATTGATCCGGTGCGGTTGAGATCTGTCCCATTGGGTGTGGTCGTCACCCTCAGCCTTCTTGTCATCGTCATCGCCTTGACGGCGACGGCCCGATCCTTCGCCGCTTTGCAGCCATCAGCTGTTCCGGCCTGGCTGCAGGCCCATGTCGGCGACAGCGACGGCCAGATCTCGGCCGTGGTGCTGGAGCGGGCGCGTGCGCTCTACCTGAAAAAGGTGGCGCAAGGCGCGGTCAGGAATCCCTGTTACTTCGCCATGGACGCGACACGTCCCGGCGATCTCGGCAATGGCGTGCTGGGGCGCCGGTATTATGTCGTCTGCGAGGCCAGCCAATCGTTTCGCGCCATCGCGTCAGGTCACGGCAGCGGAAAAAACCTGAAAGGCACGGCCGATTTTTCAAATGGCAGGCGCTGCTCCAAGAACTTCGGCAACGCCATGGATTCGGAGCTGACCGCCGGCGGCGCCTATGTCACCCGCGAGGCGAAGACCTCCTTCAAGGGCTTTTACAGCACCGGCGCGAAACAGGATGCCGCCTTCCTGCGCACCTTCATCCAGTTCGACGGCGAGGGCGAAGCCGCCAATGCGAGACAACGGGTGATCGGCGGCCATGCCGCGCAAGTGCTGCGCGCCACGTGCATGCGCAAAAGCCCGAACAGCTCCTATGCCGACCACGATGGCCTGGTACCGTTCGGCAAGCTGGTCGAGTATGCCGGTGGTCGCAGCAATGGCTGCACCAGCTGGTCGCCGGCGGACGCGCGGCAGATCATCGCGATGGTGAAGGACAATCCGACGACACTCTACATCTATCCGGAATCGCGCGACATCGCCGCCGTCGCGCAGGCGGCCAAAGGCCATTCGCCATCCGGCGAGACGCCCTATTGGAACGCATCATGCCTCAAGGAAATCGGCGCGCCGAAATTCTGGCCGCGAAAAACCCTCGAGCCGGTGATCGCCCAGTACAAGAAGGATCACCCCGCCCCACCCGTGCAGCCGCTGCCGATGTGCAAGGCGCCGTGAGGTCGCTGCTCCAGGTCGCGAGACAGCAGACCCCACGAGACCAGACTCTCGGTCAGCGCAAGAAATCGAGTACGGCCTCTATGAACTCTGCCCGATACTCCACGTTCGACAGGTAACCGCAAGCAGGACAAGCAGCTTCGCGCCGGCACGGCTGCGGCGATCAATTCGCCATGGCTGGCCGCCGTCACCGTGTCGTGCTGGCCGGCGATCACCAGCGTCGGCCGGTTGATCAGCGCTACCGTACTCCGAAGGTCGGCATCGCGAACGGCGGCGAACAGGCCAGCCAAACCTTTCCGGTCGAGACCGATGACCGGTTCGTTGGCCGTCGCCGATCATCGTGCTCGCGCGACAGTTTTCGGGGTAGTGCCAAAGGCGCGGCGAAAGGCGTGGGTGAAGGCACTCTGCGACATGTAGCCGAGCTTACTGCCGATGCCTGCTATGTCAGCATCGCCACGGGCCAACGCCGCATGAGCCAGAGCAAGGCGCCACGCCCGCACATAGCCGAGCGGCGGCTGTCCCACTTGGCGGGTGAACGCTGCCGAGAAGGCTGCTCGCGACATGCCGGCCACACTGGCGAGTTGCGCCACCGTCCATGGCCGGGCAACATCTCCATGAACGGCGCGGAGCACGCGGCCGAGCCCTGGATTCGAGAGTGCGCCAAGCCATCCGGTCTGGATGCCCTGTGCTCCTTCCGCGTAGGCGCGGATCGCCTCCACCAGAAGCACATCGGCCAGGCGGGCGCTCACGATCTGAGTTCCCATGGCGGCCCGTTCCATTTCGCCATTCAAAAGCGTGAGGATTGTCGTCACCGCACCAGATGCCGTCGAGGACCGAGGAACCAGCAGGAAGCCCGGCAGCATGTCGAGCAGGAAGTCCGCGTTTCCCGGCGAGAACGTGACGCTTCCACCGAGGACGATTGTCTCGTCGCCACCAAGACGCACGGCGTCGCGGCCGTCATAGAGGGCTCGACCGTCGAGAGGCGGCAGTGTCGGGTCGCTGGCCACCGCGTAGGTCGTACGTCCGATCAGGCAGACGTCACCTGCGCTCATCGGTTGAGCGTCTTGCCCCGGCACGGTCAACCAGATGGTTCCTCTCAGCAGCGCCACGAACTTCAGTCGATCAAGAGCCGGAAATTCGAGGGCCCACTGTCCCGTGGCTTCCAGCCGGGTGCGGCGAGTCACTGTCGCGCCGAGGGCGAGCAGCACGTCGGATAGAGGATCAGTCGTCGTGTTAGACGATTGCGATAAAATCATGGACATTCCGATATATAAAATCTTGCCCGATGCCTTATCTCTGTCGTGAAGGAGAATTGCAATGAGCATAGTGGACAAGGTCATCGCCATCACAGGCGCAAGCAGCGGGATTGGGCGTGCGACAGCAAAACTTCTCGCGCGACGTGGGGCGTTCGTCGTGCTCGGCGCCCGCCGCAAGGATGAACTGGCCGCCGTAGTCGACGAGATCGCGGCCGCGGGGGGCAAGGCCGTATACAAGACGACCGACGTCCGCCAGCGCGGCGATCTCGAGGCCCTCGTCGGTTTGGCGATCGAGCAGTACGGCAAGCTCGACGTCATCGTGAACAATGCAGGGATTGGGCCCATATCGCGCTTCGATGCTCTGCGCGTGGAAGACTGGGACGCCATGATCGACGTCAATCTGCGCGGCACGCTCTATGGCATCGCTGCTGCGCTGCCAGTGTTTCAACGTCGGCAGTCAGGGCACATCATCAATATTGTCTCGACGGCCGGGATCAAAATCCTCCCGACCATGGGCGTCTATGCGGCGACGAAGAATGCCGTGCGCACCATCACCGAAGCCCTGAGGCAGGAGAGTGGACCACACCTCAGGGTTACCGAAATATCACCAGGCATGATCTCGACGAACTTTGCAGATTCAATGACTGATCCTGCCGTCAAGGAAGCCATGGGCAGCCGCATCGGCCACCTCGCCATCTCGCCCGATGCTATCGCTCGCGGTGTCGCCTACGCGATCGAGCAACCGGCCGATGTGGACGTCGGCAGCATCGTCATACGGCCGACGGCTCAGGATTGATGATTTGGTTTCATGTGATGGATCGACAGCCGCTTCCTGCCTCCCTCGGCAAGCGGTCAAAGTTTCACGACCGATCAAGGCGTTGAAAATGAACCGATGTGATATGACAGGCGCAACGTTGGCGGCAACTCCGCTGCGGGGGATCACTGCGATGAGCACCGTACAGCCGACGCAGCGGAGAACCTGCGAGAGACACGACCACTCGCGCACAGATGGATCCAGGTCGAGAAGGTAACCGACATCGCGGACCACGTGGCTCCTGAACATTGGTGGCGCCTACGGCCAGAACGCCTGGGCTCACTGCAGAAGCCCTTTGACGATGCCGCTCGCCTTGCCGAAATCCATCTGGCCGGCGTATTTCTGCTTCAGCGCGGCGATCACCTTGCCCATGTCCTTCTGGCTGGCGGCACCGGTCTCGGCAATCGCCTGGCGCGCCGCGGCCGTGATCGCGGCATCATCGAGCTGGGTCGGCAGGAAGCCGCGAATGATCTCCATCTCGCCGCGCTCCTGCGCCGCCAGTTCCGGCCGCTTGCCGTCTTCGAACGCCTTGGCCGATTCCTCGCGCTGCTTCACCATCTTGGCCAGGATCTGCAGGATCTCCTCGTCGCTGGCGGGATCCTTGCCGGCACCGCGATTGGCGATATCGCGATCATGGATGGCGGCCTGGATCAGCCGCAATGTCGGCAGACGGTGCTTGTCCTGCGCCTTCATCGCGCTCTTCAGGGATTCGGCGATTTTTCCGCGCATGATGCTTTCTCCTTCGGTCGGCGCGGACAATAGCGCCGGGGCCTGGCCAAGGCAAACCCAGATATTGTGGATCAAGTCTCTGATATTGCTTGATGAAATAAATCATGGCGGCATTTCGCATGATCATTGACCGCCCTGCCCCCTTCCCCTATGTACTGGGCCTTGCATGAACTGAAGCTTGAATGCGTGGAGGCCGCGAAATCGCCGCTCCGCGCCGTTTGCTGCGCGGATGGCCCGCCGGGCCTTTGCAGCGCGCAGCCTGATAGGAGTGCCGCCATGGCCGAGACGACGCCCGCGCTGACCCCACCTTGGGCCACCGAAAAGCCGACCGCCCTTCTGGTGCTGGCCGACGGCACCGTCATCGAGGGCCGCGGGCTCGGTGCCACCGGCTCCGCCGTCGCCGAAGTCTGCTTCAACACCGCACTCACCGGCTATCAGGAAATCCTCACCGACCCCTCCTATGCCGGCCAGATCGTCACCTTCACCTTCCCGCATATCGGCAATATCGGCACCAATGGCGAGGACATCGAGGATCTCAATCCGGCCGCCCGCGCCGGCGCCGTCGGCGCCGTGTTCAAGGCCGATGTCACCAACCCGTCCAACTACCGCGCCGCCGGCGATCTCGACCAGTGGCTGAAGAAGCGCGGCATCGTCGCACTGTCGGGCATCGACACCCGCGCGCTGACCGCGCTGATCCGCGAAAAGGGCATGCCCAACGCCGTCATCGCGCATGCGCCGGACGGCGTCTTTGACCTCGACGACCTCAAGCAGCGCGCCGCCGCATGGTCGGGCCTGATCGGGCTCGACCTCGCCAAGGAAGTCACCTCGGGCCAGTCCTCGGTCTGGCGCGAGACGCCCTGGGTGTGGAACGAAGGCTTTGGCGAACAGACTGATCCGTCGCTGCACGTCGTGGCCATCGACTACGGCGTCAAGCGTAACATTTTGCGGCTGCTCGCCGGCCTTGGCGCCAAGGTGACCGTGGTTCCGGCCAAGACTGGTGCCGAGGAAATCCTCGCCATGCAGCCCGACGGCATCTTCCTCTCCAACGGCCCCGGCGATCCGGAAGCCACCGGCGACTATGCCGTGCCGGTCATCCAGGATCTGTTGAAGACCGACATCCCGGTGTTCGGCATCTGCCTCGGCCACCAGATGCTGGCGCTGGCACTCGGCGGCCGGACCGCCAAGATGCACCAGGGCCATCATGGCGCCAACCATCCGGTCAAGGACCACACCACCGGCAAGGTCGAGATCGTCTCGATGAATCACGGCTTCGCCGTCGATGCCGACTCGTTGCCCGAGGGTGTCGAGGAAACCCATGTCTCGCTGTTCGACGGCTCGAACTGCGGCATTGCGCTCACCGGCCGTCCGGTGTTCTCGGTCCAGCATCACCCCGAGGCCTCGCCTGGCCCGCAGGATTCGCACTATCTGTTCCGCCGCTTCGTCAACCTGATCCGGCAAAAGCGCGGCGAGGAATTGCTGGCCGAGCGGGCTTAACTCGATCCGAGCGGCGATACAGCGTCTTTCTCCCCGTCACTACACGGGGAGTTGAGAAGCGGTGCGCGAAGCGGACGAAAAGCCAATTGCTTGGCTTTTCGAGTGACGAACGCCCGGCAGGGCAATGAGGGGCGGCGCGAACGCCTCACAACCTCGGCAAATGCCCACCCTCACGCCACCGGCCGGCCTTCACTCGCCTCCAGGATCGCGAACCATTGCTGGCGGTCGAGCACGATACCGAGCGCCTTGACCATGGCGGCCAACCGTTCCGGCTTCATCGAACCGAGCACCGGCACCAGCCGGGCCGGATGGCGTAGCAACCAGGCGATGGCAACAGTGGCGAGATCGCCGGCTCCGACTTCGGCGGCAACCTCCGCCAGTGCTGCCCGCACGCGAGCTTCCCGGGCTTCCTTGCCGGTGAACAGCGAGCCGCCGCCGAGCGGCGACCAGATCATCGGTGCGTAGCCCAGGCGCTGCGCGTGGTCGAGACTGCCATCGGTCAATGCGGATGTCTTCAGCACCGACATCTCGATCTGGTTTGTGGCGAGCGCAAACGGCAGCCGCGAGGCCAGCAGATCGAACTGCGACGGCGTGAAATTGGAAACGCCGACCGCCCTCACCTTGCCGGCCTTGACCAACGCGGCCAACGCCGTCGCCGTCTCGTCGGCATCCATCAGCGGATCGGGCCGGTGTAGCAGCAACAGGTCGAGATAGTCGGTGCCGAGATTGCCGAGCGAGCGGTCGACCGAGGCGGTTATGTGGGCGGCGCTGGTGTCATAGTGCTTCAGCCGGTTTCGCGGCCGGTTGGCCGAGGCCAGCATGATGTCGCATTTCGAGATCAGCTCGATCTCCTCGCGCTTGCCTTTCCAGCGTGACAGCCCGGCGCCGAACGCCGCCTCCACCTCGTAATTCCCGTAGATGTCGGCGTGGTCGAAACTGGTCAGGCCGAGATCGACAGCGGCACCGATCAGCCTCCCGACCTGATCGGCATCAGGGCGGGCGTCACCGTCGAGCAGGCGCCAGGCACCGAAGACCAGCCGCGACAGCGACACTCCGTCCTTGGTCAGCGCGATGCGGCTGTCATGGCTCATGCCTGTGCTCCATCTTCCGCGACGTCGGTCGTGGCATTTGTGATCGTCGCCGGTCTCGCCACCCTGGTGACGAAGACGATGAGCGCCAGGACCAGGAAGCACGCACCGACCAGATAGGGCGCGCCGCCAAAGGTCACGGGCGCGCTCGGCCCCGTGAACCAGGAAAAGATCGCCGTGTAGAGCAGCGGCGTGATGATGGAGGTGATCGAGAAGATCGAGGTCATCGCGCCCTGCAGTTCGCCTTGTGCGGAAGGCGGCACCTTGGCGGCGGCGAGGCTCCTCAATGGCGGATCGGCCAAGGCCTCCAGGCAACCCACGACGATCACCGCGTAGACCATCCAGCCCTGCGTGGCGAAGGCATAGCCGAAGGCGCTGGCCGCCGTGAAGGTCAGCCCGATTGCCGCCGTCTTCCATTCACCGAGCTTCGTGACCACGCGCGGCAGCACCGTTGCCATGACGATCGCGCCACACAGGCCGAAGGCGCCGAGCGAGAAGCCGATCTGCTGCTGGCTCCAGCCATAGCGATAGCTGGATACGAACGACCACACCGCCGGGTACATCATGTGACCGAGCGTCATCAGGAAGAAGACGAGCCCGATCCAGCCGATGCCTTGATATTGGCGCATCTGCAGAAGCGTGCCGACCGGGTTGGCGCGTTTCCACTCGAAGCGGCGGCGATGCTTTTCATCGAGCGTTTCCGGCAGGAAGACCATCGCGATCAGGAAGTTCACGAAAGCGAGCCCGGCGGCGAAAAAGAACGGCACGCGCGGTCCGAACGTGCCGAGCAATCCGCCCAGCACCGGTCCTATGACGAAGCCGACGCCGAAGGCGATGCCAAGCAGGCCGAAATTCTTTGCCCGGTTCTCGTCGTTCGAGATGTCGGCGATGAAGGCCGATGTCGTCGAATAGCTGGCGCCCGAAATGCCGGCCAGCACACGCCCGATGAACAGCATCGGATAGGACCAGGCGATGGCGCAGATCAGATTGTCGATGGAAAAGGTCAGCACCGAGGCAAGCAGGATGGGCCGCCGCCCGAAGCGGTCACTCAGGCCGCCCATGATGGGTGCGAAGAAGAACTGCATGGCGGCGTAGACGAAGAACAGCCAGCCGCCCTCGATGGCCGCCTCGCTGACGCCGACCCCGGTCAATTCCTGCAAATAGGCGGGCAGCACCGGCATGATGATGCCGAACCCGATAATGTCGAGCAGCAGCGTGGTGAAAACCAGCGCGAGGCCCCGCCTGGCGGTTTTGGGGTCGATCATGATGGTCAAGCTCCTCCGGCCGCCCCGGGGCGCAGGCGGACGAACCTTATAGGCGAGCCCGCAAAAAGGAACAATGCAAGAACAGGCGGAAATCGCCGATCCTGACACTCCCTGACGGCGTCTTCGCCGTCAGTGTATTGCCATGATGCGAGTGCTCAGATCGGGCCGCTCAGCGTGTTGCAGTCCGAAAGCTTGCCGCTCTTGTAGCCGCGCGCCAGCCAGGTCTGGCGCTGCTGCGAGGTGCCGTGGTTGAAGCTTTCCGGCACGACATAGCCCTGCATCTTCTTCTGCAGCGTGTCATCGCCGATCTGCTTGGCGGCGTTCAGCGCGCTTTCGATGTCGCCCTGTTCCAATATGCCCTTCTGCGCGGTGTAGTGAGCCCACACGCCGGCGAAGCAATCGGCCTGCAGTTCGATGCGCACCGACAGCTGGTTGGCGTCGGCTTCGCTCATGCCTTGCCGCATCTGGTTGAACTTGGACATGATGCCGGTCAGGTTCTGCACGTGGTGGCCGACCTCATGGGCGACCACATAGGCCCGGGCGAACTCGCCGGAAGCGCCGAACTGCTGGTCGAGCTGCTGGAAGAAGGTCATGTCGAGATAGACCTTGTGGTCACCGGGACAATAGAACGGCCCCGCGGCCGCCGAGGCAAAGCCGCATGCCGAACGCACCTGGCCGGAAAACAGCACCAGCTTGGGGTCCTCATAGGTCAGCCCCTGCGACTTGAAGATGCCGGTCCAGGTGTCCTCGGTCTCGGCCAGCACGGTTGCGACGAACTGCTTCATCTCGTCATTGGCGGGTGCCGTGCCGCTGTCCTGGCCACCGCTGTTGTCAGTGATCTGGCCGCCACCGCCCGGCAGCAGGCCACCATCGCCACCGCCCAGGATCGCCGAGGGATCGAAGCCGAAATACCATCCGGCGATCACCACCAAGATGACGAAGAGGATACTGCCGCCGCCACCGGTACGGCCGCCGATCGGGAGACGGAACTGGCCGCCGCCGCCGATCCCACCACCGCCGCTGTCGCTGCGGTCGTCCTCGATATTGTCACTCTGACGACGGCCTCTCCAGAGCATGGCAACTCCTCGCGCTGCAAACTTTCCCGTTGCTCCGGCAGACCGGCTCAACCCAACAAACAATTATCCCAATGGTTGCGCCAAGTCACAGCATTTTTCGAGACCGCCGGGGTGCCTGGCATGGTGCTCTGGCCGAGAGCCCGCAAGGCCTGTAGCATCGCCCGCAAACCGGGGGCGTGCGAGACTTGAAGAGGGTCGGTCAATTCCTGTCGCTGCTGGCAGCGCTGTTCTGCCTTGGCCTGCCAGGCGCCGGCGCGGTGACGCTGGATTCCAGCGTTGCCGTCACCGACCCCGCCACCTTGCAGGCACTTGAGCGTGGCGGCCTGTCGATCAGCCGGCTGCTCGGACCCGCGCTCGGTCTCACTCGCGACGTCGACAATCACGGCCTGTTTTCAGTGCCGGCGCTGGCCACGGTACGCGACACGGTCAAGCAGGAGATATCGGACGAGCCGAAGACCAGCCCCGACCCCTATGTCGCCGCCATGGCCAGATCGAAGGACACCAGCCAGAAGTTCAACCCCAGATACATCGACGATGACGGCTCGACGCTCGACCTGACAGGCGTCGTCAACCGCATGGATCGCGGCTATCTCGGCCACACCGAATGCGGCGAGATCAGGCTGATCTACCGCTTCCACTATTCTGTCGCCGAAAAGCCGGCCAAGGGAAAGGTCGCACAGCGCATCTCATCGCGCCTGCCGCTGACCATGAGCCTGGTGTTCAATGCCAAGCCGACGCGAGCGCAGGCCCGTGCCTCGAAGGATTTGCCAAGTGCCGCCGACGTATCCTGCGCCGACGTTGCACAGCGCTGGCTGGCAGCCGGACAGAAGGACCTGCCGCCCGAGCAGTTGGCCGCCTGGCTGCGTTCCGACGAAGGGCCGCTGTCCGGCGCGATGCTGAATTCCTCGCAGATCATGCGGCTCGAACTCAACATGCAGGTGCTGCGGCTGTCGGCCTCGACGCGGCGCGATTTCGGCGGCCATGCCGAATATCTCCTGAAGATCTTCAAATGGGACCCGGCGACCTCGAGCTTCCATGAAGCGAAGATGGAGAACCAGATCGACCGGGCGACGGTGCTGGCCGACGTCAAGTCCTTCGCCAAATGGCTGCTCACCGACCGCAACATCTACGACCTCGACCATGGCCGGCTCGTGATCGACGAGCAGTTCCTGAGCAAGAGCGCCGTATCCGTCGCGCCCGGAGGCTTGAGCCGCTCGCAAAACAACATCGCCTATGGGCTGGTCGACGACGCCGATATCGACAAGGCGCTGCGGGACTATGTCGCCCGGGGCAACACGCTCGCCAGCATCAAGTCGGTGGCCGGCTTCAATTTACGGCTCAACGAAATGAGCTGCACCGGCTGCCACCAGACGCATGGCATTGCCGGCTTCCATTACACCGGCGCCGACCCCGCCAGTGAACCGCGCCGCAATGCCGTCTTCGTGCCGGGCTCGGCGGTGTTCTTCGCCGACCTGCCGCGCCGCCGCGCCATCGTCGAGCAATTCGCCGCCGGCGGCCAACCGGATTTCACCAGAGGCTTCGCTGCCCGTCCGGACCAGAAATATGCCGAAGCGCTGAAGGGCACCGACCTCTACAATGGCTGGGGATCGATTTGTTATCGCGGCGACGACGCAAGCTTCAAGGACTGGACCTGCGGTGCCGGCCTGCGTTGCGCCGGCGTCCATGAAAGCGCCATCCATCCGGGCTTCGGCACCTGCGTCAGCGAGAAGGGCACCGCGGTCGGCGATCCCGTCGAGTTCGGCGAGATAAAAATGTCGACATGGGGCAACGACCAGTATTGCCGCCTGTCGCCGGCCACCGCCAAGGCATGCGCCATCGATCCGGCGCGTGACAAGAAGCCGGTGGTGAAACTCGCCGGCTATGGCGCCGCGCGGCAGCGCTACGACAACCCCGAACAGAAGACCGGCGGGTTTCCCGGCGGCATGCTGCGCAAGGCGACCTGCGACAGGCTTCCCGACGAAGCGACATGCGGCCGGCTTGCCAAGACCGGCTTCAACGACTGCGTCGCATCCGGCAAGGACCACAAATTCTGCACCAGGGAATTCACCAAGACCGCCGGCCTGCGCGCCTGCGACAAGGCCCACCCTTGCCGTGAGGACTATATCTGCACCGCCGGCTATGACGATTTGCCGGAGGCCAAGCCTGGCGAGGGCACCTGCATCCCGCCCTACTTCATCTTCCAGTTCCGCGTCGACGGACATCCCAGAAGCTGGGTGCAGGATGTGCGGGAGTGAAGATGCGGGCGCCTTGAGGCCGGCCCGGCCTCAGCCCTTCTGCTTTGCGCCGGCACTCTTGCCGTCGGAGCTTTTCGAGCGTTCCTCGAAGCGCGCGGCGCCCTTCTTCAGGGGATGACCGGTCTCGGCCTCGGTCTTGCGCTCGTCCTTCGCCGCCGCTTGTTTCAACCCTTTGGCGGCTTGCTTGCCCTTGGCGGTCGGAGCTTGTTCAACGCCCATTGCTTCCTCCCTTTGTGCGACATCAGCGCGATGTCAGGAGCAACGTGCGTAAGGCGCGGTGGTTCCGGCCGCCGTCCGAGAACGGCTCAGCGGCCTAGCGCGGCGCGGTCATCGCCTTGCGAAATGCTTCCAGCGTCTCGGCGCTGACATGGTGCTCGATGCCCTCGGCATCGATGCGCGCCGTTTCGGCGCTGACGCCCAGCGAACGCAAGAAGGCTTCCACCGTCTGGTGGCGGATGCGGCTTTCTTCAGCCACCTTGCGGCCGGCATCGGTCAAGAACACGCCGCGATAGGGTTTTCTCGAAACGAGCCCGTCGGCGCACAGTCGCGTCAGCATCTTGGCCACTGTCGGCTGGGCGACGCCGAGCCGCGCGGCGATGTCGACCTGGCGCGCCTCGTTGCCGTCCTCGATCAGGTCGGCGATCAGCTCGACATAGTCCTCGACCAGCGCGCTGCGGCGCGCTTCGCGCGTCTGCCTGAACCCTTCCGAATGGACATCGGCGTCGGGCAATGGCTCGCGCGGAACCGGTCTGTTCTTCAGCGCCAATGCGCGCTCCTCCTCGGGAGTTTGGCCGTCGGCGCTTTTATAGCACGGGCTCTGATTCTTCAGGCCGTTTATTTGCAATCCCCCACGGGCGCAACCGGCGTTTCAGATTGGCGCTTGCACACGCGGTTCGGAGCATCCGCTAAAAAGCACCGACAATGAAATATAGCCTATTGCATAATGTTGAGCCATGGCATAGGTTGCGGACATCCCCCGGAAGTCGCGGAAAGCCTTTCCATGTCAGAAACAGACGTTACAGCCACCCGGTCCGAATGGCGGTTCGCCGGACGGGACGAGGACGACCAGCCCAGCCTGCGCGAGGTCAATTCCTCCGTCGCGGTGCCGACTTCCGGCGTATGGTTCCGCCGTCTGTTCGCCTTCATGGGCCCCGGCTACATGGTTTCGGTCGGGTATATGGACCCCGGCAACTGGGCGACCGACCTCGCCGGCGGCGCCCAGTTCGGCTACACGCTTTTGTTCGTCATCATGCTGTCCAACCTGATGGCGATCCTGCTGCAGGCGCTGGCCGCACGCCTCGGCATCGCCACCGGCCGCGATCTCGCCCAGGCCTGCCGCGCCTATTATCCGCGCCCAGTCAATTTCGTGCTGTGGATCGCCTGCGAACTCGCCATCATCGCCTGTGACCTCGCCGAAGTCATTGGCACGGCGATCGCATTGCAGCTGCTGTTCGGCATTCCACTGATCGGCGGCGCCATACTCACCGCGCTCGACGCCTTCCTGGTGCTGCTCCTGATGAACAAGGGGTTCCGCTATCTCGAAGCCTTCGTCATCGCGCTTTTGATCATCATCTTCAGCTGCTTTGCCATCCAGATCTTCGTCGCCGCCCCACCGGCCGGCACGATCCTGCATTCGATGTTCGTGCCGTCACCGGAGATCGTCACCAATCCGGCGATGCTCTACATCGCGATCGGCATCATCGGCGCCACCGTCATGCCGCACAATCTCTATTTGCACTCCTCGATCGTGCAGACCCGCGCCTATGAGCGCACGGAAAAAGGCAAGCGCGACGCCGTCAAATGGGCGACGATGGACTCCACCATCGCCCTGATGCTGGCGCTGTTCGTCAACGCCGCCATCCTGATCGTGTCGGCTGTCGCCTTCCACGATACCGGCCACCAGGATGTCGCCGAGATCGGCCAGGCCTTCGAGTTGCTGTCGCCGCTCCTGGGCCTGGGCATCGCCTCGATCCTGTTCGCCGTGGCGCTGCTTGCCTCCGGCCTCAACTCGACGGTGACGGCGACGCTTGCCGGCCAGATCATCATGGAAGGGTTCCTGCGCCTGCGCATCCCCAACTGGGCTCGGCGGCTTCTGACGCGCGGCCTCGCCATCATCCCGGTGGTGGTCGTCACCGCGCTCTACGGCGAAAAGGGCACTGGCCAGTTGCTGGTGTTCAGCCAAGTCATCCTGTCCATGCAGTTGCCCTTCGCGGTCATTCCGCTGGTGCAGTTCGTCTCCGACCGCAACAAGATGGGCAGCCTCGCCATCCCGCGCGCCGTGGCGGCCCTTGCCTGGGTGGTCGCCGCGGTCATCCTCGTGCTCAATTTCAAGCTGCTCTACGACACTATGTTCGGGGTCGGCTAAGGTTCCACCGGACCGCGAGACAAACCGGCAAATCGCGCTATCTTGCCGCCATGAGCACGATAGGAGACATCAGGAGATTCTACGCGCGATTGATGGCGGCCAATGCCGCCTCATCGGATCCACGCCTGGAAGAGGTTTTCGCCAGCGTGCCGCGCGAGGCCTTTCTCGGCCCCGGACCATGGACGATCGTCGCCGGCAACGGCAGGGTCACGACGCCCAGCGCCGACCCCTCCCATATTTACCAGAACGTGCTGGTGGCGCTCGATGCCGACAAGGGCATCAACAATGGCGAGCCGTTCCTGCACGCCATGTGGATCGGAAAACTGGCACCGAAACTCGGTGAGACCGTCACCCATATCGGTGCCGGCACCGGCTACTACACAGCCTTGCTCGCCAGGCTGGTGTCACCCGGCGGCACCGTCACCGCTTTCGAACTCGACGACAAGTTGGCCGATCTGGCGCGCAGAAATCTCAAAGCTTACGGCAACGCGACTGTCGTCCATGGCGACGCCGTGACCACGCCCTTGCCGCCATCCGACATCATCTATGTCAACGCCGGCGTCGTCGCCCCTCCGGCCGGATGGCTGAAGGCATTGCGCCCCGGCGGCCGCATGATCTTCCCCTGGCGCCCGGCCGAGCGCGTCCCGCTGGCGGTGATGGTGACCCGCACCCAGAAGGGCTTCGCCTGCGATCCCTTCATGCGCTCCTGGTTCATCCCATGCTTCGGCGCCTCGGTTGCGGATCTTGCGGCGAAGATCCCGACCCGGGAGCAAGCCGCGCGCAGCCGCTCGATATGGCTGACGAGCGACAAGGCGCCGGACCGCACCGCCACGGCCATCTTCGGCGACGTCTGGTTCTCATCGAAGAATCTCCGCGCCAAACCCGGCACCTGACGGATCGATGGGCAGGCTTTTCGGAAATTTCGCGAACCCTGTCGGGATGGCCGAGGGCGGCCCGTCCTTGGGCCATGGTCCGGCCGCGACGGCGTGGATGGAACAAGGGAGAGTACCATGAGGAAGATCATCGCCGCCACCTTCTTCAGCCTGGACGGCGTCATGCAGGCGCCGGGCGGGCCGGAGGAGGATCCGGTCGGCGGCTTCAAGTTCGGCGGCTGGACCTTCCATTACTTCGACGAGGTGGGCGGCGCGGCAATGGAGGAACTCTTCTCCAAACCCTTCGCCCTCCTGCTCGGCCGCAGGACCTATGACATCTTCGCCGCGTACTGGCCGTATCAGAAAGATCCGATCGCGGATGCCTTCAATCCGGCGACCAAATATGTAGCGACGCATCGGCCTGACACCCTCACCTGGCAGAACACGCAATCGCTTGGGCCCGACATCGTCGCGACACTGCGCCGCCTCAAGCAGGAGGATGGACCTGACCTGCTCATCCAGGGATCGGGCAATCTGATCCAGACCCTGCTCGCAAACGGGCTGATCGACGAGATCCGGCTGATGATCTTCCCGCTGCTGCTGGGCAAGGGCAAGCGGCTGTTCGGCGATGACGCCATGCCGGCCGCCTTCAGGCTTGCCAGGTCGCGAACCTCCAGCACCGGCGTCATCATCGCGACCTACGAGCGATCAGGCGAAATCGAGGTCGGCTCCTTTGTCACCGGGGAGCCGTCCGACGCCGAACTCGAACGGCGCAGGAACTGGAAATAGAGGAGCATAAAACAAACCTGAAGTGTGCCGCGATGCGCTTCAGGACAGGCTTGCCTGGGCGTAGGGCGTGCCTGCCATGGCGGCTTCGATACCCCTGGTTCCCTTGTCTATAACCGAGAGAAAGATGGATTTCGCCTTCTCGGCATCCTGGCTCTCTTGATAGACCCGATGCGCCTGGATGAAAGCCACGGTCCAACTTGCCAGGACCAGATTGGCCGCCAAATGAGCATCGGGATCAGTCGGTTCTCTCCCCACGCTTTCGGCGAGTGCCACCGTGACGGTCTGTGCGAGTTCGTCGCGTATTGCCCTTGCCCGCGCAATAAGGGTCGGGCTTTTCTCGATCGTCTCCACGAAGCTCTGGCTTCCTGGAAAGAAGACTATGTAGATGGGGTCTTCCGTAGCGGCCCGATGAGCGAACCGGCGTATCGCCTCGATTGGAGCGACATTGGTATCACGCTGGCGCAAGGCATCGAGAAGCTTCTCGCGGCCTTCTTCGTCGCGATCGAAGAACATGTCTTCCTTGCGCGGAAAATGATTGAACACCGTCATCCGCCCGACGTCGGCGGCCTCCGCGATCTCGTCCACCGTCACATTGTCGAAGCCGCGTTCAATGAACAGGAGCGTGGCAGCATCGGAGATGGCTTGCCGCGTCACAAGGCGCTTCCGGGTCCGGCGGTCAATCGGCATTGACAAGCTTCAAGGCTCCATTTATGTACTCAGTACAACATAAGATTCGATATATATTGATCTTACGTACATGATCGGATGGAATATATGAAAACGCAAGCCGCGACGGTAACCGCGCCAGACAGAGCCGTACTCGTTTCAGGTGCCAGTTTCGCAGGACTGGCAACCGCATATTGGATGAACAAGCTCGGCTATGCCGTGACGGTTGTCGAGGTCTCAAAAGGCCTCAAGAAAGGCGGGACGCCAGTCAATATCGGTGGTGATGTCATAGACATCGTGAAGCGCATGGGCCTGTTCGAACAGATCCAGGCAAACTGCCTGGTGATGGAAGGCACAGAATTCAAAAATTCCGACGATGCGACCGAAGGATGGTTCCATCGTGAGCCCGGCAACGAAGGATCCGACGAGGACTGGGAAATCGAGCGCAATACCTTGCTGGATATCATGTTCGATGCCGTGAAAGACGACGTTGAATTCGTTTTCAGCAACAGCATCGAAGGGCTGGAAGAAACAGCGGACGATGTCCGTGTCTCCTTCAGGGACGGCACTCGACGCTCATTTTCCTTGATATTCGGCTGCGACGGCAATCATTCCCTTGTTCGAAAAATCCAATTCGGAGACGAATCCGGGTACACGCATTTCCTTCGTCAATATTTCTCCATAACGATCATCAACAAGCTGCTGATCAAGGAAAATACCACTCAGATGTATAACGTCCCGGGCAAGGCAGTGATGCTTAACGCCTACAACAACAAGACGGACATAGTTCTTTGCTTTTCATCCGCCAGCGAGATTCCCTACGATTATCGCGACGAGAAGCGACAGAGGGAAATTATCGCCCAACAGTTCGCCGGACAGGATTGGAGAATACCGGAACTGTTGGAGGAAGTGGAGCATTCCAGGACGTTCTACTTTGACAAGGTATGCCAGATAAAAATGCCGTCATGGACAAAGGGCCGGGTGGCGCTGGTGGGCGACGCCGCGTACTGCGCCTCGCCAGCCGCGGGCATGGGTGGATCGCTGGCCATAATCGGCGCAGCCGCCTTGGCCGGCGCGTTTGAGAAGCATGGCGGGAACTTCGAACTGGCATTCCAGCACTACAACCAGACCTTTCGCCCCTATATCGAGAAGGTGCAAGCGGACGCCGCACGCAATCTGGACGTGCTTGTTCCACAAACCGAAGAAGCCATTCGCGAAAGAAACACGCAGCCTAAACCCTGGTAATGGATCCTGGCGGCGGCAGCCCTTCTCGACAACCTTCAGGCCGCGACAGGCCGTCGCGCCAGCCCATCGCGAATATGCCGCGCGAATTCCTGCACCGCCGGCCCGACGCCGTGCCTTGGCAAATGCAGATTGATTGAAAAATTCGGCAGCGGCGGCAGGCCGGTTTCGAACGGCAGGATGTCGAGATCGGCCGGCACGGTCGAAGCCAGCCATGCGGTGACGGCAAGGTCGGAGCGCACGGTTGCGGTCGTTGCGTCGATATTGCCGTTCTCGAACACGGTACGCCATTCCAGCCCATGCTCGTTGAGCGCCGCCAGCACCACCGGCCGGAAGGCGCAGGTGTCGGCGACGATCGACACCGGCAGCGGCCGCTTGGCGCGCGCAGTGCCGCCTCTGGCGCCGACCCAGACCAGCCGGTCGACGGCCAGGCATTCGCCTGATGTCGGGCCGACCCGTTCCTCGATCACCGCGAGGTCGATGGTTCCGGCAGCGAGCGCTGACGCCAGTTCCGGCGACGAGGCGCAGACCAGCGAGATCTCGACCTGCGGATAGGTCTCCGCATAGGCCTTCAGCACCGGCGCGAGCAAGGTTCCGACCAGATCGTAGGGCACGCCGAGCCGCACCTGCCCGGCGACCGCCGAGCCCGCCATCTCCGCCCAGATCTCGTCGTTGAGGCTGAGCAGGCGCTTGGCCTTGTCGAACAGCCGCTCGCCCGACCGCGTCAGGCGCAGGCCGCGCCGGTCGCGCTCGAACAGGCCGCAGCCGAGCGTCTCCTCCAGCCGCTTCACCTGCTGGCTGACGGCGCCTTGCGTCAGGTGCAGCGCATTGGCGGCCGCCGTCATGCTGGCCTTGTCGGCGACGGTGACGAAGGTGCGCATCAGCGCCGTATCGAGATTGCGGATCATATCCGCATTATAGATGCTAATGCCTGATATCACAAACATTGCATTTACTGATGTCGGCCCAAGCCTACCATGGAGCCTCCGAGAAGGACGCCCCATGCTCCAGCCCATCCTGCCGCTCATCCTGTTTGCCTTCGTGGCCACCGCCACACCAGGCATCGCCACGACCTTGTCCACCGCTTCGGGCGCACAATTCGGCTTTCGCCGGTCCGTACCGCTGATGATCGGCAGTGCCGCCGGCCTCGCCACCGTGACAGGCGCGGCCGCCGCTGGGCTCGCCGGCCTGCTGCTTGCGGTGCCTTCGCTGCAACTGGCGATGAAGATCTCCGGCTCGCTCTATCTCCTTTGGCTGGCGCTCAAGATCGGCCGCGCCGGGCCGCCCAATCTCGACGTGACCATGGCCAGGCCGAACAGCTTCCTCGGCGGTGCCGGTATACAGTGGATGAACCCCAAGGGCTGGGCGATGGGGCTGGGCGCGGCGGCCTCGTTCGCCGCCCTGGCCGACGGCCCGGGACAGCTGGCCTTGCTTCTCGGCTCGACCTTCGGCCTCACCGCCGCCATCTCGCTGTCCGTCTGGTGCGTGGCCGGCATGGTGCTGGCCCGGCTGCTCAAGACCGAGTGGCAATGGCGCGCGCTCAACATCGTGCTGGCGCTGGTGCTGGCGGCGTCGATCATTCCGATGTGGCGGTCGGTTTAGAAGCGCTCAAGCCAAATCCGCGCCAGTACCCCCACCCGGACCTGCGGTCCGACCTCCCCACAAGGGGGAGGTAGGGAGCGCGCCTTTTCCACGCCTCAAAGGGGGTGCCGCAGCTCGTCCTCGCCCTTGTGGGGGTCCGAAGGACGGGCGAAACCCGTGGCTCGCCCCGGCAAGTCGCGAACGAAGTGAGCGGGGTGGGGGTGCTGGTTCGCTCGGCGAACCAGCCTCTTCGCTCACCTCTCAAACCCCGTAGCGCGCCGCCGGCTTGTCGGCGTGCAGGCTGCCGTAGAAGGCTTGCCGGGCACCAAGGAAGGTGTCCAGCTTGCCGGCGTCGGCAAGAGCGGGCACGGTGACGGCTTCGCCCTTGGCCAGGCCGACGAGCGCCGCATCGACCATATCTTCGGCGGACATGATGATTTCCTTCGGGAGCTGGTCGATATCGCTGCCGGCGAGTTCCCAGAAATCGGTCCGGGTCGCGCCCGGCAGCACCACCTGCACCTTCACATTGGTGCCCGCGACCTCGCGGTGCAGGGCCTCGGTGAAGTTGACGACATAGGCCTTGGTGCCGCTGTAGATGCCGCCGAACGAGGTCTCATAGGCAAGCACCGAGGCGATGTTGACGATGGCGCCGCGGTTGCGCGCCAGAAGACCCGGCAGCACGGCCCGGGTCAAACGGGTCAAGGCGATGACATTGACCTTGATCATGCGTTCGGCCGCGTCGGCGTCGGCCGTCGCCACCACCTGCTGGCCGCCAAGGCCGGCATTGTTGACGAGCAGCGTCACGCTGTCGTCGGCCGATATCAGCCGCTCTACACGGCGCACGTCGTCGTCATCGGACAGGTCGGCTGTGATGAAGCTGACCTTGCGATCGTAGGCGTAGCGCAGCTTCTCGGCCAGTTCCTCGAGCCGGTCGGCGCGGCGCGCCACCAGAACGAGATCATAACCCTGCCCTGCCAGCCGGTCCGCATAGACCGCGCCGATGCCCGATGAGGCGCCGGTGACGACCGCAGTGCCCTTGTTTGCCTGTCCACTCATTGTCCTGTTCCTTCTATCTCGAACTGTTCGCTTCGATCTGGCCGCCGGCACCGTGGACGTCAGCCCTCACCTTGCCGGCAAGCCGCCTGATTGATTTAGTGGTATATGCCACTATTAATGAAGTAGGCATATGCCACTATCTTGTCAATGAGCGCATCCGGGATTATTTGTCAGCCAGCAGCCGGACATCATGTCCGCGCCGCCGAGGGAATCGCCATGTCGAAAGAGGCCCTGCCCGGACTGTCGCTCTGCAACAACGCCATGCTGCGTCGCGCGACGCGCAAGATTGGCCAGTACTACGATGATGTGCTGGCGCCCTCGGGCCTGAAAGCCACGCAGCAGGGCCTGCTCTATCAGATCCACATCTCCAACGAACCGGCGATGGGCGCCATTGCGTCTGCCCTGATCATGGACCTGTCGGCGCTCGGCCACACGCTGAAGCCGCTGATCCGCGACGGCTATGTCGAGACCTTCGCCGATCCGGCCGACCGCCGCATCAAGCGGGTGCGGCTGACGCCCCGAGGGTTGGTCAAGCTCGATGAGGCGATGAAGCTGTGGCAGGTCGCCCAGCAGCGTTTCGAAGACATGGTCGGCAAGGAGAAGGCCGCGAAGTTGCGCGCGGCGCTGGATGATATTTCCGCGCTGGATTTTGATCTTCCGCCAGCCAGCTGAGCTGACCGGCGGGTTCAAGACAGGTCCTACTCAGCCGGCATCGCGACCGGCCGCGCCAGCATCCGTCCGGCCAGCACGATGCCGAGCCCGATCAACGGGAAGGCGGCGGCGACCAGGCCGAGGTCGGCCGGCGCGCCGTAACGCAGCACGCCCCCGCCAACCACCGCGCCCAGCGCCACGCCGAGATAGAGCGCCGAACCGTTGAGCGACAGCACGATCGGGGCCGCGTCGGGCGCCAGCTTGATGATGCGGCTGGCCTGCGCCGGCGGGAAAGCCCAGCCGACGATGCCCCACGGCACCATCATCGCCATCAGCGCCGGGCCGGCAATATGCTGCGGCAGGAAGTTCGGCACGACCGACAGCATCACCAGCATGGCCGCGCTCAGCGTCAACGACCAGCCGACGGTGCGCGTGGCACCGAAGCGGTCGGCCGCCTGGCCGCCGGCGATGTTGCCGATGACCGCGCCGACGCCGAAGGCGAGCAGCATGCCGGGCAGCGCGATCTGGCTCAGTCCGGCGCCTTCGATGGCAAGCGGCGCGACATAGGCAAAGACGGTGAAGGCGCCGGTCAGCGCCAGCAATGTCGTCACAAGGATCGGCATCACGCCGGGCCGCATCGCCGCGGCAAGCCGGCGCCTGAGCGGCAGCCTGGTGCCGACGATGCCGCGCGGCAGCCGATACCACAGGATCGCGCCGGCGAGCGCGCCAAGCCCGGCAATGGCATAGAAAGTGCCGCGCCAGCCGGCGAAGGCCGCCACCAGCGCGCCAAGCGGCGCACCGACAGCGACGGCCACGGTGGTGCCGCCGACGACGACGGCGATGGCACGCGCCCGGTGATGGTCATCGACCAGCGCCACCGCCGTGCCCTGCGCGGTCGCGGCGAACAGGCCGGACGACAACGCCATGATGATGCGCGCGGCCAACAGCACTTCGAAGGATGAGCTCAAGGCGGCAACAACGTTGCCGATGACGAAGAACACCAGCGTCCACAAGATGACGCGACGCCGGTCCCATTCGCCGGTCAGCGTCGCCAGGATCGGCGTGCCGATCGCATAGGCGAGCGCGAAGGCGGTGATCAGCGAGCCGGCGAGCGGGATGGAAATGCCGGCATCCCGGGCGATGTCGGGCAGAAGGCTGGAGATGACGAAGCCTTCGGTCGAGATCGTGAACGATCCGAGCGCGAGCCAGAAGAGCCGCTTGTCCATGGCAGATGTCCTTAGTTCAAAAGTTGTTGAACAATTGGACATAACAGGCCATGATGTCAATGAAGCCAGGGGAAAATAGCTGAACCATCCTGACAGCCCTGTGTCAGCACGGGTCCCAGAACGGAGAAACAATGTGCACGGCCACGGCGGGACAGACGCGTTGAAATCGGCCCGAACTGTGCTTAGGTTCCAGCCATGACCTTGCCACACCCCAATACGGACCAGATCAGCCTGCCCATCGTGCTTGGCGTGCTCGGAGACCCGACGCGGCTGGCCATCGTGCGCTATCTCGCCAGCAAGGAAGGCGTGCCGCTGAACTGCAGCCAGTTCCTCGACCTCGCCTCCAAGACCAATCTCAGCTACCACCTTGCCAAGCTGCGCGAGGCCGGCGTCACCCGCGCCGAAGTGGCCGGCACCAACCGCATGATCACGCTGCGCCGCGCCGACCTCGACGCCCGCTTCCCCGGCCTGCTCGATAGCGTCATCGCCGCGGCCGTGGACGACCCCGCACTGCCGGCGGTCGGCGGCCACGATATCGAGATGCCGGCCTGACGACAGGCCTCGCCGGTCGCGGAACGGCTTGCTGCGACAGCCAATGCCCTTATGCTGCCCAGATCGGGTAAAACAATCCGCCTAGCTTTGGGGGTTGCGGTGTGAAGCGGCGGCTTTGCGAACAATCTTGGTTCCTTCTCTGCCTGGCGGCGGTCATGGCCTGCGGCTGCTGGCTTGCCACTGCGTCGGCCACTGAGGCCGCCAGGTTGCGCGGTGTGGCGCTGGTTGTCGGCAACAGCGCCTATGAGCATCTGAAGCCGCTGCCCAATCCGCGGAACGACGCGCACGCCATCGAGGATCTGCTCGATAGCCTTGGCTTCGACACCTCCGTCTCCACCGACCGTGATGCATCCCGCCTCGCCCGCGATCTCCAGCGTTTCGCCGAGGATGCCAGGGATGCCGATGTCGCAGTGCTCTACTATTCGGGCCACGGAATAGAGGCCGGCGGCGAGAACTATCTCGTGCCCATCGATGCCGACGTTTCCGCGCTCGACGCGGCGGACGAAAGACTGGTGCCGCTCTCGGCGCTGGTCGCCAAACTCCAGGCGACGGTTCCCGTAACCATCGTCATGCTGGATGCCTGCCGCACCAGTCCATTCCCGTCCGGTGCTGTTGTCCGCGCCGCGCCAGGAGCGGCGCCCGCGCCCATCGGCGCCGGCCTGAGCGAAGCACGCGGCGCGGCTCCCTTGCAACCCGCCGCCGGCGCCACGCCAGCCGATGAGAGCGTCGGTGCGGTCGTTGCCTTCGCCGCGGCGCCCGGCCACACCGCGCTCGACGGCGCCGCCGGCGGCAACAGCCCCTACGCCGCCGCCATCCTTCGCCACTTCGACGCAATGCAGGGCGAGGAATTCGGTACCGTCATGCGCATGGTCGCCGAAGAGGTCTATCTCAAGACCAACGGCCAGCAGCGGCCCTGGGTCAACGAAAGCCTCCGCCGGCTGCTGTATTTCGGCAAGGCACCGGCCGAACCAACCGGCGACGATGGCGACATCCTCAAGGAGCGCCGCCAGCTTCTGCTCACGATCGCCGCCCTGCCCGACGCCGACCGCAAGCAGATCGAAGCCACCGCCGCCGACCGCGGCGTGCCGATGGACGCGCTCTACGCCATGCTGCGCGCCATGGGCGCCGAGACGCCGAGGGATCCGGCCGAACTCGAAAAATTGCTGCGCGACCAGGCCGATCGGCTTAAGGGCATCATGGCGGAGCGCTCGGCACTGAAAAGCCAGGATCCCGAGATCGTGCGGCTCTCCGCCCTGGCCGACAAGGCGCTCTCCGAAGGCGCGCTCGATGCAAATCTGCGTTTGCGCGAAGCAGCGAAAGCCCGTTTCACGGCCGTCTCGGCAAGCCTTGACGCCACCGAGGCAAATTTGGAGGCCCGTCGGCTCGAAGGCGGCGCGATCTTTGCCAGCACGGCCGACGCAAATGAACTCAAGGGGGACTATCTGCCGGCGGCCGGCGACTACGCCAAGGCCTTCGAACAGGTCGAGCGCTGGGATAAGAGGCTGGCCTTACGGTACAAGCTCGCCCAGGGGGCAGCACTCATGAACCATGGCGACTACCGTGGCGACAATGCTGCGCTGGCAGATGCCATCGCCGTGATGCAGGAGGCATTGGCGCTCGCGCCGCGTGACACGGCACCGGACGATTGGGCCACGACCCAGAATAATCTTGCCAATGCCCTTCTGGCTCTCGGCCAGCGAGACACCGATACGCGGCGTCTCACGCAAGCGGTCGCCGCCTACCGAGCGGTGCTTGAGGTCAGCACCCGCGAACACGCCCCGCTTGAATGGGCGGGCACCCAGTCCAATCTCGCCAGCACCCTGGCTGCTCTTGGCGAACGCGAGAGCGGCACGGCACATCTGGAGGAGGCCATTGTCGCTTTTCGCGCGGCACTCGAGGAAAGCACCCGTGAACGCGCGCCTGTTCAATGGGCCACGATACAGAACAATCTCGGCAGCACGCTGATCGCTCTTGGCGAGCGCGAGAACGGCACGGCGCGGCTGGAGGAAGCCATCGTCGCCTTTCGCGCGGCTCTTGAGGAACGTCCACGAGAGCGCGTGCCGCTGGACTGGTCGAGAACGCAAAACAATCTCGCCAACGCGCTGGTGGCGCTTGGGCGGCGCGAACCCGACAACACGCGGCTGGAGGAAGCGGTAACCGCCTATAGGGCGGCGATCGAGGAGCAGACGCGCGAGCGCTATCCCGTGCAATGGGCCGGAATGCAGAACAACCTCGGCAATGCACTATCGGTGCTGGGCGCGCGTGAAAGCGGCGCCGTGCGGTTGGAGGAAGCGGTCATCGCCTATCGTGCTGCGCTCGAAGCGCAGACACGCCTACTCGCGCCGCTGCAATGGGCGGAAACGCAGACCAATCTAGGCACCGTCCTGATGACCCTGGGCGAGCGCGAAAACGGCACCACGCGGCTGGAGGAGGCGGTCATCGCCTTCCGCGCTGCACTGGAGGAGCGCACGCGCCAACGCGTGCCGCTCGGTTGGGCCGCCACGCAATCCGATCTTGGCCGTGCTCTGGCGGGAATCGGCCTGCACAATGGCGACACGACATTGTTGGAGCAGGCCGTCACCGCCTACCGGGCGGCCTTGGAGGAAATGACGCGCGAGCGCAAGCCGTTCGACTGGGCGACGACGCAGAACAATCTCGGCATCGCCCTGGCGGCGCTCGGACAACGTGATAACGGCACGGAGCGGCTGGAAGAGGCGCTCGTCGCCTATCGCGCCGCGCTCCAGGAGCGCACCCGTGAACGCGTTCCGCTCGATTGGGCAGCGACGCAGACAAACATCGGCAGCGTGCTTGAACTGCTCGGCGAGCGCAGCGACACAACAAGGTTGGTGGACGCCGTTGCGGCGTTTCGCGCGGCGCTCGAAGAACGCACCCGTCAGCGCGTGCCACTCGATTGGGCGCAGACACAGTACAATCTCGGCAATACGCTTCTTGCCATCGGCAAGCATGTCGACGGCACGCCTCAACTGCAGGAGGCCACCGACGCCTATCGTTCGGTTCTTGAAGTCGTGACCCGCGAAAACGTGCCGTTCTATTGGGCACAGACGCAGTACAATCTTGGCGATGCGCTTCAGCTCCTTGCCGATCGCACGGGTGATGCCGCGGTTCTCGAACAAGCCATCACCGCCTATCGTGCCACGCTCGAAGTGCGCACGCGCGATAGCCAGCCGCTCGACTGGGGACAAACGCAGGCCAATCTCGGCCGGGCATTGATCGGTCTTGGCGTGGGCAGCCGCTCGCGCGATCTGGTTCTTGAAGGACGCAACGCCGTGCAGGCCGCCAGGGACGTGTATCAAGCCGCGGGCTATAGCCAGTATGACACGTTCTTCACCAGCCTTCTGAACTATGCGGACAACGAATTGGCGAGCTTGAACTGATCGGCGGGCTACTCCTGGCGCCAACCTGCCGGGATTGGTTCACGATTGTCATGCTGCTATGCGATCCCCCGGATTAGCGGAGCCTCCCCTCATGCGCATTGCCGTCCTCGCCGATATCCACGGCAATGTCCTGGCGCTCGACGCCGTGCTGGAGGACCTGGCGCGTCGTGGCGGTGCCGACCTCACCGTCAATCTCGGCGACAGCGTTTCCGGCCCGCTCTGGCCTCGCGAGACGTTTGCCCGGCTTGAGGCGCTGGACCTGCCGACGGTGCGCGGCAACCACGACCGCCGCGTCGCCGCCGATCCCGCGGACGAAACCATGTGGGCGTCCGACGTCTACGCAAAGGAGCGGCTGACCGAGGCGCAGCGCCAGGTCCTCTTCGCCCAGCCGCTGACGCTGGAGATCGCGCCCGGCATCGTCGCCTTCCACGCCCGCCCCGACCATGACGAGAAATATCTACTCGACGCGGTCGTTGATGGCCAGCTGGTGCGCGCGCCGCTGGCTGCGATCCGGCGGCGGCTGAAGACACTCGACCCGGCCTGCCGTATCGCGCTCTGCGGCCACAGCCACCGCCCGGAGCTGATCCGCGTCCCCAGCGGTCCCGTCATCTTCAATCCGGGCAGCATCGGCTGCCCCGCCTATGATGATTCCACCCCGCCGGCGCATGTTTCCGAACAGGGCTCGCCGCATGCGCGCTACGGCATCGTCACATTGGGCGGCGAAGGCCGGCCGGACCGTTTCGAGGCCATTGCCGTGGACTACGACCATGGGGCGGCGGCGCGACAGGCCGAACAGGCGGGACGTCCGGAATGGGCCCATGCGCTCCGGACCGGCTTCATGCCGTAAGCCTCCCCGCACGGCCAAAATCCATGATCCTGACCCATGAATCCGCACCGCCGCCGGGGCTTTGGAAGCAACGGCAGGGCTCCTCCCGCCCGACCAGCATCATGGCTCGCTTGAATTTTCAGACTTACATGGCGGCGCTTCGTCCCTTATAAAACCGGCCGGGCACGCGGCGGAACCGCCACGGCATGGTGATTTGAGTATCGGCGCACGGCCAAATGAAGAGGCGCACAGTTACGCTCCGAAAAAGTTTGCATGCGCTGATTGCGGCTCCGTTGCTGATGGCGGCGTGGCCGGCTGTCGCGCCTGCCCAGGCCGAAGAGGCGCCGTTCATCTCCATCGTCACCGGCCTCGCCCCCGACGACCTGCTCAATATCCGCGCCAAGCCATCGGCGATCGGCAAGACCGAAACCCGTCTGGCTGCCGGTGCAAGCGTCAGGAACCTTGGCTGCAACGACATTGACGGGCACCCATGGTGCAAGGTCGAGTCAGACAATCCCAAAGCCACCGGCTGGGCGCCCGCGCGCTACCTCGTTCCCGTCAATCCGGCAACCGTGCCAACCCCCGACCAGGCAGCGGATGCGCCAACCACCGCGAGCGCCGCTGCCGATGCGGCCGTGCCCGCTGCCGGCGACCCAGCCGCGGCGACACCTCCTGCCGCCCAGGCATCGAGCAGCGCCACGACGCCGCCCGACCTGACGGCAAGGCTGGGCGGCGTGGCCCAACCCGTTGCCCCTGAAGCTCCGGTGAAATCCGCCGCCACCATCGCCATGCAGGATGCCTACGGCCTGGCCCTGGCGGCGAGCGAAACGCCGCCGACCGGGGAAATCCCGGCCCCCGACGGCGATGCCGGCACGGCCGCGGACAGCGGCTCGGCGGCGGGATCCGTTCCCGTTCCCACGCCGCGGCCGGAATCCGCCGATGCCGCGCCCGCCGTCGACACGCAGACCGTTGCCGAACTGCCGCCACAACCCGCCGCCCTTGCCTCTGGCGGCACCCTCGCGATTCCCTGCGCCCGCTACGTCGGCCAGCCAATGACGCCCTGCGCGGCAACCGTCGTGCACAAGGGCGCCGACAAGGCCGACGTCACCGTGACATGGCCCGACGGCGGCAGCCGCGTCATCTCCTTCTATGCCGGCCTGCCGGCCGGCTCGAACGCCAAGAGCGATTTCCGCTTCACCCGCGAGGGCAGCCTCAGCATGATCCGCATCGGCGTCTCCGAACGCTTCGAGATCACGGACACGGTGGCCTTCGGGCACTAAGTGCCAGGGGAGTAAGGCAGTAGGGCAGTAAGGCAATATGTTTAAAGGGCACTCGAGCCCCTACCTACTGCCCTACTGCCCTACTGCCCTACTGCCCTACTGCCCTACTGCCCTACTGCCCTACTGCCCTAATCCCTCATTTTCGGGGTTACATCTCCCAAAACTCTTCCCTATAAGGCCCACCTAGCCTGATACCAGAATCGCGAGCACAACCGGCCGGGTCTTCCCGTCCCGGTTTTTTGTGCAAGCCGCCCGCCGAACGGACCTATGACATGCCAAGACGCACCGACATCAAGTCGATCCTGATCATCGGGGCCGGCCCCATCGTCATCGGCCAGGCCTGCGAGTTCGACTATTCCGGCACCCAGGCCTGCAAGGCGCTGAAGGAAGAGGGCTTCCGCGTCATCCTGGTCAATTCCAACCCGGCCACCATCATGACCGACCCGGAACTGGCCGACGCCACCTATATCGAGCCGATCACGCCCGAGGTGGTCGCCAAGATCATCGCCAAGGAGCGGCCCGACGCGCTGTTGCCGACCATGGGCGGCCAGACCGCGCTCAACACCGCGCTATCGCTGCGCCGCATGGGCGTGCTCGAGCGCTACAATGTCGAGATGATCGGCGCCGACGCCACGGCCATCGACAAGGCCGAGGACCGCGCGCTGTTCCGCGAGGCGATGAGCAAGATCGGCCTGGAAACGCCGAAGTCGATGCTGGCCAACGCCACCGACGTCAAGAACGCCGACCGCAAGACGCATGAGGCCGAGCGCGCGGCACTGAAAGCCGAGAAGCCGGCCGATCTCGATACCGCGCTCGACGCGCTGGAAACCCGCTGGAACCTCGGCGAAGGCGACCGCAAGCAGCGCTATATCAGCCATGCCATGGCGATCGCCGCCCAGGCGCTTGACCATGTCGGCCTGCCCGCCATCATCCGCCCCTCCTTCACCATGGGCGGCACCGGCGGCGGCATCGCCTACAACAGGGCCGAATTCTACGAGATCGTCCAGTCCGGCCTCGACGCCTCTCCGACCACCGAAGTGCTGATCGAGGAAAGCGTGCTCGGCTGGAAGGAGTATGAGATGGAGGTCGTCCGCGACAAGGCGGACAATTGCATAATCGTCTGCTCGATCGAGAACATCGACCCGATGGGCGTGCATACGGGCGACAGCATCACCGTCGCCCCTGCCCTGACGCTCACTGACAAAGAATACCAGATGATGCGCAACGCCTCGATCGCGGTGCTGCGCGAGATCGGCGTCGAGACCGGCGGCTCCAACGTGCAGTTCGCCGTCAACCCGGCCGACGGCCGCCTGGTCGTCATCGAGATGAATCCGCGCGTCTCGCGCAGCTCCGCCCTGGCCTCGAAGGCGACAGGCTTCCCCATCGCCAAGATCGCCGCCAAGCTCGCCGTCGGCTACACGCTGGACGAGTTGGAGAACGACATCACCGGCGGCGCCACGCCCGCCTCCTTCGAGCCGTCGATCGATTACGTCGTCACCAAAATCCCGCGTTTTGCGTTCGAAAAATTCCCCGGCGCCGAGCCGGTGCTGACCACCGCCATGAAGTCGGTCGGCGAAGTCATGGCCATCGGCCGCACCTTCCAGGAATCGCTGCAGAAGGCGCTGCGTGGTCTCGAAACCGGCCTCACCGGTCTCGACGAGATCGAGATCCCCGGTCTCGGCCATGGGGCGACAGTTGCCAACCATGCCGACGACCGCAACGCCATCCGCGCCGCCCTTGGCACGCCGACGCCCGACCGGCTGCGCATGGTGGCGCAGGCGATCCGCATGGGTACCTCGCTGGAAGACGTGCACGCCATGTGCAAGATCGACCCGTGGTTCCTCGAACAGATCGCCGGCATCCTGGCCATGGAAGCCCGCATCCGCGAGCACGGCATCCCGCAGGATGCGGTCAATCTGCGCATGCTGAAGGCCATGGGCTTCTCCGATGCCCGCCTCGCGTCGCTGACGAAGACCGACGCCGAAGTGATTCAGAAGATTCGCGAAAAGCTCGACGTTCATCCAGTTTATAAACGCATCGACACCTGCGCCGCCGAGTTCGCCTCGCCCACCGCCTACATGTACTCGACCTATGAAGTGCCCTTCGCCGGCGCGCTCGCCAATGAGGCACAGGTCTCGTCGCGCAAGAAGGTCGTCATCCTCGGCGGCGGCCCGAACCGCATCGGCCAGGGCATCGAGTTCGACTATTGCTGCTGCCACGCCGCCTTTGCGCTGCGCGACGCCGGCTATGAAGCGATCATGATCAACTGCAATCCGGAGACGGTCTCGACCGACTACGACACGTCGGACCGGCTCTATTTCGACCCGCTGACGGCGGAGGACGTGCTGGAGATCCTGCGCGCCGAGCAGGCGTCGGGCGAACTGGTCGGCGTCATCGTCCAGTTCGGCGGCCAGACGCCGCTGAAGCTCGCCGACGCCCTGGAGAAGGCCGGCATCCCGATCCTCGGCACCTCGCCCGACATGATCGATCTGGCCGAAGACCGCGACCGCTTCCAGAAGCTGTTGCACAAGCTCAACCTCAGCCAGCCGAAGAACGGCATCGCCTATTCGGTCGAGCAGGCCCGCCTCGTCGCCGGCGAGCTCGGCTTCCCGCTGGTCGTGCGCCCGTCCTATGTGCTGGGCGGCCGCGCCATGCAGATCATCCATGACGAGGGCATGCTGCAGACCTACCTGCTCGACACCGTGCCCGGCCTGGTGCCGGAGGACATCAAGCAGAAATACCCCAACGACAAGACCGGCCAGATCAACACGCTCTTGGGCAAGAACCCGCTGCTGTTCGACACCTATCTCTCGGGCGCCATCGAGGTCGATGTCGACTGCCTCTGCGACGGCAAGGCGACCTTCGTCTCCGGCATTCTCGAACACATCGAGGAGGCCGGCATCCATTCGGGCGACTCGGCCTGCTCGCTCCCCGTTCACTCGCTGCCATCGGAGCTGGTCGACGAACTGGAGCGCCAGACGGCGGCCCTCGCCCGCGCGCTCAATGTCGGCGGGCTGATGAACGTGCAGTACGCGATCAAGGACGGCACGGTCTATGTGCTGGAGGTCAATCCGCGCGCGTCGCGCACCGTGCCCTTCGTCGCCAAGACCATCGGCCGTCCGATTGCGAAAATCGCTGCCCGCATCATGGCCGGCGAGACGCTGGAAGACGCCTTCGCCCATTATGGCGCCATGCCCGATCCGAGGAACCCCGGCCACATCGCGGTCAAGGAAGCCGTCTTCCCCTTCGCCCGCTTCCCCGGCGTAGACATCCTGCTCGGACCGGAAATGCGCTCGACCGGCGAGGTCATGGGCCTCGACCGCGATTTCGCGCTGGCCTTCGCCAAGAGCCAGCTCGGCGCCGGCGTCGACCTGCCGCGCTCCGGCACGCTGTTCGTCTCGGTGCGCGACGAGGACAAGAAGGGCATCTTGCCGGCGGTGAAGCGCCTGGCCGGCCTCGGCTTCAAGGTCCTGGCCACCTCAGGCACCGCCCGCTTCCTCGCCGAAAACGGCGTCGACGCCCAGAAGATCAACAAGGTGCTGGAAGGCCGGCCCCACATCGAAGACGCCATCCGCAACCGCCAGGTCCAGATCGTCTTCAACACCACGGACGGCCAGAAGGCGGTATCGGACTCCAAGTCTCTGCGTAGGGCGACGCTGATGCAGAAGGTACCGTATTATACGACGCTGTCGGGTGCCGCGGCCGTGGCGGAGGCGATCGCGGCGCTGAAGGCGGGGAGCCTGGAGGTCAGGCCGCTGCAGGAGTATTTTGCTTGACGCTGTTCAAGTCGAGCTTGGTTGTCATCATGTCGACCGGCGGCGTTGCCGAGATGAACACGAAGCCATTGGCATTCACCGCTGTCGAGCAAGGCAGGCCGAGCGCCCGCACCTTGGCCGACATGACCGGCACTTCGATGACTTCCTTCTTCATGGCAATCTCGCCCCGTTTGCGGGGAGCTTATAGCGCTACCGGCCGAACGCCAGCGCCGAGGCATGGTCCAGAACTCACGCCACTGCCACACACTCGATCTCGATATCGAACTCCATTGGCCATGACGCCACCGGCACAAAACTCCGCGCTGGCGGGTTCGTGGAGAAGTACCTGGCATAGACCCGGTTGATGGCGTTGTAGAAGCCGGAATTGACGGCGTAGATGCGCACCATCACCACATTGTCGAGCGAGGTGCCGGCCGCTTCCAGGCAATGTTTCAGCGCCTTCAGCGACGCCTCGGTCTGCGTTTCGATGTCGCCGCGCACCATCTCGCCGGTCACCATGTCCACCGGCGGCGTCGCCGAAATGAACACGAAGCCATTGGCCTTCACCGCCGTCGAACACGGCAGGCCGAGCGCCCGCACCTTGGCCGACATGACCGGCACTTCGATGATTTCCTTCTTCATGGCAATCTCCCCGTTTGCGGGGAGCTTATAGCGCCACCGGCCGAACGCCAGCGCCGAGGCATGGTCCAAAGCTCACGCCACCGCGACGCACTCGATCTCGATGTCGAACTCCATGGGCCATGACGCCACCGGCACGAAAGTCCGCGACGGCGGGTTTTCGGGGAAATGCCTCGCGTAGACCCGGTTGATGGCGTTGTAGAAGCCGGAGTTGACGGCGTAGATGCGCACCATCACCACATTGTCTAGCGACGTGCCGGCCGCTTCCAGGCAGTGTTTCAGCGCCTTCAGCGACGCCTCGGTCTGCACCTCGATGTCGCCCTTGACCAGCCTGCCGGTCGAGATATCGAGCGGCGGCGTGCCGGACACGAAGACGAGTCCCGCGCCCTTGGTCACCAGCGACAGCGGCACGCCAAGCGCCCGCACAGCCGCCGACAGCACCGGCACTTCGACAACTTCCTTCTTCATGGTGGTTCTCCCTGCGTTGGCAGGGAGCTTAGCATTGGCGGAACGCCAGCGCAGTTCTTCCTTCTCCCTTGTGGGAGAAGGAAAAGGTAGCGCCGTCCAGCGCTCACCCCTGCCCCGGATACGGCGTGCCGTCCTTGTGCAGGAAGCGTCCATCCGAACTCGGGCTCATCATGTCGATGTCGGAGCACGTGATGACATCGGCCGGGTTGCGCGAGCCGACTTCGAGGTAGCGGGCTGTAACCGACGACCGGTTGATCATGTGATGGCCGTTGCCGCTGTTCTTGGCAAAGGCGGCACTATAGCCCGCCTTGAGCAGCGTCTCGCCGCCATCCTCGACCAGAGTCAACTCGCCTTCCAGCACATAGACAAGCTCATCCTCATGGCTGTGCCAGTGGCGCTGGCTCGACCAGCCGCCGGGAGGGAGCGTCATCAGGTTGACGCCGAAATCGGTGAGGCCGCCGGCGTCGCCCAGACGCCGGCGCGTGCGGGTGTCGCAAGGGGCGTCGAAGGGCGCGGGATAGCCGGAGCCCTTGCGGACGGGCACGGCCGAGAGGTCGATCTTGGGCATGGGTGCCTCCTCGGATTGGGTGGCGCAGTCTAATGCTCGGCAAGCGCAGGCACAGAGCCATCTTGCGGTGCTCTGTTCGCCAAAGGGGGGAACATCCACCGTCGCGCTCTACGGCGCCCCCCTTTGTCCTGCCGGACATCTCCCCCACAGGGGGGGAGATTGGCCGTCGTCGCGGGTTTCGCTAATTTTCATCGTAGAAAAGAAGAGAACTGGCGCCAACGCTGCCAATCTCCCCCCTCGTGGGGGAGATGTCCGGCAGGACAGAGGGGGCGCCGTAGAGCGCCGACCTCGTTCTCCAATCCATCGCCACCAGAAGGAAAAACAGGTTCACGACCGCAGTGTCACCTCGCCCTCATCCTCGCCGTCCCAGTAATGCGCGCGCGTGGCCTCGATCTTGATCATCGCCAGTCCCGGCGTATCGGTGCCCTGCTCGAACCATTCGTCGATGTCCTCGTTCCAGTGTTCCTCGAACGCGGCCTTGTCGCGGATGATCTCGGCCTTGCCCGCGACGGCGACCCAGAAACCATCGTGGCCCTTGAAGGCCAAGGACACATTGGCGTCGCGCTCGATCTCGGCCACCACCTCCGATTTTTCCCAGGTGAAGTAGTAGGACGAGCCGTCATACTCGACGTCCTGGTTGTTGCTCATCGGCCGGCCGGCGATAGCGCCGCCTTCGGAATGGGTGGACAGCATGGCGACATCGATGTCGCGCATCTTCTCGGCAATTTCGGCAAGGCTGCGGTTGGGCATGGTGTGCTCCTGTCAAAGGGGTTGGCTAGGGCAACGTGCGATCTCCCCTTTGGTTCTCAGGAATTTCCCGGGCGCCAAACATTCATCCGCCAACAATCATTGGCGCGGCAACGCGGGCGTGCGGAAGCCGCGCACCGTCACACGCATGGCCTGTCCATCTCGACGCTATGGGCGACGAGGCCCCAGCAGAAAGGCCGTCATCACTGCACTCACGCACGCCACCGCCAACAACGCAACGGCACCCGAAGAGCTGGCCTCCTGGCGAATTGAAACAGTTTGTCCTGGAGTGGGCGCATTTTGAACCAGCCCGTTCAGGTCGGACCTGCTGCCATGTCGAACGGAATAGGCGCGGGTCAACTCTGCGCCGAACAGAAAGATTTCTGATGAGTAGTAGACCCAGAGCAGTATGACGAGCAGCCCTCCGGCCGCACCATATGACGATGCGATCGCACTTGTGCCGATATACCAACCGATAAGCGACTTCCCCAACGTGAACAGTGCGGCGGTCACGACGGCACCGATCCCGACATCCCGCCACTCCAAGGCACGATCCGGCAAGACTTTGTAGATAGCGGCAAACATCACGGAGATCAGGGAAAAGGAAATCAAGGTGTTGGCCGCGCTCAGAACAAACTCGCCGAATGGCAATTGAGCGCTGATCATGTTGCCCAGAGCCGAGATCGCGGCGCTCGCAACCAGGGATACCAGCAACATGAAGCCGAGTGCGGCGACCAGGCCGAGACTTGCCGCACGCGCACGCAGGAGACGCGACAGCGAACTCCCTTTCGTTTCAACTTTCCATATTGCATTCAGGGCCTGCTGCATCTCGCCAAAGACCGCGGAGGCGGTGACGAGCAAGGTGGCCACACCAACGATGGCCGCCAGGGTCCCCGATGATTTGCTGGATGCCCCTTCGAGCGCTGTCTGAAGGAGTGCTGCGCTTTCTGAACCCATCAGCCCCGATATCTGGGCAGACAAAGCCAACTGCGCTGCGTCATGACCAAAGGCTATGCCAGCTATCGCAACGACAATTATCAGGACTGGGGCCAGCGACGTTGCGGCATAAAAAGCCATCGCCGCGCCATGACTGAGGGCATTGTCGTTGACAAAGCCAACCACGCTTTCTCGCACCAGGTCCCATACGTTTCTAGTTGTGAGTCGCACTTCGAATCCGTGAAGGGGGGTCGCAAACCGTCTACTATCAATGCGGCGCATCTTCCGATGTTCCGGCCGATCTGAGCGACAGCTTCACCAGCGATGTGAGGCGCACGATCAATGGTGCGGAAACCGTGCGCAAGGCGAGCAGCCAAGAACCCCCTTCTCCCCTTGTGGGAGAAGGTGGCCGAGCGAAGCTCGGTCGGATGAGGGGTGTTCCAGCTTGGCGATGCGCCTGTTCAAAACCCCTTCAATGCCGGAAGACGAAGCAGAACGACTGCCGCCCCGTTTTCTTCTCAGCGAGAGAAGGCACCTCCATCAGCGCCATGGCTGCAAACTTGTGTCCCGAACATAGGCGATGATGGTGTCACAGACTGAATCCATCTCTCGCAACACATCATCATTCCAGAAGCGTAACACGCGGAACCCTCGCAACTTCATTTCGGCGCCCCGCTCACGATCGTGGACAGAGTCTGCGTGCTGGCTACCGTCTATCTCAACGATCAGCATTGCCTCCGCGCATAGAAAGTCAGCAATGAAACGTCCAATCGGCACTTGGCGGCGGAACTTGATCCGATCCAGTTTTCGACCGCGCAACTCATGCCAAAGCTTGTCCTCGGCCTCGGTCGGCTCGTGCCGCAAGGTTCGGGCAAAACGTCTCTTTTCTGGCAGGACAGGTTGGTGTGGCATTGCGAGACAATAAGTGAGGTTGGCGTTCACTGGAACACCCCTCATCCGACCTCGCTTCGCGAGGCCACCTTCTCCCACAAGGGGAGAAGGGAGGCCGCACCCCTCAATGGCAACACCCCACCCCATACTGCAGCTGCTCATTCCAATCCGGCCTGCCCTCCGGCGTGAAATCCATCAGGTTCCACAGGGTCTCGCAGGTGCCGATGGCGCGCGGGTCCTGGCCGGGCTCCGTTGGCGCGAAGCCGAGTTCGGACGACCAGAAATGGCGGATGCCATCACCGTCCCGGTGGAACACCGACAGCAGCGGGATCTGCGCGCCGTCGGCATCCTCGGCATTGTAGTCACGCTTGAAGCTGTTGGCGGCCGACGACACCAGCCGCATGTTGCGCCAGCCGCGATCGCGGCCGAGCGTGACGAGGTTTTCCAGCGCGGCTCTCGCGACCACGGCGAAATTGAAGCCCGCCGCTTCGAGATGCCCGACCGCGCCGTCGAACTGGTCGAGCAGCGCCGTGCAGGACGGGCATGGCTGGTCCGGCCGGGCGAGCCTTGCCGTGCCGCCTGATATCGCCACATCGCGGGTTTCCAGCGGATGGCGCGGAAACATCATGTTGTACAGGATGAGCGAATCCCTGCCGGGCGCGAACAGCTCCGACAGTTTCACCTTCGCCGGACTGCCTCCGGCATCGAGCGCATCGAAGACATAGTCCTGGCGGATCAGCCCGCCCGGCGGCAGCGTACGGCGCGCCTCGGCCACGGCTTCCATGGCACGGCGCAGCTCGATTTCCTTCTTCAGGAGCTTTTCGCGTGCGGTGCGGTATCTGGCGGATTCGTTGGGAAAGGTAATCATGACCGGCTCCTTGGGTCCGCGCGCCGGCGTCCCGGCGCGGTTGCTCTGCGACCCAAGGACGTCTGGCCGCGATCGGTTCCGACATTCTTGCGCGGCTTGCGGCGACGGGGCAGCACGCCTTCCCGAAGACCCTACTGCGCCGTCGGCACCGGACAGTTCAATTCGCCTTCAGGGCAGTTGAGATAACCCTGGAAATCCTTGAGCCTGTTGTTGGTGAGCGATGTCCGGCAATTGGTGACGACCATCGGATAGACGCTGCCCGCCATGTCGATCGGGCCGCCCTGGAACTTGCATTCGGAGTCGCGGAAGCCGACCCAGGCACGTTGCGCATCGACCAGCAATTTCTTCGATGCCGCATCGTTCTTGAACCGCGTCTGGATCTGCTTGTAGGCCTCGTTGAGTTTCTTGTCGGCCGCATCGAAATCCTTGCCGGCGCATTGATCCATCGTCGCCTGGTCCTGCGCATTGGCGCAGTCGGCGGCCCGCGCGGCGCCGGCAAGGAGCGGGGCCGCAAGGACCAGGGTGGCAAGGGTGGAGAGCATAAGCCGCATCATGTTTCCTCCGGTTTCAGTCGAGACCGGAGCTTAACCGTCAAGCCACCTCGGGCAAGATGCGACGTGCCACCTTGGTGGATAGTTTCTTTCGCCTGTTGGAACCCCACCGCCTTTCCCGCATTGCTTCCATCGGCTAGGGCTTGCGGGACTGGGGAGAAGAATGCACGACGCCGACGAGATCGACCTGCGCTGCCCGCAAGTGGTGGCCGACAATGCCGCCAGGGGGCTTAGGCTGCGCGAGCGGTTCGGCCGTGGCGGCACCGAGATCGGCGTGGCACGGGCGACGGAGCTGAAGAACCGCGAGAAGCTCGCGCCGTCCACCATCCGCCGCATGGTCAGCTATTTCGCGCGCCACGAGGTCGACAAACGCGGTAAAAACTACGGCAATGAGGACAACCCGTCAGCCGGCCATATCGCCTGGCTGCTGTGGGGCGGCGATGAGGGCCGCGCCTGGGCGCTCGAGCTCAAGAAGAAGATCGGCAATGCGCCGGATATCTAGAAAGAAGGCCGCGCAGTACGGCAGGCCCCGGAACCCCGCACCGGGACCTGCCGTGGAGGGGCAGGCACATGCCGGTGCGGCCTCCTCCTGTGCCCAGCTGATCTGCGGTCCCGGATCAGCTGAAGGCGTCATGACGCTTCGTTAGCATGGGCAGGCAACCGCCTCTGTGAAGCAGTTCACAGAGCGCTGGGGTTTCCGCTCGGCGGCGGGAAAATCGGCCGGCACCAATTGACAGGAAGCGATCGGCCCCCTGAGCAATTCCAGGAAAAGTGTGAACGGGTTTTCCCGGGAAAAGCGCGGTGCGCTTTCCCTGGGGAATTGCGAAACAAAGAGCTGGAGAGGTTCGCCGTTTCCGTCGAACTGTGAACTGATCTAGCCTTCCCAGGCGACCGGCGTCATCCCCAGCCGCTCGTAGAGCCGTACCGCGGCGGGATTCTCGACCGTATTGGTCTTCAGGTCGACACGGTCAGCGCCCCGGTCGCGAAAGCTAACAAAGGCATGCCACATCAGCGCTTCGCCGATGCCCTTGCCGCGCGCCTCGGGATGAACGGCGAGGTCCTTGACGAAGGCAGACGTCCAGCACAGTGCTGCCGCCGCCAGCCGGCCCTTGGCGTCGATGACGAGGAAGCACAATTCCGGGTCGAATTCGGGGTCGCCTGAGATGCGCGGCCACCATTCGTCGAACGGGCCGTCGGCGTCGTCGTCGAACACCTCGCTCAGCAGCGCATGCAAGGGCGGCGCGTCACCGGGCTCGAAGCTGCGCATCACAAAACCGTCCGGCCAATGCGGTGCAACGAGCGTCTCGTCGAGGATCTTGCGCAGCCGGATGTCGTTGAGGGCCGGCGGGCGCGGTTCAGGCATCGCGCTCAGGCGTCTGGCTGCAGACGCCGCCGCTTGCGGTCGACACCGAGGCCGGTCGCCTCGAGCAGGCCCTTGCGCTTGGCGTCGAAATAATAGCCGGTCTGGTAGAGCCAGTCGGCCTTCTTGGCGTTGCCGTCGGACACCAGCCAGGCGCCACGCAGATATTTGACCGCGTATTTGAGATTGGTCTCGGCGTCGAACAGGCCCTTGGCCGGCCCGTCATAGCCCATGCCGCGCGCCGTCGCGTGCTTTATCTGCATCAGTCCCCAATGGCCATTGTTGTAGGCCTTGGGGTTGTAGGTGCTTTCACGGTTGACGACATGGCGCACCAGATCCACCGGCACCTCATAGAGCGCGGCGTATTTGACGATCAGTCGGTCGACGTCGCCGCGCATGCCCGTGTGCTCTTCCGGTGCGGCAGGGCTGAGCGGCGCCGACGGGAACTGCACGAGGGAAGCCGGGTTCTGCGGCACGACATAGGCCACCTGCTGCACGCCGGGCATGGCTTTCTGGCCGCCAACGACCGCCGGCACGACGAGGCCGGCTGTCGTATAGGTCTCGGCGGACTTGATCACGGGCTGAGCTGCCTTCACCGGCTGGCCTGCCTTGGAGGGCGGCGGCGCCTGCCAGGCACTGGGGCTGGCGATCATGATGGCGGGCACGGCCGGAGCCGTCGGCGTCGCGCCGGCAAAGGCCGCGGTCGCGGCGGCCGGATGGCTGGCTGGCGAGACTGCTGCCTCGCCTTCCGAAATGACGGCGCCAGGTGCGAGTTCGGCGGTCTGGACGGGGGCGATGCCGGAGGATTGCGGCAGCACCGAAACAGTGTCCGGCAGCGGTATGGTGAAGCCGGCATCGGTACCGGCGACAGTCGCGGTCTCGGTCAGGGCGGGCGCGGCTTTCATCTGCGAGGTCGAGGTGCAGCCGCTCATGCTGGCCGCCGCCATGATCACGCCGATCGCGATAAGGGTATGTTTTGCTGGCAAGCCGCGCTCTGGTCCGGTTTGTCGGGTCGTTAAGATTTCCCTTACACCAGCGATTCCTGGGGGGCAATCGGGGCCATCTGGTGGTTTTCGGGTGGCGGGGCCGGGGCGGCGATGCCATATTGTTCCTGATATGTACTGGATGGAATCCCGGATTTCGCCGCTTTGCGGAAAGGAGCGCATCATGGAAACGACATCTTCGATCACAGCCGGCCACGCAGTGTTAGAAACAGTGATCGGTTTCATGGGCATTGCCTGGAGCGAAAAGGGCCTGATCCGGCTCTGCTTGCCCGAACGCAGCCGCGAAGCGGTGGAGCGTCGGCTGATGCGCCATGCCGGCGTTTCCACCTCCACCGCCCAGCCGTCATGGGTGGTCGACCTGATCGCCTCGATCAAGGCTTACGCCGCCGGCGAGGACGTCGATTTCTCCGGCGTCCCGGTCGATCTCGACGGCGTCGACGAGTTCCGCCTCGCCATCTACGACGCGGCACGCAAACTCAGCTATGGCGAGACCACCACCTATGGCGAACTGGCCAAGCGCGCCGGCCATGCCGGCCTGCCGCGCGAAACGGGTGCCGCCCTTGGCGCCAATCCGGTGCCGCTGGTCATTCCTTGCCACCGCATCCTTGCGGCCGGCGGCAAGATCGGCGGTTTCTCCGCACCCGGCGGTTCGGTCACCAAGGAAAAGATGCTGGCCATGGAAGGCGTGCGCGTCGGCCCGCCGCCCCCGGCGCAGGTGTCCTTCGGGTTCTAGAGGGCCTTGGTCTTGAGGCGTGTTGAGATTCAGGTCCGGCCGAGCCGAGAGCGCTCGCAGACCGGCGTCACCTGAGATCAGCACGCCTTAGTGACGGCGCGGGAAGCGGCGGCGGAAATGCTCATTGTCCGGACGCTTGCAGTTGTAGACCGGGCAGGACTTGGTGTCGGCGCTCGGCACATAGGCCCGCGTCCTCACCTCGCCCATGGTGCAAAACTGCTGGCTCTGCACATAGCGGTCGTAAAGCGGCAGCCCCGGCACGCGCGTCGACTGGTAGCGCAGGATGACCGCGCCCTGGCGCGCGATCGTCGACTGCACCTTGCCGCAGCTCATATGCGTCGGGTCGTAGCGCGAGATTGCCTGCGCCTCGGCGGCCACCAGCGTCAGGCAGGCGGCAAGCAGAATGGTTTTCATGGTCCTCTCCCCTGATCCGCGACCCAAGGACAGCGCGATCTGTGGCAACGGTTTCACCAGATTGGGGCGGCCGTTGGGCAGTCCCGCAATCACGGCTTTCTCACACAGTCTTGTTTTTGGTGCGAAAGCAGCCTATATCAGCCCCATTGATATTTCGGCCGATCGATCCGGGCCTCGCGATCTTCGCGTTTGCTGACGTCTATCTCCAAAATCTCGATGCACACCGGCTGGACTTCGGTCTGGTCAAACCAAAGCAAATGCAAGGACTATTTTTATGGCAACTGGAACGGTCAAGTGGTTCAACGCCACCAAGGGCTTCGGCTTCATCCAGCCTGACGCGGGCGGCGCGGACGTTTTCGTCCACATCTCCGCTGTCGAGCGCGCTGGACTGTCGACCCTGGTCGAAGGCCAGAAGATCAACTTCGAGATCGAGCAGGACCGCCGCACTGGCAAGTCGTCCGCTGGATCTCTGAGCAAGGCAGCCTGATTTTGCGAATGGCGCGCGCCGGGCGAGAGCTCGGGGCGCGCGGCAAGTCACGGATGTACTGACGGTCGCGCGAGAAGCGCGCCCGGAGCGGAAAGACCCGATACGCTGGAACAGCAGATAGCTGCCAGCCCGGACCGGACGCTCCCGATCAGGCTACCAAGCATGGAAGGCGGGATTTATCCCGCCTTTTTTGTTTGTCTGGGGTTGAGCCATTTCGCTTCGCAACGCCGATCATGTTATTTTCAATTCATGACCAAGCTCGAACAGATCGAAAGATCCATCGCAGCCCTAAGCCCCAAAGAGCTGAAGGCCTTTGCCAAATGGTTCGCGGTGTTCCAGGCAGATGTATGGGATATGCAGATCGAGGCCGACGCAAAGGCAGGTCGACTGGACGGGTTTGCCGAAAAGGCGTTGGCCGAGGTTCGAGCCGGAAACTTTCGACGTCTTTAGCCGCGGCGCCGAGACCTTTTCAAGAATTCGCTCTGGCGAGTCAGATAGCGTGGTTTTCGAGAACCGGAGCGGAGCGTACATTTAAGTACGTGAGCACCGGAAGCACAGAAAACCGCGCTAGGTGGCCGCCAGAGTAGAATTATTGAGAAGGTCTCAACCCACCCAGCCGATCGGCACATGCCCCGGATCCGCCTCGACGCGACCAAGCCAAGTCACGACCGCCGGATAGGCGTCGAGCTGGAAGCCGCCCTGCTCGGCCGTATGCGTGTAGGCATAGAGCGCGATGTCGGCGACGCTGAAGGCGTTGCCGGCGAAGAAGGCGTTGTTCTCCAGATACTTGTTCATCACGCCGAGCGCCTTGTTGCCGCGCTCCAGCGTCACGGCCAGCCGCTCGGGCGTGGCGTCCCTGGCCCGCTCGGGGAAGGTCAGCAGCGCCTTGCGCACGGCGATGTAAGGCTCGTGGCTGTATTGCTCGAAGAACAGCCATTGATAGGCGAGCCCGCGCTCGTATCTGTCCGCCGGCAGAAAGCGCGTGCCTTCGGCCAGATAGAGCAGGATGGCGTTGGATTCGGCCAGCCGGCGGCCATCGTCGAGTTCGAGCAGCGGCACCATTGCGTTGGGGTTCTTGGCCACGAAGTCGGCCTTTCGCGTGTCGCCGGTATGCGAACTCACCTCGATCGTGGTGAAGGCGAGGCCAAGCTTGGCCATCAGCAGGCGCGGCTTGTAGCAATTGCCGCTGTCGATCATGCTGTAGAGTATCATGGACGATCCCCGGAGCTGCCTTGAGCAGGGGATTATCGCAGCCGCCGTGCCTTCAACCAATGATTTGTTTTGGCGCGACCATCAGCGGCGCTGATGAGAGCGCACCGCTTTCGCCAATCGTCGAGGTCGCCTAGCCGAACAGCGGCACGACATTGTTCTCCTTGCCCAGCAGCGCATCGATGGCGATCGGCTTTTCGTCGAAGATGGTGCCGGCCAGCGCCGGCCGGGCCAGAAGGAAACCCTGCAGCAGGTCGACGCCGCCGTCGAGCGCGACGCGCAGATGGGCGGGCTGCTCGATGCCTTCGACCAGCACCCTGGCGCCGCGATCGTGCAGGCTGGACACCAGCGGCCTGAAGAAGCGTTCTGCGGCGGCGTGGCGACAGAACTCGCCAAACCAGCCGCCATCGATCTTCACGATATCGGGCTGGAGCAGGCTCACCCGCTCCTCGGTCGAGTGGCCGGTGCCGAAATCGTCGATGGCGATGCGGATGCCGTCGCGCCGCATTTCGCGCACCAGCCGGGCCAGAAGCGCGTTGTCCGCCGCCTGTTCGGTGATTTCGCAGACCAGCATGCCGGGGGCGAGGCCGAGCTCGCCGAGATGCCGGCTCATCAGCCGGATCTCGGCCAGCGCCCGCCCGGGGTGGTCGTTGACCATCGGATTGTAGTTGAAGAACAGGTCGAGCCCGTCGACGCCGATGTTTTGGAAATTCCTGAGATGCAGAACCCGGCACATGGTTTCGACAAACAGCCTGTCCGATGCCGCAATGCTTTCGAAGAACGCCCGCGGCGACCCTGCCCGGCCGTCACGGTGCGGCTCGATCAGCCCTTCGACCGCCACCGCGTGCAGCGTGCCGCCGAGCGGCGCGAAAATCGGCTGGTAGGCGCTGCGCAGGCGGAAGTCGCCATGGACGCCGTATTCGATGCCGACCTCGTCGACGAAGATCGCGTCGCCAACATTGCGCCGTCGCTCGATCCTCATGGCGTTACCCGGCGCCCGAAGGCTTTCGTCGATCGCGCCGTACGCCGGGCGACGGTGTGGGCAGTGGGCGCATCACTTGCAGCGGCAACAGAGCCCGGACTGCTTTTTGCGAAAACACGGAAACTCGTTGGCGCCAGCTCGGGCCGCGCCAGTACGAAGCCCTGCACCATTGAGGCGCCGGACTTCTCGGCGAGTTCCAGTTGCCACCCCTCTTCGATACCCTCGAACACCGTGCGGATGCCTTGCTCTTCGAAGCTCTTCACCATGGAGGTCAGCAGGGCAAAACCGGCGCCGGATTCCATCAGCTGCGTGATCCAGAGGGCATCGAACTTGACGATGTCGGGCTTCAACTCCTTGATACGGTTGATGTCGGAATCGTCGGCGCCATAGTCGTCGACGGCGATGCGAAAACCGTTGCCGCGCAGCGCCGCGACGAAACCGTGCAGCGTCTCCTGCGATGCCGATCTCTGCTCGGTCACCTCGCACACGACGCGGCCCGGATCGATGCCGGCCTCGTGCAGCACCAGCCGCATTTCACGCAAGGCATTGTCGGCGACCGCCCGCTCGGTGAACACCGACGGGTCGAAATTGACGAAGATCGATGCCTCCTGCGGCAGGCAGGCGCCGGCGTTGAGGAGATGCAGCGTCCTGGTCAGCGCCTCGACATGCAAGCGGTCGGCGGCCGGACAGGTCGAAAAGAAGGTCATCGGCGATTGCGCCTCGCCGTCACGGAACGGCCGGATCAGTCCTTCGAAGGCGGCAACCGACAGCTTGCCCTCCTTGAAGGCGAAGATCGGCTGGAAGGCACTTTGCAGCGTGTAGAGGCCCCAGACACCTGACGAGGTGCCGTCATCATGACGGATGATGTGGGCAAGCCCGATGCTGCGCGACACGGTTCCTCGCTCCGCGGATTGGCGGAATGGATTGCGATCCTGCCATGCAAGCCTCTACCGCCCGTTAATGAATTAAGTGTTGCAGATCACGCCTCATTGACCGCGCCGTCGCACCTGGCCCAGCCGAGAAGGCTTGCACTGGCGGGAATGATGCGACATGAGAAGCGCCGCGGCCGCTCCTGGCCGCGCCGATCTTCTCAGGAGAGATAAAAGGTCATGGCCTTTCTTGCCGACACCCTTTCCCGCGTAAAGCCTTCCGCCACCATCGCGGTGACGCAGAAAGCGCGCGAGCTGAAAAATGCCGGCCGTGACATTATCGGCCTCGGCGCCGGCGAACCGGATTTCGACACGCCCGACAACATCAAGAACGCGGCGATCGAGGCGATCCGGCGCGGCGAGACCAAGTACCCGCCCGTGTCTGGTATCGTGCCGCTGCGCGAGGCGATCGCGAAGAAATTCAAGCGCGAGAACAATCTCGATTACAAGCCCGAGCAGACCATTGTCGGCACCGGCGGCAAGCAGATCCTGTTCAACGCTTTCATGGCGACGCTGAACGCCGGCGACGAGGTCGTCATCCCCCGCCCCTACTGGGTCAGCTACCCTGAAATGGTGGCGATCTGCGGCGGCACGTCGGTGTTCGCCGACACCTCGATCGACAACGGTTTCAAATTGACGGCAGAGGTGCTGGAGAAGGCGATCACGCCGAAGACCAAATGGCTGCTGATGAACTCGCCGTCCAACCCGTCGGGCGCGGCCTACACCGAGGCCGAACTGCGCGCATTGGCCGATGTGTTGCTCAAGCATCCGCATGTCTGGACGCTGACCGACGACATGTACGAGCACCTGACCTATGGCGACTTCGTCTTCAAGACCATCGCCGAGGTCGAGCCGAAGCTCTACGAGCGCACGCTGACCATGAACGGCGTGTCGAAAGCCTATGCCATGACCGGCTGGCGCATCGGCTATGCGGCTGGTCCGGTCCAGTTGATCAAGGCGATGGACATGATCCAGGGCCAGCAGACGTCGGGCGCCTGCACCATCGCGCAATGGGCTTCGGTCGAGGCGCTCAACGGCCCGCAGGACTTCATCGCCAGGAACAAGGCGATCTTCCAGGGCCGGCGCGATCTGGTCGTGTCGATGCTCAACCAGGCGCGCGGCATCACGTGCCCGTCGCCGGAAGGCGCCTTCTATGTCTATCCGTCCTGCGCCCAGCTGATCGGCAAGAAGACCAAGGCCGGCAAGGTGATCGACACCGACGAAGCCTTCTGCTCGGAATTGCTCGAGGCGGAAGGTGTGGCGGTGGTGTTCGGCTCGGCCTTCGGCCTCGGCCCCAACTTCCGCATCTCCTACGCCACCTCGGACGCGCTGCTGGAGGAGGCCTGCACGCGCATCCAGCGTTTCACGGCATCCCTGACCTGATCAGCCCCACCTGAAGACAACTGAAAACCCGGCGCCATCGCCGGGTTTTCCGCAAGCCTCGGCGCTCAGTTGCCGTACTGCTCGCCCGAAACCGCTTCCAGCCAGTCGACAGCGACGCCGTCGAGCGCTTCCTGCATGGCGATATGCGTCATCGCCGATTTCGGCGCCGCGCCATGCCAGTGCTTCTCACCAGGCGCGAACCAGATGGTGTCGCCTGCCCTGATCTCCTGCATCGGGCCACCCCATGTCTGGGCAAGGCCGGCGCCAGAGGTGACGTAGAGCGTCTGGCCAAACGGATGCGTGTGCCAGTGGGTGCGCGCGCCCGGCTCGAAGCTCACCAGCGTCGCCCTCAGCCGCGCCGGGGCCTCCGTCTCGATGATCGGCGTCTGCAGAACCCGGCCGGTGAAGTATTTGTCCGGCGCTATGATGGTCGGCACGCTGCCGCAAGCAATGATCTTCATCGTCTGATCCTGAAACTGGTGGTGAGGCGACCCGCTCATCGGGGCAAACCGCATTCTCGGCCGATATCACCCAAGGCGCAACCGGCCGTTCGGCCCGCCATCACGAAGACGCGGTTTTCTCTCCTTAACCATGAACCTTTCCCGCATGGCGCAACAAGGCGAAACAAGGGCGAATTCAATGTCTTCTTAACGGCTGCGCACTAGCCGTGAGCCTGCATTGCAGGGGGCGATGAGATGAGCATACTGGCGACGATCAAGGACCATAGCGGCCGGATCTACCGCGCCATCCAGGCCCTGCTTTTGATCAGCATCGGCGCCGCGTTGCTTGGCACCGCCGAGATGTCGGAAAACCTGCCCTCCAACAGCGCCTACGCGGTCTCGATCCTGGCCACGGGGCTCGCCTTGCTGGCGCTGATGTACATGCGCAGCAGCGTCGTTCACAGCCTGAGATCCGCCGCCGCCGCCGAGGCGGAAAAGCATCATTTCCTGACCAGGGACGCGATGACCGGGGCGATGACCCGCCGCTATTTCCTGGAAGCGCTCGGCAACAGCCTGGGCACCATGCGCGACCGGCGCGATGCGGCCTTGCTTTTGATCGACCTCGACCATTTCAAGCAGCTCAACGACACCTTCGGTCATCAGTTCGGCGACCGCACCCTGGCGCATCTCGTCAAGACCACCGAGCGCATCTTTGCCGGCGGCATGGTCGGCCGGCTCGGCGGCGACGAATTCGGCGTCATCATCCCGCACGGCGATCTCGCCGCCATCAACAAGGATATCAGGCAATTGCTGGATGCCATGCGGGCCGGCAAATCACACGAAGGCAAGATCATTCCGCTCTCCATCTCGATTGGCGTGGCACTGGCGCCGGCCCATGCCTCGAACACGACGGAACTGATGCTGGTTGCCGACCTGGCGCTCTATGAGAGCAAGGCGGCGGGCCGTGGCCGCGTCACCGTGTTCGACGAGGAGATGCTGTCCGACAAGCGCTACCGCCGCCTGGTTGAGCGGGAATTGCGCGCCGCGGTCTATCTCGGCGAGCTCGAGCTGCACTATCAGCCTATCGTCAACCCGGACGGGTCCATTTATGCGTTCGAGGGCCTGATCCGCTGGCGCCATCCGGTTCGCGGCCTGATCTCCCCGGCCGAGTTCATCCCCATCGCCGAACGCTCGACCCTGATCGACATGCTCGGCGAATGGGTGTTCAAGCGGGCTTGCGCCGATATCGGCCATTTCCCCGGGCGCCGCATCTCGATCAATGTCTCTGGCGAGCAGCTGAAGCGCGACGAGATCGTCACCATGTGCGACCGCGTGCTGAAGGAAACCGGCCGTTCGGCGGCTCAATTCATCATCGAGATTACCGAGACGGTGGCAACCGCCGCAACGCCAGAGATCCTGCGGCGCCTCGAAGCGTTGCGCGGCCTCGGCTTCCACATCGCGCTCGACGATTTCGGCACCGGCCATTGCGGCTTCAATTATCTGAAGACCTTGCCCATCGACAGCATCAAGATCGATCGCTCCTACATCCGCAGCCTTGCCCATGACCAGGTGGCGCAGATCTTCGTTTCGGCGCTGGCGCAGATCGCGCGCATCCAGGACGTCACCATCGTGGCGGAGGGTGTCGAGACACAAGAAGAGTTCACGCTGGCCAAGGCCGCCGGCTGCAACCGTTTCCAGGGCTATTTCTTCGGCAGGCCGGCGCCGCGCGACAAGATGGGCCCCTTGCGCGCCATCGATGATGCCGGACCCATGGCGCTGAGCGCCTGAGGGCACTGTGCGGGCACCCGATTTCTATTTTCCTTGCCCTGCCGGCAAACAAGTGGGACGATGCGACAGGGCAGGTGGCGACAAGAAAAGAACCCCGCCCGCGACGGTCGAACAGGCCGGCCGCCGCTCAGGACCGATTGACCACGCCTGAACCATGCATGCCAGTCGGTCCCTAGGGAAACGCCTGAGTGGAGGTCAGCCATGGGTACTCGCGCCGGAGGACGACGCACGGGACCGAAATGCATTGCCATAGTCGGTCCCTTTGCAAGCGGTAAGACGACACTTCTCGAAGCCATATTGGCCCGTACGGGCGCCATTCCCCGCCAGAACCCGGTCTCCTCGGGCAGTACTGTCTCAGATCATTCGCCGGAAGCACGCGCCCACGCCATGAGCGTCGAGGCGACCGTCGCCACCACCGAATTCATGGGCGAGCAGATCACCTTCGTCGATTGTCCCGGCTCGATCGAATTCTCCTTCGAGGCCGAGCCGGTGCTGGCCGCCTGCGACCTCGCGGTGGTCGTGGCCGAGGCCGACGAAAAGAAGATTCCCGCCCTGCAGCTCATCATGCGCAAGCTCGACGATCTCGGCGTGCCGCGCATCCTGTTCCTCAACAAGGTCGACAAGGCGATAGCGGGCGTGCGCGACACGCTGAAGATGCTGCAGCCGGCAAGCTCGGTGCCGCTCCTGCTGCGCCAGATTCCACTTCGCAAGGACGGCGTCGTCATCGGTTCGATCGATCTGGCGCTGGAGCGTGCCTACATCTACCGCGAGTACGCCGAAAGCGAGGTGGCCCAGATACCGGGCGACGACAAGGCGCGCGAACTGGAGGCACGCTTCTCCATGCTGGAGACCCTGGCCGACCATGACGACCAGCTGATGGAACAGCTGCTCGAGGAGATCGAGCCGCCGAAGGACGCCATCTTCGACGACCTTGCCGCCGACCTGCGCGATGGCGTGGTGACGCCGGTGCTGATCGGCACCGCCGAGAAGGGCAATGGCGTGCTGCGCCTCTTGAAGACGATCCGCCACGACGCACCCGACATCGAGGCCACCCGCAAGCGGCTTGGCGCCCCCGACGGTGGCGCCACCCTGGTCCAGGTGATGAAGACGATCCACACACCGCATGGCGGCAAGCTGTCGGTGTCGCGCATCCTGTCCGGCCAGGTCGCCGACAGTTCTGAACTCTGGCTGCCCGGCGGTGAGACGGCGAAGGTTTCCGGCATCTACAAGATGCTCGGCAAGGACCAGTTCAAGCTCACCGCCGCGAAGGCTGGCGACACCGTGGCGCTGGGCAAGCTTGACGAGGTCAAGACCGGCCAGACGCTGACCTCGGCCAAGGGCGGCACCAAACAGCTGTTCGCATTCGAGCCACCGCAGCCGGTATTCGCTTTCGCGCTGCGGCCGAAGGAGCGCAAGGACGAGGTCAAGATGTCGGCCGCCATCCAGCGGCTGGCGGAGGAGGACCCCTCGCTCAGCCTGCGCCACAACCAGGACTCGGCCGAGACGGTGCTGTCTGGCCATGGCGAGATGCATCTGCGCGTCGTGCGCGAGCGGCTGGAGGGCAAGAACCAGATCCCGGTCGAAGGTCATGCCCCGGCCGTGCCCTATCGCGAGACGATCCGCAAATCGGCGCAGCAGCGTGGCCGCCACAAGAAGCAGTCGGGCGGCCACGGCCAGTTCGGCGATGTGGTGATCGAGATCAAGCCGCTGCCGCGCGGCTCCGGCTTCCAGTTCACCGACACCATCACCGGCGGCGTCGTGCCCAAGACCTACATCCAGTCGGTCGAAACAGGCATACGCGATTACTTGAAGACCGGCCCGCTCGGCTTCCCCGTGGTCGACGTCGCCGTCAACCTGTCGGACGGCTCTTATCATGCGGTCGATTCTTCCGACATGGCCTTCCAGATGGCTGCGAAGCTCGCCATGAAGGAAGGCATGGCCGCCTGCTCGCCGGTGCTTCTGGAGCCGGTGATGAAAGTCGAGATCGTCACGCCGTCGGACGCGACCTCGAAGATCATCGCGCTCATCCCGCAGCGGCGCGGCCAGATCCTCGGCTATGACGCCCGGCCCGGCTGGCCCGGATGGGATGTCGTCGAGGCGACCATGCCGCAAGCCGAGATCGGCGACCTGATCATTGAGCTGCGCTCGGCAACGGCGGGCGTCGCCAGCTATCGCGCCGCCTTCGACCACATGGCCGAACTCACCGGCCGTCTCGCCGACGAAGCGATGAACACCAACGGCAAGGCCGCCTGATTTCGCCGCTATCCGCCACCTCTCGCTGTGTACGGGGAGAGGTGGCTGGCGGGACAGTGAGGGGCGGCGTCAAAGTTGGGGAAGCTCATGACCAGCGGGACCGACGCATGCCGCCCAAGAGTGAGCCGCGGCCTCGGGACAGTGACATGCATAAAACCAAAAACGACGCCCGGGGGGCCGGACGCCGTTTTGTTTGCGGACCGTTTTCTTGGGAGGAGAAACGGCAGGTCCGCCGCATATGCCGTCGCCGGATTTCGGCGGAAAGAGGTTCGGACGCGGTAGCCGCCTGAGCCCGGGCCGTCCGAGTGATGCCCCCATCCCTCGTCCGAACCACACCGCGTCCTAGCCTCTACATAGCATCGGAAGGCTTCGTTGTCATGTTACCAGAGGTTACATGACACTGTTACGTGGCAATTCTGGTGAATTCCTCGGTCGCCCCGGCAAGGTCCGGGCAACAAAAAAGCCGGATCAACGAAGATCCGGCTGAGTTTGATTGGAAGTGCCTGTTAAGGCTAACCTCCAGAGGGGAACACTCGAGGGCGCTAATGGGAGGAGAACGCGCCCAGGAGATGATGTATGTATCTGCTCATCATGCCCAAGAAACAAGCATCTATTTTGCAACACACGCATGCAAAAAGACGCAGGCTGTGGTCTAACCCATTCCGAAAGCCAATAGGACCAGCAGAATTCGCAGAACGGAGCGCGCCGGGGACCATTTGTCGTTGTGAAAAGCGTCAATCCAGGCCGATTTTGCTCCAAAATGCCGAAAACTCCTGATGACCTGGAATCAGGCAGCGGCCGTTCAATTCTGAGGCAACCAGGCGGGAAGCAGCCAATGCGTCCTTTTTCAGCCATTGCCGGCAGCGGCGTTTTCCTGATCGCGGCGCCCGGTGTGGTTGCCGGACTTGTCCCCTGGCTGCTCAGCGACCGTTGGGGCTTGCCGTGGTCCACCATACCGGGCTTTGTCCTTGCCGGCGGCCTCCTCATCGTCGCCGCGGCCGCCGTGCTGCTGCATGCCTTCGCCCGCTTCGCGCTGGAGGGGTTGGGCACGCCGGCCCCCATCGCGCCGACCGAGAAGCTGGTGATCGGCGGCGTCTATCGCCATGTCCGCAACCCAATGTATGTCGCCGTGCTGTCGATCATCCTTGGCCAGGCACTGCTGTTCTCGAACTGGACGCTTGTCGCCTATGCCGTCATCGGCGCGATAGCCATGGGCTCCTTCGTCAGCTTCTACGAGGAGCCCACGCTCGCAAGCCGCTACGGCGCCGACTATGAAACCTACCGCCGCAACGTCCCTGGCTGGCTGCCGCGCCTGACACCCTGGCGCGGTTGACGAGCAGCGAGCAGCGCCGCCCAGGGCATGTCGAGGTTCAGGTCAGGCTGAATGCCCTCAGAAGGACCAGCTTCTGGCCTTGGCAATGATGAAGTCGCGGAACACGTGCAGCTTGGCCTGGTTCTTCATCGCGTCGGGATAGGCGAAATAGGTGTCGAAGGACGGCACCTCGGTTTCCGGCAGCAACTGCACCAGGCCGGAGTCCTTACTGATCACATAGTCCGGCAACATGGCGATGCCGGCGCCGCCCTGCACGGCGCGCTTGATCGACAATATGTCGTTGATCTGCAGCGACGGCACGCGCTGGCCGCCCTCGAAATCGCCGACCGTCTCCAGCCAGTTCAACTCCGACAGATGCGACGGCACCGGCAGGCCGAAGGTGACGATGCGATGGTTTCTGAGCTCGGCGACCGAGGCCGGCTTGCCATGCTTGGCGACATAGGACGGCGCCGCGTACAGGTGGAAATGCACGGTGAACAGGCGGCGCTGGATCAGGTCCGGCTGCTGCGGCTGGCGCAGCCGGATGGCGCAGTCGGCCTGGCGCATGGTGAGGTCGAGTTCCTCGTTGGCGAGGATCAGTTGCAGGCTGATTTCGGGATAGAGCTCGATGAATTCCTGCACCCGCTCGGTCAGCCAGCCCGCGCCGAGGCCGACGGTCGTCGTCACGCGGAGCACGCCGGAAGGCCGGTCCTTTGTCTCGGTCAGGCGTGACTTGATGGTCTCGAGCTTCATCAGCACGTCATGCGCCGTGCGGAACAGCATCTCGCCCTGCTCGGTCAGCACCAGGCCGCGCGCATGCCGATTGAACAGCGGCACGCCGACATCATGCTCGAGCGCACTGACCTGCCGCGATATCGCCGATTGCGACAGGTGCAATGTCTCGGCCGCGTGCGTAAACGACCCCGCTTCCGCCGCAGCGTGAAACACGCGTAGCTTGTCCCAGTCCAACGCCATGATTCCCCTCGTTCTGTTTGGCGTCTGAATGAAAAATCAGGCTTTTACACGGCGTCTTTAAGCCGTTTTTTTAACAACCTACAGCGGCATCTATTCCGCTGCTTCGCGATGCACCTCGATGCCGGCCAGATACTTTTCCGCCTCGAGCGCGGCCATGCAGCCAAGCCCCGCCGCCGTCACCGCCTGGCGATAGACATCGTCGGTCACGTCGCCGGCGGCGAACACGCCGGGCACGTCGGTGCGGGTCGAATCCGGTGCCGTCCAGAGGTAGCCGTTCGGCTTCTGCTTCAGCTTGCCGACGAACAGTTCGACGGCCGGTGCGTGGCCGATCGCCACGAACACGCCATCCACCTTGAGGTGGCTTTCGGCGCCGGTCACCGCATGCTTGAGCTTCAGCCCCTCGACTGAAGGCGGCAGCGGCGCCTTGCCGGGGCGACCGGTGATCTCGTCGACGATCGTATCCCAGATGACGCGGACATTCTCCTTCTGCAGCAACCGCTCGCGCAGGATGCGCTCCGCGCGGAAGTCGCTGCGCCGGTGGATGACCGTCACGCTCTTGGCGAGGTTCGACAGATAGAGTGCTTCCTCCACCGCCGAATTGCCGCCACCAACCACAGCGACATCCTTGCCGCGATAGAAGAAGCCGTCGCAGGTGGCACAGGCCGAGACGCCGAAGCCCATGAAATCCTGCTCGGTCGGGATGCCCAGCCACTTGGCCTGCGCGCCGGTGGCGATGATCAGCGCATCGGCGGTATAAGTCGTGCCGGAGTCGCCCTTGGCGCGGAACGGCCGCACGTTGAGGTCGACCTCGGTGATGATGTCGTTGATGATGTCGGTGCCGACATGCTCGGCCTGCTTGAGCATCTGTTCCATCAGCCACGGGCCCTGGATCGGGTCGGCGAAACCGGGATAGTTCTCGACATCGGTGGTGATCATCAGCTGGCCGCCCTGCTGCAGGCCGGCGACGAGCATCGGCTTCAGCATGGCGCGCGCGGCGTAGACCGCCGCGGTATAGCCGGCAGGGCCGGAACCGATGATGAGAACAGGCGCGTGCTTGGTGGTCATTTAAAGCCTCAGCGGGGCGGACAATCGGGGGTGCCTTGGAGAAAGACGTGGAATTCGCGCTTAATGTAAGGGTTGCCAACCACGCCAGCAAGACGAACGGGCCGTCGTCCCCGGAAAGCTTCGGCCCAAGCGGTTATTCGCATGATCGCCGCTTTCGTTACGGTTCAAAAATCGCGTTGATGAGGGCTGGCGCCAACACAAAAGTCGTTTAATTACAAAATCGCGAAAGATTCTTGCGCCGAGCAGAGACAACCATGCCCCTGAAAGCCGACCTCGACGCCATCGACTGGAAGATCCTGCGCGAATTGCAGGCCGACGGACGCATGACCAATGTCGAGTTGTCGAACCGCGTTGGCATTTCCGCCCCACCCTGCCTGCGCCGGGTCAAGCGGCTGGAGGAAGCCGGCATCATCCGCGGCTACCGCGCGCTGCTCAACGCCCCGGCGCTCGGCCTCGATGTCGTCGCCTTCTGCCTGGTCGGCCTGCACCATCAGGCCGATGCCGAACTGCGCACCTTCGCCGAGCGCACGCGCGGCTGGCCGATCGTGCGCGATGCCTGGATGGTCTCGGGCGAATCCGATTTCCTGCTGCACTGCGTGGCAAGCGACCTCGGTGCCTTCCAGACGTTTGTCATCGAGGAACTGACCTCGACGCCGAATGTCGACACGGTGCGCACCGCGCTCACCATCCGCCGGGTCAAGGATGAAGGCCTGGTCTCCTTCGAGCGCCCCTGAACCGGACGACCGCCCGCGCGCCCGCGAATTCCTGGTCTCCGCCACACCGGTGCCGCGTTGGTATTCGACAGAGGCTGATGTACAAGGCTGGACGGCTCTGCCGGACTTCGCCGCTGAACTGACCGCCTGATTGGTTTCTCAAGCAATTGCTGGAAAAATGTGTAACGGTTTTCCGCCCGGGATTGCGTAAGAACAGATGGCAAAAGCAGCGTCTGCTCCGGGGACGGCCCGCCATGGGAAGGGGACCATGACTCGATTTGCAAGCCCGGTCTCGGCGCTCATCATCTGCGTGGACGAGGCCGACATGATCGGCCCGTGCCTGGAAAGCATCGATTTCTGCGCCGAGATCATCGTTGTCGATTCCGGCTCGACCGACGGCACCGTCGAATGCGTGAAAGGCTATATCGCCAAGGGCTACCCGATAAAGCTGCTGCACAATGACTGGCCGGGCTTTCCCCGTCAGCGGCAATTCTCGCTCGACCATGCCACGCAGCCCTGGTGTCTTTCGATCGACCCGGACGAGCGCGTCGATGACCAGCTACGGCAGTCGATCGTGGCCATCACGCAGGCTGCTGCCGATAACAAGGTCAGCGGCTGGTACATCCGCCGCCGCGATTGGCTGAAGGGCTACGGGTATGCGCACCGCTGGGTGCTGCACAACAGGCTGATGCGGCTTTTCCGCCGGGAAGGCGCCACCATGGATCTCACCGCGCGGGTGCACGAAGCTTTCCACGTGCCGGGCGAGACCGGCACGATCGAAGAGGGCGTCCTGCTGCATCGCCGCGAAATATCGGTCGAGGAGGATCTTGCCCGGGCCAACGCCTATTCCGGCCTCAAGGCCGTCACGCTGGTCGAGAAGGGCAAGAAGCCCGGCCTGGTGCGGCTGGTGCTGTCGCCGTTCGGCAATTTCCTGAAATTCTACCTGGCCAAGCGCTACTTCCTGTGCGGCCGGCACGGTTTCGTCTACTCGATGTCGGTGATGATCTATTCCTTCGCCACCGAAGCCAAGCTCTACGAAGCCTCTGAACGCAACGATCCTGTATGAGCTGCCTGTCCTGGCTCAGGACCTGTTGTACCGGCCGAGCATTTCAATGGCTGCGAGCAGGCCACCGAGGTCGCAGCTGTCCCGCAGGGGCCTGATGGCGAAGCCGGGTTGAACCGCCGCCTGGCCGTCGACCAGCCAGCCCTGTGCCAGGCCAGCACGCTTTCCCGCCTGCATGTCGGCCAGCTTGTCGCCGACGATCAGCGAGCGCTGGAGATCGAGGTCAAGGCGTTTACCCGCCTCGATCAGCATGCCCGGATTGGGCTTGCGCATTGGATGATCCGATACGCCCAGTGGCCCGACACCCGCCTCGTGGTAGGCGCAGGCAAGCACCATGTCGACGAACACGCCCTGATCGTGCAGCAGATCGAGGACGCGGCCGTTCACCGCGGCGAAGACGCTCCAGCCGAAATAGCCGCGCGCTATGCCGGATTGGTTGGTGACCACGACAACCGGAATCCCGGCCTCGTTCGCGGCTGCGATCGCCGCCAGCATCGGCGGCCTGAGCTCGATCTCGGCCGGATCGCTGGGATAGTCGGTATCGATGTTGATGGTGCCATCGCGGTCGAGGAACAGCGCCGGCACGTGCTGCGGAAAAACCCGGTCGCCGATCCGCTCGATCCACACCCCCGGCTCGACCAGCGGGTGCAATACCCCGTCAGCCATTGTGCAGGCGCGTTTCGACCACCTCGCACAGATGGTGGTAAAGGCACAGATGCCCCTGCTGGATGATCGGCGTCGAGGTCGACGGCACGTTGAGCAGGATATCGCACAGCGGCTTGAGCTTGCCGCCGGTGTCGCCGGTCAGGCCGATCACCGTCATGTCCATCATCCGCGCCTGTTCGGCGGCGGCGAGAATGCTCGGCGAATTGCCGCTGGTCGAGATCGCCAGAAGCACGCCACCGGCCGAGCCATGCGCCTCGACCTGGCGCGAAAACACCGTGTCGAAGCCGTAATCATTGCCCCAGGCGGTCAGCACCGCCGCGTTGGCCGGCAGCGCTATGACATTGTAGGCCTTGCGCTCCTTGAGGAAACGGCCGACGAGTTCGCCGGCTATGTGGATGGCATCGCTGGCCGAACCGCCATTGCCGGCGATCAGGAAGGCCTTGCCCGACGCAAGCGCCGTCACCACGGCGCTCGCCGCGCGCTCCATCTCGCCGGTCAGGTCACGCTCGACCATCGCCGTGATCGCGGCCGCCGAGCGGACCAGATAGTCATTCAGTTCAGACATGAAACCCTCAGTTGGTGCTGCCGCCCGCGCGCAGTTTTCCGATGGTGCCGGTGGTGCTCTTGCCGGCGACGAGATCGACCAGCACGACGCGTCCGCCCGCCTTCTGGACGACATCGGCGCCGACCACGGTGTCGATCGTATAATCCGCGCCCTTGACCAGTATGTCGGGCAGCAGCGCCTCGATCAGCGCCAGCGGCGTATCCTCCTCGAAGACAACGACGGCATCGACCGAGGCCAGGGCCGCGAGCACGCAGGCGCGGTCGTGCTGATCGTTGACCGGGCGGCCCGGCCCCTTCAGCCGCCGCACCGAGGCATCGCTGTTCAGGCCAAGCACCAGCCGGTCGCACTGGCTGCGCGCCGCGTGCAAGAGGCTGACATGGCCGGCATGCAGGATGTCGAAACAGCCATTGGTGAAGCCGACGCTCAGGCCCTCTTCCTTCCAGGCCGCCACCATGCGCGCGGCCGACGCGGCATCGAGGATGGCGTCCTTGTGGGCGGTCGGTCCATGCGAGCGGAACAGCGCGCCGGTGAGTTCCTCGACCGTCAGCCGCGCGGTGCCGCGTTTTCCCACGACAACCCCGCCGGCGGCATTGGCGATCGAGGCCGCCGCGACGGGATCGGCACCCGACGCAAGGGCCAGCGCGAATGTTGCAATCACCGTATCGCCCGCGCCCGAGACGTCGAACACTTCGCGCGCCTGGGTGGCGATGTGGCGCGCCTCATCCGGCCCGACGACGCTCATGCCTTTTTCACTGCGTGTGGCGACGACAAAGTCGAAGCCGTGCGCCGAGATCAGCTCGCGGGCCGCCGCGACGATCTCGTCATCGGCGAACACCGCACGGCCGACGGCCTCGCCAAGCTCCTTGCGGTTGGGGGTGATGGCGGTCGCGCCTGCATAGCGCGCATAGTCCCTGCCCTTCGGGTCGACCAGCACCGGCTTGCCCGCCTCGCGGCAGATGGCGATCAGTTCGGCGGCGACGCCATCAAGCAGGATGCCCTTGCCGTAATCGGACAGGATGACGATGTCGGCCGCCGCGAGTGCGGCGCGAAAATGCCGGATCAATCCGGCCCGCTCCGTTTCGCCGAGCGGCTTGATCTCTTCTTCGTCGAAGCGCAGCACCTGCTGGTTCAGTGCGCTGAAACGGCTCTTCGACGAGGTCATGCGACCACCCTGCTGCGCCAGGCCTGCCGTGTCGGCGCCAAGCTCGCCCAGCATCCGCACCAGGCTGTTGCCGGCCGTGTCGGTGCCCACCACCGAAACCGGAATGGCGCGCGCGCCGAGCGAGATGATGTTGGCCACGACATTGCCGGCGCCACCCATCGCCGAGGTCTCGCCGCGCCCGTGCAACACCGGGATCGGCGCTTCCGGAGAGATGCGCTCGATGACGCCGTTGACGAAGCGGTCGAGGATGATGTCGCCGACCACCAGCACGGCGACGTCGCCAAAGCGCGCAATGGCACGGTGCAGGGGTTCGGGTGAAGGCGGATTGTGCTTGATCATGTCACTGGCAACGCGCTTGGAAAACCGTCTCTGGAATATAGGGGTCGGCTGGCGGCCGTTCATGCCTGCCGATATACCGCAATTCGAGCCGGCGCAACGGCGATGCCCGTCAGCTCTTCTGCAGGGCAACGTGGACGCCGAGCCCGACCAGCACCGCGCCACCGGCCCGCTGCATAAGGCGCTGCGCCCGGCTCGACCGCCGCAGCCGGCCGATCACGAGGCCGGCCAGGAACACGCAGACAACGTCGGCCGACGAGAACATCAGGTTGACTATAGTGCCCAGCACGACGAATTGCAGCCAGACCGGGAAGGCCGCCGAGGCGTCGATGAACTGCGGCAGGAAGGCCATGAAGAAGATCGCGGTTTTCGGATTGAGCACCTCGACGGTGATGCTTTCGAAAAAAGCGCGGCGCGCCGATTTGCGCTCGATCGCGGGCAGTGCCACGTCGCCCTCGACGCGCTTGCGGAACAGCGAGACACCGAGCCAGATCAGATAGAGCGCGCCGACCAGCTTGACCGCCATGTAAAGCGGCGGCACGGCGTGGAACAGCACAGACAGGCCGGCGGCGGCGGCAAAGACATGCACGTAGCCGCCAAGATGAATGCCGAGTGCGGCCGTCAGGCCTGACCAGCGCCCACGCGCCATCGTCTGCGCCGCGGCATAAAGCATGGCCGGACCCGGGATGTAGGCGAAGATCGCCGTCGTGGCGAAAAATGCGATGAGCAATTCGGTCGACGGCATTCTTGTCCCCTATGATCCTGGCCTGCGGATCGAATTTACAGAAGCGAAAGCCTTGGGGCGCCACTGTGATGCGCGCCCGCCCTCCCGCACCTGCTTTGTCGACAGCCCGGCTGACCTCCCTTATAAGGACCGGAATCGCAAGCAACCAGAGGCCTTCATGATCATCGTCACGGGCGGCGCCGGCATGATCGGCTCTAACATCGTCGCCGCGCTCAACGCCGAGGGCCATGACGACATCCTCGTCGTCGACGATCTCACCGACGGCCACAAGATCGCCAATCTCGCAGATCTCAGCATAGCCGACTACCTCGACAAGGATGACTTCCTGCCACGTCTGGAGGCCGGCGAGCTCGGCCGTATCGAGGCCGTCTTCCATCAGGGCGCCTGTTCGACCACCACGGAGTGGAACGGCAAGTTCATGATGGAGGTGAACTACGCCTACTCGAAGCGGCTGCTGCATCAGTGTCTCGCGCTGCGCGTGCCCTTCCTCTACGCCTCTTCCGCGTCCGTCTACGGTGGCGGGTCCGAGTTTCGCGAGGAAGCTGAGCTGGAGCGGCCGCTCAATGTCTATGCCTATTCCAAGAAACTCTTCGACGACTATGTCAGGCGCACCGTTTTCGACACCGATCATTCGCCTGTGGCCGGCTTGCGCTACTTCAATGTCTACGGACCGCGCGAGGCGCACAAGGGCGCCATGGCCTCGGTTGCCTTCCATCTGTTCAACCAGGTCGAGCAAGGCCAGAACCCGAAACTGTTTGGCGCCTATGACGGCTTCGGACCCGGCGAGCAAAGCCGCGACTTCATCCATGTCGGCGATGTCGCGGACGTCAATCTGTGGCTTTGGAACCGCGGCTCGAGCGGCATTTTCAATTGCGGAACCGGCCGCGCCCAGCCTTTCCGTGCCATCGCCGAGACGGTCATCGACACGCTGGGCAAGGGCGAGATCGAGTTCATCCCCTTCCCCGACCACCTCAAGGGCAGCTACCAGAGCTTTACGCAAGCTGATATGTCCCGTTTGCGCGCGGCCGGTTATAATGGCCAATTCCGGACAGTGGAAACCGGTGTCAGAGACTATGTCGAATGGCTGAAAGCCCAACGATCCTCGTGATCGGCCCACGCTGGGTTGGCGACATGGTGATGGCGCAGTGCCTGTTCTCGGCGCTGAAGGAGCTGCATCCCAACGCCGCGATCGACGTGCTGGCGCCGGCCTGGGCCGCACCGCTGGTCAAGCGCATGCCCGAGATCCGCCAGCAGATCGACTTTCCGCTGAAGCCCGGCGCGCTCGAATTCACCCATCGCCGCCGCTTCGGCCGCCTGCTGCGCGGCCGCTATGACATGGCCTATATCCTGCCGGGCAGCTGGAAATCGGCGCTGATCCCGTTCTTTGCCCGCATCCCGCGCCGTTTCGGCCATCTGCGCGAAATGCGCTACGGCCTTCTGACCGACATCGTGCCGCTGCCGGACGCTGTGAAACGGCGCACCGCGCAGGCCTATTTCAGCCTCGCCAAGGGCGGCAGTTTTCGCGCGCCTCATCTGACCGTGGATGCAGGCAACCAGGCCACTTTGCTCCACCGTTTCGGGTTGACCCCACAGGGATTTGTGGCCCTGATGCCTGGCGCCGAATTCGGCCCGGCCAAGCGTTGGCCGAGTGAAAGCTATGCCGGCCTGGCCCGCGAGTTCATGGGCAAGGGATTGAAGGTCGCGCTGTTCGGCTCGAAGAACGACCGCGCCGTGACGGCGGAGATCGCAGCCCTTGCCCCCGGTGCCGTCGACCTCGCCGGCCAGACGCGACTGGAGGACGCCATCGACCTGATCGCGGCGGCAAGGCTCGCCGTCTCCAACGACAGCGGGCTGATGCATGTCGCCGCGGGCGTCGGCACGCCGATCGTCGCCGTCTATGGCTCGACCTCGCCTGACAATACGCCACCGCTGGCGGAACGCCGCGAACTGGTCTGGCTTCACCTCTCCTGTTCGCCCTGCCACCAGAAGGTCTGTCCCCTCGGCCATCTCAACTGCCTGAAGACATTGGAAGTCGGCCAGGTCGCCGCGGCGGCGGACCGGCTGCTGGAACTTCCGGCAGCGGCATGAAGGTCCTGATCGTCAAGACATCGTCGATGGGCGATGTCATCCACACCTTTCCTGCCGTCGAGGATGCCAGCCTGAACCGGCCGGACGTATCCTTCGACTGGTGCGTCGAGGAAGCGTTCGCCGGCATCGTCGGTCTGCACCCGGCGATCGCTAGGATTCACACGGTGGCGATCCGGCGCTGGCGCAAGGCGCTTTTCAATGGCGGTACCTGGCGCGAGGCAGCCGCGTTGCGCCGCACGTTGCGCGAATGCCGCTATGATCTGGTCATCGACGCGCAGGGCCTGCTGAAATCGGCCCTGGTGGCGCGGCAGGCTGGCGCGCCGATCGCCGGCTTCGACCGGTCGAGCGCGCGCGAACCCTCGGCAACGCTGTTCTATGACGTCACCTACACCGTGCCGCGCGAGCTGCACGCCATCGAGCGGACAAGGCGGCTGTTCGGGCTGGCGCTTGGCTATCAGCCCGATCTGTCGACGCTCAACTCCGGCATCGTGCCGCCACCCGGCACTCTGGCCAACGCCATCGGAAAAACCGCTTTCCTGCTGCACGGCACCAGCCGCGAGGACAAGAAATGGCCCGTCGAAGATTGGATCGGAACGGCCCGCCTGCTGGTCGAGCGCGGCATGATTCCGGTTACCACCTGGTCGAACGAACGTGAAAAGGCCGTGGCGGAAGCGATCGGCAAGGCCGTGCCGTCCACGGTGGTAGTGCCAAGGTCACCGCTGGCTGACATCGCCGCCATCCTCGGCCGCTCGACGCTGGTGATCGGCGCGGATACGGGATTGACCCATCTCGCCAGCGCCTTCGGCCTGCCAACCGTCGCGGTATTCCTGGCGACGGAGCCGGGTTTGACCGGTCCGCGCGGACCCTATGCATCGACACTGCTTGCCGCTCCTGGTGGGCGTTTGGCGCCGGCTGAGGTGGTGGCGGAGGCGGAGAGGCTGCTGGAGCTTGGACAGGTAGCCAGTAGAAGTTGATTTGCTCAATCAATTCAATCGGAAGGCCAGCGCCGCCCCTTATCCGCCTGCCGGCACCTTCTCCCCGTATAGTGACGGGGAGAAGGCAGCTGTGCGCAGCGCCCGGCGCACCTTCTTGCAATGTTGAAAAATTAGCGAAACCGCCGATGAAGGCGTCTTTCTCCCCGTCACTATACGGGGAGAAATGCCCGGCAGGGCAATGAGGGGCAGCGCAAACCTTGGATTGGCATAATGCAACTCAGGGCCAAGCCCTGCCCAAATCCCTTAAATGAACTGCACCTGGACGATCTCATAGCCCCTGGCACCGCCGGGCGCATTGACCTCGATGGCGTCGCCGACTTCCTTGCCGATCAGCGCACGCGCGATCGGCGAGGAGATCGAGATACGGCCGGACTTCACGTCGGCTTCCTGGTCGCCGACGATCTGGTAGGTCTTCTTTTCCTCGGTGTCCTCGTCGACCAGCACCACCGTGGCGCCGAACTTGACCTTGTCGCCGCTGAGCTTGGTGACGTCGATGACTTCGGCGCGCGCGATCAGGTCCTCGAGCTCGTTGACGCGGCCCTCATTCAGGCTCTGCGCCTCTTTCGCGGCATGATATTCGGCATTTTCGGACAGGTCGCCATGCGAGCGCGCTTCCGAGATCGCCTCGATGATGCGCGGCCGCTCTTCCTGCTGGCGCCAACGCAGTTCTTCCTTCAATGACGCGAACCCCTCGCCTGTCATCGGGACCTTGTTCATGATGCCTGACCTTTCCTGCCGCCACCCCCGCGTTTCGGGGAAAGCCTTGTCGATGGGTACAAAAAGAAAACGGTCCGGCAGCCTCGGGCTAACGGAACCGTTTCACCACAATTTCCCCCAATATAGCAATGTCAGCGGGTTTTTCACGCCCAAAAATCGGTTTTGCAAAAATCATCCCCGCTTTCACCAAGAGGAGGCAGACAATGAGGCTGGAGGCAACAAAAAAGCGGCCGCGATCGCTCGCGGCCGCTTCGACAAGCCCTGGGAGCCTGATCAGCTCCGCATGAAATGCTCGATCTGCTCGGACAGCATGCCGTATTCGCGCGAATCCTTGCCGGTCCGCTTCTCGATTTCCATCAGCTGCTGCTGGGCACCGGCCAGGTCACCGATCTGCAGGTGCGCCTCGCCGAGATATTCACGCACCAGCGTGTAGTTCGGGTCGATGCGCAACGCTTCCTCGTAGTAGCCGAGGCCAACGGTGACACGTCCGGAATGGCGGTGCGAGTAGCCTAGATAGTTGAGAATGCGCGGATCCTGCTTGTTGGCTGCAAGAGTGAGCACCGAGATCGCCTCGTCATAGCGCCCGGCCATAGCCAACGCATGGCCTGCATCATAGATGCTATCGTCGTCCAGCATGCCTTCCTGGGGGGCGACACACTTTTTCTTCTTCTTGTCCCACACCTCTCCCTTCTTGCACTGGGTGACGGTCTGGTCGCTGCCACCACTGCTACTGCCCGCCGCGAACACCGGGACAGCGAAGAACTGCAGCGCGACAAGGGCAGTCGCGGCCTGGATCAGCATTCTTTTATGCATCGAAGCCTCCTTGAGGGGTGAGAATGCAACACTAACGCCAAGCGCCCCGCGTTTCATCCCGGAAAAAAATTCGAGTGGAGAACATCAGGTGACGGATGCCGCAAATCCGCTATCATCCGGCAAACGACTGACGGAGATGGCCCGTGCAGCGGCGGCGTGAAAAGGACTGGGAACTCTCGATCGGCCCCGATACCGTGCGCCTGTTCATCCTCAAGGCCAAGGCGCTGAGTGCCGCCGTCAACGAGGATTATGTCGACGGCGCCGAACACGAGATCGAGTTCGATGGGGACACGCGCGACAATCATCATCATGACGGCCTTGCCGAGGAAAGTTCGGAAAACCTGACCGAGGAAGAGCTGCGCGAACTGATCAACGACCTTAACGTCGACGAAGCGGCTGAACTCGTCGCTCTCGCGTGGGTCGGCCGCGGCGACTACGATGCCGCCGAATGGGCGGATGCGCTTGCCGCGGCGCGCGAACGCGCCAACAAGCGCACGGCAAAATACCTGCTTGGCATGCCGCTGCTCGCCGACTGGCTGGAGGAAGGCCTCGAAGCGATCGGCGCGTAACGCCGAAGTAACCGATTGTGATCGCCGCAAGCGCCCATCCAGGCAACTTCGGCATGCCGGCGCCGTTTCGGAGCGATGGCAACGCTGAGCTTTTCCCGATTTTGCATCCTGGCGCTGCCTCTGGCGGCGGCGGTCCTGCTGGTGACGCCGGCCGACGCCAGGCATCGTCACAGGTATAGCCAGCCGCAATCACCCAGGATGGCGCAGCCATTGACGCAGCACCTGGACCAGCCGCTTAGGCCGAAGGGCAAGCAGCGCGTGAGATCAAGGGGCAGGCAGCCGCAAAAGACACAACAGGAAACGCCGGACGAGCGGACTTCGCCCGCCGATGTCCCGGTGCCCGAGCCGCGTCCCGCGGACGCTCAAAAGACCGGCGCCGCAACGGGGGAAGAGCAAAAGACGGAAAAGGCCCCGGACGCATCCAGCCAGCTTAATGAAGAAAAGTCCCGTCAGGCAAGGGAGGCACGTCCCGAGCCGTCACCCCCCGAACCTTCAGCCCGAGAGCCGTCAGTCGAAACGGAAAGCGAGCCGGAGCCGCCACCGGAGGTGCCTATCCCGACACAAAGGCCCGACAACACCGCTGAACCTCAGGCCGAGCCGCCTGATGTGGCACCGCAGCCGCCAGAAAAACCGGCGGATGGCGGCGACAGGAAGATGCTTCCCGACCCGCGCTCGGCCGACCGGCCCGGCGAAAACATGCCTGCCGATGAAGTCGCCTGCCGCGAGCGGCTGAAGGCGCTTGGCGTCGAATTCGAGGAGCACAAGGCTGAAAGCGATCCCGAAATCGGCTGCTCGATCCCCTATCCGATCGTCATCAAGACGCTCAACAAGTCGGTCGCCATCGGTCCCGGCACCGAGCTGAATTGCTCGATGGCCGAGGCGGCCGCCCGCTTCACCGCCGATGTTGTTCAGCCGGCAGCCAAGGCCGAGTTCGGCACGGAGGTGAAATCGATCAGCCAGGCCTCGGCCTTCGTCTGCCGGCCGCGCCACGGCACCAGGAAACTGTCTGAGCACGCCTTCGGCAACGCGCTCGACATCGCCGGCTTCACCTTGTCGGACGGCAGGAAAATCGAGATCAGCCCGTCACCGCCGGAGAAGGACGCCAAATTCCTCAACGCCGTGCGCAAGGCCGCCTGCGGGCCGTTCAAGACGGTGCTCGGGCCGGGCGCCGACGCCGATCACGCCTTGCATTTCCATCTCGATCTCGAGCCACGCAGGCACGGCGGCACGTTCTGCAAATAGGCGCACAGGCAGCGCGCCGCAATTCAGCCTCAGGAATGAACGCGGGCGCTGAGTTTTCCTTTACCCTTGATCGTTAAAATACCGGATATCTGGGAACAGGGATTCCGCCGATGGCCGGAACATTCCGCGCCGCCGCCAGGGTTGCGCGCCGATCAAAATCCGTAATCATGGTGGCCGCCAGTCTGGCGCTGGCCGCGGTCTCGGCCTGCAACACCGGCAGCGTGCTGTCATTGCAGCCGGCCGTCGATGTCGGCGCGCAAACGTCGGCGGTGCCGCAATATACGGGCATGCAACGGCTTGTCCCCTCCAACCCTTACATGACGCAGGCCGCCTATCCGCGCATGGACGAGCCGATGTCGCCGGTCGAGCAGATACCGGCCAGCGAAACCGATTGCCGCCAGCAACTGAAACGCCTCGACGTCGCCTATACCGACCTGGCGCCGATCCACGAAGGCCAGTGCGGCATCGACTATCCGGTCAAGGTCACTTCCATCGGCAGCATCCAGATGAAGCCGGCCGCAACGCTGACCTGCGACATGGCCGCCACCTTCGCCGCCTGGACGAAGAACGAACTCGTTCCTTCCGCCCGCTGGCGCTATTTTTCCGGCGTCAAGACCATCCACCAGGGCTCCAGCTATTCCTGCCGCAACATCGCCGGCGAAGGCGTGCTGTCCGAGCACGGCAAGGGCAACGCGCTTGACGTCATGAGCATCGAGCTCAACAATGGCGACGACATCGACGTGCGCAAGCCCGGCCTCTTCGCCTTCCGCACCCGCGGCTTCCTCAACAATGTGCGCGCCGACGGCTGCCAGTATTTCACCACCGTGCTCGGCCCTGGCTACAATTACGATCACCGCAACCATTTCCACTTCGACATCAAGAACCGCAAGAACGGCTATCGCGCCTGCCGGTAAGAAGATATCACTCGGGATCGGCGCCTGAGCTTGAAGCAGTGATCTGCTGAGCCACCAGATTCTGGATGCGCCAGAGATTCCTGTCCCGGATGCCGCTTTCCTCAAGCTTGCTGACGGTTCGGAAAAGATACTGCGCCGATGAGCCCCAGTGCCCGGCTGCCCGCGAGAGCGTATCCGCTACCTGCTCCAACGGCAGTCGTCCTGCATAGGCCCTGCCGTCTGGAGCAGCGACGAATGCCAGGGCACGCAGCGACCCTTCGTTTGTCCTGACCTTGATCCAGCAAGGCACGTTGGTTGGTGGGTTGGCATCGATCTCCCGGCGCATCAGGAGGCCGAGTTGCCCGAAATGATCTTCGTCGGGCAGCCGGTAGACGATGCCATTGCAACTGCCGCCACGGTCCAGCGCCAGCATCAAGGCAGGCAATTCGCGCGTCCCACGCCAACGTGTCAGTTTGAGGCAGAATGAACGATGCCATCCCGACGCCGTGGCGGGACGCTGCTCGACATGGACGAACTCGGGATTCCAGATCAACGAGCCATAGGCGAAGACCCAGAGAGTTTCGGGCCGGTACTGCGAAAGCAGCTGTTCGACCAAGGCATCGAACTCCGCATCGGTGTGCTCGCTGGTTCCAGGTTCGGGACCGGGGTCGGGTTCGACACGCTCGACCCGCGCGACAAGATCGGCGGTCAACGCCATTGACCTGCGCCCCAGCCTCATTCCTGCCCACCCAATGCAAAAGATGGCCGACGATAGACCAACCGCATGCGGTTGGCCATTGATTTTCAAGGCCTGTCAGAGGACAGCTACGCACGGATCGAGCCGCAGCAAATGGGCCAACGAAGCATAAAGCGCCGCATAGCAATCTGGGTAGCTGCCTTGCTGGCCGCCTGGCTCGCGCTTGCCTATTTCGCGGCGCCGGAATTCTGGACATTCCGGGAGCGCGGCTTTCGCGACCAGCGCTTCGAGATGGTGACGCACACGCCGCAAGGCATTCCCGGCGACCCGATCAATGTCGGCCTGGTCGGCACCGAGAAAGAGGTGGTCCATGCCTTCGCCGTCGCCGGTTGGGACACCGCCGATGCCGTCACCTTGAGAACCGCCATCGATATCGGCGAAAGTGTCCTGTTTTCGCGTCCCTATCCCGATGCGCCGATGAGCCGCCTCCTGTTCGAAGGCCGCGCCCAGGATCTCGCTTTCGAAAAGCCGGTCGGCGACAGTGCGGACCGACGCCACCATGTCCGTTTCTGGCAGACGGAAACGGTCGGCGATGACGGCCGTCCACTCTGGTTGGGAGCCGCCAGCTTCGATCGCGGCGTCGGCCTCAGCCACGACACGGGCGCGATCACCCATCACATCGGTCCCGACATCGATGCCGAGCGCGACTTCCTGATCGGCGACCTGAACGCGGCCGGTCTGCTGGCATCGACCAGCGATATGGCGGGCATCGGCGCCACCAGGACCGGCCGCAATGGCGGCGGCGACCCCTATTTCACCGATGGCAAGGCAATCATTGGCGTGCTGAAACAGCCACGGTGAGAGACGCCAAGGTCAGGCCGTGCTGATCATGATCTTGTCGAACGGCCCCTTCTCCGGATGCTGAAAGGCCCGCGGAACCTCGTCAAAGCCGAAGACCGCCTCAGGCAGGGCGATCTCGAGATGGTCCTGCCGGACTGTCCGGTTCAAAACGTCGTCGTGCACGCCGTCTGGCCAGTGACGCGTGCGCTTGCGCCAAAAGTACGGGTTGTCGTCGACGCTCTCGTCGAACATTTTTCGGCGCCGTCGTGGGATAATGTCTGAAAGACACGCGTCATATTCTAAAAATGATGACCCGCTATTTTCGAGCGCCCCGCCGCAATGCTATTGAGCCCTCATGCTATACGTTGAAATCGCTATCGTGGTCGTCCTCATCTGTGTGAACGGCCTTCTGGCAATGTCAGAACTCGCCATCGTTTCATCGCGCCCGGCACGGCTCAAGGCGATGATCGACCGTGGCGTCAACGGCGCCGGCCGGGCGCTGGATCTTGGCTCTAATCCCGGCAAGTTCCTGTCCTCGGTGCAGATCGGCATCACGCTGGTCGGCGTGCTTTCCGGCGCCTTCTCCGGCGCCACGCTGGGCGACAGGCTGTCTGTGTTCCTGGCCTCGGCGGGCATGCGCGAAAGCGTCGCCGATCCGCTCGGCGTCGGCATCGTCGTTGCCATCATCACCTATTTCTCGCTGATCGTCGGCGAACTGGTGCCCAAGCAGATCGCGCTGCGCGACCCCGAGCGCGTCGCCGCCCGCGCGGCGCCGGCCATGACCATCCTTGCCACCATCTCGGCACCGCTGGTCTTCCTGCTCGACATTTCCGGCCGCGCCATATTGTGGTTGCTTGGCCAGCGCGGCGAAAGCGAGGAGAAGGTCACCGACGAGGAGATCAAGATGCTGGTCGCCGAGGCCGAGCATCACGGCACCATCGAATCCGACGAGCGGCGCATGATCGCCGGCGTCATGCGGCTTGGCGACCGTGCGGTGCGCGCGGTCATGACGCCGCGCACCGAGGTCGACTGGATCAATCTGCAGTCCGACGACACGACGATCCGCAAGCTGCTGATGGAAACCCAGCATTCGCGCCTGCCGGCGGGCGATGGCGGCGTCGACGTGATGGTCGGCGTCGTCCAGACGCGCGACGTGCTGGCCGCGATCCTTGCCGGCCGCACACTCGACCCGCGCAAGCATGTGCGCGCCGCCCCCATCGTCTACGACCAGGCCGACGCGCTGGACGTGCTGCATAAACTCAAGGAATCCGATGTGCCGATGGCGCTGGTGCATGACGAGTACGGCCATTTCGAAGGCATCGTCACGCCCGCCGATATTCTCGAAGCCATCACCGGCGTGTTCCGCGCCGACCTCGATGCCGGCGACGAGGAAAACGCCGTCAAGCGCGAGGACGGCTCATGGCTGCTCGCCGGCTACATGCAGGCCGACGAGATGGCCGAGATTCTGGGCTTCGACCTGCCCGAAAACCGCGACTACGAGACCGTCGCCGGCTATGTGCTGTCGCACATGCACCATCTGCCAGCGACCGGCGAATGCGTCGACGCCCAAGGCTGGCGCTTCGAGGTGGTCGACCTCGACGGCCGCCGCATCGACAAGCTGATCGCCACCCGCCTGCCCGGCACCCACCGCGAAGCGGTGCGGTGACCGCCAAGAATATGCATTCGGCTTGATCAAACCGCGGCTTCGATCGGCTCGGCCAGCCTGGGGTTGGAGCGCGCGGCGATCAGGCAGCTTGCCACGATGAGGCCGGCTCCGGCCAACGTGGTCCAGGTCACCGCCTCGTCGAAGAAGAACCACCCGAGCGCGATCGCCCAGATGAAGGCCGAATATTCGGTCGGGATCAGATATTGTGCTTCGGCACGCGCATAGGCCCAGCTCATCAGGAACTGGCCGGCGAGCGACAGTGCCGTCACTCCGGCGAGCGGAAGCCAGAGATCGCCAGGCAGAGCAATGGCGAGCCAGGGTGCTGCAAGACCCAGGGTGACCGCAACGCCAAGGTTCTGGAACAGCATGATCTCGACCGGCTTGGCCAACAGCGCCTGTTGCCGGGCGAGGATCAGATTGTAGGCATAGAACACCGTCGACGCGAGCACCGCCGTGGTGCCGAGCAGCGCATCCCCGGCATAGGTTTTCTGCCCGAACTGGCCGGCCACGATGATCGCGACACCCGCAATGCCGGCAAGAGAGGCCCAGATCGCCTTGCGTTGTATCCTTTCGCCGAGCAGCAGCACGGCCAGCAGGAGCGCGAACAGCGGCGCCACGAAACTGAGCCCGATCGCCTCCGCCAGCGGCAGCCGCGCGAGCCCCCAGAAGAAGCACAGCAGGACAAAGCTGACGACCACCGCACGCAGCACATGCAGCCTCAGCACCGAGGGTGTTGGAAGCGAGCGCGGCCCCGCCAGCCAGCCCGCGCCGGCGACCAAGGTCGCCAGCATGCTGCGCCACAGCACTGTGTTGTACACGCCGACCGCGATGACCAGCACCTTCATCGCCGCGTCCATGCCGGACAGCAGGAAGATGCCAAACACGCAGACAAGCACCGGGATCGTTGGGGAGATTGCGCCGGCCAGGCTGGATGACTTCACGGATTTGCTCGAGTGAGGGATCGCAGCCTGACATATCAGGGCAAACTGGCAGGGCCAGATGGCAGCCTCGCCCATATGGCGGTCCAACACCCTCGGCCTTTGGCGTGACCGGGGATTTGAACTTTTTTGCCACTCCTGTCGATTTCGCCATCCCCCGTTCGTCGTATGATCGAACCAACCCAACCAAGGAGAAGACCATGCGGTTCATGATGCTGATGATCCCCGGCGGCTACGCAGAGGCGGCGCCCGATGTCAGGCCCGGCGCCGAGGCGGTGGACGGGATGATGCGATACAATGAGGAGCTCAAGAAGGCCGGCGTGCTGCTGGCGCTCGACGGGCTGCATCCGCCGTCCGAGGGAGCGCGGGTCAGCTTCAAGGGCGGAAAGCCTGTTGTCACCGATGGGCCCTTCGCGGAGGTCAAGGAAGTGCTGGGCGGCTATTGGTTGATCGACGTGCGCTCGCGTGAAGAGGCCATAGAATGGGCCCGCCGCTGCCCCGCCGGCGCGAATGACCTGATCGAGGTTCGACGCGTCTTTGAGATGAGCGATTTCCCCGAGGACGTCCAGAAGGTAGCTGAAGGTTTTGGCGAGCTGAAGAGTTGACGGCTACAGCCACCATCGAAGCGGCCACCATCGAAGCGGTTTGGCGGATCGAGCAGCCGAAGCTCACCGCCAGGCTCGCCCGCTATCTCAGGGATATCGGACTGGCCGAGGAGATCGCGGGGGATGCCTTCCTGCTGGCGCTGGAGCGCTGGCCCCGGGACGGCATTCCGCGCAATCCGGCCGCCTGGCTGACCCGGGTCGCGGGGAATCGGGCGCTCGACCGGCTGCGCCGCACCACCATGATCGATGGCAAGCACCGCGAACTTGCCATCGACCTCGCCGGTCTGGAGCGCGAGATGCCCGATATCGAGGCCGCGCTCGACGAGGATATTGACGATGATCTTTTGCGGTTGATCTTCACCGCTTGCCATCCCGTATTGCCCGCCGAGCAGCGCGCGGCACTCGCTCTGCGGCTGCTGGGCGGGCTGTCGACGCCTCAGATCGCCCGCGCCTTCCTGGTGCCCGAGGCCACCGTCGCCCAGCGCATCGTGCGCGCCAAGCGGACCCTTCGCGATGCCGCCATCCCGTTCGAGACGCCGCGTGGCGAGGAGCGGCGCGGACGCCTCGCCGCGGTGCTTGAGGTGGTCTACCTCACCTTCAACGAAGGCTATGTGGCGACCACGGGGCCGGACTGGCTGCGCGCCGATCTCTGCGGCGAAGCGCAGCGCCTCGGCCGTTCGCTTGCAGCGCTGATGCCTGATGAGCCCGAGGTGCAGGGGCTGGTGTCGCTGATGGACCTCAACGCCTCGCGCTTCCCCGCCCGCACCGGCAAAGCGGGCGAACCGATCCTGCTGCTCGACCAGGACCGCACCCGATGGAACTGGTCGCTGATCCGGCACGGCCTCGACGGCCTGAACCGGGCGCTGGCCCTGACGTCGACACCGGGGCCCTATCTCTTGCAGGCGATGATCGCCGCCTGCCATGCCCGCGCGGCAACGGCCGCCGACACCGACTGGATCGCGATATCAGCCTATTATCAGGCCCTTGCCTTGGCGGCCCCCTCGCCCATCGTCGAAATCAACCGCGCGGTGGCCGTCGGCATGGCGTTCGGACCCGCGCAGGGGCTGGCTATCGTCGAGGCGCTGAAGGACGAGCCGCGGCTGAAGGACTCGCATCTCTTGCCGACGGTGCGCGGCGATCTCCTGGAGAAACTGGGATATCGGGCGGAAGCCCGCGCCGCGTTCCGCCAGGCCGCGGAATTGACCGGCAATGACAGGGAACGCGCGCTGCTGCTTGCCCGCGCGGGCGACTAGCCCACATGCCCGCACTCTGCTGGTGGTGTGGTGAGTTTGGCCTCAATGGGCGTCCGGCGGCGGCGCCTTCGGCGCGACATTGCGCAGGAACGGAACCAGCGCGGTCGCGATGACGAAGGCGACCATGATCACCAGGAACGCATCCGCATAAGCCATGGTCGATGCCTCGCGGTAGGCCAGCGCCCAGAGTTGCTTCAGCGAAGCCGTGTGACCATCTGCGACGGCGCCGGGCAATTGGCCATAGCGCAGCGCGACATTGTCGACGAGCCGCATCGCGGCCTCGTTCTGTGGCGTCAGATGCGAGGCGATCGTCAGGAAATGGAAGTTGGTGCGGTCGTTCAGGATCGCGCCGCAAATGGCGATGCCGACAGCACCGCCGAGATTGCGCATCGTGTTGAACAGGCCGCTGGCATATTTCAGCCGTTCGGGCGGCAGGCTGCCGAGGCCGAGATTGACGCTCGGCGCCACCGCGAAGACCTGTGGGAAGCCGCGGAACAGTTGCGGGATGAGAAGCTCGGCCGCGCCCCACTGGCTGGTGATGGCGCTGAAACTCCACATCGACGCGCCGAAGGAGGCAAGCCCGAACATCATCAGCCAGCGCGTGTCGAAGCGCTTGGCCAGAAAGATGTAGACCGGAACGCCGATCATCGAGGCGACGCCGGTGGAGAACACCGCCACCCCGGTCTGGAATGCGTCGTAGCCGCGGACATAGCCGAGGAACAGCGGCGTCAGGTAGATCGTTGCGAAGATGCCGATGCCGGTGACGAAGGACAGGAAGCAGCCAATGGCGAAATTGCGGTTGCCGAAGGCGCGGAAGTCGACCACCGGCTGCGAGTAGGTCAGGCTGCGGATGATGAACAGAACCATGGTAACGCTGGCAACGATGGCGCCGTTGCGGATCGTCGCATCGTCGAACCAGTTCCAGCGCGTACCCTCCTCCAGAACGTATTCTGCCGTGCCCAGACTGACGGCCATCAGCACCATGCCGATATAGTCGGCGCCCTTCAGCAGCGACGGATCGGCCTTGTCGATCTTGACCAGCAACGCGACGAGCACGGTGATGATGGTGCCTGGAATGACGTTGACATAGAACAGCCAGTGCCAGCTCAGCGTGTCGGTGATCCAGCCGCCGATGACGGGCCCGAGCGTCGGCGCGATCGAAGCGATGCTGCCGACCACCGCGGCCGCGTAGACCCGCCTTGGCCCCTGGAAATAGTGGAACGACGAGGTGAAGACCGTCGGGATCATCGACGCGCCGAGCAGCCCTTGCAGCGCGCGGAACACGATCATGCTTTCGATGCTCCAGGCGAAGCCGCACAGCATGCTGGCCAACGTGAAGCCGGCCGCCGAGAAGGTGAACAGCCAGCGTGTCGAAAACACCCGGGTGAGCCAGCCCGACAGCGGAATGACGATGATTTCCGCCACCAGATAGGAGGTCTGCACCCAGCCGATCTGGTCCTGCGCCGCCGACAGGCCGCCGCCGATATCCTGCAGCGATGAGGCGACGATCTGGATGTCGAGCAGCGCGATGAACATCCCCACGCACATCACCATGAACGGCAGGATGCTGGCGATGAAGGATTGTGGATCGGCGCGCTCGGGCATGGCGTCCTCAGTGCGAGCCGGTATCGACCGTCACGACGGTGGACAGGCCCGGCCGCAGCGCGACCTTGTGCGCCTGATCCGGGTCGATGGTGATCCGGACGGGAACGCGCTGGACGATCTTGGTGAAATTGCCGGTCGCGTTCTGCGCCGGGATGACGCTGAAGATCGCCCCGGTCGCCGGTCCCAGGCTGGTGACATGGCCCTTGAGCGGCGCGTCGGGGGCAATGTCGGTATAGACCGTCGCCATCTGGCCGTCCGCCATGCTGCGCAGCTGGTCTTCCTTGAAATTGGCATCGACCCACAAGCCCGTCTCCGGGACAATCGTTAGGAGATAGCTGCCCGGCGAGACATAGGTGCCGACCTGCGCCAGCCGGTTGCCGATGAGGCCGTCGATGGGCGAGCGGATCTGCGTGAAGCCGAGATCGAGCTCAGCCGTATCGAGATCGGCCTTGGCGGCCGCCACGGCGGCGGTCGCCTCCGTAATCTGCGTGTTGAGCACATTGAGCTGTTGTTTGGCGGCTGCAAGCCCGGCGCGCGAGGCGGCGACGGAAGCCTTGGCCTGGCCGTCGGCGGCCAGACTTCTCTGCGCGTCCTGCTGCGATCCGGTCTTGGTGCTGGCCAGCACCGCATAGCGTTGAGCGTCCTGTTCGGTGAACGTTGCGGCGGCACTCTTGGCTTCGAGATCAGCCTGCGCTTGTTCGATCAGCGAATTCTGCAGCGAGACCTGGGCGCGGAGATTGTCGAGCGCCGACTGCTGCTGCTGGACAGATGCCTGCGCACGCTCCACCGCCGCCTTGAAAGGCCGGTCGTCGATGCGGATGATGAGCTGGCCGGCGGCGACATGCTGGTTGTCCTCGACGAGGATCTGATCGATGTGCCCGGCGACTCGTGGCGCCAGCGGCGTGACATTGCCGCCGACATAGGCATCGTCGGTCGACATCAGGAAACGGCCGGCCTGCCACCACTGAAAGCCATACCAGCCGGCGACGCCGATCGCGATCGCGGCGCTCAGCATGACGAACGGCTTGCGCCGGTTCTTTGCAGGCGCGGGAATCTGGACGACCGACGGCTGCGCTGGCTGCAACTCGGCAGCCGAGAGAACCTTGTTCATTTGCCCCGCGCCTCTTCGCGGCTTTGATCAACCAAAGTGTTGTCGATCAGCGGCAGGCCGGAGCCCTCGCTGCTGAAGCGATAGCGCCGCCGCATGCGATCGGTGGCCTTGGGCGCCGTCGCCATGGTGAAACCCTCGCTGTCGAGTTGCCTGCCGCTCTCGCGGTCGACCAGCACGGGCTCGGCCCAGCGCCCGTCGGCCTTGTCCACCACCACCAGGCTCGGGCCTTCGGGCGCGAGATGCTTGTTGCCCCAGGCGAGCAGGGAGAGCAGCACCGGGCGGAAATCGCGCGCCTTGGCGGTCAGCACATATTCATGGCGAAGCGGCCGCTCGCAGTAGGCGCGCTTTTCGAACAACCCACGCTCGACCAGGCTGTTCAGACGGCGCGTCAGAATGTTGGGCGCGATCTCCAGGCTCTTTTGAAACTGATCGAAGCGCGTCAGCCCCTGGAATGCGTCCCTGAGCAACAGGATGCTCCACCACTCGCCAACCTCGTCGAGGCTGCGCGCTATGGGGCACGGGCGTGTTTCGAAGCTTGTTTTTGCGACCATGGCCGGAGTCTCTTTCAATATGAAAGTGACTATTAGCCAAGTTAGTTGCATTATGCAAGTCACTCAGCCGTGATCACTGGAGCCGGCGCAGCGTGACGACTTCGGATCGGCAGGAAGAATGCCCGTGACGTGCCGTCAGGATGACTTGGTCAGATGCTGGCGGGCTTGACGCAGGACGGTGTCCGAAAGGCCGGGGTTGCTGACAAACCGCGCAATGGTCACCGCGCCGATCATCGTCGACAGCATCACCAGTGCCTCATTCCTGGCGTCGGCTGGCGACAGGCCCTGAAGCTGACCGGCAATCGTGTCCACCAGATCGAGAAAGCCCGACGTCGCCACCTCGCGAACGGCGGCGCCCCCACGCGCCACATCGTTGCCCAGCGCGACAAACGGACAACCGCCCGCCAGATTGTCGCGATATTCGGGCGACAGATAGTCCGTAATCGCCTCATCCAGTCCGTCCTTTCCGGGCGCGGCCGCGATGGTGTCCCTGATCCCCGCCACCATCGTCTCGATGGCCAGCGCCAGTGATTCCTCGACCACCTGCTCCTTCGATCCGAAGTGCTTGTAGAAACCGCCATGCGTCAGTCCGGCAGCGCCCATCAGGTCGGCCAGGCCGGTTCCGTCAATACCGTTGCGGCGAAACTCGGCGGATGCGGCTGCCACGATGCGCTTGCGGGTTTCCGCCGCCTCTTCCCTCGATTTTCTCATGCCGTTCGCCCTTTCCACCGCGCAGCGGCAACAGCGGCCGCCCGCTATAGATGCCAAGTGAAATCTAATCCCAGGAACGTCCCTTCGCCAGTGCCAGCGCGGCTTTTTCGTGCCCGGCTGGTGAAGATCACGACGCCGCTTGACATTTTAGATTTCATACAACATCTAATTTAGATGTCGACCATCCTCTAAGAGGCTCGACTGTCGTCCCCCCTCCCCAGCCCTTGAAAGGCAGTCATCATGTCCCAGACCATCCTCATCACCGGCGCCAGCACCGGCTTCGGCCGCGACACGGCAGAGACGCTTGCCCGCGCTGGCCACCGCGTCTTCGCCTCCATGCGCGACATTGCCGGCCGCAACCGCTCACATGCGGAAGCGCTGCGCGCCAAGGGAATCCAAACCGTCGAGATCGACGTGACCGACGACGCCTCCGTCGAGCGCGGCGTGGCCTCGGTGCTGGCTGAGGCGGGGCGTCTCGACGTCCTCGTCAACAATGCTGGCATCGGCTCCGCCGGCATCTCCGAATCCTTCACCACCGAGCAGCTGCGCGCGCTCTTCGATGTGAACGTGCTCGGTATCCAGCGGACAATGCGGGCGGTGCTGCCGGCATTCCGCCACCAGGGTGAAGGCCTGGTGATCAATCTCGGCTCGATCCTCGGCCGGCTGACCTTCCCGTTTTTCGGCCTCTATGGCGCGTCGAAATTCGCGCTCGAGGCGCTGACGGAAGGTTATCGCTACGAGCTGTCGCAACTGGGCATCGACGTCGTCCTCGTCCAGCCGAGCAACTATCCGACGAGCATCTTCGCCAGCGCCCAGCAGCCCGGCGACCCTGCCCGCGATGCTGGCTATGGCGAGATCGGCGGCATACCGGCCAAGATGGTGGGCACGTTGATGGAGCTCTTCCAGAGCGAGAACGCCCCCGATCCGCACGGCGTGGCCGAGGCTATTGTCCGCATCGTGGAATTGCCCAGCGGAGCACGTCCGCCGCGCGTGGTCGTCGGCCAATCCTTCGGCGCAGACGACATCAACGCCCAGGCGGCGCCGATCCAGGCCAAGCTGCTTGAGGGTCTTGGCCTCGGCTTTCTCGACAGACCCCGGAAGGTTCCTGCGGCGGCTTGAATGCATAATGCGGGCTGGCACCATGCCGGCCCGCACCGCATGTGACCACAGGCGGTGGATGGTGTAGCCGCGGATTAGGCTAAGGCACCAGCACCACCTTCCCTGTCGCGCGGCGCTCCTCCAGCAGTCGGTGCGCCGCGCCGGCCTGGTCGAGTGGGAAGCGGCCGCCGATCGCGATCCGCAGCCGCCCGCTCGCCGCCAGCTGGAACAGCTCGGACAGGCTGGCTCGCAGCACATCCGCGGACAATAGCGGCAGCAGGGCGAACCCCCTGAGCGACTGGTTGCGGCCGATCATGGCTTCCAGATCGGACGCCGCGAGCCCGTAGCGGCCGAGCGCCGCGAACACCAGTTCGCCGCCCGCAGCCAACGCCTGCAGCGATGCCGCCGTCAGCGCGCCGCCGACGGTGTCATAGATGATGCCGACGCCTTCGCCGCCCGTAAGCCCGCGGACACGGGCCGGCCAATCCGGCTGGCTGTAGTCGACGCTCAAATCGGCACCGAGCGACAAGGCAAAATCCAACTTTGCCTTGTCGCTGGCGGCGGCGATCACCTTGCTTGCCCCCTTTTGTCTGGCAAGCTGGACAAGCAGCGATCCGACGCCGCCCGACGCGGCCGGCACCAGCACCGACCTGGCCCCCGGCGGGCTTTGGCGCAGCAGAAGCAGGGCCGTCAGCCCTTGCACCATGAGGGCTGTCGCCTCTTCGAACGGGACGGCATCCGGCAGCGGCACAACGAGATCGGCCGGCACCGTCACCTGCTCGGCATAGCCGCCATGCGGACGCTGCGAGACGAAGAGCGGCACCGCCGCGCGGCGTCCGAGCAGCCCCGCATCGACCTCTTGGCCAATGGCCTCGACCACCCCCGCCACTTCCACGCCGGGAAACATCGGCAGTTGCGGCGTTACGGCGTAGCGGTCCGCGCGCATCAGCACCTCGAAGAAGTTTATGCCCGCCGCCTTCACCCGGACCAGCACCTCGCCGGCCTGAGGCGCCGGTTCCGGCAACTCGACGACCTCCAGCACCTCGGGACCGCCGAAGCGGCTGAGTTGAACGGCTTTCATGGCAAACTCCAATCGCACTGGCATCGCTGGTGGTTTGCCACTATCTGCGAGGCCGCGACTACACACTCATTTGTCCGCTGCTGACCAGGAGGTGACCATGGCCGGTCCAGCCAGGAAGAAGCCGATCAAGCGACTGCCGATGCTGCCGGCCGAACGGGCGCTGAAGGTGATCGCCGGGCGCTGGAAGGCGGTCATCCTCTACCATCTCTTCGATGGTCCAAGGCGGCTGTCGGCGCTGAAGGCGATGATGCCTGATATCACCCAGAAAGTGCTGATCCAGCAGCTGCGCGAAATGGAGGAACACGGTCTCGTCAGCCGCGAGATCTTCGCCGAAGTGCCCGCCCGCGTCGAATATTCGGCGACCAGCCTCGGCCTCAGCCTCGAGCCGATCCTGCTTGCGCTCTGTCAGTGGGGCCAGCACCACGCCGACGAGCTAAACGAGAAGCATCGCCTCGCCGATTGCATCATCCGGCCAAGGGAGGCGCAGCACGCACACACGGCCTGAATCGAATTGGCAGGACGGGTTGCCGACGCCGGTTGCCCATCGCAGACTGTCTCCCGAAAGGATCGGCAAATGCACCGCATAACTTCGGGCGAACTTCATTCCACCTACACTCTTGGCGACCTGCGCATCACCGCCTTGCGTGACGGCTATGTCGACATGCCGGTCGGTCGGCTCCGGCAACGCGGCGCCAAGCCATTTGGCGATGACTTGCCGGAACAGGTCCCATTGTTTGGCGGTCAGCTCAGGCTCTCCGTCAACGCCTTCGCGATTGACGATGGGAATGAGATAATACTCATCGATACCGGCGCCGCGAATGCCTGGCACCCGACCATGGGCCGGCTTCCCCAGGCGCTGGACGAAGCCGGCATCGATGTCGAAAAAGTCCGCACCGTCTGCTTCACCCATACGCATCTCGACCACATCCATGGGCTTGTGCTTGCCGACGGCCGGGACGCTTTCCCGCGCCTGGCGCGCCTGCTCGTTCCCAGGCAGGAACTCGGCCTCTTCCGCACCGAAGCGCGGCTCAAGCGATTTCACGAGATGGCGCAACCTTTCGAAGCCGGAGACCGTCTCGGAACCCATGTCGACATTATCGGCGCTCATGGCCACGAGGTCGGTCACAGCTGCTTTCGCGTTTCGAGCGGCGGCGAACACATTTTGATCTGGGGCGACACCGTCCACGTCCCATCGCTTCAGTTCGACCGGCCTGAGGTGACGTGGGAATTCGACGAAGATCAGGACCAGGCCCGCGAGAGCCGGTTGCGGCTGCTGGCGCTTGCGGCGGACGATCACTGTTTCGTTGCCGGCGCGCATCTGGACTCGCCCGGCATTGGCCGTGTCGTGCGGTCTGGCGGCGGCTTTCGATTTGAACCGCTATAGCCGCTATACGCTATAATTGAAAAGGGCGGCGCAAGCGCCACCCCCTATCCCTTGGGAGGATAATTCGACCGGCGGTCAAGCCGCCTTGATTTCTTCGTCGACCACGTCGGCGTCGCGCGCCTTCTTCAGAGCCTTGGCCCACCAGGCAACGTCGTTGACCAGCGCGGTGGCGGCCTGGTTCAGGTGCTCGAGGTCTTCGAGCTTCTTCTCGCCCTGGCGCACGGCGAGGAAATCGCCCCAGGCGATATGGACAGCCGACTTGACCGGCGCCATCTGCAACTCGACGGCATGGAGACGGAGCTGCTCGACGGCGCGGGCGCCACCAACGCTGCCGTAACCGACGAAGCCGGCCGGCTTCTTGTTCCATTCGTTGGCGGCGTAGTCGATGGCGTTCTTCAGCACGGCCGTCGGGCCGTGATTGTATTCGGCGGCGGTGAAGATGAAGCCGTCATATTCGGCGACCTTCTTCTGCCAGCGCTGCGCCACCTCGTTGGTCGACGGCACCCAGGCGGAAGAGGCCACTTCGTCGAAGAAGGGCAGCGGGAAGTCACGCAAGTCGACGATCTCGACGTCGATGTCGGCATGCGACTTGGCGATCTTTGCGATCCATTGTGTGGGCACATCGGCGAAGCGCGCGGCGCGCGTCGAACCGACGATGATGGCGATTTTCGGCTTTGACATGGGGGCTCTCCATTCCAGTAAAATGCTGGTATCGTTTAGATACCGGAGCTATATGAGATACTGTCAACTCGCGACGCAAGGAGGCACCTTTTTGTTACTGAGGCACCCGCACCGCACCGAAGACTGCCGCGCCATTTCCGAAATCCTGCAGCGCGTCGGCGACAAATGGACCGTTCTTGTGGTCGGCAAACTCGGCGACGGACCGTTGCGTTTCAATGAGCTGCGCGCCGCTGTCGGCGGCATCTCGCAAAAGATGCTGACCACGACCTTGCGCGGGCTGGAACGCGACGGCTTCGTCACCCGTACCGTGTTTCCGACCATCCCGCCGCGCGTCGACTACGAGCTGACGGAACTCGGCCACGAACTGCTGATCCCGGTCAGCGCGCTTGGCGAATGGGCGCGCAGGAACACGCAGCGTGTGCGGGCGGCACGCGAGAAATTCGACGGCATGCACGGCTGAAACCCTTGCACGGCAAGGTGTCGGGCGCTTCGCCTTGCGTGAAGTTGTCTGATGGCCGGGAATTCGCGGCTCTCTAAACGAGGCCTCGCAACCTTGTCCGATGGCGCTTCAGGCCGACCAACGCTCGGCGCTGCTTCGATGAAGACAATCGTAAACCCAAGATGACCATTCAGCTTCTTGGCGCCAAGCTCTCGCAAGGCGCCGGGCTACAGATCGCGCATGTCGCGGCTGGCTGCCTGACGCCCTTGCTGGCACGCAGGCAGGAGGTGCGCGGAAGGTCCTCTTTGACTGCCGCATAGGCGGTTACGCCAAGCAGGCAGATCACGGCGACAAGGGCTGCCACCAGCCAGCTGTTCAGTATGTGTTGACGCATTGTCGCCCCTCCAACGCCGGCACAATCAGACGTGAAGGCAACCATTGGATGTCGCGGAGCGCATCGTCCGCGCGGATGATGTTACAATTGCCCCTGGACTGGGAGAACGGGGACTGGAAGAACTGGGACTGGAAGAACGGGGGCTTGCGAGAATGGGCTTTCGTCAACTCTCAGCCGGCACGGCCTTCGGCTTGCCCTCGCCGTCCAGCGCCACCATGATGAAATCGGCGTGCGTCACCTTTTCCATCAGGTCGGAGAGATAGCGCTGCGCCCAGGCCTCGACCTTCAGCGTCATCGAAGTGCGGCCGACGCGTTCGACATGGGTATAGATGCACAGCGTGTCGCCGATCTTCATCGGCTTGGCGAAGGACATCTCCTTGACCGCCGCCGTCACCACGCGGCCCCTGGCCCGCTCGGCGGCGCGGATGCCGCAGGCAAGGTCCATCTGCGCCATCACCCAGCCGCCGAAAATGTCGCCGGCAGCATTGGCGTCCGAAGGCATGGCTAGCGTGCGCAGCGTCAGGTCTCCGATCGGCCGTCCGTCCGCGTAGTGCACCATGCGAGAAATCCCCTGAGGTCGATGGCTCGAGATCGATTGCCCTCGATCCCGTAGCGTCACGGCGCGAACGCGTCAACGCGCCATCGGCGGCCGGTCGACGCACACCGTATTGCAGCCCGCCTGACCGCTAGAAATAGCGGGCGAGGTTCGTCCGGATGCGGTCGAGAACCGTCGCACCGGAAACGTCGGGAATAAACGCCTTCCCCGTGATCGCTTCGTAAGCTTGTGCATAGATGCGCGAAGCCTGTTCGACGATCTCGCCGGGAATCCTGGGGATCGGGTCCTTGTAGGGATCGCAGCGCGCCGCCACCCAGGAGCGGATGAAATCCTTGTCGAAGCTGTCCGGCCGGGTGCCGCTGGCCAGGGCCTGTTCGTAGCTCGCCGCGATCCAGTACCGGCTGCTGTCGGGCGTGTGGATTTCGTCGGCCAGGATAATGGTGCCGTTCTTGTCGGTGCCGAATTCGTACTTCGTGTCGGCGAGGATCAGGCCGCGCTCGGCCGCGCGCGCCTGGCCGCGGGCGAACAGCCGCAAGGCGTAATCCGAGACAGTGTCCCATTGCGCCGGCGTGAGAAGACCTTGTTCGAGGATCTCCGCTCGCGACAGCGGCTCGTCATGGGCGCCATCCGCGGCCTTGCTGGTTGGCGTGATCACCGGCTCGGCCAGCTTCTCATTGTCGCGCAGGCCGTCCGGCAGCCGCATTCCATACATGTCGCGTTCGCCACGCTTGTAGCGGGTCAGGATCGAGGTGCTGGTGGTTCCCGCCAGATAGCCGCGCACGACGATCTCGACCGGCAGGATGTCGAGCCTGGTGCCGACGACGACGTTCGGGTCGGGGTATTCGAGCACATGGTTCGGGCAGATATCGGCGGTTTCCTCGAACCAGTAGCGTGCCGTCTGGGTGAGGATCTCGCCCTTGAACGGGATCGAGGTCAGGATGATGTCGAACGCGCTGAGACGGTCGGTGGCGATAATGATGCGCCGCCCGTCCGCGAGGTCGTAGTTTTCGCGGACCTTGCCCTTGTAGTGGCCCGGCAGCTCGGGAATGAAGGCATCCGACAGGGTCCGCATATGATTTCCTGCCTTCCGCAGAGTGGCCAGAACAAACGAATGCCCTCGCATAAGCTGTCGACCCCATGCATATCAAGCGCGATTGTCGGGATTCCCCGCAACTCGACCCGGCATCCCAGTCGCATTTTTCACAACGCATGCCGGAAGGCGCGGCGACGCGGCGAACCCGTCGCGTCTAGGCTGCGGCCAGATTTCCGGAGCCACCCATTTCCATCATGCAGACTTTTGACTTCATCATCGTCGGCTCCGGCTCGGCTGGCTCGGTGCTCGCCGACAAACTCTCGGCCTCGGGCCGTTTCTCGGTGCTGGTGCTGGAAGCCGGCGGCACGGACCGCCGTTTCTACGTGCAGATGCCGCTTGGCTACGGCAAGACCTTCTTCGATCCCGCCGTCAACTGGAACTACAAGACCGAGGCTGACCCAGGCCTTGGCGGCAATGTCGACCACTGGCCGCGCGGCAAGCTGCTCGGCGGGTCGAGCTCGATCAACGCCATGGTCTGGATCCGCGGCGCGCGCGAGGACTTCGACGACTGGCGCGCCGCCGGCAATCCCGGCTGGGGTTATGACGATTTGCTGCCCGTCTTCAAGGCGCTCGAGGACAATGAGGCGGGCGCCGATAGATGGCGCGGTACCGGCGGCCCCCTGCACATCAGCAACACGACCAACGCCGTCCACCCGCTGACCAGGCGCTATCTCGCCGCCGGCCAGCAGGCCGGCCTGCCGCTCAACCCTGATTTCAATGGTGCTGCCCAGGAAGGTGTCGGCACCTACCAGATCTCGACCAGGAACGGCCGCCGCATGTCCGCCGCCCGCGCCTTCCTGCGCCCGGCCATGAAGCGCGCAAACGTCCGCGTCGAGACCAACGCACTGGCGACCCGCATCCTGTTCGAGGGCAAGCGCGCCGTCGGCGTCGAATATCTGCAGAACGGTCAGACGAAGACGGCTCGCGCCGGTCGCGAAGTCATCCTGTCAGCCGGCTCGATCAACTCGCCGCAGCTCATGCAGCTTTCCGGCATCGGTCCGGCGGCTTTGCTCAAGGGGCTGGGCATCCCGGTCGTCCATGCCAACGAGAATGTCGGCGCCAATCTGCAGGACCATGTCGGCATCAACTACACCTTCAAGGGCAATGTGCCGACACTGAACCAGATCCTGCGCCCGTGGTGGGGCAAGCTGCTGGTCGGCATGCAGTACATCCTGACCCGCTCCGGTCCGCTGTCGCTGTCGATGAACCATGGCGGCGGCTTCTTCCGCACCGACCCGGCATTTACGCGCCCCAACATGCAGCTTTATTTCCAGGCGTTCTCGACCGTCATCCCGAAGAGCGGCGAGCGGCCGATCCTGACGCCTGACCCCTGGCCGGGCTTCTCCATCGGCCTGTCCAACTGCCGTCCGTCGAGCCGGGGTGAGATCATGATCCGCTCCAGCAATCCGCTGGAATATCCAAGGATCGTCGCCAACGCCTATTCCACCAACGCCGACGTCGACGAGATGCTGGCGGCGGTGAAGTTCGTGCGCAAGATCGCCTCGATGCCGGCCATGGCGGAAATCATCAGGGAAGAAGTCCTGCCCGGCCCGTCGATCCAGTCCGACGCCGACCTGATCACGGATTTCAGGAAACGCTCCGGCACCGTCTATCACCCGGTTTCGACCTGCCGCATGGGGCCTGATCCCTCGCGCTCCGTCGTCGATCCGCGCCTCAAGGTGCATGGGCTCGAAGGCCTGCGCGTCATCGACGCCTCGATCTTTCCCGACAACATCACCGGCAACACCAACGCCGCCTCGGTCATGACCGGATGGAAAGGCGCCGAACTGGTTCTGGAGGACCAAAAATGAAGATCACCGACGTCAAGACCTGGGTTGTCGGCAACCCGCCGCCCGGCATCGGCGGCAAGTATTTCATCTTCGTCAAGCTGACCACCGACGGTGGCGTGGTCGGCTATGGCGAGGCCTACAACGCCACTTTCTCCGCCCATGTCACCGCCAAGCTGGTCGAGGACATGGCCGAACGCTATCTGATCGGCCACGATCCGCACGACATCGAGAACTTCTTCCGCCGCGCCTATTCCTCCGGCTTCACCCAGCGTCCCGACGTGACCGGCATGGGCTGTTTCTCGGCACTCGAAATGGCCTGCTGGGACATCGTCGGCAAGGAAGCCGGCAAGCCGGTCTACAAGCTGCTCGGCGGCCAGGTGCATGAGACGCTGCGCTCCTACACCTATCTCTACCCGCACACCGGCAGCGTCCATTCCGAGGACGCGCCGGACGGCAGGAACGTCTACAACGACCCCGAAATGGCGGCCGCCTGCGCGCTCGAATATGTCGAGCAGGGGTTCAATGCCGTCAAGCTCGACCCGGCCGGTCCCTACACCGCCTTCGACGGCCACCAACCGCGCCTGCTCGACATCGATGTCTCCACCCGCATGGTCAAGGCGATCCGCGAGGCGGTGGGAAACCGAGCCGACATCCTCTTCGGCACGCACGGCCAATTCACTGCTTCCGGCGCGCTGCGCATGGCCCGCGCCATCGAGCCCTATGATCCCCTGTGGTTCGAGGAGCCGGTGCCGCCCGACATGCCGGAGGTTATGGCCCAAGTTGCCCGCGCGACCTCGATCCCGATCGCCACCGGCGAACGGCTGACGACCAAGTTCGAATTCGCCCGCGTCATCGAGAACCGCGCCGCGACCATCCTGCAGCCGGATCTTGGCCGCTCCGGCGGCATTCTCGAAACCAAGAAGATCGCCGCCATGGCCGAGGCCTATCACATCCAGGTCGCGCCGCACTGCTATTGCGGACCGATCGTCGGTGCCGCCAACATTCAGCTGGCGGTGACGCTGCCCAACTTCCTGATCCTGGAATCGCTGAAGCAGTGGGACGGTTTCCACGCCACGCTACTCAAGAAGAAGATCGAGTGGCAGGACGGCAATGTCATCCCGTCGAAGGAACCGGGGCTGGGCGTCGAGCTCAATGAGGCGGTGTGCGAGGCGCATCCCTACACCGGCAAGGACCTGCATCTGCAGATGATGCAGACGCCGCTGATGCCGTGAGCGAAAGCTACGCCTTCATCGGCCTCGGCCATCTCGGCGGCAACCTTGCCGCCAGCCTGATCCGCAATGGCTTTGCGGTCACGGTCTTCGACCGCGATCCGGCGGCGGTCGAGCGCCTCGTTGCGCTCGGCGCCACCGCCGCGAGCAGTCCAGCGGAAGCGGCCGCCCGCGCCGGCAACGCCATCTCTTGCCTGCCCTCGCCAAAGGTCAGCGAAGCAGTGCTGGCCGGCCCAGGCGGGTTGCTCGAAGGCCTGCCTGCGGGCGGGACCTGGATCGAGATGTCGACCAATGGCCGCGACGAGATCGTGCGGCTTGCCGCCCTCGCCTCGGCCAGGGGCGTCGACACGCTGGAGTGCCCGGTCACCGGCGGCGTGCATCTGGCGGCGGTTGGAAAAATCACCGCCCTGGTCGGCGGCGATGCCGTGCTCTACGAATGCCATCGCGCGGCGATCGAAGCGATGTGCGCGCGCTCCTTCCTGATGGGGCCGACCGGTTCGGCGGCGGTGATCAAGGTGATCACCAACATGCTGGCCTTCATCCATCTCGTCGCCGCCGGCGAGGCGCTGATGCTGGCCAAGCAGGGCGGGCTCGACCTCGCCCAATCCTACCATGCGATTGTCGCGTCCTCCGGCAACAGCTTCGTCCACGAGACCGAAAGCCAGCTCGTCCTCAACGGCTCCTACGACATCGGCTTCACCATGGACCTGGCCCTGAAGGACCTTGGCTTTGCGCTGGGCATGGCCGAACAATCCGGCGTGCCGCTCGAGCTGGCGTCACGCGTCAACGCGATTTTTCAACAGGGCAAGGAAGCCTATGGCGGCGGTGCCTGGTCGACCCAGATCGTCAAATTGCTTGAGGATGCCGTCGGTACCGACCTGCGCGCGCCGGGTTTCCCGGCCAAATTGGAAATCTGACCATAAGCCAGAAAACAAAGCGATTTCAATAGTTTGAATCGATAGCCGGATTCAGGTTCGAAAACACTTGAATCAATCTGGCAACGCCTTGATTCAATATCTGAGCGTCAGCGCACCAGGCAGGATCTCGAAGGTTGCCGGTATGCGCCCGGGCGACTCGCCGTCTATGTCGACCAACGCGTCGTTCTCTGCCCCATCACCCAGCGGTTCGACAACCACTTTCTTGCCGCGCAGGATCGTGATTGCCGGATGGTTGCGATGCCGGCCGCCATAGAGCAGCCTGATATCCCAGATCAGCTTCAGCTTGCCCGCCGCGCGCAGGATGACGATGTCGAACTCTCCGTCGGTCAGTTCGGCATCCGGCGCGATCATCATGCCGCCGCCGAAGAACTTTCCGTTGGCCACCGCCACCAGCGCCATGCGTGCTTCGACAGGTGTGCCGTCGTCGACCGTGATCCGGACATCCTGGAAGCGGTAGCGGACGAACTCGACCACGGTACGCCACAGGAACAGCGTCTTGGCCGACATCTTGCCCTTGCGCTTGTCGGCATTGACGGCGCGGTCGGTAGCGCCTGACAGGCCAAGGCTGGCTATGTTGATGAAGTGGCGGCTCGCCAGCGCCCCATGATCGTCGATGTAGCAGATGCGGCCGGCATCGACGGCCCTGGCCTTCGCCTCCGCGATCCGCTTCAGGGTCGCGTCCACCGCCTTCGGCAGACCGAGCCCGCGCGCGAAATCGATACCGGTGCCGCATGGCAGAAGGCCGAGTTCGGTCGTCCTGCCGCTCTCCTGGAATGCCTGCAGCAATCCATCGGCCACCTCGCTTGCCGTGCCGTCGCCGCCGGCAGCGATCACCAGGTCAAAGCCACTTGCCGCGAGGTCGATCGCCAGGCGTTCGGCGTCGCCCTCGGCCTGCGTCTCGCGCAGCTCGAAATCGCCAAAATGCTTTTTCAGCGAGGCGGCAACGTCAGGCCAATGCCGCTTCAGCCAGCCGCCACCGGCAATCGGATTGAGAACCACCCCGACCTTCAATGCGTATCCTCCCCCGGACGGCGCCTTGCAGGCGGCACCCGATCCTTTGCCGGCATTGAAACCCGCCCCCGCCGGCGGAGCAAGGGGCGCTGTCGTTGCGAGCGTTGAAAAGCGGGCAGGCTGTCTAAGGCAGCCGGCGCCGGAATTCCGGGCTTGTGGCAAACGGTCCCCGATAATCCCGCTATCCACAGGCCCTTGGCCATTCCTCGAGACCCTTACCCGGCGTAAGTTAAACCCATCTCAGGCGGCTACCGATCGCCAAGCCGAAAGGCGGAAGTGAAAGGCGGATTTCCTGAGGCCCGTACGGCCCGAAGCGAGAGCAGGCTTGCCTGTTTTGAGGGACGGTAGCCGAGACCTACGGGGCCGCGGAAAGCGTGCCAACGCCGACGGCGGACCGATGCTGCCATGAAGGACGGCAAGAACCTTCGATGGCACGCAGGGCAAGGCCTGCAAGGGCCAAGACCGGCGTGGTCTGGAACGGACGCTGCCTTCGGGTGGTGGCTGGCAGGACCGTCAAAATCAAGGCCGGCATGGCGCGACGACTTTACGGAAGTTGCTGCCGCGACCGTGTCCTGATCTGACAGGGAGGCGCTGGGAGAAATCCCGGCGCCGACTGTCTTTGAGGTCTATCTCCCACAATTTTAACGGTGTTTTCGGCTGGGGCTGCAACCGGCGGCAAAATCGGCTAACGTTCGATGCCGTCAGAGTCCGTTTGAAAACGAACTCGTAGAAGGGGGAGACTTCATGACGCTCATCCAGAAGCTTGCTGTTGGCTATGCCTTCCTGTTCTTCGCCGTCGTCGCCGTCGGCTACATACCGGCGTTCAACGACGCCAACGGCAATCTGTTCGGCCTGTTTTCGCTGCAATGGTATGATGACCTGCTGCACGCCTTCTCCGGTGTCTGGGCGCTGGCCGCTGCCTTCATCTCGCATCGCCAGGCGGTGTTCTATTTCAAGCTGTTCGGCTCGGTCTATCTGTTCGACGGCGTGCTCGGGCTGATCACCGGTTCCGGCTGCCTCGATGCCGGCATCTTCATCAACGGCTTCCGCTCCCTCAACGACATCGAATTCCCCGCCCGCTTCTTCGCCAACCTGCCGCACATCGTCATTGGCGGCTTCGCCGTCTATGTCGGCTTCTGGTTGTCGAAGCGCATACACGACCACTTCGCCACGGCCTGACCGGCCATGTTCTTGTTCCGCTGGCTGAAGCGCCTCATCAAGACGATCCTCTGGCTGATCGTCATCGTCATCCTGATCCCGGTCGCGGGGCTCGCCTACGGCTTCCTGACGACTCCATCGTTCGACAAGACGCCGCTGCCCGGCATTGCCGATGGCGCGCCACCCAAGGCGCTGGCCGACAAGGTCCGCGCTGAGATCCCCGGCTACCAGCGGCCGGAGGAATCGACCTTCCTCACCTATCCGGAATGGGCGATCGTCTACGCCGCGCGCGAATATGCCGGCTTCGTCGCCAAGGACCAGCCGAGCGGCTTTCCCTACTGGTCCTATGTCGGCCGCTTCTGGCAGGACTACGCCACGGTGATCCGCGCCAGTTCTCCCTACAAGTTCAACTACGCCAACCACCAGATGCTGGTCATCATCGGCACCAGCCACTCGATCGAGCATATATTGCAATGGGCCTATGAGAACACGGTCGGCCGCATCACCGAGGCGACATCGGCCAAGCGCACCGCCGCCGACATCTATCAGGCCAAGGTGGCGGCCGAATACGCAGGCTTTCTCGACCAGGTGCCGTGGTACCAATTCCCCTATGGCGAGAAACGCGCCGGCCTGTTTGCCGTGCAGCCGGCGCCAGGAGACAGCTCCGTACGCACCAGCGAGCGCAAGCTCGCCTTCGGTCTCGCCGACACCATCAAGCAGGGCTATGCCGACCTGATAAAGCAGGCGCTCGCCGCGACCTCCGACCCGGCTTTTCTCGACATCCATGTCTGGGCCAAGGGACCGGTCGGCGAAGCCACCCGCAACGAGCCCGACACCTTGCTGGAACGCGACATGGGAGCCGACGGCACCGTCTTCGTCACCAAGCGCTATCAGGTCTTCACCGACATGATCCCGCGGCTGATCGACAAGGGTGTCTCCTTCGTCGAGATCGGCGGCAATGACGAGATCATGGTCACGATGCTCTCGACCGACGCGATCACCGTTCCCGAAGGCATGCGCATCCTGTTCAGCTATCCGCTGCCGGCGGACCCCTCGACGCGCCGCACTGGCATGGTCGTTGCCGTGCGCAAGCTGCACCTGGTGCTGCCGTCGCTGATGAAGGCCGGCGCCAGGCTCGAACACGTCTACGACTACTGAGGCGACAGCCCAATGCATGTCGCCCAAAAGTGACCTCGGTTTTGGGAGAACGACATGCATAAAAACAAAGATCTAAAGCGCGTCGCATGAATCCGTTTCAACGCGACGTGCTTTAGCCATGCGTCGACTGATCCGGATTGTCGGCTGGCTCGCACTCACGCTGGTCGTGCTAATCGTTGTCGCGCCCATCGGCTTTCGCGGCGCCGCGGCCTTGCGCGAAACACGGTCACCACAGGAGGCCGCTCCGCCGGGAGCCCTGTTCGCGACCGTCGGCGGGCTGAAGATGCACTATCAGGTCTGGGGCTCGCACGACGGGCCACCGCTGCTTCTGTTCCACGGGACGGTCTCCTGGGCCGAAACCTACCGCGATATCGCCGCTCCGCTGGGCGAACAGGGCTTTCGCGTGATCGCCGTCGATATGCCGCCCTTCGGCTATTCGGAAAGACCGGCCGACCAGGACTATTCGCGCGCCGCCCACGCAAAGCGCGTCCTCGGCTTCGCCGACGCGCTCGGCCTTCGCCATTTCAGCGTCGGCGTCCACTCCTATGGTGGCGGCGGTGTGATCGAGGCCGCTTTCTCGGCCCCGGATCGCATCGACGCGCTGATCCTGCTCGACGTGGCGCTTGGCCTCGGCCAGACCGAGGCGCCGGCCGTGCCGTTCGCCTCCCTGCTCGACAGGGACTGGCCGCGCCAGCTCCTGACCGCCTCGACCTTCACCAATCCGTTCATGACCGGATTCGGTTTGCGCCAGTTCATCGAGAATGACGATCTCGTCACGGCGGAGCGCATTGCGATCTACACGCGCCCGTTGAACGTCAAGGGCACCACCAATGCCGTTGGCCACTGGCTGTTCAGCGGCCTCTACAATGACGAGCGGAAATCGCTTGCCGCCAATCGGGCGAATTATCGCGCCTTCACGCCGCCGGTTCTCGTCATATGGGGGCGAGATGATACGACCACGCCCCTCGCACAGGGCCAGGAGATCGCCTCGCTGTTTCCACATGCCGAGCTGGCCGTTCTCGATGACGTCAACCACATCCCGCAGGTCGAGCGCCCGCAAGACGTGGTGCGGCTGATCGCCAATTTTCTCAAACGGGCCTTGCCGGCAGCCCAATAGACACGCGCCGCCATGCTCATTCCACAATCGCGGCCAAATCCCGCCTTGTTCGCGCGCGATGGAGGGTGCAAGCCGCCTGAAAGCCCGGCATGCACCTGAATGGGCGCCCGGGCGGCATCTCGAAGGGACAAGACCGTGATCAAGACCGCCCTTGTCGCCATGACCATTGTCGGCTGCGACTGCGACGCCAAACTGTGCGAATATATCGGCGAGACGCCCGCCAAATGGTCGACCATCGCCGAATGCGAAGCCGCGATGAAGAGCCAGATCTTGCACGAGCGCAACTTCGACTATCCGCTGGTCTCCGGCATCTGCCGCGCCAAGGGTTCGTCGTCGTCCTCGCATCTGGCCGCGATTGCATCCCAGCCGGAACTGAAGCCCGCCAGCAGGGTCGTCAGGACAGAAAGCCCGCTGCCGCCGGAACTGAGCCATCGGCCGAGCGTCCCGGTCGGCTCGCCGACGACGGCGGTCGAAGCGGACGCTGCCCGGCCTGTCGCCTATGAACAGGTGGTCGATGGCGGAACCGGCGTGCTCTATCGCACCAAGAACGGCTATGCCGTGGTCAAGACCGATCTCGGCCGCGCGGCTTCCGCGACCGCCGACGCGGCCAAACGCTCGGTGAACTGGCTGGCCGGCCTGGTGCCGACGGGACTGTAGCCCCCTACATCTTCAGCTTCAGGCTCTCCCAGAACTTGTCGATCAGTGGCTGTTCGGTGGCCGCATCCTCGCCGGCGACGCGCGTGATGAACAAGAGCCCCTGATCGGCGAGGCCGTAGCCGACGATCTCGAAATGAGCGGTATCGGTGCGCGTCTTCACCTCGGCGCGGATGCCGGTCAGTTCCTTGCCGTCGGCAAGCTTGCGCGTCGTCGGCTGCTGCGTCAGCTCCGCACCGGCCTGCACCGATTCCCTCGTCATCTCCTGCAGCATCAGCTGGTTGAGCGACACCGGGTTCATCTTGCCGTATTCCTGCACCACGACGATCGTGCCCAGCGCCGAGGCCATCAGATATTGCGTGATGTTTTCGCCCAGATCGGTCTTGGTCACCGAAATGCCGCTTGGATGGACGAAGGAGAAACTGTCGCCGGAAAAGGTGGCGAAGTCGTTGCGCTCGAGCGTCACCTTGCTCTGCTTGCCGCCGGGCAGCGTAATGGTCGTGATCTCACCGGGATCGATATCGACCGCCACGCCGTCGATGGTCAGCCTGAACGCCTTGAGGTCCTCGGCCCCTGCCGGTCCAGCGCACAGCGCGATAAGAGTGAGGGCTGCCGCTGATACCATACGCATTGATTGTTCTCCTGCTTACGACGCAACCCCGCTCAGCGCCTTGATGGCACGGTAGAAGGTCGAGGAAAACAGTTCCGTCGGGTCATGTTGCCGCTTCGCCGCCAGGAAGGCCGGCAGTTCGGGATAGGAGGCCAGCAACTCCCTGGCCGTGTAATGCAGCTGGTAGGGCAGGAAGAAGCGCCCGCCATGCTTGATCGTCACATCGATCAGCGCCCGTGTCAGCGCCCGCATCCTGGCATTGCCGTCGGCATCGGTGGGCTGGTTGATGTAGAGCACCAGCGAATAGGCGGGCTCCGGCGCGTAGGTCAGCGCCACATCCTCCTTGTGGACGATGCGCACCGAGGCATTGAGCACCGGCAGTTGCTGGTTGCTCAGGATCTCACGCGCTTCGCTGATGAACCCGACATAGGCAGCGCGTGGAATAAAATATTCGTGCAGGATGTCGGTTTCGTCAGCCAGATCGTTGAACAGATACGGCACCGAATCGTGCATCGGATTGTTGCGGGTGACGAAGCAGGCCTCGCCTTGCGCCATGGCGGAGGTGCGCGCCACCGTGCAGCTTTCGAACTTCGGCTCCAGCGTCTTTTCGGTGAACCACTTCAGCTCCTGGAACACGCTGCCCCATTTCGCCAGATTGATGATCACCCGCTTCAGTCCGACGCCCTCCGGCTCGCCGATTTCAGGCTGATCGGTCGGCGGCTGGTCAGCCACCTTGTCGTAGCGATAGACGATCATGTCCTCGAGGAAATTGCCCGGTGCCGTCGACAAGTGGCCGTAGAACAGGCCGATATCCTTGTTCGGCTCCAACACCTCGGCGAAGAATTTCGGGAAATCGTCGGATTTGATCATTTCGCGCGAGGTGCGGTAGACGGCGTTGTCGACGATATCGAGCGTCGCCTCCAGCACCACGCCGAACAGGCCGTAGCCACCGACGACGTGGCGGAACAGGTCCGTGTTCTCGCTCGGCGAGCACGTGGATACCGACCCGTCGGCCAGCATCACCCGCATTGAGCGGATCGAGCCGGCCACCGAGCCCGCCTGATGGTCCATGCCATGCGCGTTGACCGACAGCGAGCCACCGACCGAAAAGATGTCGGTCGATTGCATCGCCTTCACCGCGAAGCGCGGATGCAGCAGGTTCTGGATGTCATGCCAGCGCGCGCCCGGCTGCAAGGTCATGGTCCTGGCCGCGGCGTCGACGGTGACCTTGTTGAATTTCCTGAGGTCTAGCACCAGGGCGTTGTCGTCGAAGGCATGCCCGCCCATCGAATGACGGATGGCGGCCAGCGATACTTTCAGCCCGTTGGCGCGCGCGAAGGCCAACGCCTTGGCGATATGATCTTCCTCGCTGACCTCGACCACGCCATAGACCGGCGTCCGCGACAGGCCGCTGGCATCATTGATATCGCCGCCCCTGGCCGACCAGGGCAGCGAGGGGTCATAGGCTGGCGGACTGGCGATCGGCTTCAGCGGCAGGGCAATGCCGTCGATATCGGCGATGCGTCCGGCATTCTTCGGCCCGGAAGGCCCGCGCGCCAGCCGCGCCATGGTGGTGCCGCCCCACAGCACCGCGCCGCCGACCACCGCCGCGCCGAGCACCAGCCGGCGCGACAGGCGAAACCCTTTATGTTCGTCAGCCATGCGGATCCCCCATTGCCCAAGGGATAGCGCGGCTCTTTGGCGAAAACCATAGGGGCGCCGGGCAGAGCCATGGCGCCAGTTCGGCATCAGGGTGGCTGATGTTCCGACATCACGGGGCTAATCTCGCTGGGTTGCGCTGCCCTCATCCGCCTGCTGGCACCTCTCCCTGTTTACGGCAGGGCTATCGGATATGGATTCTTTCGAAGAGGGCCCCCACCCTAACCCTCCCCACAAGGGGGAGGGAACGCTGCCGCGCGCCCTGACATCTTCCTGATCAAGCCTCGGTAACTTCCTGAAATCAGCGCTTACAGAGTCCCCCTCCCCCTTGTGGGGAGGGGTTAGGGGTGGGGGTACGTGCCGGGCAAACCTTCGAGAAGTTTCATATGCGATTGCCCTACCGTGAACGGGGAGAAGGAGAAGCCTCTACGAAGCCTTCTTGATCGACGTCACCATGCCGGTCTTGTCATCGACGGTTACCGCCACCTTGGCGCCGACCTTCAATTTGCCGATCTTCGCTTCCGGCGACAGCTGGTAGATCTTGCCGTCGTCGAGCGTGATCGACTTGGTCGTCGGATCGACCGCCTGAATGGTGCCCTGGACGGACGCGGCATAGGCCGTGCCGAGGAAGGCGAGCAGAGCGGCGGTGGTTGCGAGGGTCTTCTTCATCGATAGCACTCCGTGCTGTTTCAATTTTCCGGGCCGCCTTGACTGGGCCGGACGACCCGAAACTGAAACGGAAAGCCTGCCGCCCGCAAATCACATTCGGTGAATTTTAGCAAAGGAAATCATAGGCTTAATTCCGACACATTGCATGCGGCCGACGCGATTTCCAGCCGTATCGTTGGCCTCGACGCCCGCCGTTCGTCCACGAAAAGAATCGCTTAGCAGATTGCGGCGGCCCCCTCGCGGCCATCACGCAGCCGCCACAATCCACCCCGGATTGCATCACGCAACAGCCTGCCGATCTTCCATTGATACAAGTTTTGTTTCACGGATCAGCTCAACCAGGACTACAAAAAAAGGGAAAAAACTCTCGCTATGGTTGCAAACTCGAAATAAATGCAGGATCATTCCAACGCTGCGACCAGGGGGCCACCATGAAACTGGCAGTTCGAACCATCATATCCCTGATGCTGGCGCTTGCGCCGGGATTGGCAGGCGCACAAGGCGCTGATCCGGGCGATGACAAGACGGTTACCTTCGCCCCGGGCGATCCTGAAATGACTGCGGCGACCGCGCAGGCACTTGCCGGCCTGGATGAATTCCTGGCCCTGGCCGAAGCGCCTCCCTCCGGCACCGAGCGGTTCAAATTGAAGGTCAAGGTGCGTGACGGCAACGTCACCGAGCACTTCTGGGTCATCCCGTTCCGCCGCACCGAGACCGGCTTTGCCGGCATATTGGCGAACCAGCCGGAAGAAGTTCGCAATGTCGTCCTCGGCCAGAATATCGAATTCACCAGGGACGATGTTTCCGATTGGGGCTACACCCGGGACGGACGGCAGGTCGGCAGCTTCACCGTCTGTGTCATGTTCAAGAGAATGCCCAAGGAAGAAGCAGACTACATGCGCGGCAAATACGGATTTGACTGCTGATCGTGACGGCCGACTAGCTGGCTTCGTCCTTCACCCCGATCTTGCGCACCAGCGCGGCCGTCGCCAGCACGGCGCCCATGTCCGAGATCATCGGCGCCACATGCCTGGTGTAGTCGAGCGGCACCGAAATCTCGGGCAGCTCGAAGAAGTTCTTCGCCTGCGGCAACAGCAGGAAACCATCGCTGCCATTGAGCGCGACGCGGGCCGGATCGTCCGGCCAGGTCTCGCCCAGCCATTTCAGCGCCTGCGCCAGCCGGCCGGTCACCAGCGGCCGTGCCGCCTCGATGTTGTCGGTGCGGAATTCATAAGCCGCGTCGAGCAAGGGTTCCCCCGATGACAGCTCCTGCAGCTTGGACCCGAACAGGCCGCGGAAGAAGCCGACGACAGCGTTTGTGCGCCGCGTCGCCACCAGGATTCCCGGGAACGGCTCGACAGCCTCGAAGGCGACGATGACGCCCTTGAAGGCGGTCGATGAGCCCTTGCCGGTCCCTTCCCGCAGTTCCGCTTCGTAAAGCTCGAACGGAAACTCTTCGTAGCGGCCGGAAACGACATCGTCGAAGGCTTGCCGGTTGAAAGCCCCGACCGCCTCGCGCGGCAGCCGGTCGAACGAATTCGGCCTGTCGCCATGCTGGTAACGCACCTCGCGGATGAAGCCGAAGATGATCGGCAGCAGCGTGTCGCGGAACGATTGCTGCAGCCGCGTCGCCGGCTTGATGGCCTGGAAGTAGAGCAGGATCGAAGCGGCGAAGCCGATGACATAGAGGAACACATGCGGCGTCGAGAACCATTGCTCGTTGGGATCGGCGACCTTGTTGAACAGCCAGGCGATAACCACCACGGCCACCAATGTCAGCCCGATGAACAGCGGCACCCGCCAGCGCACCTGCCGCACCGCCAAGGCCCGCGCCGCCTCATAGGCCTCGATGTTCATCCGGATGCCGGCGATGACAGTGTCATCAGGCATGAAATCCGCTGTTTCCACCGCCACCCCCGCTGCCAATACTATCGCATGATAGCTGCATTTCCGGGAAAGTCGCCAGCCGTAGGCAACGAGCGCGACCTTCCCTTCTCCCCTTGTGGGAGAAGGTGGCCTCACGAAGTGAGGTCGGATGAGGGGTGTTCCAGGGAACACCAACGTCTCACTCCGCTGGAACACCCCTCATCCGTCTCGGCGCTATCGCGCCGATCCACCTTCTCCCACAAGGGGAGAAGGGAAAACCGCGCGCAACCGCCCCTCGACCTTCCTCCTCATCGCACCGTCCAACCCCTCCACCGGCACCAGCCACTCGTGATCACGGTCCCGCAGCCGTACGAACGGCTGCATCCGGTAAGCAGCTACAGCACCACGCGTCCCCTCCTCCGCGCTGACATCCACGACGAAAATCCCGCCAATGCGCCCCGGCCACGGCTGTCGCGCCAAGGCGGTGCCAAGGAAATCGCCGAGGCCGTAAGCGACGATCGCGTCGCCGATCCGTTCCACCGGCTGCACCACATGCGCATGATGGCCGGCGATCAGTCCGACGCCCTGCCCGGCCAGGCGCCTGGCCAATGCCCGCGTCCCGGCGCGCGGAAAATGCCGGAACTCCCAGTCCCAATGCGGCACCGCGCAGAGAAGATCGACGCGCGGCCAGCCGGCCAGATCGCTGCCCATCGACACACGCCCGGCAAACAGGCTCTCATCTGCATTGCGCCACAGCGTGAAAGCCGCCAGGCCGACCTCCAGCGGCCCCACCTTGACCGTCTGCACCGGGCCATTGGCGGCCAGGCCGATGGTGCGGATGCCAAGCCGCTTCAGTGCCGCCACCGTCTCGTCGAAACCCGCGACGCCCTGGTCGAGCACATGATTGTTGGCCAGCGAAAGCACGAGCTTTTCGCGCGCAAGACCGGTCGCGGCGAGCGCCTCGGCCAGAAACCGCTCGCTCATCGCATGATGCGTGCCGAGCCTCGTGCCCAGCACCGCGCTTGGCCTGTCCACGACAGGGCTTTCGCAATTGCCGATCACAAGGTCGGCGCCGCCAAGCAACGCCTTGATCACCGGGTCGCAGTCCGGCGCACGGCGGTTGGCCACCGCCGAAATGTCGCCGACGAAGGCCAGCCGCACGGTCTGTCTGGGTAGCGGCTCCATGAGCGTTCCCGACGCCGGCGCAAACCCATCAGCGCCACCGCCAAGTGACGGTTTCAGGAAACGCGGCAGCCAGGACAATTTGTAGGAAAGCGGATAATTCGACACGCGATGCCCAATCGTTTGCCTTGTGTAGACGGTCTGCCGGACAGGTTGAAGCGTGTCCGTCGACAATCGCACATCTTCGACGATGACCCGCTGGGCCACACCGACACCGACGGGCGCGACGCCACAAATGGTGTATATTTGCTCGGCGCGACACATATGTTTTGGGGGAAAGATGAACCGAATTTCGAGCCTGCTGGCATCCGCCTTCATTGTGCTTTTGCCCTTGTCTTCCGCCGGCGCCGCCATACCCGACGCGGCAACCGCGCTATTCGAGGCGAAGACCGTGGCCGCGCGCGACAGCGCCCTGTCGACGCTGGAGGCCGCCGCGGCGAAAGATCCGGCATCGGCCTATGCCGCCGGCGCCGGCGAATTCTTCACGGCACTTGAGTTGCTCGCCAGCGGGCTGCACCGGCACGGCTTCGAAAGCCCGCAATCCTTCATGCTGCCGCTGATGCAGCTGCCCGTGCCGCCCAATCCCGACCCCGAGCCGCTGACCTACGAAGAGTTCCGCGCCATACTGGTTGCCTTCCGCGACCGGCTGGAAAAATCCGCTGCGACGCTGGGCTCGGTGCCGGCCGATGCCGATATCGGCATGGTCATCGACCTTACCCATGTCGGCATCGACCTCAATGAGGACGGCACCATCGCCCCGGATGAGAGCATGGCGGCGAACATGGCCGCGCTGTCGCGTGGCAGTATCTCGCAAGGTGATAGCGCACCCGCGCTCACCTTCCGCTTCGACCGCGCCGATGGCTATTGGCTGCAGGGCTATGCCGAGTTCCTGATGGCACAGGCCGATTTCTGGCTGGCGCATGATTTCAAAAACACTTTCGATGGCTCGTTCCACATGCTGTTCCCGCGCGCCAGGCTGCCGTTGCAGGACATTCTCGTGCCGCCGCCGAGCGAGATGGGCTCGAACATCTTCTCCTCTGAATGGCGCATCGCCGATTTCATCTCGATGGTGCACATGATCAACTGGCCGGTGGTCGAGCCGGAACGCCGCAAGGCGGCGCGCCAGGAATTGCTCGAAATGATCCGGCTGTCGCGCGAGGACTGGAAGGCGATCCGCGCCGAGACGGACAATGACCGCGAATGGCTGCCCGGCCCACAACAGAAGGGCGCGAACCCGCTCACCGGCCTCGAAGTCGGCGAGGAGCAGGTACAGGCCTGGCTTGCCACCTTGACCATGGCCGAGGACCTGCTCGAAGGCCGCGCGCTGCTGCCGCATTTCCGCATCACCGGCAAAGGCATCAACATGAAGCGCTTCTTCGACGAACCAAAACCCTTCGACCTGGTGCTGTCGATCACCGGCCCCGGAATCGCGCCCTATCTCGAGACCGGCAGGATCCTGACCAGCGAGGATTTCGACCAGATCCAACGAGAGTTCGGCGGCGGCGGGTTTTTGACGTTCGCGCTGTGGTTTAACTAAGAAAAGCCATCTCAAGTCGAGAGGAGCGCGCTGCAAGGCGTGTTGAGATTCAGGTCAGGCCGAGTCGAAAACGGTGGGTTCCGAGAACCGGAGCGGAGCGTACTTCTGGGTACGTGAGCACCGGAAGCGCAGGAAACCATCGTTTGCAGACCGGCATCACCTGAATATCAATGCGCCTCAAAAAATCGCCCCCTGATACAGCACCGCCTCGGCCTCCTCGGGCGCGAACCGTCTGGCCAGCGACCGAAACGCGCTATGCACGCCGTCGCGGTCGATGTTGCAGCTTCTGAGATGCCGCACTGCAAGCGTTGGATCAAAGGCGCTTCGGCCATGCAGGACGCGCTGGTTGTCGAAGACCAGCACTTCGCCGGGCTGCAACTGGTGCTGGAACTGGTTCTGGGGATCGCAGATCAGCCGCGTCAGTTCGGCCAGCGCTTCGATCAACCCATCGATCCGGTCCAGGGGCGCCCATTGCGGCGCCAGGCAGCGGTCATTGTAGCGGATGCCGGTGACCGCGCCTGCCGCATCGAGGCTGATGACATGCGCCTCGGCGCTGAAGAACACCTCGCCTTCATGTTCGCGGTGGAAGGTAACGCCGTGCCGCGTCAAGAGATCGAACAGGTCGGGCGTGCGCGTCCGCATCCGTTCGGCGACATGAAAGCCGTCGACCATCAGCGACGTACCGCCGGCGCCGGCGCCCGTGCGGATGGCATGGAAGAAGATGAAGCCCGGCGGCGCGTAGCGGAACGGCTCGTCCGTGTGCGGGATCTGCGCCCGCGCCGTCTCGCCCGCCACCCGCGCATCCGGCCGCGAGATGAGGTCGAACACCTTGCCGTAACTGGTCTCGCGGATCGGCCCATAGCGGCCCGCGACCCGCGCCGTTGCTTCCGTCTCGGCCGGAACGCCGGTCAGCATGGCGATGCCGTGATCCCTTAGCGCCCGGAGCGACTGGAACAGCGCTTCGTCATCCGCCACCACCGCGTCGAAAGCGAAGCGGCCGAGCCGTGCGGTGAGATCGTTGTTCCAAAGTTGCGGCCGGAAACGGACCGGACCCGAGCCGCCGACATGCCCTGCCAGGAAGGTCGGATCGTAATGCGACACATGCCCGTCCTGCCAGATGGCCGTGACCTGCCCCGGCATGGAGACATCGAAACTTTCCGCATGGATTGCCTTGTCGACATCGGCCGGCGTCAGCCACCTCTTGCCCGAGGCGGTGTCGCCGCATTGCTCGCATTCGCAGGCCAGCCGCAGCCAGCGCGTCGAGAGTTTCGCCGATCGGCCGTCCGCCAGCTCGACGGCAATGCGTGCGCCTTCCGCGCGCATGGCGCGGATTGGCGCGACGGCATGTCTTTGCTGTTGCTTTGGCGTGTCGAGCATCTGGTGTCCCCTGCGGTTGAATTTCTTCGACCAACCTAGGCAAGGAAAATCCCGCACTCAAACGAGTTCCCTTCTACAAGTTTTGAGGTAAATTCAAAACATGATGACTCTGAGGGATCTGCCGCTTTCCGGATTACGGGCGCTGGTGGCCGCCGCCAGGGCCGGCAGCCTGACGCGCGCGGCCGAGGAGTTGGGCGTCACGCCCGGCGCTATCGGCCATCAGATCCGGCAGTTGGAAGAGCGGCTCGGCGTCAAGCTGGTGCGGCGCGAGGGCAACGGCATCGTGCTCACCCGCGCCGCCGAGGCCGCCTTGCCCGATATCGATCGCGGTTTCGATGCGCTGGCCTCCGGCATGCGCCGGCTGCGCTTCGAACGCCAGACCGAAACCTTCACCATCTCGGCCGATCCGTCTTTCGCCTCGCTCTGGCTGGCGCCGCGCCTGGCCATGGTGCGGCCGGCCCTGGGGCGGCTCGAGGTTCGCATCGTCGCGTCCGTTGCGCTCGATGTCATGGCCGAGGAAGGCGTCGACCTTGCCATCAGCTATCGCAAGGGATCGGCATCCGACATCGCCTCACTCGACCTCTTCACCGAGCGGGTCATCCCCGCCTGCGCACCGGCGCAGGTCCAGGATCATGCCGGGCCGGACAGGGCCGAAGTGCTGGACAGGATGCCGCTGCTGCATATCGACCCGATGATGGGCGATGATGTCTATCCCACATGGCGGGACTGGTTCGTTGCGGCGGCGCGGCAAAGGAAGGACATTGACCAGGGTCCGCGCTTCGGATTGACCATCGTCGCCGCACAGGCGGCGATCGCCGGCATGGGCGCGCTGCTGGCCAGCGAACTGGTGCTGCGCCGCCATCTCGACGCTGGCCATCTCATCGAGATCGCGCGCGAAGTACCGGCACTGACCATCAGGCGCCGCATCGTCTGGCCCGAACACGGCCCGAAGGCGCGCCGCGCCGCGACGGTGGCGGCGGCGCTTCTGGCAGCGGCCGGCACCGGCATCGATGGCGCCCTGCCGCGATGAAACCCTGATGGATGCGGCCCGAAGCGCTTTAGAAAAACAGCCGCTGTAGCCGTAGAAGCCCGGCCAGGGCGGCGACTATCAGCGCGTTCGAGATCACGCCGATCGCCGCGGTCGTCCAGGCGATGTCGCCGGACTGGCCAAGGACCATGAACGGAAATCCGGCGGCGATGACGACAATCGCCACGAGCAACCCTAGCCAGCCGACGTTTGGCCGCTTGGCCACCCGGCTGACGAAATAGGCGATCCCGACCAGCAGGATCCTGAGCGGGTCCAATATCTGGGCAATGACGATGGCGGTCAGAAGCATGGGCGGGAACTGAACCTCCAAATCTAGCGCTGGAACCCGGGCAGCCGGGCGAGCAACCACTGCAGCGGGTTGCCGACGAAGGCGCGGGTGACGAAGGTGTCGTGCGCGGCATCGGAGGCAAGCAAGGCAACCGTCCCGGCTTCGAGACGGCGTGGCGGATCGGAACCGGCGTTAATGCCCCGGCCCGCCAGCAACTGCCTGATCTCTGCATTGCCGGAGGCCGAGGATTTGCCATAAGCGCTGACGAAGAAACGCTTCCGGTGCTGCGCGACCCAGTTGGCGAAGATCTCGGCCTCGTCGAAGACGGCGTCGAGCAGGAGGACGCCGAGCAGGCGGCCGCTGATGTCGCCATTCCTGAGTACGAAAGCCGTCGGGTTGTAGCCGCCGCTATAGGCGACCAGCACCACGGGCATGGCGTCGAACCTTGCCGCCTTGGCGCCGCTCAACTTGGCCAGGCCTTGCGCTGCCTCGGCCATGAATCTGGCAAAATAGCCCGGTGTCCAGAAATTGCCGGCGCTGGAATCCTGTGCATTGCTGGCGAATTGCGGCGCCACCAGCACGGCGTTGAGGCCGGACGCCTCGACCTGCGCCACGACCCGCTGGCGGCCGACGACATCGCGCTGCAAGGTCGCGCCGTTGCCATGGAAGAACACGACGATGACTGCCGGCTTTGCCAGATCGAAACCTTTTGGCACGGCCAGCAGCGTCGAGCGATCGGAATAGGTCTCGTCTTCCCAATAGATGCCGCCGCGCGGCGAGGTGTGGCCGCGCCTTCCGTCCGCCGCCGTCACGTCGAGAAACGGCGCGGAGCCATCGGGCAGCTTACCCCGGTAGGGAAAGGGTGACGCCTTGAACGGCACGATGGTTGAGATGGCCTTGTGCAAGCGCGCCCCCTGGCTTGCCACCGGAAACGCCGCCGTGGCCAGCAGTCCGGCAACGATGGCGCGCCGGTCCGGCATCAGGCCGCCACCAGCCGCACACCAGGCGCCTTCGACGGCAACAGCACGGCGAAGAAGGCAGGGATGGCGATGAGATAGGCGATCGCCGACCATTGCAGCACGGCGCTCAGCCCGAAGCTGGTGGCGATGATCGGCACGGCAGCGGAGCCGATGACCGAGAAACAGCCATTGATGCCCCAGGCCCAGACGAACAGATGCTCCTTGCCGAGCCGCGCCAGCCAGGTCATGGCGGTGGCCATCGGCATGCCCATCAGGAAGGCCGGTGGCGACACCAGCAGGAAGCAGAGCAGCAGTCGCACCGCATAGGGATAGGCGCCGATCCAGTCGAGCACCGGCGACAGATAGAAGCCATAGGCGAACAGCAGCACGCAGACCGCCAGCAGCACGACGGGCAGCAGCGTCCTGGCGCGGTCGAAGATACGCTCGGCGAACAGGCTGCCGAGCCCGGAAAACACCAGCATCGAGGAGATCAGCACCGAGGCCGACACGGTCGGATTGGCGAGCGCCACGGTGAAGCGGCTGATCAGCCCGACCTCGACCATGATGTAACCGAGGCCGAGACAGGCGAAATAGAGGATGGTGCCGAGCTTGCCGCGCGAGCGCGAGAACACGATGCGCCAGCCGAAAATGACCGGCAGCAGCACCAGCGAAGCCGCCGTGATGCAGGCGATTCCGAGCGTCGCCCAGATCAGCAGGTAGCCCCAATCGTCCTGGAACAGGTCAAGCCGGTCCAGCGTGCGCGGCAGGTCGGCGACCTTCACATAGGCAGCGAAATAGGGCTGGTCGTTGCTCAGCGCTCGTGCGTCGAAGACATAATCGCTGGCAAGCTTCTGCCAGCCACCGGTCAAGAGCGCATGCCAGGTCATGCGCTGCAGTTCCGTCGCCGGCAACACCTGCGGGCCGGCCTCACCGCCGGCGCCGGCACAGGCATCGAGCGTCGGATCGGCAGGAGCCGTCGGATCGCAGTCGGGGTTTGCGGGCGCGGTAGCGTCGGCTGGCGCTGTCGCATCGGCGGCGGGCTGCGTCAGCGTCGCGTCCTGTCCGCTGCCGAAGATCGAGGCGCGGTAATCGTCGAGCACCTTTTGCGCGCCCGAACCGTCATAAACCATTCCCGGATAATAGACTTCCTCCCAGGACATCGACCTGGTGTAGTCGCACAGCGTCTTGATTTCGGCCTCGGTGAAACCGCCGCGCTTGAACAGCACCGTTGTTGTCGACAGGTAGCTCGACACGGCGAAGATGTCGTTGGCCGCGCCTTGGCTGTCGAACGTCCTGGCCGCCTCGGCGATGGTCGAATAAAGCTTCAGCACCGATTTCGGCGGCTCTTCCTTGTTCCACAAGGTCACCGACAGCACGCCGCCATCGGCCAGCGCGTGCATGTAGCTCAGCATCGCCTCATGCGTGTAGGCGTATTTCTCCGAAATGGCGAAGCCGCCTGGATTGGACAGGCCGACGCTGTCGGCGAGGCTGAGGTCGATGACGTCGTAGCGCTCTGTCGTGTTGGCAAGGAACAGTCGCCCGTCATAGTCGATCACCTTGAGCCGCGGCTCGGCCAGGATGTCGCCGGTCACGTCCTTCAGCACCGGATCGCGGAACGCCCGCAACGTCATCGGGTTGCTCTCAGCGACGGTCACCGAGGTCGATCCGGCATTGAGTGCGGCCTGCGTCGAGATACCGCCGCCGAACTGCACGACGAATGTCTTGGGCTTGTCCTTGATCACATAGGGATAGTGCATCGGCAGGTAGCGGAAATAGACCTGCTCGGCCGGCGCCAGATTGCGCATGATGCCTTCCGGCCCGTCGCCGTCGCGGTACATGCCGACATAGGTGTTGGCCGGAACCTCGGGCATGCCGAAGGCGGCGTTGTCGCTCAGGCCCGGCGCGAAATGCATGTAGGAACTGGCATAGACCTGCAGGTCGCCGAACGGCGAGACGCTGCGGTAGATGCGCTTGCCGTCGGGAAAGTTGCGGGCATAGGCGACGCCCTTGTACTGCGACACGGCGATGTCGGGTATGCCAAGCAGGCCGGGCAGCACGAGATAGCCTGATATCGACAGCGCCGCGACGACCACGCCGGCGACGACACTCTTCCAGGCGCCGAACGCGAAGAACCACAGCAGCGACCCGGCCGCCCACAAAAGCAGCGGCACGACGATGATGGTTTCCGGCGCGAACAGATAAAGCGATACCAGAACCACGAGGCCGGCCAGCCCCGAGCCGGTAAGGTCGGCGAAATAGACCCGGCCGAACGCGGTGCGGCTTTTCAGGAAGACGATGCCGAGGAAGAACGCGCCGGCCAGGAACGGCAGGAGATAGAGCAGGAAATTGGCGAGCAGCCGCCATTTCTGCGCCGGGTCGGAAACCAGGAAGATGGCGTTGAACGGCACTGTCTGGGCAACGAGGTTGGAGCCGACAGCGAGCGGGCCGATCAGCAGCAGGGCCGCCGTGGCGGCCCCTTGCCAATGGCGGTCGAACCAGCCCTTGCCGGCGAAGATGACGACGCTGGACAAGGAGAAGCCGAGCATGGCGAGGCTGACCACCAGCGAGCCGAAATGCGACCAGCTGCCGACGGCGAACACCCGCATGACCGCGATCTGCAGCGCGATGATCGCGCCGGCGATCAGCCCGACCGCCAGATAGTGCGCGAGCCGCGGCGCCTCCAGCGAGGCGATGCTTGGCCGAGAGGTCGATACGACAGCCGTCATTCAAGCCCCTTGATGCGGCGGTTCAGCTCAACAGGCTTGGACCGGCGCGGCAACTCATCCGTTGTGCGTGCCGACGATCTGGTCGCCTTCCAGCTTGGTGAACGGCACGAACGGCACCACCTTGCCATTGTAGATGTCCGAGCGGACGATGTTGAACGTGCCGTCGGCAAGCTGCTGCTTGATCACCTTGAGCACATGCTGGGCACCCGGCGGACCGACCGGAATGACCATGACGCCATTGGGCTTGAGCTGCTGCAGCAGCGACGGCGGGATGTGGTCGATGCCGCAGGTGACGATGATCTTGTCGAACGGGCCGACGCTCTCCCAGCCATAATAGCCGTCGGCATTGCGGCTGGTGACGGAGCCGAACACGCTGTAGCCGCGATCGATCAGCGCGTCATAGGTGCGGCGGGTGCGCTGGGCCAGCGGATTGATGATCTCGATCGTGTGGACCTTGTCGGTGAGATTGGCCAGATAGGCCGACTGGTAGCCGGAGCCTGTGCCGACCTCGAGCACGGCTTCGCCAAACTGCACGTCGATAGCCGTCGTCATGCGCCCGACGAGGTGCGGGCCGGAAATGGTCACGCCGTAGCCGATGTCGAGGAAGGCATGATCATAGGCGCGCGCCAGATTCTGCGGCAGCACGAACTCCTCGCGCGGCGTGGCGAGGAAAGCACGCTTGTTGCGGTCGTCCAGCACGTCCTTGTTGTAGACCATGATCTGGAAGCGATCGAATCGCTCGGCCAGGAACTTCGGATCCTCGCCCCGATTGGCCACCATCCAGTCGATGAACGATTTTTTGTCGTTGAATGGGAGTTCGGCGTTGCGGTCGTAGGGGACCGGCACATTGGCCCTGACCGAGGCCGGAAGAATGGAAAACGCCGCAGCACCCGCCGACAGCGCCAAGAAGTCCCGACGCTTCATGGAAAAAGCCTCCAAAAGTGGCCTTTGCCACCCCAAAACCAAGCACTTTAATCCGATTGCACCGCCTCCCAAAACGAGTCAATGGCCGTCGGAAGGCAGCCGCCCGGCCTGGGATTTTGTGGCAGTAGGGCAACAGTTTGGCCGGTCGACGGGGCCTTTTTCAGCCGAAGCGATCGGCAAGCACCCTCACCCGGCGTGATCCCGGGTGGCTTTTTGCTGATTTGGCGCAGGCCGTTTTGCTTGACTCGGCCGCCAAAAACAGGCAGCAAACTTGCTTCGGAAGGGCTGCAATACCGCGTGCATGATCGTGGACGAGCCTTTTTTGGCACAAAGTCCACGTCTCTTGGTTGGTTTTGAGAGGGATTGGTTAACCAACTTTGTCCATATTTTGAAGCAATCGGCAACCAACGACAGGCGCGGCAAACGCGTCGGGGACCACCTGGGATCACTCACAGAATGGTCGTCGCGGCTGACAAGGCCACGTACGGGGAAAACCGATTGGAGCAAGATTGGTTGCATGGCGTTGTCGAGTAAACGAAAAATAATCTGGGACCAGCGCGAGGGCGGCGAGTTCGTCGATGCGCCGCGCATCCCTTCCTTCAACCCGCAACGGATGGTCCGCTGGGTCGCGGTGCCCGGTGTCAGCGCTGCCGTCGGCCTCTGGCTGATCGGCACCATGGCCGGCCTCAGTTCCGTCGGCGCCTCGCTGTCGGCGACATCGGGCGGCCTGCCGCAGACGCTGTCCATGCCTGGCTCGCTGGCGCTGGCCGATCCGCTGAAGCAGCATTTCCTCAGATCCTCGGCGCCCTTCGTACTCGCCAATGCCCATGGCGGCGCGCAGGCCCTGCATGACCACGCAGTGCAATGCGGCGCCAGTTGCTTCAAGCTGGCCCGCGTGAGCCCGCTGGCGGAGAAATCCGCGCGCCTCGTGGCGCAGGCAAAGCCGGAACAGCCAATTTTGAAGTCGAAGGCGCAGGAGCGTTTCGAACGCGTGGAAGCGTCGCTGTCGCCGACCAAGCTTGCCGCCGTCTTTGCCGGTGCCGGCAAGCCTGTTGCCACGGCCGACGCCCGCCCGGTGATTTCCAAGGCCGCGCCGCATATTACCGAGGCATCGCTGGTGCCCTCCGTTCAGGTCATGGCCAGCCTGTCTGATGACATACCGGCTCCGGCAGCGGAACGTTTCGCTCGTGCCGATACCGGTTCCGTTGTCGTGCAGACCGCGCCCGCGCCGATGGGCCTTGCCCAGTCGGAGACGCCTGACAACGCGCAACTGGCGCTGGCCCTCGTGCAGTCGATGCCCGTCGAGGATGAGGCATTCGCCTCGCCACTGCCGATGACCGAATCCTCAGCCGATGTCGCGGTTGCGCCTGTCGAGACCCAGCAGGAACAGCCCGGCGACGCCGCCTCCTTGCCGGATGCGCTGACCGACGACGTGCCGCTGCCGACCCGTCGCCCGCAATATGACGCGCCGCAACCCAAGGCCGTGGAGCAGGATGAGCCGGCTCCGCAGCCCAGGATTGCTCAGCCCAAGCTCGCCCAGCAGAAGCCGGCGCCGCAGGCAAAGCCGGTCCAGCAAGCCCAGCCGGCAAGGCCGGCCCGCGCCGGCCGGTCTGGCGAAGGCGGCGACGTGCTGGCCTACGCCAAGCCGGACACGCCCTCTGGCGGCCTTGGCCAGGCATTCAGGAACCTGTTCAACGGGCCGACCGCCGGAAGCGGAGCCGGCCACGGCGTCGCCGTCTATGACATCAGTGCCAAGACCGTCTACATGCCCGACGGCCAGCGGCTCGAGGCACATTCGGGCCTCGGCGCCATGGTCGACCAGCCGCGCTATGTCGACGTCAAGGATCGCGGCCCGACGCCGCCCAACACCTACAATCTGTCGCTGCGCGAATCCCGCTTCCATGGTGTCGAGGCCATACGCCTGACGCCGGTGAATGGCGGCAACAAGTACAACCGCAACGGCCTGCTCGCCCACACCTACATGCTGCGCGGCGGCCGCGCCGAGTCCAATGGCTGTGTCGTCTTCCGGGACTATGCCCGCTTCCTCGCCGCCTTCAAGAAGGGCAAGGTCACGCGGCTCGTCGTGGTGCCGCGCCTGAACGGATCGGCGACCCGCGTGGCGACGGACAACGCGCGCGGCGCCTGACCGCGACAGGCAGGCAATCCTTGGCACTGCCTCCTCCTGACAGCCTTCTGTCAGGAGCTGCATCCGGGCATGCGGCTTGCCTCATCGCGCTCTTTCCATTTTCGCCAAGACCTCCCATATTCGGGTCATGGCCAAATCCCCCGATAAAAGAACGCCGCCGACGGCGAATGACGACCGCGCCGCACCGAAGCGGCGCAGCCCGCTGACCGATTTCCTCGACGCCTCGGAACCGCTGCACAGGGGCGGCTTCGCCGAGATGCCGCAGCCTGAACTCTCGGGCACGCCGCTGAGCGGTTCGATCGCAGATTGGGCCGAACAGATCGAGCAGGAGGCAGAACGCGAAGGGCGCCAGGTCGGCAAGGGCGACGGCGGCAAATCGCCAAAGCCGTCGAAGAAGATCCCCGAACGCTCCGCCGCGCCCGGACGCACGGCACGCGGCACCTCGATGGGCGGCGCGGCCACCGCCCGCGAACGCGCGGCGGCGGGCCTCAATCCGGTCGCCGGCCTCGATGTTTCGCTCGAAGAAGCCGAGACGATGACGTCGAGCGGCGTCACCGCTACGGTCGCAGCTCTGTCGGCACTGATCGAATCCGGCAACCCGCTGCACAAGGACGGCGTCCTGTGGACTCCGCACCGCCCCGCCCGGCCGGAAAAGTCCGAAGGCGGCATCGCCATCAAGATGGTGTCGGATTTCGAACCGGCCGGCGACCAGCCGACCGCGATCAAGGATCTTGTCGAAGGCGTCGACAACAGCGACCGCACCCAGGTGCTGCTTGGCGTCACCGGTTCCGGCAAGACCTTCACCATGGCCAAGGTGATCGAGGAGACGCAGCGCCCCGCCCTGATCCTGGCGCCCAACAAGACGCTGGCCGCGCAGCTCTATTCCGAGTTCAAGAAATTCTTTCCCGACAACGCGGTGGAGTATTTCGTCTCCTATTACGACTACTACCAGCCGGAAGCCTACGTCCCGCGCACCGACACCTTCATCGAGAAGGAATCCTCGATCAACGAGCAGATCGACCGGATGCGCCATTCGGCGACACGGTCTCTGCTCGAGCGCGATGACGTAATCATCGTCGCCTCGGTGTCCTGCATCTACGGTATCGGCTCGGTCGAGACCTATACGGCGATGACCTTCCAGATGCAGATCGGCGACCGGCTCGACCAGCGCGCTTTGCTCGCCGATCTCGTCGCCCAGCAATACAAGCGCCAGGACATCAATTTCGTGCGCGGCTCGTTTCGCGTGCGCGGCGACACGATCGAGATCTTTCCGGCCCACTTGGAAGACCGCGCCTGGCGCATCTCGATGTTCGGCGACGAGATCGAGCAGATCACCGAGTTCGATCCGCTGACCGGCCAGAAGACCGGCGAGCTGAAAAGCGTCAAGATCTACGCCAACTCGCACTATGTGACGCCGCGCCCGACGCTGAACCAGGCGATCAAATCGATCAAGGAAGAACTCAAGCACCGGCTGGTGGAACTGGAGCGGGCCGGCCGCCTGCTCGAAGCACAGCGGCTGGAGCAGCGCACCCGCTTCGACCTCGAAATGCTGGAAGCCACCGGCTCCTGCGCCGGCATCGAGAACTATTCGCGCTACCTCACCGGCCGCCAGCCGGGCGATCCGCCGCCGACCCTGTTCGAATACATTCCCGACAATGCGCTGGTCTTCATCGACGAAAGCCACGTCACCGTGCCGCAGATCGGCGGCATGTATCGCGGCGACTTCAGGCGCAAGGCGACGCTGGCCGAATATGGCTTCCGCCTGCCCTCCTGCATGGACAACCGGCCGCTGCGTTTCGAGGAATGGGACGCCATGCGCCCGCTCTCCGTCGCCGTCTCGGCGACACCCGGCGGTTGGGAAATGGAACAATCCGGCGGCGTTTTCGCCGAGCAGGTCATTCGCCCGACCGGCCTGATCGACCCGCCGGTCGAGGTGCGCCCGGCGAAAAGCCAGGTCGACGATGTTGTCGGTGAGATCCGCGAGACCACCGCCGCCGGCTACCGCACGCTGGTCACGGTGCTGACCAAGCGCATGGCCGAGGATTTGACGGAGTACCTGCACGAGCAGGGCGTGCGCGTGCGCTACATGCACTCCGACATCGACACGCTCGAACGCATCGAGATCCTGCGCGATTTGCGCCTCGGCGCCTTCGACGTGCTGGTCGGCATCAACCTTCTGCGCGAGGGCCTCGACATCCCCGAATGCGGCTTCGTCGCCATTCTCGACGCCGACAAGGAAGGATTCCTGCGTTCGGAGACCTCGCTGATCCAGACCATCGGCCGCGCCGCCCGCAACGTCGACGGCAAGGTCATCCTCTATGCGGACCAGGTCACCGGCTCGATGGAGCGCGCGATGGCCGAGACCAACCGCCGCCGCGAAAAGCAGATGGAATGGAACGCCGCCAACGGCATCACGCCGGAATCGGTCAAGTCGCGCATCTCGGACATTCTCGACTCGGTCTACGAAAAGGACCACGTCCGCGCCGACATCTCGCAGTTCACCGACAGCGCCGGCGCCATGATGGGCAACAACCTCAAGGCCCATCTCGACGCCATGGAGAAGCAGATGCGCGACGCCGCCGCCAATCTCGACTTCGAGAAGGCCGCCCGCATCCGCGACGAGATCAAGCGTCTGCGCGAGATGGAACTCTCGATCTCCGAAGACCCGCTTGCCAAATACGCCGACATGGAAAGCCCGGTCTCGGGCCGCGAAAAAGGCAAGCACAACAAGGGCGTGGCCAAGCACCGCACGGCGGAGGAACAGGAGCGTTTCCGCAAACTCGACGAAGCACGTGCCGCCGAAGAGGCAGCCAAGGCGGCCCGGCCCAACCTCTTCCGCAAGCCGGCGCTTGACGAGATGGGCGCCGATGGCGCCGTGCCGGTGAAGAAGCCGCTCTTCGCCAAACCATCGATTGACGACATGGGGCCGGGCACCGACATGCCGACGCCGGCGGGTGCTGTGTCGCGCTCGCTGTTCAAGAAACAGTCCGCCCAGGAAGCACACGGCTCCGATTTCGGCATTCCCGGCGAGCCGGTCAAACCGCTGTTCAAGAAAAACTCGCTCGACGAGATGACGGTGCGGCGCACCGAAAAGCCGGTCGAAGGAAAGGTGCCGGCAAAGCCCCAGCCGATCTCCGCTCAAGTGGTGGCCGGCAGGACGGAGGGGGTGGCGAAGGAACGCGACGATTCCGCCAAACCAATCGTTCGCCAGCGCGCGGGTATCGGCTCCTACGAGGACCCAGGCGACGCCCGCCGCGAAAAGCGCCGGCCGGACAAGACAGGCAGGCCGGGGAAGTAGAGCGCCTCTTCCTTCTCCCCCTTGTGGGAGAAGGTGGATCGGCGCGTAGCGCCGAGACGGTTGAGGGGTGTTCCAGCGGAGCGAGGCGTTGGTGTTCCCTGGAACACCCCTCATCCGACCGAGTTTTGCTCGGCCACCTTCTCCCACAAGGGGAGAAGGAAAAGCGCGCTCCACTTGCCTCCACCCCCGCCTTTGGTGTAATCGCTCCACACACTCAATCGTCTTGTCTTGAAAGGAGGGCTCACGTGTTTACGTTTTTTCGTCACCATCGTCAGCGTGGCCCGATTTCTGCCCTGCGAGCTAGCTTGCAGGGCTGACCAGGGACGGTCCGGGGTTTTTCCCGCTTCGATTTTTTGGTCTGCCCTTCGTGGTGCGCAACGCCGAGCCTGATGGCCAGCACGTGCACCGTCAAAGTGCATCCGGAGATGTCTCCGGCAAGACCAGAGAAATCAAAATGGCCCTGATCAGCCTCAAATCCCTCGGCGTCACCATGAGTGCGCCGCTTTTCGCTCACCTCGACCTCACCATCGGCACTGGTGACCGGCTCGGCATCGTCGCCGCCAATGGCCGTGGCAAGTCGACCTTGCTGAAATGTCTGACCGGCGAGATGGAACCGACCTCCGGCGACATCACCCGCACGCGCGGCCTGCGCGTCGGCCATGTCGAGCAGGCCGTTGCCCCTGCCCTGCTCGGCCGCACCTTCCATCAGGTGGTGGCCGACGCCTTGCCGCCCGAGCAGGCCGACAGCGAGATGTGGCGCGTCGACGTGGTGCTGGATTCGCTCGACGTGCCTGAACCGATGCGCGAACGGGAAATGCGGGCGCTGAGCGGCGGCTGGCAGAGGCTGGCGCTGATTGCCCGCGTCTGGGTCACCGATCCCGACGTGCTGCTGCTCGACGAGCCGACCAACCATCTCGACCTTGCCCGCATCAGCCAGCTGGAAGGCTGGCTGAACGCCCTGCCGCGCGAAGTGCCTGTTGTCATCGCCAGCCACGACCGCGCCTTCCTCGACGCCACCACCAACCGGACGCTGTTCCTGCGGCCGGAGCAGTCGCCGGTGTTCGCGCTACCCTACTCCCGCGCCAGGCAGGCGCTCGACGAAGTCGACGCCTCTACGGCTCGCAAGTTCGAGCGTGACATGAAGGTCGTCCAGCAGTTGCGAAAACAGGCCGCCAAGCTCAACAACATCGGCATCAATTCCGGCAGCGACCTTTTGACGGTGAAAACCAGGCAGCTCAAGGAACGGGCGGAAAAGCTGGAAGAGGCGGCGGTATCAGCGCATCGCGAGAAATCGGCCGGCGCAATAAAACTGGCCAATCGCGGCACCCACGCCAAGGTGCTGATCACGCTCGACGATGCGGCCGTCGAAACGCCGGATGGCGCGCTGCTGTTCAGGACCGGCAAGCGCCACATCTGCCAGGGCGACCGCATCGTGCTGCTCGGCCGCAATGGCGTCGGCAAGTCGCGCTTCGTCAGCCTGATCCGCAACGCCATCGTCGAACCCGACACGATCGAGAATGTGAAGGTGACGCCGTCGACGGTGCTCGGCTACAGCGACCAGGCGCTGTCGGGCATCAGCAGCGACGACACGCCGCTGGCGATGGTGTCGCGCCGCTACGATGTCGGCGAACAGCGCGCCCGCTCGCTGCTTGCCGGCGCCGGCGTGGTCATCGAGATGCAGGAGAAAAAGATCGGCGTCCTGTCCGGCGGCCAGAGGGCGCGGCTGATGATGCTGGCGCTGAGGCTCGCCAACCCCAACTTCTACCTGCTCGACGAACCGACCAACCATCTCGATATCGATGGCCAGGAAGCGCTGGAGGAAGAATTGCTCAAGCACCAGGCCAGCTGCGTCCTCGCCTCGCACGACCGCTCCTTCATCCGCGCCATCGGCAACCGCTTCTGGCTGATCGAGAAGCGGCGCCTGACCGAGGTCGAAGACCCCGAGGACTTTTTCCGCGAAGTGGCTGAAGCGGGTGGTTAAGGCGATGCCTCGGCCGGGCCGGCATTCGAGCTTGCCGGCCCGCACTTTCCCGCCAACCGAAAAAGGCGCATCCTGAAGGTTCCGCAAGCCGAGGGAGGAGACCGGTCATGCGCGCGGTGGACGTCGTCAAAACCCTTTATGATGCCTATGCGAAACGCGACATCGTGGGCGCGCTGGCCCACTGCTCCGACGATGTCGTCTTCCGCTGGGTCGCCGAACCGCAGGCGCCTTATATCGGGACGGGCAACGGCAAGCAGGAATTCCTTGCCCGCCTCATGGCGCTCGACGGTGATTTCGAATACCGGAACTTCGTCCCGGTGGAGATTATCGACGGTGGCGACAAGGTCGCGGCGCAGGTCGAAATCCATTTGACGCGAAAAACCACCGGCAAGGAATTCGTCATGCGCGCCGCCAACTTCTGGACCCTGCGCGACGGCAAGGTCATCGAGATGGTGGAGTATTACGACACGGCACTGGCCGCCTCGGTCATCTGAAATAATTTCGACGACCTGTCGGATCGCCTGAACCTGCCTCGTCCTTGGGATGCCTACACGATGATGCCGGCATCAACCCAGGGAGAACCTTGTCATGTCCGTCCTTTCATCCATCGGTCGCATCGCAACCCAATATGCGGCGGCACGTGCCCGCCATCGCAGCGAACGCATCCTGCTCTCGCTGCCAGCCGAACTGCGCAAGGACATCGGCTTTCCGGAACTCTTCGACGCCCAGAACAGCCGTCGTGCAACCACCTTCACGGCCAAGGTCATATGACCGCGAGCAGCCTGTCCATGCGATTGTCGCTCAAAACCTCCGGTTGCCCGGTGTGTCCGGGCCCGGCCCGCTAAAAAATTTTCGCGGCCGTGTAGAATTGCCGTCACCTCGTGCGTCCTAGGCTTTGCAAGGCCAAGCCAAACGCAAAGAGGAGCAAGAAGACATGACCGACCAGACCCCACCACGAGCCGAAGTGCTTGGCGGACTGACCCCCTATCTGCAGGTCGACGGCGCCATCAAGGCCGCCGAATTCTACAAGAAGGCATTTGGAGCCGAGCAAGTCTTTGCCTATCCGGCCGACGAAAAAGGCCGCACCATGCACATCCACCTCCACATCAACGGCTCGACGCTGATGCTGGGCGACGCTTATCCCGAACACGGCCACCCGCATAAGGATGCGCAGGGCTACACGCTGCAGCTCCATCTCGGCAACCACGATATCGACGGCTGGTGGCAACGCGCCGTCGATGCCGGCTGCGAAATCGTGACGCCGCTGCAGGTGATGTTCTGGGGCGACCGCTGGGGCCAGGTGAAGGATCCCTTCGGCGTCGCCTGGGCGATGAACGCGCCAGTGAAATAGGTTCCCTGGCGAGCAGGCGTCGCCCGACAGGGCCGACGCGCTCACCGCGCCGGGTCGTACCCCCGCCGACCCGGCGCTCATTTTTCAACAGAGGAGTTTATCATGTCCTATGTCGATGGTTTCGTGCTTGCCGTGCCAAAAGCCAAACTCGACGATTATAAGAAGCTCGCCAACCTCGCGGGCCCCATATGGATGGAACACGGCGCGCTGGCCTATGTCGAATGCATCGGCGACGACGTGCCCTATGGCGAGGTGACTTCGTTTCCACGTGCCGTTCAGGCAACGGACGACGAGATCGTCGTCTTTGCCTGGGCGGTCTATGAATCCAGGCAAAGCCGCGATGCGGTGATGGCCAAGGTGATGGCCGACCCGCGCTTGACACCCGACTGGGGCCCCATGCCCTTCGATATGAAGCGCATGATCTTCGGCGGCTTCCAGCCGTTCATCGAGCTTTGAGCAGCTGAGCCCTCTCAGCTTCGTCATCCACGGGCGGAGCAGCCGCGAAGCGGCGTCGCGAAGACCCGAGGATCCATGCCGCGACCTCGATCGAAGGACGCAGCTGAGCAGAATTCTGTACCGTTTTCAATGATTTAACGTCGCGGCATGGATCCTATGGTCTGCGCCGCGTCGCTTTGCTCCTTGCTCCGCCATAGGATGACGAAGCGGTGAGGGCTCTGGCCCATCGCCGAACGATGCGCTAATCCAGCCTATCCAGCAGCGGCTTCAGCCGATCCCCATAGCGTTTCCACAGATCAACCGAGCCCTGATACATCGGCTGGCGCACCTGCGCGGCGGAAGCCGTGCGCACCGGCCGGTCGGTATCGTGGAAGGACAGCACGGCATCGTCCCATGGCAGGCCGAGATAGTCGATGAGGGCCCGGCTCTGCCCTTCCTGATCGGCGACGAAATCCTCGTAGCGCACATCATGCACGACGCCGGGCAGAACGCTGTGCCAATGCGCCATGATGTCGGTGTAGAGATTGTGGAAGTCAGCCAGTTCGCCCAGATCGTAGCCGTAGCGGTGGCTGTCGCCCCGGAAATGCACCTTGTAGATCGACAGGCAGGTTGCCGCCGCATCGCGGGCGCAGTGGATGATCCTGGCCTTCGGCATCATCATGTGGATGAAGCCGATAAGCAGGAAGTTGCCCGGCATCTTGTCGGTGACATGGCTGATATGCGGATAGCGGGCATGCAGCATGTCGAGATAGGCTTGGCCTGCCGCGGCAAAATCCGAATCGTCCACGTCCGATACACCCCAGGGGAAGCCACCCGGCATGGTCGACGGGAACTGATTCCCGACCACCTTCTTCAGGATGCTGAGCTCGCCCGCACCATAGACCTTCGGATGGCTGGCGATGATCTGTTCGACCAGCGTCGTGCCCGAACGCGGCATGCCGACGACGAAGATCGGCGCGTCATCGGTGATTGGGCTCGGTCTGTGCCTTTGGAAGAAGCCGGCATCGAACACCGTCTTCATCGCCTCGAAATCCGCACGCGTCCTGACGGGATCGTAGTTGATAACCTTGCGGCGAATAGCATTGCCTTCGGCGAAATAATCGAACGCCCTGTCATAGTCCTTCAAATCGTCATTGGCCTTGCCGAGGCCGAAGGACAGCTGCATGCGTGCCAGGCTGTCCTGCGGCGCCTTGGCGTGCTGGGCTTCCATGCCGGCCAATTCAGCATCGCGCTCCTTCTGGCGCTTGACCTGCGTCAGCATCAGCCAGGCCGTGGCCATGCCGGGATTGATCGCCAGCGCCTGTCGGAACAGATCGGCCGCTTCGTCGAGCTTGCCCTTTTCCATAAGCCCGACGCCGAGCCCGTGCAGCAGGTCGGCATCCTTGGGGCGAATGGTCAGCGACTCGCGAAAAGCCGCCAGCGCCTCATCCAGCCGCCCGGCTTCCTGCAGGGTTTCGGCAAGCCCGATGCGGGCGCGCACATGGAATGGATTGCGCGCGACCGTGCCGCGATAGATCTCTTCGGCCTCCTCGAACTGGCCGAGCTGATTCAGCGACGAGCCGAGATTGTCGCGCGCCGCGAGCTGGTCCGGCCGCAGATCGACCGCGCCACGGAAGAAATCGATGGCCGCGGCAACGCGGCCGAGGTCGCGCATCACCGTGCCGAAATTGTTGAGGAAATCGGGATTCGTGGGCTGCAGGCTCACGGACTGTTCGAGGAGATCCAGCCCTTCCTCACTGCGTCCGGTCTGATGCAGCAGCAGCCCCAGGAAATGGGCCGCGGCGGCGTGTCTGGGCTGACGCGCCAACACCTGCCGGTAGATTGACTCAGCCTCTTGCCGGCGCCCTGCCTGGTGCAGTTGCAGCGCCTGCTGCACATACTGGTCGAGGCCCAGCGGCGGTTGTCCGCCCGCGCCAGACCTGGCTCCCGCACCCGCCGCTCGTCTCTGATCTCTGTTAATGGGAAACCTGCCGTGTTTGTCCGCCTCCCGCGATCTAGGCCATTGGCGCGGCAGGTTCAAGTCTCCGTGTGGTTCCGCGGCCTTCCATCGCCATGAATGCGATCAGATCAGGCGGTTGGTCTCGGCGACCTGTCTGGCCCGCCTTATGGCGCCAACGGTATCTGCGATCGTTCGCCTTGCCGCCTCATCGCTTCTGATGGTCAGCCGTGCCGACTTGACGATCATAGGCTGGCCGGTCGGGCCAACGGCAATGGCGTGTATGGTGCCCGGCTTGGCGATAGGGTTGATCGCGACGGTCTTCCCTCTTGAGCCTCTTGTGGAATTCATGGTTTTGTCCTCATTTCGGAGTAAATAAAAAACGGCACGCAAGGGAAATACCCTTGCGAATTTTCAATATTTTTTGGAAATAATCCGAGACGGTAACAGAATTGCGCGAATATTCATAGCGATCTATTTTTCGATCCAAGTCGGAAAATTTCAGAAATCTACTTGAATAGACAGCCATATCGCTATATATAAAGAGGATCGTTTTGGCCAGAATTGGCATCTCGCGGCGTCAGAGGTTCTCGACCCGCCAAATCTCATTCCAAATCGTTGCTACCGGACGCGCCGCACCTTCGCCGCGCGACGATCTCTCAATACGCGAAAGACTGGATATGAACACCGGAACCGTGAAGTTCTACAATGGCCAGAAGGGCTTCGGCTTCATTCAGCCGGCCGATGGCGGCAAGGACGTTTTCGTCCATGTCAGCGCGCTGGAGCGCGCCGGTTTCCCGGGTCTTGCGGAAGGCCAGAAGCTTCAGTTCGAACTGGAGCGTGACGGCAAGGGCCGCGAGTCGGCCGCCAATCTGCAACTGATCTGATCAGGCCGAATTCGATGAACGCTGACCACGGATGTACTGGCAGCTCTCGAAACAGGCTTATTTCCAGCGATTGCCGGAAATAGGAAAGCGGGGCTTGTCCCCGCTTTTTTTGCATTCAGGCAGCGGTTTTACCTGACGCCCAACGCGTGGGCACATCAAGGCCAGGACAATGTCGGACCGAACCACCCATTCCATCGCGCATTTCGCTGCCCCCTTCGTGCTTGGCGGACTGGAGGGGCCGTTGCCGGCCGGCGACTACGACATCGATCAGGACGAAGAACTGATCGAGGGCGTGTCGCGCATTGCCTGGCGCCGCGTCGCCACTTTCATTCACCTGCCGGCAAGGGCGGTGAAGAACCCGAACACCAGCCAGCTTGTCGCCATCGACCACCTCGAACTCGAAAACGCGCTGAAGCGCGACCGGGAGAATGCAGCATGATCCGTTTCCAGCAGAATGCGCGCCCGCGCACAGACACCCCCTCTCATCTCTTCGCCATCGGCCAGACCGTGCGCATGAAAAGCCGTGGCGGCCTCCTCCTCAAGACGGCCGAACTGTTCGAGATCAAGAGCAGGCTGCCGGTCAAGGACGGCTCGCCGCAATACCGTATCCGCAGTGACCAGGAGACCCACGAACGGGTCACCACGGAAGACAATCTCGAACCGGCCGGCAATCCGGTGGCTGGCAACAATCCGGCGGCCTGAGACCCCAGCAACGTCAGACAACCCGCACGAGGAGAGACAATATGGCCAAGGGCCAACAGCGCAGCAACCGCGAAACACGCAAACCCAAGAAGGACAAGGTGGCGGCCAAGCCCGCCTCTCCGTTCGGCTCGTCGGTCAAGCAGGCCGAGAGCGGCCTGAAGCCGAAATCGAAGGGCTGACAGCCTGGGTGCTTCGCGCGCCCCATCCCTGCTCCGAAGCAGGCGACGAACTGACACAAAAGGCCTTGCCAAGTCCTGCCACGGAGGCTTGCTTGAACTTCGTCATCGAGTTCTACCGGTCGCGCGACGCCGAGGAAGCGACGCTCGACAGGGTTTCGCTGGAAGCACCGACGCTACGCACCGCCCTGCAGGGCGCGGCGGCTCTGTTCCATAGCCTGCCCATGCCGCAAATCCCCGACCGGCTGCGCATTTCGGATGAGCATGGCAGCGAGCTTTATGCCGGTCCGGCCGACGGAGCGTATCCGGTCTAGCGCATTTCACCGAAACGGCGAGCCGCTCCAACTCTTTGTTTCGACGCAACTCCGGACGGAAGACCGTTCACACTTTTCCTGGAATTGCTCCAGGCAGCCACACCTGCATCATTGCCGCGCAACCGCAACCGGCCCGCGACGTTGACCCTGCACATCGACACGCAGGAGCCGCCAATGTCCCTCACCGCCTTTGTCATCAACTGTTCCCTGAAAGCCTCGGGCGACAAGGAAAAATCCTCCACCGACAAGATCGTCGCCGATCTGCTTTCGGCGCTCAAGCCGCATGGGGTGAAGGGCGAGGTCGTGCGCGCCCTCGATCACGACATCAAGGCCGGTGTGCTCTCCGATATGGGCAAGGGCGACGGCTGGCCCGCCCTGCGCGAGAAAATCATCTCCGCCGATATCTTTATCCTCGGCCTGCCGATCTGGATGGGCCAACCCTCCAGCGTCGCCAAGCGCGTCATGGAGCGCATGGACGCTTTCCTCTCCGAAACCGACGACAAGGGCCGTATGCCGGCCGCCGGCAAGGTCGCGCTGGTGGCGATCGTCGGCAACGAGGATGGTGCGCACCATTGCCATGCCGAATGCTTCCAGGCGCTCAACGATGTCGGCTTCACCATACCGGCCAATGGCGGCGTCTACTGGGTGGGCGAAGCCATGGGCGACGTCAACTATGTCGACCTGCCGGCGACCCCCGAAAAGGTCGCCGGAATGATCGAGATGGCGGCATCAAATGCGGCACATCTGGCTGCCCTGCTGAAGGGCAAAGCCTATATCGGCGTGGACAAGTAACGGAGTTCCCGCCTCCTCAGCATGGCCCATCGCCGACAATGCGGTAGTCCGCGGCGCGGGCTTCGCAGGCATTGGGGAAGCTGCGCGTCTCGCCGTGGCGGCGGGCGCAGACCGGAGCGTATTCGCGGGTGCAGAACGTCTGCTCTCCCCCGCCGCCGCCACCACCGCCGTCGCGGCAAGGACCGTCGCGCACGATGCGGTAACCGGCGCGGTCGGCAAGGCAGGCATTGGCGAAGGTTTGGCGATCGCCGCCGCGCCGGGCACAGACCGGTTCGTATTGCCTGGTGCAGAATTGCGGTTCGGGACGCGGCGGACGTGGACGAGGTCCTGGCCCGTCATCGACGACGACGGTACAGGCGGCCAGCAGTGCCGACAGGAACAGGACGGCAAACCCTTGCCGCGAAAAAACCGACGCCAGGAATTTCATGCTGATCTCTCCCTCGATCCCATCCCCGATAGCGATCCTCGCCATTCGCCCTTCAAATGCAACCCCGTTCGCGGCTATCCACACGGCAATCGGCATGGTTGGCCATGGCGGCATTCGATCGCACCGCTGGCCACCCTGGCCCATGCGTGACCCCGTCCGTGGGCCGATGACCGCCCGGCCAAGCAGGCCTATCTGCGGCCGGTCGACGCTCAGATCGGTCGATTCTTGCGTCGGGATGCGCCCAGTGTGGCGGCCCGCGGCGCTATCTTGCAACCTTCACGTTTCCGTGCGATAAATTCCGTGTTCGGGCATTTGCGACCCGGAGAGCGGAACGTTTTGGACGACCTTTCCCCGATACTGTGAATCTCTGACGGCCCCGTTTTCGGCGGGGGGTTTGACCATGCGCCAATGCATGACTGCCGAAGCAACCACCGGGAACTGCCCTCGACGCCAGGTGGCGGGCAGGACCACCAAAGACTGAACGGGTGAAGGAGTTTCCCCAATGGCCCAGACCGGCACCGTTAAATTCTTCAACGCGACCAAAGGCTTCGGTTTCATCACGCCCGACGGCGGCGCCAAGGACGTGTTCGTCCATATTTCCGCGATCGAGGCATCGGGCCTGCGCACGCTCGTCGACGGCCAGAAGGTCACCTTCGACGTCGAGCCGGATCGCATGGGCAAGGGCCCGAAGGCGGTCAACCTCCGCGCTGCCTGAACCATCGGCACGCCGCGCGTCCTTGAGGGCGAGCGAACGAGGTTCCAGAGCTTGCCCAGCCTCTGGGCACGCAGACAGATTTTGAAAGGCGCGGCGGTTTTCGTCGCGCCTTTTTCATGCCCGCGATGCAGCATGAATGCATGTCGCCTCAAAGTGGATCCGGGTTTGGATCGACGACATGCATCATAACAAGGGCTTAAAGCGTGACGCGCTTTAAGTGCCTAAAAAACTTTCTCTTGCCGATGGCGCTAAAATAAAGGACAAATTTCCTCTCGGGCATTTGCCGGCCCGAGACTGGAGTTTATGGGATCAAAGGAGCTTCCCATGCCGCAGACCGGCACCGTCAAATTCTTCAACCATGCCAAAGGCTTCGGCTTCATCACGCCTGACGATGGCGCGAAGGATGTCTTCGTCCATATTTCGGCCGTGCAGGCGTCGGGTCTTCCCGGTCTCGAAGATGGGCAGAAAGTAACATTCGACACCGAGCCGGACAAGCGCGGCAAGGGGCCCAAGGCTGTCAACCTGTCTGTGGGCTGAGCCGGCTTCACGCTGTCGGCTCCGGCAGGGCGGCCCAGCTCGTTTCGAGCGTGGTTCTTGACGCCCTCTCGGACAGGCGGGGCGAAATCCGTTCAGCCTCCGTTCAGCCACGGTCGCATATTAGTCTTGGGTAAAGCCGGACCGCATCCCCTGCAAAACTGCACGGCCCGGTACGAAGGAGACCAAGATGAACAGAATTTTCAAGACAGCCGTGCTGTCCGCCGCCATGGCCGCGACCATGCTCGTGGCCCTGCCCGCGGCCAACGCCGATGAGTGGCGCCATCACCATCGCCACGGAAACGGCGACGCCATTGCCGCCGGCGTGCTTGGCCTCGCAGCCGGCGCCCTGATCGGTGGCGCGCTGGCCAATGACCAGCCACCGCCTTACGCTGACCGCTACTACGATGACGGTTATTACGATCGTGACGTGCGGATCCGCCCGGCTCCGATCCGCCGCTACTATGCGGAGCCGCGGGTGGTCTATGCCGATCGCTATGCCGAACCGTGGACGCGTGACTGGTACGAATACTGCTCGGACCGCTACCGCACCTTCAACTCCCGCACCGGCACCTTCACCGGCAATGACGGCGAGCAGCATTTCTGCACTGCCAACTAAGTGCATGTCGCCCAAAAGTGCGCAGCGGTTTTGGGACAACGACTTGCACCAAACAAAGCGCGAAAGCGCTTAGGGCTTCCCTGCCCCAGAAAAAAAGCGCTGACCGCAAGGCCAGCGCTTTTTTGTTGGGCGCCCGGATGTGTTGAAATTCAGGTCAGGAATGGATTGGTCCTGCGCTCCTCGCCAAAGCGGCCACCGGGACCGTGGCCGCAGATGAAGCCGATATCGTCGCCCAGCGGCAACAGCTTGTCCTTGATCGAGGCGATGAGCGTCGCATGGTCGCCGCCCGGCAGGTCGGTGCGGCCGACCGAGCCCCGGAACAGCACGTCGCCGACATGGGCGAACTTGGCCGCGCGGTTGTAGTAGACGACGTGGCCCGGCGCGTGGCCGGGACAATGCAGCACCTCGAAGACGTGGCCGCCGAACGACACGGTCTCGCCCTCGGTGAGGAACCGGTCGGGCACACAGTCGCGTGAGCCGACAATGCCATAGCGCTTGCCCTGGTTCTCCAGATTGTCGAGCAAGGGCTTGTCGGCTTCGTGCGGACCGATGATGTCGATGCCGAGCGCCTCCTTCAATTCCATGGCACCGCCGGCATGGTCGATATGGCCATGCGTGATCCAGATTGCCTCGGCCCTGATCGCATTGTCCTTCAGCACCGCCAGCACCTTGTCGATGTCGCCGCCCGGATCGACGACGACACCACGCTTGTCGTCCATGTCGAACAGGATGGTGCAGTTCTGCTGAAACTGAGTGACCGGCACGATGCCGGCATTGAGCTGACCCATGATCGTCCTTTCGTATCCCTGGCGTGATGTAGAGGTGCCGGCGAAACGCGTCCACCCCTCGAAAGACGAACAGTCAGTCGTCTGAAAAACAGAAATGGGCGGCCGAAGCCGCCCATTTGAACAAACCTGAGACCGTCAGGCTTACTTCTTCATGGCGCCCATGACCGCGCCGATGATGCCGGTCAGGATCGCGCCGCCGCCGGCGCCACCGACGATGTTCTGCAGGTTAAGCGAGCTGCCCAGCCCGCTCGTCGCCGCCGCGGCCGCAGCGGGATCAATCCCGTGGCCGAGCAGGCTGCCCAGGATCGCCGCGCCGCCGACGCCGCCAACGGCTCCACCCAGGATTTTGGGAAGCTGCCCCAGCGCCGCCGTCTTGATTGCCGCGCCGACCGCCTGACCACCGATGATGCCCGTAATGATCTGGATGATGATCGGAAGAAGCGTGTTCATGTCCATATGATTAGTCCCTCCATAGCTGCCAGCCTCCCGGGCCGACACCATCATGAGACGCCGAATTGGATGAAAGTCAAATGCAGAAACGCTGGAATAAAAGGGGCGGCTCGAAAACCGCCCCTGCTTGCGTGAAAAGCTGTGACTATCGTTATTCTGCGGCGATCGCGTGCTTGGGCTGAACCGCGGCAGAATAGTCGTTCATAAGGTTCTTGGCGATTTCGCCGACCTCGAATCGGTAAGGGCCGATCTCCGAAACCGGCGTTACTTCCGCCGCCGTTCCAGTCAGGAAGCATTGCTCGAAGCCTTCGAGTTCTTCCGGCATGATGGCGCGTTCGATCACTTCCAGGCCGCGATCCTTGGCCAGGCCAATGACCGTGCGGCGGGTGATGCCGTCGAGGAAGCAGTCGGGCTTGGGCGTATGGATCTTGCCGTCCTTGACGAAGAAGATGTTTGCGCCCGTTGCCTCCGCCACTTGCCCGCGCCAGTCGAGCATCATGGCGTCGGCATAACCTTTCGCCTCGGCTGCATGCTTGGACATGGTGCAGATCATGTAAAGGCCGGCGGCCTTCGACCGCGACGGCGCCGTGCGCGGGTCGGGCCGGCGCCACTCCGCCACGTCGAGGCGAATGCCCTTCAGCTTCTGCGCCGGATCGAAATAGCTCGGCCACTGCCAGATGGCGATGGCGACGTTGATGCGGTTGTTCTGCGCCGAAACGCCCATCTGCTCGCTGCCGCGCCAGGCGATCGGCCGGACATAGGCGTCCTGGAAGCCCTGCTTCTTCAACAGCGTGGCCGAGGCGTCGTTGAGCTCGGCGACCGAATAGGGAATCTTGAAGCCGAGCAGGCGCGCCGATTCATGCAGGCGCTCGGTGTGCTCGTTGAGCTTGAAGATCTCGCCGCCATAGGCGCGCTCGCCCTCGAAGACCGCGCTGGCGTAGTGCAGGCCGTGGGTCAGCACGTGGATCTTGGCGTCGCCCCATTGGACGAACTCGCCATTCATCCAGATGAAGCCGTCCAGTTGGTCGAAGGGAACGGATGCCATGGTAACCTCCCGCGGGCCACGGCCCGCATATCTCAGTGTCGTTGCGTGTTCTTTTTGGCCGCGCCATGCGATTTGAGACGCCGGCCGGTGTCTCGAAGCGTAGGCGGATAATCGCGCTCTGGCAAACTCAGGAAATTCCGGAAAAACCGGCCTGACTTGCCTTTTCGTTCGCAATCCGCCCAAAAGCTTGTCAAAAATTACCATTGCAGGGAAATTACGTCAATAGTACTGACATAATCTCCCGTTCCCATGGAGAAATGATGACGGATCGAAGCCCTTCTGCCGGAAAACCGATCAGGACCGCGATGTCAGTCGAGGACGGCATCGACTTCGCCATCATCGAACTGTTTTTCTTCGCCTATCGCGACTTCACCTCTGATCCCGACCAGATACTGGCCGACTATGGCTTCGGCCGTGCCCACCACCGGGTGCTGCATTTCGTCAACCGCAGGCCGGGCCTGACGGTCGCCGAACTGCTCGACGTGCTGAAGATCACCAAGCAGAGCCTGGCGCGGGTGCTCAAGCAACTGATCGACACCGACCATGTCGTGCAATTGCAAGGCCCGCGCGACCGCCGCCAGCGCGAGCTCTACCCGACAGCCAAGGGTCGGGCGCTGGCACTGGCGCTGGCGCGGCCACAGTCGCGCCGCATCCGTGCTGCATTGGAAGATTCCGGCGCCGCCGAACGGACCTTGGTGGAACGCTTCCTCGAAGCGATGGTCAATCCGGAACTGAGAGCTCAGATCGACGTTGGGTCCGCAAAAATGTCAGGGAAAAGCCATGGAGAGCACTGAGAGGGTCGATCAGGCGGCCGCACCGGACGACGACGCGCCGCATCTGCTTGTGGTCGACGATGACACACGCATCCGCAATCTTCTCAAGCAGTATCTGACCGAAAACGGCTTTCGCGTCACCGTCGCCGGCAATGCCGGCGAAGCCAGGCGCAAGCTCGCCGGCCTCGATTTCGACCTGCTTGTACTCGATGTCATGATGCCCGGCGAAAGCGGCGTCGATCTCACTAAATCGCTGCGCGCCGAAAAGAACGTGCCGATCCTGATGCTGACCGCACTTTCAGAGACCGACAGCCGCATCTCCGGACTGGAGGCCGGCGCCGACGACTACCTGCCCAAGCCCTTCGACCCGCGCGAGTTGATCCTGCGCATCAACAACATCCTGCGCCGTGGCGGCCCGGCGACGACGCCCAAGGTCGAACAGCTGGTCTTCGGTCCCTACACCTTCCAGATCGCCAGGCGCGAACTGAAGCGAGGCGGCGAGGCGCTGAAGCTGACCGATCGCGAGCAGGAGATCCTGGCGATCTTCGCGGCGCGGGCCGGCGAGACCATCCCGCGCCACGAACTGGTCGGCGACGATTCGGAAGTCGGCGAGCGCACCATCGACGTGCAGATCAACAGGCTGCGCCGCAAGATCGAGCGCGATCCGTCCAACCCCGTCTGGCTGCAGACCGTGCGCGGTATTGGGTATCGGCTCAGCGTGGAATAGAATGGCGGCTGCGGCTCTGGAGCATGACCCCGAAAAGTGGGAACCGGTTTTCGGAAAAGATCATGCTTCAACAAAGAGTTGGATCAGTAAGGCGATTGAACCAGACGTCGTTCTGATCTAGTGCCGTGGACGAAATGAAAAGAGCCAATGGCGACGACGGAACTGGAAGAGCCGGGGCCTGACGGCTTGAGCGCACGCGCCACGCGAGCGCTCAAGGCGGTGCCGCGCATCTGGAACCGGTTCTGGCGCCTCGTCTCGCTTTACATGCCCAAGCGCCTCTATGCGCGCTCGCTGATCATCGTCATCGCGCCGATGATCCTTTTGCAATCAGTGGTCGCCTTCGTTTTCATGGAACGCCACTGGGCAACGGTGACGCAGCGCCTGTCGCAGGCCACCGTGCGTGACATAGCCGCCATCATCGACCTGATCGAGACCTACCCGCACGACGCCGATTACGCCAACATCATCCGCATCGCGCAGGACCGCATGCAGTTGAAGGTCGATTTGCTGCCGCCGGATCCCTTGCCACCGCCCGGCCCGAAACCGTTCTTCTCGATCCTCGACGACGTTCTCTCGGCCGAGATCACCCGCCAGATCAACCGGCCGTTCTGGATCGACACGGTCGGCAATTCCAACATCGTCGAGGTGCGCGTCCAGCTCGAAGGCAAGGTGCTGCGCGTCTTCGTGCGCCGTAGCCAGGCCTATGCGTCCAACACCCATATCTTCCTGATCTGGATGGTCGGCACCTCGCTGGTGCTGTTGATGATCGCCATCCCCTTCCTGCGCAACCAGATCCGGCCGATCCTCACGCTCGCCGAGGCCGCCGAAAGCTTCGGCAAGGGCCGGCCGATGCCGCGCGATTTTCGCCCGCGCGGCGCCGAGGAAGTCCGCCGTGCCGGCTTTGCCTTCATCCAGATGCGCGAGCGCATCGAGCGCCAGATAGAACAGCGCACCGCCATGCTGACCGGCGTCAGCCATGATCTCAGGACCATCCTCACCCGCTTCAAGCTGCAGTTGGCACTGGCAGGCGGCAAGACCGAGACCAAGGCGGCGCTCAACCAGGACATCGATGACATGCAGTCGATGCTGGAAGGCTATCTCGCCTTTGCCCGCGGCGAAGCCTCCGAGGACCCGGGACGTTTCGATCTCGAGGCTTATTTCCAGAAGCTCGGCGAGGAAGCCGCCCTGCGCAAATGCAAGCTGTCGACGACGCTTTCCGGCGACCCGACGGTGCATGTACGGCCAAACGCCTTCGCGCGGCTGCTGTCCAACGTCATCGGCAACGCATTCCGCTATGCCAAGACGGTGGAGGTCAATGCCAACCACGGCCGCGGCTCGCTTGTGGTCACCGTCGACGACGACGGTCCCGGCATTCCGGTCGACAGGCGCGAGCACGTGTTCAAGCCCTTCGTGCGACTGGACGAGGCTCGCAACCTCGATGCCAGCGGCACCGGGCTCGGCCTGTCGATCGCCCGCGACATCGCCCGCAGCCATGGCGGCGACATCACCCTCGACGACAGTCCGCTCGGCGGCCTGCGCGCGGTCATCAAGGTCCCGGCCTAGGCGAGCCCAAGTACCAGGCGAAGCATCAGGCTTCATCCGCCCGTCATGAAATCATGGTGAAGAGCGCGCATGAAGCGCGCGACCACACTTGATTCGGCCCAACCGCCTCACTTCGACCCCGTGCCCACCCGGGTGCGCTGGAGCGAAGCGAGGGCGGCAGGCTGGTCGCCGTTCCGGCATCGTCTCAAGGCAATCGTCGACCTTTCCAGCAAAGGGCCGCCATGCGCATATTGATGGTCACCGACGCCTGGCGCCCGCAAGTCAACGGCGTCGTCCACACGCTGGAGCGGCTCACCGAAACGCTCAAATCCTTCGACGTCGCGGTGGATTTCCTGACGCCCAACATCTTTCGCACGCTGCCCCTGCCGACCTATCCCGACATCCGCCTGGCGCTGACCACGCCCGGCCATGTCGCGAAGCTGATCGACGGCTACAAGGCCGACCACGTCCACATCGTCACCGAGGGGCCGCTCGGCATCATGGCACGCCGCTATTGCCGCAATGCCGGCCGGCCATTCACCACCAGCTATCACACCCGCTTCCCCGAATATCTGAGCGCCCGCCTGCCGGTGCCGGAGAGCTGGGCCTATCGCTGGCTGCGCGATTTCCACAATTCCGGCCAGGGCACGCTGGTGGCCACCCAGTCGCTCGCCGACGACCTTTCGGCGCGCGGCTTCAACAAGCTGAGGCCATGGACGCGCGGCGTCGACACCGACCACTTCCGTCCCGACAAGAGGAAGGATCTCGGCTTCCCCGGTCCGGTGTTTCTCTGCGTCGGCCGCGTCGCCATCGAAAAGAACCTGCCTGCCTTCCTCGACCTCGACCTGCCCGGCAGCAAGGTGGTGGTCGGCGAGGGTCCGGAGCTTGCCAAGCTCAAGGCGCGCTACCCCAATGCGCATTTCCTTGGCCACCGCCCCAATGACGAACTGGCGGAGATCTACGCCTCGGCCGATGTCTTCGTCTTCCCCAGCCGCACCGACACGTTCGGCAACGTCATCATCGAGGCGCTGGCCAGCGGCACGCCGGTCGCCGCCTATCCGGTGACCGGGCCGATCGACATTGTCGGCGACGGCTTTGGCGGCGCGGTCTCCAACGATTTGCGCGAAGCCTCGCTTGCAGCGCTCAACGTCAGCCGCGACCAGGCCCGCGAACGCGCCATGCGCTACAGTTGGAAAGCCTGCGCGGAGATGTTCATGGATACGGTCGAGGAAGCGCTGGGTACAACGCGCAAGCTGGCGGCCTGAAGCCTGGCGCACAGGATGCCTCCCTCCTTCGTCATCCACGGGCGGAGCGTCGGCGAAGCCGGCGCGCAGACCCGAGGATCCATTCCGTGGCCTGCAAGTGTCCGCTCGGTGAAGACTCTGCGGCCATGAGTAGCCGCGAAGCCATTTATGCTGGATCAGGGGTAAGACGACTTTCTGGACCGCCCCGCTCTTCGGCCACTGTCGCGGCATGGATCCTCGGGTCTGCGCGTGCGCTTCGCGCCCGCTCCGCCCGTGGATGACGAAGGCTAGAACAGGCGCCCGCCGTCCGGCACCTTGCGCTCGATGGCGCCCAGCACCACGGCGCCCTCCTCGTCGGGAAAACCGAGCGTCAGCACTTCCGACATGAACGGCCCGATCTGGCGTGGCGGGAAATTGACCACCGCGAACACCTGTCGGCCGACCAGCGTCTCCGGCGCATAATATTTGGTGATCTGCGCCGAGGATTTCTTCACCCCGATGTCGGGTCCGAAATCGATCTTCAGCTTGATAGCCGGTTTGCGCGCCTCCGGGAACGGCTCGGCCTCGACGATCGTGCCGGCGCGGATGTCGACACGATCGAAATCGGCAAAACTGATCTCGGGCTTACGCTCTTTGCTTGCACTCATTCGCGTACCGCTCAAGCGTTGCCGTAGGTCTCGAACAGCACGCCCGCCAGCGCATCCTTGGCCGAGGTTCCCGACCAGACGACGAACTGGAAAGCCTGGAAATAGCATTCGCAGGCTTCCAGCGCCGAGGACAAAAGCACCTCGACCTGCTGGCTTGAGGGCTCGACCCCACCGGCCAGCAGCAGCGACTGGCGGAACATGATCGCGCCCTCCTGCTCCCAGAGGTCGAAATGACCGAACAGCATCTGTTCGTTGATCAGCGACAACAGCCGCATCACTTCCAGCGCACGGGTCTCCGGCACCTTGATGTCGAAGGCGCAGGCCAGATGCAGCGCTTCGAAATCCTCCATCCAGGAGAATGAGACGTGATAGTCGGTCCAGCTGCCGGCGACCGAGATCGAAATTTCATCATCGCCGGCCCGTTCGAAGGACCAGTCATTGTTGTGGGCCACCTGCTCGATAACATCCACCGGATGGATTTCGCGGGAGAATTCGAGTTCGAGAAGTTCCATGGAATGCTTCCTGTCGTTCTGAGGAGCGCCGCCACACGCTCCGCGGGAGGGCACACACAACGAACAATCTGATCTAGAACTCGGACGGCCAGGACTTTCTTCGCGCTAAAGACTACTTCTCGACGCAAAGACCCCAGACCGGACCCCACCGCCCGGCCGCATGACCCTGCTCCGAATCATGCAACAAATTCAGTCTATTGATCGGGAGTCGCGTGAACAGCCCAATTTTTCGCACTGCGTCATTCGCATGTGGAAAGGCGCTGTCACAAAGATTCATGCAATGCCGTTAAGCGATTCACGGCAAAGCGCTTTTCAAGCTCGGACTATGTGGAAAAGTTTAACGATTATTTTTTTGCGCGGGGCTTCGCCGCCGCCGCTGGTGCGGCATCGCCGGCCAGTTCGGCGAGCCTGGCCTCGAGCGCCTCGATGCGGGCGGCAAGGCGGGTATTCTCGTCCCGAGCCTTGGCGGCCATCTCGCGCGCGGCCTCGAATTCCTCGCGCTGCACCACGTCCATCGAATTGAGGATACGCTCCGCCTGGCCCTTGAAGGCGGTCTCCACCTCGCGCCGAACGCCTTGCGCGGCCCCGGCTGCGTCGGTCATCAGCTTGGCGAATTCATCGAGAATGCGGTTCGGTCCGGTCGACATGGCAAATCCTCGCTTGCTCGAAATGACGTAGTGGCGCGGGGCGAGGAATGCAAGAACGTTGAGGGCTGGTGCGGCATCAAGTCGGCCACCCAAATCACTGGCAAACCCGATCAATAACTATTATTATTCTTCTTGAATGTTTTTCAGGAGCGTCGTTATGGCCATCAGCGCAGACTTGGGCAGTCGTCTCGAAGATATCGTCAACCAGCTCGTGAGCACCGGCCGCTATAATTCGAAGAGTGAAGTGCTGCGAGAGGGCGTTCGCCTCGTTGAAGAACGAGAGAAGCGGCTCGCCGCCCTCGATGCAGCCCTAGCCAAAGGCATTTCGGATGCCGATGCCGGCCGGGTTAAGCCCGGCGACGAGGTGCTGGACAGGCTTGAGGCCAAATACAAGATAATGGCAGCCAAAACCAAGTGAAGCGGCTGGTCTTTACAAACCAGGCTGAGGCAGACCTCGAAGCCATTGGCGACTACATCGCGCTCGACAGCCCATTTCGGGCCGTCACGTTCATCCAGGAATTGCGCCGCGATTGTATGGAATTGCACACCATGCCGGAGCGATATCCGCTCTTTGAGCGGCATCGATCATCAGGCATCCGCCGGCGCGTCCATGGCAACTACCTGATTTTCTACCGCGCCAGTGCCGATACCGTGGAAATACTGCATATTCTGCATGGTGCAACGGACCTAGGGGCGATCTTGTTCCCCGACAATTGACGGCGCGACCTTGCGTGACCAGCCAAAGTCCTGCGGCATGGTCTGCGCTCGAAGTCGAGCGTAACACAGAACCCGCGTCTGCGGGACGTTCAAGCAGCTGCCTTCTTACGCGATCGCACCAAGTTGCCTATTGTGGCGTCTTTTCTCGCGGCTTGCGCCAAGCACGAGTCGTCTTCAATCAGGATCACCCAATGGCAACGCCCCCGCGCCGACCGACAAATCCGTTCGCAGCCGCCGAAGCGGCCTTCAAGCCGGTCAAGAAGCCGGCAGCGCCAGTTCGCGAACCCTCGACCGCCCCGAATGTCCGCGAGCTTGTCTCGATCCGAATCGACCGGGCGGTGCTCGACCATTTCCAGGAAGACGGGCCCGGCTGGCAGGACAGGATCAACGACGCATTGCGGCAATGGGTGGCCGCCAAGGGGTGAGTTGACCACGCACGGCGCGACGGCTCGCAATGGTGATCCGTCGCGACACTTGACGGCGACCGGCTTGCCTTGACCCTGCCAAAACCCTGCCGCATGGTCCGCGCCCGAATGCGAACGCAACCGAGAGCTCCCCGTTGAACGAATATTTCCTGCTGCCGCTGGCCTCGCTGCCTTTCCCCAACATCAACCCGATCCTCATCCAGATCGGGCCGCTGGCGGTGCACTGGTATGGCGTCGGCTACATTGTCGGCATCCTGTTTGCCTGGTGGTATGCCAAGCGGCTTGCGGCCAACCCGAAACTGTGGCCCGACGGCGTGCTGCCGATGAAGCCGGAGGACCTCGACGATTTCATCGTCTGGGCGGCGATCGGCGTCGTGCTCGGAGGCCGCACCGGCTATGTCCTGTTCTACGACCTGGCGCGCTATATCCAGCATCCGCTCGACATCTTCGCGGTCTGGCAAGGCGGCATGTCCTTCCATGGCGGCCTGCTCGGCGTCATCCTCGCCATGACGCTGTTTTCCATCAAGCGCGGCATCCGCACCTGGTCGCTGTTCGATGTCGTGGCCGCCGGCGTGCCGGTCGGGCTCGGCCTGGTGCGCGTCGCCAACTTCATCAATTCGGAGCTTTGGGGCCGGCCGACTGACGTGCCCTGGGCGATAGAATTCCCCAATGGCGGGCCGTTCACCCGCCATCCGAGCCAGCTCTACGAGGCCCTGCTCGAAGGCTTGGTGCTGTTCCTGGTCCTGCGCATCCTGACCCATTCGCGCCTCAAGCTGAAGACGCCGCGCTTCGTCGGCGGCGCCTTCATCTGCGGCTACGGCCTGTCGCGCGTCTTTGTCGAATTCTTCCGCGAACCCGACCAGCAGCTCGGCTACCTCCTTGGCACCAACTGGCTGACCATGGGCATGATCCTGTCGACCCCGATGGTGCTGATCGGTATCTGGGCGATGGTAACAGCCAAGCCGGTGACGCAAGCGCAGCCGCAGGCGACATGACGCGGCTGAAGACCCGTATCGTCGACCTGATCGAGGCGCTGGGCCCCCTTCCCGTCAACGAATACATGGCGCTGTGCCTGTTCGACCCCGCTGACGGCTACTACACGACGCGCGAACCGTTCGGCGCCGCCGGCGACTTCATCACCGCGCCGGAGATCAGCCAGATGTTCGGCGAACTCGTCGCCGTGTGGCTTTACCAGGCTTGGACAGCGATCGGCCGGCCGATGCCGGTCACCATCGCCGAGATCGGCCCCGGTCGCGGCACGCTGATGAAGGACATGCTGCGCACGCTGTCGCGGCTTGATCCGACCCTGGCCAATGGCGCCGCCTTCGCCATGATCGAGACCAGTCCACGCCTGACCGAAGTCCAGAAACAGACGCTTGGCGCGACGCCTTTTGCGGTTCGCTGGCACGAGACCATCGACACCTTGCCGCATCAGCCGCTGCTCCTAGTCGGCAACGAACTGTTCGACGCCATACCGATCCGCCAGTTCGTCCGCGCCGGCGCCGGCTGGCGCGAGCGCATGGTGAGCCTGGACGACGAGAACACCCTTTGTTTCTTCGCCGGCGCCGGCTCGGTCGACCCGACGCTGCTGCCCGTCGACGCTGCTGAAGCGCCGCAAGGGGCGATCGTCGAGGTGGCGCCCGCCCGCACCGCCCTGATGGCGGCCATTGCCGACCGCATGGCCCGAAACGGCGGCGCCGGGCTGTTCCTCGACTATGGCCACTTGCAACCGGGTGTCGGCGACACGCTGCAGGCCTTGCGCCGGCACAATCACGAAGATGTGCTGGCCAATCCAGGCGAAGCCGACCTCACCTCGCATGTCGATTTCTCCGCCCTTGCCGCGATCGTGCGCGCGCATGGTCTCGACGCCCATCTGTCGACACAGGGCGGTTTCCTGCTCGGCATGGGCATACTCGAGCGTGCCGGCCGGCTTGGCGCCGATGCCGGCCAGGCCGCCCGCGACAAGATCACCGAGGATGTCGAGCGCCTCGCCGGGCCGCAGGCGATGGGCGAACTGTTCAAGGTGCTTGCGGTCGTGCCGCGCGGCGCCGCCGTCCGGCCCTTCGCGACAGCGGATTGACTTTTCGCCGCTGCCCCTTCCAATCTCCCGTCCGGCAAGAGAGCGGCCGAACCGCCGGCCGCCTCGCTTCTGCTTTTTCTTGACGAAACCGCCCATACGGACAACAACGCCCGCATGCTCAATCAGACCAAACCGGATCCCGTTCGGTCCCCGCTGCTGGACAAGGCGCAGTCACAAGGCATCCGCCACGGCTATTTCACCCGCGCGGGCGGCGTCTCGACCGGCATCTACCAGGGCCTCAACATCGGCACCGGATCGGATGACGATCAGACGCTGGTGGCCGAGAACCGCGCCCGCGTCGCCGCCTGGATGGGCGTGCCGACGAACCATCTGTTGACCGCCTGGCAGATCCATTCCCCCGACGTCGTCATCGCCAGGGAACCCTTTGCCGGAGAACGGCCCAAGGCCGATGCCATCGTCACCGACCGTCCTGGCATCGCCATCGGCGCCTCGACCGCCGACTGCGGCCCGGTGCTGTTCGCGGATGCCGGGGCGCGCATCATCGGCGCGGCGCATGCCGGCTGGAAAGGCGCCTTCACCGGCGTGCTGGAAAACACCATCGCAGCCATGGAAGGCCTGGGTGCCCGGCGCGAAAACATCGTCGCCGTGCTCGGCCCCTCGATCGGCCCCGGCAATTACGAGGTCGGGCCGGAATTCATTGCCCGCTTCGTCGAGGCCGACGCCGAAAACATCGGCTACTTCGCGCCCTCCACCACATCAGGCCATGCCATGTTCGATCTCGCCAGCTATACGGTCGACCGGCTGGCAAGGGCCGGCGTGACCGCCGAGGGCCTTGGCCGCTGCACCTATGCCGAGGAAGATCTGTTCTACTCCTACCGGCGCACCACGCACCGCAAGGAGCCCGATTACGGCCGGCAGGTTTCGGCCATCGTTTTGGAGAATGAATAATGGCGCTGCATTTTGAACGGTCGGAATTTGACGCGCGGCGCGACCGGCTGATGATCGAGATGGCCGAGAAGAAACTCGATGCCATCCTGCTGTTCGCGCAGGAAAGCATGTACTGGTTGACCGGCTACGACACGTTCGGCTTCTGTTTCTTCCAGTGCCTCGTGGTGAAGGCCGACGGCTCGATGGTGCTCTTGACCCGCTCGGCCGACCTGCGCCAGGCGCGCCACACCTCCATCATAGACAACATCGTACTGTGGACCGACCGCAACGGCGCCAACCCGGCGGTCGACCTGCGCAATTTGCTCAACGATCTCAATTTGCTTGGCGCCCGCATCGGCGTCGAATACGACACCCACGGGCTGACCGCGTACAATGGCCGCCGGCTGGACGAGCAGTTGCAGACCTTTGGCCAGATCGCCGACGCGTCCGGCATCGTCGGGCGGCTGCGCCTGTTCAAGAGCCCGGCCGAAATCGCCAAGGCCGAGAAGGCCGCCAACCTTTCCGACGATGCGCTGGACGCGGCGCTGCCCCTGATCAAGCAGGGCGGCGACGAAGCGCTGATCCTGGCTGCCATGCAGGGCGCGGTCTTTGCCGGTGGCGGCGACTATCCGGCCAATGAATTCATCATCGGCTCCGGTGTCGATGCGCTGCTCTGCCGCTACAAGGCGGGCCGGCGCAAGCTGACCAAGAACGACCAGCTGACGCTCGAATGGGCCGGCGTGTTCCATCATTACCATGCGCCGATGATGCGCACGGTGCTGACCGGCAAGGTTTCGAAGCGCCACCAGGAGCTGTTCGACGCAGCGCGCGCGGCCCTTCTCGCCGTCGAAAAGGCGATGACGCCGGGCAACAGCTTCGGCGACGTCTTCGACGCGCATGCCCGCACCATGGAGGCACACGGCCTGACCAAGCACCGGCTGAACGCCTGCGGCTACTCCGTCGGCGCCCGCTTCACGCCGTCCTGGATGGACATGCCGATGTTCTACCAGGGCAACCCCGAGCCGATCGCGCCGCACATGACGCTGTTCGCCCACATGATCATCATGGATTCCGAGACCGAGACGGCAATGACGCTTGGCCGCACCTACCTGACCACCGAATCCCAGCCGAAGCCGCTGTCCCGCCATGATCTCGACTTGATCGTACAGTGAATCCATAATGGGAGGCGTTCTTCGCCAAGGAGTTAGAAGGCAAATGAGACGATCGCATGTGACGACCGTGTCATTGCTTGTGGCATTGGCTCTTGCCGCCTGCACCAACGCAAAGGACGTTCTCGAACCTTCCGCCATCACCCCGCCTGCGACCTCGACGCCGGCGGCGCCGGGCAGCACAGCGGCCACCATTCCCGCCCCATCGGCAACTGCGCCTGCGACCACCACGGCGGGGGCGTCCGCGACCACCACCACGCCGCTTACCTCGGCCCAGAGTGCCGCCATCCTGTCGAAGACCCGGCTGCAGATCGCGCCGATCGTCGGCGCTTCGGTGGAGGCCGCGACCCCGCTGACGGCGGAACTGCAGACGCGCGCCAGGCAGCGCGGCATCACGCTTGCCGGCAGCGCCGACCAGACCGCGACTCATGTGCTGAAAGGTTATTTCTCGGCGATTTCGGAGGGCAAGGACACCACCGTCATCTATGTCTGGGACGTCTACGACCCGGCCGGCAACCGCCTGCACCGCATCAACGGCCAGATGAAGGCGCCTTCGGTCAATTCCGGCGCCGGCGCTGGCGCCGACAGCTGGAAGGGCGTCTCGCCGGCCACCATGCAGGCGATCGCCGACCAGACCATCGACCAGTTCGCGGCATTTCTGGGCGGCAAGGCTGGCTGACAAGGCATGCTCGAGTGTTGCCTCTCGGCGATGGCACGAACCTTTCTTCAGCTTAGCCGGCGGATTCCCGATCTCGGCGCTTGCAATACCAGCGCGGGCCGCTAAAAGCCCGATTAAAAGGTGCGGGAGAGTCTGTCAGGCCTTCCCATCCCCCACCAGGAACGGTGCATGAAACTCTTCGCGGGCAATTCCAACAGGGTGCTGGCCGAAGCGGTCGCCCGCTATCTCAACATCCCGCTGGGCAAGGCCAGCGTCAGGCGCTTCGCCGACCAGGAAATCTTCGTCGAAATCCAGGAAAACGTGCGCGGCGAGGATGTCTTCATCCTGCAGTCGACCTCGTTCCCGACCAACGATCATCTGATGGAACTGCTCATCATGATCGATGCCTTCATGCGCTCCTCGGCCCGGCGCATCACGGCGGTGATTCCTTATTTCGGCTATGCCAGGCAGGATCGCCGGGCCTCCGGCCGCACGCCGATCTCGGCCAAGCTGGTCGCCAACATGATCACCCGCGCCGGCGTCGACCGCGTTCTGACGCTCGACCTGCATGCCGGCCAGATCCAGGGCTTCTTCGACATCCCGACCGACAATCTGTTCTCGGTGCCGGTGATGGCCCGCGACGTGAAGGCGAAATACAAGCAGCTCGGCAACGTCGTGGTGGTGTCGCCCGACATTGGCGGCGTGGTCAGGGCCCGCGCATTGGCCAAGCGTTTCGATGCGCAACTGGCCATCGTCGACAAGCGCCGTGAGCGCCCGGGCGAATCGGAAGTCATGAACATCATCGGCGCGGTGGCCGGCAAGGATTGCCTGCTGATCGACGATATCGTCGATTCCGGCGGTACGCTGTGCAACGCCGCCGATGCGCTCCTGGCCAACGGCGCCACCAGCGTCACCGCCTATATCACCCATGGCGTGCTGTCGGGCGGCGCTGTCGCCCGCATCAGCGGCTCGAAGCTGCAGGAACTGGTGATCACCGATTCCATCCAGCCGACTCAAGGCGTGCTCGACGCTCCCAATATCCGCGTCATCTCGATCGCCGACCTGATGGGCGAGGCGATCTCGCGCACGGCGACCGAGGAATCGGTGTCGAGCCTGTTCGACTAGTCTGGAGCGTTTCACCATTTCATGGAAACGGCGAACCGCTCCAACTCTTCGTTCTGACGCAATTCCCAAGGGCAAGCGCTACGCGCTTGTCCCGGGAAAACCGCCCACACTTTTCCTGGAATTGCTCTAGAGCGGTTCAGCGTTTCACGGAATCGCAGAACCGCTCTAACTATTTGTTTTTACGCAATTCCCAAGGGCAAGCGCTACGCGCTTGTCCCGGGAAAACCGTTTCACACTTTTCCTGGAATTGCTCTAGGCTGCAGGACCTTCCAGCCGCGCCGGCACGCTTGGCCGACGAACACTTTCGCCATTGTCGCGCGCGCCGCGCATATATCCGCGCGGCGAGGAGCCCAGCATGCGCTTGAACATGGTGATGAAGGCCGGCACGCTGTCATAGCCGAGATCGAGCGCCACCCTGGTGATGGGCTCGCCATCGGCGAGCCTCGGCAGCGCCGCGAACAGGCACGCCTGCTGGCGCCATGTCGACAAGGACAGGCCGGTCTGGCGCTGGAAGGCGCGCGTGAAGGAGCGCCGGCTCATCCCGACGGCATCGGCCCATTCGTCGATCGTTGCATGCGGCGAAGGCGCCGCGACGAAGCGACGGCACAGCGCCGCCAGCCTCGGATCGGACGGGAATGGGAGCCCGAGCGGCCGTTCCGGCAAGGTCGGGATTTCATGCAGCAGCAGGTTCATGATCAACCCGCCGCGTCCTTCCAACTCGCCGCCTTGCGGCAGTTTCTCCGACTCCACGATCAGGCTGTGCATCAGTTCGGTGACGCCGACGACGCGCAAGCCTTCGGGCAGCCCGGGGATCGCACCCGGCATGACATAGACCGAGCGCATCGAGACGTCGCCCAGCATCTCGACGGAATGTTCGATGCCGGCCGGAATCCACATTGCATGGTCGGGCGGCACCATCCAGCGCCCGTGCCGCGTCTTTACCAGCACGACGCCGACCAACGCGTGCAGCAGCTGGCTGCGGCTGTGTCGATGTTGCGGCACATGGTAGCCGTCAGGATATTCGGTCGGCAAGGCCACCGCCGGCCCGGCCACTTGTTCCAGCCACTGCCAGCGGCTCTCGTGCAACTTGCCGAGATCGGCGTTGCCGGCGTGGAAGATTTCTCTGCCATGTGGCATCGGCTATGGCCCACTCGCGAAACTATTGGACCAAACCACGAAAGAAGTCGCCCTGCAAGCAGCTTATAAGGCAACCGTCCCTAAGGCTGCCGCAGGAGCGGCCGCCAGATTACCTGCGGGCGTGCCCGCCAAAAAGACCACGGAGCCACCCTTGACCGATACGACAGCCACCAGCGTCGCGCCATCAACGAGCGCCAGTCACGCTTCAGCCCAGGCGACGGCCTTCACCGTCATCCTGGCGGTGAGCCTGTGCCACTGCATCAACGACATCATGCAGTCGCTGCTATCGGCCATCTACCCGCTTCTGAAAGACAATTACGGCCTCGACTTCTGGCAGATCGGCCTTTTGACCTTCACCTTCCAGGTCACGGCATCCTTGCTGCAGCCGATCATCGGCATGATCACCGACAAGCGGCCGATGCCCTATTCCCTGCCTTACGGCATGGCGGCGTCGCTGATCGGGCTGGTTGTACTGGCCTATGCGGGGCACTACTACCTGCTCCTCATCGGCGCCTCGCTGATCGGCATCGGCTCGGCGATCTTCCACCCCGAATCCTCGCGCATCGCCCGCTTCGCGTCTGGCGGCCGGTTTGGCCTGGCACAGTCGCTGTTCCAGGTCGGCGGCAATTTCGGCCAGTCCATGGGCCCCTTGCTGGCCGCCTTCATCGTCGTGCCGTTCGGCCAGACCAGCATCGCCTGGTTCGCCGTCGGCTCGCTGATCGGCATCGTCATCCTGTGGCAGGTCGGCGGCTGGTACAGCCGTCTGCGCGCCGCGCAAGGCAACCGCAAGGCGGCAAGCTTCGTCTCCCCCTTCCCGCGCCGCAAGGTGATGTCGGCATTGATCGTGCTGACCCTGCTGGTGCTCAGCAAGAACGCCTATATCGCCAGCCTCGCCAGCTACTATACCTTCTACTCCATCCATAAGTTCGGGGTGTCGGTGCAGATGAGCCAGGTGATGCTGTTCCTGTTCCTCGGCGCCTCGGCGCTCGGCATCCTGCTCGGCGGCCCATTCGGCGACCGCTACGGACAGAAGGCGATGATCTGGTTCTCGATCGTCGGTGTCCTGCCCTTCACGCTGGCGCTCCCCTACGCCAATCTGGAATGGACGATGGTGCTGACCGTGCTGATCGGACTGATCCTGTCGTCGGCCTTCTCCAACATCGTCGTCTTCGCACAGGAACTGGTGCCGGGCCGCGTCGGCATGATCGCCGGCATCTTCTTCGGCTTCGCCTTCGGCATGGGCGGCATCGCGGCCGCCGTGCTGGGTGTCGTCGCCGACATGAAAGGCATCGATTTCGTCTTCCAGATCTGCTCGTATTTGCCGTTCCTGGGCTTGCTGACTGTGTTCCTGCCGAACATGAAGGAAGCAAGAAAAGCCTAGAGCAATTCCAGGAAAGGTGTGAAACGGTTTTCCCGGGACAAGCGCCTAGCGCTTGCCCTTGGGAATTGCGTCAAAACAAAGAGCTCTAGACATTCGTTGCTAGAGACGGAGGCAGCGTAGGCGTCGATAGGATGAGACGCCGCGTTGCCCGCCCTTTCACGCGGCGAAGCAAGGCTTCCAGGCAGGTTTTGGGCATGGCAACTCGTTCAGTGAACGGGCGCGTCAGCCGCCGGCGGGGTCGAGAAAAACAAAAAGCGACTGGATGAGGTTGCCGTGGAAATGCGCGACATCAATTCCGGTGACGGCGACAGGGCCGTTGAGCGGCCCGGACTGCCAGCGCAACCGCCCGACGCCGTGATGGCCGACGGCAGGGCCCGTCGCCGTGAAGGCAAAGGTCGGCGGCAGGCTCGACAGCAGCTTACTCACCGAATGATTAATGGCGGCATGGCCCGTTGCCGAAGCATCCGGCTCGTAAAGCACGGCATCGCCGGCGTAGAGTTCGCGGATCGCCACAAGGCGCCGGTCGGCGTCGCGTTCGCCGAATACCCGCGTAAGGTTAGCCTGCATCAGGCCGTTATAGTCGATCGATTCCGCGTTCATCTTCCATCCTCCGGATCACGAATGCCGGAGCCGGCGGACGGCACAAGGCTCGATCCAATGTCTCTCGCCTGTCCGGTCAAGAAACTATCGTTCACGGCCGCGCGCAATGCAACGCCCGGCTGAGGTGCAACTGCTACAGGCCGCCAGCGCTGCCAGGCGCGCATTCGGCATGAGCACCGTCTGAAGCCGACCGAAGCACCCGCCGCAATGGCGGGTGCCCCTTTATACCGGGTGCGGCCTATGCCTTGAAGAAGGCCAACAGGTCGGCGTTGATGACATCGGCGTGGGTGGTCGCCATGCCGTGCGGGAAACCCTTGTAGACCTTGAGCTCGCCCTTCTTGAGCAGCTTGATCGACAGCAGCGCCGAGTCGGCGATGGGGACGATCTGGTCGTCATCGCCATGCATGACCAGCACCGGCACGTCGATTGCCTTCAGATCCTCGGTGAAGTCGGTTTCCGAGAACGCCTTGATGCAATCATAATGCGCCTTGGTGCCGCCCATCATGCCCTGACGCCACCAATTGTCGACGACGCCCTGCGAAACCTCGGCACCCGGACGGTTGAAGCCATAGAACGGACCGGCCGGAACGTCGCGGAAGAACTGGGCGCGATTGGCCGCCTGGGCAGTGCGGAACCCGTCGAAGACTTCTATTGGCAGGCCGCCGGGGTTGGCCGCGGTCTTGAGCATGATCGGCGGCACCGCGCCGATCAGCACCGCCTTGGCGACGCGGCCGCCCGAGCCATACCGTGCCACATAACGCGCCACTTCGCCGCCGCCGGTCGAATGGCCGACATGGATGGCGTTCTTGAGGTCGAGATGCGCCGCGAGTTCAGCGACATCGGCGGCGTAGGTGTCCATCTCGTTGCCGATATCCGTCTGCGTCGAGCGGCCATGGCCGCGTCGGTCATGGGCGATGACGCGGTAGCCTTGTGCCAGGAAGAACAGCATCTGGGCGTCCCAGTCATCGCTGCTCAGCGGCCAGCCATGATGGAAGACGATGGGCTGGCCGGTTCCCCAATCCTTGTAGAAAATCTGCGTGCCGTCCTTGGTGGTGATCGTGCCGCTGCCGGAACCGGATTTTGTCTGCGAAGCCATCTCAATCTCCTTTGATTGTTTTTCGCGATAAACAATATCGCGATAACTATATGACTAGCGCAGCCTTGAACCGCTGTCTACAAAAATATGTATCGCGATATCATTTTTCGTGGTAGCGAATTTCCTACGTCGGCAAACAAGGAACGCGTCGTGCCTCTCCCGTTGGACAACCAGCTCTGCTTCACACTCTATGCCACCAGCATGGCGATCAACCGCACCTACAAGCCGATGCTGGACGAGATGGGGATCACCTATCCGCAATATCTCGTGCTGAACGCACTGGGCGAGGCCGATGGCATGTCGGTCGGCGGGATCGCCCACCGGCTGGCCTTGGAATCAAGCACCGTCACGCCGCTGGTCAAGCGCATGGAACAGGCTGGCCTTGTCACCCGCCAGCGCAGCCAGACCGACGAGCGCCAGGTCCAGGTCGACCTGACACCGGCCGGGCGCGCGCTGCTCGTCCAGTGCAACTGCCTGAACGAGACGCTAATCGAGCGTTCGGGCATGACGCTCGCCGAGCTCGACACCCTGAACCGCCAGGTCCAGGCGCTGCGCGACGCGTTAAGCGGCAATCTGGCCGCCACCAGCTGAAGCTTGAATGGCTCGGCGCAGCTTGGACTGCGCTCGCGGCGGATGCGGCGCGAAAGCGGATTGCATTTGCGTCATGTCAACGTCGATTGATTTGGTGAGTGCGGGCCAGCCAATCGCAACGCTCGTTGACGGACTTGCAATCAAGCGGAACCGAAATACTTACTTCGTTCGCCCTCTTGTGTTCAGACCCGCGCGAACGAAACTGGAGCTATGATTCGTGCGGAATTGACCTATGGGACCTCTATTCCGCTGTAGGGTATAGCCCGAGCAATTCTGCGGCAAAGGTGCGGTAATGGGTGTCAACAGCCCCAAGATAAGTGGCTTCGTCATAACCTATAACAGTGGAGAAATTCTCAAGACTTGCTTGCGCTCCTTGCGCTTTGTCGATGAGCTCATTGTTGTCGACAAATCATCCACTGACGGCACGGCTGCTGTCGCGGCCGGCTTTGCCGACAAAGTCATCTCCGTGCCCTGGTCGCCATTGCCCACCGAGACGCGGTTTGTCGCCTACGATGCATGTTCACACGACTTCATACTCTATCTGGATCACGACGAATGCCTCAGCGTCGAGGCTATTCGCTGGGTAAGGGAAAATGCCGGCTCCCATCCGGCCGGCGTGTTTCGCATACCCAAGCGCGAATACATTATGGGACGCCACGACGATGGTGCGTATTACTGGCCGTCCTACAATGTGCGCGCCTTTCGCCGCGGCGCGGCGGAATTCGTCTCGACGCTGCATGAAGAGGTCGGACGAATAACGAGCGAGGTCTACGATGTCCCGCATGATGGAGGCGTGTGCATCCACAATCTGTCGCATCGGGATGCGCATCAATGGATTGAAAAAACCAATCGTTATACGAGCGAGCGAGACAGGGTCTCGTTCTTCGACGCCAGCACCCCCTTGGAGACTTTCGGACAAGAACGCATAGCGTACTGGCTGGCTCAATCCAGGTCGCGGTCGGACTACGTTGTCGCCACCGCGCTGCTGCGGGCGGTCTACGACATAGTGGACCGGGTAAAATTATGGGAAGCGCAGGATGGCCTTGATGGCGACGCTGCATTCGCCGCCGTCTGCGCGGAATTGGAGGCAACCTACGATATTGCCGACCGAGCGAAGCTTTGGGAGACCCGCGGCGGGCCTGAGGGAGAGGCAATATTCGCCGCCGTCCGCAAGGAGATGGAAGCATTTCATAACCCGTTGAGGTCCGACCGCCGTCAAACGTCCGCCCAGGCCGCCGGACCGGCAGTTCGACCGAAGCGGCCATCCCGTCTCAAGAAGACCCTGAGAAAAATCCGCTCGCGCTTGACGGGAAGAACGCGTTGACGCCGGAAACCGGCGCGTCCGGATTCGCCATGCACACCCAGCCGCTTCGTGTTTTGACCCTTCTGGTGCGTCACGGAACCGAGAAGTATCCGACCGCATGGCGGGACTTGCGAGCCATGTTCGCCCACCAGATCCCGGACGTAGCGCATCGCATGCTCGTGATCGACAATTCGCTGCCAGTCGGTCATGGCTCTGATCTCGACTGCGGGGTCGAACTGATCGGCGCGTCGAACGAAGATTGGGAGTTCTCCGCGTGGGACTTCGGCATCAACCGTATCGGCGCCGAACTTCATCACTACGATCTCATTCACTTGGCCACTTCGGCTTTCGCAGCATCGACATCCGACCATCTCAAATTGATTGATGGTGGCTCGTTGCGGGCGTTACTCGGCTTGCAAGGGGCGTTGGGCTGCATTGATTTTCACGGCGAGGCCATCTCGATCTTCGGAACCGCTTCGCAGGCCTGGCTCCGCAGCTCGTTCATCCTGATGCACCCGCGGCAACTCAGCAGCCTGGGATCCTTGGTAAGCGTCGGGAGGAGCGCACCGATTTTCAGCGGCAACCCTCGGCAACCCTTTCGTGATGACGCACCGATCTCGCAAGAATATCAGCAGTTTTTGCTGCGTTGGCTCACCGGCGACAGAGCCGGCAAAGAGGTAGTCTGGCATTCAAGGTTCGATCTTACGGCGGAAACGCTACCGTTTTTCGAAAGCAAGGCCCGGGCTATTCTCAATGAACAGATGCTCACCAACCGGCTGCGGGCCAATGGATGCGCGCTTGTCGACGTGCCATGGCTGGCGCGGAAGGCCCGGACGGCAAGCACGGAATCCGCGAATGATATTCCTGATTGGCGCGTGCAAATTACCTTCCGGGCACGATCCAAACGCACTTTGACCCAAAAGCTTCGCCGCTGGTTGTCAAAACCTATGTCGCGGCAATGATGCCTGCCATCGGTCGTTGCCTCTCCCAACGCAGGCTTGGCGACTCCTTGGCGGACTGTCGGATGATGAGACCATCCGGGTATATCGTCGATCCTGGAACTGCCTTTCAAGCCTTACAGCCCAACCGCTTGCGCCTCTCGCTGCCTTCCGCTATAGAGCCGCCACCCGCGTAGACACCCTTGGAGGCAACGCGGCGGAAGGCTGCCTTCCCCTGTGATCCCGAACAAAGGTCCGTCTCAAAGCGGTAGCCTTCATTCGGAAATCCAGGACCGGCGGCTTTCGACGTTTACGGCTCGGGCACATTGCCCACCGCGAACGCTCCATAAAACGCGAAAGGAAAAGCCATGAGCCACGATACTTACGAGCTCAAGGCCGAAGCGCGCGAACAGGTCGGTAAGGGGTCCGCCCGTGCAGTTCGCCGCAACGGTAAAGTGCCTGCAGTAATCTATGGTGACAAGCAGCCTCCCCTGGCGATCGCTCTCACCTACAAGGACATCTATTACAAGATCCATGGCGGCGGGTTCCTGACCACGGTCGCCACGATCGATGTCGACGGCAAGAAGATCCAGGTCCTGCCGAAGGACTTCCAGCTCGACCCGGTCAAGGATTTCCCTGTCCATGTCGACTTCCTGCGTATCGGCAAGGACACCGAGGTCAATGTTGACGTGCCTGTCCACTTCATCAATGAGGACAAGTCGCCCGGCATCAAGCGCGGCGGCGTGCTCAACATCGTGCGTCACGAAGTCGAGTTCCACTGCCCGGCCAATGCGATCCCGGAATTCATCACCGTCGATCTCACCGGCACCAATATCGGCGACTCGATCCACATCTCGGCGGTCAAGCTGCCGGCCGGCGTCAAGCCGGTGATCTCCGATCGCGATTTCACCATCGCGACCATTGCCGGTTCGTCGGCGATGAAGCCGGAGACGGAAGAGACGGCCGAGGCCGCACCTGAGGCGGCTCCCGCCGCCGAAGAGAAGTAACTCTTTCCCGCCCGGAGCAGACGATGCTTGTCTTTGCAGGCCTCGGCAATCCGGGTGCGAAATACGCTGATAACCGGCACAATGTCGGCTTCATGGCGGCGGACGCTATCGCCCGCCGCCATTCCTTTTCGCCCTGGTCGAAGAAATTCCAGGGGCTGATCGCCGAGGGCACGCTCGGTGGCGAAAAGATCATCCTGATCAAGCCGCAGACCTTCATGAACCTGTCCGGCCAGTCGGTCGGCGAAGCACTGCGCTTCTACAAGCTCGACGTTTCCGCGCTCACCGTCTTCTATGACGAGATCGACCTTGCCGAAGGCAAGCTTCGCATCAAGACCGGCGGCGGCGCCGGCGGCCATAATGGTATCCGCTCGATCGATGGCCATGTCGGCAACGCCTATCGCCGCGTGCGCATCGGCGTCGGCCACCCCGGTGTCAAGGAAATGGTCCAGCACCATGTGCTCGGCGACTTCGCCAAGGCCGACCGCGAATGGCTCGATCCCTTGCTCGACGCGATCGCAGACAACGCCGCCATGATCGTCAAGGGCGACGAATCCGGCTTCATGAACAAGGCCGCCCTCGCCGTCCAGGGCAAGGCCGCGCCCGAACCGGAAAAGCCGGCGCGGAAGCAGGAACCCAAGCAGCAAAGTCACGTCCGCCAGGCGCGTCCGCAGCAGCCGGCGGTCAAATTGCCGGAATCCGGCCCGATGGCCGCCATGCTGAAGAAACTCTTCGGCAACAAGGACTGAGCGCCACGCATGCGGCCTTACAGGGCTTGACGTTGATCACCCCTATCGCCCATAGCCCTCATCAAATTTCGTTTTCCCGATAGGACCGGACACAATGGGTTTCAAATGCGGCATCGTTGGCTTGCCCAACGTCGGCAAGTCGACGCTCTTCAACGCGTTGACCAGGACGGCGGCGGCGCAGGCCGCCAACTATCCGTTCTGCACCATCGAACCGAACACCGGCGAGGTGGCGGTGCCCGATCCGCGCCTGCAGAAGATCGCGGCCATCGGCAAGTCGAAGGAGATCATTCCGACCCGCATCTCCTTCGTCGACATTGCCGGCCTGGTGCGCGGCGCCTCCAAGGGCGAAGGGCTGGGCAACCAGTTCCTCGCCAACATCCGCGAGGTCGACGCCATCGTGCACGTCCTGCGCTGCTTCGAGGATGACGACATCACCCATGTCGAGGGCCGCATCGACCCTGTCGCCGACGCCGAGACGGTCGAGACCGAGCTGATGCTCGCCGACCTCGACAGCCTGGAGCGCCGCATCGTCCAGATCCGCAAGCGCGCCGGCAGCAAGGACAAGGAAGCGGTGACCGTGCTGCCGATGATGGAGGCCGCGCTCGAACTGCTGCAGGCGGGCAAACCGACCCGCGTGCTGCTCAAAGGCATCTCGGCCGAAGACTTGCGCATCCTGCAGGGCTTGAACCTCCTGACGTCGCACCCCGTGCTCTATGTCTGCAACGTCGCCGAGGCCGACGCCGCCACCGGCAACGAGCACACCCGGGCCGTGGAGAAGATGGCCGCCGCGCAGGGTGCCGGCACGGTGGTGATCTCGGCCGCGATCGAGGCCGAAGTCGCGCAGCTCTCCGACGAGGAAGAGATGGAATTCCTGTCCTCCCTCGGCCTCGACGAGCCGGGCCTCAACAAGGTGATCCGCGCCGGTTATGAGCTTTTGCATCTCATCACCTATTTCACCGTCGGGCCGAAGGAGACGCGCGCCTGGACCATCCACAAGGGCGACAAGGCCCCGCAGGCCGCCGGCGTCATCCACACCGATTTCGAGCGCGGCTTCATCCGCGCCCAGACCATCGCCTACAACGACTTCGTCACGCTGGGCGGCGAAGTGGCGGCCAAGGAAGCCGGCAAGGCGCGCGACGAAGGCAAGGAATATGTCGTCCAGGACGGCGACATCATGCTGTTCAAGTTCAACACCTGAACAGCCGCGTCGCATTCCCGACAGGGTGAGTCCGTACGCGGCTGCCATCAGCCGGTCCTTTCCGCTATCCAATCAATGAAGCGGAAGGGCGAACATGAACAGGACGATCCCAACCCTGGTCGGTTTCTCGGCCATTCTGACCTGGTCGTTCCTCGCGCTGCTTTCGACCGCGGCCGGACCGATTCCGCCCTTTCAACTCGCCGCCATGACATTTCTGCTCGGCGGCTCCGTCGGAGCGGCCAGCTGGATCGTTCGGCCCTCGGCGATCAAGTCGCTGCGGCAGCCATGGCAGGTCTGGGCAATCGGCACGGCAGGGCTGTGCATCTACCATTGCGCCTACTTTTTCGCGATCCAGTCGGCCCCGCCCGTCGAAGTGAGCCTGATCGCCTATCTCTGGCCGTTGCTGATCGTTGTCTTCGCCGCCTTCCTGCCGGGAGAACGGCTTAAACCTCACCATATTGCGGGTGTGGTCCTCGGCCTGGCAGGCGCCATCGTCGTCATCACGAAGGGCGGCAGCGTCGGGCTTGCCGATGGGGTGAAGCCGGGCCACGTCATCGCGCTGTTCTGTGCCTTCGTCTGGTCCGGTTATTCCGTCCTGTCGCGCCGCTTTGGCCAGGTCCCGACCGATGTGGTCGCGGTTTACTGCCTCATCACCGCGGCGGTCGCCCTCACGCTGCATCTCACGCTTGAGACCACGGTCTGGCCGCAAACACCGACGCAATGGAGCGCCATCGCCATTCTGGGCGTGATCCCTCTCGGCGCCGGCTTTTACGCATGGGATTATGGCTGCAAGCACGGAGACATCATGATCCTGGGCGCGATCTCGTATGCCGCGCCGCTGTTCTCGGTGATCGTGCTGCTGCTGGCGGGCTTCGGCGTCTTCCACTGGTCCGTGGCGCTGGCTTGCGGGCTGATCACCGTTGGCGCGCTGATTGCCGCCAAGGACATGTTGCTCAAGCCAAAAAGAGCGGCCGCTGCGGAAACAGCAGCGCGCGCCTAGTCCAGGTCGCTTCGCGGGGCGCCACCCTTCATCGCCCCGCCACCATCCGGCCGCTCACCCAGACCGAGGCGATATTCGCCCGCGTCGCGTTGAGCACGATCTTCTGGAAGACATCGTCAAGCGTGTCGTCGGCGGCGTTGATGTGGATGTTCGAGGCGCGCGCCCCGGTATCGATCAACAGCGCGTCGAATTCGTGCCCGACGCGAAAACTGCCTGTCGGCAGGTCGAGCGCTTCGGCACCGCCCGCGGTTGCCAGCCAGAACGCCTCCTGATGCGTGATCGGCTCGCCGGGCGCGCCGCGCTGCTCGGGCGGCAGGCCGGCATGCACGCCGCTTTGCAGCGTCCTCGACGCCGACAGAGCATGCCGGCAGCCGTCGAACAGGGACGGGCTGTAGCCTCCCGAAATATCCGTTCCCAACCCGACATGCATCTGCCGGTCGAGCGCCGCGCGCAGCGGAAACGCCGCATTGGCGAAGTAGACATTGGAGAGCGGGCAATGGGCGACGCCGGCACCCTTCTCCTTGATAAGGTCCATGTCCTGGCCGTCGATGAAATTCGAATGCGCCAGGATGGTGTGCCGGGTGAGCAGGCCGAAACCGTCCAGGCTGGCCGCATCGGTCTGACCGAAGCGCTCCTCCACGAATTGCTTTGCCCAGTCGCTCTCCGAGCAATGCGTCTGCACATGGCAGCCGAATTCGGTCGCGAGTTCACCCAGCCCCTGCAAGGCCGCATCCGTGCAGCTCGGGATGAAGCGCGGCGTGATCACCGGCTGGACCAGCGGCCTCTCGCCAGGATCCAGTGACTGGACCGCCACGATGAAACGCCTGGTTTCCGAAACGGCACTCGCCGCATCGGCGTCGCGGTAGAAGGGCGGGCACTGCCGGGCATCGTCCATCGCCACCTTGCCAACCAGGGCGCGCTGGCCCTTTTCCATGCAAATCCCGGCAAGCGCCAGGCTCGCCTCGACATGGATGGTGGCGAAATAGAGCGCGGTGGTGGTGCCGTTGGCCAGGAGATTGTCGACCAGATCGGCATAGACCTCGCGGGCATAGTCGACGTCAGCGTAGCGGGCCTCGAGCGGAAATGTATATTTCTGCAGCCAGACTTCGAGCGGCACATCCAGCGCCTTGCCCATCTGCGGCCATTGCGGCGCATGGATGTGCAGGTCGACAAGGCCGGGCAGCAGGAACTGGCCGTCAGCAAGCCGCACCAGCGTACCGGACAGGCGGGCATCGCTTTCCCGCACCGCATAGTCCGGATGGCCGGGCGCCAGGATCTCGGCGATCCGCCCCTGCGCATCGATGCTGAAGAGATGATCTTCCAGCACCTCCAGCCTGCCGCGCTCCGGCGTGTGGAAGGCAGTGCCGAGCAGCGTGAAAGGTTCTCTTGTCATCTGTCGCTCCGGTTGCGCTGGCGCGTGAGACCGTCACTGCGTGGCCCACTAAAAAGCAGTTGGCAAACCTTTGTGCCGCTGTCCTTTGCCGGCGACTGATCACATGATCGTGTAGAGATTTCCAGAGGGGACATCATGGAACGCGTTGCGCCAGAAATCACTTTGATCGCCCAGCCGGACGATCCGTTGCCCCTGGGCAAGGCCGCCCTGCTCGGCCTCCAGCATGTGCTGGCGATGGACGTCTACATCGTGCCGTTCATCATCGCATCGGTGCTCGCCTTCAGCGTCGGCGATGCCGGCGCCTTCATCCAGTCGGCCTTCGTGGCGGCGGGCATCGCGACGCTGATCCAGTCGCAGTTCCTGATGCGGCTGCCTGTGGTGCAAGGACCCTCCTTCGTCCCGATCGGCGCGGTGCTGGCGATCGCCTTCGGCGCCGGCGGCGGCATTGGCGGGCTGTCGGCGGTGATCGGCGCGCTCATTCCCGGCGCCATACTGGTCATGCTGCTCGGATCGCCGACAAGGATCTTCCATCGCCTCGTCAACCGTTTCGTGCCGCCCATCGTCGGTGGCGCCATCATCATCGTGGTCGGCGTCGCCTTGATGCCGGTGGCACTCAAGGAAAGCGTCTTCGCCGTCCACGGCCCCGCCACCGTCGGCGGCAACATCATCCTCGCCTTCATCGCCGCGGCGGTGCTTGTCGGCTGCATGCTGACCGGCATGGCACTCGGCGCGAAGGGCGCGTGGCTGCGCCTGCTTTCCGTCATCATCGCGCTTGTGGCCGGCAGCGTCGCAGCCGCCTTCATGGGCCAGCTGGACATGACGGGCGTTTCCGCCGCGACATGGTTTTCCATGCCGCGCATTGCATTCCTCAACCTCGACGTGACCTTCTCGCTGTCGGCGACGCTGACGATGCTGATCGTCTACATCGTCGTCCTTGCCGAGACCACCGGCACCTGGTTCGCGGTCGGCGCCGTCATCGACAAGCCGCTGTCGGATGACCAGCTCGACAGGGGCGCCACCGGCGAAGGCCTCGGCTGCCTGATCAGCGCCCTGCTGTGCAGCACGCCGGTCACCGGTTACTCGTCCAATGCCGGCATCATCGCCATCACCGGCATCGCCAGCCGCGCCGCCTTTGCCGCGGCCGGCATTTTCCTGGTGCTGTTCGGACTGATCGGCAAGCTCTCGGCGGTCATCGCCTCGATCCCGGGGCCGGTCATCGGCGGCGTCTTCGGCGTTCTCTGCGTCGTTATCGCCATGAACGGTTTTCGCGTGGTGCGCGGCACGCCGCTGACCGAGAGGAACATGCTGGTCATCGGCCTGCCGATCCTGATGGCACTGTTTGCCACGCTGGCGCCACCGGATTTCGTCAAGACGCTTCCGGATATCGTGCAGTACATTCTGGGTTCATCCATCGCCTTCGGCGCCGTCTGGGCCATCGTGCTCCACCAGATCCTGCCGAACGCCCGATAGAGAGACCGGGAGGCCGGGCACCAGAGGCCCGGCCTCCCCAATCCCCGGCCTCCCGATCCTTGTCGATGAACTTCGCCCCCGAAAATGAACTGCCGCAGGAGCTGAAGAACAGGCTCTCCGGCTATCGCTGGCACCGGCAAACCATCGGCAGATCACAGGCCGGCGTGTTCCGGCTGGTAGCCGGCGACAAGCCGGCCCTGTTCCTGAAATGCGAGCGGAACGGTCCCTTTGCCGAACTCGCCGATGAAGCCGCGCGGTTGCGCTGGCTTGCCGGGCAAGGCATCGCTTGCCCCGATGTGATCGCCCTGGAAAGCCATGCCGGTCACGACTGGCTGCTGATGCCGGCCGTCGCCGGCGAGGATTTGGCGTCGGCGCCGATCGATCCGGCTGATGTCATCGAGATCATGTCCAGCGCGCTTCGCGATCTGCACGCGCTGGATATCGGCTCCTGTCCCTTCGACCATCGCCTCTTCAGGCGGATCGCGGCCGCGCGATCCCGCATGGAGGCCGGCGAGGTCGACGAAAGCGATTTCGACGATGAGAGGCAGGGCTGGACCGCCGCAAAAGCCTTCGCCGAGCTTGAGGCGCTGAAGCCAACGACCGAGGATCTCGTCGTCACCCATGGCGATGCCTGCCTGCCGAATGTCATGGCTGCCCGCGGCCGTTTCAGCGGTTTCATCGATTGCGGCCGGCTGGGCGTCGCCGATCGCCACCAGGATCTGGCGCTCGCCTGCTCGAGCATCCGCTATAACATCGGCGAGACCTGGATAGAGCCCTTTCTCGAGCGCTACGGACCACCGCAAGCGGAGCCGGCGAAGCTCTCCTGGTATCGGCTCCTCGACGAGTTTTTCTGAGCGGCCGATACCGGCCTGTCCCTGGTGGGGCTTGTCTTGATTTTGTCATGTCACGGGTCTAAGCGGCTGGCACACGGTCGCGCACACGACGAAGAGCCGTGCAATCCGACACGACGCGCAATCCGAACGCACCTTCGCAGGGGAGATCTGGCGATGATCAAGGCATTTGTCGTGGACAATGATCGCCTGCGCGTCGTCGACGACCTGCTGGCGGATGGTGACAGGGTCGTCTGGGCCGACCTGGTCAATCCGACCAAGGAGGAAGAGGCCACCATCGAAAGCTGGCTCGGCGTCGCCATCCCGAGCCGCGAGGAGATGGAGGAGATCGAGATTTCCAGCCGCCTCTACATCGAGGACGGCGCCTACTTCATGACCGCCACCTTGCCCGCGCAGACCGAGGTCGACGATCCCCTGATGTCGCCGGTCACCTTCGCGCTGGCCGGCAACAGGCTGATCACCATTCGCTATCATGAACCCAAGGCGTTCAAGACCTTCCCGCAGCGCGCCGAGAAGGTGGCAACCGGCTGCACCAGCGGCGACACCATCCTGATTGGCCTGCTGGAGGCGATCGTCGACCGTCTCGCCGACATCCTCGAGCGCGCCGGCCGCGACATCGAGGGGGTTTCGCGCGACATATTCCAGGCACGCTCCACCAAGGTGTCGAAGCGCAACCGCGACTTTCAGGAATTGCTCAAAGCCATCGGCCGCAAGGAGGATATCGCCTCTTCCGTGCGCGACAGCCTGATCTCGCTGCAGCGCCTTGCCGGCTTCCTCGCCCATGTCGCCACCCAGACCAAGATGAGCAAGGACGTGCGCGCCCGCATCAAGACCTTGTCGCGCGACGTGCTGTCGCTCGCCGACCACGCCACCTTCCTGTCGCAGAAGATCTCCTTCCTGCTCGACGCCACGCTCGGCATGATCTCGATCGAGCAGAACGCTATCATCAAGATCTTCTCGGTCGCAGCCGTCATCTTCCTGCCGCCGACGCTGGTCGCCTCGATCTACGGCATGAATTTCGATATCATTCCCGAGCTGAAATGGCAGCTTGGCTATCCCTTCGCCATCGGCCTGATGATCCTGTCGGCGATCCTGCCCTTCTGGTATTTCCGCCGCCGCGGCTGGCTCTGACCGCTGCCGCCGGCAGCCTTTCCCTGACGCTGGCTTACCAGAAAGGACTTGACCAAATCGCCCGTGGCCTGCATCCGGGTTTGCCGATCCATGCGGGTCGCGCGTTCCGCAGGGATTGCAGACCATGACCGGAAAGACATGGGCCTATGAGGATTTCGTCGAGGGTGCCTCGTTCGACCTCGGCACCAAACAGGTAACCGCCGCCGAGATCATCGAATTCGCCAGCGAATTCGATGCCCAGCCCATGCATCTCGACGAGGAAGCCGGCAAGGCCAGCATCCTGGGCGGCCTCTCGGCCTCCGGCTGGCACACCTGCGCCATGTTCATGCGCATGTGGTGCGACACATTCCTTTTGGACTCCACCTGCCAGGGTGCGCCCGGCGTCGACCAGGTCAGGTGGAAGAAGCCGGTCCTGGCCGGCGACAGGCTGGTCGGCACCATGGTCGTGCTTGCCAAGCGCCTGTCGAAGTCGAAGCCGCATCTCGGTTTCATCACCTTGCGCAGCGAGCTGGTCAACCAGCGTGGCGAAAGCGTCTTCGAGCTGGAGAACTCCGTCATGTTCCTGACGCGTGACGCGGCGGGGAATATGGCATGACCCTGGACGAATTCTTCCGCATCGGCACCACCGTCACGCTCGGCTCGCACAAGTTCGAAGCCGAGGCGATCAAGGCGTTTGCCCGCAAATACGACCCTCAGATCTTCCACATCGACGAGGAGGCGGCCAGGAAAAGCCTGCTCGGCGGGCTTTGCGCCTCCGGCTGGCACACCGCCGCCACCTGGATGAAGCTCAACCTCGAAAGCCGGATGGGCGCCGAGTGGACCGGTCCGGGCCCGGCGCCCGAATTCGGCCCTTCGCCCGGCTTCAAGAACCTGAAATGGCTGAAACCGGTCTTCGCCGGCGAGACCGTCACCTTCACCCGCACCGCGCTGTCCCACCGTCCGGTCTCGTCGCGTCCAGGCTGGCGGCTTTTGTCGCTGCGCTCGGAGGCTTTCGATTCGACCGGTGACAAGGTGCTGGAGTTCGAGAGCGCCGTGCTGGTGAAGGTGGAGTAGTGGCAACGCTTCTTCCTTCTCCCCCTGTGGGAGAAGGTGGATCGGCGCGTTAGCGCCGAGACGGATGAGGGGTGTTCCAGCGGAGTGAGACGTTGATGTTCTCTGGAACACCCCTCATCCGACCTCGCTTCGCGAGGCCACCTTCTCCCACAAGGGGAGAAGGAAGAACCGCTCCCTTAATGTCCCTCGAACCCGATCAGCGTCCTCACCGGAACACCCAGCGCCTCGAGCTTGGCGCGCCCACCCAGATCCGGCAGGTCGATGACGAAGCATGCCGCCAGTATATCGGCGCCGATCTGGCGCAGAAGCCTGACCGCCGCTTCCGCCGTGCCGCCGGTGGCGATCAGATCGTCGACCAGGATCACCTTTTCGCCCGGTGAAACGCCGTCCTTGTGCATCTCCATCTCGTCCAGCCCGTATTCCAGGCTGTAGGCGACGCGCACCGTCTCATAGGGCAGCTTGCCCTTCTTGCGGATCGGCACGAAGCCGGCCGAGAGCTGATGGGCAACGGCCCCACCCAGGATGAAGCCGCGGGCCTCGATGCCGGCGATCTTGTCGATCTTCTGCCCGGCATAGGGATGCACCAGCTCGTCGATGGCGCGGCGAAAAGCGCGCGCATTGCCGAGCAGCGTGGTGATGTCGCGAAACAGGATGCCTGGCTTGGGGTAATCCGGAATGGTGCGGATGGCCGAGAGCAGCGTCTCTTCTAGGGAGGATTTCATGGGCAATTGTTCCGTTGCCTTACAGTTTTGCCGGTAAGCGGCCGAAAAGAAAAGGGCGCCTTTCGGCGCCCTTGCATTTTCAGGTGCCGGCGCTGCTTAGTGCGCCACGCCTTCCCACACCTTGCGCTTGGTCATGTAGACGAGCGCGCCGAACAGAAGCAGGAACACCAGCACACGGAAGCCCATCTTCTTGCGGGCCTCCATATGCGGCTCGGCTGCCCATGTCAGGAAGGCCGCCACGTCGCGGGAATACTGGTCGACGGTCTGCGGCGAGCCGTCATCATAGGTCACCTGGCCGTCGGAGAGCGGCTTGGGCATCTTCAGCGACACGCCCGACATGAAGTACGGGTTGTAGTGCGTGCCTTCCGGGATGACCATGCCGGCCGGCGGCGTCTGGTCGTAGCCGGTCAGCAGCGAATGGATGTAGTCGGGACCGCCGGCGTCATACTGGGTGAAGATGTCGAAGACGAACTGCGGAAAGCCGCGCTCGACGCCGCGCGCCTTGGCCAGCAGCGACATGTCTGGCGGGGCAGCGCCGCCATTGGAGGCGGCAGCGGCTTGCTCGTTGGCGAACGGCGCCGGGAAATGGTCCGACGGCTTGCCGGGACGGTCGAACATGTCGCCGGCATCGTTGGGGCCGTCATGGATGGTGTATTCGGCCGCCAGCGTCTTGATCTGCGCGTCGTTGTAGCCGAGGTCCGACAGCGTGCGGAACGCCACCAGGTTCATCGAATGGCAGGCCGAGCAGACTTCCTTGTAGACCTTCAGGCCGCGCTGCAGCTGCGCCTTGTCATAGGTGCCGAACGGACCGGTGAAGCTCCAGTCCATTTCCTTAGGCTCGTTGATCGGGAAATGCGTCGGAGCCGCCGCATTGTGCGCCTCCTCGGCCGCGAACGCCCAAGTACCTGCAGCCACAGTGCCGGCGGCCACAAGGCCGACCAGCGCAAGCGAGGTGAGAATCTTTTTCATGCCAAATCCCCTTAGATTCTCTACCGCTCAGCCCTTGGTCTGTGGTGCGGCCGTGGCGCCCGCCGGATGCCCGCTGCCACCCTTGTTCTTCTCCAGCACCGCCTCGGTAATCGAGTTCGGCAGCCTGCGCGGCGTCTCGATCAGGCCGAGAACCGGCATGATGATCAGGAAGAAGGCGAAGTAGAACAGCGTTGCCATCTGCGCCATGAACACATAGCTGCCTTCCGCCGGCTGCGAGCCCAGCCAGCCAAGCAGGATGGCATCGGCCACGAACAGCCAGAAGAACAGCTTGTACCAGGGCCGGTAGACGGCCGAGCGCACCTTGGAAGTGTCGAGCCACGGCACCAGGAACAGCATGGCGATGGCGCCGAACATGCACAGCACGCCGCCGAGCTTGGAGTTGATCGGCCCGATGTTGAAGGTGATGGCGCGCAGGATCGCGTAGAACGGCAGGAAGTACCATTCAGGGACGATGTGGGCCGGGGTCTTCAGCGGGTTGGCGACCGTGTAGTTGTCCGGATGGCCGAGATAGTTCGGCAGGTAGAAGACGAAATAGGCGAAGAAGAACAGGAACACGATCATGCCGAACGCGTCCTTGATAGTCGCGTAAGGCGTGAAGGCGACGGTGTCGGTCTTCGACTTGACCTCGATGCCGGTCGGGTTCGACTGGCCCACGACATGCAGCGCCCAGACGTGCAGCACGACAACGCCTGCGATCATGAACGGCAGCAGATAGTGCAGCGCGAAGAAGCGGCCGAGCGTCGGATTGTCGACGGCGAAGCCACCAAGCAGCAATTGCTGGATCCACTCGCCGACCAGCGGTATGGCGCTGAAGAAGCCGGTGATGACGGTGGCGCCCCAGAAGCTCATCTGCCCCCATGGCAGCACGTAGCCCATGAAGCCGGTCGCCATCATCAGGAGGTAGATGATGCAGCCCAGGATCCACAGCAGTTCGCGCGGTGTCTTGTAGGAGCCGTAATAGAGGCCCCGGAAAATGTGGATATAGACGGCGACGAAGAAGAACGAGGCGCCGTTGGCATGCATGTAGCGCAACAGCCAGCCGGAATTCACGTCGCGCATGATCTTCTCGACCGAATCGAAGGCGAGCGTGGTGTCGTTCGAGTAGTGCATGGCCAGCACGATGCCGGTCAGGATCTGAGCCACCAGCATGATCGACAGGATGCCGCCGAAGGTCCACGCATAGTTGAGGTTGCGCGGCACCGGATAGGCGACAAAGCTGTCATAAACCAGCCGCGGCAGCGGCATGCGGGCGTCGAACCAGCGTCCGAGACCGGTTTTGGGCGTATAGGTCGAGTGTCCCTCGCTCATCGAAATATCCCCTGCCTCAACCGATAAGGATCTTGGTATCGGAAATGAACTTGAATACCGGCACAGCCATGTTCTCTGGCGCCGGGCCTCTCCGGATGCGGCCGGCGGTATCGTATTGCGAACCATGGCATGGGCAGAACCAGCCGCCGAAATCGCCTTCCTGGCCGAGCGGGATGCAACCCAGATGCGTGCAGACCTGAACCATCACCATCCAGGCTTCCTTGCCGGGCGTGGTGCGGTTGGCGTCGGTCGCCGGCGCGTCCGCGGGCAGATTGGCGTTGCGGGCGATCGGATCCTTGAGATCGGAAAGGTTGACGGCCTCGCCGTCCTTCATTTCCTTTTCGGTGCGGTTGCGCACCACCACCGGCTTGCCGCGCCACTTGACGATCAAGGACATGCCCGGCGTCAGCGAGGCGACGTCGACTTCAACCGAGGCGAGCGCCAGCGTCGAGGCATCGGGGCGCATCTGGTCGATGAACGGCCAGGCGACGGCACCGGCTCCGACCACGGCCGCCATGCCGGTGGCGACGTAAAGAAAATCTCGACGATTGGGATCGTGGATGTCGGTTGCGCTCACGGGTGCCTGATCCTTTCGCCTCTTCCGCGCCGGTGGCCGAGCCTTGTTCCCCGCTCAATCACGCCAACCCGACAGCGCATGGCGAACAGGCTAGCGAATTCCTCCGGCATTTGGACTTCGGTTTATGCGTGAAGCCCGTTTTTGTCCAGACGGGTCAAGGCACAAGGGCAGATTGTCGCGGGGACAAAATCCCCTATTGCGCGGCAAGGCGGGCAACGGCCGCGAAAGGAGGCTAAACAACCGGGAAATATCAGCAAAATCCGGCGTCCTTGTTTACCTCGACACAGGACACCGGTGTGATCTATCTTCGCTGGCATGGCGCACGTCATCGACCGCGAGGAATGGGCCGTTCGTTCCGACCGTTGGAAGGGCGAGCTGCAATGCGGCGCCTACGGCTCCAACTCCTGCCTGATCTTCAACTACCTGCCCGATGTCGGCGGCGGCCCGCGGCTGCACTCCCACCCCTATGCGGAGATTTTCATCATCCACCAGGGCACCAGCCTGTTCACCATCGGCGATAAGGAAATCGAGGCCTCCGCCGGCCAGATTGTCATCGTGCCACCTCACACGCCGCACAAATTCACCAATCTCGGTCCGGGGCCGCTGGAGACCACCGACATCCACGAGAACGGCAGCTTCATCACGAAATGGCTGGAGTGATCCCTACATGGCGCCGAGCCTGACCAGGACGGCTTTGGGGATGTCGTATTCGCGGATCACGGCGTCGTGCTTTCGCAGGCCGCACAGTTCTCGCTGGATGAAATAGCCATGCACCGCGGCGGCCGCCTCCTTGAGCAGAAGGGGGCGCAACTGTTCGTCGCCATTGTCGCGCAGTCTGGCCAGGGTTTCTTCCACGCGCTGTCCGGCACGGCCGAGCGCGGCCGCCTTCTCGGCCAGGACCTCATGGCCAAGCGCGTCGAAGGCCGCTTCAGCGGCCGAGGTGCCGGCAAGATCAGATGGCGGACGCAAGGACATTTCAGTTCCCCTTTCCGAACACCATGCGGTGGGTGACGAATTCTTCGCCTTCCACGCGCTGAAAGCCAAGCCGTTCATAGAAAATGAAGGCTTCCGGCGGCGCGCGGGTGTTCAACACGGTGAAATAGCGGCGTGCCCGATCGATGACGGTCTCGACCAGCATGCGGCCAAGGCCGGCGCGACGGTGGGGCGCGCCGACGAACAGGTGCCGGACCCGGCCATGCTCCCTGCCCTCGACATAAGGATCGATGTTCAGCCCGCACACACCGGCGAGTTCGGTGCCATGCCATGCCCCGAACAGCGCCTCGCCTCGCTTCAGGAACTTGTTGCGGCCGCCAGAGCTATTCCCGCGTGTCCAGCCATCCGCCAGCCGCACCAGCATCCAATAGCCTTCCAGCCGGCTCTCGTCCTTCAGCCTGTCGAAGGCCGGCGTGGTCGGCCGCAGCCGCTTGATCTCATAACCGATCCCTGGGCTGGCCTTGAGCGTTCCACCCATGCGCCTACTCCGCTGGCCGCGTCTCTTCGAGCACGCTTTCCTCGTGATAGAGGAAGCCGCCGGACTGCCGCTTCCACAGCCGCGCATAGAGCCCGTCGAGCGCCACCAGTTCGTCATGCGTGCCTTGTTCGACGATCCGGCCGCCATCTAGCACCACCAGGCGGTCGAGCGCGGCGATCGTCGACAGCCGGTGGGCGATGGCGATGACCGTCTTGTTCTCCATCAACCGGGTGAGGTTCTCCTGGATCGCCGCCTCGATGTCGGAATCGAGCGCCGAGGTCGCCTCGTCGAGGATCAGGATCGGCGCGTCCTTGAGGAAGACACGCGCGATCGCCACCCGCTGGCGCTGGCCGCCCGACAGTTTCACGCCGCGCTCACCGACAAAGGCCTCGTAGCCGGCACGGTCCCGGTTGTCCCGCAGGCCCAGGATGAAATCATGCGCCTCGGCCTTCCTGGCCGCCGCGATCACCTCGGCATCGGTCGCGTCGGGCATGCCGAGCTTGATGTTGTCGCGCAGCGAGCGGTGGAACAGGGCGGTGTCCTGGCTGACGACGCCGATATTGGCGCGCAACGAGTTCTGCGTCACCTGGGAAACATTCTGGCCATCGATGGTTATGGAGCCGCTTTCCAGGTCGTAGAGCCGCAGGATCAGATTGGCGAGCGTCGTCTTGCCCGCACCCGACGGCCCGACCAGCCCGACCTTCTCGCCCGGCCGCACGACAAGGTCGATGCCGTTCAGCACCCCGAACCCCTTGCCGTAGTGGAACTCGACATTCTTCACGTCGATGCGCCCGCCGGCGACGACGAGCTCCTTCGCATCGGGTGCGTCGGTGAGCCCGAGCGGCTGCGAGATCAGCGCCTTGGAATTCTCCAGCACGCCGAGATTCCGCAGAATGCTGTTGAGCTGCATCATTAGCCGCCCGAGCAGCATGTTGAGCCTGAGCACCAGCGACAGCGTGAAGGCGACCGCGCCGACTGTGATCGAGCCCTCGACCCAGAGATAGACGGCAAAACAGCCGATCGCCGTGATCATGATGCCCGACAAGGTCGTCAGCGCCATGCGCACGCCGGTCAGCCTGCGGGTGAAAGGACGCAGCGCGTCGAGATAGATGTCGAAGCCGTTCCTGATGTAGCGGTCGTCGCCATCGGCCGCGAACAGCTTCAGCGTCTGCACGTTGGAATAGGAATCGACGATGCGGCCATTGATCATCGAGCCCGCCTCGGCGGTCGCCTCGGCGTGCTTGCGGATCGCCGGCAAATAGAGCCTGGCCAGCCAGCCAAAGGCCACGATCCAGATCACCACCAGCGCCGCCAGCCTGAGATCGAGCCCCGCGACCAGCGCCAGCGTCGTGACCGTATAGACGAGCATGAACCAGACGACCTCGATGAAGCTCTCCATCAGGTCGCCGGTGGCCTGGCCCGCCTGCCAGACCTTGGTGGCGATGCGGCCGGCGAAATCGTTCTGGAAGAATGCGTAGGACTGGCGCGAGACGTGGCGATGCGCCTGCCAGCGCACCAGATTGTAGAAACCGGGCGTGATGGTCTGCTCGTCGACCAGCGCCGACAGGCCGACGACGATGGTGCGGATGACCAGCACCACCACGACCATGAAGACAAGCTCCGGGCCGGCGGCGGTCCACAGCGCATGCCAGCTGCGCTCGCCGGGAAGCTGGTCGAGAATATCGACCAGCCGCCCGACGAAGTAGAACAGGCCGGCTTCGACCAGCGGCGCGATGCCGCCGATGACCAGCATGGCGAAGAAGGCGAATTTCGCCTGGCCGACATAATGCCAGAGAAAACCGCCGACGCTCGCCGGTGGCCGAAGATTCGCCGGCTCCCTGAACGGATAGACCCAGTTCTCGAACCAGCGATAGACGGCTGTCATCATTCGGCAGCTTGGCCCTTTGCAATTGCGTCGTTGGCGACTTCGGCCGGTATATCCTCGAGCAGGAACCCGCCCGACTGGCGTTGCCAGAGCTGCGCGTAAAGCCCGCCTTTGGCGACCAGTTCGTCGTGCGAACCTTCCTCGATGACACGACCCTGATCCATCACCACAAGCCTGTCCATCGCCGCGATGGTCGACAGCCGGTGCGCGATCGCGATGACGGTCTTGCCCTGCATGAGCTTGTAGAGATTCTCCTGGATGGCCGCTTCGGCCTCGGAATCCAGCGCCGACGTCGCCTCGTCAAGGATAAGTATCGGTGCATCCTTCAACATAACGCGAGCGATGGCGATGCGTTGCCGCTGGCCGCCGGACAATTTGACACCACGGTCGCCGACATAGGCGTCAAACCCCTTGCGGCCATTGTGGTCCGAAAGTCCGCCGATGAAGTCCAGAGCCTCTGCCCGCCGCGCCGCCTCGACGAGCATCTCGTCGGTGGCGTCGGGGCGGCCATAGAGGATGTTCTCGCGCACCGAACGATGCAAAAGCGAGGTGTCCTGCGTGACCATGCCGATCTGGGCTCGCAGCGAATCCTGTTTCACACCGGCGATCTCCTGGCCGTCGATCAGGATCCGGCCGCCCTCCAGGTCGTAGAAGCGCAGCAAGAGATTGACCAGCGTCGACTTGCCGGCGCCCGAGCGGCCGACAATGCCGACCTTCTCGCCGGACTTCACCGCCAGCGACAGGTTTTCGATGACGCCTTTCTGCTTGCCGTAGTGGAAGCGGATATCCTCGAAACGGATCTCACCCTTGGAAACGGCGATCTCCTTCGCATCCGGCCTGTCCTCGACAAGGCGCGGCAGCGAGATCGAGGCGATGCCGTCATGCACCGTGCCTATGTTCTCGAACAGGCCCGACATTTCCCACATGATCCATTGCGACATGCCCCACATCCTGAGCACCAGGCCGATGACCACGGCGACCGCGCCGATCGTCACCACTTGCCCCATCCACAGCCACAACGAGATGACGGTGACCGAGAACAGCAGCAGCGCGTTCAGTATGTAGAGTGTGCCGAAAAGCACCGTCACCAGCCGCATCGACCGGTAGACCGTGTCGAGGAAGCCCATCATGCCTTCCCTGGCGAAAGTGGCCTCACGGCGCGCATGGGAAAACAGCTTGACCGTCTGGATGTTGGAGTAGCTGTCGACAACGCGGCCGGTCATGATCGAGCGCGCATTGGCCTGCTCCTCGCCGACCTTGCCCAGCCGGGGAATGAAGAAGCGCAGCAACAGTATGTAGCCGACCAGCCAGACGCCCAGCGGCGCGGCCAGCCGCCAGTCCGCCGACCCGACGATGAACAGCATGCCGAGGAAGTAGACGATGACGTAGTTCAGGACGTCGATCACCTTGATGACGCATTCGCGCACGGCGAGTGCCGTCTGCATCAGCTTGGTGGCGATGCGGCCGGCGAACTCGTCCTGGTAGAAGCTCATCGACTGCTTGAGCAGGTAGCGGTGCACCTGCCAGCGGATGCGCATGGGATAGTTGCCCATCAGCGTCTGCTGGTTGAGCAGCGAATGCAGCCACACCGTGCCCGGCAGCGCGAACAGCACGATGAAGGCCATGCCGGCGAGCTTCCAGCCCTCCGTCTGCAGGAAGGTTTCGCGATTCTGCCCCGACAGCCAGTCGACGATGCGGCCAAGGAAGCCGAACATCCACACTTCCGCGATGGCGATCGCCGTCACCAGCACCGCATCGATGAGGATATAGGGCCATGCCCCGCGCGTATAATGCAGGCAGAAGGCAACCAGGGTCTTGGGCGGCTCGACCGGTTCCGCAGCGGGGAACGGATCGAGCCTTCTTTCAAACCAGCTAAACAACAACATAAGTCATGCCTGTAAATTCTGTTTTCCGCTCACGCGGCCAATCTGTTTTCCGCTTACGCGGCTTGGCGACGTACGAAGTCCCCGGCCCGCATGGCGCCGAGGGCCGACGGTCCGGAATCACCCGGACCGTCGGCCCTGCTTCGCGCTATATAGGGGTTCGCGGGCTTTTCGCCGACAGGCTCGTTTGCCGATCCTGACGGCGCGGTATCGACAAGCCGGATTTTCGCACCCGGTCGGATCAGCCGGATGATCCGGCGCACCAGCGAAGGTCGGCTCGGATCGGGAACCGCGCGCGAGAAATCGACATCCGGCAGCATGCCGCGATGCGGGCGGCGGCGGACTTCGGCATGAACCGCCGACGAATAGGTGTCGCCGATCAGCAGCGCCCAGGTCGGCAGCCGGTGGATATGCAGGCTCCTGGAGCCCGGTATTCTGTAGGGATCGAACATCGGTCCGTCCTCCGTGTGAAAATAGAGATAAAAAGGCGAAGCAACATCCTCCGCCGGCATTCGGCCGGAGGCATGGGTTGCGTCGGTCCGGACACGACGCCAGGCATCGGTCTGGACATGTTCAGATTGGGCGTTCAGCCCTTTTGACTTTTTGAAAAACATCGCAGGATTCCTTCGAGAGCCGAAAAGGTGTTTCGGCGGGAATCGGTGCGATCAAGTCTTAGAGAGTCAGGAGAATCGTCGTACCGAAACCGCCGGCAGGCGTACAAGCCCACGAGAGGGGCGCTGGATGTGCATGGTCATCATGAATTACCCCTCCATCGGTTCGGGTTGACAATGCTGGCCGTATACCCGACTTCGCAAAATATGGCCACCCGCAGGTCCAGGAATTTCCAAAACCGAGAGGCCCCTGTGGCCGATCTGCCACTTATTAGAAGGACGCGGAAATGAACAATCGTCTCCGCATCGCGCTCTACCAGCCTGACATTGCCGGCAATACCGGGACAATCCTGCGCTTCGCCGCGTGCCTCGGGCTCGGCGTCGACATCATCGAGCCGGCCGGCTTTCCGCTCTCCGACAAGGCGCTCAAGCGCGCCGGCATGGACTATCTCGAAATGGCTGCCCTGACCCGCCATGTCGACTGGCAGGCCTTCGAGGATTGGCGCAAGGCCAGCGCGCACCGGCTGGTGCTGTTGTCGACCAAAGCCACGACCGCCTATACCGGCTTCACCTTCGCCGACGGCGACATCCTCTTGTTTGGCCGCGAATCCGCAGGCGTGCCGGATCCTGTCCATCAGGCGGCGGATGCGCGGCTGACCATCCCCATGCAGGGCACCGCGCGCAGTATCAACGTCGCGTTGTCCGTCGCCATGGTGGCGGGCGAAGCCATCCGGCAGCTCGGATAGCACCCGTGGCCCATCGACAACGCCCTTGCCGTCGCCGACGACAGTGGTTTCTCCGGTCATTCTCACCCAGGCGCACATCGCCTTCTCCTGTCATTTGCCCGATCAGCATTTCTTCGCTACAAGCTCAACTTAACTTGAGGTCAAGCGGAAAATCGGAAATGGCTCCAGTAACGGAATTGACGGTCGGCCAGGTGGCCATGCGCAGCGGCGTCGCGGTATCGGCGCTGCATTTCTATGAAGCGCGCGGGCTGATCCGCAGCCATCGCACGTCGGGCAACCAGCGGCGCTACGGCCGCGATGTGCTTCGGCGGGTGGCGATCATCCGGATCGCCCAGGAGGTCGGCATCTCGCTTGCCGAGATCGGCGAGGCACTGGCATCACTGCCGGAAGGCCGCACGCCGACGCGCGACGACTGGAGCCTGCTTTCAACAGCCTGGCGCGATGGGCTCGACCACAAGATCGCTCAGTTGAAGAAACTGCGCGACGGGCTGACCGACTGTATCGGCTGCGGCTGCATGTCTATCGACAAATGCCCGTTGAGGAACAAGGGCGACCGGCTGGCAAGGGAAGGCACCGGCGCGAGACGGCTGGTGGCACGCTGAGTGGAATGCGGCCCGACAAAGGAGGTAGGTGAGTGCTGGGACATCTGATTCAAGCAGAGGAAGGGACGCAGCTGATCACGATCTACCGGGTCGACTCCGGCGGCATGCCAACCCTGTACACCTCAGTGAGTTTCGAGGAGGCGCGGAACATGGGGTTCGAGAAATTCGGGCGGCTGCTTGGCGAGAACCTGATCTTGGATTCTCCAGGATTGCGCGACCTGTTCTCGTCGTGACAGCAATCAATCCGCCGCCGGCAACCGCCTGATGGTGAACTCGATCAAATCACCCGGGCGCTCGAACCAGCTTTCGATCTCGGTCCAGTAGGCTTGCTTGGGAAAGCGCTCGAACCATTCCTTGGCCTTGAGCCGCGCATCCGAGCGCGGCAGGACGAAGGTCTCGCGCAGGAAACCGTCGCGCGGCATGCGTGCGCGCTCGGCCCGGCTTTGATCGAGCCTTTTCTTCAAGCCATCCAGCGGCGGTCTAGCCGGGGTGCGCACGAAAAAACTCCTTGCACCGCAGCGCATGATCCGAAGCCAGGTTTCGGAAAGGATCACGCGCAAAACTAAAGTCCCGCAGCCTTCCCTGCGCGTCCAATAGACGCGCGGCGCCGCAGCGGGACTTGACCCTGTTCCTCAAGAGATTAGGGATCGCGCCCGGAAAAGACGAGTCTTTTGTCGACTCACCGCCCCGCAATCGGAGACGGCACTTGGAACGACCCGAAATACCTGCCGGCCTGCCCGCCGACATCGAAGAAAAGAAGATGAAGGCCCGCTTGTGGTTCGAGGCGCTGCGCGAACGCATCTGCGGCGCCTTCGAGCAGATCGAGCAGGATCTCCAGGGTCCACTGGCCTCATGGTCCCCGGGCCGTTTCGAGAAGACGCCCTGGGAGCGTGACCAGGGCAAGGGCGGCGGCGGCACCATGTCGATGATGCATGGCCGCGTCTTCGAGAAGGTCGGCGTCCACACCTCGACCGTTTATGGCGAGTTCTCGCCTGAATTCAGGAAGCAGATGCCCGGTGCCGAGGAAGACCCGCGCTTCTGGGCGTCCGGCATTTCGCTGATCGCGCACCCCTGGAATCCCAACGTGCCGGCCGTGCACATGAACACACGCATGGTGGTGACCTCGCGCCAATGGTTCGGCGGCGGCGCCGACCTGACCCCTGTGCTCGACCGCCGCCGCACCCAGGACGATCCCGATACCGTCGCCTTCCACCGCGCCATGCAGTTCGCGTGCGAGAAGAACGCCGGTGTCGCCGACCATCCGAAATTCAAGACCTGGTGCGACGAGTACTTCTTCTTAGCCCACCGTAACGAGCCGCGCGGCACCGGCGGCATCTTCTTTGACTGGCTGCATTCGGGCGAGGAGAAAGGCGGCTGGAATGCCGACTTCAACTTCGTCCAGGATGTCGGGCGCTCCTTCCTTGTCGTCTATGGCCACCTCGTGCGCGCCAACTTCAACGAGAACTGGACCGACGGCGACCGCGACGAACAGCTCATCCGCCGTGGCCGCTACGTCGAATTCAACCTGCTTTACGACCGCGGCACCATCTTCGGCCTGAAAACCGGCGGCAATGTCGCCTCGATCCTGTCCAGCCTGCCGCCTGAGGTCCGCTGGCCGTAAATGTCAGGTAAGCGCAAGGCGCACGGAGCTTTGATGCAACCAGACCGCCGCTTCCGTGTTATCGTCTTTGCCCCGCTCATGGTCCAAAGGCCTCACCTTGTAATCGACCGTGGGCCAAAGAGTGGTGGAGCCTTGACCGGCTCCACGGAGGAAAAAGGAGAAATCCGATGAAGCAATTCCACTGCGGGTCGCTCGTTCCCGGCTGTGACTGGCACACCCGTGCCGACGAGGAAGCCGAAGTGATGCGCCGTGCCGTCGAGCATATGCGCGAGACGCATGGCGAGACTGTTATCCGCGAAACGATGATCGAGGCGATCCGCTCGCGCATCGAAAAAGTCCGCGACGCAGCCTGACTTGAAGCATTCCCCGAGGAATCGCTGCTAGAGCAATTCCAGGAAAATGTGAGCGGTTTTCCCGGGACAAGCGCGTAGCGCTTGCCCTTGGGAATTGCGTCAAAACAAGGGGTTAGAGCGGTTCGCCGTTTCCGTGAAACGGTAAAGTGCTCTAATATCCTATCCGGCGTTCAGGGCTTGCGCGGCGCGTTCGAGCAGCGCGCCGCGATCCGGTGCAAATCCGGCGTCGATCCATTCCGCCTCGAGGTTCTTGAGGATTTCGCCCAGCTTCGGTCCAGGGGTCGCGCCGAGCGCCGTCAGATCGGCGCCTTTCAGCGGAAACACCGGCTTTTCCCATCTGAGCGCGAAGGCCAGCAGGCGCGAAAAGCCGCCGGCCTCCAGCAGCGCGTCATTGTTCTCGACAGCGCGCACCCGCGCCGCCGCAAGCGACAGCCGCAGGCGATCGACAAACCCTTTGCGGTCGCCGCGATAGAGCCGCTTGGCCAGTTCGCCCTCGGTGATCTTCGGTTCGACGGCGGTGGTGAGTGCCCAATAGCGCAGGCGGTGTGCTTCATCAGTCGAAAACCGAAGCCGCTCGGCAAGCGTTTGCATGCGCGCGGCATCCGGCGGCACGATCGCCTCCAGCCGCAGCAGCGGATCCGCCGCCCAGCCGAGATCCTTTTCGGCCTTGGTCAGCCCATGGATGGCATCGATGCCCCATTTCTCGCTTTCCGGCAGCGCGGTGGTCAGCACACTTGCCTGCCGCATCCACAGCAGCGCCCGCGACGGGTCAGGTGCCGACAAGAGCTTCTTCAGCTCGGACCAGACGCGCTCCGCCGAAAGCTGGACCAAACCCTCCTTCAGCCGGGCGCAGGCCTTCAGCCCTTCGGCGTCCGGCCGGCCCTCGCCATACCAGGCGAAAAAGCGGAAGAAACGCAGGATGCGCAGATAATCCTCACGGATGCGCGCCTCCGGATCACCGATGAAGCGAAGAAGGCGCGCCTCGATGTCGGCGATGCCGCCGACCAGGTCGACGACCGAGCCATCGGCATCGGCATAGAGCGCGTTTATGGTGAAGTCGCGCCGCTCTGCGTCCAGCTTCCAGTCGCGTCCGAACGACACCTTGGCGCGGCGGCCGTCGGTCTCTACATCGGCGCGCAAGGTGGTGACTTCATAGGGCTTGCCGCCGGCGACGACGGTGATCGTACCGTGCTCGATGCCGGTTGGCACCGGCTTGAAACCTTCCGCCCCGGCGCGGCGGATGGTTTCCTCGGGCAAACAGGTGGTGGCGATGTCGACGTCGGCGACCGGTTGGCCCATCAGCGTGTTGCGCACGGCGCCACCGGCGACACGCGCCTCCTCGCCGCCTTCAGCCAGGGCGGCAAGCAGGCGCTGCAAATGCTTGTCGGTGAGCCAGTCGGCCCTGCCCGCGATCGAAACACTCACGCATAAAGCCTTTCATAGAGCGTACGGATGATGCCGGCGGTGACGCCCCAGATGCGCCGGTCGCCATAGGGCATGTCGTAGAAGAACCATTCGAGATCGTTCCACATGCGGCTGTCGCGCTTGTGGTTCAACGGGTCCATCAGGAAGTGCAACGGCACTTCGAAGGCGGCATCGACCTCGTCGGCGTTCAAGGTCAGTTGGAAACCGGGCCGGACGATGCCGAGCACCGGCGCGATCCTGTAGCCGCTGCCGGCGACATAGTCCGGCATGCGGCCGATGATCTCGATGCGGTCCCGGCCAAGCCCGATCTCCTCGAAGGTCTCGCGCAGCGCCGCCGCTTCCGGGCTTGCGTCGGTCGGGTCGATGGTGCCGCCGGGAAAGGCCACCTGTCCCGAATGGCTGCGCAGCTTTTCGGCCCGTTTGGTCAGGAGAACCGTGGCCTCACCATCATGATCGACCACCGGGATCAGCACCGCCGCATTGCGCAGCGCCTTGCCCTGGTTGAGGCGCGGATGGCCAGGATTGAAGCGATGGTCGCCATAGTCGTCACCGGCATGCGCTTGCGGCTGCGCGGCAAAGCGCGCGCGGAAATCCGCCGATGAAAACGGCGCCGGTGACACCTGGTCCATCATGCGCTCAGCCGCTTCAGCTGGCCAGCCGGCATGATTGGAAACACGGCGCCCTTCGAGCGGACCGCGAACATGGTCTCGCCGCCGACCTCGATCTCCTCGCCATGCCCGACCAGTTCGTACATGACAGGCCGCGCCACCAGCGCTTCCAGCCGGCCGCGTACCAGCACATAGGGCTTCAGGCCGCCGGTCTCGTTCTCGTCGACGAAGCGCAGCGGCCGCTCCGGTCCGGCCTCGACCACGTCGCCGACATTGGTGCGGAAGGTGATGACCTGTTCCTCGCCGCTGCCCGAAACATCCAGTTCGACGGCGATGAACGGCGCGTCGGCCACGCGGATGCCGACTTTTTCCACCGGCGTCACCAGATAGGTCCTGCCGTCCGCGTCCTTGCGCAGCACCGAGGAGAAAAGCTGCACCAGCGGCATGCGGCCGATCGGCGTTCCCAGGTAGAACCAGGTCCCGTCGGCCTTGATCTCCATGTCGAGATCGCCGCAAAAGTCGGGATTCCAGCGTTCGACGGGGGCCGCGCCCTTGCCGGCCCGCGCCGCGCGCGAGATCAGCGCCTCCAGGCCGCGTGCCTCGGTTGCCTGCGTAAGGCTTTGTTGGCGATGTTCGTCGTGTTCCGTCATCGTCACGAAATAGTCACTGTTGTTCCGCTTGTCAGCCTAAGTCTGTGATTTAAGTTCGACCATAGGCGCTACGCGAGGCCGAATCGCGGCAACCTATGATATGGTGCGGGCCGGTATTTCCAACCAAAGGGATCGATACGACATGAGCGTGATGGTCAAGGAAAGCCCGATCAGCGAAACGGACATGATCGCTGAGGCCGAGAAGGCGCTGGCTGACATTTCCAGGATCCGCGACGGGGTCGGCCGGGTGATCTTCGGCCAGGAGAACGTCGTCGAGCGCACTCTGGTGGCGCTGCTGGCCGGCGGCCACGCGCTGCTGGTCGGTGTGCCGGGCCTTGCCAAGACCAAGCTGGTCGAGACGCTGGGCGTCGTGCTCGGCCTCGATTCGCGCCGCATCCAGTTCACGCCCGACCTGATGCCATCGGACATTCTCGGCTCCGAGGTGATGGAGCAGGACGAGACCGGCAAGCGCTCCTTCCGCTTCATCTCAGGGCCGATCTTCGCCCAGTTGCTGATGGCCGACGAGATCAACCGCGCCTCGCCACGCACGCAGTCGGCACTGCTGCAGGCCATGCAGGAATATCACGTCACCATCGCCGGCGCCCGCTACGATCTGCCCGCGCCCTTTCACGTGCTGGCGACGCAGAATCCGCTGGAGCAGGAAGGCACCTATCCGCTGCCCGAAGCCCAGCTCGACCGCTTCCTGATGCAGGTCGACATCCTCTATCCCGAAATCGAGGCCGAACGCCGCATCCTCCTGGAAACCACCGGCATCGAGGACGCGAAGGCCCAGAACGTGCTGCAGCCGGCACGGCTGAAGGAGATCCAGACGCTGATCCGCCGCATGCCGGTGCCCGAAAGCGTCGTCGAGGCGATCCTTACCCTGGTGCGCTCGGCGCGTCCGGGCCAGGGCAATGCCGAGACCGACAAGCATGTCGCCTGGGGCCCCGGCCCGCGCGCCAGCCAGGCACTGATGTTGTGCACGCGCGCCCGCGCGCTCTACGATGGGCGGCTGGCGCCTTCGATCGACGATGTGCGAGCCCTGGCCGAGCCGGTGCTGCAGCATCGTATGGCACTGACCTTCGCCGCCCGCGCCGAGGGCACCAGCGTGCGCGATGTCGTGGCGAAGCTTGTGAAAGGGATTTGATGACGCGTATCGGCGAGGTCCAGGCTCCGGCAGCGACGCGCGACGCGCTCGCCCGTGGCCGGTTGCGGGCTTCGCTTGTGCCCGACCTGCTGGTCGAGGCGCGCCGCATCGTCAACACCGTGATCGCCGGCTGGCATGGCCGCCGCAAGCGCGGCATCGGCGAGAATTTCTGGCAGTTCCGGCCCTATGTCGAGGGCGATTCCTCGCGCATCGACTGGCGCCGCTCGGCGCGCGACGACCACACCTATGTGCGCGACCGCGAATGGGAAGCCGCCCATACGGTGTGGCTGTGGGCAGATCCCTCGCCGTCCATGCTCTACAAGTCGACCGGTGCCAGCGTTTCCAAGCAGTCGCGCGCGTTGGTGCTGGCGCTGGCCATGGCCGAGTTGTTGTCGCGCAGCGGCGAGCGCATCGCCTGGCCGGGACTGACCGATCCATTCACGGCCCGCAACGGCGCCGAGCGCATAGCCGCCCAGTTGATGCATGCCGGTGACCTGCCGGCCAAGCCTGATCTGTCGGACATCAGGCGGTTCTGCGACATCGTCATCGCCAGCGACTTCCTGGATCCGGTCGAAGAGACGATGGAATGGCTCGACGTGCTTGCCCGCCACGGCGTGCGCGCGCATCTGATCGAGGTCGCCGACCCGGCCGAGGAAACCTTCCCCTATGCCGGCCGCACCGAGTTCACCGATCCCGAGACCGGCGAAAAACTGACCGCCGGGCGTGCCGAAATGCTCGGCGACGAGTATCGCCTGCTCTACACCGCCCGCCGCGCGGAATTGGCCGGCTGGTGCAAGCGGCTCGGCTGGAGTTTCACCGTCAACCACACCGATCGGCTGGCGTCCGACGCACTGGTGCGCCTGCACATGGCGATGACCGCCGATGGCTCCTTTACCGGGCTGAACGCAGGCAGTGGTCAGCCGGGGAAGGCTGTCGCATGAGTTGGCTGCCGCTCTCCTTTGGCGCTCCGATGGTGCTGTGGGGCCTGCTGGCATTGCCGGTGATATGGTGGCTGCTCAGGCTGACGCCGCCCAAGCCGCAGAGCGAGATCTTCCCGCCGCTGAAGATCCTGGCGCGGGTGCTGAAGCGCGAGGAGACGCCGCAGCAGAGCCCATGGTGGCTGACGTTGCTCAGGCTGCTGATGGCCGCGCTCATCGTCGCGGCATTGGCCGAACCGGTCTTCAACCCGCGCGAGAAGTTGCCGGCCGAGGGTGCAGCCCTTGCGCTGGTCATCGACAATGACTGGGCCAGTGCCGCCGACTGGAACAAGCGCGTCGCCACCGCCGAACGGCTGATCGCCGACGCCGGCTCGAACGGTGTGCCGGTCATCATCGCCTTCACCGCCGAAAAGGCCAATGCGGAGATCGGCCCCTTCGATGCCGCCGCCGCACTCGACCGCCTGCGCGCCGCCAAGCCGCGGCCAATCCCGACCGATCGGCCCGCCGTCTATGCCCGCGTCGCCGGCGTTCTGGAGGGCCTGCCCGGCGCCAGCGTCGCCGTGCTCGCCGACGGCCTGGCGGCCAAGGGCGACGAGGCCGCCTTCAACACGCTGTTGTCGAAAAATGCCGCCCGCATCGTCTGGGCAACCGCCGACCGGCTTTCGCTGACCGGCCTGACCGCCGCCGACAACCAGGTCGACGGCTTTGCCCTCACCGCCATCCGCGCCCCGGGCGACCCGGCCCCCGCGCAGGTCACCGCCGGCGCCTTCGACGACAAGGGCCGCCGCATCGCCGATGCGACGCTGACCTTCGCGCCCGGCGAAGCCACCGCCACCGGCACCATGGCCGTGCCTTTCGAGCTGCGCAATGATTTCGCCTCGATCGCGCTCGACGGCGAGCGCCAGGCGGGTGCGGTGCGCGTGCTCGACGAAAGCTCCAAGCGCCGCCGTGTCGGGCTGCTGTCGCAGGCCGAGGCAGACCAGGCGCAGCCGCTTCTGTCGCCGCTCTACTACATCAGGCGCGCGCTGCAGCCTTTCGCCGACCTGGTCGAACCCTCCAGTGCCGATCTCGCCGACGCCATTCCGCAGATCCTCGACCAGAAGCCGGCGATGATCATCATGGCCGACATCGGCACCATTCCCGCACAGGTCCGGCAAAGGCTGGTCGACTGGGTCGACAATGGCGGCACGCTCGTGCGTTTCGCCGGCTCGCGGCTGGCGGCCGCCGGCAATGATGACGATTTGCTGCCGGTTCGCCTGCGCATCGGCGAGCGTTCGCTCGGCGGCGCGCTGTCATGGACGTCGCCGCAGCCGGTCACCGAATTCCCCAAGGCCGGCCCCTTCGCCGATCTGGCGCCGCCCACCGAGGTCACCGTGAGCAGGCAGGTGCTGGCCGAGCCGACACCCGACATCGTCGAGCGCACCTGGGCGGCGCTCGCCGATGGCACACCGCTGGTCACCGGGCTGAAGAAAGGTAAGGGCACGCTGGTGCTGTTCCACGTCACGCCCGAGGCGACATGGTCGAACCTGCCGATCTCGGGCAGCTTCGTCGAGATGCTGCGCCGCATCGTCCAGCTGTCGCGCAACCAGGGCGCGGCGATCGCCAATGCCGAAGCCGCCGCCACCTCGCTGGCCCCCTACCGCATGATCGCGGCCGACGGCTCGCTGGTGCCGCCGACGCCGGATGCGCGGCCGCTGGTGCCGGGAGCCGGCCCGCTGCCGGTGACCTTCGAGAACCCGCCCGGCCTCTATGGTTCCGAGACCGGCGTCTTCGCCCACAATCTGCTTGATGCCGCAACCACGTTCGAGCCATTGGCGCGCCCGCAAGTCGCCGTTCCGGTCACCACGATCCAGTATGCTTTCGACGAATCCCGCAACCTGAAAGGCGCACTGGTCGCCGCCGCACTGGTGCTGATGCTGCTCGACACGCTGGCGGTATTCTGGATGGGCGGCCTGTTTTCACGCCGGCCGCGCCGTGCCGGTGCCGTTGCCACCACCGCGGCAGTCCTGATTGCCCTTGGCACGCTGTTCGGCCATGTCGATTACGCCCGCGCCGACGATGCCAAGCCGGGCGACGAGGCAGCGATCGCGGCGATCTCGAAGACCCGCATCGCCTATGTGCTGACTGGCGTGCCGGGCGTCGATTCGATCAGCCGCGCCGGGCTCGAGGGCCTGACGCGCTTCCTGATCGAGAAGACCGCGCTCGAACCGGGCGCGCCGGCCGGCGTCGATATTTCGAAGGACGAGCTATCCTTCTATCCGCTGATCTACTGGCCGATCGATCCGGCGGCACCGATGCCGAGCCAGGCCGCGATCGCCCGCATCGATGCCTATATGCAGCAAGGTGGCACGGTGCTGTTCGACACGCGCGACCAGTTCGCCAACGGCATCGGCGCCGATTCCACCAGCCCGGCGACCGAGCGGCTGCGCGACATCCTCGGCAACCTCAACGTGCCGCCGCTGGAGCCGGTGCCGTCGGACCACGTGCTGACCAAGTCCTTCTTCATCCTGCCCGAATTTCCCGGCCGCTTCGCCGGCAGCCCGCTCTGGGTCGAGGCATCGCTCGACGCCAGCAACGCCGATAACCGGCCGGTGCGCACCGGCGACGGCGTCTCGCCGATCATGATCACCGCCAATGATTTCGCCGGCGCCTGGGCGGTCGACGAGAACGGCGACCCTCTGCTGCCGACCGTGCCGGCCGATCCGATGCAGCGCATCTACGCGCTGCGCGCCGGCGTCAACATCATGATGTACATGCTGACCGGCAACTACAAATCCGACCAGGTGCATGTGCCCATATTGCTCGAACGATTGGGGCAATAGCGGATGAACTGGTCCATCTCCCTCGAACCGCTGATCTCCTGGCTGCTGCTCGCCTTGGTGCTGGTGCCTCTGGCACTGCTTGCGCTCGTCGGCCTGTGGTTTCGCCAGCGCGGCGGCGTCCTGCGCTTCGTCGCCCTGCTGGCGCTTGCTGCCGCTTTGTTCAACCCGGTGTTCCTCAATGAGGAGCGCGAGCCGCTGAAGAGCGTCGTTGCGCTGATCGTCGACCGCAGCCAGAGCCAGGACATCGGCGACCGCACCAGGCAGACCGATGAGGCGCTGGCCGGGCTGCAGCAGCGTCTTGGCCGCTTCAAGCAGTTCGACGTCCGCGTCGTCGAGGCCGGCAAGTCCGATGCCGCCGAGGAGCGCACCGAAACCCGGCTGTTCGGCGCGCTGGAAGGCGCCTTCCGCGACGTGCCGCCCTCGCGCATCGGCGGCGCCATCATGATCACCGATGGCGAGGTGCATGACGCGCCGTCAGGCACGCCCGATTTCAACGCCCCGCTGCACGCGCTGATCACCGGCAACGACCACGAAAAGGACCGCCGCATCCGCTTCGAGAACGCACCGCGCTTCGGCCTTGTCGGCAAGCCGCTCGACATGACCTACCGCGTCATCTCGACGGAAAACGAGGCCGGCCCGGTCGATGTGCGCGTTTCCGTCAATGGCGAGCAGGTCGCCGTCGAGCATGCCACTGTCGGCCAGACCATGCCGCTCCAGGTGACCATTCCGGGCGCCGGCCGCAACATCATCGAACTCGCCATCGACCGCGAACCGGGCGAACTCACCGACACCAACAACCGCGCCATCGCGCTGGTCGACGGCATCCGCGAGAATTTGCGCGTGCTGCTGGTTTCCGGCGAGCCGCATGCCGGCGAGCGCACCTGGCGCAACCTGTTGAAATCCGACGCCTCGGTCGATCTCGTCCACTTCACCATTCTGCGGCCGCCGGAGAAGCAGGACGGCACGCCGATCAACGAATTGTCGCTGATCGCCTTCCCGACCCGCGAGCTGTTTGTCGAGAAGATCAAGGATTTCGACCTCATCATCTTCGACCGCTACCAACACCGCGACGTGCTGCCGATCCTCTATTACGACTACATCTCCGAATATGTCGAAAAGGGCGGCGCCCTGTTGATCGCCGCCGGCCCCGAATATGCCGGCGAGGCTTCGATCGCGCGCACCCCGCTGATGTCGGCCCTGCCCGCCATGCCGACCGGCGAGGTGGTCGAAAAAGCGTTCTATCCGCGCCTGACCGACCTTGGCCAGCGTCATCCGGTGACGCGCGGCCTCGACGGTTCGGCCACCGAGCCGCCGCATTGGAGCCGCTGGTTCCGCACCATCGGCGTACAGAATCCGCAAGGCGAAGTGGTGATGAAGGGCGCCGACAACCGGCCCCTGCTCCTGCTCGACCGCAAGGGCGAAGGCCGCGTCGGCATGCTGTTGTCCGACCAGGGCTGGCTGTGGGCGCGCGGCTTCGAGGGCGGCGGCCCGCATGTCCAGCTCTACCGGCGCATCGCCCACTGGCTGATGAAGGAACCCGAGCTCGAGGAAGAGCGGCTGACCGCCGAGGGACGCGGCATGGTGCTGGAGATCCGCCGCCAGACGATGGCCGACGATCCCGGCCCCGCGCAGATCATCACGCCCTCCGGCAAGACCGTGACCGTCAAGCTCGACAAATCCGAGCCCGGTGTCTTCCTTGGCAGCGTCCAGACCAATGAGATTGGCCTGTTCCAGGTCGCCAATGGCGATCTCACCGCGCTTGCCCATGTCGGACCGGTCAACGCCCCGGAATTCGCTGACGTCATCTCCACCGAGGACCGGCTGAAGGCGCCGGCTGAAGCCACTGGCGGCAGCGTGCGCCGGCTGGCCTCGTCCACGGCCCCCGGCGACGGCGTGACCCTACCTTCCATCGTGCCGGTGCGCTCGGCCGGCGATGCCTCCGGCAGCGACTGGATCGGCCTGCGCACCACCGACGATAGCGTCCTGAAGGCCGTCTCGCGCGTGCCCCTGTTCGGCGGCTTCCTCGGCCTCGGCCTGCTGCTCCTGGCGATGGGCTCGATGTGGTACCGCGAGGGACGGTAGCGGCGCCTTTTTCCTTCTCCCCTTGTGGGGTGAGCAGCCGGTTCGCGAAGCGAATTCATCGTGCCAGTGGCACGATGAAAGGCCGGCGAACGCCGGGACGCTGCGAAGCAGCGGGGACCCGGCAGGTGGATCGGCCACCACCTGGCCCTTCGCAGGCTCAGGGCGTTCGAAACTCGAAAAGCCAAGCAATTGGCTTTTCGTCCGCTGCGCGGACCGCTTCTCACCCCACAAGGGGAGAAGGGAAGAACCCCTCCTCCTCACTCTTCCGGCTCCGTCGTGAACATCAGGGGATAGCCCTTGGCCTTGCCTGCATCGGTGGCCCGCGTCGCCTTGGTCTCGGCGACATCCTTGGTAAACACCGCGACCACGCAGACACCGCGCCGGTGCGCGGTGATCATGATTCGGTGCGCCTGGTCTTCGCTGAGCTTGAATTCGCCCTTCAGCACCGTCACCACGAATTCGCGCGGTGTGAAATCGTCATTGATGAGGATGACCTTGTAGAGCTTTGGCCGTTCGGTTTGCGGCTTGACCTGGACGCGCGGTTTTGTGGTGATCTCTGGCATCGGAACCGACAGTCTCGCGATCTGGCTTCGCCGCGTATTTTGCCACGGGCGGCAGCGATCGTCCATTTTGATTGGCGTGCGGGACCGCCGGCGGGCGGGCCCGGTCATTCACAATCATGTGGGAGATTGTCGGCCGCGGTTCAACGGCCCTGGCGGCCGAAGACGCGGCGGTTTGCGCCGGCGTCCGCCCGGCGTTCCATCCAGGCCGCGATCGGCCATCCGGCGACGCAGACCAGCGTCACGGTAAGAAGCACGATCAGCAGCCACGCCTGGACAGGTGTGATGTAGTCCCAGTTGCTGGAGATTATCGGCGCGAACAGCGAGGGCTCGGTGCGGCCACTGGCAGGATCGGGCACGGGGCTCGCGGTGAGCAGAATCAGCGCCCTGGCGACACCGGTGGCAACCAGGCCGCCAATCACCATTGAACGCAAAATGGACGAAAGCCGCTTCTTCATGCGGATTGTCCTACACGGCCGGCGTTGAAAACGGGTTAAGTCAGATCGAGATTGCTGGCCGTGGGCCGCCGGTGCTCAGCCGCTCGATCGGGTACCTGGCAGAAGGCCGCCCCAGCCAGTGCGGCTGGAGCGGCCTTGATAGGAAAGTGTCGTCGGACCCGGATCAGGCCTTCGGAGCAGCCTTGTCCTTGGCCTTCTTCACGGTCTTCTTGGCAGGAGCCTTCTTGTGCTTGACCTTCTTGACGACCTTCTTCACCGGGGGCTTGGCGGTGGCGTCAGCAGCCGGAGCGGTGGTGGTCGTCGTGGTCGAGGCAGCCGGAGCAGCGGTCGTGGTGGCAGCGGCGTTGCCGAGAGCGGGCATCGCGAAAGCCAGGGCAACGGCGAGACCGGTGGCGGACAGGATGGACTTTTTCATGGCTTCATTTCCTTTTTATGCGGGTCGATTCTGAGTGTCACTGGACCGGGTCGTTCGGTGCCACTCCAAGCAGCTTCAAAGCATTGGCGAGCATCCGGATGCCCTGTGCCTGTTTCTTGGCGGCGCAGTACCGGTTGCCCTTTCTCTGAAGTGCCTTTGCCGCGGTGACCTGCGTTGCCGTGGCGTGGGTTTCGAGGGCTTCATCAAATTGGTGGCTGAGATTGGCGCACCGTTCGCTCCGGGTGAGCGGCGCCTTTGCGTCCGATTGTCCAACAGCGGCAGTGACCAGGCCAAGACCCAGCAACGCACCCAACAAACTGATCGACAACCTTGGCATCGGTTTTTCCGTAAACCCGGAGATTAGCGTCGCAGCCGATAACCTGACCGCCACGGCACCGTTATGCCGCCTTACCTTTTCAGGAGTTTTTCCCGATTGTAGAATTTTGTTTCTGGATTGTGTCTGCCGGGACCCCACCGCTTTCCATGTGGAGAAGGCGGAATTCGTTCTCCCTTGAAATCCAAGGCACTGGCCAACATATGGCCCGAATTCTATCGTGTGGCTCACCTGCCAGGAATGGCTTGGCCGGCAACCGGGACAGGGTACCTCGTGAAATCCGACGCACACATACTGATCGTCGACGACGACAAGGGCATCCGCGACCTGCTTCAGGAGTTCTTCCAGAAGCGGGGCCTGCACACTTCGGTTGCCGCCGACGGCACCGAGATGGAGACCATCCTGCGCCGCTCGCAGGTGGACCTCATCGTGCTCGACGTGATGCTGCCCGGCAAGAGCGGGCTGGAATTGTGTCGCGACCTGCGCGCCCAGTACACGACGCCGATCATCATGCTGACCGCCGTCACCGAGACCACCGACCGCGTGGTCGGCCTGGAGATGGGCGCCGACGACTATGTGCCCAAGCCCTTCGATCCGCGCGAACTCCTGGCCCGGATCCGTGCCGTGCTGCGGCGTAATGGCGCCGCCGAGCCGAAACGCGCCGCGACCAAGCAGATCTATCGTTTCGCCGGCTGGACGATGGACTGTTCGCGGCGACGGCTGACCGCGCCCGACGATGTCAGGGTCGAGCTGACCATGGCCGAATTCAACCTGCTGCAGACCTTCGTCAAGAGCGCCCAGCGCGTGCTGACCCGCGACCAGCTCATCGAGCTGTCCGGTGGCGACAGCGACTATTCCTTCGACCGCAGCATCGACATCCTCGTCAGCCGGCTGCGGCGCAAGATGGAAGATGACCCCAAAACGCCCAAGCTGATCCTGACGGTGCGCAGCGGCGGCTACCAGTTCCTGCCCGAGACGACCTCCGAATGAGACGTCTCCTGCCGCGGACCTTGCCTGCCTGGGTGCTGCTTATTGTCATTGCCGGCCTTCTGATCAGTCAGGTTGCGACCCTCTATATCGTGTCGCGCGACCGCGCCGCCGCCAACGACGTGGTCGACCTCTACCGCCTCAACGACCGCGCCTTCTCGCTTGTGCAGCTGATGAGCGGCGCCACGCCCGAGGAGCGCAAGGCGACCGCGGCAGGCCTGTTCAACTCGACTTACGCCCTTACCGTCTCGGACACGCCCGCCGTCACCTCCTCGATCGCCGGCGACGACGAACTGGCCGAACTGGAGGACATCCTCGTTGGCCGGCTGTCGAAGTTCGGCGTCACCGACGCGCGCGTGCGGCGGGACCCGGCGACGCGCGAGGCCGACGACGCCAGCGGCACCGCATCCGGCCCCGATATCGGCCAGGTGGAGCGCGACCTTCTGGTGCTCGCCGCCGATTTCGCCCAGAGCGACAAGCTGACGGCCTCCTTGCGCTTCGCCGACGGCCAGTGGCTGAACTTCACCGAGCCGATCACGCCGATTGGCCCGATCCTGAGCTTCGACAGCCTGCCGCTCTATGCGCTGATCGCCGGGCTGGTGGTGATCATGTCGATCTGGTCGCTGCGCCGGCTGACGGCGCCCTACCGGATGATGGAAACCGCCGTGAACAGGATCGGCAAGGACCTGAAGAGCCCGCCGATCGCCGAAAGCGGGAGCCGCGAGGTTCAGGCTGCCGCGAGAGCAATCAACGCCATGCAGGCCAGGCTGCGCGAATATGTCGAGGACCGCGAGCATCTTGCCGCCGCACTGGCGCACGACCTGCGCACGCCGATGACGCGCATGCGGCTGCGGCTGGAATTGCTGCGCAAATCGGCGGTTCGCGAGGCGCTGGCGCACGATCTTGCCGATGTCGAGAGCATCGCCAGTTCGGTGATCGACTTCGCCACCTTCGAGGTGAACGAGGAAAAGCCCGAGCGCATCGACTTCTGGTCGCTCGTGGAATCGATCGCCGACCCCTATCCGGAGGTCTCGTTCGACAATGACGACACCCGTTCGCGCGGCCTGATCTGTATCGCGCGCCCTGTGGCGCTCAGGCGCTGCGTCACCAATCTGGTGCAGAATGCCGTCACCTACGGCAAGAAGGCGCATCTCAGCCTGCACCGCTCGGACGGCACGATCACGCTGACCATCCGCGACGAAGGACCGGGGATACCGCAGGCCCAGATCGATGCCGTGTTCGGCTCCTTCGTGCGCCTCGAACAGTCCCGCAACCGCCAGACCGGCGGCCTCGGGCTGGGCCTCACCATCGCCCGCAACATCGCGCGCGCCGCCGGCGGCGAGATCCGCCTGTCCAATCATCCGGACGGCGGATTGCTGACGGAGCTGCGCCTGCCGCTGGCGGCCTGACGCGGGATTGCGTCAAACAGGAGATTGCGAGGCGCCTACCGACGCAGCACCGCGCTCAGCACATCCCTGATACCAATGGCGCCGACGAAGCGCGATTGGTCGTCGAACAGCGCTACCGGTGCGGTCTGCGAGCGGTGCATGGCCAGCATCACGGTTTTCAGCGACGTGCCGGGGGTGGCCCAGAAGACTTGCGCCGCTTCCTCCGACTGGGTCTCGACATCGGCGCAAGATACCCACACCGCCGGCTTGCCGTCGCGCTCGGCCGCCGCCACCAGCCCGTGCTCGTCGATCTTGAAGCGCGTCGTCTTGCGCCGGTCGAGCCACACCCAGCCGTCCTTGCCTTCTTCGAGGTCGCGGCGGTCGCGCATCACGTTCCAGGCGGTAAGCACCGAGAGCGGGTTCACATTGGCGATGAAGTCGCGGACATAGTCGTTGGCGGGCCGCAGCACGATGTCCTCCGGCGCGCCTGTCTGGACGATACGCCCGCCCTCCATGATGGTGATGTGGCTGCCGATCTTCAGCGCCTCCTCGAGGTCATGGCTGACGAAGATGATGGTCTTCTTCAACTCGGCCTGCAGCTGCAGCAATTCGTCCTGCAGCTTGGTGCGGATCAGCGGGTCGAGCGCCGAGAACGGCTCGTCCATCAGCAGGATCGGCGCCTCGGTGGCGAAGGCGCGGGCGAGACCGACGCGCTGCTGCATGCCGCCCGACAGTTCATGCGCGTATTTCTTCGACCACTGGTCGAGATTGACCAGCTTGAGCTGCTTGTGCACGCGTTCCTTGCGCTCGGCTTCCGGCACGCCGGCAAGTTCGAGGCCAAGCCCGACATTTTCCTCGACCGTGCGCCATGGCAGCAGGCCGAACTGCTGGAAGACCATCGCCACCTGCTTCTGGCGTAGGCGCCGCAAGGTCGGCTCGTCGCAGGTGACCACGTCGACAATCTTGTCGCCGTCCTTGACTAGAACCTGGCCGCGCGACACCACGTTGAGCCGGTTGACGGCCCTGAGCAGCGTCGACTTGCCGGAGCCCGACAGGCCCATCAGCACCGAGATTTCGCCCTCATGCACCGTCAGGCTGGCGTCGGCGCAGCCCAGCACATTGCCGGTCTTTTCGAGGATTTCGGCGCGCGTGGCGCCCTTGTCGATCATCGCCAGCGAACCGGCCTGGTCGGCGCCGAAGACGATATCGACGTTCTTGAAATCGACGGCGACGGTCATTTCTTGCCTCCAACGCCAATGCGGGTCATTCGGTCGAGCACGATGGCGAGCACGACGATCGCCAGGCCCGCTTCAAGCCCGAGGTCGATGCGACGCGAGCCGAGCGCGCGGTTGATTTCGGTGCCCAGGCCGCCGGCGCCGATCAGGGCCGCGAACACCACCATCGACAGCGACAGCATGATCGACTGCGTCAATCCCGCCATGATGGTGGGCAGCGCCGAGGGCAGTTCCACCTTCCACAGAAGCTGCCTTTTGGTCGCGCCGAACGCCTCGCCGGCCTCGATGATCGACTTCGGCACCGAGACGACGCCCAGATGCGTGAGCCGGACCGCGGTCGGGATGACGAAGATGATGGTGACGATGAGGCCGGGCGCGTTACCGAGACCGAACAGGGTCAACACCGGGATCAGGTAGACGAAGGTCGGCAGCGTCTGCATCAGATCGAGCACCGGCAGCATGACGCGGTAGACCTTTGGCTTGTGCGCCGCCCAGATGCCGAGCGGCACGCCGATGGCCATGGCCATGGCGGCGGCGGCGACGACCAGCACCAGCGTCTGCACCGTCTGCTTCCACAGGTTCTGGTTGATGATGAAGATCAGGCCAAGGAAGACGCCGATGGCGAGCGGCCGCGAGCGCTGCAGCAGCCAGGCGATGACGGCGATGACCAGCGCCAGCAGCACCGGCGGCACCATCAGCAGGAGGTCGACCAGCCCGTCGAGGATGAAATTCAGGCCGTTGGAAAAGGCTCTGAAGATGGTGTCGAAATTGTCGGTCAGGAAACCGAAAAAGGACTTTCCCCAGGCCCCGATCGGGATCTTGTGATCGACCATGAATTTGGAAATCGGATCCATCTCACCCCTCTTCCACCGGAGCTCTGCTTTCGGCCCCGTGCTGTCGCAACGTCATCTTGTCACAGGATGTGAAAAAGGGCAGCCCTTTGTTAAACGGCTGCCCATCTTCATCCGGTCATGCCGGATGCAAAGTCGGCTCAGCTTCCGAGGGCGGTCTTGATCGCCGCTGCCGCATCACCGCCGTCGAAGGTGGTCACGCCGGCGATCCAGGGCGCAATCGCGTCGGGATTCTTCTTCAGCCAGTCGGTGGCGACCGTCTGGGCGTCGCCGCCCTTGAGGATCGCGTCCATCATCTGGCCTTCCATGTCCAGATTGAACTTGAGGTTGGCGATGAACTTGCCGGCATTCGGGCATTCGGTGGTGTAGCCCTTGCGCACATTGGTGAACACGGTGGCGGCGCCGAAGCCGCTGTCGCCCATGCCGTCGAGATAGGTGATCTTCATGGCGCCCATCACCGGATGCGGCGTCCAGCCGAGGAAGGCGATCCACTCATTGTTCTTCATCGACTGCTCGGCCTGGGTCAGCATGCCGGCCTCCGAGGATTCGACCAGTTCGAAGCCGTCGAGGTTGTCCTTCGGGTTCTTGATCATGTCGAGGATGATGCGGTTGCCGTCATTGCCGGCCTCGATGCCGTAAATCTTGCCGTTGAACTTGTCCTTGAACTTGCCAAGGTCGGTCAGCGACTTGACGCCGGCGTCCGCGACATAGGTCGGCACGACGATGCCGTAGCCGGCACCGGTCAGGTTCGTGCTGATGGTCTCGACCGAACCATCGGCGGTGTAGTCCTTGATGTCGTTGGTCATCGACGGCATCCAGTTGCCGAGGAAGACGTCGAGGTCCTTGTTCTTGAGTGAAGCCATGGTCACCGGCACCGACAGCTGGATCACCTTCGGCTCGTAACCGAGCGCGGTGAGCAGCACCGAGGCAACCCCGGTGGTGGCCTGGATGTCGGTCCAGCCGACATCGGAAAGACGCACGGTCTTGCAGCTTTCGGCGTCACCGGCGAAGGCCGCGCTCGTGGACAACAGAGCCGCCAGCCCGAGGCCGGCGACGAAGGAATTCATACGCGACATAGACAGTCTCCCATTGTGATTCTTTGGCGAAGCGTAGTTACGGTTTCTCTGCCCGCCTTGTTTCGTCAGCCAAACACCATTCTGTTTTGGATTCAAGCGCCAAGGCAATCACGATCAACGGCGCGGACTGGCCAATCAGCGACACGGTTGACGCTTTTATCGTGCCAAGTGTTTTTTTAAGAGGCTTGGCATCTTTTTCGAAAGCGAGCCGGCTTTTTCAGGGGAATGCCGCGGCGGCCCCTCCCCGCACCGAGGCAACTCGGCTTAAAAGAGCGGCATGGCCAAACTCTACTTCAACTACGCAACGATGAATGCGGGCAAGACGACGATGTTGCTGCAGGCATCGTACAATTATCGCGAGCGCGGCATGACCACGATGCTGTTCGTCGCCGGCCACTACCGCAAGGGCGACAGTGGCCTGATCTCGTCGCGCATCGGGCTGGAGACGGAAGCCGAGATGTTTCGCGATGGCGACGACCTGTTCGCCCGCGTCGCCGAGCATCACGACCACACGACGGTGCATTGCGTCTTCGTCGACGAGGCGCAGTTCCTCGAGGAAGAGCAGGTCTGGCAATTGGCCCGCATAGCCGACCGGCTGAACATTCCGGTGATGTGCTACGGCCTGCGCACCGATTTCCAGGGCAAGCTGTTCTCTGGCTCGCGTGCGCTGCTGGCGATCGCCGACGACCTGCGCGAGGTGCGCACCATCTGCCGCTGCGGCCGCAAGGCGACGATGGTCGTGCGTCTCGGCGCCGACGGCAAGGTTGCGCGCCAGGGCGACCAGGTGGCGATCGGCAAGGACGTCTATGTCTCGCTCTGCCGCCGCCATTGGGAGGAAGAAATGGGACGCGCCGCGCCCGACGATTTCATCGGCTTCATGGAACCCTGAACACGCTTCCCTGTGATCCGCGTCAGGCCGCCGAGACACGCCGTCGCGGAAACCGCCAGCCCAACCGGACACCGAGCGTCGCCACTGCGATCAGTACCATGCCGGCGGCCTGTGCCGGCCCAAGCGGATGCCCGTAGATCGCCCAGTCGATGATGATGGCAACGACCGGATAGATGAAGGTGATGATGCCTATCACCGGCGTCGTCAGGCGCGGAAACGCCGAATTCATCAGCACATAGGCAATACCGGTGTGCAGCACGCCAATGCTGACCAGCCAGCCCCATGAATGCGCGGGAACATGCTGGCCGATCCCGGCGAAGGGCGCTAGCATGACAATTCCGACGATCGTCTGGCAAAGCACGGTGACCTCTGCGCGCTGCTGGCCCAGACCCTTGGCCAGGATCGTCGCCACCGCATAGAGCAGCGCGGCGACCAGCGTCAGTGCGATGCCCAGCGCCCATGCCGTGCTGGCTTGCGCATGGGAAACCACCAGCCCGCTGGCCAGCACGACGCCAAGGAACGCGCCGAGCATCCACAGCATCTGGTCGAGCGAGATACGCTCCTTCAGGAAGACCACCCCGATGATGACCACGAAGAAGGGTTGGACGTGATAGACGATCGTCGTCGTGGCGATCGACGTCATGGCGAAGCCGGCGAAGAAGGCCGTCCAGCTCAGCACCATGCAGGCCCCGGCAAGCGCTGCCAGCGCGAGGCGGGACAAGGACAGGGTGCGGTCCGGCAGATAGCCACGCAGAAGGCACCAAGCGCCGAGGAACGCGGCGCCGAACACGCATCGCCAGAAGACGACGGTGACGGGATGCAATCCCGATTCAGTGACGAAGGCGCCGACCGTGCCGGCGATCGTCATCGCAAAGGCGAGACTCGCGGCCGGAAAACGGGAAGCTGACAGGTCCTTCATCGACGTTTCCTCAAGCGCGCGAGCCCCATCTGGCCAGCAATACAGCTTTCAAACAAGCGAATAGATTTGGAGCAACCTATTCGATATGCTGATAGCACCATGGCCGCTCCGCTTGACCTCAACCTGTTGAAAACCTTTGTCGCCGTCGTCGAGAGCGGCAGCTTGTCCAATGCGGCACCGCGTGTTGGCCGCAGCCAGTCAGCCGTCAGCATGCAGATGCAGCGGCTGGAGGAGATGGTCGGCAACCAGCTTCTGGTGCGCGGTCCGCGAACCGTCACGCCCAACGCGATCGGCGAGGATTTCGTGATCTATGCGCGCCGGCTGCTGAAATTGTCGGATGAGGCATGGGCGAGCGTCACCCGGCCAAAGGAGACAGGCAGCGTGCGCCTTGGCGTGCCGGACGACTATGCCGCGTTCCTGCTGCCACCCGTCCTGTCACGCTTCGCCGAGGATCACCCGCTGGTGACGGTGGAACTGATCTGCGAACAGTCGACCGCACTGGTGAAAACCCTGGCGGAAGGGCGGCTCGATCTGGCGATTGTCACCCGGCTGCCGGAGCAGCCGCTTGACGTGATCCGGCTGGAACGCTTCGTCTGGGTCGCCTCGCCCAACCACGTCGCCTGGCAGACCGATCCCTTGCCCGTCGCTTTGTTCGAGCCGGGCTGCGCCGCCAGGATGAGTGTCCTGCAGGCGCTTGGCGACGCCGATCGCGCCTATCGTTGCACCTATTCCAGCGCCTCGCTGCTGGGCCTGGTCGCGGTCGTGCAGGCCGGCCTGGCGGTCGCCGGTTTGGCGCAGCGCAGCGTGCCGCCGTCGCTGCGCATCATCGGCGGCAATGAAGGGCTTCCAGTACTGCCGGATCTCGAAATCGGCATCCTGCGCAACCCGCTGTCGACGACGCCAGCGGTCGATCGGCTGCACGATTTCCTGCGCCGCGATCTGGCGCAGCAGGCCTGAGGTCATCATCCGGTTGTGGGAGATCGGCCGGAGGTCCGCCTTGCCAACCCGCCACGATGCAGCGTTTGTTAAGGCCTCGGTCCTATAAGGCCGTCAGCCAAGCTCTTCGGGGTCAGCCATGCTTCGAGCCGTTTCCACAGCCAGTCTTCTTCTGCTTGCCAGCTCCATCGCCGCCCATGCCGGCGGCGACCCCGCGCAGGGCAAGCACGTCTTCAACCGGTGCATCGCCTGCCATGAAGCGGCCAGCGACCGCGACAAGGTCGGCCCGCATCTCATGGGTGTGGTCGGCCGCACCGCCGGTACAGCCGAGAGCTTCCTTGGCCATTATTCCGAAGCGATGAAGAGCGCGGGCGCTGCCGGTCTCGTCTGGGACGAGGCAAATCTTGCCGAATATCTCAAGGCTCCCAAGCTCAAGGTTCCCGGCAACAAGATGGCCTTTGGCGGCCTGACCAACGACGACGACATCGCCAATGTCATTGCCTATCTGAAGGCCGATCCCAAGCCCTGAATGCGCGCCGGTGCGGCTGCGGCCGCGTCAATCTGTTTGCCTGCAACCGGTTAAATTCCCTGTCGAATTCAGCATTTCCGCGCCGGCGGGGGCTGACTGTTTTGCCCGCATGAAAGTTCAATGACAGTTGAACCAGTCCCGACGGACCGGCTAATCACTCCATGACCCCACCTGCATTGTCTTTCAAGGCCTTGGCGGATTCTTTTGTTTTCATGCGACCCTTGTCTTGACGTCTTTCAATCCCCGGAAGCCCCACATATATTCGCCGCTGTTCGCAACCAGCGACCGGAAGCCGAAGCGGGAGGCCCCTATGGCGACATTGCAGAATTTCGACGCCGAAATTGCCAAGACCAAGCAGGTCGTCCAGGATATGCGAGCCAAGATCGAGCAGTCCGGCACCGTGCTCGACACACTCGCCACCGCCGACAAGAAGATCGGCGATGCCAATTTCGACATCGAGAACGCCCGCATCGAGGACGTGCTGAAGCAGCAGAAGGTGATGGAAGGCAACATCGCCGACCTGATCATCGGCCTCGAGGATGCCACCAACGTCTTCGGCGCCGAGTTCGAGAGCATGAAGAACTATTCCGGTTGGGAAAATTTCGTCGGCATCTTTTCCGCGCAGCGCAAGCAGCGCCTGCGCACCGACCGCGTCCGCAACATGTCGCTGGCCGGCAATCTGCAGGAATTGCTGGCCAAGTCCGACACCATCGTCGGTATCCTGAAGGCGCAGAAAGAGGTCCTCGACCAGCGCTACAAAACCTCCGAGGCCAGCCTGTCGCAGGTCATCGAGCGCCGCAAGACCACCATGTCCAACCTCGAAGCCGTGCAGAAGCGCATCGAGGAGCTCAACCCGATGCTGCTCGACATCGAAAACAAGATCTCCGTCTCGACCAATCAGAAGGACCGCACGCAGCTCGAGGGCGAGCGCTCGGTGCTCGCCACCGAATACAACGAGAAGCAGGCCAAGGAGCAGGAACTGCTGGCGGAGAGCCAGACGCTGGAGCGCTACACCTCGATGTTCCAGACCTTCGTCGATTCGCTCAACAACCAGATCGCCGCGCAGTCGACGCTGATCAACAAGCTGACCATCGATACCGAACAGCGCATCGTGCTCTACAAGGCGCTGGAAGATTCGCTGAAGACGGCGGCCCAGCAGGATGTCGCCCACAAGATCAACACGCTGGGCAGCCAGGTCGACAACACGGCGGAAGAAACCATGGCCGGCATCGGTGCCGCCTCGCAGAAACACATTGGCGACCTGCTCGAGATGCATGAGAAGAACATGGTCGCCAGCGCCGATATCCAGCGCCGCAAGAAGCTGGCCGACGACGCCTTTGCCCGCCGCTTCGATGAAGTGCTGAAGAAGCACAATTCGGCCAACTACGTGCAGTCATAATTGCCGCGCGCATCGGTGCGACAATCCCAGGGCTGACAGCATGACCCCCGAAAACGACGCGGCGGCGCGGTATTTCTCGGCAATCACGGCCGCGCTCAGCGGCCTTGAAGTGTTCATGCGCGACGACCGCTCGCCGCTCTACCGGCACGGCATCGTCGCCAAGATTGTCGCCGAATATATCGCCCGGCTCGACAAATCCTTCTCCTGCTGGCGCAACCGGCTGGGCTTCATGGACACGTTCCGCATTTCGCGCGCCGAAAGCGGTTTCCCGGTGTTCCAGAACCTGCTCGAACTGGAGAACGACCGCCGACAGGCTGATGCACGCCTTGCCAACATCCCGCTGGCCGGCGAGCTGCGCGAGGAAATGGCCGACTTCATCCTGCGCCACAAGGAATTCCCCGAAGCGTTGCAGAAGTCGATGGCCGAGCGGCTTTACCTCGAAGACGTCAAGAGCGAGCAGACCTTTGGTCCCTTCACGCTGGCGCAGACCGCCAAGGTCTCGGTCAATCCGAAGACGGCACGGCCCTATTATCTCGTCCATTGGGCCACCTTCGACGGCAGCGCCAACCTGCCGCTGGTCTACATGGTGACGGTGGAGGATTCTTCTGAAAGCATGATCCGCCAGCTCGTCGACCGGGACGGCAAGCTCAACGAAAAGGTCGACATCCCGTTGCCGGTCGACGGCCTGCTCAATCCCGAGCTTGCGCACCGTTTCGACGATTTCACCGAGAAGAATTCCGCCTACACGCTGTCGCCGGCGACGATCGCGGTCAATCTCGACAAGGATTTCGAGCCCCTGCACCCCAAGCAGTTGCGCCGTGTCGTGCTCGGCCCCTTCTATTCCGCGGGGATTACCGACAACAATTCGACGGTGACGGAAGTGCTGGCCAAGGTGCGCAAGCCGGAAAACGCCTGGCTGCTGACCTGGACCATCCAGGAGGTCTATTCCAAGGGTGAGAAGCCCGGCCGCAAAGGGCTGTTTTCCAGCGAGAAGACGACGCAGGAATTCTTCATCAACACCGACGACCTGGAAGCCGCGCGCCAGGGCGTGTCGAGTTACGAGAACCACGCGCTGATCCCGCACGAGGCCTACCAGGCGCTCTACGCCGCCGGCGAGGCACAGAAGATCTTCGGCGGCTACAAGGTCCACATCCTGTCCAACGGACAGGTCATCTCAGACGTCTGACCGTAACACCACGGAGCATCCTTCATGGACACCGGCCTGACCACCATCCCGGAAGCGGCGATCGAGAAGCACCGCGCCACCGCGCAGAGCTTCATCACCCGCATCGTCGTGCTGGAGGATCCCTCGCGCGAATCCGGCACGGCATTGGCCGGCACCAATCGGCGCTTCGTCTCCACCGTCTCGGTCGGCTCGGTGCGCCGCACGCGCGAGGTCGAGCTGTCGAAGACCGTCGGCGCCGTCCATCCCGACGACCAGTTGCTCACCATCCCGCAGCACACGCTTCTGTTTCGCGCCCGGCGCGGCACGGCGATCGCGCTCGCCGTATCGGATGTTTTCGCCGAAGGCTCGGACCTCGAAAGCCTGCAGGCGAAAAACACCCGCGCCCCGCTCGAGGGCGACGAGGCGTCGGCCTTCAAGAAACTCCTTTCGGCCTCGGCCTACATCTCGGCCTTCAGCCTCGCCTCCTATCTGTTCCAGCTTATCGATAGCGACGGCGAGGCGCCCAACGACATCCCCGAGCCGGATTTTCTCTTCGACACGCCGCAGGATGCGGTGAAGTCGATCCTGGCCGGCCTCGACAAGGCGATAGCGGGCTCGAAGGACGATGCCGACCTGGTGACGCGGACACGCGCCTTCGCCCGCGTCGCCATCGATGGGTTGCTGGCGCGCAAAGGCCGCTTCGACGGCATCGGCCCGTTCGAGAACGCCCATATCCGCATCGACGCCGACGACTTCACCCTCGACGGCTTCGACGTCGCGCCCGGCAAGCGCTCCAAGCCGCTGGTGATGACCTTCAAGAAACCGGAAGAGGTCGTCGGCAACCACATCGCCAAATACCAGTCGGTCAAGCTCGCCAAGATGCTGATGGCCTATGATTTCGAGCGCGAGCTGAACCCGTTCGTCGAGCTCGGCGGCTTCCTGTTCACCTTCATCGGCGACGGCGCGCCCGGCACCGGCAAGACGACGCTGATCCAGATGATCGCCGGCCTCGTCAACGGCTACTGCCAGGTCGCCGGCTATCCCTTCGCCTATGAGAATTTCGGCGTCGACCAGATTTCGTCCTACCAGGGCAAGTCAGGCCAGAACTGCCGGCAGTTCATCAACAATGTCTTGAACCCGCGCGTCATCGGCTTCGGCACCATCGACGACATCGACCAGGTGGCGGCACGCCGCTCCGACGACCGCGCCTCGGCCGGCCAGCAGGAGATCACCGGCGTCCTGATGGACGCCTTCGCCGGCGCGGCTACAGTTGTGCGCGGCAACTGCTCGTTCGGCATGTTCTCCAACTATCCCGAAAACGTCGATGATGCGCTGCGCCAGCGCGCCGGCGCCCGCTGGCTGGTCGACGGACCCCAGACCCGCGACGACTATATCGACATCTTCGTGCTGCTCGCCGGCAAGAACCACAAGATACCGCTCGGCGACCACGAACTCTACGCCGCGCAGGAAATCCAGCGCGCCGTTACCGAGGCTTATGAAGAGCACGAGAAGCCGCAGGAAGACGGGCTGATGAAGGTCTATGAGCGCTATATGAAGGAAAATGGCGCGCCCAAGACGATGGCAGACATCGGCACCTACCTGCACCTGATCAAGGATGCCGAGCCCCGTTTCACCGGCCGCGCCATCAAGAACGTCACCGACGCCATCAAGATGCGCGCCATGGACATCGAGCTACCCGACGACTGGTTCGAAAAGCCTGAAGCCTTCATGCACAAGGGCTACGACGAGAAGAAGGCGATGATCGAGGAACTGCGCGGTCCGTTCTCGATGGACATGGTCATGCAGGAGATCAACCGCTACGCCGACTCGGAGTTCCGCTATTCCGACAAGTCCGACGACGCAGCCGTGGAGAAGCTGCTGCGCGACGCCCGCCTGCGCGAGAGGGCGGCACGCGAGATGGAGGAGATGAAGAAGAAGGGCAGTTGGAATGCCTAAAGGTACGCAATGACCCCCGCCAAAAAACCCGACCTCCTTCGCGACAACGAGCTGATCTACGGCCGGCTGCTCACCGTCGACGAGCCGCATCTCATCCAGCGCTACAACAAGGCGCTTGCCGCCTTCGGCCTCAAGCCGACCAAGCTCAAGAGTTTCCAGATCGACCGCACCGGCTTCTCGCCCGAAGTGGCCGAGGAATGCGGCGACTACGATTATCTCGACCCCAACGAGGTCAATCGCCGCTTCATCATCCTGACGCCGTCGCAGATCGAACTGCCGGTGGTGCACACCGCCTTCTCCAACACCTCGCAGCTGATGTTCGAGTTCATGTCCAAGAACCAGCGCGCCATCGACGCGCTGACCATCAAGGACGTCATCTACGGCGAGATCGAGGACTCCGTTCCCAAGGTCAACGACATCGAGGACTTGCTGTCGATCAACCAGGTCGAGTTCAAGGTGCTGTCGGCGGAGGATGTGCTGGGCAAGGCCGCCGAACTCGGCAAGCTGGTCGACCGGCTGAAGCAGGAGCCGGACGCCTGGCGCGACAATGCCATGCTGACGCGCATGGTGGACCTGGCGAAGATCTGCGGCGATATCCGCGAGAACGCGCTGGTGCCCGACCAGGTGATCTTCCGCCACAATGCCTACTGGACCAGCCATTTCGGCGGGCTCTACGTGTTCGTCGATCCCGACATGACGACGGTGATCAGCGATCCTGCCGCCCCCGGCTTCCGCCGCTCGCGGCCGTGGCAGGTGAGCTATCTCTCGATCAACGACGCCGACAAGGTGTTCAAGTTCCTGGCCAGCACCGGCCGCATCGAACTGCCGCGCGCCTCCTGGATCGAGGCGTCGGGCTATCTCGAGCATCGGGCAGAGATGGTGGTGCGTGCGCTGATTCGCGACGCCGAGCCGAACCGCAATTTGACCGATGTCGACAAGGTCTGGCTGCAGACCTGGATCCAGAGCCACGCCGACCTGATCACCAGGGACGGCAACTTTCCCTTCCTCAACGCCGCCAAGCGGGAAATCGCCCAGCTTGGCCATCTCAAGATCGAGGATGTGTTCCCGCAGCAGCGCTTCCTGGTGATCCGCGCCAAGCCGGATCATCCCGACGCCTGGCTGACCAACCGGCTGATCTCGGATTTCGTGCCGACCGACTTCGTCTCGCGCTACATTTTCAACAAGCAGGGCTTCTACAAGGACTATGACGGCTTCAGCGACGCCTGGCGATCGCATGTTGTGGACGTTCTGAAAACCACATATTTGAAGGACAAGGTGGCGTTTCGCACACGCCTCTACGGCCTGACTGACTAGAACGAAATGAACCCGTCATTTCGTTCTGACTTATTGTTTTGGCGCATGATGTTATCCAAAAAGTCTGCAACTTTTTGGCATCATGCTGGGGGGTGACACAGCCATGCTCGATCCGATCGTCAATTTCTTCACCCGGATTTTCCAATGGATCGGCCGCGGCATCGGCCTTTTGATCGGCGTCATCCTGTGGCCTTTCATGTGGGCCGGACGCTGGTATACGCAACGCGGCTGGATCCTCAAGGCGGTGGTCGGCCTGGCCCTGCTGGTCTTGATCGGCCTCTACGCCAACTTCTTCTACGCCACCCAGTGGTGGAACAATTTCAACCCCAACTATCCGGACACCTACACTTTCGAGAAGCGCAACGTTTCCGCCGGTGAGCAGGTGACCGCGGGCACCGGCACCGACACGGCCAAGACTTGCGGAAATTCGGGCATTGCCCAGGTGGCCGCGGACCTGACCGACTTCAACGTCAACCAGAATGCCTGGATCTCGTCGATGATCCTCTACAAGCTTGGCCTGTTCGGCATCGACTGGGACAACACGCCGTGGATGGACAACAAGGCCTCGTTCCAGCGTGGCATCAATCAGGCGGTGCGACGCACGGCGACCGAGCTTGCCGACAATCTCGGCCGCGTGCGCACGACCTCGCAGATCGATGCCGACCTGCAGGACGCGCGCGGCAATCTGCAGTTCGACGAATACACCTGGTATTTCGGCGTGAGCCCGTTCGGTCCGAAGACGCCGACGCCGAGCTATTATCGTGACGCCGTGCGCAAGCTGCGCTCGTTCAACGCACGGCTGGCCACCTGCCAGGCCACTTTCGATGCCCGCGCCGACAATCTGAAGCAGTATATCGACCGCATCGCATCGGATATCGGCTCGACTTCCGCCATCCTGAAGGAGCGCGCCGAGAACCACAACAATGGCTGGTTCGACACCCGCGCCGACGACCGCTACTGGTTCGCCTACGGCCAGCTCTATGCCTATTACGGGCTGATGAAGGGCGCCCAGGCCGATTTCGAGGACGTCCTCAAGGAAAAGCACCTGCAGAGCCTGTGGGACACGATGGACGCGCAATTCGTCTCGGCCCTGCGCATCCAGCCCTTCATCATCGCCAATGGCCGCGAGGATGGCTGGCTGCTGCCGACGCACCTGACGACGATGGGCTTCTACATCCTGCGCGTGCGCTCCAACATGGTCGAAATCAGCAACGTGCTGACGCAGTAGCCTTCGCCAGCCGCAATGCATGTCGCCCAAAAGTGGTCCCGGTTTCGGGAGAACGACATGCGCAAGACAAAAGGCTGAAGCGCGAAGCGCTTTAGTCTGGCGATGGCGAATTTGCGCCGTCGCTTCTGTCGCATTCCGTGCATTGTGCGGCTGTTTTGAGACGGCGGAAGCGCCCCTGCTCTGGCTTCTATACGGCGCGGCAAGCGGAGCCAGAAAGAACCGAGAGCAGGTCGGCCGACCGCAGAGGAATTTTCTCTATAGGAAACATAGTTGCATGAAAGTTGACGCCACGGCAGCGACAGGGTTAGAACATGCCCGCGCTCCCGGTTCCAACCTGCGTGCGATAGAGATCAACCCCGTCCCCTCCACCGTCCAATCCAGAGGAAAGCCGTCATGGCCGAAGTGAAGTCCGACATCGAGATCGCGCGCGCCGCCAAGAAAAAGCAGATCCAGGAGATCGGCCAGAAGATCGGCATCCCGACCGAGCACCTGCTGCCCTATGGCCACGACAAGGCCAAGATATCGGCCGAGTTCATAAAGTCGGTGAAGGGCAACAAGGACGGCAAGCTGATCCTGGTCACCGCCATCAACCCGACCCCGGCCGGCGAAGGCAAGACCACCACCACGGTCGGCCTCGGCGACGGCCTCAACCGCATCGGCAAGAAGGCGATCGTCTGCATTCGCGAGGCCTCGCTTGGCCCGAATTTCGGCGTCAAGGGCGGTGCCGCCGGCGGCGGCTACGCACAGGTGGTGCCGATGGAGGACATGAACCTCCATTTCACCGGCGACTTCCATGCCATCACAACGGCGCACAATCTGCTTTCGGCGCTGATCGACAACCACATCTACTGGGGCAATGAGCTCGGCATCGACACCCGCCGCGTGGTGTGGCGCCGCGTCATGGACATGAACGACCGGGCGCTGCGCGAAATCATCTGCTCGCTCGGCGGCGTTGCCAACGGTTTCCCGCGCGAGGCCGGCTTCGACATCACCGTCGCTTCCGAAGTCATGGCGATCCTGTGTCTCGCCACCGACCTGAATGATCTGGAAAAGCGTCTCGGCGACATCATCGTCGCCTATCGCCGCGACAAGTCGCCGGTCTATGCCCGCGACCTCAAGGCCGACGGCGCCATGGCCGTGCTTCTCAAGGACGCCATGCAGCCCAATCTGGTGCAGACGCTGGAGAACAACCCGGCGTTCGTCCATGGCGGCCCGTTCGCCAACATCGCCCATGGCTGCAACTCGGTCGTCGCCACCACGACGGCGCTGAAGCTCGCCGACTATGTCGTCACCGAAGCCGGTTTCGGCGCCGACCTTGGCGCTGAGAAATTCTTCGACATCAAGTGCCGCAAGGCGGGCCTCAAGCCGGCGGCGGCCGTCATCGTCGCCACCGTGCGCGCCATGAAGATGAATGGCGGCGTCAAGAAGGAAGACCTCGGCAAGGAAAACATCGAGGCGGTGAAGAAGGGCTGCGCCAATCTTGGCCGCCACATCGAGAATATCAGGCAGTTCGGCGTGCCGGCGGTGGTTGCCATCAACCACTTCTATTCCGACACCGACGCCGAAATCCAGGCGATGAAGGACTATGTCGCCTCGATGGGCGAGGAAGCCATCCTGTGCAAGCATTGGGCCCACGGCTCGGCCGGCATCGAGGACCTCGCCAACAAGGTGGTGGCGCTGGCCGAATCCGGCGCCTCGCAGTTCGCGCCGCTCTATCCCGACGCCATGCCGCTGTTCGAGAAAATCAACACCATCGTCCAGCGCATCTATCGCGGCTCGGAGGCGATCGCCGACAAGTCGGTGCGCGACCAGTTGCACGCCTGGGAGCAGGCCGGCTACGGCAATCTGCCGGTCTGCATGGCCAAGACCCAGTACTCGTTCTCGACCGACCCGAACCTGCGCGGCGCGCCGACCGGCCACACCGTGCCGGTCCGCGAGGTCAGGCTTTCGGCGGGTGCGGGCTTCGTCGTCATCATCTGCGGCGAGGTCATGACCATGCCCGGCCTGCCCAAGGCGCCGTCCTCGGAAAAGATATTCCTCAACGAGGCCGGCCAGATCGAAGGCCTGTTCTAAAATCCTTCAATTCCAAACACAAAGGGCGCCGCAGAGATGCGGCGCCCTTTGTGTTTGCGGATATTCCTACGCGGCGTTGCGCGCCAGCGCCCGCTGATTGGAGGCGTAGATCGTATCGCGTTCCGGGAGGGCACCGGTCTTCAGGCACTCGGCCCATTCAGCGGTCTTCAGCACCGCGGCGAAGCGCGACTGCAGGATGATTGTGACCACGCGGTGGATCTCCTCGGCCGAGGCATAGCCGGCGCTGTTGGCATAGGGAACCGAGCCGGTCGCGTCGGACAGGAACTCGACGGCAAACCCCATATGCACGGCGTGGATGATGGTCGACAGGTCGCAATTATGCGTCATATAGCCAACCACCGTGATCGTATCGATGGCATTGGCGCGCAGCCAGTCCTCGAGGTCCGTACCGGTGAAGGCCGAGGGCAGCATCTTCTCGACATAATGGTCGCGGCCGCGCCTGGCGATCTCCGGATGCAGTTCGCCGCCATGGCTGCCCTTGGCGAAGATCGGTGACGTCTCGGGCGCCATCTGCTTGATAACAACCACCTTGATGCCGGCGGCGGCCGCGGCGTCCATGGCGCGCGCCACATTGACGACGCTGTCGCGGAACGGCGGATGCTGGATGGCCAGGTTGCCGCCATCGTAGTCGTTCTGGACGTCCACGACGACGAGTGCGCGGCGCGGTGTGGTGTTGGCTCTGTCAGACATGGTGTTTTCCTTCCGGCTTGAATGCGATGGGCCGAAAATAGACCGGTCGACAAGCAACCAAAAGTGGCCCGATTGACATCATTCGAAAGAATTGGGACAATCCAGCTTCCGACACTGGAAACGCTCATGACCGCCCCGATCATTGCAGTGCTTGCCTTCGACGGCATCAGCCCGTTCCACCTCTCCGTGCCTTGCCTGGTGTTCGGCGCGGACCGCACGAGGCTCGGCCTGCCGCGCTTCGACTTCCGCGTCTGCGGGGCCGAGGCAGGCATGATCGAGACGGATGCCGGGCTGAGCATCCTTGTCCCGCATGGGCTCTCCGCGCTCGATGACGCCGACATCGTCATCATTCCGAGCTGGAAGGATCTCGAAGCCCCGCTGGCCAGGCCAATCAACGAAGCACTCGGCCGCGCGCACCGGCGCGGGGCGCTAATCGTCGGCCTGTGCCTCGGCACCTTTGCCATCGCCGCGTCCGGCCTGCTGTCGGGCCGCAAGGCGACCACGCATTGGGCCTATACGGACCAGTTGCAGGCCCTGCACCCCGACATTTCAGTCGATGCCGATGTGCTCTATGTCGATGACGGCGACATCGTTACCTCCGCCGGGGTCGCGGCCGGGCTGGACTGCTGCCTGCATATCGTGCGCGCCCGCTATGGCGCCGAGGCGGCACTGCGGCTCGCCCGGCACGTCGTGCTCTCACCGCACCGTCAGGGCGGGCAGGCACAGTTCATCGAACGCCCCGTGGCAAGAAGCGCGAATGCCGACCGCTTCACCCAGGCGCTTGACGCGGTGCGCACGACGCTCGGCGAAACACACAGCCTCGACAGCGTCGCCGAATTGGCCGGCCTCACCCGGCGCACCTTCACCCGCCGCTTCCAGAAATCGATCGGCACCAGTTTTGGCGATTGGCTGACCAGCCAGCGCATCGAACTGGCGCAACGGTTGCTGGAAGCCACGGAGAAATCGATGGATATCGTGGCCTTCGAGGCCGGCTTCGGCAGCGCCACATCGCTGCGCCAGCATTTCGCTGCAAGGCTGAGGACATCGCCGGCGCAATACCGGCGGGAGTTTTCCAGGCGGGCCGATCAGGACACGCGCATGGCGCACGTCCTTTCATCCTGAACGGCAAAGGCGCCGTATCGATACGGCGCCTTTGCATTTCCAACCGCCGGGATCAGGCAACGTCTTCCGGCGATGGCGCACGCTTGCGGCCAGTGACCATGGCGCGAACCAGATTCTCGTGGTGACGCAGGCTGGCCAGCAGCACGCCGCCGACATGAAGCCCGATCAGCACCAGGATGCCATTGCCCAGGATCTTGTGCGTGCCCTCGACCCAGGCCACGCCCCACCAGGCATCGGTGGTCTGCATCCAGCCGGTCAGCGCGATCCCTGCCACGCAAGCCAGAAGGGCCAGCACCATGGCGCCGCCGGCAGGATTGTGGCCTAGATAGCGCCTCTCATCACCCTGCGCCACGTCGGCGAGATAAGCGCTCACCGCGCGCGGCCCGCGAACGAACTGACGGAAGCGCGTGTATCCCGATCCCGCCAACCCGGCGATCAAGCGCGAGGCTATCAGAACGCCCGCGCTGTAGCCCGCCAGCTCATGCACCTTCATGATCTCGCCGGAGGACAGCCACGCCACCGCGACGCACAGGACCAGCGACCAGTGAAAGAGGCGGACGTAAGGGCTCCAGACCTTGACCAATTGTTCTCGTGTCGAAACGGTGGCGTTCATGGCGATCAACCGTCGTCGGAATCGGCGCCGACCGACTCGAGCGTCTTGGGATTGAACACGCCTTCCAGCTTCTTGCCGTTGGCGTCGAGCGCCTTGGCTTCATAGCAGCCATTCTCCGTCTTGATGCTGCGAACCTTCCAACCCTCGCTTTCAAGCTTCTTCTGCAGCGCCTCGCGCGGCTGCCACTGATCGGTCGGCACATCGCATTTGTCCGCGGCGAAGGCTGGCCCGGCAACAGCCATCACCAGCGCGGTCAGGATCAAGGTCTTCATCTTGTTTTCTCCATCGGCCAATTCCGATGTCGCGGAACTTGGCTGTGGAACCTGACAGCCACCTGAACGCCCCTCGCCTCGTGCAAAAGCGGCGATTGGCTTTCGTTCAGCTTCCTGTCAGCCTTGTGCAGCATGAAGGCGGCGTGTTGCCGTGAACACGGAGGTAAGGTGCGCGTCCTGCTGATCGAAGACGACCCCGTGCTGGGCGAGGCGGTGCGCGATCACGTTGCCGCCGATGGCCATGCCGTGGACTGGAGCATCACGCTGGGCGAGGCCGGCGAGCACCTGCATGTCGTCTCCTATGAACTCATCCTGCTCGATCTTCATCTCCCCGACGGCAAGGGCCTCGAATTCCTGAAGACGCTGCGCCGCGGGGGCATCGATACGCCAGTCATCATCCTGACCGCGCGCGACCAGCTCTCCGACCGCATAGAGGGGCTGAATTCCGGGGCGGACGACTATCTGGTCAAGCCGTTCGATCTGGGCGAGCTATCCGCACGCCTGGCAGCGGTTGCGCGCCGCTACGCCGGAAACCCGAACCCTTTGCTACGGCTTGGGCCGGTCGAGATCGACCAGGCATCACGCCGTGTTGTCGTCGACGGCGTTGAGGCCATGCTGACGTCCCGCGAATGGGCGGTACTGGAGCAGTTCCTGCGCCGGCCCGGCATGACGGTCGGCAAGAACCAGATCGAGGACGCGCTCTATGCCTTCGGCGCGGAGATCGAAAGCAACACCGTAGAAGTCTATGTCAGCCGCCTGCGCAAGAAGATCGGGCGCCAGACGATCACGACCGTAAGGGGGCTGGGCTACCGCCTGGCATCTCCATGAGGGTCCTCAACAGCCTTGCCGGTCGCCTCGTTGCCTCGCTGATCCTGGTCACGGTGGCCCTTGGTCTGATTGCCGCGGCCACTGGAAGCATCACCCTGCATCGGGAGATCAACGAAGCCATGGACAGCTCGATGCAGGAAGCAGCCCGCCGCCTGCTGCCGCTCGTCATCGACGATCTCTTCGGGCGCGACACGTCGCAATCACCGCGCGGGCTGGCGGAGGCCGTTCCGGATGATGACGGCGGCCGCATGGTCTATCAGGTCCGCGATGGCGCCGGCCGCATCCTGATGCATTCCTATGGCGCTCCAACCCAGCCGCTGACCGCCCGGTTGGCGCAAGGGTTCTCGGAAGAAGCCGGCTGGCGCATCTACACCGAGCCCGCGGTCAGCGGCACGGTCTTTGTTCAGGTCGCCGAACTCGACACGCGGCGCAACGAGGAAACATTCGAAGCCGCGACCGGGTTCCTGGTGCCGATGATCATCCTCATCCCGTTGAGTGCAATCGTCGCTTGGCTGACCGTGGCGCGTTCGCTCAGGCCAATCGCCACACTGCGCCGGGAGATCAGCGCCCGCCACGGCGACAATCTGGCGCCCATCCACGCCGAGGAGCTGCCCTCGGAACTTGCCGCCATTGCCAAGTCGGTCAACAGCCTGATGCGGCGCCTCGACATGGCACTCGACGCCGAAAAAGAATTCACCGCCAATGCCGCGCATGAATTGCGCACGCCGATCGCCGGCGCGCTGGCCCAGACGGAGCGCCTGATTGCCGAAGCTCCCGACGAGGCCTCGCGAAAACGCCCACGCCAGATCAAGCGGGCCCTGTCCGACCTCGCCGACCTGTCGGAAAAGCTGATGCAACTGGCGCGCGCCGATGCCGGAGTGGCGGTCGCCGGCAAGCCAGCCGATCTTGCCGAGGTCGCGGCACTGGTGGTCGAAGACTTCGAGCAGCGCGGCCAGAACAAGGGCCGCCTTCGCCTTGAAACGCCGAAGGCCAAGGCATACGCCGCGATCGACACCGATGCGCTGGCCATCGTCCTGCGCAACCTCATCGAGAATGCCTTGCGGCATGGCGCCGAAGGCGGCGAAGTTGTCGTGCGCATCGACGAGGACGCCCGGCTCAGTGTGATCAACCAAGGCCTGGTGGTTCCGGCCCCGGAGAGCTTGATCAAACGGTTCGAACGCGGCGCGACTCGTGCCGAGGGGTCAGGCCTCGGATTGGCGATCGTCAACAAGATCCTGCAACAGATCGATGCGACGCTGGTCCTGAACTCGCCAGCATCCGGCCGGCAGGATGGTTTTGAGGCAACGATCCGGTTTCCCAAGGTGTAACGTCAACGGCGTTTGACCGGTCGCGCCGGATTGCCGACCACCGTCTCGTTCGCGGGCACATCACGCGTCACCACGGCGCCGGCGCCGACGATGGCGCCTTCGCCGATGCTGACGCCGCCAAGGATGATGGCGCTACCGCCGATCCAGGCATGGGCACCGATCTCGACCGGCCTGGCGATCTCAAGCCCCGCCTGTCGCCCCGCAGCTTCCTTGTGGTGCTCGGCGCAATAGATCTGCACATTGGGGCCAAGCAGCGTTCCCCTGCCGATGCGCACGCTTGCCGTGTCGAGGATGGTGCAGCCGGCATTGAGGAAGACGCCGTCGCCGAGAACGATGTTGAAGCCGTAGGCGCAGTGGAACGGCGCCTCGATTCGGGCGCCCTCGCCCACGCCGCCGAGCAATGCCTTCAGGCCCGGCCCGAGATTGCCACGCTGTCGCGGCGGCAGGCAATTGTGCTCGAACACGGCTTCGCGCGCCGCGACGCGCAGCGCCTCCAGCTCGTCATCGAGGCAAGTGTACCATTCGCCGGCCGCCATCTTCGCGCGCTCGCTTCCAGCCATGGCGTGGTCTCCCATTGACGTCTTTGAAAAGCACGAGTGCGGCCAGCAGGAAAGCGCCAATCCCAGTACTGGTCAAATATCGGACCTATGGTAGCCTGTAGTCTCAAGGCCGTCCTGGCCAGTGATCGAGGGGGATCAACATGCTCTTGCTTCTTGCACTTCTGATCGGTGTCATTGCCGGCCTGCGCGCCATGACAGCGCCGGCCGCGGTCGCCTGGGGCGCGTATCTGGGCTGGCTGCCGATTGCCGGCACCTGGGCCAGCTTCATGAGCCATTGGGCCGCCGTCGGCATCTTCACCATCCTGGCCATCGTCGAGCTCGTCACCGACCAGCTGCCGTCGACGCCAAGCCGCAAGGTGCCGCAGCAGTTCGGCGCCCGCATCCTGCTTGGTGCTTTCAGCGGCGCGGTGATCGGTGCGACCGGCGGTTCCACCATAGGCGGCCTGATCGCCGGCGCCATCGGCGCGGTCATCGGCACGTTGGGCGGCGCCGAAGCGCGCGGCCGGCTGGCGGCCGCCTTCGGCAAGGATCCGCCCGCCGCCTTCATCGAGGACGCGGTGGCGATCATCGGCGGCCTGCTGATCGTGGCGGCGGTCGTATGACGGCAAAAACCTTCGACGCCATCATCATCGGCGCCGGCCAGGCCGGGTCGCCATTGGCGGGCCGCCTGTCCGCCGCCGGCATGAGCGTGGCGCTGATCGAGCGCAAGCTGGTCGGCGGCACCTGCGTCAACACGGGCTGCATGCCGACCAAGACCATGGTCGCCAGCGCCTATGCCGCGCATCTGGCGCGGCGCGCCGCCGACTATGGCGTCACGCTCGGTGGCCCGGTCGGCGTCGACTATGCCAGGATCAAGGCGCGCAAGGACAAGGTCACCAACGACGCCCGCGGCAATCTGGAGACATGGATCGCCGGCATGAAGGACTGTACCCTCTACCGCGGCCATGCGCGCTTCGAATCCGCCAACACGGTGCGTGTCGGCGACGACCTTTTGAGCGCCGAAAATATCTTCCTCAACACGGGCGGCCGCGCGTCCGTGCCCGACCTGCCCGGCATCCACGACATCGACTACCTGACCAATTCCTCGATGATGGATCTCGACGTGCTGCCGCGCCACCTGATCGTTGTCGGTGGCAGCTACATCTCGCTCGAATTCGCGCAGATGTTCCGTCGCTTCGGCTCGGACGTCACCGTCATCGAGAAGAGCCCGCGCCTGACCGGCCGCGAGGACGAGGATGTCTCGGCCGCCATCCTGTCGATCCTCGAGAATGAAGGCATCGCGGTCCATGTCGGCGCCGACGACATCGGCTTCGCCAAGCGAGGCACCGACATCGCGGTGACTTTCTCGGCCAGCAAGCCGCCAGCGGTCGGCTCGCACGTGCTGCTGGCGCTGGGACGCACCCCAAACACCGACGATCTCGGCCTCGACAGAGCCGGCGTCGCGGTCGACAAGCGCGGCTTCGTCACCGTCGACGACCAGTTGCGCACCAGCGTGCCGGGCATCTGGGCAATGGGCGACTGCAACGGCAAGGGCGCCTTCACCCACACCTCCTACAACGACTACGAAATCGTCGCCGCCAATCTGCTCGACAACGACCCACGCAAGGTCAGCGACCGCATCGAGGCCTATGCGCTCTACATCGACCCGCCGCTCGGCCGCTGCGGCATGACCGAGTCAGCCGTGAAGAAATCCGGGCGTCGCGCGCTGGTCGGCCAGCGGCCGATGACCCGCGTCGGCCGCGCGGTGGAAAAGGGCGAGACGCAAGGCTTCATGAAGATCCTTGTCGATGCCGACACGCGCGAAATCCTCGGCTGCTCGGTGCTCGGTCCCGGCGGCGACGAGGCGGTGCATTGCGTGCTCGACCTGATGTACGCCAAGGCACCCGTCGACACTCTGGCGCGCGCGGTGCACATCCACCCCACCGTCTCGGAACTGCTGCCCACGATTGCCCAGGAACTGAAGCCGCTGGCCTGATTTATTCGATGGTGTCCGGTCCGGTCAGCTTCGCCTCCAACCGGCCGAGCAGGAGCATCGCGCCTCTCAGTTCAGCGTCACCGATATCGCTGAGCAGCTCGGCGCGCAGCACCGCCAGCAGGCGCTCGATCTCGGTCACACGGCCGCGCCCGGCATCGGTGAGCGACAGGATCTTGGCCCGCCTGTCGGCGGCATCCTCGGTGCGCGTCACCAGCCCCTCCTCGACCAGCAGGTCGACGATGCGTACCAGGGACGGCCCCTCGAAGCCAAGATGATCGGCAAGGACACCCTGGCGCCGATTGTCACCCAGCCGCGACAGCATCACCAGTGGCATGGCGGTGGCATGCGACAGGCCGCAATCGTCGAGCGCCTTGTCGGCCGCGCGCCGCCAAAGCCTTGCGACTGATATAACCAGTTGGCCAAATCTGGCACGATCCGGGTCTTGCTTGGACATGGTGAAAAAGATAACATGCTATTTATTAGGTTGCGATAAAATTCTTTTCCCTGGCGAAGCCCCAGTCGCCAAGAACCGGAAGCCGACGACCGAGCTCCAAAGATCGCCCTGACGGCCCTTTTCGGCCGCCGCGACCGCGAGGCGCCGCCCCCCGGAAAAGCGTGAGGACCGATATGTCGAAACAAGATTCCAACAGCTCCGGCGGCATCTGGCTGCTCGTGCTTTTCGGCCTGGTGCTGATGATCATCGGCCTGCCGCTGCTATATGGCGGCGTCCAGCTCATCGGTCTTGGCGGCTCCTGGTATTATGCGCTGGCCGGCGCCGGCATCATCGTTTCCGGTTTCCTCTTCGCCTTGCGCCGGCGCGCAGGCTTCTGGCTCTACCTCCTCATCTTCCTCGCCACCATTGCCTGGGCATTGTGGGAGGCCGGATTGAACTTCTGGCCGCTGGTGCCGCGGCTGGTCGCACCGGCGGTGCTGGCCGTGATCGCCCTCCTGCTGGCGCCGCTGTTCCCGTCATCCGGCGGCGGCAAGCGCGGCCCGTTCGCCGTTGCCGGTGTCCTGATGCTCGGCCTGATCGCCACTGCCGCCTACGCCTTCCAGCCGCATGGCGTGATCCGCGACATGGTCGCCGCCAGCGAAGCGCCGCCGCTTGCCGCGGCCGCCTCCAGCACCGATTGGCGTCATTACGGCCGCACGCCCGCCGGCACGCGCTATGCGCCGATCGGTCAGATCAACAGGGACAATGTGAAGGACCTCAAGGTCGCCTGGACCTTCCGCACCGGCGATATACCGGTCAAGGGCGCCGAGGACCAGAATACGCCGCTGCAGATCGGTGACACGGTCTACACCTGCTCCTCGAAAAATGTCGTCAACGCGCTCAACGCCGAAACCGGCGAGCCGCGCTGGAAATTCGACCCGAAGGCTTCGGCGCCGCTGTGGCAGCGCTGCCGGGGCGTCAGCTACTACGAGCCGGCGGCCGATGCCGCGGCCAGTGGCGCCCCAGCGGTCTGTGCCGGGCGCATCGTCATGACCACCATCGATGCGCGGCTCATCGAGATCGATGCCAAGACCGGCCAGCCTTGCCCGGACTTCGGCCAGGGCGGCACCGTCGACCTCAAGCAAGGCATGGGCGAGGTGAAGGCCGGTTTCTACTTCCAGACTTCGGCGCCCACCGTCATGCGCGACCTGATCATGGTCGGCGGCTGGGTCTGGGACAATGTCGAGACCGGTGAGCCGTCCGGCGCCGTCAGGGCCTTCAGCGCCAGGACAGGCGAGCTGGTATGGGCCTGGGACCTCGGCAATCCGGCGATCACCAAACTGCCGCCGGAAGGCCAGAGCTACACGCGCGGCACGCCCAACGTCTGGTCGACGCCGAGCTATGACGACGCGCTTGGCCTCGTCTATTTGCCGACCGGCAACGCCACGCCCGACTTCTTCGGCGCCGAGCGCAGCAAGGCGGCGGAGGATTACACCGCTTCGGTCGTCGCGCTCGATATCGCCACGGGCCGCGAGCGCTGGAAATTCCAGACCGTGCATCATGACCTCTGGGACTATGACCTCCCCTCGCAGCCGGCGCTCTATGACGTGCCCGACGGCAAGGGCGGAAAGGTGCCGGCGCTGATCCAGGTCACCAAGCGCGGCCAGATCTTCATGCTCGACCGCCGCGACGGCAAGGCGATCGCCGAGGTGCAGGAAAAGCCGGTGCCGCAGGATGGCGGCGCGAAGGAGGATTTCCTGTCGCCGACCCAGCCCTATTCGGTTGGCATGCCTTCGATCGGCGATAAGCCATTCACCGAGGCCAGCATGTGGGGCGCCACTCCGTTCGACCAGCTCTATTGCCGTATCGGCTTCAAGAAGCTGCGTTACGAGGGCGAATTCACACCGCCGGGCCCGACGCGTTCGCTGCAGTTTCCCGGCTATTATGGCGGCATGAACTGGGGCAGCGCCTCGATCGACGAGGCCAATGGCTACCTGATCGTCAACGATATCCGCATGCCGCAATTCGTCGAATTGCTGCCGCGCGCGGTGGCCGACAATTATGGCCCCTCGGCGGCGCATGACGGTCTGGGCACCCAGCTCGGCACGCCGTATGGCGCGCTCAAGAACGGCTTCATGTCGCCGCTCGGCGTGCCCTGCCACCAGCCGCCCTACGGCACGATCAGCGCCATCGACCTGAACACGCGAAAACTCGTCTGGCAGGTTCCGGCCGGCACGCTGCAGGACACCGGCCCGCTTGAGATGAAGACCGGCCTGCGGATCCCGATCGGCATGCCGTCGCTCGGCGGCCCTGTGACGACGGCGGGCGGGCTCGTCTTCTATGCCGGCACGCAGGACTATTATCTGCGCGCCATCGACGTCGCCACCGGCGAGGAGCTTTGGAAAGGCCGCCTGCCGGTCGGCGCGCAGGCGACGCCGATGACCTACACCTCGCCCGCAAGCGGCCGCCAGTTCGTCGTCGTCTCGGCGGGCGGCGCGCGTCAGTCGCCCGATCGTGGCGACTACATCATCGCCTATGCCTTGCCAAAGGCGCCATGATCGGGAAAGGCTCGTTCCCTAAGGCTGATCGCAAACGAGGCGCCGCGGCGCCTCGTTTCAATCTGCTCCACGCTTTCTGCATCGCTGCAATGCAGCAATATACATTGCGCCCGGCACGGCTCCTCGCGCAGACTCAGAATTGAACCGATTCAGTCTGGACGCCCCATGCCCTTGCCGATCCTTGCGCTTGCCATTGCGTCTTTCTGCATCGGCACCACCGAGTTCGTCATCATGGGCCTGCTGCCGGAGGTCGCCGCCGACCTTCGCGTGTCGATCCCGTCGGCCGGCTTGCTGGTCACGGGCTATGCACTGGGCGTCGTCTTCGGCGCGCCGATCGTCGCCATGGCCACCGCGCATCTGCCGCGCAAGCCGGTGCTGGTCGGGCTGACGGCTTCATTCGTCGTCGGCAATCTGTTTTGCGCCATCGCGCCTGATTATTGGACGCTGATGGCGGCGCGTGTCTTCACCGCTTTTGGGCACGGCGCCTTCTTCGGCATCGGCTCGGTCGTTGCCGCCAGCCTGGTGCCGCGCAACAAGCGCGCCAGCGCCATGGCGCTGATGTTCGCCGGCCTGACGCTTTCGAACATTCTGGGCGTTCCTGCTGGCACAGCCCTTGGCGAAGCGTTCGGCTGGCGCTCCACATTCATCGCCGTTGTCGGCATCGGTCTGATCTCGGTCGCGGCCATCGCCTGGCTGGTGCCGTCGGATGTCGCGGAGCCGAGCGGCGGTGGCTTGCGCGGCGAGCTGCGCGTGCTGGGCAGGTTGCAGGTCTGGCTGGCGATGCTGATCGCCTCGCTGGCCTCGGCCAGCCTGTTTGCCGTGTTCACCTACATCAAGCCCTATCTGACCGAAGTGTCCGGCCTGTCCACCTCGGCCGTTACCTGGGTGCTCCTGCTCTTCGGCGCCGGCATGACGATCGGCAACATCATTGGTGGGCGGCTGGCCGACTGGAAGCTGATGCCGACCGTCATCGGCACGCTGCTTTTGATGGCGGTGCTGTTCGTCTGCTTCATGCAGTTCGGCGCCATCGCAAGTGTGGCCATCGGCATCGTCTTCCTGTGGGGCCTGCTCATTTTCGTCGTCGTGCCGCCGCTGCAGATCCGCGTCGTCGAGGCGGCCTCGGAAGGGCCGAACCTTGCCGCCACGCTGAACCAAGGCGCCTTCAATGTCGGCAATGCCGGCGGCGCCTGGATTGGCGGCGTGGCACTGTCGGCAGGCGTTTCTTACGCCAATCTGCCGCTGGTCGGCGCGGTGCTCGCCTTGCTGGCTGTCACCGTGGCAGTGCTGTCGCAGGCATTGGACCGGCGCGCGCCCGTCCCGCTCCAGGCTGCCGCGGAATAGACGTCTCTTTCGTCAGAGGGACAGAAATCTTGCGCCCATAGCGCGGCCTGCTGGACCAATCGACATCGATGGCCTCAAATGGGCATGTCTTCTTGCTCTTGATGGAGGAAGTCATGCAGAAATCGATCGAACGCATCGCCGGTGATAGCGAAGGCGTTTCCTACGAATTCCCGGTGTTCCACTTCACAGGCAGCGACAAGGCGGCGCCCTCGGCCTATCTGCAGGCGGCACTCCATGCCGGCGAACTGCCAGGCGTCGTCGCCATCGACGCGCTGATGCCGGCGCTGAACAAGGCGGAGGCCGAGGGCCGCATCAGGGGCAGCATCACCATCGTGCCCTGGGCCAACCCGATCGGCCGCGCGCAATATCATTTCGGCGAGCACCAGGGCCGCTTCCATCTGGGTACCCGCACCAATTTCAACCGCGGCTTTCCGCTGCTTGCCGCGCCCGACACCAAGCTCTTGCCGGACACCGCGTTTGGCGGCGCTGACCAGCGGCTGAAGTCACGCCTGGTGCAGTTGTCGCTGGGCCACGACATCGTGCTCGACCTGCATTGCGATGACGAGGGACTTGCCTATCTCTACGTCCACACCAGCCTGTGGCCTGATATGGCCGATTGCGCCGCCGCCATGGGTGTCGATGCGGTCGTGCTGTGGAGCGAGGATACCGACGGCACCTTCGAGGGCGCCTCGATCATGCCGTACCAGAACGTTCCCGCCGATGTGGCGAGGTTCGACCGGCGTGTCGCCACCACGGTCGAATATCGCGGCATCATCGACGTCGATGGCGCCCTGGCCAAAGCCGACGCCGAAGGCCTCTACCGGCTGCTGGTGGCGCGCGGCGTGATCGCCGACAGCGCGCTCCCCGCACCCGGCCCTTTCACCGGCACTGTGGCCCCCCTGGAAAACATCGACATGATGCCCGCGCCACGGGCCGGTGCTGTGCTCTATGACGTGAAGCCCGGCGACCGTGTCGCCAGGGGCACGCGCCTCGCCACCATCGTCCACGCGCCGGGCGAAGCCGATGGCCGCGCGGAAGTGTTCGCGCCGCAGGACGGCATCATCCTGACCCGCCGCTCGCGCCGCATCGTCCGCGCCGGCGAGGACCTTCTGAAGCTGGTCGGCGACAGGAAGAGCGCCGACGCAAGGTCGGGTACGCTGGAGGATTGAGCTCTCGAAGGCACCTGCCTCGGTGATTAGCGGAAAACGCTCATCGCTTCGTCATCCACGGGCGGAGCAAGGAGCGTAGCGACGCGGCGCAGACCCGAGGATCCATGCCGCGACTTCGATGCGCCGCTGCGGTGCAGAATTTTGCCCCGCTGCACCCGCCAGCAAGGTCACGGAATGGATCCTATGGTCTGCGCGGCGTCGCTACGCTCCTTGCTCCGCCATAGGATGACGAAGTTGGGGATGCTTTCACTTAGCCAGAAATCGCCAGCCGCGCTTTCGCCTCCAGCCATTCGGCCATCTGCCGGTAAGGCACCGGGCCATGGCTGATGCGGGCGACGCCGAGTTCGGCCAGCCGCTGGCGCGGCGGCACATGCGCCAGTGCGATGATGTTGACCGGTAGGTTCGTCGACTTGCAGAGCGTCTCGATCAAGCCCTCGTCGCCAAGACCCGGTGCGAAAAAGCCATTCGCTCCGGCCTTTTCATATGCCTGCGCCCGCTCGATGGCCTGATCGAGCAGTTCGTCGTCATGCGCGTCCGGCTTCGCCTTGAGAAAAATGTCGGTGCGTGCGTTTAGGAATGCCGGAATGCCGGAAGCCTTCACGGCAGCGGCGGCGGCTTCAATGCGCGTTACCTGGACGACGATGTCGTGCAGGCCGCTGCCGCCGACAATCTGGTCTTCGAAATTGAAACCGATGGCACCGGCGCGCAATGCCAACGTCACCGTGCGAGCAACGAATTCCGGATCGACGCCGTAGCCACCCTCGAGATCCATGGTGACCGGCAGATCGACCGCCGCCACGATACGCTTGATGTTGTCGAGTGCCAGCTCCAGCGGGATCTTCTCGCCATCGGCATAGCCGAACGCTGCTGCGACCGGCCAGCTTCCGGTGGCGATCGCCTTGGCGCCCGCCTTCTCCACGATCTTCGCCGAGCCCGGATCCCAGGCATTGTAGAGAACGATCGGGTTGCCCTTCACGTGAAGGGAATGGAACGTCCGCGCGCGCTCGGCCTGTTCGGTCATCGGTGTTTCCCGTTTTCGTATTGTTGAAGGTCCAGCCTAGACGCGACCGCCGGCTCTGGCGATGTGCCATGAGCCTGGGAACCGGCGGCCACCGAAGAGGCTTTTCAAATCAGTTGCGCATCCAGTTTTTCGCCGCTATGGATTTCGCCATGAACATGCGTTCGACCAAGACCATTTGGTGGTGGGCCTGCTGACAGCGGCCTGTTCGAACGCGCGTGCGTGAAAAGAGAGGGTGGCCGCAACGGAAAGTCCGGGCGGCCATTTGTTTTTTTCCAAGCCAGTCCCGGGTCCGTTGCCCCAACAAGCCAGATGGAGACGGCAATGACGATGAAGGTTCTGGAAAACGGCGCTGAAAGCTTCGTGACGGCGGGTGGCATCACCATCACCCGCGAGCGCCACGACCGGCCCTATGCAGGCGCGATCGACACTTACGTCGACGGGCTGAATTCGCGCCGCGGTGCCGTGTTTTCCTCGAATTACGAATATCCCGGCCGCTATACGCGCTGGGACACGGCCATCATCGATCCGCCTCTGGTCATCTCCGCGCGCGGTCGCGCCATGCGCATCGAGGCGCTGAACGGGCGTGGCGAAGCCCTGTTGCCGGTCATCGCCAAGACGCTGGGTGGCCTTGCCGACGTCACCATCGCCGAGACGACCAGGAAACTGATCCGCCTCGATGTCGCCAAACCGGGCCGTGTCTTCACCGAAGAGGAGCGCAGCCGCGTGCCTTCGGTCTTCACCGTGCTGCGTGCCATCACCGCTTTGTTCAAGACAGCGGAAGACGCCAATCTCGGTCTCTATGGCGCCTTCGGCTACGACCTCGCCTTCCAGTTCGACCCGGTCGACTACAAGCTCGAGCGTAAGCCGAGCCAGCGCGACCTCGTGCTGTTCCTGCCTGACGAGATCCTGGTCGTCGACCATTATTCGGCCAAGGCCTGGACCGACCGCTACGATTATTCAGGCGAGGGTTTTTCGACCGAGGGCCTGCCGCGCGACGAAATCGCCGAGCCGTTCCAGACCGCCGACCGCATCCCGCCGCGCGGCGACCATGAGCCTGGCGAATATGCCAACCTTGTGCGGCGCGCGATGGACTCGTTCAAGCGCGGCGACCTGTTCGAGGTCGTTCCCGGCCAGATGTTCTACGAGCGTTGCGAGACGCAGCCATCCGAGATTTCGCGCAAGCTGAAGTCGATCAACCCTTCGCCCTATTCGTTCTTCATCAATCTGGGCGAAGGCGAATATCTGATCGGCGCCTCGCCGGAAATGTTCGTGCGCGTCAACGGCCGCCGTGTCGAGACCTGCCCGATTTCCGGCACCATCAAGCGCGGTGACGACGCTATTTCCGATAGCGAGCAGATCCTGAAGCTGCTCAACTCCAAGAAGGACGAATCCGAGCTCACAATGTGCTCGGACGTCGACCGCAACGACAAGTCGCGCGTCTGCGAGCCGGGCTCGGTGCGCGTCATCGGCCGCCGCCAGATCGAGATGTATTCGCGCCTGATCCATACCGTGGATCACATCGAGGGCCGGCTGCGCGAAGGCATGGATGCCTTCGATGCCTTTCTCTCGCATGCCTGGGCGGTCACCGTCACGGGCGCGCCGAAACTGTGGGCGATGCGCTTCATCGAGCAGAACGAGAAAAGCCCTCGCGCCTGGTATGGCGGCGCCATCGGCATGGTCAATTTCAACGGCGATATGAACACCGGCCTGACCTTGCGCACCATCCGCATCAAGGACGGCATCGCCGAGGTGCGCGCCGGCGCCACATTGCTCTTCGACAGCATTCCCGAGGAAGAAGAAGCCGAAACCGAATTGAAGGCATCCGCCATGCTCTCCGCCATCCGCGACGCCAAGACGGGCAATTCCGCCAGCACCGAGCGCACCACCGCGCGCGTCGGTGACGGCGTCAACATCCTGCTCGTCGATCATGAGGATAGTTTCGTCCACACGCTGGCCAACTACTTCCGCCAGACCGGCGCCAATGTCTCGACCGTGCGCACGCCGGTGCCGGAGGAAGTTTTCGAGCGGCTGAAGCCGGATCTCGTCGTGCTGTCGCCCGGACCCGGCACGCCGAAGGATTTCGACTGCGCCGCCACCATCAAGAAGGCGCGCGCGCGCGACCTGCCGATCTTCGGCGTCTGCCTCGGCCTGCAGGCGCTGGCCGAGGCCTATGGCGGGGAATTGCGCCAGTTGCACATCCCGATGCACGGCAAGCCCTCGCGCATCCGCGTCTCCAAGCCGGGTATCATCTTCTCCGGCCTGCCCAAGGAAGTCACCGTCGGCCGCTACCATTCGATCTTTGCCGATCCGGTGCGGCTGCCTGACGACTTCATCGTCACGGCGGAAACAGAGGACGGTGTGATCATGGCCTTCGAGCATCGCAAGGAGCCAATCGCCGCGGTGCAGTTCCACCCGGAATCGATCATGACGCTCGGCCACAATGCCGGCATGCGCATCATCGAGAACATCGTCGCCCATTTGCCGCGCAAGGCCAAGGAAAAGGCAGCCTGACGAAATGGCCGAAGCCGAGAACGCCATGATGATCGCGACGAAAGCCGCCGGCAAGCGCAAGGTCGCCAACCTTGCCTTCTGGTCGATCGTGATCGCCTTTGTCGTGCTCGCGCTGAAGGTCGCCGCCTGGTACGTCACCGGCTCCGTCGCGCTCTATTCGGACGCGCTGGAATCCATCGTGAACGTCATTGCCTCGGTCGCCGCCTTCTGGGCGATCCAGGTCAGCTACAAGCCGGCCGACCAGGACCACCCGTTCGGCCATCACAAGGCCGAGTATTTCTCGGCGGTGCTTGAAGGCGTGCTGATCGTCGTCGCCGCGCTTTTGATCCTGAGCGAGGTCTGGCGCTCCTGGCAAACGCCGGCGCCGCTCGAGCAGCCCTGGAAAGGAATTGCCATCAATGGCGTCGCCACCGCCATCAATGCCTTCTGGGCCTGGACACTGATCCGCGTCGGCCGGGCCGAGAAATCGCCGGCGCTGGTCGCCGACGGCAATCATATCATGACCGATGTGGTGACCTCGATAGGCGTCTTCGGCGGCCTGGTCGGCGCAATCCTGACCGGCTGGCAGATCCTCGATCCGGCACTTGCCGTCATCGTCGCGCTCAACATCCTGTGGCAGGGCTGGCACGTCATCGGCTCGTCGATGAACGGGCTGATGGACCGCGCCGTCGACACGCAGGAACATATGCGCATCCGCGACATCATCTCGGCCAACTGCAAGGGCGCGCTGGAGGTGCACGACCTCAAGACACGCATCGCCGGCCGCGCCACCTTCATCGAGTTCCATCTGGTCGTCGACGCCGACATGTCCGTCGGCGCCAGCCACGTCATCTGCGACCGCATCGAGGACGCGCTGAAAGCCGAAATCCCCTCGGTGCGCGTCACCATCCATGTCGAGCCCGACGATGAGGCGAAGCTGCCCAAGGGCACGACCGCCGTGCCATTCGCGTAGCCTCGCGCTAGCCTGAGGCCTGTCGAGATTCAGGTCAGGCCGAGTCGAGAATGGTGGCTTCCGAGAACCGGAGCGGAGCGTACTCAAAGTACGTGAGCACCGGAAGCGCAGGAAGCCGCCATTCGCAGGCCGGCCTCACCTGAATATCGGCAGGCCTCGAGGTGCGCAGGCCGATTGCGGCATTGGCTCCAGCCGATAGACCTTGTCGTCCGACTTCGTCTTGCCGTCGGCGGCCTTGGAGCACAGATCGACGATCGCCAGGCTGCTATTGGGATTGGCCAGCATCATCATGCCGTTGGCGCCGCGCTTGAGGTAGATTTCCTTCTGCGCGATGTCGCAGGCAAAATCGCTCATCTTCGAGCTTGCCGCGCAACGCCACTGGTCGGCCTCGCCCTGGCAGGAATAGGTCTGCGTGACCTTGGTCCCATTCTTTCTGGTCGTCACTGAGACGGCAATGTCGGCGCCGTCGGGCCAGTTGGCGGCGTCGCCGCTGGAGGCGAAGGATGCCAGCTCCACCGGTCCGCGGAAAACCCGGATCGACTGCGTCAGCTGGTTGGGGTGCGAACTCATATGGGCCGCGTCATAGTCGCGCCCATAGCAGAACGGCTGGTCTGGCTTCAGCCGCACGCGCAACGGGTCCCCAAGCGCCGGATCAATGGGATCGATGCGTGCGAACTCGGCCTTGCAGGTCGCGGCCGGCATCGGGTCAAGGCGGAAATTGTCGTCCTCCGAGCCGAGCGCCTGGCGGTTGTATTCCGCCTTGCCGAGTTGCTCCTCCGAGTCCGGATCGAGGTAGATATCGGAAGACAGATCTGAGAGGAGCAGCCGACCCTTGTCGTCGACTTTCAGCGAGGCCAGCGTACGATCGCAATCCATGCCACAACGGATCGGGCCTGATGTGCCGTCCTCGGATTCATGATTGCACCAGCCGCCGGCCCATTCCGGCGCCTTGGCGCCACGCACCGTGGTGGAGAGAAAGCCATTGTAGGACGTGTCGGCGTTTGCCGTGGGCTCTTCGTTCGGCCGGCTGACCGGGTCATGGCCGTAGTAGAAGAAGATCCGCGCCACCTTCTGCTTCGGATGCGCCTTGAGATGGGCTGCGTCATAGACCCGGCCGAAACAGGCATCCGCCCCGTTCGGGCTGAGTTCCCTGAGTTTAAGCGTGTCGCCGGCGACTGCCGTGCCTGACAGCAAACCGAGCAGCACCACGCCAAATCCAGCGCCCGCAATCGTCCTCCATTCCCCTGCCCTGAACGTCATGTGATCCCTCCTCGCATCGACAGGACGTAGCGTCAATTTATGCTAGTATTGCGGCCGGAGCCACGCAAATCGCGGTGAAATTGGAGGAGGAAGCCATGCGCCGGCGTGACATGTTCCGCGCGGTTCTTGCCGGAACCGGAACGTTTCTTGGCTTGCGGGCGGTGCAGGCGGCGGCCACCGAGCCCGTCAGGCTGAAGGTCGCCTATCACCTGAGCGACGTGGACAAGGTCAATTTCGTGCTCGGCAACATCAAGAACCACTATGAGGGCACTGGCGGCAATGTCGACATCGTGCTGGTCGTGCATGGCCCGGCCCTGGCCGCCTTCAAGTCTAAGGGCATATCGGCCGCGGTCTCCGGCCGCTTCGCCGGCCTGGTGAAGCAGGGGCTCGAGCCGCAAGCCTGCGCCAACACCATGCAAGGCATGGACATTTCGCTCGCCGACCTGCTCGACGGCTTCCATGCCGCCGACAAGGGCGGCGTCGTCAAGCTCGCGGAACTGCAAAGCCAGGGCTATGCCTATCTCCGGCCATAGTGCACAGTCTCGACCATGGGACCTGGAACGGCTGGTCCCGTTGAACGCTCCGGAGGACCGACAGTGCCCACCACGACCGCGCTTACCATCCCCGATCTCGCCGGCAAGGCGGTGCTGGTCACCGGCGCCTCGACCGGCATAGGCGCGGCACTCGCGCTGGCCTATGCCGCGCAGAAATCCAAGGTGGCGCTGCATTACAATTCGAGCCAGGAGGCCGCCGAGAAACTTGGCAAGACCATTCGCGACAGCGGCGGCGAGGTCTTCCTCGTCCAGGGCGATTTTTCTCTGCCCGCCGATGTCGAACGCGTCGTCGAGGACAGTGCGCGGCATTTCGGTCGTCTCGACGGACTGGTCAACAATGCCGGCGGCATGCTCGGCCGCATACCCTACGCCGAGCAGACCGAAGCGCATTACGACGCGGTGATGGACCTCAACGCCCGCTCGGTGCTGACCGCCTCGCGCAAGGCAATCCCGTGGCTGAAGAAGCAGGGCGGCTTCATCGTCAACACCTCCTCGATCGCCGCGCGCAATGGCGCGGGCGGCGGTGCCGGTCTCTACGGTTCGGCCAAGGCCTTCGTCTCCAATGTGACACGCGGCATGGCCAAGGAGCTGATCGGCTTCGGCATCCGCGTCAACGCCGTGGCGCCCGGTACCATTCTCACCCCGTTCCACGAGCGCTATTCGACAGAGGAGCAGATCAAGGGCATGGTCGCCACAATTCCGCAGGGGCGGGCTGGCACGGCGCAAGACTGCGTCGGCGCCTATCTGTTCCTCTCATCGGACCTGTTGAGCGGCTACATCACCGGCCAGGTGATCGAGGTGAATGGCGGCCAGTTGATGCCGTGACCCGTGAATTGCATACTGGCGCCCTGCATACTCCTTTCGCGCCAATCCCAGGGGGAGACAAGGAATGTACGGACTGATCGGCAAGATGCGGGCGGCGCGCGGCCAGCGCGACGCGGTCATGGATGTGCTGCGCGCCAGCACCGGCGCCCTGCCCGGCTGCCTGAGCTACATCGTCGCCACCGATCCGGCCGATGCCGACGCGATCTGGGTGACCGAAGTGTGGACGGATCAGGCAAGCCACAAGGCCTCCCTGCAGCTTCCGGAAGTCCAGGCGGCCATCGCCAAGGCCCGCCCCTTCATCGCCGGCTTCGAGTTCCAGGTGGAGACCCACCCCGTCGGCGGCTTCGGGTTGGTCGACGGCAAGACGAGCTGAGCCGGACAGCTAAGGCCCGCACAGTGTCGGTCATTGAGGAGCAACCTTTGACGCGGACGGTCAACATTCGCGATGCGAAAGCCCATCCGTCGCGCCTCGTAAGACAGGTAGCCAAAGGTGAGTCGTTCATCATCACCAACGCCGGCAAGCCATTGGCCAGAATCGTGCCTATCGATCAGCCCGCACCGCAGAAGCGACGGGTTGGTTTTATGACCGGCCTTTCCGTCGCTGAAGATTTCGACCGCATGGGTCGCGATGAGATCGAGCAACGGTTCGGCGCCGACATATGAAAGCTGTTACTCGGCGCCTGGACGCGTGAAACTATCATTTTTTCGGCAAACCGTGGTTCGCATTTTCACGCGCCAGGTCTAAGACCAAACTATGGATTCCTCGGCAGAGTCTCCACCCCAGGACCAGCCCGCCACCGAGCGCATGGCGCGGATGGGCAAGCCGTGGCAATGGCTGGTCCTGCTCACCATCTCCGCCTTGTTTGCCGGTGCGCTCGAACTCGCCGCTCTGCCGGCGGCGCTGCTGATCGGGCCGATGCTGGCGGCGATCGTCGCCGGCACCAATGGCGCCACGGTGCGCGTGCCGCGCCTGCTGTTCGGCTCTGCCCAGGCCATTGTCGGCTGTCTCGTCGCCGCGTCGATCTCGGCCGACATCTTTCCCGTCTTCTACGCAGAGTGGCCGCTGTTCCTGGGCGTTGTGATCGCCACGGTCGCGGCCTCCAGCCTGCTTGGCTGGCTGATCAGCCGCTGGCGCATCCTGCCCGGCACCACCGCCGTCTGGGGCTCCTCGCCGGGTGCCGCCACCGCCATGGTGCTGATGGCCGGCGCCTTCGGCGCCGACCAGCGGCTTGTCGCTTTCATGCAGTATCTGCGCGTCATTTTCGTTTCGATGACGGCCGCCATCGTCGCCAAGATGTGGGTCGACACGTCAGGCATCGAAATCCCGCCCATCATCTGGTTTCCGCCGATCGATGCCCAGGCCTTCGCCGCCACGTCAGGCATCGCGCTGGTCGGCGGCCTGGCGGGCAAGCTCTGCCGGCTGCCCTCGCCCTCCTTCCTCGGCACCTTCATCTTCGGCAGCGTCATCCATCTCGGTCTTGGCGTCGAGATGCAGTTGCCGCCCTGGCTGTTGGCTATCAGCTACGCCATGGTCGGCTGGTCGATCGGGCTGAATTTCACCAGGCCGATCCTGCGCCATGCGACACGGGCCTTGCCCCAGATCATCGCCTCGATCGTGGCGCTGATCGCATTCTGCGGCGGGCTCGCCTTCCTGATCAGCCATCTCCTGGGCATCGATCCGCTGACCGCCTATCTGGCGACCAGCCCTGGCGGCATGGACAGCGTGGCCATCATTGCCGCCGCGGCGCAAAACGTCGACATCTCCTTCATCATGGCGCTGCAGTCAGCGCGCTTTCTGATCGTGCTGCTCGTCGGCCCGAGCGTCGCGCGTCTGGTGGCCAGAAGCATCCGGGACTGATCGGCTTCAGCGCATCGGCGCCCTATTCCTCGCCGCCGCCGTTCTCGCCTTGCGCGCCGCGACGCCAATAGGCGGTGACCATATGCCTGTCGCGTGGCAGGCCCCACTCCTTGCGCACGATCTTGCGCAGTTCGCGGAAATCGGTGAATTCGCATCCGGCCCAGACGAAGAGGCCGTCGGCAAGCGCTGCGTGACTGCGCTCGCGCAGGGCGGCCGGCAGCAGGCCGGCGGTGCCAGCTTCACGGCCGTGCCGGTAGAACCAGCTGATATCGATGTTCTCGCCTTGCGGCAGCGCGATCCGGTCGTCCGGCCCATCGACCTCGACGAGCGCCTCGGCGCGGCTTGACGGCGGCAGATGCTCGAGGATCCGGCCGATGGCGGGCAGCGCGGTGTCGTCGCCGACCAGAAGCAGGGTTCCTGCCTCCGGCGCATCGCCGCCCCCGGGCCCGATCATGCCGATCACGTCTCCCGCCCGTGCATTCTGCGCGAAGATGGCGGCCGGCGTATCCTGGCCGGGATGCAGCACGAAATCGACATCGAACCAGCCGCTTGCCGCATCGATCGCCCGGATCGTGTAGACCCGTATGGTGAGCGCATCCTCCCCCGCGGGCCAGACAAGCAGGCCGTCAGGGCCCACGGAGGGCCAGACCGGCCGCCGGCCGCGCGGCGGCAACAGCAGCCGCATGTGCAGGCCGCCATGGGTGAAGCGGTCGAGATCCGTGCCTGCGAAGCGCAGGCGCTGCATGTGCGGCGAAATCGGCGCCGACGACATCACCGTGATCTCGCGGAAGAAGACCGGCGTGCCGGCGTCGCTGCCATCGCCTTGCCAGCGCAATCCGCTGGCCGTGCCGAGATGCCGCGCGACATGGCCGGCAACCGTCATCTTCATGTAGGAGAGGCAGGTCTCGTCGATCGCCGCGACACGGATGAGCATGGCGTCGCCCTCGCGCATCGCGCTCACCGACCCGTAATACAGGCGAAGCTCCCATCGATCGGCGGCACCGGTTTCGATCTCGAATTCGCGGTGCTCGGCGCGTAGACGCTCGATCGCCGACCTGATCGCCTCGTCGCTGATGCGGGTCTGCGCACTCAACTGGTCCATCGCCGAAATCCCTCGATAGCGCTTCAAACGAAGCCGCCGAAAGATCCTGGCCTCGTTGCCATCACGGGGCATGCCACGGCGCCGGCGGGGTTTCCACCGAAAACTTGACTTAAGTAATCATATTTTTATCAGGACGCCGGAGAAGACACTATCCGGCCTCTGCCGGCTCGGCTTTGCCATCGTCGAGGTCGACGCGGAGACGTCCGGCCTCGATCCGCACGCGCAAGTGGCGATACCTCGCGAGATAGCGAACTCCGACGAGAGCCGCCGCAAAGCCGGCAATGGCGGCCACGCCGAGCGCCCAGCGTGGGCCGACATCATCGGCCACCCAGCCGACCACCGGCGCGCCGAGAGCGGTGCCGCCCAGCGTTATGGCCAGCAGGATCGCCATCACACGCCCACGCATGGCAGGTTCGGTTGAAAGCTGCACCAGGCCGATCGTCGAGGTGGTCATCGTCTGCGCCGAGACGCCGATGACAATCAGCGCCAGGCCGAACAGCCAGTAATTGGGCATGATCGCGGCCAGGCTGAAGCCAAAGCCGAAGATCGCGGCGCCCGCCAGAAGAAACGCCAGGCGGGGCTGCTCGCGCCGGGCCGCCAGCAATGCGCCGGTGACCGATCCGATCGCCATGGTCGACGTCAACAGCCCGTACTGGCCGGCGCCCGCGTGAAAGACGGAAACGGACATGGTTGAAATGAAGATCGGGAAGTTGAGCCCGAACGTTCCGATCAGGAAAAGCATCAAAAGGATGGCTTTGAGGTCAGGACGCTTCCAGACATAGGCAAAGCCCTCGGCAAGGCTGCCCCGGCTCCTTTGCGTCTTGTCTTTCAGGTGAAGCTCACTGAGGCGCAGCAGGCCAAGCGAGGCAAGGACGGCGGCAAACGACGCCGCGTTGATCAGGAACACCCAGCCGGAGCCGACGGAGGCGATCAGGGCGCCGGCGACGGCAGGCCCGATCATGCGCGCGACATTGAACGAGGTGGAATTCAACGCCACGGCATTCGACAGATCTGTCTCGCCGACCAGATCGGAGACGAATGTCTGGCGCGCCGGCGCGTCGAACGCCGTCGTGCAGCCAAGCAGGAATGCGAACACATAGACGTGCCACAATTGCACGAGCCCGGCGACGGTGAGCAGGCCAAGGCCGAGCGCGAGCAGGCCCATGGCGGCTTGCGTGGCGAGCAGCAACTTGCGCCGGTCGAGATGATCGGCGGCAAAGCCCGTCCATGGCAGCAGCAGGATCTGCGGCGCGAATTGCAGCGCCATCACCACGCCCATGGCGGTCGCGTTGTTGTGGGTCAGTTGGGTCAGCACCAGCCAGTCCTGGGCGGTGCGCTGCATCCAGGTTCCCACATTGGACACGATCGCGCCACCGGCCCAGATCCGGTAGTTGAAATTGGCCAGCGAACGGAACGTGCCTTTTGCCGGACCGCTCATCCGTCAACCGGGGCATTGCCGCCGTTGAAGCGGCCGAACATGCGTGCCGTCGCCACCCCCATGAGGAGGGTGCCCAACCCCAACGCGACGACATCAGCCGTGGATCGCAGGTCGAAATCTCCGACACGCACCACCAGGAGGTAACCGATGGCCAGGTTCAGAAATCCCCACAGTGTATTCACTGTCGAGGAGGATTGGCCCTGGCCGCGCGGCTTGGCGAAGGGGCTTTGAAAAGTCCGCCCCATCACGCCGCTGACGAAATGCGGCACGGCATTCGTCAGCACGGCGCCACCAAGGAAATAGGACACGTAATCGATCCATTGCATTGTCAGGCACTCCCCTTGGCCAGGAGATCGAGGATGTCCTGTGTCGTGCCGTTTTCGCCCAGCCTCGGGAAAATATTCGCGGTGCTGTTGGTGTGGGCATCGAGGCTCATGTCGGTCATGGCATCGACGGCGAGCGTGACGTTGAACCCGAGATCGCGCGCGTGACGGGCGGTCGCTTCGACGCCCATGCTGGTGGAGACGCCGGCGATCACCACCTGGGTGACGCCCTCGCCCTTCAGCCAGGCTTCGAGATCGGTGTTGACGAAGGCGTCCACGGTGCGTTTGGTCACGATGTGATCCTCCCGCTGCTGCTTCAGTTCGGGGACAAGATCAGTCCAGCCGGCGGGAAATTCCCGCACGCGCGGCGCCTGCTCCGTCCGGCCCGAAGGCGCGCCGGCGACGTTGACGAGCACGACCGGCAAGGCGCGGCCGCGGAACGCATCGGCGAGCGCGCCGGCCCGCTGTATGACGTCGCCGACCGGATGGGCACAGGGCAGCGAAACGATGCCCTTTTGCAGGTCGATGACGATAAGTGCGGTCTTCGGGTCAAGCGTGGTGACTGCCATTGTGCTTCCTTTCGGCGATCGAACGGCGGCGTGGATCGTGGATATTGAAGGGTCAGGAGTCGGCGAGCCGTTTCAACAATTCGACGGCGCCCGCGAGTTGCTTCTGCTCCTCGCGGTCAAGGTTCGCCTGGATGGCGCGGAACAACCAGTCCTGTCGGGCCGCCCGCCCGGTCGCAATCATGTCCCGGCAGGCAGCCGTAAGCGACAGGAGGATCTGCCGGCCATCGGCCGGATCCGGCGCGCCTTCCACCAGACCGGCCAGTTGCAGCGCTGACACAATGGCGCCCATCGACTGCGGACGCATGTCCTGGGCGCGCGCCAGCGTCGTCACCGTCGCCGGCCCCTCGCGCTCGAGATGCAGCAGCGCCGACTTCTGCGACGTGGTCAGATCACCGGTATCGGCCTGTTCGCGCAGCCGCCGGATCAGCCTGCCGGCCACCACCCGAAGCTCGGCCGCCAGGGCTAGCGCATGCGCGGCTTCGGGGTCGTCCTGCGGGGGCAATTGATCTTTCATGGCGGCTTTGTAGTAGATATGAAGCTAAACTTCAAAGTTTAACTTCATATCTGAAATCACAAGACCGTGACCTCTGGCCGGCCGAAGGCCGTGACCCCGGGCCGGCCGAAGCCCGTGCCCCAAGCCGGCCGAAGCCCGTGCCCCGCTAGCCCGCCTATCGCGCCACGGCGAGGCGCTCGGGAAGGAAATCGACGAAGACGCGCACCTTCGGCGACAGATGGCGATTGGACGGCCATAGCATCCGGAATTGGCCACGGCCGTCGACATGATCGTCCAGCACGATCCGCAGCTTGCCGTCGCGCAGCGCCTCGCGGACCAGGAAATCGGGCATGCAGGCGATGCCGAGGCCAGCCATCGTGGCGCCCTTCAAGGCTTCCATATTGTTGCAGGTCAGCATCGAGCGGATCTGCGGTTCGGCGGCGCCGGTGATGAACGGCCACTCCAGCAGTCTGCCGCTGTTGAGAAAGCGGAAGTTGATGCCGAAATGCCTGATGAGATCTGCCGGCACGCCGGGAGTGCCATGGCGGTCGAGATAGGACGGCGCCGCGCACAAAAGCATGCGAAACGGCGCAACGGGTCTCGACACCAATCGTGAATCGGGCAGCTGGCCGCTTCGAATGGCGACGTCGATGCCCTCTTCAATGACGTCGACGATGCGATCGTTGAAATCGATATCGAGCTCGATCTCGGGGTAGCGCTCCATGAACTCCGACAACACCGGCAGCAGCAGATGGTAGGTGACGATCGGGGTCGACACGCGCAGCCGGCCGTGCGGCGTCTCTCGTGTCCGCGACAGCATCGCTTCGGCATCGTCAATGTCGTCGAGGATGCGCCGAACCCGTTCGTTGAACAGCCTACCCTCTTCCGTCAGCCCGATGCGTCGCGTGCTGCGTTGCAGGAGCCGCACGCCGAGCTCTTGTTCGAGCCTCGCGACACTCTTGCCGACGGCGGAAGCCGAAATACCGAGCGCCCGCCCGGCGGCGATGAAACTGCCAAGCTCCGCGGTGCGGGCGAAGGCCATGAGGCCGCTGAGACGATCCATCGCATTCTTCCATTCGAGCGTTTTAGTCCGGTATATCAGGAGATATAATACCATTTTTCCTGAAAGGCCGCCGACCTATCTTGTGGCTGCGACCGGCGCCGCAACCCGTGCGCCATGCCGGCCGATGCTGCTTCAGATAGGAAAATCCATGACCTTGCAGACCACAACCGGCTCGACCGCGAGATGGCTCGTGCTCTTGTCGGTATGCCTTGCCGCGATGACCATGCCCTTGACCTTCACCGGCCCGGCCGTCGCGCTCTCCCGCATCGCCGCCGATCTCGGCGGCAGCCCGATCGCGCTCAACTGGGTGACGAACGCCTTCATGCTGACCTTCGGCGCCGGCCTGATGGCATCGGGAGCGCTGGCCGACAACCACGGCCGCAAACGCGTTTTCCTTGCCGGCCTCTGCCTCTATATCGTGGCATCACTCGGCGCGATGCTGGCGCCCGACATCGTCTGGTTCGACATGTTCAGGGCCGCGCAAGGGATCGGCAGTGCCTTGGCCTTCGCCGGCGGCGCCTCGGCACTTGCCCAGGAATTCGAAGGGCCGCTGCGGCTGCGCGCCTTCTCCTTCCTCGGCACCAGTTTCGGCATCGGCCTGGCCTTCGGCCCCATCGCCTCGGGCCTGCTCATCTCCGCATTCGGCTGGCGGTCGATCTTTGTTCTGGTTGTAGTACTTGCGATCGCCGCGGCAACCCTCGGCCTGCGCACCATCAGGGAATCGCGCGACCCGGATGCAACCGGGCTCGACTGGGCGGGAGCCGGCCCATTCACCGTCGCGCTGGCCGCGCTGACCTTTGGCGTGCTGCAGGCGCCGCAGACCGGCTGGGCCGATCCCGTCGTCATCGTGTTGCTCGCGGCGGCAGTCCTCTTCTTCGCCGCCTTCGTCATCGTCGAGCGGCGCGTGCGCCGGCCGATGCTTGATCTCACCCTGTTTCGCTTTCCCCGCTTCGTCGGCGTCCAGTTCCTGGCGGCGGCGCCTGCCTACGGCTTCGTCGTCCTGCTCGTGCTCCTGCCGATCCGTTTCATCGGCATTGAAGGGATGAGCGAGGTCAAGGCCGGGCAATTGATGATCTGCCTGTCGGGGCCGCTGCTGATCCTGCCCTTGCTCGCCGGTCAGCTGGCGCGCTGGGTCGCTCCGGCCACGATCTGCGGCGTCGGTCTGCTCATCGCTGCCGCCGGCCTCGTCTGGCTGAGCCTGACACCGCCGGTTGCGGTCGCTCTGGTGGCGCCGCTGATGCTGATCGGCGTCGGCATCGCTCTGCCCTGGGGATTGATGGACGGGCTCGCCGTCAGCGTCGTGCCGAAGGAGCGCGCCGGCATGGCGGTCGGCATCTTCAACACCACCCGCGTCGCCTGCGAGGGCGTGGCGCTGGCCATCGTCATGGCGACCCTGTCGGGCTTCACTGCGGTACAACTCGCCACTCGAGGCGCATCTCCCAGGGATACGGCCTCCGCGGCGCAGTTGCTGGTCACCGGCAATGTCGGTGAAACGGCGCAACATCTGCCATTGGCCAATGCCGGCGCTCTGGTCGAGGCCTATGAGACGGCGTTCGACCGGCTGCTGATCGTGCTGGCCGTAATCACCATCGTCACCGCCCTTGTCGTCTTCCTCGGCCTGCGCCGCGGATCGGCGGCGGAACACGAGGCAGTCCCGCTGCCGGCGTGCCAGGAGGCATGATCGTCCGCGACGACATCAGGTGATGACGAGGCTCGCTATGCGGTCTCCATCCAGCGTGAAAGTCATGTCGCCCTCGCCGTTGAAGCCCTTGCCCTTGACGGCGATGCGGACGCGATAAGTGCCGTCCGCCGGCGTGATGCTGACGATGCTCAGATGTGACTTCACGCCGATATTGTCCGACTGGTTCCAGCGCGCGATCTGCTCGCGGCCCTGGAACGATCGTCCCCAGTCGCTCAGGAACGCGTCGTCGGCAAAGCTATCGAGAAAGGCTTCCGCGTCACCCTTGTTGGTGGCCTCGACAAAGCGGCGGATGGGGTCGGGTGTGTTCATTCGTCAGCGCCCAAGGTGCATTGAGATTCAGGTCAGGCCGAGTCGAAAACGATGGTTTCCGAGAACCGGAGCGGAGCGTACTTGAAGTACGTGAGCACCGGAAGCGCAGGAAACCTTCGTTTGCAGACCGGCATCACCTGAATATCAATGCACCTTAATCGAGCCGATGCATCAGGTCATCATCCAGCCACCGGCCGAAGAAATAGACCAGCTGCTTGTGCCACCATGGCCAATCATGGCTGACATCGCCACCCCAATAGTCGACCCAGGCCGGAATCGACTTGTCGCGCAATATCTGCTCCAGCTGGCGCGTCTCGACCAGCATGCGCTCTTCCCAGGCGCCCTGCCCGCAGCAGAAGATCAGCCTCAGCGCCTTCAGCCGGGCCAGCAGCTTGGGATCGACGATGCCGGGCAGATAGTCGAGCGGCGAGTTGTAGAAGATGTCGCCCTCCAGCGCCTTGCCGAAGAAATCGCGGGCCGAATAGACGCCCGACAGCGAGATGACGCCGCTGGCCAGTTCCGGAAAGCGGAAGACGAAGTTCGAAGAGTGGTAGCCGCCCATCGAACAGCCTGAAAACAACGGCTTCAGCTTGCGCCCGCCATTGGCGGCCGCCGCGGTGGACAAAAATTCCGGCAGCGCCTCCTCGCGCACATAGCGGAAATAGGCCTCGTGCCGGGCGATGCGGTGCGCGGCGTCGTGATGCTTGTCGAAGAAGGATTCCGAATCGATGCCGTCGACCGTGAACAGCTGGATGCGGCCGGTGTCGATGAATTCGGCCAGTGCGCCCACCCCGCCGGAATCCTCGAACTGATAGAACCGTCCCTGCGAGGTCGGGAACACCACCACCGGTCGGCCGGCATGGCCGTAGCGCTTGTATTCCATGTCGCGGCCGAGATTGCGGGCGAAATGCTTATGATAGGAGATGTCCATCGCCTTCAAGCCTTTTCAGCGTGGATATAGGCGACCGCCTCACGCAGATCAGCCTGATCCTTCGAGCGCATCTGATAGGCGTAATTTCCCATGGCGCGGCTGAAAACCTCTTCTATCGGCTGATGGTGGACGATCTTGTCGCGGTGCGCCGCTAGCACGTCCTCATGGCTGTGCAAATAGTGGAGGTGCCGCTTGCGGCTGGCATAGGCGGTGAAATATTTGCCCTCATAGGGCCCGCCGGCAGCGTCCTTGACCACCATATCGGCCCATGCCGCGTAGACGTCGATATCGAACGTGTAGTTGATCGCGTCGGTCATCCAGGCGCCGGGCGGCCGCATGTTGACCTCCAGCGCGATGATCCGGTCGTCCCTGGTCTCGAACAGCTCGATGTGGAAGAAGCGCTCGCGCACGTCGAACGCCTTCAGGATCTTGCGTCCGGCCTCCTCGACAACAGGCCGGATCCGGGGAAAGCAGGTGTAGCTCATGTGGCGGTCCTTGTTGACCACCTCCATGACGCTCTGGTCATAGCGGTGGCTGGCCGCCAGCACGACCTCGCCGTCGCGGTTGACCAGCCCGTCATAGGTCACCACCAGCCCTTCGATGAACTGCTCCATGACGAAGGTCACATCCTCGGGCTTGTCCCGGAAGAACTGGTCGAGTTCCCTGGCGTTGGAGATCTTGAAGGTGTTCGAGGCACCGGAACCCGAATCCGGCTTCACCACCACGGGATAGCCGACGCGGCGGATGAAGGTCATGGCGCCGGCGCGGTCGGAACATTTGCGCTGCGCGATCGTCTCGACGCCGCTCTTGCGGAAGAAGGCGCGCATGCGGCTCTTGCGCTTCAGGTTCTTCACGAAATCGAGCTTGGTGCCGTAGATGTTGAAATCGGTGCGGATGTTGGCTTCCAGTTCCAGCCAGTGCTCGTTGAGCGATTCGAAGCGGTCGATGCGGCCCCATTTGTGGATGAAATGGCCTATCGCCCGGAACACCGCATCATAGTCCTCCATGTCGGCGACGCGGTAATATTCCGAAAGTGCTGCTTTCAGCTTGCCGTCCAGCGCGTCGTAAGGCGCGTCGCCAATGCCGAGCACGGTGGCGCCCGCCTTCCTCAGCCGGTCGCAGAAATCGGCGCCGTTGGCGGGGAAATGCGGCGAGAAGAACACGAAATTCATGGACGACCCCCTTCCCGGCGATGGCGCACCGCAGCCCCGCCGGCGCCCAAGTCTGGCGCATTTGCGGCGCGCGGGAAAGAGCATCCGCATTGGGGATAACAGTCGACGGATCCCGGCCCGCTTGCCTCTCACGGGCCGCTCCTGTATGAGAGCCGGCATGAACACGCGCGCCACCACCGCTTCCCGTCAGACCGGCTTTGCCGGCGAGACCGTGCGCGCGCTTGCTTCGACCCTGCTTCTTCTCGGCCTTATCGGCGATCGCCGGGTTCGCTGAAGGAGCGCCCGGCGGTCGAACCGCCGCGCAAGCGCATGCTCCTTGGCAGTCATATCAAGCGAACGAAAATCTGGTAAAGGCGCCACTCGCCACCCATCCGTCCAAGACGGATCCGAGGGCCGCCGGGAGAACAAGACGATGAACGCACGAGAAGAAATCCGCCCTGATGCCGCAGTAGCCGGCAAGAACGCTGCAAAGGGCATGACTGAGTCAGCCCAGGGCATGCCGGATGCGGCCCGCAAATATCAGCCCTATCCGACCGTAGGCCTCACCGACCGGACCTGGCCCTCGAAAGTGATCGACAAGGCGCCGATCTGGTGCTCGGTCGATTTGCGCGACGGCAACCAGGCGCTGATCGATCCGATGGGTCATGAGCGCAAGGCACGTATGTTCGGCCTGCTGCTCGACATGGGCTTCAAGGAAATCGAGATCGGCTTCCCCTCGGCCTCGCAGACCGATTTCGACTTCGCCCGCTGGTGCATCGAGGAAGGCAACGTCCCCGCCGACGTATCGCTGCAGGTGCTGGTGCAATGCCGGCCCGAGCTGATCACCCGCACCTTCGAAGCGCTGAAGGGCGCCACCAACCCGATCGTGCATTTCTACAATTCGACCAGCGAATTGCAGCGCCGCGTCGTCTTCGAAAAAGATGTCGGCGGCATCAAGCGCATCGCCACCGACGCCGCCAAGATGATCACCGACATGGCGGCCAAGGCCGGCGGCGGCTACCGTTTCGAATATTCGCCGGAGAGCTTTACCGGCACCGAGCTCGAAGTGGCGCTGGAGATCTGCAACGCCGTCACCGAGATCGTCAGGCCGACTTCAGACAACAAGCTGATCATCAACCTGCCGTCGACGGTCGAGATGTCGACGCCCAACGTCTATGCCGACCGCATCGAATGGATGTGCCGCAATCTCGACAACCGCGAAAATCTGATCATCTCGCTGCATCCGCACAATGACCGCGGCACCGGCATCGCCACCACCGAGCTCGGCCTGATGGCCGGCGCCGACCGCGTCGAAGGCACGCTGTTCGGCAATGGCGAACGCACCGGCAATGTCGACATCGTCACCCTGGCGCTCAACATGTACACGCAAGGCGTCGATCCCGGCATCGACTGCTCCGACATCAACCGGATGAAGGACGTCTACGAGTACTCGAACCAGTTGAAGATCCCCGAGCGTCACCCCTATGTCGGCGAACTCGTCTACACTGCCTTTTCCGGCTCGCACCAGGATGCCATCAACAAGGGCATGAAGGCCTTGAAGAAGGCCAACACCAGCCTGTGGGAAGTGCCTTATCTGCCGATCGACCCGGCCGATGTCGGCCGCAGCTACGAAGCGATCATCCGCATCAACTCGCAGTCGGGCAAGGGCGGCATCGCCTATGTGCTGCAGGCCGATTACGGCTTGAACCTGCCGCGCAATTTGCAGATCGAGTTCAGCCAGGCGATCCAGGCGATCACCGACGCCGAAGGCAAGGAGGTTCCGGTCAAGCGCATTCATGAACGCTTCCTCGAGACCTATGTCGACCAGCCGGGCGCGCGCCTGAAATTCCTCGACCACCACACCTATCCCGATACTGAGGTGAAGGGCCGGCGCGTTGTCGAGGCGGTCATCCTCGACAACGGCAAGGAAGTGACCATATCCGGCACCGGCACCGGTCCGATCGACGGCTTCGTCGACGCGCTGTCGCGTCATGTCGGCGTCGAGATGTCGGTGCTCGATTACTCCGAGCACTCGATGCAGCGCGGCTCGAATGCGTCGGCCATTTCCTATGTCGAGATGGAATATCCCGGCGGCAAACTGTTCGGCGCCGGCATCAACACCAACATCGTCGCCGCATCGCTGGAAGCAGTGACTTCGGCCGCCAACCGCATCGTCGGCCGCTAGGCGCGGTAGCATTTGCCGGTTATCGGCGCGAGAGATTCGACCGGCTCTCGCGCCGCTATTTTTTCAAGCCGGAACAAGAGCTTGTCCACATCCACCCGCGTCGTCCCGTGACCGGCGGCGGCCCCGGTCATTAACCACCGGAAAATTATCCGGTTAGGTACGCGATCGCATAAGGACTGCATACTTGTGTGGCGATGCGGGCACTATATGATCGCGCCTCAACCTGTGCCGACTTCGAGAGGATCGACACTTGCAGCATGCCACGCCTGCCGCCCCCGCAGTGCGCGAGACACTGGAGCGACTGCTTGCCAGCGAAACGTTCGGAAGATCCGAGCGCGCGCGCAAGCTGATCCGTTATCTCGTCGAACGCGAGCAGGCCGGCGAAGCCGACAGGCTCAAGGGCTTTTCCATCGCCATGGATGTCTTCGGCAAGGACGGCGATTTCGATCCGTCGACCGATGCCGTGGTGCGAGTGCAGGCAGGCAGGCTGCGCGAACTGCTACAGCAGTATTTCGCCAATGAGGGCATCGCCGAACCGGTCCGCATCGCCATTCCACGCGGCGGCTACGTGCCGGCTTATGAGCTAAACGCGATCCGTTTGCCGGAAACCGCAGGGCCTGCCGGACAGGCCGAACCGCCGACCGCTCTGCCCGAACCATCCGGGGATGCTGACCCCGCCGCGGCATTGCCTGCCGTGCCCTCGCTGGCGCGCCATCTCAGGTTCTTCTGGATGGCGATCGCCCTGGTCATCGCCATGCTCGGCGTTCTGATCATGCGTCAGGGCAGCGGCGCGCTGCTCGCGGGCGGCGACATGCCGGCCGCGGTCGAGACTGCCGGCCTGACCAGCAGCATCGCATCGTCGCCCGCGAGCGAGGCCTTGCCGCTCGTCTATATCGCCGTCAAGGCCAGCGGCGCCGACGCCAGCCGCGTCGCCGCGGCGCTGCGCGCCGGTCTGAGCGGCTTCGACACGATCGACTTCATCGGCCGCGACACAGTCGACAAGACCGATTCGGCCGCCAGCGCGGCAAGCTTCATCTTCGATGTCCTGCCTGGACCCGATGCTGGCGACGTGACCATCGAATTGCAGAGCGTGGCGACCGGACGGGTGCTTTTGTCGCGCAACCTGACCACCGCCGACAGCGCGCCATCGGCCGTCGAGGACCGTATCGCCGGCATACTGAGTTCGGCCCTTCCCGCGTCCGGCACCATCTACAGCTACATCGAGCAGAGCGGCATTCAGACCGCCCTGACGCAGTGCCTGTTGCTCAACGACAAGTATTATCTCGACCAGAACGCCAAGACGCACGAGGCCGCCTATCGCTGCCTAGAAACCCTTGCCGACAACGGCGCCAGATCGCCGCTGGTCTATTCGGAGCTCGCCTCGCTGCATCTGGAGGCCGTGAACGACCACTACGCCTATCCGCCGGACGCGACGATAGAGAAGGCGGTGACATTCGCGCATCGCGCCGTGCAGATGGGGCCGACCAGCCCCTATGCGCATCGCTCCTACGGTTACATCAATTCGCGTATCGGCAATGCCGACGAGGCCCTGCGCTGGATGCGCAAGGCCTATGACCTCAACCCCTACGATCTCGCCATGGCCGCCGCTTATGGCTATGGGCTGATCTTCACCGGCCGGTACGCCGAGGGGACGCCGATCCTGGCCCATGCGGTGGATGCCTCCAGCGGCCATCCGACCTGGTGGGATTTCGGGCTGTTCGCCGGCGAACTCATGCTCGGCGACACGAACAAGGCGGCCATCGCCAGTTCCGCCCTGCGAACGACCGCGACGAAATCGCACTATCTCGCCGCCCGGCTGATCGGCGCCAGGATCTCCGGCCAGGACGGTCAAGCGCGAAAGCTGATCGATGAGCTGAGCGCCAAGTTTCCGAGATTCGCCGCCAATCCGCGTGCGACCTTCATCGACCGAAAATATCCGGCCGACCTGACCGAACGCCTGGTCGGCGCCTTGCGCGCCGCCGGACTCGGCAACGCCAGCTGATGTCCAATAGACCGGGCCTATTTGGACCAATGGGACAGTTGGACGCCCGCGCGCTGCGGATAAAGCCATAATCGCGCTGATTTAGCCGGCTTTGCCCAGCAAAGCCATGGAATGGCATGCTCGCGCCCGGGCGCCAGTCGCGAAAACTTTACTGGTCATCCGGCTGGACAAGGAGCAATCCAGCCACATTTCGAGTTTTCCCGCAATCTAGCACCTTCCGCGATCATGATCTCATCGCTCCATGCCACCGAACAGGGTGTTGGCTCGAAGACCATCGTCCTGCTGCACGGTTTCGGCGGCTGCTCCGACGGCTGGCGAGACGTGGTCGCCTCGCTCGCGCCTTCCATGCGCACGCTTGCTTACGACTTGCCGGGGCACGGCCTGTCGCTCGATTTTCCGGGCGCCGGGCCCGCAAAGGTCGCGGCAAGGGCCGTTCTTGCCGATCTTGCGACGCGCGCGGCCAAACGGATCCATCTCGTTGGCCATTCGATGGGCGGGGCGGTGGCGACCCTGATGGCGCTGGCCGAGCCCGAAAAGGTGGCCTCGCTAACCCTGCTGGCGCCCGGTGGCTTCGGCCCGGAAATCAACGGGCCATTGTTGCGCCGCTATGCCGGCGCACACAGCCCATCCGAGATCCGCGCCTGCCTTGCTGCCATGTCGGGGCCACGGGCACCGCCTTTTGATCACGCTGCCGACACCCTCTGCGACATGCGCAAACGGCCCGGGCAACTGGAAAAACTCGTCGAGATCGCCGCCGCCATGACCAGGGACGACCGGCAAGGCGTCATCCCGCGCGACCAGTTGGAGAGGCTGGCCATGCCGGTGATGGTGGTGTGGGGCAGTGATGACGCGGTGCTGCCCTTCACCCAGGCGGACGACCTGCCGGCGCGCTTTCATGTGCATCACGTGCTGGAGGCCGGCCATATGCTGGTCGAGGAAGCACCCGATCTGGTGGCTGATATCATCCAGCGCAACATGAACCGTCGCGCCAGGCCCATTCGCCCGAGGCTCGCCACCGCGACTGGTTGAGTTCTTCCCGCGCAACGGTGCCCGCGCCGCGCGCCGTCCATCTCGCCAGTGCATTTTGCCGGCGGCTGTGTTAACTGCGTGTTAACCAACCCCGCGAGGCAGACGCCGATGAAGGACGCAGGCGAAAAGATCGATCCGTCGAGAAAACTGTCCGATGCCATCCGTGATGTGAAGAACGCCTTCGCCGACCGCGACGATGTCGTCGTCGACATGCGCGAGGCGCATCGCATGCGCCTCGATCTCCTGGCAGCCGAGCTTGCGCCTGTCTTCGCCGACGTGCCCGCCGACATGGACAATTTCGATTTCGTCGTTTCCTCGGGGCTGCAGCCGCGCCTGTGGATCGACGCCGTCAGCCATGTCGCGATGGGGCGCGACCGCCGCACCTATCGCTTCCTCAAGGACACCCGTATTGGCCGCGTGGTGCTTGCCGAATCGACGGAGATGAAGCCGGTTGCCGATTCCGTGACACGCTATGTCGCCGAGCGCATCGTCGAGCGGCAAAGGATGATGGAAGGCGGGGCCGAACCGGCCGTCGCCGGCATGAGGCGCGCCCAGGTGGCGGAAGCCGAGCCGCCGCTGCGCTCGACGACGCGCGGCAAGGGCTGGTCGGCCTTCCTATCAGGCCTTGGCCTGGTCGCTGCCGGCGCCCTGGTCGGCCTGGCGGTGTCGGTTGCCCTGTTCTGGGACCGCCTCGTGGCTATGGTGTTCAGCCTGCGGCAATAGAAGCGCTGGCCTCCACACCCAGTTCCATGGTCTGCAGATCGGTAGGCGGCATCGCCGGCCCGGTCAGGCCGCGCCGCGTCAGGCGGATGCGCCAATTGCCCTTTTCGCCATCGATGTCGAACAGATTGTACTGTGCCGCCGGATGCTTGCCGCCCGGCGCCTGGCCAGCGGCGGCGACGCCAACCACCGGGACCTTGGCGTCGCGCGGGCCGATCTGGAACAGTGACGGTAGATGCGAATGTCCGTGCAGGACGAGCTCCGCGCCGTGCCGGCGGATGATCTTGTGGAAGCGGGCGATGCCGAACAGCCGCTTGTGCTGCGAGACGGCGCCGCGCACCGGCGGATGATGGATCATGATCGCGCGAAACAGGCCTTGCGCGGCCGTGTCGCGAAGGATCTTGCCGAGCCGCTCCGCCTGCCCCTCCATGAAGAAGCCATTGGCCATGAAAGGGGCCGTGGCACGCGCCGTCGAGACGCCGATCAGCGCGACATTGCCGCGCACGCGCAGATAGGGGAACGCGTTGCGGTCGACCGGCGCGTTGACGCCGTCGCCGCTCATCCAGGCCGCCCATGCGCGGCAGACCTTGTCGAAGGCGCCAGGCACATAGGCGTCGTGGTTTCCCGGAACCACCGAAACATCATGCGGCGATCCCAGCGTCTCCAGCCAGTGTTTGGCCATCTCGATCTCGCCGTCGAGCGCCAGATTGACCAGGTCGCCGGTGACGGCGAGATGGTCGGGGTCCTGCGCCTTGATATCGGCGGTGATGGCATCGATGACGGCGTCATGCATGTGGCGGCGGCGGTTGCGCTGCCAGTTGACGTAGCCGAGCACGCGCTTGGAGGCGAGATCGCGATAGGATACATCGGGGAGCGGCCCCAGATGGACATCGGAAATATGCGCGAGCCTGAACATCCATCCCTCATAGGCGACCAGCGTCCCGCTTTCCACTCAAGGTTTCCTTATCACCCACGGTTTCGCACCTGATGGCAAATCCGGAAGATGCCTTCCGCCAGACCGGTTGGCCGGGGCTGCGCGCCAGACTGTTCCATCTCTATTTCGTGCTGCGGCGGCCAATGACGCTCGGCGTGCGCGGCCTCATCCATGACGCCGCCAACAATTCAGTTTTCCTCATCCGGCACACCTATGTGCCGGGCTGGCAGCTTCCCGGCGGGGGCGTCGAAACAGGCGAAACGCTCGCCGAGGCGCTGGCGCGTGAACTGGCCGAGGAAGGCAACATCGCGCTGAGCGCGCCGCCCGTTCTCAAATCGATGCATTTCAACCGCCGCTCCAGCCGTCGCGACCATGTCGGCCTCTACCTGATCGAGCACTTCAGCCAGACGGCGCCGAAGCAGCCGGACCACGAGATCGCCGAGGCCGGTTTCTTCCCGCTGGATCGCTTGCCGGAAGGCACGACGCCGGCGACGCTCCGGCGCATCGCCGAGGTTTTTCGCGGAGAGCCGATATCGCCTTACTGGTAGATCAGGCCCGCTCCCCGAACCGGGCCCGGTCATGCGGCGCGCCATAGTCCAGTTCCGGCCCCACCGGCACGATCCGTGTCGGATTGATCGTTTCGTGGCTGCCGTAATAATGCGCCTTGATGTGATGCAGGTTCACCGTGCCGGCGACACCAGGTACCTGGTAGAGGTCGCGCAAATAGTTCGACAGGTTCGGATAGTCGGCGATTCGGCGCAGATTGCACTTGAAATGGCCGACATAGACTGGGTCGAAGCGCACCAGCGTGGTGAACAGCCGCCAGTCGGCCTCGGTGATGCGATCGCCCGCCAGATAGCGTTGCCTGGAAAGGCGATCCTCCAGGGTGTCGAGCGCCGAAAACAGCTCGCCGAACGCTTCCTCATAAGCCGCCTGGGTGGTGGCGAAGCCCGCGCGGTAGACGCCGTTGTTGATGGCGGGATAGACCAGCGCGTTGATCGCATCGATCTCGCCCCGCAACGCTTCAGGATAGAAATCGAGGCTGGCGTCGCCCCATTCGTCGAAGGCTGAATTGAGCATCCGGATGATTTCGGAAGACTCATTTGAGACGATGGTCTGCTCCTTCTTGTCCCACAGCACCGGCACCGTCACCCGGCCCGAATAGGCGGGATCTGCCCTGGTATAGATCTCGTGCAGGAAATCGAGGCCGTAGAGCGTGTCGCCGGTGGCGCCGTCTTCGGCAAGAAACGTCCAGCCATTCGCGCCCATGAAATGATGCACAACCGAGAGCGAGATGATGCCCTCGAGCTTCTTCAGCGCGCGAAAGATCAGCGTCCGGTGCGCCCACGGACAGGCGAGCGAGACATAGAGGTGATAACGGCCGGGTTCGGCCTTGAACCCGCGGCCACGGTCTCCGGCGGGCGTTCCGTCGCGCGTGATCCAGTCGCGCCATTGCGATTGCGGACGCACGAACTTGCCGCCGCTTTCCTTGGTGCCGTACCAGCGGTCCTGCCATTTGCCGTCGACCAGCAATCCCATGAGATGTCCTTTCGCGTTTCCACCTCATGTAGAGCGCGATGCGGCAGGCCGGAAATCATTCAGGGCTGAACAGATTGTCAATCGGTAGGGCCAGCGAAGGCGCCGATTGCGGCGGCCGAAAATTGATGCTAGCGGACACTCCGCATGTTCGACTTTGCTTTGATCCGGTTTGACCGACGACGAAAGGGCGCCCGCGCTTGAAGCGCTGACTGGCGAATGCTGCCGTTCGCAGCAACCTTTCCTCCTCTACCGGAACGCAAAGACCATGAGCCTTGCCGACGTTAAATACCTGCCGGAAACTCCGGCGCACGACCCTGAAATCGAAGCCATCAATGACGAGGCCTTCGGGCCTGGCCGTTTCGTGCTTGCCGCCTACAAGATCCGCGAGGCCGGCGGCCATGAGCGTGGATTGTCCTTTGTCGCGGTCGATGGCGATATCGTCGTCGCCTCGGTACGCATGACCCGCATTGCCGCCGGTGCCGGCCGCGCGCTGATGCTCGGGCCGCTTGCCGTGCGGCCCGCCTTCAAGAATCTCGGCATCGGCCGCCGGCTGGTGGCGATCGCGCTGGAGGCGGCCGCAAAGTCCGGGGCGCCGGCCGTCATATTGGTCGGCGACGAGCCCTATTACGGGCCGCTCGGCTTCAAGCGCATCCCGCGCGGCCAGATCTCGATGCCGCGTCCCGTCGACCTCGACCGCCTTTTGTCGCACGAGATCACGCCGGGCGCGGTTGCCAGGCTCACCGGCGAGGTCGGTCATGCCAGCCAGGCCAGGCTCGCCGAGCACGTCTAGGCGATGGCTTGACCTGGTCCTTCGATCCGGCCTTGATCCGTCCTGTTCTCCTGGAGCAATTCCAGGAAAAATGTGAAACGGTTTTCCCACGGGACTTGAACCGCTTTAGGAGAGGATAACGCCATGAATCCGAACGGCCAGATCGCGATCGTGACCGGCGGCGGCTCCGGCCTTGGTGAGGCAACGGCGCGTGCGCTTGCCGCCAAGGGCGCTCGCGTCGCCATCTTCGACGTCGGCATCGATCGCGCTGCCAAGGTCGCGGCCGACATCGCCGGCATTGCCGTGCAATGCGAAGTCAGCAGCGCCGACAGTGGCACTGCGGCCGTCGCCGAGACGGCGAGCAAGCTGGGCGAGCCGCGCATCCTGGTCAATTGCGCCGGCATCGCCATTGGTGTGAAGACGATCGGCAAGGATGGGCCCCATCCGCTCGACCAATACCGCAAGGTGATCGAGATCAACCTGATCGGCACCTTCAACATGATCCGCCTCGTCGCCGACCGCGCCGCCAGGCTCGAGCCGCTGCAGGGCGGCGAGCGTGGCGTCATCGTCAACACCGCTTCGGTCGCCGCCTATGACGGCCAGATCGGCCAGGCCGCGTACTCCGCCTCCAAGGGCGGCGTGGTCGGCATGACACTGCCGGTGGCGCGCGACCTTGCCCGTTCCGGCATTCGGGTCTGCACCATCGCGCCCGGCATCTTCAAGACCCCGATGATGGCCGGCATGCCGCAGGACGTGCAGGATTCGCTGGGCGCCGCCGTGCCCTTCCCGTCCCGCCTCGGCGAGCCATCCGAATATGCCGCCCTTGCCCTGCACATCATAGAAAACCAGATGCTGAACGGCGAAACCATCCGCCTCGACGGCGCCATCCGCATGGCGCCGAGGTAAGGCATGCCGCCCATGAGCCTGCCCACGCCTCGAGCCACGAGTGCGAGGGAGTTCCGGGATGGCGACATGCATTGGAACACTTGCCAAGACAGGCCTCATCGTCTGATAAGTGGAATAGAAAAATCAACTTAGCAGGGCGAGAACCTTGGACGACCGAAAGAAGGATGTGATCCGCGAGACCGACGCCGAGGCAATCCGATTGGCGAAAACGCTTCTGCGCAGTGCCCGCTTCGGCGCACTGGCCGTGCTGGAGGCGCAGACCGGGTCGCCGCTGGCAAGCCGGGTCGGCGTCGCCACCGACATCGACGGCGCGCCGCTGATCCTGGTCTCGATGCTCTCGGCGCATACGCCTGCCATCCTTGCCGATCCACGCTGTTCCCTGCTGCTCGGCGAGCCCGGCAAGGGCGACCCGCTGGCGCATCCGCGCCTGACCCTGATCTGCCGGGCGTCGCGGCTGGAGCGTGGCTCTGACGCGCACGCCCGTGCCGAGCGCCGCTATCTCAACCGCAATCCCAAGGCGAGCCTCTATGCCGGGCTCGGCGACTTCTCGATCTTTCGCCTCGAGCCGGAGCGCGCCAGCCTCAATGGCGGTTTCGGCAAGGCCTATCTGCTCGATCGGTCCGATCTCGTCACCAGCGGGCCCATCGTCGAAGAGCTTGCGGCGAGTGAACAATCCGCCGTCGAGCACATGAATGCGGACCATCTCGACGCGATCGCGGTTTATGCGCATCACTATGCCGGGGCATCTGGCGACGGCTGGAGCATCGCGGGTTTGGACGCCGATGGCATGGATTTGGTGTCGAAAGACAATGTTTGCCGGGTATTCTTTCCGCAACCCCTGGTGGCAGCGAGGGATCTGCGACCCGTTCTGGTCGCCATGGCCAGGAGCGGCCGGGCTGCCGGGCAGGCAACCAACGAAACTTAATTGCATTTGATCGAAAGCAACACTTGAGATTTGAAAGAAATGTTCTACCCTTTGTGAAGGGCGCTGACTCGTCGGTTGCCTTTCGCTATTGAATTTATGGATTCAGGCACCATTGCCCCCATGGCGCCTCGATGAGCAAACAGCATGGGGCATTCATGGTCTCGACAAAGCTAATCGCCAACGCCGAATCGGCTGCCGAATTTCTGATGCTGATGGGCAACGAAAAACGGTTGTTGATCATGAGCCATCTGATCGACGGTGAAATGTCGGTCGGCGCTATCGCCGAAAAGGTGATGCTCAGCCAATCCGCCCTCTCGCAGCATCTGGCCAAGTTGCGGGCGCTCGACCTTGTGGAAACCCGCCGCGACCGCCAGATGATCTACTACTCCTGCAACTCCGATGCGGTGCGGGAGTTGCTTGTCGTGCTGGATGGTATTTTCGGCGGCGGCAAGGAGGATCTGTCCCAGATGGCACAGAGATTGCGCCGCGCCGGCACTTGACCGGACGCGGCTGCGGCCGTCTACCTCGCTGACGATTTCCAGAACATGGCTTGCGCGTCTTCCTCGACGCACAAACCACGCTCTTGATGTTTGAGCGGAGGATATGGACCCAATTCGCATCGAAGACCCGGGCGATCCCAGGGTCGCCGCCTATCTTGATATCCGCGAACGCGATCTCGCCGGCCGGCAAGGGCGTTTCGTCGCCGAAGGCAAGGTGGTGCTCGACCTGCTTCTGTCGTCCGGCCGCTTCGGCGCCGAATCCGTTCTGGTCCTGGAAAACCGGCTCGGCGGCCTCAGCGACATCCTGTACAAGGCGCCGGTGGACCTGCCGGTTTACGTCGTCACCGGTGCGGTGATGGACGCGATCGCCGGCTTCCACATGCATCGCGGCATCCTGGCCATCGGCCGCAAGCAGACGCCGCAAGCGGCGGGGGCATTGCTGGATGCCTTGCCCGGCCGAGCCCTGGTGGTGGTGCTTGTCGGCATCGCCAACCACGACAATATGGGTTCGATCTTTCGCAATGCCGCCGCCTTCGGCGCCGATGCGGTGCTCATGGACGCGACATGCTGCGATCCGCTGTACCGCAAGGCGATTCGCGTTTCTGTCGGCGCCGCGCTCAAGATCCCGTTCGCATCCTTCAGCGACGCCCCTGGCTTTGTCGCAACGCTCGCCGAACGGGGCTTTGAACAATTCGCCCTGTCGCCGCGCGGACGAACCGACATGCGCGATGCAAGGCCGGCCGAACGCCTGGCGCTTTATCTCGGCACCGAGGGCGAAGGCCTGCCCGAAAACCTGCTAGCCAGCCTGCAGACCGTGCGGATCACAATGTCGAAAGGCTTCGACAGCCTGAACGTCGCCGCCGCCTCGGCCATCGCCCTGCATCATTTCTCACACCGTTAGAGCAGCACGAGCACGACTGTGGCCGCCACCTTAGTTCGTGGCCGCTTTCTGCAAGGCCCGCACGCGGTCGGCGAGACTGAGGTCGCCGCCGTCGGATGGGCTGTCCTGCGGGCCCGCCAGCGCTTTCGCGATCGGCGAATCGGGTCCCTCGAGCTTGGCCGTCAGGTGGACGACTTCAGCCGCCAACTCGTTCATCTGCTCGCGTAGCGCGGCACTGCCATTCACCGAACCAGACGATGCCACGGCGCCGAGATCCGCCTTGAGCCGCTTGTTCTCGCGCGCCAGCGCCGTCAGCCTGGCCTCCAGCCGTTCGCGATCGCTGTCGAGCTTGGCGATCGCCTGGTCCAGGTCGTCGCGCCTCTTGGCTTCGTCATCCCTTGCCGCATCATCCGGCCTGCCGACAAGCCGCAAGGCCGGTGCGCCGTCCTCGGCCTTCGCCTTTTCGCGCAGCCGCACCAGTTCCTTCTCGCGGCGGTCAAGCTTGTCCTCGCGGTCGGCGAGCGTCGCCAGCAGCCGTTCGACCTTCTTGTCGAGTTCGGCCGCCCTTTTCTTCTCCGCCTTCAGGGCATCGCGCGCGGCCTTGCTTTCGGCCGCGATTTCCTGATGACGCCGATCCGCTTCCTTGCGCTGGCCGCGCAGCAGCGAGATGTCGCTGGCGAGCTTCTGCAATTCGGACTCGCGCGCCACGAGCTCGATTTGCCGGCTGCTGGAGGAAAAACTGGCATCGTCGTACATGTGCTCCAGCTTTTCGAGTTCGAGCGCCCGCCTCTCCAGCTTGCGCTCGGTTTCCTTGAGCCGCTCCGAAAGCTGGTGCAGTTCCTCTTCGCGCTGCCGCAATGCTTCGCTTTTGGCGCCGAGTTCCGCGAGCGCGTGATTCTTGTCCGTGCGCTCGACCGCCAGCCCCTTCAACGCTTCGCGGCCGCGACTGATCTCGACGAGTTGTTCGGCCGCCTTCTCGCGCAACGCCGTGACGTTCATCTCGAGGCGGCGTGTCGACATGGCGTACTCGGCCCGGATCCGGTCCTTGTCGGCCTGGATCTCGGCCTGCGTCAGCGGAATAGAGGCCTCGATGCGCCTGCGGGTCAGGGAGACCGCACGCCGCCAGACGGCCGGGGCCACGATCAGCGCCAGAAAGCCGGCGCAGAGAAAGCCGAGGGCAAAGAACAGGACCGACTGAACCAAAAGACAACCCGCTATCGGCGGCAACCACCTGGACTGGACCGCATCATATTGGCATGGCGGAAATCCGGCGCTGCGGCAAGAGCCTGCCGCGGCGCATGGAGCATCACGGACCTACAATTCCCACGGAAAGCCGGCATTGCGGTCACGGCGAACTGGAATCAGAACGGATTCCAGGTCGCCCGCTCGGTCAGCTTCAGGTAGCCGAGATTGACGCCGAGCCGGGCGCCGACACCGGTGCGGATCGGCACCAGAAGCACATTGTTGTTCTTCAGCACGTTGAAGCCGACACCCGCCACCACATAGGCCGAACCGGCCACGCCGCCATAGCGGTTGTAGAGGTTGCCGACATCGTCGAGATTGTAGACCAGCATCATCACCCGGGACCCCTCGCCGCCGAAATCCCAGCCCAGCGACGGGCCTTGCCAGAACACTTTGTGGTCGCCGGCATTCTTGGTGTAGAGCGTGCCTTCGCCGTAGGTCAGGCCGCCGATCAGCGCACCCGACCCCTCCTCACCGAGGAGATAGCCATTGGGCAAGCCGTAGGAGGCGAAGATCTTCTCCACGACCGTGGCGAGTCCACCCGATGTCGCGCCGAAGAACTTGTGACCGGAATCGACAATCTCCTGAGCGGTATATTCCTGAGCCCGCAGGGCTGAAGTCGAGAAGACGAGTACGCCCATGAGCGTGATCGCCATTGAGAGGACACGGAGGACACTCCGGTCATAGATTCGGGAAAACATGCTTCCAATCTCCGTCATGGAGCACTTTCGCCGACGCCTCGCATCCGGTCCGGCTCTTTAGGCGGCCGTTAAGGATGACAGTTAAGGGCAAACTATGCCGTAATTCTTTTTCAACCATTAACTCCCACAGGAAGATGGCGGTTCGAAGGCTGGCTTTGGGGTCGCGCGGCGCCGGCGGCCTGCGCGAACACGCCATTTGCCAGACGACAATTTTGGGTTTGTTGCTGTACCTACGAGTGCTGTGTATTCAGAAAGCCTCGGGTTGGAGCATGATTCGTGTGCGCAGGCGCGATAATCAATCGCTCGGCCGCGAATTGTGGAATTTTGCAGGGATTTTCACCGATGGCCGATCTGTTCACCCTTTCCGCGCCTGACCTGGCGGCGCTTCTGTGCAGCCGCGTCTGCCACGACATCATCTCGCCGGTCGGCGCGATCAACAACGGGCTTGAACTGCTTGACGAGGGCGGCGCCGACGAAGACGCCATGCGGCTCATCCGCCAGAGCGCCAAGAACGCCTCGGCCCGGCTGCAGTTCGCCCGCATCGCCTTCGGCGCGGCCGGTTCGGCCGGCATGCTGATCGACACCGGCGACGCCGAAGCGGTGGCGATCGCCTTCCTCAAGAATGAAAAGCCGGAACTGACCTGGAACGGGGCCCGTGCGCTGCTGCCCAAGAACAAGGTCAAGCTGCTGCTCAACCTGATCCTGGTCGCCAATGCCGCCATTCCGCGTGGCGGCAAGCTGGTCGTCACCCTCGAGAATCTCGAAACCGAGCCGCGCATTTCCCTGTCGGCAAGCGGCCCGATGCTGCGCGTGCCGCCGAAATTCCTCGAACTGCATTCCGGCCACAAGCCGGAAGAGCCGATCGATGCGCATTCGGTGCAGCCCTACTACACGCTGCTTCTGGCCCGCGAGGCCGGCATGACGATATCGATCCACGCGACGGCGGAAGAAATCGTACTTTCGGCAGCCTGAGCGGCCTGCCGGCTTGCTCGTAGGGCAAAGTATTTCAGCAGCGTAATATTGTCGTGATGGCTCGACTGGGAGCACCATCGAAGCATCCGCAAGGAAAAGCCTCTCAAACGCATCTTTGCAAAAATTTTACCCAATGGCTTTCCGGGTTCTTTACCAGATTGGTCTAGGGTGCGCAGCAGATGCCCCGCACGACCGGATTGCCCAAGGGCAAAGAGGACCCGGAATGAAACGCTGCATGTTCGTCGACGATTCAAGCGTCATCAGGAAGGTTGCAAAACGCATCCTGGGCGGTTCCGACATGATGGTCATCGAAGCGGCCAGCGGGCTTGATGCACTGGAGATGTGCGCCGCCGACATGCCCGACATCATCGTCGTCGACGGTGCCCTGCCGGACGTCCAGGCGGTCGACCTCATCCGCCGCGTACGCGCCATGGAGAGCCCGATAAAGCCGCAGATCCTGATCTCGCTGGTCGAACTCGATATCGCGTCGATCATGCGGGCCAAGCGCGCAGGCGCCCAGGGCTATCTCCTGAAGCCGTTCAACCGCCCGCAGTTGCTCGAGCGCTTTCGCACGCTGAAGATCGCAGCCTGAGACGCCGGAACGGTTCACCGTTCACGGAAACCCCGAACCGCCTATCTCATTGTTTTGCACGGACGGAAACCGTGTCAGGCTTTTCCTGGAATTGCTCTGGCAGCCACCGTCATTGCCATCGCTGACGCAAAAACCCGGCCGAAGCCGGGTTTTTTGTCGGAGATGGCAATAGTCGGTCGGCTCAGGCGCTGACGCGGATGTCCTCGGGTTCGCGCAGCACATAGCCGCGGCCCCAGACCGTCTCGATGTAGTTCTGGCCACCGGACGCAGCGTCGAGCTTCTTTCGCAGCTTGCAGATGAAGACGTCGATGATCTTCAGCTCCGGCTCGTCCATGCCGCCATAGAGATGGTTGAGGAACATTTCCTTGGTGAGCGTGGTGCCCTTGCGCAGCGAGAGCAGCTCCAGCATCTGGTATTCCTTGCCGGTCAGGTGCACGCGCTGGCCGCCGACCTCAACGGTCTTGGCGTCGAGGTTGACCACCAGGTCACCAGTGGTGATGACCGACTGGGCGTGGCCCTTGGAGCGCCGCACGATGGCGTGGATGCGCGCCACCAGCTCGTCCTTGTGGAACGGCTTGGTCATGTAGTCGTCGGCACCGAAGCCCAGGCCGCGGACCTTGTCCTCGATGCCGGCCATGCCGGAGAGGATGAGGATAGGCGTCTTCACCTTGGAGAGACGAAGCGTTCTCAAGACCTCGTAGCCGGACATATCGGGCAGGTTGAGATCGAGAAGGATGATGTCGTAGTCGTAGAGTTTGCCCAGATCGACACCCTCTTCGCCGAGGTCCGTCGTATAGACATTGAAACTTTCCGATTTCAGCATCAGTTCGATGCTTTGTGCGGTTGCACTGTCATCTTCTATCAGCAGAACACGCATTTCATTCCCCTTTTCTGCTGCCGGACCATTTCACGACCCGTCCTGCCCCGGAGCAGTGGTTGCCTTGTGCAGAGGCTGCCATCGAATGGTTAACAAAACCTAATTTCCCGTCCATGACGGTATCAGATTTTTTAACCCCTTTCTACACCCTCTTGAATCTAATAACGAATCCTAGACCCAAATTCCTAATGCAACACATTAATAACCTGGACTAAGCGACTCCAGGGACTCATCGACGCGCCTTCGCTTCGGCGACCGGAATTTTTACCCGGCCTTAAGCCCTGACCCGTATGATTAACAATGCCCGTAAACGAATGGTTACCGCCGGCAAAAAACTTTAGGGTTTTGTTTCCCATAGTTCGGGGAAAGCCGGTGGACACGGGCAACGCCTGGGCGTTTCCAGGTGGTTTGGACGATATGTGCGGGTGTGCGTTTCCGGGAGTACCGAATCATGAAGTCACGTGAAAACCTCGTTCGGCTGAAACAGTTTCAGGTGAATGAGAAGCGGCGGCAGCTGCTGCAACTCGACATGATGATCGCCGAGTTCGAACGCATGGCCGTCGAACTGGAGCTTCAAATCACCGCCGAGGAAAAGAAGGCCGGCATCACCGACATCAATCATTTCGCCTATCCGACCTTCGCCAAGGCGGCACGCTTGCGCCGCGACAACCTCAGAAATTCGCAAAGCGACCTCGCACAACAGCGAAGCGCTGCCGAATCACTACTCGGCGAAGCTGAAGCGGAGCTTTCCAAGGCCGAAATGCTGGAATCGCGTGACACCAAGATTCGCGAAGCCGAGACCGGCGGCCGCAGCGCCATGATCGGTTGAACAGGCCGAGATCGTCGGCATGTCCGCGGGCGCGTAACTGGAGCAATTCCAGGAAAGTGCCTGGCGGTTTTCGGTACGGACTTGCGTAAAAACAAGAAAGAATGCGGTTTCCGGGAAACGGCGAGCTGCCCTAGGCGGCCCATTCCCCTTCATTCGCCGCAATCGCCCTGGCTCGCGCATCCTTGATGTCTGGGGCGTGCTGTTCCGCCCAGGCCCTGATCTGGGTCAGCAGTCCCGCCAGGTTCTGGCCGAGTTCGGTCAATTCATATTCGACGCGCGGCGGAATGACCGGGAAGATCTCACGCCGCACCAGGCCGTCACGCTCCAGCACGCGCAGCGTCTGCGTCAGCATCTTGGGCGTGATGCCTTCGAGCTTGCGGGCAAGCTCGCCATTGCGCAGACGGCCTTTGCGCAACGCGCAGACCACCAGGTAGACCCATTTGCTGGCCAGCATCTCCAGCACGGTATGCGACGGACATGTCCGCCGGAACGCGTCATAGCCGAAGGGGGAGCCATCTTCACTATCCATGGGGTACCTATATATCAAGAAGGTACATACTGGACAAGGGAATATTACTATCCAAATGATAGTGGCAGCAACCAAGCAGGAGACATCCCATGCGTGCCGTTATCCAGAATTCCGTCGGCGGACCCGACGTCCTTGTCATTGCCGATCAGCCCGACCCGACGGCAAAGCCCGGTGAAGCGCTGGTCCGCGTCAAGGCCGCCGGCATCAATCCGGTCGATGGCGCCGTACGCGCCGGCTACTATCCGCTGCTTGGCGAACCTCCCTTCATCCTCGGCTGGGATATTTCGGGAACCGTCGAGGCGCTGGGCGCCGGCGTCACGGATCTCAAGATCGGCGACGAGGTGTTCGGCATGCCGCGGTTCCCCAAGCAGGCGGCGGCCTACGCCGAACTGGCCGCCGTGCCAGCCGACGAAATCGCGTTGAAGCCGAAGGCGGCGGACCACATCCAGGCAGGCGCATTGCCGCTGGCCGGCCTGACCGCCTGGCAGGGCCTTGTCCGCCATGGCGCATTGAAGCCGGGCCAGCGTGTGCTGGTGCATGCGGGCGCCGGCGGCGTCGGCCATCTGGCGGTGCAGATCGCCAAGGCGCGCGGTGCTTATGTCATCGCCACCGCCAGCCCGAACAAGCTCGATTTCGTCCGCAAGCTCGGCGCCGACGAGGTCATCGACTACACCCAGGGCGATTTTACCAGCCGGACCAGCGACATCGATCTGGTGCTGGACCCGATGGGCGGCGAGCACGCCGAACACTCTTTGAAGGTCATCAGGAATGGCGGTGTGCTGGTGTCCTTGCTGAACCTGAACGACACCACCAGGGCACTGGCAAGCGCGCGCGACATCCGGGTCGAGCGCATGTCTGTCGTGCCTGACCGCGAAGGCCTTGTGGAGCTTGGTCGGTTGATCGACGCGAACAAGCTTGCCGTTCATGTGGCAAGGAGCTTTCCGCTCGAAGAGGCGGGGGCCGCCCACGCCTTTCTCGCCACCAGGCCGATCGGCAAGGTGGCGCTGACGGTCTGACCGCGGGAAATTGCCTCAGGACCAGGAACCTGCCTGGAAAAGCAAAAGGGCGCGGAGTGCCGCGCCCTTTGACTGTACCAGGCCGGCTCTAGTGCCGGTATTGCTGGATGCGCGTGGTGCGCAGCCCGGCAAGGCCATATTCGTCGATCGACGCCTGCCAGGACAGGAATTCCTCGGTGGTCAGCTTGTAGCGCTGGCATGCCTCTTCGAGGCTCAAAAGCCCGCCGCGCACCGCCGCGACCACTTCCGCCTTGCGCCGGATAACCCAGCGACGCGTGTTCGTCGGCGGCAGATCGGCAATCGTAAGAGGGCTGCCGTCAGGCCCAATAACATACTTGACTCTAGGTCTAACCAGATCGGTCATCGTACTCTCTACAAAAAACTCAAAGACCCAATCCCCGCCACGTTACCGCCACAGCTTTAAAAATTGCCTAAGCAGACCCTAATGACTAGGTAAGGATCGTGAACGGCGCGTTAGTCTTTTCGCAGGCATTTGAAACATCGGGCTCGAAGCCTTGAATTGGTTGGGAAAAATCCGACGGATGGCCGATCGTCCGCAATCGGTGAATCGGCCTGCAAGCTGGCGTCGTGGGAAAGCTTGACCTATATTCTCGACATTGGCATTCAGACGCCGCGCAGAATGAAAGCATCATGAACAGTCTCGACCTTCCCGGACGTCCCGAAAACACCCGCATCGTCGTCGCCATGTCGGGCGGCGTGGATTCGTCCGTGGTCGCCGGCCTGTTGAAGCGCGAGGGTTATGATGTCGTCGGCGTCACCTTACAGCTTTACGACCATGGCGCGGCGACGCACCGGGCCGGCTCATGCTGCGCCGGACAGGACATCGACGACGCCCGCCGCGTCTCCGAGACGCTGGGTATTCCCCACTATGTGCTCGACTATGAGGAGCGTTTCCGCAAGGCGGTCATCGACCCCTTCGCCGAGAGCTATGTTGCCGGCGAGACCCCCATTCCTTGCGTCTCCTGCAACCAGACGGTGAAGTTCGCCGATCTCCTAGCCACCGCCAAGGAGCTTGGCGCCGACGCGCTCGCCACCGGCCACTACATCCGCTCCGGCGCCAATGGCGCCCACCGCGCGCTCTACCGGCCGGTCGATGCCGACCGCGACCAGAGCTATTTCCTGTTTGCCACCACGCAGGCGCAGATCGACTATCTGCGCTTTCCCCTGGGCGGCCTGTCGAAGCCGCAGGTTCGCGCGATTGCCGAAGAGATGGGGCTGACGGTGGCCGCCAAGCAGGACAGCCAGGACATCTGCTTCGTGCCGCAGGGCAAATATTCCGACATCATCGCCAAGCTGAAGCCGTCCGCCGCCAATCCGGGCGACATCGTCCACATCGATGGCCGCGTACTCGGCCGCCATGAAGGCATCCTGCGCTACACGATCGGCCAGCGCCGCGGCATCGGCATCGCCTCCGGCGAGCCGCTCTATGTCGTCCATCTCGACGCCGAACGGGCCCGCGTCGTGGTCGGCCCGCGCGAGGCGCTGGAGACGCACAAGATCTATCTGCGCAACATGAACTGGCTTGGCGACGGCCCGCTCGCCAACGTGCCCACAGGTGGCATCGAACTGTTCGCCAAGGTGCGCTCCACCAGGCCGCCGCGTCCAGCGGTGCTGCGCCATGCGGCAGGCGTGACATCAGTCGAGTTGGCGGACGGCGAATCCGGCATCGCGCCCGGACAGGCGTGCGTGCTCTATTCCGATGACGGCAACGAAGCCCGCATCTTCGGCGGCGGTTTCATCGAGCGCTCCGAGCGTGGCGCCGAGGCCGAGGCCATGCTGACGAAGCTGGCGGCAAGGCCGGCGCAAATTCCCGCCGAATAGGCGACCACCTGCCCTGTCGCGCCAAGAGTACGGCGCGGCCTTCCTTCAAGATTTGGTGTGGGTGACCGTGCCCGCCGTCAGGATGCGCAGCACCCTGATCGCTTCCTCGCCGCTGGTGCGCGGTTCGGCGCGCGTCTCGATGCAGTGGATGAAATGCTCCAGCTCGCGCGTCAACGGCATGCCTTGCGCGACCGCGACATAGGATGGCTCGTTGGTGGTGAACGCCCATTGGCCGCTGTCCTGCCAGACCGCGTGGCGGTAGACGGCAAGCTTGCGCTCCCACGGCTCGACATCGTCGAACACCGCCATTGCCTTGGTGCCGACCACTGTCAGCCGCCGCTCGCGGTAGGGATTGAGCCGCGAGGTGAAAAGATGGCTGCGCAGGCCGTTGGGAAAGCGCATGTGCAGATGCGCGAAGTCGCTGAGATTGTCGAGGAGTGCGGCGCCCTCGCCGCGCACCTCGATCGGCTCGGTGCCGGTGATGGCCAGGATCATCGACAAATCATGCGGCGCCAGATCCCACAGCGCATCGTTCTCGGTGTGGAACTTGCCAAGGCCGAGCCGGTGCGAATGTATGTAGCGGACCTCGCCGAGCTCGCCATTGTCGATCAGCCCCTTCAGCGTCTCGAAGGCGGGATGGAAACGCAGGACATGGCCGACCATGAAGACGCGGCCATTGTCCTTAGCCGCCTGCACCGCACGCTCGGCATCCGGCACCGTCAGCGCGATTGGCTTTTCCACCAGCAGGTCCTTGCCGCTTTCGGCGGCGCGCACGGAAAGGTCGGCATGGAACTGCGGCGGCAAGGCCATGACGATGGCGTCGATGTCGTCGCGGCCGAACAGCTGGTCAGGCTCGATCGCCAGGCAATCCTGTTCGCTGGCAAAGCCTTCGGCTCGCGCCCGGTTGGCGTCGGAAACCGCGTACAGCGCGCCAAGCGCCTTGAGGGTGCGGATATGGTTTGAGCCCCAGTATCCGCAACCGAGGACTGCAATGCGCGGCTTCATCTGTTTCAAACTCTAAAAACTCGTGGCCGAGACATAGCGACGTGCCCCTTCGAACTCAACCCCGGCGGTTGCAACCAAATGTCCACGCGGCAAAGCTTTTTTCGGCAATGAGAATATGCGGCGATATGGAATGCTTCGAAGCTTGACAGGCTCGCCCTCCCAACCTTATATCCGCGCGACCTTGGCGAACGCCTCGAAATGCCTTTCGATTTAAGGTGGATTTCGGGCCTTTCGCCGCCCTGGCGGGGTAGCTCAGTTGGTTAGAGCACGGGAATCATAATCCTGGGGTCGGGGGTTCAAGTCCCTCTCCCGCTACCACTTTCTCCACACTGTTTTGACGCCGTCGGGGTACTCTCGCCCAAGGGTGCGGTGAGACGCTCCGCGACTTCAACTTCACCGATCCTCGATGATCTCGAAACACAGAAGCGGCCGTCAACAACTCAATGCCAATCGACACTGTGCAGCTGTTCGCAGGAGCGGGAACTCCGGCTCGCGAAGGTGCGGTTACTCGCTCAGTATGATCCCGGATGCCACGATTTGCGCCGTGCGCTCGGTCAGTTTTTCGCGTTTCACAAGCGTGGGTTTGACGTAGGTTTTCTTCATGGTGACGCTCCGATGGCAGTGGCACCGGGACTAAACGACCGCGGCGCGGCAACGTTCCATGGGGCCCGGCAAGGTGACGCTGGAGCACGCAGAACCGATGTTTTGCCCAGGCCAATCCCGCAGCGCTGATGCCTATCCAAAGTGCTGACCGACCTATGGGCGCTACCTGCGAATGCGAAGCATGATCGGCCGCATTGCCTTCTGCAATCGCTCGCTGGATAGTCCCCGCAATGTTCGACACCATTGCGACTCACTGGACCCAAATCCTGGCAATCATCTCGGTGGTGATGGCGACCGTCGGTATCGCCCACGCCGTCATGACCAAGGAAGATGTCCGCGCCGCCACCGGCTGGGTGGGCGTAATGGTGCTGTCACCGATCCTCGGCGTGCTGATCTATGCCGTGGCCGGCATCAACCGCATTCGCCGCGCCACGATCACCGCGCAGCGCCCGCTTGCCGGCGATGCGGTGGCCGCCAAGCACGAGGGTGACGTCGCTGCCGAGGAGGCACTCATTGTCGAACGGTACGGGCAGCGCTTCACCGGTCTACGGACGCTGGGCGACAGGGTGGCGCGGCGCGCGCTCAACCCAGGCAATGCCATCGACGTACTGGAGACCGGCGACGAGGCCTATGCCGCCATGTGCGCGGCCATCGATGGCGCCGAACGCAGCCTCCTGCTCGAGACTTACATTTTCGACAATGACGCCGTCGGCCTGCTTTTCGTCGAATCGCTGGCCGGTGCCGTCCGGCGCGGCGTCACCGTTCGTGTGCTGATCGACGCCGTCGGTGCCCGCTATTCGGTCCCCAGCATCCTGGGTCATCTGCGCGAGGCCGACATTCCCGCCGACGTCTTCAACGGCAACATCGTCATGGGCCTGCGCCTGCCTTACGCCAATCTCAGGACCCACCGGAAGATCCTTGTGGTCGACGGCACGGTTGCCTTTACTGGCGGCATGAACATCCGCAAGGGTTTTTCCGCCGAGTTCGCAGGCTCAAACAGCGCAAGGGACACGCATTTCAAGGTCACCGGGCCTGTCGTCGCCGACCTGTTCTCGGTTGCCGCCGAAGACTGGCGCTTCGCCACCAACGAGGCCCTGAAGGGCGATGTCTGGCGAATTGCCCCGCTGTCGCCGCCACCTGGCCAGCCGATGCTGGTGCGGGCGGTTGCATCCGGGCCTGATGCCAGCAATGAGACCAACCACAAACTGCTGATCGGTGCGTTCTCGGTCGCGCGCAAGTCGATCCGCCTGATGTCGCCCTATTTCCTGCCGGACCGGGAGCTGATCAGCGCGTTGATCACCGCCGCCCGACGCGGCGTCGAGATCGATGTCGTGGTGCCCGCGGTGAACAATCTCTTCCTCGTCGACCGCGCCATGACCGCGCAATTCGACCAGATCCTGAAGAACTATTGCCGCATATGGCGCACGGAAGGCCCATTCGACCATTCCAAGCTGCTTTCGATCGACGGCGTGTGGGCCTATGTCGGCTCGTCCAATCTCGACGCCCGGTCGTTGCGGCTCAACTTCGAGATCGATCTGGAGGTCCTCGACGCGGGCTTTGCCCACGAGATCGAAACCCGGATTGGATCGGCAATCGAAACGGCCATCCCTGTCACCCTGGACTCCTTGCGGGCCCGGCCCTTCATCATCCGGCTGTTCGACCGTATCCTGTGGCTGGGATCACCCTATCTCTAGAAGGCCTGACTTTAACAAAACGACGTGTTTGCCGGATAGTTTGAAGTCGATCATGGAACATAGGCGCAAAGACTCTATTTGAAGTGCATGGTGAAGGCAGCAGGAATGGCAAGCACACGATGCGAATGAACGGACGCAGCCTTCCGGCAAGCATGCTTTTGACCATCCGCGACCGGCGGATGCGGAAAGCAAACGCGGCTGCGCACAAGGCGACCGCCGCCACCGGCACGCTGGTCGCTTCCTACAATGTCCATAAATGTATCGGTGTCGACCGGAAGTTCGACCCTGAGCGGACCAGCCGCGTTATCCGCGAAATCGATCCCGATGTCATTGCCCTGCAGGAGGCCGACAACCGTTTCGGCGACCGTGACGGCCTCCTGGACCTGCCCCGCCTCGAGCGCGAAACCGGCCTCGTGCCGGTGCCGATTTCGGCCACCGGCAAGGGTCACGGCTGGCATGGCAATGTCCTGCTGTTCAAGAGGGGTGTCGTCCGTGATGTGCATCAGATCAGGCTTCCGGGCCTGGAACCGCGCGGCGCGGTGGTGGCGGAGATCGACCTCGATGGAAACCGGACATTGCGTGTCATCGCCGCCCATCTCGGCTTGCTGCGCCATTCGCGCTCCCAGCAGGCTCGCGTCGTGCTGGACATCATGAGCAGCGCCGATGAGAAGCCGACCCTGCTGCTTGGCGACCTTAACGAGTGGCGGCTTGGAAACCGCTCCGCCCTCAACACGCTGCATGCGACTTTCGGGCCGCAACCGCCGGCGGTCCCGACCTTCCCCTCCAACCTGCCGCTCTTGGCGCTCGACCGGATCATGACCAATCGGCACGGAATGATCGCGGCGGTCGAAGCGCACGATACGCCGCTATCACGCGTTGCCTCCGATCATCTGCCGCTCACAGCCTTCGTGCGCCTGGATCATATGGTTTCGGCCGATAACGCAATGTCTCCTGCGTCGCAAAGCGTGTAGATTTACAGTGGAACGCTCGGTTCTTCCGCGAGTTGATAGGTCGAGTTTAAGTCCTGAACTCGCAGGAGGACGAAATGAAAAAATTGATTTTAGCTTCCCTTTTGGCATTGACGGCGACAGCGGCAGTCATTGCGCCAACGCAAGCCGCTAGCGTGATTATCCAGTCCGACGACGGCAACCGATATTCACCGGATGACGAGTCCGATAATGGCGGAATTATTGTTCGCCGGCACCATGACCGCCGTTATGACAATCAGTATGATGGCGACCAGAACGTCCAGTATGACAATGACGGCGAATACCGGCGCCATCACCGGCATCACCGCTGCCACACCGAAACGGTCGTGCATTGGCGCCATCATCACAGGGTGATCGAGGACGTTCGCGTCTGCGGCTAATGTGACAGGCCTGCCTCGTCAGCTCACAAAATAGCGCTGCCATTCGAAGTCGGTGATGTGCGACGCCTGCCAGGCGTCGAACGCCGCCTGCTCCGCCCGCCGGCTCTCGGCGTAATTGTCGCGGAACGCCTCGCCAAACGCCTCGGCGCAGAAATCGGATGCCGCGAAGGCTTCGATCGAGGCATTGAGCGTGCGCGGCAGTTTCGGCTTGTCGAGAGTGGCGAGGTTCGACGTCACCGGCGCTTCCAGTGGCAGGTCCTTTTCAATGCCCTCACAGCCCGCCGCGAGGATCGCCGCGATCGACAGATAGGGATTGATGTCGGCGCCCGGCGCACGATGCTCCAGCCGGCAGGCGCCGTCATTGGGCGTGGTGATGGCGCGGATTGGCGCGGTACGGTTCTCGAACCCCCAGGCGACGTCTTCCGGCGACCAGGCGCCACGGTCGAAGCGGCGGTAGGAATTGACCGTCGGCCGGAACAGGAGATGCGTTTCCTGCATCCGGCTGAGCACGCCGGCGAGGAATTTCTCGGCGACCGGCGTCAGCCTGTTCGGGCCAGCGGCGAAGGCCGGCTTGCCGTCGCGCCACAGGCTGACATGGTGATGCGCGCCACAGGCGCTTTCCTTGCCCGGCGGCTGGAAGCGGGTCATGAAGGTGGCGACCAGGCCCCGCTCGGCGCAGAGTTCGCGCAGATGCAGCTTGGCGCGCATGGCGTCATCGGCCGCCTGCAGCGGGGTCTTCGGCGTCAGCGCATATTCATACATGCCGTAACCATATTCGGTGACCAGCGAGGCAACGCCGATGCCGATGCTCTTCATCCGGGTGATGAACTCGGCGGCGAAATCCTGATACTCGCCGCTGCGCACCAGATCATAGTTGATCAGCGAATGGCCCCATGGCTTGAGCTCACGATAGCGCCCGGCGCGCATCAGATCGTGGTCGGCATGGAAGATACCGAACTCGTATTCCAGCGCGAACATCGGCTCGTAGCCGAGCGCCTTGGCGCGCTCCTCGACACGAGCCAGCACGCCGCGCGGATCGAACGGACAGACCGCGCCGTCGAGCATGTAGGAGCGGGTGATGGCCGAGGCGAATTTCGGCTTCCAGCCATGCCGCACCACGGTCGCGGGATCGATGATCCCCTTGATGTTGGGAAAGCCGTTCTCCTCATTGGCGCTGGGCGATGCGAAGGCGACATCGCCCATCGGCTGGCCGTCGCCATGGGTGACGCAATAGAGGATGGCGTTGATGGATTCGCCATGCGTCGACAGCTTCAGCGGTGCGATCTTGGAGCGGAACGCGCCCGACGTGTCGACCGTATGCACCTCGATGAACTCGACCCCGTCGGCCGCGAGTTTCTTCTGCAACGCCTCGAGCTGGGGCGCGTAAGCCGCGGCCTTGTCCTCAAATTCCACTTTCAGTCCTCCACCAAGAATGCCGGGCGCCGCTATTTCGCGTTGCGCCTCAAAAATCGCGACAACAATTCGTCGAGCTCGTAGCGGCCGCTTATGCCGCTCGGCCGGAACGCCATGCACAGCACGATGACGACGCCGAGCGCCACGCCGGACAGGCCGAGCAATTGCGGCAGCTGGACGCTGCCGATCGTCACGCCGGATTCGATGCTGCGGATGAATTCGAGCCCGACCGAAAGCACGATCACGCCGGTCACCGCGCCCGTCACCGTGGCCATGCCGCCCAGGATCAGCATCGCCAGCGTGTTGAAGATCATCTGGAAGTAGAAGAGCTTTGGGCTGATCGTGCCGGCGAAATAGGCATAGAGCACACCGGCAAGGCCGCAGATCAGCGCCGACAGCACCCACGACATCAGCCGCAGCTTTTTCGCGTCGATGCCGAGTGCAGCGGCGGCTTGCGGACTCTGGGCGCTGGCCCGCAGCTGCAGGCCCCAGCGGCTATCCTTGAACAGCCGCGCCAGCACGATCACTACGACCGAAAACACCAGCATCCAGGGCAGGCCAACCACCTTTGGGATGCCGAAGAAGGCCTGGTTGCCCTTGAACAGATCGGTCCAGTTGAGAAACACCGAATGCACGATGATCAGCAGCGCCAGGCTGACGATGGTCGCGGCGACGCCCGACAAGCGGCTGATGACCTTGCCGCTGATAGCGGCGACGATGCCGACCACAACGAGAGCGATCAACGCAGAGGACACCGGGTCGAGCTGCAGCGTCGCGAAACCGAACGGCGCGTTGGGGATCGACAGCTTCTTCATCGCCAGCGGCGTCGAGAGAATGGCGACGCCATAGGCGCCAAGGCCGACAAAGGCGCTGTGGCCGAGATTGGCGATGTTGGAGTTGCCCATGAACCCTTGCAGGCCGACGACGACGATCAGGTTCACGAAGGCGCCGAGCGCCAGATAGGTGTAGTAGGTCGGCGCGAAATTGAGGATCGCGAGCCCGATCACCAGCACCGGCAGCGACGTCACCAACCCGCCCATAAGCGAGCGCTTCAGGGCGCTGTTGGGCCGTGTGACAGCCGCAACCGGATGCGCAGTGGTTTCGATAGTCTGCGACATCCTAGATCTCCTTGTCGCCAAGTTCGACCCGCTGGCCGAGCAGGCCTTCCGGCCGGTAGACCAGCAGCGCGACGATGATCACGTAGGTGAGCGCATCCTTGAAGCCCCCATATTCCTGCGGCAAGGCAACCAGCAGCCCGACTTCGATGAAGCCGAGCAGCATGCCGCCGGCCGCCGCCCCCGCCAGCGAGCCGAAGCCGCCGATGACGCAGGCGACGAAGGCCTTCAACACCAGGCCGAAACCAAGATCGGGCGAGACGCTGCCGCGCCGCGCGATGATGAACACGGCCGCGATGCCGGCCAGTGCGCCCGAAATGGCGAAGGCGGTGGCGATCACCCGGTTGGCCTTGATGCCCATCAGCCGCACCGTGGCGAAATCGCGCGATGCCGCGCGGATCGCCAGGCCAAGCGTCGAGCGGTTGAGGAAGAGCACCAGCGCCAGAATGGTCAGGCCGGAAACGATGAGTTCCATCACCTGCAGCGACGACACCGCGAACGGGCCGAAGAACCACATCTGGTTCAGCCCGTTGAGGATCGAGACCGACTGCGGCTTGGGCGAGATCAGCAGCATGAACAGGTTCTGCACGACGATCGAGACGCCGAAGGCGGTGAGCAGTCCTGTCGTCGTCGGCGCGTAGCGCACCGGCCGGAACGCGACGCGTTCGAAGGCGACCGCCGCAAGGGCGGCGGCGGCGACGGCAAGCAGCACGGCCACGAATGGCGAGGTCAGGCCAAGGGCGGCCGCCAGGAACACGCTGTAGGCAGAGACGCCGATGATTTCGCCATGCGCGAAATTGACCAGGCCCATGATGGAGAACACCACCGCCAGGCCGAGCGCGACCAGTGAATATTCCGCGCCGAAGGCCAGCGCGTTGAGAAGCTGCTGCAGGGCATAGTCCATGTCGCCGCCTACCCGCCAATATAGAGGTTGAAGAGGCCATGTTCGTCGGCAAGCTCGGCCGGCGGCCCGTCGTAGCGAAGCGTCCCGGCGCTGACGACATAGACGCGGTCGGCGAAGCGCAGCGCCTGCTTGGCGTTCTGCTCGACCACCAGCAGCGTCAGCCCTTCCCGCTTGAGTTCGCCGATGAAATCGAAGATCTGCACGACGATCTTCGGCGCCAGCCCGAGCGACGGCTCGTCGAGCAGCAAGAGCTTCGGCCGCGACATCAGAGAGCGGGCGATGGCGAGCATCTGCTGCTCGCCGCCCGAAAGCGTACCGGCCGCTTGGCCGTAGCGCTCGGACAGCACTGGAAACAGCGCCAGGAAGCGCTCGATATCGCCGCGCACGCCCTTGGGATCGCGTCGTGTAGCTGCACCCAGCCGCAGGTTTTCGCCCACGGTCAGATTGGCGAAGATGTGCCGGCCCTCCGGCGTCGAAGTCAGGCCGGCGCGGATACGATCCTCGGTGCGGACACGCGAGATGTCCTGGCCGTCAAGCACGATGCGACCGGAGGCCGGCGTGACCAGGCCGGTCAGCGCGTTGATGGTCGAACTCTTGCCGGCGCCGTTGGGACCGAGCAAGGCGACAAGTTCGCCCCGCCCGACCTTCAGGCTGAGGTCGCGCACCGCGCTCACCGCGCCGTAGCGGACGACCAGATTGTCGACGCTCAGCACGACTGGGCCTGCCAGGCTCTCATCATCATCATCGCCTGCTGCCCGTCAGTTCAGCGCCGGCACGAAGGTCGGCGGCGTGTCGGTGATCAGCACCCGCTTGCCGTGGGAGAAGCCCATCACCGGCACGGCTTTCACCGGATAACCCTTCTTCTCGGCGAAGGAGATGGTGGGCGCGGTGGTGCCGGGATAGCCGCCCGGTGCGCGGATCGCCTCACGCAAGGCAGCGGGTTCGACGGTGCCGGATTTCTTGGCCGCCTCGTAGCTGATCTGCACCATGTCGGCGCCGAGCGCGTCGAAGATGCCGTTGATCTTGTAGCCATCGGCCTTGCACTGGGCGAGGAACTTGTCGATCGGGCTGTCGATGCCGGTCGCGCCATGGGTGGCGAACATCACCTTCTCCAGCGACGCCGGATCACCGACGGTGCCTTCCAGGGACTTGTCGTCGAAGGCATCGCAGCCGGCGACCCAGCCGTCATAACCATTGGCGCGCAGCTGGCGGATGAAGATGCCGACGTCGGGCAGCACGCCGCAAATATGGATGGCGTCCGGCTTCTGCGGCAGCGCCTTGATGCTGGCGATCTGCGGCGACCAGTCGGTGGTGCCCCAGGAATAGTTGAACTTGCCAACGACCTTGCCGCCGAGATGCTCGAACACCTCGCCGAACCATTCCGGCAACTTTTCCGAATAGGAGCCGGCATCGGGCGAGACCATCAATGCCACGCTGCGCGCGCCCTTGCCGTAAAGCGCGTTGGCGGTGGCCGCCGCGTTGATCGGATCGGGCACCGCGCCGGCGATGAAATTGTCGAGCCCTGCCTGCTGCATTTCAAGCTGCGTGTTCGGCGCCGAAAACACGGTGGCGCCGTAAGGCGCCGCGATCTGCGCGGTCGGGATCAGCGCGTCGGGAAACGGCACGCCGGTGATGATCTGCGCGCCCGCATCGAGGAACTTCTGGCCGAGCGACACCGAGAGCTGCGGGTCGGAGCGGTTGTCCTCGATCATCAGCTCGACCTTGGGATCGCCTGCCGCGGCCGCCTTGTTCAGCTTGTCGGCCATGCAGCGCGCGCCCTCGGCTTCGCTGTAAGGTGCATAGGTGCCGGTCATCGCCACGGCGAGCCCGATCTTCAGGTCGGCGGCCTCAGCATGCGCCACCTGCAAAAGCCCCGCCGCGACGACCGCGGCTCCCAAGATCATCTTCTCCATTTGAACCCCTCCTTCTCCCTTGTTGTTGCTGGCCCGGGCGCCGTCACGATGTGGCGGACTGCCCGACATAAACCTCGATGACGCGCGGATCGCGCCACACCTCTTCGGTCTGTCCGGAGGCGATCACCTGGCCCTGGTCCATGACGCAGAGCCGGTCGCAGAGCCGGTTGATGAAGCGCAGATCGTGGTCGATGACGATGGTGGCGCAGCCGACATCGCTGCGAATGCCTTCGATCGCCACGGCCAGCGTCTCGGACTCGCCTTCGTTGAGGCCCGCGGCCGGCTCGTCGAGCAAAAGCAGCGATGGGCCCAGCGCCAGCGCTCTGGCGATTTCGAGCCGGCGCTGGCTGCCGTAGGACAGCGTGCCGGCCGGGACGTCGGCAAAACCATCGAGCTGATACTGGGCGAGCAGCTGGTCGATGCCGATGCGCGCCGCCGCATCCGGGCGAACCGCCTGGCAGGTGATATGGGCGACCTCAACATTCTGCCGGACGGTCAGATCCTTGAACAGGCGGATGGTCTGGAAGGTGCGCGCGACCCCCGCCCGAGCGCAATGCTCGGGACCATGGCCGGTGATGTCCTGGCCTCCCAGCCGGACACTCCCGGTATCGGGCTTGAGCACGCCGGAGATGGCATTGACCAGCGTGGATTTCCCCGCGCCATTGGGGCCGATCAGGCCGAGGATTTCGCCGGCCTCACAGGACAGCGACGCATTGCGCAATGCCTGTACGCCGCCAAAGGTCTTGCTGACTGCCTCAACCGACAGCATCGGTCACATCTCCCATCCCGGTCGATGGCTATTTCTCCTGTCGGCCGGTCAAATGGATGCTAGACCTCCGACTTTTCCATAACAAGCATTTTTTTCCATTTTAGAAAATATTCTTGAGATGAGGAGCTGTGCGGTCAGCTTGGGCTCAAATCCCCGCGCCGGCGGGAAGCCCGTCGCGCGGCACGGTGTTCGACATGAGCATGACGACTGGCTCGTCACCAAGCGCGATATAGGCGTGCTGCATTTCGCCGTCGAACAGGATGCTGTCGCCCGGCAGCAGCACCGTCGGATCATAGTGGATCGTGTGCAGTTCCAGGCTGCCGCTCAGCACGTGGATGAACTCTTCGCCCGAATGGCTGCGCCAGCCGCCATTCTCCTCGAAACTCTTCGCGCGCAGCGTGACGCGCCAGAAAATGTTGGTCTTGTCGCGGAAATCGCTGCACAGGACCTCGAATTCCATGGCATTGCCCTGGTGCAGGATGCCGCTGCCGGCGCGCGTGATGGAACGGCGTGCCTGCATGCCGGGCTTGGGGCTGAACAGGAAGGAAGCCACCGGCACATGCAGCACGCCGGCGATCATCAGCGCGACATCGACCGTCAGCCGCGCCTTGCCGTTCTCGAGTTTGGACAGTTGCGACACAGACAGGCCGGAGCGTTCGCTGAGATCGCGCAGCGTGATATTCTGCTCCTTGCGCGCGTCGCGGATCTTGCTGCCCACATTGCCCTGCATCGCCCACGCCCTTGGCTGTCGTGTTTCCAATTCGACAAGCTCTAGCGGGGCCGCCTTGGGGCGTCCAGCCTCTAGAGCAATTCCAGGAAAAGTGTGCGGCGGTTTTCCGTTCGGAATTGCGTCAAAACAAGGAGATAAAGCGGGTCGCCGTTCGGCGAACCGCTTTAGACGGCTACGGCTGGTTTCGGCCATAGCGACATCGCAACAGTTGCAAAGACGGTTTCGAGCGTGCGGCTGACAAGCTCGAATGTTTCCGGATCGGAAAGCAGGTCGTTGCGGACCTCGAGGTAGAGGCAAGGCCTGCCCTGCTCTAGCCCGTGCCGGTTCAACGTGTAGCCGATCGCCTGGCGCCAGTCATAGGGTTCGTTGTCGCCGATCCTCAGGCCTGCTTCCGCTCCGTGCGCGCCAAGCATCTTCAGCACCGAGGTGACGAAGGCAGACGGCTCCCGCCACAAGACGCCGATGTCGACATTGCGCCTGACACCGCCCATCACCGGGGTGAAGGAATGCACCGAGACCAGCGCCTGCCGGCCGGCTGCGGCCTCGACGATTGCCTGTTCGACCGGCGCCCAGGCGATGGACTTGCGTAGCCTGACATCGGTGGCATCCGGCGCGACATTGCCGGGCACCGGGATGCCGCCGAGATCCGGACGCATGAAGTCCCATTCGCCGGCTGGCCTGTTGTAGTCCAGGAACAGCCGCGAGTAGTGCGCGAGAACGGCGGGCGCCCGCAACGTGCGAGACAGCCGGCGCGTCAAGGCGTCGACGCCGATGTCGACCGCGAAATGCGTGCCAAGATAGGGCCCTGGCAGGCCAAGGTCATGCCAGGGCGCGGGCACGATATGGCCGGCGTGCTCGGCGATCAGCAGGTAGGGGCTGGCGGCATCGATGTGCAGCCGCTCGACGCCGGCCGCGGCCAGCGCGGCGATCGCCGCATCGTCAAGCCCTGCAAGGCCCGCGGCGTTCATCGCACCAGGCTCCGGATCAACCGATGACGGAGCGGACATGGTAGGCCTTCGCCGCTGTCGCCTCCGCCAGTCCGGCGCGGCCATTGGTGCGGCCAAGGCCGGAGTTCTTGATGCCGCCCCAAGGCAGATGCAGGTCGGCGTGATCGCAGCGGTTGAGATAGACGGTGCCGGCCTCGACTTCGTCAAGCAGCGCCACGCCGCGCTCGATATCCCTGGTCCAGATCGAGGCGCTCAGCCCGAAATCGCTGTCGTTCATCAGGCGGATAGCCTCGTCATCGCTGCCGACCGACTGGATGCAGGCCACCGGCCCGAACAGCTCGTCGCGCATGATCTGCATGGTGTGATCGACCCCGACCAGCACCTCCGGCGCGACATAGGCGGCGCCGAGGCCGGAGGCCTTGAGCGCGCCATCCTGCTGCATCAGGCGCCTGGCCCCTGCCCGCACCGCGCTTTCGGTAAGACCGCGAATGGTGTCGGCCGCACTCGCCCGCACCACAGGGCCGACCATCGGCTTCTCGTCGAAGGGATGGCCAATGGTCCATTTGGCGGTCTCGGCGACCAGGGCTTCGACGAAGCGGTCATGGATTGCCTTGTCGACATAGATGCGCTCGACCGAGCAGCAGGACTGGCCGGCATTGGAGTAGGTGCCCTCCGCGATCTGCGGGATCGTCGCCTCGAGATCGGCATCGGCCCTGACATAGGTCGGGTCCTTGCCGCCGAGTTCGAGATGCACCTGTGTGAAGGTGCCGGCAGCGGCGGCATGGACACGCCTTCCGCCATTGACCGAGCCGATGAAATTCACCGCGTTGAAGGCACCCGACGCGATCAGCTTCTCGGCATCGACATGGTCGAGATGCAGGCTCTGGAAGACACCTTCCGGGCCGCCGGCGGCACGGAAGGCTTCCTCGGCCAGTTCGGCGATCAGCGGCGTTTGCGGTGAGTGCTTGAAGATCACGACATTGCCGGCCGCGAGCGGCGACGTCACGAGATAGCCGAGCATGGCGGTCGGGTAATTCCAGGCGCAGATCGACAGATGCAGGCCACCTGCCACGGGTTTGGCGTAGCGGCGGATGTTTTCGTCCGATGGATACGGCACATCGGCCAGCGTTTCCGGTGCGACGCCGGCCAGCAGTTCGCCAACCAGTGCCAGGCGCGGCGTCTCGTCGGCCTGCCACAGCGGCCGGCCGATCTGCCACGCCACCATTTCAGCGAGCGGCGTTGCCCGCGCTTTCATCTCCTCGCCGAAGCGCAGCAGGATCGCCAGCCGCTCGGCCAACGGCGTACGCCGCCACGACGGCAGCGCGGCACGTGCCCGGCTCAGCGCGGCCTCGATGGCCTTCCCGTCCGCATAGGCGCGCGTCGTGTAGGTCGAGCCGTCGACGGGAGAAGTCACGGAAAAGGTCCGCGCGCCGGAATGCAGGTTCATGGTCGTGAAATCCATCCGAGATGAGAGGTCATTCGGGGCACGATATCGCGATTTTCCATTTTGGCAAATTTTTTCTAATACCGCTTGATGGAATTTTTATCCGCCCCTATTGTCCCGACATCGCGCATTGGCGGCAGCACATGAGGGAGTTGAGATGATCGCTTACGATTTCACCGGCAGGCATGCGGTGGTCGCCGGCGCGGGCGGCGGCATGGGCGAGGCGATCACGCTGGCCCTGCTCGATGCCGGCGCCTCCGTCACCGCCATCGACGTCAAGGCCCGTCCGGCGTCGCTGGCCGCCTATGACGACAGGCTCACCTTCGCGCAGGGCGATCTGACTGACGCCGCCTTCGTCGAACAAGTCGTCAATACGGCGGGCCGCGAACGCGGCGGCATCGACTATCTCGCCAATGTCGCCGGCGTGCTGTGGTTCGGCCGCGACAAATCGGCCTTGGAGATGGACCTCGACGTCTGGGACGAGGTCTTCAACATCAATCTGAAGTCCTTCGTCCACACCGCACGCTCGGTCGTTCCGCATATGCGCTCGGGCGGACGCGGCGGCGCCATGGTGCATTTCTCGACCATCCAGTGGTATCGCGGCGACGCCAATCCTCAGGATGCCTACCAGGCCTCGAAGGCAGGTGTGTGCGCGCTCTCCAAATCGCTCGCCATGCAACTCGCCGGTGAGCGCATCCGCTCCAACGCCATCTGCCCGGGCATGGCGTTGACGCCGCTGCAGGCGCGCTGGGACACCGAGGAAAAGCGCTCGGCCGTGGCGAGCTACGCACCGCTCGGTCGCATCGGCACGCCGCAGGACATGGCCAACGCCGCGCTGTTCCTCCTCTCCGACGCGGCGAGCTACATCACCGGCATCGAGCTTGCGGTCGATGGCGGCCTGTTGATGCGCATGTAGAAGGCGCCCACCAGGGCGCGATGGCGCGACCGAAGCGAACGGCCGCAGAGCCGTTCGAACCTGTCCAAGTGTTAATTCGACTTGGGCCGGTTTCAGCCATATTGGTTCACGGGGGTGAAAGACGCCGCCATGGACCAGCAATTGGAAATGCCCCTGCAGACGACCGTCGCGCAACGCCGTTCGCGCGGCTGGATCCCCTGGCTGATCTTCATTGCGATAGTTGCCGCCACGGGCGCCTATCTCTATCAGCGGCCGCATGTCGAGGCCAGGCAGCCCGGCGGCAGACGCGGCGCGCAGCCGACGACGATCGGCGCCGCCGCCATCGAAAAGGGCACGATAGATGTCGCCCTCAATGCCCTCGGCACGGTGACTTCGCTCTCCACGGTCACGGTCAAGCCGCAGGTCACCGGTCCGCTCGTCCAAGTGAATTTCAAGGAGGGCCAGGACGTCAAGAAGGGCGACCTGCTGGCGCAGATCGATCCCCGCCCCTACCAGGCGGCGCTTGCCCAGGCCCAGGGCCAGTTGATGCGCGACCAGGCCATGCTCAGGGATGCCCAGCTCGACCTCGTTCGTGACCAGAAGCTGGTGGCCCAGGGAACGGCGACACCCCAGACCCTCGACGCGCAGGTCGCCCTTGTCGCGCAGGATCAGGGTTCCATCCAGGTCGACCAGGCGATGATACAGACCGCCACCCTCAATCTCGATTATTGCCGCATCCTGGCTCCGGTCGACGGACGGGCCGGCCTGCGCCAGGTCGATGAGGGCAACTACGTAACCCCCAGCGATGCCAACGGCATCGTCGTCATCACGCAGGTCCAGCCGATCAGCGTGCTGTTCACCGTGCCCGAGGATGAATTGCCCGCGATCGCGCAGCGCATGCAGCAGGGGGCCACGCTGCCCGCCACCGCCTTCGACCGCGCCGGAGCCAAGAAGCTTGCCGACGGCCAGCTCGAGACCTTCGACAGCCAGATCGACCCAAGCACCGGCACCATCAAGCTGAGGGCGGGCTTCGCCAATGAGGCGCGTGTCCTCTATCCGAACCAGTTCGTCAACGTCGCGCTTCTCGTCGACGAGCACAAGGACGTGGCGATCGCCCCAGTAGCGGCGATCCAGCGCGGCCTGCCCGGCACCTTCGTCTACCTGGTCAATCCCGACAGCACGGTTTCCGTGCGCAAGGTCACGCTCGGCGTCACCAATGGCGAGCACGTCGAGATACTCGCCGGCCTGAACCCCGGCGAGCGTGTCGTCGTCGACGGCGCCGACAAGCTCCGCGACGGCGCCCATATCAACCTCGGACAGGACGGCCAGGCGCCAGCCCCGGCACAGCCCTCAACACAGGCGCCAGCACAGACACCTCCGCAGGCATCCGCTGCCTTGCCGGCCGGCACTCAGTCGCAGGCGCCGGCACCCGACCAGCCCGCATCCGATACGCCGAAGCCGGACGACACGGGCAGGCATAAGGGCCAGGGTCGCAAGCATCGTCACGCGGAGTCCGGGCAGCAGCAATGAGCCCGTCGCGAGCCTTCATCCTGCGGCCGGTGGCGACATCGCTGTTCATGGTCGCCATCATGCTTTCCGGCCTGCTGGCCTACCGCTATCTGCCCGTCTCGGCCCTGCCCGAGGTCGACTATCCGACCATCCAGGTGCAGACCTTCTATCCCGGCGCCAGCCCCGACGTCATGACGTCATCGGTCACAGCACCCCTGGAGGTCCAGCTCGGCCAGATCGCCAACCTCAACCAGATGAACTCGGTAAGCTCGGCCGGCTCCTCGGTCATCACGCTGCAGTTCAGCCTGGCGATCTCGCTCGATGTCGCCGAACAGGAGGTGCAGGCCGCCATCAACGCCGCCGGCAATCTCTTGCCGGCCGACCTGCCGGCGCCGCCGATCTATGCCAAGGTCAATCCGGCGGACGCGCCAGTGCTGACGCTGGGCCTGACCTCGGCCACGATGCCGCTGCGCGACGTGCAGCAGCTTGCCGACACCCGGCTGGCGCAGAAGATATCGCAGCTGCCGGGGGTCGGCCTGGTCAGCCTCAGTGGCGGCCAGCGCCCCGCCGTGCGCGTCCAGGCCGACCCGCGCAAGCTCGCAGCCTATGGCCTCAATCTCGACGACCTGCGCACCACGCTGGGCAGCGCCAACGTCAACACGCCGAAAGGTAATTTCGACGGCCCCTCGCGCGCCTACACGATCAACGCCAACGACCAGTTGAAGAGCGCCGACGAATATCGCTCACTGATCGTCGCCTACAAGGATGGCGCCCCGGTGCGGCTCAGCGATGTGGCCGATGTGGTCGACGCCACCGAGAACAACCGGCTGGCAGCCTGGATGAACAGCACGCCGGCGATCATCCTCAACATCCAGCGCCAGCCCGGCGCCAACGTCATCGACGTGGTGGACCGCATCAAGGCGCTGCTGCCGCAGCTCCAGGCCTCGCTGCCGAACGCCATCGACGTGAAGGTCCTGACCGACCGCACCACGACCATCCGCGCCTCGGTGCGCGACGTCGAATACGAGCTGACGCTGTCGATCATCCTGGTCGTGCTGGTCATCTTCGTCTTCCTGCGCAGCGCGCGCGCCACGCTGATCCCCAGCCTCTCGGTTCCCCTGTCGCTGGTCGGCACGCTCGGCGTCATGTACCTGTTCGGCTTCAGCCTCGACAATCTGTCGCTGATGGCGCTGACCATCGCCACCGGCTTCGTCGTCGACGACGCCATCGTCGTCATCGAGAACGTCGCGCGCTATGTCGAGGAAGGCGCGACTCCGCTGCAGGCGGCGCTGAAAGGGTCGCAGCAGATCGGCTTCACCATCATCTCGCTGACCGTCTCACTGATCGCGGTGCTGATCCCGCTTCTGTTCATGGGCGACGTCGTGGGCAGGCTATTCAGAGAATTCTCCATCACGCTCGCCACCACCATCCTGATCTCGGCCGTGGTGTCGCTGACGCTGGTGCCGATGGCCTGCGCCAAGCTGCTGAATCCCTTGTCGGCGGTGCATGAGAATGCCCTGCAGCGCGCCAGCCACGATTTCTTCGACTGGGTGATCCGCGGCTACGGCCGGGCACTGACCTGGGTGCTCGACCGGCAGACATTGATGCTCGTGGTGGCGGCGGCGACCCTGGTGCTGACGGCGGTGCTCTACGTGGTCATCCCCAAGGGGTTCTTCCCCGTGCAGGACACCGGCGTCATCCAGGCCATATCAGAGGCGCCGCAGTCGATCTCCTATGCCGCCATGGCGCAGCGCCAGCAGCAGCTGGCTGCCATCATCCTCAGGGATTCCGATGTCGACAGCCTGTCGTCCTTCATCGGCGTCGACGGCACCAACACCACGCTCAATGTCGGCCGCATCCTGATCAACCTCAAGCCGCATGAGGAGCGCACCGCCGATATCACCGCCGTCATCGCGCGCCTGAAACAGGAAGCCGCTTCGGTGGCTGGCGTCACCCTCTACATGCAACCGGTCCAGGATTTGACCATCGACGGCCAGGTCAGCCGCACCCAGTATCAATTCGTGCTCCAGGACGCCAATGCCGACGAATTGGGCGAATGGACGCCGAAGCTGCTCGCCAGGCTGAACACGCTGCCGCAGCTCGCCGATGTCGCCAGCGACCTGTCGAACAGCGGCCTTGCCGTCTTTGTCGACATCGACCGCGACCAGGCCGCCCGCTTCGGCATCACGCCGGCGACCGTCGACAATGCGCTTTACGACGCTTTCGGCCAGCGCATGGTCTCGACCATCTACACCACATCAAGCCAGTACCGCGTCATTCTCGAGGCCGCCCCGTCCGAACAGGACTCGCTGAAGGCGCTGTCCTCCGTCTACCTGCCTTCGTCAACGGGTGGCGCGCCGGTGCCACTGTCGGTGGTGGCGACCACCCATATCGCCACCTCGCCGCTGCAGATCACCCATATGGGGCAATTCCCGGCCACCACCGTCTCGTTCAACCTGGCGCCGGGCGCGTCGCTCGGCGAGGCGGTCACCGCGATCGAGCAGGCGCAAGCCGACATCGGCATGCCGCTCAGCATCATCACCAGCTTCCAGGGCGCCGCGCGCGCCTTCCAGGCGTCGCTCGACAACACGCTGTTCCTGATCCTGGCGGCGGTGGTGACGGTCTACATCGTGCTCGGCGTGCTCTATGAGAGCTTCATCCACCCGATCACCATCCTGTCGACGCTGCCTTCGGCCGGCATCGGCGCGCTGCTGGCGCTGATGATCGCCGGCCAGGACCTGACCATCATCTCCATCATCGGCATCATCCTGCTGATCGGCGTGGTCAAGAAGAACGCCATCATGATGATCGACTTCGCCCTCGACGCGCAGCGCCATGAAGGCAAGGCGCCGCGCGAGGCGATCTACCAGGCCTGCCTGCTGCGCTTCCGTCCGATCCTGATGACAACGCTGGCGGCTATGCTCGGCGCGCTGCCGCTGATGCTCGGCACCGGCGTCGGCTCGGAACTGCGCCATCCCCTGGGCGTCTCCATCGTCGGCGGCCTGCTGCTCAGCCAGTTGCTGACGCTGTTCACCACGCCGGTGATCTATCTCTGGTTCGACCGCCTCGCCGCTCGTTTCCGAGGCATCGAACCCAACCTTCCCCACGCCCCCACCCGCATTCCTGGGGCGGACGCCAGGTCATGAACCTGTCGGTTCCCTTCATCCGGCGGCCGGTGGCGACGACGCTGCTGACCTTCGGCCTGCTGGCGGCCGGGCTGGTGGCGTTTCCGCAATTGCCGGTGGCGCCGCTGCCGGCGGTCGACTACCCCGTCATCTCGGTGTCGGCCTCGCTGCCGGGGGCCAGTCCCCAGGTGGTGGCCAACACCGTCGCCAGCCCGCTCGAGCGGCATCTCGGCGAGATTGCCGACGTCAATGAAATGACCTCGTCGAGCAGCGTTGGCAGCGCCCGCATCACCTTGCAGTTCGGGCTGGACCGCGACATCGACGGCGCCGCGCGTGACGTCCAAGCGGCGATCAACGCCGCGCGCGCCGACCTGCCGTCCAGCCTGCGCTCCAACCCGACCTATCGCAAGGTCAATCCCGCCGATGCCCCGATCCTCATCCTGTCGATGACATCGGACACCCTGTCCAAGGGCCAGCTCTTCGATGCCGCCAGCACCGTGCTGGCGCAGAAACTATCGCAGGTCGACGGCATCGGCGAGGTCTCGGTGGGCGGCAGCTCGCTGCCGGCCGTGCGCGTCGAACTCAACCCGCAGGTGCTCTACGATTACGGCATCGGGCTGGAGGATGTGCGCGCGGCCCTTGCCTCCGCCAACGCCCACAGCCCCAAGGGCGCGATCGATGTCGGCCAGCAACGCTATCAGATCTACGCCAACGACCAGGCCAACCAGGCGGACGCCTACCGCTCACTCATCGTCGCCTACCGCAATGGCGCGCCGGTCAGGCTTTCCGATGTCGGCCAGGTCAATGATTCCGTCGAGAACATCCGCAATGCCGGTCTCGCCAACGGCAAGCCGGGCGTGCTGATCATCCTCAACCGCTCGCCCAACGCCAACATCATCGCGACGGTGGACCGGGTGAAGGCGCTGTTGCCGACGCTGCGCGCCTCCATCTCGCCGGCCATCGACCTGTCGCTGGCGGTCGACCGCTCGACCACCATCCGCGCCTCGCTGAGCGAGGTCGCGCGGACGCTGATGATCGCCATCGGCCTGGTGATCCTCGTCGTCTTCGTCTTCCTGCGCGACGTGCGCTCGGCGCTGGTGCCGATCGTGGCCGTGCCCGTGTCCCTGGTCGGCACGCTGGGCGCCATGTACCTCATGGGCTTCAGCATCGACAATCTGTCGCTGATGGCGATGACGGTCGCCACCGGCTTTGTCGTCGACGATGCCATCGTCGTGCTTGAAAACATCGCCCGCCACACCGCTTCCGGCATGGGCCGCATGGAGGCCGCCATCAAGGGCTCCCAGGAAGTCGGCTTCACCGTGCTGTCGATGAGCCTGTCGCTGATCGCCGTCTTCATCCCGATCCTGCTGATGGGCGGCATCGTCGGCCGGCTGTTCCGCGAATTCGCCATAACGCTGTCGGCGGCGATCCTGGTCTCGCTCGCAATATCGCTGACCACCACGCCGATGATGTGCTCGATCCTGCTGCGCTCCGAGGGACAACGCGAACACGGCCGGCTGTATCGTTTCAGCGAACGTATCTTCGAGGGCATGCTGAATTTCTATCGCCGGTCGCTGTCCTGGGCGCTCGACAATCCGCTGCTGATCATGGCCGTGCTTGCGGCCACGCTCTGCCTCAACGGCTACCTCTATGTCACCATCCCGAAGGGCTTCTTCCCGCAGCAGGACACCGGACGGCTGACCGGCTCGATCCAGGCCGACCAGGCAACCTCTTTCCAGTCGATGTCGCAGAAACTCAGCCAGTACGCGGCCATCGTCGGCAAGGATCCGGCCGTCGACACAGCCGTCGGCTTCACCGGCGGCGGCCAGACCAATTCCGGCTTCATGTTCGTGTCGCTGAAGCCGCTGGCCGAGCGCAAGATCTCCGCCGACCAGGTCATCGGCCGGCTGCGGCGCGAACTGGCTGATGTGCCGGGCGCCACGCTGTTCCTGCAGGCCGTGCAGGATATCCGCGTCGGCGGGCGCCAGTCGAACGCGCAATACCAGTACACATTGCAAGGTGACAGTTTCGACGAGCTGGCGGAGTGGGCGCCGAAGCTCGCCGCCGCGCTGCAAACAGAGCCCAGGCTCACCGACGTCAACTCCGACCAGCAGAACAAAGGCCTGGAAGCCGACGTCACCATCGACCGTGATACGGCGACGCGCCTCGGCGTATCAGCCAGCCAGATCGACAACACGCTCTACGACGCCTTCGGCCAGCGCCAGGTGTCGACCATCTACGTGGCGCGCAACCAGTACCACGTCATCATGGAGGTGGCGCCGCAATACTGGCAGAACCCGGACGCGCTGAACAAGGTCTATGTCAGCACCTCCGGCGGTTCGGTGCATGGTTCGCAGGCCAGCAATGCGGTCGCCGGCACATTCGCTGTATCAGGCCGGTCCACCTCGGCACAGTCGATCGCCGCCGACGCGGCGCGCAACCAGGCCAACAATTCCATCACCAGCACCGGCAGGACGGCGGCCTCGACCGGTTCGGCGGTCAGCACCGGAGCCGAGACCATGGTGCCGTTGTCGGCCGTCGCGCATTACGGCCCCGGCAGCACGCCGCTGTCGGTCAACCACCAGGGCCTGTTCGTCGCCACCACCTTGTCCTTCAATCTGGCGCCCGGCGTCGCGCTCAGCGAAGGCGTCGCGGCCATCAACGCCGCTGCCGACCGCATCGGCATGCCGGCCACCATCCATGGCAGTTTCCAGGGCACGGCGCGCGTCTTCCAGGACTCGCTGTCCGATCAGCCGCTGCTGATCCTCGCCGCGCTGATCGCCGTCTATGTCGTGCTCGGCATTCTCTACGAGAGTTACGCCCACCCGCTGACCATTCTGTCGACCTTGCCTTCGGCCGGTGTCGGCGCCTTGCTGGCGCTGACCCTGTTCAACATCGAGTTTTCGATCATGGCGCTGATCGGCATCATCCTCCTGATCGGCATCGTCAAGAAGAACGCGATCATGATGATCGACTTCGCGCTGGCTGCCGAGCGCAACGAAGGCAAGCCGGCGCATGACGCCATCTACCAGGCGTGCCTGCTGCGCTTTCGCCCGATCATGATGACGACCATGGCGGCATTGTTCAGCGCCGTGCCATTGGCGATCGGCCTTGGCGAGGGCGCGGAACTGCGCCAGCCGCTTGGCATCGCCATCGTCGGCGGCCTGATCCTGAGCCAGATCCTGACCCTCTACACGACGCCGGTCATCTACGTCTATGTCGACCGCTTCAGTCGCTGGTGCCGGCAATTGCGTTCACGGGCACGGTATCCCCGGCAACCAACTGTGCAAGCCGGGGAGTGAGCCGGCTCACCCCGCCGATCACAACCTGTCAACTCTCCGTTCCTGCGCCATGCCGGGCCCCGGAACATCCCTATATCGACTTTGCGGGCTACGAACCGCCGGCGATGACAGGATCATCGCGACGCGACGGGAGCAGATTGCCCGCGATCGGAAAGCGATAGCCTTACCGCTTTTCCCGTTGAAGGGAGGCGCAACCATGCGCGGTTTCACACCAAAGATCATAGCAATTGCATCGCTCCTGGCGGCAGTGCCACTATCGAGTGCTTACGCGGTGCATCGCCACCGGGTCGAACCTGGCGGCATGTCCGTCGAGTCACGGGCGGTCCTGGATCAGTTGCAGGGGGTCAAGCAGGGGATTGTCGAGGCAATGGATGCAAAGGCGATCACCCCTGAGCAGGAGCACGATCTGATGACGCAGGCTGACAGCATCCATCGCTCGGCCACGGGTGGCGGTGCATACCAGAGCTTGCTCGGCCAGATCGAGAGGCTGGATCAGCAACTGCAGACCGATTCAGGCGGCGGCACCTACATCGGCGACGGCGCCGATGGCGGTTATTACCCGAACGGCTGACGCGGGCTGATCATGATCGCACGGCGCCTCGGACAGGTTTCCGGGGCGCCGATTTTTTTCATCGAGCCTCGCGAACGAGCAAGGCAGGAGCCTGCCGGACCGAGGTAATTTGCGCGGATGGAAGCTGTTTCGGCCAGGCCTTGGCCGAAGGTCAAGCCACCAAGCCGAACATCCTCGACCAGCATCCGCCTGTTGCCATCCACCGGCGGGCCGGTGAGAAGGCCGTCACCGGCCCGCCAGCACCATGTGCATAGGCTTGTAGCCCCCTGCACTGGCTGCTTGCGATGAAGCCCGCACCGGCATAGGTGATATCGTTCGAGTTTGCCGCGCTGGAAGATCAATCCAACGGGCGCTCGTTCGACTGACGGTGATTGGGAGGATTTTTCCAAGCCATGGCAATCAGTTAGCAGACCGAACCGTGAACCTGTCGCCGTGGATCCATATCTCGGCTGGCGCTGTTCTTCGCAATTGGTACGTCTGGACACAAATACTGAAGATTGGAAAATGAGGAACGCAATCTCGCCATCAGAGTTGTTTCAAAGCTTCAGGAGATCCGCGCTGAAATTGGAAGACATAGCGGCCCATCCGGCCTTGCACCGCTACGTTCAGGAACAGTCGCAGTCCCTGATCCGAATCTATGAGGAAACACCGCGACTGGCTTCCATCTTTGCCACGCAGCAGCGCTGGCTTATGGGCCATGTCGGCCTTGCCATGCACTTCAGGCGCGATCCGAACGACCGCCGCAAGGAACTGACAGTCTCGCGTTTCATCGAGGTCGTGCACAAGAACGCGGTGGCCAGCCGCAACACGGCGGACGCCTTCATCAAGGAGATGCTGCACTACAACATCGCGGAGTATGTGGCGGGCGGGGACGGTCGCACGCATCCCCTGCAGCCGACGGCGGCCACCATTGAGAGATTCACCGGCTGGGTCATTGCCCATCTGCGCACGCTTGACCATATCGATGGCGGCGACCGGTTGGCCAGATTCCTGGACCGGCCCGACATGCTTGCCACGCTGCAGCCCCTGATAGCCGACGGCCTGCTGGCCTCGAAGCCGGTGCGTGAACCCAACCAGACCTTTTCCCTGTTCATCTGGCTCAACAATGGCGGCATCGTCATGGACTGGCTGATGTCCGGCATCGATCCCGATCACGCCGGCCTGGAGCGAATCCCGACCAGCGTGGTTTCGATCGGCGACTTCGCCAGATGGCTCAAGCTGTCGCGGACCCATCTCGGCCGCAAACTGCGCACCGCCGAGGAATTGGGCAGCATTGGCTGGGTTGGCCAGCGCGGCCATTCGGTGATGTGGGTGTCGCACGGGTTCTATGAGGAGTACATGACTGTCCAGGCCGCCAAGCTGGCCGTTGTCGACACTGCCTTCGAGACTTGTTTTCCGCCATCGCGAGGCGGTGGCTGAGCAGCGGCGTTTGCGCGAAGCGATGAAGCGCTCCCGCGATTTGTACCCACTGTGCGCATTCACTCACTGTTGACGGCCGGCGTCTGGACACGAGCCGCGAAGACTGAAAATGTGTTCTTGCGTCTTCGCGACAAGGGGTCTTATCGCAGCGGGGGGAATGGCGCTGACGTTGGAAGAAATTGCCGCTCATCCGGCACTGCATCGCTGTATCCGCGTCCAGGCACAGGCGATGAACCAGACTTATGAGATGAATCCGCGGCTCGCGTCGGTGTTTGCCACGCAGCAACGCTGGCTCATGGCCCATATCGGTCTCGCCTTGCATTTCAGGCGGGAGCCCGACGACTATCGCAAGGAACTGACGGCAGCCCGTTTCCTCGACGCGATCCGGCAGAATTCGGTGGCCAGCCGCAACACCGCCGACGCCTTCGTCAAGGAAATGCTGCACTACGGTTTCATCGAGTATGTGCCCAAGGCACAGGACGGCCGCATCCGTCCCATGCAGCCGGCCGCGGCCTCGCTGGAGCCGGTTACCCTCTGGCTGATGGCGCATCTGCAGACGCTGGACGGTCTCGACGGTGCGAACCGCCTGGCCCTGTTCCTGGCCAGGCCGGACGCGCTCGCCATGCTGCAGCCGCGGATTGCCGATGGCTTGCTCTCGTCCAATCCGGTGCGCGAGCCCAAGCAGACCTTTTCCCTGTTCACCTGGCTCAACAATGGCGGCGTCGTCATGGACTGGCTGATATCGGGCGTCGATCCCGAGCATGCCGGCCTCGACCGGATCCCGACCGGCGTCGTCTCGATCGGCGATTTCGCCAAATGGCTGAAACTGTCGCGCACTCACCTTGCACGCAAGCTTCGCGCCGCCGAAGACCTCGGCAGTGTCGGCTGGCTCGGCCAACGGGGCCAGTCGGTCATGTGGGTGTCGCGCGATTTCTATGGGGAATACATGGCCGCCCAGGCGGTGAAGCTGGCGATCATGGATGCCGCTTTCACCGAAACCTTTGGTTCGACGGCAGCCCGCTGACCCGTGCGTCGTCTGCCGCACGGGGGATGCACGAATCCGTCATGCCCGCTAGCACTCCGATCGCCGCTATGCGCGGCGCCATGATTGGAGAGGGACCTGCATGAAAGACGTTATGAAAAGCCGACCCTGGACAAGCGCGAACGATTGTCCAGCGTCAGTGCGGCATGTACGCCCTCCACCTGTGTCGATTGATGCTCGCCGAGCCCAATCGACACTAGCCTTGGACACCCCCCGGCGGTCTCAATCGATGTCGAATGAGACGCCCTGGGCCAGCGGCAGCGCCTTGGAGTAGTTCACCGTGTTGGTGGCGCGCCGCATATAGGCCCTCCACGCATCCGAGCCGCTCTCGCGGCCGCCGCCGGTTTCCTTTTCGCCGCCGAAGGCACCGCCGATCTCGGCCCCCGACGTGCCGATGTTGACGTTGGCGATGCCGCAGTCCGAACCGTCGACGCCGAGGAAGCGCTCCGATTCCTGCAGGTCGCGCGTGAAGATCGACGACGACAGGCCCGCACCCACCGCATTGTGCTCGTCGAGCACGGCGTCGAAGTCGGAATATTTCATCACATAGAGGATCGGCGCGAAGGTCTCTTCGGTCACCGGCGAGACCTGCTTCGGCATTTCGACAAGGGCGGGATGCACATAATAGGCATCGGGATGACCGTTCTCGACCCGCGTGCCGCCGGTCACCTTGCCGCCATGGGCCGTGGCCTCCTTCAACGACTTCTGCATGGCCTCGTAGGCGGCCTTGTCGATCAGCGGCCCGACCAGCGAGGAGGTCTCTAGCGGATTGCCGACCGAAACGCTCTGATAGGCCTTCTTCAGCCGCGGCAGCAGCGCGTCATAGACGCTCTCATGCACGAACAGGCGCCGCAGCGTCGTGCAGCGCTGCCCGGCCGTGCCCATGGCGCCGAAGGCAATCGCTCGCAGCGCCATGTCGAGGTCGGCGCTGGGCGCCACGATGCCGGCATTGTTGCCGCCGAGTTCCAGCACCGCGCGCGCAAAGCGCTTGGCCAGCCTTGGCCCGACCTCCCTGCCCATGCGCGTCGAGCCGGTGGCCGACACCAGCGGCACCTTGGGATGATCGACCAGGACTTCGCCGACGGCGCGATCGCCGATCAGCACCTGGAGCAGGCCCTGCGGCGCGTCGGCGCCGAAACGCTTGACGGCGCGCGCAAAGATCGCCTCGCAGGCAAGTGCGGTCAGCGGTGTCTTCTCCGACGGCTTCCACACCACCGCATCACCGCAGACCAGCGCCAGGGCTGCGTTCCACGACCACACCGCGACCGGGAAGTTGAAGGCGGAGATGACGCCGACGACGCCGAGCGGGTGCCAGGTTTCCATCATGCGATGGCCTGGGCGCTCGGTGGCGATGGTGAGACCATACAATTGCCGCGACAGGCCGACGGCGAAATCGCAGATGTCGATCATCTCCTGCACTTCGCCCAGCCCCTCGGACGGGATCTTGCCGACCTCGATCGACACCAGCCGGCCAAGCTCGGCCTTGTGGATACGCAATTCCTCGCCGAGCAGCCGCACTAGTTCGCCGCGCTTGGGCCCCGGCACCAGCCGCCAGGACTGGAACGCCTTGTGCGCGGCATCGATCGACCTGGCCGCATCGGCCGGCGAGATCGTTTTCAGCGCCGCGATCTCTTCACCCGTCACCGGGCTCTTCACGATCAGGTCGCCGCCGGCAAGCGCCTCCCTGGCAACACCCAGTTTCGCCAGAAGCTCAGCCGTTTCCTTCGCTATGGTCATTTTTGTCCCTTTCAGATCCCGTCGTCATCATATGGCGTCGGGTCAAAGCCTCGCCATTTCGCCCGCGTGCCAAAGGCACTCGAGGCACAGTCATGGCGTGGCCTTACTCGTTTCAGGGGAAAATCGCCACCCCGGCATGGTCCAAGCCCAAATTACAAGATTGAGCCAGAGACGATTGAGCCAGACCGGCGATGCTGCTCAGTTGGCCTTTTTCGCCGGCGTGCGTACTGCACCGTCTTTCATCAAACGGTCGATATGCATGCGGATATGGGCCGCTTCCGCGGCCGTGTTGGCAAGCGCGATAGCGCGGTCGAAGGCGATCCGCGCCTCCTCGCCCCGGTCGAGTTGCATCAGCAGTCCGCCCTTGAGGCCGAAGAAATGGAAATAGCCGGAAAGCCTCGGCTCCAGCGGCTCGATCATGGCAAGGGCGGCTTCCGGGCCGCGCACCTTGGAGACCGCCACCGCGCGGTTGAGCGTGATGACCGGCGACGGCTGCATCTGTTCGAGCAGGCCATAGAGCAGGTCTATCTCCACCCAGTCGGTGTCCTCGGCCTTATCAGCCCGCGCATGCAGGGCGGCGATCGCCGCCTGCACCTGGTAGGGGCCGGGCTTGCGATGGCGCAAAGCCTTGTCGACAAGGGCCAGCCCCTCGTCGATCATCTTGCGGCTCCACAGGCCGCGATCCTGGTCCTCGAGCAGCACGATCTCGCCGTCTTCGTCGAAACGGGCCGGTGCGCGCGCATGCTGGAGCAGGAGCAGCGCCGTCAGCCCCATGATTTCCGGCTCGGTCTGGAACAGCCGCAGCAACAGCCGGGCCAGCCGGATCGCCTCCTCGCAGAGCGGCGCGCGGGCCGGTGCCTCGCCGCTGTTGGTGGAATAGCCCTCGTTGAAGATAAGGTAGACCATGGCCGCCACCGCCGCGAGCCGCTCGGAGCGCTCGACGGCGCCCGGCGTCTCGAACGGCATACCGGCGTCGGCGATGCGCGCCTTGGCGCGGGTGATGCGCTGTTCCATGGCGCTCTCGCCAACCAGGAAGGCGCGCGCGATCTGCTTGACCGTCAGGCCGGAAACGATGCGCAGCGCGACCGCGATCTGCTGCGTTGCCGGCAGGTCCGGATGGCAGCAGATGAAGAGCAGCCGCAATATGTCGTCGCGGTAATGCGCTCCGTCCAGCCGCTCGGCGATATCGCTTTCGGCATCGTCCAGATCGGAGATCTGGTCTTCTTCGGGCATCGGCGCCTGCTTGGCGCGCTTGCGCACCGCGTCGATGCCGCTGTTGCGGCCGACGAAGATCAGCCAGGCCGCCGGATCACGCGGCGGCCCGTTCTGTGGCCAGTTCTTCAACGCCCTGAGACAGGCATCCTGGAAAGCTTCCTCCGCCGTATCGAGATCGCGGAAATAGCGCAGCAGCGCACCCATCGCCTGCGGGCGGGCGGCGCTGATCGCGGAGCTGATCCAGGCAAGTTCGGTCATACGGCAACCCCGGTGGGATTGAACACCGAGACCGGCCGTATCTCATAGGATCCACCGCTCGGATTGACCTCGGAAAGCTCACGGGCGAACTCGACGGCCTCGTCGAGATCGGCGCATTCGAGCGTATAGAAACCGAGGAACTGCTCCTTGGTCTCTGCGAACGGGCCGTCGATGACGATCGATTCGCCCTTGACCTTCCGCAGCGTCGTCGCCGCCGTCGTCGGCAGAAGCCGCGCCACGGGACCAAGCCGGCCGGCCTTGGCGTATTTCTCCTGGACGCCGAGGAGATTGGCCATGACTTCGTCGTCCTGCGCCTTGCTCCACGAGCTGACGACGTCTTCGGAGGCATAGCAGAGGATGGCGTAGAGCATGGCTGGTCCTTTCTGTATCAAAGGACGAAACAGTAGGGCCGATCCCGACACGACGTCGATAAAAAAATCCCGAGATGGCGGCTGATAATTGCCGTCAGTCATCGTTCGTGCGTTTCAACCATCTCAGCACGAGCGCCTCCTCCTCATCGAGCCCCTCGATGGACCGCTTGCGCTTGTTGGCCTCCGCCATTTCGGCAAGCAGCCGCCCCTGCAGCCAGGCCTCGAAGACCTGCGGGTGGATATAGCATTTGCGGCAGACCGCGCGGGTGTTGCCTAGCCGCTCGGCGACCTTGTCGATGACACTGTTCATCACGCGCTTTTGCTGTGCTTGGCTTTCGGGCAGCTCCGTCTGCGCAAACAGCGACGCGGCATGGATGGTGCCGCCCCATGTGCGGAAATGCTTCGAGCTGAAGGCATCGCCAACCGCCTGGCGGATATAGCGGTTGACGTCGTCGGAGCGGACCGGGCGCCTGTTGCCGTCCTCGTCGAGATACTGGAACAGCTTCTGGCCCGGCAGATCCTGTGCACCCCGTACGATCCCCGCAATGCGGCGGTCCACCAGCTTCAGTTTCCATTCCTTGCCGGACTTGCCCTTGAAGGCAAAGCGCAGGCTCGATCCCCTGATGTCGACATGGCGGTCGCGCAATGTCGTCAGGCCGAAGCTCTTGTTGTCACGCGCATAGGCGGCATTGCCGACGCGGATCATCGTGTTGTCGAGCAGCCAGACGACCGCGGCGACGACACGCTCAAACGGCAGGCCGCGGCGGCGGAAATCGCGGTCTATGGTGCGCCGGAGCTCCGGAAGGCTTTCGGCGAAGGCGACGAGGCTTGAATATTTGGCACCGTCGCGTTCCTCGGCCCATTGCGGATGATAGCGATACTGCTTGCGTCCGCGCTGGTCCCTTCCGGTCGCCTGGATATGCCCATCCGCGTCGGGCGAGATCCAGACATCCGTCCAAGCCGGCGGAATGACGATCGCCTCGATCCGTGCCCTGGTGGCATCCGAGACTGCTTTCCCGTCCGGCCCCTTGTAGGAAAACCGCTTGCCTGCCTTCAGCCGGCGGATGCCGGGCTCGGCATCGCTGACATAGGTCAGTGCGGCATCCCTTGCCGAAAGCTGCGCGCCATTCTTCGCTTCACCGCCAGCCGATCGGCTGTAGGTTGATCCGGATTTCTGCAGCATGACGGCTCCATGCAGATGTCGGTAGATAAGCCGTTGGCTGACTGCTGGTTCCACAGCCATCCGAAAAGTCCGTGATGCGGCGCCGAACGGGCGCCGAATTGCTCTAGAGCACGCCTTGCAGTTCTATCTGCTGAGCCGACAGCCGGCGGCGCACGGCGAGCTTGAGCTTGTAGCGCAGGCAGCGCCATGCCTCCGAGCGTCGCTTGGGCGCGACCGCCGCCACCGCCAGGAAGCGCGCGGCGGTGTCCAGGTCGCCACGGGCGTAGTGGACGCGGGCGATCTTGAGGGCGACGAGGCCCTCCCTGGCCTTGAGCGCCGAGACCGGGATGCTGCAATCCGTGAGCGTGCGCAGTTCGCGACGCCACTCCAGGAAGCGCCGCACCGGGTTGATCGCAAAACGATCGTCCGAACGGGTGGGCGAAACCTCATAGACCATCACCGGCTGCGGCATCATGGCCAGCGAGGCCTTGCTCATCAGTCGCGCCCAGAACAGCGTGTCCTCGTCATAGGCAAGACCCACAGGAAAACGCGTCTCGCCGATCAGGCGCCGGGACGCCAGCACGCTGCCCACCGCGACCGAACGTATGTCGCCTTTCACATAGGCGGAAGCGTTTGCCAGGCAGGCGGCCTGGTAGCCGTTCGGCACCTTGATCTGCCGATCCTCACCGCTCACGCGTCGTCGATAGGCGCCAACGATCATGTCGGCTTTCGGCTGGCTCTCGGCCTGCCGCAGCAGTGCGCGCAATCCGCCATCAAGATGCAGATCGTCGGCGTCGATCAGGTAAACCCAGGGATGGAGTGCCTCGGCCAGCGCCACGTTGCGGGCGCCGCCGGCGTCGCGGCAATTGGCCGGCAGCACACGCAGCGGCAAGTACAGTTGCGCCGCGGCCTGCAGCGCCGTCGCCGCCGTGCCGTCCGTCGATGCATCGTCGACCAGCAGGATCTCGCCGATAACCTCGGCCTCGCAGGCGAGTGACGCCAGTGTCGTGGCGATTGTGGCTGCTGCATTGTGGGCAGGAATGACGACGCTGACCGCTTTCAATTACAAAATCCCGCGCTCGCGCGCCTTGGCAGTACGATGATTGTCCCTCGGAACGAATACAGACTAGCGGCCCGTTCGATGTTTGAGAAGTCGCCTTCGACAATCCAGAATTGCAACAACGGGACGGTTCGGCGTTTCGCTCGCATTCACACCTTTTCGAGCGCGACCGGAATGACGTCGACGGCCTGCTCGCCCACCTGACCGCCCGTGGTCTTGAGAACGCCGACGATCGGCGCGACATCGGAATAGTCGCGGCCATAGCCGACGGTGATGTGGTCGTTGCTCGCCCGCATGCCGTTGGTCGGATCGAACTCCTGCCAGCCGGCGTCACGCCCGCACCAGACCTTGACCCAGGCATGCATGGCATCGGCGCCTTCCAGCCGGGGCTTCCCCTTGGGTGGAATGGTGCGCAGGAAGCCGCTGACGTAGCCGGCCGGAATGCCGAGCCCGCGCAGGCCGGCGATCATGATGTGCGAAAAATCCTGGCAGACGCCGCGCTTCAGCTTGAAGGCATCGCTGGCCCGGGTCCGCACCGTGGTCGCTTCGCCGTCATAGGTGAAGTCGCGATGGATGCGATTGCAGAGATTCATCGCCGTACCGGCGGCCGAACCGGCAATGCTGTCCCCCGCATAGGCGGTTATCGCCGCATCGATGCCGGAGTGAGCGCTTCCCGCCAAAAAATGGTGCGGCGCATCAGGCGCCAGCGACCGCACCGCGGCCAGCTCCTGCCTCAGCCGAGCGATATCGGGCGACACGTCGAGTCCGGGTTCCGGCCGCGACACCGAAACGCGTGCGCTCATACGGATGTCGAGCGCGTCATGCGCGTCGCGAAAGGCGATGGACGTGACGCTGTTGCCGAAGAAGTCCAAAAAATCCGACCGTTCATTCGGCGCCGGCGTGAATGACAGGGATGCGGCGATGACGCGTTGCACACCGGAAATCGTCGACGGCAGCACGCGGATCTGATGGCGGCCGCCGCCGGCCGCGGCTGCGTAGTCGTAATGGAGATGGAGCCTGATGTCGTAGAGCATGCGCTGCTTTTCTTGTTTGCCGCAGGTTCTTGTCGCAGAACCGTGCGACACTTTTGCGGAGCCTGCCTAGAGCATGATGCCGAAAACTGTGAAGCGGTTTCCGGACGACGTCATGCTCTATCTCCTAATTTAGAGTCGGATGATTGATCTGAAATCATCCGGCTCTAACCGAAATAGGCCTTGGCGAGGCTGTTGTAGAGCCCCCCGATCTCATAGGCGAGCTCGTCCAGCGCCTTTGCCGTCATGTCCGATGGCTCCTTGATGGCGATGGCCGTGTTGAGCTGCAGGATCTCCTTTGCCGCCGGCGACATATGCCCCTCGCCGCCAAGCGACGGCAACAGGCCGATCTCCGCCTTCAGCCTTTCGAGCTGGAACAGGATGGAGCGCGGATTGAGTGGGTCGAGCGCCAGAAGATCGATCACCGTGCGCCGGCCAGCCTGCACCGGATACTGCCGGCGGTGGGTCATGACGCTGTCGCCGATCTCGAGCATCATGTCGAGCGCCCCATCCGGCGCCTTGGAGCCGGTCAGCCGGGACAGCGTACGGGCAATCTGGATGCCGCGCTCCAGCCGCCGGCCGATCTCGAGGAAACGCCAGCCGGCGAAGCGGTACATGTTCTCGTGCAGCAGGCCAGAAAAGCCGGCGAGCTTGCGCAGGATCACCGTCATTGCCCGTGTCGCATCGTCGCCCGGCGCCACCGTCTTGGCGAACTGATGGATGGTCTTCGACAGGTCCTTCAGCGCCAGCCAGCCATCGGGCGAGAAGCGGTCGCGGATCTGTCCTGCGCTGTAGACCGCGCTGTCGAGCGTTCCGATCAGCCCCAACGGGATCGCTGTCGCAACGTCGATGCCGAACGGTTCGAGATAGTCCCTGATGTCGGCCAGCAGCGGCATATCCGGATCGGAGGTCTCGGCCAGCCGCACATGATAGGCGCGCAGGATGCGCACCGTGTCTTCCGAGCGCTCGATATAGCGCCCGAGCCAGGTCAGGTTCTCCGCCGCGCGGCTGGGCAGGCTGCCCGGCCGGGTGCGGCTGAAGCTGTCGCCCTCCTGCGGCAACAGCGTTTCACGCTCAACCGGCCTGTCGCTGACCACCCAGACGTCAGCCGCCTGGCCGCCGCGCTGCATGGCGATCGCGGTCGGGTCGAGCGACAGGCCGACGCGGGCGAACCCGCCCGGCATCACCGTCCAGCCCTCGGGCGTGCGGGCCAGATAAACGCGCAGGCTCGCCGGCCGCGGCTCCAGCCAGCCGCCGACAAAGACAGGTGTCGTCGACAGCGTCACCGCTTCCTGGCCGACGAAGGCGCCGCCATCGCGTTCGATGCGCGCCACCAGTTCGGCCCGCTCGCCGGCCGACAGCGTCGAGCCAAGCGTGGTCTGGCCATCATCCTCGAAGGCTAGTCTCGTCGAGAGCGCCGGGCCGACCACCATGCGGTCGATATTGGCAAGCACATGGGCGCGTTCCGTCGCCTGCCCGCACCACCAGGTCGCGACGCTCGGCAGCAGCAGCTCCTCGCCGCGCAATTCGCGCGCGATCTTGGGCAGGAAAGCAAGCAGCGCCCGCGTTTCCATCAAGCCTGAGCCCAGCGCGTTGACGGTTGCAACCGCACCCTGGCGGATCGCTTCCACCAGCCCCGGCGTGCCGATCTGCGAATCCGATCGCAATTCGAGCGGATCGGCGAAGGCGGCATCGAGACGCCGCCAGAGCACGCTGATCGGCATCAGGCCGGAAACGGTGCGCACCATCAGCCTGCCGCCGGAAACAGTGAGGTCCTCGCCCTCGAGCAGCATGATGCCGAGGTAGCGGGCGATATAAGCGTGTTCGTAGTAGGTTTCGTTGAGCGGCCCAGGCGTCAGGATGGCGACGCGGCCGTCGGTTTCCCTGGCCATGCCGATCAGCGCATCGCGGAAGCGTCGGAAGAAGCCGGCAAGCCGGTGCACGTGCATCTCGCCATAGATGTCGGACAGCGCGCGCGTGGTGGCGACGCGGTTCTCCAGCGCGAAGCCGGCGCCCGATGGCGCTTGCGTGCGGTCGCCCAGCACCCACCAGCGGCCATCGGGCCCACGGCCGAGCTCGAAAGCACAGAAATGCAGGAAATGGCCACCGGCCGGCGTGGTACCGACCACGGGCCGCAAATATTCCGGGCTGGCCGCAATCAATCCCGCCGGCAGGATGCCTTTTTCAACCAGTCGGTTGCGCCCATGGATATCGGCGATGGTTTCCTCGAACAGCTCGGCCCTCTGGATGAGCCCGGCGCTGATTGCGGCCCATTCGGCGTCTTCGATGAGCAAGGGCACATGCGCCAGCGGCCATTCGCGCTCATTGGCGCCGGCCTTGTCGTAGACGCGGTAATAGACGCCGGCATCGCGCAGATACTGGTCGGCGCGGGCGAAACGCTGGCCGAGCTTTTCAGACCCTATTTCGTCGAGCGCCTCGATGAACTGCTTCCACGCCGGACGGGGATTGCCTGACGCGTCGACCATTTCGTCGACGACACCGTCGATCGGCTGGTAGTGCTCCAGCAGGCTGTGGATCTGCGGCTTGCCGCGTACCCTCTTGTGATTCCCCTTTGCCATGTCCGATCACAGTCTGGGTGGACGCCGAAGGTCAAGGGTCATCGGGAAATCTTCCGCCGGTTGTTCTTCGCGCAGCACATAGCCTGATGGCGTGTGGCCGCGCGGTTCGAAGCGGGCGAGCCGCCGCGCTTCCGCCTCGTTGCCGTTGACCGGGAACGTATCGTAGTTGCGCCCGCCGGGATGCGCGACATGGTAGACGCAGCCGCCGACCGCCCTGCCCGACCAGCGGTCGTAGATGTCGAACACCAGCGGCGTGTTGACCGGCAGCGCCGGATGCAGGCCGGACGCCGGCTGCCAGGCCTTGAAGCGCACGCCCGCCACCGCCACCTCGCGATTGTCCGTCACCTTCATCGGCACGATGCGGCCGTTGCAGACGATTGCATGGCGTTCCGGATTGAGCCCTTCGGTCTTGACCTGCAGCCGTTCGACCGAGGAATCGACAAAGCGCACGGTTCCGCCGATCGCGCCCTGCTCGCCCATGACGTGCCACGGCTCCAGCGCCTGCCGCAGTTCCAGCTTGATGCCGGCATGCCGCACCTCGCCGCAGAAGGGAAAACGGAATTCGAGCTGGGCGTCGAACCATTCAGGCCGGAATTCGAAACCGTTGAGCTTGAGATCGTCGAGCACGTCGAGAAAATCAGCCCAGACATGATGCGGCAGCATGAAGCGGTCATGCAGCGAAGTGCCCCAGCGCACGAAACGGCCGTCGAGCGGGTTCTTCCATGCACGGGCGATGATGGCACGGACCAGAAGCTGCTGCGCAAGGCTCATGCGCGCGTTGGGCGGCATTTCGAAGCCGCGGAACTCGACCAGGCCGAGCCGGCCGGTCGGCCCATCCGGCGAAAACAGCTTGTCGATGCAGATTTCCGAGCGATGCGTGTTGCCGGTCACGTCCGTCAACAGGTTGCGGAACAGCCGGTCGACCAGCCACGGCAGGGGTGCCGCGCCCTGGTCGGGATGCGGCACCTGCGCCATGGCGATTTCGAGTTCGTAGAGCGAATCGTGGCGCGCCTCGTCGAAGCGCGGCGCCTGGCTGGTCGGGCCGATGAACAGGCCCGAAAACAGGTAGGACAGCGACGGATGCCGCTGCCATTGCAGCACCAGGCTCTTCAACAGATCGGGCCGGCGCAGGAACGGGCTGTCGTTTGGTGTCGCGCCGCCGACGACGACATGATTGCCACCGCCAGTGCCCGTGTGGCGGCCGTCGATCATGAATTTGTCGGCGCCAAGCCGCGTCAGCCGCGCTTCCTCATAGATTGCCGTCGTCGTCGCCACGCAATCCTGCCAGTTGGAAGCCGGATGGATGTTGACCTCGATGACGCCGGGATCGGGCGCGACGCGGATGACATTGAGGCGCGGATCATGCGGCGGGCCATAGCCCTCGATGTGGACGGGAAGGCCGATGGCTCGCGCAGCGTTCTCGGCGGCCGCGACCAGTTCGAGATAGTCCTCCAGTGCTTCAACCGGCGGCATGAACACGCAGAGCCGTCCATCGCGCGGCTCGACCGAGAGCGCGGTGCGCACTGCGCCACCAATCTCGGTGATCTCCTGTTCGACCCGGTCCTGCTGGCCGGTCGCCGCGGTGAACGACACCGCCTGCTGCCGGCGCGCCATCTCGTCGGCGCCTTCAAGTTCGGCAGGCGCGGCGGAGGGCAAGATGGCTTCACGCGCGGGCAGCGCTCCGCGCGGCAGCGACGGATCGACGGGCACGATATAGGGGAATTGCGCCGGTGGCACATAAGGCAGCGTGCCGAGCGGCAAGCGATAACCGACCGGTGAATCGCCAGGCACCAGGAACAGCCGCCCGCGTCGCGTCTTCCATTTTTCCGAACGCCAGCGTGGCCCGGATGCCTGGCTGTTCCAGCGCTGCACCGGCAGCACATAGCCGGACGGCTTGGTCAGCCCGCGCTCGAACACTTTGGCCATGCGGCTGCGCTCTTCCGGATCCTCCAGCTTGGAATTGGACGGATCGACATTCTCCGGCAGCTTGCCTTCCTTGAGCAGCCACTCGGCCGGGTCCTCATAAGCTTCGCTGACCATCGACGTGTCGATGCCGAGTTCACCGGCGATCGCGGTGAGAAGGCTTTCGGCCTGTTTCGGGCCGATATCGGCCGAACTCTTTTCGCGCGCGATCAGCGACGGGTCGCTCCACACAGGCTCGCCATCGGCACGCCAGTAGAGCGAAAAGGTCCAGCGCGGCAGGCTTTCACCGGGATACCATTTGCCCTGGCCGTAATGGAGGAAGCCGCCCGGCGCGAAACGTTCGCGCAGCCGACGGATCAGTGCATCGGCCTTTTCACGCTTGGTCGGCCCGACGGCGGCGGTGTTCCATTCGGCCGACTCGAAATCATCGATCGACACGAAGGTCGGCTCGCCGCCCATCGTCAGCCGCACATCGCCTTCGCCAAGTGCGGCATCGACCCTGTTGCCGAGCGCGTCGAGCGCCCGCCAGCTTTCATCCGAGAACGGCTTGGTGATGCGCGGATGCTCGGCGATGCGGTCGACCCGCATGTCGAAGCCGAATTCGACATTGGCAAAGCTCGCCATGCCGGAAATGGGGGCCGCATTGCGGAAATGCGGTGTCGCGGCGAGCGGCACATGGCTCTCGCCGGTGAGCAGGCCGGAGGTCGGATCGAAGCCGATCCAGCCGGCGCCGGGAAGATAGACCTCGCACCAGGCATGCAGATCCGTGAAGTCGACTGATGTGCCGGCCGGCCCATCGAGCGCGATGAGGTCGGGTTTGAGCTGGATCAGATAGCCCGACACGAAGCGCGCGGCGATGCCGAGATTGCGCAGGATCTGCACCAGCAACCAGCTAGAGTCCCGGCACGATCCCTTGCCGGCGGCCAGCGTTTCCTCCGGCGAGAACACGCCGGTCTCCATGCGCACGATATAGGCGATCTCACGTTGCAACCGGGCATTCAGGTCGACAAGGGAATTGACCGTGTTCTTCTGGGTGGTGTCAACGGTTTTCAGGAAAGCCGAAAGCAGCGGCCCCGCCGGTTCCGGCGTCCGGTAGATAGCGAGGTCATCCCTGATCTCCTCCGGGTATTCGAACGGGAATGTCTCGGCCGACGGTTCGACGAAGAAATCGAACGGATTGTAGACCGTCATGTCGGCGACGAGGTCGACCTCGATCTTGAGCTCGCTCACCGGCTCGGGAAAGACGAAGCGGGCAAGGAAGTTGCCGTAGGGATCCTGCTGCAAATTGACGAAATGGTTCGCCGGCTCGACCTTGAGCGAGTGGCTCAAGACCTTGGTACGGGAATGCGGTGCCGGCTGCAGCCTGATGATCTGGGGCCCGAGAACCACCGGCCGGTCATATTTGTAGTGGGTCAGGTGGTAGACGGCTGCCAGAATTGCCATGGGGCCCCGGAGATCGGCGTTTATTCAGCCGAACCCTGACACATCTGGCCGCCATTCTCCAAGCGGATGTTGCGCTGCACCTAAATTAAAGAACCGGTTGCCGGCTTAAAGTCGCTCAAAAGAACGCCTGTATCCCGGTCTGGGCCCGCCCCAGGATCAGCGCATGCACGTCGTGCGTGCCCTCATAGGTGTTGACGGTCTCCAGGTTCTGCGCGTGGCGCATGACGTGGTAGCCGATCTGGATGCCGTTGCCGCCATGCATGTCGCGGGCCTGGCGGGCGATGTCGAGCGCCTTGCCGCAATTGTTGCGCTTGACGATCGAGATCATCTCCGGCGCCATCTTGCCTTCGTCGAGCAGCCGTCCGACGCGCAAGGATGCCTGCAGCCCGAGCGCGATCTCGGTCTGCATGTCGGCGAGCTTCTTCTGGTAAAGCTGCGTGCCGGCCAGCGGCTTGCCGAACTGCTTGCGGTCAAGGCCATACTGGCGGGCGCGATGCCAGCAATCTTCCGCCGCCCCCATCGAGCCCCAGGAAATGCCATAACGAGCCCGGTTGAGGCAGCCGAACGGGCCGCCCAGGCCCTTGGCGTTGGGCAGCAGCGCGTCTTCGCCGACCTCGACGCCTTCCATCACCACCTCGCCGGTGATCGACGCCCGCAGCGACAGCTTCCCGCCGATCTTCGGCGCAGACAGCCCCCTCATGCCCTTTTCCAGCACGAAACCGCGGATCTCGTCCTTGCCGTTCTCGCCCTTCAGCTTCGCCCAGACGACGAACACGTCGGCGACCGGCGCGTTGGAAATCCACATCTTGGAGCCGGAGAGCTTGTAGCCGTTAGCGGTCTTCTCGGCGCGCGTCTTCATGCCGCCCGGATCGGAGCCGGCATCCGGCTCGGTCAGGCCGAAGCAGCCGATCCACTCGCCGCTGGCGAGCTTGGGCAGGTACCTCTTGCGCTGTTCGTCCGAGCCATAGGCGTAGATCGGATACATCACCAGCGACGACTGCACCGACATCATCGAGCGATAGCCGGAATCGACACGTTCGACTTCCCGCGCGACCAGCCCGTAGGTCACATAGTTGGCGCCGAGCCCGCCGAACTCTTCCGGGATGTTGATGCCGAGCAGGCCGGCAGCGCCCATCTCGCGAAAGATGGCGGTGTCGAAGGTCTCGTTGAGATAGGCGTCCTCGATGCGCGGCGCGAGCTTGTCGGCGGCAAAAGCCGCTGCACCATCGCGCACCATGCGCTCATCTTCGGAAAGCTGGTCCTCGATCAGGAACGGATCTTCCCAGACGAAGGTATTCTTGTCGGCGGCCATGGCTCTCTCCCGGACTCTATGCATGCCGGCGAAGGAGTTCAGGATCCTTGGCAACAACGGCATGCGTGAAGCAAAATCTTGGTCCGGCTTATCGACCCGGGGCTTGAAAAAATCAAACGAAATTGCTTCACCAATCAATGAGCGTTAGGAATGGATCATGAGTGTCCAGCGCCGCCTCCTGCCTAACATCAGCGCCCTCGCTGCCTTCGAAGCGGTGGCGCGGCTTGGGTCTTTTACCGCCGCTGCCCAGGAGCTGGATTTGACTCAGGGCGCTGTAAGCCGGCAGATCAAGCTGTTGGAGGATCAGTTTGGCCGCCGGCTGTTCGAGCGCGACAGCCGCAATGTCCGGTTGTCAACGGCGGGCGAAATCTACGCCGAAGCGGTGCGTTCGGCACTTGGCCAGCTGCGCGACGCAGCCCTTGGATTGATGAGCAATCGGCATAGTGGCATCTTGAACCTCGCCATTCTGCCGACCTTCGGCACGCGCTGGCTGATGCCGATGATCCCCGATTTCGTCGAGAACAACCCCGACATCACCATCAACTTCGTCACCCGCGTCGGCCGTTTCGACTTCGCCAGGGAGAGGCTGGACGCCGCCATCCACTATGGCCTGCCCGATTGGCCGGACGCCGACTCGACCCTCCTGGTGCGCGAAACGGTGGCGCCGGTGGTGTCGCCCGAATTCCTCGCCGGCCGCGCCATCGCCACGCCTGCTGATATCGGCCGCCTGCCCTTGCTGCATATGGCAACGCGTCCCGGTGCCTGGACCGAATGGTTCGAGCATCAGGGCCTGAGCGCGCCGACCGGGCCCGGCATGCAGTTCGAGCAGTTCGGCACCGCCGCCCAGGCCTGCATGGAAGGGCTTGGCGTCGCGCTCCTGCCGCTGCTCCTCATCGCAGGCGAATTGCAGCGCGGCCAGCTTGTGCCGGCGCCCGGCCAGCCCATGCAAAGCCGCAGCGCCTATTATCTCGTCGTCCCGCACGACAAGCGCGGCCATCCGCCCGTCGCCAGTTTTCGCGACTGGCTGCTGAGCCAGGTCGAGAAGGAGCCGACTGTTCTGGCGTGGTAGCTACTTCCGCTTAAGCGCATCCGCCAACGCAGCACCAAACGCGCCTTGCTGGGCCGGCCGCTCCGGCTGGCGCTGCGGTGCCGGGCCACGTGGCGCCGGCCTGCCGCCGCCATTGTCGCGCGGCCCACCTTTTGACGCCCCCTCACCGCCGTCCTTGCGCATGGAAAGCGCGATGCGCTTGCGCTTGATATCGACATCGACGACGCGCACCTTCACCACGTCGCCCGCCTTGACCACCTCATGCGCGTCCTTGATGAAACGGTCGGCCAGTTGCGAGACATGCACCAGGCCGTCCTGGTGCACCCCGATATCGACAAAGGCGCCGAAGGCCGCGACATTGGTGACGGTGCCTTCCAGCAGCATGCCGGGCTTCAGATCCTTGATGTCATCAATGCCGTCGGCAAAGGTCGCCGTCTTGAAGCCGGGGCGCGGGTCGCGGCCAGGCTTTTCCAGCTCGGCAAGAATGTCGCGCACCGTCGGCAGGCCGAAACGCTCGTCGACGAAGACGCGCGGGTCGAGCGCCTTGAGCGCGGCGCTGTCGCCCATCAGCGAACGCACATCGCGGCCGCAGGCGGCGACGATCTTCTTGGCGACCCCGTAGGCTTCCGGGTGGACCGACGAGGCATCGAGCGGCTCGCTGCCATTGGCAATGCGCAGGAAGCCGGCGGATTGCTCGAACGCGCGCGGCCCAAGCCGTGGCACCTTGAGAAGGTCCTTGCGGCTGGCAAACGGCCCGGTGGCGTCGCGATGCGCGACGATGGCGTCGGCGAGCGACGCGCCAAGGCCCGAAACGCGCGCCAGCAATGGCGCCGAAGCGGTGTTGAGATCGACGCCGACGGCGTTGACCGCGTCCTCGACCACCGCCTCCAGCGAGCGGCCGAGCCGATACTGGTCGACGTCATGCTGATACTGGCCGACGCCGATCGACTTCGGTTCGATCTTGACCAGTTCGGCGAGCGGATCCTGCAAGCGCCGCGCGATCGACACCGCGCCGCGCAGCGATACGTCCAGACCGGGGAATTCCGCCGCCGCCGTTGCCGACGCCGAGTAGACCGAGGCGCCCGCCTCGCTGACGATGACCTTGAGCGGCTTGGGTCCGCCATCGGAAGGCATGTCGGACAGCATGTCCGCCACCAGCTTTTCCGTCTCGCGGCTGCCGGTACCGTTGCCAATGGAAATCAGCTCGACCTTGTGCAGTCGGATGAGTTTGGCGAGTTCGGCCTGCGTGCCGCGCACATCGTTCTTCGGCGGGAACGGATAGACCGTCGTCGTTGTCAGCACCTTGCCGGTGCCGTCGACCACGGCAACCTTGACGCCGGTCCGGATGCCGGGGTCAAGGCCCATCGTGGCACGCGACCCGGCGGGCGCGGCGAGCAGCAAGTCCTTCAGATTGCGGGCGAAGACATGGATCGCCTCTTCCTCGGCCCGTTCGCGCAGATCGCGCATCAGGTCGAGTGTCAGGTGCAGCGACAGTTTTATCCGCCAGGTCCAGCCGGCGACGTCCATCAGCCAGCGGTCGCCCGGCAGGCTGGCGCCGATGGCATAGGCGTTGGCGATCATCCGCTCGACCGGCTTCACCGGCGAAGTGTCGTCGGCGTCGACCTCGATGTCGAGCGACAGCACCTCTTCGTTGCGGCCGCGCAACATGGCCAGTGCACGGTGGCTCGGCACATTTGCCCAGCGCTCGACATGGTCGAAATAGTCCGAGAATTTCGCCCCGGCCTCCTGCTTGCCGTCGACCACTTTGGCGCGCATGAAAGCGCGTTCCTTCATGTAGGTACGCAGCTTGCCGACCAGGTCGGCATTCTCGGCGAATTGTTCAGAGAGAATATCGCGCGCGCCCTCAAGGGCCGCCTTGGCGTCGGCCACCTCCTCGGTGACATAGGCCAGCGCCAGTTCGGCGGGCACCAGTGAACGGTCCGCAAGAATGGCCTCCGCCAGCGGCCCCAACCCGCGCTCCCTGGCGATCTCGGCCTTGGTACGGCGCTTGGGCTTGTAGGGCAGATAGATGTCTTCCAGCTCCGCCTTGGTAGCGGCGGCGGCAATCTTGGTCTCAAGCTCCTGCGTCAGCTTGCCCTGTTCGCGGATCGAGCCAAGGATGGTGTCGCGGCGGGCGTCGAGCTCACGCAGATAGGCGAGCCGCTCGGCAAGGTCGCGCAATTGCGTATCGTCAAGCCCGCCGGTCACCTCCTTGCGGTAACGTGCCACGAACGGCACCGTCGCGCCCTCGTCGAGCAGTTCGATCGCCGCTGCCGCCTGTTCGGGCCGGGCAGCGATCTCGGCCGCGATGATGGCTGCGATGCGCTTGATGTCGGATGCCATGTCATTCCCACTCTTGTCGAAAAGAGCGGCGACCATAGGCGCAGACATCCGGTCCGCCAACCGCCGCGCCTCCATCAGCCCGGCGGTCCACAGGAAAGCGCGCGCTAATGTGGCTGCGGAGCCGCTTAGACCATCCGGCTCAACGCTTCGAAAAACGCGACGAGTTCAAGATCCAGCGGGTCGTCGACCGGCTCCGGTTGCGACGACATCTTGGAGATCACCACTTCGGTGCTGGGATCGACATAAAGCCACTGGCCATGGATGCCGATGCCGCAATAGGCACCGTTCTCATGTCCGGTCTGGTACCATTTGTTGCGATAACGGCCCTTGGGAAACAGCGGCAGCATCGCGCCGCGCTGCCAGGCTTCCGCACTGCCGCCGGTGCTTGTCGTGTCGCGCACCCAGGCCTCTGACACGATGCGGCGTCCATTGGCGGTGCCCCCTTGCCGCATCATTTCGCCGATGCGCGCCAGGTCGCGCGGCGTCACCGAAATGCCGCCGGCGGTGCGCGCCGTGCCTTCCATGTCGACGCCGATCGAGGCTTCGCTGACGGCGCCAAGCGGCAGCCACAGCTTCTCGCGCATCAGGTCGGTGAAGCGCTGGCCGGAAGCCCGCTCCAGCAACAGGCCGAGCAGGTCTGAATTGGGCGAGCGATAGCGGAATGTCTGGCCATGCGGCTCGGCCAGGCGCTGCAGGGTCAGGATGAATTGGCGCAGGCTTTCCGTGCCGCCGCCCGGATTCCACAGCGTGGCGCGGCGGTAGCGCGCGAAAGCGCTTTCCGGATCAAGATAGGCTTCCTCGAAATCGAGGCTGACGCTCATGTCGAGCACATGCCGGCAACTCGCATCGCCATAGGCCGAGCCGGCGGCTTCGGGGATGTAGGTCGTCACCGGCGCTTCCGGATCGAACACGCCCTCGCCTTCCAATATGCCGGCGATGATGGCGGTGACCGACTTGCTGATCGAGAAGATGATGTGGCGGGCACCAAAATCCATATGCGGCGCGAACCAGTCGCCGATCACCTTGCCGCCCTTCATCACCGTCAGCGCATCGGTGCTGGAGCGCACCAGGAATTCCGCCACCGTCTCCGGAGCGCTGGCAACCGAAACCTTTTCACCAAGCAAGCCACCGAAATCCCGCGCGGGCGCCTCGGCACTACCCGATGTAGCGGTCACGCGCGCTGTCGGCACCAGTTCGCCCAGATTCTGGAACGACCATCGATTGAACGGGTTCACGCGCCAGTTGGAAAGCAGCACCTCGTTGCGGCGAAAGCCGTAGCGGGTCTCGAACGCGGTCTTGCCGGTCATGGCGTTTCCTTCCAGGTCGTTTCTTGTGGGGGCTCAGATCAGCGCGGCGGCGATGGCGTGCACCGCCTTCAGCGTCGCTGTGGAATAGCCGAGATTGCTGAAATCCGGCCAGGTCGAAAGCTTCACCACGACCATTCCTGTGTTCCAGTCCATATGGATCATTTGCCCGAACACACCCCGGCACATCAGTGCGCGCGAGCTGGCATCCTCGATCCAGAACTGGTTGCGATAGCTGCCTTCCGGCAGGCTGGTGGAGAAATCCGGCCCGTGCTCGCCGTTGCGTGTCGCCTCGATCCAGCCGGCCGGCACGATGCCGCCGCCATTGTCGAGGATCATCTGGCCGAAGCGGGCATAGTCGCGCAGCGTCGCATTGAAGCCGCCATCGGCCAGCGCATAACCGGCACTGTCGACGGTGAAGCAGGCGCTTTCATCGGCACCGAGCTTTTGCCAGAGTTCTTCCGAAACCAGCTGCGCCAGCCGCTTGCCGGTCACGCGCTCCATGATGAAGGCGAGCACGTCGGTCTCGATCGAGCGGTATTCAAATGCAGCGCCATGCGGGCGGACCGTGTCCTTCAGGCCCAGGATCAGCTCGAACATGTGCGAGGGCCAGCGGAAATCCGGATCGCTGCCTGGCGGCACCGGCTTCCATCCGGTGGCGACGTCGACCTGGCCGATATCGGAATAGCGGTCGGTATATTCCTCGGAAAAACGCACGCCCGTCGTCATGTCGAGCACATGCTGGACGCTGGCCCCGGCCCAGCCGGTGGCGCCGAGTTCAGGTAGATAGTCGGTGACCGGCCTGGCCGGATCGATCAGGCCGCGTCCAGCCAATATGCCGAACACCGAGCCGGTGACGGACTTGGCCATCGACTGCGACAGATGCAGCGTGCGCTCGTCCATGCCGTTGAAATAGCGCTCATAGGCTATCTTGCCGTCCTTGAGCACGAGGAAGCCATCCGTGTAGGTCTCGTCCAACAACCCGGCGAGGGTTGTCGGCTTGCCCTCGCTGTCCTCGACCGCCAGCCCGTCAAGATCGACCTCGGCGCGTTCGAGGCGATGGCGATGGCCGTTGCCGCGCCAGACTTCGGCTGTCGGCAGAATTTCCCTGATGTGCTGGAACGCCCAGCGGTTCCACGACGGCCGGTCCCAGTCGAGCTTCGGAGGGACCATGGCGGGCGGCGAGCCCTGCATGATCGGCGGCCGCGGATCGCTGTTGCGATAGGAGTCCATGAAAGGCCATTCCCGGAAAAGATAGAGACCCGGCGTGTACCGCCGGGTCTCTCACGCAGCGATTACTTCTGCAGTTCGGTCCAGATCTTGGTGTAGAGCTCCTGCGTTTCCGGCGCGCACATCTTCTGGAACTCGCCATGCGGCTTGGCGTCGGCCGGAATGACGACTTCCGGCGCGTCCTTCATGTCGGCCGGCATGTACTTGTCCGAACCGGTGATGGCGTTGGCATAGCGGTGGAAGGCCGAGAGGCCCGCCGCGTTTTCCGGATCCATGATGAAGTTCTGGAACAGCTTGGCGTTCTCGACGTTCTTGGCTTCCTTGAGAACGACGACGTTGTCGCTCCACAGGCCAAAGCCTTCCTTCGGATAGTTGTAGTGGATGGCCGGGTTGGCCAGGCGCTGACGCAATGCCGAGCCGTTCCAGTCGCTGGTCGCCTTGAAGTCGCCGGCACCCATCTTCTCGATGGTGTTGTATTCCATCGCGATCCAGTTCGGCTTGGCCGCCACCAAGAGGTCGCGCACCTTCTTCAGCACCGCCTTGTCGTCCGTGCACTGCTCGCCGCCGACATATTTGATCGCCGCGAAGATCACGTCACCCATCTCGGGAACGACGTTGACCTTGCCTTTCAGCTCGTCCGGCGTGTTGAAGACGATACCCCACGTGTTGGCCGGCCCCTTGTAGGCATCGGTGTTGACGACGACGCCGATCGTGCCCCAGGCCCACGGCACGGAATATTTGCGGCCCGGATCGAACTCGGGATTGGCCCATTCCGGAGCGACGTTCTTGAAATTCTCCATCTTGCCCGGATCGGTCTCGAGCAGGAGACCTTCCTTGATCCAGATCGGCACGTAGGTCTGCGAGGGCACGGCGATGTCGAAGCCGGTGCCGCCCTGCCGGACCTTGGCGAGCGCGGTGTCATTGGAATCGTAGTCGGTGATGGTCACCTTGATGTTGTATTTGTCCTCGAACTTCTTGATCACGTCGGGGCTGGTATAGTTGCCCCAATTGTAGATGTTGAGCACGCCGTCGGCGTGGGCGAGGCCCGTCGAAGCGAGCAGCGCCAACCCCATGGCGGTCGCTGTGGTCTTCCAGTTCATCGTTCTATCTCCCATTTCAGGTTCAGTCTCGTTTCCTGCTGACAAAGAAAAACAACGTGACGATCGCGACCGAAAGCAGCAGGAAAGCGGTCGATATCGCGTTGATCTCGGGTGTAACACCACGGCGGATCTGGCCAAGCATGTAGGTGGGCAGCGTGTCCTGGCCGCCCGATTTGACGAATTCGGTGATGACGACATCGTCGAGCGAGATGACGAAGGCCAGCATCAGGCCGGCCAGGATGCCCGGCCACAGAAGCGGCAGCGTGATGCGGCGGAAGGTCTTCCACGGCGTTGCGTAGAGATCGGCCGCGGCACGCTCCAGCGTCAGGTCCATGTTCTCCAGCCGCGCCCGGATCGGTAGGTAGGCGAACGGGATGCAGAACGCCGTATGCGCGGCGATCAGGTAGCCGAGGCCGGAATAGCCGGTGAAGATCTTGATGCGCGAGAAGAAGATCAGCAGCGCAACGCCGGTGACGATCTCGGGCACCATCAGCGGCTGGTTGATCGCCGCGTATTTGAAGGTAAGGCCGGGATAGGAGGCGGTACGCGTGGTGGCGAGCGCAGCCATGGTGGCGAAGATCGTCGACAGCACCGCCGCGATGGCGCCGATCTGGAACGAGCGCAGCGTCGCGTCGATGACCTGCGTGTTCTGGTATGCCGACTGGAACCATCTCATCGAGAAACCGCCCCATTCGGATGTCGAACTCGCCGCGTTGAAGGCGTAGACGACCAGCACGATGATCGGCAGATAGAGCACGACGAAACAGGTTGCCGCGATCGCGGTGAAGCCAGGCTGGTGCTTGATGGAGAAGTTGCTAGCCATGACGCACCCCTGACTTGCCGGCATTGCGCACATAGGCGAGCAGCGCCACCATGACGATGATCATCACCGTGATCGACAGCGCCGAGCCAAGCGGCCAGTTGCGGCCCTGCCCGAACTGCAATTCGATCAGGTTGGACAGCATCATGTTCTTGCCGCCGCCAAGCACGCTTGGCGTCACATAGGCGCCGAGGGCTGGAATGAAGACAAGGATGGAGCCGGCGATGACGCCGGGTTTGACCAGCGGGAAAATGATCTTCCGCAGCACCTTGAAGCGTGTCGCGTAGAGATCATAGCCCGCCTCGACCAGGCGAAAGTCGAGCTTCTCCATGCTGGCGTAAATCGGCAGCACCATCAGCGGCAGGTAGACATAGGCCATGCCGATCAGGATCGCGGTGTCGGTGTAGAGGATCTGGATCGGCGCCGAGATGATGCCGAGCTTCAAAAGGATGGTGTTGATGATGCCTTCGTTGCGGATGATCTGCAGCACGGCGAAGGTACGGATCAGCAGGTTGGTCCAGAACGGGATGGTGATCAGGAACAGCCAGAGGTCACGGGTCTTTTCGCTGCGCGTGGCCATGAAATAGGCGGTCGGGAACCCGAGCGCCAAGGTCGCCAGCGTCGTTACCACCGCAAGCTTGATCGAGCGCCAGAAGATGGTGACATGCGCCGCCGCGAGCGAAAGCGTGTCGTCGAAAATATCGCGTTCCAGGAACACCGATGTCCATGCGTCGGACGAGAACTGCCATTTCACGTCGCCATAGGCGCCGGGCGTCAGGAACGAATAGACGAGCACGATAAGCAACGGGCCGGTGGCGGCGAGCAGGATGACCAGCAGCGCCGGCGCCGACAAAAGCCAGCGGTCACGGACATCGCGCCGTTCGGCGGCCTTGGCGACTTCTTCCGCGGTGGCCATCAGTCCCTCAGCACTTGCGCGGCGTCGTTGCCGATCAGGACGCCGACCTTGTCGCCGCGTTCGAAACCGCAGCCTGCGCTGCGCGTATTCTGCTGGCGCACGGTGAAGGCTTCGCCGCTGTCGAGTTGGACATGGATATGCGTGTCGGTACCGAAATAGACGATGTTTTCGACCGTGCCCGACAGGTCGCCCTTGTCCTTGGTCAGCTTGGCGTGCTCGGGCCGCACCACCACGGTGGCGTTGTCCTTCGGCTGGAACCCTTCGGCAACAGTGGCCTCGATGGTCGTGCCGGATTTTAGCGTCGCGCGCGCCTTGCCATTGCCGGCGCCCGATATGGCGGCGGTGAGGAAATTGGTCTCGCCGATGAAGTCGGCGACAAAGCGTTCCGCCGGCTTGTCGTAGATGTCCCAGGGCGAGCCGACTTGCAGGATCTTGCCCGACGACATCACCGCGATGCGGTCCGACATGGTCAGCGCTTCTTCCTGGTCATGGGTGACGAAGATGAAGGTGATGCCGGTTTCGTGCTGCAGCCGCTTCAACTCGATCTGCATCTCCTTGCGCAGCTTGTAATCGAGCGCAGAGAGCGGTTCGTCGAGCAACAGCACTTTCGGCTGCGGCGCGAGCGCCCGTGCCAGCGCCACGCGCTGCTGCTGGCCACCGGAAATCTGGGCCGTGCGGCGGCCCGCCAGCGCTTCCATCTTGACCAGCTTCAGCATCTCGGCGACGCGCGCCTTGATCTCGGCCTTGGGCTTGCCCAGCATCTCCAGGCCAAACCCGATATTGTCGGCCACGGTCATGTGCGGGAACAGCGCATAGGACTGGAAGACGGTGTTGACCGGCCGCTTGAACGGCGGCAGCGGCGCGATGTCCTGGCCGTAGAGCAGGATTTCACCGGCGGTTGGAAAGTCGAAGCCGGCGATCAGCCGCAAAAGGGTGGTCTTGCCGCAGCCGGAAGGTCCCAGCAGCGTGAAAAACTCGTTCTCGCGAATGGACACCGAGACCTTGTCGAGGGCAGCGACCTGCCCCTCACCCGATCCGAAAATTTTACTGACGTTTACTACTTCAATCGCATTCCGACCCGGTTTGTCCGGCACGATTACGCCTCACTGTTGACCCCGCTCTTGCTGGCGGAGCTGTTCCCCTGTTCGATGTGACCACACGCCCGGTAGGTTGGCAAGCCCGGCATTGAATCACAGTTCAGTCCGTCTTTAGCCAGCAAGCCTCATGCCATTGTCAGGCCTGATAGGTGATCTTGCCACCGCAGATCGTCGTCACCGGGCGCACCTTGTGCAGATCGGCCGGCGCCGTTTTCTCGATGTCATCAGACAAAACCACCAGATCGGCCATATAGCCTGATTTCAGCGCGCCTTTGCGATGTTCGGCGAATTCGGCATAGGCGCCCTCGACCGTGTAGGCGGCGATCGATTCCTGGAGCGAGAAACTCTGGTCCGGATCGCTTTCTGCCCACGGTTTGCGCATCACTGCCGCCTGAATGCCCAGGATCGGGTCGATCGGCGACACTGGCCAATCCGAGGCGAAGACGACACGCGCGCCGGCGTTCTTCAGGGTCCGCCAGGCATAGCTCAGCGGCCAGCGGGCCGGCCCGATCCGCGACACGGTCGGCTCGAGCGGGAAATCCATGGCGCCGGGCGGATGCGGCGGCTGCATCGAGGCGATGACGCCGAGTTCGGCAAAACGCGGCACGTCCGCGGTGGTGGTGACCTCGATGTGTTCGATGCGGTGACGGCTGTCGCGCTTGCCATTGGCTTTTTGCGCCGCCTCGTAGCCGTCGAGCACCGCACGCACCGCGCCGTCGCCGATCGAGTGGACGGCGATCTGCAGCCCACGCCTGTCGACGGCGACCGCCAGATCGATGAACTGCTGCGGCGTGAACAGCGGCTCGCCGACCCAGTCCGGACGGTCGGCGTAGGGCTCGACCATGACGGCCGTCCACGAATCGAGCACGCCGTCATAGAACACCTTGACCATGCCCGACGACAGCCACTCGCTGCTGTAGCGCTCGGCCATGACGGACGCCTTGTCGAGCATGTCGAGCGTCATGAAATTCTTGTAGTGGAAGGGGATCTGCACGCGGCAGGGCAAGCCCTCCTCGGCGTCGATCTCGGCCAGCAGTTCGAGCTGGTAGAGATTGCCGTCCATGTTCTGGATGGAGGTGATGCCGTGGCGCGCGCACCAGGCGAGGCCGCGCCGCATGATGTCGCGGTCGGCGGCGCGTTCGGCGGCCGAGGGCATCGGGTCCGGCTCGCCGCCGGTCGCCAGCCCCAGCCTCACCCGGCCCTCGCCGGCAAGATCGAGCACCGGACCGAAGGCCTCGCCCTCGCGCAATTCGCCCGCCGCCAGGCCATCGTCGCCCATGACGATCTCATTGCCCGGGCCAAGCGTGCGGCCATGCAGAATGCCGGCCAGTTCCAGCGCCTTGGTGTTGGCCCACATCGTGTGATGATCGGGCGCGGCCATGCAGAAAGGGCGGTCCGGCAGGATCGCGTCGAGATGGTGGCGCGTCACCCGCTCGCTGCCGAGCACCGTATAATCGACACCCTGCCCGACCAACATCGGGGCATTGGGCTTTTTCGATGCATAGTCGCGGATCGCCTTCTGCAGCGCCTCGAAGCCGTGGACACCGCCAAGCTGAAGATGCGCGAGTTCGGCCCCTCCCGAGAACAGATGCATGTGGGCTTCGATGAAACCGGGCAGGACCGAACCGCCCTTGGCGTCGATCACTTCTGTGGCCGAGCCCTTGAGCTCTTCGATTGCAGCGCGGCTGCCGATGGCGATGATGGCGCCGTCCTTGACGGCAACGGCCTCGGCAACGGGATTGCCTCCGTCCATGGTCAGCACACGACCATTGATGACGATCAGATCCGCATTGTGATCCGCACCCGTAACAGACATCGCGACTCCGCGCTTTTGATGACCGACTGACACCGACAACACCGCACCCAACGGTCTGCCGCTCCAGCGAAGCGGCGCCATGGGACAAAAAACAATGTCAGTACGCCGGCTCTGAAATTCCCCTTGTGATCTCAAGAGACAGCGTGGATAAAGAATGCGACTGATTATTCGCGTTTGTCAACATGCGGAATTTAGAATGTATTGTGGACAGCACCCCGCGCCTGTGTTGGGACCAGGCGGGGAACGAGGGCATCGAGCAGTGAAGCGCAGTCTCGACCGCAAGACCAGGATAGCGCTCGAGCCGCGCAAGCAGCCGCGGCAGCAACGGTCGAGCAGGGTTGTCGACCGGATTCTCGACGCGGCGCTGATCCTGACGCGAGAGCAAGGAACCAGGACGCCGACGACGCTCGCCATAGCGCAGCGCGCGGGCCTGTCGGTCGGTTCGGTCTATCAATACTTTCCCAACAAGGAAGCCATCCTTCTGGACCTCGCCCGGCGCTGGCTGTCCTCCTTTCCCGAGGTGATCGAGAAGCGCATCAAGGTCCCCCGGCCCACCAACCGCGATGAGTTCCGGCGCGAAGTTCGCAAGCTCTTCATCGACACATCCAGCATCTATCTCGAGAACGCGACCCTGATGCCGGTGATCGAGGCGATATCCGGCAACGCCGATCTCAGGCCGATCCAGGACGAATATGACGAGCAGATCATCGCGCTTTACGCAGCCTGGCTGCGGCATGTGAATCCTGCTCTCGAAGACAAGATCGCCAAACGGCTCGGCCTGGTGATGATGGAGGTCGGGCACGCCTGCCGGCTGGTCGGACTGAAGAGAGATCGCAGGACATTCGACCTCATCGAGGACGACGTCGAAGCCATGTGGCTGGCTCTGGTGAGCCCCTATCTCAACCTGGACTGATTTCGCATTTCGAGAGGAATTTCATGAAGACTGTCTATTCACCGCTTCATGCTGGCCATGCCGGCCAGATGGAACTGGTCACATCGGCCATCGTGCCGGGTTTCGAAAAACCCTCGCGTGCCGAATTCATCAAGGCGCGGGTGGAAAGCGAGAAGCTCGGTCCGATCGTCCTGCCGCTCGAGCACGACCTTGCCGCCGCCAAGCGCGTCCACAGGGCTGACTATATCGACTTCCTGCCGACGGTCTGGCCGCAATGGGTGGAATCCGGTTTCCAGGGTTCGGCGATGCCGTTCACCTGGCCGACGCGTGGCCTGCGCGGCGACGTGCCGCCAAAGCGCATCGACGCCCTGCTCGGCTATTATTCCTTCGACGGCGGCGCCACCTTCGTCGAAGGCACATGGGCAGCGATCAAGTCCTCCTACGACGTGGCGCTGACCGCGGCCGGCCTGGTCAAGGGCGGCGAAAGGTCTGCCTTCGCGCTCTGCCGCCCACCCGGCCACCATGCCGGCGCCGGCTTCATGGGCGGCTATTGCTACATCAACAACGCCGCCGTCGCAGCGCAATGGTTTCTCGACCAGGGCGCGGCCCGCGTCTCCATCCTCGACGTCGACTACCACCATGGCAACGGCACGCAGGAAATCTTCTACGACCGCGCCGACGTGCAGGTCCTCAACCTGCATGGCGACCCGATGGTCGAATATCCGTTCTTCCTCGGCCATGCGGACGAACGCGGCGCGGGCGCGGGCGAAGGTTTCAACATCAACTACCCCATGCCGTTCGGCACCGGCTGGGACGCATGGAACGCCTCGCTGGAGGATGCCTGCGCCAGGCTCGCTGCCTACGCGCCCGACATCGTCGTCGTCTCGCTTGGCGTCGACACCTTCGAGAAGGACCCGATCAGCCAGTTCAAGCTGAAGAGCGCGGACTATCCCAAGATCGGCCGCCGCATCGCCAAGCTTGGCCTGCCGACGCTGTTCGTCCAGGAAGGCGGCTACGCCGTCGAGGAGATCGGCATCAATGCCGTCGGCGTGTTGACCGGTTTCGAGGATCGGTAAGCCTGCAAACCCGGAGCGGATAACAACAGGCGAGAAAAGGGCGGCATATCAGCCCTTTTCTTTTCGCCAGCTACGTCGCGGCGCCGGCGCTCGGTGTCCCCATGGGTGCGGCAGCCTTGCGTGAACGGCCGAGATAATAGACCGCCGCCGCCGTGATGATACCGGCCGCCAATATGCCCGCGGCCAGAACCGGCCGATACCAGAACCAGGCAATCGCGATCGTCGTCGTGCCGACCAGGATCGCCAGGAAGAAGGCGATGATGCCGGTCCCCATCCGCGCCATGCTGCCGAGGAACGGGATGACGTCGAGGATCACGCCGATCGGGCTGAGGAAGAGCGCGAAACCGATCGTCAGCAACAGCAGGCCGGCGGCGCGCAGCAGCCAGGTGATCAGCGTGTTGGCGCTCACCGCCTCGGCGAACATCTTGTCGGCCGGCACCTGGCCGGTGTCGACCATCAGCAGCGCATCGCCGGCTTGCGTCTGGTATGGTTCGAACCGGCTGCCGGCCTGGCGCGCCACAATGCTGACGACGCCGAGCGGCGCCAGTTCGTAGCCGATGCGGTAGTCGCCCAGCGCGGGCGTTGTGTTGTCGCTGCCTAGATAGATCTTGCCATCAACGATGCTGAGCGGCTTCGTCCCGGTATAGGCGGCCTTGATCGCCGCCGACTGACTGGCCGACAGCGAATAAGCCTTGTCGCCGTCGATGCGATCCAGCACTGGCGTGTCCAGATCGAAGGCGACGAGCTTGCCTTGTGGTATCTGGAAGGCACGGCTGTGGATCGCCATTGGCGGATTCTGATGGCCGTCCGGCTTCTTGAAATCCGACGAGTCGATCTGGCTGTCGTCCCAGACCTTCGAATAGCTGTAGGTGGTCTCCGTCTCCTCGCCGCCGCCAAGCTTCTTGGTGGTCTCGGATTTGGACTCTTCCTTCCACTGGTACATCTCGACGTTGCGCGACAGACGCAGCCCTTGCGCTGCGATCCCGAAATCCGGATCGGACAGGCCGCTATCCGCAGTCACCGGCCCGCTGACATGCACCAGCTTTCCGTCATTGCCGGCATCGACGCTGTCGGCGTTGATCGAGACCACCGCGCCCGCCCCTTCGGCCAGCGAACGCGCCGTCTGCACCGCGCGGCCCTCGTTCCAGAACAGCCCGATCACCATCAGCACGATCAGCAGCAGACCGAAGATGACCCCGCCAACCGCCCGCTTGATCCGCCCGAACCACGAGACGGATGTGACTTCCCGAAATGAATCGCTCATCGCTTCCCCCGAAACAAAAGATGCCAGGAGCCCGCGTGCCACGGCTGCGGACAACCGTATCCGTCCTGCAGCTCACGAACTCGATTGCCGGAGGTGCCCACCCCTTCGGCGCTCGCGAATCTATCGCAACCTGCCGATCGCCGATATGGCCGGCTTGCGCAGTCCCGGTATTTTCACGCCGTCGAAGGCCGCGAAAATGGCCCCCTGAGTCGCGCCTGAGTCCATCGGATTCGATTTTGTCAAATCGCGTTTGATGTCAGATTCATCTACGGGTAGATTAGACCCGAATCAGCCGGTCCTCGGGGGGCGCGGCGACCACCCAAAGTCTCACGTTCCGGAATCTTCCGGCGCCAGACGCGGACGGCTTCGCGTTCCCTGAATGGATTCCGTCTGGTTGGGCGCGGCCCCGCGCCTCGTGTGTGTCTCGTAAAAGTAACGCGTTTTCGGGTTCGGCGGCTGGCTCTCCAGCATCCGGGCATCAGAAACGATTCCGGCCAAAAGCAACAAATGAGCAGTCCCGCCGCGCCTCTTCAATCCGACACATTGGGCTCGCGCCTGGCGTCGCGCGGTGATCTGACCAGCTTCTTCATGGAGTTGACCGCCGAGATCGGCGCTGACAGCTACATGCTGGTTGCCATCGTCCATGACCAGGACCGCAACGACGCGCGCATCGTCTCCTCCAACTGGATCTTCGACGCCATCGAACTGATCGGCAAGCGGCTGATCGCCGGCCTTGCCCAGGGCGCGCTCACCGTCGCGCCCGGCATCCGGCCCAGACCGCTGGTGGCGGCACAGGCGCCCGACGTCGACGGGCTGGTCTCCGGCGAAGAGGCCCGTCTCCTCGACGTGCTCGGCCATGCCGAGATCTATTCGCTCAGGCTGAATGTCGGCCGCCAGCGCCTGTTTGCTCTGTTCTCGGCGGCGACATCAGGCCAGATCGATCAGCCGGCGCTGATGAAGGCGCAATTGAAATGCTGCTACGCGCTCTCGCACATTCCGCAGCTGATCGCCGCCGCGGCCATGCAGGATCCGCTGTCGGATCGTGAGCGCGAATGCCTGTTCTGGGTTTCGGAAGGCAAGACCACCGATGAAGTGGCGGTCATCCTTGGCGTCTCCTCCAACACCGTCAACAGCTACATCACCCACGCCATCCAGAAATTCGCGGCCAGCAACCGTGCGATGGCCATCGCCACGGCGATCAGGAGTGGCATCATTTGAAACAGGCCGACATCAAGGACGCCGCGGAGGCGATCTTCAACGATCAGCGCAGCCCCTTCGGCGCCTTCTCGCTCGGCTCCGAAACACATCACGCCGTCACCATTCCCGATGCCGTGCGCCGCTGCCGGTGGATCGCGGTCGATATCAACGCCTCGGCCTTCGGCCTGTTCTTCGTCAGCCCGTCGCCGGAACGCGCACGGCTGGTCCCGTGTTTCGATTCCGACTATCCCGGCATCGCCGTGGCGACGAAGTTCATCTCGGGCGCCAATGGCGAGGAGATCGTGCGCCACACCCACAACTCGACGGAGCCACGCTGGTGGACGGATGACGGCGTCGCCGCGATGACCGAGACGTTCGGCAATCTCGCCTGGACCGAGCAGATGGCGCCGCTGGCGCCCGGCACCAGCGGCATCGCCTTTCCTGTCCATGCCGATCGCGGTCAGTGCGGCCTTGTCGTCTTCCTGGGGTCGGAGATCGCGCTGCCGCAGGATGCACTCTACGAAATCCACGCCCGCTGCTTTTCCCTGTTCGCCGCGGTCGCCCGCATCCGTCCGGGTGACACCGGCAGGATGCGTGCCATCTCCAAGCGCGAGTTGGAGTGCCTGAAGCTAACCGCCAACGGCAACACCAGCGAGGAGATCGCTCGGCTCCTGAAGCTGTCGGTGCACACAGCCAATCAGTATCTGACCCAGTCGACCCAGAAGCTCAACGCCGTCAACCGCAACCAGGCGGTCGCCAAGGCGCTGCGGCTCGGCCTGATCGAATAATGAAACGATGAGGCGCTCAACGTCTGTTGAGATTGAGACCCGGCCGAGCCGCGATCGAAGACGGGCGCGAAGCGACCAAACCGGTGGATAACGAGAGCCGGAGCGGAGCGTAGGCTTGGGTATGTGAGCACCCGAAACACGGGGAGCCCTTTTGCAGACCGGTCTCGCCGGACCCGCGACAGACCTCAGAAAGCCATGGGCTCCACCTTGCGGATACGGGCCTCTTCGATCACCGCTTCCAGCAGCGCCGTATTGTGCTCGGGATCCTCGCCAGGCTTTTCGAACGACACGTAATTGACCACGACCGAGTTACCGGCCTCGCTCAGCGTCAGCTGGAAATAGACGGTCACTCCGGGTGGCCGCAACTCCAGATCGAGCACGATGCGCGGGCTGCCGCTCCAGTCGACATGCGCCTCGCCGCCGTGGCCGAGCCTGAGCGTGCCGGGCATGAAGAACAGCTCCACCGCTGAATCGACCAGGTCCGACAGGCACGCGAAATGCTCCAGCCGGATGAAGGCGATATAGTCGGCGACATCGATCAGCCGCAATTCGCCAACCACCTGCTCGATGGCGTTGGCGACGATGATCTCGCGGGATTTTGCGTGCGGTTGGCGATTCATGAAATCTGTCTGCGCTCAGCCTTTTTCGAGTAGACGATCCGCACCAGTTCGGCGACGGCCTGGTAGAATTGCGACGGGATCACATTATCGACCGAAACTTGCTTGTACATGGAGCGGGCGAGCGCCACGTCCTCGAAGATCGGAATGTTGTGCTCCTTCGCGATCTCGCGGATTTTCAGCGCCACCAGATCCTGCCCCTTGGCCACCACGAGCGGCGCCGCATCCTCGTCGCGCACATATTTCAGGGCGATCGAGAAGTGGGTCGGGTTGGCGATGATCAGCGTCGCGCGCGGCACCGCCGTCATCATTCGCTTGCGCGCGCGGTCGCGCGCCAGCGAACGCAGCCGGGACTTGACGATGGGGTCGCCCTCGGACTGCTTGAACTCGTCCTTGACCTCCTGCTTGCTCATGCGCAGGTCCTGCCTCCAGTGGAAGCGCGACCAAACGATGTCGATTGCCGCGATCAGCCCCATGACGAAGACGATCGCCACCAGTATGTCGACCGCGATGCCGCGGATGACGAGACCGAAGGCGACTGGATTGGTGATCATCCCGGCGAGCAGCTTGCGGTGATCCTCCGACAGCGTGAAGGTGAGCACGGCGATGGCGAAACCGACCTTTGCCAGGGATTTCAGGAACTCGACCCAGCCCTGGGCACCGAACATCCGGTTCCAGCCCTTGGTGATCGAAATACGCGAAAGCTGCGGCCTGATTCGCTCGCCGACGAATTGCGGCATGTTCTGGAGCACCGAGGCACCGATACCTGCGACGGTCAAAAGCACCAGCAGGCTGACGATCGCGCGGCCCACTTCCAGCATGACAATCTTGTAGAGCTCGATGACATCGGTCTCGGTGTCCATCGGCCAGGCTTCGGGCTTCTCGAGGAACATCGACAGGAACATGCCGAGATTGATGACCGCGTCCTTGGCATAGAAGACGGTGAACACCAGTATGGCGACGAAGGAGGCCAGGATCGCGGTTTCCCTCGAATGGGGCAGCTTGCCCTGCTCGATGGTGTCGCGGATCTTCTTCTCCGTCGCCTCTTCGGTTTTCGAGTCCTTGTCGGTCGCGTCGGACATAATTTAGAGCATGACGCCGAAAAGTGTGGGGCAGCTTTCGGATGACATCATGCTCTAATCCTTTGATTTAGAGGCAGATTCAGACTTCAGTCGATTCGACCTGAAGTCATCCGGCTCTAGGCGGCGTTCTGCGTCGACGGAAGCTCGAATGCGCCTTCGCGCGACAGCCGGATCGTCGTCGACACGATCGTCTTGCGCGCCGCCATGATATCGGCGAGGGGTACCCCCTCCGAACCCTGTCCGAGTTCGGCCTCGATCATGCGTCGCGACCGTGCGCCGATGGCCGACAGGACCGCTTCGGCGAGTGCCGCCGAGGTGCCGCGCAGCGCCAGCGTGACGAGCTCGGTCGACAGTCCGTCGAACAGCAGCACGCGCGCCTTCTGCGTGAGCAATGGCAGGTCGTCGAAAGCGAAAAGCCTTGCCCGCACACCGTCGAGATCGGGCGTGCCGGCGGCCTCCAGATCCTGCATGACCTCCTCGAGCAGCGGCTTGTCCAGCTCGTTGAGCACGCTGGCGACGCGCGCTTGTCCCGCCGACGTGTCCTTGGTCGAGGTTTCCGCCAGCACGCTGGCGCGCAGCCGGTTCTCGACGATCCTGGCGGCGGCGTCCGGAACGTTGGCCATCGTCACCATGCGCTTGATGATTTCGCCGCGCATCGGCTTCGTCAGTGTCAAAAGCACGCTCGCCGCCGCTTGCGGCGCCAGCTTCGACAACACCATGGCCGCCGTCTGCGGATGTTCGCCGGCGAGGAAGGAGCCGAGCCGCGAGGGTTCGAGCTTTTCAAGATCCGGCCAGATCGGCGGTGGCCCTTCCGGCGCCGCCTCCGGTTTCTTGTTGCCCATGATCGCGTTCATCTCTTCGGGCGACAGGGATTCGTTGAGGATGGTGTCCATCCTGTCGGCGGAATCGAGCAGGCCGGCACCCTCGGTGAATTCGGCCTCGAATTCTGCGACGATGCGCTCGAGATCGCTTTGCGGAATGGTTCTCAATAGCCGAGCGCCCTCGATCAGCGCCTTCAACTCTTCCTGCTTGAAGAATTTCAACAGGCGGCTGGCGGATGGCTTGCCCATCGCCACCAATATGGCGGCGGCCTTCTGCGCGCGCGTCAAGGTCGTCAGCGGTGTCATGCTGCCTCTCGCCTCCGCTGCAACCGGCAAGCCCCACCAGCCATGTCTAGGCGCCCTTCGTGCCGGCGATGATTTCAGTCAGCCTGATGCCGAAGCGCGACGGATCGCTTTCGAGCACCGTGATCTCGCCGCGCGCGATCTTGCGGCCATTGACCACGACGTCGACTGGCTCGCCGATGCGGCGGTTGAGCGCCACCGTCGAGCCCTTCTGCAGCGCCATCAGGTCGGAGACCGGCATCTCGGTGCTGCCGAGGATGATCTGGACATCGACCGGGATGTTCATGATCACGTTCGAATTGGCCGATGAAGCGGCCCTGAACGCCGCGTCCGGACGTTGCTCCTCTTCATGCAGGACGCCGCGCAACTCCTCAATGGCACGGTCGAGCTGCTCGTCGGGCTGGTCGTCTGGTTGATCGAGGGCGGCTTCCACCTTGGTCTTGGCCATGCGTCGTCTCCAAATGCTCAGGCACGCCCGGCGGAAGCCGGCATCAGCCCATCGATAAAGTCCTGACCGGCATCGTAGGGATGCTTGATCCGGACGGTGTAATTTTGCCCCAGCTTGCCGAACTCGCACACGAACAACGTCTTGCCGCGCGCGCCGAGGCGTGCCCGCGACTGTGCCGTTTCCTCGAATTCGATGACCTGGCCGATTTCGAAATCGGCGAGGTCGCCGAGTGTCAGGCGGGCCAGCGGCATGGTGGCCTCGAGTTCCACGGTGGAGCGCATCACCTCTTCCGAAAAGCGCTGGCGCCAGCTCGCGCTCTGGTCGTCCTCGCCGCCGGCGGCAGCGCCATCGCGGCTGGCCAGAACGACACGCTGCGGCATCGTCACCGTGACGGTGCCGCTGTCCACCGGTGTCGAGATACCAAAGACGATGCGGACCGCCGCGCCGTCGCGCAGCACGTGCCGCTTCGCCTCGGTGCCCGATGCCGCCCGCGGCACGGGAAGGCGCAGGTCGAGCGAGCGCCGTCCCGATCCGTTGAGGGCTTGCGCGACCTGCTGGAACACCATGGTCGAGACATCGATCTCGATCTGCGACAGATCGCGCTCTATCGGCGATGCCGGCATCTCCGGGTCGCCGCCGAACAGCGTGCAGACCGCGATCGCGATCGCCGGTGCATCGATCACCAGGGTCATGGCATCGGAGGACATGGACGACGCGACGACAGTCATGGCGAAGGTATCGCCAGCGCGCGATCGTGCCTCCGAGACGCGGCTCACCTCGACGGCCCTGAGATCGATGGTGACCGGGACGCCAAGCTCACTGGTCAGGCTCTTCTGCAGCAGCGGCGCGGCGCGCTCGGCCATGCCGCGGCCGGTGCCGATGACCTGGCCCGCCTCGCCGCTGTCGCCGACCAGGCGCTCGATGATCAGCGAGCGGACCTCCGAGGGGCTGCCCGGACTGGTCATGACAGTGCTGGTACCAAGCTGTCGCGCATCGCTCAGGCGGCCTTCTTCTCGGCGGAAGCGGTGTTCATCGTGCTCTGCTCGACGGCATCGATCGTCGGCCGTTCATAGGATGAGATGGTCTTGCGGCCGAACTCGATCGCCACCTGCGGCAGCGCGCCGTTCATGTAGGCGAGCAGCGTCTGCTTGACGATGATGTAGAGGCGGTTCTTCTTCTCGCGCACCGTCTTGATCTTGGTGGCCACGGGCCCGACCACGGCATAGGACAGGAAGATGCCGAGGAAGGTGCCGACCAGCGCGGCGCCGATCAGGCCGCCGAGGATTTCCGGCGACTGGTCGAGCGCGCCCATCGCCTTGACCACGCCCAGCACCGCGGCGACGATGCCCAGCGCCGGCAGGCCGTCGCCGACCGCGACCAGCGCGTGATAGGCCTTCATCTTGTCGCTCTTGATAGTCTGGATTTCTTCATCCATCAGCGCCTCGATCTCGTGCGAGCGGGCATTGCCGATGATGATGATGCGGCAGTAGTCGCAGATGAAGGCCATCAGATCGTGATTCTTGAGCACCGTCGGAAAGGCCTGGAAGATGGCTGATTCTTCCGGATTGTCGATATGCGCCTCGACCTCGCTGCGCGACTTCGAGCGCAGTTCGCGCATCAGGCTGTGCAGCACGCCGAGCGTTTCCAGATAATCCTGTTCCTTCGGCACCGCCTGCTTGAAGGCTTCCAGAATGCCCTTGCCGGTATCCTTGACTGTCTTCATCGGATTGGCGACCAGGAAGGTGCCCAACGCAGCGCCGCAGATGACCACGGCTTCCCAGGGCTGGACCAGCACGTGCAGATGCCCGCCCATGGCCATGAAGCCGCCGAGGACGCAGCCGAGCGTCACCACAAGTCCGATCAGAATGCCCACGGCAGGTCCTTCCGCATTTCACACCAGGTGCAAGGGATAGTCCCCGTGCCTTGTGTGAGGCTTGAATCCGAGCTGCCGTGGAACCGAATGTCAGGGCGATTCAGTTTCGCGCAAGGAAGTGCGGCTATTGTGCCGGCATAGCTTCGGCCGGAGGCACGTTCTTGCTCAATACCTTTACCAGCTACCAGTTGATCACCAAGGACATCAACAAGTCTATCGACCGCATCGAGCAACAGCCGACGGTTGATCGCGACACCAAATATTATCTCGCCAACATCACCAAGGTGAAATCGATCGACGATTTCGTCAACAATGACCGGCTGTTCAAATATGCCATGAAGGCCTACGGGCTGGAGAACATGGACTACGCCAAGGCCTTCATGGTCAAGGCGCTCAAGGAAGGTGTCACCGACCCCAACAGTTTCGCCAACAAGCTGACCGACAAGCGCTATGCCCAGTTCGTCAGCGCCTTCAATTTCGCCGCCAACGGCGCCGACGCCACCATCTACAACAAGGCGCAGCAGCTGGTGACAAAGAACTACGCCACGCAGGCTCAGATCGCCGGCGTCGATCCGAATTCAGACTATGTGAAGGGCGAGACGACGTATTATCTCGCCAACATCACCAAGGTGAAGTCCATCGACGACCTGATGTCGAACGACCGGCTCTACACCTATGCACTGGCGGCGTTCGGTCTCGATTCGGCGACCGAGGACAAGGACCTCATCAAACAGGTCCTGCAGGGTGGCGTGCGCGACCCCGACAGCGTCGCCAACAAGCAGACGGATCCGGCCTACGCGGCACTGGCCTCGGCCTTCAATTTCGAGCAGTACGGCGAGAACGCCACCACCATCAATGCGGCGCAACAGCCGACCGTCGACAAATACATGCGCCAGACGCTGGAGGAGGATGCCGGCAAGACCAATGAGGGCGTGCGGCTGGCGCTCTATTTCCAGCGCAAGGCGCCCGACATCACCAGCTGGTACGACGTGCTGGCCGACACGGCGCTCGCCAGCGTCGTTCGAACCGCGCTGGGCCTGCCCGATTCCTTCGCCACCGCCGACATCGACAAGCAGGCGCAGTTGTTCGAGCAGAAGCTCAACCTCACTGATTTCACCGATCCCGCGAAGCTCAGCAAGTTCCTGACGCGCTTCACCAGCATGTACGAGATCAACAACCCGACCTCGACCGCGGTGTCGTCCATCAGCGTGCTCTTTGCCAAGCCAGTCACGTCGGGCATCTCCACCGACCTGATGATGGCCATGCAGAAGTTGAAGTTCTGACCATGCAAGACAGTCTCTACGTCGCCCTTTCTGCGCAGATGGCGCTCGAGCGCCGGCTCGACACGATCGCCGACAATGTCGCCAACGCCAACACCGTGGGCTTCCGCGCCACCGGCGTGAAATTCGAGGACGTTGTGTCGGGCACCGGGCAGAAATCGGTATCCTTCGCCTCGTCCGGCAAGACCTATCTTTCCGGTGCCCACGGATCCCTGACCGAGACCGGCAATCCATTCGATTTCGCCATCCAGGGCGACGCCTGGTTCGCCATCGACACGCCGGCCGGCACCGTCATGACCCGCGACGGCCGCTTCTCGATGAACGAGAATGGCGAGCTGATGTCGATCGAAGGCCATCCGGTGCTCGACGCCGGCGGCGCGCCGATCCAGCTCGACCCCCGCAACGGCCCGCCCAAGGCCGGCGCCGACGGCTCGCTGCGCCAGAACGACCAGCTTGTCGGCTCGATCGGCCTCTACAATTTCGACCCGGGCGAGAATTTCGTGCGCTACGGCAATTCAGGCATCGTGCCTTCGCGCACCCCCGATCCGGTCACCGATCGCTCCGATGTCGGCATCGCCCAGGGGTTCGTCGAGGAATCCAACGTCAATCCGGTGATGGAGATGACCCGCCTGATCATGGTCCAGCGCGCCTTCGAGAACACCGCCGCCCTGATGCGGCAGACGGATTCCTCCACCGACGAGGCGATCAAGACGCTCGGCTCGAAGTCGTAGCATGCCGATCGGCCAGCCCTCCATCCGCGCACCCGAAATTCAGCTCCAGCCGGCGCCGGAAGATCGGCTTGCCGCGTTGGAGCGGGTATGGCGCCGCTTCAGCAGCGCCGATGGGCTGGTCAAGCGTGGCGGTCTGGTCACCGAAGTCACGCCCACGCATTACAAGGTGCGCGGTGTTTCCGATTTCGCCAGGCTGGGCGACATCGTCGAGCAGCGCGGCCAGGCCGGCACGCGCCGTGGCGAGATCGTCAAGATCAGCCGCGACGAGGTTGTCATCGCTCCCTTCGAACGCAGCGCCGACGCCGGTATCGGCGATGCCGTGTTCCGCAGGGGTCCGCTCGCGGTGGCGCCGCACGCCTCATGGCGCGGACGTGCCATCGACGCGCTCACCAGGGCGATCGATGGTGGCCCGCCGCTGATCAGGGGCGACGACATGTCGGGCGGCACCACGCCCGGTGCCATGGCACGGCAACGCGTCGGCACCGCCTTCATGACCGGCGTCAAGGTCATCGACATCTTCACGCCGCTCTGCTTCGGCCAGCGCATGGGTGTCTTCGCGGGCTCGGGCGTCGGCAAGTCGACACTACTCGCCATGCTCGCCGGCGCAGACGCGTTCGACACCGTCGTCGTCGCGCTGATCGGCGAACGCGGCCGCGAAGTCCGCGAATTCCTCGAGGACACGATCGGCGACAGCATGGCCAAGACCGTGGCCGTCGTCGCCACCAGTGACGAGAGCGCCATGATGCGCCGGCGCGCGCCCGACACAGCCATGCGGGTCGCCGAGCACTTTCGCGACCAGGGCCATCGCGTGCTCCTGGTGCTGGATTCGATCACCCGCTTCGCCCATGCCTTGCGCGAGGTGGCCACAGGCACTGGCGAGCCGCCGGTCGCGCGCGGCTATCCCGCATCGGTTTTCACCGAACTGCCCAAGCTGCTCGAGCGCGCTGGGCCTGGCGCGGAAGGCAAGGGCTCGATCACCGCCATCATTTCCGTGCTGGTCGACGGCGATGACCACAACGATCCGGTCGCCGATTCCGTGCGCGGCATCCTCGACGGCCATGTCGTGCTCGACCGCACGATCGCCGAGCAGGGCCGCTATCCACCGGTCAATCCGCTGTCGTCCATATCGCGCCTGGCCGGCAAGGCCTGGAGCATCGAACAGCGCGCCTTGGTGACGCGGCTGAAATCGATGATCTCCCGCTTCGAGGACACGCGCGACATTCGCCTGCTCGGCGCGTATCAGGGCGGCGCCGACGCCGAGCTCGACATCGCCGTGCGCCAGGTGCCGCTGATCTACGAGGCGCTGACGCAATCGCCCAGGGACCGCCCTTCGGCCGATCCGTTCTCCGATCTTGCCCGCCATCTCAAGGGAAAGCTGAATGCCGAACCAGGAGACTGAACGCCAGTATACCGAGCGCATCCTGAGCGAGATGCTTGCCGAGGCGAAGGCAGCCGAGGAAGCGCGGGCCGAGGAAGAGAGAAGCGCCAAGGCAAAGGCCGCCAGCGCCATAGCCGCCAAGACCGCGGCTGTGCTGGCCAGGGCCGCCAAACCCGCTCTACCCAGAGCCAAGCCGGCTGTGCCCAGATCAGAGCCGGATCTCCCCAGATTCCAGCCTGTTCTTGCTCAGACTGCGGTGCCCGCCATGCATGCGGTTCCCCGCGTCGAGGCTGCCGAGGCGACGCAGGCAAGCCGCGAATCGTTGATTGACGGCCTGTTTCCCGTCACCGAATGGCCGCAGCCGCCAAAGCCGCAATTTCCAAAATTGGCCAGGAAGGCAGACCGGCGGAGCGACTTCGTCATCGCCGCGCTCGGCGTCACGCTCGGCCTGATCTGCGCCCTGTTTCCCTGGTATATCTTCTTCAACCAGGACCAATTCGGCGTTCAGGCGATCAAGTTTGGCGGCACCGGCACCAATTCGGGACGCGAGGGCGGCGGCGTGGTCGCCGAGCGCAGCGCGCCGCTGACGACCAGGGATGTTCCCAACACCAGCATCGATCTGTTCGCCACCGGAACGGTGCCGGATGGCGCCACGCCGGCACAGCCGCCCGGCGACCAGCCCTTCCCCGCCGATGTCGCGAAATTCCGCATGGTTCATGTCGCCAACGGCCGCGCCATGATCGAGGACGATACCGGCCTGTGGATGGTTCAGCGCGGCTCGACATTGCCGGACTCGAGCACGGTCTCGTCGATCGAGCAACGCAACGGCAAATGGGTCATGCTGACCAGCACCAACCAGGTGATCCCGCTTTCCCGGTAAGGCCGTCGCGGTTGTGCCCTGCCCTGGATCAAGGAGAGAGGGCATGATGTCGACCGAAAACCGGCTCACGCTTTTCGGCGTCATGCACTAGCCGCTGTCCGCAAGGTCCGCGCAAGACTGGCGGCCTAGTCTTTGGGCACATGCCCGGAGATTCCCATGGAGCCTGTTTCCCTTTTCGATCTCGCCGCCAAGCAAGCGCAGTGGCTTTCCGTGCGCCAGTCGGCGATCGCCGGCAACATCGCCAACGCCAACACGCCGGGCTACACGGCAAACGATGTCGAACCCTTCGAGAAGGTGCTCGACCGTACCGCGGTGTCGCTGCAGGCCACCGAGGCCGGCCATCTCGGCAGCGCGGCGACCAATGCCGGCTTCACCATCAAGCCGCAGGAAGATGACGGCGTGGTCATGCCGTCCAAGAACACCGTCGTGCTTGAAGACCAGCTTCTCAAGGCCGGCGAAGTACGCCGCTCCTTCGAACTCAACACGGCGATCGTCAAGGCCTTCCACTCGATGATGATGATGGCGGTGAAGAGCTGATCATGGACGCGCTGACCGCAGCCCTGAAAGTCGCAGCATCCGGCCTCGGCGCCCAGTCCGAGCGCCTGCGCGTGGTTTCGGAAAACCTCGCCAATGCCCAGTCGACCGGCACCACGCCCGGCGCCGACCCCTATCGCCGCAAGACCATCAGCTTCGTCTCCGAACTCGACCGGGCGTCCGGCAGCTCGACGGTTGAAGTGAACTCGATCGATCGCGATCCGAGTAATTTTCCCATCGAATTCCAGCCCGGCAACGAGGCCGCCGACGAGAAGGGCTACGTCAAGATGCCCAATGTCAACGTGCTGATCGAAATGGCCGACATGACCGAGGCCAACCGCTCCTACGAGGCCAATCTGCAAGTCGTGAAGCAGGCGCGGGACCTCATTTCAATGACCATCGACCTGATGAGGAACCAATGATCGTGAATGGCGTCGGTGCGCTTAACCTGAAGCCCGGACTGGGCGACACGGCGACGGACCTGCTTCAGGGCGGTGTCGCGCCGGCCACGGCCGGCAACCTTGGCACCTCCTTCGCGGAAGCGGTGAGCCAGGCGGCGTCCAAGACCGTCAACACGCTGCAGAATGCCGAGCAGGTGTCGCTGCAGGCGCTCAAGGGCGATGCCGATACCCGCCAGGTCGTCGATGCCGTGATGAGCGCCCAGCAGGCGCTTCAGACCGCCGTCGCCATCCGCGACAAGGTCGTTTCGGCCTATCTCGAAGTCAGTCGCATGGGCATCTGAGGAGTAGGTCATGAAAGCACTCGCCATCGCCGCCACCGGCATGAATGCCCAGCAGACGAACCTGGAAGTCATCGCCAACAACATCGCCAACATCAACACCACCGGCTACAAGCGTGCCCGCGCCGAATTCTCCGACCTGCTCTACCAGGTCGACCGCACGCAGGGCGTGCCCAATCGCTCCAATGCCTCGCTGGTGCCGGAGGGCGTCTCGATCGGCCTCGGCGTCAAGACGACCGCCGTGCGCAACGTGCACACACAGGGCGAACTGACCAGCACCGGCAACAGTTTCGACATGGCGTTGACCGGCAGGGGCTGGTTCCAGATCGAGGGCGCCGATGGCGGCACGCTCTACACCCGCGCCGGGGCCTTCAACACCAACGCCACCGGCCAGCTGGTGACGGTGGATGGCGCCAGTGTCATTCCGGCCATCACCGTGCCGGTCGACGCCGTCGAGGTCATTGTTAACAAGACCGGTCAGGTCTTTGCCCGCATCGACGGCCAGACCGACCTGCAGAATCTCGGCCAGCTCCAGATCGTCAACTTCGCCAACGAGGCCGGCCTCGCACCGCTCGGCGACAATCTGTTCCAGGAAACGACGGCCTCCGGCCCGGCCAATGTCGGCGTGCCCGGCGACCCCGGCTTCGCCACCATCCAGCAGGGCTATCTCGAGGCTTCCAACGTCGACCCCGTCAAGGAAATCACCGAGCTGATCTCGGCGCAGCGCGCCTATGAGATGAATTCCAAGGTGATCCAGGCCGCCGACGACATGGCCTCGGTCGTCTCCAAGAACATCAGGTAACGGATGATGGTCATGCCGATCTCCTGCTCCGCATTCCGCCGCACCGCGCTGATCCTTGCGCTGGTGGCCGGCGGCATGCCGGCTTTCGCCCAGGAATCGGCAAATCAGTCGGCAAATCAATCGGCGACGCAGATCGCCAGCAATCAGACTGCCGGCGAGGTCGTACTGATCCCCAACCGGGTCATCTATCCCGGCGAAACGATCGAGCTTACCGCCCTGAAGCAGGTGACGCTGATCCCGGGCAAGCACAAGCCCGAAGCGATGGCGACCCGCACCGAGGAGCTTCAGGGCAAGATCGCCAAGCGCACGCTGCTGCCCGGCCGCTACATCCCGACCGCCGCTATCCGCGAGGCCTGGCTGGTCGAACAGGGTGCCGCGGTGCAGGTCTTCTTTGTCGCTGGCGGACTGACGATCACCGCAACCGCCGTGACGTTACAGCCAGGTTCGGCCGGCGACCTCATCAAGGTTCGCAACAGCGACAGCGGCAAGATCCTCTCCGGCACGGTGATGGCCGACGGAACCATCCAGGTCAGCGCTTCATGATGCGCCCGCTTGCCCTTCTGCTCGCGGCCGCGCTGGGCCTGCAGCCGGCGCTCGCCGACGGCCTGACACCCAAGGCCAAGCGCGATCTCGCCGCCAAGAATGGCGGCGTCTACGACGATCCGGAATATAATCCGGCGACCACCACCCGCATGTTCCGCGTCTCGCCCGGGCCAAGCTCGCTGCCGCCCGGCCAGGTCGCCTCGCGCATCAAGGACATCGCCCAGCTGCAGAGTTCGCGCGACAACCAGCTGGTCGGCTACGGCCTCGTCATCGGGCTCGCCGGGTCCGGCGACAGCCTGCGCAATTCGCCGTTCACCGAGCAGTCTATCCGCGCCATGCTCGAAAATCTCGGCATCGCCACCGAAGGCGGCAGCGCGCGCGCCAAGAACGTCGCCGCCGTCATCGTCACCGCCAACATGCCGCCCTATGTGCAGTCGGGCGCCCGCATCGACATCGACGTCTCTTCGATGGGCGACGCCACCTCGCTTACCGGCGGCACGCTGATCATGACACCGCTGAAAGCGGCGGATGGCGAGATCTACGCCGTCGGCCAGGGCGCGGTGATCGTTTCGGGTTTCACCGCCCAGGGTCAGGCCGAGCAAGTGACCCAAGGCGTGCCGACCGCCGGCCGGGTGCCGAACGGCGCCATCGTCGAGCGGGAGGTGAAAGCCGAATTCGACGACCAGTCGACGCTGACGCTGCAATTGCGCAACCCCGATTTTTCGACCGCCATCCGCATCGCCGACGCGATCAACGACTACACCAGCCAGCGCTTCGGCATGCGCGTGGCGGCCGAGCGCGATTCCCGCACCGTCCAGATCAGACGGCCGAAGAGCGTTTCGGCGGCCCGCTTCTATGCCGAGATCGAGAACCTAGTGGTCGAATCCGATACGCCGGCCCGCGTCGTCATCGACGAGCGCACCGGCACCATCGTCATCGGCAACGACGTCAAGATCTCTCGCGTCGCCATCAGCCATGGCACGCTGACGGTGCGCATCACCGAAGCGCCGCGCGTCGTGCAGCCCGAACCCTTCTCCAAGGGTGAAACCGCCGTCGAGCCGTTCACCGCCATCGACGTCAGTCGGCCCAACGCCCGCGTCGCCGTGCTTGACGGCCCCGACCTGCAAACCCTCGTTTCCGGCCTCAACCGCCTCGGCGTCAAGCCGGATGGCATCATTGCCATCCTGCAAGGCATCAAGTCGGCCGGCGCCCTGCAAGCCGATCTGGTTCTCCAATAGGCGATGCCGATGATCTCGTCTCCCTCATCCCATGAAAGGCGCCGCCCCCGCGCAATCCTGTTCGCGGTCGCGGCTCTAGCCGCCATGTCCGTTTCCGGCGGAGCGCATGGTGAGGATACTGTTCGCCAGGTTCTGCCGGGAGCGCAGCCCGCGGTGGCACCGCAGCAATTGGCGCGGGAGAAAGCGCCCGACCAGAGCGAGATCGAGCGCTTCTGTTCCAACATCGCCGACGCCGCGCGCGACCGCCGCTACGCCTTGCAGGCCGAGGAGTTGAAGCAGCTCCAGGCCGGCATCGACGAGCGCATGAAAGCGCTGGACGCCAAGAAAGCCGAATACGAGACCTGGCTGAAGCGGCGCGAGGTATTCCTCGCCCGGGCCGAGGACGGCGTCGTCAAGATCTATGCCGGCATGAAACCCGATGCGGCGGCAGAACGGCTGGCAATGGTCAACGCCGACCTGGCGGCGGCCATCCTGATGAAGCTCGATTCGCGCAAAGCCGGCGTCATTCTCAACGAAATGGACCAGAAGGCGGCGGCAACGCTCACCGGCATCATGGCCAGCGCAGCCCGAAGGGTAGATCCGTCATGATCCGCAGAATGTTCATCCTGTGCGCGGTCGCGGCACTGTCCGGCTGCGGAACCAACCTCAAGGAGGTCGGCAAGGAACCGTCGCTGTCGCCGGTGGGCTCCGGCATCGACGGCGGCAGCACCGGATCCATGTACAAATATCCCGAGACGCCGCGGCAGCCGGTGAAGAAGTTCTCACTGTGGGACGATCGGCAGAGCCGGCTGTTCACCGATCCCCGGGCGCTGTCCCAAGGCGACATCCTGACCGTCAAGATCAAGATCAACGACCGCGCCAACTTCAAGAACCAGAACGACAGGAGCCGCACCGCCAACCGCAAGCTCGGTTTCGACATCAGCGCGCAATGGGACAAGGTCGGCAGCACCGCCGGCAAGGGCTCCGGAGCGCTCAACTCCCAGACGGACACGACCGCCGATGGCGAGATAAAGCGATCGGAAACGCTCGAGCTCAACGTCGCGGCTGTCGTCACGGACGTCCTGCCCAACGGCAATCTGATGATCAGCGGCTCGCAGGAAGTGCGCGTCAACTATGAACTCAGGGTGCTGACCATCGCCGGCATCGTGCGGCCGGCCGATATCGGCGCCGAGAACACGATCCCCTATGAGCGTATCGCCGAGGCGCGCATCTCCTACGGCGGACGCGGCCGCATAAGCGAGGTTCAGCAGCCGGCCTACGGCCAGCAGGTTCTCGACCAGGTTCTTCCGTTCTAGGAATTGGAGAACAAAACGCCATGGCCAATATCGAACAGGTTCAGCCTCGCAAGGGTCCTTCCCTTGTGGTCCAGGGCGCCATGCTGCTGGTGGTGACGGCCGCCGCCATCGGCATGGGCTGGATGTCCGGCGGCTATCTCAAGGGCGTCGGCGCACCGTCATCGGTGCCGGTTGCGCCCGAGAATGAAGGCAAGGTCGCGGAGCCTGCCGCCGCGCACGAAGCCGGCACGGGACCGACGCTGGTCACGCTGGCGCCGATCACCACCAACATGGCCTCGCCCTCCGACACCTGGATCAGGATGGAAGTATCCGTGGTCTACGATGCACCGCAGCCGCCAACGATGACGGAGGACATCCATCAGGACCTTCTGGCCTTCGTGCGTACGCTGAAGATGCATCAGATCGAGGGCGCCAGCGGTTACCAGCACCTGAAGGCGGATCTCGAGGAACGAGCCTCGATCCGCAGCCAGGGGCATGCCAAGCAAATTCTCATCAGGACATTGCTGCTCGAATGAGAAAATTCCTTCTCGCTATCGCATTGATCGGTGCCGCCACCTCCGTCGCGGCGGCGCAGCAGCTGGACCTTGGCGGCATCGGCAAGGCCGACGGCACCACCGTCGGCTACATCATCCAGATGTTCGGCCTGCTGACCGTGCTGTCGGTGGCGCCGGGATTGCTGATCATGGTGACCAGCTTCACCCGTTTCGTCATCGCCTTCTCAATCCTGCGCGCCGGCATCGGCCTGCAGTCGACGCCGGCGAACCTCATCCTGATTTCGCTGTCGCTGTTCATGACCTTCTATGTCATGGCGCCGACCTTCGATCAGGCCTGGAACACCGGCGTCAAGCCGCTGATGGACAACCAGATCAGCCAGACCGAGGCCTTCGAGAAGATCTCGGATCCGTTCCGCACCTTCATGCTGCACAATGTGCGCGACAAGGATTTCGATCTCTTCGCCGACCTCGCCCGCGAGCGCGGCCAGGTCGTTGCCAAGGAGACGGTCGACCTGCGCATCCTGGTGCCCGCCTTCATGATCTCCGAGATCCGCCGCGGATTCGAGATCGGCTTCCTGATCGTGCTGCCATTCCTGGTCATCGATCTGATCGTCGCCACCATCACCATGGCGATGGGCATGATGATGCTGCCGCCCACCGTGGTGTCGCTGCCTTTCAAGATCCTGTTCTTCGTCCTGATCGACGGCTGGAACCTGCTCGTCGGCAGCCTGGTGCGCTCCTTCACCTGATTCTTTTTCCGTCGCGCACCGGCGAAGGAGGCCATCCCCGACGGGGGTTGGGCGGTGCGGGAGCCGTGATCGAATTCTCCCGAATTATTTTCGATTAACCGTCCGATTTAGTCCTTTGGTAGGGACTTGCCGCCATAGTCGCTCGCAGATGGCGGGTGACCCAAAAACAACGGTCATTGGCATGATGCCGCTCCGTCATACCGGACAAACCGGTATGTCAAAAAAACCTGTAAAATTAGGGTACGAGTAGCCATGGCCAGTATCATGACCAATGCCTCGGCGCTGACCGCGCTGCAGAGCTTGAACGCCACACAGAAGAACCTCGACACCACCCAGGCCCGCATCTCGACGGGCTATCGCGTCTCCCAGGCTTCGGACAACGCCGCTTACTGGTCGATCGCCACCACCATGCGCTCCGACAACCAGGCCATGTCCACCGTTTCGGACGCGCTCGGCCTCGGCGCTTCCAAGGTCGACACCGCCTACACCGGCATGGACAGCGCGATCACCACCATCAACCAGATCCAGCAGAAGCTGACCGCATCTTACGGCCAGACGGATGCTTCCAAGGAAAAGACCCAGGTTGAAATCGCCGCTCTTCAGAAGCAGTTGAAGGCCTACGCCGATGGCGCCACCTTCTCCGGCACCAACATGCTGTCGGTAAACAGCGGCGCGACGGCCACCGCCGCCGCGGACGTCAAGATCGTTTCGGCCTTCAACCGCAGCTCCGCCGGTGCGGTTTCGATCTCGACGATCGACGTCAACGTGGAAAGCATCAAGCTGTATGAAGCCGGCACCGCTGCGACCGTGTCGAAGGGTATCCTCGACTCCAATCGCCTCGGCACCACCGGCGCGGAAGTTGCCACGGCTTCGGCGCCGACCCTGGGTGCTGCCGCCGCGGCTACCGACACCTATTCGGTCGCCAGCCTGGCCATCTTCTCGGGCACCACTGCTGCCAGCGACACCCAGATCCAGCAGATGATGACCGTCGTCGATGCCGCGCTCAAGGACATGACGGGCGCCGCCACCAAGCTCGGCGCCGCCAAGAGCTCCATCGACCTGCAGAAGACCTTCACCTCGAGCCTGATGGACTCCATCGATCGCGGCGTCGGCCAGCTCGTCGATGCCGACATGAACAAGGAATCGACCCGCCTCCAGGCTCTGCAGGTTCAGCAGCAGCTGGGCGTCCAGGCGCTGTCGATCGCGAACGGCTCGTCGCAGTCGATCCTGTCGCTCTTCCGCGGCTGATCGCTCTCAAACGGCTACATCGTCAGACGGGCCGCGCCAAAAGCGCGGCCCGTTTTGCGTTTGCTCCAGCCCCACGCAACCCTCATTTCTTAACCCTCGAAAGCGCGCCTTTAACAGGGCGTTAACCATAACGCGCTAGTCATGGTTAACCATAGCTTACAACGGATTGGCGAATCGGCCCGGTCGGGCCGACGGCAATCGATGGGGCGGGCCAGCGGCTCGCGAGGGCAACGCCGGTTTTTGAGAAGCCGGCCTGGGAAAAGGAGCGAGTTTCTTGGCGAGCATCATGACAAACGCTGCGGCGTTGACTGCACTTCAAAGCCTCAACGCCACCAACAAATCGCTTGAGCAGACACAGTCCCGAATCTCGACGGGCTACAGGGTCTCGGAGGCCGCCGACAACGCCGCCTACTGGTCGATCGCCACGACGATGCGCTCCGACAACCAGGCGCTGTCGACGGTGCAGGATGCGCTTGGCCTCGGCGCCTCGAAGGTCGACACCGCCTATACCGGCATGAACAATGTCCTGACGACGATCGGCCAGATCAAGACCAAGCTGCTTTCCACCGTCGGCCAGACGGACGCCGCCAAGGCAAAGACGCAGACGGAAATCACCGCGCTCCAGGCACAGATGAAGTCCTTTGCCGATGCCGCCACCTTTTCGGGTTCGAATTTCCTGTCGGTGACGTCGACGCAAGTCACCGCCGCCAATGACGGCGTCCAGCCCGACGCCAAGATCGTCTCATCCTTCAATCGCTCCTCGTCAGGCGCCATCTCGCTCGGAACGATCGACATCGATGTCGAAAGCACGAAACTGTTCGATTCCGGTCTCCCCACCGCCGTCAAGAACCAGGGCACGCTCGACCGCAAGACTTCCGTCTACGCGACAACGGCCGCGCAGACCCTTTACGACAAGGCCTATGCGACCGCGCTCGCCGGCGGAGCCACCGACATCGCCGCCAACACCGCTGGCCAGACGGCGGCTGGCTCGACGGTTGCCAAGATCGACAACGTTTCCGCCTTCAATCTCGACATCACGGCATCGGGCGTAACCGACGACATCATCACCCAGATGATCGGCAAGATCGACAACGTCATGAGCCAGCTGACCGACCAGGCCACCATCCTCGGTTCGGCCAAAAGCAGCATCGACCTTCAGAAGACCTTCACGCAGAGCCTGATGGACTCCATCGACCGCGGCGTCGGCCAGCTCGTCGATGCCGACATGAACAAGGAATCGACCCGGCTGCAGGCGCTGCAGGTCCAGCAGCAGCTGGGCATCCAGTCCCTGTCGATCGCCAACAGCTCCTCGCAGTCGATCCTGTCGCTGTTCAAGAACGGCTAATTCAGCCGTAACCGACGGCTACCCCTGCTTCCAATCCACGGGCCGCGCCGCAAGCGCGGCCCGATTTCATTTTCGCACAAGCTTCGAGGGCTAGTGTTCCGGCGGACAATCATGCTGGGAGTCGCTCTATCGTGCCGGAACAGATCCAGAGCATCATCTCGAATCTCCGCGATTTTGGTGTGAAGCGCCTCGCCATGCTCGCGGGCATCGCCGTTCTGGTGATGGGCGTTATCGGCATCGCCTCGGTCTACCTCAACCGTCCCGCCTACGACACGCTCTATGTCGGGCTCGATCGCTCCGACGTGAACCAGATCGGCCTGGTGCTGGGCGAGGCCGGCATCGGCTTCGACGTCGGTTCGGACGGGACCTCCGTTCTGGTGCCTGCCGGCACCACGGCGCAGGCACGCATGCTGCTTGCCGAAAAAGGCCTGCCGACCAGTTCCAATGCCGGCTACGAGTTGTTCGATAATGTCGGCGCGATGGGCCTCACCTCGTTCATGCAGCAGATCACCCGCGTGCGTGCGCTCGAAGGCGAGATCGCCCGCACCATTCAGTCCATATCGGGCATCAAGGCGGCGCGCGTCCACATCGTCATGTCCGAGCGCGCCAATTTCCGCCGCGACGAACAGCAGCCCTCGGCGTCGGTCGTCATCCGCTACGCCGGCATAGACGCCGAGAAAAGCGCCCAGTCGATCCGCCATCTCGTTGCCGCCGCCGTCCCAGGCCTTTCGGCCGACAAGGTGACGGTGCTCGATTCGAACGGCAACCTGCTGGCCGCCGGCGATGATCCCTCCAACACCAGCGCGGCCCGCACGCTGGGCGTCGAGCAGACCGTGGAGGCGCAGATCGGCGACAACATCCGCCGCGCGCTCACCCCCTATCTCGGGCCCGACAATTTCCGCGCCAGCGTCAAGGCCGATGTCAACACCGACACCCGCCAGACCGAAGAGACGATCTTTGATCCGGAGTCGCGCGTCGAACGCTCGGTGCAGTCGGTGCGCGCCAATGAGAACAGCAACCAGAAGCAGGCCTCCACCCCGGCCAGCGTCGAACAGAACCTGCCGGAGACCCAGGCGACCAGCACCGAGGGTCCGCAGACCTCCTCGGCCAACGACCGCAAGGAAGAGATCACCAACTACGAGATCAACTCCAAGAAGATCGCCACCGTCTCCAACGGCTACACCGTCACCAAGATGTCGATCGCCGTGGTCGTCAACCAGGACCGGCTGAAGACGATCCTGGGCAAGGACGCCACCCCGGAGCAGATCGCCAAGCGCGTCGCCGAGATCCAGAAGATGGTAAGTTCCGCCACCGGCTTCGACGACAAGCGCGGCGACGTCATTGACGTCTCCGCGGTCGAGTTCATCGACGGACTGGATGGCGAGGCGATCCCACAGGCTGGAATGCTGGATTCCATCGGCCAGCACGCAGGCACGCTGATCAACGCCGGCGCCTTCATCGTGGTGGTGTTCCTTGTGGCCTTCTTCGGCCTGCGGCCGATGGCGGCGGCGCTGACGGCAAAGGCGACGCCCGCTTTGTCGGGTCCCAATTTCGATGAAGTCCAGCGTTCGCTGCCGACACCGGAGGCAACCGCTTCCGCCGATGCGGGTGCCGCCATCGGCGCCTTGCCCGGCGCGCGGCCCGGCGTTACCCCGCTCGACGATCTTCGCCAGAAGATCAGGCCGGCGCCACAGGAGCGGCTTGCCCGCATGGTCGACCTCAATGAGGAGCGCACCGCGCAGATCTTGCGCAAATGGGCGGCCCAGGAAGTCGCGGCGTAACCCATGGCCTCCGCAGCCCTTTTCGATCTTCTCCCTGATTTCGGCACGCGCGCGCCGCGCATCAGCCAGCCCCAGGCCACGTCCGAGCACAAGCCGGAAGCATCCGCACCGCCGGCCGATATCGGCACGCTTATCGCCGAGGCGGTCGCCCAGGCGGAGGCAACGCTGGCGCAACGCCTTGTATCTGCCCATGACGCGGCGCTGGAAGCGGAACGCCAGGCCAATGCCGAGGAAGCACGGATCTTTCTCGAAAGCTTCGGCGGCGACGTCGGCAACGCCGTTTCGACACGCATCGATGCCATGGAGGCGCGCGTGACGGATCTTGTCGCCGCCACGGTCGCCCGCATCATCGGCGGTGTCGTCAGCGACGATCTGCAGAAGCGCTCGCTTGAAGCACTTGCCGGCGCGGTTCGTGAAGCGGTCGGCGATGGCGAAGCGGTGCGCATCGCCGTCCGCGGGCCGCTGTCGCTGTTCGAAACGCTGAAGGCATCGCTTGGACCACGCGCTGCTAATCTCGACTTCATCGAGGCGCCCGGCTTCGACCTGACGGTGACCATTGACGAGGCCGTGTTCGAGACACGCATGGCCGAATGGTCGGCAACCCTTTCCGAGGTCTTGTCATGAGTGTCGCCGAGGCCGATCACGGCAGGCACGAGATCATCATCGTGCGGCATGCCCATGGTGACCACGACGAAGGCCATCACGGCGGCGTCTGGAAGATCGCCTTCGCCGACTTCATGACCGCCATGATGTGCTTCTTCCTGGTCATGTGGCTGATCAACGCCGCCAACGAACAGACCAAGGCGGCCGTCGCCAGTTACTTCAACCCCGTCAAGCTGGTCGACCGCAATTCAAGCCGCAAGGGCCTGGAAGACCTTGGCGACGGGCCAAGCGCGATTGGCACGACTGCCCAAAACCCGCAAAAGACCACAGCCAAGGCTGGTCAGGGCGGCAATGGCGAGGCTGGTTCATCCGACCGCAAGCAGGAAAAGCAGGAGCCACAGCAGCCGCAACAGTCAGACGATCATCTCTTCGCCGACCCTTACGCCGTGCTCTCGGAAATCGCCACCGACACCGGCGTCATGCAGAATGTCAGCCAGAAGGGTGATGGCGGCGCGCAGAGCGCCGGTCCCGCGACGGGCGCCTCGGGCGGCGCATCCTACCGCGATCCCTTCGAACCCGATTTCTGGTCGCAGCAGGTGGCCACGCCCGCCGCCGAGGCGAGTGCGCAGCGCGCCAAGATCGAGGGCGATCCCCTCAAGCCGGGCGACAAGGCCGCCGAGACGCAAGTTGCCAAGGTCAAGGCCGTGCCGCCCGCCCCGCCGGTCGAGGACGCGCCGCTCGAGCCTCTGGCGAAGGATGGCAAGGAGGTTGCCACGGCTATGGCCAGGGTCGGCGAAACCAAAGCCAGCGATGCCGAGGCAGCGGATGGCAAGGTCACGGATGCCAAGGCGGCCGATGCGCCCCGGCCGGATGCAACCGTCGAGAAGCAAGAGGCTGCAAAGCCCGAGACCGCGGAAAAGGCACCCACCGCCGCCGCGCTGAAGGCGGCCGCCGACGTCAAGCAGCAGCTGGCTGATGCTTTCAAGCCCGGCGACAAGCTTCATGATGGCGTCTCGGTCGAGGCCACCGACAAGGGCGTCGTCATCTCGATCACCGATCAGCTCGACTTCGGCATGTTCGAAGTCGGATCGGCTGTGCCGAGCCGCGAACTGGTGCTGGCAATGGAAAAGATCGGTCGCATCGTCAACGGCCAGAAGGGCACCATCAGCATCAACGGCCACACCGATGCGCGCCCCTTCCGCAGCGCCAGCTATGACAATTGGCGGTTGTCGACGGCGCGCGCTCATTCGGCCTACTACATGCTCGTGCGCGGCGGCGTCGACGAACGCCGTATCACCGAGGTCGCCGGCTTCGCCGACCGCCAGCCGAAGGATCCCGCCGACCCCATGTCGGCGGTCAACCGCCGCATCGAGATCCTGATGGCGACCGGCGGATGAAGCGCGCGGCCATCACCAGCCGGCTGATGGGCCTGTTGCTGCTGGCCGCTGGATATCCGTCGGCCGGCTTTGCCCAGGACACGCTGCAGCCTTACCAGCTGGTGCGCTCGCTGCAGCTTATCCAGGATCGGATCGCCGCCGGCGATCACGCCGCGATGCCAATGCAGGCCAAGCTGCTGCAGATGACCGACGCGCGCCTGCGCGCAGCGGACGCAGACGACTTCAAGGATCCCAGGAACTTTCGTGCGCTGCTGGTCTACGGCATGAGCGGCGGCAATCCATCTACCGTCGAGGCGGCGGTCTCCCGCGCCAACCCGGTGGATGCCCAGGATCTCTCGATTGCCAAGGGCATCATCAACTATCTGGTTGGCCGGCCCGCCGGCGCCATTGAAGTCCTGAAGCCAATCGACCCCATGACATTGCCAAGCGACCTCGGGGCCTTTCTTGCGCTGGTCAAAGGATCGCTGATGGCGACGGACGACCCGGCGGCGGCGCTCACGCTGCTCGACGAGGCCAAGCTGCTCAGCCCCGGCACCCTCGTCGAGGAAGCCGCCTTGCGGCGCTCGGTCGGCATCGCCGTGGCCCAGGGCGATGCCGTGCGGTTCGCGCTTACGTCCACCCAGTATGTCGAGCGCTATCTCTATTCGCCCTATGCCAGCCAGTTCGCCGATTCCTTCGTTTCCGGCGTCATCGCGCTGCACATGTCGATCAGCCAGGACAAGTTGGCCGATATCACCTCGATGATGGATCCCGAGCGCGAGAAGGTCATTTATCTGCGCATTGCCCGCCGTGCCGCGATCGACGGCCTCAGCGAGTTGTCGGCCTTCGCCTCGGCGCGGGCCGAACAGGGCCGCGACGGCAACACCAATCAGGGCGATCCGCGCGCCCAGCTCTACTCCAGCCTGTCCACGGTGACGTCGGGCACGATCGAGGACGTTCGCACCAAGCTTGGCAAGATCGACCGCAGCAGGCTGTCGGACGGTGACCGTGCCCTGCTCGACGCCGCCCAAGCCATCGCCGGTGAGGTGGTGGCGCCGCCTGCTTCCCTTCCGGCAGCAAATGCGGCACCAGCAACCGTTGCACCGCGGTCCGAGACCGAGGTTACCGCCACGCAGGCCGCCGACGAGGCCGGATTGCCGCCCGTCGAGGGTGCGGTCTCCGAACAGCCTGCCGTTGCGCCATCCGGCGGCACGGCAGCGGCCGCACCGAGCGCGCCAACGCCTCCGGCCGACTCGGCGACGGTCCTGCCGGCATCGGCGCCGGCAAACACTGCCGGTCCCGACACGACCGACCCGACCGACGCCGCCATGATGAAAACCCGCCGACAGCTCGACCTTATCGACCAGATGCTTGGAGCCGCTCCGAAATGACCCCCAGCCTCGGCCCGGCCCTGCCAGGATTTACCGCCACGCGCACGGAGCAGCCAGCTGTGCCCGGAAAGAAGGATGATGCTGGTTTCGGCAGGATGGTGCATCGCGGCGCAAGCCAGGCGGAAAAGCAGCCGACGACCGAGTCCGGGGCACGCGATCCACGCTGGAGCAAGCTTGCCGCCGGCCTTGCGGCGCAAACCGGCGAGGACGAACCGATGCCGGCTGGCAAGGCGAGGACCGCAGCGACCGGATTGACGGCTGCGAAATCCATGAAGGACGGCAAGGAAGTCGAGGCGGACAAGGACGCCGACACCGAAACGCCGACGACCGACGCCGGCGCAACGCCGCTCGACGACCATCTGCCTTTGCTGATGGCGTTTCATGACCTGCGCCATTTCTCGACATCGGCCAAGTCGGCCGACGCGGGCCAGGCCGGACAGGAATCGGCGCTCGACGGGCAGATCTTGCCCAAGGCCTATCGGGCGACCTCCGCCGGGCATGACGACCTCGAACCGATGACGAAGTCGGAGCGGGCATCGCTCGTCGACGGACCGCTGACAAAGCTCGACGGCCAGTCCGTCCGCGACGCCGCAGCTGGCGTATCGCGGCATGACAATGCAATCGCTCCCGGCCCGCTACCCGAGACGACGGCCGCCGAGGTGCCTGGCGCCGGGTCGAAGCAGGCGGCGCCACAGATGAAATCCATCGCCGACGTCCAGTCCTCGTTGCGGCTGGAGCCAGGAAAACAGCTCCCGGCATCGGCGCGCATCGACGTGGTCTCCGAGCGCAGCTTCCCTGCCCCGCCTCAAGCTCCCATGAGCCAGGCGGCGCTCAGCATAATCAACGCCGTAGCGGCAGATGGTGGCCCGCGGCAGGCGTTTTCAACGACCTCCGCGGCCACCCAGACGACCGGCTCTGTTGCCGTTCCGACACATGTGTTGAAGATCGAACTTCACCCGGCCGAACTGGGCATGGTCACCGCCCATCTTCGCCTCTCCAGAGAACAACTCTCGATTGAACTGAAGCCCGAAACGCACGATGCCTACCGCCGGCTTTCCAGCGACAGCGAGGCGATCGTCAAGTCGCTGCGCGGGCTGGGCTTCGAGGTTGACAAGGTCACCATCATGCAACCGTCGGTGGCCGTTCCGGCTACAACCCGGGCGGATGCAACCGCCTCGCCCGCCGCGGCGCCTGGCCGCGACCAGTCCTCCTTCCAGCCTGGAAACTCTGGCGGTGGCAACAGTGGAGCCGGCGGCCAGCAACCGGGCCAGCAGTCCGCAAGGGGTAACCATGATGACGCGCAGGATTACGGCCGCGCCGCTTCGCCATCTCGCGAGCGCGCTGGCGGCGATATATTTATCTAGCCTCGCGAACGCCGCCCTCGCCGCCACCAATCCCTGCGAGCCCGAGATCCTGCGCGCCGCCGACCGCTACGGCGTGCCCGCCGGCATCCTCTATGCCGTCGGCCTGACCGAGACGGGAAAGAAAGGGAGCCTTCAGCCTAATGCATTGAATATAGAAGGAAAAGCGGTCTTCCCAAGGAGTCGGACCGAGGCCCTTGCCACCTTCGCCAACGCGCAGCGCGAGGGCAAGACACTGATCGATCTCGGCTGCATGCAGATCAACCACCACTACCACGCCTCGCATTTCCGCAGCGTCGAGGACATGCTGGACCCGCGCCAGAACGTCGACTACGCGGCGCGTTTCCTGGCCAGTCTCCATGCCCGCCACGAAACCTGGTCGATGGCCGTCGCCCGTTATCATGCCGGCCCGGACAACGACCCGGCGCAGAAGGTCTATGTCTGCCGGGTGATCGCCAACATGGTCGCCACCGGCTTTGGCAGATGGACAACCAACGCCCGCGCCTTCTGCAACCAGTGAGCGCATTCTCTGGTTCTAATGTACCGATTCCACTGCTTTGGGCTTGCCGTTTTGACTTGCCCGGAACTTCCCGCCGCAAGCATATCTGGCTGCACGCTAATGCAACCGGTACGATTCCAGACTCCCAAGAAACTAGTTACAAGAAATGATGGTTGTTCACGATTCCCACCAGCGGTTACGCCTTTCCCCACGGGGCAGATGTGCTGATTCGGAAGGCGGGGCCGATGATCGTGATCGTTGACGAGCGAGAGCTCGTGACTGAGGGATACAATTCACTTTTTGATCGCGAGGGCGTCGCCTGCGCGGGCTTCGCGCCCGGCGAATTCGGCGAATGGGTGAACTCGGCCGCCGATACCGACCTGCGTTCGGTGCGGGCCTTCCTGATCGGCGACTGCCGCGAAGGCGCCATCTCGCCGCGCCAGATCCGCGACCGCACCGGCGCTCCTGTCATTGCGCTCAGCGAGCAGCATTCGCTGGAGAACACGCTGCGGTTGTTCGAGAGCGGCGTCGACGACGTCATCCGCAAGCCCGTCCATATCAGAGAGATCCTGGCCCGTATCACCGCCATCCGCCGTCGCGCCCATGAGGATGTCGCCTACACCGAGATCGGCGCCATGCGCATCTTCATGGACGGCCGCGATCCCGAGATCGACGGCCAACCGTTGCCCCTGCCGCGACGCGAACGCCGCATCCTCGAATATCTGGCGAGCAACCGCGGCCGCCGCGTCACCAAGACCCAGGTCTTCAACGCCATCTACGGCATCTTCGACGAAGAGGTCGAGGAGAACGTTGTCGAAAGCCACATCAGCAAATTGCGCAAGAAGCTGCGCGAGAAGCTGGGCACCGACCCGATCGATTCCAAGCGCTTCCTCGGCTACCGGCTCGTGTTCTGATGCCGTGCCGCGCCAGCCTCGCGCAAGACAGGGCGCGTAGCCTCGCTGCCAGTGGCATGGATATTGCGGAGACATCTCGATGAGCCTCTACGGAATGATGCGGACCGGCGTTTCCGGCATGAACGCCCAGGCAAACCGCCTGTCGACGACAGCCGACAACATCGCCAACTCCGACACCAACGGCTACAAGCGATCCTCCACCGAATTTTCGACGCTGATCATGCCGTCGACGGGAGGCGCCTATAATTCCGGCGGCATCACCACGACGATCCGGCAGTCGGTCAGCGATCCGGGCGTACTTCAATACACGACATCGGTTTCCGACCTTGCCGTCAGCGGCGACGGCTTCTTTGTCGTCCAGGACCCGAGCGGCACGCCTTTCCTGACCCGCGCCGGCGCTTTCGTTCCCGATGCACAGGGCAGGCTGGTCAACGCGGCCGGCTTCCAGCTTATGGCCTACAGCTACGAAAACGGCGTCCCGGCGGCGACGGTGAACGGCTTCGAAGGACTGGTCCCGGTTGTCATCTCCGACCAGGGAATGACCGCAACGCCGAGCACCGAGGGCAACTACACCGGCAACCTGTCGGCCGGCGCGACCCCGGTCGTCGCCGCCAACCTGCCCTCCACCAACTCGGCGGGCGCGCAGTACACTTCGAAATCCTCGATGGTCGCCTACGACAATCTCGGCAACAAGAAGCTGCTCGACGTCTATTTCACCAACACCGGCGCCGGCACCTGGCAGGTGGCGGTTTTCGACCAGTCCAAGGCGACGCCGGGAACATCGTTCCCCTACACAGGTGGCGCGCTCGGCACAGCCAACCTGACCTTCGACACCACCACCGGCAAGCTCACCGGCGCCACCACGGGCGTTACCTTTACCGTACCGGGCGGCGCCAGCCTCAATCTCGACCTATCGGCGATGACCCAGCTCGGCACCGGCTTCACGGTTTCCGACGCGAAGGTCAACGGCAACGCGCCAAGCACCATCGACAAGGTCCAGATCGGCAAGGACGGCACCATCTACGCCCAGTACAAGGATGGCTCCACCAAGGCGCTCTACAAGATTCCGCTGGCCGATGTGCAGAGCCCCGACCAGCTCAAGGCCCTCCCCGGCAACGTCTACGCGCAGGGCACCGAATCCGGCGCGGTCCGCGTCGGCTTTGCCAATGAAGGCAAGCTGGGCTCGATCATCTCCGGCGCGCTCGAGAATTCCAACGTCGACATCGCCGAAGAGCTGACCGACATGATCGCGGCGCAGCGCAGCTACACCGCCAATTCGAAAGTCTTCCAGACCGGTTCCGACCTGATGGACGTCCTTGTCAACCTGAAGAGATAAACCGGGCGTGGCCCGTGAAAGACCAGCATGTCGTTATCTTCCGCATTGAGCATCGCCCAATCGGCGCTTATGAACACCGCGCGGCAGACCAGCGTTGTCTCGCGCAACGTCGCAGACGCCTCCAATCCAGACTACACGCGCCGCATCGCCGTCGTCACCAGCACGGCGCCCGGCGCGCGTTCGGTTGATATCCAGCGCGTAACCAACGACCTGCTCTTTAGGCAAAATCTCAGCGCCTTGTCGGCGTATAGCGGCCAGAACGCGCTCTACAGCGGCATGGATCAGCTGGACGTTTCGGTCAACGGCGTCGACAACGCCTCCTCGCCCTCGACCGCCATCGCCAATCTGCAGCAGGCGCTGCAACTCTACGCCACCTCGCCGTCCAACCAGAATCTCGGCTCCAGCGTCATCGACGCGGCCAAGCAGGTCGTGCGCTCCCTGAATGAAGGCTCCCAGGCCATTCAGAGTTTCCGCACCCAGACCGACAGCCAGATCGACACGGCGGTCAAGGACCTCAATTCGCTGCTCAGCCAGTTCCAGGACGCCAACCAGGCGGTTATTTCCGGGACCCGTTCCGGCACCGATGTTTCCGACGCGCTCGACCAGCGCGACGCGCTGCTGAAAAAGATCGCGGACTATGTTCCGGTATCGACCTTCACGCGCGGCGACAACGACATGGTCATCACGACGGGTGATGGCACCACGCTGTTCGAGACCATACCGCGCACGGTGAGCTTCACCCCGTCGGCCGGCTATGCCGCCGGAGCCGCCGGCAACACCGTCTATATCGACAACGTGCCGGTCTCCGCGGGAGCCGGCGGCAACACCAGCGCCAGCGGCAAGCTTGCGGGCCTGCTGCAATTGCGCGACGGCGTCGCCTCGACCATGCAGAGCCAGCTCGACGAGACCGCGCGCGGCCTGATCACGGCCTTTGCAGAGACCGCCACATCGATGCCCAATGCCGCCGGCCTGTTCACCTGGTCCGGCGCGCCGGCGGTGCCCGCCGCAGGCACTCTGGTCAATGGCCTGGCTTCCACGATCAGCATCAATACGGCGATGGATCCGAGCACCGGCGGCAATCCGACCTTGCTGCGCGACGGCGGCGCCAACGGCGCGGCCTACGTCTCCAACACCAGCGGCGGCGCCTCCTATTCCAGCCTTCTGGTCGCCTATGGCGATCGGCTCGACCAGCCGATGACGTTCGATCCCGCCGCCGGCATTTCGGCGACCTCCAGCGTTTCCGACTACGCCGCCAATTCGATCGGCTGGCTCCAGGGCATGCGCCAACAGGCTTCGACCGCCGCCGACGCGAAGGAGGCACTGGCGCAGCGCAGCTCCGAGGCGCTGTCCAATGCGACCGGCGTCAATGTCGACCAGGAAATGTCGCTGCTGCTCGACCTCGAACACACCTACCAGGCATCAGCCCGGATGATGAAGACCGTCGACGACATGATGACGGCCCTGTTGAACGCGGTGGGATAATCCATGACCTCAGTTTCCTCGGCCGCCCTCTCCAATGCCATGCGCTATCAGCAGATGCGCATGCAGGCCGACCTCGTCAAAGCAACGAAGGAATCATCGACCGGCAAGGTCGCCGATGTCGGCTTGGCATTGGGCGGACGCACCGCCCAGTCCGTCACCTTTTCGCGCGACCTCGACCGGCTGAACGTCATCGTCGATTCCAACGGGCTGGTCACCGCCCGGCTTGCGTCGACCCAGACCGCGCTCGGCCAGCTCTCCGGCGTGGCGCAGACCTTCCTGTCCAGCCTGACCACCGCATCTTCGGGCGACAACTCCGACAGCCTGACCCAATCGACCGGCCAGACGACGATCCAGCAGCTTGCCTCGATCCTCAACACCAGTGTCAACGGCGAGTATCTGTTCGCCGGCACCAACACCGACGTCAAGCCGATCAACGATTTCACCGCCGCCGGCTCAACGGCCAAGGCCGCCTTCGATGCCTCCTTCGTCGCCAAATTCGGCTTCACGCCCGATGATCCGGCCGCCGCCAATATCACCACCGCCCAGATGGACGACTTCATCACCAACGATGTTACGCCGCAATTCCTCGGCGCGGGCTGGCAGGCCAACATGTCGAACGCCACCGACCAGCAGATCGTCAGCCGCATCGCCCTCAACGAAACCACCGCCACCTCGACCAGCGCCAACAGCGACGGCATCAAGAAGCTCGCAATGGCCGCCGCCATTGTCTCCAGCCTGATGTCCACCAACATCAGCCAGGCGGCGAAGGACAGCATCGTCAGCCATTCGCAGACACTGGTCGGCGAGGCGCTGAGCGGCATCGCCCAGGTCCAGTCCGAAACCGGCATCGTACAGAAGCGTGTCTCCGATGCCAGCGACCGCATGAAGACGCAGGTCGACCTGTTCGAACGGCACATCCTCGATCTCGAGGCCGTCGACCCGGCCGAAGCCGCGACCCGCGTCGCCGATCTGACGCAGCATATCGAGACGTCCTTCGCTCTGACGGCGCGCCTGCAGCAGCTCAGCCTGTTGAATTACCTGACCTGACAACTCCCAGCGGAACGGTAGAGCCACCGATGTACCAATTTTCTTATGCCGACGTCCAAAGCACCTCCGTCTCGGATGCCAAGGATCGTGAGCGCGAACTCCTGACCCGCTCGATCGACATGCTGGCTGCGGCGGCAGTGGCCGGCCAGGATTCGATGGAGGCGGTGGAGGCACTGCATTTCACCAATCGCGTCTGGACTACCTTCGTCGAGGATCTCGGCTCCAGCGACAATGCGCTTCCCAAGGAATTGCGCGCCAACCTGATTTCCATCGGCTTATGGCTGCTGCGCGAGGCGGAGGACATCCGCCAGGGCCGCACCAACAATTTCGAAGGGCTGATCGAAGTGTCCCAGATCATCCGCGACGGCATTCAATGACCAACACGCTGAAGATATCGCTGAAGCCCAACGAGAAGATCTACATCAACGGGGCCGTCATCCGCGTCGACCGCAAGGTCACCGTTGAACTGATGAACGACGTGCAGTTCCTGCTCGAAAGCCATGTGATCCAGGCCGACCAGGCATCGACGCCGCTCAGGCAGCTGTATTTCATCGTTCAGGTCATGCTGATCAACCCGGCCGGTGCTGGCGAGGCGCGCGAGATGTTCCGCCGCTCATTGCCGCTGCTCATCGCGAGTTTCGAGGACGCTGATATCTGCAGCGCTCTGAAGCAGATCGACCGCATGGTCGGCGAGGATCATATCTACGAGGCATTGAAGGCGATCCGTTCGCTTTATCCTCTCGAACGCCGCGCGCTTGGCGGCAATGACGATGTTCCGGGCGCACCGCGCCCGCTGGCCGTGGGAGCACGCTACTGATGACCGTGGACATGACGACGACGATACCGGTTGGCGCCAATTCGGCGACCACGTCGACCTCGAAGACAGCGGTCGACTACCAGTCCTTCCTGAAGCTTCTGATCGCCGAGATGAAGAACCAGGATCCGACCAAGCCGATGGATTCGACGCAGTACGTCGCCCAGCTCGCCACCTTCTCGCAGGTCGAGCAATCGGTGCAGACCAACACCAAGCTCGACCAGATCATGCAGTCCTCGGCGCTGTCGCAGGCCGACGCGCTGATCGGCCGCTCGATCACGTCGGCCGACGGCAAGACCACCGGCATCGTGTCTTCGGTGACGCTCGCCAGCAGCGGACTGATCGCAGTGCTGCAGGATGGCACCCAGATCCCCGTCGGCGCAGGCGTGTCGATCAAGCCGGCAAGCTAGGCCAACCTCCCACATGAACGAGGCCGACGCACTCGACATCGTCCAGTACGCGGTGTGGACGGTGCTGACCGCCTCCGCGCCGGTTGTGCTGGTCGCCATGGCGGTCGGCATCGGCATTGCCCTCATCCAGGCGCTGACGCAGGTCCAGGAAATCACCTTGACCTTCGTGCCGAAGATCGTCGCCATCATGCTGGTGGTGGCGCTCACGGGTCCGTTCATCGGCGGCCAGATATCGGCCTTCACCAACGTCATCTTCGAGCGCATCCAGAACGGGTTCTGACGCAACCAGCGGGGATGCACGGGGGGCCGTCCGAGACGTCCATGATCCGGCAAGTCGCAGGGCTCTATAGCGGCGTTCGCCGCAAGGGCCTCTCGCAAAACCCCGGACCACCCCGGACCGACCGGCGGACCATGTGCGCCATGGCCGGCGTCCGGCCGTGAGCGATGGCTTGGGTTTTCGCGATGCGGAGGTGTGGCCCTCCTCTATCCCCTTGTTGGACCATGATCTTCCTCGCATCGCATTCGCCCTTTGCGGCGCGATGCCATAGTTTCGGCAAACGATGCGGAGAAACGGATCACCGCAAGGATCAGCACGCTGTGGCAGGGACCCATCCATGATTGACGAGAAACCGGATAGCGAAGGCGCTTCGGCGCTGGCGCCCTTCCGGCATGGCATTTTCCGAGCCGTCTGGTCCGCAAGTCTCGTTTCCAATTTCGGTGGTCTGATCCAGGGCGTCGGTGCCGCCTGGATGATGACCACGATCGCCACCTCGCCCTATCAGGTCGCCCTGGTCCAGGCCTCGACCACCTTGCCGATCATGCTGTTCGCGCTTGTCGCCGGCGCCATCGCCGACAGCTTCGACCGCCGCAAGGTGATGCTGGTCGCGCAGACCTTCATGCTCGTCGTCTCGGTGCTCCTGACGGTGTTCACCTGGTATGGCCTGATCACGCCCTGGACGCTGCTTGCCTTCACCTTCCTGATCGACAGCGGCACGGCGCTCAACAGCCCATCCTGGCAGGCGTCCGTCGGCGACATGGTTCCCCGCAACAAGGTGCCCGCGGCCGTTGCGCTGAACTCCATGGGGTTCAACCTGACACGCAGCGTCGGCCCGGCGATCGGCGGCATCATTGTCGCGGCCGCCGGCGCCGCGGCCGCCTTCGCGGCGAACGCGGTCAGCTATATCGGCCTTATCGTCGTGATGGCGCGCTGGAAGCCCGACGTGCCGGTATCGACCTTGCCGCGCGAGTCTCTGGGTGCTGCCATGGGCGCCGGCCTGCGCTATGTCGCCATGTCGCCCAACATCGGCAAGGTGCTGGTCAGGGGTGCCGCCTTCGGCTTCAGCGCCGGCGCTGTCCTGGCGCTCTTGCCGCTCGTCGCGCGCGACGTCGTCAAGGGCGACGCCTTGACCTACGGCATCATGCTTGGCTCGTTCGGAATCGGTGCCGTCGGCGGCGCGCTGATCAGCGTGCGGCTGCGGCAAATGCTCTCCAGCGAGACGATGGTGCGCTGTGCCTTCGCCGGCTTCGCCGTCTGCGCCTTCAACGCCGCGATCAGCCATCACGCCTGGCAGACGTCGCTCGGCCTGCTGGTCGGCGGCGCCTGCTGGGTAATCGCGCTGTCGCACTTCAACGTCACCGTGCAGATGGCGACGCCACGCTGGGTGGTCGGCCGGGTGCTGTCGGTCTACCAGACCGCGACCTTCGGCGGCATCGCGCTGGGCAGCTGGATATGGGGCGTCGTGGCCGATGCGCATGGCGCCGAGACGGCGCTGATCGCGGCCGCCATCGCCATGCTCGCCGGCGGCGCCATCGGCCTGGTGCTACCGCTGCCGCAGCAGCAGGTGCTGAACCTCGACCCGCTCAACCGTTTCAAGGAGCCGCATCTGGCGCTCGACCTGAAGCCGCGCAGCGGGCCTATCGCCATCATGATCGAGTACATCATCCGCCATGAGGACGAGGCGGAATTCCTCGCCACCATGGCCGAACGCGGCCGCATCCGCCGCCGCGACGGTGCCCGCAACTGGACACTGGCGCGCGATCTCGAAAATCCGACGATATGGATCGAGCACTACCACACGCCGACCTGGCTCGAATATGTCAGGCACAACGGCCGCATCACCCATGCCGATGCCATGGTCGGCGATCGCCTGCGGGCACTGCACAGCGGTGACGAACCGCCGCGCGTACGGCGTGTCATCGAGCGTCCGACCACCGCCGGCACAGCGCTGGTGATGGCCAAGGGGCCGATCGAGCACTGATTTCGATACGCCGCTGACGTCCGTCGATCACCCCGCCGACTGGATCATGTAGAGCTTGCGCGTGGTCTCCCGGATCCGCCATTCGCCCTTCCATCCCCGCGGCAGCACGAGAAGGTCGCCCGGCCCCAGTTCACGCGCCTCGCCGTCAGCGCGGCTCACCTCCACCCGTCCGGAAATGATGTGGCAAATTTCCGATGAATCCGACCGGTCGGCGGTGAAGCGGCCGGGCGTACACTCCCAGATACCGATATCGACGGTGCCGTCCGGTGACTGGAAAAGCGAGCGCGCCGCTTCGACCTGATCTCCCTCGATGGAAGTGGGCTTGGGTGAGAACGCGCCGATGTCGGTCTTGGCGAGATCGTGGAAGGTCGAAAGGTCGATCAAGTTGGACTCCATGAACAAAGCAATTCCAGGAAAAGTGTCCAGCGGTTTTCCGTCCGCAATTGCGTAAAGACAAATTGCTGGAGCGGTTCAGCGAACGCTGAACCGCTTCAGTGACCCGTAATGCTGTCGGCGAGCGCGGCCAGTCTCGACGTATGCGCAAGCCCGGCGGCTTCGCGTCCGTCAGCGATGCGATAAAGCTGGTACATCGAATGCACGCCGAGCCAGCGGAACGGCTCCGGCTCCCATGGCCTGACCTTGCGGTTGACCCAGGGCAGCCTCGTCAGCTCCGTCTGCTGGCCGAGGATCAGGTCAGCCAGCGTGCGCCCCGAAAGATTGGAGCTCGACACGCCAAGTCCGACATAGCCGCCGGCCCAGCCGATACGGGTGGCGGGATCGAGGCCAACGGTCGTGCACCAGTCGCGCGGCACGCCGAGCACGCCGCACCAGGCGTGCTCGATGCGGCAGTTCGCCGTCTGCGGCAGCAGCGTCGTCAGGATCTGATGCAGCTGGTCGATCGTGGCCTGCTGCGTCTGCCCATTGACGTCGGTGCGCGAGCCGTAGCGATAGGGCACGCCGCGCCCGCCCATGGTGATGCGTCCCTCGCGCGTACGCTGGGCATAGCAATAGGCGTGGGCGGCGTTGCCGAGAAGCTCGTGACCTTCCCAGCCGATCTGGCGCCAAAGCGCCTCCGGCAGCGGCTCGGTCACGATCTGCGCGCTGTTGAGCGCCAGCCAGGTCCGTTCCTCGCCGGGAATGCCTGCGGTAAAACCCTCCGTCGCGCGGATGACGGTCTCCGCTCGCACCGTGCCGTGGTCGGTCGTCACTGTGCCCTTGGCGATGGCCGTCACCGTCGTCTGTTCGTAGATCGGCACGCCGAGGCGCTCGACGGCGGCGGCAAGCCCGCGCACCAGCTTGGCCGGCTGCACCCGCGCTTGCCCATGGACGACGAAGCCGCCCATGACATTGCGCACATCGATGCGTGCCCGCGTCGCCGCTTGATCCAGCATCTCGACGCGGTCCGGATCGACGTCCCAGGCGCGGATCGTTTCGCATTCCTCGCGCGCGCGTTCGAGCTGCGCCGGGTTGGTGGCCACCGTCAGATTGTCGACGCGGCGGATATCGGCATCGATGCCTTCCGCGCTCGCCACCCGGATCACCTCGTCGACGCAGCCCGCCATGGCCGCCTGCATGGCGCTCACCCCTTGCCGGGTCGAGGTCTTGAGATATTTTTCGCGCGACCAGGAGAAGCCACCCGACAGCCAGCCGCCATTGCGGCCCGAAGCGCCGAAGCCGGCAAACTCGCGCTCGATCAGCACGACGCGCAGCGATGGTTTGGCCTTCTTCAGATAATAGGCCGTCCACAGCCCGGTATAGCCGGCGCCGACGATCGCGACATCGGCCTCGACATCGCCGGGCAAGGGCGGCCGGGGCGTGGGAACCCCGCCCAGATCCGCATACCAGAACGATATGTCGCCGTTGCGTTTGGCTTGCATGGGATGACTTTCGGTAGAGCAATTCCAGGAAAAGTGTGAAGCGGTTTTCCGTCCGGAATTGCGTTAAAACAAAAAGATGATCAGGTCAGCGTCGCGTCGGCGGTGCTGTCATCGGCCAGAAGCTTGGCATCGGCACCGTCGAAGCAAAGCTCCACCTTCTCGCCCAGGCCAAAACTGTCGCCGGTCAGCGGCGAGCGCACGATCGCCGTGGAGCCGTCGGCGAGCCTGACTTCATATTTCGATCCCGAACCGAGATAGATGGCTTCCGCGATCGTCCCCGGCAGCCGGTTGGTGGTGCCCGCAGCGCTCTGGCCTGGCCGACGGATGACGAGTTTTTCTGGACGCAGCAACATGACCGGACGGGCTTCGCCCGCCATCCGCCGCGGCGCCGTCACCGTCTCGCCGGCGATGGTCAGCGCCGTGCTTGCGCCGTCGCTTCGCGCCTCTCCGCGCAGCACCGTGGAATCGCCGATGAAGCGGCCGACGAACAGCGTCGTCGGTTCGTCGTAGAGTTCACGGCCGGTGCCGACCTGCTCGATCCGCCCGCGATTGAACACGGCGATGCGGTCCGACAGGACCAGCGCCTCCTCCTGGTCGTGCGTCACATAGACGAAGGTGGTGCCGAGTTCGCGATGGATGCGCTTGATCTCGAGCTGCAGCCATTCGCGCAGCTTCTTGTCGAGGGCGCCGAGCGGCTCGTCCATCAAAAGCAGCGGCGGATCGAAGACGATGGCGCGGGCCAGCGCCACGCGCTGCTGCTGGCCGCCCGACAGCTCGCTGGGGTAACGATGCGCGAAGTCGCCCATCTTGACCATGTCCAGCGCTCTTGCCACGCGCGCCTTTCGCTCCGCCGGGTCGACGCCACGCAGCGTCAGCGGATAGGCGACGTTGCGGCCGACGCTCATATGCGGGAAAAGCGCGTAGTGCTGGAAGACAACGCCGATGTTGCGCTTGTGCGCCGGCACGCCGACCACGCTCTTGCCGCCGACCTGCAGCTTGCCACTGGTCACGTCGGTAAAGCCGGCCACGACGTTCAGCGTCGTGGTCTTGCCGGAACCGCTCGGGCCAAGCAGCGTCATGAACTCGCCGGGCTCGATCCGCAGCGAAACGCCATCCAGCGCCTTGAAGCCGCCATAGGCCTTGCTGATCGATTCGAGATCGATCGCCGCGCCCTTGCTCTCCTGTCCCGGCTTCATGGGCGTCCTTTCCGCTCGTGGCCAAGAAGAAGCATGCCGCCGCCGATCAGGATCGTGGTGGCCAAAAGCAGGATCGTGCCGACGGCGGCAACCGTCGGGTCGGCGTCGCGGGTGATGGAGGAGAATATCTGCACGGGCAAGGTCTTGAGATAGGGGTTGGTGATGAACAGCGACACGACGATCTCGTCGAAAGAGGTGGCGAAGGCAAAGAGCAGGCCGGACAGCATGCCGGGCAGGATCAGCGGCAGCGTCACCGTGCGAAACGCGGTCAGCGCTCCCGCGCCGAGGCTTGCCGCCGCCGTCTCGAGGCGCCTGTCGAACACTTCGAGACTGGCGGAAACCGCGATCAGCACGAAGGGAAGTGCAAGGATGGTGTGGGCAAGCACGAAGCCCAGCAGCGTGCCGACGAGATGGGTGTCGAGATAGACGGCGTAGATGCCGATGGCCAGCACCACGCCCGGCACCACCATCGGCGTCAGCATCAGCATCCGCAACAGGTTGGCGGGCCCTGCCTTCATGCGATCGAGGCCGAAGGCCGCGAGCGTGCCAAGCACCGTGGCCAGCACCGCCACCACGGAGGCGACCTTCAGCGAGTTGAGGAAGCTCGACGACCAGTCCGGATTGGTGAAGAAGTTCTGGTACCACTGCCAGGAGAAGCCTTGCGGCGGGAAGGCGAGCGACTTGTTCTCGTTGAACGACATCGGCACCACGACCAGCGTCGGCGCGACAAGCCATATCGCCACCAGCAGGCAGACGAGGCCGAGGATCACGCGGGTGAGCGGCTTCATCTCCATCAGCTCCGTCCCGCTTCTCGGTACCGCGAGCGCATCACGGGTGCCGCGAGCGCCAGAAGCACGAACGTGGTGACGAGCAGCACCACGCCCATGGCACCGCCGCGGCCCCATTGCAGCAGGCTGAGCACCTGGGTCTGCACCAGCGTCGACAGCATGGTCGAGCGCGGCCCGCCGAGCAGCGCCGGCGTGATGTAGAAGCCCAGAGCCAGGATGAACACGATGATCGCGCCCGCATAGACGCCGGGCAGCGACAGCGGCAGGTAGACGGTAAAGAACGCACGCGAAGGTCGCGCGCCGAGGCTTTGCGCAGCCCGCATCAGCCTGAGGTCGATGCCCTTCATCACCGAGTAGAGCGGCAGGATCATGAAGGGCAGAAGCACTTGCGCCATGCCGATCACCACGCCGGTCTGGGTACGGATCAGCCGGATGCCGTCAAAACCGGCCGCGCGCAGCAGCGAATTGATGACGCCCGAATCCTGCAAAAGGATCACCCAGGAGAGCGTGCGCACGACGCCGCTTACCCAGAACGGGATGAGCACGCAGAGCACCAGGACGAGCCGCACGCGCGGCCCGACGGCGGTCATCAGATAGGCGTAAGGGTAAGCGCAGATCACGCAGACGATCGTCACCCAGGCCGAGATGGTGAAAGTGCGCTGTAGCACCGTGAGATTGATGGGCGCGCCGAAGAACCAGGCGTAATTCTGCACGCCCCATTGCGGTTCCGACAGGCTGCGCAGCACGATGGTGAGCAGCGGATAACCTATCACCGCGGCAAGCAACACCAGCGCCGGCAGCGTGAGCGCGAACGGCCGCCATGCCCATCCGGCCCGTTTCGGGGCGGATGGCGTCGTCGGTTCGTGCGCGCTCACGGGCCTTGCCTTCTTGGTCAGCCGGTCAGTTGCCGGCCATCAGCGCCGACCACTTCTCCTGCGCCACCGCGAAATTCGGGACCCAGAACTTGAAGTTCTGCTTGTAGCCCTGCTTCTGGCGGTCCGGAGTATTGGTCAGGAAGGCGGCAACGGAAGCGTCGACCTTGGGCTGCGCGTCGCTGTTGATCGGCGTATAGGACGTCTGCTCCGCCAGGACTTCCTGGGCATGCTTGCCGAGATAGGCATTGAGCAGCGCATAGGACGCGTCCGTGTCCTTGACGCCGACCGGGATCGTCATCTGGTCCATCACCACCAGCCAATCCTGCCAGGCGGGCGCATATTTGGCGCCGTTCTTGACCGCGGTCATGGCGCGGCCGGTCCACATCATCAGCATATCGGCTTCGCCGGATTCGGCGAGCTGCTGCGATTCGGCACCCGTCTTCCAGAAAATCGTGTCGGGGCCGAGCTTGCGGACCACGTCGATGGCCTTGTCGATATCGGCCACCGTCATTGCCTTCGGGTCGCCGCCGGCAACCTTGAACGCCTGTTCGAGCAAGCCGCCGGTCGGGCTGCCGGAGCCGTCGATTCCGCGCACGCCCGGGAACTTTGCCGTGTCGAAGAAGTCGGCCCAGCTCTTGGGCGGATTATCCTTGTACTTCTCGGTGTTGTACATCAGCACGACGCCGTAGTTCATCGCCGGCACCGAGCATTCGCCGACCTGACCTTCCGGGATTTTCGAGACGTCGAGCTTGGTCAGATCCAGCTTCTGGAACAGCTTGCCGCAATAGACGTAAGGCGGCAGGTCGTCGGTATCGACAACGTCCCAGGTGACGTTGCCGGACTCGACCTGCGCCTGCAACTTGGCGATCTCGGTCGGGCCGTCATTGAGCAGCTTGACGCCGGACTTGTCGGCGAATTCCTTCAGCGCGGCCGCCTGGCCGTCCTGGTAGATGCCGCCATAGGAAACGAGCGTCAGAGTCTTGCCCTTGAGCGAGCCTTCCTTCACCTCGCCCGCCACCGGCTTGTCCTGCGCAAAGGCCGCGCCGGCCACAACGCCAAGCGCCAGAATGGCGCCAAGGCCTGCAAATCTCGATTTAAACATCACACTAACTCTCCCATTCATGCCCGCGTTTTGATCGGACTACCTGGCCGCGAGCGGTTTCCAGGCCGTATATTGTTCGAGTTCGGCGCGCGCCGAGGTCGGCGGCGCGATGATCCACATCACTTCGGCTCGGCCACTGCCGATGTTCTCTGAGCGATGCGGTGTCGACGTCGTGTATTCGATGCTGTCGCCCTCCTCGAGCACGTGGCGCGCCTCACCCAGCGAGACCTCGACGATCCCGCGCAGCACGACGAGCATCTCGTGCGCGTCGCCATGAGTGTAGCGATCGGGCCCGGTCGAACCGCCAATGTCGAATTCGCCGACATAGACTTCCATGTCGCTCAGCGGCGGGCGCGATAACAGCATCTTGCGGCAGCCGTCGCTGGGCGGCAGGCTCGGCCGCTCGCTTCGTCTCAGGACGCCATGGTTTTGCGCCGCGCTTTCCTCGAACAACATGGCGACGCTGACGCCAAGCGCCGAAGCCATCTGGTTGAGCGATGCGGTGCTGGCCCCGGTCAGGCCGCGTTCGAGCTGGCTGATGAAACTGGCGCTGGTTCCAGTCGCCTCCGCAAGCTCCCGCAATGACAACCTGCGGGCGAGGCGAAGGCTCTTGAGGCGCATGCCCAGCACTTCATGTGCATGGGTCGCGGCGGGCGCGTCGCCCGTCTTTACCGAAGCCGCGCCAGAGGCCTTGCGCATGCTATCTCCTCGCTTCACTTAACAATGTGTACAGTACCACTGCACAACTGGCAAGCCACGCGTGGCGCCAGGACCTCGCCAATGGCTGGGCCAGGCTTGCAAGCTGGGATGATCTGTAGGCTGAAGTAAGCCGCGACCGTCGGAACGCGTAGGGAGCCTACCCCTCGCCGGACAGGTCCCGACGCGCTTTTTCTAGCTCCTCGGCATAGCGCCGCATGAGATGTCCCTCGGTCAGCAGCCCGAGCACGATGTGGTCGGTGAAATCCTCGACGACGGCCAGTTCCTCGGCGCCGGCGCGCTGGAACGTCTCGGCGGCGGCCTGCACGTTCATGCTGGGCACCAGAACCGCATCCTTGTACTGGGCAAGATCGCGTACCGGCACGTCACCGCCGGAGGGATCGCTGTGCAGTTCGGCCACGATCAGCACGCCGACATACTGATCGCCCGGGTCGACGGCGATGACGCGCTGGCCGGATCCGAGCGGAATCTGCTTGCGGAAGGCGGCCAGTGTCGTCGAGGCATCGATGGTCTTGATGTCCTTGCGCATCATCGAGCCGACGGTAAGGCTGCGCATCCAGCCGACATCGTGGGCGCTGCGGATCGTCTCGCCGCGCAGGTGGAAGCGCCATGTCGAGAACGAATAGCCGAATGTCTCGCGCACCAGGATCGCCGCCATGATCGAGGCCGCCAGCACGACGCCGGTCAGTGTCAGGTCGCGGGTCGATTCCAGCGCCAGGAACGTCATCGTCAGCGGGCCGCCGACGACACCGACCGCAAGCGAAGTCATGCCGACGACGGCGGCGACCGAAGGGTCGATACCGGTTGCCGGCGAGATCAGCGCCATCATGCCGGCGAAAGCCTTGCCGAGCAGTGCGCCGAGGAACAGCGACGCAAAGAACAGGCCGCCGCGAAAGCCCGAACCAAGCGAGATCGCCGACGCCGCCAATTTCAGCACGAAGACGCTGGCCACCACGGTCAGACCATAGTTCATGGCGAACTCGCGATGCAGCGCGCCGTGGCCGCTGGACAGGACCTGCGGCGTGATCAGCCCCAGGAGGCCGACGATGACGCCGCCGATGACGGGGCGCAGCGAGGCATCGACCGACAGCCTGTTGAAACCACGTTCGATCAGCGTCACCAGCTGCATGATGGCGATCGAAGCGGCGCCGCCGAGCAGCCCGAGCAGCAGGAACGGCACGTACTGGCTGGCGGTGAGTTGCGGCAGTCCTGAAAGCTCGAGCGGAAACGGCACGCCGCCGAACATTTCAGCCGTCAGCGAAGCGCAGATCGCGGCCGTCATGACCGGCGCGACATTGGCGACCGAGTAGATGCCGATGACCAGCTCGAAGCCATAGAAGGCACCGGTCAGCGGCGCATCGAAGGCGGCAGCGATGGCGCCGGCCGCGCCACAGCCGACGAGGACGCGGACATCGTTGCGGCGCAGCCTGAAGATGCGCGCCAGCCGCGATGCCAGGCCGGACCCGACCTGCGTGTAGCCGGCTTCCAGTCCGACCGACGCGCCGAAGCCGCTGGAGATCATGGTCTGGCCGGCGATGATGAACGTATCGGTCAGCGACATGCGCCCGCCATAGAGCGCGTTGGCCTCGATCGGATCGACCGGAGTGCGGAATTTACGCAATCGCAGCCAGATCACCGTCAGCCCGAGCAGCGCGCCGCCGATCGCCGGTATCAGCGCCTGAACCGGATTGGCGAGCGAGAACATGCCGGACAGCCGGCCGCCGGGTTGGACGCCGAACAGGAGCCCGTGCAAATCCTGCACGATCTGGCTCATCGCGGTGACCAGTATGCCCGCCATGACGCCGACGACGCCGGCGAGGATGACCACGGCAATGCCGCGCGCCTCGAGCAGAGGAATGGATCTCAGAAGCACCGCGCGCAGCCGGCGGGCGTAGACTTCGCTGTGGTTTCTGGAAAGCACCGGGGCGGCTCGCCGACATCAAAAGGCAGAACCGCCTGATACGCCGGGCGGCACGACATGACAACCACAATGGCGACATCAAAGGCGCCATTGTGGCCGTGAAACCAGCTGATTTCGTCTTGCAGCCTTCTGATCGCGAGGCAGCCGGCTCCGCGGTCAGTCCGGTATGGTCAGCGGCCCGCAATCGTCATCGGCGACGAAGGTCGCCAAGAGTTCGGCGGGCTCGGTGGTGCTGGCATTCTCGGCGAAGAGATGGACCGCGCCGGGCGGCTCGAACCATGTCTGTCCCTTGGTGAAGACCGCGGCCGGGCTGCCTTCCAGCTGCGAGCGCAGCGTGCCCTTCAGGACGAAGGCGCTGACCGAGCCCGGATGCCGGTGACGAGGCGTAAAACCGTTTGGTGGAAATGCCACGATCACCGTGGTGATCGACTTGCCCGGCACGTCAGGCAGTTTTTCGCAGGAGACCGGCGTGACGACCGTCTTTGGCCGCGCCCCGGCAACACCGTTCACATCGGCATTTGCCATCTGCACATGCATTTCCATGCCTTTCGGCACGATGCCTGTGAAACCGGGGCCGGCCCACTTTGCCGCGAGCGCGAACAAAACCCCGACAGCGCTGGCCGCGATGACAAATTCGCCGGCGCGCGGACGAGCTCGATTGCCGATCATCTCGATATCTCCGATTCAGGCGGGCAAACGGAAATCAGCACGCCAACCCAGCTCCTCGACCGCCCTTTGCGTCGAGACAGCCTGGTTGGGTTCCGCCACGTTGAAGACGCCGGGCGCGCCCTTTTCGAGTGCGAGCAGCGCCGCATGGGCAGCAGCATCGACATGCACAGGCGAGGCGCCGGTAGCCGCATCGGTTCCCGTTCCCGGTCCATAGAGCTGGCCATATCGCAGGACGACGCCGGCGAATGGTGCGTTGAGAACAGCCTTTTCCAAGGCGATGACGCCACCGACGCTGATGCCGCGACTGCCGCTCGCCCCGCCGTCCAGCGGGTCGGCTTCGCCATGCGGCTCTGGTCCTGGCGCATAGGCCCAGGCGATGCTTTGGGCGACCATGCGCCGGGCGCCGAACGCGGCGGCCGCCGCGACCAGATTGCGGGTACCCTCCTCGCGGATGCGGGCATTGCGAACGACCGCCGCGCCCATCCGGCTCGGATCCAGCCCTGGCGGCAGGTCGGTCAATTGATGGACGACGATGTCCGGCCGGGCGGCAAGCATGCAGCGCGACAGGGCCTCGGCATCGAAGACATCCACGATCACCGATTCGACGCCGAGGGCACGCAGTGTCGCGGCCTTGTCAGGACTGCGCGTGGTACCCGTCACATGATGGCCGGCGGCCAGAAGCTGCGGGATCAGCCGCTGCCCGACGGCGCCAGAAGCGCCGGCAAGGAAAATTCGATGCCCCATCGTCATGAACTCCACATCGTCGTAGTATCAGCACACGAACAACATATAAGAGCTCTGATATGATGCGCAAGGCAAATCCGACAGTTCCGGCTCCGGGCGAAGGCAAGCGCGGCGAGGAAGGCTATCTCGGCTATCTCCTGCGGCAGGCCGCCGGCGCGCATCGGCTGAGGGTTGACAGGGCGCTGGCCGATCTCGGCGTGACGCAGCCGCAATTTGCCACGCTGACCATGCTTGGCGCCTATCCCGGCCTCTCCAACGCCGATCTGGCCCGGTTGGCGCTGCTCACCCCGCAAACGCTCAGCGTCATCGTCGCCAATCTCGAACGGGCCGGTTCGCTGGTGCGCAGGCCGCATGCCGTCCATGGCCGCATCCAGCATATCGAGCTCAGCGACAGCGGACAGGCGCTGCTGCGGGAATGCCGCGAGCGGGTGCATGCCATCGAGCGCGAACTGACGGAAGGCCTGTCGTCCGAGGACGAAAGAGCCGTCAGGCGCTGGCTGGTCGGCGTCGCCATGGCTGACACATCCGTGCCCTGATCGTTTGCCGGCGGCTGACGATTGTCGAGCGGCGGCCGATCAGGTTGTCATCGGCTCGCCGGCTTCGTAGAGCACGAGGTTGCGCTCGCCTATGCCAAGCGCCGGCCAGCTCGAACGCCACTCGGCGATGTGCGGCGAGCGGAAATGCGCATCGAGCGCCGCCTTGTCACGCCACACCTCCGTGACTCGGATCAGCCCCGCGTCGAGCACATCCCGGGCATAGGAGTATTCGAGGCAGCCAGTCTCGGCATGGCTGCCCGAGATCATGCGCTCCATCGCGGACCTTGCCTCCTCGAACCTGTTGGGCGGCAGACGGATCGTGCCGATGATCAGCAGCATGGGCTTTCCTTCTTGCGAGATGGTCTATCCGCCTACTGCATGTCGCTCGAAAGTGGCCGCGGTTTTGGGAAGACGAGATGCATAAAACAAGGTCTCCCACCCTCGCGCAAGCTTGGCCAGCTACCCTCGCCGGGCTGTCGTATGCGCGGCAGCCTATGGTTCGAGGACTTAAATGGCGATCAGCGAAAGCATCCAGCCCGGCGCGGTGGCCAAGAACGGCCGCGACATCTTCTTCGCGCTCGGCATCGTCATCATCCTGGCCGTGCTGTTCCTGCCGATCCCGGCCTTCCTCATCGACATCGGTCTCGCTTTCTCGATCGCGCTTTCGGTGCTGATCCTGATGGTCGCGCTGTGGATCCAGCGGCCGCTCGATTTCTCCTCGTTCCCGACCGTGCTGCTGATCGCCACCATGCTGCGGCTATCGCTCAACATCGCCACCACGCGCATGATCCTGTCGCATGGCAATGAGGGCACGCATGCGGCCGGATACGTGATTGCCGGTTTCTCCAAGCTGGTAATGGCCAGCGACTTCGTCATCGGCCTCATCGTCTTCATGATCCTGATCGTGGTGAACTTCATCGTCATCACCAAGGGTGCCACGCGTATCGCCGAGGTCGGCGCCCGCTTCACCCTCGACGCCATCCCCGGCAAGCAGATGTCGATCGACGCCGATCTCTCCGCCGGCATGATCGACGACAAGACCGCGCAGTTGCGCCGCCGCGAACTGGAAGAGGAATCCTCCTTCTTCGGCTCGATGGACGGCGCCTCGAAATTCGTGCGCGGCGACGCCATCGCCGGTCTTATCATCACCGCCATCAACATCGTCGGCGGCATCGCCATCGGCTACATCAGGCACGGCATGGGCATGGGCGAGGCCGCCGATGTGTTCATCAAGCTGTCGGTCGGCGACGGCCTGGTCACCCAGATTCCGGCGCTGATCGTCTCGCTCGCCGCCGGCCTGCTGGTTTCCAAGGGCGGCACCCGCGGCTCGACCAACCAGGCCGTGTTCGGCCAGCTCGGCGCCCATCCGCGCGCGCTTTACGTCGCGGCGGCGCTGCTGGTGTTGCTCGGCCTGATGCCCGGCCTGCCGCTGTTTCCATTCTTCGCGTTGGCCGGCGGCATGGCCGGCCTCGGCTACATCATTCCGCTGCGCGCCAACCGGGCAGTCGCCGAGGCCGAGGCGCTGAAGGCCCAGGAGAAGGTGTCCAAGGCCGAGGAAGAGAAGAACTCGGTCAAGGCTTCGCTCGCCACCGCCGAGATCGAACTGCTGATCGGCAAGCAGCTGTCGACCCGGCTCCTGGTCTCGCATCAGGAGCTGGTCTTCCGCATGGCCAAGATGCGCAAGAAATTCGCCCAGCAATACGGCTTCGTCGTGCCGGAAGTGCGCGTCGCCGACGACTTCGCCATTCCGCCGAAGAGTTACCAGATCAAGGTGCACGGCACGGTGGTGGCCGAATATTCGATGCGCGTCGGTGAGATCATGGTGCTGCTCGGCAGCCGCGACGTGCCCGAAATACCCGGCGAAGAAATCCGCGAGCCGGCCTTCGGCATGCGCGCCTATTCCGTCATGGAAACCTTCGCCGAGGACTTGAAGCGCGAGAACTACACCTTCGCCGACAACATGTCGGTGCTGCTCACGCATCTTTCCGAAGTCATCCGCAACAACCTGCCGCAGCTCCTGTCCTACAAGGACATGAAGGCCCTGCTCGAACGCCAGGACCAGGAGTACCGCAAGCTCGCCGATGAGATCTGCACCACGCACATCTCCTATCCCGGCCTGCAGGCGGTGCTGAAGCTGCTGCTCGCCGAGCGCGTCTCGATCCGCAACCTGCACCTGATCATCGAGGCCATCGCCGAGATCGCGCCGCATGTGCGCCGCACCGAGCAGATCGTCGAACATGTGCGCATCCGCATGGCGCAGCAGATCTGCGGCGACCTTTCGGAAGGCGGCGTGCTCAAGGTGCTGCGCCTCGGCAACCGCTGGGACCTCGCCTTCCACCAAAGCCTCAAGCGCGACGCCAAGGGCGAGGTGCGCGAGTTCGACATCGATCCGCGCCAGCTCGAGGAATTCGGCCAGGACGCCACCAAGGCGATCAAGAAATTCCTCGAGGCCGGCGAGCGCTTCGTCCTTGTCACCGCCCCGGACGCCCGCCCCTATGTGCGCATGATCATCGAACGCCTGTTCACCACGCTGCCGGTGCTCTCTCACGTCGAAATCGCCAAGGGCGTCGAGATCAAGGTGCTCGGAACCATATCGTGAGCGTTCTCTCGCAGAGCGTCGTCATCGCGGCGTTCCTGGCCTTCTGCCGCATCGGCGCCTGCTTCATGCTGATGCCGGGCCTGTCCAGCGCCCGCGTGCCGGTCCAGGTCCGGCTGTTCGTGGCGGTCGCTGCCACTGGCGGCCTGCTCGCCTTCCTGTGGGACCGCATCATTCCCTTCGTCGATCCGCGCCCGCAGATCCTGGTGCCGATGATCATCTCGGAACTTCTGGTCGGCGGGCTGATCGGTGCCATGACCAGGCTCTACATGGAGGCGCTGCGCTTCATGGGCTCGGCCATCGCCATGCTGATCGGCTATGGCGGCTCGGGCGGACCGGCGATCGAGGAACCGGAACCGCAGGCCGCCCTTGCCGCGATCATCTCGTTCTCGGCGCTGCTGATGCTGTTCGTCTTCGATTTCGACCATGAGATCGTGCGCGCCCTGGTGGCGTCCTACACGGTCGCGCCGGTCAACGTCTTCTTCAACCCCCAGGCAGCGCTCGTCGACATCACCGACACCGTGTCGGACACCTTCTTCCTGGTCATCCGCCTCGGCAGCCCGTTTGTCGCCTATGCCATTCTGGTCAATCTGACGATCGGCTTCGTCAACAAGCTGACCCCGCAGATCCCGATCTATTTCATCTCCCAGCCCTTCGTCATCGCCGGCGGCATGATCATCTTCTATTTCGCCGTCGGCACCATGCTGTCGCTGTTCGTCGACGGCTTCGTCGACTTGACTCTGGCGAGGTGACATGAGCACGCGCAAGGACCGCCTGCGGAAACTGGTCAAGGTGCAGGAGCAGCTGAAGGCGCTGCACGAGACCCGCCACGCCACCTTCCTGGCCGCGGCAAACGCCGCCGAGGCCGAGGCCAGGGAATTGATCGGCCATTTCGACCAGGACAATTCCCTCTCCGGTCTGTTCCCCGATCTCTATCATCGCCGCATCGCGCAGGCGGTGGTACGCCAGGAGAAGAGCCTGGAGAGCGCCAGGCAGGAGGTCGGCCTTATCGCCACGGCAAATGCGCGCACCAATATGGTCGAGCGTGCCTACAAGGATGTGCGCAACCGCGACGAACGCGAACGCTCCGACCGCGAGCGGCTTGATTTGATCGCGCAGAAGCGGGGCGAGGAGTAGCTGAGGGAATTTGGCGAGGACCCGATTGTCCTCGGGCAACCGTCCTGGTTCGTCGAACAAGGTTGCGTTTCGCATTTCCACCGGTGCGGTCTGCCGGCACCGTTGCATTGGCGCGGCCTCAGGTCAAAAATGCCCCCATGGAAGCAGTCCGATTTCCCAGGCTCACGACACCAAGGCTCGTGCTTCGGGCGCCGAGCGAAAGCGATATCCCGGCATGGTTCGCGCGCGCGACGGATGTCGAATCCGCCTCTCTGGCCGGCGATCCCGTTCCCGACGACATAGACGCGGGCGAGCGATGGTTCGCCCGTTCGCGTCAGCGGTTCGCCGACGGCAAGGCGATCCAGTGGTCCATGGACCAAACAGGAGTATCGGACGCGATCGGAACGATAACCCTGTCCTTCGACGCAACCGGCGCCAGGGCAGCCGCATTGGGATTTGTGCTGGCGCGTGCGCATTGGGGGCACGGACTGGGCAGCGAGGCGGCGCGCGAAGTCCTGCGCTACGCCTTTGAAACCCTGGAGCTCGAACAGGTGACGGCAGAGGCGGCGACGCGCAATTTCGCGTCGCTGCGAATATTGGCAAAGCTCGGCTTCAAACATATCGAAAGCTTCATCGATGAGTCCGACGGCGAGCGCTGCGAACGTTTTGCGCTCGACGCAGGCAACGGATGTTCACTGCGGGCGGTCTAGGTTCGCAACGAAACATCCGCTTGTGGCTCGGCAACCTTCGGGGTTTCAGGGCTCGGATGAAACCGTGCGCCTTTCAGCCACAATTTCAGTGCCTCCCAGTGAATGCCGAAAATGATTTTCAAGGTCATCAGCGGAAACTTGATCAGGCATGCGCAAAGGTTCAGCGTGGCAAGCGGGCGCGCGCTTCCGGCAAAGGTCGCCGACAGCAATGGCTCGCCATTTTCAGTCTCATGGATGCGAAGCCTGACCGCCCTGCCGGGCGGCAGGATGCGAAAATGATAGCGCGCATCCATGCCGATGAAGGGCGAGACGTGAAAGAGCTTGGCTTTTGTCTGGCGCACCCCTCCGGGGCCGAGTTCGCCGCACATGATCGGCGCGACGTAGAAATGCCGCCCGCCGAAGGTATTGCGCACGGCATAGATCAAGGCGATCAGCGCGCCGGCCTCGTCGTAGCAGAAATAGACCGAGATCGGATTGAAGACGTAGCCGAAGATGCGGGGATAGGCGAGCAACAACACACGCGCAGCCGGCTTGCCAAGGCCTGCATCGGCAAGCAGCCTGTCGGCGAAAACCCGAAGGGTTTCGCCTGGGATCCCGACGTGGTCACTCTCACGGAAAGAGGCTGGGCCGGGCCGGTTGACCCCCAGCAGCCATGTCATGCGGCCGAGTTCGGGTAGCCTGTCTATGTCGACCAGCAATGAGAACACGCGATAGACAAAGCGGTGGCCGAACGGCTTCAGTCGGGCATGCATGACCTCACCCGGATAGAGCACGCCCGCCGCCAGTGGCGGCGGACCATTTTGCTCCAGGGTGGTGACGCGTTGCTCCATAGCTCGCAAAAGGCCTTTATTCCGCAGCCATGAGCGCCTTGGGCGAAGCCTCCACGCCGCGCCGCCACGGCACTTCAGCACCAAGCGCAATCGCCGCGTTAAGGCCCGACCGTAAACCGTCTTCATGAAAGCCGTGGCCGGTCCATGCACCGGCGAAATAGGTGCCGCGCGCGCCCTGGATGTCATCGAGGCGGGCTTGCGCGGACAAGGCGCGAGCATCGTATTGGGGATGGTCGAACATCCATTCGCCGAAGACCAGTTCCGGTCGCGGCTCGACGACCGGATTGAGTGAAACGAAGAGCGGCTTTGCGGCATCGATCCCTTGCAGGCGGTTCATCCAGTAGGTGACCGACACCTCCGGTTCTGCACCGTCACAAGAGCAGCGCAGATAATTCCAGGCCGCCCAGGCGGCCCGCCGCTTCGGCATCAGGCGGGGATCTCTGTGCAGTACGACCCGGTTGGGCCGATACGGTATTGCTGACAGGATCGATTCTTCGACGCTCGATACATCGCCGAGCATGGCAAGTGCCTGGTCGCTGTGGCCGGCAATGATGACATTGTCGAAGCGCTCCGGCGTGTCATTGCCGGCCCAGACAGTAATGCCGAACGCATCGCGCACCATCGTCTTGACCGGCGATGACAGGCGCAAAGCCGACCCGAGGGGCGCCAAGAGTTTTTGCAGGTAGTTGCGGGAACCGCCGCTCACCGTGCGCCACATCGGCCGCGTATCATTGTCGATCAACCGATGGTTCTCGAAGAAGCTGATGAAGCTTGCGGCCGGATAGTCCAGCATTTTGGCGCGCGGAGTCGACCAGATCGCCGCCGCCATCGGCATGAGATAATTGTCGCGAAAACCCGCGGAGAAACCGCGGGTGCGAAGATAGTCGCCGATCGAGACGTTGCCCAAGGTGCCGGAGTCGCGCTCGGCGATGCACGCCTTGTTGAAGCGCAGGATTTCGCGCAGCATCCACAGGAAGCCGGGCGAAAAGACATTGCGCTTCTGGGCGAATATGGTGCGCAGCGTCGAGCCGCACCATTCGAGTTTGCCACCGTCGAGCGATAGCGAAAAGCCCATGTCGCTCTCATGCGTGGCCACGCCAAGATGCGAAAACAGCGCGGTCAGATCCGGATAGGCCAGCTCATTGTAGACAATGAAGCCGGTGTCGACCGAAATCGGTGTGCCGTCATAGTCGATGTCGACTGTGGCGGTATGGCCGCCGGCGCGGTGGGATGCCTCGTAAAGAGTAACGTCTGCGCTCGCATGCAAAGCCCATGCGGCGGCAGCGCCGGAAATCCCTGAACCGATGACAGCGATTTTCTTCTTGCCGTCCGGACGACCACGACTGATAGGCACGATGTTCATCGAGAATCCTTGTTGGAAATCAATCCTGTAAGGCACTGGCAGCGCCCGGAGGTAACTTTGTAGATACGGGAGGATGCGGCGTGAGTTTCACTGTGAGGTCGAGCTATTTCATCGCGAGGTGAAGAGGTGCCGAACTGAACCGGTCGCTCGCACGGTCAGCGGGCGCGAGACCAGTTGACCGACTTGCAAACCAGCCCGCCAGCAACGCAGCCACGCGTGACCAGCCTCTGCCCGGCCACCTTGAGCTGGATCGCATAGGTCAGCGCGCGTTTTGCATCGAAGGCCTTGCCGGCCAGCGTGTCGGCGGACTTCGGCCGCAGCGTCATCACAAGCCTGTCGCCTACGGCTTCGCCGCCGCTGGTATCCCTGATCCAGACATTGGTCGCGCAGATGTTCGAGCCGCATGGAGCGATCCGGACCTTCGCATTGCCATCACCGCGATTCCACGTGCCGCTGGGGTCAGGCGCCGATGCCGCAAACGCCGATCCGCAGAGCGGGACGCAAATTACCAGAGCTGCCGCCGCTGCCAGTCGGTTCATCACTCACCCTGTCATCTGTTTGCGAAGGTACGGTCGACAGGCAGAGTGAGTTTCGTCCCCTCGAAACTATCGCCGATAAAAACCGTTGCTGAACGACAGCCAGCGCGAATTCGGGAGCGAAAATGATCAAGACCTACGGCATCGCCTATCTGACGACGGCGATCGTGTTCCTGTGTGTCGACGCCGTCTGGCTGTCGGTGATGGCCAGCCGGCTTTACAAGCCGTTGCTGGGGCCGATCCTGCTCGACAGTTTCGACGTCAAGGCGGCAGCACTTTTCTACATCATCTACATTGGCGGCGCGGTCTATTTCGCGGTGCAGCCAGCCTTGCAGACCGGATCGTGGGCGACCGCGGCGGTGCACGGCGCTGTGTTCGGCTTCTGCGCCTACGCCACCTACGATCTGACCAACCAGGCGACGCTGAGGAACTGGCCCGTCGCGGTCACCATCGCGGATATCTTTTGGGGAACCGTGCTCACCGCTATCGCGGCAACAGCGGGGTTTCTCGTCTGCAGTGCTCTGTCGCGAACGGCGTAGCGGCCGTCAGTGCTTGGCCGAGAGGCCAATCAGGTTCATCACGAGAAGACCGATGAAGGCTGTAAGCGTGCCGGCGCTAAGTGCGTTCATTTTCAGAAAACCCGCATATTCCTCGATCGAATAGAGGTGGATGGGTGCGCCGTAGCGCCCATGCAGGACCGTGAAGGCCAGCATACCGACGACCGCTATGGCGATCGCAATGATCCGTTCACTCGGTCGGAACAGCACGAAGCCGAGCAGCACGCAAGGGAGCAGAAAAACCTCCACGCCGGAGGCGACGCCGAACACCTTGGCGCTCAGCACCGTATTGCCTATCCCGGCGAGCGGCAGCAGCGCACGGCCGGCCCGGGCGTTGATGCGCCCAACAGCCGGCACCGCGAGGAAGAACGGCGTCGAGATGAATGTGTAGAAGGTCGGCGCAATGTCGGGACCGACCGCCCAGTAGACATAGAGCGGATAGAAGGGCTGGTTCCACAGCACGACAAGCGCGACCAGATTGGCGGCGGCAACGAGAGGATCGTCATCGGCGAAGTAGGCCTTCGCCGCCTGCCAGCCTGCCCCCAGCACTCCCGATCGGGCCGGCGTTGCCAATCTACTTGGCCGCCCGCAGGCGATAGTGGCTGACGCCCCATTCCTCGCCGTTCGCATGTCCGAACAACCCGGCGGTCGCGAGGAAGAACAGACGCCAGCGCCGGCGCCAGATCAAGGCGTCCTTGCCGTAGACCTGAGCGAGGATAAGGTCGATCTCGGGCAGGTTGGCGTCGAGATTGGCAAGCCACTGGTTTGCGGTGCGCTGGTAGTTGCGCCCATTCCATCGCCATTCCTGCTCGACCTCGAACAGTGCTGGGAAATGCCGGATCAGTTCGTGGCTCGGCATGATGCCGCCCGTGAAAAAGTGCTGTGCGATCCAGTCGGACTTGTCGCGATGGTCGAAACGGTAGGACCGGCTCTTGTGGGTGAAGACATGGATGAAGAGCCGCCCTTCCCGCGTCAGCCAGGAATGCACGCGTTCGAGCAGCTTTTGCCAATTCGACATATGCTCGAACATCTCGACCGAAACGATCCGGTCGAATATGCCGTTCGGATGAAAGCTGTTCATGTCGGCGGTTATGACGCGGATGTTCGCGAGGCCCTTCTCCCGGGCCTGCGCTTCGATATATGCCCTTTGGGGGGCAGAGTTGGAGACTGCGGTGACCTTGGCGGCGGGAAAACGCTCTCCCATGAACAGCGTCAGCGAACCCCAGCCGCAGCCGAGTTCCAGGATGTCCTGGCCATCTCCCAGATCGGCGTGCGCGACGGTCTCCTCCAGAGCAAGCACCTCGGCCCGCTCCAAGGTCTCGTCACCACGCTGGTAGAAGCATGAGGAGTACTTGCGCCGCGGCCCGAGAACCAGACCAAAGAAAGCCGGCGGCAATTCGTAATGCTGCTCGTTGGCAGCGTCTGTGTGCTCGGCAATCGGATGATCGGCCATGGCATGGACGAAGGCCTGCTCATGCTTGGCGGGGCTCTCCAGCAGGTTTCGGCGGGTGCGTCCGACCAGAAAATCAATCCCCGTCCGGGTCACGGGGTCAGGAAACCGGTTGCGTTCGACCGTGCATATGGCGGATGCGATGAGGCTCATGACGGCTGACCTTTCGAAGTTTGGGGAGAGGTATGGCGGGGCGGACCTGGCCAGAATGCGTTGACGCGCGCCTGATAGGCACGGAACGTGTCGCCACGTGATTTCAGCATGTGCGCTTCGAGCGGCGGGATGCCGGACACATGGACCAGGAGCCAGTACATGAAGAGCGGGCCGGACACTGCCACCCAGCCCCATGCGTAGGCGCCGGTCAAATCCAGTGCGATCACGACATAGGCCAGCCAGCCGAACCACTCGAAGAAGTAGTTGGGATGGCGCGAAAGTCCCCAAAGCCCGGCGTCACAGACTTTCCCTTTGTTTGCCGGGTTTTCGCGAAACCGTGCGAGCTGGCGGTCGGCCACGCCTTCGCCAAGGATGGCAATCACCAAAATGACGATGCCTAGCCAGTCGCCGATTTGCAGTTGCGGTACCGGATTGCGGGCGGCAGCGAAGATCGAAAGTGAGAGCAGCAAGGCAGCGCAGGCCTGCACTTGCAGAAACCAGAACAGCCGGCGCGGAAAATCCCCACCCCATTCGCTGCGCAGTTGCGCGTAACGCGGATCGTCACCACCGTTCAGGGTCCTGACGACTATATGCAGGCCAAGCCGGATCGACCAGATCGCCGCGAGCAGGGCGACGATCGGCGGCCTTGTCGACGCGTGCTGCCAGCCGGGCAATGGAACAATCGCCATGGCGATGCCGGCGGCGCCCACCGCAAACGACCAGATCGCATCCACCCAGCCGGACTTGCCGCTTCTAATCGCAACCACCCAGGCGACCGACATGGCGAGAAAAACGCAAATGCCGACACCGATAAACAAGATTGCAAACGTCACAATATGGCCCTGCACGATCACTGTGATCTGTTGGGTGAGTTACGGGTCGACACGGTGGCAAGTTTCTCGCGCCCTTGCAGTTTTGCCGGACGCGCATCGCGGCCGAACGGCAAAATGCAAACCGGCAAGCCTGCCACAAGCTTGTTGAGGCATGGTCTGGCCAAGGAAACCTGGCAAAAAGGCGGACCTTCTTGGCGATTTCTCCACCCAGCGACATCGTTATGGATGTCGCCCGAGCCGCGGAGCCAGCGGACATCGAGGCTGCCCGTGCCGCGCTGACGAAGCGTGCGGCCGGCGCTGCCGGCACGTTCTCGGTCGAGACCGCCGCGTCGGTCGATGCCGGCTCGATCCTGTCACGCGCCACCGCCGAGCATGCGGCCGGAACCGATCCGGCCAAGAAATTCAAGAAGTTCGAGGCGATGGTCCTGCAAACCTTCATCCAGAACATGCTGCCCAAGGACACCGAGGGCGTCTACGGCACCGGTCTTGCCGGCGACATGTGGAAATCGCAGCTGGCCGAGCGCGTCGCCGACGTCATGGCCGAGCGCGGCGGCATCGGCATCGCCAAGTCGCTGCTCGCCGACCACTATCTCGACGGCAAGCGCAAGGTGCCGATCGGCCCGGTTTCAAATGGACCGGAAAAGACCGAGATCGATCAGCAAACCCGTCTGTCCACCTCGCTCGTCCAGGAATTGCAGCGCAAGGCCGCAAGGTCGATGACCGGCGACGAGACAACCATAAAAACAGACACCAAGATCTAGACTGGGAAACACCATGGCCGACTCTTCCGAATTCACCGCCAACCTGCCAGCGCGCACGACCGCGCCGGAGGCTCCGATCCCATTCGCGCGGCCTGGAAACCTTGCCGCCATCATTGGCCGCATCGAGGAGGTGGTCGAGGAAGAGACCGCCGGCATCCGCAGCGATACCGGCTATGACCTCAAGGCCTCCAACGCCCGCAAGAGCCGCTATCTCTACGAACTGACCCGCGCCATGAAGGGCGGCAGCGAAGCCGAGTTCCTCGAACAGCACCGCGAGGGCCTGACCCGGCTGCGCCAGAAACTGGTGAAGAACGAGGCGGCGATCCTGGCGCATCTGAGCGCCGTCAACGAGGTCGCCAACCTGTTGCGCAGCGCCATCCAGCGCGCCGAAACCGACGGCACCTACTCCGCCGGCGAGTTCGGCCGGATGAAGGGCTAGAGCATGATTCCGAAAAGTGGATGCCGGTTTTTGGAAAAGGTCATGCTCAAACAAAGAGATAGAGCCCCATCCCGATTGAATCGGGATGGAACAGGCTCTAGAGCGCGGTGATGCCGGGCTCGAGTTCCGAATGATAAAGGTCATCGCCATCGCGGTCTGGGTCTGCGCCGCCACGCTCGGCGCGGTCTTCTATTCGTTCCAGGCCGCGGGCGACCGCGGCGTCGGCGAGAAACCCAAGCCGATGCTGGGCGGGCTGGATTACGTCAAGACCGACATCATTTCGGTGCCGCTGATCCACGATTCCAGGATCGACGGCTACTTCCTGGCCAAGCTCGTCTACACCGTCGAGCCGGAGCAGATAAAGAAACTGTCGATTCCGGCCGAGGCGCTGATCACCGACGAGGTCTACAGCTATCTCTACGCACACCCCCAGATCGACTTCGGCAAGAAGGAGGCGATAGACCTCGACGCCTTCCGCGCCGCGATCCGCGACACCGTCAACACCCGCGTCGGCTCAACCCTCGTGCATGAGGTTCTGATCGACCAGGTCAATTTCCTGAGCAAGGACGAGATCCGCGACAACTGGCTGCGCCGCCGGCAGGATGCCGGCACCACGGCGCCCGAGGCGGCCAAGCCGGCCAGCGCGCATTGAGCGGCACTGGCCGGCATGGCTGGTCCCGACACTTCACCCGGTGCGGCGATAGGAACCAGTCTCCGCAATCCGCGTTGACGTAAACGTCAATCCAAAGCTATATGCGCCAGCGACCATGATCGCGAAGTGCTGCGTGGGCTTCAGCCGGACCGAAATGCCCTGCGCGATAGATGCAACCAGACAGGGAGAACAGCGTGAGCGTTCAGGAGATTGCCGAGAAGATCAAGTCGCGCGTGGCCAGCAGCGGATTCGATCGTTCCGTGAAATTCGACACCGGCAGCGACGGCGTCATCGTCATCGACGGCGCGACCGTCTCGAACACCGATGCCCCGACCGACTGCACCATCAAGCTCTCGCTCGACGATCTCGACTCGCTGATCGCCGGTGATCTGAACCCGACCATGGCGTTCATGACCGGCAAGATCAAAGTCGAAGGCGACATGACCGTCGCCATGGCGCTCAGCCAGTTGATCGGCTGAGCCGACTCCATTGCAGCGATGGGCTCATGGCCCACGAAAAACGCCGCCTTTTTCAGGCGGCGTTTTGTTTTAAGCGGACTTGGCGCTTAGGCTGCCATTGTCGGCGCCGGCGCCTTCAGCTTGCGGCCGGAAGCCTTCAGCGTGCCGTGCGCGCCGTCGAGCGCGCCGTCCACCAGCTCCAGCGCCAGAAGGCGGTGCCGCTCATAAGGTCCCGGCATGGCGAGCGAACCGGTCCTGGCGGCCGAGAAGCCGAAACGTCCATAGTAGGGCGCATCACCAACCAGCAGGATCGCCGCGTGACCGAGACGCGCTGCTTCGGCCACGGCATGCCGCATCAGCGCCGAGCCGATGCCTGCATTCTTGAGCGACGGATCGACGGCGAGCGGGCCAAGCAGCAGCGCTGACGGACCGCCCTCGCCCAGCGCGACGTCCCACAGCCGCACCGTGCCGACCACGCCGCCCGACGCATCGCGCGCGACGAAGGCCAGGCCTTCCGAGGGCCGACGGCCACGCCGCAGCTTCTCCGACGATTTTTTCCGCCGCATCGGCCCCATGGCACGATCGAGCAAGGCTTCGCGCATAGCCATGTCGGCGGCGGTTTCGGCGACCATGGAGAAGGCCGGCGCATGAGCTACGATTTCAACTGACATTTCCATTTCCGCAATCCTTCACGAGCGGAGATCTGTTCCACAAGCGAGACCCGGGTGGACGACAAGCGCCCACCTGGGATGATCCGACCGGCTCTCAGCGCATTTTCAGGCGAAGTTGTGACCGGTTCGCCGTTCGAAAATGCGCTGAGAAAGCGCCGTCAGATCACGTAGGATCGGAGAGGCTCGAAGCCGTTGAACGCGACCGCCGAGTAGGTGGTCGTGTAGGCGCCGGTGCCTTCGATCAGCACCTCGTCGCCGATGGTCAGCGACAAGGGCAGCGGATATGGCGTCTTCTCGTACATCACATCGGCCGAATCGCAGGTCGGGCCGGCGAGCACGCAAGGCGCGGTCTCCGAGCCGTCATGGCGGGTGACGAGGGGGTAGCGGATCGCCTCGTCCATGGTCTCGGCGAGGCCGCCGAATTTGCCGATGTCGAGGAACACCCAGCGCACATTGTCATTGTCCGCCTTCTTGGAGATCAGCACGACTTCCGACTTGATGACACCGGCATTGCCGACCATGCCGCGACCCGGCTCGATGATGGTCTCGGGCAGCGCGTTGCCGAAATGCTTGCGCAGCGCCGAGAAGATCGCCTGGCCGTAGGCCTGTGCCACCGGCACGTCCTTGAGGTAACGGGTCGGGAAACCGCCGCCCATATTGACCATCTTCAAGACGATGCCTTCCTCGGCGAGCGTGGCGAACACCTTTTTGGCGTCGGCCAGCGCGCGGTCCCAGGCGGTCAGGTCGGTCTGCTGCGAGCCGACGTGGAACGACACGCCATAGGCATCGAGACCAAGGCCCTTGGCATGACGCAGCACGTCGACGGCCATGGCAGGCACGCAGCCGAACTTGCGCGACAGCGGCCACTCGGCGCCTTCGCCGTCGGTCAGCACGCGGCAGAACACGCGCGCGCCGGGAGCGACGCGGGCGATCTTCTCGACCTCTTCGACGCAGTCGACCGCGAACAGGCGGATGCCGAGCTGGTAGGCGCGTGCGATGTCACGCTCCTTCTTGATGGTGTTGCCGAAGGAGATGCGGTCCGCGGGCGCACCCGCGTCCATCGCCATCTCGACTTCGGCAACGGAAGCGGTGTCGAAGGACGAGCCCATCGCAGCAAGGAGGCGCAGGATTTCCGGCGCCGGGTTTGCTTTCACCGCATAGTAGATCTTGGAATCGGGCAGCGCCTTCTCGAAGGCGCGGAAATTGTCGCGCACGACATCGAGGTCGACGACGAGGCAGGGGCCGGACGGACGTCGGGTGGCGAGGAAGTCGAGGATGCGCTGAGTAGCCATCGGGTTTCTCCATCACGCCTTTCGGCGCGCACAAGGGTGCGGACGCGGGCTGTCGGCCTCGCGAACACGCGGTCAAACAAAGGCGGGACGAAAATTCCATGGAACCAGCCGGTGGAGACCCCGGAACCATGAAACGCCGTCTCGCGGCGATGAACCTAGCCTTGCCCGGCTTCGGTTCGCTTTGTCTGCCTTGGCTTGGATTGGGAGAACCCCGTTCCGCACTGCCGGCAATGAAGGTGTGCCTCTTCAGTAACCCCGGTCTTTGGACAACCGGCAGAGAACCAGAAAGGCCCGCACCGTCGTTGCTTCAAGGTGTCCTCGGTCTGGCGGTTGGCCGCTAAACCGACTGGAGGGGTTAGCTCCAGTTACCTTACCGATTTCCCTCACCATTCGAGGATCGGCGGACACCCACAGGCACGTGCGACTTTGGGCAAGCGCGATATAGGAGCGAAGGGTTTCACAATCAATAAAAATCGTATCGCAGGTTGTAAAATTTCTGGCATCGAACAATGTTGGGAAAACCGTATCCGGATATCGAACGATGACAGGCACGCACGGCCCCTACAACGCCTTCCTCGATCTTCGCCAGATGCCGGTGGCGCACGCCGAACTCGGCCCGCTCGCCGGCCTGCGGCTGGCCGTCAAGGACATCTACGATGTTGCCGGCTACCGCACCGGCTGTGGCAATTTGCGGAAGTTCGCCGAGGGCCAGGCCGCCTCGCGCACGGCGCCCGCCGTGCAGACGATTCTCGAGGCCGGAGCACGCTTCGCCGGCAAGACCCAGACCGACGAGCTTGCCTTCGCGCTGTTCGGCCAGAACGCGCATTTTCCGTTTCCGGTGAATCCCGCGGCCCCCGACCGCGTCACCGGCGGCTCCTCGTCGGGGTCGGCATCGGCGGTGGCGGGCAGGCTGGCCGACATTGCCACCGGCTCCGACACCGGCGGCTCGATCCGTGCGCCGGCGAGTTTTTGCGGGCTGATCGGGCTGCGCACCACGCATGGCCGCATTTCGCTCGATGGCACGATGAAGCTGGCGCCAAGCTTCGACACATTCGGCTGGTTCGCCGACGACATCGAGACCTATGAGACCGTCGGCAAACTGCTGCTTGGCCGCGACCCTCACCTGCATTCGCTGGACCGCCCGCTGTCGCTCACCTGGCTGGACGAGATGGTGGCGCGCCCTGCGCTAGCCGAATATGCCAGGATGAAGGCACTGGCGAGCGCGGTTTTCGGTGCACTGGCGACGCCGACAACGTACTTCTCCTCTTCCCCGGATGAACTCTACTGGTGCTTTCGCCGCCTGCAGGCCAAGGAAGCCTGGGGCGTGCATGGCGAATGGATCACCAGCGGCGAACGCGACCTTGGCCCCGGCGTCGAGGAGCGCTTCGGCTTCGGCCGCGCCGTCGACGACCGGACAGCGCAGGCCGAGAAGGTGCGCCGGCTGACCTTTCGCGGCGAACTGAGCGCCCTGCTCGGCAAGGACGGCTTCCTCGTCCTGCCGACGGTGCCGGGCCCGGCGCCCTATGTCGACTCGACGCCGGAGCAGTTCCAGGCCTATCGCGAGCGAGCCCTGCATCTTCTGTGTCTGGCCGGGCTCTCAGGCTTTCCACAGATCACCTTGCCCATCGGCTCTGTCGCCGGCGCACCGTTCGGCCTGTCGCTGCTTGGCCCTTCCGGCAGCGACGTTGCCCTGATACGGCTCGGCCGAAAACTTCTCGACGCAGCAAAGAGGGCCTGAACCATGGACACACTGACCCGCATGCGCGCCTTCATCGACGTCGTCGAGGCCGAGGGCTTTTCGGCGGCGGCGCGCAAGATCGGCCGCTCCAAGGCGTTGCTGTCGAAATATGTGCGCGAACTGGAAGACGAACTCGGCGCGCTGCTGCTCAACCGCACCACGCGCCAGTTCTCGATGACCGAGGCCGGCCACACCTACTACCGGCGCGCCTCGGAGATCGTGCGCGAGGTCGACAGCCTGGCGGACGCCGTGCGCGAATCCTCCGGCGACGTGCGCGGCAGGATCAAATTGTCGGCGCCGCGCACTTTCGCCGATGCGCCGATCGGCCAGTCGCTGATCGACTTCGCCAAGCAGCACCCCGACATCGTGCTCGACATCCAGCTCGACGACCGCTTCGTCGACCTGGTCGAGGAAGGCTTCGACCTCGCGGTGCGCATCTCGCGCCTGGAGAATTCGTCGCTGATCGCCAGGCGGCTGGCGCCATTCTCGATAAAACTCTGCGCCTCTCCCGAACTGATCGCCAAGCATGGCATGCCGACGCGGCCGCAGGATCTCGGCCACATGCCCTGCATCGTCGACACCAATGGCCGCGGGCTGAACAACTGGCCGTTCAAGGGCGACAACAACGATCAGCTGAGCGTCGCGGTGTCGGGTCCGATCGAGGTCAACAGCCCGATGGCGGCGCGGGCCGCCGCCATTTCCGGACTTGGCTTTTGCATCTTGCCGGATTTCATCGCCGCTCCCGATCTCAAGAGCGGCCAGCTGGTGACGGCGCTCGATGACCGAATCCTGTCGGGCGGCGGCATCTTCGCCGTCTACCCGCACCGCCGCTATCTGCCGGCCAAGGTCCGCGTTTTCGTCGACTTCCTGGTGCAGTGGTTCAGGACGCGTGAGATCGCGTGAGCGGCCTCGAATTCTCGCAGCGTGCCCGTCGTTACCTCAAGACCGCTGCGCACTTTTGGCTGACACGCTTTGAGCTTGGTGCGTGTCATCGTCCCAAAACCGCTGCGCACTTTTGGGTGACACGCACTGGCGGTCCCAATTTCGCCCCCTTTCTGGTGACCTTCGGTTCCTCTCCAAAGCCAAGGGAATCGCGACCGGGAATGCATCTCAAGCGGCACGCAATCACACTGGCTTCGGCCTTGGTGGCGACCTTTGCCGCCACGGGACCGGCTTACGTGCATCCGCACGTCTTCGCCGAGGCGCGGCTCGATGTGATCCTGTCCCCGGATCACCAAAGTGTGAAAGCGCTGCGCCATCTCTGGCGCTTCGACGACCTGTTTTCGAGTACTGTCATGATGGAGTTCGACAAAAACTCGGACCTGAAGCTTGACGACAAGGAGCTGAAGGATGTCGCCGACACCGTCCATGCCTCTCTGGCCGAATTCAACTATTTCCAGCTCGTCACGCAGAACGGCAAGGACGTGACGATGGTGCCGCCTCCACACCTGATGGCCAATTTCGACAACGACCAGCTGATCATCCTGTTCGAGTCCGAACCCAAGGCGCCGATCAAGCTGACCGGCACGATCGACATCGGCGTCTATGATCCGACTTTCTACACGGCGATCGACTTCACCGAGGATTCCAACATCACGGTCGAGGGCCTGCCGTCGAATTGCACCAGCAAGGTGATCCGTCCGGATCCGGATGAGGCCATCAAGGAAAACCAGAAGACACTGACGGATGCCTTCTTCAACGACCCGACAGGCACCGACATGAGCAAGATCTTTGCCACCAAGCTCGAACTGACCTGTCAGCCAGAAGGATGAAGCCGGTGACGAAACCGTCCCTGCGTTTGGCATTCGGCCTGTTGGCCCTCACCTTTGCCGCGATGCATTTCGCCAACGCCGCGCACGCCCAGAGTTCACTCGGCATCGGCGTCAATGACGGTATGGCGCCGACCACCGGTCCGTTCGCCCACATCCTGATGTGGATCAACCTGCGGCAGCAGGAATTCTACCGCGCTCTTGCCGGCGCCATGAAGGCTATGCGCCAGGATGGCAGCAAAATCTGGATCCTGATCGGCCTGTCCTTCGCCTATGGCATTTTCCATGCCGCCGGCCCCGGCCACGGCAAGGCGGTGATCTCGTCCTACATGGTCGCCAATGAAGTGGCGCTGCGGCGCGGCATCCTGTTGTCCTTCGTCTCGGCCCTGCTGCAGGGCCTGACGGCGATCGTGGTCATGCTGCTCGCCTATTTCGTCCTGCGCGGCACCACCATCTCGATGACAGACGCGGCCTGGTTCATGGAGATCATGAGCTTTGCCCTGGTTACCCTGTTCGGCGCCTGGCTGTTGTGGCGCAAGCTCGGCCCTTCCATCCTGCGCCTGTTCGGCCGAGCACCTGCCTACAGTCTTTCCGCGGCTCATGCGGGCCATTCCCATGGGAGCCACTCCCATGCCGGCCATTCGCATGCCGGTCATTCCCACGCCGGCCATTCGCATGCCGCGCACAGCCATTCGGCGCATGCCCGTTCGCACGCGCTGCAGGTGCATGACGATCACAACCATGTTCATGACCATTCGCACGACCATCACGGCCATGGCGCGGATGACCACCATCATGATCACGGCACACACGATCATGGACATCACGACCATGCGGCGGGCGAGGTCTGCGAAACCTGCGGCCACTCGCATGCGCCCGATCCGGCGCTGCTGTCGGGCGATCGCTTCGACTGGCGCACCGCCTGGTCGGCGGTGGCGGCAGTCGGCATCCGCCCCTGCTCCGGCGCGCTGATCGTGCTCAGCTTCGCGCTGCTCAACGGGCTCTGGCTGGGCGGCCTGCTGTCGGTGCTGGCCATGTCGCTGGGCACCGCCATCACCGTCTCGGCGTTGGCGACGCTTGCCGTGACCGCCAAGAACTGGGCGGTGTATTTCGCCGGCGACGGCCGCATGGGCAACCGCATCCACTCGATCGTCGAGATCGGCGGCGCCGCCTTTGTCTTCCTGTTCGGATTGCTGCTTTTGTCGGCGAGCTTAACCGGCAGCGTTTGACCAGTAGCACCCGAAGGGTGTGTTGAGATTCAGGTCAGGCCGTGCCGAGAACGGTTGGTACCGAGAACCGGAGCGGAGCGTACTCAAAGTACGTGAGCACAGTTCTACTGCGACGCAGTAGAACGGGGAAGCGCAGGTATCAGCCGTTCGCAGGCCGGCATCACCTGAATATCAATACACCTTGCCGCCCAGTTCATCCTCGATATGCGCGCGAATGATCTCGTCAAAACTCTTCTCGGCGCTGAAGCCGAGTTCTCGTGAGCGTCTTGCCTCGAAGCGGGTCGGCCAACCCTTGACGATCGCCCAGATCGTCTCGTCTGGCACCTCGCGGATCAGGCCTGCCGTCTTCGGCCCGGCGATGCGCTCCAGCGCCTCGATCTGCTCGCCGACGGTAACGGCGACGCCAGGCATCGTAAGGTTGCGGCGCGGCCCGACGGCGGCACCGTCGATCTCGGCCGCATGGATCAGGAAGTTCACCGCCGAGCGCGGGCTGGCATGGGTGTGCACGACCGAGCGCGGCACCGGCAGGATCGCCTCCTGGCCACTCAACGGCTCGCGGATGATGCCGGAGAAGAAGCCAGAGGCCGCCTTGTTCGGCTTGCCGGGCCGCACGCAGATCGTCGGCAGCCGGATCCCGATACCGTCGAAGAAGCCGCGCCTGGAATAATCGGCCAGCAGCGCCTCGCTCATCTGCTTCTGCGTTCCATAGGAGGTCAGCGGCGTCGGATGGAACTCATCGGGGATGACATCCGGGAACGGCGCGCCGAACACCGCGATCGACGAGGTAAAGACGACGCGCGGCGCAAAACCCGCCAGGCGGACGGCATCGAACAGGGCGCGCGTACCGTCGAGATTGACGCGGTAGCCAAGATCGAAATTCGATTCCGCCTCGCCCGACACGATGCCGGCGAGATGGAAAATGACATCCGGCCGCGACGCCACCAAGCTCTCGGCGGCGCCCGCTTCTGCAAGGTCGCCGGTATGGGTGTCGATGCTCACGCCATCCATGGCCGGGGCCTGCGGTGGCACGATGTCATGCAAATCGAGCGCGGTGATCTTTTTGCCGCGCAGCGTGCCGTCCTTGGCCAGCCTGGCGATGAGCTTGCGGCCGACCATGCCCGCGGCGCCGGTGATCAGAATGCGCATGTCAGATATCCCTTACTTGCCCTGATTTTTGCGCTGGCTGCGCGCGCGCAGCCAGAACACGAGGAAAAACGCCAGCACGAAAACGATGCCGAAGATGCCGGCCAGCACGGTCGAAAAACTGCCGAGTGCCAGCATCACAGTCGGCAGGTAGAAGGCCGCGATGCCGAACAGAAGCATGATCCACAGCGCGGCAATAGCCGCGTTCCTGGTGTCGCGGTCCATCATGCTGCACCGGGACAGCAGGCGTTCGTCGGGCTGGCTTTCAAAGCTATGGAACTCCTGAGGCAAGGCCGATCGATATCAACGGATCGAACCTAGTGGTGGTGGTCGTGATGCGGGGCCGCATCGTGCCCATGATCGTGGTCATCGCCCTCGTCGGCGCATTGGCCGAATTCCGGTTCCACGGTGGCATGGCTGATGCCGTGCTCGCTGGCAAGCCGCTTCTTTATGGTGCTGACCGCCTGATGCGCGTCGACGCCCTCGTCGAGGCAGGCATGCAGTGTGGCCATGTTGCTTGAGCCGTCGATGGACCAGATATGCATATGGTGCACTTCGCGCACGCCTTTCACCGTTACCGCGAGATCACTGGCGATGAGATCCCGGTCGAGGCTTGGCGGCACGCCCTCCAGCAGCACGTGCGCTGCGGCGCGCATCAGCGACCATGCCGTCGACAGGATCAGCAGCGAGACCAGCACCGACAGGATCGGGTCGATCGGCGTCCAGCCGGTCGCCAGGATCACCAATGCCGCCACGATTGCCGCCGCCGAGCCGAGCAGGTCGCCCATTACATGCAGGATGGCGCCGCGCATGTTGAGGCTCTCGCGGTCGCCGCCATGCAGCACCAGGAAGGAGGCGATATTGACCAGGAGGCCAAGGATCGCCACCACCAGCATTGGGCCGCCCAGCACCGGCGCAGGCATTTGCAGGCGCCTCCATGCCTCGTAGACGATCCACAGCGCGATGACGAAGATGGCGATGCCGTTGGTGTAGGCCACCAGGGTCTTGACCCGGCCGAAACCGTAGGTGAGTTGGCCGGTCGCCGGCCGCCCCGCAAGATGGAAGGCATACCAGGCAAGGCCAAGCGCGATGGCGTCGGCAAGCATGTGGCCGGCATCGGCCAGCAGCGCCAGCGACCCGGTGAAGAGGCCGCCAAGCGCTTCCGCCACCATGAACCCTGCCGTCAGGCAGGCCGCGACCAGCACACGCTTCTTGTCGGTAGAGCCATGCACGTGACCGGCACCGCCATGATCATGGCCGCCGTGGTCGTGGGAATGGGTATGCGCCAAATGGCAAACTCCCGTTGAGCCCCGAAATCAGCTCACGCCCCGAACGCCGAGCGAAAATCCTCGAGCCGCCGCTTCTGCTGGCCGTCGCCATCGAAATTGGCCGGATCGAGCCACGCCTCATAGGCCTTGCGAAGGGCCGGCCATTCCTTGTCGATGATCGAATACCATGCGGTGTCGCGGTTTTCACCCTTGACGATGAGGTGCTGGCGGAAAATGCCCTCGAACTTGAAGCCGAACCGCTCCGCGGCGCGCTTCGACGGTTCGTTGCGGTTGTTGCATTTCCATTCGTAGCGGCGATAGCCAAGATCGTCGAAGACGTATTTCATGAACAGGAACTGCGCTTCCGTCGCGCCCGGCTTGCGCGAGATCAGCGGCCCCCAATAGATGTTGCCGATCTCGATGACCCCGTAAGCGGGATCGATGCGCATCAATGTCTGGCGTCCGGCGACCTTGCCGCTGGCCTTGTCGATGACGGCAAAGAACAGCGGGTCCTCGCTGGCCTCGACCTTATCCAGCCATGGCTGGAAGGCTGCGCGGGTTTCCGGCGGATAGTCGGGCAGCCAGGCGAAGCGGCCGTCGACATCGGACACGGAAGACGCCTCATAGAGCCCATCACCGTGCCTTGCGGCGCTCAGCGGTTCAAGCCGGACATAGCGACCGTCGATCGCCTTGCGCTCCGGACGCGGGCGTGGCTGCCAATTCGCGAGATTTTCCGACACCGAAGACTCCAATCCGTTTGACTTTTGCGGGCCGAAGCTCACAAAAACACGACCTCACAGCAAGAACCACATGGACGGGAAAAATGCTCCACACGATTTCGGCCTTCGACCGTCTCGGCGAGGAAAATGCCTTCGCGGTGCTCGCGAGGGCGACCGCACTTACCCAACAGGGCCGCGACATCGTCAATCTCGGCATCGGCCAGCCGGACTTCAAGACGCCACAGCATATCGTCGAGGCTGCGATCAAGGCACTGCGTGACGGCCATCACGGCTACACACCCGCCAACGGGCTTCTGGCAACGCGCGAAGCGGTGGTTCGCCGCACGCTGACCACCACGGGCGTCGAGGTCTCGCCCGAGACGGTGATGATCCTGCCCGGCGGCAAGCCGACCATGTTCGCCGCCATCCTGATGTTCGGCGAACCCGGCGCGGAGATCCTCTATCCGGATCCCGGTTTTCCCATTTACCGCTCGATGATCGAATTCACCGGTGCCGCCCCCATTCCCGTGCCGATGCGCGAGGAAAACGGCTTTGCCTTCTCGGCGGAAGAAACGCTGGCGCTGATCACCCCGAAGACCAGGCTCTTGATCCTCAACTCGCCGGCCAACCCGACCGGCGGCGTCACGCCGCGTGCCGAGATCGAAAAGCTGGTCAAGGGACTGGAGAAGCATCCTGATGTCGCGATCCTCTCCGACGAGATCTACGACGTCATGACCTATGACGGCGAGACGCATTGCTCGCTGCTCGGCTATCCCGAGATCCGCGATCGGCTGATCGTGCTCAATGGCTGGTCCAAGACATGGGCGATGACCGGGTGGCGCATGGGCTGGTCGATCTGGCCGAACGGCGACAAGGGCGCGCATCTCTACGACAAGGTGCGCAAGCTGGCGGTCAATTGCTGGTCCTGCGTCAACGCGCCGAGCCAGTTCGCCGGCATCGCCGCCATCGACAGCCCGCAGGACGACGTCGACACCATGATGCGCGCCTTCGACCGCCGCAGGAAGGTCGTGGTCGAGGGACTGAACGCTCTGCCAAACATTTCCTGCATCACGCCCAAGGGCGCATTCTACGCCTTCCCCAACGTGTCGAAGACCGGCTGGAAGGCAAAGAAGCTCGCCTCCGCTTTGCTCGACGACGCCGGCGTGGCGCTGATCGGCGGCCCCGATTTCGGCATTCTCGGCGAAGGCTATGTCAGGCTCTCCTACGCCAATTCCGAGGAGAACATCTTGCGCGCGCTGGAGCGGATCGGGGCGTTCCTGGCCAAGTAGGCCTCAAAGCAGGCCGGAGCCATTTTCGGATGGTTTGCGGCCGGCCGCCATGTCGATGTCATGATCCGTCCGGAGGCTCACGGCCAAGACTGTGCGTCCATGTCGGGAACGGTTACGGTCCTGAGATCAGGATCGAACCGGGATGCCCTAGATGTTTTATGCAATCCTTGCCTATCACGTGGAAGACGCAATCAAGGCGCTGACGCCGCAAGAAGATGCGGCGCTGATGGCCGAGCTGTTCAAGATCAACACCCGGCTTCATGAGGAAGGCACGCTTGGACCGTCCGCGCGTCTGGGAGCGACACAGGATGCCTGCACCTTGCGCGGCCCTGGCGACGGCGTGATCATCGACGGCCCGTTCGCCGAAACCAAGGAACAGTTGCTCGGCCTCTATGTCGTCGACTGCGCCACGCGGGACGAGGCAATCGCCATCGCCCGCGACCTTCGCCGCGTCAATCCGACCGCCGTCTACGAGATCAGGCCCATTCTGCTCTTCAAGCCCGGCGTACCGCTGGCGGGAAAATGAAGCGGCGAAAGCCCTGCCGGTGCCCGCCGCTCAACCACGCCCGACGAACGGCATCTTGGTCGCCATCACGGTCATGAACAGCACATTGGCGTCGAGCGGCAGGCTCGCCATGTGCACGACGGCGTCGGCGACGCGCTGGACGTCCATCACCGCTTCGGCGGCGATGGAGCCGTTGGCCTGCGGCACGCCGACGGTCATCGGCTGCGCCATGTCGGTCAGCGCGTTGCCGATGTCGATCTGGCCGCAAGCGACGTCATAGGGTCGCCCGTCGAGCGCCAGCGTCTTCGTCAGTCCTGTGATGGCATGCTTGGTCGCCGTATAGGGCACCGAGCCCGGGCGCGGCGCATAGGCTGACACAGAGCCGTTGTTGATGATGCGGCCGCCCATCGGCCGCTGCTTGCGCATGGCGCCGAAGGCGGCGCGGGCGCACAGGAACGAACCGGTGAGATTGACGCCGACGATATCATTCCAGACCTCGACCGGGATCTCGTCGATCGGCGTCGACTTGTAACCCATGCCGGCATTGTTGAAGAGCAGGTCGACACGGCCGAAGGCCTCCGCCACCGTCTCGAACAGATCGTCGACCTCGCCGGCCTTGCTGATGTCGCAGGCGACCGCCAAAGCCCTGGCCTCGGTCCGGCCGGCCTCGGCGATGGCGGCATCCAGCACCGACTTGCGGCGTCCGCAGAACACGGTGTTCCAGCCGGTCTTGAGCAGCGCCGTGGCAACGCTCTTGCCGATACCCGTCCCGGCGCCGGTGACGATGGCGGTTTTTTGCTCGGTCATGACAGATATCCTCCGGCCGCGCCGCGCGTGCCTGATTTTCAGGGATTTTGCTCGGCAGAAGGCATCGCAAATGACGGCAGCGATGGCAAGCGCGGCCGCCAGGGCATGCCCTTGAAAAAGTGGAATCCGTTTTCGGAGAAAGCCCGGCAGGGGCCGACAAAAAGGGCGGTCATTGGCGACCGCCCTGATCTGAACCGGGCTTGGGAGGAGGAAAAGCCGATCCGACTATGTAGAATCATGCGCTTCCTGAGTTAACGAAAGGTAAACGGCTCTCTGTGCCGTTTTGGCCTACCAGCGCGGGTTGGGCGAGGTGCCTGCCTTGCCAGCCGGAACCTTGGCCGCCGAAACCGTCGCCTCGACATGGTCGACCAGCGCGTCCGGCAAACCGAGCCGGCCGGCCAGCAGGTCGAGATAGCCGCGCTCGGCGCGTGTATCGGGATCGATGGTGAGCCGCGATGCGGTGTAGAGTTCGAGCTTCTGCGCGTCGGTCTGGGCACCCGCGACCAGCGTGTCGAGGTCGAGCGGGCTTTCCAGCTCCGCCATCAGGAATTTCTCGGCATCGGTGCCGATCCCCGCAAGGCTGAGCTTGCCGGCGATCTTCTTGCGCTCCTCGTCGTCGACATGGCCGTCGGCCTTGGCCGCCGAGATCATCGCGCGGACCAGCGTCAGCGTGAACTCATCCTCGCCTTGCGGCGCCTGCGAAGGGTGGAAGGCGGTGTCCTTGGGCGGCGGCAGCAATTCCGGTTCGCCGGCCGCGGGCGCCTGCTCCGGAGCATTGCCGGCCTTGTAGTTCTGGTAGGCCTTGTAGGCGAGACCGCCGATCGCGGCCAGGCCACCGAGCCTTACCGCCGTGCCTGTCACCTGACGACCGGCGCCGGTTCCAAGCAGCACGGCCGCGAGCGCGCCGGCCGCAAGCGGATTGTCCTTGGCCATCTGCACGGCCTGGCCAGCCTTGTCGCGGACGGTGCCGCTGGTGCCGGGAATTTGCGAGCCGAGCAGATCGTCGAGAAGCTTCTTGGGATCGAACATTCAGTGCCTCCAGCATGTGCCCGGCCGAACGGGCAGGTTTCGAACGCCGAAGACGTAGGTCCCGGGACTTGACATTGCAATGACAGGCCGCCGCTTTGCCGCGGCTCCGGAGCCTCATTCAGGACCCGATATGCGGCCCCTTGCCCCGCACCTCGGCAAGCTCGACCTGCCGCTGGCGCTCGGCATAACGCTGACGGTCCTCGTCCGACCGGGCATCGAAGCAATGCGGGCACGAGACACCGGCCGCATATTTCGGCGACGCCAGCTCGCTTGCCGTCAGCGGATGGCGGCAAGCACGGCAGAGTTCGGCGTCTCCCTCGGCGAGGCCGTGCGAAACGGAAACCCGCTCGTCGAAGACGAAGCACTCGCCTTGCCAAAGGCTCTGCTCGGCCGGAACCTCCTCGAGATATTTGAGAATGCCGCCCTTGAGGTGGAACACGTCCTCGAAGCCGAGCGACTTGACATAGGCCGTCGCCTTTTCGCAGCGAATGCCGCCGGTGCAGAACATCGCCACCTTGCGGCCTTCGAGCTCGGCTCGATGCGCTTCCACCCAGGCCGGGAATTCGCGAAAGCTCGCGGTCGCCGGATCGACCGCGCCCTTGAAGGTGCCGATCGAAACCTCGTAGGCGTTGCGCGTGTCGATGACGATCGTGTCGGGCTCGGAAATCAGCGCGTTCCAATCCGCCGGTGCCACATAGGTGCCGGCGCTCGTCGCCGGGTCGATGGTCTCGATGCCCATGGTGACGATCTCGCGCTTCAGCCGCACCTTCATGCGGTGGAAGGGCATTTCCGCGGCGCCGCTATACTTGACCTCGAGGCCCGCCAGCCCGTCGATGGCTTCGATATGATCGATCAGTTCGGCGATCGCTGCTTCGCTGCCCGCGACCGTGCCGTTGATGCCTTCATGCGCCAGGAGCAGCGTGCCCTTGATGCCCCGGCCGCAGCAGAAGGCGGCGAGCGGCGCGCGCAGTTCGTCAAAGGCATCGAGCCGGGCAAACCGGTAGAGCGCGGCGACGCGGACGGGGTGGGATGGTGTGGACGGTGTCATTGCCAGAGCAACTAGACGCTCGTAAATGCTGTTTCAAGGTGAAACGGGCTTTGGCGCCTGTCATGGCCCTGTCGGGGAAGAGCCGATAAGCTGTCCGACAGCGCGTGACATCGCGACGCGACCGGTTTCGTGGACAGGCAAACACCCGTCTGCTAATCGGTTGAAATGAACCAGGAGCGCGCTACGCCGAGACGGATTCATGCGACGCGCTTAGGATACGGAGAGACAGATGCCCAGCAAGACCGAACAACTCCTGTCGCTCCTCAATGGCCAGCCGGTCATACCGGTGCTGAAGATCGCCAATGTTGCCGATGCGGTGCCGCTGGCCCGCGCCCTGGCACGTGGCGGCCTGCCGGCGATCGAGATCACTCTGAGGACCGCCGATGCGTTGGAAGCGATCCGCCGCGTTGCGGCCGAAGTCGAGGACGCCATTGTCGGCGCCGGCACCATTCTCGACGCCCGCCAGTTCGGTGAAGCGGCGGCGGCTGGATCGAAATTCATTGTCAGCCCCGGCATCACCAGCCAGCTTCTGGCCGCGGCGAAAGACAGCGCCGTCCCGTTGCTGCCCGGCGCCATCACGCCCGGCGAGATCATGGCCGCGCGCGAGGCTGGCCTGCGCTTCCTGAAATTCTTCCCGGCCGAGCAGTCCGGCGGCATCGCTTCGCTGAAGGCCTTCGCCTCGCCGCTCGCCGACGTCAAATTCTGCCCGACCGGCGGCATCACCGGCAAGAATGCCGCCGATTATCTCAGCCTGCCCAATGTCATCTGCGTCGGCGGCTCCTGGGTCGCGCCCGACGACATGGTCAAGGCGGGCAAGTGGGACGAGATCGAAGCGCTTGCACGTGAAGCGAGCAAGCTCAGGAAATAACCGATCACCAGGGCAGCGGACCGTTCTCATCGAAATACCCACCGGTGGGCCCGCCCGCCTGCAGCGTCGCCAATTGCACGATGATCCCGGCAGCCTGCTGCACCGTACGCCCGCCGCTATGCGCATTGAGGTCCGTCGCGGTGTAGCCCGGAGCGGCGGCGTTGACCATGATGCCGCGCGGCGAGAGCTCCCGGGCGAAGGCCACGGTGATGGCATTGAGCGCTGTTTTCGAGCTGCCATAACCCATGACATTGGGCGACTGACTGTTGCCGGCGGCGCGCGCGATCGAGCCGAGAGAGCTGCTGACCATGACGATGCGGGCGGCGGGCGATGCCAAGAGCAGCGGCAGGAATGCCTGGGTGACGCGAACCGGGCCGAAGACGTTGACGTCATAGGTGGCCTTCATATCGGCGACATCCTCGCGGCTCGGGGGCCGTTCGTAGCGGCCGTCCGGTCCCAGCGCGTCGACATAGCCGGGGGCAATGCCGGCATTGTTTACCAGCGCGTCGAGGCTGGATAGCTGTGCTGTCAGGGCCTTGGCCGCGGCCGCCACGCTGTCGTCGCTGGCGACGTCCAGCTCGAGCCATTCGACGTCGAGCCCGTCGTTGCGCAGCGCCTTCGCCGCGGCCTCCCCGCGCCCGGCATCGCGGGCGCCGAGCCAGACCTTGAACCCTTTTGTCGCCAGCCGGCGAGCGGTCTCGAGGCCGATACCCTTGTTGGCGCCGGTGACCAGCGCATTCCTCTGCGTCGTCATATCGATGTCTCCTTCTTTGGTGACCTAGAGATGACGTGCCTCGGCCGGTTTCGCGCGCCGGATACTCGCGTCCTCTTGCCTAATCCTCTCAACCAGTTGCGCGGGCCGCCCGGATCGGCAATGCTGAAGAATGGAAGAGGTTTTGCAGGAATTGATCGGCATCGCCGGCCGCCATGCGCATGGGCGGCGCACGAAAACGGCGATCCCGCGCGTCACGATCGGCCGCAGCGAGGTTGCGACCCCGCCGCTGCCCGAGCTTTGCCAACCGACGGCGCTGTTCGTGCTGCAGGGGACCAAGACGGTACTGATCGGCGACCGCACGCTTCGCTATGGCGCCGGCAGCTATTTCATCTATGCGGTGGAGACGCCGGCCACCAGCCAACTGATCGAGGCGAGCAGCGCCCGTCCCTACACGGCCATCGCCTTCGCTCTCGATGTCGGTCTGATCGCCGCCCTGATCATCGACCACAAGCCGGCGGTCGACGGCGACGGCTTCGTGACCAACCGGGCCGATGACGAACTGCTCGATGCATGGCGCCGCATGCTGCGGCTGCTCGACCGCCCAACCGAAATCCCCGTGCTCGCGCCCATGCTCGAGCGCGAGATCGCATTCCGCTTGCTGCAAGGTCCGCAAGGGGCGAAGTTGCGGCAGCTCGCGCACGCTGATGGCCGCCTGTCACAGATACGCCGCGCCACCGCCTGGATACGAGCACACTACAACGAACCCATCGATGTGACGGAGCTGGCCGAACTGGCGCATATGAGCAATGCCTCGTTCCATCGCCATTTCAAGGCGGCGACCGCCATGAGCCCGATCCAGTATCAGAAGCAGGTGCGTCTGCTGGAGGCTCGTCATCTGCTGATCGCGGAGCCGGGCAGCGCCACGCGTGTCGCCTTTGCCGTCGGCTATGAAAGCGCTTCCCAGTTCAGCCGGGAATATGCGCGCCATTTCGGATTACCGCCGGCGCGCGACGCAGCGCGGCTTCTGGCCAGGGGCGAAGCAGCCACGATGGAAATCGACTAAAGCGCTCGGAACCAAGCGTAAGCGCTGCGTCAGCTGGCACATGAAAAGCCCGGCCGACTCTCGTCGACCGGGCCAATTCTCCCGGATCCCAGCGGTTCCGGATCAGCGGCAGACCTTGACCTTCTCGGTCACCCTGTGATGGTGCACCCAATGCGTGACCAGCTTGGTCCTGCAGTGATGCTTGCCATTCTTGATGATCACGGTTTCGGCTTGCGATGGAACGATCGCGGCAGATGCTGCAACCAATGCCAGAACGGATGCCAGTAGAATTTTCTTCATGAATATCCCCAGGGTTGGAACGTACCCATGCTAACCCGCAAACAGCCAGGCCGTTCCGGCCTCACGAGAAGTTCAGCCGCGCGTGATCCGCGGGGTTCGCGCCTCACGCATCACGCCCGGACAGCAAAAAGCCGCGCTGGTCGCCCGGCGCGGCTTTGTCTCGTCTGGCCAGCAGGCTATTTCGTCTGGAAGCGGGCCACCGACATGAACTTGACAGCGTTGCCCGTGAACCGGTTGGCGTCGGCCACCTGGTTGCTCGGCTGGAAGCCGGCCGTATAGACCTCGCTCGGCGGCGTATGCACGATGTTGTAGGCGTAGCCCGGCGCCGTCGTCGCACTCGAAGCGGTGGCGACGTTCTCGCCGCTGGTCAGCGCCCAACGGGCGGCCTGGGGCGCTGCTGCGACCACCATGGCCCTGGGGCCGGGCTTCTGGTCACGGGCGGTGGCCCTGGCTTCCTTGCGGGTCGTCTTCACGCCGGCGCCGATCGCGGCGGCCGGATCGGAACCGGCCGGGCGGGCGGCAACCGCCTGGCGTGGCGATGCGGCATCGACACCTGATGGATCGTTGAAGGCCGAGCGCGGTTCTTCCGACAGCGACGCAACCTTGTATTCGTCGGCATTGCCGACCTGGGCATTGGCCTCGTCCAGCACGGCCTTGACGGCGTCCGGCTTGGCCGGCTCGGGACGCGCCGTCGGCAGCACCGAGAACGCATCGGACGCGGTCTTGCCCTGTTCGGCCGTATCCGCCAGCGCCATCAGCACATCCTTGCTGGGCGGCGGTGCGAGATCGGCCGGAAGCGTGCGTTCGGGACGCCACGTCGGCAAGGGGATGTTGTTGACGGCAACCTGCGCCGGATCGGCCGCCGCGGCCGCCGCCGTCACAGTGGTGGGATCAGCCTTGCTGAACGGCATGTTCGCCGGCGCCTGCGCGGTCGCCACGGCCTGTTCGGTGGTCGCAGTCGCGTCCGCCATGGCGAACGGAACATTCTCAGGCTGCGCACCGACATCGGCCTTCGGCCGCGGCGCGAAATCGGGCAGCGGAATCTCCTTGGCCGGCAGCGCGGCGATGATCGTTTCCGGCGTGTCCTTCACCGGTTCCGGAGCCTGCTCGTCGGCAATCTGCGGGATGTTGGCGCGCTGCGCGTTCTCGGGCGCGACGATGGCGATGCCCGGCAGGTTGCTGCTCTTGGCGGTCGCGGCCGGCTTCAGGTTTCTAGGCTTGGGCGCAGGGGCAGCCGAAGCGGTCTCGACGTCGGCGCTGTCGTCGGCTTCATCGTCGCCGCCACCGCCGAAGAAGGCGGAGAGGAAGCCACCGGACTTCTTGCCGCTGCCGCCGGCGCTCGCAAGCTCGACATTGGGCGTACCGGCACCCTTGCGCGCCTTGTAGGCGGCCATTGCCTGCTCATAGCCCGGCAGCGGCCGGCCGTCGCTCGGCACATGCAGGGTCTTGCCGTTGGGGAACAGGCTGACCAGTTCCTGCCGGCTGATGCCGGGCCAGTGGCGCACATTGCCGACATCCATATGGACGAACGGCGAACCGGAGGTCGGATAGTAGCCGACGCCGCCGCCCTGCATCTTCAGGCCGATGTTGCGCAGCTTCTTCAGCGGCACGCCGGGAATGTAGAAATCCATCGCCTTGCCGAGCATGTGCTGGCTCTTCTCGGCGACACCGCGGCTGCGGCTGCGCAGCATCGAGTTGGTCGACGGGGAACGGTAGCCGCAGACGACCTGGATATAGTCGGTGGCGCCGCTTTCGCGATATGCCTCCCAGACCAGGTCCAGCAGGCGCGGATCCATCTTGGTCGGCTCGTTGCGGCGCCAGTCGCGCAGGATGATGTTGATCTTCCTCAGGCCCTCCGGATCGTAGCGGCCATTGCGCTTGTAGACGATCTCCGCCTTCTCGTGCGTGTGGAGGTGGTAGAGCTTCAGCGAACGAACTTCGGCCTGGGCGCCGGTGGCGGCCGCGGCAACAAAACCAAAAGCGACAATCACCGCTGCCAGCCATCTCGGCCAGACGCTCAGATGATGATGCCGCCCGTTTGTGAGTCGTTCGATTCTGTTCAAATCAAAAGGCCTTGCAGGCTGCCGTTTGTCCCCGGATTTGCCCAAACGGACGTGTGGTTTTCACATCCGAATATCAATCCTAATGGTTAATCATCGCTTATTGAAGCCGAAATGCGGTAACACCATGGCGATATCCCGTCAAAAATTGTTCACAAGGTTTCTTGGTAAACCGCTGGTTTAGATCAGGATTCCGGCTTTTGACAGAACACGATCTGTTACCATTAGCCTTAATGCGTGAACAGAGCTGTCCACGGGCTTGCCATATTCCGGCCGAACCCCGCTGACAGCGGGACAAACTCTGGCATCGCAAGCTGGTCCCGGCCTTGCGTCCGATGCATGTTGCCCAAACGTGGCCTCGGTTTCGGGGCGAATGACATGCACGGGAACATGGCCTGACACGCGGCGGCTATCCGGTTCGGCGCGATGCGATTTAGGACGCCAGCCGTTCCACGCGGCCGGTCTCCGGGTCGATGCCGTATTCCTTGAGCTTGCGGTAAAGCGTCGAACGGCCGATGCCGAGGCGGCGCGCGACTTCGCTCATCTGGCCGTTGTAATGGTCGATGGCAAGCTTGATCATCTCGAGTTCGACGTCGGCGAGCGCCCGCACATTGCCGCGTTCATCGAGCGCCCGCAGGGTGCCGAAGCGAGGCTGAAGCCGGGGGGGCAGTTCGGCCTCGGCCATCGAGGCTGCCTCGCCGGCCAGGATATCATCGTCGCGAGGTTCCAGCGGCGGTGGCGTGGCGACATCCGTTTCGAGATTGACGGTACCTTCGACCTGCGCCCGGATCTGTGGAAAATCATCGACATCGAGCACGTCGCCTTCACACAGCACCGAAGCGCGGAAGACGGCGTTCTCCAGCTGCCGGATGTTGCCGGGCCAGTCATAGGCCTGCAGCACGGCAAGTGCCGGCGTCGAAATGCCTTGCAGGCGATGGCGCGGGTCGGCCGGTGCCACCTTCTCCATGAAATGCGTGACCAGGTGCGGAATGTCGTCGCGGCGGTCGCGCAGCGGCGGCACGAAGATCGGATAGACATTCAGCCGGTAGAACAGATCCTCGCGGAACTTGCCGTCCTTGACCTGCTGCAGGAGGTTGCGGTGCGTCGCCGAAATCAGCCTTATGTCGACCTTGACGGTCGAGCGGCCGCCGACCGGATCGACCTCGCCCTCCTGCACGGCGCGCAACAGCTTGACCTGGACGTCGAGTGGCAAGTCGCCGATCTCGTCGAGGAAGAGCGTGCCCGTATGCGCTTCGACGAACTTGCCGGTGTGCTTGTCGGTGGCGCCGGTGAACGAGCCCTTCTCGTGGCCGAACAGGATCGATTCGACCAGATTGTCGGGGATGGCGCCGCAATTGACGGTGACGAAAGGCTTCGAGCGGCGGTCGCCGCTGCCCTGGATGGCGCGTGCCACCAGCTCCTTGCCGACGCCGGATTCGCCTTCGATCAGGATCGGGATGTTGGAGGCGGCCGCTTTCTGGCCAAGCCGTATCACCCTGTCCATGGCCGGGCTGTGGGTGATCATGTCCCTGAAGGTCAGCAGTCCGCCGCGCCTGCGCGATGTGCGCTTGACCTCGCCCTCGACCGCTTCGACCTTGAGCGCGTTGGCGATCGACGCCTGCAACCTGTCGGGCGAGGCCGGCTTGACGACGAAATCGAAGGCGCCATGGCGCATCGCCGACACAACGGTTTCGATGCCGCCCTGGGCGGTCTGGACGATGACCGGGACGGTGATGTCGCGTTCACGCATCGCCTGCAGCACGCCGATGCCGTCGAGGCCGGGCATGACCAGATCGAGGATCACCACCGAAACGTCGCGGGCCGTTGGCCCGTCGAGCACTTCGAGGCCGGCGGCACCGCCGTCGACGACGATCGCCGGGTGGCCGAAGCGCGTCACCGCGGCCTCGAGCAGCCGGCGCTGCACGGGATCGTCATCGACTATGAGTATGGAACCTGTCATGACTGTCTTGATTTGCCCGCGCCCGAAATCCCCATGGATCATCTTGGCACAGGGTTCTAAACAAGGTTTCAAAAAACCCGGTGAACGAATTCCTTAGGATTTGACCGGCTTCTCCATTCTCCCCGATTCTGGCCACTTGATTCTGACCCCGTGATTCACAGAAGGTATGTCGATGCGCATGATGTTTGGTCGGCGGCTTGCGGCACCAGCGTCCGGTCAGGGCGCGGCCGAGCTTGGCGATCTGCCGGAATGGAACCTTGCCGACCTCTATGCCGGCATGGAAGCCCCGGAACTGAAGCGTGACATCGCCAGGGCCGCCGCCGACGCGATCGCTTTCGAGACCCGCTGGAAGGGTACGCTCGCGGCCGAGGCCGGGCGCGGCAACGCCGGCAAGCTGGGCGAGGCACTGGTGGCCTACGAGGCGCTGGAGGAACTGATCGGGCGCATCGTCTCCTATGCCGGCCTGGTCTACGCCGGCAACACCGCCGACCCCCAGCGCGCCAAGCTCTATGGCGACATCCAGGAGAGGATGACCGACGCCAGTGCGCATCTTCTGTTCTTCGCGCTCGAACTGAACCTGATCGATGACGCCGCGATCGAAAGCGCGCTCGCCGGCGATCCCGCTTTCGGCCACTACCGGCCCTGGGTGCTCGACCTGCGCATGGACAAGCCCTACCAGCTCGAGGATCGAGTCGAGCAGCTTTTCCATGAGAAGTCGATCACTGGACGCGGCGCCTGGAACCGCCTGTTCGACGAGACGATGACCGACCTTCGCTTCGACATCGATGGCGAGGAATTGACACTGGAGCCGGCGCTCAACCGTTTGCAGGATGCCGACGGCGAGGTGCGCCGCCGCGCCGCCGAGGCGCTGGCCGCGACCTTCCGCAAGAATTTGCGCACCTTCACGCTGATCACCAACACGCTGGCCAAGGACAAGGAAATATCCGACCGCTGGCGCGGCTTCGAGGACATCGCGGATTCACGCCATCTCGCCAACCGTGTCGAGCGCGGCGTGGTCGATGCGCTCGCCGCCGCGGTGCGCGAGGCCTATCCGCGCCTGTCGCACCGCTACTACGCCATGAAGGCGCGGTGGCTCGGCATGGAGGTGATGAACCACTGGGATCGCAACGCACCACTGCCGGAGACGCCGCAAGCGGTGATCGGCTGGGACGAGGCCAGGAACACCGTGCTGTCCGCCTATCAGAGCTTCTCGCCCGAGATGGCCGAGATCGCGCGCACCTTCTTCGACCGCAACTGGATCGACGCCCCGGTAAGGCCCGGCAAGTCGCCTGGCGCCTTTGCCCATCCGACCGTGCCGTCGGCGCACCCCTATGTGCTGCTCAACTACATGGGCAAGCCGCGCGATGTGATGACGCTGGCGCATGAGCTCGGCCACGGCGTGCATCAGGTGCTGGCCGCCGGCCAGGGCGCGCTGATGGCCTCGACGCCGCTGACGCTGGCCGAGACCGCTTCCGTGTTCGGCGAGATGCTGACCTTCCGCTCGCTTCTCGAGCGGACCACCGACAGGCGTGGGCGCAAGGCCATGCTCGCCCAGAAGGTCGAGGACATGATCAACACGGTGGTGCGCCAGATCGCCTTCTACGAATTCGAGCGCAAGGTGCATGCCGAGCGCCGCAACGGCGAACTGACGTCCGACAGGCTCGGCCAGTTCTGGCTGGAAGTGCAGGCCGAAAGCCTGGGGCCCGCGATCAAGCTGCGCGAAGGCTACGAGGTCTTCTGGACCTACATCCCGCACTTCATCCATTCGCCCTTCTATGTCTATGCCTATGCTTTCGGCGACTGCCTGGTGAACTCGCTCTACGCCGTCTACCAGAATGCCGAGCGCGGCTTCCAGGACAAGTATTTCGAGATGCTGCGCGCCGGCGGCACAAAGCATCATTCGCAGCTTCTGGCGCCCTTCGGCCTCGACGCCACCGATCCCGCCTTCTGGCAGATCGGGCTTGGCGTGATCAGCGGCCTGATCGACGAACTGGAATCCCTCGACAGCTGAGACGCGTCTCGCATCGGCAGAACAGTTTAGCCGGAATGCATGTTGGGATTGCAGTATTCTTGCGCTAAATATTTGTTCTTGAAGAACTCTAGGCAGAAGTTTTTCCCATAGCTTTCCGTAAGCTCTATGATAGCCTTCGCTCCAAGCTCAGCCGGAGCGCATGCGGATCGGCGAGGGAAATCTCAGCCGGCCGTGACGCTCAGGCGAACGCGACAACGGCCGTTGGCCATGGGCAAGCAAAGCCGATTGCCAACAGCTCGAACCGAAGCCGGCTGTTCTGCGAACCCGCGGAAACATCACCGAGTAGTCCATCGCCGAAGGTCATGACCCACGGCAGACGGATCTGACTGGAGAGAGACAATGGGCACTTTTTTCTATGTGGTCCTGGCGTTCCTGGTAGGCGTGTTGGTTGGCTGGTTCATCTGGGGTCGCCTGCGTGGCGAACTCGACAGCCTTCGCGGCGACCTCGACCGAACCCGCGGCGAGCGCGACCGGCTGCGTGCCGACAGCGACCGTCTGACCGGCGAACTGAATGCATGCGGCAAGACCCGCGCCGACCTCGAGCGCCAGTTGCGCGACGCGCAGGCTTCAACGGGTGGCGGAGCAAAGGCCGCCAGCCAACCCCCGGCAGCCCTGCTGTCGACGCCGGCCGCCGCCAAATCCGCTCCGCCCGCGGCCAAGGCTGCGCCTGCCAAACCTGCAGCGCCGGCAAAAGCCGCCGCCGCCAAGTCGGCGGCGCCGAAGCCAGCGGCAGCCAAACCCGCTGCAAACAAAGCCGCGGCCTCCGCCGCTTCCTCGGCAAAGAGCTCGGCCCCGCCCAAGCCGGCAGCCGCCAAGAAGGCCGCACCGGCGGCAGCCAAGCCTGCGGCGGGCAAGCCCGACAATCTGCGCCGGCTGATCGGTATCGGCCCGGTCAACGAGAAGCTGCTCAAGGCGCAGGGCGTCACCACCTTCGCCCAGATCGCCGCCTGGACGGCGGCCGACATCAAGCGGATCGAGGACGTGATGAACTTCGACGGCCGCATCGCGCGCGAACACTGGATCGAGCAAGCCAAGCTGCTCGCCGCCGGTGACGAGAAGGAATTCGCCAAGCAGTTTCCGACAGCCGGGACTGCCAGCAACACCTGAACCGCACAGGCAGATCACCAAGCCGGCGGGGCCACAGGCCCCGCCGATTTCTTTTTGGCGGACAAGGCCGCCAAGAGGTCGGCTTTGAGGGGCAAGGTGCCGTTCCCTCGATTGCACGCGGGCGGCCCCCCATATAGAGCGATCGACGGCTTCATCGATCCTGGTCCCCATGTCCCTGCCCGCCGCCATTTTCCGCAACGACGAAAGCGCGCGCCAGCTCGTTTTCGACCGGCCGGCCGACATCATCGTGGCGCATGAGGCGCGTGATTTCCTGCCGGCGCTGGAAGCAGCGCAGGCCGCGCACGACGCCGGCAAATGGCTGGCCGGCTATTTCTCCTATGAGGCGGGCTACCTGCTCGAGCCGAAACTCGTTCCCTTGCTGCCGGGCCGGCGCCGCGCACCGCTGATCTGCCTCGGCGTCTTCGACGCTCCGGTCGAGGACGCCGTGCCGCCACGCAACGAAACGGCCACCAACGGCCCGATCTTCGATGCAAGGGCGGCCTGGTCGTTCGAGGATTACGAGAAGCGTTTCTCGCGGCTGCATCAACACATCAGACAAGGCGATTGCTACCAGGGCAATCTGACCTTCCCGGTACAGGCGCAATGGTCTGGCGACCCGCTTGCCGCCTTCGATGCGCTGACCGAACGCCAGCCGGTGAAGTATGGCGCACTGGTGGCGCTTGGCGATCCCATCGTGCTGTCGCGCTCGCCCGAACTGTTCTTCGAGATCAATGCCGCCGGGATGATCGAGACGCATCCGATGAAGGGCACGGCCCCGCGCGGCGCGACCAGGGACGAGGACGAGCGGCAGAAGACCTTCCTGCGCCATGACGAGAAGAACCAGGCCGAGAACCGGATGATCGTCGACCTCTTGCGCAACGACATCTCGCTGATCAGCGAGGTCGGCACGCTGGAGGTGCCCGAACTGTTCCGCATAGAGAGCTACCCGACCGTCCACCAGATGGTGAGCGACGTCAGGGCGAAGCTGCTGCCTGGCCTCACCATCCGCCAGATCTTCGCGGCTTTGTTTCCCTGTGGCTCGATCACCGGGGCGCCGAAGATCCGCGCCATGGAGATCCTGCACGATCTGGAAGGCACGCCGCGCGACGTCTATTGCGGCGCCATCGGCTGGATCGCGCCCGGCGGCACGATGCGCTTTTCCGTGGCGATCCGCACCATATCGCTCTTTGCCAGCGGCGAGGCCGTCTACAATGTCGGCGGCGGCATCGTCTTCGATTCGACGGCGCAGGAGGAGTATCAGGAGTGTCTGCTCAAGGCCCGCTTCGCGACGGGGACCCCGCCGATTTCGAGCTGATCGAGACCATGCGCTGGCAGCCCGAGACCGGCTTCCTGCGCTTCGACCGCCACCTTGCGCGCCTCTATGGCTCGGCGGCGGAACTCGGCTTTGACTGCGATCCGCAAAAGGTTGGCGCCGTGCTGGGCGACGCGGTCGACGGCGCCCGTACCGCCATGCGCACGCGGCTCGCCTTGGCGCGCAACGGCGAAGCCACCGCCTCGGCGCAACCCTACGAACCGCTCGCCGCCGACAAGGTCTGGGTGCTGCGGCTGGCACGGACCAGGCTCGATTCGAGCAATACGCTGCTGCGCCACAAGACAAGCCGGCGCCAGCTCTACACCCATGCCCGATCCGAATATCTCGTCACCCAGGCCGACGAGGTGATCCTGGCCAATGAGCGCGGCGAGATCTGCGAAGGCACCATCACCAATGTCTTCGCCGATTTCGGCGACGGCGTGCTGGCTACGCCCCGGCTAGACTGCGGCCTGCTGCCTGGCGTATTGCGCGCCGCGCTTCTGGATGAAGGCCGGGCGGCGGAAGCAATCTACACCTTTGACGATCTGAAGTCGGCCAAGGCTCTCTTTGTCGGCAATTCGCTGCGCGGCTTGATCCCCGCAAGGCTGGTGTGACCGGGAGAACGCCATGTTCGTCGTTTCGCTGAACTACAAGGTGCCTCTGACCGAGATCGACCGCCTGCAGGCGGCGCATGTCGAATGGCTGAAGGCCTGCTATGCAGAGGGCGTCTTCATTGCCTCCGGACCGAAGAAGCCGAGGACCGGCGGCATCATCGTCGCCCAATGCTCGCGCGAGATCCTCGATGCCAGGCTGGCCGCGGACCCCTTCGCCAAGGCAGGCGCCGCGGACTACGACGTCACCGAATTCCTGGCGAGGATGACCGCCGCCGGTCTCGAAGCCTTCAAGGAAGCATGAGCTTGGTCGAAGCCCTGCCCACCCATACCCCTTATGACGGTTCCTCGAAGCTGTTCAACATCGGGCTGAAGCCGCTGGACCCCGCGAACTGGATCGAGGTCGATGGTCATCTCCTGCCCTATCTCGCCGAGAAGCGCCGGCTTTATGCCGAGATTCCCGAACGGGTTTTCGTCGAGGAAGACGGCACGCGAGACGCCCAGCAGGAAGTGCTCGACTTGCTCGGCGCCTATCTGCCGGAGCGATTTCCGCGCACCCATCGCCACACCGATGCGGGCATCGAGGTGGTGGGCGCCGCGAACCACCCTGCTTTGCCTATGGGTCTCGCCGACGCGCCGCTGGTCGCGGCCTCGCTGCTGGTCCAGGAAGACCTGATCCTGATGCGCCGCGACGACAGCGGCTGGCGGCTCGCCGCCGGCTCGCTGTGCTTTCCCTCGTCCTGGTCGCTGCTCGAAAAATTCGGCAAGCCGCTGCAACAGATTCACGAGCCGGTGCCCGGCTTCGGCCCGGGCACGCGCCCCGCCGAACTCATCAACCGCATGTTCGACGGCCTGCAGGGCCAAGCGGTCGAGCGCTTCAACTGGTCGATCCAGGCCGACAATGCGCTCTACCATCCCTTGTCCAATGTCGAGCGCATCGACCGTGCCACCAGCCGGCCGACACGGTTCCCCGATGGTGACGTCAAGGCGCACGCCTTCATCCGCGTCGAGCGCCAGACGCTGCGCAAGCTGCCCGCCTCGCGCGACATCCTCTTCACCATCCGCATCCATCTCGACCCGCTCGCCGTGCTGGAGCGGCACCCGGATCGGGCGACGCTTGCTCTGTCCTTTGCCGCCCAGCTCGAAGCGCTCGATCTCGACCAGCTCGACTACAAGGGCCTGACATCGGACCGCGACCGGCTGATCGAACATTTGAAGACGATGGCCGGCTGAAGCCGGCTACAGGCTGCCCGCCAGGAAATCGACGAATGTCCTTGCCCTGACGCTGGCCTTGCGTCCGGCTGGAAACAGCGCCCACAATTCGACAGGCGGCAGCGCCCAGTCGACCAGGATCGGCCGCACGGCACCGCTGCGCAGCTCCGCGTCGAACATCCATTCGGAGCCGACCGTGAAGCCGATGCCGGCAAGCACCGCCTCACGTATCCCTTCGGCGGAAGTCACGCGCAGCCGCCCTTGGCCGGCAAGCGAAACCTCTTCGGCGCCGCGCCGGAACGTCCAGCGGCTGGAAGTGCCTGCCCGGACGAAAAGGATCGCCTCGTGCCGCGACAGCTCATCCGGCGCGATGGGTTCGCCCTCGCGTGCCAGGTAGGAGGGTGCCGCTACCACCAGACGACGACAGGTGGCGATCTTGCGCCCGATATGAGCGGGGGCGAAGCTTTCACCCAGACGCAGCATGACATCCACCCCTTCCTCGACGAGGTCGACGTTCCTGTCGTCCATCGCCACCTCGACGTCTAGCCTTGGGTGAGCGTCCAGGAAGGCTTTCAGCTTCGGCACGACATGCAGGCGGCCGAAGGTTACCGACGTACCGATGCGCAGCAAACCGGTAAGCGCCGCCGCGGTGCCACGCGCCGCGTTCTCCGCTTCGTCGGCCTCGTCGACCGCGCGCTTGGCGCCTTCATAGAAGCTGAGGCCGGCATCGGTCGGCGACAGACCTCGGGTGGTGCGCGACAGCAGGCGAACGCCGAGCCGTTCCTCAAGCTGCGCGATGGCCTTCGAGACGGCTGGCTGCCCGACGCGCAAATGTCGCGCGGCCGCCGAGAACGAGCCGGTTTCGATGACCCTTATAAAGGTGTTCATCACCATGAGCCTGTCCATTTATTCCACCTTGGAATTAGTTATATGGTTTTGTTCACTCTACCTGACCCATCCAGGAATGGCCAATTGGCGGTTGTCAAATCCATCCATCCATTCGGAGAACCAAAATGGGCAAGCTCAACAACAAGGTCGCCATCGTCACCGGCGCCGCGCGAGGCATCGGTGCGGGCATCGCCAAACGGCTGGCGGCGGAAGGCGCCGCTGTCGTCGTCAACTACGCCTCCAGCCGCGAGGCTGCGGAACGCACGGTCAAGGAGATCGTCGCCGCCGGCGGCAAGGCGACCGCGGTTCAGGGCAACGTGGCCGAGGCCGCCGAAGTCGAGAAGACGTTCGAGGCCGCCGAGATCGCATTCGGCAAGCCAAGCATTCTGATCAACAACGCCGCGACCGCCAGCTTCGGCACTTTCGAGGAAGCCAGTGAGGCGGACTATCGGCGGCTGTTCGACACCAACGTGCTGGGCACGATCCTGACCACCAAGGCAGCCATGCGCCACTTCCCCGAGACTGGCGGCAGCATCGTCAACATCGGCACGATCTCGAGCTGGAACCCGGTGCCGAACACCAGCCTCTATTCCGCCAGCAAAGCGGCGATCGATACGCTGACGCTCAGCTTGTCGAGAGAACTCGGAGCCCGCAACATCCGTGTCAACATCGTGGCTCCTGGCTATACCCACACCGAAATGACCGAAGGCATGGTCGGCACCGATTTCGGCAATATGCTGATCGCCGGCGTCCCCCTTGGCCAGCGCTTCGGCAAGCCGGACGACATCGCCCCGACAGTGGCCTTCCTCGCCTCGGACGAGGCGGCGTGGCTGACCGGCGAACGCATCAACGCGTCCGGCGGCGCTCGTTGATACGACGCCGGCTCAACATCCGCCATCGGGCAGGCAATGGCCTCCCGGTGGCCTCGCGGAGCACTTCCAAAGCGGCGTTCCCAGGCGTTTCGCTGCTTTTCCCTTTATTGTGACAATGATCTATGGTTTGTCGCGCCGCGGCCAAGCGGCTGTTCTGGAGTGATTTTTAAGGAGTGCTCGATAAAATGGCGAATGAAAACTGGCCAGTCTACGGCGAGATCACCGGCCCTGTGGTGATGATCGGCTTCGGCTCGATCGGACGGGGAACGCTGCCTCTCATCGAGCGCCATTTCAAGTTCGACAAGTCGCGCATGACGGTCCTTGATCCGCGCGACACCGACCGCAAGCTGCTCGACGAGCGCGGCATCGCCTTCGTCCAGGAAGCAGTGACCGAGAAGAACTACAAGAAGCTTCTGACGCCGTTGCTGACCAATGGCGGCGGCCAGGGCTTTTGCGTCAATTTGTCGGTCGACACCGGCTCGGTCGACCTGATGCGGCTCTGCCGCAAGCTCGGCGTGCTCTACATCGACACCGTCGTCGAGCCTTGGCTTGGATTCTATTTCGACGCCAACGCCGACAATGCCAGCCGCACCAACTATGCGCTGCGCGAATCGCTGATCAAGGAAAAGCAGGACAAACCGGGCGGCGCTACGGCGGTTTCCACCTGCGGCGCCAATCCCGGCATGGTCTCGTGGTTCGTCAAGCAGGCGCTGGTGAACCTCGCCACCGATCTTGGCCTTGAGTTTTCCGAGCCCGCACAGGAAGACCGCGAGGGCTGGGCGAAGCTGATGAGGAAGGCCGGCGTCAAGGGCATCCATATCGCCGAACGCGACACCCAGCGCGCCAAGAAACCAAAGCCGATGGATGTGTTCTGGAACACATGGTCGGTCGAGGGCTTCATCTCCGAAGGCCTGCAGCCGGCCGAACTCGGCTGGGGCACGCATGAGAAATGGATGCCGAAGAACGCCAAGAAGCACAAGCACGGCTCCAAGGCCGCGATCTACCTGGAGCAGCCCGGCGCCAACACGCGCGTGCGCTCCTGGTGCCCGACGCCGGGCCCGCAATACGGCCTGCTGGTGACCCACAACGAGGCGATCTCGATCGCCGATTTCTTCACCGTGCGCTCCAAGAAGGGCAAGGTGCAATACCGGCCGACCTGCCATTACGCCTACCATCCCTGCAACGACGCGATGCTGTCGCTGGACGAGATGTTCGGTGCCGCCGGCAAGCCTCAACCGGTACACCATGTGCTTGACGAGAACGAGCTGGTCGACGGCGTCGACGAACTCGGCGTCCTGCTCTACGGCCACGACAAGAATGCCTACTGGTTCGGCTCGCACCTCTCGCTCGCCGAGGCGCGCAAGCTGGCGCCTTATCAGAACGCCACTGGCATGCAGGTCACCTCGGCGGTTCTGGCAGGCATGGTCTGGGCCCTGGAAAATCCGGACGCCGGCATCGTCGAGGCGGACGAGATGGACTACCGGCGCTGTCTGGAAGTGCAGTCGCCCTATCTGGGGCCGGTCGAAGGCCATTACACCGACTGGACGCCGCTCGACAAACGCCCGGGGCTCTTCCCCGAGGACCTCGACCGCAGCGATCCGTGGCAATTCCGCAACATCCTCGTCCGATAGCATCGCGCACACCCTGCGCCATTGCCTTGCAATCGCCCGGAAATCGGGCGATTGAAGAGATGCGGCCTGGGGCAGCGTGCGTCTTGCGGGACGCACGCCCGTTCCAGCACTTTGGACGTTCGCATCATGCCTTCCAAAATCGAATCCGATTTTTGGGCCGGTGCGTTTGGAGAGGATTTCAGATGACTATTGCGCGCAAAATTCTTTCGATGGGCGTGGCGGGTTCCTTTGCCGTGATGCTCGCTGCCTGCACCACAAGCGGTCCCGATGCACCGCCGATGGCAGCCGCGCCGAAAGGCGTCGAGGGCTCGTGGATCGATGCCAAGGGCACCGGCCTGTCGACGCTGACAGGTGGTAAATTCACGACCGTCGCCACCGACACCGGCCAGAAGCTGGCCGATGGCAGCTACACGATGACCGGCGCCACCTCGGTCGAGATCAACGGCACGTCGCTGATCCGTCAGACGCCGGTTAGCTTCAACTGCCTGCTGGTTTCCACCAGCCAGCTGAACTGCACCAGTTCATCCGGCCAGAACTTCGTGCTAACGCGACGCGCCTGAACCGGCGAACACAGGACTCATCGGGAACGGCGGCCACTGGCCGCCGTTCTTTTTTGCGCCCCGGGCTTTCACCAGAACTTTCGCCAGAAAATACCCCAGGTTTTTCGCCAGAAAATACCCCCGGTTTTTCGCAAGAAGATACCCCCGGTTTTTCGCAAGAAAATACCGACGGCATTTCTGCTTGCGTCAGCCGGAACGCGATGGGAACATGGTCAAAACGCTGGCTGTTATATCCCAGTCAAGCAAGGGCGTTAAACGCTTCTGATCAGCCTACCGGGAGACGAAGATGACGAAGATTGCCGCCATTCTGGCCCTGTCCGCATCGGCGCTTGGCCTGTCGGCCGGCGCATCTTTTGCCGACTACACATTGAACATTCTGCATTTCAATGACTGGCACAGCCGCATCGAAGGCAACAACAAATACGAGTCGACCTGTTCGGCCGACGAGGAGACCAAGGGCGAGTGCATCGGCGGCGCCGGCCGGTTGATCACGGCGATCGCCCAGGAACGCAAGAAGCTCGAAGGGCAGAACGTGCTGCTGCTCAATGCGGGCGACAGTTTCCAGGGATCGCTGTTCTACACCACCTACAAGGGCGCCGTCGAAGAGGAATTCCTCAATCAGTTGAAACCCGACGCTGTGACGCTCGGCAACCACGAATTCGACGACGGCGAGAGCGCGCTGGTGCCTTACCTGGACAAGGCGAAGTTCCCGATCGTCAGTGCCAATGTCGTGCCCAACGACAAGTCCGGCGCGGCGGGCAAGATCAAGCCGTCGATCGTCGTCGAGGTCGGCGGACAGAAGATCGGCATTGTCGGTGCCGTCACCAACGACACGCCCGAGCTCGCTTCCCCCGGCCCGAACATCGCCATCGCGGACGACGTCAAGTCGATCACGGCGGAAGTCGAGAAGCTGAAGGCGCAAGGCGTCAACAAGATAATCGCGGTGACCCATATCGGCTACAACAGGGAGCGCGATGTCATCGCCAAGATCCCGGGCATCGACGTGGTTGTCGGCGGCCACAGCCATACGCTTTTGTCCAACACCGATCCGAAGGCGCTAGGCCCCTACCCGACGATGGTCGACAACCCGGACGGCTACAAGGTGCCTGTGGTGCAGGCGGCGTCCTATTCGAAATATCTCGGCGAGTTCAAGGTGGTGTTCGACGACAATGGCGTCGTCAAGTCGGCGAGCGGCGACCCCATCTATCTCGACAAGTCGATCACGCCCGATCCCGCCGTGCTCGCCCGCATCAAGGAACTCGGCGCCCCGATCGAAGCCCTGAAGAACAAGGAAGTGGCCGAGACCACCGACGTCATCGACGGCAGCCGCGAGAATTGCCGCGCCAAGGAATGCGCGATGGGCAACCTCGTCTCCGACGCCATACTCGACCGCGTCAAGGGACAGGGCGTCGAGATCGTCATCTCCAATGGCGGCGGCCTGCGCGCCTCGATCGACAAGGGCACCGTCACCATGGGTGAGGTGCTGACCGTGCTGCCGTTCCAGAACACGCTGGCCACCTTCCAGATTTCCGGCAAGGACCTGGTCGCCGGCCTCGAAGGCGGTCTTAGCCAGATCGAGGACGGCGCCGGCCGCTTCCCGCAGGTGGCGGGCCTCAAATATTCCTTCGACAAGTCGGTCGCGCCCAATGCGGGCCGCGTCAAATCCGTCGAGGTCATGGAGAACGGCGCCTGGGCGCCGATCAATCCCGACAAGGACTATCTCGTCGCCACCAACAATTACGTGCGCCAGGGCGGCGACGGCTACAAGGTCTTCGCCGACAAGGCCAAGAACGCCTACGATTACGGCCCCGGCCTCGAACAGGTCGTTGCCGATTACCTCGGTGCCCACCGGCCTTACACACCCAAGCTCGACGGCCGCATCACCGAGATCGCCGCGACTGTCGCGGCGGCACCCGCCGCCGAGCCGACCAAGCCAGCCGAACCCGCAAAGCCGGCGGAGACGGCGCCGGCCGAGGCCGCGAAACCGGCAAAGCCCGCCGAGGTTGCACCCGCGATGCCCGAACTGCCTGCCAACTCGGGCGACATCGCCAACACGCCACCGGCAATCGCGACAGAGGCAGCGCCTCCCCCGCCGGCACCCGCTGCTCCAGCCCCTGCACCAGCCGAACCGGCAAAACCGGCCGAAGCTGCTCCTGCGCCGGCGGCACCCGTCCCAGCGGAACCCGCAAAGCCTGCTGAACCGGCTGAAGCCGCACCGGCAACAGGCAGCCATGTCATCGTTACCGGCGATACCTACTGGGATCTGGCAAAGAAGGCCTATGGCGACGCCACCAAGTGGAAACTCATCTATGACGCCAACAAGGGTCAAAGGCCGCACCGGCTTACCCTCGGCGCGACGCTGACCATCCCGCCGAAATAACACCGCTTCAGGGTTCTTCGACGCAAAACCCGTCCGGGAAACCGGGCGGGTTTTGCGTTTTCAGGTAAGGTGCGGCCAGACGCTGCATTGAAAACCGGCGTGGCATCGCTAGTTTCGCGCCGTGTTCGGAGACCAATTATGACGCTTTCCACTCCTGTCGACCCCAAAGCCGTGAAGGCCTCCGGTCCGCAGCCTACCGGATCCCAACCGGCCGAGGCCGGCAAGGTCGGCGTCATGCTGGTCAATCTCGGCACGCCCGACGGCACCGAGTTCAAGCCGATGTGGCGTTATCTCAGGGAATTCCTGTCCGATCCGCGCGTCATCGAGCTCAACAAGGCGATCTGGTATCCGATCCTCTATGGGCTCGTGCTCACCACGCGGCCGAAGAAGTCGGGGGCCAATTACGCCAGGATCTGGAACCAGGAGAAGAACGAGTCGCCGCTGCGCACCTACACGCGTGCCCAGGGCGAAAAGCTGGCCGAGACGTTGCGCGACCTGCCCAATGTCGTCGTCGACTGGGCGATGCGCTACGGCAACCCTTCGACGGCAAGCGTTGCCCAAAGGCTGGTTGCCCAGGGTTGCGACCGCATAGTTTCGTTTCCGCTCTACCCCCAGTACTCCGCCACCACGACGGCCACGGCCAATGACCAGCTGTTTCGCGCGCTGATGAAGATGCGGGCGGCACCGGCCATCCGCAGCGTTCCGCCCTATTATGCCGAGCCCGTCTACATCGAAGCGCTGGCCCACTCGATCAAGCGGCATCTGGCGAGCCTCGATTTCGAGCCGGAGGTGGTGATCACCTCGTATCACGGCATCCCGAAACCCTATTCCGACAAGGGCGACCCCTACCAGGCGCATTGCCTGGAAACGACGCGGCTGCTGCGCGAAAAGCTCGGCTGGAGCGAGAGCAAGCTCATCACCACCTTCCAGTCGCGTTTCGGCGCCCAGGAATGGCTGCAGCCTTACACCGACAAGACTGTGGAGAAACTCGGCAAGGACGGCGTGAAATCGATCGCCATCGTCAATCCCGGCTTTTCCGTCGACTGCATCGAGACGCTGGACGAGATCGGCCGCGAGGCGGCCGAGACGTTTCATCACGCCGGCGGCAAGAACTTCGCCCACATCCCTTGCCTCAACGACAGCGCCGAGGGGATGGCGGTGATCGAGGCGATGGTGCGGCGCGAACTGTCCGGCTGGGTCTAGAAGAAATTCCAGGAAAAGTGTGAAACGGTTTTCCGTCCGGAATTTCGTCAAACAAAGAGTTAGAGCGGCTCGCCGTTTCCGTGAAGCGGTGAGCCGCTCTGACATCGGAACAACAGCCACTCCGGGGCGTTGAGCCGCACCTTCCGGAGAATTCGATGCCCCGCAAACTCGACCTCAGAACTGGCCGGACCGTCTGGTCCGCCTACCGGGCGCCGGCCGTGCCGACGTCGGCGCTGACCCGGGACGTCAAGACCGACGTCCTGATCATCGGCATGGGCATCAGCGGCGCCATGATGGCAGAGGCGCTGACGGCGGATGGTCACTCCGTGATCTGCATCGACCGGCGTGGGCCGCTCAAGGGTTCGACCGCAGCGACCACCGCGCTCGTCCAGTTCGAAATCGACCAGCCGCTTTCAATGCTCTCGAAGATGATCGGCAGGGCCCGCGCCGAGCAGGCCTGGCGGCGCTCGCGGCTCGCGGTTTCCAACCTGGCTGGCCGTATCGAGGATCTCGCAATCGACTGTCGCCTGCGCCGCACCCAGTCGCTCTATCTGGCTGGCACGATGCTCGGCCCCTCGGAACTTCGCGATGAAGCCGAAGCGCGGCGGCAAGCGGGCATTGCCGCGTCCTATCTGACACCGCGGCCTCTGGCGGAGACATTCGGCATCGACCGCGATGGCGCCATCCTCAGCCATGGCAATATCGCGCTCGACCCGCGCAAGCTGACGGCCGGGCTGTTGCTCAAGGCGCTGGAGCGAAAGGCACGGTTTTACGCTCCCGTCGAAGCGACGGCGATCAAGGACAGTACCGGCGAGGTGGTCGTGGCCACAAAGGACGGCCCGACCATCACCGCACGGCAGGTTGTTCTGGCCACTGGCTATGAACTGGTCGACATCGTGCCGGCGGCCGCACACCAGATCATCTCGACCTGGGCGATCGCAACCCGCCCGCAACCGGGAAAGCTCTGGCCGGGCGCGGCATTCATCTGGGAAGCGTCGGACCCCTACCTCTACGTCAGGGCGACCGCCGACGGTCGCGTCATCTGCGGCGGCGAGGACGAGGATTTTGTCGACGAGACGCGGCGCGATGAACTGATCGCCGACAAGGCCGCACGCATCGCCGAAAAGCTTGGCCTTGTATTTCCGCAACTCGATGTCAGGCCCGAATTCGCCTGGACCGGCTCCTTCGGCACAACCACCACCGGCCTGCCCTATATCGGAGCCATCCCCAGGCATCCTCGCATCCATGCCGTCATGGGTTATGGCGGCAATGGCATCACTTTCTCGCGCATCGCTTCCGAAATTGTTTCCGCTTCGATCAAAGGGATGACCGACACGGATGCAGAGCTGTTCGCTTTCAACCGTTGATTGTAAATCTGCAAACAATCCCTCATCACCTGATTGTAACGCACCTGAAACACACTTAAGTCTTTGGTGAAGTCGGCTGCGCGGGAATGGCTCTCGCGGCCCGCTTCTGAGGGAGAGCCAAATGGATTTCAGTGGTTTCGATATTGCGATCATTGTTCTTGTCGCGCTTGTCGTGCTGGTGCTGTTCAAAGGCATCAAGACAATTCCGCAAGGCTATAACTATACCGTCGAACGCTTTGGTCGTTATACCAAGACACTGAGCCCCGGCCTCAACATCATCACGCCGTTCGTCGACCGCATTGGCGCCAAGATGAACATGATGGAGCAGGTGCTCGACGTTCCGAGCCAGGAGATCATCACCCGCGACAACGCCATCGTCGGTGTCGACGGCATCGCCTTCTACCAGATCCTCAATGCGGCACAGGCCGCCTATCAGGTTGCCGGCCTGCAGAACGCCATCCTCAACCTGACGATGACCAATATCCGTACCGTCATGGGTTCGATGGACCTCGATGAGCTCCTGTCGAACCGCGATGCCATCAACGAGCGCCTGCTGCGCGTTGTCGACGAGGCGGCGCATCCGTGGGGCATCAAGATCACACGCGTCGAGATCAAGGACATCAACCCGCCGGCAAACCTCATCGAATCGATGGGCCGCCAGATGACCGCCGAGCGTAACAAGCGTGCGCAGATCCTCGCCGCCGAGGGCCTCAAGCAGTCGCAGATCCTGGAGGCCGAAGGCCGCAAGGAAGCCGCTTTCCGCGACGCCGAGGCGCGCGAACGTTCGGCCGAGGCCGAAGCCCGCGCCACCCAGGTGGTGTCCGAAGCCATTTCCAAGGGCGACGTGCAGGCGCTGAACTATTTCGTCGCCCAGAAATACACCGAGGCCCTGACCAGGATCGGTTCGGCCACCAACAGCAAGGTGGTGCTGATGCCGCTGGAAGCCTCGTCGCTGATCGGCACGCTTGGCGGCATTGGCGAGATCGCCAAGGAAGTCTTCCGCAGCGAAGGCACGACCGGCGCCCAGCGCCAGGCCGCCCGCCCGCCCGTCGTGCGGCCGAACGAAAACTGAGTCCATAGGAGGTCCCTCTTATGTTCGATCGCGTCATCTCCGAACTCGGACCCTGGACCTGGATGGTTCTGGGCTTCGTCCTGCTGGTCATGGAAATCATCGCGCCGGGCATCTTCATGCTCTGGATCGGCATTGCTGCCCTGATCATCGCCGCAATATCGCTGCTGATCTGGGATGCGGCGATCTGGACCTGGCAGGTTCAGGTCCTCGCCTTCCTGGCGCTGTCGCTGCTCTCGGCCTATGTCGGCAAGCGATGGGTCAGCCGGCGCCACGACCCGACGGACCAGCCGCTGCTCAATCGGCGCGGCGCCCAACTGGTCGGCAGGATGGCAACGCTTGCCGAACCGATCCGGGACGGCCGTGGCCGCATCAAGCTTGGCGACACGCTATGGCGTGTCTCCGGCCCCGACCTGCCGGCCGGCACGCAGGTGCGTGTCACCGGGGCAGCCGATACCGACCTGGAACTGACGGTGGAGCGTGTCTGAATTTTGAAACTTTCAGGCCGGGCGCCGACGCACAAGATGTGTTGAGATTCAGGTCAGGCCGAGTCGAAAATGGCTGATACCGAGAACCGGAGCGGAGCGTACTTTTCGTACGTGAGCACCGGAAGCGCAGGTATCAGCCATTTGCAGACCGGCCTCACCTGAATATCAGCACATCTTAGGCGGCGCCGATGCGCAGGAGGTCGTGGAAATGCACCACGCCGAGCGGCATGTTGTTTTTGGTCACCACCAGCGCGCCGATATTGTGCTCGTTGAGCAGCGCGATCGCGGTGCCCGCAAGCGTCTGCGGGTCAACGGTCTTCGGGGTGCGGGTCATCACCTCGTCGACGATGACGTCGGCCAGGTTGCGGTGCAGGTTGCGCGCCACGTCGCCGTCGGTGATGATCCCGGCCAATTCGCCATTGGTGTCGACGATCAGGACGCAGCCGACCTTCTTCTGCGACAGCGTCATCACCGCTTCCGGCATCTTGGTGCCGAGCGCGGCCAGCGGTATCTGGTCGCCGACCCGCATGATCTCGGAGACCATGGTCAGGTTGGCGCCGAGCTGGCCGCCGGGATGGAAGGTGCGGAAATGGTCCGGCGTGAAGCCGCGCGCCTCGAGCAGCGCGATCGCCAGCGCGTCGCCGACGACCAGTTGCAGCAGCGTCGACGTCGTCGGCGCCAAGCCGTGCGGGCAGGCCTCCGGGGTGCGCGGCAAAAGCAGCACGACGTCGGCGGCGCGCGCCAGCGCCGATGTCTCTCCAGATGTGACGGCGATGAGCGGAATGGAGAAGCGCCTGGAATAGGCGACGATGCCCATCATCTCCTTGCTCTCGCCCGACCAGGAGATGGCGATGATGGCGTCGTCCCTGGCGATCATGCCGAGATCGCCATGGTTGGCCTCGACGGGATGGACGAAGAAGGCCGGTGTGCCGGTCGAGGCCAGCGTGGCCGCGATCTTCGAGCCGATATGACCGCTTTTGCCGACGCCGGTGACGATCAGCCGGCCTTCGATGTTCGAGATCATGTCGACAGCCTGCGCGAAAGGCGCGGCCAGTCCATTCTCGAGCGCTTCGGCAAGGGCGGCGATCCCCGCCTGCTCGGTCGCCACCGTTCTCAGGGCCGAATCAATCGACGCTTGCCGGTCCAGGGGCTTCTTATCGAGAGGTCTCGCATGCATGGATGATGCGATTAGCGCTTTGCCGTCCGCCTGTCCAACGGAAATGGCACTGATGCCCCCGGGCGGGACCTCCCGCGCGCCGCGCGATCCCCGCTTTAACCGGCCGAACGGCAACCGCCTCAACCCTCCGTTAACCATCACCATTTACGGTTCGGTAAGTATGGCGCGCATAGCGCCGCGCAAGCAGTGGTGGCGATGTCCGGGGCCCAGCCAGAAAAATCAAGAGGACGACAGGGCAAGGCGGTATGCGCCTTGTTGCTGGCGACCAGCATCTTTGCGCTGACGCGTCCGGGCCTGCTTCATGCCCAGGAAACGGAGCTGCGCGGCGAGGTTTCGGAATCGGCGATCCTGTCCGACCAGCAACGCAAGGCAAGGCAACTCGCCCTTGCCGCCCAGGGCCAGCAGGCGCCGGCCGCGCAGGACGATACGCCGCCACGCACCTATTTGCCGGCCAGCGCCGGCGCTGTCCCCGACGACACCGACACGAACGCCGCCACCGGCAGCATTTTCGATCCACCGCAGGCGACCGACGACCCCTCGACCGACACTCCGACGCCATCCAAGCCTCGCCGTCGTCCATCGACCGCCAGGCAGACTGCCGCGGATCAGGACCAGACCAGGACGGACGCCACAACGACCGGCAAATCGAAAAAGAAAAAGAACACGACAGCCGCGACCAGGGACACTAACGCCGCCGCGACAGACGATGCCGACAACGCCGCGACCGATCAGGAAACGGCCAACCGCCGCGCCCTGACCGTGGACAGCGCCGACAGGCAGAAACTCGACCCCGGTGCCGAGCGCACCGCCGCCATCGAAGGCCAGAACAAGAAAGCCGAGGACGATCCATTCGCCGCCACCGGCGTCAAATGGGGATCCTTCGTCATCCGGCCGTCGATCGAACAGGGTCTGACCGCGACCACGAACGGTGATTCGAGCAGTGCCGGCACATCGGCACTGCTGTCGGAAACGGCATTGCGCTTTTCCGCCATCTCCGACTGGCGCGAGAACTCCGCCACCATCGACGGCTATGGCCTGTTCCGCGAGACCGTGTCGGGCTACCCGGTCCACGACGCGCAGGGTCGCATTGAAGGCCAGCTCAATGTCGATCTCGACAATGAACTGCGCGCCATCGCCAAGCTCGGCTACGAAGCCGTGCCGGAAACGGCGTCATCGCCCAACGCCATTGCCGGCGTCAGTACCCAGCCGCTGCGCCAGACGATCGACGGCAGCCTCGGTGTCGAAAAGGCCGCCGGCAAGATGCAGTACACGTTGACCGGCGCGGTCTCGCACGACTTCTATGGCGACGCGGAGCTTTCGGACGGCACCTCGCTGTCGCAGAAGGATCAGGACAACACGCTCTATACGGCGACCTTGCGCACCGGCTACGAAATCTCTCCGGCCCTCACCCCGTTCACCGAGATCGAGGTCGGCCGCCGGGTCTACGATCAGCGCATCGACAATGAAGGCTTCGAGCGCTCCTCGACGCGGCTCGGCGCGCGCGCCGGCCTGCAACTCGACATGGGTGAGAAGCTGTCGGGTGAATTCTCCGCCGGCTGGCTGAGGGAAGCGATCGATGACAAGAGCCTGGAAGCGATTTCGGGCGCCACCGTCAACGCCGACCTCAAATGGTCGCCGCAGCGCGGAACCACGATCGGCCTGACCGGCAAGACCACCGTCGAAACCACGACCACCGCGGGCGAAAGCGGCGATATCCTCTATTCCGGCCGCCTGACGGGGGAACGGCTGATCCGTGCCAACCTCACCGCAAATGCGGCTCTGGGGCTCGACTGGCGAGACTATATCGGCATCGATGGCCATGACAGGATATTGAGCGCCGAGGCCGGACTGACCTGGTGGCTGAACCGCTATGCCGGTCTCACCAGCCGGGTGAGAACGGAGAAGCTGACCAGCAACCTGCCCGGCCGCGACTACACCGCCAACAGCATCTACCTTGGCCTCAAAGTGCAGCGCTGAACGCATTCGCGCCAAGGGTATGTCGAGATTCAGGTCAGGCCGAGCCGAGAATGGTGGTGTTCGAGAACCGGAGCGGAGCGTACTTTTCGTACGTGAGCACCGGAAGCGCAGAACGCCGCCATTCGCAGGCCGGCCTCACCTGAATATCGGCGTACCCTAAAACGCGGCCCCACGCCGCTCCGACGGCTTCATCTCGTCGAGCAGCGTGCGGATGACACCGGCCATGTTCTCGTTCATGTCGCTGCGCCACAGCGCGAAGGCGACATTGGCCTCGACAAAACCTTCCGGCGAACCGCAGTCGAAGGTGCGGCCCTGATAGTGGTAACCGTAGAAGGCCTGCTGCTTCTCCAGCTTCAGCATCGCGTCGGTGAGCTGGATCTCGTTGCCGGCGCCCTTTTCCTGGCCTTCCAGGATCTTGAAGATCTCGGGCTGCAGGATGTAGCGGCCGTTGATGTAAAGGTTGGAGGGTGCTGTGCCGGTTTTCGGCTTCTCCACCATCTCGGTGATGCGGAAGCCGTGATGCGTATCCTCGCCACGGCCGACGATGCCGTATTTGTGGGCCTCCGCCGGGTCGCATTCCTGCACGGCGATGATGTTGTTGCCGGTTTCCTCGTAGAGTTCGACCATCGACTTCATGCAGCTCTTTTCCGACTGCATGATCATGTCGGGCAACAAAAGCGCGAACGGCTCGTCGCCGACCAGCTCGCGCGCGCACCAGACGGCATGGCCGAGCCCCATCGGCACCTGCTGGCGGGTGAAGCTGGTCTGCCCCGGCGCCGGCTGCAGCCGCTGCAGGCGGGCCAGTTGCTCGTCCTTGCCGCGCTGCGCCAGTGTGTCATAGAGCTCGAACTGGATATCGAAATGGTCCTCGATGACCGCCTTGTTGCGGCCGGTCACGAAGATGAAATGCTCGATGCCCGCTTCCCGCGCCTCATCCACCACATATTGGATGACTGGCCGGTCGACGACGGTCAGCATCTCCTTGGGAACGGCCTTGGTGGCCGGGAGGAACCGCGTGCCGAGACCGGCGACCGGGAAAACTGCCTTGCGAACTCTCTTCATGCTTTCAATTATCCGTTTGCAGGCCGGCTCCGCAATCCCCGCCTGGCGACATTTTCACGCCGGAATTGAAGATTACTGGAGCGGGTGAGGGAAACTTCCACCGGTTAAAGCATCGAGGTGTCTTTTCGTTCCAGGCGACGCCTATGGTAAACTAATTCCTAACCCGGTTCGGCGATGAATGGTCTTTCCTGAGACAGAGAAGGAGGAAAACATGTCCGTTCGCAATGCCGCAAAACGTTTGACCAGCGTCATGACGGCAGCCAGCCTCTCGCTCGCCCTGCTGATGCCCACCGGTCCGGCTTTCGCTGACGCCGGTTTCCGGCAATGGGTCGCCGGCTTCCGCGCCACTGCTGTCGCGGGCGGCGTTTCCGGCGCGGTCTACGACCAGGCTTTCCGGGACATCAAGGAGCCCGATCCGGTGGTGCTGGAAAAGGCGCGCACCCAGCCCGAATTCACCGCGCCCGCCTGGGATTATTTCGACAACCGCGTCCACGACCAGTCCGTCGCCGTCGGACAGCAGATGGCGAAAAAGTGGAAGCCGTGGCTGGACAGGATCGAGGCGAGGTTCGGCGTCGACCGTTACATCCTGCTCGCCATCTGGTCGATGGAATCGAACTATGGCGAGATACTCAAGCGCGACGACATCATGCGCAACGTCATTCGTTCGCTGGCGACTTTGGGGTATGGCGACCCGAAGCGGTCCAAATATGCCCGCACCCAGTTGGTCGCGGCCCTGAAGATCCTACAGACCGGCGACATCGACGAAAGCCACCTGATGGGCTCCTGGGCTGGCGCCATGGGCCAGACCCAGTTCATCCCCACCAGCTACCAGCATTATGCCGTCGACATGGACGGCAACGGCAAGCGCGACATCTGGAATTCCATCCCCGATGCGCTGGCGACGTCAGCCAATCTGTTGAAGAAGAATGGCTGGCAGGCCGGCAAGACCTGGGGCTACGAAGTCGCCATACCGGCCGGCAAACTGCCGGGCGGCTCGAAGACGCTGGCGCAATGGCAAGCGCTCGGCGTCGTCAGGGCCAGCGGCAAGCCGTTCAAGAACCTCACCGACAAGGCGACGCTGAAGGTGCCGGACGGCCGTGGCGGCCCGGCTTTCCTGATGATCAGGAATTTCTCGGTCATCAAGGCCTACAACAACGCCGACAAATATGCCCTTGCCGTTGGTCTTCTCGCCGACGAGATCGCCGGTGGCAACGGCCTTGTCCAGGACTGGAAGCGGCCCTTCACCAAGCTCTCCTTCGAGGAAAGGCAGGAGTTGCAGAAGCGGCTTTCGCAGCACGGGCTTTACGACGGCAAGTTCGACGGCAAGATCGGCGACGGGTCGAAAACCGCCATCATGGCCTATCAGGCAAAGGTCGGCTTGACCCAGGACGGCTATCCGAGCATGGAAGTGCTCAAATGGCTCAGGCAAAAATAGAGCCAGCGACGCCGCCGCGCGCATTTTTGGCGCACGCATCCGGCGCCATGGCACTTTGAACTTGCGCCCGGCCGCAAAACCGGCTCCGGTTTGCGGGATCGGGCGCAAGGGGATGGAGGAGTGATTGGTTTCGGCCGCGCGTATCGCGATCCTTGTTCGTCGCACGCCGATCCTTTTTCTGGCGATCGTCCTGCTGGCGGTCGGCGCCGCCGCTGCCTTCCATGCGCCGGCCATGGCACAGGAACAGCCGCAGCAAAACCGTGGCTGGTCGTTGCGCGATCTGCTTTTCCCGCGCCGCAGCGAGCGCGTCGAGCCACCGCTCGATATCGAAAAGGCAAAACCAAAACCCAAGCCCAAGAAACCGCGGGCCCCGCGCCCGCCGGCGGAGCCTGAAACCCCAGTGGTCGAAAAGGCGCCGGACGCCCGCACCGTGCTGGTGGTCGGCGACTTCATGGCGTCCGGCCTTGCCGAAGGCCTGGACACCGCCTTCGCCGACAATCCCGGCGTCAGGATCGTCGTGCGCAGCAATGGCTCGTCTGGCTTCGTGCGCGATGACTTCTACAACTGGCCCGAACAGATCAAATCGCTGATCGAGACCGAGAAGCCGGCCGCGGTGGTCGTCATGCTGGGCTCCAACGATCGCCAGCAGATGAAGGTGGGGGACGTGCGCGAGCAACCCCGGTCCGAGAACTGGACCAAGGAATATGAGCGCCGGACCGATGCACTCGGCAAGGCTATCGCCACCGCCAAGGTGCCCTTCCTGTGGGTCGGCATGCCGGCCTTCCGGGTGCCGAAGATGACCTCCGACATGTTGGCCTTCAACGACATCTATCACCAGGCCGCTGAAAGCCATGGCGGCGAATTCGTCGATGTCTGGGACGGGTTCGTCGATGAGAACGGCGCCTTCGTCACCACCGGCCCCGACATGAACGGCCAGCCTGTTCGGCTGCGCGCCGATGACGGCATCAACGTCTCCAAGGCCGGCAAGCGCAAGCTCGCCTTCTACACCGAAAAGCCGCTGATGAAGATCCTGGGCCTGGCCGCGCCCGGCAGCATAGCCCCGGCGACGGCACCGGCGGGTGCGCCCGTCGAGGCTCCGGCGCCGGCCGCGGCACCCATCGTAATCGACCGCACCGCACCCATGCTGCTCAGCGACCCAGCACTCGACGGCGGCACCGAACTGCTCGGCGCCGCGCCCCCGGCAAAAGCCAATCCGGCTCTTCCCGGGGAACGACTGGTGATCGAGGGCAAGGCTTCCGAGGCGTCGCCTGGACGCGCCGACGATTTTTCCTGGCCGCCCAAGGCCGAGCCGCCGGCGACGGCCGCCGCGGCCGACACGACGACGGCGATCACCCCTTAGTAGCGGAGCCTCCGAGACCGTTTCGAAACTCGCTCCTGCGAGTCATATGATGGTGTTTTCGAGAACCGGAGCGGAGCGTACATTTAAGTACGTGAGCACCGGAAGCACAGAAAACGCCCTCAGATGGCCGCAGGAGTAGAGTTTCCAAACGATCTCAGCGCGGCAATACGGTCGACCCCATGAGCGCCTCGTCGATCGAGCGCGCCGCCTGGCGGCCCTCGCGGATCGCCCAGACGACAAGGGACTGGCCACGGCGGACATCGCCCGCCGCATAGAGCCGGTCGACGCTGGTCCGGTAGTCGCGGTCATTGGCCTCGACATTCCGGGAGCGGCGGCTGTCGGTGGTGATTTTCATCTCACCCTCCAGCTCCTTCGCCACGCCGGCCATCGCCGGGCCGGCAAAACCGATGGCGATGAAGGCGAGATCGGCGCGGATGACGAATTCGGTGCCTGCGATCGGCTTGCGCTTCTCGTCGACCTCGCAGCATTTGACGCCGGTCAACTGGCCGTCTTCGCCGATGAATTCGAGTGTCGCCACCTGGAACTCGCGCTCCGCACCCTCGGCCTGCGAGGACGAGGTGCGCATCTTGGTCGCCCAATAGGGCCAGACCGCGAGCTTGTCTTCCTTCTCCGGCGGCTGCGGGCGGATGTCGAGCTGGGTGACCCGCACCGCGCCCTGGCGGAAGGCGGTGCCGACGCAGTCGGACGCCGTATCGCCGCCACCGACGACGACGACATGCTGTCCGCCGGCGATGATCGGATGCGACGGCCAGGCCACCGACTGGATCGGCTCGCCGCCGACGCGGCGGTTCTGCTGCACCAGATAAGGCATGGCGTCATGCACGCCGCCGAGATCGTCTCCCGGAATATTGGCCGCGCGCGGCGTTTCCGAGCCGCCGCAATAGAGCACGGCATCATGTTCGGCGAGCAGTTCGGCGACAGGCTTGTCGACGCCGACATTGACGCCGCAATGGAAGGTCACGCCCTCGCCCTGCATCTGTTCGATGCGCCGGTCGATATAGTGCTTCTCGATCTTGAAGTCGGGAATGCCGTAGCGCATCAGCCCGCCCGGGCGGCTTTCGCGCTCGTAGACATGGACGTCATGGCCGGCGCGGCCGAGCTGCTGCGCAGCCGCCATGCCGGCCGGGCCGGAGCCGATGATGGCAACCCGCTTGCCGGTCTTCTTCTCCGGCGGATAGGGCCTGATATGGCCAGTCTCATAGGCCTTGTCGGCGATAGCCTGTTCCACCGTCTTGATGGCGACCGGAATGTCCTCAAGGTTCAGCGTGCAGGCTTCCTCGCAGGGCGCGGGACAGATGCGGCCGGTGAATTCCGGGAAATTGTTGGTCGAATGCAGGTTGCGGATCGCGTTGTCCCAGTCCCGGTTGTAGACGAGGTCGTTCCAGTCCGGGATCTGGTTATGGATGGGGCAGCCTGTCGGCCCGTGGCAGAACGGAATGCCGCAATCCATGCAGCGCGCGGCCTGTTTCTCGACCTCCTTGTCCGACATCGGCAGCGTGAATTCGCGGAAATGCCGGATGCGGTCGGAGGCCGGCTGGTACTTGTGCACCTGCCGGTCGATTTCGAGAAAGCCTGTTACCTTGCCCATAGTCCAGTTCCTGCTGTCCAGATGGTGCGGTTCTCGCCGCACCCGTTAACCTCTTGAGGCAGCCATGGCAACCTTGCCCCGGAGGTCAAACTGTCGATGAAGGTGGGCCGGGAAGCCTGGGCTCCCCGGCAGTTCTCATAGGTCTATTCGGCCGCGACGCCCATGCGCATGCGCTCCATCTCGATCAGCGCGCGGCGATATTCGACCGGCATGATCTTGCGGAATTTCGGCCGGAACGTCGTCCAGTCGTCGAGGATCTCGCGGCCGCGCACCGAACCCGTGTAGTGCACGTGGTTCGAGATCAGCTGGTAGAGCCGCTCCTCGTCATGGCTGGTCATGTCGCCCGTGACGTCGACACGGCCCTTGTGGTCGAGGTCGCCGCCATGGTGCAGCAGCTTTTCCATCAAATCGTCTTCTTCCGGCACTGGCTCAAGCTCGACCATCGCCATGTTGCAGCGCTCGGCGAAATCACCCGCCTCGTCCAGCACATAGGCGACACCGCCCGACATGCCGGCGGCGAAGTTGCGGCCGGTCTTGCCGATGACGACGACGACACCGCCGGTCATGTATTCGCAGCCATGGTCGCCGACGCCTTCGACGACGGCAGCGACGCCCGAATTGCGCACCGCGAAACGCTCGCCGGCGACACCGGCGAAATAGGCTTCGCCCTCGGTAGCGCCATAGAGCACCGTATTGCCCACGATGATGGAGTCGGCAGCGACGATCCTGGCCTCTTCCGGTGGCCGGATGACAAGGCGTCCGCCCGACAGGCCCTTGCCGACATAGTCGTTGCCGGCGCCGACGAGTTCGAACGAGACGCCGCGCGCCAGGAAGGCGCCGAAGGACTGGCCGGCGGTGCCGGTCAGCTTGACCTGGATGGTGTCCTCGCGCAGGCCCTTGTGCTTGAAGCGCTTGGCGACTTCGCCCGACAGCATGGCGCCCGTCGAACGGTCGACATTGCGGATGTCGACCTCGATCTTGACCGGCTGCTTGGCCTCCAGCGCGGGCCTGGCCAGTTCGATCAGCTTGCGGTCGAGCACGTCGTCGATCGGATGCTTCTGGCGTTCGGTCCAGTGCGCCGCTTCATGCGGCACATCGGGCTTGTAGAACATCTTGGAGAAGTCGAGGCCCTGCGCCTTCCAGTGCTGGATCACGTCGCGCTTCTCCAGAAGGTCGGCGTCGCCGATGATCTGGTCGATATGGGTGAAGCCCATTTCGGCCAGCAGCGCCCTCACCTCTTCCGCCACGTAGAAGAAGAAGTTGATGACATGTTCGGGCGTGCCCTTGAAGCGCTTGCGCAGCACCGGGTCCTGGGTGGCGACGCCAACCGGACAGGTGTTGAGGTGGCACTTGCGCATCATGATGCAGCCGGCCGCGATCAGCGGTGCGGTCGAGAAGCCGAACTCGTCGGCGCCGAGCAGCGCGCCGATGATGACGTCGCGCCCGGTGCGCAAGCCGCCATCGACCTGCAGCGCGACTCTGCTGCGCAGACCGTTGAGCACCAGCGTCTGGTGCGTTTCGGCCAGGCCCATTTCCCACGGGGAGCCGGCATGCTTGAGCGAGGTCAGCGGCGAGGCACCCGTGCCGCCATCATAGCCCGAGATGGTGATGTGGTCGGCGCGCGCCTTGGCGACACCCGCCGCGACCGTGCCGACACCGACTTCCGAGACCAGCTTGACCGATACATCGGCCGCCGGATTGACGTTCTTCAGATCGTAGATCAGCTGCGCCAGATCCTCGATCGAATAGATGTCGTGATGCGGCGGCGGCGAGATCAGGCCGACGCCCGGCGTCGAGTGCCGGACCTTGGCAATGGTCGCGTCGACCTTGTGGCCGGGCAACTGGCCGCCCTCGCCAGGCTTGGCGCCCTGCGCGACCTTGATCTGCATGACATCGGAATTGACGAGGTATTCTGCCGTCACGCCGAAGCGGCCCGAGGCGACCTGCTTGATCGCCGAGCGTTCCGGGTTCTTGCCGCCGCCAGGCAGCGGCAGATAGCGATCGGCCTCTTCGCCGCCCTCGCCGGTGTTCGACTTGCCACCGATCTGGTTCATGGCGCGCGCCAGCGTGGTGTGCGCCTCACGCGAGATCGAACCGAACGACATCGCCCCGGTCGAGAAGCGCTTGACGATGTCGGCCGCCGGCATGACGTCGTCGAGCGCGACCTTCTTGCGCCCGGTCTCGTCCGCCAGCCTGATCTTGAACAGGCCACGGATGGTCTGCGCGCGGGCCGTCTCGCTGTCGATCTGCGCGGAATAGTCCTTGAACGTCTCCCACGAGCCCTGGCGCACGGCGTGCTGCAAGGTGGCGACCGCGTCGGGCGACCACATATGCGCCTCGCCGCGCATGCGGAAGAGGTACTCGCCACCGACATCCAGGCTGCTGCGCAACACCGGATCGCTGCCGAAACCATCGGTATGGCGGCTGACCGTCTCGCCCGCGACCTCATCCAGCCCGACGCCTTCGATCAGCGTCGCGGTGCCGGTGAAATACTGCTGCACGAAATCGGTCTTGAGCCCGATGGCGTCGAAGATCTGCGCGCCGCAATAGGACTGGTAGGTCGAGATGCCCATCTTGGACATCACCTTGAGGATGCCCTTGCCGATCGACTTGATGTAGCGCGACACGACCTCGTAGGCATCTACCTCTTCCGGCAGCTCGCCGCGCTTGTGCATGTCGAGCAGCGTGTCGAAGGCAAGGTAAGGGTTGATCGCTTCGGCGCCGTAGCCGGCGAGACAGCAGAAATGATGCACTTCGCGCGGCTCGCCGGATTCCACGACCAGGCCGACGGAGGTGCGCAGCCCCTTGCGGATCAAGTGATGATGCACAGCGGCCGTCGCCAGCAGGGCGGGAATCGCGATCCGATCCGGCCCGACCTGGCGGTCGGACAGGATGATGATGTTGTAGCCGCCGGCAACCGCCGCCTCCGCGCGTTCGCAGAGCCGGTCGATGGCGCCCTGCATGCCGGCGGAGCCTTCGTTCGAACCATAGGTGATGTCGATCGTCTTGGTGTCGAAACGGTCCTCGGTGTGGCCGATGGAGCGGATCTTTTCGAGATCGCCATTGGTCAGGATCGGCTGGCGCACTTCGAGCCGCTTGCGGCGCGAACTACCCACAAGATCGAAAATGTTCGGCCGCGGCCCGATGAAGGACACCAGGCTCATCACCAGCTCCTCGCGGATCGGATCGATGGGCGGATTGGTGACCTGGGCGAAGTTCTGCTTGAAATAGGTGTAGAGCAGCTTCGACTTGTCCGACATCGCCGAGATCGGCGTGTCGGTGCCCATCGAGCCGACGGCTTCCTGGCCGGTGGTCGCCATCGGCGACATCAACAGCTTGGTGTCTTCCTGGGTGTAGCCGAATGCCTGCTGGCGATCGAGCAGGCTCACGTCCTTGCGCAGCGCGCGCGGTTCGACCGGCTTGAGATCTTCCAGGATGAGCTGCGTGTTGGCGAGCCAGGTCTTGTAGGGATGCTTGGTGGCGATCTCCGACTTGATCTCCTCGTCAGGCACGATGCGGCCCTTGGCAAGGTCGATCAAGAGCATGCGGCCGGGCTGCAGCCGCCACTTCTGGACGATCTTCTCCTCCGGCACCGGCAGCACGCCGGCCTCCGAAGCCATGATGACGCGGTCATCATCGGTGACGATGTAGCGTGCCGGGCGCAGGCCGTTGCGGTCGAGCGTGGCGCCGATCTGGCGGCCATCGGTGAAGGCAACCGCGGCCGGCCCATCCCACGGCTCCATCAGCGCGGCATGGTATTCGTAGAAAGCCTTGCGGTCGGCATCCATGAGCTTGTTGCCGGCCCAGGCTTCCGGGATCAGCATCATCATGGCGTGGCTGAGGCTGTAGCCGCCCTGGAACAGGAACTCGAGCGCATTGTCGAAACACGCCGTGTCGGACTGGCCGTCATAGGAGATCGGCCACAGCTTCGAGATGTTGTTGCCGAACAGTTCGGAATCGACGGACGCCTGGCGCGCAGCCATCCAGTTGTTGTTGCCGCGCACCGTGTTGATCTCGCCATTGTGCGCGACCATGCGGTAGGGGTGCGCCAGCTTCCACGACGGGAAGGTGTTGGTCGAGAAACGCTGGTGCACCAGGATCAGCGCCGTCTCGAACCGAGGGTCCTTGAGATCCTTGTAATAGGCGCCGACCTGATAGGCCAGGAACATGCCCTTGTAGACGATGGTGCGCGCCGACAGCGACACGCAATAGGCGCCGATATCCTTGTTGTCGTTCTCGGCATAGATGCGGCCCGAAATAACCTTGCGCAGCAGATAGAGCCGGGCCTCATATTCCTCATCATCGGGAATGTCCGCCGTGCGGCCGATGAACACCTGGCGGTGGAACGGCTCGGACGCCACGATGTCGGGCGCCTTCGACAGTGACGAATTGTCGACGGGCACGTCGCGGAAACCGAGCAGAGGCAGCCCCTCGGACTGCGCCGATTCGGCGATGATGTCCTCGATATGGGCGCGCAGCGCCGCGTCCTGCGGCATGAACCAGTGCCCGACGCCATACTGGCCAGCCGGCGGCAGTTCGATGCCGTTGGCGGCCATTTCCTCGCGGAAGAACTGGTCGGGAAGCTGCACCAGCACACCCGCGCCGTCGCCGACCAGCGGGTCGGCGCCGACGGCGCCGCGGTGCGTCAGGTTTTCGAGCACGGCAAGGCCGTCCTTGACGATCTGATGCGACTTCACGCCCTTCATGTTGACGATGAAGCCGACGCCGCAGGCGTCATGCTCGTTGCGCGGATCGTAGAGGCCCTGAGAGGCAAAACCGGTTCGGCCAATGTCGGTTCGAGGTGTATTTTTGACGGCAGCCGCTTTCGTCTGCGCGGCCTGGCCGTTCGTCGCAGAGAGCGTCATGTCCGTCATTGTCCTGTCCTCCATTCCAGCCCTTCAGGCGCTGGCCATTCTTCGGTCGCTAATTTGCCTCGGCAAGCGCTTGGCTCACCCTGATCCTTGCGGCACGTCTTGCGAAATCCTTGCCGAACCAGGCGGCTTTCCGCATGGTTCGCATCTGGTATCGTACAGGCCAGCGTCTGGCCGTCCACCTGTCGCTCGCGGCAACAGCCGGAGAGGCCAATATTTTACGCCAATCCAGCCTGTTTTGTGCGACAAAATAAGACAGCACTACTGTCCTAAATTTTTATGGCAGAATTCCCTGGCGCACACAAGACCGATTCACAAAAAACTTGAGGCTTCCGCGACATAAAATTACGTGAAGTTGAGAGAAAACGTAAGCTTCAGTCGCCGTTTCCCGCCTGCCGCCACGGCTGGCTTCAACGGTTTTCCAGCATCTGGCTCTTGCGGTTGACGCGTTAAACCGGTCAACTCCGCGCCGATTTCCCCAACACAGGCAGATGCATGTTCTTCGCTTCCGACAATTGGGCAGGCGCCCATCCCAATATCGTTGCCGGCCTGTCGGCCGCGTCCGCCGGCTTTGCCGCTGCCTACGGCGACAGCGCGCTCGACCAGGCAGTCTACCAGCGCTTCAGCGAGATTTTCGAACGCGAGGTCGCGGTGTTCTTCGTGGCGACCGGCACCGCCGCCAATTCGCTGTCGCTGACCACTTTCAACAAGCCTGGTGGTATTTCCTTCGCCCACCGCGAATCGCATGTCATCGAAGACGAGTGCGGTGCGCCGGAATATTTTTCCGGCGGCGCGCGGCTGCATGCCATCGACGGCGCGCTCGGCAAGATCGACCCGCACAATCTGGAGCGAACCATTGGCCGCTTCGCGCCCGAAATCGTCCATTGGGGACGGCCGATGGCGGTTTCGATCACCCAGTCGACCGAGGTTGGCACCATCTATGGTCTGAATGAGATCGAGACGATTTCGGCCATCGCCAAGCAGCATTCCGTGCCCTTGCACATGGATGGCGCCCGCTTTGCCAATGCGCTGGTTGCGCTCGACACGACGCCGGCCGAAATGACCTGGAAACGCGGTGTCGACATCCTGTCCTTCGGCGGCACCAAGAACGGCTGCTGGTGCGCCGAGGCGATCGTGCTGTTCGACCTCGACCGCGCCAGGGAGTTGGCCTTCCTGCGCAAGCGCGCCGCCCAGCTGTTTTCCAAGTCGCGCTTCGTCGCGGCGCAGTTCGAAGCCTACTTCAAGGACGATCAGTGGCTCGATACCGCGCGCCACGCCAACGCCATGGCCGCACGCCTCGCGGCGGCAATCGAGGATTCGGCCCATGCGAAGTTGGCCTGGCTGCCGCAGGCCAACGAGGTGTTCGCGGTGATCAAGAAAACCGAAGCCGACAGGCTGCAGGCCGCCGGTGCCGCCTTCTACGATTGGCACAAGCCGCATGGATTTGACGGCCATGTCGGCGAGGACGAACTGCTCTATCGCTTCGTCACCAGCTTTGCGACGTCAGCCGAGGAAGTCGACCGCTTTGGCCAGTTGATCGCCGGATAGGCGACCTTGCGGACAACAAAAAAGCGGCGCCTTTCGGCGCCGCTTCCGTCTCGGGAGGAGACTTAAACGTTAGGCAGCGGTCTTGGCCTCGATCTGCTTGGCCTTGGCCGGGGCCGAGGTGATCGCGATCTTGCGCGGCTTCAGTTCCTCGGGAATGTTGCGCTTGAGATCGACGAAGAGCAGGCCGTTCTTCAGCGCGGCGCCGACGACTTCAACGTGGTCGGCAAGCTGGAAGCGGCGCTCGAAGGCCCTGGAGGCAATGCCGCGATAGAGCAGCTCGGAGCCTTCGCCGGTGCCCTCGTCCTTGCGCTCACCCTTGACGGTCAGCACGTTGCGGTGGGCTTCAATCGAGATCTCTTCGTCCGAGAAGCCGGCGACAGCCATCGAAATTCGGTAGGAATCCTCACCGGTACGCTCGATGTTGTAGGGCGGATAGGTCTGCGCGCCATCCGGCTGCGCAAGCGAATCCAGCATGGTGAAGAGACGGTCGAAGCCGACGGTCGAACGGTAAAGCGGGGAAAAATCAACGTGACGCATGAGGTGTTCTCCTGTTGAGCAACATGGTTTGCGTATGGTCGGTGCGAAACCCTTGAGCGGCGTTTCGGGAAGACCAGCGGCCCCGACATTGGCGACCGCATTCCACATTTGGGGAGCGCCCGAATGCATTTCAAGTTTCGCCGAATGGCAAAAAACCACGCCGCCCGCCCCCTTGATGAACGGCAGATGAACCGGACCTTCGGCGCTCGTTCAGACGTGTGCCGCTAGAGTGACCTCAAGATCAAGGATTGGCGGCGCTAGTTTTCGCAAAGGCGCCGCAACGAGGCCGAACCGGGTGTTAACGTCCCTTCCTCCCGGATCGACAGGGGCCGGAAGTACGCTCTCAAGCGGCTTCCGGCTTTCCCGTTGCCGATCTCCCCTCGCCCGGAATTCCTTTGCTTTTGACGCATTGACGTCTATCACCTTGACGAGGCCAGCCGCGAAAGGCTGGTGAGACGCCGAGCACAAAGCGCCGAATGACGGACCTTCTCCACGACACGCCGCTTTTCCACGAAACCGAGGGCAATCCGCGACCGGAAAACGCCACCGGCGGCTTCTTCGTCACGCGCGATCGCAAGAAGATCCGCTATGGCCTGTTCGCGGCGGTGGCGCGGCCGATGCGCGGCACGGTGGTGCTGCTGTCCGGCCGCAACGAGTGCATCGAGAAGTATTTCGAAACCATCCGCGACCTTGCCGCCCGAGGCTTTGGTGTCGCCACGCTCGACTGGCGCGGCCAGGGCGATTCCGACCGACTGATCCGCGATCGCCAGCGCGGCTATGTCAGGTCGTTCCGCGATTATACCGCGGACCTCGAGCAGTTCTTCGAGGAGATCGTGCTGCCTGACTGTCGCGGGCCGTATTATATCCTGGCCCACTCGGCGGGTGCGGTGATCACGCTGCTTGCCGCGCCGTCCATGGTGAACCGTGTGCGCCGCATGGTGCTGATCGCGCCGTTCCTGACCTTGCCCGACCTGCCGGTCTCGATCGGGACGGTCCGCCGTGTGTGTTCGTTTTTCTGTGCACTGGGGCTCGGCCGGCTCTACGCCGCCTGGGGTCCGCGGCCGAGACAGACACTGCCGTTCGAGGCCAACAAGGTGACCTCTGACCCTCAGCGCTATCGGCGCAACACGCGCATCTATGAAGAGCATCCGCAATTGGCGCTTGGCGGCCCGACGATCCGCTGGCTGCAGGCAGCGGCGAAGGCGTCGGAAGCAATCAGCGACCCCGACTTCATGGCCCGGATCCAGGTGCCCTTGCTGATCATCGCCGCCGGTACCGACCAGGTCGTCTCGACCAAGGCGGTCGAAACCTATGCCAGAAGCCTGCGGCTCGGTTCCCTGCTGATGATCGACGGTTCCAAGCATGAAATCCTGCAGGAAGTCGACCTCTACCGCGAGCAATTCCTGGCCGCCTTCGACGCCTTCATTCCCGGCTCCGACGACCCGACGGCCTGACCATGGCGCTGTCCTCCATGGGCAGGCATAGCTGACACAGCGTTGTCAGGAAGGGGGCTTCGGCCTGCCTAGCAGCACGCAAAGTGCTAAAGATTCTGACAGCCCGACCCACCCGGGAATGCTCATCTGCATGCGTCGAATTGAACGCCATGGAGATGAGATCATGACCGAGAAAACCTGCGCCGTCTGCGATTGCCAGCTGGACGCCAACCCGATCCGCGTCAAGGTCGGCGGCAAGACCGTCGAGGTCTGCTGCGAGGAATGCGCCAAGGCGCTGAATGAAGCCGGCGCCTCGGCGTCCGGCGTGAGCGAGGGTTGAGCCATGCGCCCCGATCATGCCGCGGCGCAACGCCTGGCTGGCCCGGGCCCGGCGCCGGTAATCCGCACCGAAACCCTCCGGCGGACCCTGCCCGCCCAATGCGTTGCCGTGGCCAGATGGCTTGGCCGTCAGATGGAGAAACGCCGAAGCCGCCTTGCCTTGCTCGAAATGAGCGATGAACAGCTCAAGGACATCGGCCTGTCACGCGGCCAGGTCTATTCGGAGTTCAAGCGCCAATTGCGGAACTGAGAGGCGTTTTCGAGAAGTCTCCTGACAGGAATGGGCAGGCCGTTCGCGTAAAGTGCCCATCGCGATGCCGGAATGATTTTTCGGCGTGAGAAGAAAGCGCAACGGCCATGTCGCAATTCACGGTTCAGCCGCTTCTCGATACCGGCATCGTCAAGGTGCGGGACGTCGTCTGCAGCGGCGAATGCCGTCACAGGAGCGATGAGGAATGCACGTCGTCCACGCATTTGGTGTTTCCTTATCGCGGCGTCTTCGTGCGCCATGTCGGCCGCAATGACGCTGTCGCGGAAGCCAACCAGCTGCTGTTCTTCAATGAAGCCGAGCCCTATCAGGTCAGCCACCCCGTCGAGGGCGGCGATGCCTGCCTCGATCTCGTCATGGAGGAAGGCCAGCTGCGCGAACTGGCGCCGAAGGAGCAGTTGCGCCCAGCCGACCGCCTGGCGTTTCGGCGCCAGCGCCGGCGCATCGACCCGCGTGCGCAGGCACTGGTGGCAATGCTGCGCCACAGCCTGAGCCGCAATATCGCCGAAACACTGGAAGCCGAGACGCTTGCCCTGACACTGGTGCGGCGCTCGCTCGGCGAGCGCACCTCGCATGTCGCGGGTGCCAGCCCGGGACGGCAGAAGCTGGTCGACCGGGCCAAGCTCGTGCTGTCGTCGGATCTGTCGCGGCGCTGGACGCTGGCCGGGATTGCCGCCGAGGTCGGCGTTTCGCCGGTCTATCTGACCCAGCTGTTCCAGCAGGTCGAGGCCATGCCGCTCTATCGCTATCATCTGCGCCTGCGTCTGGCGCGCGGGCTCGACCTGCTCGGCCGCTACGACAATCTGACCACGCTGGGCATGGACCTCGGCTTTTCCAGCCACAGCCATTTCAGCGCGTCGTTCAAGCAGGTGTATGGCCGTACGCCCGCGGAATTCCAGCGCTCGATCAGATCGCGCTGAGGCCGATCAGCCGCGCAGGGCAGCCATGGCGGCCGCGTGAAGCTCCGGCGTCGCCGCCGCCAGCACATCGCCACCCTTTTCCGCCGGTCCGCCGTCGAAGGTGGTGACGACACCACCCGCCTTCTCGATGATCGGGATCAGCGCCACGATGTCGTAGGGCTTCAGGCCGGGGTCGGCGACGATGTCGACGCTTCCCGAGGCGATCATGGCGAAAGCATAGCAATCGGCACCGTAGCGGGCGAGCTGGACCTGTTTCTCGAACGCGTCATAGCGCGTGCGCGCCTCGCCCTTGAACAGCGCCGGCGTGGTGGTGAACAGCGTTGCCTCGTCGAGCCTTGTCGTCTTGCGGGTCGAAAGTTGGCGCGGTCCGCCCGGCCCTTCATAGTGCGAGCCGGAGGCGTTGGCGTAGAACAGTTCGCCGGTGAAGGGCTGCGCCATCATGCCGGCAACCGCGTCGCCGTCGACCGTCAGCCCGACAAGGGTCCCCCACACCGGCAGGCCGGAAATGAAGGCCCGCGTGCCGTCGATCGGGTCGATCACCCAGACATGCCGGCTGGAGATGTTCTCGCTGCCATGCTCCTCACCGAGAATGCCATGGTCGGGATACTGCGCCGATATCAGCGCCCTGATGGCGCGTTCCGTCTCGCGATCGGCTTCCGTGACCGGATCGAAACTGCCCTGCTCCTTGTTGGCCACCGCACCCTGGGCGCGAAAGCGCGGCAGGGTTTCCGCCGCTGCCGCCTGCGCGATGCGGCGCATGAAATCGATGCTGACGTCCAACTGATTCTCCCGCATTGCAGAGTGCCCAACCGGGCTCTGCCGACACTTTCCCGCCAAAACAAGCCTGTTTATCGATTTATTCGTCGCGACGGCTGTTGCCCAAATGTCACATCAACGTCATCGAAACGCAGTTTCCACATCACTCTGAATTAAAAAAGCCTGAAGATCGCTTGACATTTGTGCACTGCACAATACCCTCGACCTCGGACAGGTTTTCCTGTCCATGCCCTCCTTGGGCGTTTCCTCCCTAGACTTCGACCGTATCGTGCAAACGATGCGGTCTTTTTTTACACTGCGGTTTCAATGGCATGTCACCCAAGAGCGCCTGGCGGTTTCGGGACAACGACATGCACGGACAAGACCCGATTTCACTCCGCCGCCAGCGGCAGGTCGATGAAGTGATGGTCCGGCATTGCCATCAGATCCGCTGAGAATCGCGTCAGGTCATCGGCCAGCGCGTCGAAGCCGGCGGCCTTCTCAAACGTCCGCTCATTCATGTAGAGCCCGCGATTGACCTCGATCTGCAACGCATGCAGATGGCGCGCCGGGCGGCCATAGTGCTCGGTGATGAAGCCGCCTGCATAAGGCTTGTTGTGGGCGACGGTATAGCCCATGGCGGTCAGCAGGCCGATCGCGGTCTCGGTCAGGGCAGCGGTGGCCGAAATGCCGAAACGGTCGCCGATTATGAAATCGGGCCGCAGTCCGCTGTCGCCGACGCGGATGCTCGCCGGCATCGAATGGCAGTCGATCAGCACGGCAAAGCCGAAACGGGCATGGGTCCTGGTCAAAAGCCGCTTCAGCGTTTCGTGATAGGGTTTGTACACGGCCTCGATGCGGGCAACGGCTTCGGCCAGAGGCAAGCGGCCGGAATAGATGTCGAGCCCCTCGCCCACCAGCTTCGGCACGGTGCCAAGCCCGCCCGCCACCCGCGCCGAGCGGATGTTGCAGAAGGATGGCACCGGCTCGGCGAACATGCGCGGGTCGAGTTCCCATGGCTCGCGATTGACGTCGAGATAGGCGCGCGGGAAATTCGCCGCCAGCATCGGTGCGCCCAGCGCCACGGCGCCACCGAACAATTCATCGACGTAGCAATCCTCCGAGCGGCGGATGGCGTTGCGGTCGAGCCTTGCCATGGCAAGGAAGCGTTCCGGATAGTAGCGGCCGCTATGTGGTGAGTTGAACAGGAAGGGGACGCGCTGCTCGGCGCCCGATCGGATTTCGAAGGGTTGAACGACCGAAAAATCCTCGGCTGCCGTCTTCAATTTGCACGAACCCGAAAACACCAATGCATCATCGCATGAAAGTGCCACCTTGCTGGCCGCATGTCCAGCATTTCGCCGTCCTCATCGCCTTGCCAAATGCGGATAATGCTTCGCCGCGTTCACTTGATGTTTACCGTCACCTCCTCATATACAGGATGGTTAACGGGCTGCCCGGGCGGCAGTCTCGGGCGGGTGATTCGGACGGGATATCATGGCACGCATTCTTCTGGCGGAAGACGACGACGATATGCGTCGGTTCCTCGTCAAGGCGCTGGAACGCGCCGGCTACCAGGTCAGCGATTTCGACAACGGCGCCAGCGCCTATGAGCGGCTGCGCGAGGAACCGTTCTCGCTGCTGCTGACCGACATCGTCATGCCGGAGATGGACGGCATCGAGCTGGCACGGCGCGCCACCGAGATCGATCCCGACCTCAAGGTCATGTTCATCACCGGTTTCGCCGCCGTTGCGCTGAACCCGGATTCCAAGGCGCCGAAAGACGCCAAGGTGCTGTCGAAGCCCTTCCACCTGCGCGATCTCGTCAATGAGGTCGAGAAGATGCTGCAGGCGGCCTGAGCCGCTTTCCACAAGGGCATCGCCGCTGCGGCGAGACGACGCCTTCTTTCCTTTTTCCTGCTATTGACGCGCCGGACCAAAAGTGGTGTATGCGCGGCTTCGGATGGGCGTGTAGCTCAGCGGGAGAGCACTGCATTGACATTGCAGGGGTCACAGGTTCAATCCCTGTCACGCCCACCATCCTTTCAAATACTTGGCTAAGACCTTGTGCCGGTTGGCCCAGAAACCCGGTCCAAACCTCGGCCGCGTTCTTCTGAAGATCAACGTGGTGGTGGCCACGGACCTCATCGCCACGCCGCGCCCCATTTGGCTCACGACATTCAGATAGATCGATACGGGTTCATCAGCCTGCCCGGCGGCTTCGTCACGCGCGATGTCGTCGAGCATCTTCCATCGGCGCAAGTGTGCGCTGGTTCGCCCTCCCGGCCGCACCGGCGGCTGACGCTTGTTCGTTTCCGCAACGCCCCTCCCCAATGCATCGCGCCGCATTGGCTGCCGACCCGACCCACTCTTTTCGCTTGGGGTCCAGGTAGAGGCGGCTGTCGCGAAAACCAGCAGCCGGGGGATCGCACACCGGCCTCCTTCATATGAATGAAGCTACGGGTTTCAGATCAGCACATATTGCTGGAACTGAAGGCCCATGAGGCATCAGGTTAGTTAGGCTGCTAAAGGCCCACCCGCCATTGCGTGGCCGCCGGACAACCGCATACGCATGGCAGGTGGCTGCAGACTATGATTACCTGGTGGAGCACGGAGCATACCGGAAGACCAACCTCGCCAACTGATCAAGCGCAATGGCAGCGATCTTGAAACGCTGATGCTACGCCAGGGGATCGGTTCAACGTGGCGAGGAGTATCGCGGCTGGAGTTCGACGAACTGCAGCGCATGCGAGCGTTTGCCCAATGGTTCCGTCGTCGGTGGACGCACGAACCAAGCTGTACCAGCGAACGCTTCGCTGACCGCCGGTCACCGAACAAAGCCCCGATGCGGGGCGGCAGCTTCTTGGAACGCTGTCTGAACGGCCGTTTTCCAGGGGCGGCCGAGTGGATTGTCCGCAGTTCGGAATCGTCTCCGAGACCGGTGCACGTCCAACGCAACGATCACCGCGGCCCTGTCGTCAAAACTATACAAAATACGGAGGGTCGTCATGCCTGGGGCGGGTGAACGCATCGATCAGGCTCCGGCCCATCATCGCAGTCGCTGGGGCGTTACAGCCATATGTGTCAAATTGACCATGATCGCCATTTTCGTGGCGGTCACCAATTTCGATTTCTGGGATCGCGTCGGGAATCTGTTCGCCAACGGGCGCTTCACCACGCTGGCTCCATTCCTCGCAATCTGGGGACTGGCCATGGTGGCGTTGTTGTTTGCGTCATTCCAGCCCCGGCTCGTCACACGCCTGTTATGGGCCGTGCCGCTTGCACTGTCGAGCGCGGCAGCCTGGGTCTATTTCCAGGTAAGTCACGCCGATCTGTCGGTCTTCGATATCCTTTCCCTCTGGGCAAGCCGCAATTCCATCGGCGAGGCCGCTGGTTTCTACGATCGGCTGATCTGGCCCGCCGTGGCGATCATGGCCTTTGGCGTGACGTCGATTTCGATTCCACCGGCAGTGACAGGCGCCCGGCTCTCGATATGGGTAAGGCGCATGGCGTGGCTCCCGTTGCTGCCGATCCTGATTATCGCGGCCGTGGTCTATGCCAAGGACGGAGGCGGCTCCTCCGGCCTGCCGAAGCAGTTTGCTCCGCTGGCTCTGTCCGCGATGGCCGCGGAGCGGATCGTGACACAAGGCGCCCCGGAGCGACGCGCCGTCACATGGAACGCCACGGCGCAGGCCAGGCCTCGCAACATCGTCATGATGATCGACGAAAGCGTTCGCGCCGATTTCGTCGATCTCTCGCCTGGCAATTCGTACACACCGAACATCGCCGCCCTCGCCGACAGATTTGTCGATTTCGGTCCCGCCGTGTCCGGCGGCGACTGCAGTGTTTATTCGAACGCCATACTGCGCCTCACGGCGTCGCGCCGCGATCTCGCCCATTCCGTCAACACCAACCCAACGATCTGGCAGTACGCGAAGAAGGCCGGATACCGGACGGTATATATCGACGCGCAGTCGACCGCCAAGGCAGCCGTCCTCCTGGGGAGCACGAATTTCATGACGGTGCGAGAAAAGCGCGACATCGACAAGACCTATTTCATGGACGACGTACGAATGGACCGCGCCGATTTCCGGTTGATCGACATCCTGCGCGGCGAGCTGGCCGGCAGCCAGCCAGTCTTCATTTACGCCAATAAGAACGGCGCTCATTTTCCCTATGACTGGTCCTATCCTGCATCGGAAGCCGTCTACGGACCGACAGTCGCGTCGGCCGGCAAGGACACGGCCATGACACGCTTGGCGTCGTACCGCAATGCGGTCCGCTGGTCGGTCGACCTCTTCATGAAAAAGCTGTTCGAGAGCGCCGATCTTTCGAATACCGCGATGATCTATACGTCCGACCACGGACAGGCGCTGAACGTCGGCAAATCGACCCACTGCACCATCTATGATCCCGATCCGCGTGTGGGTCTTGTTCCATTGATGGCCTATGCCGCCGATCCGGCGCTGAGGGCGCGTTTCGCAGTCGGCGCCGCGGCCAATCGCGACAAGGCGAGCCATTTCCAGATCGTCCCCACCGTGCTGGAGCTGATGGGCTATAGTCCCGCCGACATCGCGTCCGAATACGACGAGTCGCTCTTCGCCGCAACGTCCCGCTCCCCGCAATTCACCAGCGGTGACATCTTCGGGTTGTTCTCCGACTCCGTGCATTGGAATTCGATAGATCTGTCACTGAACTACCTCGAGCCTGACGCACAAAGATTGCTGCCGGATATGGCGTCAGCGAAGGCTGATGGCCCCTGACGGGGGTTACATTGCAATGAGCTTGGCGGGCTTGATCCCGGACACCTGATCACGCCAGTGGGCCAGCAGATGGTACCTGTATCGCCTGTCATAGATCGGGTCTCCGATGCGGCGCTCGGCAATCGCACCGTGAGGCGTCAGATCCACAACGTCTTCAGCCGGCCGAGCCGCCACCGTGCCTTCGCCAGCCGACCGGATTTCGGCTTCTTGCCAAGCTCGACCCGCCGCCTGATTCTCCTGAAGATCGCATTTCCAGGCTCGATCTTCACCAGCCTTGCCGCCATCTCCACCGCCGACTTCCTGTCGTCCAGCACTTCGAGCAGGACATAGGCCGAGCACGCCATGGCGTAGGGATAGCCGGCCCTTGCCGCCGCGAGGAAGACCTCGAAATCCCTGGCCATCGTCAGGAAGCCGCCAATCCGGTCGGTCAGGATATCCATCATCGGCAACGGAATTTTGGAGCGCAGCCGGGATTGGCTGATCATCAGCGATTTCAGCATGGCCTCGCCGGCCGGATAGTTGCCTTCGCGGAAATGCGCCGCCGCCAGCTTCAGGTCATAGGCGTCGTTTTCCGGATCGAGCGCCTGGGCCTTTTCCAGCAACTCCCTTGCCCGCGCCGGGTCGATCTTGTCTTCCAGCGACAGGAACGACCATTGGTAGCCAAAGGCGGCTTCAAGGGGATGATAGTCGGCTTGATGCGCCTGCAATTCCTGCATGATGATTTCCGACGCGCGCGGCTTGCTGAACAGCGCGCTGATGTCCAGGCACGGGACCTCGCCCATGACGGACGCTACCGCCGCGTAGATGCTGTTGCCGGCATGGATCTGCTGGCACCTTGCCATCAGCGCCATCTCGAAGAATGCGCTGAGCGCCTCCTCTCCCTTGAAGTCCGCGGCACCGAAATCGTCGGTCCGCATTGCCCCGGTTTGCGCGCTGACATAATCGAGCGTCGCGCGATCCTGGCCGACAAGGAGCGTCGTCAGGCCCTTCGACGAGAGCTCCGACACAACAGCCTTGGCCAGGGTCGAAGGGATGACCTTGTCGGCGAAAACCAGCCTTCTGCGATGGTGGCCGTAGACAATGTCGCCACTGCGAAGATGCAAGGCGGCCATCGGGCCGGGAAAGCGGCATTTGCCGGCGGCATCCAGAGCCTGCCGCACGGCCGGCGCGAACCCGAAGGCCCGCAGCGCTTCGGACCGATCCGGTTGAACACCCTGGTCACGGAAGAAATCGAGAACGTCGAAGTCGTCGCAGATCCAGCCGCGCAGCTTTCCCCCTCTTGCCGCCGCTTCAAGGTCCGACTGTGCGAAGGCCGTGCCGCCAAGGACACCGAAGTCGGCAACCTTGATCGTATCGCCCAGCCAGTGCTTGTCGATGAAATCCGCGGAGAAGATCTTCCCGACCACGTCGACCGTATGCGATTCCTGATCGATGATATCCCGGCTGCTCCAGATGAAACCGAAGCGGTAGCCGAGCCTGTCGGCAAGGGCTTTCGCATTGGCCATCGCCAGCAGTCGGCCGCCCAGCCCATCTTCCCTGTTGACGACAATCAGCATCGATCCTCCGTCACGCAGCCCCGAGCCGGACGTCGCCCTTTTCAATGTGGCGGAGAAACCATGCATATGTCTGTTCCAATCCACCGCGAGGTCCGAACGCGTCAACCGCCGGCCAGTTGCCGCACGGACGAGCTGTCGCTTGCCGTCGCGCTTGCCCGGACCGCCGATTCGATCTCCTGGAAAAGCCGATTGGCGGGTTCCGCCTTGAGGGAAAGCGCAGCCATCGCCAAGGCGGCCTCGGTTCTGCCCAGAGCCGTGTGAAGGATCTGGGCCGAGCATGCCGCGGCATAGGGATACCCTGCCTTGGCCGCGGCAAGGTAGAGTTCGAAGTCACCGGCCATGATGTGGCCACGCGCCGAGGGGCGGGTCAGAACCTGCAGAATCCGCATCGGATTTTCGGCGCGGGCGTCGACCTCCTTGAGCATGAACGCTTTCAGAACCGCCTCGCCGCCTTGATAATTCCGGTCTCGAAAATAGCCGGCCGCCATCTTCAATGCATAGGCAGGGTTTTGTGGATCGAGCGCGGCCGCCTTTTCGAGAATTCCCCTCGCCTGCGCCGGGCTGGTGCTGCGTTCCGTCAGCACGAAGGCCGACTGATAACCAAAGGCGGCTTCCAGCGGATGGTAATCGGATTGCCGAGCCTTCAATTCGTCCAGGATGACCGTCGCTGTCCCGCGATTGCCGAACAAGGCTCTTGGCCTGATGACCCGGATGCCGCCCATCACCGACGAGATTGTCGCGAACACGCTGCTTCCCGCATGGATCTGTCGACACCGAGCCATCAATGCCATTTCGAAAAACGCCTTGAGTGTCTCGTCTTCAAACTGGCTCGCGCCGAAATCGTCGGCGAGGAAGGCTCCGGTCTCCGATTTCAGATAGTCGAGCGTTGCCCGGTCCTGGCCGATCACCAGCGTCGCCAGGCCTTTTGACGCCAGTTTCGATACGATCGCCTTGGCTAGAGGTGCGGGAATGACCTTGTCGCAAAACTCCAGCTCCGAGCGATAATTCCCGTGGATGATGTCGCCGCTGCGCAGATGCAGCGCGGCCATCGGCCGGGAAAACCGAGGCTTGCCGGCAGCGGCGATCGTGGCTCTCACGGATTCGGAAAAGCCAAACGTGCCAAACGTCCGATGCCTCGATCGGGCCGACCTGTTGGCGGGCAGCATCGTCCTGAACCAGCCCTGCCGGAACGATCTCAGGATGCGGAAATCATCGCAGATCCACCCCTGGAAGCCGTTTTGAAGGGCGTCGGCCGCCAGGCTGGACCGGGTGAACCGGGTTCCATCGAGGACGCCGAACCGGGCAGTGTCGATCTTCTCACCCAGCCAGTGTCTTTCGATGAACTCGGCGGCAAAAACCTTGTCGACGGAATCGACAATATGGAATTGCATGTCGTCGATGGACCGGCGGTTCCAGGTGAAGCCGAAACGGCACCCCATTTTGTCGGCGAGACATTTTGCATTGACCATGGCAAGCAGGCGCCCTCCAAGGCCATCCGCCCTGGTCGCCGCCAATGTCTTCGTCGAGAAATCACCCAAGCGGCATCAACTTTCCAGTGCTGTCAGCCGGACCTGGCCGGCTTCGATATGCCGGAGGAACCATGCATAGGTCTGCTCCAGCCCGCTGTGCAGCGAGTACCGGGGACGCCATCCCGTGGCAAACAGCCGCGAAACGTCCAGCAACTTGCGCGGTGTGCCATCCGGCTTGGTCGCATCGAACGTGATCTCCACGTCTCCGCCGACGATCGAGGCGACCGTCCTGGCCAATTCGGCGATGGTGATGTCCTGACCCGAACCGACATTGACATGGCTTTCCCCGTTGTAGGTTTTCAGGAGGGAGACCAGGGCATCGGCTGCATCGTCGACATGCAGGAACTCGCGCATCGGCGTGCCCGATCCCCACACCTGCAGGGTCTTGTGGCCGGCCTGCTTTGCTTCATGTGCCTTGCGCATCAACGCAGGTATGACGTGGCTGGATTCAAGGTGAAAATTGTCACCTGGACCATAGAGATTGGTTGGCATCGCCGAGATGTAGTTGACGCCGTATTGACGCCGATAGGCCTGACACAGTTTCAACCCGGCGATCTTGGCGATCGCATACCATTCATTGGTGGGTTCGAGCGGGCCGGTCAGCAAGGCCTCCTCGGGGATCGGCTGCGGCGCCAGTTTTGGATAGATGCAGGATGAACCGAGGAACAGCAATTTGCCCACTTCGGTGCGGAAGGCGCCCTCGATGAGATTGGTCTGCACCGCGACATTGTCATAGAGGAAATCGGCCGGAAACCGGTCATTCGCAAGGATGCCGCCGACCTTGGCCGCAGCCATCACCACGGCATCCGGCCGACGGTCGGCCATCCAGCGCCGCACGCCGGCCTGATCGAGGAGATCGAGTTCGGCGCGCGTCGCGGTCAGGATCTCGCAGTCCTCGACCGCCAGCCTGCGCACGACGGCGGACCCGACCATGCCACGATGCCCGGCCACGAAAACCCGCTTGCCTTTGAGATCGAAGGTCTCGTTCATCGCACTGCCTCCGTCAGGAACGGCCACTGGGCCTGTCGGCGCGGGCCAGATCCGACCGCACCATCTCCGCCACCAGATCCTTGAACCCGGTCACATGCGACCAGCCGAGCCTGGTCCTGGCCTTGGACGGGTCGCCGACAAGCAGGTCGACTTCCGCCGGCCTGAAATAGCGCGGATCAATACGCACCAGAACGGCGCCCGAGCCGGCGTCGACGCCAATCTCGTCCACACCGTGCCCCTGCCAGCGAATGGTCCTCCCGGTCTCGGCAAAGGCCAGTTCGGCGAATTCGCGCACCGAGTGCTCCTCGCCGGTCGCCAGCACGAAATCGTCGGCCTCGTCGTGCTGCAGGATACGCCACATGCCCTCGACATAGTCGCGTGCATGACCCCAGTCGCGCCTGGCATCGATATTGCCGAGATAGAGCGTCTCCTGGCGGCCATGGTGGATCGAGGCAACTGCCCGCGTGATCTTACGGGTCACGAAGGTTTCGCCGCGGACCGGGCTCTCATGGTTGAACATGATGCCGTTGGCCGCGAACATGCCGTAGGCCTCGCGATAGTTTACCGTCGCCCAGTAGGCATAGAGCTTGGCGGCCGCATAGGGTGAGCAGGGACGGAAGGGCGTCGTCTCGCGCTGCGGCACCTCGAGGGTCTTGCCGTAAAGTTCCGAAGTCGAGGCCTGGTAGAAGCGCACCGTCTTTTCCAGGCGCAGGATGCGGATTGCCTCGAGCAGCCTGAGCGTCCCCAGGGCATCGGCATTGGCCGTGTATTCAGGTGTCTCGAAACTGACCTGGACATGGCTCTGGGCGCCGAGATTGTAGATTTCGCAGGGCTGCGTCTCCTGCACCAGCCGGATCAGGTTCGTGGCATCGGTGAGATCGCCATAGTGCAGGAAGAAGCTGGTGTCGCGTTCATGCGGGTCGACACGGATATCGTCGATACGCTCGGTGTTGAACGAGGACGAACGGCGCTTGACGCCGTGAACGATATAGCCCTTTCGCAGCAGCAACTGCGCGAGATAGGCCCCGTCCTGGCCGGTTACCCCGGTTATGAGGGCCACTTTGTCTGCCATCGGCTACTGGTCCACTGATCCGCGCTTCCCCAATACGGGCTGAGACCAATATCGCAAATCTCCCAAGCGGGGGATACTTCTAGCCGAATTTCATTCGGCTCAGACGCCCGCCACGGCGCACAGGCTCTTCATCCGCGATATGGCAAGGTCGGGATCGGCCAGCAGGCCTGCCTGGTCGGCAAGGCGGAAGACCTCCGCATAGTGGCGGATGCCGCGCGCCGACTGCATGCCGCCGATCATCGTGAAATGATCCTGGTGGCCGTTCAGCCAGGCCATGAAGACAATGCCGGCCTTGTAATATTCGGTTGGCGCCTCGAAGATCTTTCGCGACAGCGGCACCGTCGGCGCCATAAGCGCGTCATAGCCGGCCCGGTCGCCCTCGGCGAGCCTTGCCAGGGCGGCATTGGCGACCGGCGCGATGGCGTCGAAAATGCCGAGCAAGGCGTGCGAATGTCCACGGCCGTCTCCGGCGATCAGTTCGGGATAGTTGAAATCGTCGCCAGTGAACATCACGACGCCGGGCGGCAGCCTATCGCGGAGCGCAACCTCCTTGCCGGCATCGAGCAGCGATATCTTTATGCCTTCGACCTTGTTCGCGTGACGTTCGATGATGGCGACCACCGTATCGAGCGCGGTCTCGAAATCGTCGCTGCCCCAATAGCCCTTCAAGGCCGGGTCGAACATGTCGCCCAGCCAGTGCAGGATGACCTTGCCGGAGGCCTGGGCGAGAATCCGGTCGTAAACGGTGGCGTAGTCGTCCGGTCCCTTCGCCACCGCCGCCAATGCGCGGCTGGCCATCATGATCGCCTTGCCACCTTGTCCTTCGATGAAAGCGAACTGCTCCTCATAGGCGGCGATCACATCATCCAGTGTCCTGGCCGACGCCGGCGCCAGATGGTCGGTTCCCGCGCCCGAGGCAAGATCGGCGCCATCGACCGTGCGGGACTCGGCGATCGACCTGCGGATCAAGTCCCGTGCACTTGGCCAGTCGAAACCCATGCCGCGCTGCGACGTATCCATCGCCTCGGCAATACGGAAGCCGAGCCGCCACAGATGATGGCGGAACGCCATAGTCCTGTCCCAGTCGACCACGGGCCGCGACCATGGATCGGTCATTTCATGGGGATCGGCAACGACATGCGCGGCGGCATAGGCGATGCGCGAAAACCGCGCGCCGATTACCGGCTGCACCGGCTGTCCGACAAGCGCGTAGCGGCTGCTGTAGCCACCCTCACCAGGCAAGGCAATATCCATCGAGCTCTCCCTTTACCGCGCCTATAAATGGAACGTTCCAATAAATCAAGAACCTTTAAGATTCACGAGCGGCCTTCTGTAAAATGCTGCATCGCAGCACGCCGCTCGTTGCTGGACAGGGCCTATAGCGCCAAACTATCGATTCTTCAGGCCGGGAAAAAATCCCGATTGACTCTCGATTGGAGCAGTGATTAGAACGTTCCAATAAACTTGAACCGAAACCGGGAGGAGATATCGGGATGGCCAGCCGGGCCAAGGCGACGATCTTCGACATTGCCCGCGAGGCAGGCGTGTCCAAATCGACGGTGTCGCTCGTGCTCCAGGGCAGCGGGCTGATCCGGCCCGAGACGGCGGTCAAGGTGCGCAAGGCGATCGAGGATGTCGGCTATGTCTACAACCGCGGCGCCGCCAATCTGCGCAAGGCCCATTCCAACGTCATCGGCATGGTCATCAATGATCTCACCAATCCGTTCTTCGCCGAACTGGCGGTTGGCATGGAGCGCGTCTTCCAGTCGGCCGGCATCGTGCCCTTCATCGCCAATACGGCGGAGAATCCGGTACGCCAGGAAGAGGTGCTGAAGTCGCTGATGGAGCAAGGCGTCGCCGGCCTCATCGTGTCACCGGCGCGCGGCACCACGCCGGGCGCTTTCCGGCGGCTGGAGATGGCTGGCGTGCCGGTCGTCTTCGCCATGCGCCGCTTGCCTGAAAGCCGCATCCCGGTGATCGCGCCCGACAATCATCGCGGCGCCTATCTTGCCGCTGCTCATCTCATAGGCAAAGGGCATCGCCGGCTGGCCTTCTTCGGCGGCACATCGGACCTGGTGGTCTATCAGGAACGGCTGGGCGGCTTTCGCGAAGCCTGCGAAACGCTGGGCATCGCCACTCGCGACGTGCTCGTCATCGAGGGCGAGACCAGCCGCAAGGGCGGCATTGCTTGCCTGGAAACCGCGCTCGCAATGGCCGAGCCGCCGACATCGGCGCTTTGCTTCAACGATGCCGTCGCCTTCGGCGTGATGCTGGCATTGCGCAAGCGCCGGCTTGAGCCGGGACCGGATTTCGCCGTCGTCGGCTTCGACGACGTGGTCGAGGCCGAACATTACATGCCGGCGCTGACCAGCGTCGCGGTTGACACCGCCGGTCTCGGCGAACGCGCCGCACACGTCATGCTCAAGATGATCCAGTCGCGTACCACGCGTGCCGAAGACCATATCGGCGCGGTCAATCTCGTTGTCAGGGAAAGCTGCGGCCCGGATCGCCGCACACGAAACAGGCCTGCAGGAACGGGAGGCGCGGCATGAGCATCAAGTGGGGACTGATCGGCGCCAGCACGATCGCCAGGCAATTCATGATCAATGCCATTCGTGCGCAAGAGGATGGCGAGGTCGCGACGGTGATGAGTTCCAGCCCGGAACGCGCCACGGCCTATGCGCGGGAAAATGGCATTCCAGCCGCCGTGTCGAGCCTCGATGCCCTGCTTGGATCCGGCATCGACGCCGTCTACATCTCGACCACCAACGAGTTGCATCTCGAGCAGGCGCTTGCCGCCATCAAGGCCGGAAAGCATGTGCTGTGCGAGAAGCCGCTGGCGCTGACCAGCGCCGACGCGCGCAAGATGGTCGCGGCCGCCAGCGCTGCCGGCGTCGTGCTCGGCACCAACCATCATCTGCGCAACGCCGGTGCGCATCGCGCCATGCGGGACGCCATCGCCACCGGCCGCATCGGCAAGCCGATCGCCGCACGCGTTTTCCATTCCGTCTACCTGCCGGAGAACCTGCAGGGCTGGCGCATCACCAAGCCGGAAGCGGGCGGCGGCGTGGTGCTCGACATCACCGTGCACGATGCCGACACGCTGCGCTTCGTGCTCGGCGACGATCCGGTCGAGGTCTCGACCTTCACGCAAGCCGCCGGCATGGCCGGTAGCGGGCTGGAAGACGGCGCCATGTGCATCTGGCGCTTCAAGTCGGGCCTTATCGCCCAGTCGCATGAGGGCTTCACCACCAAATTCGCCGGCACCGGTTTCGAGGTGCACGGCTCGGAAGGCTCGCTGATCGCCGGCAATGTCATGACCCAGAAGCCGGACGGCTCAGTGCTGTTGCGCACGGCCAAGGGTGAGGAGCAATTGAGCTTCGACCGCGAGGATCTCTACGTCAGGTCCGTGCGTCAGTTCCACGCCGCGATCCTCGGCAAGGGCCGGCCTGCCGCCACCGGCGAGGACGGCATCTGGTCGCTCACCGCGGCCGAGGCGGCATTGCAATCGGCTAGCTCCGGCAAGGCCGTCAAGATCGACCCGAAACTCGGGAGCCTGAAGTGAGCAAGGTCGTTTCCGCAACGCAGGCAGCCAGCCTGATCAAGGACGGCATGGTCGTGTCCGTGTCGTCATCGAGCGGCCTTGGCTGTCCGGACGCGGTGCTGGCCGCCATCGGCGAACGTTTCGACGCGGAAGGTCACCCGAAGAACATCACCACGCTGCACCCGATCGCCGCCGGCGACATGTATGGCATCAAGGGCATCGATCACCTTGCCAAGCCCGGCCTGCTGAAGCGCACTTTGTGCGGCTCCTATCCATCCGGCCCCTCCTCCGCCGAGCCGCCGCAGATCTGGAAAATGATCGGCGACAATTCGGTCGCCGCCTACAATGTGCCGTCCGGCATCCTGTTCGACATGCACCGCGAAGCCGCCGCCAAGCGGCCGGGCGTATTGACCAAGGTCGGTCTCGACACGTTTGCCGATCCGCGCCATCAGGGCTGCGCCATGAACGCGGCGGCAAGCGAGCCAATCGTTTCCGTGCAGCAATTCGACGGCGAGGAATGGCTCTATTTCCGCTCGATCGTGCCGCAGGTGTCGATCATCCGCGCCACCACGGCGGACGAGCGCGGCAACCTCACCTATGAGCATGAAGGTGCCTATCTTGGCGGCCTCGAGCAGGCGCTCGCCGCCCGCAACAATGGCGGCGTCGTCATCGCGCAGGTCAAGCGTGTGGTCGAGAACGGCACGCTGAAGCCGCACGACGTGCGCGTGCCCGGCGTGCTGGTCGACCACATCGTGGTCGCGCCCGACCAGCTGCAGACGACGCTGACGCCCTACGATCCGGCGATTTCGGGCGAGATCTTCCGGCCGCTGTCGACCTTCCGCAATGCCGAGATGAACGTGCAGAAGGTGATCGCCCGCCGCGTCGCCATGGAATTGCGCGACGGTATGGCCGTCAACATCGGCTTCGGTATCTCCGCCAATGTGCCGCGCATCCTCCTGGAAGAAGGCCAGCACGGCAAGGTCACCTGGGTGATCGAGCAGGGCGCGGTCGGCGGCGTGCCGCTGCTCGACTTCAAGTTCGGCTGTGCCTCCAATGCCGAGGCGATCATGCCCTCGCCGCACCAGTTCATCTATTTCCAGGCCGGCGGCTTCGACGCCTCGCTGCTCTCCTTCCTGCAGATCGACCGCCACGGCTCTGTCAATGTCTCGAAGTTATCGGCGCGGCCGCATGTCACCGCCGGCGCCGGCGGCTTTGTCGACATCACGTCGCGGGCGAAGAAGATCGTCTTCTCCGGCTTCTTCAATGCCGGCGCGAAACTCTCATTGGCCGATGGCGGCATCCGCATCGACCAGGAGGGCAAGGTCAAGAAGATCGTCAACGAGGTCGAGCATATTTCCTTCTCCGGCAGGCGCGCGGTCGCTCAAGGGCAGGACATCACCTATGTCACCGAGCGCTGCGTGATGAAGCTGACGCCTGATGGGCTAATGGTGACGGAACTGGCGCCCGGCATCGATCTCGAGCGCGACGTGCTGGCGCAGTCGGAAACACCGCTTGGCGTCGCCAACGACCTCAAGGTGACTCCGGCCGCGCTCTATCAGGATCGGCCAATCGGCCTGTCGCTCAATGGCGGCGCCTCGCTCGGAGGCACGCATGGCTGAGCCTCTCGTCACCTTCGAACAGGACGGCGCCATCGGCATCGTCACCTTGCGGCGACCGGAAAAATTCAACGCGCTGGATATTCCGATGCTGCGGGCGCTGGAAACGGCGCTCGACACGGCCGAGGCCGCTGATGGCGTGCGCGTCGTGCTGCTGCGCGGCGAAGGCAAGGGCTTTTGCGCCGGCGGCGATGTCGAGGCGTGGGCGCAGATGAACGCGGCCGACTTCCAGGTGCAATGGGTGCGCTACGGCCACCGGGTGTTCGACCGGCTGGCGCGGCTGCGGCAGCCGACAATCGCCGTGCTGTCGGGCCATGCGCTGGGCGGCGGGCTGGAGCTTGCCGTCGCCTGCGATTTTCGCGTCGCCGAGGCGCAGGTGAAACTGGGTTTCCCCGAAACCTCGATCGGCGTCGTGCCCGGCTGGTCCGGCACGCAGCGCGCCGTACGCCGCTTCGGAGCCCAGACAGTGCGCCGCTTGGCGTTGGGTGGCGAGATACTTCTCGCCCCCGAAGCGCTGGCCCTTGGCGTGGTCGATAGGGTGGTTGAAACCGGCAACGGCTTGGCCGAGGCCAAAAGCTGGGCCGAAAAAATCGCCCACCGCGGGCCGTTGGCGACCGAAGCCGCCAAGCTGATGATCGCCGTGGCCGAAGGCGAGGACAGTGCGGCGGCAACGGAAGCACTGGCCAGCGGTTTCATCGCGCTCTCCGGAGACCTCAAGGCTGGTGTAAGCGCCTTCAAGACCAAGCAGAAACCAGCATTTTCAAGAAGCTAGAGAAAAAATCCTGATGAACGCCCCCCTCAACATCGCCATGCCCGCCGAGGCGTCAGCCGCGCCGAAAACCTATCGGCTGCTGATCGACGGCAAGCATGTCGATGCCCGCGACGGCCGCACGATCGAGCGCAAGAGCCCCGGCCATGGCTTCACCGTTTCGCGCTATGCGCAGGCCGGCGAGGCCGAGGTGGAAGCGGCCGTGCAAGCCGCGCACAGGGCGTTCGAGACCGGCCCCTGGCCTCGCATGAAGGCGGCCGAGCGCGCCGCGATCCTTTTCAGAGCGGCGGACCTGATCGAGACGCGGCTGGAAGACATCGCCCGGCTCGACGCGCTGGAATCGGGCAAGCCGATTGCCCAGGCGCGCGGCGAGATCGGCGGCGCCGTCGACATCTGGCGCTATGCCGCCTCGCTCGCCCGCACGCTGCACGGCGAGAGCTACGCCAATCTCGGCGACGCCATGCTGGGCGTGGTCGTGCGCGAACCGATCGGCGTCGTCTCGATCATCACGCCGTGGAATTTCCCGTTCCTGATCGTCAGCCAGAAACTGCCCTTCGCGCTTGCCGCCGGCTGCACGGCCGTGGTCAAGCCGAGCGAGATGACCTCGGCCTCGACCTTCGTGCTCGGCGACATCCTGCTTGAGGCCGGCCTGCCCGCCGGCGTCGTCAACATCGTTGCCGGCCTGGGCGGCGATGTCGGTGCGCCGATGGTCAGCCATCCCCTGGTAGAGATGGTGTCGTTCACCGGCTCGACCCGCGTCGGCAAGATGACGATGGCGTCCGCTGCGCAGTCGCTCAAGAAGGTCTCGATGGAGCTCGGCGGCAAGAACGGCCAGATCGTCTTCCCCGATGCCGATCTCGAAGCGGCCGCCGACGCGGCGGTGTTCGGCGGCTTCTTCAATGCCGGCGAATGCTGCAATGCCGGCAGCCGGCTGATTGTGCACGAGGCGATCGCCGACGATTTTCTTGCCACCGTAAAGGCACTTACGTCGAGAGTAGCAGTGGGAGATCCACTGGACGACCGAACCAAGGTCGGCGCGATGATCTCGTCCGACCATCTGGCCAAGGTGACCGGTTACGTAACGGCAGCTGCAAGCGGCGGCAGCAATGTCTACAGCGGCGGCCGGCAATTGGCCTCCAATGCCGGCCAATATCTCAACCCGACCATCATCCGCGGCGTCACCGAGGACATGGCCATCGCACGCGAAGAAGTGTTCGGGCCGGTGCTCTCCGTGCTGACTTTTGAAACGATTGAAAAGGCGTTGCACATCGCCAACAACACGCCCTATGGTCTGTCGGCGGGCGTGTGGAGCGCCAGCATCGACACTTGCATGTCGGTGGCGCGTGGGGTGCGTTCGGGGACGGTTTGGGTGAACACATTCATGGAAGGTTATCCCGAGCTGCCTTTCGGAGGCTACAAGCAGTCCGGTCTCGGACGCGAACTCGGCAAACGCGCCGTCGAGGACTATACCGAGGAAAAGACAATCCAGTTTCATCGCGGCCAGCGCACAGGATGGTGGGTCGGCTGAGTTTGGAAGAACCCGGTGGGCTTCCACCGGTCGTGTAATGCAACAAGGGAGGAAGTACATGTTGCGCAAACTGCTTATCGGAACGGCTCTCGCATCGGGTCTGGCCTTCGCCGCCCATGCCGAGGACGTCAAGGAAGTGCAGATGCTGCATTGGTGGACGTCGGGCGGCGAAGCGGCTGCCCTCAACGTCTTGAAGGGCGATCTGGCCAAGGAAGGCTATGCCTGGAAGGACGTGCCGGTGGCCGGCGGTGGCGGCGACGCCGCCATGACCGCGCTGAAGGCAATGGTCGCGGCCGGCAATTATCCGACCGCCTCGCAGATGCTCGGCTACACCGTGCTCGACTATGCGGCGGCCGGCGTCATGGGCGACCTGACCGAGACGGCGAAGAAGGAAGGCTGGGACAAGTCGGTTCCGGCCGCCCTGCAGAAATTCTCGGTCTATGAGGGCAAGTGGGTCGCGGCTCCGGTCAACGTCCACTCGGTCAACTGGCTGTGGATCAACAAGGCCGTCATGGACAAGATCGGCGGCACCGAGCCGAAGACCTTCGACGACTTCGTTGCCCTGCTCGACAAGGCCAAGGCTGCAGGCGTGATCCCGCTCGCTCTCGGCGGCCAGAACTGGCAGGAAGCCACCATGTTCGACTCGGTCGTGCTGTCAACCGGCGGACCCGAGTTCTACAAGAAGGCCTTCAACGACCTCGACGACGCTTCGCTCAAGTCCGACACGATGAAGAAGTCGTTCGACAATTTGGCCAAGCTCGTCACCTATGTCGACCCGAACTTCTCGGGCCGTGACTGGAACCTTGCCACCGCCATGGTCATCAAGGGCGATGCTCTGGTGCAGGTCATGGGCGACTGGGCCAAGGGCGAGTTCCACGCCGCCAAAAAGACCCCGGGCACCGACTTCCTGTGCTACCGCTTCCCGGGCACTGACGGCTCCGTGATCTACAACTCCGACATGTTCGGCATGTTCAACGTTCCGGACGACCGCAAGGCCGCCCAGGTCGCACTGGCCACCGCCACTTTGTCGAAGAGCTTCCAGTCGGCCTTCAACGTCGTCAAAGGTTCGGTTCCGGCCCGTACCGACGTTCCCGACACCGACTTCGACGCTTGCGGCAAGAAGGGCATCGCCGACCTGAAGGCAGCCAATGACGGCGGTACGCTGTTCGGCTCGCTGGCCCAGGGCTATGGCGCGCCTCCGGCGGTCGCCAATGCCTACAAGGACGTCGTCTCGAAGTTCGTCCATGGCCAGATCAAGACCTCGGACGAAGCCGTGACCGAACTGGTCAAGGCGATCGACGACGCCAAGTAAGCGCCGGCCACGAAAACACCTTCCCCGCTTCGGCGGGGAAGGTTTCATCTTAACGATTGGCCGGCTCGACACCATGCCGACCAAGGACCCGTCCGCACGGGCCGCCTTGCCGCCTGACGGCAGCGCAGGGACGACCCGAAAACGGGAGGAGCTCATGAGCACGCTAGCAACAAGCCAGATCAAGCTGACGCCGGAGCATGCACGCCCCCGTGCCTCTGTGCGCTCGCGCCTGCAGGACGCCTTGCCGAAGATCGTACTGGCGCCGAGCTTCGCCATCACCATCGTCTTCGTCTACGGCTTCATCCTGTGGACGATCTATCTGTCCTTCACCAATTCCAAGACCTTCCCGTCCTATGTCATCACCGGCGCGCGCGCCTATCAGCGGCTGTGGGGCTGGACCTTCGACACCGACCCGCCGTCGAGCTGGTACACGTCGATCACCAACATGGGCATTTTCGGCTTTCTCTACATCCTGATCTGCCTGGCGCTCGGCCTGTTCCTGGCCATCCTGCTCGACCAGAAGATTCGCGGCGAAGGCGTGCTGCGGCCGATCTACCTCTATCCCATGGCGCTGTCCTTCATCGTCACCGGCGTCGCCTGGAAATGGTTCCTCGATCCAGGACTCGGCCTCGAGCAGACCTTGCATCAATGGGGCTGGACGAGCTTCCATTTCGACTGGATCAAGAACAAGGATTTCGTCATCTACACGGTGGTCATCGCCGGTGTCTGGCAGGCCTCCGGCTTCATCATGGCGATGTTCCTGGCCGGCCTGCGCGGCATTGACGGCGAGATCATGAAGGCGGCGCAGATCGACGGCGCCACCACCTTCCAGCTCTACCGCCGCATCGTCATTCCGCTGCTCAGGCCGATCTTCCTGTCGGCCTTCATCGTGCTCGCCCACCTCGCCATCAAGTCCTACGATCTGGTGGTCGCGCTGACCAGCGGCGGCCCCGGCGGCTCGGCCTGGCTGCCGTCCAACTTCATGTATGAGTACACATTCAAGCGCAACGAGATGGCTGTCGGTTCGGCCAGTGCCGTGATCATGCTGATGACCATCGTCGCCATCATCGTGCCCTATCTCTATTCCGAACTCAGGGAGAAGCCGCGATGAGCGCTGTCACCACTCCCGCCCGCCAGGCTTCAGGCGGCGTCAACGTCAAACTCGTCAACCGCATCGTCATCTACGGGCTTCTGGCACTGTTTGCGCTGTTCTACCTGATGCCGCTGTTCGTCATGCTGGTCACCTCGTTCAAGACCATGGACGAGATCCAGAACGGCAACATGCTGGCGCTGCCCAAGGCGCCGACCTTCGACCCGTGGCTGAAGGCCTGGGGCGAGACCTGCGTCGGTCTCACCTGCGCCGGCATCAAGGGCTATTTCTGGAACTCCATCAAGATGGTGGTTCCGGCCGTGCTGATCTCGACCATGCTCGGGGCACTCAATGGCTACGTGCTGACCAAATGGCGTTTTCGCGGCGCGACTCTGGTGTTCGGGCTGATGCTGTTCGCCTGCTTCATCCCGTTCCAGTCGGTGCTGCTGCCGATGGCGACGATCCTGGGCAGCCTCGGCCGCTTCGGCGTCTCGCTGCAGAACTCGGTCGGCACCAGCTTCGGCCTCGGCAATCCGACGGTCAACCTTGTCTTCGTCCATGTCGTCTACGGCATCGGCTTCACCACTTTGTTCTTCCGCAACTATTACGAGGCCTTCCCGACCGAATTGATCAAGGCCGCACAGGTCGACGGCGCCTCCTTCTTCCAGATCTTCCGCCGCATCATGCTGCCGAACTCGATGCCGATCTTCGTCGTCACCGTCATCTACCAGTTCACCAACATCTGGAACGACTTCCTGTTCGCTTCCGCCTACGCCGGCACCGGCGACGCGATGCCGATGACGGTGGCGCTCAACAACGTCGTCAACACCTCGACCGGCGTCGTCGAATACAACGTCAACATGGCGGCCGCGATGATCGCGGCTCTCCCCACCCTGATCGTCTATGTCGTCGCCGGCCGCTATTTCGTGCGCGGGCTGATGGCGGGCGCGGTCAAGGGCTGACCAATTCAGAAGGAACGACCATGGCTTTTCTGGAAATTGATGGGCTGAAGAAGCGCTTCGGGAATGTTGAGATCCTGAAGGGCATCAACGTCGAACTCGAAAAGGGCGGCTTCCTGGTGCTGGTCGGCCCGTCAGGCTGCGGCAAGTCCACTCTGCTCAACACCATCGCCGGCCTGGAGCAGATCACGGAGGGCGAGATCCGCGTCGACGGCCGCGCCATCAACGATCTGCACCCATCCAAACGCGACATCGCCATGGTGTTCCAGAGCTATGCGCTCTACCCGAACATGACGGTGGCCGGGAACATCTCCTTCGGCATGGAAATGCGCGGCGTGCCCGCCGACGAGCGCCAGAAGGCGATCGACAAGGTGGCCAAGGTCCTGCAGATCGGCCATCTCCTGCAGCGCAAGCCAAGCCAGCTTTCGGGCGGCCAGCGCCAGCGTGTCGCCATGGGCCGGGCGCTGGTGCGCGACCCCAAACTGTTCCTGTTCGACGAGCCGCTGTCCAACCTCGACGCCAAGCTGCGCGCCGACATGCGCATCGAGATCAAGCGCCTCCACGCCACGACAGGCACAACCATCGTCTACGTCACCCACGACCAGATCGAGGCGATGACGCTGGCCACCAAGATCGCCGTGATGCGAGACGGCGAGGTGCAGCAATTCGGCACGCCGGCCGAGATCTACAATAACCCGAGCAATGTCTTCGTCGCCGACTTCATGGGCTCGCCGGCGATGAACCTGATCCCGGCGACCATTGGCGGCAACGGCAGCGATCTGGCTGTCGTGCTCGACCGCGAGGCGCGTCAGCCGATCACGCTGCCGATGGCCAATGCGCCAGCCGGACTGTCGGCGTTCAAGGGCAAGCCGGTCATCTTCGGCGTCCGGCCGGAGGCCCTGACCGATCCGGAGGGCGCGGAGCGCAACGCCTCGCATATCGCCACCGCCGACTGCCATATCGAGGTTGTCGAACCGGCAGGCTCGGACACCTTCGCCGTCACCAATCTCGGCGGCAAGGGCGTGGTCGCGCGTCTGCGCGCCGACGCCAACATCCAGCCGGGCACCAACACGCCACTGGCCTTCAACCTGACCAAGGCTGTGTTCTTCGATCCAGCGACCGAGAACCGCATACGCTGATGTATGTCGCCCGAAAGTGGATCCGGTTTTGGGGCAACGACATGCATCAAAACAAAAACCTGAAGCGCGTCGGGACGCGATTTAGGCCATGACAAATCCGGACATCGTCATCATCGGCTCCGGCATCGGCGGCGCCACGATCGCCTCCGGTCTGGCCGGCAGCGGCGCCTCGATCCTGATGCTGGAGCGCGGCGAGCCCTTGCCGGCAACGCCGCATGCGCGCGACACGCGCTCCATCTTCGTCGACGGCCACTACCGGCCGAAGGAGATGTGGCGCGAAGCCGGCGGAGCCGCCTTCAATCCTGGCAATTACTATTATGTGGGCGGGAATTCGAAATTCTACGGGGCGGTGCTTATCCGCTACCGCAAGGAAGATTTCTCCGCCATGGAGCATTTCGGCGGGGCCTCGCCGGCATGGCCGTTTTCCTATGACGAGTTCGAACCCTGGTATTCGAAGGCAGAGCAGCTCTTTCGTGTGCGCGGCACGCTGGGGGAAGACCCGACCGAGCCGTTCCACTCGATCCCCTACGCCTACAAGCCGGTGCCCGACGAAACGCCGATCGCGCGTGCCCGCGCCGAACTCAAGGGGCTGGGCCTGCATCCGGCCTCGCTGCCGCTCGGCGTCGACATCGACACCTGGCTGAAAGAAGGCAGGACCGGCTGGGACGCTTTTCCAAACACCGGTCAAGGCAAGATGGACGCCCAGACGGCACCGCTCGCGGCGGCGTTGAAGGACAGCAACATCCGGCTCGAGACCGGCTGCTATGTCGAATATCTCGAAGCGGCGCCCGATGGTAAAAACATCGCCGCCATTCACTACCGGCAGAAGGGCGAGGCGAAGAAAGTCACGCCAAAACTGGTCATCCTGTCCGCCGGCGCGGTCAACTCCGCCGTCATCCTGCTGCGTTCGCCATCATCCAACAACGGCAAGGGCGGCAAGGGCCTTGCCAACCGCTCCGACCAGGTCGGCCGCAATTTCATGAACCACAATTCCAGCGCCATGCTGGCCATCGACCCGCGCCGGAGAAATGATGCCGTCTACCAGAAGACGCTGATGCTGAACGACTACTACCTCTCGGACGGCAAGGGCGGCAAACCACTGGGCAATGTCCAACTGCTCGGCAAGATCGACGGCAACATGCTGAAGGCCAATGTGAAGACGATGCCGAGATTCGCGCTGGATTACATGGCCGGCCATGCCGTCGACTGGTACCTGATGTGCGAGGACCTGCCCGATCCGGAAAGCCGCATCATGGTCGACGGCAAGGACATCGTCATGCAGTGGCGGCGCTCCAACATGCAGTCGCTCGACGGGCTGACCAAGGTGATGCGCGAAAACTTCCGCGCCTGCGGCTATCCCATCGTGCTGTCGCGCCCCTTCGACAAACGCACGCCCTCGCACCAGTGCGGCACGATCAAGATGGGCGGCGATCCGGCGACCTCGCCGCTCGATCCATTCTGCCGGTCGTTTGACCACCAGAACCTGTTCGTCGTCGACGGCAGTTTTTTGCCGACATCGGCCGCGGTGAACCCGGCCCTGTCGATCGCAGCGCAAGCGCTGCGGGTGGCCGAACATATCCGCAAGAGCGAGCTTGCCGCATGACCCGCCCCGCGGCCATCGTCACCGGCGGCGCGCGCGGCATTGGTCTTGCCTGTGCCCAGGCCCTGGCCGATGCCGGCTTCGACATTCTGGTCGCCGATCTGGCCGAACAGGCGCCGGACGATCTGGCGACCGACATCACGGCACGCGGCGCGAAATTCGCTTATGTCCGTTGCGACATCGCCGATCTTGCCAGCCACGCGGCACTCGTCGATGCCACATTGCGTGCCTTCGGCCGCATCGACTGCCTCGTCAACAATGCCGGCGTCGGTGCCGTGGTGCGCGGCGACCTGATGGAGCTGAAACCGGAGAATTTCGACCGTACGCTCGGCATAAACCTGCGCGGCACCGTGTTTCTCAGCCAGGCCGTCGCCAAGGCGATGCTGGCCACACCGGGCGACCGCACACAATCGATCATCACCATCACCTCGGTCAGCGCTGACATGGCCTCGCCGGAACGCTCCGACTACTGCATCTCCAAGGCCGGGCTTTCCATGTGGGTGAAGAACCTGGCGCTTCGGCTCGCTCCAGAAAACATCGGCGTGTTCGAGCTGCGGCCCGGCATCATCCGCACCGACATGACGGCAGGCGTGACCGCCAAATACGATGCCCTGATCGACGGCGGACTGGTGCCGGCCAAACGCTGGGGCGAGGCTTCCGACATCGGCTCGGTGGTGGCGACGCTTGCCACCGGCAAGCTCGGCTTTTCGACCGGCTCGATCATCAATGTCGATGGCGCGCTCTCCGTGCCGCGATTGTAAGTGGAAACGACATGACCGATTACATCATCGTGGGCGCCGGCCCGGCCGGCTGTGTTCTGGCCAACCGGTTGAGCGAGGATACGGCGAATTCCGTGCTGCTGCTCGAAGCCGGCGGCAAGGACTGGCATCCCTACATCCATATGCCGGCGGGCTTCGCCAAGATGACCAAGGGCATCGCGTCCTGGGGCTGGTCGACCGTGCCGCAGAAAAACATGAAGGACCGCGTCTTCTGGTACACGCAAGCCAAGGTGGTCGGCGGCGGCTCCTCCATCAACGCCCAGATCTACACGCGCGGCAACGCCCGCGACTACGACGCCTGGGAGAAGGAAGAGGGCCTCGCCGGCTGGGGCTATCGCGATGTGCTGCCCTACTTCAAACGCGCCGAGAACAACCAGCGCTACGCCAACGATTTCCACGGTGACCAGGGACCGCTGGGCGTGTCGAATCCGATCTCGCCGCTGCCGATCTGCGAGGCCTATTTCCGCGCCGGCCAGGAGATGGGTATTCCCTTCAATCCGGATTTCAACGGCGCTGCCCAAGAAGGCGTCGGCTATTACCAGCTGACGCAGAAGGACGCCCGGCGCTCATCCGCTTCGGTCGCCTATCTCAAGCCGATCCGCGCGCGCAAGAACCTCACCGTCCGAACCGACGTGCTGGTCACCCGCATCGTTGTCGAGAAGGGCCGCGCCATTGGCGTCGAGATCGCCGACAAACCGGGGGGCGAGAAGAAGATCCTGCGCGCCGAGCGCGAGGTGATCGTCTCGTCCGGCGCCATCGGCTCGCCGAAACTGCTGATGCAATCGGGCATCGGTCCGGCCGATCATTTGAAATCGGTCGGCGTCACGCCGGTGCACGACCTGCCCGGCGTCGGCTCCAACATGCAGGACCATCTGGATCTGTTCGTCATCGCCGAGTGCACCGGCGACCATACTTACGACAACTACGCCAAGCTGCACCGCACGGCCTGGGCTGGCCTGCAGTACCTGCTGCTCAAGAAGGGGCCGGTGGCTTCCAGCCTGTTCGAGACCGGCGGCTTCTGGTACGCCGACCCGACCGCCGCCTCGCCCGACATCCAGTTCCATCTCGGCCTGGGCTCGGGCATCGAGGCCGGCGTCGAGAAGCTGCACAACCCCGGCGTCACCTTGAACTCGGCCTTCCTGCGGCCGCGCTCGCGCGGCACTGTGCGGCTGAAGAGCGCCGACCCGGCCGACCATCCGCTGATCGACCCGAACTACTGGTCCGACCCCTATGATCGGGCCATGTCACTGAAGGGGCTGCGGCTGGCGCGCGAGATCATGCGGCAGAAGGCGCTTGCCCCCTACGTCCTGCGCGAAGTGCTGCCCGGCCCGTCGCTGGCCAGCGATGACGAACTGGTCGACTATGCCTGCCGCACCTCGAAGACCGATCACCATCCTGTCGGCACCTGCCGCATGGGTCATGATGACATGGCCGTGGTGACACCGGACCTGCGGCTGCGCGGTATCGAAGGCTTGCGCGTCTGCGACGCGTCGGTGATGCCGCGCGTGCCCTCCTCCAACACCAATGCACCGACGATCATGGTCGGCGAAAAGGGCGCCGACCTGATCCTCGGTCGCGAACCGCTGCCACCGGCTGTGTTTTCCGGAAACCGGGCTGCTTGAAAGGAAAGAAAATGATCAGGCACTGCGTCTTCGTCAGGTTTCGCGATGATGTTCCCGACAGCGAGCGCGCGGCGATCCATGCCGACCTGGAAGCGCTGCGACAGGTGATCGACGGCATGGACACCGTCCACTTCAGCGCCAATGTCAGCCCGGAGCCTTTTGCGCGCGGCTTCAATCACGGCTTCACCATCGATTTCCGCGATGCCGCCGCGCGCGACGCCTATCTCGTGCATGAGGCGCACCAGCGCGCCGGCGCAAGACTGGTCGCCGCACTCGAAGGCGGCACCGATGGATTGATGGTCTTCGATCTCGATCTTACGAAAAAGTGACCGGCGGCTCTTCGAAAGCCGGCTGATCGCTGTTCTCTTTTGCGAGCAGGGCGACATATCGTTCCTTTGGGGGACCAAAGGAGGATGCCTTGAATCTCACTGGTGAGCAGAAGAAAACCGTTCTGGCCTCATTTCTGGGCTGGACGCTCGACGCTTTTGATTTCTTCCTTCTGACATTCCTGCTCACCGATATTGCGAGTGAATTCCACACAGATGTCCCGGCAGTCTCAAAGGCACTGTTCCTGACCTTGGCGACGCGCTTCATCGGCGCGTTCTTCTTTGGCATGCTCGCCGATAAATATGGGCGCAAACCCATGCTCATGCTCAACATCGTCAGCTATTCGGTGATCGGCGCGCTCGCCGCCTTCTCGCCCAATCTCGGCATTTTCCTGGCGCTGCGCGCTCTGTTCGGCATAGCCATGGGCGGCGAATGGGGGCTCGGCAGTTCGCTTGCCATGGAATCCATCCCGCCGAGTGCCCGCGGCATGGTCTCGGGCATCCTGCAATGCGGCTATCCGGCAGGTTACCTCTTGGCGGCGGTGGTCTATGGCCTGCTTTATCAGCAGACCATCGGCGGCTATACGATCGGCTGGCGCGCCATGTTCCTGCTCTCCTTCGTGCCGGCGCTGATCGTGCTCTTCATCCGCTCGCACGTGCCGGAATCGCCCGCCTTCGTCGAGGCACAGAAATCGGTGAAGCCGGGGCTGCTGGAAACGCTGCAGAAGCACTGGGGCGTCGCGCTTTATGCCGTCGTCCTGATGATGTTCTTCAACTTCTTCAGCCATGGCACGCAGGATCTCTACCCGACCTTCCTGAAGAAGCAGCACGGCTTCGACCCGCACACGGTGAGCTGGATCACCATCGTCGCCAATCTCGGCGCCATTGTCGGCGGCCTGGCATTTGGCGCGCTGTCCGAGAAGATCGGCCGCGTCAACGCCATCACGTTTGCCTGCCTGATCGCCCTGCCGTCGATCCCGCTCTGGGCCTACAGCACCACGCCCTTCATGCTCGCCATCGGCGCCTTCGTCATGCAGGTCGCGGTCCAGGGTGCCTGGGGCGTCATCCCTGTGCATCTCAACGAACTGTCGCCGGGTGCGGTGCGCGCGACCTTGCCCGGCTTCATCTACCAGGCGGGCAATCTCGCGGCGTCCTATGGCGGCCCGTACCAGGCAAGCATAGCCGAGGCGCCCGGCGGCAGCTACGGCTACGCGCTGGCGCTGTTCGCCGGCGTGGTCGCCGTCTGCATCATCGTCGTCATCCGCTTCAGCCCGGAACGGCGCGGCCAGGTGATGACGGTGCTGAGTTAGAGGCGGCTAGCCCAGCCGCAGCGCAATGACACCCGCAACAATGCTGAGCGCGGCCGCGCCGCGCCAACCCGTCATCTTCTCACCGAGCGCGTAGACCGAGATCATCATGGCGAACAGGATCGAGGTCTCGCGCAGCGACGCCACCGAGGCGATCGGCGCCTTGGTCATCGCCCACATCACGATCCAGTAGGCCGCACCGCTGAGCACGCCGGTGAACAGCCCGGTCTTCCAGTCGCGCGCCAGAACCGGAAGCGCCTTGGGCCCACGAAAAATCAGGCACAGCACCAGCGCGCCAAAAGCATCGCAGATGAACAGCCAGGCGGCGTAGCTCTGCGCCGTTGCCGCCAGCCGCGCGCCGCTGCCGTCGGACAGAGTGTAGCTGGCGATGAAGACCGAGGTGCCGAAGGCAAAACCGACCGCGCGCAGATTGAGCTTCTCCAGATGCGCACCGCCGCGAAACGACATCACCAGCGTGCCGGCCGACAAAAGCAGTATGCCGACAATGGCGAGCGGCGCGGGCACTTCAGCGACGACGAACATGCCTCCAATCGCGGCCAGCAAAGGTGCCGTGCCGCGCGCCAGAGGATAGGTCTGGGCGAAATCGCCGGCCTGGTAGGCGCCGATCAGGAATGTGCGGTAGCCCATGTGGAAGATGACCGAGGCGATGATGTAGGGCCACACCTCGGCCTTCGGCACTTCGACGAAGGGCAGCACCACGAGTGCGGCGGCACCCATGCCGAGCGTCATCAGCGTGATCGACAGGAAGCGGTCGAGATGGACCTTGACCAGCGCGTTCCAGATCGCGTGCATGGCGGCGGCGGCAAGCACCGCGAAGAAGACGAAAAGCGTCATTTCAGGTCTATCGACCTCCCAAGCCGAAGGGCGTCTCGAGATCGATATCGATCCGGACCGGGAAGTGGTCGGACGCCACCTCGCCTATGTCGGATCCCACCGAGCGCACCCGTCCGGCGAACACCCCGCCGACGAAACAGTGGTCGAGCCGGCGCTTTGCCAGTCTGCCGTCAATGATCTTCTCATGCGTGTGGAAATCCGCCGCCGGTTCGCTGGCAACGGAAGCCGCATCGACGAAGCCGTCGAGATAGGCGGCACCGCGATGATAGGGCGTGCTGCCGACGATGCGGCGGTATTCGGCGCTGCCCGGCTCCATGTTGAAATCGCCCATCCAGATCGCCGCCAGCGGATTTTCCGGCTCGGCCTCGCCGCTGGTCCAGTTGCGCGAAGGTTCGTCATCAGTGCCGCTCCACGGCCCGCCGTCAGATAGCGCGCGGCGATGCTCGGCCAGCAGATAGTCGATCTGTTCAAGCCGCTCTTCCGCGGCGATATGGGCGAGATGCAGGGAAAACACCCGCACCGGGCCGGCGGGCGTGCGGATCATGCATTCGAGTGCCGCGTTGCGGGTGTTGAGCGGCCGCAGCGTCCGGCGCATCGGCAGCGCATGCAGCCGAGACCAGACGATCGGCAGCCTTGACAGCACCATGGTGCCGAACTGCCGGCGCCGGTTGATCAGGCGGCCATCGCGCCGCTCGCTGGCATCCATGTCGAAGGCCGGCCCGTAGACCCAGTGATAGCCGGGCAGCAGGCGCGACAGCAGTTCCGGCTGGTCGTCGAAATTGCTGCGCTGCCAGTGGCGTTCGACCTCCTGAAGCGCAATGATGTCGGCACCGTCGACGACCCGCGCCGCGCGCGAAAGATCGTAGCGCCCGTCGCCGCCGAACCCGTACTGGATGTTGTAGCTGACCAGCTTCATTGCTTATCCGGCTCACTTTCGGTGATGGCAGTAGCGGTTCGGTGGATTGGTTGCAATGTGCAGGAGAATGGAAGCGGCTTGTGCCAGAAGCCTCCCCTGCGCCTGCTGTGCGATCATGCACCGATTCCGGATCGCTTCGGTATTCTCCGCGCGCCGGAAAACGCCGCGAGGCTTCTCGTGCCAACGCCGGCGGGTCAGATCCCGCGGGGAACCGTCCTAATCCGTCGTCAGCGGCTGGAACCGGCCCGCCGGTGAGGCCGCCAGTTCCGCCCAGTCGATCTCTTCCTCCAGCCGATGATAGGCCTCGTCGCCGATCGTGCCGTTGCGGCGCAACTCCTCCAGCGTGTCGCGCTGGCGATTGATGGCATAGAGCCGCAACCGGTCGTATTCGGTTGCCGCCTGTGCGTCCTCCGGGTTTTCCGCAATAACACGCTGGGCCTCGTACTGCTCGCGCACGACAGCCGCCGCGGCTGACGTCTTGCGGCTCAACACGTCGAGTGCGGCCTGCATGACGGCGACGCGCGCTTGCGCCACCTCATTGTCGACCGTTCTGTCCGGATCGAAGTTGAGTATCCGCAGCAAGGGCTTCAGCGTCATCCCCTGCAACACCAGCGTGCCCAGGACCACGGCGAAGGCGGCAAGCACGATCGGATCGCGGCCGGGAAAACCGGCCGGCAGGGCAATGGCCACCACCAGCGTCACAAGCCCGCGCATGCCGCACCAGCCGACAAGCACCGCGTCGCGAAACGTCGGCGCGTCCCGCCTCCGGTCTTCGCCGCCGAGGCGGGCGAACCACCGGATGATGGCAACGTAACTCGCCACCCAGACGAGGCGTGCCACGATGACGACAACCAGCACCGTCGCGGCAAAGAGAAAGGCTTCGCCCTGCCCTTCGCCGGAGAGCCGGCCGACGATCGAACGCGCCTGCAGGCCCATCAGCACAAAAGCCAGCACGTTGAGCACGAACACCGCCGACTCCCAGACCGAATAGGTGCTGACGCGGCGTCTCGCCGACATGCGGCGGGGCGCCCGGCGCGCGATGGTGATGGCGTAGACGACGATGGTGATGATGGCGGAAAGACCGAGCCTGTCGGCCAGGATCCAAACGCCGAATGTTCCGGCAAACTGCACCACGGTGCTACTCGCCGCATCCTCGATGCGGGTGAGCGTCAGCAGCGAGAAGCGACCAAGCACATACCCCGCGACCAGACTGCCAATGGTCGACAGCAAGATCGTCGGAATGGCGTTGCTCAACATGATCGAGCCGAGCGCCGCCGAAACGGCCAGCCGGTAGATCAGGAGGGCCGTGGCATCGTTGAGCAGGCTCTCGCCCTGCAGGATGGCGGTGATGCGGTGCGGCACCTTGAATTGCCCCAGTACGGCGGATGCCGCCACCGCGTCCGGCGGCGCGACGATGGCGCCGAGCGCGATCGCCGCCGCTATTGGCAGGCCGGCCATCTTCCAGCCGACGAAGGCAACGACGACAGTGGTGAAGACAACGGCGCCAAGTGCCAGCAGCACCAGCGACAGCCTGTAGCGCTTCAGGTCGCGCAGCGAGGTGTCATAGGCGGCATCGAGAAGCACCGGCGCGATGAACAGCGCAAGCGCCAGCTCCGGATCGATCTCGATCATCGGCGCACCGGGCACGAAGGCGATCGCAACCCCGGCCAAGGCCAGCAGCGACGGATAGGGTATCTCCAGCCGCCGCGACAGCGCTGTCAGCGCGACGGCAGTCAAAAGCAGGACAAGCGTCAGTTCGAAAAGAGCCATGAGCGGTACTTCCGTGAGACGGGATTGCCGGCGCGGATATGCCTGCAGGATGCGGTGGATTGGCCATCAAACTCAAGCCCTCTGGCAGTAGGCGTCAAACCACCTCCCGCTTAAAAGACAGGTATGATCCTCATCGGCCAATATGACTCGCCTTTCGTGCGCCGTGTCGGCATCGCGCTGACCCTGTATGGCATCTCCTTCGAGCACCGTCCGTGGTCGGCCTTCGGGGATGCCGAGAAGATCCGTCCCTACAATCCGCTGACGCGGGTGCCGACCCTGGTGCTGGACAATGGCGAGGTGCTGATCGAAAGCCATTTGATCCTCGACTATCTCGACAGCCTTGTTCCGGCCGATCGCAGGATGTTTCCGGTGAGCGAGCCCATGCGTCATCAGGCGCTGAAAGTGTCAGCCCTGGCCACCGGGCTCGGCGACAAGGCGGTCAGCCTGTTCTACGAGAAGCGGCTGCACGAGAAGATTTCCCATGTCTGGATCGGGCGCTGCCGCATGCAGATAGAGGCGGTGCTCGCCATGCTGGAGGCCGAACGGGCCGAACGTCCGACAGCGTATTGGTTCGGCGACCATATCGGTCATGCCGATATCGCGGTCGCGGCGGTGCTGCGTTTTATCGGCGAGGCGCATCCGGGCCTGGTGTCGCTGGCCGATTTCCCGGCCCTCGGCGCACACGCCAAGCGTATGGAAGCCTTGGCCGTCTTTCAGGAGATATCGCAGCCGTTCATCGCGCCGGCTTGAGGTCAGCGCTCAACGGCATCTCAATGAAGGACCAGCATATCCCCCGACGAGAACGAAATCTCGGCCTTCTCGCCGACAGCGGGCGGCGGGGTGGCGGAGTTGTTAAAGGTGTCGAGCGACACCGTGTTGCCGCCGATGCCGACGCGAACGCGGATCACCGAGCCGAGGAAGTGCACTTCGGAAATCTCTCCGGTCAAGCTGGAGTCTCGGCCGGGCTGGCGGCCGAGCGAGATCGCTTCCGGCCGCAGCGCCAGCGACAGCGTGTCGCCCGACTTCGAGCCGTTGAGCTTGCCCTTGAGAGAGACTTCCTGCGTGTTGACCTGCACCTTGCCGGACGCGGCATCGGTGACCTTGCCCTCGAGCACGTTCAGCGTGCCGACGAAATTCGCCACGAACTTGGTTGCCGGCCGGTTGTAGATCTCGAATGGGGTGGCGACCTGCTCGGCCTTGCCGCCATACATGACGGCGATGCGGTCGGAGATCGACAGCGCCTCTTCCTGGTCATGGGTGACGAAGATGGTGGTGATGCCGAGCTTCTTCTGGATGGAGCGTATTTCCTCGCGCAGCGACACGCGCACCTTGGCGTCCAGCGCCGACAGCGGCTCGTCGAGCAGCAGCAGCTTCGGTTTCGGCGCGATCGCGCGCGCCAGCGCGATGCGCTGCTGCTGGCCGCCTGAGAGCTGGTAGGGATAGCGGTCGGCCATCTGCGGCAGCTTGATCATGTCGAGCATCTCGGCGACGCGCTTGTCGGCATCTGCCTTCGACATGCCGGCGACCTTCAGTCCGAAAGCGATGTTCTGTGCCACGGTCAGGTTCGGGAACAGCGCGTAGGCCTGGAACACCATGCCGACATTGCGCTGGTTGGGCTTCAGCCGCGTAATGTCCTTGCCGGCAACGACGATCTTGCCGGCCGACGGCTCCTCGAAGCCGGCGACCATGCGCAGCACCGTCGTCTTGCCGCAGCCGGACGGTCCGAGGAACGAGACGAATTCGCCCGGCTCGACGTCGAGGCTGAAATCCTGGACCACGGTGTTGGAACCGTAGGACTTTCGCACATGCTGGATGGACAGAAATGGCTCGGCCATGGCTTTTTCTCTCAGGTCAGTTCGGTCGGTTCGCCGATTTCGGCGCGAAGCGGGACAGGATCTGGATGAGCGACATGCAGCCCCAGGTAATGGCGAAAGCGATGATGGCAAGGGCGGCCGGCTCATAAGCACGGTTGGCGCCGATATTCTGCAGGTAAGGACCAAAGGCCGGGCGGTTGAGCAGGCTCGCCATGGTGAACTCGCCAATGACGATGGCAAAGGTGAGGAAGGCGCCCGACAGCACGGCAATCAGGACATTGGGCAGGATGACACGGCCAATGATCGTGCCCCAGCCGGCACCCAGGATTTGAGCCGCTTCCGTCAACGTGCGCACATCGATGGTGCGAAGGCCGGTGTCGACGGCACGATACATGTAAGGCAGCGACAGCGTTGCATAACCGATGACCAGCAGGGCGTTCGCACCCATATTGCTTCCCAGGAACGGCAGCGGCGAATTCGAACCGTACATCCTGATATAGCCGAAAACGATGACGATGGCCGGAATGACCAGCGGCAGCAAGGTGATGAATTCGACGATCGGCCTGAGCTGCGGCAGACGCAGCCTTATCCAATAGGCAGCCGGCACCACGATCAGCACGCCGAGTATGATGGTGAAGATGGCCGCGATCACCGAATACAGGAAGGTCGACTGGAAGCGCGCGTCGCCGAGCACGATCCGATAGGCGTCGAAGGAATGAACGCCGCGGCGCATGCGCAACGAGAACTCGACCGTCGCCATCAGCGGTATGAAGAAATAAGCCGCGCCGACAACGAAGATGACCCAGGCCCAGAACTTACCCGACTTCATTTCAGCCACCTTTCGGAGCGAGTCCGGAACCAGATGTAGAAGACGTTGGCCAAGCCCGTGATGACGATCATGCCGAAGGCGATGGCGTAGCCAAGCTGCGGATTGTGCAGCACGTCACCATTGATCTGCGAATAGAGCTTGATGGGAACGATGTTGAGCGCCGGGCCGGCAAACGCGTAAGCCGTGGCGATGGCGCCGAACGCATTGGCGAACAAGAGGATGACGGTGCCGAGAAAACTCGGCCATATCACCGGGATGACCACCATGCGCCAATACTGCGACTGCGTGGCGCCAAGCGTGGCCGCCGCCTCGCCCCATTCCTTCTTCAATCCGTCGATGGCCGGCACGATGATGACCACCATCAGCGGGATCTGGAAGAACAGATAGACCGCGATCAGGCCCGATGTGGTGAGGAAATTGAAGCCCATCGCATAGATGTTGATATTGAGGACGTCACGCAAAAGCGTGGTGACGATGCCGACGCGGCCAAGCGTTGCCAGGAACGCGAACGCCAGCGGCAAGCCTGCGAAATTCGACGCGACGCCCGAAAAAGTCAGTGTCGCGGAGCGCGTCCAGCTTGGCAGCCCGCCACGCACGATCGCGATGGCTATTGCGAGGCCGGCAAAGGCGCCGATGATGGCCGACCAGAAACTGATCTTGATCGAAACCCAATAGGAGGCGCTGATCGACGGGTCGGTGACCAGCTGCAGGATGTTGTCCAGGGTGAACGAGCCGTCACCGCGTTGAAACGCGCCCAGCACGAGATAAAGCGTGGGCAGGATCAGGAACATCAGGGCAAAGATGAAGAACGGCGCCACGCCGATCCATTGCGTCGGCAGGCGGAAGGCGGTCGCCTCGTTCGGCGGCGCGGGTTTGGTGGCAAGTGCCTGATTTGAAAGCGTAAGATCGGTCATGCGCCGGCTACCGTCTTCGAGGGAAAGCCGGGCGGCCTCGCGGCCGCCCGGTGGATTTCAAGTCTTACTTGACGTTGGCGCCGACAACGGCGTCCCAGTTCTTGCTGATCGCTTCCTTGGCCTTGCCCTGCTCGTCGAGCGTCGGGAACGCGGCCGAGGCATAGGATTCCGCCGGCGGCAGCTTGGCCAGCACGTCCGCGGGGATCTTGCCGTTCTTGGCGAGATCGTTGAAGCGGATCGGGTGGCAATAGCCCTTCAGCCAGCCGATCTGGCCTTCGTCGGAATAGAGGTATTCCATCCAAAGCTTGGCTGCGTTCGGATGCGGCGCAAAGGCGCTGATCGCCTGCACGTAGACACCGGCGACCACGCCGGTCTTCGGCACGATGACGTCGACGGGCGGGTTGCCCTTCAGCGTATCGCGGCCGGCGAGCGCATTGTAGTCCCAGTTGATCAGGATCGGGGTCTGGCCCTGGGCGAGCGTTGCCGGCTTGCCGACGACCGGAACGAAATTGCCGGCGGCGTTGAGCTTCTTGAAGAAGTCGAGGCCAGCGGTGCCGGCGGCTTCACCAGCAGCCGCGCCACCGGAAAGGCCAGCAGCGTAGACGGCCTGGATGGCCTGGTTGGAAGCGCGCGGATCACCGGCAAGCGCCACCGAATTGGCGAATTCCGGCTTCAGGAGATCGGCCCAGTCCTTGGGCGATTCCTTGACCAGGTCCTTGTTCACCATGAACGAGAGAACGCCGTAATAGTCACCGTACCAGGCGCCATCTGCATCCTTGGCGCTGTCCGGGATCGAGTCCCAGGTCGACACCTTGTAAGGCAGCAGCAGGCCATCGGCCTTGGCGGTCGGGCCGAAGGACAGGCCAACGTCGATGACGTCGGGTGCCTGCGGGCCCTTGTTGTCCTTGTTGGCCTTGATTGCCTCGACCTCGTCGCCGGAGCCGGCATCGGGGTTGAGCTCGTTGATGGTGATTTCCGGATACTTCGCCTTGAAGCCGGCGATGACGTCGCCGTAGCCGCACCAGTCGTGCGGCAGCGCGATGGTGGTGAGCTGGCCCTCGGCCTTAGCGGCCTTGACGAGATCGTCCAGCGAAGCCGCGGACGAAATCACCGACGACACCATGAGGGTCGCGGCCGAAAGGGAAAGCACCTTCCCCGTGAATTTGAACATGTGTTCTCTCCGTTGAACTGACGCTGTTGAACGCCTGCGATGCGGTATCGTTTTCATGTGACAGCCAGATGAAAGCTTTGTGAAACCCTTGGCCGGCAGCAGAAAAAGTTAACTCTTTTTAACCGACTGTAGCAATTAGCCGTCACTTATTTTTCCGGCTAATCACCTTGTGCCTTGCATTTCATCCTTCCCCCTTGGTTTGCCCTGATTTTCCAGATCAATTTTCTGGCAGTCACACGCCGTCAGATCGTGCCGGCGATAGCGTTTTCCAGCAGCGTCAGCGCCGCCTTCTTTGTCAGCTTGACCGGGTTGCCGCCGGCCGTCGGATCGACCACCGCCATGTCCGCGATCAGCGCCTTGCGCTTCTTGTCCATGTCGAGGCCCTTGATCAGGCCCGGCAGCGCGTGCGGCACCTTCAACTCCTTGCGCAGCTTGATGATGGCCTTGGCAAAGCCATCGAAGCCTCCCTTGATGCCGCAATAGGCGGCGAGCCGGGCAATACGCTCCTCGATGGAGTCGCGATTGAAGGCCAGCACATAGGGCATGAACACGGCATTGGTCATGCCGTGATGGGTATCGTAGAGCGCGCCGACCGGATGCGACAGCGAGTGGATGGCGCCCAGCCCCTTCTGGAAGGCGGTGGCGCCCATGGCGGCCGCACTCATCATATGGGCGCGCGCGACGAGGTCCTTGCCGTTGGCGAAGGCCTTCGGCAGGTTCTCGAACACCAGGCGAATGCCTTCCACAGCGATGCCGTCGGCCATCGGATGGTAGCCCGGCGCACAATAGGCTTCGAGGCAGTGGGCAAGCGCATCCATGCCGGTGCCGGCGGTGATGAAGCCAGGCATGCCAACCGACAGCTCCGGATCGGCGATCACGATCGCCGGCAGCAGCTTCGGATGGAAGATGACCTTCTTGGTGTGCGTCTCCTCATTGGTGATGACACCGGCGCGGCCGACTTCCGATCCGGTACCAGCCGTGGTCGGCACCGCGATGATCGGAGCGATGGTGTCGGAGTTGGCGCGCGTCCACCAGTCGCCGACATCCTCGAAATCCCATACCGGCTGCGTCTGGCCCGCCTGGAAGGCGATCAGCTTGCCGAGATCGAGCGCCGAGCCGCCGCCGAAGGCGATGACGCCGTCATGCTTGCCCTTCTTGAACACGGCAATGCCGGCGGTGAGGTTGGACTCGACGGGGTTCGGCCTCACCTCCGAGAACACGCCGTAGGGCACCTTGGCATCGTCGAGAATCTTCAGCGTCGAGGCGACGACCGGCAGTTTCGCCAGGCCCGGATCGGTGACGAAGAGCGGCCGCTTGATGCCGGTAGCCGCCAACACCTCAGGCAATTCCTTGATGCGCCCGGCGCCGAAGCGGACGGTGGTGGGGTAGTTCCATTTGGAGATCAGCTTGGACATTGCTTGTCTTTCGAAAAATCAGATGGCTTCGCGCAGGTGGAAGGATTTCGGCCGGGTCAGATTGTCGTAGCCGATGGCTGACAGTGCCGCACCCTTGCCGGTGTCCTTGACGCCGGTCCAGACCAGGGCCGGATCGAGATAGTCGCAGCGGTTCATGAACACAGTGCCGGTCTCGACCCGGTTGCCGATCGCCACCGCATGCTCGGTATCCCTGGTCCAGATCGAGGCCGTCAGCCCATAGGGGCTGTCGTTCATCAGCGCGATCGCCTCCTCGTCGTTGCGCACCTTCATGATGCCGACGATCGGGCCAAAGCTTTCCTCGCGCATGACGCTCATCTGATGGTCGACTTGCGTCAGCACCTCCGGCGCCAGATAGGGCGAGCCCGCCCTGTCGTTAGTCACCTTCATGTTGATGTGCGCCTTGGCGCCCTTGCGCAGCGCTTCGGCTTTCTGCTCACGGATCAGGTCGGCGAAACGCGCCTGCGCCATCGGCCCCATTGTCGTCGTCTGCTCCAGCGGATTGCCGACGACATAGTTCTTCGTCTCGGCGATGAAGCCCTCGACGAACTCGTCATAGACCTTCTCGTGCACATAGACGCGCTCGATGCCGCAGCAGCACTGGCCGGAATTGTAGAAGGCGCCGTCGACCAGATTGGCGACAGCGTGATCCATCTTGGCGTCGGGCAGCACATAGGCCGGATCCTTGCCGCCAAGCTCAAGGCCGAGCGTCATGAAGGTGCCCGCCGCCGCCTTTTCGATGGCACGGCCGCCGCCGACCGAACCGGTGAAGTTGACATGGTCGATCTTGCCCGAACCAAGCAGCTTTTCGGTCTGGACGTGATTAAGCACGATATTCTGGAACACACCCTTGGGCAGGCCGGCCTTCTCGAAGGCTTGGCTGAAGCGCTCGCCGACCAGCAGCGTCTGCGCCGCATGCTTGAGGATGACGGCGTTGCCGGCCATCAGCGCCGGCACGATCGTGTTGACGGCGGTCAGATAGGGATAGTTCCAGGGCGCGATCACCATGACCACGCCGAGCGGATCCTTCTTCACGTAGCGGCGGAAGCCGTCCTTCGGGTTGGATGCCGGCACGGATTTCAGCGCCGCCTCAGCGATCTCGACCATGTAATTGGTGCGTTCCTTGACGCCGCCGAACTCGCCGCCATAGCGCACCGGACGCCCCATCTGCCAGGCGATCTCGGGCACGATCTCATCGGTCATCGCCACCAGCGCTTCGAGCATCGCAAGCATGTACTTGCCGCGCTCGACGATCGGCGTCTCGGCCCATTTCTCCTGCGCCGCCTTGGCGCGCTCGACAGCGGCATTGATCGCCTGGTCCGTTGCCACGGGCCGCTCGGCATAGATCGAGCCGTCTATGGGGGTAATGAGTTTGACCGTTTCGGTCATTTTCTAAGTCCTCGCACTTTTACAACAATCGAAAATCACATGGCTTGGCGCTACCCCCATCCGCCTGCCGGCACCTTCTCCCGCAGTGGCGAGGAAGGGAAGCGCTCCAACGCTGGCGCACTCTTTCCCATTCTCACTGGGAAAGAGTGAGGGGCAGCGCCGGGCGTTGGCTGCTACCCTAGTACCGCTCGAACCCTCTGTGCAGTTCCCAATCCGTAATGCGGCGGTCGTATTCGAACTGCTCCCACTTGGCGGTATGGACATAGTGCTCGAGCACGTCTTCGCCGAGCGCCTGCTTCAGCATCTTCGACTTGGCCAGCGTCTCGGTGGCGTCGCGCAGCGTCTTCGGGATCTCCGGCAAGCGAGATGCCTGATAGGCATCGCCGACGAAAGGCTTCTGCAACTCCAGCTTCTCATCGATGCCGGCAAGGCCGGCGGCGATCAGCGCCGCGAAGGCGAGGTAGGGGTTCAGGTCGGCGCCGCCGATACGGCATTCCATGCGGATGCCCTTGGTGCCCTCGCCGCACAGGCGGAAGCCGGCGGTGCGGTTGTCCTCGCTCCACATGATCTTGGTCGGCGCGAAGGTGCCGGCCTGGAAGCGCTTGTAGGAGTTGATGTAGGGCGCCAGGAACCAGGTGAATTCCTTGGCATATTTCAGTTGCCCGGCCGCCCATTGCTGGCCGAGCGTCGACAGCGTCCAGTCGGCCTTCTTGTCGAAGAACAGCGGCGTCTTGCCGTCGGCGCTCCACAGCGAATTGTGGATGTGGCTGGAATTGCCGGCGAGCCCGTAATTGTACTTGGACATGAACGAGATCGCCTTGCCTTCGGACTCGGCGATCTCCTTGGCGCCGTTCTTCAGGATGACGTGCCGGTCGGCCATGTCGAGCGCTTCGGCGTAGCGCACATTGATCTCTTCCTGGCCCGGGCCCCATTCGCCCTTGGAGTTTTCGATCGGGATACCGGCCGCTTCCATCTCGTTGCGAAGCCGGCGCATGACGCCTTCTTCCTTGGTGGTGATGCCGATCTGGTAGTCACCGATATAGGGCGAAGCGGTATCGAGGCCCTGCCAGTGCTTCTTGCGAGCGGAATCATAGGTCTCGTTGAACAGATAGAATTCGAGCTCGGAAGCGAAGTAGCCGATATAGCCGCGCTCCTGCAGCCGCTTGACCTGCTTCTTCAGGATCGCGCGCGGCGAATGCGGCAGGTCGTCATGGGTGTGGTGGTCAAGCACGTCACAGATCACCAGCGCGGTCTTTTCCAGCCACGGAATGCGCCGCAGCGTGGCAAGGTCCGGCTTCATGACGAAATCGCCATAGCCCTTCGACCAGCTCGCCGCCTTGTAGCCGGGCACCGGCTCCATATCGATGTCGGCGGCCAGGAGATAGTTGCAGCCATGCGTTTCGTCATGCGCGGAATCGACGAAGTACTGCGCCAGGAACCGTTTTCCCGCCAGCCGCCCCTGCATGTCGACGATGCAGGCCAGCACCGTGTCGATCTCGCCGCTGGAGACCGCTTTCTTCAACTGATCGAACGAGAAATTTCCGGCCATTCCTTTGGCGCTCCAATGCTTGGTCGTTGAAAGGGATAAACGAAACCATGGCCGGCACGATGCCGGCCATGGCCTTGATGGTCGAGATCAGTGACCGCCGGTTTCGCCGACCGCCTGCTCCGCCGCCTTGATCGCTGCCTGGCGCGCCGCGATAATGTCGCCGAGCGGCGGCCCCTGGAAGCGGTTGCGTTCGAAGGCGAACCACACGATCGCCGTCAGAATGAAGAAGCCGACGGTGATGTAGAGCGCCCAGTCGTTCGGCGGCTGGATGCCGATGATGAAGATCAGGATCATCGATACGATCGACAGGAAGGCGAACAGCATGAACACGCCGCGCCCCATGTTCCACGGCCCCATCTTGTCCCACTTCGGCGTGCCCCAGGCCAGCATGCCGAGCACGATCGGCACGGTGAAGGACAGGAACAGGAAGATGACGGTGCAGGACACGACGATGGTGTAGGCCGAGGTGCCGGCGACTGAAACCAGCGTCGAGCCCCAGACGAACAGCACCGACAGGATCGATGCCGTCCAGATCGCCGCCACCGGCGTGCGGTAGGTCGGGCTGACCTTGGCGAGTGTCGCCGAGCCGGGCAGGCCGCCGTCACGCGAGAAGGCGAAGATCATGCGCGACGCCGAAGTGACGGTGGCGAGACCGCACAGAAGCTGCGCGATGAACACGACGAGATAGACGAACTCCTTGAGGCCGGAGGGAACGCGTTGGTCGAAGGCCCAGAAGAACACGTTCCAGCCCTGCTTGGCGGCATCGTCCATGTTTGGGATCATCAGCACGAAAGCGGCGAGGAACAGATAGCCGAAGAGGGCCGACCAGACGACCGACATAACCATGGCGCGCGGCACGGAAGAGGCCGCCTTGATGGTTTCTTCCGATGTATGCGCCGAAGCATCATACCCGGTGATCGTGTAGATCGGCAGCAACAGGCCGAGCGCGAACACCCAGGCATTCGACACCGACGGCCAGACACCGCCGCCTGCATCACCGGAGTAGTTGTGGAAGGTGAAGAGACGGCTGACATCCCAATGCTCGGCGAAAATCAGGCAGACCACCGCGATCAGAATCGCGCCGAAGAAAATCAGATAACCGGAGAAGTCGGTCAGCTTCGCCGTCAGCTTGATGCCGAGATGGTTGATCAGCGCCTGGAGGCCGGTGATGACGACCAGGAAGATCATCTGGTTGGTCAGCGAGCCGTCAATTCCCAGCGCCGGCCCGAAAGCGCCGATGAAGAACGTCCAGGTGCCGACATTGATGGCGCCGAGGACGGTGATCAGGCCCAGCAGGTTAAGCCAGGCCGTGACCCAGCCGGTGCCGCGATTGCCGAGGATCGAACCCCAGTGATAGAGCCCGCCGGCGGTCGGATAGGCCGAGCTGATCTGCGACATGGCGACCGCGAAGGTCAGCGACACGAAGCAGCCGACCAGCCAGCCGATGCCGATGCCGATGCCGCCGGCACCAGAGGTGCCTTGCGCCAGCGAATTGATACCGCCCGACAGGATGCAGATGATCGAGAAGGAAACCGCGAAATTCGAAAAGCGGCTGAGCCGCCGCTCCAGTTCCTGGGCATAGCCCATGCTGTGGAGGTGCTTTACGTCCTCCGCCTTGTCAACGTCTGTATAACCCGGTGCTGCCATTGGAAGTCCCCTGTTTGTTTTTCAGCTGGCCGATTGGACTGACTTTCTGACTGAATGCGATCTGGGCCGCGTGGCCTCCTCTGGTTCCAGATCCGAAAAAATGCCCGTGAGCAGATCCGCCCATTTCCGCTGCCCGGTCTCGCCGGAGATTTCATCGTTGCGGATTTCGATCATCGCGCAGGGCAGCCCGCGCGAGCGCGCATGCCGTTCCAGCGTGAAATAGACGCGGTCGGCTGGCGAATAGGGTTCGTTGACGCCGACGGTAATGCCGGCAAGCCGCCCGAGCGCCGATATCAGCGGCGAGGCCAGCCGGCGGTCCTCATCGTGGATGATGCCGATATGCCAGGGCCGGTTGCGGCCCTTGTAGACGGGCGTGAAGGAATGCACGGAAACCAGCCGGGTCTCCTGGCCGCGCGCCAGCCGTTCCTCGACGATGCGCTCGATGGCGCCGTGAAACGGCTGCCATGACAGGGCGACCCGCGCCGCGCGCTGCTTGTCGGTCAGGCCGGCATTGCCGGGAATGACCGTCGTTTCGCTGACGGGCGGCACCAGGTCCGGCGCATCGAGCGGCCGGTTGCAGTCGATGACGAGGCGCGAGATTCTGGTTTCGACCAGCGTCGCATCCAGCGCCTGCGCCATGCGCAGCGCAACCGGCAGCGCGCCGGGATCCCAGGCGATGTGGCGGGACAGGTCCTCGGCGGCAAGGCCGAGCGTACCGAATTCGGCGGGCAGGAAATTGGAAGCGTGATCGCAGGTCAGCACGAAGGGGCTTGATCCGCCAGGGTTGGTCACCCCCACGGTATCAGACGATGCAAGGCTGGCGGGCCGTGCTTTCTCCATAGTCTGCCGTCCCCGGGGAGCGCTGTATCGTATGTTACGTATTTTGCCTCATTGCGTCCCTGTGGATGATTTCATACAGTTTGCCCGGCTTTGTCAAATGCGATCTCGTGGGCAGGGCCAGCGGGTGGGGGAAAACATGATTTCCAGCATTGCCGAACTGATCGCCGACCGCATCGGCGCGATGCCGGCCGGCGAACGGCGCGCGGCCCAGACGCTGATTGCGAGCTATCCGATGATCGGCCTGAAGACGGTCGCCGAATTCTCGGCCGCGGCCGGTGTCTCCTCGCCGACGATCCTGCGCTTCGTGGCCCGGCTCGGCTTCCAGAACTATCCGGAATTCCAGTCGACCCTGCAGGACGAACTGGCGGCGCAATTGCAATCGCCGGCGATACGAACCCTCAACCCGCCCTCGCCCGGCGGCGGCACGGTCTCGCCGATGCTGGAAGCGACGCTCGACAATATGCGCGAGACCTTCCGCCACCTCTCCGACAGGCAGCTTGCCGATATCGCGGCGCGGCTCGCCGATCGGCGTGGCAAGACATTTCTGATCGGCGGCCGCTTCACCGACCCGCTGGCGCGTTACATGGCCGCCCATCTTGCCGTTATCCAGCCCGATGTCTTTCACCTCGCCGGCCAGGAGAGCATGTGGCGCGACCGGCTGATCGACATGGGCAAGCGCGACGTACTGGTGATCTTCGACATCAGGCGCTACCAGGACAGTCTCGTCCGCTTCGCCGAGAAGGCCCACCAGCGCGGCGTCCAGATCGTGTTGTTCACCGATCAGTGGCTGTCGCCGATCGCCCGGTTTGCCCGCCATGTCATCGCCGGACGAACCGCCGTGCCGTCGGCATGGGATTCTTCGGCGGCACTTTTCGTCGTCGCCGAAACGTTGATCGGCGCCGTCACAAGACAGCTCGAAGCCGACGGTGCCCGTCGCATCCGCGAGATGGAAGGCCTGCGTTAGGCATCCGCTCCAACCGGGCGTCGCGGATTTCACGTTACCGAGATTTAATGTGCACGATTGCGTGATAATTGCCATAAACCGGTGATATCGGGTGTGGCGTGGCCGGTGTTCGCTGCCAGCCCGTATCGTCGCTGCATCCGCTTCCACCTGGAACCGGCAGACGATTTTTGCCGCTGGAGTATCGATGCCGAGCTGGAAACAGATTGTCCTTGCGTTTGTGATCGTGGTCGCCGCCGCGGCCGCGTGGGCGCGCTTCTACCCCGGCGCCCCGCAAGTGCTGGCGCGCTGGGGCATCGACTGGGCCTATGGCGCGACACCTCCAACGAAGGAAACGGCGGCAGGTGGCTCGCGGCAGACGGGGGGCAACCGTGCCCAGATTGCCACCATCGTTGCATCGCCGGCCGCCTCGGCTGTTATCAACGATCGCCTGCAGGCGATCGGCACCGGCCGCGCCAACGCTTCGGTGACCGTCAATCCCTACAGTTCCGGCCGCCTTGCCGAACTGCTGGTCGAGTCCGGCAGCCATGTCGACAAGAGACAGATCATCGCGACGCTCGATTCCGAGACCGAGGTCATCGCCCAGAACCGGGCGAAACTCGCTTTGCAGGATGCGCAATCCAAGCTCGATCGCGTCAAATCGCTGCGCGCCTCGAATGCCGCCACCCCGGTGGCGGTGGCCGACGCCGAGGTGACCTTGTCGAATGCCAAGCTGGCGCTCCAGGACGCCGAGCTTGCGCTGCAGCGCCGCTCCATCCTGGCACCGATCGCCGGCACCGTCGGCATCCTGCCGATATCGGCCGGCAACTATGTGACCAACCAGTCGGCGATCGCCACCCTCGACGACCGCTCCTCGATCCTGGTGGATTTCCAGGTGCCCGAGCGCTTCGCCGCCGCCGTCAAGGTCGGCGCTCAATTGACCGCGACGCCGATCGCCAATCCCAGCAACGCCTATACCGGCACGGTTTCGGCCATCGACAACCACATCGACGAGAAGAGCCGCACGCTGCTGGTCAAGGCCAAGATAGCCAATCCCGCCGATTCGCTGCGCGCCGGCATGTCGTTCTCCATCACCATGAAATTCCCCGGTGAGACCTATCCGGCCGTTAGCCCGCTGGCGATCCTGTGGGGGTCGGACGGCGCCTATGTCTGGCAGATCGAGGACGGCAAGGCCAAACGCGTGCCGGTGCGCATCATCCAGCGCAACACCGAGACCGTTCTGATCGACGCGGAGATCGACAGCGGCGACATGGTGGTCACCGAAGGCACCCAGAGCGTCAGCGAAGGCGGTGAGGTCCGCATCGCCGGCCAGGAACAGCGCGCCGCCAACACCGCCGAAGGCTCATGACCGCACCCGCCAACGCCGCCAGCGATACCGGCTTCACCGCCCTGTTCATTCGCAGGCCGGTCATGGCCTTCGTGCTCAACGTGCTTATCGCGGTTGCCGGTCTCGCGGCCTTTTACGGCGTCGAGATCCGTGAATTGCCCGATGTCGATCGCGCGGTGGTCACCGTTTCGACCACTTTCGAGGGTGCGGCCGCCGAGACCGTCGACCGCGAACTGACCGACACGATCGAGGGCGCCGTCGCCCGTGTCTCCGGCGTCAAGTCGATCTCTTCTTCCTCCTCCTTCGGCTCGAGCCGTGTCACCATCGAGTTCAACGATGGTGTCGACCTCAATGTCGCCGCCTCCGACGTGCGCGATGCCGTTGGCCGCGTCGCCAACCAGATGCCGGACACGGCCGATCCGCCCCGCATCGTCAAGGCCGATGCCAATTCCGATGCAGTGATGCGCCTGGCGGTGACCTCGGACAACATGTCGATCCAGGACATGACCGTGGTGGTCCAGGACCAGATCGAGGATGAACTGGCCGCCGTGCCTGGCGTCGCCGACGTCCAGGTCTATGGCGACCGCGACAAGATCTTCCGCATCGACGTCGACCAGAACAAGCTCGCCAGCCTCGGCTTCACCGTGGCCGATCTCAGGGCAGCCCTTGCCTCGGTTGCTTTCGATTCGCCCGCCGGTTCGATCACCACGACCAACCAGGACCTGATCGTCCGCACCACCGCCGACGTGACCACGCCCGAGGAATTCGAAAACATCATCATCGGCGGCACGACGCGCATCCGCGATGTCGCCACTGTCACGCTCGGCCCCGATGTCGGCCAGACCACGCTGCGTTCCGATGGCAAGACCGGCATCGGTATCGGCATCATCCGCCAGGCGGAATCGAACACGCTTGATATTTCGACCGGCGTCCAGGCCGCCGTCGCCAAGCTGCAGGAGAACCTGCCCAAGGGCATGGCGATCAAGATCACCAGCGACGACGCCGTCTTCGTCAAGGGCGCAGTGCACGAGGTCGAGATCGCGCTTGGCCTGTCGGTCACCATGGTGCTGATCGTCATCTACGTCTTCCTGCTCGACTGGCGCGCGACGCTGATCCCGGGCCTGTCGATGCCGGTCGCCATGATCGGCACCATCGCCGCAATCTATCTGGCCGGCTTCTCGGTCAACATCCTGACGCTGCTCGCCCTGGTGCTGGCCACGGGCCTTGTCGTCGACGATGCCATCGTCGTTCTGGAAAATATCGTGCGACGGCGCAACGAAGGCATGGGACCACGCGCCGCCGCCGTGCTCGGCGCCCAGGAGGTGTTCTTCGCCGTCGTCGCCACGACGTTGACGCTGGTTGCCGTCTTCGTGCCGATCTCGTTCCTGCCGGGCCAGACGGGCGGCCTGTTCCGCGAATTCGGCTTCGTGCTTGCCATGTCGGTGCTCCTGTCCTGCGTGGTGGCGCTGACGCTTTGCCCGATGCTCGCCTCGCGCATGCTGACAAACGCATCGCTCCACCATGAAGGCGGCCAGGGCATCGGCGCCCGTATCGGCGGTGCGCTGAATGCCGCCTACAGGCGCGCGCTGCACGCCTGCCTCGACGCGCCCTGGATCGTGGTTCTGGTCGCTGTGCTGTTTGCCGGCACCGCCTTCACTTTGTTCGGCACCATCCGCCAGGAACTGACACCGACCGAGGACCGCGCGGCGGTGCTGTTGCGCATCAATGCCCCTCAAGGCGTCAGCCTCGACTATACGACGCAGCAGATGCAGAAGATCGAGAAGCTGATCCAGCCGATGCGCGATTCCGGCGAGATCCGCTCAACCTTCGAGAATGCCGGCCAGAACGGCTCCTACAATTCCGGCTTCATGGTGATGACGCTCGCCCCTTGGAACGAGCGCAGCCGCAGCCAGCAGGAGATCATGGCCGAGATCAGCCAGCTGACCAAGCAGGTGCCGAGCGTGCGCATCTTCCCGGTGCAGCCCAACAGCCTTGGCATCCGCGGCGCCGGCAACGGCCTGCAGTTCGCGCTGGTCGGCAACGACCGCAAGGCGCTTGGCGACGCGGCGGTCAAGATCATCGCCGAGATGCAGAAGGACTCGCGCTTCCAGACGCCGCGCCTGTCGATCGATCCGACGCAACCGCAGCTGGCCGTCGCCATCGACCGCGAGCGCGCCTCCGATCTCGGCATCGACATTACGGGGCTCGCCAACACGATGCAGGCCATGCTCGACGGCAATGATGTCGTCGATGTCTACATCGCCGACCGCAGCTATGGCGTGAAGCTGGTCTCCACCACCAACCCGATCAACGATCCGACCGATCTGGAAAACGTCTTCCTCAAGACGGGCGACGGCCGCTTCGTGCCGATGTCGACCATCGCCAAGCTGACCGAACGCGCCGTGCCGCCGTCTCTGTCGCGCGAGCAGCAGCAGCCATCGGTGGCCATCACCTCCAACCTCTCGGGCAATTTCGCGCTTGGCGACGCGCTGACCCGCGCCGAGGAGATCGCCACGCCGCTGCTGCCGCCGGGCAGCCGTATCCTGCCGCTGGCCGAGGCCGCGACGCTGGGCGAGACCAACAGCGCCATGGTCACCATCTTCGGCTTCGCGCTGGTCATCATCCTTCTGGTGCTGGCAGCGCAGTTCGAAAGCTTCGTCAGCGCCGTCATCATCATGGCGACCGTGCCGCTCGGCCTCGCCTGTGCGATCTTTGCCTTGCTCTTGTCCGGCACCAGCCTCAACGCCTACAGCCAGATCGGCCTGGTGCTGCTGGTCGGCGTCATGGCCAAGAATGGCATCCTGATCGTCGAATTCGCCAACCAGCTGCGCGACCGTGGGCTCGGCGTGCGCGAAGCGATCGAGCAGGCTTCGACCATTCGCTTGCGGCCGGTGATGATGACGATGATCTGCACCATACTTGGCGGCGTGCCGCTGGTGCTGGCCGCCGGCGCCGGTGCCGAGGCGCGCGTGGCGCTCGGCTGGGTGATCGTCGGCGGGCTGGGGCTGGCCACCATCTCGACGCTGTTCCTGACGCCCGTCGCCTACCTGCTGCTTGGCCGCTTCGTCACCCCGAAGACCCATGAGGAGGCACGCCTCAAGCGTGAGCTCGAGGAAGCCGCCTACACCAATATGGAGCCGGCGGAGTAGGCAAAATCCGGGAAGCGGATGGCTGTTTTCCGCCCGCGGCTTCGTCAGACAAGACAGTGCCGCTATTTCAGCAGCCGTCCTTCGATCGACCAGCGCGCGGCGAGGAAATTCAGCACTGCCGCCACGATGACGCCGCCGATCTTCGCCGGCCACACGCCGGCGATGCCGGCGAAGAGTGCGATCGACAGGCTGGAAACGCCGAGCGAAATCAGCGCCCCAAGCGAGACGAACCGCAGGAAGGCGTCATGCAGCCGGATGGCGTGGTTGCGCTCGAACGACCAGAAGCCATTGGCCACGAAAGAGAAGACGACGGCGATGGACCATGAGACGACATTGGCCGGCAGCGGCGAGACATGCAGCTTGAGCAGCAGGAAAAAGCCGGCAAGGTCGATGGCCGTGTTCGCCAGCCCGACAATAGCAAAGCGCACGATCTTGCTGCCGGTCGAACGGCGAGGCTGCTCCGCGCCGCTCATCCCTTGCCGTCCATGATCTCGACACCGGCGCGCGCCAGGCTCGCGCCGAACGCGTCCGAGGCCAGGACCGAGAATTCGACCTCGCGCACGCTTTGCATCGGGTCGCGTGCCCGCAGCGTCTCGTCGACATGGCCGGGATGGCACATGAACAGACCCCGTTGCGGCAGTGCTTCGACGGCAGCTTGCAGAACCGGAGAAAATCTCTCGGGTTGCCGCCAGTCGTAGATGCCGGCGAGCGGTTCGAAAATGATGAAGCCGGCGCGCGCCATCGACCGGTTGAAGCCGGCGGCCAGGGCAGCGATTGCCGCGACTTTAGGCGCCACGGCGGCCTTGCCAATCGCCGGAGCACCGCGCAACGCCGGCCTGGCGCCTTCGGAAAAACGTGCCCGCAGCCATGCGCGCACGGCCGGCAGGAAATGCACGTGCTGGTGCCCGTCTATGAAGTCAGGCTGGCGGCCCAACGCCTCGACGAAGCGGTTGTACTGCGCATCGAGCTCGGCATGGACGTCCCACGCGTCGACGCGGCCGCGCAGGACCGGCAATGCCAGCGAACGCAGCGGCGGCAGCCGGCCTTCCGGCGCCAGGCTCGACCGGCCGGTGATGGCCGGCTGGTCGGTAAGGGTCAGGTGCAGACCGACCGCCGCGCGGCCGCACAGCGGCTTGATACGCGCCGCCGCGTCAGGCCATTCCGGAAAGCCGGTCATGCAGCTGGTGCCGGTCAGGCGGCCGCGATCGAGCAGGTCGAGAATCCCGGCGCAGACGCCGGGCGCCAGGCCGTAATCGTCGGCGATCAGGCGGATGCGCCGCGTCATGTTCCGGAAGCGCCCGGCGGCCGGTCGGGGGCCATCTCGCCGCGCATGACATCGCGCACGATATAGACCGGCCGGTCCTTGCTTTCCGAGAGCGTGACCCAGACATATTCGCCAATCAGGCCAAGCAAGGTGAGGTTGAGGCCGCCAAGCAGGACGACGGCGACCATAAGGCTGGGATAGCCGGGGACGGCGATGCCGTAGAACATCACCTCGAAGAAGACCTTGGCTCCGTAGACGAGGCCCGCCAACGCCGCCAGCATCCCGCTCAGGCTGATGATGCGCAACGGAATGACGGAAAAGGAGGTAAAGCCTTCCAGCGAGAAGGCGATCAGGTTGAGCCGACTCCATTTCGACGTCCCGGTGACACGGTTCTCCGGCGAATATTGTATGGCTTTCTGGCGGAAGCCGGCCCAGGCGAACAGGCCCTTGTTGAAGCGCCGCTTGTCGCGCAGGCTCGTCAGCGCGCGCACCACGGCACCACGCATGACGCGAAAATCTCCCGCATTCTCGGGAATGTCGAAACGCTGGCTGCTGTTGATCAGGCTGTAGAAAAGCCGCGCCAGCTGGCTGCGCCGCCAGCTCGCCTCCCGGCGGTCGTTCTGCGCGTAGACCACATCGATATCGGGGTTTTCCACCAGCTCTGCGATCATCTTCAGGCTGGTGTCCATGGAATGCTGGAGGTCGGCGTCCATGACCAGCGCCATGTCGCCGCGCGACCGGTCGAGGCCGGCGAGCACCGCGACCTCCTTGCCGAAATTGCGGCTAAGCCGCACGATCTCCCAGGAACCCGACAGCGCCCGCGAAAACCGCTCGGCGCCATCGTCGCGACTGCCGTCGTCGACCAGGATCTTGTGGAGTTCCATGCCGAAACGCTGCGCTACCGCGGCTTCAAGCTTGTCGAGCAATGCGGCAAAAGCCGATGCCGATTGCGCCTCATTGAGGAACGGCGCCACGATATCGAGAACGGGCCGCGACTCAGCCATTTGCGACAGGCCTTTCATTCATCACCTTGTCTCGCCTCATCATGTCTCGCGCCCCCTTGTCACCGGATCTCGCCCAAAACCACCAGATCAGGGAACCGGCGATAAGGGTGACCGCGATCGGCCGGAACCAGGGGTACGTGAAATCCTGGATATGGCGCTCGACGCCCGTCAATCCTGTCAGGAGCAGCATAACGGACAGCACCGAGGCCAACATGCCGCCTCGTTCCTCGCGCCACAACAGGGCAATAGCGAGGCCGGCGGGAACGGCGATCATGGCATAGGTGTTGGGCTCGACGCGCGGGTTGAAGACGCACATGTAGAACGTCGCCGTCAGGAAGATGGCGAGGCCAGCCGTTCCGCGTTCGAGCTTGCGGTCAAACCAGATGACGGCTGAGAGCGTAAACAGGGCCATGACGATGCGCACGATCGTGGCGCCGAATTCCGGGATGGGCAGCCCCATTTTGGTGAACGGTGCCGTGAAGTCGGTGGGGACAAAATGGCTGGTGTTGTCGACCGCCATCGCGGTCAGCATCCCGGCGAAAGCACGATATTGGTCGTTGAGATAGCCGGCGGGCGCGAAAGCGTAGGGTAAGGCGAGCACGAACAGTACCGCCAGCACGAGCACCGGTATCAGCCGGAAACGCAGGGCTCCCACCAGCAAGAGCATGATGATCGCGGTCGGCTTGGCTATGATGGCAAGCGAAGCCCAGAAGAAGGTTTCGGCGCGCCGCCCTTCGAGCGCCGACAAAGTGACAAGCCAGCAGGCACCGGTCAAAAGGATTGTCGCCTGGCCGTTACGGATCGCACCCAGCGCCATCGGCAGGGCAAGGAACAGCCCGAAGGAAAGCAGCCACGGCAATTCCCCGCCGCCGAGTTTGCGCACCTGCCGCATCGCGGCGAAGGTCAGCGCCGCGAAACCGATAGTATGCCACACCAGGCCGCCCAGATGCGGGCCGAGCTTCACCACCGGAACATAGAGCGCGGCAAAGGCCGGCGCATAGAGATATCCCATCTCGGACTGGATATTGTAGAGCGGCCGGCGGGCCAGCAGCGCCTCGCTGCCGTCTATATAGGCTTGCCAGACCGTCCGCGTATGGGGTGACCACAAGACCAGGACAAGAACGACCAGGAACGCTCCGATCCACAGGCCAAATCCCAAACGGTCGAAAACCGGCTTGGACATCGTCATCAAGACACCCCAACAACATCCGGGACAGGCTCAGTCCAGCACCGTCCCGGCATTCGATGGCGGCGGCATATCACGGACAAAGCTGCACGGCATAGGGGGCTGAAAGACGCGGCCATCAACTTCGCGGGACGTCGCGGATGGTCGGGCATGGCAACGATCTCGCTGGGAAAGGTGTTCAGAAAGCCTTCTTTTTCGCGCTTTCGCACGCCTTCGAACGGCATCAAGGCCGGATGAAAACCTTGCCGTTGGGCTTGGCGAGTTCCGCCGGCACCCGCGCGATTGCCTCGGCGAGCGGCACGACGGCCGTGACGTCGGTCGACCAGCGCCCGTCGGAAAAACGCTTCTGCGCTTCCAGGATCGCGGGAGCGCGCCGCTCCTTGAATTGCCGCATCCATTCGCTCAGCCAGAAGCCTTCGATATGCTTGTGCTGGAAGATCAGTTGGCCGGGCTCGCGGATGATGGTGGCGTCCGTGTCGAGCCGGCCATAGATGATCCAGCGCGCCCGTTTCGGCATGGCATTGAAGATGGCGGAAGCCAGCGGCCCGGTGACCGCATCGAGGAAGATGCGCGGCTGTTCGGCCTTCATCACCTCGCGCAGCGTGGCCTCGAAATCCGGCGCCTTCTCGTTGAGCACATGGACAGCGCCGATCTCTTTCAACAGCGCGATCTGCTCGTCGCGGCGCACGGTGACGACAGGCCGGAAGCCTTCCTCCCTGGCGAGGCCGATGATCAGCTTGCAGAGTTGGCTGGCGCCGGCGGTCATGACGAAGGCCTTTTCGCCCTCCTGTTTGACGATGTCGAACATGGCGATCGCGGTGAGCGGATTGACGATCATCGCCGCGCCGTCCTCGTCGCGCACCGTGTCGAGCAGCGGAATGCAGGCCGCTGCCTCGGCGACGGCATATTCGGCCCACGAGCCCCAATTGCTGAGGCCGGTGGCGAAGGCGACGCGCTTGCCGACGAGGCTTTTCGGATAAGGCTCGTCGCCACCGGCGACGATGGTGCCGACCCCCTCGAAGCCGGCCGGCCGGCCCTTGGCGCGCGGCTGGCCGTACTGGCCCTTGATGAAGGCGACGTCGGATGGATTGATCGAGGCCAGGCTGACCTTGATCAGCACCTGGCTCGGTCCGGGCGCCGGCACCGCGATGCTACCCGGCTCGAGATAGGGTTCCATCGCCTCGAGCACGCTGCCGCTCGGTGTCCTGGTGTAGCCGTCACCGACCAGGAGCAGCGCCTTCATTTCGGAGGGAATGGTCATTGTCACACTCCTTGTTCGTCGGCGAAATCCGCGAATGCGGCGGGCCGAGCTGCTCAGATCTTCTCCTGCGTGTATTTCCTCAGCTCCGTCCGCGCCACCTGGCGGCGATGCACGGCGTCGGGGCCGTCGGCGAGACGCAGCGTGCGCAGATGCGTCCATGAGCGCGCCAGCGGCGTGTCCTGGCTGATGCCTTGCGCGCCGAACATCTGCACCGCCTCGTCGGTGATCCTCAGCGCGACGCGCGGCGCGATGACCTTGATCTGGCTGATCCAGGGGGCGGCCGCGCGCGCATCGCCCTGGTCGATCATCCACGCCGCCTTGAGGCAGAGCAGCCGGGCCATCTCGATTTCCATGCGGCATTCGGCGATGATGTCGAAATTGGCGCCGAGTTTCGCCAGGGGCTGACCGAAGGCCTCGCGCCGCACCGAACGCTGGCACAGCATCTCCAGTGCCATCTCGGCCTGGCCGATGGCGCGCATGCAGTGATGGATACGGCCGGGGCCGAGCCGTCCTTGCGCGATCTCGAACCCCCTGCCCTCGCCAAGAATGAGGTTCGAGGCCGGGACCCGGACATTGTCGAAGCGAAGGTGCATGTGACCATGCGGCGCATCATCGTCGCCATAGACCTGCATGGCGCGAACCTTGGTCACGCCCTTTGTATCCGAAGGCACCAGGATCATAGAATGGCGGCGGTGCTGCGGTTCCTCGTCACCACCGGTCCGCACCATGACGATATAGATCGCGCAGCGCGGGTCGCCGGCGCCTGACGCCCACCACTTTTCGCCGTTGAGGACGTAGTCGTCGCCCTGCCGCTCGCAGCGCATCGAAATGTTGGTGGCGTCGGATGACGCCACGTCCGGTTCGGTCATCAGATAGGCCGAGCGGATCTTGCCCTCGAGCAACGGTTCCAGCCACGCTTTCTTATGGTCGGCCGAACCGTAGCGTTCCAGCACTTCCATGTTGCCGGTGTCGGGCGCCGAGCAGTTGAAGGTCTCGGCCCCCAAATGCGCCTTGCCCATCTCTTCGGCCAGATAGGCGTATTCGACAGTGGAAAGACCGTAGCCGCGATCCGAGCCGGTCAGCCAGAAATTCCACAGGCCGCGCTCCCTTGCGGTCTTCTTCAGCCCTTCGAGGATCTCGCTTTGGCGCGCGCTGTAGACCCAGCGGTCGCCTGCCTTGCCCACTTCGCCCAAGAATTCCTTGTCGAGCGGCATGATCTCGTCGCGCACCATGGCTGCGACGCGTGCGTGGATCGGCTTTAGCCGCTCGGTCATGCCGAGATTCATCTCCGTCATCGGTCGCTAACCCTTCATGCAGGCCGGGCATTTTACCCGTGGCAAGGATGACCGTACTTCGGATAGCCTTGTCAACGCGAACTCTTTGCCCGACGGCGAGGCGAAGCGTGGAGGATTGGAATGGCCTATCTCGACGAGCTGTTTTCTGTGGCCGGCAAGACGGCTCTGGTAACGGGAGCGGCGACGGGCATCGGCCGCATGGCGGCAACCGCGTTGGTGAGAGCCGGCGCCGACGTGATGATCGCTTCGCGCAAGGGCGAGGATTGCATCAAGGTCGCCGCCGAACTGAACGGGCTTGGCGCGCCGGGCCGGGCCGATGGCTTTGCCGGCGACGTCTCAAGTGAGGCCGGCATCGCCGCACTCGTCGCCGAGGTCAAGGCGCGGACCGGAAAACTCGATATTCTGATCAACAATGCCGGCGTTTCCTGGGGCGCGCCGCTGGAGAGTTTCCCTTATTCGGCATGGGCGAAGGTTTTCGGCGTCAATGTCACCGCGGTTTTCCATCTGACGCGCGAATTGCTGCCGCTGCTCGAAGCCGCCGCAAGCGATAGCGATCCGGCCCGGGTGATCAATCTGGGTTCGGTGATGGGTACGCAGCCGCTGGCCGACGATGCCTATTCCTACACGGCGTCCAAGGCCGCGGTGCATCACCTGACGCGGACGCTCGCGCTCGAGTTCGCCGCCCGCCGCATCACCGTCAACGCCTTTGCCCCCGGCCCCTTCCAGAGCCGCATGACGGCTTTCGCCACCGGCACGGATGAACAGGCCAGCCATGTCGGCGGCCACGTTCCGATCGGCCGTATCGGCGCACCGGATGACATTGCCGGCGCAACACTCTATTTGTGCAGCCGTGCAGGCAGCTATGTCACCGGCGCCATCCTGCCGATCGACGGCGGGCAGTCGGTGCAGCATGGATTGACCTTGTTCAAGGAATGACATTTTCCGGCCGCAGAAGCCGGAGGTGAACTGGAGGACATGAGCGTGGAACCAATCAGTCTCGATGTGCTTCTGGCCAGTGTCGGCAAGGAAGTCGGCGTCTCACCGTGGCGGGTGGTCACGCAACGCATGATCGACCAGTTCGCCGACGCCACCGACGACCACCAGTTCATCCACTGCGACCCCGAGCGGGCCAAGCGCGAAACGCCGTTCGGCGGCACCATCGCGCATGGCTTCCTGTCGCTGTCGCTGCTTTCGGCGATGACGTTCGAGACCATGCCGCCGCTGGAAAACGGCAAGATGGGCGTCAACCATGGCTTCGATTCGCTGCGCTTCCTGGCCCCGGTGAAGACCGGCGCGCGCATACGCACCCGTTTCGTGCTGGCCGATGTCAAGGTGAGACCCTCGGGTTGGGTGCAGACGGCGCACGACGTGACGATCGAGATCGAGGGCTCGAAGAAGCCGGCGCTGACCGCTCGCTGGCTGACGCTGACCCTGATCGAGCGCCAGCCCGAGACCGCATGAGCGACGCCAACGCGCTCGACCAGGCAGCGCTTTCGCCTTATCTCGAGGCGGAAATCCCGGGCTTTTGCGGGCTCGCGTCAATCGAAAAATTCAAATCCGGCCAGTCCAATCCGACCTATCTCCTGACGGCGGCCAGCGGCCGCTACGTGCTGCGTGCCAAGCCGCCCGGGCAATTGCTGAAATCGGCGCATCAGGTCGACCGCGAATTCCGCGTGATGAAGGCGCTGGCCGTCACCGCCGTGCCGGTACCCGAAATGCTGCATCTGTCGGCGGAGGGCTCGCCGATCGGCCGCATGTTCTACGTCATGGATTTCCTCGACGGCCGCATCTTCTGGGATCCGGCGCTGCCTGAAGCGCGCGACAATGATGAGCGCGCCGCGATCTACGACGCCATGAACTCCACGCTCGCGGCCCTGCACGATGTCGAGGTCGAGGCCGTGGGTCTCGCCGATTTCGGCAGGCCGGGCAATTATTTCGAACGGCAGCTGGCACGCTGGACCAGCCAGTATCGTGCCTCGGAGACCGGCACCATTGCCGACATGGACCGGCTGATTGCCTGGCTGGAGACGCACATGCCCGCGGATGACGGCCGTGTCTCTCTGGTGCATGGCGACTACCGGCTGGACAATCTGATCTTCGCGCCGGACCAGCCAAGGGTTCTGGCGGTGCTCGACTGGGAACTGTCGACGTCAGGCCATCCCTTCGCCGACATCGCCTATCAATGCATGCAATGGCGTCTGCCGCATGCTTCCGGCTTTCGCGGCCTGGGCGGTATCGACCGCGCCGCGCTCGGGCTCCCCTCCGAAGAGGCCTACGTCGCCGCCTATTGCCGCCGGCGCGGGCTGGATGGCATCGGCAACTGGACCTTCTTCCTCGCTTTCTCCTTCTTCCGGTTGGCGGCGATCTGCCAGGGCGTCTACAGGCGCGCGCTGGATGGCAACGCCTCCAACCCCGAAAAGGCCAGGACCTATGGCGAGGCGGTGAAGCTGCTTTCGCGTCTCGCCGCGGAACTGATCGACAAGCAGAGATGATGGGGAGCCATGATGGGCCGCTTTGACGGAGCAACGGTGCTGATCACGGGTGCCGCCGGCGGGCTTGGCCGTGGTGCGGCCAAGGGCTTTGCCGCCGAAGGCGCCCGACTAGTGCTGTCGGACATCGACGAAAGGGCGCTCGCCGATCTTGCCGCGACCTTGCCGTCCGAAACGGCGATCCTGGCCGGCAACATCGCGGACGAAAAACTGTCCGAGGATCTGGTCGGGCTGGCGGTCGAGAAATTCGGCCGGCTGGATGTCGCCGTCAACAATGCCGGCATCGTCCAGAGTTTCGTGCGCCTGCCACAGGTGCCGTCGGACGAAGCCCGCCGCGTGCTGGAGATCGACCTGCTTGGCGTCTTCTACGCCATGAAGCACCAGATCCCGCAGATGGAACGACAGTTCAGGTCTACGGCCAGGGGCGGCGCCATCGTCAACATCGCCTCGGCCGCCGGCCTGTCCGGCGCGCCGAAACTCTCGATCTACGCCGCCGCCAAGCATGGCGTCGTCGGCCTGACCCGCTCGGCGGCAATCGAATATGCCAGCAAGGGCTTGCGCATCAACGCCATCTGCCCGGCGCATACAAGGACGGCGATGGTGGACAGTTTCGTGCGCGTCTCCGGCGCATCGGAGGCGGAAGCCCTGGCCGAGCTGACACGCGGCGTACCGATGCGGCGCGTGGCCGAGGTCGACGAAATCACCACCGCCATCCTGTTCGCCGCCGACCCGGCCAACTCGTTCATGACCGGCCATGCACTGGCCGTCGACGGCGGTGTCGGTGCCATCTGACGCCTGCCGTTTGGGAACCTGCGACGCCCTTGTCCGTTTCCGTACAGCGTATATAATTTAGCCACGCACCAACCCAACGAAGGCACGGGATCTTGCCGCCGAGCGTCCAGACACGCCGCGAAAAACAAAAGGCCGAGCTGCGCTCCGAACTGGTCGAGGCCGCGCACAAGCTTGTCCAGGAAGAAGGCTATGAAGGCCTGACCATTCGCAAGCTGGCCAAGCGGGTCGGCTATGCGCCGATGTCGGTCTATTCCTACTTCGCCGACAAGCAGGACATCCTGTTCGCGCTGGCAGAGGACGCCTTCGAAACGCTTGCCCGCCGCATCGAGGAGCATCCGTCCGACGATCCGATCGAGGCCTTGCAGGCGGTGATGACCGAATATGCCGCCTTCGGGCTCGGCAATCCCAATGAATACCGCACCGTTTTCATGACCGAAAAGACCAGGCCGCCGGAAGGTCGGAGTTTTCAAGAAATGCACGAGGCCAACCCGGCGATGAAGGTGCTGATCACGCGGGTCGAAGCCTGCGTCGCCGCCGGAAAACTGCAAGGCGATCCGCGCGCCATCGCCACCATGCTGTGGGCGGTCGGCCACGGCACGATCTCGCTGCTGATCACCTTTCCCTTCTATCCCTTCGGCGACCCGCATGCTTTCGTGAAACGCATGTGCGATTTCCAACTGGCCGCACTCAGCACGCAGAACGTGCCGCCATTGACCGACGCACCGGTCAACTGCTGAACGACATCTCGTTCGTTTCCACGCTTCCTCGCCTCCCTTCGAACCAAACCGAGGGCAGATTCTTGGTTAACGAAAAATTTATCGTACGCGTACGATCTTGACTTGCACTTCGTGATCGGCGGTCGTATTTGTACGCAGTACCGTACATGTACGGAAAAGAATTCAACCGTCGAAAACGGAGACTGACAATGAAAAAGGCGCTCCTCACCCTCGCCGCAGTGCTGGCCCTTTCCGGCTCGGCCTTCGCCGCCGGTGCCACCCAGCCGGTCAAGCACCCGCCGGCCGCGACCTGCGTCGACACCAAGACCAATGTGAAGCTCGATTGCGCATCGACCGGCTCGGTCGAGAAGAAGGCCGCCACGGAAAACAAGGCCGAAGGCAAGGGCCCGCGCCTTGGCATCAGCATCAATCCCTGGATCGTGCCTAGCGCGTTCTAAGAGCAATTCCAGGAAAAGTGTGCAGCGGTTTTCCCGGGACAAGCGCGTAGCGCTTGCCCTTGGGAATTGCGTCCAAACAAAAAGTTACGCCGAAACGCGCCTGACCGGCGCAAGCCGGCCGGGCGGCCATGTCAGCCTGTTGTAATCGGCAGCTTGGCAGCTGAACTCTCGAAGGCGGCGTCGATCAGCCTCTGCATGTCGGCGGCGCGCCGGAAGGACGGATCGCCGTTCTGCCGGCTATCCAGCGCATCGGCGAAGCGCCGGGCGTTGCGCTTGACGTCAGGCGGCGCCAGCATCCGCCAGCGCTGCTCGTCGATATCCGCGCCAAGGCACGCGGACAGGCTCGATACTTTGCCGTCGGTCTCGACCTTGATGGCCCCGTTGGTGCCGTGCAGCGCCAGCGACAGATCATTGGCATGGCCCGTCGTGTAGCGGCTCGCAACGATCGTGGCGAGTGCGCCGGACGTCAGCCGCGCCGTCATAGCCACGCTGTCATTGGCGTCGAGCACGTAGTCACCGATCTGGTCGCCTTCGGCCTTCGGAAACGTCACCAGATCAGCATGCAGGCTGACGATATCCTGAGCGGCGCCATAGGTGGCGAAGTCGAGGATGTGGATGCCGACATCGCCCAGCACGCCGGTCGAACCGTGCCGGCTCGACAGGCGCCACAACCATTTGTCCTCGACCCGCCAGTCACCCCAGGATTTACTGACCAGCCAACTCTGCCGGTAGCTCGCCTCGACATGGCGCAACGCGCCGATCTTCCCGGCCTGCACCATGCGCCGCGCTTCCTGGATCGCCGGCGAATTGCGATAGGTCAGGTTGACCATGTTGATTACGCCAGCCGCTTCGGCCGCTTCCGTCATCGCCAGCGCGTCGGCATGGTTGGGCGCCAGCGGCTTTTCGCAAAAGACATGCTTGCCGGCGGCCAACAGCGCCAGCGTCGTTGCCTTGTGCACACCGTCCGGCGTCGCGTTGATGGCGGCGTCGAACGCGCCCCAGGCAATCGCCGCCTCCAGGCTCTCGAAAAAGTCGCCGATCTTGTTGGCGGCCGCGAATGCAGCCGCGCGGCCTGGCACCTGATCGACGCAAGCGACGATGATGCAGCCGGGTAACGTTGCGAACTCCTCGACATGATGCCCGGCAATGCCGCCGGTGCCGAGCAGAAGAAGTCGATGCATCAGTTGAGGCCCTTGTCGCCATCGGCATGCAAGCGCAGGCCCTTCTGCACGATCTTCTCCTTGGCCTTGTCCGTCGGCACGTTGGGCGCATTGGTGATGCCCGACCATGCGGGCGCCGGATTGTGCGCCCAGTGCACGGCGTTACGCAGCACCTGCTGCACGCCCTCATTGTGATAGATCGGATAGGTCTCGTGGCCGGGCGAGAAATAGAAGATGCGGCCCGCGCCGCGCTGGTAGGTCAGCCCGGACCGGAACACCTCGCCGCCCTCGTACCAGGAGATGAACACCGTCTCCAGCGGCTCCGGCACCGCGAACGGCTCGCCATACATTTCCGTTTCGCCGATCTCCAGGCATTCGCCGATGCCTTGCGCGATCGGGTGGCCGCGGTTGATCGCCCAGACGCGCTCGCGTTCGCCTGCCTCGCGCCATTTCAGCGAACAGGGCGTGCCCATCAGCCGCTTGAAGATCTTCGAGTAGTGGCCGGAATGCAGCACGATCAGCCCCATCCCTTCCCAGACCCGCTTCTGCACCCGCTCGACGATCTCGTCCTTGACCTCGCCATGCGCGGCATGCCCCCACCATAAAAGCACATCGGTGGCGGCGAGGCGCTTCTCGCTCAAACCGTGTTCGGGTTCCTGCAGAGTTGCGGTGGTCGCCTTGATGCCCTGGTCCTGGTTGAGCGCCGCGGCAATCGTGCCATGCATGGTCAGTGGATAGAGGTCGCGCACGGCGGCATTGGTCTGCTCATGGACGTTCTCGCCCCAGACAACAGCTTTTATCGGCATTATTCCTCTCCAAAGCGCTTTGAATATCGCATCTGCGGAGGCCTTGGGAAGATGCCTAGCGACCAAAATTACGGAAAATCAGGGCTTGCGGGTTTTCCGGCCAGGCACGGTCTTGGCCTTGCCGGGCTTGGCGGGCGCGCCGGGGATAGCCGAACTGGTGATCGACACCGGATCGCTGGCCGGGAAAGTATCCTCCAGGCCTTCCTCGAGTTCCTCTTCGGCGTCGGCCTCACGCCGCTCGTGTTCGAGCGAGCGGACCGCCGCGGTCTTGGCTTTGGACTGCGGCGACTTCGGCGCGGACTTCGACGGCATCGGCGTTTCTCCCTCGAGCTGTCGCCGCACAACGGACGCGGGCGGCAAACGTTCCGGGGTCAGCCAGCCGCGTCGCGGGCTCCCTCGGAGAGGAAAGTAAAGACATAGTCCGAGAAGGAACGCCAGCACTCGACCCGGAAGGCATCATCGGCGGTGCGCAACAGCACGATCTCGGCCTTGCCCAGGATGGTGCGCGAGGCCGCCCCGACCGGGAAGGCTTCGAGCGACAGATCCTGCGGGCAGCCCGAATTGATCGTGGTTTCGGCCGCCGGGCCGGCGATGGATATCGCGATGTTGCGGTGCGAGATGCCGACCGCCGAATGCAGCGCGGCAACCCCTGCGCAATCAGCGAGTGGATCGTTGCCAGCCTCGTCGATCACCAGCCACTCGTCAGGGCCGAGCCACAGCGCGGTGCGCCCGCCCTTCGAGACGGAAGTTTTCGGCTTCTTCGGCAAAGCCAGGCCAAGCGCCTTGGAAAGCGCGGCGACCGATGCCTCAGGCGCGCGCAGCGAGATGCGCTCGGCCGGCGGCAGCACTTCAACCTTCACGCCGGCCCCCGATGTGGCGCGGCCGGCCAATGCCGGGCGGCGGTCCACCGAAGGCGATGCGGCCGCAGCCGTCTTCTTTGCAGCAGCCTTAGCCATTGAGGCGGCCTCCCGTCTCGTCGAAGAACACCATGCCGGTAACCTCCACTTCGATCACCCCGTTCGGCATCGGCACGTAGAGCGTATCGCCCATGCGTTCGCGACCGCCGGCGACCAGCGCCAGCGCGATCGAGCGGCCGCAATTCTGCGACCAGTAGCTGGAGGTGACATGGCCGATCATCTTCATCGGGATCGCCTGCTTGGGATCCTCGACGATCTGCGCGCCTTCCTCCAGCACCACCTTGGGATCCTTGGTTTTCAGGCCGACCAGCTGCTTGCGCCCCTTGGCGACCAGATCCGGCCGCGCCATGCCCCTGATGCCGACGAAGTCGGCCTTCTTCTTGCCGACCGCCCAGTCGAGACCGGCATCGTTCGGCGTCACCGTACCGTCCGTATCCTGGCCGACGATGATGTAGCCCTTCTCAGCGCGCAGAACGTGCATGGACTCCGTGCCGTAGGCGGCAGCGCCATGTTTCTGGCCCTCGGCCCACAGCGCCTCCCACACGGCCTGGCCATAGTCGGCCGGCACGTTGACCTCGAAGCCGCGCTCGCCGGTGAACGACATGCGGAACAGCCTTGTCGGCACGCCGCAGATCCTGCCTTCGCGCACTGACATATGCGGCAGCGCCTCGTCCGACATGTCGATGCCTTCGACCAGCGGCGCGATGATGTCGCGCGACTTGGGACCCTGCACCGCGATGACCGCCCACTGTTCGGTGATCGAAGTCAGCCAGACATTCAAGTGCGGGAACTCGGTCTGGAGATAGTCTTCCATATGGTTCATGACGCGCGGCGCCCCGCCCGTCGTCGTCGTCACATGGAAGCGGTCCGGCGCCAGCCTGCCGACGACACCGTCATCATAGATGAAGCCGTCCTCGCGCAGCATGATGCCGTAGCGGCAACGGCCGGGCTCCAGCTTCTCCCACGGATTGGTGTAGAGCAGCTCCATGAACTTCGCCGCATCCGGCCCGACCACCTCGATCTTGCCGAGCGTCGAGGCGTCGAACAGGCCCGCCGTCGTGCGGACCGCGACGCACTCGCGGTCGACCGCCGCATGCATGTCCTCGCCCGCCTTGGGGAAATACCAGGCGCGCTTCCACTGGCCGACATCCTCGAACACGGCGCCTTGCGCTTCGGCCCACGGATGCGTCGCCGTCTTGCGTGTCGGATCGAACAGCGGACCGCGCGCATGGCTGACGATCGCGCCGAAAGTGACCGGCGTATAGGGCGCACGGAAGGTGGTCAGGCCGACTTCGGGGATCGGCTTGCCCAGCGTCTCGGCGGCAATCGCCAGGCCATGCATGTTGGAGGTCTTGCCCTGATCGGTGGCCATGCCATTGGTGGTGAAGCGCTTGACGTGCTCGATCGAGCGCATGCCTTCATGCACCGCCTGGCGTATGTCCTTGGCGGTGACATCGTTCTGGAAATCGACGAACGCCTTCACCGTCGTGTCCGGCCCGGCGCCGGGTGCGGCACCCAGCATGCCGCGCGACCAGCTCTCCGAGGCATCGACCTTCGGCTTGGTGCCCTTGGCAGTCTTCGCACCATAATCCCTGGCATTGGCATCCTTCGCCGCCTTGGCACCGGCGGCATAGGCCTCGTCCACCGTCGCAGCCAGCCCATCCGTGCCATTGCAGGCGCCGACCGAGACGCAGTCCTGCGCATAGGTGCCGGGCACGAAGCGCTTGGTCTCGTCGTTGAAGGCAACCTTGCCGCGCGACTGCGAGAACAGATGCACCGACGGTGTCCAGCCGGCCGACATCAGGATCGCATCGACGGGAATGGTACGCTCGCCGCCACCATTCTTCGGCTGCACCGTCATCGACGACACGCGCAATTTGCCGCCGGCGCGGATCACGGCGCGGCCGAAATTGATCTCGATGCCAAGCGCCCGCGCCTCGTCGATGACCGGCCCAGTCGGGTTGTCGCGCAGATCGACGATCGCCGCGACGTTGACGCCGGCCTTCTTGAGGTCGATCGCCGCCGCATAGGCTGAATCATTGGCGGTATAGACGCCGACATTTCTGCCGACCGCTACGCCATAATGGTTGAGGAAGGTGCGCGCCGCGCCCGCCAGCATGATGCCGGGCCGGTCATTGTCGGCGAACACCATATGGCGCTCGATGGCGCCGGAGGCCAGCACGACGCGCTTGGCACGGATCTGCCACAGCCGCTCGCGCGGCAGGTCATGGCCGGGGGCTTTCAGGTGATCGCTGACGCGCTCGACCAGGCCGACGAAATTCTGCGCGTAGTAGCCAAAGGCCGTCGTGCGCGAGAGCACGCGGACATTGTCCATGGCGGCGAGCTTCGCCACCGCCGCTTGAGCCCAGGCAAAACCGTTCTGTCCGTCGATCTTCGCGCCGGTCTCGAAACGCAGGCTGCCGCCGAACTCGGCCTGCTCGTCGGCCAGGATGACGCGCACGCCGGTTTCGGCCGCGGCCAATGCCGCCGCGATGCCGGCGGCACCACCGCCCAGCACCAGCACGTCGCAATGCGCGTAGCGCGAGGAATAATGGTCGGGATCGGGCTTGTCCGGAGAAACACCGAGGCCGGCGGCTTCGCGGATCTTGGGCTCGTAAAGGCTCTTCCAGGCTGCTTTCGGCCACATGAAGGTCTTGTAGTAGAAGCCGGCCGAAAATAGCGGCGACGCCAGGTCGTTGACCGCGCCGACGTCGAAGGACAGCGACGGCCAGCGGTTCTGCGAGTTGGCGGCGAGCCCGTCATAGAGTTCCTGCACGGTGGCGCGCACGTTCGGCGTCTTGCGCGCATCGTCCCGCACGATCTGCACCAGTGCGTTGGGCTCTTCCGCGCCGGCCGACAGGAAGCCGCGCGGGCGGTGATACTTGAACGAGCGGCCGACCAGATGCACGCCATTGGCAAGCAGTGCCGACGCCAGCGTATCACCCTCGATGCCGGTATGGGACTGGCCGTCGAAGCTGAACCGCGCCGTCTTGGCCTGGCTGAGGCGACCGGCGCCCGGAATGCGGAACGCGCCGCTCATTTGGCAACCACTTCGTTGGAGTTTTTGGGCAGCTTGGCGGGTTTGGGTTCGCCGGCCTTGTAGGTCATGACGAACTTGTCGGTGACGGTGTCGCGCACGGCATTGAAGAAGCGCGCGCAGCCATGCATGTGCCGCCAGCGTTCATAGATGATGCCCTTGGGGTTCGAGCGGATGAAGAAGAATTTCTCGAAGTCGTCGTCGCTCTCGCCGGCCATGTTGGCTGAGCGCGCTATATGCGCCTCGCCGGCGTTGCGGAATTCGAGTTCCGGGCGCTCTTCCTCGCAATAGGGGCAGCGGATGAGAAGCATTCTGTTCGTTCCTACAATTCGCCGTGGCCGACGCGGGCGCCGGGGGGTTGGTCGCAAAGCTTCTGGCCCATTGCCGCAAACGGCGCGACGAGCCGGATGCGCTCCTCGACACTCGCGGCCGGACGAAACAGGTCGCGATACGCCATGTTGCCGATGGTGAGTTGCACCGGATCCGTCGTGACGATGACGCGGCGTGGCTCGAATGGATCGTCCTCGCCGAGATCGGCAGGCCTGTTCTCCACGAACATCACCACCTTCTGGCCACCGCTCCACACGCAGGCCAATATGCCGTCGTCAACGGAAAACGGCCAGTTGGCCTCGTTTCCGGCGCGGCTGATCGGCTGCGTGCGCACCTCTTCTGGCGACGGCAAATGGAACATGCCCTGTTCCCCCGCCAGCATCAGCGGCATCGCGACAGCCATTTCGGCCATCATCATCAGTGCGCCACCGCCGCCGCAGCCGCCTCGTCGATCAGGCGGCCGGTGCGGAAGCGCTCGATGGTGAAGGGCGCATTGATCGGATGCGGGTCGTCCTTTGCGATCGTGTGGGCAAAGACATGGCCCGACCCGGGTGTGGCCTTGAAGCCGCCCGTGCCCCAGCCGCAATTGACATAGAGGCCCGGTACCGGGGTCTTGGCCAGGATCGGCGAGCGGTCGGGCGTGACGTCGACGATGCCGCCCCAGGAGCGCAGCATCTTCATGCGCGTGAAGATCGGGAACATCTCGCAGATGGCATCCAGCGTATGCTGCAGAATGTGCAGGCCGCCGGTCTGCGAATAGGAGACATACTGGTCGGTGCCGGCGCCGATCACCAGCTCGCCCTTGTCGGACTGCGAGATATAGGCGTGCACCGTGTTCGACATCACCACGCAGGGCACGACCGGCTTGATCGGCTCCGACACCAGCGCCTGCAGCGGATAGCTTTCCAGCGGCATGCGCACGCCGGCCATATTCATGATGACCGAGGAATGGCCCGCGGCAACCACGCCGACCTTCTTGGCGCCAATGAAGCCGCGCGTCGTGTCGACACCCATGACCGCGCCGTTCGGCGCGCGCTTGACGCCGGTGACCTCGCAATTCTGGATGATGTGGACGCCGCGCGCCGAGGCGCCGCGCGCATAGCCCCAGGCAACGGCGTCGTGGCGCGCCGTGCCGCCACGGCGCTGCAGGGCAGCCCCGACGACCGGGTAGCGTGCGTCCTTCGAAATGTTGAGCGGCGGGCAGAATTCCTTCGCCTGCTCCGGTGTCAGCCACTCATTGTCGATGCCGTTCAGCCGGTTGGCATGGACATGGCGCTTCAGCACCTGGATGTCGTGCACATTATGCGCCAGCATCATGACGCCGCGCGCCGAATACATGACGTTGTAGTTGAGCTCCTGGGAGAGCCCGTCCCACAGCTTCAGCGCGTGGTCGTAAATGCCGGCGCTCTCGTCATAGAGATAGTTGGAGCGGATGATGGTGGTGTTGCGGCCGGTGTTGCCGCCGCCGAGCCAGCCCTTTTCCAGCACCGCGACATTGGTGATGCCGTGCACCGTGGCAAGATAATAGGCGGTGGCCAGGCCATGGCCGCCGGCGCCGACGATGATGACGTCGTATTCCTTCTTGGGCTCGGGCGAGGACCATTGCTCCTCCCACCCCTTGTGGCCGCGCATGGCCTCGCGGGCGATGGCGAATACCGAATATTTTTTCAACGTCCCAGCCTCGCGCCAACAGATCTCGCGGATTGCAGCCAGGCTTTTGTCAGGCCCGGCGCGCGAGGTGTATCACTAGCGAAACAGCGCTTCCACCCTTGCGCTGTTTGCGACGGCGCTTGCCGTTTTGCGCCGCGACGAAAAAGACCCATGCGAGGGCGTCGAGACATTGGCCGGTTCGGTGGCTTCCGTCGATCAACCGGACGTGAAGGGTTTTTGCCGCCAACAGGCCTGTTCGTCCAAGTGACGCAGCTTGCCGGTCTTGCTTTTTCCGCGCGATTTGGCGATTCCGTCTCGTGTCGAAACGGGTCCCGAAACCATGATGCTGATCCGAACCTATGTCGCCGCGAGCGCAATCGAGGGCGTCGGCATGTTCGCCGCCGAACCGATCCGGAAAGGCGCCTCGATCTGGCGGCTCGACCCGGATTTCGACCGGCTGATCCCGATGGACAAATACGAGGCCGCACCGCAGCCTCTCAAGGAATTGCTCGATCGCTACGCCTATCCGAGCCCTGATCGGCCGGGTTTCATGGTCTATGAGGTCGACAATGGCCGCTTCATGAACCATTCGGCGACGCCGAACACCGACTTTTCACAGTATGGCGGCGCGACCGCGACGCGCGACATCGCCGCGGGCGAGGAGATCACCTGCGACTACGGCGAATTCTTCGAGGATTTCGAGCGGCTGCACCTGGCCACGGCGTAGTCGGCGCCCTATCTCGGCGCTACCGTGGCAATTTGGCAGACGTCCTGCATTTCGACTGTGGACAGCGCGGCCTGATTCTGCTATCAGCCGCCACAATTCGTGGTGTCGACCGCCGCGGAGGCTAGTGGCTATGGCCACTTGCCTGATGATATCAAACCCGAAAGACAGGATTGCCCGTGCAGGTACTCGTCCGCGACAATAACGTTGATCAGGCGCTTCGCGCGCTCAAGAAGAAGATGCAGCGCGAAGGCATTTTCCGCGAAATGAAGATGCGCGGTCACTACGAGAAGCCTTCCGAGAAGCGCGCCCGCGAAAAGGCCGAGGCCGTCCGCCGCGCCCGCAAGCTGGCCCGCAAGCGCGCCCAGCGCGAAGGCCTGCTGCCGATGACGCCGCGTCCGGTGGCTGCCGGCGGCGCTGCCGGTGCAGCGCGTCCGCCGCGCTGATTATCGCCAATATTTCGTCCTTTTCGAAGGATACTGAGGTGGCGCGATGCGGAATCGCCGCCACCTTTTTGTTTAGAGCGACTCGCGACCATCTGGGCGCACAAATCACGCTCTGACAGTTTATGACATTGTGACCCGGCCCGGAGGGGGGAACCGGACCTGAACGACGGCGCAAGTGAGGACAGGGCAGACATGAACGCAACAAGCGTGGAGCGCGGGACCGCATTGCGTGGTTTCGCCCTGACAGCGGCCCTGCTTTCCCTGATGCTTGCCGGGTGCCAGACATCGGGGCCGACCGGCGAGTTCAACAACATCGACAAGGCGCAGGGATCGAGCGAGAACATCTCCTCGCTGTCGACGGTGATCCAGCGCAATCCCCAGGATCCGGAAGGCTACAATGTGCGCGGTTCGGCCTATGGCCGTGGCGGCCAGTACCAGGCGGCGCTCAAGGACTTCAACCAGGCCATCCAGCTCAACCCGAATTTCTACCAGGCCTATTCCAACCGGGCTCTCATCCAGCGCTTCCTCGGCAACCAGGAAGCCGCTCTCGCCGACTACAACCGATCGATCCAGATCAACGGCAATTATGATGCCGCCTATATCGGCCGCGGCAATCTCTACCGCAAGGCGGGCCGGACCCAGGATGCTTTCAGCGACTTCCAGAAGGCGATCCAGCTCGATACGACGGACGCCCGCGCCTATCACAATCGCGGCCTGATCTATCAGAGCCAGGGCCAGCACAAATTCGCCATCGAGGACTTCTCGACCGCCATCTCGCTGGCGCCGGATGCGGCAGAGCCCTACAACGGCCGTGGCCTCTCCTATCTGGCGACGGGCGACGAGGACAATGCCTTCTCCGACTTCAACATGGCCATCAAGCTCGACGGCAAGAACGCCGAGGCCTGGGCCAACCAGGCGCTGATCTACGAGCGGCGCGGCGACAAGGCCAAGGCGGCGAAATCCTATCGCGAGGCCGTGCGCCTCGACCCCAGCTATCAGCCGGCCAAGGATGGCCTCGCCCGCGTCAGCTGACCTCGGCTTCGGCCGATCCCGATATTGCAGCGCCATCCCGCGTGTCCAAAAGGACACGCGGCGCTGAAGATCGCCCGCAATCCGGCAACCGTGCATTAACCCCTGCGGCAGGCCGTTAACCCTTGCCTTGTTCGCGCCAAGTTTTCAGCGGAACGGTCTGGCCATTCAAGCCGTTATTTCCAAGCGATTTGCGAAAGGACCCTCCCATGATCAAGAAACTCGTCTGCGCCGCTGCCCTTGCAACGACCGTGTTCGCTGCCGCCCCGGCCAGCGCCGGCAGGCTGCAGCTCGGCACGCTCGACTGCACCATCGACGGCGGCACCGCCTATATCGTGGCCTCCAACAAGGGCGTGTCCTGCGTCTTCCGTCCTCACCATCACGGACCGTCGGAGATTTATACCGGCGTCATCTCCAAGATCGGCGTCGATCTCGGCCAGACGCATCAGGGCCAGCTCGTCTGGGCCGTGCTGGCCGCAACCCGCGACCGTGACGCGGGTGACCTTGCCGGCAGCTATTATGGCGTCAACGCCGAGGCGAGCGTCGTAACCGGCGGCGGCGCCAATCTGCTGGTCGGCGGCTTCGACAGCGCCTTCATGCTGGAGCCGCTCAGCGTCCAGGCGCAGACCGGCGTCAACCTCGCCGTGGCTGTCACCTCGCTTCAGCTGATCCACTCGCTCAAGTGATCGCAAGGAGCTACTCGCTCCTCTCTACCTTGCGGCGCGGAACCATATAGGATGGTTCCGCGCCGTTTGATTTTACGAGCAATTCCAGGAAAAGTGTGAAACGGCTTTCCGTCTGGAATCGCGTCACAAAAAGATAGAGCGGTTCCGAACCGCCCGGGGAACGCCATGCCGAAGACAGCCATCGCCGCTGCCGTGATTGCACTCGTGCTTGGCGCGGCACCAGCGCAGGCGCAGGACCGCGGCATCGAACTCGGTACCCTTGAATGCGCCATATCAGGCGGCACCGGCTTCATCTTCGGTTCGTCCAAGGACCTCAGCTGCACCTTCACTCCGGCCGACAAGACCTTCGCGCCTGAGGCCTATTTCGGTGCCGTCAACAAATACGGCCTCGACATCGGCACGACCAAGCAGGCGGTGATGCAATGGCTCGTGCTGACGCCGCTGAAGAACATCTACGCGCCCGGTGCGCTGGCGGGCGACTATATCGGCGCCAGCGCGGAGGTCACGGCGGCCGTTGGAGCCGGCGCCAATCTTCTGGTCGGCGGCTCTTCGCAGGCTTTCACCCTCCAGCCACTCAGCCTGCAGACCCAGACCGGCGTCAATCTCGCCATCGGCGTCAGCCAGTTCCAACTGCGCAGCATCGAGAACTGATCGCGTCAAGGGCGGTCGCTTGTCGTTTCGTCATCAACTCTGAGGAATGGTGGCGTCTCTGAGCCTGGCGTTTAGGGTGACGACGAAGTTGCGAGGCTTCGGCCAATCTCGAACGTTGCGATGATCCACCGAAACGAACCGCTTGAACTCAACCGTGGTTGAGGTCTTACAAACCTGCCCCGACTGAGCAGCGCCTGGATACGGCGCTATCGCCGCGCATGGTCCTGCCGGAAAGCCTTGCTGGCTTCTGGTGCCGTACGCCGCGATCGAGATATGCAAAGCATAGGGTGGATATGACTGAAATCAGCACAAACAGGGTCGACTGGCGCGCATTGTGGGCGAGCGGCGACCTGGCGCGCTTCTGCTTCATCAGCCTCGGCATCCTGCTGCACGCTACCAATGAGACGATGGTGGCGACCGTCATGCCGGCCATGGTCGGTGAAATGGCCGGCGTACAGCTCGTCGGCTGGTCGCTGGCGGTCTACGAACTCGGCGCCATCGTCGCCGGCGCCGCGGCCGGACGCATGGTGAGCTATGTGGCGCTGCGCACCAACATGGTCGTCGCGGCCCTGCTCTATGCCGCCGGCGCGCTGATCTGCGCCACCTCTCCCTCCATGCAATTGTTCCTCGCCGGCCGCCTGATCGAGGGCCTTGGCGGCGGCGCGCTGGTGTCGCTGGCCTTCGTCTCGGTCGAGCGGCTGTTTTCACGCGCCATCTGGCCGCAGCTTTTCGGCATCATGTCGGCGATCTGGGGCGTCGCCGCCTTCAGCGGCCCGTTGCTGGGCGCGATCATGACCGAGCTTCTGTCGTGGCGCTGGGCCTTCGGCGTCTTCACCTTCGGCGGCACCGCCATGGCTCTGGCCAGCTTCCTCGTTCTGAACACTCCGGAAGCAAAGCGACCCATCGCCGGCGCGGGCAAGGCACCCCCCTTCCCGTTCGCTGCGCTTGGCTGTCTTGCCGTCGCCGTGGTGCTGATCGCCTCGGCCGGCGTTGATATCGCGCTGCTGCGCTCCTCGCTGCTGATCGTGCTGGGCCTGGCCGGCCTGGCGCTGTTCTTCTACGTCGACGCGCTGAAGCCGCGCTCACGGCTTTTCCCGGCGCGGCTGTTCTCGTGGCGGACGCCGGTGGGCGCGGGCATGACCATGGTCGCCGCCTTTTCCATCGCGACCTGTTCCTTCGGCGTCTACGGACCGCTGCTTTTGACCAGCCTGCATGACATTCCGCTGCTGACCACCGGCTACATTATCGCTGCCGAATCTATCGCCTGGTCGATCCTGTCGATCCTTGTCGCCAACGCCCCGCCTCAGCGCGAGCGGCTGATCATTGTGTGCGGCGCCTTGATGATCGCGGCGGGCATCGCCGGCTTCGCCTACACGATACCGCTCGGCTCGATCCCGCTGATCCTGCTCTGCGCCCTGCTGCAAGGCGGCGGCTTCGGCATCGCCTGGCCGTTCCTGACCCGCGTCATCGTCGCCTCCGCTCCGGACGACGAACAGACCATCGCCTCGGCCGCGGTGCCGACCATGCAGCGTATCGGCTATGCCGTGGGCGCCGCTCTCGCCGGCATCGTCGCCAATGCCAGCGGCTTTTCGCAGGGGCTGAACCACGACGCGGCGGCCAATGTCGCGAGCTGGCTCTTTCTGGCCTTCGTCCCGCTTGGCATTCTCGGCTGCCTGGCGGCCTTGCGGGCATCATCGACGGCAAACCGGCCGCTGGAAGCCATTGGCTGACTCGGGGTCAATCGAAGGAGATTGTCCTACTCGACCCGCAAACGATAGCCGACACCGGTTTCGGTGGTGATGTAGCGTGGCTGGTCCGGGGTCTTCTCGATCTTCTGCCTGAGCTGCCTGACATAGACCCTGAGATATTGCACGTCGGTCGAGTCCCCCCAGATCTGCTTCAGGATGAAGTGGTGGGTCAGCACCTTGCCGGCATGCTGCACCAGGATGCGCAATATGTCGTATTCCTTCGGCGAGAGCTTTATCTCCTTGCCCTCGACCTTGACGATGCGCTTGACCAGATCGACGCTGAGGTCACCGCTCTGGAAAATCGGCTTCTCGCCCTGCTGCTGGAATTTGTGCCGCAGCGCCACGCGGATGCGCGCCACCAGTTCGTTCATGCCGAATGGCTTGGTGACATAGTCGTCGGCGCCGAGTTCCAGTGCGTTGACGATACCGGCCTCATCGGTGCGGCTGGAGAGGATGACCACGGGAATGTCGACGCCCTCGTCACGCCATTTGCGCAGGAGATCATGGCCCCCCATGCCGGGCAGGCCGAGGTCGAGCAGCACCAGGTCCGGCTTTTCCTGTTCCATCAGCTCGATCGCCACCTTGGCGTTCGGCGCCTCGCTGACCGAATAGCCCTGGCTGCCAAGCCCGACCCGCAGCAGCTTGCGGATCGGCGGCTCGTCATCGACAACCAGTATCCTGACATTCGAGTTGGTCATCACGGCTGATCCACGCTGGTCTCTTCGCCACGATTGTCGGCATCGGGCATTTCCGCCGGCACCGGCATCCTGATGGTGAAAGCGGCACCGGGGCGGTCGGTCCGGTTGGCGGCCGAGATCGTGCCACCCATCGATTCGACGAAGCCACGGCAGATCGATAGACCTAGCCCGGTGCCGGCGCGCACCTGGTCACCCTTGCGCACCCGATAAAAAGTGTCGAAGACGCGTTCCAGGTCCTGCGCCGGGATGCCCGGCCCCTCATCCATGATCTGCACGATGACGGACCCATTGTCGGCCCATCCCTGCACGCGGATCGTTGAGCCGGGCGGGGAATATTTCGACGCATTGTCGAGAAGGTTGAACAGGACCTGTTCGAACAGCACGGGATCGAGCTTCAGCATCGGCAGATCGGATGGAATATCGACCTCGATCTTGTGTTCGCTGGTGATCTTGCGGGCGCGGTTGAGCGCCGTGCCGACGATATCCCCGACATAATGGAGGGCGTAATTCGGCTCCATCGCACCGGATTCGATCTTGGTCATGTCGAGCAGGTTGGCGATGAAGCGATTCAGCCGCTCCGATTCGTCGATCACCGTCGACAGAAGCTCCACCCGGTCCTGCTCGGGCAGATCGGGCGCGAATTCCTTGAGCGTGCCGGCCGCTCCCATGATGGCCGAGAGGGGAGTTTTCAGATCATGCGAAATCGAAGTCAGCAAAGCCGAGCGCAGCCGGTCGGCTTCGGCGGCGAGCTTGGCGCGGTCGACATCGGCGACGAGCTGGATGCGTTCGATCGCCACCGCCGCCTGATCGGCCAGCGCGTCGAGCAGGCGCTGTTGCTCGGGCGTCAGCAGCGGGCCCTGCTTGTCATTGTCGAGGCCGACGACACCGATCGCGGTGCGCCCCGTGCGCAAGGGAAGGTAGAGGCGCTTGGCGCCAGGCAGCGTGTCGGCGCCGCGCCCGGCGGCGCGGTTGTGCTCCCAGGCCCAGCGGGCTGCGGCGATGTCGGCCTCGGCCAGCGTATCGTCGGGCGGATAGCCGGCCTTGACGGTAATCGAGCCGTCTTCCGGCAGCAGCAGCACCACGCGCAGCTTCAGCATCGAAGCGATCTGGAAGGCGGTGGCCCACAGCACATCGTCGAGCGTGCCGGCGCCGGCGAGCTTCTTGGAGAAGAGATAAATATCTTCCGTCGCCCGCGCCCGCGAGCGGGCGGCGACCGCCTGGCGCTGCACGCGCGCCGTCAGGTTGCTGGCAATGACGGCAACGACCAGGAACACGCCAAGCGCGACAATGCTCTCCGGATCCCGGATCGTCAGCGTATAGCGTGGCTCGAGGAAGAAATAGTTGAAGGCAAGGGCGCTGACGACACAGGCATAGAGAGCCGGCCAGAGGCCACCGGTCACCGCCGATGTCAGCACCCCGATGAGGAAGATGATGGCGAGGTTGCGAACGTCGAGAAACTGGTCGAGCAGGACGGCGAAGGCCAGCGAGCCGGCGACAAACCCCGTAGCCTTGAGATAGGGCCATATCTGGAATTGCCATTGCTCGTCGGCCGCCCTGACGCTTCTCGAACTAGCCTCGGTGTCCCGCTCGGTACCCGAAATGACGTGGACGCTGATATCGCCGGCATTGCGGATCAGGTCATAGGTAAGCGAGCCCTCGATCAGCTCGCGCCAGCGCGACCGCGTCGGCCTGCCGACCACGATATGGGTGAAATTGTTCGCCGTCGCATGGCGCACAATGTCCTGCGCGACATTCTGGCCGGGAATGGTCGTCACCTCGGCGCCGAGTTGCTCGGCAAGGCGCAGGAGCGTGGCGAGCCGGTCCTTGTCTTCCTCGGACATGCCGGCCGAGCGAGGCGTATCGACATGAAGCGCCGTCCATGGCGCACGAAGCCGGTCGGCCAGCCTGCGTGCGTAGCGAATGCGGGCCGCACCGCCCGGTCTTGCGTCGACGCAGACGAGCACCCTCTCGCCCGCGGCCCAGGGACCCTGGATGGCATGGGACTGCATGTGATTGAGCAATTGCTCGTCGACACGCTGGGCCGTGCGGCGCAGCGCCAGTTCCCGCAGTGCCGTCAGATTGCCTGACGAGAAATAATTCTCGATGGCGCGCTGCGCGGTGTTGGGGAAATAGACCTTGCCCTCCTCCAGTCGCTTGATCAGGTCGTCGGGCGTCAGATCGATGATTTCGACGTCATCGGCCTGGTCGATGATGGAATCGGGAACCGTTTCACGCACCCTGACCCGCGTGATCTGCGCCACGACGTCATTCAGGCTTTCGACATGCTGGATGTTGAGCGTCGTGTAGACGTCGATGCCCCGCGCCAGGATCTCCTGGACGTCGAGATAGCGCTTGGGGTGACGGCTGCCGGATGCGTTGGTGTGGGCGAGTTCGTCGACGAGAACCAGCGCCGGGCGCCGGGCGAGAATGGCGTCGATATCCATCTCCTCGAGGATGCGCCCCTTGTAGTCGACCTTGCGGCGGGGGATGACTTCATAACCCTCGACCAGGGCCTGGGTTTCCCTGCGGCCATGCGTCTCGACGATGCCGATCACCACATCGATGCCGTCGGTCAGCCTGGCGCGGCCCGACATCAGCATTTCGTAGGTCTTGCCGACACCGGGCGCGGCGCCGAGGAATATCCGCAGCCGGCCGCGCCCTTCCCGCTCGGCATGCTCGAGCAGCGCGTCGGGGGAAGGTCTGTTCTCGTTGCTTCTGTCTTCCGGCATCAAGAACCGATCATGAATGGCGCCGGGGATGCTGTCGATCCCCGGCACCGGCCATCACTTATTTCGCGGCGTCCAGCGCCATGTTGAGCGTCAGCACATTGACCGCCGGCTCTCCCATGAAGCCGAGTTCCCTTGCCTCGACCTGGCCGTCGACAAGCGCCTTGACCTTGGCCTCGTCGAGGCCCCTGGCCTTGGCCACACGCGGCACCTGGAAATAGGCGGCCTGCGGGCTGATCTGCGGATCGAGGCCGCTGCCTGACGTCGTCACCAGGTCCATCGGCACGGGTTGGTTCGGATTCTCCGCCTTCAGCTTCTCGGTGTCGCCCTTGATGCGGTCGATCAGCTTGGGATTGGTCGGGCCGAGATTGGAACCGCTGGAGGCGCCGGCATCATAGCCGTTGCCGGCGGCCGAAGGCCTGCCATGGAAATACTTGTCGCTGGCGAAGGCTTGGCCGATCAGCTCGGAGCCGATGACCTTGCCGTCCTTCTCGATCAGGCTGCCATTGGCCTGACGCGGGAATAGCGCCTGGGCGATGCCGGTCATGCCCAGGGGATAGACCAGGCCGGTCAGCACGGTGAAGAAGACGATCATGATGATCGCGGGTCTGATTTGCTTGAGCATCGGAATGATCCTTATGCAAGGCCAAGGGCCGTGACGGCCATGTCGATTATCTTGATGCCGACGAACGGCACGATGATGCCGCCGAGGCCGTAGACGAGAAGGTTGCGGCTGAGCAGCGCGCCGGCACCGATCGCCCGGTATTTGACGCCGCGCAGCGACAGCGGGATCAGCGCGATGATGATCAGCGCGTTGAAGATGATGGCGGACAGGATGGCACTCTGCGGCGTCGCCAGATGCATGATGTTGAGCGCCTGCAGCGGGCCGGTTGCCTGGCCGGGCGCGACATAGAAGACGGCGAACATGGCCGGGATGATGGCGAAATACTTGGCCACGTCGTTGGCGATCGAGAAGGTGGTCAGCGAGCCGCGCGTCATCAGCAGCGCCTTGCCGATCTCGACGATCTCGATCAGCTTGGTCGGATCGCTGTCGAGGTCGACCATGTTGCCGGCCTCTCGCGCCGCCACCGTGCCGGTGTTCATGGCGACACCGACATCGGCCTGCGCCAGCGCCGGCGCGTCGTTGGTGCCGTCGCCGCACATGGCAACCAGCTTGCCCTTGGCCTGCTCGTCGCGGATCAGCTTCAGCTTGTCCTCGGGCGTCGCCTGGGCAAGGAAATCGTCGACGCCGGCCTCCGCCGCGATTGCCGCCGCCGTCATCGGGTTGTCGCCGGTGATCATCACCGTGCGGATGCCCATCTTGCGCAGCTCGGCGAAACGCTCGCGTATGCCGCCCTTGACGATGTCCTTGAGGTGCACGATGCCGAGCAGGCGCCCGTCCCGCTCGACCGCCAGCGGCGTGCCGCCGGACTTGGCGACCTCGTCGGCGATTGCCTGCAGATCCCTGACCGTATCGCTGTTCGGCCGCGTCGCGTGGCCGGCTGATGTCGACTGGTTGACATGGGCAAGCACGGAATCGACTGCGCCCTTGCGCACCGAGGAGCCGTCGACGTCGACGCCGCTCATCCGGGTCTGCGCGGTGAAGGGAACGAAGGTTGCGTGCAAAGTCGCCATGTCGCGGGCGCGGATGGCATATTTCTCCTTGGCCAGCACGACGATCGAACGGCCTTCCGGCGTCTCGTCGGCGAGCGAAGCAAGCTGCGCGGCGTCGGCCAGTTCCTGTTCGGTGACGCCCTTGACCGGACGGAATTCCGTCGCCTGGCGGTTGCCGAGCGTGATCGTGCCGGTCTTGTCGAGCAACAGCGTGTCGACGTCGCCGGCGGCCTCCACGGCACGGCCGGACATGGCGAGCACATTGAAGCGCACCAGCCGGTCCATGCCGGCAATGCCGATGGCCGACAGCAGCGCTCCGATGGTGGTCGGGATCAGGGTGACGAACAGGGCAACCAGAACGGTCACCGAGATATAGCCGCCCGAATAGGAGGCAAAGCTCGGGATCGTCGCCGTGGCCAGCACGAAGATCAGCGTCATGCCGACCAAGAGGATGTTGAGCGCGATTTCGTTGGGCGTCTTCTGGCGTTCGGCACCTTCGACCAGCGAGATCATGCGGTCGAGGAAGGTGTGGCCGGAGGCGGCGGTGATGCGCACGCGGATCCAGTCGGACAGCACCTGCGTGCCGCCGGTGACGGCCGAGCGGTCGCCGCCGGATTCGCGGATGACGGGGGCCGACTCACCGGTGATCGCCGCTTCGTTGACCGAGGCGACGCCTTCGATCACCTCGCCGTCCGACGGGATGATGTCTCCAGCTTCGACCAGGACGATGTCGCCGACCTTCAGGCTGGTGCCGGGCACGAGCTTGAACTTGGTCCTGTCTTCGCCGGCCAGGAGCTTTGCCTGGGTCTCGGTGCGCGCCTTGCGCAGTGAATCCGCCTGAGCCTTGCCGCGCCCCTCGGCGACGGCTTCGGCGAAATTAGCGAACAGCACCGTGAACCACAGCCAGATGATGATCTGCAATGTGAAGCGCAGATCGCCGCCGCCGACGATGAGATCCCTGATGAACAGCACCGATGTCAGCGCCGAGACGACGGCGACGACGAACATCACCGGGTTGCGGGCCAGCGTACGCGGGTCGAGCTTGCGGAAGGCACCGCCAATGGCGGGCCAGAGAATGCCGGCATCCATGATGCTGGCCGATTTCGTGTGACTCATTTTGAAGCTCCGGCTTCAGTGTTGGTGGGCGGCACCGGTCGGTTGGATGCCGAAAAGGGTGGGCCGTAGACCAGCAGCCAGATCACGATCATGACCGCCGCAATGCCAAGGAATGTGGACACGGTCGGGAAGGGAGGAGGCTTCGCCTCCCCCTCATTGCCGGCTGGCCGCCGGGTCCTGCGGCGCATGGTGCTGAACCAGGGCATGATCGCCTCAGAAGGTCTGCCCGTGGATCATCGCCAGGTGCTCGACGATCGGCCCGACGGCGAGCGCCGGGAAGAAGGTCAGGCCGCCGACGATGACGATGACGCCGACCAGCAGCCCGACGAACAGCGGACCGTCTGTCGGGAACGTGCCGGCCGAGGCGGGCACCGTCTTCTTGGCCGCCAGCGCGCCGGCGATGGCAAGCGCGGGGATGATGACCAGGAAGCGGCCCATCAGCATGCCGATGCCGATGGTGATGTTGTACCAGGGCGTGTTGCCGGTGAGGCCGCCAAAGGCCGAACCGTTGTTCGCCGCGGCCGAAGTGTAGGCATAGAGCACTTCGGAGAAGCCGTGCGGGCCGCCATTGGCCATCGAAGCCACGGCGCTGGGCAGGACAACGGCGATAGCCGTGAAGATCAGCATCGCCAGCGGCAGGCACAGTATGGCCAGCATCGCCATCTTGACCTCCTTGGCCTCGATCTTCTTGCCGAGATATTCGGGCGTGCGGCCGACCATCAGGCCGGCAACGAAGACGGCGACCACGATGAACATCAGGATGCCGTAGAAGCCGGCGCCGACGCCGCCGACGATGACTTCGCCGAGTTGCATGTTGATGAGCGGGATCATGCCGCCAAGCGCCGTGAAGCTGTCATGCATGGCGTTGACCGCACCGCAGGATGCGGCCGTCGTGACGACAGCGAACAGCGCCGAGAGCGCGATGCCGAAGCGGGTTTCCTTGCCTTCCATGTTGCCGCCGTCGATGCCCAGCGCATGGACCAGCGGATTGCCCGCGGCCTCCGCCCAGTAGCAGACGGCGACGCCGGCGATGAACAGCGCGCCCATGGAGGCGAGGATCGCCCAGCCCTGGCGCTGGTTGCCGACCATGCGGCCAAAGACGTTGGTCAGCGCGGCACCCAGCGCGAAGATGGTCACCATCTGGATCAGATTGGAGATCGCGTCCGGATTCTCGAACGGATGTGCCGCATTGGCATTGAAGAACCCGCCACCATTGGTGCCGAGCATCTTGATGGCGACCTGGGAGGCGACCGGGCCGAGAGCGATCGTCTGCTTGGCGCCTTCCAGCGTGGTGGCGTCGACGTAAGGCCCAAGCGTCTGCGGCATGCCGAGCCAGACATAGACAAGCGTCAGCACGATGCACAGCGGCAGGAGCAGGTAGAGCGTGCAGCGGGTCATGTCGACCCAGAAATTGCCGATCGATTTGCCGGAGGCACGGGCAAATCCACGGATCAGCGCAACCGCAATCGCGATGCCGGTGGCCGCCGAAACGAAATTCTGAACGGTCAGCCCCGCCATCTGCACGAGATAGGACATGGTGCTTTCGCCGCCATAGTTCTGCCAGTTGGTGTTGGTGACGAAGCTGGCGGCGGTGTTGAAAGCAAGCGCCGGATCGACCGCGCTCATGCCGGCCGGGTTGTAGGGCAGGCTGCCCTGCAGGCGCTGCAGGAGGTAAAGCACCAGGAAGCCTGCAACGTTGAAGAGCAGCAGGGCCACCGCATAGCTGGTCCAGTGCTGCTCCTCGCGTTCGCTGGTGCCGCAAACGCGGTAAAGTCCGCGCTCGAGCGGGCCGAAGATCGGCGAAAGCAGTGTGCGATCGCCGTTGAAGACGCGGTGCATGTAGAAGCCAAGCGGCTTCGTCAGCAAAACGATGATCCCGCAGAAGACCAGGATCTGTATCCAACCGTTGAGTGTCATGGCTGTGGCTTTCCGTGCCTTCAGAAGCGTTCTGGACGAACGAGCGCATAGGTCAGGTAGGCGAGCAGGAACAAGGTCACGCCGCCACCGAGGATGTAATCGAAAAGCATGATGCGATCCTTCAGCTCAAATTCTGTCGCAGGCTTTGACGTAGACCAAGGACAGGGCGAAGAACAAAAGCCCTATCCCGACAACAATGATGTCCATTGTGCTTCTTCCTTGCTTCCGCTTTTTACTTCGCACCTGCCGGATGCAGGCGGACAATTACGTGAAACGGCGCGCCGCACTTCGAGCAGTGACAGCGTTCGACGTTTTCCAATAGGGAATATGGACCCGATCGCCATAAAGGTTCGAGACGGCCAAGGGCGGAAAGAAATAGGAATTTTATAAAGGTTTTCCGCTTCGCAACGGCGGGAACGAATCTTGCGGCCGGAGATTGTCGGCCTTGAGGGATCACCAAAGGAGATGACAATGGCAAAGCAGAAAATGCTCGACGACCTCTTTCACGACACGTTGAAGGACATCTATTTCGCCGAAAAGAAGATATTGGCGACGCTGCCGAAAATGGCCAAGGCCGCGCAAAGCGCCGAATTGAAGGCCGCCTTTGAAAAGCACCGCACCGAGACCGAGGGCCATGTTGCGAGGCTGGAGAAAGTCTTCGGCGTCATCGGCAAGAAGCCGGTCGGCAAGACCTGCGCGGCCATCATGGGCATCACCGAGGAAGGTGCCGAAATCATGGAGGAGTACAAGGGATCGCCCGCGCTCGACGCCGGCCTGCTGGCCGCCGCGCAGGCGGTCGAACACTATGAGATCTCACGCTATGGCACGCTGAGGACGTGGGCCGGTGAACTCGGCCTGACCGAGGCCGTGACACTGCTCGAAGCGACGCTGAAGGAAGAGAAGGCGACTGATGAAGCGTTGACGCAGATCGCGGAGTCGGCGGTCAACGTCGCGGCGGAAGCGGCATAGATCCGCAAAGGTCGGAGCGGCCCTTAAGGCGTGTGGGATTCAAGGTCAGGCCGCGCCGAAAGCGGTGGTTCGAGAACCGGAGCGGAGCGTGCTTGAAGTACGTGGGCACCGGAAGCGCGGAAAGCCATCCTTTGCAGGCCGGCCTCACCTGGACATCAACATACCTTAGCGTGGTTCCCGCATCATGCTGAGGTAGGTTGGATCGAACTCGGCGATTTCCTGCAGCCGGTGCCAGTCGAGGATGGTCACCGTGTGGTTCGCCCAGCTGACAACGCCGACCTTTCGCAGGGCGCCGATGACCCGGTTCATGTGCACCACCGAGAGGCCAAGCACGTCGGCCATCTCTGCTTGCGAGAGCGGCAGATGGAAGCTCATCCCGTTGGTCCGTTGCACCACTTGCAGCCGCACGAAAAGCTCACAGACGAGATGGGCCAGATGTGAGGTCTTGGAGCGCCGCCCCATGGCGACGATCCATTCGCGGTGGATGGCGCCGTCGACCAGCGTGTCCAGCCATAAGAGCCGTGTGAGATGCGGCGCCTGCTCGGTGATGGTGCGAAGCCGGGCGTGATCGGCGAACATGACATGGCAAGGCGACAAAGCGACGATGCCGTGATCCATGGTCTTCAGCAGGAAGGCGTGGAGATCGACGAAGTCACCGGGCACCTGCAACGAGGTGAACTGCCGGCCGCCATCCTCCAGCACCTTGTAGCGCGCCGCCAGCCCGTCAAGGATCAGCGTCGAATAGGTCGGCCGCGACCCGGAAGCGACGATGTCCTGGCCGATGGCGAAATGCCGTTCGAAGGTCATGGCGCCGGCCAGCAGCGCCTTCTCGGCGTCTGACAGCGCGTCATGCTGGCCCAGGTTGAGGTAGAGGGATTCAAGCACCGCAATCTCCCGCGAAAGGGCTTCGGAAGCCATCGCCATGTGTTCTGTCGGGAGCAAAGGCGGCTCGGGATGCACTAAGCCTTTGGCCGCTGATAGGCATTAACATTTGTTAGAGCTGCTTGTTCCGCAGCAAATGCCGCCGCTGATGGAACAACTGTCCAGTCTGCGAATTGTCGATTGAATATCTCGCCATTTCATCAGTCTGAGGTCCAGCCCATCATGCCTCGATATTATCTTGACCTTTACAATGGCGACGGTCTCACGGTGGATGATGACGGCCAGGTCTTCGAAACGCGCGAGCGCATGCGGCGCGAGGCAATCCGCATCCTGCCTGACATCGTCCGCGACGAGATCATCGAAAACGACCACACCGCCATCACGGTCAAGGTCCGCGACGAGGGCGGACGCCAGATCTTCGAGGCGTCGCTCGTCGTCTCGTCCGGTTGGTGTGACTGACAGCTCTTCGCTTCAGGCATCGGCGGCAAAAAGTGTCCCGACCATCATTTGTAATCGCGACCCTTGCCGCAACGCTGCACCATGCGGAGCCGGCGGATGATGGAGGCGGCGATTGTTCCGAACCAACGCCCCGTGGGATGGAGGTAGCAGCACATGGTCCGTGCAAAGGTCGACACCCAGCGTGACGAGCGCGCCAAGCGTGAATCGCAGATCGTGATTGACGCCGAGCGCGCGGCTCGCGAGGCAAAGACAGCCAGGTTGAGAGAATTGCGCCTTGCGGCGCAGTCAGCGCCGGAGCCTGATCCGGCGAGGCTCAAGCCGACGCGCCGGGGCGCACATTCGAAAGGTTGATGCCCCAAAGGCGCCGCGCAACATTAGCGGTAAAAATAGCTGTGATCTTTGCGATCTTCGCGCGGCAAAGGCGAAAGCCCGGCTCGGGAGGGCCAAGCCGGGCTTTCCATGATGGCCAATGCGAAATTGGCCACCACAACGGAGGTGGCCTCGAACTCAGGCGGCGTAGCCGCCATAGCCGCGCGCGACGGCGCGCGCCACGATGACCGGCTCGATCTCCGGCCAGAGGATGCCGGCGGCTTTCGCGAATTCGACGAGCGCATGGCGCGCCTCATCCCTGGTGATGCAGCCTTCCAATGCGAGGCCACACGCCTCCACGGCATTGCGATGGAGGGGACCGCGGCGCGAGGTCGTCCAATTGGTCAGGAAGTCGTGCATTTCGGCCAACGAGGCGATCTCGCGCTTGAAGCCGAGGCCGACGGTCAGTGCGACCGGTGAATGAAACAGCTTGTCGTGCATGAAGCGGGCTCCTGATTGTCGCAGCGCCAGGAGAGATATCCGGGCTGGTCCACGAATGGGACGCCGTGAAACGCGCGGAGGGCCAAGAGGTTCCGGGCCAAGAGTTGCCAGTCGAGAAAACGGCGATTGCCCGCTTGCCGCTTTTCGGCAGCCACCGTTCGCGCCAGCCAGCGTATACAAAACCTCGCTCGCCTGGCCCGGCCACGCACACGGTGGATGGTGCCGGTTGAGATGTCGCCGGCTATCGGCTATCGACAACCATGAGGGACTTTCAGGCTTGGAAAATTTCCGGGTTTTGCCCGATTTGCCAGAAAAATACGGAATTTGTGGCAAAGGGCGCCTGGCTGCGTGACGAGTTGGTCTGCACATCCTGCCCGCAGGGATCAATCCCCCGGGAACGAGCACTGGCGCTCATCCTCAACGAGCTGAGACCCGACTGGCGCGGCTTGCATATCCATGAGTCCTCGCCCGTAAGCAGGGGCATATCGGCGGTCATGAAACGTGACGCGCGACACTACATTGCGTCTCAATACTTCCCGGACCAGCCATTTGGCTCGATGCACAAGGGGGTCCGCAACGAGGATCTCGAAAATCTGACTTTTGGTGATTGCAGCTTTGATATCACGGTGACGCTTGACGTGATGGAGCACGTGTATCATCCGGACAAGGTAGTTTCCGAGGTCTTCAGAACTCTGAGACCCGGTGGAATTTACATCTGTACTTTTCCGGTCCGGAAATCTCAGACCAGCGCGTGGGAACGCAGGTTCATCCAGCATGGGGATGGAACGAGAGAGCATTTGAAGGAGCCGGAAATCCACGGAAATCCGGTTAGCAACGAAGGTTCAATCGTGACTATCGACTACGGCTACGATCTGCATCTGGCCATCGCGGAGTGGGCGGCATTTGATGTTCGCGTGTATCGCTTCGCCGATCGCACGCACGGCATCCTTGGCGAATACACAGACCTGATCGTCTGCACAAAGCCTGCTTCAGCCAAGGGAGAAAGGACGGCAATCGAACGAACGCGGCCGGAAACGAGGCTTGATCGCTGGCTTGATCGCCTTGTCAAACGGGCTCGCTCACTTGGCCGTTGATCAACCGGTCCGTCAGATTGCCCACGCGCATCCCCAAATTGACCGCGGAGCCAACCCCTTCCGGCGGACCAACGACGATATCACAAGTGTGAAAAACGGTGCTGCTGAGGCCATCTGGCGCGCACTGCGGGGCAGCACCTCACATCATCTGTTCAGGAAGCCAATTCTTGACCGCGAACCATATCGCCAGATCAGCGCAACGATTGCCGTGTATTCTATTAGACGACGAGGAGCAGGCATGAACGACGCTCGGGCTGAATAGGACTGCTTGGAGACATAGGCCCGCATGCCGAAAGGAGAATAGCCGATTCGGCTTGTTGGGTTGCGGTGGTAGTCGCAACCAACTCCGCGGCAGCTCGTTGACCTATGCTGGTTGATCCCAGCACTCGGACCCTGGCCCGCTGCCATTACCTATCCGGCAGTGGGCCTTTTTGACGCCTGTTGACTCGCGAAGCCGGGGCAACGATTTTGCTCCGCTGCGGACAGGGACATAAAAATGGCCTCATACGTCAGGCAAAGACTTGCGGAAATCAAGGCAAACCCCGCTCTGCGGTGGCGCCGGACCAAACGCCTTACGCTGCGCAAGCAGGCGGGCGTCGCGGCGCGGTGGGTTGCTGTCCTGGCGCAGGACAAGCGCCTGTTGATAGTTATTCATTTGGTGGATCAGGAAAGAACGGTGACCGACCTGGTCTCCCGGGTGGGCGGCAGTCAGACCACCCTTTCAAAACATCTCAGCGTGCTTGTTGAACACGGGATTGTGGAATGCCGCGCCGAAGGCACCTGGCATTACTATTCCTGCAAGTCGGAAGACGCCAAGGCTGTCATCCGGCTGCTGGATGATCTGGCCCGAAATGACATGCTTCCCGGGGCACCCTCAAATCCGCCGGGTTGACAATTTTGGTTCGCGCAAGGCACGTTGCCGGCTTGAGGGACAACCGGGGGATTCCCATGAAGAAAATTTACGAGAAGCCGATCCTGACCAGACGCGAGCGTTTGGCGGCGGCAGCGGCGCAGGCAGTTTCACCAACGTCTAAGGGGTTCTAGGAATGAAGAAAATCTACGAAAAGCCCGTGCTCACGAAACGCGACCGCCTTTCGACCGTCACTGCTGCATCGGGCCCTTCAACCACACCGCCGCTTGGTTGATCTCTTAAAGCAAAGCATTGAAGGCCCGCCGGCTCCACCGGCGGGCTTTTTGCGTTTGGCCTGCGCATTGATGCTTGCCGCCGGCGGCTTCATCGCGGTTGGCGCAAATTTCCCGCCGAAGGCAATGCCTGGGGTTGCCAAAGGGCGCGCTCGCAGTGCTGATCATTTACAGCGAAGCTCGAATTTTTAGGTGTGAAGCGAAACACCGTTTACTTCGACGGCTATGGCTTGCGGTTCCTGTGGAATGGCGGAGAGAGCGGGATTCGAACCCGCGTTACGGTCTCCCGTAAACACACTTTCCAGGCGTGCGCCTTCAACCACTCGGCCACCTCTCCGTCCTTGCCTTCGCGCCGGCCGGTTTCGCCGCGCGGGTTGGGGAGATGCTCTCCCTTGGGGCTTCGGTGCGGAATGTCCGCGCCGTGGACGCCGCCCAACCAGCGGACATCCTTCCCCGGCACCTGAGCCGTCAAAGCAACAGGCGCGGGGCTCATCTAGTCGATCCCGCGCCGAATGCCAAGCCATAACGGCAGTCTATTCGCTTTGCCGGACACATGGTGTTTCGCAAGGCCGCTGTCGCGCCCGTTTTCGGGGTGCCCGCGCCGCGAATGATGTGCACAGCCAAGCCAGCAAGGCCTGCCGTGCTTGACTTCGCCGCCGGCCGCCTGTCGAGTGAAGCTGAGGCTTTGCGGGGGGCATCGTCCGGACATGACATCAGGTGAGCAACCGGGCAGTGGACAGATGCCGGCCGGGCGCGCGGGCAACGACCTGTCCTACGTCCCCGTGGGCTGGCTCATCTTCGTCATGGCGTGGTCGGTCTATGGCCTGGCGTCGGCCTGGTGGCTGGTCGGAAATTCCGGCCTGCCGGACAAGATCTTCTATTTCCTCCTTGGCGGGCTCGTCGCCAATGTCATCACCATCCTGTGGGGTCTTTATCTGCTCGGCCTCGCCTTTGGCCGCTCCGGGCGCTTCCCACGCCATTTCACCATCTGGCAGGTCGCCACCATCGTCTGGCTGCTGGCAAGGCAGGCCTATGTGCTTACCGTGCCGGATTTCGTCTTCTCCGCCAGGGGCCTGAGCATCACCGCCATCGAGATCGGCATCGGCCTGCTGTGCATCTACCTGCTGCGCCGCGGCTCCGGCGCCGAGACCGTTTATGCCAAGCAGCAAACCGAGGCGCCGCCGGTTTTCGTTTCGATTGTCGCCGCCTTGCTCGGCATCATCCTCGGCGCCGTTGTCGGCGCCCTAGGCGGCTTCTTCGCCGGTTCCGTGATCGCCGAGGTCGCCGAGGTCAGCTGCTTCGAGGGCGGCTGCGGCTATTTCGCCGCCTTCATCGGCCTCGCCGGGCTGGTGGTCGGCGCGATCGGCGGCGGTATTCTCGCCGTCTGGTTCGTTCACCGGCGCGGACGCAGGCCGATGGCGTAGGGGCGGAAGGCCCAAGCCTTCAAATTCGCGTATCGCGGTTGCGGGCAGGTCACGCGCATTCTATTTCTCGTTCGGGACACGTGCCGGAGATCCCAGGGAAAGCGTCTGGGATCGGCCGGGGGAGAGCTTGATGTTTCGCTTCATTTTTCGTCTTGCCGCCATGATCGCGCTGTCGGTCTCCGTCATCATGGCGGTGCTCGACACGACGCGCACGGTGGCGGCTTCGGCCTTGGTGCTGACCCCGCTCAACGCCAGCTGGCTGGCCGTCTCGCCGGACACGCGGGCGGCGTTCGAAACCTTTGTCCGCGCCAAGGCCGGCCCGCTTCTGTGGGATGGCGCCGTCGCCTGGGTGCTCAACCAGCCGGGCTTTGCCGTGTTCGCGGTGCTGGCCTTCCTGCTTTACGCCATCGGCTACAGGCGCCAGCGGCGCACGGGCCAATTCGCCACCAATTGATCGATTTCTTGCATCCCGCCAAGGGAAGGAAGGCCGCGCATGTTCTTTCTGAGCGACATGCTGAACCGGAAACTCAATCTGCCGAAGCCGTCCGAGGCGCTGCCCGGCCGCGCCAGGGCGATCGCGACCGCGCCCAGGCACTTTGTTTCGAAACGGCCGCTCAAGGGCCCCTATCCCGATGGGCTTGAGACGGCGATGTTCGGGCTCGGCTGCTTCTGGGGCGCGGAGCGCATGTTTTGGCAGACCGAAGGCGTCTGGGTCACAGCCGTCGGCTATGCCGGCGGCATCACGCCCAACCCGACCTATCAGGAAACCTGCACCGGTCTGACCGGCCATGCCGAAGTGGTGCTGGTCGTCTTCGACCCGGAAACCGTCTCCTATGCCGACCTTCTGCGGCTGTTCTGGGAAAGCCACGACCCGACTCAAGGCATGCGCCAGGGCAATGATGTCGGCACCGCCTACCGCTCCGCGATCTACACATCGGGCGATGCGCAATTCCAGGCGGCGGGCGCTTCGCGCGAGGCCTACCAGGCCTCGCTGCGGGGTGCCGGCCACGGCGGTATCACCACCGAGATCGCACCGGCGCCCGCCTTCTACTTCGCCGAAGCCGACCATCAGCAATATCTGGCGAAAAACCCTCACGGCTACTGCAACCTTAAGGGCACCGGCATAGCCTGCGCCATGCCGGCCGCCGCCTCCTGACGGCCAGGGCAATTCCAGGAAAAGTGCGAAGCGGTTCCCAGGCAAAGCGCATGGCGCTCTGCCAACAGGAATTGCGTCAAAACACGAAGTTAGAGCGGTTCGGCGTATCCGTGAAACGATGAACCGCTCTATCGCGCAAGGATCGGACTGCTGCACGGCCTGCCCGTGGCACGCTTTTCCAAAAGGTCAAAATTCCGCGTGAATTTTGTTTCGGGCCGTGCCAGATTGCCGCCGAGCGGGAGGAAATACACTCCTGGCTGACGTCGCATGCCTGCCGCAGAACCGGGCGGGCAAGCGAGGCGTAACGGAAAAAATAACCGACAGGGTGTGGATCACATGAAACGTATCGTTCTCGGCCTCCTGGCCGCAACCGCAATGGTTCTTCCGGCTTTCGCCGCCGATGTCCAGCCGGCCATCCTCTATGATCTGGGCGGCAAGTTCGACAAATCCTTCAACGAGGCGGCCTACCATGGCGCCGAGAAGTTCAAGGCCGAGACCGGCACGCCCTATGTCGAATTCGAGGTGTCCAACGCCTCGCAGCGCGAGCAGGCGCTGCGCCGCTTCGCCGAGGACGGCCACAACCCTATCGTCATGGCCGGCTTCGCCTGGGAGGACGCGCTGAAGAAGGTCGCGGCCGAATATCCCGATCTCAACTTCGCCATCATCGACGATGCCGTCGACCTGCCCAATGTCCGCTCGCTGGTGTTCAAGGAGAATGAAGGTTCCTACCTCGTCGGCATCATGGCCGCGATGGCATCGAAGTCCAAGAAGGTCTCCTTCATCGGCGGCATGGACATCCCGCTGATCCGCAAGTTCGAATGCGGCTATGTCGGCGGCGCCAAGGCGGCCGGCGCCACCGAAGTCATCCAGAACATGACCGGCGACACGCCGGCTGCCTGGAACGATCCGGCCAAGGGCGGCGAAATCGCCAAGACGCAGATCGACCAGGGCTCCGACGTGGTCTACGCCGCGGCCGGCGGCACCGGCGTCGGCGTGCTGCAGGCGGCGGCTGATGCCGGCAAGCTCGGCATCGGCGTCGATTCCAACCAGAACGGCCTGCAGCCCGGCAAGGTGCTGACCTCGATGATGAAGCGCGTCGACGTTGCCGTCTACACCGCCTTCATGGACGGCAAGAACGGCACCTTCAAGGGCGGTCTCGAGAACCTCGGCCTCAAGGAAGGTGGCGTCGATTATGCCATGGACGACAACAACAAGGCGCTGGTGACCGACGAGATGAAGGCCGCCGTCGAAAAGGCCAAGGCCGACATCATCGCCGGCAAGATCCAGGTGCACGACTACACGGCTGACAACGCCTGCCCGTATTGATCGGCAAGCACTGAGGTTTGGAACCGCCGGGTGAAAGCCCAGCGGTTTTGTTTTGGAGACAGTCGAATAAGGCGGTGCCAGCCCCCACTCCGTCTCGGCTTCGCCGAGCCACCTCTCCCCCATGTACATGCAGGGCAATCGCATATGGTTTTTTGCGAAGAGGACCCCCACCCTAACCCTCCCCACAAGGGGGAGGGAACGCTGCCGCATGCCATTTTTTTGGCATCGAGCCTAGGCAATTTGCGGAGATCAGCGCCTACCAAGTCTCCCTCCCCCTTGTGGGGAGGGATTAAGGGTGGGGGTCCTCTTCATAAAAACTCATATGCGATTGCCCTGCATGTACATGGGGGAGAGGAGATCGCTAATCGCCGAGGATCGCTGCCTTGAAAGGCTTGGGTTTCCTCTCCCCCACGGATGTGGGGGTAGAGGTGGCTCGACGAAGCCGAGACGGAGTGGGGGAGCACCCTATGCGATCATGCAAGGGTCAGGGCAAAAGCGCGCCGCCGGTAGACCAAACCCCCACGAGATAGCCCAGCGCGAAGACCGCGATCAGCACGATGGCGATGACGGCGCCGCGCCGGCCGCCAAGTGAATGCACGCCGATGCCGTTAGGCCGGCGCTCCAGACTGCGGATCACCGGCGTTGGTTTCGACCCGTCCAGCCCAACACTGCGCATCTGCGGCAACTCGGCGAGGCGTTGCGTGACCAGCGTCCAATGATTGGCGGGCAAGGCGGGTTTTTCGACGCGGTCGAAAACATGCATGCGTTCGGCAAGCCGCACCACCGCGTCGCGGAAGGCAGGATCGATCTCCAGATCGCGCTCTGCCCGTTCACGCTCGGCATCGTTCATCAGGCCGAGCACATAATCGCCGGCCCGTGCGATGCGATCGCTTTCACTGGCCATGGCTCCCGCCCCCTCCCCTACCAGTGCGGCGGCTTGGTCACAGGGACGTCGGGTGCCGCCTGTTCCTCCAACGCCAGGAAGCGTTCGGTCAGCGCGTCAAGCTTGCGCTGCATGCGCTCGATCACCGTCCACTGCTCGGCGATCTGGCCCGACAATTCCTCGATGGTCTTCTCCTGCTCGGCGGCGCGGATTTCCAGCGTCGTCAGCCGGTCGGCGGGCATGGTCATGCAAAGTCCCCAGTTTCGTACCGCGATGCCTTGCGCCACAAGTGTCAAATCGGCTTCGCCATATTAGCGAATGTGAGAGCGTCGGCCACGTTCGAAATTGACAAGCGCGCGGGGATTTGTCGAGAGTGGGCTCTGCTCGGGCCAATTGGCATGAGCGGAGCGTCATGCTAGGCATTTTGACCAAGCGATAAAAAAATAAGAGTGGGACAAGGCTGCATGGTGCAAGCGGCAATCGAACTGATTGGCATCAACAAGAGTTTTGGCGCGGTTCGCGCCAACCGCGACATCAATCTGGAGATCGCGCGCGGCACCATCCACGGCATTGTCGGCGAAAACGGCGCCGGCAAGTCGACGCTGATGTCGATCCTCTACGGCTTCTACCAGGCCGACAGCGGCGAGATCCATGTCGGCGGCAAGCCGGCTTCGATCAAGACACCCAATGACGCCATCGCGCTCGGCATCGGCATGGTGCACCAGCATTTCATGCTGGTCGACAACTTCTCGGTGCTGGAAAACATCATCCTCGGCGCGGAGAACGATGCTCTCCTCAAGAGCAGCATCGCCAAGGCGCGTTCGGAACTGGAGCGGCTGGAGCGCGAATACGGGCTGGAGGTCGATCCCGACGCCATCATCGAGGAACTGCCGGTCGGCCTGCAGCAGCGCGTCGAGATCCTCAAGGCACTCTATCGCGGCGCCGAGATCCTGATCCTCGACGAGCCGACAGGTGTGTTGACGCCGGCCGAGGCCGACCACCTGTTCCGCATCCTCAGGCAGTTGAAGGAACAGGGCAAGACGGTGGTGCTGATCACCCACAAGCTGCGCGAGATCATGGCCATCACCGATACCGTGTCGGTGATGCGCCAGGGCACGATGGTGGCGACCAGGGAGACGAAGAAGACCACCGTCGAGGAACTGGCCGAACTGATGGTCGGGCGGCGCGTGCTCTTGAGGGTCGAGAAGGGCGAGGCGCAAGCCGGCGCCGTCAAGCTCGCGGTTGAGAAGCTGACCGTCAAGGATACGCGCGGCGTCACCATGGTCGACGACATCTCCTTCGACGTGCGCGCCGGCGAGATCGTTGGCATTGCCGGTGTCGCCGGCAATGGTCAATCCGAACTGCTGGAGGCGATTTCCGGCATCAGGCGCGCCGTTTCCGGCTCGGTCATGCTCGACGGCAAGCCGATCGACCTGACCGGGGCGGCAGATCCCGGCGAACTGCGCGACCGGGGATTGGCGCACGTGCCGGAGGATCGCCACCATGTCGGCCTGGTTCTGGCCTTCGAGGAGCACGAGAATTCGATCCTCGGCTATCACGACGACCCCCGCTATCTCAAAGGGCCGTTCCTCAACGTCGATGCCATCATGGCCGATGCCAGGGACAAGATCGAGAAATACGATATCCGTCCGGGCAATCCACGCCTGAAGACCGCCAATTTCTCCGGCGGCAACCAGCAGAAGATCGTGCTGGCGCGGGAGATCGAACAGGATCCCGGCGTGCTGATCGTCGGCCAGCCGACGCGCGGCGTCGATGTCGGCGCCATCGAATTCATCCACAAGCGCCTGATCGCCATGCGCGACCAGGGCAAGGCAGTGCTGGTTGTATCGGTCGAGCTCGACGAGATCCGCTCGCTCTCCGACCGCATCCTGGTGATGTTTGCCGGCCGCATCGTCGGCGAGCGCGGTCCGGAGGCGACCGAGGGCGAGCTTGGCCTGCTGATGGCGGGTGTCGAGCACCAGGAGGCCGCCCTTTGAGCACGCCTTACGCCAAATTGCCGGCCTGGGCCGACTATGGGCTGATCCCGCTGATCAACCTGTCGGTGGCCTTCATCGTCGCCGGCTTCGTCGTGCTTCTGGTCGGCGAAAATCCATTCCGCGCCGCCGTCATCCTGGTCGAGGGCGCCTTCGGCAAGGGAACAGGCATCGCCTTCACCCTGTTTTATGCCACCACCTTCATCTTCACCGGGCTTTCGGTGGCGGTGGCGGCGCATTGCGGCCTGTTCAACATCGGCACCGAGGGGCAGGCCTACATTGCCGGTCTCGGCATCGCCATCGTCTGCCTGTCCTTCGACAGCGTGCTGCCCTGGTGGCTGACCTTCCCGCTGGCCATCGTCGCATCGGCGCTGGTGGGCGCCTTGTGGGCGCTGATCCCCGCCTATCTGCAGGCCAGGCGCGGCTCGCACATCGTCATCACCACCATCATGTTCAATTTCATCGCCGCCTCGATCATGGTCTACCTGCTGGTCGGGCCGTTGAAGCCGGCCGGGTCGCAAGCCCCGCAAACCCGCAACTTCCTCGCCGGCGCCGAACTGCCGAAGCTCAACTGGATCATCGAACTGTTCGGCGCCAAGATCCGTTCGGCGCCGCTCAACGTCACCTTCCTGCTGGCGCTGGTCATGGCCTTCCTGGTCTGGCTGCTGATCTGGCGCACCAGGCTCGGCTACGAGATGCGCACCTATGGCCACAGCCCCAAGGCGGCGCGCTATGCCGGCATCTCGGAAGCCCGCATCATCATCACCGCGATGATGATCTCGGGCGCGCTGGCCGGCATGATGGCGCTCAACCCGGTGATGGGCGACCAGCACAATGTCGCAATCGACTTCGTCTCCGGCGCCGGCTTCGTCGGCATTGCCGTGGCGCTGATGGGGCGCCTGCATCCGGTCGGCATCGTGCTGGCGGCGATCCTGTTCGGCATGCTCTATCAGGGCGGCGCCGAACTCGCCTTCGAGATGCCGGCCATCAGCCGCGACATGATCGTCATCATTCAAGGCTTGGTGATCCTGTTCGCCGGCGCGCTCGAACACATGTTCAGGCCCTATATCCAGGCGCTGTTCGCCTCGTTCAGTCCGCGGTCGGTCGGCATGGAAGCGGTCAAGGGAAAGGGCGCCTGAGATGGATCTTCTCAACGCTGTCGTCCAGGTCCTCGACTCCACCATCCGCCTTTCGGTGCCGCTGCTGCTCGCCTGCCTTGCCGGCCTCTTCTCCGAGCGGTCCGGCATCTTCGACATCGGGCTGGAAGGCAAGATGCTGGTCGGCGCCTTCGCCGGGGCCGCCGCGGCCTCGGTCTTCCACTCGGCTTTTCTCGGCCTTGGCATGGCCATCCTGATCTCGGTCGCCTTCGCCATGGTGCACGGCTTCGCCTCCATCACCCATCGCGGCAACCAGATCGTCTCCGGCGTGGCCATCAACTTCATCGCCGCCGGATCGACCATCATCCTGGGCCAGGCCTGGTTCCAGCAGGGCGGGCGCACCCCGGCCCTTCAGCCGGGCGAACGGTTTGAATCGATAACGGCTGATGTGATCTCGAACTTCCTGTCCACCTACAGCTTCAGCACCGCAAGCCTCGCCGATGTCCTGGCTTCGATCCGCGGGCTCATCCTTTACCTGCCGGCGCTGCTGTTCGATGCGCTCGCCAGGATCCCCGGCTTCGGCCCGGTGTTCGCCGAGCTTGTGCTTGGTCATTCCATCCTCGTCTACTTCGCCTTCGCGATGGTGCCGTTCACGTGGTGGGTGCTGTTTCGCACCCGCTTCGGCCTCAGGCTGCGCGCCGTCGGCGAGAACCCGGCCGCCGTCGACACCGCCGGCATCTCGGTCGCCTGGCTGCGCTATCGCGCGCTGATCTGCACCGGCATCCTGACCGGCGTCGCCGGCGCCTATCTGTCGATGGTGCAGAATGGCGGCTTCGTGAAGGACATGACCGCCGGCAAGGGCTACATCGCGCTCGCCGCGTTGATCTTCGCCAAATGGAAGCCGGTCAACGCCATGTTCGCCTGCCTGCTGTTCGGCTTCCTCGATGCCGCGGCAATACGCCTGCAGGGCTCGCCGCTGCCGATCATCGGCAAGGTGCCGGTGCAGTTCATGCAGGCGCTGCCCTATATCCTCACCGTCATCCTGCTCGCCGGCTTCATCGGCAAGGCAATCCCGCCGCGCGCCGGCGGCGTGCCCTACGTCAAGGAACGCTAATGCATGTCGCCCAAAAGTGACCTCGGTTTTGGGAGAACGACATGCATAAGACAAAAAATTGAAGCGCGTCGCCTGGATCCGTTTCGACGCGACGCGCTTTAAGGGCCGACGGCTCGGCGCAAGGATGCGCCGGGTTTTGGACACGATCATCGGAGAGAACAACTGAATGTCGCATGATCTGTTCGAAGCGGCCAGAACCGCCATGGCCAAGGCCTATGCGCCCTACTCGAAATTTCCGGTGGGTGCCGCCTTGCGCACCGAGGACGGACGCGTCTTCACCGGCGCCAACATCGAGGTTGCCTCCTATCCGGAGGGCTGGTGCGCCGAGACGACAGCGCTTGGCCACTACATCATGGCTGGCGGCGGCAAGATCGTCGAAATCGCCGTCCTTGCCGAACGCATGGCCAAATGCTCGCCTTGCGGCGGCTGCCGCCAGCGGCTGGCCGAATTCTGCCAGCCGGACACAAAACTCTATCTCTGCGACAATACCGGAGTCGTCGAGACCGTGACCATGGGCGACATGCTGCCTTATGGTTTTCGCGGCGACATCTTGAAATGATGGGCTGGCTGCAATGACCGAAAAGGCGGTGGACCATCTTATCGAAAGGCTGGACGGGCTGGCGCCGTCGACGGCGCTGGTGCTGGGTTCGGGCCTCGGCGGGCTTGTCGACCGGATCGAGCATCCGGTACGCGTGTCCTATGCCGACCTGCCTGGCTTTCCCAGGAGCGGCGTCAGCGGCCATGCCGGCGAGGTCGTGGCGGGACTGTTTGCCGGCACGCCGGTGCTGATGCTGTCCGGCCGCGCCCACTACTACGAGCATGGCAACGCGGCGGCGATGCGCCCGGTGCTGGAAGTGCTCGCCGGCATCGGCATCACGAAACTGATCCTCACCAATGCCGCCGGTTCGGTCGATCCCGACATGTCGCCGGGATCGGTGATGCTGATCACGGACCACATCAATTTCTCGGGCACCAACCCGCTGATCGGCGAGCCGAGCGACCGCCGCTTTGTCGGCCTGACCGAAGCCTATGATGCCGGCATCCGCAAGGCCATCGAGCGCGCGGCGAAGGCCACCGGCACCGCATTGCACAAGGGCGTCTATATGTGGTTTTCCGGCCCGTGTTTCGAAACGCCGGCCGAGATCCGCATGGCGCGCGTCATGGGCGCCAACGCCGTCGGCATGTCGACCGTGCCGGAAGTCATTCTCGCCCGTTTCCTCGGGCTGCGCGTCGCCGCCTGCTCGGTCATCACCAATCTGGCCGCCGGCATGACCGGAGCCGAGCTTTCACACCAGGAGACCAAGGATATGGCGCCGGTTGGCGGCTCGCGGCTGGCAACGGTCCTGCAGCGCGTGTTCCGCGACGGACTGCTGGAGAGCTGATGCTTCCCCAGGAAATCATCCGCCACAAGCGAGACGGCCAGAGGCTGCCGGCTCGTGAAATCGCCGCCTTCATCGACGGTGTGACATCGGGCGCCGTCACCGACGGCCAGGCTGCGGCTTTCGCCATGGCGGTGTTCTTCAACGGCATGAACCGCGACGAGGCCGTGGCGCTGACGCTCGCCATGCGCGATTCCGGCAACGTGCTCGACTGGTCGGACCTGCCGGGGCCTGTCACCGACAAGCATTCGACAGGCGGCGTCGGCGACAATGTCTCGCTGATGCTGGCGCCGATCGTCGCCGCCTGCGGCGCCTATGTGCCGATGATCTCGGGCCGCGGCCTTGGCCATACCGGCGGCACGCTGGACAAGATGGATGCGATATCAGGCTATGTCAGCCAGCCCGACATCGCGCTGTTTCGCCGGGCGGTGCTGGAAACGGGCTGCGCCATCATCGGCCAGACCGGCGATCTCGCGCCTGCCGACCGCCGGCTCTATGCCATCCGCGACGTCACCGGCACCGTGGAATCGGTGCCGCTGATAACCGCCTCGATCCTGTCGAAGAAGCTGGCCGCCGGCCTGGGCTCGCTGGTGCTCGACGTCAAGGTCGGCAATGGCGCCTTCATGGAGAAGTCGCGCGACGCGACCGCGCTCGCCAACAGCCTCGTAGAGGTGGCCAGCGGCGCCGGGCTGAAGGTTTCTGCGCTGATCACCGGCATGAACGAACCACTGGCCTCGGCGGCCGGCAATGCCGTCGAAGTCCGCAACGCCGTCGACTTCCTGACCGGCCGTCTGCGCGACCGGCGCCTGGAAGATGTGACGCTGGCGCTGGCCGCCGAAATGCTGCAGTCGGCGGGACTGGTGTCGTCCAACCAGGATGGCCTGCGGCGCGCCACGGAGACACTTACCAGCGGCCGCGCCGCCGCCACCTTCGCGCGCATGGTGGCGGTGCTCGGCGGTCCCGCCGATTTCATCGAGAAGCCGGAAAAGTATCTGCCGGAACCGGCAACGGAATTCGCGGTCAAGGCAACGGCGGACGGCTTCGTCACCGGCATCGCCACCCGCGACATCGGCCTTGCGGTGGTTGGCCTGGGGGGCGGGCGCACAAGGCCTGACGACAGGATCGACCCCAGCGTCGGCATCACCAGGCTGCTGCCAATAGGTGCGGAAGTCCATGCCGGAGATGCCCTGGCGCTGGTCCACGCCCGCTCGCCCTCCGATGCCGAGGCGGCGGCCGCAGCCGTGCATTCGGCCTATACGATCGGCGCCTCGAAACCACCGGCGGACAAAACCGTCATCCGGCGCATCCTGCCGCGCGGCTAGGTTGCCCTACGTGATAGGTCTGCGAAATGGCTGGCAGAACCGCGGTCACCCCGGCTTTCAGCGCTCCCAGTTGCGGCAAAACGTTGCGCAACCTATATCTACGCCAATTCTGGCAGGCGGAGGTCTTATGGCGCGCGTACAAACAAGCGCTGTAGCGTAGGACAATTCCGACCCGCCAAGCCCGCCCCATTTGCATATGCTAAGGTGCGCCAGCGGATCGCCGCCCGCTGACTGTGATATTAGAGGACAGATGAACCATCGCGTGACAACAAGCGAGGAAAACGAGACACTCATCAAAACACTGGAGGAACTCGGTCAATATCGTGTCCTTCGTCGGGTACCTCGCGTTTCATCCACGGTTCGACCAGTCTCCGGCAAGGACAAGGTGGCCATCCTTCTCGATACCGAAACTACAGGGCTCGATGCCTCTGATGAGATCGTGGAGATTGCCATGATCTCTGTAGCTTATGACGAGGGCACACAGTTAATAGGTCCAATTTCTCAGTTTGAGGCGCTGCAACAACCCTCCAAGCCGCTGACCGCCGACGCAGCCCGGATTACGGGCATAACGAACAGCGAATTGAGGGGGCGACAGATTGATCATGTCGCGTTGACCGCGTTTGTGGAGAAAGCAGACATTATCATCGCTCATAACGCTTCCTTTGATCGGCCAAAATGCGAGAAACTCGATCCTATATTCTCGCAAAAACCGTGGGCGTGCTCAGCTACGGGCGTGGACTGGAAGGCATTCGGCTACGAAAGCAGCAGGCTCAAGTATCTGCTACTTGAAAGCGGCTATTTCTACGATCCGCATCGTGCCATGGGCGATTGCAATGCGCTTCTACAGTTGCTGCAAATTAGGTTGGGTGACCAGTCTGCGTTCACTAAAATTGTGGAAAGTGCACGGTTGCCGACATACCGAGTGCAAGTACGCGGCCGGTTCGAGACGGCTGCGCCACTACGAGCCCGAGGATACCGTTGGCGACAGGCCGGCGGAGGGCAAACCGGTTACTGGCAAACTACCTTACCGCCCCATATGATCGAACAAGAACTGGCAACGCTCAAGGCCCAAGACTCAAACGGCACCGAGGTCACGGCAGAGAAATTAACAGCCTTCGAGCGCTTTCGAGACTAATGTGGTGCAACTGAAAATACATTGACGGCAAGCCAAACCGTCGCCATGAGCACCACAATGATAATGCAGAGTTGAAAGATCGCAGAATACATGAAAAGCAAGCTGCGCCTCACCATTTTCATTGGCGGCAGCAGCAAGCGTTCAATGCAATTACTCGGTTGCCGTTTTTCGAACGCCCACAGCCGGTAGTCAGCGCTGGTGTGGTTTACTCCCGTGTTCGCGATCAAATGTTCGTATTCGGAAGCAATATCACCCAACCGCTTCACATTAGGGTTTGGAGAGACAAGCTGTCTTTCCATCTCGCGAGCCAAAGGGCTTATCATAAGCGCATTCTGCAACAACTTTTCTGATTGAACCGCGCGGCCCGCCGCGTAGTCAAATAGGGATATGACCAGAAGCGATATCGATGCCATCACCGAAACAATGCTCAATACCCGGAGATCAAATGCGTTGAAAGCCTCGGGATAAAGGGCCGACACAAATGCCCATCCCGTCAGATAAATAGACAGAAACGCTATAGTTATTATGCTGTGTAAATCCTTCTTCCTCTCTGTCTCCGACGCAGTAAACCTAACTCCACGCGTCTGAAGCATAATTTTTACGAGGTGATCAAAGTATTCTCTTTCATCCTGCGTCAATATGAATACCCCATGCCAGTTGTGTCGACCCCTCCTAGCCCGTGCTGAGCCCAACTCTTTCTAGCTGAGCGCCAAGCAAGAAAGAAGCTAGGCATCTTGGTCTCCATGTCGAGGCCGGGGAAATTATACCATTCTCCGGAGGTCAATTTTTTCATGGTTACAGGCTTCAGCGTCTTTCCAACTGCCGCCTTGACGATCTCGCGCCGTTTTTTCAATGCACGCCTTATCACGTCCAACAACCAGCCGTCCAAAGCGCGGAACTGATGGCCCTGCTCTACCAAACTGAAATACGAAACCGCGCCCAGCACACGACCAACTTTCGTAGTACCGGCAAGATATCCCTCTAATTTTGATTGGCTCAGACCGCCATATATGTATTTTCGTAACTCGTTTATACAAGTTACGAGGTCCCAATCATAAAATCCAGCACCAAAACGCTTCGCCGATATCTTACCAGTGCGCCTCGGGTGCAACAGCAAGTTGTTATATATGATCTTCGCACAGCGTAATTTAATTGTGCGAATTGATTTTTCGCTTACAGAAAGGCCAGATGGAGAAAATCGATAGCTCAAAAAATTAAAATGGCCAATATTCGCCATCTCGGCCGGTCGTTCTGAAAATAATCGAATACCTATTGATTTATCACGATTAATAGAGACGCCACTAACCTCCGAAAATTTGGCGAACGCTTCAGCGCACTTCAGCGCGTCCTCATAAGCATAATTGATGACAACACAATCATCGGCAAACCGCGCGAACGAGCCATTGAGAATTGATAGTTCTTGATCAAGGCTATGGGCAGCGACGTTTGCGACGAAGAGAGACAGCGTGTTCCCTTGTGGGGTTCCCACGGACCGGACCCCTGACGATAAACCATCACTGAACGTGTGCGTCATCACTGATTGGATAAGAGCCCTCTCCATGCTGGTTGTGAGAAAGGGGCCGCTGAGTCCAAGCGACCTAGTTACAAATGAGTGTCCTATGTTATCGAAATATTTGGAAAAGTCGTACTGGCTAACGAATACCTTCTCTCGGTTCAAAAGTGGTTTGATCTTTAAGATAGCATCAAAAGGCGTCTTCCCTTCCTGATAGGCAAAACTACTGTCAGAGAATATCTTGGCGTTTCGTTTTCTTATGCGGTTAAAGAAAATTGTCGCGATTGCAGCATCCGGAATACTGAACGAGTCGATATTTCTGAAGTCGCCATTTGGTTTTGGAAATTTCAACCTCTGCGCCACGACTGGTATATATGCCCCAGCTTGCAGACTGGCCCATATACCTTTCGACAAAAACCGAGCGTGATTGATGCAGTACCGTGGATCAAAATGTCTATGAAAGGTCCACGATGATGGCAAAGTATGAGCCGACGCCTTGGCTGCTACACCGGTCCTTTTACGAAAAGACTTCCTATATTTGTGGACGAAATATTGCTTCTGGGAATAGCGAGCAAGTCGCTTCTTGGCCTCGCGAATGATCGCGGCCTCAATTTGGCTGTCCATTCTCCCCCCTCTATCGCCAGCGGGCAGCGGTAGTCAGAGGCCGTTGCGAAGTTGAGTGTAGGTTGGCACCCGCACCCTGCAATGTGAGACTGCTACCCGCTGGCTAGTGCTTCTCGCACATTGGAATAGATTGACGTGATCGGCGGAGGCCGTCAAGAACTTGTCAGCGCGTTACACGCCAAAGGATGAGTGTCGGAGGCGACTGGCTTAGCAGAACAGCTTGCATTTGGGGCTGCTCGTCTGTCACTCGTTGGTGCCACCCTCATCTGACAAGTCTACGGTCGGGTTCGATCCAATCGTCTATTTCACTTATCGAGACCTACATCAGAGTCTCATAGGACACTGGAGAGGGCCTGGATCAGCCCAGCAATTGCGTCGGCACACCGACCGCTGGCTTGCCCCGGCAACAAAACGCTCAAGCGGAATTTCTACTGAACGAGCAGCAGCGTGCCGTTTTCGGCCTGGTATTTGCCGAGCCGGTTGAGGAAGCTCATGCCGATCAGGTTGGTGTGGAGCGCCTTGTCGTCGAGCACGATGGCCTGCACGCCATCGACGCTGATGCTGCCGATCTGCAGGCGGTCGATCGTCACCACGGCCGCCTTGATCGAACCGTTGGCGGTGTTGACCTCATGGCTGAAATCGGACGGGTTGAGCGACAGCCCGATCCTGCGCGCCGTCGACGTGTTGACCGCGACCAATGTCGCGCCGGTGTCGATCATGCCGTCGACCTGACGGCCGTTGAGTTTGAAGGTCGACGAGAAGTGTCCGCGCCCGTCCGCGGCGACGACGACCTTGCGGCCGGTCGGCAGCGGCGCCACAGGCTTGTCGGGAACCGACGCCAGATTGGCATCCGGTTGCGTCTGCGCCTCGGGCCTGGCTGCCACCGTCGATTTCAGCAGGTTTTCGAAAATCTGCGGATTCGATTGATAGACGACAGGGATCGATGCCGACGTACCGGCAAAGACGCTGAAGATGAGAAGCTTGCGCAGCATAGATCGGCCTTTGTTACGGTCGATCCTTTAACGCCGGATGGTGTTTGCCGCTTTAACGCGCCGCGAAACCATGTCTTTGCGTAAACGCTTGGTAAATCCTGCCAGGCAACTTTGCCTGTATTATTTCGTCCCGTACATGCGATCGCCGGCGTCACCGAGACCCGGCATGATGTAGCCCTTCTCGTTCAGCTGCCGGTCGATGGACGCGGTGAAGACCGGAACGTCCGGATGCGCCTTGGTGAAGCGCTCGATGCCTTCGGGTGCCGCCAGCAGGCACAGGAAACGGATGTTGGTGGCGCCGCGCCCTTTCAGCTTGTCGATCGCCGCGATCGCCGAATTGGCAGTCGCCAGCATCGGGTCGACCACGATCACCAGCCGGTCGGCAAGATCGCTTGGTGCCTTGAAGAAATATTCGACCGCCTCCAGCGTCTCATGGTCGCGATAGAGGCCGATATGGGCAACGCGCGCCGCCGGCACCAGGTCGAGCAGGCCTTCCAGCAAGCCGTTGCCGGCGCGCAGCACCGAAGCGAAGACCAGTTTCTTGCCCTCCAGCGTCGGCGCTTCCATGGTCTCGATGGGCGTTTCGATGGTCGTCGTCGTCAGTTCGAGATTGCGCGTGACCTCGTAGCCGAGCAGCAGCGATATCTCGCGCAAGAGCCGCCGGAAGCCGGCCGTCGAAGTCTCCTTCTTGCGCATGATGGTCAGCTTGTGCTGGACAAGCGGGTGGTCGACGACGGTGACGCCCTTCATGATGTTCTCCTGATGCGTGTCGCCCGAAACCGCGCGCATGGATCCTTTCGGACGTGTCGCGCTTCAAGCTATCTCGCCGAACCCTAGCGACAATGGACCGGCCAAGGAACCGCTTGGCCGCCACCGACCACAGCTTTGTCGGAACAAAATCAGCGCGCCGCGCCGTTCAGCCGGGCTAGAAGTGCCGCCTTGGTCTTTCTGTCGACGAAGGCGGCCTCGATGGCGGTCCTGGTGACGGCTGTCAGCGCCTTCTCGTTCATCGAGAAATGCTCCGCCGCGATATCGTATTCGCGCTTCAGCGAGGTCCAGAAATAGGGCGGATCGTCGGAGTTCAGCGTCACCTTGCAGCCGGCCGCCTGCAGGGCGGGAAACGGATGATCGGCAAAACTGTCGAACACCTTGAGCGCGATGTTGGAGCCGGGGCAGCATTCCAGAACGATGCCTTCGTCGGCGATACGCCGGACAAGGTCCGGATTCTCGATCGCACGCACGCCGTGGCCGATACGGGAGGGCTTGATATGGTCGAGCGCCGCCTGCACGGTTTCCCACCCCGTCAGTTCGCCGGCATGGACGGTGATGCCGAGCCCGGCCTCGCGGGCGATCTCGAAAGCCCTGACATAGTCCTCCATGTCGCCCATGCGCTCATCGCCGGCGACGCCGAAGCCGGTGACCAGCGGATGCCCGCAGCGCGCCGCGAAGCGCGCGGCCTGTTCGATCGACTCGACGCCGACATGGCGCACGCCGGTGACGATCATGCGGCCCTCTATGCCGGTCTTGGCCTTGGCGCGAAGCATGCCTTCGCCGAGCGCGTCCGTATAGGCCTTGGGCGACAGCCCGGCTTTCGTCGCATGGTCCGGCGAAGTGAACACTTCGGAGTAGATCGCCCCGTCGCGGGCAAGGCTGGTCAGATAGTGGTCGGCCAGCCGCGCATAGTCCTCCTCGGTGCGGAACAGGTCGGCGGAAAAGTCATAAGCAGCGAGAAACGAGGTAAAGTCGTGCCAGACGAAGGAGCCGTTCTGGATATAGGGCGAAGTGTCCTTGCCGTATTTCTGCGCCTGCCGGATGACGAGTTCGGGCGCCGCTGCCCCTTCCACGTGGCAGTGCAATTCCGCTTTCAAAGGCATTCAAACATCCCGTCGGTCAGTCCAGGTCTTGAAAACCCACCACCTGGAAGCGCGGCTGAACACCGCGCCTTAAACAATAGCGCCCACAGCATCGATCGGCTATGGTCCCGCCGGTTTTATGACGGATCAAAAAAATGTCAGTTGAGAGAACCACGGCCGCGGGCGGCATGGAAACCTCCTATGGTTTCAAGCGTGTGGGGGAAGGCGAGAAGCAGTCCCTGGTCAACGATGTTTTCCACAAGGTCGCCAACCGCTACGACCTGATGAACGACCTGATGTCGGGTGGCCTGCACCGGCTGTGGAAGGACGCCATGGTCACCTGGCTCAATCCACCGAAGCGGTCGGGCTGGAAAGTCCTGGATGTGGCCGGCGGCACCGGCGACATCGCCTTCCGCATCGTCGATGCCAGCCATGGCAACGCGCATGCGACCGTGCTCGACATCAACGGCTCGATGCTCGCCGTCGGCCGCGACCGGGCACAGAAAAAGGGCTTGTCCGGCAACACCGATTTCGTCGAGGCCAATGCCGAGGAATTGCCCTTCGCCGATGCCACATTCGACGCCTACACCATCGCTTTCGGCATCCGCAACGTGCCGCGCATCGATGTCGCGCTGAGCGAAGCGTTCCGCGTGCTGAAGCCCGGGGGCCGGTTCCTGTGCCTCGAATTTTCCGAGGTCGAGATGCCGCTGCTCGACAAGGCCTACGAAGCCTGGTCGTTCAACGCCATTCCCAAGATCGGCAAGATGGTCACCGGAGACGGCGAACCCTATGCCTATCTGGTTGAATCGATCGCGAAATTCCCCAACCAGCAGAACTTCGCGGCAATGATTTCCCGCGCCGGTTTCGATCGCGTTTCCTTCCGCAACTATTCCGGCGGCATCGCGGCACTGCATTCGGGCTGGAAGCTTTGAGGCTGAACCGCATTTCCCATCCTCGGTACAGCTCGTGCGGGTCGCAAGGACCGGCCAGGGTGCAGCCATGAGTAGCGTCGGGGCTGGTTTCAGGCTCGCACGCGCCGGCTGGGTGCTGGTGCGCGAGGGTGTTATCGCCGCCTTGCCGGGCGAGGAACTGTCCGGCCTGCCGAAGTTCGGCTGGCGGCTGGCGCGGCTGTTCACCCGCCGCCGCGCTCTGGACTATGAGCGCAGCGACCGCTTGGCCAAGGCCGTGGTCAGGCTCGGGCCCTCCTATGTTAAGCTCGGCCAGTTCCTGGCGACACGGCCCGACGTCGTCGGCAACGACATGGCACTCGACCTCGCCATGTTGCAGGACAAGATGCACACCTTCCCGAAGGCCGAGGCGGTGGCGGCGATCCAGGCCTCGCTCGGGCGCAAGGTGGGCGATCTCTACGCTGAATTCGGCGACCCGGTCGCCGCCGCTTCCATCGCCCAGGTCCATACCGCCGAAACCATCCATGACGGCACTGCCACCAAGGTGGCGGTGAAGGTGATCCGGCCTGGCGTGCGCCGCCGCTTCTTTCAGGACCTCGAAAGCTATTTCCTCGCCGCCCGACTGCAGGAGAAGTACATCCCCTCCTCACGCCGGCTGCGGCCCGTCGAGGTCACCGAGACGCTGGCGCAGACCACCAAGATCGAGATGGATTTGCGTCTCGAGGCGGCGGCACTCTCCGAACTTGGCGAGAACACGAAGGACGATCCCGGCTTTCGCGTGCCCTCCGTCGACTGGGAACGCACCGGCCGCGACGTGCTGACCATGGAATGGGTCGACGGCGTCAAGATGAACAACATCGCAGGCCTCGAAGCCGCCGGCCACGACCTCAAGGCGATCGCCGCCAACCTCATCCAGTCCTTCCTGCGCCACACTTTGCGCGACGGCTTCTTCCACGCCGACATGCATCCCGGCAATTTGTTCGTCGAGGCCAACGGCACGATCGTCGCCGTCGATCTCGGCATTGCGGGACGCCTCGGCAAGAAGGAGCGCCGCTTCCTCGCCGAAATCCTCTACGGCTTCATCACGCGCGACTACCTGCGCGTCGCGGAAGTCCATTTCGAGGCCGGCTACGTGCCGCGCCAGCACAATGTCGCGGCTTTCGCGCAGGCGATCCGCGCCATTGGCGAGCCGATCCACGGCCAGCCGGCCGAGACCATTTCGATGGCCAAGCTTCTGACGCTTCTGTTCGAGGTGACCGAACTCTTCGACATGGCGACCCGGCCCGAACTGATCCTGCTGCAGAAGACCATGGTGGTGGTCGAGGGCGTGGCGCGTACGCTCGACCCGGCCTTCAACATGTGGAAGACGGCCGAGCCGGTTGTCGGCGGCTGGATCGCCGGCAACCTTGGCCCACGCGGCATGATGGTCGACGCGCGCGACGGCGCCAAGGCGCTGCTGACGCTCGCCCGCCAGGCGCCCGAGCTTGCCGCGCGCACCGACCGGCTATCGCGCGAGATCGACCTGATGGCCGAGCACGGCCTGCGCTTCGATGAGACCACCGCACGCGCCATCGGCAAGGCCGAAGCGCGCTACAGCCGCTCCGGCCGGGTGGCGCTGTGGGTGATCGCGCTGACGCTGGTCTATATCGCCTGGAAGATTCTTTAGGCCCGACCGTCGAGGCCTAGTCCGCAACTTGCGGCGATTTGATTGCATCGCTATCATTGCTATCGATATAGATGAGCAGAGTGCAATCAGATGGCAAGCATCACGATCCGCAACCTCGATGACGAGGTCAAGGAACTGCTGCGCCGATTGGCGGCGGAAAATGACCGTTCGATGGAAGAGCAGGCACGGGTGATGATCCGGGCCGCTGTCGATGGCCAGATCGGACCCGGCCGTATCGACCAGATCGAAAAGACCCTTCGCGAACTGACCAGCGCGCACGGCACGGCGGCGCCGGTAGCCTCTCCGGCAGGCAGGATCTTTCAGCGAGGCACGCTCTCCGGCAAGCACATCCTGCTCATCATCGGCGGCGGCATTGCTGCCTACAAGGCCCTCGACCTGATCCGCCGGCTGCGCGAGCGCGGCGCGGCGGTGCGGGTGGTGATGACATCAGCAGCGCAGGAATTCGTCACCACACTCTCTGTCGGCGCGCTCTCGGCCGACCATGTCTTCACCGAACTGTTCGACCGCAACGATGAACACGATGTCGGCCATATCAGGCTGTCGCGTGAGGCCGACCTGCTGGTGGTGGCGCCCGCCACCGCGGACCTGATGGCCAAGCTCGCCAACGGCCATGCCAACGATCTTGCCTCGACCGTGCTCATCGCCACCGACAAGCCGGTGCTGATGGCGCCGGCGATGAACCCCAGAATGTGGGCGCATCCGGCCACCCGCCGCAATCGCGCGACATTGGTCAAGGACGGCATCGCTTTCGTTGGCCCGGCCAAAGGCGAGATGGCCGAGAGCCATGAGGCCGGCGAAGGCCGCATGGCCGAGCCGCTGGAGATCGTCGCCGCGGTCGAGGCGCTGCTCGAGGCCGGTCCCAGGCCGCTGGCGGGGCGCAAGATCATCGTCACCTCCGGCCCGACACATGAACCGATCGACCCGGTGCGCTATATCACCAACCGTTCGTCCGGAAAGCAGGGCCACGCCATCGCCGCGGCATTGGCAAGACTCGGCGCCGATGTGCGCCTCGTCTCCGGTCCCGTGAGCATTGCCGATCCAGCCGGCGTGAAGACCATCCATGTCGAACGTGCGCAGGAGATGCGCGATGCGGTCGAACAGCTTTTGCCCGCCGACGCCGCAGTGTTCGTTGCCGCCGTCGCCGACTGGCGCAGCGAGAATTCGGCCGGCGAAAAGATCAAGAAGGTGGCGGGTGAAGGCCCCCCGGTGCTGCGCATGGTGGAGAACCCAGACATCCTTGCCGGCGTCGGTCATCACAGCCAGCGGCCAGGCCTTGTCGTCGGCTTCGCCGCCGAGACGCAGGATCTTCTGCGCAACGCCGAGGCCAAGCTGAGGAAGAAAGGCGCCGATTTCATCGTCGCCAACGATGTGTCGCACGAGAGCGGCATCGGCCCCTCCGGCGTCATGGGTGGCGATCGCAACCGGGTGCGGATCGTGTCGAAGGCCGGCGTCGAGGAATGGCCCGAAATGACCAAGGACGAGGTGGCGGCGCGGCTCGCCGCCCTCATTGCCGAGCGGTTGAAAACAACAGTCGTTTGACGCGCAACGGATAAGATACGCGGCGCCTGTTGGACGCCGCGTACCAGATACCGCTCTGAGCCGTCAGTTTGACAAGAGTTCCGATGTGCGGGCGAGCGCCCCGCTGAAGCCGTTGAGCGGAATGGAAAAGCTCACCGCTTGCCCGGTATCGGCCGCGAAGGCGTCGATCTTCAGCGTGGTGCCGTTCTTGAGCAGCGGCGTGATATTGGCGTCGAACGCCACCGGCACCAGGCAGCCGACCACCTGGCAGGTGTTGAACGCCAGGCTGCCGTCCAGCTTCTGGTCGTCGATTGTCAGGGTGACGCCCTTGGCGAGCGCCAGTCCAAATGGCAGGGCGAGCGTGCCGGTCGCATCGTCGCCGGTCTTGCTCGACAGCTCGATCGCCAGCAGCCGCTGGTTGCTCTGCTTGTTGAACTGCTGATGCGACAGGCTGCAGACCTTGGCTGTGCCCGATATCTGGCAATTGACCGTCCAGTCGCCATGGGTTTCGGACAAGGCCGATGCACCACCCGGCAGTTGCGGCGCATCGGCGGCGGGCGGCTTCGCCACCACCTTGTCACCCTTGGTCTGCGCGGCCATGGCCGGCAGACCGACAATGCAGGCCGCACTCAGCACTGCCGCGAAATACGCGTATTTCCTCATCAAGACCCCTCCCGCCCGGCTCGGTCCCGGGCCAGCTAGAAGCTGACCTTGAGAGACGCGCTGACTGCGTTCTGTTTCACCATTTCGCCGAAGGCGCCGTTGTACCTGACGGACATGCCGACGCCATTGACGCCATTCAGCTCAAGCCCGGCGCCAACCCGATAGAGCGGCGAATCGACCGTTTCCGTCAAGTGCAATGCGGGGTTGCCGGGCAGATTCTGCGCCGCCGCGAAACCGCCTTCGATTTCCCAGTCCTTGTTGGAGAACTCCACCCCGGCCTTTCCGTAGAGGCGAAGGCTGGCAATATCGCTGAGCGCGATGTCGGTGCCGATCTCGAGCGCGGGTGTCGCCGAATAGTATGTATTTGCACTGCCGTCGAAGTTGAAGGCGGCGACCGAGCCCTCTTCCTTTCCGGAAACGCGCAGCCAGCGCGCGTCGAACTGCAGCGTGGGCTGCAGGTAGAACGCACCCATCTGCTGGGTAGCGCCGAACCGCGCCGAGCCGCCGAACATGGCGGTTTTCTGGGTGTAGGTAACGCTGTTGCCGATGCCCGGCAGCATTTCCTCGTCCAGATAGTGCCCGTCCAAAGTCTCGCCGGGGATGAAGAACGCCGGATCGATATGGGTGTCGCGTTCGCCGTTGAACGAACCAGTTCCGCCGCCAAGCGCAAAGTCGGCAAAATAGTTATGGTTGGTGTATTTGGCCAGCGCGTAAGCCTGCCAGGCTTCACCGGTGGTCTGTGAGAGCAATTGTCCGTTGAACCCGATCTTGGAATCGAACTCTGTACGCCCGATCGTGGCACCGAGCGACCAGTTCTGGCCGACCTCGCCGATGCCGCCAAGCGACATCGTCTTCAAGACGTCATCACGGCTTGTGGTTCCAGCACCCGCATCGCGGCTGTACTCGGCTTGCGGGCTGATCGACGCCCAGATGCAGCGGCCATCGGCGTTCTTGTAGGCTGGCACGCCGGTGCACGCGCGCGCCGCCTCCAGCATCATGTCGGTTTCGCGATTGATCATGTCGAACGTATGCACGGCATAGTGCGGCGTCAGCCGGGTCAACGCCTCGCCAATCTCTGCTTTGCTTGGCAAGAAGCGCACCAGATTGATCAGCCGCGCCATCGGATTATCCGGGCTGGACGACGCCTCGACGTCATCGAGATATTGCGCCATCTGGTACACGCCCGGATCATTGACGCCGGACTGCGGATCGTGCGCGAGTTGCAGGAAGGTCTGGTTGTCGGTGGTCAGTACCAGATCGGTACCGTGTTCGACCTTGAATATGAAATTGAAGCCCGCCGCCGGATGGTCCACGGGCATCGTTGCCACGATCTGCGAATTCCCCGCCATGGAAGAGCCCGTGGCTATCGTATAGGCGGTAAACAGCTTGTCGATGGACAGGAAGTTGAGCGGCGCGGTGCCATCGAACTTGCCTGCTCCTGTCAACGCAAGAGCATCAGTGGTCTGGCTGTTGAGGTCGATGTCGGTAACGAAACGGCCGGAACCGTCCTGGGTGAATCCGCCGCCGACGCCGACCTTCGCAACCACGCCGATGCCCTGGTTGGTATACAACCCGTCATTGGTGTACATCCCGCCGCCGAGATTGATGGTCTTGAGCCCGACCATCGAGGCATCGGCGAAATTGTGGAAGCTGTTGTTGCCGCCGCCGAGATCGATGTTGCCGATGACGCGTCCGAGCGTGTCGCCCAGCGGCGAATTGTCGACATGGTCGTCACCCGAAGTGCCGGTGATGGCCAGCGGGCTGAAATCGTCGAGCAGGGATTCCAGGATTGCGTTCGTCGGCACCACCGGACCTGGCGCCAGCAGGAAGGTCTGGAACGCCTGGAACTGAGAAGCCTGAATCTCGAATGTCGGCGTCGCTCCCATCGCATAGAGCAGGCTGTGGTTGGTCAGCGTGTTGTTCGCGCCGCCGACGAGCATGGCCGCGACGCCGGTACCGGCGCCACCGATCGTGTATTGGCCATTCAGGTTTATGGTGATGTTGCCTTTTGCGCCCTTGGCCGTGCTCTCACCATAGACGGCCACAGAATCCGCGCCCTGCGCGAACAGGCTGTCTCCGGCGGTCAGATCGACCGCGTGCGCATCACCGTCGCCGGTCGCGCTCTGTCCAAACATCGCATACGAACTCGCACCCTTCACCCAGACCTGGCTCATGGCCGTTGCCGACGCCGCCGCCGCATCGCCGATGCCACCGCCGGAACCGGCGGCGCCGGTGGAGAGGGTGCCGGCCAGACCGCCGCCGCCGCCGACCGCCTGGGCCACGATGCCATGTGCCCGCTCGCCATCAGTGACGATCGCGCCATCTTGCTCGATGGTCACCGTGCCGCCATTGCCCTTGGCGCCTGCAAACGTATTGAACCCGATGGTGTTGTTGTCGATGCCGCTGCCGCCATCCGCCGTGGCCCCGAAGCGCCCGAAGCCGGCGCCGCCGATGCCGCCGCCGCCGCCGACCGACTGCGCGATGATGGCGACCGCATCGACACCATGCGTGGTGATGGTGCCGGTGCGGATCACGGTCACATCGCCGCCATCGCCACCCTTTCCGCCAAGGCCGCCGATGCCGAGCGCGTTCGAGGTTTTGCCTTTTGCGTCGCCGCCCACACCGCCGCCGCCCCCGACCGACTGCGCCACGACACCATGCGCGCGGTCGCCAAAGGTTTCGATCGAGCCGGAAACCTCAACCCTGACATCGCCGCCATCACCGCCATTGCCACCCTTGCCGCCGAGGCTGAGGGCAAAGGAATCGGACCCGGCGAAGTCGGACGAAACCGTTCCGCCATAACCGCCGCCGCCGCCGATGGACTGGGCGAAGATGCCGTATGAGCCATCCTTGTGTGTGATGATCTCGCCATCGTTGGAGACGGTGACCTTGCCGCCATCGGCCTTGTTGTCGGGGCCGCCGATCACCGGGATCGGAATCCCGTTGGGTACGCTGGCGCCGCCACCGATTGTCATGTCCGCTTCCGATGCACCGGTCGCGGCGCCCGACGCGCCGCCGCCGCCGCCGACCGACTGGGCAAAGATGCCGTGCGAGATATAGCCCAGCGTTTCAATCCTGCCGGAGTTGTTGACCTCGACCTCACCGCCGGTGCTGCCGCTGCCGCCTTGGCCGCCGATATACATGGTGACTGCCGTCTCGGCCTTGCCGGTCTCCGTCGAACCCGCGCCGCCCGCGCCGCCGCCGCCGCCCACCGACTGTGCGAAGATACCGTGCGAGTTGTCGTCCTGTGTCAGGATCGAACCGCTCTCCAAGTTCTGGACGTGAACCCTGTCGCTGCTACCGCCGGCACCGCCGGCGCCACCGAGGCTTAGTGTGATGGCGATCTTCGAATCGTTGGATGACGTGCCCGACGCGCCGCCGACGCCGCCGGAGCCGCCGATCGACTGCGCCAGGATACCGTGGGAATTGGCCTTGTCGGTTTGAATGATGCCGCCGTTTTCGACATTGACCTTGCCGCCATTGCCGCCGACATCACCCGCGCCGCCAAGCGACAGGTTTACCGCGACTTCACCGCCATCGCTCTTGCCCTTGCTTTCGCCGGCACCACCTGCGCCGCCGCCGCCACCGACCGACTGTGCGAAGATGCCGATTGAACGCTCCTGCTTGGTCCATATCGTTGCGCCGGCCAAGTTGGAGACATCGACCTGGTTGCCATTGCCACCCTTGCCGCCCGCGCCGCCGAGCGAGCCGCCGATAGCGTAAGTACCGAGCACGCCAGAGCTGGACGATCCGCCGACGCCGCCGCCGCCACCGATCGAATTGGCGCTGATGCCATAGGAATCGGCGCCGTCTGTGATGATCAGATTGCGGTTGGTGACCGAAACCGTGCCGCCGTTGCCGGCGCCGCCGGCGCCGAGCGCGATTGCCGCGCCGATACCAACCGAGGTTTCCCCCGCGTCGCCTTTGCCGACGATATCCTCTTTGGTCGAAGCCGAGCCGCCACCGCCGCCACCACCGCCGATGGACATGGCGAGGATGCCGACCGAGTTGAACCCGCTCGTGCGGATTTCGCCCGAATTGTCGACCGCGACACCGACCTTGCCGTCGAAACAAGTGGCATTGCCGCCCGCATCCGCGGCGCATGCGGCATCGTTGCCTTCGCCGCCACTGCCGCCGATGCTGACATTTGCGGTAACGCTCGTGCCGGCGGTGCCGCCGACATGAAATGCCTGCGTGTTTGTTGCACCGCCCATGCCGCCGCCGCCGCCGATCGATTGGGCAACAATGGCGGACGAATAATCGCCGTCGGTGGTCAGATTGGCGGAGTTCGTGACATCCACGGCACCGGATTTGTTGCCTGTGCCGCCCGCGCCACCGACAGCAACATTGGCCGCGACGTTGACGCCATTTTCCGTGCCGAGATCGGCCGTCGCGCCATTGGTCGCCCCGCCATTACCGCCGCCGCCGCCGATCGACTGGGCAACGATCGCGGCGCTCATGTCGCCGCCGGTTTTGATCGTCATGGCGTTGTGAACAGACACATCGCCACTGATGTTGCCCTTGCCACCGCCGCCGCCGATGGTGACCGTCGCATTGATACTGGCATTGACCCCGAAGCCGCCCGCAGCTCCCCAGGAATCGCCGCCATTGCCGCCGCTGCCCGCCACCGATTGTGCGAGGATGCCGATCGCGTTGGCGCCTTTGGTAGCGATGCTGCCGCCGCCATTCATGCCGCTGTCGACGATGACGCGGTCGCTCTTGCCACCATCACCACCCCAGCCGCCAACCGTGACACCGAGTGAAACGCTGACCCCGGTGCTGGCTGCACCCGAAATCGTAGCGGCGCGGCCGCCATTACCGCCGCCGCCGCCAATCGACTGGGCGACGATGCCGCCGGAACCGGCTGCGTCCGTGTCGGCAATCAGGTTGCCATCGGCCCGAACCGTTACCTTGCCGCCATTGCCTCCGTTGCCACCCTCGCCGCCCACGGCAACCCCGACCGAGGCGGACACGTAGAGACCGGCGCTGACCGCGCCTGAATAGGCCGAGCCGCCATTCCCGCCACTGCCGCCTACCGATTGCGCGAGAATGGCCTTCGAGCCCATGCCGCCGACATGAATGTCACCTTTGTGGGTAACCGTGACCTGGTTGCTGAGATTGCCATCGCCGCCACCGCCGCCGATCGCCACGGAAGCTGCGCCGAACACACCGACAGCAAACGTTCCGACAGATCCGCCATTGCCGCCGCCGCCGCCGACCGACTGAGCCAGGATACCGTGAGAGAGAGAACCCTTCGTCGTGATGTTGGTGGTGTTCTTGACCTCTGCCTCGCCTGCGGCACCGCCGGCCCCGCCTTTACCCCCGATGCCTACCGCGGCAAAGGCGCCGGCCGCCATCGCGAACCCGCCATCACCGCCCGAGCCACCGACCGACTGCGCGAAGATGCCGATCGACATATCCCTGTCTGTGTTGATCTGGCCTGTGTTTTCGACATAGACCTTCTTGCTTCCACCGCCCGACGCGCCATCGCCGCCAAGCGAGAAGGACGGCCCGCCAATCGAGACGGCAAAGCCGCCTGAACCGCCGCCGCCACCGATCGATTGCGCCAGGATGCCGTGAGACTGGACACCTTCGGTGTGAACTGTCGCGCCATTGGTGACATCGACGGTCCAGCCCGCACCGCCGCCGCCGCCCTTGCCACCGATGGTGACGTTGGCACCGAGGCCGGCCGAGGCCGTGCCGCCGCCATTGCCGCCACCGCCACCGATCGACTGGGCGATGATGCCGGTGGAGCGGTCGCCCAAGGTGTGAATCAATCCTGAATGGATGCCGACCGTCACCGCCTTGGCATCGCTGGCCGTGCCGGCCTTGCCGCCAATGCTGACTGCAGCCACCAAACCTGCGCCATTCAACGAAAAGCCGCCATTGCCGCCGCCGCCGCCCACCGACTGCACGATGACGCCAGCCGAATCCGACTGATGGGTCGTGACATTGAGTGCTGTCGTCGAGAAGAATTTTGCCGTCCCGGCTTCGCCGCCCCCGGCGCCTGAACCACCGATGCCTACGCTTGCATTGACGCTCAGGCCGAACTGGCCGCCGCCATTACCGCCACCGCCGCCGATCGACTGCACGATGATACCGGCTGACCTTTCGCGAAAAGTCTCGACCGAACCGTTATAAGTGGCTTCCGTCGCCACCCCCTTGCCGGCAGCGCCACCTTTTCCGCCCATGCCGAAGCCGGCAATCGCCGACAACGTGCCGGCAAAGCCGCCATTGCCGCCACCGCCGCCGACCGACTGTACGATCAGGCCAGCCGAATCCGCACCGTCCGTGATGATCGATTGCATCGCGCCCTCGGCCGTGCGCAGCGTGACGGTATCGGCATCGCCGCCGCCTGCACCGTTGCCGCCGATCCCCACACTGGCGCCGAAGCTGGCAGCGCCGGAAAAGCCGCCATTGCCGCCGCCGCCGCCGATCGATTGGGCGACGATGCCTGTCGCGCGATCGCCGGACGTGTTGACGCTGCCGCCGACCGTTGCGTCGACGACGCCGCCCTTGCCTGCAGCGCCGCCACTGCCGCCGACACTCACCGCCGCGGCTGTAGAGCCGGAAAGCGCAAACCCGCCATTGCCGCCGCCACCGCCGACCGACTGCACGAGCACGCCAATGGAATCGTCCCCGAGCGTGGTGACCTTGGCGTTCGCAACTTTATAGGTCACGCTGTCGCCGTCACCGGCGGCATTGCCCGAGCCGCCTACCGAAACGCCCACCAAACCGCCGATGGCAACGGCGCCGCCGCCATTGCCGCCGCCGCCGCCAACCGACTGTGCGATGATGCCGCTCGCGGAACGGCCGTTCGTTTCAACGGTCACACCGGCGCCGGCCTGGTTGACGTTGACCACGCCACCCTTGCCGCCAGTGCCGCCACCGCCGCCGATGGCGACCGAGATCGCGGGGGCTACGCCGATGGCATAGCCGCCATTGCCGCCGCCGCCACCGACCGACTGGATCAGGATGCCATGCGCGCCATCGCCGCCGTTTCCATCGACGCCGGTCTTGATGACGCCGCCAATATTGCCGGTGGCCGTACCGCCCTGGCCGCCGCCACTTGCCTTGCCACCGATCGAAACGAGACCGAATGCGCCGCCGCCATCGCCGCCGCCGCCGCCAACCGACTCGACCAGCATGCCAATGGCGCCTAGGCCGCTGGTGGTGATGTTGCCGGTATTGGTACCCGTTGCCGTCCGGCCGTCATTGCCATCCGTACCCGCGCCACCCCCGCCGAACAGACCGAGGCCGCCGCCGCCATCGCCGCCGCCGCCGCCAACCGACTGCACGACCATGCCGCTGGCAAAATCTCCCCGGGTGGTAATGGTCCCCGAATTTATCCCCTCGGCATTGCCGCCGATTGTCGGCACACCGCCGTTGCCGCCCTCGCCGACGATACCGAAACCACTTGCGCCATCACCGGCGACACCGCCCGCCGAACGCACAAGCATGCCCTTCGAGAAAGTCCCATCCGTGGAAATGGAGCCGGCATTATCGCCTTTTGCGTCCCCGCCATTGCCACCGTTGCCGCCATCGCCGCCCTTGCCGGCACCGATCGCACCACCCAAACCGCCATTGCCGCCGCGTCCACCGCTGGAATTGACGGTGATGCCGTTCGAATTGTTGCCATGCGTGATGATGTTGCTTTCGGTCGTGGTGGTGACGGTCGCCGTTCCGCCATCGCCACCTCGCCCGCCGACACCGCCCTTGCCGCCGACCGCGACGGCGAATGCCCATGCACCGTTACCGCCATCGCCACCGCTGGCGTCACCCGATATGCCGGGAGCATTGTCTCCTGATGTCTCAAGGGCTCCAGATGCATTGTTTGTTATATCGACCGTTCCGCCCTTCGCGCCGTCGCCGCCTTTACCGCCCTTGATCTCCACAAAAGGCGGGACGGCAGTTGCATGGACAGCCGAGCCGCCATCTCCGCCGCGCCCACCCCGGGCGCTGCCCACGAAAGCGGCCTCGCCAGAGGTCGTGCGGCCAACACTATTCGTACCCGTGGCCGGCGCGGTCGGCGACTTGCCGCCCTCGGCGTCGGCACTACCGATACCGTCGTCACCATCATCGCCCCGCGCCCCATCCGTATTGATGGACAATTGCTGCGCATGGGCCGGGGACTGAGCGTGAAGCGAAACGAGCCCGACGAGCGCCGTCGCGCCGAGCAGGAGGGCAAGTCGTCTTTGAAGAACGGCAGGATGTTTGCCCACCTGCCCGGATAACCCCTCTTGCGGGACCTCGCGGGTCTGACCCGACTTGTTTGGGTCTCCGCCAGCCAAGCCACAAGGCCAGCGCGCGACAGTACGCTTTGAAAACAAAGCCATGCACTTCCCCCTTTAGGCAGGCGCTCTCAATCCCTCCTTGAGTTTGGTGCCCCCGCCATGGTCAGCCCACGCAATATGCCGGCATCCTGCAATAAGGTTCGATGCAGCGAGGCCAGCGTATCCGCATTCCCACTTGTGGAGTTCTGGCTCAATTAGACCACGTTAACTTGCGCCAGATGAGATCGAGAACTTACGTAAGGGACACTGACCAAAGCCTTCGGCCTTTCATAGTCGTCATATGACGGCAATCTGCGGTCACGGACCGGATGACGGTATGATTGATTTATGGGAGATCCATGCATGGCCATGGCATCGCCGACAGGCCGCCCTATATATTGGGAATGAACAAGATCTTTTCGCAGAATGGGCGCATGTCCGCGCGTAGAGCACCGTTGATTCTGGCATCGGCTTCGCTGGTCGCGGTGGTCATGGCGGGCCTTGCCCTGCCCGCTTCCGCGCAGTTGCTCAATCCCGCTGCCAAAAGTAACGCGCTGATCCAGCAGAATGACCTGCAGACCTTGCAAAACAGGATTCAGCGGCAGCAATTTCAGCAGCAGCAACAGCAATATCGTGCCCAGGATCGCGTGATCGTCCAGCAGCCGCAGCCGGTGGTGCCGCAGGTCAGGCCGAGCTGCCAGACGCAGATAATCGGCAGCACCGCCGTGAGCACCTGCCGCTGACAGGCCGACTACCCTTTTATTTAGCCGACTTACATGATAGGGGCGTTCGGGTACCCCTGCGGCAGTTTGGGTTTTGCAGAGGCGCCGTATCACGCTATGGGGCACTGCACCGACTGGATTTTTACGAATGGCAGCCACCAAGAAAAAGGCCGTGCGCAAGGCCAAGAAAGGCGAGCGAATCCGCCAGGTCGCGGCGATCCCCTTTCGGTTGACCGCAACCGGTGATTTCGAAGTCATGCTGGTCACTTCGAGAACGACGAGACGCTTCATCGTTCCCAAGGGTTGGCCTATGAAAGGCAAGAGTGGACGCAAGGCAGCCACCATCGAGGCGCAGGAGGAAGCCGGCGTGCTCGGCAAGGCGCTGAGGGAGCCGGCCGGCACCTATTCCTACTGGAAACGGTTGGCCAACCGCTTCGTCCGCGTCGACGTCATCGTCTATCTGCTTGAAGTGACCGAAGAGCTTGCTGACTGGCAGGAGGCCAAACGCCGCCAGCGCGCCTGGCTGGCGCCGGCCGACGCGGCGATGCTCATCGACGAACCCGATCTGTCGACGCTGGTGAAGACCCTGAAGCTTCCCGAACCCATGCCGCCGGGCCAAGCGTAAGCAATTCGAGAAGCCTGGAACGGTTTTCCAGGGAAAAGCGCATGGCGTTTTCGCTTGGGAATTGCGTCGAGGCAAGAAACTCTGAGCGTCACTCGCCAGCCTCATTCGGCGGAGGCGCAGCCCTGACCCGCTCGGTTACGGGCCCGAAAAGGATCGATAAGCTTCGAATACAAACTGATTCAACTTGAAGCAGTCACTTGACGTTGCGTAATATTCAGCCGCCCAAATCTAGAAATGGCTTTATAGGGAACGGAACTATTTATTTGCTGTTAAGTCCCCCGTGATACCCGGTTGTTGTCGCCATTTGCGCGACATGAGGGGAAGAAAATCGTCTCAACCGACAGGTGAAACAGTCGGACAGACACGCTGACAGGATCATGGCACGTCCGTGAATTCGAAGACGCCGTCATCGATGGATGCCAGCCCCCGTCTTCTCGGGCTCGTCTGGCCGTTCATCGCCGTCGTGCTCATCCAGGCGCTGGTCGCCAGCCTCAGCCTGTACACGCTTTCGGCGGTTCGCGCCTATGTCGGCGGGGAAAGCCAGTGGTCCAAGGGGCAAAAGCACGCCATCTATTTCCTCAGCCTGTATGCGGACACCGGCAATGAGGAGTTCTTCACCGAGTATCGCGAGGCGATCGCCGTTCCGCTGGCCGATCGCTCGGCGCGCCTGGCGCTCGAGCAGCCCGAGCCCGATACAGAGGCAGCGCGCGCAGGCTTTCTGCAAGGCAGAAATCACCCGGACGACGTCGCCGGGCTGATCTGGCTGTTCCGGAATTTCCGGGCGTTCAGCTATCTCGATACCGCTATTCGGCACTGGGCGGCGGCCGACACGATGATCCTCGCCATCCAGCGGCTCGGCGACACCATGCATGCGGCGCTGGGCAAGGGGCCGGCGTCGGCAGCCGAGATCAGCGCCTGGAAAGCGGAAATCCATCGGCTCGATCGTCAGGTCACCCCATTGTCCAAGGCCTTCTCGGACAGTCTGGGCGAGGGATCGCGCTTCATCCGGATGCTGCTCACCTTTGCCAATCTCGTCACCGCCGCCCTGCTGATCCTGCTGGCCGTGTGGCGCACCCGCAAGCTTCTGGCACAGCGCCAGGCCTTCCAGCTGGCGCTCAATGCCGAGCGCGAGCGCGCCCAGGTTACGCTGGCTTCGATCGGCCAGGCCGTCATCAGCACCGGCCGTGACGGGCGGCTGGACTACATGAACGCGGTGGCCGAGAAACTGCTGGCCTGCCCGCTCGGCATTGCCAGGGGAAAACCGGTCGTATCGCTGTTTCGCCTCGTCGACAAGGATACCAGCGTCGAGGATTCGCAGCTGGTCGAGCGTCTCCTAGCCGGCGAACCACGCCGTTCCAGCGCCCGTCCGCAATTGCTGCAGCGGCTGGACGGCTCTGTTGTTCCCGTCGCGCTGACCGGCGCGCCGCTGATCGTCTCCGGTGAAATCGTCGGCGCGGTGCTCGCCTTCCACGACATGACGCGCGAAGAGGACTACATCGAGCGGCTTTCATGGCAGGCTTCGCATGACGCGTTGACCGGGCTCGCCAACCGGCGCGATTTCGAAAGCCGGCTGGAAAGGACGATCGTCGAACTGCAAGGCAAGCCCCGTCAGCACGCCTTGATGTATCTCGATCTCGATCAGTTCAAGCTGGTCAACGATACGTGCGGCCACGCCGCGGGTGACCAGTTGCTGCGCCAGATTTCCTCACTGCTGACCCGCGAATTGCGGTCCGGCGACGTACTCGCCCGGCTGGGCGGCGACGAGTTCGGCGTGCTGCTGGTTGATTGCGATGCCACCAACGCAGCCGACATCGCCGAAAGGCTGCGCACGGCAGTACAGGATCTGCATTTCGCCTGGGACGGAAGATCCTTCAACACCAGCGTCAGTATCGGCATGGTGGAGATCGCCAACGCGCAGGTGACGATCGAAGAGACGCTGCGGGCCGCCGACGTCGCCTGCTACATGGCCAAGGAAAAGGGCCGCAACCGCGTCCAGATCCACAGCGATGGCGACATGGCCTTGCGCGAGCGCTTCGGCGAGATGGCCTGGGTACAGCGACTGCACGCCGCGCTGGAGCAAAACCGCTTCAGGCTTCACGCCCAGGAAATCTGGCCGCTCAACGACGACGACGTCGAGGCGGGAGCGCATATCGAGATCCTGCTGCGGCTGACCGACGAAGACGGCAGCTTCGTCACCCCGCAGAGCTTCATTCCCGCTGCCGAGCGCTACGGCCTGATGCCGTCGATCGACCGCTGGGTGGTGCGCAACACCTTCCGCATCCTGGCCGCCCGGCAGGCCGATCCGCGCACGCCGCCGATCGCCACATGCGCCATCAATCTCTCCGGAGCGACTTTCGGCGACGAGACGTTTCTCGGCTTCCTGCGCGAGCAGTTTCTCGTCCATGGCATTTCGCCTGCCATGATCTGCCTGGAGATCACCGAAACCAGCGCTATCGCCAATCTCACCAACGCCATGCGCTTCATTGCCGATCTGCGTGGGCTGGGCTGCCGCTTCGCGCTCGACGATTTCGGCTCCGGCATGTCATCCTTCGCCTATCTGAAGCACCTGCCCGTCGACTACCTCAAGATCGACGGCAGCTTCGTCAAGGACATGCTTGACGACCGCATCGACCGCGCCATGGTCGAGATGATCCACCACATCGGCAAGGTCATGGGCAAGCGTACCATCGCCGAGTTCGTCGAGAGCGACGACATCGCCGCCGCTCTGAAGACCATCGGCGTCGACTATGCCCAGGGCTATGGGATCGCCAGGCCAACACCGTTCGATGCCTCGACGGTGCTGCTGGGCCGGAGCTTCACACCGGCCGCGCAGAGCGCCGACCCATGGGCCGACCTTGCGCGGAAACTTCGCCGCAAGGCGGGGTAGAGGCCCCAATTCCAGTTCAGGACAGCCGCTCCAGCAGCACTGTCGGGGCGTCATGATAAGTGGTCCGCAACACTTCGCGATAGCCAACCTTGCCAGCGACATTCAACGATGCTGTGTTCTCCGGATCGATGATGCAGACGGTTTTCGTACGTCCAAAGGTTTCTTCCCCCCAGGCCAGCACACGGCCGACCACCTCGGTGGCGAGACCGGCGCCGTGCACGGCCGGAGCCAGTGCCCATCCGGCCTCGGGAATGCCTTCGATCGACGGTTCCATGTCACGCTTCAGATCGTGAAACCCGGCCTCGCCGACGAAGCGGCCCGTCGCCTTCTCTTCGATCGCCCAGAAACCGTAGCCGAGCAGCGACCACAGGCCGGCATGACGCAGGAAGCGCATCCAGCTTTCCTCGCGCGTGCGCGGCTTGCCGCCGATGAAGCGGGTGACGGCCGGGTCTGCCCACATCATGGCATAGGCGTCGAAATCCTCCAGCCGGTGCGCCCTTAGAATGGTTCGCTCCGTCTCGATGACCGGAGCGCCGTGCGGATTGTTCATGGGATTGCCTCGCTGAAGTTATCCGCGCTTAGCAAATAGCCCCCGCGGTGCAAGGGCCAGCGCGAAACGCGCCATCATCCAGAAAAGCCGGATGGCCGGTGCTGTGGCTCCGCTATGGGAATTCCGCCCGACAGTGTTATTTTCCCGGCAGGCTGATTTCAGCACACACTGCGACGCGATCTTCTCCGACGCGGGCTGGTGCTCAAACCCAAGGGAAGAAGCATGGACACGACCGACCTTGTGCTTGCCATTGTCCATCATCTGCTGGTGTTTTCCCTGGCGGGGATAATCGGCGCCGAATTCGTGCTGATCCGCGGCGACCTGCCCGCCGCGACGCTCAAGCGGCTCGCCGGCATCGACCGCCACTATGGCATCATCGCCGCGCTGATCATCATCGTCGGCATCGGCCGCGTCTTCTGGGGCCTCAAGGGGTGGGAGTTCTACGTCTACAACTGGGTGTTCTGGGCCAAGATGGTGGCCTTTGGCATTGTCGGCCTGCTGTCGATCGTCCCGACCGTGCGCTTCATTTCCTGGAACAGGCAGGCCAGCGCCAACCCCTCCTTCGCCGTGCCGGCAAGCGAACTGGCCTCGGTGAAGACCTACATCCGCGCGGAAGCCTTCGTCTTCCTGCTGATCCCGGTCTTCGCGGCGGCGATGGCGCGCGGTTACGGCTACTGATCGTCAGCTGGTGCGGTTTCAAGTGGAGCGATCGGCACCAGGGGCGCCGGAATACTGGTCGTCTTCTCCTCGGCCTTGCAGATATCGGCGATGACACAGGCCGGGCAGTCCGGCTTGCGCGCCTTGCAGACATAGCGGCCATGCAGGATCAGCCAGTGATGCGCATGGCGCATGTACTCGTCCGGGATGATCTTCAGCAGCCCCTGCTCGACCTGTTCCGGCGTCTTGCCGGGCGCCAGGCCAAGCCGGTTGCCGATCCGGAAAATATGCGTATCGACCGCCATCGTATGCTGGCCGAAGGCCATGTTGAGCACGACATTGGCGGTCTTGCGCCCGACGCCCGGCAGCTTGACCAGTTCATCGCGGTCATCAGGCACCTCCCCGCCATGGTCGCGGATCAGCGCCTCCGACAGCGCGATGACGTTCTTGGCCTTGTTGCGCCAGAGGCCGATGGTCCTGATGTATTCGCCGACCTTGGCCTCACCCAGAGCCGCCATCTTCCATGGCGTATCGGCGGCCTTGAACAGCGCCCGCGTCGCCTTGTTGACGCCGGCATCCGTCGCCTGCGCGGACAGAACCACAGCCACCAGCAGCGTGAAGGCGTTGACATGTTCGAGCTCGCCCTTCGGCTCCGGCCGCTGGACAGAAAAGCGCCGGAATATCTCATGCACTTCCGCCGGCGTATAGCGTGACGTCCGCCGCGCGGGCCGTGGACGCGGCTTGGCGTTCGATCCGTCACGTCGTCCGGCCGGCAGCTTTTTTTCGGGCATGGTAGAATCTTTGGACTTGGGGCTCGCCATTTCCCTCCTATAATATCCTGTCATGAGCGACACAAACGCCTCGTTCCAGGCTGACGAGCCCTTCTTTCACGCATTGCTGACCCCACACCGGTCGCTGGGCAGGACGGGCTTTCTGGTCCTGATGGGCGCGCTGCTGTTCGGCTGGCTGGTGACAGGCGCGTTTTTCCTGTCGCGTGGTGCATGGCCGGTGTTCGGCTTCTTCGGCCTCGACGTGGTCGCCGTTTACATCGCCTTCCGCGCCAATTATCGGGCCGCCCGCGCCCGCGAGGAGGTGTCGGTGTCCCGCACGAGCCTCGACATCCGCAAGACGGCCCCTTCGGGAAAATCGGAAGCTCATCGCTTCAATCCGTTCTGGGCACGATTTTCGGTCGCCCGTCACGCCGAGATCGGCATCACCAAGATGATCGTGGAAGCGCAAGGCCAGAACGTGCCGATCGGCGGCTTTCTCGATCCTGATTCCCGCGAGAGCTTTGCCACCGCCTTTTCGCGCGCATTGGCGACCGCAAAGGCGCGGTGAATCTAGAAGCGATAGCGCAGAAGCCTGCCTACCTTTCGCAGCGCCGGAATGTGTTTCCACAGGCGAACGAACAGCTTGGCGGACCAGCCCATGCGGGCGGCGTGTTCAGGCTTGTAGGCGGAAATATCCTCGACGAACCGCAGTTTCGGAACCGCCAGTTCCAGCTCGTGCGGATCGTCGATCGCCCAGTGGACCTCGGCACCCGTGACCTTGATGGTCGGATTGAGGCGAAGCAGCGTCAGGCCGAAACGGCTGTAGGCGTCGAACATCAGCTCGCCGCCGGCAAGATGCGAGACAAGCCGCGAAACCAGGCGCAACCCCTCGTCGGCGGGGAGATAGGGCGTCAGCCCTTCCGCCACCACGATGGCCGGGCGGTTGCGCGGCACCTCGGCCAGCCAGCCGGGTTCGGTCACCGACGAAGCGATGAGATGGTAATGGTCGCGGGACGGGTAGAGCTTGCGCCTGAGTTCGATGACCTGGGGATAGTCGACGTCGAACCAGTCGACGCCTGGCGGTGGATCGACACGGAAGACGCGCGTATCGAGCCCGCAACCCAGATGCAGCACGATGGCACCGGGATTTCTGGCCAGGAAGTCCTCAACGCGGACATCCAGTGTCTTGGCCCGGATCGCCAGGCCGATGCCGAGATTCTCATCGACCTTGAGCCTGGAGAAATCATAGTCGATCTTGCGCACCGCCTCGTCGGCGAAATGATCCGCAAGCAGTGAATGGGGCAGCCGGCTCTCCAGCGCCTTGCCGTAGAGCGTCATCAGCAAGGTTTCCTTTGCCCCGGTCAGGTGCACTTTCTGGCCAGCCATGAGCGACTCCTGGACACGAGCCCCGAATCTATCTGGGCATGCGCGGCAAGAAGGCAAGTTTCGGGTGGCGGTCGCCGCCCCAAGGGGCGATATTCCTGGCCAAGGAGATCATTCGATGAGCACACACACAGCAGTCCTCAAGAAGGACATCACACCGCAAGGCAGCGACTACGAGATCGTGCGCCGCGCCATCGAGAAGATCAGCCTCGACTATCGCGACCAGCCCTCGCTCGAGGAGCTTGCGGAAGAGGTCGGGGAGACGCCGACAGGCCTGCAAAAACTCTTCACCCGCTGGGCCGGCCTGTCGCCAAAAGCCTTCCTGCAGGCGGTGACCCTCGACCACGCCCGCCGGCTGCTCGATTCCGGCATGCCGCTGCTCGAAACCTCGTTCGAACTGGGCATGTCCGGCCCCGGCCGGCTGCATGACCTGTTTGTCACCCACGAGGCCATGTCGCCGGGCGACTACAAGACGCGCGGCGCCGGCCTCACCATCCGCTACGGCTATCACCCCTCGCCTTTCGGCACCGCCCTGATCATGGCCACCGACCGTGGCCTTGCCGGCCTCGCCTTCAGCGACCCGGGCGAGGAACGTGCGTCTTTCGCCGACATGTCCAGCCGCTGGCCCAACGCCGTCTATGTCGAGGACATGGCCGCGACCGGCCCTTACGCCGCGCGCATCTTCGATCCGACATTGTGGCGGCCCGACCAGCCGCTGCATGTCGTCATGATCGGCACCGACTTCCAGGTCCGGGTCTGGGAGGCGCTGCTGCGGATTCCGATGGGCAAGGCCCGGACCTATTCCTCGATCGCCGCCAGCATCGGCGCGCCGAGCGCCAGCCGCGCGGTCGGTGCCGCCAATGGCGCCAACCCGCTCTCCTTCGTGGTGCCTTGCCATCGCGCCATCGGCAAGTCCGGCGATCTCACCGGCTATCACTGGGGCCTGACCCGCAAGCGCGCCATCCTGGGCTGGGAGGCAGGGCAAGTGTCGTCGTGAAATATCGTTTTTCCGGTTTTCGCCGGAAAACGATAAAGCGATCATGACTCCTATCACTTCGGGTTGATCCGACTTGGCAGGAGGTCTCGATGAAATTGTTGCGCACCGCCTTCGGTGCAGCCTTGCTGGCCGCGTGCCTGGACCAGGCCGCAATGGCCACAACGCAAAATGTCATTTTCAATGGCACGATCACTCCGACCTGCACGCTCGTCATTGCCACCAACGGCACGATGACGGTGAGCCCCGACCTCCAGTCGCTGAGTTCCCACAACAGCGGCGGCTCTGCCGGAACCGTCACGCTGACGACGACAGGCGGCGTGTCGCTGAGCGTCGACCCGGTTACCACCACGACGGTGCCGTCGGCCGACACGACATCGACCACCTGGACACCAACCTATTCCTCCGCCGGTGCGCACTCCATCGTCGAGACCGGCTCGGCGACCCCCATCAGCACACCCGGCGCCGACCTTGTCTCGGTCCATCTCGCCGGCACCAAGGGCGGCAGCAACCGCTTCGCCAACGGAAACTACCAGGCAACGGTAACGCTGCGCTGCGAATAGCGCCGTCGCGAGGGAGAGGGTCTTGAAACATGCACGAAACCTGGCGACGGCCCTGGCCGTCGGGCTGGCGCCTATTGCCGCCAAGGCTCAGTCGATGTCGCCCATGCGCGGTGAGGTCAACAGTTTCACCGATGCCTTCGCGGTTCGCGTCTTCCCGGCCAATCCATACGATCAGAAGATCAGGGTCGAAATCCATGTCTACGACCAGGATTTTCAGCCAGTGGACGCCAGGATCTCTCCAAGTGTGTTCCAGCTGGGTTCCCAGGCTTCCCGTCCTGTCCTCGTGGTCGTGCCCTTCGGCGGCGCTGCCGAGCGTAAAGTGCGTATCTGCACCGAAAGCATCCCCTTTCCCAATCAACAGACGCAGATAAGGGCACAGATATGCGGAAAGTTTTTTGGGCACCGCAAATCCTGACGCTGGCGCTCGCGGTTGCAGTCACAAACACGGTTCCAACCCTGGCCCAGGACCAGATCTACAATCTCAATCAGAACGAGAACGGCTTCAATTTGCCCGGTGTCACCTTGCCCCAGGGCCAGGACGAGGTCCATGCCGCGGACGGCACCACTTGCCGCTCCGCCGTTTCCGGTTCCGGTGCCTATGTCGATCTCGGCGTTATCAGAGGCAACAACCAGACGGACAACGGTGTCGCCACCTACGGCCGGGTGGTGATCCCGATCGGGCGTACGCCGAAGCGTCTCGACTGCAGCCGGCTCTACGAACTTGAGGTCCAGCGCCTGCAACTGGAGCTGAAGCTGCTCAAGATGGGTCTCGGCGGCGACGGCCAGACGGCCAGCGTGGCCGCGGGCGCTCCTGCTCCCGGTTCTGCGGCCGCATCACCCGGATGGGCCAATGAAGGCTGGAGCCTCAGGACCGGAAATGGCGATGGCAAGAAAAAGAAGAAGAAATAACCGCGCGCTGCTTGCGGTGGCGGCACTTGCCGGCTTCAGCCAGCCTGTGTCGGCGGCAATCATCGGCACCTGCACCATCATGGTCGGGGCATCGGGAACGATGGCCGCAAATCCCGCCATCAGTATACTGAGTTCCAAGCAGGCAGGCGGATCGAGCGCCAGCGCCACCGTGGTGGCAAGCTCCCTGGTGTGCTCCCTGCTCAATCTGCTGGACTGCTATTCGGTTTCGGCGCCGGCGCCGGCCGCGTTCTCGTCCGCGCCGAGCGGCGGCGGCACAAACGTGACCTTCGCCTCGGTCTTCCGCCTCGACGGCTCGGGAGCCGACATCAACGGAAGTGTGCCGCAGAAGCTTGTCAATGGCACCCACGCCATGCAGATCGACCTCATCGCCACCAAATCGAGCGGTATCTTTCCCGCCGGCAGCTATCAGGGCACCGTCACCGTGCGTTGTGAATAGGCCACGATACCACAAAGCGAGCTGGACCATTCGCGCGGTCTGGCAAGCCGCGACCTTACAGGTTAGCTTCCCGCGCGATGGAACGGCCCGTCTTCGCCCCCACGCGCCGTGGACGTTCCAGAACCTTGAATTCATGCTGGCAGGAGGCCTTGCTTGATTATCGTCATCGGCTCGATCAACCTCGACCTTATCGCCAAAGTCGACCGCCTGCCGAGCCCCGGCGAAACGGTGAGCGGCTCCGGTTTCGCCACGGCGCCCGGCGGCAAGGGCGCCAACCAGGCGCTGGCCGCCGCACGCGCCGGTGCCCCGGTGCGCATGGTCGGCGCCGTCGGCAAGGACAGTTTCGCCGGAGAGGCGCTGGCATTGCTGCGCGAGGCCAAGGTCGACCTCTCGGGCGTGGGCGAAACCTTTGCCTCGACCGGAACGGCGCTGATCATGGTCGGTGACGACGGCGAGAACATCATCGCCGTGGTCCCCGGCGCCAATGCTTCCGTGGTGCCGGGCGACCTTTCCAAGGCCTTCCTGAAAAAGAGCGACGTCGTGCTGCTCCAGCACGAGATCCCGCTGGCGACCGTCGATGCCGCGCTCGACCAGGCACGGGCGGTCGGCGCCATCACCGTGCTCAACACCGCTCCTTTCCAGGGCGACGCGGCGGCTTTCCTCGGCAAGGCCGATTATGCCGTCGCCAACGAGACCGAGTTCGACCTTTATGGCGAGGCGCTGGCGCTGAACGGCCGCGACCGTGCGGCACGCATGCGCGACTTCGCCGCGAAAACCGGCCGCACCATCGTCGTCACGCTCGGCGGCGACGGCGTCATGGCGGCGACGCCGACCGACTTCCTGACCGTTGCGGCCATGAAGATCACTCCTGTCGACACGGTCGGCGCCGGTGACACCTTCTGCGGTTATTTCGCTGCCGGCCTGTCGTCCGGCCTCACGCTCGAAAAGGCACTGGCGCGCGCCGGTACGGCTGGCTCGCTGGCCTGCCTGAAGCCGGGCGCCCAACCGGCGATCCCGCTGGCCAGGGATGTCGATCAGGCCTTGCAGAAAGTCATCTGAGATGATGCGCCCCCGGACCAAACATGCCGTGCCGCCGGCCGGCGACATCTGCCGCCTGTCCGCTGTCGAACTGGCCGACGCGATCCGCCACAGGAAGCTTTCGGTACGTGAGGTGGTGACGGCCTTCCTCGACCGCATCGAAGCGGTCAACCCGCTGGTCAACGCCATCGTCTCACTGCGCGATCGCGGCGACATCCTGCGCGAGGCGGATGCTGCCGATAGCAGGCAGGCGAGCGAAACCGGAACGCTCTTCGGCTTGCCGATCGCCATCAAGGACCTTGCCTCGACCACTGGGCTCAGGACCTCCTTCGGCTCGCCGATCTTCGCCGATTTCGTGCCTCAGGAAGACGATTTCTTCGTCGAGCGCATCCGCGATGCCGGCGCCATCATCATCGGCAAGACCAATGTCCCCGAATTCGGACTTGGCTCCAACACCTACAACAACGTTTTTGGACCGACGCTGAACGCTTTCGATCCGGCGCTCACCGCCGGCGGGTCGAGCGGCGGCGCGGCGGTGGCACTGGCGCTCGACATGGTGCCCGTCGCCGACGGTAGCGACTTCGGCGGCTCGCTGCGCAACCCGGCCGCCTGGAACAATGTCTACGGCTTCCGCCCGTCGCAGGGGCTCGTGCCTGCCGGGCCGGATTTCGAGGTCTTCCATGCGCAGATGGGCGTCGAGGGTCCGATGGGCCGCAATGTCGCCGACATGGCTCTGCTGCTCGACGTGCAGGCGGGTTATCATCCGCAGGCACCACTGTCCTATGAGAAACCGGGCTCGTTCCTCGAAGGGCTCGCAACGCCCTCGACTGGCGGTCGCGTCGCCTGGCTCGGCGACCTCGGCGGCCATTTGCCGGTCGAACCCGGCATCCTCGAACTGTGCGAGGCAGCGCTCGGCCGGCTCGCGGGCCAGTCCTTCGTGATTGAACCCCTGCTACCCGATTTTGACTTCGAGGCGCTGTGGCAGGCCTTCGTGACGCTGCGCCAGGCCAGCAGCGGCTGCGCCCTACAGGCCCACTACGACGACCCCTCCAATCGCGGCCTGCTGAAGCCGGAAGCCATATGGGAAATCGAGAACGCAATGCGGCTGACGGCGCCGCAGATCCGCGCGGCCTCGGTCATCCGCACTTCCTGGCATCGCACGCTGCTGTCGATCTTCGACCGCTTCGATCTCATCGCGCTGCCGACGGCGCAGGTCTTTCCCTTCGATGTCACCACGCACTGGCCAAGCAAGGTCGCCGGACGGCCGATGGACAGCTATCACCGCTGGATGCAGGTTTCCGCCTTCGCCACGCTGGGCGGCTGCCCGGCGGTCAACGTGCCGGTCGGCTTCGACGAAAAGGGCCGGCCAATGGGCATGCAGCTGATCGGCCGGCCGCGCGGCGACCTCGCGGTGCTGAAGGCCGCGGCTGCCTATGAGGCGACGCTACCCTGGCAGGTTGGCGCCTGACCCGCGTGCAACAACGCACCACTTCGCCCATGTCTTGCGCGGAGGCTGTCGTCATGCATTGATTGTCCCCAGTCGCGCCGCGTCAGCGGCATTCCAAGGGAAAAGCCATGTCGCTGGAACTCTACGCCGCCTATGTTCTCGCTTGCATCGTCATCATCCTGGTTCCCGGTCCGACGGTCACGCTGATCATCGCCAACAGCATCCGCCACGGAACCCGCGCCGGTCTCGCCAATGTCGCCGGCACGCAGGCTGGCCTTGCCATCATGATCGCCATTGTCGGCATCGGCCTCAACACGCTGATCGCGGGCATGGGCCACTGGTTCGAATGGGTCAGGCTGATCGGCGCCGCCTACCTGATCTGGATGGGCGTGCAGATGTTCCGCTCCAAGGGCACGCTGAATGCCGATGGAACGGCGCGGAAGCCGCGTGGCGGTTTCTTCCTGCAGGGCCTGCTGGTGGCGCTCAGCAATCCCAAGACGCTGGTGTTCTTTGGCGCCTTCTTTCCGCAGTTCATCGCGCCGCAAGGCAACTACTCGCTGCAGATCGTCGTCATGGGCCTCACCGCCATGATCTTCGCCGCCATGTCGGATTCGACCTATGCACTCGCCGCCGGTCGCGCCGGGCGCCTGCTGTCGGCCAGCCGCATCAAGCTCATGTCCCGGATCAGCGGCAGCTTCCTGGTCGGCGGCGGCCTGTGGCTGGCGTTTTCGAGGTCGAAGTAACGGCGCCCCTTCCCTCGCCCCGTTCACGGGGAAAGGGTGGTCGCGAAGCGATCGGGTGAGGGGCAGCGCTGAGGATGCAGGCGCAATATCGACGTTTGCGCCGGCCCTCATCTCCCTGCCGGGGCCTTCTCCCCGTGAACGGGGAGAAGGAAGTTTTCACAGCCGGCCCAGCCTCTCCACCAGCAGCGCGAAGAAGCCGTCATGATCGATGTCGCGCATCACCATGGCGTTCTTTTCCCGCTTGGTCACGCCCCACCAGTCGATCACGGTCATGCCCATCGTCAGCTCGGAGGTGGTTTCCACGCTGACATTGCAGTTGCGGCCTTTGAACAGGTCCGGCTTCAACAGATAGGCGATGACACAGGGATCGTGCAGCGGGCCGCCATCGGTGCCGTACTTGCCCTCGTCGTAGCGTTCGAAGAATTCCAGCATCTCGGCGGTAGCCGTACCGACCTTGGTGCCGAGCTTGCGGAAGGCCTGCGTGCGCTTGGCGGTGGTCAGCGCCTTGTGGGTGACGTCGAGCGGCATCATCACGATCGGGATGCCGGACTTGAACACCAGATCGGCGGCCTGCGGATCGACATAAATGTTGAATTCGGCCGCCGGAGTGACGTTGCCGCCCTCGAAGAAGCCGCCGCCCATCAGCACGATTTCCTTGATGCGCGGGGCGATGCGCGGTTCGCGGATCAGCGCCAGCGCGATGTTGGTCAACGGCCCGAGCGGGCAGAGCGTGATGGTGCCGCTCTCTTCCTCCATCAGCGTCTCGACGATGAAGTCGACGGCATACTGCTCCTGCAGCTGCATCGTGGGTTCGGGCAATTGCGGCCCGTTGAGGCCTGTCTTGCCATGCACTTCCTCGGCGGTGACCAGTTGGCGCGCCAGGGGGCGGATGGCCCCGGCATAGACCTTGATATCGGGCCGGCCGGCCAGTTCGCAGATCTTGCGGGCATTCTTTTCGGTGAGCTTCAGCGGCACGTTGCCGGCAACGGCGGTGATGCCGACGATCTCCAATTCGCTGCTGCCAAGTGCCAGCAGAATGGCGACGGCATCGTCCTGACCGGGGTCGGTGTCGATGATGATCTTGCGTGGTTGGGGCATTTCAATTCCTTGTTTGGGTAGCCGTGAGCTCACCGGACCGATCGCACGCGTGAAGGGCGCCGAACCGGCTGCAAGCTGCCGAAGCGACCGACCGGGAACGGTCCCGGCCCCAGCGCTTCTCCCTGCATCCGCGCGTCGCTTCAAGCGCCATCTCGATTATTCCTGTGAGTCCAAGGCCTGGTCTTTTTGGGCGGGTCTTCTGGTGGCTTGAACTTGGTCGCGGGGCGGACCATATCAAGAGCATCGGGAAAAATGCCATCCGGGTTTTTCCAGTTTATGTCGCTCTTGAGAGGACAGTGTAACATGAGCCGAATGACGCCTTTCTCCAGCCCGCTTCTCCTTGGTTTCGATGCCATGGAAAAGACCTTGGAGCGCTTGGCGAAATCTGGTGACAGCTACCCTCCGTACAACATCGAGCGCCTCAGCGGCACAGACGGCAAGGCCGAAAGGCTGCGCATCACGCTCGCCGTCGCCGGTTTCGCCGAAAGCGACCTCGATGTGACAACGGAGGAAAACCAGTTGGTCGTGCGCGGCCGTCAGACCGACGACACCGAGCGCGAATTCCTTCATCGCGGCATCGCCGCGCGCCAGTTCCAGCGCTGTTTCGTGCTGGCCGACGGCATGCGGGTGATCGCGGCGGAGCTGAAGAACGGCCTTTTGTCGATCGACCTCGATCGGCCTGAGTCCGAACGGCTGGTACGGAAAATAAACATATCGGTGAAAGACTGATCTTTACCGATGGCTCTCATGCGGGATGGCCTTGAGCGGCGTCCTCGCGCCAAGGAGGCTTGAAATGACCAGAACTGAAGAGAATATCACCATGACCAGCGGTGAATTCGCCCATCTCGGCGAAGGCTCGGTCGCTTATCTGCGCAAGGTCTCGAGCGACGACCTGCTCGGCCGCTTCCCGAACATCGGTGAAATCGCGCCCGGCCTGGAACTGTGGGCGCTGTTTTCCGCCAACGGTCAGCCGATCCTGCTTTCCGATGCGCGTGACCGCGCACTGGCCGGTGCCATGGAAAACGACCTGACCACCGTCGCCATTCACTAAGCGCCATTCACCAGGGCGATTGACTGAAACGAAAAGGGCCGCTCACGGCGGCCCTTGGAGATTCCATTAAAAAGCTTCAGGCCGCGTGCGAGGCCTGCGTGTCCGACAAAAGCGCGTGGATCGCCGTGGCGTCGCGCGTCCCCCTGATCTTGGCGACCGTGTCGGCGTCACGCAGCACGCGGGCGATGCGCGACAGGGCCTTGAGATGATCGGCGCCCGCCCCTTCCGGCGCCAGGAGCAGAAACACCAGATCGACAGGCTGGTCATCCAGCGACTCGAAATCGACAGGCGTTTCCAGCCGGGCGAAGACACCGGCGATGCGCTTCACGCCGGCGAGCTTGCCATGCGGAATGGCGATGCCGTTGCCGACGCCGGTCGAGCCCAGCCGTTCGCGCTGCAGGATGGTGTCGAACACTTCCCGCTCCGGAATACCCGAAATCGCCGCCGCCCGTTCGGACAGCAATTGCAGAAGCTGCTTCTTGGAGTTCGCCTTCAACGCCGGCAAAATCGCCGGAACGCTGATAAGATCGCTCAGATCCATGCTTGAAAATCCCTTGTTCGCCTGCCGTCGCCAGTCCCCACCCCTCGTGCGGCTGGCTTTTATCCCTGCGCGACCTTGGTCGTGGACGGGTCGATCCAGCCAATGTTTCCGTCGGGCCGGCGATAGACGATATTGAGATGGTCGGTTCCGGCGTTTCGGAAAACGAACACCGGACTGTCCTTGGTATCGAGCTCGATGACCGCCGAGGCCACCGACATGGTCTTCAGCGTCATGGTCGATTCGGCGACGATGGCCGGCGCGAAATCCTCCGGGATTTCCTCGTCGTCATCGGCGAGCGGCGCCATCACCGTATAGGCGATGTCGGTCAACTCACCATTGCCATTGCCTGAATTGTGCGATTTGAGACGGCGCTTGTAGCGCCGAAGCCGGGTCTCCAGCCGGTCGGCCGCGGCCTCGAAGGCGAGCGTCGGATCCTGGGCGTCGCCGGTAGCCTGCAGCGAGGCGCCGGAATCCAGCCGGATCATGCAATCCGCCGAATAGCGCGAGCCCGATTTGATGACGGTGACGTGTCCCGCAAAGCCGCGATCGAAATATTTGCCGATCGCTTCGCCGACACGATCGTTGATGCGCGTGCGGAACGCATCGCCGATATCCATGTGTTTTCCCGATATGCGCAGATTCATCTGAAAACTGACCTTCCTTGCTCAGGCTTCAAACTGGCCTGAGTTTATACTTGTGGTCCGTGCGCACAAGCTTTGCGGCGTCACTGGCGCCGATTTAAATCCGAACTTTCCGGTTGATCACAAGCCGCCTTTTTGACCGTCCCGAGGCCATTGTCGTGACGGACCATCCGCTAGCGGGCATCGGGCCCGTCTCATGCGGGCGGGCTTCTAGCCACTTCCCCAGGGCTTGTCAATGAAGCTCGAAAGCTGTGGAAATCAGGAGCGCATGGAGCGGTTCATCGTTTCACGGAAACGCCGAGCCGCTCCACCTCTTTGCCTTGACGCGATTCCTGTGGGAAAACCGCTTTACACTTTTCCTGGAATTGCCTTAGCGGCCGGCGCTGGCGAGTGCCCGCTTTTCGCGCCGGCGCTGCACGGAAGACGGAATATTCATGCCTTCCCGGTACTTGGCGACCGTGCGCCGAGCGATATCGACGCCGCTTTCCCGGAGCATGTCGACGATCGCGTCGTCGGACAGAACGTCGACCGGTTTCTCCTCGTCGATCAGCTGCTTGATGCGGTCCCGTACCGCTTCCGAGGAATGCGCGTCGCCGCCGCCCGACGCGGCGATCGAGGCGGTGAAGAAATAACGCAACTCGAACACGCCGCGCGGGGTCAGCATGTATTTGTTGGCGGTGACGCGGCTGACGGTCGATTCGTGCATGCCTATGGCGTCGGCCACCGTGCGCAAATTGAGCGGCTTCAGCTGGCGCACGCCATGGACCAGGAACGCATCCTGCTGGCGCACGATTTCCGAGGCTACTTTGAGGATCGTCTTTGCCCGCTGGTCGAGGCTGCGCGTCAGCCAGTTGGCGTTTTGCAGGCACTCGGCGAGGAAATCCTTTTCCGCCTGGTTCTTCGCATGCGGCGACACCTGGGCGAAATAGATATGGTCGACCAGCACGCGCGGCAGCGTTTCGGCGTTGAGTTCGACGGTCCAGCTCCCGTCATTGGCCGCGCGCACCTCGACATCGGCGACGATGGCGTCGCTCGCACCGCCAGAAAACGCCATGCCCGGGCGCGGATCGAGGGCCCGGATCTCGGCCAGCATGTCGAGCAAATCCTCCTCGTCGACGCCGCAGATCCGCTTCAGCGTCTGGAAATCGCGCCGCGCCAGGAGCTCCAGATTGGCGACCAGGGCCTTCATCGCGGGGTCGAGGCGGTCGCGCACCGCAAGCTGCAGCGAAAGGCATTCGGCAAGGTCGCGGGCGAACAGGCCCGCTGGTTCGAAAGTCTGGCACACCGCCAGCACCTTGGCCACGCTCGCAGTGTCAGTGCCCAGGCGCGTGGCGATCTCCGCGAGATCGACCCTGACATAGCCGGTCTCGTCGAGGCCATCGGCGAGTTCGGCTGCGATCAGCCGCGCCGCGGGATCGGCAAAGGCCAGTGCCACCTGCTCGCCGACATGGTCGCGCAAGGTGATGGCGCTCGCCGCCATGTCGCCGGCGTCGAGCCCCTCGGACGACGAGCCGCCGCCACTGCCCGAAGCCGACTTCCATTGCGCCGTCAGGTCAGGCCCGAGCCGCTCGCTGGTGCCGGGATCATCGGGAAACAGGTTTTCCAGCGACGTGTCGAGTTTTTCCGAAATCGCCTCGGCGCTCCATCCCGCCTCCTTCTCGAACCAGTCGCCGTCGCCGGCCGCTTGCGGCTCCGCGTCGATCTTCTGCGCCTGGTCGCTCGCGGCGTCGTCCTGCGGCTCGGCGCGCTCCAGAAGCGGGTTGCGCTCGATTTCCTCGTCGATGAAGTGCTCGAGCTCGACATGGGTGAACTGCAGCAGCCGAATCGACTGCATCAGCTGCGGCGTCATCACCAGCGACTGCGACTGTCGGAGCTGTAGTTTCGCCGCCAACGCCATGGTTCGGTTTCAAACGCCTCCTCTACGCGTCCGGACGCCCGGAATGAATTTCACGGCCGGCCATAGAAACTGGCCCGGCTTTTGCTTGTCAAGGCAAAGCTAGCAAAAGCCGCTTACCGGAGCGTTATGCCGGAGCAAAATCACCGAAAATCAGGCTCTCAAGCGCAAAAAATCGTGTCAGGAAACAAATTTCACGCCCAAGGCAATTCCGGACGGAAAACCGCGTCAGGGCTTCCCGTCCCGAATTGCGCGGGAAATGTCAGAGTGTAAAACCCTCGCCGAGATAAAGCCGCCGCACATCCGGGTTCGCCACCACTTCGTCGGCGCGGCCATGGGTCAGCACCTGGCCGGCGTGGATGATGTAGGCGCGGTCGATCAGACCGAGCGTCTCGCGTACATTATGGTCGGTGATGAGGACACCGATGCCGCGCGCCGTCAGGTGGCGGACCAGTTGCTGGATATCGGCGACGGCGATCGGATCGATGCCGGCAAAGGGCTCATCGAGCAGCATGTAGGCCGGGCGCGTCGCCAGCGCACGCGCGATCTCCAGGCGCCGCCTCTCGCCGCCGGAAAGCGACATGGATGGCGCCTTGCGCAGATGGCTGATGTGGAACTCCTCGAGCAGTTCGTCGAGATTGCGCTCGCGCACCTTGCGGTCCTTTTCGACCACTTCGAGCACGGCACGGATATTCTGTTCGACGTTGAGGCCGCGGAAGATCGACGCCTCCTGCGGCAGATAGCCGATGCCGAGGCGCGCACGGCGGTACATCGGCATCGAGGTGACGTCGAAGCCGTCGATCTCGATCGTGCCTTCATCCACCGGCACAAGGCCAGTGACCATGTAGAAACAGGTCGTCTTGCCGGCGCCATTGGGGCCGAGCAGCCCGACGGCTTCGCCGGCACGCACGCCAAGCGTGACGCCACTGACCACCTTGCGGCCCTTGTAGCTCTTGGTCAGCCCCTTGGCGATCAAGGTTCCCTTGAACTTCGTCTTGTCGACGGTGATCGTGGCCGGAGCCGAAACCTTAGCCGCGGCTCGTCCCGGAAGACGCGCCGTCAGCGATGACAGGCTGGCCATCAGGGGTTCGTCGCTCCGGATTTCGGCGCATCCGACTTCGGCGGCGGGGTGATCGACATCTGGACACGTTGGCCAGCGCATGGATCAACCTGGGCCAGCCCGCTTTTCATCTGCACGGTGAGCTTGCAGCCGACCAGGACGTTGTCGTTCTGAGACAGAACGACCTTCTTGCCCGAAAGCACCAGCACCTGGCTCTTCATGTCGAAGCTGCCCTGATCGCCGGTCGCGACCTGCTGATCCGACTTGATGTAGACCTTGTCGGAGATCTCCAGATGGTCGATGTTGGCCGAGCCGGTCATCGCCGCGCCGGCGGCTTCCGTGCCCTTGGCCGCGGCATTGGGATCCTTGATGTAATAGACCATCATCTTGCCGGCCTTCATCAGCGTCGGCCCTTGGACGACGGTGACATTGCCCGTGAAGATGGCGACATTCTCGGCCTGCCGGACTTCCAGCTTGTCGCTTTCGATCTGGATCGGCTTGTCGCCCGCCAGTTTCAGGCCCGACACCTGACTGGTGGCGCCGGACTGTGCCAGCGACGGCACCAGGCCCAGCAGGAGCATCGCCGAAGTTGCGGCCGCAAGCCGTGTCGAACTATTGAGCCACATTCGCTTCTTCGCCCTTTGCCTCAGCCGCCTTCAGAGCGGCGGGATCGATGTTGACGCGCACCCTGTTCTCGAACACCAGGACCTTGCCATTGTCCTGGACCGTCAGGGAATTCGCTGTGATCTGTGACCCGCCACGGCTGACATCGACGGGATCATCCGTCTTCATAGTGCCTTTGCCCATGTCGAGGAAGACCGATTTGAACTTGGCTTGCATGCCGTCGGTCGTGGTGATCACGACGTCGCTGTTCAACTTCATCGTGTTGCCGTCGCGATCGTAGGTACCGCGCGACGCTTTGACCGCAGCCACATTGTCAGGCCCGACCGGCACTTTGGCGTCTATGCCTTCGAGCTCGATGATGCCTTGCGTGCTGACGTCCTGGATCGCCCGCAGGGCCGTCATGGAATAGGGCTGCTTCTGCTTGGTGAAACCGTTGAGCTTGGGATTGGCCATCACCAGCTTGCCGTTGGAAAAAGCGGTGCCGTCCGCCTGCACCGCGACGGAGACGGGTGCGGCCAGATAGGAATAGACCGGGAAGGCGACGGCGATCAGCGCCGCGGCCAGGGGCACGGCGAATTTGAGCACACGCACGCGGCGCGAATGACGCTGGGCGCGGTCGAACGCCTCGCCCCGCGTCCAGCCATCCGCCGGGGGAGCCAACTCCATCTCGGGGCTGGTCGGTTCATTCGATCGCGCTAACATGACTGCTTTCTTCTAGACCCCTGCCCGCCAGGGAGCACCGCCTATAGGTGGGGGGCCGGCGCCTTCAAGCAAGCACAAGCCCATGAAAACCGCAAAAATGTGACAACTGTGGTTGTACAAACGAAAACGAGGTCAGCACAACAACCGATACTTCATAGCAGAAATGCACGTCCTTGCGCCGTTTTTTCATCACTGCCGTCTCTCCCCTTACCTTGCGTCCCTTGCGCAGGCCAGTCACAAAACAGACAGCGTTGGGATTGCCGAAGACGGAACTGCTTCCCGATAAGGACATCATGGTCTAAAAGCGTCTCTTCCCGCCGATTGTGAGGCTGACCATGGCATTGAGAGCCGACGACCTGATCGACCGCCGCCGCTTGCGGCGCAAGCTGACATTCTGGCGTGTTGTGGCCATCGGCATCGTGGCACTCGGGGTGATTGCGCTGTCGGCCTGGCTCTACGGCGACGATCTCGGCGGCTCGGCCGTCGACCATATCGCCAAGGTCAGGATCGAAGGCACCATCACCGAGGACGAGGAACTGATCAAGCGGCTGGAGAACATCCGCGAGTCGTCGAAGGTGAAAGGCGTGATCCTGGCGATCGATTCACCCGGCGGCACCACCGTCGGTGGCGAATCGATCTACGAGGAAGTGCGCAAGCTGGCCGCCGACAAGCCAGTGGTGGCGGAAGTCGGCACGCTCGCCGCATCGGCGGGCTATATGATTGCCAGTGCGGCCGATCACATCGTAGCCCGCAAGACCTCGATCGTCGGCTCGATCGGCGTGCTGATCCAGTACCCTGACGTCAGCGGCCTGATGGACAAGCTCGGCGTCAAGCTGGAGGAAGTGAAATCCTCGCCGCTCAAGGCTTCCCCCTCTCCCTTCAAGCCGACCAATGACGACGAACGCGCCATGGTCCGCAAGCTTATCCTCGACAGCTACGACTGGTTTGTCGGCATCGTCGCCGAGCGCCGCAAGATGACGCACGAACAGGCGCTGGCGCTCGCCGACGGGTCGATCTTCACCGGCCGCCAGGGTGTTTCCAACGGATTGATCGACGCCGTCGGTGGCGAGACCGAGGCGATCGACTGGCTGGCGACCAAGGGGGTCGACGCCAAGCTCAAGGTGGTCGAGTGGAAGGACACGGAACGGCGCGGGAGTTTCCTGTGGTCAAAAGCCATGATGAAAACGATCGGCAGCGCCCTCGGCCTGCCGGATTACAGCGGTGATGTCATCCACGAACTTGGGGCCGACCGCTTGTTTCTTGACGGCCTCGTTTCCGTCTGGCACCCTTGAGCGCCGTTTGGGACAGCTGAAAAAGCCAATAAAATCATCCTCATAATTTTGACCGAACTGCTTTCACGGGGACCCGTCTGATGATCAAGTCCGAACTTGTGCAGATTATTGCCACGCGCAATCCGCATCTTTTCCTGCGCGACGTCGAAAACATCGTCGGCGCGATCTTCGATGAGATCACCGACGCCCTTGCCGAAGGCAACCGGGTCGAGCTGCGTGGCTTCGGTGCTTTTTCGGTGAAAAACCGCCCCGCCCGCACCGGCCGCAACCCGCGCACCGGCGAATCCGTCGAGGTCGAGGAGAAATGGGTGCCGTTCTTCAAGACCGGCAAGGAACTGCGTGAAAGGCTGAACGGCGGCAAGTAGGCGCGGCGTCAGCGCCAGACGGCCTTGTCCGGCCCGCTTGCACGGAAGAAATCATGCTCAATCGCTTCATGCTCATCGTGGTCTTCGTACCCCTGGCGATCATCCTGGTCGCGCTTGCCGTCGCCAACCGCGAACTCGTCGCCTTCACCCTGGATCCGTTCAATCCCGGCAATCCGAAGCTGACGCTCACCTTGCCGCTGTTCATTTTCCTGTTCCTGGCGCTCGCCATCGGCATGATCGTCGGCAGCTTGGCAACCTGGGTCAAGCAGGGCCGCTACCGCAAGCTGGCGCGCCAGCGCGGCGTCGAGGCGGAAAACCTGCGGCAGGCAATCAGTCGCACTCCGTCGGCAACACCGGGACCGACCCACGGCTCGGCCCAGGGATCGGCCCAGGGATCGGCATTGCCAAAGCCGACCAATTGAGCGACCTGCCGGCGCCTTTCTTCCCACGGAGCTTTTCATGCTGACCATTTCGGCCGCCGAGGTCGACCGTGCGCTGACCTTTCCCGGATTGGTCGAGACGTTGCGCGCGGCTTTCCGTGACGGGGCGGTGCAGCCCGTCAGGCATCATCACGCGGTCGAACGGCCCGACGGCGAGGCCTCGACCCTGCTGCTGATGCCGGCATGGACCGATTTCAACGCCGCCGGCACGTCTTCCGGTGGCCATATCGGCGTCAAGATCGTCACCGTCTCGCCTGACAACAACGCCATCGGCAAGCCCGCCGTGATGGGGCTTTATCTCCTGCTCAACGGCAGCACCGGCGAACCGGAAGCCTTGATCGACGGCCAGCGCCTGACTCAGTGGCGCACGGCTTGTGCTTCGGCGCTGGCGGCATCCTACCTCGCCCGCGACGATGCCTCGCGACTGCTTGTGATCGGTGCTGGCGCCCTGTCGCCGTTCCTCGCCAGGGCGCATTCGGCGGTGCGGCCGATAAAAACCATCCGCATCTGGAACCGCACCCCCGACAACGCTGAGAAAGTCGCGGCCGATCTGTGCGCCGAAGGCTTCGCCGCCAGCGCCGCGACCGACCTCGATGCCGAGCTTGGCCAGGCCGACATCGTCTCCTCGGCGACAATCACCACCACGCCGCTGATCAAGGGCGCGCTGCTGCGGCCTGGAACCCATGTCGACCTGGTCGGCGGCTTCACCCCGACAATGCGCGAAAGCGATGATGGGGCGATCGCCCGTGCCCGGGTCTATGTCGACACCCGCGCCGGCGCCACCAGGGAAGCCGGCGACATCGTCCAGCCACTGGCCTCCGGCCTGCTGAAGCCGGACGCCATCGTCGCCGATCTGCACGAACTGGCGCGCGGCCAGAAGAAAGGCCGCACAAGCCCTGACGAGATTACGCTGTTCAAATCGGTCGGCGCGGCACTCGAGGATCTCGCCGCCGGCATTGCCGTTTATAACGCGCTGAAGGCCTAGCTCACCGACCCCCGCTTTTCGGCAGCCATCGCGTCGGCGATCAGGCGAAAATCGTGATCGGTGACTTCGAACAGGCCGAAGCGCAGCTGATATCCCCAGTTCGCCTTGCCAGCGGTGAAGTCCAGCCGGTCGAGCAGCGGCTTGATCGGCGCTTCTTCAGCCGCCATCCACTCGACGTCACGGCGGAACGGCGTGAAGCCGCCGCCCATTTCGCCTTGATAAGGCTCTCCTTCCCGCACGGTGCCGATTGCGGTGAAAGCCTGCAAGCCATCCTTTTCGCCCAAAACCGTGGTCGGCGAATAATAGATGACACCATCGCCGGGCTTGACGCGACGCAGCGGCGCCGCCTTGCCGTGGTTGACCTGCATGAAGCCGTCCTTGCGGCCGCGCCGGACATGTTGCGCCGACGCCACTGCGATCCAATACGCGCTCATTTCTGTTCCCCATCCGACAGCCAGTAGACACGCAGGCGGTGATTGTCGGGATCGAGCGCAACGAAAGTGCGGCCGAAATCCATGTCGGTCGGCGCCTGCAGGATCTTCAAGCCACGCCCCGACCAGTCGGCATGGGTGGCGTCGACCGCCTCCGGCGTCTTCAGTGCAAACACGATCTCAGCGCCGCCACCCGCCGCCTCTGCCGCCGGCTCCACGGTATGACGCGACCAGAGGCCGAGCTTGAAGCCGTTGTCGAGCACGAACATCACGAAGGTCGGCGCGCTTTCGACCGGCTCGCGACCAAGCAGCGCGCTGTAGAAGGCACCACTCCGCAGCGGCTGGTCGACATAGAGGATGACGAGATTAGGGGTGGTCATGTGTACTCTCCAGAGTTCAGCGTTTCGGTGCGCTGAACCTAGAACAGGATGCTGTCAGATTCTGGCAGTAGCCTTATGGCCCACGCGGCTTGTCGAGTGTCGCCCGCCATTCCATGAGCAGCACCTGGCGGCGACGCGGATAGCGCGTATCGATGGGGTTGAGGCCGGATATGCGATCGGTGCGAAAATGCCGGAAATCCTGCCGCATCTCGCACCACGCCACCACCACCCGCACCTTGTCGAAGAAACCGAGTGCGAACGGCCAGACGACGCGTTGCGAGGCCACACCGCCGGCGTCGCGGTAGAGAAAGCCGAGTTTTCGCTCGTTGCGGATGGCCTGCCGCACCGTGCCGAGATCGATGCCCTCCATGGCGTGCGCCGGCGGCCCGACCAGCAGGGTGGAGGCGTCGAGATCCTCACGCAGATCATCCGGCAGCACGGCCGCGATCTTGGCCAGCGCATTGGCGGCCGCGGCCGAGAGACGCTGGTCCGGCTGCTTGGCGACCCAGCGCGAGCCGAGCACGATCGCCTCGATCTCGTCGTCGCTGAACATCAGCGGCGGCAGCATGAAGCCAGGCTTGAGCACATAGCCCAGGCCCGCCCTCCCCCTCGATCGGCGCGCCCTGCCCCTGCAGCGTGGCGATGTCGCGATAGAGCGTGCGGATCGAAATCCCGAGCTCATCGGCCAGCGCCTGTCCGCTCACCGGCCGGCGGTGTCGGCGCAGGCACTGGATGAGGTCGAGGAGGCGTTCGGAGCGGGACATCCAGCAGATTTGCCTGTTTCTTTGACATCGGTCCATCTCTGACCGACATGAACAGGAGCGGCGGCAGCGGCAGACTTGGTTGCGAAGCTGGTTGCCCTATGCCAAAAGCGGCACGCCGCTCGGAGATGCCCCCGCTTGAAGTCTTTTCGCGACAAACGCCGCGACAGCCGCCCGCCCGCCAAAGGCGGAGCCGGAGAGGTGCGTCCGCACGAGGCGCGTGGCACGGCACGGCCGGACGCCAGGCCGCGCGAAGCGCGTGACTTGAAAGCGGAGAGCCAGCCCGCGCCGAAATCGGCGCCGCGCATCCTTGCCCGTCGTGACGGTGTCCTGCCGGCCGAGCAGCTTCCGCTCATCCTCGAAGTGGCCCCGAATGCCGATTATGCGCTGCTCGACAGCGGTGCCGGCCAGAAACTTGAACAATACGGCCCCTACCGCATCGTACGGCCCGAGGGGCAGGCGATCTGGCAGAAGGCCCTGCCGGCCAGGGACTGGGAACGTGCCGACGCCATCTTCACCGGCGACACCGACGAGGAAGGCATCGGCCGCTGGCGCTTCCCCAAGACGCCGCTCGGCGAAACCTGGCCGATGAAGCATGACGGCATCGACTATCTCGGCCGTTTCACCTCGTTTCGCCATGTCGGCGTGTTTCCCGAGCAGGCCTCGCACTGGGACCACATGGCCGGGCTGATCGCGGCGGCCAGGCGGCCGGTCAAGGTGCTGAACCTGTTCGGCTACACCGGTCTTGCCTCCTTGGTGGCGGCCCGCGCCGGCGCCGAGGTCACTCATGTCGATGCCTCGAAGAAGGCGATCGGCTGGGCGCGTGAAAACCAGGAGATGGCCGGACTCGGCAGCAAGCCGATCCGCTGGATCGTCGACGATGCGGTGAAATTCGCCGAGCGCGAGGAGCGCCGCGGCAGCCGCTATGACATCGTGCTTTTCGATCCGCCAGCCTATGGCCGCGGCCCCAAGGGCGAGGTCTGGCAATTGTTCGAGGATCTGCCGGCGCTCACCGACCTCTGCCGCGCGATCCTGACGCCGAAACCGCTTGCCGTGGTGCTGACCGCCTATTCGATCCGCGCCTCCTTCTTCGCCATCCACGCTTTGATGCGCGACACTTTTGCCGGCATGGGCGGCAAGGTTGAATCGGGCGAGTTGATCATCCGTGAAAAATCAGCCGGCAGGGCGCTTTCGACCTCATTGTTTTCGCGTTGGGTGGCCTGAATGCCCGGGAGTCCTGAATGAACGAGCGGCACGCAGGCGCACCCGGCCAGGTGAAGGAAGTCACCAGCCTCGCCAACCCGCTGGTCAAGGACATCAAGGCGCTCGCCCTGAAGAAATTCCGCGACCAGCAGAACGCCTTCATGGCCGAGGGGCTGAAGCTGGTCATCGATGCGCTCGACCTTGGCTGGCAGATCAGGACGCTCGTGTTCGCCAAGGCAGGGCGCGGCAATGCGGCCGTGGACAAGGTCGCGGCACGCACGGTTGCCGCCGGCGGCACGGTGCTCGAAGTGTCGGAAAAGGTGCTTGTCGCCATCACCCGCCGCGACAATCCGCAAATGGTGGTCGGCGTCTTCTCGCAGAAATTCCTGGCCCTGAAGGACATCCGCGCTGACAATGGCGACGTCTGGGTGGCGCTCGACAGGGTGCGCGATCCCGGCAATCTCGGCACCGTCATCCGCACCGTCGATGCCGTCGGCGCCAAGGGCATCATCCTGGTCGGCGACACCACCGACCCGTTTTCCGTGGAAACGGTGCGCGCCACCATGGGGTCCATTTTCGCCGTGCCGGTGGCCAAGGCGACGACAGAGGCTTTCCTGGCCTGGCGTGGCGGGTTTTCAGGCCTCGTCGCCGGCACGCATCTGAAGGGTGCCGTCGATTACCGCTCGGTCGATTTTTCCCGTGGGCCGGTTCTGCTGATGATGGGCAATGAGCAGCAGGGCCTGCCCGAAAGCCTGGCGGCGAGTTGCGACCGGTTGCTCAGGATCCCGCAAGCGGGCCGTGCCGATTCGCTCAATCTCGCCGTCGCCACCGGCATCATGCTGTTCGAGATCCGGCGCGGCGCGCTGAAGCTCGAGCCAATCGCCGACCAGCAATGAAGGTTGCCAGCCCGTGAGATCATGGTCCCCCTACGCGCTGCTCGTCGTCGCGGCCATAGCGCTCGATCAGTGGATAAAGCATCTGGTCGAGACCGGCCTGCCGTTTCAGGAAAAAGTCGATCTGGTGCCGTTCCTGGCGCTGTTTCGCACCTATAACACCGGCATCGCCTTTTCGATGTTTTCCTCCTTCGGCGACACCGGCCTGGTGGTCATCGCCGTGCTGGTCGTTGCCTTCGTGCTCTATCTCGCCACCCGCACGCCATCGGGCCATGTCATCGCCCGCACCGGCTTCGCCCTGATCATCGGCGGCGCTCTGGGCAATCTGATCGACCGCGCCGTCTACGGCCACGTCATCGATTACATCCTGTTCCACACGCCAGTCTGGTCCTTTGCCGTCTTCAATCTCGCCGACGCCTTCATTTCCGTGGGCGCGGCACTGGTCGTCTTCGACGAACTCATCGGCTGGCGGCGCGAGCCCAAGTCTTCGAACGCCAAGTCTTCGAACGCCGAGTCTTCGAACGCCGAGTCTTCGAACGCCGAGTCTTCGAACGCCGAGTCTTCAAACGCCAAGCCTTCCAAAGATTGACCCCGCGCGGCCATCGCCGCACAGTCCAGACCGACAAGCAAGCTCGCGGAGAAAAAGATGTCCGAAACCTTCAAAGCCATCCTGATCTCGCGCGACGCCGACAAGAAACAGTCGGTCGCCGTGACGGATCTCACCGAAGCCGATCTGATGGAGGGCGACGTCACCGTCGCGGTCGAGGCGACGACGGTGAACTACAAGGACGGGTTGGCCATCACCGGCAAGGCGCCGGTGGTCCGCCGCTGGCCCCTTGTGCCGGGCGTCGATCTGGCCGGAACAGTGATTTCGTCCTCCAATCCCGACTGGCGCAAGGGAGACAAGGTCATCCTCAACGGCTGGGGCGTCGGCGAAACGCATTTCGGCGCCTATGCGGGGCGCGCCCGCGTCAAGGGCGACTGGCTGGTGCCGCTGCCGGATGGCATCAGCGCGCACGACGCGATGGCGGTCGGCACCGCCGGCTATACCGCCATGCTCTGCGTCATGGCGCTGGAGCGGCACGGCATCCTGCCCGACCGCGGCCCGGTTGTGGTGACCGGTGCCGCCGGCGGCGTCGGTTCGGTCGCGGTCTCCATCCTGTCCAGCCTCGGTTACCACGTCATTGCATCGACCGGCCGCAATGCCGAAAGCCCTTATCTGATCAACCTCGGCGCCGCCGAGGTGATTTCGCGCGACGAGCTCAGCCAGCCCGCCAAGCCGCTGGCCAAGGAGCGTTGGGCCGGCGGCATCGATTCGGTCGGCAGCCATACGCTGGCCAACGTCCTGTCGATGACCTCCTACGGCGGCGCCGTCGCGGCCTGCGGCCTGGCCGGCGGCATGGACCTGCCATCGAGCGTCGCCCCCTTCATCCTGCGCGGCGTCTCGCTGCTTGGCATCGATTCGGTGATGGCGCCAAAGGCCGTGCGCCTCGAGGCCTGGCGCCGCATTGGCTCCGATCTCGACCTGCAGAAGCTTGCCAGCCTGTCCACGACCATCGGCTTCGACGGCATCGTCGACACGGCACGCGACATCGTCGACGGCAAGATCCGCGGACGCGTCGTCGTCGACATGTAACGTCCTCGCGGATCGCCGCCGGCGGGCTGAATTGCCAAATCCGGTGGCGAAGCCGCCGCTACCGGGACAAAAACGCCCTATCCGATAAAATTCGAACGATCCGCCGCAATTTTCCATAATCTCTGTCTGGCAAGGGTTTCGCATGATCGCGGAATCCGACAGCCAGCAGGCAAGCAAGGGCGACGACGTCGATGCGGTGGCCGCGCCGACGGCGGCGCGGCGCTTTATCGCCGCGCCGCCGCTGGTGCCCGAGCAGCAATTGGCCAGGCGTGAAGGGCTGCCGCTGCTCACCTTCGTTGCCATCATGATACTGGCCGGCCTTGCGCATCTGACCGGGGCGCCGATCTTCATCAGCCTCGCATTGCTGGCAACCGGCCTCGCCGGCCTTGCGCTGCATCTGCATGCCAGACGCAGCGTCCATCGCACCGTGGTGCTGCTGGACGAGACCACCGCCCGCAGCCGCGCCGAGATCGAGACGCTCGCCGACCGCATGTGGGAAATGCAGGAAAGCGAGGAGCGCTTTCGCGGTCTCATCGACGCGCTTGGCGATCTCGTCATCCATCGCGATCGCGACGGCAATATCGTCTATGCCAACAAGGTGTTCGCCGATCTCGTCGAAGCCGATCATCGCGATCTTGCCGGCAAGACCCTGGCCGAACTCGGCATCGAGGTCGGCATCGTTCCCGATGCCGCCTTTTCCGATCACGAGTGCCTGAGTTCCACCGATGTCGCCATCCGCACGCCGGGTGGCTCGCGCTGGTTCTCGTGGATCGAACTGTCGGTGCGCGACAAGGACAGCGGCGCGGTTTCGCATCGCGCCATCGCCCGCGACATCACAGCCCGCAAGCGCGCCGAATCCTCGCTGATCACCGCGCGCGAAAGAGCCGAATTCGCAAGCCAGGCGAAATCGCGCTTTCTCGCCACCGTCAGCCATGAAATCCGCACGCCGATGAACGGCATCATGGGCATGGCCAGGCTGCTCGCCGACACCAGCCTGTCGCCGGAGCAGCAGACCTATGTCGGCGCCATCTCGACCTCGGCCAGTGCCTTGCTCGCCCTGATCGAGGACCTCCTCGACTATTCCAAGATTGAGGCCGGTCGCTTCGATCCGGAACCGCAGCCGATGTCGGTGCGCGAGATCGCCGACAACATTATCGAATTGCTCGCCGCGCGCGCCTTCGCCAAGGATATCGGCCTCGGCTGCCATGTCGAGCCGGATGTCCCGCAGATGATCACCGCAGACCCGGGCCGGGTCAGGCAGGTGTTGCTCAACCTCATCGGCAACGCCATCAAGTTCACCGACAGCGGCGGCGTGCTGGTCAGCGTCGCGCGCGCCCGCACCGAGACCAGCGATCGCATCTGCTTCACCATCGCCGACACCGGTCCCGGCCTGCGCGACGAGGACATGGAGCGCATTTTCGAGGAGTTCGAGCAGGCCGACGGCACCTCGACGCGCACGCATGGCGGGGCGGGACTGGGACTTGCCATCTCCAAGCGCCTGGTGACTGCCATGGGCGGCACGATTTCGGTCTCCAGCCGGCTTGGCCAAGGGTCGGAATTCGTCTTCGAAATCCCGGCCACGGAGGCCACCGACGCGCCGCAAGGCCGGCAGAATGCGCTTGCCGGCAGGCACGCGGTGATCCTGTCCAGGAACGCCGTCGAGGCCGACGCCATCGCCCGCACCATCCGCGCCAATGGTGGTACGGCCGGTATCGCCGCCACCGTGGCGCAGGCTGCGTCCCTGGCCGACGGCTGTGACGTGCTCCTGGTCGACGCCGCCATGGAAGAAAGCGACGGGAGGCTGCTCAGGCGGCTGCGCCTAAGCGGCTTTTCCGATTGCGAAGCCGTCACGCTGATAGCGCCGACTGACCGGGGCATGCTTGGCGAGTTCCGCGCCAGCGGCTACGCGACGTTCCTTGCCCGGCCGGTGCGCGGAGGAACACTTTTGCGTGTCCTTTTGACCAGCCATGGGCCGGCGCTGGCGCAGCCGCAGCCGGAAAAGCGCCGCGCCCCGGCGCTCCGCACCTCGACCGACCGACAGCAGGGCCTGTCCGTGCTGATCGCCGAGGACAACGACATCAATGCCATGCTGGCCCGCGCCACGCTGTTGAAGGCAGGGCACCGCGTCAAGGTGGTCGGCAATGGCAAGGCCGCCGTCGAGGCCGTCACCAGCGCCGGGCACAAGCATCGCTTCGACGTGGTGCTGATGGACCTGCACATGCCGGTCATGGATGGGCTGGACGCGATTGCCGCGATACGCCGCCATGAGGAGGAAATGTCGGTCCCGCCGGTGCCGATCATGGTGCTGTCGGCCGACAGCCAGGAAAAGACCCGCCATGCGGTGCTCGCCCACGGCGCCAGCGGCTTCGTCACCAAGCCGCTCGACCCCGATGCGCTGGTCAACGCCGTCGAGGGCCAGGTCGCCGCTTGAACCGGTTTTCTGGCCCGCAGCCGATGCATTTCAACCAAAAGTGACCCTGGTTTTGCCGGGAGGACATGCATGAAAACAAGGAGCCTGAAGCGCGGCATCGCGGCCCGCGTAGGCGCGACACGCTTCATGTCTTCTCATCTAACGTAGCCGGTTGACCGTTTTCGCCAGCCGACGAAGTATTGCCCGCGACGCCGTATCACGGTACTGTCACAATCCTGTTGCACCTACACCGTATCCCCGTGCCAAGAGGGATGGCTCGAAGGAGAATCACTCGTGCATACAGTTATGCCGGAATGTGACACTCGGCCGAACGCCAGCAGCGCCTTGCTTGCCGGACGTAATGTCGATTCCGTCATAAAAGGCGCAGCGCTCGGCCGTATAGGCAACCTCGAAGTGCGGCTCGCCCGCAACGAGGCCGAGATCGCGGCCGCGCAGGAAGTGCGCTACCGGGTATTTTACGACGAGCTTGGCGCCAGGAAGGACCTGTTCCAGGCGCAGGATCGCCGCGACGCCGACCGGTTCGATCCGCTCTGCGATCACCTTCTGGTCTTGGACACCACGCTTTCCGGCCCCGAACATCGCCGCATCGTCGGCACGTATCGGCTGCTGCGGCAAGAAATCGCGGCCACCGCCGGAGGCTTTTATTCCGAAGGCGAGTTCGAGCTGACCAAGCTCATCGCCCGCCATCCCGGCCAGCGTTTTCTCGAACTCGGCCGCTCCTGTGTTTTGCCGCAATACCGCTCGAAGCGCACCATCGAGGCGCTGTGGCAAGGCATCTGGGCCTACATCAATCACTACGAAATCGGCGTGATGACCGGCTGCGCTTCCTTCCACGGCACTGTGCCGGCCGCGCATGCCGAGGCGCTGACCTATCTTGCCCATCACTGCCGTACCAACTCCGCCTGGGACGTGCGCGCGGTATCCGGGCGCTATTGCTCTATGGACCTGATGCCGATCGAGGCGGTCAACGCCAAGGCGGCGATCGCGGCGATGCCGCCTCTGGTCAAGGGCTATCTGAGGGTCGGCGCCCGCATCGGCGACGGCTGCGTCATCGACCGTGAATTCTCGACGGTCGACGTGTTCGTGGTTATGCCGGTCAAGGAGATCGGCGCCCGCTACGTCAACTACTATGGCGGGGAAGCGCAGCGTTTCGCGGCTTGAAGTGAGTAGTGAGTAGTGAGCGCTACGCCGCGAGATTACGGACTGACTACTGACTACTGACTACTGACTACTGACTACTGACTATTCCCTACTCACTCACGGAATATCCTCCGGCCGCCTTCCCGGCCGGCTCCTGTATGACGGAAACGACCAGCCAAAACGCAGCGCGCCACCGCGCACGGCAAACGCCACGACAAAGCCGGCCAATCCCGAGACAATCTGCGGCAATCCGGCGACATCGCCCAGAGTGAAGATGGCGGCGCCGGCTAGGGCCGCCGTGACGTAGATTTCCGGCCGCAGCAGCACGGAAGGCTCACCGGCCAGGAGATCGCGCAATATGCCGCCAAAGGTCGCGGTCAGCATGCCGGTGATGATCGAAACCACGGGCGAACCGGTGATTGCCAGGCCCCTCGCCGCGCCCATCACCGAAAAGGCGGCCAGCCCGATGGCGTCGAGCCACAGCAGCAGCTTGTAGCGGGATTCGACACGGTGCCCAGTGAAGAAGACCAGGACCGCAACGACAGCGCAGATGAGCACATAGTCGCGGTTTCCCACCCAGAACACCGGCACATTGAGGATGAGGTCGCGAAACGTGCCGCCGCCAATGCCGGTGACGCTGGCCAGGAACAGGAAACCGATAATGTCGAGTTGCTTGCGCGACGCAGCCAACGCCCCGGTCGCCGCAAAAACGGCAACGCCGGCATAGTCGAGAAGGGCGATGGGATTTAAGGGCATGAGGCAATAGGGGTTAGGCAGTAGGGCTTTGCACGTATGAATAGCACGAAGCCGCGCGATTGATACGACTGCCTTACTTCCCCTACTGCCTACTGCCTACTGCCTACTGCCTACTGCCTACTGCCTACTGCCTACTGCCTACTGCCTACCGACTACTGCCTATCAAGCATCTTTCTCCGCCTGCTCATTCACCGGCCCCGGCTCGACCGGCGCCTCGGCGGCGATTTTCGGGCCGCCCTTGGCGACGCCCACCATGGCCGGGCGCAGCACCCGTTCGCCGATCGAATAGCCCGGCTGCACGACCTGGACCACCGTGTTGGCCGGAACGTCGGGATTGGGCACTTCGAACATTGCCTGGTGGAAATTGGGATCGAACTTTTCGCCTTCCGGCGCGAGTTTCTTGACCCCGTGCCGTTCCAGTGCCGACAGCATGGCGCGCTCGGTCAAGTCTACGCCCTCGATGAGCGCCTTGAAGCCGGCATCACCCGACGCCTTGGCCTCGGCGGGAATGGCGTCCAGTGCGCGGCGCAGATTGTCCGACACCGACAGCATGTCGCGGGCGAAATTCGCAACCGCATAGGTGCGCGCGTCATGCACGTCGCGTGCGGTGCGGCGGCGCAGGTTCTCCATCTCGGCCGCGACGCGCAGCGCGCGGTCCTTGAGCTCCTCATTTTCCTTCAGTAGCCGCACAAGCGCTTCATAATCGCCGTCGATACTGCCTTCCGTGCGCTCGGCATTGGCCTCTGCCGCCTCGACTTCACTGGGCGCGCGTTCGTCTTTTGCCTGGTCGCTCATCGCCGTTTCCCGTCATCTCGAATGGTATGGATTTTGAGCCCGATATCGAGGTTTGGCGGCCAAAAATCAAGGGGTAAGCCACCGGACCGGCCCGAACCGTGACCAATGGCGTTACTTCGATTTTAATTCAAACTTTACCTTACCTGCCGGCTTCGCTTGCCACAGAAGCGTGATGCGGGAACCATTCCCTTGCTGGAGGAGTTTCGAAGCCGACACAGGATTTTGAAATGATGACTCGCGACAAGGCAGAAAAAGGAGAAAAGCTCGCCACCGAAGTCAGGCGCCAGTTCGGTGCCGAGGCGATGACACGCTTTCTGCATACCTTGCCTTCTTTCCGCACCGAAGCCGACATTCCCAACCGATTCAGCGAGTTGCTTGACCGGCTGGACCGGCTGGAGAGAAACAGCCTTGGTGGCGGCCGCCGATAGCCACCTGGCCGGCCTCCGCGCATTGCGGAATTTGGAAGACCAGGCAGGAATGGCGTGTCGCGCGACAATTACACACAGTAATTTCGCGTGACTGCCATCTTGCGGGAGGGGAGCGCCTCCGACTATGCTTCCTGATGAACATGATTTCCCCCGACGCGGCCGCCAACAGCAAGCGGGCCTGGCTGAAGATCCTGGCGCGCTACAAGAAGCCGGACCGGCGGCGCAGCGCCGTCGAACTCGCGATCACCCTCATTCCTTTCGCCACGCTCTGGGCCATGTCCGCGGCCGCTTATGCCTACGGCCATTGGTGGGGGCTGGTCCTGATCCTTCCGGCGGCCGGGTTCCTGGTGCGGATCTTCATGATCCAGCATGATTGCGGCCATGGCTCCTTCTTCGCCAACCGCTATGCCGACGACTGGATCGGCCGCGCACTCGGCGTCCTGACGCTGACGCCCTACGATTGCTGGCGCCGCGCCCACGCGACCCATCATGCCAGCGCCGGCAATCTCGACGAGCGCGGCATGGGCGACATCCTCACGTTGACCGTTGCCGAATACCGCGGATTGTCCTGGCGCGGGCGCCTTGGCTATCGTCTCTATCGGCACCCGCTGGTGATGTTCGGTCTGGGACCGATCTGGCTGTTCATCTTTTCGCAAAGGCTGCCCGTCGGCATGATGCGCGGCGGCTTGACGCCCTGGGTATCATCCATGACCACCAATCTCGCCATCGCGCTTGCGGCGGCGCTGCTCATCTGGGCCGTCGGCCCCGGTGCGTTCCTGGTGGTTCATCTGCCGATCGTCGTTCTCGCCGGCTCGGCCGGCATCTGGCTGTTCTATGTCCAGCACCAGTTCGAGGAGACGGAATGGGCAAAGGATGACGATTGGGAATTCCAGCATGCCGCCCTGCATGGCTCGTCCTATTACGACCTGCCGCCGGTGCTGAACTGGTTCACCGGCAATATCGGCGTCCACCACGTCCATCACCTCTCCGCCAAGGTGCCGGGCTACCGGCTGCAGGAAGTGTTGCGGGATTATCCGGAACTGCGCGGCATTGGCCGTGTCACGCTGCTCGACAGCCTGCGTTGCGTCAAACTGGCATTGTGGGACGAAAACCGCCGCAAGCTGGTGTCGTTCCGTGAGGCCCGAGCTGCGGTGTAGGAAGACTGCCGCGCCATGGCGCGACAGTCTGCCACCTGATCAAGCTGCCTGGCGCTCGTCGCGCATCAGGATCTCGCCGTGGCGGATCTCGGTGCCCAGCACCTTCAGGCATTCCCGGATGAAGTTCGACAGGCCCGGCCAGCCCTTGGCTGAAACGAGATTGCCATCGACATGGGCACCGGTCGGCGCGACATCGATGTAGATGCCGCCGGCCAGCGTCACCTCCGGCTCACAATAGTGCAGCGCCGCGACTTCCCTGCCCCGCACCACGCCATCGACAGCAATCAGGATCTGCACGCCATGGCAGATGGTGAAGATCGGTTTGCCGGCCTCGTGGAAATGCCGCACCAGCGCCTGCACGCGCTTGTCGATGCGGATGTATTCGGGACCGCGTCCGCCCGCTGCGTAGACGGCGTCGTACTTGGCCGGATCCACCTCGGAAAACGTCTTGTTGAGGATGTAGTCGTGGCCGGGCTTTTCCGTGTAGGTCTGGTGACCCTCGAAGTCGTGCAGCGAGGTCTTCAGCACATCCCCGGCCTTCTTGTCAGGGCAAACGACATGCACGGTGTGGCCGACGGCATGCATGGCCTGTTCAAAGACGAAAATCTCGTATTCCTCGCTGAATTCGCCAACGAGCATCAATATTTTCTTGCCAGCCATTCCCGGTTCCTCCCTTGCGGCCCATTTATTTCGGGTCGTGAAATAATAGACTTATCCTAAGGGCAGGACGACAAAAGGAAAAGCGCAAATCGCACAATTGGTATGACCAGTTTTCTTCCCCGGAGGGCGGAGCAAGCCCTTCATGACGCACGAAAACAGTATCCTGGGCCGACCTGGACCGGAGTCAAGCGGCTGCCCTGATCATATCCGCCGCCTTTTCAGCGATCATGATGGTCGGCGCGTTGGTGTTGCCGCCGATCAGCGTCGGCATCACCGAGGCGTCGACGACCCGCAACCCCTGCAGTCCGCGCACCCGCAATTGCGGATCGACCACCGCCATCTCGTCGACGCCCATCTTGCAAGAGCCGGCCGGGTGATAGATCGTGTCGGCGCGGGCACGGATGTGGGACATCAACTCCGCGTCGCTCGAAACACCGGCGGTGTAGATTTCCTTGTGGCGATATCTGGCCAGCGCCGGTGCCTCCAGGATAGAGCGCATCATCCTGGCCCCCTTGAGCAAAAGCTCGGCGTCGCGTTCGTCCGAAAGAAAGCGCGGATCGATGCGCGGTGGTGCCATGGGATCATGAGTCGACAGCCCGACCTCGCCGCGCGAATGCGGCCGCAGCACGCAGACATGGCAGGAAAAGCCATATCCCATATGCAGCTTGCGGCCATGATCATCAACGATCGCGATGCAGAAATGCAGTTGCAGGTCGGGCCGTTCCATCACCGGATCGGATTTGAGGAAGGCGCCGCCTTCGGCATAGGGCGTAGCGATCATCCCGCCCCCATCTTTCCGCCAGCGCAGCATGTGCCGCAGCAGGCCAGGCAGGCCGCGCAGGCCGATGCCCATCATGTCGGCATCTTTCGACGTCCAGCCCATGATGAAATCGAGGTGGTCCTGCAGGTTCTTGCCAACACCGGGCAGTTCATGGATGACCGGAATACCATGCATGGCAAGCTCGGCGGCCGGGCCAATGCCTGACAGCAGCAGGAGCTGAGGCGAACCGAAGGCGCCACCACAGACGATCACCTCGCGCCTGGCTTTCGCAACGGCTTCGCCCTTCCCCGCGCGATACCGCACGCCGGCGGCGCGCTTGCCGTCGAGGATGACCGCTGTGGCATGCGCTCCGGTGATGACGGTGAGGTTCGATCTGTTCATGGCCGGCTGCAGATAGGCAGCGGCCGCCGAGCAGCGCTCGCCATTGCGGCGTTCGCCCCAGAATTGCGTCACCTGATAAAGTCCGGCACCTTCCTGTTCGACCCCGTTGAAATCATCGTTGCGGCGGATCTGGTTTTCGCCGCAGGCCTCGACAAAGGCCCGGGAGAGCGGACGTGGCTCTTGCTGCTCGGCAACCCGCAGCGGGCCGTCACCGCCATGCAGGGCATCAGCGCCGCGTTGATTGCCTTCAGCCCGCCGGAAATAGGGCAGCACCTCGTCCCATGACCAGCCGTCGCAGCCGAGGTCGGCCCATTCGTCATAGTCGCCGCGGTGCCCGCGCGTATAGAGCATGGCATTGATGGCGCTGGATCCGCCCAGCGCCTTGCCGCGCGGCTGGTAGCCCTTGCGGCCGCCAAGCGCCTGCTGCGGCACCGTCTCAAACGCCCAGTTGTTGATCTTCGGCCGGCCCGGCAACAAGGCGATGATGCCTGCCGGCGCGCGGACAAGCAGGTTGCTGCCCGTGCCGCCGGCTTCGATCAAGCAGACCGTTTTCGATGGATCTTCGGACAGCCGCGCGGCAAGCGTGCAGCCGGCGGACCCACCGCCGGCGATGACATAGTCGAAATCCATGACTTCCTCCCTTGCACCCGGCGGATGTTTCCGTCCGGATGACCAAGAGAAAGCTCGATTACGGCCTATGTAAAGACGTGCGGAATTACCCCAACGTCAGCCGTTGCGAAGGCGCCGCCAGGAATATTTCGGGCCCTTGGGCTCCGGCACGGCGGCTGGCTGATAGTAAAGACCCAGCCCGCCGGTGCGGCCTTCCTCCAGGCGTTTCAGCAGCACGGGATTGGAGATCTCGAACTCATCGAAACCAAGGCGCAGCATATGCGGCAAGGGATCGACCAGCACCTGGCCGGTGGCGCGAACGGCACCTTCGAAATGATAGCGGCTGCGCAGCAGTTCGGCCTTGGAGAAGGAGCGCCCGTCGCTGAAGGCCGGGAAGACCAGCGCCACCAGCGACAGCTGGTCGAGCAGGTCGGCGATCTTCTCGAGCTGATCGCCTGGCTGCAACACGACACCGAGCCGCTCCTTGGCGGACCGGCGCACCTCCGGATCAAGGTCGAGGAATGCCTGCAGCGGCAGGATGAAGCGGCCATTGCCGGAAAGCGCGTCCGCATTCTCGGCATGAGCCCACTCGTCCTCGCGAAACCCCTCCGGGGTCCAGAGCCGGATCTCCGGTGTCGTCGTTTCGGTCATCAAGAATTCCTAAATATTCAAACGAGCCAAGGATGTGTTGAGACTGAGGTCAGGCTGCACCGAGAATGGCGGCTTCCGAAGCGGAGCGTACTTGAAGTACGTGAGCACCGGAAGCGCGGCAAGCCGCCGTTGGCAAGGCCAGCCTCACCTGATTATCAGCATATCCTATAGGGATGCGTCGGTCAGCGACTTCTCCAGCCCCGACAGGTGAATGCCGCACTCGGTCTTGGCGTGACCGGCCCAGCGGCCGCTGCGCGCGTCCTCGCCCGGCTGTACGGGCTGCGTGCACGGAAAGCAGCCGATCGACAGATAGCCATAGGCGACCAGCGGATTTTCGCGCAGCACATGGGCGCGCATGTAGTCGGCCTGGTCCGATGTCGTCCAGTGCGCCAGCGGATTGATGCGGATGCGCGCGCCGACCGCCTCGAACACCGGCAGCGCAGCCCGCGTCGAGGCCTGGAAGCGCTTGCGGCCGGTCAACCAGGCGCGGAACGGTGCCACGCCGCGCGCCAAGGGCTCGACCTTGCGTACATCGCAGCAGGCATCGGTGCTGCTCTGGTGCAGATTGCCTGTCGGGTCGATCCGCTCGAGTGCTGCTTCCTCGGGCTTGATCACCTGGATGTTGGTCAGCCCGAAATCGGCAACGAGCGCGTCGCGGTAGCCGAGCGTCTCCTCGAAATGCTTGCCGGTATCGAGGAAGATGACGGGCAGCGACCGGTCGATCTCGGCGATCATGTGCAGCAACACAGCCGAGTCCGCGCCGAAGGACGACACGGCGGCGATCTCGTCGTGAAACAGTTCGCGAACCGAGCGTTCGATGATCTCGAGCGGCTTCAGGTGACCGTAAAGCGCATCGAACCCCGCCGCCTTGGCGGCGACGCCGTCATCGACATCGGCGATACGGTCAAGCGGCCTTGGCTTCGCCAGCATAGAGCGCCTCCTTGAACGGCGCGGGACCGACACGGCGGTAGGCGTCGATGAATTTTTCCTGTGGGTTGAGCCGAAGGCCGAGATAGGTCTCGACGATCCGTTCGATGGCGTCGGTGATCTCTTCCGACGAGAAGCCGCGGCCGATGATCTCGCCGACCGACGTGTTTTCGTCGGCCGAGCCGCCCAGCGTCACCTGATAGAGTTCGGAGCCCTTCTTCTCGACGCCTAGAATGCCGATATGGCCCACATGGTGATGGCCGCAGGCATTGATGCAGCCGGAGATCTTCAGCTTCAACTCGCCGATTTCGCGCTGCCGTTCAAGCGAGGCAAACCGTTGCGAGATTTCCTGCGCGATCGGGATCGAGCGTGCCGTCGCCAGCGCGCAATAGTCGAGGCCCGGGCACGAGATGATGTCGGATATCAAATTGGAATTGGCTGTCGCCAGCCCGATATCGACCAGCGCGTCATAGACCGCCTTGAGGTCGGCGCGCGCAACATGCGGCAGGATCAGGTTCTGCTCATGGCTGACGCGCAGCTCGTCGAAGGCATATTTTTCGGCGATGTCGGCGACCGCTTCCATCTGGCTGTCCGACGCATCGCCCGGCACCTCGCCGATGCCCTTGAGCGAGATCGTCACCGCCGCGTAGTCGGGATGGCGGTGGGTCACCACGTTCTGGTCGAGCCATTCCGAGAAACCCTTGGAATCGAGACGCGCCAGCTTGACCGCTGCGTCGCCGTTCGGCCGCTCGGTCAGTTCCGGTGGCGCGAAATAGGCTTCGATGGCACGGATGTCGGCTTCCGGCAGCTTCAGTTCGGCGTCCTTCAGCTCCTGCCACTCGGCCTCGACCTGACGGGTGATCTCATCGACGCCGGTCTCGTGGACGAGGATCTTGATGCGCGCCTTGTACTTGTTGTCGCGGCGGCCATAGAGATTGTAAACGCGCAGGATCGCCGTGCAGTAGGACAGCAGGTCGGCTTCCGGCAGGAAGTCGCGGATCTTTCTTGCCACCATCGGCGTGCGGCCCTGGCCGCCACCGATATAGACGGCAAAGCCCAGCTCGCCGGCCGCGTTCTTCTTCAGGTGCAGGCCGATATCATGGGTCTGGATGGCGGCGCGGTCGCGCTCGGCACCGGTCACCGCGATCTTGAATTTCCTGGGCAGGAACGAGAATTCCGGATGCACCGACGACCATTGCCGCAGGATTTCCGCATAGGGGCGCGGATCGGCGGCTTCATCGGCCGCGGCACCGGCGAAATGATCGGCGGTGACGTTGCGGATGCAGTTGCCGCTGGTCTGGATGGCATGCATCTCGACGCTTGCCAGATCAGCCAGGATCGCCGGAATGTCCGACAGCGCCGGCCAGTTGAACTGGATGTTCTGGCGTGTGGTGAAATGGCCGTAGCCCTTGTCGTACTTGCGGGCGATGTGGCCGAGCATGCGCAACTGCTTGCTGTTCAGCGTGCCATAGGGCACCGCTATGCGCAGCATGTAGGCGTGCAGTTGCAGGTAGACGCCGTTCATCAGCCTGAGCGGCCGGAACTGGTCCTCTGATATCTCTCCGGACAGCCGGCGCTGGACCTGGTCGCTGAACTCGGCGACGCGGGCCTGGACAAAATCGTGGTCGAACTCATCGTAACGGTACATGCTTCGTCTTTCAGGGCGCGTCCGCCCGTTTCATCTAATTCCTGGCTATGCGGCCCGCTCGGCCTGCTTGCCGAGATCGCCGCGAATGGTCGGCCCGGCGGCGCGGATCTTCTCGCGCAATCGCACCGGCTCGACCACGCCGTCGACGACGTCCGCGTCGATCAGATTGACGTCGACCACTTCATTGTCGGCATAGGCCTTGGCGCCGATCGCCTCCAGGCGGTCCTCGGCAGCCTTGTCATGAGCAAGGTCCGCATGGCCCACCGTCTCGGCCCAGCCGCCATCGGCGTACCAGACGGCGATGCCATCGGTCAGGCGGTTGGCGGTCAGTATCTTCATGGCTGAACTCTCTCAGTGGCGGCGGTTGCCGCACCCGCATGCTTGTGTGCCGCGAGCGGCTCGGACCGTTCGAAATTGGCGCCGGCGACGGCATCGCCGATAATTGTCATGACCGGCCCGGAAAGATCGCCACGCGCTTCCAGCGATGGCAGGTCGGCCAGCGTGCCGTGGAAGCGGCGCCGATTGGCAAGGCTGGCATTCTCGACCACCGCGACCGCCGTGTCCGGCGACAGCCCGGCCTCGATCAGGCGGCCGGCGACTTCGGCCGCGACCGAGCGGCCCATATAGACGGCAACGGTGGCGCCGGAAATCGCAAGCTTGGCCCAGTCGGGCAACGAATTGCCCTTGAGGTCGTGGCCGGTGGTGAACACCATCGACGAGGACACTCCGCGCAAGGTGAGCGGCAGTTCGAAATCGGCGGCGGCGGCGAAGGCCGCGGTGACACCGGGAACCACCTCATAGGCGATGCCGGCATCGCGCAGCGCCGCCATCTCCTCGCCGGCGCGGCCGAACACCAGCGGATCGCCCGACTTCAGCCGCACGACGCGCTTGCCCTCCCGGCCGAGCTCGACCAGCAGCGCGTTGATCTCGGCCTGGCTCTTGGTGTGGCAGCCCTTGCGTTTGCCGACACCCAGGCGCTCGGCATCGCGGCGGCCCATCGCAACCACCGCCTCCGGCACCAGCGCGTCATGGACGATGACGTCGGCTTCCATCAGCAGGCGGTGCGCCCGCAGCGTCAGAAGGTCCTCGGCACCCGGACCGGCGCCCACCAGGGCGATGTGGCCCGAAGCCGGTGCGTTCGACAACAGAAGATCCACGGCGGCGTCATGCGCCCGCGACAGCTGGCCGGCTTCCACAGCATGGGCAGGCGCACCCTGGAAAAAACTGCTCCAGAAGCGGCGGCGGGCATTGCCTTTCGGGAGCAATTTCTCGGCGGCACCGCGCAGTGAAGCGGCAAGCGTCGCCAGCGATCCAAGCGACGGCGACAGCATCTGGTCGATGCGGCCACGCAGCATCTGGGCCAGCACCGGGCCCGCACCCTCGGTGCCAATCGCGATGGCGACCGGCGCACGGTTGACGAGCGCCGGGGTGAAGAAATCGCAGAGCTCCGGCCGGTCGACGGCATTGACCGGAATGCCCAGTTTGCGCGCGTCGGCGGCGACGCGGCGGTCGAGCGTCTCGTCGCCGCTGGCGGCAAATACCATGACCGCGCCGTCGAGCTGCGAGGCATCGTAAGCCGCCGCGACATGGCTGGCGCCGGACTGAGCGATGAAGGCGAGCAGTTCCGGCTCGGCATTTTCGGTGATGATGCGCAAGACCGCGCTCGACTGTCCGATCAGCCGTGCTTTGGCCAGGGCTTCCTCACCGCCGCCGACAATGGCCACGGCTTCGCCCTCGACCCGCACGAAGACGGGGAAGGCATTGAGCTTGGCATTGGCCTGCGGCATGTGAAAAGCAATCCGGGAACAGTGTCGCAGTTTTACGCCCGGGCGCGAAAAACCAGAAGCAAAGCACTCGCGCATCCTGTGATGGCAGGCAATCGCTTTTTCGCAACTGCGAAAGGCAGGAGAAAAATATTCCACATCCTGGGTGTGGGCGAACTCAAGTCGCTGAAGCAAGCCTTGATTTCAGGTCTTTTTAGCCGCCGGCCCGCCGTCTCGCAAAACAGTTTTTTCTAATTTCTACCAATTTAGTAGATTAAAGCCGTCAGCCAACAATTCTCAACCTTCGGCCTCGGGCGGCGGGCGTTCAGCAGACCTTGGCGGTGGGAACATTACCTCTTCGCAAGGCGTTCCCATCTAGCCCGCCATCCAAAACCGAAACCGCGGCGGAGTGCCGCGCAGGGCATCACGCAGCAGAGAAAGGAACCCGTCATCATGGGCACGATCAAGCTGAAGCACGGCATCTGGATCATGGTGGCCGATGGCGAAAAAGCGCTCTTCCTCAAGAATATCGGCGACAACAAGTTTCCCAACCTTGAGGTCGTGCAGATGATGGAGCAGGACAATCCGCCCACCCGCGAACAGGGGACCGACAGTCCAGGCCGGTACAATGACGGCCCGTCTGTGCATCGCAGCGCCGTCGAGGAGACCGACTGGCACCGGATCGGCAAGGAACGCTTCGCCGATGACATTGCCGCCCGGCTCTACAAGCTCGCGCATGGCGGGGCATTCGACGAGATCGTCCTTGTCGCGCCGCCAATGGTGCTCGGGACCATGCGCAAGAAATTGCACAAGGAGGTCGAGGGCAAAGTGGCCGCCGAAATTCCCAAGACGCTGACCAATCACGCCATATTCGAGATCGAGGCCTTGCTGCGGGCCGCCTGATCGCCGGCGGCAGACTACCGCGAAACCGGGCGACAACATCGCGGGACTTCCGGCAGGCCGGCGGCTTTTCAGCCGCCGGCCGAGTATTTGCCGCCGCACCGTCGATTTTCGCGGCCTGCGGGTTGCATCAACGTCACCCCTTCCACCATATTGCAAAACAGGCGACGGCTTCGGGCGGCGCATATCCGACATCGCTAGCTTGAAAGGCGCTCCATAGACAATGCCGCATGACACGCCCCTTATCGCCACCATCGTCGCCGGTCTGGGGCTGGCTTTCGTCTTCGGAGCTCTCGCCAATCGGTTCCGAATTCCGCCGCTTGTCGGTTATCTCGTAGCCGGCGTGCTGGTCGGGCCGAACACGCCCGGTTTCGTCGCCGATGCCGGCCTTGCCAATGAACTGGCCGAAATCGGCGTCATCCTGCTGATGTTCGGCGTCGGCCTGCATTTCTCGCTCAAGGACCTGCTATCGGTGCGCGCCATCGCCGTGCCCGGCGCAATCGTCCAGATCGGCTTCGCCACGGCACTCGGCGCCGGGCTGTCCTGGATGCTCGGCTGGTCGGTGGGCGCGGGCCTGGTGTTCGGCCTGGCGCTGTCGGTCGCCTCGACCGTGGTGCTGCTGCGCGCGCTTCAGGAACGCCGGCTTATCGAGACCGAGCGCGGCCGCATCGCCGTCGGCTGGCTGATCGTCGAGGACCTGGCCATGGTGCTGGCGCTGGTGCTGCTGCCGGCCCTTGCCGGCGTGCTGGGTGGCCAGGAACAGGCCGAAGCCCATGTCAGCGGCCTGCTGTCGTTGCCGGCCAGCTACGGCATCTGGGGCATCGTCGGCGTTACGCTGGCCAAGGTCGCCGCCTTCGTCGTCGTCATGCTGGTGGTCGGCCGCCGGGTCATTCCCTGGATCCTGCACTACGTCGCCCATACCGGGTCTCGCGAACTGTTCCGTCTCTCCGTGCTCGCCATTGCGCTCGGCGTCGCCTTCGGCGCGGCAAAACTGTTCGGCGTCTCGCTGGCGCTCGGCGCCTTCTTCGCCGGCATGATCATGAGCGAATCCGAGCTCAGCCACCGCGCGGCGGAAGAATCGCTCCCGCTGCGCGATGCATTCTCGGTGCTGTTCTTCGTTTCGGTCGGCATGCTGTTCGACCCGTTCAGCCTGATCAGCAACGGCCTGCCGATCCTGGCGACGCTGGCCATCATCGTCATCGGCAAGTCGCTGGCCGCGTTCGTCATCGTCGTCGCCTTCGGCTATCCCCTGGCCACGGCCCTGATGATTTCGGCAAGCCTTGCCCAGATCGGCGAATTCTCCTTCATCCTGGCCGAGCTCGGCGTCGGGCTGAAACTTCTGCCCGAGCAGGGCCGCGACCTGATCCTGGCCGGCGCCATCCTGTCGATCGTGCTCAACCCGCTGATGTTCCTGATCATCGACTGGATGAAACCTTGGCTGGAAGCCCGCGCCGCCAAGACGGCACCGCCGGCGGACGCAAAGCCCGTCGGCCCGGCGACGGAACCAGGCCAGGTGGCTTCGGTCGCCGCCACCTCCAGGAAGGAAGACGGCCCGCCGCCGAGGACGACACTTGCCGGCCATGCCATCCTGATCGGCTACGGCCGTGTCGGCAGCCTTGTCGGTGCCGCGCTGAAAGATGCTGCCCTGCCCTTCCTCGTCATCGAGGACGCCGACAAGACGCTGGCCAGGCTGAAAGCGGACGGCATCGAAACCGTCGCCGGCAATGCGGCCAACGCCGAAGTGTTCGCCGCCGCCAATCCCGAAGGCGCCAGCCGGCTGATCCTCGCCATCCCCAACGCGTTCGAGGCCGGCCAGATCGTACTGCGCGCGCGCGCCGCCAAACCCGGCATCAACGTCGTCGCCCGCGCCCATTCCGATGCCGAGGTCGAGCATCTCAAGGGGCTCGGCGCCGACACGGTGATCATGGGCGAACGGGAGATCGCGCGCGGGATCGTGGAAGAGGTGCTCGGTAACAAGCCATCCGCGACCGAACCGTCCGCCGCCTGATCACGTCACGAAAGCAGACCCACCATTGCTTGCGATGCTGCTGAGATACTGTGCGGGAGGCTTGCCGAGCGCCTTTTTGAACATGGTGATGAAGGCGGTGACGGACTCATAGCCCAGATCGCCCGAAACCCGCTGAACGCTTGCCCCGGAAGCCAGCTCCCTTATCGCAACGATCAAGTGCAGTTGCTGGCGCCAGCGGCCGAAGCTTAGCCCAGTCTCCTTCACGACGAGACGGGCGAGACTGCTCTGGCTGAGTGCGACGCGGCTGGCCCACTCCGCCAGCGTGCTGCGGTCAGCCGGATCGTCCGCCAACGCTTCGGCGATCCGCCGCAAGCGCGGCTCGGAAGACAGAGGCAGATGCAATTGCTGGACCGGCATGTCAGGCAGTTCGGCGAGCAGGACACTCCCCAGGAAAGCGCACCTCGCGTCGTCAGGTGCGCAGTCCGACAGTTCGATGATGAGTTCACGCAGCAGCGGCGAGATCGAAAGCGTACAGCACCGATCCGGCAGTTCGGCCGCGCCCGGCTCGATATAAACGAAGAAAATCCGCGCATTGGCCGTGGCGATGTTGCTGTGCCGCATGCGGCTTGGCACCCACACGCCGCAATGTGGCGGCACCATCCAGAGGCCACTGGGAACGCGGCAGGTGACGCCGCCGCCGAGCGCGAAGACGAGTTGCCCCTTGCGATGCCAATGCTGCGACACCTCGGCCTTGGTCTCGGTGACGTCGACGCGCACGGCGATCGCCGGAGCAAGGACGTCATCGACATCGAAATCGAGCCATGGGTAGCGGAGAGGTTGTCTCATAATTGCCCGTTTTTAGCGATCGATTGATTTTATATCTAGATTATTCGATCGCACAAATCGGTAGGCTTGGGGTCGTTTTCGCCACCATTGGCAAAGGTGTACCCATGCTCGCGCTCACCGTCTGTTCCGACAACGCAGCCAGATTGAAACTCACCGAGGTGGACGAGTCACGCCCTTGCGCGAACGAAGCGCTGATCGCCGTCCACGCAACCTCGTTGAACCGCGGCGAACTGCGCCTGCTGGCCATACGCGCGAACGGCTGGATACCTGGCCAGGACGTCGTTGGGATCGTGGAGCAGGCGGCGGCCGATGGCTCCGGGCCGGCCGTCGGCACAAGGGTCGTGGCCCTGGTCGACGAAGCCGGCTGGGCCGAACGTGTCGCCGTTCCGACCGATCGTCTCGCCGTCCTGCCCGATGAGGTCGGCTTCATCTCGGCGGCCACGCTTCCGGTCGCGGGCACGACGGCGCTGAGGACGTTGCGCCATGGCGGTGACCTCGCCGGCCTAAAGGTCCTGATCACCGGCGCGAGCGGCGCGGTCGGCCGTTTCCAGATCCAGATCGCCCGCGAGCAAGGCGCCTCGGTGACCGCGATCGCAGCCGCCCGGCATGCCGGGGATCTCCGCGATCTCGGCGCCGAGCAGGTGGTCGAGGCGATCGAACTGGCCGAAGGTCCTTTCTCGCTGATCACCGAGTCGGTCGGCGGCGAGAGCCTCGCCCACGCGATCGAACGCGTCGCACCCGGCGGGACCATCGTCATGTTCGGTTCGAGCAGCGGCGAACTCACGCCGGTTGGCTTCCGCCAGTTCGTTCCAGGCCATGAGGGGGCGAGGCTTCAGACCTTCGCCTACTACACGTCCGGCTCAGGCATCGGCGCCGACATCGCCGCTCTGCTCGCCCTGGTCGCGGCTGGTCGGCTGGAAACCCGCGTCGCCCTGACCGTGCCGTGGAATGATATCGCCCAGGCCCTGGACGCCCTGCGGCAGCGCAGCTTCAGCGGCAAGGCCGTTCTCACGATCGCAGGATGAGCCCCCGCCTCACACGTGCTGGCCACCATTGATGTGGATTTCCGAGCCGGTCACATAGGAGGCCTGCTGCGAGCACAGGAAGAAGATGATGTCCGCGACCTCGGCCGTGGTGCCGAGACGCCTGAGCGGAATGGTCTCGACGATCTTGTCCGTGCCCGGCGACAGGATCGCGGTGTCGATCTCGCCCGGCGCGATGGCGTTGACGCGGATGCCGTGCGGGCCGAAATCATGCGCCATCTCGCGCGTCAGTGAGCCGAGAGCCGCCTTCGAGGTTGCATAGGCGGTACCGGCAAAAGGATGCACGCGCGTGCCGGCGATCGAGGTGACGTTGACGATCGAGCCCTTGGCCGCGGCCAACTCCTTGAACAACCCCCGCGCAAGCATGATCGGCGCGAAGAAATTGACCTGGAAGACGTCGCGCCAGACATGCATCGGCGTGTCGATCGAGTTCATACGGCTGTTGCCGTCCTTGAGCTTGGGCGAGATACCGGCATTGTTGACCAGCGCATGCAACTGGCCGCCATGCGCTTCCAGCCGATGGCGGATTTCCGAGACGGCGATGCCGACATCTTCCTGGTCGGCAAGATCGACCTTGATGTGGTCCTCGGGGCCCGCGGGCCACGGGCAGTCCTCGGCGAAGGCCTGGCGCGAACAGGTGATGACGCGCCAGCCCTCGCGCGAAAAGCGCTTGACCGTAGCGTGGCCGATGCCACGGCTGGCGCCGGTCAGCACGATGGTTTTTCTGGTGTCGGGTTCAGCCATGTCACGGTCTCCGGGCCGGAGATGTAGCCGAACACCGTGGCGCTGGCGAGAGGCGGATTGACGCCGCTCGGGAAGACAGTCTCAGCCGCCGCCCAGAATATCCAGGATCGAGGTCTGCCGCTTCTTGAGCGGGCCACCGACGCTGCCTGGTGGCACGGGATGCCCGACCGAAGCGGTGGTGCCGTCGTCCGCGGGCATGTTGAAGCCGTCGGCATCGACGGTCTGGGCAGGCCGCGCCACGCGGGCCGGCGCCGCCGGTTGCGCGGTTGGCGCCTGCTGGCCAACGGATACCGACGGAACCGGCGCCTGCTGGTTGTTGTCGGCCGAAGGTATGTCGTCGGGCACGATCGTATCGGCCGGCGTCGACTTCCAGGTGCCGGGCAGCGGCCGCACCGGCACGCCTTCATGCGCGGCGACCATGAACTCATGCCAAGCCTGCGCCGGTAAAGCGCCGCCGGTCACCTTCTTCATCGCCGTGCCGTCGTCATTGCCGAACCACACGCCGGTGGTGAGATTGGCGGTGTAGCCGACAAACCACGCATCGCGCGAATTCTGGCTGGTGCCGGTCTTGCCCGCCGACGGCCAGGCGAAGGCCGCCTTCTTTGCCGAGCCGAACTCGACCGTGCCCATCATCATCGAATTCATCATGCCGACGATCTCGGGCTTGACGACACGCGGCGCGTTGCCGCCACCGCTGTCATAGAGCACCTTGCCCTCGGCGGTGGTGATACGGCGGATGAAATGGATGTCCGGCTTGTAGCCGCCATTGGCGAACGGCACATAGGCCGAGGTCAGCTCAAGCGGCGTCACTTCCGAAGTGCCGAGCGCAATCGAGGTATTTGCCTGCAAATCGGACTGGATGCCCATGCGGTGCGCGGCCTCGACCACCGCGTTCGGCCCGACCTCCATGGTCAGCTGCGCGGCGACCGAGTTCAGCGATTTGGCCAGCGCCGTCGCCAGCGTCACCTTGCCAAAGTACTTGCCGCCGTAATTGTCGGGTGTCCAGTTGCCGATCTTGATCGGCGCGTCGTTGCGCACACTGTCGGGCGTGCGGCCCGCCTCAAGGGCGGCCATATAGACAAACGGCTTGAACGCCGAGCCGGGCTGGCGGCGCGCTTCCGAGGCGCGGTCGAACTGGCTGGTCGAATAGTCATAGCCGCCGACCATGGCACGCACCGCGCCGGAATCGTCGATCGACACCAGCGCGCCCTGGGTGACGTTGAGCTTCTTGCCGCTGTCGTCGATCAGTTTGCGGATCGATTGCTCGGCAAGTTTCTGCAGGTTCAGGTCGACGGTGGAGTCGATGACGATATCGCCGCGCACATCGCCGATCAGGTCGGGCAGTTCTTCCATGATGGCGTCGGCGACATAGTTTTCCGAGCCGGTCCAGTAGGACGGCGAGCGCGTCGCCGGCGCGCTGAGCGCCGTCTTCAGCTCCTTGTCGCTGATCTTGCCCTCCTCGCGCATGGCGGCGAGCACGAGCTGCGAACGCTCCTCGGCGGCCTTCGGATCGCGCGCCGGCGACAACCGCGACGGCGCTTTCAGCAAGCCGGCCAGCAGGGCTGCTTCCGACAGGGTGACGTCGCGCGCGCTCTTGCCGAAATAGCGCCGCGAAGCCGCCTCGACGCCATAGGCGCCGGAGCCGAAATAGACCCGGTTGAGGTACATTTCGAGGATCTGGTCCTTGGTGTGCTTGTGCTCCAGCCACAGCGCCAGAAGCACCTCCTGCACCTTGCGCTCCAGTGTGCGGTCGGGCTTCAGGAACAGGTTCTTCGCCAATTGCTGCGTCAGCGTCGAGCCGCCTTGCGAGAAATGCCCGCCGAGCAGGTTCGTCACCATGGCGCGCGAAAGGCCGATCGGGTCGACACCGAAATGCGAATAGAACCGGCGATCCTCGATGGCGATGACGGCTTCCGGAATATAGGGCGACATTTCGTGCAGGCCGACGGCTTCACCACCGCTCATGCCGCGATTGGCGAGCAACTGGCCATCGGCCGAAACAATCTTGATATTGGGAGCGCGGTCGGGGATCGACCAGGTCGTGGCCGCCGGCATCTTGGCGCCGTAGTAGATAACGACGCCGGCCACCGCGATGCCGCCCCAGATGGCGAGCACGAAGCACCAGTAGAACAGCCGGCCGAGCACGCCGAACAGGCCGCGCCGGCTTCTGCCACGCCCACCGCGCGACGATTTCGCCTTCGACGATTTGCGTTTGGCGGAGGCTTTGCGGTTGCTTGGCACGACGCGGTCCTCCTCGCTCACCGAAAGACCCGGTTGGGATCGCGCCTGTGGCGGTCCCTCGAAACTGGGCTCGATGCGGCTGTCTCTGCGGTTCGCCATGCGCTGTGCTTGATATCCCCGGGGCCAATGGCGTCCGGGTTGAAGAGTAGATGCGGCGATTTAAGGGCGGGTTAAGTCGGAAAAATTCAAGGCGATTGATAATCAAATGCCTGGGATCCGGCATTTAGCGCTCGGTTCGAGACCTGCTTTTGCCGCTGGCAGGCGGCCCGCCGCGATGGAACAATCCTCGCCGTGGCATTTTTGCCTGGGGCGCGAAGCCCAAGCCACTGTCAACCGCGACACAGACGGTCGCGGACATGTTCCGCGTTAGGGCGCGATCGCAAATGGTTGCAACTTCGCGTTCGACCGCGCCCTAAATCACCCGTCACCAGATGATCACCTGGTGGACATGCGTCAGCCGATCGCCGCACGAACCGAGAGCGCTGCCCTGGACGATTGCATAACCTCGCCGACATGGCAGTAGCAGACGATCTCGTGCAGTTGGTGGTCGGTCAGCTCGAAGAAGCGCTTGGCTTCGCCATAGCTGTCGTCTTTCAGACCCTCGTCGTGCAATATGGGGTCCGTGAAGGCAACCGCTATCGGCGAGTCATCGCCTCGCATGACATCGCGCTCGGGCGGCGCACGGTATTCTGTCCCGGCAAGCGCGGTGAGCAGCCGGCTGGGCTCACGTTCAAGAAGTTCGGCCCAACGGACAAGACGCTGGGTACGACTCATTACCGGCTGTGTGGTGCTGACCTCGGCAACTGCATGCAGTTGGTCCAGTGTTTGGTGCTTCATGGCAACCTCCTACTCGTTAGGTTGGTTGGCCCCAAACGCCCTATGCCGACATCATAGCGCCGAAGCGTCGATCCGTCATTCTAATTCCATGTCGGAGTGATCGCTGTTCCGGTGCCACGCCGATGCAATGGCCTCGCCTTGCCGGCAATTTTCAACGCCACCGAGTATCGACGACAGAGCGAAAAAGGCCGGCGTCCGCTCCTCGCAGGTCACCGCCACGACGCTGTTCGACCGGTCGATGTCGAGGCCTTTCGGGCCGCCTTCCTCGGGGCTGGCCCTGCCGCGCAGGAAGGTTTCCTCGTCGAGCACGGCAACCGAGCGCACCGGCGCGCGATGCCCGCTCCAGCCATCGTCGCCGGCGTAGACGTTTACCACCCGGCTGCCTGCATCGGCGACGATGATATGCCGGTCATCCCTGGTGAAACGCACACCATGCGGATAGCCCGCGTTCCGCAGGACCCCGGCGGGTTCGGTATCAGGCCCAAGCGACGCGGACATACGGTAGAGTTTCACGTCCTGGGTGCCGTGGCTGCTGACCGCGATCCACCGGCCGTCATGGCTGAGCGCAATACCGTCCGGTATATCGAGACCACGCTCCAGCAGCCGCTGATTGCCTGTCGTGCGATAGCCAAGCCACCGGTTGATCACATGGCGGGTCACCAGATGCGTGTAGTTGTTGCAGACCAGAAGGCTGACGCGGCCGCGCGACTCGGGCCTGACGGCAATCGAGCCCGGCGAATTCAGTTTGCTAAGCCGCCTGCCCCGGACTCGGCGAATGGCTGATATCTCGCGGCTTTGACCGGCTGGCTCCTCGCGGGGCAGGTTGAATATAGCGACCATCCCGTCGCGGTTGGCGATCGCCAGGGTGCGGTCATCGATGAAATCCAGACCATGGATTTCGCCCATATTATCTGACGTCAGCTGCATGAAATCGCGGATCGTCACATCGGGACCACCAGATCCGGCCTCGATGTCGATGCGCAGGACCAGCAAGCGCTTGCGCGCATAGCCGGCAATTGCCAGCAATCGATTGTCCGGTGAGAAGCGCAGGTCTTCCGTGCGTCCGATCGCCGAAAGCGCCGCCCGCACCGCCGCGTTCGCCTTGAAGTCTATCCCGGCGATCATCCGTTCTCCGCACGGGAGGTCGAATGATGCAGGAAATAGAGAATTGTCTTGCTGCCCCCGGCCCATTTGATGGCTGTCTGCCCCCGCTTTTGCCGGCGCCGACTAAGCCTGATGGCGCCCTGGACGGTCAAGCGGAATGCGGGAACTCTAGGGCGACGGCAACGCCGCGCAGCCCCGGATTTCGGGCCGCCAGCCATGTCCCCCGCCTTTATCGATCAACTCTGCCCGCCATCCGGAAATCAAGCGGCATGACGAACCCCAAATCAGCGGCTGGCTCAGTTCTGCTGGATCGAAATGCCCTTGTCGTCGATCTTGAGCTCGACGCCTTTCGGCTTCGTCTGCTCACGGTAGACATAGGCGCCAAGCGCGATGACAACGACGACGAGCGCGCCAATGAGGAGGTAGAGTGTGTTCTGCTTCACGGCGCGCCCTTTGTCGTTTCGAGCCTCAGGCTCGCTTCAGAACCTTGACCAGCACCAAAAGGATGATGGCGCCGATCGTGGCGTGGATGATGGAAGCTATGATGCCGCCGCCGATGGAGAAACCGATCCGCGGGAACAGCCAGCCGGCGATGAAGGCGCCGACGATGCCGACGATGATGTTGCCGATCAGGCCGAAGCCGAAACCGGAAACGATGAGACCGGCAAGCCAGCCGGCGATGGCACCAATGATGATGAAGACGAGAAGGCTTTCGACGCCCATGGCGATTTCCTCCGAGCAGGAGGGCGAACGCGGAGCGGAAGGCTCCGAATCGGCCCCGATATCAACGGCTTCAGGCTATTCGAAAGCAGCTGGTCCCGCCAGCGGCGCTCATTGATCGTCGTCGTCGCTGGAAGTCGGCCGCCAGCTGGTCGGCTCGACCTTCTTTTGCGTATGGCTGTCGGTATAGACCCACCAGCCGTCATCGCGGTATTGCCCGATGGATTCGTTGAGCACGCCGTCGCTGTCCTTCCAGGTGATGGTGACCTTGGAGCCATCGGTCGGCGCGGTCGATATCGGCTTCCTGTCCACCATTTCGTCCCCCTTTTCGAGCAATTCCGGGACGTGTGTAGCGGTATTTTGTCCGGAATCGCGAAAGCAAGTAATTCAAGCCCACAGAACGCGACGGCCGGCATCTGGTTCCAACCGGCCGGAGGCGCGGGTCGTCGCGAAGACGGTCAGCTGTGAGCGAAGATATCCTCTTCGTCCCAGCCCATCAGGTCAAGCTTGGCCCGCGTCGGCAGGAAGCGGAAGCAGGCATCGGCCTCCTTGGTCCGCCCATCGCGTGCCAACCGCCCGGCCAGCACGTCGCGCAGCCGGTGCAGATACAGCACGTCGGAAGCGGCATATTCGAGCTGTTCGGGAGACAGCGTCTCAGCCGCCCAGTCGGACGATTGCTGCGCCTTGGACAGGCCGACGCCGAGCAACTCGAAGCAGATGTCCTTCAACCCGTGACGGTCGGTATAGGTGCGCGTCAGCCGCGACGCGATCTTGGTGCAGAACACCGGCTCCGGCATCACCCCGAAGGCATTGTAAAGCACGGCGAGATCGAAGCGCCCGTAGTGGAACAGCTTCGTCACGCTGCGGTTCCTGAGCAGGCTGACGAGGTTCGGCGCCTTCTTCTGGCCGGGTGCGATCTGGATGACGTCGGCGCTGCCGTCGCCGGGCGAGATCTGCACCACGCAGAGCCGGTCGCGATGCGGGTTCAGCCCCAGCGTCTCGGTATCGATGGCCACTGCCCCGACATTGTAATGCGAAAGGTCGGGCAGATCCTGCTTGTGGAAACGAATGTCGGCCATTGTCTTCTCCGGTCGCGGCGTACCCCGTCCTCGCCGCGATCCGGTGAAAAATCAACAGGAAAACGACTTTTCCGCCGCTCAGCGCGTCAGCGCGTCCAGAATGCGGGCCCAGGAGCGCTGCCCCTTGTGGAAGGAGTTCAGCTCGTATTTCTCGTTGGGCGAGTGGATGCGGTCGTCGTCGAGGCCGAACCCGACCAGCAGCGATTCCATGCCGAGATAGGTCTGGAAGTCGCCGACTACGGGGATCGAACCGCCGCTGCCGGTCGTCACCGCGGGCTTGGGCCATTCGTCGGACAGCGCATCCTTGGCCTTGGCCAGGAACGGTGAGTCGTAGGAAAGCTGGATTGCCGGCGAACCGCCATGGGCGTGGAATTCGACCGAGCAGTCGGCCGGGATGCGGTCTTCGACGAACTTGCGGAAGGCGGCGCGGATTCTCTTCGGATCCTGCTTGTGGACCAGGCGGAACGACACCTTGGCGGAGGCTTCCGCCGCGATCACAGTCTTGAACCCCTTGCCGGTGTAGCCGCCAATGATGCCGTTGAACTCGGCTGTCGGCCGAGCCCAGGTCAATTCCAGCACCGAGCGGCCCTTTTCGCCTGATGGGATCGACAGGCCGACAGGTCCAAGGAAGGTCTCGGCCGTCTCGCCCAGCGTCTCCCAGGATTTCAGCACCTGCGACGGCGTCTCCTCGACACCGTCATAGAAACCCGGAATGGTGATGTGGCCATCCTTGTCGTGGATGTCGGCCAGCACCTTGGCCAGGATGCGGATCGGGTTGGCGGCGGCCCCGCCATAGAGCCCCGAATGCAGGTCGCGGTCGGCGGCCTTCACCGTGATCTCCTCGCCGACAAGCCCGCGCAGTGCCACGCAGATCGACGGCGTGTCACGGTTCCACATGCCGGTATCGCAGACCAGCGCGAAGTCGGCCTTGAGCTCTTCGGCATTGGCCTCAAGGAACGGTTTCAGCGACGGCGAGCCGGATTCCTCCTCACCCTCGAACAGGATGGTGATACGGCACGGCAGGTTGCCATGCTCCTGCTTCCAGGCGCGGCAAGCCTCGACAAAAGTCATCAACTGGCCCTTGTCGTCGGCCGAGCCACGCCCCGTGATCACCTTGTGGTCGGGGCCGACCTCCTTGATCGCTGGCGCGAACGGATCGTTTTCCCAGAGTTCGATCGGATCGACCGGCTGCACGTCGTAATGGCCATAGAACAACACATGCGGCGAACCGGCCGGCCCGTCGTGATGCGCAACCACCATCGGATGTCCTGGCGTGTCGCGCACGCTGGCATCGAAGCCGATCAGCTTGAGTTCCGCCACCAGCCATTCCGCCGCTTTGCGGCAGTCGGTGGCATAGGCGGGATCGGTGGAGATCGACTTGATCCTGAGCAGGCCGAACAGGCGCTCCAGGCTCTGGTCGAGATTCTGGTCGAGGCGGTCGAGGACGGGGGAAACTGCGGACATTTGGCAAGCCTTTCGATTCAGTGCCGGAACCGTAAAGGCAGAGCGGGCAAACGAAAAGCCCGGGACCATTGGACCACGGCCCGCAACGGCCGCCGCAAGGCAAAAAAAGACCGCCGTGGTGGAGGGGGAACCACGGCGGCCTCGTACTCGAAACGATGCGGCAGCCCGGAGAGGGGGGATAGGCTGCCGCAGTTGTCCGGGATAGGCGGGGGACGGGCCTTGCTCCGGACTTCGGCGAAAACTGCCGATGACGTGTATTTGGGTCTGTGAAGGTGGCGATTCAAGGGCATCAACGTTACACTTTTGTAACGTGCCCGTGAGCGGATCTGTATAACCCAATCTGTCAGGGTGTTGACGGAACCGATATCCGGCGATGTCTTTGGCATGGACCAAGCCATCGCGCCGCGCTATCCCTGCCGGCATGAAAAAAGGCGACCATCTCTTCCTCATCGACGGTTCCGGCTACATCTTCCGGGCCTATCACGCCCTGCCGCCGCTGACCCGCAAGTCCGACGGCCTGCCGGTCGGTGCCGTTTCCGGTTTCTGCAACATGCTGTGGAAGCTGATGCAGGATGCCCGCAACACCGATGTAGGTATTGTGCCGACGCATTTCGCGGTCATCTTCGACTATTCCTCGAAGACCTTCCGCAATGATCTCTACCCCGAATACAAGGCCAACCGTTCGGCGCCGCCCGAGGACCTGATCCCGCAATTCGGCCTGATCCGCCAGGCGACCAAGGCGTTCAACCTGCCCTGCATCGAGATGGAAGGCTTCGAGGCCGACGATCTTATCGCCACCTATTGCCGGCTGGCGCGCGAAGCCGGCGGCGACACCACCATCATCTCCTCCGACAAGGATTTGATGCAGCTGGTCGGCGATACGGTCGGCATGTACGACCCGATGAAGGATCGCCAGATCGGCATTCCCGAGGTCATCGAGAAGTGGGGCGTGCCGCCGGAAAAGATGGTCGATCTGCAGGCGTTGACCGGCGACTCGGTCGACAATGTGCCTGGCGTGCCCGGCATCGGGCCGAAGACGGCGGCGCAGTTGCTGGAGCAGTTCGGCGACCTCGACGGGCTGCTGGCCCGCGCCGGCGAGATCAAGCAGGACAAAAGGCGCGAATCGATCATCGCCAATACCGACAAGGCGTTGATCTCGCGCCAGTTGGTGACGTTGAAGAACGACGTGCCGGTGGCCGAGGGGCTGGACGATTTCGTCCTCCACGCGCCGGACGGGCCGAAGCTGATCGGCTTCTTGAAGACCATGGAATTCACCTCGCTGACCCGCCGCGTGGCGGAAGCGACCGGCACCGAGGCAGGCGACGTCCAGGCTGTCGCGGTGACCGTCGAGCGCGCCGACAATGCACATGGCCCCGATGTGGGCGCCGGATCGCCGGTTGTGGCCCGGAGCGGTGCCGCCACTGGGCCAGGTCAAGCCGAGGACGCAACGGCGCCCGCGACGGACATCGCGAAGCAAGGCGATACACCTTCCCTGCTCTCGGCCTTGCGGCTGGAGCGCGCGGCAACCCGCAAGATCGACACCTCGGCCTATCCCTGCATTCGCGATATCTCGACGCTGAAAGCATGGGTCGCCGAGGCGCGGGAGGCCGGCGTCGCCGCCTTCGACGTCAGGGCGACATCGGCCGATCCTATGCAGGCCGAACTGATCGGCATGGCGATCGCCACGGCGCCCGGCCGCGCCGGCTACATTCCCTTCGCCCACAAGAGCGGCAATGGTGATCTGCTCGGCGGCGGCACGCTCGAAAACCAGATCCCGCTTCGCGAGGCTCTGGCGGAGCTGAAGCCGCTGCTCGAGGACAAATCGGTCCTCAAGATCGCGCAGAACCTGAAATACGACCTGGTCATCATGAGCCGCTACGGCATCGATGTCGCGCCGTTCGACGACACCATGCTGATCTCCTACGTCCTCGATGCCGGCACCCCGCATGGTCACGGCATGGATGCGCTGGCCGAGAAATGGCTTGGCCACACCCCGCTCCAGCTCAAGGATGTGACCGGTTCGGGCAAGAGCTCGGTCGGTTTCGACCAGGTCGACATCGACAGGGCGACCGCGCACGCCGCAGAGGACGCCGACGTGACGCTGCGGCTCTGGCTGGTGCTGAAGCCCCGACTTGCCGCCAAGGGCCTGGTCTCGGTCTATGAGCGGCTGGAGCGGCCGCTGGTGCCGGTGCTGGCGCGCATGGAACAGCGCGGCATCTCGGTCGACCGGCAGATCCTGTCCAGGCTGTCGGGCGAATTGGCGCAAGGTGCGGCACGGCTCGAAGAGGAAATCTATCAGCTCATCGGCGAACGCATCAACATCGGCTCGCCCAAGCAGCTCGGCGACATATTGTTCGGCCGTATGGGACTGCCCGGCGGCTCCAAGACCAAAACAGGGCAATGGTCGACCTCGGCGCAGCTGCTGGAAGACCTTGCCGCCGAAGGCCACGAACTGCCGCGCAAGATCGTCGACTGGCGCCAGCTCACCAAGCTGAAATCGACCTATACCGATGCGCTGCCCGGCTTCATCCATCCCGACACCAGGCGCGTCCACACCTCCTACGCGCTGGCCGCGACGACGACGGGCCGGCTGTCATCCTCCGACCCGAACCTGCAGAACATTCCGGTGCGCACCGCCGAAGGCCGCAAGATCAGGACCGCCTTCATCGCCGACAAGGGCAATCGGCTGGTCTCGGCCGACTACAGCCAGATCGAACTGCGCGTGCTTGCCCATGTCGCCGAGATCCCGCAGCTGCGGCAGGCTTTCGCCGATGGCGCCGATATCCACGCCATCACCGCATCGGAAATGTTCAACGTTCCCGTGGAAGGCATGCCTTCCGAGATACGCCGCCGCGCCAAGGCGATCAATTTCGGCATCATCTACGGCATCTCGGCCTTCGGCCTCGCCAACCAGCTGTCGATCCCGCGCGAGGAAGCCAGCAACTACATCAAGAAGTACTTCGAACGCTTCCCAGGCATCCGCGATTATATCGAGGAAACCAAGGCCTATGCCCGTGAGCACGGCTTCGTCGAAACGATCTTCGGCCGCCGCATCCATTATCCCGATATCCGCTCGTCCAACCCGTCGCTGCGCGCTTTCAACGAGCGCGCCTCGATCAATGCCCGCCTGCAAGGCACCGCCGCCGACATCATCCGCCGCGCCATGGTGCGCATGGAGGAAGCGCTGGAGAAGGCCAAGCTGTCGGCCCGCATGCTCTTGCAGGTGCATGACGAACTGATCTTCGAAACGGTCGAGGCGGAAGTCGAGGCGACGATCCCCGTCGTGCGCCACGTCATGGAAAACGCGGCAATGCCGGCGGTGTCGATGTCGGTCCCGCTGCATGTCGATGCGCGGGCGGCGAACAACTGGGACGAGGCGCATTGACGTGGAGGCAATGCTGCCGTTCTCGACGGCCACATTCCTGTCGTTCGCGCTTGCGTCCCTGCTGATCGAACTGACGCCAGGCCCCAACATGACCTATCTGGCGCTGGTCTCGGCGAGCGACGGTCGCCGCGCCGGCTTCGCCACCGTGGCCGGCATCGCGGTGGGCCTCGCGTTCATCGGCGGCATCGCTGCCTTGGGCGTTGCCGAACTGATCCAGGCTTCATCCCTGCTTTACGAAGGGCTCCGCTGGGCAGGCATACTGTTCCTGCTTTATCTCGCCTGGGAGGGCTGGACCGCTGGGACCGATGTGGTCTCGAGCAATAGCGATCCGGGCGGGAAATATTTCTTGCGCGGGCTTGTCACCAATCTCCTCAATCCGAAGGCGGCGATCTTCTATGTCGCCGTACTGCCGACCTTCGTCGAGGCTGGACGACCGATACTTGCCCAAACTGTCGTGCTGACCTTGATCTATGTGGCTGTGGCGACAGCCATCCATGCACTGATTGTCATATTGGCCGGAGCCCTGCAGCCATTCCTCAACGATCCACGGCTGGAGCGGACCAGCCGGCGGCTGCTTTCGGCCTTGCTGGCGCTCGTTGCGTTCTGGTTCGCCTGGTCGACCGCGCGTTAAGGCATGATGCTGAAAAGCGGGAAACCGGTTTTCGCAAGAACTCGGGCTCAACCAAGGGAAGAGCCTCATCCCGATTCCATCGGCATGGAACAGGCCCTAGGCCGCTTCGGCCCGGCACTTGGCACATGTGCCGCGAAACTCGATCACCGCCTTCTTGGCGGCGAAGCCGGTCGAACTTACCCATTCGTTCAGCCGGTGGTCGACGTCGTGATCCGACATTTCGTTCACCTGCCCGCACGTGTCGCAGATCGCGAAAGCTGTCATCGAATGACTGTGGTCGTGCGGCTCGGCGCAGGCGACGAAGGAATTGATGCTTTCCAGCCGGTGCACGAAGCCGGACTTCACCAGCGTGTCGAGCGCGCGATAGACCTGCAGCGGCGCGCGGAAGCCGCGCTCACGCAACTGGTCGAGCAAGGTATAGGCGCTGAGCGGTCCGCTGGCGGTCTCGAGCTTCTCGAGCACGCACAACTGGTTTTTCGTCAGCACATCCCTCGCAGCCATGGTCCTGTTCCAACTTGTTCTGCGCCATCCGCAGGCTGTTTGCCGGTGCAAACGTTCCAATGCCATTCAGATAGCGACGAACCGTCGTCTTTGCTACTCTTCTGTTGTTGTCCAGAACCAATCGACGGCGTTCCGGCACATTTGATGATGGCAGGCCTGATGGCGTAGCGACATTCAAAATACTGACAAAATCCTCAACGAGGGTAATCTCGCTTGGGAAATTCGATCGGGCTTGGGGAAGCAATATGATCAAATTGACACGTCGGACGCTGCTTGTCGGCACGTCCGCGCTGATGGCGGCCGGTACGGTTTCGTTCCGGGCACTTGCGGCATCGCGCACCTATCATGCGCTGCTGGTGGCCTGCACCGAATATCCTGCCCTGCCGCAGAGAAACTGGCTGATCGGGCCGAAGAACGATGCCGGCCTGGTGCACGAGTATCTGCTGAAAAACGTGCCGGACCCGGTGCGGTTCGCGCCGGAGAACGTCACGCTGCTCGCCAAGGATGTGCCCGGCGCCAAAGACCTGCCGACCCACGCGGCGATCAAGGCGGCACTCGCCGACCTTGCGGCCAAGGTTCAGCGCGACGATTTCGTCTATCTGCATCTGTCGGGCCATGGCGCCCAGCAGCCTGAAATGGTCAAGGGCGACGAGACCGACGGGCTCGACGAGATTTTCCTGCCGGTCGACATCGAGAAGTGGATCAACCGCGATGCCGGCGTGCCGAACGCGCTGGTCGACAATGAGATCGGCGACGCGCTCGATGCGATCCGCGACAAGGGTGCGTTTGTCTGGGCCGTGTTCGACTGCTGCCATTCCGGCACCGCGACCCGAGCCGTCGAGGTCGATGACGAGTTGGAGCGCAAGGTCGAATTCGCCGATCTGGTCGGCGGCGACGAGGCCGCAAGGGCGGCGGCCGTCCAGACCTATGAGGACACGGTCGCAAGCGCGTCGCGCGGCCTTGACGAGAATGGCGCGCGCAAGCCCGCCTTCAACCTGACGCCGACCGGCGCCGAGCCGATCACCAAGGGCAAGCTGGTTGCCTTCTACGCCGCTCAGACGGTGGAGACGACGCCGGAGATGCCGCTGCCCAAGGGTACGGCGGACGCGCCACGCTTTGGCCTTTTCACCTTCACCATCCTGTCGAAGCTCGCCGAAAATCCAAACGTCACCTATCGCCAGCTTGGCCAGGCCGTTCTGCAGCAATATTCGGCCGACAGCCGCACCCGGCCGACGCCGCTGTTCGAGGGCGAACTCGACGCGCGCGTCTTCGGCACCGACAAGACGGACGCGGTCATGCAGTGGCCCATCGTCGTCAAGGACGGTGAGGCGTCGATCGGCGCCGGGCTGCTGCATCGCCTGACGCCCGGCAGCAAGCTTGCCATCCTGCCTTCGGCGCTGTCGCCGCTATCCGACGCAGTCGGCTATCTCGAAGTGCGGTCGGCAAAGAACCTGGAGAGCCAGGTCAAGCCGGTCGAGTTCGAGAAGAAGCCTGCGCTGAAGCTCGCCGACATTCCCGCCAACGCCTATGCGCGGGTGGCGGAGATCGCCGTCGACTACAAGCTCACCGTGGCGCGGCCGGCCGCGACCAAGGGACTGGAGAAGGAAACCACGCTGGTCAATTCGGTTCTCGACGAACTGGCCGCGGCCGAGGAAACCGGCTTCAACATCGAACTGGTCGATCCCGGCAAGAGCGCCGAGTTGCGCTTCGCCGTGATGCGCGAGAACGCCATTGCAGGCGCCGCCGGGGACGCCACCGACAAACCGGCGCTGTGGTTCCTGCCGGCGTCCGGCGACGTGACCTTGAAGGACGGCAGCAAGCCGCCGCTGGTCATCATCCATCGCGACGACCGCCAGAAGCTGGTCGACGCCACGACCAGGAATTTGCGCACCATCTTCCGCGCCACCGGCCTTTCGCGGCTGGCGGCGGCCTCCGATTACAAGCCCGAGGATGTCGACGTCCAGTTCCAGGTCAAACGCCGCGACAAGGATGGGCTCGAACCCTTGCAGGCTTCCGCGGTGCCGCGCGTCTCGCCCGGCGATGAGGTGCATGTGCTGGCCAAGAACAGCTCGGACCAGCTGGTCGACATCAACGTACTCTATGTCGGCAGCGACTATTCGATCACCCACATCGTCGCCGAGCGCCTCGCGCCGCGGGCCACGCTGGAGGAAGGGCTGCTCGCCTTCACCGACACCAGCTTCGGCATGGAGCGGATGATCGCGGTGCTGACCGAGGCGCCGCCGGAAAGCGAAAAGGAAGATCTGAGCTTCCTGGCGCAGGAAGGCGTCACGTCGATAACGCGCGGCCTCGGCCCCGCCAGCTTCTCCGACATGCTCGCCGATATCGGCATGGCGCCGCCGACCCGCTCGGTGATGCGGCTTGCCGACAAGGGCGGCCCGAAGGGCGCGGTGATGATCTTCCCGATGGAGACGGTGCCGCGCGCCTGAGCTCCGCCACCGGGCCGCACGGCCTTGGTGCCGGCTCTTGCGCGATTGGCGCGATATGAGAACATTCCCAGCCGCGGCCAAGAGCCTAGCGGCAGGATGAAACAGATAGGATCGATTGTGACGAAGTCTATTTTCTCCTGGCGCGGAACGGTTGCCGGACTTGCCGGCGGCCTGTTGCTGATTGCCAATGCCTCGGCCCAGGACAGCTGCGGCCTCTGCGCCAAGCAGGTGATCATCAATTCGGAACTGGCAACGTGCTTCCTCGACCAGTACGACCAGTTCGCCAAAACCAGCAGTGACGCGGTGGTGGTGGATCTCTCGAGTTGCGCCTCACGCGGCGTGGTCGAAGCCTTGCCTTCGCCCAACAAGGCGCCGGCGGAGCCGGATGTGCAGTTCATTGTTTCGCGCCCGCAGCTCGCATGCCTGAAAAAGCAGCTTGAGGCGCCCGGCGTGGTACTTGATCCCTCCGTCACCATCGAACTGGACAGCTGCAAATGAAGAAGCCGGGGGGCACGACAAACACGACGAAGCAGACACAGGCGGCCGCGCCCGCCAAGGCGCCGGAGGCGAAGCAGACGCTGCCGGAGACCACGGAAGGTTTTCCCTGGCCAAGCAGCCATGAGATCAAGAAGGAGAGCAATCCCTTTACCGATCGCGACTGGCGCATGCTCGTCTATGCCTGGTCGGGCATGCTGGTGCGTTTCGCCATCATCTTCACCCTGGCATTCTCGGTCTACCAGTTCCTGGCCAACCAGGAACAGAAGCGCGTCGAACAGACCATGTCGCTGGTCGAACTCTGGGAAACCAAGGACTACCAGCAGGCGCAGCGGGCCTTGAAGGATCGTCTCTCTGCCCTCAACGCCAAATACGACAATCTGCTCAGCGCCAACCCCTCGCCGACGGAAGAGCAGGTTTTCCGGCAACGCATCGGTATCGAGGCGATGACAGCCTCGGGTGGTGACATGCCCCTCGCCGATTTCGGCGAGAATTTCGACCGCATCGTCTACTTCCTCAACCGTCTGTCCTTTTGCGTCGATGGCGACCTGTGTTCGCGCAAGGTGACCGACGCTTATTTCCGTGACTATGCCGTCTCGTTCTGGAGTTATTTTGCCGGCTATATCGACAAGCAGCGCAAGGCGGGTTCGCCTACTTTCGCCACGGCGATCGAGGCTTATGTTCGCAACGGGCAACCGGCGGCTGAAGCGAAATAGCGATGGGAAAAGCCAGGATCAGCGTCCGCCTCATGCGTGCCTGCTGCTGGTTGGCCATGGCTGGAGCGTTGCTCACGGCCCCGGTCGCCCGCGCCGAGGACGCCCCGGATTTCCACCTCGACCTCGATACCGGAGGCCATACCGCACGGATTGCCGACCTCGCCTTCACTCCTGACGGCGAGGACCTCGTCTCGGCATCCGACGACAAGACCATCCGCATCTGGGATTGGCAGAGCGGGGTGACGCTGCGCACCATACGCGGCTATCTCGGCGGTGGCAGCGACGGTAAGATCTTCGCGGTGGCCGTCTCGCCGGACGGCAAGACGATCGCCGCCGGAGGCTATTTCGGCGCCGGCCTCGGCGACAAGCCGCCCTATGGCGACATCAGGCTGTTCGACTTCGCCACCGGCAAGATGAAGGCCGTGCTCAAGGCCGCCGACTACGCGACCTATGACCTCGCCTTCTCTCCCGATGGCAAGACCCTGGCTGCCGGTGGTGGCGACGGCATCGTCTATCTCTGGCGGCTCGACGACAAATCCGCGAACGGCTGGACGCTGGACAGGAAGCTCGATGCCGATTCCTGGCACATCGATAAGCTGGCCTTCGGCGCCGCGGGAACCCGGCTGGCGGCAACGACGACCGACAACGGCGTCCGGCTCTGGGATATCGCCAAGGGCGAGGAAATTGCCTTGCCTGATGAGGCCGAACAATTGCGGGACGTCAGCGTCCTGGCGCTGGCTGTCTCGCAGGATGGCAGCCTGTTCGCCACCGGCGACAAGGACGGGCAGGTCCAGCTTTGGCGCGCCGCCGACGGCACGCTGGTGCGCGCCATGCCGAAGCAGGATTTCCTCATCGGCTCGCTGACTTTTGCAAAGGGGTCACGGCTGGTCGCCTCCTGCGGCTACCGCTGCGCCGACAAGCACCGCTCCACCGTCTGGAACACCGACACCGGCGAGATGCTGATCGACTACAGCGGCCATGACGGCAGCGTCTATGCCAGCGCCGCCAGTGCCGACGGCTCGCTGGTGGCGACCGCCGGCGGCACCCGCAACGCCATCCAGGTCTGGGACCCGGCGACCGGCGAACGCAAGGCCTTGCTGCAGGGTTTGGGCGAACCGGTGACCGCGATCGGCATCGATCCGACAAACGGCGTCATCGCCTGGGGCAATACCAACCCCTGCCCCGAGCGCGTGGCTTGCCCGGAGCAGCTGGGGGCATTAGACAAAAGGCTGGAACTGCCCACCACCGAGCGTTTCTTCGATGAACCTCAGCCCCTCACCGAGCCAGGCTCGTTTACCCGTGCAGCACTTGCCGACGGCCAGTGGTCGCTGCACGCCGCGGCGGGCGGCAAGGATGCGCTGGAAAATGCGGTGCTGGAGATCGTCAATGGCGGCAAGGTGGTGCGTTCGATCGAGAACGATGCCACCAACGGCTTTGCCCATTCCGCCTTCACGCTGATCGATAGCGGGCTTGGCCTGATCACCGGCGGCAGTGACGGCACGCTGCTGGAATACAAGGCCGCGACCGCCAGGGTCTCCGGCGAATTCACCGGCCATACCGGCGAGATCAATGCCATGGTCGCGTCGGAGAAAGCCGGCCTGCTCGTCACCGGCAGTGCCGACCAGACAGTGAGGTTGTGGAACCTGAAGACGCACGAGCTGATCGTGTCGATGTTCTTTGCCGGCTCGCAATGGATCGCCTGGATGCCGCAGGGCTACTATTATTCCTCCGACGAAGGCGACAAGCTGATCGGCTGGCACGTCAACCAGGGCCGCGACCATGAAGGCCGCTTCATCCGCGCCGGCCAGTTGAAGAAATACCTCTGGAGCCCGGAAATGGTGCGCCGGGCGATCATCCTGCGCAGCGCCAAACAGGCGGTCAAGGAGATGCGGCCGGGCGTCGACAACGAGCTGCAGAAGCTCCTGCAGCGCAAGCCGCCGGAATTCGGCATCCGCCTCGCCGCCGACCAGAGCAAGGTTCGCGACGGTTACGTCGCCGTCGAGATAACAGGCGCCAAGGAAGCCGGCACCGATGTCGCCGGCTTCTCGATCCTGTCGAACAGCCGCAATGTCGGCGACATCGCCACGCGCTCGGCGGACGGCAACGGCACCATCGTCGAGGTGCCGGTCGAGGATGGCCAAAACACCATCCGCATCACCGGCACCAACGAGTATGGCTATCTGACCGAGCGCAGCGTGACGGCGCTAGCGAGGAAGACCGAGAAGGCCGAGGCCAAGGGCAAGCTCTATGTCGCGGTTATCGGCGTCGACAAATATCCGTTCCTGACCGACGCCTGTTCGGGCCACGCCTGCGATTTGCGCTACCCCGTCGACGATGCCACCGAGTTCCTCAAGGTGGTCGCACAGAAATCGGCGCCTTTGTTCTCGTCGATGGAATCGCTGGTGCTGGTCAACCGCGAAGCGCTCGACGAGAACCCCGAGAAGGCCCAGCAGACCTACACGGTCGCCAGCGCCGACACCATCATGGAGCCGGATTCGCACACGATCGACGACCAGCTTGCGGATTTCCTCGACAAGCCCGGCGAGCACGACACCACCATCGTCTTCGTCGCCGGCCATGGCATCAACATCGACGAGGACTACTATTTCATTCCGACCGACGGCCGCAAACAGGATGCCGATCGCTGGAAGCGCTCCTCGCTTGTCGACTGGGGTGACATCCAGAAATCGGTCGAGCGGGCCAAGGGCATGCGCTTCATGCTGCTCGACACCTGCCACGCGGCCAATGCCTTCAACCCGCGCCTGGAAAAGGATGCGCAGGACGCACGCATCGTCGTCTTTTCAGCCACAGCCGCCAACAACACCGCCGCGGAACTGCCGGAGCTCGGCCACGGCGTCTTCACCTATTCGATCCTCGAAGGCTTGCGCGGCAAGGCAAGAACATCCGATGGCGGTGTGACGCTGTTTGGGCTTGCCGATTTCATTTCACGCGAGGTGGTGCGGCTGACCTCGTCGAAGCAGAAGCCGTTCTACTATGTCGGCGGCGTGGAGAATATCGTGTTGGCCGAGCCGTGAGGAGGCCGGGCCTGCGCCAAGGCATCCCCCTAGCGCGATCGTGGCCCGGTATCGCGGCAATGCTCCTATTGCTCCTCACGCTGCCTCTCCCCACCTTCGCCGCCCCTGTCGTCTGCCCACCCGGCACGGAAAACTTTCCGCCCTTCTACGACGACGCGACACTCTTCAGGGATGCCGTCGCCAGCGTCGCCGATGTCGGGCCATCCAGCCAGCGGCTGACCGGCATCACGGTGCCGCATCATCTGCTGGCCGCCGACCTGGTGGCGCTTGGTTTCCGGGCCGCGTCCGGCTTCCGCTACAAGCGCATCGTCATCCTGTCGCCGGACCATTTCCACAAGACGCACAAGCTCTACGCCACCACGGCGCGCGGCTTCGACACCGTGCTTGGCCCCGTGGCAGCCGACAGCGATGCGGTGCGCCTTCTGGAAGCACATGGCGACATGGTCGAAGAGTCCTGCCTGTTCGACAAGGAACATGGCGTGCGCGCCATGCTGCCGTTCCTGCATCACTATTTCCCCGAGGCGAAGATCGTGCCGGTGGCGATGTCGGTGAAGGCGAAACGCGGCGACTGGGACAGGCTGGCCGAGGCGCTCAAAGCCATCGTCGATCGGGACACGCTGATCGTCGAATCCACCGATTTCTCACACTATCTGCCGCAGCATGACGCGCGCCGCTTCGACCAGCAGACGCTGAACATGCTGGCCGCAGGCTCGCTCGACGGCATCGCCGCGCTTCGCCAGCCCGATCATGCCGATTCCGTCGGCGCGCTCTACATCCAGACCAGGCTGCAGCGCGAATTGTTCGGCGCCCAGCCGCTGGTTGTCGCCAACGAGAATTCGCAGGAACACACGTCCGACTATGTCGAGCGGACCACCAGCTATGTGGTGGCGCTGTTCGGAGCCTTCGGCCCCGGCTTCAACAACCCGGCGCGGCCAAAGGACAGGATCTACTATATCGCCGGCGACGTGAATTTCGGCCGCGCCATGAAGAAGATCCTGCTGCGCGACACCGTTGCCGACAAGATCGTCGACAGTGTCCTGGCGCTGACCGGATCGCGGCCGCTGATCGTCAATCTCGAAGGTGTCATCCTGCCCAACGTGCCTGAAGCGATCGACGACATGACGCTGGCCATGCCGGAGGATCTCGCCGCCAGCATGCTGAAGCGGCTGCATGTCGCCGGCGTCGGCCTGGCCAACAATCATGCCTACGATCTCGGCCCATCAGGCTATGCCGAGACGCTGCGCGCCCTGGACGCGGCCGGCATCCCGCATTTCGGCCAGGGAGAAACGCTGGCGCTTGCCGATCTCGATCTTGTCGGCCTCACCGACATCGACACCAACGGCTCGAAGAACACCGACCTCTTGACCCCTGCCTTGCTCGACCGGCTGCTGCACGACAATGCGCGGCGTCCGGTGGTCGCCTTCGTTCATTGGGGCCGTGAGTACAAGACGGAACCGTCGCCGCGCGAAGACATGCTTGCCGACCAGATGCGCCTGCGCGGCGTCTCGGCCATTGTCGGCGGCCATCCGCATGTGTCGAGCGAGGCGATCGTCCCGCTTGCCGGCGGCGACGTGGCGGAGGTCTATTCGCTCGGCAATTTCCTGTTCGACCAAAGCGCGCAACGCTCGTCAGGATCGATGCTGGAACTGCGCGTCTTCCCCCAGGGCACGATCTTCACCAGGCTCATCCCGCTGCCCAACTATTTCGAGATGGGCCGGACGTAGCATTGCCCGATCAAGGTATGTTGAGATTCAGGTCAGGCCGAGCCGAAAATGGCTGATACCGAGAACCGGAGCGGAGCGTACTTTTCGTACGTGAGCACCGGAAGCGCAGGTATCAGCCATTTGCAGGCCGGCATCACCTGAATATCGACATACCTTAGCAACTGCCCATCTGGCGGGGCAGATAGCACGCCGCTGGTTCGGTCCTGGTCTCGAACAGCGACTGCTTCGGCCGGAAATAGAAGAAGGTCACCGGCTTGCTCTCGCGCACGCTGCCGTCGGCAAAATGCGCGGCGATGCTGAAACGATGGATCGACGACATCGCCGACCACATCTTCAGCCGCGCCGTGTAGGCGCTGACATTCTTGTTGCCGCGCACTGGCATGGCGATCGTGTAGTCATGCTTGCCGATCGGGAATTCGATGTTCTGGTAGCGCATCGCTTCCGGGTTGCCGCCACCGCCATCACCGCATTCGGCCATCGATTCGGGAATCTCGAAGACCGCCATGGTCATCTGGGCACGGAAGGGCTCGCTCTGCTGGAAGACTTTGCCCTGATCGTCGGCCCAGGAATAATCGAACTTGCCGATCGCGTTCAGCGTCATCGCCTGGTTGAAATTGCCGAGATAGTCGCCGACTTCGCCGAACTTGACCTTGTTGGCGAGCTGGCTGCGGCAGACGTTCAGGCTGTCGGCCGAGGGGCAGGAAAAACGCCCTGTCTCCAGGCTGGCCGTATCGACGCCGGCCTCGTCGAGCACGCTCTTGATCGACACGTCGACGCCCTCGCCGAAGCCGCCGATGTCCTTGGTGAACATGCGGCTTGGCTGGCCGGTCGGGTTGCCCTCCTCGTCCACGGCGGTGAACTGGATCGACATCTTCATGTCCTTGGCATCGCCCCAGCCATTGTTGATGATCGAGAAATCCGGCCTGAAGCCGATGCAGCCGAAATGTTCCGAGATCGACAGCATCGGCTTGCGATAGGCGTCGCTGGCGGCGACCTTCATTTCCAGACTGTCGAGCTTGACCCTGGACTGATCCTTGGTGCCGAGGTCGACTTCGGCAAAGGCCGGGCTATTCTCCCAGTCCGGACCGTCATAGACATTGCTGGTCCTGACCTGCCCGGTGCCGTTCCAGGCATCGTTGTAGAGGTTGTCCTCCGGATAGATCGCGATGTCCTCGTCGCGCACCAGATGCTGGTATTTCAAGTCGGCCTGCTGGGTCATGCGCTGATCGACCACAACGCCGATCTCGACCTTGTCGGCGTCGCCGCCACCCGCCTGCGCCTTGAGCAGGCCGCCGAGCCTGGCATCGGCCAGCACGTCGGGACGCGAGCCTCCGACCTCCTTGCCCATTACCCACTGCGATGTATAGACCGTGCCGCCGGCGAGCCGTGTGGTGCCTTTGCCGTTCTTCAATCCATCGACAAAAGAGCCGGCAAAGATCTCGCCGGTTTTCGACAGCAACCGGCCCCCGCCATTCGGGACGCCGCCAACGAATTGGCCCTCATAGCGGTTGCCGTCTGCATCGACACGAATGCCCTGCCCGTTGAGTACCCCGGCGGACCAGTGCCCCTCGAACACCTCGCCCGAGCGCAGGTCGAGTCGGCCCTGCCCATCGGGGCGGCCGTTTCTGACGTCGCCGAAAAAGCTGGAATAGACCGTCTTCGGGTCATAGCTCGCCGAGCCGCGCACCCGCCACACCAACCTGCCCTTGCCGTTGACGGTGCCGTCTTCGGCTATCGTCCGGTCGGGCGACTGGCCGGCCGCCGGCTCCCAGACGAAATCGAGGTTCTTCTCCGGATGGAAATCCCAGACACGCACGGTCCTGCGCAGCACGGAGCGTGTGTCGGCCTGATAGAGGATCTGCACCCGCTCCGCCCAGGTACCGCCGATAGGGGCGGGATCGGCAAAAGCCGTCGAAAGCATCAACGCGCCCAGCATCGATGCGGCCACGACCCCGAACATTGCCCTTGCCCGCGCCATCCCCTTGAACCCCCTGGATGCCTCGCCCCCTTGGCAGGCCAAGCGTAGTCGGCGAGCCTGCCTCGTGCAAGAGAAGCCCGTGCTGAACGATCGGCACGAAAAAAGGCGACGGGATTGATCCGCCGCCTCTTTTCGCAACCGCGCGAGCGCGTGTTATTTATACAGGCTGTTGATCCACTGGACGTTTGCGGCGTTCAGGCGCACGGCGGTATTCGCGTCGGGGCTTTCCGCCACGTTGACGCCGGTGATGATGCGCTGCTTGGAATTGGTGTCATAGGCATAGACCGAGCTGCCGCTCGACCCCGGGAACGTATCGCAGTCATACTGGAAATATTCCGGAGCGATGTTCTCGGCATGCACTTCGCAACTTGTCTTCCACATCGTGCCCATCGGCTTGTCGCCGGGGTAGCCGACGAGATTGGCGGTGAAGTCACCGAGATCGTCATAGTTGGAATAGCCAAGCCAGCCAAGGTTGGTGCCGACATCCTGCTTCAGCGTGATGATGCCCAGGTCCCACGGGATCACCGAGCCGTAATAGCCCTGGTAGTTGTCGATGAAGCCCTGCAGCACATAGGCGCTTTCATAGCTGAAGGCACCGAAGGGTGCGTCGTCGGCAGTGCTTCCATTGAGGCCCGGCACGAACAGATATTCCGAGAGCCAGTCCTTGTCCTCATGGCTGTAGAGGCAGTGCGCCGCGGTGAGCACCGTGCGCGGGCCAATCAGCGTTGCCGAGCAGCTGCCATAGCTGCCGGTCTTCGGCGACTTGGCTTCGAGATAGCCGATTGCCGAGAACGGATAGGTCTTGGTGTTCTTGACCTGCTCGCGATCATCGGGGCCGAAAACCTGACGGCCGGCTTCGCCCTCGCCGAGCCCGGGGTCTTCGGTCTTGCGCTGGACCCCATCCGCTCCATTGGCCGGAGCGTTCAGTTCCTTGATGATGAGATCGCGCAGAGCTTCGCTCGGCTCGATCTTGATCTCCTTGCCATCGGCGGACCGTCCGACGATGCCATAGGATTTGACAGCCGTCGCCTCGTCGGCAAGCGGCGCGGCGCGGCTGTCTTCGTCGGTAAGCTTCGGCGTGGTGATCGGTTTTGCCCGACCGGCCTTGAAGTCGCCTGAAGATACATCCCGCATACTTTCGCCATTGCCGGCACTGGCGGAGCCAGGATCGGCGGCGAAGACCGGGACCGTCCACATTGCGGTGGAAAGCAATGCGGACGCTATCATAAGGTTTGTCAGTTTTGTCATGGTGAGACTCTCCCAAAAGTCAGCAAGGACTGGATCAAAATACAGAAATATTGTCGAGATCGTGGTGACGCCGAAAAATGAGTTTGCTCGCCGGCATCCCCTGCGAGCGTTCTTCTAGGCTGTCATTTTCAAGGCCCCCGCCAAAAAAATTCTGCACGGGTATATTGCCTAAAATAATCCAAGATTGGCAATGACAAATCGCTTCCACGTAGCCCGTGGGGGGCTATAGGGTTTTGTGCGGGTTCTGCTCGCGGGCACGGTTAGCAAAAGTGGGATTCGGTTTTGTGACCGATCGCGCACCGTTTCGATGCGGCGCGCGTGCGGATCGTTGAACCGGCAACACCTCCTTGCACAATGCCCGGCGTCGATCCGCACGGGAGAAATGTCTCAGGAGGTTCAGGTGCACATCACAAATCGGTTCGGGCCAATCGCTGCCGCATCGCTGCTTGGCGTTGCTGCCGCCGTTGCATTCATCAACACCGTTCGGGCGGACGAGAGCACCGTCAGGCCGGAAGCGGCCGTCTCGCCGATGCAGCGGGTGACCGATGCCAGGGCCAAGGCAGCGGCGGAGAACCCCGACGGCGCCGACCGCGTCTATGGCGGCAACCAGGCCGAAAAGGGCGCCTATCCGTTCCAGGTCGCGCTGCTCACCACCGCCAGGCTGGACGAGAACCCGGCTTCGCAGGCCAATGCGCAATTCTGCGGCGGCAGCCTGATCGCGCCGCAATGGGTGCTGACGGCGGCGCACTGCCTCAACGACAAGGGCGAGCCGATCTCGCCGGACTCGGTCACGGTACTGACCGGTGCCACCGACCTCAGCGAAGGCAAGCGCCATAAAGTGGTGGAGGTCATCGTCAACGAGGGTTACAGCGAGCAGACGCTCGACAACGACCTCGGCCTGCTCCGGCTTGCCGAGCCGGCCGACGCGCCGACCATCAAGCTTGCCCGCGAATCGACCCCCGACAACGGCAAGACCACCGTAACCGGCTGGGGCAAGATGCAGGACGGAACGTTCCCGACCACGCTGATGGTCGCCGATCTCGATCTGCAGCCGAACAGTGCCTGCAACAGCGGCATCAAGGCCATCTACGCGCATGACCTGAAGGCGGCACTTGGCGATCTGTCCCATCGCATGCGCTATTCCGAAAAGGGCATCGATGCCGCCGCCAATGCGATCGCCGCCGACATGACCGATCCGTTGACCGGCAACATGATCTGCGCCGGTACCACCAGTGGTGTGCGTGATGCCTGCAATGGCGACAGCGGCGGCCCGCTGTTCATGACCGGCGCCGACGGCCCGGTCCAGGTCGGTGTCGTCAGCTGGGGCGAAGGCCCGGCCGACGGCAGCGCGGCCTGCGGCCACAAGGACGCCTATGGCATCTACACGCGGCTGGCCAACTACAGCGGCTGGATCGAGGCGAAGATGAAGACCCCTGCTCCCGCGCCGGCAAAGCCGAAGGCAGGGCTGGGTACAGCCCAGAAACCGGCAACGCCCTGAAGCCCCGCTATTTGCGTCCACGTGAAAACGGCGGGACATGTCCCGCCGTTTTGTTTGCCGGCTTGCCAGGCGAGCCCATCTCCTGGCGAGCCTACTTTCTCGCGGGGCCTTTGCGCTCGGCGGAGGCCGCCCACAGATTGATGTCGGATTCGCGCGCGTAGCCATCGATCTCAGCCAATTCGGCGTCGCTGAAGTCAAGCACCTTCAGCGCGCCAACGCAGTCCTCGACCTGTTCCGGCCGGCTGGCGCCGATCAGTGCCGACGTTACCTTGCCCTTGCGCAGCACCCAGGCCAGCGCCATCTGCGCCAGCGTCTGGCCGCGCTTGCCGGCAATGACGTTGAGCGCCTTGATGTTGGCGATGGTCTTGTCATTGATGAAAGCTGTCTTCAGCGACTTGCCCTGCGTGGCGCGGCTGCCCTCGGGGATACCACCGAGATATTTGTCGGTCAGCATACCCTGGGCCAACGGCGAGAACACGATCGAGCCGACGCCGAGCCCTTCCAGCGTGTCGAGCAACCCATCTTCCTCGACCCAGCGGTTCAGCATCGAATAGCTCGGCTGGTGAATGACACAGGGTGTGCCGAGCTGCCTTAATATGTCCGCGGCCTCGCGGGTGCGTTGCGAGTTGTAGGACGAGATGCCGGCATAGAGCGCCTTGCCTGAGCGCACCGCATGGTCGAGCGCCCCCATGGTTTCCTCGAGCGGCGTGTCGGGATCGAAGCGGTGCGAATAGAAGATGTCGACATAGTCGAGCCCCATCCGCTTCAGGCTCTGGTCGAGGCTGGCCAGCATGTATTTGCGCCCGCCCCATTCGCCGTAGGGCCCGGCCCACATTTCATAGCCTGCCTTGGTCGAGATGATCAGCTCGTCCCGGTAGCCGGCGAAATCGGTGCGCAGGATTTCGCCGAAGGCGGTCTCGGCCGAACCGGGCGGCGGCCCGTAATTGTTGGCGAGGTCGAAATGGGTGATGCCGAGATCGAACGCCTTGCGGACGATCGCCTGCTTGGTCTGGTGCGGCGTGTCGTTGCCGAAATTGTGCCACAGACCGAGCGAGATCGCCGGCAGCTTGAGGCCGGACCGTCCGCAACGGTTGTAGATCATTTTTTCATAGCGATTTTCGGCGGCGACATAGGGCATGGGAAATCCTCGGATTTGAAAAAGGACGGGCACGGCAATTGCGTGCGCAATGGCCAAGCCCAGCGCCCCACCCTTTAGCCTCTCCCCGAGCAAACGGGGAGAGGGGCACCCAAAATTATCGATAATCCTTGCGGCCTACTTCTTCTTCGCCAGCAGCTCCTTGGCTGCCTTGACGCCAAGCGCGGCCGGCCTGTCGCAAGTCGTCTGCATGACGACGAACTTGCCGGTTTCGCCGGAGCGCAGGATACCGGTCATGACATCGACGGCATGCAGCGCCAGTTCCATCGAACAGCGGTGCGGCCGCCCCTCGACGATCGCCAGCGCCATATCGGCGAGGCCTGACGTGCGATAATTGGCCATCATGCCCTGGCCGTGCATTTCATTCGGGACGCCAAGCGGGTGCTTCCATTTCGGCAGCTTCTTGACCGGCTTGCCCTCCTCGGTGAAGCGTACATCGCCGCCGAAAAAGTTCGGATCCGGCACGAACACCGTGCCCGCCTCGCCATAGAGCTCCATCGGCGCGTGGCCATGGGCCCATACATCCCAGCTGGTGTTGAGCGTCACCACGGCACCGTTCTCGAATTCCAGAACGGCATGGATAGTGGTCGGCGTGTTGACCGGGATTTTTTCGCCCGCGCGCGGTTTCGATGAAATCGTCCGCTCCTTGGCAGGCGTCGTCGCGAAGGCCGCCACCTGCTTCACCGGCCCGATCAGCTGGATCAGGTTGGTGATGTAGTACGGCCCGATATCGAGCACCGGTCCGGCACCCGGCTGGAAGAAGAAATCCGGGTTGGGGTGCCAGTGTTCCATGCCGTGGCCCATGACATGGCAGGTACCGCTGGTGATCTTGCCGAGCTTCCCCTCATCGATCAGCTCACGCACCAGCTGGTGCGCGCCACCGAGGAAAGTGTCGGGCGCCGAGCCGATGCGCAGCCCCTTCTTCTCGGCGCGTGCCTTGAGATCCTGGCCCTCCTTGAGCGAGAGCACGAACGGCTTTTCCGAATAGACGTGCTTGCCTGCGTCGAGCACCTGTTTCGACACTTCGTAATGCACCGCCGGGATCGTCAGGTTGACGATGATGTCGATGTCGTCGGCCTTGAGCAGGTCCTCGACGGTCTCGGCGCGCAGCTTGAATTCCTTCGCCCGCGCCCTGGCCGCGTCCATGTTGATGTCGGCGCAGGCACGCATCTCGATGCCGCAAAACAGCGGCGCCAGCGAGAAATACGCCTTCGAGATGTTGCCGCAGCCGATAACGCCAATACCCAGTTTCTTTGCCATGGTGATCGGTCCTAGTAGTTCTTGACGGTTGCGATCGAACGTCGGGCGAAACGCTCGATGTCGTTGGGGTTGTCCTGTTCCATGACAAAGTATTCTGCCGCGCTCCTGGCCCGCAGCAGCCTGATCAGGCCTGCCCAGTCGATGGTGCCATGACCGACATCGGACCAGCCGTCCTCATCCAGGCCTTCGCCGGGCCTGGCGATGTCCTTCACATGCACGGCGACGATGCGCTTGCCATGCTTTTCGATCCAGGGCTGTGGATCGGCGCCGCCGCGCACCACCCAGGCGAGGTCCATCTCCCAGCCGATACCGGGGGCGGAAGACAGGATGTGATCCTGCGGCACCGAGCCGTCGGCAAGTGCCTTGAACTCGAAATCATGGTTGTGCCAGGCAAAACCATAACCGGCCTTCGAGGCCGCCTCGCCAACCTTGGCTAGGCGCTCGCCGAAGCCGCGCCAGCCGGCGGCGTCTAACGGCCTGTCCTCCGCCACCAGATAGGGGCAGATCAAGAGCTTGATGCCGAGCGCCTCGGCGATCCTGCGCACGCCGTCGAAATCCTTCTCCAGCGCATCGATGGAGAAATGCCCGGTCGGCATGGAAAGGCCGTTCTTGTCGAGTTCGGCGCGGAAGGCCTTGGGATTTTCATAGACACCGCCGAAGCCTTCGACTTGCGTGTAGCCGAGCTTGCCGAGTGTGGCGAGCACGCCCTCCCAGGGTTGGAAATTGCGGGCGCTGTAAAGTTGGAATGACCAGTTCATCGTCTCTGTCCGTTTGCTTGTGGAGTGTCTTTGGAAGGATGGTTCTGGAAGCTACATACGGTTGCCGGATGGGGTATCGAACAGCGAGGCGCGGGCCGGGTCGAAGCCGATCCGGACCGGGTCGCCGGTGCGCAGCGTCTTTTCCGCCTCGACGCGGAAGGAAAAATTACGGCCGCCGAGCTTTGTCCACACCAGTGTATCGGAGCCCATCGGCTCGACGATCTCAACCGCCGACTCGGCCGTGAATGGCATTGCCTTGGCCGCATCTCCAAAGGCGATGTGCTCGGGCCTGATGCCGAACACGCAGGGCTTGCCGGCGCCGCCGCCATCCTTGTCGAACTCATATCGGTCGAGCCGTATCGAAACGCCATCGGCGGCGAATGCAGGGCTATCGCCCGTTTCCAGTTGACCCTCGATGAAATTCATCGCCGGCGAACCCAGGAACCCGGCGACAAACCGGTTGACCGGCCGGTTGTAGATGGTTTGCGGCGCGTCCAACTGCTGGATGACGCCGCCCTTCATCACCGCGATGCGATCGGCGAGCGTCATCGCCTCGATCTGGTCGTGGGTGACGTAGATCATGGTGTTCTGCAATTTGCGGTGCAAGAGCTTGATCTCGACGCGCAGTTCCGAGCGCAGCTTGGCGTCGAGGTTGGACAGCGGCTCGTCGAACAGGAAGACGTCGACATCGCGCACCAGTGCCCGCCCGATCGCAACGCGCTGGCGCTGGCCGCCGGAAAGCGCGGAGGGCTTGCGTTGCAGCAGCGGCTCGATCTGCAGGATCTCCGCGGCACGCGCGATGCGCCTGGCGATCTCGTCCCTGGGCACGCCCGCGACACGCAGGCCGAAGGACAGGTTCTTCTCCACCGTCATTTGCGGATAGAGCGCATAGGACTGGAACACCATGCCGATGCCGCGATCCTTGGGCTCTTCCCAGGTGACGTTCTTGCCCTTGATGAAGACGCGGCCCTTCGAAATGTCGAGCAGCCCGGCAATGCAGTTGAGCAAGGTCGACTTGCCGCAGCCGGAGGGGCCCAAGAGCACGATGAACTCGCCCTCGGCGATATCGAGATTGAGTGTCTGCAGAACCGACACCGCGCCATAGTTCAGCGACAGGTCCTGGATCGATACGCTGGGGTTTGCGATTTCGGCCATCCTCACCCTTTCACCGCGCCGGCAGCGATGCCACGCACGAAAAGCCTGCCGGAAATGAAGTAGATGACGAGCGGGACCAGTCCGGTCAGGATGGTGGCCGCCATGTTGACGTTGTATTCCTTCACGCCCTGCACCGAATTGACGATGTTGTTGAGCTGCACCGTCATCGGATAGGTGTCGGGGCGCGTGTAGACGACGCCGAACAGGAAGTCGTTCCAGATGCCCGTGACCTGCAGGATGACGGCGACGACGAAGATCGGCAGCGACATCGGCAGCATGATGCGCAGGTAGATGCCCCAGAAACCGGCGCCATCGACACGCGCCGCCCGGAACAATTCCTCCGGCATGGAGGTGAAATAGTTGCGGAACAGAAGCGTTAGGATCGGCATGCCGAAAATCGAGTGGACGACCACCAGTCCGCTGAGGCTGCCATAGAGCCCGATCTCGCGCAGGATGATGACGATCGGATAGATCATCACCTGGTAGGGGATGAAGGCGCCAACGATCAGGATGATGAAGAAGGTGTCGGCGCCCTTGAAGCGCCAGTTGGCCAGGGCGTAGCCGTTTACGGACGCGATCGCGATCGACAGGATCACCGAGGGGACGGTGATGCGAACGGAGTTCCAGAAGCCGCGCGAAAGCCCATCGCAATTGAGGCCGGTGCAGGCCGTCGACCACGCCTTGACCCACGGCTCGAAAGTGATCTCGAGCGGTGGCGAAAAGATATTGCCGAGGCGGATTTCCGGCATGCCCTTGAGCGAGGTGACGATCATCACATAGAGCGGCAAGAGGTAGTAGAGCGCCACGACGATCAGCGTGCCATAGAGAAAGATGTTGCGGCGCGAGAACATGTGGCGCGGCTTCGATCCGCTCGGCCCCGAGGCGTCGGCACGAATGGCGCCGGACGGCGCGGACAGGGAAACGGCATGGTCAGGCACGCTTCCTGCCTCCGAATTCGAGATAGGCCCACGGCACGATGACGATCATCACCGAGAGCAGCATCATGGTCGAGGCGGCAAAGCCCTGGCCGAGATTCTGGGCGAAGAACATGTAGTCGTAGACATATTTTGCCGGCACTTCGGAGGCGATGCCCGGTCCGCCACTGGTCTGGGCGACGACGAGGTCATAGACCTTGACGATGCCCGACGCGATGATGACCAGCGTTGTGATGAAGACCGGCCGCATCATCGGGATGATGATGAACAGATAGGTCTTCCACATCGGTATCCCGTCCACCCGGGCGGCCTTCCAGATATCCTCGTCTATGCCGCGCAGGCCGGCCAGCATCAGGCACATGATGAGCCCGGTGCCTTGCCAGAGCGCCGCGATCGATATGCCGTAGATGACGATGCTGGAATTGTAGAGCGGATCGAAATTGAAGCTCGTCCAGCCAAGGCTTCGTATCACGCCCTGGATTCCGAAATCCGGATTGAGCAGCCATTGCCAGACAAGGCCGGTCACGATGAAGGACAGCGCGAAGGGATAGAGGAAGATGGTGCGAAACGTGTCCTCGAAGCGGATCTTCTGGTCGAGCAGCGCCGCCAGGATGAAACCGATCACCAGCGAGAACACCAGCGAGATCACGCCGTAGATCAGAAGATTCTCGATCGAAACCAGCCAGCGTGGCGTCGCCCACAACCGGTAATACTGGTCGAGGCCGACGAAATTCAGCCGCGGCAGCAGCTTCGAATTGGTGAAGGAATAGAGCACCGTCCACGCCGTGCCGCCGACAAACACCACCAGCGCGGTGAGGATCATCGGGATCGAAGCGATCTTCGCATTGAGGTTGCGAAAAAGCTGGTTCGGGCGTTCGCTCTTGCTCATCTCGCCAGCCGCGTTGAAAGGGGTAAGGTGGTCACTCCCGGTCCTGCGCCTGCAAGACCGGGAGTTGGGAGGATCCGGGCGGTCAGTCAGCCGTGGCGATGATGTCGGCGAAGCGCTTCTGCGCCTCTTCCACGGTCATCTCCGGCTTGGCGAAGAACTCGGAGAACAGGTCCTCCTTCTGCTTCTGGCTGTCCTGCGAAAGCAGCTGGTCGGTCCAGGGGATGACGGCACCCTTGGCCAGGATGGCGAGGCCTTTCTTCATGCAATCGTTGGCTGCGTTGAGGTCGACGTCGCCACGCACCGGCAGCGAGCCTTTCTTGAGATTGAAGGCGACCTGGGTCTTGGGATCGAGCAAGGTCTCGGCCAGCACTTCCTGCGCCTTGGCCTTGTCGCCATCCTTGAGCAACGGGAAGTAGAAGGCATCGCCACCCGTGGCGATGACCTCGTTCAGGCCAAGGCCGGGAAGGCAGGTATAGTCCTTGCCGGCGGTCTTGCCGGCGACCTGGAACTCGCCTTGCGCCCAATCGCCCATGATCTGGCCGCCGGCCTTGCCTGTGATGACCATGTTGGTGGCCTGGTTCCAGTCCTGCACATTGGTGTTCTTGGCCATCTTGCGCGCATCGTCGGCCGCTTTGAACACCTTGGCGACTTCCGGACCGGCCGCGAACTTGGCGTCCTTGTCCTTGTAGACCTTGAGGAAGGTGTCGGTGCCGCCGACCGCGGCAAGCAGCACGTCGAAGGCGCCGGACGACTGCCAAGCCTGCCCGCCCACCGCCAGCGGGACAATGCCTGCCTTCTCCAGCGCCGGCGCGGCCGCCACATACTCATTCCAGTCCTTCGGCACCGGCACGCCGGCCTTCTCGAACGCGGCGTTCGACAGCCACAGCCACTGCCAGGAATGGATGTTGACCGGCACGCAGTAGATCTTGCCGTCGATGGTGCAGCTGTCGAGCAGGCTCTTCGGCCGCACGACCTCGGTCCATTTACCCTTGGTGGCGACATCGGTCAGGTCGCGCATGAGGCCGGCCTGCACCAGTTCCTCCGCTTGCCGTCCGTGATTGAACTGGGTGGCGCCCATCGGGTCGCCGCCGGTGATGCGGCTGATCATGATCGGCCGTGCGGTGCCGCCGGACCCGGCAATCGCGCCGTCGACCCAGTGATTGCCTGTGGCATCGAAGGCTTTGGCGAGTTCCGCGACCGCCGCCGCCTCGCCACCGGAAGTCCACCAATGAGTGACTTCCAGGTCCGTCGCTGCCGCCGGGCCGGCGAACTGCAGCGCGGCCGTTGCCGCCAGCGCGGCGGTCAGAAATTTGTATCGCATTTCGGTTCCTCCCAGAATCTGAAACGTTACAGATTTTCGATACGGCAATTGCGCGGATGGCGCAACCCCAGGCGTAAACCCGACAGGTATTTTTTCGAGCCGCGAATAAAATGCTCCCATCGGCTGCTGCATTGTGCGCCGCAATATGAGCAATCGCAGCGCAAAACAGGCCGTAGGCTCATGAAAATCGGCAAGGAACATGCCGAAATGGCGTTTGACCTTGGATTCTCAAGGGAATTTCACGGCCACCCAAATTCGTCATCGGCGCGACGAGATTGGCAATCTGTAACGTTTCAGTATATTGACGCATTGCCGGGCTTGAAATCGTGCTTCGCGGCAATCGCGAAGATTGCCGGGCCGCCCGGCGACTGCTATGCGCCTGACGGGCGGGACGAATGGACAGACAGCGTACGGACAGGAACGAGGAAGCGTCGGCGCAGGAACGGCCGACGTTGAAGACGCTCGCCTTTATGACCGGGCTTGGCGTCACCACCGTGTCTCGTGCGCTGAAGGACGCGCCGGAGATCGGCGCCGAGACCAGGCGGCGTGTCCAGCTCGTCGCCAAGCAGATCGGCTACCGCCCGAACCGCGCCGGCGTCAGGCTCAGAACCGGCAAGACCAATGTCATCAGTCTTGTGCTGAACACCGAGCACGAGCTCATGAGCTTCGTCTCGGATATCATCTATGGCGTGACCGAGGTCATCGCCGATACGCCCTACCACCTGATCGTCACGCCATACTCGCGCTCGCAGGATCCGCTGGATCCGGTGCGCTATCTGGTCGAGACCGGATCAGCCGACGGCGTCATCATCTCCCGCACGCAGCCGAACGATCCCCGGGCCCGCTACATGCTGGAGCGCGGCATTCCCTTTGCCACGCATGGCCGCACCGACATGGGGCTGGTGCATCCCTATCATGATTTCGACAACTACGCCTTCGCGAACGAGGCTGTGCGCTATCTCGCCGGTAGGGGCCGCAGCCGCCTTGCCCTTGTCACGCCGCCCGTTGGCCTCACCTATTACGGCCATACGGTGAACGGCTTCGTCGATGCCCTGAGCGAAGTCGGCGCCAGCGAGGTGCCGTTCAACACCGTTTCCATCGATCAATCGATCGAACAGATCAGGATGCGGACCGCGCAGTTGATGCGGCGCAAGGACCGGCCGGACGGTTTTGTCAGCAGCGCCGCCGCCGCCACGCTTGCCATCGTGGCCGGCATCGAGGATGCCGGCCTCAAGCTCGGCCGCGACGTCGACGTGGTGTCGAAACAATCCTCGGAGTTGCTGCATTTGTTCCGGCGGGAACTGCTCGTCGTCAACGAGAGCTTCCGGCTGGCCGGCTCCGAGCTTGCCCGCGCCGTGCTCGGCTGGATCGGTGGCGCCGCACCCGGCTCATTGCAGACGCTGAGCAAGCCGAGCGAGGTTCTGCCCTATCGCGGCTGACCTGGCGCGACCTGAGCATCAGCTCAGGCCAAACCGCCATTTACAGGCCGGCCCTGCTTCAGCCAGCCGCGCCGCTGCCCCAGGGACCGTGGAAAGCCCCCTGCTCGCCGATGCGTTCGAAGCCGTGCGCGCCGAAGAAGTCGCGCTGCGCCTGGATCAGGTTCGAGGTGCCGCGGCCCTGGCGATAGCTGTCGAAATAGGCAAGCGCGGAAGACAGCGCCGGCACCGGCGCGCCGGCTTCGGAAGCCCTTGCCACGATACGCCGCAGCGACGGATGCGCCTCCTGCATCAAGCTGATGAAAGCCGGCGCCATCAAAAGGTTGGTCGAAGCGCCGCCGCTGCTGAAGGCTTCTGCCATCGTATCCAGCATCTGCGAACGGATAATGCAGCCGGCGCGCCAGATCTTGGCGATGGTCGGCATCGGCAGGTTCCAGTTGAACTCCTTCGAGGCACCGCTCATCACGGCAAAACCCTGCGCGTAGGCGGCGATCTTGCCGGCGAACAGCGCCAGTTCGAGGTCTTTCAGCAGTGCGTCCTTGTCACCGGAAATCTTCGACACGCCGATAGTGCCATAGGCTTTTTCCGCCGCCAGCCGCTCATCCTTGATCGACGACAGCACGCGCGCCGCCACCGCGGCCTCGATCGCGGTTGCCGGAATGCCGAGCTGCTGTGCCTCGATGACGGACCATTTGCCGGTGCCCTTCTGGCCGGCACGATCGAGGATGATGTCGACCACCGGCTTGCCGGTCTTGGGATCGTCGGCCGCCAGCACCTTGGCGGTGATCTCGATCAGGTAGGAGTTGAGCCGGCCCTTGTTCCAGTTTTCGAAGACCGTGCCGATCTCCTTCGGCCCCATGCCCAGACCATCGCGCAGAATGCCGTAGATCTCGGCGATCATCTGCATGTCGGCATATTCGATGCCGTTGTGGATGGTCTTGACGAAATGCCCGGCGCCATCGGTGCCGAGCCACGCCGCGCACGGTTCGTCCTTGAATTTGGCCGAGATGGCGGTCAGCACCTTCTCGACCCGCTTCCAACTATCTTCCGTGCCGCCGACCATGATCGACGGGCCATGGCGCGCGCCCTCCTCGCCGCCGGACACGCCCATGCCGATGAAGGTCAGGCCCGAGCCGGACAGTTCGGAGAAGCGCCGCATCGTATCGCGGAAATTGGCATTGCCGGCATCGATGACGATGTCGTTGTTGGACAGCACGCCGCGCAAGGCTTCGATCTGTTCGTCGACCGGCTTGCCGGCCAGCACCATGATGATGATCGGACGCGGCGGCCGGATAGCGGCGGCCAGTTCCTCCAGGCTGTAGCAGGGGACAACCATGTTCTTCAGCGCGCCGGCATTCTCGACGAAGGCGTCGGTGCGCGCCCGGGTGCGGTTGAAGACGGCGATGCGGTGCCCGTGTTCGGCGATGTTCAGCGCCAGGTTGGAGCCCATCGTGCCAAGGCCGATCAGGCCGATTTCGGCTTGTTCCATCGTTTCTTCCCTGCTTTCGGATCTTGTTGGTTTGGAGCCGCGATTTGGTGGGATGCCCAGTCTTCCCAAGTTGCCCACTCTTCCCAAGATGATTGACGGCCCTTTCGGGCCGCGTCAACCGCCTCGCCGATTTGTGTTGCAAGCAGGACACTGGACCGCGTCGCAAGCGGCCATATAGACCATCACGGTCTGATGTCCACCGGCGCTTCGATCTTCACCATCTCGAAGTCCGAGACCAGTATGTCGAGGCGCACTGTCCAGCGGCCGGGAATCGGGATGATGAGGTTGTCCACGCGCCAGCTGCCGTCGCCGGGTTTGGTCGCCGCGCGCTTCAGCGGTTCGATGCCGGAATCGGGTTTCGACAGCACCAGCGTCACTTCCTTGGCGTCGAGCGGCCCGAAATCACCGGTCATGATGATCATCGAGGCGGCGACCGAGCCAGCATGGCCCGGCGTGATGCTGAGATCGGCCATCGCCTGCAGGGTGTGGATGTGAACCGAGACCGGCTGCGCCGCCGCGATCGCCAGGGCGCGCGGCGGTGGCGTGAAGCGCCAGCCGGCAGCAACCCCGAAGATTGCCAGTACGATCAGCATTTCGGCGCCGATCGAGCGGGTGAGCCTGCGCTGCACTTCCGTTGATCCCGCCTCGGCCGAGGCGGTGAGCCTCCAGCGATTGATGGCGGCCAGCGTGAACAGGAAGATCAGCAGCACGAGCTTGACCAGCAGCAGCCGGCCATAGGCGGTGTCGATCAGCGCCGAGGGCATCTGCACCTGGATGACGGCCAATACGATCCCGGCTACCGCGAGCATGGCCACGGCAGGCAGGATCGCCCGCGAGAAGCGACGCAGAAAACCGACAGCGTCAGTCGTCCGATGCTTGAGCGCGAGACCGAGCGGCACCAGGGCGCCGGCCCAGAAGGCGATGCCCGCGCCATGCACAAACACCATGGGCCGCGTCAGCCATTGCGGCTCGGCAGCGCTGGCGTGGCCGCTGGCGGCGAGCGCGGCGCCGACACCGGCAAGGCCGGCAAGGGCAAACGGCTTGGCCGCCACACGCGGTCCGGCCAGCGACAGCAGACCGAGTCCCAGCGCGATCAGGGCGACCAGCACCGTCCAGCCAAAGCTGGTGCCCAGCCCGGTCCGCCAGATCACCGGCTGCACCAGATGGGGGAGCGGCGCTCCCAGCGCATCGAGCCCCTGAAAGCCGAGCGACAAGGGCGCCGCCACCAGCCCGCACAGGATCGCCGCCGCGACAAATCGCTGACCGGCGCGGCCATCCCCGGCCAGCCAGGCAAGGGCGAAAGCGCCGCCGACACCGAGGAAAAGGCCCGCATAGAGGAGGATCTTGCCGATCCAGATCGCCGATCGCTGCGGCCAGTCGACCGCCTCGGACACGACGGGCGGCTCGCTTGGCGCGCCGATGGAAAACAAGAGCGAGCCGCCAACCGGATGGCCGTCGGCGGAAATGACACGCCAGCTCAGCACATGCGTGCCGGATTTGAGGGCCTGCGGATTGTCGATCTCGACCGTCTGGTCGCTGAGGCGGAAGGATGTCAGCGCAACCGGCGTGCCGTCGGGCTTCACCAGCGTCAGCACCAGGGGCGAAACCGGCTCGCTGAAGGTCAGCGAAAACTGTGCCGGAGCCTGCATCAGCACCGCACCGTCGGCCGGGTCGGTCTTGATCAGCGCGGCATGGGCAAAGGCCTGATTTGTCGAAGCGATGACAATGAACGCCACGGCCAGCAGCCCGCAGGCGATCCAGCCTACGAGCTTGCCGGTGGTATCGGCCATCCGAAACGGTATTGCGGTCATGCCATGCCATGGGAATGCGGTGCGCTCCGGCAAGCAGAGCGCACCAGGGAAAGTTATTTCTTCGGTGTCAGCTTTATGCCGGGCGCCGGGTTCTCCAGTGCGTCTTCATCCTGCCCGGCTGCCGGGATCTCGATCCAGCGGTCGGTGGCGCCGTCGCATTCCTGCACCACGGGGAAATAGAGCATCTGGCCTACGGGCAGATCCGCCGTCAGCGTCGCGCGGAAGACGAACTCGTCATAGAATTCATCCGGCAGATTGCCGCCGCTCCAGTCGACTTCCTTGACGCCGTCGCTCACCGCCTGACCATAGAGCTGGTAGGATTTTTCATATTTGCCCTTCTTGGTCTGCAGCGTCCAGCCCGGCTTCGGCATAGGCTTCACCGCGATCACCCCTTCTGGAATCTGCACGCGCACGGCGGTCGTGGCCTTGCCGTCGCAGCCATGCGGCACGCGCAGCACTGCCTTGTAGGTCGAGCCGACGGGCGCCTCCTGGGTTTCGAGCGTGATGTGCGCGAAGGCGGCATTCGTCCCCAGCGCGAGAAGCGCGCCAGCCGCCAAAAGATACTTGTTCATGATGGTCCCTCTGATTTCAAAATTCTGGAATTGGCCAGTCAATTGGCGTGGTCGTCCATACCGCCGCCCATGCCCTCCACGGCGAACTCGATATTGACCGTGCCGGCCTTCTCGAAGGTCAGCGTGGCGGCGAATTTCTCGCCTTGCTTGGGTTGCCGCTTCAGGCCGATGAACATCAGGTGATAGCCGCCCGGCGCCAGAGCCACCTTGCCGCCGGCGGGGACATCCAGGCCGCCGGTAACCGGTCGCATGGTCATGACGCCGTCCTTGACGCCCATCTCATGCAGTTCGGCCTTGTCCGAAATGTCGGAGGAAATCGACACGAGCCGGTCCGGCGCGCTGCCATTGTTGATGATGGTGAAATAGCCGCCGGCCACCTTGGCGCCCGCCGGGGTGGCGCGCGACCAGGGATGCTCGATTTCGAGATCGCCGACCTTGAACTCATGCGCCAGGACTGACTGGGCGCCGACGAACATGATCGCAAACGCCAGCGTGACACGGCCGAGATGCTCCCGGAAACGAGATAGAGTGCGGCTGAACAGAGTGCCCGCCGCTATGGGGGAAAAATGGGACATGGTTGCTCCATGAAGTGATGATCGCGCCGTCGCCGGTCGCGAGCCGTTTAATCTTTGGATGGGTGCGCCCGCGAAAGGTTCCGCCGGGCAAGCAGCTCAGGCCGCCAGCGGCGGCGCGCGCGGGTTCGACGGCGAGCGTTCGCGCGCCAAGTCGAGATGAATGCTCGCCGGAAAGACGAAGGCGACCGCTTCAAAGGACAGGCTGCCCAGGGCCAGCCCGGCATTGGCAGGCGGCGCGAAGGCCGATGAAAACATGCCGCAGCCAAGCGAGCAGCAGGCTGGCAGATGGGACGGGTGCTGGTCGCCGCCGGGGAGCTGGGTGGCACCGTCGCGGGTACAGATGACGTTGCCGAAAGCATCGAGCTGCGCGGCATTCGGGCCGGTGCCGAAGGCGAACGCGCCGAGCGTCGACTGGAGCAGCAGCAGACAGGCCGCAACAAGCGCGGCCGGCATGCTCCAGCGTCTCGCCTTCTTGCTCAAATGACTTGCCTGTTCAAACCATCTGCCTCTTCGAGCAGTCCTCGTAAGGATACCTATCACGCAACCGGCGACCGGAAAATCGCCAATTCGAGGCTGCGGCAACGCAGCACGACTGATCCATGTCGCCCAAAGCATGCCCTCGGGCCCGACCCGGGGGTGCGCAGCGGCATTGGGACAATGACACGCATAAAACAGAAATTCGAGCCGCGATGCTGCCTCCCCAACGCGGCTCAGGGTTTTTGCGGCAAACGGCTTTCGGGAATCGAGGTCAGCAATGTCTGGCGCGCCGACTTCAGGTGCTTGCGGCAGGCGGCGTCGACCTTGCCGAGGTCGCGCGACTTGAGCGCCTCGATATAGGCAAGATGCTCACCGACCGCGACTTCATTGCGCTCGCGCTCCTGCGCCTTGTTCCACTGGTAGTGGTAATGGAAGATCATGGCGATGACGTCGTAGAAATCGACGATGAAGCGGTTGCGCGAGGCGCGGTGGATCAGCCGGTGGAAGCGCTCGTCCAGTTCCGAAAACTCGTTGAAGCGCGTGGCGATCTCGCGTGCCAGCTGGCGATGTTCGTCCTCCAGGCGGTCTAGATCGGCCCAGACCGGGCTGTCCTGCGGCAAAGCCGCGAAGGCAGCGGCCGAGCGCAGCTCGAACATCTCGCGGATTTCGGTCAGCTCCAGCGCGAAGGCCCGCGTAAAGCCTTTCAGCACCCAATGGCTGTTGCGGCGCTTCTCGATCAAGCCGAAGCGCGAGAAGCGGATGAGGAACTCGCGCACGCTGGTCGTGCCGACGCCGATCTCACGCGCCAGTTCGAGCTCGTTGATCTGCATGCCGGCTTCGGCGCCGCCCGCGAGCAGCCGCCGCATGAACGATCGCTCGATGATCTCGGCCAGCGTGTCGGTCTCTTCCTCGGGGAAGAAATCGCCGGGTCCGGGGTCCCGCAGCACCGTCTTGGCGCGCTTGTTCCAGGCGATCAGCCCGGTTTCCTCCATGCGTGCCAGGATGCTTCGCACGGTGGTGCGGCTGACCCCGAGCAGCGCGCCCAGTTCCGGCTCCGACGGCAGGCTGCGCGTCTCGTCAAGCAGCCTGAGGCACCTGTTGTAGGCGTCCTTGTAGACGTTGTTGCTCTTCGACATCCCCTGACCCATTCATGCCGGCGCTTGCGGCGGCCGGCTTGAAGCGCAATATGACGTTCCCATGACCCTGAAAAGCAGGAATCGCTTTCGCCGGGTCCGGTCCATTGTTTGCGGCGCCACCATTTGCCTAGGAGCACCCTGTAACGCCGCGAAAAAACAATTGACGCAAAACTGTTTTTTCACGATAAAAGACATTAACTCTTAACAGGCGCGTGTCAATCCGCGCATCCCAGGATCACCCAGGAAACCGCCCGTGAACGTGTCGAACACCATCCTTCTGTCCCCCGCCGACAATGTCGCCGTTGCCAATGGCCGCATCGAGATCGGCACCGTCCTGCCGGGCGGCGCGCTTGCCACCGCCGTCATCGAGCCCGGCCACAAGGTGGCGATCAAGCCTATTGCCGCCGGTGAAGCCGTGGTGAAATATGCCCAGGCGATCGGCCGCGCCACGCAGGACATCGCGCCCGGCGAGCATGTCCATTCGCACAATCTGGTTTTCGAGGCCGGCCGTTTGCCGGTGGTGCCGCCGAGCGAGGCCGAGCACGCGACCGAGACCGATCGCGCTCGCACCTTCATGGGCTACCGCCGCGCCGACGGCCGCGCCGGCACGCGAAACTTCATCGGGATCATCGCCAGCGTCAATTGTTCGGCCACAGTCTGCCATTCGATCGCCGACACGGCCAACCGGACCTTGCTGCCGAAATATCCAGGCATCGACGGTTTCGTGCCCATCGTCCACGGCCAGGGCTGCGGCATGAGCGGCACCGGCGACGGCATGATGGTGCTGCACCGCACGCTCGCCGGTTATGCCCGCCACCCGAATTTCGGCGGCGTGCTGATGGTCGGCCTCGGCTGCGAGGTCAACCAGCTCACCCTTTACGGCCAGAAGGGTGTCGCCGCCGGCAAACGCCACTTCAACATCCAGGACGCCGGCGGATCGCGCAAATCGGTGGAAAAGGCGATGGGCGTGCTGGCCGAGATCGCCGAGGAAGTCGGCCAGTTGAAGCGCGAGCCGATCCCGGTCAGCGAGATCGTCGTGGGCCTGCAATGCGGCGGCTCCGACGGCATGTCGGGCATCACGGCCAATCCGGCGCTGGGTGCTGCGGTGGACATACTGGCCGGCGTCGGCGGCATCGGCATCCTCTCCGAGACCACGGAAATCTACGGCGCCGAACATCTGCTCGCCTATCGCGCGGCGACGCCAGAAATCGCCAAGAAGCTCGATGGCTATGTGAAGTGGTGGGAAGACCATGTCGCCAAGCATGGCGCCTCGATCGACAACAACCCTTCGCCCGGCAACAAGCGCGGCGGCCTCACCACCATCCTGGAAAAGTCGCTGGGCGCGGTCGCCAAGGGGGGCCAGACGCCGCTCAACGGCGTGTTCGGCTATGCCGAAAAGGTCACCGGCAACGGACTGGTGTTCATGGACACTCCCGGCTACGACCCGGTCTCGGCCACCGGCCAGGTTGCGGGTGGCGCCAATGTCATCGTCTTCACCACCGGTCGCGGTTCCTGCTTCGGCTGCCGGCCGACACCTTCGATCAAGGTCGCCACCAACTCCACCATGTATCATCAGATGGAAGAGGACATGGACGTCAATTGCGGCGTCATCGCCTCGGGCGAAAAGACCATCGCCGGCATGGGCCGCGAAATCTTCGAACTGATCGTCGAGACGGCTTCGGGCCGCAAGACCAAGAGCGAGGATTTTGGCTATGGCGACAACGAGTTCGTGCCCTGGCATCTCGGCGCGACGCTCTAACTCTTTGTTTCTGCGCAGTTCCGGACGGAAAACCGCTACACACTTTTCCTGGAATTGCTCAGCATTCACCTGACATGTGGTAGACTGCCGGGCGGGACAGCGGCCGGCAACGGGGAGGGTTTGCATGGAAAAACGCCGCATCGGCCAGACGGCGCTCGACGTCACAGAGGTCAGCTTCGGCGGCGCCGCGATCGGCGGCCTCTACCGCGCCTGCTCACGCGAGGCGGCGATGGAGACGCTGCAAGGCGCCTGGGAGGCCGGCCTGCGCTATTTCGACACCGCACCCTTCTATGGTTTCGGCCTGTCGGAGCGACGCTTCGGCGATTTCCTGCGCTACAAGCCGCGCGATTCCTACGTGCTGTCCACCAAGGTCGGACGCCTGTTTCGCCCGGTGCCTGAAGACCAGGTGCCCGATCACTCCTATGTCGATCCACTGCCGTTCGCGCTCGACTACGACTATTCCTATGACGGCATCATGCGGTCGGTCGACTTCAGCTACGCACGGCTTGGCCTGAACAAGATCGATATCCTGTATGTGCACGACATCGGCGTCTACACGCATGGCGTAGAGAAGACAAAACTGCACTTTCGCCAGCTGATGGACGGCGGGCTCAAGGCGCTCGAGGACCTGAAGCGGGCCGGTACGATTTCCGCTTATGGGCTCGGCGTCAACGAAGTCCAGATCTGCCTTGACGTGATGCGCCGGGCGCCGCTCGACTGCATCCTGCTCGCGAGCCGCTATTCCCTGCTCGACCGCAGCGCGGAAGCCGAATTGCTGCCGCTGTGCCTGAAGCAACAGACGTCGCTGGTGATCGGCGGCGTTTTCAACTCCGGCATATTGGCGACCGGACCGGTGCAGGGCGCGCATTTCGATTACCAGCCCGCGAGCCGCGATGTGCTCGACCGGGTCGATGCCATGGAGAAGATCGCCGGCGAAGGCGGTTATCCGCTGGCGGCCGCCGCCTTCCAGTTTCCCTTGCACGAGCCGACGGTCGCCACCGTGCTGACCGGGACCGCAAAACTTGCGAACCTGACCCGCAACCTCGAACTGCTCGACATCGACGTGCCGCAGACGGAATATCAGAAATATCGTCCCTACACGGTGGTACAGGGTCTGGCGTGACGCCGGCATCCATCGGCCTTGATGGGAGGGGCTCGACTTCACAAATCCGCGACCCCGAAGAAAGAATGAATGTTCCATATTGACTAACACATGGAATTAATATTCCATGTGTTAGTGGAACGGAACGGGAGCGTTGGCCGCGTCCAGGGAGGAGCGGCATGAGTCTGTGCCTGCCATGGGAGGTCGGGTGCGAAACACCGCTTGCATCGTCCAGATCGATGCACTATCAAAACAGCGTAAATGTTTTTTATTGATAAAGTTCTGTTTGGGCCGCGCCTATCCGAACGGAGCTTCCGTAACGTTCACCGGGCGACTTAGGGAGGAATCCTATGAAATTCGTGACCAGCATTCTCAACCGCCGTGCCGTGATGGCGATGGCAGCCGCTTCGATGCTCGCCGGCGTCATGCATTCGGCGCCGGTTTCGGCGGCGGACGTGACCATTCCGATCATCGTCAAGGACACCACGTCCTTCTACTGGCAGATCGTGCTCGCCGGTGCCCGCAAGGCCGGCAAGGATCTCGGCGTCAACGTGCCGGAACTCGGCGCCCAGGCTGAAACCGACGTCAACGGCCAGATCTCCATCCTCGAGAACGCCGTCGCCGGCAACCCGGCCGCAGTCGTCATCGCGCCGACCGAAGCCAAGGCGCTCGGCAAGCCGATCGACGAGGCCGCAAGCAAGGTCAAGGTCATCGGCATCGACTCCAGCGCCGACTCCAAGGCCTTCACCTCGTTCCTGACCACCGACAACGTCCAGGGCGGCCGCGTCGCCGCGGACGGTCTTGCGGCGGCCATCGGCGCGGCCAATGGCGGCAAAGTCGAAGGCAAGGTTGCCCTGATCACCGCACTGCCCGGCGCCGGCTCGCTCGAGCAGCGCGCCCAGGGCTTCAAGGAACAGCTCAAGGCCAAGTATCCCGGCCTCGAACTGGTCGCCGACAAATATGCCGACGGTCAGGCCACCACCGGCCTCAACATCGCGACCGACCTGATCACCGCCAATCCCGACCTGAAGGGCATCTTCGCCTCCAACCTGATCATGGCGCAGGGCGTCGGCCAGGCGATCGCCGAGAACAAGCTTGCCGGCAAGGTCGGATTGATCGGCTTCGACAGCGACGAGAAGCTGATCAAGTTCCTGAATGACGGTGTCATTTCCGGCCTCGTCGTCCAGGATCCCTACCGGATGGGCTATGACGGCATCAAGACCGCGCTCGCAGCTTCCAAGGGCGAGAAGGTCGAGGCCAATGTCGACACCGGCGCCAACCTCGTCACCAAGGCCAACATGAAGGATCCCAAGATCGACGCGCTGCTCAACCCGAAGCTCAACTGAGCCTCGGCGCAGCCGCACGGTTTCCGGGGCCTCGTGCCCCGGAAACAACAGCCATATCGCTTGGAAATCCGCCAGCCTGGGCTAGGCTGCTCCGGCGGGCGTTTTAAGAGCCTTGCCGCGCACCGGATTGTGAGACCAATCTGGGAGGCCAATCTGGGAGGATTGTCATGACATCGACGGCGCAAGACCTGCATCCTGCCCCCGTGCTGGAGCCCGGCAGGACGATCCTCGAACTGCGCGGCCTGGAGAAGAAATATCCCGGCACCCACGCGCTGAAGCCGGTGACGCTGGCCTTCAAGGCAGGCGAAATCCACGCCATCGTCGGCGAGAACGGCGCCGGCAAATCCACACTGATCAAGCTCCTGACCGGCGTCATGCCGCGCACCTCCGGCGAGGTCGTCTGGGAAGGCAAGCCAGCGGCGCTGGCGACCCCGCATGAAGCGATGGCGCTCGGCATCAACGCCGTGCACCAGGAAGTCGTGCTCTGCCGGCATTTGACGGTCGCCGCCAACATGTTCCTCGGCGAGGAGAATTCGCGCTTCGGCATCCTGCAGCAGCGCGCCATGGTCAAGGAAGCGCAGAAGATCATCGACGATCTCGGCTTCGACCTGCCGGCGCATGTCGTGCTCGGCGACCTCACCATCGGCCAGCAGCAGTTGATCGCCGCCGCCCGCGCCACCGTGCGCGGCACCAAATTCCTGATCTTCGATGAGCCGACCGCCTACCTCACCCGCAAGGAGGCTGACCAGCTCTTCACCCTGATCCGCCGGCTGAAGTCCGAAGGCGTGACCATCATCTACATCAGCCACCGCATGGAGGAAGTGTTCGAGCTGGCCGATCGCGTCTCCGTGCTGCGTGACGGCACGCTGGTCGGCACCAGGAACATCAGTGAGACCAACGACGCCGAACTGGTCAAGCTGATGATCAACCGCTCGATCGAGCAGGTCTATCACAAGGAACATTTCACCCCCGGCGCCGCGATCGTCGAGGCCAGGAACCTGTCGGGCAAGGGCTTCGAAAATGTCTCGATGACGGTCCGCGCCGGCGAGATCGTCGGGCTCTACGGGCTGATCGGCGCCGGACGCAGCGAGTTCGTCACCACGCTCTACGGGCGCCACCGCAAATCGGCCGGCGAGATTTTGTGGGAAGGCAAGCCGGTTCAGATCAACTCCGAGCATGACGCCATCAAGCTCGGCATGGCGCTGGCGCCGGAAAGCCGCCGCGACCAGGGCCTTTGCCTCAACCTGCCGGTCGGCCTCAATCTCAACCTGCCGATCTACAAGCGCATCTCCAACAACCTGCTGATCTCCGGCGCGCAGGAAAAGACCCAGGCCGACCGCCAGATCGCCGATCTGCGCATCAAGACGCCGACACGCAATGCGCTGGCCTCCAGCCTGTCGGGCGGCAACCAGCAGAAGATCGTCATCGGCAAATGGCTGGCGCATGGCGCCAAGCTGTTCATCTTCGACGAGCCGACGGTCGGCGTCGATGTCGGCACCAAGGCCGAGATCTACCGCCTGTTCGGAGCGCTCCTGTCGAAGGGCGCCGGCATCATCCTGATCTCGTCCTATCTGCCGGAAGTCTATGAGTTGGCAGACACGCTGCATGTGTTCCGCCGCGGCAAACTGGTGGCGACACATGGGTTCCGCACCGCCGATCACGAGGAAATTCTCACACAGGCGCTCGCCGAGAAACAAGAAAAGCTGGGAGGAAAGATATGAGCACCGAGGCGATTCCTGCCGAAAAACCCAAGCGCAACTACAACGCCCTGTTCGGGCTGACGCTGCTGGCGCTGCTGGTGCTGCTCTGGGTCATCCTGTCGCTGTCGACATCGAGCTTCGCCTCGGCCAACAACATCTCGAACCTTCTGCGTCAGGGTTCGATGATCGCCATCCTGGCGGTCGGCCAGACCTTCGTCATCATAACCGGCGGTATCGATCTGTCCGTCGGTGCCGTGGTCGGTTTTGCCACCGTCATCGCCGCGATGCTGATCAATGCCGGCATACCGGTTTTCCTCGCCATCCTGATCACGCTGCTGGTCGGCGTCGCCATCGGCCTGTTCCACGGCTTCGGCATCGTCAAGATGGGCCTGCCGCCCTTCATCATCACGCTGGCGACGCTGACCTCGCTGCGCGGCATCGGCCTTTTGATGACCAACGGCAATTCGATCTCCATCAACAACGATGCCTTCCAGGAATTCTCGCGCAACTCCTTCCTCGGCGTCCCCAATTTGTTCTGGATGGTGATCCTGGTCGGCATTCCAGCCTACATCTTCCTGCATCACAGCCGCTGGGGTCGCTATCTTTTCTCGGTCGGCTCCAACGCCGAGGCCTCGCGCCTGTCCGGCGTTAACGTCCAGCGCACCATCTACATGGCCTATACGCTGTCGGGCCTCTGCGCGGCCTTTGTCGGCGTGCTCTTGGCCTCGCGCATCGGCATCGGCAACCCGACCCAGGCCGAAGGCTGGGAGTTGCAGGCGATCGCGTCCTCGGTGATCGGCGGCACCTCGCTGTTCGGCGCGGTCGGCTCGGTGCACGGCCCGCTGCTCGGCGCCTTCATTCTCGCTACCATCAACAACGGCGCCAACCTGCTCAACGTCAACGCCTTCTGGCAGCGCATCATCACCGGCGCGCTGATCATCGTCATCGTCTATTTCGACGGTCTGCGCCGCCGCGGCGGTAAATAGCAACAAACCGAAAGCGATCGCCGGCCTGTCTGAAGCATTCCAGGAAAGTGTGAAACGGTTTTCCGCGCGGAATTGCGTCAATCGTTTCAGGCCGGCGATTTCATTGGAGACTGGATTGAAAACATGAAAGCCGTCGTCTGCCGCTCGCCCGGCGAACTCGTCCTGGAAGACCGTCCCCAGCCTGGCGCGCCGCCTGCCGGCTGGGCGCTGGTCGCGGTCAGCCATGTCGGCATCTGCGGCACCGACTACCACATCTTCGAGGGCAAGCACCCCTTCCTCGCCTACCCCCGCATCATGGGCCATGAGGTGTCGGGAACCATCGTCGAGACCGGCGAGGGCGTCTACCTTGCCATTGGCGAACCGGTCGTCATCAACCCCTATCTCTCCTGCGGCAAGTGCATCGCCTGCAGGCACGGCAAGCCGAATTGCTGTGTCAGGATCGAGGTGCTCGGCGTCCACCGCGACGGCGCCATGTGCGAACGCATTCTTGTCCCGGCGCAGAATCTCTATCCGGCCGATGGCCTGTCGCTGGCCGACGCCGCCGCCGTCGAATTCCTGGCCATCGGCGCGCATGCCGTGCGGCGCGCCCGCGCCGATCCCGGTGCCCGCACGCTGGTTATTGGCGCCGGCCCGATCGGGCTCGGCACCGCCATCTTCGCCCGCATCGCCGAGCTTGATGTGACCCTGCTCGACATGAGCAGCGAAAGGCTCGCCTTCGCCGCAACCGAACTCGGCTTCAAGACCCTCGATGGCTCGCGCGGCGCGGTGCCCGATCTGGTCAGGGAAGCGACATCAGGCGAAGGCTTCGACATGGTCTTCGACGCCACCGGCAACACCCAATCAGTGCAGTCGGCCTTCGCCCATGTCGCCCACGGCGGCACGCTGGTGCTGGTCAGCGTCGTCAAGGACGACATCGTCTTTTCCGACCCTGAATTTCACAAGCGTGAAATGACGCTGATCGGCAGCCGCAACGCTTTGCGCGCCGACTTCGATCATGTCGCTGCCTCGATCCGCAACGGTGCCGTGCCATTGGCCAAGCTCGTCACACACCGCACCACACTAGACGGCACGCCGCGCGACCTCGCCCGCTGGGCGCATGAGAAATCCGGCCTGATCAAGGCTGTGATCGAGGTGGTGTCGTAATACGGCAAGTGGTGAACTCGGCCCGAATTGAGGGCGCGCAGCACAGTCGACCCCCACTCCGTCTCGGCTCCGCCGAGCCACCTCTCCCCCGATCGACGGGGTAGAGGAAGGGCACTGACCTATTGCAGCCACCGCTCCTCCAGCGATGCTCCCTTCCTTTCCCCTCCGGAGGGGGGAAAGGTGGCGCTGCGAAGCAGCGACGGATTGGGGGAAGCCGAAACGAGCAGCCGCCGACAGTTAGGCACGACCGGGCTGGTCACGGTCTCGTAAAAGGCCGGCATTCCCTACAGCGCCGACAGCTTCAACTCCACCCTCTCGGCCGGAAACCGCGATTCCGAAAACTGGATCGGCTGGCCATCCGGCGTGACGTTGACGGCCACAGTGACCAGAACGATAGCGCCCGGCTGCAGGTCCAGGTCGGCAAGATCGGCGGCATCGGCATGGCGCGCCGACAGCACGGTCGATTGCCGGAGATAATCGTCTATCCCGAAACGAGCCAGAGAGGCCGTGACAGACCCGGTCTCGGCCATCGCCTTGTCGATCCCGGTGAAGCGTCTGGCATCGAACCAGCCGGCAGCACGCGACACAGGCCGTCCGTCGGCTTCACCGCGTGTCTCGAGCCTGATCACCTCGGCACCCCTGGCCAACCCAAGGCCCTCGGCGACACGCTGACTTGCGGGCTCGATCGATGAAGCGAGCAACACGATATGCCGTTCCGATGTCTGCCCTTGCAGGCCTGTTGAAAAGCGTGTCCGCGCGCCGATCGGATAGGACAGCCGTTTGCGCGACAAGACGAAGGTGCCGCGCCCCTGCTCGGCCCGCAGCACCCCTTCCTGCACGAGCGCCGATATGGCGCTGCGCACCGTGTGACGGTTGACGCCATAGCGCTCGGCGAGCGCCACCTCCGGCGGCAGCGCGGCATTCTCGGCGAAATCCCCGATGGCGATCGCCTGCAGGATCCTGTCGGCGATCTGGCGCCACAGCGAGACGCCGCTGCGCCGTTCGATACTGTCGGCTTCCTGTCGTCCGGTCATGAATTTGCCCCCGCCTTCCATCGGCTGTCATCCACGCGTCATGGACTCGCGTTAGGTAATATGTATAATTTGTATAGTTGTCTATATCAATAGACAAATTTGGCAAAGAGGAATTCTGCTGATGCGAGGACAGGAAGCCCGCGACCAGGCCGAACGCAAGGCCGCCATGGCGACTTTGGCGCAGTCGAGCGGCGACGACATCGTCCGGCTCTGGAACGAGGCTGGCCTGCCTTCGCAAGCCGAACTGCTGCGTGGTCCCGAGACCGGGCTGGTGACGCTGCGCGGTCGTATCGGCGGCGGCGGCGCGCCATTCAATGTCGGCGAGGCGACCGTCACCCGCGCCACCGTCCGGTTGCCGTCCGGTCAGGTCGGCCATTGCTACGCGCTTGGTCGCGACAAGCAGAAGGCAAAGCTGGCGGCAATAGCCGACGCGCTGTGGCAGGACCCTGCCAGCCGCGCCGAAGTCGAGACCAGGCTGATCGCGCCTCTGAGGTCGGCGCTTGCCGCCGCCAACGAAAAACGCCGCGCGGAGACGGCGGCAACGAAGGTGGATTTCTTCACCATGGTTCGCGGAGAAGACTGATGGATATCGCAGCACAATCGATCGAGGGCGGCTTCGCCGATCCGGTCTTCAATGCCCAGACCGTGTTCCGCGCAATCATGGACGCGATGGCGCGGCCAGGCAGTGTGCAGCCTTTGCCTGCCCTGGCCCGTCCGCCAGCACCGCTCTCGGCAACGTCAGGCGCGGTGGCGCTGGCGCTGTGCGACAACGACACGCCGCTCTGGCTCGACCCGGCCCTGCACACCTCCTCCGCGATCGGCTCCTGGCTTGGTTTCCACACCGGCGCGCCGCTGGCCAACACGCCGGCCGACGCGCATTTCGCGTTTGTCGCAACACCGGCCGAGATGATGGCGCTCGACGGTTTTGCGCAAGGCACGCAGGATTATCCCGACAGATCGACCACGCTGATCCTCCAGGTCAGCGACCTCGTGTCAGGTGCGCCGCTCTTGCTTGAAGGCCCCGGCATCGAAACCAGCGCCGTGATCGCGCCGGCGCAGATGCCGCGTCATTTCATCGAGCAGTGGAAGCAGAACAACAAGCGCTTTCCGCGCGGTGTCGACGTCATCCTCGCCACATCGCAAGGCATAGCCTGCCTTCCGCGCACGACACGTATCAAGACGATGGAGGCGTAAGATGTATGTCGCGGTAAAAGGCGGCGAGGCCGCAATCGCCAATGCCCACAGCCTTCTCGCCGACCGCCGGCGCGGCGACCGTTCGGTGCCCGCGCTGCGCCTCGACCAGATCGTCGAGCAGTTGTCGCTCGGCGTCGATCGGGTGATGAGCGAAGGCTCGCTCTATGATCGTGAACTGGCGGCACTCGCCATCGTCCAGGCGCGCGGCGACATGATCGAGGCGATCTTCCTGGTGCGCGCCTATCGCACCACGCTGCCGCGTTTCGGCTATTCCAGACCGATCGACACCGGCGCCATGCGGGTCGAACGGCGTGTGTCGGCAACCTACAAGGACTTGCCCGGCGGCCAGTTGCTTGGCCCGACCTTCGACTACACCCACCGGCTGCTCGATCCCGAGCTTGCCGCCGGCGCCGATGTCGCCGAACCGTTGCAGCGCGAGACTGAAGCGCAGGCCATGCCGCGCGTCTCGGCGATCCTCGCCCGCGAGGGCCTGATCGAACCGGATGGCGAGATGCCGCAGGATCATGTCCCCGGCGACATCACCCGCGAGCCGCTGGAATTCCCGATGGCGCGCGACATCCGCCTGCAGGCGCTGTCGCGCGGTGACGAAGGTTTCCTGCTGGCGCTCGGCTATTCCACCCAGCGCGGCTACGCCCGCAACCATCCCTTCGTCGGCGAAATCCGCATCGGCGAGGTCGAGCTGGAACTCGACATTCCGGAACTGCCTTTCGCCGCCCCGCTCGGCACGGTGCGGGTCACCGAATGCCAGATGGTCAATCAGTTCAAGGGATCGGCCAAGGCACCGCCGCAATTCACCCGCGGCTACGGCCTCGTCTTCGGCCAGAGCGAGCGCAAGGCGATGGCCATGGCGCTCTGCGACCGGGCTCTGCGCGCCTCCGAACTCGGCGAGGACATAGTCGCCGCCGCCCAGGACGAGGAGTTCGTCATCTCGCATTCCGACAACGTCCAGGCGACCGGCTTCGTCGAGCATCTGAAGCTGCCGCATTATGTCGACTTCCAGGCCGAACTCGACCTCGTGCGCCGCATGCGCGCCGAGTATGAGGCCCGGGAGAACCCCGCCAAGGCTGAAGAAAAGCGGGAGGCAGCGGAATGATCGAAGGCCTGTCCCACATGACCTTCATCGTCAGGGATCTCGACCGGATGACCGAGATCCTGACCGGAGTTTTCGAAGCGCGCGAAGTCTATGCCAGCGATGCCGAACAGTTCTCGCTGTCGCGCGAAAAATTCTTCCTGATCGGCGACATCTGGATCGCCATCATGCAAGGCGAGGCGCTGCCGGAGCGCAGCTACAACCACATCGCCTTCAAGATCGATGACACCGATTTCGACCACTACGCCGAGCGTGTCGCCAAGCTCGGCCTCGACATGCGTCCGCCGCGTCCGCGCGTCGAGGGTGAAGGCCGCTCGATCTATTTCTACGACGACGACAATCACATGTTCGAACTGCACACCGGCACGCTTGCGGACCGCCTGGAGCGCTATGCCAAGGGATTGGAGGCAGCATCATGACCGACATCGCCACCTACAACTTTGCCTATCTCGACGAGCAGACCAAAAGGATGATCCGCCGGGCGATCCTCAAGGGTATCGCCATTCCGGGCTATCAGGTGCCGTTCGCCTCGCGCGAAATGCCGATGCCCTATGGCTGGGGCACCGGCGGCGTCCAGGTCACTGCCTCGATCATCGGCCCAGATGACGTGCTGAAGGTCATCGACCAGGGCGCCGACGACACCACCAATGCGGTGTCGATCCGCGCCTTCTTCAAGAAGGTCGCCAATGTCGCGGTGACCACCGATACCGCCAGCGCCACCATCATCCAGACCCGCCACCGCATCCCCGAGCATCCGCTGACCGCGGGCCAGGTGCTGGTCTACCAGGTGCCGATCCCTGAGCCGCTGCGCTTCCTCGAACCGCGCGAAACGGAAACGCGAAAAATGCATGCGCTGGAGGAATACGGCCTCATGCATGTGAAGCTTTACGAGGACATCGCCAAGCATGGCCGCATCGCCACCACCTATGCCTATCCGGTGAAGGTCGAAGGCCGCTATGTGATGGACCCCTCGCCGACGCCGAAATTCGACAATCCCAAGATGCACCGCTCGCCTGCCCTGCAGCTGTTCGGCGCCGGCCGCGAAAAGCGCATCTACGCGGTGCCGCCCTTCACCGAGGTCGTCAGCCTCGACTTCGAGGATCACCCCTTCGAGGTGCAGACCTTCGACCAGCCCTGCGCACTGTGCGCCGCCGAGAATGTCTATCTCGACGAAGTCATCCTCGATGACCATGGCGGCCACATGTTCGTCTGCTCCGACACCGACCACTGCGAGAAGCGGCGAGCCGACGGCCATCGCGGCCACCGTGCCCCCGATGCCCATCATGCCTCGGAAAAAATGGAGCCGGCACAATGACCGACGAACCGTTGCTGCGCGTCTCGGCGCTCTCCAAATTCTACGGTTCGCGCGTCGGCTGCGACAACGTCTCCTTCGACCTGTGGCCCGGTGAAGTCCTGGCTGTCGTCGGCGAATCCGGCTCCGGCAAGACGACGCTGCTCAACTGCCTGTCGACGCGGCTGCTGCCGTCCTCCGGCACCGCCAGCTACCGCATGCGTGACGGCCAGTTCCGTGAGCTCTACCGCATGAGCGAGGCCGAACGCCGCTTCCTGATGCGCACCGACTGGGGCTTCGTCCACCAGAACCCGGCCGATGGCCTGCGCATGACGGTATCGGCCGGCGCCAATGTCGGCGAACGGCTGATGGCGGTCGGCGACCGCCACTACGGCAAGATCCGCGCCACGGCCGTCGATTGGCTGTCGCGCGTCGAGATCGAGCAGGACCGCATCGACGACGAGCCCCGCGCCTTTTCCGGCGGCATGCGCCAGCGCCTGCAGATCGCCCGCAACCTCGTCACCGGGCCACGGCTGGTGTTCATGGATGAGCCGACCGGCGGCCTCGACGTCTCGGTGCAGGCGCGCCTGCTTGATCTGCTGCGCGGACTGGTCAACGATCTTGGCCTGGCGGCCATCGTCGTCACCCACGACCTTGCCGTCGCACGTCTTCTGTCGCAGCGCATGATGGTGATGAAGGACGGCCGCGTCGTCGAAAGCGGACTCACCGACCGCGTCCTCGACGATCCCCGCGCCCCTTACACGCAGCTTCTCGTTTCCTCGATTTTGCAGGTGTAGCCGCATGATCCCGAAAAGTGGAAGCCGGCTTTCGGACCGGATCATGCGGCAAGACAAAGGACACTGATCATGCCAACCCCGCTCGTTGTTTCCGACGTCGCCAAGAGCTTCACCATGCACCTGCGCGACGGCATCAAGCTGCCGGTCGTCGCTGGTGTCTCGTTCTCGATCAAGGCTGGCGAATGCACGGTGCTCGGCGGCCCGTCCGGTGCCGGCAAGAGCTCGATCCTGAAGATGCTCTACGGCAACTATGCCGTCGATGAAGGCCAGATCATCGTCAGGCACGACGACGGGCTGATCGATCTCGCCAATGCCAGCCCGCGCACCGTGCTTGCCGTGCGCCGGCAAACGATCGGCTATGTCAGCCAGTTCCTGCGCACCGTGCCGCGCGTTTCGGCGCTCGATGTCGTCGCGGAGCCGCTGGTCGAACGCGGCGAGGAGCGCGAGGCGGCCAGAGGCAAGGCGCGCGCACTCCTGGCGAAGCTCAACCTGCCGGAAAAACTCTGGGCGCTGCCGCCGGCGACCTTCTCCGGCGGTGAGCAGCAGCGCGTCAACATCGCGCGCGGCTTCATCACCGAACACCCGATCCTGCTGCTCGACGAGCCGACCGCCTCGCTCGACGCCACCAACCGCGACGTGGTGATCGAACTCATCGCCGCCAAGAAGGCGGCGGATGTCGCCCTGCTCGGCATCTTCCACGATCACGATGTGCGCGAGGCGGTTGCCGACCGCATCATCGACGTCACCGCCTTTGCTCCGGGAAAACTCGCCGCATGACCAGGAAATTGTCGGAGACGCCGCTGGTCCACCCGACGGCGGAGGTACACAACTCGACGCTTGGCCGCTGGACCGAGATCGCCGACCGCAGCAGGGTCTCGGAAAGCGAACTCGGCGACTATTCCTACATGATGCAGGACTGCGCCGTCTGGTGCGCGACGATCGGCAAGTTCGCCAACATCGCCGCAAGCGTGCGCCTCAACGCCACCAACCACCCGACCTGGCGGCCGACGCTGCACCATTTCACCTACCGCGCGTCGGACTATTGGGACGATGCCGAGCATGAGAGCCAGTTCTTCGCCCAACGCCGCGCCAAGCGCGTCAGCATCGGCCACGACACCTGGCTCGGCCACGGTTCGACCGTCCTGCCCGGCGTTACTGTCGGCGATGGCGCCGCGGTCGGCGCGGGAGCCGTCGTGTCGAAGGATGTCGCGCCCTACACCATCGTCGCCGGCGTGCCGGCAAAGCCGATCCGCGAGCGCTTCGACCGCCGCACCGCTGAACGATACCAGGCGCTTGCCTGGTGGGACTGGGACCATGCCAGGCTGCGCGCGTCACTTGACGATTTTCGCGAACTTTCGGCCGAGGCGTTCCTGGAGAAATACCAGGGGTAAGGCAGTTCCAGCAAAGATGGCTCCCTCGCATCATCGTCATCGGGGAGCCTGTTCACATCCTTGACACAGGACTCGGACAGGACGCCATCTCCCCAAGGAGATCGCCATGCCCGACACCGTCAGACCCTCGCTCGCCGGATTCTTTGCCGGCTCCAATCCGGCCTCGCCAGCGCATCTCGGCACCCGCTACGACACGTCGGGCAATTTTCTGACCGAGCCAGGCAACACCGTCGTCAGCCACCTGGTCGGAGGTTCGCCATCCGAGGCTGTGGTGCTTGGCGTGCGTGAGAAGATGCTGGCGATGCCTGACGCCGACCGGCTCGCCTTCACGCCTGTCTCCAGCCTGCACATGACCCTATTCCAGGGCATCATCGAATATCGCCGCCGCCTGCCCTACTGGCCGCAGGACGTGCCGCTCGACACCGGCATCGATGCGATGACTCGCCTTTATCTGGAACGCCTGAAGGGTTTCGAGGGGCTCGGCCCCTTCAACATCAAGGTGGTCGAGGTCGTGCCGACCGGCCTCACCGTTGCCGGCGCGACGGACGAGGATGTGCGGGTCATGCGTAAGTGGCGCGATGCACTGGCGGTTCCGTTCGGCTACCGGCATCCCGATCACGACACCTACGTCTTCCACATCACCTTCGCCTACCAGATCCAGCGTCTCGCCGACGACAGGGCCGCGGCCTGGCAGGCGCTGTTCGACGATTGCCTGGCGCTTTTCGCAAGGCAGGCTCCGACAATCGAGATCAAGGCGCCCGCCTTCTGCGCTTTCCGCGACATGAAGCATTTCGAGGAATTGCTGGTGCTCGGCTGATCTCCGGCAAGGCGCCAGCCGCCAAGCCTGTGGAGCGTAACAAAACTGACATGCTGGCGACACGGCAGGTTCATGTGGCTGCGTTAGGCGAATGCCTGACGATCAATATGGACCGGACTGGAACCAGCCCATGTCAGCAAGCTCTGCCACGCTCGAAATCCGCGGTGTCAGCCGACGATTTGGCAAGAACACCGCCGTCAGCGACGTCACCATCTCGATCCCGCAGGGTCAGATGGTCGGCGTCATCGGCCGTTCGGGCGCCGGCAAATCGACCCTTCTTCGCATGATCAACCGTCTCGTCGACCCCAGCCAGGGGTCGATTTTTTTTGACGGCGCCGAGGTCTCCCAGTTGCGCGGCTCACCGCTGCGGCGCTGGCAGCGCGACTGCGCCATGATCTTCCAGCAGTTCAACCTGGTGCCGCGCCTCGACGTGTTGACCAATGTGCTGCTCGGCAAGTTGAACCATCGTTCGACCCTGTCCAACCTTCTCGGTATGTTTTCACGCGCCGAATGCGCCGAGGCAGTCGCCGCCCTGGAGCGGCTCGACATCGCCCGTACCGCTCTGCAGCCAGCCGGCACGCTGTCAGGTGGACAGCAGCAGCGCGTCGCCATCGCCCGCGCCATGATGCAGCAGCCAAAGGTTATCCTCGCCGACGAGCCGATCGCCTCGCTCGACCCGCTCAACGCCAAGGTGGTGATGGATTCCCTGCAGGACATCAACCTGCGCGAAGGCATCACCGTCGTCACCAATCTGCATACGCTCGATACAGCGCGTGCCTATTGCAACCGCATCATCGGCATGGCCGCCGGCAAGGTCGTCTTCGACGGCCCGCCCGAAGAGCTGAACCGAGAGGCCGTGCGCCTCGTCTATGGCGCCGACAGCAATGGCGCAGAGATATCGGAGGCCATCACCTCCACCAGCGTTGCCTTCAAGCAAAAGATCGCAGCATCCGCCGGACCGCTCGAACCCGCATTCCCGGGTTACTGAGTTCAAGAAAGAGCGGCCTGGATCGTCCGCCCGCGTCAAGGGCATTTGTCAAGATCAAGAACGTTGCCGGCGCGGGGCCGGAACTTACAGGAGAGACATCAAATGTTCAGGAAGATGGTTTTCGGCGCCGTTTCGGTGCTCGCCATGGCGACCAGCATGGCCCACGCCGCCGATCTGAAGGAATTCCGCGTCGGCATCCTCGGCGGTGAAAACGAAACCGACCGGCTGCGCAACTACCAGTGCCTGGCCGACCATCTGAAGGCCGAATTCGGCTTCGAGAAGGTCTCGCTGTTCCCCGCCGCCGACTACGACGGCGTCATCCAGGGCCTGCTCGGTGGCACGCTCGACTTCGCCGAACTCGGCGCCTCCGGCTATGCCAGCGTCTACATCAAGGATCCGAAGGCGGTCACCCCGATCCTCACCACCCAGCAGACCGACGGCGCGACCGGCTATTATTCGATCGGCCTGGCGCTCAAGTCTTCCGGCATCACCGACATCAAGTCGGCCAAGGGCAAGAAGCTCGGCTATGCCGATCCGGATTCGACCTCCGGCTACCTGATCCCGCTGACCCAGATTCCGAAGGACACCGGCGCCTCCAACGAGACCTATTTCGCCTCGACCCAGTTCAACGGCGGCCATGAGAACAACATCCTGGCCGTGCGCGACGGCAAGGTCGATGTCGCTGTCGACGATTCCTCGGGCATCGGCGACTTCAAGAACGGCTTCACCTCCGGCACCTTCCACAAGGTCGTCGCCAAGGGCGCTGTCGACCCGAACGACTTCGTCGAAGTCTGGCGCTCGGGCCTGATCCCGAACGGCCCGCTGGTCGTGCGCACCGCGCTCGGCGACGAGATGACCGCCAAGCTCGCCGCCTTCTTCACCGAACTGCCGAAGAAGGACAAGGCTTGCTTCGAAGGCGTCGAAGGTGGCGATTTCACCGGCTACGTTCCGGTGAAGCCGGATTTCTACAACGTCATCGTCGAAGCCCGTAAGGCAGCCATCGGCGGCTAACGGCGAAATCAAGAAGGGCGGTGTTCAAAAACACCGCCCTTTTTGCATCTCCGATCATGACCCTTTCCGTGACAGCCCCCTCCGGCGCCCCTCATCCGATGGCCGATGCCTGGCGACGCCAGACGTCGCTGCGCAGGCTCTATACCGTGCTCGGCGTTGGCCTGCTGCTCGCCGCGATGTTCGCCAGCATGTGGTTCGCCGACGAAGCCAATGCCGGACACTTCTTCGATCGGCTGCCGCATATCCTGGATTTCTTGAGCTGGCTGGTCCCCAAGGACTGGAACGACGTCTGGCGGGCAATGTTCGACATTGCCTCGCCGCATGATACCGGCACCCAGGAATACAATTTCCCGCTCGGCCGCATCTATGTCTGGGGCGGGTTCTACATTCCCGAATATTTCGAGCTGATGCTGACCACGGTGAACGTGGCGCTGGTCTCCACCTTCATCGGCTTCATCTTCGCCGTGCCCTTTTCCTTCATCGCGGCCCGCAACCTGACGCCCCATCCGGCGCTGCGGCTGATCGTCAAGCGTTTCATGGAGCTGCTGCGCGCCTTCCCCGAGATCGTCATTGCCGGCCTGTTCGCGGCAATTGTCTCCATCGGTCCGATCGCCGCCATCATCGCCATCGGCCTGCATTCGATCGGCGCGCTCGGCAAGCTGTTCTACGAGATCAACGAGAACATCGACATGCGTGCCGAGGAAGGCCTTCGCGCGGTCGGCGCCAACTGGTTCGAGCGGGTGCGCTTTGCCGGCCTGCCGCAGGTGCTGCCCAATTTCACGTCCTACACGCTGCTGCGCGTCGAGATCAATGTCCGCGCCTCGACCATCATCGGCGCCGTCGGCGGCGGCGGCATCGGCGAGGAGTTGAAGCTCTCCATCTCGCGCGGCTTCGGCGCCAAGACACTGGCGCTGGTGCTGCTCTTGTTCACGACCATCTTCATCATCGACCAGTTTTCCGCCTGGCTGCGCCGCAAGCTGGTCGGCGAGCAAGCCTTTCTGATGGGGGCTTAGGCCATGACACCGAACCGAAGGACCGCGTTAGCGAAAAGTGGCATCCGGTTTTCTCGGACAAGCGGGAACCGTTTTGTCCAAGAGGTCATGGCCAAATGGAAAGACAAACGACCATGACCGCCGAGGAAATGCTGTCGATCGAGGAGCGCTATCCGCAAGTGTTCCGGCGGCCGCTGCACAAGCGCTTCGCCCCGCTCTTCCTGTTTGTCGGCATCCTGACTTACCTCATCTATGTCCTGTGGTTCTTCAACCTGCCGCAAGTGCTGCGGGAATCGCACTGGGAGCGTCTGCCGCTCTTCCTGACACAATGGATCAGCTACGATTTGCAGCCGGAATTCCGTCTCGACCAGCCGGAGATCACGCCAAAATACCCGCGCTTTTCGGCCCTTGGCGAGAACCCGAACCCCGACTGGGTAATCAAAAATCCGGACGGCACATTCACCGTGCTGATCGACGGCCCGGCAAAATCCGTCACCTTCGACAAGGCACAGGCGACAATCACGGCCAACGGCGAGACCGTGCCTGTTGCGCTGACCAGCGGCAAGCCGGTGATATCAGGTCCGGTGCCGGACTGGATCACCGCCCATGACGACGAGGTGGTCGCCAAGATGGGCTTCGTCGGCGAGGTGCGCGTCACCGTCGACCGCGTCAAGGTGCGCAAGCGCTTCCTCGGCTGGGCGAATTTCGTCTTCGACACACGCTCGCCCTTCTTCGGCAAATCGGCGGGCGAAGTGCTCTCGCTGATCGTGTCGGGGCCTGAGCTGAAGCCGGGCACGTCGAACCTGGCGCTGGCCGGCGACAACATCTGGAACAACGCCCAGTGGCAACACGGCGACGTCTGGACGAAGCTTTTGCAAACCATCGTCATGGCGTTTCTGGGCACCCTGCTCGGCGGCATCGTCGCCTTCCCGCTTGCCTTCTTCGCCGCCCGCAACATCACGCCGAGCGGCGTGCTCAGCCAGGTCCTCAAGCGCTTCTTCGACTTCATGCGCTCGGTCGACATGCTGATCTGGGCCTTGTTCTTCACCCGCGCCTTCGGCCCCGGCCCGCTCGCCGGCAGTGCCGCGATCTTCTTCACCGAGATCGGCACGCTCGGCAAAACCTATTCCGAGGCGCTGGAAAACATCGACGACAAGCCGCGCGAAGGTGTGCTGTCGACTGGTGCCAACGGTCTCCTGGTGCAGCGCTACGGTGTGATGCCGGAAGTCATTCCGGTCTTCATCAGCCAGACCCTCTACCAGTGGGAATCCAACACCAGGGGCGCCACCATCATCGGCGCCGTCGGCGCCGGCGGCATCGGCCTGAAATTGTGGGAAGCGATGCGCACCAACTCCAACTGGGCCAACGTCTTCTACATGGTGCTGCTGATCCTGCTCGTCGTCTTCATCTTCGACAACATATCCAACTTCCTGCGCCGCCGGCTGAGCCGGACGATCCACGACTACAACCGGATCCAGGCCGAGCAGGGTTAGGTCGTCCTGTGGTGCACGATTAGGAGAGGTCGGCGGGACAGCGCCCCCCTCTGTCCCGCCGGCGCTCGTCAGACGGCGTCCCGACGCCCTAAGCGGCCTTCTTCCACCCGTTCTTGATATGCTTGTAGCCCTCGCGATAAACCGCTTCCGGCGTTTCCGAGAAATCGCGCCACACCTTGGTCGCCGCCGCCAAATCCTTCAGCGAGCGCCCAAACGCCTCGATCGTCAGCCAGTCGTCATAGCCGCTCTTGCGGATCGCGGCGAACGTCTCTTTCCACGGAATATTGCCGCGCCCCGGCACGCCGCGATCGTTTTCCGATATGTGGATGTGCACGACATTCCTGCGATGTTTCGTATAGGCGCCGATCGGGTCGGCCTCCTCGATATTGGCATGAAAAGTGTCGTACATCGCCTTGATGTGCGGCCGGTCGATGGCATCGATGTGCTCCGACAGATCAGCCATCGTGTTGAGAAGATAGCATTCGAAGCGGTTCAGCGCCTCCAGCCCGATGGTGACGTTGCGCTTGCCGGCGTGGTCGCCAATGGCGCGCTGCGAGGCGACGGAACGGTTCTTCTCGGCGGCCGTCGGCCCGGAGCCGGAAAACGCGCCGAGCGTCGAATGCAGCGGTCCGCTGAGCGTCCTTGCGCCAAGCGCGTCGGCGCAATCGACAGCCCATTTCATGTACTCGACACCGACCTTGCGGGTCGCGGCATCGGCCGAGATCAGGTTCATTGAGGGATCGCCCATCGCCGATACCGCGGTCCGTTCCAAGCCGATGCGGTCGAGCAGTTCGCCGAGCTTCCTGTAGTCGTCGGGCATGCCGGCAAAGATCGGAATCTCGACACCGTCGAAACCGGTGGCCTTGATGTCTCGAAGCAGTGGCTCGTGCTTCTTCGACACCGCGGTCGTCCACAAGAACATGCACATGCCGATTTTCATCGACGCCCCTCCCCTTTTTGGCCCTACCGGGGTGTTGAACTTCAGGTCAGGCCGAGCCGAAAATGGGGGTTTCCGGGAACCGGAGCGGAGCGTACTTTTCGCACGCGGGCACCGGAAGCGCAGGAAACTGTCATTTGCAGGCCGGCCTCACCTGAAGATCGGCATCCCGGTCAGAGCTTGGTCCACGCTCCATTCTTCTTCGACGACTTCACGCAGGCCTCGATGAAGGCCATGCCTTCGACGCCGTCCTGGATGGTCGGGAAGACGACATCCTTTGCCGGCTTGCCACCCTTGCGGCGCGCCGCGCGAATGGCCCGTGCCGCCTCCTGATATATATTGGCGAAACCTTCGAGATAGCCCTCGGGATGACCTGATGGAACGCGGCTGACACGACCCGCGACCGGCAGCGCACCGGCGCCGTTGCGCGTGATCAACTGCTTCGGCTGGCCGAACGGCGTGTACCAGAGATAGTTCGGATCGGCCTGCACCCATTCCAGCCCGCCCTTCGAACCATAGATACGCAGCTTCAGCCCGTTTTCGTGTCCGGGCGCCACCTGGCTCGCCCAGATCATGCCCTTGGCGGGATGCGTCTTGCCGGCGGGCTTGAAGCGCAGCATGACGTTGACATTGTCGTCGAGCAGCCGCCCCGGCACGAAGGCATCGAGATCGGCCGACAGCGAATCGAGCTCCAGCCCGGAGACGAAGCGGGCGAGATTGTAGGCATGGGTGCCAATATCGCCCAGCGCGCCACCGGCGCCCGCCTGCTTGGGATCGCCGCGCCATGAGGCCTGCTTCTGGCCGGTGGCGGCGAGATCCTCGGTAAGCCAGTCCTGCGGATATTCCGATTGCACGATGCGGATGTCGCCGAGCACACCCTTGGCCACCATTTCGCGTGCCTGCCGCACCATCGGATAGGCGGTATAATTGTGGGTCAGCACGAACACCTTGCCGGTCTTCTCGACGACCGCGGCGAGCTTCTTCGCCTCGGCCAGCGTCGTCGCCAGCGGCTTGTCGCAGATCACGTGGATGCCGGCCTCGAGGAAGGCCTTGGCTGCCGGCACATGCACATTGTTGGGCGTGACGATGGCCACCGCCTCGATGCCGTCGGGACGCTTCGCCTCGGCCTTGGCCATCTCGGCGTAGGACGCGTAGCTGCGGTCCGGATCGAGGCCGAGTTCGGCGGCCGAAGCCCTGGCACGCGCCGGGTCGGACGACAGCGCGCCGGCAACCAGCACGAAATCATTGTCCATGCGCGCCGCGATGCGGTGCACCGCGCCGATGAAGGCGCCTTGCCCGCCGCCGACCATGCCGTAGCGGATCGGGCCGCCTCCCGTTTCCGACTTCGATGCGCCGACCATGTCTCTCTCCCTCGTGCTATTTACCTCTCCTCGAGGAGGGGTCGATCCGCGCAGCGGATCTGGTGGGTCGTAGAGGCGGAGTTCGGCACGAACCGACCCCACCCGGCCCTTCGGGCCACCCTCCCCCTCGGGGGAGGGACAAGCCGCGCTAGATGCCCATCATCGCGCGCAGCAGCTTCTTGTCGGTGGTGCCGCCGGCAAAGTCGTCGAATGCCTTTTCCGTCACGCGGATGATGTGGTGCTGGATGAAGGGTGCGCCTTCGGCCGCGCCGTCTTCGGGATGCTTCAGGCAGCACTCCCACTCCAGGACCGCCCAGGAATCATAATTGTACTGCGTCAGCTTGGAGAAGATGCCGCCGAAATCCACCTGCCCGTCACCGAGCGAGCGGAAGCGGCCGGCGCGGTTGGTCCAGCTCTGATAGCCGGAATAGACGCCTTGCCGGCCGGTCGGATTGAACTCGGCGTCCTTCACGTGGAACGCCTTGATGCGCTCGTGGTAGATGTCGATGAATTCGAGATAGTCGAGCTGCTGCAGGAGGAAGTGCGACGGGTCGTAGTTGATGTTGCAGCGCTTGTGGCCGCCGACCGCATCGAGGAACATCTCGAAGGTGGCGCCGTCGAACACGTCCTCGGAGGGATGAATTTCGTAGCCGACATCGACGCCATTGTCCTCATACACATCGAGGATCGGCTTCCAGCGTTTGCCGAGTTCGCCAAAGGCCTCCTCGATCAGTCCGGCCGGCCGCTGCGGGAAGGGGTAGAGATAAGGGAAAGCCAGCGAGCCGGTGAACGACACCGAGGCGTCAAGCCCGAGATTGCGCGATGCCTTGGCGCCGAACTTCATCTGCTCGACCGCCCATTTCTGCCGCGCCTTGGGATTGTTGTGGACCGAGGCCGGTGCGAAGCCGTCGAACTGCGTATCATAGGCCGGATGTACCGCCACCAACTGCCCCTGCAGATGCGTCGACAGTTCGGTGATCTCGACGCCGGCATCGGCACAGATGCCCTTGACCTCGTCGCAATAGGTCTTGGAAGAGGCTGCCTTCTTGAGGTCGAACAGGCGCCCGTCCCAGGTCGGGATCTGCACGCCTTTATAGCCGAGACCGGCGGCCCATTTGGTGATCGAGGCCAGCGAATTGAATGGCGCCGCGTCACCCGCGAACTGCGCCAGAAACAGCCCAGGGCCCTTCATTGTCGTCGGCATCGGCATCCTCCCTCATTTTGTCGCGACCAAGCATAGCGCCGATTGGAAGCAGGGCCAGCCATTTTGGTCTTTTCGCACCGGGCGCTTTGCAGGCACTGCCATTCTGGTATTACCAAATAGCGAAATTTGGTCAAGCCTCGCAATGCATCTTCAAAGCCGTCGGCACACCCGAAATATCGTCATATATCGCAATACAATCAATGGAATAATTCGCACAAAAAGTTGCGCTTGCGCACTTCTTGCCGTTCCAAGCAATTTGCTGTAGACCTCGCTTCAGGCCCAATTGGTCGAACCAGTTTGCAGGAAAAGGCTGGGGGTGCCTTGGGGAGGAACCCTTGCGTCGCCTTTCGGCGATGCATGTCGCAGGCAAACCATACGGACGAATTTGGGAAGGACAGACCATGCATCTTTCGACGCACAACTGGATGCGCGCGGAACCCCTGGAGACTACCCTCAAGCGCATCAAGAAGTTCGGCTATGAGTCGATCGAGATTTCCGGTGAGCCCGAACAGTACAAGACCAAGGAGACGCGGGCGCTGCTGAAGGAGCATGGCATCCGCTGCTGGGGCGCGGTGACCTTGATGCTGGGCGAACGCAACCTTGCCGCCAAGAACCAGGGCCAGCGCGAGCGCTCGGTGCAGTACGTCAAGGACGTGCTGACCATGGTCAGCGAACTCGACGGCGAGATCATCACGCTCGTCCCCGCCACCGTTGGCAAGGTGGTGCCGGACGGCACCGAGGAAGAGGAATGGAAGTGGGTGGTCGACGCGACCCGCGAGTGCTTCACCCATGCCAAGAAGGTCGGCGTCAAGATCGCCGTCGAACCGCTCAACCGCTTCGAGACCTATCTGTTCAATCGCGGCGCCCAGGCGCTGGCGCTGGCCGATGCCGTGAGCCCCGAATGCGGCGTCTGCCTCGACGCCTACCACATCCACATGGAGGAATTTAACGTCTACGACGCCATCCGTAAGATCGGAAAGCGGCTGTTCGACTTCCATGTCGCCGACAACAACCGCTTCGCCGCCGGCCTCGGCCAGATCGACTGGCCGAAGATCGTCGCCACCTTGAAGGAAGTCGGCTACGACGGCGCGCTGACCAATGAGTTCGTCGCTCCGGTCGACCGCACGCCGGCGGCGCCCTATCCCGAAATGGTCGAGCGCCACCCGGTTGATATCTCGCCTGAGCAGCTGAAATTTATCCAGGATCACGGCTCCAGCGTGCTGACCGAGAAATTCTACACCGACCAGATGCGCATCACCGCCGAAACGCTGCTGCCGCTGATCAAGTAGTCGACACTTTTTGGGAAATTTGCCCTTCCGCCCTGACCGGCGGCAGGGCTGGGGAAAAACATGCGCATCAAGACCGTCCAAGCCTGGTGGGTCCGCATCCCGATCGAAGCCGCTCGGCAGCACCGCAGCGACTTCGGCCAGGTGACGACCTTCGACGCCGCCATCCTGCGCATCGAAACCGATGACGGGCTGGTCGGCTGGGGCGAAGGCAAGAACGCCGCCGGCAGCGCCGGCAGCTACGGCGCCCTCGTCCACATGCTGAACCATGAGGTCGGCCCGCAGCTGATCGGCCGGGATCCGGCCGATATCGGAATCATCTGGGAGATGCTCTACAACGGCGTGCGCCACGACAGTGCCGCGCGCACCGGCCACGCCATGCCGCAGCTCGCCCGGCGCGGCATGAGCATCGCCGCCATCAGCGCGATTGACATCGCGCTCTGGGACATCCTGGGCAAGTCGCTCGGCGTGCCGGTCTGGCGGCTGCTCGGCGGCCGCAAGGTCGACCGCATGCAGGCCTATGCCTCGGGCGGCTGGGCGTCCGCGGATGCCATCGGCGAGCAATTGAAATCCTACATAGCCCGGGGCGGCTTCAAGGCGCTGAAGATGCGGGTCGGCGCCATGGATGGGGCAGCACACGTCTCCGCCGCCCGTGTGCGCGCCGCACGCCAGGCGCTCGGCCCCGATGTCGAACTGATGGTCGACGCCCACGGCACCTATACGGTGGCGGAAGCCAAGCGCTTCATCCACCTTGTCAACGACCTCGATCTCGCCTGGTTCGAGGAGCCGATCATTGCCGACGACAAGCCGGGCATGGCGGAAGTGCGGGCCTCCGGCGCTGTTCCGATCGCCACCGGCGAGAGTGAGGCGACGCGTTACGCCTTCCGCGATCTTGCCGTGCTCAAATCAGCCGATATCTTCCAGCCCGATCCCGCCTTCTGCGGCGGCATCAGCGAGGCGATGAAGATCGGCACCATCGCCAGCGCCTTCAATCTGCGCTTTGCGCCACATCTGTGGGCCGGCGCGCCCTGCTTCTTCGCCGGCTTGCATGTCTGTGCCGCCTCGCCGTCGAGTTTCATCGTCGAATATTCGCTCGGCGCCAACCCGATGATCCATGATCTGATCGAAGAGACTGTCGAAGCAACGGACGGTATGATAGCGATCCCGGAAAAGCCTGGATTGGGGTTCACCATTTCTGAGCGATTCCTGGAGGCGCACGCGCAACGCAGTTGACGATGAAAGAAAAGAACCTCCTCGCGGAACTCGCCGCCTATCTGTTCTCCCACTCGGACAGCGAGACCGGCCGCACGCCGTCGGAGCGTGAACTGGCCGAGCATTTCGGCGTCAGCCGCGGCCAGATCCGCGAGGCTCTGGCCATTCTGGAAGCCATGCGCATCGTCGAGCGTCGGGCGAAGTCCGGCATCTACATCGACACCAAGCAGGCGAGCGTCGAGGCGCTGGCCCTGTTCGCGCGCGCCGGCCTGCCGCTCGATCCGTTGCAGATCTACGAGACGGTCGAGCTACGCAAGATCCACGAAATCAAAGCCGCCGAGCTTGCCTGCTCGCGCGCCACCGAGGAGAATTTCGAGCGGCTGCGCGAAATCCTCAAGGCTTCCGAGGAGCGCATCGCCGCCGGCGAAGGCCTCGCCAAGGAAGACCGCGAGTTTCACCTCGAGATCGTTCGCGCCACCAAGAACAGCGTCTTCCACAACATCTGCAGCGTCTATTATCTGATGGGCGAACAGCGCCTGCCGATCTACTTCAACGATCCCGAACGCAGCGTGCGCTCGCATGCCGAGCACGTGCAGATCTACGAGGCTCTGCTGCGCAGAGACGGCAATCTCGCCCAGGCGCTGATGAGTGCCCACCTTCAAGGCGCGGAGAGCTATTGGAAGGGGCTGATCGAGGGCGGCAACGCGGTTGCCGCGAGCCCGGCGCTCGAAAAGGCCTGACCGTGGTCCAGTCCGTGCCAAAGATCCTGTCGACCCATCCGCTGCACCCGCGCGCCTCGGCCAAGCTCGCCGGCGCCGGTCAACTCGTCATCGCTTCGGCCCTCGATGCCGCCACCTTAACCCGGGAGGCGAAGGATTCCGACATCGTCATCGTGCGCGCGTCGCTGCCACCAGCCCTGTTCGAGGGTGCCTGGAAGCTGCGGGCGGCGATCCGCCATGGCGCCGGGCTCGACATGATACCAATGGAAGCGGCGGCCGCCGCCGGCGTGCTGGTGGCCAACGTGCCGGCGGTCAATGCGCGCTCGGTCGCGGAACACGTCATGTTCACCGCACTGGCGCTGCTGCGGCAATTCCGCAGGGTCGACCGCGACCTGCGCGCCAAAGGCTGGCTCGCCGGACGCGAGCATGCCAACGCCAATATCGAGCTTGCCGGCAAGACCATCGGCATCGTCGGCCTCGGCGCCGTCGGCCAGGCCGTCGGCCATATCGCGGCGCATGGTTTCGACCTGAAGGTGGTGGCAACGACGCGCAGCATGCAGCCGGCGCCGGACAAAGTCGGCTTCCTGTCGATCGACGCGCTGGTAGAGCAGAGCGACATCATCGTGCTCTGCTGTCCGCTGACGCCGGAGACGCGTGGCCTGATCAGTCGTGAGCGCATCGCCCGCATGAAACCCAACGCGCTGCTGATCAACGTTTCGCGTGGGCCGGTCGTCGATGACGACGCCCTGATCGAGGCCTTGCGGGAGCGCCGCATCGGCGGCGCCGCGCTCGATGTGTTCTCGACGCAGCCGCTGCCGTCCAATCATCCCTATTTCGGCTTCGACAACGTCATCATCACCCCGCATATGGCAGGGATTACCGAGGAATCGATGATGCGCATGGGCGTCGGCGCGGCGGGCGAAGCCTTGCTGGTGCTGGCCGGCAAGCTGCCGGTCAATCTGCGCAATCCCGAAGTTGTCGATCATTACCGGAGCCGGTTTCCGCTCGACATCTAGAGCATCGCGGTTTCGCCCCAATTCTTCGCGACGGTGCGGCCATGTCCGGTCTTCACCTCGCATTTCTGATTGCCGCAGCCTCGTCCATCTGCGCCTTGCCGACAGTCGCCGCAGCCGAGAGCAGCTATGTCTATTGTGACAATGGGCTGCGCTGCTTCAAGGCGCCCTGCCCATCGAACAGCGCGCTTGATCTTGCCACTGGCACGATCATCAAGGGTGTGTCGATCGACACCAGCGGCTTGCCGCAGGCCGACAAGGCGATAACGGATCAGTCCGACGTGCTGTACAGCGGGGAGATCGTCGTCAGGGGCTCGATCGAGCACCGCACCCAGACCATCACCGGTAAGGATTACAGCCTGCCCTGGCTGGTCGCGACCCGCATAGTACGCACCGCCAAGGACAGCGAACGCAAGCATTGCTCGTCACACTGATCCGCAATTCGCGGCTCCCTGCCGATCAACCAGCCAGCAGCCTCTCCACTTCGGCGGCAATCCGCAACAGATGCCGATCGTGGCCATTGCGCGCGACCAGCATCAGTCCGGCCGGCAGCGCCATATCAGGCATCGGCAGCGAGATCGCGCAGAGGTCGAACTGGTTGGCGACCTGTGTGTTGCGCAACAGCAGGCCTTCGACGTGGTCGCGCAGCTCGGCATTCTCGGCCATGGAGACGATGGTCGGCGCCGTCACCGGCGTGGTCGGCAGAACCAGCACATCGACCGACGCCAGCCGCTCATCCATGGCGGCGACGAGCGCGCGGCGGCGGCGCAAGGCCCTGATGTAGACCGGCACCGGCAGCATCGCCGCTCGCGACAAAGGCCCGCTGACATGCGGGTCGACCGGCGCCGATGCGCCTGTCGCCAGCCAGTCGGCATGCACCTCGGCCCCTTCCATGGCAGCGATCGAGCCACGTTTGGTCGCCGCGCGCAGATCGGCAATCATGTCGTCGATCGACAGATCCGCAATGCGCGCGCCAGCCTGTTCGATCTTGCCGAGACAACGCTCGAACGACGTCATGACCTCACCTTCCGTGTCGCCGAAAAGAACGCCGCGCGGCACACCAACGCGAAGTCCCGCGAGCGATACGGCCACCAGCTCGGTCGGCACCTCGCCGGCCATCACGGCATCGGTGGCGGCACATTGCGCGACGGTTCGGGCAAGCGGCCCGATCGAGTCCAAGGTGCCAGACAGCGGAAAGGCGCCGGCCAGCGGCACGCGCCGCGCCGTCGGCTTGAAGCCGACGACGCCATTGAGCGCGGCAGGAATGCGGATCGACCCGCCGGTGTCGGATCCGATCGAGACGTCGCTCGTCCCCTCGCCGACGGAAACGCCGGCGCCGGACGACGAACCGCCGGGGATGCGGGTGGCGTCAACGGCATTGCCTGGCGTGCCGTAGTGCATGTTGTCGCCGATCGCGGTGAAGGCGAATTCGGTCATGTTGGTCTTGCCGATGATGACCGCACCGGCTTGCCGCAGCCGGCGGACGATGGCGGCGTCATCCGACGCGGGCGCGGCGGTTCTGAGCATCAGCGAGCCCGCCGTCGTTTGTTCGCCCGCGACATCGAACAGATCCTTGATCGAGACGATGGTGCCGTCGAGCGGCCCAAGCGTCACACCGGCGCGCTTACGGGCATCGCTGGCGTCCGCCACGGCCCGCGCGGGTTCGGCATAGAGCCTGGTGAAGACCTTCTCGTCGGCCGCACGATTGGCAAGACGTGACAGGATGATTTCGAGACGGTCACGGATGGATTGCATGTCGATGTCGGACTCCGCCAGAATGCAACGTCTTTAAAGCAATTCCAGGAAAAGTGTGTGCGGTTTTCCCCGGGCAAAGCACATGGCGCTTTGCCCTTGGGAATTGCGAAAAAACAAAGACTTAACGCAGCCGGTTGGGCCTGCGAAAGGGATAACCCGGCCAGCGTGCCTTTGCACCTGCCAGCGATAGGAAGATACTGATGCTGTACAAAGGCAGCTGTCACTGCGGCAAGGTCGGCCTGGAATTCAAGGCGGAACTGACCGGTGCCATCAGGTGCAATTGTTCGATTTGCTCGCGCAAGGGCGCCTTGCTGTGCGCCATCCCGCATGAGAGCCTGACCGTCCTGGCCTGGGGCGATGATCTGGGCACCTACACATTCGGCAACCACACCATGGCGCACCGCTTCTGCCGCACCTGCGGCATCCACCCTTTCGCCGAGGATCTCCGCGAAAGCGGCGAACGCAACGCTTACATCAACCTCAACTGCGTCGCCGATATCGACCCGTCCACCTTGCCGGTCTTCGATTTTGACGGGCGTTCGGCCTGAGCGACTCCAGATCGCATCACCGATAGCCCGTTGCGTCGGCTGGCTTGCCGGCGTCCTGCACCTCCGGCACATAGCGCCAGGCATCGGGCCGCGAACCGTCGAGGTCGGTAAAGCCGTAGACTCGCGCCAGCCCGCCGCTGGATAGCGACTGCCCGTTCCAGCGTGAGCGATCAGGATCCGCAGCCAACGCGGCAACGGCGCGCCCAACGAAGCGCGGCGTCTCCGAAATGACGAAATGCGGCACCGTCGCGGTTGCATCACGCCAATTTTCCTCGCGTACTCCAAAAGCCTCCAGCATCATCTCCGATCGCAGCCAGCCGGGCGTCAACGAGACTGAGGTGGCTCCGTGTTTCGCAAGGTCCTTGGCATGGGCCCAGGCCATGCGGTTCACCGCGACCTTGGCGAGATCGTAGAAAGGCGACAGGCGGTAGTGATCGGCATTGTATTCGGCGGTGCCGTCCGTGACTTCGACCAGCAGCCCGCCCGGCTGCTCGATCATGAGGGGCAGCGCATGGTGGGCGGTGATCAGATGGGTGTCTATGGCCAGACGCAGCATGCGCAAACCGTTCTCCAGATTGTGGTCCCAGACTGGCTTGTCCCATTCGAAGAGCTTCTCACCGCCCCAGATGTCGTTGACCAGGATATCGAGACGGCCCTGTTCGGTGCGGATGCGCTCGACCAGCCTGCGCACATCGTCGGACACGAGATGGTCGACCTGCACGGCGATGCCCCTGCCGCCGGTCGCTGTGACCATTTCCGCCGTCTCCTCGATTGTTTCGGGCCGCGCATACTCCGATTGCTGCGCGCGCGTGCTCCGCCCGGTGACATAGACAGTGGCGCCGGCAGCGCCGAGCTCGACCGCTATGCCGCGCCCGGCACCTCGTGTGCCACCGGCAACCAGAGCAACTTTTCCTTGCAACGTCATTGAACTCTCCCAAGAACGGCACGCATCGATCAAATAAGGATGGCTTGCGCCACATCCATCATATATAAATGATCGTTCGGTTATAATGGAATGTCAAGATGACCCGTCCCAAGACCCAATCCGACGAGCAGGTACTGGAGAGCGCATTGCGGCTGATGCACGAGCATGGCCCGGAGGCGCTTACCTTCGAGCGCCTGGCAAAGGCCTGCGGCCTCTCCGGTGCAACACTGGTGCAGCGCTTTGGCAATAAGGCGCGGTTGAAGCAGCGCACCTTGCTGCATGCCTGGGACGGCCTCGACGACAGGACCAGGATGCTGGCCGCCAGCGTGCCCAAGACCCCGGCCGGCGCCATTGAATTGCTGGTGGCGTTGTCGCAGGGCTATGGCGGCATCGAAGCCTATGCCGAAGGCCTGCTCGTCTTGCGCGAGGATTTGCGAGACCCCGTGCTCAGGACGCGCGGTGCGGCCTGGAAGACAGCCCTTTGCAAGGCACTGGCGGCTTGTTTCGCGGCAACGCCCACACCTCCGCGGGACATCGGCCTGCTGATGGCGTCGCACTGGCAAGGCTCCCTCCTGTGGTGGAGCTTCGATCCGGCAGTTGAAGTCGCCACCTATATCGAGGACAGCCTCAACCGCTTCGTTGCCGCCATCACAACGGCAGCGGCCCGAGAACCATGATGGTTCTCGGGCCGCTGGGCAGGTCAGGGATGGGAGACTATTCGGCCTGCTTCGGGCCACGCAGGAACACGACGATCGCCGCCAGCAGCGTTGCGATGCCGCAATAGGCGAAGGCGCTGGCCACGCCGGTATGGTCGACCAGCAAGCCGCCGAAGACGGCGCCCAGCGCGATCGCCACCTGGAAGGTCGCCACCATCAAGCCGCCGGCACTTTCGGCCTGGTCCGGCGCTGCCCGCACCAGCCAGCTCTGCAGCCCGACCGGCACCGCGCCGAAGGCAAAACCCCAGGCGGCGACGGCGGTGGCGGCAATCGTCGGCGAGGCGCCAAAGATCAGCATCGAGGCGGCGGCCAGCGCAATCAGCAAGGGCGCCAGGGCAACGGCCGCCTTGAGGTTACGCTCCGCCAGGATGCCGCCGGCGATATTGCCGAAGAAACCGCCTACGCCATAGGCCAGCAGCACCAGCGAGATCGTCTCGATGTCGAGCACCGGCACCTTTTCGAGGAAGGGGCGCACATAGGTGAAGCCGGCAAAATGCCCGGACGCGACCAGCAGCACGACCAGCAGCGCCACCCGGATCGACGGCCGCTCCAGCACATCGAGCAAGGTGCGGAAGCTTGCGACACCCACCGGTGGCAGCTTCGGAATGGTGGCCAATTGCACCAGCAGCGCCAAGGCGCCGACGATGGTGGCAATCATGAACGCCGTGCGCCATCCCCAGATGTCGCCGACATAGGCGCCGACCGGAGCGGCGGTGACGGTGGCCAGCGAGACCCCGGTCAGGATGATCGACATGGCGCGCGGCATCAGCCGCATCGGCACCAGCCGCAACGCCATGGCCGCCGACATCGCCCAGAAGCCGCCGAGCGCAACGCCGAGCACGACGCGGGCAAGCAGAAGCATGGACAGCGATGAGGCAAAGGTGGCCAGGAGGTTGGACAAGATGAGGAATGCCGTCAGCATCCACGTCACGAACCTGCGGTCCATGCGCCTTGTGATGATGGCCATGGTGGGCGCTGCGATGGCGCCGACTATGGCGGTTGCCGTCACCGCTTGCCCGGCCACGCCTTCGCTGACACCGAGATCGCGCGCCATCGGCGTCAGCAGGCTGGCGGGCAGGAATTCGGCGGTGACGAGGCCGAAAACGCCAAGCGCCAGCGAAACCACGGCACCCCATGCCGGCTCGGCTCGCTCATCGGTTTCTGTGGGGTTCAGAAGTGCGGCGTCGATGACGCCTGTCGCGGGTTCGGCCATGGTCAGTCTCCGATTTGTTTGCGGCGCAACATTTGGCTGCGATGCAACATAGGGAGTGACGGGTTGGAGTTTCCATGCTAGAAACCCCATCATGCATGACCGTTCGTCCAAAATCCCGATTACCGGCGACCCGCTGACTGACATATTGCGGGGCCTGCGTCTCGACGGTGTCGAGTATGGCCGCTGCGAAATGAAGGAGCCTTGGGGTATCCAGTTCCCGGCTCAGCCCGGAGCGCGGTTTCATTTCATCGGCCGCAAGGGCTGCTGGCTCAAGCAGCCATCCGGCGAATGGGTGCAGCTCAATGCTGGCGACGCGGTGCTGCTTCCACGAGGCGAGGCGCATGTGCTGGCCAGCGAACCCGGGGCGCAGGCCTGGCCGATCCATGGCTACGAGCTCGAGGAAGTCTGCAAGGATGTCTATTGCACGTCAAACGCGGAGATGTGCGACAAGAATTGTCAGCCCGGAACGCTGCTTTTCTGCGCCGCGATGTATTTCAACATCGACGGCCTGCACCCCCTGCTCGGCATGATGCCGGACGTGATGCGCACGCACGAGCTGGAAGCCTACGAGCCCGGCATTCCACACCTGCTGGAGTCCATGGCGCGCGAAGTGACGATGGAGCGTGTCGGCTCCGGCGGCATCCTGGCACGGCTGGCCGATGTGCTTGCCGCCACCGTCATCCGCTCCTGGGTCGAACGTGGTTGCGGCGACTCCTCCGGCTGGATCGCCGCGGTCAAGGACCGCGACATCGGTCGCGTGCTGGCCGCCATCCATCTCGAACCTGACCATGACTGGACGGTCGAGTCGCTGGCCCGGATGATGGGCGCCTCGCGCTCGGGTTTTGCCGAACGTTTCGCCACCATCGTCGGCGAAACGCCGGCAAGATATGTCACCCAGGTCAGGATGCATCAGGCGCGTCAGTGGCTGGTCCGCGACCGGATGAAAATATCAGTCGTTGCCGCCCGCCTTGGCTATGAATCGGACGCCGCCTTCAGCCGTGCCTTCAAGCGGGTCATCGGCGCGGCGCCCAGCCACCTTCGCGCCGAGGAACAGGCCGAAGTCCGCCAGGCCAGTTGAGCCAGTATCCTTCGTAGCAAGGCTACCCGGCTGATCAGAAACAGCGCGTCACCCGGCGTGGCGCAAGCTGACACCGCTGCCCTTGTCGAACAGCACCACCTTGTCCGGGTTCCAGGCAAAACGCACCGGCTGTTCGATCGCGACATCGGTCCTGGCCGGCACCGTTGCGCGCAGTGTTGTGTCGCCGACGCGCAGCGTCAGGATCTTCTCGACGCCATGATTTTCCACGTCATGGACACGCGCCTCGACCGGAGCGCCGCTTTCCAGATAGACATCTTCGGGACGGATGCCGAAGACGAGCGGGCGACCGTCGGTCGCCGCACTCGTCTTGGCTCCCCCAGAAAGCGGCAGCTCGAAATTCATCGGTGCCATCACCGCGCGGTTGTTGACCAGCTTGCCGTCGATGAGGTTCATCGGCGGCGAGCCGACGAAGCTTGCCACATAGGTGTCGCGCGGGTTGTTGTAGATCTCGTGCGGCGTGCCGGTCTGGACGATGCGGCCATGGTTGAGCACGCCAACCTTGTCGCCCATCGACATCGCCTCGATCTGGTCGTGGGTGACGAACAGGAACGTGGCGCCGAGCTGTATCTGCAGGTTCTTCAGTTCCGTGCGCAGCGCCTCGCGCAATTTGGCATCGAGCGCCGACAGCGGCTCGTCCATCAGGAACACGCGCGGCTTGCGCACGATGGCGCGGCCGATCGAGACGCGCTGCATCTCGCCGCCGGACAGGCGGTCGGTCTTGCGGTCGAGCAAGTGCTCGATGCGCAGTGTGCGGGCAGCGCGGTCGACGCGGTCCTTGATCTCGGCATCGGGCAGCCGGCGGATCTTCGGCTTCAGCGGGAATTCGAGGTTTTCACGCACCGTGTAGCGCGGATAGAGCGAATATTGCTGCAGCACCAGCGCCACGTCACGTTCGGCCGCGCCCCAGTCGGCAACGTCGACGCCGTCGATGAGGACCTGCCCCTCGCTCGGTTTCTCGAGGCCTGCGATCAGCCGCAGCGTCGTCGTCTTGCCGGCGCCCGTCTCGCCGAGCAACACGAAGAACTCGCCATCGGCGATGTCGAGATCGAGCCCGGTCAGGGCCGTGTGATTACCGAAACTCTTGGAGATATTCTTGAGCTGGATATGGGCCATCACAATCTCACTTCCAGCGACTTGCCGCTTGCCTTGTCGAAGAAATGCGCCTGCGTCGGATCGATCCGCGCAAAGACCTTCTCGCCGGGCCCCGAGATGAAGCCGCTCTTGGTACGGGCGCGCAGCATCTTGGAGCCGACCTTCAGGTCGACGATATCGAAGGACCCCAGCGGTTCGACGATCTGCGTCTCGACGGCCATGAAGCCGTCGGCCGCGTCACGGCGAATGAGCACGCCTTCCGGACGGATGCCGAGCGCCAGCTGGCCGCCGGCATGGCCGTTGAGCTTCGACAGCAGAGCGCGCGGAAACTCGAAGCCGGTGGCCGCGTCACCGACCGTCACCGATGCGGACGCGGCTTTCTCGGCCACCGCCGCGTCGGCGACATTCATCACCGGGCTGCCGACGAATTGCGCCACGAACAGATTGGCCGGGCGCGAATAGACCTCGTCGGGCGTGCCCACCTGCTGCAGCACGCCTTCATGCATGATGACGATGCGGTCGGCGAGGCTCATCGCCTCGATCTGGTCGTGCGTGACATAGATCGTGGTCGAGCCCTGCTTGATGTGCAGCCGCTTGATCTCGGCCCGCATCTCCTCGCGCAACTTGGCATCGAGCGCGCCGATCGGCTCGTCCATCAGCATAGCCTTCGGCCGCCGCACCAGCGCCCGGCCGATGGCGACGCGCTGCATGTCGCCGCCCGAAAGTGCCGATGGCTTCTTGCCGAGCAGATCCGATATCTGCAGGGTCTTGGCGACCGAGCGCACCTCGCTGTCGATCTCGGCCTTGCTTTTGCGCGTGGCGCGCAAGGGGAAGGCGATGTTCTCGTAGACGCTCATATGCGGGTAGAGCGAGAACGACTGGAACACCATGGCGATGTCGCGGTCGGCGGCCTTCAGATGCTGGACCGGCTTGCCGTCGATGAGGATGTCGCCCTCGTCGATCGTCTCCAGCCCGGCGATCGCGCGCAGCGTCGTCGTCTTGCCGCAGCCCGATTGGCCGAGCAGCACGATGAACTCGTTGTCGGCAATCTTGAGGTTGAGGTCCTTGATGACCTGGACGGCGCCGAAGAATTTCTGCACGCCGCGAAGCTCGATCTGGGTCAATGCTCTGCTCCCGGATTTCGCGCGGCATGGCCGGTGCCGGCTTCCTCCTCAGGCGCGATTTTCGAGGTGATGTTGAAGCCGATCAGCCCGATCAGGATGATGGTCAGGCCATATGTGTGCAGCAGCATGTTCCAGGGCTGGCAGAGTGCCACGATGCCGAGCACCATGAGCACCTGCGAACCAGGCTCCAGATATTTCTGATTGATGGCGCGAAAGCTCATTTGCGGATCGCTCCGAAGGACATGCCGCGCAGCAAATGATTGCGGAGCAGGAAGGTGAAGATGGCGACCGGCAGCAGGAACAGGAACGTTCCGGCGGCGATCACCGTCCAGTCGGGCAGGCCGGAGCCGACCTGGCTGGGGATGAAGGGCGGCGCTGTCTGCGCACGGCGATTGGTCATGATCAGCGCGAAGGCATATTCGTTCCACGCTGTGATGAAGCAGAACACGGCAGTGGCGGCGATGCCGGTGGCGGCCTCCGGCAGCACGATCTTGAAGAAGGCCTCCATGCGCGTGTAACCGTCGACGAGGGCCGCTTCCTCATATTCTTTCGGAATCTCGTCCATGAAACCCTTCATCAGCCAGACCGAGAAGGACAGGTTGAAGGCGGTGTAGAGAATGATCAGGCCGATATGGGTGTCGTTGAGGCCGACCGCGCGGTACATGAGGAACATCGGGATCGCCACCACCACCGGCGGCAGCATGCGTGTCGACAGGATGAAGAAGAGCAGATCCGCCTCCCCCTTCACCTTGAAGCGCGAGAAGCCGTAGGCGGTGAACGTGCCCATGCCGACCGCCAGCACTGTCGAGGTGATGGCGATGATCAGCGAATTCAGGAAGCGGCTCGGATAGCCCGACCACTGCACCTGGCCTTTGCCGTCGCGCACGATCTTCTCGCCGCCATCGAAAACGACCCGCTCCCACCATGGCGCCGCCGCGTATTCTTCGGGCGTCGGCGGGCTGCGCAATTGCGAGCGCTTGGTAAACAGCTTCACGAAAGGCGAAATCTCCGGCTGGAAGACGACCGTCGGCGGGATGGTCGTGGCCAGGTTGCGCGGCTTGAATGCCGTCGAGGCGATCCAGTAGATTGGGGCAAGGAAGATGATCGTCACCACCAGCACGGCGACGATGGCGACGCGGTTGAAGCCGATCTCGGAAGAAGTGCGGACGGCGGCCATCTCAGCGCTCCTTCACCTTGTTGAGGTATTTGACGTAGATGTTGGTGATGGCCAGCACCATGATCAGCACGATGTAGGCCATCGCGCAGGAGCGCCCGGTCTGCCATTCCTGGAACGCCATCTTGTAGAGCCGGATCGAGATCAGTTCGGCCGTCGGCTGGCTGGTCAGGATGTAGGCGAGGTCGAAAGTCTTGAACGCTTCCATGGTCCGGAAGATGACCGCGATCATCAGGATCGGCGCCACCAGCGGCAGTGTGATGCGGAAGAACGTGTAGAACGGCCCGGCACGGTCGATCGCGGCGGCCTCGTAGAGATGTTTCGGCACCGCCGAGAGACCCGCCAGCGACAACAGCATGACGAAGGGCGACCACATCCAGATGTCGGTCAGCGCGACGGCGTAGAGCGCCATCTTGGGATCGGCCAGCCACTCGAAATTGCCGAGCCCCAGCGCATAATTGATGACGCCCCATGATGGGTCGTAGAGAAGCTTCCAGAACAAGCCGACGACAGCCATCGACAGCATCATCGGCAGCAGCAGCAGCGTGGTGATAAGGCCCTTGAGCGGGATATCGCGGTTGAGCAGCATCGCCACGCCGAAGCCGACAAGCAGCTGGCCGGCGACTGAGATGATGACGTATTTCGCCGTGATGGCGAAATTGGACCAGACATAGGGGTCGTTGAGCAGGTCGCGATAGTTCTGCAGCCCTACGAAATTCGCCGGCGCGTTGGTCGAGGCGCGGAAGTCGGTGAAGGAATAGCCAAGCGAATAGATCAGCGGAAAGATGTTGAAGACGATCAGGAACAGGACCGTCGGAACAATGAAGAGGTTGCGGATCGAAATGTCGCTCAGGCCGCGCGTGGCCGCCCGCGAGGACCTGTCCAGCGTTGTGATCATCGTGGTCGCCAAGACCCCTCTCCCATTTGCAGAAAAAGAAACGGAGGAGGCACCAACGCCCCCTCCGTGAGGCATGATTGTTACTGAACGCGGCCGTACTTCTTGAACGTCGCGTTCCAGTCGGCGGCCAGCGCGTCCAGCGTTTCCTTGGCGGTGCCGTCGCCGCCGATCATGTAGGGATAGATGCGCTGGTTGAGCTGCTGCAGCAGTTCGGCGTATTCCGGCACCGCCCAGAAGTCCTTCACCTTGAACATGGTCTCGTAGAAGGCCTTGTTGTAAGGCGTTGCGCTCTGGAATTCCGGCGATTTGAGCACCGCCGCGCTGCAGGTATAACCGCCAAGGGCCGCCCACTTTTTCTGGGTCTCGTCCTTGATGAACCATTCAAGGAACTTCATCGCCTCGTCCTGCTTCTTCGAGTACGAGATGACGGAGATGCCCTGACCACCAAGTGCGGCGAACTGGTCGCCATTCGGTCCCGGCGGGTTGGCGAAGAAGCCGGTGTTTTTGGCGTTCGGGTTCGACGCCTCGTTTATCAGCGAGGGGAAGAAGGCGAAGAAGTTCATGCTCATCGCCGCCAGGTTCTCGGTGATCGCCTGGTTATCCTCGACGAAGAACGATTTGGCCCAGCCGGGAGGCGTGAACTTGTAGAGTTCCTTGTAAGCGTCGAGCGCGGCTACGGCCTTGTCGGAATTGATGTGGCCATCGACCTTGTAGGTCGCATAGTCACCCAGCTCGCCGCCGTAGGAGAACAGCGCGTTCTCGAAGCCCATTGCCATCGCATCATAGGAATTGTCGGTATAGATCGCGATGCCGTAGCGCTTCTGGTCGGGCCGATAGAAGAACTCGGCTATGTCGCGCAGCGCCTTGAAATCCTTCGGCACATCGAGGTCGTAGCCATATTTGGCCTTGAACGCTTCCTTCTCCTTGGGATCCTCGAACCAGTCCTTGCGGTAGGACCAGCCGACAGCGTCGCCTTCGAGCGGAATGGCCCAGTACTTGCCGCTGTTGCCGGGATATTCGGCGTAATATTTCACCGTCGCCGGTGCCATGACATTGCCGAGATCGTGCTTCTTGAAGAAGTCCGTCAGGTCGACATAGTGGCCACCGGTCGAGCCGGCGCCCAGCCATTGCGAGTCGCCGACGACCAGGTCATAGGCGTCGCCATGGGCGTTGAACTCGGTGAAGGCCTTCGTCTGGAAGTCGGCCCACGGCGTGGTCTCCACCGTGATCTTGACGCCGGTTTCCTTCTCGTATTCGTTGCCGAGTTCCTGCAGGTAATTGGCCGGATCCCATTCCGCCCAGAAGATGGTGAGCGACTTTTCCTGCGCGTAGACTGACGTTCCGCAGGCAAGCGTTAAGCCGATACCAGCAAGCACGCTGGTCACTAACTTGCGCATAATGATTTCCTCCCTTGTGCGCATTCTACCCTGTCATGTGAGCCGGCAACGGGGCCGGCTCCGGTAGTTCCTCCCGTGATCGCACCTTTCCGGTTTCGGGCCTCCTCGCCCTGCCGGAAAATGGATCGCAGCCCTCACTTTTGATCCACTTTTCTTTTCTAATCTGGTATTACCAATTTTGCATCGTCGTCAAGCCCTTTCTTGGAAGACGGGCTTGGTCGTTCCGACGGAATTCAGGCTTTATCTGCCTGTTTTCCAATGATTTTCCTACTCAGTGATACGCAGGGGCGTTGCACAGATCCCTGCGTCAGGGATAATATTGATAGTCGGCATGCAAATCTGGTCGAACCAGATGGGTCCTACTTCACGACCACGCTTGAACCGTCGCCACCTCCTTCACCAATCGATTCCGCCACCGCCGCGCGCACCAGGGCGCCTGCCGCCCATTGCGCGACGGACCGCGTCTTGCGGCTGTCCAGGCCCCAGATATCCTTGAGCACGATCAGCACCTCGACACCGAAGATCAGCGACAGCGCCTGCGCCAGGCGCTTGAAGTCGTGCGGCGGCAAATGGCCCTTGAGCGGGGCAATCGCCTGCTGCAGCAGATCGACGCGATGACCGCGGGTGAAGGCCGGCTCACCGCCCAGCGTGCCGGCCTGGCGTCGCGCCCATTGATCGAGCGACAGTTTCAGTGCCGCCTTGAACGTCGCCTCAAAAGCCTCGATGCGCGGCATCGCCGTGTCGAACAGATCCGCGACCCGGCGCTCGGCGTCCGCAGAGGTCGATTGCCAGGTCAGGATTGGTCCCAGCCCCTCGTCGACGACGGCCTGCACCAGTGCCGCCTGGCTGGGGAAATAGCGATAGGCGGTGGCGCGGGAAACCTCCGCCGCTTCCGCCACCTCGCTCACCGACGGCGTGACACCCGCCTGCATCAGTCGTGTCGCCGTCTCAAGCATCAACCGTTTCGTGCGCGCCCGGGGTCCACGCTCGGCAGCCTGGCCGCTACCCCGCTCCGTGTCGTCGCCTGAAGTGGCTCGTTGACGTGAGATATCCATATCAATATGATACGCGCGTCTCAAAAATTTGCAATGACCTGGGAACCGCCCATGAAGCGCATCTACGTCGTGGGCACCGCCGACACCAAGGGCGAGGAACTTGCCTTCCTGGCCGACGCTATCGCCGCCACGGGCGCTGCCGTTTCTCGCATTGATGTCGGAACGCGCGCTTCAACCGTTCCCGTCGACATCAGCGCGAAGCAGGTGGCCGGTCATCATCCTGACGGCAGCGCGGCCGTGCTCGGCAGCGATGACCGCGGCGCCGCGGTTGCCGCCATGGGCGTCGCCTTCACCCGCTTCGTCCAATCGCGAAACGACATCGCTGCCCTGATCGGCATAGGCGGCGGCGGCGGCACCTCGATCATCACGTCGGGCATGCGCGCGCTGCCGCTCGGCCTGCCGAAAATCATGGTCTCGACGCTCGCCTCCGGCGACACGGCGCCTTATGTCGACGTCTCCGACATCATCATGATGCCATCGGTCACCGACATGGCGGGATTGAATCGGCTTTCCCGCGTCGTGCTGCACAACGCCGCCCAGGCGATAGCGGGCATGGCGGCGAGCCCGGCCCCGGCGCCCGACGGCAAGCCGTCGATCGGGCTCACCATGTTCGGCGTCACCACGCCTTGCGTGACGGCGATCGCCGACCAGCTCCGCTCCGGATATGACTGCATGGTCTTCCACGCCACCGGCACTGGCGGCCGCAGCATGGAAAAGCTGGCCGACAGCGGCCTGCTGTCCGGTGTCATCGACATCACCACGACCGAGGTCTGCGATCTCATGTTCGGCGGCGTGCTGCCGGCAACGGAGGACCGCTTCGGCGCGATTGCCCGCAGCAAGCTACCCTACATCGGTTCGGTCGGCGCGCTCGACATGGTCAACTTCTGGGCGCCGTCGACCATACCGGAACGCTATCGCGGCCGGCTTTTCTACGAGCACAATCCCAACGTCACGCTGATGCGCACAAGCGCGGACGAATGCCGCGCGATCGGCGAGTGGATCGGCACCAGGCTCGCCCTCTGCGAGGGATCGGTGCATTTTCTCATTCCTGAAAAAGGCGTCTCGGCACTCGACATCGAAGGTGGCGCCTTCTTCGATCGAGAAGCCGACGCCGCCCTGTTCGAAGCCATCGAGCGCTCGATCAAGCCAAGTGCCAACCGTCGCGTCACGCGCTTGCCATTGCACATCAACGACCCCGAATTCGCCAGGGCCGCGGTCGCGGCTTTTCTCGAAATAGCCAGACACTGAGGTTCCAAGAAATGCCCGCAATACCGCGCAAGGACATACTGAAGAAATTCCGTGGAATGATCGACAAGGGCGTGCCGATCGTCGGCGGCGGGGCCGGCACCGGCCTGTCGGCCAAGGCCGAGGAGGCCGGCGGCATCGACCTTATCATCATCTACAATTCCGGCCGCTATCGCATGGCCGGCCGCGGCTCCGCCGCCGGCCTGCTCGCCTATGGCAATGCCAACGAGATCGTCAAGGAAATGGCCTATGAGGTGCTGCCGGTGGTCAAGAAGACACCGGTGCTGGCCGGCGTCAACGGCACCGACCCCTTCGTCATCATGCCGCTGCTGCTGGCCGAACTGAAGACGATGGGCTTTTCCGGCGTGCAGAATTTCCCGACCATCGGCCTGTTCGACGGCACCATGCGGCAGAGTTTCGAGGAAACCGGCATGGGCTTCGGGCTCGAGGTCGACATGATCGCCGAGGCGCACAAGCTTGACCTCTTGACCACGCCCTATGTCTTCAACCCCGACGAGGCGCGCGCCATGACCAAGGCCGGCGCCGACATCGTGGTTGCCCATATGGGCGTGACGACGGGCGGCTCGATCGGCGCCACCTCGGCCAAGTCGCTCGACGACTGCGTGGTCGCGATCGACGCCATCGCCGAGGCGGCACGCTCGGTACGCAAGGATGTCATCCTGCTTTGCCATGGCGGCCCGATCTCGATGCCGGATGACGCCCGCTACATTCTGTCTCGCGCCAAGGGCCTGCATGGCTTCTACGGCGCGAGTTCGATGGAACGGCTGCCGGCGGAAGCCGCGATCGCCAGACAGACGGCCGATTTCAAGGCTGTCACACTGGGCGGCGACAAAGCGACGACGAAGAAAAAGAAGGGATGAGAGAGAGATGACCGACAAGAGCAAGGTGTTTGTCTATCCGAAGGACGTCAGCGCCTTCGGCTTCGACTGGGGAAAACTATCGCTGACGGTGGCACCGGAAGTGAATGGCGCTACCCGCTTTTCCGGCGGCGTCGTCGACCTGCCTTCCGGCAAAGGTCACACCCGCCACAACCATCCGGGCGCCGAGGAGATCATCTTCGTCATCTCCGGCCATGGTGAACAGATGGTCGAGGACGAGAAGGGCAATCCGGTGGTAGCCAAGGTCGGCCCCGGCTGCACTATCTATGTACCAGAAAGCCGTTTCCACTCGACGCTGAACACAGGCGACGGGCCGATGCAACTCTTCGTGGTCTATTCGCCGGCCGGACCGGAGTTGGTGTTGCGGGAGCTGCCGGATTTCAAGCTGCTCCCGGCGGGGCAGTGATGAACTTATTATAGGGCAGCGCCGCCCCTCATTGTCCTGCCGGACATTTCTCCCCGTATAGTGACGGGGAGAAAGACGCAGTCATAGGCGCTTTCGCCAATTTTCAACGCCGCAGAATAGGTGCCGAGGGCGCGGCTGCCCTCTTCTCCCCGTCACTATACGGGGAGAAGGTGCCGGCAGGCGGATGAGGGGCAGCGCCAATCTTGGGTTCTATGAAATCCCACCCCTGTTCCACCCGCGCCCGCGATCGCCAAACATCACATAACCCGCCTCGGTCACCGCAAGCGTATCCTCCAGCTTGATGAAGCCGCGCGTCGGGTGGAGCATGGTCGTCTCGACCGACAGCACCATGTTCTTCTCCAGCGGCTTGGCCGCGTAGGTGCCTTCATAGGCCACCGGGTGGTTGGTCATCAGGAACGGCGCCTCATGCGTGATCAGGCCCATGCCGTGCGCGAAGAAATCCGTGTAGGCCGCGACCTTCGATGACTTCAGCACGCCCTCGGCATGCGAAATCATGTCGCCGCCCAGCGTGCCCGCCCTCACCTTCGAGAAGGCGGCCTGCTGCACTGTCTCGACTTCGGCCAGGAGATCCTCCAGCTCGGCATCCGGCTCGCCCAGAATGCCCATACGGCAGAGGTCGCCGATATAGCCGTGATAATTGCCACCGGAATCGATCGACAGCACCTCACCCTTTTTCCACGCCTGCGGCGATGCCGCGCGGTTGTGGCTGGAGCCCAGGGTCAGCAGGCAATATTCGAAATGCGCGCCGCGATTGGTTTCCTCGCGCCGCAGATGTTCGATCATCTCGGCCTTGGTCGTGCCTTCGCGCGCCCAGGCGATGGTCGCCAGCATGGAATCGGTGATCAGCTCGGAGGCGGTGCGCAGTTTCTCCAGTTCCGCATCGGTCTTGATGGCGCGCATGCTCTCCAGCATCGTTGTCGCATCGATCAGCTTGGCGTCGGGCAGCGCCTTGCGGATCAGCGCATAGGCGTCCGACGGCAGGAAGCCCGGCTCGATGCCGATGCGCGCCCCATCCTTGCCGATCTTCCTGACATGCTCGACAGCCAGGTTCGCGGCATCCAGCGTGCCCCAACAGGCGGCATGCAGCGTCGGCGTCCAGAACGGGTTGTTCTGGTGCTCGCCGCCCTCCATGCGGTTGCCGATATAGGCGGCGTGATCCGGGCCGCCCTTTTCGTAGACGACGATGGGCAGGTAACGGCTGTGGCCGATCGCATCCATGGCAGCGAAGAAGATGAACTTGTAGCCGCCCAGCAGGTACTGCGTGTTGTGCTTGGAAGTTGCGAGCAGCACATCGATGCCGGCCTCCTCCATCAGCCGGTCGACCCTCGCCTGGTCAAAAGGGATATTGCTGACGGCATTCTTGCCCGGCGCAATGTTCATGTCTCTCTCCCTGAATTTGCCTGGGATCGATGCTGTTTCGCCCATATCCCTTGGCGGTGGATCAAATCTGCACCATTTTGCCCACTCTGGTCTAGCCAGAAATACGCGACCGGCGCTTCTGAACGGTCACCAACTCGTCATCTGTCGCATATGCGCCAAATCTGGTCCTACCAGATCGTTTGACTTGACCCCGTTCTCTCAAACTGGTCCAGCGGACGAAAATTTCAAAGCCAAGCAAGGATGCGCCAATTCCGTCTCTGGCGAAACCCTCGGCAAGGCTCATAATCGCCGCCGCAAGGATGCCGATGCCGGCATCCGAGGGGTGTTGTCGCGCCCGGTCGGGTCGCGGAGAGGACGGAGTTCGATCATGCCAGGTTCCACGATTTCCAGACGCACGATGCTTGCCGGCTCGGCGATGCTTCTGGCTTCCACGGCCATGCCGACATTGGGCTGGGCGCAGACGCCGAAGAAGGGTGGACGGCTGGTATTGGCCGCGGACTCCGAACCGCGCAACCTCAACCCGGCGATCGTCGCCTCGAACGGCGTCTTCTTCATCTCCAGCAAGATCGTCGAAACGCTGGCCGAAGCCTCCTTCGATGGCAAGGACGGGCTCGCGCCACGCCTGGCGCTGAGCTGGGAAGGTTCCGCCGATGGACTTTCAGTGACGTTCAAACTGCGCGAAGGCGTCAAATGGCATGACGGCAAGCCGTTCACCGCTGCCGACGTCGCCTTCTCGGCGCTGCAGATCTGGAAGCCGCTGCAGAATCTCGGCCGCACCGTGTTCAAGGACCTTGCGGCCGTCGACACTCCGGACGATTTCACCGCCGTCTTCAAATTCGCCAAGCCGACGCCGTTCCAGCTGATCCGCAACGCGCTGCCAGCGCTGTCGAGCGTCGTGCCGAAACACGTCTACGAAGTCGGCAGGATCGAGGACAACCCGGCCAACACTGCCCCCATCGGCACCGGCCCATTCAAGTTCGGCGAGTACAAGGCCGGCCAGTATTACAGGCTGATCAAGAACACCGATTACTGGGGCAAGGACGAGCCCTATCTCGACGAGATCATCTACCAGGTTCTGCCCGACCGGACGTCAGCGGCGAGCGCGCTCGAAGCCGAAGAGATCCAGCTCGCTGCCTTTTCCGCAGTGCCGCTGGCCGACCTCGACCGCATCTCCAAGGTGCCGGGCCTGAAGGTGATCTCCAAGGGCTATGAGGGGCTGACCTATCAACTCGTCGTCGAGATCAACCATCGCCGCAAGGAACTGGCCGATCTGAAAGTGCGCCAGGCCATCGCGCATGCCATCGACAAGGATTTCGTCGTCAAGACGGTGTTCCTCGGCTATGCCGCGACAGCCACCGGCCCGGTGCCCAAGAACGATCCGCAATTCTACACCGCCGATGTGCCGATCTATGCCTTCGACGTTGCCAAGGCCAACGCGCTGCTCGACGAAGCTGGCTACAAGAAAGGCCCGGACGGCAAGCGCTTCACGCTGAAACTTTTGCCGGCGCCCTATTTCAACGAGACCAAGCAGTTCGGCGACTATCTGCGCCAGGCGCTGGCAGCCATCGGTATCGACGCGCAGCTGGTCAATAACGACTCCGCCGCGCACATCAAGGCGGTCTACACCGACCACGCCTTCGACCTCGCCGTCGGCCCGCCCGTATTCCGCGGCGACCCGGCGATCTCGACCACCATCCTGGTGCAGAGCGGCATTCCCGACGGCGTGCCGTTCTCCAACCAGGGTGGCTACAAGAACGATGCGCTCGACGCGCTGATCACCAAGGCCTCGGAAACGCTCGACACCACGGCCCGCACCGACCTCTACAAGGAGTTCCAGAAGGAGGTGGCGGCCGACCTGCCGCTGATCAACGTCGCCGAATGGAGTTTCATCAGCGTCGCGCGCGACACGGTGGGCAACATCGCCAACAATCCGCGCTGGGCTGTCTCGAACTGGGCGGACACATATCTGGCTGGCTAGCGTTCTCTGCAGGCTTGCGCATCGCAAATCCGGGTGCTCAGGTTCGAGAATGAGAGTTCCTTCGCGCCCCCCTGTCCTGCCGGACAGCGCCAACCTCACCCTCCCCCTTGTGGGGAGGGTCGACGAGTGGATGCTGCGAAGCGGCAGCCAGTCGTCGGGGTGGGGGTATTGGCGCAAACCTGAAGACCCACACCCCGCTCCGCTTCGCGGATCGGCCCTCCCCACGAGGGGGAGGGTAAGGCGACAATGAACCGCGCCCTCACCCTCATCCGCCGCCGCCTCCTCGGCAGCATCTTCGTGCTGCTAATCGTCGTCATCAGCACCTTCCTCTTGCTCGAGGCCGCACCCGGCGACGCGGTCGACGCCTACATCGTCTCGACCGGCGGCGACGCCGGCATGATCGAATTGCTGCGCCATCGCTGGGGCCTCGACCAGTCGGAACTGACGCGGCTGGCCAACTACCTCTGGGCGCTGCTGCATCTGGATCTCGGCCAGTCGGTGACCTTCTCCAGGCCGATCCGGGATGTCGTCCTCGAGCGCCTGCCCAACACGCTGTTGCTGATGGTCAGCGCCACCGCGCTGTCCTTCGGCCTCGGCTCGGCACTCGGCATCTATGCCGGCGCCCGCCCCGGCAGTTTCCGCGACCGCTTCCTGTCGATCGGCTCGCTGGCGCTCTATGCCGTGCCGGGTTTCTGGCTCGGCCTGGTGCTGATCGTGATCTTTGCCGTCGACCTGCGCTGGCTGCCGATCGGCGGCATCGAGACCCTCGCCTCCGACAAGACCGGTCTCGACCGCGCCGCCGACATCGCCGTCCATCTCGTCCTGCCGGTTTGCGCCCTTGGCTTCATCTATCTGGCGCTCTACCTGCGCATGATGCGCGCCGGCATGGCCGAGGCCTGGCGCCAGGATTTCGTGCTGGCCGCCCGCGCCAGGGGGCTTTCGCGTCGCCGCCTCGTGCTCGCCCACGTCGCCCGCAACGCGCTGCTGCCACTGGTCACCATGCTTGGTCTGCAATCGGCGCAGATGCTCGGTGGCAGCGTCGTTATCGAGAGCGTCTTCTCCGTGCCCGGCCTCGGCCGGCTGGCGCAGGAAGCGGTGGCTTCGCGCGACACGCCCCTGCTGCTCGGCATCATCCTCACCAGCGCCGTCCTGGTCATCATCATCAACCTTCTCGTCGACATCGCCTATGCCTTCCTCGACCCGCGCGTCGGTGCCGGCGAGGCCGGCGCATGAGCCCGCTGCGCCGCTTTCTGCGCACGCCCGAGGCCGCCGCCGGCGCCATCCTCCTGGCCGCGCTGATTGCGATGGCGCTCATCGCGCCGCTGCTGTTTCCAGGTGACCCGCAAGCCATCGCCGGCCCGGCGCTGCTGCCGCCTTTCCAGGATTGGTCGCTGCCACTCGGCACCGACCGGCTCGGCCGCGACGTGCTGGCGGAGCTTTTCCATGGCGCCCGCACCTCCCTGGCTGTCGGCCTAGCAGCGGCGGCGGCGGCACTCGCCATCGGCGCGGTGATAGGTACGCTGGCCGGCTTTGCCGGCGGCCTCGCCGACGAGGTGCTGATGCGCATCACCGATGCCTTCCAGACAGTACCCAGCTTCCTGCTCGCGCTGGCCTTCGTCAGCGTCGTCGGGCCGTCGCTCGGCATTGTCGTTGTGGCAATAGCGCTCGGCACCTGGACCGGACCGGCTCGAATTGCCCGCGCCGAAGTCCTCTCCATTCGCGAACGCGATTATGTCGCCAGTGCACGCGCCATCGGCATGCACCCGCTCGAAATCGCCTTTCGCGAGGTGCTGCCCAACGCCTTGCCGCCGGTGCTGGCGATGTCCTCGGTGATCGTCGCCGCCGCCATCCTCACCGAGGCGGCCTTGTCGTTTCTCGGCCTCGGCGATCCCAACCTTGTCACCTGGGGCGGCATGATCGCCGAAGGCCGCGCGGTTCTGCGCACCGCACCCTTCCTGTCGATCGTCCCAGGCATCGCGCTGGTGCTCACAGTGCTCGGCGTCTATCTGGCCGGCGAAGGCATCGTCGAAACGACGGCGGTCAGGAGAGGCCTGTCGTGACGGTGCTGGCTTCGATCCGCGACCTGACGGTGACCTACCGCCGCGACGGTCGCGAAGTGGCAGCGCTGAAAGGCGTTGGCTTCGATATTGTGGCTGGCGAGCGTCTGGCGATTATCGGCGAAAGCGGTTCAGGGAAAAGCACGCTGGCGTTGGCGATTGCGGGGCTTTTGCCGGCGAGCGCCAGGGTTGAAGGGCGGATCGATTGGTTCTGGCGAACACAACCAATCTTGGGCCCCGTAGAGCGCCAACTTCGTCATCTTCGCGGTGGAGTTCCCCTCCTCGGCCGCGACATCGGCTTCGTCTTGCAGGACCCTTCCGCCAGCCTCGACCCCGTCATGACCATCGGCAAACAGATCGGCGAAGTCGCCCGCACTCATCTCGGCCTTACCTGGCCTCAGGCATACGCGAAGGCAAAGACCTTGCTCCAGCGCGTCCACCTGCCCGACCCGGACTCGGCCCTGCATGCCTTTCCGCATCAACTCTCCGGCGGCCAGAAGCAGCGCGTGGCGATTGCCGCCGCGATCGCTGCCGGACCGAAACTGCTGATCGCCGACGAAGCGACCAGCGCGCTCGACACCATCGTGCAGGCCGAGATCGTCGGCTTGATCCGCAGGCTAGTGGCCGAGGATGGCATGACGCTGCTGTTCATCAGCCACGACATCGCGCTGGCGGCAGATCTCGCCGAGCGCATCGCCGTCTTCCGCCACGGCCAGCTGGTCGAGCTTGGCACGGCGGCGCGGATTGTCGGCGCGCCGGCCCAGCCCTACACCCGCGCGCTGCTCGACGCCCATATCGGCCTCGACGCCGAACCGCTGCTGAACCGAAGCGGTCTCAACGCATGAGCCTACTCACAGTTTCCAACCTCACCAAACGCTACCGTCGAGGCGGCAAGACCGTCACTGCGGCCGACGATGTCTCTTTTCATATCGAGCCCGGCGAAACGCTGGCATTGGCCGGCCCCTCCGGCAGCGGCAAGTCGACGATCGCGCGGCTGGTGCTGCGCCTGATCGAACCGGACGCCGGTCGCATCGAATTCGAAGGCGATGATTTCCTGGCCTTGAGTGGCGCTGCGCTCAGAGCACGCCGCGCTCGCTTGCAAATGGTGTTCCAGGATCCGCTTGCCGCCTTCAATCCGCGCGCCACGGTGGCGCGCGTGCTCGACGATCCCTTGCGCATCCATGGTATTGCCTCTCGCACTGAACGCCCGCGCCGCATTGCTGCCTTGCTCGAGCGCGTCGGGCTGACGGCCGATCTGGCGCCGCGCGCCGTCCATGAAATTTCCGGGGGCCAGCGGCAGCGCGTCGCCATCGCCCGGGCCATCGCCACGAAACCGTCTTTGATCGTGCTTGACGAAGCGGTTTCGGCGCTCGACGTCTCGGTGCGCGGACAGATCCTCGATCTGTTGCTCGACCTGCAAAGGCAGGAACGGATCGCCTATCTCTTCATTTCCCATGATCTCGGCGTCGTCCGCGCCGTCGCCCATCGTGTCATCCTGCTCGATGCCGGGCGGATTGCCGAGAGCGGCGACGCCCGTGCCGTCATCGACGCACCGCAATCGGCCATTGGCAAGGCGTTGGTGGCAGCTGCGCCAAGGCTCAAAAGAACCACACAGGACGCATCATGACCGACCCAGAAGCCAGAGCCGAGAAACTGTCGCGCGAACTCGATTCCGCCTTCCGCAACCGCGCCGATCTCTACCGCCTCTTTCTCGACGAACTGACCGGGGAGTTGGGCACCGAGAAGGCGGAGGCAATCATGGTCCGCGCCATCGAACAGCGTGGCAAGGAAGTGGCCGCGGCTGCCTTCGCCAGCTTCGGCGCCAACGACGCGCGCGCCATCGGCGAGGCCTTCCTGGCCGTCAGCCCGGATAGCGGCCTGATGTATCCGACCGATGTCGAGCGCGGCGATGACCGCATCGCCTTCAAGGTCAAACGCTGCCCGCTGAAGGATGCCTGGGTCGAGGCCGGCGTTGGCGATGAAAAGCTCGCCACGCTCTGCCGTATCGCCGGCGCCTTCGACCGTGGCCTGTTCGAGGCGACCGGCGTGCGCTTCGACAACGTCACCTGGACGCCCGGCCACGGCTCCGGCTGCTGCCACATCGCATTGACCAACCGCGATGCCGCCTAAGCAATTCAGTGTCTAAGTTGTGTTGGGATTCAGGTCAGGCCGAGCGTTTACAGGCCGGCTGAATATCAATCCACCTTAGCCGCCGACCATCAGCTTGACGACCTCGTCATGATTGGTCTCGGAGATCTTGCGCTCGCCGGCCTGGACGCCGCGCCGCAGCACGACGATGCGGTCCGAGACCGCAAAGATGTCTTGTAGATTATGCGAGATGAAGATCACGCCGCGCCCTTGCGCCTTGAGCTGGTGGATCAGCGAAATGACCTTGCGCTGCTCCGGCACGCCAAGCGCGGCGGTTGGCTCGTCCATGATCAGGATCTGTGCATCCCAGTAGACGGCGCGGCCGATGGCGACGGCTTGGCGCTGCCCACCGGAGAAGTTGCTGACCGGGGCCTCGAGCCGGCTGACATGGAAGTCCAGCCGGCCCATCGTCGCCTTGGCCGCCTCGGCCATGGCCTTGCGGTCTAGCACCGGCAGGAAGCCGAACGCCTTGCGCATCGGTTCGCGGCCGAGGAATATGTTGGCGCCGATCGACAGATTGTCAGCGAGCGCGAGATCCTGGTAGATCGTCTCGATGCCCTTTTCGCGCGCCTCCTGCGGCGTCGCGAACGTCACCGGCTGGCCCCTGAGCAGGATTTCGCCGCCCGTCGGCTGGAACACCCCCGATATCGCCTTGATCAGCGTCGTCTTGCCGGCACCGTTGTCACCGGCCAGCGCCACCACTTCGCCCGGCCGCACGGCCATGGAGAAGTCGTTGAGCGCGCGCACGGCGCCGAAGTGCTTGGACAGGTTTCGAACCTCCAGCAGGGGCGTGGTCTGGTTGCTGCTATTCATCCTGACGGGCTCCACTGAACCGGCGTTGCGCCTGGTCGATAAGGACGGAAATGATGATGACGACGCCGACGGCGATGAACTGCCAGAACGGCTCGACATTGACGAAGACCAGCCCGTACTGGATGACCGCGATTACCAGCGCGCCGGCGACCGTGCCGAAGATGGTGCCGGAACCGCCGAACAGGCTGGCGCCGCCGATCACCACCGCAGCGACGCTGTCGAGCAGCAAGGGCTCGCCGGCTTGCGCCGCGCCCGCCGTGAAGCGCGCGGCATAGAGCGCGCCGCCAAGGCCGGCACACATTGCCGACAGCACATAGAGCCGCAGTATGTGGCCCCTGATATCGATACCGGAGCGACGCGCCGCCTGCACATTGGCGCCGATGGCATAATTGTGCTGCCCGAACCGGGTCTGGCTGAGCAGATAGTGCATCACGACGACGAAGATAGCGGTGATCAGCACCAGATAGGGCACGCCAAGGACCTTGCCGTTGCCGAGCAGCGCGAACCAGGAATTCTGCACCGGCACGGTCGTGCCGCCGGCAAGCAGGAACGCAGCACCGCGCGCGACGCCGAACATGCCGAGCGTGCCGATGAAGGGCGGCACCCTGAGGCGCGAGATGAGCAGGCCGTTGATGACGCCGGGCACGCCGGCAACGATGACCGCGGCGAGGATGCCCGCCAGCATGGCCAGCGGCAAGGGGATGGCAGCACCCGCCATGTTGGTGGCGTGCGCGGCGACGACGGCGGCAAGCCCCATGATGAAGCCGAGCGACAGGTCGATACCGCCCGAAATGATGACAAAGGTCTGCCCGGTCGCCAGCAGCAGCGGCGCCACGGCGAATATCGCGATGGACTGCAGGTTGAACGGATTGAGGACGAAGGTCACACCGAAGGCGAGCCTCGACCAGATCTCGAAACAGACGATCAGGCCGGCGAGGAACAGCCAGGCGCGCGCTTCGGCGATACGTCCGATCAGGCTTCTGGCCGGATCGCCGTGGTCGGCCTGAGGGGCGACATGCTTCTCGGCCGGTTGGGCTGGTGATGTCGAGGTCATGGATACTCCGCGGTGCGGCTGCCTTCAAACAGGTCCCGCCTCTGGCGAGGACCGGCACAGGCTCCTCCCGTTGAGCGGGAGGAGCCAAGCACGTCTGGACTTACTCGGAGTAGAGATACTTCGAGATGTTCGGGTCCGCGATGTTGGACTTGTTCATGATCGTGAAGCCGGTGCCGATCGTGACCGGGATCGAGTGGCCGGTCAGGTGGGCGTAGGCTGAGACAACGCCATAATAACCGATCTCGGCGGGATGCTGGGCAATCGCCACGTCGACCAGGCCGGTGTTGATGTTGTCGACGATGCTGGTCGGAGCATCGAAGGCAACCACCTTGACGGTGCCTGTCTGGCCGGCCTGCTTGACGCCATTGGCCGCACCCAGCGCCGAGAACAGATTGGCGCCGAACACGCCGACCAGGTCGGGATTGCGCGCGAACACCGCCTGCAGCTGCGAAGCCGCCTTGTTGGCGTCGTCGTCATTGAACTGGGTCTCCAGCACGGTGATGCCGGGATGATTTGCCATCTCCTTCTTGAAGCCCTCCTCGCGCTGGTCGGTGGTCGAGACGCCAGGCTTGACGTTCGAGACATAGACCTTGCCCTTGTCGCCAATGGCGGTTGCCAGCGCGCGCGCCGCGATCTCGCCGCCGAGAACATTGTCCGAGGCGATGTAGGACAGCGGGAAATCGGCATCGCCGGCACCGGTCTGGTAGACACCGCTGCCGATGAAGGTGTCGACGGTGATGACCGGAATGCCGGCATCATTGGCCTTGCGCAACGGCTCGACCAACTGGACCTTGTCGGTCGGCGCGATCAGGATCGCGTCCGGCTTCTTGGCGATGACCGCGTCAAGCACCGGCACCTGTGTGACCGGGTTGAAGTCCGAAGCTCCCTGGAAAACCAGGTTCACGCCGAGCGCGTCAGCCGCTGCCTGGGCACCCTTGCGCATGGTGATGTAGAAGCCGTCGGTGGTGAGGCCCGGAATGAGCGCGATGGTGTATTTCTTGTCCTGCGCCTGCGCGGGCGCGATCAACACCGTCGCGCTGACGGCGAGCGCCGCGAGCGCGGCAACGATCTTCTTCATGACATCCTCCTCATTATTGGCAGATCTGCCGTTGCGAGTGACATTGGAATGGCCGTCATCCGTGCAGAGACGGATGCCAACGGCCGTGAACGCCTGTTTGCCTTTCGCGGGCAGCTCCTCCCAAGCGCCCTCCAGTCAACATGTCGGCCGGTCAGCCGACCGGCGCACTGGGCCACAGCCCCGTCCCTCTGCCTCCGAGAGATCCGGCAAACTGTGCCCCGCGCCACGCTTTGCCAGCGGGCGTTCGAACTTGTAACACTTTGCAGAAATAAATTGCAATCCGGTTTTTCCGAGCTTGCAGCGCCGGGATATTCACACAGTCCAACATCTGACCGCTCCGTGGAGCCCCAGCCAACTATTGCTCCGCGCCTTCGGCGACACAACCTATTTCGCGGCAGCGCCCTGGAGCCACCTCCAGAAGGGCAGCGTCAACGCGCTATTGCCGCCGGTCTATGTCTGCGAGAGGGTGGCCAGAATGGCCTGCGCGGTCTTGGTATCCGTCACCAGCGTGTTGATGAGTCCGGCGCGAACGGCGGCAATGATCGCCGTCGCCTTCTCCGGCGATGCGGCAACGCCGATGACCAGCGGCACGGCTCGCAGCTGCGCCGGCGACATTGCGATCATCCGGCTCTCCCCTTCCCAAGCGATCAGCGTGCCCTCGGCATCAAAATAATGGCGAAGCACGTCGCCGGCCGCATGAACGAGCGCCTGCTCACTGGGCGTGGCGGCACTTGCCTCCGGGGCATTGATGGCGTGCGGCAAGCCGATGCCAACGATCGCGACATCGGTCCTCTCCCACAAAGCGACGGCATCGCGAATGGCAGTGTCGCGCAGGAAGACCTCTCGCAATTCGGTAGACGGCAGATAAGGCGCATGGATGAAATGCGGTGTGCCGCCGAACTCCTCGGCGGCGAGTCGCACGAATTCGTTGACCTGAAAATGCGCCGCCTGCTGCTGCATGCCGCCGGTGGCGGCCACGGTCAGCACGCCCGGCATGCGCGGCAGGCCGGCCCGGATGACCTCGCGCACCGCGCGTCCCCAGCCGATGGCGACGACGGAGCCCGCCACCAGTTGCGCCTGCCTGAGCAGACCGCCAAGCGGCGCCGCGAGCGCCGCCAGCGTACCCGCCGCCGGCGTCTCCACCACCGCGGCATCCCGCAATTTCAAGCCGTCGACCAGCTGCCTTGTGATGTCCTCCGGTGTCGCAAGGTCGAGAACCTCGATGCGGACAATACCCTCGGCCCGCGCCCGCTGCAGCAGACGCGAAATCGTCGCGGTGGAGACACCGAGCTGCCGGGCGATGTCGACCTGCGACATCTCCTCCACGTAATGCAGCTTGGCCACCGTGTGCAGCATCGTCCGCGATGGGGTGGCATCCTGGATGGGAGAAACAGACAGCTTGCAATTCCTTTCAGCAACGTGTTACACACACATACGCCGACGGGAGTTATCGCGCAAATCCAGCCAACTCGCAACTTGCCGCCGATCCCTGGTCACAAGGCCGGCGAGGCGTCGTTCGCGAGGGCGGATGGCGCAGCACCTCGGCAAAATCTCCCTGCCTGCCGGCAAGGCGGGCAGAACCGAACATTCTTGTTTTCACGGATCCGCGCCCTTCGTGAGAGAGCGCCAACATCGGATTGAGACCATGACGAAGATGACCACCGCGGAACTGCGCGGCTATCAGCAGATATGCGGCAAGGACGGGGCCATGGTGGCCATAGCCTGCGACCAGCGCGGCGGCATGCGGACCTTGCTGGCGTCCGACCCGGCCGAACAGGCCAGGATCACCAACGACATGCTTGGCGACACCAAGGCGGATATCACGCGCTACCTCGCCAGTGCCGCATCCTGCGTGCTGCTCGACCCGCTCTGCGCGGTGCCGCGCATTGTCGACGAGGGTGTGCTGAACCGCGACACGGCGCTGCTCATCGGCCTCGACGCTTCCGGTTTCGACGTCTCGCCCGAGGGTTACCGTCTGTCGCGCCTGGTTCCCGGCATCGACGCGCGCCGTGTCCGCGCACTCGGCGGCACTGGCGGCAAGATCATGGTGTATCTGCGGGCCGACAAGCCTGAAGCCAACGAGCACAACATCGCCATCCTGCGCCAGTGCATCGCCGATTTCGGGCAGGAAGACCTGCTGCTGGTCGTCGAGTTCCTGACCTATCAGCTCGACGGCGAAAGCCCCGAGGACTATGCGGCCAAGACGCCGTGGCTGGTCGAGGAAGGCACCAGGATTTCGCTCGACTGCGGCGCCAAGGTGCTGAAGCTTCCCTACCCCGGAACGCCGCAAGCTTGCGCCAACATCACCAAAATGGCCGGTGAGGTGCCTTGGGCCGTGCTTTCGGCCGGCGTCAACCACGCCACCTTCCTCGGCCAGGTCGAGATCGCCATGCAGAACGGCGCCTCGGGCGTCATCGCCGGCCGCTCGCTTTGGAAGGACTGCATCTCGCTCGACCGTGACATCCAGCGCGAAAGGCTCAAGACCATCGCGGTGCCGCGATTGCGTGAGATCCAGGCCGTGATCGGGCACTACCGGCAAAAAGCCGCTGCCTGATAGTCGAATTTGGACTAGAGCTACTCCAGCAAAAGTGTGAAGCGGTTTGCGTCCGGAATTGCGTGAAAACAAATGCAGGACGCCATGCCTCTCAGCATAGGAATCGACATCGGCGGCACCAATCTGCGTGCCGCCCGCATCGCCGAGACCGGTGAGATCCTCAAGCGCGTTTCCGAAAAGAGCGCGCCCGACCCCGAGCTGGTGCTCGGCCGCATCGCCGACATGGTGCGCCTTCTCGACACGCCTGATGTGAAGGCCATCGGCGTCGGTGTTCCCGGCCGCGTCGATGCGCGGCGCGGCGCGGTCCTGTCAGGCGGCTATGTCAACCTCGCCTCGGTTGCACTGGCGCGGCGCCTGGAAGACATGACGGGCAAGCCTGTCGTCATCGACAATGACTGCAACATGGCGCTGGCCGCCGAGATGGCGCTCGGCGCCGGGCGTGGTCACGGCAACATTGTCATGTTCACTATCGGCACCGGCATTGGCGGCGCTGTCGCCCAGGATCGGCGGATCACGCGTGGCTCGGCAACGGCAGGGCAGCTTGGCCACATCACTGTCGACGTCGATGGCGAGGTCTGCGCCTGCGGCCGCCGCGGCTGCGTCGAGACCACCAGTTCGGGCACGGCGCTCGGCCGTCACATTGCACGCGCCGGGCTCGGCCCCGGCATTTCGGTCGATCAGCTCTTTGCCCGCGATACGGTGGGCGACACCAATGCGCGCGGCGTACTGGATGCCTGGGCGAGGCCGCTGCGCGCCGCCATCGACACCGCCGTTGCGGTGCTTGATCCCGACCTGGTGCTGCTTGGCGGCGGCCTCGGCCGGGCGGCGCACCTAGCGCTCGGCCGCGCACCGGCGCTGGCGCCCTGGTATCAATGCCAGGTCGAACCCGCGCAGCTCGGTGATGACGCCGGTGTGATCGGAGCCGGCCTGCAGGCCCTGGCGGGGGAGCCGCATGCCGTTTCGGTTGCCCCCTCGGCCCTGTCCGGCCAGATCAAGCGCGCGGTGCTCGTCAACGGAATCCCCGCCAGCGGCAAGAGCACCGTCTCGCGCGGCATCGCCGATCGCATGGGCTGGCCCTTGCTGGCGCTCGACACGATCAAGAACCCGTTCCTCGAAGTGCTCGGCGGCGGCGACCGCCTGTTCAACCGCACGCTCGGTCGCGCCAGCTATCAGGCGATCTGGTCCGTCGTCGGCGAAGCTCCCGCCGGGACCACCGTAATCGTCGACGCCTGGTTCGGCTTCCAGCCACGCGAGGTTCTGGAGGATCATCTGCGAAAAGCCGGTGTCGGGCAGACCGTTGAAGTATGGTGCCACGCGCCAGGCGAAGTGCTTGCCGAGCGATACGGCGCCCGACTCGACCAGCGCCCCGCCGGCCATCCCGGTGCCGCCTATATTCCCGAACTGATCGAGCTCGCCAAGCGCGCCGAGCCGTTGCGGCGCGGGCCGCTCTTCAACGTCGACACCACGAAACCGATCGACTTCGATGCGATCACGGCCTGGCTGCGAGCCAAAATGGCTGGCGACGCATAGATAGCGGGGCGGCCCCGTTCAGCCGCCGCCCAGGACGTGGAGTTCCGTCCCAGCTGCTTCGATGACGGCGCGCAGCGCCGGCTGCGGCTCACGATCGGTGACGATGTCGGAAAGCTCGCCGATTGCGCAGACGCGTTCGAGGCTGTTGCGGCCGAACTTGTCATGGGTCACCACAAGCGCTGTCGACAGCGCTCGTGCAATCATTGCTCGTTTCACGGCGGCCGCCCCCGAGATCATGTCGCTGGGCCCATCCACGGACAGGCTTGAGGCGCCGATGATCGCAACATCGGCATTGTAGCGCCTGACGAATTCCACAGTGTCCTCGCCGAGCACGCTGGCTTCGCGGCTGTCATAGGTGCCGGGGCACAGGATAACCCGGAAGGTTGGATTGGCGCCGGCCACCGAGGCGACACCGATGGAGTTGGTGATGATGGTCAGGTCGCGCCTCAGCTGCGAGAGATTGCGCGCCGCCTCATAAGTCGTCGAGCCGCCGTCGATCATCACGATCTGGCCTTTCTCAACCAGCCCGGCTACGCCACGCCCGATCCGGGCGCGCTCCTCGATCATGGTCTGGCTGCGCTCGGCGATCACAGGCTCGGATGTCACCAGCGAGATCGTCGCGCCGCCATAGGTCCGGTTGAGCAATCCCGCGTCGCCAAGCTCGATAAGATCGCGCCGAATCGTTTCGCCGGCGACACCAAGGCGCGTTGCGAGCCTGGAGATACGGATGGAGGCCGAGCGCCGCACTTCCGACAGAATGAGCTCATGCCGCTCCTTCTTCGATAGCCGGCTTTGTTCCATGATCGATCCTCCGCGAAATCGACACTATTAACCATGCCGAAGCGGATGGGAAAGGAGTCTCGCGGGGCCCGGCTGATTTGCCTCGGTTCGAACGGTTCAAGCCGGATGCCGGCTGACAAGTGCAAGCGCTGCTGATCAGATGACGTCCTGACGAATCGCCGCAAAACGACGGAGATCGCAATGCATGTCGTGACATTGCTGGAGGCTGATATGTTCGACGTCGAGATCGGCGGCAAGCCCGCTTCGATCTCGCAGGCCTTGCCGGACTGGAACCCGCATGACCGGTTCGGCCTGGTGATCGACGATGCGCTTGGCGGCATCGGTGCCACCCATCTGTTGCAGATCGCCATCACCTCCTTCTACGATATCAAGCCAAGCCGCCGCACCGAACTCACGGTCTATCCGGAGATCTATGCCTTCCACATCGGCAAGGGTTATGGCGCGCATGCACCATATGATTTCTGGCCGGCCCGGCGTGAGGTGATCACCTCGCGCGATCATCGCGAGGTGCTCGACGCCATCAATGATCGCGGTATCACGAGGCTGGCCGTTCCCGACCGCGCACCGCGCGATGTCGTGCATCGGCCGAAGGAGGTCGATGCCGCGCTGGACCGCATTGCCTCGGCATTCGTTTACAGTCCGTCGGGCCGGGTCCCGGATCCCGACCTCGTCATTTCAGGCAACGACAAGCGGACCGAATACAATCCCAACAGTGCCTTGCGACCGCGCTACACCGACAGCCGGCCGGCTTCTGTTTCAACGGCGGCCAAGCCGGTCAAGGAACTCGACTCGTCCTACCAGGACTGGCTTCGCAAGCGCGAGCACGATTTGACCGCCGAGGAACGCGCCTTTGTCGAACGCCGCCGCCAAGAGTTGAGACGGGACGGCCTCGTCACCGAAACCTATCGCCGCGTCGGTGTCCGTGAGGCCTTGATGCGACTGGCATCGGCCGGGCTCGGCTGAGGCCGGCTTTCCGCCCTTGCCCGAGGCGAGAAGCGTGCCTTACCGACGCCGTCGGGGATGCTTGGTTTGGGATTTTTATGGTGGGTCGATTTTCTGGTCATAGGCGCGGTGAAGGCGGGAGGGAGGGAACCTGACCGGCATTATTCGTCTGGGCCTGGTTTTGGATGGTGGCTCTGATTCGGCTTTCGCCGTTGGGCCGGGCGTTTGGGACTGGCTTGGGCCTGGGCTTTGCCGGGCCGCGTCAGCGGAGGCTGAGCCCCCGGATGCTGGGAGCGGATTGATGGCGGCGGCCGCCTTCCGAGACGGGAACGGCCCGCGGGCTGTGAGCCAGGCGGGCTGATTTCGGGTGTTGTGGTTCATCCGGATAGCAAAACGGCCCGCCGGCGGGATGCCGGGCGGGCCGTTTGTGATGTTGGTTTTGGGGCAGGATTTGAGTTTTCTGTCCCGCGGCGTCGGCTTTGCCTCCTTGGGGCCCCTGATGGCGGGTTAAAATCGGCCGGCCCCACGGCAAAATGCAAAAGAGCCCGCACGATGGCGGGCTCTTTTGTATTTGGTTGCGGGGACAGGATTTGAACCTGTGACCTTCAGGTTATGAGCCTGACGAGCTACCGGGCTGCTCCACCCCGCGTCAACCCTAGGCAAGCGCTTGCTTGCTGACCTAGGCAAGCGTTTTCTTGCCGAACTAAGCAAGCGCTTGCTTGCTGATCCGAGCAAGCGTTTGCTTGCTTTGGACGTAAGCGCACACCTACGAATAGGATGGCCTACAAATAGGTAGATGGCTCACCAAATGAAAGGGCCGCTTACGCGGCCCGTGTTTCCCGTTGGCGGGCCTTGTTCGTAGAGAGAAGATTTCATCACGTCGCCCCAAAAATCGGCTTCGATTTTTGGAAAGTACGATGTGACACATAAAACGTGCGTTTAGCAGACCTGGCAGCGACCTACTCTCCCGCGTCTTGAGACGAAGTACCATCAGCGCTGGAGCGTTTCACGGCCGAGTTCGGAATGGGATCGGGTGCAGCCGCTCCGCCATAACCACCAGGTCGGCAAAACGCACGTTATTCGAGAAGCTGTTTTCTGTGCCAAGGCGACGTTTGTGGCTTTCGGGCGCAAGCCCGCAAGCGCGACTGCGCGTCGCCGGTTTTCCGGCGCCCTCGCGGAGCATAGGCCCGTAAGGGCCGCTCATGCGTGAGCGCTGGTCAGATCATCGTGTTTCACGATGAGCATAAGGAATGAGAACGATCAAGCCGATCGAACTATTAGTACCGGTAAGCTTCAAGCGTTGCCGCTCTTCCACACCCGGCCTATCAACGTGGTCGTCTTCCACGGTTCTCAGGGAATACTCGTTTTAAGGTGGGTTTCCCGCTTAGATGCCTTCAGCGGTTATCCCGTCCGGATATAGCTACCCTGCTATGCGGCTGGCGCCACAACAGGTCCACCAGAGATCCGTCCATCCCGGTCCTCTCGTACTAGGGACAGATCCTTTCAATATTCCTACACCCACGGCAGATAGGGACCGAACTGTCTCACGACGTTCTGAACCCAACTCACGTACCGCTTTAAATGGCGAACAGCCATACCCTTGGGACCTGCTCCAGCCCCAGGATGCGATGAGTCGACATCGAGGTGCCAAACAACCCCGTCGATATGGACTCTTGGGGGTCATCAGCCTGTTATCCCCGGCGTACCTTTTATCCGTTGAGCGATGGCCCTTCCACGCGGGACCACCGGATCACTATGACCGACTTTCGTCTCTGCTCGACTTGTCAGTCTCGCAGTCAGGCAGGCTTATGCCATTGCACTCAGCGAACGATTTCCGACCGTTCTGAGCCCACCATCGCGCGCCTCCGTTACTCTTTAGGAGGCGACCGCCCCAGTCAAACTACCCACCATACATTGTCCCGGACCCGGATAACGGGCCGCGGTTAGACATCCATAGTAATAAGGGTGGTATTTCAAGGGTGGCTCCACCTGAGCTGGCGCCCAGGTTTCAAAGCCTACCACCTATCCTACACATGCCACTACGAATGCCAATGTAAAGCTATAGTAAAGGTGCACGGGGTCTTTCCGTCTAACCGCAGGAACCCCGCATCTTCACGGGGAATTCAATTTCACTGAGTCTATGCTGGAGACAGCGGGGAAGTCGTTACGCCATTCGTGCAGGTCGGAACTTACCCGACAAGGAATTTCGCTACCTTAGGACCGTTATAGTTACGGCCGCCGTTTACTGGGGCTTCGATTCAGAGCTTGCACCCCTCCTCTTAACCTTCCAGCACCGGGCAGGCGTCAGACCCTATACGTCGTCTTGCGACTTCGCAGAGCCCTGTGTTTTTGATAAACAGTCGCTACCCCCTGGTCTGTGCCACCCTCCTCTACTTGCGTAGAAAAGGGTCACGCTTCTTCCGAAGTTACGCGTGCAATTTGCCGAGTTCCTTCAGCATAGTTCTCTCAAGCGCCTTGGTATACTCTACCAGACCACCAGTGTCGGTTTCGGGTACGGTTTATAAGGAGGAGCTATTTCCTGGAACCACGCAGCAGCCCGTTCAATCCGATAAGATTGGACTACCTCAATGATCCGTCACTACCTCCAAGCCCACGAATATTAACGTGGTTCCCATCGACTACGCGTTTCCGCCTCGTCTTAGGGGCCGGCTAACCCTGCTCAGATTAGCTTTAAGCAGGAACCCTTGGTCTTTCGGCGGGGGAGTCTCTCACTCCCCTTACGTTACTCATGTCAGCATTCGCACTTCTGATACCTCCACCACCCCTCACGGGTATGGCTTCATCAGCTTACAGAACGCTCCGCTACCGCTCGTATTGCTACGAACCCTAAGCTTCGGTGTATGGCTTTAGCCCCGTTACATTTTCGGCGCAAAGACCCTTATTTAGACCAGTGAGCTGTTACGCTTTCTTTAAATGATGGCTGCTTCTAAGCCAACATCCTGGTTGTTTTGGGATCCTCACATCCTTTCCCACTTAGCCATAACTTGGGGACCTTAGCTGTAGGTCAGGGTTGTTTCCCTTTTCACGACGGACGTTAGCACCCGCCGTGTGTCTGCCGACTAGTACTCCCAGGTATTCGGAGTTTGGTTAGGTTTGGTAATCCGGTGAGGACCCCTAGCCCATCCAGTGCTCTACCCCCTGGGGTATTCGGTCGACGCTCTACCTAAATAGATTTCGCGGAGAACCAGCTATTTCCGAGTTTGATTGGCCTTTCACCCCTAGCCACAAGTCATCCCGAACTATTGCAACAGTTATGGGTTCGGTCCTCCAGTAAGTGTTACCTTACCTTCAACCTGCTCATGGCTAGATCACTCGGTTTCGGGTCTAATGCGACGAACTGAACGCCCTGTTCAGACTCGCTTTCGCTGCGCCTACACCTAGCGGTTTAAGCTTGCTCGTCACACTAAGTCGCTGACCCATTATACAAAAGGTACGTGGTCACCCTTGCGGGCTCC